>CAVOPA010000001.1:0-30529 GCA_963697705.1 Vicinamibacteria bacterium
GTAGCCGCGGCCGAACGGGCTGCTGCGCTCGAACCACTCCTGGGCAGGCGTCTCGAGCTCCAGCGGCAACGTCAGACCGGTGGCGGCGGCCATCAGCGGATGGTCGAACGCCCCGCGGAGCGCATCCAGCCAGCCGTCTTCCGGTGTTGCATCATCGTCCGAAAACGCGACGATCTCGGTGGTCGCCTCGCGGAGGGCGCGGTTGCGCGCGGCATTCAATCCCGGCGTGTCTTCCCGGATGTAGGTGACGTGAGGATGAGCGCGTACCGATCTGCTCTGTTGCATCGGTGACCGGACAATTGTCGATGACGAGCACGGGGTGCTCACGGGCGGCCAAGCGGGTGATGGACCGCAGCGCGCGGGTGAGGTCGTGCGGGCGCTCACGAGTGCAGATCGCGACGGTGGCCGATGGCAGCGGCAGCGTCCGGGGAGTCGCCCACCGCACCTGGCGTTCCAGCCACTGGCGGCTCAACGCCGGGAGCGCCGCGGTGAGGCCTTCACGTGACAATTCGCCCTCAGGCACCCGCGCGTTGCGAACCTGCGTCCAGAAGTGCCCAACCGGTCTGCCGTGATACCGGACAAGGACGTAGGCATCCGTATAGTGGTCGAGCCCGGTGACATCCTCGAGGTCCTGGGCGAGATCGATGTCGATAATGGCGGCGGCCATGGATGCAAGTGCGGCCGGACGGCCGATCGGAGCACTGCTGAGCAAGACGAGTGCCGCACGTTTCGACAGATGAGGTGGCGGGGGCCGGGCGCCCTGCTCTGGTGCGAGCGCCGTCAACAGTGCCGTCGATACCTGCGTTGCGCCAGCTGTGATCAGCCATTATGCGCGCGAGGTTACTCGCGCGGCGCCGCATACCCGGTGAGCCAGCGGCCTAGCTGAGCCTGTTGCACGGGCGTGGCGTTCGGGTCCAATTCAAGCCGCCAGGCCGCCTGCGGCTCGGCCCCAAGCGTCACGTCCAGCCGCCGCAGCCGATCACGGCGCGAGACGAGCAGCGACACCCGATCGCCCGGCCGATACGCATCCATGCGCGCGTCCCACTGCTCGGCGCGGACGCGGTGCTCATCGACGGCGACGATCTCGTCCTCGACGTTGACGCCGGCACGCACCGCAGGCGTGTCGCGGCGTACCTGCGACACGACGAGCCGTCCAGCGTCGTTGCGGGTGATGGCGCCAAGCCACGCCTTCTGCGGCTGCTCGGGTGTCGATGAGACAGGCTTGAAGCGGAGACCCAGCCACGCGAGCGCCGGTCCGTAGTCGATCTCCTCGGTGGTGTCGAGGGCGTGCGTCAGCCACGTCGAGAGATCTGCGCCCGCGACCTCACTGACGAGCGCACGGATCTCGTCCCCCGTATAGCCGCGGCGCCCGCCGAACCTCGCGAACGCCAGCCGCAGCACGTCGTCCAGCGATCGTGTGCCACCGCTGGCGCTGCGCACCTCCATGTCGAGGAGCAACGCCACGAGCCCACCCTTCGTGTAGTAGCTGACGGCAGTGTTCGGCGAGTTCTCGTCGGGGCGATAATGCTTGATCCATGCGTCGAACGAGGCGTCCGTCAGCGACTGCACGAGACGTCCGGGCGACGACTGCAGTTCCGTGATTTCGTCGGAGAGCTGATCGAGGTACTCGCGGGTGCTGGAGAGCCCCGCGCGGCGCACGATCAGGTCGCCGTAGTAGGTGGTGAAGCCCTCCGCCATCCACAAGCTGCGGGTGTGGTTCTCGGTGTCGTACGCGAACGGACCGAGCTCCACGGGCCGCAGCCGCTTCACGTTCCACGTGTGGAAGAACTCGTGGCTCGCGAGGCCGAGCCATTCGAGGTATCCCTTCCGCGTGCGGGATTTCCACCGCGACGTCATGAGCACCGTCGAGGCAAGGTGCTCGAGCCCGCCGTTGGCCTCCGTCATCAGGTTCAAGAAGGTGTAGCGGTGGTACGGCGCGCCGCCCCAGAACGCAACCTGCTCGCGGACGACCGCCTCGAGATCGCGCGCCGACCGCGGGCCGTCCCAGACGCCGTCCTCGCCCACGTTCGCGAGCACGTGCGCTCGGCCGTCGACCGTGAACTCGTACAGCGCCGGCGTGCCGAGCACGATTGGCGCGTCGACGAGCGCGTCGTAGTCGGCCGCACGATAGTGATGAGGCGCGGCACTGGCGGCAGGCAGCGCGGTCACGCTGTCGCGCCAGCAGGGCGGCATCTCGATGCGCACCTCGTGGGGCTCACCGAGCGCGTCGGCATCGGTCAGGAACGTTGGCGCCCCGTTCAGCAGCGCAAATTCGTCGCAGATGAAGTTGTTGCGGACCGTCATCTCGCGGCCGTAGACCCGGTAGCGCACGACGACCGCGTCGACGCCGGTACACTCGACCCGCCAGCGGTTCTTGCGGACCTTCCCGACCCGGAGCGGGTCGCCGCTCTTCGCCCGGGCCTCCACGCGCTCCAGGTGCCGCGCGTACTCCCGAACGAGATACGACCCGGGAGTCCAGACGGCGAGCATCAGCTCCACGTGCTCGCGTCCGCCGCTCGGCACCGTCGCCTCGACCTCCGCGTAGTGCGACGCGGGGGCCGGGAAGCGCAGGGTGTAAGAGATGATGTCGTGCGACATGAGGGGTCACAAACGGTCAACGACGACGGCTAAGGGCTAAGGGCTAAGGGCTAAGGGCTAGCAGGGACGTACGCAATCGCATCGATCTCGACGCGCAGTCCTTTGAGCGGCAATTCGGAAACCTGCACCGTCGTCCGGGCGGGACGGTGATCGCCGAACATCCGGGCGTAGACGGCGTTCATGCGCGAGAACTCCGTGATGTCGGTCAGGAACACGCCGCAGCGCAGCACGTGCTGCAGGCTCGAGCCCGCCGCGGCGAGAATGGCCGATACATTCTTCAGCACCTGCTCCGTCTGGGATTCGATGGAGTCGCCGGCCAGCTGACCGGTCGCGGGGTCGGTTGCGCCCTGGCCAGACACGAACACGAGGCGGTTGAACACCTGCGCCGGTGAGTAGGGGCCCGCCGGCGGCGGCAGGCCCGGAGCCTGCACCGGCCGATGATCACTGCTGCTCATGAAGCCTCCGTATCTGGGACCAAGACGTTCGATCGTTGGGACGAAACGGATCCACGACGAGAGCCACGCTCGCAGACACACGCCCCGCCAGCATAGACTCGTCGAACCAGCACACGACCGCCGGCGCGGTGTGCGCGGCGTATGCCGGACGCGCAGTCTGACATACCGCTCGCTCCCGCTTCAATCAGCCGGCGCCAGATGAGGAGTTGTTGCCATGCTCGCGCGCGACGTCAGGTATGCCCTCCGCCGCCTGCTCCACAACCCGGCATTCGCGGCCATCGTCGTGGCGACGCTTGCGCTCGGCATCGGCGCGAACACCGCCATCTTCAGCGTGGTGAATGCCGTGCTCCTGCGACCGCTACCCTATCCGGCCGCCGACCGGCTGGTGACGGTGTTTCACTTCTACCCCTCCCTGCACGATCTCGAAGCCGGTTTCGCCGTGCCGACCTATCGGGATATCGGCGAGCGGACGCGCGTGTTCGACAGCTACGCCGTCGCCAGCACGTGGGGCGCGAACCTGACCGGTCGGGCAGAGCCGGAACGGCTGCCGTCGCTCAGGGCCACCGCCGGCTACTTCCGCGTGCTCGGCGTGTCCGCGCACCTCGGTCGGACCTTCGTGCCCGGCGAAGATCAGGCTGGCCGTGACCACGTGGTGGTCATCAGCGACGGCTTGTGGCGACGGCTGTTCGGGGGCCGCTCAGACGTGCTCGGCTCGACGCTGCAGCTGAACGGCGAGCCGTACCAGGTGATCGGGGTGATGCCGCCATCCTTCCACGACTTCTACATGCGTCAGACGGACGTCTGGGCGCCGCTCGCCTTCAAGCCGGAGCAGTTCGCCGACGACAAGCGGACGAACGAGTTCCTCAGGATGACCGCACGGTTGAAGGCGGGCGTCAGCGTCGAGCAGGGCACGCGCGACATGGCCGCCCTCGGCGAGCAGCTGAAGAAGGACTACCCCACACAATATCCGCCTGACTGGACGCTGAAGACGCGGCCGCTCGCCGAGGAAGGCCGGCAGGGGATCAGGCCCGCGCTTCTGGTATTGCTCGGCGCGGTTGCGCTCGTGCTGCTCATTGCCTGCGCCAACATCGCGAACCTGCTGCTGGCGCGCGCGGCGGCGCGCGCGCGCGAGCTGGCCATCCGCACCGCGCTCGGCGCGACGCGGGGCACGCTGGTCGTGCAGATGCTCGCCGAGAGCGTCGTGTTGTCGATCGCCGGTGGCGCGCTGGGGCTGCTCCTGGCCTACGGCGCAATCCGCGCGCTCGTCGCGCTCAACCCATCCAACATCCCCCGCGTCGAGGAGATCCGCATCGACACGCCGGTGCTCCTCTTCACCACGATCATCTCGCTCTTCACCGGCCTCGTCTTCGGCATCCTGCCGTCGCTGCACGCGTCGCGCGCGAACGTGCAGGCCGGGCTGCGCGAGGGCGGGCGCTCGAATGTCGGCGACAGCGGCGCCATCGTGCGTCGTGGACTCGTCGTGTCGGAAATCGCGCTCGCGCTCGTGCTGCTCGTGTCAGCGGGACTGCTGATTCGCAGCTTCTCGCGCCTGCAGCAGGTGGATCCGGGCTTCGACCCGCGCAATTTGGTAACGCTGAACATCGCGCTCCCGCCGGCGAAGTACGAGACCCCCGCGCAGCAGTCGGCGTTCTGGGACGCGGCTCTCCCCAAGCTCGCGTCGGTGCCGGGCGTCACTGGTGTGGCCGCCACCTCGACGATGCCCTTCAGCGGGAACGGATCGACAGGCAGCTTCACGGTCGAGAACTACCAGCCGCCGCGCGGGCAGCCCGGTCCCTGGGGCGACATTCGCGTCGTCAACCCGCAGTTCCACCGCGCCATGAAGATCCGCCTGCTCCGCGGCCGTTACTTCGCCGACGAGGACCGCGACGGTTCACGTGCCGTCGCGATTGTGGACGACGAGATGGTGCGGCGGTACTGGCCGAACACCGATCCCATCGGCAAGCGCGTGACGTTCGACGACAACCCGAGCGCGAAGTCGGCCTGGCTCGAAGTGGTGGGCGTCGTCGAACATGCCGCCCACGAGGGGCTCGACGCAGAGCGGCGCGTGCAGCTGTACTTGCCGTACCGCCAGCGGCCGCTGCCGTTCTTCGCCGTCGCCGTGCGCACGGCGGGCGACCCGATGCAGTCGGTCAACGCCCTTCGTAACGCGTTGCACGCGGTCGATCGCGACCAGCCGCTCTCAATGGTTCGAACGATGGACGAGCTGATGGGTGATGCAGTGGCGCAGCGACGGCTGTCGACCACGCTCCTGACGGTGTTCGCGGGGATCGCGCTGCTGCTCGCGGCCATCGGGATCTACGGCGTCATGTCGTTCGACGTGACCCGGCGGACGCAGGAGATGGGCCTGCGGATGGCGCTGGGCGCGGCGCAGGCCTCGGTGCTCTCGCTCGTCGTTGGGCAGGGCATGAGGCTGGCGCTCGCCGGGCTGGCGATCGGCCTGGTGGCCGCGATCGCGGCCGGCCGGCTGATCGAACACCAGCTGTTCGGGATTCGCATGACCGATCCGGGTACCTACGTCGGCGTCGCGCTCCTGCTCGGGCTCGTCGCCCTCGCGGCCACGCTGATACCCGCGATCAGGGCCACGCGCGTCGATCCGATCGAGGCGCTCAGATACGAGTAGGCCGCGGCAAACAGGAGGCGAACGTCAGCCCACCTTCATTCGGGCCCCGAGCTGCAGCTCGTTGCGGCAGTACAGGATCGACCGCTCCAGCTCGCCTCGCTGGTAACTCTGCTCGGCCGTCGTCTTGTCCTGTCCGGCGGGCGGCTGCCACGGTGCAACGGCGTGACCGACACGGGCAAGCGCTTCGAAGCGCGCGAGCGATCGTGCAGGCATCCTGGGCCACGCCTTCCAGAAGTCCGGCTGCAGATACGGCAGCTCGCGATTGAAGCCGGAAATCGTCTCGATGTGCACCGCGACGTTGGGGCAGAGCACGCGGAACCGCGCGAAGAACGCGCGCTGATCGAGCGTGCCCTCGCCCATCGCCGTCCAGGCGACCCGGGCGCCGTTCTCGGACACCCACACCGCCGAGTCGCGCAGGCTCGTCGTCAGGGTGTACTTGCCCAGGTTTTCGAGCGAATCGATCGGGTCCTCGAGCGTCCACAGCGCGTTGCCCGAGTCGAAGTTCACGCCGACGTAGTCGGTGCCCGCGGCTTCGACGAGACGCAGCAGTTCGGTCGAGTGCATGTCGCCCGCGTGGTTCTCGACCGCGATCTTCACGCCGGCATCCACGGCGCGCGCACGCTGCGCCCGGCACACCTTGACGGTCTCGTCGATGTGCCGGTCGATGCCGCCGTCGGTGAGCCGGTCTTCCCACGTGCCGAGCACGACCCGGATCACCGGAGACCCCAGCGCGCGCGCCACGCGGATGGCAAGGGCGAGATGCTCGTCGGCGGTCCCCCATTTAGGCTTGAACGCCTTCGATGTCGGGCAGATGCTCCATGTTCCAACCTGGATTTGCAGCCGCCGCGCCGCCGCATAGTCCCGCAACGCCCGGAGCGGCGCCTCGTCCAACGACTCGAACGCGTCGAGGTCGGTGATGAAGAGCGAGTCGAGCGCCAGCGCGGCCGCGTAGTCGACGAGTGACTGCGCCTTCCACCCCATGGCACGCACGGAGAAGTTGTCCATGCCGAGGCGCGGGTTGATTGACTGGGCCTCGCGCCGACCGAATCGCGGCGAGCGTGCCCGCGGCAGCGACCGCCGATGTGGAGAGAAACGTCCGGCGTGACACACCCGGCAGCGACTGAGGCATGCCGAAAAGTCTACGGCAGATGGTTCAGGGAGTGGAGTCGACGGCGAACGCGAACGGCCGGGCGCGTCACGACGGTCGCTGGCCGGGGCCTTCGCGAAGCTGCCGCTCGAAGGTGTCGATGAGCACCTGCAGGTGGGACTCGACCGTGTTTATGTGCTCGCCGGTCAGGCGCAGTTGCTCGTCCGTCTGACGCAAGTGCGCGTCCGTCTCGCGGAGCTGTGCGTCGGTACGGTCCTGCGCGTCGGCGAGGCGCCCGACGATCCCCGTCAGCCCGAGGAGCGCGTCTGCAATGCGATCGGTCTTGTCCGACAGCCTGGAGAAATCTGCGGCGACCTCCGCCTGGTGCGCGAGCAGGAACTGCACGGTCCGCTCTATTTCCTCTGGAGACATCGGTCGAAATTCCACGAGAAACCCCTCCCTTTCAGCGCGTGGAGCCATTATGCCATCGTCCTCCGCGGTCTCGCGAGCAAGCAACGCGCCTGGATCACGGCCCGCCTGAAGGCGGGCACTACTCGGGACCGCGGCCCGACTGAAAAGAGGAGCACTACTCGGGACCGCGGACCGCCTGAAAAGGGGCACTACTCGGGATCGCGCACGTATCTGAGCCCTTCGCCAAGCGGCTAGAATGCCGCATGCCTGCTCCTTTGCGTCGTCGGATCCACGGGATGCTCGTGCTCCTGCTGATCGCGCCTGCGGCGTGGACCATCGTCGCGCAGCAGACGACCCCGCCGTCTGTCGGGAAGGTCCGCGAGCACTACACCAAGTTCGAGTCTCGCGTGCCGATGCGCGACGGCGTGCGGCTGTTCACGGCTGTGTACGTGCCGAAGGACACGTCCCGCACGTACCCGATACTCATCACGCGCACTCCATACAGCGTCGAACCGTACGGAGCGGACGCCTACAAGGACGCGCTCGGGCCGTCGAAGGAGTTCGAGGACGAGGGCTTCATCTTCGTGTACCAGGATGCCCGCGGCCGCTACATGTCGGAGGGGGAGTTCCTGCAGGTCCGCCCGCACGTTCCCGACAAACGCTCAGCGACGGACGTCGACGAGAGCAGCGACACCTACGACTCGATCGACTGGCTGCTGAAGAACGTGCCGAACCACAACGGGCGTGTGGGCATGGTCGGCATCTCGCAGCCAGGGTTCCACGTGGCCGCGAGCCTCATGAACGCGCATCCGGCTCTCAAGGCCGCCTCGCCGCAGGCGCCCACGGCCGATTACTACATGGGCGACGACGTGTACCACAACGGCGCGTTGATGCTGGCGGCGAACTTCGGCTTCTATTCGAGCTTTCGCCCGCGCGGGCCGATCCCGACGGCGCCAAAGCCGTCGCTTCCGTTCGACTACGGCACGGCGGACGGCTACGAGTTCTACCTGTCGCTGCCGCCGCTGGCGGAAGTGAATGCCCGGCTGTTCGAGGGCAAGGCCGGCTACTTCCAGGAGATTGTGGATCACCCCAACTACGACCAGTTCTGGCAGGCGCGCTCGATTTGGAAATATGCGAGCAACATCGCACCCGCGGTGCTCAACGTCGGCGGCTGGTTCGACGCGGAAGACCCGATGGGGCCGTTGTACATGTATCGCAGCATCCAGAAGAACAGCGCAAAGACCGACAACAGCCTGGTGATGGGCCCGTGGTCGCACGGCGGCTGGTCGCGCGGGGACGGCAGCCGGCTGGGAAACCTCGACTTCGCAATCAAGACGGGCGAGTTCTTCCGCAAGCAGATCCAGTTTCCCTGGTTCATGCACCACCTGAAGGATGCGCCCCTGCCGGCCGGATTTCCCCGGGCGTACATGTTCGCGACCGGTGTGAACGAATTCCGCGCGCTCAGCCGGTGGCCGCCGGCGGACGCGAAGCCGCAGCAGTGGTATCTCGCCGCCGGCGGCGCGCTCGAGAACCGGGCGCCGGCGCAGGAGGGCTTCGACGAGTACGTGAGCGATCCGCAGAAGCCGGTTCCGTACGTCGGCTACGTCGCGCGTGGAATGAACAGCGACTACATGACCGAGGACCAGCGCTTCGCCGCGACGCGCCCCGATGTGCTCGTCTACCGCGGCGCCACCCTCGAGAACGACCTCACCGTTGCGGGGCCGGTGAAGGTATCGCTCACCGTGGCGACGAGCGGCACCGACAGCGACTTCATCGTCAAGCTCGTGGACGTTTATCCAGGCGACTTCCCGCAACCCGACCCGCCAAAGGACGCGACCGGCAAGCCGCTTCCATTGCCGTCGAACAGCGTGCGCATGGGCGCTTACCAGCAACTCGTGCGCGGCGAGCCGTTCCGGGCGAAGTTCCGCAACGGCTTCGAGACGCCGGCCGCGATGACGCCGCTCGAGCCCGCGACGATCGCATTCGAGCTGCCCGACGTCTACCACGTGTTCCGCAGAGGCCACCGCGTCATGGTGCAGGTGCAGAGCTCGTGGTTCCCGCTCGTCGATCGCAACCCGCAGACGTTCGTCGAAATCCCGAAGGCCCCCGCGTCCGCATATCAGAAGGCCACTGAACGCGTGTACAGAGGCGGCGCTCGCGGATCATTCATCACGCTGCCGGTGCAGCCGTAGCCACAACATGAAGATCGCCACCTGGAACGTGAACGGCATCCGCGCCCGTCACGGCCAGCTGCTCGAGTGGGTCGAGCGCGACCGGCCGGACGTGATCTGCCTGCAGGAGATCAAGGCCACGATCGATCAGCTGCCCATGGGCCTCTGCGACCTCGAGGGTTACTGGTGCTACTGGCACGGAGCGAAGGGCTACTCGGGCGTGGGCCTCCACGTCAGCAAGGAGCGCTGGCCCGAGAGGCCCGCATTCGCGCATCCGGCGTTCGACTTCGAGAACCGGATCGTCACGGTGACAATCGACGATCTCACCGTGGCGTCGATTTACGTCCCGAACGGCGGCAAGGACTTCCCGGCCAAGATGCGCTTTCTCGAATCCATGCGCGCGCTTGCGGCGCAGTACCGTGCCGACGGCCGGACGCTGATCTTGTGCGGCGACCTGAACGTCGCACGCACCGATATGGACGTTCATCCGAAGGAGCGCAAGCCCAGCGCCATCGGCCAGCTGCCGCAAGAGCGCGCGCTGCTCGAACAGATCATCGGCGAAGGGCTGGTGGACCTCGGCCGGGCTCTCGCGCCGGAGGACGAAGGCCTCTTCACCTGGTGGGCGCCCTGGCGCAACATGCGCCAGCGAAACATCGGCTGGCGCCTCGACTACGTGCTCGCCAGCCACGAGCTCGCGGCCACCGCCACCGCATGCCCCGTGCTCCGCGAGATCGGCACCAGCGACCACGCGCCCGTCGTGGCGGCGTTCGTCGACCGTTGACCCGTCTACCGTCGACCGTTGACCGTTGACCGTTGGCGGGCGGCGGGCGGCGCTTTACGGTAACGGTGAACGGTTAACGGTTAACGGTTAACGGGAGTGAGGCAACTCCCCCAACGGCGAATCCGTCCAACAGCCACACTGGAGGCAGGATGGCGACCTTCTGGCAGGATCTCCGCTATGGCGCGCGTTCGCTGGCCCGGACGCCGGCATTCACGGCGGTGGCGGTCCTCACACTCGCGCTGGGCATCGGCGCCAATGCCGCCATTTTCAGCGTCACGCGTGCCGTGCTTCTCGCGCCGCTGCCGTATGCCGATCCGGGCCGGACCGTCGCCGTCTGGTCACGTTGGACCGGATGGGACAAGACGTGGGTGTCTGAAGCCGAGCTGCTCGACTACCGCCGCACGAAATCGCTTCGCAACGTGGGCGCCTGGAGGACGACGCAGGCCAACCTGACCGGCGCCAACCTCGAGCCCGAGCGCGTCGGCGCGGCGCAGGTCACGCCGACTGTGTTCACCGCGCTCGGCGCGCGATCGTTGTTCGGCCGCACGTTCACGCCGGACGAGGAAATCCAAGGACGCGATACGGTCGTCGTGCTGGGCCATGCGCTCTGGCAGCGGCGGTTCGGCGGCGACCCCGCCGTCCTGCACCGGCGTATTCGTGTCGACGGGCGCGAGCTCACCGTCGTCGGCATCATGCCGAAAGGTTTTCAGCTGCCGACCGATTACGGAGAAGACTTCGCCGAGCCGACCGAGCTGTGGACGCCGCTCACGATCAATCCGTCCAGCCCTGAGCGCGGCAACCATGGCTTCTACGCCGTGGCGCGGCTCGCCCCGGGCGCGACGCTCGCGCAGGCAAACGAGGAGCTGCGCGCGATCACGCGTGCCCGCACGCGGGAAGGCGCGTACCCGGAGGCGATGCGTTTCGAGGCGTTTGCGGTTTCGCTCGACGACGAGATCCTCGGCGCCGTTCGCCCGCGGCTGGTGCTGCTGGCGGTGGCGGTGGGATTCCTTCTGCTCATCGCGTGCGCCAACGTGGCGAGCCTCCTGCTGGCTCGCGCCGAAGGGCGCGTCCGCGAGGTGGCGGTCAGGCGGGCGCTCGGCGCCGGCAACGGACGCCTCGTCCGGCAGGCCCTCACCGAGAGCTTGCTGCTGTCCATGGCTGGCGCCGCCTGCGGCCTCGCGTTCGCGCTCGAAGGCGTGAAGGTACTCGCGTCGGCCGCGCCGGGCAGCATTCCACGCGTTGGCGCCGCCGGCATCGACGCCGCCGTCCTGCTGTTCGCGCTCGTGGCCGCGGTCGTGACGACTGGCTTCTTCAGCATCGCGCCGATAGCCCGGCTCGTGCGGCTCGACCCGGTGCAGTCGCTGAAGGAGGGCGGCCAGAGCACGCCAGGCAGCGCGCGGCAACGCTTCCGGCAGATGCTCATCGTCGCGGAGATGGCGCTCGCGGTGTTGCTGCTCGTCTGCGCGGGCCTGATGGTCCGCAGTCTCTGGGCCATGGAGCGCGTCCCGCTCGGATTCGATCCCCGCGGCGTGCTCACGGTGCGGCTCGCGCTGCCGGCCGAGAGCTACCCGGCCAGCGAGCGCATCGTGAGCTTCTACGAACGCCTCACGGCCGACGTGCGTGCGCTCCCTGGCGTGACGGCGGCCGGCGCCATACGCTCGCTGCCGCTTGGCGCCACGATCGGCGACTGGGGCCTCGACGTCGAAGGCTACGTCGAAACGCCGGGACGGAATGCGAAGGGCGACTGGCAGGTCGTGACGCCGGGTGCCTTGGAAGCGCTCGGCGAGCGCGTGATCGCGGGGCGGGGATTCACGGAGTCCGATCGCGCTGACGCGCCGCAGGTTGCGCTCGTGAACGAAACGATGGCGCGACGGTACTGGAGCGATGGCAAGCCGATAGGCCACCGAATCCGCATGGGCTCGGATGGAATCCGCCCGTGGGTCACCGTCGTGGGGGTGGTGCAGGACGTCCGGCACAACGGCATCACGACGACGGTGAAGGAGAAGTTCTACCGCCCGCACGCGCAGTTCCAGGCATCGACGGGATTCGCGCCGTCGGCGATGACGCTGGTCGTGAAGACTGCCGGCGATCCGCGCGCGCTCGCAAATCCGGTGCGGCGCGCCGTGGCGCAACTCGATCCCAGTCTGCCGGTGTCGGCCGTGCGACCGATGAGCGAGGTGGTGGACGGCACGATGGCGCCATCGAGCTTCACGGGGCTCCTGCTGGCGCTCTTCGCCACGCTCGCCGTGGTGCTCGCAGCCGTCGGCATCTACGGGCTGCTCTCGTACCTCGTGAGCCAGCGCACGCGGGAATTCGGGATCAGGATGGCGATTGGGGCGAGCCAGCGCGACGTGCTCGCGCTCGTCGTCAGGAAGGGCCTCCTGCTGACCGGCGCCGGCGTTGTCGCGGGGCTGGCGCTGGCGCTCGCGATCACGCGGTTGATGCGGGCGCTGCTGTTTGGCGTCGGGCCTGCCGATATCGTGACGTTTGCGGCGGTGCCGGCGATCCTGGTTGCCGTTGCGCTCCTGGCCAGCTACTTGCCGGCCGCGCGCGCCACACGCGTCAGTCCGCTACTGGCGCTCAAATCCGACTGACAGATCTCGCGCGTCCGCAGGCCCCCGAGCCCGAGGCCGAGGAGCACCACGCTGGCCGGCTCCGGAACGGCCTGGACACCGCTCCGTTCAGCTGGAACGTCATGTCAAACCCAGTTGATTGCGGGGAAAGTCAACGAAGTCCTGGCTCGCAAGCAGGTCTGAAGGCCTGCCCACATGACTACAAGTGAATCGCGGGTTTTAGTCTGCGCTGCATCTGGAATACCGCAGTTTCAGGAATGTGGGAGACGGCCCGGCCGCTCGACGCTCTGTCGCCGATATCGTTCAACGGGCTATCCTCGCGTCGTGCCCGTGTTCGTCCTCAGCATCCACGCGGATTACGCGTGTCGCCACTCGGGCGCGTGCTGCACCGCGGGGTGGCGGATTCCTGTCGAGCGGGCGTGCGAGGAGCGGTTGGTCGGATCGGGCGGTCTCCGGGTGACGAGCGGAGGAACGAGGCTCTTCGTGCGCGACGGCGCACTGACCATGCTCGCGCTTGCAGCAGACGGATCGTGCGTGTGCTTCGACCCGGAAGCGCAGCAGCGGCCCGCCTGCGCGATACACCGCGCGCTCGGGCACGAAGCGCTGCCATCGGCGTGTGCGCACTTTCCTCGCGTCGCGGTGACCGACGATCGCGCGACGGCCGTGACGCTCTCGCACTTTTGTCCCACCGCCGCGGCGATGCTCTTTCGAGACATGCAGCTCTCGATCGTAGAGGCGCCGCCGTCATTCAACTCGGTGCGCGAGTACGAAGGGCTCGACGCCTGCGGCGTGCTGCCGCCGCTGCTCCGTCCCGGCATGCTCATGGACCTCGAGAGCCATCACGCGTGGGAGCGGCACATCGTGCGCGTGCTCGATGACGACGTGCACACGCCGCAATCGGCACTGGCGCAACTTGCGGACGACGCCGAGCGCGTCCGGACATGGAGGCCGGGAGACGGGGAGTTGATGGATAGGATCGCGGGACTCGGCGTGTCGAGTTGCGCAGAGGGATCACGCGGCCCGGCTGAAGCCGGGCACTACACGGGATCATGCCCACAGGCAGCCCACGGCCCGGCTGAGGCGGGGCACTACGCGGCATCACACACCCAGCCACCGCACGGCCCGGCTGAAGACGGGCACCACGCCGGATCACACGCCGAGCCACTGCACGGCCCGGCTGAAGCCGGGCACTACGCGAGACTACACACGCAGGCAACCAACGGCCGGGCTGAAGCCGGGCACCACGCGAGATTACACACGCCGGCACCACACGGCCCGGCAGACGACGGGTACTGCACGGGATCAGGCACGCCGCGACAGCTCGACTCCGGTAGTGCCCGGCTTCAGCCGGGCTTCTGGCTCGACGCACTCGCACGAACGTGTGTCGCGCCGGCTCTGGGCGTCGAGCCTCAACCTGACGGCCTCGACGAAATCGACGAGGAACTCGTCCATCACGCGTGGCTGGCGTTTGGCCGTCCGATCAAGCGCTACCTGGCGGCGAAGGCGTTCGGATCGTGGATCCCGTGGCACGGCGGCGGCATACGAACGACCGTCGTTGCCTTGGCGGCGGCACAGAGCGTGCTCCGCGTAGAAGCGGCGCGCCAGTGTGCAAAGGCCAGACGTGTCCTCGACCGTCCACTGCTCATCGAGGCCATCCGGCAGTCCGACCTGCTGCTGGTGCACAAAGTGTCTTCGCGGATGCTGGCAGAACGTCTAACGCGCATGGAGGACGACATTTCACAGATTACCGTTAGCCGTTGACCGCTAACCGTTCACCGTTGGCCTCGAGCCCACGGCCTCTGGCCTGCGCGTGGCTCCTGGCTGTTGGCCTTTAGCCTTTAGCCCTTGGCCCTTGCCTTGAGATCCCCCATGTCATCCATCCCGCTCGACCCCAAAGGCCTCGTCGTGTCATGCCCGTCCTGTGGCAAGGCGAACCGGCTCGCGTTCGATCAGCTCGATCGGGCCCATCGCTGCGCGTCGTGCAAGGCTGACATTCCGGCGCCCGACGTACCCGTCGACGTGCCGAGCGCCGCACTGTTCGACGCGATCGTCGCCCATGCGTCGGTTCCTGTAGTGGTCGACTACTGGGCGCCGTGGTGCGGGCCATGCCGCATGGTCGCCCCGGAGATCGAGAAGGTGGCGCGGCGGAGCGCAGGGCGGCTGCTGGTCGTGAAGGTGAACACCGACCAGGTGCCAGAGCTGGGGAACCGCTACACGATTCGATCGATCCCGACGATGGCCGTGTTCAACCGCGGCGCGGAGGTCGGGCGCACGAGCGGTGCTCGACCCGCTGCGGCGATCGAGGCGTTCGTGGCCGAGTCGGTCACTGTTCAGCGTTGATTTCCCGTTCACCGCTGACCGTTAATCGTTGACCGTTCCCGTTCACCGCCACCCACCCTTAGAACGCGTCCTTCCGAGGGCGACCGGCGGTGAACGATCAACGGTTGACGGTTAACGGGACTAGTGCCCACCTTCAGGTGAGCCCGTCGGAGCCGATCCCTGGTCTGAAGCCACGTAGTGCCCGCCGTCAGGCGGGCCCGTGCTGCTAGAGTTCAGCCGTGGCCAGGAACCGCGGCGGCCTCCGATGCTTGGTGGCCTGCTCGTAGGCGTAGGCGATACGAATGAGCGTCGGCTCGGTCCACGCCCGGCCGAAGATGGATATCCCGACGGGCAGCCCGAACGCGAACCCCGCAGGCACGGTGACGTGAGGGTATCCGGCAACGGCCGGGATGCCCGACGCGCCGCCGGTACCGTAGTCACCGTTGACGAGGTCCGTCAGCCATGCCGGGCCGCTCGTTGGCGCGACGAGCGCGTCGAGGCGATGCTTGATCATCACGGCATCGATGCCGTCGACGCGCGACGCCTTCTTGTTGCGGCCGAGCGCCTTGAGGTAGTCGGGCGACGTCAAGGGGCCCTTCGCCTCGGCGCGGAGGAACAGCTCCTGGCCGAAGTAGGGCATCTCGCGATCCTTGTTCGCCTCGTTGAACGCGATCGCGTCGGTCAGCGACTTCACGCGCGCGCCTGGACCCAGGCCCGCCAGGTACGCGTTCAGATCCGTCTTGAGTTCGTAGAGCAGCACCTCGAGCTCGTTGTTGCCGAACTCGTCGGGCATCGTGAGCTCGACCGGATCGATGACCTCGGCGCCGAGCGATTTCAGCACCTCGAGGGCCGCCTCCGCCAGTCGATCGGCGGGCGGGCTGCCGCCGAACAGCCCTTTGCGCGGGACGCCGACGCGCAGGCCCATGAGGCCGCCGGGCTTCAGCGCCTGCGTGTAGTCGCGCGCCATCTTCGTCGCCGCCGGTTTCGTGTCGACGTCCGCGGGATCGGAGCCGGCGATTGCGGCGAGCAGCACCGCCGCATCGGCGACGGAGCGCGCCATCGGCCCGGCCGTGTCTTGCGTGTGCGCGATCGGAATGATGCCCGCACGACTGACCAGACCAAGCGTCGGCTTGATCCCGACGAGGCCGTTGTTGTTGGCCGGCGAGACGATTGAGCCGTCGGTCTCGCTGCCGATGGCCGCAGCGGCGTAGCTGGCCGCCACCGCCGCGCCGGAGCCGGAGCTCGAGCCGGACGTGTTGCGATCCAGCGCATACGGGCTGCGACCAAGGCCGCCGCGGCCGCTCCATCCGCTCGTCGAGTGCGTCGAGCGGATATTCGCCCACTCGCTCATGTTCGTCTTGCCGAGCAGGATCGCGCCGGCTTCCCGCAGCTTCTGCGCAACGAACGCGTCCTTCGCCGGAATCGATCCTTCGAGCGCCAGCGATCCCGCCGTCGTCGTCATGCGATCCGCCGTGCCGATGTTGTCCTTGAGCAGAATCGGCACGCCGTGCAGCGGCCCGCGCACGCGGCCGGCCTTGCGCTCTGCGTCGCGTTCGGCGGCGATGGCGAGCGCGTCGGGATTGGTCTCGAGCACCTGCCGCAGCGATGGCCCCTGACGGTCGAGCGCGGCGATGCGCGCGAGGTACTTCTCCGTGATCGACCGGGACGTCTCCGCTCCTGAGGTCATCCGCTCCTGCAGCGTGCCGATCGACACTTCCTCGAGCTCGAACGCCGGCACCCGAGCCGCAGACTGCCCCTGCTCGCTCGCGGCATCAGCAGCCGTACGGTCGCTCGCAGCCGCGACAGTCATGCTGCCGAGGGCAGTGGCCTTCAGGAAGGCTCGTCGGTCGAGGTTGTGGTCGCTCATACGCAATCGGGCTCCGGGTGACAGACTGCGGACGTGTGTCAGGCGCTGGGGGTGGGCTACGGCGGTGGGCATGTTAGCACCGAGGCCTGTTGCGCGAGCCTCGAACGTTCACCGCGGCCGTCCACATACGCGATCGATCCGGCATCCGACATCCCGCATCCTGCATCCTGCATCTGACCTTCCGCAGACCGCCTGATGTTGTGCGATGATGCGCCGTCGATCGGAGATGTGCTCCGGTGCTCGACTCTATCGCTCGAGGGGAACGATGCCTTCAGTCTCACGTCCCGTCCGACATCGACGCGTAGTGTTCGCCGGCGCCGCCCTTCTGGCAGCGGCCGTCGCGGCGGCGTCTGACGTTCGTGCACGCGCTGATGCGGCCATCCAGGCGTCACAACCGGCATCGCCAGCCGTGTCTCAGGGAGTCCCTCGCGCGGAGCACCCGCGGCCGGACTTCATGCGCGCCGATTGGGCCACCTTGAACGGTAAGTGGGAGTTCGAGTTCGACGATGGAGACGTGGGTCTGCGTGAGCGATGGTTTGCGGGCACGCGCCCGTTCTCGAAGTCCATCGTCGTGCCGTACACGTTTCAGTCGAAATTGAGCGGCATCGCAGACACCGCCTTCCATGACGTGGTGTGGTATCGGCGCACGTTCACGGTCCCGGCCGGCTGGCAAGGGCGGCGCGTGCTGCTGAACTTTGGCGCGGTGGACTACGAGTCCACGATCTGGGTGAACGGTGAGGCTGCGGGACAGCATCGGGGCGGCCACGCGAGCTTCGCCCTCGACGTCACCGATCGCCTGAAGCCCGGCGACAACGTCGTCACGGTGCGCGTCTACGATCCCGCGACGGACATGACCGTGCCGCGCGGGAAGCAGTACTGGAAACCGAAGTCCGAGAGCATCTTCTACACGCGGACGACCGGCCTCTGGCAGCCGGTCTGGATCGAGGCAGCGGGCACGACGCGCATCGGCAAGTTGCGCATCACGCCCGACGTGGACAGGTCGCAGGCCAGCATCGAGGCAGACCTCGTTCCCGCGGTCCGGCAGACGCCCGGGACCAGCCAGGCGACGCCAATCAGGCTGCGCGCGATCGTCGCGCTCGAAGGGGCCGAGCAGGCATCGCAGGAGGTGAGCGTCAACGGCACGAGCGCGACGGCCGTGATCACGCTTTCGGACCAGCACCTGTGGCGGCCCGATCGTCCCGCGCTCTACGACCTGACGCTCGAGATCCTTTCCGGCGGCACGGTGGTGGATCGAGTGCAGAGCTACTTCGGGCAGCGAAAGGTGAGCCTGCACGACGGCAAGGTGTATCTGAACAACGGTCCGTTGTTCCTCCGTCTTGCGCTCGACCAGGGGTACTGGCCCGAGAGCATCCTGACGCCGCCGAGCGACGAGGCGATCCAGTACGACATCCGCATGACGAAGGCGTTCGGCCTGAACGGCGTGCGCAAGCACCAGAAGGCCGAGGACCCGCGCTTCCTGTACTGGGCGGACAAGATGGGGCTGGTCGTGTGGGGGGAGATGGCGAACGCGTATGCCTACAGCCCGGAATACGTGTCGCGGTTCACGGCGGAGTGGGAAGAGCTGGTGGCACGCGACTACAACCATCCGTCGATCATCGCCTGGGTGCCGATCAACGAGAGCTGGGGTGTGCCGCAGATCCTCACGGACCCGGTGCAGCAGGCGCACGCCAAGGCCATGTACCAGTTGGTGAAGTCGCTGGACGCGATGCGCCCGGTCGTCGACAACGATGGCTGGGAGCACACCGATCAGACCGACCTCATGACCATCCACGACTACGCGCGCACCGGCGACGAGCTGTCGAAGAAGTACGCGCACCTCACGACCGAGCCGTCACGCATCCCGCGCAACGGCAAGGAGGCGCTCGTGCTCGGCGCGAAGTACAACGGCTCGCCGTTCGTGCTCACGGAGTTCGGCGGAATTGCCTATCGCATCGGCGCGAAGGTGGCGGAGAACGAGTGGGGCTACAGCGGGGTCGAGCCCACGCGCGAGGCGTTCCTGGCCCGGCTCGACGGACTGATCAAGGCTGTGCGCGAAAACCCCGCGTGGGCCGGCTACTGCTACACGCAGCTGACCGACGTCGAGCAGGAGATCAACGGCCTGATGACGTACGAGCGCAAGCCCAAGGTTGAGCCCGACGTGTACAAGAAGATCCTGGGCCAATGACGTTCGCGTTCAACGTCGGCCTCTGGCCACTGGCCCTGGTCCCTGGCCCCTAGAGTCCCTTCGGCGGAGCTTTACCCTGCGCCGGCTGGATGTGACACTGGCTGCATGGGTCCTCGCGGTCGACGCTGGCAGCACGTGCTCCTTGCCGTGGCACTCGCAGCCGGCGCGGGCGGCGCCATTCGGTTCATACAGCCCGACCCCGCCAGAGACGTCGTCCGCGTGCGGATCGTCGTCACGTCCCGTGCATCGGCCGTCACCGTCGCGACCGCCGATGCGGTCATCACCAACGCCGCGGTCGAGCGAATCGGCGGCGGACTGGGAGAGCGCCCGGTCGTCGAGGGCGGCCGGGTTGGGTACACCGGCAACGTCCCAGGATTTGAGGTCGATGCGACGTTTCGCGTGACGCTCGCGCATGTGCGCGGCTCGCGCGTGACATTCCAGACGGAGCGCGGCGGGCCGGGCAGTGTCACGCTCGAGGTTGCCAATATCAACGACGATTTGGACCCGCAGGTGGTCGATCGCTTCTCGAGCGATGACAGCACCGCCAGCTTCACCAGCAGCGCGCAGGAGCTGCGCGAGGGTCCACGGCTCGCGATCGGGGAGGTCACGCCGCGACTGGTGCTGGCGCACTACTATCCTTGGTACGACCGCTCCACGTGGTCGAGTCCGTTCCTCGTCGACAGGCCGCAGGAGGAATACTCCACCGAAGATCCCGGCGACGTGAAGCGCGTGCTCGACACCGCGGCTGCGGCAGGTCTCGACGGCCTGGTCGTGTCGTGGCAGGGGCTCGACTTCCAGGGCGGATGGAACCACCGGCGGCTGCAGGTGGCACTCGAGGCCGCGCGGCAATCCAAGATCCGCATCGCAGTGCTCTTCGAGACGACGGTCGCCAACCCCGAACACGAGCAGAACGGCGTGCCCGCGGATCCTCGTACCGTGCAGGCGTGGATGAACGACGTCGTCCGCACTTACGGGAGCCATCCCGCGTACCTGCGCGTTGGCGACAGGCCGGTCGTCTTCGTCTACTCGGTACCGCGGCTGCGGGTTGCCGATTGGGCGCAGGTGGTGAGCAACGTCCGGGCGAGCGGTCCGCAGCCGATGCTCATCGGCGACGCGACGCGATCGGTGTGGCTGCCGTCCTTCGACGGGCAGTTCGATTACGCGTCGAACCGGTTCACGATCGCGGATATCGGCAGCGTCCAGATGGCCCAGGGCCTCCGCGTGCGCACGTATCACCTGCTCGGGAACACCGGAACCCGCCGGGTCTGGGCGGCAACGGTCAGCCCGGGCTACGACGACCGCGCGCTGGTGGCAGCAGACGGCCGCACGCCGCGCGTTTCGGAGCGCGAGAACGGGGCCTACTACGACGCTCAATGGAGAGCAGCGCTCGAAGCCGGCGCCGACTGGGTGGTCGTCACGAGCTGGAACGAGTGGTGGGAGAACACGCAGATCGAGCCGAGCGTGAAGTACGGCGACTTCTACGCTCAGCGCACGAAGGAATGGGCAGCGCGGTTTCGGGCCGTGACGGTGCGGTGACCAGCAGCAGGACGCTTGAAAAGGGCGGTATGCCAAGGATGGGACGTCCCCCGGCGGTTGCTGCCGGTTGCCTGCTTGCCGCTACCTTCGACCCCGCGATTCACTTGTGTAGTCATGTGGGGCAGGCCTTCAGGCCTGCCTGTGAGCGCGATTTGCAGGGCTGAAGCCCCGCCCCACGTGACTGATGGGTGACAATACAAGTGAGCCCCGGATTTAAGCCGAGGGTCGCAGGTTCGAACGCTGCCGGGCGCGTTACTCCATGTATTCCGCTATCGCTGGAAGGCGTACGACAGCTTCACGAAGAACTGCCGATCCGAGGGCGCCAGGCGGTTCTCGTCTGTGAGTTCCCGCGCGTCGCCGTAGCCGATGAACATGACCGATTGCCAGTTCACCTTGTAGGACAGGAGCACCGACGACGTGAACTCCCCCGAATGCGCGGTGGTGGCGAAGGTGTAGAGCGACGGATCGCGATCGGTGGACACATACTGCCCGATTCCCCGCACGAAGAGACGCGACGTGAACGTATAGGTCCCGCGGATGCGCGACACGCGGGCGGTGAAGAGGCGCCCACTGGCGGCCGGCGTGTCGACGTCCAGCCAGCGCAGGTTCTGCAGCAGCGCCACCTCCAGGTGCTGGGTCGGATTCAGCCGCGCGCTGGCGTTGATCGTCGACCCGTGGCCGGGGCGCACGTTGTCGAAATCGATCTGGCCGCCCGTGAGACCATCGAAACCGATCTCCGACAGCCACCGCGTCGGGCTGAACTGCGCGACGTACCCGATCCGCCGCTGGCCGAGCACCACATCGCCTGCGCGCGCCTGTTCGTCCTGATAGCGGAACTGCACGAAGCCGTCTCGCGGGACGTCCATGCCGAAACCCGGCATCACGTTACGGGAGATCAGATCGCCGTTGCGATCGTACTGGTAGTCCACGTTCAGGAACGTGCGCTGGCGAGAGACGAATCCCTTCGGATGCACCTGCCACCCGAAGGCGCCGCGTCCTTCGCGATATCCGGTCTGCGGGACGAAACCATTGTCCGCGCGAAAGCCGCCGCCCACGTCCTGATAGAACCCGAACCAGTCGGCGTGCTTCGAATTGTGTTCCCATCTGAGGTGTGCGGCGTGGCCGCTCAAGTGCTGTCCCGTCCATTCATCTGCGAGATCGGGACGATTCGGCGTGCGGCTCGAGCTAGACAGCCATTGGCCCGTCACGGCATTCTGGCCGTTAGGACGCCACTGAAAGTCCGGACCGATGACGCGATTGTTGCCGTTGTGCTGGCCGTCGGCCGGCGGGTCGTCGCTGTCGTGCGAGTCACGCGCAGTGGCGATCAGGCCGATGAACGACAGCCCGACGTCCCGCTTCAGGCGCGCAATGAAGTCGGTCGCGCCGAATTCCTGGTTGGCGAGGTCGGACCCGTTCGGGCCGGGAATGATCACGCTCCCGCCACCCCTATCCTCGGCAGCGAGCACCGTATACCGCACACCGGCGACCTTGCCGGTGATGCGACCACCCCAGTCCGGATCGGTGATCGTGCGCGTGTAGACGGCCTGGATTGGCGTCTGAAACAGATCCGCGCCTTCGAGAAAGAACGGCCGCTTCTCGGGATAAAACAGCGCAAAGCGCTCGTTCGCGGAGATCTGCGCCGTGTCGGACTCCACCTGCGAGAAATCCGGATTGATGGTGAAATCGATTGCGTTGTCGGCGTTCGGCGTGTATTTCACGTCGAGACCGGCGTGCGGCTTGACCGGATCGGAGACGAGCGGCGATCCACTGTCCTCGCCCGGGTGCGCTCCTTCGCTCGCGCTCAGGTAGGGCGCAGCGACCAGGTGGCCGCCCCCCGGCAAGTGCTCGAGACCGGTCAGGAAATTCGATCGGCAGATGAAACAGTTGCTGTCGCGCGGAAACGTCGCCGAGAAGAACTGAAAATGGCGATCGCGTGGGTAGTTTCGGTACAGGAGGATCCGCCACGTCTGTGGATCGGCGTTCCGATAACGCAACGACGTGAACGGGATGCGGATCTCGAGCGTCCAGCCACGATCGTTCAGCCGCGCCGCCGAATCCCAGAAGAAATCCGGCGCCGAATCCTCGCCCGACGCATCGTCCAGCACCGAATCGTACTGGACATTCCGCGGCGAGACGACGAAGAGGGTTGCCGTTCGTCCGCTGTTGCGGCTGTCCAGAATGACGCCGCCGTAGTCGTTGTAGCCGTTCCCGATGTTGTCGCGGTCGGCGAATGGCGCCTTGATCGATGAAGGGTCCGGATCTTCGAATTCGAATGCGGCATAGAAGAATCGATCGTCGTAGGTCAGGTAACCGACGTTCTTCACCTTCGGCTCGGTGTTGTCACCCGGTTGCGTTTCGTACCACTTGTCGACCCGTGTGGCGTTGCGCCAGCCTTCATCATCGAGATCGCCGTCAATCGTAATCTTTCCGGCACTTCGGGTCATGGCGATTGGCTCGCCTGCGAGCGTGGTTTGTGCGACCGCCGGCACCGCCGGGCTGCCGAGCATCAGCAGGATGAGCACGGCCGCGCGGCGCATGTTGAAGCTCCAGCAGCCCGTTGGTGCCATCTTCCGCGACCTCGAACAGGACGAGCCATGCGAGCCGCTCCACGTAGAACGCCTTCGCACCGGCGAGATCGTCGCCAGGAAGGAACGTGACGGCTCTCTCCATTTCTTCTTCCGAACGCATTACCGAGGCTGCGGCACATACGCCGGAACGCGTGGGTTCGCCTGTCGAGGATTGTCGCATCCAGAGGGACGGAAGGGCCCTAGCTCGTCCCATCGAAAGAAATCGATCGATCGGCCCCCGGCGCGACACATCGGTAACGCCATGGCGATACATCGGAGTCCAAACGGGTTACACGCCAGGAGACGTTTCCGCCAACTCGAACGTCTATAGACGAAGCAGGCCTCACCGATGGGCATCCGCTCAAGCCCTTGGCGACCCGGGGCGGGATCGCGTCGGTGGCGCGCACGCGATGAGTCGCCCGCCTGCCACGATCGCCGCAGGCCAAGTCTGCTCCGGCTTTGTGGGTCCTCAATGACCGAGAACTGGCCACGAGAGTTCGACGCCATGGTGGAGCGAAAGACGCGCCAGGCGAGCGCGGCGGCAATCCCAGGATTCCTCACGACGGTGCGCGGGGGCCATGCCGGTCTCACCGCGATCGGTAATGCCTGGTCCCGCGAGATCTTCGACGGCCCTTTCTATGTGCGTGACCCGGGGCCGGTCGAGCCGTCCGTCAGCCTCGTGCTCGTCCAGTCGCTGGACGGCAACATCGTCGCCGACGACCCGGCGACCCTGGGCGGAGGACTGACCGATCAGCATCTCGTGTATGAAGGATTGTCTCGAGTCGCTGCCGACGCGGTCCTCGCCGGTGCACGCACAGTGGGCCCTCGTACCTTCTTCTCGGTCTGGCACCCTGCCTTGGTCGATCTACGCGGGCAGTTGGGGAAACCGCGGCACCCTGCCCAGCTCATCGTGACAGGCAGCGGTGGTTTAGATCTCGAGCAGACGCTGATCGCGAACTCGCCTGGCGTCGACGTGTTCGTGTTCAGTACGTCTGCCGGCGCTGGCCGAATGGAGCAAGCCGCCCGCGAGCGCCCGTGGGTCCATGTCATCGACTGCGGCGCCCCGCTCGACCTCCGCGGCGCGTTTCGTCGGCTGCCCGAGATCGGGTTTCGGATCATTTCCGCGGTGGGCGGCCGGGCGACAGCCAGCACTCTTCTTCAGCAAGGCCTCGTATCGGACCTCTACCTGACGATCTCGCCGGTTCCTGGCGGTGAGCCCGACACCCGCCTGAACCTGCCGTCCACTATGCCCCAGCGACTGGTTCTGGCGAAGGCGGGACGTGAACAGGAAGCAGGCGTGCGGTTCGAGCATTGGGAGCTGTGCACGAAATCGTGACGAGCACGCATGTTCTGCGCGTCAGGCACACCCTGGCCAGAAGCCTGACCCTGCCGGCGTGTTCGGCACTCATGTCTTGTCTGGCAACGAATAGGGAGCGCGATACGCGCGACTCAGAAGGCCATCGGCTTCCTGGTCGCCCACGAACCGTTCGGCAGTCCCATCGAACTTCAGCGAGCGTCCCACCCGATACGAAATATTCCCGAGGTGGCAGAGCGTCGTGGAGAGATGGCCCTCGTGGAGCGGCGCTCGGAGCCTTTCGGCCTGGCGCGATCGGACGCAGTCGATGAAATTCTCGAAGTGCGCCTGACCCTCGGCGTCCAGGGACGCCTGGTCGCGGTCGGCGGTCTCCTCGCTGGTCAGTGTCGGCCCGGGCTCGTTCTGCCGTCCGAAGTAGACATCGGTCTTGTCCTGGCCGACCTTCATCCAGCCCTTGGAGCCGAAGATGTACACGCCTTGCGTGTCTGGCGGGCCGCTGAACCAGTTCCGAAGATCGCAGTGAAGTTCGGTGCCGTCGGCGTACCGATACGTGGAGTATTGCGTGTTCGGCGTCTGCTGATCCGTAGGTGCTCCGGCTTCGTATATCCCACCGGTGCTGTACGCTGCTTGTGGATGTTCATCCTTTCCGAGCAGCCAGCGAGCGGCGTCGAGCGTATGTACGGCCGTGTTGCCGAGATCCCCCGTGCCATATTCCCAGAGCCAGTGCCAGTAGTAGTGGAAGCGGTGCTCGTTGAATGCACGCGTCGGCGCGGGGCCGAGCCAGAGATCGTAATGAACGCCTGGCGGGACCGGGCTGTCCGCCATCACGCCGATCGGGTCGCGAGATCGATAGATCACCGTCTTGCCTGAGTACACGGTTCCCAATCCACCGTCGCGTAGAAACTGGACCGACTTGGCGAGCAACGCGCTGCTCCGCGCCTGCGTGCCAACCTGCACCACTCGATTGTATCGGCGCGCCATCTCGAGCATCCGTCTGCCTTCGACGATGTCGTGGCTGATGGGCTTCTCGACGTACACGTCCTTCCCCGCCTGGCACGCCCAGATGGTCATCAGGGCATGCCAATGATCTGGTGCGGCGATGGTGACCGCATGAACGTCCCGGTCGTCGAGCACGCGGCGGAAGTCCGTTTCCGTTCTCGGAGCGCCGCCCCACTTCTCCTTGGCAAAAGACAACGAGGTGCCGAAATGACGCTCGTCGATGTCGACGACATGGGTAATCCGCACGTTCCTGATGCGCGACAGATGCTCGTAGTGATCGAGCCCGCGGCCACGCGACGTCCAGGTCGGGTGCCCGGTGTTCTGGCCGCGCAGACCGATGATGGCCACATTGATCGTGTCGTTCGGACTCGGCTGCGCATGGGCGCCCGCGCGTGCGGGCCGCAGAGCCAATCCGACGGTCCCCGCGGCGCTCTTCGACAAGAACACGCGCCGGTTCATCATGGCAGTCCTCCCACTGGCGGGGCACCTCTTTGTAAACGCGCATCCGCCACGTGCTGATCGCCTGAGCCGCAGATGAACGGCTCACGACCGACAGTCTAGCAGCCAGTGCCACTGGCCACTACCGACGACGGCCGTCCGGCACCTCGGTGGCTTGTTAAGGCGTCAGTGAACTCTCGGGAATCCGTGTCCAGAATCGAACGCCGAACGCGAGAGGGAAGGTTCGAACCGCCCGTCAGATCGCTGAACGGAGCGGGATAGTGAAAAGGCCAACGCCGCGTTCCCGAACAACTTCCCTGCGAGATAGCCGGTCGCCAGACCCAGACTGTCTTCCGGACGGTTGGGAGCGGGTATGACCGACATGTTCCAGCGTGAAGATCGAGATCTACAACCCGGCGCAATTCTGCTGAGGTGTTTGCGCTTGGAACCGGCGAGATCTGGCACCGTCTCGCGGTCAGAACGGGGTCGCTGCAAAGCGCGAGGCGGTGCTCGGTCAGACACTCGCCGCCAGCACCTCGCGTCCACCATCCGCTGAACTGTGGGTTCTTGGTCCAGCGCTCAGTTCGGCGCCGACCTTCTGATACGATCCGTGTAAATCGAGCCGGGGAGGACGCAATGGCAGAAATCACTCGACGCGAACTGCTGAAGACCGGACTCGCCGCGGGCACGCTTGCCGTGTTCCGGGCCCTTCCCCTCAGCGCCCAGCGCGGAAGTGCGACCGACCTCGTAACGCTGGGCCGGTCTGGAGTGAAGGTCAGCCGCCTCGCGTTCGGCACCGGCAGCTTCAGCGGCCAGGTACAGCGCGCGCTCGGGCAGGACGGCTTCACGCGGCTGGTGCGCCATGCGTATGACCGCGGCATCCGATTCTTCGAGACCGCTGAATCGTACGGCGAGATGCACAGGATGCTCGGCATCGCGTTGAAGGGCATCCCGCGCGACAGCTACCAGCTCATGTCAAAGGTGACGACCCGCGACGGTGTCGATCCGCACCAGAAGTTCGACGAGCTCCGCCGCCTGGCAAACAGCGAGTACTTCGACATCATGCTGCTCCACTGGCAGCACACGGCGACATGGCCGACCGACACGGCGCGCTGGCAGGACGCGATCCTCGAAGTCCAGTCACGAAAGGTCGTGCTCAGCCATGGTGCATCGGTACACGGACTGCCGGCCCTGCGACGGGTTCCCGGAAACAAGTGGCTCGACGTCGCAATGATTCGCGTGAACCACACAGGCAAGAGCATGGACGCCGAGGACTACGCGACGCAGGGTCTGGGCAACGTCCCGGAGGTCGTCACGCACGTGAACGAGGTTCGCAGGGAAGGCACGGGAGTGATCGCCATGAAGCTTGTCGGCGAAGGCACCTTCGATCGCGAGGACCGTCGGAAGGCGATGCGGTTCGCGTTTCGCAACGCGGGCGTCGATTGCGTCACGGTGGGTTACAAGAGCCCCGCTGAAGTCGACGAAGCCATCGAGAACCTGAATCTCGCGCTCGCCTAATCCGGTGCTCACTTGTGTTGTCACCGCATCAGTCACGTGGGGCAGGGCTTCAGCCCTGCAAATCGCGCTCGCAAGCAGGCCTGAAGGCCTGCCCCACATGACTACACAAGTGAATCGCGGGTTTTTAGACAATCTAGTAACGAGCACTGCGAGGAAACGTCTCGTTTGATCACCTGGCCGGCAGGCGAATGGCCTGTGCCGCTGGTGGTGACGGCGCGATGATTCGGGCAGGTCCTCACGACACTCAGGTGAGGTGCAACGGCTATCCCGGCGCTGCTCCGACCGAAGTCAAGGGGAGAGTGCCGACGACGGTATCGACGTTCGTCCGAAGGCCATGACGGTGGTGCGCCGCTGAACGTGGAGCACGACGGGTGCCACGCTGTCGGTCCCTCCCGTCCATGACTACGAGGGCCCGAACCGGCGCTTCGTGCGGTCCGACCTCGAGTCGCTGGTGGCGGAACCCGTCGACGTCGTGCGGTGCCTCAACATGCTGCTGTGCCGGCCCTGCGCGCCGGTGACTTGCGCCGTATCAGCTCGCGGCGCCAGCAGAACCCATGGCGGCCGCTACCGCGGCGCCGAACTGGGTTGGCGAGATCGTGCCGGCATTCATCTGCGCGAAGGCGTCCATCGCTTTCTGGTTGCCGTGAATGGCACCGATCATCTGCTGCATCTCAGGCGGCGGGGGCTGCATCGTCGCGAGCTGGCACGTGAATTCGTACATCGGCAGCGCGTGCTCGTCGCGATCACGTTGGTACTCGCCCATGCTGTCGTCGAACGTGCGAGCCCCGGTGAACGACTGGTCGAGTGCATCCGCGCAGCGCTCGGCGTCCTCGAACGCATCGCTGATGCCCTGGGCCGTGATCGCGTCCTTGTTGTACCCCGCGTCACCGACCAGGGCCCATCCAGGCCCGTACGGCTTTCGGAAAAAATTTGCCACGGCGGCGCCGGCAAACGGGGCCCTGCGCGTGGCGCCCCGCATGCGCGTCGCAAACTCCGGTGCCGAGTCGAAGATGTTCCGCAAATTGCGCTCGATGTCTTTCTTGTTCGTCTCGAACTCCGCGTACGGCCATCCGCCGACGGTCAGCGTCAACCCGTCGTGCGTCGGCGCCGCGGCAAATCCCCGGTTGGGGCGTATGTACGTCTCGAACCGGCCGTCCATTGGCAGATCGCTCCAGTACGTGTAGTAGACGGCGAGCAGCGGCGGTTTCTCGTTGTACTGTTCGGGCCGGACCACTTCGGCCACGAGCGAGTACCGACCGTCGGCCCCGACGACGACCTGCGCGCGCTCGGTGATCGTCGTGGCGCCCTTCGAACGACCTTTGATACCGACGATGCGTCCCTCGTCCGCCAGGAGCTCCTCCACAACGAAGCCTTCGCGCACGTCGGCACCGGCTTCGATGGCGGCATCGACGAGCAGTTTGTCGAGCACGGTCCGCCTCGGACAGTAGGCAACCGGGCTTTCCGGCGCCCCCGGTGTTCCGGACAGCATGACCGGACCGAAGTCGAAGGTGTAGGTATGGATCGGGGGACAGCCGGTTGCCGTGAGCCGACCGAGGAGTCCCCAGCGCGCGAGCGCGGCAACGGCACGCGGCTGCACCACATGCGTGGAAATGGTGTCGCTCGGGAACGTCGCGCGGTCCACCACGAGCACGCGGTACCCCTTCCGCGCCAGCAGCATTGCCGTTGTCGACCCCGCGCAGCGCGCGCCGACCACGATCGCGTCGTAGGCCTGGGACACGTCCACCCTCCTCGTGCAACGCCGCAACGCTGAACCAGGAAAATCCGGCTGAGACATGCGCTCACGCCTCAGCGCGTGCAACCGGTCGCCGATGGTACGTCAGAGACGACGATCCGTCTACGAGAACGGCATGGTGGCTCGAGCTTGACACATTCCCATATCGGAATGTATAACGGGACATGCCTCGCGCGTCGACGACTTCGGATCCGTTCAACGCCATTGCCGAGCCGCGCCGCCGCCACATCCTCGAGCTCATCGCCGGGGACGAGCGGTCCGTCACGGAGATCGCTGATGCCCTCGAGCTCGGGCAGCCCTCCGTGTCGAAGCACCTGCAGGTGCTCCGCGACGTAGGCCTGGTGTCCGTGCGGCGGGAGGGGCGGCGGACCTTGTACCGGATCAACGCCGAGACACTTCGTACGATTCACGACTGGAGCGGCATGTTCGCGCGGCACTGGCGCGGACAGCTGCGACGGATCAAGGCACACGCCGAGGAGGAACGATGACCACGACGATGACAGCCGTCAGCCCGACGTTCACGATCACGGAAGAGATCCTGGTTCGGGCGACGCTCGACAGCACGTTTGCCTCGCTGATAGCCGAGATGGGCCCGCGGAACCTCACGCCCGATGGCAAGCCGTTGCCGATGGTGCTCGAGGCGCGGCCGGGCGGCCGCTGGTTTCGTGATCTCGGCGGCGACAATGGGCACTTGTGGGGATTCGTCCAGAGCATCAAGCGGCCCGTGCTGCTCGAAATCTGGGGACCGCTGTTCATGTCCACCGCCGCGACCTCGAACCTGCTCTATCGGCTGACGGAAGTGGACGACGGCTCGCTCATCACGTTCACGCACACGCTGGTGGGTCCCGTCCCCGAGGATCACCGGCCGCAACTGGCGAAGGGGTGGGCCGCACTGCACGCGCGCGTGCGCCAGGCGGCGGAAGATCACAACCGTTAACCGTTGACCGTTAACCGCAGAGGAGAGTGCGATGGCTATCGTTGATGGACTGCTTGCGGAGCTCGAACAGGAAGCGACGACGACGCGACGCGTGCTCGAGCGGGTGCCGGAGGGGCACCTGTCGTGGAAGCCACATCCGAAGTCGATGTCGCTCGGTCAACTCGCGCTGCACATCGCAACCGTGCCGGGCAACGTCGCCGAGCTCGCGGCGATGGACACGATTCCCGAGCCTCCGGCGTTCGTGCAAGCGGAGGCCGCCAGCACGGCGGAGCTCGTGCCGGCGCTCACCGCGAGCGTGGCCAAAGCCAGGCACCACCTGGGCGGGTTGGATGACGCCGCGATGCACGCGCCGTGGCGGCTCATGAGCGGCGGGCGCGA
>CAVOPA010000002.1:0-6543 GCA_963697705.1 Vicinamibacteria bacterium
CTCCGACGCCGGCCGCCGGCATGCAGAGAAGCGGATTGTGTCTTGGCGCGAGAAGCTCCCTTGCCGGCGCCACAGGGCGCGACTCTGATATGGTGCTGACCCACACGGCACCGATTGGCGGGGCGCCGGGGACGAGAGCGGCGATCAGGGCCCGGCACGGCTCGACGGTTTCGACCCGTGCGCCGATGATGCCGGCCCAGACGACCGGGGAGGGAGCATGGCGCAGATCTCGATCACCATCAACGGCAAAGTCCGCGGCGGCCAGGTGGAACCCCGGACGCTTTTGGTTCACTTCCTGCGCGAGCAGCTGAACCTGACAGGCACGCACGTCGGCTGCGACACGAGCCAGTGCGGCGCCTGCACGGTCATCATCGACGGGCGCAGCGCGAAGAGCTGCACCATCCTTGCCGTTCAGGCCGATGGCTGCGAGGTGACGACGATCGAGGGCCTCGCCACGGGCGGCCACCTGCATGCGCTGCAGGAGGCGTTCTGGGAAGAGCACGGCCTGCAGTGCGGGTACTGCACGCCGGGCATGATCCTGTCCGCCGTCAATCTCCTGAGCGACAACCCGCAGCCCACCGAGCGTCAGATCCGCGAGGGAATCTCGGGCAATTACTGCCGCTGCACCGGATACCAGCACATCGTCAACGCCATCCAGCACGCCGCCCGCAAGATGGGCGCGCGTGAGGAAGCGAGCAGATAGCCATGCCGCCGACCTCTCCCGTGCTCCCGAAGCTCGTGGGCCAGCGTGTCAAGCGCCGCGAGGATCCGCGCCTCATCCAGGGGCGCGGCACCTACGTGGACGACGTGAAGATCGCAGGCATGCAGCATATGGCGTTCAAGCGGAGCGACATCGCGCATGGCCGCATCCGCTCGATCGACACGAGTGCCGCCGAGGGTATGCCTGGCGTCGAAGCCGTCTTCACGGGCGCGCAGATTGCCCGGTTCATGAAACCGATGCCGATTGGCACGCCGTTCCCCTCGCCGGACCATCACGCCGTCGCGATCGACGTCGTTCGGTATGCCGGTGAGCCGGTGGCGGTCGTCCTGGCAGCTGATCGCTATCTCGCGCGCGACGCGGCCGACGCGATCGTCGTCAGCTACGAGCCGCTGCCGGCGGTGGTGGATCCCGAGCTCTCCATGACGGGACAGCCAACCGTCATCCATGCGGGCTTCCCGAACAACCTGGCGGTCGCCCTCGTGCCGGGAGGCACGGGCGTCAGCGCCGACGGCAAGACGGTGGACGATTCGGCCATCGATCAGGCATTTGCTGCCGCCGAGGTCGTCGTCTCGCAGCGGATGCTGAACCAGCGGCTCGTGCCCAACGCGATGGAGACGCGCGGTGTGGTCGCGCACTACGAACCGGGCAAGGAGCTGCTGACGATCTGGTCGTCGACGCAGAACCCCCACATTCTGAAGAGCATGGTGGCGGGCATGCACGGTCTCGGCGAGCACCAGGTCCGCGCCATCGCGCCTGAGGTCGGGGGCGGCTTCGGCGCCAAGATCAACATCTACGGCGAAGAGTACGTGGCCGCGGGGATTTCGAAGCAGCTCGGGCTGCCGGTGAAATGGATCGAGGATCGCTCGGAGGCGTTCGTCGCGACGACGCACGGCCGTGACATCACCTGCCACATCGACCTGGCCGCGAAGCGTGACGGCACGCTCCTCGGTGTGAAGATGCGCCTCGTCGCCGACATCGGCGCCTACAACATGCTGCTCACCGCCGCCGTCCCGACGCTGACGATGCTGATGGCGAGCGCGACCTACCGGATCCCGGCGATTCGCGTCACGCTCACCGAGGTGTTCACGAACAAGACGCCGACTGACGCGTACCGTGGCGCCGGCCGGCCGGAGGCCACCTACTTCGTCGAGCGGGGGCTCGACATGCTGGCGCGTGAGCTCGCGATCGATCCCGCGGAGCTGCGCCGCAGGAACTTCATCCCCAAGGACGCGTTCCCGTACCAGACGCCGATGGGGGCGGTCTACGATTCGGGCGATTACGAGGCGGCGCTCGACGCGGCGCTCGACGCGTCCGACTGGGAGGGATTGAAGAGAGCGCGTGACGCGGCCAGGGCCGAAGGCCGGCTCGTCGGGGTCGGGCTGTCGATGTACGTGGAAGTGTGCGGCATCGGTCCCTCCTCGACGCTCCCCATGGGTGGTTGGGAGCACGCGCACGTCGCGATCGAACGCGATGGCCGAATCACGGCCACGACCGGGGCCTCGCCGCACGGGCAAGGCAACGAGACCACCTTCGCCCAGATGCTGGCCGATCAGTTCGGCGTGCCGCTCGAGCACGTCACGATCCAGCATGGCGACACCAGCATCGCCAAGCAGGGCGTCGGCACGTTCGGCAGCCGGTCACAGGCGGTGGGCGGCGCGGCTCTGCACCTGGCCGGCGGGAAGGTGAAGGGCAAGATGGCAAAGTTCGCGGCCGCGCTCCTCGAGGCGCACGAAGAGGATCTCGTGTTCGAGAACGGGAAGATCGCCGTCACGGGGGCGCCGGCAGTCGCGCTGCCATTCCAGGCAGTGGCCGCGTTCGCGTACGTGCCGGTCCCGCTTCCGAACGGCGTCGACGAGCCCGGGCTGAGCGCCGACGCCTATTTCGAGCCGACCAACAATACCTACCCGTTCGGCTGTCACATCTCGATGATCGAGGTCGATCGCGAGACCGGCGAGCCGACGCTGCTGAAGCTGATCGCCGTCGATGACGCCGGGAATCTGATCAACCCGCTGATCGTCGAGGGACAGATTCACGGAGGGCTGGCGCAGGGCATCGGCCAGGCCTTGATGGAGGAGGCCGTCTACGACGCTGACGGTCAGCTGCTGACCGGGTCCTTCATGGACTACGCGCTGCCGCGGGCCGCCGATTTCCCGCGCTTCGAGCTGCGCGCCACGGTCACGCCGACACCCGTGAACCCGCTGGGCGCCAAAGGCGTGGGCGAGGCCGGCACGCTCGGCTCGACGCCCTGCATCGTCAACGCGGTCGTCGACGCGCTGAGCGGGTTCGGCGTGAAGCACATCGACATGATGCTGCGTCCCGAGAAGCTGTGGCGCATCGTTCAGGGAGGCCAGGCATGATCCCCACCGCATTCGACTACGAGCGGGCCGCCTCGGTGGACGACGCGCTGGCGAAGCTCAGGGCGGCCGAGGGCGGCAAGCTCATCGCCGGCGGACACAGCCTCCTTCCGCTGATGAAGCTGCGCCTCAGCGAGCCCCGGCGTCTGATCGACATCGCCAGGATCCCGGAGCTGCGCGGCATCCGCGACACGGGCGGCAGGATCGAGATCGGCGCCGCGACGACGCACCACGAGGTTGTTACCTCGCCGGTCCTGAGACAACAGTGCCCGATGCTTGCGGACGCCGCGGGAACCATCGGCGATCAGCAGGTCCGCAATCGCGGGACGATCGGCGGCAGCCTCGCGCACGCCGACCCGTCGGCCGACTACCCGGCGGCTATGCTCGCCCTCGACGCCGAGCTCAAGCTGGCCGGTCCGAAGGGGCCACGGGTGGTGAAGGCACAGGATTTCTTCCTGGATCTCTTCACGGTCGACCTCGCGGCCGACGAGATGATCACGAGCGTTCGCTTCACCCCGATCCGGACCGCCGCCTACGCCAAGCTGTACCAGCGTGCGTCGCACTACGCGATCGTGGGAGTCGCGGCGGCCCTCCAGGTGAACGGCGGCACGATTGCGTCGGCACGCATCGGCCTGACCGGCGCGTGCGCGTCCGCCCGCCGGCTGACCAGCGTCGAGCAGGCGCTCGCCGGGAGCCAGGCGTCTGAACAGACGCTCGCCGCGGCTGCGCGTCTGGCGGTCGATGGTCTGGAGCACGTGAATGCCGACGTCCATGCAAGCGCGGACTACCGGCGCGCGATGGTCGCGGTCTTCGCGCGTCGCGCGCTGGTCGCCGCGCTGGCTCGCGCGTAGGCCCCTGGACGCTACAGCTTCGATTGCAGGCAGGCGAAGAACCGGTCGAGCATCATCTTCGACACGCTGCCCATGAGCCGCTGGCCGACGCGGGCGATGGCGCCGCCCGCCTGGACGGTTGCGCGCACGTCCACAATCGTGGTGTCGCCGGCCGCTCGGAGCACGATGTCCGATGTACCTTTGACGAACCCAGCGCGGCTCTGGGCTTCTCCCGTCAGGCGGTAGGAGGTCGGCGGGGCCATGTCCGACAAGGTAACTAGCGCATCGTACGTGCCCGTCATCGCCGCCAGCGCCACGGTCAGCCGCGCGCGGTAGCGATCGTCGCCATCGGGCTCGAATCGATCGCAGCCTGGGATGCACGATGCGATGGCGTCCGGGGTCATCAGCACGTCCCAGACGCGCGTCGGCGGTGCGTTGAACGTGTAAGAGCCTGAGATATCCATCAGCGGTTGCCCCGACAGCGTGGCGTCAGCGAGTTCAGGTGCGTCGCAAGGTCGGCGAGGTTCATCAGCGTCCGCGCGGGCAGGAAGTCGTCCACGAACGGCAGCGCAGCCTGGAGTCCCCGCGTGAGCGGCGCGTACTCGGCGGTGCCGATGAGCGGGTTGAGCCAGACCAGGCGGTGGCAGTTCCGCTGCAGCCGTGCCGTCTGATCGCGCAGGACGCCCGGGTCGCCTCGATCCCATCCGTCCGACACGAGCAGCACGACGGGGCTGCCGTGCAGGACTCTACTCCTCCATCGCACGTGCAGCTCTCTCAGCGCGTCTCCGATCCGCGTGCCGCCGGACCAGTCCGTCACCGACCGCGCCACTCGCGCGACCGCGTCGTCGAGCCGCCGGGATCGCAGCTCGGTCGTGATCCGCGTCAGGCGCGTCGAGAACAGGAACGCCTCGACACGGCGATGGCGCCGGCTGATGGCGTGCGCGAAGTGCAGGAGCATGCGGGAGTACCGCTCCATGGATCCGCTGACGTCGCAAAGCAGGACCAGCGACCGCGGGCGGCGGAGGCGCTCACGACGAGGCAGCGAGACGACGTCGCCACCGGTGCGCAGGCTCTGGTGCAGCGCACGCCTGACGTCGAGGCGCGGACCGGCCCCGCGCACCCAACGGCGCGCGCGGCGCTCTCCCGGATTCCACGCGAGCCGCGCGAGCGCGTCGCGCGCGACGGCCAGCTCCTCGACCGTGAACTCCGCGAAATCCTTGCGTGCCAGCGTGGCCGTGTCGCTCCACGTCCGCAATGCGCCGCGCGCCTCGTCGTCGACATCCGCGACCTCGCTGGCGGCGAGTTGCTGATTCCTCTGCTGGCCGTCGCCTCCAGCCGCGCTGTCGTCGCCGCCTCCTGTGCCTGTTCCGCCATCTGGCACGGGCCGACGCGATAGCGGACCGTGGGCCTGGCGCCAGAACGCATCGAAGGCGCGGTCGAAGATCGACAGATCGTCGTGGCGGTGCACCAGGAGCGCCCTGCAGGTGTGGTACACCTCCGCCTGCACGCGGATATCGACGTGTTGCAGAGCCTCGGTGACGTCGAGCATGCGCCCCGGATGCACGTCGAGGCCCAGGCGTCGCAGCAGGCGGCCGAAGGCGAGGAGATTGTCGAGCAGCATGGATCGTCGCCTCGGGCCTTACCGCGCCGCCGCACGAGCGAGCATCCCGGCCAGCCGCTCGCCGCGGACCGCTTCGATGTCCTCGCTGGCCTTGAGCGCCACGCCGAGCGTCTGCTCGAGCGCGTCGAGGTCCGGTGTCTCGCGATCGAGGGCCATCAGCGAGGCTACCCAGTCGAGGGTCTCCGATACGCCGGGAGCCTTGTACAGCTCCGCGGCCCTCAGTTCGTGAACGATCGCGGTGACCTGGCGCGCGAGACGTGCCGAGGCCTCGGGCGCCCGCCTGGCGATGATCGCGAGCTCCTTCTCGAAGCTCGGGTACTCGATCCATTGGTACAGGCAGCGGCGCTTGAGCGCGTCGTGAACGTCCCGCGTGCGGTTGGACGTGAGAATCACGAGCGGCGGATCGGCGGCGCGTACCGTGCCGAGCTCCGGAATCGTGATCTGGTACTCGGCCAGCAACTCGAGGAGATATCCCTCGAACTCCTCGTCCGCTCGATCGATCTCGTCGATCAGCAACACGGCCGGACGTGTCCGAGCGGGGTCGATCGCCTGGAGGAGCGGCCGTTTCAGGAGGAAGGCCTCGCTGTACAGCTCGCGGCGCGCCGTAATTCTATCGAGGTCCCCGGCAGCCTCCAGTATGCGGAGCTCGAGGAGCTGGCGGGCGTAGTCCCACTCGTAGACCGCGTGGGAGACGTCGAGGCCTTCATAGCACTGCAGGCGGATGAGATCGGCCTGAAGGCCGGCCGCAATCGCGCTGGCGAGCGCCGTCTTGCCCACGCCGGCCTGTCCCTCGAGGAAGAGCGGCCGCCGCAGCCGAAGCGCCAGGAAGAGCGAAACAGCCAGGCCCTGGTCGGCGACGTAGTTCTGCGCCGCCAGCCGTTGCTGCAGATCGGAGATGGAGCCCTGGAAGATGGCCGTGCTCCCTTCGCGTCAGGCTCGAGGAGCCTGATGATGACCGCTGAGTATACCCTCGAGGCTGGTGCAGTGCCTCGCGCCGGGCATTCGGTCACGCGGTCA
>CAVOPA010000003.1:0-1175953 GCA_963697705.1 Vicinamibacteria bacterium
CACTGTCACGGCTGCCAGCGAGTGCGCCTACTTGCTGTGGCATGGTCGCTGGTCGCTTATCATCGCGGCCTTTGGGTTCGGCGCCGTCAATTATGTCTTCACCATCTGCGTGACGATGTTAATTAACACGTTCGGGAGGGCCGTCAACTATCCGCTTGGACTTATGGCGGGCGGGTTGCGGTTTCTTGTCAACCCGGTCAGGCTGATGCTGGTGGGGAACATTCCGCAGGCTGGGTATAGCATCTACCTCTATGCGATTTCCCTGGCGGCTTTCTTGTTGTTTCGTTCACCATCCAGCCATTTCGCGGAGCGCTTCGCGCTGATGATCCTAGCACATCAGTCCGTCTTCACTAACCCGACGTTCATTGCGGAGCGCCTCGCAACCCAGCAAGACTATATGGGCGAGGTTCTGAGATTCCAGCTCAAGTGGGCAAATCTGTCATTTCTCGTGCTCGCCGTTATCTACGGTATGCATCCGCTTTCGTTCTGGCCGGCTGCCGTGTGGCTCGCCGGGTCGAGGCTGTTGGTTCATTTGCTGATGTGGGACCCTACCTTTCCGCAATACTTATCCGCGCGTGTCTACTATGACATTGCGGGACCTGAACTGCCTCGTACGTGAACTGGCTCGCCCTCCTGGCGATCAGACTTCGGAGGATGCCCCGTGGCTAACCACCGGCAGACACGCCGAGGACCTGGCGCATAGTAACCGCGGGAAACAGGTTCTTCTTCGCGCGAATCAGCGCGAACGTGTCGCTAGTTCTCTCGCGAAGCAAGGCTGCTGCTTTCTTGGAGCCCCGATCGCTTCTCGTAGCCGTGACACGACTGCCCAAGCGTCATCCGCAATACTCATGGCTGGCGCAACTCCCCGCGCCCGGCGCGGGCAAGACATGCACAGGGCGCGGTGCGGATCCCGATTCCGAGCCAACAAACGGCGAGCTTACTCAGTTTACATACAGGCCTGCGGCGCCGCGTCGGCAACGGTGAGTGTTTGATTTTCGGACCAGATGCTCTCACGGCACCGTGACGCAACCGGCGCGGAATCCGGCCGATTTCCTCACCTGCGATCTGCGACGATGCGCCGTCCGGAACATCATCGCGAACGAATTGTTCACAACTGGTTCTGGCACGAAAACGCGCGGCTGTAAGTTGTTGATTTGGTGCGCCCTGCAGGACTCGAACCTGCGACCTCCTGGTTCGTAGCCATTCCTCGGAGGCTCGTCGGGAGTTGGACCGATGCGGACAGGGCCGTACTCGCTCGCCGTATCGGCCGCGAGGCTGCGGGCAACACTACCCATCCAACCCGGTCCCAGCAGGGACCGACTACGGTTCCTACTACGGACCGCAGCGTGGGTCAACTGCGCCCAACCCCGACAGGCCTGACGCGTGACGTCCGGCACCTGAGCCGTGTGCCGCGATCAAGATCACGAATCTACAAGGGATAGATACCCAGGACAGGCAGGACAGCCTAGGGCTCAGCGCAGGCGGAGCCCCGTGTACATGTACGTCCGCTTCCCATCCGCTGACATCTTCTTACGGTGCGCCTTCGGATAGGCTCGCTTTACTTCTTTCCCGAACTCGCCCAGGTCCGTGTCGATTGACGCGACCGCTTTAGCGGCAGGAAAGCCAGTCTCTGGGCGTTTAAAGAAACCGGTGATGTACTCCTGCGGCCAGAGGAGCTGTCCATCGATGCCGCGGGCCATCTGGCAGGCCGTGCTCGTCCACCTGGTCAAATCGATCAGCGCCCCAGATCATCGAGAGACCACGCGCGTTGCCGCGGCTCCCGTTTTCGCGCCAAGGTCACCTGGGGCGTCATGGATCACGCCGCGTTAGAGCGGCTCGCCGGTACGTCACGCCGAAGTCGTCAGCAGGTGCTCCCTCATCAGGCGCCCGTCCGATACGTCAGTCGGTCCCACTCAGGCCCGTGTGTCGGTGGCGAGGTGACCGTCACGGGATCGTGACGTCAGGTCCCAGCCGTGCTGTCTCCGCCCACTCGCCGCCGCGCCGCTCGAACACGTACGCTGATCCCGAACGCTTGCCGTCACCGTTCAACAGCATCCCCACGACAATCGTATCGCCGCTGATGGCAACGGCGTTTCCGAACCACATCCCAGGCACAGCGTCGCTCGCCGTCATTCTGGCCGCCTGAGTCCACTCGCTGGCTCGACGTTCGAAAACGTACGCGGCACCCGCGCGCTCGCCTTTGCCGTGGTGATTCGGTGCGCCGACGACGATTGCATCGTGGATCGCGGCGACAGAGAACCCAAACCATTGCGTCGGGGCCGGATCGCTCGGCGTCACTCGTGCCATTTGTACCCATTTTCCGTCGCCACGTTCAAAGACATAAGCGGCGCCGGTGTGGTCGCCAGCGGCGCTGTCGCCAACGGCCCCGAACACGGCGGTACTGCCTGCAAGCGCAATCGAGATCCCGAACTCGTCACCTTCGGTACCATTCGGGGCCGTGACTTTGGCAGTTTCGGCCCATGCGCCTCCTCGACGTTCGAGGAAATACGCCTTACCTGCGTTGTTTCCTCGGTCGTCGTTGAGGTCCGCGCTCACGATCAGCGCGTCAGCGTCGAGGCTGACCCGTCCGAATAGATCACCGGCCGCGGCATCACTGGCGATCAACTTCTTCACCTGCTGCCAATGACCATCGTGGCGCGTGAAGACATAGGCGGCACCGGCGTCGGTCCCGCGGCTATCCGAGAGGCGCGCGCCGACTACGATCGTCTCTCCGCTCACGGAGACCGTCAGTCCGAACTGGTCGCCAGCGGCCGCGTCGGCCGCCGACAACACGGCAGCTCGATGCCAACGCTCGGCGCGCCGCTCGAAGACATAGGCTAGACCGGAATCCTTCCCTCGCAAATCCGCAAACTGCGCGCCGACCACGAGCGTGTCGCCGTCCACCGCCATCGCGACGCCGAATGAATCCTCGAATCTCGATTCTGGAACCGAAAGGACCTCGGCTCTGCGCCATCGTGAATCACCGCGCTGAAAGACGTGAACCGTGCCCGGACCGCGCTTTCTCTTTGTCAATGGGCTGGCGGCAACGAAAATGGTTCCAGATTCGGCCGCAACCCCACCTCCGAACGTTACGAAAGGCGAGTCGCTGCCTGGGGTCCTCGCCATTCGGCATTGAGGGCTCAACGCGAGGGCGACTGCGACTAAGACGACGACATGCAGATCGTGTGGGCCAGTCCGCCCGGCCGCCGCTCGATACGAAACTCGGAGTCGGATCAGGAACGGACAGCTGGCCAGTGACATGTTCAAACTTCTCGGGGTCTGATTCCTGAGGTCAGTGTGACTGACGCACTGCGAGCGATCGCCGCTTGGAATTGTCGTCATCCTCTCCTCGGCGATCATCCAGCGGTCGCACAATTCGAGGCAGGGTTCGCGACGTGTCTTGGTCGTCGTCGACGAGCGCTACAGAGACAGGACCTCGCACGCTACCTGTTGCGATCCGAATTCGTGCTTTTCATCCCACTCGGATCGTTTAGTTGATCCGTACACGCATCGCAAGAGTTCTCGCTGAGCTATTCACAACCGGTCGCCTGCACGCCCTTGCAATCGTGTTCGTACTGCGCGATGTTCGATGTGGCGTGTCCGTGGGCGGCGGTCGCAAGCCATTTTAGTGGTGCGGAGCCATCGTCGCGAAGCTGATCGCCCAATTTGCCTGTGCCCTCTCGCTCACCCGGATCCTACGTTGAAGGCGTTGGTCTCCGAACTCTGCCGCGCTCGGAAGACGCCGCAGCTACAAAGGGCGCGCGATCTCATAGGCGTCCAGGCGCGAACCGGGACTGAGGGACATGCGGGTGACCGGATTAGGACACGATTGTCCCAATCGCAAGGCGCTCGACTCGCGATCCAGATCGCGTTGGCGCTGGCGCTCAGGGCCCCTCACGTTCCTGGCATCAACCACCGCGATGCGGACTGAGAAAGGAAACCTCATCGATACGGTTAGCAGCTGTCGGTGTCAGCGGCATCTGGCGGCTCATGCCGATCCAAATCGCTGTCGGTCCTGCTACACTTCCGGCTCCTTAGGGGCGCACACGTGAGGCTCGCCTCCGGCTCGAAGCTCGGCACGTACGAGGTACTCGCGCTGCTCGGCACGGGCGGCATGGGCGAGGTGTACCGCGCGCGCGATACGCGTCTGGGCCGCGACGTGGCCATCAAGGTATTACCAGCCGACCGCCTCGCCGACGAGGATCGCCGCCGTCGGTTCGTGCAGGAGGCGCAGGCCGCCTCGGCGCTCAATCATCCACACATCATCACCATTCACGAGATCGAATCGGCGGACGGCCACGACTTCATCGTGATGGAGTACGTCCGGGGCAAGAGCCTCGATGCGCTCATTCCCCGGCAGGGGATGCGCCTTGCAGAGGTGTTGCGCATCGCGATCCCGGTGGCCGACGCGGTCGCCGCCGCCCATGCGCGCGGCATCATTCACCGCGATCTCAAGCCAGCGAATGTGATCGTGGGGACCGAGGGCGCGGTCAAGGTGCTCGACTTCGGCCTCGCCAAGCTCACCGCGCACGATGCCGATCCCGAGGAACACACGGTCACGCACGTCGTGGATCCCACCCTCAGCGTGCCGGGCACAGTGGTCGGTACAGCCGCCTATATGTCACCGGAGCAGGCGACCGGCGGCAGGGTCGACGCTCGCAGCGACATCTTCGCCTTCGGGGCCATGCTCTATGAGATGGTGACCGGCACGCGCGCGTTTCCCGGCGGCTCGACCACCGAGACGCTGAACGCCGTGCTCCGCGCGGAGCCCAAGCGGCCGAGTGCACTGACTTCCGGCGTGCCGCTCGACCTCGAAAAGGTCATTCTGCGGTGCCTGCGGAAAGATCCGGCGCGCCGGTTCCAGCATATCGACGACGTGAACGTCGCGTTGCACGAAATCAAGGAGGACTCGGAATCTGACGCCGGGCTGGCGGTGCTGCCTCGCAGACGCGGCCGGAGTCGCGTCACCCTCGTCGTCGCGGGTGCGCTGATCCTCATGACCGGCATCGCGGGATGGTTACTCCGACGCCCCAGTCTCACCAAGCCTCGGCCAGTGCAGGTCGTGTCACTCACGTCTCTGCCCGGGCACGAGCGGTGGCCGACCTTCTCTCCGGACGGTACGCAAGTGGCGTTCGAATGGGACGGCGAGCACAGCGACAACCCCGACATCTACATCAAGATGGTGGGGTCGTCGGATGTGCGACGGCTGACCACCAACCCCGGGGGTGACCGGGCACCCCGTTGGTCACCTGATGGCCGCCAGATCGCGTACGTCCGTGATGGCCCAGAATCCGACGGAAACCGTATTCACCTCGTCTCGCCGATTGGAGGATCGGACCAGAAGCTGAATGACGTGCCGGTGTTAGGGCCGGTGGAGTGGTCCCCTGACAGTCGCTACCTCGCCGCACTCGTCCCTCGCAAGGGCATTTACCTGATCCCGGTGCAGGGTGGCGAGCCGCGCCCCATCACAACCGCCAAGCCACCGAGATTTGATGGCGCTCCTGCCTTCTCACCGGATGGTCGTCGGCTGGCGTATGCGTCGTGCGGGACATCCGGCTGTGGCGTGTACGTCATTGAACTGGGTACCGCGTTCACTCCGACCTCGCCGCCTCGCCGCCTCACCTCGTCGGGATCGTCGGGAACCCCCTTCATCGGTTCTCTCGCGTGGAGCTCGTGACGGCGGCTCCATAGTTTACAGCGCGGTCTCCGCTCCTTACGTCACGTACCTGTGGCGCGTCGAGCTGGAAGGCAATCAGCCGCCGGAGCGAATCGAGGTCGCGGGGCTGGGTGCCGACACGCCCGTGACGGTGCCCTCCGTGGACCGACTCGCTTTCGCAAGAACAGTGGGAGACACTGATGTGTATCGCTTTCAGCCGGGGCGCTCGAGCCAACCGGTGGTTGCTTCCACTTTCCCCGATATGGAGACGCGGTTCTCACCCGACGGTCTGCGACTCGCGTTTTGCTCGATGCGCTCTGGAGATGCAGCCGAAGTCTGGCTGGCGGCTGCTGACGGATCAAACGCACAGCAGCTCACCCGTTTGTCCGGAATCCAAAAAGGATCACCGTGGTGGTCGCCCGACGGGCGCAGAATCGCGTTCGATTCGTTCACGGATGGGCACACGCACATATGGATCATCGACGCCGACGGCGGTACACCGCACCAACTCACACAGGATCCCGGCGATCAGAATGTCCCGTACTGGTCTCGGGATGGCCGCTGGATCTACTTCTCCGCCGATCACGGGACTGGCCTTGACATTTGGCGCGTGCTCGCTACTGGTGGTCCGTCGGAGCAAGTCACCCACGGTGGCAGTGGGAAATTCGCGTGCGAGTCGAGAGACGGGAAGAGCCTCTTATACCAGCCGAAGGACGCGGACTCGCCGCTTCTTGTGCTGCCACTCAGCGGCGGTGCCCCACGGCAGCTCGTCGGGTGCGTCAAGCCGACGGCCTTTGCCACCGGTCCGCAGGGCGTCTATTACGTGGCGTGTGATTCGAGCCCGGATCCGGCCCTTCATGTCATCGATCCCGAGACGGGCCGAGACCGGGTTCTCGGACGGTTGGAGCAGTACCAAAACGACCGAGATGTTCTGCCGCTCGGTCTCGCGGTGTCGCCCGACGGCATGTCGATCCTGTATCTGAGGCACATGCGCGACACCAGCGACCTGATGCTGATCGAGAACTTCCGGTGAAGCGCCGGAACGTCGGACTGCGGTCTCATCCCGGAAGCGATCCCTTTTCCACGCTGGTCGTGTGATATAGCTCCCGGTTCGGGGCCAGACCCGCTGAGTTCGACCGCGTTAACATCGCCGCTATAATCCCGCCACCTTCGGATGTCGCTCGGCCCCGGCACTCGGCTCGACGCGTATGAGATCGTGCGCCCGCTCGGTAAGGGCGGGATGGGGGAGGTCTGGCTCGCGACGGAGGTGCGACTCGGGCGGAAGGTTGCGCTGAAGCTCCTGCCCGCCGAGCTGACCGGCGATCCCATCCGCGTCCAACGGTTCGAGCAAGAGGCACGAGCCGCGTCGGCGTTGAATCATCCGAACGTCTGTCATATCTACGCGCTGGGGGAGACACCTGACGGTCAGCACTACATCGCGATGGAGCTGGTCGAGGGCGACACCCTTCGGCAGCGCCTTTCCACCGTCCGACTCGCTATTCGTGAGGCCCTCGATATCGCGATTCAGGTCGCCGCCGTCCTGAGCGCCGCGCACGCCGCTGGTATCGTCCACCGGGATATTAAGCCGGAGAACGTCATGCTCCGGCCCGACGAGTTCGTGAAAGTGCTGGACTTCGGACTTGCCAAGCTGGCACCCAGCCGCGCCGGAAATGCGGGAGGCGAGAGGACGCAGACGGCTTGAAAACCGAAGGCCGGCACAGTCGTTGGCACGGCCGCGTACATGTCGCCCGAGCAGACCCGTGGGCAGGACGTCGACGCGCGGACGGACATCTGGTCGGTGGGTGTGCTGCTGTACGAGATGGTGGCGGGCCGTCGGCCGTTCGAGGAACCGACCGGCAGCGACGTGCTGGCTGCGATTCTCGACCGCGACCCCGCGCCACTCGTCCAGTTCGAACCGCGCACGCCGAGTGAGCTGCAGCGGATCGTCAGTAAGGCGCTGCGGAAAGACCGAGAGCGACGTTACCAGTTGATGAAAGAGCTGCGCCTCGATCTCGAGTCCCTGCGGGACGCGAGCCCGCAAGGGCCGCACACCTCAGGTGCTATCACCAAGGTGCCAACTACAACCTTAACGACCACGGCGAGGCCGGTAACAGGAAGCGCGCCTGCCGTTGCACCCAGCTCGCACCGACGCACACTCGTGCGCAGTGCTGCCGTTCTGGGTGCCGCGATGCTCGCATGGGCTGGGGGGTGGTTGTGGTTCACTCACCGGGGACAGGAGCCGTTCGTACGGCCCGAGACGACGGTGACCCGGCTGACCGCCAATCCCGCCGTGTTGTCGGTCGGATTGGCCTGCATCTCGCCGGATGGCAAGTACGTCGCGTACTCGGACTCGACCGGTATTCAACTCCGTGTCATCGACACTGGAGAGACCCAACGTTTGGCTGATACCCGCGGCATGATGGTATACGCGTGGACCGCGGATGGCACGAAGGTCCGAGCGGCTCGTTGCGACCAATACATGTGTACCGGGTGGGACCTGTCAATCCTTAGTACTTGCGCGGCAGCCGTCTGGAGCGACATGGCCCGCCAACCATGCAATGTGGGCCACGCCCGATGGGTCGCGGCTCATGCTTATTAACGAGCACGGCGACGTGAAAGTGGATTTCCTGAACGGCGAGGAGCCGAAGACAGTGGCCCATGGGGCGGACTGGAGAGGGGCCGGATGGAGCGCCGACGGCACTCGCGTTTATTTCGCGCGAGGTCCCGGCGGTATCGAAAGTGTCTCGACGAATGGTAGCTCCCCGAGTTCCGTCTTCAGGGCTGAAACCGGGACAGAAGTCATGAACATCGGTCCGGGCCTCCGTGACGGCCGCATCCTCGTTGTCCTCGGGAAGACCTCGGCGACTCGGACCGGCTTACAGAAATCGGTGAGCGCGCTGGTTGAAATTCATGCCGCAGGACCCGATGCGACCCGCACGCGAGTCCTGACCGCTTGGACGACTGACCCCATCGACGCAATGAGCGCATCCAGCGATGGATCGCGACTCACGTTCTTATGGGCGACTGTTCAAGCGGATGTTTACGTCGCGGATTTCGACGGCGCGCATGCGGTTCTGACGACGCCCACGCGCGTGACGCTGGACGACCGCGACGATTACGCCACCGCGTGGACGCCCGACAATGCGCAGGTCATCTTCCAGTCCAATCGACTCGGGACGCTGGATCTATTCAAGCAGCGTTGGGACAGCGACGTTGCTGATCCGTTTGTCATCGCCCCCGGCGACCAGCAGTTGCCACGTGTGACCAGCGACGGGCAGTGGGTGCTGTACATCGACGACCGGCCAGCGAACGCCACCCGAATCATGCGGGTGCCGCTCGGGGGCGGTCGCCCGGAACCGTTGGTGACATTCCCATCCGGTACTACCGGATGGTGCCACTGCGCGTATTACGGTCGGTGTGTGCTTATCGAGAACAGTAATACCGGCGGCACACCTTCTGCAGCATCTGCGGTGTTCTCCGTCGATCCGATCCGCGGCAAGCAACAAAAACTCGCGCAACTCCCAGAATACGGAGCCTTCGGTACTGCTCTCACGGCCGACGGCGAACACTTCGCCTACATCATGCCCGAGGAGAAGGGCATTCGGAATCGTATTCGGACCGTGTCCTTACAGGGGAATCCGCCGCAGGATATCGTGGTGAAGAACGCCGTCCAAGTTGAGGGACTGAACGCGTTCCCGACTGGTGGATTCTTTTCAGTCGAACGCTCGACTCTGCATCCGGGCTTGCTCTTCATCCAAGGAGATGGGAACGCAACAATCGTCTGGAGGCCCGAACAGCTTGAAGTGGGGCCCGCAATTCCGTCGCCGGATGGCAAGCGCCTCGCTATTACTGCGTGGACCCACCAGAGCAACGTCTGGCTGGCAGACCAGCGCTAACCTTCAGGCGATTGCCGAGGATGTGGTTGAAGCAACGGATACCACGGCGGGCGTCCCAGAATCATCTGTTTGTTCCAGCCCTGTCCTCGCCTCGGCGGCAGCAATAGAATCGGGGCGAAACTCACACCGATTCCGCGGGGGTTTGTCCCACGGGCACATTTCCGCTGTTCAACCTCCGTGCGGCGGTGGATTTCGAGACGCCCCACAGGATCGCCGCTTGACGGACGGACAGCCCCGCAGGCGCATTCGCCGCGAGCGGCCGCACTCTGGGCCTGCCCAGTCTCCGCCCCTGCGCCCGCACACGCGCCAGGCCGGCCCTGACGCGCTCCTGGATGCGGGCGCGCTCGAACTCCGCAATCGCGCCGAGGATGTGCAGCTGCAGCCGACCCGCCGGCGTCGCGGTGTCGATCCCCTCGCCCAGGCTGACAAACGCCACGCCGACCGCGGTGAGCTCGTCGAGCAGCAGAATCAGGTGGCGCAGGTTGCGCCCGAGGCGATCCAGCCGCCACACGACGAGCACGTCGAACCGCCGGCGGCGCGCATCCGCGACCAACTGGTCGAGGGCGGGCCGTCTGTCCTTGGCCCCGGACACGCCTTTGTCCACGTATTGGGTCGCAGTCCACCCGCGCGCCTCGACGTAGCGGCGCAGTTCGGCGAGCTGATTCTCAGGTTCCTGGTCGAAAGTGGACACGCGCGCGTAGATTGCAGCCTTCATCGACAGCCTCCCTTGCGGGAGGCGCTGTACAACCTGCGTGCCACTGCGGACGGCGCGGCGCCGAATCGGAGCGGGTCCCGCCGGGCAGACGGGGCTTGTTGCCGCTCCGGCGGGCGCCAGCCCCCACCGGGCCCACCCTTGGACGGCACCCCTCCAGGGCCTATCTGATAATCCAACCAGATTTTGGCGTGAGAAATCGCTATTGCCTCGCATCGACCTACCTGTAAGCCCCTCCCCGTGCAATATTGGGCAAGTCTGAATGCCGGTAAACTCTCCCGGTTCGGAGCAACGAATCCGTTGACAGTTCGCGCTACACGACCCAACATACAAGGGTGTACAGGCTGTATATCTATCGGCCAATGCTGACCGTCTTGCGAAAGACATTCACACACCGTGAGTTCGTCAAGTCCGGGCAAACACTCGTAAGTCATACAGCGAGGCCGCACGTTGGAGACTAAGGCCCTAACATTATCAGCGCACCTGTTATCAGAGGCGCAGAAGTTCTTGTTCTATCCGCAACGTAGGTATCGAACAAGGAGTAATCTTGCGCTCCAGAAGCTTATTGACGACGGTTTTAGAAAAGTACATAAATTGGCGTAAAAGCTTTGCACCGAAAGACGCAATCGACATTTGTGGCGACACTTATCTAGGTGCGGTCGGATTAGACGAGATATATTGTCGAGACTTGCTCCAACAGATTCCAGATCTTGTCCGGCGTACCAGGGCTCTTCGGTTTCTGAGTCTTGAGGGCGTCCATGATGAGGCGCTCCTGCACCTTCGGGAAGCTGCCAATTGTTATATTCTTGGCCGCAACGACGCTGCGGTCGCCCTGGCTCGCGCCGCAATCGAATTCCCGCTTCGTAGGGCCGCTGCCATCCGGTTTGGCAAACAAGCGGTTGCGGACATGGACCTAATGGAGGTCATCGCCCGATTCGCGGCCAAGGTGCTGTCGCGTGAGGGTGTCTGTTCGGCGCATCGAATCCGAGATGCGGCGAATCGTGTCTTACATCCGCCACGCACGGGAGCAGCTGTCTCGTCAACGCCCGCGAACAAGCCGGTGTCGGAAGACGAAGCGTTAGCTGTTATCGAGGCCGCCCGCTCTGTCGTTCTGGAACTTGCAAATAAAGCTGGTTGATTCTCCTAGGAGCCGGCCGGTAAGCCCCAGCAAACACGATGATCGGACCCTGAGGGCTGGCGTCAGTCGTCGCTCGGAGTCGAGGAACTACATGGATCGACGAATCTACGCTGCCGACGTCGGCTCAACCCGCCGCGAGAGTGGGGGATCATCCAAATTCGCGTGGGCCACTGTCGATCCAGCCTCACCGAGCGACGTTACGGGATCATCGGATATCGAGGTGCTCGTCGAGCGTATCATCGATGATCTCAAGGGAGGTCGTCACGTCGCCCTCGGGTTCGAGGCACCACTGTTCATGCCCGTGCCCGAGCTCGCCTCGAACCTGAGTCGGGGCCGAGCCCACGAGGGAAGTCGATCATTTGCCGCACCAGCCGGCCTTGCCGTCGCAGCCTTGGGCATTCACCAAGCCGCATGGGTTCTTCGGGGTGTGCGCGCGTCATGCGTGGCGGTCCAACTCCACACCGAACCAGCCGCGTGGCCGCCATCCACCGTGGAACCCGTCCTGTTCTGCTGGGAGGCTTTCGTCTCAGGTCCGGCTCATAGTGACAATCACCTGCGTGATGCGGCGACGGCAGCAGTGGCGTTCATGCAGAACGAGTTTCAGCTTGGCAGTGCGACCACGGTGACTGCCGAGAGTCCATTGTCGCTGCTTGGTGCAGTGGCACTGTGGAGCGGCTTCACGGCTGACGTGGCTGTACTCCATCAGTCCATGGTTGTCATCCGGCCAGTGGCTGCCTTTCTGGGCACAATCACACTCGTTTGAGTGGCGTTTGCAGCTGACGGCGGCTGTGGCCAGCGCGTTTATAGGTGTCCAGTATGATGCTGTTGCGCCGTGGACCATTCTGCCTTCATTATGCTGGCGTACCCGTGGGCGCCGGCTGCCCGAAACGCAACTACCATCCCCGACGTGAACGTAACCGCGATGGTACGCTGGGCCGCTCTGAACATCCTCTCGAGGTCGACGCTCCCCGCTGAACGCCCGCGAGCGCCAGATCGTGACGGTCACCGGGTGTGTGCGCCTCGCGCAGAATCCTCGCCACGACTAAGTCGTTCACATCCAGTTCGGCCCGGACACCTTGCGCGCGATTCGTGATGAGCGACGGCGCGTTCTCGAGCGCTCGCTGGGCTTATTAACGAGGTATTCGCATACCGGTCGGCCGTCGATTCCACCTGAGCAGTTGCTGCGCGCCTTGGTGTTGGGTCGCCGGCCGCTCTCCAACATCGCTGGTCCCACTGTCATTTATCATGGCCGAGTCCTCCACCTCGAAAGGGCGGCGACATGAAGATAACGAGTCGGTGGCTCGCGGCAATCCTCTGCGGCGGCGTGTTGTCGATCGTCCTATCGGCACAGACTTCTACCTCCCGTACGCGACTGCGCCGGACTGACCAGCCTCACGCTGCCCGACATCAAGATCGGCGAGGCGGTCGCTGTGCCCGCCGCAACCAGCGGAGCCATTCGCGCGGCGCATTGCCGCGTCACCGGTGTCATCGGCTCGGAGATTCGCTTTTCCCTGCTGCTGCCCGACACGTGGAACGGCAAGTTCATGATGGGCGGCGGCGGCGGGTTCGTCGGCACGCTCGACAATCAGGCGCTCGAGACCGTGAACGCCGGCTATGCGACCGTCGGCACGGACACTGGCCATCAAGGAGATCTCTTTGACGCAAGCTGGGCGCTCAACAATCTCGAGCGGCAACTGAATTTCGGATACGTCGCGGTGCATCGCACGGCCGAAACCGCCAAGGCCATTCTGCGGAACTATTACGGCACGACCGAGAAGCGTTCGTACTTTTCGGGCTGCTCGAATGGTGGCCGCCAGGGCTTGATGGAAGCGCAGCGCTTTCCCGACGACTTCGACGGCATCGTCGCCGGCGCGCCCGCGCTCGATTTCGTCGGGTTGGCCGCGCAGTTCGTCAAGGACATGCAGGCGGTGTTCCCCGATCCGCGCAACTTGTCGACGCCGATGTTCACACCGGAGACATTGAAGTCGGTCGAGGCGCAGATCGTACGAGCAGTGCGACGCTGTAGATCGAGTCAAGGACGGCCTCCTGGACGACCCGCGGCGGTGCAACATCGACGTCGCTGGATTAGCTGGACTCTCTGACAGGCAGCGAGTGGCGCTGAAGAAGATCTATGCCGAGACGAGTGGCAACAGAGGGCGCGATCTATCCCGGACAACCGGTGGGCGGGGAAGGTGAGCTGGCCAACCTGGATCACGGGCGGTGCCGCCCGCTGGCCCACCTGGGTGACGGCGACACCGCCGGGCCCGAGTCTGGGCTTCGCATTGGGCACGCAGTTTTTCAAGTTTTTCGTGTTCAATGATCCCTCGTGGGACTACAGCGACTACGACGTCGCGAACGTCGCGCAAGGACGCGAGGCTCACGGCGACGTTTATGAACGCGACCAATCCAAATCTCGATGCGTTCAAGGCGAAGGGTGGCAAGCTGATCGTGTGGCACGGGTGGTCGGACCCGTCGGTGACGGCGCTCGGGAGCATCAACTACTACGAGCAGGTCCAGGGGCGCGACGCTGGCGTGCGCGACTACTTCCGCCTGTTCTTGATGCCGGGTGTGCTGCATTGCGATGGGGGACCGGGTCCCGATACGGCCGACTGGCCGGCGACGATCGCTGACTGGGTCGAGAACGGCAAGGCGCCCGACCGGGTGATCGCGCGGAAGCTCGCGGCCGGCGGCGCCGTGTCGCGACGCGTCCGCTGTGCCCGTATCCGCAGCATGCGGAGTACACGGGCAGCGGCAGCACGGACGACGCGGCGAATTTCGTCTGCCGGTAGGCGACGAATGGTACGGAGCTTAGCCCCCTCCCGAGGCTGGTCGCCGGAGCGTTCCTGATGCCGTGGGCGGGCTGGATGACCCATGTGGCCCATCTGGCCTATCAGTTGTCTATTTGTCTTAAATAGCGATTCAATCGCAACTACAGCTAAATAAGAACTACATAGGTCACGTGGTCCGCATGGGCCAGGTCGGTCCCAAATACAAATGGGCGCTGCGGCGATTGTGAAGTAGTCTTGAACTCTCCCCTCGAGGACTCCGATGACGACTTCACAGATGCACGAGTTCGCCCGCCTGGGTGCGGAAACCAGACTGAGGACGATTCAGCAGGAACAGCAATCCATCCTCACGGTGTTCCCTGAGCTTCGGGACGGAGCTGCTCCTGCCGCGCGCACCTCCCCTGCTCCGCGTGGGAGACGCAGCCAGATGTCCGCTGCGGAGCGCAGGGCCGTCGGCGAGCGCATGCGCGCCTACTGGGCCACGCGACGAGCGGCGAAGGCCGGCAAGTCGGCGCCGGACAGCGCAAACGCCTCTGCCACGCAGCCTGTCAAGCACAAGGCCATGTCGCCTGGCCGTCAGGCTCAAGCCGCGAAGATGCGAGCCTATTGGGCGGCCAGGCGCGCCGAACAGCAGGCCGGCGGGCGCAAGCGAGTCGGCCGGAAGGCCGGCCGCAAGAAGTAGCTCGTGCCGGCAGGCGGCCGGGCACAGGATGGGCGGGAGTGGGCGGGTTCTGAATATAGCGTGGCGGTTCGCCGCCTGTGCAGGTGTCGGCGTTCTAGGGCGCTGATCCGCCGTGATGGCGCCACGTTTCAGGCGCAATCGGGACCGCTGTCCGCGTGCCAGCCACAGCGTTGCGGATATATGATCAGGGCACATCCGTAGGGAGGTCTCATGCGAGAGATGCGCGCCGAGGAAGCAGCCCTGTTACAGACGTTCCAGCAGCACATGGCTGCCGAGATGACGGGTGATATTGACGCGACGATGGGCACGATGACCGACGACCCATGCGTCAATCACGTCCCCGTCATGACCGGTGGCGTGGGCCGCGACGGGGTGTGCGAGTTCTACCGCAATCACCTCGTCGGCAAGTTCTTTCCGCCGGACGTTGAGCTGATCACTGTCTCGCGAACGGTGGGCCATAACCGGCTCGTCGAGGAGGTGGTGATCAGTTTCACGCACACCATGCCCGTAGATTGGATGCTCCCGGCAATTCCCCCAACGGGCAAACGAGTTGCCGCGGCGGTTGTCGTGATTGTTGAGTTCGACGACGGCAGAATCGCGTCGGAACGCATCTACTGGGATCAAGCATCTGTCCTCGTCCAGCTCGGTCTCATCGACCCGACCGCGTTGCCAGTGAGCGGCGCCGAGAGCGTCGACAAAGTGCTCGACCCGCGGCTACCGTCACGCAGCATTTAGACAAGGCATTCCTGGGCCTGAGCCGAGTGCCAGGTGGGAGGGCCATGTTGGAGTTGCGCCGGACCATGGCGCGGGCGAAACGCGCGTGTAGCTCGTCGCCCCCAGCCGAGGGGCGGGGGCACAGGATGCGCCGGGGCAGTGGGCGGGTTCTGAATACCGCGTCGGTAGCGCAGCCTCCAGCAAAGGTCCTGCGATAAGCGGCTACTTCCCGCCAAGAGGGACGGCCAGTTGGTAAGCACGGTCAATCGCGTGGCCTGCTGACCCTCCGGAACGATCAAGAGGAACCGCTGCCCATCAGCCGTCACGTCGTACTGATCATCCACAGGGTTGACCCAAAACCGTGGCTCGAACAGCTTCCGCGGAGCACCGGGCTTCGCCGGATCGCTCGTGTCAACGGACATCATCGCGCCGTCCAAGGCGCGAGATAGAAGAGTTCCTTGCCATCTGCGCGCCAGCGTGGTTGGCTGCCGCCGTTGGTCGAGACGCGCACGCGACCACCAGGTCTCATAAACGGCTGCACGTAAACTTCCCATTGCCCGGTGTCGTTGGTGCTGTACGCGAGCCATCGGCCATCACGAGAGACATGAGGCTCGTCCACCGCCGACGAGGACTCAATGAGGGGAATAGGCTTCCGATCTCCGCCGAGTGGTAGCGCCGAGACGTTTTGTGCGCTCAGGCCGAAAATCACGAAGCGCCCATCGTAGGTCCAATCCTCCACCGCCGCTACTGAGATGTTGCGAGCAGCGTCGTGCGCCCGTTTTGATCGATTCTCCGCTTGAACACACCGTCCCTCGCCATTGAATGCGACTTCACGGCTGTCTGGCGACCAGACCGGGTCGCTCTCTGACTGATCCCCCGTGGTGAGGCGTGCGTGGATATTCCGGGTCAGCTCGATCAGGAACAAACTACCGCTGCTTCGGGTGTCGATCTCTCCGGCGACAACGCGCTGCCCATCGGGTGCAAGCGCGATCTGGTAGTACCGCCGAACATCTCCAACTTCGTTGAGCTTCCGCCCGTCTCCTGTCGAACCATGTGAGTCTGGCTGGGGGGACGCTGTTGCCGTTGGACCAGACGAGTGTGTCGCCGTTCACGTCAAACCGGGTGAACGGGCCAAAGAACTCGAGCCCTGATGCCGATGCTGACTGGATCGCCCGCCAGGCGGTTGTGGTCGAGGTCGAACCGCTGCGCGAACAGGGTTCCCTGACGGCCAAACAACAGATAGCCACGCGGGGAGACTATCGCCACCGCTGGTTCTGGCAACAGGCGAGTAACCTGCGTGAGAATCGAGCTCGCCCAAAAACAGGCCCCGTCGCGCCGGATTGTTGCTCTCCTGCGAGTACAGAAACCTTCGCCATCAGGCAGGAAGGACGGGAAATACTGGTAAGGAAACGTCAGGATCACTGCGATACACGTCTGTCACATGACCATCGGCGACCGACATCCGGCGCAGCCGTGGTCCGCCGAGCAGGATGTCGTCGCCATTCCAGGACGGCATCTCAACCCCACGTCAATCGGCGCTCTTCCGATTGTCCGAACACCGCCCGTTGCGATGTCGACGGCTTTGATCTCGTCATCGGCGACAACGACCAAGGAACGGCTGTCAGGCGACCATGTCAGCGGTAAGGCGTGCTCAGTGCCCGCAAGCCATGTCGCCTCTCCGTCTGCGAGCCGGCGGACAAGATCGGCGTCCCTCTTGACCACCCCCAAACGAGCTGAATCGCGACAGGTAGCGCCCGTCTGGCGAGAGTATCGGATTCACCAGCCACGTGTTGGGAAAGTCGATAAACGACTGCATGGCAGGTGCTGCCGAGGCCGTAGGCGCGACGGCTGAAAGGACGGTAGAGTGCCGCGATGACGATGGCCAGAGACAGCCCGGCGATCACCCATGGAATCGCGGCTCGACGGGACCGTCGCGTCGATGGTGCGACGGCGGTCGGCGGTTCACCCGCCGGCGTAAGGCGTCGGAGCGCCAACCACACGTCGTGACCGCTGGACCAACGGTCCTCGGGGTTCTTAGCGAGGCAGGTCCGAATGATCGCGTCGAGTGCGGGAGGGGTGATCTGGTCCGAGTTGGCGGGGAGCGGAGCTGGCTCGTGCTCGAGCACCGCAGCGATCACGCTTGCCGGCGTGTCACCACCAAAGGCGCGCCGGCCCGTGATCATTTCGTACAGCACGCACCCGAAGCCGAACACGTCGGTGCGCGAGTCAGCCTCGGCCCCTTGCAGTTGCTCGGGCGCCATGTAGTGCAGCGTGCCCAGGAGCGTCCCCGCGGCGGTCAGCGGGTCCTTCGGTCACGAGCTGCGTGATGCCCGAGCCCGCGATCTGGACACCGGGCTTCGCCAGGCCGAAGTCCAGGAGCTTCGCCCCTGACTTCGTCAGCATGATGTTGCCGGGCTTCAGGTCGCGGTGGACGATCCCGGCCTTGTGCGCGGCCGCGAGGGCGTCGGCGATCTGGATGCCGTACTGGAGCGCCTGGTCGAGCGGGAGCTTGCCCCGCGCGAGACGCGCGGCGAGGGTCTCCCCGTCCAGATACTCCATGACGAGGAAATCGATGCCGTCCTGCTGCCCGATGTCGAGGAGCGTGCAGATGTGCGGGTGTGACAGCGCGGCGACGGCGCGGGCCTCGCGCTCGAAACCGCTGGCGGGCGGCGGGGTCGCTGGTCAGGTCGGGCGGGAGCACCTTGAGGGCGACGGTGCGGTCCAGGCGCGTATCTCGCGCGCGGTAGACCTCCCCCATGCCGCCCGCGCCGGCGGCGCTGACGATCTCGTAGGGGCCGAGCCGGGCGCCGGGCTCGAGGGCCATCGATGTGCGCGGATTATACGTGTTTGGCGCCCCTCGACGGCCCCGTCGTTTTGCTGATGGGGACCGGGATGACAGGATGCGCCCTGACAGCGGTGGGGTTCTGAATACGTCTCGGCAGCGCGGCCCACAAGGGCCGGACCTCGCGGCCGCAGTGGTATGCGACTTTATGGCTGACCACGCCGATTAAGCTGCTCCCACACGATCGGTAGACACGAAGAGGAACAGCAACTGCGGCATACCGATTGTGCCAGCCATAGTCTGGACTGAGGAGCATATTGGAGTGGGCGGGACTATACGCCGGAGCCACATCAGGAGCGACTCAGCTGGGAGACGCAGGCGCGCTCCAACTGTGGGGGCATGTGCCGGTAGCGCGGTGACTGGATAGCGGGCGTCGGTAGTGGTCGGGCCCTGAATAGTGCCTGATAGCGGCGGCCGCGAGAGACTTCGAGTTCTTGAAGCCCGCGAGATGCGGTGTGTCGCACACAGTTGATACGGGAGGACCGGAAGTGAAACAGCTGAGATCGGCGACACTCAGAACGCCAGAGCTGATACGACGCGCGGCCAGTTTTTCTACTTGACTTCACATGTGCCCGGTTGTAAAACGCCAGCCTCCTACCCAAGCGAAATCAGGGCAGCGTTCCGTTTGCCGATGAGCGTGCCCGCCGACGTAATCGACGATCCGCTGGCGCCTGACTGCAGTCCGATGCGATGAAGGCGACCATCGTGCAGCATGTCGATGGAGGGCCACAATGATTCGGTGCCCATGACTGGCATGAGCGTCAGCACCCCTCTGGATCAGCTGTTATCAATCGGACCTACTCGATAGAAGCATCTCGAGAACCGCCAAAGCTCTCTGGCAACGCTGATCAGGCTCGCCGGCGTCGGACCACGGGCGCGAACATCGTTCGTGGTGAACTTCTCACGATACACAAGGGAGATGGCTCATGACGCATCGAAACGTTTCACGGCGCACCTTGTTGAAGGGTGGTGGTGCGGCGCTGGCGGCTCTCCAGGTCGCCGGACCGGCGCACGCCTTCACCCGCGAGTCCGATCAGGAGAAGCACAGCGCGTGGGATGAAGACCAGCCGGACCCGTCGCAGTCGCTGGGACAGCCCGGCGACGTCGTCCTCCCGTGGCTCGACCAGCCCCCTCCCTTTCCGTTTCCGGACGGTGCCGGGAGCCAACTGGTGTGGGAGGAACTCGACTCGTGGCTGATCCCTCCAGAGCAATTCCACTTTGTCACCCACTTTGGCATACCTCAGAACCTTGACGAGTCCACATGGCGCGTGGGCGTGACCGGCCTGGTTCAAAGCCCGTTGTCACTGACGCTCACAGACCTGAGGGCTCGCAGGCGCCGCGAGGTGGACTTCACATTGGAGTGCTCGGGCAACAATGGCACTGGCCTGCCCTTCGCCACTGGCTTCATCGGCAATGCCCGCTGGGCCGGCACACCCCTCGCGCCTGTGTTGAAGGAGGCGGGGCTCCTGAAGGACGCCATCGAGGTGGTGTTCTATGGAATCGATAGCGGAACGTTGACGATCCGCGACAACAGCGGAATCGTGAGCGGTGGACAGACGGGGACCCTGCAGCCCGACGCGGACGGCGGGCAGGACCTGACAATCACCGAGCGGTTCGCCCGCAGCATGTCAATCGACGATGCGCTCGACCCCCGCAACCTGCTTTGCTACGAGATGAACGGAGAGCCGCTACCCCATAAGAACGGGTTCCCGGTGCGCTTGATTGCCCCGGGCTGGTATGGAGTGGCCAACGTCAAGTGGCTGACGCGCATCGAGGTGCGCGACCAGCGCCATGCGGGGAACTTCATGGCGCGGGATTACGTGACCATCCGCGAGGAGCAGCGAGATGGCCAACCCTTCTGGACGTTCAGCACCGTGAGGCATGACCGGCTCAAGTCGGCTCCGGCCAAAGTCGCACGTCGTGAGGGACGCTACGTCGTCCTTGGCGCTGCCTGGGGTGCGCCCATCGCGGCAGTGGAGGTTCGCATCGATGATGGACCATGGATGCCGGCGCAGCTGTTTGGGCCCGCGGCACGTAACAGGAACCTGCGTGGCCTTGCCTGGAGATTCTGGACGTTTGATTGGGGGACACCTGCCGCAGGTGAGCACAGGGTCACTTCGCGGGCATTCGACGTGGATGGCAATCTGCAACCAGCGCCGACCGATCCCTTCCTCGCCAGCAGGAGAACGTTCTGGGAGAGCAACGGACAGATAACCCGTCGAGTCAGTATTCCATGAAGCGCGGCCAAGGTGGTGTCATCCCACGGCAGGCTCTCCCGCCGCCATCCGCCACGAACCGCCATGGCGCCGCCGCGGCGGGTGCCCATGTCCGATCCGCCGCCGCCACCACCCCTTTAGGGGTGTGGCGGTGGTGGCGGAGGGTGGCGTCAGGAGCTGGCGGTGAACAGGCAAAGCGGAGAGGGATACTCGGTGTCGACTGGCGTGGTATTCAGGACCCGCCCACATGCAGGGACCGCACCCCGCCCACATGCACGGGCGCATGCCGGACATCGGCCGGTCTGGCCGGGGCTCTATCGCCCCGCAGGGGCAGGCCTGGACGATCTCCCAGACCGCCTACGAGATCGAATAAGGCACGATCAGACCGAGGACGATCCCCAGCCCTGGCCGCCGCCCAGAAGGGCTCCTGGAGGCTCCTGATCGGTCTGGGAGCCACTGGCGATTAGGGCTTACAACCGCGCTCCGACTTTAAAGTTCGCCGACTTGAAAGTGGGTCAGGCGGCGACGGACCACCGGTCCCGTAGTCTTCATATAGGGGGGTGGACACACACCCCTATATATACGGGTCCCCGAAAACGTCCACCCCCCTGGTTTGGACTTTAGAATCAATGGGTTAGACCCTGGACGCCTGTTTTGGCGGAATAGGGGTGGACGGGCACTTTTCGCGTTTTTACTAACAAAAGTGGGGTGGACGCCGGGGTGGGCGCCGGCCAGGGCGTGTCCACCCCCAGAAATAGACCTGTTTTAGGGGTGGCCGTCAGGCGTGGACGCGGGACGCGCGTGCGCTGCCCGGCCATGCAACGCCGGGCGCCCAATCCCTGTCACGGGACGGCGGACTGCTATTCAGGACCCGTCCTCAGCGCCCGTCCAGGCCACCCGGGCGCCGACGATCTGCCAGACGGTCTTCGCGGACGCCGAGCCGACAGCCGCCTGAAACGGCTGCCGGCGGATGCACGTTACCTGTCGTCAGCCTCTTGTCGCCGCAGGGCGCGGATGTAAGCGCGAAGGCGATCCCGATGCAACTGCAGGCGGGTTCGGTATGCGCGCTGTTCGGGGCGGTCGGTCGGCGTCAGGTGCAGCCGGTCACGCGCCTTGACCAGTGCCTCCCCTTCGGCCAGTAGCGCGATCCGCTCGTGATCCAAGGCAGCGTGTCCCATATGCGTTGACCGTATGCGGTATACGCCTGTCGTGTGTCGCAGGATGAGAACGGAGAGGAGCGCCGTCGCGGGGCGCAGGACGGCGGGACACCGGTCCCGTGTTTCTATATGAGGTCACAAACCTGTATATATACGGGTCCCCGCTTTCATTTTGAGAGCACGTAACGCTATTAAATTCTCTGGGTTAGGGGCAGGACGCGCATAGGGCCACGATGCGCCAGGATGCGCCGTCGACTTGCACGTCATTTCACACGAGCAGGCCTTGGGTCACAGCTACCCCGCGGCGGTCAGGCATCGGCATCAGGATCGACCTGAGACCGACCCTGTATTCAGAACCCGCCCACACGCCGTCCACATCGCGTCGACCCGCCGCAACCACGCAAGGCGGCCAGGCGCGCGCTTGATGGGAGCCAGGTTGACGTATGATGCGCCTCCGACTCTTGTCGGCAGGAGGCCAAAATGACGACCGTCTTCGTTCACCACCGCGTAGCCGACTACAACACCTGGAGACCAGAATACGACCGCGTGATGGCGGCCGACTGGAGCAAGGACATCAGCGCACACCGCGTCTGGCGCGGGCTGGACGACCCGAATCTCGTCATCGTCGCGACCACCTTCGATTCGCGGCAGGCCGCCGAGGCTGTCTTCAATAACGCCGCCCTGCGTGAGGCCATGGGGCGAGGTGGTGTAATCGAATCCTCCGTGCGGATTGACTACGTCGATGAGGTCGCCGCCGGGACGCGCTAGGACACAAGCGCGAAGACCACTGGTGGCGATTACACACCGATAGAGACGTATGAACGACTGGCTGTGGACTGAACTCCACGATCTGTTCGACACGGACGACGGGTCCTTGCCTGAAGTACGTGTGGACTTTGCGGACAAGCGAGCGGTGATCACAGCGTTGCTGCACTTCGGGGCCACGGTCAGGCCGTAACGGACCGAGGCTCTACATTCTGGTCAGTCACAGATTTGAAGGACTGTCCATTGAATTCAGTGCCGAATGCAGCCGCCCTCGTTGTATCCCGGGAAGCGAAGGCTTTTCATTTCGTTCTGGGCACTGTCGACATGAGCGGCGTCAGACTTCCTGATCTCGGCGTCTTTGTGTTTGACGACCAGATTGCGATCGATTACCGCATGGGCGAAGAGTGGCGTTCAACGGAACTGCGTGGTCTTTTTGAACTGCTGCTGGAGATCTCTCAGCTAGATCCGGGATCGTCAGTAACCTTCGACCCGAAGACTCTTCCTGAAGTGAGGGAGCGTTTCAAGGCGTGCTGGATGCGCTTTCTTGCGGAGCGCGGCAATAAACGCGCGAGCGATCCAGCAAGCTGATGACCAAGCTGTTAACAGATACATCCGGCACTGCTGCGAGACCGATGACCCACCCCTCTGGGATCGCATGCCCGCCACAAGCAGGGTGCCCGCGAGGCCGTTTGCCGCGCTATGCAGCTGAAAGGGACTCCATCACCGGGCGCATACGGGTCGGCTGGATCACACTGGGCGACTGGGCGTTCTATGAGCGGGCTCGAATGGCCGAACTCGCAGGCTGGCGGACTAGATCGCTCCCGGGATCGGGAAGCAGGCTGCCCAGCATCCCGCATCACTGCGTCTGACCCACCCCGCCACTCGTTCAGAACCCGCCCACACGCCGTCTAAACGGCGTTGACGCGCCGCCTTCACCGAGGGTTGCTCACGCGCTGCGCGCGGCTCCTGCGGGCGCCAGAGCGCCCAGGAGTTCGAGGCCAGGCGTGACGGAGTCACGCGCTCGCGCGTGTTGGCGCTCCACGCACGCGGGGCCAGCCGCACGCGGCTAGAGGAGAATCATTGGTTCTTCGGCTCAGCGTTGTAGCCCTGTTCCTTCCACTGGCTGACAGGGCAAAACGTAGTGCTCTTGAAGCCGAGTTCTTCGGCGAGTTTTGCGGCCTGTGAACTTGTTCGTCCCGTTCCGCACGTGAAGACGAGATATGTGTCTTTGGGAACGGACTTCAAACGATCCTCGAGCTGATTGAACGGGATATTGATCGCGCCGGGAAGGGTCTCGGTGTATTTGTCGGGCTCGCGAACCTCGACGATCAAAACCTTGTTGTGACCATCGAGATGCCGCTTCAGCTCGTCTGCTGGCAGTTGTTTGGCGCCAACGGCTCGCCCCGTTTGCGGATCGACTGGATATCGAGGCTGCTGCTGGGCGGAGGCGACGGCGTCCCATCGATAGGCGACCCCGAGGACTGCCAAGACTACCAACGTGAGGATGGTCCGAGGGTACGCGCTCATGTTGTTACCTCCGAGACAGATGCTCTCTAAGGGGTGAGGCGTTCCGGGTGTGCCGGGTGTTCCGGCCGGGAGAGGCCCGCAAGGCCGAACCGTGCTGCATTGTAGCGGTGGGCGCTAGCCTCGTCCAGACCGGAACAGGCGGAACGGTCGGAACACTGCAGGGCCGCGCCTAGATCGCGTGAGACGACCCTGGCGTGCGTCTACGAGCTTCCGCTCCGGGCAGCGGTCTTCCAAGAGCCGGGTGGACTGGGCACCGAGAAGTGGCATCGCACCGCTACTCGGGGGCGACGTAGAAGCCGTCGTCGGTCAAAATGACGAGCATCGCGAAGGCCACAACCGCCAACGAGGCCACCAGTATCGATGTTCGCACTTTGTTGATTGGACGTTGTTCGAGCGCCGCGATGTCCCGCGCCCTCACATGCTCCTGGTGCCGGCCGAACACGTCCCCATCGGCGGAGACGTGGTCGAAGTCGAAGTCGACCCGGCTGCCGTCATGTAGATGCACCCGGACGCGGTCACCGGACTTCAGCCCCGCCGGTGCAGAGGCTCCGGGTTGCATCTGCATCGGCACCATTCGCCCAGTCCTGCAGGCGGGGGCCACCGATAGGATCACCGTCAGCAACATACACAGCGAGCGCCTAGGTTTCATGCGCGCCTCCATACGGAAGATTGATGAACGGAAGTGGTGGCCGCGGGCAGTCATTAGGGAACCTACGATATTCGCTAGGGGCCCGTGGAGCGCGCGGCCGTAGGGGCATCGATGCAGCCGGTGTGCTATGCCTTCCGCTGCCGCCAGCGTCGCGCGCCCAGCGCTGGCGAATCTCATCGTGACAGAGTCATTGTCAAATTAAGGTTGGGACAGGTGCTGGATGTCATGTTCAGTGACAAGCGAAACTCGCGACCGAAGAACCCGCCACTGCCCGTGTAAGTGTAACGACCACACGATTCCTCATCGAACGTGCCCGAGTTCTGACCCTGAATGGCTCCCGTGTTATCAATCGTCACTTGCTCCAATGGAATGCTGATGTTGTCACATTCCCCGCCAAGTACCAGGGGCGCGATGTTGACTGTCGTCCCTGATTGCGTCACTTTGGTAGTCGTTGGGCAGGTGATCTGCTGGCTCAATTCCGGGACGTTGATGACGGTGCTGCCGCTGTAGTCGCCGACGACGTTTGGCGTTTGCGGTGTGGGAGCGGACGGGCTGCCACCGCCGCATGCAACGAGTGGCAGAAACAGCAAGAGAACCGGTAGTCTTCGCATGCCACTAACCTCCATAATGTGTATTACGAGCACCGAACATCGTGTCCAAAGTTCATAATCATTCGTTCAGCCGGTCTGAGCGCCGAGAGTAAGAGTGCTGTAGACCAGCCCGGTCAGGCGGACGCGCAACCCTGTACGTCGTCGGTTCTCTTGAAGCGAGGGGAACTTACTTGTTTTCGCCGACACTCGCGACGGTAATCTTGGCTCGCTTTTCCAGCTCACCAATCACGAGCTTGTAGTTGCTCTTATCCAATCGCAACAAAGCAAAATCATCTAATGTCTTGACCGTAAGCCAATGCGATTTTGACGCTGAGAATAAGAAAAACGGTGACACGAGAAGAGCGGCGCTCACACGAGGAGACTTGCCGAAGGAGTACTCGGCGCTTTTAACGTCCGAGTACGCCAGCGTCCGCAGAGGCTGGGCCTCCCTGTCCTTCGGCTGAACCACGAGGGCGTCGGACTGGAATAGCAAGACCGAATCGATGTCCTTGCGTTTGTCGCCCTCTTGTACTAGCAACTTCGCATCATGGAAGGTAGTGGTGTTCGGGGCAGGACGCGGGGGAAGCGGCGATTGAGCCAGCAGGGCCAGGACGAAGAGTATTGTGAGAGGCATTGCGCTATCTCCGCACCGACGTTTCCGGTGCTCTTGGTTCAGGAACGGCCAAGGGATCGCACTCCGGGTTGTGTTCTGATCAAGGAAGCGTGACGGCGACGAACAGTAGTGCGACAGCGATGGACAACGTCTTCATCGGTTCCCTCCTGCGGGCGAGGCGTGCTGCAAGATGGCAGCAGATGACGAGGACGCGAGCGACCGTAAGCCGACCGTCAGGTCGGGTGCGAGCGCCGAATGATCGCAGCCAGCGTTGACAGGGAAGCTCATAGTGGGCAGCGCCATGCCCGGCGCAGCCTAGCACGGCAGAGCTCACTGGCCTAGGTACTCCACCGACAGCGGAGTGTCCGATAGGACACAGATCGCGCAGTTTTGCGCAACCTGCGACGAGAGTCGCAAGGTCGGGAAGTGGCTGCCAAATGGCGTAAATGCGCTTGGCGACGAGCACAGACCGATCCCGGCGTGGTCACCTTGATCCACGGCGTCGGCCGCTCGATGGGAGGGCGCGGGGCCGTCAAGAAGCGGCCAGGGTCAGGCCGGGCTGCGCGACACGTATCGCTCTGGCAATCTTGCGAGGTGTACGTTGGCCGCCGCCGCCGACTTACTGAGCGCCGTATATTGAGGACCCGACCACAGTCGCGACGACACGCCGACAACCCTGGCACACGAAGGCCGCGGCCGCCAACGCGGTGTCCTGAAATCCGGGCGAGCTCCGTCCAACGGGCGCAACACTGCTTTTTGAAACTGCATAGCCCGTACAAGACAAGAGCCACCCCGGTGGCGGCTCCTGTGAAGCGAGGGTGCGTCTGGAGTCTATGCCTTCCGCTGCCGCCAGCGGCGTGCGCGCTGAGGCAGGCGAGGCCCGTTCCGAGGAGCAGCAGCGAAGTCGGCTCAGGCACCGGTGCTGCGGGTGTTTGAGTGACTTGTGTGAACGGTCCGCTGGCGAAACGCGCTGATCGGTCAATGTCCGCAATAAGGAACTCATGTTGCGGAGCCATTCTGAACGCCCCCGCCACGTCGGTGGGCCATTCAGCCGTGCTGAGCCACTGACCCATCCCGGAAATAAAGTAATCGAATCCCTGTGTGTCGGGGTCTGCGTCCGAGGCTTCGATAATAAGGCCTATAAAATCATCCGAGATGTCGTGCCTCACTCCTCCTGACACTAGTGCCGACCCGCTCAAACGGGTTTCACCTACCGTCGCGGTAAAACTGCCGGGTTTTTCAAAAAAGGACGCTGTCGCAGTTAATCCAATGTCGGGGTTGGGAGGCACGACCGTAATCTCGGTCGATGTGGGCTGATTGAAGGTGAGCGCAAAGTGGAAGGGATCGCCAAGTCCAAAGGGGTTGACCCGGCCATGGCCCTCCGACGGGGGGTCCAGGCTGGCTAGCGTTCCCCCGAAGGTCACAGTTATGGGGTCAGCAGCGGCGGTGTTAACGATGGAGAACGCGATACCCAGAAGGAGAATGAGCTTGCGCATCTCCCGTTCCTCCGGCGTCGGCCATGCAAGAGTCATACTCCGCAATCGAGCGCGGCAAAAGCGGGCGCCGACTCGTCAACGATCTGCATCAACCATGGGGCGGCGACAGGAGCAGCCATCAGCCCCCATGCTGCCAGCAATACTTGCTGCCCGGCCGCGCACTCCTCGAACACTGCGTGCCCTTCTTCGTGGTCGCTTGGCACCGACCGGAGTAGGTCTCTTGGGAAGGCGCCGCACGCGGTGAGGGCGCAGGAGGGACGTAGGCCGGTGCAACGGCGGTTGCCGGAGCCGTGCCGGAATCCTTCGTGCCCACGGCGCAAGCATCGTGTGGCCTGAAGTGACGACTCTCGGCCTCGGCTCGGGAGAGCGTCACCCGTCCACCACCGCTCGCCAGGACGGGACATCCATCCCGATGGTAAAGGCCAGAGAAGTTGGTGCCGGTGATCACGACCACTCGGTCTGTGGCGGATGTGGCGCTTGTGGCGCTCGTCTGGGAGACGGCCGGGGCAATCGGTCGAGCAGTGGCACCCACGGTCGGAGGTCGGCAGATTGAGCACGGTCGATACCGAGCAGCGGCCTCTTCCAGGCTCATAGGGATTCTGCTGCGGGAGAGTGAGCGACATCCGTCCCGGTGGTAAGCCTGCCCGGTCCTGGTCACGTAAACGACCTCGGATGCACTCGCGGCTGCAGTTCCGCACAGAGATCGAGGTCAACTACGCCGTGATTGTCAACGCCCTGGTTGCGAGCCGATGGCTTACCGCAGCGGAAGGCGTGAACCTCCGACCTAAAATCGACGTGACATTGGAGGATCGGCGAAAGGACAAGGCTTGGCCTCTGCGCTGATGATTTCTCGCGTCCAAAGTGTCCAGGGTCATTCTATTGTTATCAGGTTTGATAGTGTGAATGAGAAAAGATAGGAGATAGCTAGGACGCCTTGGACAGCAAAGCAGCTCCAACATCTGAAGACAAGGCAGATGGACGACGCGGGTCGGTCGGTGGCGGCACTTTTTCCGCACCAATTGATGCTCAGCACCCTACTTGCCTGAATAGCGCGACTTCCGACACGAGTTGACCGGGCTTCGCGGCCGAGGACAGGAACAGGCGCATCTCTTTCACGTTCTCGTGATCCGACGTGTCAAGCAGCAGGTCGAGGCGGCCGTCGAGATCCAGATCACCAGCCCACAACACGAACGGGCCGTTGTTCGACGCCCAGAGGCGCTGCGTCCCCTCGAAGTAGGCGGAGTATGTGAAGAGTGCCTGTCGGACCGTTTCCGACTGGACCACCAGCGTGCATCGCTGCTGGCGCTGGCCCCCGACTCGGGAACCCTCTCCGCAGCGAACCGACAGCCGAGATGAAACGGTGTTGAGGTGGGCCTCCAGCGCATGGCCCACGTCAACGCGCTCGTCCATCAGCGCGGTCGTGACCGGCCCTGTGAACCAGCCGAGTCCTCTTACCAGCACGATGGGATCGAGTGGCGGCTCCACCTCCACGCGCCTGCCCGTCTCTTCGCCGTCCTCGTCCATCATGTCCTGTTCCGGCACGAGCGAGACGCTCACCGGATGGACCATCGCGCCGTTACCCTCGCGCACGAGCGCGAACCAGTCGCCCGCCGCGTCGGCTGGAACCTCGTCGCCGTGTAACGAGCCTGTTTGCAGTATCGCGACTGCCTCCCGCTGCGCCGAACCGCCTGCGAAATCGTTGAGGACAGGTGCATTCGGAGCAGCTTGCACGCCGAGCGCAGCCATTATTCCCAGAACGCCGATCACGGAGCTGTTGGCGTGCATACGGTTCTCGTGGCGAACGGTGCCGGGTGGCACGTCTCGCGGGGCAATTTGCGAATCCCGTGCCGCTGGACGCTCAACCAAGGCCAAAGTCCTCGGTGCAGTCAGGCCACCGGGATCGCGGTAGCTAGAGGAGCGCCCCTCTACATGCCCCTCGCCTTCAGCGCCGTCTCGAACTCCTCCCGGCAGGCATCGGCCACCTCGTTCGCGGCCTCCTGCGCGTTGTGGTGCTTGACCTCGCACTCCATGAGCATGCGAATTCTGGTCTCGCCGCGAGCAGGGTAGGTGCGCTCGGTGCGGGTGCGCGTCGAGACCGTAACCGCATCCACGACTGCCTGCGACAGCCTGCCCCGGAGATTGTTCATCCAGGTGGATGGCGGTAGCGCCAAGGACTGCCTTCGCTCGGGCCTCTCGCGTCTCGACGCTTGCTAGGGTGGTGACCTCCACGCCGACGATAACGGCTTCGCCGCAACTGTTATGGCGCATCCGCCCGAGAGGTGGGTCAGCATCCCAACAGCATTCGGCTAGCTACTCGCATGCGCCCTCCAGCGTCAAAAGTCTACAGGGCGCGGCGTCGTGAGGAGGTGCCGGATTGCACAGAACTGAGGGTCAGCGCGTGTTCAGCAGCTCCACGCGCCACCCTCGGCCCTCTCCTATACCGGAGGACCGTCTCTGAGCGTTTCGTGCGGACCGATATACGCTCGGCCGAATTGCCTACTTCCCGCCTCCCAGTGGAGACCATTGCACTGAGGCGATCAGCCATGCGCCACCTCGGCGCACGAACACGACAGTCGTCCCGGCGTTGTTCGCGTGCCTTGGCAGTCGTCAGAGTTCCCGTGAGAATTGCGGTTTCTCCGAACTGGCGCACTGTCACGTCGCTCAGACTCCGCTGTGACATTACGTCGCGCTTCGGCTGCTTGCCCGCCCGTGGTCCAGGCTTCTTCCAGACGCTCCCGTCCGGCATCACCAGCACGAGATTGTCCACTTCCACCGCGTCCATCGCCGCGCCATCACCCGCGTCGAATGCTTGGAACCACCTGTCGTGGATGGCTTCCAGTTCAGACCGCAGCTTCGCGCTGCTGTCGTCCAGGAGCAAAGGGTCACCCTCCCGCAGCAAAGGATCACCCTCCCGCACCGGCGTCTGTGCCAGAACCGTGGCACCGCACAGGACGGTCATTACCGCGAGAGCGAATGTCCGCATGTTGATCTCCTTGCGGAAGGCGAAGAGTGGGTGGGCACGATACCGCCAGTCCTCACCTCGATCAAGTCCATCCTGAACGCCACTCCTCGGCCCGCGCCTCCACCGCAGGACCATCCCGCAGGAGTTCGGTGCGGGTGATCTCCCGATCGACGATGAGACGCAGGTCGATGCCGGATGGCAGGTAGACCGCCACGCAGCGCACCTCCCGGCCGCCCTCGTGGCCCGCCACAGCTCGACTTCTCGCGCGGCGCCGGTCGTGGGTAGACGCAGATTGGCGAGCGACCCGATGACCGCTCGCTGCGAGGGCAGGTCATCGACCCGCAGCCAACAACACGGCTGCTTTCTAGAGGCCGCCGCTCCGCCACACGATGTCCCGCAGCCGTTCCGGGTACAAGCTGAGCCGCCGCCGCCCCGTCCCCGGAAGGACCGCCCCGGCCTCGTGCCAGACCGTGATCAACCGGCTCACCGACTCCAGCGTGGTCCCGGTCAGCCCGGCCAGATCCTCGAAGGTGACCGGCGGCTCGACCTCGACGATCCCGCCGTGCCCCGCCTCGTGGCCGTGCATGACCGCCAGCTCCAGGATGACCGCCGCCAGCCGCTCGGGGACCGGGCCCTCCGAGAGGGTGTGCAGGCGGGTCGCCAGGATTTCGGTGTAGTGGTAGATCACCTGGTCGAGATGATGGCGGAGGCCCGGCTGCTGGAGGAGCCCCTGCGCTTGGGCGCGGGTATAGCTGTAGACCGTGATCGGATCAGCCGCGATGGCATTGAACGAGTAGACGTGCGGGACAAACATTCCGGCCACGCCGATGGTGTAGCGCGGGCCCAGGAAGGCGAGCACGATCTGGTGCCCGTCGGGGGACTCCGACGTCATCTTGGCGTAGCCGTGCTCGATGCAGAACAATCGGTCGGCCGGGTCGCCCTGGTGATAGAGATAGGCGCCTTGGGGCACCACGCGGCGGGTGCCGATGCCGTAAATCGTCGCAGCGAGATCGAGGGGGAGCGGGTCCAGTTTCGGGAGTCGGCCGCGGGCACGACGGTCCGGCATTGGGGAACCCATGGGTAGTCGGGGCGAGCCGACGTGGCGCCACTCCGGCGGCGCCTTCAGGTGGTACATCGGGTCGATCGGGTTGGTCATCGCTGCGCGGCCACCAGATGATGCGCGCCCACTGGCCAAGCCCCAAGGCACAGCTGCATGGACAGTGCGTCCATCTCGTCGACGAGCCGATACGGGCACTCCATCCCGAGACAAACTGGCGCTATGCTACCGCCGAGTTAAGGCGCATACAAGGCGAAGCGCTGCGATGTGCTGTGCCTCGCGCCTGCACCGTCACGCTATGGACTGTCGCGGCATCTGCCACGTCGCGGAGGTCAGCGCCGATCGGTGTTCGAGGCCGCGGCGCTGGCGGTGCAGGCGTTCCGGCAGTCGCGGTTCGTCGAGGACGTCGGCCCCGCAACACGCTCGGGTCGAGGTCCGCGCTGCGACGACTCGTCACGTCGTGACGGTCGGCCAGGTGCTGCGGTGGACGGAGGGGGCGGCGATCAGTCCTGCGCTGCGGCCGCGGGCGCGACGGACTGGAGGAGATCCTCCGCACCTCGAGTGCCGTGAGCAGGGCGCGGCAGGCGCCACTTCCCTACCGACTTTCATACCGACTTGATGCACCAATCTACGGCAAGTTGGTGCGGATTGGTGCGGTTTCATGCTCTCTGCCAGCTCGAAAGCCGCGAAATCACTGTATTTCTAGCAATTCCGCGCCTCCCCGGGGTTCGACGGTGGCCTTCACACGGCGGGGGTCGGTGGTTCGAATCCACCAGCGCGCACCACATTAAGATCAACTAACACAGATAGTTGCGCGCTCAAGCGAATCACCGAACGAAGTCGCGCGGTTAGCAGCCGTATGCGCTCAGTATGCGAATCGCCTCAACCATATCAATGCTCACAGCGGGACCATACGTTTGGTTTTGACGGCTTAAAGCGATCGGGGTGCGCGGCCTGGGAAAACTTAATGGGGGCGGCGTGGAATCACGCCGTTTCGTTGTTGGGTCGCGGATTTGAACCCGCGACCTTTGGGTTATGAGCCGCAAGGAACCGCAGATCGGCTCAATGTTTTCGCGGCTGTACAAGCCGGTCGTGTCAGCCGTTTTCAGACGGCCGGCCTTTCGCGTCACCTAGGAGTCCCGGTGGAGATCGACGGCATCGGGATCGGATCGTTGGTCACGACGGACAGGTTCGATCGAGATTGAACGGCGCGCTGGTTGCCCTTTTTAGGCCGCTGCGGGGCCCAGGACTGTACTGCAAGCGAAAGCCGAGGATCGGCAGCCTGAAGCTGGTAGCGAGCGACGGCGTAGAGTCGAACGAAAGATCGCTGATGACCGCTGTCTGCCAACGTCCGGAACCACCCCTCTGGCACTCCTCCTTGGGCAAGCCGCCTGAGTGACTCCCGCATGTCTGCCACGTAACTCTGCCGTCCGTCACCAGCCCCTGAGATCCGACGACTGCTAGCAGTGAGCACGACCTGCGGATTAGCGATGACATCGCCGACACACCAGTCGCCGTCGACAACGGCGGTCCCCGGCACGACACTCACGAGTTCAACCGCCACGGCAGCGGATTGAGCCTGCATCGAATGGCCTGAGCCCACGACCAAAGCTACGATGACACCTATAACGGCACGGTGGGACATTTCGTTTCTTTCAGTTTTCCCCTTCGCGGTGGAGGCGCGAGTATGGGCCGCTCCCGCTACCCGGTCAACCCGTTTGTCGTTCCTCTAATGAATCCGGCCGCCGGTCTCGGCCGACCTGACGACGGTTGCCCCCGTTTGACATTCCGCGACTTCGGCTGCCGCACTCGGCTTCCAGCCGTCGAAGCGCCCGGCCAGCCGTTCGCTGGCGTCCTTCAGCCGGGAGACGAGCACCGGCGCATAGTGCTTCCGCGTCGTGGCGATCTGCCGGTGCCCAAGCACGGCGGACACGTCGGCGAGGTCGATGCCCCGCTCCCCGAGCTCCAACGCGACGCTGTGCCGCGCCTGATAGGGGCGTACGTCCTTCGGCCAGCCGGCCGCGTACAGCGCCTTGGCGTAGTCGCTGCCGTCGAACTGGCCCCATGCGTCAGCCGCGATGAACGCCTTCCAGGCCGCCACCATGTCATCGTTCAGCCAAAACGCCCGAGGCTCGCCGCCCTTGGCCGTCCGCACAATCCACGCCTTGCGATCGAGGTCCACGTCGGCCGGCTCCGCCCGCTTCAGTTCTGCGGGCCGGACGCCCGTGGAGGCGATCACCATGAACCGTGCCCTGGTCTTCGGGTCGGTCAGGTTCGCCGCGACCGTGCGGAACGTCTTCGCCGGCACCAGGATCTTCGGTGAGGGCGCGACCGGGAGTGGCGCCACGTCATCAACAGGCGTCGATGCCTTCGGGCCGTCGAGGACGTGATACAGGTGCCGCAGTGTTTGGCACCGGTTGTTTACCGTCTTCGGCGCCACCTTGTCGGCAATCCAGACGCCCCGCGCCTTTCGGACGTGCTTCCCGGTTATCTGCGAGCGCCGCAGACGGCCGTATAGGGCCGTCCAGGCGTTGACCTCGCCTTGTAGCTCGCCAGCGATTTAACTTGCGTCAGATAGCCTGCGGCGTCGTCTGCGAGGGTGCCACGCGGAGAGTCGGGCGACCGGCCGAGCGCACGCGCCAGATGTGGCGCCTTGCCACGACTTGATGTCTTTCAGCGGTCTCGAATGCGAACCGCTCCTCTCGCTGGCGGGCGTTCGATCCGGTGCCGACCTTCACAGTTGCCGAAAGGCCGTAGCGGTCCCGGTACACGCCCTTAGCGATGCGCTTGCGTCTCGACTTGGTTGCCCCCATCACGCCCACCCCTTCCCCTCGAACGCCGCCCGCGTATCTGCAATCGCGCTCGATAGCTCCGCCTGCTCGTGCGCCCGGTACAGTCGCGTGCGCCGCAGCTCGCCGTCCACCGTTAGCACGATCTCAGCGCCGACGCCGGCACCGCCTTGAGGTCGATTGCTGCGGCGTGCTCGTCCTTGTGCAGCGTCCACACCCGCTGCGGCCTCAGGTCGTCGCGGTCAGCCCGCGCCCGCACCACGCGCTGCCACCATGCCGCATCGTTCATGCTTCCCTCATTCAACGTGACCGGTGGCACTCAACAGGTGGTGAACGGGCAGGATCTGCGGCGGCCCGAAACGAAAGCCCTTTTCGGCCATAACCTGCGTAAAGATTGGGGCGAACGCGTCGTACGATTCGCGTGAGTCCCACACGGTGATAGTGGCAAAGTCGGCCCCTTCGCCGATACCGGCGTGGAAGATCAGACCGGGTGGCAGGGCGACAGGCGCTCCGCCTTCCCAGCTCGCCTTGTATTCGTCGGCAGCCATGGCCGGCGGTCTATACACTACAGCGATCACTGCACGCCCGCTACTTTGCGGTGGGACGCCTCGGGACAGATCAGGTCGCCGACTACGCGCGCAGAAAACGAATCACGACCGACGAGGCGGAACGCTGGCTCACGCCGTACCTCGCGTACGAAGCTGCCCCGGCCGGACGCTGCTGAGCAGGATGTGGGGCGTCAGTCCGGTCTCCTCAATGCCCGGTCTCTTCGAATCCCGGCGCTCGCCAGAGTCGCATGGTCTGGTCGACGCACACCGTCGCCATCGTGCGGCTATCAGGTGAGAAGGCGATCGACGACACCATCGAGCGGTGGGCCTCGAGGGCGGTCACTTCACGCCGAGCCCGGACATTCCAGAACTTCACCACGCCGTCAATCGTGCCGACCGCGAGCGTTTGGGAATCAGACGTGAAGGCGAGCGCCTCCACGAACCCGGCTTCTGCATTGAAGATGGCTGGGGCCGCTGCCAAATCGGTGTCCCGGACCCGCACGGTCGTGTCGCTGCTCCCGCTCGCGAGCCACCGCCCGTCGGGCGAGAACGCCAGTGCCTTCACGCGATCCGTGTGATCGTGCAGGACCCGTCTGACCGACGACGTCCGCGCGTCCCACACGTACGTGTGTCCGTCGGCATCCCCTGCCGCGAGCAGGTCTCCGTGCGGACTCCGCGCGATCGCGAGGAGCTCCGCGGAGTCGCCCGCGCTGCGCCTGAGCGTTCGAACGATGCCGCGCGCGATGTCGCAAATGGCAACAGCCGGTGTCGTGCCCTGCACGCCCACCGCAACGCCACTCGGGACAAACACGGGCCCAAGCCCGACGGCCGCAGGAAGCGTGTTCGTACGGACGGCCCCGAGCACGTGCCCTGAGATGTCCCACAATGCCAGCTCCTTCCCTGACGTCGTGGCAAGCCGACGACCATCCTCCGAAACTGTGCCGTAATCCTGCGGCAGCACGGCGAACTGCTTCAGCGTGTTCGCGTCCCACAGCGTGACCGAATGTCCGCCTGGGTCCGAGCGGAGGAGGACTTGGCCGTCGGATGAAAACTCGGTGCTGGCCGCAGCTCCGCGGTGACGGTCGAACACCTCAGGAGCCAGTCGAAACGGCGGCATCCCACACGCGCGCCGTTCCGTCGAGGCTTCCGGTGAAAACGAACCTTCCGTCGGGCGAGAACTGGACACCGAAGACGCGCGAGCCGTGTCCCTTGAACGTCGCAAGGAGCCGCTGGCCTGCGACGTCCCATAGACGGGCAAGGCCGTCGATTCCACCGGAGATCAACCGCTGCCCATCCGGCGAGAACGCCACGCCGTACGCTGCGCCTTTCTGCGAGCCGAGCACGGCAAGCAGTCCTCGCGTCTGGACGCTCCAGAGCCGCACGGTCCCGTCGAGCCCCGTGGTTGCGAGGAGATGTCCGTCCGGCGAGAAGCTCGCCGCGACGACGAGCCCCACATGGCCCCTCAGCACGTCCGCGATTCGTCGCGAGCGAACATCCCACAGCGTGACGGTGCCGTCACCCTGGGGCGTCGCCAGCAGCGTGCCGTCCGGTGAGAAGGCAGGCCATCCCGCGGACGCTTTGTGGCCGGTCAGGGCAGCGATACGGCGTCCCGACGCGACGTCCCACAGAATCAGTTCCGCCGGCACGTCGACGCCGTACGGGAAGCCTCCCGTCGAAATCAGAGTTGCGCCGTCCGGTGAAAACGCCACTGCAATCGAGGGGAGCGCATGCGGGCCAAGGCGAGCTCGCAACGTGCGTTTCGCCACGTCCCAGATGCGCACGTCCGGACCGTCCGTGGTGGCGGCCAGCAACGTGCCGTCGGGGGAGAAGGCGAGACAGTAGGTCAGGCCTGTTCCGTCGAGAGTGCCCATCGGGGCTCCGGACGGGAGTGCCCACAACCGAACCTTGCCGTCTACCATCCCCGTCGCGAGCAGGCGCCCGTCGGGTGAGATCGCGAGCGCCCACACACCGGCTTGGCCCGCGTTGATCACCAGGCGTTCGCGGCTCCGCGCCTGGCCGAAGAGATATCGCCACTCGAACGTGCGCAGGTCGGCCTGCCCGTCGCGCGGACGCTGCGCCTCGAGCAGGTCGCGGACCTGGGCGATGTTCCCCCTGTTCCATGCGTCGAACGCAACGCTCATATCCGCCGCATACAGGCTCTCGCGGAGAGCGACAGCGTTGCGCTGGGCGCGTCCCCACTGCCATCCGGATGCGACGATGCCGGCCAGGACCGCCACTGCGAGTGCCGTCCAGAGGCCGGCCACTATGGGCTGCCGGCGGCACCAGCGCCAGACACGTTCCGTCGCCGTCACCGGCCGCGCGGTGATCGGCTCACCGGCCAGCCACCGGGCGAGGTCATCGGCGAGCGCTTTTGCAGAGTTGTAGCGGTCGGCCGGCCGCTTCGCCAGGCACTTCAGGCAAATGGTTTCGAGATCCCCGTCGACGGCGGCGTTGAGCGTGCGCGGTGCGGGCGGATCATCTTCGACGACCTTCCGCATCGTCTCGATTGGAGTGGCGCCGCGGAATGGCAGTCGGCTGGTAAGGAGCTGGTAAAGCATGGCGCCGAGGCTGAACACGTCCGCGGCGGTCGTCAGACGCCCAGCCTCGCCGGCGGCCTGCTCGGGCGCCATATAGTCGGGCGTGCCCAGCACGGCGAACGATTGCGTCACAGGCCCGCGGCCCGTCAGCTGCTTGGCAATCCCGAAGTCGGTGACCTGCGGATCGCCCTGGGTATCGACCAGGATGTTGCCGGGCTTGAGATCGCGATGAAGTATCCCGCGCTGGTGCGCGAAGTGTACGGCTTCCGCGACCGCGGCCATGAACCGTGCGGCTCGACGCTGCCGTTCCAGGGCCTGCGTTCTGTCGAGCGTGGCCGGGGAGAGAGCGAACTCGCCGAGCCGTTGTTCGAGGCTGCCCCCTTCGATCAACCGCGCGCTGAAATAGTGTTGCCCCTCGACCTCTCCGACCTCGTAGATCGGGACGATGTTCGGATGTTCGAGCTGGGCGACGGCTTCCGCTTCGGCGCGGAACCGCTCGACCACCGACGGCGATGCGAGGGCGCCGCCCGGGATCATCTTGAGCGCGACGGTCCGATTCAACCGGAGCTGCCGTGCGCGGTAGACGACGCCCATTCCCCCGCGGGCGATCTCGTCGAGAATTTCGTATCCGCCGAACCTGCGTCTCGTGGCATTGGGATCCGGCGCTACGGTGGGCACATCGGCGGCGAGCGCGCAGGGATACCCTGCGACCGGCCGCCGCCGCCATGAAGGTGCCCGCCTGAGCGTCGGAGGCAAGCAGCTGCTCCACGTCGTGGAGCAGCTCGGGGTCACCGGCGGCAGCCTCCTCGACGAACCGGCGGCGCGATGTCTCGTCCTGCTCGAGTGCTGCGAGGAAGAGCTCCGACGCACGCTGCCACCGATCCGGGTCCATCGCGCGCTCCGTTCGAGGTCGGTCCGCCCGAGTGGGTCGTAGTATCGATCCTCCCGGCCGACCTGTCTCACCAAATCGGGAGCGGGCCGGCACGAGGGCCGGGCCGACCCGTCCCCGGTGTCGGCCGTCAGTGAGCCGGCGCTTGAAGGCAAAGCTGGCCGGTGTACCTGAACACCGTGCGTCCGGTGTTCAGGTCGACGGCCCCGATGCTCGTGATCGATCCGGTTGCGTGCTGAAATGCGCCCGTGCCGCCGGTGATCGTGACTGGATACGACACGATGCCGTACACATTCGGGGCCGTGAGCCTGGCGACGGCTTCCGCCACCGCCACCTGGACCATGTCGCCGCTGTCGGTGACCCAGCGATGCTGCACCCTGAAGACGGCGGTCTGATCGTCCGGGAACGTGGGCGGCTCGATGACCACGGCCGACACCGCGCCCGCGAGATCGCCAGTCACGGTGCCAAGCGTCGTGTTCTGATCGATGAAGTTGGTCATGACCGTGCCGCCGATCGGGCGGCAATGCGGCGTCGCGTTTGTGGATTGCGCGGCGGCAGTGCTCGCGGTCACGGTCAACGCCGCGAGTGCCATCCCGGCGAGAACGCCCCCGAAATGCACGTCCGCCTGCCACAGGTGTCTGCTCCTCATCTCTCCTCCTCGGCCCCCCGTTGCACTGGTCTGCCGGCTGGTCCCGGCAGAAGCACCGCGTGCTAGACTCGCCGCGCTTACCGATAGGGGTCTGCCCGGCGTTCCGGCGGCTACAGGGCGGGGCGGCTATCCCTATAGGCGGAAAGCAGCCGCCGAGGCTGTCATCGGCGCGGAGGCCTGGTACACGCGATGGCCGATTTCGCGGCAGATAGTGCGTCGCACGACATTACCGGGCTGCTTCTGGCGTGGCGAGCCGGCGATCGAGCCGCGCTGGAGGCGCTCATCCCCCTCGTTTACGAGGAGCTGCGGCAGATCGCGCACCGGCAGCTCGCCGGCGAGCGACACCAGACGCTGCAGACAATCGACCTCGTCCACGAAGCCTATGTGCGGCTCGTCGACGCGAGCCGGGTACGGTGGCAGAACCGTGCCCATTTCCTGGCGGTCGCGGCCCGTTCGATGCGCCGCATCCTCGTCGACGCGGCTCGGACGCGCGGCGCTCAGAAGCGGGGCGGCGATCAGTCACGGGTGGAGCTCGAACCGGACCTCGTCGCGGCGCTCGCGCCCGGCATCGACGTGATTGCACTCGACGAGGCGCTGAGCGAGCTGGCGGAGGCCGACCCGCGTCGCGGCCAGGTGGTGGAGCTGCGGTACTTCGGTGGCCTCACGGTCGAGGAGACCGCGCAGGTGCTCGACGTCGCACCGGAGACCGTCATGCGGGACTGGAAGGTCGCGCGCGCCTGGCTTCACGGGCGGCTGACGTCGGCTCCATCGCCTCGGTAGTGACTCCGACACTCCCCACGGCATCGAGGACAATTCCGGCGTTCACTGCCACTGCTTCACGGTCCCGATCCCGCCCTCGATTTCACGGTGGTGGAAAACACGCGATTCCTGGTCGATCTGCCCTCAATCAGCTCGGTCCAGGCTGCCGACGGAAGGCCGGCTGACGAGAGATGGTTCCCTTGGGGAGAGCCGATATACGGTTGTGTAACGTTGAGTCCTCTGCCCCAGTCGGAGGAGAGCACGTTGAGCTGGCAACGACGAGGGAAGCGGCGGTACTACACCCGGTCGGTGCGCGTCGCGGGCCGGATTTGGCGGGAGTATGTGGGCGGCGAATCTTCCGGTGGAGGGCATCGGCGACGACCGGATTGCCGTTCGCCGCAAACACGGATCATCGACAACGCCGCTTGGGTCGCCAAGTTTCCGCCAGCTCCTTCGGAATGGAGCGGGACTATTCACGGGAAGCGGCGCGGCTTGGCGACTCGTGAAAACGCATGAGCGGATCGACGCTGAGCGGCGCTGAGTTGTCACTGACACGGAATGTCGCTTGCGACGTTTCGGCGCCGATGCCCGCCGCGTACCTAGACGAGCCTGATTCAGAGGTTGTACCAGGGCAACGACGTTTGCGGCGATCCGCGCGATGCTGAGGCTCGATGGACGAGAAAGTGAAGCTCTTCGAGATCACCCTTGCCGGACGGCTGTTTGCGATTGCGCGTGAGCTGGACGATTGCAACCAGTTCCGTCAAACGTATTACGTCGATGATCGTAAAGTGCCAGTGCAGTATTACCTGGAGCTGCTCACCGACGCGTGGAACAGTAGGATGCCTTTCGGTGGGCGGACGACCAGCGCAAATCCTGACGCAACTCGAACTGACCTCTAAGCGGCACCCGCTCGCAATGGATGTCTGAAACGGTTTTGGTCACTGGAACAGTACGGCCGACGAAACTCGTCAGCGGCGCGGGCCGCCAGTCAGGATGGCTCTAGCCACAGCCCGCACAGTCAACGATCGCCGGTCGCCTCGATGTGCCTAGCATGGCAACGCATCGCCTCGTCTAGAATCGCCCCGCGGTTCGGCGGCCGGTCCGCGCGTAAAGTCTGAAGTCCCAGACCCGTAGCCAGAAGAATCACGGCACGAAGCGGTACGGAGATTTTGTTGTCTGGAGGTGCCATAGCCCCCTCTCGCGCCGTTCGGCGCCGTTCGTACTTCGCGTGTCGGGCCACTGAGCGACAAACGTCTGAGCACCACCAGACCAATCGGACGTCCCGCTCCTACCTTTGCGTGCGCTGACACAATGCGGCTGAGGTACACAGCTTGCTCTGGACATGGCTGTGGGGCGCGAGCCACAGACGTGCAGCCGCAGTGCTCCGCCGGGACGCAAGATGCGGCGTCCGGCCCGGCCCCACGCCACCGATTCGTTTGCGGGTTGCGTGCTCGTTCTCGACTGCAGGGCGGCCTGGCTGTTCCTCCCAGGCGGGTCGCCCCGTTCTCTTTGGCCGCCGCGAGACAGCGAGTTTCCAGGGCGCCACATATCCCAATCGGGCGGCAGCCGTATCGGTCATCCCGAGCCAGCCAGCACTGACGGCGTACTGCCACTGCTCACAGGACATACCGAGCGGACAGGACACCGCTTCTAAGGAAGGGGGTGTCCGTCCTAAGACATCCTGTCGTGTCCTAGGACAAGTGTCCGTGGCGGGTAAGTTGTTGTTATGCGGCACGTTGCTCCACCAGTGCCACGCGAGTGACGCCGTCGTGTCCTGTGACTCGCGTAAACGCCTTCGTCCCGCGGGTCACGGCTTTGATCACCGAGTCGATCTTTGGACGATGCCGGCCTGACCCGCCCGACGTTCCACCGGTCCGCGGTGGTCAGGTTAGAATCCGACGCGTCACACGACGGTGCGCCGCAGCGAGACATCACATGGCCGATAACCAATTGGATCGCATTGCCGCGCTCGAGGTGAAGGTTCAGGAGCTCGACGCCCTGGTCAACCTGGCGCTTCGCCTGCTCGCGGTCGAGAAGCCCGTTTTCGCGTTGCTCGCGCGCTACGGCGCGACCGAGACCGAAGACCAGGCGGTGCACGCGTTGCTCGACGACCTGGCGCGCCGCGCCGAGCAAGGCAGCATGTATGCGCCGTCGTTCGGCGGGTTCGTCAATGAATTGACCCAACGGTTCCCGGCCGCGCGCGGCGATCGGCAGTTCATCACGCTGCTGCTCGACACCTTGAAGGTGGATCGGCCGGCGTATCGGCGCCTCCACGCCTACGCGTCGGCGCAGGGCTGGCCGCAGTGGACTTGAATCCGTTCGAGAGCCATTCGCGTCATCGTGCCGGCGGCGACAAGGCTTCCCAATCGACTGGGTGTATTGCAGATAGACGCCGACGGCTTCCTCGAGGTCGCGACGAACGTGTCCTCGCCCAGGCGCGTGAAGAGCCCGAAGCGCTTCAACTTGTCCTGAATCGGATGCTTCACCTCGGCGAAAACAAAGCTCGATGCCCGCGGCGTGGAGCGTCTCGTCGAGCCCGCACAGGATGTCGGCGGCGGCCACGTCGATACGGGTGACTGGCTCGGCCGCGACGAGGAGCCAACGTGGAGTACGCCAAGAGCGCCAGGCTGCGGCTGCGCGATCATCTCATCCCACCAGGGCCAAAGCCAGATGGGCTGAACCTCTCCGACCGGGTCAACCTGGCGCGAATGGCGCAGTTGATCTCGCAGGTCGCCGAGCAGTACGTCGGCGCGGCCAGCGCGCTCTCTGCGCGGAACGTGATGCGGTTTGGTCTGAAGCAGCACTGACTGCAGCGCTACCGTCAGGAAATGACTTGTCACCCAGTGTGTTCCGATCTCGGAGCCAGGCTGCAGTTGGTCAATAGCGGCCCGGCCACGTAACTGCGTTCGAGCTCGGACACTTCAGGGGGTTCTACAGCCGGTCACGGGTCGAGGGACGCCAAGAGGCGCGACGGAACTGGCGGAGCGCTGCGGCGGCTCCTGTCGGATCGCGGCGGAGAGTGCCCGCCACGACTGCTCATTTGACAACTGCATAGCCCGTACAGACCAAAGGCCGCCCCAGCAGGCGGCCTTGGATCTCGTGCAATGGGCCGTGTGCGCCGCTACGCGTTCCGCTGCCACCAGCGCCGTGCGCCCATGCCGGCGAGACCGAGGCCGAGCAGGGCGACTGTGGCGGGTTCAGGGGTTGCCGCTGGGCGTTCAACGGCGGTCAGGAACCCGCGGATTTCACCAGTGGGAAACTCTGCCGTGTGAATGTTGAAGTAGGCGCGCCCGGCGATGAGGCCCGCGGCGAGTGCCATTTCGGCCCCGCTGGCCGTACCACCCCACGCGGTGACAAACGCGGGGTTGAAACTCGCCGGATCAGTGAGGTCCAGCGTGTTGTTGTAAAACCCAGATGTCGTGCCGCTCGGAAACCCTGGGAACGTCGGTACGGCCGTCGCGACACCAGCGGTTCCATCAGGGTCGACACAACAATGGATATGTGCCGCGAAGTTCGGACTCGTGAGGAACGCAAAGTCGGCCACGACAGTGAGTGTCTGGGCTGTTGAGTCGTATCGAACCACAGCGGAACCGAGACCTGGCGAACCGTTGGGTGGACTCTCCGAAGGGCCGGTCAGAACCGCGCTGAACAACAACGGATCGGCGTTCGCGGCGCCGACGGCAAGGAGGGTTAGCAACAGGGACACTGCAGCAGTTCTCTTCATCAGAAACTCTCCTGTGGGTGAACCGTTACCTTCCTGGACTACGCATCGGGCACTCCGAGCCGCGCGCACGCGAGCAGCAATCAAGAAACCTGCCGAACCAATCCCGCTATCGTGCGATTGGGCCTCGATTGTGCGAGTCAATGGTTGCGCCCGCACACGATGGCAGGCGCATGAGCCGTGACCGTCCTGTTTTTTGCGTGGCTGCGGAACGGCAACCCGGCCGGAGACCTGATCAAGGTTCGTCGCTGCGGTGCGAAGTACCGGCTCGCCGTGGCGCTTCCTCTGCAAGGCGGCGATCATAGCCCGCAAGGTTGTGCACGCCCTGGACATGGGCAGGCCGCGCGAGGGACGGGCTGTGAAGCGAAGATCACGAGGGGACGCCGCCCATCGAGACCGCGTCCTCGACTCCCAGGCCGCAGTCGCTCCAGTCTTGCGGGCTTCACTCACGGACGTGCTGACTCTTTCGTCCGATTCTTCAGCCAACGCAGCCTTCTGCCACAACTTCCAGTCTGGCCGTCACTTCGCCGTTCGCATTGATGGTCGTGTGTATTAAGCGGGAAAGAGCTCATCTCCTCATCACTTTCATTGCGCCTGCTGAAGGGGCTAACTCCGGACTGAAGCATCGACTCAGCGGGTCCGTCCGAGCCTGCGTCACTTGCGAATGACGACGCCGCCAACGAAGCGGAGCATGTTCGTCGGAGTTCCCTCGTAGAAGACCCGACGCCATGCGACACTCAATCGCGCGGCGGCTCGTTCGTTGCCGATGTCGAGCCCGCCACCCGGCTGGATTGTGAACTCGGTCGTGCTCTCACCCACACCGTTGATGTCGAAACTCGTGCGGGTCAAGCCCACCAGAAACTCGGCGAACGGCACGGCCACGGGTGAATTGCGATTGCTGAACCTCAGCCCACCGGTGAACGTGTGAATCGCAACGTCCGGATCGTTGATTGTCAATCCGGCCTTGTAGTTGCCGGTCGCATCCCCGACGATCCCGAGCCACGGCGACACGTTCCCGGCAACCGAGACGTTCCAACCGATCGCCGAGTTCAGATCAAGGAACTCGCCCGAGACGTGCAGGAACGACCAGCCAAGCGAGGTCTCCGACTTTGGAAAGGGAATGGACGTCGCCATCGTCGTTGGCACGGCGATCGGCTGGTCCAGTGCCGGAGGCGCGGGCGGTGCCTCAGGCACGGAAAGATCCATAGGGCGTAGATCCTGATTGGACAGGCTGACGTAGTGGCCTAGCACCCAGCCAACGCGCCTGCCCAACTGCGGGTCGTTGTACTCGACCTCGACCCAGTCACCGTCGGTCGAGAGAACGCGAAGCCTGGTGCCGACTGCTGCCACGCGCAGCGGCGTCGGCGTTTCCTGGGCGGCCGCATAGATGGGCGCATTGGTCGTGACGGTTGCGAACTGCTGAGCACTGGCGGTGCTCGAAATCAGGCAGAACAGCAGCGCCGCGGCGAATCGCATGATCGAATCTCCGAGAAGCTTCCGGCTTCATATCATGTCGCAACTCGCAGCCATCGTCACGCCGCTGTCAGGTGGCCACGGGAGCGGACCCGGCAGTTCATCCTCTTCCACCCCGCCCGCCGACATGGGGCCGCCGCAGGTGGCGGCCTTGTCTGTAGTCGCTGGCGCCCGCACGTCACATGAGCCCGACGGACCATCAGGGACACTACTCCGTGACAGGGAACTCGGCGATGAGTCCTTCACTTCCTGCGTTTCGCCCGGCGAGAGGGACGCGTAGAGGCTCGGCCAAGCAGTTCTATCCGGTTCGATCCCGAAAAAAAGAAGAGCTTGCCTGTGCACGCGGCGATCGCGATCTCGAACGGCTTTCACGAGCACCCACGGTATTTCGGAGCCCCTCCGACATATGGGATGAGTTCGGCGGCGGATCGCTGCCGCAGACCGGCGGTGCGCCGCCCAAACCTTGTGAATCTGGCAATTGAGCTTCTGTGTCACCCGAGGCACGAGGTCTGCACTTGCGCCGGCCGGTCTGTCACCGCCGTGGCGAGGTTCGCCGAACTGTCGCCCGAGTCTGTCGGTCCTTGACTTCAAACCTGCTCGAATCGATTGACTTCGACTGGGGTCGTCCGAAGGCGGAACACGCTCACGCGCAACGAGGAGGACACATGAAAAGGCTTGTCGTTGGAACGCTTGCAGTCGCAGCTCTGGTGTGGGTGCCACGCACGGCCGTGGCCCAGACCAAGACGATCACGTCCGAAATGAGAACGGAGACCGGCACCGTCGAGGCGATCGAAGCCTCGACTCGTACGGTGACGCTCAAGAAAGCGGATGGAACCTACGTCGAGACCTACGCAGGGCCCGACGTGAAGCGCTTTGCGGAGATCAAAGTAGGGGACAAGGTGACCGCCCGGTTCTACGAGAGCGTCGTCCTCCGGTTGAAGGGGCCCGGTGAGGCGGACGTGGACAGCGCGGCACGCGCCACGACCGGATCCGAACAGGCTCTGCCTGGCGGCACGAAAGCCAAGCAGCGGACGATCACGGCCACCATCACGGCCATCGACCCGAACATGCCCTCGATCACCTTCACCGGGCCGAACGGATGGAAGTACACGTCGAAAGTGCAGGACACGGCGGCACTCGCCAAGGTGAAGGTCGGCGACAAGGTCGACATCGTCTGGACCGAAGCAATGCTGGTGTCGCTCGAGCGCGGCATGTAGACCTGCCTGACGGGCCGGGGCGATCTGCCGATCGTCCCGGTCCATCGTCGATGGGCGATGAAGGCTTCGACGTTTTTGCCCTCTGATTTCGGCAACCAGCAAGGGAGTGCGCCGTGGTTTCCAAGTTCTCTGCTGAATTGATCGGGACGTTCTGGCTCGTGCTCGGAGGGTGCGGCAGCGCGGTGCTCGCGGCCGCCTTCCCGGACGTCGGAATCGGCCTGCTCGGTGTCTCGCTCGCATTCGGGCTCACGGTGTTGTCAGGCGCGTACGCGCTCGGGCCGATCTCGGGCGGTCACTTCAACCCTGCGGTCAGCGTTGGCTTGTGGGCCGGAGGCCGGTTTCCCGCCGCCCTGCTGTTGCCCTACATCGTCGCGCAGGTCGTTGGCGGCATCGTCGGCGCAGGGGTGCTGTACTTCATTGCGAGCGGCCGCGCAGACTTCAGCATGGCGGGCGGCTTCGCCTCCAACGGCTATGGCGCCCACTCGCCGGGCGGGTACTCGCTCGGGGCCGGGCTCGTATGCGAAGTCGTGATGACGTTCATGTTCCTGATCATCATTCTCGGCACGACGCACAAACGCGCCCCGGTAGGATTCGCGGGACTCGCCATCGGCCTCGGGCTCACCCTGATTCATCTGGTCAGCATTCCGGTGACGAACACCTCCCTCAATCCGGCGCGCAGCACCGCCACGGCGCTGTTCGCGGGAGGCTGGGCCCTTCAGCAGCTCTGGATGTTCTGGGTTGCTCCCGTGATTGGCGCCGCCCTCGCTGGCTTCACACACAAGCTGGTCCTCGAAGGGTCCGCTGACGAACCTCCGGTGACCGGACGTACCCGTTCGTCATGACTGGCCTCCCAAGTGGAGAACATAGATCTGACGCTCTACTGGCTCGTCAAGTAGAGCCGACCAGCGGTGATGTCGCGGCGGGTGCCTCCGCTAATGCCCGCCAGCCTCCTGTTCGCCGCGCGAGAAGCGTCTGTAGGCCCACACGGTCAACGAATTGGTCGCCACGCCGACGACGTTCCAGACGATCACGGGGCGCGACACGGTCAGCAGGCCGTAGTAGATCCAGGCAATCTGAAACACCGCCATGATGCTCGCCATCGTCGGGTTGATGCCCTGGCTCGATCGCCGCTGGATCATCTTGACCAGGTCGGGGATCGCCGCGAACGTGGTGCCGAACCCGGCCACGAAACCCACGATCTCGGAGCGCTGGAACGAGGGAGCGAACAGGCTCTCGGTGTCGTGGATGCCGATGCTCGCGCAGCCACCGAGTACCAGCGCGCCAGCCACGAGCGCCGCCAGCGTGATCATCCGGTTCAGGGAAGTCATCTTCAACACACCTCAGGCCTATGAAGCCCCCCTGATGAGGGTAAATACGGACGCCTGCCACGGTATCGCGTCCACGTACAACCCGCGATTCTGAAGGTCGCCGCCGTCGCGGCCATAGACGGCCCCCCCAATCTGGTCCGCCAGCCGCCACTCGACGCCGGCGAGATCGCCGAAAGGAAGGGCGACGTAGCACTGGCTCTGGTTGGGCGCGTAGTTCACCGTCACTACGACTCGCGTGCCGTCCGCGCCTTGCCACGCGAACGCGACAAAGCAGTCCGAGGTCCAGTTGCCCTCCCAGGCGGGCCTGCACTCGAGCAGCTGCCACCCGTCGTCGCGCACGGCCGGTAGCGTCAGCGTGACGAGCAATTGGTCGTAGAACTGCTGCAGGCGCTGGTCCACGGGCTCGATCGGACCGCGAACCAGGTGCGGGGAGATCCGCTTCCTGCATCCTTCGAATTGCCCCTGATGAAAGAAGCGCAGACCGGGCGACAGGAACGTGATGACAGCCGCCGCCTCGTGGGCGCCGGGAGGAAACGCCGCGGCCGCACGCGGCTCGTCGTGGTTTTCCAGGAAGCGGGCCATTTTGTTCTGGTAATCGGGGCCCGCGTGGAAGTGCTCGCGGACCGCTCGCGCGTGGCCCTCGCGCAGCCGGTCGTACAACCGCTTGTCGTACGTGTAGTCGAACCCCTGCTGCTGCAGCGTCCATTCGAGATCCCAGTAGACCTCGGCCATGAAGCAGTAGCCGGGCACGTGTTCTCGCACGCGCGCGGTGGCTCGCGGCCAGAAAGGTTCCGGGCGGAGGCCCCACGTTCGCTCGAACACGTCGGGCAGCACCAGCATGGCCATGTCGCAGCGGACGCCGTCGCACTGTCGGGCAATCTTCACCAGCGTCGCGATCATCGCCTCCTCGGTGGCGAGATTCGCGTAGTTCAACTGCAGCGTGTCGGGCCAGCCGGCGAAGTACGGGTCGCGCCCGTAAGCGAACACGCGCCCGCCATGCGCGCCCTGGAGCCGCGTGTAGTTCTGCGGCGCGCGCCCGAGGTCGTCGTCGGTGCCCTGAACGTAGTACTCGGGGTGCTCTTCCACCCACGGGTGATCCAGGCCCGTGTGATTCGGGACGAAATCGAGCAGCAGCCGCAGGCCGCGCGCGCGGAGCCGCGCACGCAGGCGAGCAAGCGCCGCGTCTCCTCCCAGCTGATCGTGGACGTCGTAACCGGTGATGGCGAAGCCAGACCCCGCGATGTCGTCCTCGCGGAGGTCCGGCAGCGTCTCCTTAAATTCGTGCCGCCACTCAGGGTTGGCGCGCGACACGCGCTGTCCCGCCGCGCCTGTCTGCCAGACGCTCAGGAACCAGATCCAGTCGAAGCCCATACTGGCCAGGCCATCGAGCTCGGCGTCCGGGATGTCGTCCAGCGTGGCGGGCCGCCCCAGTGACTGCGCCAGCGCCGTCAGCCAGACGCGCGTGTTGACTTGGTACAGCGACGGATGGCGCGGCGTGCTCATGTCAGTTCACCTTGCACGTTTCACGAGTGAAGGCGCCATCGTTGACGTGCGCGCTCTCGTTCTGCGCCAGAACCGTGGCGCCGTACAGGACGGCCATCAGCGCAAGAGCGAATGTCCGCATCCTCGATCTCCCTGCGAAGCGACGAGCGGGTGGGCACGATACCGCCAGTCCTCGCCTCGATCAAGTCGATCCTGAGCCGCGCACATGATAAACACCATTCCTCGCCTGCACCGCGGGGCCATCCCGGGTGTTCCCGCGCGTGAGGCGGATGCGCCGTTCGCGTGCCGCCCGATGGATCGAACGGCCCCCAGCCTCACGAACCGAAGGCTCGCGTCCTGAAAGGTCCAGCGACAAGATAGCCGAGGTAATGTTCGCACGCGTCGGTCGTATGATCGGCGCGTGCCAAGCCTTCGGTCACTCCGCCTGCTCGCCGTCGCCGTGCTGGCCTGTCCCCGCCCGGCATTCGCCGCGTGCCCTGTGCCCACGCCGCCGTGCGAGTCGATGCGCAAGGCGGATCTCGTGTTCTACGGCGAGGTCGTCACAGCGACGCCACCCACGCACGGAGATCAGAAGGTCACCTTCCGCGTGTTGCGGCCGTTCAAGGGCGTTGGAGACACGCGGTTCACGGGCGCCTTCCGCGTCACCGGGCAGGGAGTGTACTTCGTGGCCGGGGAGCGCCGGGTTGTCTACGCTTCCGCGCAAGGCAACGGCCGGTGGTCGACGAGCTGCGCCCGCACCGCCCTGGTGTTCCGACCCGCTGACCAGGAAGCCGCCGATCTCGCGATGTGCGAGGGAGCGGAGACCAGCCCACGGCATGCGGGTGGCAAGGAGGGCGCGGCGGCACCCAGACGTCGCTGACACACGCCCCGCGGGTGCCGCGAGGCGGAGCTCTTTGCCGGAACGAGGTTCGTTGCCCTGCGGACTAGCGTGACGGGAGGCGGCGACGCGGCCGCGGTTGGCGCTTGGCACTGCTCCGGCCAGCCGCTGGATCGGCTTCTACGGCCTGCACGAGGGCGTCAGCGTCGTCGCGAAGCTGGCGGGCACGCTCCAGCAGTGAAGGGGGCGATGCGCTGCCTCCGGCTCGATCGAGCCATTGCCGCAGCGCCTGCTGCACCAGGTCGGACAGGCCCGCAGGGCCACTGAGCGTGCGGGCCCGATCCCACAGTTCCTCGTCACGAACGTACAGCGTGACCTTGCCTGCCATGGCGCGGGAGTATACCTCATCAGTATGCAATCTGCCAAAAAGTCCATGCAGCCCCCGCCGCGCCATGGGCGTATACTGCCGCCATATCTTGATTCCCATACGCGCATCCACAGTCGCTCCGATCAGCAGCCGCAGACACATGCCCAGCGTACTTGTGGTGGACGACGATCCCGACGTGCGCGTGCTCCTCGAGACCTACCTCGAGCTCGAAGGCTTCGAAGTGCTGACCGCCGCGAACGGCAGCGACGCGCTCCAGCGGCTGCGTCACGCCCGCCCGTCCGTCATCCTGCTGGACTTGATGATGCCCGTCATGGACGGTATCGAGTTCCGGCGGCAACAACAGCGTCAGCCCTGCCTCTGCGACATCCCGGTCGTGTGCCTGTCCGCGCGTCATGACGCGATGCAGACGGCGATGAGGCTGGGGGTTGCCGATTGCCTCGCGAAGCCGTTCGAGCTCGACAAGCTGATCGCCATGCTGCGCCGGCACTGCGCGGATGAAGCGCCGCCCAAAATCGTCTGACGCCTCGATCGTGACGGTCAGCGCGCATCGGTACGACGTACCAGCGCCGCCGTACCGTAGCACAGCACCTCCGTGACGCCGTCCATCACTTCCGTCGCGTCGTAGCGAACGCCGAGCACCGCGTTCGCTCCCATCTCGGCCGCGTGCTCCAACAACAGGTCGAAGGCGTGGCTGCGAGTCTGCTCGCAGAGATCGGTGAAGAGCGAGATGTTGCCGCCCACCACGGTCTGCAGCGCGCCCCCGATGGTGCCGAAGATGGACCGGGACCGGACGGTGATGCCGCGTACCACGCCGAGCACCTCGACGACCTGATACCCCGGCAGATCGAACGTCGTGCTCGTCATCCGCCGCAGGCGCGACGGCTGTACCATCCGGAGCCGTTCCTCAGGCGTCAGCCCCGCATCGCACTCGGCACACACGCGTCCCGGCTTGAAGTGATACTCGGACGGAAAGTCCCTGCCGCACCTCACGCACTGCATAGCAACATCCTCTTCACTGCATTCGCCAGGCGCGGCGCCGCGCGAGATCGCCACGGCGGCCGCGTCGCTCGACCGGGCGACGCGAGGATCGTCGCGCAACCGCGCCCGCTACTCGAAGCGGTACTGGCCCGGCATGGCAACGGGAGGTGTCGGATACGCCCCCATCGCATACGCCGCCGGGCCGAGCCGCGTCTGCACCTGCATCGCCTTCTCCCAGGTGACGGCCTGCCCGCTGTAAGCCGCTTCGCGACCGATGATCCCGGTCATGGTGGATTCGGCCACCGCCTGCGCTTCGTTGATCGGCGTGCCGGCGAGGATACTGGCGATCAGGTCTTCGTGCGTGAGGCGATAGGCGCTCGCCGACTCTTTGCCCGCGCGCCACTTCTCGCCGCTCTTCGGATCGATGCGGTTGGCGCAGTTGCTCGTGCCGATCGTGCCGACGACGTGCTCGGACACGATGTTCTGGCAGCCGTTGATCTGGCGGCACTGGCTGAAGACGGTGACACCGTTCGGGTATTCGAACTCCACCGCGAAGTGGTCGAAGATCTGGCCGTGGCGATCGCCGGTGCGGACCTGGCGTCCGCCGAGGCCCGAGACTGCGCGTACCGGGTGCGAGCCGAGCACCCAGTTCATCACGTCGAGATTGTGCACGTGCTGCTCGACGATGTGATCGCCCGACAGCCAGGTGAAGTAGTTCCAGTTGCGGAGCTGCCACTCCATGTCGCTCCACCTCGGCTCGCGATCGATCACCCAGATCTGGCCGCCGTTCCAGTACGCCTTCGCGTAGACGATGTCGCCGATCGCCCCGTCGTGGATGCGCTTGATCGTCTCCCGGTAGCCCGCGGTCGTGCCGGCGCTGAGTGCCGGCCGCAATCCCGAGCTTCTTCTGTGCGGCCAGAGCACCGGCCTCCATCACCAGGCGCACGCCTGGCACATCGACCGCACAGGGCTTCTCCATGAACACGTTCTTGCCGGCCTCGATCGCCGCCATCAGGTGCTGGGGCCGGAAATGCGGCGGGGTGGCCAGGATGACGTAGTTGATCTCGGGCACCGCGAGCAGCTGCGTGTAGGCATCGAACCCGGTGAAGGATCGGGCCTGCGGGATGTCGATGCCGACCTTCGCCAGCTCGCCGCGTGCGCGGGCCAGCCGATCGGGAAAGAGGTCGGCGAGCGCAGCCACCGTGATGTTGGTGTGCGCGACGCGAGTGCCCTCGGCGACATCCTCCGTGTGATAGCCCTCGGCTGGATAGATCACTTTGGTGGCCGCGCCGAGCGCATCGAGCACCGCGCCGGTGCCGCGCCCGCCGCAGCCGATTACGCCGATCCTGATCGCGGCGCCTTCGGCCGCGAAGAGCGCCGGGGCCGTCGCCGCGCGCGCCGCGGCGGCGCCGGCGACCGCAAGCGACGTCTGCTTGATGAACGTCCGTCGGGATCTGTCGCGAGGGGCAGAGTCGTGCTGGTCAGTCATAGGACATACCTTTTGCTGAAAGAAGGCGGACGAAGGGAGGATACGAACTCGACCATTCGTGCAAGCTACCACAAAGACGTCTGCCGAAGCGGCGCGGGAGGGCACAAGCGAGGCCAGTGCGCCACGACAGAGGCTGCGGCGACTACTCTTACACGGTGCTGATCTTCTCAATCCTGCGGGCGATGAGAGCGTGATGTGGCCAATTACGCCGTCGACGAAGTCGGGAGCAGGCGTAGACTGCGCAGTACGAGCGGTAGCGTACGGCTGACGCTCGACCGCGCCTCATACCCCATGGCAGAACGGAGCGCACGCATGACACAAAAGACACGCACCATCGGCCGCCGTGAGTTCCTCACGACCACCGCCGCAACCACGGTCGGCTTCACCATCGTCAAGCCGCAGTCGGTACGCGGAAGCCAGGCCAACTCCGCCGTGCGGCTTGGCATCCTCGGCGTCGGCGGACGGGGCACTGCCGTCGGCAGCGGCTTCGTCTCCGATGCTGGCGCACGGGTAATCGCGCTCGCGGATCTCTTCGACGATCAGCTCCAGGCCGGACGCCGCCACTTCGACGAACTGCAGGCGAAGACCGGGATCGGACCGCTCGCCGCCGACCAGCTGTTCCGCGGGCCCGACAGCTACAAGCGGATCATCGAATCACCCGACGTCGATGCCGTCCAGATCACGACGCCGCCGTATTTCCACCCGCTGCATCTCGACGCGGTTGTGGCCGCGGGCAAGCACGCCTACTGCGAGAAGCCCGTCGCGATCGATGTGCCCGGAGCCAGGCGCGTGATCGAGATCGGCAAGCGCGCAGAGGGCAGGCTGAGTCTCGACGTGGGCTTCCAGATCCGCATGGCGCCACCCATGGTGGAACTGGCCCGACGCATTCACGACGGGGCGATCGGCACACCGGCGTGCGGCCAGGCCTTCTACTACTGCGCGCACCTCGACCGGCCGGACTGGCCGAACGCGTCGGCCGACGAGCAGCGGCTGCGCAACTGGGTGTGGTACCGCGATCTCTCCGGCGACATCATCGTCGAGCAGAACGTCCACGTGATCGATATGTGCAACTGGTTCCTCCGCGCCCACCCGGTGAAGGCCATGGCGACGTGCGCGCGCCGGATGCGGCAGGACGCCGGCGACTGCAAGGACAACTTCAACGCCGTCGTGACCTACCCGGGCGACGTGCAGATCTCGTTCGGATCCACGCAGTTCGACAGCCCGGAGTTCGATGCCGGCGTACGCCTCTTCGGGTCCGAGGGGAGCTCAGAGTCGCATTACGATTGGCGCGTCAAGATCGCGGGCACACACGCATGGGACGCGGGTCTTGGGGCGGGCGGTGCCGACAACGGCGCGCAGTTCTCCGCCGCGGGCAGCTTCCGCGGAGCGCTCGATCAGGCCGACGCCGAGAAGCAGAAGGCGTTCATCGCGAGCATCACCGGCAAGGCCTTCCACAATCAAGCGCTGCAGGGGGCCGAGTCCGCCCTGAGCGCGATGCTGATCCGCAATGCCGCCTACGCGGGCACGCCGATGACGTGGGATGAGCTGCTGGCCTCGAGCGAGGTGTACGACCCGAAGTTGAACCTTGCCCGCATGTCTTGAGCGGACGCGGTGAGGCCCTCGGCCGGGCCTCACCGTTCTCCGCACAGATGCCGCCCGTCGTTTCCGTCAGTACGGCGTCTGACCGCCGGTCGCGCCGTAGACCTCACCGGTGACGAACCGCGCCTCGTTGGAGGCCAGGAACACGTAGAGCGGCGCGAGCTCTACCGGCTGTGCCGCGCGCTCGAAGGAAGTGTCCTGGCCGAAGCGCTTCACCTTCTCCTCCGGCATCGTCGAGGGGATGAGCGGCGTCCACACCGGCCCTGGCGCCACGGCGTTCACACGGACGCCCTTCTTCATGGCGAGTTGCGAGAGCGCCTTGGTGAAGTTCACAATCGCGCCCTTTGTCGGCGCGTACGCGAGCAGGTTGGGGCTCGGGTCGTAGGCCTGGATCGATGCGGTGTTGATGATGACGCTGCCGGCTTTCATGCGCGGCAACGCAGCGCGGCACAGCCAGAACATCGCGTACACGTTCGTCTTGAAGGTGCGATCGAACTCCTCGGTCGTGAACTCCTCGAGCGAGTCGTGCGTGTTCTGGAACGCGGCGTTGTTGACGAGGATATCGAGCTTGCCGAACTCGGCGAACGTGCGATCGATCATCCGGGCGCAGTGCCCTTCGTCCTGGATATCGCCCGGCAGGCGCAGGCTGCGGCGGCCTGCCTGCTCGATCCAGTGGCACGTTTCCTCGGCGTCGGGCTCTTCGCTCGGCAGGTACGCAATCGCGACGTCGGCGCCTTCGCGGGCGAAGGCGAGCGCGACGGCCCGGCCGATGCCGCTGTCGCCGCCGGTTATGAGCGCCGCGCGATCGGTCAGGCGGCCGAGCCCGCGGTACGACTCCTCGCCGTGGTCGGCCATCGGCGACATCTCGGAGTCGAGGCCCGGCGCCGCGATCCCCTCCTGTGGGTATTCCGGTTTGGGCGCCTGCGCTTTCGCGTCGCCCGGTGAGCTGTGCTGCAGTGTGTGGCGGTTATCGGTCATGCGGCCGGTTGTGCACGCGACGTGCCCGCGCGATCACGATTTCGCCGAAGTGCGGTTCCTGTCGAGAACGGCTCCGATCTGGGACCAGGCGCGCGCCAGCATGCGGATCCAGCCGCCTAGCCAGGTGGTCGCGGGCCCGGGCGTCACCAGGCCGGCAGACCCGCGCCCCGCGCGGCCGATCACGGCGAGCATCCGGCGCGCGCCGACCGGGTTCGCGGAGTGCACGCGCACACTGCTCCTCGGCCACCGTCCGGTCTGCTCCATCCACACGCAGAGGTCGTACCCTGAGGGCACGTGCGGGCAGTAGTCGTAGAAGGTGTTCGCACGGCGCGTCATGCGCCCGATGTGCAGCCCGGCCGCACTGCACGTTCGGCACGCGCCCATGTCGTGATCGAGGCTGATATCGGTGACGAGCCCCTGCTCGAGGTACACCTTGGCCGCCGCGACCGAGCGCACGGCACGCCAGCCGCGCGGCGCGGGACGGTGATCATCGACCCAGAGCTTCACCTGCCCACCATAGCAGCATGCCTGGTGCCGCCAGCGCAGCATTTCGACCGCGGGTGGAGACGGGCGGGACAGCGCGCCGCGCACGACGGCCATCACCGCCGGAGTGACGAGCCCACAATTCGGGGAGCGAACGCGGAATCAGTAGACGTACGGTGGCGAATCGAACGGCAGAGGTCTGGCGCCTGGCGCCCCGCTGAAGGCGACGCAGCAGTCACGTCCGCGGGCCTTCGCTTCGTAGAGCGCCGTGTCGGCTTCGTGCAGCAATCGCTCCGGCGTCAGGCCGTCGCCAGAGCCGGCAGTCACGCCGATCGACGCGGTCAGGCCTTCGAGGGTGCTGTTCCCATGATGAGCGTGCAGGCCATGGATCGCGAGTCGCAGCGCCTCGGCACGCCGAAGCGCCACATCGATGGGTGTCTCGGTCAAGACCATCGCGAATTCTTCGCCGCCGAACCGGCACGCGATGTCGCCGCCCCGGAACGTACGGCCGAGCAGTTCAGCGAGAGCCTGCAGCAGCAGATCGCCTGCCGCGTGCCCGGATGTGTCGTTTACGCGCTTGAAGAAGTCCACATCGAGCAGCAGCAGGGCGACCGGACGGTCGCTGTGCCGGCGCGCATCGTGGCACTCTCGGCTGAGCGCATCGTGCAGGAAGCGGCGGTTGTACAGGCCGGTGAGGGGGTCCCGCAGCGACTGCACCTTGAGCGACTCACGCAGACGCAGGTTGGCCAGCCCGGCGCTGATGTGCTCGACGGCCGCCAGCGTCGTGGTGCGCGCGACGCCGGGGTCCAGGACCGTCGGTCCGTGCGGCAACGACGAGCAGACCGAACGAGCCTCCGTCGGCCACGAGAGGAACGCACATGGCGTCAACCGAGCCATTGAGGTGTGGGCAGGCCGGCGTCGCGCTGCCCGGATCCGCTGCGTGGATGCTCGCCTGCCGCATGCCCCAGCAGTCCTCCCGCGGAAACGACTGCTGCAGGGTACCGCCTCCGCCCCACGCGGCGGCTCGGTCCAGACGCTCGGCGCTGACCAGGTACAGCGCCCCGGGCGCACCGAACAGGGCCGGCGCGGTTTCTTCGATGACGACGCAACCCTCTTCGGGTGAGCGGCAGCCTTGAAGGAAGTGGCTCAGCCGGGATAAACGCGTGATTTCGTCTCCACGCCGTTGCGCCTCGGCCACCGCCTCGGCCAGCGTGGCGTTCGCGTGCTCCAACCGATCGGTCGCCTTCCGACGCTCGAGCACGTCGCGGCGCACCATCAGCCCGGCAATGAGGATGGTGATGAACCCGAGCACGCTGGCCAGCAGCACGTGCACCTGTGCGGTCCGGGCGCGGCTCGCCGACAACGCCTGGCGGTCGCCGAGCACTTCCCGTTCTTCGCGCTCGATGACCGCGATCGCCTCGATCGCGGTACGCAAACCGCGGCCGATCGCCCTGTCGGCGGCGCCTGGGCAGCGGCCGCCGTCCGATCGGCAGGCGTCGCGCCGTACAGGTGGCGGAAAGGTGCGGTTGCGCCGTCGATCACGGCGGCGAGTTGCTGGAGGCGTTGGCGCTGCGGCCCGGAGTCGAGCAGTTCGTTCAGCTCGCGGCGGAGCCGGATCGTCTCGAGGTAGGCGACGTGTGGAGAGTCGCGCTCCAGAGGCTGGCCGGGAACTCGAGTCGCGAGCTCGGAGGCTCCGAACTCGCGAAGGGACCCTTTCAGCGCCTGCAACCGCTCGAGCGCCTCGACGCTGCGCGTGGCGGACGCGTTCGCGGCAACGAGATCCGCGATGCTGGCCTGGGTCACCGTGCCGAGAGCCACGAGCACCAGCAACGCGAGCCAGAACCCGAGCGCCGCGTGCACCTTCGGCAGTCGGTACGGGCCCGTGGACGGTGAGGCCACGCGCCGGAAGCACACCCGGCGCGGCCGACGGCTCCTGGCGCTCGAGCGAAACGGAGGCGGACAAGATGTCTGAAATATCAGGTTGGGATGTAATCACGGCGCCTGCGGTTGCCGGGGTTGCGTCACTTATCGGTTCCAAGCCGCGCATCGAACAGCCTCCTTGCGCTGCCGAACCGGACTTTGCCCCGGGGCCGACCCGACTGCATTCGTTCCAGTTGCTGTCCCCCACTCCATTTGTGAAACTACTCTCGCGTCGCGACCCTCACCAAGGAGGCACTGTGCGGATTGGCGACATGCTGCTGCCGGACTTCGACCACGAGATGGCGGTCACGCGGACCTTGATGGAACGAGCGCCGGAGTCCCGCCTCCAGTGGACGCCTCACCCGCGGTCGTGGACGCTCGCAGAACTCTGTGTGCATCTCGCGCAGCTTCCGCTCTGGGGCGTGATGGTCATCCGGCAGACCGCGTTCGATCTGCATCCCGTGGACGGCACACCTCTTCCGCGACCCCGCTTCGAGTCTCATGCCGCGACGCTCCGCACGTTCGACGAGCACGTCGCCCAGGCGCGCCACGAGATCAACGGCGCCGCCGATGAGGTGTTGCTGGCCCGGTGGACCCTGCAGGATGCCGGACGCACGGTGTTCACGATGCCCCGCCTCTCCGTGATCCGGTCGTTCGTCCTGAGCCACATGATCCACCACCGCGGCCAGCTGAGCGTGTACCTGCGCCTCTGTGACGTGCCACTACCCGCGATCTACGGGCCGACGGCAGACAGCGCCACGTCCGACGCCTGACCCGCTCAACCGGCGGCTCGTCTCGCCAGGGTGGTTCGGGTGTATCCTGCCGGCCATGTCACTCACCCGACGAGACGCCCTTCGCCTGACCGCCGTCACGCCGCTCGCCTCGCTGCTGCAGCGCTCGAGCGCAGCCGCTGGTCAACCGCAGCCTGATGCGCGCCGACGCGTGTGCGGCTCGCCGTGTCGACTTACTCGTACTGGCACTTCAGGGATCCGAAGTATCCCGTGCAGCGCGTGATCGAGGACGCGGCGCGCCTGGGCTTCGACGGCGTCGAGCTGTTGCATCGCCAGATGGACGGGGAGTCGCCGGAATACATCAACGGGCTCAAACAGGCGGCCTTCCGCCGCGGCCTCGCGATGCCGATGCTGTCGATCCACCAGGACTTCGTCTCGCCCGACGCAAAGGAGCGGCAGGCCGCGATCGACCACACCGTGCGCTGCATCGAGCTCGCAGCACGGCTCGGCATTCCGGCCGTGCGCCTCAATTCCGGGCGATGGAAGACAATCAAGTCGTTCGATGACCTCATGAAGGTCAAAGGCGAGGAGCCCCCGCTGCCCGGCTATACGCTCGAGGACGCGTTCGGATGGTGTATCGAGAGCATCCGCGCATGCCTGCCCACCGCCGAGCGCAACGGCGTCGTGCTCGCGCTCGAGAACCACTGGGGCCTGACCACCGACGTCGATCACCTGCTGCACATTCATAGCGCGGTGGCGTCGCCCTGGCTCGGCATCAACCTCGACACCGGCAATTTCCCTGGCGACCCCTACGCCGGTATCGAGAAGCTCGCGCCGCACGCCACCATCGTGCAGGCGAAGACGTACTACGGCGGCGGCGAGTGGTACACGCTCGACCTCGATTACCCGCGAATCGCACGCATCCTGCAGAAGGCGGGCTTCAGCGGGTGGGTCTCGCTGGAGATGGAAGGCAAGGAGCCCCCGGAGACCGCCGTGCCCAAGAGCCTTGCGGTGCTGCGCCAGGCCTTCTCCACCGAAGGGAAGAGCTGATCAGGACGGTCACCAGCCGACCGGGTGGCCACGGTTCTGCTCGTCGAGCCACGCCTTCAGCGGCGCGAAGTAGTCCACGATCGCGGTGGCATCCATTTGCCTCTGACCCGTGAGCGCCTCCAGCGCATCGGGCCATGGCCGGCTCGTGCCCATTGCGAGGGTGCGCCGCAGCCGCTCTCCCGCCGCCTGGCTGCCGTAGATCGAGCACCGGTGCAGCGGCCCGCGCTGCCCGGCCGCCTGGCAGAGCGCACGGTGAAACTGGAACTGCAGGATCCGCGCGAGGAAATAGCGCGTGTACGGGTAGTTCGCCGGCACGTGGTACTTCGCGCCGGGATCGAAGTCGTCCTCGCTGCGCGCGACCGGCGCGGCGACGCCTTGGTACCGCGTCCGCAGGTCCCACCACGCCTTGTTGTAGTCGGCCGGCTTGATCTCCCCTGAGAACACGCGCCAGCGCCACTGATCGATCAGCAGCCCGAACGGGAGGAACGCGATCTTGTCGAGCGCCTGGTGCAGCAGCAGCCCCGTGTCTCCCGTCGCTGGCGGCACGACGTCGATGACGCCGATCTGTTTCAGGTACGCGGGCGTGACCGAGAGCGCGATGGTGTCGCCGATGGCCTCGTGGAACGCCTCGTTGGCGCTGTTCATGAAGAGGAACGGCTGCTGACGGTAGGCGAGCTGATAGAAGTTGTGCCCGAGCTCGTGGTGCACGGTGTTGAAGTCGTCCTCGTTCACCTGGATGCACATCTTCAGCCGCACGTCCTGCTGGTTGTCGATGTCCCACGCGCTCGCGTGGCAGACGACATCGCGATCGGCGGGCTTGGTGAAGAGCGAGCGCTCCCAGAACGTCGCTGGCAGCGGATCGAACCCGAGCGACCTGAAGAAGCCCTCGCCCGTTCGGACGATGGCGCGCGCGTCCATCTTCTGCGCGCGCAGCCGCTCGCTGACGTTGTACGCGCGCGTCTCGCCGGCGGGCGCCACGACATCGTAGATGTTGCCCCACTCCTGGGCCCAGGGATTCCCGAGCAGGTGCGCCGGGATCGGTCCGGCCGGCGGCACCAGCGCGGCGCCGTACCGCTCGGCCAGACGCCGGCGCACGTAAGCGTGCAGCGACACGTAGAAGGGCCGGACCTGCTGCCACAGGCGCTCGACTTCCGCGGAGAACTGGTCGGGCGGCATGTCGTAGTTCGATCGCCACATCGCGCCGGTGTCGTCGAATCCGAGCTCGCGCGCGCCCGTGTTGGTGAGATCGACGAAGCGCGTGTAGCGGGTCCGCATGGGAGGGGCGATGCGACGCCACCCGACCCACAGGTCCGCCAGCTCCGCGGGATCGCGGCTCTCGGCCATGATCCGCTCGATGGCGGTGATGTCCAGGCACTCCTGTGCCCCGCTCTTGCCCGCACGGCAGTAGGTACCCTTGCCGTAGTCGGCCTCGAGCGACGTCGCGACACGGGTCAACTCCGCTCGTTCCGCGCCATTCGCCGGTGCCGGCATTGTCAGCTGGAGCCGGAGCAGCATCAGCTTCCGCGCGAGGTCCGGCGGCAACTCGAGCGATCGATAGCGGGCGGCCTGCTTGGCGAAGTCGGTCGCCGCCGTAATTTGCGCTTCGCGCGTCTCGGCAGCAATCGCCTGCGTGTCGCTGGTGATGTAGGTGGACTGGACCCAAGCGGCGCGCGAGGCGCGCACGCCGAGCGTGTTCAGCGTCTCCTCCGCCTCCGCGATGAAGCGGCGGGCGTCTTCGACGGTCACCGGGCCATCCGCCGCAGGCGCCTGCGCCAGCAGCAACGCCGCAGGAACGAGGAGCACGAGCGCGCCGAGCCAGGATGCGCGCGAGGGCGGGCGTGGAGCGTGGGTCCGCATGAACCGATTCTAGTGGAGCGCGGCGCGCGCATTGGCGAAACGCACGGCCGATGCGACGGGCAGCCGCTCGGCGACATTCGAACCGACGAGGACGCTTGTCGCTTATCGCGTGCAGACCGGCGCGGCTAGCATCGCTGAAACGCGCAGCCTGAATGCAAAACGCAAGGAGTTATCTGACTGATCACGCTTCGAGGGGACTAGCTGCCCTGTCGTTTCTTCATTTCCGCGATCAGCGACTCCAGCATCCGGACGTAGTGCGCGTCGGCCTCGCTGAAGGTGGCGTTGTACGCGTCTTCGCTCAGTTTGCGCTTCTTCCACTCGCCGTCGAACGGAAACCGAGTGTCGCCCTTGGAGTAGATGTCGAAGGCCGCCGCCGAGCGTCGGGACCGGATACCGTCGGCGCCCATGTCCTCGATGAAGACCTTCGTGGCGAGATCGACCGCGACGTTCAAGTCGATGTACGCGTCGCGGTCTTTCCGCTGGGCGATGCGCTCGTTGAGCAGCGCCGGAACCGCGTACTTCGACGAGACGACAAGCAGTTGCCCGGGGAAGAACAACGCGGCGACGAACACGTCTTCGGTGCCGGCCTGCCGTGTGGCAATGCTCGTGAGCTTGGCGCGTTCGAGCATCCCGGCGAGCTCCTGAGCGAGCGCCACCGAGCGGCTGTCCTGAGCGACGGCGGGCACGGCGAGCAGTGAGGCCAGCGCCAGCGTCAGCCAGCCAGGGCCGAAGATCTCTTTTCATGGGACACCCCGCGGACTGAGAAGGAGGGTGTGTTCTACCATGCGCTCCCCCGGGCGTCAACGTGCGCGCCCGGAGGGCGTGAACCCCAGGCTCGTCGTTCAGCCGTCCACTAGCCGATGAACAGCGGATCGTCTTCGTCTGCGCGCGATGAGCGGCGTCGCGACGAGTCCTGCCGGGCATCGCGCAGCGAGGACAGCGCCGCCCGCAGCCCGGCCATCACCGCGAGCCCCTCTCTGGCGGGCGCCATGATGACCTGCTGCACCACGGAGGTCGCCTCCTCGACCTTCGCGCTGACGTCGGCGAACAGGCGATCGGCCCGCTCGACCTGCGCGGTGGCGAGGGCCGAGGCGCGCGCGGCCTCGGCGCCGATCGTGTGCAGGTTGGCGACGAGCGGCCCCATGTCGCGCTCGACCTGCTCGGCCAGCCGGTTCACGCGCTGGGCGAGCCGTGCCCCGGCGACGATCGCGCCCACCTGGATCAACGCCATCACGAGCACCGCACCCGCGATGATGCCGAGAAAGACGTTGCTCCACTCCGTCACATGGGCTCCTCGGTCGCTTGCGGCCCCCGGGCCTCCTCGTAGGCGCGGCGTCCGCGATCGACGGCGCTCTGCACGCCCTCACGCTGCCGCCTGAGGAATTCGGCACCCTGCTGTGTAGCGGCGGCCGCCGCGGCGGCGGCCCGCTCACGGCCTTCGCGCGCCTTGTCGTTGAGGAACTGGCGCGTTTCGTCGCCCGCCGCCGGCGCGAACAGCAGCGCCACCGCGGCGCCCGCGATGGTCCCGGCAATGAACGCCAGCATCACCGTGCCGCCGCCGACTGCATCGTGTCTGGACATGATGGATGTCTCCCCGGGCCGGATGGCCCATGGCTCTGACGGTACACTAAAAAATGCTGACTTTGACGCGCAAGTACTTCTGCGGATCCTTGCGGATGTCCGAGACCAGGCCCCGCATCTCGGTCGCGGCGGAGTTCAGGTTGTCGTACAACTGCTTGTCGTGCAGCAGTTGGCCAGCCGTTCCCTGTCCCTCGTTGAGCCGCGTCGTGAGCGTATCGAGCCGCTCGGCGACGGAATTGAGCCGGTTGTACAGCGCCGGATCCGTCACGAGTTTGCCCGCGGTGCCTTCGCCGCGGCTGATCTTGCCGGTGAGCGCGTCGACGTTCGCGGTCGTCGACGAGAGCGAGTTGGCGAATGCCGGGTCGTTCATCAACTTGCCGAGGCTGCCCTCGCCCGCGTTCAGCCGCGCGGTCACGGCCTGCAGGTTCCTGAGCGAGGCGTCCAGGTTGCGGTACACGCCGTCGTTCTGCAGCAACTGACCCGCGGTGCCGCGCCCCGCCCGCAGACTCTGGGCCACGCCCTCCGCCGCGTCGACGAAACCCTGCACGTCGCGATAGAGGGCCTCGTCGGTGAACAGTTTGCCCACGGTGCCTTTACCTGCGCGGATGTCTTTGATCAGCTGCGTCGCCTGTTCGAGGCCCTTGGTCGCGCCTTCGGCCACGTCGGCGAGCTGACCGGGCGTGCGCCGGCTGGGCACGTATCCGTACTCAGGCACCGGCGTACCGTCATGCGCGGCAGTCAGGTCGAGCGACGCCTCGCCCAGCAGTGAAATCGCGCCGATCACTGCGATCGATTTCGTCGTGATTCGGGGCTGCATCTCGCGCGAGAGCTGGAAGGTGACCTCGACATCGGTGCCGTTGAAGGCGACGCCCTTCACGGTGCCCACTTCCACGCCGGAGACGCGCACGGGCGCGCCCGGCTTGAGGCCGGCGACGTTGTCGAACTTCGTCTTGAGGGTGTAGCGCTGCCAGAAGAAGCCCCCTTCGCCGCTCACCAGGAAGATGACGGTGGTGGCGATCGCCACCGCCACCACCGCAAGGATACCAACCTTCAGTTCCGTCCACCCGAGCGAACGCGTGCGTGGCATAAGAGCGGGAGCCTTTCTCGGTACTCGCGGGCGGGGCAGCCGATCGGCCGCACGCCGCCGCATCCTACGACAGGAACGTCTTCAAATACGGGTCGGTCGAGCGCTTCAACTCGCCCGCCGGTCCCTCGAAGATGATGCCGCCGTCCTTCAGCATGATGAACTCGGCCTCCTCGGACTTCTGCTGGTCGGCCGACTCGATCTGCACGCGGCCGCCGTCGCGATTCGCCCGGTGACAGGCGACGAAGAAGGCATCGCGCAGCTGGTGTGTCACCACGATCGAGCTGACACCCTCGATGTCGCGGAGCTTCACGATTTCCTCGTCCACCGTGGTGGCCGTGATCGGATCGAGGCCGGTCGTCGGCTCGTCGTAGAGCAGGATGCGCGGCTTGGCCGCCATCGCACGCGCGATCGCGACACGCCGGCGCTGGCCGCCCGAGAGCTCCGACGGCATGCGATCGATGAAGTCGGCCAGGCCGATGAAGCCGAGCACCTCTCGCACGCGGGCGTCGACCTTCTCGTCGGGCCAGCGCAGCTCTTCGGACAGCTTGTAGCCGACGTTCTCCGCCACCGTGAGCGAGTCGAACAGCGCGCCCTCCTGGAACACCATGCCGAGGTCGGCGCGCACGTCCATCATCTCGCGCTCGTTCATCTGGTCCACGCGCTCGCCGTTCACCCAGATGACGCCCTGGTCCGGCTTGAGCAGCCCCAGAATCAGCTTCAGGATCGTGGACTTCCCGGCGCCGCTGGCGCCCAGGAAGATTTTCGTGTGCCCCTTCAGCAGCGTGAAGCTCACGCCGCTCAGGATCACCTTCTCGTCGAACGCGAGGCACACCTCGTCGAAGACGACAACGGGCGCGTTCGGTCCGTCGAGGATCTCCCGCCGCGTCAGCTCTGGTCCGGTGATGGTGTCGCTCGTCTGCATGTGCCTCGATGTGCGGAGACTTCGCCGCGTGAAGCCCCGCCCCTAGCCTCCTGCCCTGAGCCTCCAGCCCGAGGGCATCAGTACATCAACGTGATCAGCAGCCGTGTCACGAAGAAGTCCACGACCAGGACGGCGACCGAGGCCGCCACCACCGCGTTGGTCGTGGACCGGCCGACACCCTGCGTTCCGCCGCGCGTCCGCAAACCGACGTGACAGCCGATGCTCACGATGACGAAGCCGAGGAAGAACGGCTTGATCAGTCCCATCCAGGGGTCCTGCGGATATAGCCCCTCGAGCACCGACGTCCAATACACGCTCGATGCCACGCGCAACTGGAACACGGCGATAATCCAGCCCCCGAGGATGCCGACGACGTCGGAGATGACGGTCAAGACCGGGCACATGAAGGTGCCCGCGAGCACGCGGGGAGCGACGAGCTTGCGGACCGGATCGGTGCCGAGCGCGCGCAGCGCGTTCACCTGGTCGGCGACGACCATCGACCCGAGCTCCGCCGCGATACCGGAGCCGACGCGGCCGGCAAGCATCAAGGCCGTCAGCACTGGCCCGAGCTCCTTGATCATCGACGCGCTGATCAGACGGCCCACGAACGGCCGCGCACCGAACTGGTCGAGCGTGATCCCGCTCTGCAGCGCGAGCACCGCGCCGGTGAAAAAACCTGTCAGCAGGACGACGGTCAGCGAGCCCAGCCCGATCTGCTCGAACTGCTGGACGATGTCGCGGTAGTAGAAAGGCCGGGTAGCGGACGCGACGAACGCCGCCTGGCACAGCCGCACGTACTCCTGCACCTCGAGCAAGGCGGCTTTCAGCCACTCCACGAGCCAGGTCAGCACGCGTCAGGACTCCGTCGCCGAGGGCGACAGGCCCAGCACCGAGATCCGCACGTCGCGGATCTCGTCGCGGAGCCGCGCCGCCTTCTCGAAGTCGAGGTTTGCGGCCGCCCTGCGCATCTCCTCCTGCAGCGTCGCCACGTGCGCATCGCGCTCGGCGGCCGTGCGGAACCGCTGCCGCGGCTCACGGGCAACATCGACCGTCAGGTAATCGCGCTCGGACACGCTGGCGAGCACTTCGTCGATGTTCTTGATGATGGAGGTCGGCGTGATGCCGTGCTCCTCGTTGTAGGCGCCCTGTTTCTCGCGCCGCCGTCGGCATTCGCCGATTGCCTGGCGCATCGAGTCGGTTTCGCGGTCGGCGTACATGATCACGAGACCGTTCACGTTCCGCGCCGCGCGCCCGGAGGTCTGGATGAGAGAGCTGCGCGACCGGAGGAACCCTTCCTTGTCGGCGTCGAGGATCGCAACCAGCGACACTTCCGGCAGATCGAGGCCTTCGCGCAGGAGGTTGATGCCCACCAGCACGTCGAAGGCGCCGCGCCGCAGGTCGCGCAGGATCTCCACGCGTTCGAGCGTCTCGATATCGGAATGGAGGTACCGCACTTTGACGCCGAGCTCCTGATAGGTACTGCGTCAGGTCTTCGGCCATCTTCTTGGTGAGCGTCGTCACCAGCACGCGCTCGCCGCGCCCGGCCCTCGCGCGGATCTCCTGCAGCAGGTCATCGACCTGGCCGCGGACCGGGCGTACCTCGATCGGCGGATCCATCAGGCCCGTCGGCCGGATGACCTGCTCGACGGTGACGCCGCCGGCCCGTTCGTACTCGTACGGACCCGGGGTGGCCGAGACGTACACCAGCTGGCCGACACGCTGCTGCCATTCGTCGAAATTCAGCGGGCGGTTGTCGAGCGCCGACGGCAGGCGGAACCCGTAGGCGACGAGCACTTCCTTGCGCGATCGATCGCCGGCATACATCCCGCGAATCTGCGGGATCGTCTGGTGGCTCTCGTCGATGAACGTCACCGCATCGTCCGGCAGGTAGTCGAGCAGGGTCGGCGGCGGCTCACCCGGGGCGCGGCCCGTCAGGTGGCGGGAGTAGTTCTCGATCCCGTGGCAGTAGCCGATCTCCTTGATCATCTCGACGTCGAACATCGTGCGCTGGTGCAGGCGTTGCGCCTCGAGGAGCTTGCCCTCTCCTTCCAGCTTCGATCGGTACCAGGCGAGCTCCTCGCGGATGGTGTCGACCGCCAGCCGCGTGCGATCGCGGGAGGTGACGAAATGGGATTTCGGGAAGACCGTGACCTGATCGTGGCGGCGCAGGACCCTGCCCGTGAGCGGATCGATCGTGACGAGCTCGTCGACCTCGTCGCCGAACAGCTCGATCCGGAGCGCCGTGTCCTCGTAGGACGGGTGCACCTCGATGACGTCGCCGCGCACGCGGAAGCTGCCGCGCCCGAACTCGAGATCGTTGCGCTCGTACTGGATCTCCACCAGCTTGCGGAGGATCTGGTCGCGATCGATCCGCTGCCCGCGGGCGAGCGGGAGCAGCATCCCGTAGTAGGCCTCCGGCGAGCCCAGTCCGTAGATGCAGGAGACGCTCGCGACGATGATCACGTCGCGCCGCTCGAAGAGCGACCGGGTGGCCGACAGCCGCATCCGGTCGATCTCGTCGTTGACGGTGGCTTCCTTCTCGATGTAGGTGTCGCTCGACGGAACGTAGGCCTCGGGCTGGTAGTAGTCGTAGTAGCTGACGAAGTACTCGACGGCGTTCTCCGGAAAGAAGCGCTTGAACTCCTGATAGAGCTGCGCGGCCAGCGTCTTGTTGTGAACCATGACGAGCGCGGGGCGGTTCACGCGCGCGATCACCTGCGCCATCGTGAACGTCTTGCCCGAGCCGGTCACGCCGAGCAGCACCTGGTGGCGATCGCCGCGGACGAGCCCGTCGACGAGCTCGTCCTGTGCGCGTGCCTGGTCGCCGCGCAGCTCGAAGTCGGTAACCAGCTTGAAACGATCGTAGACAGAAGGCATGAACGCTAGGCGGTAATTCGGCGCGCAGGCGTACTGCGCGATCGGCTGTGGTGTGCCCGAACGATCATGGTACCACAGGCTCTGCCGCGCCCGGCCGAACGGCGCTGGGCTATTGCCCGCTGCTCCGGGTACTGGCGGGCTCGAGGAGCGGGGCGAAGTAACCCTTCCGGGAGCGGACCCTGAGCTCCTGCAGGTGCGACCCGACCAGACGCACCTCGAGCTTGCGCCAGGTGCCGTCCTTGCGGGCGTTCTTCGACGTGAAGCCGAGGCTGTACTGCGCCCGGATCTGCGCCACGATCTTGTCGAACATGTCCGTGAGGTTCCGGGACGAGGCAGGAAAGAACGCCTGGCCGCCGGTGGTTTCGGCCATCTGCATCAACTGCATCTTCTGCTGTGAGCGGAGCGAGGTGCTCTGGTGGTCGAGAAACCCGATCGCGTAGACCGTGACATCGGCCATCTTGAGCATGCTGAGCGCCTGGGCGAAGGTCACGGCGCTGCGCGTGTCGCCGCCGTCGGTGTAAATCACCAATATCTTGCGGCCATCGAGCTCGGTAACCCCGTCAAGATAGACGCCAAGAGCGTCGTACAGCGCGGTCATCCCTTCCGGCCTTCGCCCGCGGATGCGTTCGATCATGCGCGGGAAGTCCCGCAGCCCGTAGCGGGCGATGCGGACCTCGGTGTCGAAGTCCACGAGCGTGACGTCCTGCGCCTCGGGCAGCCCCTTCAGGAACTTGATTGCCGCCGTCCGTGCCAGCTCGATGTCGTCGTTCATGCTGCCGCTCGTATCGAACAGCAGTCCGAGCCGCAGGTTCTCCGCCTGGCCGGCCGTGTCGCCGCGCGAGAAGAAGGACAGGGTTTGCCGCTCGCCCTCTTCGTACACCTCGAAGTCGCGCTCGGTCAGATCGGTGATGAAGTTGCCGCGCTTGTCGAGCACCATCACGCCGACGTTGACGAGATCGACGCCCGAGCGGAACCTTCCCTGCTGCGCGCTCACGCCCGCCGCCAGCGCCAGCGCCGCCATGCTGCCGATCGTCAGCCGCTGCAGGACGACATGCACCGCAACCCCCTTGTCCCCCGGTGATCCCTCTCCGTCCGTCCGGCAGCATTGTCAGCCATGCCGCCTGCCAGCGACGCCACCACGCGGTCATGGATGCGCCGGCACGGTCGCCGTGGCAGCTGACACGCCGCTGCCCGCCAGGACTGATGTGTCCACAGGATACAAGATGTTCCGGCGGTCAGAAGATCTTGAAACCTGTAATCTTCACCACATGCGTGCCCTGTGACCCATCCGTGTTGCGGGCGTTGATTCCGTAGCCGTACTCAACCGCCAGCAGCATACGCCTCGGCAGCGGCACCTCGAGTGCGGCGCCGAGTCCGGGATAGCTCTTCACGGCGCCGCCGAATCCGGGGTCGTGCACCGCGGCGTAATCGAAGAAGCCATCGACCCGGACGCGACCCGGCCCTGTCCACGTGCCGACCGTGCGCAGAATGGCGCCGCGGTCGAAGCGCAGGCTCGCGCTCGGGTATCCTCGCAATCGATTCTCGAAGCTGTCGAACGTGTACCGGCTGAACCGGTCGAGGTCGTGGCCGCCCACCCAGCTGCCCTCCACGCGCGCGAGCGCGCCGGGCGCGAGCACCCAGGACCGGGATCCCGTAACGCCGTATCGTTGGAAGTCCGATGCGGCTGGCGTGTAGTCGAGTTCGGGACGGCCCCATCGTCGCCAGCCCTGTCGCCGTGCCGGGTTCCACCACGTCAGCACGCTCCACGGGCCGCGCTGCACGTCGAGCGCCACGCGGAGCCCGTGAACGACGGCATCCGCAGGGACGACGAAGCTCGAGACCGTGTCGCTGCCGCCCTGGAACGCCGTGTACTCGAATTCGTAGCCGACGCGCAGTTGAATGCGCGGCGACAGCGGCGCCACCAGGGTCGCGTCCGCGCGGAACGGCCGCTGCTCGATGTTCTCGCCGTACTGCTCGCGCCCGTCTCGGAGCGAACGATCGTTGTAGTGCACCGCGATCCCGAACGCACGGCCCGTGAGCTGCCAGCGCGGGCGGATGAAACCCGGCAGCGTCCACGCCGCCTGACCATAGCTGCCGCCGAAGAACCCGCTGAACTGTGCGTGGGTGTGGAGAAAGTTGAAATCGAGATAGCTCAGGCCGGCGTACGGGAGCGGCACGCTGATATTCGGGTCGACGAGCATGCCGAACGCCAGCGTGACCACCCGCTGCGCGGCGTCGGGCGCAAGAACGCGTGTGCGTTCCGTGCCCGCCGCCGAACGCACAGTTGACGCGGGAAGGAGGTACCGGTATCCCTGTGGCGTATCGCGAAGCATCACCGCGTCCGAGCGATGTGCAGCGGCCAGGCGAGCGTCGAAATCGCGAATGTTGATCTCGTGCCGCGGCGTGACCACCTCGCGATGGATCGGCGTGCGGAGGGCCGCCGCCTGGTAGATCTGAAAGCTGCTCGACCGGGCCGGCAGCCACACCTCCACGTCGCTGACGCGCACCGGCGCGAACTGGTCGTGCTGCTCGCTCGAGACGATCGCCCCGGTGAGTCCCGTCTGGGTCGCCTCCATGCGCACGAGCGCGAAGCCGGCCGCGTCAATCCACGCCCGCCCCGTGAACGAGGTCGCGGCCGAGGCCTGCGGTGTGAACCGAACGATGTAGCAGTCCCGTCCGGCCTCGCGGTCGCGTCCGGTGAGCTCGTAGTCGTACGCGTTCGACAGCGCGATCGCGAGCGGCGGCGTGCTGACGCGTTCGGGCTCGATGATCGGCACCCTCGGAGCCCGCGCGCCGATGTTCATGTCGACGCCGTTCACGCGGACGTCGTGTTGCGCCACTTCGGTGAGCGCGCCCCGCGTGAAGATCGTCGTCTGTGCGGCGACTTCAACCGGGCCGGCCAGGCCGGGCACCTCGAAGGTGAGCACCGTGGTGCCAGACGCGACCGCGTTCTCGACGAGCCGCGCCTGCCGCGCGTGCTGCGCCTGATGGCGGGCGATGATCTCGCCGACGGTCAGGGTCTTCGCTGCCGACACGCGCACGTCCGCGCGGTAGACGTCCTCCTCGACGCCGCGCCACCCGGCGATGCGCAGCACCAGCGGGTCGGAGCCGCCGGCATTCTCGACGCGCACGCCGCCGGGGGCGCGTGCGATCGCTACGGGGACGGTGTCGCCGCTGGCCAGGTCTGCGCGCGTGACCCGCAGCGCGTCCGGGGCAAGCGCCACGGTGGCGCCTGCTGCAGCGCCGTGCACGACCGCAATGGCCTCGAGCGTCTCGGGGTGCAGCCACACCTCGGCGCGACAACCCTCGCACGTGACCTGCACGGCAGGCAGCGGGGTCAACCCAGGCGGCATGAGAGGCCGCAGGGCGGTCATCGCCGACACGAGGGCCGCCGAATGCCCGGACGCATTCACGACCGCCGTTTCCGCGGCGAGCCCTGTGCCCGCTGCGATCACGTCCGAGTCCCCGCGTTCGAGCCAGAGCGCCAGCCCGGCATAGTGGCGCGCCATTGCGGCCGCCGCCCCTGCGAGGTCGGGCGGCAGCCACACGGCGTCAAGGTACGGCGCGACGCCAGCGGCGCCCGACAACGTCGTGAGTGCCGGCGTCAGCACCAGGCCCACTCGCAGCTCCGGCCGGACCGCGCGGAGGGCGGTCGCCGTGCGCCTGATCGCAAACAGCGTCTCGTTTGCCCCGCCGCCGGGCGAGCCATCGGGAACGAGGAATACGCCGGTCACGAAGGAGAGATCTGGAGGCGAGTCAGCGGCAGCACCCGCGGGCTTCGTCATCCACACGCGTGCGCCGGCCCGTGCGAGCCGCTCGATGAGTGCAGGCGCCGGGGACTGGTCGCGCGCGAAAACCAGGTCGACGCCCGTCATACGGGCCTGCGCGTCGAGCGCCGCTTCCGCGTCGTTCGGGCTGACGAGAAGCGCGACGCACGTCGCGCACGGGGCCGGGGGCTCCGCCGCCCGGGCGGTGGACGGGAACGTTCCCACCAGGAACACGACCCCGGCGACGGCCAGGAGTTTGGCGACGCTCACAGGACTGCCAGTTACAATCTGCGGGCCGGGCGCGTATAATCGGACGTTACGCCCATGCCCCTTGCGCGCGTCGTGGTACCGCGGGCCGTCCGATGAAGTGCCTTGCGGTCTGTCAGGACGAGCTGATCATCCGGGTCCTCGACGAGATCCTGCTGCCCAGCTTCGAAGTGGAGTTCCTCGTCGAAAACAAGGCGCTCTCGAAGCGCCTCGCCGACGACGGGATCCATATCACCGCCGGCGACCTGAAGCGCACCGACACCTACCTCAAAACGAATCTCACCCCGAACACCTGCATCATCGTCGAAGACAACGGCCGCCGCAGCCTGCGGAAGGCGCTCGACGCGCTGCACGACGCGGGCGGCACGCTGATCTACGTGCTCGGTGTCGGCACCGGCCAGTCCACGAAACGCGAGGACGAACTCAAGGCCATCTTCCCCGACGTGTCGTACCTCACGATGGCGGAGCTGTTTGGCGGCCCGCTCCGCACGGAGTTCAGTCGATCGCTGACGCGCGCACGCGTGCAGCAGTATCAGCGCTACTTCAGCGACGCCGACCGCGTGTTGATCCTGCTGCATCACGATCCCGATCCCGACGCCATGGCCAGCGGCCTGGCGGTGCGCAACCTGCTCCGCCGCACCAAGACCACGGCCATCATCGGCGCGATCCAGAACGTCACCCGGCCGGAAAACCTGCGGATGGCGAACCTGCTCGACATCCACGTGGAGACGATCACGGCGGCCGACCTGAAGACCTTCGACCGCATCGCACTCGTGGACGTGCAGCCGCACTACTTCAGCGGCCTGGTCGATCGCGTCGATCTGGTCATCGACCACCATCCCGAAACCACGGGCTGGAGCGCGATGTTCAAGGACATCCGCGCCGATTACGGATCCACCTGCACGATTCTCACCGAGCACCTGCGCGCCGTGGACGTGAACATCTCCGAGCGCACCGCGACGGCGATGCTCTACGCCATCAAGTCCGACACGCTGTTCTTCAACCGCCAGGCGAACCGCGTCGATCTCGAGGCGTTCTCGTACCTGTACCCGCTGGCCGACGCGGCCCTCATCCGCAAGATGGAAGGTGCGGAAATCACGCTCGAGCGGCTCGAGTACGTCGTCCGCGCGACGCAGAACGGGAAGCTCCGGGAGCAGGTGTTCTCCGCCTTCATCGGCGAGAGCCTGCGCGAGGACTTCATCCCGTACGTGGCCGACTTCTTCCTGCAGCTCGAGGACGTCAAGTGGACAATCGTCTCGGGCGTCGTCAACGACCGCCTGGTGCTGTCGGTGCGGAATCTCGGCTACTCGCGTAACGCCGGCGAGTTCGTCCGCAAGTGCTTCGGCGAAATCGGCAGCGCCGGCGGACACCGCGCCATGGCGAAGGCTGTCGTGCCGATGGTGGCGTTCCGCCAGCGCTTCGGCAACCTGCAGGCGACCGAGCTGAACGAGAAGGTCTTGGAGCTCGCGCTGCACTTCCTGCACGAGCACGGGCCGGCGGATCGCCGCCGCGAGCCGGCGCCTCCGGCCGTCGTCAGCTCACGCCCCTGACGCTGGCGTCGGCCAGCGCCTCTCCGCTGGCCGCCAGCACCGGCTCGACGAACTGCCGGTGCGCGTCTTCATAGCCGCGATCCAGTAGTTCGCCGACGCCCTGCCACCTGTCGGATCGCTCGTCGAAGGCGCCCCCGAGATCCAGCGGCCCGACGGGGTTGTGCGCGGGCCTGATCACGAACAAACCCTCGAACCAGCCGGCCGCCGCGAGCATCCCATCGCGCACGCCCGCCGCCTCCGCGGCGGCGAGGAAGTCGCCGACTCGGGCGCGGGGCGCCGCCCCGCGCGTGCTGAGCGCATGCGGTCCGCCGAGCTCCGGCGCGGCGGTCACGACGATCACCTGGCGGGCGCCCGCAGCCTCGACCTCCTCGAGCACCCGTGCCAGCGACCCAGGCCGATCGCACAGGCGGTGCGCCTCACCGCGCCAGTGGCTCTCGGCCGGAAACAGCATCAGCGCGGGCTCGGTGAGCCCCGGGATTGCCAACGCGCCGGCCAGCGCCGGCAGGCTCTGGTCGCGGGCGACGCCGGCCAGATCGAAGGCCTCGGCGGACCGGCGCTCGCCGCCGTGGACCGGCTTGCGCAGAAAGAATGGTCGGCGCTCGGCCGGCGCAAGCAGCGCGAACACCAGGTCGCGCCGCGCATCGAGGTCGTGCACGACGATGAGCAGCTCGCGGAAGCCGGGCTGTCCGAGGTTGTCGGCGAGGAGCTCGGCATAGCGGCGGGCGAGGTCCTTCGTGTCCGGCTGTCGGATCTTCGTGCCGCCGCGAATCAGATCCCACAGCCCCTCCCGGAAGTACGCCGCAGCCGCGCCGTCGCCCATGGGTGCGGCGAGGGCGGCCCACCAGAACCCGCCGCGCTGCCGCCGCCGCGCGGGCAGCAGCCGCGTGTGAACGAGCGCTGCGATCGCGATCGCCGAGGCGAGCACCAGCACCACGAGCAGCGCCAGCCGCGGCAGCCACATCGGAAGCCCGGTGGGTCCGAATGCGTCGGCGACGAGCGCGGTGTAGCCGGAGGCGACGCCGGCGGCCGTCCCCGATCCCGCGGTTTCGAGCAGCAGAGCGCCGGCGTACACGATGAGGCCGCCGGCGAGCACCGCCACGGGCACGATCAACACCAGGGCGGCGGCCGCGAGGCTCCAGCCGGCGACCCGCAATGTCGTTCGCCAGCCATACAGCCGTCGCACGCCCGCGCGCCGCCACAGACCATTGCCTTCCCACAGCCGCGCGCCGCCGTCGAGCGCCTCGAACACGGCACCCACGGCGCCGATGCCATGCCCGGCGACGAGGTCGATCTTCACGCCTGCTTCGGCCAGCGCACGCAGCGCGCCGGCATGGTACGCACCATCGGCGCCGGTCCCGGAGAGGACGACGGCCGTGCGGAGCTCCGGCGAGTAGGGACGGCGATCCGGGGAGGGTTCGGTCACTGGCAATCGCAGACGTCAGGCGGCATGCGCGTCATCAGGCGCTGGGCCCGGGCAGACTGGCAGCTGCCGTCATTCCATGTCGTGGATAGTCACGAGACGGGTGATCTCGAATTCGCGGCGGCCGTTGGGAGCCTGGACGATCACCTCGTCGCCTGCTTCCCTGTTGACGATCGCTTTGCCGATCGGCGAGGACACGGAGATGAGGCCCTTTTCGACGTCGGCATCCTCGGGCATCACCAGCTGGTAGACGATCTCGCCGGCGCCCTGCTCGCGGAGGTGCACGGTCGAGCCGAGGCCCACACGATCCTTCGGGATGCGATCGAGGTTGATCATCTGCACCGCGGCGACCCGGCGCTGGAGGTTCGCGATGCGCGCCTGGACGAAGGTCTGGCGCTCCTTCGCGGCGTGGTACTCCGCGTTCTCCCGCAAATCGCCGAGCTCGCGTGCGCGCCGGATTTCCTTCGGCAGCTCGTTGTGCAGCTCACGTTCGAGCAGGGCGATCTCGTCCTGCAGGCGCTTGATGATCTGTTCTTTCATGGGTCACAAAAAGGGCCGAGAAGGTTTTTCGTCGGTGATAGCCACGAAAAACCGTCCCGGCCCGCCTGTCGCTCGGCCGCGAAACGACGGGCAATTCTAACATATCTGCTATCCTGAGCCGGCCTGCCGCAGGTGACCACGACCATGCCGCCCCAGCCGGTCGCCCGCATCACCAGCCGCCAGAATGCGCTCGTCACCCGATTCCGCGATGCTGCCCGGCGGCCGGGCGGCGCTGACGATCTCGTGCTCGTGGAGGGCGCAACGCTCGTCGGCGAAGCCTCCCGCGCAGGGTGGGTCATCGAGGCGGCGGCGTTCACCGACAAGGCCCTCGCGAATCCCGAAGCCGCACGCCTCTTCGCGGCGCTCTCGCCCGACGTGACGCGTGTGCTCGTGGCCGACAAGGTCATCGAGGCGATGAGCCCGGCACGCACGCCGTCGGGCGTGGTCGGTCTCGCACGCGCCGCCCGGCATACGCTGGAAGGCGTGCTGCAAACGGCCGCTCCGCTCGTCGTTGTTGCCGTCGACGTGCAGGATCCCGGGAACGTGGGCGCCATCATCCGTGCGGCTGAAGCCGCCGGTGCCACCGGCGTGGTCGCCACCGGGTCGTCCGCCGACCCGTTTGGGTGGAAGGCCCTGCGGGGTGCCATGGGCAGCACGTTCCGGCTGCCGGTCGTACTCCTGCCGGCCGTGGACGAGGCGGTTACGGCGTGCAGGGCGCGCGGCCTGCACGTCATCGCAACGGCACTCGACGGCACCCCCATTGACCGCGTGGCGCTCGACGGCCCCTGCGCGGTGCTCGTCGGCGCCGAAGGCACCGGCCTGCCGCAAGCGGTGGTCGATGCTGCCGACGCGCGGCTGACGATTCCAATGCAGGCGCCGGTCGAGTCGCTGAACGTCGCCGTCGCAGCCGCGATAATTCTGTACGAGGCGCGACGACAGCGAGCGCGCGTCGCGAGCAGGTCATAGAGGATAGATGGGCGAGGATCGGCACAATGCACGATGCACGATGTCGGATCTTGATCACGCGGACGCTGCCTGTGGCCGGCAGCACCTGTAGTCTGCAGCCTGTCGTCTGCAGCTTCCGTCTGAAGCCTGCTGCCTGAGCCTGTTATGCAATCCGATCTGTTCGACGATGATTCACCTCCGCCGACTGATCGCGGCACCGTGCCGCTTGCCGAGCGCATGCGGCCGCGCAGTTTCGACGATATCGTCGGGCAGCAGGACGTGCTCGGGCCTGGACGGCCCTTGCGGGAAGCCATCGAGCGCGATCGGCTGCAGTCGATCATCCTCTGGGGCCCGCCCGGAACCGGCAAGACAACGATCGCGCGACTGGTGGCCGAGCGCACGAAAGCGCGGTTCGTCTCGTTCAGCGCGGTGCTCGCGGGGATCAAGGACATCAAGGAGGTGATGGCGGCCGCCGAGGGCGCCCGCCGCGTGCGCGGCCAGCGCACGATCCTGTTCGTGGACGAAATCCACCGCTTCAACAAGGCGCAGCAGGACGCTTTCCTGCCGCACGTCGAGGCAGGATCGATCGTCCTCATCGGCGCCACCACGGAGAACCCCTCGTTCGAGGTGAACGCGGCGCTGCTCTCGCGCTCCCGCGTGTTCGTGCTGCGCGGGCTCACGGAGGAGGAGATCCTGAGCATCCTCGAGCGCGCGCTGCGGGACGTCGAGCACGGGCTCGGTGCCGAGCGGCTGCAGGTCGAGCCCGACGCGCTGGCGCTCATGGCGAGAGCATCCGGTGGCGATGCGCGCTCGGCCCTCAACCTGCTCGAGCTCGCCGCCGCGTCCGCGCCCGCAGCCGCAGATGACGGGCGTTCAATCGATCGCCCGTACGCGGAGCAGGTGATCCAGCGTCGCATGCTCCTGTACGACAAAGGCGGCGAGGAGCACTTCAACATCATCTCGGCGCTCCACAAGTCGATGCGGAACAGCGACCCCGATGCCGCGCTGTACTGGCTTGCCCGGATGCTCGAGGCGGGCGAGGACCCGCTCTACATCGCGCGGCGGCTCGTGCGGTTCGCGTCGGAGGACGTCGGCATGGCCGATCCGCAGGCGCTGACCGTCACGGTCGCGGCGAAAGAGGCCGCGCACTTTCTCGGCATGCCCGAGGGGAACACCGCCCTCGCGCAGGCGGCCGTGTACCTCGCGACGGCACCCAAGAGCAACGCCATCTACCTGGCCTACGGCCGCGCAGCAGACGACGCCCGCAACGGGCCCACCGAGCCGGTGCCGCTGCACCTGCGCAACGCACCGACCAAGTTGATGAAGGACCTGGCGTACGGCCGCGGGTACGAGTACGCCCACGACGCACCGGATGCGGTGACCGGCATGCGCTGCCTGCCGGATTCTCTGCAGGACCGCCGCTACTACCAGCCGGCCGAGCGCGGATTCGAGAAGGAGATCAAGCGGCGGCTGGATGGGTGGGAGGAGGTTAGGAGAAGGAGGACGGGGGGAAAAACCTAGTTCCCGGGTGCCGGGTTCTGGGTTCCGGGTTGCGTTCCGGGGTTCCTCGTTCGTTCCGGGGTCCGGGTTCTATGGTTCCGGGTGCCGGGTTCCGGGTTCTACTTTTTGGCCTCCCCTGCGGTGTCCGCCTTCGTGGTGAAGGCCCACGCGGCGCGGATCGTCAGTGGGTTGCAGTCAGCAGTTCCGGCACCTTGCGGAACATCTCGTGACGCACGGGGAGGATGAACGAGAAGCGGTAGTCGCCCTGCATCCTGCCAATCGGGATCCCCACCAGGTCGCCGTCTCGATCGAGCACGCCGCCGCCGGAGACGCCGGGGTGACCGTCGGTGAGGCAGGTCACCAGGCCATTGCCTGTGCGCTGGCCGACATAGCCCGTCGACACGATGATGCCCTTCGAGTAGTCGTTGCCCAGGCGGAAGATGGGCTCGGCAAACTCGTACGCGAACTCGGTATCGAGCTTCAACGCCGGCAACTCGATCGGCTCGGTCACCTTCAGGATCGCCCAGTCGCCGCTGTGCACTTCGACGTCGGCGTCGCCGGAGTCGACCACGTGCGCGGCGACCCGCCGTCCGCCGAAGCTCAGACGAATCGAGTCGATGCGGCGCGTTGTCTGAGTCGGTTCTCCTTCATCCGGCAGCACGATGACGCCGTGCTTCACGGTGATGAAGTAGCCCTGCCCAAGGTATCCGGCGGTGCCGTAGTTCGTCTTGCCCAGGTTGTCGTAGGCGTAGAGCTCGACGAAGCTTTGCCGCCGAGACCGCAGCAATTCCACGGGCAGCAAGCCCATCTCGCTCTGCAACTGCTTCTTGATGTCGCTCACCAGCGCGTCGCGGCTTTGCGCCTGGCGGCCTGCCGCCTGCCCGGACGTGCCGGCCGGGAAGAGCGACACCGCGTCGTCGCGATGCGCGATGGATCGGAGCAGTTCGGCCCGGAGCGCATCGATGCGCGCCTCGCTTTCCGCCTGTTGCCGCGCAAGCAGCCGCTGCGCGCTGTACTGTCCCATTCCGAAGAAGAGGACGGCGGTGACGACGGTGAGGCTGGTGGCGAGGATGAGGCGTCGGACGGCCATCGAGGGCTCCACGGTCTCCCAAAAGCTGCCGTGGAGTGGTCCGCGGATCGCGGATGCTCCAAGTTCGGCAGCTAAACCACTGCGCATCGGCGCAGCTTACAGCTTTGCGACCCCGTGGCGGGGTGCCTTTTCGCTTGGATCGAGCGTCGGTTATTGTATCGGCAGGGACCGACGACCTCTGCACTGTAGCAGCGCGTTTTTTTGCGGTCAATCTCAACAGGACAGAATTGGCATTTTGTCAGATGCGCTGAAAATTTTTTTCGACCTCTCGCCTCGTCAGCCGCAGCATCACGGGACGGCCGTGCGGGCAGATGGTGGAATACGCCGTCGCGCGCAGCTCCGCGAGGATGTGGACCATCTTGTCGTAGGTGAGCGGATAGTTCGCCTTCACCGCGGCATGACACGCGATGGTCGCGGCGATCCGCTTCAATGTTTCCTCGACGCGCGCGCCGCGATCCAGCCCTTCGAGATCCTGCGCCAGGGCGCGCACGGCTGCGGCGGCCGACTCGGCGTCGAGCAGCGCCGGCATGGCGCACACGCGCACCGCGTCGCCGCCGAACTCCTCCACCTCGAACCCGAGCCGCTCGAGATCCGCGGCGTGCGTGACGAGCGCCTGTCGTCCGTCCGGCGTCAGGTCGAGCAGCAGCGGGTGGAGCAAGCGCTGACTCTGGAGCCGTCCGGCCGTCAGCCGCTCCATGGTCCGCTCGAAGAGGACGCGCTCGTGGGCCACGTGCTGGTCGATGATCGCGATGCCTTCGTCGTCGACCGCGATGATGAAGGTGTCGCGGAACTGGCCAAGGGGGATCATCGGGCGGATGGACGGAGGAACACCCGTACCGGGCTCCGGGCTCCGGGCTCCGGACTCCGGGGTTTGTCCGGCCCCGGGCACCGACGGCCCAGGAGCCGAAACGCTGCCTGGAGGCTGGAGCCCGGGGCCGGGAGCCAGCCACCGGCTCGGGAAATAGCCGCCGGTGAGCACCCCCGGGAGCGTCAGCGTCTGGCCCGGGACGCCGGCCAGTTCGGAAGGAGGCGTGAGCACCAGCGGCGGGGCGGGACCGCGGCCGAGCGCGTCACCGAGCGCGCGGCGCACGAGCTCGTGAATCAGCGACCCCTCGCGGAAACGGACCTCCGCCTTGCTCGGATGCACGTTCACGTCCACCGCATCGAGGGGCATCTCGATGAACAGGTGCACTTCGGGGCTGCGTTCCTTGATCGATGCCACGCTGTAGGCGTCGATGATGGCATGGGTAATCGTCTTGTCGCGCACCATGCGGCCGTTGATGAAGATGTTCTGCGGCCCACGCCGCGGGCCGCTCTCCGCGAGCCCGGCGGCGTAGCCGGTGATGCGTACGCCGGCCGCCTCCTTGTCGACGCGCATCAGGTCGTCGGGTTCTCCGTACAGTTGGTACAGGCGCTCGGCGAGGCCGGCGACCGGCGGGCACTCGAGCAAGCGCCGCCCGGCGCTGATGAGCGTGAACCCGACGGCCGGCGCGCCGAGCGCGAGCTGCGTGACGGTGCGCGAGACGTGGGCGGATTCCGCCTGGTCGGACTTCAGGAACTTCCGGCGCGCGGGCAGGTTGTAGAACACCTCCTCGACGTCGACGCGCGTGCCCTCCGGCATCCCGGCTTCGACCATCGATGCGACGGTGCCCGCGTGCACGCGAATCTCGGAGCCGCTCTGCTCCCCGCGGGCGCGCGTCCGCAGCGTGAAGTGAGACACCGACGCGATGCTCGGCAGCGCCTCGCCGCGAAAGCCGAGCGTGGCAATGGCGGCGAGGTCTTCGGCCCGCCGCAGCTTGCTCGTGGCGTGCCGCTCGATCGCCAGCCGCGCATCCTCGGGGTCCATTCCCATGCCGTCGTCTTCGACGCGCACCAGGCGCTTGCCGCCGTACTCGATCGTCACGGTGACACGCCGCGCATCCGCGTCGATGGCGTTCTCCACCAGCTCCTTGACGATCGAGGCAGGACGTTCGACGACCTCGCCCGCTGCGATCTGGTCGGCAAGGTCCGGCGGCAAACGGTGGATGCGGCCCACTAGAGCGACCGCTTCTTCCGGAGAAAGGCCAGCATCACCAGCACCAGCGCCAGCGCGAAACCGAGGATCGACCAGAACGCGCGCGGGTCGTTCGCGTCCGAGATGCCGGGCAGGTGCACGTTCATCCCGAACAGCCCGCCGAGCACGGTGAACGGCAAGGCGACCACCGTGACGAGCGTCAGGAGCTTCATCTGCTGATTCAGCCTGTTCGACACGTTCGAGAGGTGCGCGTCGAGGATGCTCGTGACGCGGTCCTGCAGCAGCAGCGCTTCGTCGCTGAGCCGCACCAGGTGATCGAACACGTCGCGGAAGCGGTAGGCGAGCTCGTCGGAGATGAACGAGAACTCGCGGCGCGCCAGGCGCCCCACCACGTCGCGCTGCGGCAGCACGACCCGCCGCAGCGAGTTGATGTCGCGCTTGAGCGAGAGGATGTCGCGAATCATGTCCCCGGACGGATTCTCGAACACGGACTCCTCGAGCGCGTCGACGCGGGTATCGAGCTTGTCCACCTCGGGCCGGTAGTGATCGACCATCAGGTCGATGATGCGATGCATCAACGCGACCGGCCCCTCCGCGAGCAGGTGCTCGTTCCGCTGACAGATCTCGTGCATCTCCTTGATCGTGCGCGTCTGACCGTCGTGCACGGTGACCAGGTAGTTGCTGCCGAGGAAGAAGTCGGTGTCGTGCGTGGCGAACCGGTGCTGCGCGGCCCGGAAGTCGATGCCGTGCAGGATCAGGTACACGTAGCCGTTGTACGGCTCGATCTTCGGATGCGGCACTTCGGCCACCGCATCTTCAACGGCCAGCGGGTGAAAGTGAAAGGTATCCGAAAGGATTCGGAACTCGTCCGGCGTGGGTGCGGACAGATCCACCCACAACGTCACCCCGCTGCCGGCTGCGAGCCACTTCGGCTCGACTGCCGGCACGCGTTCGGTGACGTCGTGGCGGTGGAGGAAGACGGAAATCACAGGCTCCAGGCTCCAGGCTCCAGCCCCCAGGCGCTGTCAGGCTCCAGTCCGGAGCCAGACACGGCCCGGAGCCCTGGAGCCTGGAGCCCGGAGCCGATGAATCAGTCCCCCACCTTCACCTGCAGCGCCGCGTGCGCCGCGGCGAGGCGGGCGACGGGGACGCGGTACGGTGAGCAGCTCACGTAGTTGAGACCCACCTTGTGGAAGAAGTGGATCGACGAGGGGTCGCCGCCGTGCTCGCCGCAGATCCCGAGCTTGATGTCGGGCCGCGCCTTCCGGCCTTTCTCGACGGCGATGGCCACGAGACCGCCCGTGCCAACCGTGTCGATCGAGGCGAACGGGTCGCGATCCAGGATCTTCTTTTCCTGGTAGATGCCGAGGAACTTGCCGGCGTCATCCCGCGAGAAGCCAAAGGTGAGCTGGGTCAGGTCGTTGGTGCCGAACGAGAAGAACTGCGCCTCGAGGGCGATCTCGTCGGCCGTCACGGCTCCGCGCGGCACCTCAATCATCGTGCCCACGAGGTACTTGAACTTGACCCCTTGCTCCTTCATCACGTCGGCGGCCACGCGGTCGACGATGACCTTCTGATCGCGCAGCTCCTTGACCAGGCCGACCAGCGGGATCATCACCTCGGGGACGACTTTGAGGCCTTCCTTGTGCAGCTGCGCCGCCGCTTCGAAGATGGCGCGCGCCTGCATCTCGGTGATCTCGGGATAGGTGATCCCCAGCCGCACGCCGCGATGGCCGAGCATCGGGTTGAACTCGTGCAGCTGCTCGACGCGGGCCAGCAGCCGGCGCTTCTCGCCAAGCTCCCGCTCCTGGCCGCCCTTCGCCTCGAGGCGGGCCACGTCCACCATGAGGTCCTCTCGCTTGGGGAGGAACTCGTGCAGCGGCGGATCGATCGTGCGGATGGTGACCGGCTCGCCGTGCATGCCCTTGAACACGCCGTAGAAGTCGGCGCGCTGCAGCGGCAGCAGCTCGTTCAGCGCCGCGCGGCGGTCGGCCTCATTGTCGGCGAGGATCATCTTCTGCACCTTCTCGATGCGTCCCTCCCCGAAGAACATGTGCTCGGTGCGGCACAGCCCGATGCCGCGCGCGCCGAACGCGTAGGCGAGCTCCGCCTGGTCGGGCAGATCGGCGTTGGCGCGGATGCCGAGCGTCCGTTCCTTGTCGGCCCACGTGAGCAGCTTGTCGAAGCGCTGGTAGATGTCGGATTCTTCCGGCTTCATCTCGCCCGCGAGCACCTGGAGGATCTCGCTCGGCTTGGTGGCCACCTGGCCAACCTTGACCTCGCCGGTCAGGCCGTCGAAAGAAACCCAGTCGCCTTCCTTCAGCGTCTGGCCCTGCACGGTGATCGTCTTGTTCTTCTCGACGATCACGAGTGCGCCCGCACCGACGACCGACGGCTTGCCCATCTGCCGCCCGACGACGGCCGCATGGGACGTCATGCCACCGGTGGCCGTCAGGACGCCCTGGGCGACTTCCATCCCGTGGATGTCGTCGGGCACGGTCTCCTTTCGCACCAGGAGCACCTTCTTGCCCTGCGCCGTCCACTCGACCGCGTGGTCCGCCGTGAAGACCACCTGGCCCGATGCCGCACCGGGCGAGGCCGGCAGGCCCTTGGTGAGGGTCGGCAGCTTCTTCCATTCCTTCGGATCGAACACGGGCGACAGCAGCTGCGAGAGCGAGATCGGCTCGACCAGCAGCAGCGCCTCGCGCGGAGTGACGAGCCGTTCGGCGGCCAGGTCGGTCGCAATCACGACGGCGGCGTAGCCCGTGCGCTTGCCGCTTCGCGTCTGCAGCATGTAGAGCGTGTCGTCTTCGATCGTGAACTCGAAGTCCTGGATGTCCTTGTAGTGGCGCTCGAGCCGAGTCGTGATCGAGCGCAGCTCTTTGTAGCTCTTCGGCATCACCTGCTCGAGCTCGACGATCGGCAACGGCGTGCGCACGCCGGCCACGACGTCTTCGCCCTGGGCGTTGACGAGGAACTCGCCGAAGAACTCCTTCGCGCCGGTGGCGGGGTTGCGCGTGAAGCCCACGCCGGTGGCTGACCGGTCACCGGTGTTGCCGAACACCATTGCCTGCACGTTGACCGCGGTGCCGATGTGATCGGGGATCTCGTAGATACGCCGGTAGTCCTTGGCGCGCTGGTTCATCCACGACTTGAAGACCGCGTCGCGGGAGCCGCGCAGCTGCTGCAGCGGATCCTGCGGGAACGGCTTCCGGGACTCGCGCGTGACCACTTCCTTGTAGCGGCGCACGACCTCGCGCAGGCCGTCGACGTCGAGATCGGTGTCGGTCGCGGCGCCACGCTCCTGCTTCACCGCCTCGAACTCGTGCTCGAACTTGTCCTTCGAGATGCCGAGCACGACGTTGCCGAACATCTGGATGAACCGCCGGTAGCTGTCGAATGCGAACCGCGGGTTGCCGGTCTTGGCGGAGAGCCCCTCGACCGTCTGGTCGTTCAGCCCGAGGTTCAGGATCGTGTCCATCATGCCCGGCATGGAGAACTTCGCGCCCGACCGGACCGACACGAGCAGCGGGTTCGACACGTCGCCGAGCTTCTTGCCGGCGGCCTTTTCCAGCTTGCGCAGGTTGTCTTCGATCTCGCGATCGATCTCGGCTGGGATGCGCCCTTTCTCCGCGTAGTAGATGTTGCAGACGCCTGTGGAGATGGTGAACCCGGGCGGCACCGGCAGGCCGGCGTTGGTCATCTCGGCGAGACCCGAGCCCTTGCCGCCGAGCACGTCCTTCATCGTCCGATCGCCATCCGCCTTGCCGGCACCGAAGAAGAAGACGTGCTTCTTCGCGCGCGCCTTTTTCGGGGGCGCCACTGCCGCCCTGACCGCCTTGACCAGTGCCTTCGGTACCGACGCCTTTTTCGCTGCTGTCTTCGCCTTCGCCATAATTAGGACTCCGTCTGCAAAACGATTTCCGAGATGTCTGCGAGCGAGAGAATGAGCCGTGCCAGCCGCTTCATCAGCCGCAGGCGCGCACGGCGAAGCGCCTGGTCGTCGACCATCACGAACACGTCAGTGAAGAAGCGGTCCACCGCCGGCCCGAACGCCGCGGCTTCGGCCAATGCGCGGCGGTAATTGGCGCCCCCGGCCAGCAGGGACTCGATTACAGGACGCCGCGCGTCGAGCTCGCCGGCCAGCGCGACCTCCGCGGGCTCGTGCAGCAGCTGCCCCAGCTGCGGCTCCTCGCGTTCGAGGCGATCGAACTCCTCGTCGGGCAGCTCGCGCGCGATGTTCTTCACCCGCTTGAACGCGGTCGCGAGCTGGGTGAACTCCGCCGTCCCGGTGAATTCCGGCAGCGTCTCGAGCATCCGTCGCGCGACGAGGGGGCTCATTTCGTCAATCGGCTGCGCCTGCATCACCGCACGCACGTTCCGCTGATCGTAGCCGCGCTGTTCGAGGACGTACCCGAGGCGCTCGCCAAGGAAGGCCAGCAGGGCACCACGCGCGTCCTCGTCGAGCGTCACGCCGCTGTAGCCGGCCGCCGCCGCGTCCAGCAGCGGACCGATGACGGGCCGCACAGCGAGCCCGGTCAGCTCGGGCAGGTCCACCAGGATCCGGAACACCCCGTGGGCCTGGCGCCGCAGCCCGTACGGATCGCGTGCGCCCTTCGGGCGCTCGCCGGCGGCGAACGATCCGACGAGCGTGTCGATTTTGTCGGCCAGTGACACGGCGGCCCACGTCGTGGCGCCGGCGCCGAGCTGTTCGCGCGTGGGCGGCGCCTCCGCCTGGACCGCGGCCGGCAGGTAGTGGAAGTAAATTGCCTTCCACACCGGCTCGGGCAGCCCCTCGGTCCGGCCGTAGATGCCGCCCATCGTGCCCTGCAGCTCCGTGAACTCGCGGACCATGTCGGTGGCAAGATCCGTTTTGGCAAGCCGCCCGGCCAGGGCGGCGGCATCCGCCGAGGCAGCGCTCTCGAGCGGGTGCTCCGCGACCCACCGCGACAGGCGCTCCACGCGCTCGGCCTTCGCGCGGTAGCTCCCCAGCTTCTTGTGGAACAGGATCGTGTCGAGCCGCGCGATGCGGCTCTCGAGAGGCGTTTTGCGATCCGCGTCCCAGAAGAAGCGGGCATCGCGCAGCCGCGCCGCGAGCACGCGCTCGGCGTTGCGGGCAATCACCTCGGGTTTCTCCGGCTGCACGTTGGTAACCGCCAGAAACCCGGACCGCAGCGTCCCGGCCTCGTCGGAGACCGGAAACCAGTGCTGATGATGGATCATCGTCGTCGTCAGCACCTCCTCCGGCAACTCGAGAAACTCCGGCCCGAAGTGGCCGGCGATGACGGTCGGATATTCGAGGAGATCAGGCACCTCGTCGAGCAGGCCTGACGCCGCGACCGACGCGCGATGCACGCGCACGCCGAGGCGTCCGGCCTGGATTTCGAGGTCGCGGACAATCCGCTCGCGGCGCTCCTCGCGATCGAGCACGACGAAGTTCTCGGCCAGCCGGGCGCGGTACTCGTCGAAGGTCTTCACCTTGATCGCACGCCCCGATCGCCCGCTGGTCGCCAGAAACCGGTGTCCGTGGGTGGCAGGGCCACTGCGAATTTCCTGCACGAGCGGGCTCTGGGCGGCGGCCGATCGGCGGATGACATACGGCACCACCCGGCCGCCGTACAGGAACAGCAGCCAGCGGATCGGCCGGCCAAATGTCAGCTCGCCCTTGCCATCGTCGAGCAGCGCGTCCCAGTGCATCTGTTTCGGAAAGGTGAGGCCGCGCAGCACGCCTGTCAGCACGTCCGGCAGCGCATCGACGGCAGACTTGCCGCGCAGCCGATTGCGGTACGCGAGATAGGACCCCTTTGGTGTCTGCACGTGCTCGAGATCGCCGACCGCCACGCCGTGTTTCCTCGCAAAGCCGGACGCGGCTGGCGTCGGCCGCCCGTCCGGCCCCGTCGCCGCCGACACCGGCGGGCCGGTGAGGAGCTCTTCGGAATCTCGCTGTCGCTCGGCGATGCCCGCCACGCGGACCGCGAGACGCCGCGGCGTGCTGTACGCGTCGGGCGGCGCGTCCATGGCCAGCCGCTGAGCGTCGAGCTGCCGCGCGGTGACCTCCGCCAGCTGCCGCGTGAGCGGCGGCAACCAGCTCGCGGGCAGCTCTTCGACGCCGAGTTCGATCAGGAGTTCTCGATTCATTGATGCGTGCAGGCTCCAGGCTCGACTCCAGGCCCCTGGGCTTGTCAGGCCCCGGAGCCCTTGTCGTCCGTCGCCACTCCCTCCGCGTACGCTTTCCGCAATCGCGACCCAAGTCGCGGGAGCTCTTCGAGGCCGAGTTCGATGACGAGTTCTCGATTCATTGATGTTTGCAGACACCAGCTCGCGGGACTTGTCAGGCCCCGGGAGCCAGACGCGGTCCGGAACCCGGAGCCTGGGGCCTGGAGCCCTCGTCGTCCGTCGCCAGTCCCTCCACATACGCCTTCGCAATCCCGACTGCCAGCTGCCGCACCCGCAGGATGTAGGCTGTCCGCTCCGATACGCCGACGCTGCCGCTGGCGTCGAGGATGTTGAACAGGTGGGAGCACTTCAGGCACTCCTCGAGCGCGGGCAGCACGAGGCCCGAGCGGAGGAGCACGCCGCAGAACGCGTAGTGGCTCTCGAACAGGTCGCGATGATGCGCAGCAAACGCCTCCCGCGGCATGTCGACCTGGGCGAACGCGTACTTCGAGTGCTCGACCTCCTCGCGCAGCCGCACGGCGCCGTACGTCACGCCCGGCGCCCACTCCATGTCGTAGACATTGTCGACACGCTGCAGCGCCATGGCGATCCGCTCGAGCCCGTAGGTGATCTCGCACGAGATCGGCGACAGGTCGATGCCGCCTACCTGCTGAAAATAGGTGAACTGCGTGATCTCGAGGCCGTCGAAGAGCACCTGCCAGCCGATGCCCCACGCGCCGAGCGTCGGCGATTCCCAGTTGTCTTCCTCGAAGCGGATGTCGTGCTGTCGTGGGTTGATGCCGCAGGCTTCGAGGCTCTGCAGATAGAGGTGCTGCACCTCGTCGGGGGACGGTTTGAGAATGACCTGGAACTGGTGGTGCTTGAACAGCCGATTGGGATTCTCGCCAAAACGTCCGTCGTCGGGACGCCGCGAGGGCTGCACGTAGGCGACGCTCCAGTGCTGCGGGCCGAGCACCCGGAGCAGCGTCTCGGGATGGGACGTGCCGGCGCCGACTTCGAGATCGAGCGGCTGCTGGAGGATGCAGCCCTGGGCCACCCAGAACTGGGACAGCTTGAAGATGAGATCCTGGAACGTCAACGCTTCGCTTCCGCTTCCCGCAGTGGCGCCACGCGCGCCGCACGCCGCAGGTCCCGCAGGACCCGTGTAGATTTGAGCTCGCGCTCGAGATGCCGCCCCATGAGCAGGCGATGCACTGTTTCGAGCTCCGCCAGCGTGTCGCCGCTCACGTCGAGCGCCGTCACGTCCCCAGGCGGTATCCGCCGCGCGGCGCGCAGAAACGCCAGCGCGGCGCGCGACAAATGGGGCTCCCGCACGTGCGCCGCCGGGGCGCAGGACGTGCACGTGAACACGGCACTCCCTGAGGCGAGATACGCCCCGCCGCCCGTGGAGTCGAGCGCGCCACCGCAGGCATGGCACCTCACGATCGACGGGTACACGCCCTGGAGCCGCAGCAGCCAGAACTCGAAATACCGCGCCAGCGGCTCGACCGCGCCCCCGGCGGCCAGCGCTTCGAGGAGCGACGCGCCAAGGCGAAACAGCCGTTCGTTCGGATCGCCGTCCTGCGCCCACTGATCGAGGAGCTCGGCGAAGTAGCCGATGTGCCCGAGCGCCTCCGGCCGGGCCGACAACGGCGAGCGCGACGGCTCGGCGTAGTTCAAGCCAACCAGCTCGCGATGCTCCTTCTCGAAGTACGCCAGGCGCACCTGTGTGAGCGGCTCGAGCGCGCCGACGAAACGCGACCGCGGCCGCCGCGCTCCCTTGGCCACCCCGCGCTTCTTGCCGCGGTCGTCGGTGAGGAAGACCACGATGCGATCGGATTCGCCCAGCTTATAGGTGCGCAGGATGAGGGCGTCGGCCGTGAACAACGGCATGTCCAGCCCCCTATCTTATCAATCGCCGCGCCTGCCGCGGGAAATCGCTCGTCGATACGGCAGAGGCATGCACGTCATGCGTGTGGCTCGAGGGGACGGGACGTCAGGCCCACGTCCCGGTTCGTGAGGAGGTCCACGTCCCTGTTCGTGTCGGTAAGGCCCCACGGGGTCGGGCCGCTACGGGGGGCGCTTCGCAACGGCCGGGTACATCGGCCGCCCGCCGCCTACCCGTGCAGGTACTTCAGGAACACGGTCGCCAAACCGAGGAACGAGGCGAATCCCGCGACGTCGGTCAATGTCGTGATGAACACCGACGACGCCAGCGCCGGATCGATCTTCAGGGCACGGAGGCCGAGCGGGATCAGCGTTCCGGCGGTTGCGGCGACGAACATGTTGATGATCATGGCGAGCGCGAGCACGCCTCCGAGCACGAGATCTCCCTTCATCATCCACGCGACGATCGCAGCGAGCAGCCCCAGGGTCAGGCCGTTGCCGATCCCGACGGCGGCCTCCTTCAGCAGCGCCTTGCGCGAGTTCTGCCACGAGAGCTCGCCGAGCGCGATGCCGCGCACGACGACGGTCAGCGTCTGCGTCGCGGCGTTGCCGCCCATGCCGGCCACGATGGGCATGAACACGGCAAGCGCGACCACCGTGTCGATGGTGCGCTCGAACAGGCCCACGACGAAGGCGGCGAGGAACGCCGTCCCCAGGTTCACGGTGAGCCACGGCAGCCGCTTGCGCAGCGATTCGCCCGCGGGCGTGAACGCACGCTCGTCGCCGGCCACGCCGGCAAGGCGGTAGATGTCTTCGGTCGCCTCGTCTTTGATGACGTCAATCACGTCGTCAACCGTGATGACGCCAACGAGCTTGTTCTCCTCCTCGACGACGGGGATTGCGAGGAGGTTGTAGGACGCGACCTGTCGCGCGACTTCCTCCTGGTCGGTGTCGACGCGCACGCTGATCAGGTCGGACGTCATGATCCGCTTGAGCGGCGTTTCCGGCGAGACCAGCAGCAGCCGCCGCAGCGACACGACGCCGACGAGATGCCGCCGCAGGTCCACGACATAGAGATAGAAGACCATCTCGACGTCGCGCGCCGACTGCAGCTCGGTGATCGCCTCCCCTACCGTCAACTCCTCGGAGAGGGCGAAGACGTTGGGGTTCATGATCCGGCCGGCCGTCTGCTCGGGGTACTCGAGCAGGTTCTCGACGCTGGCGGATTCCTTGCGCCGCATCAGGTCGAGCACGGGCGCCGACAGGTCCTCGGGCAGGTAGTCGATGATCGCCGCGGCGTCGTCGGACGGCAGCTCCTGGACGAAGCGCGCGATGTCTTCGGGCGTCCGATCGGCGAGCAGCGCGGCCCCGGCCTCTGGCCCGAGCTCGCTGAGCGCCTCCATTGCGAGCTTGCTGTTCCGCTCGACGAGCAGCGTAAACGAGGCGTGGCGCTCGCGATCCTGCAGCGAGCTGAAGATTTGTGCGAGGTCCGCGGGATGCTGCTTCTGGAGCAGATTCAGCAGGTTGGCCGTCGCGCCGATACGCAGCAGCCGCTTGACCGAATCGAGGACGACGTCCAGTTTTCGCTGCTGCGCCATGTCAGGCCCCAGATGGGAAACAAATCCTCTAACGGTAACACACGGGTACTTCCCAATCCGGAATGCGGAATTCGGAGCTAGTTCCGAATTCGGAGTGCGGAATTCGGAAGTACTGCGGAATGCAGGAAAGAAGAATGACTGAATTCCGGCGGGTGGAAGGTGGAGCGGCGAGCGGCGTGCGAAGATGGCGCGATGCGCCGGTTGGCGATGCTCGCGCTCGTGCTCGCGGCCGTGCTGGGCGGGCTTCCCGCGCAGGCCGGCGATGACGCCCGGGCGGTGCTGGCACGGGTGCGCGGCTACGTCGCCTGGTACGACCGGCAGCTCGTCACCGTGGTCGCCGAGGAGCGGTACACGCAGACGGTCTCGCCGACAGAACGCGTGCTGTACTCGGAGTTCGGGTGGATCGCGCTGCCGCCGCCGGGCGAGACGATCGGTGTGCGCGAAGTGCTGAGCGTGGACGGGCACACCGTGACGAACGCCCCGCGGCTCCAGTCGCTGCTTCGGCAGCCCGACAGCAGCGACATCTCCCGCGAGATGGACGCCATCCTGGCCGAGAGCGCCACCTGGAATCTCGGCGCGGCTTACCGCAACGTCAACTTCCCGACCTTTGCGCTGGCATACGTGCGACGCACCGGGGAACGCGACACGAAGTGGCGCGCCTCGGGACGTGGCGATCACGTCGACCTGGAGTTCGAGGAGCACGGCCACTCCGTCCTGGTCCGCACGCCGGACGGTCTGCGGTCGCCCGCCCGCGGTCGCTTCTCGGTCGACCCGACGAGCGGCCGCATCCGCCAGTACGAGGTCCGGATCCGCGTGCCGGAGCGGGGCTCGTTGCACCGGACGACCTACTGGATGCTGGTGGATTTCGCGCACCAGGCCAGGCTCGACCTCTGGGTGCCCGTGCGGATGCTCGAACACCACCAGCGCGAGGGCGAATACACCGCGGCAAGCCGCGGCGAAGCCACCTACACGAACTATCGCCGCTACGAGACGGGAGGGAGACTCATTCAGTAATTCGGAATACGGAGTGCGGAGTCGGAATTAGGTCGGAATTCGGAGTTCGGACTTCGGAATGCAGGGTACAGAAGGACGAGGGGTGAAGGGGGCTGCTCCGCGACCTAGGCGCAAGCGAACACCGGCAAGAAGCGTGAGCTCTCCAGCCGAGGCTGCGAAGAGTCACCGAGGCTGACGGCAACCGCGCCCACGGAACAGCGCGACGCGATTCCGCACTCGAACCTTCCTACACTCCGCAGTAGTTCCGAATTCCGAGTTCCGAGCTCGCAATTCATTCCGAACTCCGGAGTCCGAATTCCGAATTGCCAACTCACCTTGTGGGCGGCTTGAGGAGGTCGTCCAGCAGCCGCTCGTCGTTGCGCCACTCGCTCTTCACCTTCACGTGGAGATCGAGGAACACGCGGGCGCCGAAAAAGCGCTCGAGCTCCTGCCGGGCGGCGGTGCCGATGCGCTTGATCATGTCGCCGGCGCGACCCACGACAATGGCCTTCTGCGACTCGCGCTCGACGAGAATCGAGCAATACAGTCGCATCAGCCCCTTGTCGTCGGGCTCGTCGAATTTGTCGACGACGACCGCGGTCGAGTACGGCAGCTCCGCGTGGGTGTGCTGCAGCACCTGCTCGCGCACCAGTTCCGAGACGAAGAAGCGTTCGGGCTGGTCGGTCAGGTAGTCAGGGGGATAGAGCGGCTCGCCCTCCGGCAGGTGCTGCCAGATAGCACGCTCCAGATGATCGACGTTCTCGCCCGTGCCGGCCGACAGCGGGATGATCTCCGCGAACGCGTGCTCACGGCTCCACGCCTCGATCACGGGCAGCACCTTCGGCCGCGAGACCAGGTCCACCTTGTTCAGCACCAGGACCACCGGCGCGGCGAGCGTCCGCACGACGCCCGCCATGAACCTGTCCCCGCCGCCGGTCCTCTCCGACACGTCCACGACCAGCACGACCAGATCGACATCCCGCATGGATTCCATGGCGGTGTCGACCATGCGCACGTTCAGCCGGTGCAGCGGGCGATGAATGCCGGGCGTGTCGACGAAGATCACCTGTCCTTCGTCGCCGTTTCTGACGCCCAGAATGCGGTTCCTGGTGGTCTGGGGTTTGTCGGAGACGATGGCAACCTTCGTCCCGACGAGCCGATTGAGCAGCGTGGACTTGCCGGCGTTGGGCCGCCCGACGAGGGAGACGAAGCCGGACTTCATGGGAGGACGGGTTCCTCGGCTCCGGGCTCCGGGCTCCAGGCTCCGGGCCCTGCTTCGGCTACGGCGGGACGCCGGGACAGTGTCTGGAGCCTGGAGCCTGGAGCCTGGAGCCCGATGCTCACGCCCGCTCCTCCTGCGTCCGGTTCATCACGGGCGCGCCTTCGAGTTTCCGCACCCGCACCTTGTTCACCCGGCGGCGCTCGGCTTCGAGCACCTCGATCTGGAGGCCGCTCACCTCGAACACCTCGCCGGGCGACGGCACCCGCCCGGCGTGGCTGAGGATGAAGCCGCCGACCGTTTCGAAACCCTCGCGCTCGATGTTCACGCCAAGGCACTCGGCCATCTCGTCGATGTCGACTTTGCCGCTGAACACGAACACGCCGTGGCCCTCGTCCACGATCGCGTCCGACTCGACGTCGTACTCGTCGCGGATCTCGCCGACGATCTCCTCGAGCAGGTCCTCGATGGTCACGAGCCCCGCCGTGCCGCCGTACTCGTCGACCACGATCGCCGACTGCACCCGCTGGCGCTGGAAGTCCTTGAGCAGCTCCGCCACGCGCTTGGTCTCCGGCACAAAGTGGGCCGGGCGCAGCAGTCGCGACACCACGTGCTCGTCGAGCGACGTGTCGGCGAGGCGGATCAGGTCCTTCACGTAGACGAACCCGAGGATGTGGTCGAGGCTCTCCTGGAACACGGGGATGCGCGAGTATTCCTGATCCGCGAGCAGTGCCCGCAGTTCCCCGAGCGTCGCGTCCGAGCGGATGGCAACGATGTCGGGCCGCGGCGTCATCACCTCCCGGACGAGCGTGTCGCCGAAGTCGACGATCGACTGCAGCAGCGCGCGGTCCTCCCGCTCGATCAGGCCTTCGTGCTCACCGGCTTCGAGAAAGGTGTGTGCGACCTCCTCGCTCTCATCGTCATCCGCCGCCTCGGCGCCCGGCGCCACTGCGGATGCGCGCTCGCGTCGCAGCGTCGCGATGAGGCCGACCAGCGCACGCGTGATCGGCTGCAGCAGCCGCGCGATCAGGTCGAATGACGGCATCAGGAAGTCGAGGACGCGCTCGGGGTCGCTCCGTACGATCAGCAGCGGCAGCAGGTGCTCGAACACGATGACGAAGACCGCCATCGAGAGCACGATCACCCCGAGCCCCTGCACGTGCTCGACGCCGAGCAGGCTGGCCCAGAACACGGTGGCTACCGTGACGATCAGCCCCATGAGCAGGCGAACCGGGACGAACAGCAGCACGGGATCGTCGAGATACGGGCCGAGCCCACCGGCGCGCCCGTTGCGCTCGGCCATCAGCCGCAGCGAGAGTCGCATCAGGGCGCTGAACGCGGCCTCGATCGTGCCGACGTAGATCGCGGCCAGCGCAAGCAGAACGAGGACGGCAATCGAGGCGATCATCGCGCGGCCTCGCGTTCGATCAATCCCGCGTGGAGCCCGCCCTTGCGCCGCAACCGCGCTTCGAGCCGCCGCATATCGCCTCCGTCCTGCTCGTGGTCGTACCCGAGCAGGTGCAGCAGGCCGTGCAACGACAGCACGCGCCACTCGATGCGCTCGGCGTGCCCCGCTTCGCGTGCCTGCCGTGCCGCCACGCCCCGTGCGATCACGATGTCACCAAGGAAGGCGGTGGCGTTTCGAGCACGATGCGGCGCAGCGGCCCCCGGCTGCGGTCCAGCAACGGCGACGTCCGTCGCGCCGGACCTCCGTCCGGCGGCGCTCGGTTCGGCAGGGAACGAGAGCACGTCTGTCGCGCGATCGACGCCCCGGTACTCGCGGTTGAGGGCACGGACGCGCCGGTCGCTGACGAGCGCGATCGTCACGGCGCCGCGCGCGCGCGCGGGGGCGACTTCGGCCAGCCATGCGGCCAGCGCAGGGGCGCGAAGCGGCCGGCCGTCGTCGTCGACGACGCTCACGCGCAGGCGTGGGCCAATAGGGAAGCCTTCGGATGACATGGATGCCGTCAGGACCGGCTGGTGACGACGCCGCCCTGACTGAACGCCTCGTACGCCTTCACGATCTGCTGCACCAGGCGGTGCCGCACCACGTCCTTGTCGTCGAAGTGAATGAACGCGATCCCCTCGACCTGGGAGACGACCTTCAGCGCTTCGACCAGGCCGGAGGTGCGCGCGCTCGGGAGGTCGATCTGGGTGATGTCGCCGGTGACGACCGCCTTCGAGCCGAACCCGAGGCGGGTGAGGAACATCTTCATCTGCTCGGAGGTGGTGTTCTGCGCCTCGTCGAGGATCACGAACGAGTCGTTGAGCGTACGGCCACGCATGAAGGCGAGCGGGGCGATCTCGACGGTACCGCGCTCGAGCAGCCGTTCGACGCGATCGACCTCCATCATGTCGTAGAGCGCGTCATAAAGGGGCCGCAGGTACGGGTTGACCTTCTCCTGCAGATCGCCTGGCAGAAAGCCAAGCTTCTCGCCGGCTTCGACAGCCGGACGCGCGAGGATGATGCGGCTGACCTTCTTGGCGAGGAGAAACGTCACGGCTTGCGCCATGGCGAGGTAGGTCTTGCCGGTGCCCGCGGGCCCGACGCCGAAAACGATGTCGTGCTGATCGATGGCCTCGAGATACCGGCGCTGGTTGAGGCTCTTCGGCGCGACCTGGCGGCGCCCGGCAGCCTTCGATGCCGACTTGCCGAGGTAATCGCGCAGCTCGACCTGTTCGTCAGCCGCTACCAACTGGGCGGCGGTCTTCACGTCGCCGTTCGCGAGCCGGTAGCCGTCAGCCATCAGGCCCGCGAGTTGCGCCAGCGTGCGCTCCGTCCTGGCGACGCCGGATGGGTCGCCCTCGATGGTCAGCTCGTTGCCTTGCGTGCGGATGCGCACCCCGAACACCGATTCGAGCTGCTTGAGGTTCTCGTCGTAGGTGCCGAACAGCGTGGCAAGCCCTTCCTCGGGGACGGCGATCTTCTTCATCGGCGGACGCCGGAGCGTCGTGGAACTCCTTCACCAATTCGCGGAATGACCATAAATTCTACCCTACTGCCTCAGGTGCGCAACCCGCGAGCGCTGACGATTCGCGACCCTGCGGGTTCCATGCCCGTCCGCCTGGCCCGGCTGAAGCCGGCAAATCAGCTCTGCCCGGCTAAAGCCGGGCACTACAGAAATCAGCTCGGCCCCGAGAGTCAACGCGCCGTTCCGCGGGGTGCGGCTGTAGCCGGGCCGTGCCCGAAGTAGCGCCATTCCGCGTAGTACCCGGCTTCAGCCGGGCCGTGCCCGAAGTAGCGCCATTCCGCGTAGTGCCCGGCTTCAGCCGGGCCGTCCGGGAGTACGCGCCCCCGTTCCGGGTAGTGTCCCCGTCTACCCGGACGCAACCGTCGTTTTGAGCCTGAGGTCACGCAGCTGCCGGTCATCCACCGGCGAAGGCGCCCCTGACATGAGATCCACGGCTTGCGCCGTCTTGGGGAACGCGATCACCTCGCGGATGGAGTTTTCACCCGCCAGGATGGCGACCGTGCGATCGAGTCCCAGGGCGATGCCGCCGTGCGGCGGCGTGCCGTACTCGAGCGCGTCCACGAAGAATCCGAAGCGGAGGCGGGCCTCCTCGTCGGTAATGTTCAGCAGCCGGAAGATCTGGCTCTGGATGGCGGCATCGTGGATACGGATGCTGCCACCCGCGATCTCGCTGCCGTTCAGCACGAGATCGTAGGCTTTCGCCCGCACTTTCCCGGGATCGGTCTGCAGCAGCGCAAAATCCTCGTCGTGCGGCGACGTGAACGGGTGGTGCATCGGCGACCACCGTTTTTCTTCCGCGTCCCATTCGAGCAGCGGGAAATCCACGACCCAGGCGAAGGCGAACGTGTCGGCCGGGATCAGGTTCTCTTTCCTCGCGAGCGAGAGCCGAAAGGCGCCGAGCAGCTTCGATGCCGGCTCGGCCTCGCCACCCGAAAGCAGGATGAGGTCCTGGTCGCCGCACCCGGCCGCCGCCATCGCTTCGAGCAGCGCCGCCTCGCCGGCGGCTTTCACGTTCGTGTTGATCGCCCCGTCCACCTTGCGCGCCCAGAGGATGCCGACGGCGCCCAACTGCTTGGCCTGATCGACGAGCGCATCGAGCTCCGATCGCGAGTAGCGCGCGCCGCCGGGAACGACGAGCGCCCGGACGACGCCGCCTTTCGCCACGATCGAGCGGAACGCGTTGAAGGCGGCCTCGGCCCACACGTGGCTCACGTCCGCGATCTCGAGGCCGAAGCGCAAATCCGGCTTGTCGGAGCCGTACTTCGCGATCGCGTCGGCATACGGCAGCAGCCGGAAGGGCGTGGCGACCTCCACCCCGATCTCCTTCAAGATCACCTGGAGCAGAGGCTCGATCATCCGGTAGATCGTTTCGGGCCGCGCGAAGGACATCTCGACGTCGACCTGCGTGAACTCCGGCTGGCGATCGGCCCGCAGGTCTTCGTCGCGGAAGCACTTCACGATCTGGAAGTAGCGATCGGTTCCGCCGATCATCAGGATCTGCTTGAAGATCTGCGGCGATTGCGGCAGCGCGTAGAACTCTCCGGGATGCACGCGGCTCGGCACGAGGTAATCGCGCGCGCCTTCGGGCGTGGACTTCGTCAGGATTGGCGTTTCGATCTCCCAGAAGCCCTGCTCGTCGAAGTAGCGGCGGATCGCCATCGTCACGCGATGGCGCAGCCCGAGGTTGTACTGCAGCCGCGGCCGCCGCAGGTCGAGATACCTGTAACGCAGCCGCACGTCCTCGGAGACGTTGGCGTCATCCGCAATCGGGAGCGGCGGCGTCTTCGCCTCGTTGAGGACGCGGATCTCGCCGGCGACAACCTCCACTTCACCGGTCGGCAGCTTCGGATTCACCGTGTCGGCCGATCGAGCCCGCACCACTCCCGTCACGCCGACGACGTACTCGGACCGCAGCCGCTTGGCGGCGGCGAGCAGCGCATCGTCAACCACGACCTGCGTGATGCCCCCGCGATCCCGCAGGTCGACGAACAGCACGCCGCCAAGATCGCGCACCCGGTGCACCCACCCGAGCAGCGTGATCTGCGCGCCGACATCCGCCGCCCGCAACGCGCCGCACGTGTGGGTGCGGGTCAATGAGCCTAGTTGGTCAGCCAATCGATCCTCATCGGCTCCAGGCTCCAGGCTCCAGCTCCGGGCTCCGGACCTGTCGGCGCCGGGGCCAGAGAGTGCCTGGAGCCTGGAGCCTGGAGCCTGGAGCCTATACAACCATCTTCCTGAGCAGCGCCTCGACCTCCTGTCGGCCCACCGATCGCTGCTCACCACTCTTCATGTCCTTGAGGGTCACTTCACCCCGTGCGGCCTCGTCGTCGCCCATCACGATGACGAACGGGAAGCCGCGGGCGGCGGCGTACTTGAACTGCTTCCCCAGCTTGTCGGCTTCCGGATACACGTCGACGCGCACGCCGCCGCTGCGAAGCGATGCGGCCACGGTAAGAGCGTCAGGCGTGCGCTCCGCACTCCACAGCGTGACGAGCACGTCGGCCGGAGCGGTGGTCAGGGTCGCCGGGAACATGCCGCGCTCGGTCATCACGACGAGGATGCGCTCGAGACCAAGCGAGAATCCGCACGCCGGGACCTGCTCACCCGAAAACATCCCGACGAGACCATCGTACCGGCCGCCGCCACCGAGGCTGCCGGCGAGATCCGGGACGGCGATCTCCATGATGGCGCCCGTGTAATACGACAGCCCGCGCGCCAGGCTCGGATCGATGCGCAGGTGCGGCGCCGCGCTCGTGCCCTGTGTCAGTCGGATGATTTCCCTCAGTTCGTCCAACGACGTGCCGAGGAGATGGCGTTCCGTTTCAAACTGACGTTCGAGCCAGTCGAACCAGTCGACCCCGTATTCTGACGTCAGCCATCCAAAAAGCCTCGCCCCGGCGGCCTCGTCGATTCCACGTGCCTCGAGTTCGGCCAACACACCTTCTCGCCCGACCTTGTCCAACTTGTCGAGCGCGACGATGGCCGCACCGTGCAGTTCTGGCGGAACCGCGGCCCCGTTCAAGAGCGCAGTCAGCAGCTGCCGGTGATTCAGCCGGATCCGGAAGTCGTGAAAACCAAGCATGTGCAGAACGTCGGCGACCGCTGCGCACAATTCCGCTTCCACCACCATCGAACGCGATCCGACGACGTCCACGTCGCATTGGTAGAACTCGCGGAAGCGGCCCTTCTGCGGCCGGTCGGCGCGCCACACCGGCTGCACCTGGTAGCGCTTGAAGAACTTCGGCAGCTTGCCTCGGTACTCGGCGACCACGCGCGCCAGGGGCACCGTCAGGTCGTAGCGCAGCGCGAGGTCTGCCTCGCCGGTGTGCCGGCCTTCCTCGCCACGCTTCAGGATCTTGAAGATCAGCCGGTCGCCTTCCTCGCCGTACTTCCCCATCAGCGTCTCGATGTTCTCGACGGCGGGGGTCTCGAGCGGCTCGAACCCGTAACGGCGGTACACGTCGGCAACGACGCCGATCACGTACTCGCGCCGGCGCACATCATCCGGGAGGAAGTCGCGCATCCCGCGCGCGGGCTGGGTCTGGGCTGCGGCCATTGGAAATCGCTACGTGTCGTGATCCATGTAATCGAGCCGATACCGGACGTAGTTTGCCGCGCCCTCGAGAATCAGCGCCAGCTCCGCCTCTGTGACCGTGCGCTTCACCTTGCCCGGGCTGCCCATCACGAGCGAACGAGGCGGAATCACCGTGCGCTCGGGGACGAGTGTTCCAGCGGCCACGATCGAGTCGCTGCCTATCCGGGCGCCGTTCAGCAGAATCGCCCCCATCCCGATGAGACACCGGTCGTCGATGGCGCACCCGTGCAGGATCGCCCCGTGCCCCACCGTGATCTGGTTGCCCAGCTCGGTCGGATAGGACGGCTCGTTGTTGACGTGGACGATGACGCCGTCCTGCAAATTCGTCTGCCGGCCCACCCGGATGAAGTTCACGTCGCCGCGAACGATCGCATTCATCCAGACGCTGCTTTCAGGACCGATGACCACGTCGCCGATCACCTGCGCGGACTCGTCGACGTAGGCCGATGGGTGGACGGTCGGCACCACGTTGCGATAGGGGCGAAGCATCGGTTGATCCTTGCGGTTCCGGGTTCCGGGTTCCGGGTTCCAGGTTGGTTCGGGTTCCGGGTTCCGGGTGCGTTCCTCGTTCCTGGTTTAGGGCTTGGTTCCTGGTTCCTGGTTCGGTCTCTGGTTCGGTGTTTCGTCCAGGTTCGCGAACCAGGAACGTAGAACCGAACCCGGAACATGGAACCCAACCTGGAACCTGGAACGTGGAACCCGGAACCGCTTCCCGTCGGATCTCCGCTTCCCGTCAGATCTTCGGCAGCGTCACCCCGCGCTGGGCTTGGTACTTGCCTCTCTTGTCCTTGTAGGAGACTTCGCAGGGCTCGTCGCCCTGGAAGAACAGCACCTGCGCGATGCCCTCGTGGGCGTAGATCTTCGCCGGCAGGGGCGTCGTGTTCGAGATCTCGATTGTGACGTGCCCCTCCCACTCGGGCTCGAAGGGGGTGACGTTCACGATGATGCCGCAGCGCGCGTAGGTCGATTTGCCCAGGCAGATCGTGAGCACGTCGCGCGGGATGCGAAAGTACTCCACGGTGCTCGCCAGCGCGAACGAGTTCGGCGGAATCGTGCACACATCCGCGCGGATGTCCACGAACGACTGCGGGTCGAACGCCTTGGGATCGACGACCGTGTTGTAGACGTTCGTGAACACCTTGAACTCGTTCGCGACGCGGACGTCGTAACCGTACGACGACAGGCCGAACGAGACGACGCCCTGCCGGACCTGCCGGTCCTCGAACGGCTCGATCATCCCGTGCTCGAGGGCCATGCGCTTGATCCAGCGATCAGCTTTGATTGCCATGCAGTGTCAGGCGGGAGGAGCGGCCAGGGCCGGCGCCGATCACGAGCGGCGCAGAAACGACAGGATGATCGTGGCCAGCAGGCTCAGCACCACGCAGGTCACGATCGGGAAGTAGAAGGTGAACGACCCTCGTCGCACGACGATGTCGCCCGGAAGCCGTCCGAGTGGCACGCCGATGGAGATCAGCAGCCCGATCGCCGCAATTCCGAGCCCGATGATGACGAAGAGCTTGCCCATGCCGGAAGTCGCTCGCGGAAGCGGCTGCGGGGAATCGCAACTCCCCCGAACCCACAAGAGTCAGATTAGCTCCCGGCCGGCGAAGAAGTAGCCGATTTCGAACGCCGCCGTCGCCGGTGCGTCCGACCCGTGCGTGGCGTTCCGCTCGATGGAACTGCCAAAGTCCTTGCGAATCGTGCCGGCGTCTGCCTGTTCGGGGTTCGTAGCGCCCATCGCCGTGCGCCACCGGAGAATGGCGTCTGGCGCCTCGAGCGCAATGACGACGGCCGGCCCCGACGACATGAATTCGGCGAGCTGACCGAAGAACGGGCGTGCGCGGTGCACCGCGTAGAAGCCTTCCGCGTCGGCTCGGGTCAGGCGAACCAACCGCATGGCACGAATCTGGAACCCTTCGGCTTCAATGCGCAGAATAATGGGGCCCGTGTGGCCGGCCGACACGGCGTCCGGCTTGATGATGGCAAGTGTACGTTCCATAAGCGGTCGATTATATCAGGCCGACCTGGACCGTCCGGGCTGCGCTACTGTTAGGCCGGGACACGGACGCGTGAAGCTGTCGGTCAACGAACGGAAGGTCTCATGAAGCGGGTGAAGGATCAAGACGAGCAGAAGGGTGCGGTCGAGGGCAGCACTCCAACCGATTCCGGCGCGGGCAACGGAAACGCTCCCGGGCTCGACGACGCGGGGCTGCCGAACGACCCGGTGGCGATCACCCAGGACGTCGTCGGGGCGAACGAAGACGAGAGCCAAGGGTGAATCCGTTGACCGTTGGCCCTTGACCGCCGGACGAACGATGAACGGTCCCCGAGATCGCCAACCGTTAACCGTCGACCGTTAACCGTCGACACCGTAAACCGCGGGACGGAACGATGAATACTGACCGCTAGCCGTTAATTGTCAACCCGTCGCCCGCGTGACAGAACGGTGAACGGTCGACGGTGAACGGTCGACGGTGAACGGTGAACGGTTTTAACGTTGCGCCTCCATGATCTCGTCGAGCACTGCCCGTGAGGGGCGCGTGCGCTCGAGCGGCAGGCCCGCGAGCGGCTCGTCGACGAGGTTGAGCAGCGAGCAGAAGTCGCGCTTGTCGGGCTCGATGTACAGGAGCCCCGTCGCGTACTCGCCACGCGCCGACGTGTCGTGCAGTACCTGCACGGCATGCAGCTTGTCGGTCGGGTCGTAATCGCGATCGAGCTTCTTCAGGAACAGCCGCGAGCCGTCGTGCAGCGGCACCTCTCGTGTCGTCCCTTCCTCGTAATCGATCGTGATGTCCTCGAAGTGCGGGACGTAGTTCACCTCGGTCACCGGCTCGTCGTGATCCTTCACGTAGCTGTAGCTCTTGGTCGAGCCCTCGTGGTCGTTGAATGTCACGCAGGGGCTGATGACGTCGAGCATCGCGGTGCCGCGGTGCGACAACGCGGCCTTGAGCAGCGTCAGCAGCTGTTTCTTGTCACCCGAGAAGGACCGCGCCACGAATGACGCGCCGAGCTCGATCGCCATCAGGCAGGTGTCGATCGGCTGCAGGTCGTTCACGACCCCGTTCTTGAGCGTCGAGCCCACGTCGGCCGTCGGCGAGAACTGTCCCTTGGTCAGCCCGTAGCAGCCGTTGTCTTCGATGATGTACACGAGCGGCAGGTTGCGCCGCATCAGGTGCACGAACTGCCCCACGCCGATCGCGCCGGTGTCGCCGTCGCCGCTCACCCCGATTGCCAGCAATGTCTTGTTGGCGAGCATGGCGCCGGTGGCGACCGACGGCATGCGGCCGTGGACGGAGTTGAACCCGTGCGCGTTCCCGAGGAAATAGGCGGGGCTCTTGCTCGAGCAGCCGATGCCCGAGAGCTTCAGCACCTGCCGGGCGTCGATGCCCAGCTCGTAGCAGGCGTCGATCACGCGCTCGGAGATGGCGTTGTGGCCGCAACCGGCGCAGAGCGTCGTCTTGCTGCCGCGGTACGACTGGAGCTCGAGGCCGATCCGGTTCACTTTTTTGCCGGGCGGCGGGGCGGTCATGGTCATCTGCTGATCCTTCCGGGCTGGAGGCTGGGTCTGGCGACTGGGGCATCACGCTCCCGCCGCTCAGCGACCGCCTCCCCTCACATGGAACATCTACGCTTGTCGGGCGTGCACGCGGCTGCCGTCAGGACAGCGTCGCGGGCTCGCCGCCGACCGACGCGCCTTCCTGCGCCAGGATCGTATCCGTGATGCTCCGCGCATCGATCGGCAGCCCGTTGTAGTGCAGCGCGCTGCGCAGCTTCCCGCTGATCGCCGCCGGGTAATCCATGCGGAGCAGCGCGAGCATCTGCGCGTCCCGGTTCTGCTCGACGACGTAGACACGGTCGTGGGCCGCGATGAAGTCGGCAACGCTCTCGGGGAACGGATAGGCCCGCAGGCGCAGGTACGAGATCGCCATGCCCGCCTCGTCGCGCAGCTGGTCGCGGCTCTCGAGCAACGCCCAGTGGCTCGTGCCGTAGGCGATGAAGCCGACACGCGCGCCATCCACGCGGTCGATCTCGGGCTCGGGCACGAGGCCCTTCGCCGTGTCGAACTTGCGCTTGAGACGCTCCATGTTCTGCACGTAATCGTCGGCGCGCTCGCTGTACTGGCCGCGGGCGTTGTGGCCGGAGCCGCGCGCGAAATACGGCGGCGCGTCGGTGCCGGGCAGCGAGCGGTACGGGATGCCGTCGCCGTCCACGTCCTTGTAGCGGCCCCACTCGCCGATGCGCGCGATCGCCTCCGGGTCCAGGACCTTGCCCCGATCGATGGGCGTCTCGGGATACGGGAACGGGTCCGACATCCACGTGTTCATCCCGAGATCGAGGTCGCTCATGACGAAGACCGGCGACTGCAGGCGCTCGGCGAGGTCGAAGGCGGCCATCGACATCGTGTAGCACTCGCCGACCGAGTGAGGCAGCAGCAGCGGATGCCGCGTGTCGCCGTGCGACAGCACCGCGGTCGTCAGGATGTCACCCTGCGCCGTGCGCGTCGGCAGGCCCGTGGACGGCCCGACACGCTGGATGTCGAAGATGACGGCCGGCACTTCGGCGTAGTAGCCCAGCCCGGTGAACTCGCCCATGAGCGACACGCCAGGGCCCGACGTGGACGTCATCGCCCGGGCGCCGACCCAGCTGGCGCCGATGACCATGCCGATGGCCGCGATCTCGTCTTCGGCCTGCACGATGGCGAAGGTCGCCTTGCCCGTCTCCTTGTCGATGCGGTACTTCCGCATGTAGTCGATGAGCGATTCACACAAAGACGACGATGGGGTGATCGGGTACCAGGCCACGACCGTCACGCCGGCCATGAGGCAGCCGATCGCCGCCGCAGCGTTGCCCTCGATCAGGATCTTGCCGGCCGTCTCGTTCATCCGCTCGACGTGCAGGTGCTCGTGGGCGGCGAAATTCGCCTGCGCGAAGTCGAAGCCGGCCTGGAGCGCCGCCTTGTTCAAGGCCAGGGCCTTCTGCTTCTTCCCGAGCTGGCGGTTGAGTGCCTTCTCCATCTCCGCCATGTCGATCCCGAGCAGGTGCGCGAGCACGCCGTCGTAGATCATGTTGCGCACGAGACGCCGCAGGCGCGCGTCGGGACACACGGCCGCGACGATCTTGTCGAACGGCACCGGGTAAAAGGTGACGTCGGTCCGGAGCGCGTTCAGCTTCATCGGCTCGTCGTAGACGACGGCTGCACCAGCCTCGAGCGTCAGCGCGTCCTCCTTCGCCGTCTCCGGATTCAGCGCAACGACGAGGTCGATCTCCTTCTTGCGGCCGATGTACCCGTGCTTGTTGGCGCGGATGGTGTACCACGTGGGCAGGCCCGCGATGTTCGACGGGAACAGGTTCTTGCCCGACACCGGGACGCCCATCTGGAAGATGGAACGGATCAGGATCAGGTTGGCGGTCTGGCTGCCGGAGCCGTTGACAGTGGCCACCTGGATGCTGAAATCGTTGACGGCCCGCTGTCGGGCCGGTGCGTCGGCGCGCGGGTGGCTCGCGAGATCTGTCGATGCCATTGTGTGCGTTCCTAACGGGAGCAGAAGAAGAGCGTCCGCCCGGAAGAGATCGGGCAGCAGATGGCTGGAACAAGATTATATAGGGGCGGGGGGAGAAAGGCTAAGACGAAGGGGCAAGGCTAAGGGCGAAGGGCCCTCGACCCTCAGCCGCGAGTGCTCCCCAGCCGCTCCTGCAGCGCACGTCCCATGTCGGCGGGGCTCTTGACCACGCTCACGCCGGCCGCCGTCAGCGCGGCCATCTTCTCGCGCGCCGTCCCTTTTCCGCCGGCGATGATGGCGCCGGCGTGCCCCATCCGCCGCCCGGGCGGCGCCGTCTGCCCGGCGATGAAACCGACGACCGGCTTGCTGAACTGGCTCTGGATCCAGGCCGCCGCGTCTTCCTCGGCATTGCCGCCGATCTCGCCAATCATGATCACCGCATCGGTCTCCTCGTCGGCCGCGAAGAGCGTCAGCACGTCGATGAACGAGGTGCCGATCAGGGGATCGCCGCCGATGCCGATGCAGGTGCTCTGGCCGAGCCCCATCTGAGTCAACTGGTGGATGGCCTCGTAGGTGAGCGTGCCGCTCTTCGACACGATACCGATCCGTCCCTCGCGGCAGATGTGTCCTGGGATGATGCCGGCCTTCGCCTTGCCCGGCGAGATGACGCCGGGACAGTTCGGCCCGACGAGCCTGGTCGGCGTGTCGTGCAGGAAGTCCATCACCTTCATCATGTCGAGCGTCGGGATGCCCTCCGTGATGCACACCACCAGCGGCAGGCCGGCCGCAGCCGATTCCATGATCGCGTCGGCGGCAAACGCCGGCGGGACGAAGATCACCGACGCGTTGGCGCCGGTCTCACGTACACACTCTTCGACCGTGTTGAAGATCGGCCAGCCCTCGTGCGTGCTGCCGCCTTTGCCGGGCGTGACACCGCCGACGACCGTCGTCCCGTAGGCCGCCGCCTGCTGCGCGTGAAACGTGCCTTCGCGGCCCGTGAGGCCCTGCACCAGGAGGCGCGTGTTCTTGTCTAGGAGGATGGACATAACGACTGACGCTCCGGGCTCCGGGCTTCCGGCTCCGGGCTCCGGGCCTGATCTGGCTGGAGCCAGACGCGGCCTGGAGCAGGGAGCCAAGAGTCCGGAGCCGACTGTTAACCCGCCGCGGCGACGACCTTCTCCGCCGCATCACCCATGCCGTCGGCGGTCTGAAAGTTCAAGCCGCTCTCCGCGAGCATCCGCTTCCCTTCTGCGACGTTGGTGCCTTCCATGCGGATGACGATCGGCACCTGCACGGCGAGCTCCTGAACGGCCGCGATCACGCCCGCCGCGAGAACGTCGCAGCGCAGGATGCCGCCGAAGATGTTGATCAGCACGGCGCGCACGTTCTTGTCGGCCAGCAGGATCTTGAAGGCGTTCCGAATCTGCTCGGCATTCGCACCGCCGCCCACGTCGAGGAAGTTCGCCGGCTCGCCGCCGGCCAGCTTGATGATGTCCATGGTCGCCATGGCCAGGCCCGCGCCGTTGACCATGCAGCCGATCGAACCGTCAAGGCGGATGTAGTTGAGCGAGAACTTCGACGCTTCGATCTCCAGCGGGTCTTCCTCACCGAGGTCCCGCAGCTCGCGCAGGTCGGAATGGCGGTAGAGCGCGTTGTCGTCGAAGTTCATCTTCGCGTCGAGCGCGAGCAAATCACCGGCGGCGGTGACGATGAGGGGGTTGATCTCGAGCATAGACGCATCGGTACCGCGGAAGGCGTCGTAGAGGGCGTACAGCAGCTTCGCCATCTTCGCGACCTGCGCGCCGTCGAGGCCGAGCGCGAAGGCGATCTTGCGCGTCTGGAACGCGATCAGCGCGACTCCGGGGTGCACGTGCTCGCGCATGATACGCTCCGGCGTCGAGGCCGCTACCTCCTCGATGTCCATGCCGCCGGCCGCGCTGGCCATGATGATGGGACGCCCGGCCGCGCGATCCAGCAGCAGGCTGACGTAGAGCTCGCGGCGGATGTCGAGGCCTTCCTCCACGAGCACACGCGAGACGACGCGCCCCTCGGGCCCGGTCTGGTGTGTCACGAGACGCATCCCGATCATGTCGCGGGCGATGCGCGCCGCTTCGTCCGGGTGCTTCGCGAGCTTCACGCCGCCGCCCTTGCCCCGGCCGCCGGCATGGATCTGCGCCTTGATGACAACGGTGCCGCCGCCGAGACGCCTGGCGATCTCGCCGGCCTCGTCCGGCGTGAACGCGACTTCACCGCGCGGAACGGGCACGCCATACCGGTTCAGGATCGCCTTGGCTTGGTATTCGTGAATTTTCACGGGAGGTATCCGTAGAGAGGAGAGCTGCCGTTGACGCCGCCGATCTCGGATCCTAGTCGGCGGCTCTGCGGCAGGTCAAGGCAGGCGCCCGGGCCCGAAGACTGGAGGCTGGAGCTGGAGCGCCCGGCATTGACGCCTGAGAGTTGCAACGTGTTGTCGCGGCAAAGCAGACCGGCTCCAGCCGCCAGCCGCCAGCCCCGCAGATCTACGGCGTGGCTTTGGCCGCCTGGGCCACGCGGAAGGACACGCCCCCCGCGACAAAGAACTTCGACGCGTAGTCGTCGATCGTCGACAGGGTCCGGCCCGCCAGCGCGTACAGCGAGATCGAAGGACGCGGAAGCACATACAGGCCGCCGCTCGCGTCCGTGCGCGATCGGCTGGCGTCGATGCCGGTGGCGACGAGCGGATCGCGCGTCGAGTACGTGTGGCTCAGCAGACCGAGCACGCCTGCGCGCGGGCCGACGCCGATATCGACCGTGCCGCTGCCGAACACGGCGCCTCGCGAGAAGTACCCTGCGCTACCGTAGGTCCGCCAGCCGCGGCCGCGGTATTCGAGGTTGATAGGCAGCGCCCAATGCACGCGGCCGATTGTGCCGCCGTCCGGCGTCGGCCACGAACCATCCGACAACACCTCGACGACCGGCGAGACGGCGACACCAACGCCGCGATCCGACGTGCGCACGCCGACCTTCGCGCTGAAATAGGCATCGCCGAGGCCGTGCGTGTTGAAACCGTCCGGGTAGTGCACGCTCGAGATCGGCAGTGTGGCCGCGACCTGTACGCGGCGGGCGACGCCGACACTCGTGCTGAGCATCGGCGCGTCCACCTGGTCTGCGTAGGGCAGGCGCCAATACCCGAGACCGATGCCCAGCCACGCCTCGCCCCTCGGCAATACGTAGGCATCGTCGACCCAGCTGCCGAAGTTGCGCACGGTGAATTCGGCGGTGCCGGTCGGGCCCAATCCGGCCGCGGCATCGATCGCGGCGCCCGTTTGGCCGGGTGGCAGGCCGCCGGTCCCAGGGCCTCTTCCAGGTGGAGGCCCGTGGCCGTGACCCTGTCCCTGTCCCTGTCCTTGCGCATGCGCCGTCGGCACCGCGACTGCGAGTAAACCGACCGCGAGCGCCAGCGTGGCTGCGCCGGCCCGGATCCAACTCACTTCTTCGGACCGGAGGTCATCTCCAGCGCTTCCGCCTCGGCGTGCTTCGCTTCGGCGTCGGCGTCCGCGCCGGGCTTCAAGGTGTGAATCGCTTCGCCCAGCGACTTCGGCGAGGCCCCGGTGAGCTGGGCCTTCAACTGGTCGAAGGGAATCCCGAGGTTCTTGGACACGTTCACCGCGGCCACGAACTGCCCGAGGTTCTTGAAGCCGTCCGCACCCTGTGCGACCGTCATCCCCGCTGGGAGCATGCCCTGAAGGCGGGCGGCGAGTTGAGGCTTCGCCGCGAGGCTTTCTGCGGGAGTCATGGGCCCGTGCGTGCCGTCGGCGTGCTCCGCCGAGTGCCCGTGCGTGCCGGCGTCGCCGTGACCGGCGCCTTCCGCATGACCCGCGCCGGGGTTGGGCGTCTTCGGTCCCTGAGGTGTGTGGGTCGCGCCCTGGGATCCCGGTGCACCTCCGCTGTGTGGGTTGCCATGCGGCGCGCCAGACGTTGGCGCTCCGCTGTGACCATGGCCCTGCGCGCCGAGCGGCACAACGGCGAGCACGCATGCGAGCGCCACGCCGACGATCGTGTGAACCTTCATGAGCGGACTCCTTCACAGATACGGCTGGGTTTAACAGTATACCGCCGGGCTCCGACTCGACTGTCCAGAGAGACGACCACTGCCGCCGAGGCAGCACCGTGAATTCCTTCCCCTTGCGCACACTTGCTCACCGTTGGCCACCGAATGAACTCGACACTCGATGCGGGCACCTGCGCCATCGTGCCGGCAACCCGTTCCGCACAGGAGTAACCAGGGAGTAAGCGCCGAAAAGACCTTCCGCGTGCCGGACGACGGTCAGCCTCCAGGTCGGAGTCTCCAACCTCACCAACGCGACTGCCGCAACGCGATCTCGGACGCTCGAGCGAGTGGACGGACGGACCGATCCGCGCACCGGTGACGTCGCCCGGGAACGGGTTCGGCTTTCTTGCCCCCGTGCTCCGGCGCCGATAGAATCGCAATAGTGTCATTCGCTTAGCGGTTCCGCCGGCCCCGAGACGCCGTCCGCGGACCGCGTCCCGCACCGTCCTATGTCTTCACGTCACTCCTTCTTCTCTTCGACCGTCGGCTCGAAGCTGCTGGTCGCGGTGACGGGGATCTCGCTCGTCGGTTTCCTGATCGCGCACCTGGCCGGAAACCTGCTGGTGTTCCTCGGTCCCGGGCCGTTCAACGAGTACAGCCACAAGCTGATCTCGAACCCGCTCGTCTACCCGGCCGAGGCCGGGCTCGTGCTGCTCTTCCTCGTGCACGCGTGGAAGACAATCACGCTGACGCTCGTGAGCTCACGCGCGCGGCCGGTGGCATACGAGAAGAAGCGCCGCGCCGGCCACACCAGCCGGAAAAGCCTCGCCTCGACGACGATGATCTGGACCGGGCTGTTCCTGCTCGTCTTCGTGCCGATGCACGTCTGGACGTTCAAGTACGGCGCCTACTACGAGGCGGAAGCGGCCGGCGTCCGCGATCTGTATCGCCTCGTCATCGAGATTTTCCGCAAGCCAGGTTACGTCGTCTTCTACATCGTCGGGATGACCGTGGTGGGCTTCCACCTCTGGCACGGCGTCTCGAGCGCCTTCCAGACCGCCGGAGCCGACACACCGCGATTCACGCCCGTCATGCGCAGGGTGGGATGGACACTGGCGGTCGTCCTGGCGGTCGGATTCATCTCCATCCCGGTGTGGGTGTTTCTCGTCGGGGGCCGGTCATGACACTTGATTCGAAAGTGCCCGGCGGGCCGTTGCCCGACAAGTGGGACCGCCACAAGTTCGAGGTCAAGCTCGTCAACCCCGCGAACAAGCGCAAGTACACGATCATCGTGGTCGGAACGGGCCTGGCCGGCGCGTCGGCGGCGGCATCGCTCGCCGAGCTGGGCTACAACGTCCACGCGTTCTGCATCCACGACAGCCCGCGCCGCGCGCACAGCATCGCGGCGCAGGGCGGCATCAACGCGGCCAAGAACTACAAGAACGACGGCGACTCGGTCTACCGCCTGTTCTACGACACCATCAAGGGCGGCGACTACCGGGCGCGCGAGGGCAACGTCTACCGTCTCGCCCAGCTGTCGGTCGACATCATCGACCAGTGCGTCGCCCAGGGCGTGCCGTTCGCGCGCGAGTACGGCGGCATGCTCGACAACCGATCGTTCGGCGGCGCGCAGGTGTCGCGCACCTTCTATGCACGCGGGCAGACGGGCCAGCAGCTGCTGCTCGGCGCCTACCAGGCGCTGATGCGCCAGGTGAACACCGGCGCCGTGCGGATGTTCCCGCGCCGCGAGATGCTCGACCTCGTCGTCATCGACGGCAAGGCCCGGGGCATCGTCACCCGCAACCTGATCACCGGCGCGATCGAATCTCACGCGGCGCACGCCGTCGTCCTGGCCACCGGCGGCTACGGAACGGCGTATTACCTCTCGACCAATGCCGTGCAGTCGAACGTGACGGCCGCCTGGCGCGCGCACAAGCGGGGAGCGTTCTTTGGCAACCCGTGCTACACCCAGATTCACCCGACGTGCATCCCCGTCAGCGGCGACCACCAGTCGAAGCTCACGCTGATGAGCGAGTCGCTCCGGAACGACGGCCGCGTGTGGGTACCGAAGACGCCAGGCGACAAGCGCCGCCCCGAGCAGATTCCTGACGCCGAGCGCGACTACTACCTCGAACGGAAGTACCCGAGCTTCGGCAACCTCGTGCCGCGCGACGTCGCATCCCGCAACGCGAAGGCCGTCTGCGACGATGGACGCGGGGTGGGCGAGACGGGGCTGGCGGTCTACCTCGATTTCGCCGAGTCGATCTCGCGGCTCGGCGTGGAGACCATCAAGACACGGTACGGCAACCTGTTCGACATGTACAAGCGGATCACCGACGAGGATCCGTACAAGGTGCCGATGCGCATCTACCCTGCTATCCACTACACGATGGGCGGCCTGTGGGTGGACTACAACCTGATGAGCAATCTGCCAGGCCTCCACGTGCTCGGCGAGGCGAACTTCAGCGACCACGGTGCGAACCGTCTCGGCGCCAGCGCGCTGATGCAGGGCCTGGCCGACGGCTACTTCATCATCCCGTACACGATCGGCGACTACCTCGCGAGCACCTCGCTGCCGTCGGTCTCGACGGATCACGACGGGTTCAAGGAGGCCGCGGCGGCCACCCAGGATCGGCTGGCACGGCTGCTCTCGCTGAAGGGCAGCCGAACGGTCCGCGACTTCCATCGGTCGGCGGGCGCCGTGCTGTGGGACAAGGTGGGCATGTCACGCACCGACGCGGGCCTGCGCGAGGCGATCACCGAGATCCGCCGGTTGCGCGAGGAGTTCTGGCAGGACATCGCCGTGCCCGGCGAGCAGACGAACCTGAACCCGGCGCTCGACTACGCGGGCCGCGTCGCTGATTACCTGGAGTTCGGCGAGCTGCTCGCGCTCGACGCCCTCCATCGCACGGAAAGCTGCGGCGGTCATTTCCGCGAGGAGAGCCAGACGCCCGAAGGCGAAGCGCTGCGCGACGACGACCAGTTCTCGTACGTCGCCGCCTGGGAATTCGGCGGCCTCGGCCAGCCGCCGGTGCTGCACCGCGAAGAGCTCGTATGGGAGAACGTGCACCCGACGCAGCGGAGCTATAAGTGACGGCTTGCTGGCTCCAGGCTCCAGCCTCCAGCCTCCAGGGCTCGTCAGGCGGATGGGCCCAGACAAGGCCTGGAGCCGGGAGCCGAGAGCCCGGAGCCGATAGGTATCGCCCTGTATGCGACTTACTCTGAAAGTCTGGCGCCAGCCCTCACCCGATGCCGCGGGGCGAATGGTCGAGTACGTGGCGGACCACGTCAGCCGCGACATGTCGTTTCTCGAGATGCTCGACCTCGTGAACGACACGCTGATTCGCACCGGCCAGGATCCGATTGCGTTCGATTCCGATTGCCGCGAAGGCATCTGCGGCTCGTGCGGGCTGGTCGTGAACGGCGTGCCGCATGGGCCGGATCCCGGCGGCACCGTCTGCCAGTTGCACATGCGGAGGTTCGCGGACGGCGAGACGATCACGATCGAGCCGTGGCGCGCGTCGGCGTTCCCCGTGATCAAGGATCTGGTCGTCGATCGCAGTGCGTTCGATCGGATCATCGCCGCCGGCGGCTACGTGTCGGTGAGCACCGGACAGGCGCCGGAGGCGAACGCCATCCCGATCCATCGCGACGTCGTCGAGACCGCGATGGACGCCGCCGCCTGCATCGCCTGCGGCGCGTGCGTGGCCGCGTGCAAGAACGCGTCGGCGTCGCTTTTCACGGCCGCGAAGATCGCGCACCTCGGCCTGCTGCCGCAGGGCCAGGTCGAACGGCACCAGCGGGTAGTGGCGATGGTCGACCAGATGGACGCCGAGGGCTTCGGCCACTGCACCAACGAAGCCGAATGCCAGGCCGTGTGCCCGAAGGAAATCCCGATCGCCGCCATCGCGCGGATGTATCGGGATTACGTCAAGGCCGCGGTCAGCGGCGCTCGCTGACGCCGACGCGACTTATCTTGTCGCAACGTAGCCGCGGCGGGCGCGGGCGCGGTGGTCGGGGCGCGTGACGCGCACGCGGATGCTGTGGTACTGGCCGTCGGGTGGCCGGGGTGACGTGTAGCCGAGCACGTACTGGTGGTTCAGCTCGTCGGCGATCCGCGCCGTGGCGGCGCCCAGATCCGCCGAGTCGTGCACCACGTCGGTGCGGCCCCCGGTGTCGTCGGTGATCTCGCGCAGCGCGTACGGGTTCACGCGCGCGTTGATGGCGCGCGTGTCTGACGGCGGGTCGATCGCGATGGCGTAGACGAAGGCGTCGCTCCGCAGCAACGCCGATCGCACGTCGCGCACGCGGGCGTCGCTGGCCGTGTCGGCGCCGTCCGAGATGAGCACAACGGACGCACGCTGGCGCGAACGCTCGTCGAAAATCGGCAGCGCCGCCATTACGGCGTCGTAGATGCTGGTGCCGCCCGACGGGCGCAGCGCGTCGAGGCGCGGCAGCACCTGGTCGGGACGGTTCGTCCAGCCCGCGATCACGTGTGGCGCGTGGTTGAACGACATCACGAAGAACTCGTCCTCCTTGCTGAGCAGCTCGAACAGGAAGCGAGCGACCGACGCGCGCGCGTCGGCGATCCGCTGCCCCCGCATGCTGTCGCTGACGTCGAGCAGCAGGCCGAGCCCGATCGGCACACGCTCGGTCGCGAAATGCGTGATTGTCTGCCGCTCGCCGTCCTCGAACACCTCGAAGTCGTCGCGCGTCAGTCCCGAGACGAAGGCTCCGTTTGCGTCCACCACCGTGGCCGTGATGCTGACCACGTCGACGCGCGACTTGAACCGCTTGGGCGGTGGCTCGGGCGTCTGCGCGGCGGCGTGCGCCAGCAGCATGCCCGCCAGCAGGATGACCGCAACCACGCGCCTGAAGGTCACCCGGCGATCTTACAGGAGCGGCCCGATGACGCAGCCGTCGCCTTGAGGGACCGTCTGCGCGCGGACCAGCGACGAGGATCGGCGCGCGCGCCAAACCCTGACAGTGCGGCCAATTGGCGGATCGCTGCTTGCGGGAACCTGGTGGCAGACCTACAATCGCCCACTCCGCACTGCTGGAGGTTGCTCATGAGACACGCGCGTCTCCATGCGTGGCGGGCTGCCACCATCCCGCTGGTCGTCTGGCTCGCGTGGGCCGGAGCCGTGGCCCCGGGCGGCGCGCAGACGTCGCCGCCTTCGCCGGCGCTCACGCGAGGCGAGATGGCCGAGTTCCTCCGGACGGCGGACGTGGTGTCGAGCAAGGTCCTGAGCACCGGCGTGACCAAACCGTTGAAGATGACGCTGAGCGACGGGAGCATCACGCACGACGCGGTGTTCCAGGCTGTGGACCAGAACGTCCCCATACAGCGAATGGCGAACGGCCACACGGAGATCAATTTCCGCGACTCGTACCACTTCAACATCGCCGCCGCCGGTCTTGCCGAACTGCTCGGCCTGGGCGACATGGTGCCGGCGACCGTGGAGCGGAAGTGGGAAGGTCGCACCGGATCGCTGGCCTGGTGGATCGACTGGAAGTGGGACGAGACGATCCGGATGAAGGAGAACCTGCGGCCGCCAGACCCGGTGGACTGGGCCAAGCAGCAGAACCGCATGCGCGTGTTCAGCGAGCTCGTGTACGACACCGACCGCAATACGGGCAACCAGTTGATCACCGAGGACTGGCACCTCTGGATGGTGGACTTCACGCGCGCGTTCCGCGTTGCCAACGGCCTGTTTCGTGAGGAGAACGTGCAGCGGTGCGACCGGAGTCTGCTGAGCGCGATCAAGGCCCTGACGCCTGAGACCGTCGCATCAGCGACCGCTCCGCACCTCCTGGCGGGCGAAATCAAGGCGCTGCTCAAACGCCGTGACCGCCTCGTCGCGCGCATCGACACGCTGGTGAAGGAACGCGGCGAGAATCTTGTGCTCTACTGAAGGCGCAAACTGGATGGCATGGGTTTCACCCTGTCCGAGGGCGGGAGAGTGGGCGATTTCGTGAATACTAATCAGCCGTTAGCGGCTTTTACGGAGGACCGCCGCAGCCTCCCCGAGGTGCACGGTACGGTGGCGGTGCCCTCCGGGTTCTGGCGCAAGGTGTTTGCGTTTGCGGGCCCCGGATACCTCGTCGCCGTCGGGTACATGGACCCGGGCAACTGGGCCACCGACATCGCTGGCGGCGCCAGGTACGGCTACACGCTGCTCAGCGTGGTGATGATCTCGAACCTCATGGCCATCCTGCTGCAGGCGATGGCGGCCCGGCTCGGCATTGCCGCCGGCCGCGACCTCGCGCAGGCCTGCCGCGACTCGTATTCGCGCCCGGTCATCCTCTCGTTGTGGGTTCTGGCCGAGCTCGCGATCGCGGCCTGCGATCTGGCGGAGGTCCTCGGCGCGGCCATCGCGCTGAACCTGCTGTTCAAGCTGCCGATGATCATCGGCGTGCTCCTCACGTCGCTGGACGTGCTCGTCGTCCTTTACCTTCAGCAGCACCGCTTCCGGTATGTCGAGGTCCTCGTCGTGCTCCTGATCGTGGGGATTGCCGGGGCCTTCGCCGTCGAGCTCTGGCTGTCGCAGCCAGCGCTCGGCGCGGTCCTCGCGGGCTTTGTCCCGACGACGCAGATTCTCCGCGACAAGGACATGCTGTACATCGCGCTCGGGATTCTCGGCGCGACCGTCATGCCGCACAATCTGTACCTGCACTCGTCAATCGTGCAGACACGAAGATACGGCGACAGCGAAGACGATCGCGCCAGCGCGATTCGTTTCGCGACACTCGACTCGAGCGTCGCGCTCTCGAGCGCACTCTTCATCAACGCCGCCATCTTGATCGTCGCCGCGGCAACATTCCACGGCACGGGCTACGAGCACATCGCGGAGATCAACGACGCGTACGTCATGCTCGACCCACTGCTCGGGACCACGCTCGCAAGTACGCTGTTCGCGCTGGCGCTGCTCTTTGCCGGCCAGAACGCAACCATCACGGGGACGCTCGCCGGACAGATCGTGATGGAGGGATTCCTGAGCTTGCGCCTGCGCCCGTGGCTCCGGCGACTGATCACGCGCCTCATCGCGATCGCGCCGGCGGTGCTCGTCATCTGGTGGTACGGAGAGCGGGGCACGGGTCCACTGCTGATACTGAGCCAGGTCGTGCTCAGCCTCCAGTTGCCCTTCGCGGTGTTCCCGCTCCTGCAGTTCACGTCGGACCGATCCAAGATGGGTCGATTCGCCCTGCCGCTCTGGATGCGCGTGCTCGCCTGGCCGGTGGCGCTCGTGATCGCGGCCCTGAACGTGTGGCTGCTGTACCAGACGTTTGCCGATCTGTTCGGTGGTTAGAACGGAGCGTGCCCGTGTACCAGCACATCCTCGTCGCCGTCGAGCACTCACCCGCGGACCAGACCATCCTGGGCCACGTCCAGCCGCTTGCGCGCCTGACGCACGCCCGGCTGCTGCTGCTGCACGTGGCAGACGGCTGGGCGGCCCGGGCCTACGACGAACTGCAACTCCGCGAGTCGGAGGAGATGCGCCAGGATCGGGAGTATCTCGAAGATCTGGCTGCCAGCCTGCGAGCGGCGGGATTCGACGCCGACTGGCGGCTCGAGCGCGGCGACCCCGCGACGCAGATCATCAGGACCGCAGGCGCCGAGCAGGTGGATCTGGTGGCTATGGCCACCCACGGCCACCGGCTCCTCGGAGATCTCGTGCACGGCACCACGGTGAACCGGGTGCGTCACGAGCTCGAGTGCCCGGTGCTGCTCCTGAGGGCCCGTTGAGGCTGGCCAACACCGCTAGCCGCAAATTGCCCTGACGCCGTCCACCAGCCGCTCGACCTCGTCGGCGGTCGTATAGCAGGCGCACCCGGCCCGCACGACACCCTCAGGTGCGCGGCCCAGGCGCTCGATGACCGTCGTTGCGTAGAAGTCGCCGTGCGAAACGAACACGCCGCGCGCGGCCAGTGCGGCGGCGACATCACCCGGGTCGTGTCCAGCCACCGAGAACGACAGCGTCGGCGTTCGCGGCCGATCGGGTGGCGGCCCATACAGCGTCAGGCCGGGAACGGCGGCCAGACCGCTCCACAGCTGTTGCAACAGCTGCTGTCCGCGGCTGTGGAGCGCCGCGAAGGTCGCCCGCAAGGCGGCGCGCGGCTCGCCGGGTCCGGCGAGCGATGCGAGGAACTCCACCGCGCGCGCGGCGCCAACGATGCCTTCGTGGTTCTGCGTCCCCGTCTCGAGCCGTTCAGGCGCCGCATCCGGGGCGGGCAGCAGCTTGGGAACATCGAGCGACTCGAGTAACGGCTTGCGGCCATAGAGCACGCCGACGTGTGGCCCGTAGAACTTGTAGGCCGAGCACGCCAGCAGGTCGCAGTCGAGCGCGTGCACGTCGATCAGCGCGTGTGGCGCATAATGCACGGCATCGACGAAGAGCAACCCGCCCACCGCGTGGACGAGCTCTCCGGCACGGTGGACCTCGGTAATCGTGCCGAGCGCGTTCGAGGCGGCGCCGATGGCGACGAGCTTCGTCCGTGAGGTGACCAGGGACTCGAAATCGCTCCAGTCCAGCTCTCCGGAACCTGGGATCATGCGCGCCGTCCGTACCGTCAGGCCGCGCTCGCGTGCCAGCGCCTGCCACGGCGCGACATTGGCGTGGTGGTCCAGTTCCGTGACGATGATTTCGTCTGCAGGCCCCCAGCCTCGGCCGAGCGCCCGGGCGACGTGAAACGTCAGCGTCGTCATGTTCGCGCCGAACCCGACTTCCTCTGCGCCGGCGCCGACGAGCGTGCCGAGCCATGCGCGCGCGCGCGCGATCGCGGCGTCGGTTTCCTCGCTCGTCGGATAACGCCAGTGGGTATTCGCGTTGTGGTGGAGCAGGTAGTCGGTCATCGCGTCGGCCACCACGCGGGGCACCTGCGTGCCGCCCGGGCCGTCGAAATAGGCGACCACCGCGCCGCCGTGCGTGCGCTCGAGCGCGGGGAACGCCGCGCGGATGCGTTCCACGTCGTGCACATTCTGTGAAGTAAGCGCGTCGGGATGTGGCATGGTCGTCGGCATGATGTGGTCAGCGGTCTGACGAAGCGAACGAGCGGCGTCGCGCGACTCTACCATGCGGCCGAGCGCCGCGCGATCGGCCGGTCGGTGCGCCGCCCGCCGCCGCGTCGGCATTTTCCATGCAACGCGTGAGAGGATGGACTTCGTGGACGACGACACGATGCACGAGCCGAGAAAGGGTGCCCTGACGCGGCGGGATTCCGCGAGAGGTGGCCGTCGAGAAATCGATGTCTTGCTGGAGCGGGACACCGTGGACGAGAGCCGTCCGATCGTGGTGCTCGCCGAAGACGACCCGTCCGCACTCGACGGGCTGTCCCGGTGGCTTGCGGGCGAGGGCTTCACGGTGCTCTCGTGTGCGACTTTCGCCGAGGCGCGCGCGCAGCTCACCACCCGCCGGGTGTCGGCGCTGCTCACGGACGTCCGGCTGGCCGAGTACAACGGCCTGCACCTGGCGCAGCTCGCTCGCACGCTGCACCCGCGCGCCGGTGTCATCGTCTTCTCGGGTTACAGCGACGACATGCTGCAGGGCGAGGCGCGGAACCTCGGAGCCGCCTGGCTGCTGAAACCGCTGGATCTCGCCGCCCTTCGTGAGCATCTCGAGAGATTTCGCGACGCGGAGGATGACGCCGGCGCGTCGGGCCTCACCGACTGACGAGGGTTCGCGTCGCAGGCACGGCCTGCTGGACGCGCCCCCGTCATTCCGGCGCGTTCGTCTCCGTCCTCTTGAGCGCGCGCGCGACCACCGCGATGAGCTCCTGGGGCTGCACCGGCTTGACCACGAACTGATCGAACCCCGCGGCAAGCGCGCGGGCGCGGTCAGCCGGATGGCCATAGGCGGTCACTGCAATGGACGGCACACGGCCGAGCGCTCCTGCCAACGCGCGCACCTGCCTGATGAATACATAGCCGTCATCGACAGCCATCCCGATATCGCTGACCAGCACGTCCGGCGCGCGCCCGGCCATCACGTGCAGCGCATCCTGCGCGCTCGAGGCCGGCGTCACTGCTGCGCCGGCGCCGCTCAGAATCGCCGCGAGCACCTCGCGCGCATCGGGCTCGTCGTCGACGAGCAGGACGCTCGCGCCTTCGAGGGGTGAGAGATCCGCGCCTCGGCCTGGACTCGTGCGCGCGGTGGCGTCGGCGGCCTCGTGGCCGATGACGGCGGCCCGGACCGGCAACACGATCGTGAACCTCGACCCGGCGCCCGCTCCCTCACTCTCGACGGCCACCGTTCCCCCGTGGAGTTCGACGATGTGGCGCACGATCGCCAGGCCCAGGCCGAGGCCGCCATACCGCCGAGTCGTCGAGCTGTCCGCCTGCGTGAACCGCTCGAACACGTGCGGCAGGAACTCGGCGGGAATGCCGACGCCGGTGTCGCACACCTCAATCGCCACCTGCGCCGCCTCCCGAGCGGCGCTCACGGTCACACGTCCACCGCGAGGGGTGAACTTCACGGCGTTCGACAGGAGGTTCCACACGACCTGCTGCAGCCGTTCCCCGTCGGCGACGGTCATGACGGTTCCTGAGAGGCGGGAATCGAGCGCCAGGCCCTTCGCCGATGCCGCAGGCCGCGCGGCGTCGAGGGCGCGCTCGATGACGGCGCACACGTCTACCACCTGCAGATCGAGGCGCAGCTGCCCGCGAACGATCCGGCTGATGTCGAGCACTTCTTCGACCAGCCGCACCTGCGACGTGGCGTTGCGCGCGATCACCTCGACGGCGTGGCGCCGCGACTCGGCGGGCAGGGAGTCGCTGAGCAGCATGTGTGACCACCCAAGAATCGCGTTCAGCGGCGTGCGCAGCTCGTGCGACAGCGTCGCGAGGAAGTCGTCCTTTATCCGGCTGGCCTCTGCGAGCTCGGCGTGTGCGCTTCGCTCCGACACGAGCAGGTCGGCACGCTCGAGCGCCTGCGCCGTCTGGCGGGCCAGGAGCGCCGCAAAGGTGCTGTCGCGCAAGGTCAGCTCCCGCGCATCGCGAAAGCTGAGCCCGATGGCGCCCACGATCCGGCTGCCGCGAAGAGGAATGGCCGCGAGCGCGCGGCTCGCCGTGCCGACACGATCCGGCGCAAGGTGGGGATAACGGGAGTGCCACTCTTCTGGCGAAGAGACGGCCACGACGGTGCCGGTCCGAATCGCATCGCTCAGCGGCGTCGACGCCGTCACCGGAAATCGCGCAAACGCCGTCCGCAGTGCCGAGGGATACCCGGTGGCGCCCAGGATTTCCACCTCGCTGCCGTCGCGGGTGAGGACCGCAACGCTCCCCGCGTACGCACCGAGCGCCGGGACGGCCTTCTCAAGCACGATCTCCACGAGCTCGTCGGGTGTCGCCGCGGCGGACAGCGATTCGCTGATCTCGAGCAACACGGCGAGGCGCGTCATCACCTCGGCGCGCTCGTCCTCGGCGCGCTTGCGATCCGTGATGTCGCGGCTAATCTCGAGGACTCCCGGCGGGTCGTCCTGTTCGACGAGCACGTGGCGGCTGTCGACCACGACGGTCGAACCATCCTTCCGGCGATGGCTCAAGTCGCCCTGCCACTCGTGGGCGGATCGCAGCGCCGTCTCGATCTCGACCAGCCGTTCCGGGCCCGTGCCGAGCAGCTCGTGCACGTTGCGGCCGAGCACCTCCACCTGCGTCCAGCCGTACAGGCGCTCGGCGCCGGTGTTCCAGAAGGTGATCCGCGAATCGGCGTCGCGTACGACGATGGCGTCGTGGGCGTTCTCGATCAGCGCCGCCTGCAGCCGCAGGTCTTCTGCCTGGGTCACGAGGGCCGTCTCGATTCGTTTCTGCCCCGTGATGTCGATCATCACGCCGACGCAACCGCTCGGCGAGCCGTTCTCGTCCAGGAGCGGCGCCGCTGAAACGAGCAGGTTCAGCACGCGGCCATCGTCGAACACCAGGTCGCATTCTTCCGGCGCGACATCCACGCCGAGGCGCGCACAACGCTGGAACGGCAGCTCGTCGCCGGAGAGCTCCTGTCCATCCCGGCAGATGCGCCACGGCGGACGCACAGCCGCTGTCACCGACACGTTGGTGTCGGCCGGCACGCCGAGCACGGTCTGCAGCGCGGCGTTGGCCCGCATGACGCGGCACTCCCGATCCTGTGCGATCGCGACGCCAACCGGCGTGAGAGCCAGGAGCCGCTCGAGCTCGGCCACTCGCGTACGGAGCTGAGCTGTCAGGCGGTCGATTTCCGCCTCCGCCCGGCGCTGCGCGGTATTGTCGCGGCTGAAGACGGCGACGTCCGACACCCCGCCCACGGCGTCGCGCACCGGATAGAAGGTGTGGTGGAACACCATTCCAGCAAGCTCGTCCTCGAACTGCACCGGGTCACCAGTCTCGACCACCGCCTGCAGCGCACGCCGTTGCGCATCGGCGACGGCCGCCGGCAGGCTGTCGTGGAGCGCCTGTCCGACAATGTCGCTCGTGCGGAGACCGAGCCGCTCGGCGGCCGTCTCGCTCGCCAGCAGCACACGGCCCTCACGATCCAGCAGCCAGATCGACTCGGTCACGGCATTCAGCACCGCGCTGGTCCGCCGTTCGCTCTCACGCAGCGACTGCTCCGCACGTGCACGCTCGCTGATGTCGCGAATCACGCTCAGCAGCACGCGCTCGCTGCCGATGGTCATCCCGCGCGAGCTCACCTCGACGCCGAACGCCGACCCGTCGCGCCGCACATGCCGTGTCTCGAACAGGATGCCGCCGGCGTCTGCGCTGGCCATCTGCGCGTCTACAGGCACCGCCTCCTCGGGGGCCCGGAGGTCGTGAACCGTCAGCCCCAGGAGCTCGTCGCGCGAGTAGCCGTAGGCGGCCTCCGCAGCGGCGTTCGCCTCCAGGATCCGCCCGTCGCGGCGCCGGACGAAAAGGACGATGTCACGCGTGTGCTGGGCGAGCAGCTCGTACCGGTGCAGGATTGCCTCCGCACGCTTCCGCTCGCTGATGTCGATGAATGCGCCGACGGCCCCGCGGACGCGGCCGTACTCGTCGCGCAACGGCACGCCGTGTCCGAACAGCGTGCGCACCGTCCCATCGTGGTAGACGGCAGAGAATTCCTGATCGCGTACGTCGACGCCGGTCCGGGCCGCGGCATCAACGGGCAGGTCGCCGGGGCCAATCACGGCGCCGCTGCCGGATTCGAAGCGCACCGGACGCACCGGCAACGTCCCGGAAGGGGCTGTGGAAGTGGGAGTCGCTGTGAGTTCCTCGCCGAGGCGGTTCGCGGCCAGCGCCGGCCGCCCCGGGTCGCGGGTGACGAACACGGCGGCTGGGACCGCTTCGATCATGGCTCGCAGCTCCGCGGCCTGCTGGGCCGCGCGGTCGCGCGTGAGCCGGAGCGCCCGTTCGGTCGCGCGCCAACGGCCCACCTGCCACGACAGGCCCAGTGACACCAGGACGAAGAGGAACACGCCGCCCGAGTGGCCGGGTTCGAGGAAGCCGACGACGTAGCGTGGTTCGATGAAAAAAAAATCAACGATCAAGGCGCCGGCGAACGCGGCAGCCACTCCGCCCGCACGTCCGCCCAGCCAGGTGGCCACGACCACGGCGGGGACGTGCATCAGGAACGGCCCCTGCCCGCCAAGCACTGGATCGAAAATCGCGCGAACGGCGCCGGCGAGCACGGCTGTCAGCACGCCAAACGCGGCGCCTGCGAACCAGCGCGGCGCCGCATTGGCTGCATCGGACAAGACCGGAGCTCGCAATAAGACCTCCGCAGGGACGTCTTACGAGTATAGTCCTGCTCCCCGGAGCGTCGTGTCCGCTCGTCCGCTGGTGGGACAATGTAATCCCATGGACGCACACCGTCGGGCTTCTTTCTATCGGTGCGTTGTCGATCTGGAGTGGCATCCCGGGCACAAGGATTGAAGTGCCGCAGGTGGATGCCCGATTTCCGATACGCGCTTCGCAGCCTCGCGCGAAGTCCCGGGTTCACCCTCGCAGTCATCCTCACGCTGGCGGTTGGGATCGCGGCCAACACGACGATCGTGACCATCGCGAGTGGACTTGCGCTCCGGCTGATTCCTGCTCCGGACGCGGAACGTCTCGTCCGCCTGTATCCGCTGGACGCGGACGGACGCCGCGGGACGGTCTTCTCTCGGGCTGAGTACGAGCTGCTGCGCGGCCGCGCGGCCGGTGTGCAGGAACTCGTCGCGTACATTCCTCGCACGGTCACCGCCCGCGCGACCCGAGGCGGCTCTCCGCGCGAGATCCTGGCGTACTCCGTTACCGGCAACTACTTTGACGCGCTGGGAGCGGCAAGCGCGCAGGGGCGGCTGTTGGCGACGATTGACGACACGGCCGGCGCCGCCCCCGTTGCGGTGATCAGCCACCGCATCTGGACCGAGCTTGGTGGACGCGCAGACCTGACGGGCACGACGCTCCTGCTCAATGGCGCGACGTTCACGATCGTGGGGGTAGCCCCGCGATCGTTCGTTGGCACCGAGCCGCTGGTACCCGATGTCTGGGTGCCCTTGTCGGCGAGCGCACCCGACGCAGGAAGCGAGTCGCCAGTGCTGCTGCTATGCAGGCTGCGGCCGGGGGCCCGCAGTGCGCTGGTCGAGTTCGGGATCCGGATGGCGCTTGGCGCCGGTGCACCGGACATCGTGCGACTCAGCCTCTGCTATTCGTGGCGCGTGATCGCACCCGGCGTGGCCACGGGGCTGGTGCTTGCGCTCCTGATCGCGCAGACCATCGCGGCGTTCCTATTCGACATCAGCCCGACCGACGCGCTGACATACGGGGGCGTGACGCTGGTGGCGTCAGGTTCAGCCGTCGGCGCATGCCTGTTCCCGGCGCTCCGGGCGACGCGCGTCGAACCAATGTCGGTGCTCAGAACCGAATAGCCGGCGGGCCCGCACGACCCGCCGCGACGGCAGACCTCCGCAGCGCGCGGCAATACACAAGGGGGAACGTGACGATGCTTGACGACATTCGACAGGACCTGCGCTACGGCGTGCGCTCGCTGTGGAGAACGCCGGGATTCACGGCGGCGGCTCTCGTGACGCTGGCCCTCGGCATCGGTGCGAACGCGGCAATCTTCAGCGTGGTCCGTGCGGTGCTGCTCGAGCCGCTCCCGTTCCGCGACCCGGGCGCGATCGTGCGGATCTACCACGCGAGCCCGTCGAATGGCATCGCGCAGGGCACGGTGTCGGAACCCGACTTTCTCGACTGGCGCGCTGCCAGCCGGACAGCCCAATCGATGGGCGGGTATTGGCATGCCGAGGGTCTTTCGGGCGTCGATCTCACGGGCACCGGCCACCCGGAGCGACTCGCGACGACGCTGGTCACCTACGGTTTCTTCGAGACCCTCGGCGCGCACCCGCTCCTCGGGCGTACGCTCACCGACGCCGATCAGGTCGCCGGGCGCAATCGCGTCGTCGTATTCAGCCACGGCCTGTGGACGCGCCGATTCGGCGGGGATCCCTCGATCCTCGGGCGCGCGGTCACCCTGAACGGCCAGCCATTCCAGGTCGTCGGCGTGATGCCACCTGGGTTCACCTATCCGGCCGAGCAGAGCCTCGACGCGTGGATTCCACTCTCGTTCTTCGGACCCGACGACATTGGGAGGTCGCGCGGCGCGCATTTTCTCGCGGTCATCGCGCGCCTGAAACCCGGTGCCACGGAATCGCAGATACGGGCCGAGCTCTCGGGAGTGGCGGAACGCCTGTCGCACGATTACGCCGACAATGCGGGCTGGACCTCCGTCACGACCGCTCCGATCGCCGAGACCATCGTGGGCGAGGTGCGACGCCCGCTCATCGTGTTGATGGTGGCCGTGGGCATGCTGCTGCTCATCGCCTGCGTGAACATCGCCGGCCTGGTGCTCGCACGATCGTCCGGGCGGCAAACCGAGCTTGCGGTGCGGGCGGCACTGGGCGCCGGGCGGGGACGCATCGCACGACAGCTCATGACCGAGAGCCTGATGCTGGCACTCCTCGGCGGCGTTCTGGGAAGCGCGTTGGCCCTCGCGGCGGTGCAGGCGTTTGACGCGTGGGGGGCAACCGAGCTTCCCGGGCCAGGCACCGTTCGCCTTGACAGCGTGGTGCTGGCGTTCTGCGCCGGGGTCTCGGTCCTGGCGGGGCTCGCGTTCGGTCTGTTTCCTGCCGTCAAAGCTTCGAGACAGCTCGAGGCCTCCCTTCGCGCCGGATCGCGCGGGGCGGTCGGGGGAACCGGACAGCGCGTGCGCAGCGCACTGGTGGTGGCCGAAGTGGGCCTGGCCGTAATCCTGGTGCTCGGTGCCGCACTGACAGCGAAGAGCTTTGCCCGGTTGATTGCCGTCGAGCCCGGATTCCGCGCCTCGGACGCACTCGTCGTGACGACCAGCGTGCCCTCGCGGGAACGGTACGTCGCGGTGCTCGACGCGATCCGGGCGGTGCCTGGCGTGGAGGTCGCCGGCGCGACGCGCGATCTGCCCTTGCAGGCCACAGGTGAGCTCTGGCGACCCGATATTGCGGGACGCGCGACGCCCATTGGCGGCAGCCCCACCGTTCAGGGTCATCACGTCAGCGTCGACTACTTCAAGGCGATGGGGATCCCCCTGAAGGCGGGACGCACCTTCACCATGGCTGACCGTGAAGACGCGCCTCCGGTCGCGATGGTCAACGAGGAGTTCGCGCGACGCAACTGGCCGGGCGAGGATGCCGTCCGCAAGCGGCTTCGGTTCGGCGACACCGAGGTTCCGGTCATCGGCGTGGTCGGGAACGTGCGCCAGGGCGGCCTCGCCGAGCCGGTGGAACCGGCTGTCTACCTCCACGCCCTCCAGCAGTTCCGTTCGCGGATGACGATCGTTGTCCGGACGTCCGGCGATCCGTTGCGTTACGCCGACACCGTGCGGCGCGCGATCTGGGCGCAGGCGTCAGACCAGACCATTACCGACGTGACCACGCTCGACGCCGTGACGGGCCGTGCGGTGGCCCGCCCGCGAGCGCTCGCATGGCTCCTCGGCGGCTTCGGCCTGATCGGCCTCGTGCTCGGCGGCGTCGGCATCTTCGGCGTGCTCGCGTATGCGGTGACACAGCGGCGCCGCGAAATCGGCGTGCGGCTCGCATTGGGGGCGTCGCCGCGCGCCGTGCTGCAGCTGGTGCTCGGTCAGGGCCTGCTGCTGACCGCGGCCGGGATCGCGATCGGCCTCGTCGGCGCGGCGCTGCTCACGCGGTTCATGGCATCGGTCCTGTTCGGGATCGAGCCCTCGGACCCGTGGACCTTCGCGCAGGTGATCGCAGTGCTGCTCGCCGCGGCCGCCGCGGCCAGCTGGCTGCCCGCACGACGGGCGTTGGGGGTCGATCCGGTGATGGCGCTGCGTGATGAGTAGCCATCGGCATTGGGTGGGCACGAAACAATGTCACTGTGAATCCTTCAGAGACAACAAGGCCCTCGGAGCTCATTGGCGGCGACCGTGCTCGGAGGGCTGAGTCGTGAGCGCACGATTTTGTCGCGTCGAATGTGCAAGGGGACGAGAAGATGAGAATGCGCGACGGCGTTTTCGTGATCGTGATCGCTGCCGCGGGAGTGACGCCTGCTCACCTGGCACACGCGACGTCGACTCCTGCGCCGCGCCAGCCGCCTCCGGTAGGCCAGGGTTCCGCGGCAGAGGCCCAGGTGCCGACGATTCAGGACGTCAACACTCGTTTCGTTCGCGAGCTGACGGAGCAGCTTGGCGAACGGCTGAACCAGCCGGCGCACCTCGCGTTCAAGAACATCAAAATCGAGTGGTTCAAGGATGTGCCGGCGAAGCAGCTGCTGGAGATCATGGACGGCGGCTATGCCAAGGCTCTCGGCGTGCGGTGCACGCACTGTCACGTCGCCGATGACTTCGCCAGCGACGACAAGCGGCCCAAACGGGCCGCGCGAGAGATGGCGGCGATGCACTGGGACATCAACCAGCGGCTCGCCCGGATGCAGAACCTGACTGGCGCGCCGGAGGAACGGTTCATCAACTGCGCCACGTGCCATCGGGGAGCGACCGACCCTCACGACGCACAGCCCTGAGCGACGGCGTTCACGGCGGATATTCCCTGGGCAACGGTCGCTTCGGGGTCACCGTCACGTGTTGACGCCGGCGGACGCCGTAACCGCCGCTTTTGCCCGCCGTCGTTCGGTCAGTGCTGTTCGCACGTGGACGGAGGTGTGCCGATTCCGAGTCCCGCATCGCTATCCCAGTGAGTCGGAGTTCGGGAAACTCACCGCGTCCGGGTACTCACGATCCTGCTCCGCCTCGCGACCAGTAGGCGTAGAACGGGAGGCCCAGCGCGATGAGCCCCAGGCCTGCGAGGGACTGGACGGGAGCCGTCACGATCGTGTTCACGACCAGCCAGGCCGTCACGAGGACGAACAGGCCCGGCACCAGCGGGTAGCCCCATGTGCGATAGCGGCCGGCGACCGCAGTGGACCGCCGCCGGGACAGGAACACCGAGGCCGTGTTCATCCCCCAGAACAGGAGAATGGCGAAGATCGCGTAATCCGTCAGCGCGTCGAATGAGCCGGAGAGAACGAGAACCACCGTCCATGTCCCCTGCGCAAGCAGCGCGCGGACCGGCACCGCGGTGCGTGCGGAAACGCGTGCGAGGGATCGGAAGAACAGGCCATCGCTCGCCATCGCATACGGGACGCGTGCGCCGACCAGTGACGCGCTCAGGAGCGCGCTGAAGATCGACACGGCCAGAGCGGCGGCCATCAGCCCGAACGCCGACTGCCCGACAATGCGTGACATCGTCTCCGTTGCCACCGACGACGTGAGCCCGATGCTCGCCACTTCGTCAGGGGTGAGCACGTAGAAGTACGCCGCATTGACGAACACGTAGAGCACGGCGACGATGGTCATGCCGGCGATCAGCGCGCGGGGCAGATTGCGCTCGGGACTTCTCACCTCACCGGCGACGTAGGTCATTTCGTTCCAGCCGTTGTACGCCCACAGCGCCGCCAGCATGGCCGCGCCGAACCCGGCGAACCCGCCGCGGGCGGTCCCCTGCACGCCTTCGCACGCACCAGCCGCCCCCGACTGTAAGAAATGCGCCCAGTCTCCTCGTCCGAAGACGAAGGCCGCAACGCCGACGCCGGCGACGAGCGCAACCTTGAGCGTCGAGAGGACGGAGACGATGCGCCCGCCCAGCGACACCGACGCGCAGTTGACGAACGTCACGGTCGCGACCGCGCCGATCGCGACCGCCTCGACGGCGCTGACGTGCCACGGCCCCAGCCCCGGTACATCGATAGCTATCGCGTGTGTGCGGAGTGCGCCGCGGCTGACCACATTCAGAAAGATGGCGAACCCGGCGGCGAGCGCAGCGTTGCCGCCCCCGGTGCCGATGAAGAAGCGCATCCAGCCGAACAGAAAGCCCCACAGCGGGCCGTACGCCTCTCGCATGAACACGTACTCGCCGCCGGCGTGCGGCATCACAGCGCAGAGTTCGCCGTAGGTGAGCGCACCCGCCATCGAGAACAGCCCGGCGACGATCCAGGCCGTCAGCACGAGGCCAGGTGTGCCCGCGTTGCAGGTCATCACCCGTGCCTTCAGGAAGACCCCCGTGCCGATGACCACCCCGACGACGATGGCGGTCGCGGCGAGGGGGCCGAGCCCTCGAATCAAGGTCGGACGCGAGCGCGAGTCTGTCATGGCGCTGCTACTCTAAGATGGTTCCCTCCAATGGTGCTGCTTTGGTATCGAATCCGCAGCGTCGACCCTGCTCACCGGCTACAAGACAGCCGGTGACGCTGGCCGGGAGGCACGGGGCAAAACGCGGACGTCCGATGAGATGATCGCGGAGATCACACGAAGAACGACGCTGGCGGTTGCGTGCCGTCAACGCGTGCACGGTGCATCACGATATGGTGGCGACGGCGGCGCGCTCCCGCTTGCGTGCGCGGCGTTTGCGCACAGGCGGCGCGCGTTCCAGGGACGCGTGAGCCTCGAACGCGCGGGCCGGTTGCGAGCGGCGACCTTCAGCGGTTTTCCGACACCCTGACCCAGACCACACGGACGCGCGGAATCACCGGCGTCACGGCAGGGTCAACGGTGCTGGATGGACTGGACGCGTATGAGCTCGAGGCGAACGCCACCGACGCAGGAACCGCGCGTCCCGTTTACTTCTGCCAGGTGATTGCGCCCGATCCCGAGGGGTACTACATCATCCAGGGTTTCGTCACGCCAGCGCGGGCGGCGGATATCGTCTCGGATTTTCAGCAGGTGACCACAACGCTCTGGCGCGTAACGCGGCAGCAGGCATTCTGAAACACAGCACTCCTCTTAACTGCTGTCATCGACAGAGACATTGAGGCCGCTCCAGGCAAACGATAACCATTGTGTACGGCTCGGATTCCGTGCGGACGGCTTTCTCGTCAATGGTAACAGCCAGCTGTGCCATGAGCCCACGCTGAGGGCCCCAAGCTCTGCCGCCACGGCACGAGCTCCAACTCGCAATCGAATCGGTGACGCGCCCACGGTGCATGCCGAGTCGCACCCATTTCAGGCACGATTCACGGCTCCTTGCATGTATTTTACGCATCACACTATCCATTTTTGCGTATACTGAACGCCACGCGTTTCATGTTTCGACACCCTTTGACCCAGCCCCGATGCTAGGAATCGCGGCATCCAGTGTCCTGCGAGGCGAGTCGAGGTTCGTCCTGTTGACGGTCGGAGCCTAGCGGGTCTGCTGCGAGCAGACGCACATGTGTTCGTATGTCTCCCCACCACTGAGGTTCCAATGACAACTGGTGAATTCAGAATCAGCGTCAGCAGGCTTGCGGGCGCGCTGCGGGCGGTCGCCAGTTCGGGCGCACACCGACTGCAGGTGAGAAGCACTTCGCGGGCCACGACCGCGCGCTTGCGAAACGGCGTCATCACCGCGCTCGTCGCGGCGGGCTTGGCGGTGCTCGTCCCGGACATGCGTGGCCAGGCCCAGACAACCAACCCTTTGCCGTACTCCGGAGGCATTCTCGTCACCGGCAACTACGTGGTGGGCGGGGTTGATCTCACCGAGAACGCCAATCCGATCGATGCGAACGGCTTCTCGACCGGGACGATTGCGATGAGCGGCGTTCCCGCCGACGCCGATATTCTCGCCGCGTACCTCTTCTGGGAGGCGATCACCGTAGCGTCGACCCCGTCGCAGGCCGCCGGTGTGAAGTTTCGCGGGGTCGATGTAGATATCGACGACCCACTGGTCGTGAAGAGGACGTCACAGGACTTGACGGGCTCGACGGCCTCGTGCTGGAGCTCCGGCACGCCGCTCGCGATGCACGAGTTCCGCGCCAACGTGCTGCCGTTGCTTCCGCTTCGCGTCGACAAGAACGGCGAGGCGACCGGAAAACGTATCGTCAACAACGCGGATCTGGTCGCAAACGGATTTCCGCTCCACACTGTGAAGCTGCCCGTTCGGTCCGGCAACAACCTCCCGGAGAGCGCCGGCGCCACCCTCGTGGTCGTCTACCGGGATCCGAATCCGGATCGCGCGCAGAATCCGCTGCGGAAAGTCGTGATGTACGACGGGCTCTACATCCAGCCGGGCATCAACGTCGCGATGGAGCAGACGCTGCAGGGATTCTACAAAGCGGCCGCGACCAAATCCGCTCGGCTGACGCAAATCGTCGGCAGCGGACAACCCAATTCGAACGACAAGATTGCGTTCAACGGGGGGACCATCGCCAGCGACCCGTTCCTGGGCGGCAGCGCGTCGCAGCGCGGCTGGTCGAACGTGACCTACGACGTGAGCTCGCTGATGAGCGCCACGACCAACTCACCGGTGTACGGCGAAACGGCGACGACGAAAGTCTTCCATCAGCCTGGGAACGGCGGCAATGATTGCCTCGCGTGGGGCGCGATTATCTTCAGCACCGCCGTGGCCGACCAGGATCGTGATGGCCTGCCGGATGGCCTCGAGGATTCCGTGTCTGGCTTGAAGGATCCCGACGGGACGGATCTTCCGAACCTCAAGGCGATGGGTGCTGGCTCCGATCAGAAGGATTTCTTCGACGAGATCAACGCCATGCGCGCCGACCCGGGGACGAAGTACGGGTCGACGAGCGCTCCGTTCAGCCCCACGACGCCGACCATCACGGACACGGCTGGACATCATCACGTGCCCACCCCCGAGGTCCTGAAGATGGTGGGAGACCGCTATGCGTTGCACGGAATCAGGCCGCATTTCGATGTCGGCGACGTCGGGGCGTTTCACGCGCTCGGCGTGGTTCCTCGCCCCGACGCCGATTGGGAACATGACGACGACTACACGGCCACGGTGGCCGATCAGTACCTCGTCGGGAACGGCGTCGGGTCGAATGTCGCCAGCCTGGCTCGCGGTGGAGAAATCATCAAGGAGACGGCGTGCGATTCGGGGAGCCCCGGTTGTCACTTTCCGGATTATCCGGGGACCGTGTTCTGGAGGTTTGGCCTGCTGTTCCTGAGGGACATGCCCGTGACGGACGAGGGGGCCGAGCTCACGATTGACCAGTTGACGGACCCGACGAAGCCTGACTATTACGACTGGACCGCCAGCACGCACACGCAGCGCACGCGATTCGATCACGCGCGCGCCAATCTGTTCCACTACACGCTGAACGCGCATGCGCGCGGCACTCCGAAGTCACTGCCCTGCCTCGTCGACGGCGAACCTGCGCCCTACGACGGCGAGGAGGGTCAGGCCTGCGGCACGGTGGACCCCAATTTCACTGCGAACCCCGATTTCCAAGCCTTGGAGTACCACGTACCGTCGAGCGCGTCGGGCATTGCCGACCTGCCAGGCGGCGACACGCTCATCACGCTGGGACTCTGGGATGAATTCGTCGGAAAGCCTTTCGCCCGGGCCGGCACGTGGTTTCACGAGCTCGGACACAACCTGAGTTTGTGGCATAGCGGTGGTGCGGCCGTATGGGGAAACAAAGGTAGCAATACAGCGAATTACGTCGAGCCCAATTGCAAGCCGAACTATCTCAGCTCGATGAGCTACTTGTTCCAGGTGCACGGCTTGTTCAACGCTGCCGATCAGATTCAGCTCGATTACTCGACCGCGCAACACGCCGCACTCGACGAGACGGGCACGCTGAACGACATGCCGCTGTCGCCAACCGCCGCGTATATTCCGTCGTGGTTCGCGCCAGCCGGCAGCGCCCTCGCGACCAGTCAAGCGGCTACTGCCGCGACACGCTACTGCAGCGGCGACAAATTCAATGCCGCTTCTCCACCGGCCTCGATGGCCCGGGTCGATGCCCCGAGCCCGTCGGCGTCAATCGACTGGAATGGCGATGGCATCGTGAACGCCACCTTCGGCCAGGACGTCAATTTCGACGGCGCAACACCAGGGACGACCCTGACCGGGTTCAACGATTGGAGCAAGATTCGGCTGGATCAAATCGGTGCCCAAGGACTGTGGCCGGACGGCGGCACGCTCGAATTCGAGGGCGGTCTGCTCGGCAAGTCTGGCGGTCTGCTCGGCAAGGCTGGTGGTCTGCTCGGCAAGGCTGGTGGTCTGCTCGGCAAGTCGGGCGGACAGGGGCTCTGGCCGGACGGCGGCGGACTCGAGGAGGCTGGCGGCGGTCTGCTCGGCAAGTCTGGTGGCCTGCTCGGCAAGTCTGGTGGCCTGCTCGGCAAGGCTGGTGGTCTGCTCGGCAAATCGGGCGGTCAGGAGTTGTCGTTCGACCACGCAAAGGCAATGGGCAAGGGGCGACCGTCCGGGGTCACCGCGTGCGTCATCGGGAGAGATGCCGGCTGCGCTGGAGCGGTCGCGTTCAGCGCCGCCTATCACCGGATTCAGGTGCGCTTCACGCCGTCGCCAATTGGCAGCTTCAGCTCCCACGAGGTCCAGCGCAAGCGCGCCAGCGAACCGGACACGGCGTTCACGACCGTTGGCACGACGACGACGACGGCGTTCACGGACCTGACCGAGCTGCCCAACGGCGTGGCATTCGCCTATCGCGTCAGAGGACTGGCCAGCGACGGCAACAGCGGCTGGTCGCACCCCTCACCGCCCATCATCGCCTTCAATGAGCCGCCGCTGGCCGTGGCCGACAGCTACAGTGGCGCGGCCAAAACGCTCAATATCGCGGCGCCGGGCGTGCTCGCAAACGATCGTGATCCCGACAGCCCAGCGGCCTTCCTCGGCCGCAGAGCCGTGCGGGTCGCCGGGCCCTCGCAGGGTACGCTGACGCTCAATCCGAACGGTTCCTTCGTCTACACGCCCAATAAATGTGGAGTGGCAGACAGCTTTACCTATACGGCGGACGACGGGCCCTGGAGCGTGGATCCGACCATCGCGTTGAGCCAGCCTTCGAACACGGTCACCGTGGCTGTCATCGTGGACTGTGGGCGTAAATGATCGTGTAGCTCAGGGGCTGGTAGTGAAGGTACGGCGAGGTCGCCGTGGAGGTGCGGACCGGCAACGTGAACGACAGGGAGCCCTGCCGCCGTAGAACTCTGTAGTCGGCGGCTCGAAGGCGCGCTGATCGCGATTGATAGAGCGAATTCGATCCGGACGGGCACCAGGGCGGCGCGGGCCGCCCTGTGCTCACTTCGCCGAGCCGCCGCGGCGCTTCCGGATCTCCGGCAGGAGCGGATCCTCGGTCGACTCGCCTCGTATGTCCAGGTACTCGCGATAGGCCTCGGCGATGTTCGCGGTCTTCAACTCCTCCCGAATGCGGCCGCGATAGTAGTAAACAATCGGGAAATAGCTGTACGTCGGATCCTCGTCCAGCAACACGAGCGCCTCTCCACGCCGCTGAATGCACCGGTCGAACTCGGAGTCGGCCTGGGGAAACGCCCTCAGGGCGAGAAACGCGCGGCCGAGATCGAAGTGTCCGAGCCAGGTGTCGAGCGTGGTGTTCGCCTCGGTCAGAAGCTTGGTGGCCGCTCGCGCATCTCCCTGCGCGAGCGCGATGCCGCCTTCGAGGATCTTTCCGTAGGCCTGGGCCTCCGCCGTCACTTCCGAGGCGAACCCCGCGGCCAGCGTTCGCGCACGCGGGATGGCGCCCGCTTCGATGAGCGTTCGCGCGGCCAGGAAGCGAATCGGCGTCACGGTGCTGTGCTGGAGCGCCCTCTCCGCGGCGGCAGCCGCCGGGCGCCGATGACCGCTTGCCAGATGCGCGTGCGCCGCCGCGGTCAGCTTCATGGCTGCGGCATCTGGATTCTGCGCACGCAAGTCCGCCGCAGCGCCCTCTTCGAACACCCCGACCGCCTCCGAGAATCGACCTTGGTACGCCGCCAGGTCGCCGAGCCCGGCCGCGGCAAATGACGCGCCCCACGCACCCGTTGCTTTGAGCTTGCCGTACGTAGCGGCGGCTTCCTGGAGGTGCCCCTGCCCGAGTTGCGCCAGCGCCAGCCCGGGAAGGATTCTGGCATTCAGCTCCGGAAGCGCCAGAATTTCCCGCTCCGCCCCGGCGAAATCGCCGGAGTAGTCCAACAGGAGCGCGTAGTTCGTGCGGTGGATCACGCTCTTCGGTACGAGTTCCAGTGCCTTGCGCAATGCATCGGCGGCGCCTTTCATGTTGCGCAGCCGCGCCAGACAGATCGCGCGCTGGTTGTAGGCGAGCACGTCTGCGGGGTATCGGGCGATCAACTCGCCGTATTCCCTGACGCACTGTTCGTAGTCGCCGGTCATGACGAAATAGCTCCCGCGGGTCAGAAACCGTTCGCGCTCGGTCATGAAGTCGAGGTATTGGAGCGCCTGGCGCGCGTACTTCTCGGCGTCCTGAAGCCGGCCAAGATTGCTGTTCATCGCGGCCAGGCCCTGGTAGGCCAGGCCGAATTTGGGATCGAGCTTCACGGCCCGGGTGTAGTGCTGCAGTGCCTGCTCGTACTCGCCCTTCGATTGCGCATCGAGCGCAGCCGCGTAGTACCTGGCCACGTCGAGCGAGGTGGTCGACAGACTCCTCATCGCCAGCATCTGCGCCGAAGACGACGTCTCGTCGCCGAGGCTCGTACGGGCGCTGCTGACCAGCTGGGCGATTGTCTCCAGAACCTGGTCCTTGCTCGACGCCCGCCGACGCACGTCGGATACGACCTTTCCGGTCACCGCCTGCGTGACGTGGAGGGTGATCTCGTATCCCGCACGCGATGGGGCAATCGAGCCCGCCAGCACGACCCCGAGTCCCTGGTTGATGGCGAATTGACGCGCCGCCCGCTCGTCGAACGTCTTCGGCACCTCAACGCCGAAGGCCGAGCGGACCCGGGCGGCGTCGAACGCGGTGATGAAGCTCGCCGACTCCAGCGCGCGTCTCAGGGTCTGGCCGAGGGCATGATCGAATGTGGGATCGTTGGTGCGGTTCTGGAAATCGGCGATCACCACGGTAACGGGATCGTGCTTTTTCGGCGGCGCGGAGAGCCGCGTGGCCGTGTAGAACGCGCCGCCGACCAGCAGGAGCACCACGACCGCGGCGGCTGCGATCATCCGCCATGTCAGGCGCCGCACCAGGGGCTTCAGCTTGCCGTTGTCGTCCAGGCGATCGAGCGCTGCGGCGAGGTCGGCCGTGGTCGGGAACCGCTTGGCTGCATCGCTCTCTATGCACCGGCTGACCAGACGATCGACCTCGGGCGGCACGCCGGGCTCGATCGATCGGACGGGCGGTGGCGATTGCAGCAAGCGGGCCTGGAGCTCAGCGACCGCGCTCTGCGCGTGGGCCGAGCGGCGCTTGCCGACGAGCATGTCGTAGAGGATCAAGCCGAAGGCGTAGATGTCGGCACGCTGGTCAACGCTCTCCCCGCGTGCCTGCTCCGGTGCCATGTACTGCACGGTGCCGACGATCGCGCCCGAGAGCGTCTCCTGCGTGTGTCCACCCTGCAGCTGCCGCGGCAGATGCGGCGTACTGCCCTTGGCGGCCAACGTCTCAGAGGGTCCACCGGACGATCGGGCGATGCCGAAGTCCATGATCATCGCCTCGTCTTCGGCGTCGATCATGATGTTGGCTGGCTTGAGATCGCGGTGGACGACGCCCGCCTGGTGCGCGGCCTGAAGACCGGCCACCATCGTGCGGGCGATCCGCAGCACGCGGGCGACGGGCAGCTTGCCGTCGCGGGTGAGGATGGTGGATAGATCGTTGCCCTCGACGTACGGCATCGTGATGTACTTGATGCCGTCGATCTCGCCGAGATCGTGAATGCGAACGACGTTCTTGTGCGTGACCTGCCGGGCGAGCAGCAGCTCGCGCTTGAAGCGGCGCTCCAGATCGCGTGCGGCCTCCGGATCCGCCGCTATCTCCGGCCGTACGACCTTGAGCGCGACGGCGACACCGAGCTCGGCATCCCACGCCTGGTACACGGCGCCCATCCCGCCGAGACCGAGCAGTCGGATGATGTGATAGCGGCTGCCGAATGACTGTCCGATCGCGAGCGGGCCCCTCTGGGCGGCGGGTGTGCTGCCATGCCCGGCGCCGGTGGCCTCGTCACCGAAACCGCCGGTCAGGCCTTCGGCAATGTGCGGTGGGATGACGCGGTCCGTGCCGCCGCTCGACGTGAGGTTCCGGCCAGAAGCCGAAAGGCCCGTCTGCGGAGGTGGCGAAGAACGCGGCGATGTTGCACGCGCCGGCTGGAGGCCGGTCGTGAGCGCGTCGTTATCATCCGCTGCCGATCGATCCGCAAACCCCGGTGGGAGGGTTCCCGTTTCGGCGTCGGTGACGGCATCACCGGCCTGTCCGCCGGATCCGCGAGCAGGCGGATAGGCGGTCAGGGCGCCGTCCTCCGACGAATCCTGCGGACGCGCCGGGGCACTCGTCGCCGGCAAGGTCTTGCTGCACGAGAGGCAGCGGCTGAGCGCGGCGGGCGTCTCTGCACCGCAGTGCGGGCACGTCATCGGCGAGCAGTCCCCCAGGAGCCTGCAGCCTCGGGTTGGGAACACCCGAATGATGAAGGCATTATGCCGCTCGGCGTCTTTGAGAACCAGCCCAACCTTAGCTCGACCGGGACCTTACACGGCACGACGGCTCAGCAGAGGATAGCGTGATTTCCTGGTCGGCCGGTTCTAATCCGGCATCCGACACTGCAGGGAGACTTCCTCCGTCCGCAGCCTGTTGGCGGTTCCGTGCTACTTCCGTCGCGTGTAGGTGATCTTCAGCCCCTGCACTTCCTTGCCGTCTGGCCCGGTCATGAACATCGTCATGATCTTGTGATCGGCGTCGGTGTACTTGACCGTGGAATTCGTCTTGACGACCTTGCCGGTCATGTCAGGCCCCTCCATCGACGACGTCATCGTCTTGGTCGAGGCGTCGTAGGTGCCGTCGCTCACGCTCATGCCGGACGACATCGAGTCGGTCCAGGCGCCCACGTACTTCTTCTTCGCGCCGTCCCAGGTCGTCACGCCCCGACCCTCGAACGTCATGCCGGGCATGAACTCCCCTTTGAAGGCGCTGACGAGACAGCGGCCGCCGCACGCGAGCGTGTCTTCCTCGATGCCGGTCGAGCGCATGGTGGTTCCGTCGGGAGCCGCCATTTCAACGACGGCGTCCCAGGTGCCGGCTTCGGCCGACAGAATCTGATGCTCCGGCCCTGGCGGCGGCGGCATCTGGGCGCGGGCGGCGGTGCCGCCCAGGGAAACGAACACGGCAATAACGGTGCACACGAACGCTCTCGTCATGGCTCCTCCTGATGTGGTGCGGATCATGAGAGAGGGGGCGACCGCTGTCAATGGGTCCGGCTCGAGTCGGCGTGAACCCTGCACCTACTGCGCACGTAACGCGCGCAGCGGATCGAGGCGGCTGGCCCGACGGGCTGGCAGAACGACGGCGACGAACGACACACCGAGCAGCAGCAACGCCAGCGCGGCGAAGAGCAGCGGCGCGTGAGGCCGGACGCCGTAGAGCAGGCGCTCCAGGAACCGCGTTGCCCACCATGCCCCGATAAGGCCGGCGACGACGCCGGTGAGCGCCAGCCGCATGCCATTTCCCACGACCAGCCGCAGGACCGAGGCTTGTGTCGCCCCGAGTGCCAGGCGGACGCCAATCTCCTCGGTGCGCTCGCTGACGAGGAGCGACAGCACGCCGTAGATACCGAGGCACGCCAGCACGAGCGCCAGTGCTGCGAAGGCGCCGAGGAGCCGCGTCTGCGTGCGGCGCTGGACCACTTCCTTGTCCACGATCTCGTCCATGGTCTGCACGTTCGACACCGGTTGGCTCGGGTCGATGGACCACACCGCGGCTCGGACGGCCCGAGCCAGGGCTCGCGGATCCCCATCCGCCCGAAGCACCAGATCGCGGGGCCACATCCAGTTGCCGTCCGATTGCGCGTGCGGGAAGTACAGTTCGGCGCGAGGGGGTTGATCGAGACCCATCGACCGTACATCGCGCAGGACTCCCACCACCGTCCGCCACGGCACCGGGTCGCTCGGCGCACCCAGCTTGAGACGGCGGCCGATCGCTCGTCCCTGTGGCCAGTACCTGTCGCGCCATTGTCTCGTTGACAATCACGACGAAGCCCGCATGTGCGGCGTCTCGGTCATCGAAGACGCGACCTTCGGCGAGCGTCATCCGCATGGTCTCGATGTAGCCTGGCGTGATGACGCGGTTGTTGGCGTCGTACGACAACGACGGGTCCGGGCGGCTCGTGCCTTCGGGCCAGAACCCGATCGTGCCGCCCTTCCAGACGAGCGGCAGGGCGCTCGTATAGCCTGCGGACGTCACCGCCGGCAACGCACGGACACGCGCGAGCACGCGATCGACAAAGTCCGTTCGCCGTGCGAAGGTCGAGTAGCCCGCCTCCGGTAGCGGCACGCGAACGGTCAGCAGGTGCTCGGATTGAAAGCCGGGGTCCACGGCGCGCAGCGTCGCGAAGCTCTGGATCATCAGCGTCGCACCGACAACCAGCACCATGGCGCCGGCGATCTCGACGACGACGAGGATGTGACGCAGCGGGTGGCGTCCGGCCCTCGCCCGCGCGGGCGCGGCTTGCTTCAGCGCGATCACCAGGTCGGTTCGCGCCAGCTGACGCGCCGGCACCAGCCCGACGAAGACACCCGTCGCGACGGCGACGAGCACGGCGAAGCCGAGCACACGCCAGTCGAGACGCAGCACACTGATGTCCTGGAGCGCATCGGGCACGAGCGTGCCCAGCACCCCGAAACTGGCCGCGGCCACGAGCACGCCACCCATCGCTCCCAGTATCGACAGCACGAGGTTCTCGACGATGATCTGTCGAACGAGGCGGCCCCGGCCGGCACCGATCGCCGCGCGCACCGCCATCTCGCGCGTCCGTCCGGCCCCTCGAGCCAGCAGCAGGTTCGCCAGGTTCGCAGCCGTGATCAGCAGCACGACGGCGACGGCGCACAAGAGGACGACGAGCGCCGTGCCCAGGTCTCCGACGTAGTCGTCGAGCAGCGAAATCGCAAACATGCCGACGCCACGGTTGGTGTCGGGAGATTCGCGCGCCAGGCGGGTCGCCAGCGTCGCGAGCTCCGCATTGAGCTCGGCGAGCGTTCGTGTCGGGGCCAGGCGCCCGACGACCCAGAGGTAATGTCCGCCGCGGTTGGCGAGCTGCTCGCCGGTGAAGGCCATGGGCACCCAGATCTCGACTTCCCGGAACGGGAACGAGAACCGCGGCGGCATTACCCCGATGATGGTGTGCGGCTCGCCGTTCAGCGGAACATCTCGGCCAACCATGCCGGGGTCGGCGCCAAAGCGGCGGGTCCACAGGGCGTGACTGATGATCGCGACGCGCGCACGAGCGCCGGGCGCATCCTCGGCCGTGCTGAAGGTCCGGCCGAAGACAGGGTGAACGCCGAGCACCGAGAAGAGGTTGCCTGTTGCGCCGGCCGCACCGATCTTTTCCGGCGTGCCGACGCCCGTCAGGTTGTAATCCCGCAGGTCGAGCGCCGCCACGCTGCCGAGCGACTGCAGCCGCGTCCAATCCGAGTAGTTGCCGGGCGCGGGCGTGTTTTTGGGAAATCCGATCGCGGAGGCATCCTCCCACAGCATGACAAGGCGTGCAGGATCAGCGAACGGCAGCGAGCGCAGCAGCACCGCGTCCACGACGCTGAAGATCGAAGTCGTCGCACCGATGCCGAGAGCCAGGGCGCTGACGGCCACAACGGTGAACGCGGGACTGCGTGCCAGCAGTCGCAACGCATAGTTGATGTCCTGGGCCGCCGTCTCGACGCCGCGCAGACCCCAGACGTCGCGGCTGCGTTCGACATGCCGCGTTGGATGGCCGAACCGTGCCCGCGCCTCGCGCCTGGCGGCGTCGGGCGCCATGCCACGCTCGCGGAGTCGCGCCTCCCGAAGGTCGACGTGCAGGCGCATCTCTTCCTCGAGGTCGGCCTCGAACTCGCGTCGCGTGACCAGGGCACGCAGGCGACGCCAGAGCTGAGCGATCGGCATGCAACACTCCGTCAAGCCGGCTGGAGCACGCGCTCGATGGCATGGGCCACGCGGCGATAACCGGCGATCTCGCGTGCAATCTGTCGGCGTCCAGTGGAGGTCAGTTGGTAGTAGCGGGCGCGGCGGTTCTCTGACGTTCGGCCCCATTCCCCGTCGATCCAGCCTTTGACGAGCAAGCGCTGCAGTGCGGGATACAGCGAGCCTTCCTCAACGCGGAGCACGTCCTGCGACATCGTCTCGATCACCTCAGCGATCTCGAAGCCATGCAGCGCCTTCTCCCGCGAGAGGGTCGTCAGGATCAGCATTTCAAGGGTGCCCGGCGGAATCGGTGACGAGCTGTCAGCCATAACATAGGCAGTCTATGTGACGATGCAGCCCACGGCAAGGTTCCGGGGTCGAGGACAGTCCTCGACCGGGCATTGACATCCCTCTTGCCGCCAACTAGGATGCTCCCCACACCTTCTGAGGGGTAAAGATCTCGCATGGCGCGGCTGTCGCTGATGCACGGAACGTTGGACCTCGTCGTGCTTGGGCTGCTCGCCGGCGGCGTGATGCACGGCTACGGCATCGCCTCGCTCGTCCACCAGCGCACGGGCGGCGAGTTGTCCGTCGAGGATGCCGCCCTCTACCAGGCGCTGCACCGCCTCGAACGGCAGGGCCTCATCGAAGCGGAGTGGGGTCCTTCCGAAAACAATCGGCGTGCGCGGTATTACTCGCTGACCGCCGCTGGACGCAAGCGCCTCCGTGAGGAAACCACCCACTGGCGCCGGTACGCACGCGCCATGGACGCGCTTCTCGACGTGTCCTGACCGCCAATGGCACCGCAGAAGCGAGAGAAGCCGTTCTGGTACCTGCGTCGCGGCCCGGCGCGTGTACAGGCAGAGGTGGACGAGGAGATCCAGGCCCACCTGCAGATGCGCATCGACGAACTGCACGCCCAGGGGATGTCGATCGAAGACGCGCGTCGTGATGCCGTTCGCCGTTTCGGCAACATCGAGAGCACGCGGCGATACTGTCGCGAGCAGGACGTGCGAAGGGAGTCGGCGATGCAACGCAGACTGACGCTGCAGGATCTCGGACAGGACATCAGCATCTCGTTGCGCAGCCTGGCGCGCGCGCCGATCCTGACGCTCACGATCCTCCTCACCGTTGGCCTTGGCATCGGCGCGACGACGGTGATTTTTGCCGCGATCGAGGCGGCGTTCCTTCGGCCGCTGCCGTACGCACATCCCGAACGGCTGGTGTGGATATACACCGACGCGCCGCCTTTTCAGTTCCGCCTCTCCGCCGTCGACTACCTGGCGCTCGAGGCACAGCGCACCCGCTTCGAGAGCATCGGTGCGTTCACGGATCGCACGATGACGTTCAGCGAGGGCGCCGGCGCGGAGGTGCTCCAGGGCCGCGTCGTGTCGTGGTCGTACTTCCGGACGCTCGGGCTCGTACCGGTCCTCGGCCGCGACTTCACCGATCTGGATGCGAAACTTCACACCGCCCCCGGTGTGATCGTGAGTCACGCGTTCTGGCAGCAGCGGCTCGCGAGCCGCCCCGACGTACTCGGTTCGCCGATTCGATTGGATGGCGCGGAATACCTGCTGGTTGGCGTGCTGCCAGCGCGTGTGGGCCCCCTCGAGCGCCGGCACGACTTCTTTCTCGTCGCGCAGTTCAGCACGCCGCCACGCCGCGGTCCTTTCCCCTACTGGGTCGTCGGACGCTTGAGAGACGGCGTCAGCCACGCCGCAGCGGCAAATGAACTCCGTACGATCAACCGCCGGATCTTCCCCATCTGGAGGTCTTCGTACCAGGACGACAGGGCGACGTGGAGCCTGATGGATTTGCAGACGCGCCTCGTCGGCGACACGGCGACGACCGGTGGCGTCGCCATCGCAGCGGTCGTCCTCGTGTGGTTGATGGCGTGCGTCAATGCGTCGAATCTGCTCATTGCCAGGCTGACGAGCCGGCGGCGCGAACTGGCGATCCGGACCGCGCTCGGTGCGTCGCGCGCGAGAGTACTGCGATTCCTGCTGGTCGAGAGCGCGCTCCTGTCGATCGGGGCCGCAGCGATCGGCATCACGATCGCCCGGCTCGGCGTCCGACTCGTGCGCGGGATTGCAGCCACGTACTTTCCACTCGCGCAGGAAATCGCATTCAATGCGACGGTCATCGGCGTGCTGCTCGCGCTCGTGTTCGCCAGCCTGCTGATATTTGGCGCGATTCCGGCGATTCAGGGGACGACCGGACCGATCGACGAATCGCTGCGGTCGGCGGGGCGCTCGTCGACCGGCAGTCGGTCGGCGCGCCGCCTGCGGCACGGGCTGGTCGCGTTGCAGTTCGCGTTATCGACACCGCTGTTGATCGTCGCCACGCTTCTCATCGTCAGCTTGAACCATTTGCAGCAGGTCGATCCCGGTTTCGACCGAACGCACGTCGTCACTGCCTCCGTGCAGCTGCCTGCCGCGCTCTACCGTGAGCAGGCCAACGTCACGAGCTACTGGGACGAGCTCGCGCGCCGACTGTCGGCAATGCCCGGCGTCGCCGCCGCCGCGTTCGCCGACAGCCTCCCTCCCGACACGGCATTCAACATCAACAACTTCGATCTCGAAGAGCGTCCGACCGTCGCAGGGCAGTCGCAACCGTCCACGCCGTGGGTGGCAGTGACGCCCGATCACTTCCGCGTACTCGGTTTGCAGCTTCTCGACGGCCGTCTGCTCGAGCAGCGCGACGCCGAAACCCAGAATCTCGAAGCGGTCGTCGTCGATCGGGCCTGGGCAGAGCGCTTTTTTCCTGGCAAGAGCGCCGTTGGCAAACGGTTCAAAGAAGGGGGATGCACGGCGTGTCCGTGGACGACCGTTGTCGGCGTCGTGAGCGACGTGAAGTACAACGGCCTCGATCAGCCTGATCAAGGAACTGTCTACTCCCCGATGGCGGGAGGGGTGTCCCGGTTTGCGTTGATCAGGACAAACGGGGATCCGGGCGCTGTCATTCCGTCGCTGCGTCAGGCGGTCCGCAGCCTCGATCCGAACGTCGCGCTCACCAGCCTGGCGACGGGCGACGACCTTGTCGCGCAGTCGCTCGAGCGCCCGGCGTCACTGTCGCTCCTGGTCGGCAGCTTCGCCACGGTCGCCCTCATCCTCTCGGTCATCGGCGTTTACGGCGTCATGAGCTACTACGTGCAGGAGAACCGGAGGGAGATCAGCATCCGACGCGCGCTCGGCGGAGCCGAACCCGATGTCCTGCGGCTCGTCATCGGCCGCGGCATGACCGTCGTGGTTGCCGGGTTGGCCATCGGGATAGGTCTGGCGTTCGCGTCCACGCGATTGCTGTCGACTCTCCTGTTCGGCGTCGGCGCCGCCGATCCCACCACTCTTGCTCTCGTGAGCCTGTCGCTGCTCGCTATGGCGCTCCTCGCCTGCCTGTTCCCCGCACGCCAGGCGATCCTCCTGGAACCGGCGGCGGTCTTGCGCAACGAGTAACGATCGCCGATCACGGCCACCCGTTCTTGTCGGCGTGGTCGCGTCCAACGGGACATGGCGCATGGTGGGCGACGCTATCTGGGCCGGCGGACGGTTCTGTCGCGGATGTCGGGTCTACTTCTGACTCACATCAGCGATTCGATAGGCAGGATCCCGTAGAGCCACGCCTTGAAGCGCCGCCAGCGGCTGGCGCGCGGCTCGCTCGTGAAGCGCTGCTCGCGCCCCTGGTCGGTGTCCACCCATTCCATGTGCCTGGCTCCATTCGAGGTCCTCGCCAGCTCGAGGCGGAAGGCACCGCGTGCGAACGTCTCGTCGAGCCCGTCGCACAGGCGTTTGGCGACGTCGGGCGCATCGACGAGGAACCCGATCTCGGTGTTCGTAAACGCCGACCGCGGATCGAGGTTCATCGACCCGACGAAGAACCGCAGGCAGTCGAACGACAGGATCTTACCGTGCAGCCCCGCGCGCGGCCCGTCGCCGTCGGTGCCCTTCCCGCCGCCGGACGTCTGCACCGGGCCCGCCGTTCTGCCGTGGCTGGGGTCGGGATTCAACTCGTAGAGCTCGACGCCCCCTTCGAGCAGCTGGCGGCGGTACTTCCTGTACTTGCCGAATACGGGCAACACATCGGTGGACGCGAGGCCATTGGTGAGCACCTGCACGCGGACTCCGCGCGCGCGCAGTGTTCGCAGGAACTCGACGCCACCCTTCCGGGGCACGAAGTAGGGCGACACGAGCATGACCGATGTGCGCGCGGCGGCGAACTGCGGTCCGAGCTGCGGCATCAAGTTCTGCGAACGATCCTTCCCCGCCTGCTCCACCTTGATGGGATCGTCCGCCGTGACCTCGATGCGAGCGGGTGAGAACGACACGCGGCCGTCGCGCAGCTCCTGCGACAGCCGGCTGTCGCGCATCGCCTGGGCGTAGCGGGTGTCACGCTGCTGCTGTTCGAAGGCACGGAGCGCGGCCGCCCCGCGTTCGAGGTCGCCCACCGGCGGCGAGTCGTGACGCAGCTCGGAGATCGCGTAGACGACCGGGCTATTCCAATAGCGATCGAACCTGGCCGAGACCGCAGCCGCGGCGGCGCCGATCGCGAGCGCGTCGAGATCCCCATAGTTCATCTCCGCGCTGGCCTCGAAGTACTCGTCACCGATGTTTCGGCCACCGACGATCGTGATCTGGTTGTCCGCGGTGATCGACTTGTTGTGCATGCGGCGGTTGACGCGTGAAAAATCCGAGATCATCCAGAGCGCCTTGGCCGACCGCGTGGCAATGGGATTGAAGAGTCGCACCTCGATGTTCGGATGCGCGTCGACCACCAGCAGCGTCCGATCATCCGGCGCCGCGCCCACGTCGTCGATGAGCAGTCGCACGCGAACGCCACGGTCGGCCGCACGCACGACCGCTCCGAGCAGCAGCCTGCCGACCGTGTCGTTATGCCAGATGTCGTACTGCAGGTCGAGGCTGCGCTCGGCGAGATCGACCAGTGTGAGGCGCGCAAGGAACGCGTCGGGGCCGTCGGGCATCAGGTTGATGCCCGAGGGTGCGTTCAACTCGGCCATCCGGCGGGCCACGACTCGCCCAAACGACGTCGAGTCGGCGGTATCAGCGAGCGCCGACGAGGGCGTGCATGTGTGCGTCTTCGGGAGTGAGGCGCAGCCCGCGCACACGAGGAGGCCGATGCCTAGCACAACGAACCGGCGACGCGCACCCGCAGGGCGCGAGAGGGTCATGGTGAGACGCCTCCGAGTTGTCCGCAACGGGCTGCCTGGATCACGCCCTACGCCTGAACTCAACCGGACAACCCGGCACACTTGCGTATAATCCGCCAGAGAGGCGATCCGTGCAGGCGTCCACGCGGCTCATTCGATGTAGTGCCCATCCCTGTGACGGGAACGAGCGAGGTAATAGCTACGACGTAACCCTCTTCTGATGTTTTGGCGCCAGGTTCCATGATCGGTACCCTTGTTTCCCACTACCGTATCATCAGCCACATCGGCGCTGGCGGCATGGGTAGCGTGTACCTGGCCGAAGACACGAACCTCAAGCGTCGTGTCGCCCTGAAGTTCCTGTCCCCCGGAACCCTCGATCGAAGTGACGCCGCGGCCCGCCTGCTTCGGGAGGCGCGCGCCGCCGGTGCGCTCGATCATCCCCACATCGCGACCGTGTACGAGATCGGTGACCATGCTGGCCAGCCGTTCATCGCGATGGCGCACTATGACGGCGAAACGTTGGCCGGACGGCTCGCTCGCGGGCGCATGACCATCAGCGAGGTCGCCCGCATTCTGGGACAGGCCGCTGACGCCCTCGACGCGGCCCACACGGCGGGCATCGTCCATCGGGATTTGAAACCCTCGAACTTGATGCTGACGACCACGGGACACCTCAAAGTCCTCGATTTCGGGCTTGCGAAGGTCGACACGGGCGACACGGCGACGCAGCTCACCGGAACCGGCATCGCCGTGGGCACGGCAGCGTACATGTCGCCCGAGCAGGCGGCAGGCGAACCGGTGGATGCGCGCTCGGATCTCTGGTCACTGGGCGTCGTCTTATACGAGATGCTGGCGGGTCAGCCGTTATTCAAAGGCACAAGCGCACTGGCGATCGTCCACGCGGTGCTCACGGCGACCCCTGCCCGGATCAGAGACGTACGCGCGGACGTGCCCCCTGAGTTGGACGAGGCCCTCGAGGGAATGCTCGTTCGTGACCGCGGCGGGCGCACAATGACCGCCCGTGAAGTGCGCGATCTCGCGGCTGCGTGTCACGCACGGTTGTCATCTGGACAATCCGCCGCTGTCGCGCGCCCCCGTGTGCCGCGCCGGAGGTGGGTTGTCGCCACGGTCCTCGCCTGCGCTCTGGCCGTGGGCGGCGCCGCCTGGCGCATGGAGCGAAACGCCAAGGTCCGGTGGGCGCAGCACCAGGCGCTGCCGGAAATCATCAAGCTCGCCGGTGCGGATCAGTTCGACGACGCCTACCGCCTCGCGCAGCAGGCGCAGCCTTACATCGCGGACGATCCACTCCTGGCAGAACAGCTCCGGGCGATCTCCCGTCGGGCGATCGTCGTCACGGATCCGCCTGGTGCGGAGGTGTTCTATCGTCCGTACGGCCGTCGCCGCGAGCCTTGGCGGCGGCTTGGTACCAGCCCGATCGACACGCGGGTACCGCGGGGCGTGCTGCACTTCAAGGCCACGATGGCAGGCCGCCAGACGGCCGAGGATGTTGGTCCCGGCCAGTTCGCCCGTGAGGCACAACATTCATTTGACGCTCGTCGCAGCAAGCCAGGCGCCGCCTGGGATGGTGCGGATCACGAGCCTCCAATCAGATGTCCAGGCTGCGCATCTCCGGCCTTGAACACGTTCCCGAGGTTCGTCTGCCGGACTACTGGATTGATCGCCATGAGGTCACGAATCGCGCGTTCAAACGATTCGTAGACGATCAACGGATACCGCCGCCCGGAGCTGTGGCGCGAGCCATTTCTGAAGGACGGCCAGAGAATTGACCTTCGCGGCCGCGATGCAGCACTTCCGCGACGCAACGGGCCGCCCGGGGCCCGCGACGTGGGAAATCGGGCGGCTACATTGCGGGAACGGACGATTATCCGGTGGCCGGCGTGAGTTGGTACGAGGCGGCCGCATATGCGCGTTGGGCGGGCAAGTCGCTTCCCACCCTCTACCACTGGAGCCGCGCCGCTGACCCGCTACCTGAGCGCTGACGTGGTGCCCGTCAGCAACTTCAGCGGGAAATCGTTGGTCCCGGTAGGCGTGGCGGCCGGCATCACGCGGGGCGGCACGATCGATATGGCTGGCAACGTGAAGGAGTGGTGCCTGACCGCCGCCGGAACAGGACGCTACATCGCCGGCGGCGCGTGGAACGAGCCCGCGTACACGTTCAATGGTCCGGATGCGCAGTCGCCGTTTGCGCGGCACGCCACGCATGGATTCCGCTGCATCAAGGTGGATCGGCCGGACGATCTCTCCGCCGAACTCACGGCCAAGATCGACCTCCCGTCACGCGATCTACGGAAGGCGAGGCCAGTCAGCGAGCCGGTGTTCGAGGAGTGGCGCCGCCTGCTGTATACCTTCGACCATGCGGATCTGCACGCAAAGGTAGAAGCGGTGGACGACTCGTCGCGCGAGTGGCGCAAAGAAAAGGTGAGCTACGCCGCGGCGTACGGCGACGAGCGCATCCGCGCCTACCTGTTCCTCCCCAAGAATGCGAAGCCGCCGTACCAGGTGATGGTGAGCTGGGGGTCAGCTGGATTGTATGAGCGCTCCAGCACCACAACGACGGACTTCGACCGGTACACCTTCATTGTGCGGAGCGGCCGTGCCTTCCTCTACCCGATCTACAAGAGCATGTTCGAGCGTGCCGATGGCTTGAAAGATGACGTTCCGGATACGACCACCGTCTGGCGCGATCACGTGATCATGTGGTCGAAGGACGTGGCGCGCTCAATCGATTACCTCCAAAGCCGATCCGACATCGCGAAGGGGAAGATTGGACACATCGCGTTGAGCGCGGACCGCACGCCATTGATTCTGGCCGTCGAGCCGCGGATCTCTCTCGCCGTGATCTATTGCGGCGGGTTCGCCCGGCAGCAATCGTTGCCGGAAGTGGATCCGGTGAACTTCGCACCGCGCGTCAAAGTGCCCGTATTGATGCTCAACGGCCGTTATGACTACTTCTACCCAACCGCAACCTCGCAGGAGCCGCAGTTCAATCTTCTCGGAACGCCGGCTGAACACAAGCGCCGCGTCGTCTACGAATCGTCACACATGATCCCGCGCAATGAGACGATCAAGGAAGTCGTGAACTGGATGGAGAAGTACTGGGGCGATCCGTCGCGTTGAGCGCAGCGCGAACAGTGACAGCTGACGTAGGGAAGGCAACTGCGTGGCTAGTAGAGGTCCGGCGTTCATCCGGTAGAACCCGGTGGGATCACAGGCTCGGGCGGGGCTGGTGATCACCAATGGGCCTGTATGCTTCGGGTGCGACGAATGGCCCGCGCGTTCGAGGCGTGCCGACCCGCGGCGTGTCTCATGAGATGCGGACCGCCGCCGCCGGTCCCGGCAAGCGTTCCGCGTTCGTAACGAGTTACGCTGGATGTCGCTGATCAGGGCACATTCGGCGAGTTCGATTCGGCACGAGCTACGGCGGCTCGCAATTCGAACGACGCGCTCGGACCGCCTGATCTGATAGCGTTCGCGGTTAGCGCGTCGTAATCGTCGGTGGTCGCACGCGGGCACGCGGGCTCACGTTCGATAGGGCTGGGGCCAACTTCCGAGGCTGAGGGCGGCACGTCCGGTCGAGCGCGGCATCCTCAGCCCAGACTCACGGACAATCGCCGAGCTGAGCTGCGAATGACCTATTGATCCGCCAGTCGGCGCGGGCATAATGCCCGGCAACCACATGCCCTTCCAGGCGGGAACCATCTCGAGCGTGGCGACCTGCTCTACATCCTCGAGCACCTGAATCCGGTTCTGTTGCTTGCCGTCGTGACTCCGCGTGGTCATGTAGGACGCCGTTGGACAGTCCGCGAACCGGGGGCCCCGTGAGTAACCATATAATGCCCCCGAATGCCGCTCACTCGGGCACTCGCAGGTCGGCTGATTGATTCGGCTGGAAGGCCGCGTGAGTAGATCCACGCGCCCCGTCACCTCTCATCTGATATTGCTGTTCGCTGCGCTGATGCTGACGGCAGCGTCGGTCGTCGACGCGCAGCAGTTGCCGGTGCGGATTTACACGACCGCAGACGGACTCGCGCACGACCACGTCCGCCGCATCGTCCTCGACTCGCGAGGCTTTCTGTGGTTCTGCACCCTGCAAGGGCTCAACCGCTTCGATGGTCAGCGGTTCATCGAGTATTCCACGCGTGATGGACTCGGGAGCGCTTCGGTCTTCGATGTGCTGGAGACGCGCGAAGGCGATTACTGGGTCGCGACCGAGGCAGGCGTCAGCCGCTTCGCGCGTGATCAGGTCAATCGAGATGCAGTAGCCCATCCGCCGGCACGTCCGGCGCATCTCTTCACCAGTTATCACGTGGGCACCGGGGCCGCGAACTTCGCCAACGTTCTCTACCAGGACCGCGCCGGACGCATTCTCGTCGGCACCGACAATGGCGTGGTGCAGATCGAGGAGGCACCTGACGGCCGCGTCACCTTCCGCACGGTGAATCTCGGCTTCGACATGCCCGCGAACGGCACCGTGCGTATCCGGGCCTTTCTCGAGGACCGCGAGGGCAGCCTCTGGATCGGCACGTCACACGGTTTGGTGCGCCGGCTGCCGGGGGGAGACATGATCGAGCATCAGCTCGCCCCCGCCGGTCAGCCCGACTATGTGCGCGCCCTGCTGCAGGACAAGGACGGGCGTATCTGGGTGGGACACAAGTTCGGGCTCATCGCCTTCGTCCCCGAGTCGCACACGGTCGTGGCAACGAGACAGGCACTATCGCCCACGCGATTCGTGGCGCGCGATGTCGGACCTCCTTCACAGGCGCGGCGAGTACGCCTGCCGGAGGCGCCGGGCACCGCCTATCGCTACGATGCGGCAATCGGCGGCAAAGGCGTGCGCGACGTCCATGCCTCGCCCGACGGCGAGTTGTGGTTTGCACAGACGAACGGGTTGGGCCATCTCGATAACGGGCATTTCCGTGTGTACTCAATTGACAATGGCATCACCGGCGACGCGCTCAACGTGATTACCCCGGATGCCAACGGGAGCCTCTGGATCGGAACAGACACCAATGGCGCGTCGCGGCTCGAACGGAGCGGGTTCACGACCTACTCGATCGAGAACCGGGCACAGCGGGGCTGGGTAGCCGCAATCTCGGAAGATCAGCACGGGACGCTGTACGCGATGGACGGCCTGACCGGCGCGATCAATTTCTTCGAGAACAACCAGTTCGCTCCGGTGCACCCGAACGTCCCGGCGTCAGTCGCCTGGGCGGGCCGCGCAGTGCCACGAACGGCAATCCAGGATCATCTCGGCGAGTGGTGGGTTCCCACGGTGGCCGGGTTGTACCGGTTTCCTCGAGTGGACCACATCCGGCAGCTGGCGCGCGTGCGCCCACGGGCCGTGTACACGACACGCGATGGGCTGACGGGTGACCGGGTCTATCAGGCCTTCGAGGATTCGCGGGGCGACATCTGGCTCGGGACCAATCCCTCCGGGCAGGACGTCGTCACGCGATGGCAGCGGGCGACCGGTGCCTTTCGCCGTTACTCCACGAATGACGGGCTGCGCACAGGGACCGACGTCCACTTCGCGGCCGCCAGCGCCTTCGCCGAGGATGCGGCGGGTCATGTCTGGATCGCGTTCGGCGGGGGTGGGCTGGCGCGCTTCGCGTCGGGACTGTTCACATTCTTTACTGCCGCTGACGGTGTGCCGGCTGGTGAACTCCGTCATCTGTTCGTCGATCATCGCGGACGTCTCTGGGTCGGCAGCCAGACGAGCGGCGTCACCCGCGTGGACGCCCCCACGATGGGGCGGCCACATTTCCGCACGTATACGGTGCGCGACGGGTTGGCCAGCGACGCCGTGCGCAGTATCTCGGAGGATCGCTGGGGACGCATCCACCTCGGGACCACCCGCGGCGTGGATCGCCTTGACCCGGAGACTGGCCGCATCCGTCATTTCACGACGGCTGACGGGTTGACGAATAACGAAATCGAGACTGCCTTTCGCGATCGCCACGGCGCGCTCTGGTTCGGCACCTTGAACGGCGCGTCGAGACTCGTGCCGCAAATCGAGGGCGCTGCGCAGCCCCCGGGCATCCTGATAGACGGGTTGCGGATTGCGGGCGCGGTCTTCCCGCTTCCCGAGCTGGGGGCGAGCGCCATCACCACCCCGGCCCTGGCCGCACGCGAGAACAGTCTGCAGATCGATGTTCTCAGCCTGGGCGCGAGGATGGGAGGCAACCGGCGCTACCAGTACCGGCTCGAAGGGGCCGACGGGCAATGGAGTGACCCGACCTCGACTCGGACGATCTTCTATAGCAATCTCGCGCCGGGCCGGTACCGTTTCGCGGTTCGAGCCATCGATGCGGACCATCAGGTGAGTGCGATTCCAGCGACGGTGAGCTTCCACATCCTTCCTCCGATCTGGCAACGATGGTGGTTCCTGACGGCGGCATTTCTCACGTTGGGGGTTGGTGCCCACACGTTGCACCGCTACCGCGTACGTCGGCTGCTCGACCTCGAGCGCGTGCGGACGCGAATCGCCACCGACCTGCACGACGACATCGGCTCGAGCCTCTCGCAGATTGCCATCTTGAGCGAGGTCGTGCGCCAACGGGTCGGAGGCCGCGAGGAATCGGTCAGGGAGCCCCTGTCGCAGATTACCGGAGCCTCATCCGAATTGATGGAAACGATGAGCGACATCGTGTGGGCGATTGATCCGCGCAAAGATCACCTCAGCGACCTGACGCAGCGCATGAGGCGCTTCTGCAGTGACGTGTTCACGGCACGGCACATCGCCTTCGAGTTTCATGCCCCGGACGCGGCACGCGACCTCGAGCTCGGAGCGGATGTCCGCCGGCAGGTGTTCCTGATCTTCAAGGAGAGCGTGCACAACATCGTGCGTCACTCGAGCTGCACGCGCGCAGCCGTCACGTTCTCGGCCAGCAGAGAGCACATCTCCTTGCGCATCACCGACAACGGCGCGGGTTTCGACACCGCGCGGCAATGGGATGGCCATGGATTGTCGAGTATGCGTCAGCGGACGCAGGAACTTGGAGGAACGCTGCAGGTCGTCTCGAAAGACGATCAAGGAACAATCGTGACCCTCCAGGTCGCCGGCCGCCGGCGGCGCATCACCCTGAACAGGTGATGACCGGCCCACGGTGCGCCGCTACACTTGTCCGGGCGGTTCACGTCCTGAAACCCGATGAGCAATAAACCAGGGGACGCGGAGCCGCCCGCTGCCGCCGTCGGCGGCCCAGGTACGACGAAGGTCGGCATCATCGAAGACCGCCGCGAGATCCGCGAAGGGCTTCAGATGCTGATCAACGGCACTGACAGCTATCGCTGCACCGGCACGTACCGTTCCATGGAAGACGCGTTGTCCGGGATCGGCTCCGACGTCCCCGACGTCGCGCTCGTCGATATCGGTTTGCCAGGCATGTCGGGCATCGAAGGAATCGCCCTGCTGAAGGCACGCCACCCCGACCTGCTGTTGCTCATGCTCACCGTCTACGACGATGACGAGCGCATCTTCGACGCGCTCTGCGCGGGCGCGTGCGGGTATCTGCTGAAGCATACGCCCCCCGCTCGCCTGCTCGAGTACCTGAAAGAGGCCGTGTGCGGCGGCGCGCCGATTTCGCCGGAGATCGCCCGGCGGGTGGTCGCACAGTTCCGAGAGATCCGCCCGCCCGATCGTGTCGATTACCAGCTGACGCCGCACGAAATGCGCCTCCTGAAGCTCCTGATCGAAGGACACAACTACAAGACGGCGGCCGTGGCGCTTAAGGTCAGCGTCAACACCATCGCCACCCATATGCGTCACGTGTACGAGAAGCTCCAGGTGCATTCGAAGTCGGAAGCGGTCGCCAAGGCCCTCCGGAATCGCCTTGTCCGCTAGCCCGCCACGATTCGTCTCGACAGACACGCGCCGTCACCTATACAGGTGATGCCAACGGCCGCCTCCGAGGCGTAGTGTCCTTGTCAAAGCAAGGAGCACTATGACCCCCTCATCACGCGTGTGTGGTTGGACATCTGCGGCTGGAGTCGCAATCGCCGTGCTGATTGCCCCCGCGCTACCTGTCGCTCAGACACTCGTCACCGTGGTCATGAGCGGGCTCGACAGTCCCCGTGGCCTCGCGTTTGGTCCCGAAGGCGCGCTGTACGTCACCGAGGCGGGGCGCGGCCCCGGGGTGGTCGTGAGTCCAGCTACCGATCCGCGCTGCTTTCCAGGACCGGCCGGCGGTTTGACGTGCTACGGCCCTACCGGCGCGGTCAGCCGCTTGTGGCGTGGCGAGCAGGCGCGAGTCGCGACGACGAGGGGGACCTCTACGTGCTCCAACACTCGAGCGGTGCTCTTCAGGGTACGGGCCCGGGAATGGTGATCCGCGTCACCCCTGACAAGGACCAGTCTGGTATCTGCGCGCAGTATCAGGCTGGTACGCGCACGACGGTGCTCGGCGGACTGAGCCGACCCACTTCGGTCGTGATCGGTCCGGACGGCGCAATCTACGTGACCAACAAGGGGACCAGTATGGCGGGCGGCGAGGTGCTCCGCCTCGAACCCCCAGCAAAGTGACGCCGCGGGCTGTTGCTCCTCCGCGAATCGAAGCGACGGATAAGGCGAAGGTGTTCATGAGGAAATGCGTGGCCGTCTCACGTTCTTGGGGCCACAGACCACGTGCATGACAACCCAATAGCTTCCGCGCGGTCCGGGGATTATTGGCACTGAAATCCGATCAGACCCGCCAGAAGAGGTATTCCATGCGTCTTCCACGTATAGCGGTCACGCGTCTCTCGAGAAGCCCTCGCACGATCACCGTGTGGCTGATCCTGTTCGCGCTCTGTTCCGCGCTCCCGGCCGCAGCTCAGACGGGCGTCATCGCGTTTCGGGACGACTGCAGCAGTCTCCTGCACGTCATGCGTGGCGACGGTAGTGGACCCACCGCGCTGCGACTCCCGCCGCTACCTGGGCCGGCCGCCGAGTACAGATACGTCGACCCATGGGTATTGGATGTCACCACAAGTGGCCCACTGACCGTCGTCTATTACGTGGGGATCGTGCGTCGGAACGACGGCACGCTGATGGACTCCGGGCTGTTCGCGGTCCAGGTGAGCGACATCGGCGGGCGGCTCGTTTCAGATTCGCCTCGGCGACTCCTCCTGCCGGCAACTGTGGGCGGAGTGAATCCGAAAATTGCACGCCATGGTGCGTTCTCCGCAGAGCTCCGAGATCGACTGGCTCTTGTGGTACCAACCGGCGGAACCAGCCGCGTATTCATGACCGCCAAGGTTGATCGCGACGCCAACCGGGCAATCACAGGCCTCTCGGATTTTGTCGTGCTGGGCGATTTCACCTCGCTTGGCGAGGCCGATCCCTTCATCGATTACGCGTCGGACGGAAGCAGCATCGTTCTGTCCATTTCCTCCGATCTTTACAGGGTGCATCTGGCAGCAGACAACACGATGATCGGCGCGGCTGAACTCCTGACCCCGAACACAGAGGGCTTCGCCGAGTGGAATCCTTCGTACTCGCCGGATGGAAGCCGCATTGCGTACACCGCCGGCGCAATCGGAAGGTCCGGTGGCGTATCCGGGACGTCGATGCAGATCTCTTCGCTGAATCTCGCGACCCGTGTCCTTACCCGCGTGACCACCACGAAGAACAAGGGGCAAGCAGCGTCTGGCCACAACAATGCGATGTGGTCCGCCGACGGTACCTGGATTGGCTTTTCGGCCTTTACTGGCTCCACGCCGCGTCGAGCGCCCTGCTCCACGCTGGTCAACAGCGAGATCTTCCGGATCAAGGCAGACGGTACGGGTGTCGCGTCCGGGCTGACGACTACTAACGGCACCGGTGTGGAGGCCTGGCCGCAGTGGGGCTGGTAGCCGCCTGGAACTCCAAGACTACGACGCGGCCAGTGGGCTTGATCCGATCTGGTGGACATCTTCCGAGAGGCGGATACGATGTCAACCATGCCGGACACGAAGCCGAGGCGGACTCGGCGCAGCTTCACTGACGATTTCAAGGTGGGCGCCATCCGGCTGGTGCTCGACGAGGGCCAGACCGTGGCCGCTGCCGCCCGCGACCTGGGCCTGACGGAGTCCTCGCTCCGCAACTGGGTCGAGCAGGCGCGTGCGGATCGCACCAAGGGCAAGACGGGCCTGACGACCGCCGAGCGCGAGGAGTTGGCCCGCCTACGCAAAGAGAATCGCGTGCTCCAGGAGGAGCGCGACATCCTAAAAAACGCCGCGGCCTTCTTCGCGAAGCAGAGTCGATGAGATTCGCGTTCATCGCGGTGGAGAGGGCCTCGCATACGATCACCATCCTGTGCCGGTGTCTGCAGGTCACGCCCAGCGGCTACTACGCCTGGCGGCGACGTCCGGAATCGCAACGGACGCGAGATGATCGTCGGTTGACCGTGCTGGTGCGTGCGTCGTTCGACGCGAGCCGGCGGCGCTACGGCAGCCCGCGCATTCACGAGGACCTGCGGGCGCAGCAGGAAACGGTCAGCCGCAAGCGGATCATCCGCTTGATGCAGGCCGACGGCCTGCAGGCGCGGGCGCGGAGCTGTTCGACTACATCGAGGTGTTCTACAACCAGCGACGCCGACATTCGACGCTGGGGCAGATCAGTCCGGCGGCGTTCGAGCGGCGCGCACGCGAAGAGGGCGTGGACGCCGTGGAAAACCGCCCAGACCGCGGTTTCCCACCGCGCCCACACCCGTCCATGATTTCAGGGATAGAAGACCGAAGACCGACGCAAACCACGTAGTCAAACCGTCCACCGAATCGGATCAGGCCCAATTGTTTTTTTTGAGAAATGCCGCGCGTGTCCCGTGCAAGCCGCTCTGCGACCGGACGGCATTCTCGGGGACGCAGAGCGCGACGATCTCTTTGCGACTGACGAGCGCGTGATCCCTCGCGATAGAAACTGATTGCGTCGGGCGCAAGCGATCCTGACTGGCAACCGTGGGGCGCTCAACCGGCTCGCGGACGGCCACCGACAGCGCGCCCCTAACAGCCAGCGCATTCCTGACGTGCCCCGCATCCTGGGTCCGGAGCACAATGCTGAAGATACGTTATGCGCCGTCGGATGCCCGGCCCGCGGACGAGCCTCTGCACTCGATGCGTGCGATCCAACTCTGAGTGCCCTTGCCTCGTGTTGCGAGGTGTCACATCAACGTTGAATCATGTACTTCGCATAGATATAGTCGGCCACTCTCGGGCACGCTGACTGGCTGGCATCCGAGTCGAACTGGAAGTGGATGCCGCCATAGATACGGCTTCGCGCGAACTCCTCGGCCAAAACCGAGAACCGGTCGTAGTCGCGCGTCACGTCTGGATTAGGCGCGATGCCCACCCAGGTCACAGAGAATGGAACCTCATCCGTGCCAAACACGAGCTGAAGCACCCGCGCAGCCGTCGCGGACAAGCACGAGGCATTGCCCGCATAGGTTGGATACGGCGGCGTGATCAGCAGCGGAATCCAGTCGGGATCGGGGTCCGTCAGCGGATTCCCATCCTCAGCGGCGCGGCGGATCGCTGTGACAGGGCGCCACAGACCGTACGTGAACTTACTCGTAAAGGATGTCTGCAACCCGTCGTGTTCCGCAACGCTCACAAACGCGAAGAGGCGGGCGGTGTCGACGAGGGACAAGCCTTGCGTCCGCGCCACATCCGCGGCAACTTTGAAAAACGGCTCTACCGGTACAGTGCTGAACCCGACGGCCGCGATGCGCAGTGCAATCTCCGTCTGCTCTGCTGTCCGTACGTCGCTTGTCGCTGACCCCAGGGACTTCGTTTCGTTGAAATCCTCCGCATAGCGCTCGCTGGTGAGCGCCGGGGGCGGCGGCGGCAGAAACTGGGTGCTGGTCTGAATCCCGAAGGGCACCACGTTCGGAAAGAACGTGAACGTGGCGAAGCTGAACCCCGGCGGCGTCGGCTGCCAGTTTCCAGGAGTCAGCGGAAGCACGTAGGTCGGGTCAGGCGCGATCGTTGGCGGCCAGCCGTCGTTTTGCCGCCACTCGAGGATTGCCCGCGCCACAGCGCGCCCGATCGCGACCCCCTGCTTGACTCTGCCCGGCGGCAGACCCGCCAGTTGCGAGGCCAATAACGCATCGAATGTCGCCTGCTGAGTCGGGAAGATCGCCGTCAACACATCGTGTGCTGCTTGCGCGGCCGCTGCCTCCGGCGACGCACCGTGCGAAGCGCGCACCTGAACGCGATATGGAGTATAGGCGTCCTCGATTGCGTTCACCGCATCGAACATCGCGATGTGCAGCATTGCCGCAGGGCGTGTCACTGCAGGCGTGGGCGGCGCCACAGAAAAGAGCACTCGATTCCACGCGATGACCAGCTCAGCGTCTTGGGCGAGAGCGGGCCCTGGACGTCCGAAGACGACGACGGTCAGGGCAACGATCGTTGCGGCGAGCGCACGTGTGTTTCCCATGACTCTCCTCGATGTGGTTTTTTTGTAAGATCAGCAGTTTACGCGTCTGCCGTGGTCGGTCAATTAGGTATAACGTCGCAGACGGTCGATCAACACACCCATGGTGCAGGGATTTCGCGATGACCGACAGGCGCGCAGCCCCATCGGCGGCGCCAATTCAACCGGGCAACGGGTCAGCGATCCAGGGGCTGACGGTACTGGCCTGGAGGCCAGGGATTAGTCGACTCTCTTGGCGATCACGGTGACGGCAGAGCCATCGACTACTCCGAGAATTTCCTTGCCATTGTTGACGATCACGAAGTGCTGGGGGATCGGATCAGCACCTGGTGCGGGTAAGAGAACGGCTGACCCCGTGCAATCCGGATTCACGGTATAGGTCCCCGCCCCTGGCCTCCACCCCGTCGACTCAGGGACGCCCTGGACGACCGCGAAGTCCACCTGCGTGAAGTTGCCGTTGCCGTCATAGTGAGCCATCGCCACGGCACGTACGGTGAGGTCCGGGCCGAGAATAGTCCCAATGATTTGGGCCCCGTAATCGCCAGAAAGCGTCCGGTTGGAGCACCGTCTGCCCGGTGGGTCCGACTGAGCCAGCGCAGAAGTGCCCGAGAGCATTACGCCGCATACAATCAGCAGTGGAGTCACGCCGCGCAATATTCTCGAGATACCCATCTCCCTCATTTGCTCCTCCTTCAGGTAGTGAGATATTCGTGCAGTATCACTGGTCCGTTTGCTCCCGCGCCCATCCGCCGGACGTGCCGCGCGTCGCCAAATGGGAGAACCGGTGGGACTGTAGCTGGGGTTTGCGGCTCGCGGATGTTCAATTATGCACAGCCTCAAATCGCGAGCGACGGCGGGATCCAAAAACGGCGAATGGAACTAGGCAGTGCGCGACGTCGGCGCCGAAATCGTGCTCACGGTCGGCGGGGAGTGGCGGAAGACGCGGCTGTTCCGCTCGCATGAGCAGGAGGAGCTTGTCGGCGCGATCGCGGACACGCGGACGGCGTTCGCGGGAAAGGGGTGGACGTGATGCGGGGCGAGCACGAGGGCACGAACCGGCGAGGGGCCGGCGCGCGGTGACCGTACTCATTCCGGTGACCGGCCACACGATCGAGGTGGAACTCGAGGCTGGCGCGCAGGGGATCCTGTGGATTCACGAGTTGCGAGCCGCCACGGGCGACCGCATCGTCTCGTGGGAGCTGGTTGACGTGCTCAAGCTCGGATGGCGCATCATGAGCATGTCAGCCGAGGAACAAGCGGTGCTCGAGACACACGGGTTCTGGAGCGGCAGGACGTAGTGATGCAGTTCACGGCTGGCCGGCGGTGACGAATCGCGGTGCCGACCTCGGGCGGCTGGACCTTCGAGGCGACGCTCGAGGAAGACGAGTGGCACATGCTGTGGCTGCTGAAACGATACCGTCCGACGGGCACGGTCCAGGGGCGCTATTTGCTCACGGCCGTGCTCAAAATCGGCTGGCGCATCGTGGAGAGCACGCCGGAGGAACGGGCATTGCTCGAGGCGCACGGGCTCGCGAGCGGGAGGGTGCAGTGAGGGGGATATGTCCGATGCTGGCCGACCTCCAGGCGTAGATGTCCAGCAATGCCCGTCCTGTGGATCGACAGCTGTTCAGCGGTTGTCGATTGTCGAGAGCGGGAGAGTGTGGCTGCTGTGCCGTCGCTGCGATTTGCGGTGGAGCATCGCCGACCGGCGCTCGCCTTCGGTGTCCGCGTACGATGGCTTCGAGCGAAGGGGGCGGCTGTTCGAGTAGAGGCAGCGTAGCGTCTCGAAATTGTCAGAACGGCGTTTTGCAGACGAGTGGGCCAGAGGGTGCAGTGACGGGGTTGACGCCGCAACAACTGGCGTTCTTGCGACGGGTGTACCGCGTGTGTGGGCCGAAGCGGGGCCAGTGTGCAGATTCGAGAGCCGTGGCTCGTGCAATCGGCGCGTCAGAAGACGAGCGAATGGACATCGAGGATGCCCTTGCGCGAGCGGGATACATCGAGGTCGGCTCTGGCCCTGGAACCGTCGCCCTCACTGACGCCGGGAGGCGTCGAGCTGCACGAGGACCAACGCGGATTGGTGGGCAGCCATTGTGAAGGCGCGTACGGCGCGGGACGACCTCCAAGGCGTGACACCCAGCCGACGGCCTTAAAGAGATTGTTGAGGAGCCCCTTCTCGGAGAGCGCGCCTCCATTTACGGGCGGCGTCCTGCGCCTGGCATCGGCACAGTGCGCAAGCGCCGGTTGCTCTGCGCGTATGCTAGAGGGCGAAATGAGGCATCGTCAGGCATTCACGCGTGCCGGAAAAATGCTGGCGCGAGGCTGTCCCGCACCAGACTCTGGTTGACGACAGTTCCGGGATTGGCATTCGGCTCGAAGACTCGGCACCGAGAGCGGCGACGCGGCGCCGCCGTCGCACGCCGCGCCCCGCCTCCCGCTCACCCTTGCTTGGCGAAACGGTAGACGATGCGGCTAAACTGCCAATACCCGTCAGGGTGAGCATCGTTCAGCCACACCGGCACCCACATGAGAAACACCGTCGCCGTCCCGCTGCCCGTGAACCACAGTTGCAGAGGTGACGGGTCGTATACTGTCAGGTGCGTATTGCCATCCAGGGCAAAGGGCGTCGTCACTTTTGCGGACGGCTGTCCGGAGTACAGCGGCAACATCACGGTGCCGAGGACGTGAAACACGCCGGCCGATGGCGACAGATTGCCGCCCGCTTGTGCAAACGTCTGCTTCTTGCCCCAGGTTACCAACGTGTTGCTGAGTTCCCCACCGGACCAGCTGCCTTCAATCAAAGCGGCCTCACCGGGCACGCCGATCGTCACCCGCGCAATCGGATTATTGCCTTCCGTCAGCTCGCCCTTCCAAGAGAAGCGTGCCGGGTCCGACGTGCCGATATTGAGCTTGTTATCGTACCGTCCAGTGATGTCGAGCGAACCCCGTTCGATCACGACTTGCATCGGATCGGCGCCACCCTCGGCACGTGCCGCAGCCGTGTTTGAGATCTCAGGCTCCGGAGTCACCGGAGAGCGCCCAGCCTCGCACCCAACTAAGGTCAACGCCGCCACGATCGCCAACAGTCCTGTCCATTCGGATCTAGCACGCATGATGCCCTCTTTTTATGAAACTGCAACCTGCAGGATCAACCCGGCTCTTTCAGGGGCCGGACTGTCTCTGCACCGCCATGTAGTGTTCGACTTCTGTGCTCGGTATTGGTAAGGCGGGCGCTAGCTGGCGGGACCGCGTGGGTCGCCTGTACAACTGCAACTGTACGGAACGATCGAGCATAACAGCTGAGGTCAACCGATAAAAGGCGGCGCGCTAGTCTCATAGAGTTAGGACAACGAAGTTGCTGTATCGTCTGCAATCTCGTGTCGGGTGCACACCCCGACGCACGATGCTCCGCAAGGCAATGGCGAAGCGTCCGGATCGATGAAGTCCGGCCTGAGCACAGGTCGGAGTCGGACAAGGCAGAGACTTGTCGGCCAGTTTCGAGCGATGTCACGTCGACGAGGACCAATCGCGAACGCTGGCGGGCGCTGAAAGCGCTGCTTGGGAATTTAACGGAGCCTCAAAACCGTCGCGCGCGAGCGTATTGCCAGTATCGACTCTCGGCGCAGCGCAGGGTATTTTGCTGATTTGGCCGAATGCGCCCTCCCCTGCACGGAACCCGTCCGGCTGACCGGCGCAATCGACTTCGACTTCGAGGCGAGCTCGCCGTGGGTGGCTGAGGCAGCGCGTACACAGCAAGGCCCCCGAGGGCGGCCTTTGCTGAGCACACGACCGATCTGCGCCTACGTCTTCCGCTGCCGCAATCGGCGCGCGCCCAGAGCGGCAAGACCGAGCGCGAGGAAGGTGAGCGAGGCCGGCTCGGGCACAGGCTCGACGCCGTTCACGGCGAAAGCTACACCGGGTGGGTTACCACCCCAAGGACCGCCGTCCCGTCGCTGTATCGCCGATGTGCCCTCGACGGGACTGAAGTTCCACCCGAGGGCGCCATCGGGCGCGGAGGCCGAGGCGACGACCCAGTACTCGGAGCCGGCGCTCAGCTGCGGCCGCAGGTCGAACGTGGCAAGCGTGAGAGCAGTGTCCGACAAGTCGAAGAATGGTGGCAGCCCGGATAGGGAAACGGTTTCGATGATCGCTCCCGGGAGTCCGCCCGCGCTGGATCTGAGCGACAGGTCTACCGCGTTGGTGCCCTGCAGATACGACAGGGCTACTGCGATGGACACCAGTGTGGCGTCCTGGGATGGAGTAAAGGATGCCGCGACATCGTAGTCCGAGCCAAATGTGCTCGCACTGCCACCGACAGCCCATGTACTTCCAGAAACGTAGGTGCCGTCCGGCGCCAGAGTGCTGTAGAGGACGATCGGGTCAGCTCCAAGGGAGCCGGCGTGGATCACAAACATGAGCGCGAGTGCTGTGGCGAGCCGGAAGTTCATACGCCTCCTGCGGGCTGGAGTTGAACACTCGAGTGCGCAACGTCCCCCGGTTGCTCGGGAAGGCATGAACACATGAATGGAATCCCCAGCCCTGACGCCCGCGTTTCGGAAGAGCGGCTACTGTCGTGGGCTGATGTGCACGCACGCGTCCCGCTCAGCCGTACCACCGTATGGGCACTGCGGCGCGCGGGAGACTTTCCGGAACCAGTGCAGATTTCGCCTGGGCGAGTGGCCTGGCGTTCGTCTGAAGTGAACGCGTGGCTGGAAAGCCGTACGGCCCGGTCCTCAGCTGAAAGGCAGTAGATGGGACTTGGCGGCGACGAGGAGACCGCGCCGGCAGCCACATGCGCACTCGGACCCAATGTCGGTTTTTGCCTTCGTTGTTACCTATGCGTTACCTGCATCGCGTCAATCGGTCGGGCCTTCGTCAACATTGCGTATATCGCGCCTGAATATTGGTGGGCCCCCTGGGGATCGAACCCAGGACACCGTGATTAAAAGTCACGTGCTCTACCACTGAGCTAGGGGCCCGAACGGTCGACGACGTGCGGGGCAGGTGCGGTGGTCGACAGGTTCAAACGAAACAGGATCGGCCGCGTGTAATTACGGCCTCAACGTTTGCGCACGTCGGCCCACACCCCCAGCGACCCTTCGCGCGCCTCCTGCTCCAGCGCTTTGAACCGAGCCATCGAGGCAAACGGTCGCGACGTGTCGACCCGGGCGAGCCCCTCCCGCAGCAGCTGCTCGTTGACCAGCGTGTCGTCATCGACGAACACGTAAGCGCGAGGAGTGCCGTGGCCCTTCGCGGCCTCGTCGTACTCGAGCCGGACGCGCTTGCCCAGCACGAGGTTCCTGAGTGCGTCCTGCGACGGGCCTTCGGGCTTGATGCCGACGCTGCCGCCAATCACGGTCGGCGGCGGCTGGTCGGGTCCGGATCGGGGCGGCGCCACAGGTCCCGACGGGCCGAGACGCACGGCCGATTCGCCCGACGCGATCCCGAGGAGCCGAATCTTGCCGACACCCTCCACCTCGATCGTGTTGCCGTTGACGACCTTCGTGACCTCCTGCGCGCCGGCGGCCGTCGCCGCTGACAACCAGAGCACGATCGGCAGCATCCACGCTCGCATCATGGCCTCGCACGCCCTCCTGCGGGTTCTCTTCCGGTTCGGTCAAGAGTATCAGACGGTTCGGGTGCATGCCCACTCCCGACCGCCGTCCACCGCGACGGCTCCGCACTGGTGAGAGGAGCCGGAGCGACTGACGTACAACACCCGAACCTGCTGTGACCGAGCGCGGCCGTTCCCGAACGCCGCGCCTGCTACGATCCCCTGGTGAACGTCGAGTGCGCGATCCTCATCGGCCTGCCCGGCGCCGGAAAGACGACGTTCTACCACGCACGGCTCGGCCGCACACACCTGCTCGTCAGCAAGGACCTGTTCCCGCACGCCGCCAACCGACAGCGCCGCATGCTCGCCGAGGTCGCCGCCGCGCTCGATGCCGGCCGGTCGGTGGCGGTCGACAACACGAACGCGTCGCGAGCCGATCGGGCGCCGGTCATCGACCTGGCCCATGCGCGCGGCGCGCGGGTCGTGGCCTACCACGTCCGTGCAACCACGCGCGAGGCAGTCGCGCGCAACGAAGGCCGCACCGGCCGGGCACGCGTGCCCAAGGTGGCCATCTTCACCGTGGCGAAACGCTTCGAGCCACCGGCGCTGGCAGAAGGCTTCGATGCAATCTGCGACGTCTTACCAGTCGCGGCTCTCGAGTTCGAGGTCCGCGAGGTCACGCAGACGGCGACGGCGCCTGAAGAGCGGCCGTAGCTCACGAGCGTGCCACCCAGCGTCTTGCTGCTCCCCCCGTATCGGGAGTAGAGTGCCTGTCGATCGAGCGCGCCGCCGGCGCGCGCTCGACGGTTTGCCCGCGAGCGTCGCACGTCAGGCACGCGCGAGCGCCAGCCCGTTGTGCAGGAGGATTCGACCGATGCTTCCCTATCGCGTTGGCGCGAGCCTGATCGCCCTCTCACTCATCACCCTTGTCGCGTGCGGAGGCGGCGGCAGCAGTGATGCCGCCCGCAAGAAGGCAACCGACAAGATCAAGATCGGGCTGCTGCTCGACTCGCTGGTCGAGGAGCGCTGGCAGCGCGACCGCGACCTCTTCGTCGAGCGCGTCAAAGAGCTCGGCGGCGAGGCCATCGTCAAGGCCGCCAACCGCGACGCTGCCTTGCAGGAGCAGCAGGCTCGCGAGCTGCTCGACCAGGGGGTCAAGGCGCTCGTCATCGTAGCGGCTGATACGGAGAAGGCCGCCGCCATCGTCGCGGCCGCGCGCGAGAAGAAGGTGCCCGTCATCAGCTACGACCGCCTCATTCGCGATGCCGACGTCGACCTCTACGTGTCGTTCGACAACGTGAAGGTGGGACGGATGCAGGCGGAGTACCTGCTCAACCAGGCGCCCAAGGGCAACTACCTGCTCATCGGCGGATCGCCGACAGACAACAACGCCCAGCTGCTGCGACAGGGGCATATGGAGATGCTGAAGCCGGCGATCGCCGCCGGGTCGGTGAAGATCGTCGGCGACGGCTGGGCGGAGAACTGGTCCGAGGAGAACGCCAAGGCGCTCACCGAGGAGGCGCTGAAGAAGACGCACAACAACCTGGCGGCCGTAGTGGCCTCGAACGACCGGACGGCGCTCGGCGCCATCGACGCGCTCACCGAGCACAAGCTCGGCGGCAAGGTGTTCGTGTCGGGGCAAGATGCCGAGCTCGGCGCCATGAAGCGCATCGTCGCCGGCACGCAGTCGATGACCGTGTACAAGCCGCTGCGACCGCTCGCCCGCATGGCAGCGGGCGCCGCGATGAACATGGCGCAGGGCCAGACGGAAGAAGGCGTGGTGACGCTCAACAACGGCAAGAAGGAAGTGCCAGCGCGCCTGCTCGAGCCGATCTCCGTCGACAAGGAAACGATGGATCGCACGGTGATCGCCGACGGCTATCACAAGCGGGATGAGGTCTACGCCAAGTAGGCTCCCAGCCCGGGCAGCGATCCTCGATGAGCACCGACCGGGTCACCCTGCCCATCCTCGACGCCGTCACGCTGACGGCCGCGTGCGCCCAGATGCTCTCGGATGCCCGGGCGCGCATGGCCACGCTCGCGGCCCTGCCCCTCGAAGCGGCCACGCCCCAGGCCGTCCTTGATGTCTGGGACGATGAGGCGATCCGGATCGAGAACATCGCCGGACCGATTGCCATCCTCAACAACGTGCATCCCGACAAGCCGGTGCGCGATGCGGCCGATGCGGCGATGCGCGAGCTCTCGATGTTCACGACCGAGCTCTTCCAGAACGAGGCGCTGTTCGAGCGCGTCCGCGCGGTCGAACCGACGTACCGGCGCCGAGCGGCAGCTCAAGAAGGATCTGATCGAGACGTTCGAAGACACCGGCGTTGCCCTGCCGCAGGACCGGCGCGCGCGGGCAAAGGCAATCTCGGAACAGCTCGTGGTGCTGAACCAGGAGTTCTCGCGCAACATCCGCGACAACGCGACACGCCTCACGTTCGCGCCCGCCGAGTGCGAGGGGTTGCCCGAGAGCTACCTCGCGCGCGTTCCTCGCGACGCTGACGGGAATGTCGTCCTGGGCTTCGACTATCCCGACTTCAACCCGTTCATGGCGAACGCGCGGAACGAGGCGGCGCGGCGGCGGTATTACATCGCCTACCTGAACCGCGGCACGGGGCGGAACGGCGAGATCCTCGACGAGATCGTAGCGCTCCGGCGCGAGCTCGCCGGCCTGTACGAGCTCCCGAGCTACGCCCACTACGTCACGCGCCGGCGCATGGCTGCCAGCCCGGATGCCGTGCACGCCTTTCTGTCGGACGTGCGTGCCGTGGTCGCAGCGGTGGAGGCGCGGGACGTCGACGAACTGCGGCAGCTGAAGGCCGAGATGACCGGAACGCCGCTCGACGCGGTGCAGCTGCACCGGTGGGACGTGTCGTTCTACAGCGAGCGGCTGCGCGCGCGGCGCTACGACGTCGACCAGGAGGCGCTGCGCCGGTACTTCCCGATGCCGCAGGCGCTCGACTGGCTGCTCCACGTGAGCAGCCGCGTGTTCGGCGTGCGCTTCGAAGCGGTGACGGTGCCGGTGTGGCACGAGGACGTTCGTTACTACGACGTGATCGATGCCCAGAGCGGCATCCGGATCGGCGGCATCTACTGCGATCTCTACCCGCGCGAGGGCAAGTTCACGCACGCGGCCGCGTGGCCGGTGCGCGGCGCGAGCCGGCGCGTAGGCCGCACGCCGATCACGGTGATGGTAGCCAACTTCGATCGCCACGGCCTCACCCACGACGAGCTCGAGACGTTCTTCCACGAGTTCGGCCACGTGCTGCACGGCGTGCTCTCGGAGACGCACTACAGCCAGCACGCCGGCACGAACGTCGAGCGGGATTTCGTCGAGGCGCCCTCGCAGATTTACGAGGAGTGGACGCGCCACCTCGAGACCCTCGAAACGATCCGCGAGGTCTGCCCCGCGTGCCCCGTGATGGACGCGTCGCTCGTCGACCGGCTGAACGCCGCACGCCGCTTCGGCGCCGGCATGCAGTACGCGCGGCAGCATCTCTACGCGTCGTACGATATGGCGCTCTACGGGGAGCAGCCGCGGGCGGCGTTCGACACGTGGAAGCAGATGGAGGAGGCGACGACGCTCGGGTTCGTGCCCGGCACGAACTTCCCGGCCACGTTCTCCCACATTGCCGGGGGCTACGCCGCCGGATACTACGGCTACATGTGGGCGGAGGTGATCGCGCTCGACATGCTGTCGGCCTTCGGCGCGAGCCTGATCAACCCGGAGATCGGCATGCGGTTCCGCCGCGAGATCCTGAGCCGTGGCGGAGAGGAGCCAGCGCGCGACCTGGTGCAGCGATTCCTCGGGCGCCCGGTGAACAACGAGGCGTTCCTGAAGGAGATCACCGGCCAGCGGTAACGCGCGGCGTCGCGGCCGGCGACGCGGGCTACGGTTTCGCCACCGGCATCACGCCTTCAGCGGCCATCCACCCGTGCCACTCGAGCACGAGCCGCCCGGCCTGCACCGCAGGGTCCGCATCGCCCAGCGCCTTTGCCTCGTCCGCGGTCGCGTCGAACATGAAGATACCCGCCAGCTCTCCAGCGTCGACGAACGGGCCCGCGGCAATCAGCTTGCCCGTCGCGGCCATCTCGCGGATGTGCGCCATGTGCCGCTCCTGCAGCGCCGATGTGGCAGGCGTCTGCTCGGCGGTCCACTTGGGCCCGCGGCGCAGAAACGCGAGCTGATACGTGTGCATCTTCGGCGGGTCGCCCGGATTCGCCTGCACGGCCGCCGCGTATCCGTCGCCGATGCCTTTCGGTCCCCACCACGGGTGCACTTCGACGGCGAGCCGGCCCGCCTTGACTGCGGGGTCATCCGCTGCGATCGCGCGCGCCGCATCATCGTCGCCCGCGGTGATGAGCAGGAGGCCGCGAAGATCGCCGTCATCGGTGACGGGCCCTGCGCCGACCAGCGTCTTCTCGCGCCACCGCCGTTCGAGGCTGCCGATGTGCCTCGCCTGGAGATCGGCGTCGGCAGCCTTGTCGCCGGTTGACCGTTCGGGCCCCCGCTTCAGCAGCCCGACGTAGTAGGCCGCCATGTTCGGCGGCGGCGCCTGTGGCGCCTGCGCCGTGACGACAAGCGTCAGCGACGCGATTGCGGCAGCTATGAAGGCGGACCCCAAGAGACGCGGCGCGCGGATGCAAGTGATCATGTACTGCTCGATACCCTAGTGGCCTAGGTACTCATCGCATGTAATCATGTGGGGCAGGCCTTCAGGCCTGCTTGCGTGCTGATCTGCAGGGCTAAAGCCCTGCGCCACGTGATCCATTCCGTGACAACAGAGCCGAGCGCGGGCTCAGTCAGCCGCTTCGGCCGGCTTGCGGGTGTAGTCGTCGTCAGCCTCGCGGCTCGCGCGGTGCCACAGCACGTAACCAATCCCGCCGACGACGATGAGTGCGGTCAGCACGAGGATGGCTTCGCCGCCGTAGCGCGCAAGGAACTCGCCGGCACGATCGCCGTAGGTTGCGGCGAGCCATGCCTGCGCAAAGTACCGCACGCCGCGTCCGATGACGACCGCAAGGCCGAAGGCGAGCGGGCTCAGGCCGGCGGCCCCGCTGAGCAGCACGAAGATCTTCAGGGGCGCCGGCGGGGGCAACAGCGCGGGCACGAGCACGACGAGCATACCGAAACGGCGGTACAGCCTGAATGCGCGATCCACGTGCGCGGCCTTGAACCGGCGGCGCAGGAACACTTCCCCGCCCTTCCGGCCTGCGGCATACAGGACGAAGCACCCGATCAGTGAGCCGAGCGTCGCCACGCCGGCGTAATAGAGCATGAAGTGCGGGTGACGGGCGCTCTGGAGCAGCACGAGCGCGTCGGCGACCTGCGGAAAGGAGAGCACAGACGAATCGAGCAGCGCGATCAGGAACAAGCCGGATCCGCCCACGCCGAGAGCCCAGTGCCGGATCGCGTCGAGGAGAGCGGACATGGACCCTATTCTCCCGTTCCGCGGACGGGGGTGTGCCGGTATTGCCGGCTACGATCTCGAGGCGTCACGCCAGCTTGTGCAGGTACTCGTAACTCTGGCGCAGGCTGGTGACCGGATCGCCGGGCGTCTGGTCCTGCTCCACGAAGTAGTGCTCCACGCCGGCGGTCTGGGCCGCCTTGAGGATCGCTGGGAAATCGAGGGCGCCGTGGCCGACTTCCGTGAACGTCGGCTTTGCCACTTTCCTCTCGTCCGTTTCGCGCGGCGCGCCTTTCGCCTTGTCCTTCAGGTGCACGAGCGCGATGCGGCCCTTGTTCGCGGTGAGGAACTCCGCCGGGTCGGCGCCGGTAATCGACACCCAGAACACGTCGAGCTCCAGTTTCGCGAGCGCCGGATCCAGGCGTGAGAGGAGCACGTCGATGGGACGACGGCCGTCGCCGAGCGGCGCGAACTCGAAGCCGTGGTTGTGATACCCCAGCGTGAGGCCGGCGGCGCGCGCCGTCTCGCCGGCGCGGTTCAACTGATCGGCGAACTTCTCATAGTCTGCCGTCTTTGTGCCCCGCTCCGCCGGCTGCAGGTAGCTGACGACCACGTACTTGACGCCGTGGCTGCGTGCCGCGTCGAGGGTCTTGGCCAGGGTGCGATCGGATGCCGGCGTCGCGCGAGCGGCGTCAGCCCAGGCATCCCAGTTGCCGGTGACGAGCGGCGCCGGGATGTGCGCGCTCACCGGCGTCAGCCCCAGCCCCTTTGCCATCGGCACGAGCGTCCCGGCGTCCGTGACACCCAGCAACTCGAGTTCCTTGTAGCCGATGTCGGCGATGGCCTGGAGGGTCGCCTTGACGTCTGTCTTCAGCTGCTCGCGCACGGTATAGAGCTGGACGCCGAGTTGTGCCGGCGCGGCCGCCTGCGCCCGCACGCCCATTGCAGCTGCCGCCTGCATCGTGCCGGCAGCGGTCAGGTGCATCCACTCGCGCCGTGTCCATGCGTTCGGTGTCTTGGCCATGTCAATCCCTCGAGACTGCGTGATGTCGTGTGCGCCTGACCACGTGCCGAGGCTCCGACCTGAAATCGTGCCGATGATCCCGTCAGAATCGCCAGCCGACCCCGGCGACGACGTGCTGGGTGACAAAGGTTGCCGAAGCCGTTCCGTCGGCCACACGCAGCCGTTGACCCGTGCCGGTCAGCTTGTACTCCGCGAGCACGGCGGCGTGCCGCGCCACGCGGTACTCGATGCCAGCCGCGACCTGTCCCGCTACTCTACCCCACTCGTACTGTTCCTGCGCCCGCCCAGCGATCGTGCTCTCCGCGTGCGGACTGCGGGATGTCAGCGCGGTCGGCTGACGTCAGCGCCGAGCGGCGCGATGATGCGGCGAACCTGCTCGAGCTCCTCCTCTGTGACGGTGTGATCCATCCCGGGATACAGCACGGCCGTGACGTCTCCCCCGATGTCGCGCAGCACGCGAGCGGATTCCTCCACCCGGGACGCCGGGATGTGGGGATCGACGTCGCTGCATCCCAGGAACGCGGGCGTCCCGTCGAGCGAACCGGCGTGCGGCCATACCGTACCCGGCGGCCCGATGAGCCCGCCGCTCAATCCGGCGAGTGCGCCGTAGCGTCGCGGGTTGCGGACCGCGAACTCGAGCGCGAGGCATCCGCCTTGTGAGAAGCCAAGCAGCACGGTACGGACGGCCGGTACGCCGGCAGCTTCGACCTGCGCCAGCACGTCGCCCACGCCCTCGAGCGCGGACGAGAGCCACGGCTCATTGGCGGCGATCGGCGCGAGAAACCGGTTCGGATACCAGGTCTGCCCGCTCGCCTGCGGCGCCAGGTAGGCCATTCCCGGAACTGGCAGCACGCCGGCCAGCTGCAGGATTCCGGCGGCGGAATCGCCGCGCCCGTGCACGAGCACCATCGCCGACTGCGCCTGCTCGAGCGACACCCCCGCCTGCGCCACCGGCTGCCCCCCGTGCGGGCCTGCACTTCGCAACCTCATGGTCGTCTCCCCGACATGGTCGCCGCCACCACTGTCATCGCTGTCGTCTCCCCTCTGAACCCCGAAGACAGCGGCTCGCGCCATTCCGGCGATCATCTATCGCCGATCTTACCGGGCACCGTTGTCAGAGGTCGATGGTGAAGGTGGTGGGTCCCGGGGGCGTGGAGTCGAGGCTGAACGCGAAGCCGTGGTTCGACAGGATCTCCTGCACCATGGTCAGCCCAATCCCCTGCCCGTGTGGCTTGGTCGTGAAGAACGGCGTGAACAGCTGCTCGCGCACCGCCTGTGTAACGCCCGGGCCCGTGTCTTCGATCTCGAGGCGCCATCGCGCGTCGACACGCCTCAGCCGAACGGTCACGGTACCGCGGACATCGCCGTCGCGGCGCACACCCGCCGGGAGCGGCGCGCCATGGTCGATCGCTTCGATTGCGTTCTTCACGATGTTCAGCAGCGCCTGTTCGATCTGCACGGGATCGATCGTCACGACGGCGGGATCCTCCTCGATCGCCCAGCGCCACCCGATGCCGCGCGCCTCGCGGTCGGCGCGCACGAGCCCCTCAATCCTGCGCAGCACCTCGACCAGGTTCACCGCCTGACGCCCCGGCGGCGGCAGGCGCACAACATCCGCGAAGCTCCGCATGAAGACGTTCAGCTGTCCCATGCGGTCGATCGCGATCTGCAGCGCGCGTTCGAAGTCCGCACGGTCATCGTCCGACAGCTGCGCGCTGTAGCTGAGCGACGACTGCAGCAGCGAGCTGGACGCCCCCACCGAGTTATTGACCTCGTGCGACATCATGCGGATCAACTTCTCGTAGGCGGCCTTCTCCGACTGCCGCAGCTCCTCGGTCAACTCCTCGAGCAGCAGGAAGCTGCGCGCGAACCCGCGATCGAGGAAGGTGCCGCGTTGCACACGCACGCGCCGGCCGCCGTGCGCCGCGATCACCCGCGCCTCTCCAGGCGCCAGCGATGCGGTGGTCTCCAGCAGCGGCACGTCCGGCGCCGGGAGCGGCCGTCCGCGCAGATCCCCGGCGGTGCGCTGCAGCAGCCGCTCGGCGGCGGGATTGACGAGCTCGATCCGCCCATCGAGATCGAGCACGACAATCCCCGACGGCGACACATCGAGGACGCGGCCCAGGAAATAGTGCTGCTCCTGCACGCGCTGCCGCTCGGCGCGGAGACTGTCGACCATCCGGTTGTACACGCCAATCAAGTGGTCGATTTCCGGCTGTCCCACGTCGCGAAAGCGCGTCGTGTAGTCGCTGTCGTGGAGGAACTGCGCGCTATCGCCAACGAACGCGAGCGCGCGGAACATGCGCCGCACGAGCGCCACGCCAGTCGCGAGCGACGCCACGAAGACCAGCTCCACGGCGAACAGCCACAGCCGATTCTGGCGCAGGAAATACACGCCCGCCGCTGCGAGCAGCGCGTGCACGGCGATGAGATAGACGGTGAAGCGGACGCGGAGCGACAAGGGCCGGCACTACCAGGGCGGGCCGGATGCGACGCTTGCAGGGCTGAAGCCCTGCCCCACATGCGACGCTCGCAGGGCTGAAGCCCTGCCCCACATGCGACGATCGCAGGGCTGAAGCCCTGCCCCACGCGCGAGCGGGGGGCGAGACACGGCCCGGAGTCCGGGGCCCGGAGCCTGAAGCCTACACATGGATGTCGTACTTCTCGAAGCGACGATACAGGGCCGCGCGGCTGAGACCGAGGGCCTCGGCGACCTTGCTGATGTTGCCGGCGTGATGCTTGAGCGACTTCAGGATCATCGCTTTCTCGATCTCGTCGAGCGTCATGCTGCCGACGGCCGGGAGCGTATCACGCGCGGCGTCCCGCGGTTGCATGTCGGCGCTGGCCTGGAAGTCGTCGGCTTCGAGCACGGTACGACCGGTGACGAGCAGCGTGCGTTCGACCGACTGCCGCAGCTGGCGGATGTTTCCGGGCCAGGGCTGCGCCTCGAGCCACCGCATCGCGCCGGGGCTGAGGCGCAGGCCATCGCGGCGGTAGACCTCGCCCACCGCCTGCAGGAACCGGCTGGCGAGCAGCGCGATGTCGTCCCGGCGCTCCCGCAGCGGCGGCAGTTGCACCGTAATGAGATTGATGCGATAGAGCAGGTCTTCGCGGAACTCGCCGCGCGTGACCATCTCGGCGAGGTTGCGGTTCGTGGCCGAGACGACACGCACGTCCACGGTGCGGCGCTGGCTCGACCCGAGCACTTCGAAGGTGCGGTCCTGCAGCACGCGCAGCATCTTGACCTGCGACGCGGCATCGAGGTCGCCGATCTCGTCGAGGAAGATCGTGCCGCCGTGTGCGACCTCGAACCGGCCCTTGCGGTCGGCACGCGCGTCGGTGAAGGCGCCCTTCACGTGTCCGAACATCTCGCTCTCGAACAGCGACGCCGAGATGCCCCCGAGGTTCACCTTCACGAACGGTCCGCTCGCCCGGCGGCTGTTTCGGTGGATCGCCTCCGCCACGAGCTCCTTGCCCGTGCCGCTCTCGCCCGTGACCAGCACCGAGGCATCGGTCGGCGCCACGCGCCCGATCAGCTGCAGCGTCTGCAGCAGCCGCGCGTCTCGTCCGACGAGCGTACCGAAGTCGAACCGCGCGTCGAGCTCCTCGCGGGTGGGCAGACCGGGATCGCCGGTCGCCGGCCCGGCCGCGGCGAGCCCAAGCACCGTTCGCACCGTCTGCAGGATCTGCGGATTCGTCCACGGCTTGGTGATGAAGTCTGCGGCACCCGCTTTCATGCCTTCGACCGCCAGCCCGATCGATCCCCAGGCGGTGATCAGGACGACCGGCAGCGTCGGCGCGAGGGCCTTGATACGCGCGAGCAGGTGGAGGCCCTCTTCGCCCGTGGTCCGGCGCGAGAAGTTCATGTCCTGGATCACGAGCTCGCACGGCGCGCGCTCGAGCCACGCCAGCGCCGCATCCGGCCCCGCCACGCTGTGCGACGCGTAGCCCGCCTGCTTGAGCAGCAGCGCCAGCGACGCGGTCACGGACGGATCGTCGTCGACGATGAGGATCATTCAGGGGCCAAGGGGCTAAGGGCCGAGGGCTGAAAGGGGTGCCTGTCAGGCTGCGTTTCGTTACAGCAGCCTGGCTCGTGGCTAGGGGCTGAGGGCTGCGTACGGTCTTTGAACCGGCAGGACCGTAGAGTCACGGCCCGCCTGAAGGCGGGCACTACGCAGACACGCGGCCTGCCAGCGCCTTAGCCCCTAGCCCTCAGCCCTTAGCCCTTAGCCCTTATTCATATCTCAACGCCTCCGCCGGCTCCACGCGGGTGGCGAGCCGGCTCGGGTACCAGCCGCACAAGAGCGTCAGCAGGTAGATCGTGGCCGCCGCCATCATAAAGCCGACGATGTAGACGTGCGTGTCGACCCAGTAGAAGGGGCTCACGATCGGGACCTGCGCCACCAGTATGGCGGCCACCGCGACGGCCATCGACGTCATCACGACGAGCTCGCCGAGGATCTGGCGCTGGACGCGCGTGCGCTCGGCGCCCTTGGCGCGGCGCAGCCCGATCTCGCGCGTTCGCTGCGTCACGCTCTGCCACAGAACGCCGGTCAGCCCCAGGGCGACCATCAGCATGAGGAATCCCGCGACGAGGCCGATGGCGGCAACCGGGGCGGCCGCGAACGCGATCATCGACGCCCGCGCTTCGCTCATCGGCTTCACCTCGAACGACCACGACCGCGCGGCGCCCCGTAAGTGCTTGATCAAGGGCTCTTCGAAGCTCGCCGTCGTCCCCGGGCGCATGCGGAGGATCAGGTTACCGGGCGGCCGGTTCTCGCGCTTCGACGGGTCGGTGTCGACGAGCGGCTTGCGGTAGAGCGCCTGCCACGCCTGCCCGTCGATTTCACCGTCTTCGCGGTAGGCCGCCACCACGCCCACGACGCGCTCCTCTCCCGGTCCGGGGCCCGTCGGTGAGCTCGAGGCTTCGTCGCCCGGCTGGCGCTCGGGCGCGAGGTTCTTGCCAATCGGATCCTCGTTCGGGAAAAGCTCGCGCGCCATCTCCGCGTTGATCACCACCGGCATGTAGCTCGCCCCGTCGTCTTCGCGTCCGAACCAGCGGCCCTGGACGATCCGCAGCCCGAGCACGTTCTTGAAGTCGTCGGTCACTTCATTGACGCCGAACTCGACGCGCTTGCCGTTCCGGTTGTACGCCCGGTTCGAGCTGCCCAGGAAATACGGCGGCAGCAGTGAGCCGGCCACACCCTCGACCTCGGGCAGCTCCCGCGCGGCCAGCAGCACGCGCTGCATCGTCTCCACCTGCGACGCGGTGAAGGTGTCGTCGCCGGTGACGCGCATGTCGACGCTCACGATCCACAGGTTGTCCGGCGTGAACCCAACCGGGCGCCGCCAGTTCTCCGCCATGTAGACGCCGAGCGCACCGACGCCGAACAGCACGAGGACCGAGAAGAAGATCTCGATCATGAGCAGCAGGTTCGTCCGCTTGCGATGCCAGATCAACTTGAATACGTGGCGAATCATCGCGAGGCTCCCTTGAGTGCCTGCACCGGATTGAGGCGCGACATGCGCCAGGCGGGATACACGCCGGAGATCGTGCCGAAGAACACCGCGAACGCCAGGCCGGTGAGGAAGATGCGGTAGTTCATCTGCAAGTCGGCGTACAGAATCAGCCCGCTGCCGTTCACGAGCCACAGCAGCCACACCGAGAGCAGCAACCCGATAGCGCCGCCAATCAGCGTGAGCGCGAGGTTCTCGACGAGGAACTGCCCGACGAGCACGAGCGACGAAGCGCCGAACGACTTCCGCACGCCGATCTCCGAGGCCCGCTCCATGATGCGGCTGACGTTCAGATTCACGAGGTTGACGGCCGGCAGCAGCATGAAGAGCAACGCGAGCGACAGCAGCACGATCCAGAGGCGGCGCCCCGGGCTCTCGACCTCCGCATCCCCGGCGGCCGCCACGACGCGGGCGGCCGTGTCGAAGATCGTTTCCGCCTGCGCCGTGACCTTCTTGAAGGCCTTCGGGTCATCGGCCGGCACGCGCTGCACACGCGATCGCACTTCGCTCCGGATACCCGGCAGGTCGGCGCGGCTGCGGGCCAGGAACAGGCCCATCATGTCCCCGACAATCTCCTGCCGGTAGTTGTCGGACTTGTCGGTCGTATAGGGCACCCATATGTCGGCAAACGGCACGAGCCGGAGGATCGGCACGTCGCGCACGACGCCCATCACCTGGAACCGCTGCCCGTCCACGTCGATCGTCCGCCCGACCGCCTGGGCGCCGTCGCCGAAGAACTTCCGGCGCGTCGACTCGTTGATGACGGCGACCATCCGGTGCGCGTCGAGATCCGCCGTCGTGAACGGAGCGCCCTCGACGAAGTCGAACCGCATGATGCGCCAGAACTCACCGTCGGTTCGCTTCAGGTACGACTTGATCCGCGTGCCGTTCAGGTACGAGAAGACGCCGTTCGGGTAGGTGACGATGGACATCCGCTCCACACCGGGGAGGCCGCGCATGTAGCCGTCGAGCAGCTTGAAGCCGGCGCCGCCGTTCCTCCGCATGTGCTCGCTCGACTCCATGGTGAAGTAGATCCCGAGCGTCCGATCCTGGTGCACCTCCGGCGGGAACGCCGCCACCGCGTGATCGATCAGCGCCGACACCAGCATCAGCACGATGAGGGTGAAGCTGATGCCGAAGAGGCTGACGAAGGTGAAGAACTTGCGCCGGGCGAAGACCTTCAACGACAGGGACAGATAGTGTTTCAGCATTTTGTGATTCCTCGGGTCAGCCCTGGCTCCAGGCTCCGGGCTCCGGGCTCCAGGGCGTGTCGGCCCCGGTCGAAGCCCGGACAAGGCCTGGAGTCTGGAGCCGGGAGCCCGGAGCCGGTCTTCAGTCCACCTGTCTCCCGTCGAAGAGCCGCACGATTCGCTGCGTCTTCTCCGCCTGTCTCGGGTCGTGGGTGACCATCACCACCGTCGTGTGCTCGTCGCGCTGCAGCTGCGCGAGCAGGTCCATGATCTCGTCGCCCATCTGCGAGTCGAGGTTGCCGGTCGGTTCGTCCGCGAGCAGGATGCGCGGGTTGCCCACGATCGCGCGTGCCACGGCCACGCGCTGCTGCTGGCCGCCTGACAGCTGCGACGGAAAGTGGTGCACGCGTGAGCTGAGGCCGACCTTGTCGAGCGCGGCCAGGGCGAGCCTCCGGCGGGCGCCGGCCGACATGCGCCGGTAGAGCAGCGGCAGCTCCACGTTGTCGACGACCGGCAGATCGGCAATCAGGTGAAACGTCTGGAAGATGAATCCCAACTCGCGATTCCGTACGCGTGCGAGCGCGCGGTCGGTCGACGACGTGATCGGCTCGCCGTTCAGCGTCACCCGTCCTCTCGTCGGCACGTCGAGCAGCCCGATCAGGTTCAGCAGGGTGCTTTTGCCGCAGCCGGACGGGCCCATGATCGAGATGAACTCGCCGGCGCCCACCTCGAGGTCGATGCCGGACAGGGCGAGGGTCTCGATCCGCTCGGTCCGATACACCTTCTCGATCCCTTCGAGCCGGATGGCCGCGCTCGCGGCGGCCGGTCGCACCGCGTGCAACGCGGCGGTCGTCGTGTGGCTCCCGAACGGCTCCTCGCGGCCGAGAGCGGCAGTGGCGCTGGTCATCGAATCCTCACTTCCCTCAAGCGGGTGTAGTCGCTCATATCCGAAATCACGGCCTCGTCGCCGGGGACGAGCCCCCGCACGACCTCGAAGTGGTCGAAGCTCGCAAGCCCAAGCTCCACCGGTGTCCGCACGGCGCGATCGCCGCGAACCACGAAGACCTGCTGCGCACCCTCGCCCGTCGCGAACGGTCCGCGCCTGATGCGCACGACGCGCGGCTTGCGCGCCGTGACGATGCCCACGTCGACGCGCAGGTTGGATCGGAGCAGCGGGCTCGAAGGGTCCTTCAGCGCGACGTGCAGCGTGATGGCCCCGTTCTGAATCGTGGGGAGCACGGCGGCCACGGTGCCCTCGAGCACGTCCTCGTTCACCTTGACCGTGACCGGGAGTCCCGCGGACAACCGCCCGGCGTGCACGTCGGAGACGGTCGCCTGGACGCGGAACGAGCCCAGATCCGCCACGCGCGCGATGACGTCGCCCTTCTTGATCGCGACGCCCTCCTCGGTGAGCGCCCACGTCAGCACGCCATCCCGATCGGCCCGCGGCGTCGCGAGATTCAGCAGGCGGCGGGCTTCGCGCTGTTCCTGCTGCAGCTTCGACATCTCGAGCCCGAGGCCGGTCACCTCATTGCCGTTCGCAATCCGCGCGTTCTCCCGCGACCCCTCGAGCCCCTTCAGCTCGATCTCCGCCTGCGAGACGGCCAGCTCGGACTTCTTCAGCAGCTCCTGCGACAGCAGGCCGTCGGCCGCCAGCTGCCGGTCACGGGCGAGCTGCGAGCGCAGCGACGCGAGCTGCAGCGTCTTCACCTCGACCTGCCCGTTCAGATCGATCAGGCTCTTCTCGAGCGACAGGCGGGTGCGGGCCTGCTGGTTTTCCTTGATTGCCAGGTCCTGTCCCAGCTTGTCCACCGCGAGCTGCGTCTCGCTGATGTCGAGCGTCAGAAGCGGCTCGCCCTTCTTCAGCATCGCGCCCGTGCGCTTCAGGATGTGCAGCACGCGCGCGTCGACCGGGCTCGACACGACCTGCTCCACTTCCGGCACCACGGTGCCGGTGGCGGTGATCACGGCCTCGATCGGCCCGGCGTCCGCGATCGCGGTGCGCACGCTGGCGCGGCTGATCGACGGACGCACGAGGCCAGGCAGCCAGAGCAGCGCGGCCGCCAGCAGGGCGACGACCGCCGCCACGGTTCCGGCCCGCCGCAGGGTCCGTCGGCGCTGCACGTCGGCATCAATCGGTCGATCCACCTCTCGTCCTCCGCACCGTGACGGGGCAAGGCGGCTGCCATTCGAAACGCCGGATTTGGGCGTGTTTTGAGGATCGATGGCGGGGATTTGTCCGGTCTCGTCGAGGGGTGTTCGGAAGCGGACAACGGTGGACGGGCCCGTGGCTGGAGGCTGGCGGCTGGGGCTAAGGCGGAGGCTAGGGCTGGCGCTCGCGGCTCACCCGCGGCACTTCGAGCCGGAGCCGTTTCAGCTCAGCGAGCACGCAGTCGGTCCGAACAGGCTCCAGCCTCCAGCTCCAGCCCCAGCCTCCAGCCTCCAGCCTCCAGCCTCCAGCCATGATCTTCGGAATCCCGAACGTATTCCCAAAATGGCCGCGACGTCGACGACTCATGCGTCCCGCGCATGATCCTGATGAGACCTTTCTATTTCCTGATCGCCCCTAAGCTGCCGCATAAATAGCACTTCACCTCGGGGAAGCGGCATCGGAGGCGTCGTCAGCAAGGCTGAACCGCTCGCCCCTGTCGTCGCGGTGGATCTTCACGACGCAGCACGAGACGGCATTTGGGAGCACGACCATGACCGGAGCCGGCACACAGCCACCTGGGGCGCAGGGCCTCTACGATCCGCGGCACGAGCACGACGCATGCGGCGTGGGGTTCGTGGTCAACGTGAAGGGCCGGCGCTCCCACACGGTCATCGAGCAGGGGCTGCAGCTGCTGATCAACCTGCAGCACCGCGGCGCGTGCGGCTGCGAGGTCAACAGCGGTGACGGGGCGGGAATCCTGATCCAGATGCCGGACCGCTTCATGCGGAAGGTGACGGGCCCGCTCGGCATCCAGCTGCCCGAACCGGGGCAGTACGGCGCCGGGCTCGTGTTCCTGCCGCGCGGGCGCGCGGAGCGCCGCACGGTTGAATCGCTCATCGCCACGGTTCTCGAAGAAGAGGATTTGAAGCTGCTCGGGTGGCGCGAGGTGCCGGCCGACAACCGCCTGCTCGGCGCGCGGGCGGTCGCGTCGCAGCCAGTGTTCCAGCACCTGTTCGTGGGCCGCGGCAGGCACTTCCCGTTCAACCCGGATCCGGAGGCCGACCGCCTGCGGTTCGAACGCAAGCTGTACGTGGCGCGGAAGCGCATCGAGCACGAGGTCGATCACCTCGCCCTCACCGAGAAGCACTTCTTCTACATCGTCAGCCTGTCGGCGCGGACGCTGATCTACAAGGGCATGCTGAAGGCGGACCAGATCGCGCCGCTCTTCCCGGACCTGGCGGACCCCGACATGCAGTCGGCGTTGGCGCTGGTGCACCAGCGGTTCAGCACCAACACGTTCCCGTCGTGGCCGCTCGCGCATCCCTACCGCTTCGTGGCGCACAACGGCGAGATCAACACGCTGCGCGGGAACATCAACTGGATGCGCGCGCGCGAGGGCCTGCTTCAATCGCCGGAGCTCGGCGAGGATCTCGCGAAGATCCTCCCCATCATCCGCGAAGGCGGATCCGACACGGCCACCTTCGACAACGTGCTCGAGTTCCTCGCCATGACCGGGCGGTCGCTGCCGCACGCCGTGCTCATGATGATTCCGGAGCCCTGGAGCGGCGACCCCACCATCGATCCGGAACGCCAGGCGTTCTATGAGTACCACTCCTCGCTGATGGAGGCGTGGGACGGGCCGGCGTCGATCGCGTTCACCGACGGCACGGTGATCGGAGCCGTGCTCGACCGCAACGGGCTGCGGCCCTCGCGCTACTGCCTGACGACCGACGATCTCGTCATCATGGCCTCGGAGGTCGGAGTGCTCGACGTTCCGCCCGAGAAGATCGTGCTCAAGGAGCGGCTGCATCCGGGCAAGATCTTCCTCGTCGATACGGCCCAGGGCCGCATCGTGGCCGACGATGAGATCAAGCGTGAGCTGGCGGCGGAACAGCCGTATGGCACCTGGCTGCGTGAGCATCTGATCGACATCGCCGATCTGCCGGACGCGCCGTACCTGCCGGAAGCGGATCACGCCACCGTGCTGCGGCGCCAGCAGGCGTTCGGCTACACGCACGAGGACCTGCGCCTGATCATCGGGCCGATGGCGCTCAACGCCGAGGAGCCGATCGGCTCGATGGGCACCGACACGGCGCTGGCCGTGCTCTCGAACCGGCCGCGGCTGCTCTACGACTATTTCAAGCAGCTCTTCGCGCAGGTCACGAACCCGCCGCTCGACGCCATCCGCGAGGAGCTGGTGACGTCGATGGAGTCGACGATCGGGCCCGAGGGCAACCTGCTCGATCCGCGGCCCGAGTCGTGCCGGCAGATCAAGATCAAGTACCCCGTCATCAGCAACGAGGAGACGGCGAAGCTGCGACACCTCGAGCACGAGGGGTTCCGCACCATCACCCTGCCGATGCTGTTCGATCCCGCCGACGACGGGCCCGGGCTCGAGCGCGCGATGACGGACCTTTGCCAGCGCGCGAGCGATGCCGTGAAGGCGGGCTACACGATCCTCATCCTGTCTGACCGAGGGGTGAGCCCCACGCACGCTCCGATTCCGAGCCTGCTCGCGACGGCGGGCGTGCACCACCATCTCGTGCGCGAAGGCACACGCACCCGGTGCGCGCTGGTGATCGAGTCGGGCGACGCGCGCGAGGTGCACCACTGCGCGCTGCTCCTCGGCTACGGCGCGGGCGTCGTCAACCCGTATCTCGCATTCGAGTCGCTCGACGATCTGATCCGCCAGGGGCTGCTCGCGGGCGTCGACTACGCGACCGCCGTGCGCAACTACATCAAGGCGCTCAACAAGGGCATCCTCAAGGTGATGTCCAAGATGGGCATCTCGACGCTCGGGAGCTATTGCGGCGCGCAGATCTTCGAGGCGCTCGGCCTCGCGCACCGCTTCGTGGACAAGTACTTCACGTGGACCCCGTCGCGGATCGGCGGCGTCGGCATCGAGGTCGTGGCCGAGGAGGTGGGACGGCGGCACGAGAAGGCGTACCCGCGCCGCATGTCAGGCGAGGCCGATCTCGATTGGGGCGGCGAATACCAGTGGCGGCGCGACGGCGAGTACCACCTGTTCAATCCGCAGACCGTCTTCAAGCTGCAGCACGCCACGCGCTCCGGGCAGTATGCGATTTTCAAGGAGTACACGCGGCTCGTCGACGACCAGGGCTCGCGGCTGGCCACGCTCCGGGGCCTGATCCGCTTCAAGGGCTCGCGGCGGCCCGTCGCAATCGACGAGGTGGAGCCGGTCGAATCGATCCTCAAGCGCTTCTCCACGGGCGCGATGTCGTACGGCTCCATCAGCCAGGAGGCGCACGAGACGCTCGCGATCGCGATGAACCGGATCGGCGCGAAGTCGAACACCGGCGAGGGCGGCGAGGACCCGGCGCGATACACGCCCGATGCCAACGGTGACTCGCGCCGGAGCGCCATCAAGCAGGTCGCCTCGGGCCGCTTCGGCGTCACGAGCGAGTACCTGGTGAATGCCGACGACCTGCAGATCAAGATGGCGCAGGGCGCCAAGCCAGGCGAGGGCGGCCAGCTGCCCGGACACAAGGTGTATCCCTGGATCGCCAAGGTGCGCTACGCGACGCCCGGCGTGGCTCTCATCTCGCCGCCGCCGCACCACGACATCTACTCGATCGAGGACCTCGCGCAGCTGATCTTCGACCTCAAGAACGCGAACCCGCGGGCGCGCATCCACGTGAAGCTGGTGGCGGAGGCCGGTGTGGGCACAGTCGCCGCCGGCGTCGCGAAGGCGCACGCCGATGTCGTGCTGATTGCCGGCCACGATGGCGGTACCGGCGCGTCGCCGCTCACGAGCATCAAGCACGGCGGCGTGCCGTGGGAGCTGGGGCTCGCCGAGACGCAGCAGGTGCTGCTCCTGAACGGGCTGCGCGACCGCATCGTCGTGCAGGTGGACGGGCAGATGAAGACGGGGCGCGACGTCGTCGTGGCGGCGCTGCTCGGCGCCGAGGAGTTCGGCTTCGCCACCGCGCCGCTCGTGGTGTCGGGCTGCGTGATGATGCGCGTCTGTCATCTGAACACCTGCCCGGTCGGCATCGCGACGCAGGATCCCGAGCTGCGCAAGAAGTTCACCGGCACGCCCGAGTTCGTCGTCAACTTCTTCCGGTTCCTGGCGGAGGAAGTGCGCGAGTACATGGCCGAGCTCGGGTTCCGCACGATGGACGAGATGATCGGGCGGGTGGACGCGCTCGACATGCGGCAGGCGGTGTCGCACTGGAAGGCGAGCGGGATCGACCTCTCGCAGATCCTCCACGAGCCGGTGGTGCCGGACGGAACACCGCGCCATCAGGTGATTGCGCAGGACCACGGCCTGCAGAACGCCCTGGATCGCGAGCTGATCGGCGCGTGTGCGCCGGCGCTCGACGGAGGCGTGCCGGTGGAGCTGGCCCGCGAGATCAGGAACGTGCATCGCACGGTCGGCACGATGCTCGGCTACGAAGTGACACGCCGGTACGGCGGCGCGGGCCTGCCGGACGACACCATCCAGATTCATTTCCGCGGGTCGGCCGGCCAGAGCTTCGGCGCGTTCGTGCCGCGGGGCATTTCGCTCACGCTCGAGGGCGACTCGAACGATTACGTCGGCAAGGGGCTGTCCGGCGGCAGACTCGTCGTCTACCCGCCCCACGGAACGCGCTTCAAGGCCGAGGAGAACATCATCATCGGCAACGTCGCGCTCTACGGCGCGACGAGCGGCGACGCATACATCCGCGGGGTGGCGGGCGAGCGCTTTGCGGTCCGGAACAGCGGCGCCCACGCCGTCGTCGAAGGCGTCGGCGACCATGGCTGCGAGTACATGACGGGCGGCCGGGTCGTGGTGCTCGGCGCGACCGGCCGCAACTTCGCCGCCGGCATGAGCGGCGGAATCGCCTACGTGCTCGACGGCGACGGGCAGTTCGCGACCCGGGCCAACCGCGGCATGATCGATCTCGACACCCTCACGTCGGCCGACGAGACGTTCCTGCAGGAGATCATCGAGCGCCACGTGACGCTCACGTCGAGCGAGCTCGGCGCTCGTGTCCTCGACGGCTGGCGGACGGTCCGCGCCCAGTTCGTGAAGGTGATGCCGCGCGATTACAAGCGAGTGGTCGAGGCCGAAGCCCACGCCGCCGCCGAGGGCCGCGCGCTGGAGTTCGCCGAGATGGTGGGGGTGTCCCGTGGGTAAGCCGACCGGCTTCGTGGAGATCGCACGTGCGAAGCAGCCGGTGCGTCCCGTGGCCGAGCGGGTGCGCGACTGGCACGAAGTGTACCTGCCGCAGCCCACCGAAACGCTGCGCGCACAGGGCGCGCGGTGCATGGATTGCGGCATCCCGTTCTGCCACGAGGGCTGCCCCCTCGGCAACCTCATTCCCGACTGGAACGACCTCGTCTACCGCGATCGCTGGCAGAGCGCGATCGAGCGGCTGCACGCGACCAACAACTTCCCCGAGTTCACCGGGCGGCTGTGCCCCGCGCCGTGCGAAGGCTCGTGCGTGCTCGGTATCAACAACGACGCGGTGACGATCAAGGCGATCGAGAACGCGATCATCGAGCGTGCGTTCGAGGAAGGCTGGATCGAAGCCGACCCGCCGTCGCGGCGCCGCACCGGCAAGCGTGTCGCCGTGGTGGGCTCGGGACCGGCGGGTCTCGCGGCGGCCGACCAGTTGAACCGCGCGGGGCACCAGGTGACCGTGTTCGAACGGGCCGATCGCATCGGCGGGCTGCTGCGCTACGGCATTCCCGAGTTCAAGCTCGAAAAGACGGTGCTCGAACGCCGACTTCGGTTGATGCGGGCGGAAGGGATCGTGTTCCGGACCAACGCGCACATCGGCGTGAACGTGCCGGCACGCGCGCTGCTCCGCGACTTCGACGCCGTCGTGCTCGCTGGGGGCGCCGGCCAGCCCCGCGATCTGCCGATCCCCGGCCGCGAGCTGGCGGGCGTGCACTTCGCGATGGAGTACCTGACGCAGCAGAACCGGCGCTGCGAGGGCGACGGCATCTCGGACGATGGCTTCATCACCGCGGCCGGCAAGCACGTCGTCATCATCGGCGGCGGCGATACCGGCGCCGACTGCCTCGGGACCGTGCATCGCCAGGGCGCGCGCTCGGTGCACCAGTTCGAGCTGCTGCCGCGGCCCCCCGAAACACGCGCACCCGGCAACCCGTGGCCGGCATGGCCGCAGATCTTCCGTGTGTCGACGGCGCACGAAGAAGGCGGCGATCGGGTGTACTCGGTCTCGACGCATCGGTTCCTCGGTGACGATGAGGGTCGCGTCCGCGCACTCCAGGGCGCCAGCGTGGTTCCCGTCAACGAGGGTGGCCGGATGCAGTTCGCACCGGTGCCGGGCAGCGACTTCGAGCTGCAGGCGGACCTCGTGCTGCTGGCGATGGGCTTCGTCGGCGCCGAGCCCGGCGGCATGCTGACGGAGCTCGGGGTCCAGATGACCGAGCGCGGCACCGTCGGGCGCGACGCAAACTGGATGACGAACGTGCCGGGCGTGTTCACCGCCGGCGACATGCAACGCGGCCAGTCGCTGATCGTGTGGGCCATCGCGGAGGGCCGCAGCGCCGCCCGCGGCGTCGACTGTTACCTGATGGGCCGTTCGAGCCTGCCTGCGCCGGTGCAGTAACTTTGACCGTTAACCGTTGACCGTTGACCGTCGACCGTTGACCGTCACCGCGGCAGTTGACGTCGACGATCTACCTCCACCGCCATCTTCCATCGTCCACCGTTGATGTCCATCGTCCACCGTTGATGTCCATCGTTCACGGTCAACGGTTGACGGTCAACGGTCAACGGTTAACGGTGAACGGTTGACGGGAAGTGATTGACACCGCCGCGCGCCAAGTGATATTTCCCGCTGACTCTCGCCCCGTCGCCGCCGCGCGCGTAAAAACGCGCCTGGCCGGTCCGGCCGCATTCAGGCCGGCCGATCGGATCACATCGGCACGTGGCACACGGCGGGGGCGGCCCCATCAACGATGTGACCGCTCCGGCTTCAACACGTCACGGGGTGATTCATGAGCCGTACGCTGACTCGTCGCGACTTTCTTGCAGGTCTTGGTAAATCGGGCGCCGCGCTGGCCGCGGGTTCGTGGCTTGGCACGTTCGGCTACGCGCAGACGCGCGGTCCGGCGCGCACGGTCATCAATCAGGCGAGTTTTGCCGCCGAGCTCGATCCCCGACTGCTGGGCGCCTTCCTCGAGCATCTGGGCCGGGCCGATCTACACCGGCGTGTACGAGCCGGGATCGCCGCTGGCCGACGCCAAGGGATTCCGCACCGACGTGATCAAGGAGATCGCGCAACTCCGCGTGCCGATCATCCGCTACCCGGGCGGGAACTTCGTCTCCGGCTACAACTGGCTCGACGGCGTTGGGCCCGAAGAATCAGCGGCCCACGGTGCTGGAGCGCGCATGGAACTCGATCGAGACCAATCAGTTCGGCACCAACGAGTTCATCGAGTGGTGCCGTCTGGTGGGCACCGAGCCGCTCCTGGGCATGAACTACGGGACCGGCAGCGCCGAGATGGCGGTCGCCTACGTCGAGTACTGCAACGTGGACAAGGGCACCAAGTGGAGCGAGCTGCGGCGATCGCATGGCTATGCCGCTCCGCACAACGTGAAGTACTGGTGTCTCGGCAACGAGATGGACGGGCCCTGGCAGATCGGGCACATGCCGGCGCGGGCCTACGGCCAGAAGGCGCGTGACACGGCGCAGCAGATTCGCGTGATCGATCGCAGCCTGCAGCTGATCGCGTGCGGCTCGAGCAACCGGATCATGCCGACGTATCTGATCTGGGACCGCGAGGTGCTGGAGGAGTGCTACGACCAGGTGGACGCAATCTCGCTCCACTGTTACTACGGCAACACGCCGGAGCTCTCCGGCAACAGCACACCGCGCTACCTGGCGATGAATCTGGACATGGAGCTCCAGATTCACGAGATTGCCGCGGTCTGCGACTACGTGCAGGGCCTCTACAAGTCGCGCAAGCGCCTGTGGCTGTCGTTCGACGAATGGAACGTGTGGTATCGCGCGCGCAGCGGCGCCGCGACCGATGGCGGCCGCACCTTCGCACCCAAGCTGTTGGAGGAAGTGTACAACCTCGAAGACGCGCTGCTCGTGGGCGGCTTCGTCAACTCGCTACTGCGCAAGGCCGACCGTGTGCGCCTGGCATGCCTCGCGCAGATTCTCAACGTGATTGCGCCGCTCGTGACCAACAAAACGTCGGTGCTCCGACAAAGCATCTACTACCCTTACGCCTGGGCGCTGCAGCACGCGCGCGGGCGGGTCCTCGACCTGAAGGTGGAGTCCGAGACCTATCCGATCACGGCGGAGGGACTGCGGGCGGACTTCGCGCGCACGGACCAGGTACCGTTCATCGACGTGACGGCGACCTTCGACCCGAAGGACGGGCACGTCTGCGTGCTCATGCTGAACCGGGATCTCGAGTCGGAGCGCGAGTTGACGCTCGAATGGCGTGACCCCACGCCCACACGGGTGATTCTCTGCGAGACCTTGACCGGCCCGGACGTGAAAGCGTTCAACACGTTCGAGCAGCCGCAGCAGGTGGCGCCCCGGCCTCTCGACCCGCCCCAGGCGGGCTCGAGCATGACGTTCAAGCTCCCGGCCCGTTCGTACAGCATCGCGCGGATTGCCACGTCGTGATCAGGCCGCAGCACTCATCCCGGCGTTGGCCGTGACGTGGTCGCGGCGCGAGCGCGCGATCGCCGTGGCGTCGCGTGCCGCGTCTTCGCACCGCCTGCAGACGCGACCCTCGCGATTGCTGGAACCGTCTCGAGATCGACCGGCAGACGCTCGAGCACGAGATCGAGATTGCTGCGCATCACGAGATACGGCACCGCGCGCAGGCGCGCGGGCGGCCGTGTGCCGTTCAGAAGGAACTGGTGCAGCGCCTGCAGTGCCAGACGACCCTGGGTGAGCGGACGCTGGTACACGGTGGCGGCAACCTTCCCGGCGCGAATCCAGCCAACCAGCTCCGGAAACAGGTCTGTCGTCACGACAGTCAGTCCTGGCAGGCGCCCCTCCTGTTCGGCCGCGCGCAAGACCGGCACCGAGTTGACGGTGCTGATGTAAATCCCCTTCAGGTCGGGATGGGCGCGCAGCACGTCGACTGCGCGCCGATGCGCTTCCCGTTCGTCGTCGTGTGCCTCGATCACAGGACCGACGGCGAGGCCGCTGTTGGACGCCTCGAGACTCGCCGCGAAGCCGCGCAGCTTCTCCGCGTGATCCTGCATCGCGAGCCAGCCGGTGAAGAACGCCACCTCCCCACCGGTCGCCAGGAATCTCGCCAGCAGTTCTCCGGCGACGGCTCCGACGGTGAAGGGGTCCGCCGAGACCGACGTCAGGCGGGGGCTCTCCGGCGCGTCGGTCACGACACAGACGACCGGAATCTGTCGTCGCGCGGCCCTCTCGAGGTGCGGCGCGAGGGCCGCCGGGTTTCCGGGCGCGATGATGAGGCCGTTGACGCCGTGACGGAGCGCCTGTTCGAACAGCGGAACATCGCCGTCGCCGAGCCTCGGGTAGGCGTGGAAATCAACGTGCAGCGCCGGCGCAAACGGCGCCGCTGCCTCGCGAATGCCCTCGCGCAGCGAGTCCCAGAACAGTGCAATCCTGCGGGGCAGGTGAACGCCGATGCGCAGCTGCTTGCGGGACTGGAGGTAGCGAGCCGCGAGATTCGGGCGGTAGCCCAACCCCTCCGCCATGCTGAGGACGCGCGCCCGCGTCGCCGGACTGACCTCCGGCTTGCCGTGCAGGGCACGGTCGACGGTGCCCGTGGAGATGCCGAGAGCTTTGGCGATGTCTTTGATCCCGACCAGCGGAGCAGAGCGCGGCGGAGGGTCCGCGTCGGACGCCATGGCGACGCCATCTTAGCGTGAACGCGGCGTTCGCGCGGGGCGATGCCGTGGTGGACGAGCGCTGCGGGCGTCCTCGCATTCGAGCCGGCCGACCGAGTGCGGCGCAAATCACAGGGCTGAAATAACTCTAGTGTAAACAAATTAGCCTTGACAACGGCACGTCAGCCGAATACGTTCGCCTTAGCGTACCGTGAACGTTCACGGAACCGGCGCGGGCTAGTTCGAATGCACTAAGGTTCAGCCTCGCGCCTTCCCTTTTGCGAGGGACGCATCCCGACCGGTTGCGATTCCCTCAACCGTGTCTGGCCTTTGGAGGTTCAGATGACGCGAGTCGCGCCTGTCGCTTTCCGCACGTTGGCCTCCCTGGTGTGTGTTGCCGCGCTCGGCTCGAGCAGTCCCCTCTTCGCACAGCGCTCGGACAGAGCCACCATCAGCGGCGTCGTGTCGGACGCACAAGGGTCGCCGGTGCCGGGGGCGACGGTCACCATCAAGAACGAAGAGACGGGTGTGGAGACGACCCATACGACGAACGAGGCCGGCGCATACAACAGCGCTCCGCTCGTGCTGGGCCGCTACACGGTGACGGTGGATCTGAGTGGGTTCAAGAAGAGCGTGACGTCAGGCATCCTGCTGCAGGGCGGCGATGCGTTCCGAATCGACGTGACGCTGGAGGTTGGAGCCTTGACGGAGTCGGTCGAGGTCATCGGCGCGTCGGGGCTGAGCGAGACGCGTCCGGACGTGAGCCATACCGTCAATGAGAAGTACTACAAAGACCTGCCGATCGTGAGCGGCGCCGACGTTCGCCTGGCCGAGTCCGTGCTCCAGATGGAGCCCGGCTACCTCCCGATGAAGCCGAACGGCGACCCGATGTTCCGCGGCAGCCAGTTCAATTCGCGGATCAACGGCGGTCAGACGATGGCCACCGAGAACTTCTTCGACGGCGCCGCGTTCGGGTACGCGGTCGGGCATCAGCAGAGTCACGAGAGCACGATGCCGGTCGAGTCCGTCAAGGAAGTGAAGGTCATCTCGACGACCTACTCGGCCCAGTACGGCCACACCAGCGGTGGATTCATCGAGTACACGAGCAAGTCGGGCACCAACTCGTTCCGTGGCAGTGCGTACGAGTATTTCGCCGACGACGCGTTCCAGAAGAACGGCATCTTCTCGGAGCAAAGTGGGATCGACAAGAGCTCCGCTGCGCAACGACAATTTCGGGTTCACGCTGGGCGGGCCCGTGGTCCTTCCGAAGTACAACGGCCGCGACAAGACGTTTTTCTTCACCAATATCGACTACACGAGGATCCGCAGCGGCACGCTGTCAGGGTTCGGCAACACGACGCCGATCGACGCGTTCAAGAGCGGCGACTTCAGCGCGCTGCTCACCGGCAAGCAGATAGGGGTCGACGCGCTGGGGCGTCCTCTCTTCGAGGGCCAGATCTTCAATCCCGCGACCACCCGGTTCGTCAACGGCGTGCCGGTCCGCGATCCGTATCCCAACAACCAGATTCCGGCGAACGATCCACAGCGCAGCGTAGTGGCCTCGCATGTCGTGCCGTTGATGGTGCACCCGGATTTACCCAACGCCCTGACCAACAACGTCGCCGGCAACCCCGCGGGCGACCAGACGTGGGAGCTGGATGCGCGGAACATCATGTTCCGCATCGACCACAGCTTCACGCCGAAGTTCCGGGCGAGCCACAGCTTCTACTGGAACCATCGGCCCTCCCTCCGCAATTGCGGCGAGGTCGCCGGCTGCACCGTCCAGTTCGATCCTGAAACCGAGTCGGCGAAGAACACCGACTACTACGGGAACGGGTTCACCCAGCGTATCTCGACCGCTCACGCCCATCAGCAGTTCGACTGGATCATCAGCAACAACCTGATGAATCATTCCACGGTCGCCTACGATCGCTGGTTCATGGGCGGAAGCCATCTGGCGGCCGGAGCAAGCTGGCCTCAGCGGCTGTGGGAAGGAACCAGCTCGCCGACCGGCGGTATTCAAGACACCACGGCTGGTCCGCCCCAACTGAACTTCGCCGGCAATATCCCCTACAACTCGATCGGCCAGGCCGCCTGGCCGTCGTTCGGGTACCTGGTGAACAACCGCTGGCAGTTCTCCAACGACCTGACGTGGGTGAAAGGCCGCCACTCCCTGAAGACCGGCTTCGAGTTCCGTTACCACGATTTCCCGTTCCGCGGCTGGGCTGCCGGGGCGGCCGCCGGCAATTTCAACTTCAATCGGCTGGGCACGGCAGGTTACGACGCCAGCGGCAACAGCCTGGGACCGACGGGCGATCCGTTCGCGTCGTTCCTGCTCGGCCAGGTTCAGAGCGCCAACCAGACGATCCCGGCACTGCCGACGTTCCGGGAGACGTATTCGGGCATCTGGGTGAACGACGAGTTCAAGGTCTCCGACAAGCTGACCCTGACCCTCGGGATGCGGTTCGACTACCAGTCGGCCCGCACCGAGACATCGGATCAGTACTCGACGTTCGACCCGAACGCACCCAACCCGGGAGCCGGCAACATTCCGGGGGCGCTGGTGTTCGCCGGGGAAGGCACGGGGCGGGCCGGCACGCGGAAGTTCGAAGACGTGCCGAAGGATGCCTGGGGGCCTCGCGTGGGCTTCGCCTATCGGATGGGTGACAAGGACGCGGTGCGCGGCGGCTACGGGATGTACTACGCGCATGTCGCGTTCGATCAGTTCGTCGGACAACCGACGACCGGGTTCCAGGCGAACGCAGCGGCCAACAACGTGACGAACGGGATCCAGCCGGCCTTCCTCCTGGACCAGGGCTTCCCGGTGCAAAACATCGTTCAGCCACCCTCGCTCGACCCGAGCCAGGCAAACGGCACCGGCGCCCATCGCGGTCGCCCCGGATGGACTGACGCTGCCGCGCTTCCAGAACTGGTCCGTCACGTACCAGCACGAGCTCACGAGCAACATGATGCTGGACGTGTCGTACATCGGCAATCGCGGCTCCCGCCTGAACCACCACTTCGAGCGCGAGGGCGTGAACGCCAACATGAACGATCCGAGCGTTCTGGCACTGGGTACTCCCGTGTTGCAGGCGGATATCGATTCAGACCTTGCGCGGAGCGCCGGTATTCCGAAGCCGTATCCGACGTTCACCGGGAACGTGGCGCAGGCCCTCCGCCAGTGGCCGCAGTATCAGCGCATCCACTGGCGCGGGGTGCCGTTGGGAGAGAGTCAGTACCATGCGTTCCAGACGGTCCTCGAGCGGCGCTTCACGAAGGGCCTCCAGGCACGCGTCGGGTACACGTTCTCGCGGCTGAAGAACAACGGCGCCGAGAGCGCCCAGGGCGACAACGGTATCAACGGCGGCGTTCAGAATCCCGCCAACCCGCTGGAGCGGACCTACAGCGCCGACGACGTACCGCACATCCTGCTCGTCGGGTTCACATGGGAGGTGCCCGGCCCGCAGTCGGGAGTCTCGCGGAAGTCGTGCTCGGCGGCTGGAACGTCGCCGGGCTGCTCCGCTACGAGAGCGGGCGCCCGCTGAACATCACGATGAACAACGATCTCGGCGGGCTGCTCTTCAACACCCAGAAGCGGCCCAATCGCAACTCGGGTGCTGACCCGATTGCAGAATCGGGCGACTTCGATCCGTTCACCGACAACTACTTCAACCGGGACGCGTGGACGGATCCCGGGCCGCTGCAGTTCGGGAACGCGCCTCAGCGCGACCCCGACGTGCGCGGGTTCGCCACCTACGGTGAGGACATCAACATCTTCAAGGTGTTCCCGGTCGGAGGGGCGAAGAGTCTGCGCTTCGAGGCGCAGTTCGGCAATATCTTCAACCGCATCGTCTATTGCGATCCGAACCAGAACTGGAGCTCGCCGGCGTTCGGCACAGGTCAACACCCAGTGCAACACGCCGCGAGCCGTGAATTTTGGATTCCGATTCGACTTCTGACGGATAATCGCACCATACGGACTCCGCCCCTCCAGAAGGACCCGGAAGGTCTTTCGAGGGGCGGAGCCATTTTGGGATGAGACACTGTGGGCCCGGGCGGCAGCGCCGTCAGTGCCCCAGAGCGCGACGTGCGATGGCCGCCAGGGACCGCCGACATCTTCGAACCAACTGCTCCCGCCTCATATTGCTGCTCTGCGGCCTTCTGATCCCGGGTCCAGCGGCCGTGGCCCTCCTCTCGGCCGACGAACAAGGCTCCGCCTCACGTCCACCCGCTGACGGTCTGCCGGACGGGAGTCGGGGGACGACACAGGTCGACGGACGCGAACCTCTGCAGAAGGCGGCGGTGCTGGTGCAAGAGGGCCGCCTCGACGAAGCCGATCGACAGGCGCAGATCGCCCTTGCTGACCCAGCGACGCGAGCCGTCGCGTACTCGATCCTCGGCGGCATTCGGGTTCAGCAGAACAAATTGCCTGCGGGTGTCGGTTTGCTTCGAAAGGCAATCGAGCTAGAACCGGGCCTCATTGGTGCCCGGCTGACTCTCGCCCAGGTGTACGCCATCCAGGGCAAGGAGCCGCTCGCGGCGGAACTCTACCGTCGCGTCCTCGCGCTGGATCCATCCAACGCGACTGCCAGGCAGGCTTTGGCGCGTGCGGAGATCGACAAGGGGAACTGCCAGGGTGCACTCACCCTCGCTCGGCCCGTTCTCGACGTGTTCAGGCAGTCGCCGGAGGGGCTGTCGATGCTCGCCGTGTGTTCCCTGAAATCGGGAGATCGCGCCGCGGTCAGCGACCTGGCCAGCCGCTGGACGCAGCTTCCCGATGCGCCGCCGACCGCGACGATTCAATTCGCCCGGTTGCTCCTGCAGGGAGGCGCTCTTGCCGACGGGATCGTGGTCCTCGAGCGAGCGAAGGCGAGCAGCCCTTCCTCTTACGATCTGGCCATCGCGCTCGGCGGGGCATACGCGCTGAATGGCGATCCGCCGCGGGCGCTCGAGTCCTACGATCTCGCGCTGACGCTCCAGCCTCAGTCGACCGAGGCGCTGCGACAGGCCGCTGTCGTCGCCGAACGCAACAACGAGCTGGAACGAGCGCTCTCCTACTGGGTGCGTGCGAAGAAGGTCGAGCCTGGCAACCCTGATATCCTGCTGGGATTCGGCCGTGTCTGTCTGAAGATGGATCTTCTGGAGGACGCGGAGCCGGCCCTGATTGAAGCCGCCCGGCTGAAGCCCGCGGATCCTGCGGCTCAGTACACGTTGGCCGTCGCCAAGGTCGGCAAGCGCCAGTACGAGGCCGCGCAGGGTCTTCTGGAGCCGCTCGTGGCGAAGCAGCCGGCGGATCCACAGCTGCAATACGCGCTGGGCACGGTCTTGTACTCGCAGGGACATCTGGACGATGCCGTGGCGCGTCTGAAGGAGAGCGTCAGGCTGCAGCCCGAGCAACTGCAATCACCGTACTACCTCGCCCTGGTAGCCAGAGACCAGGGACGAGATGCCGACGCCATCCAGATGCTCGACGCTGTGCTCCAGCGTCATCCCGATCACGCGCCGTCGCACGAGGTGCTGGGCGGATTGCTCATGAACGCACATCGGTACGATGAGGCCGAAGAACATCTGCGGAAGGCGGTTCGCCTCAATCCAACCGCGGTCAAGGCGAATTATCAGCTGGGATTGCTGCTGACGCGCATGGGTAAGAAAGAAGAGGCCGCCAAACAGCTGGAGCTGACCAAATCACTCCGCGAGGACGACGAGAAGACCTCGCGTGTGCAGCTTCGGCTGATGGATCCCGAACCATGAACCGCTCACGCGCAGTAGTGCTCGGACGTACATGGGTCTCGCGCCTGGCCTCGCTGTCGTGCGCTGTCCTTTTCGGTCTCCACGCGACCGTCGCGGTTGCCGCGCAGCAGAGTCGTAAGACGCCGCCGTCACTCCTGGAGCTCGAGGCCGCTGTCACACGGAGTCCGCGTGATCCCAAGCCGCTGGTGATCCTCGGCCTCGCCTACCTCGACACCAACGATTCTGCGCGTGCGCTGGATGCGTTTCAGCGCGCCGTGCAGGTGGGCCCGCAGTCGGCGGAGGCGCACAACTGGCTTGGCGTGGCGCTCTCGAGCAAGGCAGACCTTCCGGCAGCCATCGCGGAGTTCAGGAAGGCCGTCGCACTCGATCCGGAGTACGGGCGAGCCTACTCGAACCTTGGTTCCGCGTTGGCCCAGAGTGGCGACTACGCCGAGGCCGTGGAGGTGTTCCAGCGCGCGCTGGCGCTGGAGCCGAACAGCGTCGGCGCCCATCTGAACCTGGGCATGGCGTTGCGCGAGAAAGGGGACCTCGAGGCGGCGCTCGAACACCTGAAAGGCGTGGCCGCCGCCGAGCCGAAGCATGCCGGCATTCAGTACGAGCTCGGGCAGACGCTGCGGCAGAACGGCGATCTCGCCGCGGCCGCCGCGGCTTTCGAGAAGGCGATTGAGCTCGACCCGGAGCTGCGCGAAGGCTACTACGCGCTGGGCCAGACTCTCAAGCAGCAGAGCGCGTCCTCACGCAGGGCCCCGCCATCCTCTCCGGGTCCGGCTGATGACCTCGTGAGCCGGGCGCAGGAGGCCATCACCCGCGGCGATCTGAACGCCGCGCGGGAGCAACTCGAGCGAGGCCGTGCGCGTCGATGACACGCACGCCGGCGCTCATGTCCTGCTCGGGTTCGTTCTGGGCCAGCAGGGTGATTTGCCGTCCGCCCGCGCTCACCTGGAGCGCGCAGTCGCCCTCCAGCCCGACTCGGCCGAAGCCCACTACAATCTCGGCGTCGCGCTGTGGTATGCCGACGCGAAAGAACGGGCGCTTACCGAACTGCGCCAGAGCGTCACGCTGGATCCGGCCGCTGGCGCCAGCCATGCGTTTCTCGGAACCGCGCTTCGCGAGCGTGGGGACCTGCCCGGGGCGAGGGTGAGCCTGCAGCGCGCGATCGCGGTGATGCCGCCTACGGCTGCCATCTATGTCGACCTGGCGATCACGTTCCTGCGCGCCGGCGAGTTGGACACGGCGATCGGGCAGTTCGTGGCAGGCTTGAACCTCCCGCCGCCGGCACTGCCCACGCCCGACTGGGACGGCGCCATCGCCGCCCTCCGCACGGCGCTTGCGGCGGACCCGAAACGGGCCGACGCGTACAACGTGTTGGGCCTGTTGCTGGGCCGCAAAGGCGCGAAGAGCGACGACGTGGCCGCCGCCTTTCGAGAGGCCATACGGCTGCGGCCGGATTTCGCGGAAGCCCACAATAACCTCGGACTCGTCCTGATCCAGGCGGGTGATGACGAAGGCGGCATCGCGGCATTGCGAGAGGCCGTCCGCATCGCACCCGACTACGCGGACGCCCGTGCGAATCTGGGTGCGGCGATCACCCCCACCGACGCCGACGCCGCCGTCCAGGAGCTCGAGAAGGCCGTGGCGCTGGCGCCGTCCTCCGTGAAAGCGAAGTTCAACCTGGGTGTCGCGTACGCGGCGAGTCCGTCCCACGGCTCGGCGAAAGCCATTGAACAGCTGCGAGCAGTGATAGATCTCGCGCCCACGTTCGCCCGGGCGCATCTCGCGCTCGGCAAAGCGTTGCTTCAGGATGGCAAAGTGCCTGACGCGATCGCGGCACTTCAGGAGGCCGCACGTCTGGAGCCAACGAGCGGCGAGGCGCATTATCAGCTCGGCCTCGCGCTGGCACGTGCCGGACGGAAGGATGAAGCATCAACCGAGCTCAGCAAGGGGCGCGAGCTGATCGCCGCGGCCGATCAGGGCCAGAACGCGACGCTCGATCTGGAGGAAGGGCGCGCGGCGCTCGATCGAGGCGACTTCGACACAGCGGTGATGAAGTTTCGACGTGCGAGCCAGCTGCGGCCTCGATCGTCTGACGTTCAGCGGTATCTCGGGACGGCGCTCGAGAAGAAGGGCGAGACGGAGGCCGCGATCGCTGCGTACCGGCAGGCCGTGGAGCTGAATGCGTCAGACGCCGAGGCGAGCGGGAGCCTCGAACGGCTGACGAAAGCGGCCACGCCGCAGCCGGACGCTCGAATCGCGGAGTTCGAACGTCTGATCCGCGAGGGTAAGTTCGCCGAGGTCGAACCCCTGCTCGCCGAGTACGTGACCCAACAGCCCGGCTCGTCGTGGGGCTGGTACGCCCTCGGCTACAGCCAGTTCGCGCAGCAGAAGATCGGGGCGTCCATCAAGGCGCTCGCAAAATCTCTCGAGCTCGACCTGAGCAATGCCGAAGCGCACAAGATTCTCGGTCGCAACATGATGATCATCGGGCGGTTCGACGCTGCGCAGATCGAGTTCGAGCAGGGCATCCACTACAAACCGGACTCCGCCGAACTCCACTACAACCTGGGCAAGCTGTTCTCCATCCAGGACAACTGGGAGCCTGCACGGAAGGCGTTCGAGGCGGCGATCACAATCGATCCCACGTACGTCGAAGCGATCGATGGGCTCGGTCTGGCGCTGGAATCGCTCGGCGACGACGTCGGCGCCGTGGCCACTTACGAGAAAGCGATCGCGCTCAACGAAGAGCGACACGGCCGATTCAGCAGCCCCTACGTCAATCTGAGCGCCTTCTACAACCGCACCTCGAATCCCGACAAGGCGCTCGAGTACGCGAAGAAGGCGCTGGCCGTGGACCCCCGCTCGGACGGCGCGCTGTTTCAGAAAGGCCGTGCCGACGAGCGCCAGGGCCGCCTCGACGAGGCGGTCGATGCGTTGAACCGCGCGACCTCCATCAACCCGCGCGTGTCGGCGTACTTCTATGTGCTTGCCGGAGTGTACCGGCGCATGGGCTGGACGGAGGAAAGCAAGAAAGCGCTCGAGATGTTCAAGCGCCTCGATCGCGAGAGCAGCGAGCTCGACAAGAAGCGGCGCGCTGCGGCGTCTGCCCTGCCGGTGGATCGCCAGCAGTGAGTAGACACGGCGGCCACGGCACATCCCGCCGTGGGTTCCTGCGGATCCTCGCACACTGCGCGGCAGCGGGGGCCACCTCGGGTCTCGGAATCCGCGAGGCTCGTGCCGGGAAGTCCGGGCCCGGCGCCGCCGGGGCCGGCAGCGTCGTGTTCGAGGACATCACGAGCGCCGCTGGCCTCGCGCAGGCGCTGAACGTGTCGGGCAGTCCCGACAACAAGCAGTTCCTGCTCGAAGAGATGGGCTGTGGCGTCGCACTCTTCGATTACGACAACGACGGCTGGCTGGATATCTTCCTGGTCAACGGCAGCAGCTTCGACGAGCAGGTACGCGCGCGCAAGCCCACCAGCTATCTGTTTCACAACAACCGGGACGGCACGTTCAGCGACCGGACCGCGGAGGCCGGCCTGACTCGTTCCGGGTGGGGCCAGGCGTGCTGCGTCGGCGATTACGACAACGACGGGTTCGACGATCTGTTCGTCACCTATTGGGGCCGGAGCGTTCTCTATCACAACAATGGCGACGGAACGTTCACGGATGTTTCGGAACGGGCCGGAGTGGCCGGGCCCGAGGGCAGGTGGGGCGCGGGCTGCTGTTTCCTGGACTACGATCGCGACGGGCACCTCGATCTCTTCGTTTCGAGCTACGTGAATTTCGACCCGCTGAAGGCGCCGCGCCCGGGCGACGGCGCCTATTGCCGCTACAACGACATACCGGTACCGTGCGGCCCCCTGGGGTTCGCCGGTGGAACAAACGCGCTCTATCGCAATCGCGGCGACGGCACCTTCGTCGACGTCTCGGAGGCGTCCGGCATCGCGCGCCCGCGCGGACCTGCGTCGATGGTCTTCGTGAGCACGAACTGGCGGCCCACGGGTTCCTATGCCATGGGCGCTGCGGCCGCTGATTTCGACAACGACGGCTGGCCCGACATCTACGTCGCGTCAGACACCGCCCCGAGTCTGCTGTACCGCAACAATCATGACGGAACTTTCCGGGAGGTCGGGGTTCCGGCAGGCTGCGCCTTCGACGAGAATGGCGCAGCTCTGGCGGGCATGGGCGTCGGTGTCGGTGATTTCGACTCCGACGGCTGGCTCGACATCGTCCGAACCAACTTCAGCGAGCAGGTCACGACGTTGTACCGGAACTCCGGCGAAGCGTTCGCCGATACCAGCATCAGGGCAGGGCTTGGGGTGAACCGGAAGTACGTCGGATTCGGCGTCGGCTTCTTCGATTTCGACAACGACGGCTGGAAGGATCTCTTCATCGCGAACGGCCATGTGTACTCACAGATCGCGGGTCGGAAGCTGCACCTCACCTACCGGCAGCCGAAGATCGTCTACCGGAATCTGGGCAACGGCCGCTTCGAGGACGTGTCGGCGACACTCGGGGACGCCATCCGGTCGCCGAATCTCGGGCGCGGCTGCGCCTTCGGTGACTTCGACAATGACGGCGATGTCGATGTGATCGTCAACAACCTGGACGGCCCGCCTTCCTTGTTGCGCAACGATGGCGGGAACGCGAACAACTGGATCATGATCAAGTGCGTAGGCACACGCTCGAATCGCTCGGGGATCGGTACACGGGTTCGTGTCACTCGCGTCAGGGAGACCCAGATCGACGAGGTGAGGAGCGGGTCGGGCTATTATTCGCAGAGCGACTTCCGCCTGCACTTCGGCCTGGCGCGGGCGACCGCGGCCGATCTCGTCGAGATCGCGTGGCCCTCCGGTGTGAACGAGACCTTCCACAACCTGGCCGCCAATCACCTCTACGTGATCCGCGAGTCCGAGGGCATCGTCGACACCCGGAAGTTCGGGTCGGGCAGGTGATGGGCGGATGGCGAAGGGCGGGCTGCTGGGCCGTCGGAGCGGGCTGTCTGCCGGTACTGCTCGGCGCTGCACCCGAGCCAGAGGGGCAGTTCACGGATATCACCGCCGCGGCGGGCATCAACTTCCGGCACCAGAGCTCGGCAACATCGAGCAAGTATCTGGTCGAGACCATGGGCGGTGGCGTCGCCCTCTTCGATTACGACAACGATGGCCGGCTGGACGTCTTCTTCACGAATGGCGCCCGGATCGACGACCCGATGGCCAAGGCGGCGCGGCCTGACAAATCGGCCCCGACGTTCTGGAACCGCCTCTATCGCCAGAACGGCGACGGCACCTTCAGCGATATGACGGAGAAGGCCGGCGTCACCGGGATGCCGCAGAACTACTACGGCATGGGCGCCGCCGTCGGGGATTACGACAACGACGGCTTTGCCGACCTTTATGTGACCAATTACGGCGGCAACACGCTATATCGCAACCTTGGCGACGGCACATTCGTGGACGTCACGAAACAGGCCGGGGTGGCGGCCGGGGACTGGAGCGCCAGCGCAGGGTTCTTCGATTACGACAATGACGGCCGCCTCGACCTGTTCGTGACGCGGTACGTCGATTGGAACTTCGAGAACAACCGCTACTGCGGCGAAAAGAGACCGGGATACCGGGCGTACTGTCACCCCGACAACTACGGCGGGCTCACCGACGTCCTCTACCGCAACAACGGCGACGGCACGTTCACAGATGTCTCGGCCAAGGCCGGGATCAGCAATCCAGAAGGAAAGGGACTCGGTGTCTCCTTTGCTGATTACGATGCCGACGGGTTCATGGACGTGTACGTGGCGAACGACTCGGTGCAGGGCTTCCTGTATCACAACAACGGGAACGGTACCTTCAGCGAGGTCGGCCTGCTTGCGGGCGTTGGATTCAACGAGGACGGCAAGACCTTCGCGGGGATGGGCGTGGAGTTCGCCGACTACGACAACGACGGTCGGCCCGACATCATCGTGACCGATCTGTCGAACGAACGCTACCGGCTCTTTCGCCAGAATGATGACGGCAGCTTTCGGGACGCGACGAGCATGTCGGGCGTGGGCGCCGCCACGCTGCCCTTCTCGGGCTGGAGCACACGCTTCTTCGATTACGACAACGACGGCTGGAAGGACCTGTTCGTGGCACAGGGCCACGTCATGGACACCATCGAGAAGACGTCGCCGAATCTCCGCTATCTGCAGCCGCCGCTGTTGCTGCGGAACGTCTCCGGCCGGTTCGTCAGGGTGATGCCCGGCGCGCCCTTTCAGCGGGAGTGGGCCGGTCGCGGCGCGGCTTTCGGCGACCTCGACAACGACGGCGATACCGACGTCGTGATCAGCACGACAGGCCAGAACGCCATCGTGCTGCGCAACGACGGCGGCAACCGCAGGAACTGGCTCGGAATACGAACGGTCGGCCGGAAATCCAACCGTGACGGGATCGGGTGCCGCGTGAAGGTCGTGACCGCATCCGGGCTGAATCAGTATTTCACCGTCAACACGGCTGTGGGTTATCTCTCGGCCAGCGACAAGCGGCTGCTCGTCGGTCTCGACAAGGAGCCCCTGGCGAAGCTGGTGGAGATCCGGTGGCCGTCCGGACTCGTGCAGAGATTCGAGAACGTGACAGCAGGACAGACACTGGTCGCGACCGAGCCGGCTTCAGGGGACGGCACGGGCGAGCCTCGAAGCCGCTCGCTTGGGAGTCCCGGTCGATGATGACCCGACGGCAACTGCTCACGCTGCTCGCGTGCTCGGCGGGCCGGCCGGCGTTCGCTCAGGGGGTCTCCTCACGGGGGGTCAAGGCCCAGCCCCGCGGCAAGCCTTCGGGCCGGCCGTTCCCGGCGCGGTTCACGGATGTGGGCGCGCAGGCGGGCCTCTCCCAGCCGGTTGTGTACGGGGGCATCGACTCGAAGGCGTACATCATCGAAGTGGTCGGCTGCGGCATCGCGTTCATCGACTACGACAACGACGGCTGGCTGGATCTGTTCGTGCTGAGCGGAACCCGCCTCGAAGGTGCGCCGCCCGGGGCGACCAACCGGCTGTACAAAAACAATCGCGACGGCACGTTCACCGATGTGACCGAGAAGGCCGGCGTGGGCCGGGCGGGCTGGGCCTCGGCCATCACGGTTGGCGACTACGACAACGACGGTTTCGACGATCTGTTCGTGACCTATTACGGTCACAACGTGCTCTATCACAACAACGGCGATGGGACCTTCACCGATGTGACCGCATCGGCGGGTCTCGCCGCGGCCACGGTCCGGTACGGGTCCGGGTGCACCTGGGTCGACTACGACCGGGACGGGCGCCTGGATCTGTTCGTCGCGACCTACCTCAATGCGACGCTCGACACGCTGCCGAAGCGGGGCGAAAACGCCGACTGCCGCTGGAAGGGCGTGCCCGTGAACTGTGGCCCCAGGGGACTGCCTCCAGGATCCGTTCAGCTGTTCCGAAACAACGGTGACGGCACGTTCACCGACGTCAGCCGGCAGTCTGGGGTCGCCGCAGCGACGGGGTCGTACCCGATGACGGCGGTCGCCGCCGATTACGACAACGACGGCTGGCCCGACATCTACGTCGCCTGCGACTCGACCCCGAGCTGGTTGTTCCGCAATCAGCATGACGGCACGTTCCGCGAAGAAGCGCTCGAGCGTGGCGTGGCCCTCAGCGAAGATGGCATGGAGCAGGCGGGCATGGGTATCGGCATCGGCGACTACGATCTCGACGGCAACATCGACATCTTCAAGACCCATTTCGCGGACGACACGAACGTCCTCTACCGGAACGACGGCAAGGGCAATTTCGACGACTTCACCATCCGTGCCGGTATCGGTGTCGAGACCCGGTACATCGGCTGGGGAGCCGGCATTGTCGATCTCGACAACGACGGCTTTCCGGACGTGTTCATGGTGACCGGCAGCGTGTATCCCGAGGTCGAACGGGCCTTGCCGGCCTATCCATTCCGCACACCCCGTCTGGTCTTCCGCAACCTCGGCGACGGGCGGTTCGAGGAGCTCATCGAGGAAGCGGGCCCCGGCGTGGCCGCGGCGCACACGAGCCGGGGTTGCGCATTCGGCGATTTCGACAACGATGGCGACATGGACGTGGTCATCGTCAACATGAACGAACCGCCGTCGCTGCTGCGGAACGACGTGTCCGGAAGCGGCCACTGGCTGAAGGTCCTCCTGATGGGCGTGCAATCGAACCGGAGCGCCATCGGCGCGCGCGTCATCGCGCGATACGGCGCCCGCACGCAGGCGCAGGACGTCACGGCACAGGCGAGCTTCTACTCCGCCAACGATCGCCGTCTGCATTTCGGGCTCGGTGCCGCGGCGTCCGCGGACCTGACCATCCGGTGGCCGAGCGGTGCGATGGAGACCGTGCGAAACGTCGCCGCCGATCAGCTCGTCGTCATTCGTGAAGGCGCCGGCGTCGTTCGAACGCAGAAGTTCCGCTGAGATGGGCACCATCAGGCCAGCCGTTCGTTCGCCCGGGATCGCACGTCGCGGTGCGATGCTCGCCGCGCTCGTCGTCGCCGCTGTTCTCGCGGCGGCCGCACAAACCGCCCTCCCGCCAGCCGCGGCAACCATCACGATCGACGCGCGGAAAGTGGAAGGCCGCATCAGCCCGCTGCTCTACGGACAATTCATCGAGTTCATGTACGAGGGCATCAAGCGCGGACTCGACGCCGAGTTGATCCGCAACCGGGGCTTCGAGGAAGAGCGGACCGCGAGCGGCCTGTCGCGAGACTGGGCCCGATACCCTGACGACCGCATCGACGACTACGGCATCTCCTGCACCTGGGACGACACGGTCGCCTATCCCGACGCGGTGCGTTCGGAGGCGCTGTTGACCGGGCACTCGCTGCGCGTGCAGCTCCGTCCGGGCGTGATCGCGCGCCATGGCGTCTACCAGGGACACGTACCGGTCACAGAGGGCGTCGAATACCGGGGCTACGTCTGGATCAGGGCGGAGTCGTTCACCGGGACCGTGACGGTGGCGCTCGAAGGCGACAGGACCGGCGGCGCCATTTACGGCGAGGCCTCACTCGCACCGGTTGCAGGTGAGTGGCGACAGTACGCGTTCACGCTCCGGCCGGCTGCGAGCGACCCGATGGCGCGCGTCGCTATTCTCTTCACCGGAGCCGGCACGCTCTGGATCGATCAGGTGTCGCTGGTGCCGGGAACCGCGGTTGGTGGCGTCCGGGCTGATGTCGGGCGGGCGGTGAAGGCGCTCAGGCCTGCTTTCATCCGCTGGCCGGGCGGCAACGTCGCGCAGGACTACCGGTGGCGGTGGGGCGTCGGTCCGAGGGACGAGCGCCCCACGTGGATCAATCTTTCCTGGAACAACGAACCGGAGCCTGCCGATTTCGGCACCGACGAATTCATACGGTTTGCCCGCTCGGTCGGGGCGGAGCCTTCGCTGACGGTCAACGTCGAGGGCCGTGGGGCGACCGCCGACGAGGCGGCCGCGTGGGTCGAGTACCTGCAACGGTCCGGCGACGTCGACATACGGCGGGATGCGGGCCCGCAATGGTCATCCCGAACCCTACGCGGTGAAGTACTGGGAGATCGGTAACGAGATCTGGGGCGACTGGGTGCGCGGCCACTCGGATGCCGCCACCTACGCGCGCAACGTGACCCGGTACCTGGCCGCGATGCGCGCGGCGGACCCTTCCATCCAGGTCATCGCCGTCGGCGACAACGACATGGCGTGGAACCGGACCGTGATGCGCCTTGCGGAGGGGCGGATCGATTACCTGGCGCTTCACCACTACTACAGCCAGCGTGACATGGGCGGCGATCTGCGCAACCTGCTGGCGCGGCCGCTTCATTACGAGCGCTGGTATGGCGAGCTCGACGCCGTGCTCCGGGAGGTGGCGCCGGACGGGCGGCCGAAGCTGGCGATCAACGAGTGGGGTCTCGACCTGCCGGAGTCCCAGCAGTACTCCATCCTCGGCGCCTTGTACGCGGCTCGGCTGATGAACGTGTTCGAGCGGCGAAGCGACATGGTTGGTATGAGCGCCGTCTCTGATCTCGTGAACGGCTGGCCGGGCGGCATCATCCAGGCGAGCCGCCACGATGTCTTCCTCACCCCGATCTACCTCGTCAACCGGTTGTACGCGACGCACCTTGGGGCGGAACGGCTGTCGGCGACCGTCGAAGGCCCCACCGTAACCAGCACTCGGGAGGGACGTGACGTCCCCGTGCTGGACGCCGTGGCGACCCGTTCCGCGGACGGCCGCACGATCTCCATCAAGGCCGTCAACACTGACCTCGAGCGGCCCCTGCGCACGCGAATCAGCCTGCGCGGAGCGCGCGTGGCCGCGAGCGCCACGCTGGAGCGCGTCGTCGCCGGATCACTGGTTGCGGCAAACGGATTCAGGACGCCGAACGCAGTCAGGGCCACGCGCGAGTCCGTGAGTGTGCGAAACGGTTTCGTGCTCGATCTGCCCCGGCACTCGGTATCGGTGCTCACGCTCACTCTCGAGCGCTAGCGGCGATCGCGGGTCTCTCGCAACCGTTCTGCTACCATCGCGCATGCTTGCGCCGCGACGGCTCTCAGCCCGGCTCGTCCTCTCGTGCGCGTGCGTCTGCGCGCTGGCGCTGACCAGGGCGCAAACCCCGGTTTCCACCGCACGGTTCGATATCCTGATTGCCGGCGGCCGGCTCGTGGACGGCACGGGGGCGCCGTGGGTGCGCGCTGACGTCGGCATCACCGGCGATCACATCGAAGCCATCGGCGCGCTCCGGCGCGAGGATGCGCGTGCGGTGATCGACGCCACCGACATGGTTGTCGCGCCCGGGTTCATCGACATGCTCGGCCAATCGGAGTTCGCGCTGCTCGTCGACAGCCGGGCGGCGAGCAAGATCTACCAGGGGGTGACGACCGAGATCACGGGCGAGGGCAGCTCGATCGCTCCGCTGACCGACGCCATGGCCGAGGACGCGCGGCCCGAATACGAGCACTTCGGCCTGTCGCTCGACTTCCGGACGCTCGCCGAGTACTTCCGCCGGGTTGAGACCCGCGCACGGCCGGCGCTCAATATCGGCACCTTCGTCGGCGCCGGCGGCGTGCGCGCCTACGTCATGGGTCTCGAGGATCGTCCGGCGACTGCCGCCGACGTGCAGAAAATGCGCGACCTGGTCGACCGGGCGATGCGCGAGGGTGCGCTGGGCGTCAGCACGTCGCTCCAGTACGTTCCTGGCCGGTTCGCCTCGACCGACGAACTGGTCGCGCTGGCGGAGGTGGCCGCCGCCCGCGGGGGAATCTACATCACGCACCAGCGATCCGAGAGTGCTGCGATCGACGCGTCGCTCGACGAAGTGTTCACGATCGCGGAGCGCGCGCGCATCCCTGCGGAGATCTGGCACCTGAAGGTTGCTTACCGACCCAATTGGGGCCGGATGCCTGCGGTGCTGCGGCGCATCGAGGACGCGCGCGCGCGAGGACTCGACGTCACGGCCGACATCTATCCCTACACCCGCGCCTCGAACGGGCTCGACGCCTGCCTGCCGCTGTGGGTGCGCGAGGGCGGGATCGAGCCGATGCTCGCGCGCCTGCGCGACCCGGCCGAGCGCGATCGGATCAAGCGCGAGATGGACGACCCGAACGCCACCGCGTGGGAAAACCAGTGGCACGGCGCCGGCGGCGGCGACGGCGTGATGCTGGCCTCGGTGTTGAATGCCGAGCTGAGGCCATTCGAAGGCTTGACGCTGACCGAGATCGGACGACGCATGGGCAAGGACCCGCGGGATGCGCTGATGGATCTCGTCATCGAGGACCGCGGCCAGTCCGATTGCATCCTCGCGATCATGGACGAGCAGGACGTCCGCGCAGCGTTGGTCGATCCGCTCGTCGCGATCGGGACCGACTCGGCCGCGAAGGCCGAAGACGGACCGCTGGCCGAATCGAAGTCGCATCCGCGCGGGTGGGGATCGTTTCCACGCATCCTCGGCCACTACGTCCGCGACCAACGGCTCATGCCGCTCGAAGAAGCCGTCCGGAAGATGACGTCACGCCCGGCGGCGCGTGTCGGACTGCACGATCGCGGCATCATCCGGCGCGGGTTCAAGGCCGATGTGACCGTGTTCGATCCGGCGACGATCCGCGACGTCGCCACCTTCGACGATCCGAACCACTATTCGGTTGGCGTGCGGCACGTCATCGTGAATGGACGGCCGGTGCTGACCGACGGGCAACTCACGAGCGAGCGGGCGGGCCTCGTATTGCGGGGACCGGCGTATCAGCAGCCGTGAGCGTTCCCGGCGGGCCGGGCGAAGCCGGGCGCTGCTTCTCGAATGCCACGACGTATTCGTGCGCTGCTCGTCCGCGACTGAGCCCGAGCGTGCCTGCTCGCGGCCGTTCCTGCCTGCGTCAGAGCGGCGGGTCCTGTGATTTTTCGTGCAAGTAGCCGCAGGATGCGTATCGGCGTTGCGAGTATCTGCCACGCCAGTGATACAACTCGCCCGTGGCCGCGCGCGATTCACGTTACAATTTCCACCGTTCGTCCCACTCCCCCACAATCAGAGGAAGATCTCATGAGCAGCTTCCGGCTCGGAGCGGTGTTGGTGGTCATCGGCGGCGCAGGCGTGGGTGTCGCGCTCAGCGCGCAGCAGCCACCATCGCAATCACATGCGACCCGGTTCACTGGCCGCACCATCCAGGCGTCCCACCACGATCTCTCGCCGGCGCTTCGCGACATCCCGCCGGACCCGGACGCTCGTGAAGGCGCGGAAAAGGGCGCGCACGCCCCCTTGCGCGTGCCGCGTTCTCCGCGGGCTGCCGCGGGATTCCGTGACCCGGCCGTGCAGGACTCCGCGCCGGTGGCGCTGCTGCCGCAGCCGACCGTCAGCTTCGACGGCATCAACAATCGTGACGGCGTTCTGCCGCCGGATGTGAACGGCGATGCGGGGCCCAACCACTACGTGCAATGGGTCAACCTGTCGTACGCGGTCTACAGCAAGAGCGGCAGCCTCCTGGTCGGGCCGCTCAAGGGCAGCCAGATCTTCTCCGGGTTCGCCGGCCCGTGCTCCGACACAGAACGACGGCGATCCGATCGCACTCTACGACGAGCTCGCCAACCGGTGGATGCTGTCGCAGTTCGCGCTGCCGAACTATCCGTCCGGCCCGTTCTACCAGTGCATCGCCGTGTCCAAGACGGGCGATCCGACCGGCCAGTACTGGCGGTATGAGTTCAAGATCTCGGACACGAAGCTGAACGACTATCCCAAGTTCGGCGTCTGGCCCAACGGCTACTTCATGTCGGTCAACCAGTTCGCCGGCAACACCTTCGCCGGCGCCGGGGTCGTCGCGTTCGAGCGCGACAAGATGCTGCAGGGCCTTGCCGCGCGCATGTACTACGTCGACACGAATGATCCGACCCTCGGCGGCATGCTGCCGTCGGACCTCGATGGCCCGGCGCCCCCTGCCGGGACGCCAAACTTCTTCATGCAGTTCGACGATGTGCCGGCGCAGCTGCAGGTGTGGCGGTTCGACGTGAGCTGGGATGCCGCCGTGACCGCTTCGTTTACGAAGGTCACCAACCTGCCGGTGGCGGCGTTCGACTCGAACATGTGCGGCTATGCGCGGAGCTGCATCCCGCAGAGCGGCACGACCCGCAAGCTCGACGCGATCTCGGATCGCCTGATGTATCGCCTGCAATATCGCAACTTCGGCGGCTACGAGACGTTCGTCACGAACCACACGGTCGACGTCAACAACACCGATCGGCCGGGCGTCCGCTGGTACGAGATCCGTCGCGACGCGAGGCGCCTTCAGCGTGCACCAGCAGGGCACGTGGTCGCCGGATGCGACGCACCGCTGGATGGCCAGCGCGGCGATGGATTCGGCCGGCAATCTGGCCATTGCCTACAACGCCTCATCGGCGACGATCTATCCGTCGATCCGGTACGCGGCGCGGCTCGCCGGCGATCCGCTCGGCACGCTGGCGCAGGGCGAGCAGGACATCCTCGCGGGGGTGGGATCCCAGACGCAGCTACGTCGAGCCGATGGGGCGACTACAGCAACCTGTCGGTTGACCCGAACGGCTGCACGTTCTGGGCGACTCTCGAATACAGCAACCAGGGGAACATGCTCGAGCACAGCTCCCTGGCGCACGCGGATCGCGGCCTTCAGGCTGCCTGGCTGCGTCGAGCGCGCCGACGGCACCGAGCGCACCCGCCCTGACCGCCACGGCCTCGAGCTCGAACGTCGTGCTGAACTGGACGGACGCCACGGGAGAGACCAACTACGACGTCCAGCGCTGTAACGGCAGCCGGCTGCACGCCTGCCACAATCGTCACCCTCGGGGCGGACGTCCTGACCTACACGGATATGCCGACGCATCTTCCTCGCCCTACACCTATCGCGTCAACGCGAGGAACGGGGTCGGCAGCACATCGTCCAACTCCGTCACGGTGACGTTCCCGCCGGCCGACGGCCAGCCTCGCGGCGCCGAGCCGATCTCAAGGCCGTCGACGTTGCAGGCGCAAGACGTCGCGTCGACGTGGCTGGACAACGCCAACCGGCGAGAGCGAACTTCGAGGTTCGCCGGACCGGCGGCGCGGGTGCAGTCACATCGCGATCAATGGGTCGAACACGACCAGCTACATCGACTCGCAGCGCCACGTCCCGCACCACCTACAGCTATCGAGCGCGTGCCGCGCGTGCGACGCCACCTCGTGCTCCGTGGTCCAACTCTGCCTCGTCGACAGGGTACGAACCCGATAACTCCTGAGCTCGTTCGGCCACCGAACATGCGTCGGGGCGGCACCGCGGTGCCGCTCCGCCACGCGACGCATCGTCCAGGGCTCTGAACTCAAGGCCATCGCCTCGTCCGGCAATACGCGACGGCCGCACCGCAGCCGTCGCGGGCTCCGCCTCGTAGCTCCATCCGAACCAGAGTCCCGCCATGAACCACGTGAAGGCGCCGACGCCGACGAGGAACGTCACGTCTCCGACCATGCGCATCCACCGCAGCGCCTGGATCCACGGCTGCTGCAGGAAGTCGGCACTGCGCGCGAACCAGAGGCCGGTCTCGATGCTCGCGTACGCCTGCGCGAGGCCGATCGGCAGCAGGCTCAGCACAACCATCAGCCCGAGGCCGACATTCATGCACCAGAACGCGACCGCGAGCGGGCGCTCGCTCCACACGCGCCCGCGGGTGAGCAGCCGCGCCATCACCAGCACGAGGCCGAGCGAGAGCAGGCCGTAGACGCCGAAGAGCGCCGTGTGCGCGTGGACGGGCGTCGTGTTGAGGCCCTGCATGTAGTAAAGCGCGATCGGCGGGTTGATCAGGAACCCGAAGATGCCGGCGCCAACCAGGTTCCAGAAGGCGACGCCCACGAAGAAGCGAATCGGCCAGGTATAGCGGGGCATCCATCGCGCCGCAGACCGCATGCGGCTCGTCTGGTACGCCTCGAGGCCGATCAGCACCAGCGGGATCACCTCCAGCGCGCTGAACGTGGCACCGACCGCCATGATGGAGGTGGGCGTGCCGCTGAAGTACAGATGGTGGAAGGTGCCCGGAATGCCGGCAAACAGGAACAGGGCGCTCGACGCGATGACCGCGCCGCCCGCGTGCGAGCGCTGCACGAGGCCGAGCCGCGCGAAAATCACGGCAATCGCCGCCGTCGCGAACACCTCGAAGAAGCCTTCGACCCACAGGTGGACGACCCACCACCGCCAGTACTCCATCACGGTGAGGTGCGTCTTCGCGGTGATGAAGAATCCGCCGCCATACATCAGTCCGACCGCGACGGTGGCGAACGTGAACATCCAGACGAGCGATCCGGAGCCGTCACGCACGGCAAACGCCGGCTTCAAGGCCCGCAGCATCAGCACCAGCCAGACGACCAGCCCCGTGAAGAGGCCAATCTGCCAGACCCGCCCGAGGTCCACGTACTCGTAGCCCTGGGTACCGAGCCAGAACGACCACTCGAGCGGCAGACGCTGGTGGATGGCCATCCACTCCCCCCCGAGCGAACCAGCCACGACGACGAGCAGCGCCCCGAACAGCACATTCACGCCGAGCCGCTGGAATCGCGGCTCGCGGCCGCCGACGACCGGCGCCAGGAACAGGCCGGCGGCGAGAAACGCCGTTGCGATCCAGAACATCGCGGTCTGCAGGTGCCACGTCCGGGTCAGGCTGTAGGGCAGGTACTGTCCGATCGGAAAGCCGAAGAACGCCTGTCCTTCGACCGTGTAATGCGCCGTCAGCGCGCCCAGCAGCACCTGGACGACGAAGAGCGCGACGACCACGCCCAGGTACTTGGCCAGGGCGCGCATGGAGGGCGTGATCGTCACGGCGGCGAAGGGGTCGGCCGCGGGCGCCTCCACTCCCGGTTCGTGCTCCGCGCGGAACGCCGTCCACCACACCATGGCGCCGACGCCGGCCAGCAGCAGGACCACGCTGACCAGCGACCAGAGTACGTTGGCGCTGGTCGGCTGGTTCCCGATCAGCGGCTCGTGCGGCCAGTTGTTCGTGTAGGTGACGGCCAGGCCCGGCCGGTTCGTGCCGGCGGCCCAACTGGTCCAGAAGAAGAAGTCGGTCAGCGCCGCGCGGCGGGCGGCGTCTGGCACCACGACGTCCTGCATGGCGTAGGCCTGACGCAGGTGCGACAGGGCCGGTGCCCCGCCGAAGAGGCCGTCGTAGTGGGCCGCAACCTGGCGCATCGCCGCCGCGCGATCCGGCGAGACGGTGACGACTCCGGTCGCCCGGTCGAAGGTGTTCGTGCGCAGCTCGTGCGTGAGCCGCGCCTGGAGCAAAGCGCGGGGCTCCGCGCCGAGCGCCGTCCACGACATCCCATACTCGCGCGCGCTCCACATCGCGAGCAGCGCCTCGCTCTCGCGGTGGAGCCAGTCCGCCGTCCAGTCCGGGGCCTGGTAGGCGCCGTGGCCCCAGATGGATCCGAGCTGCTGGCCACCGGTCGATTGCCACACCTGCTGCCCGGTGAGGATGTCCTCCGACGACATGAGCACGCGCCCGTCGCTCGTGCGGACGAGGGATGGAATCGGCGGCGCCTGCCGGTACACTTCGCGCCCGAAGAAGCCGAGGATGAAAAACGCGAGGAACAAGGTCGTGCCGAAAATGATCCAGAGCCGTCCGTGACGTGAGCCCGTAGCCGTGTCAGTCATGATCTGTGTCTCCTACTCCGTCAACGCGCGCTGGAACAGCACGTGGTTCTCGAGGTGAATGTGCTGCATCAGCTCCTGCTCGAGCTGCTCCAGCCCGAGATACAGCGCGCGCCACGTGACACACGCCTCCGCCGGCGGCACGAACCCCGTCGTCAGGGTCCGCAGCACGTCGAGGTTCCGCTTGTGATCGTCGTGTTCCATCTCCATGACCTGCACGGGACCGGCGGCCGCGCGACCCCGCCCGGCGAGGATCATCGGGAAGAGCACGCCTTCCTCCTTCAGCAGGTGATCGAGCACTTCCTCGTGCACGCGGTGCAGGTGCGCGGCGAGCCCCCGCGGACACGCGGGCTTGTCGCCGTGTCGTGACTCCACCTTCTCGGCCATGGCGATGAGCTCGGGCAGCATTTGCCGGAGGCGCTGGTGGTAGCGATCGACGATGAAGTACACGAGCTCCGGGAGCGGTCGAAGATCCCAGCGGGGCGCATCCGCCGCCACGCTGCTCTCGGCAGTAATCTCGGTGAGCACGGCGTCCGCGTCGAGGCCGCGGGCGGCACAGACCTCGTCGAGCGGACGGCGTCCGCCGCAGCAGAAGTCGAGGCCGTTGCGGTAGAACACGCGGGCGGCCCCGGGCTCGGTGACGGCAAGTTCGGCCAACGTGGCGCTTCGGTTCATTTGAATCTCCTTCAGCAGCAGATGGCTGCACCCGTCCCTATCGCACGGGTGCTGCCGTCGCGGTAATGCACGATTCCGACGGTTTTCTCGACCGTGTTACACTTTTGACAACTACGCTTCGTTGTCTGACAAACAACATGTTGTCGTCACCACAACAGCCTGGCCTGGATGTTCTGCTGGAGATTGCGCTGGATCTGACCGCGTCGTTGGCGGCCGGCGACCGGTACGGGCGTCTCATCGCGGGCGTCCGCAGGTTGATTCCATGCGATGCGGCGTGCCTCCTTCGCCTGGAGGGCACGCACCTGGTGCCGGTGGCGGGATTCGGGCTGTCGGGGCGTGCGCTGTCGCGTCGGTACGACCGCCGCGACCACCCGCGGCTGGACGTGATCCTGCGATCGCGGAAGCCGGTGCGTTTCCCGCCGAGCAGCCTCCTCGCGGATCCCTTCGACGGCGAAATCGACGCCGGGCACGACGGACCGCTCGTCGCGCACGACCACGTCCACGCCTGTCTCGGGTGCCCGTTGACCGAGGGCGGCGAGGTCGTTGGCGCGCTCACGGCGGATGCGCTCGAGCCGCACCGCTTCGACGCGCTCGACGAAACCATGCTCGCGATGCTCGGCGCGCTCGCGGGGGCGGTGTTGCGAACGACGGCGCTGATCGAGACGCTCGAGCACCGGGCCGATCACCGCGGGCGCGTGGCGCGCGAGCTGCAGCGGAGCGCCGCACAGCACGGGGGCGGCGCCATTCTCGGCACGAGCGACGCCGTGGAGCGGCTGCGCGCGGAGATCGCGCTCGTCGCCCGATCGAGCCTCTCGGTGCTGATCACCGGGGAGACAGGCGTCGGCAAGGAGCTGGTGGCGCGCCAGATTCATGACGCCTCCACGCGCGCCGACGAGGCGCTCATCGACGTGAACTGCGCCGCGCTGCCAGTCAGCATCGCCGAGAGCGAGCTGTTCGGGCACGTGGCGGGTGCGTTCACCGGCGCACAGCGCGATCGGGCCGGCAAGTTCGAGGTCGCCGCGGGAGGCACGCTGTTCCTCGACGAGATCGGCGAGCTGCCGCTGGAGCTGCAGCCGAAGCTGCTGCGGGCACTGCAGCAGGGCGAGATCCAGCGCGTCGGTAGCGATCGCGTGCACCGGGTCGATGTGCGCGTGATCGCCGCCACCAACCGGGACCTCGCGCGGGCAGCCGCGGGCGGGCGGTTTCGCGCCGATCTTTTTCACCGGCTCGCTGTGTTCCCGGTGCACGTGCCGCCGCTCCGCGAGCGGCGTGATGACATCCCGCTGCTCGCGTCGCATTTTGCCGATATCGTCGCGCGCCGGCTCGGTGTTCACCGCGTGCGGATCGATGCGAGCGCGCACCGGGAGCTGACCGCCGCCGACTGGCCCGGGAACGTCCGCGAGCTGGAGAACGTGGTGAGCCGGGCGGTCCTGCGCGCGTCAAGTGAGTCATCAGAACGGGCGGGCATCGTCACTGTCACCCCGGCGCACCTCGACGTCGCAGGCGCGGCGCCAGCGCCCCGCCTGCCGATGCCCGATGCGTACGCCGCGGCTGCCGGGCGGCCGCTGCGCGAGCAGCTCGAGGAGTTCGAACGCCGCGTGATTCTCGACGCGGTCAGCGCACACGGCGGCAACTGGGCCGCCGCGGCCCGGGCCCTCGGCCTGCACCGCAGCAATCTCCATCACCGGGCCGGGAAGCTGGGGCTGCGGCGGCCGGACGCGAGAGGCTGACAGCCAGGGGGAAGACTGGGACATTGCGGGTGCCGGGTGCCGGGTGCCAGGTCGGGTTCCGGGTGCCGGGTGCGTTCCGGGTTCCGGGTGCTACTTGGTTCCGGGTTCCGGGTTCCGGGTTGCACCGCGATCATGAGCGAACGACCAGATCGCGGATGTAGGTAGCCGCTTTGCTACATCACGCCAGCGTTCTGAACGTAATCGAGTAGCGCAGCGCTTTCACGGGCGGGATGCTGTGCTGCCACTCCGCGCGTGCCGGACCGGCGAGGACGTAGGCCGAGCGTGGGGCGAGTTCGAGCTCGGCCCGGTCCACGCGATCCGCCATCGTGCGGCGGAACCGGAAGCGGCACGCCGTTAGGAGCGACACGCCGACGACGACCCCGAACGGCGGGGCGTCACGGTGCCACCCGATCGTTGCCCCGGGCTGGTACTCCGTCACCAGCACCTCCGACAGCGCGGAAGGATCGACACCGGCAAGCTCCCCCGCGAGCCGTTGGAGATCGCGCAAGTACTCCGGCAGTCCCGGTCCCTCACTGACGGCACGAGTGTCGAAGGAGTAGCGCCAGCCGAACTGCACGACACGCCGCCGCGCCGTGACACCCCGCATCACGACGTTGCCGAACTCGAGCAGCCGCACGTGTGCCAGCACGGCCTGCTCCGCCTCGACGTCGATGACATCGGGCTGATACACGAAACCCTCGGGCAGCACGGGCCTGAGGTCCTCGAAGAGCGGCATCGATCCGCTTCGCGGCACTTCGATTGTGATGCGTGATTCATTCCAGCTGTCGATTGCCAGGTGACGTGAGCGGGCCGGCGTTCCGTTCCGCCCGGCCACCACGGATGAGCACGTCGGAGACTGGCGCAGGTCGACGCATCAATGACCGCGATTCACGTCGACGCGATTGGTCAGTCGCGGATCGGTATCCCGCGCTGCCTGTGAATCGCCTTGCGCGATCACGCGTTTGATTACCCTCCCGTCGCTCTCTTGGGTTGATTCCCCGAAGCGGGTGGCGCCGGACGGGCGCCCCGCCCGCTGCGCAGGGGCCCTCCTGCCGAATGCTTTGGCGCCGAGAACGGGTGCGGCTGTCCGGCGACAGGACCCGCGTCAACCATCAACTCAAGCGAGCGACGGGTGTAGATCAGGTGCTCACACGAGGGAGTCCCACTTGCTCGACGGCTTTTGTCCGAGATGCGGCAACGAGATCCTCGCTCGGTGGCAACCTCCGTGCGAATCGATCTTCGTAATCGAGACAGTGACGTCGCACGATTGCGTCGCACCTTCGCGTACGGGTACATTCGCGACAACGTGCCGGCCGCAGCAATCAAGACCCTCCTGTTCAGCCTCGGGTACGTGTTCCTGCTGATCGCCGCGCTCGTGATCGTCAACATCGTCCTTGCGCGGCTGACGCGTGAGGAACGCGAGGCCGAGCGCCAAAGGCGGCGTCAGCGGAAGACATCATGACGGACCACGCGCCTGCGCGCCGGCCGGTGTCGAACGGGCCTGCTCGTCTGCGCCGTTCTCTCGGTCCTGGTCTGCCGGGCCGTGGCCCAGGCGCCGGCGGCGACGGCACCGGCGCCGCGCCGCCGAGCGCAATCAACATTCCGTTCGATTCCTACACCCTGCCGAACGGGCTCACCGTCATCGTCTCGCCCGATCACACGACGCCCACGGTTGCCGTGAACGTCTGGTATCACGTCGGCTCGAAGAACGAGGTGCCGGGCCGCACGGGCTTCGCGCACCTGTTCGAACACGTGATGTTCACGGGGTCCGGCCATGTGCCGTATGGCCTGCACGACAAGCTCACCGAGGGCGTAGGCGGCGGGAACAACGGCACGACGTCGAATGACCGGACCACGTACTTCGAAACGGTGCCGGCCAACTACCTCGAGACGGCCCTGTGGCTCGAGTCCGACCGCATGGGGTTCCTGCTCGACACGCTCGACATCGCGAAGCTGAACGCGCAGCGGGACATCGTGAAGAACGAGCGGCGCCAGAGCGTCGACAACCAGCCCTATGGCCGCGTCGACGAGATCCTCGCGGCCGCCACCTACCCGCCGTCACACCCGTACTCGTGGGACGTCATCGGCAGTATGGCCGACCTGTCGGCCGCGTCCGAAGCCGACGTGAAGCAGTTCTTCCGCCTGTATTACGCCCCCAACAACGCTTTTCTGGCGGTGGTCGGCGACTTCGACCCGGCGCAGGCGAGGCGGTGGGTCGAGCGGTACTTCGGCGATATCCCGCGCGGCTCGCCCATCGCGCGCCCCGCCGTGGCGCCCGTATCGCTCCGTGCAGTGACGCGGCTCGTGTACGAGGATCGCGTGCAGGTGCCGCGGCTGTACGTGCAGTGGCCGACGGTCGGCGAGCGCGACGACGATCGCTTCGCCCTCGACGTCCTTGCCTCGATCCTCACCGGTCCGCGCACCGCACGCTTGACCAAGGCGCTCGTCTTCGATCAGCAGGCCGCCGCGTCGGTCACCGCGGAGCAGTCGACCAACGAGGATGTCGGCGAGTTCCGGCTCGCGATCACGCCGCGGCCCGGGCACTCGCTCACGGATCTCGAGTCGGCGGCCGACGCAATCGTCGCGACGCTCACGGCCGATGGCCCGACCGGCGAGGAAATCCAGAAGGCCACCGCGGGCGAGGAACTCGACTTCCTCACCAGCCTGCAGTCGAACCTCGGGAAATCGTTTCGGCTCACGAACGGCGCCGGCTTCCACGGCGACGCCGGCTACTTCCGCACCGAGTACCAGAAGTCGCTCGCGGTCACCGCCGCTGACGTGAAGCGCGTGGCGCAGAAGTTCCTCACTCCCGGCCGCATCGTCCTGAGCGTCGTGCCGCTCGGGCAGCCGGACCAGGCCGCCAGGCCCGGCGAGAGCAAGCCGGTGCCTGCCACGACGACGCCGGCTCCGGAAGGCGGCGCACGATGAACCGCCTCACATCCTGTTCGGCAGGCGCCCTGTGGGCGCTCGTGCTGCTGCTCGCGGCAGTCGCCGCTCCGGTCGCGGCGCAGCAGCCCCTCGATCGCACCAAGGTACCGGCGCCGGGGCCGCCGCCCGTTCTGCGCGTACCGGCGTGGACGAGAGCGACCCTCACGAACGGCGCCGAGCTCCTGGTGTCCACGAAGGGCGATCTGCCGCTCGTCTCCTTCACGATCACGTTCCTCGGCGGCGCCGATCAGTTCGAGCCCGCCGATCGTCGCGGCGTCGGAAGCCTCACGGCGAGCATGCTGAGCGAGGGCACGACCACCAGGAACGGCGAGGCGCTCTCGAACGCGCTGCAGTTGCTCGGCACGAACGTCTCGGCGAACGTCAGCGATGAAACCGCGTCAATCGGCTTCGTGTCGACGACGGCGAAGTTCGGCCCGACGCTCGACATCCTCGCCGACATGCTGCTGCACTCCACCTTTCCGGCCGACGCGCTCGAACGCCTTCGCGCGCAGCGGCTGGTCAAGCTCTCGCAGGCGAAGGCCCAGCCAAGCGCGATCGCCGGACGCGTGTTCCCGAAGGTGCTCTACGGCCCCGCGCACCCGTATGGCCAGCCAGTGACGGAGGAATCCGTCACGGCCGTCACACGCGACGACGTGGTCGCGTTCTACCAGGCGCTGTTCAAGCCGGGACGTGCGCTCGTGACCGTCGTCGGCGCGGTCGAACCCGCAGACGCGAAGGCGGCCGTCGATCGTGCGCTCGGCGAATGGCGGCGCGGAGGCGAGAAGCCGGCGTTCGCCTACCCGCCGGTGCCGCCGCGACAGCCGAGGACCATCTACCTCGTGGACAAGCCGGGTGCCGCACAGTCGACGTTTGCCATCGGCAACCCCGGGCCGCCGCGGAACACGCCCGATTACGAGGCAATCGACGTGATGAACACCATCCTGGGCGGGCAGTTCCAGTCGCGGCTGAACGCCAACATCCGCGAGGAGAAGGGCTACAGCTACGGCGTGCAGTCGGAGTTCGAGTTCGGCAAGGGGCCCGGCCCGTTCAGCACCGGCGGCGACATCGTCAGCGACAACACGGATGCGGCGCTGGTGGAGTTCATGAAGGAACTGCGCGGGATCCAGGGCACCCGGCCCGTGACAGACGACGAACTGGCCACCGCGAAGGATGCCCTCATCCAGGGGCTGCCGTCGATGTTCGCGTCGGTCAGCGGCATCAACGGCGCGATCTCCGAGCTGTGGGTGGACGGGTTGGCCAGACGATTACTACCAGCGGTACGGTAAGGCCATCGCCGCGGTAACGAAAGACGACGTGGTGCGCGTCGCGCGGAAGTACATCGATCTCGATCACCTCGCGATCGTCATCGTCGGAGACCGCGCCTCAATCGCGACAAAGCTCCAGGCGACGAAGATCGCGCCGATCGTCACGCTGGACGTCGACGGGAAGAGGGCGGGCGGCAAGTAGGCCGCCGGCGCGGGTTGCGCACCGCCGGTGAGCATGGGACATCCGCCACACGACATACTCGGCATCCGACATGCGCAGTGGGCCATCGTGGTAGCCTCCCGTCTGGTACGGAGCATGCGCCGGTCAGCCTTCGTCTCGAGCGCAGCGGGTGTTGCCGTGTGTCTGCTGCTGGCGGCCGCGCGCACGCACGCAGTTGCGGGCGTGCAGGGGGAAGGACCTGGTCCGCTACGCCGCGGCAGCGTGAAGCAACTCGCGGCCGGCAAGATGCTGGTTGCCGCCCGTCGCCTGCCCGATCCGAACTTCGCCGAGACGATCGTGCTGCTCACGGAGTACAGCCAGAAGGGCGCGATGGGAATGATCGTCAACCGTCGAACGGACGTGACCCTGGCGCGCATCGCCCCGGGACTCGAGCCGGCGCCCGGACGTTCACCGTTGGTGTTCTTCGGCGGTCCCGTCGCCGTGCCCGGCGTGCTGGCGCTGGTGCGCGCGAAGAGTGCTCCGCCCGACACCCGCCGCGTCGCTCCCGGCGTGTACCTGGTCGACACGCGCGAGGTGCTCGAGAAGATGATCGCCGCGAGCGGCGAGCCGAATCGACTGCGCGTGTACGTCGGCTACGCCGGGTGGGGCGAGGGACAATTGGAAGCGGAAACGGCGCGCGGAGCATGGCACGTCGTGGACGGCGACGCGAACGTGATCTTCGATCCCAAGGTGGAGTCTGCGTGGGAGCGTCAGATCCAGCGCACCGAGGCACTGCAGGCCAGTAACCGGCGCAACGGGCGCAGTTCGGCCGGTGCGAATCTGCCCGAGGCCGCAGCGCCCTGACCTGCGACCTCGTATAATCCGTCGGTCCGGAGGTGAGGCATGGTGCTGGTAGCAGGATCCACTGGCTTTCTCGGTCGGGAGATTTGCCGCAGGTTGAGGGCGCGCGGGCACGTCGTGCGCGCGCTCGTCCGTTCGTCGTCTGACACCGTCGGTCGTGGCGAGCCTGCAAGCGCTCGGCGTGGAGACGGTGGTGGGCGACGTGAAGGATCGGCCGTCGCTCGACGACGCGTGCCGCGGGGCGGACACGGTCATCTCGACGGTCACGACGACGCGCTCGCGCGCGACCGGGCGACACGCTCGAATCGGCCGACCACGCCGGCCAGCTCGCGCTGGTGGACGCCGCGCAGGCTGCCGGCGTGCGGCGGTTCGTCTTCGTGTCGTTCTCGGAGAACATCGGCGGCGACGACGCGTTGACGGCCGCGAAGCGGGCGGTGGAGGCGCGCGTGCGCGAGAGCGCGATGACCTACACCATCCTGCGGCCCTCGTACTTCATGGAGGTCTGGCTCGGCCCACACCTCGGCTTCGATGCCGCCAATGCCAGGGCCCGTGTCTACGGCGCCGGAGAGAACACCATCAGCTTCATCGCCCTCGCTGACGTCGCGGAGTTCGCCGTCCGCGCGCTCGACACGCCTGCCGCCGAGAACGCCGCCGTCAACCTGGGCGGACCGGAGGCCATCAGCCCGCATGCCGTCATCCGGATCTTCGAAGAGATCGGCGGACGCCCTTTCGAGGTCGAGCACGTGCCCGAGGCGGTCCTCGAAGGCGCGATGGCCGGCGCGACCGACTCGCTGCAGCGCGCGTTCGCCGCGCTCAGCCTCGGATACGCACGCGGCGATGCCATCTCGATGGACGACACGCTGCGCGCATTTCCGGTACGCCTCCGGACGGTGCGCGAGTACGCGCGCGACGTGCTGGCGCAGGGGGTGTAGCAGGGGTTCTACATGCAGTTATTGGTTATTTGTCTGGACTCAGTTGACTAGCTCTCAGGCGGGAGTGTTCCGTTATCGTCTGTCGGCTGCCGCGAACTGATCACTAACAGCTGATCACCAAAACCAAAAACGAAAAACTAACAACCAAAAACCAATAACTAGGAACTGAGAAGAGATGCAGTCCTCCCCAGGGCTGACGACGTCGCTCCGCGATCGCGTGCTGACGAGACTCGGCTTCGACACGGCTCCTGCGCCTGATCTCGCCGGACTGGGTGCACTCTACGCCGCCTGGTGCGCGCGCGTGCCGTTCGACAACGTGCGGAAGATGATTGCGCTCCGCACGCCCGGCGCGGCGCTGCCCGGCATCACGGCCGAGGACTTCTTCGAGGAATGGATGCGTCATGGAGCAGGCGGCACCTGCTGGCCGTCGAGCCACGCGCTCTGCGGTCTGCTCGCGAGCTGTGGCTTCGACGCGCGGCGCGTGGTGGCGTCGATGCGCGATACCGGCACCGGCAGCCACGGGACGGTGAAGGTCCGCGTCGAAGGGCGCGACTACCTGGTCGACTCGTCGATCCTGACCAACGCGCCGGCCCCGTGTGACGACGCGGTGCACATCGACGCCGACCGCGTGTGGCCGGTCGAAATCGAGCCGGTGGGCGGCACTCACCTGATCTGGTTCGACGGCCTGCCGTCGGCAGATCCGTTGATCTGCCGCGTGTTGCAGGATCCCGCCGAGCCCGGTTGGTACCTCACGGCATACGAGGCCTCGCGCGAGCACAGTCCGTTCAACCAGCGCGTCTACGCGAGAAAAAATTTCGACAGTGAAGTACGCCTGCTCGTCGGGACCACGCGGTTCTCGAAGACCGCCGCCGGGGTCGACGCCCGCACGCTGTCTGGTGACGAACTCTGCGGCGCCCTGCACACCGACTTCGGAATCTCGGAGCGGCTGATCGCGCAGTGGATCGACTGCGGCGCGCTGCGCGACTCGCTGGAGGCGCCGGCAGGGCCGAAACCGCCGCCGCCGCCGACAGTCCGCCCGTCGCAGCGCGCGGGTATGTCAACGGCGTGACGGCAGACGCCGGTCAATCCCCCGTCGGGGCCTGTTCGAGGGCGGCCAGCATCGCCGGCGTGTCGATATAGAACTGGATCGCCAGCGCCTTGCCGTCCCGTATCCGCCAGACGTGCACCGCACGGATGTCGAAGCGGACATCGTTGCTGCGCACGCGTCAGTCACGTGGGGCAGGGCTTCAGCCCTGCAAATCGCGCTCGCAAGCAGGCCTGAAGGCCTGCCCCACATGACTACACGGGTGAATCGCGGGTTTAGCGCGGGCCGTAGCCTTCCCGGTAGGCGCGCGTGAACCCCTCGCGATAGCCTGCCTGATACTCCGAGCGCTGGCCGGCCGCGGGCGTGTAGCCGGCGTCCGCCTGTTCGAGCTCGCGCTGGCCGTCCAGGTCCCAGTGATTGTGTGCGCGATCCTCGCGCCCCGCAACGCGGCCGTCGAGCAGCCCGCGCTCGTATCCGGCGCGGTACGCGGCCGACGATTGCGCGCCCGCCGACGCCTGGCCCGCCGCCTGGAGCTCGTAAGGCGAGAGGACGCCGTCGCCATTGCGATCGCGCCGGTCGAAGCTGGCGCGCGACCAATGCCACTCGGAAGGAGCGACGCGGCCGTCGCGGTCGATATCGAGGCTGGCGAACAGGTCTGACGGCGCTTCGTCGTCATCGGCGCCGAGCAGCTCGGCGCGACTGAGAAAGCCGTTCCTGTCACCGTCGAGCGTTCCGAACAGCCGCGGATCGCCGTGCCACTCCGCCGCGGAGATGCGGCCGTCCCGGTTCACGTCGAGATCGGCGAAGCGGTCGTCGCGATCGTCATCGTCGCCGAGGCCGAGGAACTCGCGGCGCGAAATCGAGCCGTCGTGATCGCGGTCGACCCGGCGAAACAACTCGGGATCGAAGTGCCATTCGCGCCGCTCGAGACGACCGTCGCGGTCGTGATCGAGATTGTCGAACCGCTCCGGTGTCCAGTCCGTCAGCTCCGACGTGGTGATGCTGCCGTCCGGCTCATCCGGCCACGGCTGCTGGCGGCGCGACCCGGACCGGATCTCGTCGCCGGAGAGCACGCCGTCGCGGTTCCAGTCGTGCACGTCGAACGACCGATCGCTGCCCCGCCACTCGGCGCGCGTGATCACGCCGTCGCCGTCACGGTCCATCGCCCTGAACCGCTCGGCTTCGGTGGTCCGTGTTTGCGGTGAGGCGCCGAGGCCGGCAGCAGCCGCAAGCGTCAGAACGAACGTAGTGGCAATCCATCCAGCACGCACAGCCACCTCCTGTGGTGAGCAGTGCGAGATGTGTGCCACAGAGGACGGAATGGCACGGCTTACGGGCTGGAGGCCGGAGGCCGGGGCTGGAGGCTGGAGGCTGGAGGCTGGAGGCTGGAGGCTGGAGGCGGTGGAGGTTGGCACGGCCGGAGCCGGACGTTGATGGCCCGATGCATCTAGGCGACAACCCGCCGACCAGCATGCACCCTTACCCTTAGCCCTCAGCCCCTAACCCTTCGTCAGCGCGGCTTGTTCCACAGCAGCTCGATCGTGACGCCTCCGTGTTTGTCGGCGTCGAGATACGCGAAGCGGCCCGCGTAGCCGTTCTCGTCCCAGCCGCCGCTCATGGTCACGTCGAGGCCGCGCGAGCGCAGCTTCGCGATGGCAGCGTCGATGTCCGTGACGTTGAACCCGAGGTGATGAAAGCCCTCGCCGTGGGCCTTCAGTTGTTCCTCGTACACGTTCGGACCCACGAGCGACTGAATCCACTCGAACACGACGTCCGTCTTCCGCCCCCATCCGAGCAGCATCTCGAAAGTGCCGGGCTTGCCCCGATAGACGCGATCGAGAGAGACGTTGCGATTGATCGGCAGCGCACCGAGTCCGATTCGATCGTAGTAGGCGCTGACCCGGTGCACGTCCCGAACGACGAAGGCGTACTGCGTGATCCGGTCGAACGGATTCTCGTTCGTCGAGCCCTGGGCCACGGTGGTCGGCCGGTCGGGATCGTACTCGAGTGCGATCGTCAGGCCTCCGCCATCGGGCGCCGTGTCCAGGTACACGAAGCGGCCTGTCCCCGCGCTGCCCTTCCAGGTCCCGGCCTGCAGCACGCCGACGCCGGCTGCCTTGTAGCGCGCGAGCTCCTCCGACATCCTCGCCTCACTCGGGACGGAGAACGCCACGTACTGCACCCCCTCGCCGTGCTGGGCCAGAAAGTCGGCGTACGCCGTGCCGTCGTTCAGCGGCTGGATCCAGCGCACGGTCCCGTTCTCGAACCGCGCGACCACCGTCTTCACACGCGCGGTGACGGCCTTGCCCCGGTACGCGACCCCGGAGAATGCCGGCACGCCGCCGTCACGGATGTCGGTCACCCCGAGGGCACGCCAGGCTGTGGCGACGGCGTCGACGTCACGCACTACCCACCCGACGTGAGAGACGTGCCTGTAGATTGCGGGATCGGGCTCGGTTGCGGGCAGCGACGCCTGTGCCCCGACGGCACTCACGTTCACGGGCGAAGTGGCTGCGAGCATCGCCACTGTGATGCAGGCTGATGTCGCAAGGATGAGTGAGCGCCTCATGTCGTTCTCCCGAAGCCACCTGACGGTCGGCAATACGTTCGATGTCAGCGGAGACCCCAAGCCCGCCTGAAGGCGGGCACTACCTACATCGTCAATGGGAGCCCCAAGCCCCGCCTGAAGAGCCTGTGAACAAAATCGGTTTGGGTCGTGAGTTCTGGAGGTTTTGAGAACCTGTAGTGCCCGCCTTCAGGCGGGCCGTGAGAACGATCCGCGATGAATTTCGAACGGGCCCGCCTGAAGGCGGGCACTACGGACGTCGTCAACGGGAGCCCCAAGCGCGCCTGAAGTCGGGCACTACGCACGTCGTCAGCGGACCCGCAGGAGCGCCAGCGTGTGGGGCGCGAGCGTGTACTCGATGACGCCGGCAGTCACGTGCGCGGTCGCGGATTGTGGCGCCACGGCGGTGGGCTGCTCGAGCGTGTTTTCGGCCTCCGGCTCACCGCCGAGCGTCGTGACGCGGACCTCGCTCGCGCGGGGCAGGCCTGCGATGGTGAGGACGATCGGCTGGGCGTCACCCGAAGGGTTCACGAGCTTCACGATGGCTTCGCCCCTCGCCCGATCGAGCGAGGCGCTGCCAACCACCGGGCCCGCATCGGCAAGCTCCATCGGCAGCACGTGAGTCCCCCGGTTGGCGCCGAAGATCTGCTGGACGTAGTAACTCGGCGTGCCGAACGCGTGCAGGTTGTCGAACCAGATCAGGTTCGGCCGCCATTGCCACGCATCGACGTGACCGAAGAGCGGCGCGTAGGACGCCATCTGCACGACGTCGGCGTTGCGCTCGATGCCGGTCAGCATCGCCGCCTCGGCGAGCGCCGCCTCGGTGTTGTTCCGCCGCGTACCCTTCGTGTGGGCCGCGTACTCCCCGGCAAACACCTTCGGCCCGGTGCGCGGGTACTTGTCGTACCGGTGCACCTGCGAGAGGAACCACTCGGGAGGGCGGTAGTAGTGTTCGTCCACGAAGTCCGCGCCCTGCGCACGCATCTCTGACCAGAGGAACTCGAACCGGGCGCCATCGGGATCCGGGCCGCTGCTGGCCACCAGGGCGATCCGTGGGTACTTGGCGCGCAGCACCTTGGAGAAGGCGGCGAACCGCTCCGCATATTGCGGCCCCCACTGCTCGTTGCCGATGCCGATCATCGTGAGATTGAATGGCGCGGGGTGCCCCATGGCAGCGCGTTTTCGACCCCACGGGGTCGTGCTCGGCCCGTTGGCGAACTCGATGAGATCGAGGGCGTCCTGGATGTACTCGTCGAGCGTGTCCATCGCGGCGAGCTCGCTCGAGTTGAACTGGCAGGCCATGCCGCAATTGAGAATCGGCAGCGGCTTCGCGCCCAGGTCCTCACTGAGCTGGAAGTACTCGAAGAACCCGAGCCCGAACGACTGGAAGTAGTCGGGCGCCTTGTGCTCGTTCTCCGTGTTCCAGCGGTTCACGATCAGGCGCCGCTCGTCGACCGGCCCGATCGTGCTCTTCCACTGATACCGCGTCTCGAGGTGCCGTCCCTCGACGATGCAGCCGCCGGGGAAGCGGATGAAGCCCGGCTTGAGACCGTCGAGCAGCTGCACGAGATCCGCTCGAAGCCCTCCCGGGCGGTCCTTCCACGTGCGCCGGGGAAAGAGCGATACGGTGTCGACTTCGACCGCGCCCGGCACGGTGAGGAGCATCGCGAACGTCGCTTTCACGTCGGAGGCGGCTGGCGTCAGATCGACGGCGATGTCGCGCCACTCGCCGGTGAGGCCCTCCAGATCCGCGGTCGCAAGCGCCTGCCCGTCGTGTCCGTCGAGCGTCGCGCGGATTGTGCGCGGACCGTCGCCAACCCGCCGGGCCCGAATCGAGAGCCGGTACACGTCGCCGGCCGTGACGCCAATCCCCCGGAAGCCCTCGTTGGCGGCGCCGAAGCCCGCGCCGGCCGCGTCGGCCGTGATGCGAAGGTAGTGCCGATTGGCGCCGTCTGACGACGGCCGCCGTTCAATGGCGAGCAGCGTGCCTTTGGCTCCGCCGCGTTCGGCGCGCGACCACCCCATGAGCGGCTCGGGAAACTCGAACGAGCGGTTCTTGATCCGTTCCGGATAGAGACCTCCGTCGGCCGCGAAGTTGATGTCCTCGAAGAACACGCCGAAGAGCCCCGAGGGGATCGCGGCGCCGGGCTTCCCCGCATCCACCGCCACGTGCACGGCCCTGGTCGCCTGGCCGTGACCGGGCAGCGCCCACCCGCCGATCGTCCCGGCGATGAGCATCAACCCCACAAAAAGGCGTCGAGTCACTGCGGCTCCGTTGCTGGCGTAATCACGCGCACGCCGTAGATGCCCCCGGCGCGATTGCCGGCATGGGGCTGGAACTTCACCGTGATCGCGTCGCCGCGATCAGACAGATCGGCCGGTAGCACGTACACGCGATCGTAGAACTGGCCCGGTCGATTGTTATCGAGGTGTTCGGTCGCCAGCACGGCGCCGTTCACGAGCACGTCGAACGTGCGGGCGCCGCTGTCGCTGCCCCAGTAGGTGACGTTCAACGCCTGCGGCTGCCGCGGCCGCAGGGCGAGCCGGTACGACAGCCAGCCGCCGTCGAGGGCGTGGCGCCACGGGCGGCCGCCCGAGTCGCCGGTTTCCATTTTGTCACCCTGCAGATCGTGCGCACGCTCCGACACCGCGTCGGCGATCCGCACCTGGTCGATCGTGCGCCGATCGAGATCCTGCCGCCGCGCACGCTCGGTGGCGACGGCCCGCTCGCGCTCGGCGAGCGCCGCCGGCGTCACGACGTCCCAGTAGACGGTGTATCGCCGTTCGTGGACGCGGTAGAACGGGCGCAGCATCGCGTCGCGCGGCCGGCCGACACCCGTGGTGCGGAAGGTGGCTGGCTCACCCGCCACCGGCGCGAGCCAGTCGGCCGGACGACGGTCTCCGGTCAGCAGGGCGGGCACGTAATCGGGCTCGAGACCGGCGGGGTCGTCCTGCGGGCCGAGATCGCCCGCGAGCACGATCGGCCCGTACAGGATCGCCACCCGCGCCGGGTTGTCGGGCATCGCCTCAAGCCGCAGCGTCATCGGCGCGCGCACCGTCACGATGTCACCATCGGCCCACGTCCGGGTGATATCGGCGTAAGACGAGGGGACGGAGGTCACCGGCACCGACCGGCCGTTCACGGTCACATCGAGCGATTGGGCCCACCCGGGATGCCGAACCCTGAGCGTCAGCGGCGTGGCGGCGCGGGTGGTGAAGTGCAGGCGGGTCGTGTCCTCGTCGGGAAAGCGCGTCTGCTGCCGCACCGTGATGCCCTTGTCGGCCCACGTGACCTGCGAGGCCGCAAACAGGTTGACGACGAGCGCGTCTGCCGAATGGAAGTAGATGCTGCTGCCGTACTTCGCATGGTTCTCCATGCCGGTGCCGACGCAGCAGGTGAAGCTGTCGAACAGGGTCTCGTAGTGCTTGCGTCCACCCATCTCGAGCGACAGGTTGTAAATCACGCGCCCATCGTTGGGGTGCTGGGTCGAGAGGATGTGGTTATAGAGCGCGCGCTCGTAGAAGTCCGCGAGCCGAGCCTCCGCGTTCCACGTGAACAGCTGGTGGGTCAGCTTCAGCATGTTGTAGACGTTGCACGTCTCGGTCGTGTCCGCGCCGAGCCGATCGCTGAAGTGATCCGGCGGACCGAAGTGTTCGGCGAGCCCGTTGCCTCCGGTGACGTAGGAATGATGCCCGGCCACCCGGTCCCAGAAGAACGCGGCCGTCCGCAGGTCATCGGCGTCGCCGCTCAGCTCGTACCGGCGCGCGAGGCCGACCATCTTCGGAATTTGCGTGTTGGCGTGCAGCCCCGAGAGGCGATCCTCGCCGGCGGCGAGCGGTCCGAGCACCCGTTGGTCGTGAAAGCGGCGCGACAGCGCGAGATACCGCGCATCGCCGGTGTCCGCGTATAGATCGGCGAGCACCTCGTTCATGCCGCCGTACTCGCACCGGAGCATCTCCTGCATCTCGGCCTCGCTCAGGCCCGCCACCGTGTGCGCCACCCAGTCGGCGAGCTTCGTGGCCACACCGAGCGCCTCGTCGGACCCGGCGAGGTGGTGCGCGTCGCGGAGGCCGGCGAAGAGCTTGTGGAGGGTGTAGAACGGTGACCAACCGCCGTTCAGGTCGAACGCTTTCGCGCGAATGTCGCCGCGCGCGACTTCCGCGAAGAGCCGCTTCCCCTCCGGAATCGCGGCGACGTAGCCATCCCCGTTCGCCCGCTGGCATGCGGCCAACTCACCCACGATGTACGTGATGCGGTCGCGGAAGCGCGCGTCGTTGGTCGCGCGGTACATGAGGGCGCAGGCCGACAGGTAATGTCCGAGGCTGTGCCCGGCGAGCTTCTCCGATTCCCAGCCACCGTACACCGCCGCCTTCGGCGCGAGCCCGGCTTCCTTGCGGAACCACGCGAGCAGGCGGTCGGGCTCGAGCGAGAGCAGGTACGCGCGGTCCTGATCGGTCGCGTGCTTGAAGGGGCCATCGAGCAGGACGACGTCGCGCAGGTCGAAGGCCTGCAGCTTCGGTCGCGGTGCACCCTGTGCAGCTGGCGACACATCGTCCGCCAATCCCACGATCAGGAGGAGCAGGACGGTCAGCACCGGTGTGTGCCAGGAAAACGAAGTCAGCGGTGAAAAGCGCATCGACGTCCTCGCCGGCATTGCCGGGGCAGCCCGATGATATTGCACCAGCGGTCTTCACGGGGAAGTCGGAAGACCACTCAGGCTCCAGCGGCGGTCAGCAAGCCTCTTCGATTGCGCGCTCAGCAGCCGACGTAACGCAGGCCGTGCCGACGCGAGGCGGATCGTCGGTCAGGATCAACACTTCAGGTCGGCCGGGCGAGTCAGCCGGCCGAGCGACCGCGGCGATACCCGAGCCAGGCGAACGCGAGCAGGGGCGGTCGGCCGCAACGTCGCCTCCGGCCCGGTATTCTACCGTTCACAGCGCTGGGGGTCCGATGCGACGACGAGGAGTTCTTGTGACGATGCACGGCTGGAGAGGAATGCGGCGCACGGTTGCGACGCTGCGGCGCGCCCTGATCGTCGTCGCTATCGGGCTGTGGCCGCAGCTGACGACAGCCGCGGCGCTCGGAGGCCAGCGTGGTGACGTCCGAGCGCCGGCGCCGGCTCCCCGTGCGCCGGCGGCGACAGCGACAGCGACGGCGACGGCGACGGCGACGGCGACGGTCAAAGAGTACAAGAAGACGATCCGCACGTATCCGTTCGCCGATCCCAACCCGATTCCCGCCTTCGAGCGCATCTACCCGTACTTTCGCTACGACCGGTACACGAACGAGCCCGTCGACCGGGAGTGGACGGTCGTCGAGCTCGAGAACGCCTATCTCCGCGTGCTCGTGTTGCCCCAGATTGGCGGGAAGATCTGGACGGCGATCGAGAAATCCACCGGCCGCCCGTTCATCTACGACAATCACGTGGTGAAGTTTCGCGACATCGCGATGCGCGGGCCGTGGACGAGCGGCGGCATCGAAGCCAACTATGGGATCATCGGGCACACGCCGAACGTCGCGACGCCGGTTGACTACGCCGCCTCGGTTTCGGCGGACGGCACGGCCCGCGTCACCATCGGGACGCTCGACTTGCTGACGCGCACCGCGTGGCGGCTGGAGATCGCGCTGCCCGCTGACCGGGCGTATTTCACGACCCGATCGCTGTGGCAGAACACGTCGGGCCTCGAGCAGCCGTACTACTCGTGGATGAACACCGGCATCAAGGCCGCCGGGAACCTGGAGTTCGTGTTTCCCGGCACGCGCTACCTCGGGCATGCGGGAGAGGTCGGCGCCTGGCCGATCCATCCCGACAACCACAAGAACCTGTCCTTTTACGATCAGAACGACTTCGGCTCGTACAAGTCGTACCACGTGTTTGGCGAGCACTCGGACTTCTGGGGTGCGTACTGGCACGACGACGATTTCGGGATGGCGCGCTACTCGCCGCGCGACGAGAAGCTCGGGAAGAAGATCTGGATTTGGGGCCTGTCGCGGCAGGGGATGATCTGGGAGCCGCTGCTCACTGACAGCGACGGACAGTACGTGGAAGTGCAGTCGGGCCGACTGTTCAACCAGGCCGCGGAGCAGAGCAGCCTGACGCCGTTCAAGCACGGTGGCTTTCTCCCGTTCGCGACTGACTCGTGGACGGAGTACTGGTTCCCGGTGAAAGGCACCGGCGGGTTCGTCAAGGCCAACGATCTCGGCGCATTGAACGTGCGCGCCCGCGCCGGCGGAATCGACCTGGCCTTCTCGCCTCTCGAACGTCTCGACACCATCGTGGAGGTGTTCGACGCCGGCACGAAAGTCCGGTCAGTGCCCGTGTCGTTCAGGCCGCTGAAAGCGTGGACCCTCTCGCTCGCCACGCCGATCGCCGAGGAGCGCCTCCGGATTCGCATCGGCGGCGACCGCTTCGAGTACTCCGGAGACCGCCGCGAGGCCGAGCTCTCGCGCCCGGTGGCGGCGCCCGCCGATTTCGACTGGAGCTCGGCTTACGGGCAGTGGCTGAGAGGCAAGGAGCTGATCCGGCAGCGTGCGTATGAGGAGGGCGAGGCCGCAGTCGACGCCGCGCTGCGGATGGATGGTCACTTCGTTCCGGCGCTCACGGACAAGGCGTTGCTCCGCTATCACGCCGGCGACTACGGGAGGGCATGGCAGTCGGCGCGCGAGGCGCTCAGCGTGGACACGTACGATCCCGGGGCGAATTACTACTACGGCCTGAGCGCAGTGCGCCTGGGTAAAACCGCGGATGCGCGCGACGGCTTCGAGGTGGCGGCACAGGCCGTCGAGTACCGCTCGGCGGCGCTCATCCAGCTCGCTCGCCTGTCGCTGCGCGCTCACCAGATCCGCGCCGCCACGGCATACGCTGGTCGCGGCGTCGCAGCCGACCACGCGAGCATCGAGGGGCGCCAGCTGCTCGCGGTCGCCTATCGGCTCGCCGGCCTGCAGCAACGGGCGCACGCCGCCGTGACGGATTTGCTCACGCGCGATCCGCTGAACCACGCCGCGCGGTTTGAAGCCTACCGGCTCGCGCCCACTCCCCGAACGCGGGCGCAATTCGTGGACGGCATCAGAAACGAGCTGCGCCACGAAACATTTCTCGAGTTGGCCGCCTGGTACGACGACCTCGGGCGGGACGAGGACGCGCGGGAAGTGCTGGCGCTGGCGCCTCCGGTCGCGGAAGCGTTGTACTGGCGTGCGTACCTGGACCGCACGCGGCCGAACGCCGAGTGGCAGGCGTCGCTTGCCCGCGCTGGCGAGGCGTCGCCGCTGCTGGTCTTTCCGTTCCGGCCCGAGAGCGTGCCCGTCTTCAGGTGGGCCGTCGATCAGCGCGGCGGATGGAAGCCCGCGTACTACCTCGCGCTTCTCGTGCGCGGGCTCGGCGACGTTGACGCAGCGCGGCGTCTGCTCGAAGCCTGCGGCAACATGCCGGACTTCGCGCCGTTCTATGCCTTTCGTGCGCAGCTGACCTCTGCCACCGCTCCCGAGCGCGCCCTCGCAGACCTGCGGCACGCCGCCGAGCTCGCACCCACCGAGTGGCGCTTTGGAAAATTGCTCGTGGAGCGTGCGGTGGCCGATGGCGATCTCGCCGACGCCGAGCACCTGGCCGCGCGCTACCAGGCGGCCGATCCTGCCAACTACATCATCGGCCTGCTGCATGCGCGGACGCTGCTACTCGGCGAGAGATATCGCGACGCGCTCGATGTGCTGAACACCCTGAACGTGCTGCCGTTCGAAGGCGCCACCGAGGGAAGGAGCCTATATCGTGAGAGCCACCTGATGCTCGCAGTGGCTGCGCTGGCGAGCGGAAGAAGCGATGAGGCGGAACAGCACGTGGCTGCGGCAAGAGAGTGGCCCGAGCGCCTCGGAGCCGGGAAGCCGTACCCGGCGGACGTCGACGAACGGCTCGAAGACTGGCTTCAGGCCGCGTCGCTCGACGCCCGGGGGGCTCACGACACCGCTCAGCCCGTGCTCGCGCGCATCGCGGCGTTCCGACGTACGCCATCCGGCATCGGCTCACTGGTCACCGCGCTGGCCTTGCAGAAGCTGAATCGCGCCGGCGATGCCGAGGCGGTGTTCGCCCGTCCCGACGAAACTACCGACGCGGCGTTCACGACGTGGGCACGGCGAGTGCTCCGCGGCGAACGCGTGGCGCCCCCGCCGCCGCTGCTGGCCCGCGACGACGCACGCATCTTCACGGCCTGGCTGACGCGGGTGTCAGGACATTAGCGGCCGACATCCGTTATTCGTTATCCGTTATCCGCGATCCGGCATCTGGCGTCCGGCATCCGGCATCCGGCATCCGGCATCCGACATCCGACATCCGACATCCCGTTTCCTATGTCGTCCCGCCGGTGGAGGCTGGCACCGGCGCGTCCGCTTCGAGGCCACCGGCCGCCACCGGTTGCGCCTGGAGCTCGTCGTGCTCGCTTTCGACGGCGCAGCCCGCCGGCGTCGCACGGCAGTCCGGCACTGGCTTCACCGTGTAGTGGACGACGTCGCCATCCCTGAACGGACGCCAGATATCGGGCAGCTTGTCGTGCAGCTTCGCTGCCGCGGCGGAATTGGGCGCAAGCGTGGCGATCTGTGCCTCGGTGATCGGCAGTCCGGCCGCCTTCGCCTTGCGCATCATCCAGCGCATCGAGATGTCGTTCAGCCCGCGGTTCTCGTTCCCGCCGCCGATATCGGAGTGCACGCCGCGGAACCACACCTCGTGCGCGCCCTTGACCCGGATCACGTTGAACGACGTCCGCACCTCGTCGAGCGCCATCGCGTGGAAGCGGTACTGGATGTTCTCCTTCGGCAGGCGCAGCTTGTGCCCCACGTTCAGGTGCGTCAGGTCGAACGCGATGGCGCCGATCCCGAATGCGCCGACGACGTCCCAGAGCCCGATGAAGCGGAACCGCGGTAACGCCTCGACGACGGTATGCGACTTCGGCACGCGGATGCCGCGATGCGCCACCAGGTTGCAGAAATCAAGCGTCGTCGCGGCGCCGCGGCTGAATCCGATCACGTCGATGTCTTGGTCACCCCGGGCCCAGTTCTCGCAGAGACGGTCGTACGCTTCGTCCAGCCTGGGAAGCTCCCCGGCACCGAAGGCGCCGCCGATGGCGTGCCCGACGACACCCAGCCGCGTCCCGATGCCGGCGACATAGAAATCCTTGCGGCCGGAGTTCGCCGCGTACGCGTGGTAGAAGCGGACGACGTTGGTTTCGCGATCGTTGTCGTCGTTCTCCTTGTCCGTGTTCCAGGTACCGTCGAACGCGTACAAAGCCATCGGGGACCCTCCTTCAGGTGTGTCGAGGCATGAAAGGGCGCGCGCCCGTACTGCGCCTGATATCGCCGGCGGCTCAGGCGAACGCAGGCGGCTGGAAGACCGACAGCATCTCCTGCAGCATCGCCTCGCGGCTCGGGTAGCGGATCTCCTCGTAGCACCCGATCGGGTGCTCTACGACGTGCACGAGGCACTTGTTGCAGTACGTGCACGGCCGTTCGGCGCGATCGCGGCCGGCCGCGAACTGGTGCACGAGGTCGTTGTTCGCGACGAGGGGGCGGGCCATGCTCACGGCGTCGCAGTCGCCGTCGGTAATCGCCTTGCGGATGACCGAGGCGGTCTGGAACCCGCCGGTACAGAGGACGGGCACCGTCACGGCCCGCTTGATGACACGCGAGTCGGCCAGCGACACCCCTTCGATCTGGTCCTTCGCTACGCCGGCATCGAGCCACTGCTTGCGGAACACCGCCGCGGTGACGTCATTGTGAAAGAGCAGCAGGTTGCGGAAGGTGTTCGTGCCGCTCGACGCGAGCTGCTCGTAGGTGTGGGACAGCAGATCGACGTCCAGGTCCGACCCGGCCGGATTCCTTGGGTGCGGGAACGCGCTGCCGGTGGAGACGTGGATCGCGTCGACGCCGGCGTCCACCAGCCACCGGCACACCTGCGCAGACTCCTCGACGGTGTTACCGGGCTTCTCGTGCTTCAGCACGAACAGCGAGTTGTTGTGATCGGTCGCGCTGATCTTCATCTGCAGGTGGAAATCGCGCCCGACGCGGGCCCGGATCGCCCGGACAATGTCGAGGACGAAACGTGCGCGGTTCTCGAGCGACCCGCCGTACTCGTCGGTGCGGTCGTTGATCGCCGAGCTGAGAAACTGCGTGATCAGATAGCCGTTGGCGCCGTGCAGCTCCACGCCGTCGAGGCCCGCGTCGCGCGCGCGCCGCGCCCCCTCGGCGAACGCGGTCACGACCTCGGCGATGTCGGCGATGGTCATGCGGTCGCACTCGAAGCCGTGAAGCGGATCCTTCTTGTCCGTGGAGCTCTGCCCTTTCGGGTAGGACAGGTCCGGCACGTCGCGTTGCCGCCCGCCGTGACTGAGCTGCAGGATGTACCGACAATCGTGCTCGTGCACGGCCTGGCCGAGCGCGCGCCAGAAGGGGATGCGATCGTCATGGTGGATGGTGGCGTAGTTCGGGATGATGCGGCCACGCGGGTGCACCGGCACGAACGAGGAGATGATGGCGCCGACGCCGCCGCGCGCGAACTTGAGCTCCCAGTTGATCCGCACCTGCGTGCCGGAGCCGTCGTAGTTGTCGAATCGGCCCGAGATGTTCGACCGGAAGATCCGGTTCTTGACGGTGAGATTCCGGAAGTGCAGCGGCTCGAAGATGATGTCTGACATGAGGGACCTCTCGCCTGGAACGCCATGCGCGTCGTCGCGCATCGCGGATCACGGCACATCAACCGGGGGGAGGCCGCCATTCAAGCACGGAGCGCGGAGCAAGCCAAGCGGAATTCTTGCTCCCGACGCACAAAATCACATCAAATCTGGCGCCCGCGCGGGAGACCTGCTGTAAGCTTGCGCCACACTCCCAGTGGTTCCCCGGCCACCGAAAGGAAGGGCTCATGGATCGGCGCTCGAACAGGATGTTCCTGGCCGCAGGCGCTCTAGCTGCGGCCGCGCTCGCGGCAGCGTGCGGCGCCAAACAGCCGGCGGCTGGAACCGTCAAAGACGAAGCCCTGCGCGCCGGGCGGACGGCTGCGTCCTTCCCCGCCGCGGACCAGGATTACTTCCACGATATGGACGGAGGGAAGCCGTTCTCGACGGCGGAGATCCAGGGCCGGAACATGTGGATCGTCTGGTCGGGCGGCAACGATCGCCTGTGGGACGTGCTGGCGCGACAGAGCATCGGCTCACTGGACTTCCTCAAGACAGTCTCGTCGCACCCGAAGCTGCACTACTCGCGTGACAACCGCTGGCAATACCTGGGGCTCGTCAACGAGCCCTGCTTCAAGAAGGCCACCGGGCCGGATCCGAACCGTTACGGCCTGTGGCTCGACGTGCGGGATCCCGCCTGCAAACCCGACCCGTTCGCCGACGCGGACAAGTACAAGGGCGTGCAGATCGGCGCCCGCGGCCGGACCGTCCCGGTCGGGTCCTATTACGGCGAACCGACCGGCGTCGTCGGCCTGCGCTTGTTCCCGAACCCCGACTTCGACGAGGCCGCGCGCAAGAAATGGGACGCGGAGCGGTACTACAACGACCACACCTACTACGACTCGGCGTCGCTCGTGCGGCCGTACCGGATCGGCATGTCGTGCGGCTTCTGTCACGTGGGCCCGAGCCCGGTCAAGCCGCCGGCCGACCCGGAGAACCCCCAGTGGGAGAACCTCAGCTCGATCGTCGGCGCGCAGTACTTCTGGTGGCAGCGTGTGTTCGACTGGCAGGGGGACGCCAACGGCGCCAGCTTCCTGAACCAGGCGCTGCGAACGTCGCTGCCGGGGACGCTCGACACCTCGCTCGTGTCCTCGGACAACATCAACAACCCGCGAACGATGAACGCCCTCTACCTGTTCCCGGCACGGATGGGGATCGCGCAGCGCTGGGGAAAGGAGCGGATCGCAAACGGCGAGCGCGACAACCGGCAGTTCAACGAGTTCGTGCCTGCCGGCGATCCGCTCGCCGTCTTCTTCAAGGCGCCCGACACGGTGTGGACGCCGCGTGTGCTCAAGGACGGCTCCGACTCGGTCGGCGCGCTCGGCGCGCTCAACCGCGTGTACATGAACATCGGCGTGTTCAGCGAGGAGTGGCTGCTGCATTTCCGGGTGCTGCTCGGCGGCCAGGACATCACGCCCATCAGGGTGGCGGACGCGAAGAAGAATTCCGTCTATTGGCAGGCCACCGAGCTGCAGACGCCCTACATGGCGCGCTTCCTCCTCGGCGGCACCGCGCCGCACCTGCTGAAGGATGCACCGAACGGCCCGTCCTATCTGACGGCGGACGCCGATACGCTCCGCCACGGGAAGGAGGTCTTCGCCGAGCGCTGCGCGCGGTGCCATTCGAACAAGCTGCCCCAATTGCCAGCCGGTCTCGATCTCGAGAACTGCAACGGAAAAGACTACCTCTCCTGCTGGGATAAGTACTGGGCGTGGTCCAAGACCGACGCGTTCAAGGACGAGATGCGCTCGATCGTCCGGAAGCCGGATTTCCTGACCGACAACTATCTGTCGACGGAACTGCGGATTCCCTCGACGTTGATGCAGACCAACATCTGCAGTCCACTGGCGACCAACGCCATCAGGGGCAACATCTGGGACAACTTCTCGTCGCAGTCCTACAAGGAACTCCCGTCGGTCGGCTCGGTGAAGCTGCGAAACCCGTTCAGCGGCGCGGAGTACGACTACACCCTGCCCGGCGGTGGGCGCGGTTTCACGCGGCCGGCCTCGCTCGTCAGCCTCTGGTCCACGGCGCCGTTTCTGCAGAACAACTCGGTCGGCCCCTTCGAAGAGGACCCGTCGGTCGCGACGCGCATGAAGGTGTTCCAGGCCTCGATCGAGCAGATGCTCTGGCCTGAGCGGCGCGAGAAGGACAAACTGTTCAGGGATCTCGGGATCGAAGGACGGGGTGTCGGCAAGGTCCAGCGCACCTCTGAGAACAGCCACATTCACGTGGCGAAGGGCTACGTGCCCACTGGACTGCAGCCGCTCATCGCGGTCAGCCAGCACCTGTTCCCGCAGTTCTTCCGCGACGGCGAGGTGTTCATCGACGGAATCCCGGAGGGCACCCCCGTCAGCCTGCTCACGAGCATGGACCTCGGCGCGGACATGGCGCCGGAAGCTCGAAAGGCACACCACAAAAAGCTGGTCGACCTGTTCAAACACGTCATGGAGGAGGTGAAGCGCGGCAACAACCCGTTCGCCGATCGCAACATCGCCGAGGCGATGTACGGGCTCAGCAAGTGCCCCGACTACGTGATCAACAAGGGCCACTACTTCGGCACCAGCCTGTTCACGGAGGAACCGGGGTTGTCCGATGCGGAGAAGAGCGATCTCATCGCATTCCTGAAGACCATGTAGGAGGCGGCCTGTGGACCACGGATCGAGCAGCGAAGAGCCTTCCGGATACGGCACTCCCACTCCGGCGGCATACGACGCCGATTTCATCGTCGTCGGCTCCGGCGCCGGCGGCGGGACGCTCGCAGCGCGCCTGGCGGAATCTGGCTTCCGCGTGCTGCTGCTCGAAGCGGGCGGCGATCCGCGAACTTCGGTCGGGGCCACTCCCCAGACGCCCGGAGTGAACTCGCTCCCCGACGACTACGACGTCCCCGCCTTTCACGCGCTCTCGACCGAGAACACGGGCATGCGGTGGGACTACTTCGTCCGCCATTACGGGGACGATGACCAGCAGAAGAAGGACCCGAAGCACGTGATGGTGCCGGGACAGGGGCCCTCGCGTGCTCTACCCGCGCGCGGGAACGCTGGGCGGGTGCACCGCGCACAACGCCCTCATCCTCGTGTGCCCGAACAACGCGGACTGGAACCAGCTGGCCGACCTCACCGGGGACCAGTCGTGGCGCGCCGAGCACATGCGCAAGTACTTCGAGCAACTTGAACGCTGCGAGCACCGCCCCGACGAACGCGTGGCGAGCCGAGTGGGTCACAACCCGAGCCGCCATGGCTGGTCGGGGTGGTTGCAAACGGAAGTCGCGGTACCCCGCGCCGCCGTCAAGGACGATGATCTGCGGACCGCCATCCTGGAGTCGGCCCGGGCCGCGCTGCGCAGCCCTGACATGGCCCTCACCGATACGGACCGGCGCGCGCGCCTCGAGAGCCAGTTCGATCCGAACGACTGGCGTGTCGTTTCCGACGATGCGATCGGGTTGCGGTACACGCCGTTGACGACGAGGGATCACCGCCGGGTGGGCGCGCGCGAACGGGTACTCGAGGTGAGCCACAGCCATCCGGATCGCCTCACGGTGCAACTGCACGCGCTCGCGACGCGGGTGCTCTTCGACGACGCGAACCGCGCGATCGGTGTCGAGTACCTGAGCGGCGAACGGCTCTACGGGGCCGACCCGCGCGCCAGCACCGAGCCGGGCACCAGGCGGCAGGCGTTCGCTGCGCGCGAGGTGATCCTGGCCGGCGGGGCCTTCAACACACCGCAGCTCCTGATGCTGTCCGGGATCGGTCCCAAGGCGACGCTCGACCGGTGCCGAATCCCCGTCCGGGTGGATCTTGCGGGGGTCGGGCAGAACCTCCAGGACCGTTACGAAGTTGCGGTGGTGAACCGCATGAACTTTGCGTCCTGGAAGGCGCTGCAGGATGCCACCTTCACACGCGACGACACACAGTACGCGGACTGGGCGAACCACCGTGGCGGCGTCTACGACAGCAACGGTGCCATCCTCTCCGTCATCGCCCGCTCGAGCCCGCACGCGTTCTCGCCGGACCTGTTCCTGTACGCCCTCATCGGCCGCTTCGATGGCTACTATCCCGGCTACTCGTCACAGCTCGCGAAGAACCCCAACTGCCTCACGTGGGTCGTGCTGAAGGCGCACACGAACAACACGGCGGGCGAGGTCACGTTGCGATCCGCCGATCCGCGTGTGCCGCCGCAGGTCAACTTCCGCTACTTCGGCGAGGGCAACGACGGTCAGTCGGGCGAGGGCAGCGACGTGGCCGCGGTCGCCAAGGGCGTCGCCCTGGCGCGGCGGCTGGCCGCGCCCCTTCGACAGAACGGGCACATCGCGAAGGAAGAGCTCCCGGGCGACGACGTACCCGACGCGATGCTGCCCGAGTTCGTGCGGAACAACGCCTGGGGGCACCACGCCTCGTGCACGTGCCGCATCGGGCGCGCGGAGGACGGCGGCGTGGTGTCGAGCGACTTCAAGGTGCACGGCGTGCAGGGGCTCCGCGTCGTGGACGCATCCGTTTTCCCGCGGATCCCCGGCTACTTCATCGCGAGCGCGATCTACATGATCGGCGAGAAGGCCGCGGACGTGATCGCCGCCGCTGCCGCGGGCACTGCGCCCGCGCCCGGCCCGGTGCACCCACCCGCGTACTCGTGACCTGAACATCGTGGCGCGGACCGCAGCCGTTCCTGCCGGTCCGGGCGCACGTGGCCGCAGCTAATCGCCTGATCCGTACCGCAGGCCGCGTGTGGTACGTTCGTCGGATGCCTCTCGTCTCGATCGACGGCGTGTCGGTCGCCTATGGACACGTGCCGTTGCTCGACGCCGTCTCGCTGCTCGTCGAGGCCAGGGAGCGCATCGCCATCATCGGGCGCAACGGCACCGGCAAGAGCACGCTGCTCCGTGCGATCTCCGGTGAGCAGCTGCCGGATGCGGGGACGGTCTGGCTGCAGCCGGGGGTGCGCGTGGCACGCCTCGAGCAGGACGTGCCCCTGTCGGACGCGCGCGCCGTGTTCGACGTCGTGGCCGATGGGCTCGGCGATCTCAGCGCGCTGGTCCGCACTTACCATCACGTGGCGACCGAGGTCGCGCAGCACGGCACCGGCGCGCTCCTCGAGCGGCTCGGCGCACTGCAGCACGAGCTCGAAGAGCGCGACGGCTGGCGCCTCGAGCAGCGCATCGAGCTCGTGCTCTCCCACCTGGAGCTGCCCGCCGACGCCGTCGTCGACACGTTATCAGGCGGCTGGCGGCGGCGCGTGCTGCTGGCGCGCACGCTGGTGGCGCAGCCGGACGTGCTCCTGCTCGATGAGCCGACCAATCACCTCGACATCGAGGCGATCGAGTGGCTCGAGTCGTTCCTTGCGGAGTATGCGGGCGCCGTCGTGTTCGTCACGCACGATCGCGCGTTCCTGCAGCGCCTCGCCACCCGCGTCGTCGAGCTCGATCGCGGTGCGCTCACTTCGTGGCCCGGCGACTACCAGGCCTTCCTGCGCAAGAAGGAGGAGTGGCTGGCGAGCGAGGCCCTTCATCACGTGAAGTTCGACAAGAAGCTCGTGGAGGAAGAGGCCTGGCTGCGCCGCGGCATCAAGGCGCGCCGTACGCGTGACGAGGGGCGCGTGCGGGCGCTCCTCGCCATGCGCGAAGAGCGCGCGGCCCGGCGCGACCGCCTCGGGACCGTGCGGCTGCAGGTGGAGCGCGCGGACCCGTCCGGACGGCTGGTCTTCGAGGCCGAGGAGGTGACGAAATCCTTCGGAGGCGCGCCGGTGGTCTCGGCCTTTTCCACGCGGATCGTCCGCGGCGATCGCATCGGGTTGATCGGGCCGAACGGCGCCGGGAAGACCACCCTGCTGCGGTTGCTCCTGGGAGAAATCGCCCCCGACGCGGGCACGATTCGCCAGGGATCGAACGTCGTGGTCGCCTACTACGACCAGCAGCGGGAGCAGCTCGATCCCGACCGCACTGTGTTCGACACCGTGGGCGACGGCAATGACACAGTGACGGCCAACGGCCGCACGCGTCACGTCCACGCGTACCTGGAGGACTTCCTGTTCCCCCCGGAGCGCGCGCGCTCGCCCGTGAAGGCGCTCTCGGGCGGCGAACGCAACCGGCTGCTGCTGGCGCGGCTCTTCACGCGGCCGGCCAACGTGCTGGTGCTCGACGAACCCACCAACGATCTCGATCTCGAAACGCTGGACCTGCTCGAGACGCAGCTGGCCGAGTGGCCCGGCACGCTGCTGCTCGTGAGCCACGATCGCGCGTTCCTCGACAACGTCGTCACGAGCACGCTCGTGTTCCAAGGCGACGGCCGCGTGCAGGAGTACGTGGGCGGGTACGAAGACTGGCTGCGCCAGCGCGCCGAACCGCCGGAGGCGGGACGAGGCCGGCCCGGCGCCGCGATGGTCGAGTCACGCGCCCGTGTGGAAACGAGCCCGCCGCGGCTTCACGGCCGTGGTAACACCGCCACGCCGTCGAAGAAGCTGTCGTACAAGGAGCAGCGCGAGTTCGAGGGCCTCGTCGCCCGGATCGAAGCGCTCGAAGACGAGCAGCGACGGCTCGAAGCTGCCGTCGCGGACCCGTCGTTCTACAAAGATCCGCCCGAGGCGATCGCACAGACGCTGGCGCGGCTCGCCGAGCTGCAGCGGGCGCTGCCCGACGCGTACGCGCGGTGGGACGAGCTCGACTCGCGAAATGTATGACGGGACCGGGGCCATAACGGGGGCTGAGGGCTAAAGGGCCAAACCTGCGCGGAGCCTGGAACCGGGCACCACAACGGACACGGGGCAGCCCGCCTGAAAAGCCGGAGCACTTTTCACCAGCACGCGCTACTCGAGTTCTTGAACCAGTGGAAGACAACGGCGACGAAATAGGCCCAGCCTCCGCATACGCCTCGAGCCGCTCGGAACCAATGGCTGCGCATCTACCGCTCGACGCCAGTGAACATCGGGGCGATCCAGCGCGGCCGCAACCTGGTTTGCCGGCAAGGCCGTCATCACGCTGAAGGACGGCAGAACAGAGCTGACGGTCCTCGCGCTTGCGCGTGGCAGAGGTGAAAGGCCGAAGCTCGGATCATGAGCAGGCCTAGTCTCTTGGTCACTTTCCTTCTTTCAACAGCACCGGCCAGTTGAGCACGACGCTGATGGACGTTCGAGCCGCTCGCGGGACCTGTGACACTGCGACCAGGAAGCGCTGGCCGTCGGGAGTGGACTGCGGAGTAGAGTCCACGTCCACGTTCGGAGGGAGGGGCAGCCGCTGGGGGACGCCACTCTCAAAGGCGCTACCGTTTGTGTTCACTGGCGCAGCAAAAGTTGCCGTTCCACTTGGAGCCGTGATGAAGACGATCTCTCTGTCGACGCGCCACTGTGGCCAGTTGCCGTTGTCCTTCGAGACCTGCCACTTGCCCTCGCCGAGTGACGGCTGGCCAGTCTGTCCTGACACTCGGAACGGGCGGACATAGACCTCACTCGCAGCTCCAGTCTCGAGGGATACGTAGGCAACCCAACGCATGTCGGGTGAAAAGACGCCAGCCCACTCATTGAAGGCCTCGCCGAGCATCAGATGTGGCGTGCGGTCGCGGAGGGACAGTGCCCACAGGTCGTATCCCGTGTGGGGAGCGTTCTCGGTGTGATAGAGCAGGAACCGACCGTCGCGCGACCAGCTGGTCGGAAAATGTCGCAACCCGGGCTCCTTGAACAGCACCTGCTCGTCGCCGAGGCCGGAGGCGGCTTTCTCGTAGACCGTGTCGCCGAGCCGGCCGGCCGAGTACGCAATGCGGGCGCTGTCCGGAGACCACACACCGGGCGAGTACACCTCCTTATGGAATGTGAGACGCGTGCGCCCGCCGCTGGCAAAGTCTAGCGTCCAAAGGTCGCCCGGCACGTCGTACGGAGAATCCTTCACGACTCCGCGCTTGCCATCCGGTGACAACGCAACGCTCGTGTCCGTTCCGGGCGGTCCGAACGTGCTCAGGGTCTTTCCCTGCCGGTCAAGCCAGGCGAGCTGGAAGGTTCCAGAAGCCGATGCGGTCCGATAGGCGAGAACGCCGTTGCCAGACACCGAAAACACTCCGGTGGAGTACCACGTGATCTGGACGTCCTGGGCCACGGGCACCGGTACGCCCTGGAGCTCCAGGCGGCGAGCGTCGAATGGTTGTGCCATCAGCGTGCCCGCGCGCGGAAAAAATACGCAGCCATTCGCATACACCGCTGGCACACTGCTGGTCAATATCCGCTGACGCGACTGGTCCCCGGCGTCGACATCAAGAGAACCAACGTACATGCCCTCAACTTCCGGCGGTCCGGAGCGGAAATACAGAAAGTGTTTGCCGTCGGGGAGGAACGTGGGCCACGTGTGATAGAACTCTCCCTTGGATTCGTCGACCTGCGTCACCGCTCTGGCCGCGCCACCTGCCTGGGACACGCTCCGCAGCGGACCACCCGATCCGCCGCCCCAACTCCCCAACACGATGTCGCCATTCCGATTCCAGGTGCCCCCGCTCGTGGTGTTGGGAAGGCTGGCCACCGTCTCCGGTGGACCGCCGGCCGTATCAACTTTCCTGAATTTGTTGTCGACGGCGAAGCCCACGTACCGGCTGTCGGGGGACCAGAAAGGAGTCGAGGCGCCCTCCGTACCCGGCAGGCGCCGCCATTCCAGTGCATCGAAATCGCGAAGCCATAATCCATCCTGAGCGGTCGCCGCGAACACCAGCTTGCGGCCGTCCGGGGATACCGACACGTCATCGTACGGAGTCACATTCTCCGGCACTGGCGTCTCGAATCGGCTGAGCGAGCTTGGCGCCGTGGGCCGAAACACCCAGGCACCAATCCCCAGCGCGATCGCAGCCGTCAAGACGGCCAACCATTGCCACACCCGAACTGATCGCGCGGGTATCGACGGCGGAGGTTCTGCTGCCATCCACCTCAGGGCGTGCCTCACGTCGCGCGCCGACTGCCACCGTTTCTCGCGATCCTTTTCGAGGCAGGTCCGCACCACCTCGGCGAGGCCGCGCGGCGTTTGTGGCTGTATCTCGATCAGAGGTCGGGGCTCTTCTTTGAGAATCGACGCAACGAGGTTGGCCTGCGTCTCGCCCGTGAAAGGTCGCGTACCTGCGATCAACTCGTACAGCACGACTCCGAAGGCGAAGATGTCGCTGCGCGCGTCAGCTTCGTGGCCCTCGATCTGCTCGGGCGACATGTAAGGCAGCGTGCCCAATATGGAACCTTCCGCCGTCAGAGAAGCGGCTTGCGTCTCCACATGGCTGTCGCTCTCGACGGCAGGGGCGTGCTCGACTTTCGCGAGTCCGAAATCGAGAATTTTAACGCCGCTCCCGGTGAGCAGAACGTTGCCGGGCTTCAAGTCGCGGTGGACGATGCCCTTTCGGTGCGCGGCGTCGAGCGCGTCCAGGATCTGATCGGCCAGTGCGAGCGCCTGAGCAAGCGGCACCGGTCCGCGCAGCCACTCGCCCTCGACGTACTCCATGACGAGGTAGTCGGGGCCGACGTCGTAGAGCGAACAGACATGAGGATGGTTCACCGCCGCGATGGCCCGAGCCTCACGTTCAAACCGCTCACTGAAACGGCTGTGACTCGCCTTGATGGCGACCAACCGATTGAGGCGCGTGTCTCGCGCCTTCCAAACCTCACCCATGCCGCCAGCGCCAAGGGCGGACAGAATCTCATACGGGCCGAGTCGCGTGCCGGGCGTGAGACCCATGGAAGTGGTTGGGATTATAGAGGATGGGCTGATTCTGGCGGATTAGTAATGGAAGACGCCGGAGTGCTTTCCGTTTCTGAGTGGGGCTTAAAGGGTCTTCAGCCCGTCCTCCGCGTCAACGTCTTTCGCAGCGACTGCCAGCAGATCATCGCGCACCCGAGCGAGAGGAACGCCTCGTGGATGTGGGCGCGCCTGTCATACCGCACCCGGAGGCGGCTAAACCGACTCAGCCATGCAAACGTCCGCTCTACGACCCACCACACACGCGCCAACTGCCAGTCGCGTAAGCGACGCCAGCACGTCATCCCCGACCCGCACCTGAGTTCTTGCGGGAGCATCTGCCAGGGACTGCCGCTGCGGGGGACGAAGAGAATGCCGGTGAGGCACGCGCGAGCGGAGATCCGCGGCCGCCCGCCTTTTGGCCGACCGGGTGGAGTTGGCAAGAACGGTTCGACAAGGCCCCACAACGAATCTGAAGCAGCGCGGCGGCCATACTTCGTCACGCTACCGCCATGAAGAGCATCAGGTTTCGGAGGTTTTGTTACACGCTCTCAGGCGGGCTGCCGTATCCGTGTAATTCCCGGGGTCGAGCCAACTTGGATTACACTGTGCTCTCCCCCAACACGCTGCGGCCCCTCGGCTGGCGGCACAGGAGGCAGGATCGATGAAGACGATGATCAGGGTTGCTATGGCTCTGGCGCTCGTGCTGAGCGTCGTGTCGATGGCGCGGGCCGAGGAGACAACGCTGTCGGGCACGATGGTGTGCGCGAAGTGCACGCTCAAGAAGGCTGACGCGACGAAGTGCCAGGACGTGCTCGTGGTGAAGGACGACAAGGGTGCGACCACCGAGTACTACATCGCGAAGAACGCGGCGTCCGCGGAGGCGGGCCACCAGTGCTCGAAGGAAGCCAAGGCCACGGTCACGGGCACCGTCTCCGAAAAGGACGGCAAGCAGTGGATCGAGGCGAGCAAGATCGACAAGGAAAAGACGTAGATCGGTTCCGGCGGTAGGCGGTGGGCGCGGATGCCGCGCCGCCTACCGAACGCCCGTCGCCCGCTCGGTGCGGCTAGAGCCGTCCGCCCGAGCGCAAGCACGACGCCGCTGCCGTCACGCCGCTTGCCGTCGGCGCGACGTTGGCGGCCGGCGGTCACCACCCCACCCCCTGCCCCCAACCCTGGCGCCACAACCACCGCTCCCTGCCCTGTTTTTCCCTGCCCCGGAAATTGCAGTAGGTGAGGCGTGGCTCGACGACGAGATATCAACTTGGAGCAGAGCATGAGCATCCGCACGTCACCCCGTCCGCTTGCCGTTCTTGCCCTGGTCGCGGTATTTGGGGCGCAATCTCTCGCCCAAACGCGCGTAAACGCGCCCAGCAACAAGTACGACCCGTCAGACGACGTGAAGCTCGGGCGTGAGGCTTCGGCGGAAGTCGAAAGGCAGATGCCAATCCTGCACGACGACCGGGTGTCCTCGTACGTGGAAGACCTGGGTGACCGACTCGTGGACACGATCCCGCTGGAGCTGCGGCACCCCGAGTTCAAGTACACGTTCAAGGTCGTAGACGTGAAGGAGATCAACGCCTTCGCTCTGCCCGGCGGCCCGATGTACGTGAACCGCGGGATGATCGAGGCGGCCACGAGCGAGGGCGAGGTGGTCGGCGTCATGGCCCACGAGATGGCGCACGTCGCCCTGCGGCACGGCACGGCCCAGGCAAGCAAGGCGCAGAAGTACCAGGCCGGCGCCATCGCCGGGCAGATCCTCGGCGCCATCATCGGCGGCACCGCGGGCGCCGTCGTGTCGCAAGGGAGCCAGTTCGGGATCGGCGTCAGCTTCCTCCGCTTCAGCCGCGCCTTCGAGAAGGACGCGGACATCATGGGCGCGCAGATGATGGCCCGCGCCGGATACAGCCCCGTGGACATGGCGAACATGTTCCGCACCATCGAGCAGCAGAGCCGGGGCGGCGGACCCGAGTGGATGAGCGACCACCCGAACCCCGGCAACCGCATCGAGTACCTCACCGAGGAGGCGCGCCTGCTCCGCGTCGAGAACCCGGTGCGCAACACGGCGGATTTCGCCTCCGTGAAGAGCCGCCTCGCGGGCATGCCGCCGGCGCGCTCGTCGCAGGACGTCGCACGCGCCGGGCGGCGCGGAGGCGGAGGCGGCGAGCCGGGCACGCGCGGCGCCGGCGGGGGGCTCTCAGACCAGGTCGAGCCCCCCTCGTCACGCTACCGCACTTACCAGGGCGGCAACATCTTCCGCGTGAACGTGCCCGACAACTGGCGGGAGCTCTCGACCGGCGACGACTCGGTGTGGTTCGCCCCAGAGGGCGCCTACGGCGAAGGCCGGAGCGGGCAGGCAGTGTTCACCCACGGCATGCAGTTCGGTATGGCCCGGACGCGCTCGCGCAACCTCGAGGATGCGACGCAGCAGCTCCTCCAGTCGCTGGCCCAGGGCAACCAGTCGCTGCAGCAGGCGAGCGGGCCACAACGTGCGCGCTTCGGCAACCGCGAGGGCATCGAGGTACAGCTGCGCAACCGATCGGATGCGACCGGCGGCCCTGAGATCGTGTCGGTCTACACGACGCTGCTGCCGGACGACACGCTGCTCTACGGCATCGGGGTCGCGCCGCAGGACGAGTGGCGGCAGTACGGTCCGGTGTTCGACCACGTCGTGGGGACAGCGAGGGTGCCGTAAAGCGGCTAAGGACTGAGGGCTAAGGGCTAGGGGCTCTAGAGGCGCGAATGAAGCCGGCCGCGACCGATCGCTCCGCGCGCGCAGCGGATCGCGAGACACGCCTTCAGCCTTCAGCCTTTAGCCCTTAGCCTGTCGTGTACAATCGCCGCGGTCCGTCGGTTCGCGGTTGTCATGTCCATCAACATCGCCGTCGTTCCGGTCGCCGGCCTGGGCACGCGCCTGCTGCCGGCCACCAAGTCCCAGCCGAAGGAGATGCTGCCGGTCGGGCGCAAGCCCGTGGTGCAGTACGTCGTCGAGGAATTGACGCGCGTCGGGATGGAGCGCCTGCTCTTCATCACCGGACCGGGCAAGGCGTCGATCGAAAACCACTTCGACCTGAACAGCGAGCTGACGCAGGCGCTGCGCGAAACCGGCAAGGAAGACCTCCTCGAGGAGCTCGCGTACGAGCGCGCGCACGCCCAGTTCTTCTACACGCGCCAGCGGCAGCTGCGGGGCCTTGGACACGCCGTGCTCTGCGCCCGCTCGTTCGTCGGCCCGAACCCGTTCGTGGTCGCTCTCGGCGACTCGATCATCGGGCTGCATGCGTCGAGCGACGTCGTACAGCGGATGGTCGCGGCCTTCGAGCGGACAGGTGCCGGTGCGGTCGTCGCGTTCGAAGAGGTGCCGCGTGCGGAGGTGTCGCACTACGGCATCGCGCGGCCGGGTCCCGCCACCGACGGTGTGTTCCGGGTCGAGGATCTCGTCGAGAAACCCCGGGCCGAGGACGCGCCTAGCACCCTCGCGATTGCCGCGCGCTACGTCCTGTCTCCGGAGATCTTCGACGCGCTCGAACACACGCCCGCGGGCAAGGGCGGTGAAATCCAACTGACGGACGGCATCCGGCTGCTGATCGACCGCGGTCGCCCGGTCTACGGCCTGTGCCTCGCCGCTGCGGAGCGGCGGTTCGACATCGGCAACATCGACGCCTACTTCCGCGCCTTCGTCGAGTTTGCGCTCGCCGACGGCAAGCACGGCCCGCCTCTGCGTTCGTTCGTGCGCGGTCTCCTCGATGCAGATCATCCGTAAGCGCGCCTACGCACGCGCCGGTCTGCTCGGCAATCCCTCCGACGGCTATCACGGCAAGACGCTCGCGTTCAGCGTGCGCAACTTCTGGGCGGAGGTGGTCCTCTACGAGTGGGACACGGTCGAGATCGTGCTCGCCGAAGACGACCGCGCGCGCTTCACGAGCGTGCAGGACCTGGCGAGAGACGTGCGGCTGCACGGCTACTACGGCGGCATTCGTCTCATCAAGGCCACGATCAAGCGCTTCGTCGACTACTGCGAGCAGAGCGGCGTGGCGCTCGATCGCCGCAACTTCTCCGTGCGGCACAGCAGCACGATTCCACGGCAGGTCGGGCTGGCCGGCTCGAGCGCCATCATCGTCGCGACCCTCCGCTGCCTGATGGAGTTCTACGACGTCCACATCACGCTCGATGTGCAGCCCTCGCTCGCACTGTCCGTCGAACGGGACGAGCTGAAGATTGGCGCCGGCCTGCAGGATCGGGTCATCCAGGTGTACGAAGGGCTCGTCTACATGGACTTCGCAGCATCGGCGGAGCGGATGATCGACGGCTACGCATGCTACGCGTACGAACGGCTCGATCCCGCGCGGTTGCCCACCCTCTACGTCGCCTACCACGACGCGCTCAGCGAGCCCACCGAGGTGTTTCACAACGACATCCGCGGACGGTTCGATCGGGGTGAGCCGGCCATCGTCACGGCCATGCTCCGCTTCGCCTCGATCGCGGAACGCGGCCGCACGGCGCTGCTGGCCGGCGACCTCGACGCCCTCGACGAGCTGGTAGACGAGAACTTCGACACCCGGCGGAGCGTGTTCACCCTGCCGCCCTGGCAGATTGAGATGGTCGAGACGGCGCGCCGGTGCGGCGCCAGCGCCAAGTTCGCAGGCTCCGGCGGCGCAATCGTCGGCCTGTACCGCGACACCGCGACGCTCGAGCGCCTGCGCGGCGCGCTGTCGGCTATCCACTGCCGGCTGGTTGTTCCAATCGTCGGCTGACAAGGCGCGGATTGTCGGGACGGCCCGCCTGAAGGCGGGCCATCCCGACGCACTGTAGTGCCCGCCTTCAGGCGGGCCGTCCCGACGCACTGTAGTGCCCGCCTTCAGGCGGGCCGTCCCGACGCAGAGTCGACGAATCCGGGAACCATGCCGCGGTCCAACTGGCAAGGCACGTGCATAGGTGAAGCCACGGGACACGATGGCAGAAAAAGCCTGCCTGCTAGACGCGAGAGGTGAGTGATGTTCGCGGCCTTGCTGCGCGGCATCGTGGTCGTGGTGGTGCTGGTCGCCGCGATCGCGTTCTTCCTCGGCTATCGCTGGAGCGATCTGTCGGCGCCGGGCCGTGACGTGGACCGGCCCGCGATTGGTGCGGCCTCTGGCCGCCCGGACGCATCCGGCGTGCGGGAACGCGGCGAGCGCACGGGCGAGGCCATGGAGACCACCGCCGAACGTGCCGGGCGCCGTGCGTCGGAAGCGGCCGCGCAGGCGGGCGAACTCCTGTCGGACGCGTCGCTCACCGCCAAGATCAAATCGAAAATGGCGCTCGACGACCACATCAGCGCCGGCAGCATCGGCGTCAAGACGAAGGACGGCCACGTGACGCTCAGCGGCGTCGTCGCCAGCGACGACGAGCACCGTCGCGCCGTGGATCTCGCCAGAGACACGAAGGGCGTCGTTTCGGTCGACGACCGGCTCACCGTTCAGCGATAGCGCTCTCTGCGCCTGGCCCCGCGGGGCCATTCGGCGGGCCCCGCGCACCCCCGGGCCCGCGTCCGGCGAATGCGGCACGCCTCCGCCCGAGTATCATCACCCTCCATGTCGACAACGTCCCGCCGGGTCCTGCTCGCGTTGCTGCTCCTCGTCACGCCTTGCTTCGTCGCGGGAAGCGGCCCGGCTCGTGCTGCTCGCCTTCAGGCAGGCCAGTCCGTCTCGAACACGCGTCGATCCGCTGATGAGAACAAAGAGCCCGCGTTCCTGCGCCACCTCCACTGGCGCTCCATCGGACCGTACCGTGGCGGACGCGTGCTCGCGGTCGAGGGGCACCCGTCGGACGCACAGCGTTTCTATTTCGGCAGCGTCAACGGCGGCGTGTGGGAGACCCGCGATGCCGGGCGCACCTGGCAGCCGATCTTCGACGGCCAGCCGGTGGGATCGATTGGCGCCCTTGCGCTCGCCCCGTCCGATCCCAGCACGATTTACGTCGGCACCGGCGAGGCCGACATGCGCTCCGACATCGCGCAGGGCGACGGCCTCTTCAAGTCGATGGACGCCGGCCAGACGTGGCAGCCAGCCGGCCTCGCCCAATCGCAGCAGATCGCCCGCATCATTGTCGATCCGAGGGATGCGCGGGTCGTGTTCGTCGCGGCGCTCGGCCACCCGTACGCGCCGAATGCCGAGCGAGGCGTATTCCGTTCGCGCGACGGTGGCGCCACGTGGGCAAAGGTGCTCGGGCCCGACGCAGATACCGGTGCGGTGGACGTCGTCTTCGAGCCCGGGAACCCACGGGTCCTGTACGCCGCGCTGTGGCAGACCCGGCGCACGCCGTGGAGCGTATACCCGCCGTCGAGCGGCCCCGGCAGCGCGCTCTTCACGTCCACCGACGGCGGCGATCGCTGGACGCGGCTCACCGCGGGCCTGCCGGCCACTCACGGGCGTGCGGGGTTCGCAATCGCGCCGAGCGAGCCGGCCCGCGTCTACGCTGTCGTCGACGCGAGCACGGGCGGGGGCGTGTATCGCTCCGACGATCGCGGCGCGCATTGGCGGCTCGTCAGCGGCGACACCCGCGTGTGGCAGCGCGGCTGGTACTTCGGCCGGCTCACAGTGGACCCGCGCAATCCAAATCGCGTCTACGCGCTGAACACGATCGTGCTGCGATCCGACGACGGCGGTGCCTCGTGGATCCCCCTGAAAGGGGATCCCACCGGCGACGATTTCCACGAGCTGTGGATCGATCCGCGCGATCCCGCCCGGCAGATTCTCGGCACCGACCAGGGCGCCATCATCACGATGAATGGCGGCGCCACGTGGAGCTCGTGGCACAACCAGCCGACCGGCCAGTTCTATCACCTCGCCACGGACGCGCGATTCCCGTACATGGTGTACGGCGCCCAGCAGGATTCCGGCGCAGCGGGCGTGCCGAGTCGCAGCGGCGGCGTGGACGGGATCAACCTCACGCATTTCCGCGAGATCACCGCCGGCGGCGAGAGTGACACCGTTGCCCCTGATCCCTCCGATCCCGACGTGATTTACGGCGGGCGCGTGGATCGCCTCGATCTCCGTACTGGCCAGACGCGCGCCGTCACGCCCACCCTGGCGTACCCGGACCTGCATCGCACCACGTGGACATTGCCGCTTACGTTCTCGCGCCGCGATCCGCGCGTACTCTACTTCTCGCACCAGCACGTCTACCGCACCGACGATGGCGGCAATCACTGGGCGCAGATCAGCCCCGATCTCACGCGCGAGGACCCCGGAGTGCCGCCGACGCTGGATCCGGTCACGGCGGCGGTGCGCGCCCAGGCGGGTCCGCGGCAGGGCGTCGTCTATACGCTGGCGCCGTCGCGCGTCGCCGATGGCGACCTGTGGGCGGGCACCGACGACGGCCTCGTCTGGCGGACACGGGACGAAGGCAGCCACTGGGAGAACCTCACGCCGTCCGCCCTGACCCCGTGGTCGAAGGTCGGTGCAATCGAGCCGTCGCACCACGACGCGAGCACGGCGTACATTGCAGTCGATCGCCACCGCCTCGATGACTTCCGCCCCTACATCTATCGCACGACGGACGGCGGCCGCACATGGGTGCTCATTGTTGGCGGTATCGCCGCGACGCACGCGGTCAACGTCGTGCGCGAGGATCCCGTCACAAAAGGCCTCTTGTACGCCGGCACGGAGCGCGGAGTGTACGTGAGCCTGGATGACGGGGCGAGCTGGGCGGCGCTTCAGCTCGATTTGCCGCGCACGTCCGTCCGCGACATCGAGGTCAAGGGCGCCGACGTGGTGATCGCGACACACGGGCGGGGATTCTGGATCCTGGACGACGTGTCGGTGCTGCGACAACTGGGTGCGACAGGTGAGATCGATCGGCCGCGGCTGTTCGTGCCGGCGACGGCCGTTCGCGTGCGGACGCAAGGATTCAGCGGCACACCCTTTCCGAAGGACGAGCCGCGCGGCGAGAATCCGCCGCCCGGCGCGGTGATCGATTACGCCCTGCCCTCGGCGGCCCAAGAGGTGACATTGACCGTGACTGATGGGGCTGGCGTAGAGGCCCGCCGGTACTCCAGCGCAGACAGAGCCAGACCGCCCGACCTGTCACGCCTCACATCGGCACCGGAGTGGGTGCCGCGAAGCCCCACCCTCTCTGCCGCGGCCGGATTCCATCGGTTGGTCTGGCCGCTGCGATACGCCCCGCGCGTGACCGGCCGCCGCGGCATCCCCGAGGATGGTGTATGGGCTCCGCCCGGCCGCTACACGATCGCATTGACGGTGGATGGCGAGAAGCTGACCGCGGCCCTCGAGGTTGGACCGGATCCACGCGTGTCGCTGCCTGCCTCCGCATACGCGGAGCAGTTCGTTCTGGCGCGGGAGGTCGAGGAGGCACGCGCGCAGGTGGCGACGATGACGGCGCGGGCCGCGTCCCTTCAGCGCGCCGTGTTCGAGCGCCGGCGCCAGGCCGGCGCACCGATCGCCTCCGCCCTCGACGCGTTTGCCGCGAGAGCCGCTGCGGTGTCGGGCGTGCCAGCGGGCGCGAGCGCGGAAGCAGTTTACGGCCAGGCGCCACCATCGACCGACACCCTCCGCTTCGTGGAGACGATGCTCGCGTCGATCGCCGAGGCCGTAGACGGAGCCGACGCCGTGCCATCGCTCGACGCGCGTGACGGGCTGTCGAAGGCCCGGGCCCTGTTCGCGGCAACCGCCGCACGGTGGGAGACGCTGGTGCAGAAGGATCTGGGCGTGCTGAACCGGGACGTTGACGGCGGCAGGATCACCGGCGCTGCCGCTGCCGTGATCGACGCACGGCGTCCGCTTTCAACGCGGCACCGACGCGCGGGCAGTACGACCTGGTTGCGCGCAATCGATGACCTCGCCAGGCCCGAAGCGAGTAGCCTGAGGCCCGAAGCCCGAAGCCGACGGCATCACCCTAAAGACACTTCCGCAACCGCGCCTCGCCTCCGTGGGTCAGCCTGAACGCGCCGATGTCGGTTGCGCCGACCCGCACGGCCAGGTTCATCGTCTCTTCTTCCACCTGCCCGCTGTACGTCGCTGCTTCTGGCGGGGGGTCGTCCTCGCGCTGCGGGCCGCCGCGCTCGCGGACGAACGCTCCCGCGACCGAGAAGCGGTGCTGGCCATCGATTGTCAGTGGACCCTTCAGGGTCCCGTGCGCGCAATCGAACTCGATGACGGCGGTGTCGCCCGTCACCTCCAGACGCACGCCCGTCGCGCCCCAGGTCCCATCGGCGACGCGCGTCTGTCCGGCTTCCGGCGCCGCGCCCGATTCGTCCCGCTCACAACCGGGGGCGGCCCCGGCGAGGACAAGGAAGGCGGCCAGGGCGAGGAAGAAGGGATCGCGGCGGTGCCCAGTGATCATCCGCTCCTCCGCAGTTGGCCGTCCGCGGCACGTACTGGAAGTCCGCGTGCGCCGAAAAACCGCACCGCGACTCGCTCTCGAGGATACGACGTCGGGACCTGGATCGTTGGCTGGAGTGTGGTCCCGGGAGCACGCGCCCGGCTCCCGGGATTACCACCAGCGTTCCGAGCCTACGCGGCCTGCCGGTAGGTGGAGTCTTTCGCGGCCACTTCGCGCTTGCCGAGCAGGTTGTCCAGTGCGAAGGCACCCGAGCCCTGCAGCGCCAGAGTCAGCAGGCTGACGCCCAGCACGAGCGGGAATTCATAGCCCTGCGGCAGGAAGAAGCCGTGCTGCAGGTGCACCGTCGCGATCGCGACGAGCATCGTGAACGCGAGCGGGAGCGAAACGTATCGGGTCAGCAGGCCCAGCACCAGCAGGATACCGCCTCCGAATTCCGTGGCGATGAGCACGGGCGCCAGCACGTTGGGCATGGGCACCCCGACCGATCCGAGGAACCCGGCGGTACCCGCCAGGCCGAAGGCGAAGAGCTTCTGCCATCCGTGCGCGATGAACGTGGTTCCGACAATCAGGCGAAGGAGGGTTGTGCCGAGCGCGCGGGTGTCAAATCTCGAGGTCATGTCGTTCTCCTGTCGGGTTTATGCGTGTGAACTTATTTCGTGTGACTGACTGTCGTTAGAACAAGGTTCAATGCAAAAAAAGGGTCTCAGGGATTGGTCCTGGCTTCTTCGAGCAACCGGATGAGCGCATTCAGCTTCTCGTCGCCAAGGTGCCCAAGCTGCTTCCTGTGAATCGCCACGATCGGCGCATCCAGCGAAGCCAGCAGGTCGAGTCCGGCCTTGGTGATCACGTTCCTGTAGACGCGCCTGTCGCGGGCATCACGTGTTCGCGCCATCAACCCACGCTCCTCGAGCTTGTCGATGAGCCGCGTGACATCGGGATCGCGCTCGATCAGCCGATTGCCAAGCTCACTGCAGCTCACGCCGTCGGCGCCGGCCCCCCGCAGAATCCGCAAGGCGTTGTATTGGTTCGGCGACAGGTTCGCGTTCTTGAGCAGCGTCAGCTCCCCTCGCGCCAGGGTGTCTGCGGTGCGAAGCAGATTGAGAAAGGCTTCCTGCTCACGCGAGCTCCACGGCCCAGCCTGCTTGATTTCATCTCTCAGCGAACCCACGCCCTGAATATAATCGTTGTAACAGACATTGTCAAGACGACATTCTAAAAAATGGTCGGGACGCCGCACCGCCCGTGAGAGATCTGCCGGGTCTTACATTTTTCTTCTGCACTTTTCGTTCAGGGCATCACCCTGCTAGGCTTCGGCCGTTAACGACACGCGGTCGCCCGGTTCTGTTGGGATATCAACTACCGTGCCCGGCGCCACAGCCATGGCGCCCAGCTTCGAGCGGTCCGCCACGATTGGCGTGCCGGGATCGTGCACGCGGAAGAACAGGCCGGGCACGGAGCCGGAATCGGCTGGTCTGGAGCGTCGTGCAGCGCCGCCGGTGACCCTCACCGGCACGGCGCTGCGGACGCGCGCAATGCCGCCGAGGCGCGAGCGAATCTCGGCGCGGGCCAACTGCCTGGCGGACCACTCGAGGTCGACCTCGAACCCGCCGCGCGCTCGCAAGCCGCTCACCCGTCCTGCCTGCCACGCCGACGGCAGCGCCGGCAGCAGGTGAATCTCGCCGGCGTGGCTCTGGACCAGCATCTCGGCGATCCCGGCGGTCGCGCCGAAGTTGCCGTCGATCTGGAACGGCGGGTGCGCATCGAACAGGTTGGCGTACACGCCGCCGCCGCCGGTGTAGTTCGTTGCCGATGTGTCCACCAGCCGCAGCAGGTTCGCCAGCATGGCAAACGCGTGGTCGCCATCGAGCAGCCGCGCCCAGTGATTCACCTTCCACGCGAGGCTCCACCCGGTGCCTCCGTCACCGCGCAACTCGTGCGATCGCCGCACCGCCGCAAAGAGCTCGGGCGTGCGCGGCGTGATGTGCCGGCCGGGATGCAATCCGAACAGGTGCGAGAAATGGCGGTGCTGCGGCTCGGGATCGCCGAACTCCTCGAAGAACTCCAGCAGCTGCCCCTGGCTTCCGACATGGTACGGATAGAGCCGCTCGCGTGCGGCGGCGACCCGCACCCGGAACGGTGCATCGCTCTCGATCGCCTCGCTCGCATCGATGACGTTCGCGAACAGATCCCGCATCAGGGCCATGTCCATCGTCGTCGCCATCGAGGTGGCGGCCTGCTCACCGGTCCGCGTGAGGAACTTGTGCTCGGGCGACGTGGACGGCGCCGTCACGAGGTGTCCCCGGCCATCCTCGATCAGCCAGTCGAGACAGAACTCCGCCGCGCCGCGCATCGCGGGATAGGCGCGGTCGCGCAGGTACCGGAGATCGCCGCCAAACAGGAACCGCTCGTAGAGATGCTGCGAGAGCCAGGGCCCGGCCATCGGCCAGAGCGCCCACACCGGGTCGCCCGTGCCCCAGTCCCCCACCATGCCCGACTGACGCCACACGTCGGTGTTGTGGTGCGCCACCCAGCCGCGAGCGCCGTAGTTCCGGGCAGCGGTCTTCGTCCCGTTCACCGACAGCTGCTCCACCATCGTGATCAGCGGCTCGTGCAGCTCGGGCAGTGCCGTGGTTTCCGCCGGCCAGTAGTTCATCTGCGTGTTGATGTTGATGGTGTAGTTCGAGCTCCACGGCGCGCGCATCTCCTCGTTCCAGAGTCCCTGCAGGTTGGCCGGCTGCGAGCCCGGCCGGCTGCACGCGATGAGAAGATACCGGCCGTACTGGAACAGCAGTTCGACGAGGCGCGGGTCGCCGGCGCCTGCGGATGCGATGCGTCGATCGAGGGAGGCGTCGCCGCCTGCGTCCGCGATCGGCGGGCGGCCGCCTGCGATTGGCGCGCCGAGATCGAGGGACACGCGATCGAAGAGCGCGCGGTGATCCGCTTCGTGCGCGCGTCGCAGGTCCTCCCACGGAATATTCAGTGCGGCGGCAAGCGCCGCGCCGGCGATGGCGGCAGGATCACGATCGGCAGCCGCAGGCGATCGATCGTGTCCGTTGAAGCTCGTGCCGGCGGCGACGATCAACGTCACCGCCGACGCACCGCGCACGTGCAGACCGTCGCCGTCGATCGACACCTCGCCGCCGGCCACCGCTGCGCCGACACGAGCCTCGAAGCGCATGCCGCCAGCCGACGGCTCCGTTCCGGCGGCGGCGGACGGACCGCGCCGCGGCGCGCCATGCGCGGGCACACGGCCGTACAGCACCGGTTCGTCGGTGTCGTAGTAGCTCGGGTCCACGTGCGAGGGCGCCTGCCCAAGCAGCCGCAGGGCGTCGCGATCGGCCGTCACCGTGTGCCGCAGCGCGCTCGACAGACGGACATGACACTGCAGCATTCCCGGCCGATCGGCCGTGAGCCGGACCGCGATGACGTCGGCGGGATGACTCGCGATCACCTCGCGCGTGTAGTGGACCGTGCCGGTGCGGTATCCGACCGACGCCACCGCCGAGCGCAAGTCGAGACCGCGCCGGTAGTCCGAGCCGAGATTGCCGTGATCGAACGTGATGAGCAGATCGGCGAGCGGCAGGTACGATTGCGTGAACGGGCCCATCAGCCGCTTCGACGCGCGATCGGCTTCGGCGAATCGTCCGGCGAGCACGAGCGCGCGAATCTCCGTGAGCGCCTCTTTCGCGCCGGGCGTGTTCCAGTCCGAGGGTCCGCCGGACCAGAGCGTGTCGTCGTTCAGTTGCAGCCGCTCGACCCCGGTGCCGCCAAACACCATCGCGCCGAGGCGGCCATTGCCAACCGGCAGGGCCTCCACCCACTTCGACGCGGCGCGAGTGAACCACAGCTCGAGCGGCGATGGCCCATCCGCCTGTGCGGCACCGCGGCCAGCCAGCGTGGTGGTCGAACGACTGAATGGCGCCGCGGCCGCGGAGGCGAGGACGGTTTCCAGAAATGTGCGGCGGTTCATGTGTGATTCCCGGTCGTACGCGCGGGCACTACCCTGCGGCGAGGTGCCGGCGGTAGCGACACGTTTGCGCCCCAGTCTGGCGATCTGACAAGGCCGGGGCAGCGGCCGTCAGTTGCCGTGCTGCGATCGGTGCAGCCCAATCTCGGCGATGAGCGGGCACGCGCGCGCCTCGTGAATCGTGACGCGCACGCGGTCGGTCTCGGTTGCCGGCACGATCAGGATCCGCTTGTAGCCGATCGTCGAACCGGCGGTGATGCGCGTCCACTGCCCATCGAGCATCGCTTCGACCTCGAACGCGCCCACGCGCTGTCCGAACGCGATCGGCTCCTGGAGCACGACGCGATCGAACGTCGCACGAGCGGGCAGGGCGAGCGTGACGCGGCCGGTCGTGGACTGCGCGGGCGCCGCCCAGAAGGTATCCGGGCTGCCGTCGATCGCCAGCGCCGGTTCGAGGCCGGAGCCTGAGCCGTCGGCGCTGATGCGTGCCTCGTGCGCAAGGTTGACACCGTACGTCACATCGATGGTGCGGCGCATGCCGGCGAGCGCCTCGGCGTCGGGCTCGGCGATGAGCCCGCGCGTGTCCGGCGGCACGTTCAGCAGCAGCTGGCAGTTGCGGCCGACGCTTTGCTCGTACAACCGAAACAGCGTGGCCGCAGGCTTCACGCGCGCGTTCTCGGAGGCACGGTAGAACCAGCCTGGACGAATCGAGACATCGCATTCGGGCGGCACCCAGTCGGCGCCCAGCCGCGATCCTTCGCCGAGATCGTCGCTGAACGGGGTGCCGGGCGCATAGCGCACGCGATCGAGCAGCGCCCAGGAGGTCAGGGATCCCTGGCCGCGCTCGTTGCCCACCCACCGCACGCCAGGCCCTCCGTCGCTGAAGATCACCGCCTCCGGCTGCAGCCGCTTCACCGTGGCGTGAAACGCGGGCCAGTCGTACACCTGTCGTTTGCCGTTCGGGCCCTCGCCGTTGGCGCCGTCGAACCACACCTCGAAGATCGGGCCGTAGCCGCTCAGCACCTCCTCGAGCATGCCCACGAACACGCGGTTGTACTCGGGCGTGCCGTACGCAGGATGGTTGCGGTCCCACGGCGAGAGGTAGACACCGAACTTCAGTCCAGCCTCATGACACGCGTCCGAGAGCTCACGCAGGACGTCGCCCGTGCCGCCCTTCCATGGGCTGCGGGCCAAGGTGTGGGTGGAGAGGCGCGACGGCCAGAGGCAGAACCCGTCATGATGTTTCGCCGTGAGGATGACCCCCTTCAGCCCCGCGGCCTTGAACGTGCGCACCCACTGCCGGGCGTCGAACGCCGTCGGGTTGAACACGGCCGGATCTTCACGTCCGCTGCCCCATTCCACGCTCGTAAACGTGTTCGGGCCGAAGTGCACGAAGGCGTTGGTCTCCATGCGCTGCCACGCGACCTGCGCGGGCGACGGCACCGGCGCGAGCGGCACGGGTGCTTCACCTGCGCGCGGAGCAGAGGCGAATAGTGCGGCGCTGAGCGCCAGGAGCGCGGCAAACACCGCGTATGCGTGTCGTGTCATGTTGATGCGTGAGCGCGAAGCCGCCCGCCCGCCCGCCGCCCGCCGCCCGCCGCCCAGCCGCCAGCCGCCAGCCGCCAGCCGCCAGCCGCCAGCCGCCAGCCGCGACGGATTCTGTCCGATTTCACGCGCCGCAACAACGGCGCGCTACTCCGCCCAGAGCAGCAGACAATCGCCGTTCGACCTTCGTTCGTCGAGCAGCAGTCCGGGGCCGTGCCGTGCCAGGTCGTCGGCGCTGACGCTCACGACGTCCCAGCCGTCCGGAAGCAAGGCGCCGAGCCCGGCACGGCCTCCAGCCAGCTTCATGCGTACGAACCAGAACGGCAGACGCACCTCGGCCAGGGATTCGCCGGACGCGCGCCAGGCCAGGCCACGGATCGTCGAGGTCGAACCCGTCGTGGCGGGCAGGCGTTCACGGTGCACCACCATGCGCGCACGGTCGTCCGCCGTGACGATCTCCAACAGCGGCTGCGCATCGCCGAATCGACGCCGCACGGCCTCGAATCGCGCGTTCGCGGCGGCTTGGCTGGCCCTGCCAACCGTCAGCGCGGATTGCGATAGGACGGCAATGCTGATGATCGCCGCCGCCGCGATGACGAGGGCTGCAAGGCCGGTGAGGACGGCCGTGCGCCGGCTGGGCTCGCGCATGCGGGTCATGAACGGCCGATGATACGATCCGGGGTGAGACCCCGGAGCGGAATCCTCATGCGCAGCCAGATGACGCGCGGCCAGTTCATCGCGCGACTCATCCCGTGCCTTGGCGTGCCGTGTGCCCTCGGGTGGGCGATACGGCGGGGACGATCCGTTCCACGGCTGATGCATCCACTCATGAGCGATACAGTGTCTGGGAATCCCTTGAACAAGACGTCCGACGAGTGGCAGGAGCTGGTTGGCTCGACTGCGTACACCGTGCTCTTCAACGAAGGAACCGAGCGGCCGTTCACCAGCCCGCTCAATCACGAGAAGCGTGCCGGCACATACGTGTGCGCCGCGTGCTTCCAGCCTCTGTTCGAGTCGAACGCGAAGTTCGACAGCGGCACCGGCTGGCCGAGCTTCCACACCGCGCTCGACGGTCGCGTCGCCACGCGACAGGATCTCAAGCTGCTGCTGCCGCGCATCGAGTACCACTGCGCGCGCTGCGGCGGCCACCAGGGGCACGTGTTCAACGACGGCCCGGCGCCAACCGGCAAGCGGTATTGCAACAATGGGGTCGCCCTGCGCTTCGTTCCGGACGGGACGCCGCTGCCGGATCTCCGGACCTGAGCCCTCGGTCTCTTCCGGCTCGGCCGGCCGCGGTGGGTGAGCCATCCGCACCGGCGCACCGACCTCTGGCGCGAGTTGCAGCGCCGACAGACGGACGGTCTCGACATCGTGCTGACGATGGCTCTCCGCATCCTCGCAACGATGCGGGCGAGGAGCCGTCTGGATCGGCCGCGATGTGGCTGTCTTCACGTCTGCGGTTGCGCCACACGGCCGATGTCGTGTGAAATGCGAACGCGCCCCGTAGCCATGGCCGGCCGGCTGTGAGGTTCCGGCGCAAGGGAGTTCCCGCATGCGTGTCCGCTCGTTCACGTTGTGCCTCGTCGCTTTCCTGGCGTGCTGGCCGTTCGGCCTGGCGCGTGTCGGCGGAGCCGCTGAAGGTCCTATGAAACAGTCGTTCGGCAAGACACCCGACGGCCAACCGGTCGACCGATACACGCTCCGGAATGGGCACGGCATGGAGGCTGACATCATCACGCGCGGCGCGGTCGTGACACGCCTGATGGTGCCCGATCGATCCGGTACGCCGGGCGACGTGGTGCTCGGCTTCGACACGCTCGAGGGGTATTTGAAGGAGAACCCGTACTTCGGCGCGATTGTCGGGCGTTACGGCAATCGCATCGCCAAGGGGCGCTTCACCCTGAACGGCAAGACCTACACGCTCGCAACCAACAACGGCCCGAACTCGCTGCACGGCGGGCTCAAGGGGTTCGACAAGCAGATATGGACGGCGCGGCCGGTGACCGCCGCGGATGGCCAGGCGCTCGAGTTGACCTACGTCAGCAAGGATGGCGAAGAGGGCTACCCGGGTACGCTGACCGCAAAGGTGACCTACACGCTCTCGAACGACAACGCCTTGCGGATCCAGTACGACCTCACCACCGACAAGGACACCGTCGCGAACGTCACCAACCACTCCTACTTCAATCTCGCCGGGCAGGGCGCCGGGGACATCCTGTCGCACGAGATCATGATCGACGCCGACCGGTTCACGCCCGTGGACGCGACGCTGATCCCTACCGGTGAGCTGCGGCCGGTCGCAGGAACGCCGTTCGACTTCCGGAAGCCGGTTGCCATCGGCGCGCGCATCACCGCCGGCGACGAGCAGATCAAGTTCGGGAAGGGCTACGACCACAACTTCGTCGTCAACGGCGCGGCCGGCACATTACGGCAGGCCGTGCGCGTGACCGAGAAGGCATCGGGCCGCATCATGGAGGTGTACACGACCGAGCCGGGCGTGCAGTTCTACACCGGCAATTTCCTCGACGGCAGCCTGAAAGGCAAGGGTGGCAAGGTCTACAACTTCCGCTACGGCTTCTGCCTGGAGACGCAGCATTTTCCGAACTCGCCAAACACCCCGTCCTTCCCGACGACCGTGATCAAGGCCGGCCAGCACTACACGTCCGAGACCCAGTACCGGTTCCCGAAACCCTGAGGCCGCGGCCCGAGTGGCCGTTGCGATCGAGGCGAGGAATTGGGCCTACCGCAGCATGGAGTCAGGACAGTGTGGCGACGGACATCAGAGACGGCGGTCTTGGCGACATTGGGGCTAGTCGCGGTCGGGGCATGCGGGCAACCCGCGGCGGCGCCGGACCCGGCATCGTGGCAACCAACCTGGAACGACGAGTTCAACCAGCCGGACGGATCGGCGCCGTCCCCGACGAAGTGGGTGTACGACGTGGGCGGCGGCGGGTGGGGCAACAACGAGCTCGAGAGCTACACCGACCGGCGCGAGAACTCGTTCATTCGCAATGGCACGCTGGTCATCAAGGCAGCCCGGGAGCAGTTCAGGGGCGCCGACGGGGTTCCGCGTAACTACACGTCGGCGCGGCTCAAGACGCTCGGCACGTTCGCCCAGACGTACGGCAGGTTCGAGGCGCGCATCCGAATCCCGCGCGGACAGGGCATCTGGCCCGCGTTCTGGCTGCTCGGCGAGAACGTCGACACGGCGGGGTGGCCGGCGTGTGGTGAAATCGACATCATGGAGAACATCGGCCGCGAGCCGAACATCGTCCACGGGACGCTGCACGGCCCCGGCTACTCAGGTGGGCAGGGGCCAACCGCCTCGTTCACCGGCCCGACACCGTTCGCCGACGACTTCCACGTTTTTGCCATCGAGTGGGAGCCGGCGACGATCCGCTGGTACGTGGATGGCAATCTCTATTCGACACGGAACGCGTCAGACCTGCCGGGGGGCGCACGGTGGGTCTTCGACCACGGCTTCTTCATCCTCCTGAACGTCGCCGTGGGCGGCGATTGGCCCGGGAATCCCGACGACACAACCGCGCTGCCGCAGGAAATGGTCGTGGACTGGCTGCGGGTCTACAAGCGTTAGTGTGGCGCGATCACGTCCCGCAGCCGAAGCTCGTTGTCTCCTTGTGACTGCCGTCGCGCGCATGGGCGATCCTGAGCACGTCGACGACGGCGGCCGCTGCGGTTGTGAGCGCATCCGCGATGCGTTCGTGCTCGCCGGGCGTCAGGCTCGACAGGAGACGATGGGCCTGCAGATCGCGGCTCGCGAACGTCAGCGTGAAGTACGGCGCGCGCGCGTCGGTGGGAAAGACGTCTCGGGTGATGTCCATTACCTGCCGTCCGAACCGAACGGGCACGGCGTGTCTGCGCCGTCATGCACGCAAGACACGCGCGCAGGAGCGGGGTTCCGTCCGCTCCTGCGTCTGCGACGGACGGCGACTCGCCGTCGGCGCTACATGGTCGTCTGACCCGGCAGCGGCACCGGCGGTACCGGCATCGGGCCCCACGTGAGCTTCTCGGGCATCAGCGACTCGGGCGAATTCATCGCATCGTCCCACGTCACCGTCTTGCCCGAGTAGGCCGACAGCCGCCCCATGATCGCCGTCAGGCTGCTCTCAGCCACCTGCTTCAGCTCGTTCAGCGGCGTGGCCCCGCGGATACTCGCGATCAGATCGGTGTGCTCCTGCACGTACATGTCGTTCGGCTCGCCCTCGTACTTCCAGGCGTTCGGACCGTTGATCACGTAGTTCGGGAGCACCAGCGCCGAGCCGTTCGTGCCGGTGAACTCGTTGGCCACCTTCTTGTCGGTCCCGTTCTGCTGACGGCACATGGCGGTGCAGAACACGCCGTTGTCGTACTGGTACGCGATCGCGAAGTGATCGTAGATGTGGCCGAACTCCGGCGCGGTCCGCACCTGCCGCCCGCCGGTGCCGATGGCCCGGACCGGGTGGCCCTGGAGCGCCCAGTTCATCGCGTCGATGTTGTGGATGAACTGCTCGACGATGTGATCGCCGGAGAGCCAGGTGTAATAGAGCCAGTTGCGGATCTGGTTCTCGAGCTCGGTCCATTGCGGCTCGCGATCGTGATGCCACAGCTCGCTCGTGTTGTAGTACGCGCGCGCGGCGGTCACCGTGCCGATGCTGCCGTCGTGGAGGCGTTTCATCGACTGGATGTACGGATCGAAGTGCCGGTATTGCGTGCCGGCTGCCATCGCGATTCCGCGCTTCGTAATCTCGTCGGCCATGCCGATGCACGACCGCACGCCCGCGGGGTCTACCGCCACCGGTTTCTCGGCGAAGATGTTCTTGCCCGCCTCGATCGCCGCCTTGATGTGAATCGGCCGGAAGCCCGGCGGGGTGGCGAGAATCACGTAGTTGACGTCGGTCTTGAGCAGCTGCTGGTACGCGTCGAGGCCCACGAAACATTGGTCCTGCGCGACGGCTGCCGCATCTGGATGTTCTTTCGCCAGCGCATCGCGGCACTGGTCGAGACGATCGCGGAAGGCATCGGCGAGCGCCACGATGCGAACACCGGGTGCCGCCTTGAGCACGTTGCCGGCGGCGCCGGTGCCGCGGCCGCCGCAGCCGACCAGGCCAACCCGAATCTCGTCGCTGCCCGCCGCGTACGCACCTACCAGTCCGTCGAACGTCGATGCGACCGTCGTCGCCACCGCGGCGGCGGTGGCGTTCCGGATGAAGTCACGACGCGTGGACCCGCTGCCCTGCTGTTCGCTCATCTAATCTCTCCTGTATCACTGCCCGGCGACACGGTAGAAGGACGAGGATACAACCGAACGTCGCAGCGGGTAAATGCCGGCCTCCGATGCGCCTGGTTGCCGCGACCCCTGATGGAAAGCAAGCCACCAGGCCCGGCCAACCTTCGGCATCGGCTTGGGCCGCGGGCCGTGCGCCGGCCACCGGAGCTGCCGCAGAGACGCGGTAATGCCGAGCGATCGCAGCAAAATCGCCGTTATCGGACCGGGTATTGCACCACACCGGGTAGTGCCCGCCTAAAAGGCGGGCACTACGGGAGAGCATTCCGCCCGCCTGAAGGCGGGCACGACGCGGGATCAGTCGGCCCACCTGACGCGCGGGCACTACGCGGGATCAGGTCAGTCCCTGACCTTCAGGCCGTCCGGTCCTTTGTAGGACGAACCCGAGGTGTCCACGTCGGTTCGCCGGTCCACTTCGTCGTCGTCACGGCGGTGCCCCGCGCTGTCATCTCGCACGGCGAAGTCCGGATCCGGCGTCACATCACGCGCGATCCCGAGGACCTCCCGTGCGCGCGTCCGGTCTTCGTCGGTTGCGTCGCGGTCGTCATCACTGCCTGGGCCGATCGACGCACCGTAGCTGTCGCGGGTCACGTCCTCGATGTCGGCATCCACCCGTGCCATGCCGCCGTCTCTCACGATGTTCCGCTCACGCACGGCGCGCTGCTCCTCGTCCATCCGGTCACGATCGTGCTCGGCCATAATGCGGTCTCCTTTCGCCCGATGATTCGCAAACGATGTGCCGCGCGCTCGGGGAACACGACGCTCTCACGGGTGAGGCGAAGCGACGCAGCTGTGATACGCGGGCAGCGTCGCATTGACAGCCGGACAGGCGGGGGTTACAACGCCGCATGCATCGGAGCCTGAAATTGGGTGTGGCGGCGTGCTGTGCGGCGGGCACGGCAATCGCCGCGGCGCGGGCGAATCGCCCTGCTCCACTGACGATCGCCGGCGAGGAGTTCGTCTACACCCGGGCGCCGTTCCCGTCGGCCCATGCGTCGACCATCGTGGAGACGCCTGGCGGCCTCGTCGCAGCCTGGTTCGGCGGCACGGGCGAGAAGAACCCCGATGTCGGCATCTGGCTGTCACGGCACGATGACCGCGGGTGGAGCATACCCGTTGAAGTAGCCAACGGAGTGCAACCGAAGGGACCGCGGTACCCGTGCTGGAACCCGGTGCTCTTCCGCACGTCGGCTGGCGCGCTGTGGCTGTTCTACAAAGTGGGGCCGAGCCCGTCCCGGTGGTGGGGCCTGGTCATGCGGTCGGAGGACGATGGGCGCAGCTGGTCGGACCCGGCACGCCTGCCCGACGGCATTCTCGGGCCCATTCGCGCGAAGCCGGTTCAGCTCGCCGACGGCACGCTGCTCGCCGGCTCGAGCACTGAAGACGACGGCTGGCGCGTGCACATGGAGCGAACCCGCGATCCCGCCGGCGCCTGGGAGAAGACGCCGCCGCTGAACACGCCCGCGTCGTTTGCAGCCATCCAGCCGACCATCCTCGTGCACGGCGCCCGGCGGATCCAGATTCTGTGCCGCACCGAACAGCGTGTGATTGCAGAGTCATGGTCGGAAGACAGCGGGCGCACGTGGTCGCCACTGCGCGCGACGGACCTGCCCAATCCGAGCGCGGGGATCGACAGCGTCCACCTCGCCGACGGACGCTTCCTGCTGGTCTACAACCCTACGCGCGACAATCGACGCCAGTTGCAGATTGCCATATCGCCCGACGGACGCAGCTGGACCCCTGCGGTCATGCTCGAAGACAGTCCCGGCGAATACTCGTATCCGGCCGTGATCCAGTCTCGGGATGGCCGCGTTCACGTGACCTACACGTGGCGCCGTGAGCGCATCAAGCATGTCGTCCTCGACGTGCGACCCTGACGGACGGAGCGGAACGTCAGTGTGCGCGCACGCGGACGCGGTTCCGCCGCCCGCCTCGATCGTGGTGATGCGCCTCGCTCCTGTGGTGCCCGCCTTCAGGCACGCGGAGTGTGTATGGAGATTCTGTAGTGCCCGCCTTAAACCCGCGATCACGTGTACGGGAGCCTCAGCCTGTGCGGCGATTTGCAGGCGAAGCCCGCCCACGTCACTGATGCGGTGACACACAAGCGAGCCTGGATTAGGCGGGCCGTGACAACGATGGCGGGATGAATTTTAGGCCACGGCCCGCCTGAAGGCGGGCCCTACGTGATGAAGGCCTTCGTCATGGCTTTGGTCAGGCGCTGACGACAGGTCCAGTAATCTGCCCACGGATCGCGCCGCAGCCGCGCGAGGCGTGCGGGGACGGTCCTGACGGTGAACGCATCCGGTGTGACGCGCGGGCTGAGGGCCGCCCACGCGAGCGGCATCGACACGGGCGCGTGCGGCTTGGCGCGCATCGAGTAGGCCGCGACTGACGTGTTCGTGCGGTTGTTGCGCAGGAAGTCGATCAGGATCTTCCGCTCGCGGCCCGCTTTGGCAAAACGCGTCGTATAGCGCGCCGGGTCGTGCGCGACGATCGCGTCGGCAATGCCGCGCGACACGCCGAGGCACTCCGACCAATCGGCCGAGGGCACGAGCGGCACCACGACGTGCAGGCCGCGGCCGCCGGTGGTCTTGACGAAGCTGGCAAGCCCGACTCCTTCGACCACGCGGCGCACCAGCCTGGCTGCGGCGACGACATCGGGCCAGGAGATCTCCGGGCCAGGATCGATGTCGAGCACGAGACGGTCTGGCTGCTCCACGCGGGAGATCTGCGAGTTCCAGGTGTGAATCTCGAGAACATCCATCTGCGCGAGCGAGACGAGGGCGGCCGCCGAGTTGGCGACGAGGTACTCACCGACTTTCGTCTTCTCCTGGATGTTCACGCGTTCGAGCGCGGGCGGCGCCCACACCTTCGAGTGCTTCATGTAGAAGCAGCCGGCCGTCATGCCCGTCGGACACCGCACCAGCGTCAGTGGCCGCCCGGCGACGTGCGGCACGATCCAGTCGCCGATCGCGTCGTAGTAGCGCGCGAGATCCAGCTTGGTGAGACCTGCCTCGGGGTACATGACGCGCTCGGGATGGGAGATCCGGACGCCTGCGACCTCGTTCGAATTCGCTTCGCGCGCACGCATGCCGTGTGGCCGACGATGCACGCCGCGCGCCACCGACTGGTATTGGTCCGTCCCACCGTGTCGCGGGTACACTGCCGGGCTGGCAGGCTCCCTGCCACTCGCGTATCAGCTGGGGTTCGTGGCCAGGACCGGTTCGCTCGGGCGCCGATTCAGTACGTCCTGTTCATCTGCGACGGTCGCCCACACGCGACATGGTCGACACGATCACGCTCGACAAGACGTCGCTGCCCCTGACCAGACGCGTCGTCCGGCAGGGGCCCACCGCGATCGCTCTGACCTTCGCGAACAACACCGCCACGGGCACACCATCGTGGTGAATGGCCAGACCAATCCCGTCAATGTGGATCTCGGCGGTGCGATTTTGCGGACGGGGCTGGCGCACAGGCGGTACTGGCCACGCTGCCGCAGTCAGAGCCCTTTGTGGGGCCAGCCCTTGCGATAGTGGCGCTCGATATGACGCTTGGCGCCGTTCTGGCCCTTGATTTTCATGCCGCCCGCGTCCCACTGGAGCGTCTCGCCGGGGTACCACGCCGCCACGTTGCCGAGCAGCACCGACTCGGTGAGCGGACCTGCGTAGCTGAAGTTCGCCGATGCTTGTGGCGCCTGGCCGCCACGCGCCGCCTGCGCCGTCGCGACCTTCTCGAGGAACTCGAAGTAATGATCGCGTGGCTCGATCGCCGGGCGCTCGTACGCGGCGAACTTCTCGGCCGGCAGCAGGAACGGATCGGCGATGTGCGGCAGCACCAGCGCGCCCTCGGTGCCGATCGCGATCGAGCCGGTCTTCGGCGTGCGATCACCCGCGATCGACAGCACCTGGTCGGGAGGGCGCTCCTCGCCGTCGTACCACCAGAGATCGACCGTGTTGCCCGCCGTGAGCGGCGAACCTGGATAGACGTAGTGCACGCGCGCCTTCACCGCCCAGTTGTCCGCAGACGGCGCCGGTCCGTGCGAGGTGACGGTCAGCGGCGCCGTGAGGCCGAGCGCGCGGAACGGCGGGCTGAAGATGTGGCAGCCCATGTCGCCCAGGGTACCGGTGCCGAAGCCCACGCGGCGCCGCCACTCCGCCGGGTGGTACACGCCCTCCTGGTAGGGGCGCGTCTCGCTGACGCCGATCCACTTGTCCCAGTCCAGCGTCGGCGGCACCGGGCTCGATGTACCCGGCAGCAGCCCGACCGCACCCCAGCTCTTGTCGCAGAAGGTGTGCATCTCCCGGATCTTTCCGATCACGCCGGCGCGGATCATCGTCTCGAACGCGCGCTGCGACGGCGCCGACGAGATCTGGATGCCCATCTGCGACACGATGCGGTGCCCGCGGGCGTAGTCGGCGAGCTTGCGCGCCTCGCGAATCGTGGAGGCGAGCGGCTTCTGCACGTAGACGTGCAGTCCCTCGCGCATGGCCGCCATCGCGATCGGCGCGTGCATGTGGTCGGGTGTGGAGACGTTGATCGAGTCGATGTTCTGGCGTTCCTTGCCCAGCAGCTCCCGCCAGTCCTGGTAGATGCGCGCCTGCGGGAAAAGCTCCTTGATTCTGTCCACGCGGGCGAGGTCGACATCCGCCACGGCGACCAGCTCGAACGCGGGATGCTTCGCGAAGCTGGTGATGTCAGAGAGCGCCATGCCGCTGGCGCCAATGCTGGCGTGTCTGATCTTGGCGGCATCTGCCGCAAACAGGCGCGAGGAATCGAGCCAAGGCGCCACCGCGGCGCCGGCCGCCACCGACTTCAGGAAATTGCGACGCGTCAGGGACATCGGTGACTTCCTCGTGCGGTCACATCCGGTGGTGACGGCTGAGAACTGACGCCTGAGAACTGACCGCGATCGCGATCCCGCGTTAAAGCGACGCGCCGTCCTGCGGCGCGCCCGGGATCAAGCCCTCGCAGTTCAGCGTTTCGGCGCCGTGCTCGGTGCATACCGCGTAGCGCACCAGGCGGCCGGTGGTCTGGCCCGCCCAGCCGCGGTCCCCGTTGTCTTCCGCGTACATGGACACGCCGGCAAACTCGCCCCGCGGGTTCAGGACGTAGAAGGTCACGTTGAAGTTCGGATCGCCGTTCGGCTTGCGCAGGCGCTTCTCGATCGTGTTCGCCCGGATCCGCCGCAGCGCCTCCAGCCCGGCATCCTTCGGATGCATCCCCTGGCGCATCAGCTCGACGATGAGGAACGAGGAGAGGCCGTACAGGTTCGCCTCGCCGCGCCCGGTGGAGCCCGCGGCGCCGACTGCGCCGTCGACGTAGAGGCCGGCGCCAAGGATGGGCGAATCGCCGACGCGCCCTGGTATCTTCCACGCCAGGCCGCTCGTCGTCGTCACGCCGCAGATGTCGCCGCTCGCGCTGAGGCCGTCGCAGTTGATTGTGCCCCAGAAGTGGCGCGGCGCCACGATGCCCTCCGCGATCAACTCGCCGAGAATCCGGTGGTTCGCGCTCTGCCGCTGGTCTGGACCGAGGTAATGCTGCGGGTCGCTCCGGCGCTTCCATTCCAGCCACGCCTTGCGTGACTGCTCCGTGTTCAGGTCGGCCTCAATCGTGAACCCCATCGCTCGCGCGAACGCCTGGGCGCCGGCGCCGACCAGCAGGTGGTGATCGGTCTGCTGCATCACCGCGTGCGCCACCTTCGACGGCGTCCGCACACCTTCGAGGGCCGCAACGCCACCGGCGCGCTTCGTCGGACCGTGCATGCAGCACGAGTCGAGCTGCACCACGCCTTCCGCATTCGGCAGCCCGCCGTAGCCGACGCTCGTGTCGAGAGGATCGAGTTCGACGACGTTCACGCCGGCAATCAGCGCCTCGAGCACGTCGGTGCCGCCAGTCATCGCGGCAAACGCCGTCTCGACGCAGGTCTTCGTCCCGCCGTTCTTCACGAAGTTGCCGTTCGCCGAGGAGATGACGAGCGGCTTCGCCGTGCGCGTCTTCACCGCGGGCGCGGCCTGGCCACTGATGATCGACGGGACCGCGGCGACCGCCACACCCGCAGCTCCGGTCTTCCTGACGAACTCACGGCGAGAGAGACGTCTCGGCATCCGGCGAGGATAACAGAAGACCGGCGTCGCCGGCCGGCTCACCTGGCGTCCCTGATCCCCGGCTGCCCTGTCGCCGAGGACGCCGCGGCCCGCCTGAAGGCGGGCACTACAGGATCACGCCGCGGCCCGCCTGAAGGCGGGCACTACGACGATCAAGGGACCCGCCCAGGGTGCGCCCTGCCGGATGTTTATGCAATCATGCCGACGACATCGGACACAGGCCCAAGGCCAATGGCGCGCCGGGTGGCATTGACCATGACGTCCACAACCGGCAGCATCTGGATGCTCGACAACGTCAAGAAGTAGCGCCTGCCACATCGTCCGTGGTCTCGCGGGAGCCATCGATGGAGAAGAAAACAATGCGGAGAACGATCGCCCTCTGGCTGTGTGTCGTGTGTCTGGCCGTCCTGTCGCAGCCTGTCATGGCGGCAGTGCAACTGTCCGGAACGGTGTACAGCAGCGGCTCGCCCGTCGCGAACCTCACGATCACCATCAAAGAGAATGGGGCGCAGACCAAGACGGATCCGAACGGACGGTATCAGTTCCAGCTGGAGCCAGGAGCCTACACCCTCGTCGTTCGAGGGAGAGAGTTCCCCGTGAAGGTGCCGGGGCCGGTGACCTTCGACGTCCAACTCTGACGACGAGGAAGTTGTCTCCGATGGCCGACACCTACGCGAAGCGGACGGGCCTCTCGAGACTCGAGTCACTGGCGAAGACCCTGGCGGGTTTCAGCGCGGTGATCAGCGCTATCGCCATTCCTCTGCTGCTCAACTCGTACACCGAGAAGAACCGGCGCGCCGAGATGCTGCTGAGGACCATGACGGAACGGGAGCGGTCCGACACCGAGATCCGGCAGTCGATGTTCCAGGCCCTGGTCTCCGGCTATCTCGGCTCGCTCAAAGAAGACCTGGCGAAAACGGACGAAGCATCGTTCAGACGGCGAATGATGTTCCTGGAGCTGCTGACGGTCAACTTCCAGGAGTACTTCAACACCAAGCCGCTCTTCGAAGACGTCTACCGCGGACTGCAGCAGAACGTACTGGCCGCGCGCGATGCAGCCGAGCGGGAGAAATGGAATGCCCTCGAGGATCAACTCATCCGGGCATCGGGAAATATCGTCTCCCGGCAGGTCACCATGCTGAACACCTTCGGCAAGACCACGGTGTTCAACGTCTTCAAGAACAAACCGATGTGCGTCCGGCTGTACGATCGCGACGATTTCGCCACGCTGCGGAAGCAGGACGAGCGCTCCCGCTTCGACTCGTTCACGGACGGCGCCTGCATCCAAGGGCCGCCGCCCTCGATCGCCGAGGTGAGCGATGCAGGGAGCCGGCCCGTCACGGAGTCGGCGGGAGCTGGGCGCCGTCAGTCGGTCGAAATCGTCCCTGTCACCATCGAGAAGGCGGCGACCACCGTGGTGCTCAAGCTCTACGAAGATGTGTTCGTGGAGAACGTGTTCAAGAAGAGCGTGCTGAACCGGGTGCTGAAGATCGATGTCTCCCGGTTCGACCTGCCGTACATGGACAATACCAAGATGACCGACGGCAGCAGGTTCGCGCTGGTCTTGCGCGGGGTGTATCTCGACGAGAACCCGGAAGAAGCGTCGGTCGAAATCGAGGCGATTCGGTTCCGAAGCGATTTCATCAGCCTTAGAGACCGGCCCTATTTCGAAGAGATGATCGAGAAGCTCCAGGGTGCAGGAGGGGCGCCGTCCGAGGCACGGTGAACGGCGGGATGGACTCTTCGCCCAGCGGCTCAGATGGCGACGGTACCCGCCTCGGTCGCCACTGCTATAGTCGCCCGATGATTTCCCCAGTGCCTCCGCTGGCCGGTCTCTGTTCGATCGACGAGGTCACCCGGCCTGGCCTTACGGTCGACGAGTGCGTTCGCCGCTTGAAACGTCTGCACTACGCCTTCAGACGGCTGCACGGCATCTTCAATGCGCGCATCACGGCGGAGCCGTTGTATGAGCTGAAGTCGGCCTTCAGCTACCACGCCTACCTGTGCGCGGAGCACGTCACCGCGCTGAGGCAGCGCGTGGGCGAGATGCGCGAGCCTCCCCTCGGGCTCGAGCAAGTACCCGATCCCGCGCTGCAACAGTTCTTCGACGAGATCATCGCGGCTCCGGAGACGAGCGCGCTCGTGGCCGGACTTTACGGGCACGCCTTGCCCGCGATCGCCGCGGCGCTCGACCGCTACGTTGCCGATACCCATGTCCTCGCCGACGCGCCGAGCCGGAGAGTGTGCCGCTTCGCCAGCCTGGAGGTGGCCGAGATGATCGATTTCGGCGCGCGCGCGCTCGCGGCCCTGCTCGCCCGGCCATGAGACCGGCGTGCCAGAAACATGGACGCTCGCGCTCGATCGGTGCCTGGCAGCCGCCGGTGGTCTCGATGGCTGCGCAGACACCGTCGTGGCCGCCCCGCCGCGCCAGTACTCCGCGACGCCCTACGCGTACGACCGGGTGCCGCGCCGCGACGAGCGGTTCCCCGATCCGTACAACATGGCCGTCAACGCGGAGGCGTTCGTCTGGGACGAGTCGAAGCCCGCGCCGCCCAAGCTGCTGATGCTGTTCTACAAGCGGCTGCGAGAGATCGATGTGCCCGAGATGATGGCCGGCATCATCGCCGAAACGCCTGACAAACCGTGGGCTTACTACCACGACATGTCGCGCCAACTCTGGGACGAGGCCCGACACGCGCTGATGGGCGAAGCCGGGTTTGCCGCGCTCGGAATCGACTGGCCGTCGCTCGTCCGCATCAACTTCACCTGGTCGCTCGGCCTCAACACCCAGCTCACTGCAATCGAGCGGCACGCGGTGCTCTACTTCATCGAGCAGGGGCTGATGGCGAAGACCGGCAAGCGCTACGAGTGGGAGGTCGCCCGCCGGGCGGGCCTGCCGCTGGCGCAGACCTTCCAGGACTTCGACTGGGCCGACGAGGTGCTGCACGCGCGCATCGGCCGGCAGTGGTTCGTGAGCGCCATGCCCTCGCACGTCGAGGCGCTGAAGTACGGCGATCGCTGCTGGTCGAAGGTGTTGTCGGATTGGGAGCAGTGGCGAAGCGACGGCCTCACCGCGCACGAGAACTGGTGGCCGCCGCTCTATCGCGCCTTCTGTGCCTCGCGCGGCGAGACGCCGGATCCGGTGGTCGAAGCCTTCGACATCAGCTACCAGGCGAGCCGGGCGGACCTGAAAGGGCTGGAGGCGAGCGGCTAGAGGCACCAGCGGCGAGCCCCCTTTGCTATGCTGGGCGGGCGGCGCCCGTCATCATTTCACCCCCATTCCGCGAACGCCGGCGCCCGGAGGCACAATGGCTGGATTCCACGACATCACCGCGGCCATCATCGGCGCCGGATTCATCGGCCCCGTCCACGTGGAAGGGCTGCGGCGACTCGGCGTGCGCGTGAAGGGCATCGCGGGCATCTCCAAGGAAGAAGCGGAGCGTGCGGCCGCCGCCCTCGGCCTCGAGCGCGCTTACGCGAGCGTCGACGAGCTGCTCGGCGATCCCGACGTCCAGAGCGTGCACCTCGCCTCGCCCAACCGGCTGCACCACGATCACGCAATGGCGGCACTCGGCGCGGGCAAGCACGTCATCTGCGAAAAGCCGCTGGCGCTGACCTCGGCCCAGACGACCGCGCTCGTCAAGGCCGCGAAGGAGCACCCGCGGCAGATCGCAGCGGTGAACTACAACCTGCGGTTCTATCCGCTGTCGATTCATGCCCGGTCGCTCGTGCGAAGCGGGGCGATCGGCGACGTCCTGCACGTGCACGGGAGCTACGTCCAAGACTGGCTGCTCTACCCGACCGACTTCAACTGGCGCGTCCTCAAGAGCGAGGGCGGCGAGCTCCGGGCGGTTGGCGATGTCGGCACACACTGGCTCGACCTCGTCGGATTCGTCAGCGGCCTCGAGGTGGAAGCGGTGATGGCCGACCTGAAAACGGTGCACACGACGCGGCTCAAGCCGCCGGCCGGCTCGGTCGAGACGTTCAAAGGCAAGGACGGCGGACAACCCGTCGAGCGAGAGCCTGTGCCGATCGACACGGAGGACTTCGGCGCGATCCTCCTGCGCTACAAGAGCGGCGCACGCGGCGTGCTGACGGTATCGCAGGTGACGGCAGGTCGGAAGAACTGCCTGCGCTACGAGATCGCGGGCAGCAGCAAGGCGCTGTACTTCAACAGCGAAGCGCCGAACAGCCTGTGGATTGGCGAGCGCGGCGAAGCCAATCGTGACCTGATGCGCGACCCCTCCCTGCTCGATCCGGACGCCGCCCGTTTCGCCAGCTACCCCGGCGGCCACAACGAGGGTTTCCCTGACACCTTCAAGCAGCTCTATCGCGCGGTCTACACGGACGTCCTGAACGGCCGGCGATCCGAGACCCCGTTCTACGCCACCTTCGAGGACGGACACAAGGAAGTGCTCCTCTGCGAGGCGATCGCAAGGAGCCACAAAGAGCAGCAGTGGGTCGACGTTACGTTAACCGTTAACCGTAACCGTTATCCGTTACCCGTTATCGTTTAGGGTCAACCGTTTCGTTGACAGCTGCGGCAGCGGCGCGGCCGTGTTGAGGTGTATGCGCTTCACCTACTCCGACGTCGCCGGATGATCGACCACTCGCTGCTGAACCCGACCCTGACCGTGCCGGATCTCGAGGAGGGCATCCGCGTCGCGGGGCAGTACGAGGTGGCGAGCGCGTACGCGCACGGTGGAGATACGCGAGGAGGCCAGGCGCAGGTTGGGGCTCCCGCCCCTCCGCCCCGCGCCCTCGGCGGGCACGACGCCTGCCAGCTACTAACCCATCCACTTGTGGCAGCCATGTGGGGCAGGCCTTCAGGCCTGCTTGCGCGCGCCGATTTTGCAGGTCAGAAGCCCTGCCCCACCTGACTGATGCGGTGACACACCAGCGAACGCTGGGGGTACTCGCCTGGCCAGGCCCGCCGGATCCGCCCTGTCGATTTCCCGGCTGCCCGATCGACTACCGGTAAGAACCACGGAGAGCTGCATGAGCTTTGTCACCGACATCCGATTTGCCGTCCGGTCGCTGGCCAGGGTCAAAGGGCTGGCCCTCACGGTCGTCATCACCCTCGCCCTCGGCATCGGCGCCAACGCCGCGATCTTCAGCGTCGTGCGCGGCGTTCTCCTGAAACCCCTGGTGAACAAGGATGAGGATCGCCTGATCTACATACACCAGAGCGCCAAGGGGATCGGCGCCGAGAACGCCAACTTCTCCGTCCCTGAGATTCGCGACCTCCGCTCGCGGGTCACGACGCTCACCGCCTTCGGGGATTTCTCCACCATCGATTTCACGATGGTCGGGCTGGGCGAGCCCCGCGTGGTTCGGGCAGGCGTCGTCGGTGGGTCGTACTTTGCGGTGATGGGACTTCGGCCGATCATCGGCCGCCTGCTCGGTCCGGCAGACGATGGGCCGCAGGCAGCCGGCGCCGCCGTGCTGACGCATCGCTTCTGGACCACGGCGCTCGGCAGCGATCGGTCGGTGATCGGCAAGACCGTGCGGCTGGGCGACCGATCGGCCACCATCGTGGGGGTCGTCGAGCCCTCCATCCCGTACCCCGCGCAGACGGAGATCCTCGCCAACGTCGTGACCAGCCCGCATCACCTGTCGGCCACGATGGTGGACGGCCGCGTGCACCGCATGACGGAGCTCTTTGCCCGGCTGTCGCCGTCGGCCGACCTCGATCAGGCGCGTGCCGAGCTGCGCACCGCGTACGCGGCCATGGTCAAGGCGCATCCCGAGGCGTACCCGCGGAACGCGGATTTCCGGATCGACGCGGTGCGGCTGCGCGACCAGATCATCTCGCCGGCCCGGACCGTGCTGCTCGTTCTCCTCGCCGCGTCCGGCCTCGTGTTCCTGATCGCCTGCTCGAACGTTGCGAACCTGATCCTGGCGCGCTCCGTCAGGCGCGAGGGCGAGCTGGCGATCCGCGCTGCCCTGGGCGCGACCACGGTCGCGCTCCGCCGGACGCTGCTCGCCGAGAGCCTGCTCCTGTGCGGCTGCGGCGCGGCGTTCGGGGTCCTGATCGCGCGACCCATGGTGTCGGTGCTGGCGCAGTACGCCGCGCGCTTCTCCGTGCGCGCCCTCGATGTCAGGGTCGACGCCACCCTGCTCTGGGTCGGCGTCAGCCTCGCGCTTGCAGCGGCGGTCCTGCTGGCGTTCGTGCCGCGGCTGCCGGCGGCCGACGCCACCGCCGGGATGGGTCTTTCGAATGGCACGCTGCGGGTGACGTCGGGCACGAACCGGCGCCTGCGCGTGTTCGCCGTCACGCAGATTGCCGCATCGTTCGTCCTGCTGGCGGGCGCCGGGATGCTGCTGACGACGCTGCTGAAGCTGCAGGCGACCCCCGCCGGCTTCGATACGCGCAGGGTGCTCGCCATCAACGTGCCGATCGTGTCCTACACGCGGCCACCGGAAGAGATCGCCGGCTTCTACCGGGAGGTGGTTCGGCGCATCAGCGCGCTCCCCGGCGTGCAGCAGGTGGCCATCGGCACCATGGTGCCGTGGAGAGACGCCGGCACGTTCGGGCCCGGATTCCAGTTCTCGGCGGAAGGATACGCCCGCGCCGGCGGCGAGGAAGATCCGCGCGCGCGGTTCCGGACCGTCACACCGGGGTTCTTCGCCGCGCTCGGGGTCCCGGTGATTGCCGGCCGCGACTTCACCGACGCCGACCGCCGCGATTCCGAACGCGTGGTGATCGTCAGCCAGAGCCTCGCGAAGCGGATGTTCCCCACGCAGGACGCGCTGAACCGTCGCCTGCTCTGGACCGATCCGGTCATGAAGTTCATCGACGTGAGCACCGAGCCCCGTCGCATCATCGGCGTCGTGGCCGATGTCGACGACGAGAACATCGTCCCGGGACCGGCCCTGACGGTGTACCACCCGCTGGAGCAGGAGATCTTCGTCGGCCGCCTCTTCGTTCACGCCCGCACGGACCCGTACGCGCTGGTTCCCGCCATCACACGCATCGTTCGCGCGCTCTCGCCCGATCAGCCGGTCGAGCAGGCCGCCACGCTCGACGACGTGCGCGCGGAGGTGCTGGCGCCGGATCGGCTCAACGCGCTCGTCTTCGGCGTGTTCGCGGGAGTCGCGCTCCTCATCGCGGTCGTCGGCGTGGCCGGCGTGCTCGCCTTCTCGGTCAGCGCGCGGACGCGCGAGTTCGGCATCCGGCTCGCCATCGGCTCGGAGCCGCGGCACCTCCTGGCGCGCGTGCTGGGGGAAGGAGTGTGGATTGCCGCTGCCGGTGTGCTGGCTGGTGTCGTCGGCGGGGGTGTGCTGGCCCGCGTGGTCGGCGCCTACGTCATGCAGATCCGGATGCCCGGTACGGCGTCGATCCTGGCCGCCGCGGCCATCCTCGTCGCGGCGGCCGTCGTCGCCTCACTCCTGCCCGCAGCGCGCGCCGCGAAAGTGGATGTGATCCAGGCGCTGCGCGCGGAGTGAGCCGCGTGCACACTCACAGCTGATTCCGCCCGCCTCGTGATGCGGATCACTGGGCTGCTTCCGGCTGGATGCAGCGCAACCCATGGGGCAGGGATCAGGCCGAGATCACGGCGGTCTCGCCGATTTCGCGCACGGCGAGCCGGTCGCGTTCCTGTCGTAGCGCGTGCTCGGCTCGCTCGATCGGCTCGGTGAACGGCTCGCGGCTCAGTTGGAAGGACTGGTGGTGCACGGGTACGAACACACGTGCGCCCGCGGCATCGGCCATCGCGACCGCCTGTTCCGGCGTGCAGTGGTAGCGGATCCACGGATCGTACGCGCCGATTGGCATGACGGCGGCCTCGAACGGCCCGAAGCGCCGGTGCGCCCTGAACACGTCGGTCTGTGCCGTGTCTCCGCCGACCAGCAGCCGGCGTCCCTCGCGCTCGACGATGAAGCCGGTATAGCCGCGCCGGACGTCGCGCCCGATGCGGGCGCCCCAGTGGTTCACCTCGATCGAGCGGACCAGCGCCTCGCCGTGACGCGTGACGACCTTCGTCGATTCGTTCCAGCGAAGCTCGCGAACAGACGAGTACCTCCGGGACGGAAGCAGATCCGATGTCGCTGCCGCCATGACCGCGGCGGGCCTGCCGCGGATGGCGCCGAGCGAGGGCGTGTCGAGGTGATCGAAGTGCGCGTGCGAGACGAGCACGAGATCGATCTCGGGCAGTTCGTCCGCGGCGAGCGCGCACTGCACCAACCGGAGAGGACCGAAGCTGCCCAGGCCAAGGTCGACACCAATTCGAGAGAACAGCGCGGGATCGGTGATGAGACGGAGGCCGTAGAAGTTGACGAGAACGGTGGCGTGCCCGAGCCACGCGACCGTGATCGCGTTGTCATCCCATTCGGCGGGTACCGGCTTTCGAGGCGCCGGCGGTACATCCCTTCCCCACTCGGCGACCCGCTCGCGGAGAAACCGCGCGCTCCACGACGAGGACATGCTGGTCCAGGCCGCTCCGGCTCCCGCAAGCACACCGGTACCGAGCAGGGTGCGCCTGTGCATAAGTCTGGTCATTCTCTTTCAAAGACTCAGACGCTGAGAGAAAGGTTCCCGGGCGATGGATCCTTGAGACGCCACCCCCGTGGTTGGCTCACTCAGCTCGACGTTGGAACGGCGAATGAGCGGCGCGCTCAGCGTGGGACACGGCACGAGCCGCAGGACGCGTTCATCGTGCGGCGGTTCAATCTATCCATGCCCGCCGGGCGGCTGCCCTGCCATCCCGAGCAGCCGCAATGTCTTCGGGTCGCGTGCACCGCCGTAGTACTTTTCCAGCACGCGGTCGAACACCGAACCCGGTGGCGACACCGACGCGAAGAGCGTCGCGCACGACCTCAGCTTCAGGTCGTCTGGTGTCCCGAGTATCGCGGTGGCGGATCGGCCCTCGACGCGCAGGAGCGACTCGCTGCACTCCAATAGCCGCGGCCCGAGGATGGGGTGATCGAGATACGCGCGCGCTTCATCAACAGTCGCAATCGCATAGCGCTCCGAGGTGGCGCTGACTCCGAGCCCGGCGAGCTGCGGGAAGACGAACCACATCCAGTGCGTGCGCTTGCGACCGTTGGTGATCTCCGACAATGCGTCCGCGTAGACGTGCTTCTGTGCCCGCACGAAGCGGCTCAGCTCGTACGGGTCTTCCTCGCCATGCGGGAGATCTGGCCTGGTCATTCCGCGGCTGCTCAACCGGCCCGCAGGATTCCGCTCGGTCGCTTGTCGCCGTAGATTAAGCCGATTTGACAGCGCGACGGCAAATGGGGCGGGTAGTGGGTCATCAGTTTGATTGGGGCTACTTCGCGCCGAGCAACACTGGCTCCGTTTCTAGCAGGCGAAGCGATTTCACCATGCCTTGCGTGCCTGTCTTGTACCTCAGGAAGTGGGGTGTCTGGAGATGCGCCTCGTAGGCGGCCGTGTCGGCGTACATCTCGAAAATCCTGATTTGTGCGGGTTGTCCCTTCACTGCGACCGCGTACAAGTTGAGCACCCCCGGCTCGACCCTAATCGAGGTTTCGATCTCTTCACGAAGGAAAGCCTTGTAGCTGTCCAGTTGAGCGGGGTCGATCTCGAGTTCTGCCAGGCGCACCAACGGGTGCGATGGTGGTCGCGGCGAGGTGCATGCGCTGGCCATGATCAAGATCGCCGCTGCGGCAACGCCGGTAAGGCGCTGCCTGACCGTTCTTCCGCGCACAGGTTGCCCTCCCGGGCCGTTCTTGGCTACCGAGTCGCTTCAACCGTCAGTGTAGCAGTCCGACGATTTCATCAACGCTCCAGACGTAATTCGCCGCGCCAGCCTGCATCGCAGCGGTCACTCGCAAGGTCTGATGCACGCGGCCGAAGCTGTGCACATGAAGTAGCGCCGCCCGCTGCCGTGTGGTTCTCCACTTTGTTTGAGAACGCATTATTTTTCAGCGTTTTCAAAATGGCCCAGTACCGGGGGCCGTTAGACCTTGCATGCCTTCGCCGATCGCGCAGATACTCCGGACTTCCCCGATCGGTGGGGTGGGAACTGAAACGAGAAAACTCAGAAACCAAGAACTGAAAGTGAGTTCTAACCGAACGGCGCAGGGAGCCAACCGAGATGCCTGTAAACCGACGCGAGTTCATCGCCACCAGCGCGGTGGCTGGTGCGGGGCTGCTGCTGGCGCCACGCGCGAGTGCCGTGACCGACTCGCGCATCGACATTCTGCTGAATGAGCCCATCGGCCGCATTGCGCCAGAGATCCAGGGGCACTTCGCCGAACACCTCGGCGGCGTCGTCTACGACGGCATCTGGGTGGGCGACGGCTCGAAGGTGCCGAATGACGGTGGCATCCGCCGGGCCCTCGTCGATCACCTGAAGACGATCAGGGCGCCGCTGATCCGCTGGCCCGGCGGCTGTTTCGCCGACAGCTACGACTGGCAGGACGGCATCGGCCCGCGCGCGAACCGGCCGACGCGCACGAACTTCTGGGCGCTCGACGCCGCCGTGCCGAATGGACCGCAGAAGTACGAGCCAAACGCGTTCGGCACGAGCGAGTTCCTGAGGTTCTGCCAGCTCGCGGGCGCGCAGCCGTACATCGCCGCCAACCTCCGGAGCCTGCCGGCGCTCTCGTTCGCCCACTGGGTCGAGTACTGCAATGCGCCGGCTGGCAGCACCACGCTGGCGAAGAGCCGCGGCGGCGAACCGTTCAACGTGCGCTACTGGGGCGTCGGCAACGAGTCGTGGGGCTGCGGCGGGAACTTCACCCCCGAGGAGTACGCGACCGAGTACCGCCGCTACACGGCATGGGTGCCTGGCTACGGCGTGCCGCTGCAGTTCATCGGCGCCGGCCCGAACAGCGGCGATGTCGAGTGGACGCGCGAGTTCTTCGGCGGGCTGACGGGGCGCGACAAGAACCTGATCAACTCACTGCACGGGTGGGCGCTGCACCACTACTCATGGAACGTGAGCCAGGGCCGCACGACCGACTGGAACGCGGGCAAGGGAGATGCGCTGACGTTTCCGCCCGAGGAGTGGTACGAGCTGCTCCGAGAGGCCGACAAGATGGAGACCCTCATCACCAACCACTGGGCCGCGATGGCCGTGCACGATTCCGCGCACAAGGTGAAGCTGGTCGTCGACGAGTGGGGCGCGTGGTACCGTCCCGGCACGCAGCTGGCCCCCACGCACCAGCTCGGTCAGCAATCCACGATGCGTGACGCCGTGCTGGCAGGGCTGACGCTCGACACCTTCAACCGCCACGCCGACAAGGTAGCAGCCGCCGCCGTCGCGCAGCTGGTCAACTGCCTGCACGCGCTGTTTTTCGCCGATGGCGATCGGTTCATTACGACGCCCACCTATCACGTGTTTGCCATGCACGCCGATCACCAGGGCGCCCAATCGCTGCGCACGCTGGTGTCGGCCCCGCGCGTGGCGCTCACGCGCGCCGGTGCACCGGCCAGCTTCTGGGGCCTGCAGGGATCGGCCTCTCTCTCGAACCGGCGGATCGTGCTCACGCTGGTGAATCCCGCGATCAGCGAGCCGCGCGAAACCGAGATCGCCGTCCGCGGCGCCAACGTCGTCCAGGCGCGCTGGACGCAGCTCGCGTCCACCGAGATCCACGCCCATAACTCGTTCGACGCACCCGACGCGGTACGCCCCACCAGTGGTGACGCCAGGCTGGCCGGCAGCACCGTGGTGCACACCGTCGCGCCGGCCTCCGTGACGCGCATCGACCTCACGCTCGCGTGAGGAGGTTACGCCTCCGCCCGCGTGAGACGGTGCATCGCTATTCGAGCCGCAGTGCCTTCACCGGGTCTGCCCGGGTCGCGGCCCATGCCGGCCCGACGGCCGCCAGGCAGCTGATGAGAAGCATCGTGCCGCCGGCGGCCGCGAACGTCGCCGCGTCGCGAGCCGACACGCCGAACAACAGCGCCTGCAGCACCCGTCCGGAGGCAAGCGCCGCGATGCTGCCCGCGACGACCCCGGTCAGGGCCAGCCGACCGCTTTGAGAGAGCACGAGCACCAACACGTCGCGGGATCGGGCGCCGAGCGCCACGCGCACGCCCATCTCGCGCGTCCGCTGCCGCACCGTCCAGGCCAGCACGCCGTATGCGCCTACCGCCGCCAACAGCAGCGCGGCCGCCGCGAAGAGCGCGGTCATCGCCAGCACGAAGCGCCGCTCCGCCGTCGCTGACGCGGCGACGTCCTCGAGCGTCCTGACATCCGCCAGCGGCAGCTCCGGATCGAGACGCGCCAGCATCTGCCGCAACTCCGGGACGATGTCGAGCGGATCGCGATCCGTGCGCACGACCAGCATCTGCGCCGGGTTCGGCTGCTGCGCGTGCGGCCACCAGAATGCCGGCACGGCGGCCGCATCCGTCGGGCTGTCTTTGATGCTGCCCACCACGCCGACAATCGTGCGCGGCTTGTCCCAGATCGAGAGCACGCGTCCGATCGGGTTCTCTCCCGGAAAGTACCGCGCGGCCAGGGCATCGTTCACGAGCACCACCGCCGGCGACCGGACACTGTCGCGCTGGTCGAACAGCCGGCCGGCCTTCAGCCTGATGCCGAGTGTCTCGAAGTATCCCGGTGTGGCGACGTGGAACCTGGCGCTCGGCTCCTCGCGCGCCGGACGCCCGACGATGTCGAAGCCGGTGTTCTCGTCGTAGCCGGTCCAGGGTATGTCGCCGCCCAACCCGGCGGACCTGACGCCCGGCATCGCGCGCACGGCCGCCGCGAGCTGCTGAAAAAAGCGCTCCGAGTCGTCCGGCTCCGGATAGCGCGCCTCGGGCAAGCCGACTAAGGCCGTGACGACGCCGCGGCTGTCGAAGCCTGCAGGCGCCTGCTGCAGGCGCACGAAGCTGCGCGCGAGCAGGCCCGCGCCAATGAGCAGGGCAGAGGCCAGCGCGATTTCCGAGATCACCAGCATGTTCCGCAGCTGCACCGTTCGGCGGCTCGCCCCCGTGCGGGCGCCCGCATCGTGCAGCATCGGATGCACGTCGTCGTGGGCCTGCTGCCAGGCGGGAAGCAGCCCGAACACCACGGCGGCCACGACGGCGAGCAGGGCCGAAAAGGCCAGCACCACGATGTCGACGCGCACGTTCTGCAGGCGCGGGAAGTCGGGTGGGAGCACGGCGGTCAGGAGGCCGACGCCGGCCGCGGCCAGGAGCGCCCCGCCGACGGCGCCAGGCAGCGCGAGCACGAGCGATTCGACGATCGACTGCTGCAGCAGACGCCACCGGCTGGCGCCGAGTGCGAACCGCACGGCGCGCTCGCGGCGGCGGGCGGTCGCGCGCGCGAGCATCAGGCTCGAGACGTTCGCGCAGGCGATGAGCATCACCACGCCGACACCGAGCAGCAGCAGGGAGAGCGCGTCGCCCGAGCGGCCGACGACATCTTCGAGCAGCGGCACGGCGCGAATGTCCCACCGGCCGTCGTCGCCGCTCCGGATTCGCGCCGACACCGCGGCGAGATCGGCCCGCGCCTGCGGCACCGTGACACCGGGCTTCAAGCGCGCGACCGCGTTGATGTAGTGCCACCCCTTTCGCTTGCTCGCGTTCTCGAGCGGCAGCGGCCACCACACATCCACCGTTTCGCCCTGCCCGGTACTGCGGTACGTGCCGCCGGTGTGCTCGAACCCTGCGGGCATGACGCCAACGATCGTGAACAGACGACCGCTCAGCCGCACGGCGCGGCCGACCACGGCGGGATCCGCCTGGAACCGCGCGCGCCACACCGCGTTGCTGAGGACGGCCACGTCGGCGTGCTCGCGCTCGTCCGCCCATGTGAACGGGCGCCCGATTGCCGGCAGCACGCCGAGCACCTGGAAGTAGTTGCTCGAGACCTGCAGTCCGCGCAGCCGTTCGGGCCGGCTGTCGATGGCGAGCTGCAGGTCTTCGCGAACGTAGCCCGCGAACCCCGCGAGCGTGTGGTTCTCGTGGCGGTAGGCCAGCAATCCGTAGGGCCCCACCGGGAACGCCGGGAACTGCGGATTCGACTCGTAGACCCTGATCAGGCGTCCGGCGTCAGGGTAGGGCATCGGATCGAGCAGCACACCCCGCACCAGGCTGAAGATCGTAGTCGTGGCGCCGATGCCGAGCGTGAGCGTCGCGACGGCGATCAGCGCGAATCCGGCGTCGCGGCGCAGCCCACGGGCGGCGTAGCGCACGTCCTGCAGGAGGGCGTCGGCGACGGGGATGCCCTGCTGGTCGCGGTAGGCTTCCTTGATCGCCTCCGCCCCGCCGAGGCGCAGCCGGGCCGCACGCGCCGCGTCCGAGGGCGGCCTGCCGTGTCGTATCTCCGCGGCGGCCTGCATGTCGAGGTGGAAGCGCAGCTCCTCATCGAGCTCGGCGTCGCGGCCGCGGCCGCGGAGCGAGTGAAGCAGTCGGCGAAGCCAGGTCCAGGCCGCACGCATGTCAGTCCTCCGTCGCGAGCATGCGATTGACGATTGCGGAGAGCCGATGCCACTCGTCGCGCTCGGCCTGCAGCTGCCGCCGTCCGCTGGCGGTCAGGCTGTAGAACCGGGCGCGGCGGTTGTTCTCGGACGTGCCCCACTTCGAGCGGATGAGGCCCCGCTGCTCCAGCCGCAGCAGCGCGGGATAGAGGGTGCCCTGGTTGACGCGCAGGGCGTCTTCGGAGACCTGCTCGAGGCGCTGCGCGATGCCCCACCCGTGCAGCGGGCCCATGGTTTCGAGGGTGCGGAGCACCATCAAGTCGAGGGTGCCCTGCATGATGTCGCCACGTGGCGCCAACACTGCCTCCTGTTGAACGTCAACAGGAAGGTAGTCCGCACTTCTCTAGTTTGTCAACAGGAAAGGGGTCGGCGCGTCGACGCTCGTCCCTCGAGAATGTTCACCCTCCACGATCGGCAACGAGGGAAGCTGCGGCTCAGGGATGCACGAGCGGCACGAACCGGACCGGCATCCGCTCTTCCCGGGTCACACCGTCTGCGCGCCTCGTGATCACCGTCATCTGCTGCGCGGCGCCCCCACCCACGGGAACGACGAGCCGGCCGCCGACGCGGAGCTGATCGATCAACGGCTGCGGCACCTGGTCGGGGGCCGCCGTGACGATGACGGCGTCGAAGGGCGCGTGCTCGGGCCAACCCGCGTAGCCATCGCCGACCATTGCGTGCACGTTCGTGTAGCCGAGCGACTCGAGGGTGTGTCTGGCCGATTCCGCCAGCGGCGCGACGATCTCGATCGTGTAGACATCCGCCACGACGAGCGAGAGCACCGCCGCCTGGTAGCCGGAGCCGGTTCCGATTTCGAGGACGCGGCTCTGCGGCGTCACCTGCAGCGCCTCGGTCATCCACGCGACGATGAAGGGTTGCGAGATCGTCTGCCCGTGGCCGATGGGGAGCGGGGAGTCCTCGTACGCCGCCGCGCGGAGTGCCTCGGGCACGAACAGGTGCCGGGGCACGCGCCGCATGGCGTCGAGCACACGGGGCTCGCGCACCCCACGCGCTGCGATCTGGTCGCGGACCATCCGCGCGCGCGGCTCGGCATAATCCCCGGCAGCCTCGGTCGGGGTCCGTGGCCTGCCGGCGGAGCGATGTTCAGCCGGCGGGCTGAACGAGCAGCCCGCCAGAACTCCGCACGCAACCGCCAGCCCGAAATCGTGCCAGGCACCGTTTCTGGCGCGGCAAGCCAACCGCCGGGTGACACTCGAGGGCTTGTCGCCCACGTCGCTACACCGTGTCCCAGAAGCGGCGCCGCGGCGGGAGCCCGGCCTGTTCCAGTGCTTCCCATAGCTCGCGGCTGACGGTTTCAATTTCCTGCGGGCGGTGGGTCGCTGCCGCCAGGTGGTCGCGCAGTCGTTCGAGGGTGCGGGCCAGCGCTCGGAGTTCGTTCGGCCTCGACGCTGCAAGCATCGCAAGCAGCCGATCGACGATCCGCAGCGCCTCAGAGTAGCGCTCAGGATCCTCGCTTCCACCAGCGATCTCATGGAGGATCGGCACCAGGCGGTCCACCTGCTCGTCAATGTCGCGACGCACGATCGGCGGGTGAGGGTCCGCCCGCTGGTCCCTTTCGCTCAGTATCCCGTTTGTCGGCGTCGCCGGTGCGGCCGGTGGGACGCTGTCACCAGCGGCCCGCGACATGCTCGCTCCCGGGGTTCCCGCCATCCGCCGGCTGAGTAGCTCCCGCGGAGCCGCGGCAAGCATGTCCCAGTCCGCCATCGTCACGGGCGATATCCTACTCATGGAGGACAGCGGCACGCCTGCCGCCCACAGGTGCGGCATCTCGACCGGCTGCACGATCGTTCGCCGATCCGCGGTCGAAACCACCGCCTGCCGATCATCGACGACGAGGAATGCGGTGAACCGCGAGAGGACGCCGTGAGACGTCGAGAGCGCGATGATCTCGGCTTCCATCGCCGGCTGGCCCGTGCGCGCCAGCCGGTAACGATCCTCGAGGTCGGTGAGGCGACGTCGTGCCCAGAGATGCGCGATTGCCGGCAGGTCCACCTCCCTGCCGCTCACCTCGAGCACGAACGGCGTTCCATCGGCACGCCGGCCGCTGACCCGTACTATGGAGCCCTGTTCGGCGCGGAAGGCGATCGTCGCTGCGCGGCCGGCAAACAGGTCGGGCAGCCGTTCCGGCGCGACGTCCGTTATGGCGCCGCCGTCGACGGCGATCGTCAGGTTCTCGATCATCGGCGCGCCGATCTCCCGCGCGATCGCCTCGAGTGCCCGGTCGAGGCCCGCGCCGGGCTCTGTCAGCACGAAAGTGCCACGGCCGGCCTGCGCAATCCGCTTCAGCAGGCCGCTGTTCACGCTCGTGTCAACGCCCACCGTGAACACGCGGACGCCGGCGCGCTGGACGAGCGCGAGCGCCCGCGACTCGTCCCCAACCTCCCCATCGGTGATGAGCACCACGACGGGCACACGGCCGGCTGCATCGCGACGACCGGCGAGCAGGTCGAGCGCACCCTGGAGGGCCGAGAAGAGCTCGGTTCCGCCATCCGCCTGCACATCGCGCAGCAGGTGCTCACCGCGCGCAATCCCGTTGCGGTCCGCGGTCACGAGCGAGTTGGCGCCCCCGTCGCCGACGAGCCACTGCGGTCGGCCGCTGAACGCCACCAACGCGAAGCGATCGGCCGGGCCGAGCGTGCCGAGCAACAGCGCGCAGGCTCGTGCCGCAGACGCCATCTTCGATCCCTTCATCGACCCCGACCGATCGAGCAGGAAGACGATGTCGCGCGCGATGGACTCGCCCGGGCCCGCGCCGACGCCAAGCGACACGATGCCGTACCGGTCGCCGGACGGGCGCCGGTAGAAATGGAGCGACGGCCGAATCTCCCCGGCGGCCGCGACGCGCCAGCGCAGCACGAAATCGCGATTGAGCCGCTCATCGGCGCGTGCGAGCGAAATCGTCGTGTGGCCGCCAGCGGCGCCGATCCGCGTCGCGTGCTGCGAGCAGGTCAGATCGCTCGGCGCGTCGCCGGCGATGTCGACCGTGATGGCAAGGTGAACCGCGGGATCGAACCCGTCCGCCAGTCGTGGCGGCGTGATTCGCGAGGCATCCGGAACGACGGTTGTGTCGCCCTCGGTGCCGTGTCCGGCCGATGCCCCCGGCAGCGGCTCGCCGGCGATGTAGCGGATGCCGACGACGAGCGGAAGGCGCAGCTCGGTCAAGCCGCTGTCGAAGAAGCTCAGCTCCTCGGAGTACGTCAACCGTATCGTGGCGTTCTCGCCAGGCGGGAGGTTCCCCAGCTGGATGGTGAAGACATCATCGCGCTCCTGCTCGAGCAGCGCCGCCCGCTTGCCCTCGTCCAGCGCCTGCTGATAGTCCTGCCGCGCCTGTGCACGCTCCCGGATCACGCCGTGCAGCGTCCGCTCGCCGGCCTGCATCTCGAATCGCGAGACGACACATCCGCCATCCAGCGGGAACGTATAGACGGCTTCGATCGGATCGGAGAACGTGTTGCGAAACACCTGGGTGACCGTCACCTCCGCGATGCGATCGGCCACCGATGCCGCGATCGACACGCTGGCGAGCGGCAGCGGCTGCCGCTCCGCTTCCGCGCCCGTCCAGATCGCACCCAGGCCGCGCGTGCGAGGGCCATCCTCCTCGTGGATGTCGAGCGCCACTCCTCCGTCGAGAGCCATCACTGCCGTCCTTTCCTGGGTTGCCGCGCCGACAGCACGTCGAGCGCCGCGCGCACCCGCTGAATGAGGTCGTCTTCGCTGCCGTCAGCGGTCCAGTCCGACTGGGCCACGATCTTGAGACCCGGCGCGACGGAAACTTCGCGCCAGACGATTGGCTCTGGCGCCACGGCTCGGCCCGCGGCGCCGATGTCGAGGAGCGCCTGGAGCTCGGCATCCGATCGGCCGTACAGCCGGCGCTGGACGTCGGCGAGCCGGGCGCCCGTGGACTGCAGCCGCTTGATGGCCGCCAGCTGCAGGACGTGCCGCCCGCGGTACCGCGCCTCGCGATCCACGATGCGCGGGCGATCCACCAGGCCGAGTGTTGTGTAGTAGCGCACGGTGCGCGCGTCGGGAACGGCGGCCACCCGTCCATCAGGGCCGCGATCCTCGATGCCGAGGCGCCGGAGCGTCTGCTGGACTTCAGCGACGAGGTCGCCCAGCGACAGGTCGGGTTGCGCTCCGGCCTTCATGACAGCAATATACATATTTACTGTAATGCTGTCAACAGCCTCGATTCTGTCGCCCGCGCGGATGAGACCGCAGCCGAGCGCCGGTAACCGCCCCGCTGCTGGTCGAAATAACGGACCCGACCGCCCGCGATCGATAATGCGTGGACGATCACACGGAGCACACATGCACACGAGACAGCTCGGACAGTCAGACCTGGACATCACACCCATCGGCCTCGGCGCATGGGCAATTGGCGGCGCGTGGCGGTTCGGTTGGGGGCCACAGGACGATGGCGATTCGATCGCTGCGATCAGGCGGGCCGTCGACCATGGGATCAACTGGATCGACACCGCGCCTGCGTACGGGCTCGGCCGATCGGAGTCTGTCGTCGGACAGGCGCTCGCCGACATCCCTGCCGCGGATCGTCCATATGTGTTCACGAAATGCAGCCTGGTGTGGGATGACACAGGGACGGTCACGCACAGCCTCCGGCCGGAATCAATTCGAAAGGAGTGCGAGGCCAGCCTGCAGCGTCTGGGGGTCGAGCGCATCGACCTCTACCAGATCCACTGGCCGAAGTGGCCAAGCGCGCCCGCCGATTACGATGCCGGGCGCCTGGAAGATGCATGGCAGGCGATGAACGACCTGCGCCGCGAGGGCAAGGTGGGGTACCTCGGTGCGTCGAACTTCGATGCCGACCAGCTCGCGCGCGTGCATGCGATCGCCCCGGTCACGAGCCTGCAGCCGCCCTACTCCCTGCTCCGGCGCGACATCGAGCACCGGGAGCTCCCGTGGTGCCGCGAGCACGATGTCGGCGTGATCGTGTACTCGCCGATGCAGTCGGGATTGCTGTCGGGCAAGATGACGCGTGAGCGGATCGCGTCACTGCCTGCGGATGACTGGCGGAGAAACGCGGCGTGGTTCAAGGAGCCACAGCTCACGATGGCCCTGCGGGTCGTGGACGTGCTGCGCGACATCGCCGCGCGGCACGGGCGCCAGGTGGCGGAGGTGGCGATCGCGTGGACGCTGCACAATCCCGCCGTCACCGGCGCGATTGTCGGCGCGCGCCGCGCCGACCAGGTCGACGAGTTCGTTCGCGCGCCCGACCTGCAGTTGCAGCAGCCGGAGCTGGCCGCGATCGACGCCGCGCTCCGGCAGGAAGGCTAGTCCTGCAATCGGAGACGCGGAAGTCCTCTATGCCGTCGGTCGTTCGCCCTTGAGGAACCGATCCAGCCTCGCGTTCACGTCCGTGAGATACGCCTTGTCACCGGCATCGATCTCCGTCGTCATGTAGCCGTCGTAGCCGATGTCGTTGAATGCCTTGCGCACGGCCACCCAGTCGATGTCGCCTTCGCCGATGTTCTTCCACTTGAAGGTGCCGGCGCCGCGTTCGAGCTTGAAGTCCTTCAGGTGCACGCGAACGATCCGCTGCCCGAGGGTGCGGATCCAATCCTGCGGGAATCCATAGAAGACGACGTTGCCGACATCGAAGTAGGCCTTGGCCCAGGGCGACTGGAACTCATCGACGTAGCGCGCGAACTCGAGCGGGCTGAGAAGGAACTTGTTCCAGACTTCCTCGAGCGCGACGACGACCTTGAGCTCGGCGGCAAGCGGCAGGATGCGCTCGCGGATCACCTGCTGCGACCGCTTCCACGCGTCGGCGTACGAGGTCTGCGCGTCCACCACGGCGGGCACCAGCAGCACGGTGCCGGCCTTGAACAGCGCGGCGTTCCTCAGCGATGTTTCCATCCCGGCGACGCTCTGGCGCACCACGTCGGGGTCGGCGCTCGAGAGCGGAAACTTCCAGTGCGCCTCGTTCATCACGGAATGAATCACGAGCCCGGTGGCCTGCGAGGCCGCGCGCATCTCCTCGGCCTGCGCGGGATCGGTGACGGTGTGCACCTCGGTCCCGGCGAAACCGATCTCCTTCGCGAGCTTGAACTGGTCGAGGATCGACAGCTCCTTCGGGAGCATCGAGACGAGCACCGCCTTCTTCGGGGCGCCGGCGGCCGAGGCCAGCGGTTCAAGCGTCGCGTGCGGCCCGCTCGCGGACCGCGAGGCCGCCCAGGCTGCGGCGGCCGTGGCGCCGGTGAAATGCAGGAATCCGCGACGTGTCGTATGCATGTGTCAGTCCCCTCGATGATCGCCAATCATCGCACAGTCGGTCCGTGTGCATGCGACGCGATCACGCGGAGCCGAGCTGAACTCGAGGCGACATGCCAGCGGAGCCGCAGTCACCGCCTCGCGGACTTCCGCGGTGGAGGGTGGGGCACTCCACTTGTGTTGAGTACGGTTCCGGGTTCCGGGTTCTGGGTTCCAGGTTGGCTTCCAGGTTCCGGGTTCGTTCCAGGTTCCTTGTTCACGGGTTCCGGTTCCAAGTGCCGGGTTCGCAATATCGCCGTCGCTCCAATCGAGCCTGCGACGAACCTGGAAACTCGGAACCAAAGAACCAGGAACCGTTGAATCCCCGGGGAACCTGGAACGAACGAGGAACGAGGAACCCAACCTGGAAACCCAGAACCCGGAGCTCGGAACCAATCAACTGAGTACACGGGTTAGAATGAGCCGCTAGCGTGCTGCACCCGCCGAGCTGTGTCGTCCGGATTGAGTCGTCGTCGTGTGGCCGTGCTTCGCGACTGATACGCGACGCGCGATGTTGAAAGTGTCGCGGAAGTCAGAAGACACCCGACCGATGCCGCAGCGGCAGCCAGAACAATCGCTGACGGGCCTCGCGCCAAGGCTCGTTCCCTCGCACACGTGCACGCCGGTCCTCGCCGGCCCTTCGTTCGTTCTCCACGTGTGGGCGGGTCATACGACCTGCCGCCGCCGACCTCTCCCGTAACCGCGCGGCCGACGGCACCAAGAAAGCTAATCGATGCCTATGAGAAAGCTGCTGAGGAGTTCCGCGCCCTACGTTCTGCAGGCAGCCTTCCTCGTGATGCTTCTCTATGGCGTGTTGCAGTTCTGGCGCTTCGACTTCGATGTCCAGTTCAACTACCTCGGGGACTCGCTCTGGTATGCGGTGCTTTCGAAGTCGATCGTCCAGAACGGCTGGACCTATCACGTGCCTCAGTTAGCGGCGCCGTACGGGCTGGACGCCGTTTCCTTTCCATCCATGACCAACTTCGATTGGCTGATCATGAAAGCGATCGCGATCGTCATACGGAACCCGGCAGTCCTGTTCAACAGCTTCTGGCTCCTGACGATCGTAGTTACGGCATGGACGGGACTGTTCTCGCTGCGAATCCTCGGCGTGCCCACCTGGCTCGCCGCAGTGGGCGGCGTGCTCTACACGTGCATTCCGTTCACATGGTTGCGGAGCACGAGCCACCTGAGTCTCGTCTTCTACACTGTCCCGCTGCTCTCGGTGTTCGCTATTTATCTCGTTCGAGGACCTGTGGCCCCCTGGACCGACAGGACGTACCGTTGCACGGGAATCGCGGCAGCACTCGTCCAGGGATTCGGGTATGTGTATTTCAGCTGGTTCGCGGTGGTCTTGTTTCTATGCGCCGGCGTTCTGGGCTACGCGCGCCGCAAGCGACCAGACATCCTCCGCTGGGCGGCGGTGGGCATCGCGGTCGTCGGCGTCTCCGCGCTGCTCAATCTGGCCCCGTCGTTCTACAGCTGGCAGAAGCATGGCAAGCCCGCTATCGGTTATAAGACGCCGCGGGAAGCGGAACTCTACGGCCTCAAGATCCGGCACTTGCTGCTGCCGCAGCACCGGAACTTCGTTCCGCCGCTCAAATCGTGGGCCATTGCTGATCGCGACGCGACCTTTCCGAACGAGAACGAAAATACCACGGCACGGCTCGGCATCTTCGGCGCACTTGGTTTCATATCACTGCTCGGGGTGTCCCTGAGCGGGCGGCGGCAGGGCGGACCTGACCGTGACACGATCGAAGCGGTGGCCGCACTGAATCTCCTGGCTCTCCTCCTCACGACTGTCGGCGGGTTCGGCGCCATCATCAATACCCTGACGATACCGGATATCAGGGCCTACAATCGTTTCTCCGTGTTCATCGCTTTCTTCTCGATAGCGGGCTCGACTCTTTGGGTCGCCGCGCGTTGGCGGCGGCCCGGTCGGCAAAGGCCGTTGCTCGCAACCCTCGTGCTGATGGTCGCCGTCTTCAGTCTGTACGACCAGGTGCTGGACGCCCGCGCGATCACCAGTGGCTACGTTCGGGACCAGGCGGTTGCGGCCGAAGTGGACGTGGTGGTGAGACGGATGGAAGCGGTGTTCGCCGAAGACACGGCCGTCTTCCAGTATCCGATCACGGACTTCCCGGCTGATTTCAACCGCCGGCGGATGCTCGCGTACGACCATGCGCTGCCGTATTTGCGATCGGATTGGTTTCGCTGGAGTTGGCCGTCGCTCACGCCGCGACACGTCGCATGGAGCCGGTTCATCGCCAGTCTGCGGATCGGCGACGCGGTTCGGGCCGTCCGCGCCGCCGATTTCGGCGCGGTGTGGATCGATCGGTACGCCTATAAGGACGATGGGAACGCCCTCGTGGCGGGTGTGGCCGCTGCAGGCGGCGTCGAAGTGCTGGCGGGCGCGAGCAAGCGGTACGCGGTGTTCGACATCCGTCATGTCGCGCCAGGAGTGACGGGGCCGAGGTAGCGCACCCACGCGACCTCCGGATTCAGTTGGCGCGACGAGAGGACGGGCCGGAGGTCAGGCGGCTTCGCCGCCAGGTCTGACTGTTTGAGACCACCATTCACCGTGGTCCGTTCGACGGTCGCCTCCGCCACGCGGACCCCACTACGGAAGACCGCCCAACGACGGGCGAAGCGGAGCCCTTGCACCGTCTCCCACTCTGTCGTGACCTCGTCACTCGGGGTTGGATGAGCCGGGTCTGACAGCGAGATCGACGTGATCTTCGCCGGCAGCGACGACACCGAATCCAATGTGATATCGAGCTGATGCGTGATATCGCCGTCGGCAATCCGCACGACGTATGGTGATGGCGACGTGATCCGATAGCTCGAGTTCCGGTCGGCAAGCCACGTGTTCAGCTTGAAGTCGCGAATATATTTCTGGGCGAAGGCCAATTCGCCTCCAGAAAGATCGACCACGGCTCGAGTGCCGGGCAATATTTCCCAGCCCGATCTGCCGTCGAAGTAGAGCACATACGTAGAACCCGGCCCCACTTGATCCACGCGAAGATCGGTGGGACGCACCCAGCGCGTTCGCTTGACCACCTCGCCGATCGACTGGCCCGTGTTGCCGTTCCACGACTCGGCCCGCACCTGCTGCTCGAAGTCGCGGACAGCCGCGATCGTGTCAGCGCCCCCGAGGGCTTCCTGCATGTTGTGAAACAGCCGAAGCCCCTCCGGCGAAGAGACCCGCGACTCACCGGAGAACACAGACGCACAGAGAAACAGCGAAGCCACACTGAACGAGGCGAGAATTGGGTTGGTTCGCATCTCGCTTTTCAACACTGGCTTCCGCAACGTGTTCGCGCGCGATAGTCGGTCGAGCTTGCCCCGCCTTGATTACGACGTGCTGGCTTCCGACTGGGCGACGGCCGGAGCATGAATGATTTCGTCGACGATGTAGTGAGGACGCTTCTTGACTTCCGCGTAGATCGCACCGACATACGCTCCCACCAGGCCGATGCAGAGGAGTTGGGCGCCTGCAAACAGCGTAATCAGCATCACGAGCGTTGCCCAGCCGCTCGGAAGCCTGCTGTTGATGCCGTACTGCACGGCCGTGAACAACGCGTAGGCAAAGCCAGCCGCCGACATGGCAGCGCCCAGTGCGAGGCTCACCTTCAGTGGAAACGTGCTGAAGGACAGCACCGCGTCCGCTGCCAGCCCGCTCATCCGCGTCATCGAGTACTTGCTGGTGCCGGCACCCCGCCGCCCGGCGGCGTACTCCAATCTTTGCTGCTGAAAGCCGACCCAGCTGATGAGGCCGCGCATGAACATCTTCCGCTCGCGAATCTCGGTGCGGAAGACGCGCGCAACCTTTTCGGTCACCAGCCTGAAGTCGGCCGCGTTCTCATGAATGGGTGCGTCGGATACCCGGCGCAGCAGGTTGTAAAACGCCTTGCCAGCGAGCCGGCGCCATCCGGGCTCGGCAGTGCTGTCTGTCCGCACCGTGTACACCACGTCTGCCCCGGTCTCATAGGCCGCAAGCATGTCGGGAATGAGCGATGGCGGATGCTGCAGATCGCTGTCCATCATGATGTAGACGTCTGCCCGGGCATGATCCAGTCCTGCCAACAACGACATCTGGTGCCCGAACCTCGAAGACAACACGACACAGCGCAGAGAGGGGTCGTTCGCTGCCAGGTGACGCACGACCGAGAGGGTGTCGTCGGTGCAGCGATCGAGCACCAGCAGAATCGTCGAATCGTAGCGGTCGACGAGTTGGGCCAGACGCGCCTTCACCTCGCGGTAGAACGACTCGATGACCTCGACTTCGTTGTACACCGGCGAAATGATGGCGAGTGTCTTCCTCACGGCGTGCGAACCTGGCCGGGTCCATCTGCCTCGAGACGCCGCAGCTTCTGAACGTCCGCGTAGATGACCGGCACGTCGTGGCTCCTCTCCGCCGTCGCCGCCTGCTCGCGCACGGGGCACGTCGGAACGCCGCTCTCCGCCAGTAGCGCGCGGAGCAGATCCCGCATCGGCACCGGCACGCCGCTGCCCACGTTGTAGACTTCGCCGGCGCCGCCGTAGCGCATGAGCGTCATCAGCGCATCCGCGGCCCGCACCGGGTCGAGATAATCCCTGGACGCATCCAGGTTTCCCACGGTCAGACCATCAAGCGAGCCGTCGAGCACACGGCGTATCTGTCCCTCCACGCTGCCGACAAAGAGCCGTTCAGACGCTCCGGGGCCGAGCAGATTGAAGATGCGGGCGATCACGACATCCACGCCGAAGCGGCGGCGGTAGAACAGGCTCGACTCCGTCTGAAGCAATTTGGTCACGCCATACACGCTGTGAGGACGCGCCGGGTGATCCTCACTCACCGGATTCGATTCCGGTGCGACCGCTCCGTACTCGGCCGCGCTTCCCGCCACGACGACTCGAGTGTCGAGCTTCTGCTCGGCCACCCATCCGAGCAGGTTTCCTGCCGCAAGCACGTTGTTGCGAAGATCCACCTCCCACACATTCGAGAAGGACCCCGCGAGGTGAAAGACACGGCGCGGCTGAGTGGCCGTGAGGAGCCGGGCCGTAGCGGCGGGGTCTGAGAGATCGCACTGTACTTCTGTGTCGTTCGCGGGCTCTCCTCTAACCACGCCACAAACGTCCCAGTCGCTCGTGCGCCGGAGTGCAGCCACAAGATGGCGGCCGAGGAGCCCGCGCACGCCCGTGACTAGGCAGACCATCCGTCGATGCCAAGCTCCTTGCTCAGGAACGGGAACTGCTCGTTGGCGAGCTGATAGTCCTCCGGCCGGCCGATGTCGAGCCAGTATCCCGAGAAGGAATGAATCCAGGTCCGGTGCCCGGCCGCAATCGAGTCCAGCATCAGATTGTCGAAGCCGTACGGCTGGCCGGACGGAAACGCTTCGACCACTCGCCGGTTCAGGCAGTAGATGCCCATGCTCACGTCCATGTGCATCGTTGGCTTCTCCGCGAAGCTGAGGAGCTGGCCGGACGTGTCGTATTCGAGCACCCCGAAGTCGATCGTCACCGAGCGTTTGAAGGCCGCAACGGAGACCTGGTTTCCGCGCTGCACGTGCTCGCGCAGAAACGTACCGAAGTCGAGATTGCACAGTACGTCGCCGTTCATTACGAGAAAGTCGGACGGCAGATCATGTATGAGGGTCAATGGACCCATGGTGCTGAGAGGGGTCTCCTCCACGGAGTAGTCGAGACGGAGGCCCCACTTCGTGCCATCGCCGCAAAAGGCGGTGATGAGATGGGCCAGGTGACTGACGGCGAGCGTCACGTGGTCGAATCCGGCCATCTTCAACTGCATCAGGACGATTTCGAGGATCGCGAACTTCCCCCCGAGCGGCACGAGCGGTTTCGGGATGAGCGTGGTGTAGGGCAGCAGGCGCGTTCCTTTGCCGCCGGCGAGAATGATCGCGCGCATCAGGGCTGAATTCTATCGACGATCACACGTTGTAGAGCCAGCTCTTGTATCTGGCGAGGTTCGCAGGGTCCCGGAACCAGTCTACCGTCTGCTCGAGGCCCTGCTCCAACGAACAAGCCGATTGCCACGCGGTCAGTGCCGTCAGCTTGGTGTTGTCGCCGACGAGGCGCTCGACCTCCGAGGCGGCCGGCCGTACCCGGTCGTCGTCGCCGACTACGCGCGCGTTCGGGTTGATGCGCTCGATCAACAGCTGCGCGAGCGTGCCGATGCTGCATTCACGCCCCGAAGCGATGTTGATCTCCTCGCCGGCCGCCCGATCGGATTCCGCGATGGCCACGAACCCGTTGACGGTGTCGGTCACGTAGTTGAAGTCTCTGGTCGGCGTGATTGAGCCGAGGCGAATCTCGACCGCCCCGTTCAGCAGCTGCGTGATGAGCGTGGGAATGACGGCGCGGGCGGATTGCCGCGGACCGAACGTATTGAACGGACGCACGATGGTGACCGGAAGCTCGAACGATCGGTGGAACGACTCGGCGAGGCGGTCGGCGGCGATCTTCGTTGCACTGTACGGAGACTGGGCCTGCAGCGGGTGCCTTTCGTCCATCGGTACGTACTGCGCCGTCCCATACACTTCGGACGTCGAGGTGACCAGCACCGAACCAACGCCGAGCGCCCGGGCGGCCTGGAGCACGTTGAGCGTGCCGCGAACGTTCGTGTCCACGTAGCTGTCGGGCGAGTGGTACGAAAATGGGATCCCGATCAGTGCGGCCAGGTGGAAGACGACCTGGCACCCGCGCATGGCGGTCGCCACCCCGCTCGGATCACGGATGTCGCCGGAGACCACGTCGACGGCGGAGAGGACGTGCCGCGGAAGCGTGTCGAGCCAGCCCCACGAGTTGAAGGCGTTGTAGAAGACGAACGCCCGCACGCGTGACCCGCGTGCCACGAGTGTCTCCACGAGATGGCTGCCAATGAAGCCATCCGCGCCGGTCACGAGCACCGGACAGTCACGAAGATTCATGCTGGGCTCCGCTCGTCACGGTGAAACTGCTGGATGCGCGCGACGGCATCCGCTTCATGGCTCCTTGCGCGCCGCCAGGAACACCGTATCACCAAGATTCAGCGGGAAGTCGAAGTCCCGTATCGCCGCCGGCAGCGCGTGGCGGAGCCACGTGGCCGCGCGCGCGGACCGCGAGCCGCGATAGCGTTGTTCCCATCCCCTCAGCGAGGAGCTCAGGCGCCGATGCACCGTCACGGTCTCGAGCGCCAGCACACGCAGCCCCAGCCGCTCGCAGAGTCGCGTCAGCGCTGTCCGCGTGAAATAGAACAGGTGGGTCGGCGGATGAATCTGGCGCCACCCGAGGCCCTGAACCCGGGCGAGTACCAATCCGAAGTCTCCGGTCGTCAGAAAGATGTGACCGCCGGGCGCGAGAAGGTCCACGGCGCGGCACAGGACGGCATCCGGTGCCGCCAGGTGCTCGATGGTGTCCCAGAGACAAATGGCGTCAAACGGACCTTGAACCTCGGTCTCCGAGAGATCGCCCTGGCGCGCGTCGAGCCCCCGGTTGCGGGCGGCGGCAACGGCGTCAGCCGACACGTCGACCCCGACCGCATGGGGGTACTGCGGCTGGAGCAGCTCCAGAAAGTAACCGTAGGCGCAACCAATCTCGAGCACGCGCGCACCAGGGCGCACGTAGCGGGTCATGCGGCGGAGATGCGACGTCAGCAGCTTCCGCTGCACGGGCGCATCGGCGACGTAGTCGACGTACTCCCGCCCGTGGAAGTAATCGGCGCCGTACTCCTTCTTGAGGTCGTCGAGTGAGAATTCTCCTTCGGCGGCCATCAAACCGCAGGACTCGCAGATCGCAAATCCCGCCCACCGCGCTTCCCAGCGCCGGGCGTCGCAGCACGGACAGGCCTTCGTCATTACGTCCCGCAGAGGTCGTCTTCCCCGTTTCGAGAGTCTATCAGCCGTTCTGCCCGACGTGTCCGACGCCTCGCGCACGATCCCGGTCAGCAGCTCCGGATCCCCGGGGCTATACTCACGTGGTCCGGAGCCGCTGGCGATTGCAACATCCGCGAAATGCGCCGCTCAGCACTCCCACGAGGTTGACCATGAACAGACGCGATTTCATGAAGCACACGGTGCTGACCAGCGCGGCGGCGGCGGTATCGGCGGGCACGGCGCGCGGCGCAGGGCCCGTTGCCGCCAGCGATCGTGTCGCCGTCGGCGTGATCGGCACCGGCGCGCGGGCGCAGCAGTTGATCGAGGCGGCCCAGCAGGTTCCCGGCGTGGAGATCGTCGCCGTCTGCGACGCGTACACCGGCCGGGCCATACGCGCGCAGGCACGCGCGGGCGGCAAGGCGGCGATTACCAAGGACGCGCGCGAGCTGCTGGCCCGCCCCGGCCTCGATGCGGTCATCGTCGGCACGCCCGACCACCTGCACAAGACGATGACCGTCGCGGCACTCGACGGCGGCAAGGACGTCTACGTCGAGAAGCCGATGACGTACACGATCGACGAGGGCCTCGAGTTCATCGCCGCCGTCAAGCGGAACAACCGCGTGCTGCAGGTCGGCAGCCAGGGCGTCAGCTCTCCCCTGAACGCGACCGCGCGGGATCTGGTCAAGTCGGGCAAGCTCGGGAAGGTCACGATGATCCGCGCGTCCTACAACCGGAACACGGCCGAGCGGCGCCTGGATCTACCCGATTCCGCCGGACGCCAACCCGCAGACCGTGAACTGGGAGGCGTTTCTCGGCGGCGCGCCGAAGCGCCCCTTCGATCCGGCGCGGTTCTTCCGGTGGCGCTGCTACTGGGACTACTCGGGCGGCATCGCCGGCGACCTGTTCGTGCACCTCCTCACCACGATTCACTTCGTCATGGGCGCGACGATGCCCTCGACGGTGCTGGCGAGCGGCGAGCTGCACCGGTGGAAGGAGTCGCGCGAGGTGCCCGACACGCTGAACGGGCTACTGGTCTATCCGGAGGGCTTCACCGTCAATCTCAGCTCCACGTTCAACAACGCGTCGGCGAGCGAGTCGGGCTTCGAGATCCTCGGCACCGAGGGCGGCATCGAGCTTCCGGGGCGATCGGCTCACCTTCACGCCGGAGAACGTGCACGATGACAACCGCTGGGTGGTGAGTTCGTGGCCACGCGAGCTGGAGGAGGCCTACTACGCCGACCCGAAGGTGCAGGCGCAAGAAACACCCTCATCGTGGACGCCCCGCATGCTGCAGGGCGGGGAATCCTGGGAGCAGCAGGGCCAGGACAACGACGTGACCCACATGGCGAACTTCATCGCCGCGGTGCGATCCCGGCAACAGCCATACGAAAACGCCGCCGTCGGGCATCATGCCGCCGCCGCGGCACACATGGTGAATTTGTCGCTCCGGCAACGGCGGCTCGTAGAGTGGGATTTCGGCGCCGACACGATCAAGCGCACGTAGTCGCTCGGACGGGCAGCCGACCGCCGGCAATCCCTGTCGGGCACCTTGCCAGACGCGCGTCGTCGCACGCCGTCGGACGGTCCGCGTCGTCGATCGACTGTCGGACGCGTGCGCGGATGGCGTGAACCTGTGCGACAATGCGCCGCAGATCGCACGGCCGGCGCGTGAGCGTGCAGGCCACCCGCTTCTCCGACGGTGCAGCGCCCGGCGGAGCCCCAGGCTGACGAGCGCTGCGGAAGGGAGTCACGAACGTGGCGAAGGCCCGGAAGTCAAGCGGCAAGTCGGCCCGGAAGGGCGGCGGCGCAAAGAAGGCGGCGCGGAGGCGCTCCGCAACCAAGACGGCACGGCGGAGCGCGGCGAAGAGAACCGCAGGAAAGAAGACCGCAAAGAAAACTGCAAAGAAGGCCGCCCGCAAGGCACCCGCGCGCAAGGCCGCGTCGCGGAAGTCCCCGGCCCGCAAGGCTGCCGCACGCAAGGCCCCGGCGCGCAGGGCGGCCTCACGCAAGGCGGCGCCAGCGCGGAAGGCCGCGCGCAAAACCGGCGGCGGCAGCAGGAGCATGCGCAGGGGCCCGGCGGCGGTGCCGGCCGACGTCGCACCGAACACGACCGAGGCGACGGGACCGGGCAACGAGGCGATGGAAGTCGAGATCCTGCCGCCCGACAGCGAGATGTAGCAACCTCCCCACACGTTTACCGTTTACCGTTCACCGTTCACCGTCGATCACGAGGATCGCGCCAACGGTGAACGGTCCACGGTGAACAGTCCCCGGTCAAGGATCCCCGTTTGCCGTGGCCGGTCAGCGGTTCCGGCCAGTGACCGTCCGATCGACCACGAAAAAGGTCGCGCCGTCTCCCTCAACCTCCAGGCGGTCGAGGTGGGCGCGGCATTCGTCGCGGCCCTGCACCAGAACGAGAGTCTCCCTGACTCGCTCACCTCGCACCTGTGCAGCGTGATGACAAGGCATTTCTGCGGTTCCTTTGTGCATCGTGGATTGTGCATTCCGATAGCGTTTCGTCCTTCGTACCCTCCCCGTAACTGCTTTCCCTTTCCGTAACCTGGCCGCTGCCGAGGGTAAGGTTTCACGCCAGAATCGACGGCGGACCGCGGCAGCGGTCTTGCCGTCCGTGTCGTCACATCATGACGAAACCCGGATGCCACATGTGTGCGGCAGCGCGTTCGTCACACACGCGGGCGGAGAGCTCGCGGGGAGGCAGTATGCGACAGGGTAGATTCCTGATGGCCGCCACGCTCGGGCTGGCGGCGACGCTGATCGTGGCCCGGCGGCGGCGGCGCAGTCGCCGGCGGCGGCGCGGTTCTACGAGCAGCACAACCTCCAGTCGAACGCCACCGAGCCTACACTCCTGAATGCGTGGGGGCTGGTGTCCGGGCCGACGTCACCGTGGTGGGTCGTCAACAACGGCGACGACTCCTCGGCCCTCTACACCGGCGCCGGCGCCCGCGCAGGGAACAACCTGCTCGTGAGCGTGCCTGGGGGGCCGACTGGAATCGTGTTCAACAGCACGACCAACTTCAAGCTGCCGACAACCGGCACGCCCGCGGCGCGCTTCATCTTCGCGACCGAGGGCGGAGAGATATTCGGCTGGGCCGGCGGCACGGCGGCGACCTCCGTGGTGCCCCCGTCGCCCATGGCCATCTACAAGGGCCTGGCAATCAACGCCGCCGGCGACCGCATCTACGCCACGAACTTCAAGGCTGGCACCGTGGACACGTACGACGCCATGTGGCAGCCGATCCTCGCCGGCAAGTTCGCCGACTGGACGCTTCCCGAGGGGTATGCCCCGTTCGGCATCCAGGTCATCGGCTCTACCGTCTACGTCACCTACGCGCTGCAGGACGAAGACAAGGAAGACGACGTCGCTGGCGTGGGCCACGGCTTCGTGAACGCGTTCGACACCGACGGCAACCTCATTCGCCGCGTCGCGTCCCGCGGAACGCTCAATTCGCCGTGGGGGATCGCGCTCGCGCCGGGCAACTTCGGCGAGTTCAGCAACGACCTGCTGATCGGCAACTTCGGCGACGGCAGGATCCAGGCGTTCGACCCGTCTCACATCCTCGGGAACGACCAGTACCAGCGCGCGGGGCTGCTGCACTCAGCCGACGGCGCCCCGCTGCGGATCGATGGACTGTGGGCGCTCTCGTTCGGCAAGGGCGCGGCCAACAACGCCAACGGGAACACCAATTCGCTCTACTTCACGGCCGGACCAGACGAGGAGCAGGGCGGGCTGTTCGGGTTCCTGACCGTGGCCCCGGCGCCGGAGGAGTAGCATCGCCCGGCCGCCCTTGACGTCCTGGTCCCACGCGAGGTCCCGTTTCCGGTTGGATGAGGTCTGACTAGCGCGTGGATCGTGGGGCCGGGACGTCAAGGTCGGTGCATTCGCGCGGGAGCTGCCCGCTGCACACAGCGCCGGACGGCTTGGTCGAGGCGGGCGGCACCCGCCCGCGGCCGCTGACCTGTTACGGCATCCGAAAGCTGTCGTCGAACGAGAACTTCAGCGTCGCGTCGTCGCCGCCGGTCGGCACGGCCGCAGCCGGGCCGCCGGCCTCTGCGCCATAGACGGCGACTGGTGTGCCCTGGGGCGGCGCCCCTGACGTGCCGTCATACCCACCCTTCTCATCGTAGCCCGCGGCGAGGTAGACCTGCTTCGGCAGCGCGGCGAACTTGTACGTGGCGCCGTCCTCAGTGAGTGTCCCGACCGCCAACGGCGACGTATCCGCCCACGTCGAGGAGTCTGGATTGTCGAACACCCAGATCCAGAGATGGTGATCCTTGTCGACGGTGCCCTTGCCGGTGTAGTCGACCGAGACGGCCAGCTTTCCGCTCTCGGCAGGCTTGTCCTGACCGGCAAGCAGGTGTGCCGACAACGCGACGGCCAGCACGGCGAGCCCGCTCACAATCCGGGTGAATACGCTGCGGTTCATTCCACTCCTCCATCGGCCGTCGGTCCAGCCAGCGCCGATTCTGACATAACCGCCGGCCCGTGAACCGCGGCCGCGGCCGGACGTCCTACTGATCATCGCCCAGCGAGCCGAGGCCGCCCTCTCGGCCGCACACCTCGGCGGCCGTTTCGATCGTCATCCGGTGCAGGGCGACGAGCCGGTCTGCCGACATGCCGGGGCCCGTGTACCCGCCCGCGAGCACGAACGCGATCGGCACACCCGTGCGGCGCGCCCACTCGAAGACGAGACGCTCGCGGGCGCGCAGCAGGGCGGCATCGAACGCCGTGCGGCCGCCCGTGCGGCAGTCTTCGTGCACGTCCATGCCGGCGTTGTAGATCGCCACGTCGAGCGGCAGCGGCAGGCGTTCGAGCCGCGCGTTCACCACATCGAGGTACTGGGTGGGCTCGCGCACCACGTCGAGGGTGACGCGTTCGAGGCCGTGTGGGTCGTAGGCATCGAACCCGCCAGTGACGGCGACGTCTACCTGCCAGACTTCGGGCCAGCGTTCGACCAGGCTCCACGTGCCGCCGCCGATGTGAGCGTCGAGGTCGACGATCGCGATCCGCCGGGCGCCGGCCGCGCGGAGCGCATGGGCCGCCACCGCGAGTCCGTTGAAGGTGCAGAAGCCGGCCCCGTGACCGGCACGCGCGTGGTGTAACCCGCTCGAGAGCGAGCCCGCGACCGTGCGCGCGCGCCAGGCGTGCATCGCGGCCGCGACGGCGCCTCCGTTCGACGCGCAGACCGCGTCCCACATCGCCGCATCCCAGGAAAAGCCGTTCGACTCGGCGAGATCGCGCGGTGTGCCCGTGCGCACGGCGTCGACGTAGTGTGGCGCGTGCACGGCGGCCAACTGAGAAGCTGTCAGGGCCCGCGGCGCGACCAGCCGAACGCCCGCTACAGGCGAGTGAGCCAGCGACGCCGCGATCCATCCCGCCTTGCGCGTCGTGTCGAAGGCGTGGGCCGCTGCAGTATAGGCAGGCGAGTAATACAGGCGCATGCACCTCCAGGCCGGCAGGATGCCACAGACACCGACCACCATCCGAAGGGTCTGACCTGGTCCCGCTTGCCGCCGCCTCCGCTTCACGGAGAGGATAGAGCAGCGTCAGCCAGACGCCAACGGAGCGCGGCTACGTCGCGGGAGAACCTATGAGGCGCAACACTCGATCCTGTGCGACCCTTCTGATCGGGCTGCTCGCGATGGCCACGGCCCCGGCCGCGCAGTCAGGCGAGGCGCTGGCGATCGCGCACATCACGGTCATCCCCATGGACCGCGAGCGCACGCTGGCTGACCAGACCGTCATCGTGCGGGGCGACCGGATCGAGGCGCTCGGGCCGGCCGCGACCGTGCCGGTTCCGGCGGACGCACGGCGGATCGACGCCCGCGGCAAGTTCCTGATCCCGGCGCTCTCCGAGATGCATGCCCACATCCCGCCAGGAAACGCGACTGACGCCGAGATGGAGCGCGTGCTCGCCTTCTATGCGGTCAACGGCATCGGCACCATTCGGGGGATGCTCGGCGCGCCCAGGCATCTGCCGCTGCGCGACCGCGCGAACCGGGGCGAGCTGCTCAGCCCCTGGATCTACACGTCGGGACCATCGTTCAACGGCTCGAGCGCTCCGAGTGCCGAGATCGCGGTGCGGATGGTCAAGGAGCAGAAGACCGCCGGATACGACTTCCTGAAGATTCATCCTGGCGTGAAGCGCGACGTCTTCGACGCGATGGCGGCGGCGGCGAACGCGGCGGGCATCCGCTTCGCGGGCCACGTGCCGCTCGAGGTCGGCCTCGCGCGCGCGCTCGAGGCGCGCTACGCGACCATCGACCACATCGACGGCTACGTCGAAGCGCTCGCCCGCGAGGGCGCCTCGCGATCGGAGATGTTCGGTCTCAACCTCACCGCGGCGCTCGACGAGTCACGGCTCCCACACCTGGTGGAGGCCACGCGCGAGGCCGGCGTCTGGATCGTGCCGACCGAAGCGTTGTTCGAACACTGGATCGGCCCCGACGATCCAGTGTCGATGACGACCTGGCCCGAGATGCAGTACGTGCCGAAGACGCAGCTCGCAGAGTGGGTCGAGAACAAGAAGAAACTCGCCGCGGGAGCAACGCCGGCGGAGCGCGCGCGGTTCATGGACGTGCGACGCCGGCTGATCAAAGCGCTCCACGCCGGAGGCGTGGGCCTGCTGCTGGGATCGGACGCGCCCCAGGTGTGGAACGTGCCGGGCTTCTCGGTGCATCGTGAGCTGCGCTACCTGGTGCAGGCCGGCCTGACGCCGTACCAGGCGCTCGAGACCGGGACGCGCAACGTCGCGGCCTTCTTCGGTACTACCGCGGACCGCGGCACGGTCGCCCAGGGCAAGCGCGCTGATCTCGTGCTGCTCGATCGGAACCCCCTCACTGACATCGCGAACAGCTCGACGATCGCCGCCGTCGTGCTCGGCGGTCGCGTACTGACCAAGGCCGACATCGACCAGCGGCTCGCGGGATTCAGGCAGGAGAACGGGAACTGAACATAGGATATCGACGCGGATGCCGGATCCGGATGTCTGCCGCTGGACCAGCCTGCAACCTCCAGCCTTCAGCTCCCCAGCCCGAGCCGACCCGTCCCCTAGAACGTGATGATCGGCTTGACATCCGTTGGCTGCCGCTCGAGCGCCTCGTTCCAGCGCTCGACGGGAACGCGCCTCGTGATCACGCGGTCGAGCCAGCCGCGATCGGCTCGTGCCAGTGCGTCGGCGGCGGCCTCGTAATGCCGCCGGTTCGCGTTGACGCTGCCGAATACGACGTTGTTCTCGAGCACCAGCTCCCGGTTCAGACTCCCCACGTCGACCGGCAGCGAGCGCCCGCGTGAGGAGACGCCGGTCAGGCAGGCGATGCCCGAGGGCTCGAGCACGTAGATGACCTGCAGCACGAGCTGGCTGACCCCGGTGCACTCGAGCGCAGTGTCGCAGCCGCGCCCCGCTTCCTGGACGCTGCCGGAGTGATACGTCGCGCCGAGGTCGCGCACGAGATCGGGCTTGGGCCCATCGGTGACCTTGTCGAGGACGTGCACCTCGAGCCCGCGCTGGCGCGCAAGCAGTGCTGCAAGGAGCCCGATCGGGCCGGCCCCCGTGACGAGCACGCGCGAGGGGCGCCACACGGCGCGCGCGGCAATCCGGTCGATGTGCTCCCAGGCCTTGGCGACGACGCTCGTAGGCTCGATGAGGACGCCCGCGAGGCCGAGCGAACGATCGACTGGAACGGCGAAGCCGGGATCGACCCGGAAGAACTCGGCGCCGAACCCGTGCAATCCCTTGATCCCGTGCTCGGTGTACTGGCCGTTGCGGCACATGTCCCACTCGCCCGCGGCGCAGCTCGCGCAGGGCACCGGGTCGGGATGCCGCACGATGCCGGCGACGTGCTGCCCCGGCGTCAACCCGCTGCCCTTCGGCGCTTCGATGATTTCTCCGAGCGACTCGTGTCCCAGGATCAACCGGTCGGCGCCCGGCGGTGCGGCGCCGTATTCCCCGTGCACGATCTCGACGTCGGTGCCGCAGACGCCCATGGCGAGCGTGCGCACGAGCACTGAGCCGGCGGCTGCCGCCGGCTCGGGCACGTCGTCGAGCCGTGCGGAGTTGGCGACGCCGGGCAGAACGGTTATGGCTCTCACGCGAAGAACTCCGGAAGGGCGGTCGTCACGATTGCCGGTGCTCGGCGGGGCTTGTCTGACCACGTGTGAGATTGCAGGCCGTGTTGACCAGGCTCAGATGGCTGAACGCCTGCGGGAAGTTGCCAAGCTGGCGTCTGGAAATGGGGTCGTACTCCTCGGCGAGCAGGCCCACATCGTTGACCAGGCCGAGCAACCGCTCGAACAGGCGCTCGGCTTCGTCGATCCGGCCCAGGAGCACGTAGTTGTCGACGAGCCAGAAGGTGCAGGCGAGAAACGCGCCTTCGCCGGGCGGCAACCCGTCCACGTGATCCACGCGCGACCGCCCGGCGTCGCGCGCCACGTGGCCCGGCGCGGCCGTCATTGTGGACGCTCCGGTCGTGTAGCGCAGGACGAAGCCGTCCCGCAGCAGCTCGCGCTCGATCGCGGCCACGGTGCCGGCGACGCGCGGATCGGTCGCGGGCAGGAATCCCACCAGGGGGAGCAGCAGCAGGCTGGCATCGAGCGCGTCCGCTCCGTACGACTGCGTGAACGCACCCTTCTGCCTGCTGAAGCCATGCCGGCACACATCGTCGTGGATGGCTGCGCGGATCGCGCGCCAGTGGTCGAGCGGCCCGTCGGCGCCAAACTGCTCGATCGTCTTGACGCCGCGATCGAAGGCGACCCACGCCAGCACTTTCGAATGGGTGAAGTGCCGGCGCGGGCCGCGCACTTCCCACAGGCCCTCGTCGGGCTCGGTCCACGCGCGTTCGAGCACGTCGAGCAGGTGCGTTTCGAGGCTCCACGACCAGGCGTCGGGCGCCATGTTGGTCCGTCGCGCCTGGTACAGCGTGTCCATCACCTCGCCGTAGACATCGAGCTGCACCTGGCGCACGGCGGCGTTGCCGACGCGCACCGGGCGTGACGCTTCGTACCCGGGCAGCCAATCGAGCTCGAACTCCGGCAGGCGCCTCTCCCCGGCCACGCCGTACATGATCTGCAGGTCCGACGGATCGCCCGCGACCGCCCGCAGCAACCAGTTGCGCCAGGCCTCGGCCTCGCCTGTGTAGCCACCGAGCAGCAGCGCGTACAACGTGAGCGTCGCGTCGCGCAGCCAGCAGTAGCGATAGTCCCAATTGCGCACGCTGCCGGGCCACTCCGGCAAGGAGGTCGTGGGAGCGGCGACGATGCCGCCGGTGGGGCCGTAGGTGAGGGCCTTCAATACCATCAGCGAGCGGAGCACGTGGTCGCGCCACGGCCCATTGTAAGTGCAGCGGCGCGACCACTCCGTCCACCAGTGCTCCGTATCTGCGATCTCGCCCGGCGCATCGAGGCGCTCGGGTGCCGCCTGGTGCGACGGATGCCACGTGAGCACGAACGGCACCCGATCGCCCGGCCGCACCACGAATTCGGACACCGTGGTCATGCCCTCACCGCGAACCGGCACGCCCGCGTGCAGGCAAATCGCGTCGGGACCCGCGACGGCCGAGATGCCGTCGCTCGTGCGGCGTACCCACGGCACGATCGAGCCGTAGTCGAACCGGATGATCAGCTCGGATCGCATCGCGACCTCGCCGCTGACGCCCTCGACGAGACGAACGACGTCGGGATCGAGGCCGCGGGGAGGCATGCAGTCGGTGAGCCGCACGATACCGGTGTCGGTTTCGAACTCGGTCTCGAGCACGAGCGACCCGTCGCGATACCGGCGCCGTGTCTGCCGCACGGCGTCGCGCGGGGCGACGAGCCAGCGGCCATGCGCGGGCGTTCCGAGCAGTGCGGCGAAGCACGCGCCCGAGTCGAACCGCGGGAAGCAGAGCCAGTCGATCGACCCGTTGCGGCCGACCAGCGCGGCCGTCTGCGTGTCTCCGATGAGGGCGTAGTCTTCGATGCGGAGTGACACAGTGTGCAGACGCCGGCTCTGGAGGCAACTGGGCGGGCTACCATAAGCCCGCCACGCATGACATGCAGCGCCCGTGCCGCCGGCACTGCTGTGGAGGCGAGCGAAGGTCGATATTCATCACGGACACCCCGGAAGGGTCCAGCGGCGGAGGCGGGTGACCGGACGCATGGCGGAACTGACGCTCGAGTTCATCGGCTGCGGCGACGCGTTCTCATCGGGCGGCCGGGTCCAGACGTGCTTTCTCGTCCGAGGCGCGGGAGCGCCCTTCCTGATCGACTGCGGGGCCTCGGCTCCGCTGGCCCTGCAACGCCGCGAGATCGACCTGTCGGCCATCGGCGTCGTGCTCGTGTCGCACCTGCACGGGGACCACTTCGGCGGCCTGCCCTTCCTGCTGCTCGATGCCGCCTACAATCGCCCGCGCTCGACGCCGCTCGTGATGGCCGGCCCGCCCGGGATCGAGGCGCGCGTGCTCGGCACGCTCGACCTGCTGTATCCGGGCACCCGCGAGTCGGTGGCCGCGCGCGTGCCTACCCGTTTCATCGAGCTCGATCCGCTGCACCCCACGGCGCTCGACGGCGTCGCAGTCACCGCCTTCGAAGTGGAGCACTCGTCCAAGACGACCTGCTTCGCGCTGCGCGTGAGCGCGGGCGCCAAGGTGATCACGTACTCGGGCGACACGCAGTGGACGCCGGCGCTCGTCGAGGCCGCACGCGGGGCGGACCTCTTCGTCTGCGAGTGCGCCGGCTTCGACGCGCCCCTCTACTCGCACCTGTCGCACGCGGAGCTGTCCGCGCACGCATCGGATTTCCACGGCGTGCGCATGCTGCTCACTCACCTCGGGCCCGAGATGCTCGCCCGCCGCTCCGAGACCCGCTGGCCCTGCGCTGAGGACGGCATGGTCCTGGCAATCTGACGCCGGGCCGGTAGGGTATAGGGCCCACGAGCGCCGCAAGTAGTGCCCGCCTTTAGGCCGGCCGTCATGCCCGGCCCGTGTAGTGCCCGCCTTTAGGCGGGCCGTCATGCCCGGCCCGTGTAGTGCCCGCCTTCAGGCCGGCCGTCACGTTCATCTCGAATCCCCGACCCGCCACGGCGCAGGCACCGGCGTCTCCTCCACCAGCGTGCGCACCCTGGCCGCGAACTCCGCACGCGGAATCTCCCGGGCGCCGAAGCTGGCAAGATGCCCGGTCTTCATCTGGCAGTCGATGAGGCCGAAGCCCCACGCGCCGAGCTGCCGCACCAGGTGCACGAGCGCGATCTTCGAGGCGTCCGTACGGCGCGAGAACATCGATTCGCCGAAGAAGGCGCGACCGAGTGCGACACCGTAGAGCCCGCCCATCAGCTCACGTTCCATCCACACCTCGATCGAGTGCGCGACGCCTGCGGCATGCAACCGCTCGTAGGCGACGATCATCCGGCGGTTGATCCACGTGCCGGCCTCGGCATCCCGCGGCGCGGCGCACGCGCGGATCACTGCCCCGAACGCGGTGTCGGCGGTGACGCGGTGGTCGTCCCTCTTCATCCGCCGCGCGAGCGATTTCGCGACGTGCAGTTCCGTCGGGAAGAGCACCATGCGGGGATCCGGGCTCCACCAGAGGATCGGCTCCCCTTCGCTGAACCACGGGAAGATTCCCTGCGCATACGCCTCGACGAGCGTCTCGACCGACAGGTTGCGGCCGGCCGCGAGCAGGCCGTTGGGACGCCGGAGCGCGCGCTGGAGCGGAGGAAACGGGTCGCGCGGCCCGAGAGCTGGAATCACGCGGTCAGAATACCGGATGATCTGGCGCTCCTCTCGGTCGCCGAGGTTCCGACCCGCAGCCCTGCACGTCGGCCGCCCCTCGTGCAACAATGCCTGCCACAGGAGCATCATGGCGACACGCGCGAGCGGAACCTTCGAGGTCACACTGACCCCGCAGCCCGGCGACGATTACGCGGACGGGGCTGTGCTCGGACGGATGACAATCGACAAGCAGTTCCACGGCGACCTCGACGCCACCAGCAAGGGGCAGATGCTGACCGGGATGACGAGCACGAAGGGCTCGGCGGGGTACGTCGCCATCGAGCGGGTCAGCGGCACGCTTTCAGGGCGGCGCGGCAGCTTCATCCTGCAGCACAGCGGCACCATGACCCGCGGCGCGCCGACACTGGCGGTCACGGTAGTGCCCGACTCCGGCACGGACGAACTGACAGGCTTGTCGGGCACGATGGTGATCGACATCACGGGTGGCCAGCACTCGTACGCCTTCGAATACACGTTTTCGGCCTCGCCGTGATCGGGAGCGTGCCGTCTGGTCACGCGGGCACGGGTGAACCGCGCCCGGAAACCAGGGCAGACGTCAGAGGACGGCGACGCTCAAATCAGGAGGTGTGGCGTGACGGAGAGTCCCAACTCCATGCGTGAATATCCGAAGCGCCCGTTATCCGTCACCCTGATCGGCTGGCTGTTCATCGCCGCGGGGGCCGTCGGCGTGGCGTACCACGCGACCGAGTTCAACGCGCCTGACGCGGGCTGGGTCCTGGCCGTCCGCCTGATTGCGGTGATCGCAGGCGTCTTCATGCTGCGGGCCGCCGACTGGGCACGATGGCTTGCGCTCGCGTGGCTCGCGTACCACATCGTGATCGGCGTCATGCACTCCGTCTTCCAGGGCGCCATCCACGGCGTGCTGCTGGCCTGTGTCGCGTATCTGCTGCTCCGACCGGAGGCGAACGCCTACTTCCGGGGGCGTGCACGACCGGCCGAGAGACGACGCCGTCGGGAGCCCGGCGCTTGGGGTGCGAGCTCGCATCGGCGTGAGGCTCAATCGCCAGGTTCTCTTCTGGTCGGCCGTTGTGTTCACCACCCAGGCGCCGAGGTCACATGACGATCGTCCCGCCGAATCGTGCGACACACACCTACACGCAGCGTCTCATCGCCGGGCCGGATGCCGTGTTTCCCTTGCTCTGTCCGGTCCGTGAAGCGGATTGGATCGACGGCTGGGATCCGCTGCTGGTCGCCACGCAATCCGGCGTCGCCGAGCGCGACTGCGTCTTCATCACGGCCGCCGAGCCGCTCGATGCGATCTGGTACATCACGCGGCACGAACCCGCGGCGGGATTCGTCGAGATGCTCAAGATTATCCCGACCGTCACCGCGTGTCGTCTCACCATCCAGCTGCGGCCCGTCGCCGAGGGGTCCGAGGCCGACATCACGTACGCGCACACCAGCCTCGGGCCGAAAGGCGACGAGTTCATCGCCTCGTTCACGGAGGCCTTCTATCGCGCGTTCATGCAGGAGTGGGAGTCGCAGGTCAATCACTACCTGCGACACGGCTCGGCGCGGCGATCGACAAGGCCCGCCTGAAGGCGGGCACTACACGGAGGCCGCCTGAGGGTGCTACGGAACAAGGCCCGCCTGAAGGCGGGCACTACACGGAACAAGGCCCGCCTGAAGGCGGGCACTACACCTCGCAGGCTATCGCCAGACACGCCGCAGGAACGCGATGAAGTTGCCGTGCGCAATGGCCGTGATGTCGTCCTCGCCGTAGCCCCGGGCCCGCAACAGGTGCGGAATGCGCCCAAGGTCGGCGATGCTCTCGATCTCCGAGGCCGTCTGCTCGCGTCCGAATGCCCCATCGAGATCGCTGCCGATGCCCACGTGCCGTGCGCTGCCGGCAACCTGGCAGATGTGATCGACGTGATCGAGCAGCCGGTCGAGCGTGACGCCCGCCGTCGCCGGCGTGCTCCGGCCCCGCTCCCACCCTGGCACGATCATCCAGGCGTCCAGGGCCACGCCGATCACCGCACCGCGGTCGACGAGCGCGCGGATCTGCGCGTCCGAGAATTGCCGGTTGTGCGGGACGAGCGCGCGGCAATTCGAGTGGCTCGCCCACACCGGCCCGCCGAACGAGGCGAGCGCCTCCCAGAAGCTCTGGTCGCAGAGGTGCGTCGCGTCGAGAATCACCCCGAGCCGCTCCATCTCGCGCAGCAGCTCGCGGCCGCGGCTGCCGATACCGCCGTCGGAATCGGTCCCGTGCGCGTACGTGCCTGGCCCGTAGTGCGCTGGGCCGACCGCGCGGAGCCCGGCCTCGACCGCCAGCTCGAGGTGACGCATGGAGACGATCGAATCTGCGCCCTCGAGGCTGAGGATGTACCCGACGGGCGCCTCGCGGACGTCCGCTGACGCCCAGCGCCCGAGGTGACGCTCGAGTGTGTCCGCATCACGCACCTGCGTGAGCTCCCCCCGCGCCTCCATTTCCCGGTACCACGCAAGCTGCCCCTGCGTCATCGCCCACGCCTGCTCCGGGGAATGCCAGCCGGGCAGCGGATTGTCGAGATGCACGTGCCGGGCGATCTGCGTCGCCACGCACAAACCGATTCGTCCTGTGCGCATCTCCGCGAACGAGACGGTGCCCTGCCCGCGATCGGGCCGGTCGGTCATGCCGCGCTCGCGGTGGCGAACCTCCTCGATCGGACGCGAGAAATCGCGGTTCCACTCGAGAGCGTTCATGGCGAGATCGAGGTGGGCGTCGAAGATGAACATGGGATCTCAGATCAGGCTGCTGGCCAACAAGACGAGGCAGAGCGCGACCACCGAAAACGCCGTCTCGAGCACCGTCCAGGTGCCGAGCGTCTGCACGACGCTCAGGTTGAAGTATTCCTTGACGAGCCAGAAGCCGCCGTCGTTCACGTGGGAGGCGACGATCGACCCGGCGCCGAGCGCCACGACCAGCAGTTCGATGTTCGTCCCCGGTGCCGCCGCGGCGACCGGAGCGATGATGCCCGCGGCCGTCACGATCGCCACCGTCGCCGACCCGACCGCAATCCGCAGCAGCGCGGCGATCGTCCATCCGAGCAGCAGGGGCGAGAGCCGCACGCCGGATGCCGCTCCGTGGATCGCGGTCCCGACACCGGCCACGTCGAGCACGCGCCCGAATCCACCGCCCGCGCCGACGACGAGCAGCAGCGATGCGACCGGGGCGAGGCACTCCTCACTGAATCGCAGCAGATCGTGACGGTCGCGGCCGCAGGCCAGGCCGAAGACGTAGAAGGACATCAGCACCGCCGCGAGCATCGCCACGATCGGGCTGCCGATGAACTCGGCGAAGGTGCGAACCGGACCGCCCGCCGGCCAGATCAAGGTGGCGGCCGTGGCCAGCAGCATGAGCGCGATCGGCAGCAAAATCGCCACGAGCGTGATGCCGAATCCCGGGCGCCGCCGGCTCATGTCGGCGGCGCTCGGCTCCGCCGCGAGCGCTCCGGGCACGCTCTCGATCCGGCGTCCGATCCACCAGCCGAGTGGCGGTCCGACGATGATCGCCGCCGACAGGCCGATGGCGAGCGACCACGCGATGGTGCGCCCCATGTCGGCGTGCAGGCGCTCGATCGCCGCGAGCGGGCCCGGGTGCGGCGGCACCAGGCCATGGGCCGCCGAGAGGCCGGCCACCAGCGGCAGACCCACGAGCAGCAGCGGAATGCGCTGGCGGCGCGCCAGCGTGAACACGATCGGCGCGAGCAGGACGAGACCCACGCTGAAGAACACCGGCAGGCCCACGACGAAAGCGACCAGCGCGACCGCCCAGGGGATGTGCCGCGTGCCGAAGAGGCCGATCATCCGATCGGCGACCACTTCCGCCCCGCCCGACTCGGCCAGCATCTTCCCGACGATCGTCCCGAGGCCGATCACCACTGCGATGAACCCCAGCGTGTTCCCGACCCCCTCCTGGAACGCGCGTACGACCGATCCCAGGGGCATCCCCGAAACAGCGCCCACGAAGAGCGAGGTGAGGGTGAGGGCGACAAACGCGTTGAGGCGTGCCCACGCGATCAGGGCCACCAGCCCCGCGACCGCGACGGCAGTCCACAGCAGCAGGCCGTGGTCGGCGGCGCTCACACCGTCAAGGCTCGTTCGCGCGCCACGATGCGCCAGCTGCCGGTCGCGCGGTGGTCATCGATGACGATGGCAGCGCCGTAGAGCGCTACGGTCGGACAGATGTGCCACGGGACGCCGTAGCACGCATCGCCCACGGCAAACCGGTCGGCGTGCGGCGTCTCCACGACGAGATGCTCCTCGCTGTGCATCACGAACGACGCGTCCGGCAGGTTGAGCAGGTGCACGCGCGGATGCGGATTCTCCGATGCGATCGCTTTGTGGCCGAGGTCGAGGCAGAGCCGCTGCGGTCCCGGTTTGCTGATCACGCGCGTGAGGACGAGGGCGGCCGGGCGGAACGGCAGGTCTGGCAGCTGCGTGCCGTAGCCCGCGTCCCAGAAGACGCAGGTGCCGGGGCTCAGCTCGACGCCCGATCGCGCGGCGTGAACCGGAAACGTCGGCGTGCCGCCGACGACCACTCGCGGCACCGGAAGGCCGGCGTGTTCCAGCTCACGGCCGAAGCGCGCGACTGGCTCGAAGGCCGCATCGGACACCGCGCGGCGTGTGTCCAGATCCGCGTCACGGATGTGGCCGTCGTACACGTGCAGCCCTCCGGGCGTGACGCCCGGCAACTCGGCAATGACTCGGTACAACGAAGCCGCCCCGGGACCCGGAGCGATACCCGAGCGGTGCATGCCCGAATCGAGATCGACCAGCAGTGCAATCGTCCGGCCCGTGCCGCTGAACGCGTCGGACACCCGCCGGACGATCCCCTCATCGTCCACGACCGCGGAGAACGCGGTGGCCGGAAAGCGCGCGGACAGTTCCCACAGCCGGTGGATGTTCGGCCCGACCGGCTGATACGCGAGCAAGACGTCGGGACAGCCGCAATCCGCGAGCATCTCCGCTTCGGCGATCGTGGCGCACTTGAACATGCGGATGCCGAGCACGAGCTGCCGGCGAATGACTTCGGGCAGCTTGTGCGTCTTCACGTGCGGTCGCAGCCGCTCGACGCTCCCGGCGATGCCAATCATCTCGCGGATGTTGTCGTCGACGCGATCGAGGTACACGAGCAGCGCCGGCGAGGCGATCTCGTCGACGTTGAACACGTGATACCAGTTTGGGGCGGCCATGACGCGGCCATTGTATGAGCGACAGCGGCCGCCGGCAAACGCTCGCCCCGGCATACCAGCGCGCATGGTCGCCACGCAGTGCTACGATCCCGCCGTGCTCGGCAGCTTCGCGGACGTCGTCAAGGCCACGCTCGTGCCTGGGTCGACCGGCTTCCTCGTGTGGGGCGTGCTCTGCGGCGTCGCGCTGCTGCACGTGCGCGCGCTCGAAGGTTGGGCCCGCCGCTGGCTCGTGGCGTTGTCGGCCGGGTACATCCTGCTGTCGATGCCGGCCGTGTCGTTTTGGCTCGAGCGCGGGACCCGCCCCGCCTATGCCCCTCTCGATGCTGCGGCGGATGCACGCGGAGCGACCGCGGTTGTCGTGCTCGGGAACGGACTCGTGAACTACGAGGACTCGGGGCTGGCGATCGAAAGCCTGACTCGCCGGTCGGCCTACAACGCCCTCGAGGGCGCGCGGCTCTACCGCCTCCTTCACCCGTCGCTCGTGATTGCGTCCGGTGGCCTCGCTGACCCCGAAGTGCACCGCCGCAGCGAAGCCGAGGCGATGCGCGACACGCTCATCTCTCTCGGTGTGCCGCGCGAGGCGATCGTGCTGGAGTCGAAATCGACGAACACGGCCGACCAGGCCCGCTTCGTCGCGCCGCTGCTCACAGGCCACCCTCGGTTCGTGCTCATCACGACGCCGATTCACATGGGCCGCGCCATGGCGCTGTTCCGCAGCCGCGGTCTCGACCCGGTGCCCGCGCCGTCGCGCATCGACTATACGGGCAAGCTGCAGCAGTCGGCGTTGCGTTTCTTCCCCACCAGTAACGGGCTGCGAGCGAGCGAGCTGGCGATGTACGAGTATCTCGGCATGGCCTACGCGAGGTCCCGCGGCTGGCTCGACTCACCGCGCGACGCACCGCAGTAGCTACACGGGGCCGAAGGCTAAGGGCCGAGGGCTAAGGGCCAACGGGCCGCTGAACAACGCAGCTCGATGCAGGATGCCGGATGCCCGATTGGAGCCCCGCCGTTCCCCGTTCGTTGACCGTTCACCGTTGACCGCTTTCGTGGGTGAGTCCTCCACGGCTAGACCTCGAAGTCGCCGTTCTGGACTCGCCCTCAGCCTTTGGCCCTTAGCCCTTAGCCCTGAATGTACGGAATCGTCATGGGCCCTTCCGGCAGCACCGCGACGGGCGCATCGGCGCCGATCTTGTCGAGCTCGTGCCGCACCGCGCTCGCGATGTCTGCCACTGGCTCGAGGTGTGCGCGGCGAACCTCATCGGCGGCGATCTCGCTGTATAGCCCGACCCGCGCCTTGAGCCGAATCAGCGCGAGCAACTGCGCCTCCCATTGATCGAACACGAGAAACCCCGGTGCGGTAATCGCGTCGAGCAGCGCGCGGGGCGAGGCGTGCGCGAACAGCAACGATCGGAAATTGCCATGAGCGGGGAACCCGTCATTGCAGCGCGACGCGGCAACGATGAGCCCGTGTGGGGTGACGATTTGAGCCGCGGCCGACATGCCCTTCACGGCCTGGTAGAGGTTCTGATCGAGCGGGTAGCCGCTGTTGGTGGTGACGACGATCGGGAACGGCCGCTCGCAGGCGACCATGGCGGTGTCGCGGGAGAACGCGCAGCCGGCGGCGTGAGCCGCGAGGACCTCGCCGCAGAACACGCCCGTGATGGCGCGACTGCGGTTGACGGTGACGTTCACGCAGAAGTCGACCGGCAGCAGCGCGCCGTGGTTCCGGATCCGGCGCTGCGTCGGGTTGCCGTCGATGACGCCCCACGTGCTCTTCGGGTGCCCGATCATCTGTGCGTCGTGGTACCGCATGATGGAGCCGATGTCAGCGACGGCGGGAAAGACGCCCTTGTAGCCGCCGGAGAACCCGGCCATGAAGTGCGGCTCGACGAGGCCGAGCACGATCCGGCGGTCCGCCTCGACATAGGCGCGGCACAGCGCGACGCTATGGCCGTCCTCGCCCGGGCCCACGGGGACGAGCGTCGCGGGATTGTGCGCGTCGTGGTTCACCACCCGCACGCGCCGGAACACATCGTCGCCAACCATCGCCCGCAACTCGTCGGCCGTGTTGGCGCGATGCGATCCGGTGCCGTTGACGATCACGACCCGATCGAGCGGCACGTGCCGAATCTCGTGGAGCACCCACGGCAGCAGCCGGTCGGTCGGCAGCGGGCGCGTGATGTCCGGAATCACGATCGCGACGCGGTCGTGCGCGCCGACCACCTCGCGAAGCGCCGCGGCGCCGAGTGGATGGCGCACGGCGTCCTCGAAGGCCGCCCGCTCGTCCTCCAGGCCAGGGACGAAGCGAGGCGTGATCACCGTCACGTGTTCCGAGGGAAGATCGATGTCGAGGCCGGCCCTCCCGTACTGGAGCTGAATGCGCATGGGGTTGGCCCGACTGACGTCGGGCGCTACACAGTCTACGGCCGCGTTTCGCCGGCAGGGCCGGAGTTCAGTCCGGCCGAAAGCGAGCGTCCCCCGGCCTCCCGGGTCCTCAGCCCTTAGCCCGTGGCCCGTGGCCCTCTAGCCGGTCGATGATCTCCCCGAGCGTCATCTCCGCAAGCGACCCGAGCACCAGGTGCGGGCCCGGCAGCGGGAGGCCGCGGGTGAGGCTGTTGGGCACCGCAACGCTGGTCATCCCGGCCGCGTGCGCCGCCTGCAACCCATTCGGGGAGTCTTCGAATACGAGACAGGAGGCCGGCGCGACGTCCATCCGCTCAGCGGCCTTGAGGAACAGGTCCGGCGCGGGCTTTACCCTCTGGACGTCATCACGTGTGCACACGGCATCGAAGAGCGGCATCAACTCGTGCCGTTCGAGCCACGGGTGAACCCACGCGGACGGGCTGCTGGATGCGACCGCCAGGCCGAACGACAGCTCGCGGGCCTCGTCGATGCGCTCGCGAACGCCCGGCAGCAGCGGTTGCTCGCCGCAGAGCCGCCAGTGCTCGTCGCGCACGAAGCCGGCGAGGGTGTCGCGATCCAGCGTCGCCGCCAACGTGGTGCTCAGGTGGGCAAACGGATCGAAGCCGCCCTGGGTGCCCAGCGCATGCTGCCAGTCGTCCATCGACAACGCGACGCCGTGACGCGCGTATACCGAGGCCCAGATGTCGAACAGGGGCGTTTCGCTGTCGATGATCAGGCCGTCGAAATCGAAGATGAGCGCCGAAATAGGCACGGCAAGTACCAGGCTGCAGGCTACAGACTACAGTCTGCAGGGCAGTCGGCCAAAGGGCCGAGGTGTGGCCCGCCTGAAGAGCCTGTGAACAAATGGGCTTTGGGTCGTGAGTTCTGAGGTTTTCGAGACCCTGTAGTGCCCGCGTTCAGGCGGGCCGTGACAACAATCCGCGATGAATTTCGAAGGCCCGCCTGAAGGCGGGCACTACGCGAAGTCCCGTTACGCCCGCCTGTTCAGGCACGAGAAATCCCCATTTCACCGGCCTGAAGGCGGGCGCTGCGAGAATCCCGATTACGCCAGCGTGAACCGGGCACTGCCAGGACTCCCGTTTATCCCGCGCAAAGGCCACTTATTACGGCTCGCGCATTTGACCGCGGCCGCCTCGATCCGTAAAATAGGACTTCTGACGGTCGGATAAGACCAACGAGGTCCGGTTTAGTGCTCAGGCTATCGAAAAAGGCAGATTACGGGCTGATCGCACTCAGCTACATGGCGGCGCCAGGCCAGCGGCCCGTTGTCAGCGCCAGGGAGATGGCTGAGCAGCACGACATCCCCGTCGAGTTACTCGCCAAGGTGCTGCAGCGGCTCGCACGCCGCGGAGTGCTGTCATCGGTCCAGGGCATCAACGGCGGGTACCGGCTGGCCCGCGCGCCGCAGACGATCAGCGTCGCCGAGGTCGTCGAGGCGATCGATGGCCCGCTGACGCTCACGGCGTGCTCCGATACCAGCGACTCGTGCGATCAGTTCGCCAAGTGCAACATCCGCGACCCGCTGCATCGCATTCGCGAGCGTATCGCCGCTGCGCTGGCCACCTGTTCGGTCGCGGAGCTCGCCGCCGACCGGGCGGTGCCGGCCGTGGCCGTCGGAGTCTCACTGATGCCGAGGCGCGTGTAACAACCAAACGTGAGCGCGGGCGCTGCCCGCGAAGAACCATGGTTCAGATTACAGAGAACGCATCCAAGCAGATTGTGAAGATGTTGACGAAGCAGCAGCTGCCCGGCGGCGGCCTTCGCGTCGGCCTGCGGGCGGGCGGGTGTTCCGGGTACGAGTACGTGTTCGGCTGGGAGCAGGACCCGCGGCCCGACGACAGCGTGTTCACCGGACCCGACGAGGCGCGGATCTTCATCGATCCGCGCAGTTTCCGCCTGCTCGACAACGCCGTGCTCGACTACGACACCAATCTCGTGAGCAAGGGCTTCTTCTTCCAGAACCCGAACGCGAAGAGCACGTGCGGTTGCGGCACGTCGTTCAGCGCATAACGTGCGTCAGACCAGAACATCATGAGCACCTCCACCGAAACCATCGAACAGCTCGCGTCGAAGGAATACAAGTACGGGTTCATCACCGACGTCGATGCCGACACGTTCCTGCCGGGGCTGAGCGAGAGCGTCATCCGCGCCATTTCGGAGCGGAAGCAGGAACCCGAGTGGCTGCTCGAGTGGCGCCTGAAGGCGTACCGCACATGGCTGACCATGACGGAGCCGTCGTGGCAGAACGTCCACTACTCGCCTATCGACTACCAGGCCATCAGCTACTACTCCGCACCGAAGAAGAAGCCGGTGCTGAACAGCCTCGACGAGGTCGATCCCGAGATTCGCAAGACATTCGACAAGCTGGGAATTCCGCTCGACGAGCAGAAACTGCTGTCGGGCGTGGCCGTGGACGCCGTGTTCGACAGCGTGTCGGTCGCCACCACCTTCCGACACAAGCTGGCGGAGCTCGGCATCATCTTCTGCTCGTTCAGCGAGGCCGTCCGCGAACACCCCGAGCTGGTGCGCAAGTATCTCGGCTCCGTGGTGCCGTACACGGACAACTTCTTCGCCACGCTCAATTCGGCCGTGTTCAGCGACGGCAGCTTCGCCTACATCCCCAAGGGCGTGCGCTGCCCGATGGAGCTGTCCACCTACTTCCGGATCAACTCGGCGAGCACGGGGCAGTTCGAACGGACGCTGATCGTGGCCGACGAGGGTGCGTCGGTCAGCTACCTCGAGGGGTGCACCGCGCCGATGCGAGACGAGAACCAGCTGCACGCCGCCGTGGTCGAGCTCGTGGCACTCGATGACGCGACGATCAAGTACTCGACCGTACAGAACTGGTATCCGGGCGACGCCGAGGGCAAGGGCGGCATCTACAACTTCGTGACCAAGCGCGGCTCGTGCCTCGGGCGCAACTCGAAGATCACCTGGACGCAGGTCGAGACCGGCTCGGCGATCACGTGGAAGTACCCGAGTTGCCTGCTGATCGGCGACAACTCGATCGGCGAGTTCTACTCGGTGGCCGTGACCAACCAGCGGCAGCAGGCGGACACGGGCACGAAGATGATCCACATCGGGAAGAACACGCGCAGCACGATCGTCTCGAAGGGGATCTCCGCCGGGCGTGGCCAGAACACGTATCGCGGCGCCGTCAAGATCGGCAAGAACGCCAGCGGGGCGCGCAACTACTCGCAGTGCGACTCGCTGCTCATCGGCGACAAATGCGGCGCGCACACGTTCCCGTACCTCGAGATCAAGAACTCCGGCGCGCAGGTGGAGCACGAGGCGTCGACGTCGAAGATCGGCGAAGACCAGATCTTCTACTGCCGCCAGCGCGGGATCGCAACCGAGGACGCCGTGAACATGATCGTCAGCGGCTTCTGCAAGGAAGTGTTCCGCGAATTGCCCATGGAGTTCGCAGTCGAAGCCCAGAAGCTGCTCAGTGTCAGCCTGGAGGGGAGTGTCGGATAGGCGGCCAGGAATGCGGGTAGGCGGCCAGGGATTCAGGGGCTGAGGGGGCTGGAGCCTCGAGGAAACCGCGCCAGCGAGCCGCAGCGACCCTGCCCTTGGCCCCTAGCCATCAGCCATTTTCGGGGAGACGAACATTGCTCGAGATTAAAGATCTGCGCGCGCGCGTGCAGCACAAGGACATTTTGAAGGGCGTCAACCTCACGGTGAATACCGGCGAGGTGCACGCCATCATGGGCCCGAACGGGTCCGGCAAGAGCACGCTCGCGCGCGTGCTCGCCGGACACCCGGAATACGAGGTGGTCGGCGGCCAGGTGCTCTTCGAGGGCCAGGACCTGCTCGATCTGGACCCGGAGGAGCGCGCCCGCGAAGGCGTGTTCATGGCCTTCCAGTACCCCGTCGAGATCCCCGGCGTGAACAACGCCTACTTTCTCAAGGCTGCGGTCAACGCCGTCCGGAAGCACCGCGGCGAGCAGGAACTCGACGCCATGGAGTTCATGGAGCTGGTGAACGAACGCCTGCAGCTGATGCACATGGACCAGGACCTCCTCAAGCGGCCGGTGAACGAAGGCTTCTCTGGCGGCGAGAAGAAGCGCAACGAGATCTTCCAGATGCTCGTGCTCCAGCCGAAGCTGGCGGTGCTCGACGAAACGGACTCGGGCCTCGACATCGACGCGTTGAAGACGGTGGCCGAGGGTGTCAACGCGATGCGATCCCCGGATCGTGCCATCGTCGTCGTGACCCATTACCAGCGGCTGCTCAACTACATCGTGCCCGACTTCGTCCACGTGCTCACCGACGGACGCATCGCGCGGTCCGGCGGCAAGGAGCTCGCGCTCGAGCTCGAGGACAAGGGCTACGGCTGGCTCGAAGAAGCAGAGGCCGCACCGGCGGCCGGGCGGGCGTAACCGATGACTCCTGTTCTGGATCAGCGCGGGGTGCTTTCCACGGCCGGCTCGCGCTTCCTCGCGGAGTACGAGGCGCGCGCGACGCGCACCGGCACCGGTCCGTCGTGGCTCCGCCAGCGGCGCGACCGTGCGATGGCTGCCTTCGCGGCCCAGGGCTTCCCGTCGACGCGCGACGAGGAATGGCGCTTCACACCCGTGACGGCGATCGCCGACACGGCGTTCGTGCCCGGCGAGCTGCTGCACGTGTCGCCCGAAGATCTCGCGCCGTGGCTCTTCGGCGCAGAGACCGCGGCGGAGCTCGTGTTCGTGAACGGGATCTTCGTGCCCGCGCTCTCGGCGGTGGCGAACCTGCCGGCGGGACTCGAGGTGGGCGCACTCAGCCTCGTGCTCGGCGCCGACGGAGCGATGCTCGGGCCGTACCTGGCCAACATCGCCGAGGCCAGCGGCTCGCCGTTCACGGCGCTGAACACGGCGCTGTTCGAGGACGGCGCGTTCGTGCAGGTGCGGAAGAACGCCGTGATCGAGCGGCCGGTGCACGTGCTCTTCTACTCCACCGTCTCAGGCGCTCCGAGCGTGTCGCAGCCACGGCTGCTCGCCGTCATCGGCGAGCACGCGGAAGTCCGGATCATCGAGACCTACGCAGGACCATCGGGTCACGCCTACTTTACCAACGCCGTGTCGGAGTTCGTCGCCGGAGATCGCGCCGTCGTCGACCACTACCGCGCTGCAGCGCGAGAGCACGGCGGCCTACCACGTGGGAGCGATGCAGGTGCAGCACGGGCCGCGAGACGGTGTTCGTGTCGCACAACCTGGCGCTCGGCGCCGCCCTCGCCCGCAACGACATCGGTGCGGTGCTCGGCGGCGAAGGCGGCGATACCACGTTGAACGGTCTGTACGTCGGCGACGGCACGCAGATCGTCGACAACCACACGACGATCGATCACGCGCAGCCGCACAACGGCAGCCACGAGGTCTACAAAGGCCTGCTCGGCGGGCGGGCGCGCGGCGTGTTCAACGGCAAGATCATCGTCCGGCCCGATGCGCAGAAGACCGACGCCAAGCAGACGAACAAGGCGCTGCTCCTCTCACGACGAGGCGCAGATCAACACGAAGCCGCAGCTCGAGATCTTCGCCGACGACGTGAAGTGCACGCACGGGGCGACGGTGGGCCAGCTCGATCCCGACATGCTGTTCTACCTGCGCGCCCGCGGGCTCGGTCTCGCTGACGCGCGTGCGCTCCTCATCCGCAGCTTCGCCGGCGACGCCGTGACCCAGCGTGAAGTTCGCCCCGCTGCGGGAGCGGCTGGAAAACACGTTGCTCGCGCTCATCCCCAAGGGCGCGGCGTAGGTCGGAGGGGTTTCGACAGCCTGCTCGCTCTCTGTGACAGACGGGTGACCGACATGGGTGTGGCAGCGGAAAAGGCGCAGACATTCGACGTGGACCGCGTCCGCGCCGATTTCCCGATCCTGCACCAGCAGGTGCACGGGCACCCGCTCGTGTACCTGGACAATGCGAACACGACCCAGAAGCCGCAGGCGGTCATCGACGCCACGTCCGACTACTACGCGTCGACCAACGCGAACATCCACCGCGCCACGCACGTGCTCAGCGAGCGGGCGACGCGAGCCTACGAACGTTCGCGCGTGCTGCTGCAGCGGTTCATCCACGCGGCAGACAGCCGCGAGGTCATCCTCACGCGCGGGTGTACGGACGGCATCAACCTGGTCGCGCAGTCCTGGGGCCGCACGTTCCTGAAGCCGGGTGACGAGGTGCTCGTCTCCTGGATGGAGCACCACTCCAACATCGTCCCGTGGCAGCTCGTGTGCGCGCAGACGGGTGCGACGCTCCGGGCGGTGCCGATTGACGACCGCGGGGAGCTGCGGCTCGACGAGTTCGACCGCCTCCTCACCGATCGCACGCGCATCGTCGCGATGATCCACGTGTCGAACGCGCTCGGGACGATTGTCCCGGTTGCCGAGATCGTGCGGAAGGCGCACGCGGCCGGCGCGGTCGCGCTCATCGACGGCGCCCAGGCTGCGGCGCACGTGCCCGTCGATGTGCAGGAGCTGGACGCCGACTTTTATGCCTTCTCGGGCCACAAGATGTTCGGGCCGACTGGGACGGGTGTGCTCTACGGCAAGGCGGCGCTGCTGGACCGCATGCCGCCGTACCAGGGCGGCGGCGACATGATCGCCTCGGTCACCTTCGACGAAGACGACGTACAACTCGCTGCCGTACAAGTTCGAGGCCGGCACGCCGAACATCGCCGGCGTCGTCGGGTTCGGCGCCGCCGTCGAGTACATCAATGGCATGGACCGCGCAGCAGCTCGGGCCCACGAAGACAGCCTGCTGGCGTATGCCACCGAGCTCGTGGCTGCTGTGCCGGGCGTGCGTCTCATCGGTCAGGCGCGCGCGAAAACGAGCGTGCTGTCGTTCGTCATGGACGGCATTCATCCGCACGACATCGGGACGGTGCTCGACAACGAGGGCGTGGCCATCCGCACCGGGCAGCATTGCGCGCAACCGGTGATGGATCGCTACGGCATCGTGTCGACGGCGCGTGCGTCGTTCGCGTTCTACAACACGGCGGCAGACGTCGAGGCGCTCGTGAGAGCGCTGCACAAGGCAAAGGAGCTGCTCGGCTGATAGGCGCCGGTCGTGCCGCACTCAGTCCGGCACGAGCGACGCCGCACTCACCCGGCGGCATCACAGCATGTCCGATCTCCGCGAGCTCTACCAGGAAGTCATCCTGGACCACAATCGCCGGCCGCGGAACTTCCGCAGGCTGGACTGCGCCGATCGCACCTGCGAAGGCTTCAACCCGCTCTGCGGCGATCGCCTGACGCTGTTTCTCGACATGGACGGCGACCGCATCAAGGACGTCACCTTCGAGGGCACCGGGTGCGCGATCTCCCGCGCTTCGGCGTCGCTGATGACCGACACGCTCAAGGGCAAGACGCTGGCCGAAGTGGACGCGTTGTTCGAGCGCTTCCACCAGCTCGTCACCTCGGATCCGGACGCGGCGCCCGATACCAGCGGCCTCGGCAAGCTCGCCGTGTTCGCCGGCGTGCGCGAGCACCCCAGCCGGATCAAGTGCGCGACGCTTTCATGGCACACGCTCAAGGCGGCAGTCGCGGGCGGCAAGACGAAGGTCTCCACCGAGTGACGGGGACGGCTCGCGAATGCACACGGCACAATGCACAATGCACAATCGAAAGAGGATGGGCGCCACTGGGGTTTTTCGAGATCTGGCGTTGCGCACGACCGGGGACTCGTCATCCGGCACTGTGCATTGTGCATTTAGAATAGGTAGCCCGCAGTGAGACAGCTTCCCGTGATCCAACCCGAGGCGCAGACGCCCTCCCCTGCTCCGTCCGAGATGCGCACGGCCGGCATCGTGAACGACCCCGCGCGGCTCGGCGAGCTTCGGCCACGCATTCTCGACGCGATCAAGACGGTGTTCGACCCGGAGATCCCCGTCAACATCTACGACCTCGGCCTGATCTACGACGTCCTCGTGGACGCCTCATCGCTCGTCGGCGTTCGGATGACGCTCACGGCCCCTAATTGCCCTGCGGCGCAGTGGCTGCCGGGACAGGTCGAGCAGAAGGTGAAGGCCATCGAGGGCGTGACCGACGCCCGGGTGGACGTCGTGTTCGATCCCCCATGGGACCGCGACAAGATGTCGGACGCCGCCAAGCTGCAACTCGGCATGTGGTGACTCGACCACGCGAGCTTCACGCGATCACCGCCGCACCTGCTGCACCGCACGAGACATCACCGCACGGCGTCCGATCGTTCGACCACATCGCGTAGTGCCCGCCTGAACAGGCGGGCCCTGACGGAAAATTCATCCGGCCATCGTTGTCACGGCCCGCCTAATCCGGTGCTCCAAAGAAACGGGCTCGTCGCCCACGACATCTTGTGGCCGGAGACCTCGAGAACTACAAGCGTCCGTTTCATGCCACAAGGTGTGTCGCAGACACGTGGGGCACTCACTTGTGTTGTCACGCATCAGTCACGTGGGGCAGGGCTTCAGCCCTGCAAATCGCGCTCGCAAGCAGGCCTGAAGGCCTGCCCCACATGACTACACAAGTGAATCGCGGGTTTAAGAAGGCGGGCACTACAGAAGTGATTGCAGGTACTCTCGCCCTGATGGCCGACGCGGACGGCGTTGATGCTCGACGACGTGCGCCCGCGTGGCTGGCCGGGACTGCGTGCGTGGGCCTCACGGCCGCAGCGTTCTACGTGTCGACCGGCCTCGGGGAGTGGTGGCTGGCCGCCTGGCTGGCGCCGATCCCGATTCTCATGTTCAGCATCGGACGGCCCTGTCCTGTGGCGTTCGCCGCGGCGACCGTGGCGTTCTTCGTCGGCGGTCTCAACATGTTCTCCTTCCTCCTCCAGGTGATGCCGCCGGCGGTGATCATCGGGCTGATGCTCGTGCCGTCCCTGGCGTTCGGCGGCAGCGTGGCGCTTACGACGCGGGCAGCGCGCGTGCTGCCGGCCTGGGCCGCAGCCCTCTTGTGTGCCGCTGCCTGGACGTCGTTCGAGTTCCTCCTCTCGCTGGTGTCGCCCCACGGAACGGCGGGCAGCATCGCCTACTCCCAGGCGAGTGCGCCGACGGTGCTGCAGGTCGCCGCGGTGGCAGGGCTCCACGCCATCACCTTTCTGCTGATCGCCGTGCCGGCGTCGGTGGCGCTGGCATGCCGCGCGCGAGCATGGCACGCGCTGATCCCAGCGGTGGTGCTGCTGACGGGAGTCCTCGCGTATGGCACCCACCAGCTGCGTTCGCAGCGGGCGGGACACGCGATCCGCGTGGGTCTCGCGGTGACGGACCACGACATCGGACGCGTGTTCGAGACGACGAACACCGCCGAGGCGATGACAATTGCCCGCGCCTACGCTGGGCGGATTTCCCGCCTGGCGCGTGCCGGCGCGTCAGTGGTGGTCCTGCCGGAGAAGCTGACGGGCGTCACGCCGGACGGGTGGCCGCACGTCTCAGAGGTCGTCGGCAACGCCGCACGCGACGCAGGCGTCGTCGTGGTCGCCGGATTCAACCGGGTGGGAGACGCGACGCGGCGCAATACCGCCATGGTGTTCGCGCCGGACGGGTCGCCGCTGGTCGAGTACGACAAACACCACATGCTGCCGGGTCCGGAGACCGGGTACGCAGCCGGGCAACGGCCGGGTGTCTTTCAGGCGGCGGGCGTCAGGTGGGGAGTTGCGATCTGCAAGGACCTGGACTTTCAGGCGTGGTCTCGGCGCTACGGTCAGGCGGGGGTAGCGGTCATGGCCGTTCCGGCGTGGGATTTCGTGACCGATGGCCGCCTGCACGCCCGGATGGCGCTGGTGCGCAGCGTGGAGAATGGCTTCGCCATGGCCCGCGCCGCCGAACAGGGCCTGCTCACCGTCAGCGATGCCAACGGCCGGGTGGTCGCCGAGATTTCGAGCGGCTCCGGGTCGGAGGCGCTGATGCTGGCGGATGTGGTGCCTGGGCCTGGCAGAACTATCTACGGGCGCACCGGCCCGTGGTTCGGCTGGCTGACGCTCGCCGGCTTTCTGACGGGATTGTGGTACGTGGCGGCGGAGACGACGCGTGCGAGGCGCGCCGCGCCGCAACAGAGCTGATGCTGAAATAAAGTCCCCGGACGCGAGGCCGTTATCATCACCGGGCGCGCTCGACAGGCGCCGGTGTCCGTGCCCCGATTCCATATCTGGAGTAGAATATCCATATGTGGAGTCATCGATGACGGCCGCTCGCGTCACGCTCACCCGCGGCGAGGCCCTTCCCGGGATCAGCAGCGATCGCCAGTCGGCCGAGGTCCGCCGCCGCCTCTCGGGTCCCGGCATCCGCACGTTCTTCAATGTCGCCGCCGCATGGCAGCTGTCCGGGGATGAACAGCGCGGCCTCCTCGGCTGGCCGGCGGCATCCACCTTCTACAAGTACCGCGCCGGCGACGTGAGCGTGCTCTCGTTCGACACCCTCACCCGCCTGTCGCTCGTGCTCGGCATCTACAAGGCGCTGCACGTCCTCTACCCCGACCCGGCATTGGCTGACAGGTGGGTGCGGCTGCCCAACGCGCACCCGCTCTTCGGCGGCCGCCCCGCGCTCACGACGATGATCGATGGCGGCATGGATGGCCTGTATCTGGTGCGGCGGCTCCTCGACGGCCGGCGTGGATGATCCCGACCCCTCCTGAGACCCAGCTGCGCCGGAAGGTCACGCACCGGCTCGTCGCTTCCCGGTACCCGTCGATCGGCATCCTCGATCGCGTGTCCGACGCGGCCGACCTCGATGCGGTGTTCGAGCTCGAAGGCTGGACGAACGATCGGATCACGAGCGAGCTGGGCATCCTGCATCGACTGCCGCCCGATGAGTGGCTGGTCGGGGCGCCGATGGCGTCAGTCGTGATGGCGGCCTTCTGCCACCCGCGGGCTGGCGGCGGGCGGTTCAGCGACGAGATGCGGGGCGCGTGGTATGCGTCGTTCACGCTGGAAACGGCGCACGCCGAGGTCGCCTACCACCGCGGACGAGAGCTGGCGGAGGTGGGCGTGACGGACGCGCGCATGGAGATGCGGCAGTACGTCGCCGAGGTGAGCGGCGCGTTTCACGATATCCGGACGGAGCGGCGCGAGTACCGGCCGCTGTACGACCCGGACACCTACGCGACCTCCCAGCGGTTTGCCCTCGACCTGCTGGCGCACGGATCGAACGGCGTCGTATACCGCTCCGTGCGCCGGGACGGCGGCACGTGCCTCGCCTGTTTCCGCCCGCGTCTCCTCGCGCGCGTGCGGGTCGGCGCCCATTTCGAGTACCGATGGCACGGCAACGGCCCTCCTGCCATCCGCCGCCTGAGACACGCAACCTGACGGCAGTAGCGCCCCACCCGGATCCAACAGCCCAGCAATCCGAAAACGGTGCGGTGGCACCACTCCCAGGCGCGGTACTGCGGCATACGGCTTGGGTACTGACGCGGCAAGGAGCCCTGATGCCCACAGCTACCATTGCCCGCGTGCCGGATCACACGGCGGATACCGTCAACGAGCAGATTGAGGATCAGACCGTCTGCCGCCTGTCGCGCTGTGCGTCGTCGAACGCTCTGGTGGCGCAGCAGCTGAGCAACCTCCAGCGCGAGTGGGATCTCGAGCGTACTCTGCAGGCCTGGTTCGCGTCCGTCGTGCTGACCGGGGTCGCGCTGTCCGTCAGGCGGAACCCCCGGTGGATTGCGCTGCCCGCCGTCGCCGCCGGCTTCATGCTGCAGCATGCCCTCCTAGGCTGGTGTCCGCCGGTCCCGCTGTTGCGCCGCCTTGGCGTCAGGACACAAGCAGAGATTGCCCGCGAGCGGTACGCGCTGAAGGGGATGCGCGGCGACTTCGCGGGGCTGGGCCTCGATCGCGGCGCCGGATGCGCCGCGCGGGCCTACCACGCTGCACGGCCGGTCTGACCTCGGTTGCCCGGCGCGCGGCGCTCGTGATACACCACGCGGCAGGGGTCGTGGCGCCATGCTGACGCCACGCATCGCCGAACGAGGATGCTGCGTGCGTCGAGCCGTCGCCTGCCTGGTCCTGCTGATCGCAACGGCGCCTCGCGTTGACAACCAGACGGCACCCGCACCGCACGCGCGCGCCACCGAGACGGCGCTCGACCGGTACGTGGCGGCCACGGATTCTCACTTCAGCTTCTCCGTTGCGGGCGATCTGCCCACGATTGGGGCAACCGCGACGCTGCTCGACATGACCTCTCAGCAGTGGCTCACCGAGAACGAAGTGCGGCAGCCGCTCTGGCGTCACTGGCTCACGGTCATCCGCCCCGCGACGGTGACGAGCGACGTCGCGCTGCTGTTCATCGGCGGCGGTGCCAACGACAAGCCCCGGCCGGCGAAGCCGCCGCAATGGCTCGTCGACATCGCTCGCGAGACAGGCACCGTAGTGGCGGAGCTGCGGATGGTACCGAACCAGCCCGTCGTTTTTGAGGATGATCCGGAAAAAAAGCCCCGGGTCGAGGACGACTTCATCGCCTACACGTGGGACAAGTTCCTGACGACGGGCGACGATCGCTGGCCCGCGCGGCTGCCGATGACCAAGAGCGCGGTGCGCGCGATGGACGCGATCACGATGTTCATGGCATCGCCGGCCGGCCGGCACGTGAAGGTGGCGCGGTTCGTCGTCGCGGGTGCTTCCAAGCGCGGCTGGACGACGTGGACGACTGCCGCGGTTGATACGCGGGTGGTCGCGATCGCGCCGGCAGTCATCGATCTGCTCAATCTCGAACCGTCGTTCGTGCACCACTGGCGAGCCTACGGCGAGTGGTCGTCAGCGGTGCACGACTACAGCGACCGCGGCATCATGGACTGGATCGGCACGCCGCAGTTCCGCGCGCTGCTGCGGCTGGTCGAGCCGTTCGAGTACCGCGCCCGGCTGACCATGCCCAAAATGCTGATCAATGCGGCGGGAGACGAGTTCTTCCTGCCGGACTCCTCGCGCTTCTACCTGGACGCGCTGCCGGGCGAGACGCACGTGCGGTATGTCCCGAACACCGGCCACGGTCTCGACAAGACCGACGCCACCCAGACGCTGCACGCCTTCTACGCCGCGATCGTGAGAGGCGCGCCGCGGCCATCGTTCACCTGGACGTTCGAGGACGACGGCGCAATTCGGGTGGTCTCGAAGGACCTCCCCCGCGCCGTCACGCTGTGGCAAGCCACGAACGCCAAGGCGCGTGATTTCCGCATCGACGTCCTCGGCCCTGCGTACGCCGCGTCCGTGCTCACGCCTGTCGGCCCGAACACCTGGCTGGCGCGCCTCAGTCCACCCACCCAGGGCTGGACGGCGGCGTTCGTGGAGCTGACGTTCGACACCGGCGGCCGCGTCCCGCTGAAGCTCACGACCGCGGTGCGCGTGTTGCCAGACACGCTGCCGTTCCCGGCGCCCGTCTCGCAGCGCCACGTTCCGGTTAACGCGCCACACCCGTGACCGCCGCGCGATTCATACAAGGAGCCTGCATGAAGCCCGCCACCGTCTTCCTCGGAGAGATGACGAACCCCGAGCTCGAAGACTTTCTCAAGACCGGTCACACCGTCATCGTGCCCGTCGGCGCGACCGAACAGCACGGCCCGCATCTCGCGCTGATGACTGACGTTCTCATCCCGCAGGAGATTGCCCGTCGCGTCGCCCCGACGGTCGGCGCGGTCGTGGCGCCGCCGGTCAGCTACGCGCTCTCGTACCCGCACGTCGGCTTCACGGGCCTCGTGCACATCAGCGTGGCCACGTTCATGTCGCTGCTGGAGGATCTCTGTCTCTCGTTCGCCGCATCCGGTTTCAAGCGCATCGTGTTTCTCAACGGCCACTACGACAACACCTACGCGATCGCCTACGCCTGCGCGAATGCCGCGTACAAGATGCCGAAGGACGTGCGGGCGTTTCCCGTGAACTACTGGGACGGGATCCCGCCGGAGGTGGCGGCGCAGTACTCGGGTCCGTCGAAGGGCCTGCACGCGCACGCAGCCGAGACCGCGGCTATCCTGGCGATCAATCCCGATCTCGTCGACATGGACAAGGCGAACTGCGAGTTCCCGCCGTTCCCCGAGCTCACCGTGAGCGGCGCGGCCGTGCACACGGCGTTCTTCTTCAGCGCGCCAGGATCGGTGCACGCCGCCACCGCGTCGGGCACCTGGGGCGAGGCACGTGGAGCGACCGCGGAGATGGGCGAGACCTACCTGCAGATCGGCGTGCAGTCGACCCTCGCCGTGCTCGACAACATCGAGCGCACCTTCGCTGCCATGCCCGGCCGCCGGCCGTGATCCTGCGACGTGGGCGGCGTGCATCTCCCGAGGCCTGGACGGTGTTCGACTCCCAGATCGAACGCCTGACCAACAACGAGGGCTGAATGGCTCGCCGCACCGCTCCGCCCAGCCCTCCCGGCTCGGAAAACGACGACCTCGCCGCCTTGTATCAGGCGCCGCTCGGCGATTTCATCGAGGCGCGCAATGCGTTGGCGACACGCCTCCGTAAGGCCGGCGCTGCCGAAACAGCGGCCCGGGTAAAGGCGCTGCCCAAGCCTGGAGCGCCGTCGTGGGCGCTCAACCAGGTCTACTGGCAGACCCGCGCGGATTACGACCGTCTGATCGCCGCGGGGGATCGGCTGCGCTCACTGCAGCAGCAGATGCTCGGCGGACGGGCGGGCGATCCGCGCGAGTCGATGCAGGAGCGGCAGACCGCCGTGCGGCAGGTGGTGGAGCGGGCCGCGCGCTTCCTCGCTGACGCCGGTCAGCCGCCCACGGACGCGACGCGCCAGCGCATCGCCGTGACGGCAGATGCCCTGGCCACGTGGGGCAGCCAGCCGCAGGGATACGTGCCCGGACGGCTCGACCGCGACATCGATCCCCCCGGATTCGCGGCCCTCGCTTCGCTTGGCGTGTCGGCGTTGCGGCTGGTCAAACCTGCGACGTCCGGCTCAGACGCGCCAGCGACTCGGCCGGGCCCTGTCGCGTCCCCGCCGGCAACCGTCACCGGCGCGCCGCGACGTCCGACGGCAGTGCCGGCTCGAAAGCCCGTCGCCGTGGAGAGCCCCGCGGAGAAGCGGGCCGCGGCACGGGCCGCACACGAAGCCGCGCGCGCACGCGAATCCGAGCGCAGGCGCCGTGCCGTGGCGTTGCAGGAGGCCGAACGCAACCTGCGCCAGCGCGCATCGGCGCGGGAACGCGCGGAGGCGGCACGGTCACGCGCAGCGGGCGAGGCCGGCAGTCTCCGGAAGGAGTTCGCCGCGCTCGAACAGCAGCTCGCCGCCCTGCGCACGCGCCTTGAGCGGGCTGAACGCGCTCAGGCGGAGTCAGACCAAGCCGCCGCTGACGCCAACCGAGCGCACGCGGAAGCAGAGCAGACCGCCTCCCGTGCCCGCCGCGACCTCGAACAACTGGAGGAATGAAACTGAGGGAATGCGAACGAAACTCCGTCGAGCGCCATCACGCCGCCGAAGCACTTGGTCAGTCGCTCGATGCGCAGAAGAATGCCCGTGTCGCCAACCGCAAGGTGCAAGTGCTCAGTAGCGTCTGGCCCATCTCGGTCTACTACCAGCGGCCGTTTTTCGGCACACCGGCACACGGCGGCAAGGCCGTGAACGGCTGAGCACTGGCTCCGGTCCCGCCATCCGCATTAACATCGCCGCATGCTCGTGGATCTGCTGGCCTTTGGGCCGCATCCGGACGACCTCGAGATCGGCATGGCCGGCACGCTCGCCAAACACGCGGCGCTCGGCGCGCGCCTCGGCCTGTGCGATCTCACCCGGGGCGAGATGGGCAGCAACGGCACGCCTGAGGAACGTATGGCCGAGGCCGAGAGCGCCGGCCGGGCGCTTGGCGCAACGTGGCGTGTCAACCTGGGCCTGCCCGACGGAGCCCTCTCGCCGGTGCCCGCACAGGTCACCGCCATCGTCGAGCTGATCCGCAGCGCCCGGCCATCAATCGTGGCCATCCCCCACCACACCGATCGCCATCCCGATCACGGCGCCGCCCACCACCTGCTCGTGCGCGCGGTCTTCGATGCCGGCTTGCGACGCTTCGCGGCCGCTGGCGCCCCGTGGCGCCCGTCAACCGTGTGCAGCTACTTCATCAACGATTCCGACGTCCCGTCGTTCGTCGTCGATGTGTCGGCGTTCTACGACAAGAAGCAGGAGGCGCTCGCCTGTTACCGCTCGCAGTTCGGTCCCGACGCCCCTGGCGCCGTGCCAACGCGCCTGACGTCCCCGCTGTTCGCACAGCTCGTGGAGAGCCGCGACGCCCAGTTCGGGGCGCGCGCGGGTGTCCGCTGGGCGGAAGGGTTCGTCGTCGAACAACTGCTGCGTCTTCCGCACCTGTTCGCTGCGTGCGGCCTCGACTCATCCGAGCGGCCTACGCAGGCGGGTTCGTGAATATCGGCATTGTTTGCTATGCCTCGGTCGGCGGCAGCGGCGTCGTCGCCACGGAATTGGCGAGCGCGCTGGCCGAGCGCGGACACAACGTGCACGTGCTCAGCAGCGAGGTGCCGTTCCGGATGCGCGAGGAGCCGCGCCTGACCTTTCACCGCGTCGAGACCCCCGCCTACCCGCTGTTCCGCGAGCCGCAGTACGTGCTCTCGCTCGCGAACAAGATCGTCCAGGTGTCGCGTACCCAGGCGCTCGACATCGTCCACGCCCACTACGCAGTCCCTCACGCGCTGGCGGCTTACGTCGCGCGCCAGATCATCGCCGACACGCATCGCCCCGTTCCGGGGATCATCACCACGCTCCACGGCACCGACATCACCATCGTCGGCAGCGACCCGAGCTACACCGAGACGGTGGCCTACTGCATCGGGCAGTCCGACGTGGTCACGGCCGTGTCCAACAGCCTCAAGGCCGACACCTACCGCGCGCTCGGCGTGACGATGCCCATCGACGTGCTGCCGAACTTCCTCGATTGCGAGCGGCACCGCCGCCGCCCGTCGCCGGAGCTGCGGGACCAATTGCTGCGCGGCGCCGATCACCTCGTCGTCCACATGTCCAACTTCCGCCCCGTCAAGCGCGTGGATGCGGTCGCCGAGATCTTCCGGCGGATGCGCGGACGGGTGAACGCGCGTCTGCTGCTCGTCGGCGACGGTCCCGACGCGCACGTCGCGCAGGAGCGCCTGACGTCGGCCGGGCTGATGGGAGAAGCGGAGTTCCTGGGCGAGCAGCTCGACATCGTGGCGCTGCTCTCGGTGGCCGACCTGTTCCTGCTGCCCTCGGCGCAGGAGAGCTTCGGCCTCGCCGCGCTCGAGGCGATGGCGTGCGAAGTGCCGGTGGTCGCGTCTGCGGTCGGAGGACTGCCCGAAGTGATTCAGCACGGCGTGACGGGATTTCTGCACCCGCCCGCCGATCTGCAGGCGATGGCGGACAGCGGCGTGCAGCTGCTCGAGGACCGGGCGCTGCACGCCCGGATTGCGCGTGACGCGCGCGCGGTCGTGTCCGAGCGTTTCTGCACGGGCGTCGTCGTTCCGCTGTACGAGGACTGCTACCGCGGGTTGCTCGCCAAGATGGGACGCGAGGGCGTCTGACCTTCGGCCACCAGTTGTACACCGACAACTCGCTCGAGTTGATGGTTGACGCGGGTCCTGTCGCCGGACAGCCCCCCGCGGCCACCCCACCGGATCCGCGCGGCGGCCAGAAGCACTCGCCAGGAGAGAGGCGCCTGCGCGGCGGGCGGGGCGGCCCCGTCCGGCGCCACCCGCTTCGAGCATCAACTGGTGTCGGAGCCCCGGAAGCTGGGTTTTTGGCGGGCGCGAGGACAATCACCAACCATCATCACGCCAGTACATCGATGGCGCCCCGCCACACGTCGAGCGAGAAGTGACGGCTGCTGTCGAACACCTCGCCATCGGCCGCGAAAGCGACGGTCTCGGCACACGCAATCGTGGCGCTCGCTGCACGGAACACCACCAGTGCGCCCTCAGGAACCGGCCGTCTGCCCCTCAGGCACGCGAGGTTGCGGGCCAGGCGCACCCGGGAGTCGCTGGGGACGATGCAGATCTCGCACTCGCCGTCGGCGCTCGAGGACGCGACGGGCAGACGCAAGCCGGCGCCCAGCAGCGGCTGATTCGCCACGAACACGGCGTGGCATGCCCCTTCCCAGCGCCATGCCCCGTCCCGGCCGTGACCGCCCGCGACGATGTGTGTCACCGTGCGGCGCTCGAATGCGATGTGTGCGGCGGCAGCGAGCAGATACGCGTGCGGCCCGAGCGCGCGGACCACTGGGCGGAGCCACGAGCCTTGCGCGCCCGCCCGGCTGACGAGCGCACTCGCGTCGCCGACCAGGCCCAGGCCGCCGACGGTCGCGAAGCGGCGGCCGTTCGCTTCGACCAGGTCGAGAGCCGTCGCCGTGCCGGCCGCGATCCGGCGAGTGGCCGCGACCGGATCCGGCGGCATGCCGACCGACCGCGCGAAGTCGTTGCCGCTGCCGACTGGGATGACGCCGAGGCGGACACGAAAGCCGCGCACGGCGTTGAGCACGCGGTTTACGGTGCCGTCCCCACCGGCAACGATGATGGTCCGCCCGGCGGCGGCTGCCGCCCGCGCTTCGTCGGCCAGCGCCGTCACGGTCGCCGGCGCGACCACGTCAACCTTCCCGTCCCGTCCGAGGATCGCCGGCAGTTCGGGCCACCGTTCGAGCACGCGTCCGGCTCCGGCGGAGGGGTTCACGATGAGGGTCACGAGTTCGTGCATGCTCGCGTTCAGTTCTCAGCTGGCAGTTCAGTATTCAGTTCTCGTATCAAATTCGTCGCGAGATCGGTTCGACCACGGACGCGACGCAAGCGCATGTCACGGCGGCCCGATTCGCTCGGTGCGTCAGTGCGTCGCAGTCGAGTACGCGGCGCGGCGCTATCATCGCCCGGACAGACGGATTGTGGTAATCAGCTCTCCGCCGATCCACCAGAAACAGCGCGCGGCGCACGTGACGGTGAACGAACTGGAACGCAAGAGCTGATCGCCGAGTCCTCATACCGGACAACTGCCTGGTAACTGGGAATCCATGCCCGTCATCCGCATCACCGACCCGCACGATGCCCGCATCGCGCAGTACCGCAACGTGCCCGACCCGGTGCTGCTCCGCGAGGCGGGCCTCTTCGTCGCGGAGGGGAGGCTCGTCGTCCGGCAGATGCTGAGCGGCTCGCGGGTCGAGATGCAATCACTGCTGGTCACGGAGGCCGCGCGTCAAAGTCTCGACGACCTCATCAGCGATACGATCGACATTGCGGTGTATCTGGTGCCGCAGCCGCTCATGAACGGCATCGTCGGCTTCAACATCCACCGCGGATGCCTGGCGCTCGGGTTCCGCCCGGCGCCCTCGTCGGTTCGGGATCTGCTCTGCCCGGCGGCGGCGAATGACGACAGGGCCCGAGCCGAAGCGAGCATCTCGCGGATCGTCGTCCTCGAGGCCGTCAGCAACGTGGACAACGTGGGCGGCATTTTTCGGTCAGTGGCCGCGCTCGGCGGACACGCGATCGTCGTCGGCCCCGGCTGCGGCGATCCCCTGTACCGCAAAGCGATCCGCACGTCCATGGGGGCGACGCTGCGCGTCCCGTTTGCGACGGCCGACCCGTGGCCCGAGGCCCTGCACGACCTTGGTGCGGCCGGATTCACGCGTGTAGCGCTGACACCGGACCCCAGCGCGGCGCGTCTCGAAGACGTGGCGGCCGACCTGCGGGCGCGGGCGCGCGTGGCACTCGTCGCAGGCGCCGAGGGGGAAGGATTGACGGCCGCGGCCCTGGCCTGCGCCGACCTCCGCGTGTGCATCCCGATGGCGCCAGGCGTCGACTCGATCAACGTCGCCACCGCAACCGCAATCGCTTTGTACCGCATCGCGTGAACTGCGCTGCAGCCCCTTCCTGGTCTCGGCAGGTGCTGGCCCGGCTGAAGGCGGGCGACCGTCAACGGCAGGGTTGATGGCCCCCGGACGGCTGGACAGTCACAAACGCCCTCGAGGCGCGGATCCGGATGTGGAACGGCAATCCCGAACCACGCTTCATGATCCACGCAACTGATGCCAGAATTGATCACATGCGCATAGCGCTCGCGCAGTTGAACTTCACGATCGGCGCGTTCGCGGACACCTACGGGCTGATCCGCTCGGCCGTCGACCGCGCACGCGCAGCCCGCGCCGAGCTCGCCATCTTCAGCGAGCTCGCCACGACCGGCTATCCACCCCGAGACCTGCTGAATCACGAGAGCTTCGTCCGGGCCAATCTCGACCTGCTCGAGCGCATCGCGGCACTCACGGACGCACGCTTTGGCATCGTCGTCGGCTGCGTCACGCCCAACACCGCCGGCGCGGGCAAGCCGCTGTTCAACACGGCCGCGCTCTGCCATGACGGGATCGTCGTTGGCCGGCATCACAAGACGCTCCTGCCCACCTACGACGTCTTCGACGAGGACCGGTATTTCGAGCCCGGGCTGACGGTCGCCCCGTTCCAGCTGATGGGCCGCCGCATCGGCCTGACGGTGTGCGAGGAGGTCTGGAACGACCGCGACTTCTGGCCGAAGCGCCTGTACGATCGGGACCCCGTCTGCGAGCTCGCGAATCAGGGGGCCGACGTGTTGATCAACATCTCGTCGAGCCCGTTCACGATCGGCAAGGCGGAGGTCCGCCGGCAGATGATCCGCCAGGAGGCAGTCAAGAACGGGCGGCCGTTCGTGTACGTGAACCAGGTCGGAGGAAACGACGAGCTCGTGTTCGACGGGCACTCGCTGGTGTTCGACGCCGACGGCAACGTCGTGGCACGGGGGCGCGACTTCGAGGAGGACTTCCTCGTATGCGATGTGCCAGCCGCGGGGCGGCCAATCCTCGTCGCCTCCGGCGCTCCGGACGGCGCCTCGCGATCATCCCAGACCCGCACTGCGGACGACGACTCGTCCCGTGAAGCGCAGGCCTTCAACGCGCTCACATCGGGCCTGCACGATTACGTTCGCAAGTGCGGCTTCTCGCGCGTCGTGCTCGGCTTGTCTGGCGGCATCGACTCCGCCGTCACCGCGAGCCTTGCGGCTGCCGCACTCGGCCCCGATCGCGTCACCGGCGTCGCGATGCCGACGCGCTTCTCGTCGGCCCACAGCGTGAGCGATGCGGAAGCGCTCGCGGCCAACCTGGGGATCCACTACGAGGTGATCCCGATTGACCGCGTCTTCCAGAGTTACCTCGAGGCGCTCGACCCCGTGTTCGCAGGCCTCGAGCCGGACGTGGCCGAAGAGAACATCCAGGCGCGGGTGCGCGGCGGAGTACTGATGGCGCTCTCGAACAAGTTCGGCGCGCTGCTGCTGACGACCGGCAACAAGTCCGAGATCGCGGTTGGCTACTGCACGCTCTACGGCGACATGGCCGGCGGACTGGCGGTGCTCAGCGACGTTCCCAAGACGTTCGTCTATCGCCTCGCCGACTACATCAACACGCGCGGCCCCCGGCCCGTCATCCCGCAGTCTTCGATCACCAAGCCACCCAGCGCCGAGCTGCGGCCGAACCAGACGGATCAGGACAGCCTGCCCCCCTACGACGTGCTCGATCGCATCATCGAGGCTTACGTCGAACGCAATCTCGATATCGACGGCATCGCCGGGCTCGGCATCGACCGCGACGTCGCGGTCCGCGTCGTGTCGCTGATCGACCGCAACGAGTACAAGCGCCGCCAGGCGGCGCCAGGCTTGAAGATCACGTCGAAGGCCTTCGGCGTGGGCCGGCGGTATCCGATTGCCGCCGACTACCGCGAGATGACACGTGCGCGCGCCGCGACGGCGTCGGTCAGCGAGGTGCACACCGGCACGCCCGAGCCGTGATGCGCCGCGTTCCCGATTTCGCGGTTCTCGCGGCCCGCCTCTCCGCCCGCCCTCGCACGCGCTTCGCCCCTTCGCCCACCGGGTGGCTGCACCTCGGGCACGTCGTGAACGCTATCTACACGTGGGGCGTCGCGGGTGCGCTCGGCGGGGCGGTGCTGGTGCGCATCGAGGACCACGATCGCGAGCGCTCCCGTCCCGAGTACGAGCGGGCCATCATCGACGAACTGGCGTGGCTGGGCTTCTGGCCGGAGGACGAAACGAGCGCGACCGCGCACGTGTACGCCCGTCAGAGCGATCGCGAGGCGACGTACGCCCGCGCACTCGCCGCGCTCGAGGCGCGCGGCCTGGTGTACGCGTGTGGCTGCTCCCGCAAGCAGATCGAGCAGCTCGCAACCGACGGCGCGTGCGAGTTGCGATACTCCGGCACGTGCCGCGATCTCGGGCTGCGGGCGCAGGCTGGTACAGGCCTTCGGCTGCGGCTCGAGGCTGGCCAGGAGCAGTTCGAGGACGCGCTCCTTGGTCCGCAGGTGCAGAACCCCGCAGCGCAATCAGGAGACCTGCTCATTCGGGATCGCGTGGGACAGTGGACCTACCAGTTTGCGGTGACGGTCGACGACACCGACCAGCACATCGATCTCGTCATCCGCGGCGCGGATCTGCTCGCGTCCACCGGACGGCAGATCCGGCTGGCGCGGTTGCTGGGCCGCACGGTGCCCCCGGTTTTCCTGCACCACCCATTGCTCCACGGCGATACCGGCGTGAAGTTGAGCAAATCGAACCGAGACACCGGTATCCGCGAGCTGCGTGCGCAGGGGCTGTCGCCGGCAGACGTGATCGGCCTGGCAGCCGCACGCGCCGGTCTCATCGATCGACCGCGGCCCGTGCCGGCCGGGGACGTGTCAGGGCTCATGATGCGCACGCCTATGCGGCAGGAGGAGGCGTGAATCGCCGTGAGTTCCTCAAGATAGCATCCGCGGCCGGGACCGCTCTTGCCGGAGAACAGTCGACGCGCGCCCAGGATCAACCGACGGGAGCGCCGGCCGTCGTCACCGCCGAGCGTCTGCGGCCGCTCATGACCAGCGGCGTGCAGGTCGGCGACGTCACCGCCGAACGCGCGATCGTCTGGAGCCGCACGGATCGTCCGGCGCGCATGGTCGTGGAGTACGGCACCCACGAGAGCTTCCGCGGCGCCACCACCGTCGAGGGTCCAGCGGCGCTCGAAGACACCGACTACACGGCGCGCATCGACCTCGGCGGCCTGCCGCCCGGCGAGATGGTGTTCTACCGCGTCCGCTTCGACAGCCTCACCGATGCCGGAGCGCGCAGCGAGCCAGTCACCGGCCGTTTTCGCACGCCATCGCAGGAGCGCCGGCGCATCAAGCTCGCCTGGTCAGCCGACACCGTGGGGCAGGGCTGGGGCATCAACCCCGAGCTCGGCGGGCTGCGCACGTACGAAACCATGCTGCGCCACGACCCCGATGTCTTCGTCAATTCGGGGGACATGATCTACGCGGACGGCCCCCTGCTGCCGGAAGTGCCGCTCGCCGACGGGCGCATCTGGAAGAACCTGGTCACGCCGGCGAAGTCGAAGGTGGCGGAAACGCTCCAGGAGTTCCGCGGCAACTACGCGTACAACCTGCTCGACGAGCACATGCGCCGATTCAACGCCGCCGTCCCCATGCTCGCGCAGTGGGACGATCACGAGGTGATGAACAACTGGCACCCGGGCCTGAACCTGGAGGCCAACCCGGAGTACACCGACAAGAGCATCGCGCTGCTGGCCGCACGCGCGAAGCGGGCGATGTTCGAGTACGTGCCGTTCCGCTCGAATCTCGACGAAGCCGAGCGCGTGTACCGCGCGTACCCGTACGGCCCGCGTCTCGAGGTGTTCCTGCTGGACGAGCGCAGCTATCGCGGCACAAACGGCACGAATCGCGAGGCGGCAATGAGCCCCGCAACGGCGATGCTCGGTCGCGAGCAGCTCGACTGGCTGAAGGCGCGGCTGCTCACCTCGCTCCGCCACGTGGAAGGTGATGGCGACCGACATGCCGCTCGGGCTCATCGTGCGGGATGGCGAGCGCGACGGCCAGCCGGCGTTCGAGGCCTGGGCCAACGGCGAAGGACCGGCGCTCGGGCGCGAGCTGGAACTGGCGGAGCTCCTGTCGTTCATCAGGACCCACGGCATTCGCAACGTCGTGTGGATCACCGCCGACGTCCACTACGCGGCGGCGCTGCACTACGACCCGTCACGGGCCGTCACGAAGGACTTCCTGCCGTTCTGGGAATTCGTGGCCGGGCCGCTGCACGCCGGCAACTTCGGCCCGAACGCCATCGACCCCACGTTCGGACCGGAAGTGAAGTACCAGAGCGCACAGCCGGGCGGGCCGCAGAACCGGCCGCCGAGCGAGGGGTATCAGTACTTCGGCACGCTGACGATCGACGGAGGGAGCGGCAGGCTGTCCGCGGAGCTGTTCGACGTAGCCGGCGAGCGACTCTACGGCGTGGATCTGGATCCGTAGGGAGCGGCGGTCGTCACGTCGCGCGGCGCCGAGCGGCGCGATGCCAGCTCCACGCCGAACGATGCCTCGGCGACGAACACGCGCCACGCACGGAGCGCGATGACCTGCAGCCGGACGGGACCTGACACGTAGTAAGGGGCCAGACCGAAGACCCGCATGCCCGGCGTCCGACCCTCGACGCCGGCAAAGACGACGAAGTAGATCGTCGTCAGCAGCACGACCATGACGAGGAGCGCCGGGAGCCCCGGCCCGAGCAGGTCGGCGAGTGGCCGGCCGCATACGGCCGCAGTCGCGCCGAGCACCAGCCCGTACATCACCGACAGGAGAGCCGCATCTGTGACGGCGGCCGCCGCAGTGCGCAGCCACTCGGGCGAGACTCGGCTCGCCCGCGCCGCAGGCTTGGCCTCCGCCGCCATGACGGCGCCCGGGGGCAACTGTTGCTCGAGGCTGGCGAGGATCTCGGCGGGGTCGAGCCCGACGGCCTCGGCGAACGCGCGGATGTAGGAACGCGCGTAGATGCCGGCCGGCAAGCGCTGGAACTGGCCATCATCGATCCAGCGCAGAATCGACGGGCTGATCCGGGTGCGCTGTCCGATATCGCTCAGCTCCAGTCCAGCGGCGAGCCGGGCACGACGCAGACGGCTGGCAACGGCCATCGTATCCGCAGTCTCGTCCATCGTCTCGTGCATCGTATCGGTGACGCTGCGGGAAGTATTAACTCGACCAGTGACAGATCGATCCTCCGACGGTGCCCCATTATGCCCGCTCCTGCCTTTCTGCGCGCGTCGTTTTGAGAATCGGCCACGCGTCGCCTGGCAGCAACGCGGACGAGCCGCGGTTACGCGTTACCGGCTGCGCTGCAGCGGCTTCAGCTCGTCGTTCAGTATGCCGTAGCGATTGGTCTTGTTTTCGTCGACGAACGTGATCACCCGGTATTTACCAGGCTTGGACGCAGGGGGCTTGTCGTACACCCAGATTTCCACCGGCACGTCACCCGACGCCCAGGCTCGCCGTGAGGCTGACACGCTGCCGCCCGCTGTGGCGGGCATGTCCGCATTTTTTCGGTACGTCGGCGCGCCAAATCGCATGTACATCCGGCCGCGCTCGGTGAACACGCCGGGGACCTCGTTCTCCTGGAAGTACTGCTGCACGAAGCGCAGCCGAACCACGTAGTTCTCGAGCGCTTCGTTCTGGGGCGTCGCCGGGTCAGGATCCCGCGTCTTCCAGAAGGCGTCTTGAAACCTCCGGCGCTCCGCCTCGTCGAGCGCGTCGTAGCGCTTCCGCTCTTCTTTCGTGATGGTGTGATCGACCGAGGCCAGCCAGACGCGATCCTCAGGCGTGAGGGAGGGCCCAGAACCCAGGCCGAGAAGCAGCACCATGGCGCCGGCGAATGTCAGGTCCATAGCGCAAGCGCCGTGAGGAAACCCCGCCCGATCGCGGGCGGGGTTCTGAACAGGCGAGTCTCAGAAGGTGAAGCGAACGCCGACGCGGACGAGCCGTGGGTTGATCCACCCCAGCGGGTCCCCGAACGAACTCCCCGACGTGTCGGTGATCGGTCGCGAAAGCGTGGAATCAGGGATTCCCTGGTTGTTCACATTGAACACGTCGACGAACAGACCAGCCGTTCGCGACTGCTGGCCGAAGACCAGGGTCTTCTCGACGCGCAGATCGACGTTGTTCAACGCGTCGACCCGTCGCGTGCCGCGTGGTTCAATCCTGACGGACTCGCTGCCTTGATCGAGATCCCGGATCGTCGCACGGCGTCCCCACGCCGCACCGGTGATGTACCGGTACACGCCGCTGATGTTGAACCCGCCCCAGAGCGGAAGCCGATATGTGCCCTCGGCCTTGAAGTGATGCGTGTAGTCGAAGACAACGTCGCCGACGCTGTTGATCGCCCGGTTGGGATTCGCGAACACGCCTGTCTGGCCGAGATCGGCCGACGAGCTGGCCCCCGGCGCGTTCGCGCCAAAAGCGTTGTTGACGTTCCCACGCGTTCGCGACCAGGTGTACGACGTATTGGTCTGCCAGTTGTGCGAGAACCGCTTTCGAACATTGACCTGGAACCCGTTGTATCTGCGGTACGCGCCCTCAGGATTCGTCATGTTGAGAAAGGTGTCCCCGCTCTTGTTGTACACCGTGAGGAGCTCGCCGTCGTCCGCCGTGTCGAGCGTGTTGTCAGGGCCGGGGTCCCGGCGCTGAACCGGATCGTAGGTGGCCCCGGTGTCGACAAATCCCATGAAGTCCTTGTAGTTTCGGCGGATGTACTGGACCTGCACGGAGAGGTCCGGCATGAGCTCGTGCTCAATGCCTGCGATGTACTGATCCACGTAGGACGGCTTCACGTCGGAATCGACGCCGACGTTGTTCGCAACGTCCACACGGTCGATCTCCTCGAACTCGTTCGGCGCCAGCACGAGCGCGGTAATCTTCGGGTGCTGCTGGCTCGTGTCCATGTGGTAATACGTGCCGCCGAGCAGCGCGTCATGATACCGCCCGTAGTGCAGACGCACGACGCTGCGGTGATTGGCTGCCAGGTCCCATGCGAGGCCGATCCGGGGCGAGATGGGGTTCGTGCTGAGCACCGTTCCCTTTACCGGCACCGACCCGCGATTGGCGTTGAACCGGATTCCCGGGTTGATGGTCAGCCGGTCGTTGACCGTCCACGTGTCCTGCGCGTACACGCTGGTGCGCTTCGACGTGGCGTCCGTGACGTACCCGTCCCAGAGTGTCACGAGATAGGGCGCGCCGCCGTAGTCGTAATACAGCCGGCCACCGGGATAGCCGTATTCGTTCACAATCTTGGAACGCTCGAACTCGAACCCAAACTTGAACTCGTGGCTCTTGCCGGCGAAATGGTCCGCGTATCGCGTCAACGTCGCGGAGGTCACGTTCCGTTTGCGGTCTGCCCGATAGTAGTACGGCGCGTTGACCGAGTAGTACCCCGACTCGTTCGAACGCGGGTAGGGCCCCGTGCGGGAATTCGGCGGCGTCGGCTCGACCGGATAGTATCCAACGTACCCGCCGTTGCGCACATCGAGCAGCGTCTTGGGATTCAGGGTCCATGTGAGCCGCGCGTTCCAGTTGCTCTCGGGCGCGGGTTCGAGCGAGGTGGCTTCAGGTGCGTAGTCGGGACCGGCGTTGCGGCCGGTGACGTCGTACTTGTCCCACTCGTAGAAACCTTCGACCTTGATGTTCGGATTGGCTGCCCAGTTGACCTTCCCGATGTACCGCGGGGACCTCTCGCTGTGAACGGGCCATTGAACCCCGCCGGGCGGGAAATATCCTTGAAGTATTGAATGCCGGTGAAGAACCAGAGCTTGTCCTTCATGATCGGCCCACCCAATTGTGCGCTCGAATCATAGTAGGTCTTGATTTCAACCGGCTTGAAGTCCGCACGCAGATCTTCGGAGAGGCCGCCAGTGTTGTCGCTGATCCAGTTGTTCCGCTCGGTCAGGTACTCGAACAGGCCTGAGAACCGGTTGCTGCCGGATCGGACGATGCTGTTCGCGGCGGCGCCCGTGAACTCGCCGTATTCGGCGTTCGCGCCCAGGCCGACGACTTGTACTTCCTGGATCCAGTTGTAGTTGAAGAACGACCACGGTGAGCCGGCATCGGGGTCGCTCACGTCCACGCCGTCGATCAGCAACGCGTTCGAGCTCGCCGTGCCCCCGTAGGCCACGCTGTTGGTGATGCCCGGTGCGAGGTCGATGACGTCCGGCTGGAAGCGCGTGGTCGGGAGGTTCTGCAGCAGCTCGTTGTCGAGCTGCGTATTGCTGGCGGAACTCTTCACGTCCACCATGCTCTCGTTCGCAGCGACGACAACCGTTTCGGTCGACGTGACTTGTCCCATGGCCACATCCAACGTGATCGTCGCACCCAGTGGCAGCCGGATGTCCGTGCGCGTGACTTTGCGGAAGCCCGCCAGCTCGGCGGTGAGCTGGTACACGCCTGGCTGCAGCGAGGGAAAACGATAGCTGCCCTGGCTATCCGTGACGGCGGTGTGTGCGCCGCCGATCAAGTTCGGGCTCGTGATCGACACCGTGGCACCGGGCACGACCGCGCCGCTGCTGTCGGTGACGGTACCCGTCAGCGCCGATGTCGTCTGAGTCTGTGCAGACAGCACACTCGGAGTGCAGGTGCTCAGCACGAGCCAGAAAGCGGTGAACCACCACCATTTCCTATCAAGCACTGGGCTGCTCCTTTCGCGGGGCGTCAAAGTCGCCTCTCGATGTGAAGTCGACCGCGCCACGACAACCATGGCGACGGCAACCAGCAGTAACGATGCCGCGCAGTATACATTGGGACCCTGGGGCAGATCGCCCCAGTCTGGCGATAAATGGGATGAAAACTGGGACGATATGCAGAGGTCCCCTGTGACCTGGTCACTCCATTCCAAAAGAATGGATGCGGCTTCCGACGGCTCGGATCGAGTCCGCACACTCGTCCGTTGGGCTGGACCATTACAGCCGCTGCTGCTGATCCTCAACCTGATCTGTGCGCCGGCCGGCTGCATCGATCGCCGTGCTGACTCCCCGGCCGGTTCGTCCAAGTCGTCGTCGGCGCCGTCTTCAGCGACATCACCGGATGTCGTTCTCGTCACGATTGACACGATGCGCGCCGATCGCGTTGGTGTGGCGACGCCCAACCTCGACCAATTGGCCCGGCGGGGTGTGATCTTCGAGAACGCGACCGCGCACGTGCCCCTCACGCTGCCATCGCACGCGTCGATCCTCACGGGCCAATACCCGACGGCACACCACGTCAGCGACAACGCCGGCTTCCCCTTGCCCGCAGGATCCGCGACGCTTGCCGAAACGCTCCATGCTCGCGGCTACCACACGGCGGCGTTCGTGGCCTCGTATGTGTTGAATCGCGGCACCGGTCTGGCGCGAGGCTTCGATACGTACGCCGACCGCTTCGATCCGGCAGCACCGCACCTGTCACTGTCGAGCCTTCAGCGCCGCGGACCCGAAGTCGCGCGCGATGCGGTCGCGTGGCTCGCGAACGCGCCCCACCCCTTCTTCCTCTGGGTCCACTTCTACGACCCACACGCGCCGTACGATCCGCCGCCGGCGTTCGCGCGGCAGTACCCCGGGCGACCGTACGAAGGCGAGATCGCGACGAGCGATTGGGCGCTCGGTGAGGTCCTGCGCGCGATCGACGCGAGGTCCCGTAACGCGCTGCTGGTCGTCACCGCCGATCATGGTGAGAGCCTCGGCGAGCACGGCGAGCCGGAGCACGGCATCTTTCTCTATGATTCGACTCTTCGTGTTCCGCTCGTCGTCGCGGGTCCGAGCGTCCGCGGCGGGCGTCGGATCCCGCAGCAGGTGCGGCACGTCGATATCGTCCCGACCGTGCTGGAGTTCGCACACGTGTCGCCGTCCGCGGGGTTGGACGGCCTTAGCCTCAAGCCGGTGCTCGAGGGCACCCAAGCCGCGACGAGCCGGGCGTCGTACGCCGAGAGCGCCTTCGGGCGGCTGCATCTTGGCTGGAGCGATCTCCGCGCGCTGCGCGACGGAGAATGGAAATACATCGAGGCGCCGGATCGCGAGCTCTACAATGTCCGGACCGATCCAGGGGAGCGATCGAATCTCCTGCAGGCCGAACGTCAGAGGGCCGGAGCGTTGGCGCAGACGTTGTCCGCCGTGGTTCGATCCTCGTCCAACGCGGCGGGAGTCGCGGGTCGCGTGGCTTCGGTTGACGCAGAACGGCTCAAGACGCTCGGATACGTGTCGGGACAGGTGGACCTTGGGTCGGCCGGCGCGGGGGGAGACCCGAAGGCCCACATTCGCCAGTACGTCCGATACGTGTCCCAGTTCACCGAGGCGCTGGATGCCCTGCAGGCGGGCCAGGCGCGTCGTGCAGAGAGGATCTTCGAGCGTCTCGCCGTGGAGTTTCCCCTCAGTTTCGAGGTTCACCAGTATCTGGGACGCTCACGGGCAGCCCGAGGCGCGCACGTCGAGGCTCTTCGAAGCTTCGACACCGCGCACCGGTTGAGCCCGCAAACTGCGATGATTGACTTCGATGCGGCGCGGTCGCTTGCTGAGGTGCGAGATTACGGCCAGGCGCTGACGCGCGTGGAGCGCGGCCTGTCGCTCGAGCCGGACACCTTCTATGGCTACGTCGCGAAGGGTCAGATCCATCGAGCTGCCGGGCAACGCGACGACGCCATCGCGGCTTTCCGGAAAGCGCTCGCACTCAGTCCCGGCCTGCCGGTGGCGGAGTATGAGTTGGGTGCGCTGGCCGAGCAGGCTGGGAACACCGGGGACGCCCTGGGCCACTACCGCCGGGCGCTCAGCGGCGATGCCGCCATGAGCCAGGCGCGCGCAGGAGTGACCCGATTGGAGAGACGGCAGTGACGTGGTGCTCGGACGAGTCCGCCACGGCAGCCGCACACAGCGTATGAGTCGCCGGAAGCCGATAGCATCGAGGCCGCCGTCCGGTCGGCGGGTGGCGAGGCGGCGTGTGGCGATGGCGCTGGCCGCGCTGGCGGTTGCACTGGTGGTGTCGCTGGGGGTGTGGCTGGCGCAGCGGCCACGCGTGATCACCACACCCTCTGGGGTGCAACTGGGCCATCTGCTCCCCGGCGAGCATCCGTCGGACCTGAATCTCCTGCTCGTGACCCTCGACACCACGCGCGCGGATCGGCTCGGGGCATACGGTTTCACCGCCGCGGAGACGCCGAACCTGGATCGCATCGCTCGCGAAGGCGCGCTGTTCGAGCACGCCGTCTCGCCCGCGCCCCTGACGCTGCCGGCACACTCTTCGCTTTTCACCAGCAAGTTCCCCAGTGCACACGGGGTGCGCGACAACGGCGGCTTCTTCCTCGGCGAGGACGAGACCACGCTGGCCGAGCGACTCAAGGGCCACGGGTTCCGCACCGGCGGATTCGTCGGCGCGTACGTCCTCGATCACAAGTGGGGGGTGGCGCAGGGCTTCGATACGTACTTCGACAACTTCGATCTATCGAAGTACCGCAGCATCTCGCTCAGCAGCGTCGAGCGTCCGGGCAACGAGGTGGCGGATCACGCGCTCGCGTGGCTCGACAGCGTCGGCTCGTCGAAATTCTTTGCCTGGGTCCACTTCTACGACGCGCATTCTCCGTACTCGCCGCCCGAACCGTACAAATCGCGCTATGCCACTCGACCCTACGCTGGCGAAATCGCGTTCGTGGATTCACAAGTCGGGCGTCTGCTCGCCTGGCTCGACACCCACCACCTCCTCGAGAAGACCATCGTCGTCGTGATTGGCGACCACGGCGAGAGCCTGGGCGATCACGGCGAGAGCACCCACGGGTTCTTCGTCTACGAGAGCGTGCTGCACGTGCCGCTGATGATCAGGGCTCCCTACGACCTGACTCGCGGCCGGACGATTGCGGACGTCGTGCGTAACGTGGACGTGCAGCCGACGGTGCTGGATTTGATGGGGATCCCGTCGAGCAACACCTTCGAAGGCCAAACCCTGACGCCGCTGATGACCGGAGCCCGGAGCACACTCGGGCTCGAGGCGTACGCCGAGGCCATGTATCCGCGCTACCACTTCGGCTGGAGCGACTTGCGGACGCTCAGAGCCGGTCGATTCAAATACATCGAGGCGCCACGCCCGGAGCTCTACGACCTCGAAAAGGACCCGCTCGAATCGACCAACGTGTACGACCAGCACCGCGCGTTCGGCGCTCAGATGAGCGCGCGCCTGAGACGCCTGGAGGAGCGATTCTCGAAGCCCGCACGGGAAGCCTCGGCACCAAAGGAAATCGATCCCGACACGCGGGACCGCCTGGCCTCGCTTGGATACGTCGGCACGTTCGCCTCGACCGGCACCGGGTCTCGCTCGAACCTGGCGGATCCCAAGGACAAGATCGAGCTGTTCAACCTCATCACGCGCGCACGCGATCTCTCGCGGCACAACCGCGATTCGGATGAAGCCATCACGGCGTTGACCGAGGTGACACGCCAGGATCCGGGTGTGATCGACGCGTGGTTCATGCTCGGCAACGAGTACTCCAGGCTGCGGCAGTTCACTCGGGCAATCGCCAGCTACAAGCAGGCTCTTGCCCTCAAATCCGATTACGACCTGGCTGTCATCAACATGGCGAATGCCTACCGACAGCTCGGGAACGACGAGGAGGCTTTGGTCGGCTACGAGCGGTTCATGCAGCTCGATCCCAGCAACGCGCAGATCCGATACGAGGCTGCGCAGATCCTGATCGATCGCGGCAGGCTGGCCGAGGCGCGCTCGCAGCTCCAGCAGGCGCTGAAGGCGCAACCATCGATGGCCGCCGCGCGCAATGCGCTCGGGGTCATTGCCCTCAAGAACGGCGATTCTGCCGAGGCGGAACGTGAGATCCGATCAGCGATCGCGCTCAAGGCCGACGCGCGGCTCGCGCATTTCAATCTGGCGCTGCTCGCCGAGCAGCGCGGCGACGTGAGTACGGCGGTTGCCGAGTACAAACGCGAGCTCGAGGTCTATCCGGCAAGCTACAAGGCCGAGTTCAATCTGGGGCGGCTGTACGGGCAGATCGGCGATGTCCCGGCCCAGCTCGAGGCGTACCGGAAGGCGATTGAAATCAACCCGCGCTTCGCGGAGGGCCATCTGTTCCTGGCAAAACTCTACGTCGACCAGAACCAGACGCTCGACGAAGCCGCCGCGCTCGCACGCAAGGGCCTCGAGCTCGATCCGTCATCGGCGCTTGCACCGCTCGGGCACTACGTCATCGCGGACGTGTACGCGCGCGAAGGGCGTACGGCCGAGTCCCAGCGCCAGGCGGCACTGGGTCGCGCACTCGAAGACCGCTTGAAGCAGAAGGGTGGGCGCGCCCCCCTGGCTATGCCGTGACATCACCGTAGCCACCCGCACCTGACCGGCAGTGCGCACCACATCCGGGCGTCCAGCCCGGCCTGTTACACTCGTCCGGTGAAGAAGATCGCCGACAACATCCTCGACACGATCGGGCACACGCCCCTGGTGCGGATCAACCGGATCACGCACGGTGTGGTGCCCGGCACGGTGCTGGCCAAGCTCGAGACGTTCAATCCGGGCAACTCGGCCAAGGATCGGATGGCAATCAAGATGATCGAGGACGCGGAGAAGGCGGGCCTCCTGAGGCCCGGCGGCACGATCATCGAAGGCACGTCCGGCAATACGGGGATGGGGCTCGCGATCGCCGCGGTGATCAAGGGCTACAAGTGCATTTTCACGACCACCGACAAGCAGTCGAAGGAGAAGGCAGACGCGCTCAAGGCGTTCGGCGCCGAGGTGATCGTGTGCCCGACGAACGTCGACCCGGAAGATCCCCGCTCCTACTACTCGGTGTCGTCGCGGCTCGTCCGGGAGGTGCCGAACTCGTGGAAGGCGAACCAGTACGACAACCTGTCGAACCTGCAGGCGCACTACGAGCAAACGGGGCCTGAGATCTGGGACCAGACCGACGGGCGTGTCACGCAGCTGGTCGTGGGAGTGGGCACGGGCGGCACTGTCACCGGCGTCGGGCGATTCCTGAAGGAGCGGAACCCGCGGGTCAAGGTCTGGGGCATCGATACGTACGGGTCGGTCTTCAAGAAGTACAAGGAGACCGGCATCTTCGACAAGAACGAGATCTACCCGTACATCACCGAAGGCATCGGCGAGGACTTCCTGCCGCAGAACGTGGACTTCAGCGTCATCGACCACTTCGAGAAGGTGACCGACAAGGACGCGGCCGTGATGACGCGCCGCATCGCGCGCGAGGAGGGCATCTTCGCCGGCAACTCCGCCGGCTCCGCAATGGCCGGCCTGCTGCAGCTCAAGGACCGGTTCAGCGAAGACGATGTGATCGTGGTGATCTTCCACGACCATGGCTCGCGGTATCTCGCGAAGATGTTCAACGACGACTGGATGCGCGAGAAGGGGTTCTTCGAGAAGACGGGGTTGACCGCGCGCGACCTCGTCGCGTCTGGCGTGTCAGGCGAGCTGCTCGCGATCGAAGGCACCGAGCCGGTGGTGACGGCGGTGAAGCTGATGGGAGAGCACGACTTCTCGCAGATCTCGATCACGCACGACCGCCGCCTCGTCGGATCGCTGAACGAGACGCATCTCTACGAGCAGCTGCTGCGCGACCCCGAGGTGCGCACCCAGGCGGTCGAAGACATCATGCAGCCGGCCTTCCCGTTCGTGGACATCTCGACGCCCGTCGAGCTGCTCTCGACGATGATCACGCCGTCGAGCCCGGCCGTCCTCGTGCGCGACTTCAAGACCGACAAGACGTTCATCATCACGCGGTCGGACGTCATTCGCGTGCTCTGCTAGGCCCGCCTGAAGGCGGGCACTACGCGGAGCGAACGAGGCCTGAAGGCGGGCACTACGCGGAGCGAACGAGGCCTGAAGGCGGACCGCACTCCTAACGCGAAGCGAGGTGGAGCCGCCTGAACCCGCGATTCGACTTGTGTAGTCATGTGGGGCAGGCCTTCAGGCCTGCTTGCGAGCGCGATTTGCACGGGCTGAAGCCCTGCCCCACGTGACTGATGGCCGACAACACATACGACACAGAATTACCTGCCGCGGGCGTTCGGCTTTCCGTGGGCCCGTGCTCGTCGTCGCGGCGGAGGGCGGCTTCGTCGCGAGGCCCTTGCCTTCCTCGATCACCAGGAACTGGTTCGCCGGCACGTTCGCGACGTGATCCCTGGCGCCGCTCGGCCACTCGATGTCGATCGCCTGCACGACGGTATCGGCGCCGAGCCCGAAGGTCTGCGCGAGATCGCTCTGCGATGCGTAGCTCGACCCGCTGCGCACCATCGACCACTGCTTGCCCGACGCGCTCTGCACGCGGACGATCGCGCCGAGCGCGCTCCTGTTCGACTTCGTGCCGACGGCTTTCACGCAGATCCAGTGGCGCTGGTTGCCGCCGTCGTTCCGGAGCAGCCGCGCCGGCCCGGCATTGCTCGTGATCAGGACGTCGAGGTCGCCGTCCTTGTCGTAGTCGGCATACGCGGCGCCGCGCGCGACCTGCGCCACCTGGAACGCCGGGCCAAGCGTGGCGCTCACGTGTTCGTACTTGCCCTTGCCGGCGTTCCGGAACATCAGCGGCGGCTCCTTGTACTGCACCTTGGGCTGCACCCGCCCGATCTCCTCTTCGATGTGGCCGTTCGCCGCGAAGATGTCGAGGTGGCCGTCGAGGTCGTAGTCGATGAAGAACACGCCGAAGGCGAGATAGAGCAGGCTGGTGCGGCCGACCGTTGTCGTCGGGGCCTCGTCGACGAACAGCTTCGTGCCCTCGTTGTGATAGAGCGCGAGCATCTGGTTCGAAAAGTTGCCGACGAGCAGGTGCGGGCGGCCGGACCGGTCGTAGTCGCCAACGTCGGCGCCCATCGCACCACGCGCGACGCCGTCCTCGCTGTAGGCGACACCAGCCGCGACCCCCTCCTCGGTGAACGTGCCGTTCCGGTTGTTGCGGTACAGCTTGTTCGGCTGCGTATCGTTCGCCACGAAGATGTCCGGCCAGCCGTCGCTGTCGTAATCGAGGATGGCGATGCCGAGCGACTTGCTCGTGGGATCCGCGATGCCGGCTTTCTGGCTCACGTCCGCGAACCGGCCGCCGCCGAGGTTCCTATAGAGCTTCGACGACGTGCCCTTGTACGATTCCGGAGTGCAATAGGACTTGGTCGAGCCATCGAGCGTGCAGTAGAGATCGCCCTTTTCCGTCCACTGCACGTAGTTGGCGACGAAGATGTCGATGCGGCCGTCCTTGTCGTAATCAATCCACGCCGCGCTCGTCCCGAAGTTCGCGTTGGCAATACCCGACGGCTTGGTGACGTCGCGGAACTTGAAGTTTCCGTCGTTGTGGAACAGCCGGTCGCCTTCGAGCGCCGTGACGTACACGTCATCTTTGCCGTCGTTGTCGTAGTCGCCGACGGCGACCCCCATGCCGTACATCTCCACGTCGAGCCCGCTGCCGGCGGTCACGTTCGTGAACGTGCCGTTCTTGTTGTTCCTGTAGAGCGCGTGCAGCGAGCGCCGGGCGCCGGGCTTCCAGTCCTTCGAGTTGATCAGCAGGATGTCGGGCCAGCCGTCGTTGTCAGCGTCCACGAACGCGGCACCCGACCCGAGCGTCTCGGGCAGATACTTCTTGCCCGCGCGACCGCTGTTATGTACGAACTTGATGCCGGCAGTCGCCGTGACGTCGGTGAATGTCACCGCGCCCGGCCCAGCCGGAGATGCGGCGGCAACGACGCCGGCGGTCGCAAACGCCAGCAGCACAGGGGTCAGCTTCACGGGGTCCTCTTCAGGCCGCGGATGTCCAAGACGCACGCAACCGGCCGCACCGCGAGCGACATCGGCCGACCAGTTCGAACGGTTCGTGCCAGTGTGCTGGATGGCGCCGGATGCAGCCAATACCCTGAACACATTAGCGGAGGCCTATATTCGAGTATCACTCCCGAGGCCGCAGGCCCAGGCTGCAGACTGCAGGCGCGGTCTGGCCAGACGGCTGATGTGCCTGTAGTCTGTAGCGCAGCCTGAAGCGTCTCGCGAGCAGCCTCACCCCATGCCCTCCGTGCTCCCACTGACACCTGCGTCGTCGGATCCGCACGCGCTGGTGGCGCGCGTGCGGCATCACGTCCGCTACACCCTCGTCAAGGAATGGAAAGACGCGACGCGGGCCGACCTGTGGCATGCCTTCTCGCTCGCGGCGCGGGAGCAACTCGTCGATCCGCTCCTCGACACGGAGCGTCGCTATGCAGAGCACGGATCGAAGCGCGTCGCCTACCTGTCAATCGAATACCTCCTCGGACGCGTTCTCGGCAGCGCTCTCGCGAACATGGGAGGCCTGGAGCCGTGGCGTGCCGCGCTGGCGCAGCTGGGACTGACGCTCGAGGATGTCGAGGCGCAAGAGCCGGAGCCGGCGGTAGGCAACGGCGGCCTGGGGCGGCTGGCCGCCTGCTTTCTCGACTCGCTGGCCACGCACGGGTATCCCGCGTACGGGTACGGCATCAACTACGAGTTCGGCCTGTTCAAGCAGGTGATCGAAGGCGGCTGGCAGCGCGAGCGGCCGGATCACTGGATGTCCGATCATTATCCCTGGCTGATCGAACGCGCGGACGAGACCTGCATCGTCCCGCTGTACGGCCGGATCGAGCACGAGCACGACGCCGGAGGTCACTACAGTCCCCGATGGGTGGACATGCAGATCCTGATGGGCGTGCCCTCGGATCTGCCGGTCGTCGGCTACGGCATGCGGGCCGTGAATGCGCTGCGCCTGTACACCGCGCGCCCGTCCGACGAGTTCGACATGGCCATCTTCAACGCCGGGGACTACATCCGGGCGGTCGAACGGAAGGTGCTCTCCGAGACGGTGTCGAAGGTGCTCTACCCGTCCGACACCGTGCGGCGTGGCCGCGAGCTGCGCCTGGTCCAGGAGTACTTCCTGGTGGCGTGCGCGCTCAGAGACGTGGTGCGCCGGCACCAGGCGACGTTCGGCACGTTCGACGCCTTCGCCGAGAAGGTCGCCATCCAGATGAACGACACCCACCCGGCGCTCGCGGTGGCCGAGCTGATGCGCATCCTGGTGGACGAGCACGGTCGCGAGTGGGAGCCGGCCTGGGAAATCACCGCAGGCCGTGTGCGGCTACACCAACCACACGCTGCTGCCGGAGGCGCTCGAGCAGTGGCCGATCGACCTGTTCGAGCGCGTGCTGCCCCGCCACCTGCAGATCATCTACGAGGTCAACCACCGGCTGCTGCAGCACGTCCGGGCCCGGTTTCCCGGCGACGAGGCGCGCGTGCAGCGGATGTCGCTCATCGCGGAGGGCCCCGCGCCGCACGTGCGCATGGCGCACCTGGCGCTCGCCGGCAGCCACAAGGTGAACGGCGTCGCGGCCATTCACAGCGAGCTCGTGAAGCGCACGCTTTTTCCCGACTTCTACAGCTTCTGGCCGGAGCGATTCACCAGCAAGACGAATGGGATCACGCCGCGCCGCTGGCTGCTGCGCGCCAACCCCGCGCTGTCGGCGTTCATCACGGAGCGGATCGGAGACCGCTGGATTACCGACCTCGCCAGGCTGCAGGATTTGGAGTCGTGGGCGGACGATACGGCGTCGCAGGACGCCTTCCTCGCGGTGAAGCGCGCGTGCAAGGTGCGGCTCGCCAAGCTGCTCCGTGCGTCCACGCTCGTCGCCGCCGACCCTGACTGGCTGTTCGACATCCACGCCAAGCGCATCCACGAATACAAGCGACAGCTGCTGAACGCGTTGCACGTGCTCGACGTGTATCACCGCATCCAGGACGGTGAGGAGCCGGCCGCGCCCCGTGTGCACATCTTCGCCGGCAAGGCAGCGCCAGGCTATGCGCGGGCGAAGCTGATCATCAAGTTCATCAACAGCGTTGCCGATCTCGTCAACGGCGATCGCCGCGTCAGCCGCTGTCTGCGCGTCGCGTTCGTGCCGGACTACCGCGTCACGCTGGCGGAGACGATCACGACGGCCGCCGATCTGTCGGAGCAGATCTCGACGGCAGGCACCGAGGCCTCGGGCACCGGCAACATGAAGTTCGCGTTGAACGGCGCCCTGACGATCGGCACGCTCGACGGCGCCAACATCGAGATCGCGGCGGCCGTCGGCGCTGAGCAGCTGTTCATTTTCGGACTCCGCGTCGAAGACGTGCAACGGCAGTTCGCGGCCGGCACCTACCGGCCCCGCTTCATGTACGAGCAGGACGCGCGCATCCGCCGCGTCGCCGACACGATCACATCCGGCCTGCTGGCCCCGGGCGAACCTGGGTTGTTCGATCCGATCCGCGACGCCCTGCTGGCCGACAACGAGCGCTACTTCCATCTCGCCGATCTCATCCCCTACGCCGATGCGCACCAGCGCGCGGCCGCGCTCTGGATCGACCGCCGCGCCTGGGCGCGCAAGGCGCTGCTCACCATCTCGCGCATGGGCGCGTTCTCGTCGGACCGGACAGTGGCGGAATACGCGGACGAGATCTGGGGAATCACGCCAATTCTCTAAACCGTCACCGTTACCCGTTATCCGTTACCCGTTACCGGTTAGGGTGTCGATTCCTCGATGAGGCGCCGGTACACCGCCCGGGCGTGGTCGTAGGCGCGCGCCGCGGCCTCGCGCTCGGCTGGCCGGATGTTCACGGCCTTCTGCGTCCAGCACTGATCCACAGCCGCGAGGCACCATTCCGCGCTGCGCCGCGAAGCACGGATCGGCTTGCCCCCGACGATGGCGAAGATCGGGTTGGTGTGTGCGGCGCCGAGTACCCGCACGGCGATCCATGCGCTGGCGGGAATCGGTACATCGAACGTCACCGGCCGCCGCACGCCGTCGGCGAGCACGAGCGAACGGGCGACCGGCTGCCCGTTGACCACGAGCTCCACCGGGATCTCGCGGCTGTCACCAACGCGCGCACGCTCGATGGTCCAGTACGGCTTCTCGTCCGGCGGGCGATCGCGGAGCCGCGCGTCAGGAACCGGGTCGAGCAGCGCCGCCACCTGCACCGAGACGTGCGCGGTACCGCTCGGTGGCAGCGCGACGTCGTCGGCGCCCGACGCGACGCCGTTGACGGTGAAATCCATCAGGTGCGTAAAGCCGTCCGATACGTAGGTTCGCCCGTCGCGCACGGCCTCCAGCCAGCCTCGATACGTGAGCCGATCGAGCTTCGCGTACGTACGCCCGGCACCCACGCGCTCGTCGGTGATGCACGGGAAGTCGGTTTCCCCGCTGATGCGCGTCCGGAACCCCACGTTCAGCGTGTGGTACCAGATGTTCAGCTCCCAGGGGTAGGGCGTGTCGACTGCGGAGATGAAGTCGACGGCGCCGGGATGCGTCACGTCGACGATGAACTCGTTGGCGCCGATGCCGTCGAAGGCGGGCATCTCATCATTCGGGACATCGCGGCTCTTCGTCTCGAGCCCCCACCCGGAGTGCGCGAAGCCGATTACTGCCTTCTGCCGGCCCGCCCATTCGAGAATCGGGAGGTCCCACGACGGCCACTGCTCGATGCGGGTCGCGCCCGGGTAGTCCTGCTCGGACAGGCCAAGCAGGACGAGGTGGCCTGCATGGCTCGAGGGAAAGCCCGACACTTCGACGTCGTAGTGCAGCAGGCGGTCGGCTTCGGACAGCGGATGGTCCGTCCCGCTGAAGAACTGCTTCTGATGGTAGTAGCACGGCCCCCACGTGAGCACTGCACCAACATTCAGCGCCTCGCCGCGCACCTGCCGCATCATGTCGCCGGGACCCACGCCCTCGGTCGGGTTCTGGTAATGCGAGCACCCGGCGGCGTGCACGTGGTGATCGCCCGAGTAGTAGCCAAACACGGCCGGATCGATCCAGCGACGCAGCTTCACCTCGAGCGACTCGTCACGGCCGCCGGCGACCTCGACGGCAATGCGGCCCGGAACGTACTCCGGCCCGGCGCTGTACGACACGTCGTAGGTGCCCGCAGGCAGCGTGACGTGCTCCCCGTCGCCGCGGTAGACGTGCGGCTGGAACGGCAGATCCGGCGCCAGCCGCTTCGCGCCGAGCGGGTAGATGCGGCCGGCGCGGTCGCGGATGGCGAAGGCCGCGATCGCCGGTCGATCCTTCTCGTCGCGCACGCGGAAGGTCACGTCGTAACCGGGCGCCGCGGTGAACAGGATCGAGACGCCATTTCTCGCCCCGATGTCGCCGGAGCCCTGTCCGACGTCAACGCGAATGTCGGCCGCGCGCTGGCCGCGATCGCGGCTGTAGATCTCGAGCACCGCGTACTCGAGCCCGAGTCCGGAGAGGTGCGGCGACAGCGGCGGTTTATCGAAGAGCGTCAGCTCGGCCCAGCGGTCTGCCACGTCGCTCGGAGTGATCGTCGTCGCCGGTTCGTGATCGTCTTGCCACGTCCCGGTGTACACACGACCACCGTTCGGGCTGGTGAGACGAAGGGGCGCGGTGACGCCGGCCTGGTTCCGCACGCGGACCAGGAACAGTCGCGAGCCGCCCTCGACCAGCGCCGGCGTCGCGGCGCCCTGCACGACGCTCACACGGCTTTCGGGGTTGATGGTGACGTCGAGCAGCACGAGCGGGGCGAGGGCGTCGTCGATGAGCCGGACGGCGCGCGTTTCGTCGCGCTCCCCGATCGCGCCGTTGAGCGCCTGGTGCGCGTCGGCCGAGAGTGGCTGTCCGAGCGATGCAAGAACCGACTCGACGCGACGCACCTGCTGGGCGAGCGGCTGCAGGGCGACAGGGGTGATTTCGTCGTGCGACGTGCCGCTTGGTGCCCTGCGCGGATCCTGCGCGGCGGTGGCCAGCGGGCGCGATGCGCCGGCGAGCGCAGCGAGCATCGCAATGGCGGCCCCGGCGCGCCGGTGCGCGTGCGTGAACCGATGCATGGCCACGAGGCGGCGATGGTACCACGGCCAGTGACCCACGCGGCGCTGCTGCGTCGCGCCACGTCCGGCCCGCCTGAAGGCGGGCTCCGGAGGCCTGGCGAAACACCTGACAGCGGCGGCTACGCGGATCGACATCGAGGCCACGCCGTGTAGTGCCCGCCTTCAGGCGGGCTCCCGTCCGTTCAAACTCCGTGTGGTGCCCGCCTTCAGGCGGGCTAGCGGCTATTCACCGCGACCCGCAGAATCCTTCCACCCGCGCCCGCCGCAAATCCCGTCGCTGATCCCGGCGCAAAACTCATCGTGTCCGCGCCCGGCACGTCCGTCGCTCGCCACGACCGGCCATCGTCGGTCGAAATGTCTCCGCCGAGCGGCCCGAGCGCGATGAATGTGGCCGCGGTCCCAGGAACGTGGGACACGACCGATCGGAAGCCCGAAAGTGCCGCTCCGGCCGGCCGGGTCCAGGTGATTCCTCCGTCGCTCGTGACCGCGGCGTTGTCCATCGCGTCGCGCTCCTTCGTGTGGTCGCCTCCGACGATGACGCCGTGCTGCGCATCCCGGAACGCGATCGAGAAAATGCCGGCACTGGGCCCGCCGCGCACGGGCGTATCGGCCACCTGCCATGTGCGGCCCCAGTCGGTGGACCGCAGCACGCGCGCGCGTTCGGCGGCCCCAGTTCCAATCCATGCGAGCCCCGAGCCCACGATCGTCACGCTCGTGCCGCTCGCTGCAAACGCACCTTCGTTCGGCAGCGCAGGCGGTACCTGAGCGGCCGGCACCCGGTTCCATGTGCCTCCACCGTCGTCAGTGCGGAGGATCGGGAACACGCCGGCCACCGAGTCGCTGACTGCGAGCCCGTGGCGGGCATCCCAGAAGGACATTGCGTCGAAGAATGCGTCAGGGTCGCGGTTCGTGAACTGCAGGTGCCAGGTGGCGCCGGCGTCCATCGTCTTGTAGATCCGCGATGCGCTGCCGGACCCGATGCTGAGGACGAAGGCGGTGCGCGGATCAATCGCATCGACGTCGCGGAAATCGAGCCGGTCGGCCGACGGGCTCGGCAGCCGGCGCCAATGGCTGCCGCCATCGTCGGTGCGGAGAATCGTGTTGTCCGCGCCGCTGGCCCAGGCCACTTGTGAGCTGACGGCGCTGACGCCCCGCAAGCGGACCGCGACGCTCGATTGCTGCGGCGTGAACGCGGGCGTGGATGCAAGCTGCAAGGCGAGCAGCAGCGCGACGGTGAACGATTTCATCATCAAGGTGAGCAGATCCTCGCCGAACTCTTCGCTGTGGCGAGCGGCCGGCAACGCACAGCACCGAGGTTATTGACGATTCCGGGGCCGACGGCGTAGTGTGCGCCTGATTGGGGGAACAGATGAAAGTTGGACTCTACAGCATCACGTATCTGGGCGTCTGGTACCGCGGACCGGCGCTGACCGTCGAGCAGATCATCGATCGGGCGCGCGAGTACGGGTACGAGGGGGTCGAGATCGATGGCAAGCGGCCCCACGGCAACCCGCTCGATCTCCCTCCTTCCCGCTGCCGCGAACTGCGGTCGCGTGCAGAGGATGCCGGAGTGCCGATATATGCCGTCGCGGCGAACAACGATTTCGCGAGCCCGATCCCGGAGCATCGCGAAGCGCAGCTCGTCTACGTCCGAGATCTGATCCGCATGACGGCGGATCTGGGTGCGCCACTGCTGCGGATGTTCTGCGCCTGGCCCGGCGTTACGCTTGGCCCGGACGGCGGCCGCTACGACATTGCCCAGCGGGTGTGGCGCATCGCCCAGCACGAGGCGGGCGAGGAGCAGGCATGGGCCAGGTGCCGCGACGGGCTCGTCGAGTGTTCCCGATGGGCGGCCGAGCACGGCGTCACGCTGGCCCTGCAGAATCATCCGCCGGTGATCGCGGACCATCACGACATGCTGCGCATGATCGCGGAGGTCGGGTCGGCGGCGCTGAAGGCGTGCTTCGACGCGCCGCTCGCTCACATGCAAGGCGTGACGGCGATGCGCGAGGCCGCTGCCGAGGTCGGTTCTCTGCAGGTGCTCTCGCACTTCGGCGGCGAGTACGAGCGCGAGGCCGACGGACGCATACGCGGGCTCGTGTGGCACTGGGATGGCAGCCGCACGCCCGAACACTTCTACGGCGAGTTCGTGCGCGGCATGGCGGAGATCGGCTACGCGGGGTACGTCGGCTACGAGCTTTGTCATCCGTTGCCGAGAGTGGATGGCCAGACGGTGGGGCTGGAGTTCGCCGACCTGAACGCACGGCTCGCGGCTGAATACATGCGCGCGCACATCGCCGCCGTGAAGGCAGAGGCGCTCGCCAACACGTAGGACCGGCGGCCGGCGCCGCCGCACGGCGCCGGCCGGCACATCTCCACAACGTCGCCAGCTCTCACCGAGGGTCCGCCGGTCGCCCTGGCCGGCACACGTCGCGGCCTGCGATATCCGCACGCCCTCATTCGTCTACAAACGTAGATGAAGGACGCGGCGAGCCTGGCGCCGATGGCACGCGAACAGGACCAGCGGATCTCCGACGTGCTCGCGCGGGAACAGTCCCGGCTGCGCCGGAATAAGGCATGCCGGGTTACTCGAACGTCGCAGGCGGCTTGGCTTTAACATTGTCCGCGCCGGCCGGTTAGACGCCCTCGAGACCGCTAACCGCGCTAGCCGAGTGATGACGAAAGGCACCTGAATGAAAGATGCACATGGAAAATGTAGAACCTGCTGAGTTTTATTTCATTTTTCATCTTGCCTTTTGCATTCAGGCTGCGTTTCTTCAGCAACCTGCAGCGCCTCAAACGGGCTTGAAGAGGTGCCGGGTGCCATTTGTTAGCGGATGACCGGCTGAAAGCAGGTGGGACGGGGAACCATGATCATTGTCATCGTGCACATCCAGGTGAAAGCAGAGTCCTTGGCGGCATTCGAGGGCGCGACCGCTGACAACGCGTCCAACAGCCGCCTCGAGCCTGGCGTCGTGCGTTTCGATGTGCTGCGGCAGCAGGACGATTCAACCCGCTTCGTTCTCGTCGAGGTCTATCGAGATCAGCACGCCGTCACTGCGCACAAGACCACGGCGCACTATCTGCGGTGGCGCGACACGGTGGCCGACCTCATGGCGGCGCCACGCGTCGGTGTCACCTACACGAACGTATCGCCCGGCGACGGCGGATGGTGAGCCCACCGCCGCCGGCCATCGTCTGACCTGACCAGACTCTCGTGATGCCGTACGAGTTCGCGACCGCGACGGAGATCGTGTTTGGCGCGGGATCGTCTCAGTCACTGCCGGATCGCGTGCGGCGCGAGGGTGCGATCGCGCTCGTCATCACCGGCGCTGCCCCGGCCCGCAGCGCGGCGCTTCTCGACGGCATCAGGGCGGCCGGTGTCGCCGTGATCGTATGGCCGCTCGCGCACGAGCCGACGCTGGACGATGCCCGTGCCGCAACCGAGCTCGCCCGCGAGCATCACGTCGACGTGGTCGCAGCCATCGGAGGCGGCAGCGCGATCGATCTCGCCAAGGCCGTGGCGGCGCTGGCTACCAACGGTGGTGACCCGCTCGACTATCTCGAGGTGATCGGACGCGGGCAGCCCCTCGTTCGGCAGCCGCTCCCGTTCGTCGCGGTGCCGACGACCGCCGGAGCCGGCGCGGAGGTCACGCGGAATGCGGTGCTCGCATCACCAGGCGACGGCGTGAAGGCCAGCCTGCGGAGTCCACGCATGCTGCCGCGGCTTGCGCTCGTGGACCCGGAGCTGACGCTGACGCTGCCGCGCGACGTGACCGCCGCGACGGGAATGGACGCGCTGGCGCAACTGCTGGAACCGTACGTGTCGGTGCGAGCGACACCGATCACGGACCCGCTGTGCCTGGAAGGCCTGACGCGCGTTGCACGTTCGCTGCGGCGCGCATGGGCCGACGGCACGGATCTGGACGCGCGCACCGACATGTCGCTGGGGGCGCTCTTCGGCGGTATGGCGCTCGCCAACGCGGGCCTCGGCGCCGTGCACGGTTTCGCCGCGGCGATAGGCGGGCGCTTCGAGGCGCCCCACGGTGCCGTCTGCGCGGCGCTGCTCCCGCACGTGGTGCGCGCGAATCTCCATGCGCTCGAGACGCGCACTCCGGCGTCGCCGTCGATCGCACGCTACGACGGGGCGGCGCGCGCGGTAACCGGAAGGCCGCAGGCCCGATCCGGAGATCTCGTCGATTGGCTGCTCCGACTGCGTGACGATCTGCACATCCCGGGGCTCGGCACGTACGGCATCCGCGATGAGGATATGGAACCGATCGTCGCAGCCGCCGCGCAGGCCAGCAGCATGCGCGCAAACCCGGTCGCCCTCGGCACCACCGAACTGCACGACATTCTGTCGAGTGCGATGTGAATTCACCGTCAACGGACAACGGACAACGGACAACGGACAACGGATAACGGATAACGGATAACGGATAACGGATAACGGATAAGTTGACGCTAGAATCTGTCATGCCCGCTTCCGTCCGCCGGTTCAAGGCCGGCGACACCATCGAAGATTTCTGCCGCGCCTGCAAGGTCGATCGCCTGCACACCGTGGTCGCGGCCGACGAAAACGGCGCGCCTTTGCGCGTGGTGTGCGATTACTGCCGCAGCGAGCACAACTACCGCGGCGGCGCCAGGCTCGACGTGCCGGACCGCGGCGTCCAGCACGCGGCGGCGGTCCCGCGACCGGCACGGACCTCGGAGTCGGCAGGGCCGTTCGCGCTCGTCAGCGACCGTGAAAGGACCGGCCCGCCGATGAACAGCACCGCTGATCCTGCCCTCGATCTCGAGATGCTGCTCCGCCGCATCATCCGCGAGGAGTCCGGGCTCACGCCCGTCGTTCCGGCCGACAAATGGCGCGGCGGGGCGCTCGTACTGCGGCCGGGAAAGCCCGGCGTACAGGAGAAGAGCTGGCCGATCGAGACGTTCTTCCACAAGGTGGTCATGCTGAGAAACCGGCTGCGCACGCTCGAACAGCAGGTGAACGGCGCCGACCTGCCCGAGGATCTGAAGGTTCGGCTGCAGGGCTACATCACCGGCTGCTACGGTTCGCTCACCAGCTTCAACGTGCTCTTCGCTGAAGACGACGATCAGTTCAAGGGCGGCGGCGAGTAAGTTGAGCAAAGATCCGGCACGAAGCGGGGCGACACCCCGCGTGAAGGCAACGCTTCACGCCTCGAAGACGCGCGACCGAGCGGTGATAGAGTGAGCCCGCCCGGATGGGCACGCGTGCACCGCATGGCATCACCGCGACCCGCCGAACCGGTCGACATCTTTGTCAGCTACGCGCGCGAGGATCGCGCCTGCGCGGCGCGCCTCGCCGACGCGCTGGCGGCCTGCGGCTGGCGTGTGTGGTGGGATCGCGAGATCGACGTCGGCGCCGACTTCGCCGCCCTGATCGAATCGAATCTCGAGGGGGCGCAGGCGGTGATCGTGCTGTGGTCGGCGCAGTCGGTCCGGTCCGCGTTCGTGAAGGACGAGGCCGGCCGCGCCCGCGAGGCGTCGAAGCTGCAGCCCGTACGCATCGAGGACGTGGAGCTGCCGCTCGGCTTCGGCCAGATTCAGACCTTCGATCTGATCGATTGCGACACCTCCGGCCCCGAGTTCGATTCGCTCGTCGATCAACTCGGCCGCGCACTCGCAAAGGGCGCTCCCGCGCCGGTGGCGCCGCGGAGGCCGAGACGTGTGTCCCGGCTTCTTCGCCGCCCTGCTGTGTGGGTCGGCGTCGCCGCACTGGCGGCCCTGGCGATCATCGCGGTGCTCGGGCGCGGGTACTCGCGCGAGAAGCGCTGCACCGAAGCGTTCGTGCACACGGATACAGGTGTTCAGCGGCTGCAGGACGGCAGCACCGAGCAGGCGATCATCCAGCTGACGCGGGCCATCGACCTCTGCGACAGCAGCGCCCTTCCCTACCGCTACCGGGGCGAAGCGTACGCGCGTCTGAACGACTACGACCTGGCGTCCGCCGATCTGCGGCGCGCGCTGGCGCTCGGGCTCGAGCCGCACGCGAGCAAGCGGGCCACGCAGTTGCTGGCGACGATCGAGACCGCTCAGCAGAAGGGAGCCGTGGCGGTCGCGACCATCGACGCCACCCACGTGCCAGGCGGCGCGTCGGGCGGCCCGGCGAACCCCTCCCCCTCGGCCGCGGCCGGCGCCGCGCCCCCATCCAGCAGTGGGGCGCCGAAACCGGCCCCGGACGGCGCGGTCGCCGGCGCGCCGCAACCGCCGCCGCCGCCATCCCCGCCAGACGCGGCAACGAGCGCCGCGGTTGCGAACATGTTCGCTGCCGACAAGGATGCACGCATCGAAGCTACGACCTCGCTGCTGGTTGACGCGCGGCGGGTGGCCGCGGCCGTTCCCCTGGCGGTGCGCGCGGCGACCGCGCAGGCAGACAACGAGTCGGGGGTCATCAACACGCTCGTGCTGCTCCAGTCGGCCGGTCCCACGGTGCTGCGCCAGCAGCGTGATGCGATCGAAGCGCTGCTCACACGCGCGGAACGGAACGGACCGCAGACGGCCGAGCTGGTCGCGAAGGTGCGCGCGGCAATGAACCCGGTCGTCTACATTCAGCTCGGCGGCGAGAAGCAGCGGGCGCTTGCCGACCGGCTGCGGCGGGAACTGCAGGCCCGCGGGTTCGAGGTGCCGGGTCTGGAGGACGTGTCGACGAAGAACGTGACCGTGCCCGCCACTCCGGAAGTCCGGGTGCATGGCGCCAGCGGACGCGGGGCCGCGCAGTTGATTGCCTCGATAGTGCAGGATCTCGCCGAGGCCACCCCACGGATCCTGTCGATCACCCGCGCCGCGCCGAAGCGCGATACGTACGAGATCTGGCTCGATCGCCGCACGTGCGTGGAGCGCCGCGTCGGCGCGTGCGAGTCATGACCGGCCGGATTTGCCCGAATGCGGCGTCGCGCCCAGTGTAGCGGCACGAGTCCCTTCGGGCCATCGGCGACCCGCGATTCCAAGATTCCCAACCACGAGTGTTCATCATGCAAATCGAACGAGTGCTCCCCTGTGTGCTGCTCCTGCTTCTCGTCTCGCCAACCGGCGGGCCCATGCTCGCCCAGGCGCCCGCTGCGACCGGCGAATGGGACGAGAAGTTCCGCGCGCTGCCCGATCCCGCGGCGATCAAAGAGACGGTGCGACGGCTGAGCGCGCGGCCGCATCACGTCGGATCGGCGTACGACAAGGACAACGCCGAGTGGCTGCTGGCGCAATTCAAGTCCTTCGGCTGGGACGCGCAGATCGAAAGCTTCGACGTCCTCTTCCCCACCCCGAAGCTGCGACTGCTCGAGATGACCGCACCGACGCGATTCACGGCAAAGCTCGAAGAGCCGCCCGTAGCGGTTGACCCCACGTCGAACCAGACGAGCGAGCAGTTGCCGACCTACAACGCCTACTCCATCGACGGCGACGTGACGGGTCCGCTCGTGTACGTGAACTACGGGCGTCCGCAAGATTACGAGGCGCTCGAGCGGCGCGGCGTGTCCGTGAAGGGCGCGATCGTGATCGCCCGCTACGGTCAGTCGTGGCGCGGCATCAAGCCGAAGGTGGCTGCGGAGCACGGCGCGATCGGCTGCCTGATCTACTCCGATCCGCGCGACGACGGGTACGCTGCCGGCGATGTGTTCCCGAAGGGCCCGATGCGCAACGCCGACGGGGTGCAGCGCGGCAGCGTCATGGACATGCCGGTCCATCCCGGCGATCCGCTCACGCCTGGGGTCGGTGCGACGCCGGATGCGAAGCGGCTGGGCATCAGGGACGCCGCTACCCTCACGAAGATTCCCGTGCTTCCGATCTCGTACGGTGATGCGCAGCCGCTGCTCGCAGCGCTGGCGGGGCCGCTCGTGCCGGAGGACTGGCGCGGAGGGCTGCCGCTGACGTATCACATCGGCCCGGGTCCCGCGACGGTGCACCTGAAGGTCGCCTTCTCCTGGGACACGAAGCGGCTGTACGACGTCATCGCGCGTCTTCAGGGCTCGACATATCCCGACGAGTGGATCATTCGTGGCAACCATCACGATGCGTGGGTCAACGGCGCCGGGGACCCTGTCAGCGGCATGGCGCCCGAACTCGAGGAGGCGCGCGCGCTCGGCGCGTTGCTGAAGCAGGGATGGAAGCCGAAGCGCACCATCGTCTACGCGGCCTGGGACGGCGAGGAGGAAGGGCTGCTCGGGTCTACCGAGTGGAGCGAGCAGCACGCCGACGATCTCGAGCGGCACGCCGTGGCGTACATCAACACCGACGCCAACAGCCGCGGCTTCCTCGAGGCGGGCGGCTCGCATTCACTCGAGGCGTTCCTGAACGGCGTCGCCAAGGACGTGCCGGATCCGGAGGCGCGCGTCAGCGTGTGGAAGCGCGCGCAGGCGAACGCGATCGCGACCGGCACGGTGGAGGAACGGGCGGAGGCTCGCACGCGCGCGGACCTACGGATCGCGGCGCTCGGATCCGGTTCCGACTACACGCCGTTCCTCCAGCACCTCGGCGTGCCGTCGCTCGCGCTCGGGTTCGGCGGTCTCGACGCCGATGGTGTGTATCACTCAATCTACGACAGCTTCTACCACTACACGCAATTCCACGACGGCACCTTCGCCTACGGCCGCGTGCTCGCACAGACGGTCGGCACGGCCGTGGTGCGGCTGGCGGATGCGGACCTGCTCCCGTTCGAGTTCACCAACGTCGCCGACACTCTCCGGACGTACGTCAAGGATCTGCAGAAGCTGCTGAAGGATCGGCAGGACGACGTGCGGGAGAAGAACCTTCGGATCACGGACGGCGTGTTCGCGGCGGTGAACGATCCCCACCGCCCGCTCGTCACGCCGGAGCCCGAGATCGTTCCGCCGGCCATGAATTTCGCTCCGCTCGAGAACGCGGCGACAGCGTTAGGCGGAAGCGGCAGATCGTTACAAGAAGGCGGCGGACGCTGCACGTTCGACGGTCGCAGAGCGCCCGGTGGTCGTCAGGAGCGTGAACGCCAAGCTGATACAAAGCGAGCGGCAGCTGCTCGATCCTGCGGGACTGAAGAACCGTCAGTGGTTCCGGCACCTCCTCTACGCGCCGGGGTTCTACACCGGCTACGCCGTGAAGACGCTGCCCGGCGTGCGCGAGGGGATCGAGCAGAAGGCGTACGCGGAGGTCGAACCGGAGGTCGCGCGGGCGGCCAAGGCGATCGACCGATTGACGGCGCTGGTGAGCGCCGCGGCCGGCGAGCTCGAGGCGCGGTGATCGTCAGCGGCCCGCCCGTCACGACACGACGGCCTGGACGGGAACGGGCCGATTACAACTCGATCACGAACAACGACACGGCCTGGCGCGGCAGGGTGAAGGTGATGGTGGCCCGCGAGGCGGAGACGGTCAGGGCGGCGACGGGCATGGCCTCGAGTTGCCCCGCCTGTTCGAGCAGCGCGCGCTGAGGCGCCGTTGGCGCCTGCGGCGATCCCATCCGAAGCCAGACCGTGTGCGCATTGCTGTGTTCGGCATCGATCCGGAATTGCTGCAGCCGCGCCTCTCCGTTCGCGGCCGGCAGACCCTCCAGGTTCAGGTGCACCTCGGCCTCCGGCCCCGGCACGTCGTCGTCGTGGTAGTGCCAGACCAGGATCGCGATCCTGCGGCCTTCGCGGCTGGCGAGCGCGGCGACGTCCGCGCGATCGCGGACACCCGTAGTGAGGATGGTGTCGAGCGGTACGGCAGCGTCGCTCGTCGCGGCGATCCGTTCGCCGCCCATCCGGCTGAGCGCCCGAAACACGTTGAGCACAGGGAGATCGATGCCGTTGCTGGCCAGTGCGCGGAAACCGGCGAAGTACGGCTGGTCCTCGAACTCGAACGCCCACGTCAGCGCGCCTTCGAGGTTGACGCCGTGCCGGTCGGCGAGATCGTGCATCCGTGCGATGCTCGCGGCCGTGTAGCTCGAATACATGGTCGTGTTGCGGTACCCGAGCTGCGGACCCTGGCACGCCGCGCAGCCATCGGGATCCGACTCGCCGATCACGACCGGCACACGCCGCAGCTCCGGGTACGACGCGATGACGTGCAGACCCTCGTCGATCGTGGCGAGCTGATTCGAGATTCCCATCCGCACGTGGCCCTCCACGAACGAGGGCTGTCCTTTCGCGTGAAAGGAGACGAAGTCGAGCGGCGTGCCGACACGGCCGGTCGCGTAGTTCGTGCCCCGCAGGGCGTGATCGAGAAAGGCGCGCATGAACGGCCCGCCGTGACCAGCCGTGTCGGGGCCGCCAACCCGGGCGGTGGGCAGCGCGCGGCGCACGCCTTCAATCGCGAAGTCGTGCAGCTTCAGGAACTCCTCCGGCGTGCCCTGCCAATAGCCGATGTTGGGCTCGTTCCAGACCTGCCAGTACCACTGCTCGACTTCGGCGCGGCCGTACTTCTCGACCGCGTGCGCCACCCACGCGCGTGCGAGATCGGACCACCGCCCGTAGTCCGACGGAGGATAAGCCCAGCCGGTGAAGATCGCGTCGTACTTGGCCGTTGGCGACCATGAGTGCTGGTACGGCGCGGGCCTCGTCGAGAGGTCTCGGGGCATGAAGCCGATTTGCGCGTACGGCCTCACGCCGCGGGTGCGATACGTGTCGAAGATGCGATCGAGAATCGTCCAGTCGTAGATCGGCTGCCCGTGCGAATCCTCGCGGTACGCGTTGGTCGAGCCCCACTTGAGAGCCGGTGTGCCGTCACCGGACGTGAGCAGGTTGTGCGTCCGGAAGTACACGCGCTCGGGCGCGAGCTGTCCCAGTTCTGTCAGCAGCTTACGCCCGTCGGGCATATAGGCGTAGTTCGGCTCGTCGGCGCCGAAGAAGCGCCAGATCGGGCGCAAGGGACCGCGAGCGCTGCCGGCATCGACACGAATCGCGACGGGAAACGCGCCACCCCGCGGCGGCACGGGCGCCGGCGCCTGCCCGGCCGCGACAACGATCGCGGCCGTGATCAGCGCGAGCGCCGCGAAGAAGCGCCAACTCGTTTCGCGCGTGTGCATGGGTGATGCTCGGTATCGGCGGCCCGCCGGTGCGACGGCCACGCGGTAACCGGTGGCCGAGCCGCGTGACGCGTGCCTCCAGGTGAAGGTCGCGCGCGCGTCCTCTTTACCCCGCGATTCACTTGTGCAGTCATGTGGGGCAGGCCTTCAGGCCTGCTTGCAAGCGCGATTTGCAGGGCTGAAGCCCTGCCCCACGTGACTGATAGGTGACAACACAAGTGAGCACCGGATTTAGTAACAGCAACTAGCGCTGCGATTTTGAACCGGACTGCACGTCGGCGGTGAACTGCGTCGATCGCCCCTTGGGGATCGTCAGCGCCTTCCAGTCGCCCGCGCCGAAATGCTTCGCGAGACAGACGATCTGCCCGATGTGATACGAGTAGTGCGCCACCTGCCGATTGATCGCCTGCATCACCGAGTGCGGCTCGCCTCGTATCACGATCGTCTTGGTCAGGTCTCCGTCGCTGATCGCCTCGAGCGCGCTGAACACGAGCGTCCAGCCTGTCTCCCACACCTCGAGCAGTTCGGCCCGACTTCGCGGCGGCTGTTCGAACTCGGCGTCGCGGTTCCGGTCCGGCTTCTCGCCATCGCTTGTGAGGAAGTCGGTCCACCGAGACCGCATGTTCCCGGCCAGGTGCTTGACGATGATGGCAATCGAGTTCGTTTCAGCGTCGAGCGTGGCGAACAGGCCGGCGTCCGGACACTGCGCCATGGCCCGTTCCGCCAGGAGCTTGTAATAACGAAACAGGTCGAGCGAGTCCTTCAGATACGAATCGGTGCGTTCGTGTGCCATGGGAAGACCAGCTTTCCGGTACCGGAGCCCACACCCGCCGCGGGCTTCCGCTCGAATCGTATAATGAGCCCACCTCCGGCCTATCACAAACGAGGACGATGCCTGATTTCACCAACGCTGAGCCGTGGCCCAGCCTGCCGCTCGAGGCGTGGAGCGAGACCTACGCCACCTGGCACCTGTGGTCGCAGATCGTGGGCAAGGTTCGCCTCGCCCAGACGCCGTGGCTGAACCACGCCTGGCATGCCACCCTGTATGTGACGGCCCGAGGCCTCACCACCTCCCCGATCCCGCACGGCAGCAGGACATTCGAGATCGGTTTCGACTTCGTCGACCATCGGCTGACCGTTCAGACCTCCGACGGCGGCACCGGCGGGTTCGCGCTCGAACCCATGACGGTCGCCACGTTCTACGCGCGACTGCTGCAGGAACTCGGCAGGCTCGGCGTGCCGGTGCAGATTCACCGGACGCCGAACGAAGTGCCCGACCCGATTCCGTTCGACCTGGACGACACACACCGCGCGTACGATCGCGAGTACGCCGGCCGGTTCTGGCGCATCCTCGTGCAGGCCGATCGCGTGTTCAAAGCCTTTCGCGCCAGGTTCGGCGGCAAGTGCAGCCCGGTGCATTTCTTCTGGGGCGCACCCGATCTTGCTGTCACCCGGTTCTCAGGCCGCGCGGCGCCGGAGCATCCGGGCGGGGTGCCGAACCTGCCTGACTGGGTCACGCGGGACGCGTACTCTCACGAGGTCAGCAGCGCGGGTTTCTGGGCCGGCGGTGGTCCGATCCCCTACCCGGTCTTCTACTCGTACGCGTATCCCGAGCCGGCCGGTTTCGCCGCGGCAGCAATCAGGCCGCGTGAGGCGTTCTACAGTCCAGATTTCCACGAGTTCGTCCTGGCCTACGACGTTGTCCGGCAGGCCGAGTCGCCGGACGACACGCTTCTCGAGTTTTTGCAGACCACCTACGAAGCGGCCGCCGGTTTGGGCGGGTGGGATCGCGCCGCGCTCGAGCGAGGAGCGGACCCAAAGAACCGGGCGTGACGGCTGAAGCTCAGGGGCCGGCCTAAAAGCCGGCACTACGCGACGACTGTCTTGCCGTCGAGGGATGGCCTGAAGGCCGGCACTACGCGACGACTGTCTCGCTGTCGCGGCCCGGCCTGAAGGCCGCACTACGCGAGGGCTGTCTCGCCGCTCACCGGCCGGCCTGAAGGGCGGCACTACGCGAGGACTGTCTCGCCGTCGTGAGCCGGCCTGAAGGCCGCACTACGCGAGGACCTGTCGCCGTCCGGGGCCGTCTGAGGGCCGGCACCACGCGAGAACTGTCTCGGAGTCGTGAGTCGGCCTGAAGGCCGCCTACGCGCGCGATCGGATACAGGCCGCAGGCGCAGAGCGCGGCGGCAGGGAGCTCCCCATGGACCTCGGCGAACTGGAACGGCAGCTGGCCGGCATTACGCTCGCGCCCTACATCGTGCGCGCGATGCGGCTCATCGACATGCCTCGGCGCGCGGGCAGCAACATGTTTCGGCACCAGATGAGCACGCTCGCGATCCTCCTGGACTACAAGACGACCGATCCCGTGCTCCTGAAGGCCTCGTTGATCCACGACCTGTTCGAGGCGGCCGACGGGCTCCCCGGGGTCACGCGCGACGCGATCGAGTGCATCGATGCGGACGGCCCTGCCGTCTACGCCCTCGTCCGTGAGGTCAGCATCCGCGTCATCGACGGCCAGAAGGAACCGAAGCCCCAGTACCTCACGCGCGTCATGCAGTCGGGAACTTCACGCGCGAAGCGCCTCAAGCTCGCAGACAGGATCAGCAACCTCGTGGCCCTGGGCTTCGTCACCGATCAGGCCTTCGTCGAACGATACCTCCACGAAACGCGCACGCACATCCTGCCGTACGCCGCCGCGATCAGCGAGGACATGCACCGCGAGCTCCGCGATCTCGTCGAGAACCGGGAAGCCGCCTCGAGCCGCTTGAGCGCTGGCTAGCCGCCTGCTCACAGCGAGACCTGGATCTTGATGCAGAGTCCCACGGGCCCGCCTAATCCGGTGCTCACTTGTGTGTTGTCACCCATCAGTCACGTGGGGCAGGGCTTCAGCCCTGCAAATCGCGCTCGCAAGCAGGCCTGAAGGCCTGCCCCACATGACTACACAAGTGAATCGCGGGTTTAAAGGCGGGCACTACACTCTTCGCGGTTGCGGGCCCGCCTAAAGGCGGGCACTACATTCGCGGGGCGGGCCCGCTTGAAGGCGGGCGCACTACAGGAGTGCAGGATTCAGCGTCCCGCCTGCGCCCTGTCGCTGATTTTCAGATTCGAGATCACGGCACGGGCACTGCTCTGCCCAGGGCGGCGAGCATCTGGTCGACGGCGGCGAATTTCAAACGCGGCCGGCCGATCGACTGGCCGTTCAGGAGTTCGAGTGCATCGAGGCGACGCCAGTCGTCATAGGTAACGAAGAGCGGCTGGCGCACCTGCACGAGCGCCGCTGCCGCTGCCGCGTCGGCGTGGGCCGGCGACCAGTGCGCACCCTGCGCGAGATCCTCGAGCATCGAGGTCACCGTCTCGACGGCATCCGGCTTGTTGGTGCCGATCACGCCGCTCGGACCGCGTTTGATCCATCCGGTTGCGTACACCCCGGTCAGGGGCTTCTTCGTGTCCGGATCCAGCACGCGCCCCTTCTCGTTGACAATCACACCCCACCGCTCGTGGAACGGCACACCGGGCAGCGCCACGCCGCGGTAGCCGACCGATCGAAACACCAGCCCCACGTCGAGATCCTCGAACTGGTCTGTCGCCTGCGCGCTCAGCGCGCCCGTATCTGAGGCCACGAGCCGATTCCGGACCAGGCGCATGCGCGTCACCCGGCCCGCGGCGTCGCCCACGAGCTCCACCGGCGAGACGAGGAATCGCAGCTGGAGACGCCGGCTCTTGCCTTGCGGTTTTCGCAGCGCGTAGCCCTGCAGGATCTCCACCTTCTTCGCCACGGTGCGATCCTGACCCGCCGCCAATTGCGCCTCGGTGAGCGGATCGAGCTGCACCTCCTCGGGCCGCGCGGTCACGTCCGCGTCGGCCATCTCGCCGATCTCCTTGACCTCCGGGTTGGTGAAGGCGGCCTGGGCCGGCCCGCGCCGCCCGAGCAGGAAAACCTCGGTGATGCGGCTGTTGCGCAACGCATCGAGCGCGTGCGCGGCGATGTCGGTCTTGGCGAGTTCCTCAGGCGTGCGCACGAGGATGCGGGCCACGTCGATCGCCACGTTGCCGACGCCGACGACGGCGGCGCGCTCGACCGAGAGATCGAACGAGTAGTCCCGGTAATCGGGGTGGCCGTTGTACCAGGCGACAAACTCCGTGGCCGGATGGCTGCCGGCCAGGTCTTCGCCGGGAATCCCCATGTGCCGATCTGTCTGCGCACCCGTGGCGAGCACGACCTGGTGGTAGTGCTGCTGCAGGTCTGGCAGCGTCACGTGACGGCCGAATTCCACGCTGCCGAAGAAACGAAAGCGTGCGTTCGCCGCGATGTTGTCGAACGCCCGCGTCACCGTCTTGATCTTGGCGTGGTCGGGCGCGACGCCGTAGCGGACGAGCCCGAAGGGCGTGGGCAGCCGCTCGAACATGTCGACTTCGACGACCAGCCCGCTCTGCTTGAAGAGTTGTTCGACGGCGTAGAAGGCCGCGGGGCCGGAGCCGACGACCGCGACGCGCAGTGGCTGGGAAGCCGTTCCGACCTGGGTCATCGCGGATCACTCATTCGTCGTCCTGCGGCCACACTTCCGGTTGCGCCCTGTCCGGCGGCGACTCGGACGGTCATCACATCTCCGACGCGCGGCCGGCAACCAACTGGAGTAATCGTATCGCTACGGAGCATTGTGTGTCTCCCGGTGGAGCACGAAGGGCTGGATTCGGATGTCGACTGCCGGATGCCGGGTTGCAGCATGCCGCCTGCCAGCATGTCGGATGACGGACGCAAGTGCTGCAGCCCGTGACACTCCCCCAGCGCTGGACGGCGGCCGCACTGGCGGGCTCACTGCAGCAGCCGGATGCGATGCGCCTCGCTGTCGGCGACCAGCAGCCCGCCGGCGGGGGTCACGATCAGACCGTGTGGACGTGACAGCAGGCACCGCAGCGGATCGGGCTCGGGCCCATCCCCGGGCTGCCCCGTCCCGAGCACCGTCGCAATGCGGCCCGCTCGCACATCCACGCGGCGGATCGCGTGGTTCTCCGTGTCGGCGATGTACAGCGTCTCCTGGCCCGCGAAGGCGAGGCCCTTCGGGCCCGACAGCGTGGCAGCCAGCGCCGGACCGCCGTCGCCGGAGTAGCCCTTCACACCAGTGCCCGCAACGCGATGCAGGCTCTGGGTGCGGGCGTCGATGCGATAGACCGCGTTGCCCTCACGCAGCGCGACATACAGATCGCCGTTCGGCGAGCGCGCGAGCGCGCGCGGGCCGTTGAGCGGCGTGCCCGTGACCGGAGCCCCCTCGGGAGTGGGCCCGGCCTCGCCCGAGCCCGCATACGTATCGAGCATGCCGGAGTGCAGGTGAAGCCGGCGGATCCGGTGGTTGCCGACATCGCAGATCAGCAGGGTGTCTGGGCCATCCGCCAGAAGACAATGGGGCGCGCGAAGCTGCGCGGCACGCGCCGCGCCACCGTCGCCGGAGAAACCCGCCACGCCAGTACCCGCCACCGTCGAGATGATCCCGGTCCTCAGGTCGATCTTGCGGATGGTGTGGCTGTCGCGATCGGCGACGTACAGGTCGCCGGCGGCATCGAACTGCAGCTCGTGCGGCATGTTCAGCGTTGCAGCGACCGCCGGCCCGCCGTCGCCGCTATAGCCGCGCTCGCCGGTTCCCGCGACCGTGGCGACGCGCTTGGTGACGAGGTCGAGCCGGCGCACGCGCTGACCATCCATCTCGCAGAAGTACAAAGCTCCGTCAGGGCCGATCGCGAAGCCGAACGGTGTCCTGGTCTCCCGATCGCCGGACCCGGCCGTCCCCGTGCCGAACACCGTGTGCACCGACGGTGCGGCGCGAGGCATCGCGCCCCAGAGGGCGATTACGGCGATGAGCGCACAGGCAGTCCGTACCATCTCCCTACTACCTGGAATCGAGTCTGAATTCGCCCACCAGCAGGTCCATCACGCGGGGCTGGCCACAATATGCTGATGCCGCGGCTGCGCTCATCGTTTGGCCCGGCGAGGGCTCCGGGCGGCACGGGTCGCGGCCCTGCCCGGCGGCGAGGCGACGAGCGCGGCCTGCGCGGCGCGAGGGAGCTTCGCTTTCACCATCTCGTACGCCTGTGGGATCAACACCGCAAACTCGGCATCCGAGAGAGCATCCCAGTTTTCCGCCGCCACCCATTGGGCACGGGCCAGGTACGGCGCCGGGGTCAGCCCGTTCCGCTCGCACAGATCGCCGAACGTCTCCACGTCGCATTTGAACGAGCACACGTGCGTGGCATCCGCGCTCGTCGACGCGACGCTGAACATCTTGCCGCCCACCTTGAACACGGCATCGTCTCCCCATTGCAGCTGCTCGGTGACACCGGGAAGCCCGAGGCACAGGTCGCGAAAACGCGAGAGGTTCATGGCGGGAGTGTAACCGAGCAGGACGTTCTCGGCGGCGGGGCCGGGTACCCTTCAGGTGTGCCGGCCGCGCCGACCCCGCAGGGCCGAGGCCCGGCTGCTGGCGGTCTGCGGTGCGTGCGCCGGCCGAGGCCGCATACGATGACCCGCAAACGAATATGGACCGACGCGAGCGCGGCGAATGGCAGCGACAATCGCCCACGGACGCGTGAATACGTGGTCATCGGAGCGTGTAGAGATACGCGGCGATGTCGCGGGCGTCCCGATCGCCGACACCCATTTCGGGCATCGCCGTCTCCTGTTTGAAGCTGTGCGGATGCCGGATCCAGCGGATCAGCGTGTCAGGGTTGTTCGACAGGTGCCCGGCGATGTACGAACGGCGGCCGAGGCGAGTGAGCGGCGGTCCGACAACCGCGTTCGCGCCATCGATGCCGGGAATGGTATGACACGAGCCGCAGCCGTACTTGCGGACCGCGGACGCGGCGCGATCGGGATCACCGCCGGTGATCTGCATGGCGGTCCGCTTCACGTGGTTTTCGCACCCTGCGGCGAGGCACGCCAGGGCCAGCAGGTGGACAACGACGAGAAGGGCGCGTCTTGCAGGGCGGAAGCCCCGCCGCTCCACATTCTGGCTTCTTGCAGGGCTGAAGCCCTGCCCCACAGTCTGGTCAGCCAAGTGGACCCTCCGCGTCGATCGCGAGCGGGCCGCGCGCGAACCCCAGCCGCCGGTCGGATTCGCCGAGCCAGGCGGCGAAGAGCGCGAGACCCACGACGAGGAACGTGACGCTGAACGGGATCCACATGATCAAGCCGGCGAGCTGCTGGTCCTCGAGCGCGCTGACCCCGAACGCCGCACTGCGTGAGGCGTACAGCGGGTACATCACGGTGGAGCCGAAGGTGAACAGCGCGCCGAGCGCGCTGCTGTGGAGCGCGGTCGTGAAAACGAAGAGCACCGCGACGCCGTAGCCGATGCGGCCGTATCTTCCGTGCACGAGCGCCCACCAGAAGAGCGCGGCGGTGAGGAAGAACGAGAGGTGCTGCACGACGTGCACCGCGTCGCTCCTGAGCGCCGCCTCGTAGAGCGCGGGTAGGTGCCAGATCCAGAGCGCGAGCGCATGCAGCACCCACACCGTGAGCGGACCGGTGAGCGCGTACCACGCGCGCGCGATCGCCGCTCTGCGGGTCCAGCCGGTCAGCCGCTGCCGATCGTCGGCGCCGAACGCCCAGAGAAACACGATCAGGGGACGCCCGAGCACCATCAGCGGCGCGGCAATCACCATCAGCAGCTCGTGCTGCGTCATGTGGGCTGAAAAGAGGATGTCGCTCAGCACATCGAGCGGCGAGATGAGTGCGATCACGAGCGACAGCCAGCCGAGAGCAAATGCGGCCGCCTGCCAGGGACGAACAACGCGACGACCTCCCGGCGTGCGCCACAAGCGCATCAGCCCACGGGTGTACAGGCCAGCCGACATCGCGAGCGACACGCTGACCAACGGGTCCCACGACCACGACGTCAGCCAATCGAAATGGGGCGCCAAACGGGCGGCTCCGGGGCCGCCATGCGCCTCGCCGGGATGCATCAGGGACATGGCGTCAGGATCAAGCGCGGCACCGCCGCGGCGACCAGCACGATGAAGAACATGACGCTCAGCCCGAGGCCCGAAATTGCCATGAATCGAGCGCGATCGTCGGCCTGCCCGCCCTTTCGGTACGCCTCTGGAAGCCGGTGCAGCATCCGCCACGAGATCAGGAACGGCACCACGCAGAGGGCCATGGCCACCAGCGTCTCGAGATAGAGCGGCACCATGTTGTTCGTGTGGCACGCGTGGTACACGAGCCAGTACGCCGCCTGGAGATCGCCGGCCCAGACGAGCGGCCCCCCGAGCACGCCGATCCAGAGCAGCAGCAGCCCGCGGCCGTAGACCAGGTCACGCAGCTCCGGCGCAAGCTGCTCGGCGTCGCGTGCAACGGCTGGACTAGAGGAGATAGGGCCCGAAGTAGATGACGACATAAATCGGGATCCACGCGAACACCACGAAGTACCAGTACATCGCGTTCTCGCTGACGTCGACGAACCGCTTGGTGGTGGGCTTGTAGAACAGCACGACTTCGAGGACGGCCGAGTCGACGAAGTCGGTCAGCAGGTGCACGGTGTGCAGGCTGAGGAGCACCCAGACGACGGACCCGTAGGCGTTGGTGTCCCAGCGGCAGTTCAGGGCCGGGTACTCGAACACACGCACGACCAGGAACGCCGCCGCGAAGACGAGACAGATTCCCATCCAGAGCCGCGAGTGCGCGAGGTCCAGCTTCTCGGCGTACTTCTTCGTAATCGCGTTCGGCACCACGCTCGCCAGCATGATCACGGTATTGACCGTGCCCCAGAAGAGCCCCGGCGCCGGCAGGTTCGGCGGCCATTCCGGCTGGCGGCCGCGCAGGTAGACGTAGCTCATGATGGTGATGGCGAAGACGGAGCTCTCGATCGCGATCAGGCCGACGGTGGCCCACCACAGGATCGTCCGGTTGCCGAACGCGAAGTTCGGCAGGCCCGAGACATCGATGTCGCGCGTCGCGGCCATGTCAGCCATGTCAGGCCGCGTGCTCCCTCGGCGGCTGTTCATGGCGGTAGGCGGGGCCGGCGTGGTCCGACGCCTTCGGCCAGAACCAGATGATGACAGGGACAGTCGCGACCATGCTGCCGAACACGAAGGCCCAGGGCGTGAAGATGGTGCCCACGAACATGACGGCGATCGACAGCGCCGAGACGAAGGGCCAAATCGACCCGGCCGGCAGCTCCGTCTTGTGATCCGGCTCCGCGTCCAGCACGCGGGTGATGAGAATCTCGCGGCAGTCGCTGCGCACGCCCACGACACGCGGTGGCTCGGGCGAGCGATCCCACAGCGGCGAGCGGCCCTCGACCACGGGCAACGGGTGGAAGTTGTACGCCGGCGGCGGCGAGCTGGTCGCCCATTCGAGCGTCGCGGCGCCCCACGGGTTGTGTCCCGCGAGCGCACCCCGCCGCAGCGCCCACACGGCATTCACCAGGAACAGCAGCACGGATACGCCGATGATCATCGCGCCCGTGGTCGCGAGTGCGTTCATGGGTCCCCAACCCGTCTCTGGCACATAGGTGTAGACCCGGCGCGGCATGCCGTTGATCCCGAGCTGGTGCATCGGGAAGAACGTCAGGTTGAACCCGATGAACAGGAGCGCAACCGTCCAGCGCCCGGCGGTTTCGTTCAACATGCGCCCGGTCATCTTCGGAAACCAGTAGTGCAGCGCGCCGATCAGCGGGAACACCGACCCGCCGATCAAGACGTAGTGGAAGTGCGCGACGACGAAGAACGTGTCGTGCACCTGCAGGTCCAGCGGCACCGAGGCGAGCATCACGCCCGTGAGCCCGCCGAGCACGAAGACGGCGATGAAGCCGAGCACGAACAGGAACGGTGTCTTCCACTGCGGTCGGCCCAGCCAGATGGTCGCGATCCAGCAGAAGATCTGGATGCCGCTCGGGATGGCGATCATCATGCTCGCGGCCGTGAAGAAGCTCTGTCCCATCTGCGGGATCGGCGTCGCGAACATGTGGTGCACCCAGAGACCGAAGCCGATGAAGCCGGTGGCGACGAGCGACAGCACCATCGCGGTGTAGCCGAACACCGGCCGCCCCGTGAACGTTTCGACGATGCTCGAGACGAACCCGAGCGCCGGGATGAAGATGATGTAGACCTCGGGGTGCCCGAAGAACCAGAACAGGTGCTGCCACAGCATCGCGTCGCCGCCTTCGGCGGGGTTGAAGAAGTGCGTAGCGACGAGGCGGTCGAGCGCGATGAAGTTGCTGGCCATCATCACCGCAGGCATCGCGAAGATGACCATGAAGGCGGTCACGAGCTGGGCCCAGCAGAAGAGCGGCAGCCGGTTCAGTGACATGCCGGGCGCGCGCAGCTTGAAGATGGTGACGATCAGCTCGATCGCACTCACCAGGGCCGAGATTTCGGTGAAGTTCACGAGCTGCGCCCAGACATCAATGCGGTGCCCGGGAGAGAACTCCGGCCCGGCGAGCGGCACGTAATTGAACCAGCCCGCGTCCGGGCCCATGTCGAGCAGGAACGACACCCACAACAGCAGCCCGCCGAACAGGAATATCCAGTAGCCAAAGCTGTTCAGCCGCGGCAGCGCGATGTTCCGGTTCCCGATCATCAGCGGGACGAGGTACAGCCCCATCGCCTGCATCACCGGCACGGCGAACAGGAACATCATCGTCGTGCCGTGCATGGTGAAGAGCTGGTTGTAGAGGTCGGGACCTACGAACGTGCTCTCCGGTCGGCGCAGTTGCCACCGCATCAAGAGCGCCAGCGCACCGGCCAGCAGGAAGAAGATCATCGTGGTCATCACCATACGCCGCGCGATCGTACTTGTGATTGACCGTCGTGAGCACGCCCATCAACCCGGGCTGCGGCCGCCAGGTCTCCTCGAGCACGACCCGGTCGTCGTACACGGCGTGCGGTGAAGCGGTGTCTGCGGCCACGTGATCACCCGTCACTTGAGAGCCTGCAGGTACTGCAGGAGGGCCTGGAGGTCCTCACCGCCGATCCCGATCGTCGGCATGCGGTTTCCCGGCTTGATCCCCTGCGCGTCGGTAATCCAGCCGGCAAGGTGACCGGGGGTGTTCGGGACGGTGCCGGCCGCGAGCGTCAGGCGGCTGCCCAGGTGCGTGAGATCCGGGGCCGTGTGGCCGCCGGCGCCAGTGCCGCGGACGCTGTGGCACATGACGCACGGTCCAGAAAGGAAGACGTCGCGCCCGCGTTTCGCCATCGGGTCATCGGGCTCGGCGGCCGGACGGCGCTGCGCGTCGAGCCATGCCGCGTATTTCGCGGGACTCTCCGCGATGACGAGCAGCGCCATGTGCGCGTGCTGGTGGCCGCAGAACTCCGCGCACTGGCCGCGGAAGATGCCTTCGCGGTCGGCCTGGATCCACAGCTCGGTCTGATGGCCGGGGATCAGGTCCTTCTTGCCACCCAGGTTCGGCACCCAGAAGCTGTGGATCACATCGGTCGACTGCAGCTTGAGGAGCACGGGCTTCCCGGTCGGGATGTGGATCTCGTTCGCGGTCTGCAGCCGCTGGCTGGCGAGCGTCGATTCGTACTCGACGTCCCACCACCACTGCTGCCCCGTCACTTTGATGTTGACGTGATCGGGATCGGCCAGTCCCTGGAGGCTATAGCGGCCGGTCCGCACGCTGGACACCAGCAGCACGAACAGCAGAACGAGCGTGACGCCGGTGGCCCGGCGATCACGTGCCCGGCACGCGCGTGACGGCGCCTGGATCCTGCGGGTCCGCGGGCCTCCCACGACGGAGCACCGCGACGATGGTCGCGATCATCACCAGGACGTACACGATCCCGGTGATCCAGAAGAACAGCCACCACAGGCTCTCTACCCCGCCGGCATGCGGGCCGGCGGCGCCGAGCATGGACTGCGGCCAGTTCACGGCCGTCTCCCCGGCTGGCCTTCGGGTCCCTTCTTCGGCGTCCGCGACTCCGGCTTCTTGTAATACAGATCGTCGTCACGCGAGCTGCGGGTATCCGACGGCGTCAGGCCGCCGAGCGACCGCACGTATGCGACGATCTGCCACGCCTGCTGCTGCGGGATGCGGCCGCGGAACGAGGGCATCCCGTTCGGGCGCCCTTGCATGATCGTGGCGAAGATGTTCTCGGGCTCGGCGCCGTAAATCCAGCGGCTGTCCATGAGCGGCGGTCCCATGCCGCCGCCGCCGTGCGCGTGGCATCCGACGCAGTTGAACCACTCGTAGTACCGCTTGCCTTCCGAGATCGCCCAGGCGTTCTCTTCGTATTCGCTGTGCAGCGTGACCTGCTGCGCCGAGCCGCCGGGCTCCAGCTGCCCCATCTTCAGCGTCTGCGGCACGCCGCTCGCCGGTGACACCTCGTTGAACCGGCGTTGCTCCCGCTCACACGCGACGGTCGCGACCGCGAGCGCCACCGCGAGGACGCCGGCGCGCCGCGTCATTCGAGACCTCCCTCTGATCCCGCGTAGTGCCCACCTTCAGGTGGGCCGTCGGATCTCGCGTAGTGCCCACCTTCAGGTGGGCCGTCCGCCATGGCCGCGTTTACGTCCACGCGTGGCACGTGGTACTCCGCCAGGATCGCATCGATGTCGCCGCGACGCCGCTCGATGATGCGATCGAGCTCCTCTTTGAGGGGCTTGTCCGTTCGGCGGACCCCCATCGAGATGTCGAAGACGAACGGCAGAAACGGCAGATCGATCTGTGGCGACACCGCGGTGACGCGGAGACCGACCGGCTGTTGGGCGGCGAAGAACCCGGCGAGCGGACCCCACGCGACCGCGATGTCGACGTCCCCGCGCGCAACGGCTTCGATGATCCGCGCCGGCGGGTTCTGGTCGGCGTAGTTGCCGTACACCATGTAACCGACGACGTTCGAGATGATGTGGCGCTCGGCGAGCGCGTGCGCCGGCGGCGCGTTCGCGTAGTCGTCGCCGATCATCTGCACGCCGATCTTCATGCGTCGCAGCGCCGGATCGTCGAACGACGTGACCGTCGGCACACGATCCGCGCGCGACACGAACACATAGGTCGAGCGGTAGTACGGCCGGGTCGTCAAGGCGAGCTCGAAGCTGGCCGGAACGCCGATGACCACGTCGCAGCGGCCGGCCTTGAGCGTGTTGCGGATGAAGCCGCGACGCTGCGCCCACCACGTGTAGCCGACGGTGGCATGCATGTCGCGCGCGACCAGCCCGGCAATGCGGTTCTCGAAGCCCTGCAGCCGATCGTTCGAGAACGGCAGGTTGTTCGGGTCGGCGCAGACGCGGAGCTGTCGGGCCACGGGACGTGCCGTGCCGGCCGGCGCGGCGCCGGAGCAGCCGGCAGCGACACCGGCGAGCGCGAGCAGCAGCAGGCTATGGCAGCGAGAACACATACAGCATCCCGCCCTTCGTCGTGTGCTGGGGCAAGTCGTTCATCGCGTTCGTGAACCCGAGCGCCGCACTGGTGTCCGACGGATCCAGCTCCCCGGCCACGATCGCCCCCGGCCATCCGCCCACGCCCGAGAGGATGGCGACGTACTGCTTGCCGTCGGGGCCGCGGTAGGAGATCGGCTGCCCGATGATTCCCGAGCCCGTCTTGAACTGCCACAACACGTTGCCGCTCTTCGCGTCCACCGCCTTGAACCAGCCCTCCATCGTGCCGTAGAAGACGACATCGCCGGCCGTGACGAGGGCGCCGCTCCACGCCGGGAACCGTTCCTTGATGCTCCACACTTCCTTGCGCTGCACCGGATCCCATGCGCTGAACACGCCGCGATGGCCGCCGGGGCCCGCGTACATCTTCACGTTCGCGCCCACGTAGGGCGTGCCCGCGATGTAGTTCACCTCGACGCTCTCCCAATCCATGCAGAGGTTGTTGTGCGGCAGGTACAAGAGCCCGGTCCGGGGCGAGAACGCCGACGGCTGCCAGTCTTTCGCGCCGGGCGCCGCCGGGCAGATCTCCCGCACGACGCTGCCCATCGTCGTCTTCTTCTGCGGGTTGACCTTCAGCTCGCCGGTCTTCGTGTCGACGCCCTGGCTGGAGTTCACGAAGGCGAATGTGTCGGCCGACAGAATCTCGCCGGTCGCGCGATCGATGACGTACATGTAGCCGTTACGTTCGGGCCGGACGAGGACCTTGCGCGGCTTGCCGTCGATCGTCAGGTCGAGGAGGACGTTCTCGTTGACGCCGTCGTAGTCGTGCTCGTCGTGCGGACCGAGCTGGTAGGCCCAGACCGCTTCGCCGGTGTCGGGGTCGCGCGCGAAGAGCGTCATCGCCCATTTGTTGTCGCCGGGCCGCTGATCCGGGTTCCAAGGCCCCGGGTTGGCGGTGCCGTAGTAGATCTGGTTCAACTCGGGGTCGTACGAGACGAAACCCCAGACCGTGCCGCCGCCTGTCTTCCAGGCATCGGGAGGCCACGTGGCGACGCCCAGATCCCGCCCCTGGTCCCGTTTGTAGAACGGCTTGAAACGCGGCCCGATGAGGACGTCCGTATCGGGGCCCGTGTGGTACGCGCGCCACGCCATCGAGCCGTCGGACAGGTTGAGCGCGGTCAGCCACCCGCGCACGCCCATTTCGCCGCCGCTGTTGCCGACGAGCACCTTGTTCCGCACGATGAGCGGCGCCATCGTGATCGTCTCGCCCTTGTTGATGTCGCCGAGCAGCGCGCGCCACTTGAGCGCGCCCGTCGCGGCATCGACGGCGACCGTCTGGTTGTCGAGCGTGTTGTAGACGATGAGGCCGTCGGCGTAGGCGGCTCCCCGGTTCACGACGTCGCAGCACGCCACGCCTTGTGCAGAAGGCTTCGTCTCCGGGCGGAAGCTCCACTTGAGCGGCGCACCGGGTTTCGTGAGATCGAGCGCGTAGAGGATATTCGGGTATGGCGTGACGACGTACAGCGTGTCGTTGACGACGAGCGGCGCGCCCTCCTGGCCGCGGTCGGTGCCGGTCGAGAACGTCCAGGCAACCTTCAGCTGGTTCGCGTTGCCAGTGGTGATCTGGTTGAGCGGACTGAAGCGGGTGTTCGCGTAGTCGCGCGCGGCCCGTACCCAGTCGCCGTCCGCGTCACCAGACGAGGCGCCGCCCGCGGGCCGCGCGTCGGTCGTGCCCGACGTGCCCACGGCGGATCGCGACTTCTGCGGTGCGGGGCGAGTCGCTGGCGTTGCCTCTGCACGCGGTCGCCAACATGGCGCCGACGAGCGCGAGCACGGCACAGAGCAGAAAGGATGGCGCGAGGCGGCCAGCTGGCCGGTAGCTTCCGCTCACCATAGGCGCCGCTGCACGGCGCATGCCACGCCTCGGCTCTAGCGAGCGATTGCCGGCTTCAACTGCCAGCCCTGAGCCTCGACCGACGCATCGCCTCCCTCGACGAAGGTACGAAGCTCACGCGTCGTTCCGGACGGAAAGAGCCGCGACGTGAGCACAGCACCGCCGGCGTCGGCGAACACTTCCACTGACGACCGGTCGAGCAGGACGCGCAACCTGATCGGACTCGCCGGTCCTGCCGGTGCCGTGTCACGCGATGCGAACGCGCGGTGGAAAGCGACGGTCCCGCTGCGTCGACGATCGACGAACAGCCGCGGGCCGTCGCGATCGATGCCCACGCGCGTCTCCTCGCGGGCACCGCTGACGAGGACCAGGCCCGCGGACCGCGCCGAGCCGAAGGCGATCGCCACCTCGAGATCCACGGCCGATGTGATGGTCGCGGTCTGCACGGCACGCCCGGCGGACGTCGCGGTGCTCACTCGAACGTCGGGCGTCGCAGCGACGCGCAAGCTCTCGATCTCGCGAACAGGCCGTTGGACCAGGCGCCACGTGGCGCCATGGCGACGAAGCGCCAGCTCGCGCGGCAGCGACATCGCGCCACGCCAGGGTCCCGCCGCCTCCGGCTGCGCGAGCGCGACGCGCCACTCATCGTCCGACGGTTGCGCGGCCCGCTCCGGCATTCCACTCGGTTCCTGGTTCGCGTAGCGCCAGTTGCTCATCCAGCCTATCCACACGGCGCGCGCCGCCTCCTCGGGGAGGTGCGCCCAGCTTTGCGCGGCGTAGAAGTCTGGGCCGTAGTCCGCCCAGAGCGGCCGATCGCTGCCCGGCGCCGCCGTGAAGGTGCGTCCGTCGAACGCGCCGACGAAGTACTGCACGCCGGACCCGCCTGCGGGCGCACCCTCGCCAACGCTCACCATCAGCACGTCACGACGCTCGCCCGGCGCCCCGTCCTCGACGGGCACGCGGACGAGATCCGGGCATTCCCACACGCCGGAGGTCGATCCGGCTGGCCCGAATGCCCCCCGCGGCGCCCACGCGCGCAGGTCCTTCGATGCGAAGAACCGCACCATCCGGCGATCGGGGATGGACACCACCATGATCCACTCGGAGCCGGCCGCGTACCAGAAGACCTTGGGGTCGCGAAAATCCTTCAGCCCGAGGTCGAGCACAGGGTTGGCCGTGTCCTTCGTCCACGTGCGTCCGCGATCGGTGCTCCAGGCGACGTGCTGCGCCTGCCGTGTTTCGGAGTGCGCCGTGTAGATGGCCGCGAGGCGGGCAGCCCCAGGCTCCGCGACCGCACTGCCCGAGAAGATCATCCAGCCGTGCTCTTCACGAAGCGCAATCGGAAGGTCGCGCCAGTGCAGTAGATCGGCGCTGACCGCGTGGCCCCAGGACATGTGCCCCCAGCGCGTGCCGAACGGGTTGTGCTGGTAGAAGAGGTGATACTCCCCGTCAGCGTAGACGAGACCGTTCGGATCGTTCATGAAGCCGCGAGGCGGCGTGAAGTGCGTTGCCGGTCGCCACCGCTCGATGTCAGCGCCTGGGCGCTGGGCGTGGATGACGCCGGCGATGAACGCGACGGTGCCGATGCACACGGCGAACAGCAGGCCCGACTTCGCGCCGGCCAAAACGGCGGGGCGGACTGTTCGCTGCATGCGGGCATTCTGCACAAATCCCGACGTCGTTGCGAGGCCGGGGATGGCCGTTCAGCGGGATGCCGGAGCCACACGGTCCGTCGGCTCGTCGAACCAGCGTTGCGACTCCCATCCCGCCCGACCCGATGAGGGCGAGGTGCGCAAAGCATCCCAGGTGTATGCCGGCCGGTGCACGCGCCAGGTCTCTACCGGCAACCCCTTATAATCACAGCGTCAGCGGCTCCCATCGCCCTTCCCGGCCGGGCGCGCCGACTGGACGCGGGCACGGATCGTGCAGCGGAGGAGCTCGCTGGCGTGCCCACACGATGACCTCTGCCCATGCAACGCTTCGGGAGCTGGTCGGCCATCTTGCCCGCGCAGAGCGGGCGTTCGATACGGGTGATCTGACCGAGGCCGAGCGCGCCGTCGCCGACGCGCTCGCCGTCGACCCGCAGAACGTGCAGGCGTCGGACTTGCGCCAGCGGATCGCGAAGACCCGCGAGCGTGGCGGCCTGCGGGGACCGCCCGACCGCCTTGGCCCAGACAGCCAGCATCGACCGGACGCCCGCCTGCTGTCGCGCCTCCTGAGCAGGGCCGGGTGTCGACAGCCGCGTGGTCCTCTTTCGAGCAGCGTGTCCGAGATCGCCGGGCCGACCGCGCCGTGGCGGAAGCGCAGGAGGCGCTCTCGCGTCAGAACCGTGAATCAGCGGAAGCCGCTCTCGCGGAGCTGGACGCCGTATCGCCCGGTGACAGCCGTCGCGACGCGATCGTCGCCGCACTGGCGCATCGGCGCGCCGGACGCCTCGATACGACGAAAGCCGCCGCCCCGCCGACGCCAGCCCTGTCGATTGCCGCGCCAATACCGGTCGACGGCCTCGCGACATCACCAGACCTCGGCTCGATCACGCTCGATATCGGGGCCACGCGTGCCGCACTCCCGTGGAGTCCTGCCGCGCCTGAGCGCGAGCCCGAGCGCAATCGGACGTGGACAACCGCCGCGGTCGCGGCCGGGGCGATTGCAGCCAGCGCGCTGCTCGGTTTCTGGCTGTTTCCGGCCGAGCTAGCGGACTCGCTCTCGGCAGCCCTTGGGCAGCACCAATCAGCGGCGCCTGTGCCATCGACCGGCGCGGCTGGCGCGTTTCCGGATGACACGACGAGCCCTCCTGTACCCGCGCCCGCCCCGGCATCGAGCGGCACTGCCACCGATGAGCAGATCGCGTTGGAAGAGGCGACGCAGGCACCGTCTGAAAACCTGACGCAGCCCGTTCAGACCGCAGGAGGACTCGACAGCGAGCCGCGGCGGGACGCAACAGCGACACCACCCGTTACACCGCCTGCCCCACCGCCCCGTCCCGCCGCGGACACGGCGCTCCGAGACCGGCCCACCGCCGGTTCGGACGGGCCGATCGAGACCGCGCGAGCAGAGCCTGCACCCATACCACTCGATGCACCCGTGCAGTCCCCCATCGTCGCGCCGGATACGCGGCGCGCCTCGGATCCTCGGGGCACTGAACCGGCCGTGCGCACCGTTGGCCCGGTGCCGCCGCCGGCCGCTGTTGCTTCGCCTGCGGCCGCCGCCGTCGCCCGCGGCGCGGCCGAGACGAGTGCCGTGCGCGGCGTGCTCGACGGCTACGCCGACGCGTTCAGCGCCCTCAACGCCGAGGCGACGCAACGCGTGTGGCCGGGTGTCGACCTGCGCGGGCTGCGCCGCGCATTCGATCAGTTGAGCGCGCAGACCGTCACCTTCAACCGCTGCGACGTGAACGCGGGCGCAGACGCGGCCGAGGCCGTGTGCGTCGGCCGAGCGACGTGGGTGCCGAAGGTCGGAGATCGATCGCCGAAGTCGGAGCCGCGCACCTGGCGCTTCTCCCTCGGCCGCGACAACGGCGAGTGGATCATCGACACGGTGCAGGTGCAGCGCTGACACGGGTTTGAGCCCGCCTGAAGGCGGGCACTACGCGGTGATGAAAACGGGCTGCGTCCTGGCCGAAGATGCAGAATCGGGAGATTCCGGTTCTACATGTTCCATCGTCATTTTTCATTCAGGGTGGCTTCTGTCATCACTGCTAGTGGCCTGTATCGGTTGAATCGGTAGTGGATTTCGGAGCGGGCGCCTGGCTGGCAAGGCTGACGACCGAGCATACGGGAGTATTCGAGGGAGGAGCACGCCGCCAGTCAGATGCCCCGCGGCCCTAGTGCCCGAACGCGTAGTCGATGCCAATCGTGCTGCGCATGCGCGAAGTCAGCCCTGCGGTCGTGCCCGGGATCAGGACGCTCGCCCGTACCAACCAGGCGCCCCCGACGTTCCATTTGAACGAGCCGCCCGCGTCGACGACATCCATCCCGAGATCGCCTGCGCTGAGACGCACGGTCTCGATGCCGGCGATGAGCGGGTGCGGCGCGGTCACTTCGCTGATGCGCCCGATGTCCGCCAGGTGTCGGCCGGTGAGCTCGGCGGCGACCGTTATGCGCGGCGCCGGCGCGACGGTGAGAGCGGCGGCGTAGGTAATTTGGTCGGAGACGCCGCCGAATCCGAACCCGAAGTTGCCGTGCACGCCGACATACTCGCGCTCAATCGAGACAATCGCCATCAGCCGTGTCGCCGTGGTGCCTGCGCCCAACAGGTCCTCTTCACGGCCCGTTGGCAGCACCACTTCGCCGGCTGCCGCCACCTGCGCGCCGCCGCGATCCAACAGGTGATACTTCGCACGCAGGGCGACGTCGCCGAATCCGCTGCTGGTCGCCGTTGCCTGGGCCTGCAGCACCGACGTGCCGCGGTAGGTATCGATGCGGCTGCCGTCGAGATCGAGCCAGACGAACGGCGCCGCAACCGCCACATCCAGCCTGTCGGTCACACCCACGGTGGCAAACCCGGTGAGGATGCGGCTCTTCACTGAGAGCGTGAGCCGCTCGACGTCGAACGGAGCGGGCTCGTCGAGAAATCGGTTAGCCGTCGTGATCAGGCCCTCATCCTGGAGGTGCCGATCGTCGAGCCGCGTGAAGGAAGCGTACTGCCACGTCGTGCCGAACGCCACGCGCCCTCTGCCCGACGTGACGGCACGCTCGACGAACGACGGTCCGAAGTTCGTCGTCGTCCGCTCGAGCGTCCCGAGAGATGGATTGAAGCGGTAGGTGAAGCCCGCCGACGACGAGCTCGTCGGCAGCGTGGCCAGCGAGACCAGCAGTGCCTGCCCAAGCGCCGCGCTGGCCGCTTCGGCGGCCGCGCGATCCTTCACGAAGTCGCCAGTCTGGACCGACTGGTTCGTCACCAGGAGGTCCACGATGTCTCTGACCGTCGCCGTCTGCGCCGACGCGGTGCGGGCGCCGGTTGCCAGCAGCAGGACGGCCGAAAGCACGATCCGGCCGGCCCCGAGCCGACTACTTGACGAACTCGATCTCGGTCGCATCAACGATTCCTTCCGAGTTGAGCAGGCCACGGACGATCACGGTCTCCCCGTTCTTCAGCTTCGGACACTTGCCGCCCTTGAAGTTCGTGGAGCCGTTCGCCCGCACGGTCCGGCCCTCGAGCGTGAACGTGGTTGCAGGGCACGCGCCCGTGACGTTGGCGGCGTCGCCCCTGAGCGTGATCGGCTGGCCCGCAGCGCCCTCCTGCGTCACGGCGATGGTCGTGCCCGCCACCGTGAGGGTCGCGGTGCGCGAGCCGGAGCCAGCGTTGGGCGCAATCGTGTACGCGACCTGGCCCGAGCCCGTCGCGGCCGTGGGGCTCACCTGGATCCACGAATCGGAGGCCGACGCAGTCCACGAGCAGGTGCTGGCGGTGGTCACCGCGATCGTGCCGATCTTACCGCTGGCGTCAGCCGTGATCGCTGCCTTCGGGCTCACGTCGAAGGTGCACGCGGAAGATCCTGCGGCCGCCTGCTGCACGGTGAAGACGGCCGTGCCGGCGGTGATCTGTCCTGTACGTGTAGCGCCGCTGTCGTTGGCTGCGGCGCGGTACGTGACCTGCGCGCTCCCGGTACCCGCGGCCGTCGACACGATCGAGAGCCACGGCTGGCTCGACGTGGCCATCCACGTGCAGTCTGCGCCGGTCGTCAGCGAGAACATGCCCTCCGCTGACGCGCCACCAAGCTGCACCGATTCGGGCAGCACGGCAAACGTGCAGCCCGGCGGCGGAGGCGGCGGCGGCCCGGCCGCGGACACCTGGGTCAACTCGAAGCGAACACCGGCGATCAACACGGTGCCGATCCGCAGCGCGCCCGGATTGGCGAGCGCCCGCAGGGTGACACGACCGGGGCCGCTCCCTTGTGCGCCCGCGGTCACGGCGATCCAGTCCGCTTCGCTCGCCGTGGTCCACGAGCAGCCGGTCGGACCCTGGACGTTGACGTCGATCGAGGTGACGTCGGCGGCGATCTGTGCCCGGTTGCGATCGAGGTTGAGCCGGCACGATGCGCCCTCCTGGCCGACCTCGACGATCTGGCCGGCGACGTTCACCGTGCCGCGGCGCGGAAGCGCCGACGGGTTGGGCTGCACGTTGTACTTCAGGGTGGAGTCGCCCTGTCCGTCGGTTGGCGGCATCAGCGCCACCCAGTTCACCTGGGAAGCTGCCGTCCATGCGCACTCGCGGGCAGCCTGCACGACGATCGCGCCCTGACCGCCCGTCGCCGTGAAATTCGGCGTGCTGTTGTTCGCACTGAGCTGGCACTTCGCCGGGGACGGGCCCGCAACCGTGGAACTCGAGGTCGAACCGCACGCTGCCGCAGCAGCGATCGCAACGGCAAGCGTCAGAACTGTAAGGGCCCGGGGCATGCGGTTATGGTCCTGCTCCGGAGAGAAGAACAATATGCGCGCCAACCGCGAGCGGGCCGGCCGATCCGGATTCAGCGCGAGGGACGGAAGATCAGGATGTGTTGGCGGGGCAACGTGCCGATGACCCGGTCCAGGTGAAATCCTTCGGCTTCTAGCTCGAGCCGCGCGTCGGCCACACTCATCTTGTGCTCGGGCCTGATCGGGATCGTCGGGTCTTCCTTCCGATATTCGAGCAATACGAGCCGGCCGTCCGGTTTCAGCGAGGTCAGCAGTTTACGTACGATGACCTGTGGCTGTGCCAACTCGTGGTAAACATCGACCATCAGGATGAGGTCGAACAGGCGTGCCGGCAGGTGCGGATCGTCCGCGCTGCTCAGAACCGGCTCCACGTTCGTGAGGCGCTCACGCGCGAGCCGGGCGCGCAGGAGTGACAACATCTCGGGCTGAATGTCTGCCGCGAATACGCGGCCGGCGGAGCCAACCCGGTGCGCAAGGCGAACCGTGAAGTACCCGGAGCCGGCCCCGAAGTCGGCGACAACCGCGCCAGGCCGCAGGTCGAGCGCCTCGACGGCCCGGTCTGGTTCCTCTTCGCGCTCACGTTCGGGGCGATCCAGCCAGTCAGCGCCCGAGTGCGACATCACCGTCGCGATTTGCCGGCCGCTGATCGGATGGACGCCCGGCTCGGCTACGATCGCCTGGCGTTCGCCGACGGTGGCAGGCGGGCGCGCGGAGGGTCCGACCTGGCAGGCAAGCCCGACGACCACAGTCAGCGCGAGCGAGCCGACACGCCGGCGAAGCGATGCGAGCAGCGTCCAGTTCATGGTCGGCTTGAACTTTGACACGAGCGCGGCCGTCGTGGCGAAATGTTCCCAGCAGGTCGCGTTGATCGCGACCCTACGCAACCGGGATCGAGGGCGCGCCGCAACCGAGACCAACGCGGGCGGCAGGCCGCAGTCGTGAGCGCAGCCTGACAATCCTTTTCACAAGCGAGACGTGGTGATCGCGTGAACATCCTGGTTCCACTCCTCGTCGCCGCGGCCGCGTTTCTCGTAGCGTACCGGTTCTACCCGCCGTTCATCGCTCGCGTCTTCCAGGAAGACGATCGGCAGCCGACGCCGTCCTACCGGTTGACCGATGGCGTCGACTTCGTGCGCACGCGATTTCACGTTGCCTTCGCCCACCACTACTCCACCATCGCTGGCGCAGGCCCGATCGTGGGGCCCACGCTGGCGCTCGCCTTCGGATGGCAGCCGGTGTGGCTCTGGATCGTCATCGGCGGCATCTTCTTCGGGGCGGTGCACGACATGGTGACGCTCTTCACCAGCGTGCGCGAAGGAGGCCGCACGATGGGCGACATCGCGCGACGGACGCTCGGGCCGACGGGCTACGTCCTGAATCTGCTCGTGCTGATCTTCGTGCTGACGATCGTGAATGCGATTTTCCTGAACCTGTCGATCACCGCGTTGACGTCCGTCTATCCCCTGACCGCGCTCCACCTGGCGGCCGACCAGCAGATGCTTGGCACCGTGATCGAGAACGGCGTCCCGAAGGCGCGAATCGGGGGGATCGCCACGACATCTGTGTTCATCATCACGGCCTTCGCGCCGGTGCTCGGCGTGCTCATGCGCCGCGACGCGCTCTCGACGGCACACGCCTACGTCGTCGCGTTCATCGTCTGCCTCGGCAGCGTCGTGATGGGCTTCTGGTTTCCGGTCAGCATGGCGGGCGAGACCTGGCGCTACATGCTGACGGTCTATATCTTCCTCGCGTGCGCCCTGCCGCTCTGGTTCATCCTGCAGCCGCGCGACTTCACCAACGTCCAACTCCTGTATGGAGGGCAGGCGCTGCTCTTCGTGTCGGTGCTGGTCACGGGCCTTCAGGGCAGGACGATGCAGGCGCCGCCGATCGAGATTGCCGCGGGCGAGGCGGTGATGCATGGGGGCGTGTGGCCTATCCTGTTCATCACCGTCGCGTGTGGCGCAATCAGCGGTTTCCACTCGCTCGTGGCCAGCGGCACGACCGTGCGGCAGCTGCCGCGCGAGAGCGACTGCCGCAGCATCGGCTACGGCGCCATGCTCGTTGAAAGCGTGCTGGCCGTATCTGTTCTCATCGCGGTTGCAGCGGCCCTGCCGCGCACGGAGTACCTGGCGGTCGTCTACCCTGCCGTGGGCCCCTCGAACCCGGTGCTCGGCTTTGCGCTCGGTGCGGGACGGCTCATGCACGATGCGTTTCCAGTACTGCCGGTTGCTGTGGCCGTGGTCTTCGCCATCCTGATGGTCGAAGGCTTCGTCGTGACGACCCTCGACAGCTCCGTGCGGCTGTGCAGGTACCTCCTCGAGGAATTCTGGCGCTTCGCGTTCGCGGGAGCGCCGCCGGCGCCGCTGCGGAACATCTACGTGAACTCGGCCGTCGCGATCGCGCTCATGTTCGCGTTCTCGGTGAGCGGCACCGTCCGGCAGATGTGGCCCATTTTCGGCGCCGGCAATCAGCTCATCGGCGCGCTCTCGCTGACGACGGTCAGCGTGTGGCTGGCGCAGCGTGCGCGACGCACGCTCTTTGCCCTGCTGCCGGCGGTGTTCATGATCGTCACCACGGTCGCGGCGCTCTGGGTGCAGATCGACCAGAACCTGACGGGGACCAACCCGGTGCTCGGCGTGACAGCCATCGTCCTGCTGCTGCTGGCAGTCGGCGTGGTCGCCGTCGGCGTGGCCCGATTCGCCGAGGCCGTGCAGGGCCACGCGCCGCGGCCGATGCTCGCCGCAGCCGATTGACCCACCAACTCGCCCGGCGAGCCGGACAGGCGGGATCTACGCCGACCGGAGCAGTAACGGCGCGGGTACCTGAGTGCTGGACAGAGCCGGCCGTACCTCAAGCCGGACGCGTCCACGTTTCGAGCGGGATCGACAGCAGCACGTAGCCGCGCCGCAGCAGGCGCACCCGCGCAGCGTACTCCTGCTGCGGGAACTCCCGGGCGAGGAGCCGCGCCTTCAGCCGACGGATCTCGTAGCGGTAGAGCGCACTCAGGAAGTCGCGCACCATCTGCGGATCGGTCTCGCCGGTCGGCACGACTCCGTGCCTTCGTAGTTCTTCGAGAACCTCCGGCGTGTAGCGGAACGCCACGGGACGATTGTAGAGGGGTGACCGTGGTGTGGCTAATGATTACCGTTGGTGAGCGAAGCCCCACGTAGCGCCCGACTCTGTCGGGCATCGGCCACAGCGTCGGCTCGCACGGCGATCGTCTGACTGCGATCCTGCCGGCCAGCCGAGCGAAGCCGTGTGCAGCGCCCGACGCTGTCGGGCGTCGGTGTCGCACGTCGTCTGTCGGTGTCACCGACGGCCCGACAGAGTCGGGCCGCTACAAGGGGCTTCGGTCAGCGGCTATGGAAGACTGGCCGACATCCGTCGGCCAGTCTTGGGCCCACGAATAACGGTACATCCTGGGGTCCTGAACCAGTCCGGCCCGCACGGGATTGTTCAGCACGTATGCAACCAATCTTTCGGTCGGTTCGTGTCCGCGAAGCACCCGGTCATGGTAGCCGCGCTGCCACAGACGGGCGCCCCCGATCCTCGCGTACCAGCGCGATGAACATCCCCGGAACGCAGCGACGAATCGGCGGAAGTCTGATTCGGCAGTCGTGCCTTCGAGGACCGCATGAAGGTGATCGGGCATGAAACAGTATGCGAGAACTGCGAAACCGTACGGACCCGCGGTGCGCAGAAACTCCCGTCGCACGGCCTCGACGATCACGTCCGATTCGAACAGCCGCGCCCGCTTACACGTGCAACACGTGACGAGATAGCGCCGTCGGCCGATATAGGCGCGGCCAGGCAGGCGTGCGGGCACGCAGCCAGCGGAGCAACCGCCGTTCCTGTTCCTGGATTTGCCCGGCGGTCGAGCGAAGCCCCTTGTAGCGCCCGACTCTGTCGGGCGTTGGCGACAGCGTCGGCGTCGGCCTGTGTCGAAACGGCCTTACAGAGTCCGGCCGCTACAAGGCGGGTCGACCAGCATTCAGGCGGGCGGAGCGTTCCAGCCCGCCCGCGCGCATCGTACCTACCCCATGGCCTTCACATCCACCTCGGGCAGCATCTGCCCGGTCTCGATCAGGTTCCGGTGCAGCTCGAAGCACGTCGCCAGGTCGTGGCGGATGTGGCCGACCCGGGAGCGTTCGAGGTAATGGTGGAGGTAGGGCCGGTACGCCGGGTGGGCGCAGTTGTCGATGATGCGTTCGGCGCGCGCGGCGGGGCCGAGGCCGCGCAGGTCCGCGAGACCCTGGTCGGTGACGACGACCTGCACCGAGTGCTCGTTGTGATCGACGTGCGAGGCCATCGGCACGATGGCGCTGATGCGGCCGGCCTTGGCCACCGACGGACACATGAAAATTGACACGTAGCTGTTGCGCGTGAAGTCGCCGCTGCCGCCGATGCCGTTCATCATGTGCGTGCCGGCGACGTGGGTGGAGTTCGCGTGGCCGTAGATATCGATCTCGAGCGCGGTGTTGATCGAGATCACGCCGAAGCGGCGGATGACGCCGGGGTTGTTGCTCAACTCCTGCGGCCGCAGCACCAGGCGGGGTCCGAAGAAATCGAAGTTGTCGTAGACGCGCTGGATCACCGCGTCGGTGACCGTCAGCGCCGAGGAGCTCGCGCCGAGCAGCCGGCCCTGCTCCATCAGTTCCACGAGCGAGTCCTGGAACACCTCGGTGAACATGACGAAGTCCGGGATGTCCGGGTGCGCACCGAGCTCGGCCATGACGGCGTTCGACACATTCCCCACGCCAGCCTGGAGCGGCAGGAACTCCGGCGGAATACGACCTGCGCGCAGCTCCTGCACGAGGAAGCGCACGACCTGGTCGGCGATGCGCTGGCTCGGAAGGTCCGCGGGGGCGAACGGGCTGACGGCATCGGGGGCGGAGTGTTCGACGACGCCGACGATCTTTGCCACGTCGACCTGCGCGTACGGCACACCGATCTTGGCGAGGGGATCCAGGATCGGGATCGGCAGTCGATGGGGCGGCGGCGGCAGCAGCGCGATATCAGTCATCTCGCGCAGGCGCGGTGAATGCCGCCTGTTCACCTCGATGATGATCTTCTTCGCCGAGTGCAGCAGCGTCGGCGACAGCCCCACCGAGGTCGTGAGGAACACGCGTCCGTCCCGCGTCACTTCGGTCGCTTCAACGACGGCGACGTCGATCTCGCCGAAGAAGCCGAAGAGCAGCGCCTGCGGGACGTGCGACAGGTGCATGTCGACGAACTCCACGGCGCCGCTGTTGATCTGGGCCCGCAGCTTCGCGCTCGACTGATACGGCGCGCGCCAGGAGATGGCTTCGGCGTCGGCGAGATCGTCATCGAGATCGCCGGTGGAGGCGCCGGTGATCACCCGGATCTTGAACGGCCGTCCGGCGCGGTGCTCGTCGCGCGCACGCGCGGCCAGCGCCTGCGGCACGAGCTTGGCCGCACCCGCCGGGGTGAAGCCGCTGAAACCTACGGTGTGTCCGTTACTGATGTGCGCGGCGGCCTCGTCGGGGGTCAGGGGAGGGAAGGACATGACAGAGAACTCCTGCGGCGCCGCCCGTGTCGCCGGTGGTGAGCACGGGGCGGCGAAGGCGCGCGTCAGCGCGCGCCGGCCATAGCGGGTGCGGAGGCCTGGAGCGCGTCGGCGGCGAGCGCCGCGCCAATCACGCCGGTCCAGGGCGGAATCACGATCGACACCGCGCCCGTGGCGCGCGCCTGGCACGCCAGCCTGATGAGCGGATGCGGTCGATCGGTATCGATGTAGCCGAACTCGCGGAGCTTGCGGCGCTCGCGCGCTTCGACGGGCAGGAGCTTTTCGGCGCCGCCGAGCACGCCCACCCAGCAGCTGCCGCACGATGCGGAGCGGCATTGGACGGGAATCGGCCCGTCGGTACAGCGTGGATCGCGGTGCCGCCAATCGCGCGGGTCGGCGGCAGCCGCGGTCGTGATCGCCTGGCTGTTCACGAGCGCGAACTGCGCGCCGGCCTCGCGTTCGTCGAACGTGACCGTCCACAGCTTGTGATCGCCCCACAAGAACCCGAGCAGCCCCTGGCTGTCGTCGTGGGCGCGGTGGCGCAGCACGTCGGCCGGCGAGCGTCGCAACACGGCGGGTTCGATCGACACGGTGCCCGGCGTGCGACGGAGGGCGGCAAGCCCGACCTGCTGGAGCGTGTTCAGGCCCACCACTACGATGCCGGTGAGCAGCGTCCGATCGACCGACAGGCTGGTGCCGAGGTCGCGGGCGACGTCGCGGGCGATGCCGGCCAATGGGCCGGCGAAGCGCCCGGTGGCGGCGTCGGCGAACGCGATGATGGCGCGCTTGACGTCGGGCCAGTAGCGGTGGCCGTAGAGAAACCCGTGTGACGTGTCGACCTGCTCGGCCAGGCGGTACCGGCCGCGCAACAGCAGCCGTCGTTCGAGCTCGATCGGGTCGTGCGGCTGTTGCAGCAGGCGAGCCAGGGCAATCGGAAAGAACGACAGCCAGATGCGTACCGCAGCGCGATCCACTTCGTGCGTTTCGGCCTCGAGGAGGCCGGCCGTCCGTTGCCAGGCGTGATCGTCGTGTGGGTCCAGATACAGTTCGAGAGCTGAGCGTGATGAAGGCATTGCGCTGAAGGATGTCAGGAGAGGCCCGAACCGAGAGCCGGTGGCGATCTTAGCATCATCGAGTTTGGCACGGCGGGCGGCGGGAGCCGGGCGTCGGGCGGCAGCGGTGGGCGGCAGCGCCGGGCGCCGGGCGGCGGTCGAAGCAACGCGGCGCCGCGGCAATTGATAGCTGTTACGGCTCGCGACTATGGCGCACTGGCAGCGGACTCGGCGCTGCGGTCAGAAACGCGGTCGGATATCACTCTCGCCCGCCGCCCGGCGCCGGCCGCCCGTCGTGTATCCTTGATCGTTTTGCATGCGCGCCATCGTTCATCACCTGCGTGACGAGTTCCGACCCATGCTCTCGCTGGCGTGGCCGGTCGTGGTCGCCGAGCTCGGCTGGATGGTGATGGGCGTGGTCGACACCATCATGGTCGGACGCGTGTCGCCGCAGGCGATCGGCGCTGTCGGCCTCGGTAGCACGGTGTTCGTCTCGTTCGCGATTTTCGGGATGGGTCTGCTGCTCGGGCTCGATACCTTTGTGTCGCAGGCCTACGGGGCGGGCGCCCGCGACGAGTGCCATCGCTGGCTGCGCCACGGCCTCTGGCTCGCGGTGATCGCGTCGGCGCCGGTGATGGCGGTCGCGTGGGAACTCGTGTACCTCATGCCCGCGTGGGGTCTGCACCCGACGGTGCTCAGCATGACCGCGCCCTACCTCCGCATCGTCACCTGGAGCACGCTCCCGCTCCTGCTCTATGCGGCGCTGCGCCGCTACCTGCAGGCCACCAACCGGGTGCGGCCGATCATGGTGGTGCTGATCACGGCCAACCTCGTGAACGTCGTCGTCAACTGGCTGCTGATTTTCGGGCACCTTGGATTTCCGCGATTGGGAACCAATGGCGCCGCATGGGCCACGGTCGCGTCACGCGTGTACCTCGCAGCCGCCCTCGCCGCGATCATCCTGTGGCAGGAGCGCGGGCTGGGAGCGAGCCTCCTCTCGGCGCCGTTCCGGATCGAGACGGCGCGCCTGTGGCGGCTGGTGAAGCTGGGATTTCCAGCGGCCACGCACCTCGCCGCGGAGGTGGGGGTGTTCGCGGCTGCGACGGCGCTGGCAGGCCGGCTGGACCCGATCTCCTTGACGTCGCATCAGATTGCGCTCAACGTGGCGAGCGTCACCTACATGGTGCCGCTCGGCGTCGCCTCGGCAGGTGCCGTGCGCGTGGGCCAGGCGATCGGCCGGCGCGACCCGCATGCGGCGAGCCAGGCCGGGTGGATGGCGATCGCGATCGGGGTCGGGTTCATGGCCTGCTCGGCACTCGGCATGCTCACGATCCCGTCGCAGATCATTGGTCTCTTCACGCGCGAACCGGCTGTCGTCACGCTCGGGATCTCGCTGCTGTTCGTGGCGGCGTTGTTCCAGTTGTTCGACGGCCTGCAGGGTGTCACAACCGGCGTGCTCCGCGGCCTCGGCGACACGCGCACGGCCATGATCTCGAACCTGACGGCGCACTGGCTGGTCGGGCTGCCTGTCGGATATCTCCTCTGCTTCGTCCTCGGCTGGGGCGTGCTTGGGTTGTGGATTGGCTTGTCGCTGGGGCTCGTCGCGGTCGGCCTCGTGCTCCTCGCCACGTGGGCAGCGCGCATCCGAGCGATCCGCCTCCATGGCGTGGTGGTCGCCGTTCCATGACCAGCGTCGCCGGCGATCGCCTCTTCACGCCGCGCTTCTTCGTGATGTGCGGCTTCAGCTTCACCGTCTTCCTCTCGGCGTTGCAGCTGCTGCCGACGGCGCCGTTCCACATCCACGACCTTGGCGGCAGCACAACCGCCTCGGGGTTGTTCCTGGGGCTGCTGACGTACTCGTCGGCCTTCTCGGCACCGGTCACAGGGGCGCTGGCGGATCGGTTTGGCCGCACCCGGCAGTTGCTCGTGTGCAGCCTCGCGATTGCCGGCTTCTCCGTCCTGTACGCGGTGGCGCCGACCGTGCCGCTGCTGCTCGTGCTCGTGCCGCTGCACGGCATCATCTGGTCCGGACTGCTGTCGGCGTCGGGCGCGTACATCGCGAGCATGCTGCCGCCGTCGCGACGTGCCGAGGGGATCGGTTACTGGGGGCTCTCGTCGGTGGTGGCGCTGGCCGTTGCGCCGCCGATCGGGTTCTGGATTTACCAGTTCGGCTGGTTCTGGCTCTGCATGTTCGCGTCGCTGTTGAACGTGGTGATGGCCGCGATTGCATGGCAGCTGCACGGTACCGAGGTTCCGACGATTCGTGCGACCCATGAGCAGGATCCTCGCGGCTGGGTCGAATGGCGTGTGCTCCTCCTGTCGCTGCCGCTCTTCCTCTACAGCTTTGCCTACGGCGCGATCACGAGCTTCAGCGCGATGTACGCCGACTCGCTCGGCATCACGCCCAAGAGCGTGTACCTGACGACGCTTGCCGTGGTCATCCTGGTGACGCGGCCGGTACTCGGACCGCTCGGCGATCGCTTCGGGTACCGCCGTGTGTTCGCGCCCTGCCTGGTGCTGATCACCGCAGGCCTGGTGCTGCTCGCGCTCGCGACCACGCGCTCGGGACTGATCGTGTCTGCGATCGTGTTCGGCACGGGGTTCGGCACCGCGTACCCGGTCTTCGCCGCGTACGTGACGCACGGCGTCGACGCCAACCGCAGGGGTGCGGCGTTCGGGGCGATTCTCGCCGCGTTCGACACCGGGATCGGGACCGGCTCCTCGTCACTCGGCTGGCTGGTGTCGAACTTCGGATACGCGGCGGCATTCGGCGTGGCGGCCGCCCTGTCGGCGCTGGCGCTGCCGGCATTCTTCTTCGCCGACCGCCAGGCCGGTCACGCGACCGTCCTTCCGGCGGAGGCGTCGGCAGTGGAGCCGACCGCCTCGATGTGACAGGAGGCGCACACGAGGAGCGGAACGCGACAGACGCCGCCGGAATTGAGCGGCGACGGCCATTGATTGCTCTCGCTCTGCTGCTGATGGCGGTGGAGCCGCTCGGCCTCGCTTTCTACGCGTCCAGCATCCTCACCCGCGTTGTCGAGCGCGGCACCTGGGCCATCCTGCTCCTCGTCATCCGTTTGGCAATCACCGGTATCGGGGTCGGCGCCGGCCTCGCTTTGTGGTACGCGCGTCCGGGCGCCGTCCGCTTCGCCCGTGTGGCCATTGCGCTCACGGTCCTGGGGGTCCTCCTCACCTTCCTCTCGCCCGTGTTCCCGCACAACCGCCCGCCCGGAACGACCACGCCGCTGCTTGCGGCACTGCTGGTCTATTACGGCGCGTGGTTCGTGTACCTGACACGGCTGGGTGCGCGGCCCACTAGTGGCCTGTATCGGTTGAATCACTAGTGCCTTTCGGGCGGGGCATCCTGCCTGGCGGCGTTGCTCCTCCCTCGAATACTCCCGGTATGCTCGGTCGTCACGCCTTGCCAGCCAGGCGCCGCGCTCCGAAATCCACTACCGATTCAACCGATACGGCCGCCCTGACCGTGAGCCGTGCGATTCGCGCCTTTGTTGACCGAAGCCCCGTGTAGCGGCCCGACTCTGTCGGGCCGTGGCGACGGCGAGGACGGGAGCGGCTGTGACAATCGTCGGCGTTACAGACACCCGCCGAGTCGGGTGCTACGACGGGCTACCGAGGCTGGCCTATGTTTCCCGCCAGCCCGTCACATACAAGCGGTCACTGACACAAGGAGAATCGCTCAGCATTTTCAGCGACAAGCCGCGCCCGTTCGGAACGCGGCTTGCTCGTCGGAGACGTGATCCGACGTCTTCATCCAGAGGAGGTGCGATGGCTCAGCGGAAGCGGCTGAACGAGCAGGTAGTGGTCATCACGGGCGCCTCGAGTGGCATCGGGCTGGCCACCGCGCGCATGGCGGCCGCGCGTGGGGCAAAGGTCGTGCTGGCGGCGCGCGACGAGGCGGAACTGCAGTCCATCGTCGCCGAAATCACCGGGCGCGGGGGCGACGCGATCGCGGTCGGCGCCGATGTGGCGAGCGCCGCAGATGTCGAGCGCATCGGCGAGCGGGCGATGAACAGCTTCGGCCGGGTCGACACGTGGTTCAACAACGCCGGTGTCTCCGTATACGGCAAGCTCATGGACGTGCCGCTCGATGATCAGCGGCGGGTGTTCGACACGAACTTCTGGGGCCTGGTGCACGGATGCAGAACGGCCGTCCGCTTCATGCGAACGAGCGGCGGCGTACTGATCAATATGGGCAGCATCGTGTCGGATCGGGCCGTGCCGCTGCAGGGCATCTACGCGGCTTCGAAGCACGCCATCAAGGCCTATACCGACACCTTGCGCATGGAACTGGAACACGACCGGGTGCCGATCGCCGTCACCCTGATCAAGCCCGGCGCGATCGACACGCCGTACTACCACCACGCGAAGAACTACATGACCGAGGAGCCGGCGCCGCCGCCGCCCGTGTACTCGCCCGACACGGTCGCCCGCGCGGTGTGCGACTGCGCCCAGCGCCCCATTCGCGACATCACGATCGGCGGCGGCGGCCGCCTGATCGCGACGATGGGATCGCTCGCGCCGCGACTGACGGACGTGTACATGGAGCGCACGATGTTCTCGCAGCAGCGGAGCGGGCGTCCGAACGATCACCGCGACAGCCTGCACACCACCAGCGCGAACGGGGAGGAGTCGGGCGGGTACGAGGGCCACGTGATGCAGTCGAGCGCCTACACGCGCGCGATGCTGTCGGACGTGGGACGCGCGCTGCCGTTCATCGCCCTCGGCGTGGGCGTAGCCGCCGCCGTGACCAGCGCGCGGCGACACTAACTTATCGCTTGTGAGGAGGGGGCTGGCCGGGAGAGCAGGGCCAGCCCTCGGAGTCGCCGAGCGAAGCCTCTTGTAGCGGCCCGACTCTGTCGGGCCGTGGCGAGGCGGGCGCGACGGGATTACGAAACAACCAGGACGATCTTCCCCACGTGCTCCCCGGCTTCGAGCAGTGCGTGGGCCTCCGATGCGCGCGCGAGCGGGACGGTCGCATGGACGACCGGCCGGAGCTCGCCGCGCTCGAAGAGCGGCCACACGTGCTGGTGAAGCGCTCGAGCGATGGCGCCCTTCTGGTCGGGCGTTCGGGGGCGGAGCGTGGATCCGGTAAAGGTCAGCCGCTTCTGCATCAGCGGCGCGAGGTTCACCTCGGCCCTCGGGCCCTTCAGAAAGGCAATCTGCACGAGACGTCCTTCCACCCTCAGGACCTCCAGGTTGCGGCCGACGTACTCGCCGCCCACCATGTCGAGCACGACGTGCACGCCGGCGCCACCGGTCACTTCGCGGACCACCTCGACGAAGTCCTCCGTGCGGTAGTTGATCGCCCGCACGGCGCCGAGGCGCTCGCACGCGGCGCATTTCTCCGGCGTCCCGGCAGTGGCGTAGACCGTCGCGCCGAAGGCACGCGCCAGCATCACGGCCGTCGTGCCGATGCCGCTCGCGCCGCCGTGGACCAGAATCGACTCGCCCGCCTCGAGCCGTCCGCGCTCGAACACGTTCGTCCACACGGTGAAGAACGTCTCGGGGACGGCGGCCGCCTCGATCATGGTGAAACCGCGCGGCACGGGCAGGCACTGGACGGCGGGTGCGGCGCAATACTCGGCGTAGCCGCCACCAGCCACCAGCGCGCAGACGGCATCGCCGATCTGCCAACCGGCCACGGCGGCGCCGACCGACGCAACCGTTCCCGCGACTTCGAGCCCCGGCGTGTCCGGTGCGCCGGGGGGCGGCGGGTACTTGCCCTGCCGCTGCAGCAGGTCGGGACGGTTCACGCCGGCAGCGGCGACGCGGATCAGGACCTCGCCAGCAGCGACGGCCGGCACCGGGTGCGTGCGTGGCTGCAGCACCTCGGGCCCGCCAGGGGTGGTGATGGCGATGGCAGTCATCGAGGCCGGTACGGACTGGCTCACTGGTAGTGCCTGCGGATGGTGGGAATCAGGTACTCAGAGAACCCGCGCTCGAGATCGTGCTCCGGCAGGAATCCCCAGTCTCGCCGCGCGGCGCTGTCGTCGACGTCGGCCGGCCAGGAGTCCACGATCCCCTGCCGCTTGTCATCGACCTCGAAGGTGATCGCCGCCTGCGAAAACTCGCGCGCGACGATGTCGCGGATCTCTTCGGCCGACGGGTTGAACGCGGTGACGTTGTACGCCGTGCGCGTGAGCGATGCCTTCGGCGCCCGGGCCAGCCTGAGCAGCGCCTCGACGCCATCGGGCATCGCCATGAACGGGATCCGGGTGTCCGGGCGCACGAAGCAGGGATAGCTGTCGCCGCGCGCAGCCGCGTGGATCATCTCGGGCGCGTAGTCGGAGGTGCCGCCAGACGGCACCGTCATCGCGGAGATGAGGCCCGGGAAGCGCACGCAGCGGAAGTCGACCTTGCCGCTCAGCGTTTCGGCCGCGAGCTGCTTGTAGTGGCGCGCGTAATAGTTGCCGAGCATCTCGCAATAGAGCTTGTTCGCGCCGTACATCGTTGTCGGGTGGTTGTACTCGTCCTCGCTCACTTTGCCGGCGCGGCGCTTGGTCGCGAGGTCGGGCATGCCGTACGCGGCGATCGACGAGGGGTAGAGGAACGTGACCGGCCGGCCGTGCGACTCGGCCTCTTTCTGAGCGAATTCGAGCAGCACGAGCGTGCCCTGCACGTTGACCTCGTGGGCGCGAATCGGCGTGAACTCGGACCGCGTGGAGAGAAGCGCGGCCAGGTGGAAGACGAGATCCACCTCGAACTCGGAGAGAATCCGCTCGAGCAGTCCCGCATCGAGGATGGAGCCGATGAACTCGCGCTGCACCAGCGGCCGCAGATCGGGATCGAGCGGCGCGAGGTCGAGCGTGACAATCTGCCGGCCGCCGGATCCCGTCAGCTGCGTGATCAGGCCGTGGCCGATTTCGCCGTTCGCCCCCGTGATGAAGATGACGGGTTTGCGCATGGGGGATATTGTACGGCTAAGGGCTAAGGGCTAAGGGCGAAGGGCTCAGGGCGGCTAGAGGTTACGGCATGCAGCGCATTGCGCCCTGGCTATGGCAGCTAGCCCTTCGCCCCTAGCCCTTAGCCCTTAGCCCTTAGCCCTATCCCCTCCCTCGCCTCCCGCGCGGCGTCAGGTAGACTACCGTGTCGCGTCCACACCGACGCGTCGTGAAAGGACCTTTCATGCTCCGGAAAGACGACTGCATCTTATTCAGCGGTGGCGCACCTGGCGCGGAGGCGGCGTTCGGCGAGGAAGCCGAGAAGCACGGCGTCGAAGAGGTCACCTTCACCTTTGAAGGCCACACCGAGGCACGCCAGCGCGGGCGGCGCGTGCTCAATCACGAGGAACTGCTCGCCGGCGACGTGAGCCTCGAGTACGTGTCGAAGCTGATGAACCGCCGCTACACGGAAGGGCCGCAGCTGCGGAAGGTGCTCCAGAGCATCTGGTACCAGGTGAACCACGGCCAGGAAATCTACGTCGTTGGCCACATTCTCGAGGACGGGACGGTGCGCGGCGGCACGGGCTGGGGCGCCGAGTTCGCGAAGCTCTGTAACAAGCCGCTCCACGTGTTCGACCAGGAGAAGGACGGCTGGTTCGCCTGGGAGAGCGGGGCCTGGATCGCCCGCCCGCGGGGCGATGACCCGGTGTTCACCCACCCGCACATCACCGGGACAGGCACCCGCGTGCTCGAAGCAGAACGGACGCGCCGCGATCAAGGGGCTGTTCGATCGCTCGTTCGTGGGCTAGTCACGAGCGTCCGCTGACACGGAGCAGTCAGGTTCGAATCGCCGCGCCGCGCCCCTTGTAGCGGCCCGAGTCCCTCGGGCCGTCGGCGACGTGACCCGGCACACGACGGCCGCGCGCTTACGACGGCGTTCCTGCCGCCTCAGCGTAGTAGTCCTGGAGTGCCCGCACGTCGAGGCTGTGGGTTCGAAGGGAGCGAATCGCCGCGACGGCCGCGGAAGCGCCGGTGAGCGTGGTGATGCAGGCCACGCCCTGCATCATCGCGACGCGTCGCACGGCGCGGTCATCGAAGAACGACTCGCGGCCGAGCGGCGTGTTGATGATCAGGTCGATCTTGCGGTTGACGATCTCGTCGGCGACATTCGGCCGGCCCTCGTTCACCTTGTAGACGACCTCGACGTCGACGCCGTGGGCGCGCAGGTAGGCGGCGGTCCCTCGGGTCGCAACGATCGTGAAGCCGAGCGCCTGGAGATCGCGCACCACGGGCAGGGCGTTCGGCTTGTCGTCGTTGTTCACGCTGACGAAGACGGTGCCCGATTCGGGCAGCTTCTGGCCGACCGCGAGCTGCGCCTTCGCGAACGCCGAGCCGAAATTCGCGGCGCCCCCCATCACCTCGCCGGTGGACTTCATTTCGGGGCCGAGGATCGTGTCGACGCCCGGGAAGCGCACGAACGGAAAGACGGGGGTCTTCACGAACACGCCCGCCACGCTGAGGTCGTCCAGCAGGCCCAACTCCGCCAGGGTACGGCCGCTCATCACGCGCGCCGCCGTCTTCGCCAGCGGGACGCCCGTCGCCTTCGACAGGTACGGCACGGTGCGCGACGCGCGGGGATTCACCTCGAGGACGAACACGGTGTCGTCCTTTATGGCGTACTGCGTGTTCATCAGCCCGACCACTTCGAGCGCCCGCGCAATCCGCCGGGTGTACTCGCGGATGGTACCCAGATGTTTCTCGGCCACCATGAACGGCGGCACGACGCACGAGCTGTCGCCCGAGTGGATGCCCGCTTCCTCGATGTGCTCCATGATGCCGCCGATTACCACGGCCCCGGTCCTGTCGGCGACGCAGTCCACGTCGAACTCGAAGGCGTCCTCGAGGAACTTGTCGATCAGCACCGGCCGCTCGTGCGAGACGTCCACTGCGCCCGACATGTAGCGATCCAGCGTCGACGTGTCGTAGACGATCGCCATGCCACGCCCACCGAGCACGTACGACGGACGGACGACGACAGGGAAACCGATGGCTGCCGCCACGTCACGGGCCTCGGCTCGCGAGGTGGCGGTGCCGCTCGCCGGCTGCGGGATGCCGAGATCCCAGAGCAGTTGCGAGAACCGCCGGCGGTCCTCGGCCAAGTCGATCGAATCGGGCGAGGTGCCCAGAATCGAGACGCCCGCCGCCTGCAGCGGGAGCGCCAGCTTCAGCGGCGTCTGCCCGCCGAACTGCACGAGGCACGACACGTCGGCGCCCGCCGAGCGCTCCTTGTCGAGCACGGCCATCACGTCTTCGAAGGTGAGCGGCTCGAAGTAGAGGCGATCGGTCGTGTCGTAGTCGGTCGAGACGGTCTCGGGGTTGCAGTTGATCATCACCGTCTCGAAGCCCTCCTCGCGGAGGGCAAAGGCGGCGTGACAGCAGCAGTAGTCGAACTCGATCCCCTGCCCGATGCGGTTCGGTCCGCTGCCGAGGATGACCACCTTCTTCCGCGGGTTGGGATCCGACTCGCAGAACGGCTCGTACGACCCGTACATGTAAGGCGTGAACGACTCGAACTCCGCCGCGCACGTGTCGATGCGCTTGTACGCGGGCACGCAGCCGGCGTCGATGCGACGCTGGCGGATCGAGGCCTCGTCCACGCCGAGGATGCCGGCGAGCTCCAGGTCGCCGAACCCGGCGCGCTTGAGCGCGAGCAGCAGTTCGGGCGACATCTGCCGGAAGCCGAGCATGCGCGCGGTCTTCTCGAGCTCCGAAATTTCGGCAAACTGCTGGAGGAACCACGGGTCGATGCGCGTGCACTCATGGAGCATCTCCACGCTCCATCCGCGTCCCAGGGCTTCGAAGATCGCCCACATCCGCCGATCGTTCGGAACCACCAGCGCCTTCCGCAGCGCCGCGTCGTCGTACTCCCCTTCGTCTTGATCCGCTGGCGCCGCGAACATACGCCCGGCACGGCTGCCGAGCTCGAGCGAGCGGATGCCCTTCAGGAACGCCTCCTTGAACGTGCGCCCGATCGCCATCGCCTCGCCGACCGATTTCATCTGGGTGGTGAGCGTGCGATCGGCTTCCGGGAACTTCTCGAAGTTCCATCGCGGGATCTTGACGACGATGTAGTCGATGGTCGGCTCGAAGGACGCGGGCGTGAGGCGCGTGATGTCGTTCGGGATCTCGTCGAGGTGATAGCCGAGCGCGAGCTTCGCCGCAATCTTCGCGATCGGAAACCCGGTCGCCTTCGACGCGAGGGCTGACGATCGCGACACGCGCGGGTTCATCTCGATGACGATCATCCGCCCGTTCGCGGGGTTCACGGCGAACTGGATGTTGCTGCCTCCGGTTTCGACCCCGACCCGCCGGATGACGCGCCGGGCGGCATCGCGCATCCGCTGGTATTCCTTGTCGCTCAGCGTAAGCGCCGGCGCGACGGTGATGCTGTCACCCGTGTGCACCCCCATCGGGTCGATGTTCTCGATCGAGCAGATGACGACGAAGTTGTCGGCGACGTCGCGCATCACCTCCAGCTCGTACTCCTTCCACCCGATGACCGACTCCTCGATCAGGACTTCGTGGACGGGACTGAGCCCGAGGCCGCGCGCGACCAGGTCGCGGAACTCCTCGACGTTGTAGGCAATGCCGCCGCCGACGCCGCCGAGCGTGAACGAGGGCCGGATGATCGACGGAAAGCCCGTGCGGCCGACGATCGCCAGCGCGTCGTCGAGCGACCGGGCCAGGCCGCTCGCCGGAACGTCGAGCCCGATCTCCTGCATCGCGTCGCGGAACAGCAGCCGGTCTTCGCCGACCTTGATCGCGTCGATCTGCGCGCCGATCAGCTCGACCCCGTACTTGGCGAGAATGCCCTCCTCGTGCAGCGCCACCGCGAGGTTGAGCGCGGTCTGCCCGCCGACGGTCGGGAGCACGGCATCCGGACGCTCGAGCGCGATGATCGCTTCGGCAATCCCGGTCGTCAGCGGCTCGACGTAGGTGCGGTCCGCGAACTCCGGATCCGTCATGATCGTCGCCGGGTTGCTGTTGATCAGCACTACCTCGAGCCCTTCGTCCTTCAGCGCCTTGCACGCCTGGGTGCCCGAGTAGTCGAACTCCGACGACTGCCCGATCACAATGGGCCCGGAGCCGATGACGAGGATGCGCTTGAGGTCGGTGCGTCGGGGCATAACTCAGGCTCCGGGCTCCAGGCTCCGGGCTCCGGGCCTTCCTTTGCGCAGGTGTGAGGGCTCCGTCAAACCCCCGGCGCCCGCAGCCCGAAGGCCGGGGCCGTCACCTGCGCTCGATTTCGTCCAGAAACTGCCGGAACAGGTAATCCGCGTCGTGCGGGCCGGGTGACGCTTCGGGATGATACTGCACCGAGAACACCGGCTTGTCCGTGTGGCGGAGCCCTTCGACTGTGCCGTCGTACAGGTTCAGGTGTGTCACATGCGCGTTCGCCGGCAGCGAGTCGGGATCGACCGCGAAGCCATGGTTCTGGGAGGTGATCTCCACGCGCCCGGAATCGAGGAACTTCACGGGGTGATTCGCGCCGCGGTGGCCGAATTTGAGCTTGTAGGTCCGTCCGCCCATCGCGAGGCCGAGCACCTGGTGACCCAGGCAGATGCCGAACATCGGCACGTCGGTGTCGAGCAGCGCTTTGACGTTGTCGATGGCATACGGGACGGCAGCGGGGTCGCCCGGGCCGTTGCTGAGGAACACGCCGTCGGGTTCGAGCGCGAGCAGGTCCGCGGCCGGCGCCGACGCGGGGAACACGGTGACATCGCAGTTGTGCTGCGCGAGCCGGCGCAGGATGTTCTGCTTGATGCCGAAATCGTAGGCCGCGATCCGCAGGCGCTTCGAGGCGCGCCTCTCCGGCGGCACGCCGAACTCGCCGGCCTCCTCGGGCGTCGTCGCGCGCCATTCGTGCGGCGCCTCGCACGTGACCGCCTGCACGAGATCGGTGCCCTCCATGCGCGGGATGTTGCGCGCACGCTGCACGAGCTCCGCCGGATCGACCGGCCCGGTGCCGATCACGCCGCGCATGACGCCAGACGAGCGCAGCGTGCGCGTGAGCGCCCGCGTGTCGATATCCGCGATGGCCACGATCCCGTGGCGGACCAGGTACTCGCGCAGCGTCGTCTCGGAGCGCCAGTTGCTCGCTACCGGCGAGGACTCGCGCACGATGAATCCGGCAACGCGGGGGCCCGACGATTCGACGTCGGCTTCCGACACGCCGTAGTTCCCGATCTGCGGCGAGGTCATCGTGACGATCTGCCCGGCGTAGGAGGGGTCCGTCAGCACTTCCTGGTAACCGGTCATGCTGGTGTTGAAGACGACCTCACCACGGGCTTCGCCCGCTGCGCCGGCAGCAGTGCCGCGAAACCAGGTGCCGTCCTCGAGGGCCAGCACGGCGTTCATCGGGGCGTTTCCTCCTCGAGCGACGCGGCGACGCGCTCGCGTTCGCCGGCGACGACGCGGATCGAGCTGCTCCAGCGCCGATAGTTCGTCATCTCGAGGCGAACGACGTGCGATCCCGCGCGGACATCTGGAATGGTGACCGGCGTGATCCCGGCTCCCTTGCCGTCGATGAACACTTTCGCACCCACCGGGTGCGAATCGACGATGACCGTGCCCACGAACGTCGCGGGCTGCTCGCGGGCACTGCGCGCGGGGGCTGGCGGCGTCGGCGCCGCGTTCCGCTTCAGCGTGACATCCACGGTTTGCGCGGGGTGACGTGCCGAGAGCTCGACGCGACGCTGTTCGGTCGCGTAGCCGTCATGGCTTACCCGGACCGTGTGCTGTCCAAAGGCCAGATCCGTGACCGTGGCCGGCGACTCGCCCCTGCTCCGCCCCTCAACCTCCACGCGAGCACCGGCCGGACGCGTGCGGACCACCAGCCGGCCGCGCACGGGCGGCTCTGGTGATGTGGTTTCGGCTCGCGGCGCCGGCACCCTCGCGGCACTCGGCCGCGCTGCCGCGGCGGCAGCGGTCTGGCGCGTCTGTGACGCCGGAGTCGAACTCGCGGTCGCTGCGCCGTCGGGCTGGCGCACCGCATCATCGGTCCACTCGCGCGGGTGCGTCGCGCCTGGCCCGGCGCTCGGTCGGCTAAAGAGGAACCAACCACCGGCGAGGCCGGCCACGAGTCCCACGAGCAACATCGCGGCGAGCCCCGGCCAGGGCGAGTGGACCGGCGCGATGACGTGCTCGTCGAGGATGGCGTCATCAATCGTGCGGTACTCACCCCGAGGTGGATGGCGTGCGTCGGACCGCTGAGGAGGGCCGTCGTCCGCGATGCGGTCGGCCGGCTCGGCGATCGGGTATCGCGGCCCGGCAGGGGCCGCCGAACGGGTAGCGGCCGCCGACGCGTCGTACGGCGTTGTGTCGTCCGGCCTCTGCCACAACCCCATCGGGTCGGCCGCCGTGTACAAGTCCAGCGCGTCGACCGGCGAAAGGTTATCGCTCCGGTCGAGGAATGCGTCACGCTCGTGGTGCCCGAGCGGGCCAGGCTCGCCGGGTTCCGCGATCGGCTCGACGGCTGGCGCCGACGGCGCGGGCTCGGATGGTCCCGAGAGGTACGCCGGCGCAACATCCTCGGTCACGTCCGCGCGCGCGGGCCGTCGTGGCGTAGGGCGAGGCGGGGGGGTGGGAGCGGCCCGGTCGTATTCGTCGACCGGCACCGGCGGCACAGCCGACGCTGCGCGACGCTGGCTTCCAAAACCTGGCGCCCCGGAATCCGGGTGTGCCGCGGCCTGCTCGATCGCGGGCGATTCGGGCAGGGCCACGTCAGCCAGCGGCTGGGGTTCGACGGCGTCGATGGGGAGCAACGCTTCGGGCGGGCGGGTCGTGCGTCGCTTGCGCGGCGCGGCCGGACGGGTCAGCGCGTCGCCAAGCGCCTTCTTGAGCGGTGCGGCAAAGGCCAGCGCCGTCGCGTATCGTTCGTCGGGCGCCAACGCGAGAGCGAAGGAGAACGTCTCGAGCAGCGCCTCGCGGTTCGCACCGGGAACATCGGGCAGCGTCACGATCCCATCGTCGCCGGCGCCGGTGACCGGCTGGCCGCTGAGCAGCTCGAAAGCGATCGCCCCCAGCGCAAAGATGTCGCCCGCGCGCGAGATCGGACGGCCCGTGGCGCGCTCTGGCGCGTTGTAGGGCCGACGTACGGGCGCACGCACGCCGCAGGCCTCGAGCGCGGCGGCGACGCCCAGATCCACCAGGTGCGTTTCGCCCGGCGCGACGAGCACGTCGCGCGGATGCAGTGACCCGTGCAGGACGCCGGCCGCGGCCGCGAAATCGAGCGCGCCCGCGAGCTGCGTGACGATGGTGAGAACGTCGGCGACGGGAGGCGGCCCGTACTGTCGCAAGGCGCTGTCGAGCGACTCGGCGGGCACGTACGCCTGCGCGAACCAGGCGATGCCGTCTTCTACGCCGGCGCCAATCGGCGCGGCGATCGACGGATGCGAGAGCCCACGCCCGGCGAGCACCTCGAGCGCGTCCGCCAGTTCCCCTGCGCGTTCGGGCGTGAGATCGAGGCGGAACGCCTTGATGGCAACGAGCCGGCCTTCGACAGGGTCGTGAGCACGGAAGACGAGACCCGTCGTGCCGGCGCCCACCTGATGCAGGACACGAAACGGGCCGAATGCGGCGGGGCTTGATCCTGGACTGGACCCGTCAATCGTCAGTGCGGTACTCCTCGAAGGCGAGTGGATCGTAGCATGCCGCGCGCTACGTTCCAACATGCGGAGGACCATCCTTGACAGGCCCGCGAGGGCTTTGCCAGAGTACGTGCCTCGTGCACCTACAACCTGCCTCATCGTCCGACAGCGCCGTGCGGTTCGCGGTGGACGTCCGCCGCCTGCCCTGGATGCGCCGCCTGGCGGTGGACTACGCGTTCGACTTCGCGCGCCTCGAGCCGTTCTTCGCGGGAGACCCGGCTGACGAGGCGGCATGGCGAGACAGGATCAGCGCCGCCCAACGCCACGCGCGGCCACGCCGCGAAGTGACGGAGATCGTGGTCGGGCAGCAGGAACGACGCGGCGCGCCGCCCGAAGCCATCGCGGCAGCCCGGAGACTGGCCGAGCCGGGCACGGTTGCGATCGTCACCGGTCAGCAGGCCGGGCTGTTTGGCGGTCCCGTTTTCACGCTGCTCAAGGCAGCGACGGCGATCCGGCTGGCGGATCGCGTGTCGCGCGAACACGGCGTCGCGGCGGTGCCGGTGTTCTGGATCGACGCGGAAGACCACGACTGGGAGGAAGTGCGTGCGTGCGCGGTACTCGCCGAGGATCTGAGCGTCGCGTCAATCGAAGCCGCCGCCCCTGAGGGCGCCGGCGAGCGGACGATCGGGTCGCTCGAGTGGCCCGACGCCGTCACCGACGCGGCCGACGCGCTGGTCCGGGCGCTGCCGCCGACCGAGTTCACACCGTGGTTGACGGAGATCGTGCAGGCCTCGTACGCGCCAGGCCGCGGAGTCGCCGAGTCGTTCGGCCGCATACTCGACGCGGTGCTGGGGCCGCACGGCCTGGTGGTCTACGACTCGTCAGAGCGTGCCGCCAAGCCGCTGGTGGCGGACCTGTTCGCGCGCGAGCTCGAACATCCCGGGCGCACGGCACTGCTCGCCGCGCGGGCCGGCGCGGACCTGGTGTCGCGCGGCTACCACATGCAGGTGACGCCGCACGCCGACAGCGCAGCCCTCTTCGAGCTGGACGGCGGCCGTGTGCCGATCAAGTACGAAGGCGGGCAGTTCGTCGTCGGTGCGGCGGCGGTGCCGGCGCCCGAGATGGTGGCCCGTGCACGCGCGCACCCCGAGGCGTTCAGCCCAAACGTCCTCCTGCGCCCGCTGGTGCAGGACACGTTGTTTCCGACGGTCTGCTACGTGGCCGGCCCCAACGAGCTGGCCTACCTGGCGCAGCTGCGGGGCGTCTACGAAGCGTTTGGCGTGCCGATGCCGCTGATGCAGCCCCGGGCGTCGGCCACGCTGATCGACGCTTCGGCTGCGCGGTTCCTGGCGAAGTACGACGTGCCGCTCGAGACTCTCCAACCACGCGACGAGCACGCGTTGAACGAGCTGTTGAAGATGCGGCTTCCGCCGGAAGTGGAGCGCACGATGCGCGAGGCGAGCGAGGCGATCGGAGCCCGGCTCGAAGCGGTGATCGCAGCGGTACCCACCATCGACCCGACGCTCGAGGGGCGCGCGCGATCCGCGCTTGGCCGCATGCAGCACGAGCTCGAGACGCTGCAGGCGAAGGTGCTGCAGGCGGCGAAGCGGCGCGACGAGACCCTGCGCCGCCAGTTCACGCACGTGCAGGCGCAGGCCTTTCCGGACGGACAACCGCAGGAGCGGATTATCGGCGGCATCTCGTTTCTCGGCCGCTACGGCCCGGCCGTCGTCGCGCGGCTGCTGGATGAACTGCCGGTCGATGGCGGCACGCACTGGGTCGTGACAATCTGAGATGCCAGAGGCCAAGGGTTGATGGTCCCCAGGCCGTCGTGGTGCTGGAGTTCAACCCCGGTGATTGCGCTCAGGCTTTAACCCTCGGCCCCTGGCCGCTCGCCTCTGGCCATTAGCGCTGGCTCTTCCCCAAGTTCCTTGGCTACTTCCGCGACGAGAAGGTCCCCGCGATCGCGAACCGGCCGGCGCAAGCGTCGGCGCTGGGTGAAGTACGTCGTCATCGCGCTGGCGCTGCCAGCGATTGTGGCCTCGGCGATCCTCGGCTACTACTACGTGGTCTTCTCACGGCAGATCGAAGCGCGCCTCCATGGGGAGCGCGAACGGGTGCTGCCGCGTGTCTTTGCCCGGCCGCTCGAGCTGCGCAAAGGCCAGTCGCTCGGTGCCGCCCAGATCATCGACCGGCTGAACGACCTCGGCTACGCGCAGCGGGCCCGGGTCGAGAAAGCCGGCGAGTTTGCCGTGGGCGCAGGCGCCATTTCCGTGATCCCGCGCGGCGGCAACCGTCCGGGCGCAACCGTGCGAATCGTGTTCGAACAGCCGCGCGTGCGAAAGGCGGGCGGAGTACCACCGGCATCGGGACGCGTCGGCGCGATCGAGGCGGGAGGCAAGGCCGCCGAGAGCGTCACGTTGGACCCGCCGCTCCTCACCGCCTTCCTCAGCACGGGGCGCGAGAAGCGGCGGCATGTGCCGCTGGCCGCCATTCCGTCCCGCATGGTGCAGGCCGTTATTGCGATCGAGGACCGGCGGTTCTACGAGCATCCGGGCGTGGATCCGATCCGGATGATGGGCGCGCTGGTGTCCAATCTGCGCGGCCGGCGACGGTACCTCGAAGGCGCCAGTACGCTCACCCAGCAGCTCGCACGCAACTTCTTCCTCACCGAGGCCCTGGCGCGGGAAGCGGCGAGCGGGCAGCGGTCGTGGGGGCGCAAGCTGCTCGAGCAGTTCATGTCGCTCATCCTCGAGCGCAAGGCGACGAAGGCCGAGATTCTCGAGCTGTACCTGAACGACGTGTACCTCGGGCAGCGTGGTTCGTTCGCCGTGCACGGCGTCGCGGAAGCCGCACGCCTGTTTTTCGCCAAAGACGTCAGCAACCTGTCGCTCGCGGAAGCGGCGACCATCGCAGGGACCATTCAGTCACCGGCCGTGTGGTCGCCGTTCCACTCGCCCGAGCGGGCGCGCGAGCGTCGCAACGTCGTGCTGCGGGCCATGGCGGAAGCGGGCTTCATTTCGGAGAACGCCGCCGCCCGTGTGAGCACCGAGCCGGTGCAGGTGGTGCAGCGCGCGCTCGAGTCGCAGGCGCCGTACTTCGTGGACCTGGTCGGCCAGACGCTCGCCGAGCAACTGCCGGACCTGGCAGGCGTGACCAACTCGCTCGACGTCTACACCACGCTCGACATCCACCTGCAGCGCATCGCGCAGGACGTCATGCGCGACGAGATCGTGCGCGTCGACCAGATTCTCGCGCGCCGCAAGCGCCAGCGGCAGGCCCAGGCCGCTCTCATCGCGGTGGATCCCCGCACCGGCGAGGTGCTCGCGCTCGTCGGCGGCCGCTCGTACAACCAGTCGCAGTTCAACCGTGCGGTCGCGGCGAAGCGACAGCCGGGCTCGGTCTTCAAGCCGTTCGTCTACCTGTCTGCCTTCGAGCGCGCGGCGGCGGAGGGCCGCAACGACATCACGCCGGCCACGCTGGTCATGGACGAGCCGACCATGTTCGATTACGACGAGGGGTGGATCCCGGCCAACTACGAGGACGAGTACGACGGGGAGATCACGTTCCGGCGCGCGCTGGCAATGTCGCGCAACATCGCGACGATCCACGCCGCCGAGCTCGCCGGGTTCGACAACGTCGCGAAGCTCTGGGGCAGCATCGGCGTCGGCGCGCAGCCACACGCGTATCCCGCGATCACGCTCGGCGTGTTCGAAGCGTCACCGTACGACATCGCCACCGCCTTCACCATCTTCCCGAACGGCGGCGAGCTGCGGCCGTTGCGCGTGCTGAGCCGTGTGGTGAGCAGCGGCGCGCAGCAGCCGATTCCCATCGCGCCCCCGCGGCGCATCGCCCGCCCCGATACGACGTTTCTCGTGACCAACATGCTCCGCGGCGTCATCAGCGAGGGCACCGGGGCAGCCGTGCGCGCCTCGGGCTTCACCTTCGATGCGGCGGGCAAGACAGGCACGACCAACGACCTGCGCGACGCGTGGTTCGTCGGCTTCACGCCGGAACTGCTGACCGTCGTGTGGGTCGGCGTGGACGACAACCAACCGCTCGGCTTGAGCGGCGCCCAGGCAGCGCTCCCGATCTGGCTCCAGTTCATGACGCAGGCAATGGCCGGTCGCACCGATCAGCCGTTTGCCGAACCGGAGGGCCTCACGTGGGTCGAGATCGACAAGGACACCGGCAAGCGTGCGGGTCCCGCCTGTCCCCGCGTCATCCGCGAAGCCTTCCTCGCCGGCAGCGAGCCGCTCGAGCCCTGCGCACTCCACACCTTCTGAGTGCTGGGACACCTGACCCCGGTCGCCCGCAGAGCGCGCCCATTCGCACCGCGCACAGAAAGACGCCGCCGTCGCCAAGGGGCAAGAGCAGGTCGGCCACGGCCCTGGATCGGCGGGTCGCACGACACGCCGGTATAATCGCGCCATGTCCCCGGAACTGCTGACCGCACTCGACGAGGCGCTCGCCCGAGGTGAAACGGTGGCGCTCGTGACGATTGTCTCGACCCGCGGATCGACGCCGCAGCGTGTCGGCGCGAAGATGCTGGTCCATGCCGACGGGCGGATGCTCGGGACGATCGGCGGCGGGTGTTACGAGAGCGACGCGTTCGGCAAGGCGCGGGAGGCGCTCCAGACGCGCAGGGCGCGGCTCGTCAAATACGAGCTGACCGACGATTTCGCCGAGGAAACGGGACTCATTTGCGGAGGGCAGATGGAGGTGTTCATCGAGCCGATCGAGCCGCCGCCCGAGCTCGTGATTCTCGGCGCCGGCCACGTCGGCCTGCAGCTTGGGCGGCTCGCGCCGGGGTTGGGCTTCCGCGTCACGGTCGTGGATGACCGTGAACGTTTCGCCAACCGTGAGCGCTTCCCCGATGCGGCCGCGATCGTCGTGGAGTCGATCCCCGAATGGATCACGCAGACTCCTATCCCCTCACACGCGTACGTGGTCGTCCTCACGCGCGGGCACCGGCAGGACTACGATGCGATTCGTGCGTTGTCCGGCCGCGCGCTCCGCTACATCGGCCTCATCGGCAGCCGCGCCAAGGTCGCGAAGATCGTCGAGCGCGCGATTGATGAAGGCGTGTCGGCTGACTGGCTGCGCAGCGTGCACGCCCCGGTGGGGCTCGACATCGGCGCCGTCACGCCGGAAGAGATCGCGGTCAGCATCCTCGCGGAGCTCGTGGCCGTGCGCCGCGGCAAGATCGAGGCACCCGACCTCGCCGCGATGTCGATGCAGTGGACCGCACCGACGATCAGGAAATGACGCTCCAGAACAGAGTCCGGCGCTGGCTGGGAGCGTCGCCCGGTGGCGAGGATGTCCACGAGGTCGCCGCCCGCGAGCCCTCGCCCGCCGATCCAACTGCCGGTGGTCAGGTGGACACGGCGTTCTGGATCGCGCTCGGCCGTGCACCTGGACCCGGTGAGCGCCGCGAGCGCGTGCGCGCGCTCGAGTCCGGGCAGGGCCTCGACCTGCTCCTCCGGGCGCTGCTCGCGTCCACGGAGTTCAGGATCGTGTACGCGGGGTACAGCCGAGGAGAAGACGGCGGCAGGAACCCCGAAAACGTCGAGGCCGGTCTCATCGGCCTCGGTCCCGATCGGTGGTTCGTCGAGCAGGCTTACCGTTGCCTCCTAGGGCGAACCCCGGACGAAGAAGGCGCGGCCGGCTATGTTGCGCGGCTGACCGAGGGCCTTACGCGCCGGGCCCTCGTCCAGGCCCTCCTGCGCTCCGAAGAATTCGAGGGGCGGTTCCGTCAGATGTGCCCGCAGGCCGGTGTGCTGCCGCGCGACGTGCAGCTCTGCGAGCTGGCCAACCCGGCCAAGTGGGACAACCCGGAGTGGATGGCGCTGCTGTCGTCGCTCAAGAGCGTCCCGCTCGACAAGGAGTCGATGCATCGGAAGGGATACGAGTATGCGCAGACGCTCTTCGGCTTGCGCCGGCTCGGGCGGCTCGCGGCCGATGCCCGTGTTCTCAGCGTCGGGGCGGGACACGAGCCGCTGCTGTACTGGCTGGCCAACGAGGTCGACCGCGTCGTCGCCAGCGACATGTACGACATCAGCTGGGGCGGCGCCCTGGCCGGTGAGGGTGACGCGGCAGTCCTGAACCGGCCGCAGGACTACGCCCCGTTCGACTATCGTCGCGACCGCCTGTCGTTCGTGAAGGTCGATGGACGATACCTCGCCTTCCACGACGCCAGCTTCGACATCGTCTACTCGCTGTCGTCGATCGAGCACTTCGGCGGTTTCGAGGGGGCGGTGGCAGCCGTCGAGGAGATGGCGCGCGTGCTGAAGCCAGGCGGAGTGCTGGCCCTCGCGACCGAGTACATCCTCTCGGGCCCGCAGCACCACGAAGCGTTCATGGCGGCCGACATCCACAAGCTCATCGACCGCTCGGGCCTGCAGCTGGCGGAGCCGATCGACGAGGCGGTGCACCGCCGCTACGAGATCGCGGCGGTGGACCTCCACCGCAATCCGTTCCAGACGCCACACATGGCCGTGCGGGACGGCGACACCGTCTTCACGTCGGTGATGCTGTTTCTGGTCAAGTCAACCGCATAGCGCGTCACGCGGGGATCGCGGTCAGGTCCGGTTCTCGCGTCTCGCTTCTACATCGTCCGCACGAAGCGCGTCCCGAGTGCGAAGGTCACCAGGCCGACGGCGATCAGGATGCCGCACGGCAGCAGCATCTCGCCCATGCTGAACGCGCGCCAGGTAGCGCCTTCGAAGGCGAGGATCGCCCACTTGATCGGGCTGATCCCGCTGACACGCACGAGCCACGGCGGCATCGCGAACAACGGGATCATCGCTCCGCCGATCATCGACATCGGCATCAGGATCGCCCAGCCGGCCGCGCTCGTGGACTGTTCGTTCCGGCCGATTGCCGCCACCAGCATCATGATCCCGACGAACCCGCCGGCGGCGGAAACCATCGCCAGGAACAACGCGCTGAACGAGTGCACGTGGACGTGGAACACGAGCGTGGCGAGCGCGAACATGATCGCCTGGAGCGTCATGGCCGCGATGAAGCACCCGAGCCCTTTGCCGGCGAGGACGGCGGCCCGTGTGAGAGGGGCCGTCTGCAGCCGCACGAGCGTGCCGTGCGTGCGCTCGACGACCAGGCCCACGGCGAACGACATGATGCAGCCGATGAGGCCCCAGATGACGCCCTGCGGAAAAGTGAACTCGAACGTGCTGCCGGGGCCGCGAGCGTCGCCCGTGACCGGCCGCGTGACCACGGTGAGGGGCGCCCAGGCGCCCTGGCCGGGCGCTGCGGCCTTGGCGACGCTCGATCGTTCGGACGTTCGCGGCCGTGTCAGAAACTTGTCCAGCTCAGACAGAAACGCGGCTGTAGATGCCGCGTCCGGGTCGGCGCTCGTGTCGGCCGGGAGCGAGCGCCGCGCGTTCTCCACGGCCTGATGGCCGGCTGCGCGATTCGAGAAGACCTCCTGCATGCCCTGCACGCCGTACTTCATCAGCACGCCTTCGAGCATCCCGCTTTCGGCGCGGCGGGACGGATCGAGCCCGAGCTCCACCGTAGGCGGGGCGCCGTAGAACATGCGCTCGGACGCCGCACCGAACCCGCGCGGCACGGCGACAAGGGCAGTGCGGCGGCCTTTCCGAACGGACTCCTCGGCCTCGGCGCGACTGGTACGCTGGACGGCAAGTTCGGTGGCCCGATCGAGCCGCGCGAGGAAGGCCTCCGAGCCCGGCGTGTGGTCTTCGTCCACGAGCGCCACCGACATCCGGGACTGCCCGGTCGACGGCCCGCTCAGGATGACGCCGAAACCGACGGCGATGAGCAGGGGCCATACGAACGTGAAGAACAGGCCCGCTCGCATCCGGAGCAGCAGGCGCAGGTCCTTCAGCGCGAGCGCCATTATGGGTTGCATGGGGTTCAGTCTCTGAGCTGACGCCCGGTGAGGTGGAGGAAGACCTGTTCGAGCGTCGGGCGCTCGAGACGGAACTCGCCGACCGGCTCGACGAGGGCGAGGCGGTTCAGTTCGGCGAGCGGATCCGTGGTCCGGACGCGGTGCTCGCCGCCGGCACGCGCGAGCACCAGTGTCGGTGCGCCGCCGTACTGGGCGAGCAGCGCCGGGACCGTGTCCACCGCCAGCAGCCTGCCGTGGTCGATAATGCCGACGCGATCGCAGAGCCGCGCGGCCTCTTCCATGTAGTGCGTGGTGTAGATGACTGTCCGGCCCTCGCGCCGCAGTGTCTCGATGCTTTCGAAGATGGCGTTCCGGGACTGGGGGTCGACTCCAACCGTTGGCTCGTCCAACAGCAGGAGCTCGGGGTCGTGCACCAGCGCGGCAGCGAGGTTCAGGCGGCGCTTCATACCTCCCGAGTAGGCTGCCGCCCGATCGCCCGCGCGGTCGCCAAGCTGCACGAACTCGAGGGCCCAGCCGACCCGTGTCGACAGTGCAGCGCCAGAGAGGCCGTACATGCGCCCGAAGAACTCGACGTTTTCCCGGCCGGTCAGCTGGTCGTATACCGCGAGCGCCTGCGGGGCAACGCCGATCCGCCGCCGAACCGCGGCATCCGCGGGGCTGGCGCCGGGGCCGATCTCCACACGCCCCTCGTCCGGGGTGAGCAGCCCGACGGCGAGGTGCACGGTCGTGCTCTTGCCGGCCCCGTTGGGACCGAGCAGACCGAAGATTTCACCCGGCCGGATCTCGAGCGATAACCCATCGATCGCGACGAGGGCGCCGTATCGCTTGCGGACATTCGTCAGCTTGAGCATGGAGCCGGACCGAACTATACCTGCGCTCTACGGAAAACCGCAGCACCCTGTTCTGCCGGAACTGCTGACGCGTGGCTGGGCCATGTTGCGCGGTAATTTCGCCCGCGTTGAGAGTGGCCTCCGGCAGGCATTCAGGAGGGCGGACGGCGTGTCGCTGTCCAGTGCTTGTGGAAGTCCGTATAATGAAAGGAACTTAGCACTCGTCCATCGCGACTGCTGGTACCGAACGCATGGCCACTGACCTCAACCCGCGCTCCGGTCGCATCCTGGCGACGGTCGTCCGCGAGTACATCGACACCGGCGAGCCGGTGGCGTCGATGGTCATCGCGCGCCGAGGTGCGGTCCAGGTGTCCTCCGCCACGATCCGGAACATCCTGGCGAAGCTCGAGGAGCAGGGTTTCGTGCGGCAGCCGCACACGTCAGCCGGACGGGTGCCCACCGATCGCGGTTACCGGTTCTATGTCGATCTGCTGCTCGAGTCGCACCGTCCCGTCGGCGCGCGGGGCGAAGTCGAAGCCCGTTTGCGCCGCGACGCGGGCGATGCGCCGCTCGCCGACGACCTGCTGTCGCAGGTGACCCACATGCTGTCGGCCGAGTCGCACCACGTCGGGTTCGCGATTTCCCCCGCCCGCGCCGACGCACGACTCCACAAGCTGGAATTCGTGTCGCTGGCCGCGTCCAAGGTGATGGTCATCATCGTCGCGCTCGGCGGGCACGTCCTTCAGAAGATCGTCGACGTCGGCGAACCGCTCAGCCCCGAAGACCTGCGCCGCGCGGCCGAGTACGTCAACCGCGAGTTCACGGGAATGCCGTTGGTGCAGGTGCGAGACGCGCTGGTCGCCCGTCTGCAGCAGGACCGGAGCCTGTACGATCGCCTGATGGCGAAGGCATTCGAGCTGGCGAGCCGCTCGCTGGCCGACACGCCGGGCGAGCACACCCTGTTCGTCGAGGGCGCAGCGTCGCTGCTCGAGGATGTCACGCCGAACGCGGAGCTGCCGCTCGATACCCTGCGCGCGCTGCTCCAGATGATGGAAGAGAAGCAGCGTCTCGTGCGCTTGTTGAACGAGTACCTCGAAGGCCCCGGCCTCACTGTGGTGATCGGCGCCGAGCACACGGATCCGAACCTGCGGACGCTCAGCCTCGTGGCCGCAACCTATTCGGACGGCCAGGGCACCGGCAGCGTGGGCGTGATCGGGCCGACGCGCATGCGCTACTCGAAGACGATTGCCATGGTGGACGGCGCCGCCCAGGCCATCTCACGCGTCCTCCGGGGACCCAATTAATCAGCTCCCGTGGTCGGCATGCCGGAACGCCTTTTGGCGGTCGCCGGACGATCAACAAAACGAAGTGTCATGACAGAGCAACCCAAGGAAACCCCGGCGCTGCCGCAGGACGGCACGCCTGATCCCGAAGCGGCCGGTCAGGATGTCGCCGCCGATGACCCCGTCGCACAACTCAAGCGGGAACGCGACGAAGATCACGACCGCCTGCTGCGCCTGACGGCCGAGTTCGACAACTACCGGAAGCGGATCGAGCGCGAGCGGCGCGAGACGAGCGAACGCGCGGCCGCCTCGCTGCTCGAAGATCTGCTGCCGATCGTCGACGACCTCGAACGCGCGCTCGGCGTCGACGCCGGACCCGGCGGCGAGGCGTACCGGAAGGGCGTCGAGATCATCTACAAACAGCTGGCAGATCTCCTGACCCGCCGCGGTGTGACGGTGATGGACGTGCTCGGCGCCGACTTCGACCCGCACGTTCACCAGGCGGTGGCGCATGAGCCGAGCCCGGGTGCGCGTGACGGCGAGGTCATCGAAGAACTGCGGCGCGGCTACAAGCTCGGGGACCGCCTGCTGCGGCCGGCGATGGTGAAGGTGGCGAAGGCGTGACGTCACGCGACTACTACGAGATCCTCGAGGTGGAACGCGGCCGCCTCGGAGACCGAAATCAAGAGTGCGTATCGCAAGCTGGCGCTGCGGCACCATCCTGATCGCAATCCCGGCGACAAGGCGGCCGAGGAGAAGTTCAAGGAGGCGGCCGAGGCGTATGCCGTCCTGGCGGATCCCCAGAAGCGCAGCCTCTACGACCGCTTCGGGCACGCAGGCGTCAGCGCGTCGGGCGGCGGGGCTGGCGGCTTCGATCCGTCGGTCTTCTCTGATTTCGGCGACGTGCTCGGCGGGCTCGGAGACATCTTCGGGTTCGGCGACCTGTTCGGAGGGCAGCGCCGGCGAGGCGGTCCGCAACGCGGCGCAGACCTGCGCTACGACCTCGAGATCTCGTTCGACGAATCGGCGCGCGGCACGGAGACGACGATCCAGATTCCCCGCGCCGAGCAGTGTGAGACGTGCAAGGGAACCGGCGCTGCGAAGGGGTCGGGCCCGACGACGTGCCCGTCGTGCCATGGGCGGGGGCAACTGCGCTATCAGCAAGGCTTCTTCACGGTCGCCCGCACGTGCAGCCAGTGCCGCGGGGCGGGACAGATCATCGCGAAACCGTGCGAGACCTGCGGCGGCGCGGGCCGGGTGAACCACGAGCGGAAGATCACGGTGAAGATCCCGGCAGGGATCGCGACCGGTCAGCGGCTCCGGCTCTCCGGCGAGGGCGAGAGCGGCGCGGCCGGCGGGCCGCCTGGCGACCTGTACGTCGTCATACAGGTACAGGACCATGAGTTCCTCCAGCGCGACGGCAACGATCTCCACTGCGAGATCCCGGTGAACTTCACGACCCTGGCGCTTGGTGGCGAGGTCGTCGTTCCCGGGCTGCTCGAAGAAGAGCAATCCGTCAGCGTGCCCCCCGGCACGCAGTCGGGAGCGACGTTCCGGGTGCGCGGAAAGGGCATGCCCGACGTCTCGGGCCGCGGCCGCGGCGACCTGCTCGTGCGCGTTGCCGTGTCGGTGCCGAAGAAGCTGTCACGCGAGCAACGGCATGCGCTCGAGCAGCTGGCGAAGGCGCTGCCTGCCGAGAAGTTCGAACCCACGCGCACCGAGACCGACGACAAGGGCATCTTCGACCGGGTCAAAGACATCTTCGGGTAGGCCCCGGATGCGCTCCGGCTTTTTGCTCCGGAGCGCATCCCGCGCATCTCTGCATGCGACATCGCGCATGCCGACGATGTCTTTCATGAGTTCTCCCAGCTCACCGCGTGCGCAACTTCCCCGCCCTCGATCTCGCGTTTCCGCCGGGTGCGCCCGAGCTCATCGACGTGGTCACCGGGTTGCTCGACGACTTCGGACCGGCCGCGATCCACGAGACCGGGAGCGATGCGGCGCCAGAATGGCGCGTGTTCTTCGCTCGACCGACGATCCGCGACGAGGCAGCCGTGACACTCACGCAGGCATGCGCGGCGCGCGGCCTCACGGTGGCCACAGTCGATGTCCCGGACGACGACTGGGCCTCACGCTCACAGGCGAGCCTCCGCGCCGTGCGTGTCGGACGGGTTGTCGTCGCGCCCCCGTGGGACGTACCAATTTCACCGCGCGATGCGGCGGTCGTTGTCATCCAGCCGTCGATGGGATTTGGAACCGGACATCACGAGACGACGCGGCTCTGCCTGGCCTTGATGCAGACGACCGACTGCGGCGTCGGGCAGGTGCTCGACGTGGGCACCGGATCCGGCGTCCTCGCGCTGGCCGCGGCTGCGCTTGGGGCACGATCGGCAGAGGGCATTGACGTCGATCCGGACGCGGTGGCGAACGCCGAGGAGAACCTGGCGTTGAATCCATCGCTTGCGGCTCGCGCGGACATCCGCTTTCGCGTGAGCGATCTACGGTCCACTTCAGCGAGCGGCGCCGGGGAGCTCGCGACTCGGAATGAAGCGCTCCGCAGCGCAGACCTCGTGCTGGCCAACCTCACGGGCGCGCTCCTCGTCGCGGCTGTGCCTCACCTGCTGGCGCGCACCGGCCGCGGCGGCGCGTTGATCCTGTCCGGATTCCAGCGCCACGAGGCGTCCGCCGTCCTCACCGCCTTCGCTGTAGGTGCCGACCTCGTGGCCCGCCAGTCCGAAGGTGACTGGGAAGCCGCACTCCTTCGCCGCCGCTGAAGCGCGGCGCGTCTCCTCGCGTGATAGCATCCGGCCGTCCCTGGAGGTTCAATGAAGCGGGTTGCTGCTTTGGCTGTCGTTCTGTCGGCTCTGATCGGCGCGCGTGGCGTGCGGGCCGAGCGCCTCGGCTATCCTCCCGAGGAATTCGCCGGCCGGCGCGCAGCGCTCGCGAAGGCACTCGGCGAGGGCACCCTGCTGCTCTTTGGCAGCACCATGCCGGCCAACGGCAGCCGCTTCCGTCAGGACAACGACTTCTACTACTTCACCGGCAGCGAAGACCTGAACGCCGTCCTCCTCATGGACGCGTCCAGCGGCGAGACACAGCTGTTCCTGCCGACGCAGAGCGAGAGCGAGGTGCGGTCCGACGGTACCAACTGGCTGGCACAGCCGGACGCCGCCAGGCAGCGGGGCTTCGCGTCGGTGCAGCCGCTGCCGATGCTGAACGAAGTGCTCGCGCGGCGGCGCGGCAACAGCGGCCCGCAGACACTCTGGCTACGCCTGTCGGAACGCGATGAAGTCGACGATTCCCGCGGCAACAAGGCCACGAGCCTCGCGCGGCGCTACAACAACCCGTTCGGCGCGCAGCCCTCGGAAGATGCCTGGCGCGTCGAGACCATCAGGAGCCGCTACCCGTATTACGAGATCCGCGACGTCACACCGCAGGTGGACAAGCTGCGCGTGATCAAATCGCCGCGGGAGATCGAGGTCCTGAAGACCAACGGCCGGATCAGCGCCGAAGCGATCAGGCGTGCGATCGAGGCCACCCGGCCCGGACGCTTCGAGTACGAGCTCGAAGCCGAAGCGACCTACCACCTGTTCAGAAATGGCGTGCAGGGCAACGGCTACCCTGCCATCGTGGGCACGGGCCCGAACGTGAACATCTGGCACTACCAGGACAACGGCCGGCAGATGAACGCCGGCGACCTGGTGGTGATGGACTACGGTGGCTCGCTCGATTACCAGGTGATCGACATCACGCGGACCTGGCCGGTGTCGGGCCGCTTCGACGAGCTCCAGCTGCGCGCCTACCAGTGCGCGCTGGAAACCCAGAAAGCAATCATCGCCGCCATGCGGCCGGGCGCGACCCGCGAGCAGACGCGCGAGATCAGCCGCGTCATCTACAAGAAGTGGGGCTTCGAGGATCAGCGGCCGGCGTCGGCCGGGCACTTCGTCGGCATGAGCGTCCACGACGTCGGCGACTACCGGGAACCGTTCCGTCCCGGGATGGTCATCGCCGTCGAGCCAATCATCGAGATTCCCGCAAAACAGCTGCACATCCGCATCGAAGACACGGTCCTCATCACCGACGGCGATCCGCTGATCCTCAGCGCCGCCGTCCCGAAGGACGTCGACGAGGTGCTCGCGCTGATGCGGCCGCAGGCCGGGACCGCATCGAGCCGGTAATCGGAAGAAGAATGCAGGATGTCGGATGTAGGATGTCGGCCGGTTTGCTACATCCGGCATCCGACATTCTGCATCCAGGCGCATTGTTCAGCAGCCTGCCAGACCGTGCGGGTCACGACCCGTCAGAGGGCCTTCCAGGCGTACAGCAGGATCGAGAGCGCCACGATGGGAACGGCGTCGGCGCGCAGCGTGCGCGCGCCCAGATTCACGAGAACGGCACCGGCGTCCCGCGCCCGCGCGATTTCCTCGGGCGCCCAACCGCCCTCGGGTCCCACGAACACCGTGACCGCCTGGGGACGCGGCACCCGGTCGAGTGCCTGCGCACCGGTTGCGGCGATTGCCGGCTCCACCAGCATCAGCCTGACCCCCACGGCCTCGGCGAGCGCCGTCTCGAGGGTCGCTGGCTCGCGCACGATCGGCACGACCGACCGGCCGCACTGCTTCACCGAGCTCACCGCCACGCGCTGCCACCGCTCGACGCGGCGCCCGACGGCAAGCGGCCCGGCGGGCACGTCGATGAATCGCGTGACCAGCGGCTGCACGGCGGCCACGCCGAGCATTACCGCGTCGCGGACGATGTCGTCGGTCTTGTCGCCTTTGAGGGCGGCTTGCGCCAACGTCAGCGCGAAGGGCAGCTCCGGAGCGGACGCCTCAGGCGCGGTCACGCGCAGCACGACACCGCGCTTGTCGGCGAGCTCCACGCGCGCGCGGCACTGATGGCCGCGCCCGTTGAACGCAAGCACCTCGCGTCCTTTCTCGAGGCGCAGCACGCGCACGAGATGCTGCGCCTCCTCGTCAGACAGCGCGGTCGTCTCGTCGGTAGGTTCGAGCGCTGGGGCGTAGAAGCGATGCACGGCCGGATTATACGCAGCCCGCGCTGACGGCTGGGGTCGACGGCGGGCGGGATCCGCCCGCGCCGGGCTGTACACCGCGCTGGTATACTGCCGGCGATGTTCTTCCGCGGGCAGATGCTCGGCAAGTACCGCATCGTCTCCCCGCTCGGCAGCGGCGGATTCGGCACCGTCTACCTCGCGGAAGACACGTGGATCGACAAGAAGGTGGCGCTCAAGGTGGCCCACCGGCAGCAGGGGCTCGACTTCGGACAGCTGCTGCGCGAACCGCGCCTTCTCGCCTCGCTCAACCATCCGAACATCGTGTCGGTGCTCACCGCGGAGAAGGAAGAAGGCATCTTTTTCATCGTGATGGAGTACGTTCCGGGCGAGACGCTCGAGGCGATCGTCATGCGCGAGGGCGCGCTCGACGTCTCACGCGCGCTCGACTACACCTGCCAGATCTGCAACGCGCTCGACCACGCCCACGGCCAGAACGTGATCCACCGCGATTTACGCCCGGGCAACGTGCTCGTCACCGAACAGGGCCTCCTCAAGGTGGCCGACTTCGGCACCTCGCGCGTGATCGAGATCGCCGCGCACGGCACCACGGTCATCGGCAGCCCGCCCTACATGGCGCCGGAACAGTTCCACGGCAAGGCGGTCTTCGCCTCGGATATCTACTCGCTCGGGGTGTCCATGTACCAGATGCTCACGGGCATGCTGCCGTACGAGACGCCTGCCCCGGGCGACATCGATCGGCTCATGACCGGCGAGCTGGTGTCGCCTCCCCGCGTGCGAAACGCGAAGATTCCGAAGGCCGTGAGCGATGTGATCCTCAAGGCGATGGCGCCCGAGATTGCGGCACGGTACCAGCGCGCCGGCGAGTTGCTCGACGACCTGCTCGCGGCGCGGGAGGCGCCGGTGCGGCGCGTGTCGCGCGCGGCGATCGCCGCCGGCGCGGCGCCGGATCGCCCCGCCGACATGCACCACCGCATCAAGGCGCGTGAGCAGCCTCAGTCGCGCCTGTGCTGGCACTGCAACAAGCCGCTCCACGCGCGCTCCAACGGCTGCCCGTTCTGCGGCGAGAAGCAATGACCGCCACGGGACCGGCCGTCGGGCCGGATGCCGGATGAAGCAAAGCGGCCGACATCCCTTATCCGTTGTCCGTTGTCCGTTGTCCGTTATCCGTTATGTAGTGCGCCTTTTCCATCACCCTGCTGAACGCTCGGTGCCAGGGTGCGGCCGATCTTCAGGACTGAGCGGGTCGCGTGCTACAGTTCTCTCATACCCGCCTGCGGGCCGGCCCTTGAAGGGACCGTTCCGCTGTGCGCTCAGCGAAGGAGCCCTCCATGCCATTCGGCAGCGGCAAGATCTGGATGAACGGCACGCTGGTCGACTGGGCTGACGCCCGCATCCATATCGGTTCGCACGTCGTTCATTACGGCAGCGCTGTCTTCGAGGGCGCCCGGTGCTACAACACGCCCCGGGGGGCCGCCTGCTTCCGCCTCGACGACCACGTCGTGCGCCTGCTGAACTCGGCGCGCATTTACCGGATGGACTCGTCACTGGACCGCGCAGGATGGGCCGCGGCGATCGAGGACACGATCCGCGCCAACGCGGCCAAGGCCTGCTACATCCGGCCGATCATGTATCGCGGCTACTCGGGGCTCGGCGTCAACCCGCTGCCGTGTCCGGTCGACGCGGCCATCCTGGTGTGGGAATGGGAAGCGTATCTCGGTCCGGACGCGCAGGAGAAGGGCGTCGACGTGCACGTCAGCTCCTGGGCCCGGATGGCGCCGAACACCTTCCCGGCGTTGGCCAAGTCGAGCGCGAACTACGCGAATGCCGCGCTGATCAAGATGGAAGCGGTGCTCGACGGCTACGCCGAAGGGATCGCGCTCGACCACAACGGGTTCATCAGCGAAGGCAGCGGGCAGAACCTGTTCCTCGTCCGCGACGGCGTCATCTACACGCCGTCGGTCACCTCGTCGATCCTGCCCGGCATCACGCGCGACTCCGTGATCACGATCGCGCGCGGCCTCGGATACGAGGTGCGGGAGGAACTGCTGCCGCGCGAGATGCTCTACCTCGCCGACGAGGCCTTTTTCGTCGGCACGGCGGTCGAGGTCACGCCGATCCGCTCGATCGACAAGCTGGTCGTCGGCGAAGGCGTGCGCGGGCGGATCACATCGGAGATCCACCGCACGTTCTTCGACATCCTCAACGGCGACGTGCCCGACACGCACGGGTGGCTTACCTGGGTGTACCCCGAGGAAGCCCACCTGCGGCAGAACGCCGCGAGCGCAGTCGCGCGATGAGCCGCGGGCCGGGATACGTCCCGGCCCGCACGCCTTCCCGGCACGGGCGGCGGCCGACGGCGCCCAAGCGCCAGTCTCCCGGCGGTCGCAACCGATGCATGTGAACGATCTGCTCAAGATCGCCGTCGAGCACGGCGCCTCCGACCTGCACCTGAAGGTCGGCAGCTTTCCCATGATGCGGGTGCGCGGCGACCTCGTGCCCGCGGCCAGCGACCGGCGGCTGGATCACGAGGACACGGTCGCGATTGCCGCCGCGGTCATGTCGACCGGGCAGCGGCAGAAGTTCAAGGACACCCAGGACATCGATCTCGCCTACAGCGTGCCCGGCCTCGGGCGGTTCCGCTGCAACGTCTTCCAGCAGCGCGGCACGATCGGCCTGGTGCTGCGCGTGATCCCGATCGCCGTCCGCACGCTCGCCGAGCTCGGTCTGCCGCCCGTCCTGAAGCAGATCGCGGAAGAGGAGCAAGGGCTCGTGCTCGTGACCGGACCGACCGGCAGCGGCAAGAGCACCACTCTCGCCGCGCTCGTGGATCACGTGAACGCCACGCGGGCGGCCCACGTGATGACGATCGAGGATCCAATCGAGTTCCTCCACCGTGACAACCGCGCCATCGTCAGCCAGCGCGAGGTGGCGGTCGACACGCGCTCGTTCGCGCACGCGGTGCGCAGCGCGCTTCGGCAGGATCCCGACGTCATCCTCGTCGGCGAGCTGCGGGATCTCGAGACGATCGAGACGGCGCTCGTCGCCGCGGAAACAGGCCACCTCGTGTTCTCGGCGCTCCACACGCTCGACGCCGTCGAGACGGTGACGCGCATCATCACGCAGTTCCCGCCACATCAGCAGGCGCAAGTGCGCGTGCAGCTGGCGAGCGTCCTGAAGGCCGTGATCTCGCAGCGGCTGCTGCCGCGTGCCGACGGCAAGGGACGCGCGGCGGCAGTGGAGGTGATGGTCAGCACGCCCGCCATCCGCGACCACATCGTGCACGAGCACAAGACCGCCGCGATTCATCGGGCCATCGCGGAAGGCGCATCGCAGCATGGGATGCAGACGTTCGACCAGGCAATCTTCGCGCTGCTGGATCAGCAGCTCGTGACGCGCGAGGAGGCGCTCCGGTGGACGTCCACGGGGGATGCATTCGCGCGACGGGTTGCTGATCCGTAGACCGTTGACCGTCGACCGTTCACCGTCGACCGCCGATCACCGTTGACCGTCTACCGTTCACCGTTGACCGTTCACGGTTGCTTCGCCGACCGCTTCACCTCCACGAACACACCGGAGTACTCGAACAGGGCGATGAGTGGGCGGTCGTGGACCGCCGCTGGTGCTCACTCCGAAACAACTGGTAGGCCAGAACATCATCGGCGGCGCCCGGCAGAGCTCAGCAGTACGGCTGACCGCATCGGCCCGAAGCGCGGAATCAAGGGCGGCGCCTTGCCTGCAGGTGCCCTACAGGGCACGCCATTGCATCCGATGATATATACGTATCCCCGCTCATTCATCCTCTGCCAGATGAACGGAACGCGAACCCGAACGACGGCGCAGTCCGTGGACGCTGGCGCACGTATCTGGAGGCTGTCCTGATGGCTCCCACTGCACAACCGAGGAAATCCCGTTCAATCCGGGCGGTGATAACGGCGGTCGCACTGATCGGGCTGATCGGCGGGATCGCACCAATTGCCGGCGCGGACGAGGCCCACCCGAAATTGGACCCGGCCGTGCGGCGCGCATTGGATGACGCGACGGACACGAGCACGATCCGGGTCATCCTTACGGCTCAGCCCGGCCAGTTCCCAGCGCTGCTGGCGCGAGTCCGCGCCAAGGCCATCCCCGCGCAGCACCTGTTCATTGGCGCACTGAGTGCGCAACTGCGAGCCCAGGACGTGCGCGCGTTTGAATCCGATCCTACGGTCGGCCACGTGTCGCTCGACCACCCGGTCCGGTCAACGGCGGGTCCGGCCCCGAACCCCGGTCCACCGCCACCGGCTCCGACCATCAACCAGACGCTGATAGCCACTCTCGGCCTGACGAACACCGTGGTCACTGGAAAAGGCGTCGGGGTTGCCGTGCTCGACTCGGGGCTTCAAGCAAGTACGACGCTGCCGGCTTTTGCATTCAAGGACTTCACTTCGACCACCGGCACCGCAGCGTACGACGACTACGGGCACGGCACGCACATCTCCGGGCTCATCCGTGCGACGGCTGACCCTCGAACCGGCGGCATCGCAGGCATTGCCCCCGGAGTCCGCCTCATCAGCATGAAAGTGCTCGACGGAAACGGCCAGGGACTCACCAGTACCGTCCTCACGGCTCTCGAGAACGTGATCAACAACCGGGGCTCCTACGGCATCGATGTGGTCAATCTCTCCCTGGGACACCCGATTACGGAGCCTGCGTCAACGGATCCGCTGGTCCGCGCCGTGGAAGCCCTCAGTCGAACGGGTGTGATCGTGGTGGCGGCGGCCGGAAATTGGGGACGCAACCCCCAGAACGGTCAGGCGGCCTACGCCGGCATCACGGTGCCTGGCAACGCACCATCAGCACTGACCGTCGGCGCCGTCGACACGAATCAGACGGTCTCGCGCACCGACGATCAGATTCCGACCTACAGCTCGCGCGGACCGACGTGGTACGACGGCCTCACCAAACCGGATGTCGTCGCGCCCGGCCACGGCCTGGTCTCGGTCGCGGCGATCGGAAGCTCGCTGTACACGCGGTTCCCCGAGCAGCGCGTCCTCGATTCCGCCGGGGTCGCGCGGTTCATGCGCTTGAGCGGTACCAGCATGGCGACCGCGGTCACATCCGGGGTTGTGGCGTTGATGATCGAGCGGCGCCGCGCTGTCTCGAGTCTGGCACTGACCCCCAATGACGTGAAAGGCGTGCTTCAGTTCACCGCGATTCCCGTAGTCGGCAGCGATGTGCTCACGCAGGGCGCGGGCGCTTTGAATGCGGCTGGCGCGCTGGCGGTCGTCGGCGCCCTGACTGGCACGGCGAAAACGGAATGGCGGTCGACCACGATCGTGCAGCCGATGACGACGATCGGATCGGAGACGTATCTCTGGAACCAGACGATCGTCTGGGGGCACACGATGGTGTCCGGAAACACCGTGTACGCGAACGAACCCGCCTGGGGCTCCCAAACGACCTGGGGATCGACCGTGATCTGGGGGCACGGCTTGCCTCTGTCTGGGGATCCGGTCTGGGATCTCGCCGCGACGTGGTCGACGACGACGGTGTGGGATCCGATTATCGCCCCGTCCGGCCTTGGCCTGGCCTGGCCTGAACTCGACGGACAAACAGTGATCTGGGGGCACGGCGGGCCTTTCTGAGCTGCCGCCGCGCCGTGTGCCACGACGGCACCAGCCCGCGTGCGGCTGCGAACGCTGGGCCCGTCGGAGCCTGGAGAGTGATACTGTCGATGACCGCCGTATCTGCATCGCACCCGGCGAGGGCGCCCGCGCGCGCTACACTGCCGCTGCCGGCACGGCGGCATGGGTTCGCGTGCGAATCGGTCATGGCCGACTCTGAAACTCTCTCGCAATCGAGCACCGCGGGACCACGCGTGCGGAGAGCACTCGCTCGCCGCATGTATCTCGGCGCCGTGATGGTGCTTGGCGGGCTCGTCTTGTGCGCGTCGCTGGCGGCGGTGATCGCGAGGCCGCCAGGAGAACTGTTCCTCGTTCTGGCCGTCCTGACGGCGGTATGCAGCGCCGCCGCGTTCCGCATGCCCGGTTTTCCGGTGAGCTTCTCGCTCTCGGACATGTTCACCGTGCTCGGCGCACTCCTGTTTGGTCCGGCGGCAGGGGCGCTGCTCGTGGCACTCGACGGCCTGGTGCTGTCGTTGCGCCTGAAAATCTCTGCGCCGTCGCTCGACCGCGTGGCCTTCAATGCGACCTCGGTGGCGCTGGCGATGTGGCTGGCCGCGCACCTCTTTTTCGCCATGCTCGGTCGCCCCCCGCTCGCGCTCGCGTCGGCCCCACTTGGACGGACGCTCTTTCCGCTCACCGTATTTGCCACCGCGTATTTCTTCCTCAATACCGGCCTCGTGGCCGGAGCGGTTGCGATCGGACGCGACACATCGTTCCATCAGGTATGGCGCGAGCACTTCTTTCCGCTGTGGCTGACGCACTTCGGCGGAACCTCCATCGCGGCCCTGCTCCTCGCGTTGATGGCATCCGGCGTCGCGGACGTGCGGACGCTGACGGCCGGATTGCCGCTGATCGTGGCGCTCGGCCTCTTGCTGACCGGGACCGACCGGCTGCGCCAGCGCAGTGCACGGTTCGCGGAACTGCGATCCTACGCGGCGGCACTCCGCAGCACCGCAGATGGCGTGCTGCTCACGAACGTCGACGATCGCATCACGTTCCTCAATCCGAAAGCCGAGCGGCTTACCGGTTGGACCGACGCCGCGGCGCGGGGACGGCACGCCGGCGACGTACTTCGGCTGGAGGCGATCGCCGCCGGTGATCCGCCGCACACGTCCGCGGACGCGTTGCCGGAGAACAGCATGATCAGCGAACACGTGCTGGTCCGGCAGGATGGGAGCCGGTGTCCCATCGAGCAGAGCTTCGCGTATATCCGCGACGAAGATCAGGAAATCGAGGGTGTGATTCGGACGTTTCGAGACATCAGCCAGCGGAAGGCGGTAGAAGCGGAGCGCCAGACCCTGCTGCGTCGGCAGGAGGAGGCGCGTGCGGCGGCCGACGCGGCCAACCGCGCAAAAGACGAGTTCCTCGCGACGTTGTCGCACGAACTGCGGACGCCGATGGCCGCTGTCATGGGATGGGTTCAGCTCCTGAAAAGCGGGCGGATGGACACAGACCGCATCGGAAAGGCGCTCGACTCGCTCGAGCGCGGCGCGCGCGCACAGGCGGTAGTCGTCAACGACCTCGTCGACATCTCGCGTATCGTGCGTGGCAATCTGCGCCTCGACGTCTGCCGCATGGATCTCAAGACGATCCTCAACGAAGCCGCTGAAACCGTGCAGTTGGCGGCGCAGGCCAAGAACGTCCGATTGCGCGTCGATGTGGCACCCGACGTGTCGACGATGTCCGGGGATCCAGACCGGCTGCGCCAGGTGTTCTGGAATCTGCTGTCGAACTCGGTCAAGTTCACACCGCCAGGGGGCTCGATCAGCGTCGTCGCGCGGTGCCAACGGGACGGCTTCCGTGTAGAGGTGAGCGACACCGGCTGCGGGATCGAACCCGCCCTCCTGCCGTTCGTCTTCGAGCGTTTCAAGCAGGGCGACCAGTCCCCCGCCCGAACCCATGGCGGCCTCGGTCTCGGTCTCGCCATCGCCCGAGAGCTCGTCGAGCTGCATGGGGGGACGGTCGAGGCGACGAGTGCCGGCGCCGGATGCGGTGCGCAGTTCGCCGTGCAGTTGCCGGCGATTGCTGGCCCATTGGAGGAGGACGGACCCGCCGTCTCGGTCACCCCGGTCTGAGAGGGTGCCGATATCGTGCTGGCCGCTATTAGGGCCGGCGACGCAGAGTGCTACTCAATTGTGTTGAGTACGGTTCCGGGTTCCGGATTCTGGGTTCCAGGTTGGCTTCCTCGTTCCTCGTTCGTTCCAAGTTCCTTGTTCACAGGTTCCGGGTTTCCGCGTTCCAAGTGGCGGGTTCCTAATATCGCGGTCGCGCCAATCGAGCCTGCGACGAACCTGGAACTCGGAACCAGGGAACCAGGAACCATTGAACCCCGAGGGAACCTGGAACGAACGAGGAACGAGGAACCCAACCTTGGAACCCAGAACCCGGAACCCGGAACCGGAGCCAATCAAATGAGTACAGGAGTTAGTGGCGGGCGTGCCTGTTCACGAAGCTGGCGAATGCTCCGAAGTCGACCGGTTTTGGGAGAAAGGCGTCCACGTTCATGCGCGTGGCAATGGCCTCTCCATGCGGATGCGCTGACACCACGACGACGGGAATATTTTTCAACGTGCCGTTCGCCAGCTGCACCGCACGGAACTCCTCGCCCGTCATCTTCGGCAGCATGAGGTCGAGCACGATTACGTCGGGGTGATGCTGGCGAGCAAGATCCAGCGCCTCCTCGCCGTTCACGGCCGTGATCACCCGCTTGTTATCGAGTTCGAGAATCGTTGTAAACAACAGCCGCAGCTCCGGATCGTCTTCGACGACCAGCACGACATTGTTGGGCATCGGCGGATTATATCGAACGCCACCAGATACGACGTTGAACATTCGACGCATCCGTGCCGCCGCCACGCGGGTGGATGTGGGTTGATCGCGGCGCGGCGCGCAATGCGGCGGACATGCGCGCGGACGGTACGATCGTGATCGTCAGCGCGCAGTGGTAGCGCGCGCGCTCCGTTGGGGAATCATGTCGATATCATCCGAGCAGGCGGGAGTTGCCACGACAGTGCTAGACATCGGGGCCGCTCCCGCGCGTCCGGTCGGGCCTCTGAGTCTGCGACGCTACGCTGTACTGGTGGGCACCGGAGCGCTCGTGACGACGTTCGCGCAGAGCCGTGTGCTCGCGCAACTGCCGACCACCTTCCTGCTCAAAGACGTCTTCCATCTCGAGCAGCAGGACGTCGCGATCTTCTTCTTCTGGGTGACGTTTCCGTGGAACGTGAAGCCGCTTGCGGGAATTCTCACCGATGGGTTTCCTCTGTTCGGTTCGCGCCGGCGCCATTATCTGCTGCTCGGGACGCTTGCGGCGTGCGCGTCGTGGGCGGCGATGGGTCTGTTCTCCGCATCGTACTATCCGCTGCTGTATGCGACGCTCGCGATGAACGCGGCAACGGTTGTGGCGAGCACGGTCGTGGGCGGACTGATGGTCGAAGCGAGCCACCGGTTCGGCGCGTCCGGCCGCATGACGTCACTCCGGCTGCTCGTGCAGTACGGCTCGTTCATCCTTGCGCCGGGGCTCGGCGGCTATCTGGCGGCGAGGGCGTATGGCTGGACGGCAGGCATCGGCGCGGCCGCGATGCTGAGTCTCGCAGTGTGCGCATTCCTGTTGCTGCGCGAGGAACGGTTTACCGGTACTGCGCAGACCGCCGTGGCCGTCGTGGGCGAGCGTCTGCGCGTGCCGACAGGGCTTGCCGTTGCTCTCGTGGCCATGACCGTGGTCGCGACCGCGCTCGTGGTGCTGGGCCTGCGCAATGTGGCGTACTCGCTCTACGCGCTCCTCGCCGTGCTCCTCGTCGTGTTGGTTCTGACGATCACGCGCACTGCGAACGCCGTCGTCGCGGCCGGCCAGGTGCAACTCGGCCAGATCCTCAACTCGCGGACGCTCTGGCTTGCGCTCGCGATGCTGTTCCTGTTCTACACGGTGCCCGGTTTCAATACCGCGCTCGTCTATCGGCAGTCCGATCACTTCAAATTCGGCACGTCGCTGATCGGCCTGCTCGGCTCGCTCGAGGCGGCGTTCGGTGTCGCGGCGGCTGCGCTCTACGTGTTGTTCTGCCGTAAGCTGAGCCTCCGGGGGCTTCTGGCTACGGCGATCGGTCTGTCTGCGGGGGCAAGCTCCTGCTATCTGTTCTACTCTGCGGCAACGGCACCATTCATCCACCCGTTCGCGGGTTTCGCGGCGGTTCTCGTCGAGTGCACCATGATGGATCTCGCGATCCGCTCGACGCCGCGCGGCTGCGAAGCGCTCGGATTCGCGCTGCTGATGGGCGTCGTCAACTTCAGCCTGGCGACGAGTGACGTGATCGGTACCCAGCTGATGGATCAGTACCATCTCACCTTCAATACGTTGATCGGGATCAACGTCATGACCACCATGGCGGCGCTTCTGTTCGTTCCGTTTCTGCCGGCTCCTGTCGTGACGCACCGTGAGGGTGAGACGTAGTAGGGCGGACGGTTGCGTCTCGCAGCAATCGTGTTGTAAGCAGCAGATGCTGCAGCTCCCATCGGCAGACTGTCAACCTTCCGCACTTTCTCAGCCGGGCGTCTGTTGTGCGGCTTCACTCGCAGTTCGTCGTCTGACATCGCGGAGCCCTTGTGTCGCGGACGTCAGCTGGCGGTCAACTCGCCAATCAGCTCCACGACGCCGTCGCCGTGAGCCCCGACGGCTACCTTCGTAATGACCCTGACAGACGGCAACGCATTTGCCAGAGCCACCGCGAGGCCGCACCGGGCAAGGAAGTCCTCGTCGTTTTCGGCATCGCCATAGTCGCGGGCTCGCTCGCACGAGTGACGGCGCTCCGCACGCCGAGACGAACGCCCGGCGGGTGCGCCGCGGCGCTACAATCCGCGCATGCAGCGACGAACGACGATCGATCCATCGGACAACACGCCTGAAGCGGCGTGGGCGGCGGCTGTGCGGATGCTGGGGCGGCGCGAGCTGTCTGTGGCCCAGGTGCGCGAGCGGCTGGCGCGGCGGGGCTGGACCGAGGCGGCGATCGAACCAGCGATCGCGCGGCTCGCCCGGTCGGGCACGCTCGACGACGCGCGCGTGGCGCTGGCGTGCGCGCGCACACGTGCGGGCGTGAAACGACAGGGGCGGGACCGTGTGCTGCGTGAGATCCAGGCGCTGGGCGTGGCGCGCGAAGTGGCCCGGGCCGCGGTCGACGAGGTGTTCGGCGCGCTCGACGAAGGCGACCTGCTGCAGGCGGCGCTCGACAAACGGCTGCGGGCCCGCATGGCGCTGAGCGATCCGGCGGTGCAGCGGCGGCTATACGCCGCGCTGGTGCGCCAGGGGTTCGACGCGCACTCGGTGGGACGGGCGATTCGCCAGCGTGTGCAGAGAGCGAAGGACGGGGGGGAGGAGACGTAATGCACAATGCACAATGCAATTCACGGCACACGAATTACGGAACACATTCTCGCCGAGTCGAAGTGCATCTCGAGGTCGGAAGCCTCAATCCCAACATCCTTCCATGAACCAGCCGCGTCCGTCGCGATCCCGGTAGATCCGGCAGAGCGTTCCGTCATCGAGCGCGACGTCCCATTCATCGCGATTCCATGCCTGCTGACGCGCGGCGCTATCGCCCGGCGGCGCAGCGGCCTGGCGTACATCGAGGGCGGCACCGGCCCGTTCGAGTGGCGACGCATGGTGTCTACCGGCGACCGACGCGTCGGTTGTCACTGCCCACCAGTCACCTGACGAGCGCCAGGGGCCGGCAGCCATGTCGACGCGTCCGGCCGGAATACCCGTGCGATCAGCCGTGACGCGCACGGGCCGGGATTCGCGCAGCTGCACGCGAATCGGCAGCGGGTGCCGAAAGCGGCGCAGCGCCGGCGCAGCGGTCCCGCTGCCCGCCTCACCGTCGCGGGATGCGGCCGTGTGTGGCGCGCGTCCAGGTGCGTCGACGACGGGCGCGGCGTGCTCCACCGCGAAGGGCGCCATCGCGAACGCACCCGGGCGGTACGTGTCGAGGATGCGGGCGGAGCCGCAGCGGTCCTGTCCCATGAGCGCGGACAACCGTGCGAGGAGCGTGGACAGCTGCTCGGGCGCGGGCAGCGCGCGCTCGAGCAGCGAGAACTGCAGCACGCGCCCGGGCGTCGGCTCGACACGCACGATAACCCCGTCGATGCCCGCACCCGGCGGATGCGATTCCAGGTCGAGCAGCGCCAGCGTTCGCAGCACGCGCGGATCGCGGATCGCGGCCGGCAGCTGCAGGCTGCGCACGTGCGTCTCGCGCGAGACCAGCCGCAGGCGCGTGGTGAGGACGGCTGCCGCCCGGCCGCGCCGCTCGAGGTGCGCGCACACCGGCTCGAGCAGGCGCCCGAGCACGAACGACAACGGCTCGAGTCCTTCGATGGGCCACTCGAGATCGAGGTGCGCCTCGAAGGTTTCCTCCGGCACGAGCGGCACGAGCGGCCCGGTATCTTCGCCGCGGGCCAGCCGCTGCACGCCGACGCCGGACTGGCCGAGGCGCTCGGAGAGCTGCGCCGGTGGCAGCGCCGCCAGGTCGCCGAGGGTCTGGACGCCCCACCGCCTGAACGTCTCCATCATCGACTCGTACCGGGCCCGCGCCTCTACGGCGCCTGCCTGGCCGGGCGCGCGCCGCCGCCCCTCTGCGCGCGCGATCTCCTGCATCGGCGACGTGCGATAGAACCGCGCGGCCGGTGCAGGCGGTGACCCACCGGCACCTGGAGGCACGCCGCACCCGCTCACCGCATCGAGGGCGCGGATCGGGAGCGGCGCCAGCGTGGCGGCTTCGGCACCCGGCTCGACAATCGTCAGCCCGGGCCGCGCATGCGCCAGCACCAGGGCCGCGCCGCGCGTCGCCGCCACCGCCACACGGGCGATGACGCCGCGATCCGCCGCCTCACGCCGCAGTTCCGACGCGATCGCCCGCGCATCTCCGAACAGGCGCTCGAGGCCATCGACGTCACAGACGACCGCATGCGCGCTGACACGCTCGACGCGCGGGGAGAATTCCCGCGCCGTCGAGACCAGCGCTTCGCACGGATCGTCTGCCGCCACCGCCCCTGCGGGGCCGGCGACAGGTGATTCGCCTATAACAAGAGCGGCGTACATTCCGTTAACCGTTCACCGAGGACCGTTCACCGACCGGGTGCGCGCCAGGAGTTGGCCCGCCTGAAGGCGGGCACTACCGAGATCGCGGGCACTACGACGGCCCGCCTGAAGGCGGGCACTACCGAGATCGCGGCGCACTACGACGGCCCGCTTGATAAGGCGGGCACTATCGAGATCGCGGGCATTACGACGGCCCGCCTGAAGGCGGGCACTACACACACGGTCACTCGACGGTCAACGGTCAACGGTCAACGGTCAACGGTCAACGGTCGACGAATTGAAGCGCGACTGACGCCGTGGCGTGTGCGTGGTGCTGCGCGCGGATGACCGACGCGTCGGCCGCGAGGCCACGCAGCCGCGGCAACGGCGACGCGGTGCCCGCCCAGCACCCCGTCACACCGCGGCTGGCCGTGCGCGGCACGAACGGGCGTCGGCTGGCGAGCACCGCCGCGTGAAACACCTCGGGCGCGAGCCCTTCTCGTGACGGCATGGGCCGTGGCGCCTGGATGCCAGCACCCGGCCCGGATACCGGACCGGACGTGTCACGCGCCGTGCGGCCTTCACGTGCCGCAGGCGTGGCGTCACCACCCGGCCACACGGCGCGATGACGTTGCGGTTGCAGCCGAATGCTCACACCCCTGGTGCTGCGGGCCTGTGGCACTTCGGCCACGAGCACGCACGCCGTGTCGCTCGCGTCGACGACCCGGTGCAGGCGCATCCAGGTGTTGAACGGCAGCTCGCGCAACGCGTCGAGCGGCACATCGGCGATGTCGAGCGCCACGAGGCCGAACCCGCCCGATTGGAGCACGAGGTTGAGGGCCTTGACGGCACGATCGAGCGCCCGCGCAAGGACGCTGTCGCGCGTGCGGCCGGGCCGCGGCCTGGAGGGCTCCCAGCCGGGTGCAAGCGCCATCGGCGTCAGCGGCACATCCTGCCCGCGCACCCACAGCAGCCGCGCGAGATCGACACCCGCCGCCGCCGCCGACGCTGGATCAAAGCGATCGAGCGTGTCGATGAGCGCCACGAGCTCACCGCGCGCGGTGGCCTCGGCCATGAGCGCACGCAGTACGCTGGTGCGGCCCGACGACCGCGGACCGACAATCTCGGAAACCTGGCCGCGGGGCACGCCGCCTCTGAGCTCGGCATCGAGCGGCGGCAGACCCGTCGGCGCACACTCATCGTCGCGCGCCCACTCGAGCGGCAACGCGGCCGTGAGCGTGGTGTCGAGCTTACGATCCCGGAGCAGCGATTCGAGCGCAACGCGAGCGGCAGCAGGGGCCATGTCTTCGCCTTTCGTTCGCTATAGCCTAGCGTACGATACATAGGCGAATCAACAGCGAATATAAGGAGATTATTTAGGTAATTTAACTGTTCCGCTTTACGAGCCCGTGCCAGAGTTTGCGCCGTTCCACCGCCGACGCTTACAATCCGAGCGGCTTCCCTGCCAAGGCACTCCAATTCCTCAAGTCCCTTCCCGACCCGCGCACCGTATACGACCGGCCATCGCCCGCCTTGTCATCACGGGGCTCACCCTGTGCGCTCCGGTGATCGTGTCGGCCCATGGCGACCTGCACGAGCAGATCGCTGCCGCGTCTCGCGCCATCGCCAGGCAGCCGGACGACGCGGCGCTCTATCTCGCGCGCGGTGAGCTCTATCGCGCCCATCACGAAACAGAGCCCGCGCTCGCGGACTACGCGATCGCCCTACGCCTGGACCTGACCCTCGATGCCGCACGGCTGGCCCGTGGGCGACTTCTCCTCGAGGCGGGCAGACCAGGCGATGCCCTGCCGGACCTCGATCGGTTTCTGGCGGCACAACCAAACCACGCTGAGGCGCTCGTCGTGCGCGCCCGGGCCCGGGCGGCGACCGCCGACCCGAGCCACGCGCGGATCGATTACGACCGTGCGCTCGGACTGTCACCGAATCCCGACTGGTACATCGAGCGCGCACGCCTCGTCCGCGCCTCTGCCGGCCCCGCCGCCGCCCTCGACGGACTCGACGAGGGCATGGCGCGGCTGGGTCCGGTGGTCACGCTCACGCTCGAGGCGATCGAATGCGAGTTGTCGCTCGGCGATTACGATGCCGCCCTCCTCCGCCTGGATCGCCTGACCGCCGCCTCCGGCGCGCATCCGCACTGGACACTCCGCCGCGGCGACATCCTGCTGGCCGCCGGCCGTGCGCCTGACGCGCGCGCTGCCTTTATCACTGCTATCGCAGCGCTCGATGCGTTGCCGCCGGAGCGGCAGCATACGCGCCAGAACGAGGCGCTACGTGCCCATGCCGCATCGGCGCTGGCCGATCTCGAGATCGCGAAGAGAACCCCATGATTCAACAGGCCCGATCGCACCTTCGTCGTCATCCTGCGCCGCTGCTGCGTCTCGTCGCAGCTGTGCTCGCGCTCTCGACCCTCCCGGCATCACCCGCGCGGGCTCAATCCCCGCTCGTGCCCGCCGGGAGCGTGTGGAGGTATCTCGACACCGGCTCCGATCAGGGCACCGCCTGGCGCGCCGCCGCGTTCAACGACACCGGGTGGAAGAGCGGCGCAGCGGAACTCGGGTATGGCGACGGCGACGAAGCCACGATCGTTGGCTACGGCCCGAACAGCACCGCCAAGTACGTCACCACGTATTTCCGCCGGGCTTTCAGCGTTGCCAATCCGTCGGCCTACGGCGGGCTCACCCTGCGCATGCTCCGCGATGACGGCGCCGTGGTCTATCTGAACGGTACGGAGGTGTTCCGCACCAACATGCCGGCAGGCGCGATCACGGCATCCACATTCGCGTCGTCAGTCGTGCTCGACGCGAACGAGCGGACCTACGTGACAGCCAGCGTGAACCCGGCGCTGCTCGTCGCAGGTACGAACGTCCTCGCGGTCGAGATCCACCAGTCGGACCTCACCAGCAGCGACATCAGCTTCAACCTCGAGCTGACGTCCTCGTCGTCGGTGACGCTCACGCGCGGGCCCTACCTGCAATTGGGCACACCATCCAGCACCGTGGTGCGGTGGCGAACGAGCGCACCGGTCGTCGGCCGCGTGCAGTACGGCCAGGCCGCGGGCGCCAACACCTGGGCAGCCGAGGACACCGTGGCGACGACGGAGCACGTGGTGACCCTCACGGGTCTGCTGCCGAACACGGCGTACTACTACTCGGTCGGCAGCGGCACGACCGTGCTCGCCGGCGGTGACGCGACGCATTTCTTCCTGACCCCGCCGGTGGCGGGCACCAGCAAGGCCACGCGGGTGTGGGTACTCGGCGACTCCGGCACGGCCAACGCGAACGTGCGGGCGGTCCGCGACGCGTACTACGCGTACACGGGCACGCGGCATACGAACCTGTGGCTGATGCTCGGCGACAACGCGTACACGAGCGGCACCGATGCGGAGTTCCAGGCCGCAGTGTTCGACATCTTTCCGACGATGCTCCGGAAGAGCGTCCTCTGGCCGACGCTTGGGAACCACGACGGCGTCAGCGCCGACTCGGCGACGCAGACGGGGCCGTACTACAACATCTTCACGCTGCCCAAGTCAGGTGAGGCCGGCGGTCTCGCGTCTGGAACGGAGGCGTACTACTCGTTCGATTACGCCAACATCCACTTCGTCTGCCTCGAGTCGTTCGAAACCAACCGGTCGGCGACCGGGCCGATGCTCACGTGGCTGCAGAACGACCTGGCGAGCACCACGCAGCCGTGGGTCATCGCGTTTTTCCACCATCCGCCGTATTCGAAGGGCTCACACGATTCCGACACCGACATCGAGCTCAAGGAGATGCGGCAGAACGCGCTGCCCATCCTCGAGAATGCCGGGGTTGACCTGGTGCTCTCCGGGCACAGCCATTCCTACGAACGCTCGTTCCTCATCGACGGCCATTACGGCACGTCGAGCACCTTCACGTCGTCGATGAAGAAGAACGGCGGCAGCGGACGCGAGGACGGAACGGGCGCATACAGGAAGCCCACCTACGGCATCGCCGCCCACGAGGGGGCCGTCTACGCCGTGGCCGGCAGCTCGGGGCAGACAAGCGGCGGGCTTCTCAACCACCCGGCCATGTTCATCTCGCTGAACAGCCTGGGCTCGATGGTGCTCGACGTGAACGGCAACCGGCTCGACGCTGCGTTCATCGACCAGGCCGGCGTGAAGCGCGACTACTTCACGATTCTGAAGGGCGCCACGTCGTCCGGCAGCACACCGTATGGCGGTACGGCCGTGACCCTGCCCGGAACGATGCAGATCGAGAACTTCGATCAGGGGGGTTCTCGACGTGGCGTACCTGGACACGACGACAGGTAACGCCGGTGACGAGTACCGGACGACGAATGTCGACATCGAGGGGACCACCGACACGGGCGGCGGGTACAACGTCGGGTGGACACGTCCGGGCGAGTGGCTGAAGTACCGGTGAGCGTGACCGCCACGGGCACCTACACGCTCGACGTACCGAGTGGCGAACGTCGGTACGGGAGCCCGGTTCCATGTGGAGATCGACGGCGTGGATCGCACAGGTCCGATCGCGGTGCCAAACACCGGCGGCTGGCAGACATGGCAGACCGTGACGAAAACCGGACTATCGATGACCGCCGGGACCCACGCGGTGACGCTCGTGCTGGATGTCGCATCCGTCGAGAACGGCGGCGTCGGCAATTACAATTGGCTCCGTGTGCGGTCAACTGACGTGCCTGACCGCCGGTCTCCTTGACCGCCGCGGGTGACCTCGGGAAAACTCGAATCGAAACTTTCGAGTGCGACACGGAGTATCGTTCCGGTCGTTCGCGCGCCCGCAGCCTGCCGGGGCGTTCACTTCAGCCTGTTCAGCCTCGATGATCCCATGACGCATCCTGCACTCGCTCGCGCTCACGCCGCCATCTCGGCTCTCGCTGTCCTGCTGGCGCTCCTCGGTACGAGCGCCGAGGCGTCCGCACAGCGTCTGAAGGTCATCCTCGACACGGACATCGGCGACGACATCGACGATGGCTGGGCGCTGGGGTTGGCGATGCAGTCGCCGACACTGGAACTGATGGGCGTGACAATCACGCACGGCAACACGCCGGCACGTGCGAAAGTTGCCTGCAAGCTGTTGCACGTCGGCGGCCGCGATGACGTGCCCGTGGCGGTAGGGCGCAAGACCGGTGACGAACCCGAGTACCAGTTCACGTGGGCCGAGGATTTTACGACCAAGGCGCCGGTGAATCAGCCCGCCGCCGACTTCATCATCGAGACCGTGCGCAAGCAGCCCGGCGAGATCACTCTGGTCGCCGTCGGACCGCTCGAGAATGTCGCCGACGCGCTCCGAAAGGATCCCGGCATCGCAAAGCTGTTCAAGCGGGTCGTCCTCATGAGCGGATCGATCGGGGCGTCGGCGGTGCAATCGGCCCCCATCCCCGAGTGGAACGTCGTTGCGTCAACCCCGGACGCCCAGGTGGTGTACGCCGCCGGGCTGCCGATCACAACGGTGCCCCTCGACTCCACCACGTACGTCACGCTCAAGGACGAGGAGCGCGAGCGGCTTCGCAAGCACGATTCTCCGGTGACGCGTGCCCTCGAGGCGCTGTACCGATTGTGGCTCGAGAACCCCACGTCGCGCATGACGCTTCACGATCAACTCGCCGTTGCCGAGACGGTGCGGCCAGGCGCGTTCTTCGGCCGGAAGGACACGCTCTCGCTGATCGTGGACGACAAGGGCTACACGAAGGTCGATGCTGCACGCGGCAAGCCCACCACCGTCTGCTTCGAGCCGAAGCGCGACGAATTCATGGCTTTCTACCTGGACGGGCTGATGGGGGCTGGACGGTAGGCGCTGGAGGTTAGGGGCTGGAGGCTGGGGGCTGGGGGCTGGAGGCTGGAGGCTGGAGGCTGGAGGCTATAGGCGGGCGGCGGGAAATCGGCGGCTCGCGGCTGAAGCGCTGCCCTCGCGGCCGAATCACGCAGGTGCCGGTCAGACTGGTTTTATCACAGGGCTCCAGCCTCCAGCCCCCGGCGCCTCTAGTGTCCCTCGAGCCCCGTGCGGCGCTCGCGACTTTCGATCGCGCGGCCTTCGGCCGACAGACTGGACGAGCGCACCGTTGGCGTCCCTTTGCGCGCGAGGTAGAGGAAGCTTGCGCCGAAGATGAGCATTCCCACCCCGGCGACGATGTTCACCTGCAGGCCGAGGAGCATGTGCCGAGCCTCGACGTCGCCCGACATGAGGCCGTAGACCGTGAGCAGCAGCCCGTAAATGGCGAAGATGGCGCCGACCGGTAACCGGATGTCCACGCGGCCTCCCTACCAGAAGATGATGTTGAGCACGATCGTCGCGAGCAGCACGACGATCGCCAGCGGCCCGGGCTGCCGGTAAAGCGGGACGCCTTCATCCCGGGGGCGTGGCGTCAGCGAGTAGACGAGCCCCTTCAGGTCGGCCTCGGCTCGCGGCGCCGTGACCATCGAGACCAGGATCGTCACGACGAAACACGTGGTCCACGCGAAGATCGCCGTCCAGAAGTTCTGCGCCATCTCGCTCGGGTAGTGGTGCAGCACGGTGCCGAGAAAGCCGCCCTTGAACCCGACGGCGGCGCCGGCCGGCAGCGTCAGGCCATGGTGCACCGCAGCGGCGAGCGTGCCAGACACCAGGCCCAGAAACGCGCCGTGCCCCGTCGCGCGCTTCCAGAACATGCCGAGCATGAACGTCGCGAACAGCGGCGCGTTGACGAACGCGAAGACGAGCTGCAGCAGGTCCATGATGTTGTTGAACAGCTGCGCCACGTAGGCCGCCGCGACGGATATGAGAATGCCGAAGACAGTGGCCGCCCGTCCCATCCGAAGGTAGTGCGCGTCGGACGCGTGCTTGTTGATGTAGCTCTGGTAGATGTCGTAGGTCCAGACGGTGTTGAACGCGGTCGTGTTGCCGGCCATTCCCGACATGAACGACGCCATGAGCGCGCAGAGGCCGAGCCCGAGGATGCCGGCCGGGAAGTAGTGCATGAGCATCATCGGCGTGGCAAGGTCGTAGTCCACCGCGACACGCCCGTCAGTACCCACGATCGGCTGACAGGTCTTGTCGTCAACCTTCGGCGGAACGATGCCCTCCCACGAGCTCGCCGCCGTCGGCGCGCCCGCCGTCGCCGGTGTCGACTGCTCCGCCGCACACCGCAAGTGGGCGGGCAGCATCGTCGGCCGATCGGTGACCGAGATCGCAATCATCCCGGGCAGGATGACGAGAAACGGAAACAGCATCTTCGGGAACGCGGCGATGAGGGGCGTGCGGCGAGCCGAGTTCATCGATTCGGCAGCCATGGCACGCTGCACGACCAGGAAATCGGTGCACCAATAACCGAACGAGAGGACGAACCCGAGCCCCATCACAAGGCCGAACGCCTCGACACCCATCGGGTTCTGGGAGGGCGTGCCCATGTACTGCCAGGAATGGCTGAGGGCTCCCGGCTCGAACGCGCGGGCCGCGGACACCTCGGCGAGGCGCCGGAACAACCCCTCGCGTCCCCCGACATCGCGCAGGCCGAGAAACACGAGCGGAACGAAGCCGGCGACGATGAGGAAGAACTGTAATACCTCGTTGTAGATTGCTGATGTGAGCCCGCCGAGGTAGGTGTAGACGAGGACGATGCCGGCCGAGAGCAGCACCGATACGGTGAAATCCCACCCGAGCAACAGCTGCAGCAGCTTGCCCATCGCGTACATCGACACACCGGATGAGAACACCGTCATCGCCGCGAACGAGATGGCGTTCAGCCCGCGCGTCTTCTCGTCGAACCGCAGCTTGAGGTACTCCGGCACGGACCGGGCGCGCGAGCCGTAGTAGAAGGGCATCATGAAGATGCCGACGAAGACCATGGCCGGAATCGCCCCGATCCAGTAGAAGTGGGAGGTGGCGATACCATACTTGGCGCCGCTCGCGCCCATGCCGATCACCTCCTGCGCCCCCAGGTTCGCCGAGATGAACGCGAGCCCCGTGATCCACGCGGGTATCGAGCGTCCCGACAGGAAGAAGTCGGTGCTCGTCTTGGCGAAGTTCTTCAGGACGACGCCAATCCCGATCACGAAGGCGAAGTAGATCAGGATGATGAGGTAATCGATCCACTGAAGCTGCATGCGGCCTCCGGAGGAGCGGGCGGACGCCGGCTGCCGAACGGGTCGGGCGCCAGGCGGCAAATCGCGCGCATGGTACTACAGGCGTACAGATCGGCCACCAGCGCCTCGGCTCAGGATACCGCCTTGACAACGCGATCACTGCCCAGCTATTTTCGGGAGGTTGTCTACGCTCCGGAACGGCGTATTGCGGCACTCCCTTTGCTCAGGCATCCCATCATGAATCCCCGATCCCTTTTACTCGCTGGTGTTCTCGGGTTGTCGCTGGCGGCCGCGGCCGGCGCGCAGACCGCGGCGACGGGCAAGACCGCCGAAGAGAACTACAAGGCCGTGTGCCAGCCCTGCCACATGGCCGACGGGAACGCGGCACTCGAACCGATGAACTTCGCGGACGGCAAGTGGAAGCACGGCACGACGGTGCAGGAGCTCGCGAAGGTGATCACCAACGGTGTCCCTGGGACGGCCATGATGCCGTTCAAGACCCGGTTCTCGGAGCAGGAGATCCTCGAGCTGGCGAAGTACGTCCGGCACTTCGATCCGAAGCTGAAGGGCGCTCCCGCGTCGGCGGCCAAGAAGAAGCCGGCGGCCACGAAATAGGGGCTGGACCGCCGGCCACCCGAGCCTCACGCCTGGCGCCACACCTGCCTGCCCTGTTGCGCGTCGGGCGTTGACTGCCCGTACCCGCGTCGGTCATTCTTCACGCGTTCATCGAGCACAGACATGGCACACGTCAACGTGGCACTCATCGGGTATGCCTTCATGGGCCGGGCGCACAGCAATGCGTGGCGCCAGGTCGCACGCTTCTTCACGCCGACGCTGACGCCCCGCCTGAAAGTGATCTGCGGGCGAGACGCGAAGAACGTCAAGGAAGCTGCCGATCGCCTGGGGTGGGACGAGGCCGCGACCGACTGGCGGGACGTCGTCAACCGACCGGATATCGACATCATCGACATCAGCACGCCCGGCGACAGTCACGCGGAGATCGCGATCGCGGCGGCCAAAGCGGGCAAGGTGGTCTTCTGCGAGAAGCCGCTCGCGAACACGGTGCGCGAGGCGCAGCAGATGCTCGCAGCGGTGGAGAAGGCGGGCGTCATCCACATGGTCTGCCACAACTACCGGCGTGCTCCGGCGGTGATGCTGGCCAGGCAGCTGATCGACGAGGGAAAGCTCGGACGCCTGTACCACTATCGCGGCACGTACCTGCAGGACTGGGTAGCCGATCCGAGCGTGCCGCTGTACTGGCGGCTTCAGAAGGACAAGGCAGGCTCGGGTGCGCTCGGCGACATCGCGTCGCACTCACTCGACCTGGCGCGCTTCCTGGTCGGTGAGATCACCGAGGTCACCGCCGCGCTCGAGACCTTCGTCAAGGAACGGCCGCTGCCCGACAATCCGAAGAAGAAGGGACCTGTGACGGTGGACGACGCGTCGGCGTCGATCGTGCGGTTCGACAACGGCGCGCTCGGCACCATCGAGGCGTCGCGGTTCGCGACCGGACGCAAGAACTACAACCGCTTCGAAATCAACGGCAGCAAGGGCTCGGTGGCGTTCGACATGGAACGCATGAACGAGCTCGAGGTCTACCTGACGGGCGACGACAAGTCGGTCCAGGGCTTTCATACCGTGATGGTCACCGAGCCGCACCACCCGTACTTCAGCGCGTGGTGGCCGGCGGGCCACATCATCGGCTACGAGCACACGTTCATCCACACCGTCTACGATCTGCTGCAGGCGGTCGCGGCCAACAAGCTGCCGGCGCCCAACTTCGCGGACGGCGTGCAGAATCAGCGGGTGCTGGCGGCGATGGAGAAGTCGGCGGGAACGAAGCGGTGGGTGACGGTGTCAGGCAGTGCGCGCGGTGCAGCGTAATGCACAATGCACGATGCACAATGCACATCGACGATGCCGGCTGCACGGCCTGAAGCCCGGAGCCCGGAGCCCGGAGCCAAAGAGGAGACATCCCTATGCGTATCGGCGTCTTTGCAGTCCTGTTCGGCAACAAGCCATTTGAAGAGACCCTCGATTACCTGAAGGAACTCGGGGTCGGCGCAATCGAGATCGGCACGGGCGCGTATCCGGGGAACGCTCACTGCAACCCGGCGGATCTGCTCGCCGACGGAGGCAAGCTCAAGGCGTTTGGGAAGGCCATCGAGGATCGGGGGCTCGTCATCAGCGCGCTCAGCTGCCACGGGAACCCGATTCATCCCGACCCGCAGATTGCCACGGAGCATCACAAGGTCTTCGAGCAGACCGTGCAGCTTGCCCAACGGCTCGGCGTGAAGCAGGTGATCACGTTCAGCGGCTGTCCGGGCGGAGACCCATCCGCCAGGCAGCCAAACTGGATCACGGCGCCCTGGCCGCCCGAGTACCTCGAGATGCTCGAATGGCAGTGGACGGAGAAGGTCATTCCCTACTGGACCCAGACGGCGAAGACGTGTCAGTCGGCGGGCGTGCGCGTGGCAATTGAGATGCACCCCAATTTCGTCGTCTACAACCCCGAGACGATGCTGCGGCTGCGCGACGTGGCCCGCGGCACCATTGGCTGCAATTTCGATCCGAGCCACATGTTCTGGCAGCAGGTCGACGTGCCATCGGCGATCCGGGCGCTCGGCGACTGCATCTACCACGTGCACGCGAAAGACTGCCGCATCGATGCGCAGAACACCGCCGTGAACGGCGTGCTCGACACGAAGAAGTACACCGACGAGATCAAGCGCTCCTGGATCTTCCGTACCGTCGGCTACGGCAACGGGGAGAGCGTCTGGCGTGACATCATCTCGAACCTGCGCCTCGTCGGCTACGACCATGTCATCAGCATCGAGCACGAAGACAGCCTGATGTCGGGCGACGAAGGGCTGAAGAAGGCGATCGCGTTTCTGAAACAGATCGTCATCGAAGCACCGGCCGGAACGGCGTATTGGGCTTAACCTTACCGTCAACCGTTAACCGTCAACCGTTAACCGTTGACCGTTGACCGTTGACCGTTGACCGTAGGAGCGGATCGGATTTGCCGGAAAGGAAAGGGTTCCCGTCTATGCCATCTGAACTCACCCGGCGTCAGGCGCTTCGGCACCTCGCGACGGGCGGCGCGGCGGCGGTGACGGCACCACTCTGGGTCGAGGATCTCCTCGCCCTGGCAGATCAGCATGCGGCGCACCGGCCATCGCCGGAAGCGCGCGCCGGCGCCTGGACGCCGAGGGTGTTCGATCCGGGCCAGAATGAGCTGGTCATCACGCTGACCGAGCTGATCATCCCGCAGACCGAGACGCCTGGGGCCAAGGCGGCGAAGGTCAACGAGTACATCGACGCCGTGCTCGCGGACGCCAAACCCGAGGATCGGAGTAAATTCCTGCAGGGCCTCGCATGGATCGACACGCGAAGCCAAGAGCGCTTTCAATCGCGGTTCTTGACCGCCCAGCCGCCGCAGCAAATCGAGCTGCTGACCACCCTCAGCACCGCGACGACGACGACACCGGCCGACATGGCGGGTGTGGAATTCTTCCAGGCCCTCAAGGGCATGACGATTACCGGCTTCTACACCTCCGAAGCCGGCCTGCTCCAGGACATCGGCGACGACGGCCAGGTGTTCTTCACGGAGTTCAAGGGCTGCCAGCACAAGGAGCACGGCGCGTAGGAGAGCCCGTTCGACGGACTCTCGGGCTGGCGTATCTGACATGCAGGATGCACGATGCGTAGAGACGTGGGCGCAGAGTGTCAGCCGTGACGACAAGGCTCTGCATTCGGCATGCGCGAATGCGCTCGGGACCGCGTCGTCGCAGGCCCCTCGTCTGCACACAGATCGATCGGCGGCAGTGGCTGGACTTCGAAGTGCGGCGGTGAGCATGCGCGGACGCGGATAGAATCCGTCCGTGCGCCTCTCGGCCATCGAGTTCCGCTCGGTTACGTTTTCCCGCCCGGCGCGGCGCATCCTCGAGAATGTCTCGTTCTCGGTTCCCGAGGGCGAGACGCTGGCCCTCGTCGGCCGCAGCGGGGCGGGCAAGAGCACCGTCCTCAAATTGATCAACCGCCTGCTCGAACAGCAGGCCGGCACGATCCTCGTCAGCGGCCGCGAGACGCGCGCGTGGGATCCGTACGACCTCCGGCGGCACACGGGCTACGTCCTGCAGGAGATCGGGCTGTTCCCGCACCTGACCGTGGGCGAGAACGTCGGCATCGTGCCGCGGCTGCTCGCGTGGTCCGCCGAGCGCACCCGGGCACGTACCGAGGACCTGCTGGCGCTCGTGGGCCTGCCCCCTGGCGAGTTCCGCGACCGGTGGCCCGACGAGCTCTCGGGCGGCCAGCGCCAGCGCGTGGGCATCGCGCGCGCACTGGCGGTCGACCCACCCGTATTGCTGATGGACGAGCCGTTCGGAGCGCTCGATCCGATCACGCGCTCGGAGCTGCGCGCGGAGTTCCGGGCCATCCAGGCGCACGTCCAGAAGACCGTGGTCATCGTCACGCACGACATGTCAGAAGCCTTCGCGCTCGGCGACCGCGTCGGCGTCCTCGACGACGGCACGCTCATCGCGTGGGACACGGCCGCAGTCGTGGCGCAGTCCGATGACCCCCGCGTGCGCCGCCTGCTCGATGCAGGAGGGACCTCCGAGTGAGGCTCATCGCCTTCTGGCAGACGCACGCGTCCGAGCTCGGTCACCTCGTGGCCCAGCACGTCGGGCTGGTTGTGCTCTCGACGGCCGTCGCGCTGGCGCTCGCGGTACCCCTCGGGATCGTCGCCGCGAAGCGCCCGCGTCTGGGACCGCCCATTCTGGGCATCGCGAACCTGGTGCAGACGATCCCCAGCCTTGCGCTCTTCGGTTTCCTGCTGCCGCTGCCCTTCGTCGGCGGGATCGGCCCCAGAGCGGCGATCGTTGCACTCGTGCTCTACGCCGTGCTGCCGATCATGCGGACGACGGTCGCGGGCTTTCAGGGAATCGATCCGGCCGTGCGCGAGGCGGCACTCGCAATGGGCATGCGGCCGTTCGAGCTGCTGCGGCTGATCGAACTGCCGCTCGCCTGGCCCTCGATGCTCGCGGGCATCCGCGTGGCGACCGTCGTCGGCGTTGGGACCGCGACGATTGCGGCAGCGATCGGGGCCGGCGGGCTCGGCGAGTACATCTTCCGCGGCCTGTCGATGGTGGACGCCACGGTCATCCTCGCCGGGGCCGTGCCGTCGGCCGCGCTCGCGCTCGTTGCGGACGGTGCGCTTGCCCTGCTGCAACGGCGGACGCGCGGACGCCGCCGGCGCGGTGTGTCCACCGTACTCGCGGCGGGCGCGCTCGTGCTGGTGACCTTCGCCGGCGTCTCGCTCGCCCTCACGTCCCGGCGCACGAACGCTGTCGTGGTCGGGTCGAAGAATTTTACCGAGCAGATCATCCTGGGGGAATTGCTGGCGCAAACGCTCGAGCGATATGGTGGGCTCACGGTGGACAGGCGGCTGAACCTGGGCGGCACGTTCATCTGCGACCGGGCTGTGCGCGCAGGCGAAATCGATGTGTACGTCGAGTACACGGGCACGGCGCTCTCCGCCATCTTCAAGCAGCCGGTCGTCAGCGACCGACGCGCCGTGCTCGCCACCGTGCAGGAGCAGTACGCTGCCACGGGACGGGCGATGCTGCCCGCGCTCGGCTTCAACAATACGTTTGCAATGCTGGTGCGCGGCGACGATGCGCGCCGGCTCGGGCTGCGCACGATCAGCGACGCCGTGCCGCACGCGCGCGGCTGGCGGGCCGGGTTCGGCTACGAGTTCCTCGAGCGTGCGGACGGCTTCCCGGGCTTGTCGCGCGCATACGGCCTGCAGTTCGCGGCTGCGCCACGGGTCATGGATCTCTCGCTCACCTACCGGGCAGTCGCGACCCGGCAGGTCGACATGATCGCCGGGGATGCGACCGCGGGCCTGATCGCCGCCCTCGACCTCGTCATGCTCGAGGACGACCGGCACTACTTCCCGCCCTACGATGCGGTGCCCGTCGTGCACGCTGCCACGCTGCTGCGGGAGCCACGCGTTCGCACCGCGCTCGACCGGCTCGCCGGTCGCATCCACGAGGCAGACATGCGGTCGATGAACTACGCTGTGGAGGGTGAGAAACGCGACGCATCCGCCGTGGTGCGGCGCTTCCTCGACGGGCTGGAGCCTGCGTCGGGGTCGTGATCCGCATCTCCGGCATCCTCTCCTGATGGTAGTTGTCGTGGTGACGTGGTTCGATCTGCAGGCTCGATGGCAGAGTTGATTTCGATGTGCAGCAAGGGGCTCCTTCGCGCATGACCATGACATCTCCCGCGAGCCGCAGCGTGCCGGTGACGACCCAGAGCGGCACATCCCGCGGCGAGCGCCACGATCTCGTCGCCGTCGAGGCGCCACTCGAAGTGCGCGTCAATGGCCGGCGCTTCGCCGTGATCATGCGGACCCCGGGGGACGATCGCCACCTCGCGCTTGGCTTTCTGTTCAGCGAACACGTCATCGCGGCCTCTGCGGACGCCGTCGCCGTGGAAGCGTGGCCCGGGGATCCGGTCCTGGGCAATCGCCTGAACGTGGTGCTCCACGAAGCGGCGGCAGATGCGTTCGAGGAGCAGCTCGGCGAGCGCCGGCATGTGACCATGACGTCCGCCTGCGGTCTGTGCGGGCGGCTGTCGCTGGAGTCACTTGCACGCGAGGCGGCGCCCGTTACGCGCACGTGGATCATCGGTGCGGCTCGAGTCGCTCGCTTGCCCGCGGAGCTCCGCGCCGCGCAACCGGTCTTTACAGGCACCGGCGGACTGCACGCAGCAGCCCTCGTCAGGTACGACGGCGACGTGGTCGCGGCAGCGGAAGATGTCGGCCGCCACAACGCCGTCGATAAGATCGTCGGCGGGATGCTCGAGGCGGCCTCGCTCCCGTTGAGCGATTACGTCCTCGTGGTGAGCGGGCGAGCCTCCTTCGAACTGGTCCAGAAGGCCTGCCTCGCAGGGATCCCGATGCTCGTCGCCGTCTCCGCACCGTCGAGCCTGGCGATCGAGTGCGCCGACATCTGCGGCATCACCCTCGTCGGCTTCGCCCGAGGCGAGCGGTTCAATATCTACACGCACGGCGGACGGGTAAGGGGCTGAAGGGCCAAAGGCTGGCGGCTGGCGGCTGGCGGGGGCGGCGGCGGCTGGAAGCTGGCGCCGAGGCTCGAGAGCTCGAGGTAGAGGCTTTGCGCGGAGGCCTCAATCCGGGCTGCGAGGCCGGAGCAGGAGCCTTTCGCCCATCGCCCTTCGCCTCTAGCCCTTAAGATCCCTGAATGTGGAAGCCCGCCACCTGGGCTTCGCTGGTGCCCACCGGGATTGGCCAGCGAAAACCCCATCACTTCCTGGACATGGCACGCGTCGCGTGGACGAATCGCGACGAGCTCCCATTTGCGTGGCGGATCCTGTCGCAAGGCGTGTGCGACGGGTGCGCGCTTGGCACGAGAGGCCTCCGGGACTGGACGATGACCGGCATGCACCTGTGCATGGTGCGGCTGGAGTTGCTGCGGCTGAACACCGCGCCCGCGCTCGATCCGGGCGTGCTGGGCGACGTGGCGCCGCTCCGCGCGCTCACATCGAAGGCGCTGCGGGACCTGGGGCGGCTGCCGGAGCCGATGGTGCGCCGCGCCGGAGAACCTGGGTTCAGCGTGATTGGCTGGGACGAGGCGCTCGACATCGCCGCCGCGCACCTTCGCGCCATCGATCCGGCACGTGCAGCGTTCTACCTTACATCGCGCGGCATCACGAATGAGTCGTACTACGTCGCGCAAAAGGCCGCGCGCGTGTACGGCAGCCCCCACGTAGACAACTCCGCGCGCCTGTGTCATGCCGCATCGACGGTGGCGATGAAGGAGGCGCTCGGATACGGCGCCTCGACCTGCAGCTACACGGACTGGATCGGCGCCGACCTGGTCGTGTTGTTCGGCTCGAACACGCCCAACAACCAGCCGGTGACCACCAAGTACCTGTATTACGCCCGTCAGCGCGGAGCCCAGGTTGCCGTGGTGAATCCGCTGCGCGAACCCGGGCTCGAGCGGTACTGGGTGCCGTCGGTTGCCGAGAGCGCCCTGTTCGGCACGAAGCTCGCGGATCACTGGTTCTGCGTCCACACCGGCGGTGACCTGCCGTTTCTCGTCGGCACGCTCAGAGCGCTGCTCGAGAACGACTCCGTCGATCGCAGGTTCATCGCACAGCACACGACAGGCTTCGAGGCGGCCGCCGACGCGGCACTCGCCTCGCCGTGGAGCGACATCGAGATCGAGAGCGGATCGCGCCGAGCGGACATCGAGCGCTTTGCGCGCCTGCTCGTGGATCGGCCGAACGCGGTGTTCGTGTGGTCGATGGGCCTGACCCAGCACGCACACGGCGTGGACACCATCCGCGCGCTCCTGAATGTGGCGCTCGCGCGGGGTCTCGTTGGCCGACCGCACCGGGGGCTGATGCCGATTCGCGGCCACTCCGGCGTGCAGGGCGGCGCAGAGGTCGGATGCACACCGGCCGTTGACGGCGCCACGCGCGACCGCTGGTCCGCGCTCTGGGGCCTGGCGGTGCCGAAGCAACCAGGCCTTTCAGCCGACGCGATGCTCGCGGCCTCGGCGCGCGGCGGGCTGGATGCGCTCTGGCTGGTCGGCGGCAACTTCCTCGAGACCGTGGCCAACGGAGAGCGCACGCGACGGGCACTGCACCGGCCGCGGCTGCGCGTCCATCACGACATCGTGCTGTCGTCGTCGATGCTCGTCGACCCGTCCGACACCGTCCTCGTGCTGCCCGCGACGACACGTTACGAGGCGCCCGGCGGCGGCACCGAGACCTCGACGGAGCGGCGGATCATCCTCTCGCCGGAAATCGCCGGCCGGCGGATCGGCAGCGCGCGCGCCGAGTGGTGGGCGCTCGGCGAAGTGATGGCGCGCGTGAAGCCGGCGGCGGCGGACCAACTGCGCTACCGCGACGCAGCGGCCATCCGCGCCGAGATCCCGCGTGCGGTGCCGCTTTACGCCGGCATCGAGACGCTGCAGGCGGCAGGCGACCAGGTGCAGTGGGGCGGACCACGGCTCTTCGACGACGGGCTGTTCGCCACGGCGGACGGACGCGCGCGATTCAGCGCCGTGCAGCTGCGCGGACGTCGGCCGGAGCCCGGGACGTTCTTGCTCTCCACCCGCCGCGGCAAGCAATTCAACTCGATGGTTCAGCGACCGGTCGATCCGCTCACGGGCGCGCCGCGCGATGCGGTGCTCATGAGCCCAGCAGATGCGGCGGCCCTGGGAGCAACCGACGGCGCGGGTGTCCGCTTGGTCTCAGCTTCGGGCACGTTCAGTGGGACGATCATCATCATCCCGATTCGAGACGGTAATCTCCAGGTGTACTGGCCTGAAGCAGTTGGGCTGCTCGATGCCGAGCTCGCCGACCCGGAGTCGGGTGAACCCGACTACAACACGGTGGTGCGCGCCGAGCTCATTACGTAGGGGCCATGTCGCCGGCCTAACGGCCGGCAGTACATCTGCGGCCGGCCTGAAGGCCGGCACTACGACACGGCTGGGGCCTTGAGGCCGGCACTACTCCCAGCCGCTCTGAATGCCGGCACTGCATCGCGGTCGACCTCGAGACCGGTACTACACAGCGTAGGCTGACCGTCCGACGCGGTACTCGGTTTGCGTCTGCTTCTTACATCCCCAATTGGGGACGAACAAGGAGCAGAACAGAATGAAGAGGGTTTTTACGACGATAGCCGCGGCAACTGCGGTATGCGCGCTCGTGACTCTGCCCGCGACAGCGCAGTCGAGCGGCTCGGGCACGGCGGGATCCGGGAGCAGCCAGCAGGGTGGCTCGTCCAGCGGGTCCGGCGCCACCGATCAGCAGGGCAGTACACACGGCGACCAGGCCGGCTCGGGTAACGCCGGCCAGTCAGGGAGCGGCACCGTAGGCACGGGCCAGGCCGGTACTGGCCAGAGCGGAACGGCGAGCAGCTCGGGGACGAAGGGCAAGACCGCCGGCAGCGCGGACGCGAGCGGCAAGGCGTCCGCGCCGGACCGCACCTTCATCACGGAAGCCGCCGCCGGAGGGATGGCCGAGGTCGAGCTCGGGCGTCTCGCGACCCAGAAGGCATCCCGCAGCGAGGTGAAGGAATTCGGCCAGATGATGATCGACGATCACTCCAAGGCCAACACCCAGCTGACGAAGATCGCCCAGGATGAGGGCATCACGCCCCCGGCCACCTTGAAGGCGCAGGACAAAGCGACGCAGGATCACCTGTCGAAGCTCTCCGGTGAGGCGTTTGACCGCGCGTACATCCAGCACATGGTCAAAGATCATCAGAAGGATGTCGCCGCCTTCCGCAAGCAGTCCACTGGTGCGGCCAATAGCGAGGTGAAGCAGTTCGCGAGCTCAACGCTCCCCACGCTCGAGAAGCACCTCAAGCGGGCGCAGGAGATCGAACAGATCGTGGGCGGCGAAACGGCCCGCGGCACATCGGGCAGCTCGTCGACCGCATCAGACGACCACGGCAAGAAGAAGGCGACGACCGGCTCGAAGAGCAGCGGCTCTCACAGCGGAACGTCCGGGTCAGGGCCAGGGACGAGCGGAAGCGGCACCTCGGGTGGCGCAACGCCGCCTCGGCGCTAAACGACACACATCGTTCGGATCTGTCCGTCGGCGCCCGCGTGGTGATCAACACCGTGCGGGCGCCATCATCTTCCGTTTCCGCAACCGTCATTTCTCCATCCAGCGCCCGACCGGCCGCCGCCAGGTCGTCCGCGCCCTTCCGCAGCCGAATGCCTACGGGCTCCTGCCCATCCTCAGCCTTTCGCTGCGGCTGATCTAAGATGGCCGCCATGACTGACGAACCGATCGATCGCCTCACACGACGCGGATTCCTGCAGCAGGCGGGCGCCAGCCTGATCGCGTCGCACGTAGCCGCCGGCGCGGCGAGCGCCCAGCGGGTGCCGGATCCGCCGGGCCGCAAGCTTGGGTGGGCCGTCGTCGGACTCGGCAGCCTCAGCATCAACCAGATTCTCCCGGCCTTCGCCAAGTGCGAAGCCTCGAAGGTGACGGCACTGGTCTCGGGAAGCCCCGACAAGGCGCAGAAGCTCGCCATCCGTTACGGTGTCGCGGAGAAGAACATCTACTCGTACGCGAACTACGACACGATCCGCGACAACCCGGACGTCGACATCGTCTACGTCGTGCTGCCGAACAGCATGCACGCGGAGTACACGGTTCGAGCGGCGCAGGCCGGCAAGCACGTGCTCTCCGAGAAGCCGATGGCGACCACGCCGGCCGAGTGCCGCCAGATGATCGAGGCCTCGCGCCAGGCACAACGCAAGCTGATGGTCGCCTACCGGGTGCGCTACGAGCCGTACAACCAGGCGCTGATCAAGGTGGCGCGCGACAAGGAGTTCGGTCCCCTGAAGGTCGTCTTGTCGGACCACGGGTTCAACATCGGCGACCCGGCGCAGTGGCGGCTGAAGCGCGCCATGGCCGGCGGCGGCTCGCTCATGGACATCGGCATTTACTCATTGAACGCCGCCCGCTACGTGACGGGTGAGGAGCCGACGGAGGTCAGCGCACTGGAGTACACGACCCCGAACGACCCGCGGTTCGCCGAGGTCGAGGAGACGATCAACTTCCAGCTGCGATTCCCGAGCGGCGTGCTCGCCAACTGCACATCGAGCTACGGCGCGCCGTTCAACCGTATCCGCGCGGTGGGGACGAACGGGTGGGCCGAGCTCGAGCCGGCGACGAGCTACGCCGGCCTGCGCATGCGCGCGGGCACGTACACGAAGGTGGAGGAGCGGCTGCAGCCGGTGGTGGACCACTTCGCGAAGGAGATGGACCACATGTCGCAGTGCGTCATGAACAATACCGAGCCGCTGACGCCAGGCGAAGAAGGGCTGAAGGACTTGACGCTGATGATGGCGATTTACGAGGCGGCGAAGAGCGGACAGACGGTCAAGCTCTGACTCGGTCGGCGGTCGCAGCGGGACGCACGGGACGGCGGCAACGCACGCCGGTGATCAGCGCCCCGCCACCGTCATTCGCATCCGGTACACGCGCGATCGGGCCGTGATGAACAGCGTTTTTCCATCCGCTCCTCCGAAGGTGCACGCGGCGGGTGGCTCCGGTGTCGGGATCACACCGAGGCGCCCGCCCTTCGGATCGAAGACCCACACGCCGCCAGGGCCGGTCACCAGGATGTGGCCCTGAGCGCTGACGGCAAGACCATCGGGCACGCCAAGCACGCCGGACTTCCACGGCCGTAGTTCCGCGAGCACACGCCCGTCGTCGACAGTGCCGTCGTCCCGAATGGCAAACGCGCGCAGGTGCGCTCGATCGCTGTCGGTGACGTAGAGCGTTCTCCCGTCGGGCGACAGGCCGATCCCATTCGGTCGCACCATGTTCCGCACGAGCAGCCGCAACCGGCCGTCGGGATCCAGCCGGTAGACGCCCTGGAAATCGAGCTCCTTGCCTTCGACCTGCCGTGGCAGGCCGTAGGGCGGATCCGTGAAGAAGATCGTGCCGTCGCGCGCGACGACGAAGTCGTTGGGGCTGTTCAGGCGCTTGCCGTCGTACCGATCGACTACGGTGATGATGGAGCCGTCGGACTCAGTGCGCGAGATCCGCCGGTTCCTGTGCTCGGTCGCGAGCAGGCGTCCCTCGCGATCGAAGCCAAGGGCTGTGGCCCCGGCGCTCGGCTCGCGAAAGACACTGACCGTGTTGGCGGCCGGATCCCACTTGTGGATCCGATCGCGGGGCGAGTCTGCGAAGAGCAGGTAGCCGTCGGGATGCCACAGCGGGCCTTCGGCATAGGCGTACCCGTCGGCGATGCTGTCGACCTCGCGCTGGGCGAGCAGCCGTTTCAACGCCGGCGTCGTCGGCGCACCTTCCGGTGGTGGAGGAATCTGGACGGCGAGCAGGAACGCAGCGGCAGGCGCGATCAACGCCGTCATCGACACGGCTGCCCGCGCCCCTCGGAACGCGCGGGCGCACATATCTCTGGACATGGTGTTCTTGGCGTTCAGCCCCAGTAGGTCGGCCCTGCGGTCCGCGCCACGTTCCTACCTGGCCTGGGCGACGAGCGGCTGGAGTGCGGCGTCGAGCGATGCTTCCGTCGTGCCCGCGTCGACGCCCTTGAAGAGCGACCAGCGCTCCTGGTGTGTTGCCGCACCACCCGGTGCGATAGTTCGGAGCGGCCCCATCGTCTCGAGCTCGATGAAGTTCTCCGAGGTGTAGGTCTCGGTATTCACGCCGAAGTCCGGGTACGCGGCGGTCGCGTCCCAATCCACCCGTTTAATGAACAAGGTGCCGGTCCGGAGGTACCCGGCCCAGCCGACGCGGTTGGCGACACCGATCTTCTGCGACGCCTTCAGCGCAGGATCGGTGCGCAGCCGGATGTACTTGCTGCCGAGCGTCCAGCGTGGATCCGACAGGTCGGTGTAGGCCCACGCGGCAATGGCGCGCACGGGCTCCAGTGCCTCGTCGTGCGTCTTGTGCGGCTCGTTCGGGATGATGACGGTGCCGCCGCCGTTCATGATCGTCAGCGCCCAGGCGGCGAGATCGAGCGGGAACGGCGTGCGGTTCGTGAGGCGGTGCGCAATGGTGACGCCGGTGCCCGTCTCCGCCAGCGTGACCGTGATCTGCTTCTCCAGGCCGGCGGCATCGCGGGATTGCGTCAGCGTCACGCGGTTCCCGCTCGCCTGTGCCTCCACGGGGCCGTTGTCCGGTCCGTAGCTGCCGGGCATGCTCTCCGGCGCGGCCCACAGGCGATGTCCGCCCCACGGCTTCCAGTCGCCCAGTGCCGTGGTGGTGGCGGGCGTAGCCGCCAGTTCGGCAAAAATGTTCTCGCCGCCCACAAATGCGTAGCGGATGATTCGCGGTCCAATGCCCGTCGTGAGTACGAGCTCCACGGTGCCGTTCGACAGCTTCAGCGCGTCGTGGCCTTCCCAGGTCGTCTTGTCAACGCGCACTTGTGCCTCGAGCGGCATGGCAGACAGCACCAGGAGAATGAACGCGAGAGAAAGGCGCATCAACACGAATCCCACGGCGAGACGTTTGTGGGCCCGCCTTCAGTCGGGCCGGAGTCGATAGGGCCCGGCTGAAGCCGGGCACTTATCCGGTCACATCGACGGCCCGACTGAAGTCGGGCCCTACACCTTCAGCTTAACCCTGCACCGTCAGATCAGATGTCGCAGAGCACGACTGCTTCGCGAAGAGAGGTCATCGGATCACGCGTCGGGATGAACTCGTGCGCGAAGTAGCCGGTATAGCCGGTGTCGAGGATGCCCTTCACGATGGCGGGCCATTGGAGCTCCTGCGTTGGATCGAGCTCATGACGCCCGGGCACGCCGCCCGTGTGGTAGTGCGCGAACCACTGCTTGTTCTGCTGGACGGTGCGGATGATGTCACCTTCCATGATCTGCATGTGGTAGATGTCGTACAGCAGCCTGATACGCGGCGAGTTGACGGCCTTGACGACCTTCACGCCGAACACCGTGTGATCGCCCTGGTAGTCGGCGTGATCCACCTTGCTGTTGAGCAGCTCGACGACGACGGTGATGCCGTGGGCTTCGGCCATCGGCGCAAGCCGTCCGAGCACCGCGATGCAGTTGTCTGCGGCTTCGTTGTCCGACATCCCGCGCCGGTTCCCGAAAAATGTGATCAGGTTCGGGACGCCCATCTGTTTGGCCTTCGGCAGCGCCGACTCGAAGGTCTTCACGATGGTGTCGTGCAGCATGCGATTGTTCAGGCCGTCGGGAATCGAGCCGCCGCCCTTTCCGGGATAGCCCGTCGAACAGATCAGACCGTACTTTGCGGCGACCTCCCACTCTTCGGGCTGCAGCAGATCCATCGCGGTCAAGCCGATCGCCGCCACGCCACGGCAGAACTCCTCGAGCGGGATGCGCTCGTAGCACCAGCGGCAGACAGACTGCTTCAGGCGTCCCTTCTTGACGGCTTTCTCCTGCGTCTGTGCACCCGCGCCGAGCGTCGAGCCCACGGCTACGACCCCGGCGGTGGCCAGCGCTTCCCGTCTTGTGATTCGGGTCATGTTCTCGGTGCCTCGGTTCTCACGCTTCAGTTGTCAGCCTTCAGTCTTCAGTCATCAGTTGTCAGTGCTGTTCATCCGCATTAGCAACACCGGTCGGGTGTTCGTCACGATGCAGGCTGTCCCACTGATGACTGAAAACGGGGAACTACAAAAGCCGCATGATCACACAGCCTTGAGCCCCAGCTGCGTCAGCGCTTCGGGCGGACACCCGTCCCAGTTCGGATTGGCCACGTTGCCCATGTACTTCAGGTCCTCTATGCCCATCTTCGACGACCAGAACCCGGACGCGGTGAGATCGCGGAAGCTGCTGAAGAAAGCGACGCCCTGGCTGAGCGCGGGGTTGTCCTTCGCGCGCTCCGGCCACGCAATCGCATCGAGCACCGCGCTGCGCTCGGCCGGCGTGCAGTCGAGAAACGTCTTCTGCGAACGGCGCCGGCATTCTCCGTCGAGCCAGCGCAGGCCGCCGCGCATGGCTGTCTGCCGCCGCGCCCGCTCGATCTCGCCGGTCACGGCGGGTACGAGCATGATGAAGTCCATGAACTCTGGCACGCCCGCGTCGGTGGCGCTCCCGGAACGCTCGTCTTTGGGAATGATGAGATCGACCAGCACTCGCACGGTCGCCCATTCGTGCGGGGTGAAGAACTTCGGCGTGAACGCCGTCTTCGCGCTGGCCGCCGCCTTCCGGGCCGCCGCGGCGTGCTCCTGGGCCTGCTCGGCCTCGGCGGGTGTCCACGTGAGGCCTACGGCAACGGGAACCGCGCCGAGCGTCTTGAGCGCGTTGCGCCTCGAGATGGCCATGCCTAGATGCTCCCCTGCTTCCGTTGGTCCGCGATGTACTCGCTCGTCCGCATCGCGAGCGCGAGGATCGTCCACGTCGCGTTCTTGTCGGCCTGCGAGACGAAGGGGCCGCCATCGCACACGAACACGTTCTTCGCCTCGTGCGCCTGGCACCATTCGTTCAGCACCGAGGCGTTCGGATCCTTCCCCATCCGTGTCGATCCGCACTCGTGGATGATCCGGCCGCCCGGCTCGAGACCGTAGTCCTCGTCGGCCGTCGGCAGCGGAGACATCGGCGTGCCCCCCATCTCAGTGATGATGGAGCGGAAGGTCTCCTGCATGTGCTTCGCCTGCTTCCGCTCGTGGTCGGTCCACTTGAAGTGAAAGCGCAACACGGGGATCCCGAACTTGTCCACCACGTCTGGATCGATCTCGCAGTACGTGTCGTCGTTGGGCACCTGCTCGCCCCGGCCGGCGAAGCCCACCGTTGCCCCGTAGTACCGGCGGTAGTCTTCCTTGAGCGCCTTGCCGTATCCGCCACCGCCGGGGAACTGCTGGATTCCGCCGCCAAACCCGTAGCTCGGCATCCCGCGGCCACCCCAGATCTCGATGTGATAGCCGCGCGGGAAATCCAGCTTCCGGTTGTCGGCCCACCACGGCATATACAGGTGCATGCCCCCGGTGCCATCCTCGTTGTGCGGAGGCATGCCCACGAGCTTGGGGATGAAGCCGCGCACCGACAATCCCGTGGAATCGGTCAGGAACCGGCCGAGCACGCCGCTCGAATTCGACAGCCCGTGCGGGTGCCGCGCCGATTTCGAGTTGAGCAGGATCCGGGTCGTCTCGCACGTGCTCGCCGCGACCACGACGATGCGGGCGCGCACGTGGTGCTCGCTGCCGTCGGCCGCCTTGATGTAGGTGACGCCCGTGGCCTTGCCGCTGTCGTCGGTCGTCACCTCGCGCGCCATCGCTCCCGTCACGAGCGTCATGCGGCCGGTGGCCATTGCCGGCGGCAGCAGCACGGAAGTGGACGAGAAGTTGGAATGCGTCGAGCACCCGCGGCCGCACTGGCCGCAGTAGTGGCATTGCGGGCGGCCGTTGAGGGGCTGCGTGAGGATCGACAGGCGCGATGGGACGCACGGGACGTTCAGGCGCTCCGACGCCTGCTGAATCGCGAGTTCGTAGCACCGCGGCTTGGGCGGCGGCATGAAGATCCCGTCCGGCTCGTTCGGCAGGTTGCGCTCTGCGGCGATGTTCGTTCCGAAGATGCCAACGAGCCGATCGAGCTTGTCGTAGTACGGCTTGATGTCGTCGTAGGTGATCGGCCAGTCGTCACCGAGGCCGTCCACGCTCTTCCTGCGGAAGTCGTCCGGCCCCCAGCGCAACGAGATCCGTCCCCAGTGGTTCGTACGACCGCCGAGCATGCGGGCCCGATACCAGTGCCACTGCTGCCCCGGCGCGACGGTGTACGGCTCGCCGTCGAGTTGCCATCCGCCGATGCACCCGTCGAACTCGCCGAAGTGGCGCTCGGGAATCGCTGCCCCGCGCCGGGGCGACTCGTACGGCCATCTGAACATGGCCGAATCGGTGGCGGAATCCCATTTGGGACCGGCTTCGAGGACCACGACGCGCGCACCAGACTGCGTGAGCACATTCGCCGCCATCCCTCCGCCGGCACCGGAGCCCACGATGCACACGTCATACGGGTCAGCGGTGCGGATGATCTGCATGAAAGCGGACCTCCTGCCGGCGCGATGCGGGCCCGCTACACGCGGTGCCACTCTCAGCGCGAGGCTGGTCGAACGAGTGTCGGGATGATAGTCCACGCCGTAGGCACCGGCAAGACGCGCGGTCAACACTTACCCTCAGCAATGACGGACCTGGACGGTGACGCTGCGCCTGGCGTCCTGGGGCGCAGCTGTGGCGAGACAGACCGCTCGATTTACATCCTTAACAAACTGATTACATCCTCCTAAACACTTCTGGCGGCAACTGAGCTGAAATGATGGGGTGCTGGTACGCTTGTAGTGCGTGCGCGGCAGCGCGATGGCACCTTCGCTTTCGATATGCTGGATGAGAGCCCGCCAGGGCGGCTCTCAGCGCAATGATGCGGACCACTTACTTCTTTTCTCCATGATGACCAGCCCTCAAACCGTTGCTGCAACCGCTCCCGCCGCACCTTCACGACGTCGCCTGTGGGTCATCGGCGTCCTCCTTCTGGCTGCCGCCGCCGGCGCGTACTCGTATTGGGGCAAAGCCACGCCAGCCAAGACGCCCCCGCGAGGACGGTTCGGCGGGATGGGCGGTCCGAACCAGACCGTTCCCGTCCGCGTCGTGCCGGTTGAACAGCACACCATAGACGTCGCGGTGCGCGCCCTCGGCACCGTGACGCCGCTCAACACGGTGACCGTCCGCAGCCGTCTGGACGGCGAGCTCGTGCGCCTCCGGTTCACCGAAGGGCAGCACGTCTCGGAGGGCGATGTGCTCGCCGAAATCGACCCGCGGCCGTTCCAGACGCAGCTGAACCAGGCGCAAGGACAACTCGAGGAGAACCGCGCGCGTCTCAGGAACGCCCAGAGCGACCTCGCCACCTATCAGCGCCTCGCCACCGAAGGCCTGATCACCAAACAGCAGGTGACAACCCAGGAAGCGCTGGTGCAGCAGTATCAAGGGGCACTGCAGGCGAACGAGGCGCAGGTCAACAACGCCCGGCTGCAGCTCACTTACTCGAAGGTCGTCGCGCCCATAGCCGGCCGCCTGGGGCTGCGGCAGGTGGACCCCGGAAACCTGATTCGGGCCGGCGATGCCAACGGGATCGTGGTGATCACGCAGATGCGTCCGATCTCGGTGCTCTTCACGGTGCCGGAGGCAGAGCTGCCCGCCGTGCTCGACGCCCTCCGACGCGGCAAGCGGCTCCCTGTGCAGGCGTGGGACCGTTCCGACAAAGTGCTGCTGGCCGAAGGCGCGCTCCAGACGATGGACAACCAGATCGACACCGCCACGGGCACAATCAAGCTGCGGGCGCAGTTCGCCAACGAACAGGAACAGCTGTTTCCGAACCAGTTCGTGAACATCCGGCTGCGGGTGTCGACCTTCGAGAGTGCAACCGTGATTCCGGCGGCCGCAGTGCAGCGTGCCTCCTTCGGCACGTTCGTCTACGCGGTCAAACCAGACAGCACCGTCACGATCAAACGAATCGCACTGGGCCCTGCCGACAACGATCGGGTTGCCGTGACGTCTGGACTGGAGAGATCGGATCGCGTGGTGCTCGAAGGAGTCGACGACTTGAAGGAAGGTGCAAAGGTCGAGATCGTCACTGACGCCGGGCAGCCCGCCGGACCTCGTGTGCCCGTGGCCGCGGCGGCCGGCGCCGCGCGTTCCCGGAGACGGTGACCATGAACATCTCCCGTCCCTTCATCGAGCGTCCCGTGGCCACGGCCCTGCTGATGGCCGCGCTCCTGCTCTCCGGCCTGCTGGCCTACGGGCTGCTGCCGGTCTCGGCACTGCCGCAGGTCGACTACCCGACAATCCGCGTGCTCACCTTTTATCCGGGGGCCAGCCCAGAGGTGATGACGAGTGCCGTGACTGCGCCGCTCGAACGGCAGTTCGGCCAGATGCCCGGGCTCGACCAGATGTCGTCGACGAGCTCAGGGGGGGCGTCGGTCATCACGCTGCGCTTCGCACTCGAGAAGTCAATCGACGTGGCGGAGCAGGAGGTGCAGGCTGCAATCAACTCGGCCAGCAGCCTGCTGCCCAACGATCTGCCGCAGCCGCCGGTCTACAACAAGGTCAACCCGGCAGACACGCCGGTGCTCACACTCGCGATCACGTCGAAAACGGTGCCGCTCCCGCAGGTACACGACCTCATCGACACGCGGGTGGCCCAGAAGCTCTCGCAGCTGCCGGGCGTCGGGCTCGTCAGCATTGCCGGCGGCCAGCGCCCCGCCGTGCGCGTCCAGGCGAACCCGCAGGCGCTCGCGGCGCACAACCTGAATCTGCAATCGCTGCGAGCGGTGATTGCGGCGGCCAACGTGAACCAGCCGAAGGGGAACTTCGACGGCCCCGAGCGGTCGTTCATGCTCGACGCAAACGATCAGCTCCGATCACCGCAGGCCTACAAGGACCTCATCGTCGCCTACCGCGAAGGCGCGCCGCTCCGCTTGTCCGACGTGGCCGACGTCGTCGAGGGCGCGGAGAACAACCGCCTGTCGGCCTGGGCGAACGAGCTGCCGGCAGTGCTCGTGAACGTCCAGCGACAGCCGGGCGCGAATGTCATCGACGTCGTGGACCACGTGCGGGAGCTGCTGCCGAAGCTCACGGCCAGCCTGCCGTCGACCGTACAGGTGGCCGTCATCAGCGACCGCACGGGCACCATCCGGGCCTCGGTGCGCGACGTGCAGCACGAGCTCGCGTTTGCCGTCGCCCTCGTCGTGCTCGTGACGTTCTTGTTCTTGCGGAACGTTCCGGCGACGATCATCCCGAGCGTGGTCGTCCCGCTCTCGCTCATCGGCACCTTCGGCATCATGTACCTCGCGGGGTTCTCGGTCAACAACCTCACGCTGATGGCTCTCACCATCGCGACCGGCTTCGTCGTCGACGACGCCATCGTGATGATGGAGAACATCGCGCGGCATATCGAGGAAGGCGCGACGCCTTTCAGGGCGGCGCTCGTCGGCGCGCAGGAGATCGGCTTCACGCTCGTCTCGCTCACCATCTCCCTGATCGCGGTGCTGATCCCGCTGCTCTTCATGGCGGACGTGGTCGGACGCCTGTTCCGGGAGTTTGCGATCACGCTGGCGGTGTCGATCCTCATCTCGCTGGTGGTGTCACTGACACTCACGCCGATGATGAGCGCCCGCCTGCTGCGACCGATGCACACCGAGGAGGGCTGGTTTTACCGGAAGAGCGGCGCGGTGCTCGACTGGATGATCCACGCCTATGGCCGGCAGCTGCGGTGGGTGCTCCGGCATCAGGCGTTGACGCTGCTCGTGGCGTTCGCGACCCTCGTCCTGACAGTCGTGCTCTACATCGCAGTGCCAAAGGGCTTTTTCCCGGTGCAGGACACCGGCGCCATCCAGGTCATCACCGAGGCCCCGCAATCCGTGTCGTTCGAGGCGATGGTCGACAGGCAGCAGGCGGCGGCGCGCACGATCCTCGCGGAGCCGGACGTGACGGGGCTGTCGTCGTTCATCGGCGTGGACGGCAGCAATGCCACACTCAACAGCGGCCGCATGCTCGTCACGCTTGCGGCGCACGGGGAGCGCAAACGGACCGCCACCGCGATCATCGCGAGCCTGCGGAGTCGGCTGCAGAGCGTCCCAGGCGTTACCGTGTACCTGCAGCCGGTGCAGGACCTGACGATCGAAGACCGCGTGAGCCGCACGCAGTTCCAGTTCATCCTCGAAGATCCCGACGCGAAACGCCTGAGCGAGTGGGTACCGAAGCTGGTGGAGAGCCTGCGCGCCGAGCCGGAGCTGCTCGACGTGGCGAGCGACCTTCAGGATCGCGGCCTGCAGGCGTTCCTGAACGTAGACCGCGACGCGGCCAGCCGTCTGGGCGTCAGCGTGTCGGCGATCGACGACGCACTCTACGATGCGTTCGGGCAACGGCTGATTTCCACGATCTACACGCAGGCAAACCAGTACCGCGTCGTGCTCGAGGCAGCGCCGCAATATCAGGTCGGCCCGGAGGCCCTCGGGCAGATTTATGTCGCAAGCCGTGATGGCGGCCAGGCGCCCCTGGCTGGCGGCCAGGCGCCCGTGGCTGACGGCCAGGCGCCCGTGGCTGGCGGCCAGGTGCCCCTGGCCAGCATCGCCACGATTGAGGAGCGGCACACGCCGCTCGTGATCAGCCACTCGGGACAGTTCCCCGCGGTGACGCTTTCGTTCAACCTTGGCCCCGGCGCCTCGCTCGGGGCGGCCGTCGCCGCGATCGAACGGGCGCAGCTCGCGCTTGGCATGCCCGCGAGCATCCAGACGCGTTTCCAGGGCGCGGCCGAGGCGTTCCGCGCGTCGCTCGACAGCACCCTGCTGCTGATCCTGGCGGCGATCGTCACGATGTACATCGTGCTCGGTGTGCTCTACGAGAGCTACATCCACCCGATCACGATCCTCTCGACGCTGCCATCGGCCGGCGTAGGCGCGCTGCTCGCCCTGCTGGTGACCGGGCAGGACCTGAGTCTGATTGCCATCATCGGCATCATCTTGCTCATCGGGATCGTGAAGAAGAACGCGATCATGATGATCGACTTCGCGCTCGACGCCGAGCGCAACCAGGGCATGGCGCCGCGGGACGCAATCTACCAGGCGGCGCTGCTCCGGTTCCGCCCGATCATGATGACGACGCTGGCGGCGCTCTTCGGGGCCCTGCCGCTGATGCTCGCCTCCGGATCCGGGGCAGAGCTGCGGCAACCGTTGGGCCTCGTCATGGTCGGCGGCCTACTCGTCAGCCAGGTGCTGACGCTGTTCACGACACCCGTCATCTACCTGTTCTTCGATCGGCTCGGTCACCGCTGGATCGCACGCCAGCCTTCGCTCGTGGCCGACGACGCCACCGCCTGAGGGCCCGCATGAGCCTGTCTTCCCCGTTCATCCGGCGGCCCGTCTCGACGACGCTGCTGAACCTGTCGATCGTCCTCGCTGGCGCGGTTGCCTTCACCATGCTCGCGGTCTCGCCGCTGCCGCAAGTGGACTTCCCGGCGATTATGGTCATGGCGAACCTGCCGGGCGCGAGCCCCGAGACGATGGCGTCGAGTGTGGCGACGCCGCTCGAGCGGGCGCTCGGGACGATTGCCGGCGTCAACGAGATCACATCGGGCAGCTCGCAGGGCTCGACGCGCATCTTCGTGCAGTTCGATCTCGGCAAGGACATCAACGTGGCCGCGCGCGAGGTGCAGGCCGGCAATCAACGCCTCGCGCTCGCTGCTGCCCAGCGCGCTCCCGGGGATGCCGAGCTATCGAAAAATGAACCCGTCGCAGGCGCCAATCATGATCCTGGCGCTGACGTCGCGGACGCGCACCACGAGTGAGATCTACGACATCGCGTCAACGGTGCTCGCCCAGAAGGTGGCGCAGGTCACCGGCGTCGGCGACGTGACCGTCGGCGGCGGATCTCTGCCGGCCGTGCGCGTCGAACTGCAGCCGAACGCCCTCACGCATTACGGGATCTCGCTCGATGACGTGCGCCTGGCGATCACCGGAGCGAACCTGCTGCGGCCGAAGGGCATCGTCGAGAGACAGCGGACAGTCGTGGCAGATCCAGGCGAGCGACCAGATCTCCCGGGCCGCCGACTACCGCCCGCTCATCGTTCGGTATCAGGGCGGTGCGCCGGTGCGCCTGTCGGACGTGGCCCGCGTGAGCGACGACGTCGAGGACCGGTTCAATACTGGCTTCTTCAACAACGATCCCGCGGTGCTGCTCGTCATCAGCCGGCAGCCGGACGCCAACATCATCAAGACGGTGGACGCGATCCACGAGCAGCTGCCCGCGCTGCGCGCGTTCCTTCCAGCAGGAGTCGAGCTCGGCATCGCCAGCGACCGGTCGCCGGGGATCCGCGCGACGCTGCGGGATGCGGAGCGCACGCTGCTCGTCGCCGTCTCGCTCGTGATTCTCGTCGTGCTCCTTTTCCTCGCCAGCGTGCGTGCGGCCGCGATTCCGGTCGCCGCGGTGCCGGTCGCGCTCGTCGGCAGCTTCGCCGTCATGTACCTGTGCGGATTCTCGCTCAACAACCTCTCGCTCATGGCGCTCATCGTTGCCACCGGGCTCGTCGTGGACGATGCGATCGTGGTGCTCGAAAACATTTCGCGCCACGTGGAATCGGGCAAGCCGCCCTTGGCGGCGGCGCTCGTCGGCGCGCGCGAGGTCGGGGCCACGCTGCTCTCGATGAACCTGGCGCTCGTCGCGGTGTTCGTCTCGATTCTCTTCATGGGCGGCATCGTCGAGCGACTGTTCCGGGAGTTCTCCATCACGCTGGTCGCGGCGATCGTGATCTCGCTCTTCGTGTCGCTCACGCTGACGCCGATGCTCTGCGCTCGGTGGCTCCGCGACCGCTCGCACCAGCGGTTGAACCGGTGGCAGCGCGCGAGCGACGCCGCGTTCGGCCGGCTGCGGCGCGGCTACGGCGCATCGCTCAATTGGGCGCTGCGGCACTCACCGCTCGTCATCTGCCTGCTCGCGGGCGTGGTCGCGCTGAACGTGGATCTCTACATGACCGCGCCAAAGAGTTTCCTGCCGCAGCAGGACACCGGGCAGATCGGCGGCTTCATCCGCGGCGACGACGGCCTGTCGTTCCAGGTAATGCAGCCGAAGATCGAGGCGTTCCGGCGCGCGCTGCTCACCGATCCGGCCATCCAGAGCGTGGGCGGGTACATCGGCGGGGGCCGCGGCATCAACAACGCGTGGACGTTCGTGCGCCTCAAACCGCTTGCCGAGCGCAAGGTGCCGGCGCAGCAGGTCATCGAGCGACTGCGCAAGACCCTGCCGCACGTCCCTGGCGCTCGCCTCTGGATGTTCGTGGACCAGGATATCCGGTTCGGCGGCGGTCAGAACCAGGGCGGCGGGTATCAATACACGCTGCTGGCCGACGACACGCGCCTGCTGCGCAGCTGGGCCGAGCGCGTGAGCAGGGTGCTCGCGGAACTGCCGGAGCTGACCGGCTTCGACGACGAGCTCGTGTCGAGCCAGCAGGTGGCGCTGACCGTGGATCGCGCCGAGGCACGCCGTCTCGGTATCGAGATGAACACCGTGACGCAGACGCTCAACAACGCGTTCGGCCAGCGCCAGGTCTCGACGATCTACAACGCGCTGAACCAGTATCGAGTCGTGATGGAGGTGGCACCAGAGCAGGCCCAAGGGCCGGAGGCGCTCGACCGTCTGTACGTCATCTCCGCATCTGGGCAGCGCGTCCCGCTCTCTGCGTTCAGCCGCTATGAACACACGACGGCCCCGGACCGGGTCAGCCACTCGGGACAGTTCGCGTCCACCTCCGTGTCGTTCGAGCTGAAACCGGGCGTGAGCCTCAGCCAGGCGCGGGACTCGATCGAGCGCGCCGTCGGGCGCCTCGCAATGCCGGTCTCGGTGCAAGGCCGACTCGAGGGCAACGCACGGCTCTTCGACAGGATGCAGGCCACCCAGCCGCTCGCGATCCTGGGCACGCTGATCGTCGTCTACATCGTGCTCGGCGTGCTCTACGAGAGCTACATGCACCCGCTGACGATACTCTCGACTCTGCCGTCCGCGGGCGTCGGCGCCCTGCTCGCGCTGCAGCTGCTGGAGACGGACTTCAGCCTGATCGCGATGCTCGGATTGTTCCTGCTGATCGGGATCGTGATGAAGAACGCGATCCTCATGATCGACGTGGCCCTGCAGCTCGAACGCGAGCGCGGCCTTACGCCGCAGGCCGCGATCGGCGAGGCCTGCCTGCTACGCCTGCGACCGATCCTCATGACCACGTTCGCGGCACTGCTCGGCGCGCTGCCGCTCGTCATCGGCACCGGCGAGGGCAACGAGCTCCGGCGACCGCTCGGGATCGCGATCGTCGGCGGCCTGCTCGTCAGCCAGGTGCTGACGCTCTACACGACGCCCGTCGTGTATCTCTATCTGGATCGGCTGCGGCTGTGGGGCGCGCATCGCCGTGAGGCTGCCCTGGTGCACTCAGCCGGGGGGGGCCACGCGTAGTGCCCGCCGTCAGGCGGGCCGTTTTACGCGTAGTGACCGCCCTTCTAGGCGAGCCGTTTTGACTCGGCTACCCGTGGTGACGAGGCCGCCCTGCGGCCGGTCACGCCAACTCCCGCCAGGGCAGGCGCGCAGCGCCCACCGCCACGCCTGCAGCCAAGAAAAGACGGCTTGACCGACTGCATCGGTCGGAGTTAATCTTTTTGAGACTGATTCTCAGTTTCATCTTCCCGGTCCTCGTCATCCTCGGTTGTCACACATGCCTGGTCTTGCGAAATCGCTCGCCGGTGTCCCCCTGGGCACTTCCGCTATTGTCCGTCGCGTCGGCAACGGACGTCCGATTGCCCGTCGCCTGATGGAACTCGGGCTCGTCCCGGGCACCCGTGTGACCGTGACCCGGGTGGCGCCGCTCGGCGATCCGTTGGAATTGCGTGTCCGGAACTACGCGCTCTCCATCCGCAGGAGCGAGGCCCTCGGCATCGAAGTGGACGAGACGGTGGTGTGAGCGCCCCCAGCGCCGCTCCAGCGGGTAACCGGGCACGTCCGCCGGCCCCGCAGGCTGCAGCACAGCCCCTCATCCTCGTCGCCGGCAACCCCAACGCCGGCAAATCCACGCTGTTCAATGCCCTCACGGGTGCGACCGCCAAGGTCAGCAACTACCCCGGCGTGACCGTCACACGCGCCTCGGCGGTGATGCAGGTGCCGGGCCTCGGCGCCGTCGAACTCGTCGATCTGCCGGGCACCTATAGCCTCAGCGCGCGGTCACGCGACGAGCAGGTGGCCGTCGACGCAATCCTGGGCCGTATCGGCTCGCCCCCCGACGCCGTCATCGTGGTTGCCGACGCAACGGCCCTCGCGAGGAACCTCTATTTCGCCAATGAGGTGATCGAGACCGGCATCCCTGTGGTCGTCGCGCTCAGCATGACCGACGACGCGGCAGCGCAGGGTATTCGCGTGTCGGTCTCCAAATTGTCGGCAGCCATCGGCGCCGAGGTCGTGCCGGTGGTCGCGCCGAAAGGAAAGGGCCTCGCAGACCTTGCGGCAGCGGTTGCGCGCGCGTCGAGGCGTAAACCTGGATCCGCGCGGGTGCCGTCGCTGAGCGCCGAGACCGAAACGGACATCAGCGAGCTCGCCACAGCCGTGGGTCGCCACGGTCCGGGAGATTCAGAGGCCGCCCGGCGCGGATGGGCAATCTGGCTGCTGCTCTCGCTCGACGACTCGGCACGCGATGACCTGAGCGGCATCCACCCTGCCGTGCGCGCGGACGCCGCGCGCATTCGGGCGCGCGCGCTCAAGGCCGGCCGCGATCTCGACCAGGAGATCATCGGCGGGCGCTACGGGCACGTCGATGCGGCCGTCGCCGAGGCCGTCACCGTCGACCCGCCAGCCGGGCTCACGTGGACGGAGCACATCGATCGTGTCCTGACGCACCGCGTGTGGGGTTTTGCCGTGTTCGCGACCGTGATGCTGCTGCTGTTCCAGGCGCTCTTCGCGTGGTCGGAGCCGGCCATCGGCCTCATCGAGTCGCAGGTCACCTCGATTCAGGGGCTGGTCACCAGCGTCATGCCTGCAGGGCCGCTGCGCGACCTGCTCGTGGACGGCGTGATTGCCGGTGTCGGCAACGTGGTCGTCTTCGTCCCGCAGATCGGGTTGCTGTTCCTCTTCATCGGCGTGCTCGAAGATCTCGGCTACCTCGCCCGCGTCGCGTTCGTGATCGACCGGCTGATGGGGCGGATCGGATTGCACGGCAAGTCTTTCGTGCCGATGCTTTCGGGGTTCTCGTGTGCTGTGCCCGCAGTGCTGGCCACGCGTACGCTCGAGAACCGAACCGACCGTATGCTGACGATGATGGTGCTGCCGCTCGTCTCGTGCAGCGCACGGCTGCCGATCTACGTGCTCGTGATCGCGACGGTGTTCAGCCCGTCGGCGCGCGCGTTCGGGATGGTCAGCGCCGGGGCCGTCGCGCTCTTCGCAATGTATTTCTTGTCCGTGACGGCGGCCCTCACGGCGGCGGCGGTCCTGCGGCGTACGGTGTTCCGCGGCCCGCGGCCGACGCTCATGCTCGAGCTTCCGCCGTATCGAAAGCCTGTGCTCCGCGTGCTGCTGCGCGGCACGTGGCAGCAGGTGCGCTCGTTCCTCGTGGATGCCGGCACGGTGATCCTGGCGCTCACAATCATCCTCTGGGCGCTCCTGAGCTATCCGAAAAGCGACGCCGCGAGGGCGCACTTTGCCGCCGAACGCTCGCGCCTCGAGACCTCGCTGTCGGGCCATTCCCGTGCGCTGTCGCTCGAAACGCTGGCGGGGCAGGAACGCGGTGAGCAGCTGCGCCACAGCGTGGCGGGGCGGATCGGCCACGTGATCGAACCGCTCATCGCACCACTCGGCTTCGACTGGCGGATCGGCGTCGGCATTCTCGGCGCGTTTGCGGCCCGCGAGGTCTTCGTGTCGACGATGGGGATCGTGTTCGACATCAACGATGCGGACGAACAGAACCAGCCGCTGCGCGAGGCATTGCGGTCGGCACAGCGAGCCGACGGATCGAAGCTGATGACGCCCCTGACGGGCATGTCGCTGATGGTGTTCTTCGTGCTCGCGTGCCAGTGCATGAGCACGCTCGCGGTGGTGCGACGCGAGTCGGGCTCGTGGAAATGGCCGCTCTTCATGTTCGGCTATCAGACGGTGCTCGCCTACACGGCAGCATTCCTCGTGTTCCAGGCGGGACGCGCACTCGGGTTCGCCTGAGGGTTCGTATGGACTGGCAGAGCGTGGGTGTGGTGTTCGTCGTCGCCGGCGCCGTGTATTCTCTCGGCCGCCGGATGTTCGTCGCCCGGCGCCGGCGCACGCGGCCGGCGCAGACGTTCGTGCCGCTCTCCTCCATCAAGAAGCGGACGGACACCGGCTGCCATTGAGGCGGCGTGGGAATTACGGCCCGCCTGAAGGCGGCACTACACGGATCCCGCCCGCCGCCCCAGTCCCGCGTCGTGCCCGCCTCCAGGTCGCCCAGTCCGTGTAGTGCCGGCCTTCAGGCCGGCCAGTCGGCGTCGATGCCCGACCTCACGCGGGCCAGTCCGCGTAGGGGCCGCCGCCGACGGCGTCCGTGATAACGTGGCGGCGCCGCCGTGATGGACGCCGATGCCGGTGCCACGCGAGCGCACGAGTGCCTCGCCCTGCAGACCCGTGACGGCCACCCGGTATCCTCGCATCGCGGCGTTCAAGACGGCCGACAGCTTCCTGCAGCACGCCCGGCAGCTCGAGATTGATCTGCCCTTCGACTCCACGCTCAGTACAGGCACCGCGTCGCCCTTGGCCCAGCCGCTCGAGGCTGACGGCTTACGGGCTGGCAACCGCTTCGCGATACTGCCGATGGAGGGCTGGGACGGCACTGTCGACGGGCACCCGAGCGAGCTCACGCGGCGCCGCTGGCAGCGGTTCGGACAGAGCGGCGCGAAGGTGATTTGGGGCGGCGAAGCTGTCGCCGTTCGGGCCGACGGCCGCGCCAATCCGAATCAGCTCGTGATCCAGCCAGGGACGCTCGCCGACCTCGCCTCGCTCCGCGAGCACCTCGTCGCCGCGCATGCGGTGCAGTTCGGCACGACCGGCGACCTCGTCGTGGGGCTGCAGCTGACCCACTCCGGACGATACGCCCGGCCGACGGCTGCGGGGCCGCGGCCGCGCATCGCCTACCGGCACCCGGTGCTCGACGATCGCCTGCACATCACCGGCGACTCGGCATGTCTCAGCGACGACGAACTCGACCGGCTGGTCGAGGACTTCGTGCGCGCGGCGCGCGACGCCCAACGGATCGGATTTGCATTCGTCGACGTGAAGCACTGTCACGGGTATCTGGGTCACGAGCTCCTGAGCGCCTCCGATCGCGCGGGCCGGTACGGCGGCAGCTTCGAGAACCGCACCCGCTTCCTGCGCTCGATCGTCGCCGGCATCCACGCCGAGGCGCCGGGCCTGCGAGTCGGCGTGCGCCTGTCGGCGTTCGACATGGTGCCGTTCCGCAAGGGGCCGTCCGAGGTTGGCGAGCCCGAAGCCGCAGACGAGGGGTATCGTTCGGCATTCGGCTTTACGGCGGCCGGAGCACCTGGCTCTGTCGATGACAGCGACCAGCTGCTCACGGCACTCGAGACCATGGGCGTGTTCTGGGTCTGCCTCACGGCGGGGAGTCCCTACTACAACCCACATATTCAGCGCCCCGCCCTGTTTCCGCCGTCCGACGGCTACCTGCCGCCGGAAGATCCCCTCGTCGGCGTCGCGCGTCAGGTCCAGGCGACGGCGGAGCTCAAGGCGCGACATCCCAGGCTGGCGATCGTCGGGTCGGCGTACAGCTACCTGCAGGAGTGGCTGCCGAACGTGGCCCACGCCGTCGTCCGCACCGGCATGGCCGATTCGGTTGGCATCGGACGCCTCGTCCTCAGCTATCCCGAGTTCCCGGCCGACGTGCTCGCGGGGCGTCCGATCAAGCGGAACCTGCTGTGCCGCACGTTCAGCGACTGCACGACCGCGCCGAGAAACGCTCTCGTGTCTGGGTGCTACCCGCTCGACAAGTTCTACGCGGAGCGGTCCGAAGCGAAGATGCTCAAGGAGATCAAGGCGGGGCTGTAACCGGGAACATGTGGTTCCGGGTTCCGGAGTTCCGGGTGCCGGGTTTTTTCATTGGTTCCAGGTTCCAGGTTCCGGTTTCCAGTCGTGCTTCCCAGGTTCCAGGTTGGTCACGGTTCGACGGACGTCTGTCGCGCCCTATCGCTCGCCCGAATCCGATGAACACCACTAAAGGCCAGACTCACGTCGCCGTCACCGCGTTCCTCGCGCTGTTCGCGATCGTGGGGGTGGCTCTGTACGGCTTGCCGTTCTTTTACGACCACATGGTGCGAGAGTTCGGCTGGACGCGGCAGCAGGTCACGTCCGGTAACGCGTACAGCAAGCTGCTGATCGGTCCGGTGTTCGGGTTCGTCGCAGGGTGGGTCGTCGACCGCTTCGGGCCGAAGCGTCTGATGCTGGCGGGGATTGTCATGGCTGGTGGCGCGCTCGTCGGTCTCGGCAGCGTGTCGACGCTCACCGGGTTCTACCTGTTCTATCTGTTCAACGCGCTCGGGTACGTCTGCGGCGGGCCGCTGCCCAACCAGGTGCTGCTCTCGCGCTGGTTCGACGCGAACCGCGGCAAGGCGATGGCCTTCGCCTACCTGGGGATCGGCGTGGGCGGGGCGATTGTGCCGCTGCTCGCCTATGCCCTCACGTCCGCGTACGGCTGGCACGTTGCGCTGAAGCTCCTTGGGGTGCTGATGATCGTCGTCGCGCTGCCGCCGGCGCTCTTCATCCGCGAAGGTCCAGCAACGCTGACCGCCTCCACCGCCGCAGGTCAGAAGAGAACGGGCGCCGCACTGGTCCCACTCGGGCCCGTGCTGCGTCACCCTGCGTTCTACCTGCTCCTCGTCGGCAGCATGTGCTCGATCGGCGCGGTCGGCGGCACGATGCAGAACCTGAAGTTGTACCTCAGCCTCGATGTCGGCTACACCCAGGGGCAGGTCGCGCGAGTCCTCTCGCTCGTGCTCGCAGGCAGCCTCGCAGGCCGGCTGCTCATGGGTTACCTCGCCGACCGCCACGCCCGCCGGCGGGTGATGCTCCTGATCTACGCGATCGTGGCATGTGCGATCCCGCTGCTGTTCGTTGCCTCGCACCCGGCCGCACTGTATCTGTTCGCCGCGGCGTTCGGCGTCGGCCTCGGCGGCGATTACATGATCATCCCGCTGATGGCCGCGGACCTGTTCGGTCTGCGCGCCTTGGGTCGCATCATGGGCATCGTGCTGACGGCCGATGGCGTGGCGGAAGCCGTGGTGCCGATGACGGTGGCGACGCTCCGCGATCGCACCGGTTCCTATCACGCCGGCTTCCTGGTGTTGATCGCGCTCGCCGCCGTTGGCGCGCTGTCCGTGATGGCGCTGCCGCGAACGGGGGCGGGCGCCCATGACACGGTCGATTCAGACCGTGCACGCTTGTAGCGCCCGAAAGGCCGCCCGCCCGCGCCTTGGCTGTAGAATGGCGCGGCAGCCTTCATGTCAGACGATACGCTCCCTGCCACGACACCGACGGTCGATCCGGCGGCCGACGCGCGTCCGGCGCAGCAGCGTCCCCACGCCGGCCCCGAGCGTCTGTTCGAGATGTCCGACGAGGAGCTGCTCGACCTGCAGATGCGTCAGCTCGCGATCCGCATCGAGGGCAGTGCGCTCGAACCGCGCATCGAACAGTTGCACGAGGAGCTCGCCGCGCGTGGCCTCACCTTCCGCCCGCACTACTGGCTGTCGGACGAGTGGTTCACGCCAGACGGCATCCCGGGCATCGCCATCCCGTTCTACCTCGCACACCCACGCCTGGCAAAGCTCGAACTCGCGCAGATGCTCGAAGTGGAGGGTGGCGATCCCGAATGGTGCATGCGGATCCTGCGTCACGAGGCGGGGCACGCCATCGACAACGCGTTCGCACTCCGCCGCAGAAGGCAGCGACGCGAGATCTTCGGCAGCCCCAGCGAGGAGTACCCCGAGTTCTATGCGCCGAAGCCGTATAGCAAGAGCTTCGTGCTGCACCTCGACGCGTGGTATGCGCAGAGTCACCCCGATGAGGATTTCGCCGAGACGTTTGCCGTCTGGCTCACGCCCAGCTCACATTGGGAGAAGCGCTATCACGACTGGCCGGCGCTGAAGAAACTCGAATACATGGATCGGTTGATGCGCTCGCTGGCCGGCCATCAGCCGCTCGTCACCTCCGGCAAGACACTCGATCCGCTGCCGCGTCTGCGCAAGACGCTGCGCCAGCACTATCGCCGCAAACGGCGCCACTACGGCCTGGACTACCCCGCCTTCTATGATCGCGACCTCCGCCGCCTCTTCTCCGATGCGCCCGAGTTCGCCGGGAACATGGCAGCGTCGCAGTTCATCAGCCGAATCCGCCGGTCGGTGCGCCAGCTCGTGTCGTCGTGGACAGGCATCTACCAGTACACGATTGACCAGGTGCTCGAAGACATGATCGAGCGATCACGGCAACTGAAGCTGCGGCTCGCCGTCTCCGAAGACGAGGCGCGGCGGCAGTTCACGGTGCTCCTCACCGTCCAGGCCATGAACTACCTGCACAGCGGCGGGCACCGGGTGGCGCTGTGAAGCCGCAGCGGGTACTCACGCTCGTTCACAAGCACCTGGTGCCGCCGGCCGACACCGAGGGGATCGACGTCCTCACCGCACCGTGGAAAATGGAGTACGACGTCATCGAGACGCTCCGCGAGGTGGGCCACGAAGTGCTGCCGCTCGGGGTGCACGACGACCTCGGCGTCATCCGCGCGACGATCGACGAGTGGAAGCCGACGATCGTCTTCAACCTGCTCGAGTCCTTCGACGATGTGACGACGTTCGATATGAACGTGGTGAGCTACCTCGAACTGCTGAAGGTCCCGTACACCGGCTGCAATCCGCGCGGGCTGCTTCTCGCGCGTGACAAGGCGCTCTCGAAGCAGCTGATGGCCTACCACCGCATCCCGATCCCGGAGTTCGCGGTGTTCCGTCCCCGCCGCGGTGTGAAGCTGGCTCCCAAGCTGGCATTCCCGGTGATCGTCAAGTCGCTGACCTATGAGGCATCGGTCGGCATCTCACAGGCATCGGTCGTCACCGACGAGGAACACCTGCGCCGGCGCGTGGAGTTCATTCACGACAGCATCGGGACCGATGCGATCGTGGAACGCTATATCGATGGGCGCGAGCTCTATGTCGCCCTCGTGGGCAACGAGCGCGTGCGCGTGTTCCCCGTCTGGGAGATGCATTTCCAGAAGATGATCGACGGCGGCAGCTGGCCGATCGCCACCGAGCGGGTGAAATGGAGCGCCAAATACCAGGAGCGCCACGGCATCATGACCGACCAGGCCGAGCACCTGCCCGATGGCGCCGCCGAGCAGATCCAGCGGATCGCGAAACGCTGTTACCGCACGCTTGGCTTGACCGGCTACGCGCGCATCGACCTGCGGATGGACCAGGCGGGCCGGATGTACGTCCTCGAGGCCAATCCGAACCCGCAGCTCGCGTACGGCGAAGACTTCGCCGAGTCAGCCGAGCGCGGCGGCGTCAGCTACGAGGCACTGCTCGAACGGATCATCAGCCTGGGGCTGGCGTGGAGGCCGGGGACCATGTGAGATCTGTAATGCACAATGCACAATGTCCCTTCGTCAGGGACGTTCAGACCAGCCCTACCCAATAAGGCGCGTGTCGAGGTCCGCTCCGAACTCCATTGCATTGGTGCCTCGTGAATTTCGAGCCTCACTGCGGCGCGACCCGCTCCGCGGTCCGCGGCTCCGACAGGCGGCTCATGTCCGTGCCCGTCGTGGTCACGTAGTACTTCGCCAGCATGTTGGCGCGTTCCCAGGCGGGGAGGGCGTCGCGACCGGTGAGGTAGTCGAGATAGTGCGACATCACCTGAGCGAAGTGCGCCTCGTGGCCGACACGGTAGCTGTCGGGAATCGAGACGTGCAGCAGGTCGCCCCTCTCGTCGACGGCGATGCCGGGGAACCTCGCTTGCAGGCCGGCGACCTTCGCCTCGAGGGCGGCGCGCACCCGCGCGGCATTGGCGGCATCCACGGGCACGACGTAGAGCTCCGGGCGGAACGCGTCTGCCCGCGTCTGCCGCACCTCGACGGCGGACAGCGATCCCCGGTACCGTGCGAAGTGCGTATCGCCACCACCTTCGGGAGCTTCCCAGTCCCAGATGACGTTCAGCTTCACGTGCGAGCCGCGCAGGCGATAGGTGACGAGCGTGTTGCAGTAATACGCGAGCTGCCCGTCGGACACGTTGGACGTCAGCGCGCCAGCGAAGGCCGGCTCTCCTGTGACACGCCGGAAGTCGGCCTCGGGGATTTGCGTCGGCCACCGCTGGGCCGCTAGCACCTTCACGTCACGCCGGTAGTCGATCGCCTGGTCCGGGAAGAGGGTCCACTGCACCAGATCCACGAGGTGTGTCCCGATATCGTTCAGGCCCTCGCCCTGCTCCGCGGTGTCGAAGAACCAGGCCGGCCGGAGGTTGGGCGCGCCTGAGACCATTTTCATCAGGTGGTGCACGCTCTCCATGTAGACGCCCGGCTCCTCCGGCGTCCCCTCTACAGGATCGCCGAACACCGTGCGATCGAGTACCAGCTCTCGCTGGAGGACGCTCGTGATCTCGAACCGCTCGGTCATGATGTCGTACGCGACGAGCCGCCTCCCGTCCGCGGTCGTCAGCGCGGTGTCGAGCAAAGGCAGGTCCTCGGATCGAAGAATCCACGGCTTGTCGGCCAGCACGTTGAGGCCGCTGCGCACCAACTGCAGGATGCGCGCGATTTTGCCGCGGTTCCGGCCCGAGACGATGACGACGTTGCCTGGGCGCGTCTGCAGCATGCGTTCGAAGTAATCGCTGCTGGCATGTACCTCGACCTGCCACGTCGTGGGGTTGTCGGGCCGCGTGTTGTAGCCCGAGATCCGATTCAGGTGCGCTATTAAATCGGGGCCGAGCGGGGCGAACACGTGGACCCGCGGCGACACGCCCGGGTACATCGTCTTCTGCACCAGCGCAGCGTGGAAGTGGCCCGGATCGAGGGTCATCAACCGGATCTCCGGGAGTGACGGCCGGGATTGCGCCGTCAGATCGGCGTCGCTCACCAGAATGGCCGCCACGGCCAGGAGCGCTCCCGCGAGGCAGGCGTATCGCACAGCCACCATGCATGCTCCGTTCGTTTGCCGACGGTCAGCGGTGAGCCCTTGTGATTCTACGGCGAACGATCCGCCGGTTAACGGTCAACCGCGGAGGGCCAACGGTCAACGGTCAACGCGATGAATCAGAGTCTGGGAATCGTGAGCCCTCCGTCGACGTGGATGACCGTACCCGTGGCGTACGAGACATCGCCGCGCAGAAGTGCCGCCACCGCGCGGCCGACATCCTCGGGAGTGCCCCACCGGCCTTCCGGCACGAGCCCGCCGGCAATGCGCGCATCGTAGGCCTCCTTGACCGCGGCTGTCATGTCGGTCGCGATCACGCCGGGGCGCACCTCGTACACGGGGACGCCATGCGGCGCCAACCGGGCCGCGAACAGCTTCACCGCCATCGCAAGCCCCGCCTTGCTGACGCAGTAGTCGCCGCGGTTGATCGAGACCATGTCGGCAGAGACCGACGTGATGAACACAATGCCGCCGCGCGGGGCGGCGGGACGTGCGCCTCCCCGTTCCAGGAGAACGCGTGCGACGGCCTGCGTCAGGAAATACGGCCCTTGAAGGTTGGTCTGGACCAGCTCTTCGAAGCTCGCCTCCGAGGCGTCGAGCAGGTCGGCGCGCACGCGGGGCGCCCGGCCGGCATTGTTCACGAGCGCGTCGATTGCCCCGAACCGGGCGATGACGCGCTCGACGAGTCGAACCCGATCGGCGGCGAGTGCCACGTCGGCCTGAATGTAACCAGCGGGCCGTCCGTGTCCGCCGAGCTCCGCGAGCACGTCCTGCACCGCGTCTTCCGGGCGGAGCCCGCAGAGGGCGAGGGTCCAACCCTCGCGCGCCAGCGCCCGGCACACGCCAAGGCCAATACCGCGCGTGCCACCGGTCACGAGGGCGACGGGATGCGTCGTAACGCTGTCAGGCATGATGATCAGTGCCAGCAGGAACGCGAGCTAGTCCCCTGGAATCGTGATGGGTTGCATAAATGCCGGAGCGCGGCGCCCGGCTGGCAAGGCGCGACGACCGAAGATATTGGGGATATCTGAAGGAGGAGCAACGCCGCCAGTCGGGATGCCGCGCCCGGGAGTTATGTGACTCATCACGATTCCAGGGGACTAGCAGCGTGATGAAAAAGGCCACCCTGAATGAAAGATGCACAATGGAAATTGTGAACCTGCGGAATGTTTGCATCTTGCATTCAGGCTGCGTTTCTTACTTGGCCTGTCAGGGCGTACCGAAGAAGGTCAAGTACGGCGCGCCGCTGGCGAGCCTCGCGACGTACAGCGCCGCCTCGCGGGCGTGATAGTCACCCCACTGGCTCGATTCGCCGCGCGGCGTCCGCGCCCCTGCCGGCACATGGTCCCAACGGTTCGGCCAGTGGTAGACCGAGTGCAGCAGCAGTCCCTCATGGGACGGGACCGTGGCCAGGTATGGGCCGGCGGGGTTGAACAGCGTGTCGAGTGTGCGCAGTCCGGCCTGCAGGTATGCGGACCCGTCTTCCGCGCGCGCGGCCATGACGCGCGCCAACCGGAGCAGGCCCTGGGCCGCGATCGCAGCGGCGGAGCTGTCCACCGGCTCGACGTCGTTGAACGGGTCGGCGGCGCGGCCGCCCCAGTCGCCGAGCGCGGCGAGACCCGGTGCCCCGGTGTCCCAGTACGGAACGCCGTCGGCGGCCGCCGCGTGGGCGATGTAGTAGTCACTCGTCGCGCGCGCCGCTTCGAGCATCCACGCCTCGATAGCGGCTCGCCCGCTCCATTCGATCAGCGCCTCGTCGTCGACCGTCGCGAGGAACTCGAGCTGTTCGGCGAAGCCGAGAATGGCCCAGGCGAGGCCACGGGTCCACGTGCTGAAGGGTGAGTATCCCTGCTGGGTGCTGGGGCTGCGGAACGAGCCGTTCGCCACATTGAAGATGGCCTCGTGGGTCACGCGGCCGCGCACATCGAAGGCGTCCCTGCCGCGGCCATGGTATACGCTGAAGGCTGCCGTCGCACGGGCGTGCTGCACGAGCCGCCCGAGCAGGCTGACGCGGAGATCCTGCTCGTCCATCAGGACGTGTCCGAGGGCATGAGCGAGCGCCAGGGCACGCAGCGAGCGAATCGTATCGACGAACAACGAGTGCGCGCCGTTGAACGAGTGGATGAACCCGCCATCCGGCAGGCGCGTCCATCGCCGGGCCTGCACGGCTCCGCTCACTCGCAATGCGAGCTCGTAGTAGCGCAGCTCCCATTCCGAGGCCTCGAATCGCCCCTCGCGCGCGAGCCGCCAGAGCGCGCCGTACGTGCTCACGGTGTTGAACCCGTGGTCGTGCACCCCGATGTGAGTCAGGTGCGGTGTCATGGAGGCGAGCGTCCGGGTGCGCCCGGCCTCGAGGAACGCGGTATCGCCGGTCGCATCGAACTGCAGCAGCGAGGACCCGAACTGAAACCCCTGCGTCCAGTCGGTCCACCCGCGCGCCTGGTACTTCCCGTTCACGGTGAAGACCGGGGCGCCAGACGACTGGTCCCAGCGCCGATTGAGCGCGTCGATCTTGCCTGCGGACAGATCGAACAGCCGATCAACGTGCGGGACGAGATCGCTCGCGGTGCGTTGACGATCGATCGTGATCATCGGTAACGGTACGCGGAAAGCGCCGGGGCGACCTCGCCCCGGCGCTATTGTCCCCTGAATTACGCGGCGCCGTGCTGACCGGAGCCGCCTGCGAACCTCAGTGAGGTGCGACCCTCCAGCGTCGGATCAACAACCGCGTTCGGATCCTAGAACCGGACCTTCACCCCGAGCTGCACCTGCCGCTCGGTGGTTCCGCAGAGTGCGCACGACGCACTCGAGAGCATCGCCGTGATTTGGCCGGCCGTGCCGGAGTTGATGTTGTTCGTCGGCTGGCCGAACTGCGGGTGATTGAGCACGTTGAACGCCTCGACGCGGAACTCGGTCGTGAACCGGCCGATGCGGGTGTTCTTGATGAAGGAGGCGTCGATGTTGAACTGCCCCGGGCCGCGCATCGAGTTGCGCTTCGCATCGCCGAAGGTGCCCGTCGTGTCAGCCGGCGCCGAGAAGCAGGACAGGTCGAACCACATCTCGACCGTGGGACTGCTCAACTGGCCGTCGCACGTCTGGTTGGGCCGGTTGGCCGTTCCTGTTGAACGCACATTCTGGTTCTGGGCCACCGTGAACGGCAGGCCCGAGCGGAGGTACAGGATGCCATTCAGCTGCCATCCCCCGTACAGCCGGTCCTTCGCCCACGGCAGCTCGTAGATCCAGCTCGAACTGAACGTGTGCCGCACGTCGTAGTCCGCATAGCCCCAGTTGTAGCCGAGGTCGTAGGTGTTGCTGATCCCGGCCTCGTTGTCGGACGCGTAGTCGTAGGTCTTGCCGAACGTATAGCTGTTCAAGAACGAGAAGTTGTTCGCAAAGCGACGCTGGAACTTGAGCAGCATCGCGTTGTGGTCCACCTTGCCGATCGACTGCGCCTGGCTCATGGAGCGCATGCCCGGGACCAGCGTGATGAACGGACGGTTGACGTTCGCATCGCTGACGCCTACGACCGGCGGTGCCTGGTTGATGTCGACCTTGAGAACCATCTGCCGTCCGCGAGAGCCCACGTAGGCCGCCTCGACGAGATAGTTCGACCCAATCGCCCGCTGCACGTTCAGGTTGAAGTTCTGCGCATAGGCGTCGCGGAAATCGGGGTCGAAGATCGACCGCGTGTTGCCGGTCGGTGGCTTGCTCGGATCGACACCGGTCGGCGGCGGCAGCCCGGTCGAGAGCTGGAGGTCGACGCCGGTCGACGACACCGGTGTCGGCGTCAGGGCCGACGACTGCAGGAACGGCGGGTTCTGCGCCTTCGACGACGAGGTGCCGCCGGGCGTGAAGTTCCAGAAGATCCCGTAGCCGCCTCGCACGAGGGTCTTGCCGTCGCCTTTGAGGTCGTACGCGAAACCGAGCCGCGGCCCCACGTTGCCCTTTGAATACGTCTGCAGGCGCCGCCCGACGTCGACGCCGCCGATGGTCGCGTTGTCGGACGCGAGCACGAACGCGCCAGTGGCCACGTCGAAATTCGACTGCCGGTCGTCCACCTCGAGCCAGGGCGGGTACACGTCCCAGCGAGCGCCGAGATTGAGCGTCAACTTGTTGGACGCACGCCAGTCGTCCTGAACGTACACCGCGAACTCCGGCCGCTTCTCTGTATAGGTCTGGATCTCGCCGCTCTCGGTCAGCCCCGAGAGGTTCCTGATCTTCTGCGCGGTGTAGCCAAGGAGGAAGCTGGCCACGTCCCACCCGGTGTTGCTGTTGAGCACGCAGCTCGCCGGCTGGCCGGCGCAGTTCGATGTCTGGTTGTTGTTGAACTGGAACTGCCCGACGGGGTTGTCGGCGTTGAGGATCTCGCGCGACCGCAGGGTCAGGCTGCCACCAGTCTTGATCGTGTGGCTGGACTTGATCCACGTGACGTTGTCGAAGAGCTGAAAGTCGTTCTGGTTGGTGATGAGCGGCTGGTTGCTGTTGGATCCGAGGTTCCGGATGTTCTGGAACGTCAGCTGGCTCATGGCCGACGTCGCTGGAGCCGTGTTGATTCCGGGGATCCCCATCTTGTCAGCCAGATTCTCGCCGTAATCGATCGACGTCATGAAGAACTTGATCGACGTCCATCCGAACCGGAACTCGTTCAGCCAGTTACTGCCGAACGAATGGGTGTCGTTGAACGCGAAGCCCTGCGCCTTGATGTTGCCGTCGCCGGCGCCGAACGTCGCGCCCGCATCTCCGTGCGGCAGTGTCGCCGGCTGCAACCGGTGCGTCTTCTCATAGCTGTAGCGAGAGAAGAACCGATTGTTCGCCGTCAGGTTGTGGTCGACCTTGAGGTCGAACTGGTTGTCCTGCCGCTCCTTCACCGGGTTGATCAGGTAGTTGTTGACCTGCTGCCCGCTCGTACCGAGCGAGCCGGTGGTATTCGGCGGGGGATACAGCTCGTTGAGGATGTTCGTCGAGGCAGAATCCCAGCGGTTGGACGGGATGATGTTGCCCTGAAATGGCTGGCCGGTGACCGGATCGTAAATCGGCCGCGTCAGCTCCGAGAAATTCCCCTGGCGCATCAGCTCCGACGGGACGGTCGACAGGAACGTCTGGCCCTGCTCCTCGCGGTGCCCCTGATAGTCGAAGAAGAAGAAAGTCTTGTCCTTGAAGACGGGCCCGCCTAGTGTGCCGCCGAACTGATTCTGATTGAAGTCGGGCTTCGGACGCCCGGCGCGGTTGTTGAAAAAGTTGTTGGCGTCGAACGCGTCGTTGCGATGGAACTCGTAGCCGCTGCCCCTGTAGCTGTTCGTGCCCGACTTGATCTGCAGGTTCACCACCCCGCCGAGCGAGCGCCCGAACTCCGCGGAGTAGGTGCTCGTCTGCAGCTTGAACTCGTCAAGCGAGTCGACGCTCGGGAAAAGCACGACCGTCTGCAGCCACGTCTCGTTGTTGTCCACGCCGTCGAGCATGTAGTTGTTGTCGCGCGCGCGCTGTCCGTTGGCCGAGAACGAGGCCGACGCGCGCCACGCGAGGCTGCCGGCGCCATCGATGTTCGCGCCGGGGATGCCGCGGAGCACGCCCGGGACGGTGCGCGTCAGGCTGACGAAGTTGCGGCCGTTCAGCGGCAGCGTCTGGATCTGCTCCTCGACGACGGTGGTACCGAGCTCAGAGGAGGACGTCTGCAGCAGCGGGGTCGCGGCCTCAATCGTGACCGACTCGGTCATCGCCCCGAGCTCGAGGGCCACGTCGATGCGCACGCGCTGCGACACGCCGAGCTCCACGCCCGACAGCGCGGCGGTCTTGAACCCTGCCATCTCCGCGGTGACCACATACGTGCCGGTGGGCAGCGACGGCGCCGTGTACTCACCCGCTTTGTCACTCACGAACGTGCGCGTGAGGCCGGTGCCAGTGTTCGAGATAGTCACCTTCGCGCCGCTCACGATCGCACCGGTGGAATCCGTAACGGTTCCCACGATGGTGCCGGTCACCGCCTGCCCGGCCGCGGGTCGCGCGAGTGCTGAGACAAGCCCGATGCAGACCAGGAAAACGGCGGCCACCCGACCGAATGACGCCCAAGCACGTTCGCTCATCTATGCCTCCGGCTGTTGACGACCTGTAGCCTGACGGCCCGACCTACGTCGGATGGTCACAAGGAGTATTGGGGCGGCGCACGACAGGTGCATGTCTCGTGGTTCTCTGGTGTCGCGCTTTTAACTGGGTTCGGGCGGAGTCGATCCACACCTCGCCTGTATGTAGCGCGAAGTCGTATATCATATGCGGCGCAGTTCGAACAAGGGTTTTCAGGCTGCAAGGGTTCGATCGCCTCGTTCGGCGGCGCGTCACGGAAGTGCTGCGAGCAGCCCGGGCTTCTTGGCGTCCTCTGGGCCGACTGGAAGGTGGGAGTTCACGAATGCCGGTGCCATCTCGCGCGACGACGCGGCCACGCACCAAGCAGGAGTTCGTCTACCAGACCCTGCGCGCGGCGATCATGCGCTGCGAGATCGCTCCCGGCGAGCGGCTGGTGATCGATGACCTCGCACGCCGGCTCGAGGTCAGCATCATCCCTGTTCGCGAGGCGCTGCAGCTGCTCCAATCCGAAGGGCTCATCGCCAACATCCCGCACGTCGGCGCCACGGTCGCGCCGGTGACCCGCGAGTCGATCCTCGACGTCTTCACGCTGCTCGAAGGCCTGGGCACGGTCGCCACCCGTCTCGTTGCCGAGCGGGGCAACCCGGTCGAACTGGATATGCTCGCCGAGCTCGTGGGACAAATGGACGAGGCCGTCGCGTCCGGGGCACTCGAGCACTGGGCGGAACTGAACACCCGCTTTCACCTCGAAATCGGTGCGATGCCGGGACTGCGGATGCTGCACGAGACGACGGCGCGCGTGCTCGACACGTGGCACCGCGTGCGCCGCTTCTACTTTCAGGGCGTGCTGCAGCAACGGGTGGCGCAGGCGCAACAGGAACACCGTGACATGCTGACCGCCATGCGAAGCCGCGACTTCGGGGCGCTCGCCGCCGTCGTACGTCGGCACAGCCAGGGCGCGTTGGCGGCCTACCTCGACTTCCTCGATCGCGGCGTGGGTTACACCGCAAAGGAGCGCACAGAGGAAGTACCCTCATGACGCGCTCTCATCCCCACCAGCTCTCGATCGGCTGCCGCCGCTGAACGATGGAACGCCTGACGTCTCGGGCGGGGCAATGGCGCCCGGCGTCAATGGTTCGTGCGTGGTGCGCCGCCGCTGCGTGCGTGCTCGCGCTCAGTGCTGGGCACGGCCGGATCTCGGCTGCCGCCGATCAGCAGAGACCAGACGGACCCGGTGCGGACACGATCGCCGCGCTCCAGCACGGCTTCGCCACGCCTCCGGACAACGCGGCACCCATGATGCGCTGGTGGTGGTTCGGGCCGTCGGTCACGCACGACGAGCTCGAACGCGAGATGCGCGCGATGAAGGCGGGAGGCATCGGCGGCTTCGAGGTTCAACCGGTGTACCCCCTGGCGCTCGACGATGAGGCCCAGGGCATACGCACGCTGCCTTTCCTCTCGGACGATTTCATCGACGCCGTCCGCTTCGTGGCCGACCGGGCCCAGGCGCTCGGCCTCCGCATGGACCTCACGCTCGGCAGCGGCTGGCCGTTCGGCGGCCCGGGTGTGCCGATTGCCGCCGCCTCCGCAAAGCTGCGCATCGAGCGGCGCGACGTGCCGCCAGGCACGAGCGACATGAGAGTTCCGGACATCGGGCCCGGTGAACGCCTGCTCGCCGTGTTCCTCGAGGGTCCCGGGACGGCAGCAACGGCGACTTCATCGCGCATGGCCCTGCCGGGGCCGGATGGCGTCGTGCGCCTTCCCGCATCTCTCGCCGGCCCGCATGTCGTCCAGTTCTTCATCGCCAGCCGCACCGGCATGCAGGTGAAGCGCGCCGCGATCGGCGGTGAGGGCTTCGTGCTCGATCACTACGACCGCGACGCGCTCGCCGGCTACCTGAGAGCGGTGGGCGATCGCCTGATGACCGCCTTCCCCTCGCGCCCTCCGTTCGCCGTCTTCTGCGACAGCCTCGAGGCATACGAGGGTGACTGGACCAGCGACCTGCTCGAGCAGTTCCGGCAGCGTCGCGGCTACGACCTGACGACGCACCTGCCCGCCCTGGCCGAGGGTGATGCGCTCGAGTCCGCGGACGTGCGCCACGACTGGGGCCGCACGCTCACGGAGCTGGTGAACGAGCGGTTCCTGGCGCCGCTGCACGAGTGGTCGGCACGAGCAGGCACACGGCTGCGGGCGCAGGCGTATGGCATCCCGCCGGCGTCCCTCTCGGGCAACGCGCTCGTGGACATCTCCGAAGGCGAGGGCGCTCAATGGACGCGGCTCACGGCGTCACGATGGGCCTCGTCTGCCACACACGTCTTCGGGCGTCAGGTCGCGTCGGCCGAAACGTGGACGTGGCTCCACTCGCCAGCCTTCCGCGCGGGTCCGCTCGACATGAAGGCCGAGGCCGACCGCCATTTCCTGCAGGGGATCAATCAGCTGGTGGGTCACGGCTGGCCGTATTCTCCGCCCGGCGCTGGCGATCCCGGATGGCGGTTCTATGCCGCCGGAGCATTCAACGACAGGAACCCCTGGTGGATCGTGATGCCCGACCTGATGCGCTACCTGCAGCGCGTCAGCTACGTGTTGCGCCAGGGGGAACCCGTGGCCGACGTCGCCCTCTACCTGCCGACGAGCGATGCGTGGGCGCACTTCACGCCGGGGCACGTGAACCTGTTCGAGGCGCTGCGTGATCGCATCGGCCCGGATGTGCTGGGCACCATCGGAACCGCTGGCTTTGGGTTGGACTTGTTCGACGACGAGGCGCTTGCGGCAAGGGGGCGCGTGGATGGGAACCGCCTCCTGCTCGGCGACCTCGCGTACCGCCTCGTGATCGTGCCCGGCGTCGAGCGGATGCCGCCGGCAACCATGCGGACGCTGGCATTGTTTGCGCGCTCCGGCGGAATCGTGCTCGCCACGCGGCGGCTTCCGGCACGCGCGCCGGGCCTGCAGGCGACCGCCGACGAGCACGCCGAGGTGCAGAACGCAGCGGCGCGTCTTTTTCAGCAGGCGGGACCTCGAGGGTACATCGTGCCGGACGAACGGGAGTCCCTGCTGGACGCGCTGCTCGCCTCAACGCCGCCGGACGTTCGGTTCACTCCTGCCGCGCCGGAGGTTGGTTTCGTCCATCGGCGGCTCCCGTTCGCGGATATCTACTTCGTCGCGAACACGGCGAACACCGCGATGCGTACGGAGGCATCGTTTCGCCAGGACCGCCGGAGCGTGGAGATGTGGGACCCGTTCACGGGCGCGGTGTCGGCTCTCCAGGTCTCCGCGCGCGGCAATCACTTCGTGAGCATACCGCTGACACTCGAGCCGTACGCATCACGGGTAGTCGTGTTCACCGACCGGGTGTTGCCGCTCACCGCGCCCGTGCGCGTCAGGGCGCTTCCCGCGCCCATCCCGCTGTCAGACAGCTGGCGCATTGCGTTCCCGGGCGAACCGCCGTCCGCGATCAGCGGGCCGCTGCGCTCGTGGTCCGACGACGTGACGCGTCGGTTCTTCTCAGGAGTCGCCACGTACACGCGCACCGTCAACCTTCCCGCGGAGCTGGTGCGCGCCGGGGTCGGCGTACGATTGGACTTCGGCGAAGCGCACCCGATTCCTGCAGAAGACCTGACGAACGGGATGCGCGCATGGCTCGACACCCCGGTGCGGGAGGCTGCCGTCGTCTGGATCAACGGCACGCGCGCCGGATCGGTCTGGTGCCCGCCGTACGCGCTCGACGTGACGGGCGGGCTGCGGGCAGGAGACAACGACATTCGCATCGACGTCGCGAATCTCGCCGTGAACCGAATGGCCGGGCAACCGCTGCCCTCGTATCGGTTGCTGAATGCGCGGTACGGCACCCGCTTTGAACCGCAGGACATGGACAAGGTGCAGCCGGAGCCGGCGGGGCTGCTGGGCGACGTGCGGCTGGTGCCGTTTGCAAGGTAATGTCGACAGCGTCATGCCTGGCGTCGGCAGAACGGCACCGGCCGCCTGCGTGTAGAATCTGCAACGGCCCCAGTCACCCGTGATCATCGAGTCTGCGCGCGCTAACCATCGCGCCGGCAGTGCAGACCGCTGGAACGAGGCGTCCGGCACAAGGACGTGCGCCTCGCCACGAGCCACATGACCACCATTTCCACCGATCCCATCGTCCAGGTGCTCGAGCGCTACTGGGGCTTCCGCGAGTTCCGTCCGTGGCAGCGCGAGGCGATCGACACAATCCTGGAGCGCCGCGATAGCGTGCTCGTGCTCCCCACCGGTGGCGGCAAGTCGCTTTGCTTCCAGGCGCCGGCGCTGGTCGACGATGGCACGGCGGGTCCGCGGCTGGCGCTGGTCGTTTCGCCACTCATCGCGTTGATGAAAGACCAGGTCGATGGCCTGGTAGCGAGCGGCGTTCCCGCCGCGTGCCTGAACAGCGCGCAGCCGGCAGAGGAGCGCAGCGCGGCAGTGTCGATGGTGCGGAGCGGCGCGTGCCGGTTGTTGTACGTCTCTCCAGAACGGCTGGTCGGCGACGGCGCCGAGAGCTTTCGCGAGTGGGTCGGCCGCGTCGGCGTGCGGTTCGTCGCCATCGACGAGGCGCACTGCATCAGCCAATGGGGACACGATTTCAGGCCCGAGTATCGCCTCCTCGGACGCCTCAAGCACGACTTCCCCGCGGCGTCGATCCACGCGTTCACCGCGACGGCCACCGTGCGCGTGCGCGACGACATGGCCGCGCAGCTCGGGTTGCGCGATCCGATCGTGCTCGTCGGACCCTACGATCGCGCGAACCTCACGTACCGCGTGGTGCCGCGCGTCGAGATGCGGCAGCAGGTGCAGAAAGTGCTCGGCCGGCATCCCGGCGAGGCAGGAATCATCTACTGCCTGTCCCGCCGCGAGGTCGACGAGACGGCGGAGTGGCTGAAGGGGCTGGGTGTACGGGCGCTGCCCTATCACGCCGGGATGAGCGACGAGACGCGCCACGCGAACCAGGAGGCTTTCATCGACGAGCGAGCCGATGTCGTCGTCGCCACGGTGGCGTTCGGCATGGGCATCGACCGCCCGGACGTCCGGTTCGTGGTCCACGCCGGCTCGCCGCGATCTTTGGAGCATTACCAGCAGGAGTCCGGACGCGCCGGCCGCGACGGCCTGGCTGCGGAGTGCGTCCTGATTGCGTCGCCGGCTGACTTCCTGCGGTGGAAGAGCCTTCTCGAGGCGAACAACGAGCTGAGCGACAGCAACCGACAGCACCTGCGCGAGATGGAGCGCTACACCGCCGCGACGCATTGCCGCCACCGCGCGCTGGTCGAGTACTTCGGCCAGTCGTACGCAGCGGGCCGGCCGTGCGGCGCGTGCGACTGGTGCCTGGGCGAACTCGAGCGCATCGAGGAACCGGTCGTCGTCGCCCGCAAGATCCTGTCGTGCGTGGCGCGGGTCGGCCAGCGGTTCGGAATGGCCCACGTTGCGGCCGTTGTCCACGGCGATGCCACCGAGGCCGTGCTGACGCGCGGGCACCACGAGTTGAGCACGTACGGCCTGCTCAAGGAGTGTCCGGTCGCGGAGATTCGCGGCTACATCGATCAGCTCACGCAGTCGGGCATGCTGGCCCGGACCGGCGAGAAGTACCCCACCCTGCAGCTCACGGCCGAGGGGGTTGCGCTGCTCCGCGGCAAAGGTGAGTCCATCCTGTATCGCCAGCCGCGCGCGCTGCGCACCGCCCGGGCGAAGGCCGGACGGCGGGGCGCACCGACCGCCGCGACGGCGGCCCTGAGCGATGCGGAGCGCGCGCTCTTCGAGGCACTGCGGGCGCTGCGCCTCGAGCTCGCGCGGGAACGGCACGTGCCGCCATACGTGATCTTCCACGACAGCACGCTGCAGCACCTGGCGCGGCTGCGGCCTTCCACGCACGACGCGCTGCTGGGCGTTCCCGGGGTCGGCGAGAAGAAGGCGGAGAGCCTCGGCGACCGCGTCCTCGCGGTAGTACGCGCGCACGGCGGGTAGGCGGCGGGCCTACCGAAATGCAGGATGCCGGATTCATGCTGGATGCAACATGTCGAATGGCCATGCCGGTTGCCGAGGCCCGATGGGCGCGGCGGGCGGACGCCAGATCTCGGAATCCGCACAACCGCCACAGTCGACATTCGCGATCGCACATGAGGTTTCGCGTCCGGCATTCGGCATCCTGCATCCGTCAGCATCCGACATTCCCGCCGTTCGGTTCATAATCGGCGCATGCACCTGACCATCTACCCCACCAAAACCACTCTCGGCGCCGCCGCCGCTGCCGAAGCGGCGGAAGCGATTCGCGCGGCGGTCTCCGAATCCGGGCGCGCGCGCATCATCGCGGCGACCGGGGCGTCGCAGTTCGAGTTCCTTGCCGCGCTGGTGTCGATGCCTGATGTGCCGTGGGCGCAGGTCGAGATGTTTCACCTCGACGAGTACATCGGCTTCTCGGCCGACCACCCCGCGAGCTTCCGCAAATATCTGCGCGAGCGCCTGATCGAGCCGGCGCGGGTCGGCACGGTGCACCTGCTCGATGGTGAAAGCGATCCACGCGAGGAGTGTGCGCGCGTCGGCGCGCTCATCACGGCGGCACCGATTGACGTGGCGTTTGTCGGGATCGGAGAGAACGGCCACCTCGCGTTCAACGATCCGCCGGCGGACTTCGACACGCGCGAGCCGTACCTCGTCGTGTCACTCGACGAGGCCTGCCGGCGTCAGCAGGTCGGTGAAGGGTGGTTCCCCGATCTCGACGCGGTGCCGACGCAGGCGATCTCGATGTCGTGCCGCCAGATCCTGGCCGCCCGGCGCATCCTCTGCATCGTGCCCGACGCGCGGAAGGCGGATGCCGTGCGCGCGACGGTCGAGGGCCCTGTGACACCGTTCGTGCCCGCATCGATCCTGCAGACGCACGAGGACGTGACGATGTATCTCGACGTCGACTCGGCGGCCAAGCTGAAGAAGAGCGAACGGTGACGCGTCTGATGGAGCCGAGGTGACCCGGCGCATTCCCCACCTGCGGTGGTACATCGGCGGGCTCCTTTTCCTTTCAACCGTCATCAACTACATCGATCGGCAGACGCTCAGCGTCCTGGCACCGTATCTGAAGACGGAGTTCAGCTGGACGAACACCGATTTTGCCTGGGTGCTGATCGGCTTTCGCGTTGCGTACGCGGTCGGACAAACGCTCGCGGGCCGCGTGATCGACGTGCTCGGCACGCGGCGCGGCCTCACCCTGTCGGTGGCGTGGTACTCCTGCGCGGCAATCGTCACATCCCTCGCGACCGGTCTGGCAAGCTTCACGGGCTGCCGGTTTGCGCTGGGACTGGGCGAGGCTGGCAACTGGCCCGGCGCAACGAAGGCGGTGTCGGAGTGGTTCCCGCGACGCGAGAGCGGGTGGGCGGTCGCCCTCTTCGACAGCGGCTCGTCGATTGGCGGCGCGCTCGCGCCCTTCATCGTGCTCTCGATCTATCGCTGGTTCGGCAGCTGGCGCCCGGCGTTCGTCATCACCGGCTCGCTCGGGTTCCTGTGGCTTTTCCTCTTCCGCCGCGTGTACCAGCGACCCGAGGAGCATCCCTGGATCACCGAAGACGAGCGGACGCTGATCATCAGCGGCCGTGAGGAGGAGGCGCCACCGCATTCGGCGCCGGCCTCTCCAGCCCCGGCGCCTGGCGGCGTCTCGGTTCCGGGGCCCGCACTCGGATCTCCGAGTGCAGTTCCAGCGTCGTATCAGCTTCCGTATCGGGTACTGCTGCGGCTGCCACAGACGTGGGGATACATCCTCTCGAAGACCTTCACCGACCCGGTGTGGTTCTTCATCACCGACTGGTTCGCGATTTACCTGGTCTCGCGTGGGTTCAAGCTGGAAGAGAGCCTGGTTGGCTTCTGGGTGCCTTTTCTCGCCGCGGATCTGGGTAACTTCTTCGGCGGCGGGTTTTCGAGCTGGCTGATCACGCGCGGCTGGACCGTCGGCGCCGCGCGCAAGTGCATCGCGATCATCGGCGGTCTCGGCATGACGCTGCTGGTGCCGGTCGTGTGGACGTCATCGTTCGCGGCCATGGTCGCCTGCTTCGCCGTGTCGACGTTCACCTACGCCGCGTTCTCCACCATCATCCTCAATCTCCCCGCGGACATCTTCCCGACCGGGTCGGTTGCGAGCGTCAGCGGGATGGGCGGCACCGGCGCGGGCATCGGTACCATCGGCGCGATCTACCTTACGGGCTGGGTCGCCGATCACTACTCGTTCGCCCCGATCCTGATCGGTGCGAGCATCGTGCCGCTCGTCGCGATGGCGGCGGTGCTGCTGCTGGTGCGGAACACGGCCGAGACCGCGCGGGGGATGGTCAGGCGGATCTGATCCGATCGCACACGTTTCTCGATCGGCCACGCGGCTGAGCCCGGCATGCGCGTCGCTTTGCGCCGCGGGCGCCAGCGCACGGCACGCCGCGCAGCGCCGTGGCACCAAGGCGCCGCAGAGCCCGGGTGCTAAGATGGACGTTCGCGTGTCACAGCCTTCCCCCCCACCGGCCGCCACCGATCCGCCCTTCACCACAGGCGCCGCGGGCGTCGTCGAACAGCCGCCGACGGCCATGAGAACGGGTCGCGCGCAGTTCTGGCGCGTGGCTGCGGCGCTGACCTACCGGGATTTCCGCGTCCTGTGGCTCGGCGCCTGCACGTCGAGCATCGGCACGTGGATGCAGAAGGTGGCTCAGAGCTGGCTGGTCCTCGAGCTCACCGATTCGGCCTGGTATCTCGCGCTCGACAGCTTCGTCGGCGAGGCGCCGCTGCTGCTCTTCACGCTGATCGGCGGCGTCGTGGCGGATCGGCAGGACCGCCGCAAACTGCTGCTGGTGTCACAAGTCGTGCAGATGTCATCGGCGTTCGGGCTCGCGCTGCTCGTGGCCACGGGCCACGTCACGATCTGGTACATCCTCGGACTGTCGTTCATGTCGGGTTGCGCGCAGGCGTTCGGCGGCCCGGCCTACCAGTCGCTCATCCCGTCGCTCATCAAAACCGAGCACCTGCCGAACGCGATCGCGCTCAACTCCATCCAGTTCAATATCGCCCGCGTCATCGGGCCGCTGCTCGCCGGCACGGCGCTGCACCGCTTCGGCATGGTGTCGTGCTTCACGCTGAACGGCATCTCATTTCTCGTGGTGATCGGGTCGCTGCTCGCCCTGCACATCCAGCACACGCCGCGGCTGGCGGGAAACCGCCGGATGATCGACGAGCTGCGAGGCGGGATCGTCTTCGTGCGTGACGAGAAGCGGCTGATGGGACTGACGGTGCTGGCCTTCGCGATGACCTTCCTGGCGGTCCCGCTGCTCACGTTCCTGCCGCTCATCGCGAAGAACGTATTCAAGGAAGGCGTCGGCCAGTACAGCGAGATGATGGCGTTTTCGGGCACCGGCGCCGTCGCGGGCGCGCTGGTCGTGGCGTGGCTGGGCAAATTCCGCCACATGGGGCTGATCGCGCTGTTGGTGCAGCTGATCGTCGGCAGCCTGATCATCGCGTTCGCGCTGACCCGCGTGCTGTGGGTGACGCACCTGCTATTGCTCGCAACCGGCGCCGCCATGATCGTGTCGATGTCGCTCGTGACGTCGCTGGCACAGCTCATCGCGCCCGACCACATGCGCGGCCGCGTGATGAGCATCTACATGCTCGCGTTCCGGGGCGGTATGCCTCTTGGCAGCCTGGTGAGCGGCAAGATCGCCGACATGTCGTCGGCGCCAACGGCCCTGGTGATCAACGGGATCCTGCTCACGTGCGTGGCCGGCTACTTCCTGGTCCGGAGCCACGGCGTGCGCGAGGTATGACCGGGTGCCGGATGCCGATGCGGAGTGTCGGCTCCGGCGACTTCCCCATCTTGCATCCGGCACCTGGTTTCGTGGTGCTACGGCTTGGCCTGAGGCGCCGGCCGCTCACTCTTCCACTGCTCCCGGCGCTGTTCCCGCTCCGCGCGCAGCGTCTTCGCCTTCTCCTGCTGTTCCGGCGTGAGCACGTTGTAGACCTCCGCGTGCACGCGCGCCCGGAGGACGGCCGCGTCGGCTTCGACCTTGGCCAGTTCCGCGCTGCGGGCACGGACGGCGGCTTCATCCACCGGCACGGCCATCACCGCCTCGGCTTGCGCGCGATGCGCGTCCCGGAACCGCTGGCCGATCGACTGCTGTTCGGCCTTGTGCAGCTCCATGATGCGCCGGACCTCCTGTCGCTGTTCGTCCGAGAGGCCAAGCTGTCCAAGGCCGGCAAACCCGCCGTGCATCCCGTCGTGCTGCCCTCCGCCGAACCCGCGCGGCTGGGCCGACACGCCTGTGCCGAGCCCGACCATGAGTCCGAGTCCGGCCACGACGGCTGCCATCTTCAGTTTGTTCATGCTCTTCATCTTCTTCTCCATCGAGACTGTGCTGGCGGCACTGGCTTCCGCCTCGTTCTGTTTCATTGGACGGATCGCGTGCGGCACGGCCGTCACGCAGATGTTGAAAATTCGTGGCAGACAAGAGGAATCATCGCCGCTCTCCGATCGTGAATCGCGATTTTGCCGAGGCTTGACCGATAATGCGGCATGCGTGCACGAGCCGGCGCCGTGAGGACGAGGAACAGATGGGCGCGGGCCCTGGCCGCGACCGCCGTTGCAGCCATGCTGGCACTTCCCATGCTCCATGCCGACTCGCTCGCCGATCGCGTCGGCGCCTTGACGCGGCCTTTCAAGGGCAGCGTCGTCGTCTACGCCAGGAACCTCAGGACAGGCCGCGAATTCGCGCTCGGCGCCGACACGAAGGTGCGGACCGCCAGCACGATCAAGCTGCCGGTCCTCTGCGCACTCGAGTCGCTCGTGGCGGCCGGCGGGGCGAAGTGGTCCGAGCGGATCGTGCTCGAGCCGGGCGAGAAGGTCACCGGCTCCGGCGTGCTCGGCAGTCTCGAGGACGGCACCGACCTGACCGTCCGCAACCTCGCCATCCTGATGATCATCGTGAGCGACAACACCGCGACGAATCTGATCACCGACCGCATCACGGCAGACGCCGTGAACGACTACCTCGACACGATCGGGCTGACTACGACGCGCTTCAACCGAAAGGTACGCGGAGATGGATCCAAACTGGCAGAGCCTAGTGGCTGGAGCAAGGCCGGACAGCTGGAGGAGAACCGCAAGTACGGCCTGGGCGTGTCCACGCCGCGCGAGATGGTGCGCTTGCTCGGAATGCTGGAAGCCGGCACGATCGTCAACCCTGCCGCCTCGAAAGACATCCTCGACATACTCGCCGGCCAACAGGTGCGTGACGGGATTGCGCGGCATGCGCCGGAGGACCTGCGCATCGTGAGCAAGAGCGGCTCGCTCGACGCGCTCAGAAGCGACGTGGGCATCGTCTATGCGAAAGGCGGACCCGTCGCGATGGCGATCACAGTCGACGAGATGCCGGTCACCGACTACTCACCAGACAACGTGGGCAACGTGCTCATCTGGCAGCTCGCGTCGCTGCTCGTGGACGACCTCGGGGCGCCCTGATGGTCCTGTGGCCGGGAGCCGCGTTGACTTCCTGCCGCTCCGCGCATTACGTTTCAGAGTCCCTGAGATTTTTGTCCGCCTCACGATGCCGCGCGGCTGTCCCGCCGCGGTGCACCTGGGCCTCATTCATACATGCTGACGCGTCGCCCAGGTCTCTATCTTCTGCTTGCACTGACGCTGACTCCCACCCGCCTCCCGGCCCAGGAGACGAGGCGCGAGGCGGTCGAGCAGCAGCGCGCCGCGCGCGCGGCCACGCTCGCCGTGTACGAGCCGGGCCGCGTCGAGCGCGCCCTCCTCTACGTCGAACGCAACCGTATCGTCGAGCGCTTGTCGGGCGCCGATGGCCTGTACCCGCGCATCGGGAGCATCCAGCGCGGCGGGGGCTTTGCGTTCGGCGCCGGCTACCGCAAGCCGCTGGCGTCTCGCCAACTCGTATTCAATGCCGAGGCGGCGATGACGGCCAAAGGCTACCGGGCGATCAGCGTCGACGTCTCGGCGCCGCGTCTCCTCTCTGATCGATTGACGCTCGTCGGCCGTGGCCGGAACCGCTACTTTCCGCAGGAGGATTACTTCGGCATCGGGCCGCAGTCTCCGGAGTCGGATCGCGCGAACTACCTCCTGGAGGAACGCGAGTTCGGCGGCATCGCGGCGTTCAGGGCGACACCGTGGCTCACGTGGAGCGCCAAGCTCGCGCGTTTGGACCCGCGCATCGGCCAGGGCACCGACGAGCGCTACCCGACCATCGGCGCCGAGTTCAGTGACGCCACCGCCCCGGGACTCGCAAGGCAGCCAGCGTTCCTCGAAACGGGCACGCTCGTCGAGATCGACTCACGCGATCAGCCTGGAAACCCGCGGAGCGGCACGTACCTCTCCCTGCTCGGCGCGCGCTACCGTGACTTCGACGACTTCGGGTACGACTTCTCCCGCGTCGCGATCGAGGCACAGCACTACGTGCCGATCTTCGACAAGAAGCGGGTGATTGCCGTGCGCGCCGCCGTGAATCGCTATCAACCCGACAACGGGTCCACCGTGCCCTTCTACTACATACTGCCGCTCGGCGGGAAAGACTCAATCCGCGGCTTCGCGGACTTCCGCTTCCGCGACCTGAACGCCGTGCTGGTGAACGCGGAGTACCGCTGGGAGGCGCTGTCGGGCGTCGACATGGCCGTCTTCTACGATGCCGGCACCGTTGCCCCGCGGTGGAACCACCTGACATTGGCCCAGTTGAAGCAGTCGTGGGGTATCGGCCTGCGGTTCAACACCTACAAGTCGGTCTTCATGCGCATGGAGGCGGCGTTCGGCAGCGGCGAGGGCTCGCGGGTGTACGTCGCGTTTGGCGGGCCTCTGCGCCTGCAGAGATACCTGCGATGACGCGGCGTCTTACCGCACCGGTGCTCGTGATCGCGCTCGCAGTCGTCGCCGCATCGACCGCCCTGCGCGCCGGCGCGGCACCGAAGTTCTTTCGCGATGATCCGTTGCTGGAGGATCCGGAAACGCAGGACGCGTCCGGGGTGCGGCCGTGGGACGTCAACGGCGCCTACGATCTCCTCGCAAACTCGTTCTTCGACGCCGGCGAGCGCCGGGATGTTCGTGCGTCGAACGTCAACACCCTCGACGAGGTGCCCGACTCGAGCTGGTTCACCAACCGACTCGGGGCTCGGGTCATGACGGCCGATGAGGTCGAAACCGGTCCGGTCGCGGGCAGCGGCCCCGCTCCTGGCGTCTGGACGATTGTCTCCGGCAAGAACGAGGGCATCACGCCCGGCTTCAGGATCGCCGATGCCGCCGGCGACGTGTACTTCATCAAGTTCGACCCGCCCGCCAATCCCGAGATGGCGACTGGCGCGGAGGTGATCTCGACGCAGTTCCTTCACGCCCTCGGCTATCACGTGCCGGAGAACTACATCGCGACGATCCGCGCCGACGACCTTCGCATTGGCGGCGGCGCAACGATACGAGGCGCGAACGGGCGGGACCGTCCGTTCGTCCCATCCGACCTCGAGTCGGTGCTGTCGCGATCGGCGCGCAAGGAGGACGGCACGTACCGCGTGGTTGCAAGCAAGGCGCTGCCCGGCACGCCCCTCGGTCCATTCCGGTACCACAGCACACGGCCGGACGACCCGAACGACATCTACGACCATGAACACCGGCGGGAGCTGCGCGGCCTTCACGTGTTCGCCGCCTGGCTCAATCACGATGAAACCCGGAGCGGCAATACGCTCGATACGCTCGTGACGCACAAGGGCCGCCAGATCGTGCGCCACCACCTGATCGATTTCGGCTCGACGCTCGGCAGCGGCAGCACCGTCGCCCAGAAGCCCCGTGCCGGCAACGAGTACATCTGGGAGGCGCGGCCGACGTTCATTACCATGCTCACCTTCGGCTTGTACGTTCGGCCCTGGATCAAGGTGCAGTACCCCGACCTGCCCTCGGTCGGTCGCTTTGAGGCTGCGTACTTCACGCCGGAGCGCTGGAAGCCGAACTACCCGAACGCCGCGTTCGACAACATGCGGCCCGACGATGCGTTCTGGGCGGCACGGTTGCTGGCCGCGTTTGACGACGAGCTGATTCGCGCAGCGGTGAAGAGCGGCCAATTCAGCGATCCGGACGCCGACGCCTACCTGGCCGAAACCCTGATCACCCGCAAGCAGAAGATCCTGCAGCGCTGGCTGAACGGCGTACTCCCGCTCGTCGGCTTCGAGCTGTCACCTGACGGCACGCTGTCCTTCACCAACCTCGCGGTGGACCTTGGTGCCGCACAGCCGGCCAGCAAATACCACGTGCGGTGGTTCGCATACGACAACCGCGCCGGAACCGCGACACCGGTGGGCATCACGTCGTCCACCCGGGAACTGCGCGCCGAGGCGCCATCGGCCTTGCTCACCCACGGCCCCGACTACGTCATGGTGGAGCTGCGCGGCGAGCACGCCGGCCAGCCGGAATGGGCGTCGCCGCTGAACGTGTACTTCCGCCGCCAACCGCAGCGCGCGTGGGCGGTCGTGGGCATCGAGCGCCAGCCCTGAGTCCGTTACGTGCCACCCACAGGCCCTCAGCTCACCATTACCGTGATGAGGCAGCACCGCGGTAGTATCGAGCTGTGATCCTGACGTCCTACGCGCTGGCGCTCGGGTTCGTCCACGGGCTCGGCGCCGACCATCTCATGGCTATCGCCGCACTCTCGGTGCGCGCCCCGGGTGACGAGCGTGAGCGGACGCACCCGATGCGCGTTGCCCTCGGCTTCGCGCTCGGTCATGCGCTGCTGCTGCTGCTCGGATCGGCGGCCGTCATCGTGCTGGGATGGCAGATCCCCGTGCTGCTCGAGCGCACCGGCGAGGTCGTCGGCGGCGTGCTCCTGATTGCGCTCGGCGCCTTCAGCCTGTGGGTAGCGTTCAGCCAGCGTCTCTACGGCCACACGCACACACACGGCAACGCCGGTCACGTGCACTGGCACCTGCATCTGGGGCGGCGCAGCCGTCACGGCGCCGGCGATCACTCGCACGTGCCCGGAATCCTCGGCGCGGTGTTCGCCGTGTCCGGGCTGCGCGCCCTCACGATGCTGGCGCCGTTCGGAGACGCAATGCCCGGCGGGTTCGCCGCATCGGTCGTGACGCTGCTCTACGCGATCGCGGTGTTTGCCGTCGGTATCGTGATCTCGATGTCCCTCTTCGGCGTCGTGCTCTCGCGCGCACTTGGCTCGACCCTGTTCGCCAGGCACGTCGGCCGCGGCGCCGCCGTGGTCACGGCGCTTGCGTCGATCGGCCTGGGCATCTACTGGATCGCGGTCAGGGGGTAGGGCGCTCGCGGGCAACGGGCGATGGGCGGCGGACGATCACCCGCCCGCCGCCAGCCGCCCGCCTCAGACGAGGCGTCTCGTCAGTGCTTGACGACCTCGTAGAGCGTCCCCGCACCGCCGCCGATGGCAGCACCGATGAGCGCGCCCTTCTTGCCGCCGGCGATCGCGCCCACGCCGGCGCCGGCGCCTGCAGATCCGCCAATCACCAACGCACGCTTCTTCCACGACCGTTGCGGTTCCACTCGCCGCGCCGGCGCGTAGCCGTCATCGTTGCGCACGGAGCGAACGGGCGCGACGCGTGGCGCCGAGTACGCCACCGGCACGGCACGGGCGCGCTCGAACGGCGGTGCAGGAACGAAGCCGCGCACGCCCGAGAGGGTCGCGACGTCAGTCTCGCCCATGCATCCGGCTTCCATCGTCATGCCGGCGGCCGCGGGAACCCGGCGTACCACGGCGCGCTGGCCCGGCTCGCACGTGACGTTCAGCGCGGGCGGCGCGGCCTCGCTCTCCATGACGGCGGCGGGAGTCACACCCTGCTCCGAGACCAGCTGCACGGGCCCACGCGACGTCGAGTCGGGCCAGGAGGCCTCGCTCCGCGCCGTCGGTCCGTTCCATCCGAGAATGGCGACGCCGGTGATCAGGGCGCCGGCGATACCGCCAATCAGTTGCTTCATGGCATCCTCCTGCCGCCGGTTCAGTCCAAGAGCAGTGCCGTGGGCCCGGAACGTCGAAAGTCGTGTATTTAGGCCAGATTCATCAGTCTCCGCTTGCCGCTCCCGCCGCGAGCAACGGTCAACTGTCCTGTCCTGGGGTCAGGCGTACTGCCCTGCTCCGACGGCGGTGGCGCGGCCCGTTCGACGTTGTTTCTGACAGGGGACAGCCGCCGAGCTGCGCCGGAATCAGCCGCCGCGGCGTCGTGAGCCTACGCGCTTGGCCGCCGGCCACGACGGTCCGGAGCCCCGCCGTATACTGAATCCATTCATGTCACCAGACGGCAAGACGGACTCCCGCGCTCCCCGCCTGCTCATTGTCGAGGACGACGAAGACATCGCCCACCTGCTGGCGCACAGCGTGCGGCGGGCAGGCTTCGACGCGGCGGTGATGCTCTCCGGCGCGGGCGTTCTCGCGCGGGTGCGTGAGAGCCCGCCCGACCTGCTGCTGCTCGACGTGATGCTGCCGGGAATCGACGGAAGGGACATCTGCCGCGCGCTGCGGGCCGATCCGCAACTGCAGGCGATCCCGGTCATCCTGATCACCGCGCGAGCCGAAGAGGCGGACCGCGTCGCCGGGCTCGAACTCGGCGCCGACGACTACATCACCAAACCTTTCAGCCCGCGCGAGGTCGTCGCCCGCGTCCGTGCGGTGCTCCGCCGCGCCGGTGCCACCCCTCCGAGTACTGCCTCGCTCACGTTCGGCGACGTGCACATCGATCTGGAACGACACATCGTCACCGAACGCGACCGCGAGGTGCGGTTAACGGCGAAGGAGTTCCTGCTGCTGCGCTACTTTCTCGAGCACCGCGGCCGCGTCCTGTCGCGGGATCTGCTGCTCTCCGACGTGTGGGGCTATCGCTACACGGGTGGCACCCGCACCGTCGACGTGCATGTGAGGCGGCTGCGGGAGAAGCTGCCCATCCTCGCCGATGCGATCGTGACGGTGCCGCAGTTCGGGTACAAGCTCGGAGACGCGCCGTGACAGCGAGCTTCAGGACCAAGGTGTTCCTCGCCGCGTCGGGCGCGGGCCTCGTCACCGCGCTCGCCACCGCGGGCCTGCTGTTCTGGTCGCTGCGGCAGGAAATGCACAGCCGCATCGAAGAGCGTGTGCTGCTCGAAGCACGGCTGATCGCCGATCAACTGGAGCGCGACCACACGGCCGGCCGCCCGGGCGGGTTCGAGGGAGAGGCCGTCCGGCTCGCGGCCATCGTGCAGGCCCGCGTCACCTTCATCGCGGCCGACGGACGGGTGCTCGGCGATTCGTGGGTGAACCCCAACCGGCTGATGACGCTCGAGGAACACAGTCATCGGCCCGAAGTCGTGGAGGCCCGCCTGCACGGCGTCGGGCGCGCGCGCCGCGTCAGCGCAACCGTCGACACCGAGATGCTCTACACGGCGTTGGCCGTGCGCCATGCAGACGTCGCGTTCGTCCGCCTGGCTGTGCCAGCGGCGGACGTTCAGCAGCAGCTCCGATCGGTGATTCCTCTGACCCTTCTGGCCGCCGCGCTCGGCGGCGGCGTGGCGCTGGCGTTCGCCTGGGCGTTCTCGATCCCGCTGGCGAGGCGGGTGGCGTCGATCGCCCACGCCGCCGATCGTTACGCCGCGGGAGACTTCACCCGCCCGCCGGTGGACTACGGGCGGGACGAGCTCGGGCGCGTGGCGCGCTCGCTCGATGGCGTGGTGGTCGAGCTCGGCGCGCGCCTGACGGATCTCGCGCGGAATCGGGCGCGCATGGAGGCCATCCTCGCGGGGATGGTCGAAGGCGTGCTGGTGCTGGACGGCGACGGGCGCGTGCGGCTCGTGAACGCGGCAGCGTGCCGGATGCTCGGTATTACCGATGCCGGGATCGGTCGCCGTTACACCGACTCGATCCGCCATCCGGACATCGTGGCGCAAATCGCACGCGCGCTGCGCGGCGAAGCGTCGCCAGGCGTCGAGCTCACCTTTGGCGCGGATTCGGCGCGTGTGTTCATCGCTCGCGCCACTCCGGCCCGCGACCCGTTGGGGGCGGGGGTCGTGCTCGTCCTGCACGATGTGACCGACCTGAAGCGCGCCGACCAGGTACGCCGGGATTTCGTCGGCAATGTCTCTCACGAACTTCGTACGCCGCTCACGGCGATCCGGGGCTACGTCGAGACGCTGCTCGAGGAGAGCGACGAGGCACAGACACGGCAGTTCCTGCAGGTCATCTTCCGCCACACGACGCGCATGGAGCGGCTCGTCAACGACCTGCTGCGGCTGGCGCGGCTCGACGCCCGGCAGGAAGTCGCCGAGCTCGCGCCGGCCACGCTGCGGTCGATCATCGACGGTGTCGTCGCCGAGCTCGCGCCGCTCGTCGAGGCCCGAAGCGCCGAGATCCATGTGCACGTCGACGAGGAACACCGCAGCATCGAAACCGACGCCGCACGCCTGCACGACATCCTGCGCAACCTGCTCGAAAACGCGGTCGGCTACTCCCCCGAAGGCGGCACCGTCGCTGTGAGCGTGACCCACGACGACAACGGCACAACGATCGAGGTAGCGGACACCGGACCGGGCATTCCGCCCGGCGACCTGCAGCGCGTGTTCGAACGGTTCTATCGGGTGGACAAGTCGCGGGTACGGAACCCGGGCGGCACCGGCATCGGGCTCGCGATCGTCAAGAACCTGGTGGAGTTGCTGGGCGGCACCGTTGCGGCCAACAATCGCGCGGAGGGTGGCGCCGCATTCACGGTGACGCTTCCCGCGCGCACGGTGTCGCGGATGACGGCCGGCTAGATAGGCCCGCAGGTAGCCGCGATCAGCTGAGACCTGTCAGGTACAGTACTTCGTACAGCGCCGCGGCGAGGCCAGCGGCCGCCGGAATCGTGAGCAGCCACGCCCACACGATCCGGCCCGCCACACCCCAGCGCACCGCCGAGAGGCGCCTCGTGGCCCCGACGCCGACGATCGCACCGGTAATGGTGTGGGTGGTGCTGATCCCGACGCCCAGCGAGGTGGCAATCCCGATCGCCAGGGCCGCGCCCGTTTCGGCGGCAAACCCGCCAACCGGCTGCAGCCTCGTGATCTTCGATCCCATCGTGTGGATGATGCGCCACCCGCCCGAGAGCGTGCCGAGACCGATCGCCGAGTACGCCGCAAGCTCCACCCAGACTGGAATATGGAAGGTCGTGATGTAGCCGGCCGTGAACAGCACGCCGGCGATGATCCCCATCGTCTTCTGGGCGTCGTTGGCGCCGTGCATCAGACTGAAGGCGGCGGCCGAGACCAGCTGCAATCGACGGAACCACTGGTCGACGCGGCTCGGCGGCACGCGACGAAAGAGCCAGAACATTCCCGTCATCAGCAGCAGGCCGCCGGTGAGGCCGATGAACGGGGCGATGACAATGAAGATGAGCGTCTTCGTCCACCCAGAAACGATGATGGCGCCGAACCCGGCCTTCACGACCGACGCGCCGGCGTAGCCGCCGAAGAGCGCGTGCGACGAGCTCGTGGGCAGGCCGGCATACCAGGTGAACAGGTTCCAGAGAATCGCGCCCATCAGGCCGGCGAAGATCACGGGCAGCGTGACGACGCGCAGGTCCACCATGCCGCTGCCGACAGTCTTGGCGACGGCGGTGCCCACGACGGCGGCAGCCGCGAAGTTGAAGAAGGCGGCCCAGATGACGGCCTTGCCCGGCGAGAGCACGCGCGTCGACACCACCGTCGCGATCGAGTTGGCGGCGTCGTGGAAGCCGTTGATGTAGTCGAAGATGAGGGCAACGAGGATCAGGCCGGCGACCGGAAGCAACGCGGCGGACACGTGCATCGCGCTACCCGTGCTTGACCACGACGCCCTCGAAGACGTTCGCGACGTCCTCGCAGCGGTCGGTGGCGTCCTCGAGCAGGTCGAGCACTTCCTTCCACTTCATCACGGTGAGCGCATCCCGCTCCTGCTCGAACAGGCGTCGGAGCGCCTCGTCATGGATCTCGTCGGCCTCGTTCTCGAGGCGATTGATCTCGACCGTCACCACGTGGACCCCGGTACGCTTTTCGAGCGCCGCCGCCCCGTTTCGCACCTGCTCGGTGGCACGCGCGATGATCCGCGCCAGCTCGCGCGCGCCGTAGCGCACGTCAGGGATGCGGTAGCGGCGGATGACGGCTGCCGACGCATCGATGGCGTCCATCACGTCGTCGAGCGACCGTGCCAGGCCGTGAATGTCTTCGCGGTCGAGCGGCGTGACGAAGGTGCGGTTCAGACGCTGGAACACCTCGTGGGTGATCGTGTCGCAGCGGTGTTCGACCTCCTGGATGGCCGCGGCGCTCTCCCACCCGGGAGGCTCGCTCGAGAGCATCTCCTCGAGCAGCCGCGCACCAACCATGAGCTCATCGGCGAGGGAGATGAAATCGGCGTAGAACTTCTCTTGGCGCGGAATCAGTCGAAACTTCACGTGTCGGGGCCCCTCCGGAGAGCCGCCGAATCATACCAGTTTTGGGAATACCGCCGAGGGACGCGGTGCGGTTCCGGGTTCCCTCGTTCCGGGTGCCAGGTTGGGTTCCCAGGTTCCGGGTGCGTTCCTGGGTCGAAGTGCCGATGATTCCGGGTTCGAGGTTCCGGGTTCCAGGTTCCGGGTTCAGGATTTCGGGCCCGAACCGACGACCGCTCACTCCGAACCAGGAACCCCCGAACCAGCAGGAATCCGGAATCAGCACGAATCGGAACGCACCTGGAACCCGGAACCCAACCTGGCACCCGGAACGAGGGAACCCGGAACCAGAGACCCGTCTACCGTCCCACGTGCATCCGTTCGAGTCGCCGCGTGGCCAGACGCGCAAGCAGGGAACAGGCGAGGACGATCACCACGAGCACGAGTGCGCCGGCCCACGCCTGGCGGTGCCAGTCCTCGTAGGGCGAGATCGCGTAGGCGTAAATCTGGACGGTGAGGGAGGAAATCGGCTGCGTCAGGCTCGTGCTCCAGAACCGGTTGTTGAAGGAGGTGAAAAGCAGCGGCGCGGTCTCCCCGGCGACGCGCGCGAGCGCGAGCACGATGCCGGTCATGATTCCGGGCAGGGCGGCCGGCAGCACCACCGTGAATACCGCCCGCGCACGCGTGGCGCCGAGCGCCAGTGCGCCTTCGCGCAGAGACTCCGGCACGAGCCGCAGCAGTTCGTCGGTCGTGCGCGTGATGACCGGGATCATCATGACGCCGAGCGCAACGCCGCCGGCAAGCGCCGAGAACTGCTTGAACGGCAGCACCACCAGCCCGTATACAAACACGCCGATCACGATCGACGGCACGCCGTTCAGCGTGTCGGCAGCGAATCGCACCAGGTTCGCCAGCGCCGTCTCCCGGTACTCCGCCACGTATATACCGCTGATGACGCCGACCGGCACCGCGAACACGGCGCCGAGCGCGGTCACCATCAGCGTGCCGGCGATCGCGTTGGCCATCCCGCCGCCGGGCTCACCGACGGGTGTCGGCATGTGCGTGAAGAAGGCGACCGTCAACGACTGCACGCCTCGGGTCACGGCGAAGAACAGGATGAAGCCGAGCGGCAGCAGCGCAAACAGCACCGCCGTCCCGCAGAGCGCGGTCATCACGAAGGACACGCCTGCGCGCATGCGAGGGCTGTTCATGCGTGTGCTCCGGCAGCCGCCACCGGCGCAGCCCGGCGCGAGCGCCCGCCACCCTGCCGGCCGATCCGCCAGATCAGCAGCCGCGACACGCCGTTGACGAGAAGGGTGATGATGAACAGCAGGAGCCCGATTTCGATCAGCGCGTGCAGGTAGAGCTCGTCGGCCGCTTCAGTGAACTCGTTCGCGATGACCGCCGCCATCGTGTACTGCGGCGCGAAGACCGACAGCGACAGCCTGGGCGTGTTGCCAATCACCATGGTCACGGCCATCGTCTCGCCAAGCGCGCGGCCGAAGCCGAGCATGATGGCGCCGAGAATGCCCACACGCCCGTACTGCAGCGCCACGCGGATCGCTTCCCACCGCGTCGCGCCGAGTGCGTACGCGCCCTCACGCTGGGCCACTGGCACCGCGCGCAGCACCTCGCGCGCAACCGACGACGTGTACGGCACCACCATGACGGCGAGGATCAGGACCGCCGACAGCATGCCTACGCCGAGCGGCGGACCCGAAAACAGCGGGAGTTGTCGCAGGGCGTCGGGAAACGCGACCTGCACGGAACGGACGGCCGGCACCAGCACGAAGATGCCCCACAACCCGTAGACGATCGATGGAATGGCCGCGAGCAGCTCGGTGAGCTGCGTGAGCGGCGCGCGCAGCCAACCCGGGCAGAGGTCGGTCAGGAAAATCGCGATCCCGAGTGCCACGGGCGCAGCGATGATCAACGCCAGCACCGACGAGTACAGCGTGCCCCAGATGAACGGCCGTGCCCCGAATTCCCCGGACACCGGATCCCAGATGTCCGTCAACCAGAACGACAGCCCGAACTTCCCGATCGCCAGCCACGACTGGCGCGTCAGCTCGACGGCCATGCCGGCCACGAGCACGACCACGGCAGCCGCGAACAGGCCCGTGCCAATCTTGAACCAGCGCTCGGAATAACGGCTCATCGTCCGCTCACAGCTTGATCTTCGCCAGCGCCTCGAGCTCCATCTTCACGACCGCGTCCGGCAATGGCGCATACCCGAGCTCCGAGGCGAACTTCTGGCCGTCCGCGAGCATCCACTTCATGAAGTCCACGAAGATGCGCGCCTGCTGCTTGTCTTTCGGGTTCTCGTAGAGCAGCAGCCACGTGAACGATGCGACGGGATACACGCCCTTGCCCGGAGCGTTGGTGATCGACACCCGGAAATCCTTCGGCATGGCGCCGGCCGCGGCGGCGGCCGCGGTGGTCACGCTCTGAACGTTGGCCGCGATGAATTCTCCTGCCGCGTTCTGCACGGCGCCGTACTTGATCTTGCTCTGCAGCGCGTAGATCAGTTCGACGTACCCGATCGAGCCGGGGGTCTGACGGACGAGCCCGGCGACCCCCTCGTTGCCTTTGCCTCCGACGCCCGTGGGCCAGTTCACCGAGGTGGCCACGCCGACCTTCTGCTTCCATTCAGGCGACACCTTCGCCAGGTAATCCACCCAGATGTAGGTCGTGCCGGAGCCATCCGAGCGGTGCACGACCGTGATGTCGGTGCCCGGCAGCTGCACGCCGGGGTTCAGCTTCGCCAGCGCGGGATCGTTCCATTTGGTCAGCTTGCCGAGGAAGATGTCCGCCAGCACGGGACCGGTGAACTTCAGATCGGCTTCCACCCCGGGAATGTTGTACACGGGCACGTCGGCGCCGAGCACCGTCGGGAAAGTGCAGGATGCGGCCTGGCGCCGCGAGCAGCTGGTCCTCGGTCATCGGGCCGTCGGTGGCGCCGAAGAAGACCGTCTGGTTCGTGATCTGCCGGATGCCGCCGCCCGAGCCGATCGACTGGTAGTTGATCTGCACGTTCGGCTTCAGCTTGTTGTACTCGGAGAACCACTTCGAGTAGATCGGATACGGGAAGGTTGCGCCGGCGCCGTTGATCTGGATGTTCTGGGCGGCCACGGTGATGGCCGCCACGGACACCACGAGGGCGACGGACAGCTGCGCGAGCGGTCGAGTCGAGTTGTACGAGTGCATGCAGTGCTCCACCGATTGACGGACTAGAAGTTGACGAGCGCGTGCACGGCCACGCGCTTCTGCTGTGGCTGCGCAGGGTCGAAGCCAGAGTTGTTGACCTGCTCGTAATCCAGCAGGAACGCCGACGTGACGTTGCCCTGGTGCGGCAGCCAGTACGCGACGCCGGCAATCGTCCGTTTACGATGAGAGTCGTTGGCCTCGTTCGGCTCCAGGTCGTCGTAGCGCAGCAGGCCCTCGACACCGTGGGTGAACTTCGGGGTGATCCACGCCGAATACCCCTTGCCGTCCACTTCCGTTTTGGTGACGGATGTCTGATCCGTCGTGTCGACGTACTCGACCGCGGCGTTCGCGTACTTGTGCTCGTAGGTGGCCGCGCCGATGAAGCGCTTGCGATCCCCGTCGCGCACGTAGCTGTCCGCGTCGTAGAAGGCGGAGAGGCGAAGTCCCCTGAGCGTTGCCGACCCGGGCAGGGGACGGAAGGTCCCGCGGATCTGAATCGCCTTCTCGTCGTTGGTTTCCGGCTTCGCGTAGGTCTCCCCGTTGTAGATGCCCACGTGCACGTCGCCGTAATTCCGGGGAAAGGCGGTGCGGAACGACAACCCGGCATCCGCGGAGCTCAGGTAGCCCTCGCGATCCGTGAAGATCGGGCCCTGGAAGCGGTAGCGGTACACGCTCTCCTCGAAGTCGACCCAGGGCGTCTGCTGAATGCCGAGCCGCACCCAGGATCCCTTGGGCATCCAGTCATCGAGATTCAGCTGCGCGTAGCCGTACTTGAGGCGCAACGTGAGGCTGCCGTTCAGCGAGCTGCCCACGCCCGATTCGCGCGTGATGTCGGGCGTGATGCGAAACGCGAGCAGGTGCGAGATGTTGCCGGTCACGTTGATGTACGTGCGCGCGACGTTGAATCCGCTCAGGTTCACCTCGTTGCCGTCGGTGTCCGTCACCTCGGGCTTCACCTGGTAGGTGTAGTCGGTGAAGAGGGTGACGCCGACCTTGATGGAGGGGGTGTCGTCGGGCGGCGTGTAGCCCGCCGCCGGTGTGACCTGGGCACGGGCCGGGGCGGCCAGCACGAACACTGCGAGGAAGGCGGGAAGAGCCGTGTGAATAGTGCGCAAGCCGGATACTCCTGACGCTCGTCGTGGAGCGTTGCCACCACGGTAGTGCCGCGTTGTTTCCTTCGTACATCGCGCCTGTTACATCCGCGTTAACTCAGCGGGAGGCCGCAACCGAGACACCCACACGGCCTATCTGAACGGGACCGCCGGTCCCTTCCTGGTTTCGCGTTCCCGGCAGGCGCAGGTCGTGGCGGACGGTGCGTGTGTCCGCCCCGTCCTGTAACCTGTCTGGCGTTCATCCGTCTTGTATACGGACGCCATGAATGGATTTCGCTGACCTGTACGCGCGATACGCGCAGGATGTCTTCCGGTTCGCCTACTTTCTGTCGGGCAATCGAGAACTGGCGGAGGACATCGCAGCCGAGACCTTCTCCCGGGCGCTGGTCGCCGGAGACAGCATCCGTCCCGGTACCGTGAAGGGCTACCTGCTCGCGGTCGCGCGCAACCTGTTCGTGGACTGGGTGCGCGGACAGGGCCGCACCACCGCCCTCTCCAACGAGCATCTCGATGCCGCCGATCCGGCTGCCGATCCCGAAGCGATCACCGCCGGCCGCCTCGAATTGGCGTCCACACATGAGGCCCTGCAGCTCGTGCCTGAACCCGAGCGTGCGGCTTTGGTGATGGCCGCTGTCGAGGGACTGCCGCACGAGCAAATCGCCGCCGCCCTCGGCTGCTCGGTCGCGGCGGTCAAGCTGCGGGTTCACCGGGCACGCCTTCGCCTTCGCCACCTGACCGCCCGACAGAGCACACCATCATGACCATGAACGTGACGCGTCAAGTGATTTCGGACCTCTGGCCGCTGCACGTGTCCGGCGAGGCCAGCGCCGACACGCGTGCCCTGGTCGACTCGTTTCTGGCCGCCGATCCGGTGTTCGCGCAGACGTTGCAGGAGAATTCGGGCGCCACACTGGTCATGGCATCTCCCCCCGCTCTCCCTCCGGACGTCGAGCTGCAGGCCCTGGCTCGGACGAGGCGTCGCCTGTGGGGCTACCGATCGCTGCTCCAGCTTGCGCTGGTGTTCACGGGGGTGTCGTTCGGGCGGATCGTGTCCGACACCTCCTGGGACGTCTCGCCGCGCAACTTCATCATTTCCTCCTCGATTGCGGCAGCGTTCTGGATCGCCTTCCTCGTCAGCCTCTTCCGGATGCGCGCGCGGATCCTGCTGGTCACGCCCGGCCGGCGTTGACCCGGTGAAACGAGGAGTCAGCGAATCCTACGGGCCGCCCGAAGGCAGGCACTACTGCGCGTCAGGACATACGCACGTATCTTCCGGAGGTCGTGCGGTGCGCCACCAGACGGCGCGTGGATGCACGCTTGAGGACCTGCCGCAGATCACAGCCGAAGTGAGGCCCCCGCGGCATTCTGATGCGCGGAAATTACCCCCGGCCGCGACCCTATGCCGGCGGAGTGCTCGTGACGGTGGTCACCAGGCGCAGTTCGACCATCAAATCGGTGGCGAATCGTTCGAGCTCGGCGCGGAGCCGATCGAGATCGGCAGCGGGCGGCACGTTCAGGCGCATGTGCGCGCGGAACAGCAGTTCGCCAGACATGGGTGCGCTCGAAGAGTCCGTCACGAGCTCCTCGATGTTGGCGCCGTGGCGCGCCAGGACTCCCGAGATGTCGCGCACGATTCCGGCGCGATCCAGGCCGACGAGGTCCAGTTCGAGCGACCGCTGCGGGACCGATGCTCGCGGCTGCCGCGCCATGTTCGACGGTGACCTTCAGGCCGCCCTGCGAAAGCTCCTCGATCGCCGTGACGAGGCGCCCTATGGCGTCGGCCGGCGCCTGCACACGCAGGATGCCGGCGAACTTCCCCGCGAGATGTGCCATGCGGCTCTCCAGCCAGTTCCCCCCGGCCCGCGCCACGGCCTCAGCGACGGCTTCGACGAGCCCGGGCCGATCGGAGCCGACGATGGTCATCACGACATCCTGCATCGCATTCCTCTCCTCGTAACACTCCCTCGCCGCTCCCAGGCCGAGTCCATGTAGTGCCCGCCTTCAGGCGGGCGACTTCGTGTAGTGCCCGCCTTCAGGCGGGCCTCCGCTTTCGCCCCGCCGTCTCGAGAGCGTCACTCCTCGGGAGCGCCGCGCGGCTCGAACGTGGGCCGCGGCTCGGTCGCAGCGGCACGTGCCGCCTGTTCCAGAAGGAACAGCTGCGCGGCGAAAGGCTCGGTGCCGCGCCGGCGCGGCGGCACCTTCCACTCGCCGTTCGCTGCGAGTCGTCGGCCCTTGACGTTGTCGCGAAACAGCGCGTCGAGCGCGTCGAGCACCTTGCGGCGGCACTGCGCGGCACGCACCGGGAACATCAGCTCGACGCGACGATCGAGGTTACGCGGCATCCAGTCCGCGCTGGCAAGGTACACCTCCTCGTCGCCGCCGTTCTGAAAGACGAAGACACGCGCGTGCTCGAGGAACCGTCCGACAATCGAGGTGACGGTGATGTTCTCGCTCAGCCCCTTCACACCGGGCCTGAGGATGCAGATGCCCCGCACGTTCAGCTCGATGCGCACGCCGGCCTGCGACGCCCGATACAGCCCCTGGACGATGTCGACGTCGACGAGCGCGTTCATCTTGGCGCGGATCCGAGCCGGCTGGCCGGCCTCGGCGCGCCGCTGCTCGCGTTCGATGAGCGCCAGGAACCGCGAACGCAGCATCGTCGGCGCCATCACCAGCCGCTTGAGACGCGGCGGATCGGAGTAGCCGGTCAGGGCGCTCCAGAACGCGGACGCATCGGCGGCGATCTGCGCGTCGGTCGTCAGCAGCCCGAAGTCGGTGTAGGCGCGAGCCGTCCCGTCGTTGTAGTTACCCGTGCCGAGGTGCACGTATCGGCGCAGCCCCGCCGCCGTGCGACGCACCACGAGACAGATCTTCGCGTGGACCTTGTACTGCCGGATGCCGTAGATGACGTGTGCGCCCATCTCCTCGAGGCGGCGTGCCCATCGGATGTTGCGCGTCTCGTCGAACCGCGCCATCAGCTCGACGAGCACGGTCACCTGCTTGCCGGCGTCGGCGGCGCGCGTGAGCGCAGCCACGACCGGCGAGTCGCCGCTGGTCCGATACAGCGTCTGCTTGATCGCCAGCACGTCCGGATCGTCTGCGGCCCGTCCGACAAACTCCACCACCGGCTCGAACGACTCATAGGGGTGATGCAGCAACAGGTCTTCGCGCTCGAGCAGGGTGAAGAGATCCTCGTTGTCACCCCACTCCGGCGGCATCATCGGCAGCGCGGCGGGGAACCGAAGGCTGGCGAATCCGGCGAGATCAACCACCTGGCCGAGCGCACGGACGTCGAGGGGCCCAGCCACTCGGTACACGGCATCTGGTGCGACCTCGAGCAGCCGCTCGAGGTGGTGCAAGGCATCGTCGGTGGCGGTGCTCTCGATGTCCAGCCGTACGGCTTCGTTCCGTCGCCGCTGCCGTAGCGAGTGTTCGAGCGCGTCCAGAAAGGACTCTCCGCCCTCGTCGTCGAGTTCGAACTCCGCATCGCGCAAGAGGCGGAACACCGTCGACTCGAGCACCTCCTGCCCGGGGAAGAGCGCGGCCGCCTCGGCGCGGATGACTTCGTCGAGCCAGACGAACGTGACGCCGTCGGTGCCGGCCAGGCGCACGAGCCGGGGCAATCCCGCCGGCACCTGCACTACAGCCAGTCGACGGGCGTTGTCGCCACTGACACCCGACAGCCAGAACGCGAGGTTGATGTTGAGCCCGGACAGCATCGGGACCGGCCGCTCCACGTCGATCGCGAGCGGTGTCAGCGCCGGCAGCACCTCGCACTGGAAGTACACCGCCGCGGCGGTGCGGGATGGCGGGTCGAGCGACGCGAGATCGACGATCCGTATGCCGCTGTCCGCAAGTGCTGGCAGCAAGGCCGTCGTGACGAGCGCCGACAGCCGATTGAGCTGCAGCGTGACTCGCGCCGTGACCGCCGCCAGCTGGCGCTCAGGCGACGTCCCGCTCGGATCCGGCCGGGAGTCGCCTTCCGACACGGCTGCCCTGAGCGCGGCGACGCGCACCATGAAGAACTCGTCCAGGTTCGAGGCGACGATCGTCGCAAATCGCACCCGCTCGAGCAGCGGGTTCGATCCGTCGTGAGCCTCGTCGAGCACACGCTCGTTGAAGGCCAGCCAGGACAGCTCGCGGTTGAAGAAATGATCCGGTCTGTCGCCGGACGGCGATTTCGGGCTCATGGTCCGGCGCCGGCGCCACGAAACTGTATCTGGCGCCCGAACACGTCCACCAGCAGATCGGCCCGCGACGTCGCGGCCAGCCGCTCCATCGTCAGGTCGCCCTGTCCGGCGAGCTCGATCACCCAGCTCGCGTCCTGCTCCTGGAGGCTGATGTCGGTGACCTTCTGCTCGTGTTCGGCATCGAGTGCGTTCGCGAGCCGGAGCATGCCGGCCAGCTTCATCACCCGCACGCGCTCGTCGCGATCGAGCCGCATGAACTCGGGATGCGATTTCTGCGGCGTCCCGCGGCGGTGGTAGCGCGCGAGGTTGCCGACAATCTGCATGTCGTCACGGGTCAAGCCGAAGATCTCGGAGGCCTGCAGCAGGTACATGGAGTGCTTGTGATGCCCGCGCAGGCTCACGAACAGTCCGATGTCGTGCAGCAGCGCGGCCACTTCAAGCAGGAGCCGGTCGCGCGGAGTCATCCCGTGCTCGGGCGCCAGCAGGTCGAATAGCCTGGCCGAGAGCCGGGCCACCGCACCGGCGTGCAGCGCGTCGTAGCGGTATCGGGTTCCGAGCGATGCGGCGCTCGCCAGCACGTGGGGAGCGAAGTCGGCCGGATTGGCGGTGGCCGCGCCGGCGAGGTCGAGGAGGACGCCGTCGCGCAGCGACACGTCGGGCACGACGATGGTGGCCGCCCCCGACTGCTCGATGAGCGCGCGGTACACCAGCATCGACGGCGTGAGCGTTTCCGCCGCAACAGGTGAGAGCTGGTACCGATCGGCGACCTGGTCGTCATCGAGCTTCGCGAGTTCGGCGATGAACCCGATGAACGCCTCGCGCGACATCTCCACGAGACCGTCGTCGATCGGCCCCGCCGCCTGCGACGCGACGAAGCGCACGTCGCTGCCGAGCGCCACCACGAAGTTGGCGTCAGCGACCGTGATCTCGTCGACGATGTCGCCGACGACGTTCGCGATCTGGGCGGAGAGCAGCCGGATGCGCTGCTCGTGCGAGCCCTGCCAGTTGCCAAGCCGCTGCCGCATGCGGATCGACCCGAGCGGGTACACACCGGCCTGGACCGGCGCGCCGCGCGAGAGCCGGGTCACGTCGACGCTGCCGCCGCCCACTTCCATCAGCAACGTGCAGCCCGCACCGAGCGCGGGATGTCCGTGCAGGCGCTCGCTGACGGCGAGATAGGTCAGCCGGCTCTCTTCGGAGCCGTCGATCACCTCCACGTCGAGCCCGACGCGCACACGCACGCGATCGAGAAACGTCTCGGCATTGGCGGCTTCGCGGACGGCGCTCGTCGCCACCGCGCGCACGCGGGTCACGCCGTACTCGTCCATCACCTGTTTGAAGCCTGCCAGCGCGCGGATCGCCGCGTCCATCGTCACGGCGCCGATGCGTCCGGTCGAGAAGGTGTCGCGGCCGAGGTGCACCGCGCGCGACGCTTCCTCGAGGATCTCCGGATGTTCGCCCGGCCGGTGCTGTGCGATCAGCAGGCGGATCGCGGAGGCGCCCACGTCCAGGACACCGAGGACCACGGGGCGCGACGCCCCGGTGTCTCCCGGTGAGGGCTCCGGGAGCGACGAGGGCGACGCAGGAGCGGAACTGGCCATGATCGGGCGGCGAATACAAGCAATCCAGCCGGGCAGTGAGCACGGTAGCAGTACGGCGGCGCCTGCTCCTATCAGGCGCGCGGACGGCCCCGCCATTTTACTGGAACGTTGCAGGCGGATGCCGACCCGGCAGGCGGCGCTCGCGAACGCGTCGCGGACGGACACGTTTCCTGTGCACTAACCGGCGACGATCAAGAGGAACGCCGAGTCCTCCACCGCGCGGACCTGGTGCGGCTCGCCGGGTTCGAGCGCAATGAGCATCCCTGCGGCGAACTGCGCAGTGCCTTCCTTCCTCCCGAGCTGGATAGAGCCCTGTTCAACGCGAATGAGAACCCGTCCGGCGGCGGTGTGCTCGGGCCAGGCGACGCCTTGCGCCATTCCAACGACCACCACACGCACTTCGTCGGATTTCAGCAGCACGCGCGCGACGCGGCTGCCACTCCGTTTTGACTCCTCGCGTACCGATTCGATCTCGTGATCCAGCGGCCACGCAGTGGGACGGCCCTCGGGTGAAGACGCGGGTGTCATCGTGCGGACTCCATCGGAGAATGAGGTGCTGGCCGCTGGGGTGCCGCCAAGGCGCGTTGCCTTCACGGTCCGTGCGTGCTCGGCGGGTGTGGTCCCAGCCAGTTGAGTAGGAACGTCAGGGTGTTGCGCTCTCCCCCCACCGGCTCCAGCGCCACGAATCTCTGGCCAGCGCGGGTCACCGCGTATTGCGGCTCGTGCGACGCCCGGCCCCGAGTTTCGCCAGTCCGCCGTCGCGTCTGTTTGCCACCCGCACCTGGCCCAGGACGCCACTCCCGGACGCGGCGGGATCACGACAGGCCAGAATTACGCCTGGCGGGCGTCCGAGGACGAACTCCTTTCAACCTGGGTTTGGGCGGCGTAGAGTGCCCGCATGCACTCTCTGACAGGTACGGTGGCCGTTGTGACCGGAGCGACGCGCGGCGTCGGCCGGGGCATCGCGACCGAGCTGGCGCGGCAGGGCGGCCGCGTGTTCGTCACCGGCCGTTCAGTCGCAAACACCACCGATTTCGCGCGCGCGATCACGCGGATTCCCTGCGATCACCGCGTGGACGCCGAGGTGGAGGCGGCCTTTCAGCGCATTCTGAGCGAGGGCGATCGCCTCGACCTGCTGGTCAACAACGTCTGGGGCGGTTACGAGCGGATGGTCGATCAGGGCGAGTTCACCTGGTCGAAGCCCTTTTGGGAACAGCCGCTCTGGCGGTGGGACGCGATGTTCGCCGCTGGCGTCCGTGCTCATTACCATGCGAGTCAGCTCGCCGCGCCCGCCATGATCCGCGCGCGGCGCGGACTGATTGTGAACATCTCGTTCTGGGCGGCACAGAAGCATATCGGCAATGTCGCCTACGGCGTGTCGAAAGCGGCGACCGACAAGATGACGGCAGACATGGCCACCGAGCTGAAGCCCCACGGCGTCGCCGTCGTGTCGCTCTACCCCGGGCTGGTTCGAACCGAGAAGGTCATGGAGGCCGCCGCGTGGCTCGACCTGTCCAATTCGGAGTCCCCCGAGTTCGTGGGACGTGCCGTCGCGGCGCTCGCCGCGGATCCTGATGTCCTGCGACACACGGGACGCGTCCTGGTCGCCGCCGCGCTCGCGAAGGAGTACGGCTTCACGGACATCGACGGCAGATCGCCGCGCCCGCTGACGCTCGCCGACGTGTGACTGCGCTAATCGCTCGGCCGACGGAACCGCGAGACCAGGCGCGCAGGTAGCAAGCGTCCAGGCCCAGCCGTGAGCGACGGCGGCCTAGGCAAGAAGCGCCGCGGGCGTGATCGGCACCGAACGCACTCGCGAGCCAGTTGCGGCGAAGACGGCGTTGGCCACCGCCGGTGCGACGAGCGGCACCGGGTGCTCGCCGAAGCCGCCCGGGTTGGCGTCGCTGTCCACGAGATCGACGACGAGCTGCGGCATGTCGTCGATGCGCAGCACCGCGAAGTCGGCGTAGGTGCCCTGGACGGCCGCGCCGTTGCGGAAGTCGATTTTTCCACCGAGCGTGGCCGAGAGGCCCCACGCAATCCCGCTCTCAGCCTGCCCCATCACGCCGAGACGGTTGAGAACGACGCCGCAGTCGATCGAGGTTACGACGCGATCGACGCGCACGTCTCCGGCGGCGCCGACGGAGACCTCCGCGACGAGCGCGATGTAGCTGCTCCCGTTGTAGACGTTGGCGGCGACGCCGCGGCCCGCGCGTCGCCCCGCGCGTGCGGCGAGTGGCCGTTCCCACGCGGACAGGTCGCGCACACGCTCGAGCACGTGCGCGAGGCGGCCCTGGTCGATGTGATACGGTCCGACCGCCCGCACGGCCGGCGGAAGCAGCGACAGCCGAAACGCGATCGGATCGCGCGACGCGAGGTGCGCGAGCTCGTCGAGGAACGACTCGCGTCCGAAGACGGTCGACGGATACCACACCGCGCGCCAGGGGCCGGTCGGCACCGGGCTCTCGGCCGGCACGCACGACACGTCAAGGTGCGGGAGCGTGTACGACGGCGCGGAACTCAGCCAGCGAGAGCGTCTGGAGCAGCGGCAGACCCACGCCCATCACGCGCCGGCTGCGAAACCCCATCACCCCGCCGCGCTCCGCGACCCAGGCGTTCACCTGGTTGACAAGGTACACCTCGTCCGGACTGCGCTCTCCGGTTGCGGCCGCGACCTCGTCGATCACCGCGAACAGCTTCGGCTGCGATTCCGGTTCGAGCCGCGGGCCCGGCGGTTCGAAACGATCGCGCCTGGGCACCAACGACCACAGGATCGTGCCGGCGGCGCCCAGGCACACCGCTGTCAATTGAAAATGGACGCGGTGCACGTATCTGAGCTCGGCGTAAGGCACCCACAGGAGCGCGGCGACCATCGCCAGCGCGAAGGCGTAGAACCCCGCCATGAGCAGGACCGCCAGCAGGGCTCGTCGGATCAACCATGTACCGTTCATCGCGTGCACCCGTTCTTCAACGGCCGTGCAGCGCCCTGCACGGCGACGCGAGTATAGGGCCATCTCGGGAGACGACCACTGCGGCCATCGCGTGACCGCTGGCAGGACAGCACTTGGCGCTCGGATTGCGTGCCTTCGACGCATGCGACATCTGACAATCCTGCTCTCGCTCGTGACCGCGGCCTGCTCAGCCGCCCCCGGCGCGCCGCACACCGACATCACCGCGGCGACCACGGAGAAGACAGGCCCGTACGATGTCGTGCGGCGGACGGTCGAGGGCAAGCGCTACACGCTGCAGGTCGAGGCGGCACACCCCGAGCGCGCGCAGACCATCAGCGACCAACTGGTGGAGCAGCTGCTGCAGCGCTCGCCGGACGAGGTCATCGTGGAAGTCCGGCCACAGCCGCAGCACCCCGGCGAAACGACACGGATCCGGTGGGTGCGCGGCAGAGACGTGCCGGCCTCGGCCATCCCGCAGCCGGCAGACGGGACGCCACCGGGCGACCGGATCGGGAACAGGGCGACCGGGCAGTCCGGCACCGATCACGATCACTGAGCGGAGCTCAGCGCAGGAAGAGGCGAGCGCCGGCGCGAACAGTCAAGGGCGTGCCGATCGTGCGTGTCGGCGTGCGGCCGGTGTCGTATTCGGTGTCGAACAGGTTCTCCACCATCGCAAACGCGCTGAGCCGGGAATTCACGGCGCGCGAAAGCGAGACGTCGACGAGCGCGGCCTGGCGCAGCACCAGCGTGTTGCGATCGTCTTCGAACTGATCGCCGAACGCCCGCAGCTGCCCCTGAACGGCGAGCGACCCGGGCGCCATCCACCGGACGCCAGCCGTTCCCTGCCACACCGGCACTTGCGGCACCCGGTTGCCGGAGAGCGCCGGTGTGTCGATGAATCTGGATCGAGTCAACGCGATTGCGCCGAGCAGGCTGACGCGCGCTCCGACGGCATACTCCCCTTCCGTCTCGAGTCCCGTCGCGTGCACCGTGCCGGCGTTCTGGCGCTGCCGCGTGATCAGCAGCGGCGTGACCGAGAGCGTCACGTTCGTGATCGCGTCCTGGAGACTGCTCGCGAAGAGGGTCGCGCGCACCGTACCATGCGGCAGCTCGAACAACGCGCCGGCCTCGCCGCTGACAAGCGTCTCGGGCTCGAGCGCCGCGTTCGCGAGGGTCTGGACATTGCCCACCCGGAAACCGCGGTAGCGCTCGTTCAGCGTCGGCGGTCTGAACGACGACGTGAACGCGCCTCGGAGCGTGACGCGGTCAGCCAGCCGGTGAGACACGGACACGCGTGGCGACACCACGCCCGTGCCCTCCGCTGGCTCGCGCTGGCGCAGCCACATATCCCCCCGCACGCCCGCCACCACCGTCGTCCTCGCGCCGATCGGGGCACGCACCTGCGCGAACACGCCGCTGCTGCGCTGAAAGCCGCGCGTCTCTGTCGACGAGCGGACGCGGCCGTCAGGGAGAAACGCGGTCTCCTCATTGGTGGCGACGATCTCGCGCGTCTCCGCCCCCGTCAGCAGGTCGATGGTCCTGAACAGGCGTCGCCACGTGAGGCCATATCCGAACTGGTTGGCAGGCACACGCTGCCGCACCGTCAGGATTTCGGTTGCGCGTGACGCGGCGATCGCCGAAAAGGCCTGGCGATACACCTGGTCCCCGATTTGGCCGTAGGCCTCGAACTGTCCCCCGCCGAGCGGGGCCGCCACATCGAACCGGCCCTGCCGCACGTCGGTGCTGTTGGTCTGCAGCGGCGTCCCATTCTGACGGCTCTCTCCGAGGCCATCGCCGCGGACGCGCAAGGACCATCCCGCGGGCCGCTCGATGCCCACGGTCGCCAGCCCGCTCACGTAGTCGCTGCCGGCGCGCACGTCGACAGCGCCGCGATCCTCGGGCGCGATCACGTAGGTGCCGTCGGTGCGGCTCGCCTCGCCCGCCGCCGACGCCGTCCACCCGTGGCCCGCCGTGCCGGCATAGACCGAAGCACGCGGCGTTTCGTGCGTGGAAGCCTCGACTGTCGCGTTCATGGACGGCGCCAGCGACCGCCATGTCAACACCTGCACGACACCCGAGAGCGCGTCGGCGCCGTACAAATCGCTCGCCGCGCCGCGGACGACCTCGACACGCTCGATGGCCGCCTGCGGCACGCGGTCCCAGTACACCCAGCCACCGAACGGATCGTTCAGCGGAGCCCCGTCGGCCAGCACCAGGGCGCGGCTCGCACCCGAAGCCGAGACGCCGCGGAGTGAGGCGCCCTGCGCCGTGGGGTTCGCCGTGCGCGACGAGGTGCGCCGGAACAGGTTGAAGCCCGGCACGCTCCGCAGCGCATCGTCGAGCGCAGGTGAGGGTGCCAGCTGCAGGTCCGCGGGCGTCACGACCGATAAGGGCGCAGCGCCTTCGATCCGTTCGTTTCCACGTGTGGCCGTCACGCTGACGGTCTCGCCGAGTGCGCGCGGAGTCAGCGCGATGCGAAGCTCTCCCGCGGCCCCCGCGTCACCAGCGGGCGGCACGGTGACCGTCGAGTCGAATGGCTGGAATCCCGCGAGCGTCACGTGGATACGATGCTCGCCCGCGTCAGTGACGGTCACCTGAAAGCGCCCATCCGTTCCGGTCGTGACCGTCGCAGCACCCGCCGCCTCCACCCGCACGGTAGCGCCCGCGAGCGCGGAGCCGGCAGGATCGACCACGACACCCTGAATCGATGGCCGCAGCGCCTGAGGCGCAGCGCCAAGGACCAGGATGAGCAGGAGTGTGGCCGGCATTCGAGTCAATTGTGGGTTCCTGCGGGGAGAAACGGCAAGCGCTTCGGCAGCGGGCTGCGAGCGTGCGCGGTCGCCGGTGACCAACCCCTTTCGACGTGGATCTCGCTGTCCATCGAGCACCGTGGCCCTCGACGAATGTTGAGAGGGCGAATCACGCGTATGGCATCATGCAGGCGGTCTTCAGGCCTGGGAGCGGCCGAATCGTGCTCGACTATCGCCTCGCATTTCTCTGTGTTCTCGTCGTCTTCGCTGGTCAGGCCCCCCCCGCATCGCCACCCCAGCCCGTGCCGCCGTTGCAGCGGCCACTCGATCCGGCGGGCGATCTGGTTCTCCGCGCCGATGGCTCGACGGCCGAAGGCTCCCTGCCCGTCACGATCCTCCGTTCGCCTGACACCTCTGGCCCGGAGGGTCGCGGCCGCTACCTGGTCATCGTGAACAGCGGCTACGGTGTGCAGCTGCGCGCTCACACGAACGAAGGCCAGCAGTTGCTGCAGGTCGTGGATCTCGGCGCAACGCCTGCGCCTGCGGTCGTGCAGGAGGTGTATTTCCCGTCGCCGCAGAGCACCAATGTCGGAGCGGTGTTCGCGACCAAGCCGAACGGCAAGGGCGCATGGCCGCTGTACGTGTCGGGCGGATTCGAAAACCGGATCTGGCGCCTGACGTTTACGCCGGGCGCGCCCACGCCGATCGCCCCGGCACACGGGCTGGACGACGGGCCGTTCAAGGGAGACGCGATCGAGCTGGCCGACATGGCCCCCGACTCGGCCGACTCCACCTACAACAATGGGCGCGAGCCCCTCTATCCAACCGGCCTGGCCATCAGCTCCGACGGGCGCGCGCTGTACGTCGCCAACAACCTCGGCGATTCGCTCGGCATCGTCCGCGGTCCCGACGCGGTGCGGCCCGAGCTGCGCGTGCTCAACCTGCGCCCCGCCGCGCGGCGCCAGCAGTTCGTCTACCCGTACGACGTGCGGGTGGTCCGCGGCGGCGACGGTCGCGACACGGTGTACGTGAGCTGCTGGAACGACGCGGCCGTCGTGGTCGTGGATCCGCGGCGGCCGCGCGTGACCGCTCGCATCGCCGTCGGCTCGCACCCGAACGCGATGCTGGCCACGGCAGATGGCTCGCGCCTGTTCGTTGCGAGCGCGAACACCGACACCGTGTCGGTCATCGACACGAAAGCGAATCGCGAGCTCGCGCGCATCAACGTCGGTCTCGGCGACGGCACCGGGACTGGCAGCAGCCCTCAGGCACTGGCTCTGAGCGCCAACGAACGAGTGCTGTTCGTGGCCAACGCGCAGACGCAATCGATCGCAGTGGTGTCTCTGGGTGAAGGGGTGTTCGCGTCCGCCAGGCGCGACACCGACGGTGACGATCGCGAGGGGGTCGACGGCGGTACGGGCCGCGTCGTCGGATTCATTCCCACTGCTCGCTACCCGTCGGCGCTCGCGATGGTCGGAGCGGAGCTGTTCATCGGCAACGGCAAAGGCGAGGGGATTCCGCGGCCGAACGCTCCCACCGACGCGTTCCCGGCGAATGCCAAGCTGCGCGGCGCCTACGCGCCGTCTTTGTACCGAAGCAGCCTCCGGCGCCTCACCGTGCCGGATCCAGCGGCGCTTGGCGCGATGACCACGCGCGTGCTGCAGGCGAACGGGCTCGTGGGCGAGCGCGTGGAGCGCCTGTTCGCGGGCGCGTCGCCGATCACGCACGTGATTTACATCATCAAGGAGAACCGAACGTACGACCAGGTGTTCGGCGACATTGCCGCGGCCGGTGACGGCACGCCGGCCGACGGCGACGCCTCACTGGCGCTCTTCGGGGCGGGCGAGGCCGCTCGGCGTGCGGGCGGGCCGCCGCAGGACATCACCCCGAACCACCACGCGCTCGCGCTCCGCTTCGGCCTGTTCGATCGCTTCTTCGTCAACTCGGAAGCGAGCCCGGACGGCCACAACTGGTCGACGGCCGCGTTTTCAACGGACTACGTCGACAAGGCGTTCCGGTGGGCGTACTCGGGCCGGGGCCGCAGCTACGATTACGAGGGCTTCAACCGCGCACCCGACCTCGACGGGCGCGAGCCGCCATCGGGGCTGAGCGTGCCTGCGAGCGCCGAACAGCTCGCGGCGTTCATGCGGCGGTTCGTTCCCTACCTGAATGGCTGGCGAGACGCCGCGGAGCCCGATTCGTTGTATTTGTGGGACGCGGCCGCGCGCGCGAGGTTGTCGTACCGCACGTTCGGCGAGTTCGTGGGCACGATCTCGGCAGACGACGTGACGGCGTTCAACCGCCGGAAACCAAAGACGTACCCGGATGTGTCGCCCACCGTCGTGACCGTGCCCGCCAAGCAGGCGCTCGAGGCACATCACAATCCGCAGTTCCGGGCGTTCGATCTCTGGACGCCGGACGCCATGACGGCGGCGAGCTACGAAGCGGCCCGCCGGTCGAGCACGCGGACGGATCCGCTGGTCACGACCGATCACGCCGATGCCCGCTTTCGCGGCACGTCGCGGCTCGGCGCCTGGCTCGAGGAGTTCCGCGGCCACGTCGCCGACCTCGGTGCCGGCCGCGGTGATCACCTCCCCGCTCTCTCGATTCTGCACCTGCCGAACGATCACACCATCGGGATCACTCCCGGACTGCCGACGCCGCAGTTCCACGTGGCCGACAACGATTACGCGCTCGGCCGCCTGGTGGAGACCGTGTCGCAGAGCGCGTACTGGAAGAACACGGCGATCCTCGTGCTCGAAGACGATGCGCAGGATGGTCCGGATCACGTGGACGCGCACCGGTCGCCGCTGCTCGTGATCAGCGCGTACAACCGGCGCGGCGCGCTTGTTCACGAGCTGCACAACACGGTCTCGCTGATCCGCACGATGGAGCTGCTGCTCGGGATCGAGCCGATGAACCAGCTCGATCGCTCCGCCGTGCCGATCACGATCTTCCAGGATCAGCCGGATCTCGAGCCCTACATCGCGCGGCTGCCCGAGGTGGCGCCCGACAACGTGGTGTACGCCGCCCCGAAAACCGCCCGCGAGCGGTACTGGGTCGACCAGACCGCCAGGATGGCGCTGACGACGCCGGACGCCGCCGACCCGCGGCTGCTGAATGAAGCGATCTGGTTCTCGGTGCAGGGCGACGCGCGCCCGATGCCGAATCCGCAGCGCTTCGCCGCCTTCGATGTCATGCGCGCCACAATCGACGAGGAGCGCGCCGAAGCCGCCCGCAAGCCGCTCTGGATCGCCCGTCTCGCCCTCGAGCGCTCCGCCCGCCGCAGGTAGCGCACTGTTTTGTGATCCCGCGTAGTGCCCGCCTTCAGGCGGGCGCCTTGCGATCCCCCGTCGTCTCCGCACTGTGCGCCCCGAAGGGCCGGCCCACTTTCGCCGCCTCCTGTTCGAGCGCGGCCACTCCGCGCCTCGCTTCCCGCCGGAGCACCAGGTCGAAGGGCGGGACGACGAGCACGTGCCGCAACAGCGCGAACAGCGCCAGCGAGCGCGGCACGTACACCTTCCGCTGCCGGCGCTCGATCGCGCGGACGAGTGCATCGGCGCACGCATCCACCGACGTGATGGTGCTGAACGGCGGCGGGAAGCGCGCGAGCGTCGACGTGAACGACGGCAGGTCGGACCGCGCATCGCGCACCAGATCGGTGTCGATCCAGCACGGGTGCGCGGATCCAACATCTATGCCCCGGCCCACCATCTCGTAGCGGAACGCGTTCGCAAACTGCTCGACCCCACTCTTGGACGCCGCGTAGGTCGCGAGCCCAGGCATCGGCGAGAACGACGCCGCCGAGGCCACGACCAGGTAGTAGCCGCGCGCAGCCGAGATCGCGTCGAGTGTGGCCTTGACCGTCCGGATCACGCCCGTGAGGTTGACGTCGATGACGCGGGCCAGGGCGTCGACCGGGGTCGTTGCCGTCGTGCCGAACGTTGCAACGCCGGCGTTCGCCACGACGATGTCGATGCCGCCGAGCGTGCGAACGGCATGCGCGGCGGCGCGGTCGAGCGCCCCCTGGTTCGTGACGTCGCACTCAATCCACGTGTGCGCGGGGCCGATCTCGCCCGCGAGCGCCGCGAGGCGTTCGGGCTCGAGCCCGACCAGCGCCACGCGGGCGCCGCGGGCGGCGAGCCGGCGCGCCAGCGCTGCGCCTATCCCTCGGGCCGCGCCGGTGACCAACGCAACCTTGCCGTCCACACTCCGCGTCACGCCGTCGCGTCCTCTCTCAGCAGCCCGCCCCAGCGCACGGCAATCGCGCGCATCCCCAGCCGTGCGGCGGGCGAGACGCCGGTCAGGTGGATGAACCCGTGCTCCAGGCCGTCGAGGCGCTCGATTTCCACCCGGGTGCCCGCCGCCGCCATCGCCTGCGCGTAAGCGGTGCCCTCATCGCGCAGCACGTCGAATCCCACGATCACGACCAGCGCTGGCGGCAGTCCCGAGAGGACCGCTGCCTTGAGCGGCGACACGCGAGGATCGTCGCTCGCCGTTCGCCCGGCGTACGCGGCGATGCAGTCCGCCCGATCGCGTGCGGTGAGTAGAAACCCGTGCCCGAACAGCTCGTGCGACCGGCGCGGGGTCGATGCGTCTGTGGCTGGGTAAATCAGCAGCTGCGCCCGCGGCCGGCGGGCCGATCGCGACGTGAGCGCCGAGACCACCGCCGCCAGATTGCCGCCGGCGCTGTCGCCGGCTATCCCCACCGACCGCGGATCTGCGCCGAGCGCCGCCGCGTGTGCGCGGGCCCACTCGAACGCAGCCAGGGCATCGTCCACCGCGGCAGGAAAGGGATGCTCGGGCGCGAGGCGGTACTCGATGCTCAACACGTGCACGTTCGCATCGCCGCAGAGGATGCGGCACGGCTCGTCGTGGGTGTCGAGATCGCCGATCACGAATCCTCCGCCGTGCAGATACACGGTGAGGGGCGCAGGGTCCGTGTGCGGGCGGACGGGCGGCGCATAGTGGCGCGCCCGGAGCGCGCCCTCCGCCCCAGGGACGTCGAAAGCGCGCACGTCGCCGACACGGGTCACCGGGCCACGGAAGACGCGCGTCTCGTCGCGATAGCGGTCGCGTGCCGCGGCGATCGTCGGCTCGAGCAGGCCGCCGCGCGTCAAGCGCCGCCGCAGCGAGGTGAGCAGCTGCAGGTGCGCGTCGAAGGTGCGGCCGTCGATCCGGATGGGCGGCTCGCCCGACAGCAGCACGTTGACGCGGTCCGGCAGACGCCCGGTCACACGCGCCACGGCGTACTGCAGCCGGGCGGCGACCTGTTCGCGTGCAGTCACGCGGGCGTCCCGGCGCGAGCGGCTGCGTCGTAGTCGGCCGGGTTGAACCGCGACACGCGCCGCGAGAAGCTCCAGCTCGAGCCCGGCCAGAGCGTGGAGTTGCGGCCCGTGCGATCGAGGTACCAGCTGGCACAGCCCCCCGCGAGCCACACGGTGCGGCGCATGCGTCGATCGATGGCCGCCACCCACGCGCGCTGCGCCTCGGCTCGCGGTTCGAGCACGTCCACTGCCTGCGCGCGCATGTAGTGCAGCGCACCCACCAGGTGCTCGATCTGGGCCTCGGTCATGAAGACGACCGAGTTGTGTCCGAGCCCTGTGTTGGGTCCGAGGAGGATGAACAGGTTCGGAAACCCCGCCACCGTGCTGCCGACGTGTGCCTGCGGGCTGCCCTTCCAGGCGTCCGCCAGTGTGTGGCCCGCCCGGCCACGAATGCGCGGCGCGATCCGCGGGTCCGTTGGCCGGAAGCCGGTGCCGAAGATGATGACGTCGACCGGCCGCTCGACCCCGTCACGGCCGACGATCGAATGTGCTCGCACCTCGGCAATTCCGGCCGTGATCACTTCGACGTTCGGCTGTGCCACGGCGGGATAGAAGTCGCTCGACATGAGGATCCGTTTGCACCCCATCGTGTAGTGCGGTGTCAAGGCGGCTCGAAGTGCCGGGTCGCTGATCCGCCAATGGAGGTGCTGGATCGCAAGCCGCTGCGCCTGCCGCATCAGCGCCGGGTGCCCGAACGGCAACACCCATCCCTCGCGAAACAGGTAAATGCCGAGACGCATCGCGCGCTGCAGCATGGGGGCGCGGCGGAACAGCCGCTTCCGCCACTCCGGGATGCGCCCGTCCGGACGCGGCAGCACCCAGGCAGGCGTGCGCTGGAACAGGTGAAGCCGGGCGACCTGCTTCTGAATCTCCGGGACGAACTGGATCGCCGACGCGCCGGTGCCGACCACGGCGACGCGACGGCCGCGCAGATCGAACCCGTGATCCCACCGTGCCGAGTGGAACGCCCGGCCCTCGAAGCCAGCGAGTCCGGGCAGGTCCGGCGTGACCGGGTCGCTCAGCGGACCACTGGCGAGCACGAGCACATCGGCGGTCAAGGACTCTTCATTCGCCGTGATCCGCCAGTGCTGCTGCTCCTCGTCCCACTCGGCCGACCGCACGTCGTGGTTGAAGCGAATGTGCGGCAGCAGGTCGAACTCCCGCGCGCAGCGCTGCAGGTACGCCCAGATCTCCGGTTGCCGGGAAAACCGATGGCTCCATCCCGGTTCGAGCGCGAACGAAAGCGAGTACAGGTGCGACTCGACGTCGCAGGCGCACCCGGGATACGTGTTGTCACGCCAGGTGCCCCCGACGTCGCCGGCTCGCTCCAGCACCACGAAGTCGTGGATGCCCTCGCGCTTCAACCGGATGGCGGCGCCAAGACCGGCGAAGCCGCTGCCGATGATCGCCAGGCGGGTCTGCATGCCGTCAGGACTGGATGATATGACATCCGTTCGCGGGTCATGACTGACAACCGAGATCTGGCGTGTCAGAACCGGTGCAGGTAGGAGGCCTTGAAGAAGAGCCCGCGGCTGGTGCCCTGGTACGTGCCCTGCCGCTCGATCCACTGCCCGTCGCGCAGCTCGCGCTGCTCGTAGAGCGCGCCGTAGCCCGCGTACACGACCGTGCCGGGGCGCAGTTCGTAGGAACCGAGAAAATCGGTGAGCAGCCGGCGTTCGAGGCTGTCGAATTGCGCGATGGCGCGGATGAACAGGTGCGAGGTGAACTGGTACGTCGTGCGGGTGTTCACGATGTTGACCGAGTACACGCGGGCGCCCGTGTCGGCGTGGTCGAACACCACGCGCGTGAGGTTCACCTGCTCGCTGAACCGTCCCGTGGGCTGAAACGTGGTGCCCACGGACGCGTTGCGCGAGTGCCCGGCAAACGGCAGCACCTGATCGTAGTAGATGGCACCGCCGGTGTCCCACTGCGCATCGAGGCTGATCCAGCGCTGCAGCTGCACCTCGCCCATCGCGCGCCAGCGGCTGGTGTCGTACTGCCGGCCCTGCCACGGCTCACGGCCGATGATGCGGTCGGCACGGAAGAACCCCTGGCGCGTGAGCCGCAGCCGCCCGCCGAACACCGCGAGCCGCTCGTCGCCTTGCTGCACGCGATCCCGCCCGCCGGAGATGAACGCAAAGGGTGACACGCGCCGCAGCCACGGATACCGCGACTTGTCGGGATAGAAGTTGTACTCCGCGTATCCCCACCCGTTGGTGAAGCCCACCCGGTTGTAGAACGCCGTGTCCATGGCGAAGCCCCGATCGTAGTGTTCGATCTGTCCGCCGAGCGTCATGCGCTTGGAGTTGCTGAAGTAGTTCGCCTGCAGGCCCACGCCGGAATCGCGAGCGCCGCGCCGGTCCGACCACGATTGCAGCACCATCGCCGTCACCCGATCGCTGGCGCGCGGCCGCCACGACACGTCGGCGCCGACGACGTGGTTCTCGTCTCCGGCGAAACGCGCATCGGTGGCGATCGCACCGGCGAAGCTGCCCGGGCTCAGGCTGTATTGCACGCGGCCCACGCTGAACAGACGGTTCGCATCGTGCCCCGGCGATCCTTCGGGCTCCTGCCGTCCGGGCGCCTCGTCGGATGCGAACAGGGAGCCGAAGCTGACCCGGCCGACGCTGCCCGTCACCTTGGCGCCCGCGATCGGATCGATGATGCGCCGGGTGTGCACGGCCGCATACATGGAGGCATCCCCGCTGCCGACGCCGGCCAGCTTGAAGATATCGGAGCCCTGCATGAAGAACGGCCGCTTCTCGGAGAAGAAGTTCGGAAAGCGCCGGTTGACTTCGACCTGGAACGCGTCGCTTTCCACCTGGCTGAAGTCCGGGTTCACGGTCGCGTCGAGCGTCACCGTCGAGGTGAGCCCCATGCGCGTGCTGAAGCCGACGTCTGCCTTGTTCGCCGTCCCGTCCCACGCCGGTCCGGTCTCACGCGCCTCGCTCCAGGCGTAGGTGGCGTACGGAATGACCTCCCGGGCGAGGCGCGGTTCCAGGTGATCGAACATGAGCTGTGCGTGTTTGTCGAACACCCATTTGCCCGGCTCGAGCGCCGGCCACGCCACCGACACGCCGATGCGACTGATGCGGCGCCAGAACAGGATCCCCATCCGCACTCCGTCGCCGCCACTGAACTGGATGCTCTCGAGCGGCAGTCGGATCTCGACGGCGTACCCGCGCTCGTTCCGGCGGCCCGCACTCTCCCAAATCCAGTCGGGCGAGAGGTCTTCGTCGCCCGACACGCTGTTCAGCATGTCCAGCTGGATGCCGTTCGGATTCACCATCATGTGGTACGACACCTGGCCCGTCCCGAGCGCATCGAGGCTGAGACCCACCCAATCGTCGTTGAAGATGTTGTCGCGCCGGGTGATCGATGTCTTGATCTGCTCGGGCTCCGGGTCGTCGCACTGGAACGCGAAGTACAGGTAGTGGTCGTCGTAGCCGATCCAGACGTGGGTGGCCTGCGGGATGGTATCGCCGTAGAGTGGGTTGTACGACTTCCACTGGCCGATCTCCGCTTCCGGCACCGCCCACGCCGCATCGTCGAGGATGCCGTCAACGGTGGGCGCCGTCCCGAAGCGCACGGCCGTGAGGCGTGGAGTGAGCTGCGCGCCGGGCGCAGGAGGCGCTGCCGCCGGTGTGGTCTGCGCGTCCAGCTGGGCAACGGATACCGCTGTACAGACGAGCAGAGCGCCAAGGGGACGCACGAATGGCGCAGACTTCATCGTCTGGTATTGGACGAAGCGCGCGGGTGGTTTGTTGACTGATTCGAGACGATGGATCGGAACTAGAATCACCGGGGACGAAACGTTGGGACGAACGACGGCGCGCGAAAGAGCACGCGAATGAGGTGGACGAACGCGCTCGCGCACGATCTGCGCCTCGGGGCTCGCACGCTCGCCCACAACCCTGGCTTCGCCGCGTCGGCCATTGCGATCCTGGCGTTCGGGATCGGCCTCTCCGTCGTCGTGTTCACCGTCGCGAACTCCGTGCTCCGACGCCCGCTGCCCATCCACGACGCCGACCGCGTGGTCGTGCTGTGGGGGACGGCGAAGGGGAGCGTCAGAAACCTGCCGCTCACGCCTGACCACTTCGCGAGCTTCCGCCGGGAGGCACGCCTGCTCCAGGGTGTCGCTGCGACAATTTCTGCCGACTCCTGGCCAATGGCCGTGCGGGATGGCAGCCGGGCGTTCTTGATCAACGTGGGCCCGGTCACGGGCAACTTCTTCGCCGTGCTCGGCACGAATCCGGTCCTCGGACGCACATTGCGACCGGATGACGATGTCTTGGGTGCAGCTCCGGTTGCGGTCATCAGCTACAGGGCGTGGCACACGTTCTTCGGGGGTGAGCCCCGAGTCATCGGCCACCGGCTCTCGCTTCACCAGCGGCACACCACGTACACCATCGTCGGGGTTGCCCCTGCTGGACTTGGTTTTCCCACAGGCACGGACCTTTGGGTCGCGGTGACGCCGTTCGGGATGCTGGAGGCCGTGCCCCTGGGCAGGCTGGCGCCGGGCGTCACCATCACGCAGGCTGCCGCGGAACTCCGCGCGTCGTTCCAGCGCCGACCTGGCAGCGAGTGGCGCGGTCTGAGCGCGGTGGCGACGCCGCTGCCTGTCCTTCTTCTCGATGATGTTCGCCCGTCGGTTCTCGTCCTCTCTTTAGGGGCGGCGCTGCTGCTTCTGATTGCCTGCCTCAACGCCGCGAACCTGGTACTCGTCCGCGCGGCCGGACGGACGCAGGAAATCGCAGTTCGCCGCGCGCTCGGCGCCGGACGCGGTCGCCTCGTGCGCCAATTATTTGCAGAGAACTGCCTGCTCGCGCTCGTTGCCGGTGCACTGGGCGTGGTGTTGGCGGACCTGTCGCTTCGTGCCGTGCTGGCGATTGCCCCACCGGAGATTCCACGGCTCGACGAGATCAGGTTGCACGGCGTGTCCCTGGGGCTGACGACCCTGGTCGGCCTCGCCGCCGTGCTGCTGTGCGGGTTGCTGCCGGCCGTCTGGGCCTCTGGCGACATCAGTACACCGCTTCGCGCGGGCGATCGATCGGGAACCCAGGCGGCCAAAACCCGCCGCGCGCAACATGCCGTGGTCGTATTCCAGATCGGCATGGCGCTCGTCGTCTTGACCGTGGCCGGCCTGCTTGGTCGAAGCCTCCGTGAGCTCGAACATCTCGATACGGGCTTTGCGCCAGACGAACTGACGATCGTCGAACTCGCCTGGCCGCAAGAGAAGTTCGACACGCCGGCGAAGGTCGATGCGCTCTACGACCGGCTGATTCCACGCCTCGAGGCGCTTCCCGACGTGGCGTCCGCGTCGCCGGTGAACGTCGCGCCGTTCACGGGCGCGGCGGCGGGATGGGATGGCGTCTTCACTCCGCAGGCGAGCTCGGGATCGACGGAGCCCGCCGTGCTGAACCTCGCCGTCGTCGGAGCAGGCTACTTCCGAACGCTGGGCCTGCCGGTGGTGCTCGGCCGCAGCATCACGGCAGCGGATCGAGACGGGAGCCCGCGGGTCGCTGTCATCAGCGAAGGTGTGGCGCGGCGATTCTGGCCCGGTCAGAATCCCCTCGGCAAGCGGGTCGGGTTGGACGCGAAGAGGCCGGAGGATTGGTGGACCGTCGTCGGCCTCGTTCCGGAGACGCGGTACCGCGCAATCCGTGAGCCCGCGCCCACCGTGTACCTCCCGTACCGCCAGTTCGGGGACGCCATCGTGATGGTGACGACCATGGCCGTGCGTACGACCGTGCCGCCTTCGGCCGCCACGCCCGCCATCCGCCGAACCGTGCACGACACGGACCCGGACGTCATCGTCACGACGGCGGATCCGATGCCGCGATTGCTCGCGGGGCAACTCGCCAGGCCGCGTCTGAGCGCCGTGCTGACGGCGGCATTCGGCGGCGGCGCGTTGTTCCTTGCCGGCATCGGGCTGTACGCGGTGCTCGCGCACGTCGTCCGGCAACGCAGGCGTGAGCTTGGCATCAGGCAGGCGTTGGGCGCGACGCCGTGGCGAGTGCGTGTGCTGGTCATGTCCCACGCGCTGGTCATGGCAGGGACAGGCAGCGCATGGGGCCTGCTGGCTTCACTCGCCGTGGGGCAGGGCCTCCGCTCGTATCTCTTCGGTGTCAGTCCAACCGACCCATTTACGCTCGCGGGCGTAACGGTCCTTCTCATGGCCGTCGCGCTCGTGGCGTCGTACCTTCCGGCGCAGCAAGCCACCGCGATCGATGCGGCCAGCGCCCTGCGGGAGAGTTGACGTGCCCAGGCGACGCCGGGAGCTGGACGCCAGACTTGGCCAAATCAGCCTATGCGCCCAGTGTCGGGTGACGGGCCTCGCTCGACCGCTGCTCTATGGATGAGTCTGGGCGTTATTCTTGCTTGCCCTTCCCCAAGTGACCACGTTGTCACACCGGCGGTGTAGCGCGCGGCTACACCTTCGGTTGCGCACGACAGAAACGACGACGCGTCGGTATCCTCGTGCGGTAGATCCCGTCCTCATCGATCCAGGCCATCCGACCGATTAGAAGAGCATTCTGATCGGCCGCAAGGAGAGCGTGCTCATGGAGCTCACGACCACATCCGGGAGCCGGGAGGGGTTGCCGGGAAACGGAACAGCATCGACACCCCTGGATTCGGACCAGTTCTCGCGCGCGTTGCTCTCGGCGATGCTCTCCTTTCGGGCGGGCGACTTCGCCGCCCGGATGCCCGCTGACCTTGTCGGCGTGGAGGGCAAAATCGCGGACGCTTTCAACGACGTGGTCGCGCTGAGCGAGCGGCGTGCCCGGGAGACGGCGCGCGTCACCCGGGCAGTTGGGAGGGAAGGCAAACTGAGGCAGCGGATGACCGTGGCGGGCGTGGTCGGCGGGTGGTCGCACGAAGTGGAGGCGATCAACACGCTCATCGACGATCTCGTCTGGCCGACGACCGAGGTTACACGTGCGGTCGGGGCGGTCGCCAAGGGCGACCTCGGCCAGTCGATGGCCCTCGAAGTAGACGGCCGGCCGCTCGAAGGCGAATTTCTCCGGTCCGCCAAGCTGGTCAACAAGATGATCGACCAGCTGTCCGTCTTCACCTCGGAGGTCACTCGCGTCGCCCGCGAGGTCGGCACCGAAGGCAAGCTTGGCGGCCAGGCGCAGGTGCGCGGCGTGTCAGGCGTCTGGAAGGAGCTGACCGAGTCGGTCAACCAGATGGCCGGCAACCTCACCGCGCAGGTCCGCAACATCGCCGACGTGACCATCGCCGTAGCGAACGGCGACCTCTCGAAGAAGATCACCGTCGACGTCCGCGGTGAAATCCTGCAGCTCAAAGAAGCCATCAACACCATGGTCGATCAGCTCCGCGGGTTTGCCGCGGAGGTCACGCGCGTCGCGCGCGAGGTCGGCACCGACGGCAAGCTCGGTGGACAGGCGGTCGTGCCCGGCGCAGCGGGTACCTGGAAAGACCTCACCGACTCGGTCAACGCCATGGCGTCGAACCTCACGGCGCAGGTGCGCAACATCGCGGGCGTGACGACGGCGGTGGCCAGGGGTGACCTGTCGCGGAAAATCACGGTCGACGTCAAAGGCGAAATTCTCGAGCTGAAAGACACCATCAACACGATGGTCGATCAGCTGAACGCGTTCGCGTCGGAAGTCAGCCGCGTCGCGCGCGAGGTCGGCACCGAAGGCAAGCTCGGTGGACGCGCAAGGGTGCCCGACGTGGCCGGCACGTGGAAGGACCTCACCGACTCGGTCAACGCGATGGGCGCGAACCTCACGGCGCAGGTGCGCAACATCGCGGAAGTGACGACCGCCGTCGCCCGCGGCGACCTGTCGCGGAAGATCACGGTCGACGTCAAGGGCGAGATCCTGGAGCTGAAAGACACGATCAACACGATGGTGGACCAGCTCAATGGGTTCGCGTCGGAGGTCACGCGCGTCGCGCGCGAGGTTGGCACCGAGGGCAAGCTCGGAGGCCAGGCCGTCGTGCCCGGCATCGCCGGCACGTGGAAGAACCTGACCGACTCGGTCAACTCGATGGCCTCCAACCTGACCGGCCAGGTCCGCAACATCGCCGATGTGGCGACGGCCATCGCGCGCGGCGACCTCTCGCGGAAGATCACCGTCGACGTCAAGGGCGAGATCCTCGAGCTGAAGAACACCATCAACACCATGGTGGACCAGCTGAACGCCTTCGCCTCGGAGGTGAGCCGCGTCGCGCGTGAGGTCGGCACCGAGGGCAAGCTCGGAGGCCAGGCCGCTGTCCCGGGCGTGGCGGGCACGTGGAAGGACCTGACGGACAACGTCAACTCCATGGCCTCCAACCTCACCGGCCAGGTGCGCAACATCGCGCACGTGGCGACGGCGATCGCGCGCGGCGACCTCTCGCGCAAGATCACGGTCGACGTCGAAGGCGAGATCCTGCAGCTGAAGAACACCATCAATACGATGGTCGATCAGCTGAACGCGTTCGCCTCGGAGGTGAGCCGCGTCGCGCGCGAGGTCGGCACCGAGGGCAAACTCGGTGGTCAGGCCGCTGTCCCTGACGTGGCCGGCACCTGGAAGGACCTCACCGACAACGTGAACTCGATGGCGTCGAACCTCACCGGCCAGGTGCGCAACATCGCGGATGTGGCCACGGCGATCGCCAACGGCGACCTCTCCCGCAAGATCACCGTCGACGTGAAGGGCGAGATCCTCGAGCTCAAGAACACCATCAACACGATGGTCGATCAGCTGAACGCGTTTGCGTCGGAGGTGACGCGCGTCGCGCGCGAGGTCGGCACCGAGGGCAACCTGGGCGGCCAGGCCGTCGTGCCCGGGGTCGCCGGGACGTGGAAGGACCTCACCGACTCGGTCAACGTCATGGGCGCCAACCTCACGGCGCAGGTGCGGAACATCGCCGAGGTCACCACGGCCGTCGCCCGCGGCGACCTCTCGCGCAAGATCACTGTCGCCGTGAAGGGCGAGATTCTCGAGCTGAAAGACACGATCAACACGATGGTCGATCAGCTCCGGTCCTTCGCGGCCGAAGTGACGCGCGTGGCGCGCGAGGTCGGCACCGAGGGCAAGCTCGGAGGCCAGGCGGAAGTGCCAGGTGTGGCCGGCACGTGGAAGGACCTGACCGACTCGGTCAACGTCATGGCCGCCAACCTGACCGACCAGGTGCGCGGCATCGTCAAGGTCGTGACCGCCGTCGCCGACGGCAACCTGCGACAGAAGCTGACGGTCGAAGCGAAGGGCGAGGTCGCCGCGCTGGCGGAGACCATCAACAGCATGACCGACACGCTCGCCACGTTCGCCGAGCAGGTGACCAACGTGGCCCGTGAGGTCGGGGTCGAGGGACGCCTCGGCGGTCAGGCGAACGTTCCCGGCGCGGCCGGCACCTGGAAGGACCTGACCGGCAACGTCAACCTGCTCGCGGCCAACCTGTCGACCCAGGTGCGCGCGATCGCCGAGGTGGCGACCGCGGTCACGAAGGGCGACCTCACGCGCTCCATCCAGGTCGAGGCTCGCGGCGAAGTCGCCGAGCTCAAAGACAACATCAACACGATGATCAACAACCTGCGGGGCACGACGGACCGCAACCAGGAGCAGGACTGGCTCAAGACCAACCTGGCGAAGTTCACCCGCATGCTGCAGGGGCAGCGCGATCTCGTGGCTGTCGGCAAGCTGCTGCTCTCGGAGCTTGCGCCGCTCGTGCACGCGCAGCAGGGCTCCGTCTACCAGATGCTGGGCGAGGTCGGCGACAGCGCGCCGGCGTTGCTCCTGCTCGCCGGCTACGCCATCGGCGACGACCAGGCGAAGCGGATCGAGGTCGGCAGCGGGCTCATCGGGCAATGCGCGGTCGAGAAGCAGCGCATCCTGCTCACCAAGGTGCCGCCCCGGTACACGCGCGTCCACTCGAGCCTCGGGAGCGCCCCGCCGAAGAACATCGTGGTGCTGCCGGTGCTGTTCGAGGGCGAGACGAAGGCGGTCATCGAGCTGGCCTCGCTCGAGCCGTTCACGGCCACACATCTCACCTTCCTCGAGCAGCTCACGCAGTCGATCGGCGTCGTGCTGAACACCATCGAAGCCACGATGCGCACGGAGAACCTGCTGCAGCAGTCGCAGCAGCTGACCATCGAGCTGCAGACGCGGCAGGCCGAGCTGCAGCAGACCAACGAAGAGCTCGCGTCGAAGGCCAAGCAGCTCGCCGAGCAGAACGTCGAGGTCGAGCGCAAGAACAAGGAAGTGGAGCATGCGCGGCGCGCCCTCGAGGAGCAGGCCGCGGAGCTGGCGCTCACCTCGAAGTACAAGTCGGAGTTCCTCGCGAACATGTCGCACGAGCTGCGCACGCCCCTCAACTCGATCCTGATTCTGGGCCAGCAGCTCGCCGAGAACCCTGCCGGCAACCTCCTGCCGCGCCAGGTCGACTTCGCGCGCAACATCCACTCCGCCGGCAGCGACCTGCTGACGCTCATCAACGACATCCTCGACCTCTCGAAGATCGAGTCGGGCACGGTAACCGTCGAAGCGGAGGAGATCACGTTCTCGTCCCTGCGCGACAGCGTGGAGCGCACGTTCCACCACATCGCCGAGTCGAAGAACCTCGTGTTCGACGTCGAGATCGACAACGCGCTGCCGCGCACGTTCACGAGCGACCCGAAGCGCCTGCAGCAGATTCTGAAGAACCTGCTCTCAAACGCGTTCAAGTTCACGTCACGCGGCGAGGTGACGATGCGCGTACAGCCGGTCACGCGCGGGTGGTCGCCGGATCACCCGGTGCTGCGGTTCATGCCGACCGCCGTCGCCATCGATGTCAGCGACACCGGGATCGGCATCGCACCAGAGAAGCAGAAGCTGATCTTCGAGGCGTTTCAACAGGCAGACGCGGGCACGAGCCGCAAGTACGGCGGCACGGGCCTCGGCCTGGCCATCAGCCGCGAGCTGGCCGCCTTGCTCGGCGGCGAGATCCGGCTCTCCAGCGTGCCGGGCCAGGGCAGCACGTTCACCCTCTACCTGCCGCTCACCTATACCGGTCCGGCGCGCGGATCGGCGATGACGCCAAGTGCGCCCGCCACGGCGATGCCGACGCCGGTCGCGTTGACCGCACTGGCCATCGCGAACGCCGACGAGGCGGTAACCGACGACCGCGACGACATCCGCGAAGGCGACAATGTCCTGCTCATCGTCGATGACGATCCGCATTACGCGCGCGTGCTGCTGGGGCTCGCGCGCGACAGCGGCTTCAAGGGGATCGTCGCCAACCGCGGCCAGGCGGCCCTGGTGCTCGCGCGCCAGTACCTGCCGACCGCCATCACCCTGGACGTCTTCCTGCCCGACATGCTCGGCTGGACGGTCCTGAACAACCTGAAGCTCGATCCGGCGACGCGGCACATCCCCGTGCAGATCCTCTCGGTCGAGGAGGAGCGGCAGCACGGCCTCTCGCACGGCGCGTTCTCGTACCTGGTGAAGCCGGGAACGACGGAAGACCTCGAGCACGCGCTCGCGCGGATCCGCTCCTACGTCGTGCCGCACAAGAAACGGCTGCTCGTCGTCGAAGACAACGACGTCGAGCGTGAGGCGGTCGTGGAACTACTGGCGCACGACGACATCGAGATCACCGCGGTGGCGACCGGCGCCGAAGCCCTCGACGTGCTGCGGCCGGGCGGCATCGAGTGCTGCGTCATGGACCTGCGTCTTCCCGACATGACTGGTTTCGAGTTGATCGAGAAGGTGCAGGCCGACCGAGCGCTGCGGGACCTGCCGATCGTCGTGTTCACCGGCACGGAGCTGACTGAAGACGACGAGCGGAAGCTGGCGTCGGTGGCCAAGAGCGTCGTGCTGAAGGACGTGCAGTCACCCGAGCGGCTCTTCGACGAAACCGCGCTCTTCCTGCATCGCGTGGTGGCCGATCTTCCGCCGGCCAAACGCAGCATGCTCGAGAGCCTGCACCGCTCCAACGAGATCCTCCGCGGGCGTAAAGTGCTGGTCGTGGACGACGATGCGCGGAATATCTTCGCGCTCACGACCGTGCTCGAAAACAGCGAGATGGACGTGGTGACCTCCACCAACGGCAGGCAGGCCATCGACCTGATCCACCAGACGCCGGATCTCGATGTCGTCCTGATGGACATCATGATGCCGGGCATGGACGGTTACGAAACCATGGGCCGCATCCGCGAGGATCACCGGTTCCGGACGCTGCCGATCCTGGCCCTCACCGCCAAGGCGATGAAGGGCGACCGCGAGAAGTGCCTGCAGGCGGGCGCATCCGACTACATCGCCAAGCCCGTCAATACCGACCAGCTGTTGTCGCTGCTGCGCGTGTGGCTCTACCGGTGAGGGGTGTGATGCCCATCGACTCCGACGACGTCAGGGTTCTCATCGTCGACGACGACGCGCGCAACCTCGACGCCCTCGAGGTGATGCTCGACGCGAGCGGCTGCTCGTTCGTGCGGGCGCAGTCGGGAGACGAGGCGCTCCTCGCCATCCTGCAGCACGACTTTGCCGCGATCATTCTCGACATCCGCATGCCGGGCATGAGCGGGATCGAGCTGGCGCACCTGGTGAAGCAGCGCCGCCGGACGCGGGACGTGCCCATCCTCTTCCTGACCGCCCACCTCGTCGACGACGCCGACGTGCTCCGCGGCTACGGCGTCGGTGCGGTGGATTATCTGAGCAAGCCGATCAATTCCGACATCCTGCGATCCAAGGTAGCGGTGTTCGTCGAGTTGTTCCGCAAGACCCGCCAGCTCGCGGCCATCAACCAGGCGCTCCAGAACGAGGTCATGGAGCGCCATCGCGCGCAGCAGGCGCTCGCACAGGCCAACCAGGAACTCGAGCTGCGCGTCGCCGAGCGCACGGCGGCGCTGACCGTGGCGCACCAGGGCGTCCGCGATAACGAGGAACGCCTCCGGCTCGCGATGGAGGTCGCGCAGATGGCCGCCTGGGAGTGGGATATCGAACGCGATCGCATCACGTGGTCTGCACACCCGGAAATCCTGTTCGGCTTCCCGGCGGGATCATTCGGTCCGGAGCTGCGCATCACGCGTGCGGTGCATCCCGACGACCGTGCGCGAGTCGAGGCCGCCGTCGCGACGGCAGTCGCGCAGGGACTCTACGAGTGCGAGTATCGCGTCGTGCGCCCGTCCGGCTCGGTCGTGTGGATCACCGAGCGCGGGCAGGTGCTGCTGCGCCCGGACGGCACGGTCGACAAGATCGTTGGCGTGAGTCGCGATGTGAGCGCCCAGCGCCGCGCGGAGCAGGAGGGCGAGCGCCTGCTGGTGCGTGAACGCGAAGCCCGCGACGAAGCAGAGCGCCAGAGCCGGCTGAAAGACGAGTTCCTTGCCACCTTGAGCCACGAGCTCCGGACGCCGATCAACGCGATCCTCGGCTGGCTGAGCATCCTCTCCCGCGGCGAACGTGTGAGCGATCCCGCCAAGGCCATCGCGGTCATCCAGCGGAACGCGCAGATGCAGGCGAAGCTGATCGAAGATCTGCTCGAGATGAACAAGCTGATGTCGGGCTCCGCGCGCCTGGAGGTCAGCGTCGTCGACGTGGGCGCGACGGTCGAGAGCGCGCTCCAGGCGCTGCAGCCGACGGCCGAGGCGAAGGGCGTCCGGCTCTCGGCTTCGATCGACACCGCGGTGCCGCAGATGACGGCCGATGCGCGCCGGCTGCAACAGGTGCTCTGGAACCTGGTGCACAACGCGATCAAGTTCACCCCCGCTCAGGGGCGCGTCGAGGTGGCCGTCACGCGTAGCGACCGGTCCGTTGAGATCCGCGTCACCGACACCGGGCAGGGAATCACGAGCGACTTTCTTCCGTATGTGTTCGATCGGTTCCGCCAGGCCGACCCGTCGGCGACGCGTGGGGCCTGGGGGCTCGGGATTGGCCTCTCGATCGCGAAGCACATCGTCGAATTGCACGGCGGCACCATCCGGGTCGAGAGCCGCGGACCGGGTGAAGGTGCCACCTTCACGGTGCAGCTGCCCGCCGGGCGGCCCGCCGATGTGAGCGGCGGCGTTGTACCGGGTCCCAGAGCGGCGCTGCGCGGGGTGAGCAACGGGAGCGGAACGGTGCACACCGCGGCCGGGCGGACGTTGTAGCTCCGGGCTGGGTGGATTTGCTTCGACTGAGAGCAACCGCCTTCACGCCTTCAGGCTGGTGCAGGAGCGGCATCGACGAATCGCCGTCGAACCGGTGCTCCTCACCGTTCACCCGCATCGTGATCATCGGAACTCCAGAAGTGCTCGCCGCCGGTAAGTGTAGTCGATACGGTCGAGGTGTTACGAGTTCCCGTGACGGGCCGGCGCCCAGCCTCCTTCAGCCCCGCACGCGCTCGACGGACGATCCCGGACATCGTTTGCCCTCGCCGCGGGAGTTGCATAGGCTGTCTCCATGAACGACGTGCTCGCCATCATCCTCGGAGGCGGCCGCGGGCAGCGCCTCTACCCGTTGACGGAAAAGCGCTCCAAGCCGGCGGTGCCCATCGCCGGCAAGTACCGACTGGTCGACATCCCGATCAGCTCGTGCCTGCACTCCGATGTCCGCCGCATCTTCATCCTCACGCAGTTCAACTCGGCGTCGCTCAATCGCCATATCGGCATGAGCTACCGCATGGACGTCTTCTCGCGGGGGTTCGTGGAAATTCTCGCCGCCGAGCAGACGCCCGAGAGCTCCCACTGGTTCCAGGGCACCGCCGATGCGGTGCGCCAGGCGCGGCGCCACTTCGAGCACCACGAGGCGGACTACTACCTGATCCTGGCCGGCGATCACCTGTACCGCATGGACTACTGCCAGATGATCGACGCGCACGTGGATCGCGATGCCGACATCACCATCGCCGCGCAGCCCGTGGATCGTCAGGACGCCACGGAGATGGGCATCTTCCACTTCGATCGCTCCGGCCAGATTGTCGCGTTCGAGGAGAAGCCCGACGAACCGCGCCTCGATGTCATCGGACCGAGCGTGCCGGCCGGCGCGGTGTTCACGACCCACAACGACGAGAAGCCGTACGTCGCGTCGATGGGCATCTACGTGTTCTCCCGCCAGGTGCTGCTCGACGTGCTCGAGGAGCCCGGCATCGACTTCGGGCGCGAGATCATCCCCGCGGCGCTCTCGCGGTTCAAGGTGCAGGCACACCTGCATCGCGACTTCTGGGCGGATGTCGGGACGGTGGACGCCTACTACGACGCGAACATCGCCCTGACCCGCTTCGATCCGCCATTCGAGTTCTACGACTCGCGCCGGCCGATCTACACGCGGCCGCGGTTCCTGCCCGCGTCCCGGCTCGACGGCTGCTCGCTGCGGGAGGCGCTCATCTCCGAGGGGTGCTACATCGAGAAGTCGAGCATCGAGCAGTCGATCGTCGGGCTGCGCAACGTCATCGGCGCCGGCGCGCACATCACCCGTTCACTACTGCTTGGCGCCGACTACTACGAAGCCGAAGACATGGCCCTGCGCGATGGCAAGCCGCCCATCGGCTTCGGCCGGGATGTCACGCTCGACCGCGTAATCGTGGACAAGAACGCGCGGGTCGGCAACGGCGTCCGCCTCGTGAACGAGGCCGGCGTGCAGGAGGCGGACGGCGACGGGTACTACATCCGCAACGGCATCATCATCGTGCCGAAGGAGGCGGTTGTCAGGGATGGGACGGTGGTGTGATCTCGTAATGCACAATGCACAATGCACCGTGTGAAAGGCACAACTCGAATCGCGTCGATTGTTAGGCGCGGACGATCAGTGCGCTCGGGTGCACACGAATGAGCAGTTCTGTCTCAGTCGAAACGACCGGCTCGCCGTCGAAGTGAAAGAGCAGCGGCGGCTCCCCGGTGATGCGGGCGGCGGCGATCTGCCGGATCGTGACGGCGGCGCTCCGATCGACGGTGCGGGCGAACAAGCGCGGCACCGACGCGAGCAGCTGGAGCCGCGAAGGTGATTCGACCGTGACGAGATCCAGCAGGCCGTCGTCCAGCCGGGCGCGAGGTGCGACCACGGCGCCGTTGCCCCATTGAGGACCGTTGGCGATCGTCAGCAGAAACGCGCGGTGGTCCGTCACGGTCGTGCCGATCGTGACCCGGCACTGCCGCGGCGTGTAGGCAAAGAGCTCGCGCGTCACGATGCGTGCGTAGCGGCGAAAGCCACGCTGTCCGAGTCCCCGGCTGAATTCCGAGGCGATGTGCGCGTCGAAGCCGACGCCGGCGATGTTGAGGAACAGGTGGCCGGCAATCTCGCCGACGTCGATGCGCCGCCCGGGTGCGCCGAGCGCGTGTCGGAGCGCCAACGCAGGGCGGCGCGGAATGCCGAGCGCGCGGGCGAGCCCGTTGCCGGACCCGGCTGGAACGACCGCGAGCGCGACGTCGCCGAACGCGAGCACGCTGCCGACCTCGTTCACCGTGCCGTCGCCGCCCCAGGCGCAGATGACGTCCGCGCCGCCTGCGAGCATCTCGGCGGCGAGCATGCGCGCGTGTCCTCGGTATTCCGTGAGCCGCACGTCTCCATCGACGCCGGCCTCGGCGAGCACCGCTCGCGCCAGGTCCGCCCGGCGCGGGCCCTGGTCGGCCCGGCGGAACAGGCCCGCGATCGGATTGATGATGACGCCGACGTGCACGGCAGGCGTCAGCCTGCGATGCCCTTCAGCATGCGCGGGGTCACGAACCACCGCAGGTGCCCTGGACCGCTCACCGGCAGCGCGTCGAAGTCGATGCGGCAGATCGCACCCTTCTTGAATTCGATCGCGCCCTTGGCGCCGATCAGGCGCGCCGCCAGCTGTCCCAGGTCGGGCTCGTGCCCCACGCAGGCGACATGTGAGCGCCGGGTGTGCTTCGCCAGGTCGGCAAGAAACGCCGCGTGGGTGCCCCCGGGCGCGAGCGACTGGATGGCATGCACGGGCGGGTGGGGCGACAGCCCCGCGGCGAGCACATCGGCGGTCTGCTTCGCGCGCGTGAGCGGGCTGGTGAGGATGACGTCGAACGTGACATCGAGCGTCTTCAGCGCCGCGGCTTCCTTGCGCAGCCTGGCCACGCCACGCGGCACCAGCGGACGCTTGCCGTCATCGGGCCATGTCGGCGCCGCGTTCAGCCGCGAGGCCGTGACGAACCAGATAGAGCGACAGCGTGCGCATGCAACTCAGTGTACGGACGTGGACACAGGCTCGGTCTCGACGTCCCGCTCCGGAGCGGCCGTGACCGCTTCGAGCGCCTCCTCGATGACCGCCAGCAGCGGGTCGCGCCCGGCCACGTACTCGGCGTGCAGCCCTCGGCACTCGTCGTCGAGCGCAGCCCTGACGCGGTCGACGTCGGCGGCGACACTCGCCGCGGCCGGCAGCGTCGCCTGCTCTGATGCGAGCCGCGCCACGAGGACTTGCAGATCGTGCAGGCGCCCGAGCGTGTCCTGCATGCGTTCGAGCTGCCGCAGCGGCCGCCGTGACACCAGCAGCCGGAACTCGTGCGCGAGCTCCATCGCGTAACGAAGCTTCTTCGTCGCGATCCGTATCGCGTGGAGCGGCTCGGGCGCATAGAGCGCCCCCGCCGCCACGGCCGCTTGCTGCAGTCCGCGGACACGACGGACGACGCGCACGGCCAGCACCGCGCGGCTGACGGCGTGCGCGACGACCGGCGGTTGCGCGTCGGCCATGCCCGCCATCACCTCGAGCCGGGCGATCAGCCGGTCGGCCTCCACATGTTCGAGGCGGCCAAGCATGTCCTGCTGACGCTCCGTGCGTTCGGCCCGGAGATGCTGCGCCACCACCTGCAGGCTTGCCGCCGCGTCAGGAAACCGCGCGGCGGTGGCATCGAGCACGCCGAGCGTGACGTCAATCTCCCGCACCGGGCCGAGTGCGCGCGTGATCCGCCGGAACCTCCTGGCCAGCCGCTTCACCTTCTTCGACGGCACGTCGGCGAGCATGACGGGGAGGGCCTCGCGCACGCGCCTGGAGGCGACCCGCGCCTTGTGCACGCCTGACGCGTCACCGGCGGAGGCATCGGGCAGCGCCCGTTTGAGCGCGCGCACCCTGCGGCGCAGCAGGCGGTCACGGAGGTTGCCGGGCTTCATGGTAGGATTTTTTTGCAAACGACACGCGGTCGGCTGGCGGGCCGACGCTCGCGGCCGAAACAGGGATTATAAGCCCGGACGCGCACGTCTCGGTGGCCCTCCTCACCTTCCCGCCCCGGTTGTGCGCCATGCGCCTGGCAGCCATCGACATCGGCACGAACTCCGTCCACATGATCGTGGTACGGGTCCGGGCGGACCTGTCGTTCGAGGTGATCGACCGCGAGAAGGAGATGGTACGCCTGGGGGCCGGCGGGCTCGACGGCAAGAGCCTGACCGAGTCGGCCATGGGGGCGGCGCTGCTCGCGCTGGCCAAGTTCCGGCGGATCGCCGAGTCACACGGCGTGGACGAGATCCTTGCAGCAGCCACGAGCGCGACCCGCGAGGCGGAGAACGGGAGCGAGTTCCTCGCCCGCATCACGGAGGAGACCGGCATCCGCCCCCGCGTCATCTCCGGCACCGAGGAGGCGCGCCTGATCCACCTCGCCGCGGTGTACGGCGTCGACGTGATGCACGGGCCCGCGGTCGTGATTGACATCGGCGGCGGCAGCGTGGAGATCACGCTCGGCGACGCCGAACAGCCGACGCTCGGCCGCAGCTTCAAACTCGGGGTCATCCGGCTGACCGAGCGATTCGTGACGTCGGATCCGCTCTCCGGGCGCGACGAGCGGAAGATGGTGCAGTTCATCACGCGCGAGATCGAACAGCACGCCGCCGCAATCGGGACCGCGGGGTTCGATCGAGTCATCGGCACGTCGGGAACGATCCTGAGCCTCGGCACGATGGCGGCTCAGGCGGAGCTCGGCCACGCGCCAGGTGAGATTCGGAACCTGCGCGTCACCGCCCGGCAGCTGCACCGCCTGCGCAAGCAGGTCGTTTCGCTCGGTGTGCAGCAGCGGCTGAAGCTTCCCGGCCTCGAACCCAAGCGCAGCGACATCGTCGTTGCCGGTGCGGTGCTGCTCGACACGATTCTGCGGCGACTTGGTGCGGCCGACATCACACTCTGCGACCTGGCGCTGCGCGAAGGGCTGATCCTCGACTACGTCAACCGCAACCGGCAGCTGATTGCGCAGGCCGACCGGTACCCTGACGTGCGGCGGCGCAGTGTGATGGAGCTGGCCGGCCGCTGCAACTACTCACCCGAGCACGCCCAGCAGGTCGCGCGAATCGCCCTCTCGCTGTTCGACCAGACCCGTGAGGTGCACGCCCTGGGCAACCGCGAGCGCGACTGGCTCGAGTATGCGGCGGTGATGCACGACCTCGGCGTGCACATCAGCTACGAGAAGCACCATCGGCACTCCTATTACCTGGTGAAGCACGGCGATCTGCGCGGGTTCGACCCCCAGGAGATCGAGGTGATGGCGCTCGTCGCCCGCTATCACCGCCACGCCGTCCCGAAGAAGTCGCACGATGGCTACGGCACGCTGCCCGGTGCGCTGCGGCGGACCGTGCGCGCGCTCTCGGCGATGCTGCGGCTGGCCGAGGGACTCGATCGCAGCCACTCGCAGGCGCTCTCCGCGGTGGAGCTGCACGACCGCGGCGACGATGTGCTCGTGCAGCTGCGCACGGCGGGCGACGCGGAGCTCGAGCTCTGGACGGCGAACCGCGACGTGGTTCCGTTCGAGCGGCTGCTCGGCAAGCCGGTGCGCTTCGAGATCCGCGCAACAGCCCCACATGTTGAACACACTCACTAGGCCGCACGACTACCCGGGCGACGCTGTTCGTGGTCGAGGGAGTCGACGGCTCGGGCAAGACGACGCAGATCGGGCTGCTCGCCAAATGGCTGACGGCCGCCGGCCATCGCGTTAGGCTGCTGCGCGAATACACGGCGCTCGCTCGCGAGTTCAAGTTCCACGTCATCGACGCCCGCCGCCGCGTCGACCTCATCCAGGAGGAGCTCCGGCGCAAAGTAGAAGCCTTCCTCGCCTCCGAGTGAAGACGACGTCATGCGCGCGGTTGTCATCGGTGGAACAGGGTTCATCGGACGGCTCGTCGTCCGCGAGCTCGTGCGACTTGGACACGAGGTCGCGGTGGTCCACCGGGGCAGCGAGTTACCCGAGCTGCACGGCGCTCACGCAGATCACCGCGCACCGCGAACGGCTCGCCGATGCCGCATCGCAGCTGCGCGCCTTCGCGGCCGACGTCGTCGTCGACATGATCCTGAGCTCCGGCCGGCAGGCCGAGGCGCTGCTCGACGTGTTCCGCGGTCATGCCGAACGCGTCGTGGCAATCAGCAGCATGGACGTGTACCGCGCGTGCGGCGTGCTCCACGGCACTGAGCCGGGCCCACTCGAACCGCTGCCGCTGACCGAGGACTCCTCCGCCGTGCGGACGCGGCTGCAGACGTACCCGCCCGCACAGATCGCGATGCTCCAGCAGGTCTTCGGCTGGCTCGACGACGAGTACGACAAGATCCCGGTGGAGCGCGTCGTCCTCGGCGACGCCGATCTGCCCGGGACCGTGCTCCGCCTGCCGATGGTGTACGGGCCCGGCGATCCGCTGCGACGCTTCCATCCGGTCGTCAAACGCATCCTGGATGGCCGGCGCGTGGTGCTCTTCTCCGAGCGGATGGCGCACTGGCGCGCGACGAAAGGGTACGTCGAGGACGTGGCTCGCGCCATCGCGCTTGCGGCAACGCAGTCGAGTGCAGCACGCCGCGTCTACAACATCGGCGAGCCGGACACGCTGACGGAGCTCGAATGGGCAGAGCAGATTGCACGCGCGTTGGCGTGGGATGGGACCTTTGCCGTCCGCCCGGATGACGCGCTGCCGTCGCACCTGCGCGCGGCCGGCAACACGGCGCAGCACTGGGTCGCCGCTACGGCCCGCATCCGCCAGGAGCTGGGATTCCGCGAGTCGATCGCTCGTGAGGTCGCGATCGGCAGGACCGTCGAGTGGGAGCGTCAAACACCCACACAAGGGTTCAACCCACACCAGTTCGATTACGCGGCGGAAGACGTCGCGTTACGGGCGTGAGCGCGTCGTCTGCTCGCGCACGGCCGGGAGCGCCTCGGGAGACGTGGACCACAGCAGGGCCGCCGCCGAGGAGCGACTACTCCTTGTGCTGACCCGTTGAGATGGCGGGCGTCGAGCTCTGCCGTTGACGCTGTCCTATTGCGCCGCCTCCAAGACTGCTTTAGCCTACGCCTCGATGTGCGCTGCTCCGGCCGCGACCGGAGTGACGAGCTGATGCTCGTACTCGTGCGCGTGATACGGATAGGAGCCCTCGCGGATGGCACGTCTCGCACTCCTGACGATCCTTGCGGTGACCGCGTCAATCGGATGCGGCTCGACCGACACCAGCACGAACGTGGCGCCCTCCTCCGCGAAATGCGCGGTCGACGCCACACCGACCCCATCGGCGTTCCCCGCAAGCGGCGGCAGCGGCAGCCTCGTCGTAGCCTCCGGCCGTGAGTGCTCGTGGTCCGTGTCCTCGCCCGCCGCGTGGATCACTCTCGTGCCTCCGACCTCGGGCCAGGGCGATGGCACGGTGCGCTACACGGTTCCCCCGAACCCGGCGGCGCGGCCCCGATTGGCCACCTTGGTCCTCGGTTCGGAGTCCGCAGAAATCTCGCAGGCGGCCGCCGCGTGTCGTCTCGACGTCGATCATCGAACGTTCGACGTCGGGGCGGTCCAAGAGACGGCGAGCGTGAACGTTCAGGGGCCCAGCGGCTGCGCCTGGACCGCGAGGGCCGCGGTCCCGTGGATCGTGATTGTCGAAGGCGCACGGGGCGAAGGCAATGGGCGCGTGCGGTTCCACGTCTCTGCGAATGACGCCACCGAGGCGCGGGTGGGATCGCTGGACGTTGCTGGTGTGAGCATCAACGTGCGGCAACGCGGCGGCGCAGCACCCGCACCCGCGCCACCACCCTGCAGCTACGGCATTTCGCCCGACAACGTCGATACCGGACCTGAGCATGCGGACGGCCGCGTGTCGGTCAAGACCGGCGTGGGGTGCTCGTGGACCGCCGTGAGCGATCAGGCCTGGCTGACCGTCGTCGCTGGTGCGAGCGCGACGGACTCCGGCGACGTGCAATATCAGGCCGCGGCAAACGGCACGCCGTCGACCCGCACAGGCCACATCACGATCAACGGCAGCGTCTTCACGCTTCGTCAGACCCCGTGCAGCTATGCCATCGACAAGCAGTCGGAATCGTTCGTGGCCAGAGGCGGCAGCGGCCCCATCGACGTGAAGACCCAGTCACCCTGTGCGTGGTCCGCGCACACGACGAGCGCCTGGATACAGATCACGTCCGCCGCCAGTGCGGTCGGCAACGGGCGCGTCGAGTACCAGGTGCAACCGAACACCAACATCGCCCCTCGCACCGGCACCATCAGCGTGGCCAATCTCGTTTTCACTCTGCGGCAGGACGGGGAGACCAGCCTGTCGGGCCTCCTGCGAAGTGTGGAGGGTTCGTGCCCCGGCAAGCGCTTCAGCCTCAACGGCCAGCACATTCGAACGACGAGTTCCACGCATTACGAAGACGGGTCGTGCGGCGATGTCAAGGACGGCGCACGCGTCATTCTTAAAGGCCTGGTGGGACTCGACGGCGTGCTGACAGCGATCGAAGTGGATTTCTGACGACGCGCGTCGGTGCCCGGATGCAGCGGCGGCGCGTCACCTCGCGTGGCCCGACGTGTCCGTCGTGAGCCGGACTGCTCGCGTGTGCCCAGCTACCGTGGCGTGGGACTCACGGTCGCGAGATCGGTGTCGCGGCGCGTCGGCGTGAGACGCCGGTCGACTTCCACGCGCCTGGTCGTCTGCCGGCGGTCGTCCGGGCCGCGTCGTTCCACCTCCTGCTGGCACGCTCGGATTGTCAGTTCCGTCGCGGCTTGCTGCAGTTCGTGTTCGAGCGCGGTGAGCTCCTGCTCGACGGCGGGCGAATGCCCCCCGGGCTCGAGCTTCCGCACGGTGTCGAGCAGCTGACGGAGCCGCAGAATGTAGTTGCCGATCATGCCCGCGTTGGTCTCAGTCACATCTTGGAATCGGATGGCACTCCAGGTCGTGCCGCGAGACGTATATTAGATACGTATAGTTCAACTCGGCCGCAGCCGTCAACCCTGCCGCCCTGACGCCTCGCACGTCGAGCACTCGCGGCATAGCCACGTGTGGTATCAATCAACGCACTGCGCGGGCGCTCAGCCCGTACCACGAGCGCTGGAGGGCCGGCATTGCGTCCACGATTGCTCCCTTTGTCCGTCGCCGCGCCGTCGGTCAACGGCCCGCACGGGCAAACTGGGCCGGAATCGCGACCAATCCGCTCCGACACGTTCACCCAACCCGAACCAGACACCACCGCGCCGTGACCGCGCGCTGGCGCACGCTGACGCTGCTGGTCGCGTTGGTCGCGATCTCCATCGCGACACGCTGGTTGTCGCTGGTGGTCGACGTCGTCGATCTCGACGAGACCTGCCACATCGTCGGCGCGTGGCAGTTGCTGCGCGGCGGCCTGCTCTACACCGACTTCGTCGACAACAAGCCGCCGCTCGTCTACGTGTACTACGCGGCGACGCAGCTGCTCGCCGGGCGTGGCCTCTTCGCCGTCCACCTCGTCACGGCCGTCGCGGTCGTGCCCTTGACCGCCCTCGCCGTGTCCGCGTGCTATCGCCACACGCGCGTCGGAATCGTGGCCGCGGTCATCTTTCTGCTCTACGGTGCCGCCTTCCTCGCGCACGACATGCTCGCCACCAACGCCGAGGTGCTGATGGTGCTGCCGGCGGCGTGGGCGATCGTGCTCGTCTGCGAAGAACAGCACGCACACAGACGATGGCGTGTGTTCGCCGCCGGTGTGCTGTTCGGTGCGAGCGTGCTTTTCAAGCCGCAGGTGGCGATCTGGATCGTTGCGGTTGGCGCGGTGCTCGCATGGAGCGAGGCTGCGCGTGGCAAGTGGCTCGAGGGCGTGAAGGTCGTCGCCCTGCTGGGTGCGGGCGCGTCGGTGCCGGTGCTCCTCGCGCTCGCCTATTTCGGCGCGCGAGGGGGCCTCGGCGCATTCGTGTACTGGGTCGGCGTGCAGAGCCTCTGGTACGCGGAGAACCCGATCACCGCGCGGGAAGCCGCGACGCGCCTGGGCGGCAACCTCGTCCCGTTCCTGGTCGTGACCGCGCCGCTCTGGGCCGCGTGGTGGAAGGGCGCCGGCCTGCTGCGGCCCCGCTCGTGGCGGCTGCTCGTCTCGGCACTCGTCGTCGGATCGGTACCCGCGGCGCTACTCGGGTTCCGGTTCTACCCGCACTATTTCGTCCAGTTCTACGTGCCGCTGTCACTCGCATCGGCGCCGTGGATCGAGCGGCAGCTGCAGCGGCCGCTCACGCGCGCGGGGCGAACGGTCGTAGTTTGGACCGCAGTCGCCGTCGCAGGATTCGCGATCGCCAATGCGTCGCTGTACCTGACGCGCTCGCGTGTCTACAGGGAGCGTGACCCGATCTTCGGCGCGGTGGCGGAGCGGTTGCGGGCCGATCCGTGCGCGCGCCGCGGATCGCTCTTCGTGTGGGGATGGGCTCCGATCATCTACTACCTCGCCGATATGCCGCCGGCCAGCCGTTTCGTCGTGCTGCCGCAGGCGCGTCTCACCGGGTACGTGTTCGGGAACCTGGCGAGCAACCGCGGTGAGCTGCCGGAAAGCCCGGCAGTTCCCGAACACTGGGACCTGCTGATGCGCGATCTCGAACGCCACCGCGCAACGTTCATCGTCGACACGGCTCCCGCCAACATCTACCGCTGGGGAAAGTACCCGATGGAACGGTATCCGCGCCTGAACGGGTATGTCGCGCGCGGCTTCACACGGGTGGCGGATGTCGATGGCATTCGCATCTACCGGCGGGTCGGCTGCGAAACCACGCCCGACGCAGGCGCGCGGGAGCAAGGCGAGCCGGTTGCGCCGTGATTCGCGGGGCTCTACGACGAAGGCACGAGCTTGCGTTGGCAGCACCGGTCGATCGGTGCTGCCCGCGGACAGCCGCTGCCACCTGTCCAGGCAACCCGCAGCCGTCTTCCTCCGTCTGATGTCCAGAAAGGCGGCGATGAGATGCACATAGGTCATCCGGTCACTCGACTCGTTTTCGCCCTCGCTGGTTGTCTGCTGCTCACGCCCGGTGCGCGCGGGGCGCAGAACCAAAGCGTCCATGTCAACGACGCGAACGGGCCGCTCGAGCGGTGCGATCAGCTCGACATCTCGTTCGATGGCCGCTCGGCGCTGCGGGACGAGGAGACGCTGCAGCTCCCGGTTGGCAACGAGCCCTTGCAGATCAGCAGCGACCACGGCGGTGTGGCGTTGCGGTCGGGGACGGCCAACCAGCATGAGATCACGCTCTGCAAGGCCGTGCCCGACGGTGCGGGAGCGGACCTCCCAGCCATCCGGGCCCACGTCAACGGCGCGCGGGTGGAGGTGACTGGCCCCGCGGGCCGGGGCTGGGTCGGCTACCTGCTCGTGCGATCGCCACGCGGAAGTGGAGTCGGCCTGAGCACCACCAACGGGCCTGTCCGCGCGGAGTCGTTCGAGGGGCACCTCACGGTCAAGAGCACCAACGGTCCGATTTCCCTGGCCCTGGTTACCGGGAATGTCGCGGCGCGTGCGGAGAATGGACCAATCAAAGTCGACGGGGGCGGCGGGGATGTTTCGGTGGAGACTCAGAACGGCCCGATCGACGTGCGACTCGTCGGCACCGAGTGGGAGAAGGGTGAGCTCGTCGCGCGGGCACAGAACGGTCCGCTGTCGGTTCAGGTGCCGGCGCAATACCACTCCGGCGTCGATATCGAATCCGCCGGTCACTCGCCGTGGTCGTGCCAGCAAGGCTGCGGCGCCAGCGACGATGGGTCAGGCGTGCGGCGGGCTCACCTCGGCGACGGCCCCACCCGCGTGAGGTTGTCCACCGTGAACGGTCCGGTCAAGGTGCGATAATCCGGAGACGCTCGCGAACGGGGTAGAGCCTCGCGCGGCCTGACGTGCAGCGACGTGGGTTGCCCGACAACTCGGCTGTGGCTCGCCTGAACGGCGGGCACCACGCGAGGCGTGACGTGGTCCGGCCGGCCATCGCGAGACGCGTTGGCCCGAGGTGCTGCCGGAAGGATGTCTCGACCCACGTTCATCCCGCCGATGGCCGCGCAGAGCGTCACGGAGCTCCCCGAGGGTCCCGAGTGGGTCTACGAGGTCAAGTTCGACGGCTACCGGGCGCTGCTGCTGAAATCGGGCGCCGGCATCGAGCTTCGCTCGAGGAACAACAAGGACCTGACCAACGCGTATCCGTCGGTCCTAGCCGCCGGCCGGAAGCTCCGGGCCGACTCGCTGGTTCTCGACGGCGAGGTCGTCGCGTTGGACGCGTCAGGACGGCCGTCCTTTCAGGCGCTCCAGCATCGCTCTGCACACCCGAAGCACGCCATCGTCTACTACGCGTTCGACCTGCTGCAGCTGGAAGGTGAAGAGCTCACCTCCGTCTCTCTCGTCACCCGACGTGCGAAGCTCGAGCCGCTCGTCAAAGGCTCCGGCGTCCTCCTCTCTGAAACGCTCGACGGCAGCGCCGCTCACGTGATCGAAGCCGTCCGCTCGCTTGGCCTCGAGGGGATCGTGGCGAAGCGGAAGGACTCCCGCTACGTTCCGGGTGAGCGGAATTCGTCGTGGCTGAAGCTGAAACTCGATCGCCAGCAGGAGTTCGTGGTCGGCGGTTATCGGAGTGGCAGCAATGGCGTCGATGCCCTGCTGGTCGGCTACTACGAGGGAGGCCTACGGTTCGGCGGTAAAGTACGCGCGGGATTCACGCCGCTGATACGCCGGCAGGTATTCGCCCAACTCCAGCCGATGCACACGACGCGGTGCCCGTTCATCGACCTCCCCAGCAGCAAGACGTCCCACTGGGGCGGCGGGGTCACGGCCGAGCAGATGAGCCAGATGCAGTGGGTCAGACCGAAGCTGGTGGCCCAGGTCAGGTTCGTCGAGTGGACGGCCGAGGGGCACCTGCGACACGCGGCCTTCCTCGGGTTGCGCACCGACAAGCGAGCGAGCGAGGTTCGGCGAGAAGTCGGGCAATAGGCGCTCGTTCTCCCCGACGGACCGCATGATGCCGGGACGGGCGCTCATCATGTTCCGCGAGCGCGGCGGTCAGGTCTGTTCCTGCAGCAGGGCGGCCACGACTTCCTGGGCCCGCTCCCACACGCTGCGGCGCTGCCAGGTTTCGAGGTGCACGGGCTCGGCCACGCGCGCGTCGGCCAGAAACGTATCGTGCAGCTCGCGCGCCCACTGGCGGTCGTACACGCACACGTTGTTCTCCTCGTTGTGGGCGAACGATCGATTGTCGAAGTTGGTCGTGCCAACCGTCGCCCACACCGCGTCGACAACCATCGTCTTGTGGTGCAGCATCGTGCGGTTGTACTCGAGTACCTCGATGCCGTGCCGGAGCAGACGCCCCAGCAGCCGCACGCTGTTCCGACGCGCCAGCCAGTTGTCGTTGCGAATGCCGGACACGAGGATGCGGACGTCGACGCCGCGCTGCTTCGCCTCGATCAACGCATCGATCGCCACCTGGTCCGGGACGAAATAGGGGTTCGCGATGTAGATCGACTCCCGCGCGCAGATGATCGAGAGGTAGTACATGATGCGCACCGTCGAGGCGCCGATCTCGGGCGAGCTCATGATCGTCTGTGCCGCCAGCCGGCCGGCCGGCGTAATGGGCGGATAGTAGAGCGGGCCCGAGATGAGCTCGCCGGTCGTCTGCAGCCAGTTCTGCGCGAACCCGGTCTGCAGGGGCGTGACGGCGGGACCTTCGATGCGAATCTGCAGATCCCGCCAGTGGGCCGCATCCTGCGCGTGCCCCTGCCAGTGGTCCGCGATGCCAGCGCCGCCCGTGAATGCAATACGGCCGTCCACGACGAGCGACTTGCGGTGCGTGCGGTGGTTGAACCGCCCGATGGTGTACCACCGCATCGGGTTGTACCAGGCGAGTTGACACCCCCCGCCTTCGAGCACCTTCAGGATCTCGTCGCCGATGCGCGCGGACCCCACGGCATCGAGCAGGATCTTCACGCGCACACCCGCGCGTGCACGATCGGCGAGGGCGCGGGCGAACACCATGCCGATCTCGCCCGCCCAGTAGATGTACGCCTCGATCGTGATCGACGCCTGCGCGTGGGCGATCTCGGCAAGCATGGCCGGGTAGAACTCCTCGCCGTTGTTGAGGATGTCGATTCGGTTGCCCGGTGCCAGGGGAACCCCGGTCGCCCCGACCATGGTGGCCAGGAACTCCTCGTCGGCGATCGCCATCTGGTGATCGAGGCCGTAGCGCGGGGCAGACTCGACCGGGGTCAGCAAGTAGCTGACGAGCGCCATCAGCCCCGTGCCGATCGCCCAGCCCCATTTGTCGAACACGAGCGCGAGCACGCACGCGATCGCCCAGGGCCACCACGACCAGAACAGCCGCCGCACGCGCGTCCAGAACGGGAGCGCGCCTTTGGGTGCGCGGCGCAGCGGGTCTGGCGCCAGCCGGTATCGCCAGTACCTGTTCACCCGTTGCCGGCGCAGACGTGGGGGGAGGTGCAGGGGCACCACGCGCTCCCCGGTCGAGCTGAGCCGAGCGCTCAACGCGGGGTGGTGTTCTCGATCCGGCTGCACGCGTGACATTTGCGATCGCGTCAGCAACATTCTCGCCAGAACGGCCGGGCTCAGGCAGCTCTTGGCATGGGACAGGACGGCAAGGCATCACGGCACGCACGGAGGCGTTGCCGGGACCGCGCCTGGCACGACCGGCGGCAGCTTGGCGCGCGCGAAAGCTCTGTTCACGGCGGGCAAGTCCGTCGCGACGAGTTTCCGCCACGACTCGAGCGCGGCGGTGAGCGCCTGGCAGGAGTCGGTCGCCGATTCCCGTAGCCGCTGCGATGGCCGCGCATCGCCGCTCAGCAGCATCTGGTAGAACCTGGCCATGTCCCGGTTTACCACTCCGAGACCCGGTGCCGCAGCTGTTCCGCTCTGGATCGCGTCCAGTCGTGCGTCGAGTGCCTCGACAGCCGGTACTGTTTGCTTTCCGCGCGGAGTCTTCCCGAGCGCCGCGATGCGCTCAGCAACGGTGGCGCGCAGGTCGCGAAGCTCCGTATACCCATCGAAGGTCGTCGCCAGGGCATCGGTCAGCCGGGTGGCCATGTCGTACTGTGCGGCGAGGTCGGCCGCCGAGGCCTTGACGCGTGGATCGGGCCGCACGACCAGAACCTGGCGATCGCGCCGTTCTGCCGCCGCGATCTCGAGCGTGTACTCGCCCGGGAGAACGAGTGGGCCTTCGGGCTGCTCGCGCGGCGTGCGACCCGGGATTGCGTGTTCGGCCAGGGTGTACTCGGTGTACGGGAGGAGACGGCCAAAATACCCGAACGGCAGGATCTTCGGGTTCGACCGCCGCAGGTTCCACGCAAACCGGTTCAGTCCGGCACCGGTCGTCAGCGTCGCGGGCGGGGCAAACCAATACCCGGGCACGTTGGCGAGCAGCGCCGGCGCGGGCTGGGCCGCAGACGTGAACGTGCGCACCACCTGCCCACGCGCGTCCGAGATGGTGAGCGTGACCTCGCCCTTCGCCCCGGCTGGCAGGTAGTAGTCGATGATCGCGCCCTCGGGCGGGTTCGGGGCGGTGGGCGTTTCAATCGGTAGCGGCGTGTCGCCGTTCACGTCCCATCGCGCGCGGACGGCCGGCGCCGGCGTCAGCAGACGCACATCCGGGGCCGCGGGGGCGCCGCCAAGCTGCCGGAGCGGCGTCAGGTTGTCGAGGATCCACAGCGCGCGGCCATAGGTTGCCAACACCAGGTCGTCGCCGTGCACGACCATGTCACGCATCGAAGAGGCCGGCAGGTTCAACTGGAGCGGTTCCCAGCGGCTACCTGCATCGAACGACACGTACACGCCGCGCTCGGTGCCGCTGTACAAGAGGCCCTTGCGCGCGGGGTCTTCGCGCACGACGCGCGCGAATGCGGTATCCGGCAGGCCCTGCACGATCGTCTGCCACGTGGCGCCGGCGTCCACCGTTCGATAGATGTGCGGGTGAAGATCCTGCGGCACGATCAGCGCGGCGTACGCGGTGCCCGCATCGTGCCGGCCGGCCTCGATGATCTCGAAGGTGCCGTTCACGGGCACGTCAGGCGGCGTCACGTTCTTCCACGTGGCGCCGGCGTCGGCGGTCGTCTGCACCAGACCGTTGTTGGTTCCGGCCCAGATCACGCCGGCCGTGACCGCCGACACCGAGAAGGTGGTGATCGAGGGCGTCTGCGGTGCGCGGGCGGTGTCGGGGCGGCCGGGCACGTTGGTCAGGTCCGGGCTGATCTCCTGCCACGTCTGTCCGGCATCGGCCGTCTTCATGAGGAACTGCGTACCGTAATACAGCGTGTGCGGATCGTGCGGCGAGAAGGCCATCGGCGCGTTGTTGACGGAGTGATACTTCGTGCCCGGCACGAAGACATGCACGATCTGCCCGGTGGAGCGATCGTACCGGACCACCGTGCGGTACCACCCACCGGCAAAGACAACGTCGGGGTCGAGCGGATCGGGCGCGAGATAGCCGAACTCGAACCCTCCGGGCAGGTACCAGTCGCGATATGTGATCTCGCCGTAGTCGCCTCGGTTCGGCACGGCCACCGAACCGCTGTCCTGCTGCGCCGCGAACACGTGATAGGGAAACCGGTCGTTCGTGACCACGTGGTAGAACTGCCCCGTCGGCTGGTTGTACCAACTGCTCCACGTGGCGCCGCCATCGACGCTTACAATGCCGCCCTGGTCCACGCCGGCGAGCACGCGCGCGGAGTGGCGCGGATCGATCCAGAGCAGTTGGAAGTCGTCGCCGCTCGGCGCGCCGGCAAACGCGTCGAACGTGCGGCCGCCGTCCGTCGATCGATACAGCGACGTCTGGGTCACGAACACGACGTCAGGGTTGACGGGATCGGTGATCACGCCGACGGGCCGGATGCGCGGATCCTCAGTTGCGCGCGCCCACGTCTCGCCTCCATCCGCCGATCGGTACAGGCCCTCCCGTAGCCCGGCGAACAGGGTCCGGCCACCGCTCTTCGCGACGACACCGAACGCCTGACGGCCCACGGGAGGCGACGGCAGACCCGTCGCGGCCAGCGGCGTCCACCTCGCGCCGCCGTCGTTCGACGTGAAGATGGCCGGCGCGCGTGTCGGCGGCGGCGCACCCGGCGCCGGCGGGGGCTGCCCGGGGTTGAAGGGCGGCAGCAGCGCCGCTCCTCGTGACGCAGCGGCGGGATAGAGGGTCGCGAACAGCACCTGCGGCGCGTCTGGCGCCGCAATCACCGAGGGGCAGCCGGCGCTGTCGTCGACGAACAGCACCTTCGTCCACGTCCTGCCGCCGTCGGTGGTTCTGAACACCCCACGGTTCGGGCCCGGCGCGCGGTCCCCGATGGCCGCCACCACCACCGTATCGGGGTCCTCGGCGCTGACCACGATCGATCCGATGAAGTGCGTGTCTGCGAGGCCGACGTTCGTCCAGGTGACGCCGGCGTCCGCCGAGCGGTACACCCCGTCGCCGCGCGACTCTTCGCCGGTGCCCACGTAGATCACCTTCGGATTCGACGGCGCAATCGCCAGCGCGCCCACCGACGCCATCCCGGTCGCGTCGAACATCGGCGCCCACGTCTGGCCGGCGTTGGTGCTCTTCCACACCCCGCCGCCGGGCGTTCCGAAGTAGTAGGTGTTCGGGTCCCCGGGATCGACGGCGCCCGCCGACACGCGCCCGGCGCGAAACGGGCCAATCAGCCGCCAACGCATGGCGGCGAACGGCGACGGATCAGAATCCGCGCTAGCCCGCGCACCAAGGCTCTGCAGCACGCACAGGAGGAACAGTGCAAGGACGCGGAAGGCGAGGACCACGCGGCAGCTCATGAGGGCGGAGTCTACCATTGGGTCGGTACGGCAAGGTGCCCGCCTGGGCGGGCGACGGCCAGTATCCCGGCCGGACGCGCGCTCAACCGAGGTGAATGCGCGGCCGGCGTCGGGGATCGGCCTCCGTCTGTCGCAGGACCTCCCGCGTCACCGGTGCGACGTCGCCCTCGCCGAAGGCAAGGAACTTCAGGAGGTACGCAATCGGGTTCCCCTCGGTCCAGCCGAAGTAGGCGTGGGGTGGCTTGCCGGTGCGGTCGCGGATGTACAGCAGCAGTGCAGCGAGCGCATTCGGCACCGCGGGGCTCGTACAGCGCAGAATCCGGTGCGGCCCGACCGTCGCGCCGCGGACCTCGAGGTTTTCGCTGAACTCGGAGGCGTCGGTCAGCCGCACCTCGACGAACAGCGACGCCTCGTGCTCCGTCAGATGATGTGACTCGTAGGCTTCCCGCAGCTTTCCCTCGTACTCCGCCACGTCTCCTCGGTCAGGGCGGTTCGCAATGACGCGCACGGTGGACGCGGCAGCCTCGTCGATGATCCGCGATGCGAGCTCGTCAGGTCGCACCTCCGCGATCCGCAGTTCCGTCGAACGCAGCACCCGGGAGACGAGCGACGTGCAGATGATCGCGACGATGAAGATCGAGGCGATCTTGATGCCCTCCGGCCGCTCGATGACGTTGACGACCGTCGTGTAGAAGAAAATCGATGCGACGCCGGCGTACGCCCACCGGCGGCGGCGTTCACGCCAGGCGACAAGAGCGACGGCAAGGGCACCCGAAGACATCAGCGCGAGCACACCCGTGGCATAGGCTCCACCCTGAGCCGTGACGTCCGCGTGAAACACGATCGTCAGCAGGAACGATATCCCGGTGATGATGACGACGAGCGGCCGCGTGGCCTTGGCCCACTCGGGCGCCATGCCGTAGCGCGGCAGGTATCGCGGCACGAGGTTCAGGAGCCCCACCATTGCCGAGGCGCCCGCGAACCACAGAATGGCAATCGTGCTGAGGTCGTAGACGGTGCCGAATGCCTCACCGAAATGCTCGTGGGCGAGGTAGGCCAGCGCACGGCCGTTCGCTTCTCCACCTTCCTGGAATGCAGAGGCGGGGATCAGCAGGGTCGTGACAATGCTGCTTCCCATGAGCATCACGCTCATGATCAACGCCGCCGTCGTGAGCAGGCGGCGTGTGTTCCGGATGCGACCCGCCGGGCGCTCTCCTGCGTCTCCGGCATCGCCCCGGACGAGCGGCATCACCGCTACGCCGGTTTCGAATCCCGACAAGCCGAGCGCGAGTTTCGGGAACAGCAGCAGCGCCACGAGCGCCATCCTGAAGGGGTTGCCGTGCTCGGCCACGAGTGCGCCCTGCCAGCGTGGCAGGAGCTCCGAATGGAGCCAGATGTGATGAAGCCCCCACGACAACAGAATCAGGTTCAGGAACAGATAGATGGCGACGATCGGCACGGCGACGCCGACGGCCTCGCGGAATCCCTTGAGGAAGATCGCGCCGAGGGCCGACAGCAACATGAGCGTCAGCGGCACGGGTTGCCGCAGGGCGGGCGGCACCATGGGGTTCTCGAGGATGTGCGCTGCGGCGTCGGCCGCCGACAGCGTGATGGTGATGACGAAAGCCGTGGAGGCGAACCCGAGCAGGCACAAGACCAGCGTTTTGCCGCGCCAGCGTGGCAGGAGCGCCCGCAGCAGCGCGATGCTGCCTTCGCCGTGCGGGCTCAGCTCGGCCACGCGGCTGTACATCGGCAGCGCGCCGAACAGCGTGAGCAGGACCAGCACCAGCGTGGCGACGGGCGAAAGCATGCCGGCGGCGAGGAAGGCGATGCCCGGCTGGTACCCGAGTGTCGAAAAGTAATCGACGCCGGTCAGGCACATTACGCGCCACCACGCGTCCGTGTGAGGCTCGCGCGGGCGCTCGGCCTCCGTCGCCGGCCGCGCGCCGTGCATGAACCATCGGCCGAACCGCCGGCGCGCCTGATGCGATACCTCCCACGTGATGGCCATCTCGCGTGATCCTAACGTCGATGCAACCGACACGACTCTCGATTCGGCTTTCTGCCCATCTGCAGCCCTTGTCGTCGGCGCTCAGTGCCGCGTGCCCCACCCCTGCGGAGCGCACCACTGCGCCGCCGGCTTCCCAGGCGGCCATGCCAGCAATGTACCGCCTCTGCTCAGTCGGGGTCGATGCGGGCTTGCGTGCCTATGCGCACCTAGCGCCCTGAGGGCACTCGCGGTTTTTGCTGCGCGCGCAGCGGGGTGCGCCAGCCTCGGCCGCGGGTTCACGATCTGTCGCATCTGAGTTGGTGAACCCGCCAGGCCGCTATTCGATCGAGGGGAGGTTGGAGTTGATCGGAGGGCTCTGGCAAGTGATCCCGGGGCCGACTGCGCGACGCTCGTCAGCCGCTACCGACCTTCGAGTGCGACACCGTCCTGAACGAGCAGATCGTGCAGTTCCCATGCGTTCTCGACAGCGGCACCCGCTCGCCGTGTTGTCGAAGATGCACCACGTCTCCGCCGGCTGCGGCCAGTCGCGAATCGCGCGCGCCAACTGCGCGATCCACTCCGGGGCGTGATTGTGCGAGGCAGCTTCACCGCGAACCGCCACGCGGCCGGTGTCGACGCGGCCCACCGCGCATATGTGGTCGCGGTGTGGGCGCGGTGGAACGACGAGTTGATCTCGGTGCAGGACAGCACCCGGGCGTACCGCTGCCAGGTGCGTCCCGTCACCCGGGAACCGGTGCGCCGACGCGCGCGGGACAGACCATCCGGCCGTGCCGACGAAGGTCCCACCACTCGCCGCGTGTGCGGCTGTGTCACGAACGCGGCCCGCAGGAGCGTGGCGCACCGGCCCAACCGATGGTGAGCGGTGAACGCGCCGGCTCAGAAGCGCGATGCGGTCAACGTGATGTCGGCGCGAGCCCATGCGCGGCGGAAGCGCGCCGCGACCGCCTGCTGCTCCTCTGATTTCTGCTGCGCCTCGAGGCTCTTCGACAACCCGAACAGCGACCAGCCATTGTCGCGGTTGCGCCGCAGGTCTTCACGGTACACGGCTTCGGCATCTACAGGACGGCCAGCGGCGAGCAGCACGGCGCCGAGTGACTGGCGCACCGGATAGTGCCACGTCGCCGGCTCGTTGTAGCGCTGCGCGTCCTGCAGGGCCACGGCTGCCGTCAGGCTGGCGATTGCCTCGTCGTACCTGCGCTCCCGCGCCGCCAGCTCACCTTCCACGAGCATGGCCGCGAGCTCGACGATCGCGGACAGCCGCGTTCCGGCGAGCTCCGCGGCCGCGAGGGACGGATCGGCGCCGCGCGCGCGCAACAAGGCGAGCTCGGCTCGCGCGCGCTCGCCCTGGCCGCGGGCGGCGAAGGCGATACCGCGTCCGTAGTGCCACATGGCGGTGGTGAACGCGAAATCGGACGGCGGCTGCCCCTCGGTCAGCATCTCTTCCCAGCGGCCGAACCGCACGAACGCGTAATAGGGCACGCTCTGGAAATCCTGGAGCGCCACCACGTCGTGCATCATGGCGTGGCTCAACTTGGTGGCCACCTTCCTGGCGGCATCGAGGGCGACGGCGCTCCGTCCTTCCATCGTCGAGGCCGCCCACAGGAAGTGAATGTTGTGGGGGTAGTACGCCACCGGGTAGAGCCCCTGGGCCTGGCACTGCGCGAGGTAATCCTCGTCGGCCGCGATTGCCCGCACGTTGCTCTCCGACGCGTCGGCGTACCGTCCGACGCGCATATAGATGTGGGCGGGCATGTGCACGAGGTGTCCGGCGCCCGGCATCAGACTCTCGAGCTTGTCGGCGCTCGGCTCCCCCCGGTCGGGAGTGCTCGTCGCCTCGACGAGGTGAATGTAGAAGTGGTGAGCACCGGGGTGATCCGGATGCGCCCGCATGGTGCGCTCGAGCGCGACGAGCGCGTCTGCGATACCCGGTTCTGGCACATCCGCCTCCTTCCAGTACCGCCAGGGGCGCGCTTCCATAGCGGCTGCCGCGTAGATCGTGTTGATCTCTGGATCGTCTGGAAAGCGGTCGGCCAGCGCCTTCATGGCGGCGATGAACGCGGCGTCTCGCGGCGCACGATCGCTGTCGGGTTGGGCCGTGTAGCGGGGAGTGAGCGCAGCGATCAAGCCCTGCTCCGGTGGTGACGCCCGTGCGGCAAGCGTCCGTGCCTGTTCGAGTACGGCGTGCGCCTGCTTCTCACGCTCGGCCGTGATCGGATCGTTCACGTTCGGCCCGAGCGCGTAGGCCTCACCCCAGAAGCACATGGCACATTGAGGATCGACCCGTTGGGCCTCCCTGAACGAGCGCACGGCCTCGGCGTGGTTGAAGCCGTAAATCAGCCGCAGCCCTTGATCGAAGAACGTCTGGGCGCGCGGCTGGGTCGTGGTGATCGCGTAGTGAAGCGTGCCCAGGTTCATGAGCAGCGGCGCGATCGGGGTGCCGGAAGTTCCATCGGCGCGCGGCACAACTGCCGCCGGTACGAACCACAGGCAAAGCACGAACGGCGCGGCCGCAAGCAGGCGCATTCCTCCTCCTAGTGTGACGGTCGAAATATAGCGCCGGACCACCGCCAGCAACAAACGCCCGGACGGCAGGCGATTTCTACGGCGTTGCGTTGCGTGTTACCCGGCCGGATCCCAGCGACGGCGCCGCCCACGACGCCGCCTCCACTCCGCCTGCGGCGAATGGGCGACAGTGCTCAGGCCTGTTACCTGGAATTTACACCTGCGTAACAGGCGCGAAACTCCTGCCGCGTACTGTTTGTGGCGTGGTTTCCTCTACGGCAGCCCCGATGGCGGGCCGCGTCACCGTACCCGAGCGCGAGCAGACGGCCGAGCGCCCGGTCAAGATCTCGGTCGAGCACCTGAACTTCTACTACGGCGCCAAGCGCGCGCTCGAGGACATCTCCATCCAGCTGCGCGCGAACGTGGTGTCGGCCTTCATCGGGCCGTCGGGCTGCGGAAAGAGCACGTTCCTGCGCACGCTGAACCGGATGAACGATCTGATTCCGGGTACGCGCGTCGAGGGCTCGATCGAGATCGACGGCGTGAACGTCTACGATCCGTCGCTCGACGTCGTCGGGCTGCGCCGGCGGGTCGGCATGGTCTTCCAGAAATCGAACCCGTTTCCGAAGTCGATCTTCGAGAATGTCGCCTACGGCCTGCGCATCAACGGGCTGGTGAAGAACAAGGCGGAGCTCGGCGAGCGGATCGAAAGCAGCCTGCAGTCGGCTGCGTTGTGGGACGAAGTGAAAGACCGGCTGCACGAACCGGCACTGGCGCTGTCGGGCGGGCAGCAGCAGCGGCTGTGCATCGCGCGTGCGCTGGCGGTGAAGCCCAAGGTCCTTCTGATGGACGAGCCCGCCTCGGCGCTCGACCCGATCGCGACGCAGCGCATCGAGGAGTTGATCTACGCGCTCAAGAAGGACTACACGATCGTCATCGTGACGCACAACATGCAGCAGGCGGCGCGGGTCTCCGATTACACCGCGTTCTTCTGGCTCGGGCGGCTGGTCGAGTACGCGCGCACTGACCAGATCTTCACGGCGCCGGGGGAGAAGCTGACGGAAGACTACGTCACCGGCCGGTTCGGGTAGGAGACACACCCGGTGGAACGCGCCGCACGACATTTCCAGGACGAGATCGAGTTGCTCACCTCCCGGCTGCTGGAGATGGGTGGCCTGGCCGAAGAGCGCGTGCGCCGCGCGGTGCACGGGCTCGCCGAGCGCGATCTCAACGAAATCCACTCCGTGCTGGTCGGCGACGAGCCGGTCAACCAGCTGCACATCGAAATCGACACGCGCTGCTTTCGGCTGCTGGCGCTGCACCAGCCGATGGCTGCGGACCTGCGCGCGATTCTCGCCGCGGTCAAGATCAACTCAGACCTCGAACGCGTCGCCGACCTCGCGGTCAACATCGCCGAGGCGGCGCAGCGCTACCGGATGCACGCGCCGGTCAAGAAGCTGATCGACATTCCCCGGATGGCGGAGATCGCGCAGTCGATGCTCCGCGACGCGCTCGACGCGTTCGTCCGTCGCGACATCGCGCTCGCCCAGGCCGTGCTGAACGCGGACGATCAGCTCGATTCGCTGAAGACGCAGGTCTTTCGCGAGCTCCTCACCTACATGCTGCAGGATCCCGCCACGATCGAGCCCTCGCTGGACCTCATCCTGGTCTCGCGCCATCTCGAGCGGATCGGCGATCACGCGACGAACGTCGCCGAGGACGTCATCTTCATGGTGTCGGCCCGCGACGTCCGTCACCACGCGGCGGATCCGGACCCGGCTTTCTGAACCCCGCGCGGCCCGCCGCCTACGCGCTCCGGAAACGCACTCCCCGCCGACCGCGCTTGTCCCACCCGCTCACGCGCCCGTAGAATACGAGGGTGTCCGCGTCTCTGCCGCTCTGTGCAACGTGTCGGCGCAGGCCGGTCGATCCGGCCTTCAAGCCGTTCTGCAGCGACCGGTGCCGGCTGCTCGACCTGGCGCGTTGGATCGACGGCGACTACCGCGTCCCTGACGAGCCCGTCAGCCCCGACCCCCCGGAGTCGGACGACACACCGCAGTCCTGATCGCCGGTCCTGTTCCATTTCCCCGCCAACCGCGCATGCCTGACACGCTGACCATCACCGACAACCGCACCGGCCGCACCTATGAACTCCCCGTCACGGACGGGACCATCAGGGCCGCCGACCTGCGCCGCATCAAGACGCCCGATGACGACTTCGGCTTGATGACGTACGACCCGGCGCTGGTGAACACGGCTGCGGTGAAGAGCCAGATCACCTACATCGACGGCGATCGCGGCATCCTGCGCTACCGCGGCTACCCGATCGAGCAGCTCGCCGAGCAGAGCTCGTACCTGGAGACGGCCTACCTGCTGCTCCACGGTGAATTGCCATCCGGCGCGCAGCTCTCGGCCTGGACGCAGGTGATCCACGAGCACCGCGTGCCGCCGGACGGGATCGAGCGGCTGCTCGACGGCTTCCCCGGCGATCCGCACCCGATGGGCGTGCTGATCGCCAGCTTCGCGGCGCTGTCGACGCATTATCCGGAATCGAAAGCGATCTTCGACGAGACGACGCGGCGCACGCAGATCCATCGTCTGATCGCGCAAGCCCCGGCGCTGGCGGCTTACACGTCGCGCCATCGGCGTGGGCTGCCGATTGTGCGCCCGGCGGAGGACCTCAGCTTCACAGGGAACTTCCTCGCGATGCTGTTCTCGGAGCCGGGCCGCCGGTTCACGCCCAACCCGGTGCTCGAGCGCGCCCTCGACGTGCTGTTCATCCTGCACGCGGATCACGAGCAGAACTGCAGCACCTTCGCCATGCGCTCGGTCGGCAGCTCGCACGCCGACCCGTTCTCGTCCGCGGCCGGCGCCACGGCGGCGCTCTACGGGCCCCTGCACGGCGGCGCCAACGAGGCGGTGCTGCGGATGCTCAACGAGATCGGCTCGATCGATCAGGTGCCCGAGTTCATCGCCCGCGTGAAGGCTGGAGAAGGCCGGCTGATGGGATTCGGCCACCGCGTATACAAGTCGTACGACCCGCGCGCCAAGATCGTCAAACGGACTGCCGACGAGGTGTTCGAGGTGACGGGGCGCAACCCGCTGCTCGAGATCGCGATGGAGCTCGAACGGATCGCGCTGCAGGACGAGTACTTCGTCTCGCGCAAGCTCTATCCGAACGTGGATTTCTACTCGGGGCTCATCTACCAGGCGATGGGCTTCCCCACCGACATGTTCCCGGTGCTCTTCGCCATCCCGCGCACATCCGGCTGGCTGGCCCAGTGGGAAGAGATGCTGCTCGATCCCGACACCAAGATCGTGCGGCCCCGCCAGGTCTACACCGGCGCCGACGAGCGAACCTACATACCGAGCGAGCAGCGGGGTTGACACGCGGCGCGCGGCGGGTGTCGGTTGAGGGGCGGCCTGTTCAACTGGCCGTCAGACAAAGGGCGGCGGCCGGCGACCCGCCCGACCTGGGTGCCGCCCGACCGCAACAGTGGGTACGTCCACGCCCGCAGCTGCGAGGCACGCTCGCGTGCGGCGTGGCGGTGGCGGCCGTGCTCGGCGTCAGCGTCTGCGCCTCCAACGCCCGGCAGTCCACTCCAGCACCTTCGACGCGGCACGCTACACCGGAGGCCAGGACGGCGGCCGGCGTTCCGTTCGACTCGAACCGTGCGTTCGAGCACCTGCGGCAGCTCGTGGCGATCGGTCCCCGGCCGGCGGGCTCACCAGGCATCGACCAGGCGAGAGGCTACATCACCGCGCAGCTGAAGGGGATCGGGCTGGCGGTGGCCGAGCAGCCGTTCGCGGCCGAAACGCCGCTCGGCACAGTGAAAATGATGAACCTGTCGGTGGTCATCCCGGGTGCGAGCCCGGAGCGGCTGCTGATGACGGGGCACTACGACACGAAGCTGTTTCGCCAGTTCCGTTTCGTCGGAGCGAACGACGGGGGGTCGAGCGCCGCGATGCTCCTCGAGCTCGCGCGCGTGCTGAAGGATCGCCGGAACGCGTTCACGACCGAGCTGGTGTTCTTCGACGGGGAGGAAGCGGCGCTCGAGTGGGCAGGCACCGACCACACCTACGGCAGCCGGCACTACGTCGATGCCGCTCGCCGGTCGGGCACGCTGAAATCCATTCGCGCAATGGTGCTGGTCGACATGATCGGCGACCGGAACCTGAACATCCGCCGCGAGTCGGGCTCGACCCCCTGGCTCACCGACATCGTCTGGGCCACCGCAAAGCAACTTGGGCACGGGTCCCAGTTCCCGGATGAGCCGATGCTCGTCGCCGACGACCACGTGCCGTTTCTCGAGGCCGGCGTGCCTGCGGTGGACATCATCGACCTCGACTATCCGGCCTGGCACACCGTCGACGACACCCTCGACAACGTCAGCGCCCGCAGCCTGCAGACGGTCGGCGACGTGCTGATGGCGTCTCTTCCGCATATCGAGACACGGCTGCGGAGGCGATAGGGTCGCGGGGCTCGTGCTCGGGAGTTCGTTGTTCTCAGAAGTCTTAGTTTTCAGTTGTCAGTTCTTAGTCTTTCAGTCGGAGGGAACGGATAACGGATAAAGCTAACTCCTCCTACGCCCCGTCGGTGTCCTCGCGCGACGCCGCCGTAATTTCCTCCTGAATCTCCTCCGCCGTCAGCGTCGTCGCTGACCGTTTGCCTCGGATGAGGATGCGGTCCACGAGGGCGTCGGTGGCGGCCAGGCCGTGCTTCTCTAGCCAGAAGATCACGTTCCACTTGCCTGACAGCGGTCCCACCTCGATCTGCTGCTCACGCCCGACGAGCGACGCCGGTACACCGGAGTAGACGGCGTCGACTGCGGCGCGATCGCCTTTCCGGGCGGCCTTTGCGATTGCGGCCGCGTGCACACCGGTCGCGGTCCGGAACGCGTCACGTCCCACAACCGGGTACTTCGCCGGGATGGACACGCCGGTCGCATCCGACACGGCCTGGCAGTAGGCCGGCAGCTTCCTGAGGTCGGCGGGCACGGTACCCGAGCAGGGCGAGGTTGACGAGCAGCAGGTCCATCGGGGCGTTGCCGGTGCGCTCGCCCACGCCGAGCCCCGTGCCATGCAGGCGTGTGGCGCCGGCCTCACAGGCGGCAAGGCTGTTGATCACCGCCAGGCCGCGGTCGTCGTGGCCGTGCCAGTCGACGCCGACGTCGCGCGCGCCGAGATCGTCGAGCAGGCGCAGCGCGAAGCGCACGACGGCGCGCGCACCGTCCGGCGTGGCATGACCTACCGTGTCGGCAACGCAGATTCGCGTCGCTCCGGCCCGCACCGCCGTCGTGTAGAGCAGGCGCAGCGACGCCGGGTCCGCCCGGAGCGTGTCCTCGGTGACGAAGAAGACCGTCAGGCCTTCCTTGATCGCGAACGAGAGCGCCTCCTCCGTGCTGCGCTCGAGGAAGTCGAGCGTCCAGCCTTCCGCGTACTGGCGCAGCGGGCTCGACCCGATGAACGCCGCCACCTCCAGCTGCATGCCCGTCCGCTGCGCGATCTCGGCGATCGGGCGGATGTCGGCGACGACCGTGCGGGCCGCGCAGTTCGGCCGGATCGCGAGTCTGGCGCTCGCGATCTCGCGCACCAGCCGCTCGACGTCCTCCGCGACGCGCGGGCCCGCGCCGGGCAGGCCGATATCGGCGCACTCGATGCCAAGGCCGGCGATGAGATGCAGGATGCGCAGTTTCTCGTCGATGGTCGGTGTGCGGACCGAGGGGGACTGCAGCCCATCACGCAGGGTTTCGTCATCGAGCAGAATCGGCCCGAGCGGCGCGCGCTCGGCCGGCTCGACGAGGTTCCAGTCGTGGACGAGGGGGTGCGTCATGGGCCGTCGGAGCGATGATAGCGATTTCGCAGAGCCCGGACGGGCGCTCGGGTTCCGGTCGGGTTCGCTCGGGGCCTCAGTCCTGGGTAAGGGCCGGCCACCCGGCGCCTTCAGCCTGGACCCTGCAGTATCAGCCCCGTAGCCTGGGCCTGCAGCCAGGAACTGACCGTTACCCCTTCCGGTGCGCGGCCCACACAACCGCCGACAGCCCGATCACCGCGACGAGCGCGCTCCAGCGGGTCGCATCGATGGCGGCCGCCGACGCGGCCCGGCGCATGACGGCGTCGCTCTGGAGAAACGGCGCACGCCCGAGTACGTGCTGGTGCTGGGCGGCCAGGTAGCGGCGGGCGGCGAATCGGATGTGGTGATCGAAGCAATCGTGCCAGACGAGAAATGCCAGCAGGAGCCAGAGAGCGGCCGCGAGCCGCGCGCGACGCCGGTCAGCCGACATACCGCAGCACGAGCGCGGTCACGTCGTCGCTCTGCACGGCACCGGCGGTGAACTGGCGAACGCTGGCAAGGATCCCGTCGAGCAGGTCGGACACGCTCTTTTCGCGGAACTCGGTCGCGCACTCGAGCAGCCGCTCTTCCCCGTACTCCTCGCCCGAGAGGCTGAGCGCCTCGGTGACGCCATCGCTGAACGTCACCAGGATGTCGCCCGGCGTCACGTCCACCGTTTCTTCCTCGAACGTGGCGTGCTCGAACAGCCCCAGGATCAGCCCGCCGGTCTCGAGGCGCTCGACGCCGCCGGCCCGGATCAGGAGCGGCGGGTTGTGACCGGCGTTGCAGTAGGTGAGCTTGCCGCCCGGCGTGAGCACGGCGTAGAACGCCGTGGCAAAGCGCGACTCCACGGAGCGCCGGATCAATGTCTGGTTGACGCGCGAGAGCGTCATCGCAGGCCCGGTGCCGCTCGAAGCCTGCGACGCGAAGACACCCTGCAGCACCGCCGTGAGCAGGGCCGCCGGCGCGCCCTTGCCCGCGACGTCGCCGACGGCGAAGCCGAACCCGCCATCCGGCAGGTCGACGTAATCGAAGAAGTCTCCGCCGATCGACCGGCACGGCACCGAGGCGCCCATCGCCTCGAAGAAGCCGCCCATCCGCTGCGCTTCGGGAAGCAGCGCCCGCTGGATGTCGGCCGCGATGCGCATCTCCTGCTCCATCTTGGCCTTGTCGAGCGTCTCGCGGTAGAGCCGAGCGTTCTCGATTGCGACGGCCGCCTCGGTCGCGAGCGTGTCGAGGGCCGCGCGCGCGGCGCGCGAGAGCACGGCGCCTTTTTCCCGGCTATCGAGGTAGAGCACGCCGATGCGCTTTTCCTCGTTCGGCATGTCGGCGCGATCGAGGTAGCGGACGAGGCGCAGCGGGGTGCACAGCACATGGCGGATGCCGAGCACGACGGTGCTGTTGTGCTCAGACACCAGGTTGCTGTCGAGCAGGTCCGCCACGACGCGTTCCTGACCGGTCGAGAAGACCTCCTCCGGGATCTTCCGGCTGGTTTCGAAGCTCTTGCCGGGCAGCGTGACGCGCCCGCGGGCACGGGCAATCTTGAATTCGAGTTCGGCGGTGTCGGCGTTCGCGAGCATGATGAAGCCGCGCTCGGCGCCTGTGACCTCGATCGCCGAGTCCATGACCAGCGCGAGCACGTCGTCCAGCACGCGTCCGGAGCCGAGCGCCCGCAGGCCCTCCAGCAGGGCGGCAATCTGACGAAGGTCGCCGACGGCCGAACTCGGGTGCTTCTCGATCGACGAGCTCGAGAGCGGCTGCTCGTCGAGCAGGAACACCATCTCCGCCCCGCCGCTGCGGCCAAGACGCACCAGGTCGCCGTGCGTCAGCGACTTCTCCGTGATCTGTTCGCCGTTGACGAACGTCCCGTACCGCGAGCCGCGGTCCCGGAGAATGTAGCGTTCCTCTTCCCGTGCGATATCGGCGTGATCGCGCGACACGTCGCTGCCCACGAGCTGCAGATCGTTGCCGCTGCGTCGGCCGATGGAAAACGTCGGCTTCTCGAGCGGCACGACGCGCCGCCCGAGGGCGTCAGTCACTTCGAGGCGCCCAAGAGGCATCAGAAATCTTCTGAGGAGTGCGAGCCGGAAAGGCCCGTAATAAGAGCCGAATCATATCTGATCCGGTAGACGGCGGCAATCCGCGCCGCGCTGTCGATGCGCTCGGCAGCCGGCCCGGGGAACGCAGATTGCTTCATCGGAGAGGTCACACATGGAACGGACACAACAAGGAGACTCCTCATGAAATTACGCGACGTAATGACCCCGAACCCCCACACGCTCGGCCCGAACGCCACCGTGCAGGAGGCTGCCCGCCTGATGCGCGACGAAGACACCGGAGTCGTGCCGCTCGTGGAGAACGGCCGTCCGGTCGGCCTCGTGACGGACCGGGACATCGTCGTGCGTGCGGTGGCAGACGGCTCCTCGTTCGACCGCCCGGTCCGCGAGCTCGCGACGGACAACCTGGTCACCGCCGAGCCCGACATGAGCACACGCGACGCCGCCCAGCTGATGGGGGATAACCAGGTGCGCCGGCTGCTCGTGTGTGAAAACGATCGCCTCATCGGCGTCGCGTCGATTGGCGACATCGCCGTCAAGGAAGGCAAGGACCGGCGCGTGGGCGACGCGATCCAGGGGATCTCGCAAGGTGTGAAGGAGCGGGAGTTCTAAGCGGATGCAGGGTGCTGGATGTCGGGTGTCGGATGCAGGAAGGTTAGCGCCAGGACCTGGCGGTCAAGCCCAAGGGCATTCTGCATCCGGCATCCTACATCCCGCCCGACATCGGCCATGAGTCTGGCAGTGTGCCGATCTCATCTGCGTCTGGCCAGATAGCGAAGCAGGAGGGCAACCGCCGCCAGGACGGCGAGCGCGTAGCCGACATAGTGCGGCACCTCGCCCTGCGCTGCCTGGCCCATGAGCACGCCTGCGACGGCGAGTACGATCAGCGCGATGGCGGATGCAGCGCTGCTCCGACGCTGCTGACCGGGCACGGGCGGCTTGATGCGCGGCTCAGACGTGGCCTGGCCGCAGCGATAGCAGATGAGGGCCTTTTCGGCGATTTCGGTGCCGCAATTCGTGCAAATCATCGGCGTCCATTCTACGGCGGCTGCGTGCGCCATGGATGGCGGCCCGACCGCGTCCTGGTTCCGACGTCAGTACTGCGGATTGCCATCCGGTGCGGGCTCTGAAACCGACGATCACGGGCCCGCCTGAAGGCGGGCACTACGGGAGGACGATCACGGGCCCGCCTGAAAAGGCGGGCGCTACGGGAGGACGATCGCGAGCGCGCCCGAAGGCGGGCACTACGGGGGGCTGGCTCCGGAATCCACATTCCGAGTTCGGGCCCGAACTACAGAATCCGGATTCCGGATTCGACGCGGTCGCTATACTGAGCTCGCCATGATCCCGCTCCGGGACGTCATCCCCACCCGGACCTTTCCCGCACTCGTCGTGGGGATCATCGGTCTGAATGCGCTTGCCTTCCTCTTCGAGCAGACACTCAGCGATCGCCAGCTCGCGCTCTTCGTGCGCGAGTACGGCGTGGTCCCCGCCGATTTGGCGTGGAGCTCCGTGTTCACGTCGATGTTCCTGCACGGCGGGTGGATGCACTTCCTGGGCAACATGCTGTTTCTCTGGATATTCGGCGACAACATCGAAGACCGACTCGGCCACGGGCGGTTCCTGGTGTTCTACCTGCTCTGCGGGGCCGTCGCCGCCGTCGCGCACGTCATGAGCGAGCCGGGTTCTCCGATTCCGACCATCGGCGCCTCCGGCGCGGTTGCCGGTGTGATGGGCGCGTACTTCGTGCTCTACCCGCAGTCGCGCATCCTCACGCTGCTGCCTCTGTTCATCTTCTGGCAGATCATCGAAGTGCCGGCGGTCGTCTTCCTGGGGCTGTGGTTTCTCCTGCAGCTGTTCTCGGGTGTGGGAACCGTGCTGATGGCCACCCAGGGAGCGCCCGCCGGAGGCATCGCGTTCTGGGCGCACGTGGCGGGCTTCGGAGCGGGCGTGGTGCTGGTGTTCGCGTTCCGCCGGCCCGAGCGGGCGCGGGTGGAGTGGTGGGACCGCTCACGACCGGGATCGTATCGCGCGTGACACGCGCGCCAGCTCGATCATCAGCTTCTCGAACTGGGCGTCCCACTGCGCGGGAGGCGTCAGCGGCTTCCGCAGCTTCAGCGCCTCCGCCTGCTCCTCGAGCACGCGCTGGCGCGTCAACAGCGCCGCCACCTCCGGATCCGTGGCCGCATTGACCGGATCCGCATCGAGGTAGGTCGTGCGCGCCAGGGCACCGTCCGCCCCCGGCGCGCCGGCCTCCCGCCCCACGCGGTCGCCGTTGTCATCGAGCAGCGCGCGCTCCGTCGCGAGCTGGCCGCGCTGCTCGTAGTACTGCCGTACCGCGGCGCTCGTCTGCGTGAAGACCTCCCAGAGCGACAGCCGCCCGTTGCGATCCTGGTCGGTGGCCGGGTCGGCAATCGCCTTGACGAAGAGGTCGGGAAACACGGTGTCGAATCGCTGCGCCGTGGAGTCGGTCGCCGTGATGACGATGCGATTCGGAGCGGAGACCTGTTCCAGGAAGGGAAAGCTCGCGCCGGTCGCATTGACGAAGACGAGCCTGCCCGGCAGGCCCTCGAGCACGCGCGCCCACTGCTCCGCATCCAGGTCCGGTCCCACCAGATTGAACTTCGCCACGCCTGCGTCGAGACTCCCGTGGCCGATGAGCATCACGACTACCACATCGTCTCGACGGCCGGAGTGCAGGGCGCCGAACACCCGGCGCACGTTGGCCTCCGTGCTGCGGCGAGACGGGTCAGTGGCCCGGCCGGACAGCACGGTGATGCGATCGGGCGGGAAGCCCAGGTCATCGCGCAGGCTGGCGACGAGCGCGTCCTCCCACTGGGCGTACGCCGTCGCGTAGGTATCGCCGCCCGGCGCGCCGAAAATGATGACCGCCGAACGGGTCTGGGCCGCGGCTGGAAGCGCCACGCCGCCCAGGACGCACGCGAGGATGACGAGACGCAAGACGCAGGTCAGCGGAGCCCCCATCGCCGGCGAAGCCCCCACTCGGCGGTGAGGAGGGCGACGATCAACCCGAACGACCATGCGTTGTGCCAGATGTCCTTCAGCTCCCCGGGTCCCGGAGGTGCGCGCTGTGCGCGCAGCGCGTCGGCCACACGACCGGCGTCCCGGGCGGGCAGGTACTGTCCCCCGGACGTCTCTGCGAGCTGGCGCAACACGGTCTCGTTCAGCCGCGGATCGACGAACTCCGGGTCGGTGCCGCCTGCCAGGATCGACTGCGTGACCGATCCGAGCACCGCATCCCGCTGGCGTGCCTCCACCGATACGCGGTACAAGCCCGGCTTTTCAGGCACGAAGCTGGCGGAGTACCGGCCGGTCGCGACGTCGCCGGCACTCGCTGGCACCTCTCGTGTCGCACCGCCCGGATCCTGCAGGGTGACGCGCACCTGTGCGTCCGGTATCGCCTCGAACGCCGCGTTCCGAACCGAGACCTCGATCGCCGCGGTGGTCCCCAGCGGGGCAGCGGCCGGGACGGTGGCGCTGACGGGCTCCGGCGCCTCGCTCACCAGCCAGCGTGCGGCCTGCCGCCAGAAGGCTTCGTAGGTGCGATCGGCAGAAGGCATCATCATCTTCCACCGCCAGCTGCCCTCGCCGCCGAAGATCATCGCGCGGCCGCGTCCGAACCGCTGCACGGCGACGAGCGGCACGGTGCTTCCAGTACCGCCCTGTGTAGCCGCGAGCACCGATGCACCCGGTCGCGGCGCCCCGAGCGGCGCCGCACCGGCCAGCGCCGGCAGCGCCAGCCAGCGGCGGCGGGTGTCGGCGTCGGCGGCTCCCAGCCGAGTCACCGGATGATGGAGGCCTTCGGCCGTGAGGGCCACCTTGAAGCGGTCTCCGGCGGGCAGGGCGGCGCGGGCGAGGCCGCCGCGCCGATCGGTCAGGTCCACCGGCAGCACGCGTTCGAGCGTCGACTGTGCAAGCCCCTGGGGCGACAGCGCGCGCGCGCCGAGCACGAGCAGGCCTCCGCCCCGCTCGTCGACGAATTCGGTGAGCGCCTCGAGCGCATCGCGCGGGAAGGCATCGAGGTTGGCATTCGCGAGCACGACGGCGTCGTACGCGTCGAGTGCTTCACGCGATGCCGGAAAGCCGGTGGAGAGGGCGGCCGTGCGAGACGACGCGGCCTGAACGTAGTAGGTGTCCTGCCCCTGATCGTCGCGCCCCTTTTTTACCACCGAGTCGATCTCGAGCGAGGGATCGAGCTGCCACGCGCGGCGGAGAAATGTGTGCTCGAAGCCGGGGGCACCCTCGATGAACAGGATGCGCCGCGGCCGCCCGGGGGCAGGCACGAGGAGATCCACCCGGTTGTTCTCTGCCGTGAGCTCGCGAGCATCGGCGCCGACATCCAGGCGGAAGACCGTGGGCGCATCCCTATCCGGCTGCACCGGAAATACCAGTTGCACGGGTGCGCCGTCGGGCGGCAGCGTCACGTCTCGCACCGCGAGCACGCGGCTGCCCTGGAGCAACCGCACCTGCGATCGGCCGGTCGGACCATGGCCCACGAGGGTGGCCGTGAGGTCGACGAGGCTCGCGTCCATCACAGACGGACCCGCGGTCACGCTGCGCACCTCGCGGTCGTACCGGATCTGCGCGTCACCGACGCCCACCGTGATGACGGGAACGGCCGCACCGCCGGCTCGAGCGGCGTGGTCCAGTGGAACCAGGTTGCCGCCGTCCGAAATCAGCACGATGCCCGCGAGACCGCGGTCACGGTAGCGATCGCGCACGGCCGCGATGGCGCCAGGGAGATCGGTTCGCCGTCCCTCTGCTGAGAACGCCGCCCCGTTCGCACGCATCACACGATCCCCGGCGCTCAGCACGTCCAGCGTGAAGCTGCCTCGAAGGGCGGGGACCACGCGCTCGCGCAGCATCGCCTCGGCCTGGGCAAGCCGCGACACGCCGTTCTCGCGGAGCCCCATGCTGCGGGACGTGTCCACGAGGATGGCCACGACGCCGCTTCCCCCCGGCGGCGGCTGCAGCGGCACGACGGGGCGCAGCAGAAAGACCACGAGCAACGCCAGGGAGACGAATCGCAGCGCAGTGAGCGTTGCCCGCTGTGCGCGGCTGAGCGGAACGCGTCCGCGCGCGTAGGCCGCGACCGCGAGCGCTGCCGCAAGCAGGAGGATGGCCGCGAGTGCCCACCACGGGATCGGATGTGCAAAGAACACGTCAGGGCTTCGGTGCCGCCAGCGATCGGAAGTACGCGTCCACCGCGCGCTCGTACTCGTCGGGCGCGCGATCGGCGGCGCCGGCCTTCAGACGGTCGCGCGCCGCCCGCTCCAGCAGGGCCTGGGACAACGACGCCTCCATCTTCTCGAGACCGAGCGTCACGTCCTTGTGCAGGATCTCCCAGCGCGAGAAGTCCTGTTTGAACGCCTCCGTCCCCGGCGCTGACGCCACCATCTGCTGGCCTTCGGGCGTCGTGCCCCCGCCGGCGTTGCGTTGTCCCCCAAGCTCCTGGCGGAGGCGCTCGGCTTCCCGCATGCGCTCGGCATACTGCTGCCGGAGCTGCTGCAACTCGCGCTGGGCCTCGCCGCTCGCCTGCGCGCCTCGAGCCCCGGTGCCCGCCGCTTGCCCGCCGGGACGGCCCGTCGCATCGGGAGGTGAGCCCTGCGCAGCCTGCCCCTGTGGCGGGTTGCCGCGTTGGCCACGCCCCGACGGAGTGGCGTCGGCCTGCTGCGCTTCCCGCCCGAGCCGCTGGATCTGGCGCTGCAGCTCGTTCATCTCCTCCTTCAGCTCGCGCGTGCGGGCGAGCTGATCGGACAGCTTGCGATCGTCCGCATGCGTCATGCCTGCGCCCTCGCCGAGGCGATCGGCCACGCGATCCATCGAGCGCGCCAGCTCGCGCGCGGTGCCCGCCGCGCGCGTTGCCGCGCGATCCGCCTCCGGTCCTTGCTGGCCCGCCGACCGGAGCGCGCTCGCTGTCTCACGCATGCGCGCCTCGAGTCGCTCCTGCTCCATCTGCCGGGCCGCCTCGCCGACGGCCTGGCGCGACTGGGGCTCGGTGCCGGCCGGTCCCGCCGCGACGCCTTTGACCTGGTCCTGCAGCCGCTGGACGCGGTCCGCGAGGCGCTCCTCTTCGCCGGCCAGGCGACGCCGCGCATCGCCCGCATTCGCCGCGTTGGCGCCGCTCGCTGCCTGTTCGGCGAGTGCCCGCTGCTGATCGGCGAGCTGCCGGGCCTCGAGCTGCAGGTCGCCGAGCGCGCGCCGGCGCTCATCGGGCCGGTTTGCCTGCAGCTGTCGCTCGAGGGACCGCAGCCGCTCGAGCGCACGGCCGCTGCGGGCGCTCGCCTGCCGCGGCTCCTGCCGGCGCAGGTCGCTCGCCGCACCGCGCATCTCCTCTGACGCCTCACGCAATTGTGAGCCGGCGGCCGCTTCGGCGCCCCGCGGCTGTCCGCTCGACGACTGCCGTCCCTGTGCCTGCTGGCCGCTGGGGGATTGCTGCCCCTCGGCGCCCTGCTGCTGCTGTGCGCGATCGCCTTGCTGCGCCTGGTCACGCGCCTGCTGCTGGCCGATCTGCCGTGCGAGCTCCTCCGCCTGCTGGCGCAGGTCCGACTGCTCGCGCGTGAGCCGCTCGAGGCGCCGCTTCAGTTCGTCGGCGCTGAGGCGCTCCCGATCGCGGGCGAGGTCTTCCTGCTGGCGGGCGAGCTGCTCCTGGCGTCGCGCCAGCTCGCGCACCTTGTCGAGGGAACCGTCCTTCGCGCCGTCCTGCCGCTCCTCGGTGCTCTTCTGCGTTTCGTAGTTCGTCTGCTGCTGCCGCTGCAGCTCCCGATCGAACAAGGTGGAGAGATCCTGCTGCGAGCGATTCGATCCGCCGGAGCTGGCGCCGTTGGCCTGCTGCCGGGTCACCTCCCGCTTCTTGATCTCGGCCTGCGCGCGGAGGAGGTGATTGAGCGCCTCCATCTCCGGCGGCAGCGCGTCGGCGGTCTTCACCGCGTCGAGCGCCGATTTCGCCCGCTCCATCGCGGCGCCGGCGCTCGTCAAGGGACCATCGGCCACGGGGCCGATCGAGTCGCCCTGCACCACGCGCGGCCGGCGCCGCGGCGTACGCAGCTCGGCGGCGGCGCGATCGACGCGAGCCTTCAACTCGCCCTGCGCCCGGCCGATCACCCGCACGTCCTGCGCCGATCGCCCCGCCGCGGCACGGCGATCCAGCTTCCAAGTCGCCACGACGATGTCCTTCTGAGCGGTGACGAGGTCGTCCAGCGACCGATTCCCCCCCGCGCCGCCAGCCTGGCTCTGCGCCGCCGCGAACTCCTCCTCGAACGGCTTCACCTCCAGGAAGAAGATGTCGCTTCTTGCCTCTGTCGACTGCCGGCCGCGGGCGACATCGCGCACCCGGGCGTAGTAGGTGACGAAGTCGCCGGGCTGAACGCCGAGATCCTCGAGGAACAGCGTGTGCCGCCCGGTGACCGACAACGGCGATCGCTCGCCCTGCAGGGGAACCGACTTCTCGCGGCTGCCGCGCACGCTGTACACGAGGTCGAAGGCGCCCACCCCGTAGTCGTCGTCGGCACGTGCCTCGATCGTGATTTCTTCGAGCGGGGTCACCTGCCGGTCGCCGGCCGGCCGCAGGATACGGACGTCGGGCGGACGATCGTTCAGCACGTGGATGAAGTACTCGGTGTCGGCGTCCGGCACCAGGCCGTCGCGGTCGGTGAGCGCGACGCGGTACGAGCCGTCGGCGATGATCGGAAGCGTCGTCTGAAACGTGCCGCCGGATGCGGGCTGCAGCGGCACGCGCCGGCCATCGCCCAGCGCCAGCGCACCCGCGGTCGCGCCCGTGCTCGCACGGATCGACAGGGTGACGCGCGTGCCGTTCGGCGCGTAAATGTCGCCCCCGTCCTCCTCGTCGCGCGGCGGCAGCCGCGTGTACTCGGGGAACTCGTACCGGAGATCGATCCGGACCACGCGAGGCGGATCGAGGGCGGTTACGGCGTACGTCTCGGAGGTGCGTCCGGCAGCCGAGACCGAGTACGTGAACGAGGCGGGCACTCCGTCGAACCGCCACGCGAAGGTCTCACGCCCCGTCGCCGGCATGCGGACGGTGCGCCGCTGGTCGCCGATTTTGACGGTGAGCTCCGGCACGATCCCCGCCTGGCCGGCCGTTGTCTGCACGCGGACCACGAAAGGCGCGCCACGTTTGACGCGCGCATCGCCCGGTGAGACCTGCAATACCAGCCGGCCGGGGATGGCGTAGAGCGCCGCGGATCGGAGGGCCTGCCGCCCCGGTTCAATCCAGAGCGCAACCGCCGCGAGCACGGCGAACGTCGCGACGGCAGCAAACACACCGGCACGTCGCACCCGCTCGCGCGGGACGATGTCGTCGAGCGGCGCTTCGCCAAGCGCGCGCGAGGCATCGGCCAGCAGGGCGCCGCGAAGGCTGCCGCCGGCGGAGGTCTGGTCGCCTGCGATCTCGACAGCGGTGGCCAAGCGGTCCTCGAGCGCCGGGCACTGCTCTTCGATGTACCGCGCGAGCGCACGATCGCGCGGCGCGCGCTGGCGGCGAACGATCGCCGCCGTGGCGATGGAGGTGCTGACGGCAAACGCGATCGCAGCGGCGAGCGCGAGCGCTCCGCCGCCGAGGGCCAGCCCCCAGACGGCGACCCACGCGAGCAGCCATACGGTGGCGACGATCGCGGCCACCGTTCGCGCGAGCCGCAACATCGCCAACGTGTGCCAGCGCGATCGCACCGCGTCCAATGCCTGACGCACCGCTCCCGCTTCTTCGGACGTCACGTCTTTCGATCCTGTCAGCGACACGTGAGCACCTTCCAGCTTTGCGCTCCGGACCACGACCCCTCACGCCCGTCGCCCGATCAGGCTTTCCGCCGCGAGCCCGGCGAGCATCACGATCAGCCCATAGCGCCAGAGCGACTGGTCGCCTTCCCGGTTGCGCTGCGACGCCTCCGACACGGCCGGAACCGGCGCCGCTGCGCGCGGGACGGCGGCGGCGAATGCCGCCGCGGTCAGACGCGCCTGGTCGGCCTCACGTAGATCGACGTTGACCGCCACGCGACGGCCGGCCTGACCCGGCTTTCTCTCCCCGGCAGTGACTACGCCGGGCCGTTCGCCGTCCGGCCCTGGCCACTCGCCGACGCGGTAATCGGAGCCCGTCGGCCGTCCCGCCGCGACGTAGCGCAACAGGTCGTGGACGAACGGCACGAAGGCCGGGTGCAGGGCGAAATCGTTCCACGCGTTGGCGAGGTCGCTCGCGAGCAGCAGCACGTGGCCGCGGGTACCGGATACTTCCAGAAGCGCGGGCGCGCCGTTGCCGAACCGCGCCAGGGCGCGCCGATCGTCTGACTCGGGCCAACGCACCGTGCGCCGGAACCGGGCGGATCCGAGAAGCCCCCCGTCGGTGCCGAACGCGCGAAACACCGGATGCCGTACGTCGATGGGCGCGAAGGTCAGCGGCTCGGCGCTCGATTCGAGGGCCGTCGCGCGCGCACCGAGCACCGCCGGCAACGACGCCGACCCGCGCGTCGGATCGAGAGACGGCCCGGGCACCAGCAGCAAACCCGCGCCCTGCTCGACGGCGCGGCCAATGGCGTCCTCTGCCCGGCGCTCGAGGCCGGAGGCGGAGAACAGGAGAATGCCCACGGCGTCCTCGAGCGTGGCCGGATCCGCCGATACGGCCTCTGTCGTCACGCGCTCGAGCCGCAGGCCCTGCGGCCCTTCCGCGGCGGCCAGCGCCCGCTCCACGTAGAAGCTGTCCCCGCCGGGTGACCCGGGGCTCGTGATCGCCACCAACCTCCGGCGCGGCAGTACGTCGAGCACCGCATACCGGACGTTGTCGGCGGCGTACCCGTCCGGATCCGTCAGCTCGGCGCGGACGGCGCCTTCAGCCGGCAGCGCGATATCGAACGGCGCCCGAACGGTGGCTCCCGCCGCGACGGTCACCCGTGTTTCAGCACGGACGCGTCCGTCGAGTGCGAGCGTCACGCGGGTGGTGGCCGGCGCGCGGCCGCCGTTGCGAACGGCGGCGACTACCCCGGCCTTGTTCCGCTCGAGCGACACGAGGGCCAGGTTGCCCGGCGGCGCCCCAACATCGAGCGACTCCACCTCCGTCTTCGAGGGCAGCGGCGTGCCAGCCGACTCCGACCACCCATTCTGCTGCAGATCCGAGACCACGATCAGGCGCCCGCCGCGGCCGGCCATGAGATCCGCCGCGGCTCCGACCGCGGCGCCGTACCGGGTGGTCTTGAAGCCGGGCGCGAGACGATCGATTGCGGCGCGCACGACGCCGTGCTCCAGCGTGGGCGGCACCAGGACCGAGGCGCGCTCGTCGAACGCGATGAGCGCGACGGCGCTGTCGGCGCGGACGCCGTCGAGAGCCCGGCGAGCCATCGCGCGCGATCGCACCACCTGCGCCGGGGCCGACACGCTGTAGGACGTGTCGACCGCGATTACCGTGACCGGGCCGGCCTGGGCCGCTCGCGTGTCCACGAAGTAGGGCCGCGCGAACGAGAGCGCGAGCAGCACCAGCGCGAGCGTGCGGAGCGCGAGCAGCAGCCACTCGCGCAGGCGCCGCCGCCGCGCGTGCTCCACGGGAGCGCGCCGCAGGAAGCGCACCGTGCCGAACGGCACGACCGGTTCGGCCTGCCGCCGGAACAGGTGCAGCGCGATCGGCACCGCGGCAGCGGCAAGGCCAATCAGGAACAGCGGGGAGAGGAATCGCAGGTCCACGCGGGCACCTTCACGCCTACTGGCGGCGGCCGCGCACGGCCAGGTACGACAGCAGCGCGCGATCGAGCGGCTCGCTCGTGTCGACGAGCTGGTAATCGATGCCGACGGACCGCAGCTCGCGCTGGTAGGTTTCGACCAGGCCGCCGATCCCGGCGAGATACTGCTCGCGCACGTCGGCGGGCGAGGCCACGACCTCCTCGCCGGTTTCGAGATCGCGGAACGTCACTGGCCGATCGAAGGGAAATGTGAGCTCCGCGTGGTCGAGCACGTGCAGGACGAGCACGTCGTTGCCGCGGAAGCGGAAATGCTTGAGCCCATCGATCACCCGCACCGGATCGTCGAGCAGGTCCGAGATGAGCACGATCATCCCGCGCTTCGCCAGCGCGTCCGCGAGTTGATGCAGCGGCCGGCCGGCGTCGGTCTTCGCCCCAGCCGGCAGGCGATCCAGGGTGAGGAGCAGCGCGCGAAGGTGGCCCGGACGGATGCTCGGCTGCAGCCATCCGAGAATATGGTCGTCGAAGGTCACGAGCCCGGCGGCGTCACGCTGTCTGGTCATGAGATAGGCGAGCGACGCGGCCAGGCACGATCCGTACTCGCGCTTCGTCATGACGCCCGAGCCGTAGCTCATCGACGCGCTGATGTCGAGCAGCAGGTGCGCGCGAAGGTTCGTCTCCTCCTCGTACTTCTTCACGTAGTACCGGTCCGACCGCGCGTACACCTTCCAGTCGATCGTGGAGAGATCGTCCCCGGGCAGGTACTGCCGGTACTCCGCGAACTCGACGCTGAACCCCTTCAGCGGACTGCGGTGCAAACCCGACAGGAATCCCTCGACGATGGTGCGCGCCTTCAGCTCGAGGCCGCCGATTCGCGCGATGACCGCGGGATCGAGAAAGCGCTGCTCGGCCGGCCGCTCGGTGCTCACCGCCACGTCACACGCCCAGGCCGCTCTTCGGCGGCGGCACCGATTCGATGAGGCGCGTCACGACGCCGTCCGACGTGACCTGCTCCGATTCGGCGTAGAAGTTCGTGATCACCCGGTGCCGCAGAATCGGCGGTGCGAGCGCCTGGATGTCGGCAACCGACACGTGATAGCGCCCGTGCATCAGCGCGCGCGCCTTGCCGCCGAGGATGAGCGCCTGCGACGCGCGCAGCCCGGCGCCCCACTTCACCCACTTCTCGATGAACTCGAGCCGATGCTTGACCGTGGCACGGCCGGGGCGCGACGCGTCGACGAGGCGCACGGCGTAGCGCGCGACGTCTTCGGCCACGAGCACCTCGCGCACGATCTGCTGGAACTGCAGGATGTCGGGGCCGGCCAGCACGCGCTGAGGCCGCGGCCGCGCCGTCGAGGTCGTCTCGGTCACCACGCGTACCTCTTCGTCTTCGCTGAGGTACGTCATCACGAGATTGAACATGAAGCGATCGAGCTGCGCTTCGGGCAGCGGGTACGTGCCTTCGAGCTCGATCGGGTTCTGCGTCGCCAGCACGAAGAACGGCCGCTCCAGCGCGTAGGTTCGGCCGGCAGCCGTCACGTGGTACTCCTGCATCGCCTCGAGCAGCGCGGCCTGCGTTTTCGGCGGGGTGCGATTGATCTCGTCCGCGAGGATGATCTGCGCGAACACCGGACCCTTGACGAACCGGAGGCTCCGGACGCCGCCGTCTTCGTCGAGGATTTCGGTGCCGGTGATGTCGGCGGGCATCAAGTCGGGCGTGAACTGGATCCGCTTGAAGCTCAGATCCAGGATCTCGGCGAGCGTCTTCACGAGCAGCGTCTTCGCCAGCCCAGGCACGCCGGTGATGAGGCAGTGGCCGCCGGTGAAGAGCGCGATCAGGATCTGATCGACGACATCGTCCTGACCGACGATCACCTTGCGCAGCTCGGACAGGATGCGTTCCCGCCCTTCGCCGACCTTTTCCGCCACGGTCGAGAGTGGCACGTCGCTCGTCGCCATCTGTCCAGACTCCAGGCCCACGTGGGCGCTCAGTGCGTCAGCACGTAGATCACTTCGTTGATACCCATCCGGTACGCTTCCGCCGTGTACCGGAAATAGCCGGGATACTCCTCCGCGTTGGACCACTCCCAGCCGTCGCCCATGTCGGTGTTCCAGTTGATCAGCACCATCGGCCGCTCGCGCTCGTCGAGAATCGCGCGCAGATGCGGGATGAATCCACCTTTCTCCCAGGTGCGGCCACTCAGGAACGAGCCGAGCCCCGGCGTCTGAGGGTATTTCTCGAGCTTGTAAAAGCAGCTGTAGATCGGATGCGGCGGCGCGACCTCGACAATCGCGCGATCGGGAAACACACGCTTCAGTTCACGCACGAGGTTGTCCCATTCGTACGGGCCGTGAAAGTCGTCGAACGTCGCGGTACCGCCGCGCAGCAGGAACTCGCGCAAGATCGGCACCTCGCTGTCCTTCAGGCGCAGGTTGCCGGGCTCGACGAAGTAGATCCACGGGTGCTCCCACAGCTTCGGGTCCTCCAGCGTGAGCACCACCGGATCGCCGACGTCGATCGCCGTCACGCTCTTGATGCGCCTCGACAGGTTCTGTTCCGCCGCGGGGCCGTCGATGGCCCACGGCTCGCCCCAGTACTCCATGCGATAGCGTCCGGGCTGAGTGTTGGCGGTGTACTTGATGCGGACGAAGGTCCACTGCAGGCCGGCGAAGCGCGTATCGCGTGCGAGCTGTGCCTCGACGGCCGGCGCGGCGACGACGCCGGCCACGAGCGTCACCGCTGCCGACACGATCACCGCGAGGGCGAGCCGCGCGGTCATTTGCGCTCGTCCACGATTGCAAGGAGCAGGTCCTGCGCGCGCGCATACGTGGGCGCGAGCTCCAGCGCCGCGAGTGTCTGCCGGCGCGCGTCCGCGGACTGCCCCGTCTGCCAGTAGGCCTCAGCGAGGTCGGTGTGCGCCGCAACCTGATCGCGCGGTCCGGCGGCAAGCGCCACGCGGAACCAGCGCGCGGCGGTGTCCGCATCCCCGTCAGCCAGGGCCTGTCGTCCGAGCGCTGTGTGCGCCGCCGCATCGAACGGATCGAGTTCGGCGACGCGTGCCTCGGCGCGCAGCTGCCGCCCGGCGTCCGACGGGTTGTCGAGCAGCGTCACCAGCTGCCGCGCGGCCTCGACATTGTCGCCGTCGCGCGCGATCAGGCGTTCGAGCGCGGCCGCCGCGCGCGGCCGGTCGCCGGCTTCGAGTGCCAGCTTCGCCAGCAAGGCCAGCGGGCTCTCGGCACCGATCGTCACGGGCATGGCCGCCTCGGCGCCGTCGTATGCAGTCATTGCCCCGTCGCGCTCGCCGGCATCCTGCAGGGCCTGCGCGACCGCCATCTGGAGCGGATAACTGCGCGGATGTGACGCCGCCAGCGTGCGCAGCGCCTGTAGCGAGCTGGCCGCCGCCGGATCGCCGTCTTCGGGCAGAGCAAGCGCGGCGCGCACCGGAGCAAACCGGGTGTCGACAAACGCGGTGAACGACTCCTGCAGCGCAGCCATCGGCACACCGAGCCCTTCCCGGATCGCGGTGTCGGTGTCGCGCCCCTCGCCGTACGCGCGCAGCAGGCGGCGCAGCCCTTCCTCGCCGTGGGCCGTGATGATGTGCTGCACCACGAGCGACGCCTGGTAGTACGCCAGCGTGATCCGCTCCGGATCGCTGAACGCCTGATTCAGCTCGGCGAGCGGCACCACGTCGCCGCGCTGCCAAGGCCTCCGCGAACTGCACCTGCATCTGCCGGCCCCATTCGGGCCGCGCGCGCTGCTCCTCGTACTCGGAGATGCCCTCGGTCAGCCACCGGGGCACGCGCTGCTTCGAGAGCTGCAGCGTGACCACGTGGGTGAGCTCGTGCCACAACGTAGCCTGCCAGTTGAAGCTGCCCGGAGGCCGTGCCCGCGGCGAGTCGAGCGTCACCACCCGGCCGAAACAGGCGCCGAGCGCGCCGATCATGCCGGGCAGACCGAGGTTACGGACCGCGAAGTCGTCGTGGCGGGGGAAGATCTCGATCAGGATGGGCCCCTTCGGCGTGAGGCCATATCGCGCGCCGAGCGTGCTGAGCGCGTCACGCGCGAGCGGCATCGCGTGCTCGCGCAGAACCGCGGCCTCGTCGGGATGAAGCCGCATCGTGATCTCGCCGTCCTGGACGGTCACGAAGGTATCGAGCGTGTCGAGCAAGCCGAGCAGGTTGTAGGTGACGATGTCGTACGGATCGTCGCGGAAGGCGCGATCCAACGCTCCGCGGGCGCCGGGCTCGTCGCCCGTGCGCAGCAGGTGCAGTCCCAGCTCCGCGTAGGCGCGTGCGTCATCAGGGTCGATCTCCAGTCCCTTTCGCGTCAGGGCCACGGCATCGTCGAAGCGGTAGTGGCGCGATGCGTGGGTGCCGGCGATGCGGTAGATGGCGCCGAACCGCGGGTTGATCGCCAGCGCCGACGCGACGTGCGCCTCGAAATCGGCCCTGCGGTCCTCGACGAAGGCGATGGCCGCCTCGAGTGCCCGCGCCTCGAGGCTCGACGGATTGACGGCGAGCGCGCGCGCGACGGCCGCGGCGGCCGCGGCGGTGTCGCGATCGTTCAGCTCCAGTTCTGCCGCGAGCACGTGCGCGGAGACGAGCGACGGGTTCAGCGTCAGGGCGCGCTCGGCGAGCTGCCGCGCAACGGGCGGATTCGCTTCGAGCATGGTGCGGCCGAGGCCGACGTACGCCGGTGCGTACCCGCGATCCGACTGGACGGCCGCACGGTACGAGCGCGAAGCGTCGGCGTGCTGGTGCTTTTCGGTGAGCAGGTCGCCCCACGCGGTCTGCAGCTCGGCATCGTCGCCCGCCATCGCCGCAGCGTCTCGGAACAGGTCGTTGGCCTGTTGCACGTGCCCGAGGGCGTGCGCGGCGCGGGCCGCGCGGCCGGTGGCATTGGCCTCGCTCGTCGAGGCACGCTGGATGACGGCCTGCAGGAAGCGTTCGGCCTCGGCGCGGTCGCCCCAGCGTGCGGTGCAGCAGCCCGAGCTCGAGCGCTGCCGGACCGCCGCGGTCCGCCAGCGCTAACGGTGTGAGCGATGCGACCGCGTCTTCATAGCGACCGCGGGCAATCGCTGCGCGCGCGCGCAGAAGTGCTGCATCGGGGCTGGCGCCAGCCGGCGGAGGCAGCAGCTGGTCGACGAGGTCGTACTGCCCGGAGCGGAATGCCCGCTGCGCCTCGACGAGGGCGGATGCCGGTGTGGCCTGTGCGTCGGGCGTCCGCGACTGTGCCTCCGCGGGAAGGACCGCCGTTGTCGCCAGCAGCAGCACCGCGCTTCTTTCGAGCACGGCAACGAGCACCAACCGCCGCAACGCACGCAGCGGTCGCTGGAGTGACCGCATGGAAATTCGAGTATAGCGCACGGTTCGCGCGCGCCCGGGCACGTGCGAACAGACACCTGGACGGTTTGTGGGACGGATTGTTGTTTCGGCCGGCAGACGATCAGGTCAGCGTGCATCGCGCATCCCGAGCGCCCGCTCCTCAACCGCGATCCGCTGCCGGAGGATCCACCCGAACGCCGCGAGGGAAATCACCCCAGTCACGACGGCCGACAGCGAAATGGCGATGCCCGCCAGTTCGCCCATGACGCCAATGTAGTTGGGATGGCGCAGCCACTGGTAGGGCCCGCCTGTGACGAGCGGCGCCCCTGGCAGGACGAGCACGCGGAATGACCAACGGGAGCCGAGCGACGCGATCGCCCAGAACTTGATCGCCTTCGCCAGGCCGAAGACGAGCAGCCCGAGCAGCACCAGCCGCGGTGACACCGACGCGCGCAGCGCCCCCTCGATTCCCATCAGCACGAAGGCGAGCGGATAGGCCACCTGCATGATGCGGTAGACATCGTCTGCCGGCTCGATCGCCCCCGCCGCCCGCAGCCGACGCTCATTGCTCCGTGACAACTGGAGCTCGACGAGCATCATCAAGCCGACCGCAGCGATCACGAGCGCGGAGAGGAGGAGGGTCATGTCACGAGATGCACAATGCAGAATGCACAATGCACCAGGTTCGTTGGGATGAGTCGACGCTCGGTACCGCTGCGGTGGCCGTCAGGGTTGCTCGCCGACCTCGTTCATCACCGTGCTTGTGCATCCTGCAGTGCGAGCACTCTCTCCTAAGCCGTCGGGCTCTCCGGCACCGGCTGCCAGGCCATGAACTCGCGGTGGAAGCGGTCGGCGTAGTTCGCCACCAGTTCGTCCAGCCGATGGGACTCGGGCGAGACCACGATGACGCCCGCGTGGTGGTGCTTCTGGATTCGCGTGACGATTTCCGGCGCATCGTAGCTGGACAGATCGGGGTCGGGTTCGCGGGCGAGGGTCAGGATCAGGCCGGCGTAGTCGTTCCGCACGGTGGGCAGGTGGTAGGTGTGGTCCTCACCGGCGATTTCGATGTGGGCCCACTCGCGCCAGAGATTGAGCCCCGACGCCGCTTCCACGACATCGACGATGAACGCGCCGCCGACGCGCGCGGAGGTCTCGAGGAAATACCACCGGCCGTCTTCGTGCGCCCGGATGAACTCGGTGTGCGTGACGCCGCGCACGAGCCCGAAGGTCGTGATCACTTCCCTGTTCAGTGCGGCGAGCGGACGGGCCTCGGCCGCTTCGCGCGCGAGGCTCCGCGTGGTGAAGACGCCGCCGTCGTGGGCGGTATTCATCGGCGGCGTCCCGTACTTGTGCGACGCGTGGTACAGCACCTCGCGCTCCCACACCACGGAATCGACGTGGTAGACGTCGCCGGGCACGTAGCGCTCGAGCACGAAGAAGGAACGCCGATCGCCGAGCACCTCGATCGAAGACCAGAGCTCCTCGACCGTGTTGAGCCGCTGGATGCCGATCGCCGCGGCCGACGAGCGCGGCTTCAACACGTACGGGCCGGGCACCGCCTGAGTGAACTGCGCGATTTGGCTGTCGTTCAGGACGTGAACGAAGTCGGGCACGAGGATGCCCGCATTGCGCGCCTTCACGCGCATGGCGAGCTTGTCGCGAAAGTAGCGGGCCGTCGTCTCGCCCATGCCGGGGATCCGCAGGTGCTCGCGCAGCAGGGCCGCCGTCTCGACGTCGAAGTCGTCGAGCGGCACGATGCGATCGACTTGCCGCGTGCGCGCGATGTGGCTGACGCCCTTCAGCAGGTCCTCGCGCCCGATGTCGCGCGGGATGTAGAAGAACTCCTCGATCGCCTCGCGTGGCCACTCCGCATCGCGCAGCTTGTCGGCCGTCAGCAGCAGCACGCGGTGCCCTTTCCGATGGCACTCGCGCAGGAACTCGTGACCCTTCTCGAAGGTCGCGATGCACAGCAGGGTCAGTGTCGGCGTCTGCGGCACGATCGATACCTCCTCGGCTCGGCAGTGAAGAAGACAGGATACACCGAAGATTGGCTGGAGGCTGGAGGCTGGAGGCTGGAGGCTGGAGGCTGGAGGCTGGAGGCTGGACGGCTGGCGGCGGGCGGCGGGCGGCGGGCGGCGGTATCACGCGGCCGTCGGATGCGAGCCGGCCCAAGACAGGCTCCAGCCTCCAGTCCCCAGCCCGATCTCCCGTCCTCCAAGTTGACTGCCCTCGTCCGCACCAGCTAACGTCGCTCGCGGCGTCATCGAGGAGTGTGCATGAAAACGGAATCGTACCGGTGGTACTCCCACCGGGTCGGACGGGAGATGGGGCTTGTGGTGTACGGCCACTACGGGCTGCCCGTCCTCGCGTTTCCGACGAGCGGCGGCGGCGAATGGGAACTCGAGAACATGGGGCTGCTCCCCGCGCTCGCGCCCTACGTCGACGCGGGACGCGTGAAGTTCTTCACGGTCGGGTCGAACAGCGATGCGAGCTGGTACAACGCCGGCGCGCACCCGTTCCATCGCAGCTGGATGCAAAGGATGTTCGACGAGTACATCCGCTGGGAGGTGATTCCCTTCATCCACCAGCACTCGGGCGGCCTGCTGCCGATCGCGACGATGGGCGCCTCGCTCGGCGCCTTCCACGCGGCGAACACCCTCTTCAAGCACCCCGAGGCGGTGAAGCGGTGCTGGGCGATGTCTGGCGTCTACGACATGCGCCGTTTCATGGACGGCTTCAGCGACGACAACTTCTACTTCAACAACCCGATCGACTACCTCGGTGGGATGCACGACTGGGGACAGATCGGCCTGCTGAACACCTGCGACATCCACATTGCGACCGGCCACGGTCCGTGGGAAAAGCCCGAGCAGTCGTACGCCCTGTCGCGAGTGCTCGCCGCCAAGGGAGTCCACCATCACCTCGACGACTGGGGCCCGCAGGGCGGCCACGACTGGCCGTTCTGGAAGCACCAGATGTGGAACTACCTCTCTGGTGTGTGAACCGCCGACGCACGCAGTCGGCGGTTCACACGTCTGCAATTCGGAATTCGGAATTCGGAGTTCGGAGTTGGTTCCGAATTCGGAGTTCGGAATTCGGAACTACTGCGGAATGCACGGGGGCTGAATAGGGAATCAATAAGGAATTCGCCGTCGGGCTGCTCGATTTCTTCAGCCCTCGGCTCAGATTTCAAAATCACCCCCTGCGCGGCTTGCCGAAACTGCCACTTGCGCATCAGTCCGGGTGATCTCGATCGGCTGCAGGGTGTGTAGTAGGCAATGCCAGGAGCCGTCCCGTTCTCTCGCTGAAGGCGTGCGAGGAGCGAGAACCGCCGAGCTCGACGCACGCGTCGCTCGCCATTTCGGCTCCGCACTGAACGATCCTGCAGTCCGAAGTACTTCCGAATTCCGAACTCAGAACTCCGAACTAACTCCGAACTCCGGATTCCGAATTCCGAATTTCTGATGGTGTTTGTCCGATCGCGCACTCTGCGTCGAGGACGTCAATCACACGTCCGTAGAGTCGGCCGACCTCCTCGACGTCGTTGCCGATCACCGTCACTCCGAGCTTCCCGAACTCCGAGACGGCGCCGATCATGTGGAAGAGCACCCCTGATTCGGTGCGGTGGCTGAAGTGCAGGCCGTTCATCGAAACGATGTCGAACAGGTCTTCGGGCAGGAGGCCCTGGTACCTCTTCGAATACAGGTTGTCGGTGGCGCGGTAGTACTTCGGCCGCCCGCTCAGCGACAGAAACTGCCCCGAGGCGGTGTCGAGCTCGCCGCCGGTCAGGAAGCGCAGCGCGAGAAACGGGTGGGTCGTGCCCAGCACGCGCAGGTTGATCTCGAGCGCCGTGACGTGCCAGTCCACCTCGCCGGCGTTGCGCCAGGCCAGAAAGTCCACGCCGTAGCGACTGACCACCCGGTGACGCGCCAGCACCTCGCCCACCCGGCGCCCGGCGGCGCGAATCTGGTCGCGGTACTCGTCCCGAGCGGGAAAGCTGCAGCCCAGGTAAATCTGGCCCGACTCGCCGCCGAGGATCTGATCGTGCGTCGACACCTCCTGCACCCCGCCCATCGGGCTGGTGCGAAACTGCGCGCTTGGCGAGATCTTCTCGTCCGCCTCGATGAACTCCTCGACGATGCCGCCCATCCGCTCGAACTTCTCGAAGTAGCGGTCGTGCGTCTCTGATGGCACCGGCATCTCGGCGTGATCGACCGCGCGCCTCAACTCCCCGGGCTCGAGACATCGCGGGTAGGACACGACTGCATTGCCCTCGCCCGAGAAGCTGTCGTTCAACTTGATCACGGCCCGGCGGATGTCGGGCCGCTCCGCCTTCAGCTCCGCAAGCGCATGGACGATGTCGTCGCGCGAGCCGAGGTCTTCGAAGCCCGCCGGCAGATCGACTCCCGCCTCGCGGAACACGCGCCGGCTGCCCGACTTGGTGCCGTACTCCGACATCGCCGGGTCGAGGCCGTTCAGCGGAATGTCCAGCAGCACCGACAGGCGCCGCTCGAGCGGCGTCGAGTTGAAGACCGTCAGGTACGAGTGCTCGCGGTCCTGGATGGCGTAGCGGATGCGCTGCAGCAGGCGCGGGCGCTCGAGAATTTTCTGCGTGAGCGGCCGCGACGAACCGTCGAACGCGCAGAGCATCGTGAGCCGCGCACGCGCGTGGCTTGCGGGCACGCCTGCGAGCAAATGCAGGTAGTAGTCGAGCGTCAGCGGGTGCACCGGCTGCGAGGTCACGTAGACGACGTGCGCACGCGGGTTGCGAAGACGGATGAGAAGAAAGAGCAGCCGCTCCTCGTAGAAAGCGGCCCCGGCAAGCTTCGTGAGCTCCTCGGAATCGAGCGTCAACGAGGGCACCACGACCGAGGTGCTCGGCTGGTCCTCGTTGGCGGTCATCATCCCCCAGACCTCTCCAAGCCTGGGCTTCAGCCGCTCGAACTCCTCGAGCTCACGCTCGAGGCTGAGTTCATAGTTGAACGGCGGCTTTGGCAGCACGGGGACTAGCCTCCATCGTCGGCCTGCAGCTGGTCGGCGGACGTGCGGAAGAGAACCGGAACCCGGTCTGGATCGATTTCGAGCCGCCGCCCGAGCCGCTCTGCACGCTGCCGCGCTTCGCGATGCAGGTAATGGCGCATCGGAGCGAGCAGCGTGTAGCTCGACGTCACGTGGAGCGCGCGGTCGCCGTGGTCGTGGATGTCTTCGGTCAGCGCGGCGACACGCTCCGCGTACCACTCGAGGCTGACCTCGCCGCGTTCCATCCGCTTGCGCAGGATCGTCAGCTGCCGCGGGCGGTTGACGATCTCGGGGTGGTGGTTGACGCCGAAAATTCTCGGCATCCCGCCATCGCGATCGCGCGCGACTTCCATCATGGTGAGCGCGTTTCCGGGCGGGCCGCCCACCCCAAGGGTTTCGTGCGCGATGGCGACGATGCCCTCCGGCAGCGGCGCGGCGTGCGGGATCAGATCGTACAGCCGGCTGTCGAGGATGCGCAGCCGCCGCCGATCGGGCAGCTCGCGCGCCAGCAGTCCGAACCAGGGATGGGCGGCGGCCGCCGGCGTCAGCACGTTCTCCAGGATGCCGGTGCTCTTGCCGCCCTTCTCGGGCCCCCGCAGCACGGCGTCGGCCACGCCGAGCCAGCGGCACATCACACCGAACGTATGGCACACGGCGAGCAGCACAGCGTCATCGTCCGCGCGAATGCGATCGAAGAGGCGAAAGAGCGGCGCTTCCCAGCGCGGATCTTCACGGATGCCCTGCGAGCCCGGGGCGACCCCGTCGTTTCTTGTCGGATCGAGGTGCCCAGGCCCACCCGTTCCGAGGTAGATCGCGTGCCGGCCGCCAGGCGCTTCGGGAATCTGGGCACCGCGTCGAACATCGTAGGAGAGCACGCGAAAGCTCAGCCCTGCGGACGCGAGCTGAGCTTGCAGATCGCACACGGCGTTCTGCACCCCGTGCACGATCGCATCGTGGCCCAGGTTTGGCCACCCGTGATGCATGTCGAGCACCGCAACGTCGATGATTTCCGGATCGGCGGCGGGAAGGTCGCCGTCGCGCTCGACGCGCACATAGTGGCACCCGCCGTGCTCGGCCGTCGAAGGGCAGTCGGTCAGACAGATGTCGCGGCCGAATTTGACGCGGTGCTGGCAATCGAACGGCACGTTTTCTCAGCCCTCCCGCGGCTCGACAACGAAGGACGGAATCTGTCCGCCCCCGGACGTCACGTTGGCGAGACCCGTGCTGCTCAGCCGCGTGAGGAAGCCGGCCACGCGGCCGCGGAAAATGTAGGGCGCGAGGTCGACGAGCATGTCGCGCATCACCACCGCGTGCGGCGTCTCCACCATCGGGAACACCTGGCGGCTGACCGGGATGCGGCGTTGGGCCACCCAGGCGCCAGCTCCGCCCGCCACGGCGTGATCCAGGGCGGCGGCCCACCCGCGCTCCTCCTTCTCCCACCCGAGCACGACGCCGGCCCCGCCGAACTCGTCGTTCGGTTTGATCACGAACTCGTCGCGGTGGCCTCGCAGGTGCTCGAGCAGATCGATCGAGCGGCCGTCGATCGTGGTGCGGCTTGGGGTGACCAGCCGGGTCCACGGGACGTGCGCGTGGAGCAGCACCTGTTCGTCCGGCGTGAACAGGTGGCGGTATGCATCGTCGGTCAGCACGGCGAAGAACGCCTTCTTGTGCGGGATCTTGCAGCGGAAGGTGTTCGCGACGCAGACCGCACGATCCGTGTAGGCCCCGAGCAATGCGGCGCAATCCTCCCTGCGAGCGACGATGTCGTTCATCAGCACGCGCCGATAGACGAGATCGATGACACGACCGTCGGCCATCAGCTTGCCGTGCTCGTACACGAGGTCACGCGGGTCGGCCACCACGGTGGGCAGTCCACGGCCCTCGAACCGGTTCTGCAGGATCTCGAACTCGCTCCACGTCGGCACGCCGCGGAAGTCCACGATGAGCACCGTGGGAGGGCTCGCCGTGCCACCCCACTCGCGATAACTGGCCAGGAGCGCGTCGACGATGGCATCACCGAGACGGAAGTACTCGGCGTCGTAGGCTCTCACGGAACCGCGCCATCAGCGGCAGGTCGCTGAAGATGCGCGCCAGCGTCTCCGTGTACCCGAGACCCGCCGGCGATTCGGCGTTGTACTCCGCGAACCAGAGATCCTCCGGCAGGAGGAACCCGTCGAGCCGCGATGCGGTGCTCGCGCGCGAGTAGCCCGGATCGATCGAGACCAGCTGCCGCTCGTCTTCGGTCAGGCCGACGGCGTCGAACAGCGAGTGATCCGCCAGGGCAGCCTGGACGACGCGCTCGCCGATGGCGGCGATCGACTCCGCGACGTGAGTAATGCGGGCGACGTCCAGCCGCGACAGGAACAACGGCCTCAGAAACGGGCAGTGCACGCGGCCGCCGAAGGTCAGCTTCGCCGCCCGCAGCCGCGCTGAGAGCTCGGCCCAGAACGGCTCGGCGAGCTCGACCTCCGGCCGGAGCAGGTTGTTCCACGCGTCGGCTGGGGAGGCTGGGGCGATCAGCTCACACCTCCTCGACGCTCCGGCCCGGGCGCGGCGCACCGATGAATCCGCCCGCGGCACCCATTCCGAGCATCTCCTCCCATCGCGGCCACGGCATGGTGGGCTGCGGGTTCGTGGCCCGGTCGATCACCAAACGCGCCATCCTCTCCACGACGATCTCGAAGTAGAACGGCGTAATGCGATCGCGCTCGAAATCGCACGCCGGGTTGAGGAAGTCGATCGCGTACGGCACGCCGTCCTTGATGGCGAACTCGATCGTGTTCATCTCGTAGCCGAGGGCCATATTGATCGTCTGGGCATCGCGTACCACCCGCGCGCCGAGCGCCGGCGTGAGGTACTCGTGCTCCACCAGGTACCGCCGGGCACGGGGATCGTACGCAACCGGGATGATGTCGGTCTTGCCGAACGTGAAGCAGCGGATGTACAGCTCGAAGTCGATGAACTCCTGCAGCGTCATGCAGTACGGCGCCGTCTGATCGTACGCCGCCAGCAGCTCGTAGACATCGGCGACCTTGAAGACCAGTTTCCAGCCGCCGCCGGAGTACGGCTTGAGAATGGCCGGACGGCCGACATGATCGAGCAGCCCTTCCCAGTCGATCGGATACTGCAGGTTGCGCAGCGACTCGGGCGTGAGGTCGACGTCCTTCGGGTAGTCCTTCTGCGGCAGCAGCACCGTCTTCGGAATCGCGATTCCGAGCTTCGCCGCAACGGCGTAGTTGAAGAACTTGTCGTCTGCGGTCCACCAGAACGGGTTGTTGATGACGTGTGTCCCCTGCAGCGCGGCATGCTTCAGGAACCCGCGGTAGTACTCGATCTCGTGCGAGATGCGGTCCACGATGACCGCGTAGCGCGCCGGTTCGAGCATCGGCGTGCCACCGAGAGACACCATCTCCGCCGTGATGCCGTGCTCCCGGCCGAGGGTGTTCACTCGCTCGATGAAGGCCGGGGGGAAGCTGAATTCACGGCCGCAGAGCAATCCGATCTTCATTCGACTCCTCTTCCACGGGTCGCCGTCCAGCCGGTGGCCACCGACTCTCCTCTGGCCCCAACGGCTGGGCTGCTACAGCTTGGCCGAGATGCGGCCAGCCGTGCAAGCGTTGGGCTCGCGTAGACACGCCGCCAGGCTGCGGCCTGCAGTCTGCAGATTGCGGGCCCGCGGGCGACAGGCCGTCACGGCCAGACACGGCCTGCAGCCAACGGCCTGTCTCCCCTCACGCCCGCATGAGGACGGGTCGTGTCTCATTGACGACGTGCCTGACGACCGCCTGCAGGTCACCGGTCTCGCGGTACACGGCCAGCTGCCGATCGGCGCTCGTGCCGTCGCGCAGGATCGTGTGCACGTACTCGACGTGCCGTCGGCTGCCCAGTTCGTCCACCACGTCGTCGACGAACTCCAGCAGTTCCACCGCCAGCGCGCGCATCGGCACTTCCACTTTCTTGCCGAAGTCGATCAGCATGCCGTCGATGCCCCATCGAGCTGCGCGCCACTTGTTCTCGTCGATGAGCGCACGGCGGTACAGGCGGAAGCCCATGTTCCGGCTGTACAACCGGTGCAGCTTGACGATGATCGCCTGGGCGAGGGCCGCGAGCGCGAGCGTCTCCTCGACGCGCGTCGGCACGTCGCAGATGCGGAACTCCAGGGTGCCGAACGTCGGATGCGGGCGGATGTCCCACCAGATCTTCTTCGCGTCGTCCATGCAGTGGAGCTCGACGAGCAGGTTGACGTAGCTCTCGTACTCGCCCCAGGAACCAAAATGATCGGGGATGCCGGTGCGCGGAAACCGGCGGAAGATCGTGGTTCGGTAGGACTTCAGCCCCGTGTCGCGTCCCATCCAGAAGGGCGAGCTCGTGGATAGCGCGAGCAGGTGCGGCAGGAAGTAGCGGGCCGCGTTCATCAGGTCGATGGCCGTGCTGTGGTCGGGCATGGCGACATGCACGTGCATGCCGAAGATGAGCAGCGATCGCGCGAGCTGCTGGAGCTCCTCGACGATGTGCTGGTAGCGCTCGCCGGGAGAGATGACCTGGTCGATCCAGTTGGAGAAAGGGTGCGTGCCGGCGGCGGCTACCGCGAGGCCCGCACGATCCGCGGCCGAGCACAGCTCGCTGCGCATCCGCAGCATCTCGTGCTCCAACTGCTGCACGTCCGCGCAGATCGGCGTGCCGACCTCGACGATCGACTGGTGCATCTCTCGCTTGATGTGGTCGCCGAGTGACACCGCTCCGCTGGCGAGCAGCTCGCTGACATGCGATCGCAGGGCCCATGTGGAGGGGTCTACGATCTGAAATTCTTCCTCGACGCCGATGGTGAATCGATGCGACATGCTGCCACCCCGAGTGTCCGGCTGTGCCCGGAACCGTAATGATAACGGTTATCGCCGGAGCGAAGCATTGCCGCCCGCTCCTGCGTTTTCCTGCCCAATCCGAGCGATAATGGATTTGACATTGCGAAGCATTGAGGACCTTCCTGGGCCGGGGTCCTCTGAGCTCGAGCCTGGCGCCCGGGACAAGACGAGCGCATGTTCGAGAGCGGTGCCGGAACCACCCCGGCGACGGGAAACATCGTCGGGCACGTGCGCGTGTTGCCTGGTGTACGCAGCCCGCAACTGAAGAACACCCGCGACATCCAGGTCTACCTCCCCCCGTCCTACAAGACGAGCGGCCGGCACTACCCCGTCGTCTACATGCACGACGGCCAGAACCTGTTCGACCCGGAGCTGTCGTTTGCCGGCGAATGGGGCGTGGACGAGACGATGGAGCGCCTCGGTCCCCTGGGTTTCGAGGCAATCGTTGTCGCCATCCCGAACATGGGCGGCGAGCGAAGCCACGAGTACAGCCCGTGGATCGACCCGCGGGTGGGCGGAGGCAAGGGCGACGCCTATCTCGATTTCATCATCGAGACGCTGAAGCCCAAGATCGATCGCAGGTTCCGGACACGGCACGAACGCGAGCACACCGGAATCGTGGGGTCCTCGATGGGCGGCCTGATCAGCCTGTATGGTTTTCTCCGCTCTCCGGCTGTGTTCGGCTTCTGCGGCGCGATGAGCCCGTCGCTCTGGTTCGCGAACCGGGCGATTTTCGACTACGCGGCCGCTATCGAGCGCTGGTTTGGCCGCGTGTACCTCGACATCGGCTCGGAAGAAGGCCCGCGGCATGTGCGCAACACGCAGAGCATGTACCGGATGCTCCGCAAGAAATGCCCACACCCGCGCGACCAGATCATCTGCATCGTAGAAGAAGGCCATCAGCACACCGAACAAGCCTGGGCCCAGCGGTTCGAGATGGCGATCCGCTGCCTGCTGCCGAGAAAAAGGGGTGAGGTGAACTGGTAAGATCACAACACCCCCAGCCAGGAGCGGATGCGATGGTTCGTGTTGCAGCGGTAGCGATTGCCGCGTGCTTGTTCACTGCGGGCTGCGCCGAGAGCGACCATTCGGGAGTGTCGCCCACGGGGTCGGCGGCCGTACTCGACGCGCTCGCCGGAGCGTGGACGCTTGGTTCCGGGTCGTCCTCGACGCTGCCCACCGGCTGTACGTCACTCGACTACACGATCACGAAGAATGCAGACGGCAGCGCGGGCGGAGTTGAGTTCAAGGGCGTGTGCGCCGGTGTCGAAGCGAGTGGCTCGGGTAAGGGCACGGTATCCGGCTCCACGTTGAACTGGACCGCCGAAGGCACTGCCACCAGGAACGGGCTCACGTGCCCATTCAATCTGACCCAGGGCACGGCGGCACGCGAGGCGGCCGGCGTCCGGGTAACGTTTGCCGGAACGGTGTGCGGGTTGCCAGTCAGCGGGTCGGAGCTGCTGCAGAAACCGTGACCGGCAGCCGCGTGGGTCTCATCTCCGTTCGCGAGTAGCGCGGCCGGCGCGGGAACTCTGACCCCCGATAGTGGGCTGGCCGGCGTCTGATCGATCAGTCCAGACCGTACAGCCGCGCACCAGCGGGAACGTCGCCGGCGCGGCTGATCAGCTCTCGCACGAGGGCCGGACACAGTCGTGCGCCGTGCGCGGCCCATCCGACCGCCCGGGGCGACGCGATCAGGGCGCGCAGAATCCGGTTCATCCGCCATTTGGACGCGAAGGCGGCGCGGCGCTCGCATGCCAGTGTCGCCGGGCCATCGGCGAGCTGGCCGTGCCACAGCCTGAGCGCCACCCCAGCCGCGAGCTCCGCGCCACGCATGGCCAGGTGCACCCCGTCCCCGGTCATCGGGTCGATGAACCCTGATGCATCCCCGGCAAGGAGCAGCCCCTCCAGGCCGGCCGCAGACGTGTCGACGGCCAACGGGCCGAGAACCGCGGGGGCGGAGACGAGCCGCGCATCCGCGAAGCGCTCACCGAGCCATGGGTCGGCGCGTAGCGAGGCGATGAGCAGTGCGGCGGGCTCCGCCAGCGCGCCGGCCCGTGGCGCCGAGACGACGACACAGGCGTTCGTCAGCCCTCCCGGCACGGGCGCCACGCCGATGTAGCGGCCGCAGCGGATGTGCATCTCGCCGAGCGGACTGCCGCCCGTGGCGTTGTCGAAGTACCCGCCGATCGCCCACCGGCGCGGCTGGTCCGGGTGCCGCGCGAGACCGAGATGGAAGGCCACGCGGGAGCGGCGGCCGTCGGCGGCAATCGTCAAGGCCGCGGGCATGTCGTGCACTTCCCCCGTGCACGTCACAACCTTCAGTCCAGTGACCCGCACCCCGCCTGCGGCCTCGTCGACGAGTGGCTCCTGCACCAGCACGCCGGGCTCGAACGAGGCCCCGGCGTCGACGGCATGCTGCACGAGCATCGAATCGAGGTCACGGCGCAGCAGTGACACGCCTCGCACGCCAGGACCGTACTCTCCGCAGACGCGCACGCCGCCGGCCCCGGTCACGACCATGCCGCGAATCGGGAGGCCTGCACGTTCGATGTCGGCCGAAATCCCGAGCCGGCGCAAAAGATCGAGCGCTCCTGGATTCAGCGTGTCGCCGCACAGCTTGTCGCGCGGGAACGTGGCGCGGTCCAGCAGGCGCACGCGCAGACCGGCGCGCGCGAGCAGCAGGGCCGCAATCGAACCGGCAGGACCGGCGCCGGCGATCAGGACATCGTCTCTCACGTCACGCTCGACCAGGCGGGCGCAGGCCCCGAGGTGCGCCGCGCGTCGCGGCTCACGCGTGCCCCAGCACGAGCGCGCTGTTCTTCGAGCCGAAGCCCAGGCAATTGCAGAGCGCCGCAGCTGGCTCCGCCGCCCGTCCCTGCAGCGGGATGAAGTCCATGTCGCACTCGGGATCGGGATCCGTCAGGTTGGCCGTCGGCGGGATGAACCCGCGCGAGAGCGCCATTGCCGTCGTGACGACGCCGGCGGCCCCGCTGGCGCCCTGCGGATGGCCGATCATCGACTTGGTCGACGAACCGGGCACCCGTTCGGCGGTCGGACCGAACACGCGGCGCACGCAGCGCGACTCGATGGCGTCGTTCAGCACGGTGGATGTCCCGTGGTAGTTCACATACCCGATCTCCTCGGGCGCGCGGCGGGCCTTTCGTAGGGCGCCTTCGATGCACGCGACGATTTCGGCGCCGTCGGGATCCATCTGCACACGGTGGTACGCGTCGCACGTCGAGGCATAGCCCTCGACGGCGGCATACACGTGAGCGCCACGTGCGCGCGCACGGTCCTCCCGCTCGAGCACGATCATCCACGCGCCCTCGCCGAGCACGAAGCCGTCGCGGCCCTTGTCGAACGGCCGCGACGCCTCGGCTCCGCGCTCGTTGTAACGCGTCGAGACGGCGCGCATCCTGGAAAAACCGAAGATCATCCCCGGCGTGACACAGCCGTCGGCTCCGCCCGAGAGCACGACCTCGAGGTCGCCGGCTCGCAGCAGCGAGGCCGCGTAGCCAATCGCGTCCGTCGAGCTCGTACAGCCGGTCGACAGGACGTGGCTGGCGCCCCGCAGACCGAGCGAAATCGACAGCTCGCTCGAGAGCATTCCGACGATACCGATCGCGATCGCATAGGGACTGACGTGCCTGCCGCCCTGCGTGAAGAAGTCCTTGTACTGGGCCTCGCCCACGTCGATGCCGCCGCCGCCGCTGCCGATCAGCACGCCCGCATTCGGCTCGCCGGCTCGGAGCCCGGCGTCGTTCCACGCTTCGCGTGCCGCAATCACGCCGAGCAGGGCTGCTCGCGAATAGCGTCGCGGATCGGCGCGGGACTCCCAGCCCTCGGGTCCTTCACCGGCGAGCGGCTGGGCGCTGGCGATGCTGACGAGCGGTACCGGCGCCGCCACCTGGCAGGGAAACGTGGACACGTCGAACTCGGTGATCGCACGCGTGCCGCTGACACCGCGACTGACGTGATGCCAGAAACACTCGCGCCCGACGCCGAAGCACGACGTCACGCCAATGCCGGAGATCACGATGCGCGGCGCTGCTGGAGGCATGTCTCTATAATACCGGTCGCATGCGCACCCACCCGTCCGGTGCCGGCCTCATCTCGATGGCGGTGGCGTGGCTCGGCGGCGCCGCATTCGTCGCCTCGCTTGCGTTCTTTGGGTGGAGCTACGGCATCCGCTTTGGCCCCGGCGCCGCCGCCGATACGGGCGACGGCACGGCGACGGCGGTCGTCGTCAACGCGCTCCTGTTCACGGCGTTCGCGCTGCACCACAGCGTGATGGCGCGCACAGGCGCCAAGCAGTGGGTCGTGCGGACCGTGCCGCCCTGGCTCGAGCGCTCGGTGTACGTGTGGATCGCGAGCATCCTCTTCATCCTGACCTGCGCGTGGTGGCGCGAGGTGCCGGGTGTGCTCTATGACGTCTCGTGGCCGTGGAAGGGTGCGTGCCTGGCAGTGCAGGCGGCTGGCGTGTGGCTGACGCTGCGGTCGGCCGGCGTTCTCGATCCGCTCGAGCTCGCGGGCATCCGCCAGGTCCTCGGCAGCGTCCGCCCGCCCGCCTTCATGGTGTTCGGGCCGTATCACCTGGTGCGCCACCCAATCTACTTCGGCTGGGCGCTCATGACCTTCGGAACCCCGCGCATGACGGGCACAAGGCTCAGTTTCGCCGTCATCAGCACGACGTACCTGATGCTCGCCATCCCGTTCGAAGAGCGTTCACTCGTCGAGGTGTTCGGTGACGAGTACGTGCAGTACCAACGGACGGTGCGGTGGCGGATGATACCGGGAATCTATTGACAATTCGGAACGCGGAATTCGGAATTCGGAATTAGGTCCGAGTTCGGAATTCGGAATTCGGAACTACTGCGGAGTGCAGGATTGCGGAGTTCGGAATCCGCGCAACGGTGGCAGCAGCTTGAATCTCGGCTCGGCCGCGAGCTCGGCACACCGCCGCCGGCCGATCAGGCCGGCCGGCGTTGTTCGGCACTCATTCCGCATTCGGCTTTCCTGCACTCCGCAGTACGTCCGCACTCCGAACTCCGAATTCCGAACCAATTCCGAATTCCGAACTCCGCATTCCGAATTACTCGTCGTAGTCTTCCACCGGCAGCCCCGTCGGGATGTCATCCACGAAAATCAGTGAGTGCTGCGAGGGGATGTCGAACTTGCGCTGGCAGGTCTTGCAGGTGAGGCTGTCGTCAACGCGAATGAGGTAGTCCTTCAGCTTGGCGTACATCGCACGATCGCGTTCGTCGGCGCCCGACGGGATGCGATCTTTCTTGGTCCGCCGCACCCAGCGCACCTGGTAGTCGTTGCGGCGGCCGCACCGCGGGCACGCGTAGTTCGCGGGCCGTGTCTCGGGTCGTTCGGTGAAGAAGTCGCGTTCCTGCAGTCCCATGTGGCGCAGGATATCAGACACCACGTTTCGGCCTCCCGGGCACGTGCCCGCGCAACGTGCCCGCAGAGCGCTCACCCCGACGGTACAGCCGGATGCGCACCCGCGTTGACGTGCCTGCGCACTTCCGATGAAATACCTGCAAGGACGTCATGGCCGAATCCACACCGACCGTTCCCCCGCTGCCGCCCGAGCTCCCCGTGCTGCCGCTCAGGGCCACAGTGGCCTTTCCCCTCAGCGTGCAGCCGCTGGCGGTGAACCGCGCTGTGTCGGTCGAATCGGTGAACCGCGCGCTCGGCGGCGACCGCATGCTGCTGCTGGCGCTTCAGGAGGGCGAGCTCGACGATCCGGGCCCCGACCAGGTCAAGCGGATCGGCACGGTCGGAATCATCCGCCAGATGGCGCGCAACCCGTCGGGGCTGCACGTGATCGTGGAGGGCCTCGCCCGCGTGCGCGCCGACGTGATTACCCGTACGGGATTGTCGATGCGCGCGATGATCCACGCCGAGCCCGAGCAGGTGGATCGATCGGTCGAAGTCGACGCCTACGTGCGGCGGCTGCAGGAGCAGGTCGATCGCGCACTGACGCTCGCCAGCGGCTTCTCGCAGGAGCTGCGCGGGATCGTCTCTGCCATCGAGGACCCGCTGCGTCTGGCGTATTTGCTCGGCAGTCTCCTCGACATGCCGGCGGCAGAGAAGCAGCAACTGCTCGAGGCCGACACGCTGCTGTCGAAGCTCGAGATGGTGTCGCAGGCGCTGGCGCGCGAGATCGCGCTGCTGGAGGTGAAAGGCAAGATCGAGTCGCAGGCGCAACAGGAGATGTCCGACGCGCAGCGGCAGTACTACCTGCGGCAGCAGCTGAAGGCCATCCAGGACGAGCTCGGCGAGGGGGAAGGGGACGAGATCCAGGCGCTCCGCGCGCGGGTCGAGAAGGCGAACCTGCCCGAGGGCGTGCTGACGGTGGCCAATCGCGAGGTCGATCGGCTCGCGCGCATGACGCCGGCGTCCCCCGAGTACCAGATGCTCCGCACCTACATGGACTGGCTCCTGGACGTGCCGTGGAGCGTGACGACCGACGATCGGCTCGACCCGGTCGAAGCGCGCCGCGTGCTCGACGAGGACCACTACGACCTCGACAAGGTCAAGGAGCGGATCGTCGAGTATCTCGCGGTCCGGAAGCTCAAGGGCGACATGAAGGGGCCGATCCTGTGCTTCGTCGGCCCGCCGGGCGTGGGCAAGACGTCGCTCGGCCAGTCCATCGCGCGGGCGATGAATCGCAAGTTCGTCCGCGTCTCGCTCGGCGGCGTGCGCGATGAGGCCGAGATCCGCGGGCACCGCCGCACGTACATCGGCTCGATGCCCGGGCGCATCGTGCAGGCGCTGCGCCAGGCAGGCGCCGCGAACCCGGTGTTCATGCTCGACGAGATGGACAAGGTGTCTGTGGGCTTCCAGGGCGACCCCGCCGCCGCGCTGCTCGAAGTGCTCGACCCGGCGCAGAACAACAGCTTCCGCGATCACTACCTCGAAGTGCCGTTCGACCTGTCGCGTACGCTGTTCATCGCCACGGCCAACCAGCTCGGAACGCTGCACCCGGCACTGCTCGACCGCATGGAGGTCATCCAGCTGACCGGGTACAGCGAGGAGGAGAAGCTGCACATCGCGCGGCGGTACCTGATTCCGCGCCAGGTCGGCGAGCACGGCCTCAAGATCGAACAGCTGGAGCTCACCGATCCCGCGCTGCGCCGCGTGATTACGGAGTACACGCGCGAGGCCGGCGTGCGCAACCTCGAACGGCAGATCGGCGCGATTGCGCGGAAGGTGGCCGCGCGCGTCGCGAGCCGCACGCCAGAGGACGGGGAGGCTCCGGCCGACACGGTCGATCGTGACAACGTGCCCGAGTACCTCGGGCCGCCGCGGATCCACCAGGAGGTGTCGTTCCGCACCTCCAGGCCCGGCGTGGCCACAGGCGTGGCCTGGACGGAGACCGGCGGAGACGTCCTGTTCATCGAAGCCACGCTGCTGCCCGGCGGCAACTCGCAGATTATCCTCACCGGGCAGCTGGGTAACGTGATGCAGGAATCGGCGCGCGCGGCCGTCAGCCACATCCGCGCGCAGGCGAGCGCGCTCGGCGTATCGCCGTCGTTCCTCGACAAGCACGATCTGCACGTGCACGTGCCGGCAGGCGCCATCCCGAAGGACGGCCCCTCAGCCGGCGTGACGATCGCGACGGCCATCCTTTCTGCGCTGCGCAATGAAGCGGTGAAAGAAGAGGTCGCGATGACCGGCGAGATCACCCTGACCGGGCTCGTCTTGCCCGTCGGCGGCATCCGCGAGAAGGCGCTCGCGGCGCGCCGCTACGGCATCCGCGTGTTCGTGCTGCCGGCCTTGAACCTGCCTGACATCGACGAGCTCCCACAGGAAGTGAAACGCGAGATGCGCTTCGTCCCCGCGCAGACGCTCGACGACGTCCTCAGGGAAGCGCTGCCCACGCCCGTGCCCGTCAGCTGACGTGAGACGCCACGCCGCCCGCGCCTGGTTCGCCCTCCCCGGACGCTCGACGTGACCGGGCCGGAGCCGCATGCGCGCCCGCCCGTGGCCGGCTGGGTGCGAACCGCCGATGCGCTGAGCGTTCTGCTCGTGCTGCTGGCAGGCAGCGTCGCGATGAGCGGTGGCTTCCGCTTGTGGGTTGGAAGCTGGCGAATATCGGTCACGGCGCCCGAGCGCCTCGCGATCGCCGCTCTGCTGCTGACCGCCCTTCGCCATTGGCGCCTGCCGCGTCCGGCGATCGTGGAGCGCTTGTGGCACGGCGCGCGGCACGCGCTCCAGTCGGAAGCGCTCCGGGCCGTGTGGCCGGTGGCAGTCTGGAGCCGGGCCGCGGTGGCCGTCGTCGGCCTGCTCGCCGTCTTTCTCGTCGGGTATCCGACCGAGCGAGCCACGCTTCAGGGTGTCGCGCAACGAGCTGGTCAACCTGCCGGCCCGGTGGGATGCCGGGTGGTACCTGGACGTGGCGCAGGTGGGCTACCGCTGGGATCCCGACAAGCGGGGCCAGCAGAACATCGCGTTCTTTCCCGCCTACCCTCTGCTGATGCGGACGGGCGGCCGGCTGCTCGGCGGGAGCACGCCGGAGGTGGTGCTTGCCGGCGTTGTCGTCTCCTGCGGCGCATTCCTGTGGGCGCTGATGTACCTGTTCCGGCTCGCCTCCGCGCACCCGGCGCTCGGCACCACGGACCGGGCACGATGGGCCGTGATGCTGCTCGGCAGCTATCCGTTCGCAATTTTCTATGGCCCGCTCTACACGGAGGCGCTGTTCCTCGCTGCATCCCTCGGGGCGTTTTGGTACATGCGGCAGCGGCGGCTGTGGCGCGTTGCCGCCTGGGGCCTCGTGGCGGGCCTGACGCGCGCCAACGGCGCGTTTCTCAGCGTGCCGCTCGCGCTGCTCGCCCTCACGGAGACGAGCCCGGTCGAGGCCAGGATCGCCTACCGCCTCCGCACCGGCCTTCCCGCGCTCCTGGCCGCGGCCGCGCCGGGTATCGGCGCCCTGCTCTTCTCGCTGTTCATCTACCGCCTGACCGGCAATCCGTTCGAGTGGGCGGCCATCCAGGAGCGGTGGGGACGGACCGTCGGCGGGGGACTGCATTCGATCGGGGCACCATTCGGCTACGTGGCGGAACACGGGTTCTTCGAGTACCTGCGCACCGAGGCTGGCAACTTCATCAACCTGGCCACGGCCGCGTTCGCGGCGGCGCTCGTGTGGCCCGTAACGCGGCGGCTCGGCCTGGCGTACGGCGCTCTCGTCGCCATCAATCTCGTCGTGCCGCTGGCGCTCGGCGGCGCCTTGTCGATGGCGCGCCTGACCGCGACCATGTTCCCGCTGTTCCTGTGGCTGGCTGCCGCGGTGCCGGAGCGGCGGCTCGGCGTGTGGGTGCTCGTGTTCGCCATCGGGCAGGGGTTCATGGCGGTGCTCTTCTACACCTGGCGCCCTCCGTATTGACGGCTAGCCTGCTCGCCGCGCAATCGACGGCGTTGCTGCAGGCCTCAGGGCTGGCAATCCGGCTCTGACCTCGCCTCCGCGGCTTCGAGCAGGGAGACCTCGGCGACCGACCAGATCTGCTGCGGCGATTCGGCCGCCAGACGCAGGCGCAAGTAGCGCGCCGCGCACCCGTCCAGAGGGATCGTCAGTGGGATGAGCCGTGGCGACTCCACGGCGGCGAGCCATGCCCGGGCCGCTGTAGGGCCCTCCCACGCGCGCGACCACGTCATCCCGTCGATTGAACGGTCGATCTCGAGGCGGAGCGGATACTGGAGCGGCGTCCCTGGCTGCAGCAGGCGCAGCGCCCCGCCTCGGATCTGCCGTCCGAAGTCGAGCGTCAGGGTCTGCCCTGGCCTCTGCCCGGCTGTGTACCAGCGCGTATCGACGCGGTCATCCAAGACGCGCGCCGCGAGATCGGCGTTGATGCTGGCCTGCGCGGCGACAGGGCGTGTTTCCCGCCCGGATAGTCGCGGCATTGGCCCGGGTGATGGCGGGGGCAGTTCGTACAGGCACCACCGACCCTCCCGCCCCGCCAGCTTTGCGCGCGTGTCGCCCAGCCGCCGCTCGAGCCGCCCCCGGAAGTCGCGCGAGCGATCGAGCAGGATATCGAGCGGCTCACGAGCGCTCGGGCCATCGAGCACCGTGAGGTCGTACATCCCGACGGCGTGAACGAGAATCGCTTGCGCGGGCGGGAAGTGCCCGCTGTACCCATTCACCAGTGGCCGCTGCACGAGGGCGGCCCGATACATCGCAACCGGCTCCGGCTGCCGCGGTGCACCCGGCAGTTGCAGCAGCGGCCTGGCCGAACCGTGCGTGACCATGGCCGGCCACGGGGCAGGGGCGGGCACGAGCGGGAGCCTCAGCACCCAGCCGTCGGCGACAGTCAGCGCGAACGTGACTGTCAGGACTGCGGGACGCCAGCGCGGCGCGAGCGGCACTCTCGCGTAGGCCAGGCTTGCCGCCGCCGACAGGCAGAGGACGACCAGCATGAACAAGCGCGCGGGCACGCGGAGGCCGGCGAAGCCGGGAACCGTCGCCAGCAGTGCGTACGGGGAGGGCCATCGGAGGGGAACGCCTGCAAACGTGGCGCTGGGGCCCAGCGTGAGCCACCACAGGCCGACTGCCGCGGCCAGGTAGAAGAGCAGCGTCGAGCGGCGCGCGATGGCAGCGCGCAGGCCGGGTTGCGTCAGTACAAGCGCGAGGCCCAGTATCGCCGCCGCGAGGAGCGGCCGCCTGGGGTCGCGCACGGTAATGCGGAAGCCGAGCGATGACGCCCGCCAACGGCCGGCAACGCCGTACGAGACGCAGCCGGCAAGGGCAATCAGCCAGCCGAACGCCATGACCGGACGCACCCGGCGCTGCCAAGGCGCTGGAGTGGCTGGTGCCGGTCCGAGGAGCAGCCCGGCGGCGACGATCAGCACCACCATCACGCCGGGGAACAACTGCCCTTCCGCGCGATGAAACACGCTCAGCCAGCCCCAGAACGCCAGGTTGCTGGCCGAGTCGAGAACGGACAAGATGTCGGCGCTGTACGCGGCCATCTCTCCCGTTGTGCGGCGGAAGCCATAGTGCTCGTGGACGGCCCGATACTGGAGCAGCAGCGGGAGCACGGCGATGAGGACCGTGCCGCTCGCGCCCATCAAAGCGGCCAGCCGCTTCCAACGCCCGGCGGTCGCCCCGAACCAGAGCGTCCACGGGACCATCAGCAGGCCGAAGAACATCAGGTAGTACCCGTTCGAAAGGCTCAGGGCGAGCCAGGCGACGGCAAAGGCCGCGAGCCACGGTGGCCTGCCGCTGCGAAGGTAACGGTGCGCCGCCATCAATGCCAGCGGCATCCACTGCGCTGACAGCACCTGCAGGTGCGACACCTGCGCGCCGCGATACGGGGCGAACGCGAACACGGCGCTGCCCACCAGCGCCGCATCGGCGCGGCCGGTCAGCTCGTACCCGAGCAGCCACGCACACGTCCCGCCGAGCACCCATGATGCGATGAACGCCGCGTTGTAGGCGGCGAGCGGATTGCCGCCTGCCCATTGCACCGGAGATGTGAGCCAGGTGAGGCCGAGCAGGTGCTCGGAGAAGGCCAGCGCGCCAGAGGACGGATAGAAGATCGGCGCGTTCCACCACGACTCGGTGAGCGGCACGCTGTGCGCGTTCCACCAGAGGATCCACGCGTTCAGCAGTGGATCGCCGCGATCGGCGGGGATCACGCTGGATGCCATCGCCGCCAGCGGCCACGTCATCACGATCGTGAGCGCCAGGTACAGCACGAAGACGAGGAACACCCGCCGGAACGGCATCCTTGGCGACACAGCATACGCCAGTCGGCGACGTTGCCCGGCGCGGGCCGATCGAGGAAGATGCCCAGACACCATGCGGCCTGCCGTTGTCGTCTTCTATGTCTCGGGCCACGGGTTCGGCCACGCGTCGCGCGACATCGAGGTCATCAATGCGCTGCACGCCATCGCCCCCGACGTCCACGTCGTCGTGCGGACGTCGGCGCCGCGGTGGCTCTTCGACCTCACGCTCCGTGCGCCGATCACCTGGCAGCCGGCCGAGTGCGACACGGGCGTGGTCCAGATCGACAGCCTCCGCCTCGACGCGCGCGAAACCGTGCGCCGCGCGGACGCCTTCTCGGCGACGCTCGGCGATCTCGCGGTCAACGATGCACGCCTGCTTGGCGAGCTGGGAGCGACGCTCGTCGTCGGCGACATCCCTCCGCTCGCCTTTCTCGCCGCCCACCGTGCCGGGGTGCCGTCGATCGCACTGGGCAATTTCACGTGGGATTGGATTTACCAAGCGTATCCAGAGGAGCTTGCCGGGCACCCCGCGTTGCTCGACCGGATTCGCGCAGCGTACGCGCATGCCGAGCGCGCCCTTCGCCTTCCGCTCGGCGGCGGCTTCGACGCGTTCGCGCAGGTGCAGCCGGTGCCGTTCATCGCCCGCCGGTCGGCGCGTGCCAGCGACGAAGTGCGAGCGCGATTCGGCCTGCCGCGGAGCGGCACGCTGGTGCTGGCGTCGTTCGGCGGGTACGGCCTGCGCGACATCGACCTGGGGGCACTCGCGAAACTGCAGCGCTACACGGTCGTGGTCACCGCGAACGTGCAGGCGGCACGCCGCGGTGACGATCCTCGCGGGCAACCGGTCACTCGCGACGGGCGCGAGCCCGAACTACCGGCGTCCGTCCGGTTCGTAGACGAGCGCGCCATCTACGCGGCGGGATACCGCTACGAGGACCTGGTGCGCGCGGCGGACGTGGTAGCAACGAAGCCGGGCTACGGGATTATCGCGGAGTGCATCGCGAACGACACGGCGCTGCTCTACACCTCGCGGGGACGGTTCGTGGAATACGACGTGATGGTGCGTGAGATGCCGCGCTATCTGCGCTGCGGGTTCATCTCGAACGAGGACCTGTACGCAGGGGCATGGGAGACTGCGCTCGACGCCGTGCTCGCCGAGCCCGATCCGCCCGAGCGGCCGCGTGTGGATGGCGCCGAGGTTGTGGCGCGGCGGGTCGTCGCGGCGCTGTCGGTCAGTCCTTGATGCAGGTGACCAGCGACCAGATCGGCGGGATGTTGACCTTTTCGATCGACACCGGCTGCAGTTCAGCCTGCGCGATGAATCCGGGCAGGTCGAGGTCGCACTTGAAGCCGATGTGCACGGTGAATGGCGACAGCAACCGCTCGGCCCAGGACATCAGCCGGTTCGCGCTGCGGAAGTGGTTGAGGACGACAATGCGGCCGCCGGGGCGGCAGACGCGACGCATCTCGCGCGCGACCTGGACGGGGTCGGGCACCACGCTGATCAGGTACGGCGCGTACACGATGTCGAACGAGTCGTCGGGGAACGTCAGCCGTGACGCATCCATCTCGAGCAGGCGCACGTGGCGCATCGCCTTTTCGGCCACCCGCTCATATGCCTTCTCGAGCATCGAATCCGAGAGATCGATGCCGGTAACCGTGCAATTGCGTGGATAGAGCGAGAGGTTGATCCCCGTCCCCACGCCGACTTCGAGGATCCGATCGCCGGGTGCGATCGTCATGCGCTGCATGGCCTGCAGGCGCCCGGCGTGCAGGGTCGGCCCGAACACCCAGTCGTAGACCGATGCCAGTTTGCCGTAGACGCCGGCGACGAAGTCCGTCTCAACCGCGGTGACGGAAAGGGTTCTCGAGGCGGCGTCCGATGCCGCGACGAACTCGTCCGTCTCGCTGCGGTTGAAACGCTCGAACAAGGCCATGCAGAGCTCCCATCGAGATTGGTCAGTTCGTGATGACCTGGTGTCGGTCGCAAGCCACGTGCCCGGAGGGCATTCACGCGCACCCGATCCGGATGCACGCATGGCTCCAAAACAGGGACTATATCCTTCGGACCCCGCAGCGACAAGTCGCATCGGCCGTCCATCGCGTGGGATTCCGTCAATCCCTTGCACGAATTCGCCGAAACGTGCAGCCCCAGGGCAAGCCGCATTGGCGGCGAGCCGGCGGTTGCAACCGTTCGCCTGGATCCGGCATCCGTCATCCTGCATCTTCATGCAGGGGATCCCGAGTCGTACCTCGCTACACCCCGTCGAGCCCGTCGAGCACCGCGAAAATCGACTGCATCGGGCCGCCAATCTGCAGCCCCTGCGCGCGCGTGCGGAGTTCGCGTGCGATCTCCTGTGCGATGGCGATGCCTTCGTCGTCGGCCGTCCCGGCGCTCTCGGCGCGGCGCATGCGCTCGAGCAGCGGTTCCGGCACGCGGATGTTCGGCACCTCGTTGGCGAGGTACTCGGCGTGCAGCAGGCTGTCGAACGGGCGCACCGCCGCCACAATCGGGATCGTCACGTGTGCCGTGCGGCGCCGGAAGCCGTCGAACGCCTCGAGGTCGTACACCGGCGGCGTCACCGCGAACTCGGCGCCGGCTTCGGCCTTGTATTCGAAGCGCCGGACTTCCTCCTCGAGGTTCGGCGCGTCCGGGTTGGCGATCACCCCGACGTGAAACGCCGTGGGCTCGCCGATCGCCTGGCCGCCGACGTCGCAGCCGCGATTCAGCCGCGACACGGCGTTGGTCAGGCCGATCGAGTCGACGTCGAACACGAGCGTGGCGTCCGAGTAGTCTCCCGACTTGCGCGGATCCCCGGTGAAGATCAGGAGGTTGCGCAGGCCGATCGCGTGCGCGCCGAGCAGGTCCGACTGCATGCCGAGCAGGTACCTGTCACGACACGCGTACTGCAGCACCGGCTCGATGCCGGCCTGCTGCTGGACCAGCACGGCGAGCGACAGCGCACTCATGCGCGCTCCGCTGCGCGGGCCGTCGCTGATCGTGACCACGTCTACGCCCCGGATCTTCAGTCGCTGGGCGCAGGCGATCGCCGAGGCCGCATCGTAGCCCTTGGGAGGCGGCAGTTCGGCCGCCAGCACGAACGTGCCGCGTGCCAGGGCGTGCGCCATCCGCGATTTCTCGGCGCGCGGCACCGGCGGCGCCGACGGCGTGTCGACCGCGATTGTGGCGGCCGCGCCGTGTTGCCGGTCGGGCGACGCCGGCGCTTTCGCGAGTGCCTGCACTGCGTACTTGATCCGGCGGATGTGCTCGGGGGTCGTGCCGCAGCACCCGCCGACCAGCCGCACGCCCTCGGCCACGAAGCGGCGCGCGTACGACGCCATGTACTCAGGTGATGAGAGGTAAATCGTGCGGCCTTCGATGTCGCGCGGCCGGCCCGCGTTCGGCTGTGCAGACAGCGGGACGTCGACGCTCTGCTCGATCCGCTCGATGGTTTCGAGCATCGGCGCGGGGCCGACGCTGCAGTTCAGGCCCACGATCGTGGCGCCGCGCGAGACGAGCGCCGGCGCGAACTTCTCCGGAGGCGTTCCGTCCAGGGTGTTGCCGTCTTCTTCGGTCGTCATCTGGGCGACGATCGGGAGGTCGCTGACGGCCCGCACCGCGGCGATCGCTGCACCGATCTCGTTGAGGTCGCGGAACGTTTCCAGCACGAACAGGTCGACGCCGCCGGTGAGGAGCGACTCGGCCTGCTCGCGGAAGTACGCTTCGGCCTCTTCGATCCCGAGCTTGCCCCAGGGTTCGATCCGGATGCCAAGGGGTCCGATCGCGCCGGCGACGTAGGCGTGATCGCGGGCCGCCTGCCGGGCGATGCGGGCCCCGGCCACATTGATGTCGTGGAGTTGCTCGGCGAGTCCGAACGCCGCCAGTTTCAGGCGGTTGGCGCCAAACGTGTTGGTCTCGAGCACGTCGGCGCCCGCCCGCACGTATTCGCGGTGGACGCCGGCGACCAGATCCGGACTGGCGAGGTTCAACGCGTCGAACGACTTGTTGACGAAGATGCCCTTTGCATAGAGCATCGTGCCCATCGCACCGTCACACACGAGCACCCGCTCTTCGAGCGCCTGTTTGAACGGCTGCATCAGGCGGCCTGCGGCAGATCGATTTTGCGCCAGCGGAATGTGCTGGCGTCGACGACCAGGTACGAGCGCGAGACGCGGTCCACGCACACCGACGGCACGCCCGGTACAGGTTCTCCGCGTACCGGTGGTGGTGTCCACAGAGATGCAGACGCGGGCGCAAGGCCGCAATGGCTTCGTTGATCGGAGTCTGCCCGGCGTCGCGGCGTCGGCGCCCGCTCTCGTCATCCTCGGCCTCGACGTAGAACGGACGCGGCGCCTCGTGCGTCAGCAGGATGTCCACGCGAGTGAGGCGCAGCAGCGCATCGACCTCCTCGCGCACGAAGTGCCGCCGCTTATCGTTGCGAACCGGCCGGCCCGTCGCGGCGGCGGCATGCGAGACGTGCCCCGGATACGGCAGGTCCGCGACGGCGAAGTGATACCAGGTCGGCGCGTACGTGCCGCCGAGTCCCGCAACCGTCAGCGGGCCGACGCGCGTAGCCGTGCCGTTCGCGATGTAGTGCAGGTTGGGGATCACGCGGGAGCCGGTGGCCATCGCGACCACTTCGTCGAAGTTTTCGTTGTTGCCCTTGATCCAGTAGAGCGGCGCCGACGGTTCGGGGTAGGCGCCGGCACGGCTGGCCAGATCGCCGACGCAGAGCCAGAACGGCAGGTCGGGCTGACACCGCATCGCGAGGTGCATCGCCTCGAAGTTGCCGTGCACGTCGGCCACAACCCCAAACAGCATGTCGTTGGATCGGTGCGCGCCACTTCACTGCCGGCCGAGAGGCCCGCGGCGTCCTACCGCGCGACCGCCTCCGGTGCGGTCGAGGCCGGCACCAGCAGGTCCGCTTTGTCCCAGATGAAGTCGCTGTTGCTGTAGACGGCCAGTTCGTAGTCCTTGCCCATGAAAATCGCGGATACCGGACACGCCTCTTCACAGTAGCCGCAGAAGATGCAGCGCGTCTTGTGAATCTGATAGACCTTCGCGTAGCGCGGGCCGGCCTGCACGGAGCCGTCATTCTCGGCGGCTTCCAGGTAAATCGCATCGGCCGGGCATGCCACGGCACAGAGGCCGCACGCCACGCACTTCTCCAGCCCGTTCTCGTCCCGCATCAGCACCTGTTTCCCGCGGTACTTCGGGAACATCGGGACTTTCTGGTCCGGATAGTTGACGGTGATGGGCTTCTTGAAGATGTGCTTGAAGGTGGTGGCAAAGCCGATCGCGAACTCGCGCAGCATGAAGGCACTCCAGGACTACACCATCAGCCGGATGGCTGAAAAACCAAGCTTCAATCATAGCATCCGGCGGCTGAGGGCCGGGGCCAGGGGCGAGAGGGGCGAGAGGCTAGGGCGTGGTGCACCGATCGACCACCGCCCCTTGACCCTCAGCCTTTAGCCCTTAGCCCTTAGCCCTTAGCCCTTAGCCTTTAGTACAATCCCCCCGTCCGTGGAACCGAAATTCCTCACCGCGCAGCAGGTGTTGCTGACGACGCTCGTGTTCAAGCTGGCGGTCATGGCACTGCTGGCGACGATGCTCGTGCGGTACCGGCGGTTCCGGCACATCCTCATCTTCGAACGGCGAGGTCTCCGGGATCGCCTCATTTTCGCGTTTGCCCTCGGCATTCCGCTGGCCGGCGGCGCCGCCGCGCGTGTCCTGCTGCACTACGACGCCGCGGACCTCACGCTCGAGGGGGCGTTTCTCGTCGGGCTCATCGGCGGCCCTTACGCGGGCGCCATCGTCGGAGCCGCCGTAGCGCTGCCCGCGCTTTTCGCGGGCGAGTTCATCGCGTTGCCGTTCGCCGTCGGCTGCGGCTTTGCCGGCGGCGGTTTGCGCGAGTTGTGTCCGAAGGAGGCCATCTGGCACTTCTCACCCTTCGTGTTCTCGAGTCTGCCCCGGCGACTGCTGCAGCTGTTCCGCCGCTTCGAGGTCGACTGGCAGGTCGTGCTGCTGCTCGCGCCGGTCGCGCTCGAACTGCTCCGGCAGCTGCTCGGGCATCGCTTCGGCGCGCACCGCCTGTTCTACCTGGCACCCACCGGTGCGCTCGTCCTCGGCCTGATCGTGCTCGCGACGGTGCTGTGCGTGGCGGCGCCGATCAAGATCTGGAACAACGCGCGCATCGAGCATCGCCTGCAGGAACAGGAGAAGCTGCTCATGGCCGCGCGCCTGTCGGCGCTGGCCAACCAGATCAACCCTCACTTCCTCTTCAACACGCTGGCCTCGATCGCGTCGCTCGTCCGATCGCAGCCCGAAACCGCACGGATGGTGATCCACCGGTTGTCCGCGCTGCTCCGCCGGTTGATGCGCAGCCAGGATCACTTCGTCCCGCTGCGCGAAGAGCTGTCTTCGATCGACGAGTACCTCGACATCGAGGTCATCCGGTTCGGTCCGCAGCTGCGCGTCCACAAGGACATCGACCCCGCGACGCTCGACGTGCTCGTGCCGAGCATGGTCCTGCAGCCGATCATCGAGAACTCGATCAAGCACGGCTTGTCGCGCAAGGTGGGCGGCGGGCGGATCGTGATCCGCACGAGGCGCCGTGAGCAGGCGGCCGTCATCGAGATTCTCGACGACGGGCTCGGGATGACGCCGGAGCGGCTCGGCGAGGTGTTCCACGGGGGAATCGGCCTGAGCAACGTCAACGAGCGGCTGCGCGTGATTTACGGCGAAAACTGCCGGCTTCGGATCGAGAGCACGCTCGATCGCGGCACCTCCGTGGCGATGGAGATCCCCGACAGCGTCGCAATCGAGGTGCGGGCGAGTGCCTGACGAGGACCTCCGGGCCGTGGTGGTCGACGACGAGCCGCTCGCGCGAGAAGAGCTCTGCTATTTGCTCGATGAGCTCGCCGGTGTCGAAGTCATCGCTCAGGCGGGAAACGGGCCGGACGCGGTCGCGGCAGTGACGGAGCACGAGCCAGACCTGGTGTTCCTCGACGTGCAGATGCCCGGCCTGACCGGGTTCGAAGTGGCCCGCCGGCTGGTGGCAGCGGGTCCGCCCGTCTCGATCGTGTTCGTCACCGCCTACGACCAGCATGCCATCGAGGCGTTCGAGGTGAATGCGGTCGATTACCTGCTGAAGCCGGTGGACTCCGCCCGGCTCGACACGGCGGTCCAGCGCGTCCGGCAGCGCCGGTCGGCGCGCCCCCTGAACGATCAGCTGGATCGGATCGTCCAACTCGTGGAGCAACGGCAGGGCAGGCGCGAACAGCTGGCCGTCAAGGTGGGCGAGCGTTTCCTGCTGGTGCAGGCGGATGACATCATATTTGCATCGATGGCCGACGAGTCGATTACTATTGTGACAAGCCAGATTAGCGGCACGTGCAACTTCCGGACGCTCGATGAACTGCAGGCCCGGCTCGACCCGGCGAGGTTCTGGCGGGTGCATCGCTCGCACCTGGTGAACATCAACAAGATCAAGGAGATAGTCCCCTGGTTCAGCAGGAATTACATCCTGAGGATGAAAGACGCCAAGGCCACGGAGATTCCGGTCAGCCGGTCGCAGACGCGTCGGCTGCGCGAGTACCTGAAGCTGTGACCGGGTCCGGTGCAGATACGCCGTCGCTGCGTGAGCACGAAGGTGCTGCGCCCGGCGCGCACGAGCCGACCGCCGGGGCGCCGATCGTGTCACACCCTGAGATGACAGACCGAAACCGACCGCTGGCCGGGCCGGCGACGCCTGAGGATGCCGCATCCTATGTCCAGCCGTATGTTCCCGCGTACGCCCGAGCGGGTGGGCCGCCGTCGCAGGACATCCGCCGGGAGCCCGTCGGCCACGCCGAGCCGTCGCTGACGCTGGCGCAAGTCCGGGACGAGCTCGTGGCGTGGTTGAAGACGCTGTTCTCCGCCGCAGTCTACGCGACCCTGATCGTCACGTTCGGCTTCCAGGTGGCGCGCGTCGAGGGCCAGAGCATGGCGCCGACGCTCGCGGACCAGGACCGCTTGATCGTCAACAAGCTCGCCTACCGCATCGGCGACCCGCGGCGCGGCGACATCGTGATGCTCTACTACCCGATCAACCCCGAGAAGTCGTTCGTGAAGCGGGTGATTGCCGAAGAGAACGACGTCGTCCGCATCGTCGACGGCCGCGTGTATGTGAACGATGTGCCGTTGCGCGACGATTACGTACAGCCGGAGTTCCGAAGCCACGACGACTTCGGGCCGCAGGTGGTGCCGGAAGGCTACTACTTCGTCATGGGCGACCACCGGAACAGCAGCTCCGACAGCCGGCACTGGGGCATGGTTCCGAAGAAGTACGTCATCGGCAAGGTGCAGGTCCGCTGGTGGCCGGTTCCGCACGCCCGGATCTTCTGACGCTCGCCTGACCGGCGGACTTCCCTCGCCGGATGCAAAGTGACGGATGCAGGATGTGGCGCCCTGGCTACGTCTTGCCGATAGGACATTCTGCATCCGGCATCTACATCCGACATCGTTCATCCGGCATCCGGCATCCGGCATCCGGCATCCGTCATCGGAGATCCGTCAGGCCCCCGCCGACTTACCCCGCCTGTAGTGCCCGCGGCGCCCGCCCTTCTTCTCGAGGACGCAGATTCCCTCGATCACCATCTCGCGATCGACCGCTTTCAGCATGTCGTAAATCGTGAGCGCGGCCGCTGACACCGCCGTCAACGCTTCCATCTCCACACCCGTCTGAGCGCTCGTGCGCGCGGTCGCGACAAGACGATAGCCGCGGCGGGTCGGCGCGATATCCACGTCGACGTGCGAGAGCGCGATCGGGTGGCAGAGCGGGATGAGTTCGCTGGTCCGCTTGGCCGCCATGATTCCCGCCAGGCGCGCGGCCTCGAGCGGGTGGCCCTTGCGCAGCTGCCCGCTGCGGACCAGGCGCTGCGCCGCCGCGCTCACCGTGATGGCACCCTGTGCCACGGCCTCGCGCACGGTGACCGGCTTGTCGCCGACATCCACCATCCGCAGGCGTCCGGATCCGTCAATGTGCGTGAGCTGGCGTGTTGCGGCTCGGGCCGGCGCTCGTCTCGCCATCGGGCCTCCTTGTCAGGCGGATGTTTCTTCGCCCGCGTCGCCGCGCGCGAGAAAGAAGGAGAGGCTCTCGAGCGAGACGGTCAGGTCCACGCTCTTCAGCTTCACGCCGGCCGGGACGTGCAGGGCGCCCGGCGAGAAGTTCAGGATCGCCGTGATGCCGGCGGCGACCACGAGATCGACCACCGGCTGCGCAGCGGATGCCGGCACCGCGACGACAGCGATGCTCACCCGCTCCTGCCGCACGATCCGCTTCAGTTGGCGGATGTCGTGGATGGCCACACCCGCGCGCGACAGGTGCCCGACCTTGCCGTTCTGCGTGTCGAAGAGGGCGATGATCTCGAAGCCCTCCTGGCGAAATCCGGGGTAGTCGGCCAGCGCGAGCCCGAGATTGCCGGCACCGATGATGGCGACGCGCAGGCGCCGATCGAGGCCGAGAATCCGCCGCAGGTCGCGCCGCAGGTCCTTCACGTAATAGCCGACGCCGCGCACGCCGAACTCGCCGAAGCACGCGAGGTCCTTCCGGATCTGCGCCGCATTGAGCTTGAACCCTTCCGCGAGCCCCTGCGACGAGATCGTCTCGACGCCGGCCGCCTCGAGTTCGGTCAGGCAGCGCAGGTAAATCGACAAGCGGTTCGTCGTGAGCTCGGAAACCTGTTCGGGCGCGGGCCTGGGTTTGTTCGTGGAATTCACAAGAGACGCGATTATCGCATACGGCGGATGCACCAGCAGGCGGCTGAAGAACACAGCCTGCATGCAGAAGTCGATTCTGGATGTGGAGAAAGGTTCGACACATTCGATCGAGTCAACCTCGCGCTGCGCGAGACCTACAACCGGGACACGTCATCCAGCATTCTTCGTCCAGAGTGGCAGGGCGCCTTGTTCATCACCGTGTTGGAGCGGCATCCGCACGGGCGCTCGACCCGGCCGCGGTGTCGGCACGGTGCCGGAGCGCAGCAGGTCGGCATGCTAGAATCCGCGCAAATGGCCCACTCCACGCAGCCCGTGCAGTCAGTCTCTCCACCGGGCGCCTTCAAGCCATACGTGCCGGCGTCGCAATCGCCCGCCGAGTTCACCGTCAAGGCGGTCGCACTGGGCGCTATCTTTGGAGTCATCTTCGGCGCGGTCACCGTGTACCTCGCACTGCGAGCGGGTCTGACCGTCTCAGCGTCGATTCCAATCGCCGTGCTCGCCATAGCCGTGTTCAAGCGGTTCAGCCACTCGACCATCCTCGAAAACAACATCGTGCAGACGATCGGCTCGGCCGGCGAGTCGATCGCCGCCGGGGTCGTCTTCACTATCCCCGCGTTTCTCTTCATCGCGAGCGGGGGCGCGAAGGAGTACTTCAACATCCTCCAGATCGTCACCCTCGCCGCGGTCGGAGGCATCATCGGCGTGCTGATGATGGTGCCCATGCGCCGCGCGCTGATCGTCAAGGAACACGGGCTGCTCCCGTACCCCGAGGGCACGGCGTGCGCGGAGGTGCTGATCGCAGGCGAGCGCGGGGGCGAGCTGGCGAAAACCGTATTCGCCGGGTTCTGGACCGCTCTCGTCTACTCGTTCGCGAACAAACTGCTCGCACTCTGGCGCGAGGTGCCCCGGCTCATAGCCACGGGCCCGACGAGCGCCTACCCGAACGCCACGCTCACGAGCGAGATCACGCCGGAATACCTGGGTGTCGGCTACATCATCGGCCCGCGCATCTCCGGCATCATGGTGTCGGGCAGCGTCCTGTCCTGGCTCGCGCTCATCCCCCTGCTCGCGATGCTGGTGCCCGAGCAGACGATCAGGGCCGACCTGTTGAAGCTTGGCTTCACGCCGGAGTGGATGGCGGCCAACAGCCACGCCACCTGGATCTACCGGGCGTATGTCCGCTACATCGGGGCGGGTGCGGTCGCGATGGCCGGCCTGATGACGCTGCTCCGCACGCTGCCGACCATCTACTCGTCCATCCGCGACTCGGTGCGTGAGCTGCGAGCCGGCGTCGGCGGCAAGGGCCTGCTGCGGACCGAACGGGACATGCCGATCACCTGGGTCGCGTTCGGCTCCGTCGGCATGGCGGTGCTGATCCCAATCGTTCAGAAGATGCCCGTCGGCTTTCCGTGGGCGCTCCTGCTCAGCCTCCTGATCGTGGTCTTCGGCTTTTTCTTCGTCGCTGTGTCGTCGCGAATCGTCGGGCTGATCGGCTCCTCTTCGAACCCGATCTCCGGGATGACGATCGCGACACTGCTCGGCACGTGCCTCATCTTCGTCGTCGCAGGGTGGGCCAGCGACCCAAGCCAGCAGGCCGCAGCGCAGGCTGCCGCCCTTTCAGTGGGCGCGATCGTCTGCATTGCCGCCGCGAACGCCGGGGCGACCTCGCAGGATCTGAAGACCGGCTACATCGTCGGCGCAACGCCTTTGTACCAGCAGATTGGACTCGTCATCGGCGTGCTCGTGTCCGTCGCAGTGATTGGCTTCACCCTCATCGGCATGCACAACTCGGCGTGGGGGCCCATCGGGTCCGAGCGCCTGCCCGCGCCCCAGGGCACGTTGATGGCGACCATCATCCAGGGAGTGCTGTCGCGGGACCTGCCGTGGGGGTTCATCTTCATCGGCGGCGCGCTGTCGGTCATGGTGCAGCTCTGCGGCGTCAGCGGCTTGGCCTGGGCTGTTGGCGCATATCTGCCGATCTCGACGACCTTCCCGATCTTCGTTGGAGGGACGATGCGCTGGCTGGCGGACCGCGTGCGCGGAACGCAGGAGGAAAGCGAAGTGTCGTCGGGGATGCTCTTTGCCACCGGCCTGGTGGCCGGGGGGTCGATCGCCGGCCTGCTGATCGTGTTCATCGTCCAGTTTTCGCCCGTCAACATCGCCGGGTACGGCGAGCACCTGCAGGCGCAGCTGGGCGAACCGATGGGTTCGATCATCGGCCTGGTGGCGTTCGCCGTGCTCTGCACGATGCTGGTCCGGCGTGCGTTGCGCCGGCTGACGTTATAGCTACGTGACTTCCCACAGTGGACGCCAGGCGTCCGGCACGCTCCAAAAGGCGTCTTAGTACTCGTGCAGCGCGCCCTCCTTCTCCTCTACCTGTTCGCTGCCCTGGCGGGGACGGCCGCCGACGGTGAGGCGCAAACGATGACGCGCCGGGTCGCCACGGTCCCGGCACTCCGCAATCATCCCGGCTTCTACCACGGCCAGGCGGTGTTCGTGCGCGGCGAGCTCACCGATGCCGACACACGACCCGCCCTGGTGAGCGGCGACAGCAGCATCCTCATCCTCACGCGCGAATCGGTTCCCTCCGCGGGCTCCTACGACGTGCGCGGTGAGGTGCTCGACATCGGGCGTCTGAACCAGGACGACCCGCGTCTCTCGGGTGTGGATCTGCGTCCGTTCGGAGTGGACGCAGCGGAGCGGTGGCCGCGGCAGGGAGACGTGGTGCTCCTGCGGGTCACGCGCTTCGACAAGGCGGAGCCACTGCGCGCCCCGAGCGTCCGTGCCCTGGCGCTCGATCCGTGGCGCTACGAAGAACAGCGGGTCACGGTGCGGGGTCAGTTCCGCGGGCGCAACCTGTACGGCGATGTTCCGCAGGCGCCGGCGGCGGCCGCGGAGAGCAAGGGTGAGTTCGTGCTGCGATCGGCAGACGCGGCCATCTGGGTGCTCGGCAAGCGTCCGCGCGGGCACGGATTCGCGCTCGACCCGGAGTCACGCATCGACACCAGGCGCTGGCTTGAAGTCAGCGGTGTCGTTCACCAGGGGCGCGGGCTCGTGTGGGTGGCCGCGGACGACATCAGCGAGGTGCCCGCCGAGAAGGAGGAGGTCGTCGCGGAGGCGGCGCCGCCTCCGACCTTGATTCCTCCAGAGGTGCGATTCAGCGTTCCTGTCGATGGCGAAACGGACGTGCCGCTCTCGACGCACGTGCGCATCCAGTTTTCGCGCGACATCGATCCCGGATCGTTCAAGGGTCACGTGCGGATCAGCTATCTCGGCGGCGAATCGGCCGAGCGTGGCGAGCCACAGCCCCCGCCCATCGACGCGCAGCCGCATTACGATCCCGGCAGCCGCGTGCTCGACATCACGTTCACGACGCCGCTTCAGCGCTTCCGCACCATGAAGGTCGAACTGCTCGAAGGCATCGTCGGTACCGACGGCGCCCCGCTTCAGCCGTGGACGCTGACGTTCTCGCTCGGAGGCTAGACACCAAAGGCTGGAGGCTGGAGGCTGGAGGCTGGGGGCTGGAGCTGGGCTGGCGGCCAGGCTGTGGCCGAAGCTCTCGCTTACGGCCGGCTGACGTCGGTGCCGATGGACCTCTAAGCCTTTAGCCCTTAGCCCTCTAGCCCCTGGCTTCTTCAGGGCACAATCTTGAACGCCGTCACGGTCTCGTTCCGCTTCGTGCCCTGCTGGACAGCCGTTCGCATGACGTAGTCCCCGGGCGCGAGCGGCGACAGCGCGAGCTCCGCGGTGGCCCAGTGGAGCGACGGCTCCGGGTCGTCGCGGCGAGCGGCCTCCACCGCGAGCTGCAGCGTCTGGCCGTTCCGATCGAGCACCTCCGCCGTGACCTGTCCGACGGCGCCAAGCACCGGCACGTCGATCCGGATGCGATCGGTGCGGCGGAAGCGCAGGTCTGCGGTGGGCACGTACTGATTGCCCGTCGTAACGCCTCGCCGCAGCACGCGCGCCCGCCCGACGGTATCGATGCCTTCGGGCACGCTGAAGCGGATGGTGTCCTGGAACGGCAGCCCGCCGCCCGCGGGCTTCAGGCGGACTCGCAAGGTGAACTCGCCAGGGGCCAGCGCGACGTCGGGCAACTGCACGCTCACCGTGCGCGACGCCGGCGGGATCGGTTGCGCGACATCGGCGAGCTTGACCCCGTCTTCGGCGGTCAGCAGCACTTGCGCCTCCCCGCCGTTGGCCCAGTCGGCCGATTTCGCGCTGGCCGCTTCCATCTCGCCGACGACCCACACCTGGCTCTTCGCGCCGGGCACGGCGTCATCGAGCGGCGCCGCCACCCAGCTCACCTGCGTGCGCAAGCTGATCTCCGGCCGTATGCCGGCAAGCGACGCCAGCGCGGCCTGGACGCCACTCGCCGGCGCTGCGGCTTTCGCCGCCGTCATGAGCGCCTGCCCTTCGAGCAGCTCCTTCTCGGTCGCCGCGCGGTACCCACGTCGCGCGCGGACGTCGACGCCGGGCCGTTTCACGCGCACCTTGATCGAGCGGAACCCGCCATCGAGCTTCTTGTTGCTCGAGTAATAGCCCAGCAGATAGTACGACGTCAGGTCGTCGACGATGCGCTGCATGCCCTGTTCGATGTTGTTGTTGTTCACGACGGCGAGGCCGTCGGTCGCGTCCGCCAGCGTGCGAAGGTTCTCGATCCGCGCCGCCAGCATGCGCTGATCCAGGACCGGCGGCACGTCCGCCTCGATCGGCGTGTCGAACGCCGGCAGCCCGCGCGAGTCGATCGGGTAGAAGCTCACGTTCGATCGATTCGCGCGGTCGAGCAGGTCCATGAACGTTTGCCAGTTGTCGAGCGCCGCGAGGTTCTGCCGGTCGCGCTCACAACTCGCCTCGGAGTAGTAGCCCTGGGCGCGCTGAGTGTCGGTCGTGATCCGCCCGTCGGGACCGATGCCCACCTGTCCCATGTTGGGGGGCGGATCACATTGGCCGATCCGGGCGAGGTTCCGGTTCTCACGAAACAGCAGCCAACCGTCGCTGATCGCGAGCACGGCCTTGCGCTCTTCGCGGATGCCCCGGAGGTAGACGGTGAGGTCCGCCAGCGCGTCGATCACGCGCTTCTCGCGCCTGCGCGCAATCATCTCGGCGGCCACGCCGGCGTACGTGTCGCCCGACTGGGTCACCGTGGCGCCGGACGGGTCCCGACAGGTCTTGGCGAAACCGTGCGCCGGAAAGCACTGCTCGTACTGCTGCTCTTCGGGATCGCGGTCGGTTATTCGATCGCGCCGGCCCCACGTCCAGTGTCTCGACAGCATGCCGGCCGTCGTCGTCGTGCGGCGGGCCAATGCGAGGTCGCTCACCGACATCTCGGGAGTCATCACCGCGAAAAGGTCGTCGGGACCGACGATCCGATCGAGGAGCGTGACGATCGCGGTCTGCATGCGGTGGGAGCCGACGATGCCGGTGTGATACGTGTCGAGGAACACGATGAAGACCCGGCTGCGCGGATCCTCGGCCATGGAGCGGCCTTCCTGGACGGTGTTCGGCTCGCGCCGTGCTTCCTGCGGACCGCCGCCGCGAACCTCCACGTGCTCGAAGGTTTCGATCTTCTGCGGCGTCCCGTTTTCGAGCAGCTCGAAGTCGGCCGCCGTGAGGTCGCGCACGGCCTTGCCATTGACCGTCGGGTAGACGTCCACGCGGACGAAGTTGGCTTCAACCCGGAACGTGGGCTGCCCCTGCCCGGCCGCCTGGCGGTCCTGCGCGTCGCTCCGCGCGAGCCCTGCCAGGATCACTGCCGAGACGACTAGTGCGCGCGAGGACCAGGACGTCGTTGTAGTGGGCATGGGCTAGCCCGGGATGGCGTCGCGCCTGCCAAACCGGCGCTTGAGCGCGCGAACGATCCAGGTGGCCGTGAACGCTATCACGATCAGCAGCACCGCCACGATCGCCAGCGCCGCAACTGGGTACTTGAGCGCGAGGAACCCGAGTCCGACAACGAACACGTCCTCACCCACGCTCAGGAACCAGTTCGAGAAGGGCTCCGGGCTCGCGTTGGCGACCACGCGCGTGCCGGCCTTCGTGAAATGCGTGCTGGCCGCCACCGTGCCCCCGAGCAGCGCGACCATCGTTTCCGCCGCCGGCGATGCGTCGCCAAGCGCGGTCAGCGCGATCAGAGCGCCGCCGAGCGGCCGGATGAAGGTGTGCAGCGTGTCCCACGCCGAGTCGATCCAGGGGATCTTGTCGGCGAAGAACTCGATGACATAGAGGAACAGCGCCGTCCCGATGATCCAGCTGTTGTTGAACACCTGGTATTCGGGAGGCAGGGCCACCCACCCGTAGCGGGAGGCGAGGCCAAGCAGCGCAACCGTCGCATAGAGATTGATGCCGGCCGCGAACGAAAAGCCAAGCGTCCGACCGAGGAAGATCAGTGCGTCCATCTTCCGTCTCCTCCCGAGTGGGCAGCCCGGGCGTTCGCCCGGCGGCTCGTCTCAGACGTTTCCGCGCACCATCCCCGCGGCATCGGCGACATCGGCGTCCAGCAACGCCTGAACACGGCGGCGCACCTCGGCGATCAGTGCGTCACGATCGTCGACGGTCAGGCCGGCCGTCTCGACGGGTTCGCCGATCCGGACGTCCATCGTCACGGGCCGCACCACGGGGCTGCCCTTGCGCATCGCGGCCCGTCCGCCGGTGATCGCGACGGGCACTACTGGCGACTGCGCCTGGATGGCCATGATGAAGCCACCCTTCTTGAAGGGTAGCAGGGTGTCCGTGCGGCTGCGTGTGCCTTCCGGGAAGATCAGGAACGAGTTGCCGTCTCGGAGCGACTGCGCGCCCCGCGCGATTGACGCGAACGACTGCTCGGGATTGCGTCGGTCGACGGCGACGAAACCGCCGACCTGCATGGCCCGCCCGAGCAGCGGCAGCCGGCCCAGCTCGGACTTGTAGAGTACGTGCAGGCGTGGATCCAGGACCAGAAACAGCACTGGCGGGTCGATGTTGCTCTGGTGGTTCGCGCAGAACACGACGGCGCGGTTCCTGGGTACGTGCGCGCGACCGCTCACGCGATACCCGATTCCCGATAGCAGGAGTCCCATCCGCACGCCCGCGTGCCCCAGCACGTACATCAGGCTCTTCCAGCGGAAAACCACGGCGAGCAGGAGGGCCGGGGGCGCCACCAGCCCGATGTAGAGGGCAATCGCGAGGTAGGTGACGACGCGACCGGAAGGCCGCGATCGTCGTTCCGGCCGGGCCAACGGGAGCGGCCCGTGTCAGCGACTGCGGATCCGCGACGGCCGGCTCGGAGCCGCGGCCACTGGGCATCTGCGCATCATAAACAAGAACAGGCCCGAACCGACGAACCGATTCGGGCCTGTGTCCGGCTGGGTGCCGGGGTAAACCGATGCGACGGCTACGACGCCCGTGCCGTCCGGCGGGCGGCGGCAACGCTGCGAGGCGCGATCGGCGCGGTCTTCACGACCGCCACGGGCGCCGCCTTCACAGCCACTACCGGCGCAGGCTTCACGCGGGCGGTCGTGGCGCGCTGTGCGGCGCGCGCCTTCGCGAGGAACGAGCGCTCGAGCGCCTGCTCCACCTTGCCTTCGATCTGCTGCGACGCCTCCCGCATGACCTCGGATACTTCCGAGATAATCAGGAAACGCGCCCGATCCAGCATGCGCTTCTCACGGAACGAGAGGCTCTTCGAACGCGCCAGGAACGTGAGGCTCTTGAGCACGTCCGCCACGTCGTAGATCGACCCGCTGCGCATCTTGTCGGAATTGTCCTTGAACCGGCCTTTCCAGTTCTGGTGATCGTCAATCTTCCCGTCGCTGAGCAATCCGAAGAGTCGTTCGACTTCCTCGTCGCTGATCGCGCGCCGGAGGCCCACGCCGTCGGCGTTGGGCAGGGGCACGAGCACCGTCGTTTCGTTGGCGAGGATGCGCAGGTGGTAGAACCCGCAAGTGGTACCCAGGATGGTCTTGTCTTCAATCCGTTCGACGACGCCGAGACCGTGGTTCGGGTAAATAACCTTGTCGCCAACCTGAAATGTCACGTGTCCCCCGTTCGATGAGTGTGGGTGGTGAGGTAGTTCGGGACGTGTGTAGCCTTTCAAGTATAGGCCAATTGCGTGATGCAGAGCAATGCATTTGTCGCAGAAAACCGCCCAGAAACTGCACAATCCAGAGTTCCGGACGCGTGATTCGGGCCTCTGCCCAACCGTACGCGCTCTCGCGCAATACAGGTAACTGCTTGGCCTGAAAGGACCTTCACCGCAGAGCTCGCTCATCGGCCCGAGCGGCCGTACGGAATCAACCGTGCTTCGGGTTCGTGCGGACAGAACGCCCGTCTGACGGAACCACGTTGCACGTTTGGAGGTAACCCATGTCATCCGTTTGCCGATCGCTGTGGGTTTACGGCGTCGCCTTCCTGCTCCTGCTCCCGGCTGGGGGCACCGGCGCGCCAGCCGCGCAGCAGCGCCCCGCGGCGGCCAGCCTCGCGCCCTATGTTCCAACGCCACAGGAAGTGGTGGATCGCATGCTGGCCCTCGCACAGGTCACCAAGGACGACGTCGTGTACGACCTTGGCTGCGGTGACGGCCGTATCGTGATCACCGCAGCCCGGCAGTTCGGGGCGCGGGGCGTCGGCGTCGACATCGATCCGCAACGCATCAGCGAGTCGGAAGCGAACGCGAAGGCGGCGGGGGTCGAGGGGCTCGTCAGCTTCAAGCTGCAGGACGCCATGACCGTCGACGTCTCGCCCGCCACCGTAGTGACCTTGTATCTGCTGTCGGCGTCCAACCTCAAACTTCGCCCCATCCTTACGAAACAGTTGCGGCCGGGCGCCCGGATCGTCTCGCACGCGTTCACGATGGGCGACTGGCGGCCGGTCAAGACCGATGAGTTCACGGATGGCAACGGCACGATGCGCACGCTCTATCTCTGGACCACTGACGGAACCGTGAGGCCGTAGCAGGTGATGCACGAGGCACGGCCTCGCGCCACACGGGTGCTATGATCCGCGCCGCCCCCGCCATGCAGAACTTCTACGAGCAGTTCGCGCGCGTGACCGCACGCTTTCCGGACCGTCTCGCCGTGGAAGTACAGCGCCGCGAGCGTGTCGACGGATTCACCTACGCGGCGCTCGACCGGATGGCGGCCCGCACGGCAGCGTGGCTTGGCGCGCGCGGTGTCGTGCGCGGCGACCGATGCGCCGTGCTCGCCGAGAACGACGCGCACTGGTGCGCCGCGTACTTGGGCGTGCTGCGGCTCGGGGCCGTCGCCGTGCCGCTCGACACTGCGTACAAAGCGTCGCAGGTCGCGACCTTGCTGAACGACAGCGGCGCCCGAGTGATGTTCACCTCGGAGCGGTACCTCTCGACAGTGCTCGAGGGGCGGGCGCTCGCGGGGTACCCCGAGCTGACCGTGATCCTTCTCCACGGCGCCGCGCCCGAGGTGACCAGCTTCGAAGCGTTCGCCACGCCGACTGACGGGGCGGTGCCGCCCGCCGTCGCATGTCCCTGCGCCCCAGGGGACCCGGCCGTGATCCTGTACACCTCGGGAACGACGAGCGACCCGAAGGGGGTCGTGCTCACACACGGCAACCTCCTCGCGGAGCGCGAGGGCGCGCTCAGCGTCGTCTCGGTTTCGGAACGCGATTGTGTCCTCGGCGTGCTGCCGCTGTTCCACGCGCTCGCGCAGATGGCGAACCTGCTGCTGCCGTTCTCCGTCGGCGCACGCGTCGTGTTCCTCGAGTCGGTGAACACGTCGGAGCTGCTGCGCGGGCTCGCCGAGCGAGGCGTGACCATCTTCGTGTGCGTCCCGCAGTTCTTCTACCTGATTCACCAGCGCGTGATGCAGGAGGTCACGCGCGCCGGTACCGCGAAGCGCCTGATGTTCCGCGGCCTGCTCGCGGCAAACGGCGGCCTGCGAGCCGTCGGCCTGAACGCCGGCCGCGTCTTTTTCTCGCCCGTGCACCAGGTGCTCGGCGAATCGATGCGCATCCTCATCACGGGTGGATCCCGGTTCGATCCGGCGATCGGCGCGGATCTGTTCCGGCTCGGGTTCAACATCCTCCAGGCGTACGGGTTGACCGAGACCAGCGGTGCCGTGACGCTGGTGCGCGGAGGCGATTCGCACCTCGGCTCGGTGGGGCAGGCGCTGCCGAACGCCGAGATCAAAGTGCTTCCACCCGAGAGCGTGGACAACGAGGCCCAGGACGGCGAGGTGCTGGTACGCGGGCCCATCGTCATGGCCGGCTACTTCAACCGGCCGGATGCGACCGCGGCCGCTATCCGCGACGGCTGGTTCTACACTGGCGATCTCGGACGCCTCGACAGCCAGGGACGGCTGACCATCACCGGGCGCAAGAAGGAAATCATCGTCCTCAGCAACGGCAAGAACATCTACCCGGAGGAAATCGAGGCGCACTACCGGCAGTCGCCCTTTATCAAAGAGCTCTGCGTTCTTGGGTTGACCCGGCCCGGTGAGCCGAGCGCGGAACGGCTGTACGCGGTGGTCGTGCCCGACACCGACGCATTGCGCGAGAAGAAGGTGGTCAATACCGGCGATCTGATCCGGTTCGAAATGGAAGGGCGATCCGTCGGTCTCGCGCCGCCGAAGCGCGTGCTCGGTTACGAGGTGTGGCTGGATCCTTTGCCAAGGACGAGCACGGGAAAGCTGAAGCGGTTCGAGATCGAGCGCCGCGTGCAGCACGCCGCCGAAACGCGCGCGCAGGGATCGGAGCCGACGCTCAGCGCGGCCGATCGCGACTGGGCAGCGCTTCCCGAGGTCGCTCCCATTGTTGCCGTCGTGCAACGTGCGGCCCGCGGCGGCGCGATCGCGAGGCCCGACGCCAACCTGGAACTCGATCTTGGCCTCGATTCCATGGAGCGCATCGAGCTCTTGTCAGAACTGGAACAGCGGTTCCGGGCCCGCGTGCCCGAGCACGAAAGCCAGCGGATCTTCACCGTGCGTGAGCTCGTGGATGCGATCCGCGCGCACGGGTCCGCGCAGGGCGGCGAGGAGACGGCGAGCGCGTGGGCGACCATCCTCGCCAGCGATCCGCCCGAAACACCCTATCTCACGAGCCTTCTGCGCCCGCGTCGCTTCACCACCCTGTTGATGTTCCTGGCGCTTCGCGTTCTTCTGGCGGCCATGCGGCTCGTGGTGCGGCTCGACCTCAGCGGCAGCGAGCACCTGCCCGCGCGCGGCCCTTACTTAATCAGCCCGAACCACCAGAGCTACATCGACTCGTTCCTCGTCACGGCCGCGCTGCCCTTCCACGTGTTCAGGCAATTGTTCTTCGTCGGCGCGAGCGAGTACTTTGCCACCCCGCTGACATCCCGTCTGGCGCGCTTCGCACGCGTAATCCCCGTCGATCCGGATTCGAGCCTCGTGCCCGCGATGCAGGCCGGAGGCTTCGGCCTGCGGCACGGCAAGGTGCTCGTCCTGTTTCCGGAGGGAGAACGCTCGATCGACGGCACCGTCAAGCCGTTCAAGAAGGGCGCAGCGATCCTCTCGCACCACCTCGCGGCGCCCATCGTACCGGTGGCGCTCGACGGCCTCTATACCTTGTGGCCGCGCAATCGGCCGATCAATTGGCAGGCACTGCGGCCCTGGCGCCGCCTGCGCGTCGCCATGCGCTTCGGCGCGCCACAGCCCGCGCCCGTGTTGGCCACCGCGGCACCCGCATCCGCCCTCGAGTCACTGGCGGAACCCTCCTATGCGATCACGACGGCACGGCTGCGCGATGCCGTGGAGGGGATGTGGCAGGAGATCAAAGTCGATCCGGCTGGCTAGTGTGACGCAGCGACGTCATCGCGCAAAGCACACGACGGGCGAGAGGCGTCCGGGCGCGGGAGGAGGTTCCGCCGCGCGGCGCGTGCAGCGGAACATCCAGGGAGTGGACCTACTCGGGTCCGCGCGAGCCCAGGTCGCGATCGAGATCGAAGACTGATGCAGGATCGTCCTGCACCATGCGAATCTTCGACAGGATTTCGCGCGCCGACTGTTCCTCCTCGACCTGCTCGGTGAGGAACCACTGCAGTTCGACGGTCGCCGCGAACGCCTTTTCGCGGAAGGCCAGCTCGTAGAGCGCGTCGATCTGCGCGCTGACCTCGTACTCCTGCCGCTGCACCGTCTCGAACACTTCGACCAGCGAACCAAAGCTCACGGTCGGCGCGGTGAGCGGCCGCAACTCCACGTCGCAGCCACGCGCGATCATGAAGTCGAACAGCTTCATCCCGTGCCCGTATTCTTCCTGGCTCTGCAGCCGCAGCCAGCGGCCGAAGCCCCGTAGATTCTGCTTCTCGCAGAAAGCGGACATCGCCAGGTACTGATACGAGGCGCTCAGTTCCGCGTTGATCTGGTGGTTGATGGCTTCCTTGACCACCTGGCTCATGCTCATGCGTGCAATCTCCGTTACGCAAACGATTGTGGTGTGGCGCCGCTTGGTGAGCGGGAACCGAAGGAACCCGGCTGGTCGCGGACGGGCTTCGATTGTGTCGTGATGCGGCGAAATCCGCAAGCGCGCCTCGTCTGATGTGCACTGCCGCCGACCGTTGGCAATCGCCTCCAGCCCCCAGCCCGAGCCCCAGCTCGTCGTGACTTCTCGTTGGAGAGATTGACACACCCTGAACAGCAGTTCACAATTTGAACGTGCGTTCAGGAGAACGGCGGGGAGCGGCTGTGCAGGCCGAACGGCGGCAACGTCGCCGCGAAGGCGACCGTGATGAACTCCTCGCGGCGGCTGAGCGCGTCTTCTCGGCCCGGGGCTACGCCGGTGCATCGATTCGAGAGATCGCCGCGGACGCCGGATTCAGCGTCGGCGGCGTGTACCAGTTCTTCCCGGGCAAGCAGGAGCTGTTCGCCGCCGTCGTCGACGGCGTCTGGCAGGAATACCTGGCGGTCACGCGAGCGGCGCTGGCCCGACCAGCGTTTGCCGAGCGTCTCTCCGCGTTCACCCGCGCCTCGGGCGAGTTCGTCGCGGCGCGGCGTTCGTTTCTTGCAATCGTATTGGCCGAGCGTACGGCCATCCACGGGCTCGGCGACAAGCTGGTGCAGCACCGGCGCGTCCGGCGCCGTCAGGTGGTCGAGCTGATGAAAAGCGGGTTGGCCGAAGGCGTGCTCCGCTTCGCAGATGCGGAGTTTCTTGCGTCGTCCTACCTCGGCCTCTTGACCGAGTGCCAGATCGACGCGCTGGCTGGTGGACGCGGGCTTCCTCCGCCAGACGACGTGGTGTCGCTCTTTTGCAGGGGCGCCTCGACTGCCACGTGATCCCACGCAGGACCTCGAGATGAGATGTAACACGCGCGTGCTGCGCACAGCTGTTGTCCTTCTGCTCCTTGCGCGCCCTGCTGCGTCGTACGGTCAGGCACAGGAGCCGTCGGCGGGAGGTCAGGTGCCTCGGCGCACCGACCCCTCGAGTCCGTTCCTGGGCGGCGTGCCGCACGGCGAGGCGACGGCCACGCCGCTGCCGCTCACCCTGCGTGACGCCATTGACCAGGGCTTGGCCCACAATCTCGGCGTGCTCCTTCAGGAGCAGGGCCTCGAAGCGGCGCACGGCTCGCGCTGGCAGGCCTTGAGCGGGCTGCTGCCCGATGCGTCGGCGCGAGTGGGGCAAGCCCGGCGCCTGGTCAGCCTGGCGGAGTTCGGCTTCACGGAATTCCCCGGGGTGACGGCCCGCACGATCGGTCCATTCAACGTCTTCGACGCGCGCGTCGTGGTGTCGCAGCCCGTGCTCGACATCAGTGCCCTGAACGATGCGCGGGCGGGCCGGGCTCTCGTCACGGCGGCGAAGCACGACGTGAAGAGCGCGCGCGAGCTGGTCGTGCTCGTCGTCGCGAACCTCTATCTGAGCGCGGTGTCGTCGGCGAGCCGCGTGGATACCGCGCGGGCAGCGCTGGAGACCGCCGATGCGCTCTACAGGCTCACGACCGATCTCAAAACCGCCGGCATCGCGGCCGGGATCGACCTGCTGCGTGCGCAGGTCCAGCAGCAGACCGAACGGCAGCGGCTCGTGGCGGCCGAGAACGATGCCGCCAAGTCGCGCCTGCAGCTCGCTCGCGCCGTGGGGCTGCCGCCGGGTCAGGAAGTAACGCTCGTCGACGCGATTCCGTACGCCCCGCTCCAGCAGTTGACACTCGAAGCGGCGATGGCCCGCGCCTACTCGACGCGGCCTGATTACCTGGCCGCCCAGGCGCTGCTCGAGGCCGCGGAGGCGTCGGAGCGCGCCGCGCGCACGGCGTTCCTGCCGTCGCTGCACGTGAACGGTGAAGCTGGACGCGTCGGGTTGTCGCCTTCCGACACCGACTTCATCTACGGCATGGGCGCCTCGGTGCGCATTCCCGTGTTCGACCGCGGCCGTCAACAGGCCCGGCTCGCGACCGCGACCGCGGATCTGCAGCGCCGCCGCGCGCTGCTGGCCGACATGCGCGGCAGCATCGACTTCGACGTCCGGTCGGCTTTCCTGGACGTGCACGCGGCCGAGCAGACGCTGGAGGCGGCCCGTGTCGGGCGCGAGCTGGCGACGCAGCAACTCGCGCAGAGCCGCGATCGCTTCAGCGCAGGAGTGGCCGGCAGTCTCGAGGTCGTGCAGTCGCAGGAAGCGCTCGCGGCCGCAAACGACAACTACACATCTGCGCTCTACGCGCACAACATCGCCAAGGCGACCCTCGCACGTGCCGTCGGTGTGGCGGAGGACGCAATCAAGGCGTTTCTCGGAGGCGCACCCTGATGGCCGACACCGGATCCCTCCGCGAGCGCGCTGCACGCGCGGCGAGCACGCGGCTCAAGCTGATCATTCCAATCGCGATCGTCCTCCTCGCTGTCGTCGCCCTGACGTGGTGGTACTACGGCGGACGCGAGTCGACCGATGACGCGCAGGTGGATGGGCACATCACCCAGATCTCGGCCCAGGTGGGGGGCCGGGTGGTCCGTGTCCACGTGATAGACAACCAGGCGGTCAAGGCCGGCACCGTGCTGGCCGAGATCGACCCGCGCGAATACCAGGCCGCGGTCGATCGCGCGGCCGCGGAGCTCGCGAGCGCCCAGGCGACAGCCGAGGCCGCACAGATCAACGTGCCGATCGTCAACACCGAAGCCACGTCGGGTGTGACGACCGCCCGCGGGGGACTCGAGCAGGCGCAAGCAGGCATCGCGACATCCGAGCACGAGATCGCGTCGGCCCGGGCGCGTCTCGCGTCGGCGGAGGCGACCCTGCACCAGCGCGAGGCCGAGGCGACGCGTACCGGTCGCGACGCCGAACGCCTCAAGGCGCTGATCGCGAAAGAGGAGATCCCGCAGCAGCAGTACGATGCCGCGGTGGCTGCGGCGGAGGAGGCGCATGCGTCGGCGGAGGCGGCACGAGCGATGGTCGCGGAGGCACGGACCGCGATCGCGGTCGCCGAGTCGCGCGCACGCCAGGCGCGGGCCGGCGCCTCGCAGGCGCAGGCGTCGCTCAGAAACGCGCAGACCGCGCCGCAGCACATGCAGGCGACGCGGGCGCAGGCGACCGTCGCCGAAGCCCGCGTGAAGCAGGCGGCCGCGGTGCTCGCGCAGGCGCAACTCAATCTCGAACACACGGTCGTCCGCGCGATGAGCAACGGCGTGATCAGCCGCAAGACGGTCGAGGCGGGACAGACCGTCGCACCCGGTCAGCCGCTGATGGCGCTGGTCGATCTCGACAACCTCTGGGTCACGGCCAACTTCAAGGAGACGCAGCTGCGGAACGTGCGTCCGGGCCAACGTGTCCAGGTGAGCGTGGATGCGATCGGGGGGCGCACGTTCACGGGCAGGATCGACAGTGTCGCGGCCGCGACGGGCGCGCGTTTCAGCCTGCTCCCACCGGACAACGCGACCGGCAACTACGTGAAGGTCGTGCAGCGCGTGCCGGTGAAGATCGTCTTCGACCCGGGTCAGGATCCCGAGCACCGCCTGCGTCCGGGCATGTCGGTCACGCCAACCGTCCTGCTGCGGGGTTGAGCGACGCCATGCCCGACAGCGCAGAGCGGCACGTCAATCCGTGGATTGTCGCGATTGCCGTCATGTTCGCGACCTTCATGGAGGTGCTCGACACCACTGTCGTCAACGTGTCGCTGCCGCACATCGCCGGTAACCTCTCGGCGACGATCGACGAGTCCACCTGGGTGCTCACGTCGTACCTGGTCGCGAATGCGATCGTGCTGCCGCTGACCGGTTGGCTCGCGCGATTCTTCGGACGCAAGCGCCTGCTGATGGTGTCGGTCAGCGGCTTCACGCTCGCATCGCTGCTCTGCGGTCTGGCGCCGAACCTGCCGATGCTGGTCCTCTTCCGCCTGATTCAGGGCGCGACCGGCGGCGCCATGCAGCCGCTCTCGCAGGCCGTGATGCTCGAGGCCTTTCCTCCAGACCAGCGCGGCAAGGCCATGGGTTTCTGGGGCCTCGGCATCGTCGTGGCCCCGATCCTCGGGCCGGTGCTCGGCGGCTGGCTCACCGACACGTACAGCTGGCGCTGGGTGTTCTACATCAACCTGCCGGTGGGCATCACCTCGCTCGTGATGACGAGGATGTACATCTTCGATCCGCCGTACATGAAGACGGAGACGAGCAAGGTCGACTACTGGGGCATCGGCCTGCTCGCGGTGGGCATCGGCGCGCTGCAGCTGCTGCTCGACAAAGGCCAGGAGGAAGACTGGTTCGCGTCCCATTTCATGACCCTGCTTGCCATCGCCTCCGTCGTCGCGCTGGTGGTGTTCCTCGTGCACGAGTGGACCGCCGACGAACCGGTCGTCGATCTTCGCGTCTTCAAGGTACGAACGTACAGCACCGGCGTGTTCCTCATGACGACGCTCGGGTTCGTGCTGTACGGCAGCCTCGTGCTGCTGCCGATCATGCTGCAGACGCTGCTCGGCTACCCCTCGCTGCAGGCCGGCATCGCCATGGCGCCGCGCGGGATGGGATCGTTCATCGGGATGCCCATGATCGGGATGCTGATTGGCCGCATCGACGCTCGGAAGATGGTCGCATCCGGGCTGTTCGTTGGCGGGCTGACGCTGATCTGGCTCGGACAGTTGAACCTGTCGGCAGGGTACTGGGACTTCTTCTGGCCGCAGTTCGTCCAGGGGTTCGCGCTGTCGATGCTGTTCGTGCCGCTGACGACGATCAGCATGGACCCGATCCCGCGCGAGCGGATGGGCAACGCCACCAGCCTGTTCAACTTGATGCGCAACATCGGCGGCAGCGTCGGCATTGCCGTGACCGGCACGATGCTCGCGCGGAACCAGCAGGTGCACTTCGCGACGCTCGGAACGAACGTCGATCCGTACAATCCGGCGTCACAAGCCATGCTCGAGCGGCTGCGCAGCGGGTTCCTGGCGTCGGGCGCCGATCCTGTGACCGCATCCCAACGGGCGCTCGCCGCGATGTCTGGCCTCGTGCACCGGCAGGCAGCCATCGTCACCTTCGTGGAAATTTTCAGGCTGCTGGGGATCATGTTCCTTCTGCTGATCCCGCTGGTCATGCTCATGAAGCGGCCCACGGGCCGCGGTGGTCCCGCAGCGGCGCACTGACCGGGGGCATAGCCAAGGGCCAAGGGTTGAGGGCCCGGTTCCAATGCGCTCGTCGCGGACGTATTTCCGCGGCCCTTTTGGCTCAGCCTCCCCTTATCAGCATTGGCTCGCGGGCGACCGGAGGCCGTTCGGCCTCAGCCCTCAGCCCTTCGCCCCTAGAGCCCTTCCCGGGCACTGGCCTTGCAGGCGAACAAATACCAAAAGGAGATCCCATGGCTGAGAAGACGCTGAGAGCCCGCAAGGTTGCTGACGAAATAGAAGAGAGCCGAAAGACTGGCCTGGACGAGCTCCGGAAGAGCGCGATGATGGCCCATCTGCTCGACGGGCTCGAGCGCGGCACCGACATCGGCCACTACGGCCGCCTCGTGTTCGCGATGGTCGCACGGCACTTCCTCGACGAAGAAGAACTGCTCGAGTGGCTGCAGAAGGACGAAGACTTCAGCGAGGCACAGGCGCGAAGCCTGATTCTGCAGGTGCAGGGGCGCGACTACAACCCACCGAAGCGGGCGCGCATTCTCGAGTGGCAGAAGGAGCAGGAGTTCCCGATCTGTCCCGACGCCGACGACCCGGGCGCATGCAACGTCTACAAGGATTTGAAGTTTCCGGACGGGGTATACGAGAGCATCTCGGAGTTCTACGAGCAGGGGAACGACAGCTAGAGTCCGTAGGCGGCACGAGGTCGGCGGTCGGCGATAGAAAGAGCAAACGCAATTACCCTGGCAGTGTAGGGCCGGACTTCAGTCCGGCCTACTTCGCCCGCTCCCGCGATCGTCGAAGCACAGATGGGGAGATACCCCAAGTGTGGCAACAGGTAGGACTTGATCCAGCTTCTCGAGCTGCCCAAGCAATCGCTCCTTGCCAGTCGCGGGATTGAGCAAATACACAGGGGGATCTGAGCGCGGTTCGCATCCCGCGTAGTAGATGCCGCTCGAACCCGCGGCGAACGCCCCGAAGAACGCGCACTTGACGAGTTGTCGGGCACTGCCGCCTTCGAGCGGTGCCTCCATGAGCGCCCCGGATTCTGTCTGATATAAGAAATGCGAGCCGTCGAACACCTCCACCCCAAACGTCTGTTTTCCCGTCGTGGGTCACCTGCTCCTTGACACCGTCCGACAGACGCGTGCGCCAGACGTCGCCATGGTTTGACTGTTGAAGCCAGTAGTAGATCCATTGCCCATCGTGAGACCAGGAGGGCCCGCGCTGACTGCCGGGATCCGTGGTGACCTGCCGCGGTGTTCCACCGTCGGGATCGATGAGCCAGATGTGAAACCGCCCGTCCTCGCCCAGAGAGTCGAATGCGATCTGTTGGCCATGTGGCGACCAGATTCCCGAGCACGCGCCACGACCTATGCCGCGAGTGAGTTGCCGAGCGCCCGAGCCATCGGCCGATGCAATCCACAGCTCGAACGACTCGCCAGACCGATTTGAACAGAAGACAATCTGGCGGCCGTCGGGCGAGAAGCGCGCCAGAAAATCGTCGAATGACGATGCCGCGACAGGTTGTGGCGGGTGGCCCCACGCCATCTCGTACACATCGAAGTTAAGGAAAGACCGTGAAAAGACAAGACGGTCCATCGCTGACGTGGTCGCCGGCTCGGACGCCCGTACGCCGGCCACTTCGATTCGCACCGGCTGATCGTGCCCAGCGACATCGACGCTCCAGAGATATGTAAGACCCGGAACGACTTGCGCGTCATAGATGATTGACTGACCGTTCCGACTCCAGGTCAGCCCGGAAATCGGCGCCCCTTGCGATGTCAGCCGGCGGGCCTGACCCACGGGTGTGAAGGCGGTGTCCAGGTCGAGCACGTACACGTCGCAGGCTGAATTAACAGCGGCAATACACGACGCATACGCCAGTCGACGTCCGTCCCGTGAGAATGCGGGAGCCTGAGCCGTGACCACCTTCGGCGATGTCAACCGACGCGGCGTACCGCCGGCGACGGGCAACAGGTACAGTCCCGCCGGCTGCTGTCTGGCGACCTGTTGGCTGATTCCACGCCACGATGAAGCGGCCATCCGGCGACCAATCGAATTGCCCCGAGGCGAACCGAAAATCGCTGATCTTGGAATCAGCCCCCCCCATAACTGAGATCAGCCGTAGCTGGCACCCAACGTCGCCCGGTCCTCGGGACTGATCTGCTGCGACTGGTTGGCATCGTTTGAATGCGATGTATCGCCCATCAGGCGACCACCGAGGAGAGACGTCCTGAAGTGGATCAGTGGTGAGCCGACGCATCTCCGGCGACCCCACGAACTTCAGGTAGACATCCCAGTTGTCGTTTTTCTCGCCCGACCAGGCGAATGCGACCTGATTGCCATCCGGTGAGAGTGCCGGGTCCCGCTCGAAACCAGGGAAGCTCGTGAGCGGCACGACTCGCGGCGGCGGTGCGTCGGTTCTAGGTGGGGATCTCAGCAGCCATGTCATTGCGGCGAGGACGCTCACAACTCCGATGAACGCTGTGATCATGACCCCGCGATACTGACGGGAGGTTGGCACCGCGGCCGCAGAACCGGACTCCGAGTCTTCCTTGATCTCTTGCAACGCGATCCTCACATCGCCGATGTGCTGGAAGCGCCGCTCCGGGTCTTTGCGCAAACAGCGCGAAATCAGCTTTTGCAGGTCGCCGGGCGTATTCGGCACAATCTCGCCGAGTGGCTTTGGTTGCGCGCGAACAACGGCAGCCAACGTCTCTGCGGTACTCGCGCCCGCAAAGGCGCAGTCGCCGGTCAGCATCTCGTAGAGCATCGCACCGAAGCTGAAGATGTCACTTCGCGCATCCACCCGCTCACCCAATGCCTGCTCTGGGGCCATGTAGGCAGGGGTACCCGCGATCTTGCCCGGGGCACTGACCGCGCCAGCGGCGGTTACGGTCTCGGCGGGACCGGCGTCGCGGCTCGACATCCGGTGAAACTGGCTTGCAGCGTCGGTTTCGTCGGCAGCGCGTTCGTCGCCCATCAGTTTGGCGAGGCCGAAATCAAGTACCTTCACACCGCCGTCAGTCCCGACCATGACGTTGGCAGGTTTCAGGTCGCGATGAATGATGCCGTGCACATGCGCTGCGGCCAGCGCATCAGCAATCGGAATTGCGATACGCAGGAACTCATTCAGCCGCATTCCGTGGTGAGGGATAAGCGTGTCGAGACTCTTGCCCCGCACATACTCCATCACGATAAAGTCGATGCCGTTGGCGGATTCGATCTCGTAAATGGTGATGATGTGCGGATGATTGAGGGCCGAGACGGCCTGTGCTTCCTGGACGAACCGGCGGCGACGACTCTTGTCGCCTACGCGGTCTGGGGGTAGCACTTTGATCGCTACATCGCGGTTTAGGCGTAGATCGCGGGCGCGATACACCTCGCCCATCCCTCCAGCGCCGATGAAAGCGAGTACCCTCGTACGGCCCGAGCGTCGAACCCGGCTGTAGAGCCACGTAATCAGCGGCATTATACGGGGCGATCCTATCGGCAGGTAGCGTGATTCTGGGACAATCGCCAGCGGTCTCCCGTGGGCCTCGACGTGCGAAATCCTTGGGAAAATTGGAGGCAGCGGTCCCCTGCCGCCTCAACTGAGGAGGGAGTCGTCACCCATCTTTAGGCGTGACCAGCGAGGTGGTTTTCGCAGAATCCCCGACAGTCTCCGCTTCCACGTTTGCGAATCCGCGATCAGCGGGCGGAGGCGTGCAGCTGAGACGCGGTCAATATGCCGGAGGTGGGAATCGAACCCACAAGGCCGTTAGGCCACTCGATTTTGAGCCGAGCGCGTCTGCCAGTTCCGCCACTCCGGCGTGCTTCCCCCCGAGTATACCGTGCATATACTTGCGGACATGCCACCTCCGCTCGGGCGCCGTTCGTTCGTGCGCGGCGCGTTGGCGTTGCCGATTGCCACGGCCGTCAACGTACAGCAGCCGGTCGTCGACGCCGCGCCCCGCGCGCGAATCAAACTGAGCTGCAATCTCTACTCGTTCAACGACGCGTTGACGAGCGGCGCGATGTCGCTCGAACAAGTGATCGACTACTGCGCGGAGCTGGGCTTCGACGCGGTCGATCCCACCGGCTACTACTTCAAAGGCTACCCCGCGCCGGCATCCGACGAAGAGGTGTACCGGATCAAACACAGGGCCTTCCGAGCGGGACTCGACATCAGCGGCACCGGCGTCCGCAACAACTTCGTGCTCGCCGACGGATCCGCCCGCGATGCCGAAGTGGCACACGTCACGCGGTGGATCGACGTCGCGGCGAAGCTCGGCGCGCCGGTGCTTCGCGTGTTCTCCGGCCTCGAAGTGCCTCCCGGCCACACCGAGTCGGAGGCGCGCGACTGGGTGGTCGCCTGCCTCACCTCGGTCGCGGACCGCGCTGCGGCCCGCGGCGTGATCGTCGTGTTGCAGAATCACCACGACTTCGTGAAGACGGCCGAGCAGGTGCTGGAACTCCGCCGCCGCGTCCCGTCGGAGTGGTTCGGCCTCAACGTGGATATCGGCAGCCTCCGCATGGGGGATCCGTACGCGGAGATCGCCAAGCTGGCGCCTTACGCCTACACCTGGCAGCTCAAGGAACGGCTGTATCGCCGCAACGAGGAGGAGAAGACCGACACCGCTGCCGTGGTCCGCATCATCCGGGAGGCCGGCTACCGCGGATACGTACCGATCGAAACCCTGGGGCCAGGCGATCCACGCGAGAAAGTGCGCCGCTTCCTCGACGAGGTGCGTGCGGCCACGGCCGTGGGCGCACCTCGAGCGTGAACGGGGCTTACCTGGGGGCCAATGTCAGGTAGTTCAGGTTTCCGAACACACCCGTAGGCCCATTCGCGTCCACGACCACCCGGAACACTTGCGTGCCGGCCCCGAGCGTGACGTTCTTCGTCACCGTGGTCCACTTCTGCCAGCCGCCGGTGTTTGGGACCGCGATCGGTCCGGTCTTGTCGACGCCGCCGACCTCCACGTGGAATGTCCCGCCGCCGCCGTTCACCGCCACTCGAGCGCTCAGGGTGTATGTGCCTGCGGCAGCCACGTCGACCGTGTACTTCAACCACTCCCCGGGAGTAATCCAGCCGACGTTGTAACCACCACCGATGTCCGTCGTCGCCTCGATGTCCACGTTGTTCGAGCGATACGCGCCGCCGGCATTGCCGCTCGTCGTATCGTGATAGGCCACATCTCGACCGCCGGCGTCGAAGTCCTCAGCTTGCACCGTCCCCGGAAGTGCGCGCGCCACTCCGCCGAACGGGCTCGAGCCGCCAGACGCCGACGTGAGCCGAATCCAGTTGATGTTGCCAATCGCCCCGTTAGGACCGTTCGCGTCGAAGGCAACGCGCAGCACCTGGACACCGGCGCCGAGCGTCACCGGCTTGGTGACCGTTCGCCACGACTGCCACCCGCCGGTATCGGGCACCGTCATGGGACCGGTCTTGTCGCCGCCGTTGGCTTCGACGTGGAACGTTCCGCCCGCCCCGCCGGAAGCGACTCGCGCCTCCAGGGTGTATGAGCCGGCCGACGCCACATTCACGGTAAACTTCAACCATTCCCCAACTCTGATCCAGCCGACGTCATACCCGCCGCCGCTATCGCTCGTCTTCTCGATGTCCACCCCGGTCGGACCGGTAGTAGCCGCCGTAATTGGCCGTATCGGAGTCGTGGTATGCGACGCCCTCGCCGCCGTCATCGAAGTCTTCGGCCTGGAGCGTTCCGGGCACCGCGCGGGGGGAGCCTCCGTACGGGCTCGAAGGCGTCGATGGCAGGATCGTCAGGGTGTTCGTGATGGTCTTGAGACCGAAGGTGGCGCTGATCTGCACCGTAGTCTGCTGCGTGACCCGCTGCGTCGTGACGTAGAACTCGCGCCAGAGTCCGCCATTGCTCCACGGCAGCACGTCGAATTGCGACGGCACCGTCGCGACCGCCGGGTTGCTGCTGGCGAGCTTGATCGTGGACCCGCCCGATCCCGTCGGGCTCGTCAACGTCGTTCGTCCGAGAGCGGGGCTGCCGCCGACCACGGGCGAGTTGAGCGTGAACGACGCCAGGCTCAGGATCCGGTTCGATTCACTCTGCGTGTTGTTGGCGACGTTCGGGTCGGTCTGGTCTGCCCGTACCGTCGCTGTGTGCGTGATGATGCCTGGGCCGGTCGTGCGCACGCGGAACATGACATCACGGGCAAATCCGCCGGGACCAATGGCGCCCTTCACGCGGCAGGTGAGCGTCTGCGCCGCCTGTGTGCAATCGGCGGCGCTGCTGTCCCACCACGTGTACTCGGCAGGACCTGCCAGCGTGTCGGTGATCACGATCCCGGTGACCCAGTGTGGCGCGTCGTGCCAGACGGTCGCGCCAAGATCCAGCGATCTGCCGGCTTCCTGCGGGTTCGGAATGTTGGTGTCGAGCTGATTGCTATGGGCGTCGACCCTGAGGAACAGATCCACGGGGGGAGACAGCAGAAACGCCCTGGTCTGCCCGTTGTGGAGGCCATAGCCGACGATGTTCCCGTGGCCATCGGTGCCGTTGGCCGTCTGCAGCACCCAGCCCGAGCCGGCCGTCAGCAGGGTATTGAGGTCTTCTATCGCTCCGTTCCTCCACCGTACTGCGTGACGGGCCCCGCCGGTCGTCTCCGCCTCGCCCACAACCATTCCCGCCGGATCGATGCCGTGGGCATAGGCAAAGCTACCACCGAGGCCCGGCAGCGTCTGCATGGCGCCGCCGGTGTAGATGAAGGCCCGCGAGGATGTGTTGTTGGTGGCGAGCCAGTAGCCTGCCACCTGGTCGTAGTCGTTGATGGCGGTGGCCACGCTCGTACCCGCTGGCGACCCGAGATCCTTGGCGACGCCGTCAATGTACAGGAAGGCATGTGACACCGCGTTGCCCGCCAGGCTTGCCTGCCCGACAATGTGGTCGTACTGATTCAACCGCCAGCGCCGTGCTGTTGCTGCCCCCGAAGGAGACCGGCAGGGCCGACATGTGTCCGTCGCGGTACACGAACGCGCGAGTGGCCGCATCACCTGCCGTGTAGGACCACCCGACGACGACTTTGGAGTCGTTGACGCCGTACGCTCGGCTCTCGGAGCCGCCGAGCGTGCCGAGATCGATCATCGGTCCTGCCGTGGGATATCCGTCTGCCCACAAGAAGGCGTGGTACTTCGACGTGGAGAGCTGCGCGCGACCGGCGATGTAGGAGTTGTAGCCACTCACCGCCCACGCCTCGCTGTTCGAGCCGCCGAGCGTGCCGAGATTGGTGAACCCATCGAAGAACCGGTACCGGAACGCTCGAGTAGCGCCTGACGCGGTGGTGCTGCTCCCCACGACGGAGTACGCCAGGTCGCCCACCGCACGGGCGCGGCTCTGAGATCCGCCCAGTGTGCCGAGATCAACCGCGGTGTACGCGGTGCCGGACGACTGCGTGGCCACCGGGCGCTCGCTCGTGACGAGGGCCGCGCCGATGATGAGCGTCGTGACGGAGGCGGTGACGACGAGAGACCGGCGACGCATGGCGAACCTCCCCGCGGGACTCCTGACAAACCGGCAGCAACGCCGCCTCCGGCATCAAACCGAATGGGCATGGCCGCATCAAAGTGTTCCGATCCGTCGCCGCGCCGCTCGCCGCACCGAGCATGCCGTTGAGGCAGACGATTGCGCGACTCTATACGTGCGGACGGCTGTGCGCAAATTCGAGGGGTTTTGCGCGCCTCGCGCACTGCCCCGCGGCGAATGGGCGCGAACGAATTCGAGGCAGTGGTCGAGAATGGCAGAGCTGGCTCAATGCGCAACGGTGGCCTTGCGCTCCAGCTTTCCCCAGCCCACCGTCGTACCGCGCACCGCGGTCGTGATCGACTTCACGACCACGTAGTACATCAACTGGCGATATGCGATCCGCTGCAGGGGCAGCCAGACCAGCAGCCGCTTGTCTTCTTTTTTCTCGAGGAAGAACGCCAGCAGCGCCGCCCCGAGATCCACGGCGACGAAGAGCGAGTAGAAGAACAGCGTGCGCGTGAGCGCCTCGGCGGAATACTCGGCCGGGTGTTGATGCTGCTGCACGAGCGCCGCCACGCCCGCCAGCACCATCTGCAGATCCATGACCGGTCCCACGAGCGGGAACAGCAGCTGAAAGACGAGCAGGTTCGGCAGCGCCACCATCCCCAGTGCGCCGAAGCGGGGCCGCAGCAAGGCGTCACGCTGCTTCCACGCCGCCTGCAGGGTGCCGAACACCCACCGGAAGCGCTGCTTCAGGAGCCCTCGGACCGTGTCGGGCGCCTCGGTGTAGGCGAGCGCGCGCGCCTCGTACACCACGTCGTATCCCTGCCGCAGGATGGCCATCGTGAGATCCGCATCTTCGGCCAGCGTGTCGGTGGAGAACCCACCCGCCGCGAGCACGAGCTCGCGCCGCCACGCCCCGACCGCGCCCGGAACGACCGTGATGCACCCGAGCAGATCGAACGCACGCCGATCGAGGTTCTGGCTGGTGATGTACTCGAGCGCCTGCCAGCGCGTGAGGAGGTTGAGACGGTTCCCCACCTTCGCGTTGCCGGCGACCGCGCCGACGCGCGGATTCGAGAACGCGGCCGCGAGCAGCCGCACGGTGTCGGGGCTGAACACCGTGTCGGCATCGAGCGCGACGACGATCGGAGCGGTAGTGTGGCGCATGCCGAAGTTGAGGGCGGCCGACTTGCCGCCGTTCGGGGTGCGAAACGCCCGGACTCGAGCCTCGCCCGCGAACGCGCGTGTCACCGCATCCAACGTGTCATCGCTCGACCCGTCGTCCACGACCACGATCTCGAACGGAGGGCCGTTCGAACCCAGCAGGGAGCGCACCGTCCTCACGATCACGCGTGCTTCGTTGTACGCCGGTACGACCACCGCGATGGCGTCGGCAGGGTGATCGGCCGCCGCTGCGCGGGCCCTCGACCTCACCTTCTGTGCGATGGCCAGCAGGCCAATCGCGGCCAGGCGCGCAATGCCGAGCACGATGCCGAGGAGAAACAGCGTCCGCAGCACCGCGCTCACCGAGCCGAGAGCCATGAAGGCCGCATCCGAGGCAATCAGGGAGAAGCCGCTCCCGGACGGCACCGGCGGCATGACGGCATCTCTCGTCAGTCCCATCAGCGACGAGACGGTCACCAGCTCGAATCCATTCTGCCGAAGCGACCGGATGATGCCGGGCAGCGCGTCGACGGTTTCCTGGCGGTTGCCGCCGCTGTCGTGCAGCAGCACGATGCGGCCCTTGCCGGCCTGCGCCTGCTGCAGCGTAGCGCCCACGATCCGATCCACGCCCGGGTTCTTCCAGTCGCCGGGGTCAATCCCGATGCCGATGGTGTAATAGCCGCGGTTGCTGGTGAACAGGAGCGGAGCGACCTGGTCTGGAGTCTCGGGCTCGATGTCTTCCGCGTATGGCGGCCTGAACAGGAGCGAGCGCCGGCCCGCGGTCGCTTCGAAGAGGCGCTCCGTGGCGTTGATCTCGAGGCGGAGCTGCTGCCACGAGATCGCGGAGATGTCCGGGTGCGTGAAGGTGTGATTGCCGATCTCGTGGCCCTCGTCGAGGATGCGCCGCACGATGCGCCGGTTCAGGTCGGCGTTGAGGCCGATGACGAAAAACGTCGCCGGCGCATGCTCACGGCGCAGCGCGTCCAATATCTGCGGTGTCCACACGGCGTCGGGCCCGTCGTCGAAGGTGAGCGCGACGCGGCGCGGGGAGTCGGCGCCCCAGCGCGAGATGATGTAGGCAGACGGGAACTCGAGGACCCGCTCGCCCGTGATCAGTTGCCTGGTCGTGTCGTACTGCACTTCGCGGCGGCCCAGGCGCGGCGTGCCGGTGACCCGCAGCACCTCGCCGCGACCTTCGTAGTCGATGTCGTACCCATAGCCGATCGTCTCGATGCCGTGCGCCACGCCGGCGCCGAGCGCATCACGGTGATCGAGGACCGTCCAGATCGTGGGGTCCTCGGAGCCCAGCCGCCAGAGCGCCACGCCGTGCGGCTGGTACGCCTCTGCCTCCCGCAGCTGGTTGAAGGCGGTGACCGCGTTCAGGAACCACACCTGGTGCGGCTGCTCGTGCTCGTCCGCGTACGCAAACGTCGGGTTCAACGACGACGGGTCGAGTGCAATGACGCCCTCGGAATCGGCAGCGGTCCGGATCGCCTCCTGGAACGAGACCACGGTGCCATCACCGCGGCGCTGGGACCAGTCGTACCCGTAGCTCCCAATCGCAACGACGACCCGTTCGGCGTCGAGCCGCTCGAGGCGGCGCTCGAGCGTGTCGGCGAACCACTGCTGCGACGCGAGCGGGCCGGCCTCGCCGGAGCCGGTGTGTTCGTCGTATGCCATGAGCACCAGGTAATCGGTGGCGGCCGCGAGGCCCTCGTAGTCGAAGGCGGGATCGTCGAACGGTACGGATTGCGAGACTTCCAGCCCGGCGCCGTGAAACCGCGCGTAGAGCTCGCGCATGAACGTGAGCAGGTCGCGGCGGCTGCGGGCGGGCAGGCTCTCGAAATCGATGCTGACGCCTGCGAGCTTCCGTTGCTGCACGAACGCGAGCAGGTTGTCGATCGTGTGCGCGCGGTCCGCGGGCTGGGCCAGCATCACGGCCAACGCAGCTCCGTCCCATTCCCCGCTGGCTGCGTGGAAGTTGTTGACGAGCGGCACGATTCGAAGCTCGGGACGTGTCTCCCGGACGAACGACAGGACCTCGGCCTGACGACCCGGGTCGTCGGGCACGAGGGCGCCGTGCGCGTCTCCCACGTGCAGCCACTCGGGGATGAGCGTGTCGATGCTGGCGATGTGCTGCTTGAGCGAGGTCAGGCTGGTGTCGTCCCAGTTGACGAAGTACGCCACCAGGCGCGTCGGCTGGGCAGCGTGTGGAACAGCACGCACGGGGCGATGCCGCCGGTCAGCCAGTTCCGTGAGCGCGCGCCTGTAGTCGAGATACCGGCGTTCGGCCCGGCGGACGGGGCGCTCGGGCCGCGGCAACACCAGGTGGTGCACCTGCGGCAGCCTGGGAACAGGCAGGAGGCCGAGGCTGGGCAATACGGGATTGACCAGAACGGTCGCCACGAGGCTCACGAAGGAGAGAGAAATGATGCCGAGCAGGGTCGCGCCGCTGCGCCGGACCCAGCGCCATCGACGTTGATGCGGATCGTAGAAAACCGGAGCACGGTCGCGGAGGGACATCGGATCGGCTGACGCGATCTTGCCACGAACGAGCGTGGACCGAGTGGGCGATTCTGTGCCTTGGCAGTGTGACCCACGGGACGGCAGGCCAGAATGCCTCCGGAGCCGCGTGCCTCAATCCGCGAACGGCAGCCGTCGGTCCGTGCGCTTCCCGCGCGTCAGCCGGCGCTTGCGCTTGTGCTCGAGTTCCTGCAGGACCGCCGCAGAGACGGATTCGGAGAGCTCACGCAGCACGGCGGCGACCATGCGGTCCCGTCGCAGCCCTGGATCCAGCGGAATCGTGAACAGCTCCGCCACATCGATGTTCAGAGCGCGCGCCATCTTGACGAGGGTGTCCGTACCGCAATGGCCGCCGCGGACGGCGTGCAGGACGGTCGTGCGGCTGATGCCCGCCAGCCGCGCGAGCTCGAGTTGCGTCATGCCTCGTTCGTGCAGCAACGCCCGAATCGCCTCACCCCAGACGCTCATGGTCGCCTAACTCTACAACAAGCAGCCGGGATGAAGGCCATCGCCTCCGAACGTCAGCCCGCCCGCGGTGTGCCGCGACGTTTAGAACTCAAATCGCGCCACCAGCTGAAGCTGGCGCGCGGAATACGCCGACAGGCTCTGCCCGAACGTCGGCCGATCGACGAAGCTGTCGGGAAGCCCGAAGTTGGCGCGGTTGAGCGCGTTGTAGATCTCGAGCCGCGCGTCCAGACGACGCTCCCCGCCGAGCGCAAACACACGCCCGAGCGCCGCATCGAGGCTCGCGAACGCCGGCCCCGTCAGGATGTTGCGCCCGGCGTCGCCGAACGTGTACGGCGGCGCAATCACGAACGCGCGGCCGCCATAGCGCACGGCGTTGGCGGGCGCGGCTGCAGGATCGACCGCGTTCGGGCGGTCGTACCCGAACGAACCGCCAACGTTGCCCGTGTTGCTGTTGTCGAATCCGACGCGCGGCGTGAAAGGGCGCCCTGACTGGATCGCAAGGATCGCGCTCGCCTGCCAGCCCCGCGCCCACCACCACGTCGCGCGATCGGGAAGGACCCATACGACCGCGGTCGAGAGCCGATGCCGCACGTCGAAGTCCGACAGCCCGCGCTCGGCCGCGGCGTTGCTGCCCTGCTGCGGCGTGTTGTCGTTCCCATCGCTCGGCAGGAACGCCGAGGCGTCGTCGATGGACTTGGACCACGTGTAGGCAAGGCGAAGCGACAGCCCGCGCGCATGCTGCCGCTCGGCCCGCAGCTGCAGCGCATGGTACGACGAAGAGGCCGCTGGCTCCACCAGCAGGATGTCGCCGTAGCCCGCCGTCGGCCGGCGCGGATCCAGCGGTCCGGGGCCAGGCACCGGCTGGTTGATGTTGCGGCGGCGCACGAGGTGCTCGCCGTGCGAGCCGACGTATCGCGCGCCAAGTTCGACGCCACGCACCCGCGCGTCGAGGCCAAGGCTGCCCTGCCCTGTGACGGCGGTGTCGAAGTCGGGCTGCAAGGTGTTGACGGCTGGCGACGGCCGGATGCCGTGTCCCGCCGGGAATGGATTCGAAATGGAGAGCGGCTGTCCGAACGGGACGAACACCTGGAGATCGAAGTACGGCGGGTTGAAGTAGAGCGCCGAGTTCTCGATCAGCGTGCCGCTGTCGTAATAGAGCCCGTAGCCGGCGCGCAAAGTCATGTCAGCGGCGCCGGTGAGCCGCCAGCTCGCGCCGATGCGCGGCGCCAGGTTGTTGCGATCCGTGCTCACGCCCGACCGTGGCACACCGTTCTCGCCGACCGGCACGAGCGTGTCGGTCGCGAGATCGAAAATTCGCATCCGGTCCGCCGCATCGACCGGCGGCTGGTTCAGCTCGTAGCGAAGGCCGGTGTCGATCGTGAGCGACGAGGCGGGACGCCAGTCGTGCTGCGCGAACAGGTTGAACGCATTGGTCCGCAGCGCCTGCGGGTTGTCGTTGACGGCGAGCAGGGTCAGTGACGGCAGGCCGAGCAACAGGTCGCCCAGCGCGTTTCCCGTGTACGCACCGCGGAACGTCAGCTGACCGCGCGCGAAGAGATGGTTGTAGCCATCCGACCGATAGTGCCGCACTTCCCCGCCGACCTTGAGATGGTGGCGCCCGCGCTCGACGGTCAGGCTGTCGCTGACGTGGATCGTCTGCGTGCGCCGCGACACCGGCAGGTTCGGATCGTCGCCGAGCGTTTCGTAGCCGGCCATGACGAACGCCGGGTACCCACCGTCTGCCTCCGGCAGCGTTGGGCCCGTGATCCCCAGCGCCTCGAAGCCGTTCAGCCCGCTCGCGAGCGGTGCGTTCTGGCGTCGCAGCCGGTTCCATCCGACCCGGACCTCGTTGAAGACGCCGTGCGGCAGCATCAGCGAGGCACCGGCCGCGGCGTTCTGACCGACGTCCACAACGGAGATGCCGAACCCGGGCACGTTGCGTCCACGCGCCGGGAATGGCTGGGCACGCTCATCCGCGGTGAGGCTATAGCGAAGGAACACGGGGTTCTCACGCCACGAGTGGTGGTCGGTCTTGACGGTCAGCTGGAGCCCGTCTCGCGACCCGAGCGGTGAGGTCACCAGGTTCTGGTCGGCGGCCGCGCGGTTCGGATCCGGATAGAGCGCCGCCGTGTTCACACCGGCCGGATCGAGACGATCGGTTGGAATCCGATTGCCCGGGAACGCCGCACCGGTGAGCGGGTCACGCAGCACCAGGCCACTGGCGCCGAAATCGCCGGCTCGCTCCCTTTCGGTGGGTACGTGGGCCACCCGGGTCTCGGCACTGCGCGTCCAGAGCCCTTCGGCGCTCGCGAAGTAGAAGCTGCGTGCCCGGGTGATGGGCCCACCGATCGTGCCGCCGAACTGGTGGCGTCGGAACAGCGGCGTGGGCTCATCGGGCGCGTCGAAGACCCCTCGCGCATCGAAGGCCTCGTCTCGCCAGTACTCGAACATCGAGCCCCGCGCACGGCTGCCACCAGACTTCGTGACGACGTTCACCTGCGCGCCGCTGTTGCGGCCGTACTCGGCATCGTAGGTGTTCTGGACGAGCGTGAACTCCTGGATCGCATCGAGGCTGGGCGTGACCACCAGCCGGTTGAGAAACAGATCGTTGTTGTCCACTCCGTCGAGCAGGAAGTTGTTCGCCGCCTCCCGGGCGCCTGACACGTTTACGCCCGCGTTGCGCCTGCGTGGAGAGGCGCGAGCCAGGGGCCGGCGTCGCCGCGCCGGGCGATTGGTACGTGAACTGAAGGAAGTCGCGGTTCTCGACCGGCACCATGACGAGCAGCCGACCTTCGAAGCTCTCGCCAAGCGTGCTGTCGCCTGTCTTCAATCGCGCGGCGTCCGCACTGACGACGATCGACTCTTCGAACGACCCTGGCACCAGCACCAGGTCCAGCGTTCCCTTGCCGCCCGCCTCGAGGCGCACGTCGTTCACGACTTCCTTCTTGAACCCCGCCACGCTGGCCGTGACGCGGTACACGCCGGCGGGCAGGAGCGGCACCGTGAGCGTTCCTGCGCTCGTCGTCATGGCCACGCGCTCGACGGCGCTGGCCTGGTTCACCAGGCGCACTTCGACCGCCGGCAATAGCGCTCCACCCGCGTCACGCGCCTCGACGACGAGCGTGGCGGTCGCGGTCTGGGCGGCGACAGGACTGGAACCGAGCAGGACGCACGAGATGAGCGCGAACGTCGCATGCAGCACACGAGAACCGACGAGCAACCGCGGGTGACTCATGGTATGAAGGGTCATTGTACGAATTCGGCCGAACGCATTCCTGATGTGTGAATCCTTGCCCGGAGGTTCCTCATGTTCCGACGAATCGATGATGTCGAACGCGTGTTGCAGTCAGAGTTCGACTCGACCCGGAAGGTCCTGGCCGAGCTGACTGATGCCTCGCTCGGCCAGCGTGTCACGCCTGATGGGCGCTCGCTCGGGTTCCTGGCGTGGCACATCGCGGTGACGATTGCCGAGATGATGAACCGAACCGGCCTGCACGTCGACGGGCCCGAGCATGGCCCCGCTCCGGCTGCTGCAGAAGAGATCCGCCGCACGTACGAACGGGCGAGCAACTCTTTGCTCGGTCAGATTCGAGGAAGCTGGACAGACGCGTCGCTCGGCGACGAACGAGACATGTACGGGGAGCGCTGGACGAATGGTTTCAGCCTGTACGCTCTAATCGCGCACCAGGCCCACCACCGCGGCCAGATGACGGTGCTCATGCGGCAGGCGGGACTGAAGGTCCCCGGCGTCTACGGTCCCGCGCGCGAGGAGTGGGCTCTGATGGGGATGCCGCCCATGGAGTGACAACGTCCGGTTTAGGAGAACGAACCTCCGGTCCGGGCCAAGTCACCCCGTCTCTCGTGAACGGCTCACTCCGATCGAAGGACGATCGTCGGCGAGACCTCACCCGCGCGGGCGGCGGACCACCAGCAGCACACCGCTCCCGCGGCGACGGTCGCCGTCAGGGCAGCGCCGAGCGACAGCGGGTCGTGCGCCGCAACGCCGATGAGCACGCTCCCGACGGTGCGGCCGAGCGCAAGCGCGGCGAGCACGCCCGCGGCCGCACCGACGAGGAGCAGGGCCATGGCTTCGCGGAAGATGAGCCGCGCGAGCCGCGCGCGATCGGCGCCGAGGGCCGACCGGATGGCGAGCTCACGGTGTCGCGTCGCGATCGCGAGCGTGATGACCGCGCCGAGCCCGACGATGGCCAGCGTGAGCGCCAGGGATCCGAGGGCGACGAACACGCGATAGATGAAACGCCAGGGCGCGCTCTCGTGTGCGACGACGGCGCTCATCGCCACTGCATCTCCCACCTCGAGGCTCGCGTCGACGCCCTGCGCCGCGGCTCGTGCGTCGCTCGTCAATGTCGCCGGCAACCCGCTCGCCGTCCGGATCATCGCGTACTGCACGCGCTGATTGGACTGCGCGGCCGGCACGTACAGATCGAGCCGCACATCGGTGAGCCCCCGATATCGCACGTCTTCAGCGACACCAATCACCGTCTGCCACATCACGGGTCCGTGGCCCGTCGTCATGCGGTACGACATGTCGCTGAGGCGTTGCCCGAGCGGGTTTCGCCCCGGCCACAATCGGGCGGCGGCGCGCTCACTGACGATCACCACGCCGGGAGCGGCCGTGGAATCCGTGTCGCTGAACGCACGACCTTTCAGCACGCGGATCCCCATCGCGCGGAAGTATTCCGGCGTGACCGTCTGCAGGTTGACGTGCGGGTTCAACCCCCACGTGGAGGGGTCCTCCGGAACCTGACCTGGGTAGAGTGGCTGGTTGTCGAGCCCGATCGGCCCGAGCAGCGGGCGCAGGTACACGGAGCCGACCGCGCCAACCTGCGGCAACGCGCGGATGCGCTCCTCGAATCGCGCATAGGCAACATCCCAGCGGGCCGGATCGACGACCGTCGAGGACACCGGCAGCGCGAACAGATGTTCCGGCTCGAAGCCCAGGGCGGCATCATCGAGCGCCTCGATACTGCGCAGGAATACGACTGTACCGGCGAGCAGCGTCAACGCGAGAGCCACTTGCGCCATCACGACAGCCCGCTGCACCCGCCGGCCGCCGGGGTCGGCGGAGCTCGCGCCGCCGTGGGCCAACACACGAGTGGCATCGAGCCGGCTCACCACGACGGTGGGCCACAAGGCGCTCAGTCCTACGGTGGTAAACGCTGCGACGATGCCGAAGCCGAGCACGCGCGCGTCGAGCGCCATCATGTCGCCCAGGCGAGGCACGTCGATCGGCGCCAGCATCACGAGCGCGCGCTGCAGCGCGGCGGCGATTCCCAGCGCGCCGACGGCGGCAACGGAGGTGATGACGACGGTTTCGAACACGACCTGCGCCATGAGCTGCCGGCGTGACGCGCCAACCGCGATGCGGATCGCAAGCGCCCGCTTGCGCCGGGCCGCGCGAGAGGCCTGCAGGCCCGCAACGTTCGCACACGCGACGACCAGCAGCAGCGCCGTTCCGCCGAGCAGCGCCCAGAGCACGGGCTTGGCAGGCCCGACGAGGAAGTCGACGATCGGTGTGACCACGACTTCGGTCGGAGGCTCGGGGCCGCCTTTCGTGTCGGTCGTGCGAAGGATGTGCGTGAGCTCACGCCGCGCCTGGGCCGCATTGACGTCTGGTCTGAGGCGCGCGACGGCGAAGAACACCCGGAGCCATTGAAGGGCCGCCCCCTCATCGCCGCCCGTGTATTGGGCCGCCGCGCTGCGGACGAGCGGACCGGCCGGCAGCCACACGTCGGCTCCGCGCGGGAAGTCGACGCCCGCCGGCAATACGCCGACGATCGAGATCAGTTCCGGGGGAGCGTTCGCGCGGGGCTGTGTCCGAAGCACCTGTCGGAGGACTGCGGGGTCGCCGCCGAAGCGCCGGGTCCAGAGGCCATGGCTGATGATTGCGACGCGGGGCCGCGAACCGGCCTCGTCGCTCGCGTCGAACGCTCGCCCGATCTGCGGTGCCACGCCGAGCGCCCTGAAGAATGGCGCCGATACGGCGGCCATGGTCAGCGATTCTGGCCTGCCAGCACCGACCAGGGTCAGGGACCAGTTCACCGATCCGAAGACGCCGATTTCCTCGACCGACCGGCTCCGGGCCGCCCAGTCCGCGGCTTCGCCGTGCGCCACTTCGATCACCGGCAGGGCGCGGCGCAGGTCCGTCTGCCACAGCACCGCGATGCGCGTCTGATCGGTGAAGCCGAATGGCCTCAGGAGCACGGCGTTCACCGCAGCAAACATAGCGGTTGCCGCTCCCAGCGTGACGGATAGCAAGGCCGCAGCAACGCACGTGAAGCGCCAGTCGGTCCTGAGCGTGCGGCCGGCCATTCGCAGCATGTCAGCCACCGGAGTGCTCAGGGATGCGGCACATTCGCGAGGAGCCTACGATCGATGACGTGGCATTGCAATCGCGCCGTTCGAGTTCGGTCAGGATCGGTCGAGCGCTGCGCGCGCAGCCGACTGAGCTCCGGCCCTACACTGTAGCCATGCGCCTCTTGCTCACGCTCGCTCTCCTCCTGCTGACTCCTCAGCCGGGTTGGGCCTGGAATGCCACCGGTCACGAGGTGGTCGCACGGATCGCATGGGATACAGTGACGCCCGCCGTGCGCGAGCGGGTTACGGCGCTGCTCGCGGCCGCCCCACCCGATGCGTGTCTGATCGATCTGCTGCCCAGCGACACGCGGCCGCTCACTATACGCCAGCGCGAGTTCTTCGAGCGGGCGAGCACGTGGGCCGACATCGTGCGCCCCGCCGAGAACGATCCGCGTCCCTGCATCCGGTTCAGCCGCGGCGATTGGCACTACATCAACTACTTCTGGCAGGGCGTCTCAGGTGCGAACGGTGCGGATCGGCCGACGGACCGGCCGGACGTCAAGCCGCCCGCGACGAACATCCTCGCCGAGCTGCCGGTTCTCCGCGCGTATGCCGTTTGCAAAAGCGCCCAATGCGGAACGACACTCCCCGAGCGGGCGGTCGCCCTCGCGTGGATTCTGCACCTGGTCGGCGACCTTCACCAGCCGCTGCACACCAACGCCCGCATCACCGCACAACTCGACGAGCAGAGGGGTGACCAGGGCGGCAATCTGTTCGTGCTGCAGGCCGATCCACGACCACTGCGGCTGCATGGGTACTGGGACGGCATTCTGGACCGCTCGGTGCCGCGGAACGATCGCGAATCGGAGGCCGCCTACGTCGAGCGATTGGCGGCCATGATCACGGCCAGGCACCCTCGGGCGGCGATGCTCGCGCGTCTGCAGTCCGGCAACTACGAAGCGTGGGCGCGTGAAGGGTTCGAGATGACCAAGGCATCGGCGTATCCCGCCAGCTTGAAGCGCGGCGAGTTGCCGGGCGACGACTACCGCCAGCAGGCCTTCATCACGGCGCAACAGGCCATCGCCCTCGCGGGTTACCGGCTTGCGGACCTGCTGAACAAGATGTTTGGGGAGTGACGGCCGGGCTCCGGCCTCCGCGCTCCAGGCTCCCGGCCGTGTCGCTCTGGCATTGAACATCGATATCGTGCACCTCGGAGCGACAGACGCGGGGCCACCCCCGACGGTTGGCGCAATCGCCACGCGCAATGCACAATGCACGCTGCACCACGGACGGCCGGGAGCCCGGAGCCCGGAGCCCAACGAGCTTGTCACCGAAGGAGTCGCAGCACCATGTCACTGAACCGAGCCTTCATGCGCACGCTGATGACGAGCGGTGCGCTCATCGCGGCCGGGGCGTTCGTCCTCGCGCAGCAGCCCGCACCGCCGGCACCGGCCCCTCCGCGCGACCCGCACGCCAACGAGGTGCCCGCACCCAAGAACCCGCCCCGCGTCGTCACCGCGGGCGCAACCGTGGGCGCTCCGCCATCGGATGCGATCGTGCTGTTCGACGGCACGGATCTCTCGAAATGGGAAAAAGAAAAGGGCGACGGCCCGGCAGCATGGACGGTCGCGGAGGGCGTCATGACGGTCAAGCCGGGCACCGGCGGCATCCGCACGAAGCAGGCGTTTGGTGACGTGCAGCTGCACGTCGAGTGGGCGACGCCGTCGCCGGCGCACGGCACCGGGCAGGACCGCGGCAACAGCGGCATCTTCCTGCAGAGCACGTACGAGGTGCAGGTGCTCGACTCTTTCGAGAACGAGACGTACTGGCACGGGTCGGCCGGATCGATCTACAAGCAGTACGCGCCGCTCGTGAACGTCACGCGAAAGCCCGGTGAATGGCAGGTGTACGACATCGTCTACCACGCGCCGGCATTCAACACGGACGGGCGCGTGACGAAGCGTGCCACGTTCACGGTGTTCCACAACGGCGTGCTGATCCAGGATCACGTCGAGGTGATGGGCGTCACCACTCACGAGGGACCGCCGTACTACAAGGCGCACGCCGACAGGCTGCCGATCTCACTGCAGGACCACAATCACATGGTGAAATACCGCAACATCTGGCTGCGGGAACTCTAACGGGCTGGGGATGACGGTGGCTCCCGCCCGGCGCGGCTGCGGCCCGGGGCCCGAGCCCCGGGCGTTCACCAGGTGCACGTGCACGTCTCGCCGCGGATCACCGTACCGCGAAGGTTCACCCCGAACCACCAGGCCCGATTCGGCAGCACGATGATGAGGCTCAGGCACCATCGTGGCCGCCGGACCGGCTGGTGGCACGCGGCGGCGAACTGAGGAGCAACCACAGCCACCCTGCCGCGGGCCGCGCAACCGATGGTGGTCTGATGTGCCGGTGTGAGCCGCTTCGTCGCCATTAGATCGCGCACGCGAGCACGAACAACGCGCCGGCCGCTCACACCTGCGGAGCTGTTGAAGTCGGCCAGCAAACGGACATTCACCTGCCCGGCGCAGCCTGCAGGCCGAGTGGCCGAGCGCCGGAAGAGCATCGCGCGTCGTGCGGAGTATTTCGCGGACGCGGTGGGTTATTCCGCCGGCTCGCAGCGCGTCCCCCTCGCATCCTGCTAAAAACACGGCATTTCTCGTCAGACTCGCCACGCATGACGGAATCCGCCGTGGCTCGGCGCTTGCTCCTGCGAGGTCACAGCCTCGACGCCGTGCCTCACGCAGGGTCACAGCCCCGCCGCACCGCGCGGGTCCCCCGCTCTCATCGCGCAAGCGCCAGCGTGTTCGTGATCGCGGCAGGTCGAGACCTGTCCGTGCGGAATCACAGCGCCGTACTGCGATGCGCGGCCAGGAAGGATGACGTCCGTGTCCGCCGAACCCCAGACACCCACTCAACGCGACCGCGTGTCGCCGGTGCGCACGATGCGGCCGCTCTACGTCGACCGCCTGCCGCCGTGCAATCACGCGTGCCCGGCCGGCGAAAACGTCCAGGCCTGGCTGGCCGAGGCGCAGGCCGGCCGCTATCGCCAAGCCTGGGAGATCATCGTCCGCGACAACCCCATGCCGGCGGTGCACGGGCGTGTCTGCTATCACCCGTGCGAAGACTCGTGTAATCGCGCCGAGGTGGACGAGTCGGTGAGCATCCACGCCGTCGAGCGGTTTCTCGGCGACATGGCCGTTGCGGAAGGCTGGACGATCGCGCCTGACGCGCCCCCCTCTGGCAAGCGCGTGCTCGTCGTCGGCGCCGGCCCGAGCGGGCTCTCGGTGGCGTGGCACCTGGCGCGGCGCGGTCATGCCGTCGTGATCCGGGAAGCGGGGCCGCTGGCCGGCGGCATGATGCATTTCGGCATTCCGAAGTACCGCCTCCCGCGCGAGGTGCTCGACGCCGAAATCGCCCGGATCGCGGCGCTGGGCGTCGAGATCGTCCTCAATCACAAGGTGGACGACCTGATGGCCGAGAAGGCGGCGGGTGGGTTCGACGCCGTGTTCCTCGCCGTGGGCGCGCACCTGAGCAAACGCCAGGACATCCCCGCGAGGGACGCCGGCAAGATCTACGACGCGCTGCAGTTTCTCAAGGACGTGGAGGTCAGTCCCGACGCACCGCAGATCGGACGCCGCGTGGCGATCTACGGCGGCGGCAACACGGCAATGGATGCCGCGCGCACGGCGAAGCGGCTTGGCGCCGACGAGGCGCTCATCATCTACCGCCGCACCCGCGAGCAGATGCCCGCGCACGACTTCGAAGCCGACGAGGCCGTGGAAGAGGGCATCAAGATTCACTGGCTGCGCACCATCAAGCAGATCGACGGCACCACGTTCACCGTGGAGCGGATGAAGCTGGACGGGAAGGGCTTCCCGCAGCCGACCGGCGAGTTCGAGACGCTCGAGGCCGATTCGCTGATCCTGGCGCTCGGGCAGGACACCGACACCGGCTTCGTCAAGAACATCCCCGGCATCCAGTTCAAGAAAGACGGCACCGTCATCGTCGGCCCCGACATGCAGACCGGCTGCCCCGGCGTCTTCGCCGGCGGCGACATGGTGCCGTTCGATCGCACCGTGACGACAGCCGTAGGCCACGGGAAGAAGGCCGCTCGCGCGATCGACGCGTGGCTGCGCGCCACCAGCGACCTGCCGGTTGCGAAACACGAGATCGCCAGCTTCGAGATGCTGCGCATCTGGTACCACGCCGAGGCGAAGAAGCGCGGGCAGAGCACCATCGACATCGAGCGGCGCCGGCAGACGTTCGAGGAAGTCGTCGCCGGCCTGGAGCCCAATGCGGCACGCTATGAGGCGCAGCGCTGCTTGTCGTGCGGCAACTGCTTCGAGTGCGACGGCTGCCTGTCGGCGTGCCCGGAGAAGGCCGTGATCAAGCTCGGCCCGGGCAAGCGCTACGAGTACGACTTCGCCACGTGCACCGGCTGCGCCATCTGCTACGACCAGTGCCCGTGCGGGGCCATCACGATGGTTCCGGAGCCCGCTCCCGCGCCGGGTGGGGGAACCGCTGCTCACGTGATCCGTTGATCGTTGACGGTTGCCGCGCATCGCCGGCGGCTGGCCGCGGATCGCTGACGCTGAAGAGAGAGGACTGTTGGAGATGGCTCGCAAGGTGAAAACGTTCGACGGCAACGAAGCCGCCGCTTCGATCGCATATCGGGTGAACGAGATCTGCGCGATCTACCCGATCACACCGTCGTCCACGATGGGCGAGCTCGCGGATCAGTGGGCGTCCGAAGGCAAGACGAACATCTGGGGCACCGTGCCGCATGTCGTCGAGATGCAGAGCGAGGGCGGCGCCGCGGGCGCCGTGCACGGCGCGCTGCAGACCGGCGCCCTGACGACGACGTTCACCGCGTCGCAGGGGCTGCTGCTGATGATCCCCAACATGTTCAAGATCGCCGGCGAACTCACGCCCACGGTCTTCCACGTGGCGGCTCGGGCCCTCGCGGCGCAGGCGCTCTCGATCTTCGGCGATCACTCCGACGTGATGGCCGCCCGAATGACGGGGTGGGCGATGCTCTGCGCCAGCTCAGTGCAGGAAGCGCACGACATGGCGCTCATCGCGCAGAACGCCACCCTCGCGTCGCGCATTCCGTTCGTGCACTTCTTCGACGGGTTCCGGACCTCGCACGAGGTCGCCAAGATCGAGGTGCTCGACGATGCCGACGTGCGCGCGATGATCGAGGACGACCTGGTGTTCGGGCACCGGCAGCGCGCCCTCAGCCCGGAGCGGCCGGTCATCCGCGGCGTCGCACAGAACCCGGACGTCTACTTCCAGGGCCGCGAGACCGTGAACCCCTACTACGCGGTCGTGCCAGCCGCGGTGCAGACCTCGATGGATCGGTTCGCGAAGCTGACCGGCCGTCAGTACAAGCTGTTCGACTACTTCGGCCCGGAGGATGCCGATCGGGTCGTCGTGCTCATGGGCTCCGGCGTGGAAACCGCGCGGGAGACGATCGACTACCTGAATGCGCGCGGCGCCAAACTGGGCGTCGTGCAGGTGCACCTGTTCCGGCCGTTCTCGGTCAACGACCTGATCGAGGCGGTGCCCGTCTCCGCGAAGTCGATTGCGGTGCTGGACCGCTGCAAGGAACCCGGAAGCGCCGGCGAACCGCTGTACCAGGACGTCGTGACCGCATTCGCGGAGGGGGTCGCCAGCAATCGCCGGCGCTCCATGCCGCGCATATTGGGCGGACGTTACGGGCTGTCGTCGAAGGAATTCACCCCGGCGATGGTGAAGGCCGTCTTCGACAACCTGTCCTCGCTGACACCCAAGAACCACTTCACCGTCGGCATCAACGACGACGTGGCGCACACCAGCCTGGCGGTGGACCCGGAGTTCATCACCGAGGCGAAGGAGGTCGTCGGCTGCATCTTCTACGGCCTCGGCGCCGATGGCACTGTCGGGGCAAATAAGAACTCCATCAAGATCATCGGCGAGGAGACGTCAGGCTACGCGCAGGGGTTCTTCGTCTACGACTCGAAGAAGTCAGGCTCGCGCACGACGTCGCACCTCCGCTTCGGGCCCCGCCCCATCCGTTCCACCTACCTGCTGCAGCGCGCCCGGTTCATCGCCTGCCACCAGTTCGCGTTCGTCGACAAGGTGGAGATGCTGCGCGAGGCCGTCGACGGCGCCGTGTTCCTGCTGAACAGCCCCTTCGGGCGCGACACGGTGTGGGACGAACTGCCGCGGACGCTGCAGGAAGACATCATCAAGAAGCGCATCCGGTTCTACGTGATCGACGCCGATGCGGTGGCCACCGAGGCCGGCATGGCCGGGCGCATCAACACGATCATGCAGACGTGCTTCTTTGCCATCTCGGGCGTGCTGCCCCGCGACGAAGCCATCAGAAAGATCAAGGACGCGATCGAGGCCACCTACGGCCGGAAGGGGCGCGAGCTCGTCGAGAAGAACTTCGAGGCCGTGGACAGCACGCTCGAGCACCTGCACGAGGTCAAGGTGCCCAGCGCCGCGACGAGCACGCGCGCGCCGCTGCCGATCGTGCCGCTCCATGCGCCGCCCTTCGTGCAGAACGTGACGGCCGTCATGATGGCCGGCCGCGGCGACGACCTGCCGGTCAGCGCGATTCCCGCCGACGGCACCTACCCGTCGGGCACCACCCAGTGGGAGAAACGCAACATCTCGGACACGGTACCTGCGTGGGAGCCGGACATCTGCATTCAGTGCGGTAACTGCGCGATGGTCTGCCCGCACTCGGTGATCCGCGCACGCTACTACGACGAGTCGGCGCTGGCCTCCGCGCCGCAGGGATTCGCGTCGGCGCCACTCGCGGGTCGCGGCTTCCCCAACCTGCGGTTCACCCTGCAGGTCGCGGTCGAGGACTGCACCGGCTGCGAGCTGTGTGTCGAGGCGTGCCCGGCGCGCAGCCTCGAGGCCGCCGGCGTCCGCGCGATCAACATGGCGGCGAAGGCGCCGCTGCTCGAGCGCGAGCGGCGGAACCTGGAGTTCTTCGCCACCCTGCCCGACAACAAGCCGGCCGGCCTCGACGCGTCGCTCGTGCGCGGCATGCAGTACCTGACGCCGCTGTTCGAGTACTCGGGCGCCTGCGCGGGCTGCGGCGAAACGCCCTACCTGCGGCTGCTGACACAGCTGTTCGGCGACCGGCTGCTCGTGGCGAACGCCACGGGGTGCTCGTCCATCTACGGCGGCAATCTCCCGACGACGCCGTGGTCCAAGAATGCGGAGGGCCGAGGCCCCGCCTGGGCCAACTCGCTGTTCGAAGACAACGCCGAGTTCGGCCTCGGCTACCGGCTCTCGCTCGACAAGCACCACGAGCACGCGGTGGAGTTGCTGAAAGCGCTCGAGCCGCAGCTCGGATCCGCCCGGGTCACGGAGATTCTCGAGGCGCCGCAGCTGACGCAAGCCGACGTCGACGTGCAGCGCCGCCGGGTGGCGGCGCTCGACGAGGTGCTCGACCGGATGGACGATCCGCGCGCCGAGCAGCTGCAGACGCTGTGCGATCACCTGGTGCGTAAGAGCGTCTGGATCGTGGGCGGCGACGGGTGGGCGTACGACATCGGCTACGGGGGGCTCGATCACGTGCTCGCATCGGGACGCAAGGTGCGCATCCTCGTGCTCGACACCGAGGTGTACTCGAACACCGGCGGCCAGGCGTCCAAGTCCACGCCGCGCGGCGCCGTTGCGAAGTTCGCCGCCGGCGGCAAGCAGGGCCGCAAGAAGGACCTCGGCCTGATGGCGGTGGCCTACGGGAACGTGTACGTCGCCCAGATCGCGATGGGCGCCTCGTCGCAACAGACCGTCGACGCGTTCCTCGAGGCGGAGGCGCACGATGGGCCGGCGCTCATCATCGCCTACAGCCACTGCATCGCGCACGGGATCAACATGCGCTACGGCATGCGGCAGCAGAAGCTCGCGACCGACTGCGGGCACTGGCCGCTCTACCGCTACCGGCCGGCCACCGAGGGCCGCCCGCGCGAGGAGTTCGTGCTCGACTCGCAGCCGCCGAGCATTCCGGTCAAGACCTACGCCTACAACGAGATTCGCTACAAGATGCTCTCCTACACCAAGCCGGAGGACGCCAAGCGCCTCCTGAAGCTCGCGCAGGAAGACATCGATCAGCGGTGGCGCGTCTACAAGAGCATGTCCGAGCGCTGGCCCGCGGCCGTCAAGCGAGGTCAGAGCGAGCCCGGCAGCCACGTGGACGCACCAGGCGTCGCCGTCGCGATGGACAAGCGGAAGGATTGAGGCGGGCTTTCCGATTCGCGGGCCTATGTCGTCCTGAAATCGACGGCTGCCGAAACGGGTCAGGGACGGCCCGACAGAGTCGGGCCGCTACGCGGGGCGCTACGCGGCAATCGAGCAATTCGCACGCGACGGCCTGAAGACGCGAACTCAAGAACCGACAACTGAGAACTGACGACTGAGAACTGACATGGATCTCACCACCTCCTACATGGGACTGACCCTCGACAATCCGTTCGTCGCATCCGCATCGCCGCTCTCCGAGAACCTCGACTCGATGCGGCGCCTCGAGGATCATGGCGCTGGCGCCATCGTGATGTTCTCGCTGTTCGAGGAACAGATCCGCCACGACCGCGAGGCGATGGAGCACTTCATGGGCATGGGCACCGAGAGCTTCGGCGAGGCGCTTTCGTATTTTCCAGAGGTGGAAGACTACGACGTCGGGCCGGCCCAGTACCTCGAACTGATCCGCAAAGCAAGCGCGGCGCTGGACATCCCGATCATTGCCAGCCTGAACGGCGTGACCGAGCGGGGGTGGGTGGGCTTCGCGAAAGACATGCAGGACGCAGGCGCCAAGGGTATCGAGCTGAACGTCTACTACATCCCCACCGAGATGTATCACACTGGCGAGCAGGTCGAGCGCCGGTACCTGGACGTGCTCAAGGCCGTGAAGGCGTCTGTGACGATCCCGGTGGCGGTGAAGCTGGGCCCGTACTTCAGCTCGTTCGCGCACATGGCTGGACAGCTCGACGCGGCCGGCGCCGACGCGCTCGTGCTGTTCAACCGCTTCTATCAGCCGGATTTCGATATCGAGACCCGCGCCGTCGTCCCGTCGCTGTCGCTCAGCAAACCCGACGAAATACGGCTGCCGCTGCTGTGGATCGCGCTCCTCCACGGACGCGTCAAGGCGTCGCTCGCGGCAACGACCGGAGTGCACAGCTCGGTTGAAGCCATCAAGTACCTGATGGCCGGCGCCGACGTGGTCATGAGCACGTCCGCGCTGCTCCAGCAAGGCCCACCGTTCCTGGCCCGCATGATCAATGATGTCTCCGGCTGGATGCAGAAGAGGGGCTACGCATCGGTCGCCCAGATGCGCGGCTGCATGAGCCAGCAATCGATTCCGGACTCCACCGCCTTCGTGCGCGGCAACTACATTCGGGTGTTGGAGAGTTACAAGGGCGCGTACTAAAGGCTCCCGGCTCCGGGCTCCAGCCTACTGGCCTTGTCGGCTCATGGCCCACTCATCGGACAGGACGCAACCAGAGCCGCACCGGCTTGGAACTCGGAGCCTGGAGCCTGGAGCCCGGAGTCAGGCAGTTGAGCGCGCGCGACGCGTCAGAGCACGCGTTAAGCAGGCACTTCCCCTCTCACCTCTATGTCATCCGGCTCAATTCCCACCTGGGCCGGTTCGACCAGCAGTCCCACGCGGTCGGCCCACAGCCAGTAGACTGCCGTGAGCGAGCTCAGCACGCCGGACCACGCGCCGATGGTGCGGGGGCTCACATGCTGGGATGCCAGACCGGCCCCCAGCATCGACAGCATCATCGTGGCCCACACGAGCGATTCGTTGGTCGAGAAGACGCGGCCGCGAAAACTGTCGGCCACGTGGCGTAGCATCAGTGTGGTGTTGAGCACCGAGCTGACGGCGACCGCCGCGCGCGACAGGGCGATGAACACCAGCGCCCATCCGAACGACTCCATCTGGCTGAAGACGATGTAGGCGCCGCCGTGCACGAGATAACACACGGCAACGAGGCGCTTGTAGGTCTCGAAGCTGATACGCGGCCCGATGCGATGCGCGATCGTTCCTCCGATGATGAGGCCGATGCCGGCGCAGCCCCAGAGGATGCCGATACCTGCGGGCCCGCGATCGAACACCACTTCGCCAAACAGCGTGAACAGGATCTGTGCGGCTCCGCCACCTGACGCCCAGCCGATTCCGAGCAGCGCGATGGCAAGAATCAGCGGCTGCCGTCTCATGTAGCGCAGCCCTTCGGTGTACTCGTGCCAGGGCCGTGCCCGTGGAATGCCGGTCAAGGCCGCGAGCGGGGCGCGAAAGCCACCCTCCGGCGGGTGCATGTGCCAGATCGCCCACGCCGAGAACAGGAACGAGAGGCTGTTGACGATGAAGGCGGCCGTGTAGCCGAGCGTGGCAGCGCTGATCCCTGCAGCCATCGTCCCGACGGTCAACGTGGCCCACTGCGTGGTCTGGGTGAGCGCGTTGGCGGTGTGCAGCTCGTCACGGCTGGCGATGCGCGGCAGGATGGCGGCGCGTCCGCTGGTGAAGAAGGGCGAGGCGAACATCAGCAGGCCGCTCAACACCAACAGCAGCCATGTCCGCGGAGCGTGGACCGTCAGTATGAATCCGAGTGCCACCACGGCCCTCAGGAGATCACTGGCGATCATGATCTTCCGCCGATCCACCCGGTCCAGCAGCACGCCCGCAAGTGGCCCGGCCAGAATCGCCGGCACCGCGCGAGCCAGCATGACCCCGCTCACGATGAGGCCCGACCCGGTCGTCTGCATCACCAGGCTGAACACGGCGATGTTGTTGAAATGATCGCCAATCTCGCTGATGACCTGGCCCGTCCAGGCGTATCGGTAATTGCGGTTGGAGCGGAGGAGCTGGGAGAAGGAAGGCAAGGAAAGGGCTAAGGGCCAGGGGCTAAAGGCGAGATTCAAGCCTGGGGCGACAGGCCAAGGCACCAAAAGGCGAGGCGAACGCACCGAAACGCGAGGTTGTGGTTTCGGAGCAATCGGTAGCCCTCAGCTCCTAGCCCCTAGCCGTTGGCCTCCAGCCCCTTGAAGAACGCGCGCGCATGCCAGGACTCGCGCGCGGGAACTTCCCATCTGCCCTTCTGCAGTTCGGCGACGCGCGAGAGCGTGTTGTTGAACACCACCGTGTCTGGCGCCACCTCCCCGCGGCGGGCGCGCTCGGCAAAGACCGCGCGATCGATGCGTGCGATCTGTTCCCCTGCACGGTAGAGCACCGGCCCGTGGTTCACCAGCTCCAGCCCCATCTGCTGTTCGAGCGCCGCGAGCACGCGCGTCATGGCGTCGATCGAGCAACCAGACGCGCCCGCGTTCGACTCGTCGACGGCCACGAAGAGAAACTGCCCATAGCGCAGCTCACGCGCCGCGGCGAGGGGGGCGCCGTGTGCGGCCCATTGCTCGAGGAAGCCATCGACGACCGACAGCAGCGTCTGTTGTTCTCGGTCGGACAGCGGCCGCTCGGCCGCGAAAATCCACAAGCGGGCGTCGGAAGGCAGCTCGGTAAATGGCACGCGCATATCTCGATCCTATCAAACGCGTGGCGTCGCTTCGTGGCACGCGTCAGCCCATGGGCAAAAACCCGCGACATGGCGCGGATCATTTGACCATACCGGCGGAAATCCCCGGGCTTCTTGAAGTTTCAACGGTAATTCCGGCCCTTGGAGCGGCACCCGCTTTGCTCAGTCTGGCGCAGCGCGCCCTCCAGGGCCACCGGGCATATCAGCGACAAACCCGCTAGCAGAGTAACGCGACCTCCGTGCCGGCGGGATCGGAGCAGTCCCAATCGCATGCTCGCGCCGTGCCCACCTGCGCGCAATCCCGCTCACCATCACGGAGGGCTTCCCATGACGAATCGCCGAGAGTTCCTGACCCGCAGCGCGGCGGCGGGCGCCGGGCTGTATCTCGTGTCCACTGCCGGCCTTCTCAGGGCGGCGGCCGGCGATTGGACCGGCCTTCTGCCGGCCAGGCAGATTCCGAAATTCGTCACCCCGCTCGTGATCCCTCCAGCGATGCCCGCGGCGAGTACGGATGGCGCGTTCGACTTCTATCGCATCGCGGTACGTCAGATGCGGCTGCGCATTCTGCCTCCTGCGCTCCCCCAGACCACGGTCTGGGGATTCGGATCGGTCGACCACCGGGATAGCTTCTTCTCGCCTGCGTTCACCCTCGAGGCCGTCGCGAACCGGCCGGTGCGTGTCGAGTGGCGTAACGATCTCGTCGACGGCAAGGGACGTTACCTGCCACATCTCCTGCCCGTCGATCAGACGCTGCACTGGGCTAATCCGCCTGGAGGTGTGGCCGGACGCGACATGCACGGCGCCAGTCAGCTGCCGTACACCGGGCCGGTGCCCTGGGTCACGCACGTGCACGGTGCGCATGTCGCGCAGGAGAGCGACGGCTACACGGAAGCGTGGTTCCTCCCGAACGCCACGAACATTCCGACCGGGTATGCGACCGTCGGGTCCTGGTACGACACGTTCAGGAGCCTGTTCGAGGCGCGACACGGCGTGACGTGGCAGCCGGGCACGGCAGTGGCGCACTACGACAATGAGCAGCGCGCCGGGACCCTCTGGTTCCACGATCACTCGCTTGGGATGACGCGGGCCAATGTGTATGCCGGTGCCGCCGGGTTTTACATCCTTCGCGGCGGGCCGGACGACCTCGCGCCCGGCGTGCTCCCCGGTCCGGCCCCGCAACGGAGTGACGCGCCAGGCACGTCCTATTACGAGATTCCGATCGCCATTCAGGATCGCTCGTTCAGGCCTGACGGGTCGCTCTTCTATCCGGATACCCGCGCCTTCTTCGAGGGGCTGCGACCGTCCCAGCTGCGCATCCCGTTCATGGGCGACGCGGCCTGCAGCGGGCCGAGCGACGTCCCGCCGATATGGAACCCCGAGTTCTTCGGCACCGCGATGATGGTGAACGGCCGGACGTGGCCGTATCTGAACGTGGAGCAGCGCCGTTACCGGCTGCGGCTGCTGAACGGGTGCAACTCGCGCTTTCTGATCCTCGCCCTGGATCGTGCCGGGCTGCCGTTTTGGCAGGTCGGTACGGAAGGCGGGTTCCTCGACGCTCCGGTCGAGCGCACCCAGATGCTGCTCGCCCCCGCCGAACGTGCCGACGTGATCATCGACTTCACGAACGTGCCCGTGGGGACCGAGGTGGTGCTGCAGAACCTCGGTCCTGACGAGCCGTACGGCGGCGGCGACCCGGACGAGGAGTTCGAGCGGGCCGATCCGCGATCCACCGGGCTGGTGATGCAGTTCCGCATTGTCCCGGCGGCGAGCTCGGACGCCAGCACGCCGCCCTCGCAGCTGGCGCTGCCGCCACGCCAGCCCCTGCCAGAGGCGACGAACGAGCGCGCCGTATCACTGAACGAGGCTGTCTCGCACACCGTCCGCGTCAGTGAGCGCGGAGAGCGCAGTATCGCCATCGCCTGCAAGGATCCGCTGGCCGAGCCGTTCGGACCGACGGCCGCGCTGCTCGGGACAGTGGTTGACGGCACGCCGCACGCACTTGGCTGGGTGGACGCGGTGACCGAGAACCCGGCGGAGGGATCGACGGAGCTGTGGCACATCCACAATTTCACCGTCGACGCTCACCCGATCCACATTCACGAGGTGATGTTCGAGGTCGTGGAGCGCACCGACGCGGAAGGCGTCACGAGACCGCCAGAACCATGGGAACGCGGGACGAAGGACACCGTCGTGGCGCTCCCCGGCGAGGTCACGACAATCAAGGCGCGATTCGATATCCCTGGCCGTTTCGTCTGGCACTGCCACATCGTCGAGCACGAAGACAACGAGATGATGCGGCCGCTGGAGGTCGTGCCGGCGGGGTGAACATCGGCCGCGTGGGTGCGTCGATACAGAGGGGATCCGCTGAAGTTCCGGGTTCCGGGTTCCGGGTGCCGAGGTTGGGTTCCGGGTTCCGGGTGCGTTCCGCGTTCCAGGTTCGTCGGTTCCGGGTTCCGGGTTCGTAGCGCAGAACTCGGAACGCGGCACCCGTGAACACGGAACTCCGGAACGCACCCGGCACCCGGAACCCAACCAGGCACGCGGAACCGCTGGAATCAACCGCGTTCGTCAGGCCGGTCCCACGGTGATGATGATGCGGGCATCGATGTCGCTCGCGCCCACATGCTGAGCGGTTGGCGCGCCGGTCACGACTTCGCCCGGCTGCTGCTCGACTTCGATCCGGTAAGTACCGGCCGGTACCTTCACAGTGAAGCCGCCCGTGTTGTTGGTACTGACCTCGTAGCGTTGGCCGTTGGCATTGTTGATCACCGTCACCTTGCGTCCGACGACGGCGGCGCCGTTTCCGGGCGTCTGCAAGAGCCCTGAGATCGTGCCTTCCGACACAGGCGGTTTCGGGCCGGCATCGGCGACCATCACAGCGTGGCGGCAGGCGCCAGTGGCCGCCGTGCAGGCGAGCAGCAGGGCCATGGCCGAGGCGCGGCGAAGCGGTCCCATGGAAGTCTCCTCTCCAGCGACGTCACGTCACCCGCCCAGCCGTGCAATCACAGCGCCAGCTGAGAGGCTCGAAAAGGGCTCGATGCTGCGAGCAGGCGTGTCACCCCCCTGTAACCGCCGCTGGCCGAGTGGGTGCTTGCCGAGCTTCGTCGCTGTTGGTACAGTCCGCAGGGCAACCTACAGGGAGGCAGCGTGATCGCGGTCGTCTGGCAATTTCACGTGCGGGAGGGCAGGGAAGACGAGTTCGAGCGCTTTTACGGCGCCGATGGGCCGTGGACTGCCATAAGCCGGCGGAGCCGCTCGTTTCTGGGCAGTTCGTTCCTGAAGGATCTCGCGCAGCCGGACCGTTACCTCGTCGTGGAGTACTGGAGCGAGATGGTCGTCTACGAACGGCACCACACCGACTTCGCGGACGAGGTCAGTGAGCTCGAGGAGCAACGTGGGGCGCTCGTGCGCCTCATGCAGCCGCTCGGCCTGTTCAACACGCTCGACGTGCCGGTCCGCTCCGGGCCCACGTGGTCGCAGCGCACCGGTCGCGACTGAGGTTCCCCAATCACCAGCCGACCGCGCCACCAAACCGGCGAAAGAAGCGTCGTCGATTGGTTACGGTTGCCCGTTGGCGCTCAACGGTTGACGGTCGACGGTTTGGTATGCCATCGCCACGCGTGTTCGATGATCGTGCGCAGCTCGGGAAACCGCGGCGTCCACCCGAGGACCTCGAACGCGCGGCGCGCATCCGCGACGAGCTGGGGCGGGTCTCCCGCTCGGCGCGGCGAGCTGGTGCGCGGCACGGCTTTCCCACCCACCTGTTCAACGGTCTCAATCACCTCGCGCACCGAGTGACCGCGCCCGGTCCCCAGGTTGATGGCGGTGCTGGCGCCGCCACCCGCCAGGTAGTCGAGCGCCTGGACGTGGGCGACCGCAAGGTCCATGACATGGATGTAGTCGCGAATCGCGGTACCGTCAGGCGTGGGGTAGTCGGTGCCGAACACACCAACCGGCCCACGCCGCCCGAGCGCGGCATCGATCACGAGCGGGATCAGATGCGTCTCCGGATCGTGATCCTCTCCGACTGCGCCGTCAGGGTCCGCGCCGGCGGCGTTGAAGTACCGCAGCGCGATCGAGCGCAAGTTGTACGCGTGGCCGTACCAGTGCAGGATGCGCTCGACGAAGAGCTTCGATTCGCCGTACGGATTGACCGGGGCCTGCGGGTGCGACTCGTCGATCGGAATACGCTGCGGGTCGCCATAGGTGGCGCAGGTCGACGAGAACACGACCCGGGTGACGCCGCGGGCCACCATGGTGTCGAGCAGGTTGAGCGTATTGAACGTGTTGTTGCGAAAATACTTGCGCGGGTCGGTCATCGACTCGCCGACGTACGCGCTGGCGGCGAAATGGATCACGGCATCGATGGCGTGGTGGTCGAAGACACCGTTGATGAACGCGATGTCGGCAAGATCGCCCTGCTCGAATGCGCCCCATTGCACCGCCCACGGATGACCGTACGACAGGTTGTCGAGGACAATCGGCTCGTGCCCGGCCGCCTTCAGCGTCTTCGCAGTGTGGCTGCCGATGTAGCCCGCACCGCCGGTGACTAGGACATTCATGATCTGATCCTTCACGGCCCGCCTGAAGGCGGGCACTACCGGAGTCTGCCTGACAACGGGCACTACCGGAGTCTGCTTGATAACGGGCACTACCCGGAGTCTGCCTGACGGCGGGCACTACCGGGTCTGCCTGACGGCGGGCACTACCTGGAATCTGCCTGACGGCGGGCACCATCCTGAGCCGGCCTCAGGCGCGCACTGCACGACGCCATGGCAGGCGGAGTCCGGCCACAAGCCTGCGGCCTATCGCCCACCGCCGATTGATACTCGCCGTGTCCCGAACGCCGCAGCGCCAGGCGACGAGCCGCTGAACACGTAGGTCGCGCGGCCGCTGCGCTCCGCGTAACGCGTCGCGATCTCCTCCACCACCGATCCGGCGTCCGCCCGCGTGAGCAACGCGACCGTGCCGCCGCTGCCGCCGCCGGTGATCTTCGCACCGAAGACGCCGCGTGCCGGACCCGCGGCGCGGGCGAGCGCCACGAGATCGTCGGTGCCGCTCGATCCCAGCCCGCACGCCGAGTAGCTCGCGTGCGACTCGTACATCAGCGACCCAAGCTCGACACCGAGCGCATCGACGTCTCCCGGCTCGGCACCGGCGACGCCCTGCAGCCGCGCACGCCAGCGCACGACGCGCTGGTGCTCGGCGACGGGGTGCCGCGCGGGCACGCGCACGGCGTACGTCTTCGCCGGGTCCACGCGCGTGACCAGGTCGGTCGTCCCGTTGTAGCGCGCGAGGAACTCCGCGCCCGCCATGCGCTCGCGGATGCCGGCGCCCAGGTCGTCGAATTCCGATGGGGTCACGTTCGCGAGATACCCGCGCCATCGGTGGTCCTCGATGCGCACGTGGCCGCTGCGGACGCCCGGATGCACCGGCAACCCGGCCGCCTCCGCCAGCACGCGGTATCCCATGAACGCTCCGACGCGCACGGACCCGTAGTCTGCGCCAGTCACTGCATGGCGAATGCCGGAATCGATGCCCCACACCGCGAGTGATGTGGGGATGGGCACCGTGCCTTCGAATTCGGCCGGCTGGCAGAGGAGTGCCAGCAGTTGCCCGGCCTGGCCGCTGATGGCGGCCATCTGATCCATCACACCACACGGCGCTCCGACGACGAGGTTCTCCACCTGCTGGCAGAGGAGGGCCGTGTCGCGCGGTGGCATGTCCAGACCGGCGGATCCGGCCAGCGCCTGCATCACCGCCGCCTCGAGTGCCGCCGACGAACTGACGCCCTTCCCTTCAGGCACGGCCGAGTAGACGAGCACGCGGGCGCCGGCCGTCAGTGGCAATCGCCGCTCGCGTGCCAGAACCAGCCAGGCGCCGGCGACGTAGGCGGCCCAGTGCCGATCGCCGGCGGCAAACCACGCACGTGCCGCGTCGTAGGACACCGGCACGCCCGCGGGCGCGATCTCGTCGAGCGGCACATCGCAGGAGCGCGAGGCGCCGGCCTCCGACAGGCTCACGATCCGCAGCACGCGCGCGGCGTGCGGCTGCACGGCCGCACACGTCGCTTCGCGAATCGGCCACTGCAGCACCAGCGCGCCCGAGTAATCGGCGATGCCACCCATGACATCGAGGCGACCGGGGGCACGCGCGATGACGACCTCACGCCCGGCCTCGAACAGCCCGCGTGCGGGTTCGAACGGATGCACCTCGAGCGTCTGGATCAGTTCGAGGAACCGCGCGATATCAAAGCCAGTGAGCATGGGGCGAGTGAACCCGCGAGGTCAGCCCGTGCGCGGAACGGCGCGAGCGTGTACACACCTGACTCGCAGCGACCGAGCGCAAGTCGATAGCTCAGAAGGCATAACCTCGCCGGTTCCGAAGGCCGCCGGCTAGGCCCGCCTGAAGGCGGGCACTACACCTGTAGCCGTCCGCACGGCCCGCCTGAAGGCGGGCACTACACCTGCCGCTCGCACGACCGCGCCTGCCTGCTACATCCGGCATTCGGAATTCACCACGCCATCCTGCACCTATCCGTTGCATCACAGGAGCCCGCGGCGCCTGAGCGCCTGCTGCAGCCTGGGTTCGACCTGCGCCCGGATGCCGGCATTCGCGTAGCCGACCCACGACACGTCGGGCTCGACGGCCAGCGGGGCATCGAGCGGGCGGCCGTATGCGTCGGTCACGATGACGCCCAGCTCGCGCGCGATCAGCTCGGTTGCGAGATCGTACGGATGGCAGCAAATGCCGAGCGCCTTCCCGCTGCGCGCGAGGTAGGCGTCCATCAGCGGCCGGATGTCCGCCACGAAGCGATCGTGACCTGCGATCAGCTCGTACAGCTGCCCGCCCGACGAGATGTACTGGTCCTCGAACAGGTGCGCCTTGCCGGGTTGCGGCGGTCCCAGCGCGGAGAACACGATCTCTTCGTCAATCGCGGCCAGCTCTTCGCGCGCACCGGGGAAGAACCGCGCCACCATCGCGAAGCCGTGTGCGATCGTCTGAGCGCCCGAGGGCCGAAGCGCGAGCGGGCGGCGCTCGCCGGTAAGCCGGTTCACACGCTCGGCGTGTCCGCCCTCACCACGGACGGCCCACAGCACGTCGCAGAGGTGTTGCTTCACGATCGGGATCTCGGTCTGGACGGCGAGCTCGATGTCGTGCAGGCGCGTATCCGGCCCGCGATTCGGCGCAACGCCCGTCAGCACCCAGGCGCTGCGCTTCTGGTACATGATCGCCCGCGTGCCGTCGATCGGATCCACGATGATCCGCCAGCGCGCGTCTTCCTCGCGTGTGCCGCGCGGCAGGACGACGCGCCCGCCTTCGATCCCCTCGGCGATGAGCACCAGCGCCGCACGCGGCGCTACCTCGCGCGAGAAGAAGTCGACGAGCGTCTCCTCGCTCACACGGTCGATGGCGTAGATCGTGTCCCCCTCCTCCTCCGCGGCGATTCCAGACATATCCTCGAGCGACGCCCGCTCGCACGCCTCGACCACTGCGCGCCGCACCTCTTCCTGCAGCTCGCGGATGGGGGAAAGGAGATCGTGAATCCCGATCATGATCGGCTCCAGGCTCCAGGCTCCGGGCTCCAGGGCTCGTCTGCCACCGGACGCCTGAAGCCTGACCAGGCCCGGAGCCTGGAGCCTGGAGCCCGGAGCCGATCCACCGGCCCGATCATCGCGCCCTCCTGTAATGGACCGCCGGCAGCGCGCGCAACTCGGCGGCCTTCTCCTCCGGCGCCGTGTCGCTCAGGAAGTTGCCGCCGCCGATCTCCGGACCCGCGAGGTACTTCAGGAGGTTCGGCTTCCGCAGGGGCGGATGGAACTCCGCGTGGAAGTGGAAGCCGGGGTAGGCGCGTCCGTCGGTCGGCGCCTGGTGCAACGGCATGACATACGGGAAAGGCATCTGCCAGAGGTTATCGAACCTCACGAGGACGTCCCGGAGCACGAGCGCCAGGTCCCGCCGCTCGCGCGTGGACAGCGCCGCGAGGCTCGGGTGCGTCGCCTTGGGCGCCACGAACACTTCGTAGGCGTACCGGGCGAAATACGGCAGAAAGGCGATCGCGCTGTCGTTCTCGGCGATGATGCGGCGGCCGTCGGCATGCTCGGCCGCGAGAATGTCCTGGAACAGCACCCGGCCGGTCTCCGCGAGGTGTCGCTCGCAGGCCCGCACTTCGGTCTCGATTGTCTTGAACACGAAGTTCGTCGCGTAGATTTGGCAGTGCGGGTGCGGATTGGAGACGCCGACCACCTCGCCCTTGTTCTCGAAGACGAGCACGTGGTCGATGCCGTCGCGCCCGCCGAGATCCCGGTACTGTTCCTGCCACACTTCGAGCAGCCGATCGACCTCCGCCGGCTCCAGTTCCGCCAGCGTGAGATCGTGCCGGGGGCTGTAACAGACCACGCGGGCGAGACCGGACGCCGGCCGGTTGCGATACATCCCGGGAGCGGGCGCGAGCACCTGCGGAGCGAGGGGGCCAACCGACGGGTGATCGTTGTCGAAGACATACGTGCCCGTGTACGGCGGATTGCGCGCGCCGCTCACGCGCGCGTTGCCGGGACAGAGGTAGCAGTCCGCCACGTACGGCGGCACGCTCGCGCCAGCGGCACGGACCTCCTGCCCGATCCACGGGCGGTCCTGCCGGTGCGCCGCGACGATCACCCACTCCTCACGGAGCGGGTGCCAGCGTTCTTCCCAAACGGGCATAGGACGGGTTGATGGAGTCTGGCTGCAGACGCGATCGGGCCTCAAGCCAGACGGCGCTGCAGTCGGTGCGTAAAACCTGCAGCCTGCTTGCTATCCGTTGAAATAAATGTACGCCGCAATGATCAGCGCCAGCACGACGCAGGTGTTGATCACGTCCCACTGGTTCCAGCTCGCGCGGGTCTCTCGCTTGTGCTCATCGGTCACTGTCTCGTAAGTGAGGCCCACGAGCTGCGCCTCGGCCGGAGGCTCGGTCGCATAGCTCACTGCGAACATCGTCACGATCGACACGATCGTGATGAGCATGCTGTAGTACTGGAAGTAAATGTGGTTCACGATCCACAGAAGCGACCCTTCCGGGTAGCCGTTCTCGAAACCCACCATCTTCAGCGTGACAGGGGTGTCGACCGCCAAACGGAACGCGCCGAGCGCGAACCCCACCATCAACGCCCACAGACAGCCCTTCGCATTCAGCCGCTTGTTGAAGACGCCGAAGAAGAAAACGACGAAGATCGGGGGCGCCAGGTAGCCTTGGACGCCCTGCAGGTAGTCGTACAGGCCGCGTGCACCCTGAATGACGGGGATCCAGGCCAGCCCGATCAGCACCATCACCGTCGTGGCGATGCGCCCTACCCAGACCAGCTCGTGCTGCGGGGCTTTCGGCCGGAACTTCGTCCAGAAGTCCATCGTGAACAGCGTCGAGCATGCGTTGTACGCAGCCGCGAGCGACGTCATGAGCGCCGCCAGGAGGCCGGCCACGACCGCGCCGCGCAATCCGACCGGCAGCAGGTCGCGCACGAGCATGGGATATGCGCCCTGCGCCACCGAGTTGATGGGGTTCCCCGCGGCGTCTACCATCGCGGTGAGCTCGGGCACCTTGCCGGATTTCGCGAGAGCCAGCGCGATCATGCCGGGGAATATGAAGATGAAGACAGGGCTGAGCTTGAGGAACGACCCGAAGATTGTCCCTCGCCTTGCCTCGGTCTCGTTGGGCGCCATGAACGTGCGCTGCACGATGTGCTGGTCGGTGCACCAGTACCACAGCCCGACAATGGGTGCGCAAAACAACATGCCAATCCACGGGTAGTTGTCGTTGAAGTACCACGCCATCCGCGTGGCCTCCTTGACTGGTAACCAGGTGCCTTCCATGCCGTGTGGCACCAGCGGCTTCCACAGGTTGAACATTTCGGGATCAAGCGTCGCGCGCAGCTGGCTCCAGCCGCCCAGCTTGTTCAGGCCGAACACCGTCAGCAGCAGAGACCCGCCGACCAGCACGAACGTCTGCAGCACTTCCGTGTACGCCACCGCGCGCATGCCGCCAACGACGGTGTAGATCCCCGTGAGTACGACCACCGCCACCGATCCGACCCAGAAGCTGTTGAAGTGGTACCCGCCGAGCTGCAGGCTGAGGTCGGGCAACACGGACGCGAACACGACACCTCCCGCGAAGATGCTGACCGCGATCTTCGTCAGGATGTAGCCCACCACCGAGACGAGCGACAGGACCCATCGGGCCGTGCCGGAGAAGCGGCGCTCGAGGAACTCCGGCGTCGTGAATACCCGCGACCGAAGGTAGAACGGCACCAGCACCCAGCCGAGCACCAGCAAGCACCAGGCGTGGAGCTCATAGTGCGCGAGCGCGACGCCGCTCGTCGCGCCAGCGCCGGCGAGCCCGACCAGGTGCTCCGAGCCGATGTTCGAAGCGAAGATTGAGGCGCCGACAATAAACCAGCCCAGGCCGCGACCTGCCAGGAAGTAGTCCTCAGCGGTGTCCTTGTTGTTGTGCAGGACCCACCACGTCAGAGCCGCAAGGGCCGCGAAGTACGCCAGTATGATCATCCAGTCGAGAGTCGCCATACTCGCCTAATCCCTTTCGCCGGGCTACGATGAGGACTGTCAGCCCGTCCACGCTGAAGTCAGCGGCCATAGCCTATCGCGACGGTGTGGCCGGTCGCGACAGAATTTCGCGGGGCGGAGGCCCCATACCATGAGCCTTGGGATTCCCGAGCTTCTGATCATCCTCGTCATCGTCGTGCTCATCTTCGGTGCAGGGCGACTCGCCGGGCTCGGTCGCGGCCTCGGTCAGGCCATCCGCGGGTTCAAGGAGGAACTCCCGGGCGACCAGGCCGATGACGACGAGCCCCGGCGGCGCCGCGATCGGGACTGAGGCAGGGCGGCAGCCCCGCCGGCGCTCAGCAACCCCGTCCGGTACGCTCGTTCCGCGGGATCGGCCGGCTGGAGCCCGCACCCACCCTGATGGAGGAAGTCTGCGGCAGCTCTCCTTGCGTCACCTCGTCGCGCTTGCTACGATCGCAGGGCAGCCGCCGACCCGACCGTTCCTGAGCGGCCACGCTTGAATCCTGAGTGGCCAGCGGCGCCCGCGGGCCGGTGGCTCGTAGTTTTTTGACAGAATCGCGCGCGATCCACGACCGGTCGCGCCAAGGCGTTGCCCCTGTGTGTCGACAGGTGCTGGCGGCGCCGAAGGAGTGACGCATGGCAAATCGATCCCGACCAACGCTGCAGAAGCGCGAACGGGAAAAGGCGCGGATGGAGCGCCAGCGCCAGAAGGAACAACGGCGCCAGGACACGAAGGAGCGCCGGTCGAACGAGGGGCCGCGGCCGCTTGGGGAAGATCCGGACCTGGCGGGGATCACGCCTGGCCCGCAGCCCCTGGCTGACTGGCAGATCGACGAGGCGGCCGAACCGGCTGACGCCGAGCCGAAGCCCTGACCCGCCGTGGAGTACCTGATCAAGCAGTATCCGCTCGAACAAGGCGCTCTCGAAATCCAGTATCTCGAAGAGTTCTTCGGCGAGTTTCCCCGCAAGAAGACGGCGGCCGAGATCGTCAGGCGGCTCGACGGCCGGGAGCACCTGCTGCTGATGGCCGAGGCGCCGCTCCCGTCAGACCCCGGCATCATCGTCCCCGCTTCCTACAAAGTGATGCACGAGATTCGGTCCACCGAGACCGAGCCTAAGCTGCGCGATCTGGTCGCCCGTCTCGCCGGGTGCGTGGAGTTCGAAGGGCGCAAGATCCTGTACACCTGGATCGGGGGAACCCGCCGGGACTGGCGAGGACAGGGGCACTTCCGCGCGCTGACCGAGGAAAGCGAAGCGTGGGCGTTCGCCTGCGGCTACGACGAGGTGGTCGTCAAAACGAAGAACAAATTCTTCGAGATGCGGAGCACGCTCGACAATTTGCGCTTCGAGGTCATCAAGTTCGAACCCCACCCCACCGATAGCGCCGAGTCTAAGGTATACCTGAGCAAGAAGCTGCACGCGGGAGTCCTGCAGGATCACCGGTCGCTGCGGACGGTCGTGCAGGTCTAGAGACGTTGACGGTGAACGGCACTATCGGCCCCAAAGGCCTAGGGCTAAGGGCCAGGGGCCAACGGCCCCAGCAACGCGAACGCTACAGCGAACGCCGCGGCGCGGAACACAGCGGAACCCGCCTCTCGTTTCGTCCGTGGCCGGCCTTGAGCCTTTAGCGCCTTGGCCTTTTAAGACTCGCTCATCGCCACTGGCGGATCGCCACCCGATGGCGGTCGATCCACATGGCCCACAGCACGAGCAGCCATTGGGCCTGGGCGGCGATGGCGATGGCGCCGGTGGTCGGCGGCAGAGGACCGGTGAGGTTCGCGACGTAGATGAGCGGCAGGGTCACCGCGAACGCCACGAGCGCGTAACGGCCGACACGGTCCGTCGCTTCGGTGTGCGTGGCATACAGCCACACGCCGGTGCCAAACAGAAGCGTCTCGGCAGCAACCGTTCCAGCCAGCGAATTCCACAGGCCGAGGCCCACGCGCGGGCCTTCGGGCGGCCACAGCGGCAGGTCGGGCCGGTGGGTCACGAAATCGAGCACCCAATGCGACAGCACGGCCGCCGCGACGATCCAGGCGCCGCGGCTGTGCCGCCGGAGCATCGCGTATGCGGCTCCGGCCAGCCCGGCCCACACGACCGCCATTGCCAGGCTGTGCGTCCAGGGGTAGTAATCGAATGCCAGCGGCGTGACGCGCGTGTTTCCAGGGTCGATGCGGACGCGTTCGATGCCAAGCATCAGGAACGTCGGCCAGAGCAGGTCGAGCAACTGCACGGCGACCACCAGCGTGCCGAGCGACGTGTAGGGAGTGAAACGCTTGGCGGTCAGGCCAGCGCCGAAATGTCCGATGAACACGGCACCCTGCTACTATGAGGCGTTTGGGCTTCGCGCGGAGAAGCCGGCGTGAGGGACGCACCATACTAATCCCGAAGATCGGGTCCCACCACAGATGCAAGCCGCACGACTGCACAAAACGATTGGCGTGAAGGTCGGACGCTTCCAGGTCGGGGGCGGTGCGCCCGTGGTCATCCAGTCGATGACGATGACCGACACGGCCGACGCGCGCGCGACCGCGCAGCAGGTCATCGAGCTCGCCGAGGCCGGCTCGGAGATGGTCCGTGTCACCGTCAACCTGCCGGAAGCGGCCGCTGCGGTGCCCGAGATCAAGCAGCGGATGCTGGACGCCGGCTGCACGGTGCCGCTCATCGGCGATTTCCACTACAACGGGCATCTGTTGCTGACTCGATACCCGCGGTGCGCAGCGGCACTCGACAAGTACCGCATCAACCCGGGCAACGTCGGCACGGGCCGGCGCCGCGACGAGCAGTTCACGACCATCTGCAAGGTCGCCGGAGAGCACGGCAAACCGGTGCGCATCGGCGTCAACGGCGGCTCCCTCAACCAGGAGCTCGTCATGCAGCAGATGCAAAACAACACCGACAGGGATCTCGGGCTCACGTCCGAGCAGATCCTGAACGCCTGCATGGTACTGTCGGCGCTCCAGTCGACGGACCTGGCGCTCGAGGCTGGGCTGCGCCGCGACCAGATCATCATTTCGTGCAAGGTGTCGCGTCCCCGCGATCTCGTCGAGATCTACCGCGATCTCGCGCGCAGGACCGAACAGCCGCTGCACCTGGGCCTGACCGAGGCCGGCATGGGGATGAAGGGGCTCGTCTGGTCGGCGACAGCTCTCGGGATTCTTTTGAACGAGGGGATCGGCGACACAATCCGCGTCTCGCTCACACCGCGGCCCGGCGGGGATCGGCGCGAGGAAGTGTACGCCGCGTGCGAAATCCTGCAGGCGCTGGGCGTCCGCGCGTTTTCGCCGAGCGTCACCGCGTGCCCCGGCTGCGGACGGACGACGAGCTCCACCTTCCAGGAGCTGGCCGAGCGGGTGCAGGCTTACATCCGGGAGCAGATGCCGGCGTGGAAGGCCCGCTACGAGGGCGTGGAAACGCTGACCCTCGCGGTAATGGGATGTGTCGTGAACGGCCCGGGCGAATCGAAGGCGGCCAACATCGGCATCAGCCTGCCGGGCACCGGCGAAGCCCCGAACTGCCCCGTGTTCATCGACGGCGAGCACGTCACCACCTTCCGCGGGACGTACGAGGAGCTCGCAGCGTCGTTCCAGCGGCTCATCGACGACTACGTGGAGCGGAAGTATCCGCGGAAGACCGTGACCGTGCCAGGGATGACGTAATGCACGATGCAAAATGCACAAGGGCGTGATGAATCGGGCGCCGTGCATCAAGCGCTCCTGAGCAGCGTCTCGTGGTCGTCTCCTCTCGTGTGCATAGTGCATTGTGCACATTGTGCATTTCACCGCGTCTGTAGTGCCTGCCCACCACCACGTCTACGTCGTCTATCTGCGCAATCCGAAGAGCGACGGCCGCGCCGGGTATTACGTCGGCATGACGGGGCTCACACCCGAGGAGCGCTTCGCAAACCACAAGAAGGGAATCAAATCCGCGGGCGTGGTCAGGCGCTTCGGTGAGCGGTTGGTTCCGAAGCTCTATGCGCACCTCAATCCAATGACGTATGCGCAGGCGCTGAAGATGGAGCAGCAACTGGCAGAGGAATTACGGGCGGCCGGGTATCTGGTGTTCGGCGGGCACTGACAAGAACCCTACGCCGCCTTGTCCTTCTCCAGCCGCTTCCGCAGGAACTTCAGCACGGCCAGTTCGTCAGGCTTGAGATCGTCCGATTCCGCGATCGCCGCGTCGGCTCGCTGTTCCAGCGTTTCGAGCAGCGACCGATCGAGATACGAGTCGATGATCGCGGGGTGGATGTAGCACTTGCGGCACACCGACTTGGTGTTCCCCAGCAGACCGGCGACAGCCTCGATCGCCTGCACCAGATTCTTCTTGGCTTCCGTTGCCGTCTCCGATGGCAGTTCCCGCAGGGCGCGCGCCGCGAGCACGGTACCCGACCAGGTGCGGAAGTCCTTCGCGGTGAAGTCCTCGCCCGTAATCTCCCGCAGGTACGCGTTCACGTCTGACGAGTCGATCACCTGCCGCTCGCCATTCTCGTCGATGTACTGGAACAGCTCGTAGCCGGGGAGATCGCGACAGCGTTTGACGATGGCGGCCAGCTTGCGGTTGCGGAGGTCGATCGTATGCGCCTTGCCGCTCTTGCCGCGGAACTCGAAACGGACGGTGGATCCATTCACGGCGACGTGGCGGTCGCGCATCGTCGTCAGGCCGTACGACTGGTTCTGCTTCGCGTACTCGTCGTTGCCGACGCGAATCAGCGTCTTCTCGAGCAGCTGAACGACCGTGGCCAGCACCTTCTCGCGCGGCAGGCCGGGACGCGCGAGGTCATGCTCGGTTGCGGCGCGGATCTTCGGGAGCGCCTCGCCGAACGCAATCATCCGGTCGTACTTGGTGTCGTCGCGCACCTCGCGCCAACGCGCGTGATAGCGGTACTGCTTGCGCCCGCGCGCGTCGCGTCCGGTGGCCTGGAGGTGACCTTTCGCCGAGGGGCAGATCCAGACGTCGGTCCACGCCGGCGGAATCGCCAGCTTGCGGACGCGTGTCAAGGTCTCCTCGTCCGTGATGGGCGTCCCGTCGGGCGCCCGGAACACCCAGCCGAGCGTACCCATTTCGCGGCGTATACCGGCCGAGGTGTCCGACACGTATCGCAGCCCCGCCGCGCGTGCGGATTCCACAGGGCCCACAGGTGCCGCCGGCTTATCCGACCGCCGAGCTCTGGACATATCCGCCGTGGCCAGCACGCTCCATGCCACTCTCATCGTGCGGGCACGCCGTTTGCGCGCTTTCGATGCAGCAATCGGTGAATTCCGTGCGGAACACGACGGTTCAGTGGCCCCAGACCACCTTGGGATCGGCAATCAGCTCACCGCCGTAGAAGATGGAGTATTTCGCCTCGGCCTTATCCGGCTGCCCCCGCTTCCTCGCCTTGTACTTGATCTTTCCGGTGCCGTTCTTCTTTGTTCGGGCTACCGGGTCCTCGGCATCCAGCCAGGGGGGGAGGGACTGGTACTTGAACACGAATTGCGTTTCGTTTTCCTTCTCGGTCTGATTGCAGTTGTCGGTCACGTTCCAGGTGATGCGGGCGCCATCCGTTGAGACGTAGATTGGGTCCTGCACTGCCGCCTTGCACGATGTCCCGTCCCAGGTCAACTTGAGATCGACGGTCGGGTTGTCCGTCGCGCTCCCGTGGAACAAGGTGCATGCGGGAAGCACGGCTATCAGAAGCAACGTCAATCCAGTCACGCTCGATCTCATGTCGTCTCCCAATTCTGCCCGCGAGGGCGATTGTTCCGCGCGCGCTCATCGCGCCGCCGTCACGCGGCGAAATGCGCTGGTCTCCCTGAGCTCGTCCCATTCGTCGTCCCGGAGCACATCCGCGGCCGGGTACCCGGCAGCGATCGCCGACTCGAGTGCCGGCACCGCGTCAGGATCGCGGGCAAGCGCGAGCGCGATCGCGCGGTCGTACAACACGTCCGGATCGGCCGGCGCCTGCGACACAGCCGACGCCGCGGCGGCGCGTGCAGCGTCTGCCCGTCCGAGCTTCGCCAGGAGCACCGCCCGTGCAGACAGCGTCGCGGCCGACCGCGCGTCGACTGCGAGCATCCGGTCGGTGACCTCCAACCCTCGTTCATACGCCCGGCGCGCATCCGCGGTGCGCCCCAGCTTGGCGTACGCGTCGCCCATGTTGCGCCACATCACCGGATCGTTCGGACGCTGCTGCACCGCGTGCTCGTACGCGCGCACGGCGGCGTCGTGGCGCCCCGCACGATATTCGAGCAGGCCGATGTTGCCGTACGCCGGAGACGCGCCCCCAAGGCGAACGGCCTGGCGAAAATCCTCGAGCGCAGCTCGTTCGTTGCCCGTTAGCAGGTGTGCGGCGCCGAGGCGGTTGTAAGCGTCCGGATTATCGGGCTGCAGACGGACGGCCTCCTCGAAGGCGCGCAGTGCCTCAGCATACCGTCCCACGCGCCGGTAAATGACGCCCAAGCGGGAGTAGTTCTCCGCGTAGCCAGGCCGCAGCGCAATCGCACGCTTCATCTCCTCGATGCCCGCCTCGACCTTCCCCTGTTCCGCCAGAACCTCCCCGAGCAGGCGATGCGACATATCGCGTCCGGGCTGCTTCGCAATCGATTGCTGCAGCTGCTCGACCGCACGATCGCGCTGCCCGGTGGTGCTGTAGATCAGCGCCAGCGCGTACCGCACGTCCGGCTGCAAGGGGTCGATCTGCAGCGCGCGTTGGGCCGACTGCAGCGCCCGGTCGACATCCGCCGCGTCGTTGGTCTCCAGGTATCGATGCCAGAGCGCTTCCGTCAAGGCGGCGTGCCCGAGCGCGAATCCCGGATCGGCGGCGACGGTGCGTTCGAGCAGTGCGATCGCTCGTGAGACGTTGCCTTCCCGGTCCGGCCGCTCGAGGAGCGCGCGCGCTTCGGAATAGGTCCGCAGCGTTTCGACACTGGTGGTCGGCTGGCTGGTGACGCGCGCCCGCTCGCGCGGGCTGAGGCTGAGGGCGAACACGTCGATGAGCGCAAGCGCGGCGCTCCGCTGAAGACGCAGCAGATCGGCCCTCGGCCCCTGTTCCGCGACGCCGCGGACGGCCGTGCCGTCCGGTCGCATGACGCGCACGTTGATCCGCACCTGGTCGCCGACCACCTGCACTCCTCCGTCGACCACGAACGCCGCGCCGAGCACGCGCGCCGTACCGGGCACGTCGGTGCCCCGCCCCGGCGACCCGGACCCGGCGCGTGCCGGCACCACTACGATGCCGCGAGTCCCGGCGAGGTCGGAGACCAGCGCATCACCGACACCGAGACCCAGGGTCGCGTCCCGTGGGTCGGCGCTGCTCGTATTGAGCGGCATGACCGCGACCACAGGCACTCCCTCGGCAGCGAGCCGCGTGTCTCGGCCAATCGCCCACCACACGATCCCGGCGAGCACCGCGATCAACACGACGGCCGCGACCCACGCGAACGCGGCCCGTTCGCGCCTGGTGGCCGGACCGTGGACCGCGGGGACGGCGGGAGCGACCGTCGGCGTTTCCGCCGACACGGCGACGAGCGCCTCCAGGTCGCGGCGCATCTCGCGCGCACTTTGATAACGGCCGGAGGGCTCGCGGGCCATGGCGCGGCCCACGATGGCGCCCAGCGCCGGTCCGAGCTCCCGGGCCAGATCTGGCCCCGGGCCCGTGATCACCGCGAGCGCCACGCTCATGAAGCTGTCGCCCTCGAAGGGGAGGCGGCCCGTGGCGAGCTGATACAGCGCGACGCCGAGGCTGTAGATGTCGCACCGGTGATCGGTTCTCTTGCCGAGGAGCTGCTCCGGGGCCATGTAGGCGGGGGTGCCCATGATCGGCCCCGTGGGCGCCGCCAGTCCACCGGCGGTCACCGTCAAGTCCATCGGCGCCGCGGCGCGCCGCTCAGCGAGCCCGAAGTCCAGGATCTTCACGTGACCGTCGGTGGTCACGATGACGTTGGCCGGCTTGAGGTCACGGTGCACGATTCCCCGCGCATGCGCGGCGGTGAGGCCGTCGCAGAGCTGCATCCCGATGTGCAGCACACGGTCGACCGGCAGCGGACCGCGAATCAGCCGCGCCGCGAGGGTCTCGCCCGGCACGTACTCCATCACGATGTGCGCGATGCCATCGGCTTCGAGCACGTCGTAGATGCCGGCGATGTTGGGGTGATTCAGCGCCGCGGCGGCGGTGCCCTCCTGCAACAGCCGCCGGAGCTGCTCGTCGCTGCCGACGCCCTTCAGCGTGAGGCGCTTCAGCGCGACCGAGCGGCCCAGGCGTGGGTCGTCCGCCAGGAACACTTCTCCCATGCCGCCGGCACCGAGCTTCTCGATCACGCGGTACGGCCCGACCATCTGGTCCGGTGGCACGTCAACCCTCCCAACGAGCGAATGCACGGTGAGCATAGCCGCCGCTCTTCATAAGGGTCAACGCGAATTCCGCGTGTTCTGAACGGCAACTCAGTGCGTCGGCGACCGCACGTCGGCTAACCTGTATCGACGAGGGGCACGCCAGCCGGTCGTGGCTGATGAACGGCAGCCTGCGCGGGAGCCGCCGGCCGGCAGCCCGCGCGCATTACGGGGACCATCCGGGGTGGCAGTCAGCGACTACGCGGTTCCGGATGCATCGCGCATCCTCCTCACCGGGGCCAGCGGCTACGTGGGCGGCCGGCTCCTGCCGGCGCTCGAAGGCCGTGGCTACCGTGTGCGCTGCCTGGCGCGGCGGCCGGAGATGCTGGCCGGGCGGGTGACTGCAGCGACCGAGATCGTGGCCGGCGACGTCCTCGATCGGGCGAGCCTCGATGCCGCGCTCCGGGGCATCGACACCGCGTATTACCTGGTCCACTCGATGGGATCCAGCAGCTCCTTCGAAGATGCTGACCGGCAGGCCGCACGCAACTTCGCGGAGGCGGCGAAAGCCGCACACGTCAGCCGGATCGTGTACCTCGGAGGCCTGGGCAACGACGACGACGCGCTCTCGCCGCACCTGCGCAGCCGTCAGGAGGTCGGAGCGGTGCTGCGCGCATCTGGCGTGCCGGTGCTCGAATTCCGGGCGTCGATCGTCATCGGCTCGGGCAGTCTCTCGTTCGAGATGATTCGCTCGCTCGTGGAACGGCTGCCGATCATGATTACGCCCCGTTGGGTCAACGTGCCAGCGCAGCCAATCGCCGTCGACGACGTGCTGGCGTACCTGGTCGCAGCGCTCCAGCTGCCCGCCTCCAAGTACCGCGTCTACGAGATTGGCGGCGCCGACCAGGTCACCTATGCGGACGTCATGCGCGTGTACGCGGCCGAGCGGCAGCTCCGCATCCGGATGATCGCGGTCCCCGTGCTGACGCCGTACCTCTCCAGCCTGTGGCTGGGCCTCGTCACCCCGCTCTACGCACGCATCGGACGCAAGCTCATTGAGAGCATCGTCCATCCCACGGTGGTCAGAGACGACGCGGCGCTACGCACCTTCGCGATACGCCCGGTCGGCGTCAGGGATGCGGTCCGGCGGGCCCTCGCCAGCGAGGAGCGGCAATTCGCGGCCACACGCTGGTCCGATGCGCTGTCTGCAGCCGGCGCCCTGCCGGCGTGGGGCGGCATCCAGTTCGGCTCGCGGCTCGTCGACTCGCGCGTGCTGAACTCTCCGGTGCCGCCTGCGGTCGCCTTCCGGCCCATTCAGCGGATTGGCGGCGACACCGGCTGGTACGCGTGGAACTCGCTCTGGCGGCTGCGTGGCTATCTCGATCTGCTCGCGGGCGGCGTCGGCACCCGGCGTGGACGGCCGTCCGCCACGACCCTGCGCGTGGGCGATACGGTGGATTTCTGGCGCGTCGAGGCGCTCGAGCCCGGCCGGCGGTTGCGGCTGGCTGCGGAAATGAAGCTGCCCGGACGCGCGTGGCTCGAGTTCGAGGTCACGCCCGATGGCCCGGGCGCCACGATCCGCCAGACCGCGATCTTCGATCCGGTCGGACTGGCGGGACGGGCGTACTGGTACGCGCTCTATCCGCTGCACCACCTTGTGTTCGCGGGCATGCTGCGCGGTATTGTGGCGGCAGCCGCGCGCGAGGCAGACGCACGGTGATGCGATGCCTAGGGCGTCGCGCGTGCTTCCGGGGTCCGCGGCGCCTCTGGCCTGGGCGGCACCAGGCCCGCTTCACGCCCGGTGATCAATCGCACGCTGCGCTGGAACGAGATATACGCACCAGCCCACTGGATCAGCACCATCAGCCGATTGCGGAACCCGACCAGGTTCATGATGTGCACGAACAGCCACACCAGCCATCCGATCAGGCCGGACAGGTGCACGCGTCCGAGCTTGGCGATCGCTGCGGCGCGGCCGATCGTCGCCATGGTGCCCGGGTCGTGGTAGACGAACGGCTGCAGCGGCTGATGTTCGATGGATCGCACGATGTTGCGTGCGGCGTGCCTGGCCTGCTGCTGCGCCACGGGCGCGACACCCGGGAGCGGCTGTCCGTCGGCGCCGTTCAGTGCGGCCAGGTCCCCGATCACGTACAGCTCCGGGTGAGCGGCCAGGTGGAGCTCCGGTTCGACCGGCACGCGACCGACGCGATCGAGCGGGACGCCGAGCGAACGCGCCAGCGGTGAGGCCGCCACACCGGCCGCCCAGATCACCGTTCCCGCGTCGAGCCGCGTGTCGCCCATCGAGACGCCGCGATCGTCAATGGCGGTCACGCGCGTGTTGGTCCAGACCTCGACGCGCAGCCGCTCGAGGGAACGGAGCGCGGCCTGCCGCAGGTCTTCGGGGAACGTCGAGAGGATGCTCGGCCCGGCCTCGATCAGCACGACCCGCGAGGTCGCCGTCGAGATCGTCCGGAATTCGTGGGCCAGTGTGTGGCTGGCGATCTCCGCGATGGCGCCGGCCATCTCCACGCCGGTCGGCCCGCCGCCGATCACGACGAAGGTCAGGAGCCGGCGCCGGCGCTCCAGGTCGTCCTCGCGCTCGGCGATCTCGTAGGCGAGCAGTGTCCGGCGCCTGATCTCGAGGGCATCGTCGAGCGACTTGAGCCCGGGCGCGAACGCCTCCCACTCGGGGTGACCGAAATACGCGTGCGTCGCGCCGCTGGCGACGATGAGGTAATCGTACCGGATCGAGCCCCGGTCGAGCGTGACGGTGCGGGTAGCGGCATCGATAGCGCGCGCTTCAGCCAGCAGCACACGCACATTCGGCTGCTTCCGCAGGATCCAACGGATCGGCGCAGCGATGTCGCCGGGTGAGAGGCCGGCCGTCGCCACCTGGTAGAGCAGCGGCTGGAACAGGTGGTGGTTGCGCCGGTCGAGCAGCGTGATGCGCACCGGCGCATGCTTCAGCGCCTGTGCTGCCGCCAGCCCGCCGAAACCGCCGCCGATGATCACGACGTGGGGTGCATCAGGCATGCGGAACGGGTCCTCGGAGTAAGGCCGAACACACTCTACTGGTAGTGTACACTTCGAAAATGCCGCAACCTGAAGCGATCGAGCGCGAGCCCCGCGCATCGGTGATGACGGCGTGCCCGCTGGACTGCCCCGACGCCTGCAGCCTGTCGGTCACGGTCCGGGACGGTAAGGTGATCGAGATCGACGGCGGTCACGAGAACCCCGTCACCCATGGCTACATCTGCGCGAAGGTTCGCCGCTTCGCCGACCGCATGTACGGGGATGCCCGCCTGCGCTACCCCATGGTGCGCACCGGGCCGAAGGCGCATCCGACCTTCGCGCGGGTCGAGTGGAACGAGGCGCTCGAACTGATCGCCGCGCGCATGACAGCCGTCCGCACCGAGTGCGGCGCCGAGGCGATCCTGCCGTTCTGCTACGGCGGATCGAACGGCATGCTGACCCACGACGGGCTCGACGCACTGTTCTTCAGGCGGCTCGGCGCGTCGAGGCTCGCGCGCACCGTGTGCGCCGCGCCCACGGGCGCCGCAAACCAGGCTCTCTACGGCAAGATGCCGTCGGTCACCTACCAGGATTACCCACACGCGCGGCTGATCGTGCTGTGGGGCATGAACCCGTCGGTATCGGGCATCCACGCGCTTCCCTACCTGAAAGAGGCGCGCGACAACGGCGCGCGCATCGTCGTCGTCGATCCGCGCACCACGCCCGTCGCCAAGACCGCCGATCTGCACCTGCCCGTTCGGCCGGGCACTGACGTCGCCGTGGCGCTGGCTATTCACCGCTTCCTCTTCGAGGAGGGGTTCGCCGATACGGCGTTTCTCGCCGCCCACGCGCACGGGGCCGACGCGCTGCGAGCGCGTGCGGCCGAGTGGACCTTCGCGCGTGCGTCCGAGGTGTCGGGCGTGGACGCCGACGTCATCGCCCAACTCGCGCGCTGGTACGCCACGACGACGCCGGCACTCATCCGCTGCGGGTGGGGTCTCGAGCGCAACCGCAACGGCGGCAATGCGGCGCTCGCGGTGCTGGCACTGCCCACCGTCGGCGGGAAGTTCGGCGTACGTGGCGGCGGTTACGCGATGAGCAACTCCGCATCATGGGACATCACCCGCACGTGGGTGACGGAGCCCGAGGCGGCGACCCGCCTCGTCAACATGAATCACCTGGGGCGCGTGCTCACCGAACCGGTCGATCCGCCGGTGAAGCTGCTGTTTGTCTACAACGCCAATCCTGCCGTGACGATCCCGGACCAGCAGCGCGTTCTGAGGGGACTGCAGCGGGACGATCTCTTCACGGTAGTCTTCGACCAGGTCTTCACCGACTCGTGCCTGTATGCAGATGTCGTGCTGCCTGCGACGACTTTTCTCGAGGGCTACGACATCGCACGCGCGTACGGTCCGCTCTCGCTGCAACTGGGCCGGCCGGTCGTCGATCCGATCGGCGAAGCACGCTCGAACGCGGATGTGTTCGGCGAGCTCGGCGACCGAATGGGGCTGCTGCGTGAGGACGAGCCGCGCGGCGAGCTGGACTTGCTCCTGCGCGTGCTGAGGGAACTTCCGGCGGGCATCGGCGCGAGCCTCGAGCAGGGCCGCCCCGCCGACCAGCCGTGGAACGGGGCTCCCGTACAGTTCGTCGACGTGCTGCCCCAGACCAGCGACGGCAAGGTGCACCTCTTTCCCGAGGCGCTCGAGCGCGAGGCACCGCTCGGTCTCTATCGATTTCAGTCCGATCCCGCCACGGCTACGTTTCCGTTGGCGCTGATCTCCCCGGCCAGCGATCGAACGATCAGCTCGATGCTGGGCGAGCTGCCGCGCCCGGCGGTGAAGCTCACGATGCACCCGGCTGATGCCGCTCGACGCGAGCTCGCCGATGGCGACGAAGTGCGGATCTTCAACCAGCTGGGCGAGGTGCGCTGTGGGCTGCAGATCGGCACCTGGGTGCGTCCGGGCGTCGTGTCGTTGCCGAAGGGCCTGTGGCGTAAGAGCACGGCGAACAGCAACACCGCCACGACGCTCGCGCCCGACACGCTGACCGACATCGCCGGGGGCGCCTGCTTCAACGACGCGCGGGTCGAAGTGGCGAAGATCTGACGGGACGAGAGGCGGGCGGCGGGCGAAAGATGGTGCTCAGCGCGTAGACGCCGCCGCCAGTCGCCGCACGCCGGCCGAAATGCATTAGTACGTGTAATAGAAAATCAGGTCGATTCCGCCCTGCTCCGTTCGGGCGGTCAGGGTGCGCTGGGTGGCGCCGCCGCCCTCGGCGACGGACGTTTGCAGACGCAGGTTGTTCGAGAGCTGGTATTCGAGAAGCAGCTGGCTGACCGACTGAGCGCCGAACGCCTGCCGGAATTTCAGGAACAACCGCTCGCCCACCTGTTCGCCCAGCGTGACCGATGGTCCGGTCCCGTCCTCGGGCGCGGTCTGAATTTCGAACACGTCGAGTTCGAGCGCGCCGCCAATGGACTTCGCGAGCGACGAGGCCACGAAGCCACTGGCCAGCGCGCCGGCGCGCTGTGCGAGCGAGACCTGCTGCCCTTCGCCGAGCGCGTTGGCGGGCTGGTTGAAGATGATGAGCGACAGGATGTCGGCCTCGTCGAGCGGAGGCCGGCTGGTGAGGGTGAGTTCGGGCTTCTGCACGGTGCCCCGGACATGCACCTGTGCCTCGACGCCCGAGATCAGCCGCTGCGCCACGATGTCCAGACTCGGGTTGATCTCCGTGGATCCCTCGAACTGGATGCGACCGTCACGCTGGATGTCGAAGCGCCGGCCCTGGAAATCGTACGTGCCGCGGACGGTGTTCACCGTGCCGAGCAGCCGCACCTTGTCTCCCATCTTCTTGGTGGCCCGGACGTCTCCGCCGATCGTCACGTTGACATCACCGAGGCCAACCGGCGAAGCACCTGATGGATTGAGATCCGTGCCTTTGACCACGAGGTTGTTCGGCATCGAGAGCCGGACGTCGAGCGCGAGCGCGTCGAAGATGCTGCCCGATGGCGCCGGCGCGGCGTTCGCGGCAGCCGCGGCGGCATTCTGGTTTGCGGCCGTGGACGCCCCGGCTGCGTTGGCTGGACCGGCGGCCGGCGCCGGCGTCGCGGCTGCAGCACCGGAAGCGGCGGTGGCCGGCGGCGGGGCGCCGGGCGCTGCGGCCTCCAGCTTCGTCGGCTCGACTGCGTACGCGTTGTTCGTGGTCAACGCGAGCACCTCCCCGACGTCGATGGTCCCGGTGTGGACACCAAGAGTGCCCTCGACGCGCGGTTGCCGCAGCTCGCCTGTGATCTGCAGGTCGCTGTTCAACTTGATGTCGGCGAGCTTGTTGTCGATGATCTCGAACTGATCCGACTTGATCGAGATCGTGACGCCTCCGATCTGGCGCTGGTGCACCCCCAGCTCGCCCGAGACGCTGAGCGTGTGGCGGTGCTCGTCGAGCAGGCTGAACTGTTCCAGCCGCACGCGATCGGGCGCGAGCGTGATACGCGTGTCGAGACCCGTGTACCCGTCTTTTGTGAGATCGGCGACGGTGAACGCCCCGTTCCGAATCTCGATCGCACCACTGAGGTGGGGATCACGGGGCGCCCCGCCGATCCGCACGTCGGCCTGCACCGTGCCGCTGATGTTTGTCACCTGCGGCACGAACGCCTGGACCAGCCCGAGGCTGAGCGCGCTGCTCGTGATCGCGACATCGAGTTCCTCGCCAGGGCGCGGGGCGATGTGCTCGTCGGCGCTGACGGCGGCCGCTTCCGCCGCGTCCGCTGGCTTGAACAGGGCCGCAGGCACGAACCCCTTCGCCGCGATCCACGCATCGGGCGTCTGCGACAGCTTCGTGTCGAGCCGCACGCCATCAACGGCGTAGGCGATGCTGCCCTCGAATGCCTGGTACTGGAACTGGTTGAAGGAACCGTTCACGATCGAGAACGTGCCGTCCGCGTGCGGCGCGTCGCGTGTGCCCGTCAGGGTCGCGTTCGCGCTCAGCGTGCCACCGATCTTCTGCGTGCCGAGGATGAGGGTGTTGAGGCTTGCGACGTCGACGGCGTCGGCGCGGACCTTCAGGCCGTCGCCGACCCCCCCGAATGCGCCGTCGACGGCCAGACGCTGCGCGCCGCTGACGAGCCGCAGGTCCTGAACGCCGATGCGGTCGCTGCCGTACTGAATGGCGGCCCGGCTGCCCGGCTCCGTCTGCCACTCCACGCCCTCGGCCCTGAGCGCGAGCTCCTGCAGGTGCACCTCTTGATGATCGGGATGAAGGACCACGTCGCCACGGGCACCGAGCGAGCGGTGCTCTTCGCGGAGGTTCGCGTCGAAGCCGAGCGTCTGATCCTTCCACGTCGTCCGGGCCGTCGCCTCGAGCAGCTGACGGCCGGCCACTTCAAGGAGCGTCGCCGTCGTATCCGCGGTGAGCTCCGTTCGCGCCGGCTGCAAGTCAGGGATGCGGACGTCGTAGTTCGTCTTTGCCGAGAGCACGCTGGTGCTGCCGTACCGCAGGTTGCTGACCGAGCCGGTGCCCGTGGTCTGCAGTGACTCGAGATTGCCCGTGAGGCGCCCCTCGGCGGCTGCGCTGCCCGACACCTCGGTGTTGGCCATCCGGCCCACCGTTTCGAGGTTCGACACCGCGGCGCGGTACTGGAGATCGGTCGAGCCGCCGGCGCGGAGATCGAGCCGCCCCTTGGCGTTCACCTCGACATCCGGGCCGGTCATCGCCAGCGAGCGGATGTCGCCGGCGCCATCGGCAAACTGCCCGTCGACCGTGGCGCGGGTGATGGCAATCTCGCCGACGCGACTGTCGGCCAACGAGACAGTGCCGGCAGCAGCGATCCCCATTGGGTCGATGGGGCCGGCGAGATTGGGCAGGGTCGCATTGATATTCAAGGAGCCCGAGAGGTTGCCGGCGAGGTCAGGACGTCCGGCGAGCACCGCCGGGTCGAACGCGCTGAAATCACCGTCGGCTTTGATCGCGAGCGCCTGCCCTGCCAGGTGCGTGTCGAACGTGAGCTGGGGCACCTGCCCGCCGAAGAGCGACGATTGGACGAGCGTCCCCCGTGCGTCGAGGGTCATCTGCTCCAGGCGAGTACCGCTGCCGTTCACGACGAAGCTCCCGTTCACGACCGAGCGGTAGCGGTCGGCCGTGAGCGCCTCGATGCCGAATGCCTGCCCGATGCGCTGGATGTCGAGATCGCGCACTGCAGCGTCGGCCCGATAGGCAATCGTGCCACCCGACAGCGTCACGCCCGCCGTGCCGCCGTCCGCGATGCTGGCGCCCGCGAGGGTGGAGGGCCGGAACGTCGCATCGGCGGCCAGGTTTGTGGTGGTGCCCGCGAGCCGATAGGCGACGCTCAAGTCGCTCGGCACCGACGGAACCTTCAGCGCCCGTGGCAGATTGCGGAGATCGAGGTGCGCGGCATTGCCGGCAAGATCGAGGCGCAGCGGCGTTGATGGGACGATGGTGCCGGCAACGGTCGCGCGCCCGCCGTAGGCGGCCGCCTTCCCATCGACGTGCAGCACGCCACGATCGAACCGGCCCTTCGCGTTGACTTCACGTGCTTCGTACCCGAAGGCGACGACCCGCGGGGCCACGAGCTGCCATCGTCCATCGATGGCTGCCAGCGGATTCGGCTCGGTGCGGCCGGTGAAGCGCAGATCGATCAGCGCGCGTCCGGTGATGTCGCTGTGTTGGGCGTTCGACGATCGGAGCAGCGGCGCGATGTCGAGATGCCGCAGATTCACCGTCCCATCGATCCGTCGCTCGATCGCCGTCAGGTCGGTGACTACGTCGCCGTCTATCTGCCCGGCCGAGGATCGGGTGTTGAACGCCAGCCGCAGACCCGGCAGCGGGCCTTTCGCCGTGAGCTCGAAGGCCGGCTGCAGCGCGAATCCGCGGAGCGCGGGCACGAGCCGCGCGATCTCCGGGAGCGCAAGCTTGTCGGCGCTGACCTTCACATCGAGCGCCGGCGTGTGCTGGTACGACTGCACGCTGCCGTCGAGCGCAAGGGAGCTCTCCGCGGTGCGAACGGCGAGCTTGTCGAAGAAGATGGCATCGTTCTTCGTCGAGATGGTGCCCGACAGGTCGGCGAGGCGGAAGGCGCGATCCGGCGACACGAACGAGAGGTGCCCCACCCGCACGGTGTAGTTCACCGGGTCGTACTGGAACCCGAGCGTGGCATTGAGGCGCTCGATGCGCGACGGGGTAGCAATGGCGGACGTCCCCACCGGACCATCCACGAAGAACGATCCGTCGGTCAGGCCGATCTCGCCGATCGAAAGCGGACGACCGGGTCCCTCGCGGTCTGCTTCCTTCCGCTGCTTCTTCACCAGCTGCCCGAGGTTCCAGCCGTTGGCGTTCTTCTCCAGATGCACGACCGGGCGGTTCAGGCGGATCGAATCGAGCACGACGCCGCCGCCGAGGAAGTCGAGCACGTTGTATCGCAACCCGATGTCCTTCACCGACACCACCGACTGCCCCTGTTGGGCCAGATCGATGTCTTCGAGCTCGACTCCGAAGAACAGGTTCCCGCCCAGCCGCCCGATTGTCAGCCGGCCGTTCAAGTAATCGTCGGCCTGCCGGACGATGAAGCCGCGGAGCCAGTCCTTGAACCAGGCGGTCTGCGACACGATGAGCGCGAGAGAGGCTGCGCCGACGATCAGCGTGCAGAGAATCGCCACGACCTGAAGAACGCGTCTCATGCCGCACCGATCCGTTGCATCACGACCACGACAATTCCATCCACGTCAGAATGCCTGCCCGATGCTGAAGTGCACGCGCCAGCGCCGCGTCTCCCGCTCGCCATTGACGAGCAGCGTCTCGATGGGCGTGAGCTGGTAGCCGAAGTCGGCCCGGATCGGGCCGATCGGCGTGCGATAGCGCACCCCCGGCCCCACCGCGACGCGCAGGTCGCCCGGCTCGATTTGCCAGGGGCGGGCCCACGAGTTGCCCGCGTCGACGAAGCCCACGAAGCTGAGACTGCGCGTGGTCGCCATGCGCAGTTCCCCGTTCACCTCGAGCATGCTCAACCCGCCAATCGGGAGGCCAGACGGCGTGATCGGGCTCACTTCGAGGCGCCCCCACCCGCGCAGGCTGGTCGAGCCGCCAAGAAAGTAGCGGCGGGAGAACGGGACCTTGTTGGTATCTGCCGCGAGCCCCTGTCCGATGCCGTCGATGCTGCCGGCCTGGAGGCGGGTGGCAAGGACGACACGGCGGACGATGGGCTGGTAGTGGCGCAGGTCCACCGCCGCCGAGTAGAAGTCGTAGCTGCCCGGTAGCCACCCGCCAGCCTGTTCCAGGTGCAACGCGGCGTAGTAGCCACGGCTCGCGTCGAGCAGGTTCCGCGTGGTGTTCCGTGTGAGGTCGAACTGAAACCCGACCTCGGTGCCGGATTGCTTTCCGTCGCGCGGATCCAGGCCGAGCGCGATGAGCTCATCGCGGAGGGTCAGATCGCTCAGCGCCTCCTCCGTCGCGCTGCTGCGCTGGTATTCGTCCACGAAGCTTATCGACCAGCTGTTCCGCGCCCGGGCGTCGGCCTGGTGGCGCAACGTCAGCGTCCCGCCGATCGTGTCGGCAGAGTACAGCGGCTCCCGCGTGTTCCAGGCCTGTCCGCTGAACCCGAGCGACAGATGCGGTTTGAGGAAATACGGCTGGGTGATGTCGGCCTTGACGCCGCGGTCGAGCGATGACCAGCGGCCTTCGATGCCGGCCGTGCGGGCCCCGCCGAAGAAGTTGGCATGCCGCCACCGCGCGTCGACGCGCGCCTTCTCCTCGGAGCCGTAGCCGACGCCGAAGGTGAGGCGGCGAGGCTTGCCTTCTGCCACCGTAACGCGGGTCGGCAGCTGCGGCGGCTGCTCCTCTCCATGGAGCGGTTCGACGTTCGCAAACTCGAACAGCTCGAGGTTGTACAGACGCCGCTGGCTCTCCTGCAGCTGCGAACGCCGATAGGTGTCTCCCGCCTTGAACGTGAGCTGCCGGCGGATGATGTCTTCGCCAACGGTGGAATTGCCGGCGATCTCTATCGGGCCGAACGTGGTGAGTCTGCCGGGCACCGCACGATAGACGACGAGTACCCGCCGCGCTCCGGCGGGCCCCGGCTGCTCCTGGCTCTCCACCGTCGCATACGGGTAGCCACGATCCCGAAACTCGTTCACCGCGGCGTCGCGCGTCGCGGCGAACGCCTGCCGATCGAGCGGCTGGCCCGCCTTGAGCGGGGCCGTCCGGCGCAGCCGCCGTGCCACCCACTGCGGGAGCACGTCGAGCCCCTCGAACCGCACGTCCTCGACGATGACTGGCTCCCCTTCGGACACGTGCACGGTCACCGATACCGCGTTCTTCTTGTCGTTCAACTGCACATCCACCGACTGCACACGCGCGTCGGGGAAGCCGCGATCCACGTAGAACGCCTGGATCCGCTTCAAGTCGGCGTCGAAGCGCGAACGATCGAAGTACTTCTTCGGGCCCCACGGGATCCAGCTGCTCTCCTTGGTCGAAATCGCCGCCTTGAGGCGCGCCGCGTCGATTCTGTGCGCACCCTCGAATGCGATCTTCTTGACCTGGATGCTGCCCTCCTCGTTGCATGCGCTTCCGGTCAGCGCAACAGCCACGACAGCCGCTGCCACGACGGCGCGAGACGAGCTGAACCGTGTATGGGCAGAGGGCGACATACGCGCAACTTACAGACCACAACGCGTGCCAGTGGCGGTCGGCGGAGATGTCCGCGCACCGGGTCGGACGTCAGCCTTCAGGGGAGTGTCCGGCTCGAGCCGAACGCTGACCACCACGTGCGGAACGGCACCGATGTCGGGGGGCAGCAGGGACTGCGGAGCTTGGTCGCAACAACGACGTTCGCGTCGATGTTACTCGAGGCGTACGGGCGGGCGGGAGGACGTGACGGCCAGCATGATGCCCAGACCGATGGCGATGATGAGGCCGATGGCAATCCACGCGAGCGGGATGTGCCCGAGAATGTCGGCCTGCCACAGCGCGAGCAGCGCCCCGGCCAGCAGGACGAAGTACCCGACGATGTAGAGGCGCATGAACGACATGGCGAGGGGTCTTCGTTAGTGCGCGTCTTCAGAGGGCCCTTGTCGCTATCGACCAGGATGACGCTTACGCAGTGCCAGTCTTCAGGCGAGCCCTCTTGATATACGGTCTATGTAGGACCCATCTTTCCGGCGGGCCCCATCGCTATACGGTCTAGGTAGGTCTAGGTAGGTCTAGGTAGTGCCCGCCTTCAGGCGGGCCCCACCGGTATACCGACCGTGATCAAGAACGTGGGCCGGGCGAGACGCCCGGCCCACGTGTCTACTGCTGCTGTATTCGCACGGTGAGAGCCGCACGCCGATTCAGGCGCCTCGTCTCCTCGCGCGAGTTGTCGTGCTTGGGCCGCTCTTCTCCGTAGCTCACGCTCCGGAGCCGGTCGGCGGTGATGCCGTTGCTCGTCAGGTAGTCGCGCACGGCATTGGCGCGGCGCTCGCCGAGGGCCAGGTTGTATTCGGCCGTGCCGATGTTGCACGTGTGGCCTTCGATCTCAATCCGCAGGCCCGGGTTCTCCCGCAGCGCCGTCACCGCCTCGGCGAGGATCCGCGTCGCTTCCTCGCGCAGGGTGTAGCGGTCGAAATCGAAGTGCACGTCTTCGAATACGTACTCCTTCACCGCGGGCCGCATCACCTGGATGTTGACCGTGTCGTTCGCCGTACCGCCCTTGCCATCGTCAACGGTGACGGTAGCGGGCACGGCGCCCTCCTGGTTCGGTGCGGTCCAGAGCGTCTCGCGTTCCGCCGGGTTCGCGAAGGTGCCGGTTGGCGCGGTCCACTTGTAGGTCAGCGTGTCGCCGTCGGGATCCTGCGCGTCGGCTGTGACCGTGGAACTCTTCCCGACTTCGACCGTGCACGGGTTGCACCGCGCCTTCACCGTCGGCAGCCGGTTCTGCGGCGGCGCTGGCGTTGGCGTCGGAGGCGGTGGGGGCGGCGGCGCATAGACCGCAACACCGGGGTGGTACCCGATGCGGAACTGCATGCTGAAGTTGTCGAGGCCGCCATCGCTGTATCCGAAGTCATCGCGGCTGTCGACCGGCAGGTCCCAGTTCGCAGCCGTGCCGAAGAACAGGCCACGGCGCCCCTCCCACGTCACTCCCGCCGTCAGCCGGGTCTTGTTCTCGGTGTCGCTCAGAAGCGGCGCCACGCTGCCATCCGTACCAACGAGGCTGCGCGTGAGCGTCACCTGGTCGCTGTTCATGACTTCGCCGTGCAACTCGGCAAAGGCACGCAGCGATCGCCGGGTCGGTCCGCCGACGCCCACGCCCCACCGGAAGCCGTTCGAGACATCCACACCGTCCGGGTCGCCCCGCTCGATGAAACCGCCGAAGCCGGTGATTTCGGCCACGCCCTTGACTTCCTTGCTGACGATCGCATCGACGAGGAAGTCCGCCTTGCCACTGCCGGCGCCCTCGGTATCGTCGCCCGTGGGGAGTTTCACGACGCCGCGCAGAGCGAAGGCGACCGGCTGCTGGCGAGACTCCGACAGGAGATTGACCTTCGCACCCAGTAACAGATCACCGAGCTGGTTGCCGCTCCACGGCGAGGCCATCAAGGGGTAGTCGTTGGTGACGCCGCCGTACCGGGCGTCGTTGTTGAAGACGGTCCGGCCATCCGCGTCCACGTCGCGATCGACGCGCGTGATGAGCCGCCAGGATCCGAACAACTCGACCCGTCCGAGGCCGTAGCCGAACGTCCCGATGAAGTGGCTGACGTCGGTAAACCCCTGCGTGTAATCGAAGTTGGTGTAGTAACCGCTCGCCGACCACCGTTTCTTCGGGAGAACTTCGCCGGTGGGCACGAACCACAGCCCCGTGTCACCGAGGAACGTCGTGGTGCCGGGACGAGAGTCCCCGCTGGCCGTCGTGGTAGCGGGCGCAGCGGGGGTCGGGTTGGCATCCTGCTGGGCCTGCGCTGTAACGGCAGTGACCAGCAGGCAGCCAGCAACGGTGAGAACACGAAACATGCGTTGGGCCTCCAGGGCTCGGGCGACGAACGGCCGCTACTCGTTCTGGGCGGCCCCCAGGTCGATCGGATCAGAGGGCAGACGGCCACGGCCGCCCCGGCTGACCTGCCCGCCCTTGCGGCCGGCCGAACGCGCCTCTTCGGGCGTCCACTCGTGCGCCGTGCCTTTCGCGTGCGCCGCGCGCCCGCCCTTGCTGGCGATTTCCTTCTGCCGTTCCGGGCTCATGGATGCGAAGCCGCGGCGTTCCTTGCGTTCGGTTGAATTCACGTTCGTCGCCTCCTGAAGTCGGTCGGTTGTCGATCCCGCCGATGTTGCTATTCCGGGGCGCCGTTCGCGAACCAGAGTCACTCGCGCCACATAGTGGGGCGACTGCTCCCTACGCACCTTGGACCATGCGTCCGGCACACCCTAACCCCAGCCGGTAGCATGCGTCATGCCACCACAGCCAGCGGTAATCCGCGTGATTACTGCGGTTTTGGCGTGATACGGCAGCAATGGCCAATAAGCGACGTATTCTTTCCAGCAGAGGTTGCAGTCGAACCCTACACAGCCAAACGACCTAGGGCATTCGCCTGTTCCGTCAACGAGAGCACGGCGAGGCCGGACTCTGAGGCGACACGCGATCCGCTTCCGCCGGATGGCGCTGGCTGCGACGGCAGCGTCAGCGCGCCCGCGGCAGTGCTAGCTTACTCGAAAACGCACGTGTTCAGGCAACGCCAGCGACGACTTATTTCGCCTGCTCGGGAACGTAGCCGGGTGGAAGCGCCGCGCCTTCTCCGAAGAAAAACTCCTCCATGTGCTTGGCGACGAGCTCCTGCGCTTCCTTTTGCCAGGGCATCAGCCGGTACTCGTTGAGGATCATCTTCATCCGCTCTTCCCACATCTTCCAGGCGTCGCTCGAAACGTTGTCGTAGATGCGCTGCCCCAGCTCGCCGGGCCACGGCGGCGCATCCAGCCCGGGCAGATCCTTCTGAAACTTCTGGCAGAACACACGCCGTCCGCTGCTGCTGTCCTGGGACGGTGCCGCCGATGGCGGGCTGCATGGGCTCATGATGTCCTCCGCATGTCGTGATGGTAGCAGGTCACGCACCTGGCGTCGTGCTCACGACGGGCAGGGGCCGATCGACGATGAAGGAGAGCCGCGCGTGCGCGGCTCGCAGCGACGCCTCCACCGCCGCGGGATCCGCGGCCGTTGCGAAGATGAACCCGAGATAGCTGGCCCCTTCGGGCAACGGCACGAGCATCTGATCGGGTTTCGCGGTGATCCGGACGTCGGTGATGCCCGGCACGGCCCGAGCGTCCTCGACGCCGTCGACGCGGCGGTAGACACCGCGGTGGCGAATCGGAATCATCATGACGCCCGACGCGGCCGCTTCGCGGGTCCACGCCGCCAAATCCTGCCCGAGGGCGTGGCGCACCAGCAGTTCCTCGAGCGGGATCACCTCGCTCGCGCCCTGCTCGAACCGCAGCGCGCGGGCGCACAGCCCGCCGATCGGCCGCGCCGCCACCTCCAGCACGAACACCCGATCGCCGTCCACGCGGCACTCCGCGTGGATCGGGCCGTGGTGGAGGCCCAGGGCCGCCACAGCCGACGCGAGCGCCCGCTCGATGGCGCGCTGTCGCCGCTCGTCGGCGCGCGACGGCGTGACGTAGATCGTCTCCTCGAAGAACGGCCCCTCGAGCGGGTCCGGCTTGTCGAAGATCGCGAGCACGCGCAGGCTGCCGTGCTCGATCAATCCCTCGATCGCGTACTCGCCGCCCGGGATGTAGCCTTCGATGAGGACAGCGTCTGCACCCGGATCACGCAGCGCCCGCACCGCGCGTGATTGCAGCAGGCGCACGACGCGCGCGTGCGCCTGCCGCAGCTCCGCCGTCGTGTTCGCCCGCACGACGCCGCGGCTCCCGGAGAGCACCAGGGGCTTGATCACACAGGGCAGCGGGACCGCACCGTCGGCAAGCGGCGTCGGGTCGTCGAGCGCGTACGAGGCGAACCAGGGAACCGGAAGGCCGGCGGCGCGGAGCCGCTCGCGCGCCAGCCCCTTGTTGTGCGCCGACCGCGCGGCCGCCACCGGGTGATATGGCAATCCGAGCGCGGCCGCGGCCTGCGCCGCAATCGCTACCGGCCGATCGCCGACGGCCAGCACGCCCGAGAACCGAGCGCGTGCGGCCTCTCGCCCGATTGCCGCGACCGATCCAGGCTCGTCGTGAAAACGGACGGCGATGGCGCGATCGCGCCAGGGATCGTCGAGTGTCTTGCAGCGATCGGTCGCGAGCGCCACGTCCACCCCGAGGCGTTCGGCGGCCTCGCCGAATGACCGCGTCTGGTAGCCGGTGGTCGTCGCGACGAGAAGCACGCGCGGGCGTGGCATCAGTGAAGACTCCGGCTGCGTCAGAGAAGAGCCAACTGCCCTTCCGTCGGCTCGGCTCAACAGTACCAAGGCTCGTTCAGATACGGAATGGCTGCCCGCGCGACGCGTGGGCGGTCGCGGCGCATTCCGCTGTGCGCAGCTCCCGCGCGCTCCCGAACGAGTGCCTGGACGGCATCGAACACCTCGATCCGCGAGGCGGTGAGCCGGCGGCCCACGAGCGCCAGCACGTCGCGCTGCAGGGCATCTACGCGCGCGTCCGGGTGTGTCCACGTGTAGGCCAGCTGCGCGGGATCGAACGAACCGATCCGGGTCTTGATCTCATCGAGTTCCAGCAGCCGCGACCCACCTGGTATGAGCAGCCGGATCGCGAGCTGGATCGGCGCCACGTGTTCGATCAGATCGAGTTGTTCGATGGCCTCGAGCATCTCGACGTAGGTCTCGAGCGTCGTCCAGGGCGTGAACGCGACGAAGGTCGGCACCAGCGGCAGCCCGATGGCCCGGAGGTCCGCGGCGGCGCGCTCGAAGTCGGCACGGGTATGCCGCTTCTCGAGCCGCGTCAGCACCGCATCGTCCACCGATTCGGCGGCTGACGTGACGAAGAGGCAGCCTGTATCGCGCAACACCGCCATCAGCTCGCCGTGCCGGACGATGTGCTCGATCTTGATCACCACGTCGTAGGTGAGCCCCGGCCACTCGCGGGCGAGCGCCTCGACGATGCGGCGCGCGTGCGTGGGACCGTTCAGGAAGTCGGGATCGCCGAACGTGATGTGCTGCGCGCCAGCGGAGACCTGGGCGCGGATATCGCCGAGCACAGCCTCCGCCTGCACGACCCGGAACTGCCCGTCGTACACAGGCACAATCGGACAGTGCCGGCACCGGTGCTTGCAGCCGCGGGTCGCCTCCGTGTAGCCGACGACCCGCCGCCCGCCCGCAGGGAGCTGCAGCGACGCATACCGCGTGAGCGCGGGTAGCCCGGCGCGATCCGGCGTGATGAACGACAGCCGCGGCAGTGGCGCCGCGGCGGGTGGCCGGCGGTGGGCGGCGGGCAATCGGCCACCGTCGCCGAACGCCGGATCAACCCAGCGGCTGCCGCCGGTGACGAGATCCACGAGATCCGCCTCGGCCTCCGGGCCGAGCACCACGTGGACGCCCAGGCCGCGCAGGTACTCCGCGTTCGGCAGCGCGTACAACCCGTAGGCGACGAGCTGCGCCGAAGGGTTCTCATGCTGGACGCCCTCGATGACCGGCGCCGCCAGGCGTGTGGCGGTGTGCATCGGCACATGGATGGCAACCACGTGTGCCCGCGCGATGGCGACAGCGTCGAGCGGCTCACGGCTCAAGTCGATGCACTGGACGTCGACGCCCGCGCGCCGCAGCCAGGCTGCGGGCGACGCGAGGCCGAATGGCTGTCGTCCAAGTTCGTAGGTGGAGATCAGGACTACACGCATCTGGGGGTTCACGCCGCCCGGCGCGGCGCCATGAACCGATCGTACGCCAGCATGAGCGCCGTGGACACCACGCCGATGGTCCCGACGACGTACCACATGTGCTGAGGCGTCGACGAGCCCTGGACGTAGGTGGTCACCAGCCTCCCGGCGATGGCCCCCGCGATGAAGGTGCCAATCGCGACCGGCAGGAAGGCGAACCCCATGTACGTGCCGACCTGGTCTCTGGGGGCCAGGTCCGCCACGTATTCGTAGTAGCGCGGCGCCTGGATCGATTCGCCGACTGCGAACAGCATGATCGCACTGACCGTCCCCGCAATCGTCGGTATGCTCCCCATGACGAACCACGACAGCGTGGCGAGCGCGAACCCCAGGGTCATCGCACGGATAGGGCTGAGCCGTTTCGCGAACGCCGCCGCGGGTACTGTGACGAAGATGATGGTCCACGCGTCGACTGTCTCGATGACCTCGAAACGCGGGTAGTGCAGCACGTCGCGCACGTAGAACGGCAGCGAATAGAAGATCTGCCAGAACATCACCCAGAACCCCGAGAAGATCACGAGGAAGGCCATGAATCGCGCGTCGCCGAACACCTTGCCCATGTCGGCGAGGACGCGGCCCATCGACTTGACCGGCGGGAGATCGGCCGGCCGTGCCGGCTCCCGGAAGAACAGCAGCGTCGAGACGAGCAGCAGGAACGATGTCGCCGACGACATCATCAGGACGTACGCAATCCCGACGTTCTCCCGCACGGGCACGGCCAGCAGTGGCCCGATGGCCCCGCCGATGTTCACCAGCGTGTAGTAGATCGAGTACCCGAGCGAATTGGTCTCGGGCGTCGTCGTGCGCGCCACCGTCCCGACAACGGACGGCTTGATCAGCGAGCCGCCGATCGCGGTCACGACGAGCGCCATGATCATGTAGGTCTGGGGCCCAAGGAGATCGACCAGCGGACGCCCCGCGGGAACCCCGGCTAGCCCGATGAGGAAATACCCCAGCGAGAAAATTGCGAAGCAGATCGACAGGCTGCGCTTGAAGCCGTAGCGATCGACGATCGTCCCGGCGAGCGGCGGCAGGAAATAGAGCAGGGTGTTGAACAGGCTGCCCACCAGCCAGCCGGCCTTCTCGGGACCGAGTCCCACCTGCTCCGCCACGTACACCGCGAGGACGGCCTTGCTGGCGTAATACGCGAACCGCTCGAAGAGCTCGAGCACGTTCGCGATCCAGAACTCCTTGGCAAAGCCGCTCCGGATCATCTGCAGCCGCGAAGTCAGTGGCACGAATCCTCCATCGTCACGCGGATGATACCCGACCATACCGGCTCGTGATTGAGACGGCGGTTGTGCCGCCGTGCGGCAACGGCGCACAATCGGGCCATGGCACTCGAGGAATATCGCCGCAAGCGCGACTTCACGAAGACACCGGAGCCTCCCCCGGCAGTCAAAGCGAAAACCGGGCCGAGCTTGTTTTTCTGTGTGCAGAAGCACCTGGCGAGCCATCTTCACTACGACTTCCGCATCGAGCATGGCGGCGTGCTGCTCTCGTGGGCAGTGCCCAAAGGACCCGCGGTGGACCCGTCGGTGAAGCGGCTGGCGATGCACGTCGAGGATCATCCGTTCGATTACGGCACCTTCGAAGGGGTGATCCCGAGTGGCTACGGCGCCGGCATCGTGATGCTGTGGGATCAGGGCACGTGGGAGCCGGAAGTGGAGAACGTGGAGGCGGCCCTGAAGAAGGGGGACCTCAAGCTGCGCCTGAACGGCGTCAAGCTGAAAGGATCGTGGGCGCTGGTGCGCACGCGCAGCGCGGGTGAGCGGAGCTGGCTCCTGATCAAGCACCGCGACGAGTGGGCGGGTCCGCTCGACATCGCGGAGTTCGCCCCGCTCAGCGTGAAGAGCGGCGGCGACTTCGCCGACATTCTCGCGCAGGAGAACCCCGCCATCTGGCAATCGCATCGCCCGGCGCAAGGCGGCGACGCCGGCGCCATGTTCACCCGCATCATCGAACGCGCCCTCGCGATCAAGGCGGAGCGCGAGGGCGATCAGGCCGAGACGCCTGCGAGACTGGCACCGACGTCCGCACCTCGAGCCCGAGCCGCCAAGCCGCCGGCGCGCGCCGCCTCTGCTCCGGGCCGGCGCACGACCACAGGGCGGAAGCCCGCGGCACGCGGCACACGGGCCACGTCGCCCCGGAAACGGACCACCTCCACCGCGAAGAAGTCGCGGTGAAGGGGCTCAGAGCAGCCGCTTGGCCAGCACCGTCCAGACCGCGTACGCGAGCCGCCGCCGATCGTGACGCGCGATCCGCTTGTTCCAGAGCGGGGCTTCCACCACTTCGCAGTCGCGCGGCACGTCACCGAGACGGAGCGGATCCTTGTGCTCCGCCTCGTACCGGGCCAGCACTGCCTGAGGCGGCAGCCCTGTGTTGACGATGACGACGTCCACGGGGCGGCCGAGCGCCTCCGACACGCGGCGCACGGCGTCGCCGGCGCTGAAGCTGCTCATGCCGTGCCCCTCGGTGAGCAGGTTCGCCACCAGGATGACCGGACCGCGCACGTGCGCGAGCGCTTCGGGCACACCCTGCACCAGCAGCGGCGGCATGATGCTCGTGTAGAAGCTGCCGGGACCGATGATCACGGCATCGAAGCCGCTGATCGCGGCGGCCACCGCGGGGTGAATGGTGGGCCTCGGCTCGAGCCAGACACGCTTGATCAGGTGCCCCTGCGACTGCCCCGCGTCCACCTCCACTTCGCCGCGCGTCACCGACCCGTCGCCGTATTCCGCGCAGATGGTGGCGCTGTCTACCGAAACGGGCCAGACCCGGCCCGTGCAGCCCAGTAGCGCGCGCAGCCCGTCCACCGCGGCGAGGAAATCCCCGGAGTAGCGCTCCATCATCGAGAGCAGCAGGTTGCCACCGGTGTGACCGGAGAGCCGGGCGTATTCGAGTGTGGGCAGCCGCGACAGCAGCACCCGGCGCGCCTCGCCCTCGTTGCGCGCCAGGGCGAGCGCGCATTTGAGCACGTCGCCCGGCGGGAGCACGCCGAGCTCGTCGCGCAGCTGCCCGGAGCTGCCGCCGCTGTCGAACATGGTGACGACGGCGTGGACCTTGAGCCAGGGATTGCGCTTCAGACCACCGAGGAGGCTTGGCTGCCCGGTGCCGCCACCGAAGCAGCCGACGTTCAATTCGTGCAGGCGCATCTGGGCAATTGTACATTCGGGGATCCGGTGGAGAGGGGCGGGTACTCAGGTTCCGGGTTTCAGGTTCTGGGTTCCGGGCTGGGTTCCGGGTTCCGGGTTCGTGCAGCCCTGTGCCGTACAATTACTTCATGACATCCGACGTTCAGCGGGTCGTCCAGATCCTGGCGAATGATTTCCGTGCGATCGTGGCCGACAGGCTGCGCGCCGTCGTCGTGTTCGGGGTCCACGCCGGCGATGCGCACGATGCGGCGGCGGACGAACCGATCCGGACGCTCGTGGTGATCGCGGGGTTGGGCTTTCCGGATCTGGACGCGTGCGCGCGGCGCGTACAGGCGTGGGCGCGCCAGGGGCTCGCGACACCACTCGTGATCGCGAGCGACGAGTTCGCCCGATCGCTCGACGCCTTTCCGATCGAGTTCGGCGCGATCATGGCGCGGCACGCCGTCGCCGCCGGTCTCAGCCCGTTCGAGGGCCTGTCGGTCAGTCTCGAGGACCTCCGCCGTGCGTGCGAGGTGCAGGCGCGCAGCCACCTGCTGCACCTCCGCGAAGGCTATCTGGAGGCGGGGGGAGACCCGGCGGCGATCCACGAGCTCGTCGCGCGGTCCGCGCCGCCGCTGATGGCGCTGCTCACGAATCTCGCGCGCATCGACGGCGCCTCGGCCGAATCGCCGGGCGCCCTGGCCGCTTTTGCCGAGCGTGCGATCGGCCCTGCACCGGCGCTCGGAGAGGTGCTTGGGCTGGCGGGCCGCAGGAGCCCCGCCGTCGACGCGGCGCGGACGTACCCGGCCTACCTCGACGCCGCGGAGCGTCTCGTCGCCTACGTCGATCGCTGGAGTGCATCGTGAGGCTGCGGTCCGCTGGACACACGCCACGCGAGGCGGTGGCCAGGAGACCAGCAGTGCGCGCGATGATGCGTGCCGCCTGCCTGGTGGCGACGATCGCGGTGCTCGGCGCGCAGGGCGAGCTGCCGACGCTTGCCGACCGGCCCGTGAACGACTTCGCGAACGTCATCGGCGACGCGCACGCTGCCAGGATCGACACAACCTGTCGTGAGTTGAAGCAGAAGAGCGGCGACACCGTCTTCGTGGTCACCGTGAACACGATCGCTCCCTGGGGAGACATCCGCGAGTACGCCGTCAAGCTGTTCGAGAAGCAGGGCCTCGGTGAGCGGGGGAAGGACAACGGCCTGCTGGTGCTGCTCGCGGTGCAGGAGAGGCGCGTCTGGGTCGAGGTGGGCTACGGCCTCGAACCGTACATCACCGACGGCTTCGCCGGCGAGACGAGCCGCCAGGTCATGACGCCGTTCTTCCGGCAGGGTGATTACGGCGGCGGCCTCGAAGCGGGCGTGGCGCGGCTGGCCGGACGCATCGCGGAAGCGCGCAAGATCGAGATTACGGGCGCACCGCCGCCCTCCGCTCCGCGGCATGCGCCATCGCTGCCGCCAAATGCGGTGTTCCTGCTGTTCGTGCTGGTATTCGTCGTGATCCGCTGGCTGTCGTCGTTCGGCAGCCGCCGTGGGCGCTGGGGACGGCGCAGCGGCTGGAGCGGCTGGAACAGCGGTGTCGGGCCCTTCGGGGGCGGCGGCTTCGGGGGCGGGTTCGGCGGGTTCGGCGGCGGCGGTGGTGGTGGCGGTGGGTTCGGAGGATTTGGCGGCGGCCGCAGCGGTGGCGGCGGCGGCGGCGCTTCGTGGTGAGGATGATGATGCAGACTCAAACGCGTCGGGTCGGATGGCAGGTGGTCGTCATGGCGATCGTCGCCGTGTCGGTTTCGGGGTGTTCGTACAACCGCTTCGTGTCGCAGGAAGAGGCGATCAAGGCCCAGTGGGCGCAGGTGGAGAACCAGCTGCAGCGGCGCAACGACCTGATCCCGAACCTGGTGGAGACGGTGAAAGGCTACGCGACGCACGAGCAGGACGTGTTCAAGGCCGTCGCCGACTCGCGCGCCCGCCTCGCCGGCGCCCGTTCGCCTGAAGAGTCGATCGAAGCCGCCAACGCGCAGACCAGCGCGCTCGCGCGCCTGCTCGCCGTCGTGGAGAACTACCCGCAGCTCAAGGCGAACGAGCAATTCAATCGCCTGATGGATGAACTGTCAGGTACGGAGAACCGGATCGCCGTCGAACGCATGCGCTACAACGAGCGCGTGCAGGCGTACAACACCCAGCGACGGCAGTTCCCGGCCAACGTCACCGCGAGCCTCTTCGGATTCAAGGAATACCCGTTCTTCAAGGCGCCGGAGGCAGCAAAGCAGGTACCGAAGGTCGCGTTCTAATCGGTTGGACCGTTCACCGGTGAGGTCACCGTGGCCGTAGTTTGCGGGAGACGGTCGACGGCGACGGTCGACGGTCGACGGCAATGGTTCAAGACGTCACTGCGGTTCCGGGATCCACCTCGGAACCGCAGACATCGGACTACGGGGTCAGCTCGGCAGCGAACGTCGCATTACCCATCTGCGGCAGCGTCGCGGTGATCTTCACCACCTGCCGGCTGTCCTGCGCCACCCACAGCGTCGTCTCGCCCGGGTCGCCATCGGCCGACGAGAGTTGCACCTTCCACGTGGCGAACGTGCCCGCGGGCACCGTGACCTGCTCGACGCCCGCGACCTTCACCTGCTTCAGCGAGACCTTCTGCTTCTGCACGTCGAAGTTGCGGAACGTCGTGGTGTAGCCTTCGGCCAGCGGCAGCGTCGCAATCACCGCGTGCGAGCCGCCGCCGTCGGCGAACAGCGGGCCGCCGAGTTCGACCGACACCGGCTTGGCCTCGCCGTTCATCGCCCATGGTGCCGGTCGCCTTGCCGCCCGCGAACACCAGGTCCACCGCGAGCGGCCCCTGACGGATGGAACGCTTCGTCGGCGCCAGCGTGCCCTTCTCGAGGGTCGTGGCGTCCGTCATGTCGCCCATCGGCGTCGTGGCGGTCTCCGTCGCGACCCACGCGCCGTCCGCTTCCGCGATGACTTCCGTGATGGTCATGGCGACCGTCTGGCCGCCGGCGCCGATGGTCGCGGCGTATTTGGCTGTGCCAGTGCGGAGCGACGTCGTGGGCTTCGGCGCAGCGACCGAGGCGGGATCGACCTTCTTCTGCAGCGTCACCGTCTTCGGATCAACAGTGATCTCCTTGAGGCGCATCGCGACCTCGGGGCTCGCCGATTCCTGGTACCGACCCTGCAGGTGCTTTGCCAGGAACTTCTCCGCGCTCGCGAACATGGCCATGTTGTTGACGGGCCGGGCAAACCCATGCCCCTCGTCTGGCGCCACCAGATATTCGACCGGGAAGCCGCGGTCGCGCAGCGCGATGACGATCTGGTCCGATTCGGCGCGCTTCACGCGCGGATCGTTCGCACCCTGCACCACGAGCAGCGGCGTCTTGATCCGGGCGGCTGCGTTCAGCGGCGACTGCCGCTCCAGCTGCTTCTTCCCTTCCGGCGTGGCCGGGTTCCCCATGCGCGTGTAGAACGTCGTGCGGACCGCTTCCCAGTAGGGCGGGATCGTCTCGAGCAGCGTCAGCAGGTTCGATGGCGCGACGATCGCAACGCCGGCGGCGTAGACATCCGGCGTGAACGCCACACCGGCGAGCGTCGCATACCCGCCGTAGGAACCGCCCATGATCCCCACGCGCTTCGGATCCGCGATGCCCTGCGCGACCAGGTACTTCACGCCCCACGTGAGGTCGTCCTGCATCTTGTCGCCCCACTGTCCGTTGCCGGCGTTCAGAAACTTCTTGCCGTAGCCGGTCGAGGCGCGGAAGTTGGATTGCAGCACCGCGTAGCCGCGGTTCGCGAGGAACTGCGGCATGCCACTGTAGCCCCACGTGTCGCGCCCCCAGGGGCCGCCATGCGGCACGACGACGAGCGGGAGGTTCTTCGACGGAACACCCTTCGGCAGCGTCAGATAGGCCGGGATCTCGAGACCGTCCGACGAGGCGTAGCGGATCGCCTTCATCGGCGCGAGCGCCGCGCGCGGCAGGTTCTCGCGGATCTTGTACTGAAGGGTCAGCTCTTTCGTGCCCCGATCGTACAGGTACGTCTCCCCCGGTTCGACATCGCTGTGGGCGCGGACGATCCACAGGCGTTCGTCGAACGACGACGACTGGAAGTCGATCTGTTTGCCTGGCAGCTTGGCGCTGAGCAGCTTGTAGTCGGCCTCGAGCGCCTTGTCCTTGAAGTACAGGCGCTGGCGGTCCTCCTCGTAGACCGTCAGCATCAGCTCCCGCGTTCGGTCCGAGAACACCGCATTGCCGAAATCCACCCGCTTCAAGGGATCCGTTTCCACCAGTTCCTCGCGTCCGGTCGCGGGGTCGAGCAGGATCAGCCGGGTCAGATCGACGTCCGCCCCTTTGTTCGACTCGAGGTACAGGCGCGAATCGTCCTTGTCGAAGCGCACGGCGCCGCAGGATTCCAGCACCGAGCAGGAGTAGACCGTCTTCAGTCCGTCGGGCGTGACCTGCAGCACCTCGGAGTCGCCCTTTTCCGTGACGCGCGTCGCCATCCGGAGCGTGCCGCTGTTGTCGAACAGCCAGCCCGACACCCGTTCCGTGTTCTTTCGCACCAGCTCGCGCGCACCCGTCGAGATCGTCACCTTGTACAGGTCGTGCCACGCCGCGTCGCGGTCGTTCAGCCCGACGTACATGACATCCGGTGTCGGCGTCGGCAACGCGTAGATCGACGCACGCGCACCCTTGGCCTCGGTGAGATTGCGCGCAGCGGGCGACTCCTGGCCGGGTGCGGGGCCGTCCGCCGGACTCACGGCGTAGACGTTGTAGTTCTCATCACCCGCGTTGTCCTGGACATAGAGGATGTACTTGCCGTCGCGGCTCCAGAAGTAGCCGGGGATCGGCCGCTTCGGGTCGGCGGTGATCAGGCGGGCGGCGCTGAACGGCTCGGCCGTCTTCTTCACCCACACATTGCGTGTGTCCTTGTACGGTTTGATGAACGCGATGTACTGGCCGTCGGGAGAAATCTGCGCGCCGGTGATCTCCGGGTTGCCGAAGAAAAGTTCGCGGTCGAGCACCGGTGGCTGCGCGACCGCTGCACTGGCATCACGCGGCGCGGCGGGCAGAGGCGCCTGCGCGAGGAGCGTTGCGCCACAGATCGCGGCGACGGCGAGGCCGATCGCGGCCGTGCGTGCGCGTTCGACAAACGAAGGTAGACGCATGATCGTGTCTCCGGGTAGCCGAGATGACGGGTGCGCCCCGGCCGCGATGGCCGGCAGCAGACACCGGAGTGTATCGCAAGGGGGGCGGCGGAGTTGCGCGCGCATCCGCGTCAACACGCGAGCATGGAATCGGCGCCGGGTGTCCGCCGGCCGGCCCGTGGTCTTCACGCAATCGCCCAGCCTGTAGCTCCCTTCGTCGCATCAGGGTTACCATGGGCGCTCCTGATGGCCCACCGGTTCTCACCCGCTGACGCCGCCGCGTGCGCTGCGGCGGCAGTGGGCGCCTGGTTCACGCGCGGTTCGCTGGACGTGTTCGCCGGCCCGCGCGGCACGACGCGGGTCGCCATGCTGCCGGCCCCGGTGGAGTTCGTGGGACTCGCCGCTCTCGCCTGCCTGGCCGCGTTGCTGCTGCAACGGATCCTGGCCGCGGAATCACGCATCCGGGGAAGCTCACGACCCGCATCCCTCAGGCACCTGCTGCTCCCGCTGGTGTCACTCGTCGCCCTCGCCCTTCCCTACCTTCCCTGGCTGCCCGATGCCGTGCCGGCGTGGCAGGCGCTCGCAGGGCCGGCGCGCTTCGCGCTCTGGGGAGTCGTGTGTGGGCAGGTGGCGTGGATTGCAATCGACGCATGGCTGGAGCAGCAAACCGCCCGGAACGATCAACGAGAGCGCCCGGACGACGCCCGCGAGCCGGCGCCGCGCGGGGGCCCTGCAGCGGTCGTATTTCTCGCATCGGTTGCCGCGGGCGCCGCGCTCGCAGCGGCGATTGGGTCCGATGCCTTCGTTGCCGGTCTGACGCACGCGAGCAGCATGCCGCTGGCCGTCCGGGTTGTCGGCCCGGCAGTCGTGTCGGTGCTGATGTGGTACCGGGCCGTGCGGGTTGCAGGCTCGCATGCAGCCGGGACGGCAGCGTGGCTCGCAATCGCAGCGTCTGCGCCGTGGGTGTTGTCGGGGTTCTTCGTCGCGCCGGCGCAGGCAGCGGCAGCCTGCGTCGTGCTCGCGGCGGGATGGCCAGGCGGCAACGACGATGGGCGGGCGTGGGCGGCCGCGGTCCGCGGCAGCGCCCTCGCCATTCTGCCGTGGCTCGGGACCGAGTACCTGCTCTTTGCCGTCGTGCTCGCCGCGTGTGTCGCCTGGAGGATGCGCGGCAGTGCTGGAGGGATGGTGGCCGCAGGCGCCCCGCTCGTGCTCTCGGCGGCTGCGCGCATCGCGATCGAGCCGCAGGCCTGGCGCGCCGTCATGTTGGCGCCCGACGGGTCGGCGTGGTCTCCGGCGGCGGCGCTCGCCGGGCAGCAGGATGGCGTGCTGCTCTATGCTCCGGCGATCGCGCTCGCCGTGCCCGGGCTGTGGCGCCTCTGGCGCGACGGCGGCAGTGCGCGTATCGCCGCAATCGAGGCAGCGGCGGGTACGGCAGCCCTGCTCCTCGCTGCTCGATCGCCGGGCAGTCCCGCGCGTGCCCTCGCGATTCCCGGCGCCTCGCTCATTGCGGCGCTGCCGCTGCTCGTGCCCGCCGTCGCGCGCTGGGTCGGCTATCACGCCTTGTCGATCTCGCGCATGGCGCTGGTACGCGTGCTCGTCCTGTGGGGCATCTTCATGTCGGTGTCGCTGGCGATCGCCCGCGACGGCGCCGTGCTGCTCCGATCCGGGACCGGCGCGTCCGGGCTGCTCGATTGGCTCGCACCGGCTCGCGACCTGGTGCGCATCGCCCCGATGGCGCCGGCGCCCGCTGCGGACGCGATCCCCTTCGTCGTGGCGGCGCTGATCTGGGCAGCCGTCGCCGCTGGCCTGTGCTGGATCATCGGCCGCTTGCGCCTCGCGTCGCAGGCCGGCGCAGCGGTCACGGTGACGGTCGGTGCGCTCATCGCACTGACTGTCGGCGAGCTCGCGATCGAGAGGACACTCGGCCCGCGATTGCCGCTGCGCGTCGCTCCGGCGCTGCGCACGCAGGCGCACATGCTCGACGACTTCGACGCACGCCGCCGGCCCCTTGCGGTCGTATTCGACAGCTGGCGCACGATGCCGCCGGCCGGCGTGCCGCCACTGTTCTCCTTCGATGCATGGCCCGGCGCCCGCCGCCATCCGCAGCCCGTTCGGGTGCTGCTCAACGCGCGCCTGTCGCTGCCCGCGGGCGAGTACGTGATCACGCTGCGCCCGAAACCCGGCGGCGCGCTGAATGGCACCGCCGGCCTGCAGGTCGGTCGGATCGGTCCGCCGATGCGCCAGTGGCAGATTGCCGCCGCCCCCGGTGCGGCCTGGACGGCGGGGTTCACGCTGCCGGTGGACGCCTCGTTCGTCGGCCTGCGGACGACGCCAGAGTTCGAGAGCACGGTGGCAGCCCTGCGGGTGCAGCCCGCGCGCGCCGTGAACGACGGCGATCGGCGGGGTTTGCCGACGGTGCTGTCGGCCGCTACCTACAAGGATGTGATGGTCACCTTTCACGGCGACGAGGTGTACGCCGAACGCGACGGCTTCTGGGTGCGCGGACGGTCGACCCTGCTCGCCACCTTTGCGCCGCCGGACACGCCCGGCCGCGCGCCGGGCGTGCGACTGTCGATGCACGGAGGCGCCGCCCCCACCAACGTTCGCTTCGAAACGACCACGTGGGGCACGACGGTCGCGCTCCTGCCGGATGTTCCGCGCGAGCTGCTCGTGCCGGCGTTGCCGGGACAACCGCTGCTCCCGGTCCGAATCACCACCGAGAGTGGTTTCGTCCCCGCCGACACGGACGGCGGCTCCGATCGCCGCCTGCTCGGGTGCTGGATCGAGGTGCTCGAGTGAAGCGGCGCCGATCGAGCCGAGCCCAGGCAGTAATGGGGAATACGCGTCGCACGGCTGGCCGCAGGGCACGGAAGCGTAGTCCTTGTGCCGCTCCAAAGACTGCCAGCCCGGAGCCGTCAACGTGACGGGCTCCAGCCCCGAGCAACCCGCCCTCAACCCGCGCGTGACACGTATCCTCAGCGGGACCGCCCTCGTGACGGCCTTCGGCATCCTCGCCGTGTTCAACTCGGGCGGTTACCGCTACGGCGCATCCGACCAGGCGTTCTACGTGCCCGCGATCATGCGGCACGTCAATCCAGCGCTCTTCCCGCGCGACCGCGTGCTCATCTCGGTGCAGGACGACCTCTTGCTCGTCACCCGCCTGCTCGGCACGATCGTCACCGCCACAGGCGCGACGGTCGCCAACGTGGTGTTCGGGGCCTACCTGATCATGCTGCTGGCCGTGGCCGGCGCCGGATGGCTGTTCGGGCGGGCACTGTTGGCGACGAGATGGGGTGCAGCCGCACTGGTGCTGGCAATGAGCATCAGGCACCGGGTGCCCAAGACAGGCGTCAATACGCTCGAGCACTACTTCCAGCCGCGGATGATTGCGTTCGCGGTCGGTAGCGCGGGGCTGGCCGCACTCGTCCGCCAGCGCACCTGGCTGGCGCTCGCACTGGCGTTCGGCGCCGGTCTCGTGCACCCCACGACAGGATTGTGGTTCTCCGTCGTCGTCGCCGGCGGAGCCGTCGTCTCGTTCCCCGAACAGCGACGGATCCTGCTGATCCTCGGGTCGGCGGCAGCCGTCGTGGCCGCATCGGTCTTCTATTGGGGCGCACTCGCCGGCCGCCTGGTCACGATGGATGCCGAGTGGCTTCAGAGCCTCGCGACGAAGGACTACCTGTTTCCGAACCAGTGGTCTGTTGAGACGTGGCTGCAGCATGCCCTGTATCTCGTCGTCGTCGCAGTGTCTTTTTACGCCCGGCGCCGCCTGGCGCTCGCGGGCCGAGGGGAACACGCGCTCGTCGCCGGGCTCCTGGCGATGCTGCTCGCACTCGGTGTGTCGCTGCCCGCGGTGAGCGCGCGCATCGCCCTCGCCGTGCAGCTGCAGGTGTCGCGCGCGATGTGGCTGTTCGACCTGCTCGCCGTCGCGTACGTGGTCTGGTGGCTGGTGGAGGCGCCGTGGACACGCGGGCGACAGGATGATCGCGCTGTGTCGGCAGGTGATATTCGGCCTCGGGCGAATACCGCGACGCCGACGGGCAGTGCCGCTCGGCGCTGGGCCGTGGCAGTGGTCGCCCTCTGCGCGCTGGTCCGTGGCTCGTACGTGATGTTCGTGGAAAAGGCCGGCGCCCCGCCAATCCGGGTCAACCTCGCACCCGACGCCTGGCGCGACGCCATGGACTGGCTGCGGGCCCAGCCTCTGGGCGTGCAGGTGCTCGCCGATCCCGGCCACGCGTGGCGCTACGGATCGAGCGTGCGAATCGCCGCCGGGCGGGACGTGTTTCTCGAGGAGGTGAAGGACGCCGCCATCGGCATGTACTCGCGCGACGTTGCCATGCGCGTCCTGACCCGCACCCGCGCCATCGACGACTTCACCGCGCTCACACCGAGCCGCGCCCGCGCCCTCGCCCGCGAATACGACATCGACTATCTCGTCACCGAAGCCAGGCTCGACCTGCCCGTCGCCTACGGCAACGGGAAGTTCCGTATCTACAGACTGCGATAACGCGGCCCGGCCGCCTTACACCCCCTCGTTCCTCGTTCCAAACCTGGCATTCCGAAGGCCGAATTCCGAATTCGGCATTCATTCCGAACTCCGCACTCCGAATTCCGAATTCAACGCCGCTTGCGAGCGGGTAGAATTGACGAGCACGCTATCTTCGTGATATCACTATGAAATCAAGGAGCTGGAACGTCATGACTCGAGAGAAGGAATTCGTGGCGGTGTCAGGGTGGGTAGCCGTGTTCGCGCTGCTGGCCGCGGGTGCGGTGCTGGTGTGGCTGCTCATCAGCGGCATCCGCGACCAGAACCCGTTCCGCATCATCCCGGCGGTCGTGGCTCTCGCACTGGACGGGTTGCTGGCCGGCGGTCTTTTCGTCGTCAACCCGAACGAGGCCAAGGTGCTGCAGCTGTTCGGCAAGTACGTGGGCACCGCACGGCAGCAGGGACTGCGTTTCGCGAACCCGTTCTACACCAAGCGGCGTGCGTCGCTCCGGGTGCGCAACTTCGAGAGCGCGCGGCTGAAGGTCAACGACCTGGACGGCAATCCGATCGAGATTGCCGCCGTCGTGGTCTGGAAGGTCGTGGACACGGCCGAGGCCATCTTCGAGGTCGACGACTACGAGAACTACGTGCACGTGCAGAGCGAGTCGGCCCTCCGCAACATGGCCACGAGCTACCCGTACGACGTGCACGATGAGGCGCAGCTGTCGCTGCGTGGGCACACCCAGGCGATCGCGGACCATCTCCGCAAGGAGATTCAGGAGCGCCTCTCGAAGGCCGGCGTCGAGGTCATCGAAGCGCGCATCAGCCATCTCGCCTACGCGTCGGAGATTGCCGCGGCAATGCTTCAGCGGCAGCAGGCGGGCGCAATCATCGCGGCCCGGCAGCGCATCGTGGATGGCGCCGTGGGGATGGTCGAAATGGCGCTCGATCGTCTGGCCCGAAACAACGTCGTCGAGCTCGACGAAGAGCGGAAGGCCGCCATGGTGAGCAACCTCCTCGTCGTGCTCTGCAGCGAGCGCAGCACGCAGCCGATCGTGAATGCGGGCACGCTGCACCACTGAGCGCATGATGTCAGGCGGCGATTGGCGCGGGGCTGTGGGCGACTCTGGCCGGCCTGAAGGTCGGTACTATGGGGTCCGGCCGAACGGACCTGGGCGGTGATGCGTGGCTGAGCGGAAGGCGTTCCTGCTGCGAATCGATCCGGCCGTGCTCGACGCCGTCCAGGCGTGGGCCGATGATGAGCTGCGGAGCCTGAACGGTCAGATTGAATTCATCCTGCGGCAGGTGCTCCAGGCCGAGGGACGGCTCCGCAGCCGCTCCTCGACCAAAGGCGCTGGCACCTTGCCCCGGCGCCGCAGCTCCGAGTAGGTCGAGTGTTGGGTCACGCTCGGGAGCCGGCCGCAGCGCCAGCAGCCGAGGGCTGAGGTGTCAGGCCCCCGCCTCCGTCTTCGCCCCTTCACTCTTGCGTACCTGCCATTCCAAATTCCGAGTTCCGAACTCGGAACTCATTCCGAACTCCGCATTCCGAATTCCGAATTTCGAGGACGAATCGCCCCTGTTACCCTAATGTGATGGACTCGGAGTCTCCTTCGTACAGCTACGTGCCCGCCGGCCGGTTCACCGGCGGGCACACGATGACGCTCTGGACGTGGGCACGCCGGCGGAACTTCCCGCGTCTGCCCGCGCCCGAGGCACGCCTCTTCGACACCGCGCCGGGCGTGCGCGTGCTCGCGCAGTGCCATTGGCAACCGGAGCGGCGAGCACACCCGGCGCTGCTGACCCTCCACGGTCTCGAGGGCTCGAGCGAAGCACACTACATGCGCGGCATCAGCGAAAAGGCGTTCGCGGCTGGCTTCAACGTGGTGCGGCTGAATCAGCGCAACTGCGGCGGCACCGAGCACCTGTGCGACACGCTCTATCACTCCGGTCTCACGAGCGATCCGGTGGCCGTTCTTCACGAGCTCGTCGCCCGCGACGGCATCGATCGCGTGGTGGTAGCTGGGTACTCGCTTGGCGGCAATCTCGCCCTGAAGCTCGCCGGCGATTTCGGCGACGACGCGCCACCGGCGCTGCGGGCCGTCTGCGCGGTCTCGCCGGTGCTCGACCTCGAGGCGTGCGTGCGGGCGCTCGAGCGGCCGCAGAACGCGCTCTACCAGTGGAACTTCGTGCGCAACCTCAAGGCGCGGATGCGCCGGAAGGTCGGCCTCTTCCCGGAACGTTTTTCGCTCGAGCCGCTCTCACGGATTCACACCGTCCGACAGTTCGACGAGCTGTACACCGCACCGCACTTCGGGTTCGCCGGGGCCACGGACTACTACCACCGTGCCAGCGCCCTGCGCGTCGTCGATCGCATCCGTGTACCGGCGCTGGTCCTGACTGCGGCCGACGATCCCTTTGTCCCGCCGGAGCCGTTTTCCGCGCCGGCCATCACCGGCAACCCGCACATCACCGTCCGGATCTCGGAGCACGGGGGACACTGCGCCTTCGTCGGGGCACCGGAGGATGGAGATGACGGCTACTGGGCGGAACGGATGATCGTGCGCTTTGCACGGGGGCACAGCTGAGGACGGGTTGGAGGGCTGGCGGCTGGGGGCTGGCGGCGGGCGACTCGGAGGCTGGGCGGCTGGAGGCTGGAGGCTGGAGGCTGGAGGGGCAAGAGAATCATGCATGTCGGAACCCACCGCGGATCCGGGCTGGTTCGGTGGCGGCCCGCCCCAGCCGCCAGCACAAAGCCGCCCGCCCGCCGCCCGCCGCCGGCCTAGTCGCGCAACTCCTCGATCAACGCCTTCGCGAACTCGGGGCCCTTCCCCGCCTCTTCGTGTTTGAAGTAGACGTAGGTATCGCGCCACGTCTGCTCGTGCGCGCGGATCACGCGGGCCCACTCGGCGACCGCCGCCGGCGTGTAGCCTTCGTCCCGCAGTCGGAAGTAGCCGTAGTCCGCGGTCGCGACGATCGGGGTGCTCAGCTTCTCGGAATCGGCGATACACAGCGCCAGGTTGCGCGCCCGGAGCCGCTCGTACACCTCGTCGCCGAACCACGACGCGTGGCGGAACTCGAACGCCGCGCGAGCGCCCGGCGGCAGATCGAGCAGGAACGCGTCGAACACCGCCAGGTCTTTCCTGAACGTGGGCCCGAGCTGGAAGAGCAGCACGCCGAGCTTCGGCCCGAGCGTCGCGGCCACCGAGCAGAACGCCTGCACCAGCGAGGCGCAGTCTTTCAAGCGGCGGTCGTGGGTGATGCGCTTCGGCGCCTTCAGCGTCAACCGGAAGGCGTCAGGCGTGGCAGCGGCCCACGCGCCGACCATCTTCTCGTTCGGCAGCCGGTAGAATGTGTAGTTGATCTCGACGGTGGAGAACCGCGCCGCGTAGTAGGGCAGCATCTTCGCCGCGGAGAGATCCGCAGGGTAGAACTTGCCCTTCCACTCCGGGTAGTTGTAGCCCGACGTTCCAATCCAGACCACGGAAACCCCATTCGCAATTCGGAGTTCGGAATGCGGAATTCGGAATGAGTTCCGAATTCGGAGTTCGGAATTCGGAAGTAATTCGGAATGCACGAGGTTCGATCGCGGAATGAACGTGCAAGCGACTACGGCCAGCGCCTCTTCGAAGTCGCGCCGGTTCCGCACTCGGCATTGCTGCACTCCGAAGTACTTCCGCGTTCCGAACTCCGAATTCGGAACTCATTCCGAACTCCGCATTCCGAATTCCGAATTGAATGAGGAGCGGCCGGCGCCGTTCCTCGGTGCTGCTACCAGCGCGGTTCCCGGCCGCCGCCGCTCCCGCCGCGCGAGCGTCCGCCGCCGTACGAGTCGCCGCCGCCGAAGCGGCTGCCTTCGGGCTTGGGCCGGGCCTCGTTGACCACCAACGCGCGTCCTTCCATCTGGTGCTCGTGGAATTTCGCGATCGCCTGCTGCGCGGCGTCGTCGGTTGCCATCTCGACGAATGCGAACCCGCGCGCGCGGCCCGTGGCCATGTCGCGCATCACCCGGACGGTCTCTACTGCACCGGCCTGGCTGAACAGCGTGTTGAGGTCCTCATCCGTCGTCTGGTAGGGGAGGTTGCCGACGTATAGTCTCCGGCCCATGATCTTCCGTGCTCCTGCTCAGGCGCGCGTTGCCAATCGTCCGCGGGACGCGCGCAGGTCCCGAGGTGCGAAAGCCGGCCCGGCACGAGCGTACTCGGCGCATTGCCGCGGCTTTCATCGAAAAAGCGGCCGAAGTATAGCAGATTGTTTGTACCTTCCTGCGCCCCGGGTCGCCGGCGGCACGTGGCGCGTTTCTGAACGGCGGGCTACAGTTGCGCACATGGTGTGCCGCCTCGGCGTCACGGTCCTCTGCCTGGCGTCCGCCGTCGCCTGCCATCGTGAGCCTCCGTCACAGGAGTACAAGGTCCACGGGCAGGTGCTCGCAGTGCGCACGAGCCAGCAGGAACTGATCCTTCGCCACGACGATATCGAGCACTTCATGCCGGCGATGACGATGCCGTATCGCGTCAAGGACCGGCGCTTGCTGGAGGCCGCCGCGCCGGGCGACATCGTCGACGCGACGCTTGTCGTCCAGGCAGGCGATGCGTGGCTGTCCCGCGTGACGCGTACAGGGACGCGGGAGCCGCTGCCGCCCGACGTCGCCGCGCCGCACGTGATGGAACCACCGCTCGAACCGGGCGCCCTGGTTCCGGACGCCTCGTTCATCGATCAGGACGGACGTGCGCTGCAGGTGGCATCGCTCCGCGGCCGGCCCTGGGCACTGACGTTCGTATACACCCGGTGTCCGCTGCCGACGTTCTGTCCCACCCTCGATCGCCGGTTCCAGGCGGTGCAGCGTGCGATCGCACAGGATGCGCAGCTCCGGGGCGTGCAGCTCGTGTCGGTGTCGATCGATCCCGGCATTCGATCGCCCGCCCGTGCTCAAGGCCCATGCCGCGCGCCTCGGCGCCGATGCCCACGTCTGGCGCTTCCTCACCGGCGACACCGACACAGTCGATCGCTTCGGCGAGCGGTTCGGCCTGACCGTCGTTCGCGGCACCGGACGCGCGGAGGAATTCGTCCACTCGCTGAAGACCGTCGTGATCGATGGCGCGAACCGCGTGCGGCGGATCTACTCAGGGACCGACTGGGCGTCCGCTGATCTCGTGACCGCGCTGCGCGAGGCCGCACGCTGATGGCCGCACACCGCACACCGTGGGTGACCGCTCCTCCACGCAGTGCCTTCGCTACTGCCGAGCGCCGGCTGCTGGACCGGCTGCGCACGCCGTCCGCCGTGCAGGCGTACCTGAACGCGCTGCCGTACAACACCGAGCACGGGGGCGAGACATTGCGCAGCTTCCGAGGCGTGGTTCGTACCGGCACGGCCCACTGCCTCGAGGCGGCCCTCTTCGCCGCCGTCGTGCTCGAGCAGCACGGGTTTCCGCCGCTCGTCCTCAGCTTCGAGTCTGTCGACCTGCTCGATCACGTGATCTTCGTGTACCAGCGTCGTGGCCAATGGGGGTCGATCGCGCGGTCGCGCGATCCGGGGCTGCACGGACGCCAGCCGCTCTTCGCCACACCGCGCGCGCTGGCGCTCAGCTACGTCGATCCGTACGTGGACTACACCGGTGAGGTCCGGGGATACGCGGTCGTGGACATGCGCCGGCTGGGTACGTACGACTGGCGGTTCTCAGCGGTCAACGTCTGGAAGGCGGAGCGGCTGCTGCTCGACTATCCGCACCGGCGGATCAGGACCGTACCCAGCCGCATCGCGCGGCTCCGCGCCCGTTACCTGCGGTTTCGCGCCGAGCACCCGGACGTCAAGCCGGTGTACTACCGGGGCCGCGAACGATGGATGCCGCTGCCGAGGGACTTCCGGGCTGCCGAAACGATTGAACGCGGCAGGGGCGCAACGACTGGCGCGCGCTGATCATTCGGCAATGCGTCAGTCGAGATCGAAGTCGCGCGTCGGCTTCGTGATCGGCTCCGTCTTCGCCTGCTTGAGTGCTTCTTCGAAGCGCTTGGCGAGCGCGTCGCCCCGGCCCCGCTCCGCAGCAACCGACTGCTGAAACATCGCTTCCCGCCGCGCCGCCTGCTCTTCGACGATGCGCGTGGCGTGGTCGAGCTCGGGCTTGTCGGCGCGTTCCGGCTCGCGGTGGCTGATGACGCGACCGAGGTTGGTGTCGATGAGAAGCGCGGCCTGGCAGCACGGGCAGGTGACTTCGAGTTCGGACATCAGCTTCGCCATGCGCGCATGATAGCGCAGCGCGATCATCTATGATCGGCTGATGACATCCGCGGGGCGCCGGCAACGATGAGCGAGGGCCGATGGCGCACGGTCCGCGTTGCCACTTACAACGTCCACCGCTGCCGTGGCATGGACGGCCGCACTCGCCCCGACCGGACGGCAGCCGTGCTCTCGTCGCTCGACGCGGACGTCCTCGCGCTGCAGGAAGTCATCGGCGCCGGACCCGCCGGCCGCGGCCATGCGGAGCTTCTCGGAGCGGCGCTCGGAATGGGCTGGGTGATGGCCTCGCCGCGACAGTTGCGCGGCGCGCTCTTCGGCAACGTGGTGCTCAGCAGGTTTCCGGTCAGACACCACGCGCAGTACGACCTGTCGTGGAAGACGTGCGAACCGCGCTGCTGTCAGCGCGTCGACCTGGATCTGGACGGCGCGCTCCTGCACCTCTATAACGTGCACCTCGGAACGGCGTACCTGGAGCGCCGCTTCCAGGCGCAGCGACTCGCGGCGATCGTGAGCGACCGCCGCGTCCCCGGCGCGAAGGTGGTGCTCGGTGACTTCAACGAGTGGATGCGCGGGCTCGCGACGACCCTCCTGTCGGAACGCCTGCAGGCAATCGACCTCAGCACGCACCTGCGCCGGCGGCGGACCTATCCCGGGTTTTTCCCGATTCTGAACCTCGATCACATCTACTATCAGGGCCACGTCGAGGTCGCCAGCCTGCAGCTCCCCCGCACACGGAAGACGCTCATGGCGTCGGACCATCTGCCCCTGGTGGCGGAGCTGAAAATACGCTGCTGATCGCAAGGCGGAGTGCGGATCGCTCCCCCTCCCTTCCGAATCCGCCCGTCCGCCCTTCGACCCTCGTCAGTAGCTCGAAAACGAGAATCCCCCCCACTGCGCTTGCCGGCGCTCGCCCGGAACCCCGGCCGGCCAGCAGGCGTCGTATCTCCCGACGGGAGTGGCGATGCAGTTGAAGCAGGCGCGGGTGTGGGTGACGGGCGCGAGCTCCGGCATTGGCGCTGCCCTCGTCCCTGTGCTCGCCAGCCGGGGCGCGCGGGTGGCGGTCAGTGCCCGCCGCGGCGACCTGCTCGAATCGCTCGCCACCGGGTGGCGTCGCAGCGGCGCAGAGGTTCTGGTTGTCCCGGTCGATGTCACGAATCGCGCGGCCGTCATCGACGGCGTCCGGCGGATCGAGCAGACATGGGGCGGCGTGGACCTCGCCTTGCTCAACGCCGGCACGCACGCGCCGCCGTCGGGACGCGGCTTCGATTCGGGCCAGTTCGTGCACGCGATGACGCTGAACTACTTCGGCGCCCTGTACGGGATCGAGGCCGTGCTGCCCGGCATGCTCGAGCGCGGACGCGGACATGTGGCCGGCGTGGCGAGCCTGGCCGGGTATCGCGGACTCCCGACGGCAGCGGCGTACGGGGCCTCGAAAGCCGCCCTCATTCACGCGCTCGAGTCGCTGCGGTTCGACTTCGAGCCGCGCGGCATCGGCGTGACCATCATCAATCCCGGGTTCGTCCGGACGCCGCTGACCGACAGGAACCGCTTTCACATGCCCTTTCTGATGGATGTCGAGGCGGCGGCGGCGATCATCGTGGCGGGGCTCGAACGCGGCCGGAAGGAAATCCATTTCCCGCGGGCGTTCTCCTCGATGATCAAGCTCGCGCGTGTTCTCCCGTTTCCGATTTACGAACGGATCGTCCGGCGGGCCACGTCGGGGCAGCAGCAGGCGCGTGGGTCCGTGATCGGCCGGTAACGGCCATACCCTCGGGGCGCTCGTTCTGCGGCTGCGGGCATGAAAGTGCTAATCTTTGAGTTTTCCTGAACCGGAGTGGTCGATTCTTGAGTGACTTATCGAACGACCTCGCGTCGCTGCGGCTCGAGGAGCCGTCGCCGCGTTCGCGGCGCGGGCTCTGGGTGACGCTCGCCATCCTGATCGTGCTCGCCTCGGCCGGCATCTTTGCCTGGCGATCGACGGCGAGCATGCGGGCCATTGCCGTCGAGACCGTAGAACCCACTGTCGAACGCGGCGGCCGCGCCGTCGCCGGCACCGCCGTCCTCACCGCCTCGGGCTACATCGTCGCGCGTCGGGAAGCGATCGTATCGTCCAAGATCCAGGGGCGGCTGTCGGAGCTCCGGGTGGAGGAAGGCAGCGTGGTCCGCGAGGGCGAGATGCTGGCGCGTCTCGAGAGCACCGATCTGGTCGCGTCGGTCGAACGGGCACGGGCGCAGGTGCAGCAGAGCGATGCGCAGGTCGGGTCGGCGCAGGCGCAGGTCAGACGCGCAGAGGCCGACCTGGCCGAGGCGCGTCGCCAGCTCGGGGTGGCCGAGCGCCTGAGCGGCGAGAAGCTGCTGCCGGTCGACTCGCTCGATGCGGCAAAGAGCCGCGTATCGTTGATGGAGGCCGCTCTCGGCCAGGCCACCGCCGACGCGCAGCGCGCGGCGGCCGCCCGCGACGCAGGCCGCCGCGGAGCTGAACGTCACCGAGGCGCAGCTGCAGAATACGATCATCAAGGCGCCGTTTGCCGGCACCGTCGTGCGTAAGATGGCCGAGGTCGGCGAGAGTGTCGCACCCATTCCGCCCGGCGTGAACATCTCCACGGCCTCGGGCGCGATCGTGGCGCTCGCCGACCTCGCGACGCTCGAAATGGAGGCCGACGTGAGCGAATCGAACGTCGCGCGGCTCCGCGAAGGCCAGCCGGCGGAGGTCACCGTCGAAGCGTTCCCGGACAAGCGCTACAAGGCGGTGCTCCGGCAGATCATCCCGACGGCGGATCGCACGAAGGCGACCGTGCTGACCAAGGTGACGCTGCTCGAGAAGGATAAGGATCTGAAGCCGGAGATGAGCGCCAAGGTGACATTTCTCGAAGCGGAAGCGGCGCGGGACGCCGCGGTGGAAGCGGTGCCCGTGAAGCCCGTCATCCTGGTGCCGCAGGCAACCGTGGTCACACGCGACGGCGGGCAGAAGGTGTTCGAAGTGGTCGACGGCAAAGCACAGATGCGATCGGTGACCACCAACGGGACGCGGCGGGACCTGCTGGTGGTCACCGACGGGCTCGTGGGCTCGGAACGGCTGGTGGTCCGTCCACCCGAGTCGCTCGCGGACGGAACGATCGTGAACGCAAAGGGAGGACAGTGATGGCCGCGGTCGACGTGCAGCAGGTGCGGAAGATCTACAAGCGGGACAGCCAGGACATCGTGGTGCTCGACGGCCTCACCCTGCAGGTGCCCGAGGGCGAGTTCGTGGCGCTGATGGGTCCGTCTGGCTCAGGCAAGACGACGCTGTTGAACCTGATTGCCGGGATCGACCGGCCCACCAGCGGCAAGGTTGTCGTCGCGGGTACGGATCTCGGCGCGCTCTCTGAAGGCCAGCTCGCAAAATGGCGCAGCCGGAGCGTGGGTTTCATCTTCCAGTTCTACAACCTGATTCCGGTGCTCACGGCGCTCGAGAACGTCGAGCTGCCGCTGCTGCTGACGCGTCTGTCGAAAAAGCAGCGGCGCGAACGGGCGCTGACCGCCCTCAAGGTGGTCGGGCTCGCCGATCGCTACAAGCACTACCCGCGGCAGCTGTCGGGCGGCCAGGAGCAGCGCGTCGCGATTGCGCGGGCGATCGTCGCTGATCCGGCGGTGCTCGTCGCCGACGAGCCGACCGGCGACCTCGACGCCAAAAGCGCGGAGGAGATTCTGAACCTGCTCCAGACGCTCAATCGGGAATTCAAGAAGACGATCGTGATGGTGACGCACGATCCGCGCGCCGCCGAACGCGCGCACATCGAGCGGTATCTCGAGAAGGGCGTCCTCGCCCACTCGGTCACCCAGCACGATCGCGACCTGGCGCGAGCGTAAAGAAGTTGCCTTAGCCTTTGGCCCTTAGCTCCTGGCCCAACATGAAGTACCTCCCTTACATCCTGAAGCACCTGCGGAAGAACTGGATCCGTACGCTCAGCACGATGCTGGCGATGGCGCTCTGCATCTTCCTGATCGGCACGCTGCAGACGCTGCTGCGCGCGTTCTACGGCAACATGGATCGCACCAGCACCGAACGGCTCGTCGTTCGCAACCGCGTGAGCCTGGTGTTCAGCCTGCCGTTGGCGTACGAGCCGCGGCTCGCTGCCATGCCGGGCGTGAAGCGCGTCGCGAAGGTGAACTGGTTCGGCGGCGGGGTGCCGACCGCGACCGGCGCGCCCGACATGAAGAACTTCTTCCCCAACTTTGCCGTCGACGCGGAGCCCTATCTCGCGATGTTCCCGGAGTACGGCCTGACCGACCAGGAGCAGCGCGAGTTCGTTGCCGATCGGCGTGGCGCCATCATCGGACCCGACCTGGCCGAGAAGTTCGGCTGGAAGGTGGGGACCACGTTCCAGCTCGAAAGCACCATCCCGCCGTACCGCGTCGGCCGTCCGTTCGAGTACGTCGTGAAGGCCATCTATCGCGTGGACCGCAAGCGCTACCCGAACCACAGCGGCAGCATCATGCTCTTCCACTGGAAGTACCTCCACGAGATGACACGGCAACGATCGACGGTTGGGACGTACTACGCGCAGATTGCCAACCCGGCGCAGGCGGCGGCGATGGCAAAGGCGATCGACAGCGCCTTCGAGAACAGCGATGCCGAAACGAAGACGGAAACCGAGGGTCAGTTCCTCGCCGGGTTTCTCGCGCTCATCGGCGACCTGGCGCTCATCCTGAACAGCATCGGGCTGGCGGTGGCCTTCACGATTCTCGCGGTGAGCGCCAACACGATGAGCATGTCCATCCGCGAGCGGCGGAAGGAAATCGCCGTGCTGAAGACGCTCGGTTTCTCGAGCGCCCTGGTGCTGACGCTGGTGCTCGGCGAAGCGATTGTGATCGGGGCTGCGGGAGGCGCGCTCGGCGTCGGGCTGTCGGCCCTGCTGCTGTCGCAAGCCAGCTCGATTCCCGGGTTCAACGGCTTCGGTGCCGCGCTCGTGCTCTCGCCGGCGCTGCTGGTGGCGATGCTCGCACTGAGCGCCGTCATCGGCCTGCTGTCCGGCCTGACGCCCGCGGTCAGCGCGTACCGCTCGAACATCACCGCGATGCTGAGGCAGGTCTGACATGGCGCTGCCGCTGTCGTACAACATCCGCAACATCGCCGTCCGCTGGCAGGTCACCGCGCTGGCCGTGGGCGGCATCGCGCTCGTCGTCGCGGTGCTCCTCGTCCTGACCGCGATGGCCAACGGTTTCCGCGTCGGCGCTGCGCGCGACCGGCTCGCCGCAGAACGCGATCGTCACCCAGCGCGGCTCGACGGCCGAACTGATGTCGGGCATGTCGCGCGACAACGCCAACACCATCATGGTCGACTCGCGCGTCGCACGCGATTCGCAGGGGCGGCCCCTCGCGTCGCCCGAGATCCTGGTGGTGGCGACCCTGCCGCGCAAGAGTGGCGGCGACGTCAACGTGACGGTGCGCGGCGTCTCCCCGATGGCCTTCCAGGTGCGCCAGGGGGTCAGGATCGTGGCGGGCCGGCAGTTCACGCCGGGGCTCTATGAGCTGGTGGTCGGCAAGCAGGCGGCCGAGCGCTACGAGGGTGCGCAGGTCGGCGGCGACCATCAAGCTCCAGCGCCGGACGTGGCAGGTGGTCGGCGTCTTCTCATCCGAGGGCAGCGGGTTCGAGAGCGAGGTGTGGGGCGACGTGGACGTCATGGGCCCCGCGTTCAACCGCGCCAACGGCTATCAGTCGCTGACGCTGCGGCTCAAGGACCCATCGACGGCCGCCTCGTTCGACGCAGATCTGGAGAAGAACCCTGCCATGCAGGTGCAGTTGGAGGGAGAGCGCGCCTACTACGAAAAGCAGTCGGGTCAGACGGCGACGACGCTGACGGTGCTGGCGGTGTTCGTGGGGTTGGTGATGGGGATCGGCGCGATCTTCGGCGCCATGAACACGATGTACGGCTTGGTCGCGGCGCGCACCCGCGAAATCGGCACGCTGCGGGCGCTCGGCTTCTCACGTGTGTCAATCCTGATCGCGTTCATCCTCGAGTCCGCGTTTCTCGCGCTCGCGGCCGGCCTGGTCGGCTGCCTGCTCGCGCTGCCCGTGAACTTCCTCTCGGGCGCCACCGGCGGCGCAAACTTCTCGCAGGTGGCCTTCGCCTTCCGCATCAGCGCCGTGTGGCTGGTCATCGCGGTGATCGCCGCCGTGTTCATGGGCATCTTCGGCGGCCTGCTGCCCTCGTTCCGCGCGGCGCGCACGCCGATTACGGCAGCGCTCAGGGATGCGTAGGACGGGTCACAGCACATGCACAATTGAATGCGCGGAATACCTGACGCGAGAGCGATAGCCGACGCCCGCCGTAGCTGCCGGCGTCGGCCGTCCCGTTGTGCATCGTGCACTAGTGCATTACTGAGTGCGGCGAGCGAGCGCCCCGTCAGGCCGTAACCCCCGCGCTGTCCAACCCGTCCTCTTCGGGAGCAGGCAATACGGCACGCCCGTCCCGCGCCTCTTTGTAGATGCGCTCCGGTACGCGCTGCACGTCCCATGCGAGCCCTAGCGCCGCCATCGCGAGAATCACGTAATAGGTGAGATCGATTTCCCACCAGTAGAACCCGTTGCGCGCGGAACGCTGATAGCGGTGATGGTTGTTGTGCCAGCCTTCACCCGCGGCGAAGAACGCGGTGAGAGGGTTGTTGCGCGACTCGTCCAGGGTGGCGAAGCGCCGCGATCCGTACAGGTGGTTGATCGTGTTGATGGCGAACGTGGCATGCGCCAGCGTCATTGTCGGCAGGCAGAAGCCCCAGACGACCCACGGCAACCCGCCGATGGCGTACATCACCAGGCCGAGCAGGAGGGGCGGCAGGAAATAGTACTCGTCGAGCCAGCGGATCTCGGCGTACTTGGAGAAGTCGCGCACGACTGGATTGGACGGATCGATCTTCTTGTACTTCTGATCGTTCAGGAACCACCCGATGTGCGCGTAGTAGAACCCGCTCACCTTCGGGCTGTGCGGGTCGCCGTCGCGATCCGCGAACTTGTGATGGTAGACGTGGTGCCCCGCCCACCACAGCGGACCCTTCTGCATCGCCGCCACGCCGAGAAACGTCCAGGCGAAGCGGGCCACTCTGTTCATCTGGAACGCGCGATGCGCGTAATAGCGGTGGAACGCCAGCGTGAGACCCACGGCGCGCACGAAGTGCGACACGGCCCAGAGCGCGACGTAGCCCCACGCGAACGGCACGGCAAAGACGAGGAGCGCGGATACCTGGACGAGCCAGAAGATCAGGATCGCGGCAGTCGAAGCAAACACAGCTCTCTCCGGAAAGTGGCGGTGAGCCCAGGCACGGCAGGAGCGGAATAGAGGACGTCGGTGAAGTCGGCTGCGCGGTGCGCCGGGCGAAGACAGCGGCGGCGGCTAGCCCTCTTCTTCGTATTCCTCTTCTTCGGGCGGGCCGAGGCGCGTCGACGGACGCAGCGCCTCTCGGTAGTCGTACACCGGCAGATCGCGCACGTGGAGCTGCATCACGCACGAGACGCCCTTCGCGTCGACGACGACGGTCACCGGGCTGCCCTCGACACCTTCACGGAACGAGATGCGGCAACCGCAGGCGAGTCGGGCGTGTACGAAGCCTTTGAGCATGTGGGGCATCCTGCCGGAGTGCCGATCAGGTCGGCCTCCACCATCCGATGCGGCTCGCGCGTCGAGCCGAGTGAGGATCTTACTACAGGAGCGCCTTGATATCCCGTTCGTACTTCGCCCTGCCCTGGATGCCTGTGTTCTTCCGGCAAATCTTGCCGTCACGGCTGATCAGAAAGGTTGTCGGAATCCCCCAGATCGGTCCGAAGGCGTCCTGCACGTCGTCACGCCCGAGACCCACGAGCACGGGATAGTTCATCCGCAGCTCGGCGACGAACGGCTTGAGCTTGTCGACGGTGTCGTCGACCGACAAGCCGAGCACGACGAGCCCCTGCGATCCGTACTCCTGCTGCAGCTCGATGAAGTGCGGGATCTCTGCCTTGCACGGGCCACACCACGTCGCCCAGAAGTCGAGCAGGATGACCTTGCCCTTGTAGGCGGAGAGGTTCACCGCCTTGCCGTTCATGTCGTTGATCGTGAACCCCAGGTTCGCTTTCTTCGCGCCGGCGGGACAGACCGCGCCGTCCGCTGCTTCGGCCTGCTCGCCGGCCGGCCACACCGGCAGGCCGGGCGCGGTCACATAGACCAGCGCCAGCACCGCGATGGCCGCGAGCATCCACCGTTTCATCATGGCTTACCTTCTCCGAGGACCCCAGCGCTGCTGGACGCGACTACTCGGTCGCGCGCTGCATGTATCGTGCGACGCGCGCGAGGTCGGGCGTGCCGCTGTCGCCAACGAGCACGTACGTACCATTATCGCGCGACCAGACAATGGCGTTCCGCCCGAGCACCTTGAGCGAAGCCGCCGCTCGCGTCTCGTTCGGCACCAAGTACAAGGAAACAGGCCGGCCGTCGAGCCGGTAGAGAATATGCGCGTTGGTGCCCTCACCCGTGAGACAGCGACGGGCGCCGATCAGCCGGAGCCGCTGTTCCGGCGAGCTTGCCGGCACGCGCGCGTGGAAGCCGTAACGCTCGGCGAGGCGGTGCTGCACGTCGGTCGGGTTGACGGCGCCCCGATCGTGGTCGGTCAGATGGCACTTGACGTGATCGACGGCGAGCTGCGCCGCCAGCAGCGTTGTCGACCTGCCAGTGGCAACGTGCAACGTCAGGCCGCTGAAGGCGAGTGCCAGGGTGGCCGCGATCGACAGCGACACGCGCCGCCAGCGGGTGGCCCCCCGAACCTGCCGCGGCGACATGCGCATCGGCCCGGAGACGGGCGCACAGCGACTCGGGCGCCGTCTCCCCGAGCAGGGCGGATCGGCGCTGCTGCACCAGCTCGCGCGCCGTGCGCTCGCGGGCGGCGCGTTCCGCGCAGCCGCTGCACGCAGCCAGGTGAGCTGCCATCGCGACGCGATCGGCCGCAGCCATCTCGCCGTCCACCCACGGTGTGAGCCGGGCCTCGGCTTGTTCACACGACAGCATCATGCGTCTGGTCCTGCGACGGCGGTGCGATGCCGCCGGGCCGCGTCGGCTGCCGCGCCCCGCGTGGCCACGAGGCGCTCGTACAGCAGCTTGCGCCCTCTCGAGATACGCGACATGACCGTGCCGGCCGGTATGTCGAGCATTTGCGCGATTTCGGCATACGAAAACTCTTCCACATCTCGTAACCAGACGGCCGCCCGGAACGTGTCGGGCAGCGAGTCGAGTGCGGCCTTCACGTCGACATCCATCGTGGCATCGATGAGCAGGTCTTCCGGCGTGGAGGCCCCGCCCGGCAGCGCCTGGGCCTGCTCGACGACCTCGGAATCCACGTCGATCGGGTCACGGGACGCATCGCGGCGCCTGTTCCGGTCGGTGTTCATCAGGATCGTGAACAGCCACGCACGCAGGTTCGTGCCCCGCTCGAACCGGGACGCCGAGCGGAACGCCTTCAGATACGTATCCTGGACGAGATCCTCCGCCTCGGCAGGGTTCCTCGTCAGGCGCAACGCGACCCGGTACAGCGCATCCGCCTGGGCCAGCGCCTCCTCTTCGAACCGGTCCGGCGTAGGCGCGGCGGTTCGCCGGCTGCGGAATGGGAGTACAGCCATCGCAGTGCCGGCGCCTGACACTCTGAAACCCCGTGGCGCGCCGGAATATTCCTGCCCTTCAGTATAGCGGCGCGCCATCAGCTTATAGGACGCGGCGCGTTGCCGACGGGTGACAGTGTGTCACCTCGCGGGGCCGGGCGGCCGGCGCGGTCGGTCGCGGGCCGCCGGAATGGGCCGGGAAGGCGCGTGCGCGTGGTCGCGCGCTGAGGCACAGGTTTTGCGACGCCCGGCTGCAAACGCGTCGAAGTAGGAGTGTTCCGCGTTGCGGGCCGTGCCGAAGACCAAGTAAGATTGCCCAGCTTTCCCTAGACGGAACGCCCAGCTCCGTCATCCCGCGAGGAGTCACCTATGCGCACGCGCATCCTGCGCGGCGAGTTCACGGGGTTGCTGTCCGTCGTGCTCGCGACCGTTCTGATGACGGCCGTGGCCACGAGCGCAAGCGCCCAGACACCCTACGTGCCGTACTACGGCAAGAACCAGATCCGGTACGACAACTTCCGGTGGAACATCTACACCACCGACCATTTCGAGATCTACTACTACCCCGAAATCGAGCAGCATCTCGAGCGGGTTGCCGGCTACGCTGAGAGCGCGTATCAGCAGATCAGCGCCGACTTGAAGCACGACCTTGCCTTCAAGGTGCCGCTGATCGTGTTCAAGACGAGCAGCGAGTTCCAGGAGCAGAACGTCATCCCGGGCGCCGCCACCGAGGGCGTCGGCGCGTTTGCCGAGCCGACGCGCGAACCGGATGGTGCTCCCGATCGACGATCCACCCGACCTGCTGTACCGGCTGATCGTCCACGAGCTCACGCACATCTTCGAGTTCGACATCATCCCGCAGTCGCTCATCCGCCGTAGCGTGCCGCTCTGGGTGAACGAGGGTCTGTCCGACTACATGACCGGCTCGTGGGTGCCGATCGACCTGATGACGGTCCGCGACGCGGCCGTTGCCGACATCGTGCCCAAGATGACGGACCTCGAAGGCTACGGCGGGTTCAACAACCCGCGCCTGATCTACAACCTCGGGCACGCGGTGTTCGAGTTCATCGAGTCGCGGTGGGGCAAGGAAGGCCTGCGGCAATTCCTCTTCTCGCTGCGCAAGAGCGTGATCGGCGGCGGTGACGACGCCTACGAAGAAGCGCTGCGCGTGACCCCCGAGGAGTTCGATCAGCAGTTCGAGAAGTACTTGAAAGACCGCTTCAAGCCGTTCCGCGACAAGGAACGGCCCGCCGACTACGGCCGCAACCTCGCGCCCAACCCGCAGAAGACGCGCTTCGCGAACGTCTACTCCGCCGAGCCGTCACCATCTGGCGATCTCATCGCCGCGATGACCGGCAACCGTCGCGACGGCGAGCTCGACATCGTGCTGCTGTCGACGAAGGACGGCTCGGTCATCCGCAACCTCACGAGCGGGCTCGACCAGGACCGCGGGTTCGAGTACATCACCACGCCCGGCATGCGCTGGAACTCGGTGCCGTGGATGTCGTGGTCGCCTGTCGGCGATCGCCTGGCCTACTTCGCGCGCGCGGAGAAGCGCAAGTCGCTCATCCTGCAGAACATCGTGAACGGCAAGATCGAGCAGCGCGTGACGATGGACGTCGACGAGCCGGAGTCGCCGAACTTCCATCCGAACGGCCGCCTCGTCGCCTTCTCGGCCCTGCGGAACGCGGTCGGCGACATCTTCACCGTCAACCTCGATACGCTCGAAGTCACGAACCTGACCAACGACGCGCTTGCCGACTACGCGCCGACGTTCTCGCCTGACGGCAAGTACCTGATCTATGTATCCCGGGTCAGCGGGAACGAGAAGCTGTTCCGCCTGGATCTGGCCTCGAAGCAGAAGACGCAGCTGACCTTCGGCACGCACGACGACACGGGCGCGAAGTTCATCGACGCCGACACGGTGGTCTTCTCTTCGACCGCGACGAACCCGACCGAACCGGTCGAGGCCGAGGTGGCGAAGAACGGCAACATCTACAACGTCTGGACCCTGAACCTGAAGACCGGCGAGCTGCGCCAGTACAGTGATGCCGTCGGCGGCAATCTCTCCGCGATCGTGCTGCCGGGCGACAAGGGCTCGCGGCTGGCGTTCGTCAGCTACTACAAGGGCGAGTACTCGTTGAACACGCTCGAGCGCAAGGAGCCGCTGCAGACGGCCGCCTCGAGCGACTTCGGCGCGCCCGGCCCGGTGACCGACTTCCAGGCGCCGCTCACGCACACGATAGTGGCCGAGAACAAGCGCAAGAAGGGCACCTTCGAGAAGATGTACCTGGACGGCCGCCCGCCGGTGAACGTCGGCGTGACGAGCGGCGGCGACGTCTTCGGCGGGACGCAGATCACCTTCAGCGACGTGCTCGGCGACAAGCAGTTCAACGTGTTTGCCGCGTCGATCTCGCAGTACCGCACCTTCATGGGCTCGTACGTGAACCTGTCGCGTCGCCTCCAGTACGCGATCCAGGGCTACAGCACGACGCAGTTCTTCTACGGGCAGTACGGCGGCACGTTCTACGATCCCGCCTTCAACGGCTTCATCGATCGCGATCTCGCGCAGGCCACCCGCACGATCCAGGGCGGCAGCGCGTTCGCCATCTATCCGTTCAACCGATATCGGCGCGTCGAAGCGTCGGTCGGCGTCCTGAACTACAACGAGTCGTACAACGACCAGGCGCTCCAGGATTACTCGAACGCATACCAGCAGCAGCTCTACGGCACCACGCTGTTCCGCAACGGCACGTCGATACCGTTCGGCGCCGCCTTCGTCCAGGAGACCACGGTATTCCGCGAGTTCGGTCCGCTCAAGGGGAGCACCGTCCGCCTCGGCTACGAGGTCGCTCCCCCTTCGGGCAGCCTGCTCGGGCATCAGACGTTCGATGCCGACGCCCGCTACTACCTGCGACTCGGCGGCTCGGGCCTGCTGGCGATGCGGTTCCGCGGCTTCAAGAGCACCGGCGAGGCGCCGGACTTCATGTACTTCGGCGGCAACTCGGAGATGCGCGGCTACGACTACCTCCAGTTCGCTGGCCAGAACGTCGCGTTCGCGAACGCGGAGCTGCGATTCCCGCTGATCGAGGCGATGCTCACCCCGCTCGGCGTGCTCGGCGGCATCCGCGGTGTGGCGTTCGCAAACATGGGCGGCGGCTACTTCCCGAGCCCCGGCTACGACTACAAGTTCTTTACGAGCAACAGCCAGACGTACACGCCGATCATCGGCTACCAGAACCCGATCACCGGTAATCCCGAGGTCCAGTACGGGCAACCGATCCAGATCTCCGGGTTCCGGCTGCAGGACGGCCGCGCTTCCTACGGCGTCGGCCTCGAAACGTTCGCGCTGGGCTTCCCAATCCACTTCGACTGGGCCTGGAAGACGCTCTTCAACAAAGATTGGGAAGATGCCCTGTTCTACACCTACGGCGGCAGCGAAGAGTTCCGCAAGGTGAAGTTCTCGGTGTGGATTGGGTACGACTTCTAGAGGCTAGGGGCCAGGGCTACAGGCTGAGGGCGGGGCTGACGGACTCACCCTCGAACCCTCAGCCTTCGGCCCGCTGCTCCCGGCGCTCGTGTGCGGCCGTCGGCGTTGGTCGGCCGTCACACCGTCCCCGCCGCTTTCCTCTTCGTCAGCCGCTCCGCTCTCCTGGCGTGAGCCTCGTCGCACTGCCGCCGTTCGGCGTCGGTGCGTATGAGCAGCGGCGCGACCGGCAACCGGCTGCCTTCATCGTCCACTGACACGAACGTCAGGAATGCGTGACTGGTGAGCTGGCGCACGCCCGTCAGCGTTTCCTCTGACAGGACGTCCACTTCGATCTCGAGGGAAGTGCCGAACGTGCAGGTCACCCGCGAGCGGAGGATGATGAGGTCTCCGACCTTGATCGGGTGAAGGAACTGGAGGCCGTCGACGGCGGCGGTGACGACACGCGTGCGCGTGTGACGCAGGGCGGCAATGGCGCCCGCAATGTCGATGAGATGCATCACCGTGCCGCCGAGGATGAACCCGAGTGGGTTGGCATCGTTCGGCAGCACGACCTGCACCATCTCGGTCAGGGAATCCGACGCGGGTTTCGGTTCCGGAGACATGATCGATCGTGACTGGCCCGCCGCGACCGCCGAGGGGCCAGTCCCTTCGACTACTTCTGGAAGAACGCCGAGTTGGTCGTGACGTAGTCCTTCCACTTGTCTGGAACTTCGTCGAGCGCGAAGATCGCCTCGACCGGGCACGCCGGCACGCACGCGCCGCAATCGATGCACTCATCGGGATGAATGAACAACTGCTCGGCCGAGGCGAACTCGGGCTCGTCCTTCCGCGGATGGATGCAGTCGACGGGACAGACGTCCACGCACGCCGTGTCCTTCGTTCCGATGCAGGGTTCCGTGATGATGTAGGCCATCGATCCTCCTCGAAAGACCGCGTCAGGCGGTCACGCTCATGAACGCGGCCGGCAGATGGCCGAGCCGCACCGAAATCTGCCGGGCGAGATCCCGGCACACCTGCTGGAATTCCGTATCGAGCGCGCGATCGTCGCCCTGATGGGCGAACAGGCCGACCCGCGCCACCTCGCGACCCGTATAGTCGAGAACCGGGGCGCACGTGCAGCACAGGCGCTGCGGTCCCGGCGGCTCCGCCGGGCCGAGCCGCTCGATGCGCCCGGCCGGACGGCCCGCGCCCGAATCGCCGGCGAGCTTCAGGCAGCTCAGTCGCCGGGTCGCGTGGGCCGGCGAAAAATACAGCGCACAGTGGCCGGGCATCCCGCGCCCATACACCGTTCGCATCGCGACCTCGTCCTCACCCGCCGCCCACACATAGGTGACCTCGTCGCGGGCGGGCACCGCGAGAAACGTGCGGCATCGCGCCCGGACGACGTGCTCGCGGAGCACGGGATACGCGTGCAGCCGAAGCTCAGAGCCCCCGAGCAGCTGGAAGCTGAGATCCAGCATCTTGAGCGTGAGCCCGTAACGCTGCGTCTCGTCATCCTGCCGCACGTAGCCCCGACGCTTGAGCACGGCGAGCGTGCGGTGGAGCGTCGGCGCCGGCTGGCCCACCGCGCGCGCGAGTTCGGACAACGCAACCCCCCGCGGCGAACGGCTGAGCGCCTCGCAGACGTCGAGCGCCTTGTCGATGGCTGTCGGACTGAATTCGTCTGACATTGTTCATTCCACGATGTGTTCATTCCACGATGTGGAACATCGTTCAACCGATGACACTAGTGTGCTGTGCCTGACCTGTCAAGGCCACCGCTGGTCGCATTTCCCGCTACGGCCGGACCGGTCGAGAGCGCAATCCAAGTCGGCCAACGGCCGGCAGCGCACCTCTCGTGTATGAGCCTCGCCCAGGCGATTCCATCGCGCACGCGTACAATTGGCCGATGTGTAAGGCTGCCGATCGCCTCTCGCTCGGAGCCCTCGCGCTCGTGGCGGTGCTGGCTTGGTCGGCGATCGGATTCGGTCAGCCGCCGCCGGCCGATGCCGTCACACGGACGCTCGGCCGGAATGACGACGGCCTTCGCCGCCTGTTCACCCCGGCGACATTCCCCCCCGGAACGTTCACGGTGCACAGGAGCGATGAGCGGATCGAGAGGCTTGCTGCTCGACTGAGGGCGCTCGATCCTGCGCCGGTGGCTGGCGCGTGGCGGGTCGACGGCGCTGGTGTGTTCGATGCGTTTGGCGCGGAAGGACCCTACGACAAGCCGCGCCTTGCTCGCCTGTTCGGCGGCTCGTCGCCGTCTGTCGCGCGCGGGACCCTGGTGACCGCCACGGGCCGCCTGGCGTTCACCTTGCTCTCGCCCTGCCCCGACCAGTCGCTCTCGTCGTTGCGACCCGGCACGATGGTGATTGCGACGAAACTGCCGAGCCGTGAGTCTTCGCTCGACGGCCTGGCGGCAGCAGATGCGAAACGCGGCAAACTGCCGGGCCGACGACCGCGCGTTGACTGAAGACCGGAACGCCTGAGCGAGAGCCACTGACCCACGATAACTGGTCGGAAGAACTGAGAACTGACGTCTGACGACAGCTCGTCCTCAGACGATCTTCATCCGGCCCGCGAAGCCGTCCTCGTACCCGTGATAGTGCGACAGCGTGGCTTCGGGATGTTTCCAGCAGTAGTAGCCGTTCCCGGTGTCGAAATCGACGAGCCATACACCTTTGGCTTCCGCGCCGAAGTCGCGCACGGCCTCCGCCCAGGCCGACACGATCAGGGAGACCGATGCCTGCAGGTGCGCATGCTCGGGCGAGTCCTCCTCGAGCGCGTCGAGTTGGGCGACGAGCGGCTCGACCTGGCTGGCGGCCGCGGCCGTCATCTTCTGGATTTCCGGAAGCATGGCGCGCGCATCATGGAGAGTGAACACGCGCTCCGGATGGCTTGATGGCATCGGGCATTATAATCAGCAATGTCCGCCCTGCATGCGCACACGTAGCCTGACGACTCCGGCGCGAGCGGCGCTCCGCCGCGTGGCGTGCGCGCTGCTGGTGGCAATGTTTGCCGCGCCCACGGCAGGCGCGCAGGACTGGCCGGATCGCCCCGTCTCACTCGCAGGTGGCCGCGTGACGGTGGGCGGCGACGCGACGTTGACGGTTGGCACCACCGATTCCGGCTTCTTCAACTTCACCGATTACGAGCGCAGCGCGTTGCGGCTGGTGCGGTTCGATGTGATCGCCACGCTGCGCGCGAACGCGCACCTCTCCTGCCTCGCCGAGCTGCGGGCCGAGGGCGACTCGTTTGACGGCCACTGGACGGCGGGCACCTACGCCGCGTATGTGCGTGTGCAGCCATGGACGGCCCGCGCCTTCGAAATTCAGGCCGGGCGCATTCCGCCGGCCTTCGGCGCGTTCACACGGCGGGCCTACGCCACCGATAACCCGCTCATCGGTTATCCACTCGCCTATCAGTACCTGACCTCGCTACGTGCCGAGGCGATCCCCGCCACCGCGGACGATCTCGCGGCCATGCGCGCCCGGGGCTGGTATGCCTATTACCCGGTCGGCGCCAGCTACTGGGAACACGGCGTAGCGCAGATGAGCGCATTCCACTACGACACGGGCGTGCTCGCCAAGGTGGGCGTTCCGGCCGCCCGCGCCGAGATCAGCGCCAGTGTCACCGCCGGTACGCTGTCGAACCCCGGGCTCGGCGACCACAATGGCGCAGCGCAGCTGGCAATGCGCGTCGCCGCGCGTCCGCTGCCCGGACTGCTCGTTGGCGTCTCCGCCGCGCGTGGGGCGTTCGTCGCGCAAGAGGTGCGGGACGTCCTGCCGGCCCGCCACGCCGGACGTCAGTACCGGCAGCAGGCACTTGGCGCCGATGCGGAGATTTCACACGCGTACTGGCTGGTGCGGACCGAACTGGTGTCGACCGACTGGCAGCTGCCCGCGCTCGGGACGCCGGCCATCACCTCGCCGCCGCGCGCCACGGCGTGGCTCACCGAGGGCCGATACAAGCTGGCGCCCGGGTTGTACGTCGCCGCACGCTACGATCGGATGCTGTTCAGCCGCATCGAAACGTCGCAGGGTTCGATGACGTGGGACGCCGATCTCTGGCGGGTGGAAGCGGGCGCCGGCTACTCGGTGCGCAGGAACGTACTGCTCAAGGGCAGCTGGCAGTACAACCGGCGCGACGGTGGGCGCACCACCGCCGCGAACCTCGCGGCGGCGCAGGTCGTGCTGTGGTTCTGATCCGGGCCGCGCTGGTGCTGATGCTGGTCGTTCTCACTGCTCCGCGGCTGCCGGCGGCCCGGCAGCGCGAGCCGCTCGTGGTGGTCCGCGGCCGCGTGGAGTTTGCCCGCCCGCCCGTGCCTGCCGCGCCACGGCCGAGCGCGGTCGACGCTGGAGCACCGGTCGAACACGACGTGCTGAACCGGCGCCGGGCCGTCGTGTACTTCGAGGCGGCGCCGCGCGGGGCGTTCGAAGACCGCGAGAGCGCGCGCGTGTCGCTCGATCAGCGCAACGAAACCTTTGTTCCGCACCTGCTCGCCGTCATCGCCGGCACCACGGTGGACTTCCCGAACCACGACCGCACGTACCACAACGTGTTCTCCCTGTCGAAGGCGAAGCGCTTCGATCTCGGGCGCTACGCGGCGGGCTCGTCCAAGTCGGTGCGCTTCGATCGGCCGGGCGTCGTGCGCGTCTTCTGCGACATCCACTCGCACATGAACGCGTTCATCCTGGTGTTCGGCCACCGGTTCTTCGCCGTGACCGACGACGATGGGCGGTATGCGATCGACGGAGTGCCACCGGGCACATACACCCTCTCCGCATGGTTCGAGGGGGCGGTGCGCGAGCAGCGAGCCCTGAGCGTCACCACCGATACGCGCGCAGTCGACATCGACTTCACCGTGCGATGACGATCCTCTCCTCGCTCACCAACCGCATCTTCCTTGCGAGCGCGCTGCTCGCGATCGTGGCAATCGGCCTGGCGATGTACCTGGTGAGCGCGCGCGTGACGCGGGAAGCCGAGGCCGAGCTCGAGCGCGGGTTGATGCAATCGGGCGCGCTGGTCGAAGAGCACCGGCGCGCGCTGTCGCACGACTTCGTGCTCCTGGCGAGGCTGGTCGCCGACCTCCCGAAGTTCAAGGCGGCGGTCGAAACCCAGGATGCTCCCACGGTCCGGCCGATCGCCGACGAATACCGCCGCCAGCTCGACGCCGACCTCCTGCTCGTGACCGACAGGCACGGAGCGCTGCTCTTCGGCGACGGCAACGACCGCACGCCCGGCGAGTTGCCCGGCGTCGCCGACGGCCTCAAAGGTCGCGAGGCGGCGGCGTTCTGGCCGCACCCGCACGGCATTCTCGAAGTGGTGACCGTGCCTATCGCCGTGGGACGCGATACCCCGGAAGTCCTCGGGACCCTCAGCGCCGGCTTCCTGCTCGATGACCGCCGCGCCGAGCAGTTCAAGCGCGCCACGGCGAGCGAGATCGCCTTCGCCGCGGAGGGGCGCGTGCGCGGCGCGACGCTGCCGCCCGAGGTGCGCGGCGCGCTGGCCGATCACGCGCACGCCGACGGCGTTTCGCGCCTGCGGCTCGGCGGCGAAGAGTTCATGATGACGAGCGTGCCGCTGTCACTGCCGCTCGGCGCCGCGCAGCAGCCCGGCGAGCCGCGCGTGCTGGTGATGCGATCGCGGGCCGGCCAGCTGCGCTCGCTGCGAGCGATCCGGTTGACGCTGCTTGGCACGGCCGCCCTGGCGGTGCTGCTTGCCACCGTCCTGAGCTATGCGGTCGCGCGATCGGTCACGCGGCCGCTCGGCGCGATCACGGCGGCGATGCGGGACATGGCGGCGACCGGCGACCTCACCAGGCAAATCGCACTGCGCGGCCCGGCCTGGTGGCAGGACGAGGACGCGCTGCTGCTCGCGTCGACGTTCAACACGCTGATCGACTCGATTGCGCGCTTCCAGCGCGAGACGGCGCAGCGCGAGCGGCTCCTATCGCTCGGGCGCCTCTCGACCGTCATCGCCCACGAGGTGCGCAACCCGCTGATGATCATCAAGGCCGCGCTCCGCTCGCTCGGTCCGGACACGCCGGCGTCGGACCTGCGCGAGGCGGCCGCCGACATCGACGAGCAGGTCAACCGCTTGAACCGCATCGTCCACGAAGTGCTCGACTTCGCGCGCCCGCTCCGGTTCGAGCTCGCGCCAACGGACCTGGCGCAACTCTGCCGCGACGCCGCTGCGGCCGTCACCTCGGGTGAGGCGAGCGGTGCGATGATTACCGTCGACGCCCAGCCGCTCCAGGTGGTGACCGATGCGGAGCGCGTGCGCTCGGCGCTGGTCAACGTGCTCGCGAACGCCGTCGAGGCGGTGCGTACCGCCCGGGCGGCCACACCCGGGGCGTCGCCGTCCGCGGCCGGCGTGGTGCTGACCGCGACGCCGGCAGGCGGCGGTGGCGCGCGCATCACCGTCCGTGATTACGGCACCGGGATCGCTCCCGACCACGCGGCCAAGGTCTTCGAGCCGTACTTCACGACCCGGCGCACCGGCACCGGGCTCGGTCTGCCCATCGCACGCAATATCATTGAGGGCCTCGGGGGCACGATCGCCATGCGCCCCGAGCCGCCGGGAACGACCGTCGACATCACGCTCCCGGGCACGTCAGCATGAAATGCACAATGGACATTGCACAATGGATACGACGACGAGGATTCGATGACGCGCTGACGGACGGATTGGGCGCGTTCGATCGTCTCGGACTTCTTGTTGCAATTCGAATCCGCATCGCAGCTTCCGCATTCCGCATTGCGCGGCGCACTGTGCATCGTGCATCGTGCGTTTCCCGAGTGTGAGCGCCCCCCATGCCTACGCCAGGCGCCATTCTGCTCGTCGACGATGAAGACAAGATCCTGAAGGCGCTCGCGCGCGCGCTGCGTGCCGACGGGCACCGGGTGGCCGAGGCCGCCAGCGGGCAGGCGGCGCGACAGCTGCTCGCAGCGCAGGACTTCGACCTCGTCATCGTCGACAACCTGATGCCCGACATCTCCGGGCTCGATCTCATTCGCGAGATCGTCGGCTCCTCGCCGGAGGGCGAGCGCCCGCAGGTCGTCATGATGACGGCCCATGCGACGGTGGAGCGCGCCATCGAGGCGATGAAGCTCGGCGCACTCGATTTCCTGCAGAAGCCGTTCGAGATCGACGAGCTGCTCGTCGTGGCCAGCCGGGCGATCGATCATCAGCGGCTCCGCACCCATCACCGCTACCTGATCGACGAGCTCGAGGAAGCGTTCGATCACTACGGCATCGTCGGCCGCAGCCGGGCGATGCAGGCGGTCATCGAGCGTGCGGAGCTGGTCGCCGAGACGCGGAGCACCGTGCTGATCACCGGCGAGACCGGCACGGGCAAGGAGCTCGTGGCACGCGCGATCCACGATCGCAGCGCACAGCGGGCGATGCCGCTCATCAGGGTGAACTGCGCCGCCATCCCGGAGACGCTGCTCGAATCCGAGCTCTTCGGCCACGTGCGCGGCGCGTTCACGGGTGCGGTGGCGAACAAGAAAGGCCGGTTCGCCCTCGCCCACGGCGGCACGATCCTGCTCGACGAGGTCGCGACGCTCGGCGCCCCGCTGCAGGCGAAGCTGCTGCGCGTGCTGCAGGAACGCGAGTTCGAGCCGCTCGGGTCGGAGCGCACCGAGCGCGTCGACGTCCGCGTGATCGCCGCCACCAACCGCGATCTGCGACAACTCGTCACCGAGGGCAAGTTCCAGGAAGATCTCTTCTACCGGCTCAACGTGATCCCAATCGAGATCCCACCGCTGCGCGAGCGGCGCGAAGATATCCCCGTACTCGTCGAACACTTCATCCGCAAGCACGCGCAGCGCACGGGCAAACGGATCGAGCGCGTGGAAGACGGCGTCCTCGCGACCGTGCAGCAGTACGACTGGCCGGGGAATGTCCGGGAGCTCGAGAACACGATCGAGCGTGCCGTGGTGCTCTCGCGAGAAGCGACGATCTCGATGCGGAACGTCGCGATGATTGCGCCAACGACGGCGCAGCCGGCGGCGCTGCCGTCGCTGCGGCTGCGACAAAACATCGAGTGGGCGGAGCGCGAGACCATCCGGCGAGCGATCGACCAGGCGGGCGGGGTAAAAAAGGACGCCGCCGAGATCATGGGCATCAGCCAGCGCGCGCTCAGTTACTATCTCGGAAAGTACCGCATCGACTGAGCAGGGACCCCGCCGAGCACCGGCCGTCTGCGCGGGCGCGGTCGCGTTACCTCGCGCGAAACCGTTTACGCCCGCAGTAAGTTTCCATAGCGCGCAACGGTGCAAACACCCGCATACCGGGCTCTTACCGGTCCCCCAAGCCCGGCACTGTCCTTGCCATGAGCCCTGTGTCGCGATCCACACGCTGTGACCGCGACCGATTCCAACGGCGGATAACGGAGGCGGCAGATGACCTATCGACACTGGCTGATATCGAGTTCCCTCGCGAGCCTGCTCGCGCTGACATTCTGGTCGTGCGGAGGCGGCAGTTCTCCGGCAGGTCCGACGACCGGCGGGGGTGGCGGCGGCGGCACGCCGGTCGAGACGACCACGATCACGATCACGAACGCCGGCGTGACGCCGCAGAGCATCATCGTGAACGCGAACGCAAAGGTCACGTTCGTCAACAACGACTCGCGCGCGCACGAGCCGTCGTCGAACCCGCACCCGTCGCACACGCAGTGCCCCGAGTTCAACATGGGCAGCATCGCTCCGGGCCAGAGCCGGGAATCCGGATCGGCCGTCGGTGGACGGACGTGCGGCTTTCATGATCACATGGACCCCACGAACGCATCGATGCAGGGGACCATCCAGGTGCGGTGACAATTGGCCGGAGCCCAGGCCGACCTGAAGGTCGGCACTACCGGATGGGCCGACTGAAGGTCGGCATTACCGGATTCGAGGCCGACCTGAAGGTTGGCACTACTGGGTTCGAGGCCGACCTGAAGGTTGGCACTACTGGGTTCGGGGCCGTACCTGACAGGTCCGGAACGACCGGATTCGGGCCGGCGTGAAGGTCGGCATTGCGCGGGGCCGGCCGAACTGGTCAGGTGTAGTCGTAGACTCCGCGCCCGACCTTCCTGCCGAGCCGCCCGGCCTTGACGTACTGCACGAGCAGCGGGCACGGGCGGTACTTCTCGCCGAGCGATTTGTGCAGGAACTCGAGAACGCCGAGCCGCGTGTCGAGACCGACGAGATCGACGAGCTCGAACGGGCCCATCGGGTGATTGAGCCCGAGTTTGAGTGCGGTGTCGATGTCGCGAGCCGAGGCGACGCCTTCCTGCAGCATGTAGAACGCCTCGTTGCCGATGAGCGCATTGACCCGGCTGGTGACGAAGCCGGGCGACTCACGGACGACGACCGTCTCCTTCCCCATGGCGCGCGCGAGGTCGTCGATGGCCGCGATGGTCTCGTCCGCAGTCTCGAGCCCGCGCACGATCTCGACCAGCTTCATCTTCTGCACCGGGTTGAAGAAGTGCATCCCGCCCAGCCGCGACGCCTGGCGCAGTGCGGTCGCGAGCTCGGTGATGCTCAGGGCGGACGTGTTGGTCGTGAGAACGGCAGATCGAGGGGCGGCGCCGTCGACACGCGCCAGCAGCTCGAGCTTGACTGCCAGCTGCTCCGGCGCCGCCTCGATGACGAACTCCGCGTCACTGGCGGCGTCCTCGAGCGACACGTGCAGCGACAGTCGCGCGAGTGCCGCCGGGACCGCATCCGCCGGCAGCTTCCCCAGTGCGACCGTGCGCTGGAGCACCGCCTCGATACCCGCACGCGCACGCTCGAGCGCCTCGGCCGACGGGTCGTACAACCGTGTCGTGCACCCGGCCACGAGCCCCGCGCAGGCAATGCCGTGGCCCATCGTGCCAGCGCCGAGGACGCAGAGGCGCTCAATCATCGTCGTTGCCGTTGTCCGTTACCCGTGATCCGTTATCCGTTATCCGTTCTCCGTTTTGCCGTTTGCCGTTCACCGCTCGTCGAGCATGGGCGAATCCGCCGGCCGACTGGGACGAATCATGATCAAGGGCGAACCTTCGACCGTCAACGCTCAACCGCTGATAACGAATGACGGATCACGGATAACGGATAACGGAAGCTATTGGTTCAAATCAACGAACACGCTCTTCACCTGCGTGTAGTGCTCGAGCGCGTGCATGCCCATCTCACGGCCGAAGCCGCTCTGCTTGTAGCCCCCGAACGGGAGGGCCGTGTCGTAGACGTTGTACGTGTTGATCCACACCGTGCCGGCCTGCAGCCGCCGCGCGACGTGATGGGCCTTCTTGATGTCCCGCGTCCAGACCGCGGCGGCGAGGCCGTACATCGAGTCGTTCGCGGAGGCAATCGCTTCCTCGACGTCGGCGAACTCGATGGTCGCGAGCACGGGGCCAAAGACCTCCTCGCGGGCAATGGTCATGTCCCGGGTCACGCCGGCGAACACGGTCGGCGCCATGAAGAAGCCTCTGCCCGTACCGATGTCGGCGCGCGCGCCGCCGGCCACGAGCGTCGCCCCTTCGTCGGTCGCAGTCTTGACGTAGCGGAGCACGCGTTCGAGCTGCCCTTTCGAAGCGATCGCTCCGAGGCGCGTCTTCGGATCGAGCGGGTCGCCCGGCGCGATCTTCTTCGTGCGCGCCGCGAGCTTGTCGATGAACTCGTCCCGAATCGACCGGTCCACCAGCAACCGCGACCCTGCCGCGCAGACCTCCCCCTTGCCGTAGAAGATGCCGGTCGTGGCGCCGCGCACCGCCGCGTCGATGTCGGCGTCAGCGAACACGATGTTGGGGGACTTGCCCCCGAGCTCCAGCGTCAGGCGCTTCAGCGTCTCCGCGCTGCCCTGCATGATCTCGCGGCCGGTCGAGGTGTCGCCGGTAAACGCGATCTTGTCTACGCCCGGATGTTTTACGATCGCGCGGCCCACCCGGGCGCCCGGCCCGGTGATCACGTTCAGCACGCCCGGCGGCAGTCCCGCCTCGAGCGCGAGATCGCCGAGCGCGATCGCCGTCAGCGGCGTCTGGCTTGCCGGCTTGAGAACAACGGTGTTGCCGCAGGCGAGGGCGGGCGCCACCTTCCACGCCGCCAGGAGCAGCGGAAAGTTCCAGGGGACGATGGCGGCGACCACGCCCACTGGCTCGCGCAGCGTGTAGGCGAGATAGTTGCCCTTCACCGGGATCGTCTCGCCGTGCACCTTGTCGGCCCACCCGGCGTAGTACTGGAGGCACTCGGCGGCCGCCGGCACCTCGATGTGCCGCGACTCGAAGATCGGTTTGCCGTTGTGCAGCGTCTCGAGCCGCGCGATCTCGTCCACGCGCGCGACCAGCAGCTCGCCGAGCTTCCAGAGCATCCGCCCCCGCTCACGCGCCGACACTGCGGCCCACGGCCCCGCGAGCGCCGCGCGGGCGCTGGCCACCGCCCTGTCCACATCCGCATCCGTCGCCGAGGGCACCTGAGCGATCACCTCCTCGGTGGCAGGGTTGATGACGTCCATCAGGTCGCCGCTGGACGAAGATACGTGCTGGCCGTCGATGAGGAGAGAGTGAGTGGTCATAGAGAGAGGGGCTAGGGGCTAGGGGCTGAGGGCTAAGGGCTAAGGGCGTCAAGAAGCTGAGTGCAACTCGCCCCGAGCCTGGACGAAGCCGGCGGCTTGAAGCCCGCCCTCAGCCCTCAGCCTTCAGCCCTTAGCCTTCTGTCCGTCACGTACTCGAAGTCGAGCGGCAGCCGATTGATCCCCTTCGCCGCCGGGGCAATCCAGTTGGCGAACTTGCCGACTTCGTAGACAGGCTTGCTCATCAGGTTCTTGATGAACGCGCGGTCATCGTCGGTCGGGAGCCAGTCGTCCTTGCGCGCCTCCCACGTGTCTCGGCTGACGGGGTGACCGTCCGGATCGAACGTGAAGTCCGAGTAGATGCCGATCTCGCGGTGGAATTTGCGGTCGGGGAGCTTCAGGCGGTCGGCGATGCCGTGCCGCTCCATCACGCGGTTCCACCGTGCGACCCCGGCGGCGCAATCGCCTACGTACCAGTCGCGGAGCACCTCGTTCATCGCCTGACGCATCGGCACCGCGTGCGTGTTGAAGGCGCCGTCCTCGTAGAACTCCACCTGGTAGTGGTCGTGCAAGGCCTTGTGATCCTCGAACCCGGCTTCCTTGGCGCGGCCCTTCAGGCCGTTGGCGAAGTAGGTCGCCGCATTCGACGAGACCTCGCTGCCGTGCAGGTCGACGCTGACGCTGAACCAGAGGTTCAGGAATTTCTGGATCGTCGGCAGGTCGATGCCTCCGAGCTTGCGAACATCGCCCGAGTAGCCGGCCTGCTTCATCAGCTGGCACGTCCGCTCGAGGATTCGGGCGATGCCGCTCTCGCCAACGAACATGTGGAACGATTCCTCGGTCAGCATGAAGCGCGTCGTGCGTGACAGCGGATCGAACGCACTCTCCGACAGCGACATCAGCTGTGACTTGCCATCGCGATCGGTGAACATCGCGAACATGAAGAAATCGAGCCAGTTCTCGATCGGCTCGTTGAAGGCATCCAGGATCCGCGGTTTGTCTTCGTTGCCGCTCCGGCGCTCGAGCAGCTCCTCGGCCTCGTCGCGGCCGTCGCGGCCGAAGTAGGAGTGGAGGATGTAGGCCATCGCCCACAGGTGGCGCCCCTCCTCCACATTGACCTGGAACAGGTTCCGAAGGTCGTACAGGCTCGGGCAGAACGATCCGAGCACGCGCTGCTGTTCGACGCTCGCCGGCTCGGTGTCGCCCTGTGTGACCACGAGACGGCGCAGCGGGTTGCGGAACTCGCCGGGTACGTCCTGCCACACCGGCTGCCCCTGGAAGTCGCCGAACCCGATGCGCCGGTCCGGCTCCGGCACGGCGAGAAAGATGCCCCACCGGTACTCGGGCATCTTCACGTAGTCGTAGTGGGCCCAGCCGTCCGGGTCCACACTGACGGCGGTGCGCAGGTAGATCTGGTGCTGATCCTGGAACCCGGTGGGTCCCATGTCGCGCCACCAGGCGTCGTACTTCGGCTGCCAGTGCTCGAGCGCCCGCTGCAGCCGCTTGTTGTCGGAGAGGTTGACGTTGTTCGGGATCCGTTCGGTGGTCAGCATTACGTCCGCCTCCAGTCGAACTCCGGACGTGCGCCCGACTTCCCGTAGTTCTTCAGCGCGCCATGCTCGCCAACCGCATTGGGGCGCTGGAATATCCAGTTCTGCCAGGCGGTGAGGCGGCCGAAAATCTTCGTCTCGAGCGTTTCAGGTCCGGCAAACCGCAGGTTCGCCTCGAGCCCGGTCAGCGCGTCTGGTGACAGCGCGGCGCGGCTCTCGATCGCGAGCCGCACCTCGTCTTCCCAGTCCAGTTCGTCTGGCGCAAAGGTCACCAGGCCCGCGTCGCTCGCGGCGAGCGCATCGAACGGCTCCGACTCGGCGAGCAACTCGTCGACGAGCGCGGGTTTGCCTAGAAAGCGCGTCTGCAGCCGCGACAAGCCGGTGGACATCGGCAGCAGGCCCGCGTTCATCCGCGAAAGCGCGATTGTGCTGGGCCGGTCCGGATCGTCGAGCATGTAGGACCGATCCGCAGCCAGCGCCAGCTCGAAGAGCGAGCCGCCGAAGGCGGAGCCCGGCTCGATCAGCGCGAAGAAGCTGCGCGCGGTCAGGTCCATGCGCTTCAACGTGCGCTTCATGAGCAGCACGATCTCGCGCACCAGCCAATCGTCACCGTGCGCGGCGAGCACGCGATCGACCGCAAGCACCTGGTCGAGATGCCCCTCGGTCCTGACCACGATGGTGCCGATCTCCGGTTCGTTCAGGCGGAGCCGCAGCAGCACATCGTCCAGCTCGCGGAAGGCGGCGAGCGGCCAGTAGTCATCGCCGGCCCCTCGAATGGCGGCCGGCGTGGACGGCTGTTCGCCTTCCGGCGCCCGCACGGTGAGGTCGGCGATGCGTCGATCGCGCTCGAAGCGCACCGAGACGTACCGGTAGGCGATCGAGGTTTCGGTGACCTCCGGCGTCAGCCGCCGAAGCGTGATCCCCGGGCCGCCGGATGGCCGATCCGACTTCGCCGCCAGCTCGGACGCACGCTTCGCGACCGCCTCCTTGAAGCGGCTGGTCGGGTGCACCGCGTCGACCAGCCCCCACTCCACGGCACGGCGACCCTTCACGCCTTCCACCAGCGTGCTGAAGAAATCGGCGCGATCGCGACGCACGAGGCGCTTGTCGACCACGCGGGTGAGGCCGCCCGTGCCGGGCAGCACGCCGAGCAACGGCGCCTCCGGCAGACTCACAGCCGAGTTCCCGTCGTCAACCAGCAGGATCTCGTCGCACGCGAGCGCCAGCTCGTAGCCACCGCCGGCACAGATGCCGTTCACGGCGCACACGAACGCGATGCCTGAGTGCGCGCTCGCATCCTCCATCGCCAGTCGGGTCTCGTTGGTGTACTTGCAGAAGTTCACCTTGAACGCGTGGGAGGAGCCGCCGAGCATGAAGATGTTGGCGCCGGCGCAGAAGATGCGCTCCTTCAGGCTGGTGATGACGACGGCGTGGACCTCGGGGTGCTCGAACCGGATGCGCTGCACGGCGTCGGCGAGCTCGATGTCCACGGCCAGGTCGTAGGAATTCAGCTTCAGACGATAGTCCTGCCGCAGACCGCCGTCTTCCGCGACGTCCATCGACAGCGTCGCAATCGGGCCGTCGAACGACAGTCTCCAGTGCTTGTACCTGGTCGGGCGACGTTTCGAACGACACGCTGGTCGCGACCACCTGTTCCACGCTTGGATTATTCATGCTTGTTCTCGCTGGCGTCAATGCGTCGGCGAGATGGTGTTCGGTACTTCTGTGCGGTTCCGGGGTTCCACGTTCCACGTTCCAGGTTGGGTTCCGGGTTCCAGGTTCGGTTCCGGGTTCCGCGTTCAGGTTCCAGGTTCGGATTCGCTTTCGAAGCGTCCAGGCTGGGTTCCCATCCCGGGCACGGCGCCGGAACCAGGCCTTGAACCTGGAAGGCGGAACCGAACGTGGAACCGAACGTGGAACCCGGAACCCAACCTGGAACATGGAACGTTGGAACCCGGAACCGGCAGCGTCAGAACCTATGAGTGGCCTGCAGCTGGATCACGTGCTCGCGGCGATTCGGCAGCGGGGTTGGTGCGTTCACGAACTGGAGGATGTAGGACGGCTCGAGCGTGAGGGCGTGCGTCAGCCGCCTCGAGATCCCGGCCTGGACGCGATCGCGATCGAGACCGGCTGGAAAGGGCTGTCCCCCGCGGTACGCGTCCCGGAGCTGGACGAACAGCTCCGCGCCGAGCACGGCCCCCCAGGCACTCTCCGCATGAAAGGGGCGCGTGCCGCGCAGGCTGTAGCGCAGGCGCGGCACCATCCGGTCGATGCCGTCCACGAAGCGTTCCTCTACGCGCGCCCGGTGTGACAACGCCCACGAGCCTGCCGGCTGTACGTAGATAACCTGCTGCCAGAGGCGCAGCTCCGCGGGGATGCGCCCGGCCACCGGCCAGTTGTCCTCGAACCCGAACCACGCCGTCAGGTGTTCCGTGAGAGCCCGCCCGCCCTGCAGGCGAAGCACGTTGCGCTCGTAGTGCTGGAGGTCGTCGCGCCATCGCGCGTGCACCTCGGCGCTGACGCGATACGCGCCCCGCACGGCCCCCTGGGTCCCGACCGTGAGCCAGAGCTGAGTGTCATCGATCGTCTGCGCGTCCGCCGGCAACAACACGCCGAACGCGAAGAGAAGGACACCGTACGCCGCACGGAGGCACGCGCGACGGCGCCAGACGCGACGGGACACCGCGATGTGCTCTGTTGGCGAACCGTCTCCCGTCATTCGGCGGTTTCGCCGGGCTTCAGGTCGAGCACCTGGATGCCTTTCGAGGCGACCAGCGATCGCAGCGCGTCTGGCGTGCCAGTGAGCGCGGGGAAGGTGCCGTGGTGGATCGGCAATACCTGCTGGACGCGCAGCATGTCGCACGCGAAGGCGGCCTGCTCCGGTCCCATCGTGAAGAGATCGCCGATCGGCAGGCACGCGATCTGCGGCGCGTACAGGTCGGCAATGAGCCGCATGTCGCCGAACACCGCCGTGTCGCCCGCGAAGTAGACAGTCGGCCCGGCATCGAACCGCAGCACGAAGCCGGCTGCCTCACCGAGGTAGTGGTTGACGCCGTTCTCCTCGTAGCTGCTGCTGTGCAACGCATCCACCATCGTCACGCGGACGTCACCCACGGTTTGCGTGCCGCCCTTGTTCATGGGACGGCCCTTCTTCACGCCCTTCTTCGCGAGCCAGTTGATGATCTCGAAGTTGGCGAGCACGTCGGCGTCCGTCGCACGTGCCACGGCGGCCGCGTCTTCGATGTGATCGCTGTGGCCGTGCGTGATGAGCACCGCGTCGACGTCCTTCGGCTGATGCCACTCGGGCGGGCACGCCGGGTTCGTCTTCAGCCAGGGATCGACCAGCACCCGCGTGCCGCCGGGCGAGCGGAACAGGCACGTGCCGTGGCCGATCCACGTCATGGAGAGAGATGAGGCAGTCATGAGACCAGTATATTCTCGGCTCCTGGCTCAGTTCCGGACGTGCCGTATGGCCAGCTCGAGAACGCCCGCGGCTGACAATCCCGGCATCACGAGCGAAACACCAGAGGAACGGATTCGATGGGTTCATTGCTGCAGGACGTACTCGCGGAGATCGACGCGGATGCCGTTGCCGGCGTCGGTGAGTCGTTCACGAAGCTCGTAGCCGAGTACTTCGCGGACACACGCGCGGGGAACGGGCGTGTGTCGACGGCTCACGTCGCTGCGGAGTTGGCGACGCGGTTCGACGAGCCGCTGCCGGCGCGGGGCCGGTCGATTGCGGACCTGCTGGCGCGCCTGGAAAGCGACGTGTTGCCAGACTGCAACCGTCTCATGCACCCCCGTGCGATGGGCCACCAGGTGTCTGCGCCTTTGCCGGTGGCGGTGTGGATGGAGTCGCTGACGGCAGGTCTCAATCAATCAGCGGCGGTGTGGGAGATGTCGCCCGTCGGCACGATCATCGAGACACGCGTCGTGCGCTGGCTGTGCGACCTCGCGGCATACGGTCCTGGCGCGGGCGGCACGTTCACGTCCGGCGGCACGGAGGCGACCTTTGCCGCACTGCTGGCGGCCCGTCATGCGGTACGGCCCGACGCCTGGCGGCACGGGATCGGCGCAGATCCTCCGGTGGTGGTGTGCGGCGAGCATGCGCACTACGCGGTGGCGCGGGCGATCGGACAGCTCGGACTCGGCACCGACCGCGCTGTCGTCGTCCCGTCTCGGGATTTCCGCATGGACGTGGCGGCGCTCGAGCAGACGCTCCGAGGCCTCGTTGCCGAGGGTAGGCCGGTGATGGCCGTCGTCGCCACCGCCGGGACCACGGCGACCGGGTCGTTCGACGACCTCGACGCGATCGGCCGGCTCTGTGACCGGCACGACGTCTGGCTGCACGTCGACGGCGCGCACGGGGCCTCGGCCCTGCTCTCCCCTGAGCACCGCGGGCGTGTCGCCGGCATCCACCGCGCGCGATCGATTGCGTGGGACCCGCACAAGATGATGCTGATGCCGCTGGCGGCGAGCGTGGTGCTCGTGCGGGACGAGGCCGATCTGCAGGCCGCCTTCGCGCAGCACGCACCGTACCTGTTTCACGCGGGCCTGAACGAGCGCCCGTGGGATCAGGGCCTGCGGAGCTTCCAGTGCTCGCGGCGGCTCGACGCGCTGAAAGTGTGGGCGTCGCTGCAGCGCCACGGGGCCGCAGGCCTGGCGGCACTCTATGACCACCTGTGCGCCACCGCCGGTCAACTGTACGACGCGATCTGCGAGCGACCCGACTTCCGCGCGCTGCACGTGCCCGAGGCAAACATCCTCTGCTTCCGCTATGTCGGCGACGGCTCGCTGCCGGACGCCGAGCTCGATCGAGTCAACCTCGCGCTGCGCGAGACCTACAACCGGGATGGTGACGGCTGGATCACGACCACCGTGCTCGGCGGACGGCGGGTGCTGCGGGCCACGGTGATGAACCCGCGCACGACGGCCGGCGATCTGGCACGTGTGCTGGATCGTCTGTCGGTGCTGGCGGGGTCATCGAGATTCGAAGCGCCAGGGTTCCGCCAGGGCGAGCGAGGGTTTTGACGACCAAAGTGCTGGCGCTCAGCCTCTCGCACCGACATATTTCCATTACGGCCTGGCCCGGTCATGATGACTCCTGTGCAACCATCAGCCTGCCGGAAGGGCACGAGAGCCCCGCAGGTAAGTTACGGGTGACCGGATCGGTTCAAGTGTTCCGTCTGACCGGTCCGCCGTTGTCGAGGGGAGCGCGACAGTGCAGAAGGTAAACCTGTCGGAAAAGCTGGCGAGGTTCCAGGATCTCTGGAGTCCCAAGGGTGTCGGAGCGGTCAACGACTTCCACGTCAAGCTCGTCAAGCTCAAGGGTGAGTTCGTGTGGCACTCGCACGACGTCGAGGACGAACTGTTCCTCGTGCTGCAGGGCACGCTACGGATGCAGTTCAGAGATCGTGAAATCCGGGTCGAGCCGGGGGAGTTCATCATCGTCCCGCACGCCACGGAGCATCGCCCGGTTGCCGACGACGAGGTACATGTGCTGCTGCTCGAGCCGAGCTCGACGCGAAACACCGGCACTGCTGAGGGCAAGCGCACACGCGAGGTCGAGTGGATCTGATCGTTGGAGGCAGGCTGACCGGTCGACCGGAAACATTCCCGGCCGATCGCTGAAAGAGAGGAACTGATGTCTGAGGCGAACAAGGCGCTGGTGCGCAGATGGTTTGATGAAGTCTGGAGCAAAGGCCGCGTCGCCGCGATCGACGAGCTCCTTGCGAACCATGGCGTCGTACACGGTCTCGGAGCCGACGCGCACGGGCCGGAAGGGTTCAAGATCTTTCATGCGGCGCAGCGCAGCGCATTTCCCGACATCACGGTTCAGGTCGACGACATCGTTGCCGAGGGCAACATGGTCGCCGCCCGCTGGAGCGGCACGGGAACACACCGAGGAGACGGCCTGGGCTTTGCGGCCACCGGCAGGCAGGTGCGTTTCAATGGGATGGTGTTCGTTCGCGTCGAGAACGGACAGCTGGTGGAAGGCTGGAACGTCTTCGATCAACTCGGGATGCTCCAGCAGCTCGGAGTTGTCAGCCCGCCAGCAGCGGTCTAGCACGTCCTGCAGCGGCATGTGCGCAAACTGATCCCGCCCGTCTACTGACGGGGAGCCCGGTTTCATGCGCGGCGGCGGCCGAATCGGTGGCGAGCGGCGCGGGTTTCCGGACGGGCTGCTACTCGAGCATGACCGGCGCCGTGCGGCTCTCGTCCTGCTGCAGCAATCCGGGATGCAGCTGGCAGAGGCGCACGCACGCGTTCCAGCGCAGCAGCGCGTCGTCGTTGTCCGGCGGGCGCACGGCCTCGGCACGCTCGTAGGCCTGCATCGCCTGCCGCAGCCAGTCGCCTGCGGGGCCGAGGCGGCCCGGGCCATCGCGGCCGAGCAGCGCACGCGCGCGACGCTCGGCTATGAGGCCGGCGTAGTACTGCGCCTCGTAATCGCCGGGGAGACGCGATGCCAGCTCCTGCGCACGACGTACACCGTGGCCGGCATCGGTGGGGAATCCGTCGGTGATCGCGAGAATCAGCGTGACCAGCGCCTGCGCGTTGTCGGGATCCGCCGCGAGCACGTCTTCGCAGATGCTCTCGGCCTGCGCAGGCTCGTTCAGCAGCCGATATCGTTCCGCTTTCGCGAGCGCTGCGGGGACGGCCGACTGAGAAAGAGGCTTCAGGCTCACCATGCTCACCTCCCGGGTGCGTCACGGATACACAGAGACGTAGTGCCCGGCTTCAGCCGGGCCATCGACAGCTTACCCCGTGATCAGCCGGAGGAGTCGCGTGACCGGATCGTAGAAGCGATCGACGACCCGCTCCTTGAGCGGGATGATCGCGTTGTCGGTGATGTGGATGTGCTCGGGGCACACGGTCGTGCAGCACTTCGTGATGTTGCAGTAGCCGATCCCGTCCTGGTCCTTCAAGTTCCGTAACCGATCGCCCGTGTCGAGCGGGTGCATTTCCAGAGCAGCCGTGTACGTGAAGAACCGCGGGCCGATGAACTCGTCGTGCTTCCCGTGGTCGCGCAGCACGTGGCACACGTCCTGGCAGAGAAAGCACTCGATGCATTTGCGGAACTCCTGCACGCGATCGATGTCCCGCTGCGACATGCGCCAGGTTCCGTCGGGCGCATCGGCCGGGCGCGGCGCGAATTTCCGGATGCGCGGCTTCACCGCGTAATTCCACGACACGTCCGTGACCAGGTCCTTGATGAGCGGGAACGTACGCATCGGCTCGACGGTAACCGGCTCGTCGAGCGGCAGGGAGTTGAGGCGGGTCATGCACATCAGCCGCGGGCGGCCGTTGATTTCCGCCGAGCACGATCCGCACTTGCCCGCCTTGCAGTTCCAGCGGCACGCCAGGTCCGGCGCCTGCTCCGCCTGGATGCGGTGCACGGCATCGAGCACCACCATGCCGTCGGAGATCTCGGTGCGGTAGTCCTTGAACGCCCCGGATTCACCAGGGTCGCTTCTCCAGATTCGAAATGTGGCGTGTGACATTACCGTCTACCGTTCACCGTCTACCGTTCACCGTCTACCGTTCACCGCTGGCGGCGTCGTGGCCCACGTTACCCGCCGATCGTTCTATGCCGTTGAGCGTCGGGGATCATATGTCGTATCCACGCGTGAGTCGGCATCCTCCCTTCGACGTCGTCAATTATCGTGAATCTTGCCTCGCGCCCAACGGTGAACGGTGAACGGTCAACGGTCCTGCTCGCTCAGCACCCGCTGCAACTCCTCGGGCATCTGCGGCAACGGCACGCGTGACACCTGCATCGAGCCGTCGGCCTGCCGCGCGACGGCGACGTTGAAAGTGGCGCACTCGGCGCGCTTCTCCGGGTAGTCCTCGCGGAAGTGCCCGCCACGGCTCTCCTTGCGCTCGAGTGCCGAGCGCGTGATCGCCTCCGACACGTCGAGCAGGTTCCGGAGATCGAGGCACGCGTGCCAGCCCGCATTGAACTCGCGGTGCCCCGCCACACCAGCGTGCGCGGCCCGCTCGTTCAATCGGGCCAGTCGCCCGAGCGCCTCCTGCATCTCGCCCTCTATCCGCACGATCCCGACCAGGCTCTGCATCGCGTCCTGGAGCTCGGCCTGCACCTGATATGGGTTGTCGCCGGCGCCGCCGCGCTCGAAAGGCGCCAGCGACGCCGCCATCCCGCGTTCCACCTGCCGGTCGTCGACTCGGGACGCGGCGCTCGCGCGGGCGTAGCGGGCGCCGTGCTCGCCCGCCCGCTGCCCGAAGACGAGCAGATCCGACAGCGAGTTGCCGCCCAGTCGATTGGCGCCATTGATGCCCGCGGCGCACTCGCCGGCCGCGAACAGGCCCGGAACGGTGGACTCCTGAGAGTCGGCGTCCACCCGGATTCCGCCCATGATGTAGTGCGTCGTCGGGCCGACCTCCATCGGCTCCTTCGTGATATCGAGGTCGGCCAGCTCCTTGAACTGGTGATACATGCTCGGCAGCTTGCGCCGGATGTGCTCCGCCGCCTTGGGCAGCTTTTCCTTGATCCACGCGATGTCGAGGAACACGCCGCCGTGCGGCGACCCCCGCCCCGCCTTGACCTCGCGGTTGATGCACCGCGCCACGTGGTCGCGCGTGAGCAGTTCGGGAGGCCTGCGCGCGTTCTTGTCACCCTGCGTGTAGCGCCAGCCTTCCTCGGGGTCGGACGCCGTCTGCGGCTTGTAGTTGTCCGGGATGTCGTCGAACATGAAGCGGCGGCCCTCGCTGTTCCTCAGCACACCACCTTCACCGCGTACGCCCTCGGTCACCAAAATGCCGCGCACGCTCGGCGGCCACACCATGCCCGTGGGGTGGAACTGCACGAACTCCATGTCGATGAGCTGCGCGCCGGCGCGGTACGCGAGCGCGTGGCCGTCGCCAGTCCCTTCCCAGCTGTTGCTCGTGATTCGGAACGCCCGTCCCACGCCGCCGGTCGCGAGCACCACGGCCTTCGCACCGAACACGTGGAACCGCCCGCGTTCGCGATCGTAGGCCAGCACGCCCGCGGCACGACCGTCATCGAGCAGCAGGTCGACGACGGTATGCTCCATGTGAACGGCGACGCCAAGGTGGACGGTGTGGTCCTGCAGGGTCCGTATCAGCTCGAGGCCGGTGCGGTCGCCCACATGCGCGAGACGAGGATAGCGATGGCCGCCGAAGTTGCGCTGGAGAATGCGCCCGTCCGGCGTGCGATCGAAGACCGCGCCCCACGCTTCGAGCTCCCGGACGCGCGCCGGCGCCTCGCGTGCGTGCAGTTCCGCCATTCGCCAGTTGTTCACGTACTGGCCGCCGCGCATCGTGTCGGCGAAGTGGACCTTCCAGTTGTCACGATCGTCCACGTTGCCCATCGCGGCGGCGATGCCGCCTTCAGCCATCACGGTGTGGGCCTTGCCGAGCAGCGACTTGCAGATGAGGCCGACCGACACGCCGGCACCGGCCGCCTCGATCGCGGCCCGCAGACCCGCGCCCCCCGCCCCGACGATGAGCACATCATAGGAATGCGTGGCGTGCACCGCCATCAGTACAACCTCGGGTCGGTCAGCACGCCCGTCGAGCAGAGCCGCACGTAGAGGTCGGCGCTCATGACGGAGAAGAGGCTGCACCACGCGAACAGCTGGTGGCGGCTGTTCAGCGCACCGACGCAGGCGTAGGCCCGATCGCAGACCGGTGACTTCGAGACCTCGTCCAGCCGGCCGCCGACCACGTGGCGCAGCACGTGGCAGCCCCAGGTGTAGCTCGCGAGCAGCACGACGTTCACTGCCAGGACGACCGTACCCAGGCCGATGCCGAAGCGTGTGACGCCGGTGGACGCGTCGGTGAACCACATGGCCAGCCACACGTCGTAGGCGAGAAACAGGATGAAGACGAAGGCCACCCACATGAAGAAGCGGTGGGCGTTCTGCAGGATCAGCGGGAACGAGCGTTCGCCCCAGTAACTCGCGCGCGGCTCGCCGACGGCACACGACGGCGGATCGGCCCAGAACGACTTGTAATAGGCGCCGCGGTAGTAGTAGCACGTGAACCGGAACAGACCGGGGAACGGCAGGATCAGGAGTGCCGGAGAGAAGGGCACCCACCCGGGCCACGCACCGGGCTTCGGCCCGAACCATGCGTGCGGCGAGTCACCGAAGATCTCCGGCGAGTAGAACGGAGACAAGTACGGGCCGAACGTGTAATGCGCGCCCTGGAAGGCGGCCCACGTCGCGTACACGATGAACAGCGAAAGACCGACGAACACCGCGGAAGGCGCAGCCCACCAGGCGTCGCGCCGGGACGTCGTCCCGAAGCCCTGATGGACGGCGGTCACCGGTATCACCCGCATTGGGCCGCCTCCGGACGCTGGTTGAAAATCGGGCTAACCATAGCACAGGTGCCGCGGGTGAACCGGGCCCGCCGCGGCGCAGCTGTTGCAGGTTCCACATCGGTCAAGATAAAGATCTGAACACGCAGGACCCGACGGTGAACTGGAGCGAAGTACGTTCGCATCAACCGTCGGAACAACGCTCATCCGTGGCGAGGTGCAGGCATGTCTGCGGCCCCTCTGTCTGAACCGCGATGGTTCATTGCCCCCTACTTCCTCGTCGCCGACGTCGTCGCGACGGCCGGTTATTACAGAGACATGCTCGGCTTTCACTACGACCGGTTCTGGGGAGATCCTCCCGCCTTCTGCATGCCCCAGCGGCGTGGCGTCGTCATCATGCTCAGCCAGGTTGCTGGTGGCGATGTGTCGCATCCGAACCGCACGGTCGACCCCGGTGGTGAAGCGTGGGACGCGTACGTCTGGGTGGACGATGCGGATGCGTTGTACGCCGAGTTCAAGTCGAAGGGTGTAACAATCGCGCGCGATATCTGCGACCAGCCGTACGGATGCCGGGACTTCGACGTCGAGGACTGCAACGGCTATCGGCTCTGCTTCGGACACGACCTGGGCCGGTGAGTGCTGATATGAGTTGCCGCGCACCAGAACTCGTGGGCACGTGCGGGTCATGTGCTTCAGGCGGGCGCTCGGCGGCGTACGGCGTGGTGATGGGGCATGACGCGCGCTCACAGGAGCGATGATGGCAGAAGCCGTGAGCAACCGCATGGCGACCGGAGCTCCTGTCCGAACTCGCGCGCGGCTCCAATCGATCGACGTCCTCCGCGGCGTCATCATGATCATCATGGCGCTCGATCACACGCGGGACTTCTTCGGCATTCCCGGGCAGAGCCCGACGGACCTCGCGACCGCCAGCGCCTCGCTGTTCCTCACCCGGTGGGTGACGTTCTTCTGTGCGCCCGTGTTCTTCCTCCTCACCGGCACCGGGGCGTACCTCTCGCTCAGGCGGCGGTCGACCGGTGAGCTGTCCCGCTACCTGCTCACGCGCGGAGTGTGGCTGATTGTTCTCGAGACCGTGTTCGTGCGGTGCTTCGTTTACCAGTTCAACGTCGATTACAAGGTGACGATGCTGCTGGTGCTGTGGGCGCTGGGCTGGGCGATGATCACGCTCGCGGCGCTGGTGCGCCTGCCGATCGTCACGGCCACGGCGTTCGGCCTGTTGCTGATCGCCGGCCACAATCTGCTCGATTCCGTCTCGGCGACTGGTCCGCTCTGGTCCATTCTGCACAGACCGGGGTTCGTGCTGAACACGCCGGATCACGTGGTGTTCGTCGCCTACCCACTGATTCCATGGATTGGCGTGACCGCCGTCGGGTACGGCCTCGGACGCCTCTACGCGTGGGATGCCGATCGCCGTGGCGCGTTCCTGCTGCGCATGGGACTGGTCACCATTGCCGCCTTTCTGTCGATCCGCGGCATCAACATCTACGGCGACCCATCTCCCTGGACCTCACAGCCGACCGTCGGCTTCACGGCCTTGTCGTTTCTGAACGTGACGAAATATCCGCCGTCGCTGCTGTTCCTGCTGATGACGCTCGGACCGGCGCTGCTGTTTCTGCGGGCCGTCGACCGCGAGACGCCACGGATGCTTCGTCCTGCGCTCGTGATCGGCAAGGTGCCGTTGTTCTACTACGTGCTGCATTTCGTCCTGATCCACCTGCTCGCCGTCGCGACGTGCTACGTGCGGTATGGATCGGCGCACTGGATGTTCGAGTCGCCCGCTCTGGCGAACTACCCGTTCACGGCTCCGCCGGGCTGGGGATACTCGCTGCCGGTTATTTACGCGGTGTGGGCAGGCGTCGTGATCGCCGCGTACCCGCCCTGCCGATGGTTCGCGGCGCTGAAACAGCGGCGGAGCGACGCCTGGTTGAGTTATTTCTGACGACCGCCGCCACGATTCGCTGCGTCCGAGCGCCGGCTGCCTTCGCCGTACCTCAATGGGCGACCCTCGCCGCGAATCCTCCGCGCGGCAGGAGGTCGACCGTCAGCATCTCCCCCGCCTTCACGGTCCGCGTCTCGCTGACAAGCGCGCGAGGGCCGGAGCCATCAGTGACGATCGACAGAGTGTGCGGACCCGGCCCGAGAACCGACAGCTCCACGCGCACCGTCTGCGGCGTCTCCTGGCCGCTGATCCCCGCGATATACCAGCCGTCCGCTCCCTTTCTCGCGACGACGACGAGGGTACCGGGCTCGCCGGCCAGGAGCTTCGTTTCCTCCCACGCGGCGGGAACGGCCTTGAGAACATCGAGCGCGAAATTCGGCAGCGCCCGATACGCCGCCACGCTGTCGGCGAAATGCAGCAGGCCCGACTCGAACACAATCGACAGCGCCAGCTCGTGCCCGTAGGTCGTCAGGTGCGGAAACTTGGCGTCGCTGAACGTAACCGGCGTGTAGTCCATCGGTCCGACGATGTTGCGCGTGAAGGCGAGCACGGTGTTGTGCCACGCCGCCTTGCTCGCGTAATCCTTGTTGAACTTGTACTGCTCTGCCCCTGCCACGGCTTCCATCGACATCAGGTGCGGATACGTGCGCGACCAGCCGCGCGGCAGCGTGCACCCGTGCGGGTCGACCATGAGGTGGAAATCGGCCGCATCGCGGAGCAGCTCGAGATACTGGTGGATGCGATCCTGCTTGTCGCTTTGCCAGAAGTCGACCTTCACGCCCTTCACGCCCCACTCGCGCAGCATCGCAAATTCCTTCCGGCGCACATCGCGGAGGTGCATGCGATCGCGCGGCTGCTCGGTGACCTCGTTGTGCGGGCCGCCGGAGTTGTACCAGAGCAGCATCCCGACACTCTTCTCGCGGCCGTGGGCCAGCACACGCGCCAGCGCCGCCGGATCCATCAGGTTCCAGTTCGCATCGATGAGCGAGTACTCCCAACCCATCTCCGCGCCGAAGTCGATGAACGAGGTGAGGGCCGTCTCGCTTTTCGGGCTGTCGTCGTCGGACCACCAGCTCCACGACGCGCGCCCGGGACGAATCCAGCTCGTGTCGGCGACGACCGCGGGCGGCGAGAGGTCGTCCACCAGCGTCGACTCGAAGACGGTGGCGAGGGTCCGCCCGACGATGAGCACGCGCCAGGGGAGCGTCCACGGCAGCGTTGACGAGGGCTCCACCGCGCCGACGCCGCGGCCCTCGCCTGGCTCGGGCAGCCGCACGCGGTACACTCCGCCGGTGGGCTGGGAGTCGAGTCGTGTCCCCGCGTAGGTGTCGTCGAGCCCGGCCTCTGTGATGAGCAGCCACCCGCCGCCTTTCGCGACGCTGAAGAGCGCCGGGTAATCCCAACCCGCGGACGTGGGTGCGGCTGCGCCGGCCATGATCTTGACGAACAGATCCTCATAGGCCGGCGTGTACTTCCCGGCCGGCATCCGCGGCAGCAGCCATCCGGGCGATCCCGCGGGCACCGCAAAGCCGGTCGCCTCACTCTCCACCGTCAGCGTGGCGGTGTCCTTTCCCGGAAACCGGTACCGGAATGCTGCGCCATCGTCGGAGACGCGGGCGATGAGGTCCATGGGGGAGCCAGTGGCGTTCACGAATGAGACGACGAACTCGTTGGCGCGATGCCGGATGGTGCGCCGCTTCCCGTGCACCGCGACATAGGAGTCGTCAATCGAAGCCGGTGATGTTGCCGTCGCGAACTTCAGCCCCGTGAGGAAGGCCTGGTCGCGACGAGTGACGCCGAGTGGCGACCATTCGAGGATCGGGCGCCGCTCTGCACGCTCAGAGCGGAAAACGGCATACCGCAGCGAGCCGTCCGGCTCGAGGCGGAGATCGAAATGCAGGGTGCCGTCGGGGGACGCCAGCGTCCAGCGGTCAGCGGCACGCGCAGGAGCCGTCGCCGTCAGCACCAGCATGAAAAGAAGCAACGGAAGTCTCATGGTGATTCCTCGAGAGTCGACCGCAAAGTGAGGGCGCCGACGGCCGCACACCCGATGATATCGCCGTCACCGTGTGGCGCCCGTACGCATCACAGTTCAACGGACTCGTATAGAATGGCGGCCTTAATCGGAAGATTGGGGGGCACATGAAGAGGGACATCACGCGCCTGGCGGCAGTGCTAATGGCGGCGGCCTTGCTGGCGGCGCCGGCGTTCGCGCAGTCGCCGCAGCAACTCGATCCTGACGCCACTCGCTACATGGCGATGGGCGACAGCCTCGCCGCAGGTTTCAAGGCTCAGCCGGTTACACAGGGGTACGCGTTCCTGCTGTACCAGAACGGCGTGTTCGACCGCATGCCGCACACGCTGTTCAACGACATCGCGGTCGTCGGCGCGACGAGTGGCGACGTGAAGGACCATCAGGTGCCGCTGGCGTTGATCCCTGCGGCTCGCGGCGGGTTCCAGCCCCAGTACATCACGCTCAGCGTCACCGGCAACGATCTGGCGGCCATCTACCGGTACGCGATCACCAACCCGACGCCGCCGGCCCTGCAGCTCTTCACGCAGCAGACTTTGCAGGCCTACGGAGAGAACCTGGCGGCGATTCTCACGCAGCTTGCGGTGCAACTGCCCGGCGTCAAGATCTTCGTGAGCAATCAATACAGCTCCCCCGAAGTCGAGTTGCTGCTCCCGGGAGCCTCCCAGGTGATCGCAGACTTTCAACGCGACGACGGCGGCGGTGGTCGGGGCGGTGCCAGGCGCGTACCTCGTCGATGTCTACGAGGCGTTCCTCGGCCGCAACGGCTTGCTGCTGGTCGAGCGGAACGGCGCTTCGCCGCTCGAGGTGCATCTCACGAACGCCGGCCACCGCGCGATGGCCGACGCCTTCGCCGACGTGATCGCGGCAAACAAGTAAGTCCGGCCAGTTATATCTTCGTCGCGTTCGAACGGGCCCTTTGACAGGGCCCCGTTCGAAGCCGCGGCACTCGCCGTCGCTGGTTCTGCCCGCATGACGCGGCGCTCGCAATCCCCACGTGACGCACGCATCGGACCCGATCCGCGCCCGCCGCAGGGCGGAGCGCTCATCCTCGGGAGTTACGGCGCTGTGGCGCGCTTCGCACACAGCGACTCGATCGCATCGGCGAGGTGTTCCGCGTCGATGTGGTGATCACCGCGTTCCACGCGAAGGCGGTACGCCGCCACCAGCACGTCGACGTCCCGGAACCCCTCAGGCGTCTGGAACTTATAGCAGGCCAGCTCGATCTTCATGCCGTTCGGGTCCTGCAGGTAGATCGAGTCCATGAACCCGCGGTCGCGCTCGAGAAACGGGATGCCTCGTTCGCGCAGGCGCTGCGGAACCTGCTGATGCGTCGCTCTCGAGACATTGAACGCGATGTGCTCGACACACCCGCTCTCGCGGGGCGCCGGTCGCGCGGCGTCCTCGCGAGACTCGTTGGTGAAGACGGTGAGCAGCCGGCCGTCGCCGGGATCGAAGTAGAGGTGGTTCTCGTCTGCCTTCCCCAGGTTCGGCTGTTCGAAGACGAAGGGCATGCCGAGCAGCCCCTCCCAGAAATCAATCGCGCTCTGGCGCGTCGATCCGACGATGGTGATGTGGTGCAGGCCCTGCACCTGGATTCTCTTCACGCGCGGATCTCCTGACTGGCGGCATGTGCCGCCGTTGCGGCTTCCAGGAAATCATCGCCGGTGGCATAGGCAAAGGCAACCGCGACACCCGGCGCGGCATGCCGCACCCAGTTACCGGTCGTCAAGCGTGACTCGCGGACCGTACTGGATCATCGCGCCCCTCGTCGCGAGGGCGTTTGCCGTGCAGGAACGCCCGGCGGCTGGGCTACTCTGATAGCAATCTGATCCAGAGCCCGGCGTGGGTGCCCCGCCGCCGGGCACTTCCTCCCACAAGCGCCAAGAGACAAGGACGCCCCTCCATGACCCGCCGTCCCCTGCTGCTCGTTTTCACGCTGATCGCCGGGGCGGGCATTTCGCTCGCCGCCGGCCAGTCGCCCACGTCGTCAGCCGCCGACCAGGGCGCCGGCACGAACGACACAGGGAAGGAGCACTGGGACATCACGCAGTCGCTCGGGCCTTCGAAACCGCTCGACTTCGAGACCGCCGAGGGCACGTGGATGAACGTGGACGTGAGCCCCGACGGCCGGCAGATCATCTTCGACCTGCTCGGAGACCTCTACGTCATGCCCCTCGGCGGCAGCGGCAGCGGGCTGGCCGAACGTCTGACGAAGGGAGCCGCCTTCGACATGCAGCCGCGCTTCAGCCCCGATGGCAAATCGATCGCGTTCGCGAGCGATCGCGAGGGGCTGTGGAACGTCTGGGTGATGGCGCGCGACGGCAGCGGTGCGCACCAGGTGAGCAAGGAGAAGCGCTGGTTCGTCAACAGCCCGACCTGGTCGCCCGACGGGCAGTACATCTTCGTGCGGCGCCACTTCGTGAAGGAACGCTCGCTCGGGGCGGGCGAGATCTGGATGTACCACGCCAGCGGCGGCGAGGGCCTGCAGGTCACCGAAAAGAACGGCTGGCAGAAGGATGCGGGCGAGCCGGCGGTGTCGCCGGACGGACGGTACCTCTACTACAGCAAGGACGTCACACCAGGCGCGACCTTCGAGTACGACAAGGACCCGTACGGCACGATCTACGCGATTCTCCGGCGCGATCTGGCGACCGGTAAAGAGCGCACGATCGCGTCGCGACCCGGCGGCTCCATCACTCCGCGCGTGTCCCCCGACGGAAAGACCCTCGCATTCATCCGCCGCGTGCGGCTGAAGACGGTGCTCTACGTGCGCGACCTCGCCACTGGTATCGAGAAGCCGGTGTGGGACGGCCTCGAGCGCGACATGCAGGAAGCCTGGGCCGTGCACGGCGTGTACGCGCAGTATGCGTGGACGCCTGATGGACGCAGCATCGTGCTCTGGGCGCAGGGCCGGATCTGGCGGATCGACGTCGCGGGCGGCGCTGCCACGCCTATTCCGTTTCGCGCACGGGTGGAGCAGACGATCTACGAGCCGCTGCGCTTTGCGCAAGAGGTGCACCCGGCGCGATTCCCGGTGCGGATGCTCCGCGATGTGATGACCTCGCCAGACGGCACCCGCGTCGTCTACAGCGCGATCGGGCACATCTACGCGAAGCGGCTGCCCGACGGCGAGCCGCGGCGGCTGACCAGCGACGCCGCGTTCGAGTTCGATCCGTCGTTCTCGCCGGATGGACGGTCAATCGTGTATACGACCTGGACCGATACCGGCGCCGGCCGCGTCCGCATCGTCCCGGCCGAGGGCGGCGAGGGGCGCGACGTGGTGGCGTCGCCGGGCCACTACACCGAGCCGTCGTTCTCGCCCGACGGCCGCCAGGTGACGTATCGGGCGGTCGCGGGCGATCTGTTCCGCGGCCCCGCGTACGCGGTCGAGACGGGGCTGTTCGTCGTCGATGCGGCGGGGGGCGCGACGCCGCGTCTCGTACGCGAAGGCGGCACCGACCCGCAGTTCGATCACACGGGCAAGCGGCTCTACTTCCGCGAACGCCGCGACGAGAAGTACCTGCTCGCGAGCGTGGAGCTGTCGGGCGCGGATGAACAGGTGCACTTCCGCTCGGAGAACGCGACGCAAATCGTGCCCTCGCCTGACGGGAAATGGGTGGCGTTCGCGGAGCGCTACCACGCGTTCGTCGCCGCGTTTCCACGGTCGGGCCGACCCGTCGACCTCGGCCCGCAGGTGTCGGCGTACCCGGTCGCGCGCATCTCGCGGGACGCCGGGATGTACCTGCACTGGTCCGGGGACAGCACGCGCGTGCTCTGGGCGCTCGGGCCCGATCTCTACTCGCGCGATCTGTCACACACCTTCGCCTTCGTCGACAGCGGGCGCGAAAAGCCCGACGAGCCCGAGGCGAAGGGCGTGCCGATCGGCTTCACGACCGCCTCAGACGTTCCGGACGGCGCCGTCGCGATCGAGGGCGCGCGCCTGGTCACGATGAGCGGCGGCGCGGGACGGAGCGGCGGCTCCACGACGGGGGTCATCGAGACCGGCACCATCGTGATCGAGGGCAACCGGATCAAGGCGCTGGGCCGCGCCGGCACGGTCCCGATCCCCGCCGGTGCCGCACGCATCGATGCGCGGGGCGCCACGATCATCCCGGGCATCATCGACGTGCACGCGCACGTGTCGGGCGAAAGCGATGGCATCCTCGCCCAGACGAACTGGTCGCTGCTGGCAAACCTGGCGTACGGCGTGACGACCTCGCACGATCCGTCGAACGACACGGAAACCGTGTTCACCAACGCCGAGCTGATCCGAAGCGGCGCGAAGACAGGGCCGCGCCTCTTCTCGACCGGCACAGTCCTGTACGGCGCAGAAACGCCGTTCAAGGCGCTCATCGACAACTACGAGGATGCGGTGGCGCACCTGCGCCGCATGAAGGCGGTCGGCGCGTTCAGCGTCAAGAGCTACAACCAGCAGCGCCGGGACGCCCGCCAGATGATCATCAAGGCGGCGCGGGAGCTGCAGATGATGGTGGTGCCGGAGGGCGGCTCGCTCGTCTACATGAACGAGACCATGGTGCAGGATGGCCACACCGGGGTCGAGCACTCACTCCCGGTGCCCCACGTCTACAAGGACATCGTCACGCTGTTCGCCACCAGCGGCGCCGGGTATACGCCCACCTTGATCGTGGGCTACGGCGGGCTGACCGGCGAGAACTACTGGTACCAGCACCAGGACGTGTGGGCCAACGCACGCCTGCTCACTTTCACGCCGCGCGACGTCGTGGACCCGCGCTCGCGCCGCCGCCCGATGGCTGCCGAGGACGACTACAACCACGTCCGCATCGCGCAGGGCGTGAAGGCGATTCGCGATGCTGGCGGCGGCGTGCAGCTCGGCGCTCACGGGCAGCTGCAAGGACTCGGCGCGCACTGGGAGCTTTGGATGCTGGCACAGGGCGGGCTCTCGCCGATGCAGGCCCTGGCGGCGGCGACAATCGACGGCGCGCGCTACTTGGGCCTCGACAACGACATCGGCTCGCTCGAGCCGGGAAAGCTCGCCGATCTGGTGGTACTCGACAGGAACCCGCTGGCGGACATCCGCAACAGCGATAGCGTCCGGCTCGTCGTCGTGAACGGCCGTGTGTTCGACGCCGCCACCATGAACGAGATTGGCAATCACCCGCGAAAACGCGGCCCGCTGTACTGGGAGTAGGCCAGGCGCTCACCGGGTGCGGGATGCCGGAATGGCGGCTGGCGGCTGGCGGCTGGCGGCTGGCGGACTAACGGATAACGGATAACGGATGAGAGATGTAGTGCCCGCCTTCAGGCGGGCCTCGCATGACGCAGGTAAATCGTCCACACTTCGCAGCTCTGCCGACCGGCCGACCGGCAGACCTGGCGAGAGGCACTCTGTTAGGATCGTGAGGAATGTCCGTCACCGCCCCGCTGCGCATCATTCGGCCCCGGGACACGAGCCCTGGGATCCCGCGTGCCGCCAAGCCCGAGTGGCTCAAGGTACGCGCGCCCGGGTCGCCCAATTACCTGCGACTCAAGGGAGTGATGCGCGAGCGGCAGCTCAACACCGTGTGCGAAGAGGCGCGCTGTCCGAACATCGGCGAGTGCTGGCACCACGGCACCGCCACGTTCATGATCCTCGGCGGCGTCTGCACGCGCGCGTGCGGATACTGCGCCGTGCCACACGGCAAGCCGACGGAGCTCGACACGGCGGAGCCGACGCGCGTGGCCGAGGCCGTGGCCGAGATGCAGTTGAAGTACGTCGTCATCACCTCGGTGGATCGTGACGATCTCGAGGACGGCGGTGCGAGCATCTTCGCCGATACGATCCGCGAGATCCGCGCGCGCACGGATTCGTGCCGCGTCGAGGTGCTCATCCCCGACTTCCAGGGCCTCGAGACATCACTCAACGCCGTGCTCGATGCGGGCCCGGATGTGCTGAATCACAACACCGAGACGGTGCCGAGCCTCTACCGGATTGCGCGCGCGGGCGGGCGCTACTCGCGCACGCTGGAGCTGCTCGACCGCGCGCGCCGATACGCTCCCCGCATCCCGACCAAGAGCGGCCTGATGGTCGGGCTCGGCGAACCGTGGGACGAACTGGTCGCGACGCTGCAAGACCTCAGGAACGCCGGCGTCTCGATCCTCACGATCGGCCAGTACCTGCGACCGACCGAATCGCACCTCCGTCTGGACCGCTACTACACGCCCGCGGAGTTCGCCGAGCTGAAGCGGCTTGCCCTCGAGATGGGTTTCGGTCACGTCGAGTCGGGCCCGCTGGTGCGCAGCTCGTACCACGCCCACGAGCAGGCAGACGCGCTGTTGCAGGGATGACACCGGGGGGATTCCAGGTTCTGGGTTCCTAGTTCTGGGTTCCGGGTTGGGTTCCGGGTTCCGGGTGCGTTCCGGGTTCCGGGTGCCACGCTGGTTCCAGGTTCCACGTTCCAGGTTCCGGGCTCGATGGTGGCTCGGGCCCGGTTCGGCAACGTTCTCAGCGTCCTGACCCAGCTTTCGCGAACGTGGCACCGCGGACCGTATCACCTTCGCCTGACGACATGGCGCACACACGACCCGCTGCGCTTGACGAGCGCACACCGAAGCGAACCCGGAACCCGGAACCTGGAACCCGATCGGGCACTTGGAACCTGGAACGCACGTTGGAACCAGGAACCCAACCCGGAACCCAGAACCCGGAACCCGGAACCGCACGCATCCTCTCCCCCCTTGCACTCGCCCAGCAGCAAATCGTGTCCTGCGAACGCTGCCGCCGCCTGCGTGACTACTGCCAGCGCATCGCCACAGAGAAGCGCGCCGCCTTTCGGGCGGACACGTACTGGGGACGCCCGGTACCCGGGTTCGGCGATCCGCTCGCGCGGGTGCTGATTCTCGGCCTTGCGCCCGCGGCTCACGGCGCCAACCGCACGGGCCGCGTGTTCACCGGCGACGGCGGCGGTGGATCGGGCGACTTCCTGATGCGCGCCCTCTACGACAACGGGTTTGCGAGCGCACCGATGTCGCAGCGGCCGGACGATGGGCTGCGGCTGACGGATGCGTTCATCGCGGCAACCGTCCGGTGCGCACCGCCAGACAACAAGCCCACGCCCGAGGAGGTGCTCGCCTGCCGCGTCCACCTCGATGCGGAATGGGACGCGCTGCCGCGCGTGCAGGTAGTGGTCCCGCTCGGACGCATCGCGTTCGACGCGTGCTTCGCCCGCCTCACGCGCCGCGGGCTCGTCGTCCGGCCGCGTCCGCCGTTCGGTCACGGCGCCGAGTTCGCAGTGCCCGGCGGCCCGATCGTGATCGCGGCCTTTCATCCGAGCCGGCAGAACACGAACACCGGGCGTCTGACCGCACCGATGATGCACGACGTCTTTGCGCTGGCGGCGTCGCGAGTGTATCGGGGCTGAAGGTCTCGCCGGAAGCCGGATGGAACAGACTCCGGAACCTGGGACGGGTGCACATCGCGCGCGGCCGGCGTGAACAGCAAAGTTGATCCGGTGACCGACGCACGCACGCCGAGCGCTTGACTCGGGATCAGCTCAGCGAAACACGGAAGAGCGGTCGATCATCGCCAGGACCCGACGACGGCGTCAGCTTCGATCTCGACGAGCATGTGCGGGTCGATCAGGCCCTTGACTTCGATCATTGCCGTGGCGGGACGGACGTGTCCGAATACTTCGCCGTGCGCGCGGCCGACGGCCTGCCAATTGGCGGCGATGTCCACCACGTAGATCCGGGTCCGCACCACATCTTCGAGACTTGCGCCGGCCCTGATCAGCGCCGCGCGGATGTTTCCCAGGGCGTGCATGGTCTGCGCATATGCGTCTCCGCTGCCGACGAGGAGACCGCTCTCGTCAGTGGCGGTCGTTCCCGAAACCCACACGCGGTTATCGACTCGGACGGCGCGCGAGTAGCCCACGATCGGCTCCCACGGCGTGCCGCTGGAGAAGTTCTCTCGTTTCACGGCGTTCTTCTCCGGTGTTCGGCGGACCCAGGCCGCGTGCGTACGGGCCGCGCCCGCTCAGCGTGCGCTCCACGCGCCGAGCGCGCGGCGCACCAGGACCAACTGCCCGACGTGATATGCGGTGTGGTCTGCCGCCAGCAGAATCTCCCGTCCGTATGTCTGCCCGGTGCCGTGCGGAATCGTGGCGTCGAGATCCACGCTGGCGTCGAGAGCCAGCCGCTGCAGCGCCGACCTGTCTGCGCGAAAGGCTTCGACGCTTTCGTCCCAGGCGCCCTCCGACGGCGGCTGGGGCGCGGCCGGCCAGTAGTCATCCGGCCATTTGAGCTCGCGGTAGTTCGGGTTGACGCAGAACTCGAGGATGTCGTGTTGCCCCCGGCGCAGGTGCTCCACCAGTTGCCACGCCGAGTGCGGCAATCCGGGAGGGACCGCCCCGCGAAGCGCCGATGGCAATCCATCGACGGCGGCGTCGAACCCGACATGAGCGTCTTCCCAGGCCAGCAGTCTGTTCAGTACGTCGCGCATCTGAATACCTGCCTGAACATGCTCCGGGGCAGCCATGTGTGTCAATCAACTCGACCCGGCGCGGCCACGCGGCGCAGAAGAGTCAGGCTGTTGCACCGCCTTCACCGGATCTCGCCCGTCCACGTTCGCCCGTCCGCGTCGAGCACGTGAAGCGCCGGGCCCTTGAATGCGATGCCGACCGGCCGCTCGACGCTGCCCAGCCCATACGCCGCGACTATCGCGTGCGAGGCGGGATCGATCGCCAGCAGGGTGCGGTAGGTGGCGCTGAGCGCGTACAGCCGTTGGTCGTACAGCGTGGCGGCCGTCACCGTGTACTCGTCGAGCGCGCGGTCCTTCCGGACGGTGAGCCCGGAGGACTGGCCGACGGTCGGAAGGAACTCCTCGGAGAGCGTCATGTCCGCGCGGTCGAATCGCGAGATCACGACGCGCGGGCTGCGCGGGTTGGGCAGCGCGAGCGTGTAGAGAGACTGCCGGCCCTCGTCCCACGCCAGCGACAGCACGTAGTTCATCCGGGCACGGACGGTCGCGAATCGGCCCCGGGCGACCTCCTCGAACCCGCCCGAGTTGTCGAGAAAGAACCGGAACGTGGCGTGCTGATCGACGCCGTCCTTCTCTCGCACCACAACGTAGCTCTTGTTCTCGGCGAGCGCGATCACGGTGTGGCTGTCGAGGAACGCGGTGCCGGCGAAATGCGACACGTCCACCGAGTAGCCGGGATCGATCGTGACGCGCTTGAGCACGCGATCGAGCGTGCCGGTCATGACCGTCACGCTCTCCCCAGCCGTGACCACGAACCGATCCGTCGCCGCGTCGTAGGCGAGGTCGGTCAGAGGGCCCGAGCCCGACATCGACAGCGGCGGCCCAGGCCGCATCGTCACGGCGCGAATGCCAGCGAGCGGGCCCGCAGCGGGATCCGTATTGACACCGGCAGTGTCGGGCCGCGGAATCGAGAATCGCCCCCGCCAGCCAATCGGCGCCGGGCTCCATTCGTCCGTCGACCAGACCCAGTGGGCCGGGTTCCAGGAGAACCGCACGGGATCGGACTGGCCCACGTACGGCGGCGGGCCGGTGCTCGCAAACGCCTGCACGGCGTTGGCGGCGACGACGACGACCAGCAGCCATCCGGTCAGGCGCTCGACGGGCCCGAGCACGCGCAGCACGCGCCGCGGCGCGCCGTCCGGGAGGCCCATGACGAGCGCGCCGACGAGCACGAGCGTCATCCAGAAGACGAAGAACGACCAGGTGTAGGTATGCGCGCCGAGAATTTCCAGGCTGAACCCCTGGCCGATGTCGCGTGCCATGTGCAGCGCCGAGTGGCGGATGCCCATGTACACGCCCCAGGCGGCGATGAGCACGGCGAGGCCGATGTAGCGGGGGCGCGCGCCGAACCGCATGATGAAGAGCCCGGTCACGGCGATGAGCACCATCGCGGTGCGTTGGGCCCAGCAGAGGATGCACGGCGAGTCGCCCTGGACGAAGCCGAGCACGAAGACCGCCGTGCCGATGGGGCCGGCGACAAGTGCGAGCACCGCCGCCGCCACGGCCTTCTCGGGCAGCGATCGCGGGGAGGCCGAGGGAGTGTCGTCCATCGCAGCCTCAGTAGTTGAACGGCGGCAGGATCGACGTGCGCGTGCCGACGAGGAACACGAACGCCATCAGCAGTACGCTCGTGACGAGCAACCCGAAGGCGAGCGCCTCCTGGTGGGGCCGGCGCAGCACGAGGTACACGGTTGCGAGGATGAGCAGGAAGTTGAGGAACTCCATGCGTGGATGGTAGTCTCTCCGGGCTTCCGACCGCAGCGATCATGCGCGAAGACATCGAGTTCGCGTCGACGACACCGGCCGGCGCGGAAAGCCGGATCGAGACGCTCGACATATTGCGGGGCTTCGCGCTGTTCGGGATGATCCTCGTACATTTTCACCAGAGGTTCCGCCTCACGACCGACCTCGCCAGCTTCTTCGGCGAGCAGTCTGTCGGCTGGATCGTGTGGTGGGGCGTGGAACAGAAGGCGTGGGCGACGTTCGCCTTCCTCTTCGGCGCCGGCTCGGCGATCCTGATGCGGCGCGCAGACGCGAGAGGCGAGCGCGTGGCGCCGCTGTACCTGCGGCGACTCGCGGTGCTCGCCGCGAGCGGCGCAGCCCTCGCCGTGCTCACCGGTTTCCAGATGCTGATGGAATACGCCATCTGGGGCGTCCCGCTGCTGGTGCTCCGGCACAGATCGACGAGGACTCTGCTGTGGGTGGCGGTGCTCGGCGCGATGGCCATGCCGCTCATCAACCTCGGGCAAGGTATCCATGCGCTGCTGACGCTCGGCCGCGCCGGAGCGGACGCGGCGTGGCAGGCAGGCCAGTCCCTGGAATCCCCCGATCCGCAGGCGCAGAGCTACCTGCAGACCGTGATCGGGCGCCTCGAGCTCCTGCCGTCGTACATGGTTCACCGGCTCATCCCCGGCTCGTCGTTCACATTGTTCCTCCTCGGACTGCTGGCGGTACGGCATCGCGTCTTCGACGCACCCCGCCGGCACGTGCGGCTGATTGCGACAATGATGGGCATCGGCGCGGCCTCCTGGCTGGCGTTCTGGCTGCTGCTGCCGCGCGTGCCGACCGACTTCTCGAGTCAGCAGGTCGTGACCGGGTTTCGATACGGCATGGGTGTAATCAGCGATCAGTGGCTCGCGTTCACCTACATCGGCGCGCTCGTGTTGCTGCTGGCCTATCGGCCATGGTGGGTCGCGCGCCTCACGCCGTTTGCTGCGGCAGGCCGGATGGCGCTGACCAACTACGTCGTGCAGTGTGTCGCGTTCGAGTGTCTGTCCGCGCCATATGGGCTCAATCTGAGGCTGCGGCCGTACTACTACGCGGCTGGTGCGATCCTGATGTTCACCGCCCAGGTCGTGTTCAGCCTGGCGTGGCTGGCGCGGTTCCGGTTCGGCCCGTTCGAATGGATATGGCGTTCGTTGACGTACATGCGCTGGCAACCGCTCGGTCGCGGCCCGGGGCGTCCCTCGTCCATCACGGCAGCGGTTTGATCAGGAGCTCGCTGATCGCTCGCGACCTATGAGATGGTCTGCGGACACGGTCACAGTTCATCTTCTGTCGATCAGTGGCACCTGCGGCGGCACCAGGACATCGGAACTGGAGCGATCGCGACAGGATCCGGCGGAGACAAAACCGTGTTCCGCGCTATAGTGCAGCGCTGGAGAGGATGCGGATGCGAAGAACACAGGGATATGGCCTCGCGCTGCTGGTCACCAGCCTCGTCGTGGCGTCGGGCTCGCTGCTCCTCGCGGCGAAGTTCAAGTCCACTTGGAATGCACCGGGCGCCGGACCGCTGAATTTCGCGGGCAAGAAGGTCGTGGCCCTGGTGATCGCGGACGATCAGAACCTCGAGATCTCGTCCGAGGAAGCGCTCGGGCGCGAGCTCATCGCCCGCGGCGTGGACGGCGTCGCCGCCTACCGCCTGATTCCCCGCGAGGAGCTCCGCGACAAGGACAAGGCCAAGGGATGGTTCACCCGCGCGAACGTCGCCGGCGTCGTCGTGATGCGCCTGGTCGGAGCCCGCAAGGAGATGGCCTACACGCCCGACATGTGGGCGTCGCCATACTACGGTTCACTGTGGGGGTACTACGGGTACGGGTGGGGAACGGTGTACGTCTCGGGCAGCGCCCGCGAAGACACGGTGGTCACGATCGAAACGCTCGTGTTCGACGTGCCGAAGGACAAGCTGCTGTGGGCCGGCGTGAGCGAGAAGACCAACCCCTCCGGAGCGCAGCAGGTCGTGAAGGACCTGGTCAAGGAAGCTATCAAGGAGATGTCGAAGGTCGGCCTCGTGCCCAAGGGCGCGACGTAGTCCGATCTCGCCCTTGAACGCCGACGGCGCCGTTCGGACGCGCGTTGTGTCCTGCTATCCTGACGCGTCGGCCCGTCTGGCGCGCACGTCCTGCAGCGGATAGATCGCCGACGAGCGGTTATCCAGGTCCGAAGGAGCTGTCATGCTGTCTCGACGACCCTCAGGTTGGATGTCGATCGCGCTTGCCGTCGCCGCAGTCGCGGTGCTGGCGCCGCGTCTCCGGACACAGGAGCCTCCACTGCCCGGCACCCTCGTCAGCCTCGACCCGCGGTTCGATGCACTCGTCCCGAAAGCCGCCACGCTCGAGAAGCTCGGCGACGGCTTCTCGTGGGTGGAAGGGCCGGTCTGGGATCAGAAGGCACAGGCCATCCTCTTTTCCGACATCCCCAACAACGTCGTCCACAAGTGGAAGGAGGGCGACGGCCTCAGCGAGTTCCTTCGCCCGGCGGGATATACCGGCAGCGCGCCCTTCACGGGACGGGAGCCGGGCAGCAACGGTCTCACGTGGGATGCCGAGCGCCGCCTCGTGCTCTGTCAGCACGGCGATCGGCGCATTGCACGGCTCGATGCACCAGGGCGGTTCACGACGCTCGTCGACCGGTACCAGGGCAAGCGCCTGAACAGCCCCAACGACCTGGTCTACAAATCGAACGGGGACCTGTATTTCACCGATCCGCCGTACGGCCTGCCCGGCACGTTCACAGATCCGGGTCGCGAGCTCGATTTCACGGGCGTGTACCGGTTCTCGAAGACAGGGGCGCTGACGCTCCTCACGAAGGACCTGAAGGCGCCGAACGGGATCGCGTTCTCACCGGACGAGAAGACGCTCTACGTCGCCCAGTCCGACGACAGTGAGCCGATCATCATGGCCTATCCCGTGACCAGCGACGGCACCATCGCGGCGGGCAAGGTGCTGATCAACATGAAGTCCGGGATGGCGCCCGACAAGCCAGGTGGACCCGACGGCCTCAAGGTGGACCTGAAAGGCAATCTCTTTGCGACCGGTCCCGGCGGCGTGTGGGTGATTGCTGCCGACGGCACGCACCTGGGCACGATCGAAACGGCGGCGAAGACCGCCAACTGCGCCTGGGGGGGCGACGGCTCGACGCTCTACATCACGGCGGACAAGACGCTGTATCGAATCAGGACGGCCACCAAAGGGAAGCTCCCCTAACAGACAACTCGCTTGAGTTGATGGTGGACGCGGGTCCTGTCGCCGGACAGCCCCACCCGCGGCCACCCCACCGCGCACAGTCCGCGCGGCGGGGCCCCGGCGGCCGGCGCCAAAAGTCCTCGCCAGAAGGCGGCGCCTGCGCGGCGGGCGGGGCGGCCCCGTCCGGCGCCACCCGCTTCGGAGCATCAACTCAAGCGAGCGACGGCTTGAAGTAACGGCTCTGCCCACGCCCGAAAGCCGGGAAGTGGGGCCGCCTTTGATAGGATGGCGCCCATGCTGCGCCACTCCCCTCTCCGGCACGCCTGTTACACCGCGGCGTGCGCGGCCGCGTTCGCGCTGGCGTCGGCGGTCCCGGGCCACGGGCAGGCGCCCTCGCCTTCCGCTCCCGCCGGGAGCACCATCCCGCGCGCGCGCGTGCCGCCGCCGAAAGCGCTTCGGCGCGTCCTCGTCGTCGGCGCCGCGCTGGGCTGGCAGCACGAGTCGATTCCCGACGGCATGGCCATGGTCTGGAACCTCGGGCACGAGAGCGGCATGTGGGAGGCGTATCTGCGCACCGACTACGGCCTGCTCACGAAGAAAAACGCCGGGACCAACGCGAAGAACCTCGACGCCTTCGATGCGCTCGTCTTCGTCAACACGACGGGCGAGATGCCGCTCGACGCCGACCAGAAGCGTGACCTGCTCTCGTTCGTGCACGACGATGGGAAGGGATTCGTGGGCGTGCACGCGGCGCTCGACGCCAACTACCAGTGGCCGGAGTACGGCGAGATGATCGGGGGCTGGTTCGACGAGCACCCATGGATGACGTTCGATGCCCCGATCGTGCGTGAAGACGGCGAGTTCCCCGCGACGCGTCACTTGCCGCGAGCGTTCATGAAGCACGACGAGATCTACCAGGCCAAGGCGTGGTCCCGTGACAAGGTCAACGTGCTGCTCCGGCTCGACGAGACGAAGCTCTCGTACGAGAACAACCCGCGCGTCCACCGTGCCGACCGCGACTTCGGCGTCGCGTGGTCCAAGATGTACGGCAAGGGGCGGGTCTTCTACTCGACGCTCGGCCACACGCCGGAGAGCTTCGTCGATCCCGACGTGAAGACGATGTACTTCGAGGCGATCAAGTGGGCGCTTGGAATGACCGAGGGCAGCACCGTGCCGCACCCGAGGCCGGCGCTTTAAACCCGCGATTCGCTTGAGTAGTCATGTGGGGCAGGCCTTCAGGCCTGCTTGCGAGCGCGATTTGCAGGGCTGAAGCCCTGCCCCACGTGACTGCTGGGTACAACTCAAGCGAGCACGGTTTAGTGGCGCGGCGGCCAGGTCTCGAGCTTTCAGATCTGCGGCGGCGTGTCGGTTCGCCGGTGTAGTACGATCCGCAGGCGTGCAGCACGGCGAGAATTCAACGGCAAAGCACGGCACAGCAGGGCTGTCGCGACGCGATTCCGCTGACGCAGCGATCGTGGGCTCTGGCGCGTCCGGTGGCTGGGCGGCGAAGCGCCTGGCCGAGGCGGGGCTGCGCGTCGTGGTGCTCGAGGCCGGTCGCGCCCGCACCGAGGATGACAACCGCGAGCACGTCCCGGCCTACGAACTGAAGTATCGCGGCCGGACGAAAGCGCCGCTCGCGGGGAGGCGTCCACGCCAGTCCGCATCGTACGCGTGCGACGAGTGGAACGCCCATTGGTACGTCGACGACCTTGACGAGCCGTACACGGATGGACCGCCGTTCCCGTGGGTCGGCAGGCTGCGCCTGGTCGGGGGCCGCACCAACGTGTGGGGCCGGCAGTGCTATCGCTTCAGCGATGCAGATTTCAAGGCCGCGTCTTTCGACGGCGCCGGCGCCGACTGGCCGCTCGCCTACGCGGATCTCGCACCCTACTACGACATCGTCGAGCGCTACATCGGCGTATCCGGCGCTGCCGAAGGGCACCCACTGCTGCCGGACGGCGTGTTCCAGCCGCCCATGGCGATGGATTGTGCCGAGCGCGCGTTCGCGGAGCGGGTGAAGAGGCGGTTCGGCCGCACCTTCACGATCGGACGGACGGCCAACCTCACGGCGCCCCTCAACGGGCGCGCGGCGTGCCATTACTGCGGCCCGTGCGAACGCGGCTGCGCCACGCACTCGTACTTCAACTCGGCATTCACGACCGTCCCCGACGCGCTCGCCACCGGTCGGTGCACGCTCGTGACCGACGCGATGGCGCGCCGCGTGATCGTGGACCGCGGGACCGGCAAGGCGACGGGGATCGAGTACATCGACCGCCACACGCGCGAAGTGCACGAAATCCGGGCGCGCACGGTGATTCTCTGCGCGCAGATGTTCGAGTCGGTGCGCCTGCTGTTCAACTCCTCGACACCCGACGCACCAACTGGCCTCGGGAACTCCAGCGGGCAGTTGGGCCGCAATCTGATGGTGCACGTCAGCGATGCGGGCGCGAGCGGAGAATTTCCCGAGTTCCCGGACAGGCCGAAGCTCTCAGGACCGAACCGGCCGAACGGAACCTTCGGAATCCGCTTCCGGAACGTACCGGGCGACGCGCGATCGGCTGGGTTCCTCCGCGGCTACGGCTATCAGGCGGGCGCTCACGTTGCGCCGCACCTCACCGCCGCGGGCTTCGGGACGGCGTTCACGGACGCCGTGCGCGCCGACGGGCCGGCAGTGCTGCGCCTGCAGGGGTTCGGCGAGTGCCTGCCCTACGCCGACAACTTGTGCGAGATCAATCCTTCGGTGGTCGACGCGTGGGGCATCCCTGCCTTGCGCATCCGCATGTCGCTGCGCGAGAACGAGCGCGCGATGACCGAGGACATGGCGACCGCAGCCGCCGAGATGCTCGACGCGGCGGGCGCTCGTAACGTGACGCCCTTTGTCACCCCGCGCTGGGCCAGCCACGAGGTCGGCTGCGCCCGCATGGGAACGGACCCGGCCACGTCGGTGTTGACGCCGTTCCAGCAGGCGCACGACGTGCCGAACCTGTTCGTGATGGACGCGTCCGGCTTCCCGTCGAGCGGCTGGTCGAATCCCACGCTGACGATCATGGCGCTCGCGGTGCGCTCGTGCGACCACCTGCTGGAGCGCCTGCGGGCGGGCGATCTGTAGCCGCGAACGAGTGCGTCGCGCGACCCACCGTCGCCGCGCGCACGGCGCGGGTCGGCCCGCCGACCGCGATGCTGCGCTGCGGCCGGGTGCGGGCGCGCGGAGCCGAACAGCCGCGGCGAAGGCTACCGGCGCCGCGGCCTGTAGGCGTGCGTGCTCTGGCCGTAGAAGATCTCGGCCGACTCCATCACCGTCTCCGTCAGCGTCGGGTGCGGGTGGATGGTGAGCTTGATGTCGGACACGAGCGCGCCCATCTCAACCGCGAGCACGCCTTCGGCGATGAGTTCGCCGGCACCAGAGCCGACGATGCCGACGCCCAGCACGCGCTCGGTGCCCGGTTCGACCACGAGCTTCGTCAGCCCGTCGGTGCGATCGAGCGTGGTCGCGCGGCCCGACGCGCCCCACGGGAACTTCGCGATTTCCACCCGGCGGCCCTGCTTCTTCGCGTCGTCTTCGGTCAGCCCGCACCACGCGATTTCGGGATCCGTGAAGACGACGGCCGGAATGGCCGCCGGATCGAAGACCACCTTCTCGCCGTGGATGCCCTCGACCGTCGCCCGCGCCTCGTGCGAGGCCTTGTGCGCGAGCATCGGCTCGCCAGCGACGTCGCCGATGGCGTAGAGCGTCGGCTCCGCCGTGCGACGGCGCGCGTCGGTCTTGATGAAGCCCTTGGCGTCGACTTCGACCTTCGTGTGATCGAGGCCCGCAATCTCCGAGTTCGGGCGGCGCCCGATGGACACCAGCACCTTCTCGAACACCTGCTCCGAGCGCTCGAGGCTGTCGTTCTCGAATGTCACCTTGATGCCGTCCTGCTGCTCGGCCATCGAGACAACCTTGGTTTTGAGCAGCACGGCCTCGCACATGGCCTGCACGCGCTTCTCGAGAACGGCAACCAGATCGCGATCCGCGCCCGGCAGCAATCCGGGCATCATCTCGACCACAGTCACCTTCGACCCGAGCGCCGCGTACACGGTGCCCAGCTCGAGGCCGATGTAGCCGCCGCCCACGACCAGCAGCGTCTTCGGCACGTCGTTCAACTCGAGTGCGCCGGTCGAATCCATCACCCGCGGGCTGTCGAGCCTGAGACTCGGGATGACGCTGGGACGGGATCCCGTGGCCAGGATCGCGTGCTCGAAGCACACCCGCTGCACGCCGTCCGCCGTCTGAACGTCGAAGGTCGTGGGATCGACGATGGTTGCGTCGCCCTGGATGTAGCGCACCTTGCGGACGCGCCCGAGCTGCCCCGTGCCGCCGGTCAGCTTGGCGACGACCTGGTTCTTCCACTCGCGCAGCTTGTCGAGATCGACGCGCGGCTCGCCGAAGTGCAGGCCCCACGCCGACGCGTGCTTCGCCTCGGTCAGCAGCTTCGCCGCATGCAACAGCGCCTTCGACGGGATGCACCCGCGGTAGACGCACACGCCGCCCGGATTCGGCTCGCGGTCGATGAGCGTGACCTGCATGCCGAGATCGGCAGCGAGGAAGGCGGCGGCATAGCCGCCCGGGCCGGCGCCGAGAACGGCGAGTTCAGTCGAGTGGGTAATCATAACGAGTGTTGTCGATCGTGAACCGTTGACCGCTTGCCGTCGACCGTTGGCGCGTACCGCAGCGCGCCTTGCGGGGGATGAAGCCGGCCCTTGCCGTCGAGCACGGCGTCTCCGGATTGTTGGCCCGGCTGAAGCCGGGCTCTACGAGATCTAACGATCAACTGTGAACGGTTGACGGTGAAGGTCAAGGGTTGACGGTGAACGGTTGACGGTACACGGTTGACGGAAACGTCAGCGGTGAAGGGGAGAAGCCTCACCCCTGAAGCGACATCACGAACGGCTGCTCGAGCGCGTCGCACACCCAGCGGAGGAAGCGAATGGCGTCGGCGCCGTCGATGATGCGGTGATCGTACGACAGCGAGAGCGGCATCATCAGCCGCGGCACGAACTGGCCGTCACGCCAGACCGGCTCCGTAACGGACCGCGACATGCCCAGAATAGCAACCTCCGGGACGTTGACGATGGGCGTGAAGTAGGTGCCGCCGATGCCGCCCAGGTTGCTGATCGTAAAAGACCCGCCCTCCATGTCCTCGAGAGAGAGCTTGCGGCCCTTGGCCTTGTCGGCCAGCTCCTGCAGCTCCGACGAGATCTGCACGATGTTCTTGCGATCCACGTCGCGGATGACCGGCACCAGCAGCCCGTTCTCCGTATCGACGGCGACGCCGATGTGAACGTACTTCTTGAGCACGACCTCTTCGCTGGCGACGTCGATCGAGGCGTTGAATTGCGGGAACACCTTCAGCGCCGAGGCAATCACCTTGACGGCAATCGCCGTGACCGTCAGCTTCCCGCCGGCGGCTTCGACCCGCTTCGCGTACTTCTGCCGCAGCCCCTCGAGTTCCGTGATGTCGGCCTTGTCGCCCTGCGTGACGTGCGGCACCGTAGTCCAGGCGGTGGTCATCCGCTCGGCCGTCTTGCGGCGAATGGCGCGCATCGGCTGACGCTCGACCTCACCCCACTTCGTGAAGTCCGGCAACGGGATGGCCCGCACGGGCGCGCCCGCAGCGGCGCCGCCGATGACGTTGCGCGCGTGCGTCTTCACGTCTTCCACCGAAATGCGCCCTCCAGGGCCCGAACCGGGCACCTGTGACACGTCGAGGCCGAGCTCGCGCGCGTAACGGCGGGTAGAGGGTGCCGCAGGCACCGAACCGGCTGCCGAGGGTTGCTGGGTACGGCCAGCCGTGATGTCGACCACGCGTCCGGGCCCCTGCCGCTGCGAGCCGGTCGATTCCTGCGCTTCGCTGTCCCGCGCGTTTTTCGCCTGCGGTGCCGCGGCCGGACCTCGACTCTCATCAACTTTCCCGAGCCCCTGCTCACGCTCCTGGCGCCCGCGCTTGTCTGCGCCGTCGATCGAGCCCGGTTGCACCTGTGCCTCGGTCGCCTGCCCACCCTCGGTGATGGCCTCGTCGACGATCGGCGCCGCCGCCTTGGCGCTTGCCACGTTGGAACCGGCGGCATTCGGATCCGGCGGAGCCACGTCGGCGGCGTCTTCGTCGACGGTCAGGATCACCGCCCCGACCTTCACCTTGTCGCCCGGCTTGACGCGCAGCTCCTTGATCACGCCGCTGACCGACGAGGGCACCTCGATGGTGGCCTTGTCGGTCTCGAGCTCGAGGACCGGTTGATCGCGCTCCAGCGTGTCGCCGGCGTGCACCATCACGCGCACGATGTCGCCGGCCTCGATGTTCTCGCCAAGTTCAGGAAGGGTGAATTCGGTCACGCGGTGTTCCTCGTCGTTGTGTCAGCGCTCACATCAGCAGCCCTCAAGGGCTGCCCCACGCATCACGGCCCGCCCGTACGTCGGGCAGGGCTTCAGCCCTGCCTTCCTAAGCAATAGCTGGGTTGGCCTTCTCCGGGTCGATCTGCAAGTCCTTGATTGCCTTCTGCACCACCTTCGCGTCCAGCTGTCCCTCGCGGGCCAGCGCGGCGAGCGTCGCGAGGGTAACGAAGCGCGCGTCGACCTCGAAGTGATTGCGCAGGTCGGCACGGCTCTCACTGCGTCCGAAGCCATCCGTTCCGAGCGAGACCAGTGGGCGCGGCAGCCAGCGATCGATCAGGTCTGGCAGCGCCTTCAGGTAATCCGACGAGGCGATGATCGGGCCCTCGGTACCCTCGAAGCACTGCGTCACGTACGGGACCTTCGGCTGCTCGCCCGGGTGGAGCAGGTTCCAGCGCTCGGCCGCGTGGCCGTCGCGATAGAGCTCCCCGTAGCTCGTCGCGCTCCACACGTCGGCGCGCACGCCGTACTTCTCGTTCAGCGTCTTCTGCGCCTTCAGCACTTCGGGCAGGATTGCGCCGCTGCCGAGCAGTTGTGCCCGCAGCTTGCCCTTGCCCTCGGGCGCCGTCCGGCAGCGGTACAGCCCCTTGACGATGCCCTCCCGCACGCCGGGACCGTCGGGCATCGCAGCCATCTCGTAGGCCTCGTTCATGACCGTGAGGTAGTAGAAGACGCTCTCGCCTTCGCCGTACATCCGGCGAATTCCGTCCTGGATGATCACCGCCAACTCGTAGGCGAACGCCGGGTCATACGACAGGCAGTTCGGATACGCCAGCGAGAAGACGTGGCTGTTCCCGTCCTGGTGCTGCAGCCCCTCGCCCGCGAGCGTCGTCCGGCCGGCCGTTCCGCCGAGCAGGAACCCGCGGGACCGCGAATCGCCGGCGGCCCAGATCAGGTCGCCAATGCGCTGGAACCCGAACATCGAGTAGTAGATGAAGAACGGAATGGTGTTCACGCCGTGCGTGGCGTAGGCGGTGCCCGCGGCGATGAACGACGACATCGAGCCCGCCTCGGTGATGCCTTCCTCGAGGATCTGCCCGTCCTTTACTTCCTTGTAGTACAGGAGCGTGTCCATGTCGACCGGCTCGTAGAGCTGGCCGGAATGCGCATAAATGCCGACCGCGCGGAAGAGCGACTCCATGCCGAAGGTGCGCGCTTCATCGGGCACGATCGGGACGACGAGCTTGCCCACCTCCTTGTCGCGCAGCATCTTCGCCAGCATCTTCACGAACACCATCGTGGTGGAGACCTTGCGCTCGCCGGTGCCCCCGTAGAACTCCTCGAAGATCGGCTCGAGGTTGGGCTTCATCGGCGGCGCGGTCACGATGCGGGCGGGGAGGTACCCGCCGAGCGCCTTGCGGCGCTCCTGCAGATAGCGCATCTCGGGCGAGTCATCCTCCGGACGGAAGAACGGCGAGCGTGCCAGCTCCTCGTCGCTCAGGTCGATATCGAAGCGGTTGCGGAACGCCCGCAGCTCGTCCTCGTTCAGCTTCTTCTGCTGGTGCGTGATGTTCTTGCCCTCGCCGGCTTCGCCCAGGCCGTAGCCCTTGATGGTGCGCGCGAGGATGACGGTCGGCTGGCCCGTGTGCTCGAACGCGGCCTTGTATGCGGCATACACCTTCTGGGGGTCGTGCCCGCCAAGCCGCAGCCGCTTCAGGTCGTCGTCCGAAAGGTGCCGGACCATGTCGAGCAGGCGCGGATTGCTGCCGAACAGGTGCTGGCGCATGTAGGCGCCGTCTTCGACGGCGTACTTCTGGTACTGCCCGTCGACGATCTCCCCGAGCCGCTGCGCGAGCAGGCCGTCGGTGTCTTTCGCTTCGAGATGATCCCAGTCGCTGCCCCAGATCACTTTGATCACATTCCAGCCCGCGCCCCGGAAGATCGCCTCGAGCTCCTGAATGATCTGGCCGTTGCCGCGCACCGGGCCGTCGAGCCGCTGCAGGTTGCAATTGATGACGAAAATCAGGTTGTCGAGCTTCTCGCGCGAGGCCAGAGTGATGGCACCGAGCGTTTCGGGCTCGTCGGTCTCCCCGTCGCCCAAAAACGCCCAGACCTTCTGATTCGACGCCGGCTTCAGGCCGCGATCTTCGAGGTAACGGTTGAAGCGGGCCTGGTAGATCGACATGATGGGCCCAAGCCCCATCGAGACGGTCGGGAACTGCCAGAACTCGGGCATCAGCCACGGGTGGGGGTACGACGAGAGACCGCCGCCGCTCGCCAGCTCCCGGCGGAAGTTCTCGAGCTGCTGCCGGCTGATGCGTCCCTCGAGAAACGCACGCGCGTAGATGCCCGGCGCCACGTGGCCCTGGAAATAGACGATGTCGCCTTCCTGCGCGTCGGTGCGGCCGCGGAAGAAGTGGTTGAAGCCTACCTCGTACAGCGTCGCCGCCGAGGCATACGACGAGATGTGCCCGCCGATCCCGTCGCTCAGTTTGTTCGCGCGCACCACCATCGAGAGCGCGTTCCAGCGAACGAGGCTCTTGATGCGCCGCTCGAGCTTTTGATTGCCTGGAAACGCGGGCTGCTGGCCCACGGCAATGGTGTTCGCGTACGGCGTGTTCGCGGTGAACGGGATGCGCGCCCCCGTTCGCCGGGCATGCGCATCGAGCTGCCGAAGCAGCTGTGCGGCGCGCGCGACGCCGCCCGACTGCAGGACGTAATCAAGCGAGTCGAGCCACTCACGGCGCTCGATCGCGTCGGTCGCCGGATCCTGCGCCAAGGCTGGGTTTCTCATGGATATGCAATTCCTCGGGAAGTGAACATGACATTTTAGTCGGAGGGTCGCAATCCGGCCAAGTGTCTTCGACGTTCGGCCGAGCGGCGAGGCTGCACGGGCTTCGCGGCGAACGGGGCCAAACGGCCGCGCGCGCCAGCGAGCCGCCAGCGGCGCCAGCCGGCGAACTATTGACCGGGGCCTGGCCTGTGATGCGGCACATGTGACGGCACCGGTCGCGTGTTGGCGGGCGAATCGGTGTGCAGCAGGCGTTCGCCGTCGTACATGCGGTAGTGGCCGGCGGGGTCATACGGCTGACCGTCAAGCTGCAGATACCGCTCCAGACGCGGCGAGTCGCCGATCGTCACGGCTACGCGCGTGCCGGGCACGGGCTCGTGCTCGGGCACCTGCGGCGACGAGAGCTGCAGCACGCGTGCGGCCGTGAGCCCGCGGCGCAGGGCAGGGTCGAGATAGAACACGAGCGACCCGGACCGCTGTTCCACCATCCACAGCTCGGACGGAAAGCGCCCCGAGCGGTTGATCGTGTCGGCGAGGTCGCGCGCGGTCGTCACGTCGGCCACGGGTGGAACGAGCACGGCGAGCGCCACGATGAGCGTCGATGCGGTCAACGTCGCGGCAAATGCCGCGGCCTCGGCAAGACGACGAGGCAGGGCGCGGAGCGCGAGCCACCAGCCGGCCGCGACGGCCGCGGCCACGAGCCACAGCCAGCCGACGTGCGGCACCGGGAATTTCATCGGCGCAAAGACCAGCGCGGCGGGAAGCAGAAGTGCACCGATCATCGCCTGCACCGCCGGCATGCGCGCGAACCAGGCCGACGCTCTATCTGGCGCCAGAGCCGTCGTACGGCGTGCGGTCCAGGCGAGCCACGCGACCGCCGCGAGCAGCGCGATCGCGGGAAACACCGGCAGCGCGTAGGTGAGCAGCTTCGACTTGGCGAGGCTCAGGAACGCTGTGCCCGTCAGCAGCAGGCTCCAGCCCACCCGCGCGGCGTCGCCGAAACGGCGCTCGGTCTCCTCGTCCGTCGCACGCGGGCGCAGCCTCGCCAGCGCGAAGGGCGTGTACAGGATCCACGGCAGACCGCCACCGAGCACGACCGGCAGGTAGTAGTGCCACACCGATTTCCCATGGCGCTGCGTTTCCGTCGTGAACCCGAGCACGTGGCGCTGGAGCAGGTAGTAATTGAGATACCCCGGGTGCGCGTGCTCCATCGCGATAAACCACGGCGCGGCCACACCGACGGCGATGACCAGCGCGAGCACGCCGCCCGCGATCGTGACGAGGCGCAGGCGGCGTTCGACAAGCAGCACCGTCGCGTGCGCCAGCCCCACGATCGCGACGCCTGAGAGGCCCTTGGTGAGGATCGCGCCGCCCAGGCACACCCCGGCCACCGCCGACCACGCAAGCACGCGCGCGGCGCGTGACACGCGTGCCGCCCGCCAGAACGCGAGGAGCGCGCCGTTGGTGAATGGAACCAGCGCGAGGTCGTGGACCGGCATCTGCATCAGGCCGATCGGCAACGACAGCGTGGCGTAGAAGATGCCGGCCAGCCAGCCGCCCCGCCGGCCGAGAATCGCGCCGGCGAGCCAACCCGTCGTGACGGCGCCGAGCAGGCCGAAGAGCAGTCCAGGCGCACGCGCGGCCGGTTCGCTGAAGCCGAACGCGCGAAGCGAGGCGGCGAGCGCCCAGAAGAAGAACACCGGCTTGTCTGGAAACGGCTCGCCCAGGAATCGGGGGGTGATGTAGTCTCCCCGCTCCACCATCTCCTGAGCGATGGCGGCATGCAGCCCTTCATCCGGATCGATGAGCGGGTGATGCAGCGTCAGGGGGAAGGCAAACAGGGTGAACGCGAGCAAGGCGAGCGCGCTGACGAGGCGGCGGTGGTCAGGAGCGGGGAGCACCAAGTCCGTTCTCGCGCGGGTCGTCAGTTCTCAATCCCGAGTCGGCGGCAGGAGATGGGTTCTCATCGCCTCGCGCAGCAACCCAGGCGTCTCTCACGCGCACGGCCAGATCGGGACGATCGCTGATCACCGCGTCGACGCCCCAGTCGAGCAGCCGCCACAAGTCCGGTTCCTCGTTCACGGTCCAGACCTGCACCGGCAGACCGGCACGGTGGGCCGCACGGACGAACCGGCGCGAGAGCACCTTCAGCCGGCCGGAGCGCTCGGGCACCTGGAAACACCGGTAGGGTGTCGTCCCGAGCGGCAGGCCCACCCACGATCGATAGAGCGACCACTGCCCTTCCTCGCGCGCGGCGCTGGTCGGGAGCCGCGGTTCGAGGGCGCGAACCGTCTGCAGGACCGTGAGGCTGAATGACCCGACGCACACGCGCGCCCCTGCATCGGCGCGACGAATCGCGTCGACCACCAGGCGCGCCGCGTCGGCCGTTCCTGTCTTGATCTCGATGATCAGTGGCCGCCCCGTGAAGCGCGCGAGCGCGGCGGCGAGCGTCGGCACGCCGATGCCGCGCCCGCGGAACGGGAAGCCGTGCGCCTCGTCGAACCAGTACGCCGCGTCCATGTGGGCCAGTTCGGCGGCCGTCCGCGCCTCGACGGGACCGCGCCCATTGGTGCAGCGATCGACGTCGGGATCGTGAGACAACACCGGCACCTGATCACGCGAGATCCGCACGTCGAACTCGAGGCCATCGGCGCCGGCGGCGAGCCCGAGATCGAGCGCGGCAAGCGTGTTTTCCGGACCGATCGCGCGCCCGCCCCGGTGCGCGAAGACCATGGGACGACCGGCGCGAGTGGCGAGGGAAAGCGGCTGGGCCACGCCGTGGAACGGCGCGCCATTGTAGCGGAAGGGATGGGCACGCCCATCGACCGTGCCGGCAGCCTTCACGGCCGCGCGACCGCCATCTCGAAGCGCGCGAGCTCCTCGGGCGCCATCTCGTACGTGTGCTCGTCGCCCGGATAGGTGCCGCGCCGCACGTCGCTGACAAAGGCGTCCAGCGCGCGGCCAATCTCCGCCCCGAGAGCGGCGTACGTCTTGACGAAACGCGGATGCGGCGGCTCCGACAATCCCAGGAGATCGTGCCAGACCAGCACCTGGCCATCGCAGCCGCTTCCGGCCCCGATGCCAATCGTCGGTATCGAGAGCGCGCGCGTGATCGCGGCGGCGACGGCCGCCGGCATCGCTTCGAGCACGATGGCGAAGCAGCCGGCGGACTGCAGGGCGCGCGCCGTGTCGTAGAGCTCCTGAGCCGCCGCGGCCGTGCGGCCCTGCGCCCTGAACCCTCCGAGCATCGTCGCGGCCTGCGGGGTGAGCCCGATGTGACCCATGACCGGAATTCCCGCGTCGATAATCGCGCGCACGCGCGACAGGTGTCGTCCGATTCCTTCCAACTTGACGACGTCCGCCCCGCCTTCTTTCACCAGCCGCACCGCGCTCGCGACCGCCTCGTCGTCCGAGACCTGGTACGACCCGAACGGCAGATCGCCGACGACGAGCGGACGCCTCGACACCCGCGTCACGGCGCGGGTGAGCATCAGCATCTCCTCGAGCGTGACCGGCAGCGTCGAGTCGTGGCCGAAGACGACCATGGCCGCGCTGTCGCCCACGAGCAGGACGTCGATACCCGCGGCCTCGGCCAGTCGCGCGCTCGGCGCGTCGTAGGTCGTGACCATGACGATGCGCTCGCCCCGACGCTTCATCGCGGCGAGATCCGGAAGCGAGACGCGCCGGGTCGCAAAGTCGGTCATGGTTGCTCACTCGAGAGCGGAGTGTTGTCGATGAGGCGGACGGCTCCAACGCGGACGGCCGCCGCCAACACGGGCGGATCGAAGGGCGCCACTTCGACGTACTCGACGTTCAGCCCCTCGAGCAACGCCAGAGCGGCGCCGACGTCTCCTGTCGCCAGCGCCCTCGGCAGCCTGAGCGCGCGCTGCCGCTCTTCGGGCGTCAGGCGCACGTTCCGCGACGAGAGGGCCAGGCCGTCGGCGTCGCGCACGATCGGGCAGACCCGGATTTCGAGCCCCAGGTGGAAGTCGCGGATCATCTGCCGCAGCACCTGCACCTGTTGCGCGTCCTTCTGCCCGAAATAGGCCACGTCAGGGTGGACGATGTTGAACAGCTGCAGACACACGGTCGCCACGCCCCGAAAGTGGCCCGGCCGGAACGCGCCCTCCAGGATCGTGCCGAGCCGACCCACGTCCACCCACGTGTCGAATCCTGCGGGATAGATCTCCTGGGCCTCGGGTACAAACAGCAGATCGACGCCGGCCTCTTCAGCGACGGCCGCATCGCGAGCCTCGTCGCGCGGATAGTGTTCGAAGTCGGCGGGCTCCCCGAACTGCGCGGGATTGACGAACACGCTCGCCACCACGGTGTCGCACTCGCCGCGCGCCGCGCGGAAGAGGGACACATGGCCGGCGTGCAACGCACCCATCGTCGGAACGAGTCCCACGCTGGCGGCACGGCTTGCACGCGTCGAGTGGAGCGCGGCGCGGATGTCAGCGATCTGTCGCACGATCCTCATGTGCTGGTCGCCTCGGCGAGCGCCCGGTACAGCGGCTCGAGGTCGGGCCGTCGTGCGTGCAGCGCCTGCAGGTGGGCGGCAACCGTCGCCCAATCGCCACGCGCGACAGGACCTGTCAGCTCAAACCCGTTGTCGAGCGTGCGCTGGATGAGCGGCATCAAGGCCTCGGGCGGGGCGCCCGCGTCGACGAGGAGCGCGGCCGCGGCGCGATGCAGGGTGACCAGGTAGTTCGAGGCGAGAGCGGCGCCGGCATGGTAGAGCGCGCGCTGGTCGTCGGCGAGATCGAACCCTACCAGGCCGAGGGCCCGGGCGAGCGCGTGCCCCAGAGCTCGCGCTTCGTCGTGCTCCGCTGTCACCGCACCGTAGGCCCCGTCGAGCTGCTCGGCACCGCGCCCGCGCACGAGCGTCTGCAAGGGATGCACGCTGAAACGTCGTTGATGCGGGTCGAGTGCGGCGAGAGGCGTCGCGCCGCTCACGTGCGCGACCCAGGGACCTGGCGGAAGCGTCGCGGCGACGCCGGCAATTGCCGCGTCGGGGACGCAGATCATCACGATCGTGGCCTCCGGGCCATCTGCCAGGAGGCCGCGTTCGCGCAAACGCGAGGCGATCGCGGCACCGGCACGACCTCGTCCGATGACGCGAACGGTTCCGAGGCGTGGAGCGGCCGCTCTGTCTCTCATTGCATCTGGCGTGTGGTGATGACAGCACACTCCGAGCGCGCAATTCAACCGCGTAGCGTCGAGTTGCCGCCAACCGCACGAGTCCACTCATCGGTACGGACGCGCCAACAGCCGCGCTCCCGGGCCATGTTGTACGTCATCTGCGGTTGCAGTCGAGCTCGCGCCGCTGCCGCACTCGTAGGGTCTTTCGATAGTCCTCGTCGTGACCGCCAGCGGTGATCGCGCGTGCTAGAATCCGCTATGGTCACCCGTGAAAAATTGATCACGGTGGGCGCCTTGCGCTCCGCCGTTGAAGAGGGTCTGCCTCGATATCCGACCGTCAAAGACGAGCTCCGCACCAACCTGATCGCCAAGCTCCAGACCCGCGAGCCGCTGTTTCCCGGCATCATCGGCTACGACGACACCGTCGTCCCGCAGCTCGTGAACGCGCTGCTCTCCAGGCACAACTTCATCCTCCTCGGGCTGCGTGGCCAGGCGAAGACACGCATCCTGCGCAGCCTCGTCGATCTGCTCGACGAAGCCGTCCCCGTCGTGCCCGGCTGCGAGATTCACGACGACCCGCTCGCGCCGCTCTGCTCAGCGTGCCGTACCCGCGCGGCCGCCGAGGGCGACGATCTGCCGGTCGCGTGGCTCGCGCGTGAAGATCGCTACGTCGAGAAGCTGGCGACGCCAGACGTCACCATTGCCGACATGCTCGGCGACATCGATCCGATCAAGGCCGCGCGCAGCGGCCTCCAGCTCGGCGACGACCTGACGATGCACTACGGGCTGCTGCCGCGTGCGAACCGCGGCATTTTCGCCATCAACGAGCTGCCCGACCTGGCGGGCAAGATCCAGGTGGGGCTGTTCAACATCCTGCAGGAAGGCGACGTCCAGATTAAGGGCTACCCGGTGCGGCTGCGCCTGGACGTGATGATGGCCTTCACGGCGAACCCCGAAGACTACACGGCGCGCGGCAAGATCATCACACCGCTCAAGGACCGCATCGGCTCGGAGATCCGCACGCACTACGCGGCGACGCGGCACCAGGCCATGGCGATCACGGCGCAGGAAGCGTGGCTCAGCCGCCCTTCGGCTGCCGGACCGGTGGAGGTGCCGCCCTACGTGCGCGAGGTGGTCGAGGAGATTGCGTTCCAGGCGCGCTCCGAGCGCCGCATCGACAAGCGCTCGGGGGTGAGCCAGCGGTTGCCGATCACGGCGATCGAGAATGTGGCGAGCAATGCGGAACGGCGCGCGATCCTCCACCGCGAAGCGCCGGTCGCCGGCATGGTGGACGTGCACGCGGCGCTGCCGTCGATCACGGGCAAGTTCGAGCTGGAGTACGAAGGCGAGCTCCGCGGCGCCGACAACCTCGCACGTGATCTGATCCGCGCCGCCGTCGCCAACGTGTTCATCGGGTACTTCGAGAACGCCGACGTCCGATCGGTCGTCGAGTGGTTCGACCGCGGCGGCGCGCTGCAGCTCGAAGACAGCGGACCGTCGGCGCGGCTGCTCGAGGACGCGCGGCAGGTCCCCGGCCTGCTCGATCTGGTCGCCACTGCCGGCGTCGACCGGAAGGCGTCAGTGCCAGCCCGCGCGTCGGCGGTGACGTTCATCCTCGAAGGCCTCTACGCGACGAAGAGGATCAGCCGCAGCGACGACCGCGGCTACCATGCCGCCGAGTCAACATCCCCGAAACGCCAGCGCGCCCAGTCGGAGCCGAGCTTCGACGACATGCCGCAGGCGGGGGGGAAGAAGAAGTACTACAACTGACAGAGGCGGCTCCGGGCTCCAGGCTCCGGGCTCCAGCGCGCGTCATGCTCCGCCGGAGCCGACGCCTGGAGCCCGACAGGGCCTGGAGGCTGGAGCCTGGAGCCCGGAGCCGTGCGGTTCAAGTACAGCAAGTTCGTCCCCTCCGACCTCGACGATCTCGACATGGAGTCGCTGATGTCGAAGCTGTCCGACCTGCTGCTGTCGAGCGGCTTCAACGATCCGTACTTCACGGGATCCGAAGACGAGCGCTCGATGCAGGCGCTCTACGACGCCATCCTCGAAGCGCTCATGAGCGGAGGCGTGCTCCCCGACGAGGTGATGGAGCGGCTGCTCGGAGAGAACGCAGGTGAAGACGCGCAGCAGCAGCTCGAGCAGCTGATTCAGCAGATCATGCAGCGGCTCCAACAGGAGGGCTACATCAGCCCGGCGCCGGATCTCGAGCCGGAGCGGCGTCGCCGCGAACAGGCGGCGGGGGGCGGCGGTTCAGGCGACGCGGCGCCGACCCGCTTCGAGGTCACCGACAAAAGCATCGACTTCCTCGGCTACCGCGCGCTGCGTGATCTGCTCGGGTCCGTAGGCCGGAGCAGCTTCGGCCGCCACGACACGCGCGATTTGGCGACCGGTGTGGAGACGTCCGGCGTGTCGAAGCCGTACGAGTGGGGCGACACCTTGAACCTGGATGCAAGCGCGACGCTCTTGAGCGCGGTGCAACGCGCCGGCCGGGGGCTGAAGACGGGCGGGGTGATCGACATCGACTACGAAGACCTGATGGTCGTGCAGGGCGAGTACCAGAGCTCGTGCGCCACGGTGCTGATGCTCGACTGCAGTCACAGCATGATCCTCTACGGCGAGGATCGCTTCACGCCCGCCAAGCGCGTGGCGCTCGCATTGTCGCAGCTGATCAAGCTGCAGTACCCGGGCGACGCCCTGCACCTCGTGCTGTTTCACGACTCGGCCGAAGAGGTGCCGCTCGCGCAGCTCGGCCGCGTGCGCGTCGGCCCCTATTACACCAACACGCGCGAAGGGCTGCGCGTCGCCCGCCGCATCCTCGAACGGCAGCGGAAGGACATGCGGCAGATCATCATGATCACCGACGGCAAGCCGTCGGCCCTCACCCAGCCCGACGGACGCATCTACCGCAACGCCTTCGGTCTCGACCCGCTCGTCGTCACCGAAACCTTGCGCGAGGTGGCCCACTGCCGCAAGGCGGGCATCCAGATCAACACGTTCATGCTGGCCCGCGACTACGACCTCGTCAGCTTCGTCCGCCGCGTCGCCGAGATCTGCCGCGGCAAAGCCTACTTCACGACACCCCACACGCTCGGGCAGTATGTGTTGATGGATTACGTGGACAAGAAGACGCGGACCGTTCACTGACGCTCTGCGGATGCCGGATGCCGGATGACGGATGCGGATGCCGGATGCCGGATGTCGAATGAGATCGCTCAATGGTAACTATCGCCACAGGCGGCCGCATCAGAATGAGCGTGCTGCATCCCGCATCCAACATCCTGCATGAGGCCCGGTAGCTCCCATGCTCCCCCTCGACCTCCCGCTGTTCCCCCTTCCAAACGTTGTCCTGTTCCCTGACGTGTGCCTGCCGCTGCGGATCTTCGAGCCGCGGTACCGGCAGATGCTCGCGGCCGCTTTGAATGGCGACCGGCTGATCGGGATGGTCCTGCTGAAGGCCGGCCACCAGGCGGAATACGAGGGCGAGCCTCCCGTCTACCAGGTCGGGTGCGCCGGACTGGTCACGCATGCCGAGCAGCTCGAAGACGGACGATCGAACATCGTGCTCCACGGCATCCAGCGGTTCCGCATCCTGACGGAGAATCACGAGCTGCGCGTATCGGCGGGCACGTGTCGAGGCGCTGCTCGACCCGCTGGACCAGGAAGACCGCCGTGCACTGCACGACGCGCGGCATCGCCTCGAGGCGCTCGTCGGGCCGGTCATCGAAGGAGCCGGCGCCGAGGTCCACATCCCGCCGACCATCCCCGACCACGAGCTCGTGAACGCGCTGGCGCAGTACCTGCCGCTCGACGCCGTTGAGAAGCAGGCGCTGCTCGAACGCGACGGCGTCGTCGACCGCTGTGACGGCCTGATCGAACTGCTCGAGATGAAGGTGATCCTGGCGCGCAACTGTCGGGCGGTGTCGTTCAGGCAATAGGTACGATTCGGCTCCAGACTGCTGCTGCGCGACCCGCCTGCTCGAAGGGGCGATCCGGCGCGAACGGGTGGCGACTTCCGAAATTTGTGCCTCAGTGCGCTCGCACGAAATCGGTTCGCTCGATGAGGTCGCGCCATCGTGTAGAGCGCAGCGGGACCCTTTGCAGTCGTGGGACATGTCTGAACGCGTCAACGCTGCCTGTCGCGGGTTTTTTCGCAGCAATCCGGATTATTTCGCGGCGATTCAGGGCCGGCGTGAGGGCCGTCGGGCGCGCCACATGTGGGGCCGATCGATCTTTTCCTGCTGCAACGGGCAAAGGGCCAGGAGCCTGGAGCCCGGAGCCGATCCCGTCTGGCAAGGATCGTGCGACACTGAGAGTGTTCCGATGCGCTGCCGCCTTCTCTCACTGCTCTTGACGTTAGTCGTTCTGCTCGCCGGGATCACGCCGGTGGGAACGGTCGTATCGACGGCACAGAGCGGCCATGCCTGCTGCCGAACGATGCAGTCTGCGCCGGCGCACGATCGGTGCCCGCGGCCCGCCGCCGCCATGAGTTGCTGCGCGCCTGCCCCGGTCCGCGGTTCCGACACGCAGGCGCCCCTGCCGGGTGCCACCACCGCGCACCCGCCAGATTTCACGTTGCTGAAGGGCCACGCCGCGCACGTGCCCGGGTTGCCGGATCTCGTCGACGGCTCCGTCGCGACCGCCTTCGAATCAGCCCGCTTGAAGCTGCCTCACGCGCCGATCTACCTCCGCAACGTCGTCCTGCTCGTCTGATCCCTTCCTCCTGATCCTGTTCTGATCGCCGGCACACGCGAGGGCGCGTCCCACGGCCTGGACAAGCGCGGATTCGGCGCTGCCCAGACGCGGAGTCCACACGTCGCGGCGATCGATCACTCACGTGTTCGAGCGGGCCGTCCACAGGTCTGCGCCCCTGGATTCGCCATGTCTGTTGTCATGCGCCTCCGCGTCCTTTGTCCGTGCGTGCTGCTCCTCGCGAGCGCCGTCGGTGCCGCCGCGCAAGGCGTCAGTGCCTTCGCACACGCGCCGGCCTGGAACGGCCCTCCCCTGGGGCTGGCCGATGCGCTGCGCGATGCACTCGATCGCAACCCCGGCCTGGTCGCCGCGCGGGCCGCCGTCGCGCCGCTCGCGGAACGTCCGGCACAGGAAGGGTCGCTCACGCCGCCGCGCCTGGACGCGCAGATCTGGCAGTGGCCGCTCACGACGCTGAACCCGGCGAACGTCGACATGTACATGTTCACGCTCGAGCAGGAGTTGCCTGGCCGCGGCAAGCGGGCACGCCGGGTGGCGAATGCCGAAAAGGAGCTGGCTCTGGCGGACGCCGACGTGAACATGCGCCGGCTCGCCGTCGCGGCGGACGTGCGGCGCGCGTACGTGACGCTCGCGCTGGCCCGGAGAGATTTTCTGGCGGCATACGAAACCGGCAGGGCGCTCGAGCAGCTCGTCGACGTGGCGCAGACCACGTACGCTGGCGGGGGCGGGTCGCAGGTGTCGGTCGTCAAAGCGCTGCTGGAGGTCTCGCGCGTGCAGCAGCGGATGACGACGCTCGGCGGCGAGGAGCGCATGGGCGCCGCCCGCCTGAACACGCTCATGGGACGCGCGCCCGAGGCGCCGATCGGCGCGCTCGACGAGGCCAGCGGCGAGCCGTCCCCCGCGGTCCCGGCGGACCTCGCCCGCGCGGCCCTCCACACGCACCCCGACGTGAGCGCTGCACGCGCGGGTCTCGCGCAGGCCGAGTCCGCCCTCGCCGTCGCCGAACAGGAGCGGCAGCCTGACTGGATGGTGCAGGGTGGCTACATGCTGCTTCCGGGCGAGGCCGGCGCATGGACCGCGCGCGTCGGCCTCACGTGGCCGTCGGCGCCCTGGGCCAAGACGCGACTGGCGGCCTCGATCGCCGAAGCCGCCAAACGCCGTGATGCGGCAGCGGCCGCGGTTGCGGTGGCGGAGGCGCGCGTGCGTCTGATGGTCGCGGAAGCCGCCGCGCGCCTGACCGCCGCCGGTGAGCGCCTGTCGGTGCTGCGCGGCACGCTCGTGCCGCAGGCGCAGCAACTGGTCGATGCCACGCGCGTGGCGTTCGCAAACGCGCAGGGCAGCCTTGGCGACGCGCTCGATGCGCGGCTCGTGATGCTCGAGACCGAACTCGACGAGGCGCGCGCCATCCGCGAGCTGGAACTCGCACGCGCGGACCTCGTGTCGGCCCTCGGTGACACACACGAAGTGTCCGACCGCCCGGCAGCGCCGCCCGACTCGAAGCTGAGAACTGAGAACTGAAGACTCCATCAACCCAGGTCCCCATGCGCACATCAGCTCGCATCTATCTTCTGGCCGCACTCGTGCTCGTCGTGGCGGCGACAGGCTTCGTCGTCGCCAGGGGCGCCTTGTCGTCGCGCGCACCGCAGGCGCAGCCGGCACCCGAGCAGTGGGTCTGTCCGATGCACCCGGACGTGCACCAGACCCACCCCGGCCGCTGCCCGATCTGCGGCATGGTGCTCGAGAAGGTCTCGGCGTCCGAGCAGCGGAGCGCGCATGGTGAAGCGCACGGCGCGCAAGCGGCGACGGCCAACCCGTCGCGACCCTCGGCGACGCCGCCGTCGCCGAGCACCGAGACCGAGGCGCGCGCGCCGATCATGCTCGAGGGCCGTCGGCAGCAGTTGATCGGGGTCCGCACCGTCACCGTGACGGAGCAGGTGCTCGTGCGTCATCTCCGCGCGAACGGCACCGTTCGATTCGACGAGTCGCGCTGGACGGACGTCAACGTGCGAACCGAAGGCTGGATCCGGAAGCTCTACGTCGAGCGGAGCGGCGCGGTCGTCCAGCGCGGGCAGCCGCTTCTGGCGATCTACAGCCCGGAGCTGGCGACGGCACAGGCCGAGTACCTGCTTGCGGTGCGCACGCGCGACGCGATGGCGGCGCGGCAGGCGAGCACCGAACAGGCCGACCTCCTCGTGTCGGCCGCCAGGCAACGCCTCGCCCGATGGGACATCCCCGACGACCACCTCGCCGCGCTCACCGATCGCCGGGAGGTCGCGCCGCTCATCACGTTCCGCTCGCCGGTGACCGGCATCGTCATGGAGAAGCGGGCGGTTGACGGGATGCGCGTCATGCCGGGCGACAGCCTCTATCGCATCGTGGACGCCTCGGTGGTGTGGGTGGAAGCCGACGTGTACGAGAGCGATGTGGCCATGGTGCGCGTCGGGCAGCGGGCGGAGGTGACGTTCGACGCATGGTCCGGCGAGACGTTCACCGGCAAGGTGAGCTGGATCGCGCCGACGATGGACGAACAGACCCGGACGGCGAAGGTGCGGCTCGAGCTGCCGAACCGCGGCGGGCGCTTGAAACCCGGGATGTTCGCCCAGGCCGTGCTGCTGTCATCGGTCCCACGCGGACCCGTCGTGCCTGCCGACGCGCTCCTCGACACCGGCGGACGGCAGTTCGTGTTCGTCACGGACGGGGCGGGGTATTTCGAGCCGCGAGCCATCAAGACGGGCCACCGCATCGAGGGGCTCGTGCAGGTCCTCGACGGGGTGAAGCCCGGCGAGCAGGTCGCGTCGAGCGCGACCTTCTTCGTCGACTCCGAGAGCCAACTCCGCGCGGCGCTCGAAGGGTACAAGCCGCAGCCGGCTGAGGCGCGGCAGCCGGCGGCGGCGGCGCGCACCGTCGCCATCGCGCTCACGAGCGTGCCGGATCCCCCTCGCGCCGGCATGACGCAATTCCAGGCGACGGTCGCCACGGCCGACGGGCAGCCGGTCACGGACGCGGCGGTCACGCTCGTGCTCTACATGCCGCCGATGCCGTCCATGAACATGCCCGCGATGCGGAGCGAGGCGTCGCTCGGCCATGCCGGCCAGGGCGTCTATCGCGGCAGCCTCGACGTGATGATGAACGGCCGATGGGAGGCGACGGTCACGGCGATCCGCGGCACCGAGCGCCTCGGGACGCGACAGATGACGCTGATGGCGCGGTGAAGGGCAGGACTGGCCGCCATGATCGAAGGGCTCATTCTCTGGTGCACGCGCAACCGCGTGCTCGTCTTCATCGCGGCGCTGGCGCTGGCCGTCTGGGGCGGGTGGGCCATGCTGCATACGCCGCTCGACGCGGTGCCCGACATCTCCGACGTGCAGGTGATCATCGCGACCGAGTGGTCGGGCCGCAGCCCGGATCTGATCGAGGACCAGATCACGTACCCGCTCGTGACCGCGCTCGTGCCGACTCCGAAGGTCAAGGCTGTCCGCGGCTTCACGGATTTCGGCATCTCGTACGTCTACGTCATCTTCGAGGACGGCACCGACATCTACTGGGCGCGCAGTCGCGTCGTCGAGTACCTGCAGGGCATTCGCGGCCAGCTGCCCGAAGGCGTCAACCCGACGATGGGCCCGGACGCCACCGGCGTCGGCTGGGTGTTCCAGTACGCGCTGGTCGATCGCACCGGGCGACACACGCTCGCAGATCTCCGCAGCTTCCAGGACTGGTACCTGCGCCGGTGGCTGGCGAGCGTGCCGGGCGTCGCGGAAGTGGCGACGATCGGCGGGTTCGAGAAGCAGTACCAGGTCAGCCTGGATCCGGTGCGGCTCGCGTCCTACAAACTCTCGCCGCGCGAGGTGGTGCGGGCGATCCAGATGAGCAACAACGACGTCGAGGGCCGGCTGCTCGAGTTCGCGGGGCGCGAGTACATGGTGCGCGGCCGCGGGTACCTGAAAACGGTGGGCGACATCGAGCAGGTGGCGATCAAGGCGAGCGAGCGGGGCACGCCGGTACGCGTCGGCGACGTAGCGCGCGTCGCCGTCGGGCCGGACCTGCGGCGTGGCGTCGCGGAGCTCGACGGCCAGGGCGAGGCCGTCGGCGGGATCATCGTCATGCGGTTCGGTGAGAACGCGCTGCGCGTCATCGACCGCGTGAAGGCCCGGATGCGCGAGGTCGAGCAATCCCTGCCCGAGGGTGTCGCCATCGTGCCCACCTACGATCGATCCGGACTGATCCGGGAGTCGATCGGCACTCTGCGCGAGACGCTGATCGAAGAAGGGCTCGTCGTCTCGTTCGTGGCGCTGGCGTTCCTGTTTCACTTCCGCTCCGCTCTCATCCCGATCATCACGCTGCCGATCGCCGTCATCGTGTCGTTCATCCCGATGTACTACCTCGGGGTGACGTCGAACATCATGTCCCTCGGCGGCATCGCGCTCGCGATTGGCGAGTTGGTGGACGCGTCGATCGTCATGGTCGAGAACGCCTACCGCCGGATCAGCGAGCCGGCCGAGGGCCGTGCCGGGCCGATCCCGTACGAGGAGCAGCCGCGCGAGGTGGTCGCGGCGGCGCAGCAGGTGGGCCGCGCGATCTTCTTCTCGCTGGCGATCATCATCCTGTCGTTCGTGCCCGTGTTCATGCTCGAAGCGCAGGAAGGGCGGATGTTCCGGCCGCTGGCCTATACGAAGACGTTCGCGATGGCCTCAGCCACGGTCCTGTCGATCACGCTGGTGCCGGCGCTGATGACGCTGTTCTTGCGCGGCCGGCGGCTCAAACCGGAGGCGGCCAACCCGTTCTACCGGCTGTCGATCGCCACCTACGAGCCGATCCTGCGCGGCGCGCTGCGGTGGAAGTGGACCACGCTGCTGGCGAACATGGCCGTGGTGCCGCTCACCATCCCGCTCATCTTCCTGCTCGGAAGCGAGTTCATGCCTCCGCTCTATGAGGGCTCGCTGCTCTACATGCCGACGGCCCCGCCGGGGATGTCGATTACCGAAGGCACGCGGCTGCTGCAAGTGCAGGACCGGCTGATCAAGGGCTTCCCCGAGGTCGAACGCGTGTTCGGCACGATCGGCCGCGGCACCACGCCCACCGACAACTCCCCGATGGGCATGGTCAATACCACCATCGTCCTCAAGCCGAAGAGCGAATGGCGCGCCGGGATGACCTTCGAGAAGCTCCAGGCCGACATGGACCAGGCGCTGCAGTTCGCGGGGTTCCCGAACACGTGGACACAGCCCATCCGGAACCGTCTCGACATGCTCTTCACCGGGATCAAGACTCCGGTCGGGATCAAGATCCTGGGGCCGGATCTCACCGTCATCCAGCGGCTGGGGCAGCAGCTCGAAGGCGTCCTGAGCGCCGTGGACGGCACGCGCAGCGTCTACGCGGAGCGGGTGACGCAGGGCTACTTCACCGACATCCAGATCCAGCGGGACGCGATTTCGCGTTACGGACTCACCGTCGACGACGTGCAGGACGTCATCCAGACGGCGATCGGCGGCGAGAACATCACGCGGACGGTCGAAGGGCGGGAACGGTACGCCGTCAATGTCCGGTACGAGCGCGACTACCGCGGCGACATCGCAGCGCTCGAGCGGGTGCTGGTGCCAACGCCGGCGGGCAGCGAGGTGCCGCTCGGCCAGCTCGCGCACATCGTGCTCACACCGGGGCCGGCGATGATCCGCGACGAGGGCGGACAGCTCGCCGGGTACGTCTACGTGGACACGAACACCCGCGATCTCGGCGGATATGTGGCCCGGGCGCAGGCGGCGGTCGCGAGCGGGCTCACGCTGCCGCAGGGCTACACGCTGACGTGGACGGGGCAGTACGAGTTCCAGGTCCGCGCGCGCGAGCGGCTGCGGATCCTGCTGCCTGTCGTCCTCGCCCTCATCCTATTGCTGCTGTACCTGACCTTCCACTCGTTTTCGGAGGCCGTGATCGTGATGCTGTCGGTGCTCTACGCCATGACCGGCGGCGTCATCGCGCAGTGGTGGCTCGGGTACAACTTCTCCGTGGCGGTGTGGGTCGGGTACATCGCCCTCTACGGCATCGCGGTACAGACCGGCGTGGTCATGGTGGTCTACCTGCACGAATCGCTCGACGCACGCATCCGGCGCGGCACGCCGCTGACCGAGCAGGACCTCTGGGACGCGACGGTGGCGGGCTCGGTGCTGCGGCTGCGCCCGAAGATCATGACGGTCGCGACCACGGTGTTCTCGATTGTGCCGATCATGGCGGCGACGAGCGTCGGGGCCGACATCATGAAGCCGATCGCCGCGCCGATTCTCGGCGGCATGATCACGTCCACGGTCCACGTGCTGATCGTGACCCCGGTCATCTTCTACCTCATGAAGCTGCGGCTGCTGCGCCGCGGCACGCTCGAGGCGTCGAACATGGCGAAGTACGTGTGACACTCGGCCGGAGAGGGTCGCCCACTGCCCACCGCCACCGCCCGTTCGCCGCGCCTATTGCCCGTCCGGTGAAATTCGGCTCCCTTTCGTCTGCCCGGTACTAGAATTTCGGGAAATCAGCCGCCGACTGGGCGGTTGCCGTGCCTGTTTGGCCGGGCGCCGACGCGCCGGGCAGGGAGACGACATCGATGCACGCGCCGATCAAATACGTGGAAAAAGGGCTGGCGGTCACCGCCAATGGCCTGTGGCACCTCTTCTCGGCCGCAAATGCCATTCGCCAGAACCCGTCCTTCACTCCGCGTTGGTCTGACAAGCCGCTGCTCAAGTCCTGGCAGAAGACCAAGCCGCCGCTCGGCTGGCCTCGCGAGACCGATTCGCTCTGCCCGACCTGCGTGCGCGAGGCGCGGCAGGAAATTCTCGACGGCAAGCAGGACGTCTCGGTGCTGCTCACCGAGAAGGTCGGCGAGATCAAGGCGACCATCATCGAGCGCGACGGCAAGATCCTGATGGTGAAGGACTGCCCCCTGCACGGCCACTTCGAAGACGTGATGTCGATCGACCCGGCGATGTTCAAGCACCTGGAGGAGGTGTTCCCGGGCCGCGATATCGACGCCCACAACGACGAGACCCTGCACAACCACGGCAGCAGCACCGTGAAGTACGGCCGCGGCTCGGTGCTGACGGTCGACCTGACGAACCGCTGCAACATGATGTGCGACCCCTGCTTCATGGACGCGAACCAGGTCGGGTTCGTCCACGAGCTGACCTGGGACGACATCAAGACCGTGCTCGACAACGCCATCACGATCAAGCCGCGGCGCCAGATGTCGGTGCAGTTCTCGGGCGGCGAGCCGACGATCTCGCCCTATTTCCTCGACGCGGTCCGCTACGCCCGGAAGGTCGGCTACAACAGCGTGCAGGCGGCCACCAACGGCATCGAGTTCGCCAAGAGCCCCGAGTTCGCGCGCGAGGCCGCGAAGGCGGGCCTGCGCTACGCGTACCTGCAGTTCGACGGCATCGGCAACGCCGCCAACTCGCATCGCCGCGTCGGCAACCTGTTCGACGTCAAGCTGCGCGCGATCGAGAACCTCTGGAGCGCGGGCGTCGACATCGTGCCGGTCATCACGATCGTCAACGGCCTCAACAACGAGCAGGTCGGCCGCGTCGTCGAGTTCGCCCTCGACAACCCGCGCAAGATCAATTTCCTCTCGTTCCAGCCGGTGTCGTTCACCGGCCGCGACGAGGAGATCACACCCGAACGCCGGCAGGCGCAGCGCTACACGCTGTCGCACCTGGCGCACGACGTGAAGAACCAGACGGGCATCGGCGAGCCGCTGCGCGACTGGTTCCCGATTTCGTTCATGTCGACGTTCACCGACTGGGCCGATCTGGTGCACGGGCCGGATCGAGACTGGGGTCAGCTGACGTGCGGGTGCCACCCCAACTGCGGCATCGGCATGGCGGTGATGATCGACAAGGAAACCAAGGAAGCGGCGCCGGTCACCGCGTTTCTCAATGCCGATCAGCTCTCGAAGGACCTCGCGGCCGTCAACGACGCCGCGCGCGGCAAGTGGATGTCGATTGCAGGCATGACGCTCGCGCTGCTGCGCAACTACGAACCGTTCAAGGCGCCGACGCACTTCAAGATCGTCGACCTGCTCCGGAAGTTCGACAAGACGTTCGGGGCGACGGGCAAGGACTACGGCAAGGTCACGGGCGACCGCACGATGGAAGACATCGAGAAGCGGCGGCAGGACCGGTGGAACTTCCTGTTCGTGGCCGGGATGTGGTTCCAGGACCTGTTCAACTACGACTTCCGCCGCACCGAGATGTGCATCATCCCGTATGCGACGCAGCAGGGGGAGATCTCCTTCTGCGCCTACAACACGGGCATCGGCTGGCGGAACATCATCGAGAAGATGCACATGACGGCCACGCTCACCAAGTGGTACGAAGAGCACGGGCGTCATGAGATCTTCGCCGGCGGCAAGGCCGTCCCGCTCGGCACGCGCGACCACTCGCTGGTGTTGAACGCCGAGGCAGTGGCCAAGGGCGCGCAGACCGACCTCGACGAGCTCGGCATCGCCAAGAACGCGCGCGAGGAGAAGCTCCAGGCCCGCAAGAAGGAGCAGGACCCGCGCTACCACGCCGACATGGAGCGGCTTTACCGCCAGCACGTGCTGAAGGAGCCGGCCGCGCCGGTGATTTCGCTCCAGTCGCTGAAGAGCCCGAAGAAGGAACAGACGGTTTAAGACAGGACGGGTTGTTCGGCTCCCGGCTCCGGGCTCCAGGCTCCGGGCAGGATCACGGTTGCAATGACGAAGGGCGGCGGGACTTCCCTGCCGCCCTTTTATTTCTCAGCGCGCTACCGCCTACCGCCCACCGCCTACCGCCCGCCGCCCGCCGCCGCGTCCGCCGGCAGTCACCACAGCACGCGCGCGGGGTATTGCGAGACGAGGGGGTCCCGTCAGCGCCGCCACCTCCGCCGCGCGCTTGGAACGCATGGCCGCACGGCGCTGGCGTGGGTGCGCTGGGTGAGCGGGCCCTTCAGGCAGGCGAAACGACGGCCCCTGCCTCAAGAACGCTGGCCTCGCGGAATCGCCGGTCTTCCATGCCATTCGACATCTGCATCCAGGCTTCGTTCCTAGCCCGCTGCCAGTCCCGGGCGGCGGGCGGCAGACGGGCGTGGCGGCTTTGCGTATGATGCGGGCGTGCTGCACATCTCGACACCATCGCGACCGCGACCGTTCTGCCGTGTGCAGGCCGCTGTTGCGCTCTGCGCCCTTCTGCTAGCGCTCGGCGCCAACATCGTGGCCGCGTCATGGCGCACGCAGGCGGAGGAGATACCCGCCGCCGGCAGCGGGCCGACAGCCGTCGATCGTGCACTTCGCGCGGGCGAGCGCTCGGATGACCGGCGTCTCGGGCCTCTCCGCGATCTCGATTCACACTGCCCGTTCACGCCGCCGTCCACGTCGGACGCCTGGCAGCAGCGCGCGGCGCTGCTTCGGCGACAGATCCAGGTGGCGCTCGGGCTGTGGCCGCTGCCGATCCGCACGCCGCTGAACGCGCGTGTGCACGGAACCGTCGAACGGGACGACTACGTGGTCGACAAGATCGCGTTCGAGAGCGTCCCTGGCCACTTCGTCACCGGCAGCCTGTATCGCCCCAGGAACAAGACGGGACGTCTACCCGCGGTGCTGTCACCGCATGGTCACTGGCCCGGCGGACGCTTCCAGGACGTCAGTGACAAAGACGCCGAGCAGGAGCTCGCGAGCGGGGCGGAGCCCTTCGCCGCCGCCGCCCACCACCCGATGCAGGCGCGCGCCGTGCACCTCGCCAGGATGGGAGTCGTCACGTTCCTGTACGACATGGAGGGATACGCCGACAGCGTGCAGATCCCGCGCGCCATCACACACGAGTTGAAGGTGGCGCGCCCGGAGATGCACGGCACCGACGCGTGGGGCCTGTTCAGCCCGCAGGCGGAGTTGCATCTGCAGAGCGTGATGGGACTGCAGGCATGGAACGCGATTCGCGCCCTCGACTACCTCACCAGCCGTGACGATGTGGATGCGACACGCATCGGTGTCACCGGCGAGAGCGGCGGCGCGACACAGACGCTCATGGTCGCCGCCCTCGATGACCGCCCGGCGGCACTGTTCCCGGCGGTGATGGTCTCGACTCACATGCAGGGCGGCTGCACCTGCGAGAACGCCAGCTACCTGCGCATTGGCACGAGCAACGCGGAGATTGCCTCGCTCGCCGCGCCGAAGCCGCTCGGCATGACGGCCGCCGACGACTGGACGAAAGAGTTCCCGACCGACGGCTACCCCGACGTGCAGCGCGTCTTCGCACTCACCGGTGCCCCCGACCACGTGCTGCTGCGCGCGTTCCTTCAGTTCGGTCACAACTACAACGGCGTCTCACGAGCCGTGATGTACGACTGGTTCAACCGGCACCTGCGGCTTGGGTTCAACCCGGTACCCAAGGAACGGCCGTTTGTGCCGCTCAGTGTCGCCGAGGCCAGCGTCTGGGACGCCGCGCACCCGAAACCGGCTGGCGGGCCGGCCCACGAACGTGCGCTGCTGAAGTGGATGACCGACGATGCGGCTGCGGCAATGGCGGCGGTGGCGCCAGCCGACGCCGCATCGGCGCGACGGTTCTCCGAGACGGTCGGGGGCGCGTTCTCCGTCCTGCTGGGAGGACCGCTCCGCCGAGACGACGCCGTGCGCCTCGATGATCGCGGCACCTCGCACGCCGGGACCGACACCATCCAGACTGGGATTCTCCGGCGCGAATCGAACGGTGCGGCGCTGCCGGCCGTCTTGTGGTCGCGCAGCTCCGCGCAGCGTATCGCAATCTGGGTGTCGCCCGACGGCAAGTCCTCTTTGCGCACGACGTCCGGGCAGGCAGCTCCAGCCGTCGAGCGGTTGCTGGCGTCTGGCTACGAGGTGCTCGGCATCGATGTGCTCGGTCAGGGAGAACTGCAGCGGCCGGAGGTCAGTTTCGACCCCGTGCGCCTGGCCAGCGAGCGCGCGCACGCGGGGTTCACCTTCGGCTACAACCTGCCGCTGCCTGCGGAGCGCGTGCAGGACGTCCTGACCGCGATCCGCTTCGCGCGCGATCGTGTCGGCGCCGTCTGGACACGTGCTGCTTCTGGCATCGGGACCGGCGGCCGCATGGGCAGCCGGTGCGCGAGCACTGGCCGGCACTGAGGTCGATCGCGCCGCGCTCGACCCCCAGGGGTTCCGCTTTGGCGCCGTCACTCGCATCGACTCGCCGGAGTTTCTTCCGGGCGCGGTCGAAGTACGGTGACGTCCCAGCGCTCCTGGCGCTGTCAGCGCCCGGCGAGCTGTGGTTCACCGATACGGTCCAGGCGGCCGGCTCGCTAGACGTAGCCACCGCCGCCTACCGGTCCGCCGGCGCAAGTGGACGACTCACCGTAGCGGCGCAGACCGCCACGATGGACGACGCGATCGCATGGGCGGTGCGGTAGCGGCGGACGGCCGGCAACCGTTAACCGTCAAGCCGTCAACGGTCCTCGGGTGCCGGCAGTATCGACAGCGGGCGATCGCCTCCGCCGTGAGCACGAGCGTCTCGACGCCTGCGGACCGGTGCCTGTCACTTGTCCAGGGCCTGTGCCGTGTCACCGGGCGAGCAGCTTCTCCATCTCGTCCATCACGCGGTTTGTCTGCAACGCAAGACGGCGAGAGAGGGGCGGTCGTTTCCGCGCCCGAATTCCGCATTGGAGTCCCTTCCCGTTAAGATGGCGGCCACCCTGGAGGTCTGGATGCTTCGCACATGCGTGCTCATTACCACCGGCTCTATCGTGTTGCTCGCTGCCGCTGGGGTCGCGGCGCAGGATCAGCCGCTGCGCATCATCGCCTTTGGTGCGCATCCCGACGACTGTGACATCCGCGCGGGCGGGACGGCCGCCAAGTGGGCGGCGCTCGGCCACAAGGTGCGCTTCGTCTCGGTCACCAACGGCGATGCCGGCCATCAGGAACAGGGCGGCGGAGCGCTGGCCCGACGCCGCCGCGCCGAGGCACAGGAAGCCGGCCGCCGCATCGGCGTCGAGTACGTGGTGCTCGACAACCACGACGGCGAACTCGTGCCCGATTTGAAGGTGCGCGAGCAGATCATCCGGCAGATCCGCGAGTGGAAGGCCGACCTGGTGCTCGCGCCGCGTCCGAACGACTACCACCCGGATCATCGCTATACCGGCGTGCTGCTCCAGGACGCGGCCTTCATGGTCACGGTGCCGAACGTCACGCCTGACACGCCGGCCCTGCGCAAGAACCCCGTGTTCCTGTATTTCGAAGACCGTTTCGAGAAGCCGGCCCCGTTCCGTCCCGATATCGCGGTCTCGATCGACGACGTGATCGACAAGAAGATCGACATGCTCGACGCCCACGTCTCGCAGGTCTACGAGTGGCTGCCGTGGCTCGATGGCAAGCTCGCGGACGTTCCGTCGGACGCCGCCGCCCGGAAGACGTGGTTGAAGGCCCAGCGTGCTCCGGAGGTCGCCCCGGCCGTTCGCGCGTCGCTGGAGCACTGGTATGGCGCCGAGCGCGCGCGGGGTGTGAAGACCGCGGAAGCCTTTGAAATCTGCGAGTACGGGACGCCCCCGGACGACGCGATGGTGCGGCGGCTGTTCCCGTTTTTCCGCTGATTGCCGGCTGGCGCGGCAACCGGAAATTGGATTTTGGATCGCCGCGATCCGAATCACCGGATCACGCTATATCCATTGCACTTAGGCGCTAATTACGTGTTGACATCCTAGTTAAGGAGCCGTAGCCTTTCCACTGTCACGGCGTCTGAGAACATCAAAGTGTCGCTGAGGGCTTCAAGGGGTTCGTCAAGACCGCCGTGCCGGTCGGCATCAACCAGATGAGCCGCCGGTGCACGTGATCCTTGGAACTTGGCGCCCTGACCGAGACGGTCACGGTCGAATCGCAGTCCTCGCTTCTGCAGTTCTGCCGCTCGCCAACTACTGCACGATTCTGCACGAACTGGTCAAATTGGAAAGTCAACCCACTGGCTAGGAGATTTCGCTCGCCAGGCCCAATCGGTCTGTTCATGCTTCGCTAAGCCAGGACAAGCCCTTACACGTCACAGATTTATGGACTGCCTTGCGTCCCATTCCCGGGACCCTGCGCTCCAGGTAACATGGTCGAAGAGGTTTATGGTGTTGCAATTTTGGTATTACCGCAGTAGTTTTCGTGCGCCTTAGAAGTCGCGCCACATCTCCACCGTTGGAGGGCCGCGAACCATACCCAGCACGCCCGTTCAAGAAGCGCTCGACGGCGGCAACGAAGCCGCCACTGGAGGACACCTTGAGGTAACTGGAAGAGCGTCGCCCGTGTGGCAGCGCTGCTGTGCGCATGCGGGCTCCTGCAGCCGTCAGCCGCTGGCGCGCAGGTGCTCTACGGCAGCATCGTCGGGAACGTTCAGGACAGCAGCGGTGCAACCCTGCCCGGTGCAACCGTGACCATCACGAGCCGGGAAACGAACCTCGCCCGCACGGCGGTCACGAATGAGACGGGCGCGTACAGCTTCACGAACGTGCAGGCAGGCACTTACGACGTCAAGGTGACCTGCAAGGCTTCAAGGAATCGCTCAAGACGGGCGTGCCGGTGACCGTCAACACGGTCAGCCGCGTCGACGCGGCGCTGGAGATCGGACAGCTGAGCGAGACGGTCACGGTGCAGTCGGAGTCACAGCTGCTCCAGACCGACAAGGCCGACACCCACACGGAAATCAGGTCAGACGCGATCACCGCAGCTTCCGCTGCAGCAGAATCGCAACTACCAGACGCTGATCAACCTGGTGCCCGGTGCGACACCGGCCCGACAGCAGAACAGCGAAGTCGATACGCCGGGTCGCGCGCTGACGACGAACGTCAACGGTCTGAACCGCAACAACAACGGCACGAAGACCGATGGTGCGACCAACGTGAACATCTGGCTGCCGCACCACACGATGCTGGTCTCGCCGGCCGAGACCGTCGACACGGTGAACGTGAGCACGAGCAACTTCGACGCCGAGCAGGGTATGGCCGGCGGTGCCGCGATCACGGTCATCACCAAGTCCGGCACGAACGAGTTCAGGGGGTCGGCGTTCGAGTTCTACAACAACGAGAAGATGAACGCCTCGCCGTACTTCGCGACCGAGAAGAAGGCCGTCCAGCGCGCACATCACCGGCGCGACGCTCGGCGGTCCCGTCGCGAAGAACAAGCTGTTCTTCTTCGGCTCGTGGGAAGGGCAGTATCAGAAGACGGCGAACCAGAACTTCCTCGACGTGCCGCCCGGCGGCGCTGCGGGTCGGCGACTTCAGCCAGGCGTACAACAGCGACGGCAGCCTGCAGGTCATCTACGACCCGATGCACGGGCAACCGCGGACGGGACGGGCCGGACGCCGTTTCCGGGCAATCAGGATCCCGGCGAAGCTGCATCGACGCGATTGCCGCGGAAGATCCAGGACTCTGCTTCCCGAACGCCGAACCTGCCAGGCAGCCGCCGGCGCGAACGTCGGCGGCGCGAACACGATCGCGCAATTACGTGCAGGACGCGAACCGGAACTTCGATCGCAACAACTACGACCTGAAGGTGAACTGGAACCTTTCGCCGCAGACGCAGGTGTGGGGCAAGTACTCCAGGATGGGCGCAACCGTGGATTCGCCCCAGTTCTACCTGGGTATACCACCGACGATCCTCCGGGTGACACCACCGTCAACCAGTACACGTTCGGGACGACGTGGACGATGAACCCGACGACGGTGTTCGACGCCACGTATGGCATCTCGAAGATGAACCACGAGTCGACCGCCGGCGATGCCGCGTCTCGGCAACTTCGGCCTCGACGAGCTCGGCATTCACGGCACCAACGGCGGCGCCAACTTCAGCAACGATCCCCGATATGCGGGCATGCCGTCGTTCTTCACCGGCTTCTCGACCGTCGGGAACAACGATTCATGGGTGCCGGTGACGCGCGACGAGCGCACCTACGCGCTGGCCGCCAACATGACGAAGCTGCGTGGACGCGCACGAATTCCGCGTCGGCTACTCGCTGAACCGCCTGCGGATGGACCACTGGCAGCCGGAACTGGGCTACGGCCCTCGCGGGAACTTCCAGTTCGCCGGCGACGCCACGGCCCTCAATGGCGGGGCGCAGACGTCCAACTTCTACAACACGTACGCGGCGTTCCTGCTGGGCCTCGCGTCGCGGGGATCCGAGAGCGTGCAGAACGAAGTGATGACCACCCGCGAGTGGCAGCACGGCACTCTACGGCCGCGACCGGTGGCAGGTGAACAACAAGCTGACGCTGGATCTCGGCCTGCGTTACGAGTATTACCCGCTGATGCAGCGAGCCGATCGCGGCATCGAGCAGGTCGATCTCGATACTCTGACCGTGCGCCTCGGTGGGCTGGGCGGAAACCCGACAGACCTGGGCATCAAGGTCAGCAAGACGCTGTTCGCGCCCGCGGCTCGGCGCCGTATACCGCCTCAACGACAAGACGGTCTTCCGCACCGGCTACGGGATCACGTACAACCCGCTTCCGTTCTCACGTCCGCTGCGCGGCTTCTACCCGCTGACGATCTCCGGCAACTTCTCCACGACGAACCCGTTCGGTTACGAAACGACGCTGGCAAAGGGCATTCCGGACATCGCCGGGCCCGACCTGAGCTCCGGGAACATCCCGTTGCCGAACACGTACGATATGCGCACGCCCGCCGACGACGTCTCGCGTGGCCGCATCCAGTCCTGGAACGTCGCCGTCGAGCGGCGGCTGCCGTATGACCTCTCGGTGGACACGGCGTACGTCGGCACGCACTCGACCGGTGGCTTCGCCGATTTGGATGTGAATGCATCGACCACACCGGGCTGCGGCTTTGACTGCCAGCCGTACTCGAAGTTCGGGCGTTCCATCCCGCTTGAACCTCTGGGGTCCCCGCACCAGGACGAACTACCATTCGCTCCAGGTGGCGGTGAACCGCCCGTTCAAGAACGGCGTGTTGCTGAAGGGCGCCTACACGCTGTCGCGCGCGAAGAACGAGACCGACGACGACGGGTGGGCCGGCCTGAACTGGAATGCGCCGAGCCAGCTGTCGAGGAACTACGCGCTGGCAGGCTACGATCGTCCGCACGTGTTCCAGATGGCGTTCGTGTACGAGCTGCCGTACAAGACGACCACCAGCGGCGGCAGCCGCGTGGCCAAGGCCGTTCTTGGCGACTGGCAGCTGAACGGCATTTACAGCGCGTACTCGGGCACGCCGTTCACGATCACAGCCAGCGGCGCCGATGTGAATATGCCGGGCAGCACGCAGACAGCAAACCTGAACGGCTCCTACACGGTGCTCGACAAGCACGGCGACGCCGGCACCTACTTCGACACGTCGGTGTTCAGCCAGCCTCGTGGTGTGACGTTCGGCAACACCGGCCGGAACCAGTTCCGCGGCCCGGGTGCCTGGAACCTCGACTTCTCGTTGTTCCGCGCCTTTCCGATCATGGGCGGCACAAAGCGGATCGAGTTCAGGTCGGAGTTCTTCAACCTGCTGAACCATCCGAACTGGGGGAATCCCACGACACCGACTTGACACAGCTCCACCTTCGGCCAGACGTTCACCGTCGGGACCGGCGCCCGGGATGCCGGCACCGGCGAGCGCCAGATCCGCTTCGGGCTTGCGGTTGCAGTTCTAAGCACCGGCAGGACGGCCTGACCGGGTAACCCACTGCCGGCGGCGACTTCAGTCGCCGCCGGCAGTCTCACGTACGGCGCGCCGTGTTCCTGTATCCTCGCCCTATATGTCGCCGCACGGGCCGGCGTTCCGCGTGATCGTCATCGCCGGACTCCTCGCCGCTGGCGTCCCCGGCGCCCGTGCGCAGCCGGCCGTCCCCGAAATCCCGCTCGAGCAGTTTCCGGAGACGCCACGGCGGGTGATCGGCCAGGCGGTCGGCGAGGCCCGCGCCCACCCGGGCGATCCGGCACGCATGGGGCGGCTGGCCATGCTGCTCCACGCGTGGGAGCAGTTCGAGACGGCTGCGGCGGTCTACGCCAGTGCTCGGGGGCTCGAACCGCGATTCGAGTGGTTCTACCTTGGCGGCCTCGTCGAGTACCCGCTTGGCTCATTACGAGGCCGCAACGCGGTTGCTCGGCGCGGCGGTGAAAATGGCACCCGGCGACCTCCCGGCCGAGCTCGCCTACGGAGATGCTCTTCTCGCGGCGGGTAACGCCGACGAGGCCCTCGCAGTGTACCGGCCGCTCACGAGCGGGCCCGGGGCGCCGCACGCGCGCTACGGCGTCGGGCGGGCACTCGCCGCCAGAGGCGACGCCGCCGGCGCGCTCCGCGAGCTGGATCAGGCGTTGGGCCTCTACCCTGAGTTCGGCGAGGCGTGGTACGCGCGGGGGATGGCGCTGCGTAATTTGGGCCGAGTGGAAGAGGCGAAGGCGTCGCTTGCCAAGGCACGGGAGTTCGGCGCACGCTGGCCCGGCGTCGAGGATCCGCTCCTGGCGGCGGTCCGCGCACTGCGTGACGACGCGAACGCCCACGCCGAACGCGCGATGTCGCTCGACCGCCGAGGCGATGTGACCGGCGCGATCCGGGAGTACGAAGCCGCGATTGCGGCCGAACCGGCCCACCTGGCGTCGCACGTCAACCTGATCGCCCTCTACGGCCGACAGAGCGACTGGGAGCGCGCAGGGGCGCACTACGCCGCGCTCATCAACGCCGGGACGACCGTTCCTGCGGAAGCCCATGTCAATTACGGCGTCTGCCTCGCGGCGCAAGGACAGGTCGAGGCTGCGGCCGATCTCTTCAGGAAGGCGCTGGCGGTCAACCCGCAGTACGCGAAGGCGTGGGTCAGTCTCGGGCAGCTCGCCGAGAACAGCGGGAGGATCGATGAGGCCGCAGCCAGCTACCGGCACGCGCTCGAGCAGGCGCCCGGCGATGCCCCGACCCGGTTCAACCTCGCGCGAATGCTGATCGCCGGCCGGCGTTATGCGGACGCGATCGCCGAACTGACCCCGCTCGCCGATGGGGATCTGCCGGATCGCCCGCGCTACCTGTTCGCGCTGGCCACCGCGTACGTGCTCTCGGGCGACATCAAGACCGGGAAGACCCGCGCGGTGCAGGCGCGGGATCTGGCGCAGCAGACGGGGCAGCGCGAGTTCGCGGACGCCATCGATCGCGAGCTGGCGAAGCTGGGGCAGGACTGACGCGTGACGCGACTGGGACCCGGAGTGCCTTGGGGATGGGGGCACGACAGGTGTATCCGCCATCGTGCGCAGGTCCGCGCGCGTTCAGTGCGCGGCGTCTCGATGCTCGCGGTCACTGTCGCGCTGGCCCTGGCGCTGACCGAGCGTAGCGCCCGGCGTCCTTGGTGCGCAGGAACCACAGGGTGCCGGTGCTGGCCTGTTCGACGAAGCAGCCGAGCGGGCGAGCCTTCACTTCGTTCACGACAACGGCGCCACCGGTCAGTACTACATGCCGGAGATGATGGGATCGGGAGTGGCCGTGTTCGATTACGACAACGACGGCGACCTCGACGTCTTTTTCGTCCAAGGCGCGCCGACAGCCGATGCAGCCAGGGCAGGGCACCGGCTGTTTCGGAACGATGGGATCAGCGGCGCGGTGCCGTCGTTCACGGACGTCACGGATCGCGCCGGTGTCGGTGGACGTGCAGTCGGCATGGGCGTGGCGGTTGGCGACGTCGACAACGACGGGTGGCTGGATCTGTATGTCACGGCGTTCGGCTCGAACACGCTATATCGCAATCGAGGCGACGGCACCTTCGCCGACGTCACCGGCGAGGCGCACGTGGACGATCCGCGGTGGAGTACGAGCGCGGCGTTCGTCGACTACGACCGCGACGGCGATCTCGACCTGATCGTTGTCAACTACGTGGCCTTCACCGTCGCCGGCAACAAGACGTGCACCGACAAGGTGGGCGCGCGCGACTACTGCCCTCCCGGTGCGTACGCGCCGGTGCCCGCTCGATTGTTCAGGAACGACGGCGGCCTGCGCTTCACCGACGTCACCGTGGCCTCCGGCATCGCGACCGCCTTCGGAGCGGGGCTCGGCGTGGCGGTCGGCGACCTCGACGCCGATGGCTGGCCCGATCTCTATGTCGCCAACGACGCGACACCGAACCAGCTCTGGATGAACCGACACGACGGCACCTTCGAGGATCGCGCGCTGCTGTCGGGCACCGCGCTGAGCGGCGCGGGGCGGCCCGAGGGCAGCATGGGGATCGCGCTCGGTGACGCCGACGGCGACGGCGACGAGGACCTGTTCGTGACCAACATCGTTGGCGAGACGCACGCGCTGTACGTCAACGATGGCCACGGCAACTTCGAGGACCAGCGTGTACGCGCCGGGCTCGCCGCGCCGACGGCCGGAATGACCGGGTTCGGCACAGCATGGATCGATTACGACCATGACGGCCGGCAGGACCTCTTTCTCACCAACGGTGCGGTCAACATACTCGAGGGACAGCGCGGACAGCCCGTCCCGTACAAACAGCACAGTCAGCTGCTCCACAACGAGTCCGCCGGCAGATTTCGCGACGTGAGCGCCGCGGCGGGCGAGGTGTTCACGCGTCTCGGCGTCGGGCGCGGCGTTGCTTCCGGCGACATCGATAACGATGGCGACGTGGATCTGGTGGTCTCGCAGAACGCCGGCCCGGCCTGGCTGCTGCTGAATCGAGACACTCGCAGCGGCAAACGCGGGGCAGGCGGCGCGCGTTGCAGGCGCACACTGGATTGAGGTGGTGCTCCGCTCCGCAACGGGCAACCGCTTCGGCATCGGCGCGCGCGTCGGAGTCGAGATCGACGGGCAGCCAATCCTCTGGCGCCGGGCGCACACGGACGGCAGCTACCTGAGCGCCAGCGATTCCCGCGTCCACTTCGGCCTCGGTCCGTCCGCGCGGGTCACGCGGCTCGTCGTCGAGTGGCCGGACGGAACGGCCGAGGAGTTCGGGGCAATGCCCGGCGATCGATTCGTGACGCTCGAGCGCGGACGTGGCACGGCCATCGTGCGCCGCGGCGGCTGAGAACGTCGGCCCTCCGTTGTCTTCTCTTATGGATCCTTCACGTGCTCGACGTGTTCATCCGGGTGAATTCGGATGAGAGCGGCGCACTTACGGTCGTCTCAGCGTCCGGCTGACCGCCGGATGCGTTGCAGCAGCTCCTGCGCGCGCGGCTCGTTGGGGCTGCGGCGCAGCGCCTCCTGGGCCCAACGCTCGGCGTCCTGGCGTTGTCCGACCGCCGCGAGCGTCTCCGCCAGCAGGTAAGGCCCTTCGAAGGCATCCGACTTCGCCCTCGCAGCCCCTTCGAAGGCGGCGAGCGCCGCGTCGACTCTGCCGGCCTGGCGCTCCAGCAACCCCAGGTTCACCCAGGCGCCCAGCGAATCCGGAAATGCGGCGACCTCGGCCCGGTCCTCGCGGGCAGCAACCGCGCGCTGCCCGCGCTCTTCCGCCATGACGCCCAGGTTGAAGTGGAGATCCGGCTGGTTGCCTCCGAGCGCGACGGCCTGCTTCAGTGCCTCCTCCGCGACGGCGAAGCGCTTCAGCTCGAGCGCGACGCTGCCCAGGCTGATCCGCGCCCGCGCCAGACGCGGCGCCGCCGCGACCGCCCGCTGGTACAGCTCGAATGCCTTCTCACGGTCGCCACGGGCGTGATGAATCTCACCGAGGTTGAGAAGCGCCTTCAGGTTCTCGGGGTCGAGCGACAGCACCCGCTCGAATCCCGCGGCGGCTTCGTCGCGGCGTCCAGCGGACTGGAAGGCGAACGCCAGGTCCATCACGGCGATCGCCGATTGCGGGTCGAGCGCGACGGCGCGTTTGGCGGCCCTGATGGCTCCCTCGGTGTCCTTGCGGCGGTCGTACACCGACGACAGCGTGATGTAGACGGCCGGGTTCTGCGGATCCCGCTCGGTGAGCGCCTCGAGGCGTCTGAGAGCCTCGTCCAGTCTGCCCGCATCACGGTCGGTCTGTGCCTGCAGCAATTCCTCGAGCAGCGGCAGTCCGTCCTTTGGATCAGGACGCGGCCCCGTCCGCCGGGCGGCGGGTACATCGTCCCCGCCGACGTAGCCGAGGGCCCGCAGCCGAGCGAGCGCTTCGGGATCGATCTTGGCCGGCGTGGGCGCGCTGCTGGCTTTCCCTTGAGCCATCGAGTCGAGCTGCCTGGCGAGCGTCGCCGCGACTTCCGGGTGCTCGGCCGTCACGTCGTGAAGCTCCTTGGGATCCTTGCGCAGGTCGTAGAGCTCTGGCCGGGGCGCGCGCACGTATTTCCAGCGTGCCGTCTCGACAGCGATGAGTTCGCTCCAGTTGTAATGGAACCTCGGGTAATACGTCTCCGCATACGACACCGGACCGGCAAGCGCGTCTGCCGGATCCGCGGCGGGCGACGAATTCGCCGCCGCGGCTTCGTGCGCCACCATGGGCAGCAGGCTGACCCCGTCGAGACCGGATGGCACAGGCAGCCCGGCGAGATCGAGCACGGTCGGCGTAACGTCGACGAGTCGCGCCAGGCCCCGGACGCGCCGGCCGGCGAGGGCGACGGCCGGCGAGCCGAGGCGGCCGCTCGACGGTGGCGCAATGATGAACGGCACATCGAGCGTCGCTCCGTACAGGAAGATGCCGTGGGTCGGCTCGCCGTGGTCGCCGAGCGACTCGCCGTGGTCGGAGAGATAGACGACCAGCGTATTGCCGCGCACGCCGAGCGCGTCGAGCGCATCGAGCAGGCGGTTCACCTGCGCATCGGCGTACATCACCTCGCCGGCATACGGCGTCGGGGCCTTTCGCGCGTACTCCGCGGGCGCCTCATACGGCCGATGCGGATCGTAGAGGTGGACCCAGAGGTAGAACGGCCGCTTGTCGCGCCGGGGCTGCCGCAGCCATGCGAGGGCCGCATCGACGACCGGCCCGGCCGGCCGCTCGACATCGGTGAGCGGCCGGTTCTCGAGCCCCGCGTAGTCGAAGAAATCGTCGTACGTCTCGTGCCCCTGGCCGATGCCCCAACTCGAATGGAGAACGTACGCCGACACGAATGCCGCGGTCTTGTAGCCCGCTGCCAGAAAACGTTCCGCCAGGGTCGTGGAGTCCTGTCCGACCACGAACCCTCCGTTGTCGCGCACCGTGTGGTGCGGAGGGTACAGGCCCGTGAAGATGGACGTGTGAGACGGCAGCGTCAGAGGCACTTGAGAGACGGCGCGCTCGAAGACGACGCCCTCGCGCGCGAGCCGGCTCGCTGCCGCCGTTTCGAACGTCGCGCCGTAGGGCGACAGGTGATCGCGACGGAGCGTATCGACGGAGATCACGACGACGTTCGCGCCGGTGAATCGCGGCCCCCCGACCGGCGTCAGCTCCGGAGTTCGAACGCCTCCGCTCAGCGGCTTCGCGGCCGGGCCAGGCTGTGACAGATGCGGCCCTCTCGCCCGGTAGATGTAGGCGCCGATGAGGCACCCGAGCGCGGCGAGTGCCACGGCAACCCACACCGGCCGAGGCCGGCCGAATCTGAACATCATTGTGCTGATCCTAATCGGGTGCTCACTTGTGTTGTCACCCATCAGTCACGTGGGGCAGGGCTTCAGCCCTGCAAATCGCGCTCGCAAGCAGGCCTGAAGGCCTGCCCCACATGACTACACAAGTGAATCGCGGGTTTAGTGCGGCCGTTCGGGAGGACCCAGTCCCACTCAACGCGACTTCGTGCGGTTGCGGTACAGAGCGGGATCGGCTGCGGCTGCCATGCGATCGACGTCGAGCCGCCGTCGCAGGAAGCTCTCGACCCGGCGTGCCGTGTCGTCCGGTCGCGTCAGCGTCACACCGTAGTCGACGACGAGAGTCGAGAAGCAGGAGCGGGTACGCAGCAATCGGACGGTATCGTCGATGTGCGTCTGGTACAGTTCCCTGATGCGGCTGTTCTGCGCCTCATCCTGGGGCGCGCCACGATCGGCGAGCATCTTGTTCTGCGAGGCAACCACCTCGTCCAGGTTGCGTTGCATGAAAACCACCTGGTAGCTGTAGGTCTCCGGCAGCCACCGGAGCAGCGACGATACGATCTTTACGCCCTTGCCCCGCGCATCCGCGAGCCAGGCCAGCGAGCCGCCCTTGTCGAGGTCCTTCACGGCCTCGAACTCGAAATATCCCTTCGGGTTGCTGCCGTCCGGGGTCCGAACGGCGTCGGTCAGGATGCCGAGTCCCCCGGCGTGCAGCATCTGCATCATCATCGAGGTGCCAGACCGTGGCAGGCCCGAGACGACCACCACCGGCCGTCCGTACCGAAGTCGCCGCACGAGTTGCGCAAGTGATTGCATGATCAGGCGACGCGTGACCGCCAATGGCCGGGCAGCCCGTCCTGTAGAATATCGCCTCTGGCTCCCGCGATGTTTCATCCCCACATTCACGTCCGGCCCTCGACGACGGCAAGCGGCCGCCTCTCAGAACAGAGGGCGGTTTTCGCCACCGACGCGGTGATGCCTGACGTGACGATCCCGGCTGCCGGCGGATCGCGCGCGCGGTCTGCTGCGAGAGCACTCTGCGCCGGCGTCCGCCTGCGGCGCGTTCACGGCACCGCCGCGGCCTGCTTTCTCTAGGCATGGGCTGGGAAGCGTGGCTCACGCTGGCCGTTGTCGTGCTCATGCTGTGGGCGCTGTCCCGGAACACTGCCGGGCCCGACGTCATCCTGATGGGCGGCGCTCTGCTGCTCGTGTCGTTCAGCCTGGTGTCGCCGCGGTTTCCTCCGGTTCGGGAGCTGGCCTCGGCATTCGGGAACGAAGGCGTGATGACGGTCGCCGTCCTGTATGTAGTTGCGGCCGCCCTCACGGAAACCGGCGGCATGGCCGTGGTAACGGAGCGGCTACTCGGCCGCCCGGCCGATGCGGCCCGGGCGCAGCTCCGCCTCGGAGCGACGGTCGTGGCAATCAGCGCGTTCCTCAACAACACTCCCGTAGTGGCGATGTTCATCCCCGTCGTGAATGACTGGTGCAAGAAGATCGGGGTCAGCCCGTCCCGGCTGCTGATGCCGCTCAGCTACGCCGCCATTCTCGGTGGTATGTGCACGCTGCTCGGCACCAGCACCAATCTCGTCGTTCACGCGCTGATGGTTGATGCGCGGAAGGCGGATCCGTCCATGCCGCTGCTGCGCATGTTCACGCTCCTGCCGGTAGGCGCTGTCTGCGCCGTGGCGGGTGTGGCCTTCATTGTCGCGACGTCACGCTGGCTGCTCCCGGAGAGGACGCCGTTCCGCACGGACGTGGCGGATCCCCGGCAGTACACCGTCGAGATGCAGGTCGACCGCGAAAGCGCGGTCGAGGGGCTGACGATCGAGCAGGCCGGGCTGCGGCGGCTCCCTGGGTCCTATCTGAGCGCGATTGAACGCGATGGTGAGACGATGGTCGCTGTGGGACCGGAGCACGTGCTTCGCGCCGGCGACCTCCTGGTGTTTGTCGGCGTGGTCGAGTCCATCGTGAACCTTCAGCGCATCAAGGGCCTCAGGCCCGCCAGCGCCGCGGAAGCCAAGATCACCGCTTCACGACTGAGCCGCCGGCTGGTCGAAGCCGTGGTGAGCGACACGCATCCGCTCGTCGGCCTGACCATCCGCGACGGTCGATTCCGGACCGAATACGATGCGGCCGTCATCGCGGTGTATCGAAACGGCGGCAGGCTCCATGGCCGCATTGGCGACATCGTGCTCCGCGCAGGCGACACGCTGATGCTGCAGGCGCCGGACGGGTTCGCCAGGCACCATCGCAACAACCGTGATTTCCTGCTGGTGTCGCAGATCGACGACTCGCGTCCGGTACGGCACGACAAGGCGTGGGTCGCGATCACTATCATGGTTGCGATGATCGCGGTCGCGTCGCTCGAGCAATACACCGGGATCGGCATCCTGCATGCGGCCTTCATTGCCGCCCTGTTGCTCGTCGCAACCGGCTGTGTGTCAGCGAGTGACGCGAGGCAGAGCGTCGACGTGCCAGTGCTCGTTGCGATCGTGGCCGCGCTGGTGATCGGCAGGAGCATCGAAACCACGGGACTCGCAACCGCATGGGCCGGGCGCATCGTCGGGGCCTCCGCGGCGTTCGGCCCGTGGGTGGTGCTGGCCACGATCTACGTGCTCACGGTCGCGATGACGGAGCTCGTCACCAACAACGCCGCCGCGGCGCTGGCATTCCCCATTGCACACGCGGCTGCGCAGGGACTTGGGGTCAGCTTTCTGCCGTTCGCGGTGACGGTCGCCATAGCCGCATCCGCCGGGTTCGCGATTCCCTCCGGCTACCAGACGCACCTGATGGTGCTCGGGCCGGGCGGCTACCGGTTCTCCGATTTCGCGCGCATGGGCGTGCCGCTGGATCTGCTGTGCGGCGTGGTCACCGTGACGCTCGCGCCGCTCGTCTACCCGTTCTGAGTTTTCGGTTGCCGTGGCTTCCCCGCTTCCCACCCACCGCGAACGAACCCGCGAGCGCCGGACCGAGGGCTTCTGCGTGTTGCTGACCGGCCTGTCGGGTTCGGGCAAATCGACCATTTCACGGGCGCTCGACGGGCGATTGACAGCGGCGACGGGCCGCCCGGTTACGCAACTCGACGGCGACGTGGTCCGGCGTCACCTCTCGTCGGAGCTTGGGTTTTCGCGTGAGCACCGCGACCTGCACGTGCTCCGCATCGGGTGGGTCGCCTCGGAGATCGTTCGGCACGGGGGCATCGTCCTCTGCCCCGTCATCGCTCCGTACGCAGAGACGCGGCGCGAGGTCCGGCGCATGATCGAACGGCTCGGCGGCTTCCTCCTCGTGCACGTGTCCACGCCGCTCGAGACCTGCGAGGCACGGGACCCGAAGGGGCTATACGCGAAAGCACGCGCGGGCTCGCTGACGAACTTCACGGGCGTTTCGGATCCGTACGAGTCGCCGTCGGATGCGGACTTGACGATCGACACGCGACAGACGTCGGTGGAGGAAGCCTCGGCCCTCATCGTGGCGAGGCTCACATCCGACGGGTATCTGGTGGACGGCGCATGAGCGGTTACGTTCTGACACATCTGAAGCAGCTGGAGGCCGAGAGCATCCACATCATCCGGGAAGTGGCGGCCGAATTCGAGAACCCGGTCATGCTGTACTCGATCGGCAAGGACTCGTCGGTGCTGGTGCGGCTGGCGATGAAAGCCTTCCACCCGGGTCCGCTGCCGTTCCCGCTGCTGCACATCGACACCGGCTGGAAGTTCCGCGAGATGATCGCGTTCCGCGACACGTTCTGCCGCGAGCACGGGCTGCGCCTGATCGTGCACACGAACCGGACGCCGGAAGCGCGCGCCCTGCACCCGGTGACCGCCGGCAGCAGGAAATGGACCGACGTCATGAAGACGCAAGCCCTGCTCCAGGCGCTCACCGCCGGCGGGTACGACGCCGCGTTCGGCGGAGCGCGACGCGACGAGGAGAAGTCGCGGGCCAAGGAACGCGTCTATTCATTCCGGGATCGCTTCCACCAGTGGGATCCGAAGAACCAGCGGCCGGAACTGTGGAACCTGTACAACGGCCGGATCAACAAGGGCGAGAGCATCCGCGTGTTCCCGCTGTCGAACTGGACCGAGCTCGATGTCTGGCAGTACATCCACCTCGAACAGATCCCGATGGTCCCGCTCTATTTCGCCGCCCCACGCCCGGTCGTCGAGCGTGAAGGCAATCTGATCATGGTGGACGACGAGCGGCTCACGCTCGAGCCCGGCGAGCGTCCGCAGGTGCGGGTCGTGCGATTCCGGACTCTCGGCTGCTACCCGTTCAGCGGAGCGGTGGAATCGTCAGCCACGACGGTGCCGGCGATTCTCCAGGAAATGCTGCTCGCGCGGACATCCGAGCGGCAGGGCCGCATGATCGACCACGACGAGGCGGGCTCGATGGAACAGAAGAAGAAGGAAGGCTACTTCTGATGCTTCCAGACGCTTCGCTCATCTCGACCGACATCGACGCCTACCTCGCGCGGCACGAGCGCAAGGAGCTGGTACGCTTCCTCACCTGCGGCAGCGTGGACGACGGGAAGAGCACCTTGATCGGCAGGCTGCTCTACGACACGCAGACCATCTACGACGATCAGCTCGCCGCCGTCAGAAAAGACAGTGAGCGCCGAGGCCGGGCGGGCGGCGACCTGGACCTGTCGCTGCTGACCGACGGGCTGAGGGCGGAGCGTGAACAGGGGATCACGATCGACGTCGCCTACCGCTACTTCTCGACCGCGCGGCGGAAGTTCATCATTGCCGACACGCCCGGGCACGAACAGTACACGCGGAACATGGCCACGGGAGCATCCACGTGCGATGTCGCGATCATTCTGATTGACGCGCGGAACGGCGTTGTGCGCCAGACGAAGCGCCACAGCTTCATCGCGTCGCTGCTCGGCATCCGGCATGTCATCGTCGCCGTGAACAAGATGGATCTGATGGAGCATTCGGAGAGAGTCTTCGAATCCATCAGGGCGGCGTATGCCGAGTTCGCCGCCAAGCTCGAATTCACGGATCTGCGTTTCATCCCGGTATCGGCGCTGCACGGAGACAACGTCGTCGATCCCAGCCGACACATGGATTGGTATCGGGGCGAGACGCTGCTGCACTGCCTCGACACGATCCACGTGTCGTCGGATCGGAACCTGATCGATTTCCGTTTCCCCGTCCAGTACGTCAACAGACCGCACCTGGATTTCCGCGGGTTTGCAGGAACGATTGCCTCCGGCGTCGTCCGGCCCGGCGACGAGGTCGTGGCGCTGCCGTCAGGAGCCCGCAGCCGCGTTCGCACTGTGGTGACCTGGGAGGGCGAGCAGGCCGAGGCGTTCGCGCCGATGGCCGTGACCCTGACGCTCAGCGACGAGATTGACGTGAGCCGCGGCGACATGCTCGTGCGGCCCGAGAACCTGCCGCGCGTCGATCGGAACCTCGACGCAATGGTGGTCTGGATGGCCGACGAGCCGCTCCGTCCGGGACACCAGTACTGGGTCAAGCACGCCGGCAGTCTCGTGACCGCGACGCTGTCGTCGCTCCGATATCGCATCAACGTGAACAGCCTCGAGCGCCAGGAGGCCGACGCACTGCTGATGAACGAGGTCGGGCGCTGCCTCGTCACGCTCAGCCGGCCCGTCGCGTTCGACGCCTACCATCAGAACCGGACGACGGGCGCGTTCATCCTGATCGATCGCCTGAGCAACAGGACCGTGGGCGCGGGGATGATCGTCGATCGTTCGAGTGCTCCCGCGTTTCTCCGCGACAACTGGGACGACGACACCTCGACCGCAGCGGAGGCGCTAGGCGCCTCCCAGGTCACGACCGCCGAGCGCGCGCGTCGCTTCGGGCACCAGCCGCTCACGATCCTGCTGACCGGCTTGCCAGGCTCGGGCAAAACGACAATCGCGTACGCGCTCGAACGCCGCCTGTTCGAGATGGGCCGCGCGGTGACGGTCCTTGACGGGCGCGTGATGCGGGCCACGATCAGCAAGGATCTCGGGTTCACGGCGGCCGAGCGATCCGAGAACCTGCGACGAGCAATCGATGTCGCGCGATTCATGAACGATGCCGGGCTGATCTGCATCTGCGCTTTTGTCGCGCCGAGTGCGGCAGTCCGGGAACGCGGGCGGCAGGCGATCGGGAACCACCGCTTTGTCGAGATCCACCTCGCAGCGCCGCTCGACACGTGCCGCGCGCGGGAGGAGACCGGCAGCTACGCGCGGGCTGACGCCGGCGAGCTGCTCGATTTTCCGGGCGTGAGCGCGCCGTACGACGTCCCAGTCACGCCAGACCTGTCTCTCGATACGGAGGTCCTCACGATAGACGAGTGCGTCGAGCGAATCGTACGAGTGCTGGAGGACCGCCGTGGCTGAGAGATTCCGACGACGGGCCACAGACTCGAGGCAGCAGGCTGCCAGCGGCTCGGGCGCATCCAGTAGCCTGTCTGAGAACCGTACACTGCTCTCCGCGGAATGATCAGCCACTCGCAACCGGACGTCCGAGACCCGCGCCGATCACGCGACGATCGCCGGCCGGCCAGGGTCGTCCTCGCGATTGCCGCGCTCTTCCTCATCCTCGGCGCGCCGGAATCCGCCGACGCCTATGTCGGCCCGGGCGCGGGCTTCGCGCTGCTCTCGTCGTTTCTCGTGCTCTTCACGACGACGGTCGCTGCGATTGTGTCCCTGCTGTTCTGGCCCTTTCGCATGCTGTGGCGGCGCCTGCGCGGTGGCACGCCCCCGCGCGCCAGCATCAGGCGACTCGTCATCGTCGGGCTGGACGGCCAGGACCCGACGCTCACGGATCGGTTCATGGCTCAGGGTCTGCTGCCGAACTTCAAGAAGCTTGCGAAGGCTGGCTGCTACCGGCGCCTGAAGACCACGTTTCCGTCGGTGTCGCCGGTGGCGTGGTCGTCGTTCAGCACTGGCACGCAGCCAGGACGGCACAACATTTTCGATTTCCTCGACCGCGATCGCCGGACCTACCTGCCAGTGCTGTCGTCGGCGTACCTCGGCAGCGTCAAGCGGTTCTTCACCCTGGGGCGCTACCGGATTCCGCTCGAGAAGCCCGAGCTGCGCCTGCTGCGCAAATCGAAGCCGTTCTGGGTCGTGCTCGGCGAGCACCGGATCTGGAGCACGATCCTGCGCGTCCCGATCACGTTTCCCCCGGATCGCTTCTACGGCGCAGAGCTGAGCGCGATGTCCGTGCCCGACCTGCTCGGCACCCAGGGGACCTTCGTGCTGTTCACCACGCGTTCCGATGGCGAGCGCTTCAAGGAGGGCGGCACGCGAGTGCCCGTCACCGTCGAGGGCGACCGCATCGAGACGGCAGTCGAGGGGCCGGAGAATCCGTTTGCGGCCGACTCACGGCCCTTGCGGGTGCGGCTGCGCATTGTGCTCGATCGGTCCGCGCAGCAGGTGGAGGTCGCCTGTGGAGGCACGCGTGTGGCACTCACGCCGGGACGACTGAGCGACTGGGTCACGCTGCGGTTCCGGGCCGCGCCGGGAGTGGCGGTTTCGGGGATTACGCGTCTCCTCCTGATCGAGATGGGCGGCCACTTCTCCATGTACATGTCGCCCATCAACCTCGATCCCGAGAAGCCGGCGATGCCGGTGTCGCACCCGCTCTACTACTCGATGTACCTGGCCAAGCGGATCGGCCCGTACGCGACGCTCGGGCTCGCCGAGGACACCTGGGCGCTCAATGAAGGCGTCACAACCGAGGGCATCTTCCTGCAGCAGGCGTACGACATCGATCGTGAGCGCCAGGAGATGTTCTTCTCGGCGCTGGATCGCCTGCGAACGGGCGCCCTGGTGTGCGTCTTCGACGCGACCGATCGCATCCAGCACATGTTCTGGCGGTATCTCGACCCCTCCCACCCGGCGCACCGCGCCGAAACGAGCCCGCATCAGAACGCAATCGCGGAGCTGTATCGCCACAACGACGCGCTGGTCGGTCGCGTCATGCAGCAGCTCGGCGCCGAAGACGTCCTGATGGTCGTGTCGGACCACGGATTCAACTCATTCCGCCGCGGCGTCAACCTGAATAGCTGGCTCCAGCGCGAAGGGTATCTCGTCCTGAAGCCCGGCAGCGATGGGCGCGCCGAGTGGCTTCGCGACGTGGACTGGTCTGCCACGCGGGCCTACTCGGTCGGCCTCACGGGCATGTTTCTCAACCTCGCGGGCCGGGAAGCGCAAGGGATCGTCGCGCCGGGCGCGGAGACTGCCGCGCTGAAGGCCGAGATCATCGCGAAGCTCACGGGTCTCCGGGACGCAGAGAAGAATGCGGTCGCGATCCGCGAGGCCTTCGACACCGCCACGCTCTACGCCGGCCCGTACGTGGAGAACGCGCCGGATCTGCTGATCGGCTACAACGCCGGCTACCGCGTGTCGTGGGACGGGGCCACGGGAATCGTGGCCGGGCCCGTGTTCGACGACAACACCAAGGCGTGGAGCGGCGATCACTGCATCGATCCGCGCCTGGTGCCCGGCGTCTTCTTTTGCAACCGGTCGGTTAAGGCGTCGGAGCCGGCGCTCATCGATCTCGCGCCCACGGCCTTGCGCCTGTTCGGCATCGAGCCGCCGGCCTACATGGATGGAAAACCTCTCGCGGGGCTCGTATGAGACGCCCGCGCATTCTGTGGCTCGTTGCCGGCGCCTGCGCGGTGCTCCTGATCGGGTCGAGTGGGTGCGGCCGTCGTCAGCACCACGCGATTGGCCGGCGCGTCATCGTGCTGGGATTCGACGGCCTGGACTTCAACCTGACGCGCGATCTCATGGCCCGTGGCCGGATGCCGCATTTCGCGCAGGTCGCCGCACGGGGCGGGTTCGCCGCGCTCGGCACCTCGATCCCACCCCAGAGCCCCGTGGCCTGGTCGTCGTTCATCACCGGGCTCGACCCTGGCGGCCACGGCATCTTCGATTTCGTCCACCGCGACCCCAAGACGATGGCGCCGTATCTGTCCACGACGCGGACGGAGCCGCCGAGTCGCTTCATCTCGCTTGGACGGTGGCAACTCCCGCTCACGTCAGGACGCGTAGAGCTGCTCAGGAAGGGCCGGGCCTTCTGGGAGGTGCTGGACGCCCACGGCATCGACACGACCATCATCCGCATGCCGGCCAACTTCCCCCCGTCCGGACGCGCCACGCGCGAGCTGAGCGGGATGGGCACACCCGACCTGCTCGGCACGTACGGCACGTTCTCGTTCTACACGTCCGATCCGTTCGCGCCGGCTGGCCAGGTCGGTGGAGGTCGGATCCACACCGTCGAAGTCAAGGATGGCGCCGTGCGCGCCGCGCTCGAGGGCCCCCCCGACCCGCTGCTGAAGGAGTCCCGCACGCTGACGACCGATTTCGTCGCCCACATCGACCCCTCGCACACGTACGCGAAGATCGTGGTCGGAGCCGAAGAGCGGCTGTTGCGCGTCGGGGAATGGAGCGACTGGGTGCCCGTCCAGTTCGAGCTCGCGTGGGGAGACATCCGCGCCGAATGCCGTTTCTACTTGAAACAGCTCGAGCCTGAGTTCGTTCTCTACGTCACCCCGCTCAACCTCGATCCGCTCGCGCCGGCGCTGCCGGTGTCGTCCCCGGCCACGTACGCGGCGGACCTGGCCGCCGCCACAGGGCGGTTCTACACGCAGGGCATGCCGGAGGACACCGCCAGCCTGAAAACAGGCGTGCTGACGCCATCCGAGTTCCTCGATCAGGCGCGAATCGCCGCGGGCGAAAACGAACGTCAGTACCGTGACGTCCTCGAGCATGCAACTGACGGGTTCCTGTTCTATTACTTCGGCCACGTCGATCAGGTGTCGCACATGATGTGGCGCGCGATGGATCCGCAGCACCCCGCGTACGATCCCAAAGTGGATCCGAAGTACAGCTCGGTCGTGGAGAACCTCTACGAGGAGATGGACGGCATTGTCGGGCGGACACTCCCGCGGCTCCGCGGCGACGATCTCCTCGTCATCATGTCGGACCACGGGTTCGCCTCCTGGCGCCGCGCGTTCAACATGAACAGCTGGTTGCGCGACAACGGCTATCTGAAGCTCCGGCGGCGTCCCACCGGAGGCGCCGACGCATCGTTCGACGACATCGACTGGTCGGGGACACGGGCGTACGGCATCGGTCTGAACGGCGTGTACGTCAACCTGCGCGGGCGGGAGTCGGTAGGGATCGTCGAGCCCGGTGCACGTGCCGCGCTCGTGCGGGAGATCAGCGACAAGCTGTTGCGCACAGTGGACCCCGCCACCGGAGCGCCGGCGGTCACGAGGGCGTTCCGTCGTGAGGATGTCTACAGGCTGGCTGGCAGCGAAGACCTGGCACCGGACATCGTCGTCGGCTACGCCAGGGGCACGCGGACGTCCGACGTCTCAGCGCTGGGCGGTGTGTCCAGTGACGTCATCATGGATAACCGGGGCGCCTGGAGCGGTGACCATTGCATGGATCCAGCGACGGTCCCCGGCATTCTCCTGAGCACCAAGCGTCTCCGGCGGCCGGTGGCGAACCTGCAGGAACTCGCACCGGCCATCCTCGCCGAGCTCGGGATCGAAGGGTTTCCTGCACCTGACAAGGAGCACTGAGAAATGTTTGGATCGTCGATCAAGCTCGATAAAGCGTTGCTCGCCAAAGTGAAGCGGTACTCGGACCTGGCAGGGTATTCCTCGGTGCAGGAGTTCATTACCCACGCGCTCGAGAAGGAGATCGCGCATCTCGAGACAGCCGACACGGAAGACGAGATCAAGAAGCGGCTGAAGGGGCTCGGCTACATCTCGTAGGCCCGACGTGATCGTGCTGAACCGTGCGCTGACGTGGCTGTTCGACGCGAGCCTGGGCCCGCTCGACCGGCTGCCCGTGATCGCCGGCCTGGCCCTGCTGTCGCTCGTCACCGCGGCCGCCGTTCTCCTGGCGTTCAAGTGGACCGCCGATCAGCGGGCGCTGGTCGCTGCCAAACGAGCGATGCAGGCGGCCATCTTCGAGATGCGGCTGTTCAACGACGACATCGTCGCGCTGTTTCGCGCACAGGGCGACGTGTTGCGCCACACGCTCCACTATCTGCGGCTGTCACTCGCGCCGACGCTGTGGCTGATCGTGCCCATGCTGGCGCTGATGCTGCACATGGAGTTCCGCTACGGCTATACGGGGCTGACGATCGGGGTACCCGTTCTGGTAAAGCTTCGGCTTGGAGACGCCATTCAAGGCCGGGAGATGGGCGCGCGCGAGACAGCGCCGGAGACCCGCGCAGTCCCGGTGTTGGAGGCTCCCGATGGCGTGAGCGTCGAGACGCCGGCGGTGTCGTTGCCGTCCGACCGTGAGATTGCGTGGCGAGTCAGGCCCCGGGCCGGCGGCTCGTATCAACTGCGCGTGCACGTGGCCGGCACCGTGCTCACCAAGACGCTGGTGGTGTCTGATGGCGTGGCACGTCGATCGCCGGTGCGGCCCGACGCCGGGCTGCTCAATCAGCTGCGGTATCCATCCGAGACGCCACTGCCGGGCGGTTCGGGCCTGGCGGCAATCACGATCGCGTATCCCGAACGCCCCTTCTCCGTCGCCGGCTGGGACATCGGCTGGTCGGGCGTCTACCTGGCCCTCACGCTCGTGTTTGCGCTGGTCCTCAAGCGACCGCTCGGCGTAGCGATGTAGGCAGGCTCATCGCTGACTGCCGACAGCGTCCGTCTATGTACGCTCGCTCCGATGCTTCAGGATCCGGCCTGAGTGCGGCTGTGCGTCGTCGAGCCGTTGGCACGCTGAGCTGGTCTCGCACCCTCGTGTATGCTCGATTCAGATGAAGACTGCGTGCACAGTCGGCCTGCTCGTCCTCGGCCTGGCAGGAACCCCGCATGGCGTCACCGCGCAGGCGACCGGCGACTCAGCTGAATCCCGAGCGGCGCAGGGCTCCGCTGCCATGCAGGCCGGCGATTACGCGGCCGCCGCCGAGATCTATGCGGAGCTCGCCAGGGAGCGGCCGAAGGACGCAGGCCTGCTGATGAACCTCGGGATGGCGCATTACATGGGCGGGCAGGCGCCTCTCGCGATCGCACCGCTGCAGCGAGCCGCGGCGCTGCAACCCTCGCTGGCGCCGGTCGCGCTCTTCCTCGGCGCATCCCTCCTGGAGGTGGGACGTGTGAAGGAAGCCGTTCCGCCGCTGCAGCAAGCGGTGACCGCCATGCCGGAGAACGCCCAGGCGCGCGAGATGCTGGCACGGGCGAAGCTGACCCTCGGCGACTCCGCCAGTGCCGCCGTCCACTACCGCACGCTGACGACGCTCGATGGCCAGAATCCAAAGGCGTGGTACGGATTGGCCCGCAGCTACCAGGGCATTGCTGAAGAGGCGTTCAGCGCGTTGCAGCAGCAGGCACCCGACTCGCCGCTGCTAGAGCTGATCGTTGCGGAGGTCGCCGCGACGGGAGAGAAGTTCGCGGCCGCCCTTGCGATCTACCGCCGCGTGCTCGAAGGCACCCCGCCGGTCGGCGGTCTGCACGAATCGATTGCGGAATTGTATGACCGTGCCGAGAAGCCTGAGTGGGCGGCCGCAGAGCTCCAGAAAGCGCCGCCACGCACCCCGGCGACCTGCGCCACCAGGCCGGCCGAATGCCTCTTCCTGGACGGGAAGTTTCGGGAGGCGCTGCTCGCGGCGCGCAAGGTGAAATCGCCAGTCGGGCTGTACTGGACGATCCGCGCGGCAAACCGGCTGGCGACCGAATCGGTCGCCGCGCTCGAGGCGTTGCCGCCATCACTCGAACTGCACCTGATCCGAGCGGAGATCGCGCAGGCACAGGGCCGACGCCAGGACGCGGTCACGGCCGTCCGGGCCGCGCTCGCGCTTGCTCCGGGAGATCCATCAGTGGAGGCGGCGCTCGCCGAGGCGCTGGTGCGAGCCAACGATCCAGGCGAGGCCATCCCGCTGCTCGAGCGGCTCACGCGGGAGCATCCGGACAACGGCTCGCTGTTGTTCATGTACGGCGACGCGCTGCTCCTGTCCCAGCGGATCGACGAGGCGATCCTGGTGCTCGAGCGGGCCGTGAAGGCCGATCCGCAGGCGCTCGCCGCACAGGCGTCGCTCGGGCGCGCGTACGTGCTCGCCGGCAAGTTCGAGGCGGCGCTGCCCCACCTCGAGGCTGCCGCACCGCAAGACGAGGACGGCGACGTGCATTACCAGCTGGCACGGGCCTATCAGGCATTGCAGCGCGCGGACGCGGCGAAGACGGCGATGGCGGAGTACCAGAGACTCCACGACATGAACGCGCCGGAGGAACCCGCCGGCGGTGCCGCAGACGCCGTGCTGACGCCACCCGAGTAGAACGCACATCGGACCGGCTGCCGCGAGTGCAGCCAGGCCTCTACTTCTTCGGTTCGGTCACCGTCAGCACCTGGCTCGCCGCGACGTTCTCGAGCGTCTGCTTGATACCGCTCGGCCATGTGATCTCGATGTGCTCGATCGCTTTTGCGCCACCGAGCCCGAAGTGCACGCCGTAGTCGCTCGACGACGCATAGCCGACAGCCGTGGTCATGTGGTTCCACTGCGTCCCGAGGTGCACCCGCGCGCCGAGCCCGCCGCGGTTGCTCGACTGGCCTGACAGACGCAGCACAATCCACGTGTTCTGGTGCTCGCTCACGTTGTGCAGCAGCAGCGGCTGCTCGCCGAGCACGCTGACGACGACGTCGAGCCGGCCATCGTTGTCGAAATCGCCAACGCCGACGCCCCGGTTTGCCCGCGCCACGCTGAAGTCGGCACCCGCCTGGGCCGAGACGTCCTGGAACTTGCCGTCGACGTTTCTGAAGACGGCGTTGCGTTGCCGGTACGTCGCCGACTCGAACTCCTCGATTCGATCGTTGGCGTGCGAGTTCGCCGTCACGAGATCCTTGAATCCATCGTTGTCGAAATCCGCGAGCGCGTTGCCCCATCCGCTCATGCGGATGCTGGCCGCGCCGAGCCCGCTCGCGTAGGTCACGTCACGGAAGAAGCTGCCGTTCTCGTTCTTGAAGAGCGGAAACGTCTCGCCCGTGAGCGCCGTCACGTTGAGGTCGGGCCGGCCATCGTTGTCGTAATCCCTGAAGTCCACGCCCATGCTCGAGATCGGCCGGCCATGCGCAGGCACCGCCACGCCCGCGAGCAGCCCCACCTCCTCGAACGTACCGTTACCGCGGTTGTGAAAGAGAAAGTCGGGGATCGCGTCGTTCGTGACGAACACATCGGTGAACCCGTCGCCATCGTAGTCGGCGAACGCGACGCTCATCCCCTTGCCGGTGTGCGCGGCGATCCCGGAGGTCTCCGATACATCCTCGAACGTGCCATCGTGCCGGTTCCGGAATAGCGCGTTCGGCAGGCCCTTGTACTGCCGCGGGTGGCAGTAGACGCGGAGACCGCGGGCGCGGTCGCCGCAGAACTTGTTGCCCTCGGGCGTCCAGTCCACGTAGTTGACGACGAAGAGATCGAGCCATCCGTCGTTGTCGTAGTCGAACCACCCCGCCGCGACCGACCAGGTGAAGTTCTTGATCCCTGCCTTCGCAGTGATGTCCTCGAACCGGCCATCGCCCAGATTGCGGAACAACTGATTGCGCTGCACGCCGGCGACGAACAGATCGACGCGGCCGTCGTTGTCGAAGTCGGCTGCCGCTGCGCCGGTCGTGTATCCCTCCGCCTTCACGCCGGCGCGCTCGGTCACGTCGGTGAACTTCAGACCGCCATCGTTGTGAAACAGGCGATTCCACTCACCCGGGCTCTCCTTCCGGAGCGACGGAATCGAGCCGCCGTTGGTGAAGTAGAGGTCAGGCAGGCCGTCGCCGTCGTAATCGAACACCGCGACGCCCCCGGCCATCGTCTCGACCATGTTCTTCTCGGGCGTGGCATGCTGGTCGAGCACGAAGGTCAGGCCGGACGACGCGGAGACATTCTCGAACTGAATCGAACCAGGGGCCGCCGGCGTCTGCCGCGCGGCCGCCGCCTGCACGGCGAGCACGATCGCGACGAGCGCAACGCATCCCGTGGAGCCGAACCGCACCCGAATCGGTCTCGAATCGAACATGTCCCACTCTGCCACAGGGACCATGCGCCGCCAAGCGGCCCCGGGCCGCCTACTGTGAGGCCCGCGGAATGCGAAATGCACAATGCAAAATGACACCAGCCAGATGCGGGCAGGCGTCGGCGCTCGCGTCAGCGGCGCGGCTTCCGGCGTTCAGCCGCTTGGCGTGAACCGCTGCGCTTAACGCCACGCCAGACGCAGCCCCTCAGCCAACCGAGCACGGTCCGTTCCCTCCGGCCGGCGCGCGAGTCCAGAGCCGTCGCCCGCCGCCAAGGCCTACCGCCAGCCGCCAGCCGCCAGCCGCCAGCCGCCAGCCGCCTGTGCATTGTGCATTACACGCGTTAGTACAATCCCGCCATGCTGTGCGCCCCTGCTGTGGTTCGCGCGTGCGCCTGCGCCGCGGCGATCGGGTCCCTGTGTGTGCTGGCGCGCGGGCAATCGGTGCCTCCGTCTGGAGACGTTCTGGACGGGTCTGCGACTCGAACCTGGGAGCGCCTCCTGAAGCTGCGCACCACAGCGAGCCTCCTGCACACCACCGCGCACCCGGACGATGAGCAGGGCGCGATGCTGGCACGGGTGAGCCGCCGCGACGGGGCGCGCACGGCGCTACTGACCCTCAATCGTGGCGAGGCCGGCGACAACGCACTCGGGCCCGAGCTGTTCGACGGCCTCGGGCTGATCCGGACAGCCGAGCTCGTGGCTGCCGGACGGTATTACGGGGTCGACGAGCAGTACTTCACGGCCGTTGCCGACTACGGCTTCTCGAAGCGGCTGGACGAAGCGCTGGAGCACTGGGATCGCGCCGACGTGCTTCGCGACATGGTTCGCGTCATCCGCCGCACGCGTCCGCTCGTCGTCGTGTCGCGCTGGCAGGGCAACGAGCGCGATGGACACGGGCAGCACCAGGCAGCGGGCGCGCTCACGCCAGACGCGGTGCGACTGGCGGGCGACCCGTCAGCGTACCCGGAGCTGCAAAACGAAGGTCTCCGGCCATGGGCGGTTCGGAAGCTGTTCGTCGGCGGCGTGCGCGAGGCGGAACCGTGGAACGTGCGCCTCGACACCAACGCGTACGATCCGGCGCTTGGCGCGTCGTACAGCCTGCTCGGACGCCTTGGCCTGAGCATGCAGCGGTCGCAGACGAGCGGGCGTTTCGATCCGTATGCCGCTGGCCAACCGCTCTTCTATCGGCGCGTGCGGCCCGACGTGGCGCCCGAGCACGAAGACGGATTTTTCCAGGGCCTCGACATCAGCCTGCCAGGTCTGTACGCGCTGCTCGGCGTGCCAGCGCCTGCCGGGCACGTGGCCGCGCTCGAAGCCATCGCTCGGGAGGTCGAGGCGGCACCCGCGGCCTTCGCGATCACCGATCCGTCCGCGTGCGTTCCGCCGCTCGCGCGCGGCCTGGCCGCCGTCCGCCACCTTCGCGATGCCACGGCGGATCCGGACGCCCGGTTCATCCTCGAGATCAAGGCACGCCAACTGGAAGAGGCACTCGTCTCCGCTGCCGGTCTGGAGCTCGTGGCGATGGCGGAGCCGCCACGTTCGGCGGGCGATGCACCGAGCCCGTTTGCGCAGCCACCGACGCTCGGGCCCGTAACGCCAGGGCAAACGGTGAGTGTTCGCGTCGTCGCCACGAACCGCGGACTCGGGGAACTCTCGGTATTACGGCTGGCGGTCACGCATCCCGGCGGGACGCTGATGACCGACGTACCGGCCGATGTCGCAGCGCTTCATCCGATGGAGCCGCGCGTGCACATGTTCGCCGTCACCATTCCCACGGATGCGCCGCCTACGCGCCCGTACTTCACGCGTGCATCCCCTGAGGACACGCGTTACGAGCTGCGCGACGCGTCCATGGCGGGACGCGCGGAGGCGCCGCCTCCGTTCACCGCATCTGCCGACGTGCGGATCAGTGGCGTGCCGCTGACGCTGAGGGTGCCCGTCATGCGGCGTGAGGCGGACCTGCCGTTCGGATACGAGCTCTATCCGCTCGAGATCCTGCCGGCGGTCAGCGTCTCACTGCTCCCGCGGTCCGGGATCCTGGTGCGCGGTTCGGGGGGCGCGATCAGTATCGAGGCGCGCGTCACCAATCACGCGGCGCAGCCAACCGCGGGTACCGTCGCGCTCACGTTGCCCACCGGCTGGACGTCGTCTCCCGAGCGTGAGCCATTCTCGCTTGCAGCGGCTGGCGCAAGCCACTCGACGGTGTTCACGGTGCGGGTGCCTTCGCTTGCCGCAGAGGCACAGGCCGTCTCCGCGGCTGTCACGGTCGGCGGCCGCGTCTACACGAGTGACATAGAGGCGATCCGGCATCGCGACCTGCCGGTTCAGTACGTGTATCGCGAAGCCCGCACGGTCGTGCGGGGTGTGGATGTGTCGGTCGTACCCGGATTGAACGTCGGCTACGTCATGGGCGTGGGCGATGAGGTGCCAGCGGCGATCACACAGCTCGGCGCGACGGTTCACCTGCTGAGCGACGTGGAGCTGGCATCGGGCGATCTGGCGCGCTTCGATACGATCATCACAGGCACCCGGGCCTACGCCGTGCGTGCCGATCTCCACGCCCACAACGACCGGCTGCTGGCCTTTGTGAAGGCCGGGGGCAACCTCGTCGTGCTGTACAACACGCCCGAGTTCACGCCGGCAACGCTGGCGCCCTTCCCGGCATCGCTGCCGGACGATGCGGAGGAAGTGTGCGAGGAAGGAGCTGCCGTCGAGATCCTGACCCAAGCAGACCCGTTGCTGCTGCGGCCGAACCGGATTGGACCCTCTGATTTTGCCGGCTGGATCGAGCAGCGCGGCTCGAAGTTCTTTGCCACCTGGGACGCGCAGTACACGCCTCTGCTCTCAACCCACGATCGCGGCCAACCGCCGCAACGAGGCGGCATGCTGCACGCGCGGTACGGGAAAGGGCACTACACGTACATGGCGTACGCGCTCCACCGGCAACTGCCGGCCGGTGTGCCCGGGGCTTACCGGCTGCTCGCTAATCTAATCTCTTTGGGACGGAGCGACGACCCCGGTGCTTCCGGGCGGCGGCCGTGACAGCCGGAATGCACGATGCACAATGCACAATGACAGACGCGGGCACCGTCCTCGACATGAACACCGCGTGTGGCCGTGTCGAGCATGGTCGTTAGCTTCAGTCGCATCCAGTCTGCCGGCCGTTGTGCATTGTGCCTTGTGCATTACTCGAGCAAGGCCGTGTTACCGCTTTCGCCGAACCGTCTTCGCGGGCGGGGGCGGCGGGGCGGGCTTGTATTCCACCACCACCTGGCTGATCACCGCGACGGGCCGGCCAGGGGCGGTGTAGAGGGCGTCGCCATCCAGGCGCGACGTGGCGAGCTTCTCACCGAGGATGCTCACGCGGTCGATGTCGGCCGGAATGTCGATCACGATCGACTCGACGCCCGTCGGCGCGACGGCCTTCACGCCCGCCGTCCCGCTCGCCCCGGGCGCCGAACTCGCGACGATACGGTCGAAGAGATCGGCTTCCTTCCGGAACTCACTCTGAATCACTGCCCGCGACAGCAGCGTGTTCTCCATGGTCAGGACGCCGACCGTGGCGGTGTAGCGCGTGTACGCGCGACCGGCCTTCTCCTGTTCGGCCGAGTAGGTGTGCCGGTTGTGCAGGTCGAAATAGATCGTCGCCGGCCCGGTGTGCTTCGGGAGTCGCACGATGATGCCGCCGCTCGGCTCGCGGCCGGAGAGCACATCGCAGAACGTGCGCCCGGTTCGCACACCAGTGCCGAGGGTCGCGTTGCACGAGATATCGGCTGGCTCGGTACGAAGGACCTCGTGCGGCTTCGGCTTCGGTGGCAGCTTGCGGGTCTGGGCGAGCGCCGGTGACGCGCAGAGCACGATGGCGAGGCACACACACGCGGGCCGCGTGATGACCCGATACGCGTCGGCAACAGGGCGGCGTGGCGCGGCGCACGATCCGGCGCCGAAAGCACGCTCGCGGTGCCGCCGATCGGCCGTGGCGGGGCCGGCGCGGGGGGGCTTCACTCCGAGACGCACGTGAGGCTGGAGGCGATCGCGTCCGCGGCCGAGGGCACCGACTGCCGATGCCTGATCAGCTCGAGGAACTCGTTGCGGGTCCGGGCATTGTCGCGGAACGCGCCCAGCATCGCGCTCGTGACCGCAAACGAGTTCTGCTTCTCGACGCCGCGCATCGACATGCAGAGGTGCGTGCCTTCCATCACGACCGCGACGCCGAGCGGGTCGATCTTGTCGCGAATGACTTCGGCGATCTGGTGCGTCAGCCGCTCCTGCACCTGGAGGCGCCGCGCGAACACGTCGACGAGGCGCGGAATCTTGCTGAGCCCGATGACACGCTTCTGCGGAATGTACGCGATGTGACATTTGCCGAAGAACGGCAGGAGGTGGTGCTCGCACAAGCTGTAGAAGTCTATGTCCTTGACGATCACCATCTCGCTGTAATCGACGGTGAACAGCGCGTTGTTGATGACCGCGTCCACGTCGGCACGGTATCCGCTTGTGAGGAACTGGAGCGCCTTCTCCACGCGCCGGGGCGTCGCCAGCAGCCCCTCCCGGCCAGGGTCCTCCCCCAGCTCCTCTAGCAGCTGGGTAATCAGCTCTTGCATCCCGTTATTGTACACAGCAAGCGAGGCGGCTCAGCGGGACGCTCGCCACCCTCGAACCCGCCGCATCGTCGCACTGTGCTTTGTGCCTTACGCATAGTCATAGAACCCCTTCCCCACCTTCTTGCCCACCCGCCCTGCCAGCACCATTCGCTTGAGCAGCGGCGGCGGCGCGTAAGCGGGCTCCCGGAACTCCTCGAACATGATGTTCGCGATGTAGTAGGTGGTGTCGAGACCGACGAAATCCAGCAGCGTGAACGGGCCCATCGGGTAGCCGCACCCGAGCTTCATGCCCTTGTCGATGTCGTCGAGGGTGCCGAGCCCGTTCTCGTAGGCGCGGATCGCGTCGAGCAGGTACGGCACGAGCAGTCGATTGACGATGAAGCCGGGCCGGTCGGGGGCGGTGATGGGTTCCTTCCCAAGCGACTGTGCGAACGCGAAAAGCGCCTCGTAGGTCGGCTCTGTCGTGCTCAAGCCGCGGACCACTTCGACGAGCTTCATCAGGGGCACGGGATTGAAGAAGTGCAACCCGCCGAACCGGTCGGGGCGCGTCGTGGCGGCCGCAAGCTCGGTGATGCACAGAGACGAAGTGTTCGACACGATCAGCGTCCCGGCCCCGACGACTGCTTCGACGGCGGCGTAGGCCTGTCGCTTCGCATCCAGGTTTTCTACGATCGCCTCGATCACGAGATCGCAGCCCGCGAGCGCGTCGAAGCTGGTAGCGCCAGACAGGTTCGCGAGCGTCGCATCGCGAGCCTCCTCCGTCACCTTCCCCTTCTGGACCCCCTCGTCGAGGAACTTGCGGACGCGGCCGAGACCCTTATCGAGTACGCCCTGGTCGACCTCACGCACAACGGTCCGGTAGCCGCTCTGTGCGCACACCTGCGCGATGCCGGCCCCCATCAGGCCGCAGCCGAGAACTCCGACGGATTGATGGACATGGACGCTGTACCTCACGAAAGGCCAAAGGCTAAGGGCCAAAGGCTTAGGGCCAACCGCTGAAGGCCCAAGCGCGAGTCGGCTCGTGACCGCGAGCTCGCCAAGGGGCCTTTAGCCATTGGCCCTTAGCCATCAGTCCTTAGCCCTGAACCAGCGCCGCGATCCCCTGCCCGCCGCCGATACACGCCGCCGCCACGCCGCGATGTGCGCCGCGCCGTCGCATTTCGAGGGCGAGCGTGAGCAGCAGGCGCGTGCCACTCATGCCGAGCGGATGACCGAGGGCGATGGCGCCGCCGTTGACGTTCACCGCCTCGCGAGGCAGACCCAGCTCCTGTTCGACCGCGAGGTACTGCGCGGCAAAGGCCTCGTTGATCTCGAACAAATCGATGTCGCCGAGCGTCAGCCCCGTGCGCTCGAGCAGCATCCGTGTAGCCGGTGCCGGCCCCATTCCCATCAGCGTCGGCTCCACCCCCGTCGTCGCCCAACCCGCGAGCCTGCCGAGCGGCGTGACGCCGAGACGCTCCACCGCCGCGCCCGAAGCCAGGATCAACGCCGCGCCGCCATCGACGATGCCGCTGGCGTTGCCGGCGGTCACACACCCGTTCTTCGAGAAGGCCGCAGGCAGCTTCGCCAAGACTTCGAGCGTTGTCTGCGGCCGCATGTGATCGTCGCGAGTGAAAGCTTCGACACCCTTGCGCGATTTCACCTCCACGGCAACGACTTCGTCCGAGAATCGCCCCGCGTCCCAGGCGGCCGCCGCGCGCTGCTGGCTGAGTAGCGCGTACTCGTCCTGGGCGTTCCGCGAGATGCCGTATTTACCGGCACAATTCTCGGCCGTCACCGCCATGCTGCAGCCGCAATGCGTGTCGGTGAGGGCCTCCCAGAGCGAATCTTCGAGGGTGCCCTGTCCAAGGCGCAGACCGCCGCGCAGCCCGCGGATCACGTGGGGCGCCTGGCTCATGCTCTCGGCGCCACCGGTCAGCACGACGTCAGCTTCGCCCAGCAGGATCATCTGCGCACCGCTGATCGCGGCCTGAATGCCAGACCCGCAGAGGCGATTCACGGTGAGCGCAGGCACGTCCACCGGCACGCCGGCTTTGAGCCCGATATGGCGCGCACCGTAGATCGCATCCGCGCTCGTTTGCAGCACATTACCGAACACGACGTGGGCGATCTGATCCGGGCGAACGCCCGTCCGTGTGAACGCCGCCCGGGCCGCGATGGCGCCGAGGTCGAGCGCGGAGATGTCCTTCAACGCGCCGACATACTCCGCCATCGGCGTGCGGGCGCCGCCCACTATGAAGACTTCAGTCATTCCCGTGATCCGTTATCCGTGATCCGTTGGTTCGTCGATCCGCTGTTCGTCGTCCGTTCCGTCGTTCCGTCATCCGCTGACCGCGCATTCGCCGCCGTGGGAGAGGCCGACTTGTGAATCGCTCCGGCGATCAGCGTCAACGCGGCGGATACCGGATAACGGATAACGTGTCAACGGGAAGTGATTGCGTCGACAATCGCCTCACCCACCGCAATCGTCCCCCTGCGTACCGCCGATATCAGGCGTGCCGATGCCGTCGTTGACCACGTGGCGGACGGCCCGGTCGATCGCAGCCGCTTCGTCAGTCAGACCGAGATGCGCGAGCATCAGGCCGGCGGACAGGATCGCACCCATCGGGTTCGCCACGTTCCGGCCCGCCAGCGGCGGCGCCGAACCGTGCACCGGCTCGAACATCGAGGTGCGGCCAGGGTGCACGTTCGCCGACGCGGCCATTCCGAGGCCTCCCTGTAGGGCGGCGCCAAGGTCGGTGATGATGTCGCCGAACAGGTTATTGGTCACGATGACGTCGAACTGCGCCGGCTCGCGCACCATCTGCAGCACCAGGGCGTCGATGTACTGGTGTGACGCATGGATGTCCGGAAATTCCGGTGCCACGGCGCGGAAGATGCGCTGCCACAGGGCATGCCCGTCGGCCATGGCGTTGCTCTTGTCGGTCATGCACACGCGCGTGCGGCCGTGCACGCGTGCCCATTCGAACGCATACCGCACGATGCGGTTGACGCCCTTCCACGTATTGACCTCTTCCTGGATTGCGATCTCGTCCTCGGTGCCAGGCTTCACGCGACCGCCGACGCCAACATACACACCCTCGGTGTTCTCACGGAAGATCGCCATGTCGATGTCGGCCGGTGTGCGGTCCTTCAGCGGACAGAGCCGCGCGTCGAAGAGCGTGACGGGCCGGTAGTTCACGTACAAATCGAGCTCGAAACGAATCCCGAGCAGGATGTCGCGCGCGTGCCGGCTGTCGGGCACCCGCGGATCGCCGAGCGCCCCGACGAGCACCGCGTCGAAGTCGTCCCTGAGCATCACGTACCCATTCGCGGGCACGGTGACGCCGGTCTCGAGGTAGTAGTCGGCGCCCCAAGGGATTTGTTCGATCTCGAACGTGCGCCCGAAGACATCGCCGACACGCCGGATCGCGCGGAGGGCTTCGGCTACGACCTCTTTGCCTATGCCGTCGCCGGGGATGACCGCCAGCCGCATGTCATGCAGGATGTCGGATGACGGATGCCGAATGCAAGGCTCGTCGATTCTGTCCGCCGGCGCCGAGCACAGAAGCATGTCGGATGGCGGGGGCCGGCCCCCGCGCCTAGATATTCGACGATCCCGATTCAGCCGCGACCTGGGTTGGAGCGCGCGTTGCGCAGAATCACAGTTAGTACCTGACACCAAGCCGTTAGCCTCGCGCAGCAATGGCGTAGCTGCCTCGACGAGCGCCGGCCGCTTGTTGCTGATCACGCGGAGCCAAAAATACGACTCGCGCGCCTCCTTCAAAGCGATAGCGCCCTTTGCGATGAAATCTGCCTTGCTCTGTCCAGCAGAGGCCTCCTCGAGGTTCGAGCCTATGCTCGTAGCGGCCTTGAACAATTGCCAGATCAAATGCCGGGTGGTGGCTCGCAGGTCCCGAACGGAATCGCAGAAATCGATCACGTCGCAGGCGAAGTTGAACGCACGATCATGAATATCTCGCGGCTTCTGCGTCACAGCGGCACGCGCATGCGAAGGCCATGCCTGAGGTCAGCAATCGTCAAATCGTCCCTGCCGACCTGCAGTGCTATGCGCCATCCGCCATCCGCATCCGCCATCCTGCATCCGCCATCCTGGCATCCGGCATCCGTCGCATTCGGCATCCGGCATTCGACATCCGGCATTCGACATTCATCGACATCCGACATCCGACATCCGGCATCCGGCATCAGGCATCCGAGAATCAGCCGTTCGTGTCGCACCTTTCAATGGCGAGCGCCATCCCCATCCCCCCGCTCACGCACAACGTGGCCAGGCCCCGGCGGGCCTGGCGGCGGTGCAGTTCGTGGAGCAGCGTGACGAGGATCCGTGTGCCGGTGCAGCCGATCGGATGTCCGAGCGCAATGGCGCCGCCGTTGACGTTCAGGCGCTCACGATCGATCGGGAGGTCGGCGAGCACGGCGAGCACCTGCGGGGCGAAGGCTTCGTTCAGCTCCACCAGATCGAAGTCGTCGAGCGTGAGCTGGAGGCGATCGAGCAGCTTGCGGACTGCGGGGACCGGCCCGATGCCCATGCGGGCCGGATCGACGCCGACGGTGGCCCAGCCAAGGATCCGCGCGAGGGGACGCAGGCCGTGCTTGCGTATGGCGGCCGCACTGGCCACGAGCACGGCGGCACCGCCGTCAGTGATGCCGGACGAGGAACCTGCCGTGATGATGCCGGGCAAGCCCGCCACCTGCGGAAACACCGGCGGCAGTTTCTTCAGCGCCTCGATCGTCGTCCCTGCCCTCGGATGCTCGTCGGCGGCGATCGTCGTGCCGCTTTTCGGCCCGGGCACGTGGACGGCCGTGATCTCGGCAGCGAAACGGCCCTCGCGCGTTGCGGCGTCGGCCCGATGCTGACTGAGGAGCGCGTAGTCGTCGGATGCCTCCCGCGTGATGCCATAGTCGCGCGCGAGCAGCTCCGCCGTCTCACCCATGATCAGCCCTGAAAGGGGGCACTGGAAACCGTCGCGATACATTGCGTCGACGAGTGCGAAGTGCCCCATCTTGTGCCCCCACCGCGCATCGTCAGCGTCAAGCAGGTAGGGCATGCGGCTCATCGATTCGATGCCGCCCGCGAGCACGACGTCGGCGTCGCCCGCTGCGATCGCCTGCGCGGCCGAGGCGACGGCCTGCAGGCCCGACGCGCACGCCTGGTTCAGCGTCCACGCGGGCACGCGATCGGCAAGGCCGACATGGCGACCGACCTGCCGCGCGGGGTTCGGGCCAGACCCCGCCTGACGCGCGTGCCCGATGACGACGAGATCGATCAGCCCGGGATCGATCGCAGCGCGCTCAATCGCTGCGCGCGCGGCGATGGCGCCGAGCTCCGCAGGATGCACGCTCTTCAAGCCTCCGCCATAGCGCCCGATCGGCGTGCGCGCTCCAGCGACGATGAACGTCTCCGTCATCACTGAACGATCTTATCCGGTGTCACAGACACCCGACGATGGGTCGTCGGCGATGACGGGTTCGGTCAGCACCCGGCGGCCCGCCGACCTACGGTCCCGCACGCCGATACACCCGCATCCGCTCACCGTCGCCCGGCCGGTCCGAGAACCGCACCAGGCGCTCACCGAATGGGCGCAGCGGCAGGTGCGGATTGTCGCCGAGCCATTCGTTCGTCAGGAGGACTCCCTCAGGCGCAAGCATCGCCGCGATGTTTGCCGTGGCAAGCGCCTGCTCGAAGATGTCGTAGTAGATCAGCACGTTGGTGGCGACCACCACGTCGAAGCGCTCGCCCGGCGGGAGATCCAGGCGCTGGTAGACGATGTCGAGGTCGAGCGCAGTCAAGAGACGAGGGACGTCGGCGGAGAGCCGGACGGCTCGGCGTTCGAGCGTGCCGGCGTTGTTGGGGGGCGCCAGGGGATGAGCCGCGGCGCCGACCCGTGTGCCCACAGCCTGCCACCAGGCGCGCGCCTCCGGCGTCCACGGCACGGCCGGATCGAGCGTGAGCTGCAGGTCGTACGGTCTGGCTTTCGGAGAATCGACGAGCCGACGCAGGTGCTGATTGACGCGAGGGCTGACGTCGAAGGTCGTGAGGCGAAGGTCTCGTGAGGCGACGCCGAGGGTCGCGAGCGAATCGATCACGGCGAACGGCTGGAAGGTCTGCGGCGGGTAGTAATCCTGTCCCTCGGCCTTGTCGATGAAGTCGAGGCCAGGACCAATCACCGCGATGCGCCGCACGCCGCTCGCAGGCAGGATACTCCTGGCTTGCAGATCCGCGAGGGCGCCGTGGACTGCAAATGCGATCGGCCACGATGTGTCGGACGCCAGCGCGCGCGACGCAAAGAGGTGCGCCCGCCGCGCGATGTCCGCGCGTTCCCCGCCCGACTCCCCTGCCGCGAGCGCGGCGCCGAGTTCCCGGCTCTCGCGCGTGACCCGCGCGAAGTTTGCGAGCAGGTAGGCGCGCGCGCGAGTCGCGCCGGCCGGCGTTTCCACGGGCAGGCCGAGGCGATCGAACGTCGCGCGCACCCACGCCAGCCGTTCGTCACCCGCCGGAGTTCCGGCCGCAGTGACCAGGTCGGAGACGCGCGCGTGGATCGCGCCGCCAACCACGCGCTCGACTCCCGCCGTTCCCGTTCCGTCGGCCGCCGCGCGCGCAGTCGCATCGGCAATGAACGCGACCGTGATCCGTGGCGCCGTGGTGAAGCTCGTGCCGTAGACGAGCAGATACGCGAGCGCGTCTTCTTCGGCGCGGAGGACGCGGCCGCGAACGGCGGCGTCGCGCGCCCTCACCCAAGCGGTCCACCGCGCCGCGCCCTCCGTGTCGGACGGCAGGTCTGCTGGCGCGTGCTCGGCCACCGCGGGGAGCACGGAGGCGATCTCGCCGCGGAACACGAAGCGGACGCGAGATCCGTCGGCGGCGGCGAGCCCGAGCGCGAGAGCGCCGAGGGGGAGCCACACGAGAAACGGGGTGCGGCGGAACGGAGGCACGCGCCGAGTGTAGCAGCGGGAGTACGCGACGGCGGGCCACCGGAAGGGGGCACTAACTTGGGCACTGGCCTGCCTAAAGGCAGGCACTACACGGGATCCACCTGCGCGAAAGGCGGGCACTACACGGGACTACGTGGGATGGTGCGCGGCGGCGACAGGCCGTGGCCCCTCCTGGGCGGTCCAGAAGAGGCCACGGTTAGGCCGGTCTAGAACTCGAACTTCAGACCGAGCTGCACTCGGCGCATGTCGGGCGCGAAAGGCGTACGAATGCCCTTGTAGCCGTAGATTGCATCGAAGCTGCTGATGTCGGCATTACCGCTGTCCACGAACATGTTCGGCATGGTTCAGCAGGTTGTATGCCTCGAAGCGGAACTGAACGGCATAATGGTCGTTGAACCGGATACGCTTGCTGAGCGTCGCGTCGACGTTCCACCATCCCGGACCGCGAAACGCGTCGCGCTTCGTCATGTCGGATGGATACGGGCCGTAGTCGCTCGTCCCCTGCACCGGGTGCACATACCCGCCGGCGAACGGAACAACCGGTGTGAGGTCGAGGAGCTTGAACTGGTTCGGGTCTCCCGTGGCCGCCCCGCCCGTCGCGCTCCGGCTGATGCCGACGGGATCCTCCATGCGCATGCAGAGCACGAGGCCGTTCGTGCAGTCGAAGATCGAGAACGAATAGCCCGTCCTCGCGTTGAACAGGAACGCCATCTGCCAGTCGCCGAACAAGGCCCGCTTGACCCCGTAACCATCGTTGAAGAACGGCAGCTGCCAGATCCCGCTGAACGCGACGCGGTGCCGCACGTCGAACTCGGCGTATCCGTAGTCGAGCATCGGGTCGAATGCGTCGAGGTAACCCAGGTTGAAGTTGTTGCCCGCGATGTTGTCGCTGAACGTGCTGCTCAGGTTGTCCTTCGCCTTCCCGTAACGTGTACGAGCCGTTGAACTGCAGGCCCGTGTTCGCCACGCGACGGCTTTCGAGCGAGAACTGCACGCCGTGGTACTGCGAACGGCCGCGGTTGCCGCGCGTGTTGAACGCCGTGTACTGCGTATTCGGACGCGCGGTTGCGCCGCCAGCTCCCAGGTAGACGAGCGCGGCACCGGGCTTGTTCGGGTCGGCCAGATCGTACAGCTTCCGCCCGAGCGACCCGGAGTACTCGACCTTCGCGACGAGGTTCGCAGCCACCTCGTGCTGGTACGACAGGCCGTAGAAGTGCGAGTAGGCCGTCTCGATGTTCTGGTCCACGTGCCTGACGCTGCCGCGCGGGATGGTCTTCGTCACACCGGCCACACCGCCGAACGGACCGGCCGAGTCTACGAAGATCGGCATCGTCGGAACGTCCGTCGGGGCGTCGATGGAGGCGACCAGATACTGGGGCGGGTTGAACAGCACGTTGTAGGTGACGTTGCCGAAGTTGCGCTCGTACGACATGCCGTACCCGCCGCGGACGCTCGTCTTGCCGTCCCCGCGGACGTCCCACGCAAAGCCGACGCGTGGCGCCCAGTTGTTCTTGTCGGGCTTCCACAATTTACCGATCGGGCTCTCGTTACTCGGGAGCACATGTCCGTGCGCGAGGTTCTGGACCAACTCCGCCGGGCTGCTCGTGTTCACCGACGCGTTCGGGTCGCCGTAATAGAAGTTCGAATCGTACTTCGGGTCGCTCTTCGTCTGCGGTCCGTAGTACTCGTAGCGCATACCCAGGTTGATGGTCAGGCGGTTCCCGAGCGCCAGTTGTCGTTTGCGTACAGCGCGAACTCGTTGTAGCGGTTGTTGCTGAAGAAGCTCGGGAGCGGGACCGGGGTCGTGTAAGTCCCACCTGGGAAGCCGCCAGGATTGATCGCCGTCTGGAAGCGCGCGAGCCGGCCCAGAACGAAGTTGTCCAGGGACGGCAGCTGCAGCCGCAGTCAGGTTCAGCGCCTCGACGGAGTTCGCGTAGGCGCCGAACGTCCGCTCGTCCTTGATGTGCACGTAGGAGCCGCCGAACCGGAAATCGTGCTTGCCCTTGATCCAGGTCTGGTCCTGATACAGCTGGAACAGCTGCTGCGGGCCTCCAAACGGAATGGCGCTTCCCGGGCTCCAGGGCAGGTAGCCGGGGAATGCGATGCGGTACCTCTGTAGGCGCACCGGCGTCGTCGGGTTCATGTAGAGCGTCGGCTGCGGGTCACCGTTCAAGCGGCTGATCTTCCATCAGACGATTCCAGACCACCTTGCTCTGCGCGGTGAACGTGGGCGAGAAGACATGCGTGAACGAGCCGAGGAGGTTGTGGTTCTTGTTCAGATACCCCGTTTCGAACCCGTCGTACGGACTGGAGGCGTTCGTGCCTGGCTCTGCTTCCTGGTTCTGGTACGCATACCGCACGTACAGCTGCGTGTTCGGGCCCATGCTGTAGTCGACTCGATTCACCCACTGATAGTTGTCCTGCGGGTCGCCGCCGCCGGCGTCGATCGGCAGGCTCTTCTCGACGCGTCCGAACACCGGGAGGTCCGCAGGCAGACTGTTGAAAGCTCCGGCATCGGCGCCCACGATCCCCGTCACGTCGGCGCGGGTCAGCGTCGGACCGTTGATGTTGGCTCCCCCGTACGCGTTGAAGAACGCCTGGGTCTCGGGTGCGGAAGCCGAGAGGAACTGAGGCGTCGGTACCCAGGAGATCTCCGTGTCCGCGCTGCGCACGCGGATGTACTCGAGGCTCGAGAAGAAGTGCAGCTTGTCTTTCACCACCGGGCCGCCGATGCTGAAGCCGGTCTGATCGCGGCGGTACTTCCCCTTGTCGATGTCGTTCGACGTGTTGTCGTAGGAGTTGGCCGTCAGCTTCTCGTTTCGGAAGAACTCGTAGGCCGTGCCGCGGAACGTGTTCGTGCCCGACTTGGTGGCTACGTTGACGATGCCGCCGGTGGCGCGGCCGTACTGCGCCGAGAAGTTGTTGGTGATGACGCTGAACTCCTGAACGGAGTCGAGCGGCACGTCCTGGCCGACGGTCGCGTCGAACTCGTTGTTGTTGGCCGAACCGTCGAGCAGGATGTTCGTGCTGGCCGAACGGGCGCCGTTGATCGAGTATCCGGTGCCGCGGTCCGACGCGAGGTCGCGCGACACGTTGCCCGAGACGCCGACCAGGTCGTAGACGTTTCGCGTGAGGGTCGGCAGCTCGCGGATCTGCGACTCCGATATCGTCGTGGCCTGCTCCGCGTTCACCACGTTGACGGTCGGCGTCTCAGACACGACCTGGATCGTCTCCGACGTGCCTGCCAGGCCCGAGCTTCGGGTTGAACTCCATGGCGCCGCCCACCGGCACGATGACCTTGCCCGGAGTTCTTCGCAAAACCGGCGAGCTCGGCAGAAATTTCATACGTGCCGGGCTGCAGGTTCGTGAAAACGAAACGGCCGTTCGAGTCGGTCACGGCCGAGCGCGAGACCCCCGTGCCGACGTTGGTCGCGGTGATCGTCGCACCGGGCAAGACACCGCCCTGTTCGTCCATGGCCGTGCCGCTGATGCGGCCGGTCTCGGTCTGCCCGAGTGCCAGCGCCGGCACGAGCAGCACCACGGCCAGCAGCATCCAGAATGCGCGGCACAACGTCCACGGCCTTCTCGATCTCATTGCAAGCCTCCCTCTGGGATGAAATACGGTTCGGGATTGAGCGCGTCAGCACCGAGTCCAAGGCGTGGGAACGAACCCGGGCGCGCACGACGCAACGTGTATACCAATGAGGTAAAAGTGCCGCAGCGCAGAAATTCCTAGCAAAACGTGGCAATCATGGCAACCCTGCCGCTGCGCCTCCTTCCAGCTCCGATGCCGATCCGGATCGTTGGACGCCCGATAAGGCTCGATTCGACTTCCTGAACTTACGGGGACGAACGGCGGCCCATCACAGCATCCGCGCATGACGGTTCACGTCAGGTTTTACACCATTCGTCCCTGGAATGGCGTCGTTCATCACAGCGCAAGCTAAACCATTCATCCCTCAGGACTTACGGTACATCACGTGCTCTAGACTCCACCGCAACGCACTGAGCTGGTGCGGGCGGCCGTCCTCGGGATACCGGCGTTGCCGACGACCGATGCCGCACCCATGCAAGGGGAGAAAGAACTGATGAAATCTCGAATTCTAGCCTTCGTCGCGGCCCTGATGGTCGCGAACGCTGGCTACGGATGGGCCCAGGAAACCACAGGGTCCATCGCCGGCCGTGTGTCCGACCCGCAAGGGCTGGCGGTGCCCGGCGCCACGGTGACAGTCACCGGCGCGCGGGGAGCGCAGACCTTCACCGCGGACGCGGAGGGACGTTTCAACGCTCCGTTCCTTACGCCTGGCACCTACACGGTTCGGGCAGAGCTGCAGGGCTTCAAGGCGACCGAGCAGAAGGACGTGGTCGTGCGCCTCGGGCAGCGCGTCGATCTGCCGATCACCATGGCAGTGGGTGGCCTCACCGAAACGGTTGAAGTCACCGGAGGATCGCCGACGATAGACACCTCGACGACGACCGTCGGAGCGGTGATCAACTCTGACCTGTTGCAGCGCGTGCCGATCGGCCGGCGCTTCAGCGACGCACTCTACATCGCGCCTGGCGTGACTGACAGCGGCGCGGGCGCAGCCAACCCGTCCGTCGCCGGAGGCAGCGGCCTCGAGAACCAGTACGTCGTCGACGGCGTGAACATCACGAACACCGGCTACGGTGCGCTTGGCTCGTACTCCATCTACCACGGGTCGCTCGGCAATGGCGTCACCTACGACTTCGTGAACGAGATCCAGGTCAAGACCGCGGGCTACGAGGCCGAGTACGGGCAGTCCACGGGCGGTGTCGTGAACGTGCTCACCAAGAGCGGCAGCAACAGCCTGCGCGGCAGCGTGTTCGGCTACGCGCGGCCCTCGGCGCTCGAAGGCGAGTTCAAGCAGATCCAGACGGAGAACGGCTCCATCAACACGTCCGGCACGCAGACGAGCGACGCCGGGTTCACGGTCGGCGGCCCGGTGCTGCGCGACAGGATCTTCTTCTTCGGCGCGTACAACCCATCGTGGGAGACGCGCACGATCACCGCGCCGGCCGGCTTCCCGCTCGAGAGCCTCGGTGAGGTCGATCGCAAGCGGCACATCAACTCGTACTCCGCCAAGGGGAGCGCGCAGCTCGGGAACGGTCACCGCGTCGACGCGTCGTTTTTCGGTGACCCGGCAAAGGGCGACATGGGACCACAGCGGCTGTCGTCGCTCGTCCGCACCGATACATCGGCGTTCAGCTCACTCGAGTACGGCGGTCACAACCAGACGCTGAAGTACGACGGTGTCATCCGTCCGAGCTGGCTCGTCGAAGCGACGTGTCTCGCGCGCGAAGAACAACCTGCAGGAGTTTCCGTCGGTCAACTCGTTCCAGATTCAGGACACCACCGTGGTGCCCAACATCGTGAGCGGCGGCATCGGGTTCTACGAGGCGGGCAACGAGGGCATCAACCTGCAGTACCAGGCCAAGTCCACACACATCTTCGGCGGACACCAGATCCGGTACGGGGTGCTCTACGAGGACATCGAGTACAACAACATCAACCAGTACACGGGCCCGACCTTCACGCTGTCGGACGGGCAGCAGACGGCGACCGGAGCGAGCGTCCGCGTGCTGAGCGACCCCAATGTCGGGAAGATCTACCGCGCGATTCGGGCAAACCTGAACACGGACCGCTCGACGACGCAGCAGTACACCAGCTTCTTCGCGCAGGACACGTGGCGGGTGGGCAACCGGCTCACGATTCGACCGGGCATCCGCTACGAGCAGCAGAAGCTGGTCGGAACGCTTGACGGACTTCAAGTGGAGCGGCAACTGGGCGCCACGCATCGGCGCCACCTATGACGTGCTCGGGAACGGCCGCTCGAAGCTGTATGCGAACTGGGGCCGCTTCTTCGCCAAGGTGCCGAACGATCTCGCGGCCCGTGCGCTGTCGGCCGACGCGGGCGTGACGCGCGCGGACTACTACGACGCCGCGCTGACGCAGCCGATTCCCGAGGGTGTGCCCGCCGGGCCCAACCTCGAGACGCGACACCTGAACTTCGCCGGGCTCTCGCCGTCGGATTTCGATCCGGACGCCAAGTCCACCTACCTGGACGAGACGCTGGTCGGGTTCGAGTTCGAGCCGTTCACGAACCTGAACGTCGGCGCGCGGTGGGTCCACCGCCGGTTCGGGCGGATTCTCGAGGACGTGGGCACCGTGCCGATGGTCGGGTTCTTCCTCCCGGACAGCGGGGCGGACAGCGTCGAGTACTTCATCACCAACCCAGGACCGAAGACGCCTGTCGTTCCGATTCCCGGCTTCGACATCAGCTTCGAAAACGCGATCCACGACTACGACGCCGTAGAACTGACAGCAGACAAGCGGTTCGGCAACAACTGGGGCCTGCAGGCGTCCTACCGCTGGTCGCGGCTGTATGGCACGTTCGAGGGCTTCTTCAGGAACGACAACGGCCAGTCGGACCCGGCGATCACCTCGCTGTTCGACTTCCCGACCAACGACCCGAGCTACGCCGCGATCGGCGTGCCGGAGTTCGGCTTCCGCGGCGATATCCGGTATCTGGGGTCGGCCGGCGCCGGTCCGCTCCCGACCGATCGGCCGCACCAGGTCAAGGTGTACGGCAACTACTCGATGAACTGGGGCCTCAACCTGGGCGCGGGCGTGACAGCTCGGTTCCGGGATACCGCTCACGGCCCTCGCCGCGAACCCGTACTACGAGAACGAGGGCGAGATTCCGGAAGGGCCTCGCGGCTCGGGCGTCCAGACGGCGGACGGGTTCAAGACGCGGACGCCGTTCACCTACGACGTCAACCTGCACACCGACTATGCGGTCAAGATGGGCGGGACGCGGAGGGTCGTGCTCCTGGCCGACATGTTCAACCTGTTCAACGTGAGGCGCGCGACGGGCTACGATCAGGACACGGAGTCCTCGTTCGGTGCGCTGAACCCCGATTACGGGCAGCCGGTGATCGCCCGGGTGCCGCAGTTCCAGACGCCGTTCCAGCTGCGGTTGGGCGCGCGGTTCGAGTTCTAGCAGACAACACGAAGAGGGCGAGCGGGAAGACCCGCCCGCCCTCTTCGATTCGCAACCGGGGTCCCCGGGCGCCGTTTGGGTCCGGGTGCCTGAACAGGCCCGCCCCACTCGCTCGGGCCCCACGGACCTCCGGCCCCGACCTCCCGCCTCCAGCCTCCAGCCTCCAGCCCTCCAAGCCCCTCAGCCCTCAGCCTTGGTTGGCCTTAGCCGATAGTCTGCTTACCACCCGTCTCACATCACGACGTAGCAGGGTCCAGTGGACATACCTCTGTGACGAGCTGCATTCAACTTCTTGGATGGCGATCCAGCCGATCCGCAAATTGTCACGGATCCGCACTGTTCACCACGGGGATATCGCCTTTCGTCACATCAAGTTAGAGTTTCGTCCCCGATTGGCACGGAGCTTCCTTATTGCTGCGTATCCAGGTGCCCACCCGTTTTTGCCTGGGCTCGTTTATTTGAACCCCTAGAGGAGGATGGAAGATGTTTAGACGCGCTATAGCTGTGCTGGTGTGTGCGCTGGCGTTCGCGACGCCAGCTCTCGCCCAGGAGCAGCGAGGGTCGCTCGAGGGCACGATCAAGGACGCACAAGGCGCTGTGCTCCCCGGTGCCGTCGTTGAAGCCCGCAGCGCCGCCCTCATCGGCGTGCGCACCGAAACGACGGATGCCAACGGCATGTACCGGTTCCCGGCACTGCCGCCTGGCACCTACCAGGTCACGGCAGCGCTCAGTGGCTTCCAGTCCGCCAAGTCACAGATCGTCCAGCTGTCGGTCGGAGAGGTCCTGAGAGTCGACGTGACGCTCGCCCTCGGAGGCGTCACCGAAGCCGTCCAAGTGACGGCCGAGTCGACCGTGCTCGACGTTGCGTCCGCCCGCACGGCAACGACGCTGTCGGCGAAGGTCATCGAGGGGCTCCCCCGCGGCCGCACGTTCAACACACTGCTGCAGCTCGCCCCTGGCGTGCGCGCCGAAACGAAGTCCGGAACGGCGGGCGTCGGCGGCTACCAGTTCGACGGTACCAGCGGCTCCGAGAACGTGTTCGTGGTTGACGGCGTCGATGTCTCGAACATCCGCAATTCATCGCTGGGCGTCCAGGACGCCATCCCGTTCGAGTTCGTGCAGGAGCTGCAGATCAAGAGCGGCGGGTTCGAAGCCGAGTACGGCGGCGCGCTCGGCGGCGTGGTGAACGTGATCAGCAAGTCCGGCACCGACACGTTCCGCGGCGAAGCCCTGTATCAGTTCTCCGGCGATGTACTGAACGCAACGCCCCGCGCGGCCAGTCCGGTTGCGGGTCAAACGGCGACGTTCGTGGGGACCGGCTACCGAAGAGATCCGTTCAACGTGACGCAGTCGGAGTTCTTCGAGCCCAGCGAAGACCAGTACACGCAACAGACCTACGGCTTCACGCTCGGCGGCCCGATCGCGAAAGACAAGCTGCGGTTCTTCGTCGGGTACATGCCCGAGCGGTACCAGACCGACCGGTCGATCGACTTCGTCAACAGCCAGGGTGTCGTGACGCCCAAGGACTCCTCGTCCACGGTGCTCCGTCATCGCGGCACGGGCCGTCTCGACTACTCCCCGTTCCAGAAGCTGCAGTTGAACGCGTCCTATTTCTGGAATCCGCAGAAGACCACCGGCCTGCTGACCACCAACGACCCCAAGGTGGCACCGCCGACGACTGACCTCGCGAAGCAGGGCGGCTACGTTCCGTCGAATGCCACGACGTTCGGCGCCAACTACCTGCCTTCGTCGAAGCTGCTCTTCAGCGCGCGATATGGCTACAAGTACGTGAACGACAAGGGCAACAGCTACGGCAAAGACCAGGTGCCGTACCTCGTGTACAACACCAGCTCGAATAACGGCGGCCTGACGGGCGTACCGGCGCAGTACACGGGAGCGGCCGGCTACACCAACGTCGCCAGCACATTGACGACCCAACAGGACCTGCTCACGCGTCACAACGTGTATCTCGATGCCACCTACTTCGGAAACGTGCTCGGCCAGAACCACACGATCAAGGGGGGCTACGCGCTGAACCGGGTGGGCGACGACGTCCTCACCAACTACACGCAGGGGCGTTTCAACATCAACTGGGGTGAGGGCTACACGCGTGGCTCGATCGTCGACGTGCGCGGTCCCTACGGCTACTACACGTGGCAGGACGGCGTCCGGCTGAACTCCAAGGTCACGAGCCGCAACCAGGGCCTCTACATCCAGGATGCCTGGCAGATTCACCCGCGCATCACGGTGAACCTCGGCCTCCGCATCGAGGACGAGTTCCTCCCGCCCTTCCGTGCGGAGCAGGAAGTCGACGGCCAGCTCGTCAAGATCGCGAATCCGATCTCGTTCGGCTGGGGAGACAAGATCGCTCCGCGCATCGGCGGCGCATGGGACGTGCTCGGGAACGGACGCTGGAAGATCGCGTCGAGCTGGGTGCGCGTCAATGACGTGCTCAAGTACGAGCTCGCACGCGGATCCTTCGGCGGCGACTACTGGCACGACCACGTGTACACGCTCGACAACCCGGACCTGAACCAGCTCTCGCTCTCGACTCCGGGCGCGCTCGGGCAGAAGATCCAGGAGATCGACAACCGCACGGTGCCCATCAACGCCCAGGGCCAGATCGAGGGCGTGGACCCGGACATCAAGCCGATGTCGAACAACAACTTCGATGTCTCGACCGAGTACTTGCTCCGTCCCCAGACGACGTTGACGGTGCGCTACACGCACAAGCACCTGCGGTATGGGATCGAGGACATCGGCGTGCTCGACGCCGACGAGAACGAGGTCTACACGATCGGCAACCCCGGGTTCGGCGCGACACCGGATTCGATCCGGACGGCGACCGGCGCCTCGCTGACGCCGCGCGCCCAGCGTGATTACGACGCGCTCGAGTTCCGCGTGACGGGCCGTATGACGCACTTCTTCTACAACGCGTCGTACACCTACTCGAAGCTGTTCGGCAATTGGTCGGGCCTTGCGAACTCCGACGAAGCCGGCCGCTCCGACCCGAACGTGAGCCGCGCGTTCGACCTGTCGCCCGGCAACTTCGACGAGAACGGTCACAACGTCTACGGCCGTCTCGCCACGGATCGTCCGCACAGCCTCAAGCTGTTCGGCAACTACGCGCTCGAATCGAAGCTCGGCACCACCATGTTGGGGGTTTCGCAGCTTGCCTACAGCGGCACGCCCCTGAGCTCCGAGGTGACGTTCATCGTGCCGGTGCTTTACAACGGCCGCGGCGATCTCGGGTCCACGCCGACCTTCACGCAGACCGACCTGCTCGCCTCGCACGCCATTCGCTTCGGCGCCAACAAGCGGGCGGTGTTCGAGTTCAACGTGACCAACCTGTTCGACCAGGACATCGTGACGAACGTCACGACCCGGTACAACCGCAACGGCAGCGTGCCGTCGACGTTCGCGAACGACCTCTACAACGGAACCATCGGTGACGTGACCCGCTTCGTGAGCGCTCCGGGCGGAGCATCGCCGAGCTACAACCCGATCTACAACCAGCCCCTTGCCTACCAGGAAGGGCGCCGGGCCACTCTCTCGCTCCGCTTCCAGTTCTAACCGGATTGGGGCAGTAGACGCGCCCCGCCACTCCGAAAGGGGTGGCGGGGCTTTTCACGTACCGGAAGGGCTAAAGGCTAAGGGCCAAGGGCTTAGGGACGGCCGGGGTTAAGGCCCAGAACTCGACTAGCCCTCAGCGGTGCCCTTAGCCCTCAGCCTTTAGCCCTCAGCCTTCAGTAGAGCGCGTTGAAGAGCAGCTTGAAGGTAGCGTGGGGCTGGGCGCGGAACTGGGGCGGGAAGGCGAAGAGGACGACACGGCCGGCGCCATATGGTGCGTCGAGCAGCGCGTGGCGGGTGGCGATGCGATCGGCGCCGAGCAGCCAGCCGCTCATGAGCACGACGTCGGCGGGCGCGTACTGCGCAATGCTCTGCACCGTCGGATCGGCAGTGTCGAAGGCGCGCGAGGCCTCGAAATAGGCGGCGCTCTCACGCGCCATCCCCCAGGCCACCGGCTGGTTGATGTCGACGGTGATCCGCACCACAGACCCCGGGCAGTAGAACACCGAGCGATCCAACCCGCGCGTCACGTCGCGAATGCGATCGAACACGCCGCCGAAGCGTTCGAGCGGGAGGTCGCTGGCCGCATCGAGGGTCACGAGTGTGCCGCCATCGTGCACGAAGCGCTTCAGCGCCTCCACCCCGGACTCGCCGATCCCGCCCTGGTACTCCGGTGGCACGGGGTTGGAGGGCCCATCGTGCCGGGATGACGCGGAGGGCTCGTGGCCGCGAACGATCGCCGCCGGTGACTGGCGCGGCAGGATGATGACGTCGAACGACCTGCGGAGATCGCCGGCGCGGACATCGCGGTCGACCAGCGTCGCGTATGGGAATCCGTACTGCTCCAGCAGCCACCGCGTCCAGCCTTCGTCGATATTGGCGACCCAGCTCTTATACAGGCCGATGCGGCGTGCGGCGATGGGCTGCGTGGGGTCCGCAGGCGCGCGATCGATTGACCACGCGCGGAGACCGAGATCCTCCACCAGGCGGCGGACCAGCGCTGCGAGCCCCGGTCCGCGGTTTCGCGCCCCGGCGGGCTGCGATCGGCTGAATGCCATGTCGCTATCGCCGGACGCCCGGCTCGACTCGGGCGCGACAAGAGCCTTTCCTCCGCGGCCGGCCACCTTGATGACCCACGCTCCCGCTGGCAAGGTGACGCCCGGGCGGGGACTGAAGGGAGCGCGGAGGCGGCTGACGGCTGCGCCGTGCGCCAGCAGCCGGTTGACGGCGAGTGCGCTCACGTTCGCACGGTCATCAATCACATACCCCCACGGGCCGGAGCCGGGTGCGATGGTGATGGCGCCCGCCGCGCGCGGTGCCGTCTCGAGGCGCACGAGGGCCGTCGTGTCGAATGGCGTGGCGACAGGAACGGCGGTGACGCCCATCTGATACGCGAGCGTCCAGCCGGCCGTGTCGTAGGGCGGGATTGGCGGTCCACCCGGGTGCGCGCGCAGATCCGGGTACACCTGGCGCTCGAGCAGGTCCTTGGCAAAAGGCCGGAACGGCTGCGCGAGCAGCACGGCGTGCGTACCGGCGGGATACGTGACCCCGTCCGCGGCGAGCGGCGCCGTCGCACGATGCACCTCGATTCCGCCCTTCATCAGCGTGTCGATGAACGCCATGCTCGCCGGCACGTCGTGCTGCGGGGCAGGAATGATGTAGGCCACAGGCGCTTCGGTCCGGCCCTTGGCGATCTGCCGCGCGCCGACCTGGTAGATGCCGTAGAGGAGCTGCTCGCGCCACTTCGCCGCAAGGTCGAGGACGCCCAACGAGCCCGTGAGCATGTAATCGACGGCGTCGGCGAGGTGCAGCGTGCCGCCCTTCCAGGGATTCGGATACGTCACGCTCGGCACGAGCGTGGACACGCCGTTCGAGAGCGTCCGCGGGAAATCGGCGGGGTCGTACGTGTACGGCGTGGCCGAGGCGTGGCCGGTCTCCGTCAGGATGCCGATGATGTTGTGGAAATAGCTCGTCGTGCGGACCGAACCGTTGTACCAGATCGAGAACGAGTATCGCGAGATGACGCCGTCCTTTCCCTCGCGCTCGAACCGGTCCTGCATCGCGCCGCCGACCAGATCCACGCCGCGCACGATCTGCGGATCGATGTTGGGGTTCACCGGGTCGGGAAACGGCGGCACGAAGATGCGCGGCGGGTACGTGCCCTGATGCTGGTTGTACATGATTTGCGGCAGCCACTCCGCGAACAGCAGGTGACTGACGACCTGCGTTTCCTTCTGCGTCTGCATGTAGCCGTCGCGGTTGTTGTCGTGCCCGACATACTTCTGATAGAGCCACGGCATCGGACTGTCCTGGTGCGGCGTGTGGAGCGTGCGCCGGTACCAGTCGACCACCATGTTCATGCCGTCCGGGTTGATGCACGGCGCGAGAACGAGGATCACGTTGTCGCGGATCGCCTGCATCTCGGCGCTGTCGTCGGTGGCCACACGGTAGGCGAGCCGGATCGCGTGCTGCGCGGTCGCGACCTCGCTCGCGTGGAGGCCGCTGTCGATCCAGACGACTGCCTTGCCCTCCCGCGCGAGCGCGCGCGCCTCGCGGTCGCTCAAGCCGCCGACGAGCGCGAGCCGCCGCGAGATGTCACGGTAGTGCCCAAGCCGGGCGAGGTTCGCTTCCGACGAGATGATCGCGACGAGCATCTCGTTGCCTTCAGTGGATTGTCCCGCGATCTCGAGCTGCACCCGGTCGGAGGCCGCATCGAGCCGCTGGAAATACGCGCGCAGCTGCCGGAAGTCCGCGAGCGTGTAGTCGTCGCCGGGCTCGAACCCGAGGACGTCGCGCGGCGAAGGCACCCCGGTGGGCGCCTGCGGCGCGGCGCGCAGCTGTCCGGCAGGCTGCGGGAGCAGCAGGAGCGCGCACACTCCGAGGAGCTGCAGGAGATGTCCTGCGCACGTCCGGGTCGGCACGGGAGCTAGAGTGCCCGACGCTGCGAGGCTGCGCAACCCGACGCTGTCCCGTCGGCCAATGGCAGCTTTATCCATACCGCTGAACGGCCGACCTGCCGATGAAGTGGACAGGCGTCGTCGCCGGCGACGCTCGCAGAAAATCGGTTTCGGAAACCGTCGCGTGCCTGGCGACGTCTGACAGAGAAAGACGCCTATGAAATCAGCAGCTTAGGTCGCCCGTCGGTGACCGAGGCGCTGGGCAGTGACTCCAAAGGGGGGCAACTCGCCAGCTCAGGACCCATCATAGGCACAGCAAAGGGCCGGTTCCGACCGAAGCCTGGCGTGGCGCGATTCTTGGATGGAGTACCTGGCAGGAGAGGGTGACCGACATGCACATGATGCAGACTCCCCGGCGGGCGCCTGACACCGACCTGCAGAAGGTCGTCGTGGTGAATGGCAGCCCGGAAATCCTCGAGATGCTCGAGACGGTTCTCGACGCCGGGCGGTACGACATGGTGTTTGTCGAATCGAGCGCCCGGGCGTACTCGCGTGTGCGCCACGTCCAGCCGAACCTGGTCATCGTGTGCATGCGTATCGACGATGTCGAGGTGTTCCAGCTGCTCTCCATGCTCAAGCTCGATGCTGAGACCCGGCGTATCCCGGTCGTCACCTACACCACGCACCTGGAGGCCGACAACGACGAATCGGAAGATGATGTCATCGAGGAAGACGAGTTCCCGCTCGCCCGCCCGACGGTGACGATGAACTGACCTCGCGCGCAAGCGCCCGGTCGGCAGAAGGGGACAGCCGCCAGCGGCCGGATGGACGCGGCGCCTGTCCCCTCCGTATGTACGCGCGACTGGGCGCGGTGCCGGCGCTTCAAGGGTGACGAAAAAGGCACCCCCGTGAAGAATGCCGGATGGATGACGGATGCAGGGTGTCGGTCCGGTGTGCGACATCCGGCACGCGACGGTCTGCATTTGGACTGCTGTTCAGCAGCCTGTTAGCGCACTTTGAGATATTCCAGGTAATCGCCGGAATCGATTCGCGGCGCCTTGCCAAGCGGGGCGTTGTAGAAGTAGACCCACGCCTGCTCGGTCGTGCCGTCGGGGAGGTGCACCGGCACCTGCGAGCGAATGTAGAGACTGCTGTCAGGCTCTCCCGGGCGGTATCCTTCCATCTCGTCGAGCGCCCGCAACACGCCCTCGGGGTCGAGCATGTCGAACAGTTCGCCCCACACGCGCCCGGAGTCGGCGGGCACTGCCGCCGGATAAATCCCGAGGTCGAACAGGGCCGCTTGCACCCAGCCGCGGGTGCGATATTTCATCCGCGGGTCGATGCCCATCTGGCGCCGCCGATCGAACCCGGTCATCAGCGTGCCGTAGAAGAACACCAGATCAGCCATGCTCGCCGTCGGCCTCAGGCGCATCGGGCCCCGCACCAGGGACTGAACGGCGGGATGCCCGCCACTCGGGCGCGAGAATCGCGTAGAGATGCTGGTCCAGCACGGTGCCGTTCTTACGAAACGACTGGCGGAGCGTTCCTTCGAGACAGCCGCCGAGCTTCGCGAACGCATTCCGGGACCGGCCGTTCTCGACCGCGATACGCGCTTCGATCCGGTGCAGGCCTAGGGGTCCAAACGCGTACGCAAGCAGCAGCCCTTTTGCCTCCGCGTTCACGCCAGCTCCCCAGCTCTGGCGGCGTACCCAGGTGCCGATCTGCGCCGTGCCCATCACCGGATCGAGGTGACGCAGGCTGGTGATGCCCAGCGGTTCGTCAGTAAGCCGATCGGCAATGATGAACACGTACTCCGCGTCGCAGCCACGGAGCACGCTCGCACGCTCGATGAAGCGCAACGACTCCGCGACAGAGCGCGGCGAATCGAACGCGAGATAGCGCGTAACCTCGGGGTCGGACGTGTACAAGAAGAGAGGCTCGGCATCCGCAGCACGCGGCTCGCGCAGAAGTATTCGGGGGCCCGCCAGCAGCGGCAGTGAATTGTCCATCGAGCGCCGGAGCGCTTCGAAGTGTAGGGACTCGGCGGGAGGGAGTCAAGGAGGAGAGGGGATCCAATTTCGAAATCCGGAAGGCGGAGTGCGGAGACAAATTTCGAATGCGGAGTTCGGAATTTGGGATTCGGAAACTCGGATATCCGGAGTTCAGCGGTCCGTCCCGGGTGGATCCGCTCTTGGGGTCGCGCTGGTGAGGAATAGCCGGCTATCGCGTCACCGGCTCCGGCACGCGCTCAGCGGGCCTCGCGCTCGTGGACCTGGTGCTCGCCGCTGCGGTGGGCCGCGCCTGCGGCTGCGCCAAGCGCCTCGATGGCTTCGCTCGGTAGCGAGAAGCTCAAGGTTACCGTCCGGCCCGTCCCGCTGACCTGGAGCGTCGATACGAGGGCCTGCATCTCGGGCTTGCTGCCGGCCTGCATACGGGCCAGGGCGAGGAACCCCTGCACGACGTCACGAAGGTTCTGTCCGGCCTGATCGTCGCGCGTCTCGGCGCGCAGCAGCCCCGACAATCCGCCGTTCACGTGACCGCTCGCCGAGAACCACTTCACGGCCGGAATCTGGCTGGCCACACCCTCCGGCAGGTTGGCGTGCATGATGAGCGCATCGAAGCGGCCGACCGCCCAGGCATTGCTGTCATCGATGTCGTGAATGAGGTTCATCAGTTCCGTATTGCCCGTGATGTTCGCCCCGCCGACGCCGTCGATGCCCCGCTTGACCGAGGCGGTGTCGCCAACAGCCACGAGGCCTGACTTCAGGAAGGCAACGCTGACGCTCTTTTGCCCGTCGGTCTGTTCCCTGTCGTCGACCACCCGCGTGATCATCCGCTTGCCCTTGTAGTCGGTCACGTCGCCGCCGTGTTGGCGCGCCAGCCCCTCGAGTCGGACCACGTCGAACCGCCCACTCGCCACCACCATGCCGCGATAGCCGTCTTTCGTGCCGGTCGGGACCAGGAAACCGACAATGCGGTCGATATCGCGCTCGATGTTGAGGCCGGTCTCCTGCTCGAACTGGCGCTGCCCTTCCTCGTGATTGGGCATGTTGCGCTGGAGCGTCTGCCGGAGTTGCGAGTGCATCACATCCTGCACGTTGCAGTACGCCACCACGGCGGCATCGGCGGGCACGTAGGAAAGCTCGGAGGGGGTGTCCTGCTGCCCGAAGGCGCCCATCGGGAGGCCGGAATAGAACGCCACGACACCCGTACACAGGCCGATGAGCAGGAAAGCGACCGAGCCGAACAGGAAATAGCGGGTCCGTGGTGTCATTGTCGGTCCTCACCGGGTGTATACGCGGGCACGTCAGGGGGGGTTCCCACCGGTTGCCGCCGGCTCGGCGCCCCCCGCCCGAACAGATCCGTGGCGACGCCCGCCGTCACTGCTCGAGCACGTATTCTCTCCTCGCCACCGCCCGGGCGGCGAGGGCGAGAAACGTCACGAGTATCACGACCAGCGCCGCCAGGCTCGAGAGCGGCGAGGGACCGTCCCTGAAGAATACCTGCAGTGCCGTCACCGCACTGTCCTGTGGCATCGCCTGTGGGACGAGTGCCTGCAGGTAGTACGCCACCGTGAACCGCTTCAGGTAGCCTGGCAACGCCAGCACGACGTACTCCCACCCGACGATGAAGAAGAGGCCGATCAGCAGCGGGCGCTTGAGTTGTGCGCCGATGAAGGCGAACACGCCGCCGTACACGGCCAGACCGAGCCCGAGCAGCCCGAGATCCTTGAGCAGGTCCGGGAAGCCGCGCGCAATTGCCGCCACTCCGCCCCCGCCGAGCGGCATGACGAGGAAGAACACCAGCATCACCGACGGCAGCACGATCAGCCCCGTGCACGCCAGGTACGCCAGGTACTTGCCGATCAGCACCGCACCACGCGGAATCGGCCGTGTGAACAGGTAGGTCAGCGTCCGGTCTTCGACCTCGTCGGCCATCAGGGACGTTCCGTAGAACACGCCGAGAACGGGCACAATGACCCAGAGGTACAGGGCCCAAATCATCAACCCGAACATCACGGCGCCGCTGACGCGAGTGCCGTTGACGCGCAGCGCGGGCAGGTTGAAGAACTCCACCGTGCGCGCGATGACGGCGATGACGACCGGGCCGCCGACCACGAGGCCGAGAAACACGCTGCGGCGCGACCACAGCATCTCGCCGAGCGACAAATCGAAGATGCGCAGCGAGGCCGTCAGCAACGAGGGCGCTCTGGACGGCATCGGGCGGGTCGAAGCCTGTGTGGTCATGGTCGGATCAGTGTCACCGGCGGGGCGCTCCGCGGCGGCGAGGCAACCTTCATCAACGTGTGCATTGCCGCCCTATTTGACCAGGTACTGGAAGACCGCCTGCAGGTTGTCGTCGGGCGACGTGACCTCGTCGATCGAACCGAGCTCGCCGGTCGCGGCCAAATCCGTCAGCCGGGTGTAGAACGCATCCGGCTTGCCCGTCTGCACGACCACGGCGCCCAGCTCGAACCGCAGGCTCAGCACGTCGTCGTCGGCAAGGAACCGGCGCGCGAGGGCCCGCGGATCGGCGGCCCTGATGTGCACGGTGTGCGGGTGCTCGTCGATCAGATCGCGAATCTGGTGAACGTTGCCTTCCGCAAGGATCCGCCCGTTGTTGATCAACAGGATGTTCGAGGTCATCGACTCGACTTCGTGCAGGATATGGCTCGATACCAGGATGCTCTTGCCGGCGCGGGCCCAGTCTTTCACCTGGCGGATCGTCTTGCGACGGGCGATCGGATCCATGCCCGACAGCGGTTCGTCGAGGATGAGCAGCTGCGGATCGTGCACGATCGCCTGCGCCAGCTTGATGCGCTGCCGCATGCCCTTGCTGTATGCACCGATTCTCTTGTTCGCCGCGTCGACCAAGTCCACTTGTTCGAGAGCGGCCTGGGCGGCCGTTCGCGCCGCCGCGTCGTCGAAGCCGTTCAACCGCACGAGCGCGGTGATCCACTCGAGTCCGGTCATGCGCTCGTAGAAGGCGTCCTGCTCCGGGCAGAACCCGATCCGGAAATACAGCGCCGGGTTGCCCCAGATCGGCTCGCCGAAGACAGTGATGCGGCCCTTGCTCGGCTTCAGCTGCCCGGTCACGAGCTTCATGAACGTCGACTTGCCCGCGCCGTTCGGGCCGAGCAGGCCCGTGATGCCCGGAGGCACCGACACGGACACGTCGTTCAGGCCGATGACCTGGCCGTACCACTTCGACAGCTGCTGTGCCTCCACAATCGGCGCGGCGGCGGCGGCGACGGTCATGCGACCACCTCCACGCCCCGGACGCGCCGCTCGAGCACCAGGACGGAGGCGGCCACGATCGCTGTGACCATGAAGAGCGAGAGGGCCGCCGGCGTTTCGTACCTCGGAGGCACGCGGAAGATCACGTCGCCGAGCTGGTTCAGAGACGCGGTCGGCGAGATGAGCGAGGCGGCCGAAGAGCGCGTCATCGCCCAGAACATCGCCTGGATAGCGCTGCTGAAGAGGATGACGCCGGCGTACATCGCCGCGACGAACCGGCTGCTCTTCGACAGCGACGACAGAGCGAGCATCGTGAAAGTCGCCATCAGCACCTGGAGCAAGGCGAACACCGTGATGGCCGGAAACAGGAACAGATTCTTCTGCACGAACGCGAAGCTGCCGGCCAGCAGGATCTGCACGAACAGCAGCAGCAGCGCGGGCACCCACGTCACGAACAGCAGGAACGCCATCAGCGCGGCGGCCTTGCCCGCGACGTACTCGAGCCGCGTGAGCGGCTTCGACAGGTAGATCTGCAGCGCGTTCGCCCGCCGATCGTTCGCAATCAACCCTGCGCCGACGTAGACGGTGACGAAGAACACGAACGGGTTCTGCTGCTCCAGGAACTCGCGGAACGTCTTGGCCGTGGGCGCAAGAAACGCGACCTGCGGGAAATTGGTCGAGGCGTACACCTGGACCGCTCGCACCAGAAACGGCCCCCAGGCGAGCAGCAGCAGGCCCATGAACTTGCGGTTGCGGAGCGTGTTCCGGATTGCCGTCATCGCGATGACCAGCCACGCGTTGCCGCGCGCGGCCCGCGTGCCGCCAAAGCGTCGGTAGCCCTGATCGTGAATCGGCATGGCTACTGCTCCCCGACTGCTCGCGCGAACACGTCTTCGAGCGTCGGGACGCTGGGACGAAGGTGCCGCAGCTGGATCCGCTCGCGGGCGGCCACCTCGAAGACGGCACGCGCGGTCAGTCCTTCGGGCACGAACACGCGCATCACGTCTTCATCGGTCGCATGGCAGTCCATGCCGGCCGCGCGCAACGCGCTCACGAGCCGGTCGGTATCGATCTTCGCGCGCAGCTCGTAGACGCTGCCCCTCGGCCCCTTCAGCTCCGCGATTGGCCCCTGGGCGGCGATCCGGCCCTTGTCCATCACGACGACGCGGTCGCAGGTGTACTCGACATCGGGCAGAAGGTGGGATGACAGAATCAGGTTCACGCCCTTGTTGTGCGCAAGATCGCGAATGAGCTCCAGCATCTCGTCGCGGCCCTTCGGATCCATGCCGTTGGTCGGCTCGTCGAGGAAGAGCAGGTCGGGGTCGTGGACGAGGGCCTGCGCGAGCTTGATCCGCTGTTTCATGCCGGTCGAATACGTCTCGACATTGCGGTAGCGGGCCTCGCCGAGGCCGACGTAGTACAGGACCTCGTGGGCACGCTGCATCGCATCGACAGCGTCGAGCCCCGCCAGCTCGCCGCAGTACGCCACAAACGACACGGCGTTCATGCCGGGGATGTGTGCATCGTTCTCCGGCATGTAGCCGATCCTGGAGCGAATCTCGAGCGGCGAGTGGGCCACGTCGAGGCCGAGCACCGTCATCTGTCCCTGGTCGGGCTTGATGAACCCGAGCAGGCTCTTGATCATCGTGCTCTTGCCGGCGCCGTTCGGACCGAGCAGCCCGACCGCGCCGGTCTCGAACGTGGCGGCGACGTCGCGCAGGGCGAAGTTCCGACCGTAGCGGACGCTGACGTTGGCCAGACGCACCACCACGCTGTCTGGCGGCGTGGGCATGGCCACGGGAGGAGCAAGAGGCTGGGAAGCGATCTCAGGCATGCTGCTTTCACTATACGCATTGGGCAGATTCGGCGTTCGACATGGCCTCTCCATGGGCGCGGTTTGTCACGCGACGGCCTCTGCCCGTGGATTCCGCGGTCGAAGCTCGGACGTCGAAAATTTATTCCGTCTTCCGCACTCCGGCCTCCGAATTTCCCCTGAGCCCCAGTTCGTCGGCGCGCTCCTGCATGAAGCGAATCACGTTGTCGATGTGCTCGGCGAGGGGCAGACCGAGCTCGTCGGCGCCTCGGCGCAGGTCGTCACGGTTCACTGCACGGGCAAAGGCCTTGTCCTTCATCCGCTTGATCACCGAGCCGGACTCGAGGTCCATGATGCTTTTGCTCGGCCGCACCAGGGCTGCCGCGGTGACAAAGCCCGCCATCTCGTCACACGCGAAGAGCACGTGCTCCAGCCGCGACTCGCGGGGGACGCCGCTGTAGTCGGCGTGCGACAGAATCGCCCGCGTCACCCACGACGGGTAGCCCAGGCGCTCGAGAATCTCCACACCCCGAAACGGATGGTTCACCGCATCCGGGTACTGCTCGTAATCGAAATCGTGAACGAGCGCCACGAAGCCCCAGGCGTCTTCGTCTTCGCCGAACATCCGCGCGTATCCCCGCACGGCGGCCTCGACGGCCAGCATGTGCTTGCGAAGGCTCTCGCTCGTCGTGTGGGCGGTCACGAGCGCCCAGGCGGCTTCACGTGTCAGTACCATCGGGCCCCTCCGCCAGCGTTCCAGGTGCCCCGTGCCGGGCTCCTGATCAGCACACTTTCTATCGTAAGAGGTTCAAGAAACCCGTAATCACGAGCGCGTTCGTGAAGTCGATGAAGAACGCACCAACCATGGGAACGACCAGGAACGCTCGCGGCGCCGGACCGTAACGCTCGACGAGCGCCTCCATGTTCGCCATCGCATTGGCGGTGGTGCCGAGCATGAACCCGCAGTAGCCGCTCGCGATGACGGCTCCTTCGTAGTCGCGGCCCATCGTGCGGTACACCGCCCAGATTGCCAGCGCCGCCACGGACACAATCTGCACCCCGAGGATGATCGCGAGCGGCACCGCCACGTGGACGATTTCATAGAGTCGCAGCGTCATGAGCGCGAGCACGAGAAAGAGCGACAGCGCGACGTTCCCGAGATCGTCCACGATCTGCTGCGGAAGACCTATGATCCCGGTGAGGTCGTCGGCGTTCCGGATTGCTGCTGCCGCGAGCATCGCGCCGATGTAGGCCGGCAGCGCCAGCCCGACCCCGGCCAGGGTGCGGTTGATCCAGGCGCTGATCAGGCCGCCGATCCACATGGCCACGAGCATCACCACCAGCGTCTTCAGGATCGCGTACGCCTCTCGATCCTCGCCCTCCGGCACGCGCACGGGCGGAACCGGCATCTGCTCTTCGACGATACTCTGCGCGGTCACGATCGGCGCCTGGACCGGCACGTGGACAGGCGCCGTCCTGGGCGTCGAGAGCCGCCGGCCGGCGATCAGCCACGTCGCCACGGGCCCGCCGACGAGACCGCCGGCGACGATCCCCGCCATCGCGGCCGCGAGCGCGAGCGGTCCCGCCGCGGCCACCCCCGCAGCCTCGAACTGCGGCGCGAAGGCAAGCGCGGTGGCCGGACCGCCCGTCAGCGACACCGAGCCCGCGAGCACCCCCATCAGCACGGGTTGGCCGAGGGCGACCGCAAGGAGCGCGCCGACGACATTCTGAAACACCGCCGTGACGGTGGCGATGGCAAAGAAGATGAGGACCAGCGGCCCACCCACGCGAAGCAGCGCGAAGCTGGCGCCGAAGCCGACCGACGTGAAGAACGCAATCATGAGCGGCGGCTGCAGCGTCGTGTCGAACGTGACGACGGTCACGCCGCGGCTCGTAGCAAAGCTGAGGATCGCAGCGACGAGCAACCCGCCGATGACCGGCGCGGGGATGTTGTATCGCGCGAGCACCGGCACGGCACGACGGATTCCGTAGCCGCCGAAGAGCACGACGCCCGCGAAGGCGACCGTCTGAATCAGATCGAGAGACAGCACGACGGGTGGCGGCAGAGTGCTGGTGTCAGCCTTCGGGTACCTTTTCCGGATCGTCAACGCACGCGCCCGGCCGATCGCCGACGCGAGCTGTCTTGCGGCCCGTGAACGCGGCAGATATAGTGCGTTCGACCCTGCATCGTATTTCAGAAGGAGCCTGGATGGCGAATCCGCGCACGGCGGTGGCGAGCGGCGCAACGGCGCTCGACACCGAGTTCAACCGCGGCCTCGGTCTCTATGACGCCACGATGGTGGTGGTAGGGTCGATGATCGGCTCCGGCATCTTCATCGTGCCAGCAGACATGGCGCGCCAGCTGGGGAGCCCCGGGTGGCTGCTGGTGGCGTGGGTGGTGACCGGTGTGCTCACGATTGCGGCGGCGCTGTCGTACGGCGAGCTGGCGGCGATGATGCCCCGTGCCGGCGGTCAGTATGTATACCTGCGCGAGGCGTTCTCGCCGCTGTGGGGCTTCCTCTACGGCTGGACGCTGTTCCTCATCATCCAGACGGGAACGATCGCCGCCGTTGCCGTCGCGTTCGCGCGCTTCCTCGGCGTGATCTGGCCCGCCATCGGCGAGGAACACTACATCGTCGCGCCCGTGCACCTGAGCGCCGGGTACGCGGTGTCGCTGTCGACGGCGCAGCTGGTCGGCGTGCTCCTCATCGCCTTGCTCACGTGGAGCAATACGCGCGGGCTGGAGTACGGAAAGATCGTTCAGAACGTCTTCACGACGGCAAAGACCGGCGCCGTGATCGCGCTCATCGGCCTCGGGCTCGTGCTGGGGTGGAACGCCACGGCGGTCGATGCGAACTTCGGCGCCTTCTGGACGCCGCGCGGCCAGGTCGACATCGTTCCCGGCCTCTCGGCACTCACGGCGTTCGGTCTCTTCGCGGCCATCTGCGTTGCCCAGACCGGGTCGCTCTTCTCGGCCGACTCGTGGCACAACGTGACGTTCACCGCCGGCGAGGTGAAGGATCCGAGGCGCAATCTGCCGCTCTCGCTTGCGCTTGGCACCGGCATCGTCATCACGCTCTACCTGCTCGCGAACGTGGCCTACATCGTCACGCTGCCCCTCGAGGCGATTCAGCACGCGCCGTCGGATCGTGTTGCCACTGCCACACTGAACGCGATCTTTCCTGGGCTCGGCGCGACCCTGATGGCGGCCGCCATCATGATCTCGACTTTCGGGTGCAACAACGGCCTGATCCTGGCTGGCGCGCGAGCCTACTACGCGATGGCGCGCGACGGCCTGTTCTTCAGGCGCGTGGGGCACTTGAATGCCGCGAAGGTGCCAGCGGCCGGTCTGGTGCTGCAAGGCGTCTGGGCCGCCGTGTTGGTATTGCCTCGCACCTACGACACCGCGACCGGCAAGTATGGCAACCTGTACGGCAACCTGCTCGACTACGTGATCTCGGCGGCGTTAATCTTCTACATCCTGACCATCGCCGGCGTGTTCAGGCTCCGCCACACGCGCCCCAACGCCGATCGGCCGTACCGCGCGTTCGGCTATCCGGTCGTGCCCGCGCTGTACATGCTCGGAGCCAGCGCCATTCTCATCGTGCTCTTCGTGTACCGCGCATCCACGACCTGGCCCGGACTGCTCATCGTGCTGCTCGGGCTGCCGGTGTACTACGCGTGGCACGGGCGGGAGGAAGGGACGTAATGCAAAATGCACGATGCACGATGCGACGATGCGACGATGCGACGATGGACAGACTGACATGTCGGATGCGGGATGCCGGCTCGTAGAAAATTCGGACTGCCGATAATTGCCCGCACTCACACCGATTCCGCCGCTCGCCGCGACACGATCGTGGCCAGTCGCCGCGGCAGCAGCCGCAAGAGCACGGGCACCAATCGATTCGTGGCCCCGGGAATGACGACGGCCTGGCCGGCGAGCATGCCGCGGTAACCCGCCTCCGCTACGTCGACCGCGCTCATGATCGCCCCCTGAAACAGCCGCGATTTCTGCATCCCCGCCACCCGCTGGAACGCGGTCTCGGTCGGGCCGGGGCAGAGCGCCGTGACGGTGACTCCGGTATCGCGCAGCTCGTCGCCGATCGCCTCCGAAAACGACAGCACGAATGCTTTCGTGGCGTAGTAGACCGCCATGTTGGGTCCTGGCAGGAAGGCGGCCGTCGAGGCGACGTTCAGCACGCGTCCGCGGCGGCGATCCAGCATCCCAGGCAGGAACAGCTTGGTCAGCGTCACGAGCGCGCTGATGTTGAGATCGATCATCCGCTGCTCGCTTTCGAGCGGCGTCCCGGCAAAGAGACCGAAGAGGCCGAAACCCGCGTTGTTCACGAGCACGTCGACCGTGACGCCCGCCGACGCGATCTCCTGCACGAGGTCGTGCGCCCCGCGTGGAGAGGCGAGGTCGGCTGACACGGCGTGCACGACCGCGCGGTAGGTGGACGACAGCTCGCGCGCCACCTGGTCGAGCGCTGGTTGGCTTCGCGCCGTGATGACCAGGTCGTACCCTCCGCGCGCGAGCACGCGAGCGAGCTCGAGACCGATGCCGTTCGACGCGCCCGTGACGAGCGCCCGCTGCCTCGGAGTGGGTGCCGCCATGTTGCTCATTCGAGGGCCGGAGTGAAAGACCGCAAGGCGGAGGTGCTGAACGCCTCGGGGGCCATGCGCAGCCCTCGCTCGGCCACCGCGACCGCTTTGGCGGTCATACGGTAGCCGGCCAGTTCGCCAGGGGAGGCCAGGACGGCATCGGCAACATCGGAACCGGCGACCAGCCGGCCGCCGATCGGGCGGCACAGGTAATCGATCAGGACGAAGTGATACCGCACCCGCCCGTCCGGGTCGAGCAGGATGCGGTCGAACACCTCGACGACCGGCCCGACCTCGATCTCGAGCCCGGTCTCCTCGTGAATCTCGCGCGCGACACCGGTCTCGAGCGTCTCGCCGAGCTCCAGCGTTCCACCTGGCAGGCTCCACTGTCCAGCGAGCGGCTCGAACTTGCGCTTGATCAGGACGACGCGGCCCTCCTGCACGATCACCGCCCCGACGCCCACGATCGGCCGTTCGGGGTACCGCCGCGTCGAGGGGCGCAGGGATTCGGCGAGCGACGCCGCGCCGGACTCCTGCGGCCGGACCACCTGGCGCTGACGCGCGATGCAGCCGTCGACGATCGTGAAGTGATCGTACCCGGTCGCGTCGAGCACGTCGCCGGTGGCGCGCCTGATCTCGCGGCCCACCCATTCGGTCGCGATGCCCGTTTCGATGCTGCCCATGGTGCGGAGGCGGCACCGCGCGCCGCCGTCGAGTGCGGGTTCCCAGGCCTTGCAGTGATCGGCAAGCGCCCGTACGATCGCTTCGCGCCCGTGCAGCACACCGGCATCGCGATCCAGCTGCGCATCCACGGCGTAGAGGGCCTCGAGCGCCGGCACGTCGCTGCGATTGAATGCCGCGAACCACGCGCGGACGATCGCAAACGGGTCCTCGCTCACCGCTCGCCCATCACCTTGACGACGACGCGCTTGCGCCGGCGGCCGTCGAACTCGGCATAGAACACCTGCTCCCACGGCCCGAGATCGAGCGCACCGGCCGTGATCGGCAGGATCACCTGGTGCCCGAGGATCGTGCGCTTCAGGTGCGCATCGGCATTGTCCTCACCTGTTTGATGATGCCGGTAGTCCAGACCGGCCGGCGCCAGCTTCTCGAGCCACACCTGGATGTCGCTGATCAGCCCGCTCTCCCAGTCGTTCACGTAGACGCCCGCCGTGATGTGCATCGCGGAGACCAGCACCATGCCGTCCGTGACGCCGCTCGCCTGGACGATGGACGCGACCTCGTCGGTGATGCGCACGATCTCCTGCCGCTTGGTGGTGTTGAACCAGAGGTAATCGGTGTGGACGGGCATAGGGGATGATACTCGGAGGTAAAGGGCCAAGGGCTGGGGCCAGGGGCCAGCGCTTGCGCGCCATGACGATCGCTCCCGCGTTGGCCACGGCCCTCCTGCGTCTTCGCGTGTCCGCAGCAGCAGCAGCTCGACTGAAGTCTTTAGTCTTGGCCCTCTAGCCCGCAGCCCCTTCAAAGCGCCAGGCTCGCCTCAGCGTTGAGATCCCAGCCCGCGCGGACGCCGGCGTGGTAGGCACGCAGGCCGGCGGCGGCGATCATCGCCGCGTTGTCGGTCGAGAGCGCCAGGCTCGGGATGAACACGGGCAGCCCTTCGCGCGCGCCGCGTGCCAGGGCGTCGGCGCGCAGCCGGCTGTTCGCCGACACGCCGCCGGCGATGCCCACGCTAGCGGCACCGAAACCGCGCGCCGCCGCGAACGTGCGATCGAGCAGCGTCTCGACGACGGTTCGCTGGAAACTGGCGCAGAGGTCCGCAACCTGTGCAGGGGTCAGGATTTCGCCATCAGGGTTGTTGCCCGCCTGAAGGCGGGCACTACCGGGATCACGGCCTCTGCGCTGACCATGCGTCGTCTTGCTCGCGACTCCACCTGGGTCGCGGACCACGCGCAGCACCGCGGTCTTGAGGCCGCTGAAGCTGAAATCGAGACGGCCGGGATCATCTGGTGTGCGCCGATCCGCATGGGTGATGCGCATCTGCGGAAATTCGAAGGCGCGGTCGTTGCCATCGCGGGCGGCCCGATCGATCGCCGGCCCGCCCGGATACCCCAGACCGAGAAGCTTCGCGACCTTGTCGTAGGCTTCCCCCGCCGCATCATCTCGCGTGCGGCCCAGCGTGCGATAGTCGCCCGGCGCGGTCACTGCGTAGAGGCTCGTGTGCCCACCCGACACAACCAGCACCACGGCTGGCAATGGCAGTGGGCCGTTCTGGAGGAAGAGCGACTCGATGTGGCCCGCCAGGTGGTGCACCGGCACCAGCGGCAGCCCGCGGGATGCGGCGAGCGCCTTCGCGAACGACACGCCGACGAGCAGTGATCCGACCAGCCCCGGCCCGGCGGTGACCGCAATCGCGCCGATGTCGTCCAGCGTCGAGCCCGCCTGCGCGAGGGCGCTCTCGACCACGCCGCAGATGTCTCGCACGTGCTGTCTCGACGCGATTTCCGGCACGACACCGCCCCACTCGCGGTGGATGTCCGCCTGGGACGCGACCACGTTGGACCGCACCATCCAGGGACGTGCAGGGTCGTCCACCTCCTCGACGACCGCCGCCGCCGTCTCATCGCAGGAGGTCTCGATGCCGAGCATCCGCATGCGAAGGATCGCGCCCGATTAGCTCTGAGCCACCGGGTCAACCGCACAGGCCACGCGCAGGCTCTCCGTGTACGGCGCCCGGAAGATGCCGCGTTCGGTGATGATCCCCGCGATGAGCCGATGTGGCGTGACGTCGAAGGCCGGATTGCGAATGAGCGCGCCGACGGGCGTGAGCCGCAGGTTTCTGAGGTGGGTCACCTCCCGCTGGTCGCGCTCCTCGATCGGGATATGCGTGCCGTCGGGCGTAGCCAGGTCGATTGTCGAGACCGGGGCCGCGATGTAGAACGGAATCTGGTGCTCGTGTGCGAGCACGGCGACGGTGTAGGTGCCGATTTTGTTCGCCGTGTCACCGTTCGCCGCGATGCGATCCGCCCCCACGACGACGACGTCGATCTCGCCATCGCGCATCAGCGGTCCCGCCATGCTGTCGGTGATGACCGTCGTCTCGATGCCGTCGCGCAGCAGTTCCCACGCGGTGAGGCGCGCCCCCTGCAGAAAGGGGCGCGTCTCGTCGGCGAGCACGCACACCCGCTTGCCCTGCTCCACGGCCGCCCGCACGACGCCGAGCGCGCTGCCGTACCCTGCCGTCGCCAGGGCCCCGGCGTTGCAGTGCGTGAGCACGCGGGCCACGTCCGGAATCACTGCCGCGCCGAACCCGCCGAGCATCCGGCAGCTCGCGACGTCCTCGTCGTGGATCAGGCGTGCTTCCGTGCGCAGCCGCTCCTGCAGCTGTTCCACCGACTCGCCAGCCTCGACGCCCGCGGCGAAGCTGCGCTTCATGCGATCGATGGCCCAGAACAGATTGACCGCCGTCGGTCGCGTGGCGGCCATCACGTCGCACATCCGGTAGAACTCGACGGCAAGCTTCTGCGTGCCCGTGGCCTTGCTCTGGCGCACGCAGAGGGCCAAACCCATCGCCGCGGCCACACCAATCGCCGGCGCGCCGCGAATCACCATCGTCTTGATCGCCTTGGCGACCTCCTGAGCCGTGCGGCAGCGCACGTAGAGCTCTTCGGCGGGCAGCTTGCGCTGATCCACCATCACGATGGCATCGTCGGTCCACTCGATGGTCGGAAGCATGGGCCGATCATACCGAAATGTACCGGCGGCGGAACGGCTGTAGTACGGCCTTCAGGCTGGCCCCTGCGTCAATGCCGTCGCCACACGAGCTGACTCGTTACTGTCTGGCCTTCGCGACTTCGCGACTTCTAGTGCCTGCCTTCGGACTGGCCCGTGTTCCCTCACCGAGGCTGCGACGAGAGCACTCCCGCATCGAACGGCACGGGGAGCAGCTCGGACACGCGGTGGCGCCCGGTTTCCTGCGTCAGGTTCGCGAGGATCACTTCGCTGTCGCCGGCGAACTCCCACAGGATCTGCCGGCAGGCGCCACAAGGCGCCGTCGGCGCCGGCGTGTCGGCGACAATGGCGATGCGGCGGAAGGCCCGGTGTCCGTCGGACACCGCCTTGAAGATCGCGACGCGCTCCGCGCACATCGTCAGGCCGTAGCTCGCGTTCTCGATGTTGCAGCCGGTCACGATGGTGCCGTCGGCGGTCTCGAGCGCCGCACCCACCTTGAATCCGGAGAACGGGGCCACGGCGTGCTCCCTGGCCTGGCGCGCGGCATCGACGAGGAGGTCAGAGTCGGCCAATGGTGTACTCCAGCAGGCGCATGAAATCGGCGGCCACGCGGCGCGCGGTCCTCATCACCTCGGCGTGATCGAGCGGTTGCGGCAGCACTCCGGCGGCCATGTTGGTGATGCACGAGATGCCGAGCACGTCGAGACCCATGTGGCGGGCGACGATCGCCTCGGGCACCGTCGACATGCCGACCGCGTCGGCACCGATGGTGCGCAGGTAGCGAATCTCCGCCGGCGTCTCGTAACTGGGACCGTGCAGCGCCGCATACACGCCATGGGTGATGGTGACCCCGGCATCGGCTGCGGCCGCATCGGCGAGCCGCCGCAGATGGCGGGAGTAGACTTCGCTCATGTCGGGGAAGCGCGGACCGAAGCGATCCTCGTTCGGTCCGACGAGCGGGTTGGCGCCGATCAGGTTGAGATGATCGTCGATGATCATCAGCCCGCCCTGGGTGAACGCCGTGTTCACGCCCCCGGCGGCGTTGGTGAGGATCAGAACCTTGACGCCCAGCAGGCCGAGCACGCGGGTCGGGAAGGTGACCGTCCGGAGATCGTGTCCCTCGTAGAAGTGCGCGCGTCCGGCGAGCACCGCCACCTCGCGCCCGCAGACGCGGCCCAGAACGAGGCTGCCGGCGTGGCCGACGACGGCAGCGGCAGGCCAGTGCGGGATGTCTCCATACGCGAACTGCCGCGCGCCCTCGACCCGCTCGGCGAAGCTTCCAAGTCCTGAGCCGAGCACGATGGCGACTTCCGGCGCGTGCCCGCCGTGACCACGCACCCAGGTCGCCGCTTCGGCGACCGCATCGTAGTAGGACATGTCAATCGAAGTGTACTCTGGCACCGATACGACGGGGAGCGCCACGAAGTGCCCGGCCCTCCCACGACGTGGCCGGCGTAACGTCCGCCGAAACTTCCAATGGCTACTGCGAATCTGCGCGTCGTCCTCATCCTGGCGCTGACGGCCGGCTTCGCGACGGCGAGCGCCAGCCGTGCAGCAACGCAGCCTGCGGCTACCACCTTGTCGGTGACCCGCGCAGGCCCCAGAGGCGAAGTCGGCAGCCTCGCCGAGGCGAACGAGGTGCGGGTCGTGTTCTCGGAGCCGATGGTCTCGCTCGGCCGCATACCGCGCGTCGAGACCGCGCCGTTCGTCCGGATCTCTCCGGCAGTGGCTGGTACATTTCGCTGGTCCGGAACAACGACGCTGATCTTCACGCCGGACCCGAAGCGGCCGCTCCCGTTCGCCACGCGGTTCGACGTCACGATCACGTCCGCCGCGACGGCGGTGAGCGGGCGGCGGCTCGCCACGCCGTACACGTTCACGTTCATCACGCCTGCGGCGCGTCTGCTGCGCACGACGTGGTCACGGCGGGGCGGCCTCTCCAGCGCGCCGGTCGTCGTGCTGCTCCGCTTCAATCAGCGTGTGCAGCCTGCGGATGTCTTCTCGCACCTGGCCGCGAGCTTCGAGCCGCACGACTGGGCGGAGCCCTCGCTGTCGGACGATTCGGTCGCGCGCACGACGGCTGCCGATCCCACTCGACGAGCGTCTGCGCGTACGGCCGGCGATCGCGATGGGCGAGACGCGCGCCAGACGTGACCCGTCCGCCATCGTCATCGCCAACCCGCCTTCCGGTGCGACCTACTCTATCGATCCGACCCTGCGGCGCGAGTTCCAGACGCTCGCGCTCCGAGCGGTGACGGCTGAGCACACGCGCGTGGAGCGGCACATCGACGGCCGCACAGTGGGCAGTTCGACTTCGGAGAGCGCCGTGATGTGGCCGCTCCGCGCAGGTCGGCACCGTATCTCGGCCAACGACCCGCGCGGCCGAACCGCCGAAGCTACGATCGTCGTGCGGTGACTTCCTCAGAGCAGCATTGACGCGATCGCGGCGTTGATCAGGGTGGCAAGAAAGCCCACGAGCAACGCCCGAGAGGCGAGCCGGGCCAGGTCGCCTCGGCGCGTGGGGGCCATTCCGCCGATGCCGCCGAGCTGGATGCCAATCGAAGCGAAGTTCGCGAAGCCGGTGAGCGCATATGTGGCGAGCGTGTACGACCGCGGGCTCAGCGTGTGGCGGTACTGCGTCGTCAGCTTCACGAACGAGACGAACTCCGTGGCCACGAGCTTCGTGCCGAGAAGATCGGCGACGGCCGGCACATCAGCACGCGGCACGCCCATGAGCACGGCGGCAGGTGAGAAGACCACCGCGAAAACGCTCGCGAGCGTCAGGCCCGGGCGAATTGCACCGAGCACGAAGTCAAACAGCGCCAGGAACGCCAGGAAGGCGATGAGCATGGCGGCGACGTTCAGCGCCAGGGTCAGTCCGTCCGCGGCGCCAGCGGCCGCAGCGTCGATGACGTTGACGTGCTGGCGCTCGACGGCCGTTTTTACGCGCCCCTGAGTCTCGGGGCGTTCGAGCTCGGGCAGCATTATCTTCGAGAGGTACAACCCACACGGTGCCGCCATGACGCTCGTCGTCAGAATGGCAATCGGGTCTGCGCCGAGCCCGATGTAGACGGCCATGACCCCGCCGGAGATAGTGGCCATCCCGCCAACCATCATCGCGAGCAGCTCCGACTGCGTCATCCGGGGCACGTACGGTTTCACGATGATTGGCGCCTCGGTTTGGCCCATGAAGACGTTCGCCGCCGCCGACAATGTTTCTGCGCCGCTCGTTCGCATCAGGTACATCATGGCGCGCGCCATCATGGCGACGATGAACTGGAGGACACCAAAGTAGTACAAGACCGTGAAGAACGACGATATGAAGATGATCGTCGGCAGCGCCGTAAACGCGAAGACGAACCCGCGCGGCAGCACCTTGCCGAGGACCTGCTGGTTCGCGAGATCACCAAACACGAACTGCGAGCCCAGGTTCGTGAACTCGAGAAAACGCGCGACACCTCGCGCCACCGCGCTGAACAGCTCATAGCCCGGGCGGACGCCGTTCACCTCGAGCTTCAGGATGAAGAACGCCAGCAGCAGCTGCAGCGCGATGCCCCAGCCAACCGTGCGCCAGCTCACGGCGCGCAGGTTGGAGGAGGCGGCGGCCACGATGGCGATGAAGCACAGCGCGCCGATGCCGCCCTGCAGGCGGGGATCGATCACCCCCTGCGAGAGCCAGGCGAGTGCGGCGAGTACAACGGCGACGCCGCCGGCGGCGATGCGTAACGAGAGATTCGACATGTGCGCTGAATCCTGGTCAGAGTCTCGTGGCGGCGACGTTTCGGCTGCGCTCGATGCGCTCGCGGGATCGCGGCCCGCCTGAAGGCGGGCACTACGTGACGATCACGGCCCACCTTGAGGCGGGCACTACGGACATCACGGCCCGCCTGAAGGCGGGCACTACGCGACGATCACGGCCCGCCTGAAGGCGGGCACTACGCGACGATCACGGCCCGCCTGAAGGCGGGCACTACGCGACGATCACGGCCCGCCTGAGGCGGGCACTACGACGATCCGGCCCGCCTGGCGGGCACTACCTGACGATCCCGTGAATGAGGGGAACCGGCGGGGGCGGCTCGGCGCTTATCGTCACGGCGCGGGCGAGCAGCTCCCGTGCCTCGTCGGACCGCGCGCCGGCCCCGGGGTGCAGGCGGACGATCGGGTCCCCTGCCTCGACCCGGTCCCCCGGCTTGGCCAGCAGCACGAGCCCCGCGCCCGGATCGATCCGCGTGTCGAGGCGCTCGCGGCCGGCGCCGAGCACCATCGACGCGCGGCCGATGAGCGCGGCGTCCATCCCGGCCACGAAGCCGGAACGCGCAGCCGTGAACGGATCCGCGGCGGCCACGTGCGGCAGGCGGGCACGGTCCTCGATGATGCGGCGATCGCCGCCCTGGTTTTCCACCACCTGCCCGAACTTCTCGAGCGCCGCACCCGAGGCGAGCGCCCGCCGCACGCGCTCGCCGGCGTCACGATCGTCGCCGGCTCCGGCGAGTCGCAGCATGCGCGCGGCAAGCGCCACGCACAGGTGCTCCAGATCCGAGGGGCCGCGCCCGGCCAGCGTGTCCAGGCACTCGCCGATCTCGAGCGCGTTGCCGATCGCGCGACCGAGCGGCGCATCCATCGCGGTGAGCATGGCCTCGGTCTCGAGCCCCACCCGCGCGCCGATTGTCACCATCGCTTCAGCCAGCCGGCGGGCGTCGGCCTCCGTTTTCATGAAAGCGCCGCGGCCGACTTTCACGTCGAGCACCAGCACGTCGGTGCCCTCGGCGATCTTCTTACTCATGATCGATGACGCGATGAGCGGAATGCTCTCGATCGTGCCGGTGACATCGCGCAACGCGTACAGTTTCTTGTCGGCGGGGGCGATATCCGCCGTCTGGCCGATGAAGGCACACCCGATCCGCTGCAGCGCCGCGAGGAACGCGTCGCGCTCCATCGCGACGCGGAACCCCGGAATGGACTCCAGCTTGTCGATGGTGCCGCCGGTGTGCCCGAGCCCTCGTCCTGAGCTCTTGGGCACCACCACTCCGCAGGCGGCCACGATCGGCGCGACCACGATCGACGTCTTATCGCCGACGCCGCCGGTGCTGTGCTTGCCTGCTTTCGTGCCCGGGATTGCGGACAGGTCGACGCGGCGCCCCGATGCAACCATCGCCTCTGTGAGCCAGCCCGTCTCGTCCGCGCTCATGCCGCGAAGCAGCATGGCCATCAGCAGCGCCGACGTCTGGTACTCCGGGATGGTGTTCGCCGCGACGCCCGAGACGAAGAACTCGAGTTCCTCGCGCGTGAGAGCGGCGCCGTCCCGCTTCCGGACGATGATGTCGACAATGCGCATGAGGCCGGGGAAAAGTATAGGGCAGACTATACTTTTCCGTTCGATGCCTGCCGCCTCCCCGCGATCGCACCTGACGCATACCGGCCGCCGCCGGTTCCTGCCCGTCGTCCTGCTCGGCGTGCTCGCGACGCTCGCGTCTGGCGCGGCTGTGCGCGGCGAGTCCGCGGTCCCGTCCCCTGAGCAGTTCTTTGGCTTCCGCATGGGCGCCGACCGCCGCATCGCCGGCTGGTCGCGCATCGTCGAGTATTTCCGCACGGTCGACCGCCTCTCCGACCGCGTGACCGTGCAGGATCTCGGGCCGACCACCGACGGCCGTCCCTACCTGCTGGCCGTCATCTCGGCGCCGGACACGATTGCCGACCTGCCGCGCTACCAGGCGATGCAGAAGCGCCTCGCCGATCCGCGCATCACCTCGCCGGCGGAGGCCGATCGGATCGCGCGGGACGGCAAGGTGGTCGTGCTCATTGGCGCCAACGTCCACGCCAACGAGATCGGCAGCAGCCAGACGGCCAACGACCTGCTGTATTGGCTCGCGACGTCCGACGATTCCCGCGTCAAGCGCGTGCTCGACAACGTGATCCTGCTGCTCGTGCCCTCGCAGAATCCCGACGGTCAGCAGATGATGACCGACTGGTACGCGCAGACGGTCGGCACACCCTACGAGGACGCGCCGCTTCCGGAGCTGTACCAGCGCTACGCGGGTCACGACAACAACCGCGACAGCTACATGCTCACGCAGGTCGAAACGCGCTACCTCGCCCAGATCACCTACCGCGACTGGCTGCCCGAGGTGTACCTCGATCAGCATCAAATGGGCAGCGGACGCGCGCGCATCTTCGTGCCGCCGTTCAAGAACCCGCCCAACCCCAACGTGGATCCGCTCGTGTGGAGCGAGGTGAACCTGCTCGGACAGGCAATGGCCGCCCGCCTGCAGGAGGCGGGCAAGCCAGGCGTGATGTGGGGTGAGATCTACAGCGGCTTCTGGCAAGGTGCGAACAGCACCAACCCGTGGTGGCACAACATGGTGGCGCTGCTCGCCGAAGTTGCGGGCGCACGCGGCGCGTCGCCCATTTTCCAGCACACGCCACCGGGCGCGTCCCTCTCAGGCGCCGAGACGAAGATCGAGTCGGGCGACATGCCGATCCCTCCGCCACCGGACCTTCAGTTCCGGATGAACTACCCGGAGCCCTGGCTTGGCGGTCGCTGGACCTTCGCGGACGTTGTCGAGCACCATCGGCTCGCGGCAGAAGGCCTGCTCGAAGCCGCGGCGGATCGGCGCGAGAGCCTGAAGCGCAACTTCTACCTGATGAACCGGCGGACCGTCGAGCGGTTCTCCAGCGGTCAGCCGTTCGCGTTCATCGTGCCTCGGGCACAGCATGACCCGGGGAGCGCCGTGCGCCTGCTCGGTCTCATTCAAGACGGCGGCGCCGACGTCGACGAGGCCAGCGCGCCGTTCACGGCGGGGGGCGTGCAATATCCGGCAGGGACGGCCGTGATCCGCCTCGCGCAGCCGTTCGGGCGATGGGTGAAGGATCTGCTCGAAGCGCAGTCGTACCCGGACATCCGGTGGCCCTCGCCTTCCGCGCCCATCGATCGGCCGTACGACATGACCGCGTGGACGCTCGGCCTGTTGATGGGCGTCACCGTCGTCGAAGTGCCGGCGCCGTTCGACGCGGCGCTCACGCGGCTCGGCCGTGACCTGGCGTGGCCACGGGGAGTTGTGACCGGCAGCGGCACCACATGGGTGCTGTCGCACAGCCCGAACGCGTCGAGCACGGCCACATACCGGCTGCTCGCCGCAGGCGCCGACGTCTCGTGGGCGACCGAACCAGTCCGCGTGGGCGAACGGCAATTCGAGAGCGGCGCCGTCATCGTTGGCAACGTGGCGCCGGGGCTGATGGCCACACTCGCAGCAGACCTCGGCCTCGAGATCGCGGCCACGTCGCAGCCGCTGCGGTCAGAGCGTCTCGCGCTTCGGCTGCCGCGCGTGGCGTTGTACGAACCATGGGGCGGTCTCGCCGATGCGGGTTGGACGCGGTGGATCTTCGAGCAACACGACGTTCCGTACACGCGCGTGCGGCATGACGACGTGCAGGATCCGTCGTTCGGCCGCCGGTTCGACGTGCTCGTCCTGGCCGATGCGCCAGGGACGCTCCTGCTGCGGGGCCTGCCGGGCGCGAACGTCATGCCGCGCCACAAGGGCGGTCTCGGTGACACCGGCGTCGCAGCCCTTCGCCGCTTCGTGCAAGGGGGCGGGACGATTATCACGCTCGGCAACAGCGCGTTGTTCGCCATCGAGCACCTCGGCGTTCCCGTGGCCAACGTCATCCCCACCGACGATCCCGACGCGTTCTTCTGCCCCGGCTCTCTACTCCGCCTGGACGTCGATACCGAGCACCCAATCGGCTACGGCATGCCGCCCGGTGCGGCGGCGATGTTCGTGAACAACGGCGGCTATGCGATCACAGACGGTCCGAACACCGCCGTGACCACAGTGGCACGCTACCCTCAGGGTCCGCTGCTCCTGAGCGGCTGGATGCTGGGCGAACAGCGCCTCCGCGGAGCCGGCGCCGTGCTCGACGTGCCGATGGGCCGCGGACGCATCATCATGCTGACCTTCAGGGTGCAGCACCGGGCGCAGACGTCAGGCACGTTCAAGTTGCTCTTCAACGCAATTCTCTATGGGCCGGCCGCCGCGGCGCGGCAGGTCGGCGCTCCAACGCAGCAATTCTGATGACGGCGGGCGACGGGCGATGCGGTCGGGCGACAGCGGCCTGGGCCGTGACGGTGCAACGCGGCGGCGGGCAACCCCGGTGTGCGACTCTATCGAGTCGCCTCACGCGGGAGCGGCTCGCGCAGCAAGGCGCTGACTTCCGCTGAGAACGTGGCCTGCATGCGTTCAACCCCTCTCATCCTGCTGGCCGCGTCGGCAATGCTTTCCGCACGTCAAACCGCGTTACCGGGCGCGCCAGCGGACCTGATCGTGCACCACGCTGTCGTGTACACGATGGCGGACGGGCAACAGACGGCCGAAGCCTTTGCCGTCACGGGCGACCGGTTCGTCGCGGTCGGCACGTCGGCCGACGTGTTGCGCTGGCGCGGACCGTCGACGCGCGTCGTCGATGGCGCCGGCCAGGCGATCGTGCCGGGCCTGCAGGATGCGCACGGGCACGTGCTGGGACTCGGTGCGTCGCTCGAAGAGCTCGACCTTCGCGATACGCCCACCTTCGACGCGATCGTCGCGAAGGTGCGTACGCGCGCCAGCGCCGCGCGCCCTGGCGAGTGGATCATCGGGCGCGGCTGGGATCAGAACCGGTGGCCGGTTCCCGATTGGCCAGCGCCCGGTCCGCTGGACGACGCCGCTCCCCGAAACCCGGTGTTTCTGATTCGCATCGACGGGCATGCCGCACTGGCGAACCGCAGCGCGCTGGCAGCGGCGGCGATCACCCCGGAGACGGCCGACCCGGCCGGTGGGCGGCTGATTCGGGACCGATCGGGGCTGCCGACCGGCGTACTGGTGGATGCGGCGCGCTCACTCGTCGAACGGCGAATCCCGCAGGCGACCACGCAGCAGCTGACCGAGCAGCTGCTCCTGGCCGATCGTGAGCTGCGCAGGGTCGGACTGACGATGGTGCACGACGCGGGCGTCTCGCCAGCGGTCGTCGATCTGTACCGTGAATTGGTGGCCGGCGATCGCTTTTCCACGCGCGTCTACGTAATGCTCACGGGACTCAGCCCAGGCGACTGGTTCACACGCGGGCCGCTCCTCGATCCCCGGCAGCGCCTTACGGTGCGAGCCGTGAAGCTGATCGCCGACGGGGCTCTCGGCTCACGCGGCGCAGCCCTGCTCGACGACTACGCCGACGAGCCCGGAAACCGCGGTCTGCTCGTGACCGAACCCGATCGGTTGTACGCGGTGACGCGGGCGGCGTCCGAGGCAGGCTTCCAGACCGCGATTCACGCCATCGGCGATCGGGCGAACCGCGAAGTGCTCGACATCTTCGAGCGCGTGGAGCGCGAGGTGCCGCGCGCCCGCGAGCTGCGCCTGCGCGACGAGCACGCGCAGATCGTGGCCGCGAGCGACATCCCGCGATTCGCGAAGCTCGGAGTCATCGCGTCGATCCAGGCCACCCACTGTACTTCGGACATGCCGTGGGCGCCGCGCCGGCTCGGTGACGCCCGCATTGCCGAAGGCGCCTACGCGTGGCGGAAGCTGATCGCGTCCGGTGCCGCGCTCGCCCATGGATCCGACTTCCCCGTCGAGCGGCCGGATCCACTCCTCGGTTTCTACGCGGCCATCACGCGGCAGGACGCCCACGGGCAACCGCCGGGCGGCTGGGCACCCGACCAGCGGCTCACACGCGAGGAGGCGCTGCACGCCATGACGCGTGGCGCCGCGTTTGCCGCGCACGCCGAGCGCGACCTCGGCTCGATCGAGCCGGGCAAGCTGGCGGATTTCGTCGTCCTCTCCCGCGACATCATGCAGGTCGAACCGCACGACGTGCTCTCGACGGCCATCGTCCGCACGGTCGTGGGCGGCCGGACCGTGTACGAACGATAGGGTGAACCATGCGACGTGTGACAGGAGTGCTCCTTTGCCTGACGCTGCTCTTTCCCGTGTCACAAGGGGCCAGCACTCCCCCGCCCGAGCGCCCAAAGCTGGTGGTGGTGCTCGTCGTCGACCAGATGCGGAACGACTACGTCGATGATTACGGTGGGCACTGGACGAAGGGGTTGCGCCGCCTCATCACGGACGGCGCCCGGTTCCGCAACGCGGCGTACCCGTACTTCAACACCGTCACCTGTGCCGGGCACGCCACGATCTCCACCGGAACGGTACCCGCGGTCCACGGGATCATCCTCAACCAGTGGTGGCATCGAGACGAGCAGAAGGAACTGACGTGTACGGACGACCCCGCAGCGCCGACGATCCGGTACGGCAGCGGCCAACCGAGCGGCGGCCACAGCGCCAAGCGGCTGCGCGTACCGAGCTTCGCGCAGACGCTCGATCGCGCCCAGGCCGACCGGGCGCACGTCGTGACGATGTCGATGAAGCCGCGAAGCGCGATCATGCTGGCCGGCGGAAAGGCCGACGCGGTGACGTGGTTCGAGGGCAGGAGCTTCGCGACGTCGGCGGCCTTCAGCCCGGGACGTGTGCCGTTCGTGCAGCAGTTCACCGCGTCGTCGCCGGTCGAGCGCGATCTCGGGAAGACGTGGGAGCGGCTGCTGCCGCTCACGGCATACAAGTACGCAGACGATGCGGAGGGAGAGAAGCCGCAGAAGGGCTGGACGCGGGTGTTCCCGCACGCTCTCGGGACGTCTGGAAACCCATCCGACGAGTTCTACGGCCAATGGACGGCGAGTCCATTCTCGGATGCGTACCTCGAGCAGATGGCGGAGGCCGCGATCGACGGCCTGGCGCTCGGGCAGGGCACGACAACCGATTTCCTCGGCGTGAGCTTCTCGGCGCTCGACAGCGTGGGCCACAAGTTCGGGCCGCGCAGCCACGAGGTGCAGGACCTGCTGGCGCGGCTGGACGTCACGATCGGCCGCCTGCTCGATCACCTGGACGCGCGCGTTGGGCGCGGCAAGTACGTGGTCGCCCTGTCCGCCGACCACGGCGTGGCCGTCATCCCAGAGCAACTGAGACGCGAGGGCCAGGATGCTGGCCGCGCGGTCATGGAAGCGGCATCGGCCCGCGCAGAATCGGCAGCTGCCGCTGCACTGGGGCCGGGTAAGTACGTCGCTCGCATGAACTACACCAACCTCTACTTCCGTCCCGGCGTGTTCGAACGCTTGTCGGCGCCGGCGGCGCGGCTCGCGGCGGTCATGCAGCAGATCCAGCAGGTACCCGGCGTGCTGCGGGTGATCGACAGCCGCACGCTCGATCCGCATGCGGACACCCCCGACCCGTTGCTGCACGCCGTCGCGCTCAGCGAGTTCCCGGGGCGCAGCGGGGACCTGCTCGTGCTCCCGAAGACGAACTGGATCTGGGTCGCCGACGATGGAACCGCGACACCGGGCGACGCCACCACGCACGGCACCGCGTATCCGTACGACACGCGCGTGCCGCTGCTGTTGTTCGGCGTCGGTGTGCGCCCGGGGCAGTACGAACAGTCAGCCACGCCGGCGGACATCGCACCGACACTCGCGAAGATCTGCGGCATCGCGCTGCCATCGGCGACAGGCCGGGCGCTTACGGAAGCCGTCGGACCATGAGCCCCTGCAATTCGGAACGCGGAGTACGGAGTTCGCAATTCGGTCGGAGTTTGGGCTTCGGACAGCCAGGTACGGAGCTCAGGAAGGAAGAAGGGTTGCCGCTTACACACCTCGATTCCGGGTCCACCACGAACGGCTGCGAGCGGTTCGCACACGCGTTCGGTGGGCAGCACTCTGCCCCTGAACCGCAGGCTTGATCGAAGGTGGTGAACGGTGAACCGTCAACGGCCAACGAAACAGCAGGACCAGTCGACTTTCACGCGTCAGGTGCTGTCGCTCGTGTGCCGCATTCCTGTAGGGCGGGTGGCGAGCTACGGCGACATCGCGGCAGCAGCGGGACGTCCGCGGGCGTACCGGGCGGTGGGGAACATCATGGCAACGTGCACGCGTCCTGGCGTGCCGTGCCACCGGGTCATCGCCGCGGGCGGGCGGCTCGGCGGCTTTGGCGGCAACCTGGCGCTCAAGCGGGCCCTGCTCATCAGCGAAGGGGTGGTCGTGTCCGGAATGCGAGTGAAAGACTGGAAAACTCGCAGCTGGAAGCGCGCTGGCAGCGATGCGGACCGTCGCGTCGGACGCGTACGGTAAGCACCAACCCAGGTTCCGAATTCGGAGAATCGGCTGGCCAGGAACCGAGTCCCCGGCCAGCCTCGCCACGTCAGTCCTTCAGGTCGTCGACGGCGTCGCTCAGTTTCTCTCCAGCCCGCCCGACCTTCTGGCGAATGTCGCCCTTCGCCTGATCCATTTCGCCGTCCGCCGCCCAGTCGTCGCGGCCTGTGAGGTCACCCGCCGCTTCCTTCATCTGCCCCTTCGTCTTCTCCGCGGCTCCCTTGACCTGCTGCTTCATCGACTCGTCTTTCAGGCTCATGCGATCCTCCTCGGACCGTGTTGATTTCAACATCTGTACCCCATTCGCAATTCGGAATTCGGAATGCGGCGCTCGGAATTAGAGCCGACTTCGGAGCGCGGAGTGCGGAAAGCGAGGCACGGAGGGGTGAACCGAGTAAGTTGCTCACCTCGACGGCCAAGCTGCTTCGCCAGTCCGGAGCCCTCGCTCGTGAAACACGCCCCTTAGCCTTTAGTCTTCAGCTTTAGCTCCTGGACTACGCTTCAGCCCCTCTGTCCTCCGAACATTGCCTCGAAGTGGCCGTATTCACAGTGTCGAGTAATTACGGGACCGTCCTCGGCGGCAGGCAACGCTGCAACCGGGCCGTTCCGTCTAAGCAGGCAAGGATGGCGTGACGTCCGACGAAGCCGACCTGATAGACCGCTGCAAACGCCGCGAGCCCGGAGCGTTCGAGCAACTGTACCGATTGCACGCGGGCAGGGTGTACAACCTGGCATGCCGGCTGACGGGCAGCCTGTCGGATGGTGAAGACCTGATGCAGGAGATTTTCGTGCAGGTCTTTCGCAAACTCGACGGATTCAAGGGAGAGTCGGCCGTGGGCACGTGGATCTACCGGCTGGCGACGAACCAGTGCCTCGATTTCCTGCGCGGACGCGAGGCGCAGAATCGTAAGGTTACCGATCCCATCGAAAACGAGGACACGCTGCGGCCGCAGGCTGCACGCCCGATGCGGGCGGATCGCCTCGACCTCGAGCGGGCGATTGCGCGGCTGGCGCCGGGGTATCGGGCCGCATTCGTGCTGCACGACGTCGAAGGGTTCGAACACCACGAGGTGGCCTCGATCCTGGGCATTGCCGAAGGCACCTCGAAGTCGCAGGTGCACAAGGCGCGCCTGAAGATTCGCGAGTACCTCACCGCCGGCCGGCCGCTCGAGGCCGCAGGCCGCTTCCGTGGGTGACGGAAGCCGGGAACAAACCATGAGCTGCGATCGCGACGACGATATCAACCGGCTGATTGACGGTTCGCTCGAACCGGCGGCACGGCGCGACGTCGAGGCGCACCTGCATTCGTGCGACGAGTGCGCGGCGATGGCCGACGACCTGCGGCGCGTCCGCGCGCTCGCCGGGTCGCTCGAGCGGCTCGAGCCGCCGAGCGCGGCATGGGACCGCGTCGCGCGCCGAACGGTGGCGCCGCTCCAGGGGCGGCTCCTCTGGATGTCTCGCGCGCGCCGTGCCGTGGTGCCACTGGCGACGGCGGCGTGCCTCGTGCTCGCCGTTGGCCTCGTCTACCTCTGGAACCGCCCGTCGCCGCCCGCACCAGGCACGCGGACGGCAGTCGAGGCGCCTCGGACGAGCAGCGAAGTGACCGGCTCGGTCGAAGCCGAGCTGCGGCAGGCCGCGCTGCACTACGAGAATGCGATCCATGGTCTCGAGGCGCTGGCCAAGGAACAGGAAGGCGTGGATCCGCAGGTTGCGGCGACGCTCCAGAAGAACCTGCAGCTGATCGATCAGGCGATCGGTGAGAGCCGCGCGGCGCTTGCGCGCGAGCCAGCCAGCGGGCCGGCACAACAGAGCCTGTTCGAAGCGTTCCGCACGAAGATTGCCTTCCTGCAGGACACCATCGCGCTCGTCAACGAAATGCGGAAGGGAAACCAGGCCGAGGCGGCCCGAATCGCCGAAGGTCTCAAGAAGTCATGAAGGCACCAGCCATGCGCGTCACACCGTCACTCGTCGTCACGTCATTCTGCGTGCTGCTCGGCACCGGCGCGGCGGCTGAGGGCCCATTCCCACGGGCCGTTTCGTCCCCGCCCTCGGCGGCGGCCTCGCCGAGGCCCGCCTGGTTCGAGCGGTTCCAGGAGTCCCGCAGCGGTCCGGAGAGCAGCGACCGCTGGAGCCGGACGTTCAAGGTGGGGCCGTCCGGCTCGCTCGATCTTTCCAACGTGGCCGGCGACATCACCGTCACCGGCGGCGCCGGCGACGAGATTCACGTCGAAGCCGTCAAGCGGGTGCGTGCGCACGACGCGGCCGAAGCGAAGAAACAGCTGGAGGCGGTCACGATCGAGGCCGCCGAGCGCGCAGGGCGCGTCGAGATTACGACGTCCTATCCGCAGAAGCAGAACATTCAAATAGAGGTGGACTACACCGTCCAGGTGCCCGCAGCGACGACCGTGTCGCTGCGCAGCGTGTCCGGCAGCCTTCAGCTGACGGGTCTCAAGGGCGAGGCCCGCCTCGAAACCGTGAGCGGCGACGTGACCACCGCCAACAGCGGACAGCTCGCGCGGGTCAAGAGCGTGTCTGGGGACGTCTCCGTGACCGAAGGCGGGGCCGGCGACGTGCTCAGCCTCGGGACGGTGAGCGGGAACCTCGTCGTGAAGCGCCTGAAGGCGCACACTCTCGAGGTACAGACGATCAGCGGCGACCTGTTGCTCGCCGACACCGTTTGCGATCGCGTGCTCGCCAAGTCGGTGAGCGGCGACCTGCAGTTCAGCGGCCCCCTCGCGAAGACCGGCCGCTACGAGTTCAACACGCACTCGGGCGACGTGAGACTCGCCGTGCAGGGCTCCATCGGCTTCGAGCTCACCGCCAACACCTTCAGCGGCGAGCTCCGGTCCGACCTCCAGCTGGCGGGCCGCGGAGGCGACAGCAGCGCCGTCGCGGCCGGCGACGGCGATCGCCACCACGGCCCACGCCGCCAGGAACTGCGCGGCACGTTCGGCGACGGCAGTGCCCTCATGGTCGTTCAGACGTTCAGCGGAGACGTGCTCGTCACCAGCGGCGCCGCGGACAGGCGCAACGGTCAAAAGGACAAAGAGAAGCAGAAGGACAAAGACAGGGATCAGGAGTAGGCGCTGCGGGCTCCGGGCCGGAGCTCTGGCCTCCGACTGGTGCTGGGCTGGGCTGATGGGCTGTGCGCGGGCAGCGGCTCGAGGCTGGGGCACTCCGGGCTGGTCGTGACGGCGACGGCGCTCCGCCTGCCGGTCGTCGCAAAGCGCGACAGTAGCCGTACGGAAATCCGCTCCCCTGCCCTCGCTCGACAACAGGTATCATCTCTAAGACGTGCGCGGTCCCTCGGTTTTTCTGAACGCCCTGCAGTGCCAGCCTCCAGCCCCAGCCCTTTCAGCTGGTGGAATGCGGTTTGCTGCTCAGGCGGTGTTCTGGTGTCTCCGCTCCGACGACGATCCCTCGGGCCGTCTACTGGGGGGCGGGCTTTCGGACTGGGTCCATCCACAGGAGGCAATCCAATGAAGCAGGTAGTCCTCGCTGGCCTCGTTGCTGGCGCACTCGCGGCAGGGCAGCCCGGAGTGGCCTTCGCGCAGGCAACGGCCGGCAGTACGGAGCACAAGACGGCGGGCGCCGCGGCCAAAACCGGCCCGGCGAAAACCGCGTCCGCTCCCGGCGGCGCCACCTCGCTCGGGTCGGTGCGGATCACGCACGCCGTGAAAGCCAACGGCGAACCCCTCAAACCGGGTACCTACAGCGTGCGGCTCACGCCGGAAGAAGCCAAGCCCGATGTGAAGGGTCAGACGGCGGGGCTCGAGCGCTGGGTCGAGTTCCTGCAGGGCAACCAGGTGAAAGGACGCGAGGTCGTCAGCATCGTGCCCGACACCGAGATCGCCCAGGTCGCCGAGGGCAAACGCGTGCCGAGCGGCAGCTCACGCGTCGAAATGCTGAAGGGCAACGAATACGTGCGCGTGTGGATCAACCGCGGAGGGAACAACTATCTGATTCACCTGCCGCCGGCGTAACGAAATGTCGGATGCAGGATGGCGGATGCCGGATGCCAGAAAGTCCTTGGCGTCACATTCGACATCCAGCATCCGACATCCCGCATCCTCTACCCCACCGCCATCACGTCGAACTGCTCGTGGTGGAGGTGGGTGTCGGGTTGGATCGTGACTTCCTTGCCAAGCACCACGCGGAGATCTTTCAAGACCGCGATCTCTTCTTCCTTCAGCGCCCGCGCGATGTCCGGGTTGACCCGGAGCACCACCGCGTGGCCGTTCAGCTCCGCGCCGAGCTTCTTCACTTCCGCCAGGATCTCGTAGCAGATCGTCGAGCTCGCCTTGATGACGCCGCTGCCCGAGCAGTACGGACAGGGCTCGGTCAGCACCCGTTCGAGGCTCTGCTTCACGCGCTTGCGGGTAATCACGATCAGACCGAAGTCCGACACCTGCAGCGCCTTGGACGGCGCGCGATCGTGTTTCAACTCCTGTTCGAGCGCCTGGAAGACCTTCTGGCGGTTCTTGCGGTCTTCCATGTCGATGAAATCCAGCACGATGATCCCGCCGAGATCCCGCAGCCGGATCTGCCGCACGATCTCCTTGGCGGCCTCGAGGTTCGTCTTGACGATGGTGTCTTCGAGTCGCCCGGCCGTGCGCTTTCCGACGTAGCGTCCGGTGTTGACGTCGATGGCGACCAGGGCTTCCGTCTGGTTGATCACGATAGAGCCGCCGGACTTCAGCCACACCTTGCTTCGGAGCGCCTTGTCGAGCTCGGCCTGGACTCCGTATTCCTCGAAGATGGGAAACGGCTTGTCGTACAGCTTTACGCGCGGCGCGAGCGCGGGCAGGATCCGCTCGACGAGCTGCAGCACTCGCTGGTGCTCCTGGGGATGATCGATGCGAACCGCGGAGAACTCCTCGGTGAGCAGATCGCGCAGCAGCTTTGCCACGAGGCTGTCCTCGCGGTAGACAACCGCCGGGGCACGGAGGGCGTCGGTCTTCTTCCGCACCTCGGTCCAGATGCGGTTGAAGTAGTCGAGATCGACCACGATGTCGTCTTTCGAGCGGCCGGCGGCGGCCGTGCGGATGATGATGCCGCCAGTGAACCCCTGCTGCTCGCGGTACTCGCGCACGATCCCGCGCAGCCGCGCGCGTTCGTCGCGTGATTCGATCTTCCGCGACACGCCGATGTGATCGACCGTCGGCATGAACACGAGGAAGCGGCCGGCGAGGGATGCATGCGATGTCAGCCGCGCACCCTTCGTGCCGAGCGGCTCTTTGGCCACCTGCGCGAGCACTTCCTGCCCCTCCCGGAGCAGGTCCTCGATTTTCGGCTCCTCGCGCGGCCCCTTGGCCCCCTCCTCTTTCTTGTCTTCGCTCTCCTCGTCGGGATCGAGCTTCTCGAACTCCTCGTTGACCACGTCCGACACGTACAGGAACCCGTCCCGCTCGAGCCCGATGTCCACGAACGCCGACTGCATGCCGGGCAGGACCTTCGAAACGCGTCCCTTGTAGATGTTGCCGACGACCCCGCGCTGCCGTTCCCGCTCGACGAAGATCTCGCTGACGAGATCGTCTTCGAGGATCGCGACGCGCGTCTCGTGGTCGTTCGAGCAGATGATCATCTCCTTGTTCATCGATGGCACTCCCGGCGACGGCGGGGGGCCGGTGGACCGGGCGGCCGCGCGCTCGCGGCGCGCCGCCGCAGCGGTCCCCCATATCGCCGCGTCAATTCGTGAACCGGCGCATTCGCACGTTGAGGATCAGGCCGAAGCCTGCCAACGTGGCGATGAGCGACGAGCCGCCGTAACTCATGAGCGGCAGCGTCAGGCCCTTCACCGGGGCCAGTCCGGCTGACATGGATATGTTGTACAGCACCTGAAACGTGAAGCCGGCCAGGATCCCGAGCACGAGGTACGCCCCGAGCCGATCCTTCGCCAGCCGTGCGGCGTCGAGCGATCGCATGATCACGAACAGGTAGAGCCCGAGCGCGACGATGACGCCGGCGAAGCCCTGCTCTTCGCCCCAGACCGAAAAGATGAAATCGTTGTGGGCGACCGGCAGGAAGCGCAATTGCCCCTGCGTACCCTTCATGTAGCCCTTGCCCCACAGGCCGCCCGAACCGGTGGTGATGCGGGCCTGGATCTGCTGGTAGCCAGCGCCGCGCGTGTCTTTCGACGGATCGACGAAGGTCATCACACGCTGCCGTTGGTAGTCCTTGAGAACGAACTTCCACGCGACCGGCGCCGCCAGCACGGCGACAATCGCCGCCACCGCGAGAATGCGAGTGGGCAGGCCCGCCACGTAGGCAATGGCGAGGTACACCGGGATGACCGTGACCGCCGTGCCGAGATCCGGCTGGCGCATGATGAGCAGCACCGGCAGCACCGCCAGGCCGCCGGCAATCGCCAGATCGGTCAGCGTCGGGTTGCCGCGGCGGTTCTCGCCGAAGTACTTCGCGAGCACCAGCGCGACCGCCATGCGCGCGAACTCCGACGGCTGGAGGTTGAAGAGGCCGAGCGGGATCCAACGCCGCGCGCCGCCGCGGACCGCGCCGAAGAACATCACGTACAGCAGCAGGCAGACGACTGCAGCGTAGATGAAATGGGAGCGATCCGCGAGCGTGCGGTAGTCGATGGCGAGCATCACGACGAGGGCGGTGGCGCCGAGCCCGAGTGCATACAGCTGCGAGACGTAGAGGCGCGGCGCCGTGCTCTGCGTAGCGCTGTAGATCATCAGGATCCCCATGCCGCAGAGCGCGAACACGGCGATCACGAGCGCCCAGTCGACGTGGAAGTAGAGGCGGCGTTCGAACATTCCCGCGCTATCCTCCGACCGGAGGCGCGGATGGTCCCGTGCCGCTGGCGTATGGGTCCTTGTAATCGAGCCGCAGGTCGTCGTGGGTCGGCGGCGGGGGCAGCGGCTGCCCATCCTGCTTGGCAAAAAATGTCGCCAGGATGTGATGCGCGACCGACGCGGCGTTCGGGCCGTGGATGCCGTGTTCCAGGAAGACCACGCCGGCAATCTTCGGGTTGTCCCGCGGCGCGAAGAAGACGAACCAGCCGTTGTCGCGGAGGTCCTTGCCGCTGCCACGCGCTGCGAGCCGGCCCTGGTTCGAAATGACCTGGGCCGTCCCGGTTTTGCCGGCGACGTCGTGCCCGGTAATCCGGGCACGACCGCCCGTGCCGCCGGCGTTCACGACCATCCAGAGGCCATCGCGGATCGCTTGCAGCTTCGCCGGGTCGACGTCGATCGCCGACTGCGGTGGAGGCGTCGGGACCGGCTTCCAGCCGCGGCCATCGTCGACTGCGGCGAGCAGGTGCGGCGTGACCCTCGCCCGGCCGTTCGCGAGCGTCGCCATGTACACCGCCATCGACACCGGAGTCACCGAGACCTGCCCCTGCCCGATGCCGACCGAGATGGTTTCGCCGGCGTACCACTTCTCGCCGGTGCGGGCTTTCTTCCACTCGGTCGACGGGATGATGCCGGTGACCTCGTTCGGCAAGTCGATGCCGGTCTTCACCCCGAGGCCGAGCGCGGTCGACCACTTGTGGATCCTATCGATCCCCAGCATGTTCGCGACCGTGTAAAAGTACACGTCGCACGATTGCTCGATGGCGTGGCGCAGATCGACCGTCCCGTGGCCCCCCTTGCGCCAGCATTTGAAGAATCGGCCGTAGAACGTCGCGCCGCCCGCACAGTGCACTTTGAAGTCGGGCGTGATCACCCCTTCCTCGAGCGCCGCGGTTGCCACCGCCATCTTGAAGGTCGATCCCGGTGAGTACCGGCCCTGGATGGCGCGGTTCTGCAGGGGGCGGAGCTCGTCAGTGTTTAGCGACGCCCAGGTGGCGCGGTCGATACCCGAGGCGAACCGGTTCGGATCGAACGCAGGACGGCTCGTGAACGCGAGCACTTCGCCGTTCCCGGGGTCGAGGGCGATGACGGCGCCGTTGAACCCGGACGCCCGAAGACCGTCCTCGGCCGCCCTCTGCACGTCGTAGTCGATCGTCAGGCGCACGCGGCGCCCTTCGCTCGGCTCCGTGCGCTCGAGCTCACCCATCTCCCTGCCGACGCTGTTGACAATGACGGTCCGCACGCCGTCGCGGCCCCGCAGCAGGTCGTTGTACGCCCGCTCCAAACCGGCCTGCCCGACGATGTCGCCGCTCTTCAACGCGTCGCTCGACGCGACCTGCGAATCGGTCGCTTCGCCGACGTACCCGAACAGGTGCGCCGCGAGCTCGTCGGTCGGATACTGGCGCGTGGGCACCTGCTGCACCAGGATGTCTGGCAGCTCGAAATCGAGCCGCCGCGCCGTAATCGCGGCAACCTGCGCGAGCGTCGCGTCCTCGATGACGACGATCGGCCGGTACTGCGGCTCGTTCCGGTGGCGGACCACGACTTCCTGGATCCGCGGCTCGTCGACGCCGGTCACGGCCGCCAGCAGACGGATGGTGCGATCGAGGTTCGTCGTGTGCAGCCGGACGATCGACACGTTGAACGAGGGCCGGTTCTCGACGAGGACGCGGCCGTGGCGATCGAACAGCACGCCGCGCGGCGCCCGGAGCGGCAGCTCGCGCTGGTGGTTGTTCTCCGCCATCTCCTGGAACTTCGCGTGCTGGATGATCTGGAAGAACCAGAAGCTGACGGCGAGCAGGACGAACAGCACGACCGTCGCCACCCGGAGGACGGCGATACGCTGAATCAACGTCTGGCGCTCTTCTGGAAGTCGCATGCCTGCTTCTATTCTGTGCTTCTAGGCTACCGAATCCCGGCGCCACGTGACAGGGGGCCGAACGGGGTCGCTCAATTCATGCGCCGCGTCACGCGGCCGCGGCTGGCCGCCCTCCGCTGCAGTGCGCCGGGAACGAACTCGATGACCTGAAACGCGATCAGGCCTACGAGCGCGTTTGCCACCCCCTGGCTGGCGACGCCGCCATAGGGCCGCCCGAAGTGGCGCAAGCCGAGCAGCTCGTAGAGACCCATGAAGACCACGGCATGGAGGATCGTGGCCCCGAAGAAGACCACGAACCGCGGCAGGGGACGGACCACGATGAACTGCGAGGCCAGCATTCCGATCACGAACCCGACAACGGTCTTCGCCAGCCCGCCGATACCCAGAATACCGCTCGACAGGGCGTCCTGCGCCAGCCCGGCGGCGGCACCTGCCAGAAGCCCCGTGGCGGCGCCCGATGAAATGGCGATGTAGATCACGACGACCAGCACCAGGTCGAGGGCCGCGGTGCCGCGCACCAGCAACTGCGCCAGCGTGGTCTGCAGCACCAGCGCCAGCGCCAGCGCCGCGGTCGCGCCGAGCAGCTTCACGGCTTCGCTCCAACCAGCGCACCGTCCGGCACCGGTGGCGTGAGCACCACCAGCACTTCCTCCAGCATTGAGAAATTCACCGCGGGTCTCACCGTGATGGTCCCGTACGCGCCGCCGTTACGTTCCACCTTGTCCACGCGGCCGATGACGAAGCCCTTCGCGTAGATCCCGTCAATCCCGGAGGTGGTCACGGTATCGCCGACGTGGATCTCAGCCGACCCGCTCACGTACTCGAGGCGCAGCGTGTCGCCGCCGGTGCCCATCACCACACCCTGCGCCCGGGAGCGTTCAACCAGCGCCCCCGCCGCGGCATTGAGGTCGATGAGCAACTGAACTTTGGCCGCGCGTGCGCTCGGCACGATGATGCGGCCCACCACGCCCGCAGGTGAGATGACCGCCATGTCGGGGCGAAGCCCCGCCTGTGTGCCCTTGCCGATTGTCACGGTGCGGAACTCGGGCGTTGCCGCAGCCGCGATCACGTCGGCCGCCGTCGTCTCGACCATCAGGCGCGAGCGCAGGTCGAGCAGCTGTTGGAGGTTACGGCTCCGCTCGGCGAGGGCGCGCTCCTGCTGCAACGCAATCCGCGCCTGGCCCAGCTCCCGGGTCAGGCGTTCGTTGTCGCCGCGGACCCGTCGCAGATCCACGTACCCGGTCCAGAGGCCTGCGACCCCTCCCACGACCCCGGCGCCGGCACGCTGGACCTCGGCCACCATCCCGAAGGCAACCGCTTGCAGGATGGGCATTCCCGTCTTCGTTGTCACCTGGGCGGAGATGAGCACGAGCTGGGCGACGACGACCGCGAGGAACAGGTACGAGCTGCTGCGGAGTCGAAGGTCCAGCGCGGGCATGGGATCCGGGGGCTCAGTCGATCGAAATCTTGCGCAGCAGGTTGAAATCCGACAGCATCTTGCCCGCGCCGAGCACCACCGACGAGAGCGGGTCCTCAGCCATCGCGAGCGGAAGGCCCGTCTCCTCCCGCAGCCGCTTGTCCAGATTCTTCAGCATCGAGCCGCCACCCGTCAGGACAATCCCGCGGTCCACGATATCGGCCGACAGCTCCGGCGGCGTGCGCTCGAGCGCCACGCGTACGGCGTCGACGATGACGTTCACCGTCTCGGCCAGTGCCTCGCGGATTTCCTCGTCGCTGATGGTGATCGTCTTCGGCACACCCTCAATCAGGTGCCGGCCCTTGATTTCCATCGTCATCCGCTCTTCGAGCGGGTACGCGGAGCCGACCTCGATCTTGATCTGCTCCGCGGTGCGTTCGCCGATGAGCAGGTTGTACGTCTTCTTGATGTAGTGGATGATGGCTTCGTCCATCTCGTTGCCCGCCACCCGGACTGCCTTGCTGTAGACGATGCCCGCGAGGGAGATGACGGCGATATCGGTCGTGCCGCCGCCGATGTCGACGATCATGTTGCCCGAAGGCTCGGTGATGGGCATGCCCGCCCCGATCGCCGCGGCCATCGCCTCTTCGACCAGGTGCACTTCGCTGGCCTTCGCACGGTAGGCGCTGTCTTTCACCGCCCGCTTCTCGACCTGGGTGATCTCCGACGGCACGCCGATGACGATGCGGGGGCGCACCCACACGTTGCGGTTGTTGTGCGCCTTCTTGATGAAGTAAGTCAGCATCTTCTCGGTGACCTCGAAGTCGGCAATCACGCCGTCCTTCATCGGCTTGATCGCCACGATGTTGCCCGGGGTGCGGCCGAGCATGTCCTTGGCGTCCCTGCCGACCGCTTCGACGCGGCCGGTCACCTTGTTGATGGCGACAATCGAGGGCTCGTTGACGACAATGCCCTTGCCGCGCGCGTAGACGCAGGTGTTGGCTGTTCCGAGATCGATCGCGAGATCACTCGAGAACAGCGAGAAAATGGAGCGAAGGCTCAACGACGTACTCCTTGACGAACGAGGGTGGTGGTGCCCCTCACTGAGGGGCCGGGCCCGTGGCCACGTGAATGCCGTTCTTTCCTGACGCCTTCACCTCGTACATCGCCTTATCGGCACCGACGAGCAAATCGTGCGGCGTTTGGGCGGCGTCGGGCAGCGTCGAGACGCCGACCGAGACGGTGAGGCGGATGTCGTGTCCTTCGGCGGCCAGAAAACGGTAGGCGGCGATGCGATCGCGGACGCGCGCAGCCACGGCGAGCGCACCCTCGGCCCCGGTTTCAGGCAGCAGGATTGCGAACTCGTCGCCGCCGAACCGCGCCACGATGTCGGTTTCCCGCGCGGAGCCACGGATGACCGCGGCCGCCTCGACGAGCGCTCGACTGCCGTGGAGGTGATCGTGGGCGTCGTTGACGCGCTTGAAGCCGTCGAGGTCGAGGAAGAGCACCGACAGCGGCCGCCCGCTTCGAATCGCGCGCTTCACCTCGCGGCGCAGGGCCCCGTGGAGATACCGGGCATTGTGAAGGCGAGTCAGGTCGTCAGTGACGGACAGCTCCTCCGTCCGCCGCAACAGCAGCGCGCTCGCCAGTGCAAAGCCGGCCGGCTCGAGCAGGGCATGCCATAGCGCCTCGGTTGCATCGCCGAGGCGCGGCTCGAACGCGGCGGGCGCTCCATCCATGCCGACGAGCGCTGCGGCCGCCTCACCCCGGGCCGACAACACGAATGCCGCGGCAGCTCCAGGAAGATCGAGTGATACCCGCCGGTCGTTGCGCAGGCTCGCCGAGAAGAAGTCGTGACCGCTTCCGACGACGAGCGCGCCGATCAGCATGGCGGCGTGCTCCGCGTCCGGCGAGATACCGCGCGAAGCAAGGAGGGCTGGCGGTTGGCCCGGCTCCGCGGTCACAACGGCCCAGCCCGTGGTGGGGATCCACGACGGCGCCCACTCGACGAGAAAGCGCGCCACCCCGCCGGGATCCAGCGTAGCCTGCGTGCCGCGGACGACCTCGAGCAACGCCTCGCGCCGCTCGAGTCGGGACTTCAGGGCGTGGTCGTCAGTCCTCAATCGCGCGGACAAGTCTGGCTGGGCGGCGAGAGCCATCGATAGTGGGATCCTGCTCCTCAGGGCGGGCCGCGAATGTCGGACGTCAGGCGCACATGCCCGAACGTTGGACCGCACAGGTGCGGCCGGACCGGTTGCGGCAAGCTGGCGGCCGACCGCCCGCCAGTGTACAGACTGCCCCTAAGTCCTTATGTACAGCTGGAATATACCACAGCGCTCGCGGTCGGTCGGGACCGTCCCGCACGCGCGTCCCGGGGGGTAACTCCTTGCTGGCCAGCGTCTTTCTGCCGTAATATGCGAAGTTCGGCAAGGCGGGCTGGTGTTGGGCTGGAGCCGGCCGCACGCCTTTGTCTAATGATCCGGGGCGGTCGGATGCCCCCGCCAAGGGAACAACTCACATGACAATGCTCGACCGGATGCGCCGGCACCGGGGCTGGCTCAAGTGGAGCCTCGCGCTCGTGGTGCTCGCCTTCATCGTGTTCTACATCCCTGACTTTCTGCGCGGCACGAACACCGCGTCACCGAACACGGTCGTGGCCAGCGTGGGTGGACAGGACATCACGGCGGCCACGTTCCGCCGCGCCTATCAGACCCAAATGCAGTCCTACCAGCGAGCCTACGGCGGCAGCATCAACGAGCAGCTGCTCAAGCAGATGGGCATCGACAGACAGATTCTGCAGCAGCTCATCGACGAGCGCGCGGCGATCGCGGAAGCCGATCGCCTCGGTCTATCTGTGAGCGATGCGGAGGTCGCCCATCGCATCGTGACGATTCCCGCGTTCCAGCAGAACGGGCAGTTCGCCGGCCAGCAGGTGTACGAGGGGGTGCTGCGGATGCAGCGCCCGCCGCTCACGACCGAGGAGTTCGAGAACAACCTGCGAAGCGCCCTCCTGGCCGAGAAGCTGCGCGCTGCAGTGACCGACTGGGTCGCGGTGTCGGACGCGGATGTCGAACGCGAGTACCGCAAGCGAAACGAGAAGGTCAAGCTGCAGCTGATCGTCTTCACGCCCGACAAGGTGCAGAACGAGGTGAAAATCACCGACGCCGAGTTGAGCGCGCACTTCGACAAGCGCAAGGATCAGTACCGCGTCCCCGAGAAGCGCAGGATCAAGTACCTGCTCGTGGACACCGACGCGGTGAAGGCCAAGGTCGTCGTGCCCCCGGGTGACGTCGAGCGCTACTACCAGCAGAACATCCAGCAGTACTCGACACCCGAACAGGTGCGCGCGAGCCACATTCTTTTCAAGACCGAAGGGAAGGACGACGCGGCGGTGAAAGCGCAGGCCGAGTCCGTTCTGAAGCAGGTGAAGAGCGGCGGCGATTTCGCTGCGCTCGCGACCAAGTATTCCGAGGACGAGAGCAGCGCCAAAAACGGCGGCGACATGGATTACTTCGGGCGCGGCCGGATGGTGAAAGAGTTCGAGGAGGCGGCCTTCTCCCTCCCGCCCGGCACGATCAGCGATCTCGTCAAGACGCAGTTCGGGTACCACATCATCAAGGTGGTCGACAAGAAGCCGGCGGCGACGCGCCCCTTCGCCGAAGTGCGGCAGCAGATCGCCGACCAGCTGGCGTACGAGCGCGCCCAGACGCAGGTGACGGAGCTCGCGACGACGCTTGCCGACAGCATCAAGCGTCCGGCGGACCTGGACACCGTCGCCAAGTCACATGGGCTCACCGTCCAGGATTCGAAGTTCTTCGCGAAGGACGAGCCCATCGCGGGCCTTGGCCCGGCGCCGGAGGTCGCGTCCGAGGCCTTCCTGATGAAGGAGGGCGCGATGGCCGGCCCGATGCGGGTGCCGCGGGGCCAGGTGTTCTTCACGATGACGGGCAAAGAAGACGCGCGCATCCCGAAGTTCGATGAGGTCAAGGACCGCGTGAAGACCGACGCCGTGCGCGAGAAGGCGCGCGACGTGAGCCGCCAGCGCGCGGACTCGCTCGCGGCGCAATTCAAGACCAACTTCGACGCCGCCGCGAAGAGCGCCGGGCTCGAGGTCAAGACGACCGAGCTCATCCCGCGCGGCTCGCCGCTGCCGGACATCGGCGTGAGCGCCGCCGTGGACGCCGCCGCGTTCGGGCTCGCCCAGGGGAGCGTAACGCCACCGATCGTGACGGATGCGGGCACGGTGATCGCGCGGGTTGCCGAACGGCAGGACATCAGGCCGGAGGAGCTCGCCACGGCTCGCGACGGACTGCGGACGGAACTGCTGAACGAGCAGCGCACGCGCTTCTTCGGCGCGTACATGGCCAAGGCGCGCGAGCGACTGAAGACTCGCGTCTACGACGAGAACGTGCGCAAGGTCGTGGGGTGAGGGCTGAAGGCCAACGGCTAAGGGCTGGAGGCTGGAGGCTGGTGAGCTAATGGCCGCTTGGCGCGCCTGGCATGGCCCTTCGCCCTTAGCCCTTAGCCTTCAGTCCTCAGCCCTTACCGGCTGAACACGCCGAACGGCATCACGGCGAGCAGCTCGCCAGGGTGGAACAGCCGCGACGGCGCAGTGAGCATGCCGATCATCCGCCGTTCCTCGGGGCCAAGGATGGCCGCGACTCCCGCTTCCGCCCGGCTCTGCGACTGCAGCGACTCGCCGACCCATTCGAGCAGCGTCCGGCGCGGCGGATACGTGACGACCTGCACCTCCGCATTGGGCGACAGCCCGGCGCGCTGCTTGGCGACCGCAAGCGCGCGTTCGAGTCCGCCGAGCTCGTCGACGAGACCCACCTGCTTCGCCTGCCGGCCGGTCCAGACGCGCCCCTGCGCGACGCTGTGCAGCTTCTCGACCGTCATGTGCCGCGAACGCGCGGCGTTCTCGACGAACCGGTTGTAGAAGTCCTCCATCCCCTGCTGCACCTTGGCGCGCTCCTCGGGGTTGAACGGGCGCGTTGGCGATTCCATCTCCGCGTTCCGCCCCTTGCTGACCACCTCGATGTTGGCGCCCACCTTGGCCCACGTGCCGCCGGTCACGATCTTGCCGCCCACGACGCCGATCGACCCGGTCAACGTGCCGGGCTCCGCGACGATGTAGGGGGAGGCCATGGCCAGGTAGTAGCCGCCCGACGCCGCCAGGTCCGACATCGACACGATGAGCGGACGCTGCGGTTTCTGGTCCCGCGTGATCACCAGCTCGCGCCAGATCGCATCCGAGGCAATGGCCGACCCTCCGGGGCTGTCGATCCGCAGCACGATCGCCCGCACAGCCGGATCGCTGCGCGCCTGCCGGAGGTACTTGATGAACGTGTCGGACCCGAGCACCGATCCGTTCATCGCGTCGTAGCCGCTGCCGCCCGACACGATGACGCCGCTCGCCTGCAGCAGCGCGATCTTCGGGCCGTGGTTGAGGCCCAGCGAACCGGCCGATACCCGCGTGTAGTCGCGGAGGCTCAATTCGCGCAGCTTGCCTCCGGGCAGGCGCAGCCTGTCGTCGATCTGATCGGCGTAGGCAAGATCGTCGACCAGTCCCGCCTTCAGCGCGTCACCGGCGAGGAAGGGCCCCTCGTCGATCAAGGCGCGGACCTCGGCCTCGGTCTTCCTGCGTCCCTCGGCGATCCCCTGCACGAGCTGTTCGTACATGTCGGCGTTGAGCGCCTCGCTCATCTCGCGGTCCGCCGGTGTGAAGCCCTTTTCGGTGTACGCGTTCGCGGCGGTCTTGTACCGTCCGACGTGCAGGTAATCCGGATACGCGTCGAGCTTGTCGAAGGTGCCGCGCAGGAACACGGAATAGGACGCGAGGCCGTTCAGGGCGAGTTGGCTCGAGGGCATCAGGAGGATGCGCGAGCACGCGCTGGCGAGATAGTAGCCGCGGTCGTCCGCGTATTCGAGATAGGCGTAGGCGGGCTTGCCCGACCGCCGGAAGTCGAGGATCCCCGCGCGCACTTCCTGCACCTTGGCCCAGAACGGCGCCTGCAGGCGCGACGGCGCGATCACGATCGCTCCCACCCGCGGATCGACCTTCGCTTTCCGGAGCGCCTCGAGCACGTTGCCGAGACTGGCGGGGGCCGGTCCCGCGAACAGGCGAGTGAAATCGTCCGCCGACGACTCGCGCAGGTCGGTGTCGAGCTGCAGCACGAGCGTCGAGTTGCGGGCTACGGCGGGCTCGCGCGAGGCAAAGGCCCAGATGAACGTCATGCCGGCGGCGGAGATGAGCACCGCGACAACCAGCAGCCCGACCACGAGTGCGACACCACGACGCAGAGCCACAGACACCCCCTCGGCAGTTTGCACCAAGTGTATCGCCTCTGAGCTCAGGCCGGCCGACGCGTCAGGAACCGGAGTTGCCTCGCCAGCCGTTCTCACCGTCGCGGAACCTGGCGACTGCGGTCATCGTCTCTCCTTGCCAGACTAGGAGAGAAAACGCATTCACGGCTCTCCGTGCTTCCTCTCTCCACCCAACGACGGCTGCCGATCGGGAGAACGTGATGGCCAGAACCGCCGACCTCCTGCCGGGCACGCTCGACATGCTCATCCTCAAGGCGGTGTCGCTCGAGCCGCTCCACGGGTACGGCGTGCTGCTGCGAATCCGGCAGATCTCGAAGGAAGCGCTCGACATCCCGCAGGGATCGCTGTACCCGGCGCTCTATCGCCTCGAGACGCAGGGGCTGATCGTGGCCGAGTGGGGTGAGAGCGACAACGGCCGCCGGGCGAAGTTCTATACCGTGACCGCCGCCGGCAAACGACGCCTGCGCGAGGAGACCGACGGCTGGAACCGGCTGGCCGCGGCGATTGCCGCCGTGTTGAACACGACGCCGGACGAGGTCTGAGATGATCGACCGCATCCGTGCGCTCGTTCGTGCGCTGTTCGCGCGCAACCAGTTCGAGAGCGACATGTCGCACGAGCTGCGCTTTCACATCGAGACCTACACCGCAGACCTCGTGCGAGCCGGTGTTCCACCCGGCGAAGCGCGGCGTCGGGCGGGGATCGAGTTCGGCAGCGTGGACAACGTCAAGCGCGACTGCCGACAGGCACGGGGCCTGCACGTGTTCGACGTGATCGTGGAGGACGTCCGATACGCCCTGCGCCTGATGCGCAAGACGCCCGCGTTCACGGCCACGGCGCTGGCCACGGTCGCCATCTGCCTCGGCGCGAATCTCGCGGTCTTTGCGGTCGTCGATTCCGTGCTGCTCCGTCCGCTGCCGTTCCCCGAGAGCGAGCGGCTCGTGAACGTGTTCAACAGCTACCCGAAGGCCGGCGTTCCGAACGACGGCGTATCGCTGACCAACTACTACGAGCGGCGCGGCCGCATACGCGCCTTCTCGGCGCTCGCCGTCCATCACGACGCCGTTGCCATCGTCGGCGAGACCGGAGCCACGGCCCGCGAGGCGATCGCGCGCGTCTCCCCCGAGTTCTTCTCGACCGTGGGCGTGCCCGTCAGCGGCCGGTCGTTCACAGAGGCCGAGACGACGTTCCAGACCGACGACGTCGCGATCGTGACCAACGGCTACTGGCGCGACGTGCTCGGCGGAGATCCCGGCGTAATCGGCCGCCGTATCCGCGTGGACGGCACCAAAAAGACGATCATCGGAGTCCTGCCGCGCGGCTACAGCTTCCTGTCGTCCAAGGCCCGGCTCTATTTCCCGCTGTCGTCGAATCCCGAGCAGCGCGGTCCCGATCGGCGCCACTGGGGCAGCCAGGCGGAGATGGTCGCGCGGCTCGCTCCGGGCAAGACGATCACTGACGCGCAGGCGGAGATCGATGCGCACAACGCCGCCGTGGAAAAAGACGGCCGCGACGCGAAAGAGATGGCAGCGGCCGGGTTTCGCTCGATCGTCGTGCCGCTCCACGCCGATCATGTCGCGGCGATTCGCCCGACGCTGCTGCTCGTGCAGGCGGGCGCGCTGCTGCTCCTCGCGATCGGTGCGGTGAACCTGGCCAACCTGCTCCTGATACGCGCGGCCGCGCGCGCCAGGGAGTTCGCGGTGCGGCAGGCCATCGGTGCGAGCCGGTGGCACGTCATTGGCGAAGTGATGGTCGAAACGCTGGTGCTCACGGTGCTCGGCGGCGTCGCCGGCATGGGCCTCGGCGCCGGTGGTGTCCAGTTGTTGCAATCGCTCGGCGCAGATCGGCTGCCGCTCGGCGCACGCATCGCATTCGACGGCCGCCTGGCACTCGTGTCAGTGGCCGCGGCAGCGGGAATCGGCGTCGCTCTAGGCGTGCCGATCGCCTGGTACAACCTGCGGGCGCAGTCGGCCGGCGTGCTGCACTCGCGCTCGCGCGGCGCCACCGCGAGCCGCGCGGCGACCCGCGTCCGCCACGCGTTTCTGATCGCGCAGATGGCCCTGGCGTTCGTTCTGCTCGCGGGCGCCGGGTTACTGGGCCTCAGCCTCCAGAAGGTGACGTCGCTCGCGCCTGGCTTCCGGCCGGACCACGTGATGACGGGACGGCTCTCGCTGCCGTGGCACACCTACGAGAACGGCGGCGCACGATTGGCCTTCACCGAGCGCCTCCTGGAAGCGCTTGCCCGCCAACCAGAGATCTCGACCGCCGCCATCGTGACCAACGTGCCGCTCAGCGGGACGACGGTCAAGAGCGCCGCGACGGTGAAGGGTCGGACACGACGACCGGGCGAGGCGCCGCACGGCATCTACTCCTACGGCGTCGGCGGGGACTACTTCAGGGCCATGGGGTTCACTCTGCGCGAAGGACGGTTTCTCGAGCCGGGCGACGCGCGGCGGCAGGAGCGCGTGTGCGTGGTCGACGAGGCGTTTGCGCGCCGAAACTTCCCCGCCGGCCGCGCGCTCGGCGAGCGCCTGTTCATGGGCGGCACGGCAGGACCGGATGCGGAGGCCTTCACCATCGTGGGCGTGGTTGGCTCAGTCAAGCAGGCGGCGCTGACAGACGACGGGACGCAGGGCGCGGTGTTTTATCCGTACCCATACCAGGGCGACGTCGATCTCTTCGTGGTGACCAGGACGGGCGGAGCGCCGGCGTCGCTGACGGGCATGCTCCGACAGGTACTCCGTTCGGTGGACGGCGAGGTGCCCCTGACCGACGTGCAGTCCATGGAGAGCCGCATCGACGACAGCCTCGTTGTCCGGCGATCGCCGGCCTTGCTCGCCGTCCTGTTCTCCGGAATCGCCTTGCTCCTGACTGCGATCGGCACATACGGGGTGTTGAGCTATGCGGTGGCGCAGCGCCGTCGCGAGATCGGCTTGCGCATCGCGCTCGGCGCGCGACCCGCCCAGGTGCGATCTCATTTCGTGGGGCTCGCATGCCGGCTGATTGCCGCGGGCACCACGCTTGGTGTTGGCGGTGCGTGGATGACTGGGCGGGCGATGCAGGCGGTGTTGTTCCAGGTGCCGCCGGTGCACGCGGCGACGCTCCTCGCCACGACCGTCGTGCTGGGTGTGGTGGCGTTGGCCGCGTGCCTGCTGCCGTCGAACCGCGCGGCACGCACGTCGCCGCTCGAGGTGCTCGCAGAAGAATAGCGTGGCCTCGCTCCAGCAACGCGGAGCGACGAGCGCCGGGCGGCCGGTTACAGGCCCCCGCGCCGCTCGCGTTCGATCGTCGATTCGACGACCGGCGCATGCCGATGCGCATGCGGCACGTCGCAGAGCTCGGCGACGCTGCGGCACACCGCATCGAGGTCGACGGGCTTCGCGTGAACACGCGCGGCGCCGACCTGACGTGCGGTCAGCTCCGCGTCGGCGGCGCCGGTCAGGCAGATGATGGGCACGTCTGGGGCAACGCTCTTCTGCACCTCCCGAAAGTCGTGCCCGTCCATCACGGGCATTTCGAAATCGAGCAGGATGACGCAGGGCTTCGCATCGACCAGCCGGCGAACCGCCTCGGCTCCATGGGCCGCGGTGGCAGTCTCGTAACCCTGCGACTGCAGCAACCGTGTCAGCATCCCCCGGGTGCTCTCGTCATCGTCCACGATGAGGATGGAGTGGGCCATGCGCAATGACTCTGCAAGTCCGGTACCTCATGTGCCGACCGGATGGTTGGCTACAATGCGCGGATGAGCCGCCGAGCCCGCCGGGCGAAAACGGGGGTTTCTTCGCAGAACGGCCCCGCAAATTCTACGGCGGTCGAACCGAGGCCGTACGCTGTCATTGCCGTCTGCGGCGTTCTGCTCGTTCTGGTCGCGGGCGTGTTTGGCCAAACCGCGCGTCACCCCTTCGTCAACTATGACGACGATCAATACGTCGTCGAGAACGCGCACGTCGCCGGCGGTCTGACGGCCGACGGTCTCGCGTGGGCCTTCACCCGCAGTCATGCCTCCAATTGGCACCCGCTCACCTGGGTCTCGCACATGGCGGATTGCGAGATCTACGGTCTTGGCCATCCCGGCGGACACCACCTGACCAGCGTTGCGCTGCACGCCGCCACGGCCATCCTGCTGTTCCTCCTCCTGCTCGAGATGACGGCTGAACTCTGGCCCAGCGCCTTTGTGGCGGCGCTGTTTGCGGTCCATCCGCTGCACGTGGAGTCGGTCGCCTGGGTGTCTGAACGGAAGGACGTGCTGAGCGGGTTGTTCTTCGTGCTGACGCTCGCCGCGTACGCGCGGTACGTCCGCCGGCCGTCAGTCCGCCGTTACCTGGTGATGCTGGGCGCGTTCTGGCTGGCGCTCCTGAGCAAGCCCATGGTGGTGACGCTGCCGCTCGTGCTGCTGCTGCTCGACTACTGGCCCCTGCGGCGAATCATGACCGGCACGTCAGGCAAAGAAGCGAGGTTTCGGACCGAGCGCATGTCTCAGGTACGTCGGCTCGTGCTGGAGAAGATCCCGCTTGTCGTGCTCGGCCTGACGGTGGCGGCCGTCACGTACCTGGTCCAGGGGACGGCCCGCCAGTCCATGCCAGAGCTGACCCTGCCTGCGCGCGCCGGCAATGCGCTCGTCTCGTACGCCAGCTACCTCGGCAAGTTCGTGTATCCCGTGCGGCTCGCGGTGTTCTACCCGCATCCAGGAACTGCGTTGCCGCTGTGGCAGGTCGTCACAGCCTCGCTCGTCCTCTGCGGGATATCCGCGGGCGTGTTTGCGTGGGGGCGGCGTCAGCCGTATCTGCTGGTCGGGTGGCTGTGGTACTTGGGAATGCTGGTGCCCGTGATTGGCCTCGTGCAGGTTGGCTACCAGGCGATGGCGGACCGGTACACGTATCTGCCGCAGATCGGGATCTACATGATGCTGGCGTGGGGCGCCGTCCACTTAGCGGGCGCTTCCCCCGTGCGCCGGCGGGCATGCGCCGTCGCAGCCTGCATCGTTGTCGCCCTGCTGTCGGTGCGGGCATGGCGACAGACCTCCTACTGGAGAGACAGCGAGGCGTTATGGATGCACGCGCTCGCCTCGACGTCACGAAACTACGAGGCCCACCACCACCTGGGAAAGGCGCTCGCCGCGCGCGGAGAGTCGGATGCCGCGATCGCGCAGTATCGCCTGGCCCTCGAGATCAGGCCCGACTTTGTCGAGGCGCATAACAACCTCGCCAACGTACTAGTCACCCGCGGGCAGGTCGACGCGGCCGTGGACCACTACGAGACGGCGCTCCAGATCAAGCCGGATTTCGTCGAAGCCCACAACAATCTCGGCCTCGCTCTTGCGGAGCGCGGCCAGGCCGCCGCGGCCATCGCGCACTACCGGCGCGCGCTGGCGATTGACGGCGAGTTCGTCGAGGCCCATTACAACCTGGCCAACGCGCTCGCCGGTCAGGGGCAGGACGCTGAGGCGATTGCCCACTACGAGCACGCCGTGACGCTCAGGCCGAATTTCGCGGCAGCGCACAACAACCTCGGCACTCTCCTGGCGCAGCGAGGGGATGTCGAGGCAGCCATCGCGCAGTACCAGAAAGCGCTCCAGATCGACCCGCAATTCGTCAGCGCGCGCCGGAACCTCGCGGCAGTCACAGCCGGGCGCAAGGGATTCTGACGAGGCGGCTGCGGCGTGAAGAGGGGCGTCCGACTGACGGGCTGAGCAATAGAACGGAGTGTGCGGATGTGAACCACGGTCGGAATCCCGGTGCCATAATCGCCTCATGCCCAAGGTCACTCTCGTCGTCAACGGCACGTCCCACGCGGTCGAGGTGAGGCCTGACGAAGCGCTGCTCTTCGTGCTGCGTGACACGATCGGACTCACCGGCGCGAAGTACGGATGCGGAGAAGGGCAATGCGGCGCCTGCACCGTGCTCGTCGGCGAGCGCGCCATTCGCTCGTGCGTGACGCCTGCGGTCTCGTGCACGCAGCCGATCACGACCATCGAGGGACTGGAGACGCGCGGCCAGCTGCACCCGCTGCAGCAGGCGTTCCTGGACGCCGAGGCGCTGCAGTGCGGGTACTGCACGCCCGGCATGATCCTCGGCGCGGTGGCGCTGCTGAACACGACGCCGCACCCGACCCGCGACCGGATCGTGAGTGCCATGAACGGCCACGTGTGCCGGTGCGGTACCTACCCGCGGATCGTCGAGGCGATCGCCGCAGCCAGCAAGGCGCCGTCCTCGACGGAGAGCCGGCAATGAGCCCGCACAATTCGGATCAGTACCGGCGTGCGGAGGGGGCGCCGATCTCAGCCGAACCGGATCGCCACGAGTGGCGAGAGCCGCCGGCCTATCGATTCGAGCTCGATCGGCGCACCGCCCTCAAGCTCGTCGGCGCAGGACTGTTCGTCGCCGTGTCGGTGGACGCGATCGGACAGGAGTCGGGTCGCCGGGGCGGCGCGGGATCCGATGAGGTACCCGACGGGATCGCGGCGTGGATCCACGTACGTGCGGACGGGGCGGTGGACGTGTTCACCGGGAAGGCGGAGCTCGGTCAGAACATCCGCACGTCGCTCACGCAGGCCGTGGCCGACGAGCTCCGCGTCCCCGTCGGCCGCGTGACGATGGTGATGGCCGATACGGAGCAGACGCCGTTCGAGATGGGCACGTTCGGCAGTCGAACGACGCCCTACATGGCGCCTCAGCTCCGCCGCGCGGCCGCCGCCGCACGGCAGGTGCTGCTCGAGATGGCTGCCGCGCGCTGGGGCGTCGATCCAATCCAGGTGGAGGCTGACGAGGGCCGCGTCGTGCACCGGCCGAGCGGGCGGACGATCGGATACGGCGAGCTGACCGACGGGAAGCCCATCGCGCAGGTGATTGGCGCGACGCCGCCGACGATCGCCGATCGCACCGGATGGCGCGTTGCCGGAACGCGTGAGACGAAAGTGAGCGCCCGCGACTTCGTCACCGGGCGCCATCAGTTCCCGTCGGACATCACGCAGCCGGGTCTGCTCCACGGCGCGATCGTGCGGCCACCATCGCTCGGCGCGACGCTCGATGATCCCGCGACGGCGGTCATCCCGGCGGGAACGGACGCGCGCCTGGTGCGCGATGCGGCGTTTCTCGGCGTCGTCGCCTCGAACGCGACGACGGCGCGCACGGCGGCCGCAGGCGTCACCGCACGCTGGGGCCCACCGGCGCATCCGGCCGCGGATGATGCCCTCTTCGACGACCTGCGACGAACCGCAGAGCGCAAGGACCCGGTGTTCGAATCCGGATCGCTGGCGACCGGACGCGGCGCGGCAGTCTCGCGCGTCGATGCCGTCTATACGGGCGCCTACATCGCCCACGTGCCGCTCGAGCCTCGCGCGGCCGTGGCCGAGTGGTCCGGCGACCACCTTACCGTGTGGACGGGCACGCAACGGCCGTTCGGCGTGCGCGGCGAGCTCGCCGAGGCGTTTCACGTGCCGGTCGAGAAGGTGCGCGTCATCGTGCCCGATACCGGATCGGCGTACGGTGGCAAGCACACCGGCGAGACAGCCATCGAGGCGGCGCGCCTCGCCCGGGCGGTCGGCCGCCCCGTGAAGGTGTGCTGGACGCGCGCGGAGGAGTTCACGTGGGCGTACGTCCGGCCCGCGGCGGTGATCGACGTCCAGAGCGGCGTCACCGCTGACGGGCGGATTGCCTTCTGGACGTTCGACACGTTCAACGCCGGAGCCGCCGGCATCCGGAGCCCGTACGAGGTCGCGCACCAGCGAATCGCGTACCTTCCGTCCGCTTCGCCGCTCCGGCAAGGCTCCTATCGCGGGCTGGCGGCCACCGTCAACAACTTCGCGCGTGAAGCCCACCTCGATGCCCTGGCGCAGGCAGCTGGCGCGGACGAAGTCGAGTTCCGTCTGCGGCACCTTTCAGACTCGCGGTTGAAAGCCGTGTTACAGGCCGCCGCGGATCGGATTGGCTGGGGACGCGCTGGGGAGGGTGCCGGCGGGATCGCCTGCGGATTCGAGAAGGGCAGCTACGTCGGCACCGCGGTCCGGCTCTCGATCGAGCAGTCTGCCGTCCGGCTGCACCGCATCGTCTGTGCGTTCGACTGCGGCGCGGTGGTGAATCCGGGCGGTCTCGAGAACCAGGTGCAGGGCGCCCTCGTGCAGGGGATTGGCGGCGCGCTGTTCGAGGCGGTGGCGTTCGACGGCGGGCGGGTGACCAACGCTGCGCTCTCGCAGTATCGCGTGCCGCGGTTCCGCGACGTGCCGCCGATCGAGGTGATCAGCGTCGAGCCGAAGGGAGCACCGTCGGTCGGCGCGGGGGAGACACCGATCATCGCCCTTGCGCCGGCCATCGCTGGCGCCGTGTTCCGTGCCACGGGCCGGCGAGTCCGAAGCCTGCCCATCGAGCGTGCCCTGACAGGCGACCGCGCGTAGCTCGCGTGCGATCGACCGAGCTGCCGGCAACCCGCGCCAGGTATCCTGTCCGAGCAGGATCCAGCGGCGAGAACATCCGGGTCCTTACTTCCACGAGAGGTCATATGACTGAGCACGTTCGCCGCCGGGAGTTCATCAAGGCTGCTGGCGCCGGCACCGTCGCATCGTTGGCGTGGACTCCCACCATCGCGGCGTTTCCGCTCGAAACGCCCGGCGCGTCGCGACCACGGCTCCTGGCCGGGTGCTGCGCCTACTCCTATCGGCCTTACCTCGAGAAAAAGAAGATGACCATGGAGGAGTTCATCCTCAAAGCCGTGGACCTCGGAGTCCAGGGCGTGGACATCACCACCTACTGGCTGACATCCACGGAGCCAGGCTACCTGACAGGCTTGCGTCATCTCGCCTACAAGAATGGCGTTCCGTTCTCGGGCGCGGCCATCGGCACCAACATGTGTCAGTCCGATCCCGCCAAGCGCCGCGAGGAGCTCGAGAAGATCAGGCGGTGGGTGGATGCGACTGAACTCCTCGGCGCCGCCCATCTCCGCGTGTTCGGCGGCGAGCTCCCACCAGGCGCCGGCGACGAGCAGGGCGTCCAATGGGTCGTCGAGACCATGAAGCCGGCGTGCGAATATGCTGCCGGCAAAGGGATCATCCTCGGCATCGAGAGTCATGGCGGGATCACATCGAAAGCTTCGAACATCGTCGAGATCCTGCGCCGGGTCGACTCGCCGTACGCCGGGTGCAACCTGGATATCAGCAATTTCCAGGAGGACCCGTATCCGCAGATCGAAGCGTGCCTTCCCTACGCCACGCACACGCACATCCGTGACTTCTACGGAGAATCGAAGAAGCCCCTGGACCTGGAGCGTGTCTGGCAGATGTTCGCGAAGGCTGGGTACAAGGGGTACATGTCGGCCGAATACGAAGGCGATGAAGACCCGATGTCTGGAGTGCCCAAGCTCGTCGACAGAATAAAGGTCCTCTGCAGACAGTATTCGAGCGTGTGAATCTCGTGCTTCAAGGGAGGAGCCAGGCCATGTCCAATCGCCGCACGTTCGTCGGGCAGTGTGTCAAGGGCGCAGCCGGACTCGCAGTGTCCGGGCTGGTCTCGTCCCGGCGAGTCCTGGGCGCCAACGATCGGGTCCGGTTCGGCCTGATCGGGTGTGGCAGCCGGGGAAAGGAGATATTCCGCTCGGCGATGCGCTCTCCGAACGCCGAGGCCGTCGCGGCGGCCGACGTTTATACGCGCCGGCTCGACGAGGTGAAGGCGATTGCGCCGCAAATCAAAATCTACCAGGACGCCCGGCAAGTGCTCGACGACAAGAGCATCGATGCTGTTCTCATCGCCACACCACAACACCAGCATGCCCTCAACTTCGTGCCCGCGATCCAGGCCGCCAAGGACGTGTACCAGGAGAAGACCATGGCCTTCAGCCCGGATCACGCCAGGCGCATGCGCGACGCCCTCGCCGGCTCGGCGCGAGTCGTCCAGGTCGGGATCCAGATGATCAGCGGACCCGGCATGAAGACCGTGCGGGAGCTCGCCACGCCGGAGCGCATGGGCGTCATCACCGCCATTCACACGCACCACTACCGCAACGCCCCGTACGGTGGCTGGATGAGGGAGATCCCGTCGGACTGCAACCCGGATCACGTCGACTGGAAGACGTTCCAGGGTGAAGCCGCGCCTTCGGCCTTCGATCCCCAGCGCTACGCGAACTGGCGATTTTTCTGGGACTACTCTGGGGGCAACGTGTTCGAGAACATGGTCCACCAGGTGGGGTATTGGCACACGGTGCTGGGCCTCACGATTCCGCAGGCGGTCACGATGACTGGGGGCAACTACCTCTCGCCCCAGATGCAGCCTCCGGACGTAATGGACGTGACCATGCGTCACGCGGACAAGTTGCTGTTTACCTGGAACTCGATGTTCTCCAACGACTATTACGGCGAGGGGCACGACCTCCTGCTCGGGACCAAGGGCACGATCGTTCACGACCCGACCGACAAGCCGCGGTATCTGCCTCAGGGCGGCAAGGCCACCAAGCCTGCCGACGCGCCAACGGATTCAACCGGTGACTATGCGGACGCGACCGACGCGCACATGCAGAACTTCTTCGATTGCGTGCGGAGCCGGAAGGAACCGAACTGCCCGTTCGAGATCGGGTACCGAAGTGCCATCGCGTGCCAGATGGCGGTCCGCTCTTACCGCGAGGGCCGAACCGTGACGTGGGACGAGAAGCGCGAGGAGATTGTTTAGGGCTTTCCAGGGCATGCCGGCCGCTGAAGCTGCCGACCTGGAGCGCACGTCGAGCTCGAATGCGAGTGCCGGAACGTGCGTGGTGGTGGGCGCGACGCGTCGTACTGGGCGCTCCGACGGATGATCTTTGTCCGGCGACTTCAGCGCGGCATCATGCGTCTCCGCGGCGCACCCGACCAGGCGATTGGTCCCGGCGACCGAGATGACCGTCGCGCGTCAAATCACGACCGCTTCATGGGCGCGCATCCATGATCGGCACCACGATCTCCCACTACCGAATCATCAGCCATGTCGCCGCTGGCGGCATGGGCACGGTGTATCTGGCTGAAGACGAGCACCTGAAGCGGCGCGTCGCGCTGAAGTTCCTGCCGCCCGACACGGGCAGCAACACCGACGCGGCGGCCCGACTCGTGCGGGAAGCGCGTGCAGCCAGCGCGCTCGATCACCCGCACATCGCAACGGTGTACGAAATCGGGCGGCACGCGGGGCAGCCGTTCATCGCGATGGCGTACTACGAAGGCGAGACGCTTGCGGCGCGCCTCGCCCGCGGTCCGCTGCCCATCGCCGAAGCCGCGGACCTGCTCGCCCAGCTGGCCGATGCCCTGGCCGCGGCTCACGCGGCCGGCGTGGTGCATCGCGACGTGAAACCCTCCAACGTGATGCTGACGAGCACGGGGCCGGTGAAGGTCCTCGATTTCGGTCTCGCGCAGACGCCCAGCGTCGACACGACCACGCGCCTCACACTGGCCGGCACCACGGTCGGAACCGCCGCGTACATGTCGCCGGAGCAGGCGGCTGGCGAGGAGGTCGACGAGCGGACGGACCTCTGGGCGCTCGGTGTGGTCACTTACGAGATGCTCGCCGGCGTCCTGCCCTTCAAAGGCGCGAACGCGCTCAGCACGATCCACGCGGTCCTCACGGCGACACCTGCTCCCATCCGCATGCTGCGGCCCGATGTGGCCGCGGAGTTGGAAGCGGTGGTCAGCCGCACCCTGGTGCGCGATCGCGAGAGCCGGACGATCAGCGCCGGTGAGGTGCGCGGTCTGGCCGCGGCCTGCCGCGAGCGGCTTGCCGGACGCGCCGCGCCGGTTGCAGCCGCCCACCACGTGCGGCGGTGGTGGATCGCCGCGGCGATCGCCGCGGTGGCGCTCGCGGGCGGCGGCGTATGGACGAGTCGAGCGGAACACGCGAGTGACCTGGGCACGACGCGAGGCGCTTCCGGAGATCGTCAGGTTGGCGGGCGCCGATCGATTCGACGAGGCGTACCGTCTGGCGCGAGCGAGCCGAGCCCTATCTCCGGGACGATCCCATTTTTGCCGAGCAGCTGCGGACGATCGCGAGGCCGGCCACGATCGTGTCGGATCCGCCGGCGCCGATGTCTTCTACCGGCCCTACGGCCACGAGCGCGAGGCCTGGCGGCCGCTCGGAAAAGCGCCGGTGCACGTACGGCTGCCGTATGGCGTCCTGCACTACAAGGCGGAGATGGCCGGGCGCGCAGAGCGCGGAAGACGTGGGGCCGTTCCAGTTCGACGACGAGGCGCGCATCTTCCTGCCCCTGGTGCCTGCAGGGCCAGGCGCCGGCCGGGATGGTACGCATCGCCTCGCCGGATCGAACCTGGGGTCTCCATGTGGCAGGGCTCGATCATCTTCCTGACGTGCACCTGCCCGACTACTGGATCGATCGATACGAGGTCACGAACCGCGCGTACAAACGGTTTGTCGACGACAACGGCTACCGCCGGGCCGAGCTGTGGCGCGAGCCGTTCGCGCGCGACGACGGCCGGCTAATGACGTTCAGCGAGGCCATGGCGCTGTTTCGTGACGCGACGGGCCAGCCCGGTCCCGCGGCGTGGGAGATGGGCAACTACGCCGCCGGGCAGGACGAGTATCCCGTCGCCGGCGTCAGCTGGTACGAAGCGGCCGCCTACGCGCGCTGGGCGGGCAAGTCGCTCCCGACGCTGTACCACTGGACGCGGGCAGCCGACCCGCGCCTGAGCGCCGAGGTCGTCCCGGCCAGCAACGTCGGCGGCAAAGCGCTGCTGCCGGTCGGCGCGGCGGCCGGGATCACGCGGGGCGGCACGAGAGACATGGCCGGCAACGTGAAGGAGTGGTGCCTGAACGCCGCCGGCGGGCGCCGCTACATCGCCGGCGGGGCATGGAACGAGCCCACCTACATGTTCAACGACGCCGATTTCCTCTCACCCTGGGCACGCAGCGCCACGCTGGGGTTCCGGTGCATCAAGGTGGACCGGCCGGGGGATCTGTCGGGTGCGTTGACGGCGCCAATCGCTGTTCCGGCAAAGGATCCCCGCAGAGCGAAACCGGTGAGCGAGGCGGTGTTCCAGACCTGGCGCACCCTCCTGTACTCGAGCGATCGAGGAGCGCTCGACGCCAGAACGGAGAGCATCAACGAGGCCTCGCGTGAGTGGCGCGTCGAAAAGGTCAGTTATGCCGCCGCGTATGGCGAGGAGCGCATTCCCGCCTATCTGTTCCTCCCCGGCAACGCGAAGCCTCCTTACCAGGTCATGCTCGCGTTTCCGGGATCCGGGGGCTTCTACGAGCGCAGCGCCTCGAGCAGCGACTTCGACGCGTTCACGTTCCTCGTGCGCAGCGGTCGTGCGTTGTTGTTCCCGGTGTACAAGAGCACGTTCGAACGCGCGGATTCCCTTCGCGACGACTACCCGAACACCAGCAAGGCCTGGCGCGATCACATGATCATGTGGGTGAAGGACGTCTCGCGGTCGCTCGACTACCTTCACAGCCGCCGGGACATCGCGAGCGACAAGGTGGGGTTCATCGGTCAGAGCTGGGGCGGCATGATGGCACCGGTCGTTCTGGCCGTCGAGCCCCGATTCTCCCTGGCGGTCCTCTATTGCGGCGGCTTCGCCCTGCAGCCCTCACTCCCGGAAGTCGACCCGGTGAACTTCGCATCCCGGGTGACGGTGCCAGTGCTGATGCTCAACGGCCGGTACGATTACTTCTACCCGACCGCAATTTCGCAGGAGCCGCTGTTCGCGCTGCTCGGCACGCCGCCCGCGCACAAACGCCGGGTCGTTTACGAGACCTCGCACGCGATCCCGCGCACCGAGACGGTCAAAGAGGTCGTGAGGTGGATGGATAAATACTGGGGCGAGCCAGCGCGCTGACGGTTGCGATCCGCGCCCTCTCGCCCGCCGCGGGCGTTCAGCGTCAGAACGAGTACGGTCGCCCAGGCTGTTGACTTCCACACCTCAACAGGGATACGGTCACGCCACACGGAAAGGACGTTGGGTGCGGCTGCCCGACGCCAGGGCGAAGGCTGGGGTGAATGGCCATCTCGTCTGCGGATGCCGTCTTGCCCATCAAGAAGCTGCGCGAACGCATGGGATGCCTCGCGGGCCTGAGCTTTCTGTGGCTGGAAATCACCCGCCGCTGTAACCTGACCTGCGCACATTGTTACGTCGAGTCGAGGCCTGACCTGCCGCTCACGGACGGGATGGCCTTCGCCGATTGGTGTCGCGTTCTCGACGACGCGCGCGCGTTGGGCTGCCGTCGAGTCCAGTTCATCGGCGGCGAACCGACCCTCCATCCGGATCTTCCCAGGCTCTTGGAGCACGCGGTCCACGCAGGCTTCAGCCAGTGCGAGGTGTTCACCAACGCCAGCCTGTTACGGGAAGATTTGGTCCAGACCTTCCGTCGCCTGGGTGTCATCGTTCACTTCTCGTTCTACTCGTATGATGCGGCCGTCCATGACCGCCTGACCGGCCAGGCCGGCAGCTTCGACCGGACTGTGGCGGGGACGAAGCGGCTGGTGGCGAGTCGCGTCCGTGTGGCCGCTGGCCTTATCCGAGTAAACGACGACCGGCAGCACCTGAAGGACACCAGGAAGTTTCTCAAAGCGCTCGGCGTCAGGTTCGTTGCCGAGGATCGCGTTCGCGGCATCGGCAGGGGACAGCACCTGGTGCCGAGCGTCCAGCCCCGCGACGAACTCTGCGGGGCGTGCTGGCGCCGGAAGCTCTGTGTCGACGCGACCGGGGATGCCCGCCCGTGCGTGTTCACGCGCGATGTGTCGGTCGGCAACGTGCTGGACGGCGGGCTTTCGTCTGTGGTGAATGGCGCACCACTGCGCGCCTTCCGGCGCGCGATGTTCATCGGAGAGCAGGGAGGCGCAGAATGGCCGAACACTGTAGACCGGTAATCAACTCCACGAAGACAACGTACTTGCTGATTGGCCTCTTAGTAGGCGCAGGGCTGTTCTTCGTCCTCGCCAAGGTAATGGGCTGGCTGACGTTCTAGCGAGTGCTCCCGGACGGCGTGACGCCGGCAGCGAGGAGCTTCACCTCCTCGAACCAATTCAATACCAGGTTGATGCGGGTCGGCGCGTCACCTGCCGAGCGTTCCTTCACGATCACGAACGACTGCCCGTTCGGCAGCATGTCGTACGCCCCATACGGCCCGTCGAACAGCTCGTTAGCCGGACCCGCCGCGAACTCCGAACTGGGGGTAACGGTCACTGCCATGACTTTACCGCCGATTCTGTAGAACAGCTCCCGTCCAGCCGGACTCCAGCGCGGCGACGTTCCGCCGTTGGATGAGATCTTCGTCCGAGGGTTGCCCTGAGGGTACGGCCGCACGTACACCTCCGTCTGCTCTCCGCCCTCGTCGGACTCGTAGGCGATGAAACGGTCGTCTGGCGAGAACTCGGCATGGCGTTCGTTGTACCGCGTACGCAGAAACGCGGTCGTCGTGCGTGTCTCCACCGAGTAGATCCAGACGTCTGATCCCGTCTGAGGATCGTCCTGGTGATAGGCGAGCAGTTTGCCGTCGCTCGACCACGAGTTCGGATACGTGGGCCGATTCGTCGCGACGAGCTTCTCCACCGCGCCGGTGGTCAGCTCCTGACGGTAGATGCTGGACACGCCGTCGCGCATCGATGCGAACGCCATCCACCGCATGCCCGGTTGCCATAGCGGGTAGGCATCCCAGCTGGGTGAGTCGGTTACGCGATTCAAGGACTTTTTCTCGAAGTCGCTGGTCCACACGTCGACCTGTCGATCGACCAGCGTCATCGCGACCTGGCGCCCGTCGGGTGAAACTCTCGGAACGCGATAGGCGCGCCGATCATCGAGGAATGGGTGCTCGCGGCCGGAGCGTTCGACCGTCACCAAAGTGGCCTGCGTCGGTTGGCGTCCTCCCGACACATAGGCCAGCGTCCCGGTATTGGAAAAGGCGAAGTCCGCGTAGCCGGTCCACGAACTGATCCACAAGTCCCTCAGGACCGTCACGGCCGGTCCCGTCACCTCCAGCGAGTTCAGATCAAAGGGCACTGCGAGCACCGAGCCTCCCTGGACGAAGGCCAGGTGACCAGTCGGCAGATAATGAGGGTAGTAGGACGACTTCAACACGACCTTTGGTTGTCCGCGCGGCAGACGCACCGCGACGATATCTGCGTCATCGAAGGTGCCTCGGGCTGGCAATCTCGAAAACAAGACGACCTGGCCGCCGGGCAGCAGGCTTGGCCACTGATCGTCGTCCTTGCCGCCAGTCACCTGCTCCGTGGCACCGCCGCCGGCTGGCACTCGCACCAGCCCGTTAGTCGAGGCGAACACGATGGTGTCATCAGGTCCCCAATCCGCGCCCCCCTCGAAGTCGGTGCTCAGGATTACCACCGGTTCTCCGCCGCGCAGCGATATCTTCTTCAACTTGCGATCGTCGTCGTCGTAGAACCCGACCCACTGACCGGCGGGTGAGAAGAACGGGTTGCGCGCGCCTTGCGTGCCCGGGATCGGTCGCGCATCGAGTTCTTCGGACCTCTTCACGTACAGCATGGTGGTTGTCCCGCTTTCGAGCGCGTAGACCATCGAGCGGCCATCGGCTGAAATGGCCACCGACGGCCCGAATCCCAATCGGGGCTCGTGTTCCAACGGCGGAGCCATTGGCAGGTGCATCGAAAGAGCCGGCTCGGTGCGGGCGAAGAATCGCGGCACGATGGTTCCGAGTGCTGCGGCGGCGACCATTAAACTGGCGACGAAGACTAGACGGCGCGTCAATCGGCGCGGTCCGATTCGAACAATATCCCCGCTCGACCAACCCGTATCAGTCAGTGCGGAGTCGAGCAGGAGCCGCGCGTCGCCGATGTGGTGAAGCCGGTTCTCGGGTTCGATCTCGAGGCAGCTTCTGACGAGCATGCGCAACGGCGCCGGAATGGTCGGCGACAGGGATCCCCACTCCGGTTCTCCTCGAACGACTGCGGCGCGCACTTCCGCTGGGGTAGATGCCTGGAAGGGCGGCCGCCCACTCAGCAGTTCGAACAGAACGCATCCGAACGCCCAGACGTCGCTCCCGCTGCCTGCGGAAGCACCACATGCCTGCTCGGGGGACATATAGGCGGGTGTGCCGACAATCGTTCCTTCGAACGTGACCATGTCGGTCGCAGAATCGTCGGATACCGGGTTGTCGAAGAGCGCTTTCGCCACCCCGAAGTCGAGGACTTTGACTGTGCCGTCCGGTCTCACTTTGACGTTCGCCGGCTTCAAATCACGATGGATGATCCCTCTCTGATGCGCGGCTTCGATCGCACGCGTCACCTGTCGGGCGATGTCGACGACGCGGCGGACAGGAACGGGCCCGTGTGCAAGGATCGCCGCGAGGGTCTCCCCATCCACGAACTCCAGCACGAGCCAGACCTGGCCATTGTGCTCTTCGAGCCCGTGAATTGCGGCGATGTTCGGGTGGTTGAGTGCCGCCAACAGATGCGCTTCACGCTCGAACCGGGCGATCCGGGCGCTGCTGGCCGCGAGTTCCGGGCGGATCACCTTGATCGCGACCGTCCGCCGGAGCCGTGTGTCCAGCGCGCGGTAGACGACACCCATGCCGCCTTCCCCGATCTTCTCGACAATCCGATAGTGGCCGACCGATTCGCCGATCATGCGTGTATTGGTGCTGCTGATAATACGCTGCAGGGGACCAGTTTCAGTGAGTATTGAGGATTCGATAGAGCGCGACGGCGTCCAGCCCCAGATGGAGCCTCCGGACGTGATGGACGTCACCATGCGTCACGCGGAGAAGTTGCTGTTTACCTGGAACTCCATGTTCTCCAACGATTATTACGGCGAGGGGCACGACCTGCTGCTGGGAACGAAGGGGACGATCGTTCACGACCCGACTGACAAGCCCCGGTATGTGCCCCAGGGCAGCAAGTCCACCGCGCCTGCCGACGCGATAACAGACACAACCGGTGACTATGCGGACGCGACCGACGCTCACATGCAGAACTTTTTCGATTGCGTGCGAAGCCGGAAGGAACCGAATTTGCCCGTTCGAGATCGGATTCCGCAGTGCCATCGCCTGCCAGATGGCCGTCCGCTCCTACCGGGAGGGCCGAACCGTGACCTGGGACGAAAAGCGCGAGGAGATTGTCTGAAATCTCTCAGCGGTTCGCCGACCGGCAGCATCCCGTCGCCTACTCGTAGCGCAATGCATCGACGGGATGGATCGCCGTGGCGCGCCGTGCCGGCTCGAGCGCCGCAACGAGCGCGGCGCCTGCCAGTACCACGCTCATCGTCACGTACACGCGCCAGTCGGTCGGGGTGACACCGACGAGGAAGGTCTGCAGGGCTCGCCCGAGACCCCAGGCGAGCACGAGACCGGGTACCAGCCCCGTGAGCAGCAGCACGCGGAGTTGCCGGAGCACCAGCCCGGCGACATCGCCACGGCCGGCCCCGAGCGCCATGCGTATGCCGATCTCCCGCGTCCGCTGCGAGAACGCATAGGAGATCACGCCGTAGACACCGACGCCCGCCAGGAGAAGGGTGACGACACCGAACACCAGGACGAACCGCGACGTGGTGGTGTAGGGAGCCGTGAAGTGGGTGACGAGCGCGTCCATCGTGAACACCCGTGACAGCGGCTCTGCAGGGTCGAGTGCTGCTACCGCGGCTCGAGCGGTCCCGGCGAGCGCAATCGGATCGTCCTGTGCGCGCACGACGACCGTGACCTCTCGTGTCGGCTGCTGCGCGAGCGGCACGTAGACTCTCGGGCTCGGGCGGCGATACGGTGTCATAGTTGCTGACGTCGCCGACGACACCCACGATCGTCCAGAGATCCCGCGAACCGCGCCCGAGGCGCACTCGTCTTGCCACGGGATCGCGCCCGGCGAAGTAGCGGCGCGCCAGGCTTTCGCTGATCTGGACAACGCGCGGCGCGCCGGGCCCGTCCTCGGCGCCGATGGTTCGCCCGGCAACCGCGCGTAGTCCAAGCGTTCGGCTGTAGGTCGCAGATACGCGATTCAACTCCGCCGTAGGCGCGTCTCTCGGCGGCAGATCGGGCTGCCCTTCCAGGAAGAACTCGGTGCGTTCGCCGGTGTAGCCGAAGGGCACCCAGGAGCCGACGGCAGCGCCGGCGACTCCGGGCCGCGAGGCGAGATCGGCGGCGAGGCGATCGTAGAAGCCGTGCACGGCGCGATCGCTGGGATACTCGCGCTGGTCGAGCGCGAGCTCGAAGGTCAGCAAGTTGCGGGCCTCGAAGCCGAGATCGGCGCGGGTGACGTTGCGCGCCGTCTCGACGAGGAGTGCGGCGCTGATCAGGAGGCCGAGCGCCAGCGCGACCTCGGCGGCAACGAGCGCCGCTCGCAGTCGACTTGTCGTGCGGGCCGCGGTGGTTCGTCCTGCCCCGTCGCGCAGGTCTGCGGTCACGTCAGCACCCGCCCCGGTCCAGGCCGGCAGCCATCCGGCGACGACGCCGCAGACGGCTCCCGCCGCAAGGGCGCACCCGACCACCACCGCATCGATCCGGATGACGCCGAAGTTGCGCAGGAACGTGCGGCTCTCGTCCGGGATCGACGCGGTGATCCAGTCCGCCCCGTACTTCGCGAGGGCGAGGCCGACCGCACTCGCCGCTACGAAGAGCACGACGTGCTCGACCAGCCATTGCTGCACGATCCGCCCGCGCGAGGCGCCGAGTGCAAGGCGCACCGCCATCTCATGCCGCCGTGCGATCGCGCGCGCCAGCATGACGTTGGTCACGTTTACGCAGGCGATGAGCAGCACGCAACACACCATCGCGAAGAGCACGGGAAGGAGGAACCCCAGATCGTGATGGATGCGTACTTCGTCGGCCAGCCGCCACACCCGCACTGATCGTCCGGCGTTGGTATCCGGGTAGCTCCTCGCCAGCTGCTCGGCGACCTGTCGCAGCTCGGCGCCGGCTTGCGCCACCGTCGTACTTTCCCCAAGACGGCCGATTCCGACGATCGACCGGGTCCGCCGGTCGGCCGCTTCCTCCGGAGTGAAGACGAGCGGCGCCCACACCGCCACGCGCCCGAGCAGGGTGAAATGAAACGAGTCTGGGACGACACCGACGATCGTGTGAGGGTCCCCGCCCACCTGTACGGTGCGGCCGATGATCGACGGATCTCCGCCGAAGCGTTCCCGCCAGAGTGCCGAACTAATCACCACGACGCGATCGGCCCCCTGCACGCGGTCGACGGGTCCGAGCACCCGACCGAGCTCCGACTGTGCGCCGAGCAGTCGGAAGAAATCGGGCGTGACCCTCGCTCCGCGCACACGGTCCGCGCGTCCAGCCCCGGTAAACCTGAACTCCTCGGCACGATACGCGGCGAGACCCGCGAACGAATGTGCGTTCCGCGTCATGTCCATGAAGTCGGCCGCGTTGAGCGCTCGCCCCCGACCGGTGGTCGTGTCGAGCATGCGGACGTCGACGAGCGTGTCCGGCTGCGGGAAAGGCAGGGGATCCAGGATCCAGGCCTTCATCATCGCGAACATGACCGTCGGACCGGCCACGCCCAGCGCGAGCGTCACGGCGGCGACCAAGGTGACGGCAGCACTCCGCCGCATCGTGCGGCCGGCGTAGCGGAGGTCCTGGACGAGGTGCTCCAGCACGGGCAGGCCCCGCCGGTCGCGGTACCCCTCGGTCAACGCGACCACGCTCCCGAGCTGCAGCACGGCGTCGCGATGTGCGGCCTCGGGGGACATGCCACGGCGGATGTTCTCGTCCGTGTGCAGTTGAAGATGGCTCTCGATCTCGGCGGCGAGCTCGGCGTCGCGTCGCGTCGTGCGGAAGACGCCGGCCACGCGGTGAATCAGCGCACGAAGGCGTCTCATGCCAGGTCCTCCGCCAGGGTGCAAGGGTATCCGAATCCGGCCTCAGCCGGATCCGTTATTCCTATGGGAAACAAATAGGAGCGTGGCGCAACTCCTATGGGAAGTCAATAGGGGAGTTCGGCGCGACACCTCGGCGGGAAATGGGGCCGCGGGCGGTGGGGACGTAGCTGACGGAAGGCCGGCACCCGGCTTCGCGCGCGAGCGCGGTCTTCGATGTGGCGTCCCCGACGTGAAGTGTGCCGCAACAGGTCGCGAGACCCTGCACGATGATTGCGCCCGAGCACGACAGCCGAGCCGTGGGTGAACGAGCCGCGCCCGACGCGGCGACGGTCGAAGGCCGTACGGATTACTGCGAAGCCGCCTGCACGACGTCAGGCGGGAACTGAATGCCGAGGGCCTTGGCGACCGCTTGGTTGAGAACCAGCTTCTTGACGGCGACGTCCTCGAACGGGATGTTGCGGGTCTGTTCCCCGCGCAGTACGCGCGCGAGGACCTTCGATGCGGCCTTGCCGGTTTCATACCAGCCGATGCCGACGGCCATCAGCGCGCCCCGCTGCACGAACTCCGGGTCGTTGATGATAAGGGGAAGCTTCGCGTCGCGCGCGGCCTTCACGATCGCGTCGAAGCCCTGGAGCGCGGTATTGTCTCCGGTCACCCAGAGCGCCTGCACGCCGCGATGGGTCAGCACCTGCGCTGCCTGAAAAATCTCGCTCGTGCCGGTGATGGCAATCTCCTCCAGCTTGATGGCCCGCTGCGCGAAGATGCCGCGCGCCACGCTGACGACCTTGACCGAATTGGCTTCCGAGCTGTTATAGAGCGTTCCGACCGCGCGGACGCCGGGCACGATCCGCTCGATCATGTCCACCGTGTCCTGGACCGGCGGGAACGAACCGACACCGGTCACGTGCGGCAGATGATCCGTCCGGCTCTTGCCGGCGCCTGCCGCAATCGGATCGTACACGTAGGTGAACACGATCGGTTTTGACCGAGCCACGGACGCGGCGGCCGTGAGCACCGGCGTGGTCATGGCAACGATGACGTCGACGTTGGAATCGTCGTAGTTCCGAATCAGCAGCGGGATGTTGGCGATCTCCCCCTGGGCATGCGACCGGCGGACCTCGAGGTTGACCCGCTCCTCGATGCCCTGCTCCTTGAGGCCGTCGAAGAGGCCCTTCATGCACATGTCGGCGCCTTCCTCCGGCGCGAAATACACCAGGCCGATGGTGTGTGCCATCGCTGGGCCGCTCGGCGTCCGTCCACACGCGGCGAGCGAGGCGGCGATCAGAAAAGCGAGTGCGCCATTCCGTGTCACAGGCATGTTCATGGGAGGCCTACCAAGGTTCCGGTTGTTCGATCGTGTACGAGGTCAACCCGCTGCTCACCTGGCCCAGAGCACGGCTCCTGTCGGAAGGATTTGCCCGGCGATGTCCCCGCGAGCGTTGATGCCAAGAGCGCTGCTGCTGCCATCCGACTCGTCGAGCGCCGTCATGACGCCATCCTGCCAGACGAAGGCACGGGACTGTCCCGAGGACGTGATGAAGTTCGCTCCGACGACCTGTCCACGATTGTTGATCGACCCAGCGACGCTGAACGTGAACGCGCCGCCAAGTGTGCCGAGGTCCTGCATGACGCCGTCTTCCCACAGGAAGGCATGCGTGTCACCAGCGGCTGTCTGACTCTCGCCGACAACCTGTCCGCGGTTGTTGATCGCGAAGGCCGTCGACGACTCGCCGCCCAGCGTGCCGAGGTCGTTCATGACACCGCCCTGCCAGAGGACGGCATGGAACGACTCCGACGCCGTCAGGCTGGCGCCAACAATCTGCCCGCGATCGTCGATGCCGTTGGCCGCGGTGTTCGTGCCGCCGAGGTCGTAGATGACGCCGTTCTCCCACAGGAAGGCATGCGTCTCGCCGCTAGCCGTCTCGCTCAATCCCACCACCTGCCCGCGGTTGTTGATCGCCGCGGCGAGCCCGAACGTTCCGCCGAGCGAGCCGAGATACGACATCACGCCGTCGGTCCAGAGGATCGGGCGGACTCCTCCGTCTCCGAAATGCTCGCGCCGACGACTTGGCTGTGGTCGTTGATGAAGACGGCGGAACTGATCGCTGTCGCCAGCGAGCGTGCCAAGGTCGAGCATGACGCCTTTCTCCCAGAAGAAGGCGTGAGTGTCGCCGGTCGCCGTTTCGGCTTCCCCGACGATTTGTCCGCGGGCGTTGATGCTGAACGCGGCGCTGCCTTCTCCGCCAAGGGCGCCGAGCTCCATGACCGTTCGGTCTGAGCGGTCTGCACGAGCCGAGGAGGGGATGCCGAGGACAATCACGAGCATCAAGGAGAGAGGCAGGCTGGCTTTCATGATCAGTTCCTTGTACTGAGCAAATCTGGATGCGACAACCTGAGGGTGCTCGTCCTTGATCACCGGTCCTCAGTTCGCGTCAAGTCTCGTTCCGCTGCCGCGGCAGCTTCGGCTCAGGGCTGCGGCACTGCCTGCGGCGTGAAAATCGCCGCAAGGTTCAGCGTCGCGTTGTTGACGTGGACGATCGTTACTTGCTTCGCGGGAATATGAACGCCCGGCGCAAAGCTGAGCGTGCCGGTCACGCCTTGAAAGTCTCGCGTGACCTCGAGTGCGTTCGCGATGGCCTTCTGTTTGGCTGATCCCGCGAACTCGATGGCGGCGGCCAGCAGGTTCACGGCGTCGTACCCGAGCCCCGCAAACGAGCTCTCGGGTGGATTTCCAAACCTTGCCTGGTAGGCGTCCATGAAGCGCTTCTGGAGAGGCGTAGCCTGCGCTCGGTCGAAGAGCGTATGGGTCGTGAAGTACACGTCATTCGCCGCGGCGCCGGCAATTTCCAGGAGGAGAGGCGTGTCGTAGCCGTCGCCGCCAACGATCGGCTCGTCAACACCCGCTTCCCGAAGCTGCTTGACGAGCGAGCCGATTTCGTCCGGACCCGAGGCGACGTAGAGTACGTCAGGCGGAGTGCCCAGGCCCTTGAGTCTCGCGATCTGGGCCGAGAAATCGGTAGTGCCGGCGGCGTAGGTATCCTCGCCGACGATGCGGCCGCCCAGCTGCAGGTAGCGCTCGGCGAAGTACCTGGCCAGCAAGACCGTGTAATCCGTCGTCTCGTCGGAGATCAGGTAGACCGTCCTGGCGCCCAGCCCGGCGACGGCGTACTCGGCAGCTGCGGCCGCCTGCGTGTTGTCCCCGAAGCACGCCATGAAGTAATAGTTCGGAAACTCGATCGGCACCCGTGGAGACGTCGCGCCCGAGGTCAGAAAAACCATGCGAGCCTTCTCGGCGATCGGCGCGGCCGCCAGCACCATGGTCGTGTCGCTCAGGCCGGTTATCGCCGACAGCCCTGGAACGTGCACGAGCCTCCTGGTTTCATCGGCGATCAGCGCGGGATCGCTCTCCCCGTCCACGGCGATCAGTTCGACGCGTCGGCCGAGCAGCCCTCCACGAGCATTGAGCTGTTCGACGGCCAGCATCGAGCCGTTGAGCGAAGGCCGTCCAAGCGAGGCCTGCGGTCCCGAGAGATTGTAGATGGCGCCGATCTTCACGGGCTCGTTCTTCGACTCGGCCTGCACCCGGTGAGTGTGGACGAGCGCAGCGAGCCCGACAAGCAGGAGGATGGCAGAGAGGCTGGGGTCCAACGGGCGCGTGTTCATCACACTCCTTCCATCGTCAGCCGCATGTCTGACGCGATCTCGCGATGGCGTGCAGAACATAGCAAATGTCAGACGCGGCGGAGATCAAAGAGTTGCGGTCGAGCTCGCCGTCGCCGAGTGAGCGTCGCGTGGCCTGGTCGCGAAACCGTCCCTGGCAGCGCGCGAACCGCCGCTCACGCCCGACAGGGAGCGAACTGCGACGGTCACAAGCCCTCTCTGCTCACGACTGCGAACACATCGCCTCTTGCTCTCGACTCCGGGCGAAGTCGTCACTAATCCTTTACGATCCCGCTGAATTTCTTCGACACGGCCAGGCGAGGCACCACCGCTCATATTCAGCCAGCAACCGTCCCTCCCAGCTACCGTGCGCTGACGGCGTCCTTTCCGGTGAGCCGGTCCTGGGAGCGACCAGATTCGGTGCGCGAGTTACAGATTCGTCTGCCGCCAGCGAAGTGGGATGCTCATACGCGCAAATGCTCGACAATTCCTGTCGATGACCGTGGACGCTGACTTGCACAGCAGACCGCCGATGCCGATTCCGGTCACGGTCGAGGGCCTGGGCGTTCGACTTGCTCTCAAACCGACATCCTGCACGCTGCTGGTGATGGGCACCCTCCTGCTCGGCATGCCAGATGCTGGCTTGGCCCAAACCGTCTCCCGCACGCTCGACGATCTTCGCGCCGAGTCACATCAAGGCGAGACTGTGTACGTCACGGACGTCGCGGGCGCGACAACGAAGGGTCGCGTCCTCAGGATCTCCGCGAACTCCATTGCCTTGATCGTGAAGAACCAGACCCGCGACTGGCCGGCATCCGAGGTGAGGTGGATCACGCAGCGCCGCGGGAGCGCCGGGCGTGGGGCGTTGATAGGACTGGCCGTGGGAGCCGTGCTCGGGCCGGCGCTGGTGGCCTTGGACAATGGAGGTGATGACTACGTCTTGTTTTTCGCCCCTTTCTCCGCCGGGCTCGGGGGCGGCATCGGCGCGGCGATCGGCGCGGCCAGAAGACCGGAGCGTGTCCTGTACGCTGCGGACCGTCGTTCGACCACGGTTCTGGTGACGCCGCGACTGGCGCCGGGCGTTGTCGAGTGGCGCGCGCAAATCGGCTTCTGAATGCTCTTCGGGCAGGCGAATCGTACGTCTGATGATCGAGCGACCCAAACCCTACAAACGAGCCCCGAGCAGCCGGTTGCAAAAACCATTTCGTATGACCGCAATCGTCTCTGGTGTATGACGCGCGGGCATCTTCCAGACATTCTCACTCAATTCCGCGAGACAGCCGGCACCCTGCTCGCGTCTGCCGATCGGCGCAGGCCGCCCGCAGAATCCACGAAGATAGCTCCTGAGTAGTCGGCAAGCTACCGAGACAACGCGAGAGCGGTCGTCAGTGCGGCGTTGCTCGTTAGCAATCGCGCTCAAGCAGGAATCGTGGCGTGGCTACGTTTATGAAATACAGCGTCCATACAGACTCTTCATCGCGAAGGCATTCCGCCACGGCTCACTACACCTGCGGGCAAGAAAGTACGTATTTACGCCGGGATCGTCGTGAACGTCGACGAGCACGAAGCCGTGCTCCGCAACCAACTCTCGATAGCTGGGTACGGCGTAATAGCGGAACGTCACGCCGTTCATAGTGCCTGTAATACCGGCATCGTCGGCGCCATCGATTTCGGCCGCTGTGAAGAGAAACGACGCTCCAGGTTTGAGCACGCGCGACACGCTTTCGAACGCTGCGGGCTGATCGCGACGCGGGAGGTGAAACATCACCCCCCACGAAACTGCCGCGTCGAAACTGCCGTGTGAGAACGGACAGTTGCGGACGTCGCCGCGCACGGCTGGCGTGCCCGGAAGGTTCACGCGAAAGCGCGCCAGCATCCCGGTGGACGTGTCGAGACCAACGACGCGATGGCCGGCCTTCACGAGCGCTTCCGTAATCGGCACGCCATTACCGCAACCGACGTCGAGAATGCACGAGCCAGCGGGGAGCGTGGCAGCGACCGCGAGCGCTTCTGCGACGCCGACGGTCCGGCCGCGATCGGTCCCGTACCAGTCGGCAATCAGATCGTACTCTCGCATGCTCAGCGCGTCTGACTGGACAACAGCCGACCCGGTATGGTCGGCTCCTGTTCATTCCTGAGCTGTCGGACTTACCCTGGTTATTTGAAGCCCGTCGTTTCGTGCACCCGCAGCGGTTTCACCGTCCGCGTGAGCTCGTGCTCGCGTCGAGGCGCCCGAACAGGCCGTGGGTCTCCTCCTCAGGGCCCGACGCGAAGAACAACGTGGTCGTCGGTCCTGCGCCGCCGCCATTCCCGAACCCGATTCCCCAGAGCCCGTCAATCACAATTGGCTTCTGGTCGGGCTGCTTCAAATGCCCCTTTGGCTCGAATGTTTGGCCATCGAAGGCATTGATCCGCCCGTCGCCGAAATTGCCGACGAGCAAGTCGCCGCTGAAGCGTCCAAAATCTGCGGGCGCCATCGCCATCCCCCAAGGTGCGTTGAGCGCGCCGCCGGACGCTACCCGACGGATGAAGGTGCCGGCGGTGTCGTACATGTCGACGAACCCGAGGCCCGCACCGGCGACTTCTTCTTCGGCGTCCTCGTCCTGCTTGGCGTAGGACACGAAGATGCTGCCGTTGATGTTCTGGATGCCGAACGGGGCATAGCCGGCGGGCAACCCCGGATCCACGAACGCGCCAGGTGCAGCGATCCTCTGCAGGTCGGCGCCGATGATGTCCACGTGCGCGTTGTGAAAGTCCGCTGCGTAGAGCACATCACCTCGCACCGTGTTCAAGGCAATCGCGAGTCCCTTGTAGCTCGCGCCCGCGTCGGGGCTCGTGAAAATTACCATCGCCTGCGGCACGCTCACCGTCGGATTCCACCCTGAGATCGTGCCGTCCTCGCTGGCAAACAGGAATCGGGCCGCGGTTGTGGGCATGCCGCTGACGAGCTGGAAACCCGCGCCCCCGTTGAAGACCGTACCGGTCGGCTCACCGGGAACGACCACGGTGAGCCGTAGAACCGGCATCGGGCCCGAGGTGTCGTACACGGTCGAGAATCCGGAGTCGGCGTTGGCGATCCACCACGGGCTGGTCGGAGACGCGGAAATGCCCCAGCTGTTGATCATGTGCAGGTCTTGGACGTCCGCCGGGATCGCCGGTGTGTCGGACACCAGGTTGTGCTGCACGTAGGCGTTGTTTTTCTGCGCTGCAGCGGGCGCCACGAAGGCCACCAACGCCGCCATGCACACGAAGGCCGTTACGAACACTCTGCGCTCCAACCTCACGACGGATGCCATTGATGTCCTCCCTTGCGTCGGCATGAGGGCCCATAACCGTCTGCGCTCAGGTCCCGAGCCGACAGCCTGCGCCTCATCGATGAATGAGGCGAGAGCGTAGGGGAGCAACGCCGATGCCCACCCTACCCGGAGCGGCACATTGCCCGCCAAATGACGGATCGCAACGGTCGAAATCTCGACGGTGCTTACGTGCGGAGTAAGAGCTTACGGAACGCGTGCTCTCGTTACGTTAGGAACAAGCTCTCGCTGCCAGAGCTGGTTGGCGAATCACGCCGCCGAGACGAACGGCATTCCGCGCTGAACACGGCCAATGCGGCCGTGCTCATCAGACTCCACGGATCACATGCCCGGATCGTCCGCGGACGGCCCGTAGATCGCCGGCACCTTGGCGCCCATCGGCCGCAGGTAGCTCGAGAGCTGGCCGCGATGATGGATCGCATCGAAGAGAAAGCCGAACAGCATGTCGCCCAGCGACGTTTCCCACGCGACATTGCCGTCCACCAGGAACTTCGCCTGCGTGTTCCATCGGTCGTCGTCGATCAAGGGGAGTCGCTTCTGGAGATCCTCCGCGTTTCGTTCGTAGGCGGCGACGGCCTCCGGAACCGTCGGGGCGGGCCGAGGAACGTAGCTCACGACCCCGTGGTCCGCGAGCTCGCAGGCGTCGCGGAGCTCGCTCGCCAGCAGCCAGACCAGATCGCCTGCCGAGGTCGAGCGCGGGTGGGGGCGGTAGTCGCCTTTGTCGGTGGGCACCGCGCGCATGACGCGGAGAAACCTCGGCTTCTCGGACTCAAAGCATTCCTTGAAGTACTCGCGGACGTTTTTCACGGCCCCTCCTCAACATTGCACGTGTCAACGGCGTAGCGGAAACCCTCCATCGGCTTCTTTGATGTTCTGGGGCACCATCGTGTGCACGACGATGTCGGCCTTCCACGCGGCGCACTCGGTGACGCTCGGCGACAACTGCCACGCGTCGCGTCAGGCGGGTTCTGTTGCAGGCTCTCAGCGGAAATTCTCGATCATCATCAGATCCTCGCCTCGGTTCACCACCTTCGTGTACAGGATGGTGCTGCCATCGGGCGAAAGCTGCGGGCCCCAGAACACATCGCCGTACGACAGATCTGGCAGCGTCGCCACCGCTCGATCGTGGCCATTGGCCGGATCGATGAGCCGAATCTCGATCGGCTTCTGGCTACCCAACACTACCGGCGGCCCTTCGGGACGGCACGGATAGTAGTACACGCCCTTGGCCCCCACGGAGAAACCGTAGGCGCAGGGAACGAGCTGTCGCGGCGATCGGCCGGATAGCGAGGCGACGAGAACAGGCAACCCGCTCCGATCCACCCCGGGCTGATACACGAGAGCCTTGCCGTCGGCCGTCTCGACGCCTTTGGCGCCCCCGCTCTGTGTCACCTGCTCTGCCGGTCCCCTTGCAACGGGAATCCGCCAGATGTTCAGGTTCGAGAAGTCCGTGCGCGACGAGGAATTGGGCCTCGACGTCGAAACGATTCTCGTCGCGCCAGCCTTGGCGACGTAGATCGAGGCGCCGTCACGTGACCACGTGGGTTTGTGGTAATTTCCCGCGTCGGTCGTGATCCGGCGAAGGTTTGCGCCTTCCACATCGATGGTCCAGATGTGGCTTTGGCCATCCGAAGTTGACTCAAACGCGAGGGTGCGGCCGTCCGGCGACCACGACGGTGTGTACTGGCCCCCCTGCATGTCACCCGTGAGCTGCCGCGGTTCGGAGCCGTCCGCCCGAGCGACCCAGACACGGGCCATGTCGCCGGATCGTGCGGAACAGAAGGCGATCTGTGTTCCGTCGGGTGAGTACGTGGGGTAGAAATCGGGGAACGAGGACCGGCTGAGAGCGTGCACCGAGCCCTTGGGCCCAACCTGATAGATATCCGTGTCGTCCATAGGACGGCCGTAGACCAGACGATCGCGAGACGGCACAGTGGAGGGCCGCCGAGCCCCAAACCCGGTCACTTCGATGCGCTCCGGAGGAAGGCGACCGTCGACGCCGACGCGCCAGAGATAATAGAGATGCCCGGTCAAGCTTCGGAATATGAGGGATCTGCCATCGCGCGTCCAGGCCAGTCCCTCCATCTGTGAGTTCATCGACGTCAGGCGGCGCGGCGCTCCCATCGGACGGAGCTCGGCGTCGAGCTCCACGGTCATGACGTCGCAGCGGCCGTAACAGCAGTTGCCGCACGAGAAATAGGCCAGCCGACGACCATCATGTGAGATCGCCGGATCCCGATCGCTCGCGGGCGCCTTCGCCGGCGTGACGAGCCGCGGCTCGCCACCCTCGACCGGAATGAGATAGATGCCGGTGCTCTCGCCTTCCCGCTGCGTCGACGAGCGCGCCGCGGCGATGTAGCGGCCATCGGGGGACCAGGAGAGGTCGCCGAACAGCGCCACGCGATCGAAGTGCGCGTCGAAGTCGCTCAGCTTCCGCTCGGGACCGCCCAGCGGCGAGACGACGTACACGCGCCCCGCATGGTCCGTCCACTCGCGGACGAAGGCGATCTGCCGGCCGTCCGGCGACCAGCGCGGGAAGACGTCCATCGCCGGGTGCGTCGTGACCCGGTGCACGGCCGGCGTGCCCACCATCGACACGTAGACATCGATGTTCGATCCATCCTTGTCACCGTTCCAGGCGAACGCCACCTGGTTGCCATCCGGTGAGAGGCTCGGCATCATTTCGTAGCCGTCGAGACTCGTTACCGACCGGACCTGCATCGGCGGTGGGGGGATGGCCGTGCGGCTCCAGCGCGACCACGCGACGGCCGCCGCCACGGCAATAGTCCCAAGCGTGACGGCCGCCTTGGACCACCGCCGCTGCGGCCGGGCCGCCATCCCGGACGTCCGCGGCTGGGCCTCGTCTTCGAGCTCCTGCAGATCGTTGCGGACGTCGAGCATCGCTTGGTAGCGGCGATCCGGCTCTTTGCGCAGACACCGCAGAATCACCCGCTCCAGCTCCCGTGGCACGTCGGTGATCTGCGTCGGTGGCGTCGGCTGTGCGGCGAGCACCGCGGCCAAGGTCTCGGCCGACGAGTGGCCGTCGAACGCGCGCGCGCCGGTGGCCAGCTCGTACAGCACCGCCCCGAAGCTGAACACGTCGCTGCGCGCGTCGACCTTTCCGCCGGCTGGCTTGCTCGGGCGCCATATACGCCGGCGTCCCCGCAATTCGCCCGAACGCGCTCACGTCGCCAGGAGGAAGGTCCGTCGCGGTGGCGGCACCGGGCTCCCCGTCGGGTTCCAGCAGCTTGGCCACCCCGAAGTCGAGCACCTTCACCACGCCATCGTCGCCGACCATGAGGTTCGCGGGCTTGACATCGCGATGGATGATGCCGCGCGCGTGCGCCGCCGCGAGCGCCTCCGCGACGGGCACCGCGATGCGCAGCAGCTGGCGTACCGGCAAGCCGCGCGAGGGGATCGACTGATCGAGGCTGCTGCCGCGTACGAGCTCCATCACGATGAAGTCGAGGTCGCCAGCCGACTCGACTTCGTAGATGGTGACGATGTGTGGGTGATTCAGTGACGAGAGAGCGCGCGCTTCCTGGTGGAACCGGCGGCGGCGATGCTCATCCGCCAGGCGCTCCGCCGGCAGCACCTTGATCGCCACCTCGCGATTGAGCCGTGTATCGCGGGCGCGATAGACCTCGCCCATGCCTCCGGAGCCAAGTGCCGACAGCACTTCGTAGGCGCCGAGCCTGGACCCAGGTGCGAGTGTCATGGTGATCGGACGGCGATTACTGCGCCTGGCGTGTCGGAGCCAGTTGGGATCTGAGCACGAGTGCGATCGATGCGGCTCGTGGTCAGTGGTTCGAGACGCCGAATGGTGCCTACATACTCGATGCCATGGCGAACATGCTGCCTTCGCCGCCGATATGCCGCCTTAGCGGAAGTTCTCGATCATCATCAGATCCTCGCCTCGGTTCACCACCTTCGTGTACAGGACGGTGCTGCCATCGGGCGAAACGTTCGGGCCCGAGAAAATCCCGCCGTACCAAACATCCGGCAGCGTCGCCACCACTCGATCGTGGCCCGTAGCCGGATCGATGAGGCGAATGTCCATCGGCTTCTGGCTGCCCAACGTCACCGGTGGCCCTTCGGGGCGGCACGGATAGTAGTACACGCCTTTCGTCCCCACCGAGAACCCGTACGCGCAGGGCACGAGCTGTTGCGGCGACCGGCCGGTCAGCGGCGTGACGAGAACAGGCAAGCCGCTCCGATCCGACGCGAGCTGGTACACGAGAGCCTTGCCGTCGATGGTCTCGACGCCTTTGACGCCTCCGCTCCGTGTGACCTGTGTCTGCCGGTCCGCCGGCGGCGGGCATGCGCCAGATGTTCACGTCCGAGAAGTTCACGCGGGACGAGGCGACGGGCTCTGACGTCGAGACGACCTTCGTCGCGCCAGCCTTGCCGAAGTACAGTCGAGGCGCCGTCACGCGACCAGTTGGGAGCGTAGTACGTCCCCGCTTCACTCGTAATTCGTCGAAGGTTTGCGCCTTCCACATCGATGGTCCAGATGTGGTGTTGGCCGTCCAATATGGACAGAAACGCCAGTGTGTGGCCGTCTGGCGACCAAGACGGTTGGGCCTGGGCTCCTTGCATCTGGCCGGTGAGCTCCCGCGGTTCGGAGCCGTCCGCCCGAGCGACCCAGAGACGGGACGTAACGCCGGATCGCACGGAACAGAACGCGATCTGTGTACCGTCGGGTGAGAACGTGGGGAAGAGGTCGGGAAGCGAGGACCGGCTCACGGCGCGCATCGAACCCTTGGGCCCAACCTGATAGATATCCGTGTCGTCCGTACGACGGCCGTAGACCAGACGATCGCGAGACGGCACGGTGGAGGGGCGGCGTGCTCCGAGTCCGGCCACTTCGATCCGCTCCGGAGGATGGCGACCGTCGACGTCGACGCGCCAGAGATAGGTGGAGAATACCGGTCGAGCGCTGGAACAGGAGGGAGTCCGCCATCCGCGCGTCCAGGCCAGCCCCCTCCAGCTGTGAGTTCATCGACGTCAGGCGGCGTGGCGCTCCGATCGGACGGAGCTCGGCGTCGAGCTCCACGGTCATGAGATCGCAGGCGCCGCAACAGCAGTTGGCGCACGAGAAGTAGGCCAGCCGGCGACCGTCGTGTGAGATCGCGGGGTCCCGGTCACTCGCCGGCGCCTTCGCCTGCGTGACGAGCCGCGGCTCGCCACCCTCGACCGGAATGAGATAGATGCCCGTGCTCTCGCCTTCCCGCTGCGTCGACGCGCGCGCCGCGGCGATGTAGCGGCCATCGGGGGACCAGGAGAGGTCGCCAAACGCCGCCACGCGATCGAAGTGCGCGTCGAAGTCGCTCACCTTCCGCTCGGGACCGCCCAGCGGCGAGACGACGTACACGCGCCCCTCATGGTCCGTCCACTGGCGGACGAAGGCGATCTGCCTTCCGTCCGGCGACCAGCGCGGGAAGACGTCCATCGCCGGGTGCGTCGTGAGCCGGCGCACGGCCGGCGTTCCAATCATCGACACGTATAGATCGACGTTCGATCCGTCCTTGTCACCGTTCCAGGCGAACGCCACCTGGTTGCCATCCGGTGACAGGCTCGGCATCATTTCATCGCCGTCGAGACCCGTCACCGACTCGGACCTGCATCGGCGGTAGTGCGATGTCGGCGCGTCTCCAGCGCGACCACGTGACGGCCGCCGCGACGGCCACAATCCCAAGCGCGACGACCACCATGAACCAATGCCGTTGGCTCCGGGGCAGCATTTCGGAACGCCGCGAGTCGACCTCCTCTTCGAGCTCCTGCAGATCGTTGCGGACGTCGAGCATCGCCTGATAGCGGCGATCCGGCTCTTTGCGCAGACACCGCAGAATCACCCGCTCCAGCTCCCGTGGCACGTCGGTGATCTGCGTCGGTGGCGTCGGCTGCCCGGCGAGCACCGCGGCCAAGGTCTCCGCCGACGAGTGGCCGTCGAACGCGCGCGCGCCCGTGGCCATCTCGTACAGCACCGCCCCGAAGCTGAACACGTCGCTGCGCGCGTCGACCTTTCCGCCCGCGGCTTGCTCGGGCGCCATATACGCCGGCGTCCCCGCAATTCGCCCGAACGCGCTCACGTCGCCCCGGCGGGAGGTCGGTCGCGGTGGCGGCACCGGGCTCCCCGTCGGGTTCCAGCAGCTTGGACAACCCGAAGTCGAGCACCTTCACCACGCCATCGTCGCCGACCATGAGGTTCGCAGGCTTGACATCGCGATGGATGATGCCGCGCGCGTGCGCCGCCGCGAGCGCCTCCGCGACGGGCACCGCGATGCGCAGCAGCTGACCTCACCGGCAAGCCGCGCGAGGGGATCAACTGATCGAGGCTGCTGCCGCGCACGAGCTCCATCACGATGAAGTCGACGTCGCCGGCCGACTCGACTTCGTGGATGGTGACGATGTGCGGGTGATTGAGAGACGAGAGCGCGCGCGCTTCCTGGTGGAACCGGCGACGGCGGTGCTCATCCGCGAGGCGCTCCGCCGGCAGCACCTTGATGGCGACCTCGCGATTGAGCCGCGTATCGCGGGCGCGATAGACCTCGCCCATGCCTCCGGCGCCCAGTGCCGACAGCACTTCGTAGGCGCCGAGCCTGGCCCCGGGTGCGAGCGTCATGGTGATTGGAGGCGCATTCTATCAGCTGCTGGAGCTCGAGGCGTATCGACGGTACGACGTGCCCGGCCTCGGTAAACGTTCCCGGCGCCTCGGGCGATCACGGCGTGGAACAAATCGAAATCGGTCGTCGGGTCGTCGGCATCCGAGGGTTGCGCCGACGAGAACACGATCGTGCCGCCCGACCCGTCAACGGCTGGCGCGACGCTCAGTGTCCACCATTCCGCGCTCGACGAGCCGCTGATGCGCGTCACGCAGCGCGTCGCACGGTCGAACGCGTACACGTCGGGAAGGAGATTCGTGTCGCTGCCTGCCCGTGGACATCCCGGGCCCGACCCCAGGTTCGATGCGAGGGACTCGAACGCGACCACTTCACCGTCGTCTGAAAGGGCAGGCCTCCGGCTGGCTGCATTGGCGGACTCGCCTTTCGACGTCACGCTCACGAGCGTTGTGGTGCGTGCCATGACATCAGCGATGTACACATCACGCTCGTTGTTCCGATCCCTCGGGTCGAGGGCGGCGAGCGATTCGAACGCGACGTACCGCCCGTCCGCACTGATCGCGGGCGAGGAGCTGGGACCATCGTGTGCGCTGTCCACCCCTCCGCTGGCAAGCACCGTGATGTCATGGCGCACGTCACGGACGTACACGTCGGCGACGGTGTTCGTATCTGCGGAAGCCAGCCGGGCGGTCGAGACGAAGGCCACGACTGCACCGTCGCGGCTCACGCGCGAAGAGTGACTGGCGCCGGCGGACGGTTGCGCACCGTGGCTGTCGACACTGATCCGCGTGATCCTCCCGGTCTCGAGCTGCCACGCATAGATATCGGGCTGGCGCCCGTTGGCATCGGGTTCCGATACGAGGTTCGTGGCATCCGAGGTAAACACGACCACAGTGCCGTCGCCACTCAGAGCAGGCTCGCCCGCCCCTCCGTCTAGCGGTGCGCCGCCGGCGCTCACGAGCGTCCGCATGATTCCGCTCGCGCGGTCTCGAACGATGACACGTCGGCGCGTGGTGCCACCGGGCGGCAGATCCGGTGCGATGGTCTCGAACACGAGGATGCGTCCGTCTGCGCTGAGCGAAGGGGCCTGGCTGTCGCCTTGCGACGGCGTGCCGTCGGCGCTGATGCTCTCGGGCGTGATTTCGCCAGTTGACCTGTCGAGCACGTAGACGTGTTGACAGCAGTCGCCCCGCGATGAACTTTCGCGGCCGACGAACGCGATAAGCCGGCCGTTCTGAGCGATCGAGGCCGTGCCCACCGCATCGATCCGGTCTCGGCGGATGCGCTGCCGTGCAACCAGCCGTGCCGGTTCTGCGGTGAACTGCGCGGCAACCAGGTCGGCTGCGAACGCCAGGAGCGTCGCGACTATCGCAGTGTGAGTCGCCGGGACGAGTGCGGGCGTGGCGGCTGTCACTGGACGAGGGCCTCGCGCGCCACCGTGCGTCCCACCGAGCGCGCCCGCGCCGTCTCGTACACTCCGCCGACGTTCACCACGCCGTCGACGTGCTGGCGGGCCAGCCGGACGCGATCGGTTCCGTCGATCTGCTCGAGTACGTGCTCCAGTTCATGCGCGAGGTACTCGACGTACTGCGCGGGGTCTCGCATCTCGATCTGGACCGACGCCCTCACACCCGCTTCGCCCCGGTGCACTCGCGAGACCGCACGGCCGTGCGTCGTCCCCGGGTCGAGCGCGATCCGGATCGTGACCTCCGGGTGCTCGGCGAGCTGGGCGCACTGGCGTCGAAACGTGGCCGACGACCGCCACATCCTCGTCAGAAGAGGCGTCAGAACCGCTGGTGCCACGAGATTGGGGGGCAGCCGGGGCTCAGGCAGCGACACCGCATCCGAATACTGCAGCCCGGTCCTGGTGCGCGCATCGTCGCGTTCAATCACCTGGGCCGAGAGCGGCCGGCAGAACGCGACGGCGATCGTGAATACTGTCGCCGCCTCGAGTGCCCAGATCGCCCGCGCGCATCTGTGTGACATACGCTCCTCCAGCCGATGTCCGGGTGGAGGGCAGCATGCCTGTCAGGCGCGTTGGGTGTCCTGAGATCGCTCTGAGTTTCTCCTGAGATTCGGCGGCGCCGGCATCTCGGACGACTCCGTCGACTTCGGCGAGCGGGCGAGGCGAAAGGTGAAGGTGGCCGATCCGAGGCCGACCTCGTCGCCATCCGCGAGCCGGGCGGGCTCCGTCACCCGCTCGCCCCTGAGCCACGTTCCGTTCTTGCTGCTCAGGTCCTCGAGGACTGCCGAATCACCGATCGTGACGCGGGCATGACGCCGCGAGATCGTGGGCAGGTCGACCTCGATTACGTCCTCCACTCCGCGACCGAGGACGTTTTCTCCGACATACAGGGGCAGCCGCATCGATTCTCGAAACAACCAGGCGGCGGGACGTTGGGAGCGAGCCGATGCGGACGCCACCAGGGTGGCCTGCACGTCTCCCGCGAAGCTGTAACCGATGCCGTGAACCGTGCGGATCCAGGACGTGCTCGTTCCGCGGTCGTCAATCGCCTGGCGGATCTCGTGCACGAGCGTCTGCAGGCTCGATTCGGCGACGAACGTCTCAGGCCAGAGGCGTGCGTAGATCGAGTCCTTGGAGACGGCGCTTCCGCGGTGCTCGAGCAGGAGCAGCAGCAAATCGAATGCTTTTCGCGTGAGGTGCACCGGTTCGGCGGCAACCGCGATGGTGCGGGCGTTGGCGTCGACGGAGATGCGACCGAACGTGTACTTCACGGCTGATGGACGCACGGTCAGTGGGGCAGCGAGGTCCAGTTTGTCACGATGTGGTGCATGACTGTGTTCCTGCGCCAATGGAACCTTGACCAGGGACCGCTTCTGTCGGCCGAGCAGACGAAAACCGCTGAGCCGCGCGATGTGCCGATCTCCGACGCTGCCCTTCCGGTGTCGTTTGGGGCCCTTCTCAGTTACATGTCGCCTCGCTCAGAACTGTTCAACACTACACGCCGCACGAAAACCCTTACCCGCCGGGCGGCATACCGGGGACTGAACCGTTCTGGATGACCCGCCGGAAATGCCACGTTGTACGGTATGGAAACCAGGTTCGCCGTTGGTGACCGCGTTCCCAAAAGGCTATTCCACGTCTTTTCCAAATGGCCTTGTGTGGTGACTGCCGACCCGAAACGCCGGCCTCCGACGACATACTCAGTGGTTAGCCCGTGCAGCAGGCGAATCGAGAGCCTGTTCAAATGGTGATCGGCTGCGCCCAAAGTCTCGAGAACCGCGGACGGCACCACGGCGAGCTCCCATCTGCACACGAAGGAGAGCATCAGATGGACCGCGCTCGCGGCCCACGACCTCTGGATGGCAGCGAGGATCACGTCCCAGTTCAACGTGTTCCCGTGCTTTCGAATCAGCAGTGCCACGTCGATGATTGGATAGATACCGCGCGCGGGATTGAACGTGTCTGCCCATCGTGCGCTCGTGTAAATGAGTTGGAGTTCGTGGCTCATGGCGAAGGCGATCTGCCTACCGACCGGCACGGGAGTGAGGTGCGAGGATATGCTCGGCCACCAAAGCAGAGAGTGGTCCGCCAACGGGTGCTCGACTGGATACAGTCTCGAATGGATATCCACCCAGGTGCCGCGCGACACATCGCACCAGGGATTCCCGTGATGCGCGAGCGTCGCTGCCGGATCGCTCGAGCGTTGTTCAAACCCGAGTGGGCGGAGCTTCGCGTCGAGCAACGAGTGGCGCTCGGCTGGGACCAGCAGGTCGATGTCGCCCATCGTACGCAGATGTGGTTCCGGGTAGTAACAGAGTGCGGTAGCGGCGCCCTTGAGCAGGACCACAGGGCAATCGATTGCTCGTGCGGCGGTCAGGATGGCTGCCACCGTCTCGTACTTGTCGGCGGTGAGGGCGCGAGCGGTGAGCGCAGCTGCCCGCAGCCGATCCGAGAGGGGCAGATGGCGCCCGGCCCCAGCCATGTCAGCAGCACGGGCGACTACCGGCCCGAGGCCGATGTCGACGGCTCGTTCGATGACGTCGGGCGGGACTGCCGCCCAGTCGTACGACTCGTCCTCCGCAAGGCACGCGCGCAACAGGGCCATGACCGCGGGCCCGGGTCGGGTCGTTCTCGGAGCCGTTCGTAAGCTCATGCTTGGCCTCGGCTCAGCTCTCGTAGGACTGGCGCTGAACTGAACGGTTACGGAACCGCCCTTTGCGGCGTGACATCGAACTCGGCACCATCCGCTCTAAGCCGAGCCACAGTCACGCAGTGAGGATAGCGTCGACGTCCGCACACGCAGCGTCCAGATTCGACGCGTTCAGTTCGAACGACGGCACCCTCCGCGCGAGGCCGACCGCAACCGCCAACCCATCATCCTGATGCGCTAACGCATTCAAGCTGTTCGCGAGAAGATGGGCGGCACCCGCAGCTGCGCTGATCCGGCGAGAGGTCACCGAGACCTGTGAGGAGCGATGCACAAACAGGAACGCGCCGAGAGGGAGCGGGGTGTCCGAGACAGCCGCGCCCAAGAGAGCGGGAGCGATGTGAAGTCGCTTGCCAATAGCGGCGGTGCCGGCCGGCACGCGCAAAGGCGCGGGTGGGTGCGCTTTCAGGCACAGGGCATGCGGGAAGGGATATACAAGGAGGCTGCTGACGTCGATGGGGGCAAGCTCGTCACTCAGATAGGCCGCGCCCCTCTGGAGCATGGCCATTGCGAGTGTGGACTTTCCCGTGCCCGGCGGCGCGGCCAGCACCGCGACGCGATTGCCGAGGGCCACAGCGGCCCCGTGCAGGAAATACAATTCAGGGCGTTCACGCTGCAGTGCGATGGTCAGGCACTTGTCAAGATGAAACAGAAGGCCGTCCGCATCGTCGACGTGTGTGGCGGGCCTGCAGTCGGGAACAATGCGAAAGCCGCGGTCGGCCCCGCTTCGCTCGATGCGGTAACCCATTCCGCGCGTCTGGCGCGAATTACCGGACTGCGCCCGCAGCGGACCGAACGCCACGTCAACCAAAGCGGCTGTGTCAGCATCGGGACAGTCGATGGTGACGCTACGTTCGCACGCGCTCAATACCCGCGTATGCGGGCGGCCTTCGGCACCGTGAGGGGCAGCCACTGAATCCGGCAGCACCGCTCGATTTCATGGACGATTGTGATGACCTGGATGCCCCGGACTCGTACCCGGACCGTCGTTGACGGGCGGATTGCCAGGCGGCTGCGGGTCCTCTCCGTTGCCGAGGCCGTTGTTGCCTTTGCCGGATCCGTACGAAGCAAATGCGGGCTCCGCCTTGAGCGACAGGATCAGCGGGGTGACATACGCCGCTGTCTTCACGAACGATCTGCGCGATGACGTGTCTGGCTGTGGCTCGATGCGAATCATCGGTCATCTCCTCAGACTCAGGCCGGTCGATCCTCTACCAACCCGAGTCGCTCCAACTCCGCTAACGTCCTGATAACGTCTGTGAGCACGGTTTCGAGTGGTGAACCCGCGAAGCTGGCCGCCACACTCGCGGCGATCTCCTCCACCGCCTGTCCACCGTCGCACGCGGTCCAAATATGACTGGCGGTCGCGTTGAGCTGGTGAACGCGCCCCGATGCTCGATCGTAGATCACGAGTTCGCCGTCTACAATGAACGGCTTGAGATCGGCGCGTCGAGTCTTCGGCATGTTGGCTGCAGCTTCACGCTCACGCGCGTATGAATTTAGCTCCGGCAAGCGAACTGGCCGCCGATCGGGATTGGACCGGACTCCGATTTCAGTGTCGGCATCGGTTCGGCTGTTGCTTTCGCTCAAGCTCAAGTTTAGGTCGCCCATATCTGCCACGAATCGCGAACCAATGCTTCGCCGCAGAACTGCGAGCGATCTGACTTTAGGCGCCGCACAGACGGTGGGTCAACGGCCGAAGGTACTGGTACCCGCTGGCCGGAACGCGGTGACCAGTCAGGGTGCCGATGATCGTGCCCTCTGCCGTGCCGGTGCCCGGTGCGGTGGTGAGGATCGAGACAGTGGTGTTGAAAGAATTGATGACTTGGACGTGATAACGGCCGCAGGACGCTACCGTCTGGGCAAGCAGCTCATTGGGACCGCTGAATGCCCTCCGCACGCCACGGGCGCAGGGGCGCGTCGGCTCCCCATGTGATCTGTAGTCTATGGCATGGTGGGACATTTGGTTGAATCTCACCTTCGAGCGGAATCACAAGGGCCCCGACTGCGACCGCCACTAGCGAATGATCGAGAGCCTTCCACGCTCCCACAGGTCGCGATGGCGCACTCGGTTAACTGATTGAGGGTGGCCGAGCTCTACGGTTAGCTGTTCGCGCACCCACGCTCGGGCGGCGCAGCCGTTCCTGGCGAGTCACTGATGAAGCTCTCGACTACTGAATTGTACGCGTGGCTCCGGCTCCCACGGTCCAAAGGTCGCCGAGCGTGGTATCCATGCCACGCCGGCAAGGTCGTAGTCTGAAAGGCCAAGACGCGGGCGACGGCAGGATGAACGAAGCCCATACAATTAAGGCGCGTTATGCCAATGGTTCCAGTAGCTGGTCCTTACTCTCAACCGCGCTTTGATCCCAGGCGCGTGCGGCTGCTCAATCGGTATTTCGAACGTGAGCGCCTCGTCGCTGTGCTCGACGATGGGCGCCTTCTGGCGCTGCCGATCGTGCTGATTGGCGAACCAATACTCAATGCTCCATTCTCCGTTCGGACCGGCATCCGGGGTCGCCTCCAGCATTATCGTATCGCGAAATAGATAGCCACCTTCGAAGTGATCCTTCAAAAAGAGCAGGCCGTCGACGTCATATCCGGGCGCCCGGATGCACAGGTCCATTGCGAACGCAAAGCTAGTTCCCGTCTGACTCTGCGACATATCGAGAAACACATTGAACAACACCGGGCTCGCTGCGGCGTTCGGCTGTCTGGTGCTGCCCGGCCCAGCCGTCTCCGGAAACAGTTCATCGAATTGCCGGAAGATGGCACTGTTCTCGCTGACGGTTCGGCGATGCAGTTGCCACGGTTTGCCGCGGACACTGACCGCCACCTCAAACATGTAAGATGCTTTGACCTTGCGCTTTTTGGCGAGCTGCTCCTGGACCGCGGGAGGCAAGGTCAGTTGATCGATCATCAAGGTTCCGTCGGCCCTCACGTCACCGAACAGGAATCGGATCAGGTTTTGATACCCCTCCTCGCTGTTGACGATGCCGAAGAAGCCAGAGTGACTCCGATTCACGAACGCGTGCGGCGAGTACGTGAAGCCCTGGCCGCTCTCCCTGCGCCCGCGCGTCGTTGAATTGCGGATGCGCACCAGGCCGTCGCTCGCATCACCGACGGCCACGCTCGAGAGCCCGGCGGCTGCTTTATAATCGCCAGGATTCGTGCCGACCAGGTTGAATACGCGGCTGGAGTCGAAATTGGTGATTAGGTCGACGTGCTCGCCGTCGCGGTCCTGCTCAGAGAGGCCAAGCAATCGGGCGATCTCGTCCCGGTTGAATGTCTTGAGTCCATAGAGGGATGCCCAGTTCGGCACATTGCCGAGTAGGCCGATCTCGATCCCGTCATGCGGCGTTGCATACGTGAATAGCTTGTCGACCAGGGCCCGCGCCTCAGCGGAGCCGTATTTTGGGTTCTGTAGGAACGCGCGGCAGACGAGTCCACCCATCGAGTGTGCGACGAGGTAAACGCGAAACTTATCGAACGGCAGCTTTCCGGCCGCACGGTCGGCCTCAGTAATAGGCGTGTGCTGGCCCTCAGGGTAGATCCGCTTCTGCAGTGTCAGGATCAGGTCGCTCAGCCCGGAGGCGAAGCGGTCCATGTCCGGGCGCAGGCCGCCGCCGATGTCTTCAGATGAAGGCTCGTAATAGCGGTAGATGACAATGCTGCGGTATGGCACCGGGGACACCGTGCCATCGACTGTCGTTGGCGCGGACAAGTCGGAGACACGGTCGTATCCTTCTTCGAAGACGTCGTCGTACTTGAAGCGCTTCAGCAAACGGACAAGAGGCGATTCGAAGAAGTACTTCTTCACCGAACCGTCCCACAGCTGACGCACCTTCGACGACCCGATATTGAAGCCCATGTACGGGTCGGCTACCGTGTCTTCGATCTCGCTTTGCGTCATGGCGTAGCCGCGAACGTAGATGATCGGATGAATGGCGTTTGTGTTCATGACCGTTCTCGAGTGCGGAATTCTGCAGGTTATGCAACCACTCGGCTAGTTGCGTGAAGCCATGCGCGGGAAAAACGATTCGGGCTAACTTCACAAACGAAGACCGACGCCTTTTCATTCGCTGATTTCATCGCTCTGAATGATCGGCGTAGATAAGCGTCTGGTCATGACCACCCCGCGTGGCACATCGTCACTGTTCCGATATGACCAGGATGCGGGATTCATTTCCCTTCCGACCGACCTCGTCAGTTACGCTGGGAACGCAGCACGTGCGTGTGCGATGACCTCGACAGCCCAACTCTCTACGGGCACGTGACCTCGCCTTCGAAACGAACCGGGACAATCTGAGGGACGTGGTGTGTCGACCGCAGTGTAGCGGGAGACCTTGAACGCCAACAACAAGAGAAGGAGCGAGGCGGGTACGGTTTTGCCCGCCTTGGAAGTGCCGGTATTTTTGGGCAGGCGCAGGGGTGTGACCGATAGCCGCAGGCGCAGTCGCACGCCCGTCATTCTCCCGAACGGGCTCGCAGGGAGTTCTGAGATGACCGAACCCGAAGGAGAGCCCGTCGTGGCGGGCCGAGATCGGTGGTGCGGAAGAGAGGGCTCGAACCTCCACCCCCTTGCGGGGACAAGCTCCTGAGGCTTGCGCGTCTGCCAGTTCCGCCACTTCCGCAGGTCGAGGGGATTACGTCGGCAGGACTCCGAAGTATAGCGAAACCGCGACCTCGCGTCGAGCCGCGGCCGGGCTCGCGGATCGTGCCGTCCCCTCTGCACCGTCGCGCGCGGCTGAGGAGTTCAGGCCGGCAGCGAAGTCCGCGGCCGAGCGGAAGGTCGGCGGTGCCCGGGTCCGCACCTTGCTGCACGGATTGCTCGAGAGCGTTGGCCGAAACCTGACGAAGAGCGTCTATAATGCCGAAACCTCGACCGAGTGGCAGTTGGCGGCAGGCACGTTCGGGTGCATCATCGTCACAGGGCGGAAGACGCGTGAGCATACGCTTCGAGGACACCAGCCGCATCGAGCCCGACACCCCGTCGGCGAGCGTCACACTCGAGGGCTTCGCCGAAGCCGTCGCCAGCGCGGGAGGCCTGGAGGTCAGCGGCCTCGCCCCGCTCGATGCGCTCGAGATCTGGACGCGCAACTCCCGCTACAGAATCACCGTCCTCGATCCCGGCCGGTGCCGCGTGCTCATCGAAGGCGGCGCGTTTTTTCCGGTGCTGGCCGAGGCCACGATCGGCGGCGCCAGCTGCGGCGGCAGCATGCTCAAGGTCGGCTGGATCCTCCAGGGCTTCTGCCTCGAGGTCTTCTACCCCGGCGGGCGCATCGTCACTACGAGCGTGCGTCGCATGCGCGCGGTCCCGCCTGATGCCGGGCTGCGTCCGTTCTGAACGGTAATCCGCTACTCACGCCGGCCGGCATGCGATTGGCTCTGGTTGGCGTATGCCACCAGCGCCCGTGCTGCCGGCTTTTGCCATGATCCTCGGGCTGCTGCCGCTCTGCTTCGAGATCTCGTCACTCCCCGAACCGAGCGAAGCGCCCGCCGGCTATGACGCCGAGCTGGCGCTGTGCGTGTCTGTGACCAACGCGTATCGCGCATCGGTGAACCGCGGCGCGCTGACGCGTGCCGCCGCGCTCGAGACCTACGCCGCCGAAGCGGCGCGCTACGACGCGAAGGCGCGCGTGGCGCACCAGTACGTCAAGAACACGAACTTCGGCAGTGGCCTGGTGCGCGCGGAAAACGAGGTGCTCTGGTGGCCGCTGGCGACCTACGGCACGGTGCGCAAGGTCGTCGAGTCGGGGCTCGCCGAGATGTGGCGCGAAGGCGCTGCGGGCGTTCACCACCGCAACATGGCCGGCGATTACAGCCAGGCCGGCTGCGGGATCTTCGTCAGGAACGGCGAGGTGACGGTGACGCAGGCGTTTCGGTGAGCACGGCCCGCCTGACGGGCGGGCACGAGCGGATCCAACCGCGCACGCCCGGCAGAGTCAGCACCTACACGCGGCGTCCCACCACACCCGGGCCGGCGAGCAGCAGACGCGGTTGCACGTTCGCGTGCCCCGCGTTAGGCTCATGGCCGTTCGTACGAGAAGCGAACGGAGGAGACGAATCATGCGTCGAGTGATCGCCGGCCTTGCAACCCTTCTGGTAGTCTCTGCCGCCACGTTGATCGCCCAGCAGCCGGCCCCGCCCGCGCCGGATGCTGCCCCGGCAGAGCAGGCCCCTGCCGCGGCCGACGACGACTGGAAGCCGACGGAAATCAAGAACCTCACGGTCCTGCCGAAAGACACGTCACCCGAGGACGTGATGAAGATCATGAAGACGTGGAACACGGTGCTGAACGTCGGCTGCGTGTTCTGCCACGTCGGGCTCGTGGGTAAGCCGCTCTCGACCTACGACTTCGCGTCCGACGGCAAGAAGCGCAAGGAGACCTCGCGCATCATGCTCCGCGCGGTGATGGACACGAACGAGAAGTTCAAGACGGTCGGCGAAGACGATCCGCCGCAGGTCTCGTGCGCGACGTGCCACAAACGCTCGCGCCATGTCGAAGACACGCTGCCGGCCGAACCGCCAAAGGAACACTGATGCGCGCCGGCAGGCCGCTCTGGAGGAGGGTGCCGTCATGCAGCGTCGCGAGTTTCTGAAGCACACGTCCGCGGCCGCGCTCTTCAGCTGTTTCCCTGCCTCGCTCGCCGGCATCGAGCGATCCCGCGCCGGGCAGCAGCTCGAACGGCGGTCGCTCGGCCGCACGGGCGAGCGGCTCTCGATCATCGGGTTTGGCGGCATCGTCGTGATGAACGCGACGGCGCAGGAGGCAACCGAACGGGTGGCGCACGCGATCGATCGCGGCGTGAACTACTTCGACGTGGCGCCAAGCTACGGCAACGCCGAGGAGATGCTCGGTCCGGCGCTCGCACCGTTCCGCAAGCAGGTCTTCCTGGCCTGCAAAACGCAGAAGCGCGATCGGGCCGCCGCTGCCCGCGAGCTGGATCAGTCTCTCGCGCACATGCGCACGGACCACTTCGACCTGTACCAGCTGCACGCGGTGACGACGAACGAGGATGTGGAGCAGATCGCCGGCGCCGATGGCGCGCTCGAAGCGTTCGTGGCCGCGCGCACGGCGGGCAAGGTGCGCTTCCTCGGCTTCTCCGCGCACTCCGTGACCGCCGCCCTCGCGTTGATGGAACGGTTTCCGTTCGACACGATCCTCTTCCCCATCAACTTCGCGACGTGGAACGCCGGCAATTTCGGGCCGCAAGTGCTCGCGGCCGCGCAGAAGAAGCAGATGGGGATCCTGGCGCTGAAGTCGATGGCGCGGCGGCCCTGGCCCGAGGGAGCAACGCGGTCGCACCCGAAGTGCTGGTACGAGCCGCTCGCCACCGAGGCGACGGCGCGGGAAGGGCTCCGGTTCACGCTCTCCCACCCGGTGACCGCGGCGATCCCGCCCGGTGACGAGAACCTGTTCGCGATGGCTCTCGACCTGGCTGCATCGTTCGAGCCGCTCACCGCCGAGGAAGCGGACGCCATCAAGCGCAAGGGGCTCGAGACAACCCCGCTCTTCAAAGCCTGACCGGCGTGCATGCTCCCGCGTCTCAGACGCTGATCGTCGAAACGGAACACGCGCCGGGCGTGCTCTCGGAGGTGGCGCGCGTCATTGCCGAGCACCCGGCGAACATCGTCTCGATCGAGACGCTCGGCCCGATGGGGCAGGGCGCGACGCTCTATCTCGAAATCGATCGGCTCGCCGACTTGCCGCGGCTGCTGGCGCGGCTCGAGCAGCTCCCCGTCGTACAGGCGGTGCACGAGGCCGAGCCGCTGATGAAGATCTACGGCAAGCGCGTGATCATCGTCGGCGGCGGCGCCCAGGTGGGCCAGGTGGCAGTCGGCGCCATCAGCGAGGCCGACCGCCACAACATCCGCGGCGAGCGCATCTCGGTCGACACCATCCCGCTCGTCGGCGAGCACGAGCTCGCCAACGCCGTCCGCGCGGTGGCGCGGCTCCCACGCGCGCGCGTCCTCGTGCTCGCGGGGGCGCTCATGGGAGGCGCGATTACCGAGGCCGTTCGCGAACTGCAGACGCACGGGATCATCGTCATCTCGCTGAACATGGTGGGCAGCGTGCGAGAGGCCGCGGATCTCGTGGTGACCGACCCGCTGCAGGCGGGCGTCATGGCCGTGATGGCGATCGCCGACACGGCGCGGTTCGACATCTCGAAGCAGCGGCGGCGGCAGTACTGAGGCGCGTGCCCCGCGACGGACGCGCCTGGTCGAACGCGCCCCCGTTACCGTCCGAGTCTCTGCTGACGGTCCGCGGCACCAGGTCAGCTCACGGCGTTCCGTTTTCCCCGCCTCGGTGCCTCTGGAGAAACCCGACGACCAGATCGTTGAATCGCGCCGTCTGCTGCGCGTGCACCGCATGGGCGGCGCCAGGCACGGTCACAGCCTCCACCGACGCGAAGGCACTGCGCGAGCCGCTCGTCGATGGCCTTGAAAAACAACGGGCTCGCGCCGCCGGTCACGAGCAGAACCGGCGCCTGCACCCGCTTCGCATCGTCGCAGGTGAACGGCGGATCGCCGGGCGACGCGGCGGCTTCGCGGCGCAGTTCGGGCAGGTTGTCATTGAGCATCGCGCGCGTGGATGCCGGCACGAGCTGGTACGCACCCGGGCCGATGATGGCGTCGACAAAGGCGTGCAGCGCCGCGTCGGTTTCGCCGCCAGCCATCAGGGCGCGCGCCGTTTCGAGCGGTGCGGCCGACGCTGCCTCCGGCGACCCGGCCGGCAGGAGGCTGAACATCGCGGGTTCGGTCAGCACCATGCTGCGAACGAGCGCCGGGCGATCGCGCGCGACGAGCAGCGCGACGACACCGCCCGACGATGCGGCGACGATGTGGACGGCGCCCGCGTGGAGCGAGGTGATGAACGCCGCCAGGTCGTCCGCGTGCAGCGCCGCGGTGTATGCGGCATCGGCGGTCGTCGGGGGAGCGTTCGGGTGGTGGAATCGCCGGCTGTACGCGATGGCCCGGAAGGACGCCTGCGCAATCGGCGCCATCTGATAGCCCCAGGTGCGCAGATCCGCGCCGCTGCCGTGAACGAAGACGACCGGCGTCCCGCTCCCCTGCTCCACCCATGCCAGCTCGGCCCCCGGAACCTGGACGCGGTGAACGATGTCGTCTCCGAGCGCCAGCCAAGGGGCCACGATCCCGACGCCGAGAACTCCGAACACGACCCGCCTGATGATGCCAGGCACCATTTTCCCTCCTTCGCTAGCGGTGCCTCGCACCCACTTGATTACGCGCAGCCGCGCGGCGCAGCGCCACCAGCGCACGCGCGGCGGGCTCGCGGCGCCACGTGGACCCCGCGGTTCATTGTGCGTCCATGGCAGGACGTCGCGCGACGCTGAATCTGTCACCAGCGGAGGCGAGCACCGCGTGCTCGAGCAGCTCGGCTGATTGACGCTTGCTCGTGCAGCCGATAGCATGGTCCTCTTCATTTTGGAGCGCCCTATTCATGGAACGTTACGCTGGTCTGCCCCCGCTGCCTGCGCGCATCGAACGATTGCCCGAACTTGCTCTCGACCTCTGGTGGAGCTGGCACGGCGACGCCCGCATGGTTTTCAGGAGCCTGGATTACCCGCTGTGGCGCGCGACGGCCCACAACCCGGTGCGAATGCTCTGGATGCTGCCACGCGCCGCCCTCGAGCGAGCCGCGCAGGATCACACGTGGCTGCAGCTCTACGACCGGGCGCTGGCCGGACTCGATGCCGCGCGCTCGGCGCACTTCACGTGGTGCGCGGAGCAGGTGCCCGACTTGAAAGGCCAGTCGATCGCCTACTTCTCCGCTGAATTCGCACTGCACCAGTCGCTGCCGATTTACGCGGGTGGCCTGGGCGTGCTCGCCGGCGATCACTGCAAGGAAGCGGGCGACCTGGGCGTGCCGCTCATCGGCGTCGGCTTCATGTACCCACAGGGCTACTTCCACCAGCACATCACCGCCGACGGCTGGCAGGAGGAAGGCTACGAGAAGCTGAACTGGGCCGATACCCCGATCGAGCAGGCGCTGACGCCAACAGGCGAGCCGGTGATTACGGCCGTCCCTCTCGGCGACCGCACGGTGCTCGTGGCCGTGTGGCGCGTGCGCCTGGGCCGGGTCACCCTCTACCTGCTCGACACCGACCTCGAAGAGAACGCCCCCTGGGACCGGTCCCTCTCGGCGCGCCTGTACGGCGGCGACCGCGAAACGCGCGTGCAGCAGGAGATCATCCTCGGCATGGGCGGGGTCCGCGCGCTTCGCCATCTTGGCTGTAACCCAACCGTCTGGCACCTCAACGAAGGCCATGCGGGATTCGTGGTGCTGCAGCGTATCCGGGAATTCGTCGACCAGGGCCTGTCGTTCGATGCGGCACTCGACGAGGTGCGTCGCACCACCGTCTTCACGACGCACACACCGGTGCCTGCGGGCCACGACGCGTTCAACTTCCAGCTGGTGGAAAAGCACCTGGCAGGCGCCTGGGGTTCCCTGGGCACCTATCGGCCGCAGTTCCTCGCGCTCGGGGAGTACGACAACGGCAACGGCCCGCAGTTCAACATGACGGCGCTCGCCCTGCGCGCGTCGTCGTCCGTGAACGCCGTCAGCCAGCTCCACGGCGAGGTCACGCGCGAGATGTGGGTGCCGATCTGGCCGGACACCCGGGTCGAAGATGCACCCGTCAAGGCGCTCACCAACGGTGTGCACGTGCCGACCTGGGTGTCGAACGAGATGGCGCAGCTCTTCTCGCGGCATCTCGGCGAGGACTGGATCGAACGACACGATGACCCCGCCTTGTGGGACCGGATTCTGGACGTGCCCGACGCCGAACTCTGGGCGGTGCGCTCGTCGCTCCGTCAGTACCTGTTCTCGTTCATCCGCCAGCGCGCGCGCTCTCTCTGGACCAACGAACGGGTCAGCGCGGCGCGGGTGCTCGCGGCCGGCACGCTGCTCGACTCCGACGCCTTGACCATCGGCTTCGCGCGGCGGTTCACCGGCTACAAGCGTCCCGACCTGGTCTTCCGCGACCCCGAGCGGCTGGCTCGCATTCTGAACACCGCAGGGCGCCCCTTGCAGTTGGTGTTCGCGGGAAAATCACACCCCGCCGACGACACCGGCAAGCACCGCCTGCAGGGTGTCTATCGCCACGCGCTCGAGCCCGCGTTCGCCGGACGCGTGGCGTTCGTCGAAGACTACGACCTGCACGTGGCGCACTTCCTGGTGCAGGGCTGCGACGTCTGGCTGAATAACCCGCGCAAGCCGCTCGAGGCCAGCGGCACGAGCGGCATGAAGGCGTCGATCAACGGCGTGCCGCACTTCAGCATCGGCGACGGCTGGTGGGCCGAGGCGTACAACGGCAGGAACGGCTGGCTGATCGACGGCGGCGGCGGCGGCGACGAGTCGGCGGTTGACGATGCAGACGCGGACTCGCTGTACCGGTTGCTGGAAGAAGAGATCGTGCCGGCGTTTTACGATCGCGGCCCCGACCAGGTGCCACACCGCTGGCTGCAGGTGGTCAAGGAGGCGATCCGGACCGTCACGCCGCAATTCAGCACGCGCCGCATGGTGAAGGAATACGTCCAGCGGATGTACCTGCCGGCCGCGCGGCAGGGAGCCCTCCGGTAGCGCCGACCGCTGATTCAGGGCACCGGCGCGCTACAATCGGTGTAAATGCCACGCAAGATAGCCGAGAAAGTACGCTGCGCCCTGTGCGGCGCGAAAGACGTCTCCGAGCCTCGCGGCGAGGAAAAATACTGCCGGGATTGCTGGGACAAGAAGATCGCGGTCGAGGAGATCGTCGCCCGCGAGTTCGCGCTCAAGCGCTATATCCGCGCGCACACGGCCGAGAAATACCTGATCTACCACTCCACCATCAAGCGGCCCTGCGGTCAGCTCCTGGTGGTGGACGACGGCTTCGACCTGTTCCTGTCGCTGATCCTGTTCCCGACGTTCAGCTGGGATGACGCCGCCTACCATCTCGACGGCGACCCGGAAGGGCGCAGCTTCGCGGAGATCCTCGTGGACGTTGTCGCAACCGAGGTCATCGAACCCTGGGGCGGCGGCAAGTGGCACCTGGAGATCTTCCGCTCGGTGAACGCCGAGCCGGAAGACTGGAACGGGGAGATGTAGCGGCTGACGGATGCAGAATGATGGATGTCGAACGTGAGATACATCGGCTTCCATGCCTGCATCCGGCATTCGACATCCTGCATTACTCGGATCGCGCTTCACCTGACTCTGAACGGAACCTCCCGCTTCACGGTCACGGGCTTCCCGGCGTGTGATTGCGCCTCGACCTTCAGCACATACAGACCAGGCGCGAACCCGGTCAGCGGGATCTTCGTGGTGACGCCGTAGCCGCCCGACTTGCCCTGAAGCTCCGTGCTGTTCCGCTCTTCGCTGGTGTTGAACACGACGCGCCCCTCGTCGGTCAGGATGGAGGTCGCGATGTCCACCTTGTGCGGCGGCTGCGGCTGGTTGTCGTAGACCTCGACGAACGTGGCGAGGCCGTCACCCGCGCGGAACTCGCGTGACGCGGTCGGCGCCAGCGGCAACACCGTCCGGAGCTCCTCGTCGGTCTTCGCGGTCATCACGGACTGGCCTTCGACAGAGCCGATGACAATACCGCTCATCGAGATTGGTTCTTTCGAGAAGTCCGGCACTTCGAGATCGTAGGTGATCGAACCGACACGACCGCTGCCGGTTTCGCGCGCCGCCATCCGCAACTGATAGCGTCCCGGCGGCAGCTTGAGGCGCGACTGCATCCGGATGCCGGTCTGCGCCACGCGCGCCCGCGTTTCCGGCTTGAGTCCCATGTTGACGACGTCGCGCGTGCCGTCGCGGAGCTTCGCGGCCGAGTCGAGCGCGATGACCGACACTTCGAGGTCGTCGACGAACTTGCCTTCTTTCTGCTGGAACGCGAGATCCGCGCCTTCCGCCTCGACGTTGACCGCGACCGACGCGTTCGGGGCGGCGCCTCTGAACGGGGCCGCGAACCCGCGCAACGTGAGCGCAGCCAGCGGCAACGGGCTGTCGAGCGCGCGGCGCAGGTCAGGCGAGGTCTTCTCGTTCGGCGACTGCGTCGTCGTCGCGGGGGCCTTTCCTCTTGGCGCCGTGTAGCCTTTCCGCGTGCGCACCTCGAGCCCCTCCCTGCGGACCTTCACGTCGAGCTTGCGGAACCGTCCATCGCGCTTCTCGTTCTTCGGGTAGTACCCGAGCACGTAGTACGAGCTGTTGTCGGCAACGACGCGGTCCCACGCCTTGGTGAAATCGTTGCTGTTGACGGCAGCGTAGCCGCCGGTGTCTTCGGACAGGCTGCGCAGGCTCATCTGGGAGAGACGCAGTTCGTCCTGGAACGACTGCGTGCTCAGGTTCAGCTGAGGGTCCGCTGGAAAACCGCCGCTGGCCTCGATCGAATCCTCGGCGAGCGACGTCAGGCCGCGCGGGTCGATTCCATAGATGCTCACGTTCGCCCTGGTGGCTGACGCGATGACCTCCTGCATCGAATCCTGGATCGTCGATGCCTCGCGGTTGTTGAAGTCGTAGACGTCGTAGTCGATGCCCTCGCTCAGGTAGACGATGGCCTTGCGACGCCCGTGGATGCCGCCGATGTAGTCGCTGATGTTCTTGAGCGCGTCGAGCGAGGCACGCGCGTCGTGGCCACGCTCCATGTCGAGGGGATCGTTGATGCGATTGGGATTCGAGCTGTTCGACGGGCCACCGGTGCTCGATTGCCGTTGATATTGGTCGAGGCGCTCGAGCGTCGTGGAGCGGAGCTTGCGGCCGAGGAAGCGGTCGACGCTCGCCAGGAGGAGCCGCTTGCTGCTCGTGAACTCCTGCCCTGCCTCCCCGCGGCCGCTGGTGTACACGATCGCCGCCATGTCGTTGGCGGCCATCGCCTGCTCGATGAACTGCCGGGCGGCGCGGCGTACGAGCATGCTGCGGGACGCGGCCGTCTGCAGATCGTCGAGGACGATGACGTACACGCGTCCTTCGAACGGCTTCGCGTTCGACGCCACGTCGGGCTCGATCGGCATCTTCGCGTACAGCGGCCGCTCAGCGTGCTCGATCGGAATGTTGACGAGCGTGAAGGCGGAAACCTCCTGAGGCACGCCTTCCTCCAGCACCTGGAAATCGTCGCGCGTGAGGTCGTTGACGAAGCGGCCCTGACGATCGAAGACCGCCGCATCCACCTCGACGTAGTTCACTTCGACGCGGAACGTGACCCCGGGCTGTTCGGCGGCGGCCGGCTGCTGCGCCGACGGACGTGCGGCGACGACGGCAAGCAGCGAGAGGCCGAGCAGCAATCGTGTGCGCATGCATGTCATAGCTGTGCTCTGATTATCATCCCTTTATGACGCCGAGTGGCCGGAGTTGGGCAACGCGGGTCGAGATGCCCGCCCCATCCATCACCCCCCACGTCCTTGTACGCCAGCGGCATCTCCTCGGCAACGGTGCCCATTCCGGCGGCCTTCAGCACCACACCCCGCTCCGCCAGATCGTCCATGACCTGCTGCGCCGTCCAACTCCGCTTCGCGGCGGCGCAGCTCAGTCGCCGGCGGGCGCCATGGCACGATGAGCCGAACGTCTCGACGCTGGCGCGGGCGGTTCCCGCCATCACATACGAATAGCGGACCATGTCGCCGGGAATGATGACCGGCTGGCCGACGTCGCAGTACGCGGCGGGCGTCTGCGGGTGCCCCGCCGGGTACGCCCGGGTGGCGCCTTTTCTATGGACGCACACGCGCCGCTTCTGGCCGTCGAGCTCGAAGCTCTCGAACTTCGCGATGTTGTGACCGACGTCGTACACCATTTCGATCCCGGCCTGCCCGGGCGAGATGCCGAGCGCGCGCGTCAGGCTCTCGCGGGTCCAGTGGGTCATCACCTGGCGGTTGGCGAACGCAAAGTTCGCGGCCGCCGCCATTGCCGCAAGGTACCGAACACCGACGGAAGGTCTCGCGCTTCGATATCGATGCCGATGTCGCCGGTGTGGTCGAAGAAGTGGAACACGGCAGACCGAAAGTTGGGGTGGATGCGTCTAACAGACACGTTTGGGCCCCGCCGCCTCGGTGGGACGGGCCGGCAGCCCTTTCCGGCTCCGCTATACTTGCATGATGCACTTCGACATCGCCGCCGTGCAGTCGGCGCTCGCCGCCGACCGACTCGACGGATGGCTGCTCTATGACTTCCACGGCTCGAATCCCGTTGCGACGACCCTGGCCGGCCTGGCCGGCAGCGGCAAGATGACCACGCGCCGGTGGTTCTACATGATTCCCGCCACCGGCCAACCCCGGAAGCTCGTGCACGCCATCGAGTCGCACAATCTCGACAAGCTGCCCGGCGAAAAGCTCGTGTACGCAGGTCGCGAAGCCCTCGCTGCCGGGCTCGACACGTTGCTCCACGGTATCCGGCGCCTCGCCATGGAGTACTCGCCAAAGGGCGCGATCCCCTACCTGGCGCGCGTGGACGCGGGCACGATAGAGAACATCCGTGATCGCGGAGTGGAAGTGGTGTCGTCGGGCGATCTCGTGCAGCGCTTCGAGGCGTGCTGGGACGGCGAGGCGATCGCGACGCACTTCGAGGCGTCCAAACGGCTCTACCGGGTCAAGGATCGGGCGTTCGACCTGATCGCGGAACGCGTCCGGGCTGGCACGCCCACGACCGAATACGATATCCAGCAGGCGATGGCGGGGTGGTTCCGCGAAGAGGGCATGGTCAGCGACTCGGCCCCGATCGTCGCGGTCGACGCACACGCGGGGGACCCACACTACGGCCCCAGCCCAGAAGGCAGTTCGTCGATAGGACCCGACCAGCTCGTCCTCCTCGATCTCTGGGCCAAGCTCGCGACGCCGGGCGCGGTGTATGCAGACATCACGTGGGTGGGCTTCACGGGCGCCCGGGTGCCCGACGAGCAGGCCTCCGCGTTTGCCGCGATCGCCCGTGCCCGAGACGCGGCGATCGAAACGGCCCAGCATGCCGCCACCACGGGGGCCGACCTTCGCGGCTGGCAGGTCGACCGTGCCGCCCGGACCGTGCTGCAGGAAGCCGGGTATGGCGACCGGATCATGCACCGGACCGGGCACAGCCTGGGTGAGGACGTGCATGGCAACGGCGTCCACATGGACGACTACGAGACGCATGACGACCGCCGCCTGCTCCCGGGCAGCGGCTTCACAATCGAGCCTGGCTTGTACTTCGACCGCTTCGGCGTCCGGACCGAAATCAACATGGTGTTTGGCAGCGGGTCGGCGACGGTGACCGGGCCATCGCAAGGGGCGATTCTCGCGTTGCTCTAGGGCGTCCCGACGAGGAGCGCCACGCGGCCGCGCGATCGTGTGAGGGGCGCCTGTGCGGCGCCCGGAGGAAGGTATCAGCAATGTCCACGCGGAAGACCACGGTGTTCTATGCGCTGCTCATCGCCGTCGCGTCGTTGGCGGTCGGGATGGTCATCGCCTCACGGCTCGACCTGTCGCCCGAATCGTCTGCCCAGGGCCTGGCGGCGCCGGCCGCCAACGCGGCGCCGCTGAACGGCGCCATCACGCTGTCGACCTTCCGTGACATCGCGAAGGCGCAGACCCCGACGGTGGTCAACATCCGCACGGAGTCGCGCCAGCGCGCACAGGAGATGACGGAGTTCTTCGGCGGCGGCGACGACCTCTTCCGGCGCTTTTTCGGCGCACCCGATGACGAAACACACCGCGCGCCGCAGCGCCGGCCGCGCGACCAGGTGGTACAGGCCGCGGGCACCGGCTTCATCATCAGCAAGGAAGGCTTCATTCTTACCAACAACCATGTCGTCGAGGGCGCGACGAAGGTGCTGGTCTCGCTCTACGGTGAGGACGAGGGGCAGGAGTATCCCGCGCGTGTCGTCGGCCGCGACCCGCTGACGGACAGCGCGCTGCTGGAGCTCACCGAAAAGCCGAATCACACGATGCCCGAGGCGAAGTTCGGCGACTCCGGCCAGATCCAGCAGGGCGACTTCGTGATGGCGATCGGCAACCCGTTCGGGCTGGCGCACACCGTCAGTGTGGGCGTGGTGAGCGCGCTCAAGCGCCCCTTCCCCGTCGCCACGGGCCGCTCGCAGGACATGATTCAGACCGACGCCGCCATCAATCCGGGCAACTCGGGTGGTCCGCTGCTGAATGCGCGCGGCGAAGTCGTCGGCATCAACACCGCGATCTACTCCGACGCGCGGCAGAGCGGCAACATCGGGATCGGTTTCGCCGTACCCATCAATGCGGTCCGGGATCTGTTGCCGCAGCTGCGGACGGGGAAAATCACGCGTGGGATGATCGGCGTCAGCGTCGGCGCGATCCCGCGCGAAAACTTCCAGGAGCTCGGGCTCAAGGAACGGAAAGGCGCGCTCGTCATCTCGGTCAGTTCCGGCGGGCCGGCGGCGAAGGCCGGCGTGCAGCCGGGCGATATCATCCTCGAGGTGAACGGCAAGCCGATCTCCAGCCGCGATGACCTCGTGCAGCTCGTCGTCGGGTTGAAGCCGGCGACCACCGTGCCGGTGCGGCTGCTGCGGGACAAGTCGGAGAAGACGCTGAACGTCACCATCGGCGAGCTCGATCTCGAGGCCGAGGGCCAGCGGGCGGCCGGAGACTCCGAAGAAGAGGGCGACGCGAACGAAGGGTTCGGCATCACGCTCGGTAACCTGACTGCCGACCGCGCGCGCCGCATGGGTGTGCCGAGCGGCACGAGCGGCGCGCTCATCACCGACGTCGACCCGAATGGCAGTGCGGCGAGAGCCGGCGTGCGCCCCGGCGACATCATCCTCCAGGTGAACCGCAAGCCGGTCGCGAGTGCCGCAGAGGCCGTCAGCGCCCTCCAGAGCGTGCGCGCCGGCGGCACCGCGTTCCTGCTGATCTGGCGGAACAACCAGGAGATTTTCGTCCCGGTCGGCAAGGGCACCGAGTAGTCTCGCACCCGGTCGCAGGCGACGAAGGCGGCGCACCCACGGGTACGCCGCCTTCCGTTTGTACGGCCCGCGCAGCAGCCGTCACCGAGCTGCCAGCCGGACCGCGCCACATTCAGGGCCCATTCCGGCCTAGCCCTCAGGGCGAGCCCGCTTCTGAGACGTTGCAACGCTGCGCCTGTTGGAGTTACATACCGCCATGACAACAGCGCTCGAGCGTGAAGTAAAGCTCAGGTTCCACTCGGTAGAGGAGGCGCGCCGCGTCATTGCCGGCAGTGAGGCAACGCCGGTGCGCAGCCGCCGGCTGCAGGAAGACTACCTGCTCGACGAACCGGCCGAGACCCTGCGGAATCGCCGCTGTGTCCTGCGAATCCGAGTCGAGGCCGGCCGGAACCTCGTCACCTTCAAAGGGCCCGTTCAGCCATCCCACATGAAGGTGCGCGAGGAACTCGAGACGGTGGTCGGGGATGGCGAGACGATGCTGCGGTGCTTCGAGCATCTCGGTTACCGCGTGTGGTTCCGATACCAGAAATATCGCGAGGAGTACGCGCTTGGCGATGCCATCATCGCCATCGACGAGACGCCGGTCGGCGTGTTCGTGGAGGTCGAGGGGTCGGAGCAGGGCGTCACCGCTGCGGCACGCGCGCTCGGGTGCGGTCCCGACGACTACCTGCTCGATTCCTATCGCGGGCTCTTCATGGAGTACCGGCGCGCGCGTGGCCTCCCCGACACCGACATGCTGTTCGACGGCGTCTGACCGACACTCCCACGGCCACGCCGGTGCCAGATTCCAGCGCCTCGCGCATGCCCACCGCGCTCGTGCTGTCAGCCGGGCTCGGCACCCGCCTTCGTCCGCTGTCGTGGCTCCGGGCCAAGCCAGCCATGCCCGTTGCTGGAGCGCCGCTCATCGCGCACATCCTTCGACAACTCGCTGCGTGCGGCGTGCGGGATGCGGTCATCAACCTGCACCACCGCCCCGAGACGATCGCAGCCGTCGTCGGAGACGGCCACAGGTTCGGCGTGCGGGTGCGGTACTCGTGGGAACAGCCACTGCTTGGTTCGGGGGGCGGGCCAGCGCGCGCGTTCTCGATCGTCGAGGACGAGGAGTTGTTGATCATCAACGGCGACACGCTCACCGACATCGATATCCGAGCGTTGTACGCCGCCCACGTCGCCTCGCATGCGCTCGTCACGATGGCGCTGGTCGAGAACCCGCTGCCGCTGAAATACGGCGGCGTGCGACTCGACCCGTCTGGTGCAGTCGAGCGGTTCACGCCTCGGGGACACGCACCTGCGGGGTGGCACTTCGTGGGTGTGCAGGTGGCGCATCGCCAGGCGTTTGCGGGCGTGCCACTCGACGCGCCGAGTGAGAGCGTCGCCGACCGCTACCCTTCGCTGATAGCAGGATTGCCTGGCAGCGTCCGGGGCTGGGTGGGAACGGGGCACTTCGACGACATCGGCACACCGGCGTCTTACCTCGCCACATGTCTGCGAATGAGCCATGGAGATCCAGCTCGGCTGATCGAGCGGGGCGCTGTCGTCGGATCCGCGGCACGCCTGCGTAACACAGTCTGCTGGCGCGACGCGATTATCGAGGATGACGTCGAACTCGACGCGTGTATTGTGTGCAGCGGCGCCCTCGTGCGCCGCGGCTCACGGTATCATCGCTCGGTGCTGCTGCCGGCCGAGGCCGCGCCCGCTGGACCGCACGGCCATCTGGACGGTCCCCTTACCGTCACGACGATCGATCTCTAGCCGGCCGACCGCAAGACGCGCGTCGCACGCCAGAAAGGATGCTCCGTGCCGACCAGCGAGAAACGACGCGCCGACGCCGCACAGGTCCGGGATCGACTCGAGACGTACCTGCTCCGCAGCCAGCTGAAGAAGCGAACGCTGACCGTCGTGCCGCTCACGGGTGACGCGTCCGACCGCCGCTACTTCCGCGTGCTGGTCAGGGACGCGACGTCTCTCGTGCTCGCGCTGCACCCGCAATCGTTCTCGTACGACACGCTGCCGTTCGTGCAGATCGCTTCGCTGCTGCGCGAGATGCCGGTGCCCGTCCCCGCCATCGTCGACCACGCCGACGACCTCGCGTTGCTCGTGCTGCAGGATCTCGGAGACGTCACGCTGCAGGCGTATCTCGGGGCGGTCCAGCCGTCCGAGCACATCGGCCTCTATCGCCAGGCGGTCGCGCTGATTGAGATCCTGCAGCGCCGGGGCGCGGATCTCGCGTCGCCGATGTATCCGCCGTACCAGGTCGCATTCGACGCCGACAAGTTCATCTGGGAACTCGAGTTCTTTACCAAGCACTTCATCGAGGGCTACCGGGGCGTAACGATTGAACCACGCGTGCGTGACGCCCTGCACGGTGAGTGGCGCCGTCTTGCGACCCTGCTGGCGTCGGAGCCCCGCGTCCTCTGCCATCGCGACTACCACAGTCGCAACCTGATGTTGTGCGCCGGCGATCTGTACGTGATCGACTTTCAGGACGCGCGCATGGGCCCGGACACCTACGATCTGGCGTCGCTGCTGCGCGATTCGTACGTGGATTTGCCGGAAGAGGACAGCCGCGAGCTGATCGACCACTTCATCGCGTTGAAGCGCGAAGGCCGCCCTGAGACCGCGACCGCGGAGTGGGAGCACGCATTCCGCGACCGCTTCGAGATGATGGCGCTCCAGCGCAACCTGAAGGCGCTCGGCACGTTCGGGTTCCAGACGACGGCCCGGAGCAACCCCGTGTACATGCAGTACATCCCGCACACGCTCCGCTACGTGAGCATCGCGCTCGAGCGCCAGCCGCAATTCGCGCCGCTGCGTGAGTTGCTGGCCAGCCTGATCGAGGAGTTGGCCTAGTGGCCTGTCCTTGTCATTTCTAAAGTGCCTGTCGGGCATCCCGACTGGCGGCGTCGCTCGTCGCTCGAATCCTCCCGATATGCTCGCTTGTTCCGCCTTGCCAGTCGGGCGCCGCGCTCCGACATCCACTCTACAAATGACACGCACAGGCCACTAGAAAATCCCAACCCAGCACATCGCCCGGCCGCGAGCCGGGCGCTCTCGTGTGGCCCAAGCCGAACCGTGAGAGTCCGGCAGTAGTTCTGAGGTCCGCGTTCCGAATTCCGGATTGGGGAACGCTCCCCTATATACTGGGGTGTTCGGTCACACACCCGGAGCCCGCGTGAGCGCCTTGCAGTTCGGCATATCGACGCACCTGTACCACGATCATCGGCTCAACCGCGATCACGTCGTGGAGATCGCGGCTCACGGGTTCGAGACGGTTGAGATCTTCGCCAACCGGCCCCATGTCGATCTGGCCGATGAACACGGGATGGCGGAGGTCGTCGATTCGCTGCGTGATGCAGGGCTTCGCCCCCACTCAGTGCACGCGCCCATCGCCGAGTCGCTCGTGAGCGGCACGTGGGAAACGCCGCTCTCGATTGCGAGCGGCGACGAGCGCACGCGCACGCACGCGGTGGAAGCGGTCGAACAGTCAATCGGGTTCGCCCACCGGATCGGCGCATCTTTCGTCGTCGTGCACGTGGGCGTGCCCGACGCGCAACAACCGCGGCCCGACGACAATCGCTTCGACGCGGCGCGCCGGAGCGTCGAGGCGCTCGCCGACGCCGCACGGCCGCTCGGGATTCGGCTGGCCCTCGAGGTCATCCCGAACCGGCTGTCGACGGCGGAGCAACTGGTCCGGCTGATCGAGGAGGACCTCGAGCTGCCGGATCTCGGCGTGTGCTTCGACTTCGGGCACGCGGAGCTCGCCGGCGATCTGCTCGACGCGATCGAAACGCTGTCGGGACACGTGGTCACGACGCACGTGCACGACAACCGGGGGCGTACCGACGATCACCTGCTGCCGTTCCAGGGACGGATCCACTGGGACGCCGGCCTCATGGCGCTGCAGAAGATCGGCTACGAAGGCGTGCTCATGTTCGAGCTCGCCGCCGCCGCGAATCCGCGCGCCGCCCTCGAAGGGGCGCAGCGCGCCCGCGAGCGCCTCGAGCGGATGACGGCGTTCTGATGCGCATGGCGCCGCCCGCGTACGAGAGCGCACGGCGATCCTCGAAGAAGGCATGACGATGGTGCGAATCCAGGACATTGCGAAGCACGAAGGGCAAGAGGTCACGATCGACGGATGGCTGTACAACCGGCGATCGAGCGGGAAGATCCATTTTCTGCAGATCCGCGATGGCAGCGGCTTCATCCAGGCCGTGATGTCCAAGGCGGCGGTGGGCGAGGAGGTCTTCAAGCAGGCGGACCACCTCTCGCAGGAGACCTCGCTGAGTGTCACGGGCACCGTGCGGGCCGACGCCCGCGCGCCGAGCGGCTTCGAGATCGATGTTGCCGGCGTCGAGGTCCACTCGTCCTCCGTCGACTACCCGATTACCCCGAAGGAGCACGGCGTCGACTACCTGCTCGATCGGCGGCACCTGTGGATCCGGTCGCCCCGGCAGCAGGCGATCCTGCGCGTCCGGCACGAGGTGATCAACGGCGTCAGGGACTACTTCAACAGCCGCGACTTCATCCTGTGCGACACGCCGATCTTCACGCCGGCCGCCTGCGAGGGCACGAGCACGCTCTTCCCGGTGCAGTACTTCGAAGACACGACGGCGTACCTGACGCAGAGCGGCCAGTTGTACAACGAGGCGAACGCGATGGCGCTCGGCAGGGTGTACTGCTTCGGGCCGACGTTCCGCGCCGAGAAGTCCAAGACCCGGCGGCATCTCACCGAGTTCTGGATGGTCGAACCGGAGATGGCATACGCGGATCTCGACGACGTCATTGCGCTTGCCGAGGGCCTCGTCGTGGAAGTGGTCGGTCGCGTGCTCGACCAGCGCAAGGCGGAACTGAAGGTCATCGAGCGCGACACGTCGAAGCTCGAATCGGTGAAGAGCCCCTTCCCGCGGGTCACGTACGCCGAGGCGGCAAAGATCCTGGTCGGCAAAGGCCTGCCTTTCGAGTACGGCGGCGACCTTGGCGGCACCGACGAGACCGTGCTCTCCGAGCAATTCGATCGCCCCGTCTGCGTCACGCACTACCCCGCGTCGGTGAAGGCCTTCTACATGAAGCCCGATGCCGAACAGCCCGACAAGGCGCTCTGCGTCGACGTGCTGGCGCCCGAGGGCTACGGTGAGATCATCGGCGGCGGCCAGCGCATCGACGACTACGATCTCCTCGTGCAGCGCATCAAGGAGCACAACCTGCCGCCGGAAGCGTTCGAGTGGTACCTCGACCTCCGCCGCTACGGTTCGGTTCCCCACGGCGGCTTCGGCATGGGCATCGAGCGCGTCGTCGCCTGGATCTGCGGCCTCGAACACGTGCGGGAGACGATTCCGTATCCGAGGATGCTTTACAGACTGTATCCCTAGGCGCCAGGCTTCAGGCTCCGGGCTCCCGGCCGTGTTCGGCCCCGGTGCCAGACGAGCCCTGTAGCCTGGAGCCCGGAGCCAGGAGCCCTTTTGAAAATCGGTCTGATTTCCCTCGGCTGCCCCAAGAACCTCGTCGACGGCGAGGTCATGCTGGGCCTTGCGCAGGAGGCCGGACATGAGCTGACGCCGCACGCGGCGGATGCGGATGTCCTCGTCGTGAACACCTGCGCCTTCATCGATCGCGCGAAGCAGGAGTCCGTCGATGCGATCCTGGAGATGGCCGAGCTGAAGAAGGCGTCGCCTTCACGACGACTCGTCGTGACCGGCTGCCTCGCCGAACGGTATCGCGACGAGCTCAGGGATCAGATCCCCGAAATCGACGCGGTGCTCGGAACCGGCGAGGTGCCTCACATAGTTGCTGCGCTCAGCGGCGCCGCTGCGCCGGTCACCGCGGCTGGTGTGTCGCCGCTCGTCTTCCATCGCCCGTTGCGCTCGAACAGCCACCGGCCGCTCGGAGCCCGGACTGAGCTGCCGACCTACATCTACGACGCAGACACCCCGCGCGTGCTCGCGACACCGCGTCACTACGCTTACGTGAAGGTTGCCGAGGGCTGCGATTACAAGTGCGCCTTCTGCATCATTCCCCGGCTGCGTGGGCAGTACCGTAGCCGTCCGGCGGAGTCGATCGTCATGGAAGCGAGGCGGCTTGCGAGCACCGGCGTTCGCGAGCTCATCCTCATCAGCCAGGACACGACCTTCTACGGCATCGATCGGAGCGAGCGTGGAGCGCTCGCCCGCCTGCTACGAGAGCTGAACGCGGTCGAGGGCCTCGAGTGGATACGGCTGCTCTACCTGTACCCGACGACCATCGACGACGCGATGCTCGACGCGATGGCGGAGTGCGACAAGGTCGTCAAATATGTCGATTTGCCGCTGCAACACGCCTCCGATCGGGTGCTGCAGCGGATGCGCCGGCCCGGCACCCGCGCCGGCTACGAACGGCTGCTCGGCCGAATCCGCGAACGCGTCCCGGGCGTGACGCTGCGGACGACCTTCATCGTTGGCTTTCCTGGAGAAACCGAAGCGGACGTCGATGAGCTCGGCGCGTTCGTGGATGCCGTCGGTTTCGACCACGTCGGCATTTTCACCTACTCCCACGAAGAAGGCACTGCGGCCGAAGCGATGGACGACGACGTGCCGGCCCGCGTGAAGAGACAGCGGCGCGACCGGCTCATGCGTCAGCAGAAGCGTATCGTGCGGGCCGCCCAGAAACGTCGCATCGGCGAGCGCGTGCGGCTGGTCGTCGACGGTGTTTCCGAGGAGCACGCGCTCGTGCTGCGGGGCCGGCTGGCAGGTCAGGCGCCTGAGATCGACCCTCAGGTGTTCCTGACCGACTGCGACCCCAGCCTATTGCCCCACGGGACGTTTGTGGAAGGGGAGATCGTCGGCGCTCGCGACTACGACCTGCTCGTCCGTCCGTTGCTGTGACCCTGCCCGTGTGCTAGCATAAATAGTTCGGAGAAGACCGGTTTAGACCGGAGTGGGCCCGCGCCCGCGGCTGGTGTTTGGGAGGTCACGGCGGACGGATGGAGGCGGTCGAACGGATCCGGGCGGTGGCCGATCGCGTCGTCCAGTCGCACGGCCTCGAGTTGTTCGACGTCCAGTTGCGTCGTGAGCCCTCCGGCTGGGTCGTCCGAGTCTTCATCGACAAGCCGGGTCCATCCGGCACTCCCGAGGACAGCGTCGGCGTCGAGGATTGCGCGGTGGTGAGCCGCGAAATCAGCACCATTCTCGACGTCGAGGACCCGATCGACCGTGCGTACACCTTGGAGGTGTCTTCGCCCGGCCTCGACCGGCCCTTGCGTGATGCGCGCGACTTCGAGCGCTTCACCGGGCGTGCCGCCAAGGTCGTGGTCGATGCGGCGGTCGACGGGCAGACCGCGTTCGCCGGACGGATCCGCGGCGTCGAGGACGGCGCGCTCGTCTTCGAAGGGCAGGGACGGAAGTGGCACCGGATTGCGCTCGCCAACATCAAGCGGGCCAGGCTCGACGTGGAGTTCTAGAGACAGATGACGACCAACCCACTGCAGCAGACGATCGAGGCGCTCGCGAAGGAAAAGGGCATCGAGCCCGACGTCATCATCACCGCGATCGAGGACGCGGTGCTCACGGCGTCGCGCAAGTACTACAAGAGCACCGAGAACCTGAAGACCCGCTTCAACCCGGAGACGGGCCAGGTCGATCTGTTCGCCGTGAAGCACATCGTCGAGCAAGTGACCGACCCGAACATCGAGATCGCGCTGACCGAGGCGCAGGAGCTCTACGGCGAGGAAGCGGAAGTCGACATGGAGATCGAGTTCCCCAAGCCGACAGACGTGCTCGGGCGCATCGCGGCACAAACGGCCAAGCAGGTGATCTTCCAGAAGGTGCGCGAGGCCGAACGCGAGAACATCTTCGAGGAGTTCAACGAGCGGGTGGGCGAGGTCGTGAACGCCACGGTCAAGCGGTTCGAGAACGGCGACATCGTCGCCGAGCTGAACAATCGCATCGAGGCGCTGCTGCCCCGGAAGGAGCAGTCGCGCGCGGAGAGCTATAACCCGCAGGACCGCGTACGGGCCGTCATCAAGGGCGTGAACCGCAGCGCCAAGGGACCGCAGATCGTTCTCTCGCGTACCGACCCGGCGCTGCTGATCAAGCTGTTCGAGCAGGAAGTACCCGAGATCTACGACGGCACCGTGATCATCCGCGGCGCGGTGCGGGAGGCTGGCGATCGTGCGAAGGTGGCCGTGTACTCGCGCGAGCGCGACGTCGATCCGGTGGGCGCGTGCGTCGGCATGAAGGGCACTCGCGTGCAGGCGATCATCCGCGAGCTGCGCGGCGAGAAGATCGACATCGTCGAGTACCTCGGAAGACCCGGTGCTGTTCGTGACCAACGCGCTGAGCCCGGCGAAGGTGCAGCGCGTCTCCATCGTCGACGACCACGAGCGCGTCATGGAGGTCGTGGTCGAAGACAAGCAGCTGTCGCTGGCCATCGGCAAGAAGGGCCAGAACGTGCGGCTGGCGGCGAAGCTGACCGGCTGGCGCATCGACATCAAGAGCGAGGAAGAGAAGCGACGCGAGGTCGAGCTGCAGTTTGCGGGCCTCGAGATGGGCGGCGAGTCAGACGAGGCCACGACCGCCGAGGGCGACGTTGCGGCGGACGCGGCCGGTGCCGGAACGCCTGACGCGCAGGACGAGTCGGCCGGCGAGGTCTCCGGCGGCGAGCAGGAGCCAGTAGGGGCGGCCGCAGCGGTCGACGCCGCCGATGCCGCCGGAAACGCGGCCGCCGTTGCCGAACCCGAACACACGAGCGACTCGCAGTAGTGTCAGAAGGGACGTCGAGGTAACCGTTGGCAACTGTCCGGATTTACAAAGTCGCGGAGCTGCTGGGAACGACCAGCCAGGAAGTGATGGCGCTGCTCAAGCGCGATCACGGCATCGAGGTGAAGAGCGCCTCGAGCACGATTGAAGAGGTCGTCGGCCGACAGTTCGTCGACCGTCTCGCGCGTCAGCGAGGCATCTCGCTGCCGAGCGGCGACTTGTTCGCCGAGCGGCCGGTGCCGTCGAGCGGCAAGAAACCGATGCCGGGCCGCAAGCCCGAGCCTCCGAAGGCGCCGGTGCAGACGCTCGGACCGCCGCGCCTCGTCAAGACCATCACGCGGCCGGTGCAGCCAGCGCCGGTTGACGAAGGTCTCGACAGCGACGCCTACGACGACTACGCCGCCTCGACGGAGCCGGCGCACGAACCGCAGGAGGTCGAGGCACCTGCGGAGCACGAACCGGCGGCCCCGATCGCAGCGACGGCCGAGACCGCGTCCGGCGTAGCCGCCGCCGCTCACGCGGCGGCACCTGAGGCCGTCGTCAGTGCACCTCCCGAACTCTCAGAAACCGAACCCGCCGTACCGGTAGCCGCGACGCATGCAGCGCAGCCGACTGGTGCCGCGCCGGACGGTGCTGCGCCGCAGGAGGCGCTCGCTGCCGCGTCGGCAGGTGCGCCGACCGCTCCGCAGCGCCCGGCGCCGCCGGCGGGCCGCTTCGTGCCGCCGACACTGCGTCTGCGCATCGAGGAGAACCGCCCGTCGTCTGCGCCGCTGGCGCCACAGACCACGGCCCGACCGGTGGTCACACCGCGCCCCGTCGCGCCGCCCGCGCCACCGCGTCCGGCGCCGCGTCCAGCGGTCGCCGCGCGCCCGGGCGCCCCGGCCCCGGCGCGGCCCGGCACGGCGCGGCCGCCAGACGTGCGTCCGCCGTACCAGCCGTCGGCGCCGCTCGGCGGTCCCCGGCCCCTGCCGTCGCACCCTGTGCGTCCGCAGACGCCGGGCGCGCCGGGCATGGTGGCGCGGCCGGGCATGCCGCCGCGTCCCGGCGGCACGTCGTGGCCGTCACGTCCCGGCGGAGGGCGTCCCGGCGGAGGGGCGCGTCCATCAGGTCCGCGCCGTGATGGGCCGGGCCGCGATTCGCGTCCGCAGATGCCGGCGGCGCCGGTCGGACCGCCGCCGATCTCACGCACGATCACACTGGCAGAGGGAATGACGGTCAAGGATCTCGCCGACAAGCTCGATCTCCGCGTCAAGGACGTGCTCGCAAAGCTGTTGATGAAGCGCATGATGCTGAACATCAACAGCACGCTCGACACCGAGACCGCGATGATGATCGCGCGGGAGTTCGGCGCCGACGTGAAGATGCGGACGTTCGAGCAGGAACTGCTGCAGGTCGAATCCGAGGACACGAAGCCCGAAGACCTCGTCGCCCGCGCCCCGGTCGTGACGGTCATGGGCCACGTCGATCACGGCAAGACGACGCTGCTCGACGCGATCCGATCGACGCGCGTCGCGGAGCGCGAGGCCGGAGGCATCACGCAGCACATCGGCGCGTATCACGTGCCGGTGGGCGACGGCCGCAACATCGTCTTCCTCGACACGCCGGGCCACGAGGCCTTCACGATGATGCGGGCGCGCGGCGCGAAGGTGACCGACGTCGTCGTGCTCGTGGTTGCGGCCGACGATGGCGTCATGCCGCAGACCAGGGAGGCGGTCGATCACGCGCGTGCCGCGAACGTCCCGATCATCGTCGCCGTCAACAAGATCGACAAGGCGGGGACGAACCCCGACAACGTCAAACGCGAGCTGGCGGATCTCGGTCTGGTTCCCGAGGCGTGGGGCGGCACCACCGTCATGGTGGACGTCTCCGCGAAGAAGAAGCAGAACCTCGATCTATTGCTCGAGATGATCCTGCTCGTCACCGACATCGGCGAGTTCAAGGCAAACCCCAAGCGCAACGCGTCCGGGACCGTGCTCGAATCGAAGATCGATCGGGGCCGCGGGCCGGTGGCCACGATCCTGGTGCAGGACGGCACCCTTCACGTGGGCGACACCTTCATCGCGGGCACCATCGTCGGCAAGGTGCGTGCGCTCATCGATGACCGCGGCCGGTCGATCAAAGTCGCGCCGCCGTCGATGCCGGTGGAAGTGCTCGGCCTTGGCGGCGTCCCATCGCCCGGCGACGCGTTCCAGGCCCTGGACGACCCGGCCAAGGCGCGTCAGATTGCGGTGTTCCGGCAAGAGCAGGCGAAGGCCAAGGCACTTGGCGCGAAGAGTGGCCGCGTCACGCTCGAGTCGCTGCAGCAGCAGCTCGCCGAGGGCAGCAAGGATCTCGCGCTCATCATCAAGGCCGACGTGCAGGGGTCTGCCGAGGTACTGGCCGACTCGCTCGCCAAGCTCAGCACCGACAAGGTGAAGATCAAGATCCTCCGATCGGGCGTTGGCGCGATCAACGAGTCGGATGTGCTCCTGGCGTCAGCGTCGGAGGCGATCATCATCGGCTTCAATGTCCGGCCCGATCGCAACGCGGCGGATCTGGCCGAGCGCGAGAGCGTCGACATCCGCCAGCATTCGGTCATCTACGCGGTCGCCGACGAGATCAAGAAGGCGATGGACGGGCTGCTCGAGCCGACGTTCAAGGAAGCGCGGCTCGGCGTCGCGGCCGTGCGCGATCTGTTCAAGGTCCCGAAGTTCGGCACCATCGCGGGCTGCATGGTCACCGAAGGTCGAATCATCCGCAGCGGCGACGCGCAGGCGCGGCTGCTGCGCGACAACGTCGTCGTTCACCAGGGAAAGATCGGCTCGCTGCGCCGGTTCAAGGACGACGTCTCCGAGGTCCGGTCGGGCTTCGAATGCGGCATCGCCTTCGACGGCTTCAACGACATCAGGGTTGGCGACGTCATCGAGTGCTTCACGCTCGAGAAGGTGGCGGCCGTCAGCGCGTAGGGCCGCGAGCGGGAGGCGGGGTTCCCCAGCGTTTCGCCCTCCGAAACACACCCACGCGCATGCGACTGGCACGGAGCGTGCCTCAAGATGGTCGTGGGATTGCTGTCGCTCGAGTTGTTCATCCCCGGCGCGCAGTCTCTGAAGGACAAGCGCATGGTGCTCCGTGGCGTCAAGGATCGGCTGCGCCGTTTCAACGTGGCGGTGTCGGAGGTGGAGCACCAGGACCTCTGGCAGCGGGCGGGACTCGGCGTGGTCACGATCGCCGGATCGGAAGCGCTGGCCGGCCGTGAATTGCAGGGCGTGCTCGACGAGATCGACCGGGTCGAGCCCGGGCTGGTGTCACGGAGTGAAGTGGAGTTTCTGACGTGAGCGCGTCGCGGAGCGAACGCCTGGGCGAACAGATCAAGGTCGAAGCCAGCCAGGTGCTTGCACGCGACGTGCACGACCCCGGAGTGGGGTTCGTGACCCTCACGCGCGTGCGGGTGAGCCCTGACCTGCAGGTCGCCCACATCTATTACACGGCGCTCGGCGAGCCGACCGTGCAGCGCGCCACCGAGAAGGCCCTGGCGCGGGTCACGCCGTTCGTCCGCCGCCAGCTGGCCCAGCGCCTCGGGCTCCGCCGCGTGCCGGAGATTTCGTTCGTCTTCGACAAGTCGATTGCCCACCAGGCGCGCGTCGAGGAACTGCTGCAGGAGATTCACGCCAACGACGCGCGTGCCACACAAGATGTCCCACCATCAGACGACAGCGACCAGTAACGCCGGCCCGGTCGAGCGCATCCGCGACGCGATCCGTGCGCGCCAGCGGTTCGTGATCAGCTCACACGCGCGGCCGGACGGCGACTCCCTCGGATCACAGCTGGCGATGGCGTTCGCGTTGCGCGCGCTCGGCAAGCACGTGGAGGTGGTGAATCAGGATGCCGCGCCGGCGCCACTGATGGCCTTCCCAGGCGCGCCCGAGATCCGCGTCGCCGAGCGCGTCGAAGGCGAGTTCGACGCAGCCATCATCATGGAGTGCAGCGAGCTGAAGCGCACGGGTGTCGAGGGGTTGGATCGGTTCTTCGTCATCAACATCGACCACCATCCCGGCAACGCCGACTACGGCGCGATCAACTGGTTCGACGGCAGCGCCGCGGCCTGCGCCGAAATGGTGTTCGACGTCATCCGCGCGCTCGACGTCCCGCTCTCGGTGGAGATCGCGACCCACATTTACGTGGGGATTCTCACCGACACGGGCTCGTTCCACTATTCCAGCATCTCCTCACGCACGTTCGACATCTGCCGGCAGCTCGTCGACGCGGGCGTCGATCCGCCGCGCATCGCCCGCAGCATCTTCGACAGCAACACGCTGGGCCGGTTGAAGCTGTTCGGCGCGGTGCTCAGCTCAATCGAGCTGGAGCACGACGGCCGGCTCGCGGTGGTGTTCGTGGATCGCGCCATGGCGGCGGCGGCGGGCGGGACCTACGACGACACCGAAGGGCTGATCAACCTTCCTCTCACCGTGCGTGAGATTCAGGCGGCCGTCTTCCTCAAGGAAATCGACGAGGACGACTACCGCGTGAGCATGCGTTCGAAGGGCGACATCGACCTCTGCGCGGTGGCCAAGAAATTCGGCGGCGGCGGCCACAAGAACGCGTCGGGCTGCAGCGTCACCGGGCGCTATGCCGACGTGCGCGCGCGCATCGTCCACGAAGTCACTGCGGCGATCGAACAGGGCTCGACGCGAGAACCGGAGCCCTCGCCGGCACGATGACCGAGGCCGCGACTTCGGCGGCTGACGGCGTCCTGGTCGTCGACAAGCCGTCCGGCCCTTCGTCGCACGATGTGGTCGCGGCGGTGCGGCGCGTGCTCGCCGGCGCCAAGGTCGGGCACACCGGCACGCTCGATCCCCTTGCGACTGGCGTTCTCCCGCTCCTGATCGGCAAAGCCACCAGGCTCGCCCAGTTCTTGAAGGACGCCACGAAGACGTACGAAGCGCGTGTGCAGTTCGGCTGGGCCACCGACACGTACGACGGCGCCGGGGATCCGATCGGGGCCGCGACACCGGTAGCGGTCGATCGCCGTGCGCTCGATGCCGTTCTCGAGCGTTTCCGCGGCACCTTCGTGCAGCGTCCGCCTGCGTTTTCCGCCAAGAAGGTCGGTGGACATCGCGCCTACGCGCTCGCGCGCGCCTCGCGCCCGGTCGCGCTGGAGTCGGTCATGGTCACTGTCCACGAGCTGCGTCTTCTCGACCTGGATGGGAGCACGGCCGTGCTGGAGCTCACGAGCGGAGCCGGCTTCTATGTGCGCTCGCTCGCCCATGACCTCGGCGTCGCGCTGGGCACGGGTGCTCACCTGGCCAGCCTCAGGCGTACACGCAGCGGGGAGTTCGACCTGTCGCGCGCCGTCACGTTTGCGCGGGCGGTCGGGTCACCTGGGTCCGCACTCGAGGGCCTGGTGCCCATGGGCGCGCTGCTCGGCGACATGCCGGCGTGTCGCTTGAGCGCGGAGGGTCTGCGCCGGGTCCACAACGGCCGCGATGTGGAGCCGGCGTTCCTGGTGGACCCGCCGCTCCAGAGCGGCAGCGGCCTGGTTCGCCTGCTCGATGAATCCGGCGCGCTGGTGGCAGTGGCTCTCGCGGCGGACAGCCGTGGCCTTTTGCACCCGGCTGTGGTTCTGAGGTAGAATTCTTAGTCTTCTAAGGATTTACGGCGGTCTGGTAGGAGTGTGTCTCCCTCTGGACCGTACGTGGAGGGTAGCGCGTTGACACTGACCAGGGACAAGAAAACCGAGATCATCGGGACCTACAAGACGCACGAGGGCGACACCGGGTCTCCCGAGGTGCAAGTGGCGATTTTGAGCGAGCGCATCAACTATCTCACCGAGCATTTCAAGACCCACGCGAAAGATCACCACTCACGCCGCGGCTTGCTGAAGCTGGTTGGCCAGCGCCGTCGGCTGCTCGACTACCTGAAGCACAAAGACACGTCGCGCTACGCGGAATTGATCCGCCGCCTCGGCATTCGCAAATAGAGAGACAGTGAGTGTCGGCTGCCGCAGGGCGGTGGCCGATTCCCTTCCGTGACGACCCTGACCCAAGCGCCCCCTGCGACTCTCGTCGACGCGCCGCGCCACCCGACCTCCTCTCGTGCGAGCGCAGACGCCTGTCGCGGCCGGGCTCCGAGCGGCTTCCACTCCGAGCGTTCATCGAGGCAAGGCTATGCACACGCGTAACGTCACCATCGGCTCCGACACCATCTCCTTCGAAACGGGCAAGCTGGCCAAGCAGGCTGACGGCTCGGTCATCGTGCGCCTCGGCGACACGATGGTGCTCGTCACCGCCTGCTACGCGGCGAACCCGCGCGAGGGCATCGACTTCCTGCCGCTCACGGTCGACTACCGGGAATACACCTACGCGTCGGGCCGCATCCCAGGCGGCTTCTTCAAGCGCGAGGGCAAGCCGTCCGAGAAGGAAGTGCTCACGAGCCGGATGACCGATCGGCCGATCCGGCCGCTGTTCCCGAACGGCTGGCGTCACGAGACGCAGGTGATCGCGCTCGTCCTCTCGGCCGACGCCGAGAACGATTCCGACGTGCTCGCCATCACCGGCGCGTCGGCGGCGCTCGCCATCTCCGAGATTCCGTTCCAGAAGACGATCGCCAGCGTGCGCGTCGGCCTGGTGGATGGTCAGTTCGTGATCAATCCGACCTACCCGCAACGGCGCCAGAGCCGTCTCGACCTGATCGTGGCGGGCAGCCGCGACGGCATCGTGATGGTCGAGGCCGGCGCGAAGGAAGCGACCGAAGAGGAAGTCGTCGAAGCGCTCGACCAGGCGCAGGCCGCCATCCGGCAGATTGTCGACGTCATCGACGATCTCGCCAAGGAAGTCGGCAAGAAGAAGCGCGAGGTCGTGAGGAAGGAAGTGTCGCGCGAGTTCTATCGCGAGGTCGAGGAGAAGGTGCTCGTTCCGCTCAGCGAAGCGATGCGCATCCGCGGCAAGCTGGAGAACTACGACCGCGTCGACGAGGTGCTCGAAGAGCTGATCGCATCGCTGCCCGAGGGCGAGGTGCAGCGCAAGGTCGAGGCAAAGTCCATCTTCAAGGAGCTCAAGGAGAAGGTGCTGCGCGACGAGGTGCTCGAGCACGGCGTGCGCCTCGACGGCCGGAAATTCGATGAGATCCGCGCCATCTGGAGCGAAGTCGGCGTGCTGCCGCGCGTGCACGGATCGGCGGTGTTCACCCGCGGCGAGACGCAGGCGCTCGTCACCGCGACGCTCGGGACGGCCGACGATCAGCAGAAGGTCGAAACCGTCGATGGCGACGGCTACAAGCGCTTCATGCTGCACTACAACTTCCCGCCCTTCTCGGTCGGCGAGGTGGCGTTCCTGCGCGGGCCCGGCCGGCGCGAAGTGGGCCATGGCGCCCTGGCGGAGCGGGCGCTCACTCCGGTCGTGCCGGCCGAAGAGAAGTTCCCGTACACCGTGCGCGTCGTCTCCGATATCCTCGAGTCGAACGGCTCGTCGTCGATGGCATCGGTCTGCGGCGGCACCATGGCGATGATGGACGCGGGCGTGCCGCTCGCGGCCCCGGTCGCGGGCATCGCGATGGGCCTGATCATGGACGAGCAGACCGGCAAGCACGCCGTGCTGAGCGACATCGCCGGCGCCGAAGACCACTACGGCGACATGGACTTCAAAGTGGCCGGCACGGCGAAGGGAATCACGGCGCTGCAGATGGACATCAAGGTGGGCGGCATCACCGCCGACGTCATGCGCGAGGCGCTGCACCAGGCGCGCGCCGGCCGGCTGTTCATCCTCGGGAAGATGGCCGAGACGCTGGCCACGCCGCGGGGCAACATCTCAACCTTCGCGCCCCGCATCATCACCATCAAGATTCCGGTCGACAAGATCCGCGACGTCATCGGGCCGGGCGGCAAGATGATCCGCAGCATCATCGACCGCACGGGCGTGAAGATCGACGTCGAGGACGATGGACGGGTGAATGTGGCGTCTGCCGACGAGGCGTCGGCACGCAAGGCCATCGGCATGATCCAGGAGCTGACCGCGACGCCTGAACTGAACAAGACCTATCTCGGCAAGGTCCAGCGCATCACCGATTTCGGCGCCTTCGTCGAGATCATGCCGGGCACCGACGGTTTGCTGCACGTCTCGGAGATCGCGAACCACCGCGTGAAGGACGTGCGCGACGAGCTGAAGGAAGGCGAGCAGCTGCTCGTGAAAGTGATCAACATCGACCCGACCGGCAAGATTCGGCTGAGCCGTAAGGCGTTGCTGAACGAAGCCGACGCGCAGCAGACCGCCGAACCCGCGGGTAAGCCAACCGCCTGAGCCGACCGCGGCAGAGGCGAACCGGTGGCCCGCTGCGTCCGTGTGCTGCATCGGTTACGATGAGATAGCTGCCCCCCGCCCGGGATTCAGCAGTCACCCGGAGAGGGCGGAGCGGCTGGCTCCGCCCTTTTCTGTTTCAGGCGCGTCGATCGACCGAAACTATGCAGGTGGCGTCTAAAGCTTGGGAGCCTATGGAAATCCGGGCAGCGACTCGTCTGGTCATGGCTGGTGTGCTCACGGGCGCCGCGGCGCTGGCCTGGACCACGCTTGGCGGCACCGACGCGCTGGCCGTGCGTCTCGGTGCACAGGAACAGGCACCCGTTCAGCGCGAAGTGACGGTGGCCGCGAAGAAATACTCCTTCGATCCCGGCCGGATTGAAGTGAACCAGAACGATCTGGTGCGGGTCACGCTCCGAAGCGACGACATCGCACACAGCTTCACCATCGATACCTACCGGATCGCAAAGCGCGTCGGGGCGGGGCAGACCGTCACCTTCGAGTTCAGGGCCGACCAGGCTGGAACGTTTCCGATCTACTGCAACCTGCGCCAGGAAGACGGCTGCCGCACCATGCGGGGCGAGCTGGTGGTGCACGGAAAGTAACGCATCCGACATTCACGCAGTCCGCCCCTCGGCCCACCTGGTCGCCGCGTCCAACCGTTCCTCTAGTGGCGGATGGCTGTAGAACAGCCATTGCACGATACGCGATGGCCGCTCCTCCGCGAGGTTCTGCGCTCCGAGCCGCCGCATCGCCGACGAAAACGCCGCCGGGTTGCGCGTCAGTTCCAGCGCGAAACGGTCGGCACGCCGCTCGTGGCTGCGTGAGAGCGCCAGCGCACCGGGCATCAGCGCGAACGATACGCCGCCGACGGCGAGCACCAGCAGCGGCAGGCCGGCGGGATCTGCGATGGACGCGAGGCCGACGCGCGGCCCCAGCCACTCGAGCACACGGTGCGCCGCGTAGAACCCGATGAGGGTCAGCACCGTCTCGTAGGCAATCCCGGTCCAGATATCGCGATACACGTGATGCGCGAGCTCGTGGGCGAGCACCACCTCGATCTCGTCGTCCGAATACTGGCCGAGCATCGTGTCGGCGATCAGGATCCGCCGCGTCCGCCCGATGCCGGCGAGCGCCGCATTCGCCTTGACGGTCTTCGCTCCGAGCTCCCACCGGAACACGCCCATCACGCGTGCGCCGGCACGCGCCGCCAGCCGCTCGAGGCGCTCGGTGAGCGCAGGCGCGTCGAGCGGACTGAAGCGAAAGAACACGGGCAGGAGCACGACAGGCGCGAGGTGCGCGAAGACGACGAGCACCGCCGCGAAAATCAGGCCCGAGACGAGCCACCACCGCTCGGGGAACGTGCGCATCGTCCAGTAGAGGATCGAGGCGAACCCGGTCAGCAACGCGAGGCCGACGGCCGTTCCTTTGAGGTGATCGGCGGCCCAGCCGCCCAGCGACTGGCGTGACAGGCTGTAGCGATGCTCGAGGACGTGGTTGCTGTAGAAGGCCAGCGGCAGGGCCCCGGCCTCGTGCAGCGCTGTGAGCGCGAGCACGTAGAGCACGATCCCCAGCGGCGCTGACGCCGTGACGGCGGTCACCGCCGCACGCAGCTGCACCGACCACGAAGTGGACGCGAGCACAACGAGCAACGCCGCGCTCCACGCGAGTGACGCGACGGAGGCGCGGCGCTGGAGGCGATGGTACCTGGTGGCCTTGTCTTCGTTCATGCTCGGCGGGCGCGGGCCCGAGCAGCGCTATCGGCCGGTGATGTGGATCCCGCCGTTGGTGGTTGACAGCTCGATGCGCGTGCCGCCGCCGTTCAGATGTCCCTCGACCCGGCGCCGGCTCTGCTCGCCGACCGACTCCAGCGCAAGGCTGTCGTCGATGTGGACGCCGCCATTGACGACCCGCGCGGAGATGTCGGCCTTGGCGGTCTTGGGCACCTGCAATTGCAGGCCCCCGTTCACCGTCTCGAGCCTCACGCCGCCCGCCGAGACGGACGCGAGGTCGATCTCCACCCCACCGTTCGTCGTGTTCGCGTCGATGTGACCCGACAGGCCGTCACCCTTGATGCCGCCGTTCACCGAGGTTGCAGTGACCTCGTTGACGAGGCCATTCAGCCGGACGCCGCCGTTCTTCGTTCGGGCCTGGACAGTGGTCGACCTCGGCACCTTGATGAAGTAGCGGACTTCGTAGTTGGTGCGCCCCGAGCTTTGTGGCGCCTTCGTCTCGAGGCGCACCGCATCGGGCTTGACGTCTTCGCGAATCTCGAGCTGCTTCAGGGCCGTCTGCGCAGCCTCGTCACTGGATGCCTTGGCCACCCGCTCCGCCCGCACTTCGACCGTGGAGTCGTCAGTGCCCTGCTCGATGGTGATCATCCCGTTGCTGTTCGTCACCTCGAATCGAGCACCGGCCGTCACCGTATAGGTCTTTTTCCACTCATCGCTTGCGCGGCCGGACGCAAGGTCGATGGAAAACCCGCCGCCGCCCGCCTTGACGTCACAGCCGCCCCCGGCAAGCCCGGCCAGGGCCAGGCACAAGGCCAGTAGCGACGTCCGTGCAGTTCGTGACATGTCCACGCCTCCGGGGGTAGATACGGCCCGGGCGCTCCGGCGGTTCGCAGGGACGCCACGCCAGGGCTGCAGGCTGAGCCCTCAGCGGCTGGCCGTCCTTTTTGGCCTCCGGCTCGCCCGCGGCTGCTTCAGTTCAGCCTGACGGAGATCAGCTTCGAGACCCCAGGCTCCTCCATTGTCACCCCGTACAGGCGATCGGCGATCTCCATCGTCTTGCGGTTGTGCGTGATCAGGATGAACTGCGTGTGGTGCAGCATCCCCTTCAGCATCTCCACGAACCGCCCGATGTTCGCATCGTCCAGCGGCGCGTCGATCTCGTCCAGCAGGCAGAACGGGCTCGGCTTGTACTTGAAGATCGCGAACATCAACGCGATGGCGGTCATCGCCTTCTCGCCGCCGGAGAGCAACTGGACGCTCTGCAGGCGCTTTCCGGGCGGCGACGCCACGATGTCGATGCCGCTCTCGAGCGGGTCGCTTTCATCGAGCAGGGTGATGCCGGCGCGACCGCCGCCGAACAACGTGCTGAACGTGGCCTGGAAGTTCAGGTTGATCGCGGTGAAGGCCTCACGGAACCGCGCCTTGGACGTTTCGTCGATGCGCCGGATGGCCTCGCCTGTGGCGGCGATGGAGTCGACCAGGTCCTTGCGCTGCGTCGTGAGGAACACGTGACGCGACTCGAGCTCGTCGAACTGCTCGATGGCCATCATGTTCACCGGCCCGAGCCGATCGATCTTGTCGCGGAGCGTGGCGATGGCTTCGTCGGCGGTGAGGCTGGGCAACGGCTCTGCCGCAGCCGCGGCGTTCGCCGCATCCGTGTCTGCCGCGGACGGCTCGGTCCCGTCCTCCCCGGTCTCGTCCGGCTCCTCGGCCGCGATCGCCCGGGCATCCGGCACCGTCGCGCCGTCCCGCTCCATCTGTTCGACCTCGGCGAGCACCTCGTCGAGCGAGGCCTGCACGGCTTCGGCCGCCTGCGCGGCAAGGTGCGCGAGATCGCTCTCGGCGGTGGCTCGCGCGATCTCCAGCCCCGCCACGTCGGTCCGCACGGTGTCGTGCTCCGCACGCGCCTCGCGGATGGTGCTCTCCCGTGCATCCGCATTCGCGTGGGCGGCCGTGACGAGCTCCTCTTCGACACGAACCGCGGCGCGCAGCTCCTCGAGGGCGTGGATGTCCGCGTCGAGCGCGCGCACGCCCTCGGCGATCGCCTCGACCAGGCTGCTCCGCTTCTGATCCTTGTCGTTCCGCTCCGCTCGCAGCTGCACGATGCGGGCGTCGAGTTCGCGCGCGGCATCTTCCAGCCGGTGCACCTCCGCCTCGAGAGCGGACGCGCGCTCGGTGAGCCGCGCCGAGGCGGCCTTCGCTTCCGACACCCGATGGCTGATGCGGTCCACGGTCTCGCGTGCCGCAAACAGCCGCCGCTGCGCGGTGTTCAGGCGCTCGTCGGCGGCGCGCTGCTCCAGCTCGATGCGGGTGATCGACTCGCGCGCTTCGACCTGGCGCGCGTCGAGCTGCACGCGCCTCGTCTTCCGCGCGCCGGCGCTCGAGTGAGAGCTGCTCGCCCCTGCGCGAGAGCCGCGTAGCATCCTCCCGGGCACGCGCGAGCTGCGCCTCGAAGCCGACGATGGCCTTCTCGTGCTGATGCAGATCGACGGCGGCGGCGCCGATCGCCTGCTGCGTCGTGACGATCGCGTCTCCCAGTGCCGCCACCCGCGCAGCCAGCGCCGACACCGCGTCCCGTTCGGCGGCAATGCGCTCACGCAGCTCCCGGATCTCACCTTTCGTCGCGAGAATGCCGCGCGCCTCGGCGGCCGCCCCGCCGTACACCAGGTGCGTGCCGCGCAGGACGTCGCCGCCGATGGTCGCAATCGCCACGCCGCTCTCACGAACCGCGGCCGCCGCGTCTTCGTACGACTCCGCGATCCACGCCTCGCCCAAGGCTTCGCCGATCTCGCGTGCGTACGGACCCGTGGCGCGCGCCACCTCTCCGAGCGACCGCAGCCCCGGTGCAGGAGCCGTACGCGGCTCGTCGGATGTCTCTGCCCCGCCCTCGAGCACCAGGAACCCGCAGCGTCCGGCGTTGTGCTCGCGCACCAGCCGCAGGCCCGCCTGCGCGTGTTCGTGGCTGCGCACGATGACGTGCTGCAGCAGGTCACCGAGCAGCGCCTCGGCGGCGCGCTCGTACTGCCGATCGACATCGAGATAGTCGGCAACCGCGCCAAGCTGTCCGACGGCCCCGTTGGCCTGCGCGAGCACGACGCGTGCGGCATCGCCGTACCCGGCACGCTCCGCATCGAGCTCTTCGAGCGACCGCAGCCGCGCGGTCGCGCCGGCCAGCTCGTGCTCGCGTGCCCGAAGCTCGCGCGCGAGCGCCTCGTGTTCGCTGCGGGCGGCAACCAGAGCGGCCTCGTGGGTGGCCCGGAGCGCGTGCGCACGCGAATGTGCGGCCTGCGCCTCCCGAAGTCCATCCTCGGCCGCCAGTCGCGCCGACGCGAGCGCTTCGCGCTCGATGCGGAGATCGCTCTCCTCTACTTCCAGGGTTCCCAGCGTCTGTGAAACGCGCTCCCGGGCGGCGGTCGCGCTCTGGATCGCATGCCGCAGCGCGGTCGCCGCGTTGATGGCCGCAAACACCTCGTTGCGTGCGGCTTCGACGTCGCCGTCGAGCCCTTCGAGGTCGCGGAGAGCCGCCTGGTGCGCCTCCTGCTCCGCCGCGAGCGTGGCAAGGGCCTCGCGCCGTTCGGTCTCCGCCTGCGCGCTCGCCTGCCGCCGCTCGTCGATCTGGATCCGCCCCGGCTCGCGACGAGTCTCGAGCAGCGCCACCTCCACGTCCATCTCGGCGGTGCGCGACTCCAGCGCGGCGACCTGCTGCCGATGCAGCTCCACCTGCTGCTCCCGCCGCTGCGTCTCGAGCTCGCGCGCATGTGCGCGCTCGCGCACCGCCGTCGCGCGGGCTTCGGCCTCGGCGAGCTCAATCCGCACGCGGCCGAGTGCGCCTTCGAGCTCCGCCACACGCGCGGCGGCCAGCGCCTCGCGCTCGCGCCCCTGCGCGAGCCGTGTACGGGTGCCGTCGATCGACGACGAGAGCTCGCGGTATCGGCGCGCGAACAGCACCTTCTCCCAGCGGCGGAGCTCCTCGCGCAGCCGGCGATAGCGGCGCGCCTTCGCGGCCTGGCGCTTCAACGTGCCGCGCTGCTTCTCGACCTCGAACACGATGTCGTCGACGCGCGTGAGGTTCTGCTGCGCGGCATCGAGCTTCAGCTCGGCGGCGCGGCGGCGCGACTTGTACTTCGTGATCCCCGCGGCCTCTTCGATCAGCTGCCGGCGATCGGCGGGACGCGAACTGAGGATCAAGCCAATCTTGCCCTGCTCGATGATCGCGTACGCCTTGGCGCCGAGACCGGTGTCCATCAGGAGCTCGTGGACGTCCTTGAGCCGGCAGATCTGCCCGTCGATCAGATACTCGCTCTCACCCGATCGATACAGCCGGCGGATCACTTCGACATGCCGGTCCGTGATCGGGAGAAGAGCGTGGCCATTGCCGTTCCCGTTCACGGGTCCATGCCCGTTCCCGTTGCCGCTCGCCTCGGTCTCGTCGCCCGGGTGATGCCGCTCCGACGCGGGCGCCGAGGTGACGTTCGCGAGCAGCAGACGCACTTCCGCGGACCCGGTGGGCTTGCGGGCGTCGCTGCCGCTGAAGATCACGTCTTCCATCCGGTCGCCGCGCAGGCTCTTCGCGCTCTGCTCGCCCAGCACCCACGTGATCGCATCGGCGACATTGCTCTTGCCGCACCCGTTCGGGCCGACGATGGCGGTGACCCCCTGGTCGAAGGCAAGCTCCGACCGATCCGAAAAGGACTTGAAACCGGCGATCTCGAGGCGTTGCAGGCGCATGATGGTGCTTCCCCGTGTCCGTGATTGTTCTCGACCGTCGCGGCATGCACCCGTCCCGGCGGACCTCCGGCGCAGGCCGGCACACGTCTACCGGTCAAGCGGCTGGGATGCGCTCGGGATACCCGCTCAGCTGGGATTGGACGACGACGACCGCGACCTGCGCAGCCCTTTTCGCATCCCGTGAGGGGATGCGGCCCCGGGGCCGCTCAGACGGCGGTGAGTGTAGCAAGGCCCATGCATAGTGGCAAGGGCAATCTGCTACGCAACATTTGGTGGTCGCCGGCCGAGCCTTCCGTGATTTGACCTAGCGCGCGCCGGCCCGCGTGCCCTTGCCACGAGCCGTTTCGGTGAGCCGTTCCGCCTCGTTGAACAGGCCCAGGGCGAACTGCGCCTGCGGATCCGCGTCGATCAGATGCCGCCGGGCGGCCGCCACCCCGAAGAGCGACAGGTCGATGTCGTACCGGATCATGGCCTTGATGAACGGCAGGTCGGTCTGAAACGCCTGCTCGTCGATCTTGACACCGGACGATGCTGCCAGCTTCTTGAACTCCCCGATCATCGCGTCGTCGACGACGAAGTTGGGCCCGACGACCTGGCGATCCTTGCCCGACGGCTGCTGGCGCGTGTCGCCCTCGGCCCAGAAGCGCTGGGCAAACGTCGCGAACACCTGGCGCGCGTAGAGGCTTCGGCCGAACTTCGTCGGATTGAAGCCGTCGATCGGTCCTTCGAGACGCCGATCCGGCTCGATGCCGCCGCCGCTGTACACCTTGCGGCCGGCATCCGTCAGCTTGAGGTCTTTCGCCTCGTGCGGGCGTTCGGTGCTCTGGCCACGGAGCGAGTACGTGAGGTACTCGTCGAAGGTCCCATCCCACGGGCGCTGAATCAGGCGTCCGCTCGGCGTGTAGTAGCGGGCCGTGGTCAGCGCGAGACCCGCGTTCTCCTTGAGCCGCATGACCGACTGGACGAGCGCTTTGCCGAAGGTGGTCTCGCCGACGATGAGCGCGCGATCGTGATCCTGGAGGGCGCCGGTGACGATCTCCGACGCGCTCGCGCTGTTGCGATTCGCGAGCACCACGACGGGCAGTCGCGTGTACTCGCTCTCCTCGGTGGCGTGATACGACATGTCCGAATTCGGCATCCGGCCCTTCGTGTAGACGATGAGATCGCCCTTGGGCAGGAACCGATTCGACACGCGGATGGCCTGATCGAGCGGCCCGCCCGGGTTGTTGCGGATGTCGAGCAGCAGGCGGCGCATGCCCTGGTTCGATAATTCGCCGAGCGCGTGCGAGAGGTCGCGATCGGTGTTCTCGGCGAAGTCGCGCAGCTGCACGTAGCCGGTCTGATCGTCGATCATGAAGTAGGCGGGGATGCTCGGGATCGAGATCTCGTCCCGTGCGACCTCGATCGGGATCAGATCGTCGACGCCGGCGCGGCGGATCGAGACCTGCACGGTCGTGTCCTTCGGCCCGCGCAGCTTGCGCACCGCCTGGTCGCTCGTCCAGCCCTTCGCGTCTTCGCCGTTGATCTGCGCGATCACGTCGCCACGGCGGATGCCCTTCTTGTAGGCCGGCGAGCCCTCGAACAGCCCCTGCACGGTGATGTCCTGGTCGATCACCTGGATCGTGATCCCGAGCCCGTAGTAGCGGCCCTCCTGCCGTTCGCGCAGCTGCGCGAACTGCTTCGGGTCCATGAAACTCGAGTGCGGATCGAGCGTCTGCAGCATGCCGCCGATGGCGCCGTAGACGAGTTGATCGGACTCGACCTTGTCGACATAGCGCGACTCGATGGCATCGAGGGCCGCGGTGAATGTCTGGTACTGCTCGGGCAGGCGGTCTTCTCGCGCCGCGACGCCGCGGCCGAGCACACCGCCAAGAAGAGCGAACACGAGGATCGTGGAGATCCCCAGCATCAGGCCGCGGGAACGGGGCATGGCCCGGATCGTAGCAAATAACCTCAAGGCCAGCAATGATTTCGCGGCAGGCCATGACCTCGGCGCGCTTGACCGGCTCCGAGTCCCGTTCCTATAATGCAATACGCGGTCAATGCACGATGGGCGACCCTCGGCGAGTACCCCTGTGGGGCCTCCGGCCGCTCCGTCCCGCGGACCCGTCACTTCAGCTGGAGCTCTACAATGTTTGGCTCGCTCGGCATGCCGGAACTGATCGTCATCTTCGTGATCGCCCTGATCATCTTCGGGCCGCGAAAGCTGCCGGAGCTCGGGCGATCGCTCGGCCGGAGCATCAACGAGTTCAAGAAGGCGTCGAACGAGCTGCGGAGCACGCTCGAGGACGAGGTGCGCCTCGACGAGCAGCGAACCCGTGCGACGGCCGCCAGCCCGGTGACGCCCACGACGAACACGGCGCACGACGAGCCGGTCGCGCGCAACGCCGACAGCGCGTAGCGCCAGGCTCCCATGGCGTTGGTGCCTTTTCCCGGGTCGAAGGCCGGAACTTCGCTGTACGAACCACCCGACGACGACGAGCTCGAGGACGCCTCCGACGGCAAGATGTCGTTTCTGGAGCACCTCGACGAGCTCCGGAAGCGGCTGATCTGGGCCATCGGGGCGCTCGGCGCCGGTTTCCTCATCGCCCTCTACTTCATCGACGCGATCTTCGGCTTCATCATGCGGCCGCTGGCGGCGACGTTGCCCGCCGGCCGGAAGATGATCTACACCGAGCCGACCGAGGCCTTCATGCTGCAGCTGAAGGTCGCTGCGCTCGCCGGGGTCGTGATCGCCGCGCCCGCCGTGATGTGGCAGCTGTGGCTGTTCATCGCCCCGGGGCTGTACCGGAAGGAGAAGCGGCTGGCGCTGCCGTTCATCCTGTCGACGAGCGTGCTGTTCGTGACCGGCGCGGCGTTCAACCACTACGTGGTGTTCCCGATCGCGTTCACGTTCCTCGGCAGCTTCACCAAGGACTACATGGAGTTCATGCCGCGCATCACGCCGGTGTTCTCCTTGTACTCGCAGCTGCTCCTGGCCTTCGGCGTCATTTTCCAGATGCCGGTGCTCGTGTTCACGCTCGCGCGGCTCGGGCTGATCACGGCGGGATTTCTCTGGCGGAACACGAAGTACGCGATCCTGATCATCTTCATCATCTCGGCAGTCATCACGCCGACCAGCGACGTCGTCACCCAGACCCTGATGGCCGCGCCCATGATCCTGCTCTACGCGATCAGCATCGTCATCGCGTGGGTGTTCGGCAAGAAGCGCATCCACGAGCGGTTCGAGTAGCGGCGGACCGTCCCTCCACTTGTCGGATCCGCCTCACGGGCGGGTCGTATTCCGGGGTCGTTCAACGGTAGGACAGCGCCCTTTGAAGGCGCGTATCGGGGTTCGAATCCCTGCCCCGGAGCCATTCGCTTCCCGATGCGATGCCTGGCCGCGCACGTGCCCCGCTGGCGCGGCGAACGGAACGCGGGCCACGCGGCGCGCGTCGCGCAGAGTACGTGGCGTCAATCGTGACGCTGCAGGTCCTCATGGCGGAGACCGGCAGATTCAATGGATCCGCTCGATGGCTCGCCGTGGAGCGCGCCGGCCAGAATGCCGGGTTTCGTCAGTGGCCGCCTGACGAAACGCTGCTTGCGGACGGGGAACTCCACGCGCAATCGAAGCACGCAATGCCGGTCAGATGATGGCAACCCAATCCGTCGCAGGACATCCGGTACACGAGACTCGCACGTGTCGGACGCGCGGGCATACGATTCGGACCGAGGAGCATGACCGGCACCGATTGCAGACGGACGGCAAGACAAATCGGACGTCCGCGCATGGCTCGACGCATCGCCGCGCCCTAAGGTTGACGCATAGCCGGCGACGAATCGTCGGCGGATGTTCGAAAGGATGGCTCCCATGACGACTGCTGCCTCGCACGATCACGCGGTAACGCCCGCGCATTCACCGTCGGCAGGCGGTGACCGCACGAATCAACGAGCCCAGGCGCTCGCCGACCGGCTCGAACTGGGCGCCCGCGCACTGGCGGAGTTCGCAAGCGGCCTGACCGACGGCGAGTGGAACACGCGGATCCCCGGCGACGGCCGCACGGTCGGCGTCGTCGTGCATCATGTCGCCAGCGTGTACCCGGTCGAGATCCAGCTGGCGCAGACGCTTGCCGCGGGCCAGCCCATCGTCGGCGTGACAATGGACGACGTGCACGCGATGAATGCGGCGCACGCCAGAGATTACAGCGCGGTCACGAAGCAGACGGCGTTGAATCTGCTCCGCGGCAACAGCACGGCGGCGGCAGCAGCAATCCGGTCGCTGAGCGACGACGAACTCAATCGCGCCGCTCCAGCCTCCCTCTACTCCGACGCACCGGTGACGTGTCAGTTCGTGCTCGAGGATCACGCGGTGCGACACAGCTACCACCACCTCGCGCGGATACGCCGCGTGTTGAAGGCGTAAACCCGACTGGATGTCGCGCCGCCGCACATCGCGGGCGCTCGTAGCAGCCGTTGGAGCAGTCAACCGGTCTGCATGGGCGCCCGCGGCGGATGGGGCCCTCGCCGCCGCTCGACGGCCCGCTCGATTCCAGCATCGCCGCCCGCGTCGGGCTGGCAGCGAGCTGAACGCAGCGCCGTGCACCCACACCGATTAATCCTCGGCGTAGTGGTTTGTGCCGCGTTCTCGTAATTGTTTCGCAGTATTGAACGGCACGCTCGCGGCCCGTATTCTCGCTGCTCGAACAATCATCGGGAGGCGCGGCGCGCTATGCGGATGTTGATCGTTGCGGTTGTGACCCTCGTGTCGGCCCTGGCGTTCACCCCGAGGGCGTTTGCCCAGGGTTGAGTGCTCATCAGAAACAACGCGCCCGTGTTTGGCGCGAACGCCAGCCCCTATCAGCAACCCGGTGAGTGGCAGGTCAGCCTGTCGACGCGGAATCTCGTCTCCAACGATCACTACAGCGGCACTGTCGAGCAAGTGCAGCGGCAGCAGCTCCAGAACTACGTCACCAACCGGCAGAACCTGTTCGACGTCACCGTGACGCGCGTCGTGACCAGGCGCCTGAGCGTGTCGCTGGGCGTGCCGTTCGTGAGGTCATCATGGGCGTACCGGGATCCGGCCTATCCGTTTCCGGCGCCGCGGCAAGAGATCCCGATGCACGGGCGCGGACTCGGAGACATCGGCCTCACCAGCCGCGCATGGATCTTCAACCCGCAGACGCACCGCGCCTGGAACGTCGCGGCCGGGGGCGGCATCAAGTTCCCGACGGGCAACTATCACTACCAGGACACGTTCCTGCGGCGGACGGACCGCGTCGAGGCGCTGCAGGACGTCGATCAGTCGGTGCAGCCCGGCGACGGCGGCTGGGGCCTCATGGTGGAGGGGCAGGCGTTCTGGCAGGTCAAGCGGTCCTTCCTGTTCGCGTCGGGCAGCTACCTCGTGAATCCGAGAGACAAGAACGATACGCCGTCGATCATCGCCATCCTCGGCCTGCCGACCAACACCGGGCAGTTCGCGGGCCTGGACGTGAACTCGGTGCCCGACCAGTACCTGGCGCGGGCCGGAGGCACGGTTCACGTCTGGAAAGGGTTCAGCGCCACGCTCGCCTGGCGCGTGGAGGGGCTCAAGACCTACGACCTGTTCGGCGACAGCTTCGGCTGGCGCCGGCCGGGCACGGAGATGTTCATCGAGCCCGGGTTCAGCTTCTCGCAGGGACCGCACACGGTGTCGTTCAACGTGCCGTTCGGCTACTACTACAACCGGCATCCCAATCCGTATACGGGCATCGCCGGCGACGCTACGTTCCCGCGCGAGATCTTTCTGACCAGCTACTCCCTGCGGCTCGGGAAGCGGACCGCCCCACCGGCAAGCGATCAACCCCCGTTGGGACCGCGGCCGTCGACGCCCGGCAACTCCACAGGCACCGACTCCGCCGGCTGCACACCCTGAGCGTACGCGCGGGCGCCGTTCCCGAAGTAGTGCCCGCCTTCAGGCGGGCGTGTTGGAGCGACGTCCGCATCCCCTCGTCGCGCACGGCCCTGTAAACGTGCTGCTGGTGCTAGCGACGGCGGCAGGACCTGGATCCCCACACGCGTTGCGCCCGCGCCCCTGACGCCGGTCGTCGATGTGGCCTGCGCCGGGTTCCATGCAGGCGGCCGACTGCTGCTTCAACGAAGCGGAACTCTGTTCGCTGGACCCTTCATGCAGCATCCAGGAAGGCCCCGACGCCGAAGCCGGCAACTTTTGTCGCAGCGACGCTAGCTCTCGGGCGTCCCGATGCCGAGGCGCTGGCGCTTGAGATACAGGCCCTTCCGCGAGAGCCCGAGCATCCTGGCCACCTGCTCGACCCGTCCGTGACAGACGCGCCAGGCGTGCTGGATCATGGCGCGCTCGACATGTTCGACGACGGCCGGAAGGGGCTGGTCTGTGCGGATCACCAGCTCGTTGGGCTCGAGTTCCCGCTCGGAGGCGGGCCGTGTGCGCCGGCTCGCGAGGATGTTGGGGTGCAGATGCTCGGGCATGAGCACGGCGTCGGTTTCTGCGAGCGCGGCCATCCGGCGCAGCTCGTTCATCAGCTCCCGGACGTTGCCCGGCCACGCATAGAGCACCAAGTACTCCATCGTCTCGCCGGCGAGGCGGAGGTGTCCCTTGTTGAAGTCGCGGGCGAAGCGCTCGAGAAAACCGTCGGTGAGCTTCGGGATCTCCTCACGGCGGTCGCGCAGCGGCGGGATGGGGATGCTGATGTTCAACCGGAAGAAAAGATCGTCGCGGAAGCGCCCCTCGCGTACCAGCTGGCCGAGATCCTGGTTGGTGGCGGCGACCACACGGACGTTCGTGCGCACCGGGTGCGCTTCGCCGAGCGGCTGGACTTCGCCGGTTTCGAGAAACCGCAGCAGCTTGGGCTGGAGGTCGCGACCGATTTCGCCGATTTCGTCCAGGAACACCGTGCCGCCCTCGGCGGATCGGATCACGCCCAGGAACGTCTCGTCGGCCCCGGTGTAGGCGCCGCGGCGATGGCCAAACAGCTGGTTCTCGAGCATGTCAGCCGGCACGGCGCTGCAGTTGAACGGGATGAACGGCTTGCCCGGACGGCTCGCATCGTGGATGACCCGCGCCATCACTTCCTTGCCGACCCCTGTTTCACCGGTAATCAACAGGTTGACGGGTGTGGCCGCCAGGCGGCGCGCATCCCTGAGAAGGTCCTTCATCTGTTCCGAGAGGAACATCCCGGGTGACGGATCGTCGGGATCGTCGATGGGCCACAGCGCTTCGCGCTCCCTTGCCTCGCGCCGTGCAGCGGCGAGCGCGCGGCCGGAACTCGCCAGCGCCTCGACCGCCAGCCACGCAGTGCGTGCCGAAACCGTAGGAGCAATGGCGGCGACCAGGTGCCACTCGCGTTCACGCCAAAACCCCAGAAGCAGAGCGGGCGGGGTTGGTGCAGCGGCAGCGGCGCGCGCTTCGGCATCGGTCCAGCCCGAATCGTTCTTCCACTATGGCTGCGCGCCCCGCTTGGGTGGACACGACCGCGGCTGCGGATGCGCAGCCCGCCGACATCACGAGTGCGAGCACCTCGCTGCCGAGCAGATCGGGTCGTCCGCCCTGCTCGATGATGGCGGTTGCCTGCCGCAGGAGGAGGTCTGCGCGCGCGTCTCCGGCGTCGATGTGAGAGTCGCCAGGCGTCCGCGCGGCGCTGCCGCGCCGGGCCGTCACTTGCCGACCACGCGACATCCAGGCCGCCTCGGCCTCGACCTCGCTCTGGGCGCGCAGATGCCCGATGCCGCGGAAGATGCGCGCACTTCGCTGGAACGCGGCCCGGGCGCCGACGGGATCGCCCTCGCAGACGAGGGCCTTGCCGATCACACGGTGAATTTCCGCGAGAATCTCGAGCGGCGGCTCGTCTTCGGGCGGCGCAGCCTGGACGATGTCCTCGGCAGCTCCCGCGAGGTCACCGAGGGAAATCCGCGCTTCGGCCCGGAGCAGACTGAGGAGCTTGATGAGGGAACGGTCGCCGACTATCGCCGCGTGCGAGAGAGCTCGCGTTGCGAAACCATGCGCTTCCGCTGTTTCACCCGTGGCCAGCGCGAGCCTTACTCGCGTGCGCTCAGTCCACAGCTTGCAGTATGAAAGTTCATCCAACGGCGCGTCGAAGGCCCGTTCCAGCAGCTCGCCTGCTTCCGCAAATCGTCCTCTCGCCAACTCTAGCTGCGCAAGTCCGTCCAACACACCCACTCGTGCGTGCACGTTATGGCCGACGAGCTCCCACGCATGATTGAGGTTCCGGGCCGCAAGCGTCAACCTATTCTGGGCGAGATCGATGTGAGCAAGGTTCGACACAGCAGCCAAGTAGCTTTTCGAGTGGCCGGAGATGGCAATCCGTTGCATCGCCTTTTCGGCACGCAACCTTGCTTCGTCGGGATCAGAGAGCAAATACGCCAGACATGACGCATCGATCTCAGCAAGGCCTTCGAGCCATTCATTGTGATGTCCGCTCAACAGCGCTGACGCCACTCGCAGATGCCGAGACGCTGATTCCAACGCTCCCCGTCGAGTCTCCGTCTCACCAACCGACAAGTGCAACGACACAGTCATTGCGGTGTCGCCGAGACGCATCACTGCACGTCGTACATCCCGCAAATAGCCCGCGAGTGACTCTGGCGAGGACGTGTCGGCCAGGACTAAAAGCAGCCTCAATCTTGCCCACGCCGACTCTTTCGTTGCCCGGGCACCCTCAGCGAGTGTAAGTGCTGTATTTAGGTGCTCGACTGCCAAGGCGCGGTTGCCCCCGTCGTGGCTGATCGTACCCAGCACGATCAAAGCTCGCGCGTGCAATGACTTCGGTATCGCAGTCCTCGCGAGAACTCGCTTCGCAAACTGACATGCTTCGTGCGGCCGGCCAGTCCGCTCGAGCAGTTCGGCGGTAACCACGTCGTACTCGTCACCCGAGAGCGTCGGGTCTCGGGGTGAAGACCTCACCGAGGTTAGGGCTTCACGAAACCGTCCGAGTTCGATGGTGCGATAGATGTCGTGCATGGTTGCAGCTCTCTCTGAAGATGCCACAGCCGTAGAGGAAGACCGAGGCTCGACAATTTATCACATCTCGTCATTGCTCATCACGACGGAGCGGGGAGCACAACCAAACGATTCAGTGGAACGACTGATAGCAGCAACGATCGTGAAGCTGTGGAGAGCCTGCTGGAGAGATTGCACTACAACGAATTCGTTCAATGTGCCGTCCCTCACATTGCCGTAATGAACATCCCTCAGGATGCCACGTTCACTCGGACGGCTCCGTGTGGGCAGCTGTGATGCACCATCTATTCGTCGACCGCTCGAATCATTTCTCCCAGACCGCGATGGTGCCGCGCAAGCCGTGGTCATCGACAATCAGATGGAATCTCGCGCTTTTAGGCAGCGCGCCAAATCTGCGCCAGGAACGCGACGAACTCAGTGTGGGCGTCTTGATCCTGAATCGCAGCAGCAGGACGGCGCTCGTGCGGTCGACGGCCCACACTTCCACAATGCCGCGTAGCATACTGCCACGTGCGTCATTGTAAGGACATTGTCGTGACACTACATCAGCTTGATGCGACCCTTCGTACCACACTGACGGGCGAGTTCGTTTCGCCATCTGCCGCGGCGACTTTGATCACCAAGTTTGCGACATGGCCCGAGAGGAGTTCCACAACGTGCTGGTCATCAGCAGTGTACATTGACGGCTGTAAAGAATATAACCCCAGTGTGCCGACGAGCATTTCATCAATAACTAATGGCACCATAAGGCAGCTTTGCATACGCCCGCATATAGGAAACGTCGTTTTGTCGAAGTCCAAAGTTGGATTCGAATTCAGTGCTGACCGTCTGGTGGCGCCGACCCAGCCTGCTAATTGCTTGCCCAGTGGTACGCGAAGCTGACTCAAACTGTGATCATGCGGTCCGTTGACGTACGCAACCGCTAAGTCGTCAGTACTCGGATCGTATACATACAGTATCGCCAGGGCTGCCTGGACGAGATCCGCGATGTATGGCCAAGCAGTTTGCATGGCATCGTGCAGAGAAGGCGCCCCCGGCGCCGCTCCCAATGTTGCGCAGGCCCTCAGAAACCTGGCCGAGCAATGGACAGAGTTCATCGTGCTTCGACCTGAGGGGACGAACCGCGCATTCTGGGCGATCCGCCTAGCGAGTTCAAGGAGAGCAGAATTACCATGGCCAGGCTCAATTCCACCGTGAGTTGTTCCTTCAGAGATGTGTTGCACTAGAGTGTCGACGATCAATGGATCGTACATTACGCCGCGGCGCTGTACGAGGATGCCCAATGCTTGTTCTGTTGTTAGCCGCGGTCTGTATGGACGATCCGATGTCAAAGCGTCAAAGCAGTCGATCACCGATAGGATCCGTGCGCCAAGCGGAATCGCTATTCCGGCAAGACCATCCGGATAGCCCGTGCCATCCCAGTTCTCATGATGATGCCTGACGATCGGGATGACGGGATAGGGAAAATGTATCGAGGATAAGATGTCAGCACCGATGCTGGCGTGCAATTTCATACGGTCGAATTCGGCCGAGGTAAGCTTGCCGGGCTTATTTAATATGTGCTCTGGTACGGCTAGTTTGCCCATGTCGTGCAAGAGCGAGGCGGCTTCCATTGCGTGTAGCAATCCCCGGTCGGCGCCTGCGAGTCGACGAGTGAGTGCTACAGCGAAAGACTGGACGCGGCGAATGTGGCCGTGCGTCACTTGATCCTTTGCGTCTACCGCGAGTGCCAGCGTCTCGATCGTGGCGAGATACATTTGGTTCATCTCACCTAGATGCCGATTGGCATCCTCAACTCTCGCCATAGACGTCCGGTATGTCAGGTACAACACCAGCAACAACGGCAGAATCGCCCCTACATATGCGAGGAACGTTAAATCGATGCGATGCGGAAAAATTGTTAGAAGGAGAGCTGCGACCGACGCGCCACAGAAGAAATTTAGAGACAGCCAGACGAAGTTTGTTTTCCAGATCGGGAATGCCGGCTGGCCGGTCTCGAATGAGACTGCAAAGGTTATTAACCAACTATTGATCAAGTAATAGAGAATTGTGAAACCGATAAGGGGAGCAATGTAGTGCGATATACCGGTTTGGTCGCTCTCATATATCAGCGGACGGAGGCCCGCGAGATAAAAAAAGAGTTGCGCCGACAGCCAGAGTGACACGGCTGGAGCGGACACGTTGAATAGTAGTCTGTGGAACTCTTTACGTCTTCGATGCAGCCATAACGAGATGATCAGCCCATCGAGGGCGACGGTGAGGGTGCCCGCAGGTGCACCGAAGAGGAGGACGGAGGTGATAACGAAGGTTTCGGATACCGACAGGCTGACGGGAACGGACGGAAGTTTAACGGCGGCGGAGCCGCTAAAAATCGTGAGTGCGGCGAGGATCAGCCATTGATGACTGACCGGAGACCTAAACAGCTCAACGGTCGAGGCAGCCACCGCGCAACCGCCGGCAACGATCACTGCCCAGACGTATAGCTTGCCGGGGCGCGAGAGGTGGCGAAGGCTCATGCGTCGAATCCCGGTTAGGAGCGGGTCCGCATGCCTTATCGGTCGTTTACGACCAGACGATTATAGGAGTCATGGCTAATCTCGAGTTTTCTCTGTTGGCGCTACGTCGTGGCGGCCCGCGGGTGCGCTTAGGATCGGCTGGGGATCAGACGATGGTGTTGCCCCAGACGATGGTGTTGCCCCAGACGATGGTGTTGCCCCAGACGATGGTGTTGCCCCAGACGATGGTGTTGCCCCAGACGATGGTGTTGCCCCAGACGATGGTGTTGCCCCAGACGATGGTGTTGCCCCAGACGATGGTGTTGCCCCAGACGATGGTGTTGCCCCAGACGATGGTGTTGCCCCAGACGATGGTGTTGCCCCAGACGATGGTGTTGCCCCAGACGATGGTGTTGCCTGACACATCCGGCCCTTCCGCTCCAAAAGCCAGCCCGGACAGCGGAACCGCCTGCCCGCCCACCGAGGAACCAATCCCCGTGAGATCCGGCCCGTTTTTGGCCACCTGCACGGCGGCGGCGAGGTTCAGGCTGCCCGCGCCGGCGCCGACCAGGCCCGCGTCGGGCATGAACGAGCTCGTGATCTGCAGCGTCATCCGCACCTGGGCCGGCGTCAGCCCCGGGTTCGTCTCGAGCACCACCGCCGCCGCCCCGGAGGCGGCCGCCGTCGCCATGCTCGTGCCGCTCAGGCGGAAGAGCGCCGTCTGGCCCTGCCCCGCCGTCAGCCGCTCGGGATACGTGCGCGCCAGGTAGGACCCCGGCGCGTAGAGCGAGTTGATCCCCGTGCCGGGGGCCACGACGTCAGGCTTGAGGATGTTGTCCAGGTAGGTCGGCCCGCGCGAGCTCCAGGGCGCCACCTGGTCGTCCCACCGCCCCACCGTGCCGCGCGTGTCCGATGCTCCCACCGTCAGCGCATACGGCGAGTTGCCCGGCGAGGTGATCCCGCCCACGACCGGCTGCCCGTCCGGCAGCTTCCCGTAATTGCCCGCCGCCGCGACGACGACGAGGCCGGCACGGTAGGCGCGCTCGACGGCCTGGCAGAGCGGGTCGTCCAGATAGGAGTCGAAGACCGGCCGGCCGAGCGACAGGTTGATGATCCGCAGCCCGTACTGCGCCCGGTTGTCGATCGCCCAGTCGATGGCCGCAATCACGTCGCTCGTGCGCCCGGAGCCGTCGCTGCCCAACACCTTGAGGCTCACCAGGTTCGCACCCGGCGCCACGCCCTTGAAGGAGGCCGACGACCCGCCAGATGATCCCTGCTACGTGCGTGCCGTGCCCGTACTGGTCCTCGCCGGTCCCCTGGCTGGCCGTGAAGTCGAGCGACAGCAGCACGCGACCCTGCAGCGCGCTGTGCCGCGACACGCCCGAGTCGATCAGCGCGACGCCGATACCGCGACCCGTCGCCTGCGCCACGCCTGGCAGCACGCCCGCCCACGCCTGGTCGGCGCCCATGGCCTGCACCGACACCGCCATCTGCGAGCGCACGAGGGTGTCGCCCGCGACGTGCTCGATCGCCGGGTCGGCGCCCATCGCGCCGAGCGCCTCGCGTGTCACCTCGAGAACCGCGCCCGTCTTCAGCCGCTTCGCCACACTCGCCCCGTAGCGCTGCGCCAGATCGTCTACCGTCGCCGGGCTGCCCTGCACGATGACGCGGACGGAGGTCGCCTGCCCGCCGCCAAGCTCCTCACGCAGGTCGCGCGACAACCGGTCCGCAGGCGCCGCGGCCACCGTGGTCGCGAGCGCGAGCAGACCGACGAAGACGATGCCGCCCATGCGGCGAAGGGGAGCGAGCGAAGCCATTGATTCCTCCTCCAGAGGGAACAAGATTGCGAGTACTCTGCTAGACGAGCGCTGGCCCCTGCGGCCACGGGGCGACGGGGTGACCCATCGCCGCCGCTTTCGGCAGCGACGCCACCAGTACCCGCTGCGAACCGCCCAACGTGCGCAGCGTGGCGAGACGGCCGTTCTTGATGTGGTTGTAAATCGTCCGCCGGGATACGCCGAGAACTTGTGCTGCTTGTTCGATCGACACGCTCCGCCCCAGTTGCGGCTCGGGCGTGGTTCCCACGGGTGTAGTGATACAAGACGGCATGCAGGGCCTCCGCGGTTAGGCATAGGCAGGGGGGGTGCCACCTGTCGGGCCGGCGCCCGGGAAGTCACTAACGAATACAGCGGGCAGTACTTACGTCCTGATCCCTCGACCGACGCAGCACGGTCGGATCAGAGGACGCGAGGGCAGCGACTTAACCGGAACCCGAGCGGGATGCGGAAAGTTGAATTGCGGAACGGCCGGAGTGTAGCAATTTCCGCAACGGGAGTGGTCCGACGAGTGGCCAACTGGTTGGCCTGAAAGGCGGAAACGTGACCAGGCTTCGGTGGGCGCTCCTGGCCCTCCTTGGGATCGGCGTCGTGGCGCTCGCCTCCTGGCAGCTCACACGCGAGCGCGACGCCGGAGCGCCGCTGACGGCCCCCCGCAGCATCGGCGGGTCGCTCGTCGCCACGGTGCGCACCGAGCCGGCAACCTTCAACCGGTACATGCGCGTCGCGTTTCCCACGCACCTCATCGCCATGCTCACCCAGGCACGACTGGTGCGCATCAACAGCGCCACGCTGGAACTCGAGCCGTGGCTCGCGGAGGGCTGGACGCTCTCGGCCGACCGGCGCACCTACACGCTGCGGCTGCGCCGCGGCGTGCGCTTCTCCGACGGCGAGCCGTTCACGGCCGACGACGTGCTGTTTTCCTTCGCCGCGGCCTACGACGCGAAGACCGCCAGCCCGCTCGGTGACGCCTTGCGTGTGCGGGGCGAGCCGCTGGTGGTGCGTGCGATCTCGCCGACCGAGGTGGCGCTGACGTTTCCAGAGCCATACGGCCCGGGTCTCCGCCTGCTCGATAGCCTGCCGATCTACCCGCGGCACCGCCTGGCCCGGGCGCTGGCCGATGGCACGTTCGCGACCGCGTGGGGCACCCAGACGCCGCCGGCGGAGATGACCGGGCTCGGCCCTTTCGTCCTGACGCAGTATCAGCCGGGCCAGCGACTCACGTTCGCCCGCAACCCGCACTACTGGCGAAAGGATGCCGCCGGCCGCCAGCTGCCGTACCTCGATCGGCTGACGCTCGAGATCGTTCCCGATCAGAACGCGGAGCTCCTCAGGCTGCAGGCGGGACAGCTCGACCTGCTTCAGAGCGAGCTGCGCCCGGAAGACTACTTTCCTCTCAAGCGCCAGGCCGACGCCGGGCGCGTGCGCGTCATCGACGTGGGCCCGAACCTGGGTTCGCAGCTCCTCTGGTTCAACCTTGGCTCGCGCGACAAGACGCGGCCGTGGCTTCAGAGCGACGACTTCCGGCGTGCGCTGTCGTGCGCCGTGGATCGCGAGGCCTTCGTGCGAACCGTGTATCTCGGGGCCGCAAAGCCGTCCTGGGGTCTCGTGAGCCCGGCCAACCGCACGTGGTACTCGGCCGCGGCTGACCGGCCGGCGTACGACGTCGCGCGCGCCCGTACGCTGCTGGCCGGCCTGGGGCTATCGGATCGCCGGCAACCCGGCGATCTCGAAGACGCGTCGGGCGCCCCGGTGCGCTTCACGCTCATGGTGCAGAAAGGCATTGCCGCGAGCGAGAAGGGCGCCGCGTTCCTGCGCGAGGCGTTCGGCCGCGTCGGCGTGCGCATGGACGTCGTCGCCACCGACCAGGGCGCGATGATGGACCGCTGGGCGCACAACGACTACGACGCGATCTACCACTGGCTCGATGTCACCGACACCGACCCGGCGGGGAACCGGGATTTCTGGCTGTCGTCGGGCAGCATGCACCTGTGGCATCCGGCGCAGAAGACCCCGGCGACCGAGTGGGAGGCTCACATCGACGCGTTGATGGACCAGCAGGCGGCGGCCCTGGACGTGGCGGAGCGGCAGCGGCTGTTTGCCGACGTGCAGCAAACCGTGGCCGAGCACGTGCCGGCCCTCAGCTTCGCCTCCCCGCACGTGTTCGTGGCCACGAGCGCCCGCGTGATCGGGGGCCGCGCGGCCGCGCAACGGCCACAGCTCCTGTGGGACGTAGACGAGATCGCCGTCGCGACGCGCTGATGCCGCAGACCGGTAAAGCGTCGGACGCCACGGGCTGAAGGCCCTGCACGCGCCACTTTCCGCGTGCCGTCTGCCGCGTGCTGCCCGTATCATGCACGCGTGCACGGTCGCCGCGGCGCCCTCGTCACCTACCTCCTTCGCCGCGTTCTCGCGGCGGCCGTTGTCGTGTTCATCGTCGCGTCTGCCACCTTCCTGCTGTCGGCGGCGGCCCAGGGCGACTACTTCGACATCATCATGGGGTTCAACCCGACCGGGTCGGGCCACCGGCTGCGCGCGGCCCGTGGCCTCGATCGCCCGGTGGCCGTCCTCTACGCCGAATGGCTGGCCGGTGCGGCGCGCTTCGATTTCGGCACCTCCCTGATGTTTCAGCGGCCCGTCGGACCGCTCGTCGCCGACCGCGCCGCGAACACGGCCATCGTCGCGCTCGCAGCACTCACGCTGATCACGTGCATCGGGATCCCGGCGGGCGTGCTCACGGGCAGCCGCGGCGGCGCCTTCCCGGCCGCGGTTCGCGCGGTGTCCGGCGTGTGCCTGTCGGTACCGCCGCTGATTGCCGCGATCCTGCTCGTGGCTTTCGCAGCAGCCACGGGCCTCGCGCCGGTGGGCGGCATGACCTCGCTTGCGCTCGCGCCCGCGGGGTGGCTCGGGTGGACCGAAGACGTGGCGCGCCATGTGCCGCTGCCGGCGGTCGCCCTCGCGCTGCCGTTTGTCGCGATGATCGAGCGCGTGCAGTCACAGGCGATCGCGCAGGCGCTCGCGGAGCCTTCGACGACGGCGGTGCTGGCGCGTGGGCTGTCGTTCCGTCAGATGCTCTGGCGCCACGCGTGGCGGCTGAGCGCCAAGCCCGTGGCCGCCGTGGCGGGGCCCATCGTCGGAACGCTGCTCAGCGGATCGGTCGCCGTGGAGCTCGTCACCTCCTGGCCCGGCCTTGGGAGGCTCACGGTGGACGCGCTGGTCTCCCGCGACATCTACCTCGCAGCGGGGTGCGCGACCGCCGCCGCGGTGTTTCTCTCGGCTGGGATCCTCGCATCCGACCTGCTGCTCGCGCTCGTGGATCCCCGCATCACCATGGCCGCCGATGCGGACGCGTTGGAGCGGGTGGCCTCGTGAAGACGGGGGCGCGGCTGGTGCTCGCAGCATGGCTCGCTGCCGCGGCGCTGGCGCCGTGGCTGGCGCCGAACGATCCGGCGCGTCAGTTCGACGGGCGCGCGTACGCACCGCCGACCCGCGTGCACCTGTTCACCCGCGGCGGATCGATCACGTCGCCCTTCTTCTACGCACAGCGGCTGGTGAATCCGCTGGAGCGACGCTACGCGGACGACGTGTCGCACCCCATCCCGCTGCGGTTGCCGTGGTGGCGCGGCGCCGCGGCGCCAGCCGATGCGGAGCAACCGCTGCTGCTGCTCGGCGGCGACGGGCTCGGGCGCGATCTCTTCAGCCGGATGCTGTACGGCGCGCGGATCTCGCTCGGCCTGGCGCTCGTCGCGGCACTGAGCGCCACGATCCTGGGCGCGGCGGCCGGCGCGCTCGCCGGCTTTGCCGGCGGCCTCACCGACGCCCTCATTTCGCGCGTCGCGGAGGTGCTGCTCGTGCTGCCTGCGCTCTACGTATTGCTCGCCCTCCGCGCGGCTCTACCCCTGGTCGTGCCGCCGGCGTGGACCTTCGGCATCACGGCCGTGATCTTCGCCGTCGTCGGCTGGCCCTTCGCGGCACGCGGCGTCCGCGCGATCGTGGCCGCCGAACGCCGCCGAGAGTATGCCGAGGCCGCGGTGGCGCTCGGTGCGAGCCGCGGCCGCGTGCTGTTCCGTCACCTTCTGCCGGCGACGACGGGCTTTCTGCGGACGCAGTTCGCGCTGCTGCTGCCTGCGTGCATCCTCGCCGAGGCGACGCTGGCGTTTGCGGGCGTGGGGTTTCCTGACGATTTCCCCACCTGGGGCACATTGCTCCACGAAGCCGCGAACATCGGCGTGCTGCCGAGCGCGCCCTGGCTGCTCGCGCCAGCGCTCGCGATCTTCTCGGTGGTACTGGCCATCAACATCGTCTCCGATTCGGCCGCCACGCCGATTGACACCACCCCCCCGCTCGCCTAGAGTCGCCCGATGGCCGTTCACCTGCGGGGCGTGTATGCCCCGGTGGTCACGCCCTTCCGAGGCGACGACGTCAATCTGCCAGCGCTCGCGCGCAACCTGGCTCGCTACGGCCGCACCCGGCTGGCGGGGGTCGTCCTCCTCGGTTCCAACAGCGAAGCGCCGCTGCTCGACGACGACGAGAGCGATCGGGTGCTCGAGGCCGCGCGGCCCGCGGTTTCGGGCGCGCAGCTGCTCATCGCGGGCACCGGTCGCGAGTCGACGCGCGCCACGATCGCCGCCACGGGGCGGGCGGCCGCCGCCGGCGTCGACGCCGTGATCGTGCGGACGCCATCGTTCTTCCGCTCGCAGTTGGGGGCCGACCACTTCGTGCGGCATTACGAGGCGGTGGCCGACGCATCCCCGGTGCCGGTGTTGCTGTACAACGTGACCGTCTTCACCGGCGTGACCCTGCCGGTCGATGCCTTCGCGCGGCTGGCGCGTCATCCGAACATCATCGGGATCAAGGAGTCCGGGCCCGACCTCGACCTGCTCGGCAAGTACGTGGCGCTGGCGCGCGACGGCTTCGCGGTGCTCGGCGGCGCGCACGCGACGCTCTACGCGGCCGTGTGCATCGGCGCGCGCGGCGGGGTGCTCGCGGTCGCAGGCGTCATCCCCGACCTCTGCGCGGAGCTCTTCGAGCTTGCCGACGCCGGCCGGCATCGGGAGGCACTCGCGCTGCAGCGGCGCCTGGACCCCTTCTGCGATCTCGTCGGCTCGCGCTACGGCGTAGCCGGGCTGAAGGCGGCGGCCGACATCGCCGGATTCACCGCCGGCCCGCCGCGCGCGCCGCTCGCGCCGGCGACGCCCGACATCATCGCCCTCATTCGCCGCCAATACGAAACGCTGCTGACATCCGCATGACCACACTTCCTGCGACCGAACGTCTCCTGCTCGGGCCGGGTCCGAGCCCCGTGCCACCGCGCGTGATGCGTGCGATGGCGGCTCCCGTGCTCGGGCATCTGGATCCCGCGCTGCTCGATCTGATGGACGACATCCGCACCTCGCTCGGCCGCGTCTTCCGCGCGCCCGAGGGCTCGCTCGCCCTCGCAGTGTCGGGCACCGGCACGTCCGGGATGGAGGCGGCGGTCGCCAATCTCGTGGCGCCGGGCACCCGGGTGGTGTCGGTCGTGAACGGCTACTTCGGCGCACGCCTCGCGGACATGGCGGCGCGATACGGCGGCGACGTGCGGCGCATCGACGGGGAGTGGGGGCGCGCCATCGATCCAGGCGCGGTGCAACGCGCGCTCGAGGAGGGTGGCGCCGATGTCGTGGCGGCCGTGCACGCCGAAACGTCCACGGGCGTCGAGAACCCGATCGCGGAGATTGCCGCGGCAGGCCGGGCGCACGATGCGCTCGTGCTCGTCGATGCGGTGACCTCGCTCGGCGGCATGCCGCTCGACGTCTCGGCGTGGGCCGTGGACGCGTGCTACAGCGGCAGCCAGAAGTGCCTGGGCGCGCCGAGCGGCCTGGCGCCGCTCGTGTTCACGCCGCGCGCGCTGGCGCGGCGCGTACCCTGCCGCAGCTTCTACCTGGATCTGGGGCTGCTGCAGGATTACTGGGTCGGCCGCAAGTACCACCACACCATCGCCGCCACGCTCGTGTATGCGCTTCGCGAAGCGCTGCTGGTGGTCGAAGAGGAAGGTCTCGAGGCGCGGTGGGCCCGCCACAAGCGGCATCACCAGGTGCTCACCTCCGGCCTCGAGGCGATGGGTCTGCCGTTGTACCCGCCCGCCGGCGAGCGGTTGTGGACCTTGCACACGGTGCGGGTGCCCGCGGGCGTCGACGAGGCCGCCGTGCGCCGCGATCTGCGCGAGGCCTTCAACATCGAGATAGGCGCCGGCATGGGGCCGCTCGCGGGCAAGGTCTGGCGCGTGGGCCTGATGGGTGCCGGATCGGTGCCGGCGTCGATTCTCGTGCTGCTCGGTGCGCTGGAGCACATCCTCCGGCGGATGGGACATCCGGTTGCGCCTGGTGCGGGGACCGGCGCGGCGCTCGATGCGTTGACCGCTGACCATTGACCGGATGCCGGCGCGGATCCGATATCAGCAGTCGACGGCGGTTGTCCGAAGTGAGGCAGGGTCGGCGCAGCAAACAGCGATGAACGGTGACCGCGAAGGGTCGACGGTGAACGGTTGACCGTGAAGGCGAGGCGCGCGGCGTACTGGGCACTGGTGTCGGGCGCCGTCGGGTTCGGCGCTCTCGCGTACATCTACGTCACACTCCCTGACGTGCGGCCGCTCGTCACCACCAACCCGGCCACGACCGCGTTCATCGAGCTGCGGGCCGCGGAGGCCCGCGCGCACGGCAAGGCGCCGCGCCGCGATCAACGCTGGGTCGCGTACGAACGCATCTCGACCCACCTGAAACGCGCCGTGCTCGTTGCCGAGGACAGCACGTTCTGGCACCACGACGGCGTCGATCTCGACGGGCTCAAGGAATCGATCGAGGCGAACTTCGAACAGGGCCGGCTCGCGCGCGGCGGCAGCACGATCACGCAGCAGCTCGCGAAGAACCTCTACCTTTCGCCCTCCCGCAATCCGATCCGGAAGCTTCGCGAGCTGATCATCGCGCGGCGTCTCGAGGCCACGCTGACCAAGCGCCGCATCCTCGAGCTGTACCTGAACCTCGTCGAGTGGGGCGACGGCATCTACGGCGCCGAGGCGGCAGCGCGCGTCTATCTCCACAAGCGCGCCGCAGCGGTGGAGCCGGCGGAGGCTGCGCTGCTCGCCGGCGCACTCGTGAATGCGCGCCTGCTGCAGCCGGCGCACCCGACGCCGCGGCTCCTCCGGCGGCAGCGCATCATCCTCGCGCGCATGGGCGCGGTGACGCCGCCGCCGCCGATCGCCGCGCCCGATGTGCCGGTCGTCCCGGAAGCGGCGCCGGATGCCGCGGTGCCGGAGCCCGCGCGGTCCGAACCGGCGGCCGTGCCCGCGGCCAACACGGGCGCGCGCCCATCGCCGCCGTGAGCGGCTGCGGGTATGCGCCCGCCGTTCGTCCCGCCATCCGGCCCCGTGAACGTTCCTGCCGCAGCGGACTTGTGTTGACATCCGACAACACGTGAGCGCATGCTGTCGGCATTCGACACCACTCGGCGGTCCAGACCTGCACTGCGGGCATCGCAGTGCGGGACAAGGGCCGCCTGCAGGTGATACGCGCACGAAGAACGCTCGACGGTGAACAGCCGACGGTAAACGGCTGACGAGACGAATGACATGCCGCCAACACGCCTCGATCTGCTCCAGGGCACGCTCGACTTGCTGATTCTCCGCACGGTGGCGATCGCGCCGATGCACGGCTGGGCGATCTCGCAGCGCATCCAGCAGGTGTCCGGCGACGTGCTGCGGGTCAACCAGGGCTCGCTCTATCCGGCGCTGCACCGGCTCGAAGACGCAGGCTGGATCGAAGCCGAGTGGGGCCGCGCCGAGAACAATCGCCAGGCGAAGTTCTACCGGCTGACGAAGAAGGGCGAGCGGCAATTGAAAGAGGAACAGCGCCAGTGGGAGCGGATGACGCTCGCGGTGGCGCGCGTGCTCGAAGGGGAAGCGTGACGCCCGGCGTCGCGCGCGACGGGAGGGTGCCAATGTGGATGCGTCTGACGCGCCGCCTGCGGGCACTGCGCGAGGGAGACGTTCTCGACGGGCAGCTGGATAGCGAACTGCAGCTGCACCTGGAGCTCGAAACCGATCGCCTCGTCCGCGCCGGAGCCGGACATACCGAGGCGCGCACCGCGGCGCTGCGCTCATTTGGCGGGGTCGAGCGGGTGCGCGAGGAGTGCCGCGACGCCCGCCGGGTGGCGTGGGCCGATGCGCTCACGCGGAACGTGCGCGCGGCGGTGCGGATGGTCAAACGTCAGCCCGGCTACGCGCTGGCAGTGATCGGGACGCTCGGGCTTGGTATCGGCGCCAACACCGCGATGTTCAGCCTCGTGAACGGGGTGCTGCTGAAGCCGCTGCCGTACGCCGACGCCGAGCGCCTGGTGCTGGTGCGCCAATCGGCGCCGCTGGTCGGCCAGGACGAGGTCGGCGTGTCGATCCGCGAGCTCTACGACTACCGCGAGGCCCTGACCGACTTCAGCGGGCTGGTGGAGTTCCACCAGATGTCGTTCGACCTCATCGAACGAAACGATCCCGACCGCGTCGACACCGGTGTCGTGTCGGCCAACTTCTTCAACGTGCTCGGCATCCAGCCGATGCTCGGCCGATCGTTCGTTCCAGGCGACGAAGGCCATGGCGCCCCGGCGGTGCTGATCCTCAGCCACTCGTACTGGCAATCACGCTTCGGCGGCGATCCCCACGTCATCGGCCGCGTGTTCCAGATGAACGACCGGCCGCACACAGTCGTCGGCGTGCTGCCTGCCGTCCCGCAGTATCCGCGCGAGTGCGACGTCTACATGCCGACATCGGCCTGCCCGTTCCGCGCGAAAGCGGAGGAACGGATGGGGGCGAACCGCCGCGCGTTCGGTGGGCTCCGCGTCTTCGGCCGCCTGCGGCCCGGGCTGACGCACGAGCACGCGGCCGCTCAGGTCGCGCTCGTCGGGGAGCGCTTCCGGCACGACTACCCGCAGGTGTACCCCGAGTCACAGGGCTTCCGCGCCACGACGACCAGCGTGCTGACGGCGCTGACGCGCGGCGCGCGTCCGATGCTGCTGATGCTGCTCGGCGCCACCGGCCTCGTGCTCCTCATCGCCTGCACGAACGTGGTGAGCCTCACCGTCGCGCGCACGCTCAATCGCGATCGCGAGCTGGCCATCCGCACGGCCCTGGGGGCCAGCCGCCGCCACCTCGTAGCGCAGCTCGTGACCGAGAGCCTGCTGCTCGCGGTCGTCGCCGGCGCCGTCGGCGTCGCGGTCGCCGGGCTCACCCAGGGCGCCCTCACCGCCTTCATCGGCCGGTTCACCGACCGGATCGGGGAGGTGACGATGGACCTGCGGGTGCTGCTGTTCACGGCCGTTGTCGCCGTGGTGAGCGGCATTGTCGTGGGAGTAGTCCCGGCGCTGCTGACGGGGAGCGCACCGGCGGCCGCGCTGAAACAGGCCGGCGCCGCTGCCGGGCCCGGCGCGTCGCGGCGGCGGCTTCAGCACGCGCTCGTGGTGGCGCAGGTGGCCGTGTCGGTCGTGCTGGTGGCGTGTGCGGGACTGCTCCTGACGAGCCTGTACCGCCTGCAGCAGGTCGATCCCGGCTATCGCGACGATCGAATCCTCTCCGCCGAGGTGTTCGGGAACTTCACCCGTTATCCGACAGCCGAGGCCTGTCTCGGCCTCTACCAGCCGCTGCTCGATCGGCTGACGGCGCAGCCCGGCGTGATCTCGGCAGCGGTCAGCAGCGCCGTGCCGCTCGCGTCAATCGAACCGTCGCTCAGCCGCGTCGACATCGAGGGCGACGGCAAGGCGGACGCGGAACGCCGGCCCGACACGGACGTGGCGGTCGTCAGCCCCACCTACTTCGAGACGCTTGGGATCCCGCTGGTCGACGGCCGGCCGTTCGCGGCCACCGACACGCGGACGGCCGCGCCTGTCGCCCTCATCAGCCGCACGATGGTCAGGTACTGGGGACGGCGATCACCGCTCGGGGCGCGCGTGTCGGTCGACGGCGGCGAGCACTGGATCACCGTGGTCGGCGTGGTTGGCGACGTGCGTCAGTACGGACTCGAGCGCGACGCGCTCGCGCAGGTCTACCTGCCGCTGCCTCAGACCCCTGTGCCGATCGGCGGTCGCATCCTGGTGCGGACGGCCGGCGACCCGCAGGCGATGGCGGCAGTCATCCGGAACGCGGTGCTCAGCCTCGATCCGAACGTGCCGATCGAAAACGTGCGCACGCTCGAGGAGCTCCGCAGCCGTTACCTGGCGACGCCCCGGCTCACGGCGCTGCTGCTCAGCGTCTTCGCTGCCCTCGCGCTGCTCGTGTGCCTGGCCGGGCTCACCGGCGTGATCGCGACGTCGGTGTCGCAACGCACGCGCGAGTTCGGGCTGCGCATGGCGCTCGGCGCGGCGCCCGGCCGGCTGCTCGGCGACATCCTGCGCCAGGGCACCTTGCTCGTGGCGCTCGGCCTCGCCGCGGGACTGGTCGCGGCCGGCGTCAGCGGGCGCGTGCTCAGCGGGTACTGTACGACACGCGCCCCACCGATCCCGCCACGCTGGCGGGGGTTGCCGGCGCGATGCTGCTGGCGGGCCTCGTCGCGTGCCTCGGGCCGGCACGGCGCGCAACACGCGTGGATCCGATGCTGGCGCTGCGGGCAGACTGAACACCGCTCCGTCGTGCCGTGCCGATCGGGCCGGCACGACAGAATCGCGCAGGCCTGCCCAACGCTGCGCGACAGACGCCTCTCACTACGCGCCGGTACGCCGGCAGCGGTCGCGCCGCATCGCCCGCGTCCGGTCGCACAGCCCGCCTGGAAGAAGCCGCCTTCACAAGAAACACATCACCATCGCCGGCTGGGTTGTTCCTGCGCACATGAACGGCCGATACACCCCCTCGAGTGCGGGTGAGGCGAGCGGTTCGTGCAGTTCAGACCAGCTTGACACACCGTCCGCGCCCGCATATAACGACACCGGCTCGTTCTCTGGAACGCACACAATTCATCGGGTCGCCCGCAGCGAACGCCCGTGGTCCGTGTGCGTAGGACGCGCATGATCAATTACACCGAACGGATTACGCTGCTCATCGACGACGTGGTGAAGCGGGTGCCGGCGTTGCGGTACATCGATCCCACGCACCTGCTGGTTTTCGCGAGGTTCGGGCGCTCGCACGCGGACGGCGCCTACGCGACCTGCCACTGCCTGACCTTGCCGTCGAGCGAACCGGGCTACTACTTCTGGCGCGACCGCCGCTCCGGGACGATCACCCGGCGGTCCGAGTGGTTCATCACCAAGTCGCCGACCGTCCACATCGGGGCGAAGCCGATCGACTACCTCCTCTCCTTCTGCCTGCCGCGCTTCTGCGATCAGACGTTCGCCCGATCGCGCAAGCACTCGCTCTATCCCGACGCGGAACCCTGGGTGGCGAAGCTCGACACGATCGTCCACGAGCTCTATCACGTCGATCCGACGAGATGCGGGATCCGCCGCATCCTGCGTCCCGACGGGAGCGTCTCGCCGTACGCGCACAGCCCGGAATTCTTCGGCGAGGTGGCGGCGATGGTACGCTGCTATCTCGAGACGGGGCCGGACCCGGCCGTCTACGACTTCCTCCGCGACGACTTCGCCGGACTCACCGCGAAACACGGCGGCATCGTCGGCACGACATTCAAGGGCTTCCCGTCCTATCCGCAGCGCTATACGGAAGTGGCCAGCGATCAGCCGGAGCTGTGCGACCTGGCGGTCCGCGTTGAACCGCTCAAGCGGCCGTCGCTGCAGACGCGCTACACCAGCGACGATCTGTACGTGCGCCAGTTCCTGGCCGACACTTCACGGCGTCTCGTCCGCACCGGCGAGCATCGGGCCGCATAAAGCCGCTCGCGTCGAGTCGCGCTTCTTTCTGCTGCTCTGCCGGTTCGCAATTCGATCCTCCCACGTAGTGCCCGCCGTCCAGGCGGGCCGTACTGCGCCGGTCGCAACTACGCAGCTTGGCTCAGCTTCTGCCCATGCGCCGTGCGCCGGCGTATCGCGTCGCCCAGTACGGCGCCGCGAGCGACTCCACGCGCACGGTGCCACGCTCCTTCGGCGCGTGCACGAATTGCCCACCGCCTACGGCGATACCCACGTGTGACACCATGCCGGCGCCAATCCGGAAGAACACCAAATCGCCTGGCTGGATTCGGTCGTCGCCGACCTGCCGACCGGCCCGGAACTGCTCGGCGACCGTGCGCGGCATCGCGACGCCGTGCTGCCAGAAGACGTACTGGACGAGTCCGCTGCAATCGAAGCCTGATGGGTCAGCGCCGGCGGCCCGGTACGGCGTGCCCTGAAACGACAAGGCGGTATCCACGACGGATGGGCCAGGCCGTCCTTGCGCGGTGTCCGCCGATTCCTGAGGTACCGGAAACGGCCGCGGCGCAACACCCGAACTGGCGCATCCCGCGAAGGTCGCGCCAACCAATGCCGTGACGGCGAGCAGGGCGCCCCTCACCACTGCGCACACTGCCGATCGCGGGTCGCGTTCACCTGGCCGCTCATCACCAAGACGTCCCATTCACAGAACCGAACACCGTGCGGTCGAGGACCTCACCGCCCATCCTGGACCGCTAGCCAGTAATGACGTGAGACCTACTGCTGCTTGACATGATCCGTCAGCCGTCCCCAATATAATGTGCCATGGAGCAGACGCTCCTCCTGAATGCGACCTACGAGCCGCTGAAGGTCGTCCACTGGCAGAAGGCGATAACGCTCTGGTGCCAGGGGAAAGTGGAGGTCATTTCTGTCTACGACCGCGAGGTGCGGTCTGTCTCGGTCAGTTTCAAGCTGCCCGCCGTTATTCGTCTGCTCCGGTATATCCGCATCAAAAAGCGGTTCGACTACGTGCCGTTCTCGCGCGCGAACATCTACGCGCGCGACCAGCACCGATGCCAATACTGCGGGCGCCTGTTCCCGACGACCGATCTGACGTTCGACCACGTCGTGCCGGTTACCCAGAACGGCCGCAAAGACTGGGAGAACATCGTCACCTGCTGCATCAATTGCAACCGACGGAAAGGCGGACGCACGCCAGCCGAGGCGGGCATGCGGTTGATTGCGACGCCGCGGCGCCCCACGTCGGCGCCGGCGGTCCGGATCACGATCGGTCTGCGCAACGCTCCTGAAAGCTGGCGCGACTATCTCTACTGGAATGTCGAACTGGACGACAGCTGACGACAGCCGCTCACCCGTTGTCGTCGGCACTCCGAAGCTGTGCTAGGGTGAGCACCACACGCCAGCACCCGATGCCTTCCGGCCCCCCCACACATCTGATTGACGTCGATCCGCCGCTGGCCTGCCCCAGGGGGCAGGTCATTGTCCGTGGCGTCGGCCTGCTCGACCCGCACGGCGCCCCGCCGGTCGTAACCGTAGGCGATGCCGTCGCACATGTGATTGCCGCATCGAAGACGCGGGTCGCGTTCCGCGTGCCCGAAGGCGTGGATGGCGGCGACATGTCCGTGCGGCTGTCCACGGCTCCCGGAGACGTGCGACTCGAGGTCGCGCGGTCCCTGGCTACCGGCATTCACCAGGTCGACAGTCCTGTATTCGACACGCGGGGTCAGTTGTACGTGACGGTGAGCGGCGCTCGCGGACAGCAGGCGCCGGTATCCGTTTTTCGCGTCGACGCGGGCGGCGCTCGGCAGCCGTTCGCGTCGGGCATCGTCAACGCGACCTCGATGGCGTTCGGCCCGGATGGGCGACTGTACGTCACGAGCCGATTCGAAGGTGTCGTGTATCGCGTGTCGGAACAGGGCGAGGCGACACCGTTCGTCACCGAGGTCGGCGTCGCGTGCGGGCTGGCCTTCGGACGTGACGGCACCATGTTCGTCGGCGATCGATCGGGGACACTGTTCCGGGTCGCTCCGGGTGAACAGCCTGCTGTGCTCGCCACGTTGCCCGCGAGCGTGGCGGCCTATCACCTGGCAGTCGGCCCCGACGGCTGGGTCCACGTGTCGGTGCCCAGCTTGTCATCATGCGACCGCATCTACCGCGTCAGCACCGAGGGTCGCGTCGAAGTGCTGCACGCGGGGTTCGGACGCCCGCAGGGGCTCGCGTTCAACGCGGCGGGATCGCTCCACGTCGTCGAAGCGCTGTCCGGGCTGAGCGGCGTCTATCGCCTCGAGGAGGGTCGCGACCCCGTGCTCGTCGCATCGGGCGAGGGGCTCGTCGGGATCACGTTCGATCCGAACGGCGCCCTCGTCGTGGCGTCGAACGACACCGTATATGGGTTCGTCCACGTGGCCGCCGCCCCGGCGACGGCCCACTGAGAATCGCCGCAACCGATGACGCTGACACGCCTGTTCCGCCGCAAGCCGATTGCCGACCTGATCATCGACGAGGAATCGCCGCAGGCCCTCAAACGGGTGCTTGGCGCCGGCGACCTCATCATGCTCGCGATCGGCGCGGTGATCGGCGCCGGCATCTTCGGCGCGATCGGCACCGCGGCCGCGGGGCAGCTGGCGCCCGACGGCACCGTGATCCGGTATGGCGCCGGACCCGCGCTCGTGCTCTCGTTCCTGTTGCTCGGCGGCGCCTGCGCCCTGGCGGCGCTCTGCTATGCCGAAGTGGCCGCGATGATCCCGCAGGCGGGCAGCGCTTACGCCTACACGTACGCGACGCTCGGCGAGCTGGTCGCGTGGATCATCGGATGGGACCTGATTCTCGAGTACGCGGTGGGGAACGTGGCGGTCGCGATCTCGTGGGGCGACTACTTCACCACGCTGCTGCGAGGCGTGGGCCTCAGCCTGCCGCCGTGGCTGACGACGGGCTATCGCACGGCACTTCTCAGCTCGAACCCCGACGTTCACGGCCTGCTCGGGGCGGCGCCGCATGTCGCGGGCATTCCCGTGCTCGTGAACGTGCCGGCGTTCGCGATCGTGATGTTCATCACCTGGCTGCTGCTGCGCGGCGCGCGCGAGAGCTCACGCGCCAACAACCTGATGGTGATGATCAAGCTGCTGGCGCTCGCGCTGTTCGTCGCCGTAGGCGTGACGCACCTGACGCCCGCCAACTACGTGCCGTTCGCGCCGAACGGCTTCACCGGAATCCACCAGGGCGCCGCGATCGTGTTCTTCGCCTACATCGGGTTCGATGCGATCTCCACGGCCGCGGAGGAGACGCGTGATCCGCAGCGCAATCTGCCGATCGGCATCCTCGGCGGGCTCGCCATCTGCACGATCATCTACATCATCGTCGGCGCCGTGCTGACGGGCATGGTGCCGTACGCGCAGCTGGCGAACTCCGCCGACCCGCTCGCGTATGCGCTCCAGGCGGCGGGGTTCCAAAGGGTCGGCTGGGTCGTGGCGCTCGGCGCGGCGGTGTCGATGGCGGCCGTGCTGCTGGTCTTCCAGTTCGGCCAGCCGCGCATCTTCTTCTCGATGGCGCGCGACGGCCTGCTGCCGCAGTGGGCCGCAAAATTGAACCCGCGTACACGTATTCCGGCCGCGACGACGCTGCTCACGGGCCTGGTGGTCGCGCTTGCGTCGCTCGTCGGGGACGCCGCCGAGACATACGACCTGACGAACATCGGGACGCTCTTCGCCTTCGCGCTCGTGTGCCTGGGCGTCCTCATGCTGCGGGTCATGGAACCCGATCGGCCGCGGCCCTTCCGCGTGCCGCTCGTGTGGGTCGTCGCGCCGCTCGGGGCAGCCGCGTGCGTGTTCATCATGGTGGGGCTGCCGCATCAAGCCTGGGAGCGGTTCGGAATCTGGCTCGCCCTCGGCCTCGCCCTGTACTTCGCGTACGGCTTCTGGAACAGCCGGTTGCATGCGCGGTGACAACGGATGTCCAGCCCGCCTGAAGGCGGGCACTACGGGAGGATCACGGCCCGCCTGAAGGCGGGCACTACGGGAGGATCACAGCCCGCGGCGAACCGTCCCACGTCAGTTCCCTTTCCGCTCACCGGGCGGGGTCGGCTCCCCCATTCCGCCGGGCGCGTGCTGCGGCTTGAACGTGGGATCGCGCAGCAGCACCTGTCCCTGCCGCGCGAAGTCGATCGCCTCCCCGAGAATGCGCGCGGCCTCTTCGGGGGCGTGGAACCCGGTTGAGTTCTCGGCCTCCACGAAGTCCAGCCGGAACTGCGCCTGGCGCTGCAGGTTCCACACGCCCTGCAGCTGCGCGTCGGTGCGGCCCGCGCCGCGCGCGGCCTTCGTGTCGGTGATGAGGCCGATGACCGCATCCATGGCGAGGTTGCGCAGGTGATACGTCCGCTCCTGCAGGCCATACGCCCGGTTTCGCAGCTCGTCTTCCGACCACTTGTGACAGGTCTGACACGCGCGGTTGATGTTGAGCAGCGGGCTCCGCACGTGGTGATCGCTGATCTTGAGCGCGCCCTCGCGCATGTAGGGCATGTGGCAGTCGGCGCACGTGACGCCGCTCTTCGCGTGCACGCCCTGGTTCCACATCTCGAACTCCGGGTGCTGCGCCTTGAGCACCGGCGCGCCCGAATCGGCGTGCGTCCAGTCCTTGAAGCCGGCCTCGTCGTAGTAGGCCATGATGTTCTCGACCTTGAGACCTTTCGCCCACGGGTAGGTGAGGCGCTTCTCCGCGCCCTTGAAGTAGTACTCGACGTGGCACTGCCCGCAGACGAAGGCGCGCATCTCCTGCCGCGTGGCGTCGGCGTTCACGTCGTAGTTCTGCACGCCCTGCGACGCCTTGAAGGCGCGGATGCCCTCCATGAACCCCGGGCGCGTCACCCGCAGCTGCATCGTCGCCGGATCGTGGCAGTCGATGCAGGCCACCGGGTGCGTCACCAGCTTGCGCGCTTCCATGTAGGGCATCTGGTTCATCAGCTCGAAACCCTTTGTCAGATCGCCACCGCCCAGCTTGCGGTACGGAACCCAGATCGACGCGTGGCACTGCATGCACGTGCCGGGCTGCTTCACGACCTGCTGGCGCTCGGTGAACGTCTGGTCGTCGAGCATGTAGGCGTGCCCGCGTTCTTCGCGGAAATCTTTCGAGAAGGCGTAGCCTGCCCACAGCGTCTTCAGGCGCGGGTCCTCTTCGAGCCTGGACTGCGCGACGATCGACCGCTGGTCGGCCATCGTCGGCGTGCGGGGGATCGCCTCGCTGCCCCCGTAGCGCGTGCGCACCTGGTCGACGGTGCGCCTGTAGCCGTCGTACTGCATCGGGAAGTTCTTGCCCCAGACTGCCGGATCGTCCGTGTTCTCGTCGAGCGCGACGACACGGTAGAAGGGATTTCTCCCTTCCTGCTTGTGCTCGAAGATGTTCACGAGCAGCGCCGTGACGGCGACGGTCGCCACCGCGGTCACGACGACGGCGAGGTAGACGGGGCCGTAGCGGCGCCGGTGCGGCCCGCGTGGTTCGGTAGGAGGAGAGGTGGACATGAGGACCTTTACGTCGATCGTTTACCGTTTACCGTTGACCGTTCGCCGTTTGCATCGTCCAGCGAGATGGACTGCGCTCCGTATTCCGCGTGCGGCCCAGCGCCGACCGCTTCCTCGTCATGACGGCCCGTGACCGACCGCGGCGTGGCAGCGCACGCACGAGATCTGTTCGTCGGGCACACGTCCGCCGACGTCGATCGCGTGCACCATGTCGCTGTGGCACGAGCGGCACGCGGATTCCGTCACGCGGTGATTGCGCGGCGTGATCTGGATGTTGTCGGGAAAGCGTCCCGACGTGAACGCGAACGAGTGCCAGAACCCGTTGAGCGCCTTCGTCGAGTACTTGCCGATGAGATCGTGCGGCGTGTGGCAGTCGTTGCAGACGGCCACGGCGTGATGGCTCGACTTCAGCCACCCGCTGTACTGCTCATTCATCACGTGGCAGTTGGCGCACGCCGCCGGGTCGTTCGTCAGGTACGACCCGCCGCGGGCGTACACGAAGGTATAGAGGCCAAGCCCGACGAGCAGGCCAAACACCGTCGCGGCGGCCACGAGAGGTTGAACGCGACGCTCCATCCCGATGCTCCCCCAGCCGCCGGCCCGGCCAACCCGGCGGCTCCGCCGCCATGCCCCGGGCTCGCCGCGCGCCGGGTGCCCCTCGAGCGAGTGATATCGTTCCCCGGAGAGACTACACCCGCAGGTGATGAACGACATACGCGTAGCCACGTGGGCCGAGTTGCACGACCGGCTGTACGAATCGTCGTGGAAGGCGCCGCTCGGCCGATTCCGTTCGAGCTTCGCGTATCGCGGCGTCGGCCGCATCGACTACTCGCTCGAAACGAGCCTCGCCCGGCTCGGCGGGACGGAGGAGTCTCGAGCGGCACATGCTGCGCAACTTCCGCAAGTACGCGCAGCGCGAAGCGGTGCCGCAGGATTCGGTCTGGAACTGGCTCGCGGTCGCGCAGCACCATGGGCTGCCGACGCGGATGCTCGACTGGACGTACTCGCCGTACGTCGCCCTGCACTTCGCGACCGAGCGCGTCGAGACGTTCGACTGTGACGCCGTCATCTGGTGCGTCGATTACAGCCTGACGAACCAGTGGCTGCCCGACCGGCTGAAGCAGGTGCTCGCGGACGAGGGCTCCGACGTCTTCACCGCCGAGATGCTCGCGCACGCCGCGCCGACGCTGGCGGAATTCGACGCCCTGGCCGCCGATCCGTTCGTGGCGTTTCTCGAACCGCCCTCGCTCGACGAGCGCATCATCAACCAGTTCGCGCTGTTCTCGCTGCTCTCCGGCTCCAGCACCCGCTTCGACACCTGGCTCGAAGCGCACCCGCAGGCCTGGCGCAAGATCATCGTCCCCGCGGAGCTGAAGTGGGAGATCCGCGACAAGCTCGATCAGGCCAACATCACCGAGCGGGTGCTCTACCCGGGTCTCGACGGCCTCAGCCGATGGCTGAAGCGGTATTACACGCCGAAGCCCAAGGAGGGCTAAGGGCTCAGGGCCAAGGGCTGAAGGGCTGGTCACGGTCGGCGACGGTCAGCGGCAGCGACGCGCCCGGCGAGCGCGCGGTAATCGCCGAACCTCTTCGTGCAGTTGAGAGCCCCTCAGCGTTCGGACCGAGCCGTAGCCCGTAGCCATAGCCGCATCCTGCCCTTAGCCCTTAGCCTTTAGCCCTTGCCTTTGGCCTCTCTGCCTCTGCCCTCTGGCCTCTCCTTGGCTTTTCGCTTGCTACTGAGCCCATGGACAGAACCTCCATGAGCCACCCTGCGGCATCGGCTGCCGATCGTGCCTCGGACCGCGCCGATCTCGAGGCCCGCATCCGCGCGCTCGGGCCCTGGTTTCACAACCTGACGATCCGCGGCGTACAGACGGCGCCCGATCACTTCCTCGGCGATTATCCATCGCTCAAGTGGCGCCAGTTCGCGCACGCGATTCCCGCGGATCTCACCGGCCGCACGGTGCTCGACATCGGCTGCAACGCCGGCTTCTACTCCCTCGAGATGAAGCGCCGCGGCGCCGCGCGGGTCGTCGGCATCGACTGGGACCCGGCATACCTCGCGCAGGCGCGGTTCGCCGCGGACGCCGAGGGCGCCGACATCGAGTTCCGGCAGCTGTCCGTTTACGACGTGGCGGCGCTCGAGGAGCGGTTCGACATCGTTCTGTTCATGGGCGTCCTCTATCACCTGCGGCACCCGTTGCTCGCCCTCGATCTGCTTTACGAGCATGTGGTCGGCGATCTGCTCGTGTTCCAGTCGATGCTGCGCGGGTCGGCCGGCGAAATCGAGGTCGCACCCGACTACCCGTTTGCCGAGGAGCGCATCTTCGACAACCCCGCGTTCCCGCGGCTGCACTTCATCGAGCACAAGTACTCGGGCGACCCGACGAACTGGTGGGTGCCCAACCAGACCGCCATCGCAGCGATGCTGCGCAGCGCCGGCTTCGTCGTCACCGATCACCCGGAAGCCGAGGTGTTCATCTGCCGCCGCGGCGCGCCACCCGAGCACGACGGCGCGGTGTATCCCGCGCGAGGAGGACAGGCGCGTGGTTGAAGCGGTCATGCTCTGGAACGAGCCGAACAACCTCTCGCACTGGAACTTCGAGATCGATCGCGGCTGGACGCGCTTTGCGGAGATGGTGCGGCTGGCGAGCGAGGCGATCCGCCGGGAGCACCCGACGCTGCCGCGCGTGCTCGGCGGCATCTCGCCGATTGACCCGGCCTTCATGACGCTCATGCAGCAGCAGGGCGTCCTCGATCACGTGGACGTGGTTGCGGTGCACGGCTTCCCGCTCGACTGGAACCACTGGCAGATTCAGGAGTGGCCGGAAAAGCTGGACGAGATCCGCGCGGTCACCGAGCTGCCGCTCTGGGTGTCGGAAGTGGGCGTGTCGACGTTCGGCGCGGAGGAGGTGCAGGAGTTCGGCCTCGAGCGCACGGCGGCGCTTCTCGCCGGTCTCGTGGATCGCGTCCACTGGTACAGCTTGTACGACCTGCCCCGTGCGTGGCCGGCCACGACGAGGCACCGGGAGGCCGAGGGGTCGTCGTACTACCGCCACTTCTACATGGGCCTGCTGCGCGAAGACGGCACGCCCAAGCGCGCGATCCGCCTGTTCCCGGCGCTCACGCCCGCGCTCGGCATCTGCCAGTGGTTTCATTTCGAAGATCACCGGCTCGACGAAGCGGTGCAGTGGCTGAAGCGTCTCGGCGTCCGCCACCTGCGCACCGGCCTCAGCTGGGCCGACAGCCTGCGCCCGAATGCGGATGCCTGGTTCGATCGCCAGATGTCCGCGGTGGCCGACTTCGACGTGACGCTTACCTTCTGCTTCACCCCGGAATCGCAGAGCGAAGGCGTCGAACCGCACCACACGAGCCCGCCCCGCGACCCCGCCGCGTTTGCTGAGTTCTGCGCGCGGATGGTGCGCCGCTACGTGCCAGCGCTCGAGACGTCGCTGTTCGAGCAGAGGTGATGCCGATCGCTTGCGTTGTGAGACACGACACCCTCGGACACTCTCACGAACTCAGCGTGTCAGCGCACGGTCGTGGCGGTCGTGAAACGATCTACTTAGATCCTTCCCGAATCCCACCCGCGCATACGGTTGCCTTGTTTCCCGCAGTAGACAGCTAATCCACGCGGCATTTCCTTTGCTCAATCGAACCGCGCAGCTCGCCGGGGCTCAGCCGTTCGGCTCGGCCGTGCGCGGGCGCAGATTTGGCGCTGGTCAGGGCATGTGAGCGCGCCGCTTCGCATGAAGCGAGCGCGTCGGCGGGTGAGCGTTCGATGTCGAAACAGATTTTGATTACGGGAGGCGCGGGGTTCATCGGATCCCACCTCGCCGACGAGTTGCTGGCTGAAGGTCACCGCGTGCGCGCGCTCGACGTGCTCTCCCCGCAGGTCCATCCGGGCCGTGCGCGGCCCGATTACCTCAATCCCGAAGTCGAACTGCAGGTCGGCGACGTGCGCGATCCCGAGACGCTGCAGCGCGCGCTCCGCGGCGTCGACGCGGTCTATCACTTCGCGGCGATGGTGGGCGTCGGCCAGAGCATGTACCAGGTGGCCGACTACACGGGCGTGAACGGGTTCGGCACGGCGGTGCTGCTCCAGGCGCTGATCGAGCATCCGGTCGAACGGCTGGTCCTCGCCTCGAGCATGAGCATCTACGGCGAAGGCCTTTACTGCGCGCCCGACGGATCGGTGTCGGCGCCCGTCGAGCGACCGCTCGAGCAGCTGCGCGCGGGCGACTGGCAGGTGCGCAACGCGTACGGCGAGGTCTTGACCCCGGCGCCGACGCCGGAATCGAAGACGCCGTCCCTCAGCTCCATTTATGCGCTGTCGAAGTTCGACCAGGAGCGCATGAGCCTGCTCATCGGCACGGCCTACCGGATCCCGACGGTGGCCCTGCGGTTTTTCAATGTCTACGGGACTCGGCAGGCGTTGTCCAACCCGTACACGGGCGTGCTCGCCATTTTCGCGTCGCGGTATCTGAACCGCCGGCCGCCGGTGATCTTCGAGGACGGGCTCCAGCGGCGCGACTTCGTGAGCGTCTACGACGTGGTGCGCGCCTGCCGGCTCGCGCTCAGCGCCGCCGACGCAGCCGGCGGCGCCTACAACGTGGGTTCGGGCGAGCACCTCACCATCCGCGAGGTGGCGACGCGCATGGCCGCCGTGCTCGGGCTCGAATCGATCGAGCCGGAGATCACGGCGCAGTACCGGGTCGGTGACATCCGCCATTGCTTCGCGGACATCACGCTCGCCCGGGAGCGGCTCGGTTACGAGCCGCGGGTGACGCTCGACGAGGGGCTCGTGGAGCTGGCCGAGTGGCTCCAGGGGCAGCACGCCGACGACCGCGTGGGCACCGCGCGGCAGGAACTCGCAGCGAGAGGGCTCACGGTATGACTCGATCGGCTCGGGACGCGCGGACACCAGGCAGCGGCACGCCGACAGGCCCCGCGCTGATCACCGGCGGGGCCGGGTTCATCGGCACCAACCTCGCGCACCGCCTGCTCTCGGACGGCCGGCCCGTCATCATCTTCGACAACCTGTCGCGTCCGGGCGTCGAGCGCAACCTGCGGTGGCTCTGCGGCGCTCACGGCTCTCGCGTGCGCGTCGAGGTCGGCGATATCCGCGACGCACGCGCCGTGAAGCGCGTCGTCAAGGACGCAACCGAGGTGTTCCACTTCGCCGCGCAGGTCGCCGTCACGACGAGCCTGGTCGATCCCGTGGCCGACTTCGAGGTGAACGCGCGCGGCACGCTCAACCTGCTCGAGGCGATGCGCAGCCGCCCCGATCCGCCGTCGCTCGTGTTCACGTCCACCAACAAGGTGTACGGCGACCTCGAAGACCTCGCGCTCGACGCCGACAGCACGCGCTATGCACCGTCGGATGCGACGGTGCGCCGCTACGGTGTGAGCGAGGCGCGGCCGATCAGCTTCCACAGCCCCTATGGCTGCTCGAAAGGCACGGCCGATCAATACGTGCTCGACTACGCGCGCACGTTCAAGGTGCCCGGCGCGGTCTTTCGCATGAGTTGCATCTACGGCCCGCACCAGTGCGGCACCGAAGACCAGGGCTGGGTCGCGCACTTCCTCATCAAAGCGCTCGAGGGCCAGACCATTACTGTCTACGGCGACGGCATGCAGGTGCGCGACGTTCTGTTCGTCGAAGACCTGGTCGACGCGTTCCTGCGCGCGCAGGCACACATGGGTTCCATCTCGGGGCAGGCGTTCAACATCGGCGGCGGGCCGTCGAACACCACGAGCCTGATCGAGTTGCTGGACCACATCGAGACGCTGCACGGCGAGCGCCCCGAGGTCGAGTTCGACGAGTGGCGGGCGGCCGACCAGCGCTACTACGTGTCGGACACGCGCCGCTTTCGCAGCGCGACCGATTGGCAGGCGAAGACCTCGGTCGCCGGCGGTCTCGACGCGCTCTACCGGTGGCTGCAGGAGTCGCGCACGCGGGTGCCCATGCAGCTCGCCGTGGGCACGGCGGCGTCATGAAGATCGCGCTGATCAACCCGCCGTGGTCCTTCGAGGGCAGCATCTACTTCGGCTGTCGCGAGCCGCACCTGCCACTCGAGTACGGGTACGCCCGGGCGCTGCTCGAAGCCGACGGCCACCAGGTGACGCTGCTCGACGGGCTGCTCGATGGCTGGACGCTGGCAGCCATGCGCGATGCCCTCGCGGACTTGCGGCCCGAACTGACGGTCGTCACCACGGCGCCGAGCTACCTGTTCTGGCGGTGCGCGCCTCCCGAGCTGCGCGGTCCGCAGGAAACGATCGAGGCCCTCCGCGAGCAGGCGGGCACCGTCATCGCCATCGGTCCGCACGCGTCCACGACCCCGGCCACGACGCTCCGGAAGCTCGGGCTGGACTTCGCGGTCATGGGTGAGGCCGAAGAGACGCTGCGGCGCATGGCGTCGACGCCCCGCGCGAATTGGCCAGACCTGCCGCACGTGGCCTCGCGTGACGCCGACGGCCGCACGCACCTCCAGGGCGGAGTTGCGCAGTGTGACATGTCGGCGCTCCCCGCGTTGCGATGGGCCGACGGCTCGGTCCGGCGTCACGCGCACCACCACCACCGCTTCGACGCGGCGCCGACAGGTCCCGGCGCGGAAATGGAGACGTCGCGCGGCTGTCCGTACAGCTGCACGTTCTGCGCGAAGGAGAACTTCAGGAACGCGTACCGCAAGCGGCCCGTCGCCGTAATCCTGGACGAGCTCGATGCGCTGATCGGGCAGGGTATCGAGTACGTCTACTTCATCGACGAGATCTTCCTGCCGAACAAGGAGCTGCTGCAGGCGCTGATGACGCGGCAGGTGCTCTTCGGCGTCCAGACGCGCATCGATCTCTGGAACCGCGACATGCTCGACCTGCTCGGCGAGGCCGGCTGCGTCTCGATCGAGGCCGGCGTCGAGAGCATCACGGAAGAAGGGCGCAACCTGCTGCACAAGCAGAGCCGACTGACGACGGACGAGATTTCCGCGCGGCTGGTCCACGCGCGCGCGCGCGTGCCGTTCGTCCAGGCCAACCTCATCGACGCCAAGGTCGACGACATGGACGCGGTCGAAGAGTGGCGGCAGCATCTGCTCCAGTTCGGCGTCTGGGCGAACAAGCCGGTTCCGCTGTTCCCCTATCCGGGGTCACCCGACTACACCCGGCTCTGGGGCCGCCCCGACGAGGACGCCTGGGAGCGCGCCCACGCGCACTACCTCGCCAACCACGTCGACTTCAGCGACGTCCAGGATGCGCATCCGCGCCCGCTGCGCGATCTCGAGCTCCCGGCCCATGCACGCTGAGCACGAGGGCCGCCGCGTCCTCATGACTGCGGATGCGGTCGGCGGCGTCTGGGATTACGCGCTGCAGCTCGCCGAGGGGCTCGGCGTGCGCGGCGCCGCCGTGACGCTCGCCACCATGGGACCGCGCCCTGGCGACGACCAGCGCGCCGCCGCGCGCGCCATTCCCTCGCTCCGTCTCCTCGAAAGCGAATACCGTCTCGAGTGGGCCGACGATCCCTGGGACGATGTGGCGCGGGCGGGATCGTGGCTGCTGGATCTCGAGGCGCGCGTGCAGCCCGACATCGTGCACCTCAATGGGTATGCGCATGGCAGCCTGCCGTGGAGCGCACCGACGGTGGTCGTCGCCCACTCGTGCGTGTGCTCGTGGTGGACGGCCGTGCGCGGCGGCGGCGCCTCCAGCGAGTGGGACGAGTATCGACGCGCCGTCCGCGACGGTCTGCAGGCCGCCGGCGCCGTCGTCGCCCCATCCTCGGCGATGCTGCGGGCGCTGTCGGCGCACTACGGCGCGATTGCCGGAACGGTGGTGCCGAACGGACGGCACGCTGCGCAGTTCCACGACGGACCCAAAGGGCCGGTGATCCTGAGCGCCGGCCGGCTCTGGGACGAGGCGAAGAACGTGACGGCACTCGCCTCCATTGCGTCGCGCCTGCCCTGGCGCGTGATGCTCGCCGGCGAAGCAGGCGACGCTGGCCGTTCAGCGGCGCCCGATGATGCTGTCAACTACCTCGGACGCCTTCCGTCAAGCGAGATGCGCGCATGGATGGCGCGCGCGTCGATATATGTGATGCCGGCGCGATACGAGCCGTTCGGCCTGTCGATTCTCGAGGCAGCGCTGTCGGGTTGCAGCCTCGTGCTCGGCGACATCCCCAGCCTCCGCGAGCATTGGGACGGTGCGGCGGTGTTCGTCGCGCCAGACGATCACGAAGCCCTGCGCGCCGCGATCCAGCGGCTGATTGAGCACCCGGCACGGCGCATGGAACTCGCCCGGCGCGCGTGCGCCCGCGGCCGCGAGTTCACCGTCGAGCGCATGGTCGACGGCTACGAGCGCCTGTACGACGGCCTGCTCGCGCCCGAGCCCGGCGCCATGGAGGCCTCGTCGTGCGCGTGGTGATCTTCTGCCACTCGCTGCTGTCGGACTGGAACCACGGCAACGCGCACTTCCTCCGCGGTGTCGTGTCGGAGCTCGTCGGCCGCGGACACGACGTCCGCGTGCACGAGCCGCGCGATGCGTGGAGCGTGGTCAACCTGATGGAAGAGCGCGGCGAGGCGGCGCTTGCCGGGTTCGAGCAGGCCTATCCCGAACTGGCCGGCATCAGCACGCGGTACGAGCCGGCACGTCTCGACGTGCCGGCGGCGGTTGCCGGCGCCGATCTCGTGCTTGGTGCACGAGTGGAACGACCACGCGCTCGTCGCCGCCGTGGGGGCACACCACGCAGTTGACAGGTCCTACGTGCTGCTCTTCCACGACACGCACCACCGGTCGGTGACGGACCGGGCGGCCATCGCCGGCTACGACCTGGCGCACTACGATGGCGTGCTCGCGTTCGGCGACGTGATTCGCGATGCCTATCTCGCCCATGGCTGGGCGGCCCGCGCATGGACGTGGCACGAAGCTGCCGACGTGCGCCATTTCTATCCGCGCCCGGCGACACCCTGCGAAGGAGATCTCGTCTGGATTGGCAACTGGGGCGACGAGGAGCGCACGGCGGAGCTCCGTGAGTTCCTCATCGAGCCGATCCGCCGGCTCGGATTGAAGGCGCGATTCCTCGGCGTGCGCTATCCCGAAGCGGCCCGCCAGACGCTCGAGGCGGCGGGAATCGAGTACGGCGGCTGGCTGCCGAACTACGAGGTGCCGGATACGTTCGCCCGGTTCCGCGTAACGGTGCACGTGCCGCGGCGGCCGTATGTCACGTCCCTCCCGGGCATCCCGACGATTCGGCCGTTCGAGGCGCTGGCGTGCGGCATCCCGCTGGTGTCCGCTGTCTGGCACACGGCGGCCGGGCTATTCACGCCCGGCGAAGACTTTCTCTGCGCCGCGGATGGTGCCGAGATGACCCGCCAGCTCTCTCGGGTGCTCGGAGATACCGAGCTGCGCATGCGCCTCGTCGACCACGGCCGCGGCACCATCCTCGCGGCCCACACCTGCGGCCATCGCGTCGACCAGCTGCTCGCGATCCTGGACGACGTCCGCGGCACCGCCGCACTCACCTCACAACCAGAGACCGTTGCATGAAGATCGCATTCTTCGCGTCGAGCCTCGTGTCCGCCTACTGGAACGGGGCCGCCACCTACTACCGGGGCATCGTCCGTGGCCTGCACTGCTGTGGACACGACGTGACCTTCTTCGAACCGGACGCCTACGGGCGCCAGCAGCACCGCGACATCGAGGACCCCGATTGGGCGACTGTGGTCGTGTACCCGGGCGAAGGAACCGACGGCGTCTCGCGCGCGCTCGAGCAGGCCCAGGACGCAGACGTCATCGTCAAGGCGAGCGGGGTGGGCGTCTTCGACGAGCTGCTCGAACGACTGGTCCTGCAGGTGCGCAGGCCCGAGGCGCTGGTGGTGTTCTGGGACGTCGACGCGCCCGCCACGCTCGACCGCGTCCATGGCGACCCCGCCGATCCGTTCCTGCAGCTGATTCCGCAGTACGACGCGGTCTTCACCTACGGCGGCGGCGATCCGGTCGTCGACGCCTACGGCGCGCTCGGCGCGCGCCTGTGCGTGCCCGTCTACAACGCGTTCGAGCCGTCCACGCATTTCCCGGTGCCGCCGGATCCGCGGTTCGAGGCCGACCTGGCGTTTCTCGGTAACCGGCTGCCCGACCGTGAGGCGCGCGTCGAGGAGTTCTTCCTGGCGGCGGCCGCACACCGGGGCGATCGCCGGTTCCTGCTCGGGGGTAGCGGGTGGGACGACAAGGTCATGCCGGCGAACGTGCGCTACGCGGGGCACGTGTTCACGCGCGACCACAACGCCTTCAACTGCACGCCGACCGCCGTCCTGAACGTGAACCGCGAGAGCATGGCCCGTTACGGCTTCTCGCCGCCGACGCGCGTGTTCGAAGCCGCAGGCGCCGGCGCCTGCCTCATCACCGATGCGTGGGAGGGAATCGAGCAGTTTCTCGATCCCGGCCGCGAGGTGCTCGTCGCGCCGAACGGCGAAGCCGTGGCCGCGCATCTCGATCGACTGACCCCGGCCCGCGGGCGCAGTATCGGCGAGGCGGCCCGCAAGCGCGTGCTGGCGGAGCACACATACGGTCACCGTGCCGCGCAGGTCTCGCAGCTGCTCACCGGGATGCGACCATCGCTCGCCGCCTGACGCGCATGTCCGACCGCCTCTCGCTGGTTGTCCTCGGTCTCTCGATTACCTCGTCGTGGGGCAACGGGCACGCCACGACGTACCGGGCGCTGGTGCGCGAGATCACCGCACGCGGACACGACGTGCTGTTTCTCGAGCGCGACCAGCCATGGTACGCGGAGAACCGCGACATGCCGGTCCCGCCACACGGGCGGACGGTCGTCTATCGCAGTCTCGACGAGCTGCGCGACGGCTTCACGAGGGCCGTGCGCCGGGCCGACGCCGTCGTCCTCGGGTCGTACGTGCCTGATGGCATCACGATCGCGGACTGGATCGTGGCCGAAGCGGGCGGGACGAAGGCGTTCTACGACATCGACACGCCGGTGACCATGGCTGCGTTGCGGCAGGGCACGTGTGAATACATCGCGCCGCGCCAGATCGCGCGGTTCGACCTCTACCTGTCGTTCACGGGTGGGCCGACGCTGACGCGGCTCGAGCGCGAGTTCGGATCCCCCGCCGCGCGGGCCCTTTACTGCTCGTTCGACCCGCAGCTGTACTTCCCGGAGAGTGCGGCGGAGGTGCGCTGGGACCTGGGTTACCTTGGGACCTACAGCGACGATCGGCAGCCAACCCTCGAGCGCCTGCTCCTCCAGCCGGCCGAGCGCTGGCCCGGAGGCCGCTTCATCGTCGCCGGACCACAGTACCCGGAGACGATCGCCTGGCCCGCCAACGTGGAGCGCGAGATCCACGTGGCGCCCGCGCACCACCGCACGTTCTACACGGCGCAGCGCTTCACCTTGAACGTGACCCGCGCCGACATGATCCGCGCCGGCTGGTCGCCGAGCGTGCGGCTGTTCGAGGCGGCAGCCTGCGGCGTCCCAATCGTCAGCGACGAGTGGCCGGGGCTCGACGAGTTCTTCGTGCCCGGCCAGGAGATCTTCGTGAGCCGATCGGCCGACGACACGCTGGCGTTGCTGCGGACGCTCCCCGATGAGGCCCGGCTCGCGGCCGCCGAGCGCGCGCGCGCCCGCGTCGTGTCAGCCCATACCGCGGCGCACCGCGCGGCACAGCTGGAATCGGCGCTGATCGAGATCCGAGACCGGCAGCGGGTCGGGTGATCAGGGCAGGGCCTGGCCGCCAGCCGCGCGCGGGCCTCCGGTTCCGCGGGGCGCCTGACCTGGTTGGCGCGAACTCACCCGGATGGTGGATGGCGGTGAACATCGTGATGACCGGGACGACCGGTCTCAGCGTGACGGCGGCCCCTTCACGCACGCCGAGGCCGCTGAGCGATCCGCTCCATCCCCTCCTGTTCGTGATCCTGGGCGGCGCGGTTGTGGTGATGTTCGGCAACCGCTCGGCAACGACCGCTGCACCGTCAACGGTCAGCGGTCAACGGTCAACGGTCAACGGTTAACGTCTGCCAGAAGCGTTCGAACCGCGGGGTGAGCCAGAGCACCCACGGCACGAGAGCGGCGCCTGCGATCAGATCCACCACCCAGTGATGGCGAAGGTAGACCGTCGAAACCAGCAGTCCGGCAACAAAAACGAGGAGGAACGGAAAGAACCAGGGGCAGTACTTGCGCGCGTAATACAGGCTGAGGCAACTCACCGCCGCGTGAAGGCTCGGGAACGCGCCGCGCGCGGCGTGGTTGGGCATCATCGCGAACAGGGCCTCCTGGAAGTGCGTGACCGGCCCGCCGCGGAGCGACGTCGTGAACAGCCCGAGTGACGCAAAGTACAGCCGCGGCGGCGCGGCGGGCAGCAGCACGTACAGCACGTATCCAGAGTAGAAGCAGAGCACGACTCCGAGGAGCGCCGTGCGAGCCTCCTCACGGTGGCCCGTCAGCCAGAGCACGAGGAACACCGACGGCGCGACGAGAAAGAAATTCGCGTAGAAGAAGTTGAAGAAATCGGTGCGTTCGGGTGTGACGTACCGTTCCATCCACAGCACCGGCTGCCCACCGAAAATCCACCCTTCCACGGCGGCGATCTGCTGGTGCACATCGTGGCTGTTCACGTAGCGCACGGTGTCGTGCAGGTTCGTGTACACCGCGATGCACATGACGAACGGGAGGATCGTCCGCAGGAACACGGCAGACGCCAGCAGCCGCGGACGGTGCTGACCTCGTCGCAGGAGTCGCTCCAACAGGGGCAGGCCGGCCGCGAGCCCCAGGACGATCGCGAGGCGCAGGAGGCCGCCCTGGATCGCGCGCGATCGGATGCCGCGCTGATACAGATCCACGTTGGCGTAGATCGTGAGGCAGGCCGACGCGACGAAGCCGAGGACGAGCAGCCCTTCTTCCGGCCGCAGCCGCCCGAGCGTGCGCCGCGCGACCCGAACGGCGCGCGCGATCGGGCCGGCACGTCCATCTGATCGCGGCGGCATTCAGGTGATGATACGCGCGATGACGGCGCCGACCCCGGGCCGCTTGGCCTTTCGCACCGCGTCGGCCAGCGGGAACCACCGCCGCTCGCGCAGCCGCTCCTCCTCGTAGTGCTCGTGGACGCACGTCACGCGCAGGCCGAACACTTCCACGCGGCAGGTCCTCCCGAATTTCGGGTACTCGAACGATCCGATCGTGCGCGGCAGCAGCTCCCCTTCGACCCCAGCCTCCTCGAGTGCCTCGATCGCAGCCGCCTCGAGCGCCGTATGCCCGGGGTCGATGACGCCTTTCGGAATGCCCCAGCCGCCGTCGCGCCGCCGCCGGATCAGGAGTACTTCCACCTCTCCCGCATCGCTGGTCCGAAACGGAACCACCGCGGCCTGCGGCACCTTTCGACCGAGGCGCATGGCTAGGCTCCGCCCAGGCAAGGCGCTGCGGCATGGAACCCGGCGCCGGGAACATCGAACCGCCAAACCTGCGGACTCGAAAGCAGCCGCGTCGCCGGGAACCCCACCCGGCGCCCGGAACGTGAAGCGCGGAGTCGCGCGAGTCCATGATCTGTCACGTATAGAGCTCCCCCGTGTCGTTCACGGTCAGGATCTGCAGCGATTCATCGAAGAAGCGAACGGCGCTTATGGAGGCCGGCCTGATCTCGAGGCGCAGGAAGAGATCGAGCGGCACGCCGGCGAAGTACGCGACTGCGGCGCGGATCACGTCGCCGTGGCTGAAGATCGCCACCGCCTCGCCCGGGTGCGCCGCACGGATGCGGGCGACGGCCCCGACGATGCGGGTCTGCACCTCGGGCATGAGCTCACCGGCCGGCGCACGCGACAGGCTGCGGAAGCTGTTGAACGCGTGCCATCGCGAGTCGCCCGCCAGCTCCGTAAAGGAGTGCCCCACCCAATCACCGAAATCGAGCTCCACGGCCTCCGGGCACATCCGCACCTCGCATCCGAGCGCCTTGGCGAGCGGGGCGGCCGTCTCCCGGGCGCGTTCGAGCGGACTGCTGTAGATCGCGCCGAGCGGCAGGTGGCGCATGCGGTCGACGAGGCGGGCCGCCTGCGCTCGGCCCTTGTCGTTCAGGTGCGCGCCGGGGGTGCGGCCGGCGATCCGGTTGCCGATCCAGTCGGTGTGACCGTGGCGGACGAGGAACACGGTGGTCGGGTCGGACATGCAGGGCGACGTCCTTGGCGTGAGCCGCGGCTCGGCGGTAAGGGATGGCGCACGCCGGAGGTGCAGACGGCAAGCATATAATCGTCGGCGACCCGACGGCCAGCGGTGGTGTCGTACACTGACACGGTGAGCCCGCGAGCGCCGGGCCGTCTTCGTCTGATCCCGTTCATCGGAAGGAAGCTCGATGCGCACCACCGCCGCCGGTGTGAACCGTAACCTGTTGTGTGCCGCCGGATGCCTGGTCGTCGCGATCTCCGCGTGTGGAAGCACCTCCAAGAGCGTCGTCGACCGCACAGGACAGCGCCAGTGCGAAGCCCGCGCCGGCATCTGACGAGGTGCTCGCCACCGTCGAGGGCCAGCCCATTACGGTTTCAGAAGTACGCAAGGCCCTCGGGCAGAACCTGTCGAAGCTCGAAGAGCAGGCGTACGAACTGAAGAAGCAGCAGATCGACGAGCTGATCGCCCAGCGATTGCTGGCCGCCGAAGCGGCGCGGCGGGGGACGACGGTCGACGCTCTGGTCGAGCAGGAGATCACGGCGCGCGTGGCGCCGGTCACGGAAACCGATATCGCGTCGTTCGTAGCCGCAAATCGCAGCCGGATTCCGGGTGACCCGGCGCAGTACACCGGCCAGATCCGCAGCTACATCGAGGCGCAGCGCAGCGCCTCCGAGCGCCAGGCGTTCGTCGGCACGCTGCGGGCAAAGGCGAAGGTGGACGTGCGCCTCGAGGCGCCGCCCGTCTTTCGCGCCGCCGTCGCCACCGACGGGGCGCCGGTCCGCGGCGATGTCAAAGCGCCGATTACGATCGTGGAGTTCTCCGATTTCCACTGCCCGTACTGCCGCTCGGTGCAGCCCGCCCTTCTGCAGGTGCTCGCGAAGTATCCGGGGCAGGTCCGGCTCGTGTACAAGCACTTCCCGCTCGACAGCCTGCACCCGCAGGCGCGCCGTGCGTCGGAGGCGTCGTGGTGTGCGAACGAGCAGGGCAAGTTCTGGCAGTTTCACGATCGCGTCTACGCCGCGGGACCGGACGCGAGTGACGCCGCCCTGGGGAAGTTCGCCGCCGAAGTCTCGATCGACAAGGCAGCCTTCGATTCGTGCTTTGCGAGTGGCCGGCCGAAGGCAGCCATCCAGAAGGACGTCGCCGAGGGCACGGAGCACGGCATCAACGGCACGCCGGGGTTCTTCGTGAACGGCCGGTTCCTCTCGGGCAACCAGCCGCTGTCGGCGTTCGAGAACATCATCCAGGAGGAGCTGAAGGCGGATCAATGAAGAAGCGTGCCGGGCCGGCGGCTCGCCGTTGTCCGCTCTCACTTCTCAGTTGTCGTGATCAGTTCTCGGACTGCGCGCGACGGCGGCGCTGAACGGCGTGGCAGGTATGAGTTCACCGAAGACCTTCGACTGAGAAGCTGCACCGCGTCCGCCCACCCATGCCGCCAGTCACTTCGCAGAATCGTGATCGCATCCGCACCACGTCCTTCTACGCGGCGTTCGCCCTTCTGACGTATCTCTTCTACATCGTCGCCAAGCCGTTCATCGTGCCTCTCTGCGCGTCGGCCATCCTCGTCGTGTTCTTCTATCCGTGGCACCTGCGGCTCGAGCGGCGCTACGGCGCCGGTCTCGCGTCGCTGGCGAGCACGCTGCTCGTGACCACCATTCTCATCGTGCCGATGCTGCTCGTGGTCAGCGCGTTCGTGCGTGAAGCTGCAGCCGCGGCCGCGAGCGTGCAGGAGGCGGTGGCCGCAGGCGAGTTCGAGCGCGTGGGACACTGGTGGTCGTGGATCCAGCACCGGGCGCCGCTGGTCGCCGGCATCACGCTCGCCGACGTGGCGGCCGATCTCGGACGGAGGCTCGGAGGGTTTGCCGCCGAATCGGCCGGCGATCTGCTGCGCAACGTCGGGGTCGTGCTGTTCGACCTGATTGTCATGATCTTCGCGATGTTCTTCCTGTTCCGCGACGCGCGGAGCATCATGCGGCTCGTGCGTCGCGTGCTGCCGTTCGAGGAGGAGCAACGCGAGCAGGTCATCAGCCAGGCGCACGACCTGATCCGTGCGAGCGTCGTGTCGGCGATCGTCGTGGCGAGCGCCCAGGGCGCGGCCGGCGGCCTGCTCTTCTGGGCCGTCGGCATCGGCGCACCGGTGTTCTGGGGCGTCACGATGGCGTTTCTGTCGCTGCTGCCGATCGGCGCGTGGGCCATCTGGCTGCCCGCGGGCATCTGGCTGCTCGTGAACGGCTCGACCGCCAAGGGCGCGATCCTCCTCGCCGTCGGCACCGGCGTGGTGAGCGCGATCGACAACGTGCTGCGTCCGGCGCTGCTGTCCGGCCGCGCGCAGATGAACGGGCTGCTCGTGCTCATCAGCCTGCTCGGGGGAATCGCAGCCTTCGGGCTCATCGGGCTCGTCATCGGCCCTGTGGTCGTTGCGACGATGACCAGCCTGCTCTCGGCGTACACTGGACCACCCGCAGAGCGCGCCGTCGCTCAGGAGAGGGTTGGGACGCTGTAGAAGAGTCCGCGTGGCGGCATGGGAGCCCTCCAGCCTCCACCCTGAAGAACGGAGGAGAACATGAGCGATCACCGCGTCGGGCGTCGCGATTTCATCCGCCAGTCCGCCACGGCCATCGGCGCAGCCCTCGTGGCCCCTGCGGTCGCGGCCGCCGCACCGGCGCGCGCGACCGACCTCGTGCCGCTCGGGCGCACGGGCGTACGCATGCCGCGACTCGGCATCGGCACCGGCAGCAACGGCGGCGACGTACAGCGCGGCCTCGGCCAGGAAGCCTTCACACGCCTCATCCGCCACGCGTTCGACCGCGGCGTGACCTACATCGACACGGCCGACAACTACCGCATCCACGACATGGTCGGCGTCGCGATCAAGGGACTCCCGCGTGAGCGGCTGTTCATCCAGTCGAAGATGCCGTGGGATCGCGCGCCGTTCACCGAGAAGCCGCTCGAGGAGCTCGATCGCTACCGCCGCGAGCTGGGCGTCGAGTACATCGACAGCCTGCTGCTCCACTGCGCGCTGAAGCACACGTGGCCCGATGATCTGCGCCGCATGATGGACGCCTTCGACGAGGCCAAGCGTAAGCAGATCATCCGCGTGAAGGGCGTGTCCTGCCATGGGCTGCCGGCGCTGACAGCGGCGACGCGTACCGACTGGGTGGACGTGCACCTCGCGCGCATCAACCACCGCGGCCACCACATGGACGGCGCGGACGGCACGTGGAAGGAGCCGGGCAACCAGGCCGCCGCGATGCAGGAGATCCGGGCGATGCACACCGAGGGGCGCGGTGTCATCGGCATGAAGCTCGTCGGCAACGGCGACTTCACCGACCCCGACGACCGTGAGCGCGCGCTGCAGTTCGCGCTGACCTGCGGCTGCGTGGACGCGATCGTGATGGGGTTCAAGTCACCGGCCGAGGTCGACGAAGCAATCGGGCGCATCGACAGGATCCTGGCCGCGGCCTGATGGACGCGGGGCTGGGTTCAGGCTTTGGTAGTGCTCGCCTTCAGGCGACCCTGACGCGGGTCTTTCGTAGTGCCCGCCTTCAGGCCGGCCCGACTCGGGCCGGCCGGTCACGCGTCGCGATCCTGATACTCGCGCTGGCCGCGCTCGTCGCGGGCATCGACGCGGAGGGTGCCGCGCCTGCACGCGAGTACCGCGCGTACGTCGCGTCTGAAGCCGCTGACGTCATCTCCGTGGTCCGCTTCGGACCGGAAGGGCTGACGCTCGAACGAACGGTACCCACCGGCCTCATGCCGAATGACATCGACGGCCCGCACGGCGTCGCCGTGTCGCCTGATGAAAAGGCGTACTTCGTTTCGCTCGCACACGGACAGCCGTTCGGCTCGGTGTGGAAGTACGCCGTCGCCGACAACACGGTGCTCGGACAGGTCACGCTCGGGATGTTTCCCGCGACGATGCAGGTGACGCCGGATGGAGAGTTCCTGTACGTCGTCAACTTCAATCTCCACGGCGACCGCGTGCCGTCGTCGGTCTCGGTCGTGGCCACGGACGCGCTCCTGGAGGTGGCGCGGATCAAGACGTGCCTGATGCCGCACGGGTCGCGCATCAACCCGCAGGGCACGCGCCACTACTCCGCGTGCATGATGGACGACACGCTCGTCGAGATCGACACGGGCACGCTCAAGGTCGCGCGTCACTTCACCCTCACGCCCGGCCAGGAAGCGGGCCACACCGGCGCGCCTGTTCCCGCAGCGGTGACCACGACCGAGCACGCCGCACACGCCGCCGGGCACGGCAGCGACCCTCCGCCGCCCGGCACGAAGACGTGCTCGCCGACGTGGGCGCAGCCATCCGCCGACGGACACCGCATCTTCGTCGCGTGCAATGCGGCGAGTGAGATCGTCGAGATCGACGCCGACGGCTGGACGGTCCTGCGGCACATCCCGGCCGGCCCCGGTGTCTACAACCTGGCGATCACCCGCGATGGACGCCTGCTCATCGCGAGCAATCGACGAGGTCAGTCGGTCTCGGTCATCGACATCGCCTCAGGCAAGGAGCTCGCGCGACTGCCGACCAGGCGTCGCGTCGTCCACGGTGTCGCCGTGACGGGCGACGACCGATATGCCTTCGTGACGGTGGAGGGTGTCGCATCGGAGCCGGGGACGGTCGAAGTGATCGACCTCACGGCGAGGAAGACTGTGGCTACGCTCGATCTGCCGCCGCAGGCCGGCGGTGTCGACGTGCTCGTGAACGATCACCGCTGAACGTCAATTCAGCTCGTAGTGTGAAATAGCCGTGCAAAACAGCGCACCCGATCTCGGAACTGCCTTCGTCGTCGGCGTGCTGTTGCTGTTGGCGGGATGCGCCACAGCCGCGCATCAGGAACGATCCGACCGGGGAACGGTGACGGTTGGCGTCACGGCGAGCGGACCCGGCGTCGCGGCCATGACGTTCAGGGTCACGGTCGATCCTGCTGGACTGAGCGGCAGCGTGCGAGCCGACGTCGGCGTGTTCACGAAGAGCAACGTCGCTCCGGGAGATCACGTGGTGCGGCTGCTCGATGTGCCTGCCCGCTGCCGCGTCGATGACGGCGCCGAGCGCACGATCACCCTCTCGCAGCAGCGGCGGAGCGCGGTGGTGCGCTTCCACGTCGTCTGCACCTGACGTGCGCGGCTCGAGTGAGGTACAGAGTTATGGACGGACTCCAGGATCGCCGGTCGGCGGCGGCGCCTGATCGGTCGCGGCGGGTGGGCCGAGGAGCTTCGACAAGATCGGCTTCAATCCGTCAGCCCAGACCTGGTAGCCCTTGATGGTGGGATGCAGCTTGTCGCTGCCGTTCATCATCCCATCGAGCAGGCGGCCCTCCTTGTTTGCCAGCTTGTCATTGACGTTCAGATACCGAACGCGCCGACCGTCGGCGAGACGTGCGAGGTTCTGGTTGATCCGGTTGATCTCCGGCATGACCGCCATGTTGTCGTTGCGCGGGAAGATCGCGGTCAGGATGATGGTGGCCTCAGGCACCTTCTGGCGGCACGTGGCGACCAGCGCCTGAATGCCCCGCGTGATGTTCGCGATCTTCTCCGGACCGCCAGGCTGTGCGCCGACATTGTTGGTGCCGGCAAGAATCACGATCACCTTCGGGTGCACGTCGTCCAATTCGCCGTGCTGCAGTCGCCAGAGGATGTTCTCGATCCGGTCGGCGCCCCAGCCGAAGTTCGCCGCGTTCCATCCGTGGAAGGTGGCGCGCCAATGCGCGAGCAACTCCGGGTAATCGGTCGCGCCCCACCGCCGCGTGATCGAATCCCCGGTGAAATAGACGTCGATGCGGCCCTTCGTCCGCTTCTCCATCATTTCGGCGTGTGCCAGCGACGAGTTCTGGTCGGTTCTGGGCACGGCGCGATCGGCGCGCGGTGCAGCCTGGCCGACTGCGGCAGCCGGCTGAGGCCCTGCCGGGCCGGGACCAGCGAGCGCGACCGACGCCCACAGCACGCCAGCGGCCGCCACCGACACGAGACGCATTACCGCGAGCCCGCCGCGACCCCGGCGGGCGCGGCGTGTTTCAGGAACCTGTCGGCCCACGGGATGAAGTACCTGAAGTTCGGGGCGTCGGTGTGCCCGCCGTCGTGTTGTCGCCACGCCAGTTCGCCCTCGAGCAGCCCCACGTTGACCGCGGGCATCTTCTCGGTGGCGTAGTCATCGGAACGGCCGAGATCCCTGGCCCCCAGGAGGCGGAACACGGGACCGGCGGCGATCGCGGCCATGTAGCTTCCCCGCTGGTCGAGCCAGTTCGCGTCGCCCTTCTCGGGAATGCCGTAGCTGATGAACGTCGGGCGCGGGGCACAGAGTGCGATCAGCTCGTGGGCGTCCACGGGAAGGTCGCCGGCATTCTTGCTGCCGAACGTGGCCTCGGCGGCGCCGTACTTCAGGAAGTTGCCGGCCATCCAGTGGTACTCCCCCGACCCCGTGAGGTTTTCCACTGCCTCGCCGAAGTTGCGGCGATGCAGCTTGGCGCCGCCCTCGCCGGACGACCCGATCAGCACCACGGCAAAGCGAGGGTCGAAGGCCATCGTCACGAGTGCCGCCTTGCCGAAGCGCGACACGCCCTCGATGCCGACCTTCTTCGCGTCGACGCGCGTGTCGCTCTCGAGATAGTCGAGCGCGCGCGACGCTCCCCAGGCCCACGCGCGGAGTGCGCCCCAGTCGTCGGGCTTGCGCGGTCGTCCGTTGTTGACGAGGCCGATGATCCCCGCCGTCAATCCGGCGCCGTTGTCCGCCTGGATGCTGGAGGGATTCAGCGTCGCGTAGCCCCAGCCGGCCGCGATCAACTGTTCCGCCGGGGGCGGGTCCGCGCCAGGGGGCGGCGCCGGGGGCGGACCGGGGGGACCCGGAGGCCGGCCACCAGGAGCACCGGGATACGTGAAGCCAGGCAGACCGGGCAGAGCGCGGCCGCCGAACATGATCAGGACCGGCACCGGTCCCCTCACATCCGAGGGCGTGACGACGATCATCTGGATGTCGACGGTCACGGCGGGATACGCGCCGTTGTCCACGTGTCCGACCAACTGACGTCCGAGCACCGCGTGACCTCCTACGGTGGCCTCGATCGTCGCGAGCACGGTCCACGTGACACGAGGGACAGTCGTCGGCACGCGCCCGACGATCTCTCGCTCGAAGTCCTCCACGATCTCGGGTCGTCGCTTCTGCCACCAGTCGTCAGCGCTCGTGACCGTGCGCCCGTTCTTCAGCGTCAGCACCGGGGGCAGCTTCGGGAACGGATTGGCCAGCGCCTCGTCGTAGTTCGCTGCGTTCGGGGCTTTCGGGTCTCCGCTCGGCCCCGGCCGAAGCGCCTTGATCCCGAGCTGCTCGAGCATGTTCCGATGGTCTGCCTCCGTCGTCCACTCGTTCTCCCCGACCGGTGGCGGAGCGGCCGGGGCGGGCTGGGGCGGCGCCTGGCCACCGATGACGGCGGACAGAACCGTCGTGATGAGAACGAGCGGCCAGGAAGTGCCACGCGTTGCACGCCTGAAGTTGCTCATGGATGCTTCCGCACGATGGACGGACAGCGATCGGAATTCTGGATCACGGCCCGCCTGAAGGCGGGCACTACGCGGTGTATATCAGCCGGCCGCCTCCAGCCTCCAGCCTCCAGCCGCCAGCCGCCAGCCGCCGGCCGCCGGCCTCTAGCCTTCAGCCTTTAGCCCTTGGCCCCTATTGCGTCCCGCGATGCGCCTCTTCCTTCTTCAAGCGCGTGATCCAGACGCCTGAGTTGATGTCGTTGAAGTAGATCAGCCCGTCGTGCGGCTGGGCACCCCACGTGAACGGCTGGTTCGGGCGATAGCCCTTGGGATCGCCGGTCCAGAGCCGCGCGATCTCACGGCCCTGGCGATAGAGGTCGCCGCGCAGCTCGCCCGAGACATCGAGCACGCGCGCACCCGCGCTGTAGTAGCCCATGTAGAGCACGTCGTCGTCCACCCACATGTTGTGCGAACCGCCTTCCGGCACCGCGTACTGCGCCACCGGGCGCGGGTGTTCGAGGTCCGACACGTCCACCACGTGCACGATGCCCTGGACGGGGATGCGGTCGCGGGCCACGAGATCGAACGTTCCAGGGAAGACCTCGTCGCCGACGAAGACGTAGTTCTTGTACCGGAACACCGCGTGCGCACCCGCGAGCCAGCCGGGGCCGTAGAGCTCGTGGTAGTTGAAGCGCACCTGGCTCACGAGCTTCGGGGATTCCGGGCTGCCGCCCTTGATGCCGTTGCCGACGTCGAGAATGATCAGACCGTCGCGCCAGTAGCCCGCGTACAGGAGCCCGTCCTTCACCTGCACGTCGTGCAGGTACCGTCCGCCGGTGAACTCCTCTTCGTGCGCCTTGAACGGTTTCGCCAGCGGGTTCTCCACCTGCCAGCGCGCCACTTCCGTCGGGTGCTTCAGGTCCGCCACGCTGATCACCCGCAGCGATCCCGTCGCATCGTCGGTCAGGTACACGTACCGGCCGTCGATGTACGCGCTGTGCACGCCGCCCGAGACGGTCTCGGTATACTCCGACAGCACCTTCGGATGCGCCGGGTCGGTCGTGTCGAGGACGATGATGCCGTTCTTGCGATTGGATGCGCCCTCGCGCGTGACGATGCCGAAGCTGCCGTCGGCAGAAACGCTGACGTCGTTCAGAATGCGTGCGTCGAACGCGAGCGAGTCGACCTTCACCGGACTGGCGGGATTGCTGACGTCGTACACCCACAGCTTCCCCGCCATCGCCGAGGTCGCGTAGACGTACTTGCCGAACACCCATTGCTCGAGCGTCTGAAAGTCTTCGAGCGGCGTGCGGCCGACGAGCTCGAGCTCGCGGTGCACGCTGCGGGGAGTGACGACGATGCTGGCCGTGGTGGCGCGGCTGCCGACGGCGGCCGTGATGATGTAGGTGCCGGGGCGCTCGGCCACGAACGCACCATCGGGATCGATCGCCGCTCCCTCGCCGCCAACGGACCACTGCACTGCCGGGAGCTTCTGGGCGCCAGCGTTGGCCTTGAAGCGGATCACGTCGCCCGTGCGCGCGGTGGTCGTGTGCGGGTCGACCGAGAATCGCGTGACCGCATTGTCGGTCACGCCCAGCGCAATCGATCCGCTGCCCGCTTCAGAGGTCGCCCGGATCACCGCCTGCCCGGGCGAGACGCCCGTCACGACGCCTGCGGCGTCGACGGTCGCCACTCCAGGCGATTCAGACTGCCACTGCACGGGCACGTCGTGGCGCGGAATGCCGGTTGCCGTGAAGCCGGCCGCCTCGAGCCGGACGGTCGCGCCAGTGACGAGCGGCGCCGATACGGGCGCAATCTCGACACGAGCCACCTGCTGCGGCCTGATGCGCACGGTCGCCCATCCCGTCTTCCCGTTCACGATCGCGCCGACTCGCAAATCGCCGGGCGCGTACACGGTGACGAGTCCCGTGTCGTCGGCGGCGCCGACGTCGAATGGAGCGGCGAACCAGGCCGTGGGCTTCGCGTCCAGCGCCTTGCCGTCTGCGTCGAACCCGACGGCTGAGAACCGGAGGGTCTGCCCGACCTCGGCGTCAGTCGTTGCGGGCGTGAGCTGCACGCGATCCGGTTTCGGGCCAGTGGTGGTGGCCTCCTGTGCGAACAGCGATGACACCGAGAGGCTCGAGACGATGATCAAGACAGACAGCGGGCGCATTCGGGCTCCAGACAGCGTGACCAGGAAGCAAAACACTGAGTCGCCGGGGCGGCAGGCACCGGCGACCTGATGAGGAGCAAACGCTACCTTCGAGGCGCGGCGCTGTCAAACGGTGCACCGCTGCCCGGGGTTTCGGGTCACAGGGCACGTCGTCGCGTGGCGTGGATGCGCCAGTGGAACGGCACTTCGCGCGTCAGCGATTCCTGTCACGCAGCTGAACCGCACGAGCAGAGCCAGACACGTTCACCATCGCGGGAGGGAGGTTACACTGCCGTCGGTGAGTCACCCGTCCGGACAGCTGGAGCTTCCGCTGCTCGCACCCGCAGCGGACGAAGAGTTCCTGCGAGGCGCTCGCGGTCCGCTCCCGGTGCGCTTCGTGCGGCATCGGCGCGCGCGGCGCTATCTCCTGCGCGTGGATGCGCGAGGTGTGGCGCGCGTCACGATGCCGCGGTGGGGCCGGCGCACCGAGGCGCGGGCGTTCGCCGAGGGGCACGTCACGTGGATCGAGCGCGAGCGGGCGCGGCAGCTCCACCGCGCAGCGGCCAGGCCCAGGCTCGTACATGGAGCATCGGTGTTGCTTCGCGGCCTGCCCTCCCCGGTCGTCGTTCACACGAACGGGTCGGCCACACACGTCCGAGTAGCGGAGCTGACCGGAGAAGTGCCGCCTGGCGCTGATGTCCACCGGACCGTCCTCGCCATGGTTCGCGCGCTCGCCGCGCACGAGCTGCCTCGGCGCCTGCACGTGCTGGCCGCGCAGTATGGCCTGGCGGTCTCACGCGTGACGATCCGCAACCAGCGCACACGCTGGGGATCGTGCTCATCCGACGGACGGATCAGCCTGAACTGGCGCCTCCTGCAGATGCCCGAGCACGTGTGCGACTACGTGCTGCTGCACGAGCTGATGCACCTGCGCGTGCGCAATCACTCGGCGCGGTTCTGGCGGCAGGTCGCCGCCGCGTGCCCGGGATACGAGCAGGCGCGCGCCTGGTTGCGGGAGCATGGCGACAGCCTTCTCTAGGCGATCACGGCCCGCCTGAAGGCGGGCACTACACGGAATCGCGGCCCGCCGGCACTACACGGGATTGCAGCCCGCCTGAAGGCGGGCACTACACGGGATCACAGCCTGCCTCGAGGCGGCGGCTGCGATCAGCGTGCCCGTTCGATGGTGACGCTGGTTGCGCCGGCGGCGATCTCGGCGACGCGTGTGTTGCCGTCCCATCGGAGAAGCCCTCCGGTGACGAGCCCCGGCGACCAGGCGCCGAGCTTCACGTGGTCGATCGACACCGGATCGAACTTCGTGTAGGTGATCCGGTCGCGCGTGTACTCGATCGCCTGGATCACCGACGTCGTGCTGAGGAGGTGGTTCTGATCGTCTGGCGCGAGATCGGGCGCCGCCGCCATCGCTCGCAGGTAGTGGCGGACGTAGTCGCCGTATCCATCGGTCAGCCACACATCGTCGCGCGGATACTGGTTGCGGCCGTCGCTGTCCACCATGTAGGTGGCCCAATTGAGGCGCCGGACCTGCGCCTCCTTGCGCGACCAGTCGCCGCTCTGCGCGGCGTACATCAACTCGAGCGACGCCTGCCGTGAGGTGTGGCTGTTGCCCGGCACCTTGTAAACGGTCTGCTCGTTGATCGGCGTCACGCCGTACGCGGCGAACTCGTCGTTCGCGAAGGTGCGCTCGACCCAGTTGAGGATCGCGCGTGCGTGCGGCTGCCAGTCCGGGTCGCGCCGCGGATCCTCGATGAGGTATTGCGCCATTGTGCCGGCGTTGATGGCAGTGTTCGAGTATTCGGCGATGTCCTCGAAGAAGGGGCCCCAGTTGTTCGTCTTCATCGGGTGCTCGGCGAGCCACGCGGTGACCAGTGCGCGCGCGCGGTCGTGCTGCACCGCGTCGCCGCGGCCGAACGGTTTCAGTCCTTCGAAGAGGCGCAGCGCGCCCGTCCAGTTCGCCGTATAGGTCGTCCACACCTTGGGGTCCACCGGCTTCGCCTGACCCCCGACATGGACGCGGTACGGCCACGGGGAGTGATCGGCATCGCCCGCCACCACGCGCGCCGCCAGCGTGTCGGCAATGCGCGCGGCGGCGGCGAGATACTTTGTGTCGCCTGTGATCTTCGCCAGCGTCACGAGCTCGGCGCCGAACGATCCCGCCTTGTCCGGCTGCAGAAAGCCACGGCCGGCGCGCATGTCGCCGTCATATGTTCCGCTGTGCACGTCCACGTTGTACGGAAACGGCAGGTAGGGCCACTGCGACGCCGGCGAGGAGAGGCCGTGCGCGAGGTAGTAGTCGGCGATGAACCGCATGTTGTTCACGATCGCAGGCTCGCCGAGATACGCGTGCAGCAGGTTCCACGACGAGAGCGCCATCGCGAGCTGATCCCCACCGAGCCCGCGGGGATCCTCGTCGGTGGGCTTCCACACCTGGTGCTGCATGAAGTAGCGCACGCCGTTCGGGCAGACGCGCATGTCGTTCCAGAAGCGCCAGACGGCACGGATCGCGTGGTCGTAGGCGACCGACGGCTTTGGCGAGAACCACGGGACGATCTTTCCCGCGGCATCCACCTGGATGTCGTGAAAGACGAGCCGCTCGGGCGCGCCGCGCACCGGAAGCGCACCGATCGTGATCACGATGAGGACGGAGCAGGCGAGCAGACGCTGGACCATTGTCGTGTGTCTGGGTCTGGAGGCTGATGGCTGCGGCTACGTCAGAATGCCGGCCGTCTGAGATGCGCCTCGGCGACGTCCGGCCTCTTTGCCGGTCAGGGCCTCGGAGCAGCAGCATCCGTCCGCCTCGATGGTATCCGAGTATCGAGCGTGCGCCGATCCCGAAGCATAAGGGGCGAAGCTTGACTCGTTCCCTCATGCCGACAGCTGTGACGCTGGACTCGAGCGCCGCACGAGCACGCAGGTCAGCTTCGCGTAGTGCCCGCCTTTTAGGCGGGCGTGAGCAGGCACCGGCCGGAGCGTCAGGTGCCCCCACCCGCTTTCCGAACTGAGAAGCGTCTATACTCCGCCACCATGCCGTCGAAAAAGGTCCCAGCTGCACATGGCCGGCGAGACTTCCTCAAGCAGTCGCTGAGTGCCGCCGCCGCCGCCGCAGCCATTCCGGTTGGCGCAGCGGAAGGTGCGGGGCAGGTCTCGCCGCCGGCGGCGCCCGCACCCACGGCACGGCCGGCTTCCGCACAGCCTGGTGCGTCCCCCCCGCGTGTGACGTACCCGCGCGTCTTCACTGGCCCGCGGTTGTCGCAGATTTCCTTCCCGCTCGGCGGCGTCGGCGCCGGCTCGATCGGGCTCGGCGGCCGTGGACAGCTGCGCGACTGGCAGATCTTCAATCGTCCGGATCGGGGCAACGCCCCGGGTACGCGTTCCCCTCCATTCGGGTGGATCGCGGCGCGCGCCCGCCGTTCGTGAGCGTGCTCGAAGCGCGGCTCCAGCCGCCGTACCAAGGCCCGTTCGGCCTCGGCTCGCGCAGCGCGCCCGGCCTGCAGAGGCTCGAGTCGGCACGGTTCACGGGCGAGTTCCCGCTCGCGCAGGTGACCTTCCGTGACCGGCGCCTGCCCGTTGGGGTGACGCTCGACGCGTTCACGCCGTTCATTCCGCACGACGCGGACGCTTCCGGACTGCCAGTGGCCGTCCTGCGCTACACGGTGTCGAATGCGCAGGCCACACCGGCCACCGTATCGATTGCGTACTCGATCGAGAACCCTCTGTTGACGGTGTCCGAACCATGGTTTCGTCCGGATCCCCGCGTCAACGAGATCCGTACGGCCGCCGGAATCCAGGGGCTGCTGATGCACAACCCCTCCCTCTACGAAGACAACGCGCTCGTGGGGAGTCTCGGTCTCTGGGTTGTCGGCGCGGACAACGGCAACGTGACGATGCTGCGCGGGTGGCCGCGGGCACGATGGTGGACGAGCGCACTGCGGTTCTGGGACGACTTCTCGGCCGATGGCGCGCTTGGGCCGGAGTCGGCGGAGCTCGGTCCGGTCGGGGCGGTCTGCCTGCAGCGGACCGTCACGCCCGGCGCGAGCGCCGACTTCACGTTCCTTCTGAGCTGGCATTTCCCGAACCGCACGCCGGACCGGTGCGGCTGGGACGCGGCCGGCGGCGAGGGCGGCGCGCGCATTGGCAATCACTACTGCACGCGTTTCGCCGACGCGTGGGCCGCGGCGCTGTTTGCGGCGGCGCAACTCAGCGACCTCGAGAAGCGCACGCGGCGCTTTGCATCGGCGATGCGGGAGAGCACGGTTCCGGCCGCGATCAAGGACGCGGCGACGGCCAACCTGTCAACCCTCGTGACGCCTACCTGCTTCCGCACCGCCGACGGCGAGTTCCACGGCTTCGAGGGCTGCGCCGACACGAGCGGCTGCTGCTTCGGCAACTGCACGCACGTCTGGAACTACGAGGCCGCCACCGATCACGTCTTCCCCGAGCTGGCGCGATCGCTGCGCCGGGCCGCGTTCGGCTACTCGATGGATCGCGCAGGCGGCATGCGCTTCCGGCAGCTTCTGCCGGACGGCGGAGACCGGTTCCCCACCGCGGCGGCCGACGGGCAGATGGGCCAGATCATGAAGGTCTATCTGGACTGGCGGCTGTCGGGCGACGACGAGTGGCTGGCGGATCTCTGGCCGAAAGTGAAGCGCGCGATCGCCTTTGCCTGGATTCCGAACGGGTGGGATGCCGACCGCGACGGCGTGCTCGAGGGCGCGCAGCACAACACCTACGACATCGAGTTCTACGGGCCCAACCCGCTCTGCGGCATCTACTATCTCGGCGCGCTGCGCGCGGTCGAGGAGATGGCCGACGCGATGAACGACGAGGCGACCGCGCGCGACGTGCGGCGGCTGTTCGAGTCGGGCCGGACGTGGATCGACGCCAATCTGTTCAACGGCGAGTACTACGTGCAGCACGTCCAGGGGCAACCCCGCAAGAGCATTCCGGACGCGCTGCTGAACACGATGGGCTCCGACGACACCGAGCGTCCCGAGTACCAGATGGGCGCGGGCTGCCTCGTCGATCAGCTCGTGGGACAGTACCAGGCCGAGATCGCCGGGCTCGGGCCGATCGTGGATCCCGCCCACTGCCGGAAGACGCTCGAGAGCATCTACCGCTACAACTACAAGCGCGACCTGTTCGAGCACGCGAGCGTGCAGCGGACGTTCGTGCTGAACGACGAGGGCGCGCTCGTCGTTGCCGCCTACGCGGCCGGGCAGCGGCCGGACGTGCCGTTTCCGTACTACGCCGAGGCGTTCACCGGCCTCGAGTACACGGCCGCGAGCCACATGATCTTCGCCGGCATGGTCCGCGAAGGCGTCGAGTGCATCACCAGCGTCCGCGCGCGCTACGACGGCGAGCGCAGAAACCCGTGGGACGAGGCCGAGTGCGGCTCGCACTACGCGCGCGCGATGGCCGCGTGGTCGGGGCTGCTGGCCATCAGCGGCTTCCGCTATCACGGCCGCACGCGGGAGGTCGCCGTGCTGCCGCGCCTGCCCATCTCCGGGTTCCAGTGTTTCTGGTCCACCGCGACCGGCTGGGGCACGTTCGCGTTCGGGGCGGCAGGCAGTCCACTGCGCATACGGGTGCTGTCAGGCCGCCTGCCGTGCCGATCCATCGTGATGCCCGGGGCGGGCCGGGTGCCGCCGGTCTCCGCTGTGCGGCTGGAGGATCGCGTGGTGCCGCACACCGTCGAACCCGACGGCGCCAACCGCCGCGTGAGTCTGTCGGACGCGGTCGTGATTGCCGAAGACCAGGAGCTGGTGGTGCAGTGAGGGGACGTCGCCAGTCTCGCCGGCCCGAACGCATCCCGCCAGTGCTGGCGGTTGTCGCTGGGATGCTCGGTGCTGGAAAGACCTCCCTCATCCTGGAGGCCGCCCGGCGCCTCGTGGCGCGAGGGATGCGACCGGCGATCGTCACCAACGATCAGGGAAGCGGCCTCGTCGACACGGCCCTGGCGCAGGCAGCTGGCGTGCCGGTCGGCGAAGTCGCCGGCGGCTGTTTCTGTTGCCGGCTGACGGATCTACTTCGCGCGACGGACGCGCTCGAGTCATTTCGGCCCGACGTGGTGTTTGCGGAGCCGGTGGGCAGCTGCACCGATCTCGCCGCCACCGTGATCCGCCCGCTGCTGCGTGACCAGCCGTGGCGCTTCCGGATCGCGCCGCTCACCGTCCTCGTGGACGCAATTCGCGCGCGCGCCCTGACGCGGCCCGACGCCGATCCCGACCTCGCCTACCTCTTTCACCAGCAGCTCGCCGAAGCCGATCTCGTCTACGCCACCAAGGCCGACGAGGGAATGGCACTGCCGCCTCTCGACACGGTGGCGGGTCGCCTGAGCGCCCGCACGGGCGATGGCGTGGATGCCTGGCTCGATCGCGTGCTCGGCGATCGCATTGCCGCAGGGGCGCTGCCGCTCCTCCACCTCGACTACACCCGCTATGCGGCCGCCGAAGCGGCGCTCGCCTGGCTCAACTGGCACGCGCAGGTGGAGCTCGAGGCGCCGATACCGCCGGCGGTCCTCGCGGGTGCGTTAACAGATCGCCTCGAGACCGAGCTCGCTCGCGCAAGCCTTGCCATCGTCCACGTGAAGGTGCTCGACCAGGCTGACTCGGGCTACGTGCGCGTGAGCCTCTGCGGCGATGGGCGAGCGCCCGCAGCGGAAGGCGTGCTCGACGCTTCACCAACGGTCAGGCATCAGATCCTGATCAATGCCCGCGTCGTCGGCGATCCCGAGGTGCTCTCACGGGTGGTCGGCGAGTGCCTGCGTTCTCTGGCAGGAGACGTGCGCTCCGTACGACACGAGGCGTTCCGGCCGGCCGCGCCGCGGCCGGAGCGAAGAGTGGCCGGAGGCAATGGCTCAGCCAGCGGCGGCCAGTTCTGAGGCAGAATTTGGGCGTGGTCGCACGACTGACCGAGCGCAAGGAATGGCAGTTCTTTGCCGTTCTGCCGAAGGCGTCCTCGGGGCTTTCCGCCGCGTGGTGGCTGGTCCTCATTCTTCGAGGCACCTTGCCTGCGGCGTTCGCGATCGCGATGGGTGTGCTCGTCGCCGCGGTTCAGCACGGGCACTCGCTCGCCTGGCCCTTGGGATTTGCCGGGGCGGTATTCGTGCTGCTCCAGGTGCTCAGCCCCATTCACCAGGCGCTCAGCGCGAACCTGGGCGACCGCACGGCGGCTTGGCTGTACGACCGCCTCACCGAGGCCTGCGTGCGCCCGCCGGGCATGGGGCACCTCGAGGATCCGACGCTCACGAACGACCTCACCGTGGCGCGCGACTTCGATCTCGGGATGACGGGACCGCCGCTCGCCATCTCCATGGACTTCATCGCCAACGGCATGGTCGAGATGATCGGCGGCTTCGCCTCCGCCGTGATCCTGGCACGGTACGCGTGGTGGGCGCCGATCGTGCTCGCCGGCGCCTGGCTGGCGACGCACTGGCTGCTGCGCGAGAGCGCCATCTGGCGCGACCGGAACACCGAGCGAGGTACGTGGCGCACAGCGCGACGCCGAGTACGCGTACCGCCTCGCGGTGGACCCGCCCGCGAGCAAGGAGTTGCGGCTGTTCGGCCTGGCGAGCTGGACGATCGACCGCTTCGTCGCCAGGCGCACGCGCCTGCACGAGCTCCAGTACGAAGCGACCCGATTGCGCGAGCGCCCGGTCATCTGGAGCGTGCTCCTCGTCGGCTCCGCCAACATCCTGGTGTTCTGGCTGCTGGCCAGCGACGCCGCGCACGGCCACATCAGCCTCGGCGAGGCCGTCGTCTACGTGCAAAGCGCCATCGGTGTGTCGATGATCGCGTTCGGCGGATTCAGCTGGGCGCTCGACGGAGCGGCCGCGCCAGTCGCCGCCGTGCTGCGGCTCGAGCCTGCGATGCGGCCTGCCGGCGCACTGCGGTCTGGCACGCGCGCCGCCGACGGCGACACCGGCACGCGAGATTCGCCTCCGCGACGTCACCTTCTCGTACTCCGCGGCGGCAGCGACACCGGGCGTCGCTACGCCGCCCGTGCTGGAGCGCTTCGATCTCACCATTCCCGCTGGCTCGTCACTGGCGATCGTCGGACAGAACGGCGCCGGCAAGACCACGATCGCAAAGCTGCTCTGCCGGCTCTACGATCCGCAGTCGGGCGCGATCGAGATCGACGGCATCGACCTTCGCGAGTTCGACCTCGCCTCGTGGCGCTCGCGCGTCGCTGCCGTTTTCCAGGACTTCATCCGGCTCGAGCTGCCGCTGCGTGACAACGTCGCGCCCGGCGGGGCGCCCGACGATGTGGTGTTCGCGGCGCTGGAGTCGGCTGGAGCGGCGAACCTGGCCGCGCTCGACACCGTGCTGGCCCGCGGGTACGACCGGGGCACCGATCTCTCGGGCGGTCAGTGGCAGCGCGTCGCCCTCGCACGGGCGCTGGCAGCCGTGAGGCTCGGCGCGGGCGTCGTGCTGCTGGATGAACCCACGGCGCAGCTGGACGTCCGCGGTGAGGCGGAAATCTTCGATCGCCTGCTTGCGGCGACGCGGCATTGCACGACGATCCTCATCTCGCATCGTTTCTCCACCGTGCGCCACGCCGATCGGATCTGCGTGCTCGAGCACGGCCGCGTCCTCGAGCTCGGCACGCACGACGAGCTGATCGCCCTTGGCGGCCGCTATCGCACGATGTTCGATCTGCAGGCGCAGCGATTCACCGCCGCCGGCGAGGAGGGCACGACGTATGACGTCCTCTCGTAGCCCGGATCGCGCCATCGGGCCGCTGCCGCCGGCGTTGTCGTCGATGTGGCGGCTGTGCAAGCTCGGATACCGGCACGAGCCGCGGCTGATGGTGACCTCGTTCGTGCTGTCGCAGCTGGCGGCGCTGCCGGACGCGCTCCTCGCGCTGTGGCTGATGCTGCTCGGCAAGGGCGTTCTCGAGCACAGGCGAGGGCTGGTGCTCGCTGCGGCGATTGGCCTCGGGGTGTCGACGGTCGCGACCTGGTTCCTCCGCACGGTCAGCACGCGCGTACAGCGCCGGTTCCGCGACCGAGTGACGATCGCCCTCGAGTCGCACGTCGCGCACCTGCAGGCGTCGGTCGCCACAATCGCGCACCAGGAGCGTCCGGAGTATCTCGATCGCCTGTCGATGCTCCGCAACCAGGTGTTCGTGCTCGATCACATGTACATGTCGCTGTTTTCCACCCTCGGGTGGATCCTGCGGCTGGCGGTCACGATGGCGCTGCTGGTGTCGGTTCATCCGGCGCTGATTCTCCTCGCGGTCTTCGCCATCCCCACCGTCGTGACGTCGACGTGGCGGCCCGCTGTCGAACGCTACGCGCAGGAGCGCGGCGCACAGGCCAATCGGCTGGCCCGTCACCTCTTCACCCTGGCCACGACGGCGGCGCCGGGAAAAGAAGTGCGTGTCACCGGGATCGGCGAACGTCTCGTGACCGACCGCCGCGCCGCGTGGGACTGGTGGTACGGCCCGGTGGCCGCCTCCAGGTGGGGCTCGGCCCGGTGGCACGCGCTGGCGTGGGCGGTCTTCGGCCTCGCCTACGTCGGGGCGGTTGTGTTCGTATCGTCAGGTCTCCGCGCGCCGGCCGGCTCGGTGCTGCTGGTGCTCGCCGCAGGGGCGCGGTTGTCGGCGTACATCGGCGCCACGGTCGGCGAGATTGGCTTCCTGCGGGGCTTCTGGATGGACGGCTCGCGCCGGCTCGCGTGGCTGGAAGACTACGCCGCTTCGGTTGCCGCGGCCGGCGATCTGCCGGTTCCGGCCGTGCTGCGCCGCGGCGTGCGGCTCGAGCACGTGTCGTTCGCCTACCCGGGCACGTCGCGCGTCGTGCTCGACGACGTCTCGCTGACGTTGCCGGCCGGAGCGGTGGTGGCGATCGTCGGCGAGAACGGCGCGGGAAAGACGACGCTGGTCAAGCTGCTCGCGAAGATGTACGAGCCCTCATCCGGCAGCATATTCCTGGACGACACACCGCTCGCGCGAGTTCCCGCGGCCGAGTGGCGGGCGCGCCTGGCGGGCGCGTTCCAGGATTTCTTCCGGTTCGAGTTCCGCGCCGGGCACACCGTCGGTCTCGGTGACGTGCCGCGCATCGACAACGAGCCCGCCGTGAGTGCGGCGGTCGATCGCGCCGGCGCCGCCGATGTGGTGGCCCGCCTGCCGTCGGGGCTCGACACGCAGCTGGGCCCGACGTGGCCCGGTGGCGCCGAGCTCTCGTTCGGCCAGTGGCAGAAGCTCGCGCTGGCCCGCGGGTTCATGCGCGACGAGCCGCTGCTGCTGGTGCTCGACGAACCAACAGCGGCACTCGACGCCGAGACCGAACACGCGCTGTTCGACCGGTACGCCGCGGCAGCGCGCGACCCAGGCCAGAACAGGAGCGGCCGCATCACGATTCTCGTGTCGCACCGGTTTTCCACCGTCCGCATGGCCGATCTGATCGTCGTGCTGGTCGGCGCCCGGCTGGTTGAGTTCGGCACGCACGCGGACCTGATGGCTCGGAAGGGACATTACGCGGAGCTGTACGGGATACAGGCGGCCGCGTATCGATGATCGGCGCGGACGGGGGACGGGCTTCGGGCTAGTCCCGGTGCGAGCGTGCCCGATCGCGTTTTGCTTCGAATCACCGACGTGCCTCGCCGACCTTGCGTGTGACGGGCGAATGTCCGTGCAACGCCCGAGGCCGGCAGCCCGAAGTCCTTGCTATCGCCGAATCTGGTTCCACCATGACGCACTTCCCCATTGAGCCGCCAATCGAGCCGATGCTCGCGAAGATTGCCGAGGAGCTGCCGAGCGGCGGGGGCCTGTTCTACGAGCCCAAATGGGATGGCTTTCGCGCGATCGTGTTCCGCGGTGGAGGCGATGCCTACATCCAGAGCCGCGATCTGCGGCCGCTCGATCGCTACTTTCCAGAGCTGCACGAGGCATGCGTCGCCGCATTGCCGGACGGGTGCGTGGTCGACGGCGAGATCGTGATTGCGACGCCGCACGGGCTCGACTTCGACGCGCTGCAAATGCGCCTGCACCCAGCGGCGTCGCGAATCGCGAAGCTGGCGAAGGCCACGCCTGCCGAGTTCGTCGTATTCGACCTGCTCGCGGACGGCGGCGACGATCTCCGCGACACGCCGTTCGAGCAGCGGCGCACTCGGCTCGAGGGCCTTGCCGGGCGGCTCGAGGCGCCATTCCACTTGACGCCGACGACGACCGATCGCGAGCTTGCCGTCGACTGGCTCGCCCGCTTCGAGGGCGCGGGCCTCGATGGCGTGGTGGCAAAGCCGGGCGCCGGCGTGTATCAGCCCGGGAAGCGCGCGATGTTCAAGATCAAGCACGCGCGCACCGCTGACTGCGTCGTCGCGGGGTTCCGGTGGCACAAGACCGGTCCGGGCACGCTCGTCGGTTCGCTGCTGCTCGGGCTGTACGACGAATCCAGCGCGCTCCAGCACGTCGGCGTCACGTCCTCGTTCACGATGGCGAAGCGCAGGGAGCTTGCGGTGGAACTGGCGCCGCTGCGCAAAGGAGCCATGGACGAGCACCCGTGGCGTGAATGGGCGCAGGGCGACGGGAGCGACGAGAAGCGGATGCCCGGCGGGCAGAGCCGTTGGAGTGCGGGAAAGGATCTCTCGTGGGAGCCGCTGCGCATCGAGCGCGTCTGCGAGGTGAAGTACGACCACCTGCAGGGGCGGCGCTTCCGGCACGCCACTGTCTTCCAGCGATGGCGCCCGGACAAGCAGCCGGCCGACTGCCGCTACGATCAGCTCGAGGTCACGACCGCTTACGAGCTCGCGAAGGTGTTCGGCGCGGCGGGCCGTCCGCGGGGCTGACGCCTTTCCAATCGGCCGACATGTCGTCATCGGGGTCGAGCGGCTCCTGCGGCGGCCGCAACTGTGCGGGCACGTGCTGCAGGTTCAGACGAATGCGCGTCCAGGTGGCAAACCGCCCGCGCATGGCGTCCACCAGGACGTCGGCGGGATCGAGATGCGCAGCTGCCTCGGGATGGCGAGCCTTCCAGCGATCGAGCCCCGCGAGCGCGTCCTGCTTCCGCCGAGCGCGCGCGATCTCCAGGAGCGGATGCACGGGCGTGCGCCGGCGGCGCGAGGGCTGCACGCGTGCGGGCTCCCCTTCCTGTTTCCGGAAATGCGGCGGCCACGGCGCGTCGCCCAGGCCCTCCCGCTCGTGGCGGGCCGAGAGCTCGAGCAGCGTGTCGAGCGCGCACGGCGCGCGATCGATCCCTTCGTGCCGGTCGCCAACGGCCGCGAAGCGCGACGGCATCGTCGCCAGTGTGAAGTCCGCCGGCTCGCACGCGTCGATCTCGTCCCATGACAGCGGCGCCGAGACACGCGCGTCCGCCGTGGGGCGCACGGAGTAGGCGGCCGCGATCGTCCGGTCCTTCGCGTTCTGGTTGTAGTCGAGAAACACCCCGTGCCGCTCCTCCTTCCACCACTTGCTCGTCGCTATCGCAGGCGCGCGGCGTTCGACGTCGCGCGCGAGGGCGAGCGCGGCCCTGCGGACCTCCGGGAATGTCCACCGCGGGTGAATCCGCACGTAGATGTGGATACCGCGTGAGCCGGAGGTCTTCGGCCAGCCGACCAGCGAGAGGTCGTCGAGCGCCGCGCGGACGGTGCGTGCGACCTCCCGGATCTGATCCCACGTGACGCCCGGGACCGGATCGAGATCGACTCGGAGCTCGTCGGGGTGATCGAGATCCTCTGCACGCACGGGGTGTGGATGCAACTCGAGGCACGCGAGGTTGGCCATCCACGCGAGCGCGGCGGCATTGCGCGGGACCACTTCATCGGCCGTGCGACCCGACGGGAAGCTCAGGGTGACGACATCGACCCACGCTGGTCGCGACGCCGGTGCGCGCTTCTGATAGAAGAACTCTGCACCGACGCCGTTCGGGTACCTGACCAGCACGTTTGGGCGGCTGCCCGCCGCGCGCAACGCGCCATCTGCCACCGCGAGGTAATAGCGCACGAGATCGAGCTTCGTGTGTCCCGCCTCCGGAAACAGCACCTTGCCAGGGTTCGAGATTGCGACGTCGCGGCCCGCGACGCTCACGGTCTGCTGCTCGCTGCTGGCGGACGCAGGTTCACGCACGGTCGGTTCCTCGCCGCGGGCTCACTCGGACGAACACGCTCGACGTCCGCGTTCGGCCAGGGATGATCATGTTCATACAACCGGCGCATCGGACGCGTGCATGCGCGCGGTCAGGCCGCGGTGCCATTCGACGTCGCGCCACATCCGGTGAAACTGCGGGCCGCAGAAGTTGCTGGTGGCGACGGCGGACCAGCGCGCCGGTCGCGCCGCGGTCGTCACGCCGCGGGCGCACAGCTCCTTGATGGACGTACACGGTAGCACTTCACAATTCGGAATGCGGACTGCGGAGTTCGGACTAAGCTGGAATTCGGAACACGGAGTGCGGATCTCCTGCGGACTGGCCCGATGCCTGCAACCGAATCGCGGCGTTGGGCATGGCCGGAATGCCCGTGCGCATCGAAGCGCTCCTTGTAGCGCCCGACTCTGTCGGGCGTCGGTGACACCGACATGCGCGTGACGAGAAGAGACCTGGCGCGGATGGGCGCGTTGGGAGCGATTGGAGCCGCAACAACCGCCGCGACGACCGCCGGCCAGGCGGCTCCGGGGCCCGCGCAAGCGACCGCCGGCTCTCTCACCGACGTCGCCGGTATCCGCGTCGGCCACTACACCGACACCAGACGCCCCACCGGCTGCACCGCCATCCTGTTCGATGAGCCGGCGGCGGCCGGCGCGGACTACGACGGCTCGGCGCCGGGCGAGATGCTCGGCGTGATGCTGCAGCCGGTGAGCCCGGTCGATCGCATCCACGGCATCCTGCTGAGCGGCGGCGGGCCGATGGGCCTTGGAGCTGTGGCCGGCATGGTCCGCTATCTCGAAAGCCGTGCGGTCGGGTACGAATGGGGACCGCCGGGCCTTCACGTTCCAATCGTGGTAGGCGCCGTCATCGACGACCTCTCGGTCGGCGACGGACGGATCCGGCCCGATCCCGACGCTGCCGTGCAGGCGTGCGAGGCGGCCGCCGCGGCGCCGGTCGGCGAAGGCAGCGTCGGCGCCGGGACCGGGGCGACCGTCGGCAAGATGTTCCGGTCGCGCGGGCTCGCCGGGATGAAGGGCGGTCTCGGCAGCGTGTCCGTCCGCCACGGCGATCTCGTCATCGCGGCGCTGTCGGTCGTGAACGCCGCGGGGGACATCATCGACTGGCGGAGCGGCCGCATCGTCGCCGGAGCACGGACGGCCGACGGCTCCGCATTCGCGAACAGCACCGAGCTGCTGCAGCGCGACCTGGGGGCGGGAGCGTCGGCGGGCACGCTCGACGATCGACCGTTCCACGCGACGACGCTGACGATCATCGCCACGAACGTGGCGCTCGACAAGACGAGCCTGACGAAGCTGGCCATGATGGCCAACACCGGCGCGGCGCGCGCGATCAACCCGTACCACACGCAAGGGGACGGCGATCAGGTGATCGCCATTTCCACCAGTCGCCTGAAGCGGGACCTGTCGTTGACGGCGCTCGGAGCCGCCGCCGCCGGCGCGGCCGCCGACGCGATCCGCCGCGGCGTGGAGCAGGCGACCGGCGTGCCCGGCTGGCGCGCCGTGCGCGACCTGTAGCCAACGCGCAAGGCGCGATTGAGCAGGTGACGGATGTGGATGTCGGCCTACTTTCGGCATCCGACATGATCCGACATCCTGCCTGCAGCCTCGTTTCGCAGCGGCTGTCAGGTGCTGTCCGCACGGGGCAAAAACACCGGCGTTATGCTGTGGCGATGGACACGTTCACGATGGAAGCGATTGGCTGGGTGCGGAGCCCGCATGCGGCGACCAGCTCCATCCCCAAAGGGCCGGCCGCGAAGCACACGGCTGAGGGCGTGCTCGAGATCAGGCCGGACCTCGAAGCGGGGCTCACCGATATAGACGGCTTCTCGCACCTGTATGTGATCTGGGCCTTCCATCGCGCGGAAGGCTACGATCTGCTGACGATCACCCCGAACGACGATCAGCCGCACGGCCTGTTTGCGACGCGCACGCCGCGACGGCCCAACCCGATTGCGCTCTCGGTCGTCGAGCTCCTCCGCCGCGAGGCTCACCGGCTTCACGTCCGCGGCGTGGACATGCTCGATGGCACACCGATTCTGGACATCAAGCCGTACTTGTCGAACGTGCCGGACGAGCGGCTCAAGCGAGGATGGCTGGCGGAGGCTGAAGAGAGGCGTTCACGAAATGCACAATGAAGAATGCACAATGTCGGACGCGATCACGACGAGTAGCGCCTCGATGTGATCAAGCTCGCGCGATGCACAACAAATACTGCACGATGCATCATGCCGGACGCGATCGCGCCGAGCAGCGCCCGGATGTGATCAGCGTGCGCTCCACCGCCAATATCAGTATCGTCTCGAGGTAGTCCGCAAAATGGCGTGAGCCGTGTGCATTGTGCATTGTGCACTACCGCTCGTCCGCGAACCGTAACCCCGCCGGCAGCGTCTCCCCGAAGTAGCGCACCGCATCGGCTTCCGTCCCCGATCGGGCGTGCTGGACCGCGTCGAGCAGATCGGGCCCAGCGTTCGCGGCCTCGAGCAGGGCGACAACGGCGGCGCGGTGCGCGTCATCGATATCGAGCGCGGCGTCATCGACGCGGGCCGCGATTTGCGCGATGGCACCGAGCGCGTCGGGCACAATCACCGTCCACGCGAGCATCATGTCGAGCCACCGCTCGGCGACGGCCGCCGGCACCGTGCGATCGAGCGGCCCGTAGAACGGGCGCCGGGCGCCGAGGCGGCCGAGCGCCCACAGCAGGCTGCCGTTGCGCGGCTCCTTGCGGGTACGCGCGAGGAGCTCGTCGCCGATCCGCATGCGCGTGTCGCGATCGAGCCGCTCGAGCGTCGCGAGCAGGCGCCAGCTCTCGCGTTCGATCTGCGGGTTCAGCCGCGGCGGCTTGCGCCCGCCGATCCCGAGCGGACCCATCACGCGCAAGGCCAGCTCGCGCTGCTGCCCGGCGCTGAACCCGCCCGACACGCGCTGCCACAGGATCAGCCACTCCACCTGGCACTGGATGTCTTTCGGGAAGGCGAGGCCGGCCGCGTAGACCTTCCGGATCTCGCCGATGCGCCACTCGTCAGCTGACGCGCCGAACCCGGGCCGCAGGCAGAACCCCGCGAGGTTCAGCCACCGCGCTTCGAAACGGTGCCCCCGTCGCCGCGCATCAGGGAGTCGAAGCAGGCGGTCGGCGAGCCGGCGCAGCACGACGACGGGCCAGGCCTGCTTGCCGAGTCCGACCAGCGTCTCGATCTGCGCAACCACCGTCTCGGGGGTGGCGTCAACGGACTCGGCGCCCATGAACACGTCTTCGAGCAACGCCTCGGCTCCGACGATGGCCTCGTCGGGGACCAGCATCTCGTCACGCACGGATCGTCCGGAGGCCTCAGGGACATCGTCGGTCGCCCCACCGCGCAGCTGGAACTGCAGGCGCCATCGATGCGCCGTCTCGGCCGATTGCAGCCAGAGCTCGAGGGTGCCCAGCTCGGTGAATCGGGCAGAGAGGTGCACCTGGATTTCAGCCTGACGCGACCGCTTGCCGTACCGCAGTACGGAGACGAGCGGCGCGTGGCGGTGCAGGCCATCGTGCCCGCCTTCGAGCGTCACCGACGCGCCGGGCGCATCCGTTCGCACCAGAGAGCTGTACAGAGGGAATGACACCGCCCTGTTGGTGAGCACGGTGAACACGCGTGCGGCCAGGTCCACCGTCGTGCCTTCCTGCACCCCGCGCGGCAGCACGGCGAGCGCAGCGATCCCGGTTTCACCCACCGTCGATCCCTGCACGCCCAGGTAGTAGCTGCGCGCACTGCCGGCGCGGATGAGTACGCGTCGCATCGCGTCGGGCAGCCGGCGCAGGTACCCGTAGTACGCGGCGCCGAGCGCGACGGCGGCCTCAGGGCGCTCCACCGGCAAGACACGCGGCGGCGTGCCGCCCCACGCCGTCATCGCCTGCACGATCCGCGCGCGAGCCACAGGTGGCGCGAAGAACCCGCCGTTGAAGAGAATCGCGTTCGGACGCACGGCGCTCATCGTGTCCGGAGCTGCAGGGGTCGGCGGTGATCCCGCCCGCGGCGTACCTGTTATCGGCTCACCTGATCGCGCGGCGTGCGCAAGGAAGCGCGCGAGGTGGCGCGTCACGGCGGCATCCGTTTCGTAGGGCAACCCGAGCTCGCGCAACGCTCCAGGACGGCGATCCCGCCTCGGAAGCTCGCCCGGTGCGGTCATCGGCAGGAACCCGTCCTCGAGCAGGCCGAGGACGTCCGCTCGGGTCACGTCCACGCTCTGCGTCCCCCCGACCACCGACCGGCCGCTGCCCAATACGGTCAGCGCGACGCGCTCGAGTGAGTCGCCGGAGAGCAGTCGCTCTTTCGCCGCCGTGCACTGGCGGCGCATCGCGAGGCGCTGGGAGAGCGACAGCCGCGAGCCGAGCCGCTCTTCCACCAGTGTCGCGAGCGCCAGATCGAGATTGTCGCCGCCGAGCAGCAGGTGCTCGCCGATGGCCACCCGCTCGAAGGCGAGCTCCCCGTCATCGAGTGACACGCGAATGAGGCTGAAGTCGGTCGTGCCGCCGCCCACGTCGCACACGAGGACCTGGTCGCCGTCCGCCAGGTAATCGCCCAGGGATCGACGGTTGGCGGCGATCCACGCGTAGAGCGCCGCAAGGGGTTCTTCGATCAGCGTGAGGTTCGGCAGACCCGCCTCGGTCGCCGCTGCAATCGTCAGCTCGCGCGCTTCCTCGTCGAACGACGCGGGGACGGTGAGCACGATGGGTTGTGCCTCGAAGCGCAGGTCGGCGTTGCCGCGGGCCCGCGTGGCGTTCCACGCGTCGCGCATGTGCGCCAGGTAGCGTGCCGAGGCCGCGACCGGCGAGACGGCCCGCATCCCGGGCTCGTGCCCGAACGGCAGGATGGGTGCCGTGCGATCGACGCCGCCGAAGGCCAGCCACGACTTCGCGGACACCACCTGCCGCGCCGGCACCAGCGCCCCGTGATCGCGCGCGAAGACGCCGACGGGATCCGCGTCCGCGTCCCACGGCGGCGCGAGCGCCCCGCCCACCCGCTCGTGCGCGTCGGCGAGATACAGGAACGACGGCAGCACGGGACGCGACTGCACGTCGCCGGGCGCGACGAGCTGCGGCACCTCGAACACACGCAGGGCCGGGGACAGCGGGTCGCCGCCCGGCCGAGGCTCCACGTAGGCGACCGCGGAGTTGGTCGTGCCGAGGTCTATCCCAATCACTTGATCCATGTGGGTTCCGGGTGCCGGGTTCCACGTTCCAGGTTGGGTTCCGGCGTTCCGGGTTCGGTTCCAGGTTCCCGGTTCGGTTCAGGTTCCAGGTTCGGTTCCACGTTCCAGGTTCAGTTCCAGGTTTCCTGGCGGCACGAACAAGCGGGAACCAGGAACCGGGAACCCGAAACCAGCTAGAACCCGGAACCCGGAACCGAACCTGGAACCCCGGAACCCAACCTGGAACCCAGAACCCGGCACCCGGAACCCTCAGCCCACCTCGTGCTCCCGAATATTCAGTTCCAGCTTCCAGCGGTGGGCGCCTTCGCGCGAGACGCACCAGAGCTCGAGCGTGCCAATTTCGGTGACGCGGCTCTCGAGCGTGACCGGCAGCACGGTGTCGTCCCGGCCTTCGAGCTGGAGCGTCACTTCGAGCGGGCTCAGTTCCTCGATGTCGTCGCTCCAATCGTCCACGAGCGTGCCCGGCGCATCGCCCTTGCGGATGCCGGAGCTGAGGAAGCGGAACTCCGCGGGCTCGCCGACCACGAGACCGAACTCCCGATCGATGGCGGCGCTGGTGCCCTCCTCCATCCCGAACGGCACGACGCAGAGCGCCTTGAGCGGCGCCGGCATGCCGGGCACCGCCGGCATCGCGCTCTCGATACCGACGTAGTACGACCGCGGCGCGCCGCTGCGGATCCGCACGCCGCGCCCGAGCCGCGCGCGGCCGTAGTAAGCCGCGCCGCGTGCCACGGCATGATCGAGGTCGGGGGTATCGAGGACCTGCTCGCGACCAAGCGGCTCGAAGCCCTCCTGGGCCAGCCATGCGCTCAGCACCTCGACGACCCGCTCGCGCAGGACAGCCGCTTTCATGACACCGCCGTTGAAGAGCACGTGGGTCGGACACGCCAGGCCGCTCGGGCCGCGGCGCACCGTCGATGTGGCCGCCGACGCGACAGGCTGTCGCAGGAACTTCGCGAGCTGTCGCGTGATGGCCGCGTCGGCCGCATACGGCAAGCCGAGCTCCTGGAAGCCGACACGCCGCTGCCGCGCCGGCATCGCGTCGCTCGCCACTCGCGGCAGGAACCCGTCGAGGAGCACCGTGCGCACATCGACGGCAGTGACCTCGGTCCGGATGGCGCCGCCAATCAGCTTGCTGCCGCGTCCGAGCAGGGTGACCGGGTGCGAACCGAGGGCCGGATCGCCGAAGAGCGCTTCCTTCGCGAGCCGCGCCTGGTGCCACAGCCCGTGCAGCTGCCAGGTGTCGATTCGGTGCCCCTGATCTTCGAGGCGCAGCTGCAGCACGCGCGCCAGGGCGAGATCCATGTTGTCGCCGCCGAGCAGGATGTGCTCGCCGACCGCCACCCGTTCGAGGCGCAGCTCGCCGTTCTCTTCGGACACGGCAATGAGGCTGAAGTCGGTCGTGCCGCCGCCGACATCGCAGACGAGCACGAGATCGCCGACGCGCACGCGCCGCCGCCATCGCTCGCCCTGGTCGGCGATCCACGCGTAGAAGGCGGCCTGCGGTTCTTCGAGCAGAGTCACGTGCGCGAGCCCGGCTTCTTCTGCCGCGCGCACGGTTAACACGCGCGCTTCCTCGTCGAACGACGCGGGCACCGTCAGCAGCACGTCCTCGTCTTCCAGGCGGGTGCCCGACTGCTGCGTCCAGGCATCCCGCAGGTGAGCGAGGTAGGCGGCGGATGCGTCCACGGGCGACACCTTCGGCACCTCCGGCGGCGCCCCCCACGGCAGAATCGCGCCCGAGCGGTTGGCGGCGCCGTGCGACAGCCACGATTTGGCCGATGACACGAGGCGCACCGGGTTCTCCGCCCCGCGCTTGCGCGCGAGCTCGCCGGCGATGCGTGAGGGCGCCGGTTCCCACGGCAGCGCCAGGCTGCCGGCCGGGAAGTCTGCTTCGCCAGGCAGATACAGAAACGAGGGCAGCAGCATGCGCGACGCGACCTCGTGCGGGTTGACCAGCTGCGCGATCTCGCGCACCTCGATCGGCGGCTGCTCCTCGGCTGGATCGGCGCTCACGGCGGCGAGCGCACAGTTTGTCGTGCCGAGATCGATCCCGACGATGAAGCGGGGTGCCAACGGCGTGGGCCTTTCTGGGTGCGTCAGGAGACTTCGACTTCAGCGGGGGCGACGATTTGCCGCGCTTCCGGGGCGCCGAGGGCGGGGAGCTGGACCCGCGAGGACCGCCACCCGCGATGCCGCAGGATGCCGCGGAACGGTCCGCCGCCGATGACCCGGCCAACCAGCTTGATCGACGCGGGATCGAACCCGCTCGGAACCGTGACCGGCTGTTCCTCGGCGCCTTCGAGAATGGGCTCGAGCTCGAAGGCGCCGGCGAGCGCGCGCCGGCAGTTCGCGTGGACGTCCCGGACGGCTGCGCCGATCTGGGCGTCAGCGTACGTGCCGAGGTCTTCCATTAGAAAGTCCACGAGGCGCCCCTCCCGCTGGAGTACGGACAACAGAAGCACGGCGCCGTCATCCGGCCGTTCCACCGTCGCTGGCGTGATGGCGACGACCGCTGTCGCGTCGCCAGCAACCGCTTCGGCAGCCTCCGCGACAATGTCGTCCGGAAGCGTGCCGGAACTCAGCAGGTCCCAAAACGCCCGGAATGCCAGCACAACTCGTCGTCCAAAACCCATGCGGTGCTCCTCGGCGAACGCGAGCTCCCGGCGGGACAGACCGCCAGGAGCGGAGCCTTCGATTGTACCCGGAGGCTGGAGGCTGGAGGCTGGAGGCTGGAGGCTGGCGGCTGGCGGCTGGAGGCTGGCGGCTGGCGGCTGGCGGCTGGCGGCTGGAGCCATGCCTACGACCGCATCATGAGCCGCGCACGACGCGAGCCGTCGTGATCGCCTGGCCGGCGTGGCGGGCCGCGTGCTCGGCGGCGTGAAAGAGGAGGCCCATGACGGTGGACGGCAGCTGCTGCCGCCCGACACCGCGCGGCTCGAGGAGCACGCCCTCGGGCGTGGCGCGGATCTGCGTGAGCGCGAGGTCAATCGCCAGGTGCAGTTCGGCGAGCAGCTCCGGGGCGGCGGCCGGAGGCGTCCCGGGCTCGCCTTCGTCCTGGGCCCGCCGCCGCTGTTGCTCCGAGAGCGGCTCGCCGCGTGCGTACGTCAGGAGCCGATCGAGCGCGCCGGCGAGATGCCGGACGTGGAACCCCACGGCCGGCGAACCGCCAGGCCGCCGCCAGATCTGATCGGCCGACAGCCCGCCGAGCGCCCGCTCCGCGTCCTCCCGTGCGTGCACCAGCGCGTGTGCCGCGGGCATCAGGAGCGGCGGCACGCCGTCAATGGGTCCGCGCTGCCAGGCCTCGAGCGGGGAGCGATCCGACATGGTCTGCCGATCATACCGGGCACGCGCGCCCTGCGCGGCCGAGGCGTCGTTCCGCAAAACATCTGTCTCGGCAGACAAACTGATCTACGCTGCTGCAGAGAAGGACCATGCAGCAATCACCGCCGAAACCCACGGCCGCAGCCCCGGGCCGCGTGCTCGTGATTGGCGCCGCGGCAGCGCTCGTCGACGCGCTCCGCGCCAACGCCGGTCTCCACGATGTGGAGATCGATCTTGCCCCGGGCAACGTCACCGCGCTGCAGCAGCTCCGAGGGCGCGACTACGACGTCGTCGTCACGGATCCCGGAACGTCAGTGGTGGAGGACATCGCGTTCACGGCGGAGATCCGGGAGGTCCGCCCGCGCACACGCGTCATCGTGCTCGCGCCCGTGACACCACAGGCCGATCTCATCGCCGCCCTGCGCGCGCACGTCTTCGCGTGCTTTGCCGCGCCGTTCGACGTGGAGGACGTCGCCCACATGCTGCGCACCGCGCTCGCCGAGGACGCGTGGCGCGAAGGTATTGAGGTGCTCTCCGGGTTGCCGCACTGGATCACGCTGCGGGTCTCCAGCCGGCTCGTCACGGCCGAGCGGCTGATCCACTTCATGACGCGGTACCGCACCGACGTGAACGACGCGGAGCGCGACACGTTGATGCTCGCGTTCCGCGAGGTGCTGATGAACGCGATGGAGCACGGGGCCGGCTTTCACCCCGAGCAGGTCGTCGAGGTGTCGGCCGCCCGGACGGACCGTGCCATCGTGTATTACATCCGAGATCCCGGACGCGGATTCCGGCAGGCGGATCTCGAGCAGGTGACGAGCGCGGCGGACGCGACAGACCCGACCGCCCATCTCGAGCGCCGCGCGGCACTCGGCATGCGGCCGGGCGGGTTCGGAATGCTGCTCACGAGAAGGCTCGTCGACGAGCTCGTGTACAACGAACGTGGTAACCAGGTGGTCCTGGTGAAGTACACGGACCGCTGAGCCGTCGCGAGCCGTTCGTGCAGGCCGTGCAAGCCGGACCCGGTTCTATCGGGCCCGCGGGTGTGCCAATCGACTGAGCGCATCACACCTCGATCATCGCTTTCACCACGCCGGAGTCCGGCGCGGCCCACACCGGGAAGGCCGCGGGCACTTCGTCGAGGGCGGCGCGGTGCGTGATCCACGGGCGTACGTCCAGCTGCCCCGCCTCCAGCGTGGCAATCACGTGCGCGACGTCGACGGGCAACGCGTTGCGGCTCGCGAGCAGCGTCAGCTCACGGCGGTGGAACTCGGGATCGCGGAACGTCAGGTCCCCCTGCACGAGGCCGACGAACACCAGCGTGCCGCCCTGCGCGGCGAGCCCGAACGCCTGCTCCATCGACTCCTTGTGGCCGGTGGCGTCGAAAACGACGAGCGGCAGATCGCCGAGCAGGTCGCGCACAGCCGTCACCGTCTCGGCGCCCGCGGGCTGCAGCCTGCGCGTGACCCCCAGCTGCGAGCAGCAGAAGGCGAGGCGTCCCAGGTTGACGTCCATCACCGCCACGTCTGCGCCTGCCGCGATCGCGAAGGCCGCCACCGAGAGCCCGATCGGGCCGGCGCCGATGACGAGGACGGTGGCTCCGGGCGGGAGCGATGCGCGCCGCACGGCGTGCGCGCCGATGCCGAGCGTCTCGACCAGCGCCAGTGTGTCGACGTCGAGCACGGTCGACGCGTGCAGCTTCCGCGCCGGCAGCTCCAGCCACTCGCGCATGCCGCCGTCGGCGTGCACGCCGAGCACCCGCAGTCGCTCGCAGCAGTTGCCGCGGCCGCGGCGGCAGGCCGAACACGCGCCGCAGTTCAGATACGGCTCGACGGCGCACCGATCGCCGGGCTGCAAATCGCTGACGCCCGGCCCGGTCGCGACGACCTCGATGCCGAGCTCGTGCCCGAGTATGCGCGGGTACGTAAAGAACGGCTGCCGTCCGCGCCACGCGTGGAAGTCGGTGCCGCAGACGCCGACCCGTCGCACGCGCACGAGGGCCATGCCAGGCCCCGGCGCCCCGGGTGCATCCGTGGATAGCGCCTGGAGGTCGCCAGGTTGATCGAGGACGATCGTGCGCATTGGGTTCGATTCCGGGCGTGATCTTCAGCTGCTCTCAGCGGCCGTTCGCGGCTCGAACGGCCAGCCGCCCGTATGCCACGACCAGGCGACGAACACCGCGATTCCGAGCGCCAGCGTGGCGAGGCCGAACAGGATCACCAGCGGATCCGAGGTGCCGAGGACGAAGACCCACCCGGCGAGCGCCACCAGCGCGGGCAGCGGATACAGCCACACCCGGAACGGCCGGGGCATGTCGGGCTGCACCCGGCGCAGCCGGATGAGGGCGACCACCTGCCCGATGAACTGCACCAGGATCCTGGTCGTGAGCAGCGCGTCAATCACCATGCCCAGCGAGAACGTGCTGCACAGGATCGCGATGCAGCCGATGACGACCAGCGACACGTGCGGGAAGTGCTTGTGGGGATGCACCCGTCCGAACACGCGGAAGAACGTGCCGTCGAGAGCGGCGGCATACGGAATCCGCGAGTAGCCGAGCAGCAGCGCGAACACCGAGCCGAAGGCAGTCCAGAGCACCATCGCCGTGAAGACCGTCGCGACGTGCGTCCCGTACAGGCGCTCCATGAACACCGAGACGATGAAGTCCGCCTGCGGGTGCGCCGACGCCGGGACGAACTCACGCCATGACACCACGCCGATGAGCGACAGGTTGATGCCGGCGTAAATCAGCGCCACTGTGACGACGCTGATCAGAATGGCGCGGGGAATCACGCGGCCCGGCGCTTTCACCTCGTCGCCGATGTAGCAGATGTTGTAGTAACCGAGGTAGTCGTAGATCCCGATCCGCGCCGAGGCGCCAAGCCCGACGAAGAACCCGAGGGAGAACCGGAACGCGTCCGGCGGCAGGTCGAACGCAATCGCCGGGTTGAAGTTGAACGCGCCGCTGACGATGACGGCCAGCGTCGTCACGAGGGTGCCGATCCAGAGCGTCACCGTCAGCCGGCTGATCGAATCGATCCGGCGATACAGGAGCGCGATGTTCACCGCGCCCACGACCACCGCGATGGCCACGCCGCCGCCGCGGCCCATCCCCGGCCAGACGTAGCGCGCGTAGTTCGCAAACCCGATGTAGCCGGAGGCGATCTCGAGCGGGCCGCTCAGGATGAACTGCCAGATGAAGAGGAACGCCATCAGCCGCCCGTAGCGGGGCCCAAACCCTTCCCGCAGGTACTGATACGTTCCGCCCGACCCGGGCATTGCGGCGCCGAGCTCGCTCCAGATCAGCCCGTCGGCCACCACGATGACGAGCGCCACCGCCCATCCCGCGAGCGCCTGTGGCCCGCCAAGCCCGGTCATGAGCAACGGGATGGTGATGAACGGCCCGATGCCGATCATGTTCGACATGTTGAGCGCCGTAGCCGGCAGCAGGGTGATGCGGCGCTCGAGGGAGGGAGGCATGGGTCAGCGCGTCAGAAATGCAGAATGCACAATGCACAATGCACAATGGAAACTGACTGGGAAAGGTGTGCCGTTGCGGGATCGCGCACGGATCGCAGACCGCTCTCGGGCCGAGACCCACTCAGGTCATGGATTGTGGATCCGTGGATTGTGGATCCGTAGTGCCCGCCTTCAGGCGGGCCCGTGTGCGTCTGCATCAGGATCACCCGCGCGACTGCGTAGCCTCGCGTACAAAACACCCGTCCACGTGATCGTTGACCAGGCCCATCGCCTGCATGAAGGCGTAGATGGTCGTCGGACCCACGAAGGTCCACCCGCGGCGCTTCAGATCCTTCGAGAGGGCGATCGAGGCCGGCGTCGTGCTCATGGTCATCAGCGCCGGCCTGGTGATTCGCCGCGGGCGGGTGGCGGGATCCGGCTGCCAGCGCCAGAAGTAGGCGGCAAGCGACCCGCACTCGGTGACCAGCTCACGCGCGCGGCGGGCGTTGTTGACAGTCGACTCGATCTTGCCACGGTGACGGACGATCGTGGGATCGGCGAGCAGCGTGTCAACGCGGCGCGGGGTGAATCGGGCGACCCGCTCGAAATCGAATCCGGCAAACGCACGACGGAACGCATCGCGCTTCCGCAGGATCGTGAGCCAGCTCAGGCCCGCCTGGAAACCCTCCAGGCAGATCTTCTCGAACAGCCGATGGTCATCGGTGGTCGGCCGTCCCCACTCATCGTCGTGATACGCACGGTAATCATCGCTGCCGACGGACCACCAGCAGCGCGGCACACCGTCAGGTCCCGGCAGGACGCCGGCTGGCACATCGGTCATCGCGCCCGACACGATACCAGAGTGGGCGCTTCCCCGCCGGCAGCGGCGCCGCGCACGTCCACGGAGGCGGCGCGCCGGTAGCGCAAACGGACCCGTTCGCAGTCCCTCAGCGCTGCGGTTCCCTCAGCGCTGCGGTCACCGCGTGCGCCCCCTGGCCAGGGCGTGCAGGCGAGACCGGGCAATGCTCAGGGTTTGCGCCGGCGCCGACCGTAGGCTGTAGGCTGTAGTTGTAGACACCGCATGCTGCCCACCCCCGACCTCACCTGGAGCCTGCGCATCGATCGCGTGACCGTGGGCGACGTGCACGTGTTCGCGCCCGTTGGCCGGGTCGGGACCCTCTCGTCGGGTGGCCTGATCGAGGCACTCACGGGGCCGATCAAGGCGGGAACCCCGCGTATGGTCGTGGACCTCGCCGGCGTGGACTACATCAGCAGCGCCGGCCTGCTGGCCCTGCAGTCGGTCGCGGCCCGCGTGCACGACGCCGGTGGCGACCTGGTGCTGTGCGGTCTCGTTGAACCCGTGCGCGTCGCCTTCGACCTCGCCGGCCTGCTCGCGGAGTTCGTGGTCGAACCCTCCCGCGACCAGGCACTCGACAGGCTGTCGGAGCGTCCCGCAGGTTGAACGCCGGCGGGTGCGCTGCACCGCGCGAGCCGCCGGGGGAGCCGGAAGCTGCGGCACCGCACCGCGGCCCCTCGCCTGCTGCGTGATATAACCTCGCAGAGTCGTGGTGCAGTCTCCACAGGACCAGGCGGACGGGGACGTGGTGGCGCGCTGCCTCGCGGGCGACACAGCGGCCTTCGCGCAGCTCGTCGAGCGCTACGAGCGCGTGCTGTTCAGCGTCGCGCTGCGCATGCTCGGGAACCCCGAGGATGCGCGGGACGCCACGCAGGATGCCTTCGTCAAGGTGTTCCAGCGCCTCCACGACTACAAGCCCGAGCATCGGTTTTTCAGCTGGATTTATCGGATCCTCACCAACGAGTGCCTGAACGCGTTGCGTGCGCGCCGACCGCAGGAGCCCGACATCCCGGAGATGGCGATCACGAGCGGGGCCCTCGAGGCCCTCGAACTCGAAGAACGCCGCCGGGCCGTCCAGACCGCTATCGGCGCCCTGCCGGCCGATTACCGCGACGTGTTGATTCTTCGCCACTTCGCGGAGCTCTCCTACGAGGAGGTCGCCGACACGCTGGCCATCCCGGTGAAGACCGTCAAGTCGCGTCTCTACACCGCGCGCCAGCAGCTCGGACAGCGGCTGCTCGGGTGGACCGGGCCGGCCTGACGGCCGTCCACCAACTTTTCCGGCGCTCGCGTGTATTTCCCTCAGTGCGCAGCCGGCGCCAATCCGACCTCCGACCCCGGGGGCGGGGCTGACGCCCAGAACGGCCGGAGACACCCTGTGATCCACCTGCTTCCATCCGACGACGACCTGCTGCAGGGCAGACTTGACGGCACGCTCACTCCAGAAGAGACCGTCCGGCTCGACCGGCGACTGGCAGAGAGTGCGGTCGTCCGCGAACGGGCCGAGCAGCTCGCGGCGCTCGCGGAAGCATTCGCGTTCGTGAAGACCACCGACCCTGCGCCCGCTATCGCACGCCGGGTCATGTCGCACATCCATTCACATTCACCGATCGATTCGATCGGCGGGCGCAGGGCGTCAATCCCCGTTCGCCAGGAGGCAGGCATGTCACAGGCAGGTCACGCGAAGAAGGTCATCTGGGGTCTGGCCGCCGCAGCGGTCGTCGTCCTCGGCGTCTGGCTCGTCAACGGCAGGCCGGACATCGGCGGTCCCGCCGCGGGCACCGTCGGCGTGGCGAAGCGCTATGCGGCGCCCCAGATTGCCGACGAAGACGTGAAGCTCGAGGCGTCCGCGCAGACCATTCAGGCCTTCCTCGACAGCGAGGCGTTCGCGCGCGTGATGGCCGACCCCGAGGCGGTGGCGCTGCTGGGCGACCCGGCCGTACGATCCGCCATCGCCGCGCACGCCGCGCACAGCGACGCCCCGAGCCCGGTCGACAACGCCGCGATCGCCGCGGTTATCGACGACCCGTCGTTCGTGGTGCTGGTCAGCAACCCGGCGTTCGAAACGAGCTGGAACGACGCTGCAAAGAAAGTGACGGAGATGAAAAGCGCCGTTGGACAGGGCCAGCTTGGGCAGAACGCCGCCGGCCTGAATAGCGGCCTCAACCAGAAGGCGGCGGGCGTCAACAGCGAACTCAATCGGAACGCCAGTGGCTTGAACAGCGGCCTCAACCAGAACGCCGCGGGGTTGAATAGCAGCCTCAACCAGAAGGCCGCGGGCGTCAACAGTGAACTCAACAAGAACGCCAGTGGCTTGAACAGCGGCCTGAACCAGAACGCGGCCGGGTTGAACAGCGGTCTCAAGCAGAACGCGGCCGGTGTCAACAGCGGGCTCAATCAGAACGCCGCCGGCTTGAACAGCGGCCTCAACCAGAACGCGGCCGGGTTGAACAGCGGTCTGAAGCTGAACGCCGCGGGCATCAACAGCCAGCTCTCGTCACAGCTGCAGACCCAGATCTCCTCGCAGCTGCGCGTCTCGCTGGGTAATCAGCTGCACAGTCTTCAGAGCAGCTTGAAGAGTGGTCTCGGCAACAGCGCCAGCCAGTAGCGCGCGGCTTCAGCTCGCATCGACACAGGCCCGGTGCCGCATGGTTCCGGGCCTGTGTCATGTACGCCGCAGGTGCGCCCGCTCGTGTTGTAGAATCGCCGCGCCTTCATGACGCATTTCAGCGCGTGGCTGCGGCGACGGGTCCAGCACGGGCCGACGCTCATCGCGATTCTGTTCATCCCGTTGCTCCTCGCGGCGCACCGGCCTGCCTCCGCGCAGCTGGCAAAAGTCGAGACCCCTGACGTCTGCCTGGTCTACGTGCCCGACGAGAGCTTCGTCGTGCCACATGCGGCGCGCACCTTCCTCAACTCGCTTGCATTCCAGAAGCGGCTGTTCGATTTCACGCCCACCGAGCGCATCACGGTGCTGCTGACAGACTTCGAAGACGGCGGTGGCGCCACCGCCAGCACGGTGCCGCGGGACAACCTCGCCGTCAGCCTTGCGCCCGTGAGCGCGCCGTTCGAAACGGTCACCAGCAACGACCGCATGAACCTGATCATGAACCACGAGCTGGTCCACATCGTGACGTTGGACAAGGCCGCGCGTTCCGATCGCCTCTACCGGCGTCTGTTCTCGGGCAAGGTGCTCCCCATCCCGGCGCAGCCGGAATCGATTCTGTACTTCTTCCTCACGACACCCCGCGTGGCCGCCCCGCGGTGGTTTCACGAGGGCATCGCCACGTTCCTCGACACCTGGATGGCCGGCGGCGTGGGGCGCGCGCAGAGCGGGTACTACGAGATGGTGTTCCGCTCGATGGTGAAGGACGGCGTCGGCTTCTACGATCGGCTCGGCCTCGTGTCGGAAGGCACCGAAGTCGACTTCATGCTGCAGACCAACTCGTATCTGTACGGGACGCGGTTCATGGTGTGGGTGGCTCGCACCTTCGGACCGGAGAAGCTGGTCGAGTGGGTCGCCCGCCACGACGGCGGCCGTGCCTACTACGCGGCCGAATTCGAGCGTGTCTTCGGCCTGTCGCTGAACGACGCCTGGGCACGCTGGATCGAAGACGAGCACACCTTTCAGCAGGCCAATCTCGCCACCGTTCGCCAGTTCCCTCTCACCCCGTCGGTCGATCTGACGAAGCAGGCGCTCGGGTCGGTGTCGCGCGCCTTCTACGATGCCGCGCGCCAGACGATTTACGCCGCCTTCAACTACCCGGGTGTCGTCGCGCACGTCGGCGCCATCTCCGCCGTCACGGGCAGCGTCGCGCGCCTCGCCACGATCAAGGGGCCGGTCAAGTTCACGGTGACCTCGCTCGCCCGCGATCCGGATTCGGGCATGCTGTTCTTCACCGCCGACAACGCCGCGTGGCGCGATCTCATGGCGCTCGATCCCGCCACGAAGCGGACCACCCGGCTGATGCGCGACGCGCGGATCGGCGACCTGGTGTTCGATCGCGCGGCCGGAGTGCTCTGGGGGATCCGCGAGGTCGGCGGCCTGTGCTCGATCGTGCGGATCCCGCGCCCGTTCACGACCTACGAGACGGTGCACACCTTTCCCTACGGCACCATCCTCTACGACATGGACGTGTCGCCGGACGGGGTGCGCCTCGCCGCCTCGTTCGGCGAGATCAGCGGCAAGCAGGACGTGCGCGTGCTGTCGATCGAGGCGCTCGGCCGGCATGACGTGACGCCGGTGGCGCGTTTCGACTTCGGGCAGGCGGTGCCCAATAACTTCGTCTTTTCACCGGATGGCGGCGCGCTCTACGGCAGCGCGTACTACACGGGCGTCTCGAACATCTTCCGCTTCGACCTCGAGGCCGGAAAGCTCGAGGCGGTGACGAACACCGATACCGGGTTGTTCCGCCCGATTCCGCTCGGCGGCGAGGAGTTGATCGCCTTCCGTTACACCGGGACCGGGTTCGTCCCGGCCCGGCTCTCGGCCCGCCCGATCGAGGACGTCAACCCGATCACGTTCATGGCGGAGCGGCTCGTCGCCGAGTACCCGGTCATCGAAACCTGGAACGTAGGGTCGCCGGCGAAAATCCCCTACGACACGATGGCCAAAACGACCGGCGTCTACCGCCTCGGCGGCGGGCTGCGCCGCGAGTCGCTCTATCCGGTCGTGCAGGGCTACAAGGACACGTTGGCGATGGGCGGGCGGCTGAACCTCTCCGATCCCTTGAGCCTCAACGTCCTCAGCATCACCGGCTCCTACTCAGTCGACGCCTCCCTGCCGAGCAGTGAGCGGGCGCACGTGACTGCGGAGTACCAGCGCTACGACTGGCGCGCACGCGCGGCCTACAACGGCGCTGACTTCTATGATCTCTTCGGTCCGACCAAGCGCGGGCGCCGCGGCTACGCCGCGGAAGTCACGCATCGCAACCTGCTGATATTCGACGAGCCACGCCATCTGAATCTGGACGTATCGGCCGGCATCGCCGGGAATCTCGATCGCCTGCCGGGATACCAGAACGTCGCCGTGGACGTGGACCGCATGTACTCGGCGGAGGTGACGCTCGCCTTTGCCGACGTGCGCGCCTCGCAGGGCGCCGTCGACGAGGAGACCGGCACCCGCTGGTCCGCGACGATGCAGGGGCAGGCGGTGGATGGAGGAGCCTTTCCGAGACTGTGGGGCACCTACGACCGCGGCGGCGCGCTGCCGATCGGCCACTCGTCGCTGTGGCTCCGGAATTCGGCCGGATTCTCGCCGAGCGATCCGGCGCAGCCGTTCGCGAACTTCTACTTCGGCGGGTTCCGCAACAACTACGTCGATCGCCTCGACGAGAAGCGCTACCGGGAGTTCGAGGCATTTCCCGGCGTCCCCATCGACGACATCGGCGGCCGCAACTTCGCGAAGTCGACGCTCGAGTGGAACCTCCCGCCGTGGCGCTTCCGCCGCGCCGGCACACCGGGGTTCTACGCCTCGTGGCTGCGCCCGGCGCTCTTCCTGTCGGGCGTCGCCACCAACCTCGATGCAGCATCCTCCCGGCGCAGCGTGGCCAACATCGGAGGCCAGGTGGATCTGCGCTTCACCATCCTCTCGGTGCTGAAGCTGACCCTGTCTGCGGGCGCCGCGGTCGCGGTCGAACAGGATCACCCGCCGCGGCGCGGCGCCATGGTGTCCTTGAAGGTGCTGTGACTCCTCCGCTCGCGGTTGCGGCCGCCCTCGTGCCCGTGCTGCTGTTCCTCGTCGGACTGCAGCTGATGGACAGCTTCAAGCTGGTGCGAATCAGGGCCGTGCTGACGGCCATCGCCGCCGGCGGCCTCGCCGCGCTCGCGTGCCTCCTCCTCCACGGCTGGCTCCTGCCGGCCAGCGGCCTCGAGCTGACGGCCTTCAGCCGCTACGTGGCGCCGGTCACCGAGGAAACGATGAAGGCCGCGTTCATCGTGGTGCTGATTGCCCGGCGCCGCGTCGGTTTCCTCGTCGACGCCGCGGTGCAAGGGTTTGCCGTCGGCGCCGGCTTCGCTGTCGTCGAGAACATCGAGTATCTGCGGACGCTGACCAACGCCACGCTCATGCTGTGGCTGGTGCGCGGCCTTGGCACCGCGGTCCTGCACGGCGCCACGATGGCGATTTTCGCGATGGTGTCGCGCACCCTGGCCGACCGTCGCCCCGAACAGCTGCTGCTCGTCTTCTGGCCAGGGTGGCTGGCCGCCGTGATCATCCACTCAGGCTTCAACCACGTCCCGCTGCCGCCGTTCGCGATGACGATGATGCAGCTCGTCGTGCTCCCGCTGCTGGTATTGAGCGTGTTCCAGAGGAGCGAGCGCGAAACGCGCGAGTGGGTCGGAGCGGGCCTGGACCTCGACGTGGAGTTGCTGCAGCTCGTGGTGTCCGACGCCTTCGAGTTCACGCGCTTCGGTTCGTACCTGAAGGAGCTGCGGGCGCACTTTCCTGGCCCGATCGTCGCCGACATGTTCTGCCTGCTCCGGCTCGAGCTCGAGCTCTCCGTCCAGGCCAAGGCCATGCTCATGGTGCGCGAGGTCGGACTCGATCTGCGGGCCGACGAGGATCTCACCGCCTGCCTCGCCGAGCTCGAGTACCTGCAGACCGGGATTGGGCGCACCGGCATGCTCGCCTTGAAGCCGCTGCAGGTGACGAGCCACCGCGATCAGTGGCACCGGTACCTGCTGGCCCAGGCGGGGCCGCAGGCGCGCCTCCAGGCCGGAGCCCGCAAGCGGCTGCTGGCACGCCTGCGCCGGCGGTGACGACCGATGGCCGGAGATCGCCAGTCGTGGCGCATCGATCGCGCCGGCTCGCTCGATCGGCTGCGTCTCGTCTCCGAACCCCTCGGGGCGCCGGGTCCCGGCGAAGCCCGCGTGGCGATCGGGGCCATCGGCCTCAACTTCGCCGACATCTTCGCCTGCCTCGGCCTGTACTCGGCGACGCCGGCCGGAGCCTTCGTACCGGGGCTGGAGTTCGCGGGAACCGTGGAAGCGATCGGTCCAGGAACTGCGGCCAATGGCTGGCTCGGCGTGGACACGCGCGTGATCGGGCTGACGCGGTTCGGCGGCTACGCCACGGCACTGAACGTCGATACGCGATTGCTGTTGCCGCTGCCCGATGCGTGGTCGTTCGAGCAGGGCGCCGCCTATCCGGTTCAGGCACTCACGGCGTGGTACGGGCTGGTGCGCCTCGCGCGCGTGGAGCGCGGCGAGGTCGTCCTCGTGCACTCGGCCGCCGGAGGCGTCGGACTGAACGCGCTCGAGATTCTCGGTGCGCTCGGGGCGCGCGTGATTGCGACGGTCGGCGATTCGGCAAAGCGGCAGCTCGTCATCGATCGCGCCGCGCTCGAGCCATCGTCAATCATCGTCCGCGAGCGCGCGCGGTTCGGCGCGCAGCTGGATGCGGCCGTGCACGCCGCCGGCGCGACCGGACTCGACGTGGTGTTCGACGCGATCGCCGGGCCGTTCTTCGTCCCTGCGTACTCGCGCCTGCGGCCCGAGGGCCGGCACGTGATCTACGGCGCCGCCGACTTCATGACGCGCGGGCCGCGGCCAGCCTATCTGCGCCTGCTTTCCCGTTACCTGCGGCGGCCGCGTCTCGATCCGGTGCAGATGATCGCCGAGAACCGCAGCGTGCTTGCCTTCAACCTGATCTGGCTGTGGGACGCCGTCGAACGCCTCACATCAGGCTACGAGGCACTGCAATCGCTGATCGCGCGCCCGCCCTACGTCGGCCGGACGTTCACGTTTGCCGAGGTGCCACAGGCGATGCGGTGGCTTCAGCAGGGAACGAGCGTAGGCAAGGTCGTGGCGACGGTGGACGCGCTCAATCCCGGCGGCTCCCCATCAGCCGCAGCAGCGACAGGAACAGGTTGATGAAATCGAGGTACAGCGACAGGGCGCCGACAACGGCGTAAGAGCCAACACGGCCGTCTGGCAGCGACAGCGCCATGGCCTTGAGGCGCTGTGCGTCCCATGCGGCGAGGCCCGTGAATACGATCACGCCGATGAACGCGATCATGAATTGCAGCGCATCGCTCTTCCAGAAGATGCCGACAATCGACGCCAGCACGATCCCGATGAGCCCCATGAACATGAACTGACCGACACCCGCCAGGCTGCGCGTCGTGACGCTGCCGTAGAGCGCGACCGCCCCGAACATGCCGGCAGCCACGAAGAACGTGAGCGCGACCGACTCGCCCGTGTACACGAGCAGCACGAACGCCATCGTCACGCCGGTCAACGCGGAGTAGGCCAGGAACAGCAACGCGGCCGTGCCTGGCGCCAGCTTGTCGACCCGCGCCGACAGGAAGAGCACCATCCCGATCTGGACGATGGCCAGCCCCCAGAACAAGAGGCGATTTGCGGCAATCGCCATCAGCAGCGCCGGCGTGCCGGCGACCAGCCACGCGACGGTCGCCGTCACGGCGAGCCCGGCAAACATCCAGCCGTAGACCACGCGGAGAAACGAGGTGACACGCTCGGCGGCCGATGCCTGCGAGCCGGCGTATGGCAGTCGGAATGATTCAGACGGGTTCACGGACGCCTCCTTCAGGCAGACCAGCTACGTGGCACGCGCTGTCGCGCTGCACCAGTTGAGTGTAGCCGAATGCGGGGCGCGACGCGGGCCCGAAAGCCCGCGCCGCATGACGACCGCACCCGGGGTGCGTCAGGCGCGGGTGCTGGCCTGCGGGATTCGCGCGAGCAGGTCCTGGAACTCCTGCGGGTTCTCGCAGCCGATCGTGAAGCAATCGAGCACGTCCTGCGCCAGCGCGTACTGCAGGGCCTCGTCGGTCCGCTTGCGCAGGCCCCCAGCCCCGAAGATCTTCATGCCGATGACGCCCTTCCCCTTGTTCTTCATCGTGCGAAGGACGGAGACGATGGTCGCGGGGTCCGCGTCCATCTGGATGCTCGCGGGGTTCAGGCGCGCGAGGTCGACGTCGACCCAGTCGCTGGCGGCGGCCGTCTTCATCGCCCCGAGGTCGTGGCACGAGACGCCGTGCGCGCGGATGATGCCCTTCTGCTTGGCCTCGGAGAGCACGTGCATCGCCCCGGCCTTCTCCTTCGGCCAGTCGGCGCTCAGCATGCAGTGCAGCAGCACGATGTCGAGGCGATCGGTTCCGATCTCGCTGCGAAAGCGATCGAGGTCGGCCCACATCTCCTTCTCCGTCGACGCGTGGGTCTTGGTGAGGATGACGACCTTGTCGCGCGTGACGGTCTGCAGCGCACGCTTCGCGTGCGGGTGGCTGCCGTACTGATCGGCGAGGTCCCAGAAGTGGACGCCGTTGTCCACGCCGCGCACGAGCAGCTCCGACAGCCCCTGATCGCCCATGGTGCGAATCTGGTTGGAGCTCTTGTTCACACCGTTCGTGCCGGTGCCCTGCGCCAGCCTCGTCACCTGGATGCCCGTCTTGCCGAGAGTGACGAGATCCTGCGCGGTCTTCCTCGTCTCCGATGCGTAGAGATGGTGCGGGAAGCGGTGGAGCCCGAACAGCGCCGTGCCCGCTGCCGCCGAGCCGCATCGCAGAAAGTCGCGCCTCTTCATATCAGCTCCTTCCGAGACTCGTTCAGCGATGCTACGAGCCGAGCGACACGCGGTCAAGAGATGGACGAGTAGTCGTGGGAACTGGGTGGACGTCGCGGCCGCGCTGCGCGGCTGGTGGAGAACCTCGACCAGAATCAGCAGGATCCCGCACAAAACCACCATGCTATGGTGCGGAGATGCAGATCATTTCACGCCGCCAGACCTTCGATGTGATCGTGGTTGGCTCCGGCGCGTCAGGCGGCTGGGCGGCGAAGCGGCTGGCCGAAGCGGGCGTGAAGGTCGCGCTCGTCGACTGCGGGCGTCCGCAGCCGGACGCCAACTTCTCGGAGCACATGCGCCCGTTCGAGCTCAAGTACCGCGACCAGGCGGACGACGTCATCCGGAAGACGCGTCCAGTGCAGAAGGACTGCTATGCCTGCATGGAATACAACTACGACTGGTTCGCGAACGATCTCGACGAGCCGTACACAACGGCGCCCGACAAGCCCTTCAGCTGGCAGGGCCGCCTGCGCGTGATCGGCGGGCGCACCAACGTGTGGGGCCGCCAGAGCTATCGCCTCAGCGATCTCGATCTCAAGGCCGCGTCACACGACGGCTACGGCGACGACTGGCCCCTCAGCTACAAGGACCTCGAGCCCTATTACGGCATCGTCGAAGACTACGTCGGCATCTCGGGGCAGGCCGAGGGCGTGCCGGAGCTGCCCGACAGCCGCTTTCATCCGGCGATGCCGATGACCTGCGAGGAGGTGCAGCTGCGAACGCGCGTCAAGCAGAAGCTCGGACGCACCGTCACCATCGGCCGCACGGCAAACATCACCAAGCCAATCAACGGGCGCGCCGCCTGCCACTACTGCGGGCCGTGCGAGCGCGGGTGCACGACGCATTCGTACTTCAACTCGGCGTTCACCACCGTGGCCGACGCCGTCGCCAGCGGCAACTGCACGCTCGTTCCGAACGCAATGGTCTACAAGGTGCTCGTCGATGGCGGCACCAACAAGGCCACGGGCGTGCTCTACATCGACCGGAACACGCGCGAGCCGAAGGAAGTGTCGGCGCGAGCGGTGGTGCTGTGTGCGCAGTCGCTCGAGTCGACGCGTATCCTGCTCAACTCAGCGACCCGTGAGCACGCGAACGGCGTTGCGAACTCGAGCGGCGTGCTCGGGCACTACCTGATGGACCACCACTCATCGGCGGGCGCCTCTGGCACGCTTCCGCCGCCGGTCGGAATCCGGCAGTCGGTCGGGGGGGCGCAGCGGCCGAACGGCCTTTACGTCATCCGCTTCCGGAATACGTTGACCGGCCCGCAGCAGAAGGACTTCATCCGGGGCTACGGGTTCCAGGGCGGCGGCGGCACGCGCGTGAACTGGGGCGCGCCAGGGTTCGGGGAAGCCTACAAGCAGGCTATCCGGCAGCCTGTCGGCTACTTGAATCTCGGCGGCTTCGGCGAGGCGCTCGCGCGGTTCGAGAACCGCGTCGAGCTCGATCCGAACGGCGTCGTCGACGCCTTCGGCATCCCCGTGCTGCGGGTCGAGATGACGTGGAGCGAGAACGAGCTGGCGATGATGAAGGACATGGCCGCGACGGCAGCGGAGATGCTCGACGCGGCTGGCGCGACCGACGTGGTGCCCGAGGTGCGAACGGCGGTGCCCGGCTACGGCATCCACGAAGCGGGACTTGCGCGGATGGGCGCCGACCCGAAGACGTCGGTCCTCAACCAGTTCTGCCAGACGCACGACCTGAAGAACCTGTTCGTCATGGACGCCTCGTGCTTCGTCTCGATCGGCTGCCAGAACCCCACGCTGACCATCATGGCCATTGCCGTGCGCTCGACGGATTACCTGATGCAGGAGATGAAGGCGGGGACTATCTGACTGGGGTCATGCTGGATGCAGAATGTCGGATGCAGAATCCGCTCGTGCTGGGCTGGTCAGTGGGGTTCGGAGGCGCGCTCACCACTCTGCATCCGACATCCGACATCCGACATCCGACATCCGCATCCGACATCCGGCATCCGACATCCGACATCCGACATCCGACATCCGGCATCCGACATCCGGCATCCGGCATCCGACATCCGACATCCGGCATCCGACATCCGGCATCCGACATCCGGCATCCGACATCCTGCATCCGACATCCGTCAATGTCCCGCGGCCGCGGCCACCTTCTGCGCCTCCTCCTGGGTCAAGCCTGAGGCGTTGATGTTCACGACGCAGTCCTGACGGAGGATGAGGATCACGTCCCCCTTGTCGCGCGGGCTGACGAAGTAGGACGCCTTGCGCGCGACCCCGGGGAACAGGATCGCCGGCCGCCGCGCGAGGTTCGCGTTGCTCGTCTTCAGCGACTCGTAGTACGTCGGCAGGTCCTTGGTGATGGTCCGCTTGACCGCCTCCGGCCCGTACGTGGACACCGAGAGCGTGCGCCTGCCGTCCACCGTGGCCCACATGCACAGGGACACGCCGATGCTCGCGGGCGACGAGGCGGGTATTGCCGCGGGGCGCACGCGCTTGCCGAGGGCCGCTTCGAGCTCCTCCCCGGTGGCCACGCCGCACGCGTCCACCGACATCGGGCCCGACTTGCCTTGCGCGTGCACGAGGGACGCGCCGCCGAGCGTCACCCACACCAGAGACGCGATCGCGACGCTGCGACACACGAGACCTGCGGCCATGGGATGCTCCGATGAGGGCGGCGCGCGCGGAACGCACGGCCGAGTTCGGCCATTCTAATCCGGTGCTCACTTGTGTTGTCACCCATCAGTCACGTGGGGCAGGGCTTCAGCCCTGCAAATCGCGCTCGCCAGCAGGCCTGAAGGCCCGCCCCACATGACTACACAAGTGAATCGCGGGGGTTTAGCCTAATGGCCTGCGGGAGCGCGGCTGGGAGCACCGGCTGTACACACAGAAGCGCCGGTTGCCGCGCGGACAACCGGCGCTTCGAACGGAACATTCGTCAGCTACTTGAAGGTGTAGCGAAGGCTCACGAGGAACTGGTACACGTCGCTGTTGGACGTGGCGGTGCTCGTCGAGGTCTGGTAGCTGTTCGCGATCAGCTGATTGTTCACGACTGCCAGCCGGTAGGTCGCCCGTCCTTGCGCGTCAACTCCCTGTGCCGTCAGGAGCTGCACCTGGTTGTTGCTATTCGAGGGCGGGACGGGCCGCTGGCCGACGCCCCAATCGTGGTTCAGCAGGTTGCCGAAGTTCAGGAAATCGAGCCGGATCTGGAAGTCGTGCCGGCGTCCCGCCAGGCTCTTGAAGATGTCCTGCGAGATGCTCAGATCCGTCCGGCGAACGATCGGCAGCGCGACGCCATTGCGCTTCGCGTAGTCGCCGCGGTGCTTGTTCAGGTAATCGTCCTGCTGGATGAAGGCCTCGAAAGCGGCGGCCTGCTCGGCAGCCGTGAAGGTGCGGCCCGACACGGTGAACGGCGCGAAGTTCATCTCGGACATGTCTCGCGGGATGTAAATCAGGTCGTTGGCCGCGACCAGATCGCCATTCATGTCGCCGGCAAAGACATAGCTGATTCGCGACGAGCTGTTGATCGTGCTGTGGCGCGCTTCCCAGAACACGGAGATCGAGGTCGAGCCGAAGCTGAAGTAGTCGCGCGAGAAATTCACGAGGGCATACGCGCGGTGGCCAGGAGACCAGAGCGAATCCGCGAGCCCCGGATTGTTCGGATCGCCGTAGTGCGAGGCGCGGCTGAAGCTCGTCGCCGCCGTTGACTCCGGGTCTGACAGGCTCTTCGACACGCCGTAGCTGTAGGCGCCGCGAACCGACAGGCCGTAGTGCGTGTTCTTCGACAGCGACTGCGCGAAGTTCCACGCGTTCCCCTCGCTCTCGTTCTTGAGCACGTAGTTCACCGTCACCTGGTTGCCCGGATCGTTGTTGAGCCGCGTGACGCATCCACCCACCTGCCCGGCCGACGCGCATGGCGTCCCCACCCAGCGTGGACGTCGGTCAGCACCGGTGAAGGACGACTGCGCCGCCGGCAGGTTCGCGTTGATGTAGTAGATCCCGTTCACGTCCTTGCTGTAGATGTACTCCGTGGTGCTCGTGATGCCCCAGAACAGCTTGCGGTCGAGGGCGATGTTGCTCCGCCACACCTGCGGGAATTTGAAACCGGCATCGGTGACGTTCAGCGCGTAGCTCGAGGCGCCGCCGCCGGTGACCGTCGCCGGCTTGTACACGTCGGCATTCGGGTTGAACGGAAACGCCGTGGTGTTGTCCGCGATCCGCTCACCGATCAGCACGCCCGTGTTCCCGACCTGGTTGGAGATCCAGACGTACGCCGGACGTCCGCTGAAGAGCCCCGTACCACCGCGCACCTGCGTGGTCTGGTTGCCGTTCACGTCCCAGTTCATGGCCACACGCGGCGACCACAGCACCTTCGTGTCGGGCATCGTGCCCGTGCTGTACCTCACGGGTTGGCCCTTCTCGTCACGAAACGTCAGGGTGTCGGCGTTCGGGTTGTCGTAGGCGGTGTTCTTGAACTGCGACACGTCGAAGCGCAGGCCGCCGGTGACCGTCAGGTTCGAACGCGGCCGCCACTCGTCCTGGAAGTAGCCGGCGCTGTACCAGACGTCGAGCGGCTGCTCGGGCTTCTCCTGTCCGGGGATGTTGCTCCACCGCACCTGAAAGCGGCGCAGCGTCACGGGCGCCACCGTGCGACTCGGGTTGGCGATGAATTCGTTGGCGTCGGCATAGAAGTCGGCGAGCGAGTTGTAGACGAAGTTGCCCTGCGGGCAGCAGCCGAAGAAGACGTTGTCGGAGTGGTATTTCTCCGTGTAGCCGCCGACCGTGAACGTGTTCTTCGCGGTGAACTTCGTGAAGTTGTCCTGCAGCTGGAACGTCTTGTAGCGCAGCTCGTTGTTGACGGTGAACGGCTCGAAGCCAAAGGACGTGTAGGAGCTGCCGCCCTCGAAGATGTCGACGAACGGGAACATGTCTCCGCGCGAGGCGCGGCTCTCGTCCTGGTAGGTGTAGCCGGTCTGGAACGAGTTGGCCATCGTGGTGCCGATGACGCTGTTCCACTCGCCGATGCCAGACCGGATGTTCTCGAGAATCTGGTAATTGGAGTTCTGGTAGCCGAGGAAGCCCGAGCTGTTGATGTTGCGGCCGAGACCGGCGGACCCGGAGCCCGACAGGCCGACGTCGGTGAACGAGTTCAGGTGGTTGTACCGGAAGCTCACCTTGTTGCCGTTGTTGACGTTGTAGTCGCTGCGCAGCAGGAACCGCTTGGCCGGGGTCAGCTTGTTGATGTTGTCGAACGGGCCGGTGTCGTACTGGAAGTTCGAGCTGAGAAAGCTGCTGAGACTGGTCAGATCCGACGCGAGCACGCGCGTGACCGAACCGCTGACCGGCTCGCCACCGGCGTTCGAGCGGAACGTCGTGATCGGCCGCGAGTCTTTCTCGTCTTCGTAGTTGCCGAACGCGAACCACCGGTTCTTGATGATCGGCCCCGCTGCCCACCCGCCGGTGTTCCGGTAGGAGAACTCGCCCGGGTTCACGGCCTGGCCGGCGGCCTCGGTGCCGACCCAGTCCTGGTTGCGCCAGCGATGGTAGAACGACCCCGTGATCTGGTTGGTGCCGCTGCGGGTGACCGTGTTCACGCCGGCGCCGGTGAAGCTGCCCTGGCGCACGTCGTACGGGGCCACGTTGACCTGCAGCTGCTCGATGGCCTCGAGCGAGATCGGCGCGACGCCCGTGCGGTCGCCGGGCTGGCCGCCGAGGCCGAACGAGTTGTTGAACGACGAGCCGTCAACCGTGATGTTGTTCATCCGGTTGTCCTGGCCGACGAAGTTGCTGCCGCTCGCCTGCGGCGTCAGCCGCGTCATGTCCTGCAACCGCCCGCTGACGGTGGGCAGCAGCGCGAGCTGATCGCGGGTCACGGTCGTGGCGGCCCCGGTGCGGTTCGAGCTGAAGACGGCGTCAGTGGACGTGCCGGTCACGGTCACCGTTTCCTGCACCGCGATCGCCTTCACCTGCACGGTGACGTCGGTCGAGACACCCAGGTTCACGGTCAGGTCGGTGATCGTCTGCGGCTCGAATGCGCCGCCGGTGCCGACGTAGTTCACGACCACCGTGTACGGTCCGCCCACGCGCATGCCGAGAATCGAGAACCGGCCGTCTGCGCGCGTCACCGACTCGTAGGTGGTGCCCGACGGTTCGTGGATCGCGACGACACTGGCACCCTGGACCGGCTGCCCGTCCACGCTCCTGACGGTGCCGAGCATGGCGCCCGTCGTGACCCCCTGTGCGCGGGCGGCAACGGGCAGCAGGAGCAGGACACCACATCCCAGCCAGCCCGCGATGCAGCCCAGCGGCGCGTTGATCCTGAGAAAGGGAATCATTGAATTACTCCAGTGGATGAACGAGTGCACGGGAAACGGACGCACTTGCGGCACCGGTGTTGGGACGGAACGCCATGAGCGACCGAGGTCGCGATGGATCATATGAGCGGGGTTTGCGCGCCAAGGCGGGTTCCTCAGGCCGGCAACCACGCTACGGCCGAAGATAGTTCGATTATCGCGGCACTGAGGACCCTGTCAAGCGGCGAGACGGCCGAGCCCGAGGGTGCGGACACTTCGGGCCGATGGTCCGCCGCGGCGGACGGCATCGGCCCGTGGCAAATGCCCGGGGAGAGAACTACCGGCTCCGGCTGCTCTTCCGGGCCTGGCCGGCCGGCATCGACGCCGAGCGGCGCGACGAGGCGCTGCTTCGCTTCGTGGCGCGCTTCGCACGAGCGCCGCTCCGGTTGGCCGCGGTCGCGCGTTTCGGCGAGGTAGCGGCGCGCCCCCCAGATGACGCCGCCTTCTGTGCGCCGCCACCCGTGAACCGCCCGGCGATCCGGCCAATCCGTCCAGCCGCTGCGCCCGCCGTCGAACCGAGCCACTCCGCGGTGCGCGCGGCGAAGCCGTGGCCGGCCTCGTCGGAAGCCGCCGGCTCGGCTGCCGCTTCGGGGTTCACCATCCCTTCAGCGATCCCCGTGAGCTTCGCGTCGGCGGCCTTCTCCTCCTCGAGCGTAGTCTCGAGGGTCGACGCGATCGCGGCGTGCCCGAGCAGCGTCGCGAAGGTGCGCGCGGTGCCGTAGCCAGCCATCTCGTAGTGTTCGGCGCGTTGTGCCGCGCCGATGAGCGCCGCGTCCCGCACCGGGCCGACCTCCGCTTCCTCGATCGTCTCCTGCCCGTCTTCGATCAGCCCCTGCATGCCGACGCATTTCTTGGACGACGCGCGAAGACCCAGGCTCTCGAGCGCCTGCTCGAGCCGGCTCACGTGCCCGCGGGTCTCGTCGAGGTGCTCGCGAAACGCCGCGGCGAGCGTGTCGGCGGTGGCCATCCGCGCCAGCTTCGGCAGCGTGCGCACAAGCTGCTTCTCGGCGTCGAGCAGATCGCGCAGTTCCTCGACGAACAGGGATTGCAGTGTAGCGACCTTTGCCATTGACGAACCTCCTGTGCAAGGACCACTGCAATGGGAGGACCGTGCGCATCAGGCTCCAGGCTCCAGGCTCCAGGCTCCAGGCTCCCGGCTCCAGGCTGCAGACCGCAGGCTTCGGCTTACAGGCGTGTCAGTCTACGGGCTAGCCATTCCGGGCGTTGCGTGCCTGGGGAAGTTGCGCAACGCGCCGCACGGTCGCAATCAGCTCCGGCTCCAGCCCCCAGCCTCCAGCCTCCAGCCTCCAGCCCCCAGCCTCCAGCCTCCAGCCTCCAGCCTCCAGCCCCGAGCGTCCAGCCTTCGGCCCCAGCCCGTCCGGCGTGATCTACACTCTGCACCGGCTCTTCTGCAGAAGGACGGTGCCCGTTGTCCCAGCCACGCTCTGATCTCTCCGATCGGTCGACCCTCGCGGGTGCGGGCGATCCGGTGCGGTTGCCGGCGAACGCGTACAGCCGGCTGACTGACGGCGAGGCGTACGCGCCGGTCGTGCCGGCAGCGACGGCGGTGCCGGAGTCGACGTGGCGATCGGTCTCGTGGGGACTGTTCCTGTGCGTCATCTTCACGGTCGCTTCGGCCTACTCGGGCCTGAAGGTCGGGCAGGGGATGGAAGCCGCCATTCCGATCTCGATCCTGGCGATCGGCCTGGCGCGCACGTACAGGAGGCGCCGCTCCACGCTGCTCGAAAATGTGATCCTGACCGGCATCGGCGGCACGTCGGGCGCGGTGGTCGCGGGCGCCATCTTCACGCTGCCGGCGCTCTACACCCTCGGCCTCGATCCGCACCCGGCGCAGACGATCTTCATCTGCGTGGCGGGCGGCTGCCTGGGCGTGCTGTTCCTGATTCCGCTGCGGCGCTATTTCGTCCGCGAGACGCACGGTGAGTTCCCGTACCCCGAGGCGACGGCGATCAGCGAGGTGCTCGTCACCGGCGAGCGGGGCGGGTCGCAAGCCAGGCTCCTGCTCGAGGCGACAGCGCTCGCGGGCGTGTACGACTTCTTCGTGACCACCTTCCAGGTGTGGCGCGAGTTCGTGAACCTGCAGTTCCTGCCCGTCGTGCGGTCGCTGGCCGACCAGGCCCGCATGGTGCTGGCGTTCGACGCCGTCGCGTTCATCCTCGGGCTCGGTTACGTCATGGGCCTGCGGGCGTCGACGGTGCTCGTGGCCGGCGGGGTGCTCTCGAACCTGGTGCTCGTCCCGATCATCTGGATGATCGGCCAGCACCTGCCCACGCCTGTCTATCCCGGGACGGTGCCGATCGCGGAGATGAACGCGACCCAGATCTTCCGCGGCTACGTGCGCTTCATCGGCGTCGGCGCGATTGCCACCGCGGGGATCTTCGGCATCATCAAGTCGCTACGAATCGTGGGCGCGTCGTTCGCCATCGCCGCGCGCGCGTTCCGTCATGGCGACGCCAGCGGCGAGCGCACCGATCGCGACATCCCGGTCATGGCACAGCTCGTCGGCGTGGTCATCGCGGCAGCCGCTGTCGCCGTCTTCTTCGGCACGCTGCTCCCAAGCGCGGCACACATCGCCCTTGCCCTGCTGCTCACGCTCGTCTTCTCGTTCTTCTTCACGTCGGTCGCCGCCACCGCCATCGCCACCACCGCGCGCAATCCGGTCTCGGGCATGACCATGCTCACGGTCATCATCTCGTCGGTCGTGCTGCTCCGCTTCGGCATCAGCGGGCGGTCGGGAATGTTCTTCGTGATGGCGATCGCGGGGATGGTGTGCACGGCGCTCTCGGTGTCGGGGCAGACGATCACCGATCTCAAGACCGGCTACTGGCTCGGATCGACACCCGCGGTGCAGCAGCGCGTGAAGTTTCTCGGCATCATCGCCTCGTCGATCGCAGTGGGCCTCGCGATCGTGATGCTGGCGCAGACGTTCCAGTTCGGCGAGGCCGTCCCCGGCGACACGCGCGCGGTGCTCGCCGCGCCGCAAGCGTCGATCATGCAGGCGCTGGTGCAGGGCTTCATGAGCCGCCAGCCGGTGGCGTGGCTGCTCTTCAGTGCGGGTGCGATGGTCGCCGTCAGCATGGAGTTGCTGCGGGTGCCGGCCCTCGTGTTCGCGCTCGGGATGTACCTGCCGCTCGAACTGAATCTTCCGGCGCTCGTCGGCGGGGCCCTTTCGCACTACGTGAACGCGCGGGCCGATCGCGTCGGGGCGTCCGGCCGGGCGATCCGCGAGCGCGGCGTGATCGTTGCCTCCGGCTTCATGGCCGGCGGCGCGCTCGGGGGCGTGATCGGCGCCGCCCTGCGCCTGTTCCCGTGGTACCGCGAAGACCTGGTCCGCACGCCGTTCTACGACACAGAGGCGGTATCGCAGCTGGTCTCGATCGTGGGGTTCTCGCTCTTCTGTCTGTATTTGTGGCGGCAGGCGACGCGAGTGCGTCCGGAGGACGGGGAGGGTTGAGGGCAGGCGGCCGGCGACGCGCCGCGGGGGCAGGCGACGGGCGGCAGGCGTTGGGCAGCGCGGCGGAGGCGGAGGCTGCTGGCTTCGCGCCAGCCGCCCGCCGCCAGCCGCCACGCTCGCGTCCTACCGCTTTGCCGCCGCCTTGATCGTCTCGAGCTGTCGCCGCAGCTCCTGGACCTGGGCGGCGCTCAACGTCACCGACCCGCCCGCCGACGCGCCGCCGGTCGATCCTGATGTGCCGACCGCGCCGCCGGCCGAGGCCCCACCACCCGCCGCCTGATCGAGAATCTTCTCGATCTTCTCGACCACGAACGTCGGATCGCCGCTGGCTTCCTCGAACCCGTCGAGGTGCGTCCGCACCTCGCGCAGCTTGGCCACGATAGTGGGATCGAGCGAGCTTGCACCTGCGCCGCCCGTGCCGACGGCGCCGGAGCTGCCGGCCGCGCCGCTCGAGGCGGCATCGGGTGTCGAACCGGTCGAGGCCGTCGCGCTGCCGCTCGCGCCCGAGCCCGAGCCGCTCCCGGCGCCCGACGTCGAAGCGGACGAACTAGCGCCACCGACGCCGAGCATCTGGTCGAGCTCATGGTCGATCGTGTCGTACTTTGATCGCCAGTCGGTCGTCGCGGTCGCAAACGAGTTGAAGTCACTGATCAACTGCGCGACCTGCTGCCGCTGGTCGCCCTGCAGCTGCGACGCTGCCGGCAGCTTCGTCAGTTCGGCCAGCGCCTCACGAGCGGCGCTGAGGTGCTGGCGCACCGCTTCCTGATCGGCCCCTGAACCGCCGGATCCGCCCTGGTGCTGCCCGCTCGACGATGCCGACGAGGTCGTGGTGCCAGACTGGGAGCCCTGCGAGCTGGTGCCGCTGGAACCCTGCGCGCCGGAACCCTGACTCGTGGTGCTGCCCTGCGAGGTGGTGCCGGACGTCCCCGAGGTTGAGCCGCTGGTCTGCGCGAACGCAGCGCCGGGGCCGAACGCCAGGGCCGCCGACAGAATGCCGGCCGAGATGACGTGCTTGAGATACATGAACAACATCCTCCTGTGCTGCCGCGTCCTTGCGGCAGCAATATGCGTCGCGACCCGAACTGTGTCTGCCTCTCACTCAGCAAGCGGGGTACCACCGCGACCGGAGGGTGCGCCGTTGTCTCCGCCGCCGCATTGCGACACACTGTGCAGGTCGGCTGCGGGTCAGCCGTTTTGGCGTGCCGGGCCAGTTCTCTCGCGCCTGGGCGTGGCCGCGGCTGATTTCCGACGGCTCCAGCCGATCCTCAGGCCGGTGCACTCTCGTCAGATGAAGCGCAACCGTTATGCAGAAGCCGGTTCTCGACCGATTCCTCAGGTACGTCAGCTACGACACCCAGTCGCGTGAAGGGGCAGAGGCTTACCCAAGCACACCCGGACAGCTCGTCCTGCTCGAGGACCTCGTCAGTGAGCTGCGGGGAATGGGGCTCCAGGACGCCGCGATCGACCAGCACGGCTACGTCACGGCCACGGTTCCTGCCACCACGGGCAAGAGCGGCGTGCCGGTGATCGGGTTCATCGCGCACGTGGACACGTCGCCGGAAATGAGCGGCGCCGGCGTGAAGCCGATCGTGCACCACGCCTACGACGGGAGCGACATCGTCCTGCCGGACGATCCCGAGGCGGTGCTGCGCGTGGCCGAGTCGCCGTACCTCGCGGAGTGCATCGGCCACGACATCGTGACGGCCTCGGGCTCGACGCTGCTCGGCGCCGACAACAAGAGCGGCGTCGCCGAGATCATGACCGCGGCCGAGTACCTGCTCGCGCACCCCGAGATCCCGCACGGCGCCATCAGGATCGCGTTCACGCCCGACGAGGAAGTGGGACGGGGCACGATGTACTTCGACGTGCCCGCGTTCGGCGCCGTCTGCGCCTACACGATGGATGGCGGCGCGCGCGGCGAGCTGGAGTTCGAGAGTTTCTCGGCCGACGCGATCTCGATCACGTTCCGCGGGTTCAACACGCATCCCGGCTTCGCGAAGGGCCGCATGGTGAACGCGATCAAGCTGGCGGCGCGCTTCATCGAGCGGCTCCCGCCCGATCGGCTGTCGCCCGAGACGACCGAAGAGCTCGAGGGGTTCGTCCACCCCTACGTCGTGCAGGCCAGCGTCGACCGTACGACGGTCAAGCTGCTGGTGCGCGACTTCGTGACGGCCGGCCTGCGCGAGAAGGAGACGTGGCTGGAGTCTCTCGCCCGAGAGGTCGTGGCCGCGGCGCCGGGCGCGTCGTTCGAGTCCCGGGTCGAGGAATCGTACCGGAACATGCGGGAGGTGCTCGATAATCACCCGCTCATCGTCGAATGCGCGCGCCAGGCCATCTCACGCGCCGGCGTGCCGGTGCGTGAACGTGCGATTCGAGGCGGCACGGACGGCTCGCGCCTCTCCTTCATGGGGCTGCCGACGCCGAACCTCTTCGCGGGAGAGCAGAATTTCCACTCTCGCCTCGAGTGGGTATCGGTGCAGGACATGGAGAAGGCCGTCGAAGTCATCGTGGAGCTGGCGCGCGTGTGGGAAGAGCGAACATAGCGTCATCCGTTGTCCGTTATCCGTTATCCGTCATCGCGCGCACCCGGATAACGCATGTACGATGACGGCGGATCGCGGATAACGGATAGCGGATAACTGGTATGGAGACAAGAAATTTTGCCCTGATCGGAATCCTGGTGGCGCTCCTCGCCTGTGCGTGCGGCGGCGCCCGGGACAGTGCCGCGCCCGGGACGCTCCGGATCGCCGTCGTGCCGAAAGGCTCGACCCACGAGCACTGGAAGCGCGTGCACATCGGCGCCGAGAAGGCCGCGGCAGAATACCGGAAGGCCGGCGTGCCGGTGGACGTGCTCTGGAAGGCGCCGCTGCGCGAGGACGATCGGGAGCAGCAGGTGCAGGTCGTGGAAGGCTTCATCAGCCAGCGTGTGAACGGCCTGGTGCTCGCCCCCCTCGACAGCCACGCGCTCCTGCGGCCGGTCGAGGAGGCGGCGCAGTCGGGCGTGCCGACGGTCATCTTCGATTCGGCCCTCGCCGATCCGGCCAAGGCCGTGAGCTACGTTTCGACCGACAACGAAAAGGGCGGGCGCCTCGCCGCCGACCGCATGGGCGAGGTGCTCAAGGGCACCGGCACCGTGCTGATGCTCCGCTATCAGGAAGGATCGGCCGCGACCGAGGAACGCGAGCGCGGATTCCTGCAGCAGCTGAAAGGGAAGTACCCCGGCGTGACCGTGATCTCATCGGACCAATACGCCGGCGCCACCCGCGACACCGCCAAGCGCACCTCGGAGAATCTGCTCAACCGATACGCCGACAAGGTCAACGGCATCTTCACGCCGAACGAGTCGTCGACGGCAGGCATGCTGCTCGCGCTGCAGGACATCAACAAGGCCGGCGCGATCAGCTTCGTCGGCTTCGACTACAGCGCCGCGTTCCTGGAGCCGCTGCGCAAAGGTGAGCTGAAGGGCTTCGTCGTGCAGAACCCGGTGAACATGGGGTACCTCAGCGTGAAGACCATGGTTGATCACCTGCGCGGTCAGGCCGTCGCGAAGTCGGTGGACACCGGGGTCCTCATGGTCACGCTCGAGAACCTGAACACACCGGAGATTCAGGCGGTGATCAACCCGCCGGAAGCACGGTGACACTCTGAATTCGGAAATCGGAATGCGGAGTTCGGAATTAGGGTTGAGTGCGGAATTCGGAGTTCGGAATGCAGGGTACGGAGGGCCGTCAGCCCGCGTAGTGCCCGCCTTCAGGCGGGCCGTGATCCCGTTTAGATCCCCGCAGCGTGCGCCTCTTTTCAACGCCTCCCGAGCGCGGCGTTGAGCGCCTGCAGCAGCCGGCCGCTCGGGTCGGCAAAGTACTCCCAGAACATCACACCCGCGAGGTGCTGGTCTCGGACGTAGCGCGCTTTCATGCGGAGCGACCGCTCGTCTTCCACGCTGGCGAAGATGCGGCGCTCGCGGTGCCAGAGGTACGGCGCCTGCGCGCGCCGGTCCCAGCCGCGCAGCCAGCCTCCGTCTGCCGCCACCAGCGCGTCGATGCCTGCGGGCGACAGGTCGAGCGGCAGGGCCGCCGGCTGGCCGGGTTGATACAGGCCGTTCCGCTCGGCGGTGACCTGTTCCCACGCACGCCCGTAGAACGGCACGCCGACAACGAGCTTCGAGGCCGGCACACCGGCACTGCGGAAGTCGCGGACGACACGCTCGACTGAGAGCTGCTTGTCATCGTCGGGATGCGGTCGCAGGTTGGCGTGATGGCCGGTCGTCCGATCGACCGATTGCACGCGGAAGTCGTAGGTCATCAGGTTCACGAAGTCGACGGAGCGCTGCACCAGGCCCATCTCGGTATGCGCCAGGAACGCAGGGAACGCGCCCGCCGCCATCGTCAGCAGCAGCGGCTGCCCCGCCGGCGCCGCCGCATCGAGGGCGGAGCGCAGCGCGTCCATGAGCGCGGTGAAGTTCGCGGTGTCTTCCGGCCGGTACGGGTTCGAATCGCCGGGGAGCGCCGGGTACTCCCAGTCGATGTCGACGCCGTCGAGCGCGTGGCGGCGCACGAACGAAACGGCGCTGTCGGCAAAACGGCGCCGGCTCTCCGGTGTGAGAGCGGCGTCCGAGAAGCCCTTCGACCAGGTCCAGCCGCCAATCGACACCAGCACCCTCAGGTGTGGATGCGCGCGCCGGATCTCGCCAAGCACCCGAAAGTTCTCTCCGTCCTGCGGTGAGCCTTCCACGACCTCGCCATCGACGACGTTCGCAAAGGCGTAGTTGATGTGCGTCAGCTGCGTCGCGTCCACGTCCCCCACCGCCAGCAGCCGCGCACGTGGAAAGACGTAGCCGACGATGACGCGATCCGCACGGTGCGCCTCGACGGCGAGCTCCGCGGCAGCCACAAGGACGATGCACAGGAACATGGGGATTCTGGACATGGGAGATTAATTCGGAAGACGGAGTGCGGAGTTCGGAATTAGGTCGGAGTTCGGAATTCGGAGTGCGGAGTGCAGGGTACGGAAGTTTGATTGCTCGAAACCGAACGGGCGAGCAATTCCTTCTGCACCTGGGCGAAGGCGGCGCAGGAGAATCAAGCCCAGCCTCGGTCGTTGAAGCAATCACCCTCCGTACCGTGCATTCCGCACTCCGAACTCCACCCTCATTCCGAATTCCGCACGCCGGATTCCGAATTCGGGAGTTTTTCTCCGTATATCATCTGCCAATGTCCCGGCTGTCGCGTCGCGCGGCGCTCGAGATGCTCGGCGGAGCCGCAGGTGCGTTGCTGGTCCGCCCCGCGGCCGTGCGTGCGCAGCCGGTCACCGCGCCGGGCCGTTCGCGCATCGCCAGCATCGACGTGTTCCCGGTGCGCTATCCAATGGCCGGGCGCTTCAAGTTCTTCGAGGGTCCCGACGGATCGCCCACCGGCCGGCCTGCTGTGCTCGTGCGCATCACGGACGATGCGGGTGTGGTCGGCTGGGGCGAGAGCGTGCCGATCCCGAAGTGGAGCGAGGAGACCATCGAGACCGCGACGACGACCATCGCCCGCTACCTCGCACCGGAGCTGGTGGGTCGTGACAGCGCGGACCTCGAGGGTGCACACGCGGTGATGGACCACGCGATCGCGCCCGCGTTCTCGACCGGGCAGCCGATAGCGAAGGCGGGGATCGACATCGCGCTGCACGACCTGCTCGGGAAGCGCGCCGGGCTGACGCTGCCGAAACTGTGGGGGCGCACGCCGAGCGAGTCGCTCACCCTCAGTTGGACGGTGAGCACGGCGACGCTCGAAGATATCGAGCCGCTCGTCGCCGCCGGACGCGCGAAGGGATACGAGCACTTCAACGTGAAGGTCGGCACGACCGCCGACTTCGACGTAGAGGTGTGTCGGCGCGTGCGCGCGCTCGCGCCGCGCACGTTCCTGTGGGCCGACGCGAACTGCGGCTACGACGTCGATACGGCGCTGGCCGTGGCGCCGCGTCTTGCGGACGTGGGCGTCGACGTGCTCGAGGCGCCGCTTCGCCCGAACCGGATCCAGGGCTACCAGGCGCTCCGGCGCCAGCGAGCGCTGCCCATTCTGATGGACGAAGGCATCGTCTCGCCGGTGGAGCTCGCCGAGTTCATCCACCTCGGGATGCTCGACGGCGTGGCGATGAAGCCGTCACGGTGCGGTGGCCTGATCCCCGCCCGCCGGCAGATCGAGATGCTGCTCGACGCCGGCCTGCTGTGGCTGGCGAGCGGCCTCACCGATCCCGACGTGTCGCTCGCCGCAACCGTGGCGTTGTTCACTGCCTTCGGACAGCAGCGACCGTGTGCGCTGAACGGCCCGCAGTTCCTGGCCCACAGCGTCGTCGATCGGCCGTTCGTGCCTGTGGCCGGCCGCCTGACACCGTTGAAGGAGCCAGGCCTGGGCGTCACCGTCATCGAATCGAAGGTGCGGGCCATCCAGGATCGGACTGGCTGAGACCGCCACGCCCATCGATGTCCAGACAGCCGACCATGGGCAACAGCGAGGAGGATCGCCATGTCAGACGCCACGATCGACCGCCGCCAATTCATCTCGACGGGCATTGGCCTGGCGGCGGCCCTCGCGCCGGCCGGGCTGCGGGCGCGCGGACCGAACGATCGCATCGGCCTCGGCATCATCGGGTGCGGCTCACGCGGCAACTACCTGCTGGGCGAAACGTTTGCCGCCGCCGCAGACCGCGTCGAGATCGTCGCCCTCGCTGACGTGTGGGCCGTGGCACGCGACGCCATGGCACACCGCGTGGCCAGCACGGGCGGCCGCGCGGCACCGAAACTGTTCGCGCGGTATCCCGATCTGCTCGCGATGCCGCAGGTGGACGCCGTCATCATCGCGACCCCCGACTTCGCGCATCCTGGCGTCCTGGTCGACGCGGTGAAGGCCGGCAAGGACGCCTTCGTCGAAAAGCCCCTGTGCGCGCGGCTCGAGGATGCCGTCACCGCGCTCGACGCCGTCACCGCAAGCTCACGCATCGTGCAGGTGGGAACCCAGCGCCGCAGCAGCGCGCGGTTCAGGGCTGCCGCGGAGTACGTGCGCTCGGGTGCGCTCGGCCCGATCTGCAAGATCGAGACGGCGTGGAACCGCAACGTCCCGAGCTGGGCCCGGCCCGTCGACAACGTTCGCGCCGAGGACGTGGATTGGGAGCAGTTCCAGATGTACCTGGAGCGGCGGCCGTTCGACCCGGTGCGGTTGCGGAGCTGGCAATGGTTCTACCAGCAGACCACCGGGCTCGTCGGGCTGCTCGGCAGCCACCTGATCGACGTCGCGCAGTGGTTCATGGACGATCCGCACCCGGCGACCGCCGTCGCGCTCGGCGGCCGCTACACGTGGAAGGACGGCCGCGAGATCAGCGACACGGCCGAGTACGTGCTCGAGTACCCGAAGGGCTGGCTGCTCACGTTCTCCTCGCGCCTCGGGTCGGGGCCCGAAACCGACTACACCGTCTTCTATGGCAAGACGCGGACGCTCGACACGCGTGACTGGGTGAGCCGTCCGGCCGACAACACGCGGCCGGCGGACGCACGCGACGTCACGCTGCCGGACGTCCCCGATCCCCGGAGTCACGTCGGCAACTGGATCGACTGCCTCGTCTCGCGGGCGCGGCCGAATGCGCCGATTGAGGTGGGCTACTCGCACGCCGTCGCGTGCTGCCTCGCCCGCGAAGCCGAGCGGACCGGCCGGCGCATGCGATACGACGCCGCCGCCCGCCGGATCGTGGAAGACGGCGCGGGAACCGTGACCGCCAGGGGGAGAGAGAGAGGCTAAGGGCTAAGGGCTAAGGGCTAAGGGCTAAGGCTAGGAGCTGGGCCTGGGGCCGGCGGCTAGAAAGGCTGAGGGCTGGTGGGACTGAGGCAGCCTCGCCGTTGACCACAGCCTTTAGCCCTTAGCCCTTAGCCTTTAGCCTTTAGCCCTCAGGCGTAGCCTCCGGCCTCCGGTCCGTTCGTCTATCATGTCGGTATGAGGGTCCGTCGGCAGCGACGGCCCGCAGACACCTACGCCTGCCTGCCTTCGCTGCCCGCGATCCCGCGTCAGTGCGCCGGCCCCGGCGCGTCGTTCATATCTGTGGCTGATCCCCACCACGGAGGACTCATGGCCAGCGACACGCTCACGGTCATCGACAATCGCACCGGCAAGCAGTACGAGGTCCCGATCACGGACGGGACGATTCCCAGCATGGAGCTGCGCAAGATCAAGGCGTCCGCCGACGACTTCGGTCTCATGACCTACGACCCGGCGTTCATGAACACGGCCAACTGCCGGAGCGCGATCACGTTCATCGATGGCGATCGCGGCATCCTGCGCTATCGCGGCTACCCGATCGAAGAGCTCGCCGAGAGCACGCCGTTTCTCGAAGTGGCGTGGCTCCTCCTCCGCGGCGAACTGCCGACGCCGAGTGAGTCTGCCGCGTGGACGACGGATGTCATGATGCACACGATGGTGCACGAGAACATCAAGAAGCTGATGGAGGGCTTTCGCTACGACGCGCACCCGATGGGCATCTTCCTGAGCACGGTCGGCGCGCTCTCGACGTTCTACGCCGACGCCAAGGAGGTGCAGGACGAAGCGTCCAGGTGCCTCCAGATTCTGAGGCTCGTCGGCAAGGTGCCGACCATCGCGGCCTACACTTACCGGCATCACCTGGGACTGCCGTACGTGCTGCCCGACAACGAGCTGTCGTACACCGGCAACTTCCTCAACATGCTGTTCAAGCGCACCGAGCCGAAGTACGCGAGCAACCCGGTGCTCGAGCGCGCACTCGACGTCCTGTTCATCCTGCACGCCGACCACGAACAGAACTGCAGCACGACGACCATGCGCGGCATCGGCAGCTCGCACGCCGACCCGTACGTCTCGCTCGCCGGAGCGGCGGCGGCGCTCTACGGCCCGCTGCACGGCGGCGCCAACGAGGCGGTGCTGCGGATGCTGGCGGAGATCGGGTCGGTCGCGCACGTGCCCGCGTTCATCACGCGGATCAAGGCGGGCGAGGGGCGGTTGATGGGCTTCGGGCATCGCGTTTACAAGTCGTACGACCCGCGCGCGAAGATCCTGAAGGAGATGGCGCACCAGGTCTTCAGCGTGCTCGGCACGAGCCCGCTGCTCGACATCGCCATCGAGCTCGAGCGGATCGCGCTCTCCGACGAGTACTTCGTCTCGCGCAAGCTGTACCCGAACGTGGACTTCTACTCGGGGCTGATCTACCAGGCGATGAAGTTCCCGATCGAGATGTTCCCGGTGCTGTTCGCGATCCCTCGGACCGTCGGCTGGCTGGCGCAGTGGGACGAGATGATGCGCGACCCGGAACAGAAGATCGCGCGGCCGCGGCAGGTGTACACCGGACCCGTTCTCCGGCACGTCACGGAGAAGCTGGTCGGCGCACGATAGGGTCACCTGGCAGGCTCGGGGTGCGGCTGTCGGCCGCGCCCCAGCCTGCAGTCGTTCAAGCGTCTTCAGCCGCCAGCCGCCAGCCCCCAGCCGCCAGCCTCCAGCCTCCAGCCCCCAGCCTCCAGCCCTACTTGGCCTTCTTGATCGTCACCAGTTGCCGCGCCTTGACCGCGCGGCTGACGGTGTGGGTCCCGTCCGGCCAGCGCACGTCGATCTCCTCGACCAGCTCCGTCTTCCCGAGGCCGAAGTGGGCGCGCGGATCGTGCGTGCTCAGAAACGAGTCACCCGCGGCGACGTCACGGAACTGCCGGCGGCCCGCCGCCGTGATGGTGATGCGGGTGCCGATCGGATTCGGCTCGCCCTTGCTGCCCTCGGTGGCGACGGTGAGCCACGCGCCCGGGGCTCCCGTGTTGTGCAGCAGGCTGGGCGGACGATCGAGGTGGGTGATCAGCAGATCGAGCTTTCCGTCGTTGTCGTAGTCGCCGACCGCCAGCCCGCGGCTCGACCAGCGCTCGCGCGAGACCGGGTCCGGCCTCGCCGGTCACGTCGCGGAACATCGGTGTCGCACCGGGGCCCCGATTCTCGGCGAGCAGGTTCAGCTGCGCGTAGCTGCCCGCCAGCTCCGGGTGCGCATCGATCTGCGGGTAGATGTGCCCGTTGGCGATCACGATGTCGAGATCCCCGTCGTTGTCCAGATCCGCGAACGCCGTGCCCCACGACAGGGCTTTGAATGTCATCGGCCCGATGCCCGTGGCCCGCGACACGTCCTCGAACAGCCCGTCGCCAAGGCCGGCGGTGAGCGTGCAGAAGTCCTCGGCGAAGTTCGTGACCAGGATGTCGAAGCGCCCGTGCCCCATCACGTCGCCGACGGCGACGCCCATGCTCGCCTGCGCGGCGCCTTTCTCATCGAGCGCGCAGCCCGACCAGGTGCCGACTTCCTTGAACGTGCCGTTCCCCTCGTTGCGATAGAGGTAGTTGGGATCCGAGTCGTTGGCCACGAACACGTCGACGTCGCCGTCATCGTCGAAGTCGAACGCGCGCACGCCGAGCCCGAAGGCGAGCGCGCGATCCTGCATGCCGGCGGCGGCCGTGGCGTCGACGAACGTGCCGCGATCGTTGCGGAAGAAGTGATCGGGCGCGCCCTTCATGCCGAAGGGTCCGAAGGCGACCATCTCGACCCCCTTCCAGCTGAGGGACCGCTTCGCATGGAGCACGTCCTCCATCGACGTCTCGATGTAGGCGGCGACGTAGAGGTCGAGATCGCCGTCGCCGTCCGCGTCGAAGAAGGCGGCGCCGGTGTTCCATCCGGGTGACTCGAGCCCGACCCGCGCCGCGATGTTCTCGAAGCGGCCGTTCCCCAGGTTGCGATAGAGCAGGTTCGGACCGAAGGCGGTGACGAAGATGTCGGGCCAGCCGTCGCCGTCCACGTCGGCGACCGCGACGCCCTGGCCCCATCGCCCCTCGCCGCCGACGCCGGCCGCGTCCGTCACGTCCCGGAAGGTGCCGTCGGGCATCCCTTCATACAGCGCGTTCCTGCCGCGCTCGACTACCGAGGCGCCGTCCAACGCCCACGCGTTCACGACGTAGATGTCGAGGCGGCCGTCTCGATTGAAGTCGAGGAAGGCGGCGCCGCTGCCGAGGGAATCGAGCAGGTGATCCTTGCCTGGCCGTCCGGCCAGAAGGACGCGGGTGACGCCGGCCTCGGGCGCCACGTCGACGAACTGGAAGGCGCCACCCGCGCGCGCCTGCGAGGCCGCAGTGGTGGGCGCGGGACGCGCGAGCAGAGTCAGAGTGAGAACCAGCGCGGCGCCCGATGCAGCCGCGCCAGTCCCTGATCGCCAGGACATCCGGCTCCGTCTACTTCGCCGGCTTCATCAGGTCGGCGACCACCGCCTGCACCTTGTTCCATTCGGCGTCGAGAGCCGGCGTCTTCGCGTCGCGGCCCATTCCCGCGATCGCGCGTGACGATTCGAGCAGCCGCTGCTTTGCCGCTTTCGTGACGATGACGAAGCCTTCGTCGTAGATGCCCTGCGCCTCACCCGCGGCATTGTGATGATGGCCACCCTGCAGCAGTCGCTTCCGCACGGCACCCACGGCGTTGTCGCCTTCCGTCGCGAGCTGCGCCACGTCGGCCGCGAGCGCCTCGATGGCGGCGCGGCCGCCGGCCGCGTCGTTCGCCGCGATCGCCTTTCGTGCGCGATCGAGCTGCACCTGGGCATGAGCGTAGGTGGCCGAGAGAATCGAGCGCACGAGGTTCGTCTCGGTGTTCTTCAGCGCAAGAATGCCGTCGGCCAGCGTGTTGTAGGTTGCAACCATCTCGCTCGGTGTGGCGGGCTGTGAGCCGCCCTGCGCAGCCGCCGGCGCGGCGCAGGCAGCGACGACGAACGAGGCGAGCATGATGCGATTGAGCGGGCGTGAACGTGAAGTCATGAATTCATCTCCGTATTCCAGAACTGCGCATCCCGCAATGCCTGAGACAATCACCTCTCCCGTAGTGCCCACCTTCAGGTGGGCCGACAAACTGCGAGGCAACCACACCGGGAATCGAGAGACCAGCGCGGGCGAGCGGACCAGGTGCTGAGCCGACCAAATTGTATCCGGCCGGGCCGCGGGTGTCGAAAGGGCGGCCGCACGAAGTGACACAATGCGAGGGTGATCTGCCCGCATTTCGGGACCTGCGGCGGGTGCGTGTCGCAGGATGTGCCGTATCCGCAGCAGCTCGAACGCAAGCGGCTCGCGCTCGGTGCACAACTCCGCGCGGTGCTCGGCGGACTCACGCCTGACGTGCGGCCGCTCGTCGCCATGCCCACCGGTGAGGACGGCATGCCGTGGCGGTTCAGGCACAAGGCGGCCTTCGTCTTCGGCCCCGATCGCACGAATCCCAGGACCCTCATCATGGGGCACTACGCCGCGGGATCGCAGCGGATCGTTGCCGTCGAGACCTGCCCCGTGCACAGCGATCGGGCCAACCAGCTCGCGTTCGCGCTGCGCGATCAACTCGTGAAGGCACGGATTCTGGCTGCGGGCGCAACGCCGGACGGCATCCTGCGCCACGTCATCATCCGCACGACCGAGGACGAACGCGAGGCGATCGTCATGCTCGTGGTGACGAGGAACGACAAGTCGCTGCGCCGTCCGCTGCGCGCCTTCCTGGCGGCGGATCCTCCGACCGGGCTGCTCGTCAATGTGCACGATCGCCCCGGGCCGTACATGGTGGGAGACGAGACGCTCCGGATCGCCGGACGGGCGTCGATCCGCGAGACGGCGCTCGGCGCTGTCTTCCTTGTCTCGCCGACGGCGTTCTTCCAGACCAATCCCCAGGCCGCGGCAGCGCTGCTGGACGACGTGCTCGGGCAAGCGGGCGAAGGACAGAGCGGGACTGTGATCGCCGATCTGTACGCGGGCAGCGGCCTGTTCGCAATCCCGCTGGCGCTTCGGGGGCACACCGTGGTCGCGGTCGAGGAAAACGCCCAGGCCGTCCGCGACGGCGAGGCGAACGCCCGGCTGAATCGCGTGCCGCCACAGGCGCTTCGCTTCGTCCACGCCCGGGTGGAGGACGCCGCCGGCCGGCTGGGGCGCCCGCGGCCAGGCCTGGTGGTCGTCGACCCGCCGCGGCAGGGATGCGGGCCCGCCGTGATCCGACGCATCTTCACCGACCTCGCGCCCGACCGCGCCATCTATGTGTCGTGCGATCCCGGATCGCTCGCCCGCGATCTCCTCGCCATCGTCGATGCGGGCTACGCGGTGAGGCGCGTGCAGCCGGTGGACATGTTTCCGCACACGTCGCACATCGAGACCGTGGTCACGCTGGAACGCGCGGCGCGCACAGCGAAAGGACGCCGGACGTGATCAGAAAGGCCTTCCGCATGTCGGTGTACCCGGGACGCGAGGCGGACTACGAGGCGCGGCACTCGCCGATCTGGCCCGAACTCGAACGCACGCTGGCGGCGCACGGCGTCCGCCACTACTCCATCTTCATCGATGCCGTCACCGGCGACCTGTTCGCCTACGCCGAAGTCGAGGACGAACAGCAATGGGACGCCATCGCCGCCACTGACGTGTGCCGGCGCTGGTGGTCATCGATGCGCGATGTGATGCCATCGAACGCGGACAGCAGCCCCGTCTCGCGGCCGCTGCGGGAGGTCTTTCGGATGGATGCCGCGTAAGGCAACCGGCCGCAGGGTGGTCGCCCAACTGAGCCATATCACGCCCGTCTGCGCGAAAAGAGCCGCTCCCGCTGAGATCGGCAGTATCATGGCTGCAGCCGGAGTGCCCCTCGGTCTGACACTGCATTCTCTAGGAGGTCACCCATGAAGCGCGCATCGCTCTTCGTGTGGCTGCTGGTCCCGGCATTTTTGGCCCTCACCACCGCCACCGCATTCGCCCGGGCGCAGAAGCCCGAACCGGCGAAACAACCCGCCGTCGCTCCCGCCACGTCCGTCGCTCCCGCGAATGTCAAGCCGGTCAAGGGGCTGGCGGTCATCAACGTGCTGAAGCCCGTCGTCAAGGTGCAGGGCACCGAGGTCGTCACGCTGATCAAGGTGAAGAACCTGTCGTACGGCTCGATCGCCGGGCTCAAGCTCGATGAGTACCTGGTACGACAAGGCGGGGAACGTGGTCACCGGCGACAGCAAGCGGATGACCAAGCCGATCATGCCCAACGAGATAGTCACGATCGAACTGCGCACGCCGAAGAATCCCAAGATGGATCGCAACAGCTACCAGTTCTCGCACGCGAACGGCAAGGTGCAGGTCGAGACGGTCCCGAAGTTCCAGTAGCGTTCGTGATCCGGCGACCCCCGGAACGACCGTGTCACGCCGAGTACCGGCGCGAGCGGGGAACCAGTTCCAGGCAGTGCCACACAGCGAAGCCGGCCGTTCCCGGCCGGCTTCACCACGACCCAATCACCTGCCGTCGACCCTATCGCTCGTACACCACGGCACCAATCCATTTTGCCGCGCCCGGAGTGGCATTGGAGTATCCAGGCTGGCGCTGGCGGCACTGACCGGAGGCCACCCGTTTACCAGAGCGTGTAGCCGCCATCGATGACGAACGCCGCTCCCGTCACGAACGCCGAGGCATCGCTCGCGAGGTAGACCGCGAGCGGCCCGAGCTCCTCGGGCTCTCCGCACCGGCCGAGGGGCGTGGCGTCGGTGATCGTCTTGATCACGTCGGGACGCGTTTCGGCCCACTGGCGGTTTGGCTCCGTCATGAACAATCCCGGGCAGATCGCGTTGACGGTGATCCGGTGCGGCGCCCAGTCGGCCGCGGCGCACCGGGTGAAGTGCAGCATGGCCGCCTTCGCCGTCTCATAGTGGCGGCCGGCGATGCCGCGGTTGGCGATGAGCGCACTCATCGACGAGATGTTGATGATCCGGCCGCCGCCGCCATGCGCGATCATCGCGCCGCCGATCACCTTCGTGCAGATGAAGCAGCCGGTCAGGTTCAGGTCCATCATCTCCAGCCAGGTCTCGACCGGCGTCTCCTCGATCGGAATGCTCACGCGGCGGTCGCCGACGTTGTTGATGAGGATGTGAATCGGACCTGTCGCGAGCGCCTCGCGGCACGCGCGTTCGCATGCCGGCGGATCGCTCATGTCGGCGGCGATGGGATACGCCCGCCGTCCGCGGGCGCGCACCGCCGCGGCCGCATCCTCGAGGCTCGCCGCATCGCGTCCGGTCAGCACCACGTCGGCGCCGACGTCCGCGAGCGCGAGTGCCATCTCGCGGCCAAGACCGCGGCTGCCGCCGGTGATGAACAGCCGCCGGCCGTCGAGCCGAAAGCGATCGAGCACGCCCATGGCGATGTCTCCTGTCGTCGAGCTCGAGTGCCGGCGTGAGCGCCGTGCGAATCGTCCCGTGCCGACGTTAGTGGAGGATACATGACCTCTCCAGCCCGAATCCTCTTCGTTGGGGGCGTCGTGTGGTGCGCGTGGTCTGCCCCGGTGGCGGTTGCGGCGGCTGGAGGCGCTTCCGGGAGTCGGCGGTCGACAACGGCAGTCAGCTCGGGCGGCCGGTGGCCGATCGGGTGCGCCGGCTGAACGGCGTGACGCTTCTGCCGCTGAAGCGCCTGGCGGGAGCGCAATCCGCGCAGGCCGTTCGCTGACCCTTCACTGAGCCTTCACCAGCGATGCGGCCTGCTTTCAGCAGCCGGTTGTGGGGCTCGAGCATCGGCTGTCAGCGGTGCGGCACCAGCTCGACGTAGTCGAGGACCGCCTGCTCCTGTGCGTCTGCGACGGCCTCGATCCGGATCTCCTCGCCGGGGGCGATTCGCACGGACGGGAGCCGGCGCCGGGTGGCAGAGTGCCCGTCGGGAACGGAGGTGGGCAACGTGTCGTCGGCGGTCCACTCGGCCACCAACCGGCCCGCGGCCAGCAGCCGATAGCGTGACGCGCCGTCGCGCTCGTCGTAGTACAGCACGTGCAGGTCGAACACACCCTCGGCGCCCCCGTATCGCCATGCCGCGGCGCAGCGGCGGTCCGCCGCTGCACATGCGACTGCCCTGCCTCGCGATGCCGTCTCCCAGGGCACCACGTCGACGGGCGCATAGCCGGTCAGCTGCGCGTCTTCGGCTTCGAGGCGCCCTGGCATGTCGTCGACCCGCCCGGCCGCATCGCGAATCCCGCTCAGCCGACGGAAGTACTGGCACACGGCGTCGCGCCACACTACCGCGTGGCCGGCCTGGTACTCGAGGCCGGCAAGGACGGCGCGGTATCGCGGCGGGTCGACACGGCCCTCGAGCGCGCGCCAGCGCTCGACGAACTGCGCCGCCTCGGCGGCGCCGTCGTAGTGCGAATCGTAGATGTGCTGAATGACGGTCTTCCCCGAATGGAGCACGTGCGTGTACGGCACGTGGTGCATGAAGAGCAGCAGCGCATCAGGGCACGTCTCGAGCGATTCGTACATCCGCGCCACCGGCGCGGGATACTGGCCGATGTAGCCGGTGCCGGTGGCCACCGTGCGATCCATGCCGACGCCCTTTTCGTCGGCCCGGTGCCACTGTCCCCACCCGTTCCGCTCCGACGACTCGACGCCAGGCCCGTAGTGGATGTTGATGATGTCGGTGAGAGTGCCCGCGCCGAGCGGACCGGTGTAGTGCTCGTACGCGGGCCACGAGTCCATCAGGATGCCGCTGACGGCCGCTGACACCGCGGTGTCGGGGCCAAACGTGAGGCGCGCCCACTCGTCGGCGATGCGCTCGGAGCGTATGGCGGGATCCCAGGACAGGCGGCCAAACGCATAAAGGTTGGCAGGCGCGAGATCGTGGCCGAGCCAGTTGGATGCAAGCCCCACGTTCGAGACGCCAACGAAGCCCCCGAGCGGCCGCCCGAACGCGCGCCCGGTCACGAGCTGGGCGACGGACGTCGCGCGCCCGTCCGCGTGCATGTCGAAATCGAGCACCTCCTGCCACATCGGCGCGAGGAACACGACGTGCCGCTGCTGCCCCGTGTACTCCTGCGTGATCTGCAGCTCGATCGCCTGGTTGGTCCGTCCGAGCGCCGCGAAGAGCGGCGACGCCGGCTCCCGCACCTGGAAGTCGATCGGGCCGTGTTTCACCTGCAGGACGACGTTGGCGTCGAACTGGCCGTCGAGCATGGTGAAGTTGTCGTAGGCCGCCTTCGCGCGATCGTTCGCCGGATTGCGCCAGTCCATGTGGTGGTCGTACACGAACCCGCGGTAGAGCAGCACGCCGTCGTGCGGCGCGAGTGCCCGCGCGATGACGTTGGCCGCGTCGGCGTGCGTGCGCCCATACGCCGACGGACCGAGACGCCCTTCGGAATCGGCCTTGAGCACGAACCCGCCCAGATCGGGAACGGCGCCGTAGACGGCGTCGGCGGTGGTGCGCCACCAGGCGGCGACACGCGGATCGAGCGGGTCGAACGTATCGAGCCCCCCGAGCCGGGTGGGGCTGCTGAAATCGACCGACACGGAGAGGCGGACGCCGTAGGGGCGGAACGCGTCCGCGACGCGCGCAAGCTGCGGCAGAAACGCGGGCATCAGCACCCGCGTGTCGGCGTTCACGTTGTTGATCGTGCAGCCGTTGACGCCGACCGACGCCAGCAGACGCGCGTAGGCGCGCGCGCGGGAGAGGTCGCCGGCCACGGCGCCGTTGGCGAAGAAGATCGATCGGCCGGCGTACCCGCGCTCGATCGTTCCATCGAGGTTGTCCCAGTGGTTCACCCACCGGATCGCAGCGGCCGGGCCCTGCGGGCCCCGCATCGAATCGCGCCGTCGGATCGATGGCGAGCTGCCGCACCAGCGCGAACGCACCGTACAGCACACCGCGGGCGGTCAGGCCGGCGACGAGCAGCGATCCGCCAGGGTGCTCGGTAATCCAGAAGTCCTCGGGCCCGAGCGGGCGCGGTGGCGTCGCCGGCATTGCCGCCGCGGAGAGCGCTGGCAAGGTCCCGAGTACGATCGAGCGGCCGTCCGCCGCCTGCGTCACCACGCGGGGCCGACGCCCCGACAGGCGCTCGAGTCCTGCCGCAACCTCCTCGCCGGCCGTTGTCAGCACGGGATCGGTACCGAGCACGACGATCTGATCCGGGAACGGCGGAATGTGCGATGGACCCGCATCAGAGACGCGCCCGTAGCGAAGCCACGCGAGGTCCGCGGCGGAGCCACCGACGGGTTTCGGGGATGACGCCTGCGCGGCTAATGCGACGACGGCGCAGGACAACGCTGACGTGAGGAGAAGACGGCCGCGCGATCGGATAGTCATCAGGACGGCCGTTCCACGATCCGGGATCGGAAGTGGTCGCGCCAGCTCTCCGGCAGCGCCGCAAGCTGGCTGGCGCGGCGCAGGAGCGCCTGATCCGGGTGGCGAGACGTGTACAGGCCGACGATGTCGGCGACGCTGACAGCGTCCGCTCCCTTGGTCATGCGGATGGTGTCGCCCGCCGCAACCACCCCTTCGCGGGCGACCGCCAGGTAGAAGCCTGAACGGCCGCTCTGCTGAAACCGCTTCACCATGTCGAGCCGCCCGAACCTGATCCCGAGCTTGAAGCACGGAAGCCGCGGCTGCGTGACCACGAACTCCGCGGTGCCGATGGTCAGGCGGTCGCCGATGTGCACGGCAGTCTCTTCGAGCCCGGTCGTCGTGAGATTCTCACCGAAGGCGCCCCACGGCAACGCCATGTCTGGCAACTGCTCGCGCCAGTAGGTGTAGTGCTCGGACGGATAGACGTAGACGGCTTTGTGGACACCGCCATGGACCGAGAGATCGGATTGCTCATCGCCATCCAGGTTCAGAATGCCCACGCGGACGGGGCTCGCCACCGGATCCTTGTAGATGGACGTACGGACGGACTTGCCGCCCGACTGAACGAGGCGCGGGCGCCCGACATTGATGGAGACGACTACCACGAGCGACACCTCGCTACCGGATCGTGTCCGCCTGACGCGACGTTCCCGTCGCCTGCGGCGACGGGCACATCGTCGCACACCCGGCCTCGTTCGCCCGCGGGCGCGGGCCGCCTAACCCCTGTACTCACTTGATTGGGTACGGTTCCGGGTTCCGGGTTCTGGGTTCCAGGTTGGGTTCCTCGTTCCTCGTTCGTTCCAGGTTCCCCGGGGGTTCAACGGTTCCGGGTTCCTTGGTTCCCTGGTTCCGAGTTCCAGGTTCGTCGCAGGCTCGATTGGAGTGACGGCGATATCACGAACCCGGCACTTGGAACCGGAACCCGTGAACAAGGAACTGGGAACGAACCCGGAACCCGGAAGCCAACCTGGAACCCAGAACCCGGAACTCGGAACCGTATCCAATCAGGTGAGTACAGAGGGTCAGGCGGGCACTGCGTGGCGTCTCTTCCTGCTAGCATGGCGCGCATGCTGAACTACATCTGGTTCGGCCTCATGGCGATCGCGCTCGTCGTGGCGGCGTTCAACGGGACGGCGGACGCGGTCACCAGGGGCGCGGTCGAATCCGCGGGGACGGCCGTGCAGATCTCGCTCGGCCTTGTCGGCATCATGGCACTCTGGCTCGGCATCATGCGAATTGCCGAAGCGGCGGGACTGGTTTCCCTGCTCGGGCGCGTGCTCCGTCCGATCGTGCGGTGGCTGTTCCCGGACGTGCCTGCGGGGCACCCGGCCGCAGGCTCGCTGGTGCTGGCCGTCGCCGCCAACGTGCTCGGGCTGAACAACGCGGCCACACCCCTCGGCATCAAGGCCATGGAAGATCTGCAGACCCTCAATGCCGACAAGAGCTCGGCGAGCAACGCGCAGGTCACCTTCATGGCGATCACGACGTCCGGCGTGCAGCTCATTCCCGCCACGATGATCGGGGTGCTGGCCGCCGCCGGCGCCGTGTCGCCAACGGCCATCATCGCGCCGTCGCTCGTGGCCACTGCGATCGGCACGACCGCGGCGGTGCTTGCCGCGAGGCTGCTGCAGCGTCTCTCTCCGCAAGCGGCGGTTGCGACCGGACGCGACGAGGCACGATGATGCGCGGGCTGCTCGACGCGATCTCGCTCTGGGCGATCCCCGTCCTGCTCGTCGGGATCCCGTTCGTCGGCCTCCTCCGCAAGGTGAAGGTGTACGACGTCTTCATCGAGGGGGCGAAAGAGGGCTTCGACGTGGCGGTCCGGATCATCCCGTTTCTCGTCGGGATTCTCGTCGCCATCGGGATGTTCCGCGGTTCGGGAGCCATGGAGCTGCTGACCCGGGCCCTTCAGCCGCTGACCACGTCCACCGGCTTTCCCGCGGAGCTCGTGCCGCTCGCGATCCTGCGCTCGTTGAGCGGCAGCGGCTCGCTCGCCGTGGCCACCGATCTCGTGAAGACGCACGGGCCCGACTCGCTCATCGGACGCATGGCGGCCACGATGTACGGCTCTTCAGAGACCACCTTCTACGTTCTGGCGGTGTACTTCGGCGCCGTCGGCGTGCGGCGCACACGCCACGCGGTTGCCGCCGGCCTCATCGGCGATGTCGTCGCCGCAGTCGCGGCAGTCGCCGTCTGCGCGTGGATGTTCTGACCGATCCGCAAGACGCGGCGGCGCTCCGTGTAGTGCCCGCCTTCAGGCGGGCCATCCGCCTGCACCTTCGCGGCCCGTGGCCCGGCTGAAGCCGGGCACTACGCGGATCCCGCGCCGGCCCGCGTCAGCAGCGCTCCGTGTAGTGCCCGCCGTCAGGCGGGCCATCCGTCTGCACGTTCGCGGCCCGTGGCCCGGCTGAAGCCGGGCACTACGCGGGATCCCGCGGCGGCCCGCGTCAGCGGCGCTCCCTGTAGTGCCCGCCGTCAGGCGGGCCATCCGCCTGCACGAGTCGCGGCCCGTGGCCCGGCTGAAGCCGGGCACTACGCGGGATCCCGCGGCGGCCCGCGTCAGCAGCGCTCCGTGTAGTGCACGCCTTCAAGCGGGCCACCCCTGCGGATGGTTGTCACACGGCGATGGTCAGCACGGAGCCGGCGAACGCCGTCGTGTACTGACGCAATGGGCGCGATGCAGGGCCGCTGACCGGCCGGCCGCTCGTGTTGAACTGCGAGCCGTGACAGGGACACACGAACAACTGATCCTGAAAGCCGGTGATCGTGCACGCCTCGTGCGTGCAGGTGGCGGTGAAGGCGGCAAACGTGTCTTGCGCCGTACGCGTGACCAGGAGATTGCCCGACGTCGTCTGCACCAGCGCAGCTCCGCCAACCGCGTTCAGCGGCGAGGAGCCGTCAACGGTGAGAGTGGCGACGCCGTTCGAGACGGGCGCGCTCACGACGGAGAGGCCGGGCACATTTCCCGAGGGCCCCGACGGGCTGCCGCCGCCGCACCCCGGCATCAACACGGCGAGCCCGGCCAGCGAAACGGCGCGGCACGCGCCGACGCAGAACTCGCGGCGCGTGGGTGTGGAATCCTGCGGATCACTGTCGAACTTCTTCACGGTGTCTCCTCGATCGTTCTGCCGCTCCGACTGTGAGTGGCGAGGGCGAATGCGCGCGGCCAGACTGGCAGCGTCCGCCGTGCACGACGCTGATGCCATGCGTGTGCCACGCGCTCAGCCGTTTGCAATCGAGCGTATTTGCGCGTGATTCAGGTAATTGGCGACGCGAGCGTTCCGAACGGAGCGCGTGGCGCGTCACCTGCGGAGCACAGCGCGTCTCCACGCGCGGACACGCGAGCGGCCGCTCGTCGAGATCGGGCCGCTACACCACCATCGTCAACGCGCGCAGCGCAGCGACGATGAGCGACAGCCACCCCATCAGAAACACCAGGCCCCCGATCGGGGTGATGGCGCCAAGCGCGCGACGGTTGGTGATCGCGAGCAGGTACAGGCTCCCGGAAAAGAGCAGCGTGCCGACGACGAAGCACCATCCGGCGATCACCGGCAGCGCCGAGCCGGGAAGACGCACGACCGCGGCGGCGACGCCAAAAAGCGCGAGTGCGTGGTACATCTGGTAGCGCACTCCGGTTTCGAAGATCGCGAGGCGCGCACCATCGAGGCGCTGCCGCAGGGCGTGCGCGCCGAAGGCGCCGAGCGCTACGCCAAGTCCGGCGAGCACCGCGGCCCACAGCAGCATCCGCAAATCCACGCGCACCTCCAGTGCAGGACCGCAGCCGTCGTGCCGCTTCGCGCGATAGTTTGTACGAGCGACCAACGATCCGGCGCTTTGAAAGACATGCCTCGATGAGGGACGGTCAGGAACAGAGATCCGACTCGGACTGCCCTTATGAAGCGGATTGCGGCCGCGATCGTCCGGTGCAGCCGGCGCGGGCGGCTGATCATCGCATCAGCGCATACCCGGTGCAACGCTGCGCCGGATTCGATTGTTGCCCGCAGGATTGCCGACCTGAAGGTCGGCACTACGCAGAGATCCGGGCCGACCTGAAGGTCGGCACTACAGAGATCCGCGGCGACCTCAAGGTCGGCACTCCAGGGATCCGGGCCGACCGGAAGATTGGAAGTACAGAGATCCGGGCGGCCGGAACGCACCTGCACCGTCACGCGTAAAAGCCGAGCCCATTTACACATTTCGGATCGTCGCTTGCACGGTGTTGCCTGTTCGTACGATGACGTCCTTGGCGCCCGGCTGACCTGTCGCGGCGCCTTTTATTCCTCGCTCACAGGAGTGACCATATGCAACGCTACTCATATCAGCAATCCGGCGCTGAGCAGCTCGCCGTGGGGCTGGGCTGGTTCAGCATCGGGCTTGGACTCGCCGAGCTCACCGCGCCCGATGCGGTCGCGCGCTTCATCGGGCTGCGCGACGACTCGACCACCACGTCCGTGCTGCGCGCGTACGGCGCGCGCGAAGTCGGCAATGGCCTCGCCATCCTGATGCAACCCGGCAACCCGACCTGGCTGTGGTCCCGGGTCGGCGGCGACGCGCTTGATCTCGCCTCTCTCGCGTCGGCTGCGCGGCACGAGGTTGTCGATCGCGAGCGCGTCGGCGTGGCCGCGGCTGCCGTCCTCGGCGTCACCGCGCTCGACGTGATCTGCGCCCGGCAGCTGAGCGCCGGCGGAGAGCAGCGCGACCAGCGGCTCGCATCGCGCTCGCAAGCGGTCCACGTGGAGCGCGTGACGACCGTCAGCCGTCCGATCGAAGACGTCTACCAGTTCTGGAAGAACTTCGAGAACTTCCCGCGCTTCATGCGCCACCTCGAGTCGGTACAGGTCACTGGCAACCGCCGCTCGCGCTGGTGCGCCACGGGCCCTGCAGGCATGCGCGTCGAGTGGGAGGCCGAAACCATCCGCGACGACGAAAACGAGTGGATCGCGTGGCGATCTCTCGAGGGATCCGACGTCCAGAACAGCGGTTCGGTGCGCTTCACGCGGGCGCCGGGCGCGCGCGGTACGGAAGTTCGCGTGCAACTCCAGTACACACCCCCAGGTGGCGCCCTCGGACGCAGCTTCGCCTGGCTGTTCGGCGAAGAGCCGGACCAGCAGATCCACGAAGACCTGCACCGGTTCAAGCAGCTGATGGAGACGGGCGAGATCCCGTTGTCCGAAGGTCCCGGCCTCTGGCGCGCGGCGCAGCCGCCGGCCGATCCCGAACAGATCCGGAAGCTCTCGGGGGTGCGTCGATGAAGGCAAACTGTTGGCATGGCACGAAGAACATCCAGGTCGAGCAGGTCCCTGACCCGAAGCTCCTGAACCCGCGCGATGCGATCGTGCGGATCACGAGTACCGCCATCTGCGGCTCCGACCTGCACCTCTACAACGGCTTCGTGCCGACGATGAAGCGGGGCGACGTGCTCGGTCACGAGTTCATGGGCGAGATCGTCGAGCTCGGGCGTGACGTGAAGAATCTCGCGATCGGCGACCGCGTCGTGGTCCCGTTCCCGATCGCGTGCGGCAACTGCGCGCAATGCCAGCGCGAGCTCTACTCGCTCTGCGAGAACTCCAACCCGAACGCCTGGATGGCCGAGAAGCTGTGGGGCTATTCGCCCTGCGGCATCTTCGGGTACTCGCACCTGCTCGGCGGCTACGCCGGCGGTCAGGCGGAGTACGCGCGCGTGCCGTTTGCCGACGTCGGCGCATTGAAGGTGCCTGACGATCTCGACGACGACCAGGTGCTCTTCCTGTCGGACATCTTCCCCACCGGCTACATGGCCGCGGACGTGTGCGGCATCCAGCCGGGTGACGTTGTCGCTGTATGGGGCTGCGGCCCGGTCGGACAGTTCGCCATCAAGAGCGCGTACCTGCTCGGGGCCGAGAAGGTGATCGGCATCGACCGGTTCCCGTACCGCTTGCGCATCGCCGCTGAGCGCGCCGGGGCCGAGACGATCAACTACGAACAGGTGGACGTCCACCAGGCGCTGAAAGAGATGACCGGCGGACGCGGACCCGATCACTGCATCGACGCGGTCGGTATGGAAGGTCATGCGCCGGGCCTGCTCGGCGCCTACGACCGCGCCAAGACGGCGATGATGCTCGAGACCGACCGCCCGGTGGCGCTGCGCCAGGCCATCCTCGCCTGCCGCAGCGGCGGCACGGTGTCGGTGGCAGGCGTCTACAGCGGCTTCATCGACAAGTTCCCGATGGGCGCCATCGTGAACCGCTCGCTGACGATCAAGTCAGGACAGACGCACGTGCACCGCTACATGCGTCCGCTGCTCGAACGCATCCAGCGGCGCGAGATCGATCCGAGCTTCGTGATCACGCACCGCCTGCGGCTGGATCAAGGGCCGGAGGGTTACTCGATGTTCAACAACAAACAGGACGAGTGCCTGAAGGTGGTATTGAAGGTCGCGTAGGAGGACGGGAAACGGTTCCCGGGTTCCAGGTTCCACGTTCCAGGTTGGGTTCCGGGTTCCGAGTTCAGTTCCGGGTTCCGGGTTCGGTCATCTCGGAACGCGAACACGGAACCCGGAAACCGAAGAGCGCCACGTCCCGTCCGAGGCGCCTACTCGTACCTGAGCGCCTCGGTCGGATTCACCTGGCTGGCGCGCTGCGCCGGCACCCACGCCGCGAACAGGGCGACCAGCGTCAGCACCACCGGGGCCCCGACGAACACTGCCGGGTCCCACGACGTGACGCCGAACAGGAAGCTCGAAATCGCGCGCGCCAGGCCGAACGCGGCCGCGGTGCCCACGACCACGCCCACCAGCGCCAGCCGCATGCCCTGCACGACGACCATCGCCTTCACGTGTGCGACCTTGGCGCCGAGGGCGAGACGAATGCCAATCTCCTGCGTGCGCTGCTCCACGGAGTACGCCATGAGGCCGTAGATGCCGATCGCGGCCAGCACCAGCGAGACCACGCCAAACACCGTCATGAGCCACATATTGAACCGCTGCCGCGAGACCGAGCGCGTCATCACCTCGTCGAGCGTGCGGACCTCCGACACCGGCAGGCCCGTCGCCTGGCGCAACGTCTCCTGAATCGCGACGCTCAGGCCGTAGGGATCCGTCCGTGTCCGGACGAGCCACGCCACCGGCGTGATCTGCACGTTCAGCGCGTTCACGGCATCGGGCACCTGCGCCTGCGGAATGTACATCGTCGGCTGCGGATCGTTGTTCAAGCCCCCATCGCGCACGTTGGCGACGATCCCGATGACCTGCCGCTCGGGCTCGGTCTCGAATTCCTTCATGATGCCGCGTCCGATTACCAGCCGATCCGACAGCGGATCCCCCTTCGGCCAGAACTGTTTCGCCATCGCCTCGTTGATGACGACGACGGGCGGCGACTGCGCGGTGTCGCGCTCGGTGATGGCGCGGCCGCGCTTCACGGGAATTCGGAAGACATCGAAGTAGCCCGGGGCGATCGTGATCCAGCCTCCAGCGCCGTGGAAGGGCCCGTCTTTCAGCGCACGTCCGACCACCAGGAAGGGCAGGCCGTAACCGCCCTCCAGCGGGACACAGCAGGAGGCGCTGGCCATGACGACGCCTGGCAACGCACGCAGCCGCTCGGTGCCCTGTTCGATGGCCTGGTCGACCGCCTGCGTCTTCAGATAGCGCGGCCCGCTCATCGCCATGCGCATCGTCAGCACGTTGGTGGCGTCGAAGCCGGGATCGACCGTCCGCAGGGCGACGGCGGTGCGCACGAGCAACGCGGAGCCGATGAGCAGCACCAGGGCGAGGGCGACTTCTACCACGACCAGCACCGACCGTGTCTTGTTCTGCCGGAAGCCGCTGCCCGACCGGCCGCCGCCCTCCTTGAGGGTCGTGCTCAGATCGCTACCGGTTGCGTGGAGCGCCGGGATGAGCCCGAACAGGATCCCAGTGCCGACCGACAACACGACCGTGAAGGCCAACACGCGCCAGTCGAGCGTGACGACGGAACCGTTCTCGCCGATGCGCGGCAGCCCGGCGGTATTCACGGCGAGCAGCGCGCGGATGCCGATCATGCCGAGCACGAGCCCCAGCGCACCACCCGCCACCGACAGCAGCACGCTCTCGGTCAACAGCTGCCGGATGATGCGGCCGCGTCCGGCGCCAATGGCCGCACGCACGGCGATCTCCCGTTTACGGCTCGTCGCGCGGGCGAGCAGCAGGTTCGCCACGTTGGCGCACGCGATGAGGAGGACGAAGCTCACGGCGCCCAGCAGCAGCCACAGCGTCGGCCTCACGTTCGCGACGAGCTCGTCGCGCAGGGTCTGCGCGCTGAAGCTGTTGTCTTTCTGCAGCGCATTCGGGAACTTGCGGTTGTACTCGGCGGCCGACACCTTCAGGCGCGCCTGGGCCTGCGCCAGCGTGACGCCGGGCTTGAGGCGCCCCGCCACCTGGAAGTAGTGCCCCTGATCGTTCGACTGCGGGTTCAGCTGGAACGGCAGCCACAGGTCGAGCGGCGGGCCGAAGTCAGATACGTCGAATGATGGACCAATCACGCCGACGACCACGTAGGGGTCGCCACCGAGCGAGACCGTCTTCCCGACGAGGCGCGGATCGCTCCCGAACCGCCGGGTCCACAACGCGTGGCTCAGCACCACGACGCGATTGCCTCCGGGGCGGTCTTCGTCGGCGGTGAACGTTCGGCCGCGGTACACCGGCGCGCCGAAGAGACGGAAGTAGTCGGCCGACACGCGCCCGGCGCGGAGCTGCTCGGGAAAGCCCCCGTTCGTGAGGTTCACCACGTTCGATGTGTACGCCGACACGTCTTCGACGATGCTCGTCTGCTCGCGCCAGTGCTGGAACTTCGCGGGTGATCCCGCGGCGAAGGGTCCCTGCGGCGTCGTGGTCTGGAAGACCACGAGGCGGTCGAGCGCGGGAAACGGCACCGGTCGCAGCAGGACCGCGCTGATGATCGAGAAGATCGCGGTGTTCGCGCCAATGCCGAGCGCGAGCGCGGCAACGGCCGCGATGGTGAACCCGGGGCTCTGCCGGAACATGCGCACGGAGTGGCGCGCGTCTCGTAGGAAGTCACTCGTCGTCATGCGGTCCCTTGCCTCACACCTGGAGTCGTACGAGCGAGCATACGCACCTCGGATGCGGGAGGTTCCATTGGCGACGGCGGTTGGCGAGTCGCATGCAAGCACGGCTGTCGTGCACCACAGTGTCAGGTTTCTCTTCGGATGTGTCGTCGCGTGCGTCGCGGCCGGGTGCGGCGGCAATTCCGTCAGCACGACCACCGGACCGAGCCCGGTGAAGTGCGCCACGAGCTTGAGTGGATTGCCGGTCACACTGCCTGCAACCGGCACGAAGGTACAAGCGACGGTAACGGCTGAGCGCGAGTGTTCGTGGAGCGTAACGACAGACGTTTCGTGGGTAAAGCTGAGCCCCGCTACCGGCCAGGGTGAGGGGTCGGTCACGGTCGCGGTCGCGGCCAACGACAACCCCGTTGCGCGCGCGGGCGCGATCGTGATCAACGGCGCGCGCGTGACGGTGAGCCAGGCGCCGGCGTTATGTCGTTTCGATCTGGACCGCCAGTCGACACAGGTCGCAGCAGCGGGCGGTCGCGTGCCGATCTCGATCGCCGCGATGGCAGGCTGTGCGTGGAAAGTATCCAGCCCGGTACCCTGGGTGGGTACTTCGCGCGCCACCGGTTCGGGCAGCGCTGCCGTCGAGTTGACCGTCGAGCCAAACCCGGGCGCGGCGCGAGCCGCCGTGCTCGACGTCGCCGGGCGCACCTTCACGATCCAACAAGCTGCTTCGGGTGCATCGCCTGGGCCCGCACCCGCGCCGGGCCCGGAGCCCACGCCGGCGCCAGCCCCGGGCCGGACCCAGCCCGTCGCCCTCGCCAGCGCCGACGCCGAGTCCCGGGCCGGGGCCGGCACCCGCACCTGAGCCGCCTCCGCCGGCACCCTCACCTCAGCCGCCTCCGCCGGTGTGCACGGTGGACGTCAGCCCGGATCTGCAACGCTTCAACAAGAGCGCCGACGCTGGCGTGATCACTGTGGGTACACAAGCTGGGTGCGCCTGGACCGCGGTTGCCTCCGATGCGTGGATCCGGATCACCGCGGGTACGGGAACCGGCGCGGGTGAGGTGACCTACGAGGTCGAGCGCAACAACGGCGCCTCTCGCACGGGCACGATCTCCGTGGGTGATGCCAGAGTTCGCGTGGAACAGGAAGGCGGGCACCCGGTGCGCGTGTCGGTCGAGGGCCCGATGTCCAAGCTGACGGGCAGTTGCCCCGCCCTCACGTTCACCGTCGGCGATCGCACGGTGTTCACCGACGAGGGCACTCGCTTCAAGGACGGCTGCGCAGCCCTGACCGACGGCACGACGGTGAAAGTCGACGGAGAAGAAGCCGGCTCCGGTCGGGTCTACGCGACCTCCGTGGATGCGCGATGAAGCGGACGCTCAGCCGCCTCCGGTCTGGGTCACCGAATACGCGGTCGCGTCCGGCTCGAGAAATCGCAACAGCAACTCGCCCTCGCCTTCGAGCGCTGTTCGCGTCGCCCTGGTCAGCTTGGTCAGCGGCCGCAGCTCCAGCGTCGCGGATGCCTTCTTCCGCGTGGCCACCCACAGCCCGGCGACGAAGCCGTCCACGAGGAAGGTCCCGGGCAGACGCAGGTTCGCCGTAGCGATGGCCGGCCGATGAACATCAGCGATCACCCGGGACCGATCGGCGTGCGAGAGCAGCAGGTTGTCCCACTCGGGCAGGAAGCGGATGGGTGCCGGCTCTTCGGCGTCCGGCCGAGGAGCATCGACGAGATCAAAGAGCTCGCGCCCGCGCTCGTCGCGGAACGTGCGCAGCTTCGACCGCAGCCGTTCGACGACGGGGGCCAGTGTCAGGCCGCACCACGTCTGCGCGTCGGCGGCCGAGGCGGGACCGAACGCCGCAAGATACCGTAAGACGAGCGACTCGGCGGCATCGCCTGGCGCAAGACGTTCACCGAGCCAAGACTCGGCAACCGCAAACGCGGCCCGCGCAGGATACGCCCACCGCTCGCCTGCGGCCGGCACCTGCAGAAGGGGCAGTTCCATCCGCACCGCATAGGCGAGGGCGCGCACGTCCGAACCCGGGAAGCGCTGCTCGAGGTGCGTCCGGAGCGCGTCGAACGTCCGCGGCTCCTCGTCGAACCACCGGCGGGCGTCGTCGACGGCGCCGGCGACGTCCGGATCCTGAATCCGGTCCCGCAGGATCGAGCGCAGCCCGGCGGTGAGCATCGGCTGCAGGGTGCGTCGAAAGCGCACGTAGTCCTTGCGCGAGACCAGGTGGAGGGTGCCGCGCATCAGCGTGCCGCGCACGATCTGCTGCCGCTCGATCGCCCGCCCCAGGTCCTCGCGCCGGAATCCCTCGACCCGCGACCACAGCCCGACAAACGGCGGCCGCGGCACCTGGGCCTGCAGCCCGGCGAGCCGCTCGACAGCCCTCACCGGCGAGACGGCTTCGCGCCGCAGCAGCATCTGGCGCGCAAGCGTCGCCCGGTTGAGCGCGCGCCGCGTCATTGTCATCTCGGCCACGGCGTTACTCGGGCTGACGGCGGGGTTGGTTCAAAGACGTGGGGCGGCTCGACGCGTGCTCGTGGGCGCCAACCACGTAGGCGATGTATCCGCCAAAGAGCACCGACAGCGTCGAAGAGCCAAACACGGAGGCCAGGGATTTGCGGCACCAGGTGCGGATGTCTGTTTCAGGCACACCGGATCGAATGGCGCGCTCGACGTTCGCCTCGCTGAGCGCGTAGGCCAGGTACTCTTCGAGCGTGAGCGGCAAGTCGATGTCGAACGGCTCGAACGCCGCAAGTCGCAGGCCCGCGTGCGCGTAGTCGAGCGCCTGCACGTCCATCGCATAACCGGGCGGAAACGGATAGCGCGACTCGAACGCGTGGAACCAGGCGTCGAGCGGGGCCTCGCGACACCGGCGGCCGCAGGAGAAGTCGTAGATGACGAGCACGCCGCCTGGCGCACGGACGCGCGCGATCTCGGCCAGCGATCGGGTGCGGTCCGTGTAGTTGAGGACGCCAGCCGCCGTGAGCAGATGGAACGAGGCGTCGGCGAAGGGGAGGTCTTCGGCCCGTCCCACGACGAACGCGGCGCCCGGCGCGACGGTGTGACGGTGTACGAGCATGCCGGCGGCAGGCTCGATACCGACCACCATGTCAGCGAGCGCGGCGAGCGCTGCCGTCGAACGCCCGGCGCCACAGCCCACGTCGAGCGCGCGCGCCACATGGCGGGAGCCGAAAGTCTCGTGTGCGGCGACAAGAGCGATGATGCGCGGATGAACCGGCGGCCGCGCGAAAGCGTAGCCGGCCGCCAGCCGCGCGCTGCTATAGATGTCTCCGGACGGCAGCATGCGCTCACATGGTAGTCCCGGACTGCGCAGGCCGTTGCTGTGAATGCAGGCGGACGGCACGCGGGCCGCAGCTACACCCACGTGCTCGAACTGGCCGCGACACGCGTGACCCACGTACTCGAGATGGGCGTCGCGTACCGGTTCGCCCAGTCCTACGTGCTGCTGAACACCGTGGCGGCTGTGTTCGCCCTCGCGAGGTCGTGCCCACACTCGTGCTCGCCGGCTGGTGCGGCCCGCGGCTCAGACGGCTGTGCTGGTGGTGTTTTGCCATCCTGCAGGGACTCGCGTCAGCGCTATCCTTCACGTGGCGGCCGACACGTGCAGTTCGGCGCGTGTCGTAGTCGATGACGCGTCGTAGTTGGGCGGTGGTGTCGTTCGGTGTAGTTTGTCGTTCTTGGTTCGCGAAGGCTCGGCCCGTCTCCGCCAACGACAACCGTCGGCCCAAACAACAACCCCGTCAGCCCGACCGGCCCGGAGCCCCAATGTCCATCCGTCCAGTGAAGCGCATCCTCGAGTCCCAGCCCACCACGGAGGGCGCCGGCGTCAAACTGCGGCGCGCGTTCGGGTTCGGCGACACGTCGGACTTCGATCCGTTCCTGCTGTTCGACGACTTCCGGAACGACAACCCCGAAGACTTTCTCGCCGGCTTTCCCTGGCACCCGCACCGCGGGATCGAGACGATTACGTACGTCCTTGCGGGCACCGTCACGCACGGCGACAGTCTTGGCAACCGGGGCGATCTCGGCGCCGGCGACGTGCAGTGGATGACCGCCGGCCGCGGCATCCTTCACCAGGAGATGCCGAAGGGCGACGGTGCGGGCCGCATGCACGGCTTCCAGCTGTGGGCCAACCTGCCGGCGTCGTTGAAAATGACGAAGCCGCGATACCAGGATGTGGTCGCTCGGGATATCCCGGAAACCGTCGATGACGACGGGACGGCGGTGCGGGTGATCTGTGGCACCTTCTGGGGCCTGACAGGACCGGTGGAAGGCGTCGCGGCCGACCCGCGGTATCTCGATATCTCCGTTCCACCCGGGCGGCGCAAGCGGCTCGCTGTAGAGACATCACGACACGCGTTCGCGTACGTGTTCGCGGGTTCTGGCACCTTTCGCGATGCATCGGCGCCTCGTGGCGTCGACACCGAGCTGGTCGGCAGCACGGGCGCCGTGCAGCCCGCCGGCACGTCGCCTGCCGATCTGCTGGCGGCCGGCAGATCGCAGGGCCGCACGGCTGGAGCAGCGAGCTTCGGTGACGCACGCAACCGATCGCTGGTGCTGTTCGACAGCGGCGACGAGGTCGTGGTGCAGGCGGGGGATGAAGGCATCCGCTTCCTGCTCGTCTCCGGCAAGCCACTCCAGGAGCCGGTCGCTTGGTACGGTCCGATCGTGATGAACACCAAACAGGAGCTGCAGCAGGCCATCAGTGAGCTGCGGGATGGGACGTTCATCCAAGGGCCAAGGGCCAAGGGCTAAGGGCTAAGGGCTAAGGGCTAAGGGCTAAAGGCTAAAGGCCAACGGACAACGGATAACGGATAACGGACACGGATAACGATAACGGAGAGGAGGTACGGTTTTCATGGCTGGAGAGATGTTGTATCGCACGCTGGGCGCGACCGGGGAGCGAGTATCTGCGATCGGGCTCGGCGGATGGCACCTGGCGCTGCCGGGCGTGGATGATGCGCTCGCCCGGCGCATCATCCGCGGTGCGATCGACCGCGGCATCACCTTCATGGACAACTCGTGGGATTACAACGACGGCGAGAGCGAGCGGCGCATGGGCGCGGCGCTCCGCGACGGCTACCGCGATCGCGTCTTCCTGATGACCAAGATCGACGGGCGGTCGCGTGCGGAGGCGACGCGTCAGCTGGACGAATCGCTCCGCCGGCTGCAGACCGACCGCCTCGATCTCGTGCAGCACCACGAGGTGATTCGCTACGACGATCCGCATCGTCTGTTCGACCCCGATGGCGCCAATCAGGCGCTGGTCGACGCGCGTGCGGCCGGCAAGGTGCGCTACATCGGTTTCACCGGCCACAAGGATCCGCACATCCACCTGCACACGCTGGACGTCGCACGGGAGCAGGGATTCAGGTTCGACACGGTGCAGATGCCGCTGAACGTCATGGACGCGCACTACCGCAGCTTCGAGCGGCTGGTGCTGCCCCGGCTGGTCGCCGAGGGCATCGGCGTGCTGGGGATGAAGCCGATGGGCAACGGAATCATCCTCAAGTCGAATACCGCGACGGCGCGCGAGTGCCTCCGCTACGCGCTGCACCTGCCGACGTCGGTGGTGATCACCGGGATCGATTCGCTCGCGGTGCTCGACCAGGCCTGCGAGGTTGCCGGCGCGTTCACCCCGATGACTTCTTCCGAGGTTGCCGCCCTGCTGGCCAGGACCGCGTCAGCCGCCGAAAGGGGTGCGTACGAGCCGTTCAAGACCTCGTCGCTGTTCGATGCCACCGCCGAGCATCCCGAGTGGCTCGGCGAAGAGGCCGAACATATCCGCCAGCTGATGTCGTAAACTCTGCCCTCGATTCGTCTGATATTTGGAGAGCCCGTGCACGCCACCGTTCTGTCCGAAGACCCCACGTTTGCGGCCCGGCGGCTGACAGCCGACCGCATTTTCTACGCGGCGCTCGCCTTCAACGCGGCGCTGACGGTGTTCTGGGTCGTATCGCTCGCCACCGGGTACGACTCGCCGTTCTTCCATAGCCACACCGTGACGCGTGAGGCGCTCGCGCGCGTCGCCTGGGGCGTGCTCGTGTTCAACGTGCTCTGGGGTCTGGCGTGGTATGGCATCAAGGCCGCGCTGCTCCGGTGGTTCGTGGGCTTCTCGAAAGACGAGCGGCGGCAGGCGTTCTCGTCGCGCATGGACGTGCCGTTCGACGTGTCCGCGTTCGTGGCGCGGCACTCGGAACGACGGATCCGCATCGCCGACATGGTGGGGCGCCGCGGCCGGTTCGTGATGCTCGGGATGGCGGGGTTCTTCTACATGTACCTGCAGGTCGCGGCGAAGCCGGGCGCCGACTTCGCGACCATCTTCCTGCAGGACAATCTCTTCGACGCCGTCGCGACCGGCTGGATCTTCCTGGCGTTCTACTACGTGAACGGCTGGGTGGCCGCGTCGTTCTACGGCCCGCAATCACGGGTGATGGATGGCGTGCTGGCGCGCGCCAACTGCCTGCTGATCACGACGCTCTGGGCCGCGTTCAAGTTCGTGATGCTGCCTATTGGCGCAGCGCTCGCGCGTGTCTTCCAGCCGCACGACTTCGCCATCGTCTTTGCGCTGATCTGGGGCACCTATCTGGTGACCGACGCGCTCGCGGAGATCGGCGGCGCGCTCTTCGGCAAACAGCGCCTCCGGGTGTGGGGTATCGGCGACGTCAACCGCAAGTCGGTCGGCGGAACGGTATCGGGGTTCGTCGGCGCGCTCGTCTTCTGCACGTGGATCGTGGTCGCGCACGGACTGCCGCCGGCGTGGCTCGCGCTCGGCGTGATTCTGGCAATCGCCAACACGGCGCTGGAGCTGTTCTCACCGCGCGGCACCGACGACTTCTTCATGGCGACCGCAAACGCCCTCATCTGTTGGGGGTTCGGGGTCCTCGTGATAGCCCGATGACGCTAGACGATTGCCGCGTGGCACTTCTTCAACCTCCACGCCTGTGAACGTCAGATCGGCTCTCCCGCCGGCACGGCGGGCGGGGGCGTGCGCTGGCGGGGTGGGCCGGGGCGGTTCAGGAACCGCTCGATGTCGTCTCGCGTCTCGCGCCCGTGGGCGTCGGTGCGCGCCGCCAGCTGCGCCACGAGACGGCGGAGATTGCTCGTGGCAATCGCGCGCACGCCGAAGGGCGTCGCGGGGTTCGCAGCGGTCTCCATCAAACGGGTGACGACCAGCGTCTGGACGGCGCGGCTCACCGCGGCCCGTGCGCCTTCCGCAGCGTCCTTTTCTGCAGCGATCCGGCCGACCGGCTGCGCCGCCCACGTGTGGTGCAGGAGCGCGCGCACGACCTCGTCGAAACCGGGGTTGCTCGCGTCGCGCGCGTGAAACAGCTCGAGCCGGGCTGCGCGCGCCGGGTGCAGCAGGCCGGTCACGACGAGATCCGCAGCCGTGGTTGCGGCGGCCACCGGGTCGAACACCGGACCGGTATCACGCGGGAACAGCTCGGGGATGCCGTCTCGATACCCGAATGCGGGCGGCGGGATCAGATTGAGGATACGCGGCGGGAGTACCAGCACGCGCGGCTCGAGCGCGCCGAGGACCGCCTCGAGGGCCCGGCGCTGCTCGTGCCCGGCCACGATCCGTGGCAGGTCGGCAGCGCTCGGCACGGGCGTGTCGTGGACAGCGTAGGTGAAGTAGGCACCGCCGACCGCCTTCAGCACGGCCTGCAGCTGGTAGCGGTGATGCAAATACAGCGGCAGGAGGCGCGCCTCGAGCAGCGACAGCGGTGCGCCGGGCGGCAGCGCCGACACGCCGAACTGGTCGAGCGCGATGCGCCGCACCTCGAGCTCGCGGGTAAGCGCGGCGACCGCGTCGGATCCGTTGTCCCACAGGCTGGCCGACGGGTGGGCCGCGTCGGTGCCCCGCGCGTCCTCGTCGGCGATGAACAGCATGCCCGCGTCTCGCCCGGCGGTCACCAGCCGCTCGAGCGCCGCCGCTTCGTCAATGCCGGGCGGGAACTGCGTGTATGCGTACGCGGTCGCGAACTTGTCGTAGGTGCCGATGCCGGTGGCGTAGGCGTGCGACAGGTCCAGCCGACCGTCGTGTACCTCCACGAGCGGCGCGGGATAATCCATGACCGACGCGCGCCCGTAGCTGCTCGCGGCGAAGTTGTGCTCGTACCCGAGCGTGTGCCCGACTTCGTGTGCGGACAGCTGCCGCAGGCGGGCGAGCGCGAGCGCCTCGACGTCCGCGGCCGGATCCGCCGGCGCGAGATAGCTGACGTCCGGGGCCGCCCCCGCCGCGCACCGGCCGGCGGCATCACGCGCCGCGCCGGCAGCGGCCCACGGCGCCTCGAGACCGCTGCCAATCAGCACGTTCTGCCGCACACGCTGGGAATCGAGCGTGACGACGCCCTTCACGATCTCGCCCGTGCGCGGATCGACGACGCTGCTGCCGTACGACCACCCGCGCGTCGTGCGGTGGACCCAATTGATGACGTTGTACCGCACGTCCATCGGATCGGCATCGGCGGGCAGCACGCGTACCTGGAAGGCGTCGATGAACCCGGCCGCCGCGAATGCCTCGTTCCACCACGCGGCACCCTCGACGAGCGCGCGGCGCACGTCCTCGGGCGCGCCGCTGTCGACGTAGTAGACGATGGGCGCGATCGGCGCCGACGTCGCCGCCGCGGGGTCCTTCTTCTGCAGCCGGTGGCGCACGATCCACCGCTGCTCGAGCGGCGCAGTGATCGGCGTGCCGTAGTCGTAGAACGTGAGCGGCAGCACGCCGACGCGCGGATCGAACCGCCGCGGCACGTAGCCCGCGTCTGGCGCCTCCACGAGCGCGTGATGCTCGCGCACGGTCACCGCCTGTGCCGACGGCGCAATCGACTGCACTTCGCGCCCCGCGGGCTCGCCGCTCGTGAAGGTCAGCGTGACCTCCACCTCCGTGTTCTTGGCAAACCCTTTGGTGCGCGGCAGGTACACGGCGCTGCGGCTCTCATCGACCGTGAAGCTGCCCTGCCTCGCTGCCCGCAGCCGTGCGCCCACGCCGTGCGCGTCGCGGAGGAAGAACGGCGTCGCGTCGACGAGCACGCGGTCTCCCTCTTCGGCCTCCACGGAGAAGCCCCAGAGCACGGACGAGGGAAACGAATCGGCCACCGCCTGCCGCTCGGCGGCGTTGCCGCTGGACGCACGGAACCGGTAGTTGCGCGCGACCACCAGCACCTTCGGTCCCACGCGCTCGAAGACGATGATCTCCGCAGGCCCCGGCTGACCGCGATCGAGCCCCACCTGGTTCGAACCCAGGCCTCCCGATAGCGACACGGCGTAGAGCAGCTCGCGCCCGAAGTGGGCGATCTCCATGAGCAGCCGCCCGCGCCGCGCCTCCCAGTAGAGCGGTATGAAACCATCGATTCTGGTCAGGCCGGCCGTCCGGCTCGCAATCGACGGGGGCTCGGCGGGCGCGGCTGCAGGCTGCCCCGCGGCGGCGTTCGTGGCGAGGGCAGCGAGCAGCAGACACGACGGCGCAACGCGCCCAATCCGGAGCAGCAGGGTCATGATGGCGGCGATTATATGTGCGGGAGCCGACCATCGCGGAGAGCGGGATCACGTCGGCGGTCTGGGACGATTACTCATACCCTCGAGGATCGGTGGGTCATGAGATCCTGCTGCACAGCGGCGTGACGGCGCGTGCGCACGCGCAGCTGCACATATCGGCGCGGCTGCCCTGCGACGACACCGAATCCGGTATACGCTCTGCTTCCGACCCTGCGCAGTGCGCAAGAACAGTCGCTGTATCAGATCCGGTCGGCAATCGTGCGCCGGCGGGCAGCGAGAACCGGCCACAAGCATCTGCAGGCCGCGGATCGATTCTTGATGGGCTAGACTATGATCCACTGAGTCTCGCCGCACAGTTATGCCTGCATACACCTCTGACCGCGACCATCACGTCCTCCAGGCGCTCTCCACCTTCGGCAGTGCGATTGCCAGAGCCGACAGCCTGCCAGAGGTCTACGATGCGGCACTCGATGCGTTCCGCGACGGCCTCGGTGCCGAGCGGGCCTCGATTCTCCTGTTCGATGCGAATGACATCGTCCGATTCGTCGCCTGGCGGGGATTGTCGGACGCCTACCGCGCCGCCGTCGACGGCCACTCGCCCTGGACACCCGACTCGCCCGATCCGCAGCCTATCTGCGTCGCCGACGTCGAGCGCGCGCCGGACCTCGCGTCCCTTCGCGCCACGTTCAGCGCCGAAGGAATTCGCGCCCTGGCGTTCGTTCCGCTGCGAGGTGCGAGACCGCGTGCTGGGCAAGTTCATGTGCTACTACGGAGCGCCGCACGTCGTTCCACACGCGCGAAACCACGCTCGCGTTGACCATTGCCCAGCAGGTCGCCTTTGCAGTCGAACGCATGCGGGCCTACGAGGCCATGCGCCGCAACGAGGCGCGCCTCCGCTTTGCGCTCGACGCCGGACGGATGGGCACGTGGGACTGGGACCTCGGCACGCAACGGGTCGTCTGGTCGGACAATCTGCCCGCCATCCACGGGCTGCCGCCTGGCGCCTTCAACGGGTCGTTTGAGAGCTACGAACGAGAGATCCACCCCGACGACAAGCCCCGTGTCATGGCATCGGCGTCGCGCGCGATGTCGCTCGGCGTGCCGCACGAGGTCGAATACCGGATCGTGGCGCCCGACGGGACGGTGCGCTGGGTGGAGGGCAAAGGCCGGGTCGAATACGGCGCCGACGGCACGCCTGCGCGAATGGCCGGCATCTGCATGGATATCTCGCGGCGCAAGCGGGCGGAGCTCGAACGCGCCGAACTGGCGGAGCGCGCGGCCTTCCTCGCCGACGTCAGCGCCACGCTCGCCCAGTCGCTCGACTACGCGACGACGCTGCAGACGGTGGCGAACCTGGCGGTTCCGCGCATCGCCGACTGGTGCGCGGTGCACATGGGCCGCGACGACGGCGCCATCGAGGCACTCGCAATGGCGCACGCCGATCGCGACCGCGCGGACTGGATCCGGCACCACCGGGCGCCGTTCCGCGTGCGCCGCGACGATGATTACGGCATCGCCGCCGCCATGCGTGAGAACCGATCGCTCCTGCACTCCGAGATCTCCGACGAACGGCTCGACACCATCGTGAGCGACGACGCGCTGCGCGACGCGCTGCGCGTGCTCCGGGTCCGGAGCGCGATGATCGTGCCCATCCGGGCGTCGGGACAGGTCGTCGGCGCGATGACGTTCGTGGCCGCCGGCGACGCGGCGCGGCGGTTCGACACGGCCGATCTGGCGCTGGCGGAGGAAGTTGCCGGCCGCGCTGGCGTCGCCGTCGAAAATGCCCGGTTGTACACTGCCGCGCATCAGGCCAACCGCCTGAAGGACGAGTTCCTCGCCACGTTGTCCCATGAGCTGCGGACGCCGCTCAACGCCATCCTCGGCTGGGCCCGGATGCTCGAGCAGGGCCGCATCGGCCCCGAGAAGATCCCTCACGGCCTCGCGATCATCCGCCGCAACGCGGAAGCACAGGCGCGCCTGATCAGCGACCTGCTCGACATCGCGCGCATCACCAGCAACAAGCTGCACCTCGATTGCCAGCTGCTCGACGTCGCAGACGTGATCAGGTTGGCGGTCGAGGGAATCGAGTCGCAGGCAAAGGAAGCCGGCGTGCAGGTCGCCGTGGCGGCCGAGCCGCACGTCACCGCGCTCGCCGACTCGGCCCGGCTGCAGCAGATGGCCGGAAACCTGCTGTCGAACGCCATCAAGTTCACGCCGGCCGGCGGGCGGATACGCGTGGACGTGCGGCGCGCGGGCGCACACGTGCAGATCGACGTCAGCGACACCGGCGTCGGCATCAGGCCCGACTTCCTCCCCCACCTCTTCGAGCGCTTCCGGCAGGCGGACGCGTCGACGACGCGCAATCACAGCGGCCTCGGTCTCGGCCTGGCGATCACCCGCCACCTCGCGGAACTGCACGGCGGAACGGTCGCCGCGGCGAGCGACGGACCAGGCCGCGGCGCCACCTTCACCGTCTCGCTTCCGTTCGCGCCGGAAGCCACCGGACCGCTCTTCGTGCCCCGGACAGCGGGTTTCGACCAGCGATTGCGCCTGGCTGGCCTGCGCGTGCTCGCCGTAGACGATGACCACGATTCCAGGCACCTCGTATGCGAGCTGCTGCGCGGGGCCGGAGCGGAAGTGCAGCCTGCGGCCTCGGCCGAAGAGGCGCTGCAGGCGTTGGGTTCGTCGGCCTTCGATCTGCTCGTCGCGGACATCGCCATGCCGGGCCAGGACGGCTTCGCGCTCATCCAGCGCCTGTTCGCGTCGGCGACTGCAGAAGGACGTCCGGCCATCCCCGCCATCGCCGTGACGGCGCACGCGCGTGAAGAGGATCGCGCCCGCGTGCTCGCCGCCGGCTTCGCCGCCCACGTGCCGAAGCCCGTGGACGAAGCGGTACTGCTGCAGACAGCCTGGTCCGTCGGCGTGCGATCGAATCAGGCCGGGCAGGCATGACGGCGTCGCGACACAGACGCTCACAGGGAGAGTCGCGGAGCTGCCGGCCTGCTGAGCCAGCCCGCCGAGGCCCCGACCACCGACCGGCCGCCGGCGTCGTATACTCGTGACTCGGGCATGCGAGTCGTAACACGTGTTCGTCGCGCTCTTTGGATTGCGTGCGCGTGCGTGCTGCTGTGTGCGCCTTCCGCCGCGGCGGCCGACCGCTCTCTCCGAGCGGACCTGGACGGGGACGGCCACACCGACCAGGTCGCGATCGATCGCGCGGAACCATCCGTCCTGCACGTCTGGCTGTCCACGACGGGCGCGACCCACCTGATTCGCAGCCCGCGAGCGTTGTTGCGCATCGCCGCAACCGACGTCGACGGGGACCATCGGCCCGAGTTGATCGCCACGGAGGCATCGGCCAGTGAGCTGCGCGTCTGGAAGAGGGACGGTCCGCGTCGAGGATTCGAGGCCTACACTCCGCCGCGCGCCCCGGACCACGCGGCGCCTTCCCCCAAGGTCAAGACGCTCGGCGGAGACCCGGATGACGTCGAAGACGCCCTGGCCGGTCCAGTTTACGGACCACCCGCCGTCCGCGGCCACGGACCCGTCACCGCCTGCTGCACCGGCGGCCTGACGCACGTCACGCAGCCGGATCACCCGGTCGCCTCGCGCGCCTGGTCCCGCCCCCGCGCTTCACGAGCCCCGCCGGCCTCACCCGCGTAGTTTTCCCTTCAGTAGCGTCTCGCCGTCGCGGCGAGACTCGAGTCGACGACTGATGTCGGGTCGCACCGGTGTCGCACGTCGCCCATCGTTCGCGCCACCGCGCAGACGCTGGTGAGACGCTACCGCGGCCACAGGCCAGTATTCGTCGTGTGCGTGAGGGCACACGTCGAGGCGATCGTCATGCGTATCGTGCTCGCGGATCTCAAAGGCGGAGACGGGTTCATCAGCAAAGACACCGTGGCCGGAGGGTATGGCTCGCGCCTGCGGCCGTTTTCACGCGTGACCGGGATCATCGCCCGGCTCAAACGCAAGTTTCACGACATCCCCAGCGTGCACCTGGCCTACGCGGCGGCGCTCGCGGCGCGCGCGGGCCACACCGTCGTCCGCTCGCGAGGCGAGATCGTGGACGGAGATGTCGCCCTGGTGCTGTCGTCGCTCGTCGACTACCGCCGGGAAACCGCCTGGGCCAGGGCGATGCGACGCCGTGGCGTGCGCGTCGGCTTCATCGGGCTCGCCTCCGCCAGGCTGCCCCGCCTGTTCGAGGCAGACGCGGACTTCATCATCGACGGCGAGCCCGAAGCGGCGGTGCTCGAGATGGTGCACGGCGACACGCTCTCGGGCATCGTCGAGAGTCCGGCAGTGCGCGATCTGGACGCGTTGCCCTTTCCGGGATGGGATCGGCTGCTCCTGCCGCGGCGTCGCGTCCAGGTGCCGTTCGCCGGGCGGCCGGTCGGGGGATCGCTGCCGGTGCTGGCGAGCCGCAGCTGCCCCGAGTTCTGCACCTACTGTCCGCACCGCATCCAGGCGCCCTATCGCGCGCGCACCATCGGCAACATCCTCGACGAGCTCTCGTATCTCGCCGACACGATGGGGCGCGTGCACGTGGTGTTCCGCGATCCCCTGTTCACGCAGAGCCGGGATCGGGTGCTCGCGCTCTGCGACGGCATCTCGAGCCGCGCGCTCCCGCACACCTTCGAGTGCGAGACGAGGCTCGATCGGCTCGACGAGCCCTTGTTGACCGTGATGGAGCGCGCCGGGCTGCGGGCCATGAGCTTCGGGGTGGAGGCGGTTTCGCCGGCGACGCTGAAGAAGGTCGGCCGCCGTCCGATCCCCGAGACCCACCAGCGCGCGATTCTTGCCAAGTGCCGCACCCTCGGGATCGTGACCGCCGCCTTCTACGTGCTCGGGTTCGCCGAGGACACGCCGGAGTCGGTGCGTGCCACGATCGACTACTCGCTGCAGCTCGGGTCGACGGTGGCGCAATTCAAAATCCTGACGCCCTACCCGGGGACGCCGCTCTACGCGCGGATGGAGACCGCGATTACCGAGCGGGACTGGGAACAGTTCGACGGCTTCACGCCCACCTTCAGCCACCCGCACCTGTCGCACACAGAGCTCCGCTTCCTCCTCGGCAGCGCCTACACGCGCTTCTACGTCCGGCCGTCGTTCCTGGCCAACTACCTGCAGATCAGCGCGCCGTCGCTGAGCCGCTTCGTGGCCACGCTCGACACGCGCGTGGAACGGCTGCACACCAGGCGGGAAGCCGCCCTTCTGGACGAGGCCGTGTCATGTTGAACGCCATCTCACGTTACGGCGTGCGGGCCGTCTCCGATACGCTGCAGATTGTGGCGTCGCTGGAGCGACAGGGACAACTCGTGGAGGGCCCGCACGTGGCGGAGCTCGAAGCCGCATTCGCCCGGCGATTCGGCCATGCACGCGCCGTGACCACCTCGTATGGCCGGATGGCGTTCTTCTACATCCTGCGGGCGCTCGACTGCCCTCGGGGCAGCGAAGTCGTCTTTCCTGCGCTGACCTTCTGGGTCATGCCGGAGATGGCGCGCGTCGCCGGGCTGACGCCGGTGTTCGCGGACGTGGACCCGGAGACCTTCAACGTGACCGCCGCGACGCTGGAGCGGGCGATCACGCCGAGGACGGTGGCGGTGGTACCCACGCACTTGTGGGGACTGCCCTGCGACATGGACGACATCCTCGAGGTCGCCCGCCGCCGCGACGTGCGGGTGATTGAAGACTGTGCCCACGCGCTCGGCGCGCAGTACCGCGGGCGGCCGGTCGGCACGTTCGGCGATGCCGCGATCTTCAGCTTCCAGACGCTGAAACCGCTGAACGCCTACGGTGGCGGGATGGCGGTGACACGGGAGGCGGCCTTCGGCGCCCGCGTGGCAGCCCTCGCAGCGGCCGAACCGCCGCCTGCGGTACGCACGGTCCGGGACCGGCTGTGGAAGGGGCGCGTGATGCGCATCGCGACGCGCCCGCCCATCTTCACGTGGACGCTCTTCCCGCTGATGTACGCCGGCAGCCGGCTGCACTGGCGCCTCGACATGTACTTCTGGGAACGCATCCGCCCGCTGGATCCGTTTCCTCCCGACTACCGCGAGCGTCTGAGCAACGTGCAGGCCGCCATCGCGCTGTCGGGCCTCGCACGGCTCGACGAGTGGACCGATCGCACGCGGCGCCATGCCGAGCGCATGAGCGCGGTGCTGCGACGGGTGCCGGGACTCCAGGTGCCGACCGTGCCGCCGGATCGGACGCATGCGTTCTACCAGTACTGCGCCTATGTGCCGGCACGCGATGACGTCGTGGCGGCCTGCCTGCGGCGAGGCGTCGACATCGAAACCCTGCACGTCGATGTGTGCACCGAGCTCGATCTCTTCGGCGCCTCCGCGAGCGTCACGCCAGGGGCGCGAGCGACGACGCAGACGATCCAGATCCCGATTTCCGAGTCTCTGACCGACGCACAAATGGACCGCGTGGCCAGCGTCGTGCGGGACGCGGTGGTGTCACTCGGGGACGAGGCGCCGGTAGCGGTGCACCAGTCGTGACGCTCGGCGCTCTTCACGGCCCTATGGTGTACGTCGCCATTCTCCTTGCGGCAGTCGTCGAAGGAGAGGTGGCCTACGTCGCCGCGGCAACGCTGGTCGGGCAGGGGCATCTGAACCCGCTCGGCGTGCTGCTGGCCGGAACGGCAGGAGCCGCGCTCGGAGACCAGTTGTACTTTTACCTGCTGCGCGGACGGCTGCGCCGCTGGCTCGATAGGTATGAGTCGATCGCTCGTCGCGGTCTGCGCCTCGTCAGGCATGTGCGGCGCCATGAGTCAGCGACCGTGCTCCTGATCCGATTTGCGCCCGGGTTGCGGATCGCGCTCGCGGCCGCGTGCGCGTACGCGGGCGTCAGCCCGCTCAGGTTCAGCCTGCTGAACGTGGCCGCCAGCGCCGTATGGGCAGTGGGCCTGCTGATGGTCGTGGCCTGGGCCGGTCCCCGGTACCTGGCCGGGTTGGGCCTTTCAGGGTGGTGGAGCGCGCTGGTGCCGGCAGTGGTCATCGTGCTCGTGTTCCGCATCGTCGGGCGGCTCGAGCGCCGGGCCCTGGCGGAGTGAACAGGGCGACCCGGGGAGCCGACACGAGCGCCCTGCTTGCGTGAGGGCGGCCGTTAGTCGTACCGCGTGCTAGGCTGCCGTCCCAAGGCTGCTACGGTCTCGCGCCCGCAGTGGCGCCATCGGCACCGCGTGACACGAGACTGATCGTGGAGGTTCACATGCGCAGGTTCCTGGGGGGCTTCTTGATTGCGGTTGCCGGCGTGTGCGCCGCGAGGGCCGCCGAAGGGCCGTATCGCGTCATGAAAGCGATTGCGATCGGCGGCCCAGGCGGGTGGGATTACATCACCGTCGATCCCGGCGCCCACCGGGTCTACGTGTCTCACAGCACGCACATCGTCGTGGCCGATGTCGAGAGCGGGAAAATCGTCGGGGACATACCCGACACGCCGGGCGTCCATGGAATCGCCCTGGCGCCAGAGCTCGGGCGCGGGTTCACGAGCAATGGTCGCGACAACACGTCGACCATCGTGGACCTGAAGACGCTGGCGGCGGTGGGCAAGGTGGAGACGGGCGCGAACCCCGATGCCATCCTTTATGAGCCCGTGCGCCAGGAGGTTTACACGTTCAACGGCCGCGGACAGTCGGCCACCGTGTTCGGAGCGGTGACCGGCACGGTGGTCGCGACCATCGAGCTGCACGGGAAGCCAGAGGCGGCGGCGTTCGATCGCGAGACGAACCGCGTGTACGTCAACCTCGAGGACAAGGCAGTGGTGGCGGTAATCGACGCGGCAGCACACGGCTTGATTGCGACCTGGCCTCTGACGGGCTGTGAGGAGCCGACGGGGCTCGCATTCGACTCAGCGCACCACCGCATCTTCAGCGTCTGCGCCAACAAGGTGATGGTGGCGATCGACAGCGGGTCGGGCAAGGTGTTGGGCCAGGCGCCCATCGGCGGGCGGGCAGACGGGGCGGCGTTCGATCCGGGCACCGGCTACATCTTGAGTTCGAACGGGGAAGGCACGCTCACGGTGGCCACGTGGCGAGGGAACGGCATCGCCGTCCTGCAGACGCTCGAGACCCAGCCCTCCGCGCGGACGATCGCGCTGGACCCGCAGACGCACCAGGTGTTCCTGCCCGCCGCAGTGATGGGCCCGGCGGTCGAGGGGCAACGGCCGCAGCCGGTGCCTGACACCTTCAAGGTGCTGGTGCTGAGCCCCTCGGCCGGCGGGGCATCGCCGTAATCGCCGACGCGTCGTCGCCCGCTGCTCGCTGCCGAGCGGAACGTTCCGCGCTAGTCGCTCGCTGGAATCGTGATGGGTTGAAGCAAGTGGCGCCGGAGCGCGGCGCCCGGCTGCCGCAAGGCGCGCCCGACCGAGGATATTGGGCATATCTGAGGACGGAGCAACGCCGCCAGTCGGGATGTCCCGCCCGGGAGTTGTGTAACTCATCACGCTTCCAGGGGACTAGCCGAGAAATCCAGCGAAGTGTGCTCGATTGACCTTCTTCTCTGCCACGGCGCGGCCGACCTGCTGTAACTCCTGGATGTGATCGACGGAATCCATCTCCTGCACGTGCTCCGGGACCATCCGCGGGAGTCCAAGGGCCGTGAGGCCGGCGCCGGTGAGCTCGGCGTTGTAGCGCACGTAGGTAAACAGCTTGGGTTGGACCGGCCCTGGGATGCGACCGCCCGGCAGCGGGTTCGCCGGCCCGATCAGATCCCCGATTTCCCGATCGAGCGGATCGCCGCAGAGCGTCTTGCCGAAGATGCGGCAGAGGAAGTCCTGCTCGTTGGAGGCGGCGAACATCAGGGCTGAGGGGATCGATGACGCGTTGTACAGGAGGTTCATCTTCCCGGGCGCGAGATCGGCGTTCGCTTCGGGACTGGTCCCGGTGCCGATGGACACGAGCAGCATCTTGTCTTCACCCGTTTCCCAGCAGAGGCGATACGGCGGGAGCGTCGCCATCAGGAACAGCTGAAACGCGGGGTTGTTGTACATCGTGACCCCGCCGTCGACGAAGACGAACAGGTGGCCGCCGACCTGGATCGATTCCGGCGGGAAGTACGTGGGTGCGGCGGTGCTGGCCCGAACCAGTTGCCAGAGCGGCAGGGCGAGGTTGTTGTCTGGCCGTCCCTTCTCGTTGTACTTCGCGTGCGGGTTGTTCGACACCGGCCACGGCGAGTCCGTTGTCGCATTGCGCATCACGAGCATCAGCAGCGTCCGCAGATCGGGGCTCCCCAGCGTCGTCTGGGCGCCCAGCTGCTGCTTCAGCAGGGCCGCGAGCTTCTCGTCCTCGAACTTGTACCTGAACCTCCGCAGCAGGCCGGCCTTGTCGAACATCGCGGGGCCGGCATCGATGTAGAACTTCAAGATGTCCGCCACGCGCCAGCCGAGAGAGAGAAACGTCGCGATGATGGCGCCGGTGCTGGTGCCGGCGACGTAATCGAAGTAGTCGGCGAGCACGAACGTGTCGTCACGCCCGAGCTCCTGCTGGAGCATGCGCTCGATCTCGCGCAGCACCTCCAGCGTCATCACGCCGCGGATGCCGCCGCCGTCGAGCGCGAGCAGCTTGTAGGGCGGAGCGTTCTCGGGTGTCATCTCATCCTCCTGCCTGGGACCCGGCGCCGAACACCGCATTCGTGTCGAGCACCCGGGTCTCGGCGCCGCGAGCCCGTGCGATCTCGATCATGTCTGCGGTCCCGCCGGGACCGTCTCCCTGCTTGCCATTCCACAGGGCGAGCACGGTCAGGTTCCGTGCTCCGGCGGCGAGCGCTTCGTTGAGCATCCAGAGGTTGTTCCGCTGCCAGATCGAGTAGGACTCCTGGTGCTGCAGCCATCCGGGAGATCGGTGCTGCGGGCGAGAATCGGCGCCGCCGGGAAGCGATCCTTGATGGCCCAGAAACGTCGAATCCAGTCGCCGCCTGCGGGCGCGACCGACTCCTTGACGTACTGCTCCGGGGGCAGGGCCAGGTACAACACCGTCGCGATCCCGAGCTCCGCACAGACCTCGTGAAAGAGGATGTCCCCGCCGCTCGCCGCGCCGGCGAGGCCGACGGCGCCGCCCGGTCCCGCCGCCTCGCGCAGGACCGCCTCGCGTATGGCGGCACGCGCCAGCGGCTCCTTGTCTGCCGGGAACCGCGGCTCCTGGCGTCCCGGCGCGTCCACCTGATGCCCGGTGAAGAGGATGGTGCGCGGCGCCGCCGGTGTGGCGGATGCCGGCGCCGGCGGCGCGAGCACTGCGAGCACCCGGTTCACTTTCTCCGTCAGCAGGTCCAGCTCCTGATAGAGGCGGAGCTGACCGCGGACCGAATCGCCAACGAAGTCCGGCTGTCCTTCGACGGCGTCCTGGTAGGCACGGACGACGGGCCCCGGCCGATCGGCGGTCAGGAACCGGAAATCGGCCAGGCTCACCTTGACCCAGGGATCCGGCGTGCTCGCCTGCTCGTCGCGCTGCTTGCTGACGTCGATGGAAAGCTCGACGGCGCCCACGAGCGTCTGCCTCTGCCCCTGCAGCTCGTTCTTCTTCCGAAGCGCCTCGTCTTCCCCAGAGAACCTGTCGGACCACGTCTCGGGCAGCGCCGCCGCCAGTTCCATTGCGGTCGTGAGCATCGCGAGCGCGTTCAGCCCGGAGTAGAAGTGATTGAGGTCCTGCCGGAAGCCCTTCGCGTAGGCCTCGTACGATTGCATCAGCAGCGGTGAATCCAGCGCCCGCGCCCGCCGGGTCTCTGGCGGCAGCGCCTTCCAGCCGTCGCGCCACGCGGTCTTGAGATTGCGACCGAGCAAGGACCACGCCTCGGCTCGATCTTTCGCCGAGGTGTCCGGATGGTTGATCACGCGCCGAAGCGCTTCTTCGGAACGCGGCAGATCGCCAGACCGTTGGTAGAGAGTGCCGAGCAGAAGGTTCGCTTCTCTATCCAGCGCGTCGATCGCGCGGAGGTCCTCGAGGGTCGCCGCCGCGGCTTCGTACGCTTTGGTGTTGAACTGCTCGCGTCCGACCAGCCTGAGACCTTCGGACTCCCACAGCGATCCCTTGGCCTCCTGCCCGAGCAGCGCGAGTTTGCCGCGCATCTTGGACTTGGCCGCGTATTCGACTTCCTCGCGGAACTCGCGCGGGATCGGGAGGAAGCGGGATCGATCCTGCTCGCGCAGCTCGGGCAATACGCGGAACACGGGGCTGTCCTGCCGCTCGGAGGCGAGCGTGGCCTGCAGGCCCGCACAGAGCGCCTCCAGCGTGTTGCCAGGCGCCGCCGGGTCGTACGGCAGATAGCGATCGGTCCTGAGGTCGAACGGCACATCAGTGGCCATGCCGGTCGCGCGAATCAGGAAGGTGCGCTTCTCCCTCAGCGCGTGGCGCACACCAAGCTCGTAGTACGCATTGACGTTGTCGATTGAAATGTCGGCGACGACGATGTCCGAGACGAGGAGCAGCTGGAACATGTCTTCGCGGATGTTGCCGGCTTCGATCACCTTGCCGGTGGTGCCCCCTTCCAGCTTCAGCCGCTCCAGCGCCGGCGCAATCAGCTCGGCGTCGACCTTGTCGAAGTCGATGCCGGCCTTGGTTCCGAAGGGACGGATGATGAACGCTCGCATGACACGATCCCTCAGATGTGCGGCACGCTGTCGGGCTTGAGAGCAGGCGGAGCATATCGAGGGTGTGATCCCGATGTAAAGCTCAGGCGACGTCATCCGGATGGCCGGGAGCGGGAACAAGCTGTAGACAGCCTACGTCTCAAGCCGTAGACTGTCTACGACCTGGGACAGGGTCGTTGACACGAGTCGAACGAGCAATGAACCCTGCTGCCGTGGAGTGCGACGATGGGGCCTGACGAGCGCGATCTGGACGAGGAAATCCGCGGCCACCTGGCCTTGAGCGTGCAGGACCGGATCGAGCGCGGAGAGAGTCCGGAGGCCGCGCGCCTCGCCGCGCTGCGGGAGTTCGGCTACGTCCCGGCCATCCGCGATTCAATGCGGCGCGTCTGGTACACCCGCTGGTTCGAGGCCGTCGCCGGTTCGCTCGAACGAGCGCGCACGGACCTGCGCCTCGCCGTCCGCCAGCTGCTGAAGTCGCCGGGGTTCACGCTGCTCGCGATCAGTACGCTCGCACTCGGTATCGGGGCCAACACCTCGATGTTCAGCGTGCTCAATGAGATCCTGTTGAAGCCGCTCCCCTATGCCGGCAACGCGCAACTGGAGAGCATCTACCGCTCGACGGCGCAGAATCCCAAGGGCGGTATCTCGCCCGCCGACTTCCTCGATCTGCAGCGCGAGATGCGCGGCTATGGAACGATAGCCGCCTACATGGCCGCTGACACGAGCCTCTCGGAACCAGGCCGGCCGGCGGAGATGGCCGCCGGGATCCGCATCACCTCCAACTTCTTCGCGACCCTGGGCACCACACCCCAGCTCGGTCGGGACTTTCGGCGGGACGAAGAAGTCCACGGCAACGACCGTGTGCTCATCATCAGCCAGCGTTGCTGGAAGAACCGCTTCGGAGGCGATGCCGGCATCATCGGCCGCACCGTGCGCGTCGACGGTGAACCGCAGGAGATCGTCGGCGTCCTGCCCGCCACCTTCAACGACTGGCGCCACCTGGGATGGGTCGACGTGTTCCGGCCCCTCGGCCTCGACACCCAGACATCCGCCGACCGCCGCACGACGCCGCTCCAGCTGATCGGCCGGCGCTCCAGCACAATCTCGCACGTAGAAAGCGAGCGTGTCATCGCCAGCTTCGGCGCGCGCCTGGCCACCGCGTTTCCCGAGGCCAATGCCGGAAGCACCTGGCGCACCGTCTCGCTCAACAGCACCGTCGTCGATGGCCCGGTGACGCTGTCGATGCTCGTCGGCCTCTCCGGGTTCGTGCTGCTCATCGCCTGCTCCAACCTGGCAAATCTGCTCCTCGCCCGCACGATGGCCCGCGCGCGCGAATTCGCGGTGCGGTCTGCCCTCGGCGCCTCGCGCACGCAACTGCTGCGTCCGTTGATCGCCGAGTCGCTGCTGCTCGCGCTCGCCGGCGGCGCCTGCGCCCTGATCGTCGCGGCCTGGGCCGCCGATTGGCTGGCGGTTCGATCCACGGGAGACAACGGGGAACGCGTGGTGCTCGCCCTCGACTGGCATGTGCTCGGCTGGGCGCTTGCGGCCTCACTCGCGACATCGCTCGCCTTCGGCCTGGGGCCGGCGCTGTTCGCGATGCGGCTCGATCCGATCGACACGCTGAAGAGCGGCGGACGCGGCACGACCGGCGGCCGCGGTCACCGGCGCTTCCGCCACGTCCTCATCGTCGGCCAGTTCGCCCTCGCGATGGTGTTGCTCGCGGGTGCCGGTCTATTCGTGCGCGGACTCGATGATCTGAACCGGCGCCGTTCCGGCTGGGAGTCCGACCACCTCGTGACGGGTACGGTCCTGCTGCCGGCGGGTATCTATCGCGACCCGGATACAATCAGCGCCTTCCACCGTGTCGTCGTGCAGCGCCTCGAATCGCTGCCCGGCGTCGCTGCCGCCAGCATCTCTTCGTTCACGCCGTTCTTCAACTGGCCTGACGCCCGCAAGTATCTGGTCGAAGGACAGGACCGTCCCATGCCCGGACACGAACCTGCCGCCGTCGTCAACCGCATCAGTCCCCACTATTTCGACGTCGTCGGCACACGCCTGTTCGCCGGACGGACGTTCAACGAGCGTGACACGCTCGATTCGCCGAAGGTGTTCGTCATCAACCAGGCCATGGCGAAGGGGCTGTTCGGGACCGGGCGCGCGATCGGCCGTCGCGTGGCGCAGGCCGGCACCGAGGCACTGCAGTGGGGCGAAATCGTCGGCGTCGTGGCGGACGTGAAGTCGGTGGAACCCGATCGTAACCCCGTGACCTATCAACTCTACGAACCGATGACCCAGGAGCCACGTGCCCGCAACCAGATTGCCGTGCGGACCATTGGCGTCGCCCCCGCGAGCCTCGTGGCAAGCATTCGCAGCGTGATGACGAGCCTTGACCCCGACCTGCCCGTGCGTAGACTCCAGCCAGCTGATGCGACCATCTATCGAGCCAACTACCAGCTCGGCGTGCTGCGTGACATGCTGACGTCGTTCGCGGTGCTCGGTCTGAGCCTGGCGGCGTTAGGCATCTACGGCGTCATCGCCCGCACGATGGCGCAGCGCACCGGTGAGTTTGCGATTCGCCTGGCCCTGGGCGCCACCATCAGACAGATCTCCGGCCTGGTCCTCGGCTCCGGCGTGAAGCTGGCCGTTGCCGGATCCGGCATCGGCCTCGCCGGCGCAGTGGGTGTGTCGCGCCTGCTCGGGGCGAGCTACCCCGGCATGCGGTTCGACAGCGCGCCCGTCATCGTCGCAGCGACCGCGTTCCTCATCGCTGTCGCGCTCGTCGCTTCCTATCTGCCGGCGAGGACTGCTTCGCGGATCAGTGCCGTGGAGGCGCTTCGACTGGAGTAGCGTGCGGGCAGGAGAACCTTGAACCCGCGATTCACTTGTGTAGTCATGTGGGGCAGGCCTTCAGGCCTGCTTGCGAGCGCGATTTGCAGGGCTGAAGCCCTGCCCCACGTGACTGATGGGTGACAACACAAGCTGAGCACCGGACTTAGAGGCGGGTCGAGCAGCGCGGCGGAGCGGCCGCAGACGCTCGAGGAAGGCAGCTGCGAGTGCTCGGCGTGCGCGTCAGATCGTCGCGGTCTGCTGGATGGGCGCACCACAGGCCGCGCGGCAGACGACCCGCTGCAGTGCGCCGATGCCCCGGTGCGGATCGGCCAACTCGAACAGCGTCAGCTTGGCGTGCACGGCGACGCCGGTGCGGCCGACGGCGTCCCGTGCCCACGCGTCCTGAACGGTGTGCTCGAGGAACGGCCGGTCGGTCGTGCCATCGACGACGAACACCACGCGATCGAGCCGCATGGCAGACACGAGCGCGTGCACCTCGAACACGCACCCCGCGCGCTCCCGCGTGAAGCCGCGCAGGTCCATGAGTACGGCGTCGCTGTCGCGCACCAGCCGCTGCAGGACGAGGTGCCACGAGTCGTCATGACAAAAGAAGTCGGCGACGCGGAACCGTCCGTCGGGATCGCGCCCGCGGTCGACCTCAGACAGGCGTTGCTCGAGCGCGGCGGGCCCGTCGATGAACCGCCGCGACAGCGTGCCGGACACGAGGTCCATGAACTCGTGCGGTTCGATGGTGCTGGTGGCGAGGTCGGGCCCGGCGATCAGGCTGATGGGGCCGACGTGCCGCCACGCGGTCGCGAAGACGTCGTACAGGCGCTCGCTGTGCCGGCCGAGCGCAAACACACGGAGCAGGAGGAGGTGCGGGCCCGGCTCCGCGGAGCGCCGCGTCCGCAGCAGGCGGAACCCCACGTGGGTGGTCAGTAAACAGGCAGCGACGGCGACGACGCTCGTGAGACCCCAGGCGACACCCTCGAACACGAGACCGATCGAGCCGGTCACCGCGAAGAGCATCCACATCGCCGCGACCATCAGGGACTGATCGCTCATCCCGCGACGCTGGTAGGAGCGCCCGATCGCCCTGAGCGCGAGCCAGCCAAGGACGCCGAACGACGCGAAGCCCAGCGCTGCGATCGTCATGAGCATGGCGGTGGCGTGCAGGCCGACCGCCACTCCCATCCTGACCACCGCGCGCATGCCCGTGTCGGTGGCGCCCACGGCAGACACGAGGACCTGGCTGCCGAGCACGGCTACGATCGTGAACAGCAGGACGAGAGGTCCCACCGCTCGGACGCGCCTGGTGACGAACGCCAGCAGCAGCACGGTGGGCGGACCATTGCTGAGGGCCCAGAACAGGGCGAGCTGCCACAGGCTGGCGTCGGGCGACCGGGGCAGCACGATTGCAGCGATGACGAGAAACCCAAGCCCGTAGCCGCCCATCAGCGCCAGGCGCACTCGCGTCGTGGTGGCTGCGATCGCCGCGGTGGCGAGCACCGCGGGCCAGAGCGAGGTCCACCAGATCATGGCGACGCGCGTCACGACGAATGCCATGTGGGTCGACAGGAGGAACGCAGCCGTCATGACGGCTGCGAACGCGCCACCGGCCACCGCATAGACAGCGGCGACGCGCCACGGCCGCACCACCATGTCTCGATACAAGGCTGCCGCTGCCGCGGGCAGCGCGATGCCAGACGCGCTGCCGGCTTCTTCGAGTTGCAACGCAGGTCCCGCAGAAGGCGGTGGCGACGCATCTTGTGGCGGCGCAACAGTCGCGGCGGTCGACCGAGCCCGATCGCGAACCGGATCGCGCGGCGTCGTGCGCGCGCGCATCGAGCGCAGCACGGCGCGCGTGTACAGCCATAGCAGGAACCGCGACAGCGGGTACGCCAGGGCCGCGGCAACGAGCAGGGTGAACGGAATATGTCCGGTCAGCGCCGTCTGAACAGCGTGGCTGGCAGTGTCCATCGTGCCGGTCATCCACCAGGACGGATCGCCGCGGGGGCGGCGCTGCGCGGCCCCGAGGCGCGCAGCGCCGTCCAAGCCAACGGGGCGCGGCTATGCCGCCTTCGCATGCAGCGAAAACGCGGCGCCTTGCGGATCCATCGCGTTCACGATCCAGTCGCCGCCGGGCACCTGCATCGGCCCGTTCAGGATCTGCCCGCCGTTCGCCTTGATCCGCTCGATCGCGGCGGGAATATCACTCACCAGGAAGTAAATCTGCCAGTTCGGCGGGACGTGCGCCAATTGCGGTGGCTTGTTCATCATGCCGCCGATCATGCCGTGCGGGCGGTTGAACATCTGGTACTTGCCCATGTCTCCCATGTCCATCGCCTCGCTCGGCTGCCAGCCGAAGATCTCGTGGTAGAACGTCATCGCGGCGGGGGCATCGGTCGTCATCAGCTCGAGCCACGACGCCTCGCCGACCTGGGGGGCCGCGTCGGGCTGCTGCGGCCTCGTCGCCGGCTCGTAGATGTAGAACGCGGCGCCTTGCGGATCCATCATCATCTGCATGCGGCCGACGGTGGGCACGTCGATGACTGGTGAGCAGGCGCGCCCGCCGAGCCGCGCGATGTGACTCGCAGCGTCTTCGAGCCGGTCCACGCCGACATACATCGCCCAGAACGGCGGCGCCTTCACCTCGTCCGGCCGCGTCATCAGACCGGCGACCGGAACGTCTCCGCTCCGGCTGAACAACGTGTAGGGCTGTGGCGAGCCGGCGAACGGCGCGGACGTCCAGCCGACCACCGTCCGGTAGAAGGCCTCCGCAGCCTTCGTGTCAGTCGTCATCAATTCGTACCACAAGGGGCGTCCGAGCACAGGTGAAGCACTGGTAGTCATCGCGAACCTCCGGGTTTGGACAAGCATTGTATCGCCGCGGACGCGACGCGACCTCGCCGTCGATCTTCCAACCGGCCGTGCCCGTGACAGGCACGCGGCTGGACGCTCGGCTCGACCTGGTCTCTCGCTGCGCAGACGAACCCGGCAGCCTGCGGCATTCAGAGTCGTTGCGTGATGAGGCTCGGGCTCGCGGCCGGGCATCCGCGTCTGGCGGGGAGGGGCGAACCTACGGCAAATGGATGGACGACCGAGGGCTGGCCGAACACAATGGCGCGCATGCCGGCAACGAGCCTGAAGGGGACACTTCGACGGATCAGCCACGGGGCGCTGATCGTCCTGTCCTTGACGGCACTGCTCGATGTGCTCCTTCTCGGGTACACGCGTCCGCCTCTGGCGGACGAAGGCGCCGGCGCGCATATCTTTCAGCTATCGATCGTGGCGATGGCGCCCTTTGGTCTTCTGTTCCTTGCGACGGCCGACTGGACGGACCCCGCGCGAACGGCGCGACGCCTTGCTCTTCCGGCCGTCCTCGTCGTGCTCGCCTTTGCGGCGCTCTTCTACCTCGAACACTACTTCTATCCTGCGCATTACCCGGTGCTGTGATCCGCGTGTGGCCCGGCGACGCACGAGACCGCAGGAGCCGGTGATCTTGCCGCCTGCACCGCCTATCGATCATGATGTGTCCTCGCCGTGAACCCCATGGACGTCCACCTGATCGACGGCACGTACGAGCTGTTCCGGCACTACTACGCCGTGCCGTCGGCACGTGACGCGAACGGCATGGAGGTCGGCGCGGTGCGAGGCGTTCTCGCCTCGGTGCTGGGCCTCATCACCGGAGGCGCCACACACGTGGCGGTGGCGACCGATCACGTCATCGAGTCGTTCCGCAACCGCCTGTGGCCGGCGTACAAGACCGGCGCCGGCATCGAGCCGGACCTCCTCGCGCAGTTTCAACTGCTCGAGGACGCGCTGCAGGCGCTCGGCGTGACGGTCTGGCCGATGGTGGAATGGGAAGCGGACGATGCCCTGGCGGCGGCGGCGATGCAGGCCGCGGCGGATACGGCGGTGGAGCGCGTGGTCATCTGCACGCCCGACAAGGACCTGGCGCAGTGCGTGCGCGGCGAGCGCGTCGTGCAGCTGCACCGGCGGACGAACACGATCATCGACGAGGCCGGCGTCGTGAAGAAGTTCGGAGTGGCGCCCGCCTCGATTCCAGACTACCTCGCGCTCGTCGGCGACGCGGCCGACGGCTATCCCGGCCTGCCCGGGTGGGGAGCGAAATCGGCCGCAGCAGTGCTGGCGCGGTTCGGAAGGCTGGAGGCCATCCCGGCGGACTGGCGCGAGTGGCATGTCAATGCCAAGAACCCCGCGGCCCTGGCGTCGACGCTCGCGCGCGAGCGGGACCGCGCGTGGCTGTTCAGGGATCTGGCCACGTTGCGCACCGACATCCCGCTGTTCGGCGCCGTCGAAGACCTGCGATGGACGGGGCCGACCGAGCGCTTCGCCCCGCTCGCCGCGCGGCTCGAGCCGCCGCGCTGACGCTCACGTTCCGTAGCAACGTATCTCGCGTCGCCTGTCGTCTAACCTGCGTCGGGCCGTCCGCGGGGAGATGTATGTCCGTGTCTGCGCTTCTCAAGGTCCCTGCGTTGGGCCCTACGCGGTTCAGTCCGTGATCTCGCGGATCACCCTGCACGGATTGCCGGCTGCGAGCACCCCCTCGGGCACATCGCGCGTCACGACGCTGCCGGCACCAATGACGGCGCGCGAGCCGATGCGCACGCCGGGGAGGATGATCGCGCCCCCGCCAACCCAGACGTCCGAGCCGATCTCGATCGGCTTGCCGAACTCTTCCCGCCGCCGGCGCTCGGCATCGAGCGGATGCATCGGCGTGTAAATCTGCACCGCCGGGCCGAAGAGAGAATAGTCGCCGATGCGCACCAGGCAGACGTCCAACACCACGCAATTGAAATTGAAGAAGACGCGCTCGCCGAGCTCGATGTTCGACCCGTAGTCGCAGAAGAATGGCGGCTGCATCCACACGGTGTCGCCCCCTGTGCCGAACAGCTCACGCACGATCCGGCGCCGCTCGTCCTGCTGCGCCTCGCGTGTCGCGTTCAGCGCCTGGCAGAGATCGCGCGCGTGCGCCCGGGCGCCAACCAGCCCAGGATCGAGTGGGTCGTACATCTCTCCCGCGAGCATCTTCTGCCGCTCGGTCGACATCCGTGCACTCCCTGCCTTGTTGCAGACTCGCGGCCTCACTCCGCGTAGTGCCCGCCTTCCGGCGGGCCCGTTCGAAATTCATCGCGGATCGTTGTCACGGCCCGCCTGAAGGCGGGCGCTACAGATGTCAAAACCTCAGAACTCACGACCCAAACCGGTTTGTTCACCGCCTCTCAGGCGGGTCAGTGCTCCGTGTCAATGCCTTCAGGCCCAGGACTCCGCGTAGTGCCCGCCTTCAGGCGGGCCGGTGCGCGCGTTACACCGCCCCTCCGCGCCACTCGGGCGTGCGCTCCCCAAGCGCGGCAGCCACCGCCTCTCGCGCCAGCAGTCGCGTGGAATCGAGCGTGGGAAGCGGAGACACGTCCGGCGTGATCAGCAGCGGAATCTCGGTGCAGCACAGGGCCACGGTGTCGCAACCGGCGTGCTTCAGGCCGTCGATGATGCGTATGTACTTGGCCCGCGCAGTCTCGGTGATCTGGCCCTGGCACAGCTCGCTGAATATGACGTCGTCGACCAGCGTGCGATCGGCAGGCGCGGGGGTCTCCATCGCGATGCCGTGGCGCGCGAATGCAGCAGGATAGACGGGCCCCTCCATCGTCCATTTCGTACCGAGCAGACCCACACGTCTGTAACCATCCGCCTCTGCGCGTTGGGCGACGATCTCGGCAATGTGCAACCCTGGCAGCGGGAGCGGCTCACCGGGCCGTTCGAGCACGATATGGGCCGTGTTGTCGGGGCACACGAAGAAGTCGCACCCAGCGTCCGCGAGCCGCTGAGCCGTGTGCGCGAGGTGGGCCCGGACAGCCGAGAGCGCGTTGCGTTCGTACTGTTCGAGCATCGGGCCCATCGGCAAGATCGAGAGCGTGATCTCAGGGTGCTGATGCGCGCCGAGTCGGCGTGACGCCTCGCGTACGATTTCCAGGAAACACAACGCCGCGCCGTCAGCACTGTGAGCGAGGATTCCGATATGCCGCATGTGCTCAGGACCCCGATCGAAATAACGTCGACCCTGCCCGAAGACCTTGCGTCAGGTCGGCAAGGACGTGCGCGGCCCACGGAGCAGCACAGGTGAACGACGTTCTGTCGGCGTTGGACAGCATACCGCGGGGTTCGCCTTCGGCGCGAAGCCGCTCGCGTGCGGCACTCGAGCCACGTGTGATAGAGACTAAGGACCCTGGTCTGGATCCAGCTCGGCGCGCGCGTCACACTCTGAGCGGCGCCGGCCGTTGTGTTCGCGAACCGCGGAGGCGAGCTTCCGCCGTTGCTGATTTTCGGGTCTATGAGAACACTCGTCCTGCCTATCGTGATCGCGACCACCATCCTCGCCCATGGCGGGCAGCCCGCGCGTCCCGACACCGCGACGCGATCAGCGGCACCGGTCTTCAACCGGCAGCCCCTCCGGACGGAAGCACTCGTCCCGCTGCCGCTCGGCGCGGTGCTGCCCCGCGGCTGGCTGCAGCGACAACTGCGGATCCAGGCCGAGGGCCTGACGGGACACCTCGACGAGATCTGGCCGGATGTGGGCAAGAACAGCGGGTGGCTCGGCGGCACGGGCGAGAGCTGGGAGCGCGGCCCCTACTTCGTCGACGGCCTCGTGCCGCTCGCCTATCTGCTCCAGGACGAGCGCCTGATCGCGAAGGCGCGCCCCTGGGTGGAGTGGACGTTGACGCATCAGGGGGAAGACGGCCGGATCGGTCCGCCGAAGAACACCGATTGGTGGCCCAACATGGTGATGCTGAAGGCGCTCACACAGTATCAGGAAGCGACCGGCGACCCCCGCGTCATCCCGCTCATGCAGCGGTACTTCGCGTACCACCTGGCGAAAGGCCGTGAGCGTCCGCTGCAGCAGTGGGCCGCGTATCGATGGGCCGACGAGCTCGTCAGCGTGATGTGGCTATACAACCGGACGGGTGACGCGTCGCTGCTCGATCTCGCCCGGCTGCTGCACGAGCAAGGCACCGACTGGAAGCGGCACTTTGCCGAGTTCCCGTTCACCGCGAAGACGACGAGCGCGCAGCTCGGGATCAAGGCCGGCAGCGAGCTGCCGGACCGCGCGATGCTGGCGCACGGCGTCAACAACGCGATGGCGCTGAAGACGAGCGCGCTGTGGTCGCTCATCTCCGGCGATCCGACGGACCGCGACGCCATTCACCGCGCCCTGGACGTGCTCGACCGCTACCACGGGCTGCCGAACGGGATGTTCAGTGCCGACGAGCACTACGCCGGATCCGATCCCTCCGAAGGCGTCGAGCTCTGCGCGGTGGTCGAGGCGCTCTTCTCGCTGCAGCACGCGATCCGGGTGACGGGCGACCTCGCCCTTGCCGATCGCATCGAGCGGATCGCCTTCAACGCGCTGCCGGCGACGTTCTCGGCCGACATGTGGTCCCACCAGTACGACCAGCAGCCGAACCAGGTGTTGTGCACGCTGGCGAAGCGCGCCTGGGTCAGCAACGGCCCGGAGTCGAACCTGTTCGGCCTCGAACCCAACTTCGGGTGCTGCACCGCCAACATGCACCAGGGGTGGCCCAAGCTGGTACAGAGCCTCTGGATGCTGACGCCGGAACGCGGACTCGCGGCCGTGACCTATGCACCGAGCGAGGTCCGCACGGTCGTGGCCGGTGACGTGGCAGTCACCGTTACCGAGGATACCGAGTACCCGTTTCGTGACAGCGTCCGGCTGAAGGTCTCGCCGGCCAGCCCGGTCACCTTCCCCTTGCTGCTGCGGATCCCCGGCTGGGCGAGCACGGCATCGGCACAGGTCAACGGGCACTCAGTCGAAGCGGCGCGCGCCGGCAGCTTTCTCCGGATCGAGCGCCGATGGTCCGCCGGCGACGCCGTCGTGCTGAGCCTGTCCATGCCGCCGAGGACCAGCACCTGGTACCGGAACTCCGTCGCCCTCGAGCGCGGTCCGCTGGTGTTCTCGCTGCGCCTGGGCGAAGACTGGAAGAAGCTGACGGCGGGGATGACGAAGCCCGCTCCCGCTCCCGCGGCTGACTGGGAGGTGCGCGCCACCACACCGTGGAACTACGGACTCGTCGTCGATCCCGCAACAGTGTCGAGCAGTGTGACGATCCGCGAGTTGCCGATCGGAGAGTTCCCGTTCAGCCCCAAGGGAGCGCCCGTGGAGCTCACCGTCACGGGGCGGCGCGTCCCCGAGTGGACGATTGTGGACGGTTCCGCGGGACCGCTGCCCCCAAGTCCCACGACGAGCAGTCTGCCCGATGAGCGTCTGACGCTGATCCCGTACGGCTCAGCGAAGCTGCGAGTCACAGCGTTCCCGAGAATCGACGCAGGCAAGACTGAGTGACACACAGCGTGTGTGCCGCCTGGCAGGATCCCGGTAGTGCCGACCTTCAGGTCGGCCGTGATCGGCAGGATCCCGATAGTACCCGACCTTCAGGTGTCGGCCGTCGCGAGTGAGGCGGGAGTATCATCGGTCCGTTTTCGAGGCAGAAGCGGGAGGGCGGCGACATGATGATTCGGAGCCGGCGACAGTTCATCCGGCGATGCGCGACGGTCCTCGGCGGGGCCGCCACCTTGCAGGCTGCCGATCGCTCCCCAACCAGGGCCGGACCTGACGGCACGCTGGTCAATTGGGCCGGCAACTACCGCTACAGCACCGATCGCCTCTACCGGGCCACCTCGCTGCAGCAGGTCCAGGATTTCGTCCGGCAGCACCCGCAGCTGAAAGTGCTCGGCACGCGCCACTGCTTCAACGGGATTGCCGACAGCACCGTCGATCTCCTCTCGCTCAAGGAGATGGACCAGGTCGTCGCATTGGACGCCGCGGCGCGCACCGTGACCGTCCAGGCCGGCGTGAGCTACGGCCAGCTGTGCCCGTATCTCCACGAGCACGGGATGGCGCTGCACAACCTCGCGTCCCTGCCGCACATTTCGATCGCAGGAGCGTGCGCCACCGCCACCCATGGCTCGGGCGTGCACAACGGCAATCTCGCGACCGCCGTCTCCGCGCTGGAGATCGTCACCGCTGACGGCGGAGTGCTCAACCTGTCGCGCGAGAAGGACGGCAGCACGTTCCTCGGCAGCGTCGTCAATCTCGGCGCCCTTGGCGTGGTCACCAAGGTCACGCTCGCCGTGCAGCCCACGTTCATGATGCGCCAGGACGTCTATCTCGATCTCCCGATGGCGCAGGTCAGGGACCACTTCGACGAGATCGCCGGTGCCGGCTACAGCGTCAGCCTGTTTACCGACTGGCAGAAGGAACGCGTGAACGAGGTGTGGATCAAGCGGCGCCTCGAGAAGGGCACCGAGCTGACCGGCGCGCGTGAGTTCTATGGTGCCCGCCCCGCCACCGGGAACGTGCACCCGATCGTCGAGCTCTCGGCCGAGAACTGCACCGAGCAGATGGGCGTACCGGGCCCGTGGTACGAGCGACTGCCGCATTTCCGCATGGGGTTCACGCCCAGCAGCGGCAAGGAGCTGCAGTCCGAGTACTTCGTGCCCCGGCAACACGCCGTCGAGGCCATCCTCGCGGTCCAGCGCCTGCGCGATCAGGTGAGCCCTCATCTGATGATCTCGGAGCTGCGAACGATCGATGCAGACCAGCTGTGGATGAGCCCGTGCTACAACCAGGCCAGTCTCGCCATTCACTTCACGTGGAAGCAGGAGTGGGACGCGGTCAGGAGCGTGCTGCCGATGATTGAGCGGGAGCTGGCTCCGTTCGGTGTCAGACCGCACTGGGGCAAGTTGTTCACCGTGTCCCCGGCGCAGCTGCAGCAGCGCTACCAGCAATGCGGCGCGTTCAAGGAACTGGTGGCACGCTACGACCCCAAAGCCAAGTTTCGCAATGCGTTCCTGACGACGAATTTGTACAGCTGACGCTCGAGATCGGCAGCGTGTGTCGGACCGATGGGCCGGGAGACGTCAGCGGCCGCCGGTGTTCGATCGCAGATCCGCGAGCGTCTTGCGGACCTCCGCCTGCGCCGGATCGAGCCTGAGCGACTCGCGGAACGCGGCGGCAGCCCCTGCGCCATCGCCGACGGCGAGACGCGTCAGCCCCAACCCGTTCAAGGCCATCGTCGACGGCGGGCCGGCCTTGAGCGCGCGTTCGAAGTACGGCAACGCTTCCGCGGGACGCCCGCCGGACGCGAGAGCGCCGGCGAGGTACAGCAGCCCCTCGGCGTTGTTCGGCTCCAGTGCGATGGCCTGCTGAAAGAGACGCGTCGCCTCCTCCGCGCGGCCGCTTCGAATCGACACGATGCCGAGCTTGATCATGGCTGGAACGTCGGCCGCGTCGAGCGCGAGGATGCGGCTGTAACGGAGGCCGGCCGCCTGGACATCACCGGCCACCAGCGAGAAGTCGCCGAGGCGTCGGAGCGCCTCGATCTGATCGGGCGCAATCGTCAGCACGCGCTCGCACAACGCAGCGGCGTCCGCGTGCTTCCCCTCCTGGATCCGCAGGTCCGCCAGCGACAGCAGCGGCTGTGCGAATTTCGGGTTCTCGCGCGCGACCCGCTCCAGGACCTCCGCAGCCTCGGTCGTCTTCCCGGCCAGACGAAGGTTGTCGCCGAGCACCACCGCGTCTTCGGCCGAGAGTTGTCCGTCCTTCTCGAGCTGCCGCAGGTCCGCGATGGCGAGCTCGTGCCGTCCGGCGGCCGTGAACGCCACCGCACGCGTGCGGCGGGCCATCGGAAGATCGGGGGCTTCGTTCAAGACCGTGGTCAGCTCGCGAATGGCGAGCTCCGGGTCCTCACGCGCGGCAGACATGCCGCGATTCAGCGGACGGAGGAGATGCACACCGTCCTTGGGATCCTTGAGCACGCCGTCGCGCGGCGCCGTGCTCCCCGATCCGCTGACGTATCCAAGCGCCCTCAGCCGCTCCATCGTGGTCGGATCGACGACCGCGGCCGCAGCGGACGGGGGCCGCTGGCGCATCGCCGCCCCGAGCCTGCGCCGCAGCTCCGCCGCCCGCGCCGGCTGCTCGCCGATGCGATTGATCGTCTCGGACGCGTCCGTATCCAACGCGTACAGCTCGGGATGGGGTGCCTCGATGTACTTGAGTCCCGCCGTCCTCCACGAATGGAGGGGCGCCCATCCCAGTTCCATCTGCGGGTACAGCGACTCCGCGTATGCGGGCGCGTCCTCCAGGTCACGCCCCTCCGCCGCTGCCCGCACGGAGCGTCCGTCCACAGCCGGCCGCGGCGGAAGCCCGGCGTAGTCGAGCAACGTCGGCAACACATCGATGGAGCGGACGATGGTGCGGGGAACACCTCCGGCGGGCACACCAGGGCCAGCCATCACCCACGGCACGCGGAGCGTCGCGTCGTAGATGAAGATGCCGTGCGTGGCCTCGCCGTGCTCACCGAGGCTCTCGCCGTGATCGGACGTGAGGAGCACCAGTGTGTGGTCCATCTCGCGAGTTGTCGCGAGCGCCTCGAAGAGCCGGCCCAGCTCACGGTCGACGAATGCGACCTCGCCGTCATACGGTGTCGCACGGAAGCGCTCGGCGAGATCGGCGGCCGGCGGCTCATATGGCGCATGCGGGTCGTAGTAGTGCACCCAGAGAAACCAGGGGCGCGGCTGTCCGGGTGGATGGCTGGACGGCTGGAGCCACCGGAGAACCGCGCCCGTCGTGGCATCCGCAGTCCGCTCCACGTACGGGGTGCGGCGCAGGTCGTTCCCGCGTGGCAGGTGGTCGTCGTAGGTGTCGAACCCGCGATCGAACCCGAAGCGGCGATCGAGCGGGAACCCGGAGACGAACGCCGCCGTGCGGTATCCCGCCTGCCGGAAGTCCTCGGCGGCCGTGCTCACCGCCGGCGCGAGCACGAACCCGCTGTTGTTCCGGAACCCGTGGCCGAGCGGCGTTCGGCCGGTCAGGATCGACGCGTGCGACGGACCAGTGAGTGGCGCATGGGCGACCGCTGTTGCGAAACGCACCCCCCGCCTGGCCAGGGCGTCGATAGTCGGCGTCATCGCCGCCTGACGTCCGTAGCACCCGAGATGGTCCGCGCGCAGCGTGTCGATCGTCACGAGCAGCACATTGGGGCGTTCCGCCGGCGCGGCGGACGGCGCCCCGTCACGCCGGCACCCGGCAGCCGCCGCCAATAGCGCCAGCGCGATGGTGAGCCTGAGGACGCCGCGCATGGTTTCGTGAGCGTAGCGGCGAACCGCTGACCCGCTCAAGCTGATTAGGCGCGTCATTAATTTCGTTGACAGTGGTCTGACCAAAGGTATACAGAATCGCTCAGCATATCGATGGCTCGTCGCGTGTGCAGCGAGTCACGTCCTGCCGCGGCCGGCCCTGGAGCCAGTGCAGCTCGGCCGTACAGATTTCGTTGGACGGAGAGGAGACGGAGACGATGCGGACACAGGCTTTTGCCGTCGTATGCGGAGCACGGCGCGACGTGCCTCGGCGTGCGCTGATGTGGATACTGCTCATCCTCCTCGCGGGTGCGTCCCCTGCCCTCGCGCAATCATTCCTCGGGACGCTGCGGGGAACCGTCACCGACGCCCAGGGCGCGGTCGTCAGCGGGGCGAGCGTTCTCATCATCGACGAGGACTCCGGCGCCACCCGAACGATCGACACCGATACCGAAGGTCGCTACGAGGCCGCGAGGCTGAGGCCGGGGACCTACCGCGTCGAGGTGGTCGCACCGAGCTTCAAGAAGTTCGAGAAGACCGGCATCGTCCTGCGCGCGGCAGGCACCGCGCTGGTTGACATCGCACTCGAACTGGGCGCGCTCGCCGAAACGGTGACGGTGACGGCTGAGACCGAGAACAACATCACGCTCGACAGCCAGGCGATCGCGCGGGGACTCGACCAGCAGCAGCTGCACGATCTGCCTCGCAATAGCCGAGACGTCAGGGACTTCCTGCTGCTGAACCCGAACGTCGTGGGTGGATTCGACGACATGCAGTTCCTGGGCAGCCGCACCTACGGTGTGAGCTACATCCAGGACGGCCAGGCCTCGACGAATGCGATCTTCGGCACGATCGGCAACTCCGCGCCGGGCCTCGACTCGGTTGCGGAGATCCAGGTGCTCTCGAACTCGTACAGCGCCGAGTACGGCGGTCTGGCTGGCGTCGTCGTGACGACGAAGCGCGGAGGAAACGCGTACCACGGCACGAGCTTCTACGACTTCAACAGCGACGGCTTGAACGCGCTCACGTACAACCAGACGCTCGCCGGCGTGGAGCGCGGAGACCCCCTCTCAGACACGCACGAGCATCGCTGGGGCGGCAGCATGGGCGGCCCGCTCGTCCACAACAAGCTGTTCTTCTACGCCAACTACGAGGGATCGAACGACAAGGCGATCTACGGCGGCGCGCGCATCAACGTGCCGACCGAAGCGATGCGGAACGGCGACTTCCGCGGAACGGCGGTAGTCCCGAACGATCCTGATACCGGCGAACCGTTTGCCGACCAGATGATTCCCAGCAATAGGGTCGACCAGGCCGCACGCAACATCATGAACTTTTTCTACCCGCTGCCCAATCAAGGCGTGCTCGCCAACGGGTACGGGGTGTTCCAGCAGTTCGTGCCCCAGACACGCAACCGGCAGCGTGGTGACATCCGGATCGATCATCAAGCCACGCAGAACGACACGTTCTTCTGTCCGGGGCGGATATCAGCACCGGGACCCGAACAGCATTCTGTTCGAGGTGCGCGGCAACGGCTTCACGAACTTTCCCATCGAGAACACGAACCTCGACACGGGCTCGGCGGTCGCCGGGTGGACGAAGGTCCTGTCAGCGCGGATGGTCAACGAGTTCCGGGCGGGCTACAACTACGACAACTCGAGACGGGAAAGCAACTTCCGCGCCGGCGATGTCTCGGCTCAGCTCGGCATCGAGACAACGCCCGGTCTCGCCGACTTGCGAGGGTTTCCGAGCTTCACGTTCTCGGGCTGCGAACCGGCCCGCGAGCATTCAGGATCAGCAGCGCAACGTCGACCGGACGCTCCGACAGAACGCGTTTTCGGTCAGCGACAACTTCACGTGGATCACGGGCGGACATTCCTGGAAGGTCGGTGGCCTGTGGAACCGCAACATGGCACGCGACGGCTTCGGGATTGGACTGAACGCGCGGGGTTCGTATGCGTTCAACGGCGCGAGGAGCGGCAACGCGTTCACCGATTTCCTTCTCGGCCTGCCGCGGCAGGTGGTGGAAAACGTCAGCAACCGGGGGCCGCTCGACGGCCACTCGAACGACTTCGCTGTCTTCGGACAGGACGACTGGAAGATCGGCCGCAGCCTGACGTTGTTTCTCGGCCTGCGGTACGAGGTCGTCGGCAACTGGCATGAGAAGGATGACCTGCTCGCGAACTTCATCCTCGACGATGGCGGACACCATGTCGTGCCGAACGCGGATGTCGCGGCCAAGCTTCCGCCGGGGATCATAGACCTGAATCGGACGCTGATCGCCAGCGACGTGGGCCTGCCCAGCACGCTGATTCATACGGACAGAAACAACTTCAGCCCGCGCGTCGGCTTCGCCTGGCGTCTCGACGAGAACAACAGGACGGTGCTGCGCGGCGGCTTCGGGCTGTTCCATCCGACGGTTGCCGTGCAGGGTGTGCGCGACCTGCTGGCGACCAATGAGTTCAGGTACGGAAATACGGTCCGGGGCTCCACGCTCTCGCACGGTTTCAGCACCGGCAGGTCCTCCGTGGATCCAAACGATTACGGCAGCGAGGGAATCGATCCGAACCTCAAGAGCCCGGATATCTATCAATACAACGTCACCTTGGAGCGGGAGCTGCCGGGAGGCCTCGGCCTGCGCATGAGCTACATGGGCTCGGCCATGCGCAACCTGCTCGTGACCAGGTTCTTCAACGATCTGCCCGCGAGCACGAACGAGTTTCACAACGACTTCGACAATTTTCCGGAAGAGTTCCTGCGGCTTCCCCTCTATCCCCCGTACTTGAACACCTTCACGAACATCACGCAGAACCTCGGAAGCGGCCGATTCGACGCGGGCCAGTTCGAGCTGGTGCGGCGCTGGAGAAACGGGCTCGCCGTGGACGTGGCGTACACCCTGTCGCACTCCGACAGCAACGCCCCGGACTCGGGCAACAGCAGTCTCGGCGTCATCCAGTTCGATTCGTTCGATATCGAGAAGGACCGCGGGCCGGATCCGAACGTGGTCAAGCACCGCGTCGTTGCCAACGCCACCTGGGACATCCCCGTGGGTCACGGCCGGCCGCACGGCGCCGATCTGCCAGGCTGGGCCAACGAGCTGTTCGGGGGCTGGACCGTGTCGACGATCGTTCAGGCCCGCAGCGGTCCGAACCTGACGCCGTTCTTCACTGGCTTTTACACGACCAGCCCATGGAACACCGGCCGGGCACTGGATGGCATTGGGTGCTTCTGCGAGTCGTGGCGACCCGACCAGGTCGGCGATCCGAGTCCAGGTGGTTCGCGGGAGCAATTCTTCAACCCGGCGGCGTACGCGATGCCGGCGCCCGGGCAGCTGGGGAACACGAAAAGAGGCAGCCTCCGCGGGCCGGGGACGTGGGTCGCCAATTTCGCCTTCTACAAGGACATCGTGACCCGGAACAGCTTCCGGCTCCAGTTCACGACGCTGCTCGACAATGCGTTCAACCACCCGCAGTTCTTCGTCAGCGCGATAGACGCGCCGGACTTCCTCAACCTGACCGATGCTCTCGTGAATGGTGTGCCCGACAACGGGTCCACCGGAGTGCTTGGCGCGGGTGCGGTGCAGAACGTGGAGGGGTTCTCACCCGGACGTGTCATCAGATTGGGGTTACGCGCGACATTCTAGCCCCCGCACCCGGTGCGGGGGCTTCGCCGCCGGCGTGTCGCGCTCACGGCAGCCACGGAGTTGACCGGGACCGCAAGGTCCCGGTCAACTCGTTCCAAGGCGCGCACGTTACTTCTCTCCACTCGGACCCACCTTCGCCCCTCCACGCCCAGTTCAGTCGTCGGATCCACGGCATCGACGCGATCATAGCGACGCCGAAGGCGCCCGCATCCAGGCGGCGGGTGGACGTGTCTGCTGATCTACGCAGCCGGTAATCGGTGACCAGCTCGGTCTGACCATCGCGCCGCTGCCCCATCACCGAAACGGCGTCGCTGCGCCTGGGATCGAGGCTGACCCGTATCCCGGCAACGCCGTGGCTACTTGCCGGCAGGGAAACCTGCGCTCGCCTTGATCTCCCTGATCTGCAGGATGTGACGCTGCGAGTGCGTGGAGATCATGAGCAGCCACTGGTAGACGCTCATATTGCCTTCGACCAGCTTGCGGCCGCGCAGGTCGTCCTGGTTGTCGGTCGCGAAGTTCCTGATCGTCACGCGAAGGGCACGGAAGTCCTCGAGCGCCGACTGCACGTCCTTGTACTTGCCCTTCGGCTCGCGGGCCTCACCGGTCCGGCTCCGCTCGGTCCGATCGATGCCGTACCAGAGGATGTCCGCATCCGTTGCCTCGATCGTCCCGGCTGACGGCTGCTGCATCGAGTCCTGCACCATCTTCCAGTACCTGGGGCTCGGCGATCGCCAGGTGTTCGACCACGTCGAGGATGTGCCAGCTGCCGGCGCCCGGCCGATGCGTCACCTGCGCGGGCGTCAACCCGGCCAGCTCGCTGGCCAGCCAGCTCTCCGTCATCGCGAGGTGCGCCAGCAGCCGCTGGCGGTCGATCGGTTTGGTGGGCTCGGCGCCGGCCGGCACGACGAGCAGGGCGGCAAACAACGAGGCAAGTAGTGTGCGCATGAGCATGGCTCCGCGGCTACGATGCCGTGTCGCGCGGACCCGGTCAAGGCCGTTCGTCACAATTGCGCACGTTCGTCACATCTCGATCGGCGCTGCCGCCCCGAGCGTCTCTCGACCAGCAAGTGAAGCGGGCTGGCTACTGACCGATCGCTCCCACCCACCGCAACGCAAGAAGAACCAGGCCGAGCAGCATGAGGGAGCCGAAGAAGCGAAAGGTGTGTCGTGTGACCCGCTCTGGCAGGAAGGTATCGAAGGCATATCCCTTCTCCGCACCGTAGCTGACCGCGAGCGCGGTCAGGGGGCACTTCATCCCATTGCCCGCGAACACCACCGTCTCTGTCCCAAGCAGCGCCAAGGCAACCCAGAGCCACCATCCTCTTGATCCCGTGAGGCCCGCGTAGACGAGGACGAACGTGGATGCAGCCATGACGATGTAGATGACGGTGTGGATGCCCCGCACGAGCGCCAGGCGTCGTGCGTCCCCGCTGATGTCCGTCGGCTCGATCACGATGTCAGAACGCACTCGCCCAGCGCAGCACGCGCAGCGCGCGAAGGGTGTTCCAGCGGCTCGGCTCGCCGGCGCGGCCTTCCATCTCGAAGTGGACCGGACCCGGATGCGGATTCTCGAGCGGCCATCGCCCGTTCTCGTCACGCTTGTTCGCCAGCAGATCGACGGCCTCGGCGATGCGTTCGTCTGGCGCGACGCCCGCTCGGCGCAAGTAGTCGAGTGCCCACAGGATGTCGTAATGCCAGCGCGTGGGAAACGAACACTGCGTCCACGCGGCGGGCCTCCGGAGTTTGCGATCGAATCTGACGATCTCCCCGGTTGATCGCGATCTGAACAGCCGCCGCTCGAGGAAATATTCCTGCCCTCGCAGGCGAGCGCCGGTAACGTCAGGCACCGGGCCGTTCGCCCTCTCGTACTCCAGCAACCCTTCAAGGACGCAGATCGTCGTATGGAACGACGACCGCTGGCTGCGCGGGGCGTCGCAGTTCCAGCCGCCGTCGCTCAACTGCTCTTGCAGCAGCCGGTCGACGAGACGATTGCTGGCCGCGCCGAAATACGCGCCGATCGCAAGCACCCGTCCGTTGATACAAGGTTCGACCTCGCCTTCGAAGAACGGCGAGTCGCCGAACGCCTCGCCCCAGGTGCAGCGCTCACGCACCTGGCTGATCGCCCGTCGCACCCGATCGCTCGTGGGGTCGACGCCGAGATCTCGCAACAGCTGGAGCGTGTCGTTGGTGGAGATCCAGGCGTGCGGTACGAAGGCCGCGCCGCCCCAATGGCCATCCGATCCCTGAAGGTCCAGCAGGCGAGCCCCCCAACCCTCCACGGCCACGCGCGATCGCTCACGCGCGACGGTCGCGTCCGACTCGGGGATCAGGTCGCGCATGACCTGCCAGCGAATCGAGGGATCCGAGTCGAGCAGCCACTCGATGACACGCATCCGCAGACTCTCATCTGAGCCCGTCGCTCACGTCAGTTGATGCTCCGAAGCGAATCGCCACGGCGGCGCCGTCCCTCGTGGCGAGTAGCTTTGGGCGCGTCGCGTGCCACGTGGAGGCCAGCCTGAAGGCTGGCTACACGGACCATGCCACCGATTGCGCTCACCCCACGGCGGCGGTCCGGCCCAATCGATCGCGGTTCAGCGACTTCTGCTGGCGCCGTTGATGGACGGGGACATTCCCGAATCGCGTCCGTTGCTTTCCGCTTTCGACCCTCGGGCCGACCTCAAATCGTCTTACTCGTGTCTGTGCTCGTGGATGTGCTCGTGGATGTGGCCCGGCTCTGTCGCGAGCCGGTGCCACGCGCCCTCTGTTTCGGGCGGCAGGTGGTCGCTGTGCTTGATGAAAGCGACGACCCTCCAGATCTCCTCGTCGGACATGACCGTGTCCCAGGCCGGCATCCCCGTCATGCGGACGCCGTGCTTCGTCACCCAGAACAGCCAGGCATCGTCATCGTGTGGAATGCGGTTGATGAGCTGCGGCACCGGGGGGCTGAACCTGTCGCGCATCGGGCTGATCTTCGCCTGCGCCCCGCCGTGGCAGAACGCACAGTGGTCCTCGTAGTCCTGTGCGCCCTCGGTCAGGTTCTCGGCCGTGAGCGCAGTCGGGTTCTCTCCGGCCGGCTTGTGCTTCTCGGCATACACGTTCAGGGCGCGGTTCGCGAGCGCACGCTCCAGTGAACTGGGAGGATTGTCCGCGCCGATCGGGTAGAGACCGAAGCGCGAGATCGCGAACACGCCGCCGGCAAGCGCGAGCAGCGCCACCACAACACCAATCACGAAACCTCGCATACCGGAATTCTAGCTCCGATGCCATGCCTGCCAATCTCGGCTCCGGGCGGGTAGCCTGGTTCGACGTCACGACGACTGACTTGTCAAGGTCGAAGGAGTTCTACGGCCAGCTCTTCGAATGGACGTTCAACCCCGTTCAGGGGAACTAATCTGGCGGCTGAAATCCTTTTCGGGTCGATCGCCATCGGACGATTCGAGTTGTGGAGGGCAGCCACCGTGTCTGATAGGGTGTTCAGAGACCATCACTGCAGTGGGGGTGTTACCCTGCGGCGACCGCCCACGACTTTGCCCATGCCGGCATGCTGCGAGCCCCAACCGCTGGCTCGAAGCCCGCAAAGTCGACGATCAGCATGACGGATCGCCCTGACACTGTCACATCGATGGGCTTGTTCAACCGGGACGGTCGAAGATCTCCGCGGTCGTGTGGCCAGCGGTTGACCAGATGCAAGTTTGGCAACGACCAGGCCGGATGCGCGAATGCGCCGCGCTGCCACGGGCGCTCCTCACGGGCACAGTCCCGTCGTCGCCACACCGCGAGTGTCGGCTCCGTTGTCCGTCGAGAAGAGCATGCCGCTGTGAAACGGGTCGAGCCCGACGCCGCACGTCCGGTTCCGCAGGCCCCAGGCTTCCAGACGCAGTGACCCGACACCAACCGCCGGATCGAAGGGACGTAGCGCCGTTTCCCGCAATGATGCCATCGCGCGGACTGCCGGCGTGGCCGCCGGCACGACCGTGCCGAGCGCCGCCGGGCCTCGGCCGACCGAAGAGTTTGCGCGGTCAGAGCAACGACACTATGTAGCCTGCGGGCTGCCAAGTTTCACGATGTGGAACCGTCTTCGGGATGCGAACGTCGTCCTGACACCGCCCTGGCGGCGGCGGCGAATCCGCTGTGCACGATGGCGGTGTGTTTGGGATGCTGGCTGGTTGTGACGCGGTGTCGCCCCGGCCGCTCTTGCGGGAGGGCGCGAGGATGAATCGACGAGAGTTTCTCGGCAACTCGACGGCGGCAGCCGTGGGTGTCGCCACGTTCGGATGGCCGCAGTCTCTGGCGGCGCAGATGGCGCCAACGCCCATCGGCATCCAGGTCGGCGCGGTCTCGTTCGTCGACGAAGGCACCGACAAGGTGCTCGACACGCTCGCGGAGATCGGCGGCATCGATACGCTGTTCCTCGCGACCTTCACCTACGGCCGCGGCATCGGCGGGCGGCAGCCGCGCGGTAGCCCGTTGCCCGATCACGGCAGGCAAGTGACGTACGATCAGGACTATCACGGCGGCATCTTCGCGACGCCACATCGGCGACGGGTCCTACCGCTGGCGGAGCACGGTCAGCGCCAGTGGGGAACGTTCACGGGCGAGGGTCTGGCTGCGCCGACGGTGACGTGTCGCGGTCGGCCGCAACGTCGACTGCGCGGCAACCCGATTGCCATCACGCTGGTCGGTACGACCGACGGGATTTGCTGGTTCGAGGACGTCTTCCGCAAGGACGTGGCGGGCCTCGACAAGGCCTTCGAAATGCGACATCACGGCCAGCCGCGGGATGGCCAGGACATTCAGTTGCTCAAGTACAACACCCGGCGTCTGCTGTCGCAGACCCCCAACACCCTGAACTTCTGGCTCGGACTGACCGAGAGACGATGTCGGGTACCGGCGACTCGGGCGGCGCCAGCTGGATCACGGCCGCCTATAACGCTACGACGTCGATGGTCTGTGTTCGGCAGCCGAGCGGCAAGGCCCGCTGAACAGCGCCCTTGGCGCCAGCCACGGCGGCGGGCCGACGCCGTCCACCGTCGGCGGTTTCTGCCCGTCGCCTGACCGCCGCGACCAAGGAAGGGATTGGGCAACGCGGAGCGCGCGAAGCAGGGCTATCTCGCGACTCGAGAAATGGATCGCGGGCATGAAGGGGAAGGACCGTCCGATAGACGGCGCATTCGTTACCTTCTGGCGTATCCTCGTCGAGCATCCCGAGGTGCTGGCGTGGGAGCGGCTATGGAACGAAGGGCTGCGCGACGACCTACCGCGTCATGTACCGCAAGGCGCACGACCTCGCCACGCAGAAGCCGATGGGCTGGCCATCTGGCACACCAACTCGTTCGCGCCGTTCTATCGCGCCGAGCAGGACTATCGAGATGTTCAGACGCAGTTCTCCGACTTTCTGAAGGTGGTGATGTACCACCGAGCTACGCGCGCGGCCGCGGATTCGGCTCGCTACATCCGAACAGCGGTCAACGGCGACGCTCTTCGCCGACCTCACGCCCGAACAGACGACCGAAATCACCTATCCGACGGCACTAGCATCGTGGGCGTACCCGTCCGAAGCGCCGCTCGACACACTGCCGACCGCCGGCTTGTCTGCCGACTATGTGCGGCGGGAGTACCCGTCGCGACGGTCGCCGGACGTCGGTGCGGGGAGCACGACGACCGATGCGATCGTCGTGACCGCCGTCGCCGCCCGACGCCCCATCGAAGCTGACGGCGATCGCGCTCACCGCAGCTCCATCGGCCTGAAGTGGACGAACGGAACCACGCCAGATCTCGGTCGATCGAGCGCTGCACCGGATCCGGGTGCACCAACTTCGTTCAGGCGGCTCGCTGCCTGGAAGCAGGACGAAACGGCCGGGCATCGAAATCGACGTGCCCACTGGCGAAGAGGAAACGAAGACGACGCCGGACGACGTCTACGCCGCAGTGAGGGCAACGTTCGATGCCGGCGCGAACGGCGTCATCCTGTCGAGGAAGCACTCGGAGATGCGCCTCGACAACCTGCGCGCGGCCGGCCGCGCCGTGCGCGAAACGGTCAAGCGCGCATGAGGAAACCCACGTGAACGCACGCCACGGCCTCGTGACCAGACGACGTTTCATCAGGAGCACGATCGGCGGCGCCACGGCCGTCATCGGTGCGCCCGCAATCGTGTCCGCTCTGGCGATGCGCGGCCAGGGCGCGAGCGCGACGGTGCCCTGGTACCGCCGCGCCTATCTCTGGGGACAGACCAACATCACCGAGAAAGATCCGATCCGCTACGACATCGACTGGTGGCGCAGCTACTGGAAGCGGACCGAGGTGCAGGCCGTCATCATCAACGCCGGTGGCATCGTCGCCTATTACCCGAGCAGGTTCCCGCTGCACCATCGCGCGGAGTTTCTCGGCGACCGCGATCTCTTTGGCGAGCTGACGAAGGCCGCGCATGCCGACGGCATCTTCGTGATGGCGCGCATGGACTCGAACCGCACCGGGGAAGATTTCTTCAAGGCCCACCCGGACTGGTTCGCGCGCGACGCCAACGGTCAGCCGTACCGCGCCGCTGACAAGTACGTCGCCTGCATCAACAGTCCGTACTACGACGAATACCTGCCCGATGTGCTCCGCGAGATCATCGAGCGCTCGCGGCCGGACGGGTTCACCGACAACAGCTGGGCAGGGCTTGGACGCGAGAGCATCTGTTATTGCGACAACTGCACGCGCAAATTCCAGGCACAGACGGGCACCGCGCTGCCGCGGACGGCCGATTGGCACGACCAGGCGTATCGCGACTGGATCATGTGGAGCTACGCGCGCCGCACGGAGCTCTGGGACCTGAACAACCGGACGACGCGCGCGGCCGGCGGCCCCGACTGCATCTGGTCGGGCATGAACAGCGGCTCGGTGACCGCGCAGGCGCGCTCGTTCCGTGATCTGAAGGAGATCTGCGCGCGTGCCGACATCGTGATGCTCGACCATCAGCGGCGCGACGACGACACGGGGTTCCAGCAGAACGGCGACACCGGCAAGCGCGTGCACATGCTACTCGGCTGGGACAAGCTCGCGCCGGAATCGATGGCGATGTATCAATCGGGTCCCGGCTACTACCGTGTCGCGAGCAAACCGGCGGCGGAAGCACGCATGTGGATGATCGCGGGGATCGCCGGTGGCATTCAGCCGTGGTGGCATCACGTCGGCGCTTACCATGAAGACCGCCGCATGTATCAGTCGGCCGAGCCGGTGATGCGGTGGTGGAAGGCGAACGAGCGGTACCTCGTCGAGCGGACGCCGATCGCGAACGTCGGCGTGGTGTGGTCGCAGCGAAACACCGACTTCTTCGGGCGGGATGTCGCCGCGGAGGTCGTTGACGCACCGTATACCGGATTCATGCACGCCCTCGTCCGGGCGCGGATTCCGTATCTGCCCGTGCACGCCGACGAGATCGAGCGGCAGGCCGGCCGCCTGAAGACGTTGATCCTGCCCAACGTCGGCGCCTTGTCGGACCGGCAGGTGGCGGGCGTCAGGCGGTTCGTCGAGCGCGGTGGATCAATGCTGGCGACCGGCGCGACCAGTCTCTTCACCGAATGGGGCGATGCGCGGCCGGATTTTGCCCTCGCCGATCTGTTCCGTTGCCACCGGACCGGCGAGCTGCCACCGACGGCCACGGCGGCAGCACGCCGCGGTGCCGGGGATCCGATTGGCGCTTTTGCGCCGAGCCCGAGCAGTCATACCTATCTGCGGCTCGCTCCCGAACTGCGCGCGCGCGTCGACGGACCACGTGCGGGCGACGAACCGGCCATCTCCGGTACGCGTCACGCCGTGCTGCGCGGGTTCGATGAGACCGACCTGATCGCGTTCGGGGGAACGCTCGGTCCACTGAAGGTGGACCGAGGGGCGCTGGTGCCGCTGACGTTCGTCCCGCCGTTTCCAACCTACCCGCCGGAGACCGCCTGGATGCGTCAGCCGACGACGGACATTCCCGGCCTCGTGCTCTCCGAACGCGGCCAATCGCGCATCGCCTACATGCCCGCGGACATCGATCGCCGCTACGCAGGTGAACACCTGCCGGATCATGCGCGCCTGATCGCGAACATCGTGCGCTGGACGGCCGGTGAGGAGATCCCGCTGTCGGTCGAGGGTACCGGTCTGGTCGACTGCCATCTCTACGAGCAGCCGGGCCGTGTGATCCTTCACCTCGTCAACCTGACGAGCGAGGCGACCTGGCGGGCGCCGGTCGACGAGCTCATTCGCGTGGGACCATTCAGGATTACCATGCCGCTGCCGCCGCGGGTGGCCAACCCACGGGCGCGTCTGCTGGTCGCGGAGACGACGCGTCCGGTCGGCGTCTCGGGCGGCAAAGCATCGCTCGACATTTCATCGATCCTCGATCATGAAGTTGTCGTGCTGGAGTAGCGGGTACAGCACGTTGTCGGCGCCGGAGAGGACACGATCCTGGTACCGGATGAGGAAGGGCGCGGACCTTCTCATCCTTCTACATCTGATTAGTTCACGCGGGCCGCGGTATCGACGGCGAAGTTCCGGTACTTTGTCGAACCGTTCCGCGATCTGATCGACGTCCACTTCCATGCTGCCGGTGCGCGCCCACGACCCGTCAGGTTCGGGTGCAGCATACGCGACGCACGCGCCTTGATTGGCGAACACGCCCTGGAAACATCGTCACGCCGGGCACAATAACGATCGAGGACGGGTGCGGAGAAGTCCGGCGGTCGGTGGACTCGCCTAGCGTGAGAGCTGCACCTTCGCCTTGGCGGCAAGCGTGTCCGTGGATCGGTGCTCGCGCCGATACCGTGCGGGCGGCGTGCCGAGCAGGCGCTTGAAGGCGCGGTTGAACGCCGCCTCGGACTCGTATCCCACCTCGGCGGCGATATCGGCCACGCCACGCGGCGTCGTCGTCAGCGCCTGCGCGGCGAGCTGCAGGCGCCATCGCGTCAAGTAGGCCATCGGCGGCTCCGACAGATATTTGGCGAATCGATCGACGAGCGCCGTCCGCGAGACGCCGACGGCCTCGGCCAACTCGGCGATCGTCCACGGATGGTCGACGCGGCTGTGCAGCATCGCGAGACTCCTGCTGACGACCGGATCGCGAGCGCCGGCGAGCCAACCGGTCTGGTGCTCCGGCAGTCCCGCCACGTAGCGGCGGAGCGTGTCGACGAACAGGGCCTCGGACACCTTGGCCAGCATCGCATCGCTGCCGGCACGATTCGACGTTGCCTCGTCGACGAGGTGTAACAACGAGCCTTCCAGCCAGTGCCCCGCGCGGTCCGTGCGCACGTTCACCTTGAGCATGGAGGGCAGCCCCCCAAGAATCGGTGCGCACAGCAGCGGGTCGCACGCCATGTAACCGCAGACGAAGCGCGTGCTGTCGCCGCCGCCACCGCTGCGCATCGGGGTCAGATCGCGGCTCACGATCTTCTTCATCAGCGAGGCGCGGTCGATCGGCTGTGCCCCGGACGCGCTGCTCAGCTCATGGGCATCACCATGAGGAAACACGACGATGTCGCCGGGCTCGAGGGTCAAGGTGCGTCCGTCTGGCAACGCCGCCCGGGCCACCCCGTCGACCACGAGATGGTAGACCACGAGATGGGGGGCACCGGGCGCCAGCGCTGACGCCAGCGCCTGCGACGCCGGGGTCGCGAGCGCCCACGGCGCCGAGAACTCCGCGCTGAAGAAAAGCGCGCCCTTCAGCTTCACGCCGCTCAGCACTTCCGAGAACGCATCCATTTCTGATTGGCTCCGGTTGGCCGCCCGGCAAAGTTTTTCGGGATTGGCGCCATGCATTCTAGCGCCACCCCGCTTGCGAGCAAGAACTTCGGCCGCGCGAGCATGGCTCGCGGGCGCTCGGATCGCCAGACTGCCCGGTAGCGGAGGCGGTCATGACTGACACATCAATCGCGCGCGTCTCGTTCAGCCTGGCGCGGGCGGTGGCGGGGTGGGGAGCGGGTCTCGGGACCGCAGGCCTCCTCGCCACCCTGCTTCTGGCCCCGCCGGCGTCCGCGCAGTCGCCGCTCTCCCTGTCGGCGGCCATTGCGCGCGCCAAAGCACAGAACCCCGACGCCGGAGCGTCGGCGGCCGCCGAGCGGGAAGCAGCCGAACGTGTCACGCAGGCTCGCAGCGGCTATTTCCCGAAGATTGACGCCGCGGAGTCCTGGCAGCGCGGCAACAACCCGGTGTTCGTGTTCAGTTCACGTCTTGCACAGCGCCACTTCACCGAGGCCGACTTCGCCCTCGATGGACTCAATCATCCCGATGCGACGGACAATTTCCGCACCGCATTCTCGGTCGAGCAGTCGCTGTTCGATCGCGCCACCACGGCGAACGTCCGGGCCGCGTCGATCGGGCGGGACATGGCAACCACTGGCAGGCGACTCGTCGACCATGAGCTGACTGCGGCGGTGACCGACGCGTTTGGCCGCGTCCTCATTGCTGCCGCGACGGTTCGTTCGGCAGCGGCCGCGGTGGAGACCGCGCGGGCCGATCGCGAGGTGGCCGGCAACCGCCGTGACGCCGGTCGGGTGACCGACGCGGATGTCCTGCAGCTGGACGTCTACCTGGCACGCACGCTCGAACAGCAGGTGCAGGCAACGGCGGACGAACGCATCGCGCGCGCCCGATTGAATCAGTTGATGGGCGAGCCGTTGGGCACGATGTTCTCGCTCGATCCCACGCCGCCGGCGATCGTGATCGACCTCACAAATCCAGCAGGCCTGGAGGAGGAAGCCGTGAAGAATCGCCCGGAAGTCGCACTCGCCGTCCAGCAGGAACAGCTGGCGGCCGCCATGGTGGACGCGGCGCAGGCGGCGTTTCTGCCGCAAGTCGCCGTGCAGGGCGCGTGGGAACTGAACGGCGACGCCTGGCATTCGCGGTCGGCGAGCTGGGTGGCTGGCGCGGTCGCCCGGATCAACCTGTTCCATGGTCTTGCCGACAAGGCACGGCTTGCTGAAGCGCGCGTGCAGGCGACGCGTCGAGCGCTCGACAAGGGCAAAGCCGAGACCATGGCGCGGCTCGATGTGCAGATCGCGATTGCCCGGCTCGAGGCTGCGGAGGCGAGCGAAGCGGTTGGACGGGCGGCCGCCGAGCAAGCACGCGAGAGCCGCCGCATCATCCGGGATCGCTATGAGAGCGGCCTCACGGATGCGGCCATGCTGCTGCGCGCGGCCGAAACCGTGCAGCAGGCCGATGCCCAGGAAGTCGCTGCGCGTGTGAATGTGCTCACCGCAACAGCGAATCTGCAACGAGCGGTAGGAATGCCATGAAACCGATCACCGCGAGTCATCACGTCATCGTTGCGGGGGTTTGCGGCAGCACTCGCTGAAGACCGGACCTGCAAGCCTGCTGATAACCGGTCGGACACAGTCGGACAGCGCCCGTTCGGGGGAGGATTCGAGCATCCTCGGCGAAGATCCGGCCAGAACTGGCCAAAGAATCCAAGCGGTATCGACAATGCCTTGTCTTGATCGACGCGCCGACCTTCTTCGCCGGCGCTGTGATCCTGGTTACGTTAGGCCTTGTCGCGAGCCTGATGCCGGCGTATCGCGCCAGCCTGGTTGATCCACTGCAGACCTTGCGAGACGAATAGTTTTATCGGCGCGCCGATTCTAGTGCTTGAGTCGAAGGGATTTTCGACCCTGGCTCATCCGTGTGGCAGAGGATCGCGCTGCGACGTCGGGCTTCTTGAATGGCTTCCTCAAGGCGCGGTCAATCGGGCCGCAACGCCTGTTCGGCGATCTCGAGCTCCACGGCAGACACGGAGGCCGCCGGAAACTCCCAGATGCCATCGGCAGTCATCGGCTTTTCCACCGTCTTCATCACATCGGCGCTGTTCAAGTACGACACTTCGATGGTCGGATCGGCGCTAATCTCGAACACCCGTCCGCCCCGGATCGTGTGCCCTGCGATTTGAAGCGCAGCCGTCACGGGCATGACGCGTCGCGCGTTCGCGACGTGGAGAAACAGCGTGTTCCCGCGCCGGCTGGCAACGACGTCGAGTCCGTCCGGTATTCCAGCGGCCTTGACCGCATGGGTGCCGATATGATGCCGATAGAGTTGCATGACTCGTGCGACCGGCTGGAGGTACGCGCGGTTGTTTCCTTTCGGCACCGGGATCATCACGGCGTTGTTCTGCCAGCGTGTTCCGCAGAAATCGGCGGCTGTGGCAATCTTCAGGACGTCGCCGTGGCGCTGGTGGTTGTTGAGGATGCGGGCGTACGCCACGCCCGCCGCCCATGTGGCGAGCACGTCGCAGCGGTCGCGCCCGGGAATCGTGAAGTGGCATTCGGTCAGGGCGATCGGAATCTGACGGCCACCCAGGCTCTCGCGGACACCGCGGATCTTGGTGTCGCTCACCTGCCATGCGGTCATCAGCTGTTCCCAGGTCGCATCCGGATCACGCCGGTACAACTCACCGCGCAGTACCGGACGTTGGGGTGAGTCAGGATCGAACATGTGGTGGAACGCCAGGTACTGAACGTGTTCCCCGGCCACGTCCGCCATTCGCCCCGCCCAGCCGCTGTCGCCCCACGCCACCAGCCGAATCTCCGGATCGGCTGCACGCATCGCCTTGGCGAACTCGACGGTCCTGCGCGCGGCGGTTTCGAGGTCGAAACCGTTCTTGTCGTACGAGGTCTCGTTCCCGATCTGCCAAAAGCGGACGTTGAGCGGCGCGCCGTTCCCATGCGCCTGCCGTTCGGCATTGCGAGGATCGTTGCAGTAGGCGACCCACGCTGCGGCTTCCTTCGCGTCGGCCGTGCGAACGCTCTCTTTGACCTTCATGTACTGCCGGCGGCCGTCCGACTCGAAGTTGACGCAGATCAACGGTTCGGCGCCGACGGCCTTGCACAGGCTGACGAACTCACCGGTACCCACCTGGTTCGATTCGATTCCACCCCACAGCAGGTTGAGCATCGGACGACGCGTGTCGCGAGGCCCAACGCCTTCCCGCCAACGGTAGAAGTCGGCAAAGATGCCGCCCCATCGCATCATCGTCGGCGCGAGCTCGCGCGTAATCGCCACCAGGTCGTCACGCCATCGATCGCTCAGATGGTCCCACGCGGCCTCAACCGAGCCATCGGTCGCGCCCAACGGCTCCATGAACTGCATGTAGAGGTAAGGCGACAGCTCGAACAGCGGGACGGGATCGACGACCAGTGGCGCACGCCTGCCGGTGGCAGCCGGGACCTGCGCCGCAACTCCAAAGCGTGCACCGACCGCGATACCAGCAGCGGCCATAGAGGCGTCCGTGAGGAACGACCGCCGTCTCATCATGGTTCGGCATCCTATACCAGGCGGATATTGGGCCAGTCTGAGAAGCCGGCGGGGTTGGCGACGCTGGTAAAGGGTTGTACCGTCAGCGATGATCGATGGAGGATGAACATGGTGCGACCTCCCCGGGAAAGACCGCTAGACATGGGCACTGGATTCTCGGCAGCCCTTACGCCTGCCGGGCAGCGACAGCTGCATGTCGAACTGGTCCACCGCGATGGCGCGCGGAGCGGAAGCCGCTTCGCCCGCAGCGGTCGCGGGGCGCAGATGCCCTGCGGGTTCACCGACCTGCGGTTGATCGCAGGGGACGTGCGATCGGATCACTCTGCGCGCATTGCGAGCAGTGGATCGATGGTGGCGGCACGTCGCGCCGGGAGGTAGCACGCGACGGCGGACACGGACACGAGCAGCAGCGTGGCGCCGGCGACAATGAGCGTGCTGCTGGTTTCGAGTCCCGGCAGCTGGGTCGCGATCGTACGGGTCAGCGCGATCGCGCCAAGCATCCCGATGCCCGCGCCGATGCATGTGATGCGCAGTCCCGTGCGAAGCACGAGGCGGACGACCTGATCGAGTCGGGCGCCGAGGGCCATGCGGATGCCGATCTCGATGGTGCGCTGGGCAACGAGGCGCGCAACCACCCCGTAGATCCCCAGCGCCGCGAGGAACAGCCCGAGGACGGCGAAACCGGCCCCGCCGGACCCGAAGGTCACGTGCCCGCGGGCGAGCCCGCCGCGGGCACCGCGCGCACGATGAACCGCTGCGGGGCCGGGCCCACGTGATAGAACGGATAGCAGCCGACGAGCGTCACCGCTGGACCGGGCGTCGGCCCGATCACGCTGACGTCGGTCGGGGTGGTAATCCGGATCCACTCGACCCGGTATTGTTCGGTCGCGGCGGGTGTGTCCAGCACCAGCGCGTCGCCTTCCTTGAGGTCCTTCAGCACGCGGAAGAAGCCGTCTCGGTGGGCCGCGATGCCGACGTTGCCCGCCGTCCCGGGTAGGGTCGTGCCCTCGATTCGACCGGCCGCGAGGTCGAGGACAGCGTCCGCTGTGCCGTCGTAGACCGGCACCTCGAGCTCGAGCCGCGGGATGCGCAGGATGGCGAGCGTTGGCGGCGTTTCCAGCTGCAGCGCGGCTTTGTAGGCCTTCACCCGGCCCGGCGACCAGAGCTTCATGTCGACCTTCCCGCTCCAAGTGAGCTCGCGCGTCGGCGGGGGCGGTGGAGCCGGGAGTGCCGGTGCCGGAGCGGCTATCTCGGCAGCCGCCCGGTTGCTGGCCGGGGGTGTGTCAGCGCCGCGGCCGCAAGACGGCAGCGTCGCCGCGAGGACGAGTGCGAGGCCCAGGACCGGAAGCGTGCGGTATGAGCGAGACCGGAGAGGGATCATCGCGGACATTCCATTTCCATGCGCTCGGTTCACTCGAGCAGCGTCGCCGAAGCACTCGGCGTCTGCGTCCGATGGAGGCCTTGATACCCGCTACGAGACCGGCACGCGCACCGTCAGCGGGCTCCGCAGGCTCGTACTGACCGTGCTGCCGACGGGCAGCCTGACTTCCTTCCCTTTGGTGACGAGCACCGTGCCCGTTCCGCCAACCGCGGCCCCGATGGCGGCACCCTTTCCGCCGCCCGCGATGCCGCCGACGATGGCGCCGGCGCCGGCGCCGACCGCGCCCTTCTTGACGTCGTCTTTCTTGTTGGCCTCAGCCTCGCGTGCGACGCGCGTCGTCTCGATCCGGTGGCTCTCGCCACGTACCGTGAGGCGGTCGAAGGCAAAGGCAACCATCGCGCGTCCCTTCACGCGTCCCGACTGGCTCGACTCGGTCACCGTTCCCGCCAGCTCGGCGCCTGCCGGCACGACGGTTTCCCCGGCGATGACGATCGGCTTGGCCAGCGTGCCACGGACCGTGTCCTCGACCTGGCTCTTGTCCGACGCCACGGGTGTCTCGAGCTTGACGGTGAGCGTGGTGTCCGCCGGGATCGTCACCTCGCGGAACGTCGGTGCAGGCGGAGCGAGAGGCTCCGCGGGTGGAGGGGCTGGCGACTGGGAAGCGCCCGGCTGTGGCGCAGCGGGGGTCGCGGCTGTCGCCGGCCCCGGCTGTGACGCAGCGGGGGGCGTGGCCGTCGCGGGCCCCTGCCCTCCCGTTGTGCCGGACGGTGGGGGCGTGGCTGGGCCTGAACACCCCGAAGCAAGAGCGGCGATGAGCGTCAGACCGAGAATCGATTGGTTCATGCTGCACCTCGAGTAACGCGCGAGCTACCGGAGTCGGCGGTCCAGCACAGCTTAACCCGTTGCTCGCTCCCACGGAACGAACTCCGTTGAAGTCGCCGCTAGATGAGAAAGTGATCCTCCATCCACAACAGGCCGGGTGCATTGGCCTGCGTGACGATCGGTCCGTCGATGACGATCTGCTTTGGAGGCGCCGCAGGAGTCTTCTTCGGCGCAAGCGCGGCCTCCACGCCCGCCACGATCGCGCCCCCATGAATGCGGCAGGAGGAATTTCGCACGGTCGCATGCATGCGGCCATCCACCACCGCATGGATCGCGGGCGGCATCGCGTCCACGCCGCCGACTCGGATATCCGTGCGGTTCCGCGCCTTCATCACCTCCAGGGCGGCCAGCGCCATGTCGTCGTTGTGGAAGAACGCCGCGCTGATATGTGAATACGTGCTGAGATACGACTCCCACAGCTGTGCCGCCTTCGCTGCATCCCAATCCGCGGGTTCGGTGGAGAGCACTTCGATGTTCGGATGCTGCGCGATGACGGACTGAAAGCCGCGCGCACGGCCCTGCGCGCCGGTATGGCCGAGCGCTCCCTGCGTCATGATGATTGTGCCAGTTCCACCGATCGCGTCAACCAGCGCCCGGGTCACGACGGCACCCATGAACTCGTTGTCGGGAGCGAGAAACGTGTGTACAGCGATCTGGTCGAGTGGCGCGATCAGCGTATCCATGTCGATGACGGGAATTCCCGCCTCAATCAGTCGATTGACAGGCGCTGCCAGGGTGTCGATCTCGACGGCTTGAATGGCGACGAAATCCCAGTCGCGAGACGCGATCTCCTCCAGCGCAGCTTTTTGCTGGGTCGCGGAGAGCCCACCGTCGAACCACGTGACGTCGACGTTGAACAACTTTCCCCAGAACTCGGCGGCCTGTTTCCCCTGCGTGCACCAGGTCACCTGCAGGCCGATGTTCGAGAACGCTGCCCGAAGCGGTTTCCGCGAGCGGCGTATGGAGTCGCCGGTGGCAGCCGCGGCCGCGGCGTGGAAGCCTCCCGCCAAGCTTGCGCCGATTGACGCACCGGCAAGCCGAATCACGTCGCGCCGCTGCGGACGCCATGGCCGGTTGCTCGCTGAACGTTGCCGGCGGTCGTCACCGGCGGTGCTTGGTTCGCTTCGCCCTGAGCGGCCACTGAGTGTTGAGGCCATTTTGTCTCCCCTGCGCATGGACCGGACCACAGAACTATCGTGGGCGACGATGATAGCCGCTGACGCGGGATGTTTACGCTCGCGAACGACAAAAGCTCGGCCGCTCCTTTTCGCCCCCGGCGCTCCGCTTCTGCGCCGGTTCAGTTGCGACGCGAGCTGTCGCGCGGGAATGGATCCGGAAGCGACTTGGCATCGCCTGCGGGCCTGTGCCACATTCCCCAGCAACCAGCTCAGGGGAACGCGAATGGCCTATCTGCTCGGCGTGGACGGCGGAACGGAAAGCATCCGGGCGATCGTTTTCGATCTCGACGGGCGACCCAAGGGCTCACATGCCAGCGCCTATCAGACCCAGTTCCCCAGCCCGAGCTGGGCCGAGCAGAATCCGGAAGACTGGTGGCGCTCCATGGGCCAGGCGACGCGCGGTGCGCTGGCAGCCGGCGGCATCGCCCCCAACCAGGTCATTGCAATGGCGATCGACACCACCTGCTGCTCCGTCGTCGCGGTCGATGCGCAGGGCAAGCCGCTGCGCCCAGCCATGATCTGGATGGATGTGCGCTCCGCCGCTGAAGCGGCCGATGTTGCGGCAAGCGGCGATCCGGCCTTGCGCATCAACAGCAACGGGCGGGGGCCCGTCTCCGCCGAATGGATGATCCCAAAATCGCTCTGGATGAAGCGCCACGAGCCGGCGCTGTTCGCCGCGGCGGCGCGCATTTGCGAATACCAGGATTACATCAACTGGCGCCTCACCGGTCGGTGGGTGGCCTCGCTCAACAACATGGCCGTGCGCTGGCATTACCGGAGCCGTGAAGGCGGATTGCCGCTCTCCTTGATCGAGAAGCTGGGACTCTCGGATCTCGAGGAGAAGTGGCCGCCAGTGATCGTGCGGCCTGGTGATGTGATCGAAGTTCTCACGAGAGATGCGGCCGCACACCTCGGCCTTCAGGCGGGCATTCCCGTGGCGCAGGGTGGAGCCGATGCCTTTATCGGCATGATCGGGCTCGGTGTCACCGAGCCGGGCGAGATGGCCCTCATCACCGGATCATCGCATTTGCATCTCGGTATTGTGGCGCGGCCGGTCCACGCGTCCGGGGTGTGGGGTACATATATGGATGCTGTCTACCCCGACAAACCGATCATCGAGGGCGGGCAGACCTCGACCGGATCGGTCATTGCCTGGTTCCAGCGCCACTTCGCGGCTCAGACAACGTTCGATGTGTTGAATGAGGCAGCCGCGAAGATTGACCCGGGCTGCGAAGGGCTGCTGGTGCTCGATCATTTCCAGGGCAACCGGACGCCTTATACGGATGCCGGGTCCCGCGGCGCCATCACCGGCCTGACGCTGAAACACACGCCGGCCCACGTCTTTCGAGCGATCATCGAAGGCATCTGCCTCGGCACGAAGCTGATTGTCGAGAACTTCGGCGCCGCCTTCCAGGCACGGCGCATTGTAGTGGCAGGCGGTGCGACACAATCCCCCCTCTGGCTGCAGATTCATGCCGATACGATCCGCGCGCCGCTGGAGCTGACCGAAGTACCGGACGCGCCCGCCCTTGGCGGCGCCATCCTCGCAGCCCGCGGCGCGGAACGCTTCTCGACCATCGAGGACGGCGCCAAGGCGATGGTTCGCACCGCACGCACCATCGAGCCGAATGAGGCGAACGCCAGGCGCTATGACACGTTCTATCCGCAGTACCGCCACCTCTATGCGGCGCTGAAAGAGGTCCGTGAAACCGGCACACACGATCGTCGGTAGGGCGTATCCGGTTGAGCGAGACTCCGGCCTTTCATGATCTGATATCTCAGCAGCGACACCGGACGAAGCGGTGCAGGCGATTCGAGCAAGCGACAGAATGCGACGCGACCATTGTCGAGACTGAAGCCGATGCGGCCAATCCACGATTTCGCAATCCTTGCTGTCGGCTGGGTCGTATGGGTCGCGCCCTTCTTCCTGATCAGGCGCCCCGCTGTGAAGGCGGCGATGGTCGACCGTCGGGCACGGTGGGGAATCGTGCTGCAGGCGGCCGGCTACTCGTTGCTGTGGCAGACGCGATTCTGGGAGCGCCCGACAGACTCGTGGCGCATGCTCGTGTCGGTCTGCTTTCTCGCCGTCGCGTGTCTTCTGTCGTGGACCGGTGTACGGGCGCTCGGTGGTCAGTGGCGGGTCGACGCCGGGCTCAACGAGAGCCACCAGCTCGTGACGTCTGGGCCGTACCGCTACGTCCGGCATCCAATCTACTCGTCGATGTTGAGCCTGCTGCTGGGTACCGGCTTCATGATCACGCCGTGGGCGCTGCTCGTGGCCGCCGTCGTGGTGTTCATCATCGGGACGGAAGCTCGCGTCCGCATCGAAGATGGGTTGCTGGCCTGGCGGTTCGGCGATGAGTTTCAAACCTATCGGCGTTCAGTCGCGGCGTACATTCCGCTAGCCAGATAGTCCGCGCCCTTCCATCGGACACCGCTCAGGACCTCTGAAAACGCGTCCGTCGTCCTCGGGACGCCCGGCAAAGTTTCGTGGCGCCTCCGCAAAGCATTCCAGCCTCGCCGGACGGGCGGTCAAGAACTTCAACCGCGCGAGCATGGCCAGCCAGGGAGAGGTCCCGCAGAATCGCTCCTGTTCGTTGGAGGGTCCCCCGACACGGACGTTCTTTCGCACACGCGCTCCCTCCAGGAAGGCCCAGGCCGATGCGCGCAAGAGACATCATCGAGGCGATTGAGCGCGAGGCTCACCTCGCCGTTCCACTCCTCGTCGCGTCGGCCGACGCCGTGCAGCAGGACGATGTCCAAACACATCGCTGCGCGGGTGAGCGTGCTCACTGCAACCGCGACCCTGCAACGAGCGGTAGGAACGCCATGACACAGATCACCTCGACTCATTCCGTCATCGCTGTGGGCATCACGACAGCGCTCTTGACGAGCGCGGCGCTGTCCGGATGCTCGGCTCGCCGGGTCGCCGCCGCTCCGGCCGACGCGGCAGAGCCGATCGCCGTCACCGTCTCCCAGGTTGCGATGGCCGACGCGCCCGGCACGATCGACGCGGGCGGCGTCGTGCAGGCCCGCACGACGGCGACGATTTCGGCGCGCATTCTGGCGCCAGTGCGCGAGGTCCGCGTGTCGGCCGGCGATCGGGTCCGCAAAGGCCAGACGCTCATCCGGCTCGACGGCGAGGATCTCGCCGCCGGCGCCCGTGCCGCGCGCTCGGCGGCGAGTGCCGCGGAACAGGGCGCGAACGCGTCTGCAGCCGAGATCCAGGCCGCCGAAGCCGGCCTGGCGCTCGCACGCGCGTCCCACGGTCGCATCGCCGGCCTGCAGGCGAAGCGGTCCGCCACCTCGCAGGAGCTCGATGATGCCACGGCAACGCTGCGGAGCGCCGAAGCGCGCGTCGCCGGTGCGACCGCGCGGGCGTTGCAGGCCGCGTCGGCCGTCGAGAGTGCCCGGGCCGCCAGCGACCAGGCGAGCACTACCGAGTCCTTCACCACGATTGCAGCGCCGTTCGACGGCATGGTCACGGAGAAGTTGGTCGAGCCTGGAAACATGGCGTCACCAGGCATGCCCCTTCTCCGCCTCGAAGACACCCGCGGATTTCGCCTCGAGGTCCGCGTGGACGAATCACGCATCAGCCAGATTCGAAACGGCGACAGCGTCCCGGTCGTCCTCGGAAGAGGGTTCACCCCGATCACCGGCATAGTGACTGAGGTCAGCCGGGCGGTGGATGCGGATGCGCGCGCGTTTCTGGTCAAGATCGCGTTGCCCGATACAGCTGGCCTTCGATCCGGCGAATTCGGAAAGGCGCGCTTCGTGGTGATGCCGCGACGCGCGTTGACCCTTCCCTCGTCGGCGATCGTGCGCCGCGGACAGCTCACCTCGGTATTCGTGGTCGACAAGGGTGTAGCGCGCGTGCGCCTCGTCAGCCTCAGCGAGTCCGAGGTGCTGGCAGGCCTGACTGAATCGGAGATGGTGATTCTTTCGCCGCCGGCCGGCGTCACCGACGGACGCCGGGTCAGCGTGGGAGGCCGGTAATGGCTGACACCTACGGCGCCGCCGGCCGGATCGCGGCGGCGTTCATCCACTCAAAGCTGACGCCGCTCTTCATCGTGGCTTCGATGGCGCTTGGCGCCGTGGCCGTGCTGGCGCTGCCGCGCGAAGAGGAACCTCAGATCATCGTGCCGATGGTCGACGTGTTCGTCGAGATGCCGGGGGCGACACCGGCCGACGTCGAACAGCGGGTGACGCGTCCATTGGAGCAACTGCTCTGGGAGGTGCCCGGGGTGGAGTACGTCTACTCGACCTCGAGTCCCGGACAGTCGATGGTCGTTGTCCGATTCACGGTAAACGAGCCGCAGGAAGCCGCGCTCGTTCGCCTCAATCAAAAACTGGCCGCCCATGCGGATCGCATCCCACCCGGCGTCATCGGACCCATCGTCAAGCCGCGCTCGATCGACGATGTGCCGATTCTTGCGGTCACCGTGTGGTCGGCGCGCTACGGTGACGATCAGCTGCGATCGCTCGCCGTTCAACTGCGAGACGCGATCGCCGAGGTCACCGACGTGTCGGAGGTGACCATCATCGGCGGGCGCCCACGGCAGGTTCGCGTGGATATCGACCCCGCGAGGCTGTCGGCCTACGATCTCGATCCGCTGTCGATTCAGCAGGCGATCGCGCGCAGCAACGTGCGTGGCACCGCGTCGGGCCCCGTTGCGGGCGGTGTGGTGGCTGGCCTCGAGACGGGAAATCGCCTGCGCACCGCCGATGACCTGCGCAACACCGTCGTGACCTCCGGACGCGGGCGCCCCGTATTGGTGCGCGATGTGGCGGACGTGGTCGACGGGGACGCCGAGCCGACGGCGTATGTCACCTTCCAGTCGAAGTCGTCCGGCGCGCACCCGGCCGTCACCGTTGCGGTCGCAAAACGGAAGGGCACCAATGCCACCGACGTCGCCCACCGCGTGGTTGAAAAGCTCGACACGCTGAAGGGATCGCTCGTGCCATCAGACGTGCACCTCACGATCACCCGCGACTATGGTGAGACCGCGGCCGACAAGAGCAACGAGTTGCTGTGGCACATGCTGCTCGCTGTGCTCTCGGTCTCGGCGCTGATCTGGCTGTTCCTTGGCCGGCGCGAAGCGGCCGTCGTGCTGATCGCCATTCCGGTCACGCTCGCGCTCACGCTCTTCATGTTCTTTCTCTATGGCTACACCCTGAACCGCATCACGCTCTTCGCCCTGATCTTTTCCGTCGGCATCCTCGTGGACGATGCCATCGTCGTGGTGGAGAACATCGTCCGCCATGCGCGGATGGGTGGCAATGAGCGAGGCGGGCTCGCCGCAATCGCGATTCGCGCCGTTGACGAAGTGGGTAACCCAACGGTGCTCGCGACACTCGCGGTCGTGGCGGCGATCCTGCCGATGGCGTTCGTCCGCGGCCTGTCGGGCCCCTACATGCGGCCGATTCCAGTGGGCGCGTCAGCGGCGATGGTCTTTTCGCTGGTGGTCGCCTTCGTCGTGACGCCGTGGGCTGCGGTCCGGCTGCTCAGGCCCTCCGCGCAGAATCACGGCGCAGAAGATCTGATGACACGCCTCTATCGCGGCGTCATGGGACCGCTCATTGCCAGCAGCAGGAGGCGCGCCATCTTCCTGGCGGGCGTGGCGGCTCTATTGCTGGCGGCCGTCGCGCTCGTCCCGCTCGAACTGGTGACGATGAAGATGATGCCGTTCGACAACAAGAGCGAGTTCCAGGTCATGATCGACATGCCCGAGGGCACGGCGCTCGAGACGACGGCGCGCGTGGCGTCGGCATTGGCCTCGGCCACTCTGGACGATGAGACGGTGGTCAACGTCCAGCAGTACGTGGGCACGTCGGCTCCCTACAACTTCAACGGCCTCGTGCGGCACTACTTTCTCAGGCGTGCGCCGCACCTCGCGGATCTGCAGGTCAACCTCGTGCCGAAGGGCGAGCGCTCGGCGCAGAGCCACGAGGTGGCCGGACGCGTGCGCGAGCGGCTGATGCCAATCGCAAAGCAGTTCGGTGCCACCATCCAGGTGGCGGAAGTGCCGCCGGGCCCGCCCGCGCTGCAAACCCTCGTCGCGGAAGTCTATGGTCCCGATCCGGCACGGCGGATGGCCGTGGCCGCGCAAATCAAGTCGGTCTTCGAGCAGACCCCCGGCGTGGTCGACACCGACTGGTATGTCGAAGATCCGCACGCGAAAATCACGCTGGCCGTCGATGGCGAAAAAGCCGCGGCTGCAGGCCTGTCGCCGCGGGCCGTGGCGGCGGTCGTGCGGATGGGCGGCTCGGGAGAATCGGCCGGCCTGCTGCACGACGAACGAGCGCGCGAGGACGTGCCGATTGTGATCCGCCTCCCCCGTGACGAGCGTAGCCTCGAGGCCGTCCAGTCGATCCGGCTTCGCGGCACCAGGCTCGTGGCCGTGGGCGAGCTCACGACCGCAGTGACCACGCAGGAAGGGGCAAGCCTGTATCACAAGAACCTGCAGGCGGTGACGTACGTCACCGGCGACCTCGCAGGAAAGAACGGGAGCCCGGTCTACGCCATCCTCCAGATGAACAAGCGGATCAAGCGGCTCTCTTTGCCAGAGGGCTATGCCCTCGAGGTCTTCAACGCGGTCCAGCCGTTCGATACCTCGCGCTACGCGATGAAGTGGGACGGCGAGTGGCACCTCACGATCGAGGTGTTCCGCGACCTCGGCCTCGCGTTTGCGGCAGTGCTCGTGCTGATCTACGTGCTGGTGGTCGGCTGGTTCCAGTCGTTCAAGACGCCGCTCCTGATCATGGCCGCCATCCCGTTCTCGCTGGTCGGCATCCTGCCGGCGCACGCGGCGATGGGCGCGTTCTTCACGGCCACGTCGATGATCGGGTTCATCGCCGGTGCGGGCATCGTGGTGCGCAATTCGATCATCCTGGTGGACTTCATCGAGCTGCGCTTGCGCCAAGGCCTTCCTCTCGAGCAGGCCGTCGTCGACGCCGGCGCCGTGCGGTTCCGCCCCATGGCCCTCACCGCCGCCGCCATGATCGTCGGCGCGGCGGTCATCCTGTTCGACCCGATTTTCCAGGGCCTGGCGATTTCGCTGATGGCCGGCGAAGTGGCCTCGCTCCTGCTCTCGCGCATGGCCGTGCCCGTCCTCTACTACATGGCGAAGCGCCACGAGCGTAGCGAACCGGTGACCGACGGAGGCACCGATGGAGGCCGCGGCATGACCTGTGCCTGCCAATACTCCCGTTCTTGTTGTCCCAGGAGATTTACCGACCCATACCGATTCGAATGGTGCGATTAGGAGACGACGCGGAAGGGTGGGGCGACGTCGGTATGGAGTGGATCGCGAACGGATGACCAAGTGCGAGCTCGTTG
>CAVOPA010000004.1:0-287235 GCA_963697705.1 Vicinamibacteria bacterium
AGGGCGTTCAGGAGGTTGGTCTTCGGGTCCCAGGACCGCTGCCGCCAGGTGTCACGGTGGAGGCGATCTCTCCGGCGCGAATCACGTGTCATCTTCGACCAGTCGAGGACGCTGGAATGAACTCAAAGCAGGGGCCATCACGATGACCCATTCAAGACGGTCATCGTTCGACTGTCAGCTCGTGGACGCGTATTTGGTGAGCCTGCAGTCTGACATCGAGGCCAAGTGGCGAGACATCAGATGCATTCGCGATGACATACACCTGCTGATGCGATCGCGCGCGGGCTCGAGTGCCCCAGATAGCGAGGCCGTCCGGACGATCACCCGAATGCCTGGACCGCATGTTGTCTACGAACCGAATCGTTCGGGACACCTTGCTGGAATTGCGGAGGGCTCCGCAGACGCTTGCGCGGGATCTTGACGACGAATCCACGTAGAGACAGTGACGAGTCGACGAGAGAGTGCTGGGACGAGTCCCGTCGGTGAGGCGACACGGTCGAGGAGACGTCCATGAAACGAGATGGCCTCGGATGGCAGCCGCCGCCCCTACCGGATGATCCGGCAGAGCGGAGAAAGATCGGTGTTCGTCTCGTTATCCTGGCGGCGCTCGGTGTGATCGCGCAGATCATTTCCACCATCGCCGGCTGGTGGCTAAGCGAGCGACGCAGGGAACAATGTCGGAATTGTGCATGGTTGTTCACATTGAAATGTTCGGGCCAGGACACCAGCTGTGTCCAGCCGGACCGACGGCAGTCGCGTGATGCCTCTGGATCTCGCCAGCGGTTTGCCGTTTGCGCTGGCACTGCGGATCGGCATTGCGGCCGCGACCGTCCTGACGGCGCCCCGGCGTGGCGTAGCGCGTCGTGTGGCGTTCCTCGGATCGGCGGCCGCGTCGCTCGCCACCGGCTTGGCGGCGGCTCAAGTGTTGCGCAGTGGCACGCCGGTGAGCGGCGTGCTGTTCGCGCATCACGCGTCCGGATTCTCGCTGGGCTATTCAATCGACGGATTGTCGGCGTGGTTTCTTCTGGTTCTCTCCGTCGTTGCCGTTCCGATCGCCATCTTCAGTCTTGGATACGTCGGAGGGCCACACTGGAACCGACGGTCCGCGTTCCTCGGCGTTACCTTCAACGTCCTGCTGGGTGCGGTCGAACTCGTGTTCGTCGCCAGCGATCTCGTCACCTTCCTTTGCGCCTGGGAGTTGATGACGTTGGCGACGGCGGCTCTTGTGGCCACGGAGCACGAGGCACGGGCAAGCCGGCGCGCCGCCTATCTCTACTTGGTCATGTCGCATCTCGGCACGGGTTTCCTGATCGCAGGGTTTCTGATGCTGGCGTCGGCATACGGCTCTCTGTCATTCGCGATGCTGCTGTCGGGTGGTGCGGCGATCGAACCGATACGCCACATCCTGTTCGCATTCTTCTTCCTTGGGTTCGGCGTGAAAGCGGGTATCGTTCCGCTCCACGTCTGGCTGCCCGAGGCCCACCCTGCGGCGCCGACGAGCATCTCCGCGTTGATGTCGGGCGTGCTCATCAAGACCGGCATTTACGGCATGGTTCGCGTCTGCGCGTTTGGTCTGGGAGTTCCGCGGTTGTCCTGGGGCGTGATCGTCCTCATCGTTGGAGGACTGTCGGCGGTGCTCGGGGTCCTCTACGCGCTGATGCAGCACGATCTCAAACGACTCCTCGCGTACCACAGCATCGAGAATATCGGGATCATTCTCCTGGGCCTTGGCGCAGGGATGATGGGGCTTTCGTACGGCCGGAACGACGTCGCCGCGGTCGGGTTGGCGGCCAGTCTGTACCACGTGCTGAACCACGCGGTGTTCAAAGGTCTCCTGTTTCTCGGCGCGGGAGGCGTCGTCATGGCGACTGGGACGCGGCAGATCGAGCAGCTCGGGGGCCTGCTGCGGCGGATGCCTTGGACCGGCCTCTGTTTTCTCGTCGGCGCGATGGCGATTTCCGGTCTGCCCCCGCTGAACGGCTTCGCCAGCGAGTGGCTGACATTCCAGTCGTTCCTGTTCGGGTTCCGAGGCTCCAGCGAGCCGCTCGTGCATTTACTCTTCCCCGTCGGTGGTGCCCTCCTGGCGCTGACGACGGCATTGGCCGCTGCCTGTTTTGTGAAAGCGTTCGGTATGACGTTCGTGGCGTTGCCCCGGAGTCCTGCGGCAGCGGGCGCGAGGGAATCGTCGATGGTGATGCTCGCGCCGCAGGCGTGGCTAGCCGCGTGCTGCGTCGGGCTCGGACTGTTTCCGGGATTCGTGCTCCGCGCGCTCGAGGGCGTGATGGTCTCCCTGCCTGGTCTGCAGCCGCCACCGGACCTCGTCCAGGGTGGACTGGGAATGGCGTCCGGGCTGGACTCCTTCGACCACGTGATCCCCCTCATGCTCGGCATGGCCCTTCTGGCGGGGTGGGCAGCCACGGGGTTGCTGACGGCGCGCCAGGCCGCGGTCAGGCGCGTGCCCACATGGGGATGCGGAGGTCAATTGACGGCGCGCACGGAGTACACGGCCACAGCCTTCTCCAAGCCGCTGATGATGATTTTCCGAGCCGTGTATCGGCCGACGCGCGCAGTCGAAGCACTGACCGAGATCTCGCCGTACTTTCCACACGAGGTGCGTTACCGCTCGGAGATCGAGCCGACGTTCGAGCGGCACGTCTACGGCCCCGTCATTCGCGCAGTGCTGCGGGTCGCCACGGGCATGAGAGTCCTGCAGGCGGGGAGCCTCCACGCGTATCTCGCCTATGTCATCGCGCTGGTCGTCAGCCTGGTGCTCTTCGTGTGGTGGACACGTTGAACATGGACGGATTGGTCGCGGTCGGTGTGCCGTTGGCGCTCGCCATTCGTCTGACGAGCGTCGTGGCGACACTGCATGCTGGCTCGTCACGCGCGCGTCTGCCGGTGGGCGGCGCTCGGCGCTTCCATCGTGGCATCGGTGATGACGGCCGGGGTCGCCGCGTACGTCATCGCGTCGGGTACCGCGATCGATGGCACGCTCTTCCGCCACGCGGCGTCCGAAACCGTGCTCGGGTACTCGGTGACCCCGTTGTCGGCGTGGTTTCTCATGGTGTTGGGTCTCATCGCTGTGCCCGTCGCGCTCTACAGTACGGGCTACTTCGCCCACGCCGTCGCCCGGCCTCGCACGGCCGCCGTCGGCGCCGCGTTCACTGCGATGGTCGGCGGACTCGAGGTCGTGTTCGTCGCCGATGGCGTCATTGCGTTCCTCTGCGGTTGGGAGGTGATGACCCTGGCGACGGCGGCCCTCGTCGCGACGGAACACGAGTCGCGCGCGAGCCGCCGCGCAGCGTATCTCTTCCTGGTGATGTCGCACGTCGGCACCGGCTGTCTCATGGCCGGTTTCCTGATCCTGGCGTCTGCGGCCGGTTCGCTGTCGTTCTCGGCGATTCTGTCCGGACATGTCGTGTCCGGGACCGATGCGCCATGGGGTGTTCGCGCTGTTCTTCATCGGGTTTGGTGTGAAGGCGGGCCTCATCCCTTTTCACGTGTGGCTCCCCGAAGCCCACCCGGCGGCACCCAGCAGCGTGTCCGCCTTCATGTCGGCGGTGCTCATCACGGCGGGTATCTACGGTCTCTTCAGAGTGTGCGCGTTTGGTCTCGGCACGCCGGATGTGAACTGGGCGCTCGTGTTCATGTCGGTCGGGACACTGTCCGCCATTCTCGGCGTGTTGTACGCGCTGACGCAGACCGACATCAAACGCCTGCTGGCGTACAGCACGATTGAGAACTCCGGAATCATTGCGTTGGGTCTGGGAGCCGCCATGATGGCACTCGCTCACGGTCGCAGCACGCTCGCGACCGTCGCCGTCGCGGCCAGCCTCATGCACGTGCTGAATCACGCGATCTTCAAGGGGCTCCTGTTTCTCGGCGCAGGCAGCGTGGTGATGGCGACGGGTACCCGACAGATCGAGCAGTTCGGAGGCCTGATGCGTCGCATGCCGTGGACGGGCCTGTGCTTCCTGGTCGGTGCGCTGGCGATTTCGGGTCTTCCGCTCCTGAACGGCTTTCCAAGCGAGTGGCTCACGTTCCAGGCGCTGTTGCTGGGGTTTACATCCACGCCCGGTCTAGTCCGCTTGAATTTTCCGCTGGCGGCAGCCTTGTTGGCATTGACGAGCGCCCTGGCAGCCGCATGCTTCGTGCGGGCATTCGGCATCAGCTTTCTCGCGTTGCCGCGCAGTCAGGCGGCATCGGAGGCGCACGAGTCGCCAGCTCTGATGCTTGTGCCACTGGGCCTTCTTGCGGCGCTGTGCGTCGGCCTGGGGCTGTTTCCCGGCCTCGTGCTCCGCGCCCTCGAAGGGGTGACGGCGTCGCTGCCCGGACTGCAGCCGCCAGCAGCCATGGTGTGGGGTGGGCTCGGCATGTCATCAAACCTCACGTCGTTCGATCATGTCGTGCCGGCAATGTTTGGGCTGGCGCTTCTTGGCGGAGTGATCGTGCTCGACGGCACTCACCGCACGACGTGGGCTGGCCGTGAGACAGGCCCCCACATGGGGATGCGGCGGTGAGCTGACAGCGCGCAGTGAGTACACGGCAACGGCATTCTCGAAACCGCTGCTGATGATTTTCGGGGCTGTGTACCGACCCACTCGACAGGTGGATGCCGTGGCGGAGGTCTCGCCATACTTCGTGGACGAGGTTCGTTACCGCACGGAGATCGAACCGACGTTCGAGCGGTATCTCTACGGACCGTTGGTGCGCGGGGTTATCCAGATGGCGAGGGGGATGAAGGTGCTGCAGGCCGGCAGCCTCCACGCGTACCTGGCCTATGTGCTCGTACTCGCGGTCATTCTGCTGATGTGGCTGGGAGGAACGACATGACGCCGATGCAAGACGGCCTTCTGGCAGCCGGCGCGGCGCTGCTGCAAGCAGGCGGCCTCCTCGCCGTCGCTCCGCTTCTGAAAACCGTGATCAAGAAGATGAAAGCCCGGCTTCAGAACCGTCAGGGGCCGCCGCTCCTGCAGGGGTACTACGACCTGGCGAAGCTGTTGCGGAAGGAGCCGGTGCGATCCGAGGTGGCGTCGTGGATCTATGTAGCCGGTCCGCGTATGTACTTCGCCGCAGCCCTGGCCGCCACCACGCTCGTGCCCGTGGTGTTTGCGGCCGCGCCGCTCGAAGCGGCTGGTGGAATCCTGTTGCTGGTGGGGACCCTGGCGCTCGGTCGCTTCGCCCTCGCCACCGCCGCGTTGGACACCGGTAGTCCATTCGGCGGCATGGGCGCTAGCCGCGACATGACCATCGCCGCGCTCGCCGAGCCGGCCCTCATGCTGGGCCTGTTTGCGTCCGCCCTTGCCGCCGGCTCCATGAACCTCGGCGTGCTGGTCAGAACGCTCGTGCAGGAGGGGGTCACGCTGCATCCGGCCGACATTCTCGCCTTTGCCGGGCTCTTCATGATCGTCATCGCCGAGACGGGTCGCATTCCCGTGGACAACCCCGCTACTCACCTCGAGCTGACGATGATCCATGAAGCGATGGTCCTTGAATACGCCGGCCCGGACCTCGCCCTGGTCGAATGGGCTTCCGCGGTCAAAGAGCTCTTGTATCTCACCCTGCTGGTGGATCTCTTCATGCCGGTGGGAATCGCGACCAGCGCCGCGCCGGTGGCCGTGCTGGTCGGTATCGTGGCGTGGGTCGGCAAAGTGTTCGTGCTGGCGATCGCGGTGACGGTCGTGGAAAGCACCAACGCGAAGCTGCGTTTGTTTCGCGTCCCGGAACTGGTGTCGATTTCCCTGGGTCTCGCGTTTCTGGCGCTCGCGATCCGGTTCCTCTGAGGTCCTTGCTCATGACCGCAAATGTGTTGATTCTCTCCGCCGCCGGGATGCTGGTGAGCGCGTACCTCATGGTGGGTCAGAAGGCGCTGTTCACGACGATCCGCCTGTACGGCCTGCAGTCGCTACTCCTGGCCATCGTCGCCACGACGATTGCGATCTCCGAGTCGCGTCCCGAGTTGTTCGTCACGGCCGCGCTGACCGTCGTGCTCAAAACCATCCTGATCCCCTGGTTCCTGATGCGGACGGTCGACCGCATCGGGATTCACCGCGAGATCGAGCCATTCCTGAACGTCCCTGTCTCTCTGCTGATCTGTCTCGGTCTGACCGTGGTCGGGTACCGGGTCAGCACGGGCTTTGAAGAGGGTGCTCAGCAAGTCACCCACCATCTGATCGGCGTTGCGCTGTCGCTGCTGCTGATCGGGCTGTTCCTGATGGTGACGCGCAAGAAGGCCATTACGCAGATCCTGGCTTTACTGACCGTGGAGAACGCCGTCTTCCTGGTGGCGGTGGGCGTGACCACGGGCATGCCGCTCATCGTGGAGTTCGGGATCGCGTTCGACGTCATGCTCGCCGTCCTCGTCCTCGGCATTCTTGTCCAGCGCATCGTCGGCCGGTTCGAATCGATGGACGTCAGCCGGCTCTCAAACTTGAAAGGATAGGCGTGAACCTGCTGCTCTGGACATTGGTCGTGCCGTTGCTGACTGCCGCGATCGGCGGTCTGGGTGGCCCGCGGCCTTTCAAGGAAGCCACCATGGCCGGCGGCTTGGCGCTGACGTTCGTGCTGTGTCTTGCCACGGCGAACCAGTTCCTTGGAGGCGGAACCCCGGCCGCGTTTGCTGACGCCTTGCGTGTTGACGGGTTGTCCGCGCTGGTCCTCGTGCTGTGCGGATTTGTCGGCCTCCTGTCAGGGGTCTACGGCATCGGGTATCTGCGCCGCAACGAGGCGCGCGGACTGGTCACGGCACGGATGCGCCGTGAGTTCTACGGCCTGATTCCGGCGTACGTGTTCGCGATGCTCCTCGTCTCGGTGTCCAACAGCCTCGGCATCATGTGGATCGCGGTCGAGTTGACCACGCTGGCGTCGGTGTTCCTCATCACGTTTCACGATCGTGACACCTCGCTCGAGGCCGCCTGGAAATTCCTGGTGCTGGGCAGCCTCGGCCTCGCCTTTGCGCTGCTGGGGACCGTGCTCATGTTCGCGTCCGGGCAAGGTTCGCTCGGCGAAGGCATGGGAGCCCTCCAGTGGACGCGTTTCATGCAAGTGGCGCCGACGCTCCATCCCTTCACGCTGCGACTCGGCGTGGTGTTTGCCCTCATCGGCTACGGGACGAAGGCTGGTCTCGCTCCCATGCACACGTGGAAGCCCGATGCGTATCGTGAAGCGCCGTCGCCAGCCGTGGTGCTGATGGCCGTCGGTATGTTGAATGGCGCGCTGTATTGCGTCCTGAGGATCCATCTGATTTCGAAGGCCTCGTTGGGACCGGAGTTCTCGGAGGGGCTTCTGCTGACACTCGGCCTGCTCTCCGTGCTGATCGCGACGCCGTTCGTCTTGATTCAGTGGAATATCAAGCGGCTGTTGGCGTACTCCAGCATCGAGCACGTCGGCATCATGGCCATCGGCGTGGGACTTGGTGCGCAAGCGGCGGTGTTCGGGGCGTTGTTGCACATGACGTATCACTCACTGGCAAAACCCGTGGCGCTCTTTTCTGCCGGCACACTCGCGCAGCTGCATAGCTCCTCGAACTTCGATCGGATCGGGCAGGGGACGTTCACGCGTGCGCCGGTCACGAGCGCCCTGTTCGTGCTCGCCACCGTGATCATCACCGGCTCGCCACCCTTTGGCCTGTTCTTCAGCGAGATCCTGATTCTCAGGGCCGGATTTTCGGGCTCGCACCCCACGGCAACAGCCGTGTTGCTCGCCGCATTGATCGTGCTGTTCTGCGGATTCGCGTACCAAGTGGGACACCTCGTGCTCGGACCACCGCGGGATCCTGCCGACAGGAGAGTGCCGCAACCTGAACGCTTCGACATCGGGATGGCGACGGCCATTGCGGCGGCGGTCCTTGCCGTGGTGTCCGCATTCTATTTACCGGCGCCACTGATGGCGCTCATCCGTGCGGCAACGCAGGTGGTGTGGGGTGGTGGCTGATGTCTGTCGTGACAACCGTGTCAACTGCGCTGGAAGTTCCGGAGCGGGCCGTTCGTGAGACACGCCCCGGCGAGCTCCTGCTCGAGACGACCACCTCAGCGTTGTCGGGATTCGCCGATCGCGTGACAGGCGATCTGAGCGGACGGCTCCTGTCGCTCTTCGCGAGCGACGAGCGCGATGTCAGCGGGCGATTTCTCCTGCACCATCTGTGGTTCTTGCCGGGCCTCCGGACCTTCCTGAGGCTCGCGGCGCCCGTGCTTCCGGCTGAACCGTCCTATCCGTCGATCGCCGCGAAGTACCCGGTGGCCAACTGGTTCGAACGCGAGGTCATGGATCTCTTCGGCCTTGTTCCGGAGGGCCATCCGAACCCGACCCGTGTCGCTCTCCATGACGACTGGCCCGATGGGGCCTGGGCGCTTCGCAAGGACTTCCCGTACGACGCCGTGGTGCCGCGCGTACCAGGTGATTTTCACCCGTTCCGACCCGTGACCGGTGAAGGCGTGTTTCAAGTGCCCGTGGGACCCGTGCACGCGGGAATCATCGAGCCCGGCCACTTCCGGTTTGGCGTCGCCGGCGAGCCTGTGTTGTACCTTCAGCTCCGGCTCTTCTATGTGCACAAAGGGATCGAGAAGCGCTTCGAGCGGTTGCCATGGCGTCACGGACTGTTCCTCGCCGAATCCATCTCGGGTGATACCGCGGTCGGTCACGCGCTGGCGTACGCGCACGCAATCGAGCGTCTGGCCGAGGTGACGGTGCCCGCGCGCGCCCGGTCGCTGCGGGTCGTGTTGCTGGAACTGGAGCGTCTCTACAACCACACGGCGGACATCGGTGCACTGGCGACCGACGTGGCATTCACCGTGCCGGCGAGTCGGGCGCAGGCGCTGCGCGAAGGTCTCGTCCGGCTGCAGGACGGACTCTTCGGTACGCGACTGCTGCGGGGGACGATCGCCCTTGGCGGCGTGACGCGCGACCTGCCGCCGGAGTCGTGCGATGCGCTTCGCGCGCACCTGCATGGGTTCGAGAAGCAGTTCGACGAGCTGATCCGCTTGCTGGTGGACGCCGGCACCTTTACGGATCGCGTGGATGGCGCCGGCGTTCTCAGTCAGCAGGCCGCGCGAGATCTGGGGATTGTCGGGATGGCCGCTCGTGCGTCCGGCGTGGATGGCGACCTGCGCAGGGACCATCCGACCGATGCCTACGAGGGGCTTCATTTCGACGTGCCCGTCGAAGACGGCGGAGATGCCAGGGCACGGCTCATGGTGCGTGCGCGGGAAATCGAGCAGTCGTTGGTCATTCTGCACCAGGTCCTTGCCGCGCTGCCCGACACACCGCTCGCGGCGTCTTTACCAGACCGCTTGCCCGCCAGCACCGGCGCGCTTGGGTGGGTAGAAGCCTGGCGAGGGCCGTGCACCCATTGGATTGCGACGGACGACCGGGGTGACATCTGCCGCGTCAAGATCACGGACCCGAGCTTCTTGAACTGGCCTGGGCTCGTGCAAGCAGTACCTGGCAACATTATTCCGGACTTCCCGGTGATCAATAAGAGCTTCAACCTCTCATATTCCGGAAACGATCGCTAGAGAACCACAGGACCGAATCAGATGCTGGACATTCTCATCAAGAGTCTCAAGACCGGAGTCATCACCGAACCCGATCCGCTCGGCGTCCCGGCGTCGTTCGGGTTCCCGGTGATCGACTTCAGTCGGTGCACGGCGTGCGACGAGTGCGCCCGCGCGTGCCCGACCGGCGCCATCCATACGGCGCCGGCCGGTGCAGACAAGAAGATCGTCACCTTGTCGTACGCCGCCTGCATTCAGTGCCGAGCGTGCGTGACCCAATGTCCGGAGCAGGCCGTGAGTGTCTCGCACAGCGTCGAGGTGGCTGCGTACACTCGACAGCAACTCGCGCACAGCGCATCGTTCGATATCGATCCGGTCACGGGACGTGGCACGCTCGTGCAAGTGGAAGCTCACCAGGGTCCCACCCTTCACGAATCGGCCGATCGTCTGCGTGAACGGATACGGGGTCGACTCGGACGCTCGCTACATGTGCGCCAGGTGGACGCCGGAAGCTGCAACGCGTGCGAGCTGGAGATCGCGTCGACGACGAACCCCATTTATGACCTGGAGCGCTTCGGCGTTCACTTGGTCGCCAGTCCGCGGCACGCCGACGTGCTGCTCGTCACCGGTCCGGTGACACGGAACATGGAGATCGCGCTGCGAAGGACCTATGAAGCTGCACCGGAACCGCGCATCGTCGTGGCGGTCGGTGCGTGCGGATGCAGCGGAGGGATCTTTGGTGAGGGCACCTACGCCGCTGTCGGCGGCGTCGATCGTGTGCTGCCGGTCGACGTGTATATCCCCGGTTGTCCGCCGCGTCCGCAAGCGATTCTCAACGGCTTACTCGTGGCGATGGGGATCCGCGAGGCACGTGTTGCCGAAGCAGCGGTCAACGGCGCGACCGGAGGGCTGCCGTGATCAACGTCGGATATCGGCCCAGTGTGAACGAATCCAGAGTCAGTGGTCAGCCAACCGAAGACATGCCACATGGCGCGTCCGTTTCAAAGTTACCAGACAGCTCTGGTTGACTCCTGATCGAGAAAATCGCAGCGATACCTGGCTGAGATGATGCGCACCGGAAGTTGTCCCAGCGCTCGTTCGTTCGATCGCTTTCTCCCGGAGCCGTTTGAGGCTTATCTCCCGGATCCTGGACGCCGTTAGCTGTCGCGAAACGGGCGGCGGGCCAAGTCAAATCCTGCAATTTGCCGATGGTCCAAATGCGGTATTTTCCGGCGGCGCCTCGGCCGCCGCGTGGAGCGCAGCAACTCCCCTGATGCCGGCGGCAGCTCCGACCGCGTCACCACCGCGTCGTTTCGAACAGGGCGTAACGGCGAGTCGATCGACTGCGAATCGGCTCCGAACCCGCACACCATCGCGGCGGACGCGAAGACGTGCCGACACGCCGGCCGCAAGTTGGCCGGCTCTTGTCACGGACATGCATCGTCACGAGAAGGGCGCTGTGGCAGGGACAATCTCAGGGACAACCGCTGGTGCTGCGAGCGCGTCGCAAGTCGAAGCGTCTCAATTGCTTGACGACGTGGCGGCCGAATCGGTCGAGGCGATGCGTCCTGCCTGGGGTGTTCGCGATCGACACCGACGCTCGCGGAATTCAGCCGGAATTCAGCGAACGCGGCGGTTTGAGAAACCGCTGCCTTGCGGCCCGAAAAAGGTGCCGCGGGCAAGTGGCCTTTTCGGTTAGACTTACAGTCCGCGGTGAGGTGGCCGAGAGGCTGAAGGCGGCGGTTTGCTAACCGCCCGAGTTCCTCCCCGCGATCCTCGATTTACCGCCTGATTCCTAACAATTTCAGCGATCTCTCGCCGAGGCGAGTTGGCTGCTGCTGTCCCTAAATGGCCCGTTCTGGCCGCTCGCAGGGACAATCGTGAGGACAGTCCAGGGCCAAGTGTCGCCCGATCGCGCGCACCGTGTGATCATCGAATTCAATGCAAATTCGATGAGGACATGATGCTCGACCTGGCCAACGATATCCGCTCGCTCGCTCAGCGACTTCAAGCGCAACACTGTGGACCTGCTCGATCGGATCCGCACGACCGGTAACCCGATGGTCCTGACCGTCAACGGGAAGGCCGAGCTCATCGTCCAGGACGCCGGAGCCTACCAGGCGCTTCTCGACCGCGTGGAAGCGCTCGAGGGGATTCAGCGCGGCGTCGCCGACGTGAAGGCCGGGCGTACCAAGCCCGCCCAACAGGTATTCGACAAGCTGCGCCGCAAACATGGCATACCGCGTTGAGATTGCGAGGAAGACCGAGCTCGAGGAGCTGTACCTCTGGGTGACCGCCCGGGCGCCTCAGCAGGGCGCCAGGTGGTTCAACGGCCTCGAACAGGCCGTGCTCTCCGCGGCATCGTCGATCGTGAAGACGACGCGGTCGACGTGAGGCGTCCGGCCGTAGTGCGGCACGCGGACGGGCGAGTGGGTGTCGTGGCTCTCTGGGGCGATCGAGCACCGGCTCGGGTGATTTGCGACCGACAACGCCCGCTCGAGACGGTTGAACGCGAAGGGTTCGCGTCTCTCACCCGAAAGGACCGACGCCTACACGACGGTCCCGAATAGTCGCCCTATCGCCGCCGTGAGGGCCATCGCGAGCGCTCCCCAGATCGCGACGCGCACTGCGCCGACGGCTGCGGGCGCTCCCCCGGCACGGGCCGCGATGGCGCCGAGCGCCGCCAGGCACACGAGCGAGGCGGTCGACACCGCCGCGGTGACGTAGCCCGCGGGAACGGCCATCGCCGTCAGCACCGGAAGCAAGGCCCCCACCGCGAAGGTCCCGGCGGAGGCGAGCGCCGCCTGAAGCGGCCGGGCGGCCAACCCCTCCGATAGCCCCAGTTCGTCGCGGGTGTGGGCCTTCAGCGCGTCGGTGATCATCAGCTGACGGGCAACCGTGCGGGCGAGGTCGGGCTCCAGCCCGCGGGCCACGTAGATGGCCGTGAGCTCGTCCTCTTCCCCCGCCGGGTTCGTGGCCAGTTCCTGTTCTTCGCGGGCGATGTCCGCGTGCTCCGTATCGGCCTGTGAACTGACCGACACATACTCCCCCGCCGCCATCGACAGCGCGCCGGCCACCAGGCCAGCCACGCCCGCGAGCAGCACGTCAGCCCGCGTGGCATTCGCCGCGGCGACACCGACGACGAGACTGGCCGTCGAGACGATGCCATCGTTCGCCCCCAGGACCGCTGCGCGTAGCCAGCCTATTCGGTCAGTGCGGTGCCGCTCGTCGTGGCGCATGTGTCCCCCCGTGCTCGACTGGTGTCGAATCGTGCGCTGAACGTATCACGATGGCTCCCACGGGGCGCCCGCTCCGATGACGCGACTCGTCGACGATTGCAGGAAGTCGCGCCCAGCCACCGTCTTTCTGTAGGATCCAACGGTGCGCCTCGTCCTCGATTCGCCGTTCGACCCTGGGGACTTCGCGACATTCCGCCGCCAGGAGACGATTCTCATCGTCCTGAACCTCGGGGTGCTCGCGGCGCTGGCGTCGATGCACGTGGCCTTCGTGACGCTGATCGGTCCGCCGCCTCGCGCGGTGCTGATCGCCATCGCCGTCCGCTTCGTCGAGCAGACGCTCCTGCTCGCCTGGCTACAGAGCCGGACCGAGCCGCTCCCGCCCGCGCAGGTCCGCCTGTGGGCGCACCTGTCGGCGTGGGCGGGCCTCGGCTTCGGCCTGCTCGTGATCAGCCTGGGGACGTTCGAAGACAGCCACTACCCCGTGCTGTTCGTCCTGCCCCTGCTGAGCGCGGCCTTTCGCTTCTCGCTGGCGTCGGCCATGGGTCTGACCGTCCTCGCCTCTGCCATGACCGTCGGCCAGGTCTGGGTGCACGGCCGCACGCGCCCGCAGATGGCTCCCGGCGAGTACTTCGAATCGGTGACCATGGCGCTCGTGTACTTCGTCGTGACGCCGGTGGTCGCCATGCTCGTCGCGGCGCTCAGGCAACGCGAGCGCCTGATCCGGCGACACGTCGAGGAGCTCCAGCACACGCGCGATCGGCTCGTCGCCGAGGAGAAGTTCGCCGCCGTCGGCCGCCTGGCGAGTGCCGTGGCCCACGAGATCCGCAACCCGGTCGCAATGATCGTGACGTCGCTGTTGCAGGCCACTCGGAAGACGGCTCCCGAGGAGCTGCGCGCCGAGCTCTTCGACATCGCGAACCGCGAGGCCGGCCGGCTTGAGCGCGTCACCGACGACTTCCTGACGTACGCGCGCCCCAGGCCTCTGCGGCGACGTGACATGGCGCTCGCGGAGTGTGTCGGGTACGTCGCGGACCTCGTACGCCCCGAGGCGGATGCGCGCTCGGTGGCGCTCGCCGTCGACGTGCACGAGGACGCGACCGTCAGCGTCGACGCCTACCAGATCCACCAGGCCCTGCTCAACCTCGGCGCCAACGCCGTCCAGGCCACCCCGGCCGGCGGTTCGGTGCGGCTGACCGCCCGTCGAGATCACGAGCTCGTGGCCTTCGGTGTGGAGAACCCCGGCCCGGCGATCCCGGAGGACGTAGCCGCGAGGCTGTTCGAGCCGTTCTTCACGACTCGCGAGGACGGCACCGGGCTGGGCCTGTCGATAGCCCGCAAGATCGCCGAGGCCCATGGCGGCGAGATCGCCCTGGCGGTCAACACCACGTCCCTCGTCCGCTTCGAGATTCGACTGCCGGTCGCCGCGCCGGCGTCCTTGCGCGCGGATGGCGCCACCGCTCGGAGCTGACTTCCATGGGTCGCATTCTCCTCGTCGACGATGAAATGAACCTGCGCCGCGTGCTGGGGCTGGTGCTGCGCGAGGACGGCCACGAGGTCACCGAGGCCACGGGCGCCGGCGAGGCGCGGCATGCGCTCGGCACCGCCGCGTTCGACCTGGTACTGACCGACCACAAGATGCGCGACGGCGACGCCCTGGCGGTTCTCGAGGCGGCCCGTGACGCCGACGCGGCGATCCCCGTGATCGTGCTCACCGCGCACGCCTCGGTCGACCTCGCGGTCGAGTCCATGCGGGCCGGCGCGTTCGACTTCCTCACGAAGCCGTTCGTCCCGGAGCAGGCGCTCGCCGCAGTGCGCCGCGCCCTCGAACGGGCCGACCTCGTCCGGACGAACGAGCGCCTGAAGGGCGCGATCCGGCACAAGGAGGCTGGCGACGCGATGCCTGCCGACAGCCCCGCGATGGCCGCCGTTCGCGACCAGATCGGCCGCGTGGCCCGCACCGGCGCCACGGTGCTGATCACCGGCGAGACCGGCGTCGGCAAGGAACTCGCCGCACGCGCCATCCATCGGCTGAGTCCCCGCGCGGACGAGCCGTTCATCGCGGTGAACTGCGCGGCGTTTCCCGACACGCTGCTCGAGAGCGAGTTGTTCGGCCACGAACGGGGCGCATTCACGGGCGCCGCGGCTGCGCGCGCCGGCCTCTTCGAGACGGCCCACGGCGGCACGCTGTTCCTCGACGAGGCCGGCGAGATGTCGCTCGGGATGCAGGCCAAGCTCCTGCGCGTGCTCGCCGAGGGAACCATCCTGCGCCTGGGTTCCGCACGGCCACGGCAGGTGAACGTCCGCCTGATCGTGGCGACCCACCGCGACCTGACACAGCGGCTCACCGAGGGGGCGTTTCGCGAGGACCTCTACTACCGTCTGGCCGTCGTGCCGATCGCAATCCCGCCACTCCGCGAGCGGCGCGAGGAGATCCCGGTGCTCGTCGATCGCTTTCTCGCCGCCATCGCCCTCGAGTTGAAGGTGCGCCGCAAGACGATCTCGAGGGCCGCGCTTGCCAGACTCGCCGCCTACGACTTCCCCGGTAACGTGCGCGAACTCCGGAACCTCGTCGAACGGGCGTGCATCCTCTCGAGCCGTGGAGAGCTGCAACCAGAGGACTTTTCGGGCCTGGCGCACCCGTCGGCGCCGAGCGCCGACGGAGGTTCTGCGCAGGACCCGCGCGCGAGCTGGGTCGAGAGCCTGCCGGAGCGACTGGACCTGCGTGCCACAACGGAGGCGCTCGAACGCGACCTCATCGTACGAGCGCTGGCGCACGCGGAAGGGAACCAGGCCCAGGCGGCGAGGGCGCTCGCCGTGTCCCGTTCCGACCTGTCGTACAAGCTTCGGAAGCACGGGCTCTCGGCAGCGCCGGCGGACTGACCGACGCCGTACCCCTCGTTCGAAGGTTTTGACAAACGGCCCGCCTGACGTTCGAGGATTCGAACGCCGGGCGCACCGATCCCTCGCGCCATCCGCGCCAACTGCGTTTGTCCAGGACTTCTCGACGGTGGATGACAGGCCCGCGTGGCATCGGTCTTGGAGTCCTCACCGGCATCGCCCCCCCGGGCGTGTTTCGAATCCTGGAGGATTCGATCCATGCGTTCCATCGTCACTCTCGGCATTGCCGCGTTCGCGGCGCTCACGTTCACGCAGCCCGTCACCGCAGCCGCGGCCACCACCCTCGACCACCTGCAGGAGGCGTACAACGGCGAGAGCAATGCCAACGCGAAGTACCTCGCGTTTGCCAGGAAGGCGGACGCCGAGGGCTACGCGGCCGTCGCGAGCCTCTTTCGCGCGGCCGCCAGGGCCGAGGAGATCCACGCCGCCAACCACGCGGCTGTGATCGCGAAAATGGGCGCCAGGCCGAGCGCGTCCGTGAAGCTGCCGGAGATCGGATCCACCGCCGACAACCTCAAGGTTGCCGTCGAAGGAGAGTCGTACGAGCGCGACACGATGTATCCGCAGTTCGTGAAGGACGCGCGCGCCGCCGGCGACGCTGCTGCCGTACGAAGCTTCAACTTCGCACTCGCGGCGGAAGGCGAGCACGCCAACCTGTACGGAGACGCCGCGGCCAGGCTCCCCACGCTCAAGAGCGCGCAGGGCGCCACGTATCTCGTGTGCAGCGTCTGCGGAAAGACCGTCCTGAAGATCGATTTCGCGAAGTGCCCCGTGTGCTTCTCGCCGACGGACAAGTACGTCACGGTGAGCTAGGCATCGGCCGACTCAGTGACCGCTTCGGCCCCCGGCGGAGCCGGGGGCCAGGGAGGCCTCATGCTGCCCAATCTGCCGCCGGCGTCCGGACTGCACCCGTTGATCGTCCACTTTCCCGTCGCCCTCCTGCTGATTGCTCCGCTCCTCGTGCTGCTGTCCATCGCCCTGAAGAGGCAGCGCATCGGGCTGGCTGCGGGCGCGCTGGTGCTCATGGTGCTGGGCACGGCAGCGTCGTTCGTCGCGGTGTCCACGGGGAACCTCGCCGGCGAACTCGCGGAGCGCACCCCGCAGGTCTCCGCCATCCTGGAGCGCCACGAGTCGCTCGCCGAGACCACGCGCACCGTGTTCGCGCTGTTGACGGTGATGTTCATCGTGATGTTCGGCGCGCCTCTGGTCCGGCGTCGCCAGTGGTCCGACGGGCTCTACATCTCGCTCTCTGGAGTGTTCCTCGTGTTCTACGCCGCTGGCACGGTGACGCTCGTCAACACCGCGCACCTCGGAGGACAACTCGTGCACCGCTACGGCGTGCTCGCGATGATGGGTCCCGACGGCGCCACCCCAGTGACGGCACCCGCCTCCGTGAATGGCGACGCCGACCATCGGTAGCTGTGCACCTCGTTGTCCGGGAACGTCCTGAGCATCTGGACTGCGCCACTCTCCAGGGCGTCTCCGACAGCGAATGGCCCCCCGCTGTGCTTCAGGCGATCTGCCGTCAGCGCGCTTCCAGGATCGGCGCCTACGGAGCGCGGTGAGGTGGCCGAGAGGCTGAAGGCGGCGGTTTGCTGACTGGCCGATTTCCTTCCCGCGATCCTGGATTTACCGCCCAATCCCTAACAATCTCAGCGATCTGACGCCGAGGCGAGTTGGCTGCCGTTGTCCCCAAACGGCCCGTTCTGCGGCCTCCTAGGGACAATCATTGGGACAGCGACGTTCCCTTCCGGCAAATCGTGCCGCATGATAGCATGATGGCATGGGCATGCCAGAGAGCACCGCAGAGCGGGTCGAGCTCAAGGTGGTGGGCAAGAGCGGCCAGATCTCGCTTGGCAAGAGCTACGCCGGCAAGACCCTGCGCCTCGAACGGCGCAGCGATGGGACGATGCTCCTCACCGCCGTGGCCGTTGTCCCCGAGCATCAGCTGTGGACGCTCGAGGAGCCGCACCGCTCACAGATCGCGCGCGGACTCACATGGGCTGCCGGCACCAAGGCGAAAGAGACGAACCTCGACGCGTTGACCACGCGCACCGGACGTCGTCGTGGCGGTAAGTAGCCGCGTCCGGCTCGACCTCAACAACCCCGAGTTCCAGGACGTCTTCTTTGAACTGCCGGTCGCCCAACTGAAGCAGGTGGTCGCGTCGCTCAGCCGGCTGAGAGAACTGGAATGGAATGCCCCGTACCGCCACACGGGGTATCAGTGGGAGCAGATCGGCCATCTGAAGGGACCGGGCGGCGCCAAGGTGTATTCGATCCGCCTGAGTCAACAGATCCGCGCGACCGGTTACCGCGACGGCGACCTTCTCCGATTGGTGTCGCTTCATCCCGATCACGATTCCGCGTACGAGGGGTAGCAGGGGTGGGACGGCGCGGCAGCCGATCGCCATCCGTGTGGACCCAGGCGTCCTCGAGCAGTTCCGAAAATTGGCTTGTCGCCGGCGCGTCGGCTGTCAGACATCAGGTACTCGCGCAGCACCTTCGAAGGGCGTCGCGTAGGGAGGCGTGATGAGACGCGAGGCGCACTCGCAGTGCCTCCTCATCGCGAGTACATTTTGTCGTCATGCGATTCGAGAAGATGTGGATTGATCAGTGGCCAAGCGACAGGGGCGATCAAGCGATGATTCGGCGCTCGGCCCGCGCACGACTACTTGGGGGGCGAGAAACTACAGCGACATTCGCGCCCGAGTGGCCGCGGTTTCTCGGCATCTGACGCGTCGTCACGCAAACGCCGAAGGCATCCCAGGCTATCGAGCGCAGGGCGGCGCTATGTCCATCAAGCCTTTTCAGGCGCCCGTACGTGAAGCGAAACGGCACCAGCGGCGCTGGCGCAGACGCCCGACGCGACCCGCACGTTGAGCCCTCTTGCGGCCATGCATCATCGCATCATCACGATGAGAACCGCTGCGGTGGGGACAATCTCGGGGACAACCGCTCGTGCTGCGAGCGCGCCTCAAGTTGAGGCCTCTCAGTTGGTTAGGGACGTGGGGCCGAGCGGCCCGAGGTGAGCATGTTGGCGGATGGGCCCGCGACCGACGCCGACGCCCGCGGATCTTGGCCAGAATCCAGCAAATACCGCGGTTTCAGAAACCGCCGGCTTGCGGACCAAAAAATGTGCGGTGGCCAAGTCCCATTTTCGGCTAGACTTACAGTCCGCGGTGAGGTGGCCGAGAGGCTGAAGGCGGCGGTTTGCTAAACCGTTGTACGGCCTAAAAGCTGTACCCAGGGTTCGAATCCCTGCCTCACCGCCATCCCCTCGCTTTCGCTCGGGTCTCTCGGCGAGGTCTTCAGGCGTCGCGTGGGTCGCTGCGCGGCGACTGGCACGAATCCCGCCTCACCGCCATCCCCTCGCTTTCGCTCGGGTCTCTCGGCGAGGCCGGTCTTCAGGCGTCGCGTGGGTCGCTGCGCGCCCCGCGACTTGGCACGAATCCCTGCCTCACCGCCATCCATTCAAATTCGGCGAGATCTGTGCTGTTCGACGGTTCGCACGGGCGATTAGGGCGTGGCGCCCCAGCGGGAGCTCACGGTTGAGCGCCGATACTTGAACTGGACCAACGACTCCCAGTCTTGGTGCGTGCTGACCCTCAGTATCAGAGCGACGTACGTGTCATTGCGACGCTCGAGGTACGCTCTCATGTAGAGCCGCTGACTTGACAGTCCGCCAGTGAACGTTGAACGCCTCCACTATCGGATCGACGGTTCGCGGGACGTGCGAGTACCTTTTCGAATGCGTCCAGCGATGCCGCCAAGTGCGTGATCGGTGGCGGCACGTAACCCTGCTGGCCATCACAATTGCGGATTGGTGCGTCACCCACTCCCGACCGACTGCGGACGCGTAAATGACCACGCGTACAGCGCGACGTTTATTCCCAACACAAGGGCAGCCAGGCTCATCTGCAGGGCAGGCGTTAACCCGTCGGGGTAGATGATTGGCACCAGGTAATGCTCAATGAAACTGCCTTGATAACCAGCCCGCCCGGCCTGAGCCGCAAAGTAATTCTCGAGCGGTGTCAGAGGACAGACTAGCCCCGGGCTCATCTCCACATAAACAGCCCATGCAACGGCAAGGAGATGTGGACCGGTCACCCAGCGGTAGCGTCGTATCGTCAGGCCGCCGAAGACAACGAAGATCAAGAATGCGAAATGGATCGTGACCGTTAAATCGGTCAGCCATCGGTAGGTCATGCCGTGTCCGCTTCACGCTCCGGCCAGTGACGTCCGTCGAACGGCGTACGTTTCTTGAGCCACGGCTCAGCGCGCGGAGGATCGGCGGCTCACCTGAACGAGATTGGTCCCGCCGCCGCAGCACGCGAAGGTTGGCCGCTGCTGCCTGGCCTCGCGCGTCGCGCCTTGCACGTGACCGAGGCAGTGCACGACGGCTGACAGCAGCGTCTGGAGCACCGGATCCTCGGGGTCGGCGAGGCGGTAGTAGACCCACAGACCGTCCTTGCGATCCAGCACGAGCCCGGTGCGCCGTAGGTAGGCCAGATGCCGCGATGCACGCGGCTGCGGGATCCCGAGCGTCTCGTGGATGTCGCACACGCACACCTCGCCGCCGGCGACGAGCGCCAGGATGCGCAGGCGCGTCTGATCCGCCATTGCCTTGAACAGCTGCTCCAGCGTCCCGATTCGCGCGGCTTGGGAAGATGACACCTTGGCGTTCATATATTCGTGTTGACAAATATACCACGCGGGGATAGCGTATGCGTGTAGGCGGATATAGGCCACTGGCGGAGTCCGAAAACGGAATGAAGGCGCGAATGGAACGAAGGCACGGAGCAGGAACGCGCGACTTGGCGCTGCACTGCCGGTAATACCCACGGCCGAGAACCTGCGGCCACGCCAATTCAGAGTCGAGGTACACGATGTCGTTCAATACTCCAGAAAACGCCGAAGACCTGCGCGCCGTCGTACGCGAGAAATACGGTGCGGCCGCTCGCCGCGTGAACGCCGGCGGCAGCAGCTGCTGCGGCGCGTCAGCGGCTTCGTGCTGCGGACCGGATCCGATCACGTCGAACAACTACGTCGGCGGCGAGGCGGGCGAAGTGCCGGCCGAAGCGCTCGCCGCATCGCTCGGCTGCGGCAACCCGACAGCGCTGGCTGAACTGCGCGCCGGGGAGACAGTTCTCGATCTCGGTTCGGGCGGCGGCATCGACGTGCTGCTGTCGGCGCGCCGCGTCGGGCCGACGGGCAAAGCCTACGGTCTCGACATGACCGATGAGATGCTCGCGCTCGCGCGCGAGAATCAGCAGAAATCCGGGCTCTCGAATGTCGAATTCCTGAAGGGCGAGATCGAGCACATCCCGCTGCCCGACAACAGCGTGGATGTGATCATCTCGAACTGCGTCATCAACCTCGCCGCCGACAAGGATCGCGTGCTCAGGGAAGCGTTCCGTGTGCTCAAGCCAGCCGGCCGCTTCGCCGTCTCCGATGTCGTCGTGCGCGGCGAGGTACCCGCGGCGATACGCCGCAACGTGGAGCTCTGGATCGGCTGCGTGGCCGGGGCGCTCGACGATCGGGATTACCGCGCGAAGCTGACGGCCGCCGGATTCGCAGACATCGACATCGAGCCGACGCGCGTCTACCAGAGCGCCGACGCCCTGTCGTTCTTCGAGGGCACTGACATCGACGTGGACGAGATCGCGGCCGCGGTCGACGGCAAGTTCATGAGCGCCTTCGTGCGTGCGCGAAAGCCCGTGTCCCGCTGATTGCGCCGAGACGGACGCGCCCGAATTCCTGGTTTGTTCGTTTTGTTCGTCGGTCTTGGGTTGCGGTGAACCGGCGGCCGGAACCCAGGGCTCTATCGCCCATGACCAGTCCGTAAGCCAGCACCTGCGATGCTCACATGACCGGCAATCCGCCACCCTCGTCGATCCTGTTTCTCTGCGTCGCCAACTCCGCCCGCAGCCAGATGGCCGAAGGGCTGGCCAGGGCCAAGTTCGGCGAGCGTGTCCGCGTGCAGAGCGCGGGCTCAGAGCCGTCGCACGTAAACCCATTGGCCATCGACGCCCTGCGCGAGGTCGGCATCGACATCTCATCGCACAGGTCGAAATCGGTGGACACGATCGATCCCTCGAGTGTGGATCTTGTGATCACGCTCTGCGCCGAAGAGGTCTGTCCGATGGGGCTCGCCGGCGTCGCTCGCCTTCACTGGCCGTTGCCGGACCCTGCGGTCGCCAGCGGCGGCATCGAACGGTTTCGCGAGGTACGCGACGAACTCGCGCGGAGGATCGACGACCTGCTCGACGGTGAACGGTTGACGGTCAACGGTTAAGATCGACGGTTGTGAGCACGCCCCGTGTCCGCTTCGCCCCTTCGCCGACCGGATTCCTGCACGTCGGCGGCGCCCGCACCGCGCTTTTCAACTGGCTCTACGCGCGCCGGCACGGCGGCACGTTCGTGCTGCGCATCGAAGACACCGACGTGGAGCGATCGTCGGCCGACATGGTCACCGGGATTCTGGAGGGCCTGCGATGGCTCGGTCTCGACTGGGACGAGGGACCGGAAGTCGGCGGCGCGCATGGTCCGTACTTCCAGTCGCAACGGCTCGACCGTTATCACGCGATGGCGGACGCGCTCGTAGCGAACGGCCACGCATACTACTGTTATTGCTCACCTGAACGTCTCCAACAGAAGCGGCAGGAAGCCGAAGCCGCAGGCGGCGCCTGGATCTACGACCGCCGTTGCCTCTCTATCAGACCTGAGCAGATAGCCGATTACGAAGCCACCGGCGTCGCGCGCGCGGTTCGCTTCCGCGTGCCGGAGGGCGAGACGCGCTTCGTGGATCTCGTCCACGGGCCAATCGCGTTCGACCGCGCGCACATCGAAGACTTCGTCATCCTCCGCTCCGATGGGTATCCCACCTACCACTTATCCGTCGTCGCGGACGATGTGGAGATGAGGATTACACACGTGGTGAGAGGCGACGACCACATCTCGAACACGCCGAAGCACGTGATGCTGTTCGAGGCGGCGGGCGCACCTGTGCCGCAGTTCGCGCACGTGCCGCTGATCCTGGGGCCCGACAAGAAACGGTTGAGCAAAAGGCACGGTGCTACCTCGGTGACGGAGTACGAGCGTCAAGGATATCTGGCCGAAGCGATGGTCAATTTCCTCGCGCTGCTTGGCTGGTCGCCCGGCACGAACCAGGAGCTGTTCACACGCGACGAGCTGATCGCGCAGTTCACGCTCGAGGGCATCAGCGGCGGCAACGCCGTGTTCAACCAGGAGAAGTTGGATTGGATGAACGCCCAGCACGTCGCCCACCTGTCGAACGAAGCGATCCTCACCCTGATTCGAGGGGATCTCGAGGCGGCGGGGCTGTGGCCGGTCCTTCACGACGACGTGCGTGGGCCTTGGATGAACCAGGCGATCGACTTGTTGAAGCCGCGGATCAAGAAGGTCAGCGACTTCGTCGCGCACCTCGAACCGTTCCTGCGGGAGCGCGTGGATTACGATCCTTCCGCGGTCGAGAAGCATCTTGGAACAGCAGGGCTCGCCGCGCACATTGCCGCGCTGGCCGATGCGTACGAGCAACTCGCGACATTCGACGTCGCTACAAGTGAGGCAAGTTTGCGGCACGTTGCGGAGACCCGAGGTGTGAAGGCGGGTGCCCTCATCCATGCGACCCGGGTGGCTCTCACGGGGAAGGCGGTGAGCCCTGGTCTCTTCGAGGTCGCCGAGCTGGTGGGTCAGTCGCGCACCGTCCAGCGGCTGCGACAGCTCGAGCGTTACCTGCAGACACGACCCGCCTGACGCCCACCCAAACCTTCTTTGTTCCTTCGCCAAGTCACTGACGAATCGGTGCTTCCGGCTGCACGGCCTCGCGCCGACAGCCGCCGTCCGACCGGTCATGTGTCGCCCTGCGCCCCTAAACCCGCACGTCTCCAGCACTTAGGTCCCAGCCGTGGCATATCAGTTGCAGCCGCGCTGAGGGACATTGGGCTCCCGGCGGAGCACGGATTACAACGAGACCTACCCGGGTGGAGGAACACGGTGGCCAAAGAAGATCGCGGATTCGCATCGATGGACCGCGCCAAGCAGCGGGAAATCGCGAGCAAGGGCGGGAAGGCGGCGCACCAGAAGGGAACCGCGCACGAGTGGACCAGCGAGGAGGCGCGCGAAGCCGGCCGCAAGGGCGGGATGGCGAGCCACCGGCGCAAGCAGCAGGCCCGCGAGGGCGGCAGCGCCGGCGAACAGGGCCGAGGCGACGAAGCCTAGGAAGCGCGCACCGACCACTCGACCCGTATCACCACGCGAGGGGGTGAGGGGGGATGCGTCCCCCCGGCCCACTCGTCTCGATCCACGCACTTCCGCGTTCCAGCCCTCGATTGCGCCTTCGCGCGTGGGCATGCTGCTCGCTCGCGATCCGCTAGTTCTCCGGCTTGCCGCTCTGCCTAGCCACAGGTTAGACTGAACGTTCGTCGATCCCGCCGCGGCCATCACTGGGAGGTCGTTCAACGGTAGGACACGTGGCTCTGGACCACGTTATCGGGGTTCGAATCCCTGCCTCCCAGCCACTTCTTCGCATTCGCTCAGTCCCGGCTGGTCGGCACGGCTTCAGGCACGCAGCGTCTCGCGCTGCGCGCTCCGCGCCAGCGGGCACGAATCCCTGCCTCCCAACCAACTATCTCGTTCTACCAATTCACCTTTCGCATTTCACCCCTTCGGCGTCTCCAAACTGTCTCCAACTGCGCGCAGCGTCGTGCGGTTTTCGAGCAGCCGGATCGTCGCGCCAGGGCCGCCGGACTCAGGTGCGAGTACCGCTGAGTCATCGCGAGGCTCGATGCCCGACGAGCTCTTGCACGCCCCGCATCGGTGCGCCATGCATCGCCAGGTGCGAGCAGAGCGTGTGACGCAGGATGCAAAGGCCGGTCGGCACCTTCGCGCGCTTGGCCGCGTAGCGAACGCGTTACCAGGCGCCCTGTCTGGTGATCGGCGTCCCGTCGTCTTTACACAACATGCGACGGCTGCGGAGATGCCTCTGCTGGCGGATCGCTGCCGCCAGCCGTTCGGTCATCCCGACGACCCGAATGCGTCCATTCTTCGGCGCCGTCAGCTCGCCACACCAGTCGGAGTGCCGCACCCGAATCTGCCGTCGTTCGAGATCGACGTCGGCCCACTCGAGTGCAACGATTTCGCCCGCCCGCAACCCAGCCTCGCCTCCGAGAAGCGCGATGAGGTAGCTGCGCGGGTCGATCGTTTCCGCGGCTTTCAGCAAGCGCTCGTAGTCACCGAAATCGTGGAATGCCGCGTCGGTTCGCGGAACCCGTATCAGCCGGATCGAATGAAGGCGTCAGAGATCTGTCCGCGAGTGCATTTCCTCATCGGTCAGGTGTTTCGGGATGCGGGATTCGGCGACGGCATTGTGAATGTCATCACCAACGATCCGCAGGACGCGGCGGTGATCGTCGACGCGCTCATCGACCACCCGGCGATCAAGCGCATCAACTTCACGGGGTCAACTCGGGTGGGTCGCATCATCGCGCAACGAGCCGCGCGACATCTCAAGCCCGTACTGCTGGAACTTGGCGGCAAGGCGCCGCTCCTCGTGCTCGAGGACGCCGATCTGGATGAGGCGGTGAAGGCCGCCTCCTTCTGCGCCTTCATGCATCAGGGCCAAATCTGCATGTCCACCGAACGCATCATCGTAGTTGACGGCGTGGCAGACGAGTTTGCGTCGAAGCTACGGGACAAGGCTGCCACGATGGTGGCTGGCGATCCACGGGCAGGCAAGACGCCCCTGGGAGCCATGATCGAGCGCAGCAACGTAGAGGCGGTCAATCGCCTCGTTGCCGATGCGCTCGCCAAGGGGGCAACCCGTCTCGCGGGCAACGAGGGCAGCGGTGTGCTGATGCCGGCCTGCGTCATCGACCATGTGACCGAAGGCATGGCCCTTTACCGAGAGGAATCGTTTGGCCCGGTCGTCGCTCTCATACGGGCTCGTGACGACGATCATGCCGTCGATCTCGCGAATGATACGGAGTACGGCCTTTCGGCCGCTGTCTTTAGCCGTGACATCGCACGGGCTCTCAAGGTGGTCAACGCATCAAGTCAGGTATTGCCACATCAACGGTCCGACCGTTCAGACGAGGCTCAAATGCCGTTTGGCGGCACGAACTCGAGCGGCTACGGGCGGTTCGGCGGCATCGCGGGTGTGGCGGAGTTCACCGAATTGCGCTGGATTACGGTGGCGACAGAGCCTGGGCATTTTCCGATCTAGAGTAGGCGGCCGAGCGAGCGCGTCGGCGCCACTGCAATTGCCATGGCTGAGAGGGCATTTACGTCCGACATGTTGCGCAACGTGTCAGGTCGGCTCCGGGACCCGCCACTCCCTTGACTCCGAGCTTCGCCGGCTGGGAATTGCCAAGGTGCTGATGCTGTTCTGCGCACGCCAGGAGTCCGTCGCGCGATGGAACGATTCACTGAACACAACGCAACAGAAATTGTCGTCGCGAGCCTTGCGCGAAGTTGGAGCGAACGCTTTCGGCAGATCATGACGTCGGTGATCTCGCACCTCCACGCCGTAGTCCGAGAAGTCGAGCCTACGACGGCGGAGTGGATGACGGCGATCGACTTCCTCACGCGAACGGGCCGAATCTGCGACGAGAAGCGTCAGGAGTTCATCCTTCTCTCGGACGTCCTTGGCGTGTCCATGCTCGTTGATGCCGTCAATCATCGGAAGCCGTCCGGTGCGACGGAATCAACCGTGTTGGGACCGTTTCACGTGCCGGACGCTCCGGCCCTGCCAATGGGAGCGAACATCTCGAAGACCCCTGGCGGGGAACCGGTACTGGTACGCGGGACGATATGCGACGCGGACGGGGGCCCGATCGATGGCGCTACTCTCGATGTCTGGCAGACGTCAGCCGACGGGTTGTACGATGTTCAGGACGAGCGTCAGACACCGATGAACCTACGGGGTCTCTTCAGGACTGCAGAGGACGGCAGGTTCTGGTTCAGAACAACCAAGCCAGCGTCGTACCCGATTCCAACCGACGGTCCCGTGGGCGAAATCCTGGTCGCGATGGGCCGCTCCGAAATGCGCCCCGCTCACATTCATTTCATCGTTGGAGCTCCCGGCCACGAGAGCGTGACGACGCATCGCTTTGTCGCGGGGGACCCCTATCTCGAGTCCGACGCCGTCTTCGGGGTGAAGGAAACGCTCATTGCCTCCTTTGCGCAGTGCAATGACCCCAGCCAGGCCGCCGATCTCCGGGTCGGCAATCCGTTCTACCTCTTGGATGGGACTTCGTACTCGCGCGCTCAGGCGATGCGTGCTAGATCCTTCAGCCCTCGAGGACCCGACCGGCTGAGCACGCCGCGCGCTCGAGATCACCACGGAGGGACCAGCCTTGCTGGTGAGCGATCTGTGCGTCCGAGCTGGACGTGCTGCATGATCTCCACGCCAGGAGCGCCGCGGCACACGGCGCATCGACGGCCGAATGAGGTGTCCTTTCCGAACGAGCGAAACCGATGAGCGACCGCCATGCCCTCGAAGCCGGCAGCCAGCCGCCGCTGCTCTATCCGCCCTACAGGTCGACCGTGAAGCGGGCCCCGGCGCAGCCGCTGATCGTGATCCCAGAGCGCCTGGCGTCGCTCGCCGCACCGGTCTACGGCTACTTGCCGCTCGGCGAGACCGACAACGATCTCACCCGGCAGCACGTCGGCGAGCCGCAGGGTGAACGCATCATCGTCTCTGGCCGCGTTTTGGACGAGGACGGACGGCCCATTCCGCATACTCTCGTCGAACTGTGGCAGTGCAACGCCGCGGGACGCTACAAACACGCGCGCGACAACCATCCTGCCCCGCTCGACCCGAACTTCAGCGGCTCCGGCCGGGCCGTCACCGATGCCGACGGCCGCTACCGCTTCTTGACCATCAAGCCAGGCGCCTACCCGTGGGGCAACCACGACAACGCCTGGCGGCCGGCGCACATCCACTTCTCGCTGTTCGGGCACTCGCTCGCGAGCCGGCTCGTGACGCAGATGTACTTCCCGAACGACCCACTCTGCGCCTACGATCCGATGTTCCAGTCGGTACGGGACCCGCGCGCGCAGCAGCGGCTCGTCTCGGTCTTCGATCTCTCGCTCACCGAGCCCAACTGGGCGCTGGGCTATCGCTTCGACATTGTCCTGCGCGGGCGCGAGTCCACGCCCTTCGAGCAGCGCGTATGAGCGACCAGCCAGAAGCGCCCCTCGTTGCCAGCTCCTCGCAGACCGTCGGTCCGTTCTTCCACATCGGACCCGGTGCTCACGATCGCCAGGTCGGTGTCGTGGCGCCCCTTGACGTTCCCGGCAGCCGGCTGCGGCTGCGGATCCGTGTCCTCGACGGCGACGGCGCGCCGGTCTCGGACGCGTTGATCGAGTTGCGGCAGGCGGACGCGCGCGGCGTCTACGCCGGGCCGGCAAGTCCGGGAGAGCCGCCGCCGGCGTTCGCCGGCTTCGGCCGCCTGGCGACATCCGAGGGCGGCGAGTGCTGCTTCGAGACAATCCGCCCAGGCGCCACTGGCGCGGACGAGGCCGCGCACGTCACTCTCTGCGTGTTCATGCGAGGCTTGTTGCGCCACCTTTACACGCGCGTCTACTTCGAAGACGATCCGACACTCGATCGCGATCCGATCTTGGCGATCGTGCCGGCCGAACGCCGTTCGACACTGATCGCCGCACGCACGGGCGACGAGCTGACGTGGGACTTCGTCGTACGCCTGCAGGGCGAGGATGAGACGGTCTTCTTCGATGTGTGAGGCTGTGGAGTGACGGGTCGGATCGTCGATGCGCTCGCGACCACCGACGCCATGAGCGAGATTTTCGGCGATGCGTCAGCGCTACAGGCGCTCCTCGACGTGGAAGCCGCCCTGGCGCGCACACAGGCGGCGCTCGGCGTTATCCCGGCCGACGCAGCGGCGACGATCGTGCGGACCGCCGGCGCCGGCGGATTCGACGCCGATGCCCTGGCCCGAGGTGCAAGGACATCAGCCACGGTCGTGATCCCGTTGGTCGCGGCCCTGAGGGCCCGCGTCGAGTCGATCGACGCCGGCGCCGCGTGCTATGTGCATTGGGGCGCCACCAGCCAGGACATCTCGGACACGGCAATGTCCCGCCTGATCGATCGCGCCGGCGCAGTCTTGGCGCGCGACCACGCGGCACTGGCCCGGCAACTGCGCGCCCTTTCCGACGATCACGCCGAAACAGTAATGCTCGGCCGCACGCTGCTGCAGCCGGCGACGCCGATCACCTTCGGCCTGAAGGCCGCCGGGTGGTACGCGGCCTTGTGCCGCAGCTGGGCGCGCCTCGATCAGGCCCGACGCGATGCCGTGCGGCTCCAGTTCGGCGGCGCGACGGGCACGCTCGCGGCGCTCGGTGATCGCGGCCCTGAGGTCGCCGAAGCTTTGGCGCGAGATCTCGCGCTGCCGTCGGCCGACACCCCCTGGCATACCGCGCGCGATCGGCCCGTGGCGCTCGTTGCCTCCTGCGCGATCTACGCGGGCGTCCTCGGCAAGATCGCCCGCGACATCAGCTTGCTGATGCAGTTCGAAGTCGGCGAGGCACGCGAGACCGGCGGCGGGTCGTCGGCGATGCCGCACAAGCAGAACCCCTCGGGCTGCGCGCGGGCACTCGCTGCCGCCGCACGGCTGCCCGGACTTGCCGCGACCGCGATCGCCGGCCTGGTGCAGGAGCACGAGCGTTCCGTCGGCGCGTGGCAGGCCGAGTGGCCGGTGATGGCCGAGGCCCTGCAGGCGACGGGCGCGGCGCTTGAGGCGATGCGCGACGTGATAGCCGGCCTTACGATCGATCCAGCCCGTATGCGCGCCAACCTCGACGCGACTCGCGGTTCGGTTTTCGCCGAACGCGTGATGCTGGCCGCCGCGCCGGTGCTCGGGCGCGCTCGATCGCGCGCGCTCTTGGAAGAGATACTCGCCGGGGCACAGGCCGACGGCCGAACCCTTGCGGACGTGGTCCAGTCCCAAGCGGAGTTGGCGCAGGCGGTCCCGGCCGATGTCCTGAGCACGCTCGACGATCCGGACGCCTATCTTGGCGCGGCCAGGACGCTCCGCCAGCGCCTGCTGGCTGCCGCCGGTCCGGCCCTCGATCCCCGCTGACCGTGGCTTTCGCGAGGCTCGACGACATCCGCTGCTACTACCGCCTCGACGGGGTCGAGACGCGACCCACGGTCGTGCTGTCGCACTCGCTGGGCCTCGATCACGGGATGTTCGAGCCACAGGTGGCGGCACTGACGTCGCGCTTCCGCGTTCTGCGATACGACTTGCGCGGCCACGGTGGCAGCGACGCACCGGCCGGTGAGTACACGATCGAACGGCTCGGCCAAGACGCGCTGGCGCTGCTCGATCATCTCGGCCTGGAGCGCGTAGCCTGGTGCGGCGTGTCACTGGGGGGCATGGTCGGCCAATGGCTGGCGGCCACCGCGGGCGATCGGGTGAGCGACCTCGTGCTCGCCAACACGTCGCCGCGCATCGCGGACCCCGCAGGCATAGAGGCGCGGCGCCTGGCCGTGCTCGACCGCGGCATGGCGGCCATCGTGGACACGGCGATGGCGCGCTTCTTCGGAGATCGGCTAGTCGCCGCGAACCCGCCTCACCTCGCCTCGGCGCGCGAAGTGTTCCTCGCCACCGACCCCGTGGGCTATGCCGGCTGCTGCGCGGCGTTACGCGATTTCGACGGCGCGTCACTGCTGGCGCGGATCGCCGCTCGAACACTGGTGGTCAGCGGCGACGACGATGTATCGATGCCGTGGGAGGCGCACGGCTCCGCCTTGGCGAATGGCATCCGCGATGCGGCAGTCGTCCGTGTGGCGAGCGCGCATGCCTCGAACCTCGTGCTGCCGCGGACCTTTACGCGGACGGTGTTCCAGTTCCTCGTTGCCGACGCACGCGATCGGTTCGAAGCCGGCCTCGACGTTCGGCGCGCAGTGCTCGGCGCTGACTACGTCGATGGCCGGCTCGCCGCTGCGACGGACCTGACGCGTGAATTCCAGCGGTGGATCACGGAGTACGCCTGGGGCGGTGTCTGGACCCGGCCCGGCCTGGACACGCACACACGACGCTTGCTTGTCCTCGCAATCGCCGCGGCACTCGGGCGGTGGGAGGAGTTCCGCCTGCACCTCGCGGCCGGTCTCGCCTCCGACCTCGAGTGGGCGGACGTCGAAGAAGTGCTGCTGCAGACCGCCGTGTACGCGGGCGTGCCGGTGGCCAACCAAGCATTTTCGATCGCGTCGGAGCTGCGCGAGCCGTGATGTCCGGATCCCATTTTTGGCAGCAGGTCACGTGCAGGTGTACGTAAAGGGAGTCGGCACCAGCCGCCGCTGCTCCATCCGCCCACGCGCTGCTCGAAGGGCGTGGCCCTGCCGGACCCGCTCGGCTGACGTCATCCCTTCCAGACGATCCGAGCCGTGCTCCCGACGAGCTCGAGCTTGCGGCGCTGCTCGTCCGCGCTGATGCGATTGCCCTCATGCGTCGACGCAAACCCGCATTGCGGGCTGAGCGCGAGCCGTTCGAGCGGCACGTAACGACTCGCCTCGGCGATCCTGCGGCGGACGTCCTCCGGCGACTCGAGCTGAGCCCGCTTCGTGCTGACGAGGCCCAGCACGACCACACGGTCGTCGGGCACGTGCTTGAGCGGCTCGAACGTTCCCGACCGCTCGTCATCGAACTCCAGCAGGAAGCGGTGGAAGCGTGCGCGGCTGAAGATGTGCGCGGCGATGCGATCGTAGCCGCCCGACGCGTAGAACATACTCTTGTGGTTGCCGCGGCAGATGTGGATGCCGAACGTCACGCCGCGGTGGCCGTCGATGATTGCGTTGTCGAGCTCGATGCAGGTGTCGAGCAGCGTGTCTGGATCGGAGCCGCGCTGGCGGTACCCTTCCCGGATCGTCTCGTCGAGGAGCGCGGCGTACTGCGGCGCATCAATCTGGATGTACTCGCATCCCAGCCGGATCAGCTCCGCGATCTCGGCACGGGTGAAGTCGACGATGTCAGCGAGGTACGCGTCGCGCGTGGGGTACGCGGCCTTCGACCGCTCAGGGTCGTAGTACGCGGCCGCCTGCTGCGCGCTGATCAGCGTGACCTTCACCTGCCGCGACGTCCTACCCCGCAGGTACGTGAACTCCTCGACGGCCATCTGCCGCCGCCACTTCAGCTTGTCCACGACGACCGGGCGGCGCACCGCGGCGGAGTGGCCTTCGTTGTCTCTGAAGGTAATCGACCAGCCACCCTGCCGGTCGAACCCGTCGAGGGCTTCGACCAGGTGGCCGTAGAACGCGTAGCGGCGCATCTCGCCGTCGGTGAGCACCTCGAGGCCGGCCGCCTCCTGGAGCGCCACGGCTTCGTCCACCGCGCGATCCTCGATCCGCTTGAACTCCGCCGGCGTGATGTCAGCGTGGTCCTGCCGGTCGCCGGCCGCCTTCAGGTAGTCGGGGCGCAGCAGGCTCCCCACGACGTCACTTCTCCAGATGGTCATGATTGCCTCGAAGATACTGACGCCTCGCCGATGTGCCGTCGGATCGAGATCAGGGCCAGCGTGCAAATCGTGAGCGATCCCGTGATGACGCCGAAGAACGAGGCCGAGCCGTGGGTGTCGAGCGCCCAGACGCCGACGTAGCCGCTCGCAATCGCGCCGATTCGCCCGAACCCGGCGGCGCTGCCGACGCCGGTGGCGCGAACGGCGGGTGGGTAGACGTGGGCCGCCATCGCGAAGAGATTCGATTGCACGCTGTTGATCAAGCCTCCGGTGAGCGCGAGCACCGCCAGCACAGGCGCCGCCGAGCCGGCCGCCGACAGAGGCATCCAGCTCATGAACCCTGCGCTCACCGCCGCCAGTGCGGCCATCACGGGCATCGATAGCCGTGAGCCCCACCGCGCAATGCACATGCTGCCGATGACGGCCCCCGCGATCCCGCCGACGTTGAAGACCATGATGCCGGCGCTGGCGATGGACGAGGGAAACCCGGCGTCGGCCAGAAGCGACGGGACCCAGGTGAACGACAGGTAGATCGTGAGCAGACACGACAGAAACGCGATCCAGAGTGCCACGGTGTCTCGCAGGAACTCTCCGGCGAAGAGCGCCTGGATCGACGCGTGCTCGACCGTCGTGTGTGTCGGATCGGCGAACACGGCCTCGTCGTCGACGTCGTGTCCCATCCGCCGCAGGGTCCTGACGAGCTCCGCCTTCCGGTGCGGCTGGCGCACGAGAAATCGCGGCGACTCTGGAAGCACCCGCGTCAGCGCGAGCGCGGCAAGCACCGGAAGAAGACCGCCGACGGCGAACAGCGAACGCCATCCGAGGGCGGGCAGCATCGGAATCGCGATCAAGCCCGCCAGCACCGCGCCGACGGGCGTGCACACGACGGTCAGCGTGATGGCGAGAGGACGATCGCGGGCCGGCACGTACTCGGCCGCTAGCGCCGCGGCGTTCGGGATTGCGCCGCCGAGCCCGAGCCCTGCTAGGCAGCGCAGCACGCCGAACATGAGCACGGTTCCTGCGGCGCTCGCGGCCATCGTCATGACGCCGAAAAGGAGCATGCTGCCGATGAGCGCCGAACGGCGGCCGATGCGGTCGCCGACGAGCCCGCCCAGCCCGCCGCCGATCACCATGCCGAGATAGCCGAACGACACGACCGGCGCGAAGGCGCTGCGCGGCACGTGCCACTCGCGGACGATCGTCGGCAGCGTCACGCCCACGAGCTGGTTGTCGACGCCGTCGAAGACGATGCCGAGGGCCGTCAGGAACACCAGCCAGCGCTGGTATGGCCCCCACTGCGCGAGATCCAGGAGCGGACCGACGTCGACGACGTGGTCGTCGGCAGTCTTCATCGCGTCGCGTCGCCCGCGAGTCCCAGCAGCTTCACGGCGTTCTGCTTGAGGATCAGCGGACGCACGTCCTCGCGGATCGACGTCTTCTCCAGGTCGGCGAGCCAGCGGTCCGGCGTGATCAGGGGATAGTCGGACCCGAACAACACCTTGTGCTTCAGCAGCGTATTCGCGTACTGCACGAGCGTCGGCGAGAAGTACTTCGGAGACCAGCCGGAGAGATCGATGTACACCGTCGGCTTGTGCAGGCAGATCGAGATCGCCTCGTCCTGCCAGGGGAAGGATGGGTGGGCCAGGATGATCGGCAGCTCCGGGAAGTCCACGGCCACGTCGTCGATGGGCATCGGGTTGCCGTACTTCAGACGGATGCCACCGCCGCCCGGCATGCCGGTGCCGATGCCGCTGTGTCCGGTATGGAAGAGGACGGGCAGCTTCGCCTCGGCGAACACTTCGTAGAGCGGATACGCGAGGCGATCGTTCGGGTCGAACTGCTGGAGCGGCGGGTGCAGCTTCAGGCCGCGAACGCGCCCAGACGCCACGAGCTCGCGCGCCTCGCGCACCCCGTCGGCGCCGCGACGCGGATTGATGCTCGCAAAGGCGATCGCGACGTCGGCGTTCGCGGCGGCGAAGTCGGCCACGGCGGAGTTCGGCAGCTGCGGCCGTCCCGACAGCTGCTCGTCAACTGAAAACACGACGAACGCCATGCGCCGCGAACGGTAGTACTGGGCCAGACCCGTCGGGTCGCGCGCCGCGCCGCTCTCGCCGAAGTACTTCCGTGCGGCCTGGTCGGCCGCGGACCGATCGTCGGGCGCCTCGAGGTGCACGTGCACGTCGATGGCGGTCAAGCTGTCTGGCTGGATTGCCGCAGGTCTTGTCACCCGCCTGCCGTCCTTTGGGAGAGATCGATGGCGAGAGCCGAGCCGGGCCCGCCGTAGAGTTGCTCGACGAGCGCGTGCCGGCGCCGCAACACGGCCTTCTGGTTCAGCGAGTTCTTGTCGGTGAGTTCGCCGCCGTCGATCGACGGCGGCTCCGCGAGGAGAATCGCGCGATCGACGCGCATCGAGCTGGCGGCTTTTTCGGCGGCGAACGCGTCGAGAGCCGTCGCGAAACGTTCGAGGACGGCATGGTGCGCCAGAATCGCCTCAACGGGCGCGTCCGGCGCGGCAGCCGCCAGGCGACGGCACGTCGGGAGGTGCGGGAACACGAGCACACGAACGTCGTCTCGATCGTGCCCCGCGATGACGACGTCGTGAACGATCTCGCCGAAGTGGGCGAGCAACGCGGCCCGCAGCGGACCCACACGGACGAACGTGCCCGTCGACAGCTTGAAGTCTTCCGCGATGCGACCCTGGAACGTGAAGCCGAGAGACAGGTCCGAAGGATCGACGGGCGCAAGGGCGTCGCCCATCCGGTAGAACCCTTCGGGGTCGAACGCCGCGCGCGTCAACTCCGTGTCGCGCCAGTAGCCGGGCGTGACGTTCGGCCCGCGCACGCAGGCCTCGAGCACCGCGCCCACGGGTTCGAGCCTGAGCTCCACGCCAGGCGCGGGCACGCCGATGCGCGCGGCCGTTGGCTCCGGCATCGGTCCGGTACAGATCGCGAACGGCGCGGTCTCGGTGGAGCCGAGACCGGACATCCACGGAATCCGCTCGCCGCGCGCTTCGAGAGCGAGCTCGGCGAACCCGTCGGCCACCTCCTGGCGGATGCCCGCAGCCGCATAGAAGAGCATGCGCAGCCTGCTGAAGAACGTTCTGCAGAGGGCGGGATCGGCCCGCAGGGCCGGCAGGAGCATGTCGTATCCGCGCGGGACGTTGAACGACGCGGTGGTGGCGATCTCGCGAAGGTTGCCGATAGTGGTTTTGAAGCCGGCCGGCGTCGGCGTGCCGGTGTCGAGGTACAGCGTGCCGCCGTTGTAGAGCGTGATGCCGAAGTTGTGGCTGCCGCCAAAGGTGTGGTTCCACGGCAGCCAGTCGCACAGCACGGGCGGCTCGTCCGCGAGAAATGTCATCACCGAGCGGATCTGCTCCTGGTTCGCCGACAGCATCCGGTGCGTGGTGATCACGCCCTTCGGGGTGCCGGTGGATCCCGACGTGAACAGCACCTTCGCGATCGATTCCGGGCCGACCCGCCGGTGCGCGTCCTCCACCTCCGCCGTCGCATCGGTCTCCTCGAGCTCGGAGAATCCCGTGGCCTTCCGTCCGTCCTCGAACGGGACGCATGCGACAACCTCGACATCCGACTGCGGCAGGCTGTCGAGCGCTCCCGCGAACTGCGGGCCGTCGGCCGTGAAGACCAGACCCGGGCGCATCTTCGCCCAGATGGCCCGGAGCTGCTGATGATCGCGCGAGAGGAGCGAGTAGGCCGGTGCGATTGGCGCGTAGGGCACGCCGACGTGCATCGCCGCCAGCGCCAGGATCGCGTGCTCGAGTCCGTTGCCGGAGAGGATCACGATCGGTCGCTCGGCCGACAGGCGGCGATCGAGCAGCCCCTGTCCGACGCGGATGGCTCGCTCGAGCGCATCGCGATATGTGAGGTGACGCCAGGCTCCGGTTGCGTCACGTGACGCGAGGAACGTGCGGTCGGGCGCGTGTTCCGCCCACTGCAGCAGTCGCTCGGTCAGCCGATCGGGATACGGGCCGAGCTGGTGAGGCGACGAGGCCCGCACGCGGCCGCGTTCGTCGAGGGTGATGCGGGTGTCCGGCGCCAGGATGCGTGCGGTCACGGCGTCCTCGACCGGTCGAGTTCGCGGAACGTGCGTCCGTTCGCCGCCAGGTCCGCGAGCAGCGGCGCAGGGCGCCACCGGTCGCCGTGTGTGCGGTGGAACACGTGGAGCCGGTCCAGGACCTTCGCGAGGCCGAAGCTGTCTGCGTAGAAGAGCGGGCCGCCGCGCCACGCCGGAAAACCGTAGCCATTGACGTAGATGACGTCGATGTCCGACGCCCGAGCGGCGATGCCGGCCTCGAGCGCGCGGGCGCCTTCGTTGACCAGTGCGAAGATCGATCGCTGCACGATCTCGTCGTCCGAGATCTCGCGGGCCGCGATCCCTGCGGCGGCCGCCGTCGATCGAATCAGCGCCTCGACCTCAGGGTCGGAAATCGGCATGCGTGGATCGTCGTAGCGGTACCAGCCCTTGCCCGCCTTCTGCCCGAGGCGTCCCATCTCGACGAGGCGATCGTGGACGAGCGGCGCGCGCATACCGAACTCGCGGAAATGCCCGAGCGCCCTGCGCACGCGCCAGCCGACGTCGAGACCGGCCATGTCGTCCACGGCGAACATCCCCATCGCCATGCCGAAGCCGGTCAGCGCGCGATCCACCTGCGCGGGTGTCGCGCCTTCCTCGACCAGGAACTGCGTCTCGTACATGTAGGGGAACATCAGGCGATTGCCGACGAACCCCGGTCCGTTGCCGACGACGACGCCGAGCTTCCTGACGTGCTTGGCAAAGGCGAGCGCCGTGGCCAGCACCTCGACCGACGTCGAGCCGCCGCGCACGATCTCGAGCAGCCGCATCACCGCGGCCGGGCTGAAGAAGTGCAGGCCGACGACGGAGGCCGGCCGCGAGGTCGCCGACGCGATGGCGTCGATGTCGAGCGTGGACGTGTTCGTCGTGAGGATGCAGTCCGGCCGGGCGGTGGCGTCCAGCTCTCGAAACACCTGCTGCTTGAGCGCGAGGTCCTCGAAGACGGCCTCGACGATGAGATCAGCGGCACCCGCCTGCGATCGAAACGTGGCCTGCGACACCGGACGGATGCGCGCGAGCCGTCCGGCCACGCCGTCCGCGGTGAGGCGTCCGCGCGACATGGAGATCTCGTAGTTCGTCCGGATCGCTGCCATGCCGGCGTCGAGCGCCGCATCGGTGGCGTCCGTCAGCAGGACGTCCAGACCCGCGTTGGCGCACGCGGTGGCGATGCCCGAGCCCATCGTTCCAGCGCCGACGATGGCGACGGTGCGGATTGGACTCGCGGCCACGCCGCTCGCCTCGGGCAGCTTCGACGCCTCGCGCTCGGCGAAGAACACGTGGATCAGCGCCCTGGCCTGCTCGCCGCGCACGCACTCGAAGAAGAGCTTACGCTCGAGGCGCCGCCCTTCGTCGAAGGGCAGCGTGGCCGCGGCTTCGATCGCGTCGATGGCCTTCAACGGCGCCGTCTGGTGCCGCTTGACCTTTGCCGCGGTCTTTCGCGCGTCGGCGTAGAGCGGGGCGTTCATCCCGGCGTTGCCGAGGCGATCGCGTTGGTCGCGCGTCTTCGGATGGTCTTCGCGCGCCGCCACGCGCCGCGCAAAGACGATCGCCGACTCGGTGAGATCCCCGTCCGCCACTTCGTCGAGGATGCCGGCCGAGAGCGCCTCCGCCGCCGGCATCGGGCGGCCAGTCACGCACATGTCCAGCGCAATGGCGATGCCCGCCAGCCGGGGAAGCCGCTGCGTGCCCTCGGCGCCCGGGATGATCCCGAGATTCACTTCAGGCTGGCCAACCTGTGCGCCGGCCGCGGCGATCCGGTAGTGGCCGCTCATCGCCAGCTCGAGGCCACCGCCGAGGGCCGTGCCGTGGATGGCCATCACGACGGGCTTCCTGCAGTCCTCGATCTGCTTGAAGAGATCGTGCCAGTCGGGCGCCGCGGCGCTGTCTCCCCACGCCGCGTCCTCCAGCGTGTTGATGTCTGCGCCCGCGACAAACGTGCGTCCCGCGCCTCGCACCACGATCGCCTTCACACCGCTCTCGTGCTCGGCCGCCGCAATCGCCGCGCCGAGTGCCTCGGGCACGCCAGCACCGAGCGCGTTGACAGGCGGGTTGTCGATCTCAACGACGACCACGTCTTCGTGGCGCGTCGTCCTGACGAACGGTGGCATTGCGGAGACAGATCCTACATGCTTTGGCGGCTGTGCATCAGTCGAGCGGCCAGCCGACGTAGTTCTCGGCCAGCGTGGTTTGTGCCGCCCGCGATCCAATGAGGTAGTCGAGCTCCGCGCGCTGGCGGCGCTGGTCGGACGACGTCGCGCCCGGTGCGCCGTGGAGCAGCGACGTCATCCAGTGCGCGAATCGCTGGGCGCGCCAGGTGCGGCGAAGTCCGCGATCCGAGTACTCGTCGAGCGCCCCGTGGCTTCCGGCGTGGTGGTAATCGGCCAGCCCCCGCGACAGGCGCCACACGTCGGCGATAGCGAGGTTCAAGCCCTTGGCACCGGTCGGCGGCACGATGTGCGCGGCATCGCCGGCCAGGAACAGGCGTTGGTACCGCATGGGCTCCGCGACGAAGGCCCGCATGCCGGTGACGCCTTTCTGGATTATCCGACCTTCGTTCGGCGCCCAGCCATCGTCGGTTCGCAGCCGCGCGTGGAGCTCGCGCCAGATCCGCTCGTCCGGCCAGTCGTCGAGCGACTCGCCAAGCGCGCATTGCAGGTAGAGGCGCGTCACCTGCTCCGATCGCATGCTGAAGAGCGCGAACCCTGCGTCGTTCAGGCAGTACACAAGTTCGCGAGATGACGGAGGCGCTTCAGCGAGGATGCCAAGCCAGCCAAACGGATAGCTGTGATCGTGCGACTGGATGGCGCCTCGCGGAATCGATCCCCGACAGACGCCGTGGAACCCGTCGCAGCCCGCGATGAAGTCGCAGGCGAACGTTTCCGTGCCGCCTGACGTCCGCACGTGGACTCGCGGCCGGTCGGAGTCGAGCGCCGAAAGGTTGACGTCCTCCGCCTCGAAGATCAGGCGCCCGTTCGCCCGGCGCCGTGCATCCAGCAGATCGCGGACGACCTCGTTCTGACCGTAGATTGTGATGCCGCGGCCGCCCGTCAGATCCGCGAAGTCGATCCGATGGCGCCGGCCGCCAAAGGCGATGAACACGCCGTCGTGCCGCATCCCCTCACGCGCCAGCCGGTCGCCGAGCCCGACCTCGCGGAGCAGATCGACCGTCGTCTGTTCGAGGACGCCGGCACGAACGCGCTCGATGACGTGCGGTTCGCTGCGGATCTCCACGGTCACCGAGTCGATGCCGGCCTGGTGGAGCAGGTGGCCGAGGAGCAGGCCCGCGGGACCGGCGCCGACGATGGCAACGGCGATGCGTGTGTCGGTCATCAGCGAGTAGCCCGCCATTTTGACACGGCAGCAGACGCGTTCTCGCGCGCCAAGGATTGATCGCGACTAGGGGCTGTTCGCCGTCTCGAGAATGTCTCCACGACGGGCGGAGAATCGTGCGGACTCGGATGGACGGCAGTGAACGAAACGGAGCGACGTAACCACGTGTGACTCAAACGCTTAGAACCAGAAGTCGCGCGTCATCACCAACTTAGAAAAACGCCTCGCTCCGAATTCGAATCCCTGCCTCCCAGCCACTCCTTCGCATTCGCTCAGTCTCGGCTGGTCGGCACGGCTTCAGGCACGCGGCGTCTCGCGCTGCGCGCTCCGCGCCAGCGGGCTCGAATCCCTGCGTCCCAGCCACTCCTTCGCATTCGCTCAGTCTCGGCTGGTCGGCACGGCTTCAGGCACGCGGCGTCTCGCGCTGCGCGCTCCGCGCCAGCGGGCTCGAATCCCTGCCTCCCAGCCACTGCAACCGAATAGCAATCAACAACTTAGCTCAGTCTTCCGCTCCGAGTCACGATCTCGGGCTGAGACACAACTGAAACAGGGCCGCCAAGATCCGATCCTGTTGGCACGTCCGACATCGGCTAGTCCGAGCGGACCCGCGGCAGTTGTAGTCCCGAGGCGCGCTATCCTGAGCGCCGTGCCGGCACCTCGCCTACCGCGCGCGACGTCCGCCTACTACGGCGTGTCGGTGACTGAGTTCCTCGTTACTGCGTCCGAGACGGTGATCGGTGTGCTCGCGATGGCGGACATGCAGGGTGCCCTGGAACCCGAGCAACGTCGGGCCTGGGCCGAGGAGATCGACGTCCTCCGAACCGCGCTCGCCGCTCTCGAGGGTACGCTGTTTCTTGAGTTCGACGTTCCCCGCCTCGGGAGTCGCATCGATGCCGTCCTCGTGTCGGGCCCGGCGGTCGTCCCCATCGAGTTCAAGTGCGGTGAGCAGAGGTTCACGACCGAGGCCTACAACCAGGCGTGGGACTACGGGCTCGACCTGAAAAACTTCCATCAGGCCAGCCATGAGGCGCCGGTCTTCCCGATTCTTGTCGCCACCAAGGCCACGGAGTCCGATTCGACCTGGCAGCCCGCTCACGACGATGGTGTGCGACCGCCAAGGAGATCGACGCCGAGCGACCTGCGTCTGGCGATTGAGGAGGCACTTGTGCAGGTCGCTGGTCCTGAGCTGAACGGCGACGCCTGGGGACGGGCACCGTACCAGCCAACGCCAACGATCATCGAAGCGGCGCGAGCGCTGTATTCCCGCCACACCGTCGATGCCATCACGCGCAACGATGCAGGGGCCAAGAACCTCCACGTCACCTCCGGGCGCGTCGAAGAGATCATCGAGCAGTCCAGGGCGAGACACGAGAAGGCGATCGTCTTCGTCACCGGCGTCCCCGGGGCAGGCAAAACCCTCGTCGGTCTGAACGTCGCGACCCGCCGCCAGACGTTCGGAGAGGCGCGTGCCGTCTTCCTGTCCGGGAACGGTCCCCTTGTCGCCGTACTCCAGGAAGCGCTGACGCGCGACGAGTTTCGCCGCCTGAACGGGACCACACGGAAGGGTGAAATCCGGCAGAAGGTCAAGCCATTCATCCAGAACGTGCACCACTTCCGCGACGACGGAGTCAGGAGCGACTCGCCGCCGTTCGACCACGTGGTCATCTTCGACGAGGCCCAACGCGCCTGGAATCGCGAGAAGACCGCGGACTTCATGAAGCGCAAGAAGGGGCACGCTGGGTTCACCCAATCCGAGTCCGAGTTCCTCATCTCGTACCTGGATCGGCACGACACGTGGGCGGTGATCATCTGCCTCGTCGGTGGCGGTCAGGAGATCCACACAGGAGAGGCGGGCATCGGCGCGTGGTTGGAGGCTATCGGCCGTGCGTTTCCGCACTGGCGGACCTACGTGTCGCCGGACCTTTCCGGCTCCGAGTACGCGGCCGCTGGACTCATCGACTCGCTGGACGACGTAGTGCCTTTGGTACGCGATGGCCGTCTGCACCTCAGCACCTCGATGCGGTCGTTTCGGTCTGAGAAGGTGTCTGCCTTCGTGAAGGCTCTCCTCGACTGCGATCGCGACGGTGCACGAGAGACGTTGGGCCAGGTGACTGTCCGCTATCCGATCGTCGTTACCCGCGACCTGTCGCGTGCGAAAGACTGGGTGCGTGCTCACGCGCGCGGCTCGGAGCAGTACGGGCTGATGGCTTCGTCACAGGCCATGCGACTCAAGCCTCACGCCATTGATGTCCGCGTGAGCGTGGACCCGATCCACTGGTTCCTGGGTGACCCGTCGGACACTCGTTCGAGCTTCTACCTCGAGGACGCAGCGACGGAGTTCCAGGTGCAGGGGCTCGAGGTGGACTGGGCGTGCGTCACGTGGGATGCAGACCTGCGACTGGTCGACGGAGGCTGGCGGCATCACACGTTCCGGGGCGACGTGTGGACCAACGTCAACAAGACGGACCGCCAGCGGTACTTGCTGAACGCATACCGGGTCTTGCTGACGCGCGCACGGCAAGGCATGGCGATCTTCGTGCCGCCGGGGGACCATCGCGACCCGACGCGGTTGCCGAGGTTCTATGACGGGACATTTGAGTACCTGAGAGCGGTTGGCCTGGTGGAGGTCTGAGAGCTCGTTGTCCGGAGGGCCTGCTGACCGGACCGCCTCCTGCGGTCGACGCCGGCAGAATGCGCCGTGCGCGTCCCAAACAGCGAGCGAGCGCGAATCGACCGCGAGAAGCAGACTGACCACGTGCTGTCGTCGTCGCACCCTGGCCACGAAGGCTCGGAATCGGCCGTCCTCTAACTACCGTTGGGACGTCAACGCAGTTGGTTGGGCGCGCTACGGCAAGAGCGACGAGAACAGAAACCCTGCGCCTCTGCTGGAGGTTCGCGGCTGGAGGCGCTTCTGAAAACTACGGCAAGCGTGACCCGATCCATCGCGGTCGGAGAGCGTATACTCGCCCGCACAGCATTGGCGTTGGACGGTTTGATCCGTGGAGGTCAGCCTTGGGCGGACAAGGAGTCGAGCGCCGCGACATCCTGCGCTACGTGGGCATCGCCGCCGTCGCGAGCACGTTCCCCGGTTTTCACAGGTGGGCCTTCGCCTGTCCCGGTAGTCATCCTGCCGTCCCTGGTCCCTCGGCAGGTTCAGACTCGTACCAACCTCTCTTCTTTTCGCCCGCTCACTACCGTCTGGTCGAGCGTCTGGCGGAGATGATCATCCCGGCGGATGACACGCCAGGGGCCACACAGGCCGGCGTGGCCGAGTTCATCGACTTCATGGTCGCCAACCGCGTGCCTGTCTGCGGCTCGCGCGACTTTCGATCGACAGACGATGCCATGGAGAACGGGCGGCAGGCGCAGAACCGATTCGTCGCCGGGCTCAACTGGATGAACGCGCGCAGCCAGTCGGAGCATCGGCACGAGTTCCTCGACTGCACGCCAGAGCAGCAGACCAGCCTGCTCGAAGAGCTCGCGTACCGCGCCAGGTTCACCCCTGGCACCGAGAGTGGGCGCGCGTTCTTTCAGATGATGCGGGAGTATGCGGTCGTCGGCTACTACACGACCAAGATTGGTCTCGAAAGCCTTGGCTATCCCGGCTTGCAGGTGGCGTGGCCGGCGATGCCGGCCTGTCCCCATGCCGATGATCCCGAGCATGTGCGGCTCCGGGAACCGGGCCAGGGTGCTCCAGTCCACCACGGCAGGGACTAGGGAGGACCTCAGTGGCACCCAGGGTGTTCGACGCGATCGTGGTGGGAACGGGGGCTGGCGGCAGCACCGCCATGAAGATCCTGTGCGAGGCCGGTCTTCAGGTGTGCGCGCTGAACTCCGGACAGCGTATCGACCCCGCCAAGGACTATCGCGGTCATCGGCAGGTCTACGACCTGAAGTTCCGCGGGTATGGCAATCCGCTGCGGCTGCAGCGCAAGGCGCACCAGGAACCGTACTCGGTGGAAGAGTCCGAATACAGCGAGGCCAGCGATCTCTTCGAGCATGACGTGGCCTATTCCAACGCTCCGGGCACCGATTGGTACTGGAAGCGATGCAAGGCTACGGGCGGCAAGGCCAATTTCTGGGGGCGCTCGTCGGCTCGGTTCGGGGACATCGACTTCAAGGCCGCGGACCTCGACGGCGTCGGCGAGAACTGGCCCGTCGCCTATGCCGAAATGGCACCGTGGTTTTCGAAGGCCGAGCGCTACATGGGGGTGGCCAGCACGGTTCAGAACCGGCCGAGCAATCCAGACGGCGAGTATCTGCCGCCCATGCCGTGGCGCTGCATCGACTACATCATTCAGAAGGGTGCCGAGAAGATCGGCCTGCCCTACCTGCCGGATCGCTGTGCGCAGCTGACGGTGGCGCACAACGGTCGCCCCGCCTGCCACTACTGCGGCAATTGCGGTCGTGGCTGCGACGTGGGGTCGTTCTTTTCTCCCACCTGGTTCACCATTCCGGACGCCGAGGCGACCAAGCATCTCACGCTCGTCACGAATGCGCTCGTGCGCAGCGTGCTGGTCGATCAGGACGGCTTGGCGACGGGTGTGGCGTACGTCGATCGCGCCACTCGTCGGGAGGTTGAGATCTACGCCAAGGTGGTGGTGCTCGCCGCGTCCTGTGTCGAGACCGCGCACATCATGCTGAATTCGACGTCGCCACACTGGCCCACCGGCATTGCCAATTCCAGCGGCCAGCTGGGACGGAATCTGTGCGAGCACCTGTACGGATCTCCCGGATATGGATACCTGCCCCAGCTCCTCGGGCAGCCTGCGACGCCGGACAACATCGCCGACTCCACGGTGGCCTGGATGCCGCGCTGGCAGAATCTGACGAACCCTCGGGAGGAGACATTCATCCGGGGCTATTCGGTCTACATGGGCGGGGGCTGTGGGGAGTTCCCCGGCTACTACTCGCAGATCGAGGGCTTTGGCACGACCTTCAAGCGCGAGATCAAGCGGTATTATCCGACGCCAGTCGGCTCACTCATTCAGGCGCCGACGCTTCCGAGTCCCACCAACTACGTCGACATCGATCCGGAAACGAAGGACATCTTCGGCATCCCGCAGCTGCGTTTTCACTTCCAATGGGGTCAGAACGAGTTGTTGATGTGGGAGCACTCCAAGCGTGTGATGGTCGACCTCTTCAAAGCGATGCGTGGCGAGTTCTGGGGCATGGACGACGAACCGAGTCGTCCGGGCACCAGCCTGCACGAAACGGGAGTCTGTCGCTTTGGCGATGACCCCAAGCGATACGTGACCAACAAGTGGGCCCAGGCCCACGACGTGCCCAACCTGTACATCTGTGACGCGAGCATCTTTCCGAACTGCACCGACAAGACCACCACGATGCCCATCGTCGCGTTCACCATGCGCACGTGCGATCACATGCTGGACAACTTCAAGCAGGGTGTTCACAGACGTGCGTGACGATTGACCGCTGCTCGTTTGGCGGTGATCGTCGCGCTATGCTCTAACATCATGGCAAGCAAAGATGTCGGGCACCTTCCGCACGATGTGCCCCATGAACTGTCACCCGACCTTGTGCGGGATGTTGGTCCAGGTCACCGACGGGCGGGTCACGAGGGTGAAGGGCGATCCCGAAAACCCGGACAGCCGTGGGTTCCTCTGTACGCGCGGGCACGCATCGCGTGAGATCATCGACAATCCCGACCGCTTGCTCCGCCCGCTCGTGCGCGACGGTCGCGGCGACACGCCGTGGCACGAGACCAGCTGGGACGAGGCGCTCGATCGTATCGCAGGAACGATGCGGGCCGTCGGACCGGCGGCGGTTGGATTGTGGACGGGACATGGCCTGGCCGCGAGCAACTACGGCACGCGTATCTCCTCGTACCTCGCCCGCCGATTCGCCAATCTCAGCGGCGCACAGTGGTGGTCAGGCACGATGATCTGCTGGGGCCTGGGCGCGTACGGGCTCGGCCTCACCGGCGCGCTCGAGGTCAGCGCGAAGGAAGACATGAGCGCGCACAGCGAGCTCATCGTCATGTGGGCCGCCAACGTCGCGAGCCAGCCCAACACCGCACGCCACGTCGCCGCGGCCCGCGCGCGCGGTGCGTACGTCATCACGATCGACATTCGTGAGACCGAAAGCAGCCGGCACTCGGACGAGCTGATCGTCCTGCGCCCCGGGACGGACGCGGCGCTGGCGCTCGCGATGATGCACGTCATCATCGACGAAGGGCTCTTCGACCGAGGCTTCGTCAAAGGTTATACGGTGGGTTTCGATGCGCTGGCGGAGCACGTCAAGACCCATTCGCCGGCCTGGGCGGCGCCCATCACGGGCATCGACGCCGAACGTATCGTGGCGCTCGCGCGCCGCTACGCGTCGACGAAGCCCGCGATGATCGTCCTCGGCGGCAGCTCGATGTACAAGGGCGCGAATGGCTGGCAGGGCGGCCGTGCGATCGGATGCCTGCCGGCGCTCACCGGCAATCTCGGCGTGCCGGGCGGTGGATTCGGACCACGCCACGGGGCGTCGGCGCGCGGCCAGGCCCTGAACACCGATTTGCTCGCGATCGAACGGCGTCCGCCTGGCGACGACATTCCGAATCAGATGCCCCGCGTCACGGAGGCCATGCTGGACCGGCGGCTGCGCGCCATGCTCCTGCTCGGCACGAACATGCTGTCGTCGTACGCGGATGCGACCGCTGTCGGCGCCGGCCTCGCGCGGCAGGATCTCGTCGTGAGCTACGACCTCTTTTTCAACGACACCGCCAGGCGCTACGCCGACGTGATGCTCCCGGCGACGGCGTGGCTCGAAGAGCTCGGATGCAAGAGCACCAACTCGCACCTCTACCTGATGCCGAAGATCCTGGAGGCGCCCGGGGAAGCCAAGCCCGTCTCATTCCTGTTCCGCGGACTCGCGGAGCGCCTCGACATCACCGATTTCTGGCCATGGGAGAGCGACGCCGGTCCGATCGACGCGATCCTCGATCACCCGAGCACCGGTCGAGCGACCGTGGCAAGCCTCGCCAGTGAGGGGGGAATCCGCGCACTGGCGGTGTCGCCTGTCGCGCATCCGGACCGGACGTTTGCCACGCCGTCAGGCAAGATCGAGTTCTCGTCCGAGCGCGCCGCTGCGCTCGGCTTCCCGCCCCTGCCCGTGCACGACGACCTGCCGGTGTCGCCGTTTGCTCTGATCTTGCGGCAGGGACGGACCCTCACGCACTTCCACGCCTTCTACGACCACGGCCGCGCGCTGCCGACGCTGGCGAAAGCGGACTCGGAGCCAGAGCTGTGGATCGCGCCTGCGGACGCGGATGCGCGCGCGATCGCGGATGGGGCGCCGATCCGCATCCACAACGAACGCGGCGACATGAGGGCGCGGGCGCATGTCACCGCGCGGATTCCTGCCGGCACCGTCTGGATGCGCGACGGATGGGAAGGCCTCAATCGGCTGACGTCAGGCGCGATCGTGATCCCAGACCATGCAGTCGACTTGTTTGGCTTCTCGGGTGGACAGGCGGCGTTCGACGCCAGGGTGGAGGTGGAGCCGCTCGCCGCTCCACCGGACCGAGGTAGCGATCCAGCCAGGCCAGCGGCCCTGTGATCTCTCGGCATGTGGGTCTGGCGGCGCCCGCTCGCGATCTGCGGTCGCTCGTGACCGGCGTCCGCGTCCGATGCGATCCGTGCTTCGATTGAAGGGAAGCTGGCGGCGACGTCATCGCCCGGAGCCGGAGGGGCACAGTTCGAGCGTCGTCAACAGGCGGGACGGCTCGCGAAAGCCGTCGACCCACTTCTTCGAGGCCTTTGTCGCGTACTTCGCCGCGTAGGCGGCGGTGACGGCGTCGCGGATGCGTGCGTTTCTCACGATCGCCGTGCGCACCGGCAACTCGCGATCACCGAGCTGCACCGCGCCCCCGGGCTCGCGCCTGAAGGCCCGGAACCAGCCGGTCGGCTTGTCGTTCCACGACCGCACGAACGGCCGCCCCTCCACCACGACCACCCACACACCCGTGAAGCGATGAGTGGCCCCGGCGCGGACGCCAAGAATCCTGGCACGATCGAAGGCCGCGATCACGTCATCGGCAAACACTGCTTGACCCGGCATGGCTGCTGAGGCCGTGCTACTTGGACTGGGCTGTGAGATTCGGGCACGGTCCGGCTCTGCCTGCCGAAGCACCTTGCCCGTGAGGGTCGAGCAACCGCCCGGGCGGCGGCTCCTATTTCACGAGCGCGGCCACCTTTTCGGACCATGACGCACGTCGCGAGCGGCCATGTTCAGGGCAGCAACTGTAGGCCGGACACTCGGTCGCGCCGCGCCGCTGGCACAGCAACAAGATTCAAATTCTGCCATCGCCCGCCAGGTAGATCGATTTCCCGAACCGTCGCATTCTTCCGCACCCAGAGGAATGAGTAGGCCGCGCGCGCGAAGCCACGTAGCACGCGTGTCGCCGCCGCGATGTCCAGCCCGAATGCCGCGGCCGATCGCGCGTCAGCCTCGTACAGAACCAATGGTGCGTCTTCGCGGTCGAACAGCGTTGCGCCGCCTTTGAAGACCGCCATCTCGGCTCCCTCAACGTCGCACTTTACGAAGTCTGCGAGTGGTGCACGACGGCTGCTGAGGACCGAGTCGAGGGTCTCCACATCGGCAGCCACTCGTGACCTTCACGCGCTCATCCGGACGCGGCTTCGCCGCCGGTCGATCGGACATCTAACGCTGCTGCTGGCGGATTCGATCCTCCGTGCGCATCTCAGCCTCCCATCGTTGGATGCTCAATGCAAAGACCAGGCACTCGTCCGTCGCGGCAGACTCGGCCGTTCAAGCTTCGCCTGAGCCTCGCGCCGCTTGCGGGAAAGCCGCGACGGACCGCCGCGTGAACAAACGGACGCCTCGGCCGAAACTGGTGCAGCAGTTTCTGGTCGTCCTCTCGGAGACGAAGCCCCGCATGTAACGCCGCGAGGAATTGCAGTCCGTTCGGGGGCGTACTTGTTTGCGCTGTGCGCAATGTCACGCGCGGGATTGTGCCACGTCTCGCTCCACGACCTCGCATCGGTGATTTCTGCGCTCGCATCAACGCGGCGGGCCGAACGGATGGGTCACCATTCTACTGAGTATTAGGGCGAGCCGACGAGAAAGCTGAGCGGAACGACGGGGCGAAATAAGTCCTTGTGCTTCAACAGCTTAGCAATTCAAGTCCGAAAAAGCCGCTACACCGGGATGCTGCACCTCAGGAACAGCTGCGACTGGTGAGGAATGCCCGCCCCGATGCCGCGGTCGCCAACAGCCAGTTCCGAAAACGAGTCCCTGCCTCCCAGCCAATTTCTCCGACACATCCCAAGCCGTTCCGTGGCAGCGAATTGCAAAGTTCGATTCCGGCTGCGCCGTTCGTGCGCTGGACAAAAAAGCCGCCGCAGCACTCCTTCTGGGACCTGCACGTCGCCATCCAGGATGCGTGGCCTGGCTCGACTACCATCCACGTTCCACTCGCTTGACCGCATGTGCCACAGGTGCTCGGAGTGGCTGCACGATGGTCGTCGTACGCGGTACGACACGCTTCGTGCAGGACGATGTCGAGGACGACATCACAGGCGAACACTGGATCCGCCGCACGCCTCGCGGCCCAGATGGTCGACGGACATGAGCGATTGGATACACGGCCTTCCCTTATGGCTGATGGCAATCGTGATCTTCGGCGGTGCGTATCTCGTCGCTGCCATGATCTATCGCGTTGTGTTGTCTCTCGCCGTAGGCGACCGCGCACGCGCCTTCAAGGGCGTCTCGTCCGGGCTGCTGCCGCCGCTGGGCATCATCTTCGGTCTGCTCGTCGCGTTTCTTGCAGCGCAGGCCTGGCGTGACGTCGAGGGCGCGCAGAGTGCCGTCAATCGCGAGGCCAGCGCGCTGCGCGCCGTCGTCATTCTGTCCGAAAGCTTCCCGGGAGAGACCGGGGCCCGCCTGCGCGTGCTCGTGCGCCAGCACATTCAAGTAGCCGTGACCGAGGAGTGGCCCGCCATGGCGCACCGCCGCGCGACCCTCACCATGATTCCAACCGCGCTCGCGCAGGCGCTGCAGACCACCCTGGCTACGCCCGTTCACGGCGAAGGGCAAGTAGCCGCGCAACGGGGAATCGTCGCGGCACTCGAGAACGCGCTGGACGCACGGCGCCAGCGGATCCTCGTGAGCCAAGCGGAAGTGAACTCGGTCAAGTGGATGAGCCTGTTGATCCAGGCGATTTGCACGTTGGCCGCCGTCGCCATGGTGCACAGCGACAACCGGACGGTGCCGCTCTGGCGATGGGACTGTTCTCCACTGCCATGGCCGTGTGCGTCCTGCTCATCGCCGCGCACGATCGTCCGTTCACTGGCCAGAACGCGGTGCTGTCGACGACCCTCTTGCAGGTTCAGCCGGACGCGAAGGGAGCAGTCGAATAGCATCGCCAGCCCCACGGCAGCCGGAGGTGCCAGTCGCGGGCGTTCACGGTTGCCTGGACCCTCGCGGTGGAGCACAATGCCCTTCCGGGCCGTCCAGTCGCGTCTGCCGGGCCACGGAGTTCTCTCATGCCGCTGTCTGTGCAGAGCCGTCGGGTCGGCGACATCACGGTCATGATGTGCCGCGGAAGAATTGTCGAGGGTTCAGAGTCCTCCGCACTCCAGCAGCACGTGGGCGTGCCGTCGCACGATCCCTGTATCGTCCTGAACCTCTGCGATGTCGACTTCATCGACAGCAGCGGTCTCGGCCTGTTGGTGCGGCTGCTCACGAGATGCCGCGCCGCGGGCGGCGATCTCAAACTCTGCGCCGTCCCCGGTCGGATCGGCGAGGTGCTGAAGATCACGCGTCTTCAGACGCTCTTCCACATCCACGCGTCGGACGCCGATGCCGTCCACGCGTTCTACGAACCTGGTGCATCGACGCGCGCGCCGGGTCGCCTCGGAACGGAGATCCTCTCGGTCGGGCGTTCGGCCGACGTGCAGGCCTACGTGCGCGAGCTGCTGGGGCACGCTGGATACGGCGTCATGACGGTGAGCAGCCTGTCAGACGCGATCACGCTGGTCAAGGCGACGCGCCCGAAGCTGGTCGTGCTCGCCTCCGACGTGTGCCAGGCGGGCGACACTCGTACTGTCGCTACGTTGAGGAGCATCGACGCGACACTGTCGACGATCGAGTTGGAGGGCGACTTCTCCGGCCATGACGCGGGCGAGGCGGCCGAGCGTCTCCTCCATCGAATCCGGACCACCCTGGGCGACCGCGGAGCGCCTTCGACCGCGCAAGCCTGAGACGCATGCCGTCGGTCTCTTCCGGACCCGAGGACCACTACGCGCCGGATAGATCGACTACGAATCGTCCTCGTGCCTTACCTGCGAGCAGCTCCGCAAACGCGTCGGGGAGCTCGCCAAGCGAGATCGTTCGTGTGGCAGTGGCGAGTTCGGCCGGCTTGAGGTCACCGGCGAGGCGCCGCCACACCTCGAGGCGCGTGGCAGCCGGGCACATCACCGAATCGATCCCGAGCAATTTCACGCCGCGCAGGATGAACGGTAACACCGTCGTCCTGAGGTCGGTGCCTCCGGTCAGCCCGGAATTCGCGATGCAGCCGCCGTACATCATGGTTCGCGTCAGCCACGCGAGCACGTCACCGCCGACTGGATCGACGGCGCCGGCCCACATCGACTTCTCGAGTGGCCGCGACCCCATTTCGAGCGATTCCCGCGTCAGGACGCTCGTCGCACCGAGCATGCGCAAGTAGTCGGCTTCGTGCGCCTTGCCGGTGAGCGCGGTCACGGAGTAGCCCCTGGCCGCCAACGCCTGAATCGCGATACTCCCGACACCACCAGTCGCGCCGGTCACGATGACGGGGCCGCTCGATGGCGCCAGACCGTTCCGCTCCATCTCGACGATCGACAGCGCCGCCGTGAATCCCGCGGTGCCGATGGCCATTGCGTCGAAGAGGGACAGGCCACCGGGTAAGGGCACCACCCACTCGGCTGGTACTCGAGCGTAAGCGGCATATCCGCCGTCGTGCGCCACGCCCAGGTCGTAGCCGGTGACGAGTACCTGATCGCCCGTCTTGAAGCGCCCGTCGGCACTCGACTCGACGGTGCCGGCGACGTCGATGCCGCCAACGAGCGGAAAGCGGCGCATGATCTTGCCCGTACCGGTCGCCGCAAGGGCGTCTTTGTAATTGACGCTCGAGTATGCCGCCTTGATCACGACCGCGCCAGCGCTCAACTGGTCGAGTGACACCTGGTCGATGCGCCCCGAGATCGTCCCGTTCTCGTCGAAGACCCTGAATGCGTCGAATATCTGCGGATGCATGGCCTCTCACCGGTCGCCTAGCGCGCCGATTTGCAGGGCTGAAGCCCTGCCCCACGTGACGGATGCAGTGGCAGCCTCGCCCCGCGATTTACTTGTGTAGTCATGTGGGGCAGGCCTTCAGGCCTGCTTGCGCGCGCCGATTTGCTGGGCTGAACCCTGTCTCACGTAACCGATGCAGTGGCAACACCAGCGAGCGCTGGGCTCCTCTCAAGAGAATTCATGCCGGTACCGATCGTTCTCCGCTTTCATCTCGGCAAGGAACTGAATGAATTCGGGCGACTGGCGGATGCGGTCCAGAAACGCATCGCGGGTATATCGCGGATAGAGGTGATAACCGGTGACCGCAGATTCTCTCAACCATTTGACCGCATCAGCACTCTTACCTTCCAACGCATAGATGCAGGCGATGTCATACGTGGCGTGATGATACAGCGGGTCTTTCAGCGGATGCATGCGAACAATCGCCGGGATCTCGGCTTCCGCGGCGCGAAACTCTCCTCTTGAAGCAAGGAGCAGTGCCCGCGTGGGAGGTAATTGGGGACGATTCGACTGCGCTGTGGACCACTCGTCAATGACCTTCTGCGCTTGGTCCAGTCGACCTTTGCTGATCAAATACAACACTTCGACTCTGCCGCCATGGGGAACAGTTCTGTCGGCGGCGTAGTCATCGTATCTGGACTGCAGCTCATAGAGGTGGAGCTGAGTTTGTTTGAGAGCCTCGCTCGTCGGATCGATTTCCAGGGCGCGGGCGAGCTCACGCGCGGCGAGGTCTTCGAGTCCAAGATGGTTGTACATGTAAGCCAACTCGCCGTGACCGACGTTCGGGTTCAGCTGGTTGGCCAGGCGCGCCTCGCGAACCGCGGCTTCTCCCTGGTAGCCTTCAAATTGACTGTACAAAAGCTGAAAGCGCGCCAGGTGGGTTTCCGCGAGCTGCGGGTCGAGCGCCTGCGCGCGGTTGATCTCCTCCCTTGCGTGCTCCACCCAGGCCGGCTGTGTTGGTTCCAGAAACACCGCCAGCGAGGCGTATGCGTAGGCAAGCTGGGCGTGCGCGAGCGCGAAGTTCGAGTCGGCTTCAATCGCTTGTTTATAGAAAGTGATTGTGCTCTCGATCATCTGCGCAGGATCCCGCATGCGTTGGTCGAAGTTGTAGGCGCCTTTCAGATAGAACTCGTAGGCAATGGGATTTGACGTGTAATGCTTTGTCAGGCGCGCTTCCTGCGACGGGTCCAGTTGCAGGCGCAAACGCGACGCGAGCTGCTGCGCCACCGTATCCTGAACGGTGAAGATGTCTGCCATCCGCATATCGAAACTGTCCGACCACAGCGACGACGCCGTCACTGCTCCTGAGGAGATTGACCGTAACCCGCAGGCGGTCACCCGCGCGCTGAAGCGACCCTTCGAGCACCGAATCGACTTGCAGCTGTTTCGCCGCGGCGAGCGCATCGGTGTCCTCAGTCAGGTATCGGCGCACCGCGCTTGTCGGGCGCACAATGAGTCTGCCGGTTTGACTGAGTCTGCGGATCGCCGCGTCCGCGATGCCGAGCCCAAGGTAGTTGTCACCGGCACCGAGCGGTTTGAGCGGTAGTATCGCAAGTGACTTGATCTGAGGCTGGCCTGGAGCGTGCGCCTGCCGCCACGACGCATAGCCGATCGCGCCGCCCACGACCGCCAGCAGCACCCACGCCAGGCTTGTCATCCGAAGTGGCGTGCGGCGCGGCGTGGGTTCCGCGAAGCGGACGGTATCGTCTTCCCTGGTCAACGACGCCGGCTGGATCCTCTCGAATTCCAGCCGCTGCCTGAGACTCTGCAGGTCGAGGAGGAGGTCCTTTGTGTTCTGATATCGCTCCTCCCGGTTCTTTCGCAGCGCCTTGGCGACAATACGCTCGAGTTCGGGCGGGACGTCGGATGAATAGCGGGAAAGGGGTGGCGCTTCGCGGTCGCTCAGTATCGCCGCCATGATTTCGTAGATACCGGATCCCTCGAACGGCAGCCGTCCTGTCAGCAGCTCATAGAGCACGATCCCGAGGCTGAAGATGTCCGTGCGCGCATCGACCTGTTGCGCGCGCGCCTGCTCCGGGGACATGTAGGTGGCGGTACCCATCACCAGTCCCGAGTCCGTCTTGACGTGAGCACGCGTCGGCGTCTCACCGTCCAGCAGCTCCGGCGATTCACCGCCGGTCGGTTTCGCCAGGCCAAAATCCAGGACCTTCGCGATGCCGTCGCTGCGGAGGATGAGATTCTCCGGCTTGATATCGCGATGCACGATGCCGTTGGCGTGTGCAGCCGCCAGTGCACCTGCGACCTGGACCGCTACATCCAGGACTTCTCCAGGCGGCATCGGCTGCGCGCGCAGGCGTTCCCGCAGGGTTGCGCCTTCGATGAACTCGGTGGCGATAAACGACGTGGAGCCGGACTGATCGATCTCGTAGATGGTGATGATGTTGGGATGGTTCAAGCCCGATGCTGTCCGGGCTTCCTGTTCGAAACGCCTCATGCGGTCGGGATCGGCAGCAACCTCGTCGGGCAGAATCTTCAAGGCGACCTTGCGATCGAGCCGGGTGTCGTGCGCCAGGTACACTTCTCCCATACCGCCGGCCCCTAGTCTGGCGCCCACTTCATAGCGGCCGAGCCTCGTTCCGGATTTGAGCATCGGGGAGAGTATGCGCACTCCGGCGCATTCCATCAAACGGAAACGACAGCGGTTGCTCGCGGCCCCGGACGATTACGGGCACACGCTGTCACAGACGAGATCGCGAACTGAGACGCCACAATCATCGAGATCCGAATGACGTCCCGGATGTGCGTGATGCTCAACGCAGCGGTACCCGATACAGATTGCGCGTCGTGACGATCTTCGAGAACGCGTAGACGCCTGGCGTCGGGCTGAACGCCAGGTCGCTGTAGGGCAGAATCTCGACGCCTGGGACCAGGGCGATCTCGGTCTCGGTCTTGAAGCCCCCGGGTGGCAGCCGTGGCAGCATCGAGCCCGCGGCGGGCGGCAGCACGTACGTGCGGCCAAAGCCGAAGGCGCTCGCCGAGCCGGCCTGGACTTGCAGGAGCACACGCATTCCATCCGGGCTCCACCGCAGCCGTGCCACGCTGCGTTGAAGGACGGGAACGGCAGCCCCTCCGCCGGTCGGCAACGCAACGACATCGCGGAGGCCGCGTGCGACGGTCAACCACGCACCGTCCGGAGAGACCAGGCCGAGAACAAGACCCAGGTCGTCTGAACTGACTCTCTCGCGGGTCCTCCCCGTATCGTCGGTGCGGAACAGCGCCAGTGAACCCCGGTCGGTCGCCAGGAAGTAGATCGTGCCACCTGCGCCGAAGCGCGGACTGCTTCCCTCGAGTGTGCCCAGACGCCTGGGCGGCTCGCGTCCGTCGAGCGACGCCAGCCACAGTCGAGACTTGCCATCCGGTTCCCGGACCGACGCGACCAACCGATCGTCTTGGGACAGGTCGTACTGGGTGATCAACTGGCTGGGGAGCAGCCGCTCGATGCGGCCAGACTCGAGGTCGCTCATCCACAGCTCGGATGGGGTCTGGCCTGTCGCGACGCTGCGTGTCACACGGAAGCAGAGCGTCCGCCCGTTTGCCGAAAACAGCGGCCAGTAGGCATACCCCTCCAGCGAGATCTGGCGCTCTCCGGACGCGTCGTGGATCCACACGCCACGCTTCTGCTGGCCTACGGAGGTGATGAGCGAGCGGCCGTCGCCCGCTATGGCCAGTCCTTCCTCCTCCGTCGTCCCGCCGGCGGTGACCTGCTCGGGCTCGCCACCGGGGAAGCGCTGTCGCCACACGTGGAAGCCCGCTGCCGGTGTCCGCCGCGAAGTACATCCACCGGCCGTCCGGCGCCCACGCCGCGCTCGTGCAGCGGCCCGGCGTTGGACCGACGAGGCGACCCGAGCCTCCCTGCCACGGGATAAGCCGGCACGGCGTGAACACCCCACCTTCGTCCATTTCGACGACGAGCACCCACTGTCCGTCAGGCGAGCGGGACGATCGGTGTGCCATCGCGTCGCGGTGGACAGGAAGGTACAGCTCGCGAGGATCGGCACGGCTGTCCGACGCTGTGACGATTCCCATGTGCTGCCGATCCTTGATTTCCGAGAACAGCACCTGTGACGGACCGACCCAGGTCAGCCCCGACGCGTTCTTGAGCCAGCTCCGTGCGTTTCCCCTCACCTCAGGAATCACCCAAGTGTCCCAGGCGGTGCGCAGCGAGCGATTCCCCACCGCCGTGTAGGCCAGGCGGTTGCCATCCGGCGAGAACACCGGGTCCATCTTGAACAGGCCGTCGCTCGTCAGCGGCGTGGGGTCGCCGTGGGGCAGCCGCTTCAGGTACACCTCTCCCGCAGCCGCAAACGTGCTCTCCCCGCGAATGAACGCGAGCATCCTCCCGTCGGGCGACAGCGCCGGCTGGGTGACGCTGTCGGGAAAGCTCGTGATCTGCTCCCAGGACGACGAACCCGTGGGCGTCAGCCGGTCGGAGCGGAGCCACCACAGGGCGGCAAGCGTCAGGGCGCCGGCGAGGGCCGCCATCGCGCGAGATCGGGCAGAACGAGCGCGCGGCGCGCGTGCCTGATCGAGGATGGCACGCACGGCCGCGAGATCAGCCGGTCGCCCTGCGGGGTCCTTGTCCAGACACCGCTTCAGCAGCTCGCGAACGGGCGGCGGAGTCCCACGCGGCAACGCGGCCCAGTCCGGTTCCCGCTCGAGGATCCGGGCGATCGCGTCCGACATCGTCTGACCGTCGAACGCCCGCCGCCCAGTGAGCATCTCGAAGAGCACGCAGCCGAACGCCCAGATGTCGGTCCGCCGATCCACCGGGTGCCCGCGAGCCTGCTCGGGGCTCATGTACCCCGGCGTGCCCATCACGACACCCGCGTGGGTGCCGAGCGTCATCATCGTCGGCGAGTCGATCAGCCTGGACTGGCTGTCGAAGGTCTTCGCGAGGCCGAAGTCGAGAACCTTGACCACGTCCTCCGGAGTGACTTTGATGTTGGCCGGCTTCAGATCGCGGTGAACGACACCCCTCTTGTGCGCGGCGTCGAGCGCGTCGCCAAGCTGTCCGGCGACTCCGAAGAGCGTCGCCCACGAGCAACGGGCCACGAGCAATCCGCTCGGCGAGCGTCTCGCCCTCGACCAGTTCCAGGATCAGCGCCCGCGCGGTCGTGCCGTCGTCGGCGGCCGCTTCCTCGAGCCCGTAGATGGCCGCGATGTTGGGGTGGTTGAGGGCCGCGAGCACCTGCGCTTCGCGTGCGAAGCGTGCCACGCGATCGGGATCCTGGGACACGGCCGGCGGCAGGATCTTGAGGGCGACCTCGCGTCCCAGCCTCGAGTCGCGCGCCCGGTAGACCTCGCCCATCCCACCGGCGCCGAGCGGCGACAGGATCTCGTACGCCCCGAATGAAGTGCGCGGTCTCAGGGCTGACAAGGTTGGAGTGCGCAGTATATCCGCTCTGGACCAGCCGGGACTCGCGGCCCTCTCCTGTGCCCGGTTAGGCGCCCGGCGAGTCAGTCGTTGTCATCGGCGGCGGCGTGAGTCGTCGCAGGCGAAGCGTCTCGCGCGCGCAGGTCATTGAAAGTTCTCTGCCAGCACGATGTCGCTGCTGACTTGGTCCTCCTGCAGGTAAAGAACGGCTCGCTCGTCGGGAGCAAGAGCGAGCCCGGAATCCCATCCGACTGGCGCCTTCTCGAGATTCACGACGTGCAACACGCGGCGGGTGGCGAAGTCAAAGAATTCGAGCGCGTACGGTCTGGCGTCGGTGTTGACGAAATAGATCCCGTTCTCCGCCACTACCCAGTAGCCCCAGTAGCCAATGTCGGGGAAGTCCAGGACCGGACGCCTCGTCACCGCCGTTCACCGATACTCTCCAGAGTCCACGGGCGGTGAGACCTTTCGCGTAATAGACGAACCGTCGATCGTGTGACTCGAACGCGGCGAAGCCGCCGTTCTTTGTGAGCTGCACGGCCTGTCCACCGTCGGCCGGCACCTTCCAGACCTCCCAACGTCCGCTGCGATTGGAGGCAAAGTAGATCCACCGGCCGTCCCTGGACCAGCTTGGAACCACGTCTTCGGACGGTTCGGTCGTCACGCGGCGCGGCGCACCGCCGTCGGCATCCATCACGTGGATATCCCCATCCCGTCCGAGACGGGCATCGAACGCAATGCGCCGGCCATCAGGAGACCACCGAGGCGTGCCGGTGTTGCTCCTCCCGAGCGACGTCAATTGAAGCGGGTTGCCGCCGCTCGCGTCGCACACCCAGATCTCGGAGCTTCCCGAGCGGTCTGAGTGGAAGGCGATCCTTCTCCCATCGGGCGAGAATTGCTGGCCGCCTTCGTACCGTGTCGATGCAATGACCTTGGTGGGCGGCCTGACGATCTGCCCGGACTGTGGAATCTCGAGTCGCCAGATGCTTGCGTCCATCCACCGGCGGACGTAGGCGAGTCGGTTGCTCCGGCTGGAGATGGCGGCATAGGTCGCGTTATCGCCTCCTATCGGCACCCGTTCGGGCTTGCCGCCGGACCCCGACACCCTCCACAAGGTACCGCCCGCAAAAGCTCCACCGGACGAATACACCAGGTCGCGACCATTCGCGGCCCACGCGACGCGTTCGATCCACGCCTCGCTGAACGTGAGACGTCTTCGGTTCGCCGCCGTCAAACGGAACGAGATAGATGTCGCTCACCCCGCCGCTCGTGACCCGGACGAAGGCGACAGTGTGACCATCCGGCGAGATTGCGGGCGCCACATCGCGAACATTCCCCGGCGGCGGAAACGTGAGTTGGCGTCGTGCCCCGCCGTCGACGGATACCAGGAACAGGCTCCCGGACGCCTGCGGCGCAGCTGTGTCGGTGACGGCCAGGAACCTCCCGTCCGGAGACCAGCTGAGACCGGCACCGTACAGGTCCCAGTGGTCCTCCCAGTGAACTGCGGCGACCCTGCGCTCGGCACCACCGAGGGCGGGGACGACGAACATCCCGCTCTCGGGTGGCCGAGAACCGGATGAAGGCGACGAAGCGACCGTCCGGCGACCACGCTGGATTTCTGTCCGATGCAGGGTCCGTCGTCAGCCGGAGCGGCGTCCCGGCACCCACCAGCTGCACGTAGATATCGTCGTTCCCTGTTTCGCCGTCCCAGACGAACGCGATCTGGTTGCCGTCCGGGGAGAAGGTCGGAGCTCGTTGTCGACCCGGAAGACTTGTGAGCGGCACGGTTCGCAGCGGGGCACTCGTGACGCGCGTGGGCTGTCTGTCCGAGCGTACCCAGCCCTGAATGAATAATCCGAGGACGACGACAGCTGCCAGGCCGATCGCCCAGCTGCGCAGCTTCCATGAACGCGACGCTTCCCGGCCGCTCCGGCGGGGCGCGGCCAAGGCTTCCTCGATCTCGACGCGCGCATCCGCGATGTCGTGGATCCTGTGGTGCGGATCCTTCTGCAGGCACCGCCGCACGAGGCGATGAACGTCCGGGGAGAGCGCCGGAGGCAGCGCCGTCCAGTCGGGCTCCCGCTCCAGGATGGCCGCAATCGTGTCCGAGATCGTGTCGCCCGCGAACGCGCGCCTGCCCGACAGCATCTCGTAGAGGACGCAGCCGAACGCCCAGTTGTCCGTGCGCTTGTCGATCGCGTGGCCGCGCGCCTGCTCGGGGCTCATGTACGCGCCGGTGCCGAGAATCATGCCGGCACCCGTCACGTCGGGATCCGCGGACGTGGCGCCGTGCTGTCGACGCTGGCTGTCGTGCCTTTCGCCAGGCCGAAATCGAGCAGCTTCACGCCGCCCTCCGGCGTGATCTTCACGTTCGCCGGCTTCACGTCGCGATGGACGATGCCTTTGCCGTGTGCGGCCGCGAGCGCCTCGGCGAGGTCGCGCGCAATTCGCAGCGCTTCCGCGATCGGCACGGCACCGGACGCGAGGCGGTCGGCGAGCGTCGGCCCTTCGATCAGTTCGAGGACGAGCACGAGGCGGCCATCGACCTCTTCGATGCCATGGATCGCGCCGATGTTGGGATGGTTCAGCGCCGCAAGCAGTCGTGATTCGCGCTCGAAGCGGGCGCGCCGGTCGGGGCTCGCCGCGAGGGCGGCCGGCAGCAGCTTGAGCGCGACCTCGCGTCCGAGCCGCGTGTCGCGGGCCCGGTACACCTCACCCATGCCGCCAGCGCCAAGCGTTCCCGTGATCTCGAACGTGCCCAGCCGCGCGCCCGGCGCGAACTGCGGCGCGGTCCATCACGTCCCGCAGACAGGGGCATGGGCGCGCCATCCATGAATCCGCCTGCGTTCTCGTGTGCGGACAGCAGCGATTCGACTTCGCGCCGCAGGGATTCATCGCCCGCGCACTCGTTGCTGGATGAACCTGGTCCGCTCTGCAGCGGGGCGTTGAAGGGCCTCGTGGAAAAGGCTGCGGATGCGCTGCCACGCGGGTGATGGAGTCACGGCCGGTCGCCCCGCAGCTCTCGGAAGAGCCAGGCTCGCGCCAGTGCCCAATCGCGGTCGACCGTTGCCGGGGCGACGCCGACGACCGCCGCTGCTTCGTCCACCGTCAGCCCGCCGAAGAACCGCAGCTCCACCAGCTCGCACTGTCGCGGGTCGAGCATCGCCAGCTTCTCGAGGGCCGCGTCGAGATCGAGCACGTCGACGTCGGGCGGCTCGGCCAGGGTCTCGACGTCCTGGAGTGCCACCCGCTGTCCGCCGTCGCGTTTGACCGCACCGCGACTCCGTGCGTGATCGACGAGCACGCGCCGCATGACGTGCGCAGCAATCGCAAAGAAATGCGCGCGATTCTGCCAGCGGACGTGCCGCTGGTCGATCAGCTTGAGGTACGCCTCGTGGACGAGGGCGGTCGGTGTCAGCGAGTGATCGGCGCGCTCGCCGCGCAGGTGGCCGCGTGCGAGCCGGCGCAGCTCGTCGTACACGGCGTCGATGAGACGAGTGCGGGCCGTTTCATCCCCGTCACTCCACGCTGCGAGCAGAGCCGTGACTTCGGCGGTGGGACCCATGCTGACCGGTGTCCCTCTTATACCTCAACCAGGAACGATGATGCCGTTTTCTGCCCGCTTGCGCGTTTCAGAACAGGGCACGGACTCGAGTCCCGCCGTTCGTGGGGAGCCGGAACAGCCGGCGCGCCACCAGAGGCTGTGGCACCGCCGGTCGCGGGACGATCTGAACGCTGACAGACAGGAGGATGGTGATGTACAGGAAAGCACGGGCAACGGCATCGCCACGCTCGGCATGGCGCTCACGCTGACGACGGGGCAGGCGCTGGCGCAGAGCGGAGACCAGCACGCGCTCGGCCGGCGAATCGAGGGGGCGTGGGTCGTCCAGAAAACGCCGCACGACTGCCAGACCGGGGCCGAGTTCTCCGTCACCACGCCGGAGCTGGCCACGTTCTTCGAGGGAGGCGTGACGATCGCGACCGCAGGGATCAGTGCCGCTGTTCTGAGTACCGGCCACGGCATCTGGACCTACACGGGCGCGAGCGGCTTTCTCAGCAAATTCCATGGGCTCCTGTTCACGCCAGCCGGATCGGTCGCGCGAATCATCACGGTGACCCGCGAGATCGTCCTGTCGCCTGACGGCGCCACGTTCACCGCGGACGATGTCGCCCAGGCGCACGATCTCGAGGGGAATCTCTTGGAGACGCGGTGTGCCGCAGCGGTGGGCGCTCGCGTGGACTGACCAGGAGGCGGAGTATTCGCCCGGGAAGACGCGGCCGAGGCCTGGAAAGGCGAAACGAGGGTGCCGACGAGCGCTCGGTCGCGTGCGTCCCGTTCGAGCAGAGTGGCCGCTCGCTGCGCTGGGTGAACGACAGCGTCGGCGAGGAACGACGGATCTGAAACCAGCATTCTCTGGCAAATTGTCAACGCGCAACCTCATACGCCTACAGGAAACCGCATGACTTGCCGGCACTCTGGGGGCAGTGATTCCCACAGCCTCTTCGGAATGGAGCGAACGTCGCGACTGTCGTCGTGGTACCAGCGCCGCACGTACCGCGTCGACACCAGGAACCGTGGTGTGGCCGTTGTATTCGGCGTGCCACGATGGAGCGTCCATGGGTTGCGAATCAGGACATCGCCAACCGACAGCGGGACAGGCTCCAGCGGCACTTCTCCGGCATCAATTGCAGCCTCCGCACGCGAGCGCGGCCACAGATGGGTGCCAGGAGCAATCTCAATCGGGCCCGCCTGTGGTCCAATCGGGACGAGGCCGACGCTGACGACCAGCGCAAACGGCGGAAGCGCCAGATCAGGGGCTTCAGTGAAGAGCGGCCGCGCGTAGTCGATATGTGCGCGCTGGAACTCGGATCCGAAGAGCGGCACGTCGCAGCCCCATTGATCGGCCACAACGCGATCGTCCATCGCAGAGCGGACTACTCGCAGGATCTCAGGATCGATGAAGAACCGCGGCGAGAACCACGGCGCCTCGAAGGGCATCGCCAGGAAGTATCTGTGCGGGCCACGGTTCGCCTGCGGGTTGTCGCGATGGAAGGCCTCCCAGTGCGGGCGAAGCCCCTCCCGGCATTCGTCGACGAGGGTGCTGGGAAGATGCCCGCGCAGCACGGCGAAGCCGCGATCACGAACGTGCTCAACGGCGGCGGCTATCAACGCCTCGGACATCGCGTGGCGACAAGTATGCCATCCACGAGGAGGGTCGTCCGGAGCCTGCGCTCGTGGCGCATGTACGAGCCACTCGAGCAGGTGGTCGGCGGATCGAGACGCCGCACTATAATCCCCGCCATTCATGGGTCTCTCCTCCGGCCAGCGCGTTGGTCCTTACGAGGTCGTTGATCGGCTCGGCGCAGGTGGAATGGGCGAGGTGTGACCGAGCCCGCGACCTCCGGCTGCAGAGAAACGTCGTGGTGAGGTAGGACGAAAAGGGGCAGGGCCCTTATCGAGCCCTGCCCCCTCGGTCATCGTCCAGCGCGGCTGGACTGCGACGTCAGCTCTAGAACTGGAACCGGAAGCCCAGCTGAATGCGACGCGGCCCCGGCGTGTTGCTCGACGTGTCCGAGTAGGGAACGCCCGACGCATTGGCCGGCGCGTACAACATGAAGTTGGGCGCGGTGTACGTCGTGTTCGGCGCGCCCCAGTTGACGTGGTTGAAGATGTTGGTGAAGTCCATCCGGAACTCCGGGCGGAAGTTGCCAATCGGGAACGCCTTGAACAACGAGAGGTCGACGTTCCACGCCGGCGGCCGGCGGAAGGCGTTCCGCTTCGTCGTGCCAAAGCCGTCGATGCTGAGGCCAGACGGCTGCGAGAACTTGCTCTTGTCGTAGTACGGCTGGGTGAAGTTGCCCGCCTCGCCGACTACCTGCGGGTCGCCGGAGTAGTTGATCAGGATCGACCCGCAGCCCTGGCACGCCATGGCGTCATTGGTGCCGCTGATGCTGTAAGGCGTGCCCGAGAACCAGCTCCAGATGCCGCTGACCTGCCAGTCGCCCAGAATGTAGCCGGCAACGTCCTTGCGACCCTTCAAGACCGGCAGCTCGTACGCCCAGCCCATCTGGAACACGTGGGTCCGGTCGAAGCCCGCGATCGCGAAGTTGTCGTCGTACTTCGGCAGGTAGTTCCAGGTGAGGCCCGTCCACCCGTCCTCGTCCGCCATGTTCTTCGCCTGGCTCAAGGTGTAGGCGCCCTTGATCAGCAGGCCATTCCTGAACGGGCGGTTCACGGCAACCTGCAGGCCCTTGTAGCGGCTCTCGGTCCGCGACGCCCACTCGTTGATGGCGGTCGTGCCGGCGGACGCGAAGTACGCCGCCGCCGTGCCGCCTCCACCGGGCACGCCGACATTACGATTGAGGTCGGCGTAGCCGCCGTCGGTCCTCGTCCCGACGTAGGCCACTTCGAGGGCGATGTCGTAGAACACCTTCCGCTCGACCGACAGGTTCCACTGCTGTATCTGGCCACGGTTGACGTCCTCGGGGTTCGGCGTGCGGATGTAGACGCCGCGTGGCAGGACGACCTGGCCGCTCGACGTGTCGGGGAGCTGCACGGCCGGGATGCCGGTGGCCAGCGTTGTCACATAGTCGTAGGTGCCGGCGGCGGTCGCGTTGTTGTTGATGTCGAATGGATAGGACCCGCGCATCGGCCGCGACCACGGCAGCGGGTTGATCGTCATGCCGTAGCCGGCGCGCAGCACGGTCTTTTCGTTGAAGCGGTAGGCCGCACCAACGCGAGGCGCGAGGTACCACGTCTTGAGATCGATCCCGACGTCCTTCGGCTGTCCGCCGACGCCGCCGAGCGTGACGACGTAGCTGTTGTAGTCGAGAATCTCCAGGCCACGACCAACGCGGGTCATCATCGGGTAATGCTCGAGGCGGAGCCCGCCGCTGACGGTCAGCTTGGGGTTCACGGACCAGCGGTCACGCACGTAGAACGCCCACTGGTTCTCGCGGCCCGTCATTTCTTCGGTCTGCGTGTCCTCGGCGTAGTAATTCGGCAGCCCCATGAGGAACGCGGCGAAGTTGTTGAAGCCCGGCGAGGTGTAACCCACTGCGCCGGTCGTGTTGTTGCTGAAGGAAAAGCCGCCCTTGAGGCCGTAATCACCCCACTCGGCCTGGCGGTGATTCAGCTCGAGGCGGACGAAGTCCATACCGGTCCGGATCTCGTGGGTCGTGAAGACCTTGGTCAGGCCAACGGTGCCCGAGTAGCTGATCTCCTTGCGCCACAACGGCATCCAGTTCGGCGAGGGATAGCTGAAGCCATTCGCCATGGTGGGAAGGCCGCTCTCGCGCATGTCGGTGGCGCTGTTGGTGCCGGGAATCCCCAGCTCCAGGCCGTAGTTCTCCCCGAAGTCGGAGGGGAGGACGGTCTGGTCCTGCCGGCTCATGCCGAAGTTGGCGTCGAGCACTGTCGTCTGGTTTAGGGCCCAGGTGGTACCGAAGGTCGTCAGGACCACCTTGGTGTCGCCAATCGAGGGGTTGTCGAAGCCCAGGACGAAGTTGTTGCCCGTCCCGTTGTTCTTCATGTAGCCCACTTTGCCCCACACCATGGCGCTGGGCCGCAACTGGTAGTTGACCTTGAGATCGACGTTGTCGCGCTTCTGGTACTCATCGCGCAGCTGTGTGTAGTCGTTCAGCAGGAGGTCGGAGTTCAGGTCCTTGGTGCTGTTGACCGCCGGGTACGCGAGGTTCATGTACGCCTGCGCGATCGGGCTCAGGTACTGGCTCGGGATCCTGTTGTTCGTCCACTGCTGTCGGTTGACACCAGTGCGGTCGGAGAGCGGGTCGAACAGCTTGAAAGTCGGGTAGGCCGCCGCCACTTCGCTGAAGTCACCCGCGCGCATCTTCGCGGTCGGGACCGCGTACGTGTAGGTGGTCGGGCGCTTCGTGTCGTAGCGCTCCCACGACCCGAAGTAGAACAGCTTGTTCCTCAGGATCGGCCCGCCGAGGGTGCCGCCGTAGGTCTTGGTGTCGACCTGGGGCTTCGGCAGATCGAAGTAGTCGAGGTCGTACCTGTTCGCGTTGAGGCTGTCGTTGTTGTAGTAGAGGAACGCCGACCCCTTCAGATTGTTCGTGCCAGACTTCGTGATGACGGTCTGGGCCGCGCCCGCCGCCATGCCAGTGTCCGCGTCGAAGCTGTTGGTCGCCACGTTGACCGTGTCGATCGACTCGGCCGACTGGACGTACATCGCGTGGTGCGGCAACCAGACGTTGACCGATACGGCGCCGTCCACGCGCGTCGTGTTCGCGTTGGGCTGCGTGCCGTTGACCCACGTGCGCAGCGAGCGCGCCGGCGTGTCGATCTCGGCGTTCTGGAATTGTGTCGGCGTCGCGCCCGGCACCAGGTTCAGCAGCGACTGGTAATTGCGGTACGCGTTCAGCGGAAGCGTGGTCACGTCCTTCGATGTCAGCTCGGTGTTGAGCTCGCCCTTGACCGACTTCAGCAGCGTTGTGTCGGAGACGACGCTGACCGTTTCGGACATCGCGCCGATCTCCAGCGTGAGATCGATGCGGATCGGGTTGCCGGCCGACACCTTGAGTCCGGTCTGACGCAGCTCCTTGAACCCGGTCAGCGTGCAGGCGATGTCGTACGTTCCCGGCGGCAAGTTCCGGAACGCGTACAGCCCCTGGGCGTCACTCACTTCGTCGAGCCTGGCGGACGTGCCCGTGTTCGTGAGCGTGACCGTCACGCCCGGCAGGGCACCACCCTGTTGATCGACGACTTGACCCGTGACGCCGCCGTACAACACCTGAGCAGAGGCGTTCGTCAGCGTTAGAAACGCGCAGGCGATCAGCGCCGTGCACGAGAGCAGTGCGCAACTCGCTGACATCCTGGTCTTCTGGTTGATATAGAGCATGGCGGGCCCCTCCTTGGGGATGGTGGGGTTACTGAGTTAGTTTGAGACCGGCTCGTCTCGGCCGCAGACTACTCCCGCCTGTCGTCGAGCGCCATATAGAGCTTCAGTGGATCGGTGATATCTCCAAGTCGCACTAATACGAACGGATGGCCGCGGACGTATTGGTTTACCAACCGCTGCTCACGTCAACGTTGCTCTGTTAATAACTCTTATTGATATTCTGCCGACTACCTAGTCGATCGTGTGGCTGGTGACTAATGTCGCAACTGACCGACCGGACTCATGCATGCGTTATCTGCCTCGTATGTACTTCTGGCAGCAATGGCTGAAAAGAAGCGTCGTCGTACGTGGCGTTCGCCCGCACTGGCTCACAATGTTGGCCGCGCCGGTTCGGTATGGATTGTTACTCGCGACTGTCCGTTCTCCATTTGTCAGGTCTCACGGCGACAAGGATCTATTGCGAAATTAAACACACTCCCGGACCACGACTGTCGACGGTCGTACGCGATTGTCCCTTCGTGGAGTCGACGCCTCCGTCTCTTCGCGCGAGTCGCCGTGCCTCGGCGAAACTCGCGTGCCGCCCGGCGGTCGCAGACGCGGCGACCTGACAGTGTCTGTCGTCTCCGGGTCCATCACCGTCTTCTAGATTTTTGACGGCCCAACGATGAATGGGCGCTCGCTGGTGGGATCGTGAAGCGCTGATGAGCGGCAGGTGCCGTCGGGGAGCCACCGAGCACGTCGAGCCCACCGTCCGGTTCGGGCAAGACCCTCGGTCGATCCGCCGGGCTGTGAGCCGCTACGTGCGCGCGTAATGCGTGCGTGCCCAGGCGACCGTGGCGACGGCCGCGCGGTCTGCCTCCTCCGGCCACACCGTAAATCGCTCGCGGAACGCCGTGTCGTCGATGACGAACGGCTCCTGCCACTGGTAGCGCATCTCCCGCAGCTCGCCGAGGGGCGGCATGAACATGCCCAGCACGCCGAACAGCCAGCCGGGCACCGTGGTGAGCGCGATCGGCGATCCGAGCGGTGTTTCGAGCCGGCGCACGAGATCGCGAAGGGTCTCCGGCGGTCGGCAGGGCAGCATCCACGGACGGCCGAAGACGTCGTCAGGTGCGGTGCCGAGTATCGCCAGGCCGGCAGCCACATCGGGGATGTAGTGATAAGTGTGAATCGCGTCAGGGTCCGCGACCATCTGCGCGCTGCGGCCCGTCAGCACCCGCGGCCAGAAGTAGTCGCCGAGGAGCGTCAGCGTGCCGCCGGGCCCGTAGAAGTCCGAGGCGCGGCCGGCCGTGGCGCGAACGTCCCCCCGGCGGTGCGCGTCGAAGAGCTGGTCCGCGGCCTTCGCGCGGATCTCTCCCTTGCGGCTGCTCGGGTTCATCGGGGATTCGTTCCCGAGCGGCTTGCCGTTCGGCTTCCCGAGCATGTAGACGTTGTCGAGGACGACGAGCCGCGCGCCGGCGCGGGCGGAGGCGTCGATGAGGTTCGTCATGTACCGCGGCACGAGCTCGGCCCACACCTTAGCGACATAGGGTGGGTTCATGCAGTGATACACGGTCGTGGCACCGGCCGCCGCCATCGTGCAGAACGCCGGGTCGGCGGCGTCGCCGAGGATCGTGTCCGCGCCCGGCGGAATGCCGCCGGGCGAACGCTTCGCCACGCAAACGGTGTGGCCTCGCGCGAGAAGCAACGGCGCCAGCCGCGAACCCACCTGGCCCGCACCAAAAATGACGTGTCGCTCCGCCGTCATGGGGCTGCCCTTTCCGTGCTCGAAGCAGGTGGGCCGGCTCCTCGCCGTCTCGGCCGAGGTCTGCGAAACGGCGCTCGAGTCGCTGGTCCACAGCGGTTTCCTGACGCGCACGTCCGACGGCGCGTTCCTCCGGACCGCGTGAGCCGCCTGAAACGGGCTTGTCGAGCAACCTCAGTCGGCCCAGTCCGTCTGTCGCCCGTAGTCCTCGGCCTCATCACCGTCGATCGTGTTCCGCAACTCACGCTGGGCTCGCTCGAGACGCTCATGATCGAGCGCGTTCTCTTGGGCTCGGTGCAGCTGGTCGATGGCGTTCTCGATATCGACCAGACAATCATCCGGTTCGGCGTTTTCTACCATAATCCACCTCCTCGGTCGGCGACATCGGTCACGCCGCGGACGCGCTCGGTGCCGGGGTGACCGCGTCGGTCAGGTCTTCCGGCGGAGCGCCCTGGAGCGCGCGGGCGCACACGCGGTAGACCGCGTCGAATATGTGTTCCCACGGCAGGGACTCCGCATGTGCGCGGCCGACGGCGCCCAGGTGCTCCCGTCGCGCACGGTCCGACCGGCGCACGAGCGTCTCCCGCGCTACGAGCGCTGCCATACCCTTCTCCGGCGACAGCCGCGGCGCGGACGTAGTCTGAGGACGCTTGGCAGCATGGTCGTGTGACGCCAGAACACTCGACATTCCGGAGAACACCCATGAGAGCTGCCATACGCACCGCATACGGACCGCCGGACGTCGTGCACATCGCGGAGGTCGAAAGGCCCGCCCCCAAGGACGGCGAGGTGCTGCTACGCGTGCGCGCCGCCGCAGTCAATCCGCTGGACGTGTTCTCGCTGAAGGGAGTCCCGCTCGTCCGCGCGATCCCGGGATTGCGCGCGCCGGCGGTGAAAATCCTCGGGTGTGATGTCGCGGGAACGATTGAGAGTGTCGGCGCTCGCGTCACACGCTTCCGGCCCGGTGACGACGTGTTCGGGGTCACGGGCTTCTCGGGAGGAGGCTTTGCCGAATACGCATGTGCTCCCGAGGACGCGTTGGCATTGAAGCCTGCCAACAGGTCCTTCGAGGAGGCCGCAGCCGTGCCCGTGGCGGCGATCACCGCGCTCCAGGGTCTTCGTGACAAGGGACGCATTCAGCGAGGCGACAAGGTCCTGATCGATGGCGCGTCTGGCGGTGTCGGAACCTTCGCCGTGCAGCTCGCCAAAGTGCTCGGCGCACACGTCACCGCCGTGTGCAGCACCAGCAAGGTCGACACGGCCCGCTCGCTCGGTGCAGATCATGTGATTGACTACATGCGCGAAGACTTCACGACAGCCGGGCAGCGGTACGATCTCATCCTGGGCGTGAATGCCCACCATTCCATCTTTGGCTACAGGCGCGCGCTCGGTCGGCATGGCAGGTTCGTCCTGATTGGCGGCGATCTCGTCCGAATTCTTCAGACGATCCTGCTGATTCCTGCCCTCTCACTCGCTGGCGGAAAGAAGACCTCCTTCTTCATCGCGAAGGTCGGGCACACCGATCTGGCGTGGCTGGGGGAGCTGCTGGAGGCTGGAACCATCGTTCCAGTGATCGAGCGGTGCTACCGGTTGCGCGACGTCTCTCACGCGCTCCGTCACGTCGAAGAAGGGCACGCCCGAGGAAAAGTGGTGATCACGCTGGGTGACGACGATAGCGCATGAGGCCACTAGCGGCAGGCATCGGCATCGCGAGTCGCGGGCTCTGCAAGACAGCCTTGTCGAGATAGCGGGTGTGTCCGAGCTCTTGAGAGAAAGATGAGTGTCTGCTTCTCGTGGGCCGGCGGAGAGCGCTGGTGGGCCCGGCAGCCGTGGACGGCCCGTCCGTCAACGCCTCGAGCACGCCGCGGTGGTCCCACGCGCCTTGGGCCGTCTCAGCACAGCACAATTGATCACCGAATTGTCGCGCCCGTCGCAGGATAGTTACGTGCATCGGACAGCATGACTCCGTCCCGCCGCCACTGTGGCGGGTTCGAAGGAGGAGTTCCTTGATGCACCGTTCCGTTGCCCGTCGTTCGCTCGTGCTCACCGGCCTTGCCGTCATAGGGATGACGTCACCGGCGCTGACCCAGAAGCCGAAAGTCGATTTCGGCGCGTTCATCCAGCATCAGCTGAGCGCACACTCAGAACAGCTTTTTGGCTTCCGTCATCCGCTCACCGAGAGCGCGCTCGGTCCGTATGATGGCCCCAACAACCTGCAGGCGATCCAGGTGGCCGATGGGCTGCAGGTATCCCTCGTCTCGAGCGCCGTCGCCTCCGCGGCGGACCAGATTGCGTTCTGGCCGGATGACGTGAACCCGACGCACGTGTTCGTGTGCGACGAGGAGACGTCCACGCCCGCCGTCCAGCGCGTGGATCTCTCCGCACCGGCCAACGCAAACGCCACGACGATCGTGACGGGTCTCTCCTCATGCGATCCGGTGAGGCGCACCCCGTGGGGGACGATCATTGTCGCCGAGGAAGAATCTGACGGCGGCCTCTACGAAATCATCGACCCGGCCAGCATCACGACCCCGATCAGCGTCGCGAATCGCGCCACGGGCGCGACCAGCGACGCGGCCCACCTCGTGAAGCGCCAGGCCGTGGGAGCGCTGGCGTACGAGGGCATCGCGGTGAGGGACGATGGCACGCTGATTTATGCCGACGAGAACTTCCCGTCGAACGGCAACGGTGGCGGTGCCGTCTACAAGTTCGTGCCGCAGATCCCGTATCAGGGTACAGGCCAGATTGCGGTGCCGGCCCAGTCACCGCTCGCGGCGGGGACCATCTACGGGCTCCGCGTTGCCGCCTCAGGCTCGTCCCGGTGGGGACAGGGTGCGGAAACCGGCAATGGTTCCTGGGTCTTGGTGACGATGCCGCCGGATGGTGACGGCAACATCAACCTGCGCGCCGCGGCGCTGGCACAGAAGTTTACGGGCTACTACCGGCCTGAGGACATGGACGTGGATCCCGTCGCAGCAGCGAAAGGCGTGTTCCGCGCGTGCTGGGCGAACACCGGACGCAAGAGCCACACCGGTGACAGCATCGTCGAGAACAGCGGGGTGCAGAGCGAGATCATGTGCCTGACGGAGAATCCGCCGACCCCGTTCGATCCGAACCCGGCCACGGGCACGATCCCGACGGTCGATCGCTTCCTCACCGGCAGCGAGCAGCGCGCGATGTACGACAACGTCGCCTTCCAGCCCCGCACCGGCAACCTGGTGGTGCTCGAGGACGGCGAGGTGACTGCCGTGAAGAGCGAGACGAAGACCGAGCTGCGCGGGAACGACTTGTGGATCTGCCTGCCCGACGGCACGGATGACGACCATCTGTCGGACGGGTGCGTGCGGTTCGCGTCGATTCGCGATACGACCGCCGAGCCTTCGGGTTTCGTCTTCTTCGGATCGGGCCGGGAGGCACTGGTCCACATCCAGCACCGGGCCTACAACGACGGCCTCGGCGAGGCGAATCACGGTGCGCTCGTGAAGATCTCCGGATTCAAGGTCTCGTCCCCCGACGAGTTCGACGACCAGCAGTAAGCCGTACACGCGTGGCGGGCGGGGCCGATCGGTCGGCTCCGCCTCACGTGCGCTTGACATGGCATAACATCATCAATCCAGCATTCGGGAAGGGGTATGCGGGAGGCAGACGACCACGCCCGTGCGGCGCTGGGCTTCACAGTCAAGTCCGGGTGGGCGAGCGCTGTGCTGCTGATTGGCTCAGCCACGTCGTCCCGCGTGGTGGATAGCCGGATCGTCGAGCTGAGCGATCCGGCGCTCCCGGAATCCCGGCAGCCATATCACGCGTCGTTTGGCACCCCCCGCGCGCGCGGCCCGGCACTGTCACGGCTGATCGCAGCCGTCCAGCGATTCGGACGGAAGTCCGTCAGCGGCGTGATTCAGGATTACCGGGCGATGACATCCCGCCTGGAAGGCGCCGGCGTGATCGTGGGCAGCTTGGTCGATCCGGCGACGATTGCGAACGATCACATTCGCATACACGCCCTCGAGGGACAGTTGTTCCGTCGTGTCGTGGAGGAGGCCGTGACACGAGCGCGGCTGCGGTGCTCGATCTGGCGCGACCGGGATCTCTACGGGCTGGCAGCCATCACCCTGAAGCAACCGGAACGAGCGCTTCGCGACGCATTGACCACCCTCGGTCGCCACGGGGGTGGCCCGTGGCGCGCCGAGCAAAAGGCGGCCGCCCTGGCGGCGTGGCTCGTTATTGCCACATCTCCGTCGAAGACGGACCGGGACGGGCACGAAGGCCCGCGAACTCACCAGCAAGGCGAGCGTTCGCGTCAAACCCGCGCGTAATCGAGGCACCTCGCGAACAGCCAGGCGCACGTACGGCAGCGGTTCGCCGGGAACCACGGTCCCGGGCCGCCCACCGGGACCACGCTCCATCAGCCGTGGACAATCGTCCAGGTGCCATGCCGGCTGACCCACCCGATCAAGGCGCAGTCGTGAATCGGCGCTTCTCAATGCCGAGTTGCTTGATTTTTGATTCCAGCGTCGAGGCGGGAATGCCGAGTGTGGCAGCAGCCCCGCGAGGCCCCGCCACCTTTCCTCGACTCTTCAGCAGGGCGGCCTCGATCATGTCCCTTTCCTGATCCAGCAGCGTCTGTGGGAGCGCGGGTCCGTCCGTACCGACCGGCACCTGAGTCGACAACCATGCCTCGTCGATCGAGAAGGTGTCACCCGTGCACAGGATGACCGAGCGCTCGACGATGTTTTGGAGTTCACGGATATTGCCAGGCCACGGGTACCGTTCACACGTCTCCAAGGTTCGCCTGTCGATCTGGCGAATCCGCTTGGCCATCTGCTCCGCAAATCGCTTGACGAAATACTCGACCAGGATCGGAATGTCTTCGCGGCGTTTGCGGAGCGGCGGCACGTGGATCGGGAACACGTTCAACCGGTAAAAGAGGTCGGATCTGAAGGAGCCCTCAGCGATGGCGACCGACAAGTCGCGGTTGGTCGCCGCCACGACGCGAACATCCACCGGAATCGGGCGACTCCCTCCGACGCGTTCGAGCTGGCGCTCTTGCAGCACACGCAGCAAGGCAATCTGCGTATCCATCGGGATCTCGCCGATCTCATCGAGGAAGATCGTCCCGTTGTGCGCCAACTCAAATCGGCCGCGGCGCTGCTGCACCGCGCCCGTGAAGGCTCCCTTCTCATGACCAAACAATTCCGATGCAATCAGCGAAGGCGGCGTTGCCGCGCAGTTCAGGCTGACAAACGCCCGGTCCGCACGACGTGAATGCTTGTGAATGGCGCGAGCGATCAGTTCCTTCCCCGTGCCGGTCTCGCCTGAGATCAGGACGGTGGAGTCGGTGGGTGCCACCTTCGATACGTGTGTGAGCACGGACTTGAGCGCCGGAGATGCTCCGACAATCTCCTCGAACATGAACGCCTGATCGATCTCTTCACGTAGCGCCAGGTTTTCATCCTGGAGCCTGTCTTTCAGGCGTTTGATTTCTTCGAAGGCCGTCTCCAGCGCGGCTTGCGCCTGCCGCTGCTCGGTCACGTCCATGCCGGTGCCTACGTACTCGACGACGTCGCCCGATTCGTTCAGGACGGGATGGCCGATCGTGTGAAGGTGCTTGATCGTGCCGTCCTGAAGCACGATGCGGTATTCGGCATCGAACTCGCCTTTCCTCCGCTGTGCCGCCTCGTAAGTGTCTTGGACCCTCGCCCGGTCGTCAGGATGAATCCCGCTGTACATCCGGTCGATCGTCGATAGAGGCTCCGCCGACGCGACGCCGCGGATTCGGAGTACCTCAGGCGAAACAAAGAAGGCTGCCGGACGCCAGATCATGTCGCCAACTCCCGGAGTGGCTCAGCCGCTGCGCCTCGAGCAGGTCGGCTTCACTCCGGCGCAGCTTCTCCTCTGATTGCTTGCGCGCGTCGATATCTGTCAGCAGGTTGTACCAGCGGACGATGCGGCCATCGGCGTCGCGAAGCGGAAGGCCGCGCGACTGGAACCAGCGATACTGCCCATCGGCTCGCCGGATGCGATGCTCGAAGTCGTATGGCTCCCCGGTTTGGACCGCGTGCTGCCAGGCGGCCGCGACGCGTGGCAAGTCGGCCGGATGCACGGCATCTGTTGTCCCCCATTGCCTCAGCTCGTCAAGCGTCCGACCGAAGTACTCGAGGACCTGGCGGTTGACGTGCTCAACCGCGCCGTCGGCCGTCATGACCGCGATGAGGCCGGGAAGGGTCTCGACGATGAGGCGGAAGCTCTCTTCGCTGGAGCGAGAAGTCTCCTCGACGTGCGTCCGCCGCTCGGGCTGGGGTGAATCGCTCAACTCCGTCACCTGAAAGGCCTCGCAGGCCCGCGATGCCGTCCGGGACATTCTAGGGCCTCGCCGTCGGTCCGGCGCATCGACGGTTCGGATCCGCGAAGTGCCGAGCAGTTCCCGTCGAACGCCTCGCGAAGCTTCGCGAGGCTTCTCGCGACCGTTCGCGCACAATTCCACCGGTGCTCATTGCGATGCAATGACTTACCGGCGGCACTCGATTTGCCGTTCATCGCGGGCGAAGATAGCGATCGCTCCCGATGCTCAAAATCACGCGCGTGACTGAGGCAGGCTCCACCCGCGTGATCGTGAGTGGGCGAATCGGCGCCACGCAGTTGCCGGACCTGCGCCAATTCATCGCGGCAGAGAGCGCGGCCAACGTGGTGCTCGATCTGACCGAGGTCAACCTCGTTGACGAAGAGGTCGTCCAGTTCCTGTTGCGATGCGAAGGGCTGGGTATCGGGCTTGTCGGTTGCCCAGCGTACATCCGCGAGTGGATGGTCCGGGAGCGGCGGTCTCAGTGAGGAGGACGAAAATGAGTCAGGTGTCGCAGGCAGCAGCAAGTGAGGGTGTCAAGAACGTTGTTCTCGTGCACGGGGGGTTCGTGGACGGCTCCGGTTGGCAGGGCGTCTACGAGCTGCTCAGGAAGGACGGCTACAACGTCTCAATCGTCCAGAATCCGACCATTTCGCTGGCGGATGACGTGGGTTTCACGAAACGCACGTTGGCCGCGCAGAATGGTCCGGCGATTCTCGTCGGCCATTCGTACGGTGGCGTCGTGATCACAGAGGCCGGCAACGATCCGAAGGTCGCGGGCCTTGTCTACATCGCAGCGTTCGCTCCGGACAAAGGCGAGTCAGTCACTGCGCTCATCCAGAATCCGCCGCCTGGCGCTCCCGTCCCACCGATCATGCCGCCGCAGGATGGGTACCTCTTCCTCGACCGGGCGAAGTTCCGCGAGTCGTTCGCGGCGGACGTCGCGCCGGATGCCGCCGCGTTCATGGCGGATTCCCAAGTTCCGTGGGGCCTCGAGGCGCTCAACGGCGCAGTCAGCGAGCCTGCGTGGAGGACGAAGCCGAGTTGGTACCTCGTGTCGACCGAAGACAAGATGATTCCGCCCGACGCCCAGCGCGCGATGTCCAAGCGCGCTGGCTCAACGGTCGCCGAAGTCAAGGGCAGTCACGCCGTCTACGTGTCCCAACCGCAGGCCGTCGCGGCCATCATCACGAAGGCCGCACACGCCGTCGCGCTAACAACGCAATAGGAGGAGGACCGTTCAGTACAGGTGTTCGATTCAGAGGCTGTCCGAAATTTGTATATAGACTTCGGACAGCCTCTCGAGTAGTACCGGGCAGTAACTTTTGACTTAGCCAGCCTCGGCAGGAGGCACCTTCACGCAGCTGTCACCGGCCAGCGTCGTACCCCGTCAGCCCCGCCGCGCTGCCTCGATGGTGGCGACGTCGATCTTCTTCATCGGCATCATCGCCTCGAAGGCACGCTTGGCCTCACCGCCACCAGCCGCAAGCGCGTCAGTGAGCGCGCGCGGGGTGATCTGCCAGGAGAGGCCCCAGCGGTCCTTGCACCAGCCGCACTGGCTTTCCTGGCCGCCGTTGCCGACGATCGCGTTCCAGTAGCGGTCCGTCTCTTCCTGAGTGTCCGTCGCGATCTGGAAGGAAAAGGCCTCGCTGTGCTTGAACGTCGGGCCGCCGTTCAGACCGAGACAGGGAATGCCCGCAACGGTAAACTCCACCGTCAGGACATCACCCTGCTTGCCGCCCGGGTAATCACCGGGCGCCTTGTGAACAGCGGTCACTGAACTGTCCGGAAAGGTGGCGGCGTAGAAACGCGCGGCCTCATGCGCGTCTTTGTCGAACCAGAGGCAGATCGTGTTCTTCGGCTTCATCTTTCGTGTACTCCTTGTGCTCGGTCAGGGCGAACACCGCATTCTCAGCGTCGAAAGCATTTAACGAATCAGGTGGCACAAGGGCAGCGCCCAGCCCAGCTTTGATCGCGTCGCGCGCTGCGGCGCCATCGCGGGGTCGAGCCACCTCATCACCGCAGGGACGCCGGCCTGCGGCATCGCAGCGGTGGCGTCAGCGAGTGTATGCAAGTTCTGAACATCTGGCTTGGCCGCCCCCAAAGCGCGCTTCTCACCCGGATCTCACGGCGATCGCGCGGCGTCCGATGCATTCCCGATCATCGCTGGCTGCGCAAGGCGCGCCGTTGGTGCCCAGGCGTTCGCCCTCGACCTACTATGATGTGCCGGAGGAGCAAACGACGTGAGCGCACGCGATGTGATTGCCAACCTTCGCGCGCTGGCGGCGCGGACCAGCGACGACCATGGCGCCCAGCGTGTCGCGTGGGGCCCGGTGTGGCGTGACGCACGCGCCTGGCTCGGCGGCCTGCTGGCTGACGAAGGGCTGCACGTCGAACGCGACATCGCCGGCAACAACTGGATCAGTGTGCCTGGGGCGCGTCCCGAAACCGTCATCATCGGCGGTCACCTCGATTCAGTCCCCAACGGCGGCTGGCTCGACGGCGCTCTCGGCGTCCTTGCGGGCATCGAGGCACTCCGTCAGGTTAGAGACACCACTCCGCCCGTGACGCTGGCCGTCGTGGACTTCGCCGACGAAGAAGGCGCGCGTTTCTCGCGCAGCCTGCTGGGGTCGTCGGCCGCGAGCGGGAGCCTGCTGCCCGACAGCGTGCGAGGCCTCGTCGACCGCCAGGGCGTGCGGCTCGTCGACGCGCTGGCCGAGAACGGCGTCGACCTGGACCGGATGCCCGAGGCGCGCCGGTCGCTCGACCGCCGCCACCCGCGCGCGTATCTCGAGCTCCACATCGAGCAAGGGCCCGTGCTCGAGGCGATGGGACGATCGACCGGTGCGGTGATCGGCACCTACGGCGTCGAGCGGCACGTGCTGCGGTTCGTCGGCCAGGCCGCGCACTCGGGATCGACGCCAATCGCGATGCGCCGCGACGCGTTCCTTGCTGCCGCCGAAACGGCGCTCGCCTGTCGCGAGATCGCCCGGCGCCACTCCACTCCCGCCGCGGGCATGGTGTGCACGGTGGGCACTGTCTCGGTGGAGCCTGCGATCGTGACCGCGGTGCCTGGCGTCTGCGAGATCGCCCTCGATCAGCGAGCGCTCGAGCCCGAGGTGCTACGGCAGGCACTGGCCGAAGCGCACGAGGCCGCCTCGCGCGCCGCGGCGGCCAACGGCGTTACGGTGCAGTGGCGGCACGTGTGGCGCATCGATCCCTGCCGGTTCGATCCGCGTCTCGTCAGCCTGTGCGTAGACGCCGTGCAGGAGGCGACGGGGCACGCGCCGCGACTGCCGTCGGGGCCTCTCCACGACGCGGTCGAGATGGCGCGCGTCATGCCCGCCGTGATGATGTTCGCCAGTTCGACCGACGGCTTGTCGCACTGCAAGGAAGAAGACACGCCGGAAGCCGACCTCGAGGTGACGATCGACGCCTTCCTGCGATTGGCCGACAAGACCATTGCGGCAGTTGCCGCGGACTAGCTGCCGGTCCCCGAGCCTCGCTTCGGCCGGCGGACAGTTCTCACCTTCCCACTCCTGCCGCCGCCGCAGAAGAACCGATCGCCGCCGTCGGACTCGAGCCCCGACACGCCCACTCCGGGCGGCATCTCGAGTGTCTCCAGCACGTCTCCGGTTCGCGGATCGATGCGCCTCAGATCGCTCTCGTCACCTTCCCAGGTGCCGTGCCAGAGCTCTCCGTCGATCCAGGTGACCCCGGTCACGAAACGGTTCGATTCGATGGTGCGAAGAATCGCTCCTGTCTGGGGATCCACCTGATGGATCTTCCGGTCGCGATACTGCCCCACCCAGAGCGTACCTTCGGCCCACGCGAGCCCCGAGTCACCGCCGCCGCCGGGCGCCGGGATCGTTGCGACCACACGGCCGGTTTTTGGATCGATCTTCTGAATCGAATCTTCGGCGAGTTGAAACAGGTGCTCGCCGTCGAAGGCCGTGCCTGCATGCGCGGCGACATCGATCGAGCGCACCGTCTTCCCGCTTGCAGGATCGAAGGCGGCAAGCCGGTCTCCAGCGGCGAACCAGACGTGTTGACCGTCGTAGGTGACTCCACCGACGTTGTCGGCACCCGAAAAGGGTCCATACTCACGGATGATCTCGGCGGTTGAGCGACGCATGCGTGCATCCTACCCCGCTGTACTCACTTGATTGGATACGGTTCCGGGTTCCGGGTTGTGGGTTCCGGGTTGGGTTCCTCGTTCCTCGTTCGTTCCAGGTTCCCAGGGGTTCAACGGTTCCGGGTTCCTGGGTTCCGAGTTCCAGGTTCGTCGCAGGCTCGATTGGAGCGACCGCGATATCAGTAACCTGGCACTTGGAACCCGGAACCCGTGAACAAGGAACTTGGAACAAACCCGGAACCTGGAACCCAACCTGGAATCCAGCACCCGGAACCCGGAACCCTACCCAACTCACGTGAGTTCCAGGTCTAATCAGTCAACAGAGGAGCGGAGAGTAACAAGGTCGTCGTGAATCCGGGCACGGACGGGGTCACCCAGCGGCGCGCCCGCCCGCGACCGAACGACTGCACCTTGCCTGCGGCGCCGAGCGAGTCGAGCGCCCGCTGCGCGGTGCGCTGGCTCGTGCCCAGCGCAATTGCAAGCGCCGAGCTCGACCACGACTCACCGTCAGCGAGGAAGGCGAGGACCGCGGCATGCTCTTCGTCGAAGGGTCGTGCAAGCACGACGACGTCGCGTGCGCGGCGCGGCGCCAGCTGAAACCCTCGCTTGGTCGCCTGCACGTCGGCCAGCGTCCGGAGCATCCCGCGAAGCCGCCCGATTTCGACGCGCAACCGGGCGCGATGCGATTCATCGGCGAACTTCGACCCGAATGCACGCGCGACGAGCGTGTCCCTCGGGACATCTCGCGGCCACGCCTCGCCGAGGGCGCGTGCGAGCGCGAACAACACCGGGCGCCTTGCGAGTGAGACGACCCTGCGCCCGTCACGCACCACGTGACGGCACGCGTCCACGACGAAGACGTTCGACGTCAGCACCGTTTCGACCTCGTCGAGCAGGAGCAATCGCTCTTCCCCACTCGCAATCAGGCGCGCAGCGGGCGTGTTCAGGACGAGGGCTGCGCTCTCGACCTCCGCGGTCAGTGCAGGGATGCGTGCGTGGCGCGCGGCGCGCTCGGCCCGCGCCAGCGCAGCGCGCGCCGGCTTCGTCCGGAGGCGCCGGATCGCAATCCCGGTGAGGACCAGCTCGCGGGCCGTCCTCGAAGCGGCAGGCAGGGACGCGGCGTCGAGCTCGGCGAGCGAGCGCTCGGCCTCGTCAATCCGGCCGATCAGCAGCAGGCGCCGGGCCTCGAGATACCGCGCATGCGCAGCGTTCACCCGATCGCCGTGCTCGTCGAGCGTCGCCCGAGCCACATCGAGCGTCTTCGACGGCCACCTCAGGTCGCGGGAGACGAGCGCGATCTCGGCCTCGGCGACGACGCACCGCGCGCGAGCCACGGCCTCTCTCGGGCCGAACGCGCGCGCAGCCCGTCGCAGGAGCGCCTTCGCTCGAACCAGATCGCCGAGCTGCGCCATCGCGATGCCCCGCAGCGCCAGAGCAGGCGCATCGTCGCGGAGCGCGACTCGCTTCAATGCGCCGAGGGGATCACCCGCTGCGAGTGCGCGCCCCGCGGCTGTAATCAGTGAGTCCATGGGAATCCCGCCACACTTGTCACTCCCAGCATTCGAGGCTCAGCGCTCAATCTATCTCATGACGGACGGCCACACGGTCGCGTCTGGAAGCGGCCAGATTGAAGGAGAGGAGAGTCATGACGAAACACAAGACAGGGACACGGAATGAGTGGCTTGCAGCTCGGCTCGAATTGCTCGAGGCGGAAAAGGAGCTCACGCGGCGCAGCGACGAGCTGGCGCGGCGGCGGCAGGAGCTGCCGTGGGTTCGCATCGACAAGGAGTATCGATTCGAAACCGACGAGGGGAGCGCGTTGCTGGCGGACCTCTTCCGAGGGCGCTCGCAGCTCCTCGTCTACCACTTCATGTTCGGCCCTGACTACACGGCGGGGTGTCCGTCCTGCTCGGCAATCGCGGACGGGTTCAACGGCTCCGTCGTCCACCTGGCCAACCACGACGTGTCGCTTTGGGCGGTGTCGCGGGCTCCTCTCCCGAAGCTGCAGGCGTACAAACGGCGGATGGGGTGGACGTTTCCGTGGGCGTCGTCGTTCGGCGGCGATTTCAATTTCGACTTCAGCGTCGGGTTCACTGAGGAGCAGCAGCGCGAGCAGGGCATCGAATACAACTACCGACGCGAAAAGCCGCTGGTCCGGGAAGCCGGCAGCGGCGAGGGCACCGTCACCTTCGCGGCCATGGCGGGAACCGACGCGGCCACGTTCACGCGCGAGAGGCCGGGCATGAGCGCGTTCGCGCTCGACGACGGTGTCGTCTATCACACGTATTCCACCTATGCGCGCGGCGTCGACGGCCTCTGGGGCATGTACCAATGGCTCGACCGTGCCCCGCTGGGACGCAACGAGACGGGCGCGTGGTGGCGTCGCCACGACGAATACACCAACGCCTGAGCGAGTCGTCAATGGCTTCCGAGCGATCGTCCCAGCAGGCTTTCTTCGGCGTCTCCGCCCTCCTCTTCGCCGCCAGCGCGGCGGTAACGTTCGCCTGGTGCTCGTCCATGTCCGCGATGGGCGAGATGCCGATGCCCGGCGGCTGGACGATGTCGATGACGTGGATGCGGATGCCGGGACAGACGTGGCCGGGCGCCGCGGCGTCGTTTCTCGGCATGTGGGTCGCGATGATGGCGGCGATGATGCTGCCGTCGCTGGTCCCGATGCTGTGGCGTTACCGCCGGGCCGTCCGGCGGACGGGCCGGACGCGTCCGGGTCGGCTGACCACCCTGGTGGGCGTGGGTTACTTCCTCGTGTGGACCGCGATCGGGGTGGCTGCTTTTCCGCTGGGCGTCGCGCTGGCGGCGGTCGAGATGGCGAACCCGGCGCTGGCGCGCGCGGTACCGTTCTCGGGCGGTGTGGTCGTTCTCATTGCGGGTCTCTTCCAGTTCACCGCGTGGAAGGCGCGTCAGCTTGCCTGCTGCCGGGAGACCGGCGGGCGCGCCTCGGTACCGCGCGACGCCGGCACGGCCTGGCGACACGGCCTGCGCCTCGGAGCCCACTGCAGCTGCTGCTGCGGCGGTCTGACGGCGATCCTGCTGGTAATCGGAGTCATGGACGTTCGGGTGATGGCTGTCATCGCGGCAGCCATCACGGTCGAGCGTCTCGCACCGGCCGGTGAGCGCGTCGCGCGAGCCATCGGAACCGTCGTCGTCGGGGCCGGGTTGCTTCTGATCGGCCGAGCAGCCGGGCTGGGATGAGCATCGGCTCTTGGGCGACGCCTACGCGCGCTTGCGCGTGTAGTGGAGACCTACGACTCCGCTCGGGTATGGCGTCACAGAGGTGACCGCGAACGCCGCCGCCGGCATGTCTCCGGAGAAGACCCGCTTTCCCTTGCCCAGCGCCAGCGGATAGAGCAGGACGTGCAGTTCGTCGACGAGGTCGTGCGTGAGCATTGCGTGCACGAGCTGACTGCTGCCGTCCGTCACGATGTTGCCACCGGGCTGCGCCTTCAGGTTGCGCACCGACTCGATCACGTGCTCACGGATGATCGTGGTGTTGCGCCACAACGGCTTCTCGAGCGTCTTCGAAACCACGTACTTCTTCGGAGCATTCATCATGTCGCCGAAGTAATTGCCCGGGGGCATCGGTTCGAACGCCTCCGCATGCGTCACATAGGTGCGTCGGCCGAGCAGCAGCGCATCGGCGTCCTTCATCAGCGCGCCGAAGCTTTCACCGATGGCGTCGTGCCAGTAGGGGATCGTCCAGCCGCCGTGCTCGAACCCTCCGTCCCGATCCTCGTCCTTGCCGCCCGGCGCCTGCATCACGCCATCCAGGGTCATGAACTCGGAAACGATCAGCTTTCTCACTCCAACCTCCTCTCTCTGATGTTGTCGAACTCGGCTCGCCTGGATCGACAGTCCAGTCAATCGTAGCGGAGCGGATAGGCTTATAAGCGTGCCCGAGCTGCCCGAGGTAGAAACCGTTCGCCGTGAGCTGGATCCTGTCGTGACGGGCGCTCGCATCACGGACGTCGACGTCCGGCGACCCGATCTGCGGATCCCGTTCCCGCCGCGGTTTCGCGGCCGCATCCGCGGCCAGACCGTCACGGCGCTCGCCCGGCGCGCCAAGTATCTCCTCGCCGAATTGTCGTCTGGCGAGACGCTGCTCATGCACCTCGGGATGTCGGGGTCCTTTCGCATCGAGTGGCCCGGAGTGAGGCTCGCCGCAGCTGGAGATCGCGAGCGTCGGGGAGCGCGGGCGACAGTGGATCGCCACGACCACGTGGTGTTCGACCTCGACTCGGGCGCGCGGGTGCTCTTCAACGATCCGCGCCGTTTCGGCTTCATGGACCTGCTGACCGCCGCCGAGCGCGAGCAGCACCCGGTCCTCAGCCGGCTGGGCCCGGAGCCGCTGTCGGCGGATTTCGATGGTGCGGCACTGGCCCGTGCCTGCCGCGGCAAGAAGACGTCGCTCAAAGCTGCGCTGCTGGATCAGCGAGTCGTCGCCGGCGTCGGCAACATCTATGCGAGCGAGGCGTTGCACCTCGCGGGGCTGTCGCCGCGACGCCGAGCCGGAACACTGGCGACGCCGACGGGAGCGCCACGAGACTCCGCGCACCGGCTCGCCGCAGCCATCAAGCAGGTCCTGAACGCCGCGATCGCGCGGGCCGCCGCTGGCCGGCGATATCGCTCGTCGCGGTTCCGCGTCTACGATCGCGAGGGTCAACCTTGCCGTCGCGGTGGATGCGAAGGTGTCGTTCAGCGACGTACCCAGGCGGGACGCTCGACCTTCTACTGTCCCGTGTGTCAGCGCTAGTCACCAGCCTGCCATCCGCTCCAGGGGCTCCCTTGAAGCGCCCGACGACGTCTTGCGAATGACGGCATGGTGGGTCTGCATCGCGTAATGCCCGCCTTCAGGCGGTCCGTGACCGGCGCCTGCATCGCGTAGTGCCCGCCTTCAGGCGGGCCGTGGCCGGCGCCTGCATCGCGTAGTGCCCGCCTTCAGGCGGGCCGTGGCCGGCGCGATCCAGCCGCCGCGATTGCGCCGGTCAGTTCCTGAATCGGTCCGCGTAGCGCATCGGCGCGCCCTCTCGCCACGGGTGATACTGGTTGCTGAACTCGATGCGCTCGCCGAGCGGCGGATGGTCGGCGCGCCACAGCTTGAACAGCGGGCCCGGCCAGGGATTGCCGAGCGCGTCCTGCTGCAACTTCACGAACGCGGTCCCTGCGCTGTGATTCGTCTGCGTGATCTCGAGTCCGAAGCGATCCGCTTCGTGCTCGAGGTGACGTGTGAGGGCGAGTTCGGCCGGCGCGATCAGCAGCGAGAACACGCTGGTGACGAGCAGCAGCAGCGGGAGCGACGCCACATCGGCGATGTCGGAGAACCCGAACCGGTGTGCCCAGCGCGCCACGATCGCGCCCATCGTCTTGTAGGCGGCGTAAAGAAGGACGAGGATCAGCAGCGATGACAGCGCCACCCCCTGCCAGACGTGCCCGAGGACGTAATGGCCCATCTCGTGCCCCATCACGAAGAGCAGCTCGCGATCGTCCATGCGGGCGATGATCGTGTCCCACAACACGATGCGCTTGGTCTGCCACAGGCCGGCGACATACGCATTCAGCGTTTTCGTATCGACGCTCTTGTTCACTTCGAACACGCGGCTGCCTTCGATGCCCGCGCGATCCGCCAGCGCCAGGATTCTCGTCTCCAGCACCTTGTCGTGCATCGGTTCGAATCGGTTGAAGAGCGGCGCGATCCAGATCGGCGCGACGAGATTGGCCACGACGATGAACGGGATGGCGGCAGCGGCGGTGTACAGCCACCATCGTCGCGGGCTCTTGCGCAGCAGCAGATACGGCACCCACAGGAACAGCCCGCCGGCGACGCAGTTCACCGCCAGTGCGGTCAGCGAGTCGGTCCACCATTTCGTCAGCGTCTGATTCGAGAGGCCATAGTCGTGCTGGCGCACGAACTCTTCGTAGTAGGTGAGCGGCAGCGTGAGGATGAAGGTGGCGATAGTGAACAGCGCAAAGTAGACAACAATCGTGAAGAACCAGTTGCGCCCGATCCGCTGGGCCCACGTGCGCAGTTTCACAGAAAAGCCACTGAACAGGATGACCGCGAGGAGCACGATCGACAGCACCTGATCGAGCAGCCACAATCGGTTACCGCTCGCGTAGTAGCGAAGCGCCTTCGGCGTCGCCGGCGGCACGGCCACGGGCGTGGCTTCGCTGACCGGCGGCGGTGCTGGTCTCGCGGGTGGCGGGGCCGCAGGCTGCATCACGTTGAGCGCGATCGCGAGCGCGAAAGCTGGAAACATGGAGACAGTGTCGCACACGGCCGTCGGACGGTCCGCATCGCTGTGCTAGCATGTGTCGCTCGATCGAGCGTCACCCGCATCATTGGGAGGCAGCATCATGTCAGCGGTGGAGACAATCAAGGCGGCGTACGCGGCGTTCGGCCGAAACGATCCTTCCGTGTTGTTCGGCGCCATGGATTCGGAGATCGAGTGGCACGAAGCGGAGGGCAATCCGCTGGCGGACCGCAACCCCTACGTTGGCCCGCAGGCAGTGGGCGACGGTGTCTTCGCGCGGATGGTGGCGGCGATCGACAACTTCACCGCGGCCCCGAGCACGTTCATCGACGGCGGCGATCACGTCGTCGTGCTCGGTCGTTACGGCGGCACGATGAAAGCCAGCGGCGCGACGCTCGACTCGCCGTTCTGCCACGTGTACCGCTTCCGCGACGGCAAGGCCGTGATGTTTCAGCAGTACACCGACACCGCGCAGTGGGCGCGCCTCATGACGGCTTCAATGTCCCTTTAGAGACGCGGAACTCGGTTGTGTTCGGTACGGTTCCGGGTTCCGGGTTCTGGGTTCCAGGTCGGGTTCCAGGTTCCGGGTTCGTTCCAAGTTCCTTGTTCACGGGTTCCGGGTTCCAAGTGCCGGGTTCCTGATACGCGCCAATCGAGCCTGCGACGAACCTGGAACTCGGAACCAGGGAACCCGGAACCGTTGAACCGCCGGGGAACCTGGAACGAACGAGGAACGAGGAACCCAACCTGGAAACCCAGAACCCGGAACCCGGAACGGTACCTCAAGTGACGCCGAGCACGAGGACTGGGCCGGGCGTGAGGCCCGTCCCGTGCGAACCACCTCCGGTGTAAGATCGCCGGTGCCACTCGGCACCACCGCCGGTCGCCAACCCGACCGAATCCGGCTTCTTCGTCCAGGAACCACCATGACCAAGCGAATCTTTGCCAGCTCGCTGCTGCTCGTCTTCGCCCTGGCACCGCTCGGGGCGCAGACCGATCCGACGAAAGAGGAGCTCAAGCTGAAGCTCCCCAAGCCGATGTTCATCGGCACGCCGACGAACATCAAGAGCGCCAATCTCGAGACCGTCACGGGCAAGCCGCGCGGGCCGTTCTACGTGCCCAAGGGCACCGTGTTGCTGTCCTTGAAGAAGCCGGTGACGGCGAGCGACATGCAACCGGTCATCGGCGAGCTCGACATGGTCGACGACGGCGAAAAGGCCGGCGGCGACGGGTACTTCATCGAGCTCGGGCCCGGACCCCAGTGGGTGCAGATCGATCTCGGCGCCTCGCACCCGCTCTCCGCAATCCTCGCGTGGCACTACCACAGCCAGGCGCGCGTCTACCGTGACGTCGTCGTCCAGGTGTCGGACGATCCCGCGTTCAAGACGGGCGTGACCACGATCTTCAACAACGACCACGACAACTCATCGAAGCTCGGCGCCGGCAAGGACAAGGAATATATCGAGGTCGCCGAGGGCAGGCTGTTCGACCCGAAGGGTGCGAAGGGCCGGTACGTCCGGCTCTACTCGAACGGGAACACGACGAACGACCTGACCCACTACGTCGAGGTGGAGGTCTACGGCCTGCCGAAATGACGCGTGGCGGCGTCGGCGCTCTCGTGGCGATCGCGCTCGCCACAGGCCTGGCGCTGCGCCTGGCTCGACTCGACGTGCGCCCGATGCACCATGACGAGGCAAACCAGGCGGTCAAATTCGGTGCGCTCCTCGAGCACGGCGAGTACCGGTACGACGCGCACGATCACCACGGGCCGACGCTCTACTATCTGACGCTGCCCGCCGCCTGGCTACGCGGTCAAGGCACGCTCGCGTCGCTCGACGAACACACGCTCCGCGGCGTCACCGCCGCGTTCGGCGCGGCGACGATCCTGCTCCTGCCGCTCATCTCGGCAGGCGTCGGCCGGACGGCGGTCGCCGCTGGCGCGTGGCTGCTGGCGCTCTCGCCCGCGATGGTCTTCTACTCGCGGATGTTCATCCAGGAGTCGCTGTTTGCCTGCTTCACGCTCGCCTTCGTGATTGCTGTCGGACGCGTGGCGACGGGCGGCGGACTGGCGTGGTCCACGCTGGCGGGCGTCGCGGCGGGCCTGGCGGTCGCGACGAAGGAAACGTCGGCAATCGTGCTGCCCGCCGCACTCGGGGCGTGTGCGATGGCGTGGTGGTCCCTCGCACCGGACAGGCGCGGCGATCGGCCGGCCACCGCGCAGTGGGCAATGGCGGCGACGGTGAGCCTGGCAGCAGCGGCGGCGGTCGCGGCACTCTTCTACTCGTCCTTTCTCGCCGTGCCGGGTGGCGTGCTCGAGCCGTTTCGCGGCGCCGGCACCTACCTCGATCGGGGCCTCGACCCCGGTCTTCACGCACAACCGTGGTACTACTACCTCCGCCTGCTCACCTATTCTTCGTCAGGGGGCCTGAGGTGGAGCGAGGGGCTGGTGCTCGTGCTGGCCATCGCCGGTGCAGTGACCGCGTGGCGCCGGGCGGATCACGCACGTCCGGAGCGCGCGTTCTGGGCGCGCTATCTCACCTGCAACGCGATCATCGCGACCGGGATCTTCTCCGCGATCCGCTACAAGACTCCCTGGAACCTGCTGCCGTTCTACGCCGGCGTGATCGTCCTCGCGGGGATCGGGTTCTCGCGGCTCGCGCACGCGACTTCATCCCGCCCGCTCCGCGGCGTGCTCGCCGCGGCATTTCTTCTGGCGTCGGCGCACCTCGGTTGGCAGGCGTGGCGCGCATCAATCACGTACGCGTCCGACCCGCGGAATCCGTACGTCTACGCGCAGACGGTGCCGGATGCGGTCCGCATGGCCACCCGGATCGGCGCGTTGGCCGCCGTGCACCCGGACCGTACGCGGATGCAAGTCTCTGTGATCGCGCCGGCGTACGAGCAATGGCCGCTGCCGTGGTACCTGCGCGCGATGCCGTCGGTCGGCTACTGGACGGCGCCGGGTGACGCCCTGGCACTCCAGGCCCCCGTCATTGTTTCCTCGATGGCCGATGCGCCCGCCCTCGATGCCGCGCTCGGCGATCGCTACGTCTCCGAGTTCTACGGCCTCCGTCCCGATGTGCTGCTCGCGCTCTACATCGAGCGTGGACTGTGGGATCGCTTCCTGGCCCGGGCCGCCGCCGGCGACGCGGCGTCCGATTGCGGGGAGCGCCAGCTCCCCACGTTCCGGCATTGCGGCCGAACGCCCGCTGTGGCACTGTGGCCGAGGGCGGCCGTCGAATGACACCTTCCGAACTGGCCCTCGTCGTGCCCTGCCACAACGAGGCTGCCCGCCTCGACCCCGCGGCGTTCCTGCAGTTCGCGGCGGCGCACCCGCGCGTGCAGCTCGTGCTCGTCGACGACGGCAGCCTCGACGGCACGAGAGCGATCCTGGAACGCATACGCGCCGCGGCACCAACGTCGGTGACCACGCTCGGGCACTCGCCGCGCCGCGGCAAGGCCGAGGCTGTGCGCGCCGGCATGCTCGCGGGGGTGGCCCAGGGCGCCGCGCTCGTCGGTTTCTTCGACGCCGACCTCTCGACGCCGCTCCACGCAGTCGACGATTTTCTCACCGTGCTCCGGCAGCGCCCCGACGTCGAATTCGTCCTCGGCTCGCGCGTGATGCTGATGGGGCGCGACATCAGGCGCAAGGCGACGCGCCACTACCTGGGCCGCGTGTTTGCCACGGCGGTGTCGCACGTGCTCGACCTTCCCGTGTACGACACCCAGTGTGGCGCTAAGATGCTGCGCGTGAACGCCGCCACCGCGACGCTGTTTGCCGAGCCGTTCGACACGGGCTGGATCTTCGACGTCGAGCTGATCGCCCGCTATCTGCGGCTGCCGGTCGCCCCTGGCGAGCCCGCGCGCCGCGCTCGCCTGTACGAACTGGTCCTGTCCCAGTGGCACGACCGGCCCGGATCGAAGCTGCGCTGGCACGACTTCCTCCGCGCGATGGTCGACCTCGGATACATTTGGCGCGAGCGCATGCGGCGCCCCGCGCCCGACGGCAGCACGCCGCTGGCCGTCGCTGCCGCATTCCAGGAACCCTGACGGGATGATCGAGTCTTCCCCGGCCGCCGCTGCCGGTCCGCTGTCGACGGCCTTCATGATGTGCGACACTCCGCGATCAACGAACGGTGCCGCACCCTCCGGACGTGGAGGCGCCGGGTCTCGATACCGGCGTCACCGACGTTCCGGCGACCATCCAGCCGCCCGCGAGGTCGGTCTGGCGCAGGAGAGCAAACGATGACCAATGAGAAGCAGCCACCCGCCGTGTCCCGCCGCACGTTCATGAGCACTGCCGCGGCCGCTGCCGGAATCACCATCGTCCCGCGACACGTGCTCGGCGGCACCGGGATCCAGGCGCCGAGCGACACCGTCAACGTCGCCGTCGTCGGCTACTCGCACGGCATGGGCACGTCGAACCTGATGAACGTCGCCAAGAGCGACAACATCGTCGCGTTGTGCGACTGCGATACGAGCGAAGCGGCCAAGGCGGCGATGGCGACGCGGGGCACGCTCGAAAAGTTTCCGAAGGCCGTGCTCTACAAGGACTGGCGCCAGATGCTCGAGAAGCAGAAGGACATCCAGGCGGTTGTCGTCGCCACGCCCGATCACAACCACGCGGTGATCGCCATGGCCGCGATGCAGGCCGGGAAGCATGTCTATGTCCAGAAGCCGTTGACGCGCACGGTCAGCGAGGCCCGCGCGCTGACCGAGGCCGCGCGCAAGTACAACGTCGTGACGCAGATGGGCAACCAGGGCCACTCCGAAGAAGGTCTGCGCCTGATGCAGGAGTGGCTTGCTGCCGGCGCGATCGGCGCCGTGCGCGAGGTGCACTGCTGGACCAACCGCCCGGTCTGGCCGCAGGGCATGCCGCGGCCGACCGACACGCCCGCCGTGCCTGACGGTCTCGACTGGGATCTGTGGATCGGCCCCGCGCCGATGCGTGCGTACAACCGTGCGTACCACCCGTTCTCGTGGCGCGCCTGGCAGGACTTCGGTGCCGGCGCCATGGGAGACATGGGCTGCCATGTCATGGACGCGGCCTTCACGATCCTCAAGCTCGGCGCGCCCTCGAGCGTGATCGCGGCCGAAGCGTACAACGTCCTGCCGCCGCAGAGCGCCGGAGGGGGTTTCGGCCAGCGCGTGGCGTACAACGACAGCTATCCCCCGGCCTCGATCATCCACTTGTCGTTCCCGCAACGCGGCGACATGCCGCCCGTCAAGCTGCACTGGTACGACGGCGGCATCCTGCCGGAGCGACCCGAAGATCTCGAGCCGGAGAGGAACCTGCCGGAGTCGGGCACGATCTTCGTAGGCGATAAGGCCAAGATGTGGTGCGAGACCTACTCGGAGAGCCCGCGGCTCATCCCGGAGTCGGCAATGACCGCGTTCATGCCGCGCCCGCCGAAGACGCTGCCTCGGGTGCCCGACGGCCGCGCGGGCCACGAGAAGAACTGGCTCGATGCCATTCGTCAGAAGGGCCAGGCGGTATCCAATTTCGACTACGCAGGGCCGTTCACCGAGTCGGTGCTGCTCGGCAACATCGCCTTGCGCTTCCCGGGCACCCGGCTGATGTGGGACGGGCCGAACATGAAGATCACCAACAGCCCGGAGGCCGATCAGTTGGTCCATCACAACTACCGCCCGGGATGGTCGTTGTAGGAGCGGACTGCAGGTTACAGGCGCCACGCTGCAGGCTGTCGGGCTCTCAGGCCGGACCGTCTGCAGCTTGTTGCCTGGCAGCTCGCCAGAGCCTGGAAGCCCGACGCGCCTGCAGCCCGGCAGCCTGATTTGCAGGACCACGAACACGTGCCAGTGCCACGCGGAGCCGAGGCCAACGGCGGGCTCGGAGTAGAGGGCCCGCGCGAGCTGCCCGACGTGCGGCGGTTCGCGCACGAGGCGATGGCCACGGTGTTCGAGGTGTACGGCGAACATCCCGACGAACGGTACGCCGCGCAGGCGGCGCAGGCGGCCTTCGATCTGACAGATCGCCTCGAGCGCGAGCTGAGCCGCTTCCTGCCGAACAGCGACATCACCCGAATCAACCAGCTCGCGGCGGGCGAGAGCACACGGGTGACCCCGTCGACGCTCGAGTGCCTGGTGATCGCGCGTCACATGTTCGAGCTGACCGCCGGAGCCTTCGACATCTCGATCGGCACGGGCCTGCCCTCGCTCGAGCTCGACCCTGACGAATTCGTGGTCCGCTCGATGACTGGGGGCGTGCAGGTTGATCTGGGCGGCATCGGTAAGGGCTACGCGGTGGATCGGATGGCGGAGCTGCTCGAGGAGTGGGGGCTCGGCGTGGCGCTCGTCCACGGCGGCTTCAGTTCGGTCGCCGCACTCGAGCCACCCAGCGGCCGCGAGGGCTGGCCGCTGACCCTGAGCGACCCGGGTGCTCCATCGCGAGTGCTGGCGCGCCTGTCAGCGCGACAGACGGCGCTCGGCGCGTCGGGCGTGCGCAAGGGCGACCACATCATCGACCCGCGCACCGGCGAGCCGACGCGCGGGCGGCTCGCCGCGTGGGTTTCGGTGCCACGGCCGCGCACGGCCAGCGATGAAGGTGCAGCGGAGCAGGCCCCACGGTTGGCGGCCGCCGCGGTGACAGATGCCCTGACGACCGCCTTCATGCTCCTCGGCGCGTCCGAGATCGAGGAGCTGTGCGCGCGAAGCCCCGGCCTCGAGGCATGGATCCTCCCTGCACCGGCAGGTCCCGAGGAGGAGAGTCGGCTGCTTCACTTCGGCGGTTCCGGGGACTAGACTCTCCTTGGACGGCAGGATAGGCCGGCGCGCGCGTAACGAACACGACGCGCCAGTAATCCGGTGGCGGACAGCAGGAGACGACGATGGCTGTCGACGACGAGAAGAGTAAAGACAAGGCGCAAGCCGGAGTCGAGGGTCCACGAAAGCTGGATCGGCGCGACGTGCTGAAGGGGCTGTCGACCGTCCCCGCGCTCGGTCTCTTCGGCTACGCGTGGCAGCAGCAGCGGCGCTATCAGCAGGCGAAGCTGGAGGAGGCCACGCAGGTGCCGGCCGCGGCCGCCGGCCTGCAGGAGGTCAACGTCGCCCTCATCGGCGCAGGCGCCCAGGGCCAGGTGCTGACCGAAGCGATGCTCCGCATTCCCGGTCTGCGGTTCAGGGCGGTGTGCGACATCTGGGAGGAATACAACCAGAAGCGCGCTGTCAACACGATGAGGAAGTTCAAGCACGAGGTGAACGGCTACCAGGACTACCGCGAGATGCTCGACAAGGAGAAGGAGCTCGACGCGGTGGTCATCGCCACGCCCGACTTCTGGCACGCGAAGCACACGATCGATTGCCTCGAGGCCGGCAAGCACGTGTACTGCGAGAAGGAGATGTCGAACACGCTCGAGGGCGCGCGGAGCATGGTGCTGGCCGCCCGGAAGACCGGCAAGCTCCTCCAGATCGGCCATCAGCGCCGCTCGAACCCGCGCTACCTCCACTGCTACGAGAAGCTGCTCGGCGAGGCGAAGCTGCTCGGCCGCATCGTGACCGTGAACGGGCAGTGGAACCGCGCGGTGACACCGGACCTCGGGGCTCCCGATCGCTACGCGATCCCCGAGCCGCGGCTCACGCAGTACGGCTTCAAGGACATGCACCAGTTCCGCAACTGGCGCTGGTACAAGGGCAAGGGCGGCGGCCCTATCGTGGATCTGGGCTCGCATCAGATCGACATCTACAGCTGGTTCCTCGGCGCGAACCCTTCGCACGTCACGGCGAGCGGCGGGCTCCTCTACTACGATCCGAAGAACCACGAGTGGTACGACACGGTCATGGTCGTGTACGACTACGACACGCCGCTCGGTCCCGCAAAGGCGTACTACCAGACGCAGACGACCAATGGCAGCCAGGGGTACTTCGAGAACTTCATGGGCGACCAGGGGACGCTGCTCCTCTCCGAGTCAGAGGTGAACTACGCGGGCAAGCTGTATCGCGACCCCAACGCCCCCGCCTGGGACACGTGGATCCAGAAGGGCTACATCACGTCGCCCAAGATCCAGGAAATCAAGGAGAAGAAGGAAGGCGCCGTGGCCGACGTGCGCGAGTCGGTCTCGCCTGACGAGCACACGGTGCCGGTTGTCCTCCGCGATCCGTATCACCAGCCGCACCTGCAGAACTTCTTCAACGCCGTGCGCGGCAAGGAGAAGCTGAATTGCCCGTCCGAGGTTGCCTACGAGACTGCGGTTGCGGTCCTCAAGGTGAACGAGTCGATCGAGGCGAAGTCCGCGCTGTCGTTCAAGCCCGAGGACTTCAAGGTATAGGCTGGAGGACGGGACGCCTGGGCTCCGGGCTTCGGGCTTTGAAGCCTGCAACATACGCTCCCGGCACGAACGGCCATTCGAGTCGCCGCGGTTCGACCGGCAGTCGAAGATTGCGTGTGGCGGCGGGAGAGGCCCGCAGCCCGTAGCCTGCAGCCCGTTTCGTCAGGATTGCGTTCAGAGGAGTTGGAGATGGACGACGGCAAGCTCCCCCGCGGGCCGATGATCGCGATCACCCTGCTGCGGGTATTCGTCGGGTGGCACTTTCTCTACGAGGGCATCTCGAAGCTGTCGTCGCCTTCGTTTACGGCAGCCGGGTACATGAAGGCGTCGCGCGGACCGTTCGCCGGGTTCTTCAGGTGGATCGCCGGCCAACCGAACCTGCTGGACAACGCAAACTTCGTCACCGAGTGGGGGCTCACGATCGTTGGGCTCCTGCTGATCCTCGGCCTCTTCACGCGATTCGCCAGCCTCGCCGGGATTGGCTTCCTCGTGCTGTTCTACTTCGCCAACCCGCCGTTCGTGGGCTATTTCTACTCGCTGCCGACCGAGGGCAGCTATCTGATCGTCAATAAGAACCTCGTCGAACTCTGTGCGCTCGTCGTCATCCTCGTTACGGGCAGCGGCCGCTTCGCCGGGCTCGACCGCATCCTGCACGCACTCTTCTTCGCCCGGCGGCCGCGGCTCGCGGCGGCCTGAGTCGTCCGCCGTCGCGTCCGCGTGAGCGGCGCGCGACGGCGGATCGTCTCGCCCGACGCTCGCGATGCGAGCGCAGGCGGACACCCCCCGCACGGGGGCGACCGCGAGGAGGAGTCATCTCATGAGAGACGAGACGAAGGCCTCGCCGGCGGCCCTGACCCGCCGCGAAGTCCTCAAGGCGACCTCGCTTGCTTCGCTGGCAGCTGCGTTCCACACCACTGGCGGCGCCTTCGCCGCCTACGCATCCGAGCGAATCCGTGTTGGCCTGATAGGCTGCGGCGGCCGGGGCACCGGCGCCGCGGTCGACTGCGTCAACGCCTCGCCCGACATCGTGATCACCGCCCTCGGCGACCTGTTTCCGGACCAGGTCGAGTGGGCGAAGGGCGAGTTCAGGAAGCAGCTCCCGGCCGAGCGCGTGACGGCGACACCCGAGACGTCGTTCAGCGGCTTCGATGCGTTCAGGAAGGTGCTCGCCACCGATTGCGATCTCGTGATCCTGGCGACGCCGCCGTTCTTCCGTCCCGCCCACCTCGCCGCCGCGATCGAGGCCGGCAAGCACGTCTTCACCGAGAAGCCCGTGGCCGTCGATCCGGCAGGCGTGCGCTCGGTGATCGCGACCTCCGAGCTCGCCGCGAAGAAGGGACGGGCGATCGTCGCCGGCACGCAGCGGCGGCACCAGGCGCACTACGTCGAGATCATGAACCGGATCCGCGCCGGCGATATCGGCGAGATCGTCGCGGGCGAGGCCTACTGGAACATGGGCGCGCTCTGGCTGGATCGGGCCGCCGACAACTGGGCCAATCGAACGGCCAGGAACTGGTCCGACATGGAATGGCAGGTGCGGAACTGGCTGTTTACGTCGTGGCTCTCGGGCGATCACATCGTCGAGCAGCACGTGCACAATCTCGATGTGATGAACTGGGCGTTCGGCGCGCACCCGGTCAAGTGCGTCGGCATGGGCGGCCGCGCCGCACGTACCGAGCCCATGTTTGGCAACATCTACGACCACTTCTCGGTGGCCTACGAGTACCCGAACGGCGCGCGGGTCCTCAGCATGTGCCGGCAGACGGCCGGTGCGGCGGAGAACGTGTCCGAGCGCGTGGTCGGGACGAAGGGCTTCACCTACACCGACAGCACGGACGGCCGCATCACGGGCGAGAAGGCGTACCAGAACCCGAAGGACTCGCCGAACCCATATGTGCAGGAGCATGCGGATCTCATCGCCAGCATCCGCGCGGGCAAGCCGCTGAACGAGGGGCGGCGCGTCGCGGAGAGCACGCTCACGGCGATCATGGGCCGCATGAGCGCCTATACGGGGCGGGCCATGAGCTGGGACTGGGTGATGAACGCGTCGACGCTCGACCTCACGCCGCCCCACCTGGAGTTCAAGGCGTTGCCGCCGCTCGAGGTGGCTGTGCCAGGCAAGACGGAGCTCACGTAGCCGTTTTGCGTTTCCGATCACGGGGTCGCTCCTCGAAGGGTGCGGCCCCGTTTGTTTTTGGGCCAGTGGGAGGGTGGCGCGATGGGACGAGTATTTGCGGTTCTGCGGTCGCGTGGCCCAGCGTGGGACGACTCGCAGTCACTCGAAGGCCAGAAGGACTGGGTGGCTCATGCGGCGTTCATGGACGCGCTGTTCGCCGAGCGATTCGCTGCTCTCGTTGGGCCGCTCGAAGGCACACGCGATGCCCTGCTCATCCTCCGCGCGTCGAGCGCATCGGAGATCGTCGAGCGTCTGGCGGCGGATCCCTGGACGGGGAACGGGCTGCTGATCACCACGCAGATCAGCCCGTGGCAGCTCCGACTCGGCTCGCTCGAGCCGTAGCTGGACGCGCGCACCGTCGGCGGTCCGAAGCCAAGAGCCGAGACAACGTGTGGGTGTTCGAGCGCCGTTGATCGATTGGGCTACTCGTCGCGCAGCGCCACCACCGGGTCGACGCCTGCGGCCCGGCGCGCCGGCAGGACCGCCGCTATTGTCGCCACGGCGAGCAGCGTGACGACTGGCCATGCAACGGCAGCCGCGTCGCTTGGACGCACTTCGTACAGGAGCGTTGCCACGAATCGCGATAACCAGAGGCCCCCGGCAACGCCGGCCGCCATCCCGAGCGCTACGTACCCCGCCAGGCCGCCGAGAACCCCCTGTACGACCGTGCGCCGCGCTGCGCCGAGCGCCATGCGGATGCCGATCTCGCGCGTCTGCTGGACGACGGAGTAGCTGAGGACGCCGTACAGCCCGACGGCGGCCAACGCGAGGCTGACGAGGGCGAAGAAACCGGACAGCAGCGCGAGCAACCGCTCGCGCAGCATCGTGTTGGTCACGAGCGTCGATTGCCGGGTCACTTCCGTTACCTTCATCGCCGGCGTCACGCGAGAGGCGGCCGCGCGCACCGCATCGGTCAGCCCGGCATCCCGCAGCGTCGAACGGATCGCGAGTGCGCCGCCACCGTCGGCGAAGTCCGGTCGTGCCTCGAGCGGCAAGTAGACGATCGGCGGAGCCGCCTCGCGCAGGTCGTTGTACTTCGCGTCCCCGACCAGTCCCACGACCTGTTGCGGGATCTGCCGCTCGGCCTCGCGTTCGTTCGTGCGCATCGGCCGGGTGAACCGGCCGGCAAGGGGCGGAATCCCGGGCAGGAACAGCCGCGCGAAGGTTTCGTTGACGAGCACCGAGGGGCTGCCGGGATCGAAATCGGCGCGCGTCAGGTCGCGGCCGGCGAGCGAGCCGGATCCGCATGGTCTCCATGAACCCTGGCGAGACTTCGAGGAACCACACGTCGGCGTCGCTGGGGCGCCGCCCGTTCACCAGCACCGTGCCGTTCCATCCCGCGCCGCTGAACAACGGCCACCTCGACATGCCGGCGGAGGTCACACCCGGGAGCGATCGCACCTGGTCGGCCAGCATCAACGCGGTGTCGCGGGCGCGCTGGCTCTCTGCAGGCTGCACCAGCGCCGTGCTGATGAGGGTCACGCCGTCGGCCACGAAGCCGGGGTCGACGCGCGCGAGCCGGGCAAACGACGCGAGCAGAAGGGTCGCGAGGAAGAGCACCGTGAGGCTGAAGGCGAGCTGCATCGCGACGAGCGGCCGGAGGAGCCGCGCGCGCGTCGTGTGACGGCCGCTCGAGGCCTTGAGCGCCTCGAGTGGTGACGTGCCGGACGCCCGCAGGGCCGGGATGAGTCCGAATGCGATGGTCGCGACGGCGGCGACTCCGGCGGCAAACGCGAGCACCCTGGTGTCGAAGTGGACGTCCAGGTATGCCGGGGTGTCGCTCGGTGCGAGCAGCGCCACAATGGCCGGAGCCGCAACGCGCGCGAACGCCGCGCCGACCGCCGCCGCCGTTATCGCGACGGCGCCAGCCTCGACCAGCATCTGCTGCACCAGCCGTGCGCGGCCGGCGCCAATCGACAGCCGCAGCGCCATCTCCCGCTCACGGGCGGCGGCGCGGGCGAGCATCAGGTTCGCGAGGTTGGAGCACGCGAGCAGGAGTACCAGCGTCACGACCGCGGCCAGGATCCACAAGGGCCGCTCGTAGTCGACGCGCAGGCCCGAGATGCCGTTGGACGCGGACCGCACGACGAGGCGCGCCCCCAGGTAGCGCTCCCGTTCGGCCCGCGGCGCATCGCCCCGCATCGACATCCGCTCCCGGCGAAAGTTCGTGAGCACGGTCTGCATCGCGACCCGACCCTCGTCGGCCCGGTGCCCGGGCGCGAGCCGTCCCATGACCTTGAACCAGTGCCAGCCAGGGTCGGTGAGCGAGAGCGACGAACGCTCCGGCGTGGACGTGAGCGGCATCCACAGGCTCGTGCTGATTCCCGGCTCGATGCCCGTGAAGCCTTCCCGCGCGACGCCGACGATCTGGTACGTCTTCCGCCCCAGCGTGAACGTGCGGCCGATCACGCGCGGGTCCCTGCCAAACCGCCTCGTCCAGAAGCCGTGGCTGAGCACGGCCACGGCGCGACCGCCTGCCAGGTCGTCGTCGGAGGGCACGATCACACGCCCGAGAGCGGGTGTGACGCCGAGCATGCCAAATCCGTTTCCGGAGACGAACTGCTCATGCACGCGTTCTTCGCCGCCTGTCGCGTCGAATGTCGCGAGGCTCGGGGACTGGTAACTGAACGCGGCCAACTCGACGCGACCCCTCGCCGCCTCGACGAGGCGCGTGAAGAGCGGATAGTTGAACGACGTGCGGTCGCGGTCGCCGCCTTCGAGCACGCCGACGGAGACGAGCGTCGCCGGATCGCGGACGGGCAGCGGCCGAAGGATCAGCGCGTCGACGAGCGCGAACGCCGCCGTGCAGCCGCCAATGGCCAGAGCCAGGGAGGCGATCGCGGCCAGCGAGACGACCAGGTCGCGGCGCAGCATCCGGATCGCGAAGCGCATGTCGCGCATCAGGGCGTCGAGGCCCGCGACGAGCTTCACCTCCCGGCTGCGCTCGCGAATCACGCCGGCGTTCCCAAGCCGCCGCCGCGCCTCCCTGTAGGCTTCGTCAGGAGCGAGGCCGTCGGCCGATGAGGTCGCGCGCCCGGGACTCGACGTGGAACTGCAGTTCTTCGTCGAGCTCGTCGGTCACCCGCTCCTCACGAAAGACGTTCACGACGCGTGAGAGCCAGGACATGGCGCCCCTCCGGAGTTCAGGCGTGTTTCAGGACATGTCCGATCGCGGCCGTGACCGCCCGCCAACGCGATTCCTCGGCCTCGAGCTGGCGGCGGCCGGCTGCGGTGATGTCGTAGACGCGAGCGCGGCGCTTGCTTTCCGTGGTGCTCCACCGAGCGCGCACCCACCCCGACTCTTCCATCCGGTGCAGCGCCGGATAGAGAGAGCCTTCCTCGACGCGGAGCACGTCGTGGAGCGCCTCGATCTGCGTGGCAATCGCGTAGCCATGAAGTGGACCTCGCCGGGCGAGAAGGGTCAGCACGAGGAGGGGTAGGGCCCCTTGCAGGGCATCAGTACGCGACATGCACAGTTCTCTTACTAAGCTGACTGAGTCTGCACCGAAGGGCACCCGCGTGTCAAGCGCGATAGGGCTGTCAGGGCGCGAAGTCCGGCTTCGGCCAGCGGCATCACCGACGCCATTGACCCGGCAGGTCGAATCGGTCTACAAACCGGGTTCACCTATCAGGAAGGAAGACACCATGCGACTGATCCACACCGCTGCGCTCGCGCTCGTCCTGTCGGTCGGCCTTGCGGGTCCGTGCAGCGCGCAAGCGCCGGCTGAAACATCGCGGCCGGTCGCCGGCGGCATCGGAGTGCAGGGCTGGACCGGGAAGATCGATGCGTCCGAGGAGAAGGCGGGCCGTGCGCTGGCGGACGCGAAGCTCGCCGGGACGCCGGCGAAGCTGGAGGTCACAACGGGACCCGCCGTGACCTACTGGGACCCGGCGAACACGGCGTCGGGCACGTACACCGTCAAGGCGACGTTCACCGAAGCGAACTTCATGGGGCTGAACGATCATCCCCACCCGTACGGCATCGTGATCGCCGGCACGGGCATGGGAACGGCCGAACAGAGCTACCTGTATTGCGGCGCCTACGGCAACGGCACGTTCATCGTCCGGGGCTTCGGCCCCGAGCCGTTCCAGATGAATGGGCGGCGGTCGGAGGCGAATGCAGCCGTTCACAAGGCCGACGCGAAGGGAGCCTCGGTCACCCAGGAGATCGCGATGTCCGTGAAGGCGGACCGCGTGGAGTGCGCGATCAACGGCACGACCGTCGGGAGCTATCCGAAGGCGGACGTCGTCGCGGCCGGCAAGCTGAAGTCGACCGACGGAGTTTACGGCGTGCGCTTCGGCCACAACACGTCGGCGACGGTGACCGGGCTCACCATGGTCAAGGACTAGCCGGTGAGCCGGTCGCCGGCCTGGCGAGAAAGCGCGCCAGGTGTTCGACGACATCGCGTGCGTCGTCCTCCGCGCCACAGATGAAGGTCGACTTGCGCCGGCGGAGCACGGGCAGGCCCATGGCGTACAGTCCTGGCGCACCGACAACTCCGCCATCGTGCTCCAGATAGCCCTTGCGATCGACGACAGGGATTTTGAGCCAGCTGTAGTCCGGGCGGAATCCGGTCGCCCAGATGATTGAACGAATCTCGCCGCTGCCGAGGTCGAGATGGAGCCGCGACGAGACTGGAACACGGGTCGGCTCAAAGCGCTCCGGCGGCCCCACGTCGGCATCGCGTGCATGGCAGCGTGCCCAGTCATCGAACGTGTCCAGCAGCCGATTCATCTTGAGGTCGGCCATCGCCAGGACATTGCGCAGGCCACCCGAGAACAGTGCCCGGCCGTTGCGCACGGCGGCGAGCCGGCCGACAATCTCGACCCCGGCGGCGCCGAGTGCGTTGAGGTCGAGCGTCGTGCGCTCGGGGGTTCCCACCAGTTGCGGCGATGGCAGCTTCCGTGCGCGGGTCAGGTCATCGATCTCTTTGTAGCCCTGGTTCCAGACGCCCGACTCGTCCATCCACCAGAGCACGTCGCGGCCGCGATAGGTCCGTGGCAGCCGCACGTGCTCCCCGACCGCGATGGTCACAGGTCGCCCCGATCGGCGGATCTCGTCCGCCAACTGCACCCCGGTCGCGGACGCGCCGACGATCAGCACTCCGCCGTCGGGCAACTGGCCGGGATTGCGGTAGTCGAACGGGGTGAAGCACTCGATCGCGCGCGGCACGTCCTGTCGAACGGCCGGCACATTGGGGACGTTGCAGGCGCCGCTCGCCAGCACCACGCTGCGGCACCGAAGTTCGCCCTGGTCGGTGGCGACGTGGTAGCCGCCGTCGACTTGCGTGAGCGACGTCACCGTCGTATGCGTGCGCACCGGCGCGGCAGCGAGCACCGCAAAGCGCGAGATGAACTCGATCACCTCACCGGCGGCCATGAAACCATCGGCATCCGCGCCGTCGTATGCGAAGCCCGGCAGCCGGCTCTGCCAGTTCGGCGTCAGCAGCCGCAGAGAGTCCCAGCGTTCGTGGCGCCACGAGTTGGCCACGTCCCCGCGCTCGATGACGAGGTGTTCGATCGATCGCCCGGTGAGACAGCGGCTTGCCGCCAGTCCAGCGTGGCCGGCTCCGATGACGACTGTCGTGACGTGTTCGATGACGAACTCCGCTGCGGCCGTTTGGCGCCGCTCACGTTCGTTCAGTTGGCGTGTGCCGCAACGCTGACACCAGCACGCCGGTGCTGGTGCAGGTTGCCGCCATCACGTCGTGAGCACAGGGTCAGGCGATCTCGACGGTGATGTTGGTCGGGTTGGCGATCACGTCGTACACCGCCGAGCGCTTCTGGGACTGCGCAACGAGGGCTTCGATCTCCTGCTTGGACGCATCCGCGTCGATGTGGAAGGTGACCTTGATGTCGTCGTACCCGTTGCGGACGTCGCTGTCGATGCCCAGAATCCCCTGGATGTTCATGGATCCTTCGAGCTTCGCCTCGACTGACCGCAGTTGGATCCCGCGATTCTGCGCCACGGTGGCCACGCCAGCCGTCAGGCAGCTTGCGAGACCAACGAGCACGTATTCGACCGGCGTCGCCCCGTTGTCTTCGGAGGCGAACACTTCAGGATGATCGGCTTCGAAGGAGAACTCCGTCCTGTGCTTCTGTTCGTCGCCGAGCCCGCGGAAGCCTTCAATCTTCGACTGGCTGTGGGTGCCGTTCTGCCACTTGCAGGTGGCCCGCCACGTGAACTTGGCTGCCTGCGGCGCGTCTCGGAGCGCTTCCCTCGCAGCCAGCAATGCCTCTACGTTGACGCCGTTGTTGACACTCGTCTCGGCCATCGTGAACTCCTCGATAGCAGTCAATACTCGAGCTGGAAAAGTCTCCTGGAAGCTTTGGATCATACATCGACACGGCGGCCCTTGGCTGCCGTGGGGACGCACGCCCCGTTGCCATCCCCTCCGGAACCCACACGGCATATGATCGCCTGCCTATGAACACGCGGGCGTCGACGACCGCCGCCGGGTCGGTGGGCGCGGTCGAGACGCGATTCCTCGACCTTGCGCAACCGCTTGCGCTCGATTGCGGTCGTGCGCTGCACCCGGTTCGCATTGCGTACGAGACCTACGGAACGTTGTCGCCCGCGCGCGACAACGCGATCCTGGTCTGCCACGCCCTCAGCGGAGATGCGCACGCCGCCGGCGTGACGACGGCCAATGTCGCGGCGAGCACCAGGGACGGCTTCCGGGCCGAGGAGCGCGACGCCGGCAGCAGCGGCGGTCTCGGATGGTGGGACGGGATGATCGGGCCCGGCAAGGCGTTCGACACGGACCGGTTCTTCGTCGTCAGCTCCAACCTGCTCGGAGGCTGTCGCGGCACGACAGGACCGTCGTCCACCAATCCAGCCACGGGCCGGCCCTACGGTTCGGACTTCCCCGTCATCACGGTCGCGGACATGGTGCGGGCGGAGCGCGCGCTCCTCGATGCGCTCGGAATCCCGCGTCTGGCGGCCGTAGCCGGCGGTTCCCTTGGCGGGATGCAGGCACTCGAGTGGGCCGTGCTGTACCCCGACCAGGTCGACGCGATCATTCCGATCGCGAGCACGCACGCACTCCACCCGCAGGGCGTGGCGTGGAATGCAATCGCTCGCAGTGCGATCACCGCCGACCCTGACTGGCAGCGGGGCCACTACTACGGAACCGGCCGGGCGCCCACAGCGGGCATGGGCGTCGCGAGGATGGTCGGACACATCACCTACCTCTCCGCCACGTCGCTCAAGGACAAGTTCGGAAGGCGGCTGCAGTCGGGCGACGACATCCGCTACACGCTCACGGAGCCCGAGTTCGAGGTCGAGAGCTACCTGCGGCATCAGGCAGAGAATTTCGTGAAGCGCTTCGACGCCAACACGTATCTGTATACGTCCCGGGCACTCTCGTACTTCGACCTCGGCCGCCAGTACGGAGGCGGCCGGCTCGCGCACGCGCTGCGCCGGGTCTCCGCCAGAACGCTGCTCATCGCGTTCAGCTCCGACTGGCTGTATCCGCCGTCGGGTTCCGAGGAACTGGCGGCCGCCCTTCATGCCGCCGGCAGGGAGGCCGAGCTCTGCGTGATTGACGCGCCATACGGGCATGATTGCTTTCTGTTGGAGGAGGCGCGCCAGACTCCCATCATCCAGCAGTTCCTTGCGCGCCAGGAGTAGGAGCAGCGTCGATGGAAGAATCCCGTCATTTCGAATTCGACACACGCCAGGTGCACGCGGGGCAGCGCCCGGACCCGAATACCGGCGCGCGCGCGGTGCCGATCTTTCAGACGACCAGTTACGTGTTCGAGGACCCCGACTCGGCGGCCGCGTACTTCAACCTGCAGGAGTACGGGAACACGTACTCGCGCATCATGAACCCGACGGTGGCCGTGTTCGAAGAGCGCATGGCCAACCTCGAAGGGGGCTGTGGCGCGGTCGCCTTCGCCAGCGGGATCGCGGCACAGGCAGCCGCCCTCTTCACTCTGCTCTCACCGGGCGACCACGTCGTGTCGTCATCCGCGCTCTACGGCGGAACGATCAACCAGTTCAAACACATGCTGCGCAAGATGTCGGTAGACCTGACATGGGTCGATCCCGACGATATCGGCGCGTGGAAGGCGGCCGTTCGCGACAACACCAAGGCGTTCTACGGGGAGACAATCGGCAACCCGGCGGGCAACGTGCTCGACATCGAAGCCGTCGCGCGGGTGGCCCACGACCACAGCCTTCCTCTGCTCGTCGACAACACGTTCGCGACGCCGTTCCTGTGTCGTCCGATCGAGTGGGGCGCCGACATCGTGCTCCACTCAGCCACGAAGTTCATCGGAGGTCATGGCACCAGCATCGGCGGAGTGGTCGTCGACTCGGGGCAGTTCAACTGGTCGAACGGGCGCTATCCGGTGATCGCCAATCCGTCGCCGGCCTATCATGGGCTCGAGTTCCATGAGACCTTCGGCACTTACGGCTATCTGATGAAGCTCCGCGCCGAGACGCTGCGCGACCTTGGCGCCTGCCTGAGTCCGTTCAATGCGTTCCTGTTTTTGCAGGGGCTGGAGACGCTGTCGTTGCGGATGGCTCGCCATGTCGAGAATGCCCTCGCCGTCGCGAGTTTTCTCCAATCACACGACCTCGTCTCCCACGTGACCTATCCGGGCCTGCCGACGAGCGCCTGGCGGCCGCTCGTGGACAAGTACCTCCCGCGGGGCGCGGGCGCGGTGTTCTCGTTCGACTGCCGCGGAGGCCGCGCGGCGGGACAGGAGTTCATCCGCGGCGTCACCTTGTGGTCGCACCTCGCCAACGTCGGTGACTCGAAGAGCCTGATCATCCATCCCGCCAGCACCACGCATCGTCAGCTCAACGACCAGGAGCTTCGCGCAGCCGGTGTGGGGCCCGGGACCATCCGGCTGTCGGTTGGCATCGAAGCCGTGGACGATCTGATCTGGGATCTGGCGCAAGGGTTTGCACGGGTTGCTGCGTCTACGGCAACCGAGGTGGGTTCTCTATGACGCCGCCGTTCGACCTCAACCGCTATCAGGATCCGTTGACGATCCAGCGCGTGCTGCACAACTCGAGGACGATAGCGGTCGTTGGCCTGTCGAGGAACGAGCTGCGCGCGAGCTTTTTTGTGGGGTTCTATCTCAAACGCCACGGCTACCGCGTGGTTCCGGTCAATCCGCGCGAGCAGGAGATCCTGGGCGAGAAGAGCTTTGCCAGCCTGGCGGACGTCCCTGTTCCCGTCGATGTCGTGAACGTGTTCCGCGCGCCGGAGGCGTTGCCAGGCATCGCGAGGGAGGCCGTTGCCATCGGCGCGAGCACGCTCTGGTGTCAGTTCACGGTGATCAACGAAGAAGGCGCGCGAATCGCCGAGGCAGGCGGCCTTTCGGTGGTCATGGACCGGTGCCTCAAGGTCGAACACGCCCGCTACGTGGGACGGATGCACTGGCTCGGCTTCAACACCCAACGCATCACGTCCGTGCGCGGCGGCCTGCAGTAATCCTGCGATCCAAACGACAGGCAATCAACGTTGGTAGACTCGGCTCGTGCGAAAGGCGCTGATTGCGCTTGCCATCCTGGCCGCCGTGAGCGCCGCGGGGTTCGCGGCTTTCACCGTCCACGCCGAGAGCGGCTACTTCTCGCCGCAGTTCACGCCGGACGGCGCCGCGGTCGTCGTAGTGAGACGCGAGGTGCGCGCCCTCGTGTTCGGCCTTGGGTACGAGATGTTCACGCCGCCGGCCAGGGTGTGGGTGCAGCACGATCGCTTCTCCATTCTGCGGATCGCGATCGCTGACGGACGCACCGACGTGCTGCAGACGTTCCCCGCATCGCCGCTCCAGGGCCGGTGGATCAGTGCATATCGGCCGAGCCTCACCGGAAGTGCCACGGCGCACCTGCGCTGGGCGGACCCGACGCATCTCGAATACGAGCTTGCCGTCACGCGTCATGACGATCCGGCGAGCGTCACCTATGTCGCGCGCCGGCGGTGGAGCGCGGACACGCGCCGCTCGACAGAGACGCCACCGTGGCAGCAGGGGTACGCGGGGATGGCCGGCGACGAACCCACCCAGTTGCACGGCACACAGGAGGTCATCGCGATTCGCGCCGGCACCAGCATGCCGTGTGCTGTGCTGCTCGTCACCAGCGACCGGCGGTTGGCGGATGCGCTGATCGACACCACGCCCTGTCGCGATGCGCACCGCAACGGCTACGAGGTCGCTTTTCTCTCGGACGACCTTCGCCGGCCGGCGATCGAACGCACGGCGCTCATCGAGCAAACACACGATGCGCTCGTGCGCGAAGGCCTCGCCCGCGGCCTGAGTGACGGCGACGCACGGCTCGCCGCCATCCGCGGGATGGAGCGGCGCGGCCTCTATCCCAGGCCTACCGTGCTCGTGGCGCAGCCCGCGGAGCGGGCGACCGCTGGCCTGCCGGTGTTCACCATTACCGACCAGGAGTTCGAGGTCGGCCTCTTCAACGACATCCGCGACGCGCTCGACAGGCCCGGCGAGGAGGTCGAGAAATCAATCAGCGCGTACATCATCCATCGCGATTACGACACGAGCCGGCAAATCAACGCCTGCCTGGCAGGAGGACTCGATGCTGCGTTCTACGTAACAGCGCGTGGACGGCTCTGGCGCATCCAGGTGGACCGGCCGTGACCGCGCGCCCGGTCGAGAGCGCCACGCGCTGTCGTGACGTTCCTCGAACGCCCGCGGTTCTGCACTGCGTTCCATCAATCTCGAGGGACCGGGAGAATCCCATAGACGCGTTCCAGGTCGCGATGACCATTCGGCACTCTTACCGGGCGCCGGCTGAGGCTTTTCACCTCCCGAGGCCCTCGAAGCGGCGGTGTGGTAAAAACGAGACCGACGCACCAGGTCTGAGCGGCCCGCCGAACCGACGGTCGCACGCTCTGTTCCGCGACAGGAGATACCGATGACTCGAATGTCGAGACGCACATTCATCCGGCAGGCAGGCGGCGGTGCCGCCGCCGCCGGCATCATTGCGGCGCACGCCGGGACGCTCGACGCAAAGCCGCTCGGACTGCCGATCGGCAGCCAGACGTGGCCGCATCGCGCGATGATCAAGGACGCCGGCCTGGCGGCGCTTGCCGCTGCGCTGGCGAAGATCGGCGTCGAGGCCGTCGAGATGTGCTCACCGTTCGGCTACGAGGAGTTTGCCGGCCTGACTGACGGCAAGCAGGTCAGGAAGATCCTGGCCGATCATGGCCTGGCCTGTCAGAGCGGCCACTTCGGCATGGATGAACTGCGAACGAAGCAGGCGGCCAGCATCGCGTGGGCGCACGATGTCGGCATCACGCAGATGGTCACCGCGTCGCTCGACGCGGGAGACGCGCCGACGATGGAGGATGTGAAGCGGGCGGCGGCGGAATACAACCGGATCGCCGGCGTGGCGGCGAAGGCCGGCATCCAGCAGGGGCTGCACAACGAGGGCTTCGAGGTGTCGAAGGTCAACGGCCGACGCACGTACGACATCCTGTTCGAACTGCTGGATCCCGCGCTCGTCAAGTTCCAGTTCCAGATGTCGACGGTCAGCCAGGGCTTCATCGCCGCCGAGTACTTCACGAAGTATCCGGGCCGGTTCAACTCGATGCACTTGCAGGACGTCGACCTGAGCGCCGCGCCGCCGCCCCAGACAGGGAAACCCGCCCGCGAACGGGGCGTGGACCGCCCGGTCGGTAAAGGCAGCATCGACTGGGCGAAGACGTTCCGGGCCGCCAGGACCGGCGGCGTGAAGAGCTATTTCGTCGAACAGAACATGGAGTTCACGAAGGAGAGTGTGGCGTTTCTCAAGACTCTGGACACGTGAGGTCCGGGGCAACCGGCGGGGAGGAGGTTCCCTCCTCCCCCCATCGTCACGGCACGCGGCCCTCTGCCTCCTGCGCCTTGCTCTCGAGCGCCGTCTGCCGGCGGCGGTGACTCGCCATCCCGCCTTTCCGTCCGGCCTCGCGCGCCTCTTCGCTGCTCCACTCGTGCGCGGTGCCCTGCTGGTGCGCCGCCTTGCCTCCCTTGCTGGCAATCTCCCGCTGCTTGGCGCGGTCCATCGATGCGAATCCGCGATCTTCTTTGGCCACGGTGTCCTCCACCCGGTAGACGTCGCTGTAATGCCGTGCGTGCAAGGGAGCGGCGACCAGCCCGGCTGCAACTGACATGCCGCGGTTGTGCTAGTCCCCTGGAATCCTGATGGATTGCCTGAATCCCGGAGCGCGGCGCCCGGCTGGCTAGGCGGGAGGAGCGAGAATACCGGGAATAACCAGGCGTGCCGGCAGCTGCCGACGGCTCGCGCCGGCGTACAAACCTTCACGGTGCAGCATTCGAGGGTTACTGTCCGCCTCAGCAGCCAACTGAGCCGTATTGTCTCTAAAGAGGGGGATCGGGCTTCGTGGGGCGAAATCCGTTCGTGGCGCGTCACTCCTTCGGCGCGACGTAACTCTTCTTCGCACGCGGCTTCAGCCCTTTGGCGGTGACGCGGACGTCGACGTCGTGCGTCTTGCCATCGCGCTTCGGCGGCGCGAAGCCAAGCAGGTATTGCCCATGCAGTTCGTCGGCCACGCGGGCAAAGGCCTCTGCGAGATCCTCGCCAGGACGGATTTCGGTGTAGCCGCCGCCAGTCTCCTCTGCGACGCGGGCGAGACCCGGGTCCGGCAGGTCCGCCATCATCGCGGCTTCGAGACCACCGGGCCCCATGCCGGGCATCGTCGGCCGCCGCTGCCGGCTCCGCATGCCGATGGCGTACACCATGACATCCTCACGGCGCGCGCGATCGATAACGCCGGCCTGGCTCGCGAACGGTTGGTGAAACCCGAACATGCCGCTGTCCTTGCCGTCGCTCAGCACCAGGACGACGCGGCGCTCGTCCCCTTCGCGCCCGAAGGCCTCCATCGCCTCGTCCAGCGCCCGCCAGAGCGGAGTCGGCGCATCGGGCTCGATGGCCGGCGGCAGCGCCGCACCAAGCGCGCGGGCGTCGCGCGTGAAGGTGCTGCTGATCTCCACGTCCCGCCCGAACGTGCCGACTCGGGCGAGGTCGTCGGGACGGAGCCTGGCAAACAGCTCCGCGGCTGCGTTGCGCAGCAGCGGGAGATTGCCCTCCATGCTGCCGGACACATCGAGCATCACGATCAGGCGAATAGGCTGCGGCGTGTTGTCGAAGAGCACGATCGGCTGCGGCTTGCCGTTGTCGCGCACCTCGAACTCGGGCTGCGTCAGCGACGTCACGAGGCGCCCATCGCGGTCGGTGACGGTCGCGAACACCCGCACGGCGTCACCGCGGCCGCGAAAGAGCGGCGGCTGCTGCTGCGCACCAGAAGGGGCGCTACCGAGGAGGCTCACCCCGAGCACGAGACTCGTGAAATATCGAGTCACTCAAATTACCCCGAAGTTCCGGCACAGGCGTACAGGCACCCCCGGTGGTGCCGCGGGAACCAACAGAGCCGACCCACCACGTCGGTCGGTGGTGAGATCGGCATCATGCCGCGATCGCCACCTGGAAGTGAACCGCGTAGCCGCTCGCCGCGCCGCCGGTCGGGACGACCAGCTCCGAAGCGAGGCTGTCGGCGAAGATGCCATCCGCAAGGTTGGTCATCGGGTTCTTTCCACGCGATGCGTACACGCCGCTCGTATGCACGGCGTCGTTGACGGCCTCGGGAAACGCGAGCTGGGTGACCTTTCGTGAGACGCCGCCGATCGTCACCTCCGCGTGGATGTGCGTCGCGCGCCCCTGGTACCACCCAGGGTAAATCGTCGTGAACGTCACCTCGCCGTTGCCGTTGGTGGTCTGGATGCCACGGAGATACGTTTGCGCGGCCTGCGAGCCGTACTCGGAGTACTGACCCGCGGCATCGACGTGCCAAATCTCGACGTCTGCATTCGGCACGGCAGCGCACCCGGCGTTGCTGTTGACGACCTTGATGGTGAGGGTCAGCAGGGTGCCGCTTTTGCCCTCGCGAATATCGCTGCGGAACAGATGGTTCAGTGACGGGAACGGACCGGCGGTTTCCGTCGGGGTGACCGCGCACGACCCGTTGGTCGAGCTCGATTCTGGAGCGGCGCTCGCCGCCGATGGCGCTGACGGGGAACCGCCGCAGCCCAGCACCAGTGCCGCGCTCGCGGCGCCCATCGTCCCTAGCGCCTGCCGCCGGGACACCTTCCTGCTCTTCATTGACGACCTCAAATCCGGAATGCCGTGGCACACTCGTCCACCGAACGGCGTGTGACCCGCCCGTGAGCGCGTGTGTCGAGGGGCAATGCAAAAACCGGCACGGCTGCGCGCCGCGGCTGGAATTGCGGATTTCATTCGCAATGCAACGGATTCACCGCCTTCGGATCGGGAGCGGCAGAGCGAGAGCTGTCCCCGCCCGACGTCGGCTGTCCTGTGCAGGCGACTTGTCAGGCGATTGCTGCCCGCGCCACCGAAAGGGCTCGGATGTAGCCGCCGCTCGTCAACGCGCCCGTCAGCTGCCTTGCCACTCGCCGTCCGACGAGGCGAAGCGTCACAGCTCGGGCATTAACGATGCGGCAAAGTTGCGTCGGCGAGTGATCGTATGATGCCCGCGCAACTTGGTGCCGCCACTGGTCACGACGGCTCACGCCATTCCGCATTCGCGGCTTGCCGCAAGGAGAATCACATGGCTCTCTATGCCTTCGACGGCACGTGGAACAGCGACAAGCCAGGCAGCCAGCACGACACGAACGTCCTGTGGTTCAGGCGCGCCTATTCGAAAGAGTGTTTCTATCGCGAGGGCGTGGGCACACGGTTCGGACCGTTCGGGCAGGTGATCGGAGGTATCGCCGGGGCGGGTGGTCACACGCGCGTTCACGAAGGCCTGCAACAACTGCACGAGAACCTGGCTGCGGGCGATACCGACATCGACGTCGTCGGGTTCAGCCGCGGGGCGGCTCTGGCGCTCGACTTCGTCAATCGCGTCAGCCAGCTCGATGGACATCCGACGGTCCGGTTCCTCGGACTGTGGGACTGCGTTCCGTCGTTTGGCGTCGCCGCCATCGATCTCGACCCGTCATGGGAGCTGGATCTGCCCGACAACGTCACCAAGTGCTATCACGCGCTCGCGCTCGACGAGCGGAGACACACCTTCCACCTCCATCGCCTCAACGCGCGCGTCGAAGACGCCGAGGCCGAGGGCCGGCTGTTCGAAGTCTGGTTTCGCGGCGTGCACTCGGACGTCGGCGGCGGCAACAACAACCCTGAGCTCTCGAGCATCGCGCTCAACTGGATGCTGCAGAAAGCGGTCTCGTGCAAGTTGCCGGTCGACCCGGCCAAGATCACCGAAAACGCTGCGCGGATGAAGGCGGGTGTGCCCGATTCGAAAGGGCAGTGGTACGACTTGATCAAGAACCGGTTCCGGGTGGTCCGGTGGAACGACTCGGTCCACCAATCCGTCACCTTCAACTCGCAGAGGAACTACAACAACCCGCCCGAGGGCGCGATGCTTGTCGACGATGCCGGCGGCGCCGTCGGGAAATTCGCGCGGGCGTGAACGTACGCGGGCAAGTGCCCGCGCGTCACACTGAGCTCCCGGGTGCAGCGCGACGCCCCGGCGCACGTCAGGGATCCAATGCGCGGACCGGCCGCACCTCCACGCTCCCCTCGCGTGCCGGAGGGATTCTGGCGGCGATCTGGATGGCCTCGTCCAGGTCGCCGGCCTCGACCAGGTAGAAGCCCGCCAGCTGCTCCTTCGTCTCCGCGAACGGACCGTCGGTGATCGACACGCTCTCGTTTCGCACGCGGACCGTTGTGGCCGTGGCCGCGGGCTGGAGCGCCTCCGCGGCGACCAGCTGCCCCCGTTCCCTGAAACCGTTTCCGCAGGCGAGACACTCCGCGTCGGGGACGGCGTGCAGCTTCTGTTCTTCCAGGTACACCAGGCAGAGATACTTCATCGGCTCTTCCTGTCGGTGGCGGCTGACGTTTCGAGCTCCGCGATGCGCCGCTCGAGGAAGCGGCGCTCTGGTTCCTGCCGCGTGAGGGAAAGCGCCCGTTCGTAGGCGGCGCGCGCCTCCGCTGTTCTTCCCAGGCGGCGGCACAGGTCCGCACGCGCGGCATGCGCGAAGCGGTACTCCAGCAACTCCTGGCGCCGGAGGATGTCGTCAACGACCGCGAGCCCGGCCTGCGGACCGTCCCTCATCGCCACGGCCACGGCGCGGTTCAATTCGACCACGGGCGATGGCTCTCTTTCCATCAAGGCATTGTAGAGGCCCACGATCTCTTCCCAATCCGTGGACGCAGGAGTCTGGGCGCTTGCATGCACCGCTCCGATCGCGGCCTGGAGCGTATAAGGCCCGAACCGCCGAGAGGCCAGCGCCCGACCCACGAACCGGGTTCCTTCAGCGATCTGATCGCGGTCCCAGAGCGAGCGGTCCTGGTCATCGAGCAGGATCAGCTCGCCGTCGGCGGACGTGCGGGCGGCGCGCCGCGAGTCGTGCAGCAGCATGAGGGCCAGCAGTCCCATGGCTTCCGGTTGCGGCAGCAGTTCGACCAGCAGCCGGCCTAGTCGGATCGCTTCGTTGGACAGATCCTGCCGGGTCAGCGAGCCGCCGGAGGATGCCGCGTAGCCCTCGTTGAAGACGAGATAGATGACCCGCAACACCGCGTTCAGCCGTTCCGGCAGTTCCGCCGGATCCGGCACGCGGTAGGGAATGCGTGCCTGGCGGATCTTCGTCTTCGCGCGCACGATCCGCTGGGCGAGGGTCGGCGCGGGCGTGAGGAACGCGCGCGCAATCTCGTCGGTCGTCAGGCCGCACACTTCGCGCAGCGTGAGTGCAACCTGAGCGTCTGGAGCGAGCGCCGGGTGGCAACATGTGAAGATCAGGCGGAGTCGGTCGTCTTCTACGCTCTCCTCGTCCGCCCACGCCGCCGGATCGAGCACCCCGATGTCGGCGTGCTCGCCGTGGTCGTCGAGGGCGTCGAAACGTTTCCGCCGGCGCATGGCGTCAATGGCCTTGAACCGTCCGGCCGACACGAGCCACGCGCGCGGGTTGGCCGGCACACCGTCGCGCGGCCATTGCTCGAGCGCGGCCCTGAAGGCGTCGTGCAACGCCTCCTCGGCCGCGTCGAAATCGCCAAGCACCCGGATCAACGTCGCGAGCACACGGCGCGAGTCGGCGTTGTAGACGGCGTCCACCGTCTCCCGTACTGAATCGGTCGCGTCCACGGCGACCGATCACACCACCGACTTGCCTGCCGGCGCAAGGTGCGGCTGTCGTCCGCGCCCGACCCAGCGGGCTCCTGTCCTGCGTTGCTGCCGTCAGCCGCGCTTCCCCTGCTCATCGATCCGGGCACGGAGGCGTTCCTCCTGGTCCCTGAGCTCGGGCGTGAGCTCCGCACCGAAGTCGTCGGCCTCGAACACCTGTCGCAGCTCCACTTCCGCGCCGCCGTCGAACGGCGAACGCCGCAGCCATTCGAGCGCCTCTTCCTTCGACTTCACCTTCCACAACCAGAAGCCGGCGATGAGCTCCTTTGTTTCGGGGAATGGTCCGTCGGTGACCGTGGCCCGGCCGTTCTCGAAGCGAATGCGGGCGCCTCTCGAGCTCGGGTGCAGTCCTTCCCCGGCGAGCATCACTCCGGCGTTGACCAACTCCTCGTTGAACTTGCCCATCGCCGCGAGGATGTCCCGGCTCGGCATCACACCCGCTTCCGTGTTCTTGTCCGCTTTCACTATCACCATGAATCGCATCGTCTTCTCCTTGTCGAGGAGCCCGCACGCGCGTGGCGCGAACGGCTCGTACCTATACGTCGAACAGGTCGCAGCGAGATCGACAGCGCCGGATCCAGCGATCCAGCGGGAGCGATGCGCCGCCGCGATAGCAGCTCGTCGCTGGTGTGTCGAATCGGCGGCCGTGCGTGGTGGCCGACAACCTAACCCGTTTCCTTGACCGTGGATTGAGAAATGCATGTTTCGCGACGCGCGGCAGATGTTCGTCCTGCAGTGTGATTCCGCGGGCGAGCCTGCCGCAGCGGAAGCGCCTCGGCCTCCACGCGCGGAGGTCCGGGCTACATACACGACTGTGGAGGTTCGCGAGATGGCTGCCCCTTTTCGACACGCATGCGCTGTCGTTCTTGTGGCCACGTTTGCGCTGGGCGTCAATACCGCCAGCGCGCAGTTTCGGGCTGGTGTGCAGGGCACCGTGGCCGATCAGTCGGGCGGCGCAATCCCCGGCGCAACGGTCGTGGTGCTGAACCAGGAAACGGGCGTTTCGAACGATACGGTTACGAACGAGACCGGGTTCTATCGCGTCTCGGGCCTGCCGCCCGGCCGGTACAAGGTGACCGCCACGCTCAGCGGATTCAAAGAGAGCGTCGCGGATAACGTCCAGGTGTCGGCCGAAGAGATCCGCGGTCTGAATGTGGTGCTCGAGCCGGGCGGCGTGCAGGAGACGGTGACGGTCGTGGGTGGATCGTCCGTGCTGCGCACAGAGAACGCCGACATCGCCGGCACGCTGGGCACGGTCGAGATACAGCGGCTGCCGCAGATCGGCCGTGACCCATACGAGCTCGTGCGGCTCACGCCCGGCGTATTCGGACTCGGCGCACGGAGCGGCACGGGAGACGCCGTGGGGCTTCCCAACCAGTCGGGACCGGGGGATCCAACAACTCGGTCTTCCAGACCGAGAACCAGGTGCCGATCTCCGCGAACGGTCAGCGGGTGGAGTCGAACAGCTATCAAATCGATGGTGTGAGCGCCGTGAGCCAGGCGTGGGGCGGCGCCGCGGTGATCACGCCCAATGCCGAATCGGTCAAGGAGATCCGCGTCGTCTCGAGCTCGTACTCCGCAGACAGCGGCGGCAACGCCGGCGCGCAGGTACAGGTGGTGTCGCAGAACGGGACCAACGACCTCCACGGCAGCTTCGTATTCAAGCGCAACACGCCAGGCCTGAACGCGTACCAAAAGTGGGGCGGTCCGCACGGCGAGGCCCCGCAGCGCGCCAATCAGCTTCAGAGCCAGACCGCCGGCAGCCTCGGAGGGCCTCTATTGCGCGACAAGCTGTTTTTCTTCTTCTCGTACGAAGGACAGCGGCAGGACAAGAACAGCCTCACCACTGCGTGGGTAGAGACGCCGGAGCTGGTCGCCGCGATCAACGCGCAGCGCGCGGGCAGCCTGGCAACGCAGTTTCTCAATTACCCCGGAATGACTCCGCCGCGCGTCGCCACTGTGCTCGAGACCCGTGATCTCGGTTCGCTGACGGGTGCGCTCGGTCAGCCGGTCACCGAGGCTGCGGGTGGCGGACTGGACGGCATACCGGACGTGCAACGTGCCCAGCTCGAAGGGTTCAGCAAGACCACGGCGCAGCAGTTCAACACGCGGGTGGACTACTCGGTCACGGAGAACGACCGGCTCGCGTTCAGCATGTTCTACGTTCCCGTGAACACCCGCAGCAACGATGCGGGCGCGAACTCGGCCCGGCCCATGGGCGACTTCCTGTCCGAGCGACGAAACATGGCTGGCACGCTGCTCTGGACGCGCACGCTGTCGCCGACGATGATCAACGAAGCGCGCTTCAATGTGATGCGGTGGTACTTCGACGAGATCGCGTCGAACCCGGACACCCCCTGGGGGTTGCCGCGACTGCAGGTGAACCAGCCAGCGGGAGAGAATCTGCTTCTCACCTATGGCCCCGGCGTCGGCCCCGGCGTCTTCTACCAGACGTCCTACAACTTCAGGGACACGCTGACGAAAGTGCTCAACTCGCACGCCCTAAAGTTCGGTGTCGACATCGTGGCGGAGCAGAACAACGACAAGGCGCCGTGGGCAGGGCGGCCGACCTACAGCTTCGACAATCTGTGGAGCTTTGCGAACGACGCACCCTCATCGGAAGGGACGACCTTCTTCGATCCCGACAGCGGAGCGTTCACCGATCTGACCGCCTATGCACGCTCATCGAAGTATGCGCTCTTCGTCCAGGACGACTGGAAGCTGACGCCGACGCTCACCGTGAACGCCGGCCTCCGCTGGGACTACTTTGCGCCGCTGCGGAGCAAGAACGACCAGATCTCGAATCTCATGCTGGGCCCGAACGAGGGTCTCATCGGTGCGAGCCTGAAGCTCGGAGGGGACCTGTACGAACAGGACCGCAACAACTTCGGGCCGCAGGCGGGGTTTGCCTGGACGCCCGGCCGCTTCAACCAGAAGCTCGTGTTGCGTGGCGGCTTCGGGATCGGCTACAACCGGCTTCCAGGTTCGCGGCTGCTCGAATCACGGTTCAACCCGCCGTACTTCGCGGGGTTCCTGCTGAAGGGCCCGGACATCCTCTATGCGCCGGCGGCAACCGTCACCGGCTTCGACTACCCACCCAACCCGGCTGCGACGCTGACGTTCGATCCAGTGACCAACCTTCCGGTGACCGGTCCGCCCGTGAACGTGAACGCGACGCAGCAGGACCTGCCCAATCCGTACACGCAGCGGTACTCGGTGGACTCCGAGTACGACCTCGGCGGTGGCTGGGTCGCCAGCGTGGGTTACCAGGGCAGCCGCGGTCGAGGGCTGCCCCGCATGGTGCCGTACCAACTGTTCGTCGAGCCCAACCCGACACTCGGCACGGTCAACATGCTGCTTCCCGACGCATACAGCCACTACAACGCGCTGCTGACGCGTATCAGCCGGCGGTTCGCGAGCGGGTACCTGCTCAATGCCGAGTACCGGTTCGGCCGCAGCATGGATACCTGCTCGAACGATCAGAACTGCCAGCAGACGTATCCCTTCGATCAGTCCACCGAGTGGGGCCCGTCGGACTACGACGTGACACACTCGTTCAAGCTGTATGGCACGTGGGATCTCCCAATCTTCAGGGACCGTCGCGACGCGCTCGGGTTCATTGCCGGTGGCTGGCAGCTGAGCGGAATTCTCACCGCCAGTTCCGGCTTCCCCTGGACACCGGTGTACGGGGGAGGGTTGTGTCAGGTGGCGGTGGCGGGAGGCAGCGTGTGCCCGCAGCGACCGGCTTCGTACTCGGGCGGTGCGCCCGAGAGCGCGAGCGAAGAGGAACTGATGCAGCAGTACGGGCAGTTCACGGGCGGACCGTCCAACTACTTCACGCCGCCGCCCGGGGGTGTTTTCGCCGTGCCGCCGCCGCCCGGCCTGGGCCGCAACAGTTTCCGTGGCCCCGGCTATTTCACGATCGACATGAGCGCGGTCAAGCGGTTCGGGTTCCCGTCGGTTCCGGGCCTCGGCAACAACACCGGCCTGGAGTTTCGCGTGAACGCGTACAACCTGTTCAATACGCTCAACCTGAAGCCGTTTGCGTTCAACAGCGCGAGCACAGACATCTCGAACGCTGATTTCGGCCGCGCGACTGCGGCGCTTTCGGGCCGCGTCGTGGAGTTCCAGGGGAGGTTCAGCTTCTGAGCCACACCTAGAGACGATGTCTACGAGGATGGCGCGGATCGCCGGTTGTCTAACCATGTGGGGCAGGCCTTCCGGCCTGCCTGCGCCGATTTGCAGGGATCATCGATTGCGTAGTCATGTGGGGCAGGCCTTCAGGCCTGCTTGCGTGCCGGCCGATTGAGGGCTGAAGCCCTGCCCCACATGAGCAATCATCTGCGGCATCAGCATCAGGCCTAGGTCCACCCGCGCGTGGATCGAATCGCACTGAACCTCACGTCCATGCAGCAGACACCCGCCGCCGTCAGGTTGGCTCTCGCGCTCACGCTGCTCACCTCGCCAACTCTGTCCGTCGCGCAGGAGCCGCGTCCACCGGCCGTGGCTGCGGCAGACGACCTATCGCGACAGGCTGACGATGCACGCCGAGCGGGCCGCAGCCCTGAAGCAATCGCTCTCTACAGGAAGGCCCTTAGGTCGCACCCGCGCTGGGCCGAGGGGTGGTGGCAGCTCGGCACGCTGCTCTACGACGCTGATGCGTACGCAGACGCCGCCGCGGCGTTTCGGGAATGCACGGACCAGCAGCCGGATATCGGCACCTCCTGGGTGATGCTCGGACTGAGCGAGTTCAAAGTCGGGCAGTTCGAGCAGGCGCTGCTGCACATCCAGAAGGGGCGCCGTCTCGGTATCCCGGCCGATCCCCAGTTCCGGCGCGTCATGACCTACCACGAGGGCGTCTTGCTTCTGCGCGTATCCGAGTTCGAGCGTGCGCAGGAGACGCTGGACGCACTCGCCGCTGACGACGTGAACGACGATGACCTGATCCTGGCGCTCGGCATGTCGGTGCTGCGGCTCAAGCCGGCGGAGCTGCCAGAGAGCGACGTCTCGGTGCGCGAGCCGGTGCGCCGCGCCGGTATCGCGGAACAGCTCGCCGCACGCAAGCAGTTCGACCAGGCGGAGCGGGCGTACGAGCAGCTGGCCGCCGACAATCCGCAGCTGAGAAACGTGCACTACGCCCTGGGCCGGTACTTCGTTGCGACGAGGCAGCCGGAGAAGGCGGTCGCCGCGTACGAGCAGGAAATTGCACGTGCTCCCGACCACGTGCCCGCTCATCTCGGCATCGCGGCGATCAAAAGCGACACCGACCCGGCGACGGCGCTGCGCTACGCGGAAGAGGCGGTGAGGCTGAACTCGCGGATTCCGCTCGGACACTACCTGCTCGGGATGCTCCTCCTGCACACGCCCGACACGGCGCGCGCGATCACCGAGCTCGAGATCGCTCGGCGGGCGGTTCCCGAGGATCCCGGTGTCCACTACGCGCTCGGCCGCGCCTACGCGAAAGCGGGGCGCTCAGCTGACGCTCGGCGCGCGCGGGCAGAGTTCAGGCGGCTCACCGAGGCGCGCCAGGCCGCAGCTCGCCGCGCGCCCAGTGTCGATGCGGCCGCCGATGAACGTCCGCGCTAGGCTGCGTTCACACGAGAGCAGCGGGGCGAGGTCCCCGTGGTGTGACCGCCCGCTGTGGAACTCTCGAGTGGCCGGAGCACGCGCTCATGACTGTTCGTGCATCGCTGACCCTGCTCGCGTTCGTGCTGCCCTCGGCAGCAGTCGCGCAGGTTGACTACGACCTGCACGTCGCCTTCGACAACAGCCTGAGTCCCGGGGCCTATTACTACAGCGAGGGTTCCGTCGTGGCGCCGAGCGAGCTGGATCTCTCGAACGGCCGGTTTCCAGTCGAAGAGGGGACGTGCGTGACGCCGCCCAATTGCCTGCGTCTGGCGTGGCGCTCCGTGCGTGGCGGCGACTGGCGCATGACGCTCCGGCTGACGCGCAACTACACGACCGCGAGCCTCTCCGGGAACACGCTGTCGTTCTGGGCCTTCGCCGACGCGGAGCTGCACGGTGAGGCCTCGCCGCTCATACAGGTCACCGATGCAGCAGGCGAGGCCAGTGCCACCATTCGCCTGCTCGGCTCGCTCGATGCGCTGCCCGCCCGAAAATGGACGCGGGTGCGATTACCGTTCAACACGTTCGCCGGCCTCTACCAATCGACGCGCGACGTCACGTTCGACCCCGCGCGGCTCGTCAGCATCACGCTCGTGCAGGGGCTCGACGACGGCGAGCCGCACCGGGTGCTGCTGGACGACATACGCATCAGCGACGACCCCGGCACCGGCGACACGCTGAAGCCGGGCGCGCCGGAGGGTCTCGCCGCACGCGGCTACGAGCGGCACGTCGATCTCGACGTGGTCGACGAGCCCCGCGCCCGACCTGCAGCACTACACCATCTACCGTGCCGTGGACGGCAAGACGTTCGAGCCGATCGGAATCCAGAAGGCCGGGGTCACGAGGTACGCGGACTTCCTGGGCGCGCCAGGGAAGACGGCCTCGTACAGGATCACCGCCGTCGACGCGAGCTACAACGAGTCGCCGCCTTCGTCACCGGTCACCGCCGGGACTCGCACGATGAGCGACGACGAGCTGCTGACGATGGTGCAGGAGGCGTGCTTCCGCTACTACTGGGATGCCGCACACCCGGTGGCCGGCATGGCGATCGAGATCCTGCCGGGCGATCGCAACCTGGTCGCGCTCGGTGCCTCGGGCTTTGGCGTCATGGCGCTCCTCGTCGGCGTGGAGCGTCAGTTCGTCACGCGCGAGCAAGGCGTCGAACGGCTGCTGAAGATCGTCCGCTTTCTCGCGAAGGCCGATCGCTTTCACGGAGTGTGGCCGCATTTCCTCGACGGCAGGACAGGGCGTGTCGTCCCGTACTTCGGCCCCTATGACGACGGCGGTGACCTCGTCGAAACGGCGTTCCTCGCCCAGGGACTGCTCGCGGCGCGACAGTACTTCGACCGCGAGACGACGGGCGAGCGTGAGATCCGCGACACGATCACGGCATTCTGGCGATCGATCGAGTGGGACTGGCACCGTCAGACGCCGGACAGCGACTTCCTGTACTGGCACTGGTCGCCGGACCACGGGTTCCACATCTCGCACCCGCTCGTTGGCTGGAACGAGACGATGATTGTGTACCTGCTCGCGATCGCGTCACCCACGCACCCGGTGCCTGCGAGCCTGTATCACAGCGGGTGGGCCGGGCAGTCGGACCTCGCGGTCCGCTATCGCCGCGCCTGGAGCCGGACGACCGACGGCGATCACTACGTGAACGGGCACTCGTACTACGGAATCCCGCTCGACGTGGGCGTCGGTAACGGCGGCGAGCTGTTCTTCACCCACTACTCGTTCCTCGGATTCGACCCGCGGCACAAGCACGATCGCTACACGAACTACTTCGCGAACAACAGCAAGATCGCGTTGATCCAGCACGCGTACGCGGTCGAGAATCCGCTCGCTCGCGCCGGCTACGGTGACGACTCGTGGGGACGCTCTGCCGGCGTGAACGCGGGCGGCGGCCGCGCGACGCCTGCCGGCGACAACGGCACGATCACCTGCACGGCAGCCCTGGCGTCCTTTCCGTACACGCCGGAGGAATCGATGCGGGCGCTGAAGCACTTCTATCGCGACCTCGGTGGACGTCTCTGGGGCATCTACGGGTTTCGCGACGGCTTCAACCTGACGGAGAACTGGTTCGAGGACGTCAACATGGGCCTGAACCAGGCGCCCATCGTCGTCATGATCGAGAACCACCGCACCGGGCTGGTGTGGAACCGCTTCATGGCCAACCCGGAGATCGCGCCGGCCCTGACGGCCATCGGTTTCACGCCGGACTGACTCGACGCAGTTGTTGACATCGCGGCCGACGCATCAGCGGCACCGTGCATCGCGTAGTGCCCGCCTTCAGGCGGGCCTCGACGGCCGGTGATTTTCGATTGACGCCGCCCCCGCACCGCTCCTACGATGCGACGCTACTCATGGCTGGAACCCCAGCCAACAAACACCGCAGCGTCCCGCACCACCATGAACACGGCTGACGACACCGGCGGCGCACGGCCCGGCGCCATCCGCGGGGCCGCTGGTCGTCACCAATCGGCACCGGTGGGCCATCGTCGGCCTGCTGTTCACGGCCTCGCTCATCAACTACTTCGATCGCGCGACGATCGCGTTTGCCCTGCCGCTGATCTCGAGAGACCTGCACCTGGGGCCGGAGGCGAAGGGCGTGCTGCTCTCCGCGTTCTTCTGGTCGTACGCGCTGATGCAGATCCCGATGGGCGTGCTGGCGGATCGCGTGAATCTCCGCTGGCTGTATGCCGTCGCGTTCGCGCTGTGGTCAATCTCGCAGGGCCTGATTGGCCTCGCGACCGGCCTCGGCACGTTGATCGCGTTTCGAGTCCTGCTCGGCGTGGGTGAGGCGATCTACCTTCCGGGCGGATCGAAGATCGTCAGCCTGCTCTTTCGTCCGTCGGAACGCGGGCTGCCGTCAGGCATCTTCGACGCGGGCACGCGGACGGGCCTGGTGATGGAGGGCGTGCTGGTACCGTGGCTGTTGACCCGCTTCGGCTGGCGCACCACTTTCGCGGTCGTCGGGTTCAGCGCGCTGCTGTGGCTGATCCCGTGGTTCGCGGTCGCACCGCGCGAGCTGCACGGTGATGGCGGACATCCTGGGCGGACGCACGCACCGATCGGGCGCCGCCTGGCCGTGCTCGCCACGAACCGCAATCTGATAGGCATCTGTGCGGCCTTCTTCTGCTTCGATTACTACTGGTACTTCCTCGTGAACTGGCTGCCCGACTACCTCGTGACCGCACGCGGGCTGACGCTGCTGCGTGCGGGCATCTACGCCGCGCTGCCCTACCTGGTGTTCGGGGCGAGCGAGCCAATCGGAGGGTGGATCGCGGACCGGCTCGTAGAGACCGGCTGGACGGAAACGCGCGCGCGCAAGGTGGTCGTGACGGTTGCGCTGCTGACGGGCCTGTTCCTCATCCCTGCCTCTCGCGTGAGCAGCCCCGCGGCCGCGGTGGGGCTGATCATCGGCGGCTGCCTCGTGGGACTTGCGACAGGCAATCTGCTCGTGATCCTCCAGGCGTGTGCGCCGCCGGACGAAATCGGCCTCTGGACCGGCGTCTACAATTTCATCGGCAATATCGCCGGCATCCTCTCGCCGCTCGTCACAGGGTTCCTCATCGCGCAGACCGGCTCCTACGCGCCGGCGTTCGTGCTCGCCGCGGCGCTCATCGCGCTTGGTCCGCTCGCCCTGTGGTTCGTCGTCGGCGAGCTGAAACCGCCACACGCGCACGTCATCGTCCACGAGTGATCCGGGCCGTGGGTCACGTCTCCCGCTGTCAGGAGGCGTGCCCTCCTCGTACCCGGGTGGCTGGCTCGGTCGTGCGCCGCGCGGATACGATCAGAGAGAACGGAGCGCTCATGAAACGCAACAGTATTCATGTGTCCCTGGTGTGGCTGCTCGCGACCGCCTTGGCGGCAGTGCCCGCGGCGCGCGGCCCTGCGAACGTCGACGAGACCGGGCTGGACGCGAGAGTGAAGAAGTTCCTCGCCGATCACCGGGGCACCTGGTCCGACATGAACGTTCCCGAGGTCGACGGGCAGACGCTCTACGACCTCGTCGTCGCACGCAAGTACACGAGGGCCCTCGAGATCGGCACGTCCACCGGGCATTCGGGGATCTGGATTGCGTGGGGGCTCAGCAAGACCGGAGGGAAGCTCATCACGCTCGACATCGACGCGCGGCGTCACCGCCAGGCGCTGGCGAACTTCGAGGCCGCCGGCGTGGCCCCGTTCATCGACGCTCGGCTCGCGGACGCCCACGTCCTCGTGCCTGCGCTCGAGGGGCCGTTCGACTTCGTGTTCAGCGACGCGGACAAGGAGTGGTACCGCAACTACTTCGACGCCCTTCTCCCGAAGCTGACGAAGGGCGGCTGCTACGCGACGCACAATGTGTCGTCCGGACCGGGCGGATGGAACCACGAGTACTACGAGTACCTGCTGAAAGTACCAGGCGTCGACACCACGCTCGACAGGCGCGGCGGCGGGCTGGCGATCAGCTGCAAGAAAGACGGCTGACGTCGAACGCGGCGGCGCAACGGAACGGGCGTGCGAATCCTGTGATACTTTCCCGCTCATGACATCCTCCTCACTGTCACGCCGCACGTTTCTTGCGCTCGCCGGCGCCGTTCCGTTCGCATTCCGCGCCTCGGCGGCGGGCAACACACCGCCGGTTGGCCTCGAGCTCTACACCGTTCGAGACTTCCTGCAGAAAGACCCGATGGGTACTGTTCGGCAGGTTGCGAAGCTGGGGTATACGCTCGTGGAGTTCTACTCGCCGTACTACTCGTGGACGCCGCAGCAGGCGGCCGACATGCGCAAGCTGCTCGACGATCTCGGCATGCGCTGCCTGTCGACGCACAACGACCACCGGGCGCTCGCCGCGGACGGGCTCCAGAAGGCCATCGATCTGAACAAGGCCATCGGCAGCAAGTACATCGTCATGGCCAGCCCCGGAGAGGTCACCGGGGCCGACGGATGGAAAGCCGTCGCCGATCGACTGAACGCCGCCGCCGAACGCCTCGCACCGCTCGGCATGTTCGCCGGGTACCACAATCACGGCCCCGAGTGGCAGCCCGTCGGCGACAAGCGGCCGATGGACATCCTCGCCGCGGCGACCTCGAAGAACGTCGCGCTGCAGTTCGACATCGGCACGTGCGTCGCCGCCGGCAGCGACCCGGTCGCCTGGATCAAAGCCAACCCTGGCCGGATCAAGAGCATGCACTGCAAGGACTGGGCGCCCCAGAAGAACTACGGCGTGCTGTTTGGCGAGGGCGTGTCGCCATGGGCCAAGATCTTCGAGGCGGCAGAAGCCACAGGCGGGATCGAGTTCTACCTGATCGAGCAGGAAGCCGGCCCCGCCGAGGAGCAGATGCAGAGGGCGGGGCAGTGCCTCGCGAATTGGAAGAAGATGCGGGGCTGAACAGGCGTGCGGGGCTGACGGAACCGCTCCCTCCGTCAGCCCGCCCGCGTCGGGTGCGAACACGATCGCGGTGAGCACCGTCCACGCCCGGCACCCTGGCGTAAACGCGAAAAGCTACGGCCCAGCGTGTACCCGAACGTAGCGTATATCTGAACGTGTCGCCGGCGGCGGCTGGGGCGCTGTGACCGCGTACCGCACCGCACGCCGGCAGGGAGTCGGACCGTGAGCATGCCCCCACAGTCACGCCGGGACTTCCTCGCATCGATCACTGCTGCGGGAGCGGTGTCGCTCGTCGCGCCGCGCGGCCTCGACGCGAGGACCGCGCAGCGCAGCATCGGCGCCAATGACCGCATCCGCATCGGCATCATCGGCTGCGGCAGCCGCGGCATCGGCACCGAAATGGCCAGCGTGCGGGACCACGCTAAGGCCGAGAACCTCGAGGTGGTCGCCGTTTACGACCCGTGGCGCGTGGCGAGCGAGGACGCGGCGGCGAAGGCGAAGGAGTGGTTCGGGACCACTGCCAAGCAGTGCAGGAGCGTCGACGAATTACTCGGGGTCCCCGAGGTGGACGCGGTGTTCATCTCCTCACCCGATCACTGGCACGCCTCGCACCTCGAAGCGGCGACGAAGGCGGGCAAGCACGTGTACGTCGAGAAGCCGATGGCAATCGAGATCGGCGAACTGAACCGCGCGTACGCCGCCGCGAAAGCCTCGGGGCTCGTCATCCAGGTCGGCACGCAGCTGCGCAGCACGCCCATCGCGATGGGCTGCCGTGCGCTCGTGAAGTCCGGCAGGTTGGGCCGGATCTCCCGTATCGAGCAAGTGCGCAACGGCGACAAGCCGTACTGGTACGAGTACCTCAAGCCCGATGTCCGCCCAGAGGATCTCGAGTGGAACACGTTCACGAACGGTCGCACGAAAAAGAGCTTCGATCCAATCCTGTATTCGGGGTGGTACGGCTACTGGGAGTTCTCGCAGGGCCCGGTGCCGCAGTGGGGCGTGCACTTCCTTGACCTGGCGCACTTTATTGCCGGCCTCGGTATTCCCGAGACCTGCGTGTGCCTGGGCGGCGTCTACACCTGGACGGACGAACACCACTTCACCGCGCCGGACCAGGTGCAGGCTCTCTGGAGCTATCCGGAGGGACTGATGATCAGCTACTCGACCAACTTCGGCAACAGCGCCGGCAACGCGACGCGCTTCTGCGCCGACAAGGGCACGCTCAGGCTCGACTGGTCTGACGCCACCTTCACCGCGGAGGGCGGCATCAATCGCGACGGTTCCATCCGTGGCGAGAACAAGGTCGAGCCGATTGAGCAGACCGACCACTGGGTTAACTGGTACCGCTGCATGCGTGACGGTGGCACGCCGAACGCCGCGCTCGACGCGGGCTACCAGCACGCGGTCGCGAGCATCATGGCGACGATGTCGTACGAGACGGGCCGCCGCACGAGGTTCGACCCGGCAAAGCGCACGATCGCCCTCGACTGATGCCGGACTCTGCGGCGTCACAGAACCCGTTCAGTTCACAGCGAAGAATTCCGGAGAGCACTCGCGGTCGCTCCAGACGATCACGGCTGTCGGCGCTGATCATCTCCCTAAGCCAATCGGAGCTGAGTTGGAAGATCAACGCCATCTGTTCTCCCACGCCCACGCCCACGGCCACAACCGCGAACGGCACACTCGCCACGCGCCTGACGTGCCCTCCTTGTGGGGGGCCGCTGGCGCTCAAGGGGACAGGCGGAAGCGGCCGCGCCTGTCCTGAGCGAAAGGGTCGGGAGGGATCAGCTCGGAAGAGAGCGCTACACGTGCGCGGGTTCGGGGAGCGCGCTCGGGCCACCCGTCCGCACGTCCTTCTCGACGCGGCCGTCGCGGATGTGTACCACCCGGTGGGCGTGGGCGGCGATGTCGGGCTCGTGCGTGACGAGCACTATCGTGTTGCCCAGCCGGTAAAGCCGCTCGAAGAGGGCCATGATCTCGACGCCGGTCTTCGAGTCGAGGTTGCCGGTGGGCTCGTCGGCGAGCAGGATCGACGGGTTGTTCACGAGGGAGCGGGCGATGGCGACGCGCTGGCGCTGTCCGCCGGAGAGCTCATTCGGCTTGTGGCTCATTCGATCTTCGAGCTCGACCTTGCGCAGCGCTTCACGCGCGCGCTCCTGGCGATCCTTCGACGGCACGCCGGCATACACCAGCGGCAGCTCCACGTTGTGCAGCGCTGATGCGCGCGGCAGCAGGTTGAAGGTCTGGAAGACGAAACCGATCTCCTCGTTCCGGATCCGCGCCAGCTCGTTGTCGTTCATCTCGCTGACCTGCTTGCCGTTCAACAGGTAGCTGCCCTTGCTCGGCGTGTCGAGACACCCGATCAGGTTCATCAGGGTCGATTTTCCCGAGCCCGACGGCCCCATGATGGCGACGTACTCGCCGCGTTCGATGCTCAGATCCACCCCGCGAAGGGCGTGGATTTCCTCCGAGCCCATCACGTAGGTCTTCCAGAGGTCGTGAGTTTCGATGATCGGCATGGGAACGGCTGAACGCTAAAGGGCTAAAGGCTAAGGGCCAAGGGCTAAAGGCCAACGGCCGGGCCAGTGCACGGAGCGGCTCCGGCCGGGTGGAACACCCAGTGTATACGCGGCGGCCAAAGGTCCGGTTCCCAGCCGACGTGCAAACCGGAACCTGGAACCCTTGAACCTGGAACCCGGAACGCACCCGGAACAAGGAACCCAACCCGGAACCCAGAACCCGGAACCCGGAACCGCAGCGTCAGAACCCTACGCCGAGTCCTCCTCGTACTTCGACTTCAGCGACGCCACAACCGCCGGATCCGCCAGCGTCGTCACGTCGCCGAGCGCACGGCCTTCGGCGATGTCGCGCAGCAGCCGGCGCATGATCTTGCCTGAGCGCGTTTTCGGGAGATCGGCAGCGAAGATGATGTCGTCCGGCCTGGCGATGGCGCCAATCTTCTTCGCCACGTGCGCGCGGAGCTGCTCCGAGAGCTCGCCGCTCGGAGTCGTGCCCTCGCGCAGCGTGACGAACGCGGCAACGGCCTGGCCCTTCAGCTCGTGGGTGCGCCCGACGACTGCGGCCTCCGCCACACTCGGGTGATCGACGAGCGCGCTTTCCAGTTCCATGGTGCCGATGCGGTGCCCGGCGACGTTGAGCACGTCGTCGACGCGGCCGAGGAGCCAGAGATTCCCGTCCTCGTCGCGCTTCGCACCGTCGCCGGTGAAGTACACGTCGGGGCGCCAGCGGCTCCAGTACTGGCGGACGAAGCGCTCCGTGTCGCCGTAGATGCCGCGGAGCATGGCCGGCCACGGCCGGGTGATCGCGAGCAGGCCGCCGCCGACATCCACGGTCTCACCCGCGTCGTTGAGGATCTCGACGGCGATGCCCGGGAAGGCGCGGGTCGCGGAGCCCGGCTTCGTCGGCGTGATGCCAGGCAGCGGCGTGATCATGATCTGCCCCGTCTCGGTCTGCCACCAGGTGTCGACGATCGGGCAGCCGCTGCCGCCGATGTGCAGGTGATACCAGACCCATGCCTCGGGGTTGATAGGCTCGCCGACCGAGCCGAGCAGCCGCAGCGTCGACAGATCGCGCCGCTTCGGCCACTCGGCGCCCCACTTCATGAACGCGCGGATCGCCGTAGGCGCGGTGTAGAAGATCGTCACGCCGTAGCGTTCGATGATCTCCCAGAAGCGGTCTTTATGCGGGAAGTCGGGGGCGCCCTCGTACATGACCACGGTCGCCCCGGCAGCGAGCGGCCCGTAGACGACATAGCTGTGGCCAGTGACCCAGCCGATGTCGGCCGTGCACCAGTACACGTCCTCGTCCTTCAGGTCGAACACCCATTTTGTCGTCGCGTAGGTGCCGACGAGATAGCCGCCGGTGGTGTGCACGATCCCTTTGGGCTTCCCGGTGGTGCCGGACGTGTAGAGGATGTAGAGCATGTCCTCCGCGCCGACCGTCTCGGGCTCGCAGATATGTGAGGCACGGCGCATCAGGTCGTGATACCAGTGGTCGCGCCCTTCGATGAACTCCTCGACGAACGGGCTGTGGCGGCGCTGCACCACGATGACGTGCTCGACCGACGGCGCCTCGCGGAGGGCCTCGTCGGCCACGCGCTTCAGCGGAACGACCTGCCCGCGCCGATAGCCGCCGTCCGCGGTGACGAGCAGCCGCGCCTGCTGATCGTTGATGCGATCACGAAGCGACTCGGCGCTGAAGCCGCCGAACACGACGCTGTGCACCGCGCCGATGCGCGCGCACGCGAGCATGGCGATGGCGAGCTCGGGGATGAGCGGCAGGTAGATCGCGACCCGGTCGCCTTTCGTCACGCCGAGCGCCTTCAGCACGTTCGCGAACGTCGACACCTGCCGGTACAGATCGAAGTAGGTGAGCGTGCGGCGGTCACCCGGTTCGCCTTCCCAGATGAGCGCCGCCTTGTTGCGCCGCGCGCCGCGGGCATGGCGATCGACGCAGTTGACGCAGGCGTTCAGCTGTCCATCGCCGAACCAGCGCGCGTGCGGTGGATCCCACTCGAGCACCTTCGTGAACGGGCGCTGCCACTCGAGCTCGCGGGCGAAGCCGGCCCAGAAGGCCTCGGGGTCGCGGGCGGCGTCGTCGTAGACCGATGCGTCGCGCACGATCGCGTCGGCCGTGAACGCCGGCGGCGGCTCGAAGTGGCGATCCTCGCGGAGCAGCGCGTCGATCTCTGCGTGATGCGGGATGTGGGGCTGATCGCTCATGACACTCACGCGTCGGCCGCAGCCCGTTTGCGCTGCGGCCGTTGACATGGCGCCGGCTTGCGTGGCCGGCGACCGGTTCAGAGGGCTGGCGGCGGCGCGGGCGGCACGAGCGGCGGCGGTGGCCCCAGCGGCGGGGGGCCGCCCGGCCCTGCCGGCGGCGGCGCGTCCTTCCGGACAATGAGCGCCCCGATGAGCCCGCCGAGCGTCGTGAACGCCGCGCCGACGATCAGCATGAAGGCGAATCCGAGCACGAGACCGAAGAACAGCCGGCCCGGCCCCTGGGTGTTCTCGAGCATCTCGCGCAGATTCGGCGGGATGTCGCCTGCGGAATCGAGAACGCGTTCGGCGAACTGCCGTTGCCACACACCAGTGACTGCCTGAATCGGCACGTAGAGGATGGCCCAGACCACCGTGCCGACCGCGGCGGTCAGCAGTCCCACCAGGGCACCGTCACCGAGCTCGATTGGATGGGGCTGGCTCTGTTGCATCAGCCACGCCGCGAGCACGCCGGTTGTGACGAACCACAACCCGCAGCAGCAGTTGCCGGCGCTGACGAACGGCAGCGAGGACAGCACGCCGAGGACGAGGCCCGCCAGGAGAGCTGGCTGAAACTTATTCGACATGACGGGCCATTCTCGAATTCGGAATGCGGAATTCGGAGTTCGGAATCAGTTCGGAGTTCGGATTTCGGAATTCGGAGCTAAGCCGGAAGGGTGAAGGGCCGAAGGATGGAAGAACGCACGGAACAGCGAACGGGGGAGTTCGCGGCCGCCGGCTATTCGTGGCGCTTATCAGATCCTGCGTTCCGAAGTACTTCCGCACTCCGCACTCCGAATTCCGACCTAATTCCGAACTCCGCATTCCGAATTCCGAATTAGTCGTAGTACTCCAGCCCGAGGTGGGTGATGAGCTCCTCGCCGGCCATGTGGCGCAGCGTGTTCTTCAGCTTCATCAGCTGAATGAACAGGTCGTGTTCCGGGTACAGCTCCGGCGCGTGCTGGGGGCTCTTGAAGTAGAACGACAGCCACTCCTGGATCCCGTGCATGCCCGCACGCTTCGCGAGGTCGAGGAACAGCGCCACGTCGAGCACGATCGGCGCCGCCAGAATGCTGTCGCGGCACAGGAAGTTGATCTTCAGCTGCATCGGATAGCCGAGCCATCCGACGAGATCGATGTTGTCCCAGCCTTCCTTGTTGTCGCCGCGCGGCGGGTAGTAGTTGATCCGCACGACGTGGCACAGGTCGCTGTACAGCTCCGGGTAGAGGTGCGGCTGGAGGATGTAGTCGAGCACCGATTTCTTGCTCTCCTCCTTGGTCTTGAACGACTCGGGATCGTCGAGCACCTCGCCGTCGCGGTTACCGAGAATGTTGGTCGAGTACCAGCCCTCGACCCCGAGCAGCCGCGCCTTCAGCCCGGGAGCGATGATCGTCTTGATCAGCGTTTGTCCCGTCTTCAGATCCTTGCCGGTGATCGGCGTCTCGGTCCTCGCGGCAAGCGCAACAAGGGCAGGTATGTCGGCGCTCAGGTTCGGCGCTGCGTTCGCATACGGGATGCCTTCGCTGATCGCGGCGTACGCGTACACCATGCTCGACGGAATGCTGTCGTCGCTCGCCTCGAGCGCCGCCTCGAACGCCTCGATCGAGGCATGCGCCGGGGTCTCGGTCAGGTACACCTCGGTGCTGCCGCACCACACCATCACCAGGCGATCGAGGCCCCGATCGGCCTTGAACTTTCGAATGTCGGCGATGACCTGGTCGGCCAGATCCTTCTTGTTGCCGCCGGCCTTCACGTTCGTGCCCGAGAGCCGCTTCACGTACCGCTGATCGAAGACCGCGGGCCACGGCGTGATCGACTCGAGCTCGGGCTTGATCTGGTCGAGCAACGCAGGCTCGAGCACGCCGGCCGTGCGCGCCGCCTCATAGCAGTTCTCGGTGAAGATGTCCCACCCGCCAAACACGATATCGTCGAGAGAGGCGAGGGGAAACATGTCGGCGATGCGGGGCGAACGTCCGTCGGTGCGCTTGCCGAGTCGAATCGTACCCATCTGGGTCAATGAGCCGATGGGTGTCGACAGCCCTTTCCGGATCGCAAGAACGCCGGCAATAAAGGTCGTGCTGACGGCGCCCAGCCCGACGAGCAGAACGCCGAGTTTGCCCTGGGCTGGTGCAATTTCAACGGGTTTCATAGCGGGGTAGAACTATATCATTCGGCCATGGCCGTTTTCCGGCGCGCTCCGCCGCAGGAGCCGCTCATCGTCTCGATCACCGGCGTGCGCATCGGACATCACATGCTCGGCATCGTTGGCAGCGATCCGCGCCTGTTCCTCGACGCCGCGGCGCGGGTCGGCATCACGGGCGGCGCGTTCGCACTGGCCGACGATGGCGCGGCCGTGGCGCAGGTGCAGGCGGCCGCCCGCAGCCACGGCGTGCTGGTGGACGCCGGTGTGATCGCGTTCCCGCTGCCCGTGCCGGACGGGTCGTTCGACCTCGCACTGGTCGACGACCGTGAGCCCCGCGCCGGAGTGCATCAGACATCAGCAGCGTGGTTGGCCGACGCGCGCCGCGTGCTGCGGCCGGGCGGACGAATCGTCATCGCGGTGCCGGCACCGTCGCGCGCGCTCGCCGGCCTGTTCGGCATCACGCCGAAGCCGCCGGACGTGGGGCCGCTCCTCCGATCGCTGCTCGACGCCGGTTTCATCGCCGCGCGCCTGCTGGCGGCGCGCGAGGGGATCGGCTTCGTCGAAGCCGCGCGCCCGAAGGTCTAGCGGGCTGACTGAACTGACCCGTTCTGGCCTCTGCCGGTATCACTTCCCTGTCCGGGCAGGACGACAGCCCGGGCGGAGCTTCGGCGCGTGCCCGCAAGAACGGGTCTTTTTGCTGCCGTTTCAGCCACTTGCCGTCAATTTGCTTGGCCAGCAGGTAGGCAGCCCTTTTGCCTTTACGTTGGCGTGCTCCAGTCCCAGGTTCTTCCCGAGGTCTTCACGGCGGCCGAGATTGCGCGCGCTGCGGGCGTGACCAAAGAGAATGTGCTCGCCCTCATCGAGGCGGGTGCGATTGCGACGCTGCCCGCCGACAGTCGACAGCCTCTGGTCGGACACGCTGAAGCCGTGCGTGCGGGCCGAGCCCTCGCCGCCGGCCTGCCTCTCGCCATGGCGGCCGCGACGGGGCGTGATTCAGCGCTTTTCAGCTCCCGCCGCCCGGCGACGGCAACACGACGGGCCCCGTTTGCGATCTCGACGCTCGCGCACGCTGGCATGGTTGCCGCCGTCATGATCGCCACCACGCTGGGGTTGGGACGGCAGGTGCAGACCGCATCCGAGGACCGCGCGCCGCAGAAGCTGCGGCTCGTCTATCTTGCGCTTCCTGGACCCGGCGGCGGCGGCGGGGGCGGCGGGCTGAAGGCCCCGGCGCCTCCCCCGAAGGCGCAGCGAAAGGGACGGCAGGCGTTGAGCAGCCCGCTGCCGGTCAGGCAGCCCCCGCCGCGGCCGCAGCCGCGGCCCGAGCCGCCGTTGCCGGAGGTCAAGCCCGAGCCGTTGCCGCCGGTCCAGGCACCCGTCGTGACGGCGCCGGCCGACACGCGTGATCGTCCGGGCGTGCTCGAAGAGACGCCCCCACGGCCGGACAGCCGCGGGCAAGGCACCGATGGCGGTGTCGGCACGGGGGCCGGCACCGGCGTGGGTGAAGGCCAGGGCAGCGGGATTGGTGAGGGATCTGGCGGCGGCACCGGCGGCGGACCGTTTCGGCCGGGCAGCGGCGTCACGCCCCCCTCGCTGCTTCGCGAGGTCAAGCCCGACTACACCGAGGAGGCCCGTTCCCGCGGGGTGGAGGGCGACGTGGTGATGGAGATCGTCGTCCGACGCGATGGCTCGGTCGGCGAAGTCCGGCTGCTGCAGGGACTCGGTCATGGCCTCGATGCCCGTGCGATGGAGGCGGTGCGCGACTGGCGATTCTCGCCCGGCAAACGACGCGGCGTTCCGGTGGACGTGCTGGTCGAAGTGGCGATGGAATTCAAGATCCGGTGAGGTCATGATGGATAACGCACTCGTGGTCATCACGCTCGGGTCGCTGGCCACGACCGGCGCGGTGCTGTTCTATGCGGCTCGGCTGATACGGGACGAACGTGCGCGCTCCAGCGCGCGCGTGACGGCGCTCGCCGAGGAGATCGGGGGCTCGCCAGGGGCGGGGCGCGTGGCGACGCCAATCGAGCGGGCGCCGCTCGATCGGGCGCCGCTCGCGCGCGGCATCACCCCTGAGCGGGGGCTGCACCGGCAATACGTGCCGGTCTCTTCACCCGTCCGCAGTGAACCGGAACTGCGGCGGCCCGCGCCCGGCAGCGATGCACTGGCAGACGCGGCCCTCTTTCCGGCGCGGCAGCCGGGTACCGGCGAGGCGATCGCACCGGCGAACGCCCGGCCCGGAACGCTGTTCGAGTCGGCGTCAGTGGAGTCGCCGTCGAATCGCTGGCTGGTGCCCGTGATCGGCGCGATGATCGTGGTGCTTGCGCTGGCGACGATCTATTTCGTCAGCGGAGCGCCGGACGGCGCCGCACAACCGGTCCGGGCGACGGCTGCGGTCAACGCGCCGTTGGAGCTGGTGTCCTTGCGCCAGGTGCGCAAGGGTGACACGTTGACCGTGTCGGGCACCGTGCGAAACCCCACCGGGGCGGCGGACCGCCGGCAGGTGGCCGCAGTGGTGTTCGTGTTCGATCGTAACGGGTCGTTCGTGGCGAGCGGGCGGGCACCGCTCGACTACCAGGCGCTGGCCCCGGGGGATGAATCACCGTTCGTGATCACCGTGCCGGGTGCGGCCGATGTCAGCCGCTATCGAGTGAGCTTCCGGGAGGGCGACGACGTGTTGCCGCACGTCGATCGGCGCGAGGCCGCGCCCGCACAGCAACCGGCAGGCGCACGTTGACGCGCGGAGTCACACCCATGCAGCGTTCCATTCGCATCCCGCTTCTCGGGGCGCTCGTCGCCGTCCTTCTGGGCGGGTCGGTCCTCGTGGCGCAGCAGCAGGCGCCGTTGCCGCCGCAGCCGCGAGACCGGAATCAGCGCGAGCAGCCGCCAGACGGGCAGCAATCCGGAGACGGCTTCCGCTTCCGCACCGGGGTCGAGCTGATCAACGTGTCGGCCACCGTGACCGACGCGTCAGGGCGGTTCGTGCCGAACCTCCGCAAGGAAGACTTCATCGTCTACGAAGACGGCCAGGAGCAGACGATCACGCACTTCAACGCCGAGCGGGTCCCGGTGAGCCTGGGCATCGCGCTCGACACCAGCGGCAGCATGGCGGGCGAGAAGTTCGAGCACGCGCAGGCGGCGCTCGATCGGTTCCTGTTCGACCTGCTCGACGCGAACGACGAGGTGTTCCTGGTGCGCTTCAGCACCGATGCGTATCTCGAACAGGGATGGACGACGGACAAGAGCCGCATCAGCCGGGCACTGCGACGAATCGCGCCGCACGGCGGCACGGCCATGTACGATGCCGTTGCCGAGGCTGTTCCGCTCGCCGACAAGGGCACCAATCGCAAGAAGGCGGTGCTCGTGATCTCCGATGGTAACGACACGAATTCCCAGACGCAGATCTCCGAAGTCAAGCAGCTCGTGCGCCAGACCGAGGTATTGGTGTACGCGATCGGCATCGACGGCCAGGGTGAGACGACCAGCACCTACCGGCCCCCGATCATCCGATCGCGGCCGCCGATCCAGGGTCCGTTCCCGTTTCCCATTCCGCGGCGCGGGCGGCCGTGGCCGGCCCCGCCGACCGGCGGTGGTGGCGGCGGAAGCCAGGGCACGTGGCAGCGGCAGGACGATCGCGTCAACGCCTCGGCGCTGCGCGCCATGACCGACGACAGCGGCGGGCGCACTGAGGTCGTGCGGTCCAGCCGTGATCTCGGCCCGGCGACGCAAAGCATCGCCGACGAGTTGAGCCAGCAGTACTTTTTCGCCTACCCCGCTGCGGCCAAGAAGGACGGCCGCTGGCACGAGATCCGGGTCGAAGTGCGCGACAAGCGCTATCAGGTGCGGGCCCGACGCGGCTACATGGCGAGCTGACGGCTGCTCGTTGAAACGAATCCTGGATACACGCGAGGGACGGCCCGCCAGAGGCGGGCCGCTACACGGGGCGCTTCGCGAGCGGCAACGAGCTGAATCGACTGTCCGCGATGAATTCCAGCGTGTTGCTGAACGCAGCCTCTTGTAGCGGCCCGCCTCTGGCGGGCCGTGCTGAACGTGAACAGTGGGCCGAGTCGCGGTATATGATCCGCCCGCGTGTCACCGCTGTTCAACGCTATCGGCCTGAGCCTGATCGGCAGCTTCGGCGGGCTGCTGGTTGCGTCGACCCTGCTCCTGTTTCGCGATGGCCTGCGAGAGAAGCTCGTGCCCTGGCTCGTGAGCTACGCCGTCGGCACGCTGCTCGGCGTGGCCCTGCTGGCGCTGCTGCCGGAGGCGCTCGAGGCGATGCACCCCAGGCGCGTCTTCGAGTCGCTGCTCGCTGGCATCCTCCTGTTCTTCGTCCTCGAGAAGCTCGTGTTGTGGCGGCACTGCCACACGAACGACTGCGAGGTGCACGGCACCGCTGCCTCGCTCGTGCTCGTCGGCGACGCCTTTCACAACTTCGTGGACGGCGCGATGATCGGGGCGGCCGTGCTCACTTCGCTGCCTCTCGGGGTCAGCACCGCCATCGCGGTGGCGACGCACGAAGTGCCCCAGGAGGTCGGCGACTTCGCCGTCTTGCTCCACGCCGGCTACAGCCGGCGGCGCGCGCTGCTGCTGAACGTGCTCTCCGGCGTGTCCGCTCTCCTCGGCGCCGCGCTTGCAGTGCTGCTCGTGGACGCGGCCCCAACGATGAAACCGTACCTCCTCTGCATCGCCGCCGCGAGCTTCCTCTACATCGCGATGTCGGACCTCATCCCGGACCTGCACAGCGGCCGGATCGCGGGCAGCGCGTTCCGGCAGCTCGTTCTTGTCGGCGCCGGTGTGCTGACGGCGTACTTCCTGTAGCGTAGAGCGCCAGGGACGGCCCGCCAAGGCGGGCCGTGTGACACCGACGCCGCTACCGGCGCCGACACGTCGCTGTCCATGTCCTCCAGCGCGGCCCGATCGTCCTGTCGGTTGGTCATCCGCGCTCACCACACCGGGAAATCAGGCCAAAACCGCGATCATTCGGCTCGGATGCTGGTACATCCCTTGCCCCTGTAGCCTCCGTCAGCGCAGCCGGCGCAAAGCCGGCAGGAGGCAGGGAGATGTTGAAGAAGTTGATGCTCGCAGCGCTGGCTCTCGCGGTACTCGTCGCACCCGCGTCCGGCCAGACTCCAGAGCGCAAGAATCTGCAGATTCTGAACGACGTCGGTCACCAGGTGCGGCAGTACACTCGCTTCACGATTTTCGACGACGTGAGCGCCTCGATTGAAGACGGAGTGGTGACGCTCACCGGACGGGTGACGGCGCCCTTCAAGAAGGACGACATCGCCGCGCGCGTCGTACGCATCGATGGCGTGCACGCGGTGCGCAACCAGATCGGCGTGCTGCCGGTCTCGCCCTTCGACGATGACCTGCGGTATCGAATCGCGCGCGCCATCTACGGCCACTCCAATTTCTGGCAGTATGCCGCCATGGCGAACCCGCCCATTCACATCGTCGTCGAACAGGGGCGCGTGACGTTGACCGGGGTCGTGAACAGCAACGTGGAACGAATGCTGGCGCGCTCGCTCGCGACCACCTACGGCGCCTTTTCGGTCAAGAATGACCTGAAGACCGATGCCGAGGTGCAGGAGCAGCTCGAGAAGGTCTCGTAGTCGGAAGTCGAGCGGTTCCGGGCTGCATGGCGGGCAACCCGGAACCGCAACCGTAGAGCCTCAGAGCACCTTCTCGAGCCTCAATTCGTCCAGCACCGGAATACTGGCGAACCCGACGCCGATGGTCAGCTCCGCATGGTCGCGCCAGGCGTCGCGCACGACCGCGGTGATCCGGTAGCCGCGCCGCTGATAGAAGTACAGCGCGGGCAGGTTGTCGTTGGTCGTCGCGAGCACGACCCGCGTGGAGCCGCTCCTGCGCGCCACGATCTCTGCTTCGGCCACCAGGTAGCCCCCCACTCCCGAGCGTTGCCACATCGGATCGGTTGCGAGCGCCACGATCTGCAACGCGTCTTCGCGCGGCTTCCACGCGAGCGCGCCGGAGATGTCGCCCTGCGTGTCGGCGACGATGGTCGAGGTCTGCTCGAGCGGGACGACTTCGCCCAATGTCGCGATGCTCGTGCGGCCGAAATCACGGCGGAACAGCGCGAGCGCCGCGTCGCGATCGGCCGCGGTCGCTTCGCGGGTGAGCACCGGCGGCAGCTCGAGATGCGGGCGGCAGCCGCACACGATCTGGAGGCGCGCCTCGGCCCAGTCGACGAACTTGCCGCACCGCGAGCAGCGCAGCACGCTCGGTTTTGCGGAGAACACACTCGAGCTCATGTGAAACACGCCTCGTGCGCCGCGGTCAGGCAGCCGCCGCGGGCGGATGTGCCCGGCCCTTGCGCATGATCCAGAAGAGCAGGCCGGAAAACATTACGACCACCACCACGATCATCACTCCGAACAACCAGAGCGTGCGGTACAGGATCGACTGCGTGTCGAACCGTGCTTCGATTGACAGCGGCTTGCCCGCCAGCCGATCGGACAGCGCCTGTTCCCAGACGAGGATGTTGCCGCGTTCCACTGCCTTCGACGGCGCATCGTGGTAGCGGATCCTGCTCGGCAGGTGCAACCGGAACGCCACGATTTCCGAGCCGCGCCATCCCGCTGCGCTGGCCGCCGCTCCGGACGCGGCGCCTCCCGCCGCGGCTCCCACCACCTGCCGGTAGACATACTCGTCCGCAGTACGGCCGAAGCGGTACGTGGACCAGGCGAACGGGCTCGCCGCCGACAGACGGCGCACGTCGCTGACATCGATGCGCAGGTGGACGAACCGGCGCCCGGCCCGGCGCGACGTGCTGATGCGGTTGACGCGGGTGACCGGCGACTCGTACAACGCGCGCACGCGTTGTCGATCGACGGGCTCGCGTGGGTTCGGATCCAGAGGAAGCCCGCGCAGGGCGATGAGCGCGGGCACCGAGCCGTTGACGTAGAGCGTCGCGGACCCGTCGAGCGCGAGGTACAGCTCTTCCTCGTACTCGTATTGCTGCGGCAGCAGCGTGCGGCAGCCGGCCAGCGCGACGAGGGCGGCGAGGCAACCGAGGGCCCACAGCCAGTGTCGCGCCGCCATCCGACTACGCATGAGAATTCACGGGTCCGGGCGCCTCCCGCGGGCGCAAATGCGAATGATATACTCATTCCTTCCTCGCGAAGTGCACCCGCCAGACGCTCCACCGATGTCCTCCAAGGCCACGCTGTTCCTCATCGACGGCAGCTCGCAGATGTACCGCGCCTACCACGCGATACGGGGGCTGAGCGGCCCCGATGGCAAGTCCACCAACGCCGTCTACGGCTTCACGACGATGCTGCGGAAGCTGCTGACGGATCATCAGCCGACGTACATCGCGGCGTCGTTCGATCTGCCCGGTCCGACCTTCCGCGACCAGATGGTCACCGACTACAAGGCGAACCGTGCCGCCATGCCAGGAGACCTCGCGGAGCAGATTCCGTGGGTCCACGAGGCGTGCGCGGCGCTCGGAGTGCCGGTCATCAACGCCGAGGGGTTCGAGGCCGACGACGTGATCGCGACGCTGTCCCGCTGCGCCGTGCAGGAGGGCTACGACGTCGCGATCGTCACCGGCGACAAGGATTTTTTCCAGCTGGTGGAAGATCGCATCCGCGTCTTCAACCCGCGCGACGAAGGCACCTGGTACGACGCAAACGGAGTGCGCGAGAAATGGGGCGTCGGTCCCGAGCAGGTCGTGGACGTCCTCGCGCTGATGGGCGACGCCGTCGATAACATCAAGGGCGTGCCGGGCATCGGTGAAAAGGGCGCCAAGGATCTGATTGCCACGTGGGGCAGCCTCGACGCGCTGCTCGCCCACGCCGCGGAGGTGCCGCAGAAGAAATATCGCGAGGCGCTCCTCGCCCATGCCGACGACGCGCGCCAGAGCCGGGAGCTGCTGCGGTTCCGCACCGACGTCCCGTGCGGCTTCGAAGTCGATGCGTTCCGGTTCCGCGGCGCCTCCCGCGAGCGGTGCTACGCGCTGTTCTCGCGCCTCGGGTTCCGCTCGCTGACGATGGAGTACGCGCCGACGGCCGACACGATCGAGAAGCAGTACGAGGCCGTGATGACGACGGACGGGCTCACGGCGCTCGTGGAGGCGCTGCGCGGCGCCGGCCGGTTTGCCCTGCGTGTGCTGCCCGACCAGCCGACCGCCATGGTCGCGACGATCGTGGGCCTGGCATTCGCCACGGCCCCCCGTCGCGCCTGGTACGTGCCGCTGCAGCAGGGATCGCTGCTTGGCGAGCCGGGACTCTCCGCCAAGGAGGTGCTGGCCGCGCTGAAGCCGGTGCTCGAGGATCCTTCCGTCGCAAAGGTCGGCCACGACACCAAGTTCGACGCCCTCGTGCTGGCGCAGCACGGCGTTGCGCTGGAGGGCCTGGTGTTCGATTCGATGGTGGTCAGCTACCTGCTCGATGCGACGCGTTCCGGCCACCCGCTCGAAGACACGGCCCTCGAGCATCTCGGCTACAAGGCGCTGACGGAAGAAGACGTGTGCGGGCGCGGGGCGAAGGCGGCCAACCTGGCGTCGCTGCCGATGGCCGCCACGCTGAACTACGCGGGCGAGCGTGCGGATCTCGCGCTGCAGCTGGCCGCCGAGCTCGAGCCGAAGCTCGCCGAAGCGGGCCTCGAAGAGGTATACCGCACGCTGGAGCTGCCGCTGCTGCCGGTGCTCGTGGAGATGGAGCAGAGCGGCGTGCGCATCGACGGCCCCGCGCTCGCCGCGCAATCGCACCACATCGAGCAGGAGCTGCACACGCTCAGCGCCCGCATCTTCGAGCTGGCCAACTTCGAGTTCAACATCAACTCGCCGAAGCAGCTCGCGGAGGTGCTCTTCGACAGGCTGCAGCTGCCCGCGGTCAAGCGCACCGGGAAGACGCGCGCGGTGTCGACGGCGGTGGAGGTGCTCGAGGAGCTGGCGCTGACGCACGATCTGCCGCGCCTCGTGCTCGAGTGGCGCGCGCTTCAGAAACTGAAGGGGACGTACATCGACGCGCTGCCGCAGATGGTGCACCCGCAGACCGGACGCGTGCACACGTGCTTCAACCAGGCGGTCGCCGCCACCGGCCGCTTGAGCAGCAGCGATCCGAACCTGCAGAACATTCCGATCCGGACCGCCCTCGGACGCGAGATCCGGCGCGCCTTCGTCGCCGACGCGGGCCACGTGCTGATCTCGGCCGACTACTCGCAGATCGAGCTGCGCGTGCTGGCGCACCTCTCGGAGGACGAGACGCTCATCGACGCCTTCCGCCGCGGCGACGACATCCATGATCAGACAGCGCTGAAGGTGTTCGGGCCCGAGTCGGGCCTCGATCCGCACGAGCTGCGGCGGCGCGCGAAGATCATCAACTACGCCTTGCTCTACGGAAAGACCGCCTTCACCCTCGCGAAGGACATCGGCGTGACGCAGCAGGCCGCACAGGCGTTCATCGACGCCTACTTCGCCGGCTTCCCGCGCGTGCGCGGGTTCATCGACCAGACGATCGCGACCGCGCGCGCGACCGGCGTGGTCAAGACGATGTTCGGGCGGCGGCGGCTCGTGCCGGAGCTGACCAGCCGCAACGGCCAGGTGCGGTCTGCGGCCGAACGCGTCACCGTCAACATGCCGATCCAGGGAACAGCGGCCGACATCCTGAAGCGCGCCATGATCGATGTGCACGCTGCCATCCGCGCCCTGTCCGGCCGTTCGGGTCCGGCCGGCCGCATGATCCTGACCGTCCACGACGAGCTGTTGTTCGAGGTCCCTCGCGAGCGCGCCGACGAGCTCTCGGTCGTGATCCGTGAACAGATGGAGCAGGCCGCGACCCTCGCCGTACCGCTGACGGTCGACGTTGGAGTTGGCGACAACTGGAAGACAGCGAAGGGATGACGCCGACTTCGGAGTTCGGCATGCGGGATGCGGAATCGGGGCGGAGTTCGACGTGCAGATGTTCGGAAAACTCGATCGACCGACCGCAGAAGTACCGAGCGTGGAAGTAGCGCGCCGGTGACGCTGCACGGGACGTCGCGCCGGAGGCGCCTCGCGGAGGCCGCTCGAAAAATCAGCCGGACCGAGCGCGCGAAAGCAGCACGGGACGTCTCGTGAATGCGCGCCTGCAGCTCGTCGCTGCGGCTGTCCTCTTCTCCACGGGCGGCGCAGCAATCAAGTGGACGACGCTGAACGCATGGCAGGTGACCGGCATCCGTTCGCTCGTTGCGGCGGCGGCGCTGCTCGTCTTCGTGCCCGACGCTCGACGCCACTGGAGTTGCCGCAGCTGGCCGGTCGCAATCGCCTACGCGATCACGCTCGTCCTCTACGTTGCCGCCAACAAGCTCACGACCGCGGCCAACGCCATCTTTCTCCAGGCTGCGGCGCCGATCTACATACTGCTGGCCGCGCCCTGGCTGCTCCGTGAGCATCTCCGGCGCGAAGACGTCCCGTTCATGGTCACCGTGGCCGCGGGTATGGCCGCATTCCTGGTGGGCGGAGACGCACCCGTCGCCAGCGCGCCGAATCCCCCGGCCGGCAACCTGGCGGCCGCGGCGAGCGGCGTCACCTACGCGCTCACCCTGATAGGGCTGCGTGCCGTGGCCCGCGCAGATTCACGCGCCACGATGAACACGATCGTCGTCGGAAACCTGGTGTCGGCCGCGATCTGCGTGCCCATGGGGTGGCCCATCGCCGGCGCTACGCCGTCGGATTGGATCGCGCTGGGCTGGCTGGGTGTGTTTCAGCTCGGCCTGGCGTACGCCTGCCTGTCGAAGGGGGTGCGGCACGTCACCGCGCTCGAAGCATCGCTGCTGCTGCTCCCCGAACCGGTGTTGAACCCGGTGTGGGCCTGGCTGGCGTTCGGCGAGCGGCCGGGGCGCTGGGCGCTCGCGGGCGGCGTCCTCATTGTGGCGGCGACGGTGGTGCGGGCGTTGAAGGCTCCCACTCGGCCTTGAAGCGTTCCCACACCGTGACCATGGTGTCGGCCGCCTCCCGCTGGCCATCGCGCGCAGCGCTCGTGCCGCGGGCGCGATCGGGGATGATCGCGGTGAGCACCAGGCGATCGAGATCGCCGCGCAGCACCTCCGCACGGCTGGGTGTCAGGCCGGTCCGCACCCACGCGGCCATTGCGGCCTGCCAGGCGCGATCGAGCTCGCCGAGCCCGCGCGCGGCGGCGGCAATCCAGTAACCGGCCGCGGCAGACGCGGGCTCGTTCCGCGCCTCCTGTTCCATCCGCGCGAGCACACGTCCGTAGAGCGCGGCCGCATCGCCGTTGCCTTCCTGCACCTCCCGGTCGAGAGCGCTCGCCCACCAGTCGAGCAGGCGATCGCGGCTGGCGAGCGACGTGGTGGCCGGGCCGAGCGCCGTCTCGAACAGATCCGCCGCCGCGCCGAAGCGCCCGGTCAGGAACAGCCACTGTCCGAAGCCGACAAGCAGCTCGAGGCGCTCGCCGGCGGGCAGGCGCGCGGCATCGATCGCGCGCAGGGTGTCGCGGGCTTCGACGAGGTCGCGTGATTCGGTGGAGGCGCGATACCGCTCGAGCAGCGCGCGCGCCAGCACCAGGCGCGCGGCATCGACCTGGTCGGGTACGTCGAGCGACTGGCGCGCCGCGCCGATCGCCGCATCGTAGCGGCCGTCATTGTAGGCGGTGCGGGCGCGGTTGAGGGCGTCGCGGTCGAGCGCGGCGGCGAAGGCGTCAGGGGTGTTCAAGGTGGCGACCAGGGCCACCACGAGCGCAATCGGGCGCATGGACGGATGCTACCACAGCCGGCTGTCTCGCCTAAGTCCAAGCAGTTCAGGCGGTTGTGGCCCGATTCGCGCCGTTTGCTACAATTCGCGGCAATGGCCACCCCCCGGATCATCCCACGCGCGCAGCACACGGTTTCGCGCAAGGACATCGATCCAGACGCCCTCAAAGTCCTCAACCGGCTGCGACAGTTCGAGCACGTCGCCTACCTGGTCGGCGGCAGCGTGCGGGACCTGTTGCTCGGCCGCCGCCCCAAGGACTTCGACATCGGGACGTCGGCCCATCCATACGAGGTCAAGCGCCTCTTCCGCAACTGCTGGATCATCGGCCGCCGCTTCCGTCTCGCGCACGTCAAGTTCGGGCAGAAGACGATCGAAGTGGCCACGTTCCGGCGGCAGGTGAGCGAGGCGGAGCTCGAGGCAATCGCCGAGGAGGCGCGCTCGCTCCAGGAACGACGTGCGCTCGATGCGCCGGACAGCGATGTGCCGAATCAGGACCAACGCGGCGCGGACGCGCTGCCCGCACCAGCCCGCCGGGCCGACGACGCGGCGGATCGCGATCAGATGATCCACCGCGACAACACCTTTGGCACGCCGGAAGAGGACGCGTTCCGCCGCGACTTCACGGTCAATGCGCTGTTCTACGACATCGCGACCTTCTCGGTGATCGATTACGTCGGGGGATTGGACGACCTGCACGCACGCGTGATCCGGTGCATCGGCGACCCGGACGTGCGCTTCAGGGAAGACCCCGTGCGGATGCTCCGCGCGATCGTGCTCGCCGCGCGCCTCGAGTTCACGATCGATCCACCGGTCGTTGACGCGATTCGCCGCAATGCGCCCGAGATCGCCCGGAGCGCGGCGGCGCGGCTGGTCGAGGAGATATACAAGATCCTGCGCTCCGGGGCGGCGGAGCGCGCGTTTCGCGAGCTCGCCGACATCGGGCTGCTCCGGTGGATTGCGCCCGAGCTCGAGCAGATCGAGGGCAACGCCTTGTGGGAGTCGCTCGCCGCCCTGGACCGCTACCGCCATCGGTTCGAGGCGGTGCCCGAGTCGATGACCAACGCCGTGCTGCTCGGCACATTGCTCGTTCCGCGCGGCTTCACCGGGCGCCGGCCGTTCCGGTCCGAGCGCAGCGACGTGCGGACCGCAACCGGCCAGGCTGACGACGATCCGCGCGATCGGCGGCGGCGCGAGCGCGACGAGTGGCGGGATCCCAAAGCCACGCTCGGATTGCTGCCCGTGCCGAGGCGCGATGTTGAACGGCTACGGCAGGTGCTCGGGCTGCAGCGGCGGCTGACGGACATGCTCAGCAGCCCACGCGCGAAACGTGCGCTGATGGCGCGTGGACCCTTCGCCGAGGCGCTCACGTGGCTGGAGATCCACGGCCAGGCGCCGGAAATCGTCGAGCACTGGCGCGGGTTTCTCGAAGCAGCGGGCCCGGTGGAGCCGGCCGCGGCCGAGCCGCTCGCCCTGGCGCCGCCCCGACGCCGGCGACGGGGGCGCCGTCGCCGGTACACAGATCGGCCGCAGTAACGCGGTCCTGCCAGGCTAACCGTTTCGCCGCTCGAACTCCCGCATGAACTCGATCAGCGTGCCGACACCGCTCTCCGGGAACGCGTTGTAGATCGAGGCGCGCATGCCGCCGACGGACCGATGACCCTTGAGCCCGTCGAGGCCGGCGGCGGTCGATTCCTTCACGAAGCGCTTCTCGAGGTCCTCGCTGCCGAGCCTGAAGGTGACGTTCATCAGGCTGCGGCTCTCCTTCTGTGCGGTCGGTTTCCAGAATCCGGTGCGATCGAGCTCGGCGTACAGCCTGCCCGCCTTCCGCCCGTTGATGTCGCCCATCGCCGCCAGGCCGCCCTGCGCCCGCAGCCACGCCACGACCAGGCCGAGCACGTAGATCCCGAAGGCCGGCGGCGTGTTGTACAGCGACCCGTTCTCTGCGTGCACGGCGTAGTTCAGCATCGTGTGCAGTGAATTGCTCGATCGTGCGAGCAGATCGTCGCGGACGATGACGAGCGTGACGCCGGAGGGCCCCAGGTTCTTCTGAGCGCCGGCATAGATCAGCCCGTACTTCGTGATGTCGATCGGGCGGCTGAAGATGTCGGAGGAGGCGTCCGCGACGAGCGGCACGTCGCCCACGCCGGGCAGCGTGTGCCACTCGGTGCCTTCGATCGTGTTGTTCGAGGTGATGTGCACGTAGGCCGCGTTCGGCGTGAACGCACACTCGGCCGCGGTCGGGATGCGGTTGTAGTTGTCGGCCTTGGTCGAGCCCGTCTCGTGGACCGTCCCGACCCGTCGTGCTTCTTTCGCCGCCTTGTCCGCCCACGTGCCGGTCATCACGTAATCCGCGGTCGCGCCAGCGCCGAGCAGGTTGAGCGGCACCATCGAGAACTGCAGCGTGGCGCCGCCCTGGAGAAACAGAATCTTGTAGTTTGCTGGAATTCCGGCAAGCGCGCGGATGTCGGCCTCGGCCTTCTCGAGAATGCTTTCGAAGGTCGCGGATCGATGGCTGATCTCCATCACCGACATGCCGACGCCCGGCAGCGCCAGCAGGTCGCGCTGCACCTGTTCGAGCACTGGTACGGGCAGCACCGCGGGGCCGGAGGAGAAGTTCAGGATGCGTGTGACGGTGGTCATGGGTTACCTCTACAGGGCTAAGGGCTAAGGGCTAAGGGCTCAGGGCCAGGACAACGGCGCGTTGTAACAGTCACTCTGGGCGGAGCCAGATGGTCAACGTTGAAGACAACGATTACGCGACATCTCCGCGACTGGCGGCCAGAGTTTCTCGCCGGCGTTGGCCTAGCGTCGGCAATCGCCTTCAGCCCTTGGCCTTCAGCCCTTCGCCTTTCTCGATTTTCACGATCTGCACGCTGATGATGTCATCGTTGCCCGATTCGATCGTCGCCACGACGTCGTCGGACGCCGCGCCGTCGAGGTTGATGCGGGCGACGGCGGCCTGGGCGCCATCGAAGATGATGTTCTCGGTCTCCTGGACGTTGATGTTCGCGGCGCGCAGGTGATCGAAGACGTGCGCCAGGACGCCCCGCCGGTTGCGATGCCGCACGACGAGCCGGTGGGTCGCCGGTGTCCGCCGCGCGAGGTTCACGACGTTCGGCACCTGGCCGGTGTCCTTGAACGAGCGCACGATGCGGACGGTCTCGGCCGCGATCGCTTCCTGTGCCTGTTCAGTCGAGGCGCCGATGTGGTGAGTGCCGTACACGCCAGCCGCCTGCACCAGCGGGTCTTCGTAGTGGCCGGTGCCGCTGGCCGGCTCGTTTCTGAAGACATCCAGGCCGATGCGCAGGCCGCGGTCGCGCACGGCGGCGTCGAGCGCGTCGTAGTCGACCACCTCGGCCCGTGCCGTGTTGATGAACATGGCGCCCGGCTTCAGCCGTCCGATGACGTCGGCGTTCACGAGCGACTTCGTGTCGGGAGCGAGCGCCACGTGCACGCTGAGGATGTCGGCCTGCTCGGCCACCTCCTGCGGGGATCGCGCCACCGTGACCCGCGACGTGCGGCTTGCGCCGTCGAGGCCGAGCGCTGCGAGATCGGCGGGCGGCTGGCCGACGAAGCGGCGCGACCAGATCACGAGATGGAGACCGAAGGCCTGGGCGCGACGAGCGAGCTCCTGCCCGATGCTGCCAAACCCGAGAAGGCCCAGCGTCTTGCCGTAGAGGCCCGCCGCCTTCGAGAACTCCTTCTTGTTCCACGTTCCCGCGCGGAGCGCCGCGACGTTGTCGGGAATGCGGCGGTCGAGGGCGAGCATCAGGCCAAACGCGAGCTCCGCCACGGCAATGGCATTCTTCCCTGGGCAGTTCGAGACGTAGATGCCGCGAGCCGATGCGTGCGCGACGTCGATCGTGTTGTAGCCGGCGCCCGCCCGCACAATCAGCGACAGGTGCCCGGCGTCCATCGCCGCGGCGGTCACCTTCGTTCCCCGGACCACGAGGATTTGCGCGCGCGTGTCAGCCAGCGCCGCCGCCAGCGCATCATCCTGGAGCGCCGAATCGTACACGACATCGCACCCCGCGGCGCGGAGACCGTCGAGGCCACTCTGTTCGAACTGATCGGCGACGAGGACCTTCATAGGCGACTAAAGGCTAAAGGGCTCAAGGCTAAGGGCAAGCAAACAGGCCACGGCTCCGGCCACTTGCAGGAATCCGGGCGGTGGCTGGGCCGAACCGCCAGGGCTAGGCTGCGTCGCTACGCTCATTTCGTCGTGCCCTTCGCCTTTAGCCCTTGGCCCTTAGCCCTAGATCAGATGGCTCAGCAATCCATCGCGCAGCTTCGGCTCGAACCAGGTCGATTTGGGCGGCATGATGCCGCCGGCATCAGCGATGGACATCAGGTCGGCGATGCCCACCGGGTGCATCGCGAACGCGACCGCCGCCTGCCCGTCGTCGACGAGCCGCATCAGCGCACGCGAGCCGCGGATTCCGCCGACGAAATCGATCCGCTTGTCCGTCCGGATGTCGCCGATTTGCAGGAGCGGGGCCAGCACCTGGTCGTGCAGGCGCGCGACGTCGAGTCGATCGGCGGCGTCGGCCGTGGACGTTGCGGGCGCGAGCGTCACCGCGTGCCACGCGCCGTCCAGGTACATGGCGACTTCTCCTGCACCAGCCGGTGTGTCGCCTCCGGGTCGGACCGTGAGGCGCGCGCGGAGGGCCTCCAGCAGCGACGCTGGCGACTGCCCCGCGAGATCCTTCACGACGCGATGGTATGGCAGGATCTGCGCCTGGTCACTGGGAAATGCGACGGCCAGGAACGTGTCGGCCTCGACAGGTGAGGCTGCGTGCTCCCGAGCGCGCAGCTCCTGCCGCGCGCGCATCGCGCTGGCGGCGCGGTGATGTCCGTCGGCGATGTAGAGCAGGGGAATCGAGCGGAACGCCTCGACCAGCGTCCGCGCCTCGGCCGCAGCCACACGCCAGACCGTGTGCTGTACGCCATCCGGCGCCCTGAAGTCGAAGAGAGGCGTGGTTCCGGCCACGCGCACTGCCACGGCATCGACCGCGCTCGACGCCGGATACGTCAGGAACACCGGCCCGGTCTGCGCCCGTAGTTCCAACATGTGCCGCGTGCGATCGTCTTCCTTGTCCTTCCGCGTACGTTCGTGCTTCCGGATGACGTCCTGATCGTACTCGTCAATCGAGAAGCAGCCCGCCAGCCCCGTCTGCTCGTGCGTCCCCATGCGCAGCTTGTACAAGTAGAGACTTGGCATCTCCTCGACGACCATCGGCGCCTCGCGGCGGAGGCGATCGAAATTGCGGACCGCTGTCGCGTACACCACATCGGCGTACGGCGGCGTATCGGCCGGAAGCTCGATCTCGGCACGCGACACCCGCAGGAAGCTGAGGGGATTGCCATCCGCGAGCTCGCGGGCCTCGGCGGCGTTCACGACATCGTACGGGACGGCGGCAACAGCGGCGGCACGGTCGGGCGTGGGCCGGAGGGCGCGAAACGGGTGGATGGCAGCCATGAACCTTCAATTATAGGCAGGGGCGAAGGAAGAAAGGCCAGCCCAGGTGTCGTCCTGCGTCGGCGTCGGTGGGCCTTGCATTTGGCTGCCACCGCTTCGGCGTCGTTGACACTTCCGACGCACGGCACGTACGCTGGCGGTTCGAATTCGATGCGCCTGCTCTTGCTTCGACTCGTCGTCGTGCTCGGCGCCTGTGCCGCCGGTGCGTGCAGCCGTGCAGAGCCGCTGCCGCGCGGCTCCACGCGGCGAGGCGACGTCGTGCTTCCCGCCGACAGCGAGGTCATTCCCGGACGTGTCACCGCCAGCACGACGCTCGCGGGCTTGCTGTCGCCGCAGCACCTGCACGACGCCGACATCGGCGGCATCGTGGCCGCCGTGTCGCGCGTGTTCGATCTCCGGCGACTGCGGGCGGGACAGCCGTGGCGGTTCGAGCGGACGCACGACGGCTGCGTCCGGTTTCTGGAATACGAGATCGACGCCGAGCACTTCCTGCGCACGACCGCGCGCGTGGGCGAGCCGCACGCGTTCGACGCGGCGATCATCCGTTACGACGTGCGGCAGGAGGCCGCGGTTGTCGCGGCCGTGATCGACGACCACAACCCATCGCTGTTTGCCGCGATGGCATCCGCCGGCGAGACGGCGGAGCTGCCGATGGCGCTCGCGGGGATCTTCGGTGGTGAGATTGACTTCAATACCGACCTGCAGCCCGGCGATCGTGTCGTCCTCCTCGTTGAGAAGACGTACCGGGACGGCCGGTTCGTACGGTATGGCGCCGTGCGCGGCGCAGAGCTGTGGAATGGTGCTCGCCGGCTGGTGGGAATTCAGTACGCGCCGCCCGGCCGGGCCCCCGGCTACTACGACGCCGCGGGACAATCGCTGAAGCGCTTCTTCCTGCGATCTCCGCTGCGCTTCGAACCCCGGATTACATCGGGATTCTCACGCGCGCGGATGCACCCGGTGCTGCACGAGATGCGCGCGCACCTGGGCGTGGACTACCGCGCCCCTGTTGGCGCGCCGGTGGTGGCGGTGGCTGCCGGCGTCGTGGCGTCGGCGGGTTGGCACGGCGGTGGAGGCAACATGGTGAGCATCCGGCACGCCAGCGGGTACCAGAGCTCCTATCTGCATCTGTCGGCCGTCGCGGCGGGTATCCGCGCCGGCGCACACGTGAGCCAGGGCCAGATGATCGGGCGCGTGGGGGCCACGGGCCTCGCCACGGGACCGCACCTCGACTATCGGCTGGCGAAGAACGGCACGTTCGTCAATCCGCTTGCCGAGCACCGCCGCATGCCCCCCGGCGAGCCCATCCCGCCCGAGCACCTCGAGGCCTTTGGCGCTGCGCGTGTCGCAGTGCTGGCCGAGCTCAGTCTCCACGATCCCTCGATGCAGCTGGCCAGCCGCAGCGCGCGATGGCGAGCCGCAGACCACGCGTTAGCGATTAACGGAAACTGAGCTTCATCACCTTCCTGAACTTCACGCGTTCGCCATCCAGCTGCGCGGGGGAATACGACCACGTGCTCGCGGCGGCGAGGAGGAGCTGGTCATACGAACGGTGCACGCCGCGCATCACCCGTGCTGACTCGACGAGACCTTCCGCGTTGATGATCACCTCCAGCACTGCGTCGCGGTTGGGCGGCGGACCGAGGACCCGCGGCCACTGCGGCACCTCCTGACGGATCGTCGTGCGGCACGGCAACACCCGGGTACGTGCCGTCGTAGATTCGGGCCGGGCGGGGTGCGGCGACGACCGGGGCGGCAGCGGGCTGCGGCGCCGCAGGCGTGACGGGCGGCGCGGCGAGCGCCTTCTCGCTGAGCGCCTTGAAGCCCGCTGCGAGCACCGCCATGTCGCGCACCACCGGATCGGCGCTCGGGCCATCTCCGACGATGGCGAGCACGCGCGTGAAGCCGGCCGCCGCCGTGTCGTAATCCGCCGCTTCATACGCTTGCCGCGCGCGCTCGTATTCGGCCCGGGCAATCGCCGGCACCAGCTTCGCGCGCACATCCTGGAACGCGGCGCGCACGCGCGGCGGTGCGGTCGCCGCGGCCGGCACGTAGAGCGGATCCGCCTCGACGATCGCCGTCATCGCCTGCTCGGCCTCGGCGGAGCGTCCGAGCGCGACGAGGCACAGCAACCGCTGCTGCTGGATGTCCACGGTCGCCCGCCCCGCGGGGTCGGGCTGCAGCCGATCCAACGCCTTCAGTGCGTCATCGTACGCTGCCGCCGCATACAGCCGCCGAGCGGTGTCGAGGCCGTCTTCGGCGCCGACGCCTGCAGTCCACGCCACCACCAGGACCAGCGCCGACACCCAGCGCCACCGCCGGCGTTCGCCTGTCACTTCGTCATCTCCACGCTGACCCGCGTCGGCGCGCCGGCCGTGACGCTGACCGCGTGCCGGTGATCGGGGTAGTCGGGGTGTTTGAAGAGGAGCTCATGGGGCCCGATCGTGAGCGCGACGCGCCCGATGGGTGTTTCGCCGGCGCTCTGCCCGTCGATCCACACTTCCGCCCAGGGCGTCGCGTTGATAGCGACCGATCCCGTCGGCAACTGCACGGGGACGCGTACTTCTTTGCCCGCGACGACGTCCACCATCGCGGCCGTTCGAAATGAAAGAGGCTCGCTGACGATCTCCAGGCGGTGCCTGCCCGGCGATAGCGGCAGCCGCGGCCTGCCGGTCGTCCCGATCGCCCGCCCGGCTTCAAGCACCTGCATCTCGAACGGCACCGCGATCGTCACCCAGCCTTGCGATGGTTCCGGCGCCGGCGCGGGCACGGCGGCGCCGGGACGAACCGATGTCGTCAGGCCTGCCTGCACGGCCACGCGTTGTCGAACGACGCCTGTGGTGGATTCGATGACCAGGTCGTGATCCCCGGGGGTGACATCGGCAAGCGTCATCGGCGCGACGCCTCGCGGCTGGCCGTCGAGGAGCACACGCGCGCCCGGCGTCTCCGCGAGCACGTCGATGGCGCCTGTCGTCGCGACGGGTGCGAGCTCCAGGTATTGAGATTGCGCAACCCCCGCCTCGATCGTGAGCGGCACGGCGCGCGATCCGCCAGCGGTGCGGAGGGCCAGCACGTGTGGGCCAGCCGACAGGCTCAGCGCGAGCGGTGTCACGCCACGCTCGCGATCATCGATGACCACGGTCGCGCCAGACGGTCGGGAATCGATCGTCAGCCTGCCCCCCACGGCGGTCGGCGCAGCGAGCGGCACCGAGGCCCAGATGTAGGCCGCCTCTCCGATCGCGACGAGGGCGCAGATCACGAGCGCGACACGCTCGCGCCTGGATCGGGAAACCGGTGCCGGTTCCTTGAACAGGTCCGGCATGGTCGCGTGCGCCTGGCCCGATCCGTCATCTCTGGTGTTGACAGGCCGCGCCGACGAATGCGGAGGCGTGGCGGGAGCGCTGTCGCTGTCAAGAAACCGTTTCAAGTCGGTGCGCTCGTTCGCTGTGACCTCGCCTGAGCCTTCGGACCGTCCGATCGCCGGTTCCGTTCGGGCCACGACGGCGGTCGCGCCAACCGGGTGCACTCCCTCCGCGCCCGCCTCGTCGGACGACGCGAGCAGGTCAACAGCGTTCGAGTCGCGAGCGCGGTCAATCGCGACGGTGTCGTTCTCCTGCGGCGCCGGCGACGCGCTGGGCGGCGCTGTGGTCCGGGCCGCCCCGGCAGCCTGAGGGACCAGGGTCGCACGCACCACCGCCGGGCGGGGCTCCGCGGCCGGTGGCGGAAGACTGGGCATGGCGGCCCGCTCCTGATAACGCATCAGGAACGACTCGAGCGCAATCGGTGCCGCGATGTACCCGCCCTCTTCCGACAATACGTCTTCGAGACCAGCTTGCGCGTCGCTCGCCGACTGGAACGAGCCGCGCGGATCGAGATGCAGCGCACGCAACAACCACCGGCGCAGCGGCGCCGCGACGAGCTCCTTTCGGCCGAGCACGGTGGTTTCCCTCGCCGACGCCAGCAGCTCGCCGAGCGTCTCGAGCTCCTCGACCCGCACCGGGCGCCCCAGCACCAGCGCGAGCGAGACCGCACCGATCTGGACGACGTCCGCACGGCGGTCAAGGCGTGGTGGGCTGTCGGCGCCCGGTGGCGTCATGATGCCCAGATCGCGCCAGAGCTCGACCCGCGAGAGTTGCAGCTGCTCGATAGCGGACCCGACGACGTGCTCGGTAATCACGATCCGCGCGTGCGGGGTGACGACGATGCGGTCGGGCGAGAGCGCACCGTGTGCGGCGCCAGGGGCCGCCTGGTGCAGCGCCGCGATCGCCGGAACGAGCTGCCGCACGATGCAGAGCGCGGCGTTGATGTCGAGACCGATCCCGTCACGCTCGGCAACCGCGAGCACGTGCGAGAGGCGGGCGCCCCGCGGCTGATCCGAGACGACCGCGAGCGCCGTCCCGCTCTCGAGCCGATCGATCCGCCGCACGCGTGCAAAACAGGGATGCCGGAATTGCGCGAGCTGCGCGACGCGCTCCCGCAGGGCCGCTTCGAAGTTTCCGGACAGGAGCGCCGGCGCAAAGCGCAGCTGCTCCAGACGCTCGCCGGGGCGTTCGTTGATGACCAGGCGCGTGCCGAGCGGATCGGTGCACGCCGCCGGAACTGTGAAGGGCACGACGGAAGCGGGTTGCATGGGCTCCTCGGGCGCAGTTGCACGCGGCGCGCGGTCCCTGCGCACCGTGGCGGGGCATCAGCCTCCCGCGCAACCGCCGTGCCGACCGTCCGAGGGGTGACATGGGCGCAATGACGTTCGTTTTCGAGGGTGTCTCACCGCGGCCGGTTCGTCATCCCGCTGCCGGCTTACAGATCCGTCAGTCGAATGACAGATCCGTGGGGAGGCTGGAGGCTGGAGGCTCGGAGGGAGTTATCCCGTGTGGCGGTTCGGGAGCCGGGCTCACAGCGCATCAATTCGACGTGATATGTTGATCGGTCGGACCTGCTCGCCAGGGCCCTGTCCCTGTACTGCTTCGGAGGTTGGAGTTGTGAGTACTCGCACCCGCGCGATGATTGCCCTGCCCCTCGTCTGCCTGCTTGCCCTGCCTGCCGGTGCGCAGGCGCCGGCCGCGAACGAACCCGTCGATTACGACGCCATCTACAAGATCAAGGACGAGGGCTTCCAGCGCTCGCAGGTGATGGACATCGTCAGCTACCTCACCGACGTGTACGGCCCCCGCCTGACCGGTTCGCCGAACATCAAGCAGGCGGCTGAGTGGACGGTGAAGAAGCTGGGGGAATGGGGCGCGTCGAATCCCCGGATGGAGAACTGGGGCACGTTCGGCCGCGGGTGGGTGAACGAGCGCTTCAGCGCGCAGGTGCTCACGCCCACGCCCTGGCCAATCATCGGTATGCCGAAGGCGTGGACGCCTGGCCTCTCGAGCCCCACGACTGCCGATGTCGTGTACGCGCCGATGGAGTCGGAGAAGGACTTCGACGCGTGGAAGGGCAGACTGAAGGGCAAGATCGTGCTGCCGATGCCGACCCGCGAGGTGAAGGCGCAGTTCGAGGCGCCGGCCAAGCGGTACACGGACAAGGACCTGCAGGAGCTGGAACAGATCGAGCCAGGCGCGGAGGCCGAACGGCGCCGTTTCGATCCCGCACGCTTCCAGTTCTCCCGCAAACGGATGGAATTCCTGATCAACGAGGGCGTGCTGGCCACGTTCGAGCCGGGTCGCGGCGATGGCGGCACCCTCTTCGTCCAGCAGGGCGGCGCGTACAGCTCGGCGCCTCCGTCGGGGCCGTTCAGCATGTCGTTTCCCGCCAACGTGCCGCCGCAGATCGTGATTGCCGTCGAGCACTACGGCCGTCTCGCGCGCACGCTCGACCGGAAAGTGCCGGTGACCGTAGAGCTCACGGTGCAGAACCGGTTCATCGACGATCAGCCCGGGTTCAACGTGCTCGCGGAGTTGCCGGGCACCGACAAGGCCGATGAAATCGTGATGCTCGGCGCCCACTTCGATTCATGGCACGGGGCGACGGGCGCGACCGACAACGGCGTCGGCTCGGCGATCATGCTCGAAGCCTTGCGCATCCTGAAGACCTCGGGTCTCAAGATGCGCCGCACGGTGCGCCTCGCGCTCTGGACCGGCGAAGAGCAGGGATTGCTCGGTTCGCGCGCCTACGTCAAAGACAAGTTCGCGGACCGCGAGACCATGACGCTGAAGCCCGAGCACGCGAAGCTGGCCGCGTACTTCAACGTCGACAACGGCACCGGCGCCATCCGCGGCGTCTATTTGCAGGGAAACGAGGCGGTCGCGCCGATCTTCACCGCGTGGATGAAGCCGTTCGCGAATCTCGGCATGACGACGCTCACGATGCAGAACACCGGCGGGACCGACCACCTGTCGTTCGATGCCGTCGGGCTCCCCGGCTTCCAGTTCATCCAGGACCCGCTCGAGTACGACACCAGGACCCACCACTCGAACATGGACGACTACGAGCGTCTGCAGCCCGCCGACGTGATGAAGAACGCGGTCATCGTCGCGACGTTCGTGTACCAGGCGGCGAACCGGGACATGAAGCTGCCGCGCAAGCCACTCCCCAAGGCGCAGCCATCACAGCGGCCGCCGGCGACTTCGACGACGAACCAGTAAGAAATGCGGCGTCCGCACTTCCTCGTGGACCGCGACATACAACGACTGGGGCCATTCAATGCGGGTCGCGATTCACACGACGTCGCGTTCGCCACGCGCGAGGACGTGATCGAACGCCAGCCCGCGCGATCCCTCGCCCCTGCCCGTCTGAGAACGTGGTCCAGCGACTGAGTTCATCTGACCCCTTGAACCAACCGCGTCGATGATCCTGGAGATGTTCGGCCGAGGACAGCCGGCTCTCCTGGTAGTCGGATTCATCTCGAGCTCGGCGCCGTCCAAACCTTACTCCGCGTGAGACGCGCGCGGCCGCCCGAGAAGTCATGAAAACCTGAGGAGAACATCCGCGAACCCCAAACCACCTCACCGAATCCAGCTGATAGCTTGAGCGCGTTCGATCGTTTCACCGGAACCTTCCAAGGAGAACGCATCATGACGTGCCAAAGGCAAGCTCTGACGGCGTGTGTGGCTGCGTGGCTGACCCTGGGTCTTTCAGCCACCGCGAGCGCGGATTACGTCACCTACTGGAACGAGATTGCGGACAACACCAGCATCTTCGCCGGCGGCCCGTCGATTCGCGCGCGAATCCTCGCGATCACGCAACTGGCGGTGCATGACGCATTGAATTCCATCGATTCCCGCTATGCGTCGTATACCGGAGTGCCGCCGGCAAATGCCGGTGCCTCCCCTGAGGCCGCTGTCGCCGCTGCAGCGTACGCGGTGTTGTCACACGAGGTGCCGAGTCAGGCCGGAGCAGTCCTCATCCAGTACGACCAGTGGATCGCCAGCCTGCCCGCCTGCCCCGCCGCCCACCCGGCGTGCATCGAGGACGGCATCGCGGCCGGCGAGGCCGCGGCGAATGCGATGCTCGCGCTGCGCGAGAATGACGGCTCGGCGACTCCGCACCTGCCGTACACGTTGGCCCCCGGTCCCGGGGTCTACCAACCGCACGCCGCCGTTATTCCCGGCTCCGCTGTTCGCCGGGGTGGCTCATTTCACTCCGTTCGTGCTCAACAGCGGCTCGCAGTTTCGCGCCGACCCTTCGGAGATCTTCAACCTCGCGGGCGAGGCGTACACGCGAGATTACAACGAGGTCAAACGAGTTGGCTCGGTCGACGCGAACGGTCGCTGACCGCACGCCTGACCAGAGCGCGATCGCCCTGTTCTGGGCCGGCGGCGGCGGGAGCTTCAATGGCATAACGCGCGTGATCGTTGCCGGCAGAGGCCTGGACCCCTGGCAGCACGCGCGACTGTTCGCCCTCGGCAACATGGCGTTCGCCGATAGCAGCATCGCCGCGTTCGACACGAAGTACACTTACAACTTCTGGCGGCCGATTACGGCGATCCGGGCGGCCGATGTGGATGTGAACACGGATGGGAATCCGAACACCGTGCCCGATCCGTCATGGCTGTCATTCGTGACGACGCCGCCGTACCCTGATTACCCCTGTGGGCTGACCACCAACATGGGCGCGTCGGCAGAAGTGCTGCGCCGTTATTTTGGAACCGATGCCATCTCGTATACGTTCACCGCAGCGGGTATCACGCGCAGCTACAGCAGCCTTTCTCAGGCAGCGGCCGAAGCGGTCGATGCCCGGGTGTTCGCGGGCATCCACTTCCGCACCGGCTGCGAGCAGGGCCTCCGGATGGGGGCGCAAGTGGGACGCTTCGTGATCCAGCATGCCCTCGAGCCGGTCAAGAAAGCAGATAAGAAGGACTGAGCCCGTAATGACGGTGCGCCGATCGAAGTCCGTGGGCTGGACGGTGTGACTCCCATGAGGACACTTGTCTACGCCGCAATGTTCGTTGCCCTGTCCGCGCGCGGCGGCCTCGTTCCGGCCCCGCGCGCGCCGGTGCTCGTCGAGTTGTTCACATCCGAAGGGTGCTCGAGCTGTCCGGCCGCCGACGCGCTGCTCGAGTCCTTGCAGCGCGAGCAGCCGGTCGGCGGCGCCGAAGTCATTCCCGTCGGTCTGCATGTGGATTACTTCAACGATCTCGGATGGAAGGACGCGTTCTCGTCGGCTTCGTTCACAGCACGCCAGAGGGACTACTCGCCGGTCTTCGGTCCCGACAGCGTCTATACACCGCAGATCGTGGTCGATGGCCGCGAGGCCGTGCCGGGCAACGATCGAAACCAGGTCCGCCGCGCGATCGAGTCGGCCGCCGACCGGCCGCATCTCCCTCTGCGCGTGACCGCGCGCGTCACTGCTGACCGGCTGCATATCACGATCGATCTTCCGGGCGCGCCACCGAACACGGAGCGAATCGATGTTTTTGCTGCCATCACCGAAGATGATGTGACCTCGGTCGTCAAGCGCGGTGAGAACAGCGGACGCACGCTGCACCATGTGGCGGTCGCCAGGAAGATCGAGCGCCTCGAATCATTGACGTCCAAGGGCTCAGTCCTGCAGAGGCAGCTTCAGATTGCAGAGGGATGGAGTCGGCCCGCCCTGAGAACGGTCGTATGGCTGCAGGGTATCAACTCCCGCCAGGTGTACGGCGCCGCGCTCGCACAGATTACGAACTGAAGCGCGCCGCGCTCGTTCATTTTCGGCTCGAATCGCTGATCTGCTATCGTCTAGCCCTGACTCGTCCAGTTTGGTTCTAGAGATGGCGGATGTGCCTTCGCGCTTCGGGCCGTACGAGATCGTCGCCCCGATTGGGGCGGGAGGCATGGGCGAGGTCTATCGGGCCCGGGATACGCGCCTGCACCGGTTCGTCGCAATCAAGATCCTCCACAAAGCTACGGCGCTCGACCCGGATCGGCAGCGCCGCTTCGCCGAAGAAGCCGTTGCCGCGAGCGCGCTCAATCATCCCAACATCGTCACCGTCTACGACGTCGGCGCGGACGGCGACACCCCGTACCTCGTATCGGAGCTGATCGAAGGAGAATCGCTGCGCGCCGAAATGAATCACGGGCGCGTGGCGCTCAAGCGGCTGCTCGAGATTGCCCATCAGATCGCCGAAGGACTCGCGGCCGCCCACGATGCCGGCATCGTCCACCGCGATTTGAAACCCGACAACGTCATGGTGACGGCGGACGGACGGGTCAAGATCGTGGACTTCGGTCTCGCGACTGCGCCGGAACCTGACGCAGCGCAGTCGAGAGGACCGGCTGCCACTCAGACCGCTACCGGGCTGATCGTCGGCACGGTGCCGTATATGAGCCCCGAGCAGGCGCGGGGCGAGCGAGCGGACTTCCGGTCGGATCAATTCGCGTTCGGCGTCATGCTGTACGAGCTGACCACGGCCGCCCACCCGTTCAAACGTGAGACCGCTGTGCAGACGCTGTCGGCGATCATCGCCGACGAACCGCCGGATCCGGCTCAGGCAAATCCGACGCTGCCGGTGGCGCTCCGTTGGCTGATCCGACGCCTGCTCGCGAAGAACCCCCGCCAGCGGTTCGCGCACACGGCGGATCTTGCCGCAGACCTGCGCACCATCCGCGAGCATCTGTCCGAAGCGACGTTCGATGTGACGTCGACCGTCGCGCCGGCTCCTCGGCGGTGGCGTCGGGTTGCAGCACTCGGCGCGCTGATCGTCAGCGGTTTTCTTCTGGCCCGGGCGCTCGGACCAGGCAGTGCACGCGTCCAGTTCGAGAAGTTCACGCCGTTTGCCACGGATGAAGGGTATCAGGGGGCGCCCGTGTGGTCACCGGATGGCAAGACCATCGCCTACGAAGCGGAAGTCAACGGCGTCGTCCAGATCTTCACGAGGACGCTCGGGTCTTCGATGCGCACGAGGGTGACCAACTCTCGATTCGATTGTTTCATCTCGACATGGTCGGCTGACGGCAAGATCTATTTCCACTCAAGCGCACGGGACCAGGATGCCCTCTGGCGCGTACTGCCCGTCGGAGGCAACGCCGAACTGATGATTGAAGGCGCATCGCAATCGGCGGTCTCGCCCGACGGGAAGACCGTGTTCTTCCTCCGCGGTGAGGGGAAAGATAGCCTGACCCTTACGCTGTGGTCAGCGTCGCTGCCCGATGGCGAGCCGCACCGGTACGCGCGAGGTTCGCTCAATGGGAGGACCGCCTCGAGCGGGTTGCTGCGATTTTCGCCGGATGGATCCCGGCTGATGCTCTGGCTGGGACCCGGTACAACCCATGCTATCGGGCTTTTGGGAAATCATCATGCCCGACGGCGAGCCGCGGCAATTGCTGCCCGGCTTGAGCTCCCCGGGCCTCATGCCCGCCAGCTTCAGTTGGACTCCCGACAACCGTCACGTCGTCGTCACGCGCTCCGATGGGCCGACCCCGGGAACGCACCTCTGGCTCGCCGACACGCGCACCGACCGGCTCGATCCGCTCACCACGACGCCTGGCAACGAAGGCTCGCCGAGCGTGTCGCCGGCCGGCCGCGCCATCGCGTTCACCTCCGAGGCGACCGATTTCGATCTCTTCGAGGTCCCGCTCGACGGGTCTCCGCTGAAGCCTTTTCTGAGCAGCACGCGGAACGAGTTCGATCCAGCCGCCCTGCCGACGAACACACAGTTCGCGTTCGTCACCGATCGGAGCGGCAGCCTTCAGATCTGGCTGCAGAATGAGGAAGGCTATCTGCAGCGGCCGCTCGTGACGGAGGCGGACTTCGGCGGCGAGGCGTCGATGGCCATCGGATCGCTGGCATTCTCCCCGGACGGCACGAAGCTGGCGTTTCAGCGGGCCGGAGCATCCGAAAGCGCTCAGACGACCGGATCGCGTCTGTGGATAACTTCGGTTGCGGGTGGGAAACCGATCGCCGTCGGCGGCCAGGCGACGTTCCAGGACGCCCCGACGTGGTCGCCGACGGGCGAATGGATCGCCTACCTCGAAAGAAGGCAGGACGATATCGCGCTGGTGAAAATACGGCTCGGCGGGCGGGCGGAACCTGTCACGCTCGTCAAATCCGGGATCCCCCCGTTTGTCACGCGGCCGCAGTGGTCTCCCAACGGAGACTCGATCCTTTGCGAGACGGTCGACGGCTTGATCATCGTGTCCGCTGAGGGGACGGGTCAGCGGGTCATCAGCGATGCGAAATGGTTCGCTTACGCGTGGGACAAGGACGGCCACAAAATCTACGGCCTCCGTCCCACCGACGACGAGCATCACATCATGCTCGTGTCGGTCGATGCGCAGACGGGCGCCGAGCGCGTGATCAACGCGAACCTCGGCACGGTGCCGCAGGCGCTGCAGCCGATCCGGGGCTTCAGCCGACTGCAGGGCCGCGGCTTCCTGACTTCGACGGCGCGCGTCAAGTCCGACATCTACCTGATCGAAGGGTTTCAGCTGCCCCCGACGTTGTGGGATCGCCTGTTGCGGCCCGAGCGCTCCCGCATTCACTGATGAAAACCTGAGAGTTTTCCCAGATCCTCGCTCTATGCCGCCGCAGTATACTGCCAGCCGTCAGGAGGGCATGATGTCGCGAACCCTACCGCTCGTCGTCGTCTTGGCTTTGAGCACGTCCGCGTGGTACCCGGCGGCACAGGCCTGTGGCGACAAATTTCTGATGGTCGGACGCGGTGCGAAGTTCCAGCGCGCGTACGCCTCTGTGTACCCGGGGAAGGTCCTCATCTACGCGCGGCCATCGCATGATCCCAAGGCAGGTGTCAACAACGTGCAGCTGCACAAAGCGCTGCGCCAGGCCGGTCACGCCGTCTCGATCATCGAAGACTGGACGCTGCTCGAGCAGGCGCTGAAGACCGTGCCGTTCGATGTCATCCTCGTGGATGTCGCCGAAGCTCCCAGGCTGCAAGGCCTCGTGTCGTCATCGCCGGCGCATCCGGAGACGCTGTACGTAGCATTCCCGTCGAGCCCGGCGGCGGGCCCGCAGCAGCTCGTCTGCCGCTTGAAGTCGTCGGATCGACCGCTCAAGTATCTGGACGAAATCGAAAACACCCTCAAGGCACGCGCGAAGCACGCGAGGACGTCGTAACTCCCCGGCGAGGAAATATGACACCCAATCGTCGGAACGTTGCGAGCGCCGGTGCGGTCTGTATTCTGGCGTTTCTGGTCTGTTCGCGCGATGTGTGTGCCCAGGCGTGGGTTCCCGCACAAGGCGAAGGGGCGGTCGCGATTTCGTTCCAGGACCTCGACGTCACGCGCCACCTTGCGAGCACGACGCGCGTCGACGCCGGCCACATCAACTCGGTCGTGCTATTGGCTGATGTGACGTATGGCGTGACGGACAAAGTTGCCATCGACGTGGCATTGCCGTTCGTGTCGTCGAAGTACAGGGGACCGTACCGGCACCCCAACACCACGATAGACGACGGAACGTTCCACAGCAGCTTCACCGACGTTCGGATGGCCGTGCGGTACAACCTCACGCGCAAAGGCACCGTGCTCACGCCGTACATAGGCACGATCGTGCCGAGCCATGATTACCCGTACTACGGGCATGCCGCCGCCGGCGAACGATTGCACGAGCTGCAGGTCGGAACCTATGCCGCCAAGCTCTTCACTGCGGGAGTTCCCGGACTCTTCGTTACGGGTCGACTGGCGTACGGGTTCGTCGAGCATGTGCAAGACATCTCGCACAACCGGAGCATGGGCGATCTCGAGGTGGGCTACTTCGTCGGCCAGGCGTTCCGTGTGTTCGCGACGGCCGCCGGGCAATACACCCACGGCGGAATCGACTTTCCGGCCGGTGGACTCCCGGCCGTGCCGCTCCAGTACAAGTCGGTGCACGACATCATTCAGCGCGTTCACTACGTCCACGCCGGCGGAGGCTTCGCGTACTCGGCCGAGAGACTCCGTGGACGTGTTCGCCTCGTTCTCGCGTCTCGTCGTTGGACGGAACGGCCACGCGCTGAACAGCGGCATCACGCTGGGCGCAAGCTGGAGCTTCAGCCGTCGGTTGAAGCGCGATGCGGTCGCGGCCGGCGCCGCTCCGTCGTCGAGCCAATACGCTCAGATGGTCGCCAAGCGTCAAGGCTCGCTCGGCCGGTGCATCTGCCAGAAGTCAGGGATGTAGCCGTTTTCCGGTGCGCGACTGGGTTTCGGTCGATTGCGAGCCCTGCGACCGGCGAAACGTGAACAGCAACGATCCAATCCGGACTTGATCGCCCTCGGTTACGGGCGTCGGGCCGCTGACGCGTCGATCGTTGACGAACGTCCCGTTCTTGCTCTTCAGATCCTCGATCACCGCACCTTTCGCGTTGATAACGATGCGTGCGTGACGACGCGAGACGGTGCTGGATTTCATGAGGATGATTCCGTCACCTTCGCGACCGAGGACGTTCTCGCCGGGCAGCAGCGCGACTTCGGCCGTCCTGCCGAGGAGCCAGGCGTTCGGACCGGAGATTGCGGCTGCGGCCTGGTGTGGCATCGGAGCGGACTCGGCCTGGAACGCGTAGCCGAATCGATGCACCGTGCGCACGAAGCCAGGTTTTCGCCGACTGTCGCCGATCGCGTCTCGAATCTCGGACACCAGCGATGGGAGGCTGCTCTCAGACACGAAGGTCCGAGGCCAGAGCTGCCCGCGGATGTCGGTCTTTGAGACAGCATTTGGCCGGCGGGCGACCAGGAGCGCCAGCAGATCGAACGCCTTCGGCGAGAGCCGGATCTCTTCGCCGCGCACCCAGAGCTGGCGGGTGTCGTCGTCGAATGTCAGGTCGTCAAACTGCAGGCGCACCGGATCACAGCTCCAGTTCTACGCAACACTCAGAGTATCAGGAAGAGCAGGGCCCAATGCTGCTCGACGCGCTCGACTCCTGTCTCGGTCGGGAGTGACAACGGCGATTGAATTCTTCGGAAGCAGCTCGCATGCGACGGAGCGCCGAGTCAGAGCCACCTCACCGCGCGCCTCATTGGAAGCTAACTCCGAACTCCGGATTCCGAATTCCGGATTCTTCCCGTCTCCTCGGCCCATTCGCGGAGTGCGCGGGCCCGTTCGCTCGCTTCGGGTTGATCGGCGAGGGTGTCGACGGGCCAGGGCAGGCGCCACGTCCAGTTGTCGTCGGTGACCGTCGCCGGCGTATTGATGCGGTCGGTCCACCCGAAGATGTCCGGCACGGGAATCAGCAGCAGGTCGGATCCAGACGCATAGAGCGCCCGCAGGATGGCATCGCGCAACGCGGGGGTGAAGGGTTCCGTCATGGCCGCGCGGCCCTTCAGCACGGGTGCGATCTGCGGCAGCCTGGCAAACGCCTCCCGTTCGTCGGCGGATGCGGTGTCCCACCAGGTGGCAATCGGATCCGTGTCGTGCGTCCCGGTTGTGGCGACCGACAGGGCAGGATACTCGGCGGGATCGCAGAAGGGTTCGCCTCGCCGCTTCCATTCGCGCTCCCACCGGAACACCTTGTAGCCGGGGATCGCCAGCTTCGTCAGCGACGCGCGTACGAAGTCGGGCACCACGCCGAGGTCCTCGGCGATGATCCGCGCCCCGCACCCGGCGAAGATCGCCATCAGGCGCTCACCGAGCGCGAGCTGATCCTGGTGGTCCGCCGGATCGAAACTGCCGTGCGCGCTGTCGAGCGGCCGTGAGAACGTGCGATAGAAGCCGACGAGGTGATCGATGCGGTATCCGTGGAACAGCCGCGCGCTGCGCCTGGCGCGCTGTCGCAGCCAGCGGTGATCATCGCGCTCCATGACATCCCAGCGGTAGACCGGGAGACCCCAGTCCTGTCCGGTGGCGCTGAAGGCGTCGGGCGGGACGCCCACGGTGGCATCGAAGCGGAACAGGTGCTGGCGCGCCCACACGTCAGCGCTATCGGTGGACACCATGAATGGGAAGTCACCGAAGAGTGCCACGGGCGCGGCCGCGTCACGCGCATCCTGCCACTGGTCGTCGGCGAGCCACTGCAGGTACTGGTAGAAGAGGATGTCGGTGTCGAGCTCCGCGCGGGCATCGGCGAGCACGGCCGGATCGCGGCGGCGCAGCGGCTCGTCCCACTCGGTCCACGACTTGCCGCCGCTCCGCTCCCGCAAGGCGCGGTAGAGCGCGTAGTCGGCCAGCCACCACTCTTCCCACGAGCAGAACGCCGCGAACGATCCGGCGCGTGCGGTGCCGCGCACCCACTCGGTGTCCCAGAAGTGACTGAACGCCATGCGGAGCGCATGTTCCTTCACGCGCCGCACGCTGGCGTAATCGACTCGCGTGGAGTTGCGGGCCGACCGGATCGCCACCTGGTCGGCGAGGTCGAGGCGTGCTTCCCCGCCGAACGCCGTGAAGTCGCGAACCGCATGCATGCTGATGTAGATGGGATCGAGCGCCATCGCGCTGATCGCCGAGTACGGCGACGTTTGCCCCGCCGCCATCTCGTTGGTCGGCAGCAACTGCAGCACGCCGACCCCGGCATCGCGCAGCCACTGCATCATCGGCACGAGATCGCCGATCTCGCCGATGCCCCAGCTCCGGATGGACGGCATGGAGAAGAGCGGCAGCAAGACGCCGGCGGTGCGGCCCGTGTGTATCGTGCGAGTCATCGGTCGATCAGCCGGTCCATTGTCTCAAACATGCGCGACGCCCCCGCGCGGAACTCCCCCGGCTGGACCAGGAGGCTCACGACGAAGTACCCGTCACGATCGAAATCGAAAAAGTAGCCCGGGTGCACGAGCACGCCCGCATCGCGTACGAGCGAGAGCGCGCGTGCCTCGTCGGACATGACCGCCGGCGCCTGCACCACGGCCGACCAGCCGCCCTCGGCCGGCAGCACGCGAAGCGCGGGATGTTTCGCCGCGAGGCTGCAGAACATCTCGTAGTTCAGCAAGACACGATCCGCGATCTGCTCCCGGACCTGCGCCCCGAGCTCCAGCAGTCGTGCGGCGGCCACCTGGACGGGCGTCGCCGCCGACAGGTACGTGTCCGCAATGATCTCGAGGCGCTGCATCGTCTCGGCGACGATCGATTCCGGCCCATCCACCGCCATCCACCCCAGCTTCAATTGGGGCAGGCCCACGGATTTCGATAGCCCACCGAGCGAGACCGTCAGCGCCTGCGATTCCTCCAGCACGCTCGTGACCGCATCAGCACCGGCCGCCAACGGGTAGTCACAGAAGACCTCGTCGCCGACGAGCGCGAGGCCGTGCGACGCACAGAACGCGTGCAGATCGCGGCACTCGGCGCGCGTGAGCATCGACCCCGTCGGATTGTTGGGGCTGACGGCCAGCACCGCCCGCGTGCGGTCGTCGATCGCGCGCGCGAGGTCTTCGACGTCCAAGGTCCACCGGCCGTGATACTCCAGCCGGTACGTCTGCACGGCAACCGCGTCCAGCGCCGCAAGGTGCTCGAAGAGTGGATAGCTCGGCGCCGGCACGAGCACCGAGTCTCCAGGGTCGCAGAGCAGCTTGAACAGCAGCGAGTAGCTCTCGCTGCTGCTGGCGGTGATGGCGATGCGTTCGGGAGAGACGCGAACCCCGCGACGGCCGTAGTCTGCTGCGACCGCCTCGCGCGCCACGCGGAGGCCGAGCGGCTGCGGGTCGTACGCGAGCGCGCGCGGGTCCGCGAGCGCTCCGAGCAGACCCGCCGGGTACTCGAACCCGCACGCCGTCGGATTCGACTCGGTGAGGTCGCAGATCGGCACGTTCCGGGCGCGCAGGTCCGATACCAGGCGCGTCAGCGCATTTGGCTCGAGGTCTGGAGGGACGCGGCGAGAGAACCTGACGGGTGGCACGATAGGCAATGAGAATGTCGGATGGCCGCTGCTGGACGACGAAGCCCGGAAGCGGCGACGTCTGCCGTCGCAGCCGGCTATCGCTGCCGCTCCTCGGCTATCGACCTCAGCATCGCCTCTCGCTCGGTGCGCGTCGCGTCAGCGTACTCGAGCATCTGGGCGGTGAAGTCGCGCGGGTACGAGATCGCCACGTCGACCGCAGCGCCAGACGCGTCGTGGACGGGCTCCAGCCTGGGCATGACGAAGGCGGTATAGGACGGCATCTCCAGGTGCTCGACACGGGCGACGATCTCGTCGCGGAGCGATGGGTCGAAGTGCACGCCGTAGGTTTCCATCAGGGCGCGGGCCGCGGTGTAATCGCCTTCGGCCTTGATGCGCTGCACCTCCGTGAGCAGTCGTGCGACGCCCTCGCGGAACGTGACCAGGCTGCCGACGCGGTAGTACGTCTTGCCGTTTCGGCTGGCCACGCGGATGGCCTCGGTGTGCGCCATCAGCCAGTGGACGATCATCTGGCGGTTGCGCATGTGGTCTTCTTCGATCTGCGATCCTTCCCGCACGCGGCGCAACTGCACGAGGGCGTTCCGTGCGTACGCCTCGTACTCGGCCCGCACCACCTCCTGGTGGTCGTCGGCTGGCACGAGTGCGAGTTCGACCATGCACGGATCGGCGATGAAATAGAGCGCCACGAGATCAGCGCGCGACTCCTCGATGGCCGAGAACTGCTCCCGCAGCGCGGCTTCCGGCATCCCCTTCAGGGTTTCCGAGACCAGCCCCGACCCATGGCCGATCACCTCGTGCAGGTTGGTCGTGAGCTCGCTCGCGGCGGCTCCCCAGCGCTGCGCCCTGTCGATCTCACCCTCGTCCCAGCTGAACTCCGCCCGGAAGGAACGCGGAGTCGATCGCTCGTATGCCTCGAGCACGTTCGAGAGCAAGACCGACTTGCTGCCGTGCGTCTCGCGGATGTCCTGATCGTTCGGCAGGTTGATCCCGACGGGCGTCACGGGCCCGGAGTCGCCCGTCTCGATCACGACCTCGATCGCCCGTGCCGTCACACCCGTGACCCGCGGCTTGCGGTAGCGGGGATGCCACGGCATCCGATCCTCGAACCACTGCGCGTGCTCGGCGATGCGTGCGATGGCAGCCGTCTTCTCCGGATGCAGGTAATACACGAGAGCTTCCCATGCCCCTTTGCGGCCGCGCGCATCCATGTAGATCTCGACGAAGCCGTTGATGGTATCGACCGGAGACTCACGATCCTCGACCCACGCGACGTCGTACGCCCGCCGAGCGTCGGTGCTGCCCGTGCGGTAGAACCGCACGAGCGCCTCGAGCGCCCGCCCCATCGCCGGCGTGGCGTACGGTAGCGCGGCTTCGAGATGGCGGCAGATGCGTTCGATGTACGGCGTGTAGCGCCCGCCGATGCGATAGACCTCCTCCACGAGCGCGCCGCCCCGTTTCACCAGCCGCGAGTTCAGCGGATACGCCTCGTCGAAGTGCTGCAGGTCGGCCAGCGTGACGCCGTCGTACAGGTTGTTCGCGCTCGCGCTGAGGATGTCGCGGCCCTCGCCGGGCGTCTTGCTCGTGACCGTCGGATCGACCGACCGATCGAACAGCAGCGGCCGCAGCCGCGCAAGCATCGCGTCCAGCGGCTCCCCGGCGCGAACGGGCAGCCGCGCACCCCGCGCGACGGCTTCGCGCACGGCGGTGTCGAACGCCTCGGGGCTGCACTCGAGGGGGAACTTCTGAGCCGTCAGGTTGTTGTACGGGCCGGTGTTGATCCAGAACAGCTTGGTATACCGGACGATCGCATCGCGGGCCTCGTCGGCGATCCGCGCCCACTCGGGCACGAGCGCCTCGAGGCACTCCCGCAGCTCGAGGTTGTGGGCGTATCGCTGGTCGTAATAGATGTCACGCCCGGCGACTGCCGCCTGCGCCAGGTGCCACACGAGCAGCTTTTCGCGGGCCGGGAGCGCATCGAAGCCGTCCGCATACAGCTGCACGACGGCCGCCTCACCGACCCGCTCGAGCAGGTACGGGCGGGCATCCGCATCGGTGGGGGGCGCCAGCGTACTCGGCCTGGACTCCGCAGATCGCTGTCTGATCTTCATGGTCATTCCATTGTCGCAGCGGGCACACGATCGCGCCGGCGACGTCAGCGCGTCGGCCCTGCGCGCACCAGTGCGCCCTTGTCAGATCTCGACTGTCTCCAGGTACTCAGGCGCGCGCATCTTCCAGGCGGGTCCCAGCTCTCGTGCGATTTCCGCCTGCAACGCGTGCATGCCCGGCGGTTCGCCGTGGACGATATAGGTCATCGTCGGGGCAGCGGTGAATCCGTGGAGCCAGCGCAGGATCTCCGCGGCGTCGGCGTGGGCCGACATCGCGTCCAGCCGTTCGACCCGCGCAGAGACCGGCACGAACTGGCCGTGAATCTTCACCTCCCGCGCACCATCCACGAGCGAGCGGCCCCGCGTGCCGACCGCTTGATAGCCGACGAAGAGCACCGTGCTGCGGGCATCCGGCAGCGCGCGTTTGAGATGGTGCAGCACGCGTCCGCCCGTCGCCATCCCGCTCGCCGATACGATCACCGCCGGCGTCTTCGACGCGACGAGCTCGGCCGACTGCTGGGGCGACGACACCGTCTGGAACCGGCGCGTGGCGAAGCTGGCGAGCGGCTTCCCCTCCTGGCGCATGTCGTCGTCGAGCTCGGCGACCCGCTTGCCGTAGTACCCGAGTGCCTCGACCGCCATCGGGCTGTCCAGGAACACAGGAACGACCGGGATCTCGTGCCGCTCCTCGAGCTGCTTCAGCCAATAGAGGATTTCCTCGACGCGGCCGATGGCGAAGGCAGGGATCACGACCTTGCCGTTCTGAGCGATGGTTTCGCGAACGATGGCGGCGAAGCGCGCGCCATGATCGTCGGGCTCGTGCCGCCTGTCACCGTAGGTGGACTCGACGAGCAGCACGTCGGCCGCGGCCACCGGGTCCGGATCGCGAAGCACGGGGCGATCGTAGCGGCCCAGATCGCCGCCGAATACGACCCGCTTTCCATCCTCGAGCACCATCGTCACTGCCGACGCTCCGAGCAGGTGCCCGGTTGGCGAGAAGGACACGTCGATTCCCGATGCCGCCGGCACGGGCCGATGGAAGCCGACGGGCTGCAGCTGCGTGAGAGCGCGGAACGCGTCAGCCTCGGTGAAGAGCGGCAGCGCCGGTGCGTGCCTGGAGTAGCCCTGACGATTCGCCTCCCGTGCGTCTTCTTCCTGCAGCCGCGCGGCGTCGGGCAGTACGAGACGGCACAGATCGGCCGTTCCCGGCGTGCAGAAGATGCGGCCGCGGAACCCCTGCGCGACGAGGCGTGGCAGGTAGCCGGTGTGATCGAGGTGAGCGTGTGTCAGGACGACCGCATGGACCGACGCAGGGTCGACCGGCAGGTTCGTCCAGTTCCGCTCGCGCAGCGACTTCAAACCCTGGAACAGGCCACAGTCGACCAGCAGCCGCGTGTGGTCGGTCTCGAGCAGATACTTCGAACCGGTGACCGTCTGGGCGGCCCCGAGGAACGTGAGTCGCGGCATCCCGCTACTATAGCCGACCGAAACCGAGCGGCTCGGCGGTGGTGCGCAGCCGAAGTGCTAAGCTGAAAACGCCGCACGTGGTGCCCGTACCTTCCCCTCATCACTCGCTGCTCGATTCGCTGCGCGGCCCCGATGCCGTGATCGCGGCGGAGCTGCGTCCGCCGCTCGCGGAGCTGACGGGTCCCGAGGGCATGAACGCCTGGATCGACACGTACCACGCCGTGCGGCGGCTGTCGAAGAGCGGCACGTACGTATTCCTCACGGACAGCGCCGTGGGCACCGCCGAGGAAGACAACCTCCGGCATCTCGTCACGAACCTCGGCACCGACGTGCCGCGCGAGCGCATCGTCCCGTTCCTCACGTGCAAGCACCCGCTTGGCTACTGCGTGGCCTATGCGGAGCGCGCCTGGCAGCATGGGTTCCCGGCGCTCGTGGTCCTCGGCGGCGACCGCACCCTCGGCGTCCCGCGCTCGGTCGAGCATGCGTGGCAGCTGCGACAGATCATTCGCTCCCACGATCGCGGGCTGGTGCTGGGCGGCTGGGCCAATCCGAATGGCGATGCCGCGGCGCAGGTACGTTACCTGCTCGATCCGACATTCACGGCGGAGTTCTATCTGACACAGGTGGTGTCGCACCACCGTGCGGCCGCTGTCGAACGGTTCGTGCGCGAGAGCGAGCGGGCGGGGCTCACGATGCCCGGGCTGTTCGGCGTCTTCTACTACCGCAGCGCGAACCCGCGGACGCTGGCGGCGCTGTCGCAGTTTCTGCCGGTGCCGGTCGAGGAGTTGGCTGCGGAATTTTCAGCGGGCGCCACGCCGGAAGATATATGCGCGCGGACGCTGCGGACCCTCATGAACGTGGGCGCGCGGCACTTCTACATCAGCAACCTGCCGCTGTCGCGCGTTGCCGCGACGCTGTCGCACATTCGAGACCTGGTGGCAGAGAACCTCCAACCCTGACAGGCGTCGGGTCTGGTATTCGCAGTGGGGTGGTCGGCGTGGAGAAACCACGACCCCGGTTGTAGGTTGTGCTCGTGAGTGTCGGCGAGTGCGGCCCGACTCAGGATTGCGCGGTGCGCGCCTGAAGGCGAGGACTGCTCGGTGTCTTCGCGCGGCAAGCAGCCGCCGATAGATCGCGGCCGCTGTTCACGCATTCCCGGATCTGCTGCAGGAAGGCGTCGAAATCGAGCGGCTTCTGGATGACGGGGAAACCCTCCGCATCGCGGGGGTTCGGGTGCGCCGTGACGATCATGCCCTGGGTCAGGAGGTGTTGCGCGAGCGCTTCGCGCAGCATCCACGCACCGGTGCGCCCGGGCAAGGCGTAATCGCTGAGCACGAGATCGTACGAACAGCGGTTGAGCAGGTGCAGGCCTTCCTCAGCCGTGCACGCTGTATCGACGACGTAGCCCTCGGCTTCGAGGATCAGCGTCATCAGACCGCGCAGATCCTCGCTGTCTTCCACCAGCAGGATTCGCGAGGCCGTGTACGTGTGCGCTGCCATGCGTTCGCCCATACCCACGTTCGTCAGCCATGCACCGCCGCGATCAGCGTCCACGACCGTTTCTCCCGGCGCGCTCTGCGCGTCCGACGTGAGAGGAAGCAAAGCCACTGCCATCGGAACACCGATGTACAAGCGTGCACGGCCGAGCAGCCACGGTCAGTCGCGACGGCGGACGTGACGGCTGCGTTGCAGCGACCGGCGGACGGCCGACGATTACGTCTGCGGCTAACGGATGTGCCGCCCGCCGTCGACGCGCAGGGTTTCGCCCGTGATGAACTCGGTGTCGATCAGCAGCAGGACGGCCTTGACGATCTCGTCAGAGCCGCCCCAGCGCCCGAGCGGCGTCGCGCGCACCACGGCGGCCTGCTCTTCTGCTGAGGTGTCGTCCGGCGGGATGATCGGGCCTGGTGCGACGGCGTTGACGAGGATATTGAGCGGCGCGAGCTCGAGCGCCAGCGCTTCGGTCAGAGCGATGACGCCCATCTTGGCAACGTAGTACGGCAGGAACCCCACATATCGCGGCCTCCGGCTCGCCGCCACCCAGTCGGTGAAGTTCACGATCCGGCCTCCGCCGGCTGCGACCATGTGCGGCACGGCGGCCTGCGAGCACAGGTGCGCCGCGCGCAGATCCACGGCGAGCGAGCGCTCCCAGTCTTCGTCCGTCAGCTCGGCGTACGGCCGCTGAGCATAGACCGACGCCATATTGACGAGCACGTCGAGGCGTCCGAGGGCGCTGACCGTTTCGGTGACCGCCCGCCGGCAGTCCGATGGCACCCGGAGATCGGCCTGCACGAGCTGCACACGGCGTCCGAGCTTCACCACGGCGGCCGCCGTGGCCTCCGCTTCCGCGCGCGAGGCGCGGTAGCACAGCGCGACATCGACGCTGCGGGCTGCGAGCGCCACGGCCACATCGGCGCCGATGCGCCTGCCGCCGGTGATGAGTGCGACGCGATCGTCCAGCTTCATTGGGTCAGCTGATCCTGCCCGAGCCGTTTACCCGCGCTTGTTCTGCAGGAGTATCTGAGCCGTGCGCGCGACGGCAACGGGCGGCCAGTCGCGCCGCGCTCAATGTTCGTACTGGCCGATGATCGTCACACCGAAGGTCAGGGAACCGGCGGGCTTGCCCTGCAGGGTGACAGGAACGGAAAAGACGATCCCCTTGTGGCCCTCGTCGTTGGTCACCACGGCGCGCGGGGGCTGATCGGTCGTCGGCGGATCGAGGCCCAGCGCTGCAGGGTGCGACTTGCCGAGCGTCTTCTTCGCCAGCGCAACCGCGCCATTGAACCCGGCAGCGTCAGGGCTCTGGTCGTCAGCCGCGGGGGCGACCAGCAGAAACTCGCGATACGGGGAGACACCCATGTGGTCACCGTTCTGCGGCTGCAGAGCGAAGCGCAGCGTATAGACGCCGGGCTTCATCGGCCCGCCCCGGATGTCGCTCATCGCATTCCCCAGCCGCACCGCGCCGACGAGCGCGCCGTCAGGCACGTTGGACCACGAGGGGTGCGCCGCGGGTGCGGTGTCGAGCGGGATGTTCTTCACCCACCAGAACTCCAGCCGGGTGGCGCCCCGCATCACAACAGTGGCGTCGGTCTGGAGCAGCGCGCGGATTGGCTCGGCGATCTCGGTCGGCTGGGCGACGGCTTGGCTGGTGGCGGCGAGATCCTGTCCGCGTGCGGCCGGCGTCGACGCGAGCATGCACCACCCGACGAGAACAGCGACCGCGCGGAAGCGAGGACCGGTGTGGGCGTGCATCTACTGGACCGTTAACCGGTAACCGTTGACCGTCAACCGTTGGCGTCGATCACGCGGCGCGGCATGCCTACAAGCGCCCGCCCGCCACCGCCTTTCTTTCCGGCCGCCAATCAGAACGCGAACGTGCCGACGAACCCGGACCGCTTGTTCGGGTGGCTCCACTTCGTGCCGAGCGCGCTGCCGGAGAAGCTGTTGGCGTCGGTGAAGCCGAGCGCGGCGTCGGTGCCGGCCGCGAACGGATGGAACCACTGCATCGCGCCGCAGCTCGGGTCGTGGTGCATGTGCCGCTGCACGGCCAGGCGTGCGCCCGCGCTCGAGACCTCGATCTGGTGCGCGTCCGCGTCGAACCGAATCGGCGCCATCCGCACCTCGACGACCTCATCGATGAGCACGCCGGAGGCGGCCTTCACGAACCCGACGAGCGCGTCGCGCTGCTCGGGCGTCGCGCGTTCGTCGACGATCAGTGCGGCGCGGACCCATGCCGGCGCCGTGCCGCCGATCTCGCGGATGCCGAGATTTCGATCGCCGGACACGGCCGCCATCACCGACAGCCCGTCGAGCGACACGTCATCGAAGCGTCCGCTCCGGATCCGCCATGCGAGCACAGCCTGCCGGCCGATCGTCTCTGCCTCGCTCGACATGATGCAGCCGCCGGCAAACACCTCGGCGGTGCGCGCCTCGACGTAGTCGCCGGAGATCGTCGTGTTGGAGCCCGCCAGCGCCGGTGCGGCAACCAGCAGCGCTGCCGCGATCAGAATGGGCACTCTCATGGTCTATCCTCCCCTGGCTAAAGGCTAAGGGCTAAAGGCTTGGGGCCAGAAGCCAAGCGGCTTAGCCACATCAGCCGCCCAGCCTAGCCGCCAGCGCCTCTAGTCTCTGATACTCTAGCCCTTAGCCCTTAGCCCTTAGCCCTTAGCCCTTAGCCTCCAGCCCTTACTTGCAACACTCTCGCCCCTCGCGACAGGCATCGGAATGTGCCGGGCGCCCATCGGGGCCGTAGGGCTTCTGGGTGCACGTGCACCAGAACACCCGCGCGTCGTACTTATCGTAGTAGCTGGTCTCGTGCTCGTCCGTTTCGGACAGGACGTACATCCCCTTATGACGGAGGTGCGCGCAGGGGACGGCGTTCGCGATCATCGACATGGTCAGTCTCCGTTTTCGACGCGAGTTGGTGCCCGGATCACGGCCCGGCTAAAGCCGGGCACTACGCGGTGCTCAAACGGCTGAAGCCGGGCACTACGCGGTGGTCAAGCGGCTGAAGCCGGGCACTACGCGATGCTCAAACGGCTGAAGCCGGGCACTACGCGAGCCTCAAGCGGCTGAAGCTGAAGCCCGCACGCGGTCCTATGTCTTCGCCGCCTGCATCAGCGCGCGGATCACTGTCGTGCGCGCGAGCTGCACTTTGTAACCATTCTGTGTCATCGGCACGGCGTTCTTCACGGCCGCATCCGCGGCTTCGGCCGCTACCTGCTCGGTCAGCGGCTTGCCCTTGAGCGCGGCCTCGGCCGCGGGCGAACGCCACGGCACGGGCGCGACGGCGCCGAGTACCACCCGTGCCGACTGCACCGTGTTGCCGCTCATCACGAGTGCCACCGACGCCATGGTGATCGGCCAGTCGTGCGACTGCTTGACCTTGACCTCGTAGTGGGCGCTCTTCACGTTCGTTTGCCGCGGCAGGAGCACGTGCGTGACGAGCTCGTTCGACTCGAGCACCGTCTCGCCATACATGTTGCGATCGGGCATGACGAAGAACTTGTCGGCCTCGATCTCGCGTTCGCCCTGCGGCCCGACCACGCGGAAGCGCCCGCCGTAGGCGAGAATCGGCACCGCGAGGCTCGACGGATGCACGATGTGGCACGGAGCGTCGCCGAAGATCGCGTGAAACTGGTTCTCGCCTTCGACGGCGAAGCAGCGCGGCCCGCCTTTCTTCAGGCAGTGGAACTCCTCGTTCCTGAAGTACCAGCACCGCGGGCGCTGCATGATGTTCCCGCCCACCGTGCCCATGTTGCGGATCTGCGGCGTTGCCACTTCGCCGGCGGCATAGGCCAGCGCGGGAAACGCCTTGGCGAGATCCTCGTGCGCGGCGACGTCGGCGACACGTGCCGACGCTCCGATCGTGGTGAGTCCCTGGGCCGTCACCGCGATCGTCGACGGCAGGCCCTTCACGTTCACGAGCGTGTCGGGCTGCGCGATGTAGTCCTTCATCAGCCCGAGCAGGTCCATGCCGCCCGCGAGGGGCAGCACCTTGCCCCGTTCCGTGGAGAGCGCCGCCACGGCCTCTTTCTCGTTGGTCGCATTGACGTAGGCAAAGGCCTTCACAGCGTCCCTCCCGCGCGTTCCTGCGTCGCAATCGCGTCGAGGATCCGGTACGGTGTAATCGGCAGGCTGCGCACGCGGACGCCGATGGCGTTGTTCACGGCGTTGCCGATGGCCGCCGCCGTCGAGACGGTCGGCGGTTCGCCAATGCCGATGACGCCGCGATCGGGCTGGTTGAGGAGCACGACCTCGATCTGCGGGATGTCCGACATGCCCGCCAGGCGGTACCACTCCATGTTCGGATTCACCATCTGTCCGGTGTTCCGATCGAGGATGCGGTCCTCGTAGAGCGCCCAGTTGACGCCCATGACGATCCCGCCGATGCACTGGCTCTCGGCCGTCAGCGGGTCGATGACGAGCCCGCAGTCCTGGACGCACAGCATCCGGACGACCTTCGTCACGCCGGTCTCGATGTCCACTTCGACCTCGGCGAACTGCACCCCGCTCGTGCCGCTCGCCGACAATCCGGCTTCCCACTCGCCGTCGACCGACACCGGCTCGGTGCCGAGCAGGCGGCAGGCGGCTTTCCAATCGAGCCCTTTCGAGGGATCCGTTCGGGAGGCGATGCGCCCGGCCTTCGCGACCAGGTCCGCCGGCTGCACGCCGATCGAGGGCGCCACGCGCGCGGCGAGCGCGTCGAACGCCTTGCCGGCGGTCACGCGGATTGCCGGCGTTACCGACGCGCTGGTCGTGCTGCCGCCGCTGCCGCCGCTGAAGGGGAACGCGCTGTCGCCGATTTCCGCCTTGATCGCCGTATAGGGCAGGCCGAGCGTTTCGGCCGCCACCATCGCCACGATCGTGCGCGTACCGGTGCCGATATCCTGGGTGCCGCACCGCACGACCACTCCGCCGTCCGGCAGGATCTCGACGTGCGCTTTCGTGCCGCGCCCGCCGCCGCCCCACCGGTTGGCGGCGCATCCCATCCCGCGCTTGATCGGGCCCGGCGTCGGATCACCGGTGGGATGCCGCTTGTTCCACCCGAATTGCTCGGCGGCTTTCGGGAAGTACTGGCGCCACATCGCGTTCGGTGCTTCGGCCGGCAGGTTCTTCATCCGGAAGGCGACCGGGTCCATGCGGACCTTGTCAGCGAGCTCGTCCATCAGCAGCTCGGTCGCGAAGCACCCCTGCGGATGCCCCGGCGCCCGCATCGCGCGCGCCGGTCCGGCGTTCGTATACACGTCCTTGTGCCGGCGGCGCCGGTTGGGGAACGTGTAGATGTACGGGATCGGGAAGCCCGCGCCGACGCCGGCGCCCCCCGTGCCGTGGCTCTCCGCGTCGAAGGCCACCAGCGTACCGTCTGCGGCGACGCCCGCCTTGATCTTCGAGCTCGACGACGGGCGATTGCCGCCGGCCAGGTGCTCTTCCTTGCGGTCGAGCATCAGCTTCACCGGCGCGCCCGCCATCTTCGCCAGCTTGGCGCAGATGACGCCCTGCGCATCGGGTCCGAACTTGCTGCCGAAGCCGCCGCCCATGTACTCGCAGATCGTGTGCACGTTGGCCTGCGGGATCTGCAGCGCCTCCGCGAAGCCCTCGCGGCTGCCGTGCACGGCCTGCGTCGAGATCCAGGCCGTCAGCTTGTCGCCCTCCCACTCGCAGACGCAGCCTTTCGTCTCGAGACAGACGTGGGTCTGCACCTGCGTTTCGTAGGTGGCCTCGACAATGTGTGCGGCGGACTTGAAGCCGGCGGCGAGATCGCCGCTCTCCTCGGCTTCGCCTTCCTTGATGTTGCCGCCCTCGAACACGGCTGGCGCGCCGGGCTGCAGCGCGCGTTCCTCGGTGCCGACGTGGGGCAGCACTTCGTACTGCACCTTGATCAGGCGGACCGCATCACGCGCCTGCTCCTCGGTCGCTGCGGCGACTGCCGCGACCTCATCGCCCTGGTACATCGCCTTCTTGCCGGGCTCGAGCACCGCAAGCGCTGCCTTCACGCCCGGCGCCTTTTGTGCGGCGGCGAGATCGATCGACACGATGCGCGCGTGCGCGTGCGGCGATCTGAGGATGCGTGCGTGCAGCATCCCCGGCCGGTTGATGTCGTAGGTGTATTTGGCGCGGCCCGACACCTTCAGGGCGCCGTCCACGCGCGTCAGCCGCTGGCCGAGGATGGCGGAGTCTTCCGGCTTCGGCCACGGGTACTTCGCATGCTGCTGCGGGCGCGCGGGCGCCTGGACTTCCGGCACCTGGTCAGGCATGGGCCACCCCCTTCTTCGGATCCAGCACGGCCGCGAGCACGCGCGTGTAGGTGCCGCAGCGGCAGATGTTGCCGTCGAGGGCGGCGCGGGCCTGCTCCGGTGTCGGGTTGGGATGCTTCTCGAGCAGCGCCACGGCCGACATCACGAAACCGGGCGTGCAGAAGCCGCACATCGTGCCGTCGTGCGCCACGAACGCCTGCTGCACGGGCTGCAGCACGGTGCCGTCCGTCGTCAGGCCCTCGATGGTGCGGACGTCCTTGCCCTGGGCCTCAATCGCCAGGATGGAGCACGTGTAGGCGCTGCGCCCGTCGACGATGGCGGTGCAGGCACCGCAGGTGCCGCGATCGCACACCCGCTTCAGACCGGTGTGGTCGAGACGATCGCGCATCGCGTCGAGCAGGGTGACGCGCGGTTCGACCGTGAGCTGGTGCTTCTTGCCGTTGATTGTCAGCGTGATCGGCACCGGGCCGGGGCCCGCCGGCGCCGGCCCGGCGGTCTGCGCCTCCGCCGTGCCGCCCACGACAGTCGCCGCCACGCCGGTGGCGCCCACCGTCTTCAGGAACGCGCGGCGGCTGACATTGACGCCGCTCTCGTCAGGCGCGCCGCCGGATTCGTCATCTCTCGGAGCCATGAGGACCCCCAGTCCTGGGAGGCTAGAACACATCATCGCACCGGCCAGGACCGGCCGGCGGGTAAGGCGATAAAGCATAGCGAATGCCCGCGACTGCGGGCAAGGCCCGTGGCCGACTGATCCGTGTGTCCTGTGTTCGCGCCGACGGCTGACGTCTGCGCAGGCGCTGGCGGGCGCCGCTTCGAAGCTGAACCTGCCGCGCTGATCGTGTCGGGAGGTGAGATGCCATATGCATCGCGGTCGCCCGAATGTGATTGACTACGTGCGGCTGTCGCGGGACTTCTCCAGCTGTAGCTGTGCGCGCCGATGATTCGGCCGATCCGAGCCAGTGCTCGGCAACCTCACAAAAGGAGCGACTGATGATCACGCGCCGCGGATTTCTCAGGCGGGCATCGGCTGGAGCGGGGGCTGCCGCAGCGCTCGCCGGCAACTGGGGCGTCATCGTCCGTGCGGCTGCGCCTAGGGTCGCCAGCCACCCGGCCGAAGCGGTCGCCGGCGACGAGGACTACTGGCGCGAGATCCAGCAGGCGTTCACGCTCGACCGCACGATGATCAACTTGAACAACGGCGGTGTCTCGCCAAGCCCGCGCGTCGTGCACGAGGCGTACAAGCGCTACCTCGACATCTCGAATCAGGCCCCGTCGTACTACATGTGGCAAGTCGTCGAGCCCAACATCGAGGCCGTGCGGCGGCAGCTCGCCCGAGAGTTCGGGTGCGATCCGGAGGAGCTCGCCATCACGCGCAACGCGAGCGAGGCGCTGCAGGCGGCGCAGCTCGGGCTCGACCTGAAACCAGGCGATGAGGTCGTGACGACGAACCAGGACTACCCACGCATGCTCGACACGTGGGAACAGCGCGTGCGCCGCGATGGCATCGTCCTCAAGAAGGTCTCATTTCCCGTGCCGCCGCCGACGCAGAGGGATCTGGCGGATCGGTTGATCGGCGCCTTGTCTCCGCGCACGAAGGTGCTTCACTTCTGTCACATCACCAACCTGACGGGGCAGATCTTCCCGGTCCGCGACATCTGCCGCGCTGCGCATGAGCGGGGCATCCGCACGGTCGTGGACGGCGCGCACGCCTTCGCGCACTTCCCATTCAAGGCCGCCGACCTCGAATGTGATGTGTACGGGACCAGCCTGCACAAGTGGCTGCTCGCGCCGGTCGGCACCGGGTTCCTCTACATCCGCAGGCCGCTCGTGAAGACGATCTGGCCGCTCACGCCCGCCAACGAGAAGCTCACCGACGACATCCGGAAGTTCGAGGAGATCGGCACCCATCCCGCGGCCGCCCACAACGCCATTGCCGAAGCGCTGGAGTTCCACCAGGCCATTGGCGCCGAGCGTAAAGCGGCTCGGCTCAGGTTTCTCAAAGACCGATGGGCCCGTCGCCTGGAGTCCCGACCCGGCGCGCGGATCCTTACCAGCTTCGATCCTGCGCAGTCGTGTGCAATCGGCAATCTGTCCCTCGCGGGGACGGACCCCTCCAAGCTCGCGGCACACCTCTGGAGCCGCCACCGCATCTTCGTCACGCCAATCAAACATGAGGAGTTCGAGGGCATCCGCGTCACTCCGAACCTCTACACGACGCTGAACGAAATCGACACCTTCTCCCAGGCGATAGACGAGGTGCTCGCGCGCGGCATTCCGACGTCGTGATGCCCGCTCACGGTGCGTGGCCGTCGATCTTTCGTGAAATCAGCGACTTAGCCGCCCCCACGCCTTCGCCGCACCGCGGTGCTTGGCCTTGTTCCGCGCTCATGCACCAGAGCGAACCGGTTACCGTCTCCTAAATTTTTAGTTGACACTCTGCGCCGTCGGAAACTACGCTGGCATGCGCTCCTAAAAAATTAAGAATTGGATTGGATCCCACCGATGCCACGCCGTCGTACCCCCGGGCTCACAGACGCCGAACTCCGGGTCATCCGCGTCTTGTGGACTCGACAGCGGGCAACGGTGAGTGAGGTCATCGAGCACATGGGTCCCGGGCCTACGCCTGCTTACAACACCGTGCTCACAATCCTCGGCATTCTGCAGCGCAAGGGCTGGGTCACCCGCGAGAAGGCCGGGCGCGCGCACGCCTACCTGCCCGTCGTGAGCCGCATGGAGGCGCGGCGCACCGCGCTGACCCAGCTGCTGAGCCGATTTTTCGACAACTCGCCACGCGAGCTCGTGCTCGACCTGCTCGGCCACGAGCGGGTCGACTCGGAGGAACTGCGCGAAGTGCGTGAGCTGCTCGCGCAGGCGTCTGTTGACATCGTAATGACAGGCCCAAAACGGGAGCGAGGATGACCCTGGTCGTCACGTGGCTCTGGCAGGGACTGGCGCTCGCGGCACTCACCGCAGTCGTGCTTCGTGCGCTGCCGCGAGTGAACGCGGCCACGCACCACCTGACTCTCTGGACCGCCCTCGCCGCCATCCTCGGGATCCCGCTGATGCTCGCGGCCGGCTCGCTCCGCGATCAGGTCGGCGTGCTGCCGCTTCCGCCCGCCGGCAACGGGTTCGACGCGGCTCTCGTGCTGCCCGCGGCGCCGAGGTGGGTCGCTGTCCTTTGCGCGTCGACGTGGACGGCTGTGGCCCTCGTCAGCCTCGTGCGCATCGTCCGCGGCGGTCACGTGCTGCGGATGCTGCGGCGGAACTCCACGCCGTTCGACCCGGCGCGCGAAGCGCGGCTGCCACTGTGGTTGGAGGCTGGCCGTTCCGCACGAAGGCGCGCGGAGCTCCGGGTATCGAACGATCTTGCCGGCGCCTGTGCGCTCGGGTTCGGTCGTCCGGTCATCCTCGTCAGCCGCCGGCTCGCCGATGCGCTCGATGATGCCGCACTCGATCAGATCGTGATGCACGAGCAGGCGCACCTGGTGCGGCGCGACGACTGGTGGCAGCTGCTGCAGGTGCTCGTCCGCGCCGTCGCCGGACTGCATCCAGCCGTCTGGTGGCTATCGCGCCGGATCGATCTCGAGCGCGAAGCTGCGTGCGACGACCACGTGGTCGCGCGCACAGGGGCTGCGCGGCAGTATGCCCGGGCATTGCTCGACGCGGCCATGATGACCGGCTCGGGGCACATGGTGCCCGCACTGGTTCCGGGCGCCACTGGCCGGGCGTCCACGCTGCGCCTGCGCGTGGCACGGCTGCTCGATCCGCAGCGCCCGCGTGGCGTTCGGCCGACGCCCATCGCCGCGCTGACGATGGCCGTACCGGTGCTGGGCATCCTGGCGTGCCCACACCTTGCCACGTTCGTCGCGTTCCTCGATGCGGTCGAACAGGCGCTGCCATCGCGGTCAGCCAGTACGCTCGCCGCAGTGGCGCCGGCGAGCGCACCGGCGGTCAACCCGCCTGCCGCCATCACGGTGCAGGCGCCGGTTGCTGGCGCTGCGGGCAATCGGCAGCAACAGGAAGCACCGGAAGGTGCGACCGCCCTGACGCCGGCGCCCGATGAGCCGACGGTGCCGGAACCCCCGCAGCAGGTCGAGCCGGCCGCTGCGCCGCTCGAAAGCCGGGTGCCGGTCACGGCCGGGAACGCAGCCCTTGCCATTGCCGCCCCAGCTGGTACGATGGACAGTCCCAAGCTGGCCGCCACCCGCGGCCAGGCATCCTGGCAGACGCTCGCAAACACCACTTCCAACATCGCCAAGGGCACCGCGTCGTCGGTGGCTTCCGGTGCCGGACGGAGCGGCCTTGCGATTGGACGCGCGTTCACGCGCGCCGGCCAGGCGATCGGCGGCAGTTTCTGAAATGCTCAACGCAGGCGTCGTCACCTCTGTCAACCCTCACTCTGGAGAGCTCGGAATGCGCGTCTTTCTCGTGAACCCAAGCCACGTCTCGTTCGGCACCGCCGTCATCACGCCCCGCTGGCTGTACGTGCTTGCGGCCGCCACGCCGGCGCGTTTCGGCGATCCTGTGATCTGCGACGAGACGCTGCAGGTTTTCGACCCGCAGCAGGTGCAGCCAGGCGACGTTGTCGGCATCGGCATCCACACGGGGAACGCGCTGCGCGGGTACGAGGTGGGGCGCGCCGTGCGCGAGCGCGGGGCCAAGGTCATATTCGGCGGCATCCACGCGACGCTCTTTCCGGACGAACCGCACGATCTGGGCGGGGCGCACGCGGTCGTCCGGGGCGACGGCGATGACGCGTTCGGGCCGGTGATCGACGATTGCATCGCGGGGGTGGAGCAGCGCGTGTACGAAGCGGGGCGCATCGCCGGCAATCACTTCAGCCAGGCGCGATGGGACCTGCTGCCGAAGGATCGCTACATGTGGGCGTCGGTGCAGACGGTGCGGGGCTGCCCGAAGCACTGCTCGTTCTGCTCGGTGTGGCGCACCGACGGCCAGCAGCCGCGCCAGGCCAACATCGAGGCCGTGATCGGCGAGATCGTCGCGCTGCGGCGCGAGGGCTTCCGCTTCATCGCGCTCGCCGACGACAATTTCTATCCCGTGTCGCTCGCCGATCTGGCGCAGGCCCGCCGCCGCGCTGATCCGGCGCGGCTCCGCGAGCTCGAAGGCATCCGCGCCGAGCGCTTCGCGCTGATGGAGCGGCTGCAGCGCCTGCCCGAAGACATGGTGTTCTTCACCCAGATCACGATGGAAGCGGCCGAGGACCCTGAGTTCATGGCTGCGATGAAGCGCGCGCACATCAAGGGGGCGCTCGTCGGGGTAGAGTCGGTGACGCCTGAAGGGCTGAAGGACGTCTACAAGGGCTTCAACCTCCATGGCGAGGCGCTCGTCGAGCGGCTCCAGGCCTTCCGCACGCACGGGATCCATGTGTTGGGCTCGTTCATCTTCGGCCTGCCGAGCGACCGGCCCGCGACCTTCAGCACGACGGCGGACCTCGCCGATCGCGCCGGCGTGACCTTCGCGCAGTTCGTCATGCTGACGCCCTATCCCGGGACGGTAGACTTCGAGCGCTGGGAGAAAGACATGGGCGAGTCGGTGCCGCGCGTGGGCGGCATCGCGGTGTCGCGCCACTGGCTGATTCCGCAGGCCCAGCGGCCGAAGGTCTACACACCCCATCCAGTGATGGACGCCGACGAAATCCGGCGTCGCACGCAGGGTGTGTGGGACGAGTTCTACTCGCTGCCGCGCATCTGGCGTCGCGCGCGCGCCGTGCGCACCATGAAGGCGCGGCTGGCGTTCGTGCTCATCTCGAAGCTATACCGGCAGATGTACGCCAACACCGGCATCGCGACCGACTCCGCACGGCACGAACGCTCGGTGCGCATCGCACGCATCACCGCCAAGGCCTGCCGCCGTCTGTTCACCGCGGCGCCCATGCGCGACCTGCAAGTGCCGCCGGCCGTCGCGTCGTCGCTCGAGTCGCGGACGGCGTAACGTCCCTCGCAGCCGTCCAGGGTGGAGTAGGGCGTCGCGTGCCGGCGCTGTCGCCCTCACTCAGTCCCTGGAGTGCCCGGCCCTAGCCGCCGCTTCTCCCTGTAGTGCCCATCTTCCCTGTAGTGCTCGTCTTCCCTGTAGTGCCCGGCTTTAGCCGGGCCGATCCTCGGAATGCGTCCTGGTCGCCGACGTCGGGAGAGCTCGGGCAGCTACGAGGGACGTCTCAGGCGGACTCGGACGTTGGCCGGGCCGCGTGCGTAGACTTCGACCCTGCCGCGTAAGCGACTTGCTTCAGTAAGTCCCAGCCCGACACATCTGGGCGGAATCGCCAGCCACCCGGGCGAACCCCGTGTTCGCCGCTATGATGGCGATGTGTCGGCCGCTCACGGCGCAATCGCCGATTTCCACAACCGTGCGTCGCTTCGCAGGTTCGCGTGGCTTTCGATTGCCGCCGCGCTCGCGACGATGGGCCTGAAGGCGGTCGCGTACCTGCTCACGGGATCGGTGGGCCTGCTCTCCGACGCCATCGAGTCGCTCGTCAACCTCGTCGGTGCGCTGATGGCGCTCTGGATGCTGACGGTCGCTGCGCGCGAGCCCGACGAAGACCACGCCTACGGCCACACGAAAGCCGAGTACTTCTCGAGCGGCGTCGAGGGCAGCCTGATCCTGGTCGCGGCGGTGAGCATCGCGGTCGCAGCCGTTGGGCGGATCCTTGCGCCGCAGCCCCTTCAACAGCTTGGCGTCGGCCTCGCGGTGTCGGTCACCGCTTCGCTCGTCAACCTCGTCGTCGCGCGCGTGATCCTCGCCGCCAGCCGCCGGTTCGAGTCGGTGACGCTCGCCGCCAACGCCCACCATCTGCTCACCGACGTGTGGACGTCCGTCGGCGTGGTTGCGGCGCTCGGAGCGGTCGCGCTGACCGGCTGGCAGCGTCTCGATCCCGTCATCGCACTGCTGGTCGCCGGCAACATCGTCTGGACCGGAGGCCGGATCGTGCGCGAAGCGGTGCTCGGGCTGCTCGATACCGCCCTGCCAGTCAACGAGCGCGACGCAGTGCGCACGGCGGTCGAACGCCACCTGCCGGACGGCGTCCAGTACCACGCCATGCGCACCCGGCAGTCGGGTGCCCGGCGATTCGTGTCGCTGCACGTGCTCGTGCCCGGGGCGTGGACCGTCCACCAGGGTCATGAGCTGCTGGAGCGGCTCGAGCGCGAGATCCGGGAAGTCATCCCGAACGTGACCGTGTTCACGCACCTCGAAGCAATCGAGGACCCCTCGTCGTGGGACGACCAGACGCTCGACAGAGAGGTCACGACTCTCGACGACCGTTGACGGTTGACCGTTGGCGGTCAGCGGTTGAACCATGACCGCCCTGGCGCTGACCTCAACCCACCGGTAGTGTCCGGCTTCAGCCGGACTCCTGCGACGAGAGCGGGCGAGGCAGTACACTCCCGTCGTGTCTGCCCGCGTGCTGCTGGTCGAAGACGAACCAGGCCTCGTCCTCACCTTGACCGATCGCCTCACTGCCGAAGGGTACCGGGTCGAATCCGTCACCCGCGGCGAGGTCGCGCTCGAGCGCGCGTCGAGCGAGGCCTTCGACGTGATCCTGCTCGACGTGATGCTGCCGGGCCGCGACGGTTTCGATGTGTGCCGCACCCTGCGCCAGCGCGGCGTCAGCGCGCCCATCATGATGCTGACCGCACGCGGGCAGGTGGTGGATCGCGTCGTGGGCCTTCGGCTCGGGGCCGACGACTACCTGACGAAGCCGTTCGAGATGCTGGAGCTGCTCGCCCGCATCGAGGCGCTGCTGCGCAGGGCGCCGCAGAGCGCACCACCCTCCATCGAGCAGTTCCAGTTCGGAGACGTCCGGGTGGACTTCCGCAAAGCCGAAGTCGAGAAGGCCGGAGCGAGGCTGGAGCTCTCCGCGCGCGAGTTCAAGCTGCTCTGCTACTTCATCGAGCATCGCGGCGCCACGATCTCGCGTGACGAGCTGCTGAACGAGGTGTGGGGATACAACGCCATGCCGTCCACACGAACCGTGGACGTCCACATCGCGTGGTTGCGTCAGAAGCTCGAAGACAACCCCAAGCACCCGCAGTTCATTCACACCATCCACGGGCTTGGATACAAGTTCGTGGGCTAGAAGCGCTGTACTCACTTGATTGGGTTACGGTTCCGGGTTCCGGGTTCTGGGTTCCAGGTTGGGTTCCTCGTTCCTCGTTCGTTCCAGCGTTCCCCGGGGGTTCAACGGTTCCTGGTTCCTTGGTTCCGAGTTCCAGGTTCGTCGCAGGCTCGATTGAAGCGACGCGATATTACGAACCCGGCACTTGGAACCGGAACCCGTGAACAAGGAACTTGGAACGAACCCGGAACCCGGAAGCCAACCTGGAACCCAGAACCCGGAACCCGGAACCGTACTCAACACCGGTTCCGGATGTACAGGCCACTAGGTTGCGCACCGTGAGGTGATCCGTCATCGCCCGGTCGCATCGTCGGCCGCTACACGGGGCTCGTTCAGCGCATTCCCATCATGGGTGCGCCGGCTTTCGCCCTACGGACCGCCGGTCGAGTGACACGAACGCTCACGCGCGTCGGTGACCGTCCGCGACCTGCAGGGCGGGCGCATCGGCCGCTGTCTCGCCCTTCGCGACCGGCAGGTGCATCGTGAACGTGCTGCCCTTGCCACGCGCGCTGGTGACGGTCACGCGGCCGCCGTGCGCTTCGACGATGCTGCGCACAATGCTGAGGCCGAGCCCGTTGCCGTGAATCTGCTGCGACAGCGCCTCGGCGCCGCGGTAGAACGGCTCGAAGATGTGCGGCAGGTCGGCCGGCGGGATCCCGGGCCCGCGATCCTCGACGACGATCTGCACCTGGCGGCCGCGGCGGGTGGGAGCCTCGCGTGCGCTCACGCGCACCCACGGCGCGCGGCCGCCGTACTTGATGGCGTTGCCGAGGAGGTTCTGCAGAGCCGACCGCAGCGCCGCCGGCTCTGCCAGCACTGCTGGCAGCATCGGGGGCAGGTCCCGTTCGAGCGTCGCGCCAGCATCGACGATCGCCGGCTGCGACGCGGCGAGCGCGTCTTCCACGATGGCCGAGAGCGACACGGCCACGCGGTGCCCATGCGCCCGGCCGGCCTGGATGCCCGCAAACTGCAGGACGCGTTCAACCGTGTCGGCGAGCCTGCGCGCCTCGGTCTGGATCGTGCTGCCGTACTGACGCACGCGACCCGGCTCGGTGACAACGCCCTGCGACAGATTGTCGGCGGCGGCGCCGATGACCGAGACGGGTGTCCGGAGCTCGTGCGAGACGCCGGCGACGAACTCCATCTGCTGCCGTGCGAGCGCCTGCGCGCGGCGCGCCGCGATCGCGATCAAGGCCACGCTGACGCTCATCAACATCAGGATGCCAAAGCTGAGCGCCAGGTTGCGCCAGCGCGCCTGGCTTACGGCCGCTTCGAGTGATCCCGCGCGATGCCTCACGAGCAGGCGCCACCTCGCCACATCCTCGCCAGGGTGCGGCGGACCCGTGTCACCCGGACGGCGGCCGCGGAACATGTTGAAGAACATGCTGCGGCGCGGCTCGTTGCGCTGAGGCAGCCGCAACGAGGCCATCGCCTGCCGCAGCAACGGAAATTGCTCTGGTCCGATGCCGAAGCAGTCGACCGCGACGTCGGTGCCCCGCGCCAGCGCCGCCGCGTCGCCGGGCTCCGCCTCGAACACCACGCGCTTGCGCTCCCGCTCGATCACGGCGACGTGGTAAGCGCTGATGCGCGGCGTGCCGAAGTAGCGGCCCACGAGCGACGGCAGGATCTGCCGCTCGATGAGCGGCAGGTTCAGCCGAACGATCGTGAAACCGAATACGTGGACCAGGCGTCCGGGCGAGCCGTCGGGCAACATGGGCGCGATGGGCGTGACCGGCATCATCACCGAAGCGCCGTCCGGTGCGAAGAGCTCGGACGGCCGTATGAAAATTCCGTCCTGTTTGCCGGCGAACTCCCGGTAGTCGCTGACGACGCGCTCCCGGATCGGCGCGAGTTCGCTCGGCCACTCCGCCGCAACGAACGACGCGCGGGTCGCGTCCCATCGTCGCAGCCGGAGCGTGTCTGCCGTGGCGGCATCCACCAGCAGCACATCGCGAACGAGCGCCGGGTCGATCGCGGCGGCAGTCCATGCGGCGTAGCGTTCGGCGTACCCGTCCCAGGCGTCGTCTCGGATCGCCCCGCCGTCGACCTGCAGCGCGACGAGCACCCGCGCCAGTTCCAGATCGAGCGCGCTGGTGATGTCCGACGTGGTCGCCCGAAGGTTCCGCTGCAGCCGTTCGCGCTCGGCGTCGCTCAGTTGCCCCAGCCAGCGGAACTGCAGCACCGCCAGTACCGGCAGGAGCACGAGCATCGCGGCCACGAGCCACGTGAGCACCGACGGACGCCGGAATCGCCATTGCACGAGCGGAGTGTAGCACCCGAAATCAGGCCGCGATCCGCGCAAACCGCTGGTTTTACAACCTTAACAATCTCTTTGCGCGGCCTTAACGATCCGCGCCGGCCCTCTCGCGTCTAATCGGAGTCAGCAAATGGCTGACGGGCGTGACCGACTGTTGAAGCCGGGACCTGCTTCCGGTTCGGGCGGCGCAGACGCTGCCGAGGGATTGAGATGAAATCGATGCGATTGGTAATGGCACTGGCGCTGGCGGGACCGCTGGCCTTTGCGTCTTTCGCCGGCGCGGCGGAAGACAAGTCGGTCGAAGTGATCGTTGCGGCGCGGAGCGCAATGGGCGGCCAGAAGCTGGAAGCGGTGAAGACGATCTCCGCCACCGGCGAATACCGCAGGATGATGGGCGAGCGCGAGATCAATGGAGAAGCGACGATCGAGATCATCGCGCCCGACAAGATCAAACGCACCGAGGAGATGGGCATTCAGGGCGGACCGACCTTCAGCCGCACCGTCGCGCTCGACGGCGCCGACTACTGGGAAGACACGACCAATCGCGGCGGCGGCTTCATGCGCTTCGGCGGGCCGGGTGGTCCCGGCGGCCCGGGCGGCGGCCAGGGCCCGAGCGAAGCGGACCGCGAGCGGTTCCGCCAGATGGCGCAGCGACGGCTGCAGGGCGAGCTGCAGCGGTATCTGATTGTCTGGCTGATGCGCACGGACGCGCCGATCACGTACGTCGGCGAAGCGGAGGCCGAGGACGGCAAGGCGGACGTCGTGGAGGTGAAGCCCGAGGGAGGCACCCCGCTGCGCGTGTTCTTCGATCAGACGTCGCACCTGCCGCTGATGCTGACCTACGAGGGCGCGCAGCCGCGCATGATGATGTTCCGCCAGGGTGGTGGGCCAGGCGGCGCCCCCGGCGCGAATGCGCCCGGCGGAAATGCGCCTGCGCCGCCGGATCCGGAAGAAATGCGGCGGCGGATGGCCGAGCCACCGAAGGTGGTGACCTTCGAAGTGCGCTTCTCCGATTTCAAGAACGTGAACGGCGTCGTCTTGCCGCACCAGATGTCGCAGAGCGTCGAAGGCAAGCCGACCGAGGAGTGGACGATCAGCCAGTTCAAGGTGAATCCGAATCTCAAACCCGAATCGTTCGCGAAGAAGAGCAAGTCATAGCGGCCACTCCATCCAGCGCTCGCCTGTGTTGTCGCATCAGTCACGCGCGCAAGCAGGCCTGAAGGTCAGCCCCACATGGCTGTCACTTTTTCGCTCACGTGGGGCAGGGCTTCAGCCCTGCAGATCGGCCCGTGACCAAGGATCCGCAATGCGTGCCCTCATTCTGCCCGTCGTGTTCGCCGTCTTGCACCTCTCTCCCGCGGCGTTCGCCGAAGAGGCGCCCCCTGGGCCGGCCGAACTGCGCGTGACGGTCACCGACCCGACCGGCGCCGCCCTGGTCACGGCGACCGTGACGGTGACCGATGCCGCCGGCGTGCCGAAGAAGATGACGGTGAACGGCAGCGGCGTCGCGCGCTTCACCGGTCTCGTCGCCACTTCGTATCACGTGACCGTCGAAGCGGAGGCGTTCGCGACGTCCGAGGGCAACCTCGAACTGAAGAAGGGCACCAACGCGATCGTCGTTCAACTGCCGCTCGCGGGCGTGAAGGAAGACGTCATCGTCCAGGAGAACACGCAGGACCTGAAGGGGAACGCCTTCACGAGCTCGCTGTCCGACCAGGAGATCGCCGAGCTCCCCGACGATCCCGACGAGCTCGAGCAGGTGCTGATGCAGATGGCCGGCCCGGGCGCGACCATGCGGGTGAACGGGTTCAAGGGGGGACGGCTGCCGCCAAAATCACAGATCCGCCAGGTGCGGTTCCGCATGAACTCGTATGCGGCCGACAATCACGAGGCTGGCGGCTTCGGCATCGACATCATCACGAAGCCGGGAACCAGCAACTGGCGCGGACGCAGCAACATCGGCTTTCGCGACGAATCGCTGAACGCCCGCAACTACTTCGCGCCGACCCTCGGCCCCGAGCAGTATCGCCGCTTCGGCTTCAATGCCGACGGTCCGCTCGTCAAGGGAAAGACGTCGATCGCGTTCAACCTGGATGGCAACCGCAACTACGACTCGCAGACGATCGTCGCCGCCGTGCCGGGCAACCCGGACGTGCGCGGCCAGGTGAGGCGCCCGTACGATTCGCTGAACGGCAGCGTGCGCGTGGATCACGCGCTCGGTACCCGTCAGACCCTGTCGGTCGACCTGTCGGGCGATCAGAACACGCGCAGCAACCTCGGCGTCGGCGACTTCGATCTGCCAAGCCGCGCCTACGAGCGGGACGTGAGCGAAGCGCAGCTGCGGACGTCGCTCACCGGACTGATTGCGCCGAAGGTCGCGCACGAGCTCAAGGTGCAGTACCGGGACACGCGTACGCAGACGGTATCGAAGAACGACGACCCCGCGGTCATCGTCATCGACGCGTTCTCGACCGGCGGCGCGGGGCAGAGCGGCGACCAGAAGCTCAGGGAGCTCGATGTGGAGGACAGCATCGAGTTCTCGCCGGCGAAGAAGCACAACATGCGCGCCGGCCTCCAGCTCGAATCGTTCTGGGTCTCGAGCCTCGAGCACCAGAACTTCAACGGGACGTTCACCTTCGCGAGCAACCTCGCGTACGCCGCGGGGCTGCCGAGCACGTATCGCCAGCGCATCGGTTCGGGTCTCGTCGATTACACGCAATGGCAGGGCGCGGCCTACGTGCAGGACGACTGGACGATCCGAAAGACGTTCTCGCTCAGCCTCGGCCTCCGCTACGAGCTGCAGTCGCATCTCGACGACATGACGGCCTTCGCGCCCCGCGTAGGCATGACGTGGACGCCCGGGAAGTACACGGTGCGCGGCGGCTGGGGCATCTTCAACGACTGGTACGAGACGAGCCTCTACGAGCAGACGCTGCGCGTCAACGGCGTCACGCAGCAGGACGTGGTCGTACAGAACCCGGGATACCCCGATCCGTTCGCCGGCGCCTTCGCCACCGTGCTGCCGGCGAGCATCATCCGGAGCTCGGAGAACCTGGCGATGCCCTGGATGCACCAGGCATCGATCGGCGTCGAGCGGAACTTCGGCGCCCTTCGCGTGCAGACCAACTACTTCATGCAGCGCGGGTTCGACCAGTTCCGCGCGGTGAACGTCAACGCGCCGGTGAACGGTGTCCGTCCGGTGCCGGACGCGGGCAACATCACCGAGCTCGAGTCCACCGGTCAGAGCGACACCGACCGCTGGATGCTGAATGTGAACTACGCCAAACCCGAGCGGCGGCTGTTTCTCGGCGCCAACTACCAGCTCGCGCGCGTCTACAACTTCGTCGATTCGCCATTTTCGCTGCCGGCCAACAACTACGACCTCGCGGCCGAGTGGGGACCGTCGGCGCGTGACACGCGGCATCGGCTGTTCAGCTTCCTGTCCTTTCCGCTGCCGAAGAAGCTCCGTGGCAGCCTGATGACGCAGGCGCAGACGGCATCGCCGTACACGATCATCACGGGCATCGACAACAACCGCGATACCGTGCTGAACGACCGCCCCGAGGGCGTCGGCCGCAACAGCGCGCGCGGCTCCGCCACCTGGAACATGAACGCGCGTCTGAGCCGCAGCTTCAGCTTCGGCCCGGCGCGTCAGACCGACGGCGGCCCGGGCGGCGGGCCCATTCGTGTGCGTGGCGTTGGCGGTCCGGGTGGCGGTCCCGGCGGCGGTGGTGGGGGCGGTGGCGGCGGCGGCCCAATGATGATGATGATGGACCAGGGCACCGGCAGGTACAACGTGGAGTTCTACGCCCAGGCGCTGAACGTCCTGAACCACACGAACTTCCAGAACTACGCCGGCAGCCTCCGATCGCCGTACTACGGGGAGCCGACATCCGCCGGACCCGCGCGTCGGATCGAGGTGGGGATCAATTTTGGGTTCTGAGGGACGAGTGAAAAAGGCAGGGCCGGGACGAGATCCCGGCCCACGTCCTTCCTCAGAACTGATGACTGAAAACTGAGAACGGCCTACGCAAGCACCTTGATCACCACGCGCCGGTTCTGCGCGCGGCCCTGCTTGGTGTTGTTGGGCGCCACCGGCTTCTCTTCGCCGAAGCTGATCGCGTTGATCTTGTGCAGCGGCACCTGGTGCGCTTCGTAGAGATAGCGCTTCACCGCCTCTGCGCGCTGAAGCCCGAGCTGGTCGTTCGTGCGCGCCGCGCCGACCGCGTCGGTGTGGCCTTCGATCTCGATGTAGATGCCCTTGGGATCCGCCTTGAGCTGGTTCACCATCTCGTCGATCCGGGCCTTGGCCTGGTCGGGTAGCTCCGCCTTCCCGAACTTGAAGTTGCCCTGGTCTTCGCTCAGCACCACTTCGTAGACGAGACGGCGCGAGGCGGTCTCGACTGCCTCTGCCTTGGTCGCCGCGGCAGCAGCCTTCTCGTCTGCAACCGTGGCCGCCTGACGGGCCTCTTGCGCGGACTTACCCGCGGCATCGGCCTTGGTGTCGACTTCGCCGATCTTCTGCTCGTTCTTGCGCGTCCGCTCCTGGGTCTCCTCGACCTGCGTCGAGAGCCCTTCGACCTTGCCGTTGACCTGACTGACCTCGCCACGGACGAACTTCTTCGTCGCGCAGCCCGTGGAGCCTGCCGCGAGCAGGACGACCGGAATCACAAACGCCAACTTACGCATCGCACGCCTCCTCGAAGGGCAGGCAGCAGCCTGCTCGCTCGTCAGTCGCTGACCGGACGGGATTGCCCGGCCACGTATCCACTGCGGGCCTGCACGGTGTGGTCCTTGCGGCGGACCTTCAATTCGAGCGGATGCCAGCCCTGAGCTCCGCTCGGTTCGAACCCGATTAAGTACTGGTGCCGCAGCTCCTCGACGATCCGGTGGCCGATGATGCTCGATTGGGAAGGCGCCGTGTTCGAGAAGAGCTGTCCGCCCGTCCAGCGGGCGAGGTCCGACAGGGTGCCGTCGCGCGGTGCGTCCTCCCGCGTCTCGCGCCGGCCCTCCGCATCCTGCAGATCGATCGGCGAGACAATCGCGACGACGTAGACCGGGATGTCGATCGCGCTGGCGATGCGCGCCACCTCCGCCGGTCCCATCCGGCTGCTGGTGTCGATGCCGTCGGTCAGCACGACGAGCGCACGTCGCCGGCTGCCGTTCGAGCCCATCGATTCGGCCGCCGCCGCGATCGCGTCGTGCAGGGAGGTCGCCCCCCACGGCGTGACGCTCGACAGGCGACCCTTCAGCTCGTCGAGGCGGTTCGTGAACGGCTGGACCACGTGGAGCGTGGAATCGAACGCGTAGATGGCGGCTTCGTCCACGCCGCTCTCGAGGCCGCCGAGCAGGAAGAACGCGGCATCGCGCGCGCGTTCCAGCTTCGGCCCGACGTCCATGCTGCCGCTCACGTCGAACAGCAGCGCCACGCCGACCGGCCCCGGGTCGTGATCGAAGTTCGCGATCCGGCGCGGCTGGCCGCGGTCGAACAGCTCGAAGTCCGACTGCTGCAACTCGGTGATCGGCCGCCCGCGTCCGTCGCGGACAACGGCCCTGACCGTCACGAGGTCGACGCTGGCGCGGAACGTGGGCTGCTGGTCCTGCGCCGTCGGCACGGCAGAACCCGACAGGAACCCGATCAGCGCCGCTGCCCACCACGCCGTTCTCATGGTCGTCGCCTTTCTCACCGGACGAGTGCAGCGCAAGGTTGTTGCCACGGACGGATCGAGCACTTTTGAACGAATTTTGCCGCGCGAACACAGACGAGCGCCCTCTCACGGTAACAGATCAGGTAAAACTTACATACTTTGAGCAGCGGAACGGCGCCGGGACGGCAAGGTCTTTCGGCGGAGCGAACCCTGAGCGCCTTCAGTCCCGGCTGCCACTCGTCCCGGGGGATTCCCACGTGCGCACGCCCCGGTCCCACCGGATTCCGAATTCCGCACGGCGATTTCCGCATTAACATCTGCTTCATGCCGTCTGTCCATTCTCCGAGCGTTCACGTCGCGTCTCGCGTGCACCGCTTCACCTACGCGATCCGGAACATCGTGGCCGAGGCACGAAAAGTCGAAGCCACCGGCCGGGCGGTACAGTACCTGAACATCGGCGATCCGATTCCGTTCGGCTTCAGCACGCCGCCGGCTCTGGTCGAGGCGGTCGCGCGAGCGGAGCGGGACGGCTACAACGGCTACGTGCCGTCGCCCGGCATCACCCCGGCGCGCGAAGCCGTGGCCGCCGACTGGACGCGACAGGGATTCCCCGCCGACGTGGATCGCGTACTCATCACTGCCGGCACCTCGGAAGGGATCGAGCTGGCGCTGACTGCGATGGTCGATCCAGGCGACGCGGTGCTCGTGCCAATGCCGACGTATCCGCTCTACACCGCCGTGCTCGCGAAGATCGGCGCGGACGTGAGCTATTACCGGACCGACCCGTCGAACGGCTGGCAGCCCGATCTCGACCACGTCGAATCGCTCATCACCACGCGCACGCGGGCCTTGGTGGTCATCGACCCAAACAATCCGACCGGTGCGGTGTATTCCGACGCCACGCGGCGTGCGCTCATCGACATGGCCGAGCGGCACAGTCTCGTGCTGCTGGCCGACGAGGTCTACGGGGACCTCGCGTACGAAGGTCCCGTCCGGCCGATGGGCAGCCTCGCGCCTGATGCCGCGGTCATCTCCTTCTCGAGCCTCTCGAAGGCGTATCTCGCTCCGGGGTGGCGCGCCGGTTGGATGGTGGTCGGCCGGAATCCGCGGTTGAACGAGCTGCTGGCCGCAATCAAGAAGCTGGCGGATGGTCGCTTGTGCAGCAACGGGCCGTCGCAGTACGCGATTGCGCCGGCGCTGCTCGGCGACCGCAGCCACCAGGAGTCGTTTCGCGCGGCGCTGCGCGAGCGTGCTGACCTCACGGTTCGCGCCATGAACGCCATCCCCGGCATGAGCTGCGTCCCGCCGTCGGGGGCGTTCTACGCGATGCCCAAAGTCGCGCTTGCGCCGGGCGACACCGACGAGCGCTACATCCTCGAGCTGCTGCGTGCGACGGGCGTGCTGTGCGTGTACGGCTCCGGCTTCGGCATGCCGGTGACGGACGGTTACTTCCGCATCGTGTTCCTCGCCAGCCCGTCGGATCTCGCGGCGATTTACAGCAGCATCGACACGTTCACGCGGAGCTACCTGCACTCGTGACGATTACGACCGACCGCTCCCCACTCCACATCGTCGCGTGGTCGATCGTGATGGTGGGCGTCGCGCTGCTGCTCGCGGTGGCGTTGTACCAGGTGCGCACGGTGGTCATGCTCGTGTACGTGGCCGCACTGCTCGCCATCGGCCTGGCGCCCATCGTGCGGGCGGTCGAGCGCCAGAAAGTACTGCCGGTCGGCACGCGCAGGTTTCCGCGCTGGCTGGCGATCCTTACCCTGTATCTCACGTTGCTCATTACGCTGGTGGGTCTGGGCTTTGCGGTTGTCCCGCCGCTCGTGCATCAAGGGCAGGCGCTGTGGACGGGCCTTCCCGCGCTCTTCGCACGCGGCCAGGAATTCCTGATCGCGCGCGGGCTGCTCGATCACGAGTTCACGATGTCCGAGGCGCTGCAGAAGGCCCCGTCGGGCATGCTGGGCGCCAGCGGTGACGCAGTGACGACCGTGCTCGGCGCGGTCTTCGGCCTGGCCGGCGGCGTCTTCGGGGTGGTCACGATCCTGATCCTGACCTTCTACATGCTCGTGGAGTCGGATGCGATCTTCCGGCGGTTCGTGCGCCTGTTCCCGATCGAACAGCGGCTTCGCGTCGCCACCGTGTCGAGCGACATCTCCGTCAAGGTGAGCGCGTGGCTCGGGGGCCAGCTGCTGCTCGGCGCCATCATCGGCACGACAGCCACGATCGGCCTGTGGCTGCTCGGCGTACCGTATTTCTTCGTGCTCGGCCTGATTGCCGGCATCGGCGAGCTCATCCCGATGGTCGGGCCAATCCTCTCGGCCATCCCCGCGCTGATCGTGGCGCTCACCGTCTCGCCGGGCATGGCGCTCGGTGTCGGCGTGTTCTTCCTCGCGCAGCAGCAGTTCGAGAACCATCTGCTCGTGCCGAAGCTGATGGAGCGGCAGGTCGGCGTCAGCGCCGTCACGGTCATCATCGCGCTGCTGGTCGGCGGATCGCTGCTCGGCATCGTCGGCGCGCTGCTGGCCGTGCCGACCGCGGCGGTTCTGCAGGTGATCTTCGACGAGCTGACCCAAGACGACGCGTAATGGGCGGGCCCGCAGCCGCCGTCGCCGGGTATCGACGCGCAACCTGCGGGCGATGGAGCGGCCCTTTCGCCGCGGTTGCGCTGTACGGGACGAGTGCCATCGCGCTGACGTGGCCGCTGGCGACCAGGCTCACGACAGCCGTCCCCTGGGACCTGGGCGACCCGCTCCTCAACAGCTGGATCGTCGCCTGGGGCGCCGATCACCTGTGGCGGTTCGTCTCCGGCGATCTGCACGCCTTCGCGCGGTATTGGCACGCCAACATCTTCCATCCGTCTCCCTACGCGCTTGCGTATTCCGAACACCTCTTCCCGCAGGCGCTGCAAGCGCTGCCGGTCTGGGCCCTCACGCGGAACGCGGTTCTCTGCTACAACCTCCTCTTTCTCTCGACCTTCGTGCTCTCCGGTCTCGGCACCTATGTGCTCGTGCGCGAGCTGACAGGCGACGCCCGCGTTGCGCTGGTGTCGGGCCTGGCCTTCGCATTCGCCCCGTACCGGATCGGGCAGTACTCCCACCTGCAGGTGCTGTCATCCCAATGGATGCCGTTCGCGTTGTACGGCTTCCGGCGGTACTTCGACACCGGCCGCGTGCGCGCGCTTGCCGGCGCGGTGGCCGCACTGGTGACGCAGGGGCTGTCGTGCGGCTACTACCTGTTGTTCTTTGCGCCGGTCGCTGCGCTGTACGTGCTGTTCGAGCTCGTCACGCGCCCACGCGCGCAGAGCGGCAGGACCTTCGTGCAGCTTGCCGTCGCGGCTCTCGTCGTCGGAGCGATGACGTATCCGTTCGTGCGGCCGTATCTGGCGCTACGAGCCATCGACCTGCCCGAGCGCTCGCTGGCCGAAGTGGCGAGCTTCTCTGCGGACGTGCGGAGCTACGCGACCGCGCACGGCTCGCAATGGGTGTGGGGCCGACTGCGCGCGTACCCCAGGCCGGAAGGCGAGCTGTTCCCGGGCCTGGTCGTGCTGGTGCTTGCGGCGGTGGCGATCGGCGCAGACGGCCTGGCGTCCTGGCGAGCCGCGCGGCCGGCCCTCACGGCTGGCTGGCAACACATCCTGGCACGTCTCGCGGCGGTCGTGGCGGTCACGGCTGCCGCCGTTCTCCTTGCCGTCCTCGCCATCGGAGGCATGTCGACTCGGGTGGCGGACATACCGTTCCGAGCCTCGCTCGGCGGCGCGCTGTGGCAAACCTTGGGCGCCCTCGGCGTTTTGCTGGCGGTGTCGCGCCGGGCACGCGTTGCAGCACGCGGCTGGCTGCAGACCGAGACGGCCTGGCTCGCCGTCGTCCTCGTCGGTGCGGCGGTGCTTTCGTGTGGTCCGACGCTGCGGACCGGCGGAGACGTCATCCTGAACGGTGCGCCTTACGGGTGGCTCTATCACCACGTACCCGGGTTCGACGGCGTGCGGGTGCCTGCGCGGTTCGGGATGGTGGTCGCCCTCTCGCTGTCCGTGCTCGCCGGCCTCGGGCTCCACCGTCTGACGAGACATGCACGGCACCCAGGGTTCTGGCTCGGACTGGTCGCCGTACTCCTGCTCGCGGAGGGCGGCGCCGCTCCCATTCCGCTCAATGCCGGTGAACCGTCCGGTGCGTATGCTGCGCCGCCTGCTGACTTGTTTGCCGGCGGACGGCCGCCGCGCGTCTACGAGGCGCTCGCGTCGTTCAGGCCAGATGCCGTGGTCCTCGAGTTGCCCCTGGGATCGGCCGCGTGGGACGTGCGGTCGGTGTTCTACTCCACCGTGCACTGGCGGCGCCTCGTCAACGGCTACAGCGGCGGGTTTCCGCAGCGCTATGTCGCGACCGCCGCGGCCGTCTCGCGTCTGGCCATCGATCCGGACGCGGCATGGCAGCGCGTCCGCGCCTCGGGTGCGACGCACGTCGTCGTGCACCGGGCAGCCTATCTGAACGGCCAGGATGCCGCGGTCGTCCAATGGCTGGAAGACAGGGGCGCGGCACCTGCGGGAGTGTTCGGCACGGACGTGCTGTACGCGTTGCCGTGATGAGGACCGCAGACCGCGGCGAAATTGCCTGAATGCCGGACGTCCGATCCGGTTGTCGGGATCCGGCCGTTCCTTCATCCGGCATCCCGACATCCGCAGCCTGTAGCCTGCAGCCGGTCGAAGAACTAGAGTAACCCCATGACTACGACCAGTCGTCGCGATCCTCTTCACTACCTCGGAGACGAGCTTGCCGGCTTGAAGACCCAGGGGCTCTACCGTCATCTCCGCATCCTCGAAGACGAGCAGCGGGCGCACACGACGGTCGACGGCCGCAGTGTCGTGAACCTCTCCTCGAACAACTACCTGGGTCTGACGACCCACCCGCGGCTGCGTGAGCGGGCGCTCGAGGCCGTTCGGCAGTTCGGCGTCGGCTCCGGCTCCGTGCGCACCATCGCGGGCACGATGGCAATCCACATGGAGCTGGAGCGCCGCCTGGCCGAGTTCAAGCACACCGAGGCGGTCGTCGTCTTCCAGAGCGGGTTCACGGCCAACGCGGGCACGGTGTCGTCGATTCTGACGCGCGAGGATGTCGTCATCTCCGACGCGCTCAACCACGCCAGCATCATCGACGGCAGTCGCCTGAGCCGCGCCGCGATCAAGGTGTTCCCGCACAAGGACGTCGATGCGGCGCGGACGATCCTGCGCGAGCTGCCGGCGGCGCAGCGCAAGCTCCTCATCACCGACGGTGTGTTCAGCATGGACGGCGACCTCGGCCCGCTGCCGGCGCTCTGCGACCTCGCCGAGGAATTCGGCTGCATCATGATGGTCGACGACGCGCACGCGAGCGGCGTGTTCGGCAGCAACGGCCGCGGCACGGTCGATCACTTCGGCATGCACGGCCGCGTCGACGTGCAGGTGGGCACGCTGTCCAAGGCGATCGGCGCGCTCGGCGGCTACGTGGCCGGCAGCCGTGATCTCATCGAGTTCCTGTATCACCGCGCCCGCCCGTTCCTGTTCTCGACCTCCCATCCGCCCGCGGTCGCTGCCGCGTGCATCGCCGCGATCGACGTGCTGCTCGAAGAGCCGCAGCTGATCGATCGCCTGTGGGAGAACACGCGCTTCTTCAAGGCCGGCCTCGCGGCGCACGGCTTCGACACCGGCATCAGCGAGAGCCCGATTACGCCGGTGATCGTCGGCGACGGCACGCTCGCCATGCAGCTGTCGGACCGGCTGTTCGCGGACGGCGTGTTCGCGCAGGGCATCGCGTTCCCGACCGTGGCCAAGGACAAGGCGCGCGTGCGCACGATCGTGACGGCCACGCACACGCGTGAAGAGCTGCAGTTCGCGCTCGACGTGTTCGCGCGCGTCGGCGCGGAACTCGGAATCATCTGACATGGCGAGGGTGGACGGGCGGCGAAGAGCGCCGTGGCCCCGCGTCGGCGGCGTCCCGCGCGCGAGGGAGTTCTTCGAGACGTACACGCGAGACCTGAGCAGCCGGGATTTCAAACGGCTGTTCACGCTCGAGACGCCCGAGGCGTACCGCTTCTTCGCCCGCGGCATCGATGAGGCGGAGCTCGCTGGCCAGCCGTGGCACATCAAGACGTGGCGGCGCTGCCGCGCGTTCTTCATGGCGTTCACGGCCCGGCTGTCGCCGGCGCGCCGCGCACTCTACGGCATTGCGCTCGTCCTGGCTCTCGTCGGGGCTCTCCAGCAGTTTCATGGCGTCGCGATCGTGGAGGTGCCGATCATCCCGTTCGGCCCAAGGTTGTCATTGCCCGGACTGGCGTGGGCCGACGGCACGATCTGGCTCCTCGCCGGCTTCCTGGCGATGAACCTGCTGGTGATGCTGGAGGTCGCGGATCGGCTCACGCTGAAGCGGGACCTGGAGATTGCCCGCGACATCCAGCGGGCGATGCTGCCGCAGGAAATGGTGACCGGCGGGGGACTCGAGGCGTACGGGTTCACGCGCCCGGCGAACACGGTGGGCGGCGATTTCTACGACGTGCTCCAGATGCCCGACGGCCGCCTCGCGATTGCACTCGGCGACGTATCCGGGAAGGGGAGCCCGGCGGCGCTGCTGATGGCCCTCACCCTCGCCATCCTGCGCACGCTCGTCGACGAGGGCCTCGGTCCTGCCGCGCTCGCGACGCGGCTGAACGTGCAGGTGGCGCGTCACGCACCGGGATCGCGCTTCGTCACCATGTTTCTCGCCGTGTTCGATCCGGTGACCGGCGCCCTGCACTACGTCAATGCCGGGCAGAACCCGCCGATCGTCAGGCGAGTCAGCGGCGCGATGGAACGGCTGGTCTCCGGCGGCGTGGCGCTCGGCATGTTCGAGCTCTCGACCTATACCGCGGGCGACACGTCGCTCGCGCCCGGCGACGTGCTCGTGCTCTACAGCGACGGCATCACGGAGGCTGAAAACAAGCAAGGCGTGTTCTTCGACGAGGCCGGTCTCGAAGCCGTGATCAACCGGCATTGGTGGGAAGATGCCGCGACGCTCGGCAAGGCGATCGTCACGAGCGTCGAAGCGCATGCGACCGACACGCGACTCGCCGACGACCTGACCGTCCTGGCAATCAGGCGACCGATGCCGATCCCGACGGTGTAGGACCTTCAGGCCGGCCACGCAGCGGGCCGCGCGCCGGTCTCGTGTAGTGCCCGCGTTCAGGCGGGCCGCGCGCCGGTCTCGTGTAGTGCCCGCGTTCAGGCGGGCCGCGCGCCGGTCTCGTGTAGTGCCCGCCTTCAGGCGGGCCGCGCGCCGGTCTCGTGTAGTGCCCGCCTTCAGGCGGGCCGTGGGTCTCGAGCGGGTACGAGCAGCGACGATGGATTTGGTCAGGTGCGCCGGGCGAGGTCGAGCCGATTGTGCACGGGTGGCAGCCGCCCGCGAGGGCTGCACCGTGTCCGAGCACGGGTGCCTGGCGGCTCGACTGAACGCCGCCTCGGACGCGAACGCTCCCCCGCACCCGAGCGCGTGGGCGGCGTCGCTCCCGTGGTCCATCTCTCTCCTGCTCATGATCGTCCTGGCGCTTGTCGCTGCGCGTGCGGATGCGCAGACGCCCCAGGATCCGATCGTCACCCTGACGAAGCAGCTGGAAGCGGCCGTCGCGCAAGGCACGTCCGAGGCCTTGTCTGCCGTGCTCGCCAACGGCCGCGATGCGGAATCCACGTCGAAGTTCGCGAGCCTGTGGCTGGCGCCCGGCGCCACACGGGTCGTGGTCAAGGAGCGTGAGCGCGTCGATCTGAGCCAGGGAGGACAGCGCCTCGTGCTGGAGGCGTTGATCGAGTCGGGCAGCCAGGCCCGGCTCGGAACCTGGCAGATGGACGTGCGCCAGGAGTCCGGCGTGTGGCGCATTTTCGCGGTCAAGACCCTGGGCTCGATGGAAGGGCTCTATCGCCTGGAGCTCGACTCCAAACGGCAGTACGAGGCCGCGAACCTCCGGGTCACCGCAGAGGACTTCGAGCTCGTTCTCCCGCAGGGCCACGTCTACGTCGCCAATGTCGGCGCCGGCACCACCGCCGTCGTCGTGATGGGCCGCGGCGAGATGATCTTCACGCCGGCGTCCGACGTCGAACGCGGGCAGGTGAAGCTCTACGCCGGCAACCCCACACTGCGCACGCCATTCGACGTCGCGTTCGTGCGGCTCAATCCCGGGCAGTTCGATGCGCGCTTCACGACGCAGGCGCTCACCCCCACGCCCGTCGACCCGCGGCACTTGCGGGTGGCGCAGGAGATCTTCCGTGACAGTGTAGGCAACGCGTTCGGAGTCGACCTCGCGGACCTGAGCCCCGAGGTCTGGTCGCTCGTACCGTCGTCCGGCGATTTCCTCGCCGAGGTGCGGACACGTCGCTTCGGGACGCTCACCTACACGCGGGCGTCCTCCGAGCCCGAGGACATCTCGCTCTTCAACCGCTCGCGACGCCGCAACGTCTCGGTCTACGCGTCGAAAGCGCGGCTGGACAGCCGTGGCCCATTCTTCCACGAGGACGACGACCAGCCGTTCGACGTGCTCGATTACAACGTCGACACGTCGCTCGTGCCGGAGCGGCAATGGTTCGATGCGCGCGCCCGTCTCCGCGTGCGCGTCCGGGCGGAAGGCGGCGCCTTCTCGATGAACCTCAAGCTGGCCAGCACGCTGACGGTGCGGTCGGTCACGAGCGAGAGCGGGCCGCTGCTGTTCCTCCGGGTGCGCAACCAGGACAGCCTCGTCGTGAACCTGCCCGGCGTCGTTCCCCACGACGGCCAGTTCACGCTGACCATCAGCTACAGCGGACGCGTCACGCCCCAGAGCCTCGAGCAGGAGGTGATCGGCGCGCCCCAACCGCGGCCCATCGTGACGGACGACCGCGCGATCGCGACTCCGGAAAGTAGCCTGCTATATAGCAACCGCAGCTATTGGTACCCGCAGACGTCGGTGGGCGACTACGCGACCGCCAGCATCCGGGTGACGCTGCCACCCGCGTACGCGGCGGTCTGCACGGGAGACCAGGCCAGCGGCTCGCCGGTGACCATCAGGAGCGCGGCGGGGGAGCCGCGCGCGTTGTTCGTGTTTGCCGCCGCGCAGCCGGTTCGGTACCTCGCCTGCGCCGTGTCGCGGATAGTGCCGATCGAGTCGCGGATTCTGCCGCTCGTCGATCCTGCCAGGGCGGCGCCTCCACCGGCGTTGGGCGCCCGTTACACCGAACTGCGGCTCGCGGCATACGCGACCGCACGGCAGCGCGGCCGTGCACGCGAACTGCTCGATCGCGCCCAGGAGATCGCCACGGTGTACGCGGGCATCCTGCACGATCTCCCGTATCCCGGCTTCACCCTCGCCCTGCTCGAGAGTTACGTGCCCGGCGGGCACAGTCCTGCCTACTTCGCGGCCCTCAACCAGCCGCTGCCGACGTCGCCGTTCACGTGGCGCGACGATCCGGCGAGCTTCGACAACTACCCGGAGTTCTTCCTGGCGCACGAGCTCGCGCACCAGTGGTGGGGCCAGGCCGTGGGATGGAAGAACTACCACGAGCAGTGGCTGAGCGAGGGGTTCGCGCAGTACTTCGCGGCCGTGTACGCCGAGCGGCGACGCGGCGCCGGCGTCTTCGACGGGATCATCCGCTCGATGAGCCGTTGGGCGGTTGCGACGTCCGACCAGGGCGCGGTCTACCTCGGATACCGTCTCGGCCACATCAAGAACGACAGCCGCATCCTTCGCGCAGTGGTCTACAACAAGGGCGCGATGGTGCTGCACATGCTGCGGCGGCTGGTGGGCGACGACGTGTTCTTTCGGGCGCTCCGCCGGTTCTACGACACGTACCGATTCCAGAAGGCTGGCACGGACGAATTACGCGTGCTGTTCGAGTCCGAATCCGGGATGACGCTGTCGCGCTTCTTCGATGGCTGGATCTACGGCTCCGACCTTCCCAGCGCAACGGTGACGTGGCGAGTGGACGGGTCCGGCGCCGGCCAGGTCGTTATCGTGCGCGTGGAGCAACGCGGACGCGTGTTCGATTTCCCGCTGACTGTCTCGCTGCAGCTCGCCGACGGCACCGTCCGCGACGCCCTGATCCGCGTGACCGATGGCACCGTCGAGCAATCGGTGCCCTTCACCGGGCGGTTGCGCGGGTTGCTGGTGAACCGGGACCGCGCGACGCTGCTGGCCGGCGGCGGGGGGAAGAAGACTAAGGGCCAAGGGCTCAAGGCTAAGGGCCGCCCTAGGCAGCGGAAAGGCGGTCACCCTTTCAGCCCGGCCGCCGCCCAGCACACGCCTTCAGCCCTCAGCCCTTAGCCCTTAGCCTTCAGGGGAGATAAATCGCCGCCACGCGAAGCGCGCCGTCCCGTTCGAAGGGCTCGAAGACGACGACGAACGACGTCCCCTGGTGATCGTAGAAGCGCGTCACTCGTTCGCCGAGGGCGCCTCGATCGACCACCTGTCGTCCGCTGGCTCCGCGCCAGCTCACGATCTGGTCCACGCGGGCGAGGGTATCACCGACGCGAATCTGCCGCCCGTCGAGCAGCATCAGGCTGGGCACCGAAACAGCGCGTTCGGGCACCGCGGCGGGCAGCGCCGTGGCCGGCGCCGCTTTGGACGCGGGTTGTGCGCGAGGCGCGGTTTTGAGCTCACGCACGATGAGCGATGCGACGCCGAGGGTGCAGAGGAGGAAGGCGATCGCCACCACCCATTCGACAGCAGGGCCGAGGTGAAGACGGATGCGCGTGGCTTGCATGACAGCCTCCGGGGAGGGGGACGCGTACGGCCACGCTACGCCCCGCGGGGAGCGGGTGTCAAGGTGCAGGAAGACCCGTGTTAACGGAAGACCCGATTCGGAGAGGCGCCCGGCCAGGCCGAATTCCGGCTTGTTGGCAAACGGAGCCTTGTATCGGCCCGCCTCTGGCGGGCCGGCCTGACACGTGAAATCCATGATCGGGGTCCTGCTGGTCCCCGTCAGGCGGGCCGTCAGTGACCTGATATGATCCGGTGGTTATGGATACCGTGACGATGAGCATCGACGGCCAGCAGGTCACCGTCGAAAAGGGCAAGACGGTTCTGCAGGCCGCCATCGAGAACGGGTTTTCCGTTCCGTACTACTGCTATCATCCCGCGCTCGGCGTGGACGGTTCGTGCCGCGTCTGCATCGTCAAGATCGAGAAGATGCCGAAGCTGCAGACGGCCTGCTCGACCATCTGCACCGACGGGATGACCGTCCTGACAGAGACGCCTGATGTCGTCGAGGCGCGCGCCGGCGTGTTCGAGTTCCTTCTCGTCAATCACCCGCTCGACTGTCCCGTGTGCGACAAGGGCGGTGAGTGCCCGCTGCAGGACTTCTCGTACAGCTTTGGCCCCGGCGAGAGCCGGATGGAGTTCCCGCGCCGCGTGTTCGACGGCGAAGGCGTCAAGGCGGACGTCGACTTCGGTCCCACGCTCATGCTCAACCGCAACCGGTGCATCCTCTGCACCCGCTGCGTGCGATTCATGAAGGAGATCGACACCGACGCGCAGATCAGCATCGTCGATCGCGGCGGCGGCAGCGAGATCGCGACCTTTCAGGAGGAAGGCGTCCACTCGATCCTCTCAGGCAACCTGATGGACGTCTGCCCGGTCGGCGCGATCACGACACGCGACTACCGTTTCAAGTCGCGCCCCTGGGACAATCCGGACGCGGTCGACACGATCTGCACGCTCTGCTCGAAGGGCTGCAACACGACCGCGTGGATCAAAGCGAAGCCGGAATGGGCGAAGGGCGCGCGGCTCGTCCGCATGACGCCGCGACTGAACCACGATGTCAACGGCTACTGGATGTGCGATATCGGGCGGTTCCAGTATCACTGGATCGAGAGCGAAGATCGCCTGCGGAAGCCGCTCGTTCGCGGCGCGGATGGGCTCCACGCGCCGGCGGCCTGGGACGCCGCGCTGGCGGCAATCGGCACGGCAGCGAAAGCGCACGCGCCCGACGGGTTCACGTTCCTCGCATCGGCTCACGCATCGAACGAAGAGCTGTTCGTCATCGAGCGGCTTGCCAGCGCGATCGCGCTCAGCTGGCCGTACAACGAGAAGAAGCAGCCGGCCCGAGCGAAGTTCAAGGTGCCGCCCGTGGACGCACCGAACGTGAGCGGCGCGCGCGACCTGGGCCTGCCGACGGGCGCTGGCAACGCGGGCGCAGCCTGACGTGACGGCGCTGCGGGCCGACATCGACGGCGGCCGTGTCCGGGCGTTGTACGTGTTCGATCCCGGTCCGGACGGTTCGATCGGCGACGTGTCGTGGGTGATCGAGGCGCGCCGCTCGGGCGCGCTGCAGCTGCTCGTGTACCAAGGCGTACTGCTGACCGAGCTGGCACGCGTGGCGGACGTCGTCTTGCCGGGCTCCGCGTGGGTGGAGAAGGAATCGACGTACACGAACGACCAGGGGCGCGTGCAGGGCGCGGCCAAGGTGTTCGATGCCCCGGGCGAGGCGCGCGACGATCGCGACATCTTCCTGGCCGTGGCCAGGGCGACCGGGCAGGCAGTGCCGTTCGCGTCGGTGGCGGAGGTGCGATCGGCGCTCGCGGAAGCGCTTGCCGCCAATCCCGCCTACGCCGACATCGCCAACATCCAGTTCTCGCGCCCCGTCAGCGCCCGCAATTGGCTGCAGGCGTCGAACCCGTCAGAGCGGTGGAAGTGGGACTTCATGTTCCAGGACGTCCCGCCCGTCAAGTTCGACTGGATGCCGCTGCCCAGTTCACGCCCGGATGTGATTCCGCTCCGCCCCGTCGAGGAACTCGAGCGGCAGAAGGGCGACTGATCACCGCCGGGAAGTGAGCGCGGACCACCGGGGTTCTCGTCTTAGGGGCTGGCGCGCGGAGCGTTGCCGGTTCGCCCACACAGCATCATGCGCCGCAGCCTGCTCGTTCTCGGGTTCGTCCTCCTCGCCAGCGGCGGGCTGCAGGCGCAACTGCGCGGCGTCAGGGCCACGCTGAGCCCCCGCGTCGCCCAGGCGTCAGCACATCCCGGCGACCGCGTGCGCCTCGCCGTCGTGGTGACGCTGCCTCCGGAATTCCACGTCCAGTCGAACGCCCCGCGCGACCAGACACTCATCCCCACGGTCCTGAACGTGGCGCCTCCAGCGGGCGCGGAGGTCATCGAGGTCGTCTACCCGGCTCCCCTCGATTTCAAAATGATCGACATCGAGCAGCCGCTGGCCGTGTTTCCCCACGAGTTCGCGCTCGGGGCCGAGATCTCATTGCCGCCGGCAGCGACGCCCGGGCCGCTCCAGGTGCCGGGCAGCTTGCGCTATCAGGCCTGCAACGACCGCCTGTGTTTTGCGCCGACGACGGTTGCGCTTTCGTGGACGGTGAACGTAGTCGCCGCGAATCAGGCCGTGGACACGGGTGCAGCCGACTCCGTGTTTGCGGCGATCGCGTTCGGTCGCGGCACCCGTCCGGCCGGAGCCGCGCCGGCGACGGAACGGCGCACGGCGGCGGACGGCCCTTTCGATGTGCGCGCGCTCGATGACTTCACACTGGCCGGCACAACGGGCGGCTACCTGCGCAAGGCGGAGTTCCTGTCGTTCGTGCGTGATGCCGAACGAGGCGTGCATCAGAAGGGATGGTTCGAAGGCCGCGGCCCGCTGGCCATCCTGCTGCTCGTGCTCCTGGGCGGCATCGCGCTCAATCTGACGCCGTGCGTGCTGCCGATGATCCCGATCAACCTTGCGATCATCGGCGCGGGCGCCGCGGCGGCATCCCGCCTGCGCGGCTTGTGGCTCGGCGCGGCGTACGGCAGCGCGATGGCCCTTGTCTACGGGATCCTCGGCGTCATCGTGATTCTCACCGCAGGCACCTTCGGCACGCTCAATGCCTCGCCGTGGTTCAACCTCGCGATCGCGGTGCTGTTCGTGGCGCTCGCCCTGGCGATGTTCGACGTGTTCGAGATCGACTTCTCGCGGTTCTCGAGTGCCGTCAATCCGAAGGCGGGCCGCGGCACGGTGGTGCTCGCCTTCACGATGGGCGGAGTGGCCGCCCTGCTCGCGGGCGCCTGCGTTGCTCCCGTCGTCATCCAGGTCGTGCTCTTCTCGAGCAACCTCTACGCGGCGGGCACGACGATCGCGCTCGGACTGCCCTTCGTGCTCGGCGTCGGCATGGGTCTGCCGTGGCCGGTGGCCGGCGCCGGCCTCGCGTCGCTGCCGAAGCCGGGCGCCTGGATGGTGCGCGTCAAGCAGGTGTTCGGGATCGTGATTCTCGCGACGGCCGTGTATTACGGCTACGAGGCGTATAGCATCCTGTCGAACCGGTGGGTCGAGCCCGCCGCGGTCCAGTCGAGCGTCGACGAGCAGCTGAAGGCGGGCTGGAATGCGTCGCTCGCCAAGGGGCTCGAGACCGCCCGCCGCGAAGGCAAGCCCGTTCTCATCGACTTCTGGGCGACCTGGTGCAAGAACTGCCTGACGATGGACACGACCACGCTGGCCGATGCCGAGGTGAAGGGTGCCCTCGATCGCTACGTGCGCGTGAAATTCCAGGCTGAGGATCCTGATGCCGAGCCCGCGCGGAGCGTCATGAGTCGGTTTCGCGCGGTCGGGTTGCCCACCTACGTCATCCTGCAGCCGCCCGCCAGCCAGCCGGCCAGCGGCGCCTCGCAATAGCGACGTCGTTCTATAGTTGCGGGATGCTCGACTCCCCCGGTACGGCTCCGGCGCACGGACTCCTGCCGTCCGGCGCCGTTCCTGGCCAGGGAGGTCCCGCGCGCTGGCTCAAGCCGCTGGTCAGCGTCTCGCTCTACGCCTTCATCTTCTGGTTCACCGACGTGCGGGCGATCCTCGCCCGGCTCGCGGACGCCAGGTTTGAATACGTCGCCGCCGGTGTCCTGATCTACGCCGCCGGGCAGGCGCTCTCCACGTGGAAATGGCGCCTGCTGCTCGCGCCGGTTGGTCTCGGCGCGGTCCGGTATACGCGGCTGCTCGCGTTCTACTTCATCGGGATGTTCTTCAACCTGTTCCTGCCGACGGTCGTTGGCGGCGACGCGGTGAAGGCGGTGCTCCTCGCCCGCGAAACAGGTTCTGCGGCCCGCGCGACGACCTCCGTATTCATGGAGCGCAACCTGGGTCTTTTTGCGCTGCTGTCGATCGCCCTCATCGCGGCCTGGCGCGCGCCGGCCGTGGACCTGATGGGCGTGACGCTCTCGACGCTCACGGTCTTGCTCTTCAGCGGCTTCATCGCCATAAACGTGGTGCTCGCGACCCGGGGCGTGTACGGGTTGGCCGACCGGCTGATCGCGGCGACACCGCTCCGGCGGATGCGCGTGCGCGCCACGCCGCTCCACGACGCGGTGACCTCGTACTGGTCGCACGGCGGGGTCCTCCTCGGGGCCGTGCTGCTGTCGTTCGTCTTCCAGGCGCTCGTTATTGCCGTGGTATTCTTGAACGCCAGAGCCCTCGACCTGCAGTTTCCGTTTGCCAGCGTGGCCGTGTTCGTGCCGCTCATTTCGCTTGCGGGCATGATCCCGGTCAGCGTCAACGGGCTCGGCGTGCGCGAAGCTCTCTACATCTTCTTCTTCGGCCGTCTCGGCGCGCCTACTGAGGTGTCAGTGTCGCTGGCGCTGCTGTACCTGGCGGTGACCTTCACGGCGAGCCTGCCCGGCGGCGTCGTGTACGCGCTGCAGCGCTCGGGCGGCCCGCTCCGGCAGTCGTCCGTCGCAACGCGCGACCCGAGTCAAGAGACTGAATGAGCCATCGCGCTGTCCGTGTGATCGTGTTCCTGTTGGCAGTTGGCTGCGTCGGCGGGGCTGGCTACCTGCTGAACAGGCTGGATCACGCGATCGTGGCGGAGCGCAGCGCCGAGCGCGTATTCGAGAGCCAGGCACACGAGGCCGCGCTGCTGGTCGAACGGCTCCGCACCGCACAGCAGTCGTATGTTGCCGACGGTCAGGGCCCGGAGTACTGGATCAACCGGGTGGCCGCCACGCGCAGCTCGCTCGAGCGCACGCTCGGCGGTCTGGCGACGACCGCAACCGCCGCACCCGCGGAGGCGGCGGCGCGCCGCGCCATCGGTCTCGCGGGCCAGCACACGCATCTCGACGCCCGGGCTCGCACCTACATGGCGGACGGGCAGCGGCTGATGGCGTCAGACCTGATCTTCACCGAGCTCAACGGTGTGACGAGCGAGATGAGCCGGTACGTCGACCAGGCACGGACGGAACAACGCACCAGCTCGGACGTGCGAATCGACGCGCTCGGGGCGCAGCAGATCTACGTGCTCGGCGGAGCTGCGGCACTCGGGCTGTGCTTCGCGCTGCTGCTCGTCGCGAGAGGCCAGGCAGCACCGGCGGAGGACACGCGCGAGGCAAACCGTGGTGTGACGGAGGATGGCGCGCCGGCCGGCGGCGCGCTGCTCCGCGCGGAGCGGGCGGACCGGCCGGGCCACGCAGGAGCGCAGCCGGTGCGGACTGCGGCGGTCATTCCAATCGGCCAGTCGACGTCGCGGTCCGAGGCCGTTGGCGTGGACCTCGCCGCGACCGCCCGAGTGTGCGCCGACCTCGCGCGCGTGGCTGACCCCGGCGAGCTCCCGGTGCTGCTCGAACGCGCGGCGGGTGTCATCGATGCCTCGGGTCTGATCGTGTGGGTCGCCGACCGGCCGGGCACATCGCTCTTCCCGATCCTGGCCCAGGGGTACCCGGCCACCGTGCTCGCCCGCATGGGCAGCATCAGTCGCGGTGCCGACAACGCCGCTGCCGACGCGTTTCGACACGGCGAGCTGCGTACCGTCGCCGCGCACGGCTCGATGCCGGGCGCGATCGTCGCCCCGATCATCACCGGCGACGGCTGCGTGGGCGTTCTCGCCGCCGAAATGCGTCGCGGCGCCGAACGCGACGAGGCGACGCAGGCAATCGCCGCCATCCTCGCCGCACAACTCGCGACCTTCGTCACCGCGCTGCCGTCACCGTCCACCGTCGAGGGCTGACCGTCAACCGTCAATCGACGACCGTCAACCGTCGTTCGTCAATCACGTCAGCGGTTAACGGTCAACGGTTAACGGTTAACGGTTAACGGATTAGATCGGTTCTCCCCGTCGCCTCGGCTCGCGCTCGCGGGTCTCGAGCTTCGCGGTCGCGGTTCCCTGCTTCTTGTCGCGCATGTAGGTGATCGACAGCTCGGCGCCTTCGTCTGCCCGGCGCACCGCGCGCGTCAGGTCCGCGGGCGAGCCGACCTGCGTATCGCCGATGGCGGTGATCACGTCGCCGGCCTTGAGACCGGCCTTCGCGGCGGGCGAGTCGGGTTCGACGTTGGTCACCAGCACGCCGTCCCTGGTGCCGAAGTACTCCGCGAGCTGCGGCGACAGATCCTGGATGCCGATTCCGAGGCGTCCCCGACCTTGCGGCACGATCAGCACGTCGGGGCCGCCCGGTCCATGTTGTTCGAACAGGCCGTGCATGTCCGGTCCGTCGAACCTGAAGTTCTCTCCGTTGAACTCGAACTCGCGGTTCGGCATCCGCCGCATCGGGAACTCGGTGTCGGCCCTGGCGGTTTCCGGGGCCACCTGCAGATCGACACGGCCGCCGTCGCGCTCGACCACCACCTTCACCGACCGGCCGGTCGGCGTCTCCGCCACGAGACGTGACAGGTGTTTGGCGCTGCGCACCCGCTCGCCGTCGAACTCCACGATCACGTCGCCGTCCTTGATTCCCGCTTTGGCTGCGGGGCTGTCGGCGCGGACGCCTGCTACCACGGCACCACGCCCGCCGTGCGCCTGCTCACCTTCGAGGTCGCGAATCGAGACGCCAATCTGCACGTCAGGGCCGCCCATCACCTGGACCCGCCGCTGTACCTCGCGAATGATGGGGTCCTCGTCCCCGGGCTCGACGCCATCGGGCGTCTTCTGCCGTTGTTGCTGCTGCTTGGCGGGCGGGTTGTCCATCAGCACCGCCGCGCTGACGCTGGCCGATGCCGCCACGAGCCCCGCGGCCACGACTGTCCATGCGCGCATACTCATTCCTCCGGCTCCTGGCGTGTCACGTTTCATTCTGCGGATTCCCTACACGGGACCGCGGTGACACGCGATCTGACGCCCAGAACTGAACAACTGCGTCCGTTACTGCCCGTTCAGACGCATCAACCCCGCGCCCGGCCGGGGCCTGGTTTCGCTGAGTCCCGGCCGGGGGCGCGAGGCAGTCGCGTCGTCGTGCACTCGATGCGCTACACTTTGCAGGAAACGGCTCGATCACTGCGACTACTCGCCTCGTCGCGTGCATCCTTCGCAATGTTACGGGCCGCGACAGTGCGCGAAGCGCCCCGCTCAGGTCGGCCTCGAAACCTGGGACGGGCAGTAGTGGGGATGAAGGAGCAGTCATGGCAGCGACGCCGGCGGGCAACCTCGCGGAACAGAGCGCCCGAATCCTCGAGTGGGCCGAGCGCGAGCAGGTCAAGTTCATGCGCTTGCAGTTCACCGACATCCTCGGGACGATCAAGAACGTCGAGATTCCCAATCGCCAGTTCCAGGACGCGCTGAACGGCCTCATCATGTTCGACGGCTCGTCGATCGAGGGCTTCGTCCGGATCGAGGAGTCGGACATGTACCTGCGTCCCGACCTCGACACGTTCACCATCTATCCGTGGGACAACCCCTCGGGCGAGAAGGTCGCCCGGATGATCTGCGACATCTACACGCCTGAAGGCGTCCCGTTCGAGGGCTGCCCGCGTAGCACGCTGAAGCGTGTCATCGCGCTCGCGGCCGCGAAGGGCTTCGCGATGAATGCGGGTCCCGAGTGCGAGTTCTTCCTGTTCCAGCGGCGCAACGGCGCGGCAACGACAGAAACCCACGATGCCGGCGGCTACTTCGACCTGACACCGGTGGACCAGGGGGAAGACGTACGGCGCGAGATCGTGCTCGCGCTCGAGGCGATGGGCTTCCACGTGGAGGCCGCGCACCACGAGGTCGCGGCGGGCCAGCACGAGATCGACTTCCACTACGACACCGTGCTCACCACCGCCGACAACATCACGACTTTCCGCTTCGTGGTGAAGCACGTCGCCATGACCAACGGGCTGCACGCGACGTTCATGCCGAAGCCGGTGTTCGGCATCAACGGGTCGGGCATGCATACGCACATGTCGCTGCTCAGCGACGACGTCAACCGGTTCTACGACGCCGAGGGCCCGTGGCAGCTCAGCACGATCTGCCTGCAGTTCATCGCCGGCCTGCTGCGGCACGCCAAGGGGTTCTGCGCGGTGACCAACCCGCTCGTGAACTCGTACAAACGGCTGGTGCCTGGCTACGAGGCCCCGACCAACATCGCCTGGTCGGAGCGCAACCGCAGCCCGCTCGTGCGCGTGCCGGCGTCGCGCGGCGATGCCACGCGGATCGAACTGCGGATGCCGGATCCGTCCTGCAACCCGTATCTCGCGCTAGCAGTCATGCTTCGTTCCGGGCTCGACGGGATCGAACGCGAACTCGAGCCCGGTCCGCCGGTGAACAAGAACATCTACAAGATGAGCCACCGCGAGCGACGTCACCTCCGCATCGACGAATTGCCGGGCAACCTCAGCGAGGCGCTCGACGAGCTGGAGAAGGACGACCTGATTCGCGAAACGCTCGGCGAGCATATCTTCCAGCACTTCCTCGAAGCCAAGCGCGAGGAGTGGTTCGACTACATCAAGCACGTCTCACCGTGGGAGATCGAGCGGTACCTGGCGGCGTACTGAAACGCCGGCACCTCGATCCCACGGGCGGCCGCTGGAGATTGTGCTCTGCCCAGAGGGCACTCCTGTCGCCGGCGTGTGACAGCCGTTCGGAGCCTCTCCCACAAACGCGCGGATTCCCCGGCCGAGGCTCCGGCACGGTCGTTGAAGTAGTCGCGTGCGGCCGCGTCGGATCACCGGAATGCGCTTTCTCAGGCAGGCGCTGGCACCGCACGCATTCCGTCTTCGTCGTTCTCACGATCCGTGCGCGGCCCTTCGCGCCTCATGGCGCAGGGAGCGATAGATGCGACACCTGCGATTGTCTTCCGTGCTCGTCGCCCTCACCGTGCTGACCACGGCATCGTGCGCGATGCGGTCGCCCTCGATCGCGGATCTCCAGTACAACCCAGGTCGGTACTACAACCGCAGCGTCAACGTGGAAGGCGTGGTCACCAGCTCGTGGGGGCTCCCGCTAGTACCGCTGAAGATCTATAAGGTCGGCGATTCGTCCGGAGAGGTCACTGTTGTCTCCGACGGCAGCCGCGTGCCCCCGCGCGGCGCGCGCGTGCGCGTCAAAGGCAAGGTCACGGAGTTTGGTACTTTCGGCGGACGCGCGATGGGCCTGCACCTGCGCGAGCAGAGCCTGCACGTCCTGCGTGGGTAACAACCGTTGACCGTTGACCGTTGACCGTTGACCGTTGACCGTTGACCGACGGTTTGAGGGCGAGCGCGTTCATCGCCGTTGCATCAATCAATCCCGCTGAACCTGGCCTTTGTAGTGTCGTCGAACGGTCAACGGTCAACGGTCAACGGTCAACGGTCCACGGTGAACGGTCAACGGTGAACGGTGAACCGTTACCCCGTAAACCTGACCGCGACCGCCGTCATGTCATCGCTCTGCGCCCGGTCGGCGCGGAAGACTTCTACCGCGTCAAAGATCGCGTTCACGATGTCCGACGCGCTGCCGTGACGGCGGCTCTTCACCACCTGGATCAGCCGTCCGGTCCCGAACTCCTCGCCCGACGGTGAGAACGCCTCCGATACGCCGTCGGTGCAGAACACGTACGTGTCACCCGGCGACAGGTCGAACGTGATCTCGTCGTACGCGGCACCGGCAAAGGAACCGAGCGGGATGCCGGGCAGTGACACTTGTTCGCACGAGTCCTCCGCGCACCGGATCGGGTACGGCAGCGCGGCGTTGGCCAAGGTGACGCTGCGTCGCTTCAGATCGAAGGAGGCGTACGTGAGGGTGCAGTAGTACTCCTCCAGCCCGCGCTCGTGAAGGATTGTGTTCATCGCCGCGAGCACGCCCGCCGGCGTCGTCCGCTCCGGGGTGTAGCGCCGCCGGAACGTGCGCGAGCGAACGATCTCGCCCGCAAACGCGCTGTAGAGCGCCGCCGGCACGCCTTTGCCCGACACGTCGCCGACGGCGACCACGAGGCTGTGGGCCTCGGGCGAGAGGAAGTCGTGCAGGTCGCCCCCCAGCTCGCGCGCCGGGGCGAAGCGCGCGGCCACGTCGATGCCGCGCAGGCGCTTGGGCAACCCCGTCGGCAGCAGCGCTGCCTGGACGCGCTGCGCGAACGTCAGCTCGCGCTCGATTCGCAGTTCGTTCGACCGGACCTCCTTGTAGAGCCGCGCGTTCTCTATTGCCACGCCAGCCTGGCTCGCCAGGAGGGTGAGAATCTCGACGTGCTCCTTGTTGAAGGCGTCGAGCTCCGGGCTTTCGAGATCGAACACGCCGATACAGCGATCCTTGACCAGCATGGGGATCGCCAGCTCCGATCGGCAGTCCTCGACGACGGGAATGTACCGCGCATCGAGCGAGACATCGGGGACCAGCACCGCTTCCCGGTGCAGCGCGGCGTACCCGACGATGCCGGCGCCGAGCTTGACCTTCGGCAAGTTCAGCTTGTCGCCATATCGGATGGCGAGCTTCATCTCGAGTTCGCCCGCCGGCTCGTTCAGCAGCAGGATCCCGAAGGTCCGATAGTCGATGAGCCGGCGCACGAGGACGGCGATCCGCTCGAGCAGCTCGTCGAGATCCAGGATGGACGCTACCTCCTGGCCAATCTCCGCCAGGGTCTCGAGCGTCGACGAGTACTGGCGCTCGCGATCGAACAGGCGCGCGTTCTCGAGCGCCACCGCCACGTGCGCGCCGAACTGCCGCAGGATTGCCTCGTCTCGTTCGGTGAACTGGCCCGGCTTCGAGCTCAGGAGGTTCAAGGCGCCGATCACGCGCTTCTTCCGCCGCAGCGGCACCACCAGCTCGGACCGTGTGCCCGGCACCGCGTCGACGTAACGCGCGTCGCCGATCACGTCGGCGACGCGTACCGCTTCTCCCCGGGCGACCGCGGTGCCCACGATGCCTTGGCCAACCTTCATCCGCAGCGTGCGGCGGGTCTCCTCCGGGTAACCGACCGAGTAGGCGATGCGAAGGTCGCCGCGTTTGTCGTCCAGCAAATACACGGCGAAGGCGTGGAACTCCGTGAGCCGAGCGATGAGCTGCGGCAGCTTTTCGAGCAATTCCTCCAGGTCCAGCACCGACGTCACTTCGCGCCCCAGCTCGAACAGCGTGAGCAGCAGGGCCGAGTCGCTCGGCGGCGCCGTGACCTCCGGGTGTGGGGTGGTTGTGAGGTGTGGATCGGACACGGGCACTCAGCGCCAGAACGGGACGCGCGGGGCGGCGACCGCACTGCGGCGGCCGGAAGCCGGATTATACTGGTATTTCTCGCGGCGGCCCGGACGCGCGGCCTCCACGAGGAGAACGGTCCGACCGGCCGTCGGATCGGCCACATTCCACATCCTCGATGATCAGACCAGCTGCGCTGTTACGCCCCCTCGTGCGCCGCCCCGCGGTGGTCGTGATGGGCATAGCGGCAATGTGCGGCGGGTTGGTCCCCGTCGACGGCGCCTCCCGCGAGCCGGCGCGCGCGCGTCACGGGATGGTCGCCGCGGCCGACAGTTACGCCGCGAAGGCCGGCGTGGCAATCATGCAACAGGGCGGCAACGCAGTTGACGCCGCGGTTGCCGTCGGCTTCGCCCTGGCGGTCACGTACCCGGGCGCGGGGAACATCGGTGGCGGCGGCTTCATGGTCATCCGCATGGCCGATGGACGTGAGACGACGATCGACTACCGCGAGACGGCGCCGGCCGCGGCCGAACGCAACATGTTCCTCGACGAGCGGGGGAATCCCGTCGTGTCGCGGAGCCTCGTCGGTCCGCTCGCCTCGGGGGTGCCCGGCAGCGTCGCGGGCCTGGCGTTCGCCCAGCGCAAATACGGGCGGCTGCCGCTCGCGGCCGTGATGCGACCGGCGATAGAACTCGCCCGCGACGGCTTCGAGATCAGCTGGTCGTTCGCCGCGTCCCTGGCGGCGCACCGCTCGCTGTTCGCGCAGTTCCCCGCGACGGCCCGCGCGTTTCTGCGCGAGGACGGCACGCCGCCTGAAGCCGGCGAGCGACTGCGGCAAGCCGACCTGGCCACCACGCTCCAGGCCATCGCCGAGCAGGGTCCGGACGCGTTCTACCGCGGTCGGATCGCGCAGCTGATTGCGGCCGAGATGTCGCGGACCGGCGGCCTCATCACCACTGCCGATCTCGCGCGCTACGAGCCGATCGAAAGGCTTGCCCTCGTGGGCGCCTACCGCGGTCACCGCATCGTGTCGATGGCGCCCCCGAGTTCTGGCGGCGTGGCGCTGTTGCAGCTGCTCAACATCCTCGAGGCGTATCCGCTGGCCGAGTACGGCCACAATTCGTCACGTACGATGCACCTCATGATCGAAGCCGAGCGCCGAGTCTATGCCGATCGGTCCGAATGGCTCGGCGATCCTGCGTTCGTCCGCGTTCCGGTGGCTGGCCTCATCGCGAAGCCGTACGCGGACCACCTCCGCGCGGGCATCGACGAGAGGCGGGCGACTCCGAGCAGCGCCATCAAACCCGGACAGCCCCGCGACTACGAGTCGTCCCAGACGACCCATTACTCCGTCGTCGACGCCGAGGGCAACGCCGTCAGCACGACCACCACGTTGAACGGCGGGTACGGCAGCGGACAGGTGGTCACCGGCGCTGGCTTTCTGCTGAACAACGAGATGGACGATTTCAGCGCGAAGCCCGGAGCGCCGAATATGTTCGGGCTGCTCGGCGGCGACGCCAATGCGATCGCGCCCGGCAAGCGGATGTTGAGCTCGATGACGCCAACTATCGTGGTCCGCGACGGACACACGTGGCTGGTGGCCGGCAGCCCTGGCGGTGGGCAGATCATCACGACGGTGCTGCAGGTGCTGGTGAATGCGATCGATCACCGCATGAACGTGCAGCAGGCAGTCGATGCGCCGCGATTTCACCACCAATGGCAGCCCGACAAGGTGCAGCTCGAGCCGTTGGGCTTCGCTGCAGACGTGATCGGTGCCCTCGAGGCGCTCGGACATACGACGCACGTCGACAGCGACATGGGCGGTGTCCAGGCGGTCGTCATCGAGCCCGGAACGGGCCTCCGGCTCGGCGCGACCGACCCGCGCGAAGACGGCGGCGCAGTGGGATACTGAAGGGACAAACAGGGCTAAGGGCCAAGGGCCAAGGGCTAAGGGGCAAAGACCAAGGGGCAAAGACCAAGGGCTAAAGGCTAGGCCCGCGACGGGCACGAGAGACGCGACGCGCCCTGACATTGTGACGGAGTGACGCACGAGTGACTGACATGGACACGCTGACGCTGCCGCTCGACTACTCGGCGATCGAGCGGATTCTGCCGCACCGATACCCGTTCCTACTGGTGGACCGCATCACGGAGTTCGAGGCGGACCGGCGGATCGTGGGCGTGAAGAATGTGTCGTTCAACGAGCGCTATCTCGCGCACCCGCCCGGAGAGCGGCCGGTGCTCCCGTCGACCATCCTGACCGAGGCGATCGCGCAGGTTGGCGCGATCATGATTCTCGCGAAGCCGGAGAACAGGCAGCGCCTCCCGTTTTTTGCCGGCATCGAGCGCGTGCGCTATCGCCACCCGGTGTACCCGGGCGATGTCGTGGAGATCGAGGCCACGGTACTCCGCCTGCGGAGCCGGATGGGACGCCTGAAGGGCGTCGCCCGCGTTGACGGCCGCGTGGTCGTCGAGGGGCTCATGACATTCGCTCTCGGACCCCGTGGCGCGCAGCCGCTCGACGACGCCGCCTCGTAATTCGGAATTCGGAACGCGGAGTTCGGAATTGGTGTCGACCGCGGAATTCGGACTTCGGAAGTAAGGCGGAACGCAGGAGGCTGGAAGGCGGAACGAGTCATGGCCCCTCGAAGCTCACGAACGCGTAATTCCAGTCCACACTGAGCTCTCCTGCATGCTGCAGTACTTCCGCAGTCAGAATTCCGGATTCGGAACTCGAATTAAGTTTAGTGAGCTGCGGCGGTGAGCAGCACAGCCGTAATCTTCAGCCCGCGCGACGTCCACCCCGCCCAGCGAGCCTGCGGCCGCAGGTAGCGCACGGCGTCGAGCACCGCGGGACCGAGCACGAGCGCGCCGATCCACGGTTCGGCAACGCCAAGCGAGACGGCCATGCCACGGGTGTCGCGTTCCGGAGGGCCGATACGCGCGAACGCGGCGCCGCTGTAGACGACCGAGGCCGCGACGTTCCATGCGAGCACGCCCTTGGCGAACGGGGCGTGTTCATCGCGCAGGTGCGGACGCCGGGTAAGCAGCCACTCGCTCGTGGCGTGTTGTACCCAGAAGCCGGCCGACGAGATGACGAACTCCTGCCGTCGGCCGACCGGCTGGTGCGTGATCGCAAAGAAGGGGATGGGGCCGAAAGACACGCGCTTCAGCCCCGGCTCGGCGTTGAACGCGGTGTCGAAGAACGCGTGCCCCGCCTCATGTGCGACGAACCCTGCCACGGCTCCCCCCAGGAAAGACACAGTCGCGGAAGCGCGCTGCCCTGCTGTTGGCGCCGAGTCAGGTGGCGCCGCGGTGTCTTGCGCGGGGCAGGCAGGCGCAGCGCTGGGGCTAACCGCTAGGCAGAAAAGGGCTGAGCAGATCCAGCCCGTGAGTGACGGGCGCCGGGCGCCGCTCGTGGCACCCCTGTTGCAGCCTGCTCGGTTCGACACTGGCGCGTAGAGCGCCGACACGTGAACCGCGCGCATCGCGTCGGCGATGCATTGGTCAAGGAGCGCTGCGATGCTTGAAACGATTGCGATCATTCTGATCGTGCTGTGGCTGTTGGGCATGGTGAGCGGCTACACGCTCGGGAACTTCATCTGGGTGCTGCTGGTCATCGCCGTGGTGCTGTTCCTCGTGCGACTGCTCAGCGGACGCCGGGTCGTCTGACGCGCGGATGACGTGAGGCCGGAGGTCGCGGCGAATGCCGGACGCAGGATGTCACGTGCCGCATGCCGACGCGGTTCAGTGACCCACATCCTGCGTCCGACGCGAAGCTTCAACGTCCTGCACCCCCATTCGACATCGTTCAGCCGGTGACGGGCGCGCTGCCGCGCGCGCCCTTCCAGAGCACACGTCCGAGGCGCGGCTGGTAGCCGGTGAACTCGCCGTCGCCGCCGTCGCTTGCCGATGCGTGTCGCACCTGGTGAATCTTGGCGTCGAGGTCGTCAGCCATCGACAGGATAAAGGCTTCGACCGTCATCGGTTCCACAGGGGAGCCGAACTCCTGGCTGCCGTGGTGCGACACGACCAGGTGTTCGATGTGCGAGCGCAGATCGTCTGGGAAGCCAGCAATATCAGCGCACGTCTCGTGTACGGCCATCACGCCGAGCGTGATGTGCCCGATCAAGTTGCCATCGCGCGAATACCGCGTGTAGACATCGTGTTCGAGCTCGTCGAGCTTGCCGATGTCGTGCAGCAGCGCGCCGGCGATCACCAGATCGACGTTGGCGCCGTACGCGGACGCCAGAAAACGCGCGGTGGCGGCCACCTTGAGCACGTGCTCGAGAAAACCGCCGCGATACGCGTGGTGCACCGTGACCGCCGCGGGCCAGACGCGCAGCCTGGCTTCGCGCGCATGCACGGTGCGCTCGAGCAGCGTCCGCACGAACGGATCCGATACGCTCTGAACCACCGCCTCGAGTTCCTCCCACATCTCGCCGATTGGGCGTGGCGAGCTGCGCACGCAGTCTTCCTCCCGGAACCCCGCGTCATCATCGGACTTGATGACGCGGCGGATCTTCTCGATGACGAGCTGCAGCCGGCCGTTGTGCACTTCGCTACGCCCCTGCACCCTGACGAACTCCCCGGCCTCGAACTCGTCCCGGAGCTGCTCGACATTGTCGAAGATGCGTCCGGGAAGCTGGCCGGTGGAGTCCTGCAGGGTCACGCTGATGAACTCGCCCCCTCTGCCGTGGCGCAGGTCTTTCCCACAGCACAGGAAGAACGCGACGCCTGCCGCGTTTGGCGGCAGGTGCTTGATGCGCGGGAGCGTCGTGGTCATGAAGTCCTCGAATCTGCGACCGCCGCCGCCGCACCGGCCGCCGTCGCCGCTGCCGCAAGCGCTCGGGCGCGGCGCCCGGACGAGACCCGCACCAAGGCGAGTCCTGCCAGCACCAGGCCCGACGCGAGCACGATGCGCAGGCCGAAGGGCTCGTTCAGCACGAGCGCGCCCAGTATCACCGCGATGACAGGGTTGATGTAGGCGTAGAGCGACACGGTGGACACCGGAAGGTGCCGCAGCGCGTAGATGTACGCGACGAAGCCGCCGATCGAGCCCACGCCTGTCAGGTAGGTCATCGTCACCGCAGTGCGCGCAGAGAAGGAGAGCGCCCGCCACTCTCCGAGAGCGGTGCCGATGGCGAGCATGAGCACGCCGCCGAAGAACATCTGGAGCGCCGTGGCGCCGAAGACATTCTCTCCTGCGGCATGCCGCTTCGACCAGGCGGATCCGAGCGCCCAGCCCGCACACGCCACCTGCAGCGACACGAGCCCGAGCGCGAAATGAGCCGCGCCGAGCCCGCCGGCGTGCAGATCCGGCCAGACGAGCAGCAGAATGCCTCCAAAGCCGAGAAGGAGGCCGGCCGCCGTTCCGCGCGTCACCCGCTCGCCGCCGCGGAGCATCGCCTCCACCGCCACCATCCAGAACGGCGACGTGGCCAGGACGACCGCCGTGAGCCCGCTCGGCACGTACTGCTCGGCCCAGATGACCATGCCATTGCCAAGCCCGATCATCAGCACGCTGAGAAGCATCAACCCCGGCCACTCGCGGATGCCGGGCAGTGGCGTTCCGCGCGCGCGCAGGGTCGCGGCGACGAGCAGCCCCGCGGTGGTCCAGCGGATGCCACCCATCAGCACCGGTGGGACAGTCTCGAGCGCGATGCGAATCCCGAGGTAGGTCGTTCCCCAGATGACCGAGACCGCCATCCACGCGACCCACGCGGCGCGAGGCGCGCGCGTCATGAGTCCATGCCGGAGGCAGGGTGCCGCGACCGGATGTCGGATGCCGGATTTCGGATGGCCAATGGACGATGCCGATCTCGCGCGTAACGTTTCGGGGAAACAGGACGTCTCAGTCTACGCGAGCGGCAGCGGACCCGGCAGCGCCCGTTCCGCTTGCTCTGCGAGCGCGGCTTCGTGGCGCCGCACGAACCACATGCCGCCGAGCATTCCGGCAATCGCGAGAGCGAAGCTCACGACGGCGAAGGGTTTGCTCAACTGGTGCACCTGCTCACCGAACAGGTACGCGCCGAGCCCGAATACCGCGGCCCACGTCGCGCCGCCCACCGCGTTGAAGAACAGGAACCGCCACCATCGCATGCAGTTGACGCCGGCCAGTAGCGCGGCCAGCACTCGCAGGAGCGCGATGAATCGCCCGAAGAACACCACCTTGCCGCCGTGCCTGTCGAAGACGAACTGCCCGAGCTTGATGCGCCGGGCCGTGAGGCCGACGCGCTCCCCGTGGCGCACGAGCAGGCCATAGCCGTAATGCCGCCCCACCCAGAACCCGGCGTTGTCTCCCAGGATCGCGCCACACGCGGCGGCGGCGATCAGTGTCACGATGTTCAGCTGGTGCGTGGTCCCGGCGTAAATCGCGGCGGTAATGAGCGTCGTTTCGCCCGGGAGCGGCAGCCCCATGCTCTCGAGCGCCACCACGGTGGCGACCAGCCAATAGCCGTGGGTCGCGATCAGGTCGGCCAGTTCGGGGAGAATCACGTGTTCACCGAAGCAAGCGGGTAGCCAGACCGAGCCACGGAGGTGCGGAGGGTACAGAAGCAGTCCCGGCGTGGCCGTCCGAGATAATCGAATCGGCAGAGATCTTCGATGGGACGAATGCTGGGTTCGCCGCTGCACCGTGCCATATCCTCGAGAGCCGGCCGCCGCTCGTCATCACCGCCGAGTAACCGCGCGCGCGAACGTCCGACGTCCTCAGGACCGAGAACCGAAGACCGCCCCGGGGACGGGCGATTCCGGTATTGTCGTGTCGATTCGCCCTGCTTCCGCTCGACAAGGCAGTGACGCCCGATACACGGGCCAAGGGAGGACCATCGTGAAGTACCTGCTGCTGATGTACGGGGCCGAGCGCACGTGGGACGCGACGCAGAAAGCCGAGATGGACCGCATCTACGCGGCGCATCGCGCATATGGCGAGGAGATGCGGACGGCCGGCGTGATCCGCGGCGGGGCGGAGCTGAAGCCGACCGCGACCGCGACCACCGTGCGGTTCCTCGGTGGCCATCCGAGCACCATCGATGGACCGTTCGCAGAAACCAAGGAACAGCTCGGTGGCTACTACATCATCGAGGTCGAGGACATCGACCAGGCGATCGCGTGGGCGCAGAAGATGCCGGCCATGACGGACGGCGCCGTGGAAATCCGGCCGCTCGGTGTGCACGCCTGATGACCGTGAGCGGACGGGCGTTTCTGACCGCGGTGCTGGCATCCCTGTGCGCGGCGGCGACGATCCTCTCGCAAGAGCAGCAGCCCTCGTCACGGCTCGGCTGGCCGTGTGCGGGGCGGCCCGACCCGACGTACTTCAAGCTGGCCGAAGCAACCGGTGGTCAGTTCTTCCTGTTCCATCCCTCCGAGGTGGGCGAGTCGGGCGCGTTGATGGCCGCCGCGATGTCTCACAAGGAGACGCTCTTTCGCGCCGGCGGCATGCTCGCTGCGGGCCTGCACGAGTTCTCGGTGCCGGTTGACGACGTGGAGAGCGTGTTGTTCTCCGTGTCGGTGCAGTGCCTCGACCTGGTGGAAATCGCACGTCCCTCTGGCGCGGTGCTGCAGGCCGCGGATGCCGGTGTCGATTACCACCAGTTCGAGGCGGGCCGCATCATCACCGTGCCGCATCCAGAGGCTGGACGCTGGCGCATCCGCGCGTCGGGCAGCCGGCTGTTCCTGTTTGTCGTCCAGGCGAAAAGCGGCCTCCACGTCGGCGCGCCGGAGGTCGTCCCCACAGGTCCGCCGCGAGAGGGGGTGACGCAGACGGTGCGATTCACCCTCGACGAGGGCATCGCCGACGTGCAGGCGCGCCTCGTCACGCAGGCATTCGAGGACATCGCCGTGGTGCCGCTGCGACGCCCGGATCAGGCCGATGGGCAGGCGCTCGTCGGCGAGATCAGTCCACCGGCGCGGCCATTTCGCTTCGTCGTGACCGGCCGCACTCCGGAAGGACTCGCGTTTCAGCGCGTTCACGCGCCGCTGTTCGAGCCCGCCGCAGCCGCGAAGCGGTGACGGCAATCCGCGCCCGAGAGCGGTTGCGTTGCCCCATGTCACGGGCGGGCACGAAGCGGCCGCCAAGAAGCGTCGGAGCCGACGATGAGCCCCGTCGTCGCGCGGATGTCGCGGCTCGATGCGCCGACGCCGACCTCGTACTGTCCCGGCGCCACCGTGAAGCCTTTCTGAGCTTCGTCGTAGAAGACCATCATCTCCGAGGTCAGCAGCCGGAACGACACGGTGCGCCGCTCTCCGGGCTGTAACAGCAGGCGTTCGAATCCGCGCAGGTCCCGGGTGGGCATCGGGACCTTCGGTGCAATCGGACGTACGTATAGCTGCACGACCTCGTGACCGGAGCGGGTGCCGGCGTTGGTGACGTCCACCGACACGTCCACCTGGTCCCACCCGCTGCCCTGACGGGAGAGCCGCAGGTTCGAGTAGGCGAAACGTGCGTACGACAACCCGTAGCCGAACGGGTAGAGCGGCTCGCCGGCGAAGAAGCGGTAGGTGCGCCCCTTCATGCTGTAGTCGCTGAACGGCGGCAGCTGGTCGACCGACTTGTAGAACGTCACCGGCAGCCGTCCCGAGGGGCTCACGTCGCCGAAGAGGACATCTGCGATGGCTGCGCCACCCTGCTGGCCCGGATACCACGCCATGAGGATGGCGGGCACGTGCTGCTCGGCCCACTCGATGCCCAGCGCAGAGCCGCCCATCAGGATCACGACGACCGGCTTGCCGGTCGCGTGCAGCGCCTGGAGCAGCGCCTGCTGTGACTGGGGCAGCGCGATGTCGGTGCGATCGCCGCCGGCGAATCCGGCATACGACACCGGCATCTCCTCGCCTTCCACGTCCCCGGTCAGGCCGCCTGCGAAGAGCACGACATCCGCGGCGCGCGCGGCATCGACTGCCTCCTCGAGCGGTGCCTTGGCTCCGGGCCGTTTCCACGCGAGGCGCACCTCCGCGTCACGCCCGCCCTCGAAGTATTCGAGCCGGAGGTCATACGAGCGGCCAGCCTCGAGATCGACGGCCGCGGTCCTGGCCTTTGCGCGCGGCGTGACCACCCAGTCGTCGATCACGCGCCGCCCATCGAGATCCAGCCTGACCCCATCGTCGGCCGTAACGGCAAGCTCGTAGCGTCCCGACGTGGGCGGCACGATCCGTCCCGTCCACCGCACCGAGAAGTCGTCGTTGCCCAGCGCGCGCTCGGCGGCCAGTTCGCCGCGTGCGACGAGATCGGTCGTCGGGGCGCCGCGGTCCCAGCGGAACTCCACGGTCCGGTCGATGCGTGACAGCACCGGGTCGCCCTGCAGTTCGCGCCCACGGAAGTACTCGCCGCGAAGCCCCTGTGCGCTGCCGTCTCCGGCGGGCCTCAGAAACGCCCCGTCGACCACCGGCGTGGAACGGGGATCCTGCCGGCCTTCGACGAGATCGGCCCCCCGCGCGTACAGCACCTGCGTGCCCGGAGCGACAGCGTTGCGGATTCCGGTCAGGAGCGTGACCGGCCGCGCCGGCGTCCCGTAGTAATTCCCGAGCAACGTCATCACGTCGTCGGCATTCGGGCCGATGACGGCGAGGGTCTTGAGTGCGGCGCGGGAGAGCGGCAGGACACCATCGTTCTTGAGCAGCACGATCGTGGCCTGCGCCATGCGGCGGGCGAGGGCATCGTGTTCGGAGGACTGGTTCACGCTGTACGGGATCTGCGCGTACGGCACCCGTTCGGGCGGGTCGAACATCCCGAGCCGGAATCGCGTGAGCATCAACCGGGTAACGGCCACGTCGATCGCCTGCTCGGTGATCCGGCCCTCGGCCAGCGCCTTCTTCAGCGCGCGGTACGTCGTGCCGCATTCGAGGTCGCACCCACGCTGCACGCCGAGCGCGGCGGCGTCCTCTGGCGTCGAGACGATCTTGTGCGTCCGGTAGATGTCGTCTATCGCGCCGCAGTCGGACACGACGTAGCCCTTGAAGCCCCAGTCGCGCCGCAGGATGTCTCCGAGCAGGCGCGTGCTGGCGGACGCCGACTCGCCGTGCACGCGGTTGTAGGCGCTCATCACCGATGCCACGCGCGCCTCCTGCACGAGCGCACGGAAGGCCGGGAGGTAGGTCTCGTACAGGTCTCGCTCCGATGGCTGCGCGTCGAAGTGGTGACGGTCGGCCTCGGGTCCGCTGTGGACGGCGTAGTGTTTCGCGGTCGCCACCACCTTCAGATAGCGCGGGTCGGTGCCCTGCAGCCCTTTCACGAAGGCAACCCCCATCCGCGCGGTCAGGAACGGGTCTTCGCCGTACGTCTCCTGCCCGCGACCCCAGCGCGGGTCGCGGAAGATGTTGATGTTCGGCGACCAGAAGGTGAGCCCCTGGTAGCGCGCCCGCTGGCCCCGCCGGAGGAACTCGTGGTGCTTGGCGCGCGCCTCGTCGCTGATCGCGACGGCAACGTCGTGCATGAGCGCCGTGTCGAACGACGCGGCCATCCCGATCGCCTGCGGGAACACGGTCGCAGCGCCCGCCCGCGCGACGCCGTGCAGGCACTCGTTCCACCAATCGTACGCGGGAACGTCCAGCCGCGGGATTGCCGCTGCATCGTTCATCAGCTGCGAGATCTTCTCGTCGCCCGTCATGCGCGACACGAGATCCGCGGTGCGCGCCTCGAAGCTGAGGGAGAGATTGCGGTACGCCGCGTCCTCCATCTGTGGACGTGCCGGAGCGTCCGGTTCGGCCCGCGCCGGCTGATGGGAGAGGAGCGCGGGTCGCGACGTGATGACGAGGAGACCAGCGACAACGACGACCACCGGTGCGCGTGACTGGATGCGGCCCATGGCGGCAGTAGCCTACCGTATTGCGAGCCGCTTTCCCGGATCCTCGTCGCCCGTGGCGCCCGCCTTCGGCGGGCCGGTGATCTGGGTCTTGGGTTGTGAGTTTCGTGAAGACGCCGAGGATTTGCAGAATCGCACAGGCTGAACTCAGAACCCACAACTCAGAACCCACGTTCACAGGCTCTCAAGGCGGGCACTACGCGGAACCCTAAAGGCCCGCCTGAAGGCGGGCGCTACGCGGAACCCTAAAGGCCCGCCTGAAGGCGGGCACTACGCGAGGCCCGCGTCAGGGCGGGCACTACGTGAAAACTGAAGCTGAGGACTGACAACTCCAGCGAAGCCGCCAATCGGCAGCGAGGCCGTCGATCTACAGCGAAGCGCCCAGCGCCGTGGCGACGGTGGCGGCGCTGTCGGCCAGCATCTCGGCTTCGCCGAACACCGCCTGCGCCGCGGCGGCGCCATTCGGCGGCCGCTGCAGCACGAAGGACGGCGCACTCGGCTTCGTTCCGCCGCGCAGCGCCGCCGCGCATTCGCTGAGCGTCCGTGGCAGGTCGGAGGCGAGCGGTGCCAGCCACGGAAAGCCACGGTGCGGATCGTGCTCGAGCGCCGAATGCAGGGCGAGTGACGCCAGTGCCGCGCGACGGAGTGCCGCGAGGACGCTCACCGCCGTCGTACGGTCGATGGCCTGCACCGCCGCGGGCTCACCCAGCATGCGATCGACGGCGGCCTCCGCGTTCGAACGCGCGAGCCGCCCGGCCGATTGCACCGCCGCGAAGATCCGCGGATCGTAGCGGGACGGATCGACCATGGCTGCCAGCAGCAGGCCCGTGTGCCGCGCATGCGCGTCGAGGAGCGTGGCGAGCGCCGTGCGCACCTGGGTGCCGGTCCACGTGGGCCAGAGGGCGTACGCGATGAGCGCCGCGGCGCCGCCGAGAGCGGTGTCCAGGATGCGGTAGGTGACGACCACGCTCTGGTTGACTCCCGCCAGCCCCAGCAGGAAGACGACATAGCCGGTGATGCAGATCGAGAACACCACGTAGTTGATCCGGAACACCGCGTATCCAGACCAGATGCAGGCGAGCACGAGCGGCACCAGCATGGCGTGCCCCGGGTGCAGCGCGGCCTCGACGAGCGTCGCGAGGGTGGCGCCAAGCACCGTGCCGGCGACACGACCGACCCCGCGCGCAAACGTATCCTGGAACTCCGGCTTGAGCACGATGAGTGCGGTGAGCGAGATCCAGTACCCGCGCGGCAGCGAAAACGCGTCAGACAGCACCGTCGTAGCGACCAGCGTCACCGCCAGACGGACGCCGTGCCTGAACGCCGCCGACTCGAACGACAGGTTGGCGCCGAGCGTGTTCAGCGCGTCGCGCGCGGGTGGAAGCCGCAACAGTGGCACGGCAGGCACGGTTGCGACGTCGCGCTGCTGCGGAGGATGGGCGTTCAGCACGCCGCTCGTGCGCCAGGCGGCGCGCAGACGACGCCGCAGCACGTCTGCGGCCGCGGCGTTGCCGTTCAGTGCCGCCGAGTGGGCGTCGATCGCACGCCAGCACGACGGCGTCTCGGCGGGATCCTCTCCAGCCTCCACCGCGCGGCCAATCTCGTTCAGCACCGTCGACACCGCAATCGCGACGCCGGCCGAGGCATCCAGCCGTTCGCGCTCGCCGGCGGCACGCAGGCGCTGATGCTGTGTCGCCAGCGCCGCCAGGCTGGCGCGCAGGCGTTCAGCCTCGTCCACCAGGGAACGAAAAGCCAGCAGGTCGGCTGCCCGCGCAAACGGTTGCGGATCGCCGAGGGTTGCGCTCGCGGCCATGAGCGTGTTTGGCTCCGGCGGTGCCGTTTCCTGCGACGGGATCGCGGCCGCGTAGGCGGCGAGACTCCGGTAGATCGCCGCGACCGCAGCGCGCTCGGCCGGGTAGCGGCGAAGCGGCCACACGAGGACGACCAGCAGCGTCTGCACCAGCCCGCCGCTGAACACGATGACGCCCCGCACGACGGCGTCGGCGGGTGTGGATGTGAATCCCTGCGCGACGATCGCGCCGACCGCGGACTGCAAGCCGACGAACGACGCCGCCGGCCCGAGCGCCACCGACCATCCGCTCGCGAATCCCCACAGCAGCGCAACGAGCGTGGCGGCGACGGCAGAGTGCCCCGCCAGCGAACCGAGCACGATCGAGACGGCCATGCCCGCGGCCGCCCAGAGCATCACGGCGACACGGCTGCGATAGGCGCCCTGGAACGATCCGAATCCCACGGACACTGCGCCGACAGCACCGAAGACACCCACCGAGGGCCACCCGCTCACCACACCCAGCACGAGCGGAATGGCGACGCCGCAGGTGGAGCGGAGAGCCGGCAACGGCTCGAACTGCGACCAGTCGGTGCGCAGCGTGCTCGTGAGGATCCGCCGAGTTTGTTCGCGGGCGGCCGGAAGGGCGGCTGATCTGTCCATCACTCGAGGGCTCACGCGAAATGAATGCCGTCGGGCGCTCGTGCGCCGTGACTACGTCAGGAAGTCGACGAGTGCGGCGTTCACCTCGCCTGGCGCTTCGTTCTGGATCCAGTGTCCGACGTCCGGAAATCGACGTACGGTCACGTGTGGCGCCACACGCTCCAGCCCGTCCAGCAGTCCCACAGACAATGCCGGATCGCGCACGCCCCACAGCACGAGCGTCCTCGCTCGGACCACCGCCGACCGCCCAAACGCCACAGCCTGGCGATCCCGATTGGCGCGGTAGTAGTCCAGCGCGGCCGTGAGAGCGCCGGGCGCTGAGAGCGCGCGCACGTAGGCGTCGACCTCCTCCGTCGTGAATGCACCGACGGCCGCGTGCGCGGCGGCGAACATGGCACGGACGGCGCGGAAGTCACGTAGTGACAGCACCAGCTCGGGCAGGCGCGGCAGCTGGAAGAAGAGCACGTACCACGACATGATCAGCTGAGGAGGCCGGCGCACCCTCTCCGCGTAGAGCCGCAGGTGCGGTGCGTTGCAGATGACGAGGCGATCCACCTGCTCCGGGTGGTGCCCCGCGAACGTCCACGCGACGATGCCGCCCCAGTCGTGGCCGCAGACGTGCGCGCGCGGCACACCGGTGGCACAGACGAGAGCCGCAAGGTCGGCGACCAGGTGCCGCAGGTGATACGCCTCACGCGAACTGGGCCGTGCTGACCAGTTGTATCCGCGCATGTCGGGCATCCACACGGAAAGCCCGGCGTCAACCAGCGTCCGAATCTGCTTACGCCACGAGCGCCAGTTCTCGGGGAAGCCATGGAGCAGGATCACCGGTGGCCCGTCGCCGGCCATTGCGACGTGCAGATCCACGCCGTCGCCGCGGACATGCCGATGATGCACGGTGACGCCGTCGATGATCTCGTCGGCCCACCTTACTGATCCCATCGCCGCCATCGCCGACGCGTGTGCAAGGAACGCGCGCGGTTCGGCGGAGGCCCGCGCTCGATCTGATTGACGGCAACCGCGCCCATGGAAGCTCGACGGATACGACGCAAAGCGGCGCGGCACCGCCCGTAGCCGCACCGATCGCTGACCCTACACAGCCGCCCAGTGGCCTGCGGTGACTTCGCGCAAGGTTGCTTCCAAGTGGAGGGTCGTCGGGTCCAGCACCACGCGTTGCCGGTTCGTCGCGAAATCCACAGACGGAACCGCCGAGAGCAGCGCCTGCGTGTACGGGTGTTGCGGCGACGTGAAGATCGCGCGTGTCGTCCCCATCTCCACGATGCGTCCGCGGTACATCACGCCGACGCGACTGCAGAGGTGCTCCACGAGGCGCAGATCGTGCGCGATGAACAGGTAGGTGAGGTGAAGCCGCGCCTGCAGGTCCATCAGCAGGTTCACCACCTGCGCCTGGACCGAGACGTCCAGCGCCGACACGGGTTCGTCCGCCACGATGAACGACGGGTGGAGCGCGATCGCGCGCGCGAGCCCGATCCGCTGGCGCTGCCCGCCGCTGAACTCGTGCGGGTAGCGCGTCTGTTGTGACGGATCGAGGCCGACCAGCGCCAGCAGTTCCGCCACGCGGTCGCGCCGCTCGGCCCGCGTGCCCACGCGGTGGATGTCGAGCGGCTCCGCGACGATGTGGCCTGCCCGCATCCGCGGGTTCAGCGACGCGTATGGGTCCTGAAACACGATTTGCATGTGCCGCCGCATTTCGCGCATCCGTCGGCGTGACAGCGCGAGCACGTCTTCGCCCCTGAAGAACACGTCGCCTCGCGTGGGCTCGATCAGTCGCAGCAGGCACCGTCCCGTGGTGCTCTTCCCGCTGCCGGACTCGCCGACCAGCCCGAACGTCTCTCCCTCCGCGATCGTGAAGCTCACGTCGTCGACGGCAGTGAGAACGGTCGCTGGCGCGAAGAGCCCGCGGCGCCGCACGAAGCGCTTCGAGAGGTGGCGGACGTCGACGAGCGGCGTTACGCCCGGCATCACGGGCGGCACTCCTCATACAGGTGGCAGCGGACGACCTGCGCCACGGATCCGGGTGTGATGCCGCTCGACAGGCCCGGTCCCTCGAGGCGACACCGATCGAATCTGAGCGGGCAGCGCGGCTCGAACGCGCAACCGCGCGGCAACTGCCCGAGCGTGGGCACCTGCCCGTCGATCGTCCGGAGGCGTTGCCCGCTGCTTGCTGCGCCGCCGGGCATCGATGCCAGCAGTCCCCGCGTGTACGGGTGTCGAGGTTCGCTCAGCACATCAAGAGTGAGCCCGTGTTCGACGATGCGGCCGGCATACATGACGGCCATGGTGTCGGCCGTCTGGGCGACGACGCCGAGGTCGTGCGTGATGAGCAGGAGGGCCAGCCCGTAGCGATCCCGCAGATCCCGCAGCAGCTCCAGAATCTCGGCCTGGATCGTGACGTCGAGCGCGGTCGTCGGTTCGTCGGCGATGATGAGCGGCGGACGGCACGCGAGCGCGACGGCGATCATCGCGCGCTGCCGGAGGCCACCGGAGAGCTGGTGCGGATAGTCGCTCGCGCGGCTCGCCGCATCGGGCACGCGTACGGCTTCGAGCAAGCCAACGGCGCGGCGCCGGGCCTCCGGCCAGCCGGCCTGGCCATGGACGACGATTGCCTCGGCGATCTGGTCACCAACCGAGAAGACGGGGCTGAGCGCCGCCATCGGCTCCTGGAAGATGAACCCGATCCCCGCACCGCGCACGCGCCGCATCCCGGCTTCGTCGAGCGACAGCAGGTCGCCGCCCTGAAAGACGATCTGGCCGCCGACGATACGTCCGGGACGTCGGAGCAGCCGCACAATCGAGAGGGCAGTGACCGTCTTGCCGCACCCCGACTCGCCGACCAGGCCGAGCGTTTCCCCCGGCGAGATCGTAAAGCTGACATCCCGCACGGCTGGCAGCAGCCGGCCACCGACGTCGAATCCTGCGGTCAGCCCCTCAACACGCAGGAGTGAATCGGACATGGTTGGACACTAACACTACTTCGTCGGGCGGGCTCGTACGCGCAGATGATGGCGGGTTGCTCACATTTCGACTTGACGAGCGGCAACGGGTCGGCCGCACGCCTGTGCCACCAGCACGAAAACAGAAAACGGACTTTGCCGTACTCGAGAGAGTTGCCACTGGGGCCTATCGCACGCTCACACGGAGGCCGCGAAGGACACGAAGGACAGAGAGGACTGCACCTTGCAAATCTGTCACTGCAGCACCGCGCGGCTGGCGTCGCCAGCCGTCGGACCGTGGGAAGAACGCCCGAATCAGAGTGACGCATCGATACACCCTCGCACTCTCATTCGCGCGTCCTTCTCACCGTCCACCGGGCCTGCGGCCCGCGCGCGGCGCTTCGGTGAACCAGCATGGGTGCGTTGCTTTCAACACCGGGGGCGAAGTAAAGCCGCAACCTCCAAGGCTCTTGGTGTTCTTCGTGCTCTTCGTACCCGGTCACGACATGCCGCGTGATCCGCACTGCCGTAGCCGTGCGAGCCTTGCGCCCCGATCGGCACGGCTGGTTTTCTGTTTTCCGTTTTCGTGTTAGTAGCGCCGGCGTCGCGATGTGCCCGAATGCCACCCGTCAGATCGAATCGTGGCAGAGCCGCTGCGATGTACGTGCTGACGGACTACACCTGCGGCTGTTCGACGTGCTCGCCGAAGACACGGCGCATGGCATCCGAGATTTCGCCGACGGTGGCGTGGGCCTCCACGGCCGCAAGAATCGACGGTACGAGGTTGGTTCCGTCGTGTGCAGCCTCCGACACGGCGTCCACCGCCACCTGCCACGTCGTCCGGCTGCGGCCCGCGCGTACCGCGCGCACTCGATCCACCTGCCGGCGCTCGACTTCGGGGTCGATCGTGAACACGGGTATGGACGGCGCTGAGATGCCGGGCTCCTGGTCTGCATCGGACGCGTCGCCGAAACGATTGACGCCGATCACGATCGTGTCGCCCCGATCGATGGCAAGCTGCGCGCGATACGAGGCCTCCTGCACCTCGCGCTGCACCCAGCCGCGTTCGAGGGCGGTCAGCGTGCCGCCGAGGGCGTCAATCCGCTCGATCAAGGCGAGCGCTTCGGCTTCGAGCCGATCCGTCGCGGCTTCGATCGCCCACGCGCCGCCGACGGGGTCGACCGTGTTCGCCACGCCGGTTTCGCTCGCGATGACCTGCTGCGTGCGCAACGCGAGCCGTGCAGCGTCTTCGGTCGGAAGCGACAACGCCTCGTCGCGTCCGTTGCAGTGCAGTGACTGCGTTCCGCCGAGCACCGCGGCGAGCGCCTGCAGCGCCACGCGCACGACGTTGTTCTCCGGCTGCTGGCCGGTGAGTGTGCTGCCCGCCGTCTGGGTGTGGAAGCGCAGCTGCTGTGCGCGGGCGCTCGTGGCGCCGAACCGATCGCGCATGAGACGCGCCCAGAGCCGCCGCGCGGCTCGAAACTTTGCCACCTCCTCGAGGAAGTCGTTATGGCAGTTGAAGAAGAACGACAGCCGCTGGCCAAAGGCGTTCACGTCGAGCCCGGCGGCGAGGGCCGCGTCGACGTAGGCGATCGCGTTGGCGAGCGTGAAGCCGATTTCCTGCGCGGCGGTCGAGCCGGCCTCGCGGATGTGGTACCCGCTGATCGAGATCGTGTTCCATCGCGGCAGCTCACGTTCGCAGAACGCGAAGATGTCGGTGACGATTCGCATCGAGGCGCGGGGCGGGTAGATGTAGGTGCCGCGCGCGATGTACTCCTTCAGGATGTCGTTCTGGACCGTGCCCTCGAGCGTCGCCAGCGGCACGTGCTGGCGGCGGGCCACCGCTGCATAAAGCGCGAGCAGAATGATGGCCGTGGCGTTGATCGTCATCGACGTCGAGACGCGGTCGAGCGGGATGCCGTCGAAGAGCTCCGCCATGTCCGCGAGCGAATCGATGGCCACGCCGACCCGTCCCACCTCGCCGCCGGCCAGCGGGTGATCGGAGTCGTATCCCATCTGCGTGGGCAGGTCGAATGCCACGCTGAGACCGCTGACGCCGTGCCCGAGCAGATAGCGGTAGCGTCGGTTCGACTCGGCCGCGGATCCGAAACCCGCGTACTGGCGCATCGTCCAGAGGCGGCCGCGGTACATCGTGGGCTGGATGCCGCGGGTGTAGGGATACTCGCCAGGCCAGCCGAGGCCGTCGTCGCCTCCGCCGCTCACGCGTTTGGCGGGCGAAGTGAACGGACGGGGCGTGTCAGCCGATACCTTTGGCGGAGGCATGCGAAGCGCATTCTAGCGGAAGTGACGGGAGGCGCCCGTCGCGTCCGACCGTTTCTTGACACGGATCAGACGGCTACGTAAGATGATGCCTGTCTTCGGTTTATCGCGATAACCCGACTGGGTCCCCTGAGCGCCCGGTCCGCGCCGCTCGTCAGGCGGGGTCCGTGCGTGCTGGCGAACGCCCCGGCAAGGAGAAGACGCATATGGATGACGTCAACCGGTTCGCGCGTGAGTTGGCCGACGCCATCGCCGCTGCTGTCGCCGAAAACCCGCAGGTCGAAGCGTGCCGCGAGCGCGCCCGCGCGGCGGGCTACGAAATGCGCGTTTCTCTCGAGGCCGTCGTTGGCTTCATGAGCCGGGAGAAGGGGGCGCCGGTGGCCAAAATCTCGACGCCCGCGCGATTGCTCCCAGCGCAGCGCACGTTCGACATCACCGCCAACGATCGGCGGTTTCTTCGGTCGCTCAGGATCGCGGCGGATGCTACGCCGGAGGAAGTGAACTAAACCTCTCGCGGCCGGCGGCTGGCCGGAGCGATTCGGCTCGTCAGGCGCCGGCCGCGACGCGCATCGCAGCACGGCGCTGCATCGAGTCATCTCGCGACAATCGCCGCCGCCGACCTCCCGCCTCCCACCATTCTTCCGTCCTATCCCCTCGTCTGCGCCGCCACGCGTTCCGCGGCTTTCTTTGCAGCGTCGGGATCGCCGAGGTACGTGCTGCGGATCGGCCGCAGGTCTCGATCGAGCTCGTAGACGAGCGGGATCCCAGTCGGGATGTTGAGCTCGGAGATTGCCTCGTCGGAGATGCCGTCCAGGAATTTCACCAGCGCGCGGAGGCTGTTGCCGTGCGCGGTGATGAGCACGCGCTCGCCGCGGGTGACCGCGGGCGCAATCGTCTCGTGCCAGTAGGGCAGGAACCGGTTGACCGTGTCCTTCAGGCATTCGGTCAACGGCAGCTCGTCGGCCGTCAGCCGCGCGTAGCGCGGATCGTGCCCCGGGTACCGCGGATCATCCGGCGCGAGCGCCGGTGGGGGGATGTCGTAGCTGCGCCGCCACAGCTTCGTCTGCGCCTCGCCGTGCCGTGCCGCGGTCTCCGCCTTGTTCAGTCCCTGCAAGGCGCCGTAGTGCCGCTCGTTCAGGCGCCAGTGTCGATGGACGGGCAGCCACATCTGATCGATGCCGTCGAGCACGATCCAGAGCGTCCGAATCGCGCGCTTGAGGACGGAGGTGTACGCCACGTCGAAGACGAACCCCTCGTGCTTGAGCAGCTGCGCCGCGCGCCGGGCCTCCTCGCGTCCATCGTCGGACAGGTCGACATCGGTCCACCCCGTGAACCGGTTCTCCTTGTTCCAGGTGCTCTCGCCGTGACGCAGCAGTACCACCTTATGCATCGTTGATCCTTGTCAGTGGGCGGTGGAATGCACAATGCCCAATGCAAAATGCACAACGCCACCCTGCCATGCCGACACCGCGCCGGGTTCAGTTCCGGAACAACCCGGAACCCGGAACCACTCAAACCCGGAACCCGGAACGCACCCGGAACGAGGCCAACCCGGAACCCGGAACCCGGAACCTGGAACCCCGAACCACAGGGATCCGCTGCCGTCAGACCGCCTGACGCAGTCTGCGCAGCGCCTGCTTGCCTGCGAACGTCCCGGCCTCCCCGAGGGCCTCTTCGATCCGGAGCAGCTGGTTGTACTTGGCCGTGCGGTCGGTGCGGCTCGCCGAGCCGGTCTTGATCTGGCCCGCGCTGGTCGCGACGGCCAGGTCGGCAATCGTCGCGTCTTCGGTTTCGCCCGAGCGGTGCGAGATGACGGTCGCGTAGTCGGCCTCCTGGGCCATCGCAATGCAGTCGAGTGTTTCAGTGACCGTGCCGATCTGATTCAGCTTGACGAGCACCGCGTTCGCCACGCCTTCGTCGATGCCGCGCCGGAGGATTTCGGGGTTGGTGACGAAGAGGTCATCGCCGACGATCTGCACCTGGTCGCCGAGGGACCTGGTGAGCTGCGCCCAACCCTCCCAATCGCTCTCGCCGAGCCCGTCTTCGATTGAGACGATCGGATACTGGCGCACCCAGTCGACGTACATCTCCACCATCTGCGCCGGCGTTCGCGACGGCTCGCCCGACTTCTTGAACACGTACGTCCCGTCTTTCCAGAGCTCGCTTGCCGCAACGTCGATGGCGATGAACACGTCGGTGCCGGCCTTGAGGCCCGCTTTGTTGATCGCCTCGAGCACCACGTCGAGCGCCTCGCGATTGGCCTTCAGGCTCGGCGCGAATCCGCCCTCATCGCCGACGCCGGTCGAGAGGCCGCGACCCTTCAGGATGGAACGGAGCGCGTGAAACGTCTCCGCGCCTGCGCGCAGCGCTTCGGCGAAGCTGCCGACGCCGGCGGGCATCACCATGAACTCCTGCACGTCGACGCTCGAGTCCGCGTGCGCGCCGCCGTTCAGGATGTTCATCATCGGCACGGGAAGCGTGCGGCTGGTTGCGGTCCATCGGGAATTGAGGGAGGCGAAGTGGGCGTAGAGCGGCTGCCCCGTGGCGGCTGCGGTGGCCTTGGCGAACGCCATCGACACGCCGAGAAGGGCGTTGGCGCCGAGCCGGCTCTTCGTGGGTGTACCGTCGAGGGCGATCATCTGGTCGTCGAGCGAGCGCTGGTCGTGATCGCGGGCGGCGACCGCGGTCGCGATCTCGCCGTTGATGTGCCCCACGGCCTTCAGGACCCCCTTGCCGAGATACCGGCGCTTGTCGCCGTCGCGCAGCTCGAGCGCTTCACGCTCACCGGTCGATGCGCCGGAAGGGACCGCCGCCCGTCCGAATGCTCCGCCCTCGAGCGTGAGGTCGACCTCGACCGTCGGGTTGCCACGCGAGTCGAGAATTTCGCGTCCGTGCACCGTCCTGATTTTCATGATCAGCTCCTGAATGAATGCATCGTGTTTGCATGTGGCCGCTGGAGTCCCACTCACTCATCCGCTGGCCTCGACCTGCCCCTTCCGATCCGCTTCGCTCTCCGCCGCGAGCGCACGTTCGTCGATCGGGCCGATGAGCGGTTCGTCTTCGACGGTGACGACGACCACCCCGCCCTCGCTGACGGTGTGGCGGCGGCGGTCCTCCTCCTCGTTGTGGCCGATCAACGCGCCGCGCGGGATGAGCACGTCGCGGTCGATGATCGCCTTGCGGATGCGCGCATGCCGGCCCACGCGCACGCCGGGCATCAGCAGCGAGTTCTCGATGGTGCAGAAGCTGTGCACGCGCACGTTCGGGCAGAGCACGCTGCCGAGCACGCGGCTTCCGGAGATGATGCAGCCCGACGAGATGATCGAATCGAGCGCCTGGCCGCTGCGCCGGCCCTCTTCCGCGAACACGAACTTCGCCGGCGGCGCCTGCGGCTGGTGCGTGCGCATCGGCCACTCCGGATCGTACAGGTTGAAGTCGGGGTTGACGTGGCAGAGATCCATGTTGGCTTCGTAGTACGCGTCGAGCGTGCCGATGTCGCGCCAGTACTTCGAGGCTTTCTTGTTCGGGTCTTCGAAGCGATACGAAATCACCGGTGCACGGGCATAGAGCGCCGGGATGATGTCCTTCCCGAAATCGTGGCTCGTCGGCAGGCTTGCGTCGGCCTCGAGCGCCTGGATCAACGTGTTGGTCTCGAAGATGTAGACGCCCATCGACGCGAGCGCCACGTCCGGCGCGCCGGGCACCGTCCGCGGGGCGGCGGGCTTCTCGTCGAACCCCACCACGCGCTGCGACTCGTCGACAGCGATGATGCCAAAGCGGTTTGCTTCCGCCACCGGCACCTCGATAGTGGCCAACGTCGCCGCCGCGCCGCGCTCCATGTGGAAACGCAGCATCTTCGCGTAGTCCATCTTGTAGACGTGATCGCCGCCGAGCACGATGACGTGCCGCGGGTTCTCGCGCTGGATGGAATAGAGGTTCTGGTAGACCGCGTCCGCGGTGCCGAGGTACCAGTGTTCCCCGACCCGCTTTTGCGGCGGCAGAATTTCGACGAACTCGCCGAGCTCTTCCGACACGATATTCCAGCCCATCCGGATGTGACGGCTGAGCGATAACGACTTGTACTGCGTCGCGATGTAGATGCGGCGGAGGCCCGAGTTGATGCAATTGCTGAGCGTGAAGTCGATGATGCGGTAGGGGCCGCCGAAATACACCGCCGGTTTGGCGCGCTCCTTGGTCAGGGGATAGAGTCGTTCGCCGACCCCGCCGGCGAGAACGATGACAAGGGTGTGCTCCATAAGCGGCTCTCAGCTCGGGGTGCCGGATCCTGGACGGATGACCCAGTCCTGGCGTTCTGGCGGAAGGAGCGCGGCCGGCGAGGCAGGTGTCGGCGGCGGGGGTCGGGCCGTCAGCCGAGCGGCCGCCCCGTCGGGCGACCCGAGAACCGGTGCATGATAGCACGCGAACTCGGCGCCAGCCGGGCGCCGAAACCCCCGCCGCACGTTTGACTTGCCCTCCGTACGGTCCTATCATTTCCCATCTGTACGTTATCGGGGGAAACTGTCCTTATGCGTCTGGTGTTCACCGCTCGTCTCGCCATCGTTGGCGCTCTCGTCGCCGCCGTCGCGTTGATCCTCGGCTCGGTCACTGCCGCCGCTGCTGCCGTGCAGGGAGAGAAGAAGCAACCTGCGAAGATGGAGCAGGCGCAGCGGATGGAAGCGCAATCGCTCATCACGCTGGTCGATGATGTCGCCAGCGGGAAAGCGCCCGCCGACTCGCTCCCGGTGAAGTGGGAGCAGAACCATTTCATCCGGGCGCTGGCAGACAAGACCTACGTGCCGTTCACGCTCGCGATCGAGCCCGGCGCGCTCACGACGCCAGGTGTCGCCGTGTACCTGCGGGTCGTCGCCAAGGGCTCGCCGGCCGTTGCGCCGCCGCCAGCGCAGGGCGAAAAGAAGAAGGACGACAAGAAGGGCGCGGCGGAGCCTCCGTCGCAGTACGCGTTCGAGGATCTGTTTTTCGTGGATCTGCCCGCGGCCGCCGCCGGACAGCCCCAGCGGCTCCGCCGCGCGTTCGCCGTGGCGCCGGGCGATTACGACGTCTACATCGGGGTGAAGGAACGCCCGGCGGCCGGCGCCGCCGCGGGCGCCCCCCCGGCCGCTGGGGCTCCAGCCGCGCCGGCAGGCAAGGGCGGGGTCATCAAGCAGTCGCTCTCCGTGCCCAACTTCTCGGGTCGCGAGTTCACGACGAGCAGCGTCATCCTGGCGCAATCGGTCGACGTTCTGCAGACGCCGCTGTCGAGCGAGAGTCAGGCTGAAAACCCGTACACCTTCGGTCAGATGAAGCTCGAACCGGCCATTGAGCCGCGCTTCACCAAGAAAGGGACGTTGTCGGTCGTCATGTGGATCTATGGCGCCAAGGTAGACGACTCGACCAAGAAGCCCGACATCAGCATGGACTTCAAGTTCTATCAGAAGAGCGGCGACAAGGAGACGTACTTCAACAAGACCGAGCCGCAGCTGTTGAATGCGCAAACGCTGCCCCCGCAGTTCGACCTGGCGGCTGGACACCAGCTGCTCGGCACGCTCGAACTGCCGCTGGCCAGTTTCCCCGAGGGCGACTTCAGGCTGGAGATCGAAGTGCAGGACAAGGCGGCCAACCAGAAGCTCACGCGTGATGTGAACTTCACGGTGGCGGCCCAATAGAAGACGCGCCCCGCGCGGCCATGCCGCGCCGGGCCGTGTCGGGTGAGACGCGCCATGACCACACACAACACAGTCGTCCTCGCGGCGGCGGTGGTCGTTCTGTCCGGCGGGGTGTGCGCGAACGCACAAACCGCTGTCGGGACGACGCGTGGATGGCGTCCGCCATCGATGCGGCCAGCGTCGACGCTGCCGCACGCAGGCTCGATCACCAGCGTCGTGCGCGACGCCTCGGGAGCGCCCGTGTCTGGCGCCATCGTCTCCGCCGTGGGCGGCCGCACCTTGACCGGCACCACCGACGCGAAGGGCCGCTGCACGCTGGCCGAGCTCCCGGCCGGCGAGTACCTCGTACGCGTGCATCGCGCGGGCTTCGGCACATCCCACAGTTTGATCGTGCACGTGACCGCCGGCACCGAAGCGGCCCACGACGTGGTGCTCACGCTGGCCCGGAACGGCCCCGGGCCCAAGAACGGACCGGCCGCAGAATCCGAGATCCTCGCCGCGGGAATGGGCACAGGCGCCTTCATCCCGCAACCGGACACCGCGCCAGACCCGGCGGCGGTGGAACATGAGGCCGATCACGATCACAGCGAGTTCGCGTGGCGCTTGCGCCATCTGCCGCGCAGCGTGCTGCAGGAATCCATCGAGCGCGTCGTCGTCGAACCCGACGACGCCACCGACGCCGAGGGGACGTTCTTCGGGCGGGCCATGACGGCGCCCGGACGTGCCGCCGCAGCGCTGTTCGCCGACTTGCCGTTCACCGGACAGGTGAACCTCATGACGTCGAGCAGCTTCGAGAAGACGGGCCAGCTGCTCTCGGATGCGAGCGTCCCGCGCGGAGTGGCGTATGTCTCGATTGGCGCGGCCGCAGGGCAGCGGGGCAACTGGTCGGTGCAGGGCGCAATGACGCAGGGCGACGTGTCGTCCTGGCTCTTTGCCGGTTCGTTCCTGGCGCGCAGCAAGGCCGTGCATCGCTATGAGGCCGGCATGGCCTATTCCGCGCAGCACTACACCGGCGCCAACCCGGCGTCCCTGGCGGCCGTCGCCGAAGGCACCCGCACCGCAGGCGCGGTCTTCGCGTCCGACACGTGGACGCTCTCGCGGCGAGCAACGCTCGTGTACGGCGGCCGCGTCGCCAGGTACGGCTACATCGAGAACGCCCTGGTCAGCCCGAATGCCCGGCTCGAGATCGCGGCCACCGAACACCTGCGCTTTGCCGCCGCCGCCGCCGAACGCGCCGAAGCCCCTGGTGCCGAGGAGTTCGTCCCGTCGAGCGTCGCAGAAACCTGGCTGCCGCCCGAGCGCACGTTCGCTCCGCTGATGGGCACGCGGTTCCGCCCCGAGCGCACGCGAACCTACGAGTTCTCGGTGGCGCAGGATCTCGGTACCGAAGCCGTGCTCGGCGTGCGCACGTTCTACCAGCGCACGGACGACCAGGTCGTCACCCTCTTCGGTCTCGGGCTCGCGAGCACGGCCGGGGAACTCGATCACTACTCCGTTGCGTCCGCCGGTGATTTCGTCGCGAGCGGCTGGACGATCAGCCTCAGTCGGGTCGTCGCGCGCAGACTCCGCGGCAGTATCGACTACACGGTCACGACGGCGGAATGGGGACCATCGCCCGACGGCGAGCCCCTCGCGGAGTTTGCTCCCTCTGCACTTCGCGCGGGTCGCGAGCGGCTCCACGACCTGACCACGTCGGTGCAGGCCGAAATTCCGTACACGGCGACGCACGTGTTCGCGCTCTACCGGATCAACAACGCGTTTGTCGCTGCGGACGTGGCACAGACGCAGCCGAGTTCCGGCTCACGTTTCGACGTGCAGGTCACCCAGGCCCTGCCCTTCCTGGATTTCACCAACGCGCAGTGGGAGATGCTGCTGGGCATCCGCAACATCTTCCGCGAGCTCGCGCCCGACGCCTCGGTCTATGACGAGCTGCTCGTCCTACGGCCGCCGAAGCGCGTGGTCGGTGGGCTGACAGTTCGCTTCTAGCACGTAACCCCCGGCATGGCGGGGGACTGAGCTAAACCTCTGAGCCGCGCCCATCGGGGCGCTGCTTTTTTGTACCCCGCCTCTCCACTTCTTTGGATTTCGTTCCGGCTGCTTGAATGTCATGGACGAGTCCAATGCTGAGCGAGCGGTAATAAAGCACTGTCCGAGAGCAACTTACGCTCTCTGAACCATCGTGGCAACCGGGTATATGCTTTGCTAGGACGAGCTGCGGCGTATTACGTCTTAATCGTTCATTCATAAAGACATGCGGGTCACGGTCACGGAAGCGGCACGAGCTCGGGGCTGGGCGGGGTGGGGCCGCCTCGTCGTCGCGTTGACGTTCGTCGTGACCTTCCTCGGTCTCGGCGCCGCCAACGTTGCTCTCCGGGCGTCGTGGTACGAAGTCGAAGACGGCGTGTTGTGGGCGGCCGGGCCGCAAGGCGTCACCGCGTCCGAGATCGCCGACCGGTCGCCGGCCCACCGGGCTGGCGTACGCCAGGGCGATCTGCTGCTCGCGATCGATGGCAAGCCCATCGAACAGCCTGCCGACGTGCTGCATGCCCTCCATCAGAGTGACGCCGGCACGCGGCTGAACTACACGGTGCTGCGGCTCGGCTCGCGTGAGGTGGTGGAGATTCGGCTCGCCCCGATCCCGCGGGGAAGCAACGCGCTCTACTACATTCTCGCCACGGTCGGCATGTTCAGCCTCATCGTCGGCGCGGCGGTACGGCTGCGCCGTCCCGAGCACCAGGCGACGCTGCACTTCTTCTGGCTGTGCCTGGCGTTCTTCGGCACCTTCACCTTCTCCTTCAACGGCCGGCTCGATCGATTGGACTGGGTCTTCTACTGGGCGGACGCGGTCTCGATCCTTCTGCTGCCGCCGCTCTTCCTGCACTTCACGCTGGTGTTCCCGGAGCGACCGCGCAGCTGGCTGCGTTCGAACGTCGGGCCCGCGCTGCTGCCGTTGCTGTACGCGCCCGCGCTGCTCCTCGGCGTCGCGCGGGTGGTTGCCGTGGCTCGAGCCCCGATGGACGCGCGGTTTTTCACCGGCGTCATCGAGCGGCTGGATCGCATCGAGCCGTTGTACCTGGCCGTCTGCCTCTCCGGCGCGCTCCTCGTGCTGCTGCGCGCGTTGTCCGAGGTGCGGTCGGTCACCGCGCGCCGTCAGCTGCGGTGGATCGTCTGGGGCACGGGCCTCGGCGCGATTCCGTTCGCCGCCGGCTATGCGCTGCCGTACGCGCTCGGCGCCCGGACGACGCTGCCGATGGAATTGTCGGCCGTGCCGCTAAGTCTCGTGCCTCTCGCCTTCGCATCCGCGATCGTGCGCTACCGCCTGATGGACGTCGAGGTGATCGTCAAGCGCGCGCTGGTCTACGGCGCGGCGCTGGCGGCCATTCTCGGCATGTACGCCCTGCTGCTGCGATTTGCGAGTGACGCCGTCTTCCAGAGCACGCAGCAGCACAACCGTGTCATCGCGCTGCTCGCGACGCTGGTGGTCGTGCTGCTCGCCAGCCCGGTGAAGAACGCAATCCAGGCAGCGCTCGATCGCGCGTTCTACCGCGATCGCTACGATTACCGCCGGGCGCTCGTCGGCTTTGCCCGAGACTTGAACAGCGATCTCGATCTCGATCGGCTCAGCGAACGGCTCGTCACTCGCGTGACCGAGACGCTCCTCGTCGACCGCATGGTCCTGCTGCTCGGCGACGAGAACACGACCGACTTCGAGCCGATCCGCACGGCCGGGTTCACGGTTACCCCTCCCGGCCTCAGCCGTCGCTCCGGCGTCGGCGGCCGCCTCGAAGCCGGCCACACCGTCGCCCTCGACGACCCGCTCACCGCGAGGCGCTTCACCGACGACGAGATCGCGTTCTGGCGTGATTGGGGCCTGTACTACTTCCTGCCGTGCGTGTCGAAGGAAGGGACGATCGCGGTGCTCGGTCTTGGCCGCAAGGAGAGCGCCGAACCGCTCAACAGCGAAGACGTCGCGCTGCTCACGGCCGTTGCGGGGCAGGTCGCGACGGCACTCGAGAACGGACGCCTCTACAGGCAACTGCAGACCAAGGCCGACGAGCTCGCCCGGCTGCGCGAGTTCAACGAGAACATCATCGAGTCGCTCGACGATGGGCTCGTGGTGCTCGACCTGCACGACCGCGTCGTCCGGTGGAACCGCGCGCTCGAGCAGCTGTACGGAGTGCCCCGTGCGGGCGCGGTGGGCCGGCCATTCGTCGAGGTGTTCGACCACCGGTTCGTCGAAGCGCTCTGTGCGGCGCGACGGGATCACCCGGCCGGCGCGACGCTCTACCGCGTGCCCCTCGCGCGCCGCGGCACGGCCGGCGAGACGTTGCTCGTCAATGCCGCCACCGTGCCGCTCTGCACGCACGTCGGCCCGGACATCCGCACCACCGGCACGATCATCATCATCGAAGACATCAGCGCCCGGGTGCAGCTCGAAGAGCAGCTGCAGGTTTCCGAGAAGATGGCATCGCTTGGGCTGCTGGCGGCCGGCGTCGCTCACGAGGTGAACACGCCGCTCACCGGCATTTCGAGCTTCACGCAGATGCTGCTCGAGGGTGCGGACCCCGAAGACCCGCGCACGCGCCTGCTCGAGAAGATCGAGCGGCAGACGTTCCGGGCCGCGAAGATCGTCAACGGCCTGCTGAACCTTGCGCGGCAGGGCAGCGCGGCCGGCACCGAACCTGCGCCCGTGGACATCAACGCCGTCGTCTGTGACGTGCTGGCTCTGCTCGAACATCCGCTGGAGATTGGTAAGATCAAGGTGCGGCGCGACCTGCTCTCGCCGGCGCCCGTCGTGCTTGGCGCGGAACATAAGCTGCAGCAGGTGCTGCTCAACCTCTTCCTGAACGCCCGCGATGCGATGCCGCGTGGGGGCTGGCTCACGATCGTGACCCGGATTGATGGTGATCGCGCCGTGGTCGAGGTCAGCGATACGGGATCTGGCATTCCGAGCGAGCAGCTCTCGCGGATTTACGACCCGTTCTTCACGACCAAGTCTCTTGGGCAGGGCACGGGTCTTGGTCTCTCGATTACCTACGGGATCGTCCGCGAGCACGAGGGCACCATCAACGTCGAGAGCACGGTCGGGCAGGGCACGCGGTTCGTCGTGAGCCTGCCCCTCTCGCCCGTGTTCAACCAGCAGCGGCCGTCGCGCGTGGCGAACTAGAGCCCGACGCCCGACGGGGCTGACACACTCGTTTGCGGGCGGCGGGGCGCGACCTGGCGCGCCGGGCCGTTCGAGCAGGCACTACATCGTGGCTGGCGCACCCCATCACGCTTCGATCCTCGTCATCGACGACGAGGAAATCATGCGGGAGATCCTCGACACGCTGCTGACGCGCGAGGGGTACCGCGTGCGCCTGGCGGGCACCGCCGAGGAAGGGCTGGAGCTTGCCCGCTCGGTGCCGTTCGACGCGGCGATTGTCGACGTGATGCTCCCGGGCATGGACGGAATCACGGCACTCGACGAGCTCAAGAAGATCAACGACGAGATGCCGGTGCTGATGATCACCGCCTTTGCGTCGGTCGAGAGCGCGATTGCCGCGATGAAGCGCGGCGCCTTCGACTACATCACCAAGCCCTTCAAGAACGACGAAGTGCTGATCGTCGTGCGCAACGCGGTTGAGCGCAGCCGGCTGGTCGAGGAGAACCGCACGCTCCGGCAGAACGTGCAGGAGCAGTATCACAAGTTCGGCAACATCATCGGCCGCAGCCCGCGGATGAAGCAGGTCTTCGATCTGATCATCCAGGCCGCGCCCAGCCGTTCGACAATCCTCATCCAGGGCGAGAGCGGTACCGGCAAGGAACTCGTCGCGCGTGCCATCCACACCCACTCGCCGCGAGCGGACCGCGGGTTCGTCACCGTCAACTCGGGCAACCTGCCGCCCGATCTCCTCGAGTCCACGCTGTTCGGCCACGTGAAGGGCGCCTTCACCGGCGCGCTCTACCCGAAGAAGGGACTTTTCGATCTCGCCGACAAGGGGAGCATCTTCTTCGACGAGATGGGCAACGTCCCGCTGGAGACCCAGGCGAAGCTGCTGCGTGCGATGCAGGAGCGCGAGTTCATGCGGCTCGGCGGGATGGAGACGATCCGGGTCGACGTGCGCATCATCGCGGCGACCAACATCGACCTGCGCAAAATGGTCGAGGACGGACGGTTTCGCGAAGACCTGTTCTACCGCCTGCACGTCATCGCGATCGAACTGCCGCCGCTGCGGGATCGCATGAGCGACATCCCGCTGCTGGCGCAGCACTTCCTCACGAAGTACGGCGACGAGAACGGCAAGCCTGGCCTCGAGCTCTCGCCCGAGGCGCTCGATCTGATGATGGACTACGACTGGCCCGGCAACGTGCGCGAGCTCGAGAACGTCATCGAGCGCGCCGTCGTGTTGTGCAACGGGCGCCGCATCGGCGACGAACTGATCCCGGACCACGTCCGCCGTACGGCCGCGTTCCACCTGCCCGATGTGTCAGTCCCACCGGAAGGAATCTCGTTCAAGGAGGTCATCACCGACTTCGAGAAGCGGCTGATCGAATCGACGCTCGAAGCGGCCGGCGGCGTCCAGAAGCGCGCGGCGGAGCTGCTGCACATCAAGCCGACGACGCTGAACGAGATGATCAAGCGATACGACATCCGCCCGCGCCGCCGCAAGGGCCCGTCGGATGCCGACCGCGACACGCCGGCCGCCGGCCCTGTCTCACCCGCTCCCGCGATGCCTCCTTCCCGCCGCATCGCCGCCGGCCCGAGCGAGTTCCGCTCCGGCGTCTCCGGCGGTAATCCCTTCCGCAGCACCGTCGTCGACGACGAGTAGATCTCGCCGACAGCCGGATCGGTTGGATTCCGCTCTCTCGATCTGACGGGCAGCATTCGGGCGCATCGCAACGCCCGGCCGTCAGCACGAAAACCAAAAACAGAAATCGAGTTGTGGTGATTCGCGGCAGCAGGCCAAACGGCGGCGGCGGTGCCGATCACGCTGCGATCGTTAAGAGACACATCGACGACACCAGAACACGAACACACGAAGAAAAACACCAAGAACACGCAAAAGGTGTCTCAGTGCTTCCGACGCTCTGGATTCGACCGCCAGCCGCGCGGTGCTGGTGCGACGCGGGAGGGGAGTCGTCTCGAATCCGCTTTCCGCTTCGTGGACTCGTGGTTTTTCGTGTGCCTCGTGGAGCTGGCGAGCCGGCACTGGATGGCTAGCCTCGCCGGTGTGGCAAAGTCGGTTTTCCTTTTTCGTGTTTTCGTGCTGTGGCGCAGGCCTGGCGCAGCCTGGTTGCCACCCGTCAGATCGACCACACGAGCAGGGCCTTCGCGCGACGCGAGTCGGCCCGCGCTCCATTTCCCTACCGCATCCCTCCCGCCGCGAGCGACTTCAGCATGTCGACTGGCAATTTCGTTCCCGCGCGCGCGTTGGCTGCTCGGACATTTTCCGTCGTCAGGCCATGGTCGCGCAGGGTGACGAGATCGTCGATCGTGAGGCGGTCGTAGCCGAGCGCTTTCAGTTCCTGGGCGTACTTCGTCGACACGCCGTGATCGCGGAGGCGGATGAGTGATTCGAGCCCCAGGTCGGCGTACCCGAGTGCGGCCATCTCGCGCGCGAACTCGACGCTCACGCCATGGTCGCGCGCGGACACGAGATCGTCGAGGGTCAGCGCACGCAAGAGCTGCCGCATGTCGCGCGCGTACTCGGCCGACACGCCGTGATCGCGGGCGCGAATCAGCGCGTCGAGCGGCAACCCCGCCAGCCCCGCGGCGGCGGCGAGCTCGCCGGCCAGGGCCGGCGTCACGCCGTGATCCCGCGCGTTGACCAACTGCGGCAACGTCAGCGATTTGTAGCCCGCTTCGCGCATGCCGCGGACGAACTCCACCGTCACGCCGTGGTCGCGCGCGTTGCGGAGCTCATCGACGGGCACCTGCTTGTAGCCTTCCTCGGCGAGCTCGCGGATGTAGGTGGGAGTGACGCCGTGATCCCGCAGCTCGATCAGCGGTGCGATCGAGCCAAGCCGGTACCCAAGCGCCCCCAGCTCCCGCACGAACGTGGCGTGCACCCCGTGCTGGCCGGCGCGCACCAGATCGGCGGTCTGAGGCTTCGAGTACCCTTGCGCGTTCAGTTCGTCCAGAAACGCGTACCCGATGTCATGGCGGGCGAGCTGGTATTGTTCGGCGGCGCTCGGACGGGCCAGGCCTCGCTTCGCGAGCTCCGCGGGAAACGCCGGATCCGGCGTGAACGAGAACGTACCAGCGCCCGTGCCGTTGCGCAGCACACCCTCGAACGAGAACGTGCCCGCATCCCGCCGCAGCCGGAAGTGGACCGGTCCTCCGGCGCCCTGGAGGTCGGTGGCGGTCAAGCCGTCGAACTGATCAGCGCGAACCTCCGACCCGGACGAGGAGTTCAGCTCCATCAACCGGAGCTGGATCGTGCCTTCCCTGCCCGAGGGGCGGATCTCCCAGGTGCCGCTGCCGTCGGGCGCCTGAGTGTCGCCATGCGCCACGGCCGCGCCGGAGGCACCTGCCGCCGCTGTTGCCTGGCCTCCCGAAGTTCGAACCGCGGCGCTGCGCGGCGCCTCGCCTCGAACGCCCGACAGCAGTGGAGCGATTGCCGTGCTCTGGACCTCGTCCGCCTCCGGATCCGCAGTCATCACTGCGGGCGTCGCGCTCGCAATCGGTACGAGCAAGGCAACTGTCAGCGCCGCCGCGGTGAAGCGCCCACGTGAGGCGGGCACGGAGCGGTTTCGCGCGGCATCGAGCGCCGCGAGCATCCGCCCTTCGAGTTGACGGGGTCGCGCCATGCTGACGGCCAGCGCCGGCGCGCGATGATTGCCGAAGGAAAAGGCGATCTCGAGCAGGTGGTCCGCGTACTGGCGGCAGCCGCTGCCCGCGGCGATTGCGCGATCGTCACACGCCAGCTCGCGCTCGACGCGCAGCCGCCGTGCCGCCCACCAGACTCCGGGATGGAACCAGTACAGGGCGCACGCCGCAAACGCCAGCATCTGCGTCAGGCAATCGTACCGCGCGACGTGCGCCAGCTCGTGGAGGACCACGGCGCGCCGCCTGTCTTCGGCCCACGTGTCGGCGATGGCGGGAATGACGATCGTCGGACGGCGGCTGCCGAACGCCATCGGCATGCTGCGCTCGCGGCTGCGAAGCAGCCGTACCACACGACGAATGCCCATCCTGTCGGCACACTCGCTCAGCAGGCGTGTCCACTCGCGGTCCTGCACGTCCATCCCTTCGCGCGAGAGCCGGTAGATGCGTCCGAGCTCGAGGGCAAACAGCAGGAGCATCACGAGCACGCCGGCCGCATATGCCGCCGCAGCCGCGATCCACAGGCTGGTGCCATCTGCTGCCACTGCGCGCGCAGGATCCGCGGAGGGCGGCGAAAATGACGACGCTTGTTCGTCTAATGCTCTGACGCGCTCGCCGGCCGGCACCGCCGCGACGGCGGCCGCCGGCGCTGTACGCGTGGCGACAGCCCACGACGGCAGCACCGCCCACGCCAACGGGAGCAGCAGGACGCTCGCAATCGCCAGGGTCCACACCATGTGTCGCGTGGCCGCGGAGGCCCGTCGACGGATCACGGCCTCCACCAGAGCGGCGACCGCGAGCACGATGGACGCTTTGAGCGTCATCCCGAGTGCGAAAGACACCACGTGGTCGAGAACCGCTGGGCTCATTGCTCATCTCCCTGTTCGCGAGCGCGGTCGAGAAGGCTGCGGAGGCGTCGGTGTTCGGCCGGAGTGAGCGGCGTCGATGTCATGTCGAGCAGCGCGGCAATGGCGGACCCGGGAGAATTGTCGAAGAACGTGCGCACGAGCTGCCGCAGCGCGGACCGGCTTGCCTGCTCGGGTTTGGCCGCGGGGGAGTACACGAATCGCGGGCCGTCGTACGCGCGGGCCAGCAGGCCCCGCTCGATCATGATGTCGAGCAGCTTGCGCACGCTCGAGGGGCTCGGCGGATCCGGCAGCTCGGAACGAATCTCCTCGACCGTGGCGCGCCGGCGCCGGTAGAGGATCTCCATGATCTGGCTTTCGCGGCGGGTGAGATCGATCGTCTTCAACTTGGCCATGCGGCTCCGTAGGGCGAATAATTTCGCGCATACGCGAATATATTCGCGATCGGGACGGGGAGTCAAGGGCCAAAGGCCTAAGGGCTGAGGGCTGAGGGCTGAGGGCTGAGGGCTGAGGGCTGAGGGCTGAGGGGCTGCCCCAGGCTCACGTGAGTTGATGCTTCGATGCGGATGGCGCGGACCGGGCCGCCTCGTGCCCTTAGCCCTTGGCCCTTAGCCTTTAGCCTTTAGAGACCCCAGCGTGTGCCGCCCGGACAGCCGCTATCAGCGTGTCGTACTTCGCGAGGATGACGTCCCATCGGTAGTTCCGCTTCACGTACTCCCGGCCGTTGCGGCCCATCGCGGTACGGAGCGGCGCGTCGGCGAGCAGGAGCGAGAGGGCCTCGACGAACTCGTCACGGTCGGCATAGTACAGGCCTGCGTTGCTCTGCACGCAGTGCTCGACCAGTACTTCGCTGCGGGCGTTGGCGAGAATCGGGGTGCCGACGGCGAACGCCTCCAGCGCCAGGAGGGACAGGCTTTCGTACGGCGAAGGGACAGAAACGACGGTCGCGGCTTCGAGCGCCTGCAATCGTTCGCGCTCCGAGAGCAGCCCGGCGAACCGGATGAACGGCTCGTCGGGCAGCTTCATCAGCTTCACGCCCATCAGCGCGAGCGTCGCATCGCCTCCCTCAGCCACGTAGGAGCTGAAGTACTCGATCAACTCCTCGCACCCCTTCCCGGGATCGATCCTTCCCCCGTACAGCACGAACGGGCCGTGCAGCCGGTGACGGCGGCGAAACACGGCGCCGCGCTCGGTGATATGCGGCGGCAGCGGCTGGTAGCCGTCGAAGCGCCGAACCTCCGTGTCGGGCTCGTTGAGCGGGTTGGCCTCGGTCTCTTCGACCGGCGGCCGCTCACGTGCATCGGAGGACGGCAGATCCACGCCGCAGCCGACGGTCTCCTCCGCGACCGCGCGGATCGGGAAGTGCGTGGTCAGAAACCGCCGCTCCACCTCGGTGTTGTAGGCGACCGCCGCGGGCAGGCTGAACATCTCCTTGTAGATCTCCAGGTGAATGGCCGGCTCGTCGTGCGCCGTCGGCACCAGGATGCTGCGGGATGGCGCAACCTGGAGGCCGAGCACGGTCGGCGCGTACAGGTAGGTGAAGAAGATCAGCGCATCGAATTGCTGGTGCTTTCGCGCCAGGTGCTCGAGCAGCGCCGGCGACCACGGGCCCTGCGCCTTCAGCCACGCCATTTCGTCGTCAGTCGTGTGCGCGTTGTGGAAGATCCAGTCGGACTGCCGGTTGAACGCCTCGAGATCGCGCGTCATCGTCGTGGCGAAGCGCCGGACGGTCACGCCACGCACGCGGTCGGTGCCCTCGGGATAGTCGTTTCTCCACGTGATGTAATCCCGCGCGCAGGTGGTCCACACTTCGACCTCGTGCTTCTGCGCGAGCCGCTCGGCGATGAGGCGGCAGTGGTACTCGGATCCGCCGAGAATCTCGGCGCCGTAACGCTGGACGATGAACGCGAGTTTCACAGGCGTTGCTCTCGACAGGGCTGATGGTTTTTGGCTGGAGGCTGGAGGCTGACGGCTGGAGCCGGTCTGGCTGGAGAACCCGGTACCGGCCCCGCCAGCCCTGTGCGGGACGCGCTCCAGCCTCCAGCCACCAGCCTCCAGCCCTTCCCGTTCACGCCGCCTCCCGCACGATCTCTTGGAGGCGCGCAACGAGCCGGTCGTCCGCGAAGTCGGCCAGCCGCCGCCGTTGACCGGCGATGACGCGGGCGCGCAGGTCTGGGTCGAACGCCAGCTGCCCCAGCAACTCCGCAGCGTACTCCATGTCCTTCGGTTCGAAGAGCACGCCGGCGCCGCCGAGCGTTTCGGGCACTGCGGTGCTCGCATAGGCCAGCACCGGCACGTCGGCCGCCATGGCCTCGAGGAGCGGCACGCAGAAGCCTTCGTGCTCGCTCATGGAGATGTAGACGCTGGCCGTGCGGTAGTAGGCCGCCAGCTCCCAGTCACTGACCGCGCCCGGAAACAGGAAGCGGTCGGGCAGCATCTCGAACCGCTGCACGAGCGCGCGGATCGCGGCGTAGTAGCGCGGCACGCCGTCGGTACGGCCGACGAAGATGAACCGGTAGTGCGCGTCGATGTAGCGCTTGAACTGCTCGGCCAGCCGGACGATGTCCTCGATGCGCTTGTTTGGCACGATCCGGCCGACGAAGAGGAAGTTCGTCAGACCGTCGCGCAGCATCTTATCGAGCGCAGGATGCGGCGGCGCCGTCGTGATCCGGGCCGTGTCGATGGCGATCGGCATGACGCCCGTTTTCCCGAACCCGAGCTCGACGAGCTCGCGGCGGTTGAATTCCGAGTCCCCGAGCGCCAGGTCCGTCGCCTGGGCCAGCGACGCCAGCTCCTGGCGGCCGAGCGCCGCGATCCGGAAGATACCCGGGTCGTACGGCGCGAAGAAGTGCGCCGGCGTGATGTTGTGGTACTGCAGTACCCGCCCGCGGGGCAGGCGGGCAAACGCCATCGACATCGGGGAGGGCAGCGCGAAATGGAAGATGGTGACATCGCCCGACGTCGCGTCGGGGTCGGCGAACGGCCGCACCTCGTCGCGCATGTCGTCATCGACTGTGAGCGCGAAGACGTCGGACTGGTGCCCCATCCCGCGCAGCAGATCCCGGACCCGGCGAGCACTGTCGCCGATCGCGTCACCTCGATGCGCTGCCGGAACCCACTGGTTGACGAACATGTCTAATTCGGAATTCGGAATGCGGAATTCGGAATTAACTTGGAATTCGGAATTCGGAACGCGGAACTAATTTGGAGTGCAGGAATGCCCGAATTTTCTAACGCCGATTGATCAAATGCCGAACGAACGCACGGCCGTGCCCATTCGAACCGCGCGCGGCGGCAGTCCTGTCGCGGCTCGCGCCATTCTGTCATTCCCATCCGCATTGAACCGCTCCGGCACTCCGCAGTAGTTCCGAGCTCCGAATTCCGAACTCGGAATTCATTCCGAATTCCGAATTCCGCATTCCGAATTTCTGAATGGTAGGGCGCGGAAGACTGCCGGCCGGTACTGCTGGAGCACCTTCAGCCGCTCGTAGGTGTCGAATTGGTCCCAGAAGTCGAACGACACCTCCGCTGAGCCTTGGCGCGGGCCACTTAGCGCCTGCTCCACGAAGCGCAGCAATGTGCCACCGAAGTCGCGGCCGCGCAGACGGGCGAGCGCGGCGTCCTGTGACGCGACGACCCGCTCGTACAGCACCGCATCGTCCAGCACGGCGTCGATGACGGCGGCGACGTGGACGGGGGCCCGATCCTCGTACAGCACGCCCGCCCCGTCCATCGTCGCGGGCACCGCGGTGGCGGCGTAGGCGACGACCGGCAGGCGCTTGTAGAACGCCTCGGTGAGGGGAACACAGAAGCCCTCGTGCTCGCTCGCCGAGAGGAACAGGTCGGCTACCTCGTAGTAGGCGACGAGCTCGCCGTTGGTTACGTGCCCAGGCAGGTAGACGTCTTTCGCGCCGAGGCGTCCGACGAGCCCGTGCAGCATCGCCAGATACGTTTCGAAGCCGCCGTAGGCGCCGACGACGATCAGCCGCGAGCGTGGGTTGAACTGGGTCTTGTACGCGTGAAAGATCCGGATCAGCTCATCGATCCGCTTGTTCGGGATGATCCGTCCGACGAACAGCAGGTTGACCCACTCGTCGTCGAAATCGCGCGCGATGAAGGCGTCAGCGGGCTCGTCGAGGTGCGAGAAGTCGGGCACCACGGGAAGCACGCCGGTCGCGCGGAAGCCGATCGCCTCGAGCTCCTGGCGGTTGAACTCCGAGTCGCCGAGGGCCAGCTCGCACCGCCGCACGTACGCGGCGAGCTCGCGGCGGCCGAGGAAGCACAGCTCCACCAGCAGATCGTGCACGCCGACGAAGTACTCCGGCGGCGTGATGTTGTGGTAGATGAGCGCCATCCGATCGGGCAGGGCGAAGGCTACCCGGGACGCCTTGGAGCCGATCGAGAAGTGGTGCAGCAGCAGGTTGTCCGGCGAGCTCGCCTCGAGGAGATCGCGGTAATCGCGCGTGCGATCCTCGAGGCGCGGATCCGCGGTCTCGCAGAAGATGTCGGACGTGTAGCCCGCCGCGCGGAGGACGCGCTGGATGCCGAGCACCTCGTGACCGATCGCGTCGCCGTAGCCGAGCGTCGCGAGCACCTGGTGAACGGCCGGCCGCTTCATGGCACGACCGCGCCCGCCGGAACACGAGCCGCCACGTCCGCGGCGGGCGGCAGCGTGCGGCGGCGCCGCGCGAAGAACCCGGGCAGCGGCTCCATGCCGGCGCGGGGACGATCCCGCTCCTGCGCCAGGCGCTCCAGCATGTCGAGGTATTTCCGCTCGATCACGGGCCACGCGTAGTTGGCGCCGAAGTACGCGCGGCCGTTCCGCCCGAGCGCCTCCCGCAGCGTCCGCGCCGACGTGATGGCATGGAGCGTTTCCGCGAACTCGGCGAAGCTCTCGTAATACAGCCCCGCGCTGCTCCGGATCACCTGGCCCTTCAGCACGTCGCATTGCCCGTTGGCGAGCACCGGCTTGCCGATAGCCCAGGCTTCGAGCGCGACCATCGAGAGGCTCTCGAAGTACGAGGGCATGATCAGCAGGTCGGCCGCCGCGATAGCGTCGAACTTCTGCTCGTCGGGGAGAAACCCGAGGTGGTGGATCCGAGGGTGCTTGGGGATCGGCAGGATTGTCTTGCCGACGAGCACCAGGTGGAGGTCGCCGCGCACGGTGCGGCTGTAGCGCTCGAAGAAGTCGAACAGCTCCGTGCAGCCCTTGTTCTCGTCGATCCGGCCGACGTAGATCGCAAAGGGCGCCGTTATACCGGAGTGCTGGCGGAATCGCTCGGCTCGCGGGCCCTCAGGCACGTCGGAGCCGACACCGACAACGACGCCCGGCACGTCGTCATTCTGAGCCACGTGCCGGATCATCGCGCGTTCCTCGTGCGAGTTGTACATCAGCGCGCGCACACCGCGGAACACCGGCGCGAACACCGCCAGGCCGATGGCCGGGTCGCGCTCGGCGGTGGGCACGAGCACGGCGCGGTCGGGCACCGCCCGCGGTCCATGAAAGGCATGCCAGTACCGGTAGCTGAAGAAGATGAACCAGTCGTAAACCGTCCGGGAGTCGCGGACGTGGCGCAGCAGCGCGGGGCTGGTCGGACCCTCGGCATCGAGCCAGGCGAGCTCGTCCTCGATCGAGTGGGTGCGGTCGAACACGGCTTCCTGCCGGCGCGCGAAGACGGTGACCGCGCGCTCGCGGGCCACGGGAAAGCGCCGCACCGGCACCCCGTGCACATCGCCGACGCCCGCGGGCAGCTCGTTGGCCCATGTGACGTAGTCGCGCGCGCACGTCGTGAGCACCTCCACCTCGTGGTGCCGTGACAGCCGCTCGGCCACGTAGCGCGCGTGCTGCTCGGCCCCGCCGTTGATGTCGGCGCCGTAGCGCTGAACCACGATCGCGAGCTTCACTGCTCGTCGTCGTGGCCGCGGGTCGTGCCGGAGTCCGGCACTGCGCCGCCGTTGCTGTCGTCTGTGGCGCCGGGGTTCAGCACGGCCTCGCGATGTGGTCGGCTGTCATCGCTGGTGCCCGGGTTGAGCAGAGCGCCGCCGCTCTCTCTGTCGATTTGTGTATTCGAGCCCGCGTGGGTGTATGCACCCGAGCCGTCGGTGGTGCCCGGCTCTAACCGGACCCGTGAGTCCGCGTCGGTCTGCCTGTCGCCATCAGCATCCGGCTTCAGCCCGGCCGGTGGGTCTGTGTGGACCCCGCCAGCTTCATTTGCGCCGGGCCTCACGGCAGCGTCGCCAAACCCGCCGCGCGCCGCGTCACCCACCATGCTCTGCTCCCCTCCGCTCCGGCGGCCGCGCCGGCGGCGTCGGCGCCTGGTGCGAAGGCTGTCCCCCCCGGTGATCGGATCGATGCCGCCCTGCGGCTCGGTGGCTGGATTGGACGCGACCTCCACGTCGCCCGCCGGCGTTTCGACCGGCGCTTGCGGGGCGCGTGCCTGCTGCTGAGAAGGCACTGGAGCGGGGCGCGCTTGTTGCTGTGGACGCTGGGGCGCAGGCGCCTGCGATTGCGGCCAGCGCGGTGGCGGCTGCTGGCCGCGGGAACTCTCGCCGCGTGGATCGCGTCTGCGCTCGTCGCGTCCCCGCCCACCCGACGCCTCTGGCGCGTACTGCACCACCGCCTCGAGCGCCCGTGCCCGGCGTTCGTTGAATTCCAGCCGGCTTTGCACCGACTCCAGCCGCATCTTCAGGTTCTTCACCTCGATGCTCGCCCGCGTCAGCTCGAGCACCAGGTTGTGCAGCAGCTCGAACTGCAGCGGCTGGTGCGCGTGCACGTACTGGTTGAACGCGGCCTGCCGGTGCAGCGTGCTCGAGAGGACGTTGGGGTTGAACAGCAGCTTCAGGAACGGATGCAGCAGCCGGCGAAAGAACCGGACAATCGCCTTGTCGGAATCGAAGAGCGTCGTGTCTTCGAACTGGTACAGGAACCCGGGCGGCAGGCTGGGACGCGATCGGAACTGCTCGAGCAGATCCGAGCGCACGCCGGTCGGATCAAGGAAGCGTTCGAGCTTCGCAGCGGCGAGCTCGCGGATCTGTTCCTCGGTGTAATCAACGCCGCGCTTGTCGCGAATGCGCCCGCGGATCTGGCGCATGATCTGCTCGACATCGACCGAGTCGGCACGGATGGTGAAATCTGGCATGCACGGTACTCATGCGGGCGCCCGCTGCCGCGGCTGCCGGTGCACCGGTGCTGCGGGGCGGGTACCCGGACGAACGGATACGAACACGGGGCATGTCAGATTCCAAGGAGCGGCCGGTAGATGATCGCCGCCGACACCACGCCCCAGAGCGCGACGCACAGCAGCAGCGGTCGATCCGCCAGCAGCAGTTCCGACGGGCTGCCTCCGCCTGCCTTCTGGTGCACCAGGTACAGGTAGCGGAAGATCCCGTAGAGAGGAAATGGAATCGTGAGCCCCAGCAGCGAGGTCCCGAAACGCTCGGCGGTCTCCGCACTGGTGGCGTAGAGGATGTACGCCATCAGCGTGGACGCGGTGACCACCCCGATCATCTGATCCAGCAGGTACGGGCTGTACTCCTGCAGGATGCGTCGATGCCCTGACGCGCCCCCGGCCAGCAGCACCAGCTCATGGCGGCGCTTGCTGAGCGCGAGAAACAGGGCGAGCAGGATCGTGCACACGAGCAGCCACGGGCTGATCGGCACGTGAATCACGAGAGCCCCGGCCGACACCCGGAGCACGAACCCAATCGCAATCGTCAGCGCGTCCATGATGACGACGTGCTTGAGCCACGCGGAGTAGAGCGCGAGCAGGACCACGTAGGCCGCGGCGTCGAGGAAGAAGCGCGCGTCGAGCCGATACGCGGCGGTGAGGGCGATGACGAGGATTACGCCGGCGGCCACGAGGGCCGTGCGCGGCGACAGCGCGCCTGACGCAATCGGGCGCCTGCACTTCAAGGGGTGCCGCGCGTCGGTCGCGCGGTCGGCGATGTCGTTGAGCAGGTACACGACGCCCGAGAGGGCGCAGAAAATCACGAACGCCGCGGCCGCCGTCATGGCGGCGGCCGGATCCAGGAGCCGCCGCCCGAAGACGAGGCCCGCGAAGACGAACAGGTTCTTCGTCCACTGGCCCGGGCGCAGCGAAATGAGCAAACTGAGTGCGACCGACCGGGGTGAACGGTCGGGCGGCGCTACCGACACCGCAACTTCCGGGGAAGATCTGCGCGCCACGGCAGCGCGAGGCGGGGTCAGGCCTTCGCCGACGGCTGGAAGCTCGCGACCGCGTCCTTCTCCAGGTCGAAGGTCTCGAACACGGTCAGCAGCTTTGTGATCGACAACAGGTCGGTGATGCGCTTGGTCAGGTTCACCAGCTTCAGGGCGCCGCCCTGGCGGCTCACGGTGGTGTAAGTGCGAACGATCTCGCCGAGCCCCGCGCTGTCGATGTAGGGCACGCCTTCGAGGTTGAGCAGCAGGTTCTTCTGACCCTGGTGGATCAGGCTGTTGATCTTGTCCTTCAGAAGCTCGTCGCCCTCGCCGAGCGTCATCTTTCCCTTCAGGTCGAGAATCGTCACATCGCCAACGATCCGTTCCTCGATCTGCATGTGGGTCTCCTTCGTCCGAACCGCTGTGGCCATCCGCGCCGGGCCGCAGCGAGGGAACCGCCGCGTCCAGAAATAGGCCCGCATCGTAGCGTACGGTGCGGGCAGCGTCAACGAACCGACACAAAAAAGCGCCGCGCCCCACAAGGAGCGCGGCGCCGCTCGGATTGACACGCCACTCGATGAAGTTGCCGTCTAGGCCCCGCTGGCGCCGACGAACTTTCGCTGTTGGAAGCACTCCTTGCAAAAGACCGGGCGGCCCTGGGTGGGCTTGAACGGAACGGTGGTTTCCTTGCCGCATGCCGAGCAGTTGGTGGCGGTTTCGACCCGCTCCCGCATGCCGGATCCGGCAGGGCGACTGGCACGTTTGGCCTTGCACGCCTTGCAGCGTTTGGGCTCGTTCTTGAAGTTCTTGTCGGCGAAGAATGTCTGTTCCCCCGCCGTCCAGATGAACTCCGTGCCGCAATCGATACACGTCAGGTGCTTGTCCTGAAACTCCATCGGTAGCCTTGCCTTTGCTCGTCGACTGTTACTCGAGCTCGCGCCGCATCTTCTTGCGGTTGCGCTTCCGCGCAAGGGCCTGCTTGGCCCGACGCTTGTCACCGGGTTTCAGGTAGAAGGAATGCTTCTTGATATCCTTGATGATATCTTCCTGCTGGACCTTCCGCTTGAACCGGCGGAGAGCGCTCTCGATGGACTCTCCCTCCTGCACTCGTACTTCAGCCACGCGCGTACACCCCCTCCCGCGGCTGGATCTGGCCTGTAATGTCCCTGGCCGTTAGCCGAACGGTCTAGGCTATCACAGGCAGCGACGGATCCTAGGCTAAAGGCAGAGCTCTAGTCAATACTGAAGAGAGGCTCTGTATTTCTTCCGTTCCGGGTGCCTGGTTCTGGGTTCCAGGCTGGGTTCCTGGTTCCGGGTTCGTTCCCGGTTCCGGGGTTCTCCCGTTCCAAGGTTCCGGGTGACGGGTTAGCTGCTCGTCGCCCTTCTCGCCCTCCATCGCCTGCACTCCGAATTCAGAATTCCGCCGAACTCGCTCCGCACTCCGGATTCCGAATTCCGAACTACACTGCCCGCCATGCGTCCTCGGGCGTCCGCGCTCATCCTTGGTGCCGGCGGGCGTGAACACGCCCTCGCCTGGCGGCTCGCGCGCGAGGTGGGCTCCGATTCGGTCACCTGTGCCCCGGGCAACCCGGGGATGATTGGCGTCGCCAGAACCGAGCCGCTCGACTCGGCCGACCCCGCCGCCGCGGCCGCTCTCGCGACGCGGCTTGGCGTCGACCTCACGATCGTTGGTCCTGAGCTCCCCCTCAGCCGCGGCATAGTCGACCACTTCGCGAGCCTGGGCCTGCCGATTCTCGGGCCGACGCGCGCGGCGGCGGCACTCGAATCGAGCAAGACCTTTGCGAAGGCCTTCATGGCCCGTCATGGGGTGCCGACGGCTGCCTATCACGCGTGCGAGTCGGCCGACGAAGCGGTCGCGGTGCTCACCTCGGAGCGGTTCGGCTATCCCGTCGTGCTGAAGGCCGATGGCCTCGCCGCCGGCAAGGGCGTGGTGGTGGCGGCTGACGCGGCGACGGCCGACGCCACCGTGACGGCGATGATGCGCGAGCGGCGCTTCGGCGACGCCGGCGCGCGGGTCGTGATCGAGGAGTGCCTCGAGGGCGCAGAGCTGTCGTACTTCGTGCTGAGCGACGGCGAGCGCGTGGTGTCTTTCGGGTCGGCGCAGGATCACAAGCGTGTCTTCGACGGAGACCACGGTCCGAACACGGGCGGCATGGGCGCCTTTGCCCCCAGCCCGCTCTGCGACGCGGCGCTCGAGCGCCGGATCCTCGACGAGATAGTGGCGCCCGTGATTGCCGGGATGCGCGCCGAGGGCCACCCGTATCAGGGCTTTCTGTATTGCGGCCTCATGCTCACGCGATCGGGCCCGAAGGTGATCGAGTTCAACGTGCGGTTCGGCGATCCGGAAGCGCAGGTCGTGCTACCGCTCGTCGACGGCGACCTGCTCGGCACGCTGGCCGCCGCCGCCGCCGGCGATCTCCGGGGGCAATCCGTGCGCCTCGTGAACGCCTGCACGGTGGGCGTGGTGCTCGCGTCGGCCGGATACCCCGATTCCGTAGACACAGGCCGCCCGATCACCGGCCTCGACCAGGCCGCGTTGGTTCCGGACGTCACCGTGTTCCATGCTGGAACCGCGCGTGTTGACGGCCGCATCGTCACCGCGGGAGGCCGAGTGCTGACGGTCGTCGGCCGCGGCCCGGACTACGCCGCCGCCATGTCGCGCGCGTACGCCGCGGTCGAGCGCATCCACTTCGACGGCATGCACGTCCGCACGGACATTGGCCGGAAAGCCATTCCGTAGTTCGGACTGCGGAATGCGGAGTTCGGAATTAGTTCCGAATTCGGAGGGCGGAGTGCGGACGTAGTGCGGAGTGCAGGAATTGTTCAGTGCGGATTGGGGCGTCGGGATTTGGGTGAGTCTGCGTGCGCGTAGCTGTCCTGACCTTCGGTTGCCGGGTGAACCAGGCGGAATCGCAGGCGATTGAGCGCGATCTGATCGCGGCCGGGTGCGACACTGCGCGTCCGATGGACGCCGATCTCATCGTCGTCAACAGCTGCTCGGTCACCGCCACCGCCGACCAGGGGACGCGCCAATCGATCCGACGCGTCGCCCGGGAGAACCCCTCCGCGCGTATCGTCGTCACCGGCTGCTACGCCACCCGCGCGGCCGCGGACGTTGCCGCGCTGCCCGGCGTCGTCCACGTGATCCCCAACGAGCGAAAGGATGACGCCGCCGAGGAAGCGCTCTCGGTGTGTTCAACCTGGAACCAGGAACCAGGAACCGCGAACCCGGAACCCGGAACGCACCCGGAACGAGGAACCCAACCCGGCACCCGGAACCCCGGGAACCCGGAACCACTTCCCGTCCTCCAGTCCCGCACCGCCTTCACCCTCCGCGTCCAGACCGGCTGCGAAGAGTCGTGCTCGTATTGCGTGATTCCGGCCACACGCGGCGCCGAGCGCAGCACGCCCGTCGCGCCATTGATTGAGGAACTGCAGCGCGTCGAAGCGGCGGGCTACAAGGAGGTGACGCTGACGGGCGTCCATCTGGGCTCGTATGGACGCGACCTCGACCCGCCCGCCACGCTCGATGCGCTCCTGGAGGCGCTATCGGCTCGCACGCGCACGCTCCGCTTCCGGCTCGGATCGCTCGAGCCGATGGACTGCACACCCGCGCTGATTGATCGTGCGGCGTCCGGCGATCGCCTCTTGCCTGCCTTCCACCTGCCGCTGCAGCACGCGAGCGACCGCATGCTCCGCGCGATGCGCCGGCCGTACACATGCGCGGAGTACGACGCGGTCGTGACCCGCGTGCGCGCGCGCATTCCCCACGCCTCGATCACGGCCGACGTCATCGTCGGGTTCCCCGGTGAACGCGCCGACGACTTCGAGGTGCTGATCCGGTATCTGGCCGCAAGCCCGCTGACGCAGCTGCACGTGTTTCCGTATTCGGATCGCCCGGGCACGGAAGCGTCGGGCCTGGACGACCGCGTGCACGGGACCGTCGTGCGCGAACGCGCCCGCGCGGTGCGCGACATCGGCGCGCAACTCTCGCGCACGTTCCGGCGATCCCAGGCCGGAAGCCTGCGGCCGGCCCTCACGATCGAAGACGGCTCGGTGGCGGTCACGGACAATGGGCTGAAGGTCAGAGTCGAGGGAGGGCATCGGCGCAACGAGGCTGTTTGGGTGCGCGTGCCCGATCACGAAGAGACGGATCCGACATTTCACGGAACTGGCGGGCAGCAGGGGCTTCGTGCAGCTGCGCTCGTGCGAGCCCGACCGGGAGACGTGAAATGATGTCGGACCCCTAACGCGCACCGTCCATCAGCAGCGCGGCGCGCTGACCGGCCGTCTTCTTCTGCCCCTCGACGATCAGCTGGCCGCAGGCGGCGCGGATGTCGCGGCCGCGACTCTTGCGCACAGACACTGTCAGGCCGTGCTCCGCAAGAATGGCCGCAAAGTGATCCACCCGCGCGTCCGACGGCCGCTCGAAGTGGATTCCCGGCGCCGCATTGAGCGGGATCAGGTTCACCTTGCCCTTGACTCGCGAGAGCAGCCGCACGAGCCGCCGAGCATCCTCGGGCGTGTCGTTGACCCCGTCGAGGAGCACGTACTCGAACGTGATCCGGTCCCGGCGCTTGAGCGGCACCCGCCCGCACGCCTCGATTAAATCCTCGAGCGGGTACTTGCGGTTGATCGGCACGATCTCGCTGCGCTGCGCGTTCGTCGTCGCGTGCAGGGAGATGGCCAGATTGGGCATCAGCGGCTCGCGCGCGAGCCGGTCGATCGCCGGCACCAGACCGACGGTAGACAAAGTGATCCGCCGCGGGCTCATCGCGAGCCCGTGCTCGTCGCAGAGGATGCGGAGCGCGGTCATCACGTTGTCGTAGTTGTGCAGCGGTTCGCCCATGCCCATCAGCACGATGTTGAAACGGGCCTCGAGCAGGTTCAGCGTCGATGCCAGCACGCGCACCTGCGCCACGATCTCGCCGGGCGTCAGGTTGCGGACGAACCCCATCTTGCCGGTCAGGCAGAAGCCGCAATCCATCGCGCAGCCCACCTGGCTCGAGATGCAGAAGGTCATGGCCGGCGTTTCAGGGATGAACACCGATTCGATGCGCCTGCCGTCGGCGAGCTCGAGCAGGAACTTCTCGGTCCCGTCGGACGAGACATCGCGAGCGGCGCGCCGGGGAGCGGTGACGGTGAACTCGGCCGCGAGCCGTGCCCGAAGCTCGAGACCGAGGTCGGTCATCTGGATGGGGTCGATCACCCCACGGCGGTGCACCCACCGGAACACCTGGCGGGCATGGAACGGCTTGATCCCCAGGCCGCGGAAGCGCGACTCCAGAACCGGCAGTTCGAGCGCCGTCAGATCGGGTAGATGGATTGCGCCAGGCAAGCGATATCCCCTGTGCCGTCTGCAAGATAGCGGAGTTCGATTCTAGCACGCGGCTCCGGGGCTTTTCAGTTGCCCGGCCGCGGCCGCGCGTGGTATGATGCTCGTTCTTTGTAACCGACTGATTAACAAAGACTTCCGGCCCTTTCGCCTGTCTGGATACCTCCCGTGATACAGACCGACCGACAGCCGCTGATCGTGCGCGAAGTGTTCGACAACGGCGTCCGCCTGATCACCGAACGCATGGACCACTTGCGATCGGTGTCCGTCGGTGTGTGGTTGACGCGCGGCTCCCGCGACGAACCGCTCGAGCAGAGCGGCATCGCCCACTTCATCGAGCACATGCTCTTCAAGGGGACGGGCACGCGCTCGGCCGAAGACATCGCGCAGGCCATCGATTCGGTGGGCGGCCACCTCGACGCGTTCACGGCGAAGGAGTACGCGAGCTACTACATCAAGGTGCTCGACGAGCACCTGCCGTTCGCGTGGGACATCCTCGCCGACATCGTGCGGCATCCGGCCCTGCGCCCCGACGACATCGAGCGCGAGAAGAAGGTGATCCTCGAAGAGATCAAGATGGTCGAGGACACGCCGGACGACCTCGTGCACGAGCTGTTCACGCAGTCCCTCTGGTCAGGCCACGCGCTCGGGCGGCCGATCCTCGGCGAGCCTGAGACGGTGTCCGCCTTCAACCACCAGACGCTCTCCGACTTTTTCGGCCGCACGTATGTCGCGCCGAACCTGCTCGTGGTCGCGGTTGGCAACGTCGAACACCAGCATGTTCGAGATCTGGTGGCCGACAGCTTCGGCACGCTCTCGCCGATGACGGCCGCGGCGGCCCAGGCGGCACCGCGCGTCGTGCCGCAGGTGCAGATCCGCAGCAAGGAGCTCGAGCAGAGCCACATCTGCATGGGTGTCGGCAGCTACCCGCAGCACCACGACGACCGATACACGAGCTACGTCCTCAACACGGTGCTCGGCGGCTCGATGAGCTCACGGCTGTTCCAGAACGTGCGCGAGAAGCGCGGTCTCGCCTACGCGGTGTTCAGCGGACTTGCGGCGTATCGCGACACGGGCAGCCTCACGATCTACGCCGGCTGCGCCAACGAAGCCGTTGGCGAGGTCATCGACGTCGTTGTCGACGAAGTGCGCGGCATGAAGGTCACGCTGCCCGAAGCCGAGTTGCGCCGAGCGAAGGACCACCTCAAGGGCAGCCTCATGTTGAGCCTCGAGAGCACTTCGAGCCGCATGTCGAATCTCGCGCGGCAGGAGCTCTACTTCGATCGCCAGTTCAGCCTGGACGAGACCCTCGATGGCATCGAGCGCGTCACCCGCGAGGATGTGCTCCGGGTCGCCGAAGACCTGTTCGCCAACGGCGCGATGGCGGCGACCGTCGTGGGGAATACGAATGGGCTGTTGCTGACGCGGGACAGGCTGGCGTTGCAGTGACAACGACAGGCGGGCGGCTGGCGGCGGGCGGCTGGAGCCTGTCAATACGCCGGTGCAGCGCGACGCCCGTGCTGGCCCCCAGCCCCCAGCCTTCAGCCTCCAGCCCTGGCGCGAGCCACAAGACCGTGCGAGCCACCGAATGATCTCCCGCTACACCCACCCCGAGATGGGCCGCATCTGGACCGACGAGCGGCGCTACGACGCGTGGCTCGCGGTCGAGACGGCGGCCGCTGAGGCGATGGCCGCTGCGGGTCTCATCCCCGCCGACGCCGCTGCCGACATCCGCGCGCGGGGCGGGTTCGACATCGCGCGCATCGAAGAGATCGAGGCCACGACCCAGCACGACGTCATCGCCTTCACCACCGCCGTCGCCGAGAAGGTGGGACCCTCTGCCCGATGGCTCCACTTCGGGCTCACTTCGTCGGATGTCGTCGATACTGCGCAGGCGCTGCAGATGCGCGACGCGTGCAATGTCATCCTCGACGACCTCGAGCGGCTCGCTGCAGCCGTGCGTGCTCGCGCCGAGGAGCACAAGCACACGCCGATGATCGGCCGTACGCACGGCGTCCACGCGGAGCCAATGACGTTCGGGCTCAAGCTGGCGCTCTGGTACGCTGAGATCGGTCGCAGCATCGAGCGCGTGCGGCGCGTTCGCGGGCTCATCAGCGTGGGCAAGATTTCGGGCGCCGTCGGCACCTTCGCGCACCTGCCGCCGTCGATCGAAGCCGACGTGTGCCGGCGGCTCGGGCTCGAACCGGCGCCGGTCTCGTCGCAGGTGATCCAGCGCGACCGCCACGCCGACCTCATGACGGCGCTGGCGATCTGCGGCGCCTCGCTCGAGAAGTTCGCGCTCGAGATTCGCGGCCTGCAGAAGACCGAAATCGGGGAAGTCGAGGAGCCGTTCGCCAGGGGGCAGAAGGGATCCTCGGCGATGCCGCACAAGCGCAACCCGATCGGCTGCGAGCAGATCGTCGGGCTGGCGCGGCTGCTGCGCGGCAACGCGATGGCCGCGCTCGAGAACGTCGCGCTCTGGCACGAGCGGGACATCTCGCACTCCTCGGTGGAGCGCGTGATCCTGCCCGACACGTTCATCGCGCTCGACCACATGCTCCGGCGCTTCACGCGCATCGTCGCCGGCATGGTCGTCCATGCGGACCGCATGCGGGAGAACCTGGAGCGCTCACGCGGCGTCGTGTTCTCCGGCCAGGTCCTGCTGGATCTGGCGGCCCGCGGCATCTCCCGCGAGCAGGCCTACACGTGGGTGCAGCGCAACGCCCTCCGCGCGTTCGACGAGCGCCGGTCGTTCAAGGACCTCCTGCTCGCCGACGCGGACATCATGCGGGTCCTGATGCGCGACGACATCGAGCGCGCCTTCGACCTCGGCACGCAGCTGCGGCACGTGGACGAGATCTTCGCGCGGGTGTTCGTGGAGGTTCCGGCTCTCGCGGTCGGCGGTCGGCCGTAGGAAAGGCCCGCCTGAAGGCGAGCACTACACCCTGGGCGGCGCGCGTAAAGGCGGGGACTACGCGGAAAGCCCTGAAGCCTGGAGCCGAGGAGGATCAATGAGAGCCCGAGTCTTCGTCACCCTCAAGCCATCCGTGTTCGACCCGCAGGGGCACACGATCACCGAAGCGTTGCACCAGATGGGATACAGCGGCGTTGGAGACGTTCGCCAGGGCAAGTACTTCGAGATCGACGTCGACGCATCGTCGCCCGAGCAGGCCCACACGCTGGCGTCGGAAGTCGCGCACAAGCTGCTCGCGAATCCAGTCATCGAGAGGTACACGGTGGAAATTGGCTAGAGGCTAGGGGCTGGGGGCTGGAGCCTGTCCCGGAGTGCGACGTGATGGACGCGTGACACAGGCCGGCTGGCGAAATGGTTGGTGCCTCGCCCCCAGCCTCCCGCCCCCAGCCTCCAGCCAAGACAGCGTTAGAGGTCTTATGAAATTCGCCATTGTCGTCTTCCCCGGCTCAAACTGCGATCACGACGCCTACCACGCCGCGAAGCACGTGCTCGGGCATGAGGCGGAGTTCGTCTGGCACAAGGAAACGAACCTGCGCGGCGCCGACGTGGTCATTCTGCCCGGCGGCTTCTCGCATGGGGACTACCTTCGCACCGGTGCCATCGCGCGGTTCTCGCCGGTGATGGAGGCAGTGCGCGCGTTCGCGGCGCAGGGCGGCCCGGTGCTCGGCATCTGCAACGGGTTCCAGATCCTGCTCGAGGCCGGCCTGCTGCCGGGAGCGATGCTCCGCAACGCGGGGCTGAAGTTCCGCTGCGAGCACGTGTATCTGCGCGTGGAGCAGACCGACACGCCGTTCACCGCGCTCTGCACGCCCGGGCAGGTCCTGCGCGTCCCGATCGCGCACGGCGAAGGCAACTATTTCGCCGAACCGGATGTCGTGTCGGCGCTCGAGGCGAACCACCAGGTGGTGTTCAGGTATGCCACGGCTGCCGGCGAGTTCACGGCAGACTCGAATCCGAACGGGTCGGTCAACAACATCGCCGGGATCTGCAGTGCCAACCGGAACATCCTCGGGCTGATGCCACACCCGGAGCGCGCCTGCGAATCAGCGCTCGGAAGCAAGGACGGACTGGTGATGTTCGAGTCCGTAGTCGCGGCGTTGACGGGGGTGTGACGCACGTAGGAAGTCCTGGTTCCGGGTGCCGGGTTCGGGCCCGGGCGGCAGTTCTGGTCCATCGGCGGGAGGCGCCGTGAATGATCCAATGGCTGACTCGACAAACACTCGTCGGCTCGTCGGGTACGTGATGCTCGGCGGCGCCGTCCTGATGGGCATCCTGGCGGCGCTGTTTCGGACCGAGGTAATTGCCGATGCCGGCGCTCCGCGCAACGCGATTTCGCTGGTGCTCGGCGGCATCGCCGCCGTCGACGCGGCAATCGGACTCGTGTTGATTGTGAAGTCGTGAAGTCGGCGAGCGCGACGGCGGTAGATGCTTGAAACCAGCTCGATCGCGACAACCGGTTGCTGCCTATGCCCTACGACCAGCCAACACTCGATCGACACGGCCTCAAGCCCGACGAGTACGCGCGCATCGTCGTCCTGCTCGGACGCGAGCCTAACCTGACGGAGCTTGGGATCTTCTCCGTGATGTGGTCCGAGCACTGCAGCTACAAGAGCTCGCGAATCCACCTGAAGACGCTGCCGACTGAAGGGCCGCGCGTGCTGCAGGGGCCTGGCGAGAACGCCGGCGCGGTCGATATCGGCGACGGCCTCGCGGCGGTTTTCAAGATCGAGTCGCACAACCATCCCTCGTTCATCGAGCCGTACCAGGGCGCGGCAACGGGCGTCGGCGGCATCATCCGCGACATCTTCACGATGGGCGCGCGCCCCGTGGCGCTGCTGAACGCGCTGCGCTTCGGACCGCTCGAGCGGCCGCAGGTGCGGCGCACGCTCGAAGGCGTCGTCGCCGGCATCGCCGGCTACGGCAACAGCATCGGCATCCCGACGATCGGCGGCGAGGTCAGCTTCGACGAAAGCTACACCGGGAATCCGCTCGTCAACGTGTTCTGTCTCGGCATCGCCCACGTGCGACGAGATCATCAAGGGCGTCGCGCGGGGTCTCGGCAACCCGGTCTACTACGTTGGCGCGAAGACCGGACGCGACGGCATCCACGGCGCGACGATGGCGTCGGCGGAATTCGACGAGAAGCTGGACGAGAAGCGCCCCGCGGTGCAGGTCGGCGATCCGTTCATGGAGAAGCTGCTGCTCGAAGCGTGCCTCGAGGTGATGAAGACCGACGCGCTCGTCGGCATCCAGGACATGGGTGCGGCGGGCCTGACGTGCTCCACCTGCGAAATGGGTGCGCGCGGCGGTGTCGGCATCGAGATCGACGTGCAGGACGTGCCCCAGCGCGAGACCGGCATGACCCCCTACGAGATCATGCTGTCGGAATCGCAGGAGCGCATGCTGCTCGTCGTGAAGAAGGGGCGCGAGGCGGAGGTCGAGCGCATCTTCGAGAAGTGGGACCTGCACGCGGTGCACATCGGCGAGGTCACCGGCGACGGCCTGCTGCGCGTGAAAGACCATGGGACGGTCGTCGCCGAGATTCCGAACAAGGCGCTCGCCGACGAAGCGCCGCTCTACAACCGGCCAACACGCGAGCCCGACTACCTTCGCGAGGCGCGCGATCTCGACCTGTCGTCGCTGGCGCCCCAGGGGACGCCGTCGCGCACGCTGCTGACGCTGCTCGGCCGCCCGTCGATAGCGAGCAAGCGCTGGATCTATCGCCAGTACAATCACATGGTGCGCACCAACACGCTGGTGCTGCCGGGAATGGGCGCGGGCGTGATTCGCGTGAAGGGCACCAGTCGCGGGCTGGCGATGTCGGTCGACGGCAACGGCCGGTTCTGCTACCTGGATCCGTTTCTCGGCGCGCAGCTCGCGGTGGCCGAGGCCGCCCGCAACGTCGCGTGCGCCGGCGCGCTGCCGGTGGGCGCGACCAACAACCTCAATTTCGGCAATCCCGAGAAACCCGAGGTCATGTGGCAGCTCGCGGAGTCCGTGCGCGGCATCGGCGCCGCCTGCCGCGCGCTCGAGATCCCAATCACCGGCGGCAACGTGAGCCTCTACAACGAAACGGACGGCCGTGCGATTCTGCCGACGCCCGTGCTCGGCGTGGTCGGCGTCATCGAAGATGCGAGCCGAGCGGTGGGGCGGGCCTTTGGCTCCAGGCTCCAGGCTCCAGGCTCCAGCCGTGATGGCGGGCGTAATGCCCCCCTTCAGGCGGGCCGTGACGACGAACGTAGTGCCCGCCTTCAGGCGGGCCGTGACGACGAACGTAGTGCCCGCCTTCAGGCGGGCCGTGACGACGAACGTAGTGCCCGCCTTCAGGCGGGCCGTGATCCCTCGCCGGAGCCCGAGAAGCCCGGGAGCCCGGAGCCCGGAGCCGGGAGCCGGGGTGATCGTCATCGTCCTGCTCGGCGAAAACCACGGCGAGCTCGGCGGGAGCGAGTATCTGCACGCCCTGCACGGCGTGATCGCGGGAGAGCCGCCGCACTTGGATTTGGCTGCCGAAGGCCGACTGCAGCAGTTCCTCGTCGCCGCCATTGCCGAGGGCCTGCTGTGCTCGGCGCACGATTGCTCCGAAGGGGGGCTCGCCGTGACCCTCGCCGAGTGCTGCTTCGACAACGGCGGCGGCGGCGCCGAGGTTGACGTGCCGCCTGCGGGGGTCGATCATGGACTCATCGCTGAAGCCACGCTGTTCGGTGAGTCTGCCTCGCGGGTCGTCGTGTCGGTTGAAGAGCGCCGCGCAGACGAGCTGCTGGCGCGGGCCCGCGCTGCCGGTGTCCCCGCCGCAGCGATTGGCCGGACCGGCGGCACACGGATCGTGATGCGGGTCGGCGGCGAGCCAGCGGTTGACGTGGCGGTAGTGGACGCCGAGCACGCCTGGGGCAGCGCGCTCGAGGCTCACTTTGCGCGGCGGCCGGCGTGACGTGAGGCGCGGGACCCGCGCGGCCAGGCTCCAGACCCCAGGCTCCGGACTCCAGACCGCGTCTGGCACCGGAGCCGACAAGCCCGGGAGGCTGGAGCCGGGAGCCTGGAGCCTGAAACGTGAGCCCGAGAGCCTGGAGCCGAAGAATGATCGATAAGTTCCACGACGAATGCGGCGTCTTCGGCATCCACGGCCATTCAGAGGCCGCGAACCTGGCGTACCTCGGGCTCTACGCGATGCAGCATCGCGGGCAGGAGAGCGCAGGCATTGCCGCGTCCGACGGGCACCTGATCCGCGTGACCAAGGCGATGGGGCACGTCGCTGAGGTGTTCAACGCGCCGGTTCTGGCGAAGGTCCCTGGCCCGATGGCCATCGGCCACGTCCGCTATTCGACAGCCGGTGAGAGCCGGCTCTCGAACGCGCAGCCGTTCCTGATCGACTGCGCGCACGGGCAGATCGCGATCGCGCACAACGGCAACCTGGTGAACGCGAACGAGCTGCGCGACGACCTCGTGCGCGACGGCTCCATCTTCCAGACGAGCAGCGACACCGAGGTCGTGCTGCATCTCTACGCCAAGTCGCGGGCCGCATCGCCCGAGCAGGCCGTGATCGAGTCCGTGGCGCAGGTCCGCGGCGCGTTCTCGTTCGTGATGCTCACGCAGGACCGGTTGATTGCCGTCCGGGATCCGCACGGCTTCCGTCCGCTCGCGCTCGGCAAGCTCGCCGACGCGTGGGTGGTCTGCTCCGAGACGTGCGCGCTCGATCTGATTGGCGCCGCTTACGTGCGCGACGTCGAGCCCGGTGAGGTGCTGGTGATCAGCCCCAACGGCATGAAGTCGTACCGGCCCTTCGCCGTATCGAAGCTGGCGCACTGCGTCTTCGAGCACGTGTACTTCGCACGGCCCGACAGCTACGTATTCGGCCAGAGCGTCAACGAGGCCCGCACCAATTTCGGCCGCGTGCTCGCGCGCGAGGCGCCGATCGATGCGGACGTCATCGTGCCGATCCCCGACTCTGGCGTGTGTGGCGCGGTCGGGTTTGCCGAGGAGTCGGGCATCCCGATGCGGATGGGCCTCATTCGCAACCACTACGTCGGGCGCACCTTCATCGAACCCCAGCAGGCCATCCGCCACTTCGGCGTCCGCGTGAAGCTGAACCCGGTGCGCAGTATCCTCGAGGGCCGGCGCGTCGTGCTCGTGGACGATTCGATCGTGCGCGGCACGACCAGCCGCAAGATCGTCAAGATGGTGAAGGCCGCGGGCGCGAAGGAAGTGCACATGCGCATCTGCTGCCCGCCGACGATCTCGCCGTGCTTCTACGGCGTCGACACGCCCCAGCGCGCCGAGTTGATTGCCGCGACGCACACGACCGAGGAGATCCGCAAGTACCTGAACGCCGAGACGCTCAGCTACCTCAGTCTCGACGGGCTGATGAACGGCGTTGGCAACGGCAGCAAGTCGTACTGCACGTCGTGCTACACCGGCGTCTATCCGGTCGCGTTCCCGCGCAACGAGCAGGCGTACCTGCAGCTCACGCTCAAGAGCGTCGACGAAGAAGATCCCGTCGCCTCATGAACCCATACGCGGCCGTCGCCCTGACCGCGGCGCTCCTGACGGCCGCGAGTGCCCCCCGCACCGCCGCGAGCAATGTCCTCGAGTCCGCCCCAATCCCGTGTAGTGCCCGTCTTCAGGCCGACGTGATCCCGTGTAGTGCCCGCCTTCAGGCGAGCGATCCCGTAGTGCCCGCCTCAGGCGGCCCGTCCCGTGTAGTGCCCGTCTTCAGGCGAACGTGATCCCGTGTAGTGCCCGCCTTCAGGCGGGCCCCCCATCTGCGGCCCCCCCCGCACACTCCGCGGAACAGCCGCCGGCGCCGCAGATGTCTATCGCGGACGCGATCAAGCATCTCGGCGATCTCGACTACGCCACCCGCACGCGTGCAGCGGCCAGCCTGCGGCGGCGGCCCGCCGCCACCGTCGCCCCTGCGCTCTTCGATGCGCTCGAGCGCAACGCCGACGGCTACGTGCGCTTCCGCGTGCTCGTCCTGCTCTCCGCGTTCAACCACCCGCGCGTCGCCGACGTCATGCGCCAGGCAACCTACGATCCCAACGATCGCCTGCGCGACGTCGCCTACGCGTACTTCGAACAGCACCCCGACCCGGCCAGGCTCGATGGGTTCGTCGAGGCGCTCGACAAGGAAACCTCCGAGTTCGTTCGCCCTTCGCTCATCCGAGCGATTGCCGCCCTGGCCCCCGCGCCCCGGGCGCGCGAGGCGATGCTGCGCGAGGTGATGCGCGGGCAGGACTTCTTCCGCAGCGCCGTCATCGAGGCGCTCGGCGATCACAAGGCCACCTACGCCGTCGACGCGCTCATCACGATCGCGCAGCTCGAGGGCCCGCTGCAGGACGATGCGGCGCTGGCGCTGGGGAAGGTGGCAGACAAGAAGGCGCTGCCGGTGCTCGCGGGCCTGCAGCGCACGGCGCCGAAAGAGACGCAGCCGGCCGTGGCCGCGGCGATCTGCCTGCTCGGCATCAACTGCGATGCGCACCGCAACTTCCTGATCCGCAGCCTGACGTTCGCTGAAGACACGGCCGGCTTCCAGGCGCTGGTGCGGGCTGCGGCCGCGGCGCTGTCGGCCCTCGCTGCGACCGGAGACCGCGAGGCGGCCAGCGCGCTCTTCGACGTGGGCATCCCGTCGCAGGATCCCGCACGCGCTCCGATTGCGCTCGCGTCGGCCACGTTCTCGGTCCGGAACCCGCCGCTGCTCATCGCACTGCTCGAGTCGCGCGCCGACCGCAAGTCCGCGCTGTCGCTCGTCGCGGAAGGCTTTGACATGCTCGAGGAGGACTATCTCGAGGAGCAGTTCTACGCCGCCGTGCGGAAGGCGTACTGGGCGGCGGGCGAGGGGTCGCCGACTCGCGCGACGATTCAGGAGGTGATCGGGGGGCTCGACTTCTGAGACATCTCCGGTTCCGGGTGCCGGGTTCTGGGTTCCAGGTTGGGTTCCGGGTTCCGCGTTCGTTCCGAGTGCCGGGTTCTCGTGGTTCCGGGTTCCGGGTTCCAGGTTCTCCGGGTCCTTCGCTGCGGGCAAAAACCCGGCAACGAGGCCTGGAACGGGGAACCCGGAACCTTCGAACGCCGAGGAACCCGGAACGCACGTGGAACGCGGAACCCAACCTGGAACCCAGAACCCAGAACCCGGCACCCGGAACCGGGTGACCTCACCCCTTGGATCCTTTGGGCAGCGAGTCAAGATATCGAATCAGTCCAATGAGGGCGCCTCGCGTCCGGTTGCAGAGGTGTGCAGGTTGTTCTGCTGCTCCAGCGTGAGGAGACCGCGTTCCCCGGCTTCTGTGAGGTAGTTCTGGACCTCGGCCAGCGAGCCTTTCGCGATGCGGAGAAACTGCGAGAACTCCCGCGGTGCGAAGCGACCGAAGCCCTCGGCAACGTTCGCCGGAACCGACGATGCGGCGGCCTGGAGCTGTTCGCAGAATCGAGAGTCGCGCACCGAGCGCACGTTGGCGGTTGCAGCGTACACTTCTGACCGCAACATCGCGGCGAGCCGCCAGACTTCGAGTTCTTCGTAGGTGCGTGCGCCCATGCTCCAGCGGGTAGCATGTCGGATGCCGAGGGGGCAGGCGCTCCGCGGTGCCGTGCAGGAAACGCGGAACGCACTGAAACGCGGAACCCGTGAACAAGGAACCTGGAACGAACCTGGAACGAGGAACCTTACCCGGAACCCAGAACCAGGAACCTGGAACTGCAGGATGCAGAAATGGACTACCACTCCGCCGGCGTAGACATCGACGCCGGCAACGAAGCCGTCCGCCGCATCAGAGCCTTGGCGCGCCGCACGTTCACGCCCGGCGTGCTGTCGGACATCGGCAACTTCGGGGGGCTCTTCGATCTGTCGGCCGCTGGACTGCGCGAACCGGTGCTCGTGTCGAGCGCCGATGGCGTCGGCACGAAGCTGAAGGTGGCGTTTCTCGCGAACCGGCACGACACCGTCGGCGCGGATCTCGTGAACCACTGCGTCAACGATATCCTCGTGCAGGGCGCCGCGCCGCTCTTCTTCCTGGACTATCTGGCGACCGGGCGCCTGTCGCCGGCCGTCGCCGAACAGGTGGTGAGCGGGATGGCGCGCGCGTGCCGCGAGAACGGGTGCGCGCTGCTCGGAGGCGAGACAGCGGAGATGCCCGGCTTCTACGCCGACGGCGAATACGATCTGGCCGGCTTCATCGTCGGGGGTGTGGAGCGCAGCCGTGTGATCGACGGGCGGACCATCGTGCCCGGCGACGTGCTGATCGGACTGCCGTCGACCGGACTCCACACCAACGGCTACTCACTCGCGCGGCGGATCGTGTTCGAGCGGCTCGGTCTCGAGGTCGATTCGCTGTTGCCGGAACTCGGGGTGACGGTTGCTGACGCGCTCCTCGCGACCCATCGCAGCTATCTGAGCGTCCTGCGCCCGGTGATCGATCGCCGGCTGGCCAAAGGGCTCGCGCACATCACCGGCGGCGGCATCACCGAGAACCTGCCGCGAATCCTTCCCGACGGTGTCGGCGCCGAGATCCGCCGCGGCGCGTGGGCAGTCCCAGAGTTGTTCAGGCTGCTGCAGGACGCAGGTGCGGTCGCGGAAGACGAGATGTTCCGCGCCTTCAACATGGGCATTGGGATGATCGTCGCCTGCGCCGCTGAGGACGGCGATGCGGTGCTTGCGCTGGCGGCGGCCGCCGGAGAGGATGCCGCGACGGTTATCGGCACGCTCACCCCGGGTGAGCGGCGAGTGCAATACGTCTGACGGGAACCGTTCCGAGTTCCGGGTTCTGGGTTCCAGGTTGTGTGCCAGGTTCCACGTTCGTTCCGGGTCGCCGGGTTCACTGGTTCCTGGGTTCCCGGTTCGTCACAGGCTTGATTGGAGCAACGGCCGTATCAGGAACCCGGCACTTGGAACGCGGAACCCATGAACAAGGAACTTGGAACGAACCCGGAACCTGGAACCCAACCTTGGAACCCAGAACCCGGAACCTGGAACCACAAGCGAAGATGAAGACCATCGCAGCCCTCATATCCGGTCGCGGCAGTAACCTCCAGGCGATCATCGATGCCGTGGCCGACGGCCGCCTCGATGCGCGCATCGGGGTGGTGATCTCGAACCGCGCGGAGGCGGGCGGTCTGGTGCGGGCGGCGCAAGCGGGCATCGATACCGTCGTGGTCTCGCACCGGGCGTACCCGACGCGCGAGGACTACGATCGCGCACTCGTCGCCGAGCTCCGCGCGCGCGGTGTGGATCTGGTCTGTCTCGCGGGCTTCATGCGACTGCTGAGCGCCAATTTCGTCGAGGCGTTCCCCAACGCCGTCCTCAACATCCACCCATCGCTGCTGCCGGCATTTCCAGGCATCGATGCCCAGCGGCAGGCGCTGGAGCATGGCGTCAAGATCACCGGTGCCACCGTGCACCTGGTCACCCCGGAGCTCGACGCCGGCCCGATCGTGCTGCAGGCCGCGGTACCGGTCCTGGACGACGACACGGTGGAGACGCTGTCGGCCCGGACCCTCGCCGAGGAGCACCGGATTTACCCGGAAGCCATCGCCAGCCTCCTGGCGGGTGGCTGGCGGGTGGAGGGGCGGCGGTTCGTGGCGGCCCGCGATAGGACGGGTAGAGGCTAGAGGCTAAGGGCTGAGGGCGAAGGGCTGAAGGCTGAAAAGGCCGCAGGATGGAAGCTGTCGGGCGCACCCGCCAGGAGTCTGCCGCCTCGTCCCCCTTCAGCCCCTGGCCCTGGCCCCTGGCCTCTCCTCTGTTCGCTTCCCCTCCTCAGGACGTTTGTACCAGGTACGAGGGATGGGTCCCCTCGCGCAAATGTCCGAGGCTCCCCCGATGCGGACACAGACAGCCCGGCCCGACCTGACACCCCGGCAGCTCGAAATCCTCCGCGCCCTTCTGGAAGGCGGCAGCAACCGCGACATCGCGGTGCAGCTCGGCGTGCGCGAGCAGACCGTCAAGAACCAGCTGACCATCATGTACGAGAAGATCGGCGTCGAGAACCGGTTGCAGCTCGCGCTCGAAGGCCTCCGCCTGCTCCAAAAGGCCTCGTGACCCCGGTCGATCGTGCCCCCGTTTCGTGAGCACCGGCCGCCGGCCAGCACGAAGAACCAGACCTAGGCAACCCGAACGAGGAACGCAGCCGCGGCGGCGCACGATGGCATAAACTGTCGTGCGCACATGAAGGGCATTCTCCTTGCCGGCGGCACCGGCACCCGCCTGTATCCCCTGACGCGCGCCGTCAGCAAGCAGCTCGTTCCGATCTACAACAAGCCGATGATCTACTACCCGCTGTCCACGCTGATGCTCGCGGGGATCCGGGAGATTCTGGTCATCACCACGCCGGAGGATCAGGACTGCTTTCGGCGGCTGCTGGGGGATGGCGCGTCAGCTCGGCCTGGAGATCTCCTACGCCGTCCCAGCCCAGACCGGAGGGCCTCGCGCAGGCGTTCATCATCGGCCGGGAGTTCGTCGGGCCCGACACCGTCGCGCTGGCGCTCGGGCGACAACATCTTCTACGGCGACCGGCTGCGCGGTGTGTTGACGCGATGCCTCGTCGCTCGACAGCGGCGCCGACGATCTTCGGGTACGCCGTGCGCGATCCGGAACGCTATGGCGTCGTCGAGCTGGATGCCGGAAACCGGCCGTCAGCCTCGAGGAAAAGCCATCGAATCCCGAAGTCGCGCGTACGCGGTGACCGGGCTCTATTTCTACGACAACGACGTGCTCGACATCGCCGCAGACCTGCGCCCGTCGGCCGCGAAACGAGCTCGAGATCACCGACGTCAACCGCGCCTACATGGAGCGCGGCGACCTCCGCGTGCAGGTGTTCGGCCGCGGCGTCGCGTGGCTCGACACGGGCACGTACGAGTCGTTGCTCCAGGCGTCCCTGTTCGTGCAGAGCATCGAGGATCGACAGGGTCTGATGCTGGCCTGTCTCGAGGAAATCGCCTGGCGGCTCCAGGCGTACATCACGACCGAGCCAGTTGCTCGCGCTTGCACTGCCAATGCGGAACAACGCCTACGGTCGAGTACCTCGTGCACCTCGCGGAGCAGGGCCGGCGGCGCGCTGATGCGCGTCATCGAGACGGCACTGGCGGGCGTGATCATTGTCGAGCCGCAGGTGCATCGCGACGCGCGCGGGTTCTTCGTCGAAACCTATCACGCCGAACGGCTCGCGTCGTGCGGCATCACCACCACCTTCGTGCAGGACAACCACTCGCGCTCGGTGCGGAATACGCTGCGCGGCCTGCACTGGCAGTACCGCCGGCCCCAGGCCAAGCTGGTGCGGGTGGTCCGCGGCGAGGTCTACGACGTGGTCGTCGACATCCGCCGCGGATCGCCGACCTTCGGGGCGTGGGTCGGCGTGCACCTCTCGGACGACAACCTCCGGCAGACGTTCATCCCCGAGGGATTCGCCCACGGATTCTGCGTGCTGAGCGACACGGCGGATGTGGAGTACAAGTGTTCCGATTATTACGATGCCGGCGGTGAGGGCGGGCTGCCGTGGGACGATCCGGCAATCGGGATTTCGTGGCCACTCTCCGCGCCGCTCCTCTCGGTCAAGGACCGCGGGTACGAGCCGCTCGAACGGCACGACCGCGATCTGCCGACCCTTGCACTCTCGGGCGATCTGATCTGGGTCGCTTGAGGGAACCGCACGGCTGAGTAAACCCGCTAGTTATAATCGAACATGATGATGAGCCCGCCTGTGGTGTCCAGCTGGGTGCTGCTCGCGGTGCCATGCGCCTGGCTGTATGCCCCCGTGATCGCCAAGCTCGTACACGACTGGGCGCATGACGACAATTACTCTCATGGTTTCCTGATCGTTCCGCTCGCCGCATGGTTCGCGTGGCGTCAGCGCCAACGGCTGTCGGCGGCCGCCGCCCAGCCGTCCGTGCTTGGTCTACTGCTCATCTGCGCCGCCCTGGGCCTCCTCATCGTCGGCAGGCTGGGCGCCGAGCTGTTTCTCACGCGGGTGTCGATGATCGTGATGCTCGCGGGCGCCCTCCTGTTTCTGCACGGATGGCAGCACCTCCGGATCCTGACGTTCCCCTTGCTGTTCCTGATGCTGATGGTGCCGCTGCCGGCGATCGTCTTCAACCAGATTGCGTTTCCACTTCAGCTGCTCGCCTCCCGTGTGGGGACCGTCGGTATTCAGGCCTGCGCCGTACCTGTGCTGCGGGAGGGCAACGTGATTGTGCTCGCCGACACGAGCCTCGAGGTGGCGGAAGCCTGCAGCGGCATCCGCTCGCTCGTGTCCCTGCTCACGCTCGGCATTCTGTACGGGTACTTCACCGATCCGCGGCCGTGGATGCGCACCGTCATCGCGCTCGCGACGGTGCCGATTGCCATCGCGGCCAATGCCGTACGCGTGACGGGTACGGGCGTCCTGGCGCACTACTATGGGGCCGAGGCGGCACATGGTTTCTTCCACACCTTCTCCGGGTGGCTGGTCTTCCTGGTCGCGTTCCTGCTGCTCTTCATCACGGCACGGGTGCTCGAAACGCTCGCGCCGCCTCGTTCCCAGGAGTCCGGCACGCTCGAGGGAGCGCATCCATGATTCGCCGCGCGCTTCTCGCCGCCGCCTGCGTTGTGGCCGCATCGGTGTACCTCACGGTTGCGCTCCGCGCAGAGCCGACGCCGATCCGCGAGCCGCTGAGCGTGCTGCCGCTCGAGATCGGGGGCTGGCACGGACGGGTCGAGCCCGATTTTACAGACGAGATCGCGCAGCAACTCGGCGTGGACGAGTACATCGTCCGCAGTTACGCGAGCAATGAGGGGCTGGTCGGGCTGTACGTCGGCTTCTATGCCAGCCAGAGGCAGGGCGATTCGATCCACTCGCCGCTCAACTGCCTGCCTGGTGCCGGCTGGGTGCCCATCGAACAGGCGAGGACCGTCGTGCCGGTGCCGACCACTCCCGGTGGGCCGATGCGCATGATCGAGATCAACCGGTTCGTCATTCAGAAGGGGCTCGATCGCCAGGTGGTCTACTACTGGTACCAGAGCCGCGATCGGGTGGTGGCGAGCGAGTACTGGGCCAAGGTCTACACCATTGTCGATGCGATCCGCTACAACCGGACGGACGCTGCGCTGGTGCGCGTGACGGTGCCGATTGGCTCAGACGACGGGGCGCGCGGGCGGGCAGTGGCGGCGGGAGTCGGGTTCGTCCAGGCCCTGTTCCCCCTTCTGTCGAGCCACCTGCCGCTGTAGTGGTCACAGGTCCGGTCACCGATGTGTGCTTTACACGGGTTCTCACTGGGGACAGCGGCTGCAAGCCGACGGCTCCTGATCGTGCTGATGGTGCTGTGCGCAGGGATCGCTGCGTGCTCGAAGGATCCGGCACGTGCCCGGCGCGAGTTCCTGGAGAGCGGCGACCGCCTCGTCGCCCGGAAGGAATTTCGCCAGGCCATCGTGCAGTACCGGAATGCGCTGCAGCAGGATCCCCGCTCCGGCGAAGCGCGTCTGAAGCTCGCCGAGGCGTACCTGCAGGCGGGCGATCCGCAGAGCGGCTACCGCGAGTACGTCCGTGCGTCGGATCTGCTGCCCCACAACAACGACGTGCAGCTCAAGGCCGCCACGTTCCTGCTGGCCTCGCAGCAATTCGAGGATGCGCGCGTGCGCGCCGCGCGGGTGCTGCAGAAGGATCCGAAGAACGTGAACGCCCTGATCCTGCTTGGCAGCGCGCTCGCGGGCCTGCACGATTTCGCCGCGGCGTTGAAGCAGATCGAGCAGGCCGTGCAGCTCGATGCGACATCGGCGCCTGCCTACGCGGCGCTCGGAACCATCCAGGCGGCCCGCGGGCGCCAGCAGGAGGCAGAAGCGGCGTTCCGCAAGGCGGTGGCCACCAACCCCCAGCGCGCTGACGCCCATCTGGCGCTTGCCAGTTTTCTCTGGACCGGTGGACGGATCGCCGAAGCGGAGGCGCCGCTCGAGAAAGCGGTGGAGCTGGAGCCTCGGAACACGATGGCGAACAGCGCACTGGCGGCGTTCTATCTCGCAACGCACAGAGCGCCGGAAGCCGAGCGCTACCTGCGGGCCGCAGCCGAAGCCGATACCGACCCCGCGGCGCCGCTGAAGCTGGCGTTGGCCGACTACTACGTGTCGCAGAACCGCGTCGATGCAGCCACGACGCTCCTGACGCAGCTGGCGAAGAACCGCGCAACAGGGACGGCCGCCCGGACCCGCCTCGCCGTGCTCGCGTACGAGCACAGCGGTCACACGGAGGGCCATCGAGCGATCGATGCCGTGCTTGCCACCGCCCCGCGCAACGTGGCGGCGCTGCTCGTCAAGGCACGGTTCCTCTTGCAGGACGGAAAGACCGGGGACGCACTGGTCAGGGTCCGGACAGCGATCGGCGTCGACCCTTCATCGGTGCAGGCCCACTACCTTCTCGGATCGATTCACCGCCTGCGCGGCGACATCGGCCTCGCCATGACGGCGTTCAATGACGTGCTGCGGTTGAACCCCCGGGTGGTCGCGGCGCAGGTGGAGCTCGCGCGCCTGAACCTGGCCAGCGGCCGTGCGGATGTCGCGCTGCAGTACTCCGAGCGTGCAGCGCGCGACATGCCGGACGACGCGGACGTGCAGCTGACGCTGGCGCGAAGCCTCCTCGCCAACGGCCAGGTACGCCGGGCGGAGCCCATCCTCCGCACGCTGGTATCGCGCGCTCCGCAATCAGCAGCGCCACTGGCCACGCTCGGGATGCTGCAGGCACGGAAGAAGGACGTGTCCGGGGCGCGGAAGTCGTTTGCGCGCGCACTGGAGATCGACCCATCCAGCCTGGATGCCGTGGCCGGCATGTCGTCGCTCGACATCGCGGAGAAGCGGCCCGAGGCGGCCCGCGCCCGAGCCGACGCGTTGCTCGAGAAGATGCCGAAGAGCGCGCCGGCGTTGGTGCTTGCCGCCCGGATTCACGGCGGGACCGGCAACTGGACACGGGCCGAAGGGCTCCTGAAGGCGGCGATCGAGACCGACCCCGCCAGCCTCGAGGCCTTCGGCCTGCTCGGGCAGCTGTACGCGTCACAGAATCGGCTGGACGCCGCGCGGGCGACGTTCGAGGAGGTCGTGAAGAGGCGCCCCGAAGACGTCTCGGCGCACACCGTCGTCGCGTTGATTGACGAGATGCAGGGGAACACCGCGGCAGCGAGGAAACGCTACGAGCACATCGTGCGGATCGACCCGAACGCGGCGGTCGCCTGCAACAACCTCGCGTACATCTACGCGGAGCACGGGGGCAACCTGGATTTGGCCGTTCAACTCGCGCAGCGAGCGAGGCAGAAGCTGCCCGATGCGCCGCAGATAACGGACACGCTCGGGTGGGTGTACTACCGCAAGGGCCTCGCGCAGCTCGCCGTGCCGATGTTCCAGGACGCGGTGGTGAAGCTGCCCAAGAGTGCCACCTACCGCTATCACCTCGCGCTGGCGTACCAGGCGATGGGAGACAAGAAGAAGGCACGTGAGGCGTTCACTGAGGTGATTGCGACCAATCCGGAGTCGAAGGAAGCCGGCGACGCTCGGAAGGCGCTTGCGGGCATGTGAGCGGGTCATTCGCGAGCAGACATATCTGAACTGGCAGCAGTCGTCAGCGTGCAATGACGCGAACCGCGCGCCCAGGGGCCGCGTCTCTGTGGCCAACGGCGGGCGTCGCGATGTATTCTCCATGGCGTGTTGGCCTTCCGTCCCGACAACCCACAGCTGCAGCTGATTACGCCGGCGGAACCGGCAGGTGCTCGCGCGCAGCTGCTCGTGGTTGTCGACACGGAAGAAGAATTCGACTGGTCCGCTCCTTTTTCGCGCGCGGCGCGGTCGGTGACCGCAATCAGGTCGCTGCCGGTTGTCCAGCGTCTCTGCGATCGATACGAGCTCAAGCCGTCTTATGTCGTGGATTATCCCGTCGCCAGTCAGGCCGACGGCATCGGACCCATTCGCGAGATGCTGGTCGACGGCCGCTGCGCGGTGGGTGCGCATCTGCACCCATGGGTGAATCCTCCGTACCGATGAAGCGTTGCTGGCGCGGAACAGTTTCGCGTGCAATCTCGACCCGCCGGTCGAAGCGGCGAAGCTGCGCGTGCTGCACGCCGAGGTGAGCTCCGCGTTCGGCAGCGCACCGCTGATCTACAAGGCAGGCCGCTACGGCATCGGGGTATCGACGCTGGACATCCTGCGCGAGTTGGGTTTCCAGATCGACACGAGCGTCAATCCCCATATGAACTTCACGTCGATGCACGGCCCGGATTTCCGTGGATTTCCGGAGTCGCCGAGCGTGATCGCGGGGTGGCTCGCCGAGATCCCGTGCACGACTGGGTTTGCCGGGGCGGCGTGGCGGTCGGGTGAACGTCTGCACGACATCACGACGGCCTCGGTGCTCCGGCGGCTCCGTGCGCCGGGGGTCCTGGCCAGGTTGGGGATTCTCAACCGCATCAACCTCTCCCCCGAAACCAGCACCCTCGCCGAGATGATTCGCCTTACGCGTGCGCTGCTGAAGCGTGGTATCAGAACCTTCACGCTCTCGTTCCACAGCCCATCGGTGGAGGCTGGTCACACGCCGTACGTGCGCACCGCAGCGGACCTGCGGCGCTTCCTGGATCGGGTTCAGGCCTACTTCGACTTCTTCTTCGGCGACCTCGGTGGACGTTCCGCCACGCCACTCGACGTTCGAACGTCGCTCGTTGCTGCTCTGGAGGACACTCAGTGAGGGTGCTTGGAATCTCTCCGCTCGACAAGGATTCAACCGTCACCGTCGTCGAAGACGGCGTCATCCGCTATGCGGCGGCCGAGGAGCGGTTCACGCGCGTGAAGCTGCAGGATGGTTTCCCGTGGCAGGCACTTCAGGATGCCCTGGACCGGACTGGTCTCGAGATGGACCAGTTCGATCATGTGGCGTATCCCTTCCTCACGTGGGAAGAGGAGACTCGCCTGTTCAGCAAGAACCTCGACCTGGAGCGGGAGTTTCTCGAGCAGGCACAGAGCTCGCGAACCAACGTTCTCATTCGCGAAGCCTTGCAGCGTGTTCCTCCCAGGAGCGGCGCAATCCCTGGGCTGAGCGATCCCAACGAACGCCAGGAAAAGGGGCTCGCGAAGAGCGTGGCCTACCGGGTGCTCGCGGGGGAGAGTGTCATCTCGCGCAACGTTGCGCGGCGCGGGTCGGAACAGTGGGGCCGCGAGGCGGCGGCGTTTCATCAGAAGTGGAGCGAGGAGCTTGACAGCGCGCTGACCGAGCTCGGCATCCGCGACCGGCTGCGCCGGATCGAACACCACGTGAGTCACGCCGCGAATGCGTACTACACCAGCGGCTTCGACGAGGCGTTGATCGTCTCGCTCACGGGTACGGCAGCGGCCTGGCCGGTGCCGTCAGTGCGGGGCGGGGTGGCGCCATCGAGCGGTTGCATGGCCTCGAATACCCGCATTCGCTGGGCACGTTCTACGAGGCCGTGACATCGGGTCTGGGGTTTCGGCCCAGTCGGCACGAGGGCAAGATCGTGGGCCTCGCGGCGTATGGTGACCCGGCAGTTCTCAAGGATGTGTTGCTGGCGCGATTCGACCAGCAGCCGGGGACCTTCCGGATCCTCGAGAGCAACAACGTGTACTTCACGCGGCTGCTCGCCGGGCAGTTTCCCAAAATCGACGTCGCAGCCGCGTATCAGTACGTGCTGGAACAGGTCGCGTGCCGCTACGTCGGGCACTACCTGCGGACGACGGGGCTCCGCAACCTCGTCTTGTCAGGTGGCGTCGTGGCGAACGTCAAGCTCAATCAGCGGCTCAAGGAATTGCCTGACGTCGACTCGATATTCATTCACCCGAACATGGGTGACGGCGGTTGCGGCACCGGTGGGGCCCTGCTGGCGTTTGCCGGGAATCCCGTCCTGCGCGAGCCGCTGCCGAACGTGTTCCTGGGGCCCTCGTACTCCGACACGCAAATCACCGAGGCCCTGACGCGGTCGCAACTCGCCTTCGATCGCTACGCTCCAATCGAGCCGCGGATCGCCCAGCTCATTGCGGCAGGCAAGGTGGTGGCGCGTTTCGACGGGCGCATGGAATATGGACCGCGAGCACTCGGAAACCGTTCGATCCTCTATCACGCGAAAGAACCCGCTGTGAATCAATGGCTCAACCAGCGGCTCGGACGCACCGAGTTCATGCCCTTCGCTCCGGCAACGCTTTTCGAACGCCGGCATGACTGCTACCGCAACGTTGATGGTGCCGACTACGCCGCGCAGTTCATGACCATCACCTTCGACTGCACCGACGAGATGCGACGAGTGTCCCCCGCGGCTGTTCACGTCGATGGCACCGCACGACCGCAACTCGTCACAGAGACGTCGAATCCAGGGTTCCACCGGATCATCAGCGAGTACCACAAATTGACTGGTATCCCGTCGGTCATCAACACCAGCTTCAACATGCACGAGGAGCCGATCGTCTGCACGCCGGATGATGCGGTGCGCGCGTTCCTGCAGGGGAATTTGGATTACCTCGCGATCGGCAATTTCCTGGTGCAGCACCCCTCTCTTCGGGGCTGAGTGGCGATGGCCGTCCTCGGGCTGGGTTCACCGCTGGCAGACCGGACCCTCGTGTTGCGCGACGGGCATTCGGTGCATGCGGCCACAGCGGAGCTTGCCGGCGAATCGCGGCGCGACCGCTCGCCGGCACCGCTCCTGGCCGAGACCCTCGGCCGCATCGGACTGTCATCCGACGACGTAGAGACGGTGGTCGTTGCCGGGCGTTCGACCGGTGACGGTGAGAGTGATCCCCTGTCGCTCACCCGCGTGGCGAGTCGCCCCTGGATGGCGAACCTCCTGCCCAGGGCTGGAGCGTACCGCGTGTCGGCGGCGGGGGCGTTGGCGAGACAGGCAGCCGCGTTTGCCGCGGGGGACGTGCTGGTCTTTGTCGGCGAAGACGATGGTGTCGTCGCCGAGGGTTCTGTCTCCACGCTGCGCACCGTCGGACATGTGGGCAGCGGCGCCGCGATCTGCGCGATGGCGGCCAAAGTGGCGGCAGCGCTTGGCGCGGGCGGACAGGAGCCGATCCGGGCGCTCGATGCCGCATCGGGCAACACGGCATCCCCGTGGGCTGAGCGATTCGAGCGCCTGCTGACCGTGGACGGCAGCGGCGCCATCGAGGGAGACCTCAGGGAGCTGGAATCGGTCCTACGCGAGGCTGGTGCGGGACTGCCTGGACCCCTCGACGATCCCGAAGCGCTGCACGTCGCGGTCTTGTCGAGACGCGCCGACGTAGCGGCCGGGGCGTGTGAAGCCATTGCAACCGCCCTCGCTCAAAGCCTGCATCGTTGGTCGCGCCGCCGGGAGCACCTCCCGATCGTAGTGGCAGGCTCGTGGTTCGCCGTACCACGACTGACGGCAAGGGTGTCGCAGCGGCTTGGACGCGAGTTGCTTCCGGCGCCGCTGGTCGGCGAGCCGGGCCGGGCAGTCGGGGCGGCGCTCTGTACCGACGTTCCCGCCGGCTTTCAGCTCAAGAGCCTCGGCCTCGGCCGGGCATACACGCCGGAGGAGATCAAGCGCGCGCTGGACCGGTGCCGGATCGACTACATCTACGAGTCATCGTGGGACCGTCTCCTCGCCAGGACCAGCCGGATGCTCGCGCGCGGCAAGCAAGTCGGCTGGTTCCACGGGCCGAGCGAAGTCGGAGACACGTCATTCGGAAACCGCAGCGTGCTGTGCGATCCGTCGAATCGCTACACGCGCGACAATCTGAATACCTTCCTCTTGGCAGGCCACTCGACGCGACGCTCTGTCTCGCGATGACGGAGGAAGCGGCCGCGGAGATCGTGAACCCCGGTGCCATCGGCCTGGCGTCGCAGTGGGCGACGGTCGGCGAGCGATGGCGGCCGCGTGCTGCCGGCGTGCTCGACGAGGCAGGCGGTAGCGCTATACACGCGGTCGCACGAGCAGCTGCCACGCAGTTCTGGGATCTGCTGACAACGTGTCGCCGTGAGCATGACATGGTTGGACTGGTCAATGTTGCCCTGCGCCGGGCCGACGGAGCCCTCGCCGTTACGCCTGCGGATGCGATTACGGCATTCTTCTCATCGCCAGTGGACGCCCTCGTGATCGGTCAGTTTCTGACGATGAAGGACTACTGGTTGATGCGGAGCGACATGTGAGCTGCCACACTCGTTCATCCGTCTGGTTCGTTCTAAACCGGATCGCCAGATCGATTGGGCGCTCTGACGATGGAACGCCACGTTCTGCACTTCACGTCTGGGCTGCCGTTTCCATACCGTTCCTCCTGGCTCGCGCACGGCAAGCGTGACACCTGCAACGAATCACGCTGCCTTCCCGTCCGGCTCTTGTGCCAAGGTAACGAAGTGACTATCGGCTGCTCGGACACGAGACCTGTGTGCCGAGCGGAAATTGAGCCAGGTTCATGAGTGTCAGCCCACCGCAATCACTGTCGACACGCCTATACGCGGATACTCGGACTTGTTCGTGCTGTGGGGATCGCCGCAAGCGACGTGCGAGAAGCCGAAATTTACTTTCACGCCCTCGGAAGAGATAAAGTCGCTTCCGCTTGTCACTAATATGCGGGGCGAATACCATCTGGCACGAGGAAGTCTGTGCGCACCATCGATACCGTCTCGCTGCCCTTAAGAACACGCCGAACACGATTTTCACCTGTCGATAATATTGATCTGCTCCGGCTGGTTGCCGTCGTGCTGGTCACGGGTCAGCATGCGCTATCGTTGCTGGGTCGTGACGATTTGACCACAGTGATCGGCGTGAACATCGGCCAAGTGGGTGTGGACCTGTTTCTTGGCATCAGCGCCCTGCTGGCCGTCGCAGTATGTCCGGCCGCCGGGCCGATGGCTGGCCCAGCGCCTCACACGAATCTACCCCGCTTATTGGCTTGCGATGGCCCTCAGTTCCAGCTGACTGGGGCGTCGGTCACAAGGCTTTCGGGGCGGGCAGTTTTCGTACCGGTCGGTTGGACGGGCTTATTCACGCATCCAATGAATCTCGTAGATCTCCCAACGTGGTTTATTTCTCTGCTGCTCACCTGCTACGTGCGGTGTTCACGGCACGACTGTCGGGGGTTCCTGGACTGCTATACGTCGCATGCGCCGCCCTCGTGTCCGCGTGGGTGGTTCCGGAATCTGGCCCTGGTGGCCTGCGGTGCATTTGCTTACGCTTGTGGTTGTGTGCGTGGTTGGTGGGCTTCCGACCGTCCCCGCCCGGCAATCGTGGCGGCTACGGCAGCGGCCGTGGCGGTGGCGGTAAGAGCCGTACCTGAACTCGTATGTCCGACAGTCTCGCTGTTTCTTATTGCGAGCGCCTTGGCATTGCGTCCAGTGTCTATTCCCACCGTCCGCCAACTGAATGCGTGCACATACGAATACTACCTGGTTCACGGCATCTTCCTGAATCTTGCTGTGCTGTTGTTGTCAGGCCATCCGATTCTGGCTGTTGCGTCGGGCGTTCTCCTTGCTTCCGCCGGGGCGATCGTATACCAGCGCTCCGCCGCAGTCCTTACCGCATCGGTAAGCTCGTTGTTCGATCGGCGTGTTTAATCACGAGGCGCCGGGAATCGCACCGGGGGGAAAGGCGTCAGATTCGACTGCAAGCAGCCTTAACTGTAGCCACAATTGGAGGAGCATGAAGAAAGGGTCCTCACGCGCCCGGATGCTTCATGGACCGTTGAGACCCAAACCGCCGCACCGCGTGTCGACACGGTATGCGTTCACTATGCGCGTCCTGCGTTCGAAAGAATCTCGCGTAGGGACGCTAGACGCGACTCCCAACGCAATGGCTCCAGGTCGGCCGACCGGACCTGGGAGCTGCGCTGTTCCGGCGTGAGAGCGAGCATTCGCACCAGACAGGTCCGTGAATGCGAAAGGCGCTTCGGCGACCTCGCAAGCCGGAACGACTTCATCTGGCAGTCCGGCCCGCACGCCGGGAGTGACGACGCACGGCAGGCCGGCGGCGACCGCCTCAAGCACCTTGTTTTGAATTCCTCTGGACGTTTGCAGTGGGGCCGCAGCCACCGCCGACCGCCAGAGATAAGGTCGCACGTCAGGGACCGTACCCGTCAACTCGATGGAACAATCGCCGGCCACGACCCGTTGGAGTTGTGACGTCGGATTCGAGCCTACCAACAGGAGGCGTGCATCGGGCCGGTGCCGGCGGACGTCAGGCCAGACCTGGGTTGCGAGCCAGATAGCGGCTTGCTCGTTGGGCGCGTAATCCATCACTCCTGAGAAGACGACGGCCGGCTCGCTCCTGATGTCTCTGGGCCTCGCGAAACTGGCGAGGTCAACCCCATTTGGCACCACTCGAATGTTCGCCGCCCCTACTAGGTTGGCCAGGTCAGAGCGCTCTCGCTCGTTCACGACCAGGGTCATCTTAGCGGCCCTAACGGCCTCTCGCTCGAACGCCGCCAGGCACCGTGCTTCGCGCCGGTAAACGCGTTGCAAAGGCCAGGTACTCACATCCGCCAAGGCCGTCCACTTAGCGGAGTCCACATCCACCATGTCCAGCACTGCGGGAAAAGCACTTAGTGGAGGAGCGACGGCGAAGCGCGCCATTCCGGAGCGGTCCGCGAGGACGACATCGGGCGGCCGACTCGCGGTGAGGCGCTCCAGAACGCCGGTGAGACTCGGGGCGTTCAGCAGCGAGTGGGTGAGCGGGCGACGGGTGGGCAGGGACAACCCTCTCGCGAGATTCGCTGCTCGCGGCACAGCGGCCGTGTGGATGCTCGCCGTGAAGTCGAGAGAGGTTGCCTGCCGCTCCTCCTCGGGCGTGTGCGTCAGGGAGACGAGAATCCACCTCCGCGTAGGCGGA
>CAVOPA010000005.1:0-67601 GCA_963697705.1 Vicinamibacteria bacterium
GCGCGGATCGTCGTGGAGCGGGCGATGTGCTGGAACGCCGTCGGCGTGGTCTGGGTGCGGGATGGAACATCCTCGCGACACGATCGCCGTAGCTGCTGGCAGGGCTGTCAGCTGTACCTGATTTCACACAACGGCGGGTCGAACTACCGGGCGCACGCGAAGGGGAGCCATCCAGCCGAGGGCCATCGCCGCGGCCCCCATGGCGAGGCCGACGCCGCCCACCAGCCAGGTGGGTGCGGCGGCGATGGCCACGCCAAAGGCTGCCCACCCGGGCACGGCGGGCGCGAGGTGGTATCCGATCCACTCGAGAACTACAAGCGTCCGTTTCATGCCACAAGGTGTGTCGCAGACACGTGGAGCACTCACTTGTGTTGTCACCCATCACTCGATGCGGTAGACGTACAGCATCGCCTTGTCGTCATCGGGCAGAAAGTAATTGCCGTTCTGGCAGTCGACGGCAGCGCGACCGGTTCTTCTTGCGCAACGTGCGCGCCTGCATCGCGTGCTCAGCGCGAGGCTGGGCTCTCGGCGGTCACGAGGTACACGGCGAACGTGCCCAGCCAGTGGCCGCCCTCGTAGTGCGCGCCGGTCACGGCTCGCAGGCCAGCCTCACGATGGGCGGCCGCGGTCGCTCGCAGCCCGGCGATCCGCGAATCGGACGGCGGCAGGCCGCGCGCCATGCCGAGCAGCATCCAGGCCCGGCTCAGATTGAGGCCGTCCAGATGCGCAAGCTTGGGATCGCTGGGATCGGTGACGATCGCGGGCGAAAGCCATGCGGAGGACCCGTCGCGTGGGAGTTGCGGCAGGAACGTGCCGAGCCACGTGGCATAGCGGTCTGGAGGCAGGACGCGCCGCATCAGATCAGCCTCGCCGAGGCACGGCGACAGGAAGTCCTGTCCCGACGGCTCGTAGTTCAACGGGCAGGCGGTGTCCTTCACGTAGAAGCGCTCGATGCTCGAGCGGAGCAACGCCTCCATCTCCGCATCGCCGGCGACGCGGGCCCAGTCGAGCACGAGGCCGAAAGCGAACGCCGTCTGGTCGTGCTCGCCGACGCGGATCGGGCTCGTCAGCTTCGGCAGCCAGCTTTTCAGGCGGGCAGCGGCCGCGGTTTCGAGCGGCTTCAGCGCCGCGGACCAGCCGCGCGCCTGTTCGTCGTCCCACGTCCTCAGCTCGGCGGCGAGTTGCAGCAACCAGGCGAGGCCGTACGGCCGCTCGAAGGACGTGCGGCCCGGGCCTTCGAGGTAGCGGACTTCAGCGGCGATGTGCTCCGGCGTCAGGCTGCGCGCCAGCGCGGCGCGCGCGGCGGCCGCGAACGGCGCGTTCGGGACGGTCCGCGTGAGGCGCGCCAGGAGCCAATGGCCATGGACGGACGAATGCCAGTCATAGCAGCCGAAGAACGCCGGTGTCAGGGTGCGCGGCGGCAGCACGTCCTGGTCACTGTTCAGGACGTGCGCGATCTTGCCCGGATACTCCTTGTGCACGCAGTCCAGTGCGAGGCCGGCGAATCGCTGTGCCGCCTCGGCATCCCATTCGATCAGGTCTACCGACTGAGCGGAACCGAACCGAAGTGGTTCCATCACATCCTCCATACGTATCGGAAGCAACACTTGGCGCGACCTGGCACGGTCAGCCTCCTCCTGAACAAACTCGCCCGATGCGCTCACTGACAACGTGCTCCAAACGACCACGACGCAGCGCGCCAAATCGAGGCTCCTGAGAATGGTTCGACGCCAACTGGCACCCGCAGGAATAATTTCGTCCCACCACAGGGACAGCCCGGATCGCTCGAGCGCATCCGCTGACGGCGCTATTCGAGCGTGATCTTCCCTGTTGTAAGCGACAAATACGTCGGCCATCGTGGAATTCCCACAGGACAGAGCAGACGCGGACATCATCGAACGATCGAGTGCGAGATAATATAGTTCGCTGCCATCCTGAGCAGCCTGCCCTCCCCTGCCGTGATCTCGCCACTGGGTCCCTCGAAAGAAGATCCGCGATTCCCCGCTCCAGTTGGCGGTCAACGACGGCGTCGGACGCTTGACAGGTCCGCGAACGCTGCTGTCAGACTATGGTCATCGCGACGGCGACAACCTTCACGAGGCGCTCGCATGACGTCGGTTCACGCTCGATCTCATCCGTGAAGGGTCAATCACGAGGTCCGACCGATCAATGCGGCAAACGAGACACGTGGCGATCGTCCTCTCAGCGGTGTTGTCGGTTGGCTTGAGCGGCGACACCGGGATCGACCAGGTCGATGCGATCACGGCCGCCCTCCGCGCCAGGGACTTCGAGCAAGCCGTCGAGCACAGCCGATCGGCACTGCGGAAGGCGCCGAACGATCCCCAGCTCTGGACGCTGCAGGGCATCGCGTTCGCAAGCATGGGCAAACGGAGCGAGGCGCTGCAGTCGTTCCAGCGCGCGTTGAAGATCGACCCGAACTACATGGCGGCGCTCGAGGGCGCCGCTCAACTTCACTATGAAGCCGGCAGCCGCCGCGCCGTGCCGCTGCTGAATCGGATCCTGCAACGGCGTCCCGGTGAACCGACTGCACACGCCATGCTCGCCGTTCTCGAGTACAGGGACGGCAACTGCAAGGCGGCGGTTGGACACTTCGAGCAGGCGGGTGCGTTGATCGATTCGCAGGTCGACGCGCTGCATGCTCAGGCCACCTGCCTCGTTCGGCTGCAGCAACCGGAAGCGGCGATTGGCGTCTTGCAGCGCACGGTCGCGCTCCAACCGGAGAGCCCGCGCGAACGGAGACTGCTTGCCGCTGTCCAGCTGATGGCCGCGAAACCGCAGGACGCGATCGCGACGCTGTCGCCCCTGATTCAAGGCTCTCAGCTCGATGCCGAGACACTGGGCCTCGCGTCTGCCGCCTATGAAAAATCCGGCGACACGCCGCGGGCGGTCGCGACTCTGCGCCAGGCGATTCTGCTCGATCCGAGAAACATCGACCTCTATCTGGATTTTGCAAACATCGCATTCGCGCACGAGTCGTTCCAGGTGGGTATCGAGGTGCTGAGCGACGGGCTCGGACTCCAGCCGGAGGCTGCGCCGCTCTATGTCGCACGTGGGGTGCTGTACGTGCAGCTCGCCGATTACGACAAAGCGGAGACAGATTTCCTACGAGCGAGCGAGCTGGATCCGAATCAGTCCCTCAGTGCTGCCGCGCAGGGCCTCGCGGCCGTGCAGGAAAACGATCTCGATCGGGCGCTCTCGACCGTTCAGGCCAAACTGGTGCGCAAGCCGAACGATGCCTATCTCTTGTACTTGCACGCCGATATCCTCGCGCAGAAGGGACCGGACCCGGGCACACCGGAGTTCGAGACTGCCCTCGCGTCAGCGAGGAAGGCCGTGGCACTCCAGCCGGCGCTCGCGCCCGCGCACGGCGTGCTGGCGAAACTGCAACTCCAGGCGGGCCAGTATCGTGAGGCCATCGAGCAGTGCCGGCGAGCATTGGCAATCGACCCGAACGATCAGACGGCGTTGTATCGCCTTATTCAGGCGCTGCGGAAATCCGGCGACAAGTCGGAGATTCCGGCTCTGCTGAAGCGGCTGGCGGCCGTTCGCGAACAGGCTGCCCGGGAAGAACGAGAGCGTTATCGCTACAAGCTCGTGCTCGGCGAGCCGCCTCACACCCCAAGCTCGCCGTGAGCGACGTCGCGCATGCGCCTGTTGGGAATTGCGGGGCAGGCCTTCAGGCCTGCTTGCGCGGCATCTTGCAGGGCTGAAGCCCTGCCCCACAACCGACATCGCGCTCGTCAAGTTCAAGAAGCTGATCGACGGAGCGCGCTCTAGCAGCCGGAGTAAATCACGGGATGACGACCGCGTGTGCAGAGATGGGCAGGCGATTTCAATGACGCGCCGCACGCTTTTGCGGCTGACGCTGGGCGCCCTCGGTGGCTTGGCGGACCGTAGGCTCCTGGCGCAAGGGGTTTCCAGCCACACAACGAAGCCGCTGGCGCGACCGGCGCCGTCGGGGCGGCCATACAACTCGCGGCTGGTCGATGTCGCATCGACCGCAGGGCTGCGCGAGCCGATCGTCTATGGCGGCGTCGACGCGAAGAAGTACATCGTCGAAACGATCGGGTGCGGCTGTGCCTTCTTCGACTACGACAACGACGGTTGGATGGACATCTTCGTCCTCGCCGGCACCCGTCTCGACGGCGACCCGCAAGGCGCGAGCAATCGGCTCTACAAGAACAACCGCGACGGCACGTTCGCCGACGTGACCGAGAAAGCGGGACTCCAGCCCGTTGGCTGGGCCTCCGGCGTCTGCGTGGGTGACTTCAACAATGACGGCTTCGAGGACCTGTTCTGTACGTTCTTCGGCCAGAACCGGCTGTATCGCAACAACGGCGACGGCACGTTCACCGATGTCACCACGGCGGCGGGGCTCTCGAACCCGCAGCCGCGATGGGGCGCCGGCTGCAGCTTCATCGACTACAACCGCGATGGCCACCTCGACCTCTTCGTCTCCAACTACATCCGCTTCTCGTTCGAGCGTGCGCCGGTGCCCGGCGAGAACAGCAACTGTCATTGGAAGGGCATACCGGTCGTGTGCGGGCCGCGCGGACTGCCGCAAGGACGACATTCGCTCTATCGCAACAACGGCGACGGTACGTTCACCGATGTGAGCGAACAGGCGGGTATCTCCGCCGCCACCCAGAGCTACGGGATGACGGTCCTGGCGGCCGACCTCGACGAAGACGGATGGCCGGACATCTACGTCGCGTGCGATTCGACACCGAGCCTGCTCTTCATGAACAACCACGATGGCACCTTCCGCGAGGAGGGTGTGCTGCGCGGCGTCGCGCTCAGCGACGACGGCGGTGAACAGGCCGGCATGGGAGTCGGCATCGGCGACTTCGACTCGGATGGACATCTCGATCTGCTGAAGACGCACTTCGCTGACGATGCGAGCGGGCTCTATCACAACGATGGAACGGGCCAGTTCGACGATGTGACGAGACGCGCGCGTGTGGCAGTCGAGACGCGTTACGTCGGTTGGGGAGCGGGCATCGTCGACCTCGACAACGATGGACGCCCTGACCTGTTTGTCGTCACCGGCAGCGTCTATCCGGAGGTCGAGCGGAAACTGCCGCAGTATCCCAACAAGACCCCGCGCGCGGTGTTTCGCAATCTCGGCGACGGCACCTTCGAACAGTTGGTGGAAGAGGCCGGACCGGGCGTTGCAGCGGCACACTGCAGCCGAGGGTGCGCCTTTGGCGACTTCGACAACGATGGCGATCTGGATGTGCTCATCGTCAATCTGAACGAGCCGCCCTCATTGCTGCGCAACGACGTGACGGGCTCGAACAACTGGCTCAAGATCAGGCTCATTGGAGTGACCTCCAACCGAAGCGCGATTGGCGCACGCGTCCTCCTCCGCTGCGGCGGACGGACCCAGGCGCAGGCCGTCGTCAGTCAATCGAGCTTCTACTCCTCGAACGATCCCCGCCTCCACTTCGGGATGGGGAACTGCCGGCTTGCCGACCTCGAGATCTACTGGCCCAACGGGCGCCACGACACGTTCAAGGGCATTGAGGCCAATCGGCTGATCACGATCAAGGAAGGGGTCGGACTCGTGCCCATGCGAGGCTGGGTGCCGGCATAGCCAATCGCGTCGGCTAACCGCTCGACGTTCCCCTGCGAAACAGCCCAGTTGAGTTCGTGTCGTCAGTGCGCTCGGAAGCGAGTGTCTTGACACGAGGGCACACCGGCGCTATGGTGCCCGAACGTTAGAACGTGAACGTTCACGGCGCCGCGTTGTCCGGGAGGCTTGTCATGCAGTCTGTCCCCGAGTCGCGGGGTTTGGTCCCAGCCTCATGTGAACGGACCAATCGATCGAGCGGAGTCCTTCGAGTCCTGGTGCGTGGCACCGGATGTTTCCTGCTTCTGCTTCTCGCCGCCACTGCCCACGCACAGTACACCGCGAACGTCCAGGGCCTCGTCCAGGACCCGAGCGCGGCCGGCATAGCCAACGCGAAGGTCGATCTGATCAACGTCGCGACGCAAGTCTCGGCAACCACGACGTCCGACGACTCGGGCAATTACCGCTTTCTGAGCCTCGCGCCGGGCACCTACACGATCACCGCCGAGGCGCAGGGCTTCAAGCGCGCCGAAACGACGGTTACCCTACAGACCAATCAGACGCTGAACGTCCCCATCACCCTCGAGGTCGGCACACTGGCGGAACAGGTGACGGTCACAGCGGCTGACGCCGCTCGTCAACACGGCGGAGACACGCAATCAGCTGACACTCGGAAGCGAGTCGCTCGACGCGCTGCCGCTCCCGGGTCGCAACTACATCTCGCTCGTGACCCTCGGGCCCGGAGTATCCGGGCTCGGTACCATGGGAGGGGGACAGCCAGGAGGGGCCGGGACACCCGGATCCGGCGTCGACAACTACTCGACGGAAACGGCCGTCGACGCCAGCGCCAACGGTCAGGGGACGGTCGCCAACAAGTTCATCGTGGACGGCCTCAACGTGACGAGCGGCATCCGCCAGGGTGTGTTGAACCTGACGCCCAATCCCGACGCGATTCAGGAGACGAGCATCCAGGTGAACACCTTCTCGTCCGAATACGGCGGCGGCAGCTCGATCCAGATGGCCAGCACGACCAAATCGGGAGCGGATCGGTTTCACGGCGTCGTGAGCGACTATTACAACAACCAGAGCATGTACGCGAAGACGGTGTTCATGGGCCCGGACGCCGATTACAATCCGTTCCACACCAACAACTTCTCGGCCGCGGTTGGCGGGCCGATCATCCCGAAGAAGCAGTTGTTCTTCTTCTTCGCGGTACGAGCCGCTCCGATCGTCGGCCTCGACCGGCAATCAGACCATCTTCTTCCCGGATCAGCAGTTCGCGCGCTGGGCGCAGGACAACCATCCGAACACGTTCGGCACCAAGATCCTGAACACCTACGTGCCGAGCGGCGCGAGTGTGAGCGGCGTCTCGAAAACGGCTGGCGAGGTCTTCCCGGGGACGTGCGGCACGCCGGCCACCAACAACCTGCCGTGTTCGCTGCCCATGCTCGACTCGGGCATCTTCAACTCGAGCAATTTCCGCGATGGCGACCAGTACTTCCTGCGCGTCGACAAGCACTTCGCCAGCGATCGCATTTACGGCAGCTTCTTCCGGACGCTTCTCGACTACGGCGGACCGAATGTCATCCCACAGTTCTCGACGACGAATCACAACACGCAGTACGCGTTCCAGGTGAACTACACGCACGTGTTCGGGCCGCGCACGCTGAACGAGGCGATCTTCGCGTCGAACCGCATCGAAGGATTCATCGGCGAGACCGGCGACTTCACGATACCCAACATCTCGGTCACCGGCCTCTCCGTCGGGTACGGGGTCGGCTTTGCCCAGGGCAATTTCATCCAGCACAACTACCAGTGGCGCGACGTGCTGACGCACGTCCGCGGCGCGCACGTGCTGAAGTTCGGGTACGAAGGGTGGTTCGGCGACGACGTGGAGCCGTTTCAGGGTCCCTGGTCCCATCCGGCCTTCTCGTTCGACAACCTGTTGAAGCTCGCGCAGGACGCCCCGCACACGCAGGGCGGCGTCATGTACGACCCGGTGACCGGTCAGCAGAAGCTGTGGGAGTGGAACGCCGCATCCAGGACGTGGGGCGCGTTCGTCCAGGATACGTGGAAGGCCCGCCGGAATCTCACGGTGACGCTCGGTTTCCGGTACGACGATCAGGGGAACCCGTGGTCGCGCAGCGACACCACCGTCTTCGGCAACTTCTACCCGGGAGCAGGCGCCACGACCGAGGAGCAGATCGCGAATGGCGTCGCGCGGCCATCGGACAAGGCGCTCACGCGATCGCCCAAGGCGTTCAATCCCCGTGCGGGCGCCGCGTGGGACGTCACCGGCGACGGGAAGTGGGTCGTACGAGGCGGGGCGGGGATATACGCGAACTGGCTCACGCAGGCGAATGTTCAGGAGGAATTCCGCGGCAACCCGCCCGGGCCTCATCCTGCCGACCTTCTTCGAGGGATCGTCTACGCCGCCGGTCTTCGTCCAGGGCACGGGCGACACGCCGCCCTTCGGATTCCAATTCCCGCCGCTGGCTGGCTCGACGCTCTGTCCCCAGGCGCCGTGCCTGGACGAGAAGGGCGGAATCAGGGGCGCCGCGTTCCCAATCGGGGCAATCAACCCTGAGCTGAAGTCACCCACCGCCTACATCTTCTCGGCCGCCGTCGAGCGCCGGCTGGGTGCGAGCATGTCGGGCAGCGTGATTTACAGCGGCTCGCACTCGACCAATCAGGTCGGCAACGGCAACCAGGCCGGGCTGGTCAGCTACGGCGTGAACATCAACACGACACCTGGGGATCTGCTGAGCAAACCGCCGGGCTCGGCGCCGACGCGGCTGAATCCCAGTTTCGGCTCGATCGCGTATGCGGACAACGATCGGGTCGCGAACTACAACGGCGTGACATTCGACGTGCGCGGGCGCGCTCGCGGGCTGTTCTTCGACGCGTCGTACACGCGATCGAGCTCAAAGGACGATATGGGCGCAGTATCCGAGCCCCATCGACCCACATCGGTTCTACGGCCCGTCGCCGTGGGACGTGCCGCACCGGCTCTCGCTGACGTTCAACTACACCGTGCCCGACGTGACCTCGAGCAATGGCTTCGTGAACCGCCTGGCGAGTGGGTGGGGTGTGAGCGGGATCGGCATCTACCAATCCGGCTACCCGATGACAGTGTTGACGACCGCACCGTTCACGGCGGGCGGCGATTACAACGCGGACGGCGACAACCTGGATTACCCGAACGTCACGAGCTACGACATGCGGCGGTCGCAGGAAGATTACCTGACGAACGGCGTGTTCACACCCGGTCAGTTCACGACGCCGGCGCTCGGAACAGAAGGCGACGAGCGGCCGCAGCAGTTCCGGCAGCCGAATTTCGCGGAGACTGATCTCTCCGTGTACAAGGGCACGCGACTCACGAGCCAGGTGAACTTCCAGCTGCGGTTCGAGTTCTACAACATCTTCAACAACAAGAACCTGTACCTGGAGAACGACCTTGCCTCCGGAGGATTTGGCAAGGCGATCAGCCAGCAGCTGCCGTTCTGGTGGCAGATTGGCGCACGGCTGTCGTTCTGACGGCGCGGCGTGCGGACGCGCGGCGCCGTCAGTCCGACGAGTCGATCCAGACGATCATTTCTCCCAATCCGCGATTTCCCCAGATCGCGTAGGGCACGGCCGTGAGCTGAACCGGGGTCGGAGCCGAGGCGATCCGCCGGCTGATACAGCTGGTGCGACCAGTCGGATGGCTTGCGCACGAGGGCTTCCGTCGTCAGCTTCACGACACCGCCGGCGAGCTTGGGATCCAGCTCGGTGCGGAACGTGGCCGCGCGCGGCAGGACCGCGTTGGCGAGGGACACCTGGTTGTCCGCCTGCTCGAACGCGTACACGAGCGGCCCACGCCGGAGCGCGACCTTGCCCTGCGCCTGGAGCACCTTGGGATGGGCGCTCAGCCGCTGCACGTCCATGGGCAAGGTCAGTTCGATGTTATCGCCGGCCTTCCACTCACGGCGAATTGCCGCATAACCTCGGGAAACCTGAGGTGATGCGGGCGAGCCGTTCACGCGAATCGACGGATTCGAGGCCCATCCCGGCAGTCGAACGTGCAGCGTGAACTCGCCCGCGGACTCGGGCCGCACCTCGATCTTCACGGCACCGTCCCACGGGTAATTGGTGACCTGCCGCAGGGTGACGCGGCCGGCACCCACAGGGGCGGTGGCCTCACTCGCGATGAACAGGTTCACCCAGAGACCGTCGCTCGATCGGCTGTAGATGTACTGGCCGAGCGACGGCAGAAACCGGCTGATCGTCGTCGGGCAGCACGGCACGTCGAACCACGGCGAGCGCTTGAAATCACCGCGACTCGCGAGCGGCGTCGCGTAGCAGAAGAGGTCGCCGCTGAGCGAGACACCGGCCGCGACGGCGTTGTACAGCGACTCCTCCATGACGTCGGTGTAGCTCGCGTCGCCGGTGAGATTGAACAGCCGATGATTCCAGAGCACCATCGCCGCCGAGGCACAGGTCTCCTGGTAGGCGTTCTCGTTCGGCAGATCGTAGTCCTCGGTGAATCCCTCGTTGTGCGCCGACGGTCCGATGCCCCCGGTGACGTACATCCGGCGGAGGGTGACGCTGTCGTGGAGCGCCTTCGAGGCCTCCCAGAGTCCGGCGTCGCTCGTCTCGTACACGAGATCGGCCATGGCGCAGTAGAGGAACATCGCACGCACCGCGTGGCCGACGGCTTCCTTCTGCTCGCGGACGGGCAGGTGATCCTGCGCGTACCGCGTGTCGAACGTGCGCGGGTCCTTCAGATAAAACCGCTCGTACCACTCGCCGATGCGAAGCGGCTTGCCGAGGAAATCGACGGTCCGGTTCGGATCGAGTTGACGGAACTGCCGCTCGAATATCGAGGGCTTCTGTCCCCTGCGGTCCACGATCGCCTTGGCGAGATCGAGATACCGCTTCTCACCCGTGGCGCGGTACAGCTTTACCAGCGCCAGCTCGATTCCCTCGTGGCCCGGGATGTAATCCTTCCTGCCGGGCCCGAACTCGCGGTCGAACAGGTCGGCCAGACGCGTCGCGACGTTCAGGAACGACGTCTTGCCCGTCGCCTGGTAGTGCGCCACGGCCGCCTCGAACAGGTGGCCCGACGAGAAGTCCTCGTGAAAGAAGGCAAAGTTCTTGAATCGCAGGTCGGGCACGTTGAGCTGAATGAACGTGTCGAGATACCCGTCCGGCTGCTGCGCGGCCGCGATGCGTGCGATGATCCCGTCCACCTTCGCGTCGAGCGCGGGATCGGGATGACGGGCGAGCGTCCACGAGGCACCCTCGATCCACTTGTAGACGTCCGAGTCGGCCCAGAAGGGTCCCCCGAACTTCCCGGTCGACTTGCCCGCCGCGATGTCGAAGTTGCGGAGACCACCCGTGCCCTCGATCTCCTGCAGCACGTGATCGAGCGTGCGCGTGCGATTCACCTCGAGACGCGGCGCCCAGAACGAATCGGTGATGGCAACGGCGGCGACCGGCAGCGCCGACAGGCGGTCTCCCGCCGGCCGCAGGTCGCTGACGCCGTCCGCGGTTGGCGCACCAGTCCCGAGCAGCATGACGACAACGAGCAGCCCAGTTCCAAAGACAAGCCGTGAACGCATGCTGGCGGTCTGCATGGCCATGACAGAAGCCCTCGAGGTGAGCGACGGAGGCCGCTCGCGCCGATGATCCGTCCGAGCAATCGGCGTGTCAATGTAGTTCGGCGGGCCGTGGCAGGCCGGCGATTGAGCATCGCGATCGAAATGGGTGACCCATGAGCACTGTCAAAGGGGGAGTCGCAGGCCTCGTGTCGGCCATCCTCCTCGCCGTCGTACTGGCCGTCGTGGTCCTGGCGGGCCACCGCGCACCGCCGGGAGCTGCAGGCCTGACGACGTTTCCACTGTCGCAAGTCCGCGTCGTCGATGGTCCCTTCAAGCACGCGCAGGATTTGAACGTCGACTACGTGCGCGCGCTCGAGCCCGATCGCCTGCTCGCGCCGTTCCGGGTCGAAGCCGGCCTTCAACCGAAGGCCCCCAAGTATCCGAACTGGGAGAGCACGGGGCTCGAGGGACACACAACGGGCCATTACCTGACGGCCCTGGCGCAGATCTGGGCCGCTACCGGCGATCCGGAGATGAAGCGGCGGCTCGACTACATGGTCGACGAGCTCGCAGCGTGCCAGCGCGGCAACGGCAACGGTTACGTCGGCGGCATTCCGGGGAGCCGGCAGCTGTGGAAGGAGGTCGCCGCGGGCACACTTCACGTCGAGCCGTTCGCGATCAACGGCAAATGGGTGCCTTGGTACAACCTGCACAAGCTGTTCGCCGGGCTGCGTGATGCCCATCTGATCGGCGGGAGCTCGCAGGCGCGACTGGTCCTCATTCAGCTGGCCGACTGGGCCGATCGACTCGCCTCGACGCTGTCCGATGCGCAGATGCAGGAGATGCTCGGGGCCGAGCAGGGCGGGATGAACGAGGTGCTCGCGGACGTGTACACCCTCACCAGCGACCGCAAGTACCTCGCGCTCGCTCAACGGTTCTCGCAGCGCGCGCTGCTGGAGGATCTCGAACGCCACCAGGACCCGCTCACCGGGCTGCACGCCAACACGCAGATTCCAAAGGCGATCGGGTACGCGCGCATCGCGGAGCTCGGCGGCGATCCGGGCGGTCTGGACGCCGCGAGGTTCTTCTGGCAGACGGTGGTGAGACGACGGACGGTTGCGTTCGGCGGCAACAGCGTCCGCGAGCACTTCAACCCTCCCGACGATTTCTCCTCGATGATCGAGTCCCGTGAGGGACCGGAGACCTGCAACACCTACAACATGCTCCGGCTGACGGAGCGGCTGTTTCGGGCCGAACCAGCCGCCGAGTACGCGGACTTCTACGAACGGGCGCTGTTCAACCACATCCTGTCGACCGAGCACCCCGTGCACGGTGGCTTCGTGTACTTCACGCCGATCCGCCCGCGACACTACCGCGTGTACTCGCAGCCGTCACAGTGCTTCTGGTGCTGCGTCGGCACAGGGATGGAGAATCACGGCAAGTACGGTCAGTTCATCTACGCGCATACGGGCGAGGAGCTGTACATCAACCTGTTCATCGCGTCGGCACTCCGCTGGCCCGAACGCGGCCTCGAGCTCCAGCAAGAGACGAGCTTTCCGGACGAGGCGCGCACCCGGTTGGCGTTCTCGCTGCAACAGCCGCAACGCTTCACCCTGCGAGTGAGACATCCGGCATGGGCGGCAGCCGACGGGTTCACGATTCGTGTCAACGGCCAGCCGTGGCCCGAGCGCTCCGCACCAGCCTCGTATGTCGCGATCGCGAGACTGTGGCAGGACGGCGACCGCGTGGACATCGACCTGCCGATGCGAACGACGATCGAGCGGCTGCCGGATGGGTCCGATTACGTCGCGATTCTGCACGGGCCGATCGTGCTCGCGGCCAGGACAGGTGAAGACCACGTCGACGGGTTGATTGCCGGGGACGGCCGCATGGCGCATGTATCGACCGGCCCGTACCTACCGCTCGACAGCGCGCCGATGCTGGTCGGCGACATCGCGACAATGGCCGATCGCTTCCACCCGGTATCCGGCCGTCCACTGACCTTTACCGCGTCCGAGCTCATTCGTCCGGCGCAGGCGCGCGATCTGGAGCTCGTTCCGTTCTTTCGCGTGCACGACAGCCGTTACATGATCTACTGGCGTGCCGTTCCTCCGGACCAGTACAGCGCGGTCGTCTCCCGTCTGGCGGTCGAGGAAAAGGAGCGGCTTGCGCTCGAGGCCCGAACGATTGATCGCGTGACGCCGGGCGAGCAGCAGCCGGAAGTCGAGCATCACGTTCGGAGCGACGGTTCGACGACCGGCGCGACTAACGGTCGCGCCTGGCGTGAGGCGAGCGGGTGGTTCAGCTACGAACTCAGGCTCGTCACCACTGCGTCGCCAGGTGCTCCGCCCGGCACTCAGGCGCCCCCGCCGAACGCGACAACCTCCACCTCACAGGAGGGCATCAGCGCTCGCCCGCTCGCCCTGGTCGTCACATATTGGGCAGGCCAGCACGATCGGCAATTCGACATCCTGGTGAACGATCGGGTGATTGCGTCGGTGGCGCTCGATGGGTCGCAGCCGGATCGCTTCATCGATGCAACGTATCCGATACCAGCCGACGTCGTGCGCGCAGCCGAGACTGGCCTGCTGACCGTCACGTTCGCAGCGAAGCCTGGTTCGCGTGCGGGCGCGGTCTACGACGTGCGGCTGCTCGCTGTCCGGTGAACGACGTGGAGCTCACCCGGCGCGCGCTGCTCCAGGGTGCGGCTTTGACCGCAGGCGCACTCGTCCGGCCCGACCACGCGCGCTTCGCCATCGCTGCGCAGGCCGTCAGCACGGTGACGGTCCGCATCACCTTTCTGCCGCCCGCGACAGCAGGACGGGAAGACGCGTCCATATCGCTGGTTCCCGAAGACGGAGCCCTGGTGCGGCGCGACTGGCCGCGGCTTCCGGTGACGCGCGGCGCACCAGGCTCTCACGTGTCGGGGGGCGTTCGGCTGCACGTCGCCGAGGATCTCGCAGTCAGCGTCACTGCAGACGGCCGCGTCGTCCAGCAGCTGCGCGCGGACCTCGCCGCCAACTCCCTTTCGTTTCTTCTCGGCCGTGGTTCCCTGCTCGCGCTCGGTGAAGGCGGTCAGCAGTTCGATCGACGAGGGGCGGCGGACGAGATGCGGAACGGTCAGGACGCATACCGGCTGCACACGCACGGCGCGCGCGTGCCCATTCAGTGGCTCGTTGGTGCCGAGGGCTGGGGACTGTACGTCCATCAGCCGCTCGGGACATTCGACCTCACCGCGCTCCGAGGGTCGCTTCACCGCGTCGACCCTGCTGCCGCTCGACGTCTTCGTTGTCGCCTCCAGCGATCCTGCGGTGCTGCTGCGCGAATTCGCGGTCATCACTGGCTATGCGGAGCTGCCCGCACGATGGACCTTCGGATACATGCAGTCCCACCGCACCCTCGCCGGTCCCGAGGAAGTGCTGGGCGTTGCGCGCACCTTTCGAGAGAAGCGGCTGCCCTGCGACGCCTTGATCTATCTGGGCACCGAGTTCACGCCGTCTGGCTGGAACACACGAAACGGGGAGTTCACGTGGAACGCGAACAATTTCCCGAATCCGAAAGCCGCCATCGACGCGCTGCACGCGATGCACTACAAGGTCGTCGTCCATACGGTCATCGAAGGACGACAGCTCACCGGTGCGGTGGACGATCCGTGCAGAGCGCCCGAGCCGAGCGGCCGTGATGCCGCCGACCGATGGCCCGACCACCGAAGCGTGGGATGCTACTGGCCGTACCACAAGGCGCTGTTCGACGTCGGTGTCGACGGGTGGTGGCCGGATCAAGGCGACGGGCTCGACGCGCCTTCCCGGCTGGCGCGCATCCGCATGTACTGGGAAGGCTCGCGACGCTGGCGACCAGACGAGCGTCCGTTCGCCCTGCACCGCAACGGGTACGCGGGCATGCAGCGGTACGGCGCCTTCCTGTGGTCCGGGGACGTGTACACGACGTGGGAGACGCTCCGGACCAGGTGGCGGTGGGGATCAACGGGCCGTGGCAGGCCGGCGATTGAGCATCGCGATCGAAATGGGTGACCCATGAGCACTGTCAAAGGGGGAGTCGCAGGCCTCGTGTCGGCCATCCTCCTCGCCGTCGTACTGGCCGTCGTGGTCCTGGCGGGCCACCGCGCACCGCCGGGAGCTGCAGGCCTGACGACGTTTCCACTGTCGCAAGTCCGCGTCGTCGATGGTCCCTTCAAGCACGCGCAGGATTTGAACGTCGACTACGTGCGCGCGCTCGAGCCTGATCGCCTGCTCGCGCCGTTCCGGGTCGAAGCCGGCCTTCAACCGAAGGCCCCCAAGTATCCGAACTGGGAGAGCACGGGGCTCGAGGGACACACAACGGGCCATTACCTGACGGCCCTGGCGCAGATCTGGGCCGCTACCGGCGATCCGGAGATGAAGCGGCGGCTCGACTACATGGTCGACGAGCTCGCAGCGTGCCAGCGCGGCAACGGCAACGGTTACGTCGGCGGCATTCCGGGGAGCCGGCAGCTGTGGAAGGAGGTCGCCGCGGGCACACTTCACGTCGAGCCGTTCGCGATCAACGGCAAATGGGTGCCTTGGTACAACCTGCACAAGCTGTTCGCCGGGCTGCGTGATGCCCATCTGATCGGCGGGAGCTCGCAGGCGCGACTGGTCCTCATTCAGCTGGCCGACTGGGCCGATCGACTCGCCTCGACGCTGTCCGATGCGCAGATGCAGGAGATGCTCGGGGCCGAGCAGGGCGGGATGAACGAGGTGCTCGCGGACGTGTACGCCCTCACCAGCGACCGCAAGTACCTCGCGCTCGCTCAACGGTTCTCGCAGCGCGCGCTGCTGGAGGATCTCGAACGCCACCAGGACCCGCTCACCGGGCTGCACGCCAACACGCAGATTCCAAAGGCGATCGGGTACGCGCGCATCGCGGAGCTCGGCGGCGATCCGGGCGGTCTGGACGCCGCGAGGTTCTTCTGGCAGACGGTGGTGAGACGACGGACGGTTGCGTTCGGCGGCAACAGCGTCCGCGAGCACTTCAACCCTCCCGACGATTTCTCCTCGATGATCGAGTCCCGTGAGGGACCGGAGACCTGCAACACCTACAACATGCTCCGGCTGACGGAGCGGCTGTTTCGGGCCGAACCAGCCGCCGAGTACGCGGACTTCTACGAACGGGCGCTGTTCAACCACATCCTGTCCACCGAGCACCCCGTGCACGGTGGCTTCGTGTACTTCACGCCGATCCGCCCGCGACACTACCGCGTGTACTCGCAGCCGTCACAGTGCTTCTGGTGCTGCGTCGGCACAGGGATGGAGAATCACGGCAAGTACGGTCAGTTCATCTACGCGCATACGGGCGAAGATCTGTACATCAACCTGTTCATCGCGTCGGCACTCCGCTGGCCCGAACGCGGCCTCGAGCTCCAGCAAGAGACGAGCTTTCCGGACGAGGCGCGCACCCGGTTGGCGTTCTCGCTGCAACAGCCGCAACGCTTCACCCTGCGAGTGAGACATCCGGCATGGGCGGCAGCCGACGGGTTCACGATTCGTGTCAACGGTCAGCCGTGGCCCGAGCGCTCCGCACCAGCCTCGTATGTCGCGATCGCGAGACTGTGGCAGGACGGCGACCGCGTGGACATCGACCTGCCGATGCGAACGACGATCGAGCGGCTGCCGGATGGGTCCGATTACGTCGCGATTCTGCACGGGCCGATCGTGCTCGCGGCCAGGACAGGCGAAGACCACGTCGACGGGTTGATTGCCGGGGACGGCCGCATGGCGCATGTATCGACCGGCCCGTACCTACCGCTCGACAGCGCGCCGATGCTGGTCGGCGACATCGCGACAATGGCCGATCGCTTCCGCCCGGTATCCGGCCGTCCACTGACCTTTACCGCGTCCGAGCTCATTCGTCCGGCGCAGGCGCGCGATCTGGAGCTCGTTCCGTTCTTTCGCGTGCACGACAGCCGTTACATGATCTACTGGCGTGCCGTTCCTCCGGACCAGTACAGCGCGGTCGTCTCCCGTCTGGCGGTCGAGGAAAAGGAGCGGCTTGCGCTCGAGGCCCGAACGATTGATCGCGTGACGCCGGGCGAGCAGCAGCCGGAAGTCGAGCATCACGTTCGGAGCGACGGTTCGACGACCGGCGCGACTAACGGTCGCGCCTGGCGTGAGGCGAGCGGGTGGTTCAGCTACGAACTCAGGCTCGTCACCACTGCGTCGCCAGGTGCTCCGCCCGGCACTCAGGCGCCCCCGCCGAACGCGACAACTTCCACCTCACAGGAGGGCATCAGCGCTCGCCCGCTCGCCCTGGTCGTCACATATTGGGCAGGCCAGCACGATCGGCAATTCGACATCCTGGTGAACGATCGGGTGATTGCGTCGGTGGCGCTCGATGGGTCGCAGCCGGATCGCTTCATCGATGCAACGTATCCGATACCAGCCGACGTCGTGCGCGCAGCCGAGACTGGCCTGCTGACCGTCACGTTCGCAGCGAAGCCTGGTTCGCGTGCGGGCGCGGTCTACGACGTGCGGCTGCTCGCTGTCCGGTGAACGACGTGGAGCTCACCCGGCGCGCGCTGCTCCAGGGTGCGGCTTTGACCGCAGGCGCACTCGTCCGGCCCGACCACGCGCGCTTTGCCATCGCTGCGCAGGCCGTCAGCACGGTGACGGTCCGCATCACCTTTCTGCCGCCCGCGACAGCAGGACGGGAAGACGCGTCCATATCGCTGGTTCCCGAAGACGGAGCCCTGGTGCGGCGCGACTGGCCGCGGCTTCCGGTGACGCGCGGCGCACCAGGCTCCCACGTGTCGGGGGACGTTCGGCTGCACGTCGCCGAGGATCTCGCAGTCAGCGTCACTGCAGACGGCCGCGTCGTCCAGCAGCTGCGCGCGGACCTCGCCGCCAACTCCCTTTCGTTTCTTCTCGGCCGTGGTTCCCTGCTCGCGCTCGGTGAAGGCGGTCAGCAGTTCGATCGACGAGGGGCGGCGGACGAGATGCGGAACGGTCAGGACGCATACCGGCTGCACACGCACGGCGCGCGCGTGCCCATTCAGTGGCTCGTTGGTGCCGAGGGCTGGGGACTGTACGTCCATCAGCCGCTCGGGGCATTCGACCTCACCGGCTCCGAGGGCCGATTCACCGCGTCCACCCTGCTGCCGCTCGACGTCTTCGTCGTCGGCTCCAGCGATCCTGCGGTGCTGCTCCGCGAATTCGCGGTCATCACTGGCTATGCGGAGCTGCCCGCACGATGGACCTTCGGATACATGCAGTCCCACCGCACCCTCGCCGGTCCCGAGGAAGTGCTGGGCGTTGCGCGCACCTTTCGAGAGAAGCGGCTGCCCTGCGACGCCTTGATCTATCTGGGCACCGAGTTCACGCCGTCCGGCTGGAACACACGAAACGGGGAGTTCACGTGGAACGCGAACAATTTCCCCGATCCGAAAGCCGCCATCGACGCGCTGCACGCGATGCACTACAAGGTCGTCGTCCATACGGTCATCGAAGGACGACAGCTCACCGGTGCGGTGGACGATCCGTGCGGAGCGCCCGAGCCGAGCGGCCGTGATGCCGCCGACCGATGGCCCGACCACCGGAGCGTCGGATGCTACTGGCCGTACCACAAGGCGCTGTTCGACGTCGGTGTCGATGGGTGGTGGCCCGATCAAGGCGACGGGCTCGACGCGCCCTCCCGGCTGTCGCGCATCCGCATGTACTGGGAGGGCTCGCGGCGCTGGCGACCAGACCAGCGTCCGTTCGCCCTGCACCGCAACGGGTACGCGGGCATGCAGCGGTACGGCGCCTTCCTGTGGTCCGGGGACGTGTACACGACGTGGGAGACGCTCCGCACCCAGGTGGCGGTGGGGATCAACGCCGGCCTGTCAGGCATGCCGTTCTGGGGTACGGACATCGGCGGGTTCGTCCCTACCGCCGAATACACGGGCGAGCTGCATGTACGCTGGTTCCAGTTCGGCGCCTTCTGTCCGCTCTTCCGCGCACATGGCCGCGACTGGCACCTGCGGCTGCCCTGGGGCTGGAACACCGGCGAGCTCGGGCCCGTGGAGGTCGAGGGCTACGCCGGCGGTGCGGCCAACCCCGATTCGCGCGAGCTGCACAACCCGTCAGTCGAGCCCATCTGCCGGAAGTACCTCGAGCTCCGCTATCGCATGCTCCCGTACATCTACACCGCGGCACGCACCTGTTGCGATACGGGACTCCCGATGATTCGCGCGATCTGGGTGCATCAGCCCGACGACCCACAGGCCGGCGCCATTGGCGATCAGTATTTCTGGGGACGAGACGTCCTGGTTGCGCCAGTCCTCGAACCGGGCGCTACCAACCGACGGCTCTACCTGCCGCGTGGCACCTGGATCGACTTCTGGTCGGAGGCGCCCTTGGACGGTGGTCGATGGATCGATCGACCCGTCGATCTCGATACCATCCCGCTGTTCGTGCGTGCCGGCGCGGTCATCCCGTTCGATCCGCTCCGGCAGCATACGAGCGAACGTGTCGAGGGTCCGCTCACGCTGGTGGTGTATCCGGGCGCTGACGGCACGTCGGACGTCTACGAGGACGACGGGGTGAGCTTCGAGCACAAACGAGGGAACTACATGCGTCTGGTGGCTCAGTGGGAGGAACGTCGCGGCACGCTGCGACTCTCGCTCGCGCCAGGCTCACGGCTGGTCGGCACAGCTGTTCGGTTGATCGATATTCGTCGGTCCGGCCACACCCGCACCGAGTCGGTGCGCTTCGATGGATCGCCCACCGTCATCAGACTGTGATTCGCAAAAGGGCATCGCGAGCGCCGAGATCGACGCCCCCCGACGGCCGGAGTGGGCGCGCGCTGGCGCGGTCACTCGATCCCTGGAAACCACTTCACCGCGTTGTCGTGATACAGCTTTCGCCGAGGTGCGCGCCCACGACCTTCAGGTTCGGGTGGTACGGCCATCGGACGGCCAACCTCGCCGGCCTGCTGTCTTCGTGTGTTTCGTGTGCTTCGTGTGACGCCCAACGGCCGGCAGTCACCAGGACGTAACCGCACCGGGCCGCAGTCAAAACCCTTTCGGATCGCGCCGACACGTCATCGCTGCCTTGGGAGTGGCATCAGGCTTGAACACATGAGCCATCGGTAGCGGGCTCATCCGCCACCGGGGAGGAGACATCATGCGCGCGTCGCTGGTAGCCGGGATCGTCTTGATCGTGCTCGGGGCGGTGGTGTTCGCCTACGGCGGGTTTTCGTACACAAAGCGCGAGAAGGTGATCGACATCGGTCCGATCGAGGCGACTGCGAGGAGGCGGCAGCACGTCTCTCTCCCACCGATCCTCGGCGGAGCTGCGGTTCTGGGCGGAATAGTGCTGATCGTCGCGGACAGTCGCAGGCGGCGCTGACGCGCGCGATGCCGCGCCGCGATTCCCGACAAGGGCCCACCGGATCGACCGCCCGATTGCGCGAGAGCCAGGCTGCGCCTGCATTCGCGGCCACCTGCCGCCCGCAGCACTCGAGACCATCCCTTTGAGCATCGGGGGTACGCCTGCGTCCTGATTGCCGCGCTCGTGATCGCCACCATCGTCCTGGCGCGGATGAGGCGCGACGAACGACTGCTCACCGGAAGTTCTCGATCAACGTCAGGTCCACCCTGAGTCGCAGCGTGGTCACGCCGAGCCGCCGACGAGCTGACAGAGTGGCTCGAACAGAACGGACGGCCCGTCGCGGAGAACAGCTGTGTGGAGTGTGCCGCTGATGTCGCCCTGGATGGCGACATCAGCTGTCGGTGCGGGACGCAGGGGGGAGTCGGCAATTGCGAAGGCGTAACCACCAGGAAACGCCCCGGCCTCGCCGTCACTGCGGCAGCTTCATCCGGTTCACGAGGCGTATGAAACGAGGGTCCTCGCGCAGCGGGTCCCATTTCGGGTCGACGCCGAGAAAGACCATGTGCACGTCACGCTCATCGTAGGCCCGTTCGAGCCACCGCAGCGCCTCGTTTGAGTCTCCAAGTCCCTGATACACGAGCGCGCGGTACAACGGAGGGACGTACCTGGTCTGCGCGATGGTTTCGAGCTCACGCAGGCGCTCACGAGCCTCACCGGGCCTGCCCGACACGCCGTACGTGTAGCCCGCGAGGGCGATTCCCTCTGAACTGGCGCCAGAGCCTTCGGTCGCGTTCTTGAAAGACCGGATCGCCGGCTCGTACTGCCCGCTGCTCGCCTGGATCTTCCCGAGCGTGATCTGTGCGACCCAGTAGTGTGGCTCGAGTTCCAGAGCACGCCGGATGCCCTCCGCCGCGATGTCGTAATGGCGGGCCTGGTACTCGAAGTGCGCTTTCAGGACCTCGCCATACACGGACACGGGATCGACGCGCAAGGCGGCATCGGCTTCGCGCAGCGCTTCGTCATGCCGGCCCAGATCGGACAGAAGGTGCCCATACCCGATGTGCGCGAAGGCGAGATTCGGGTCGACCGCGAGCGCTTGGCGGAACTTCTGTTCAGCGTCCGTCCACACCCACTCGTGCCAGAGCGCAACCCAGCCCAGGACAGCATGCGCGTCGGCCAATTGCGGATCGAGTCTGATGGCGTCGAGCGCTGCCTGTCGCGCTTTCGGGAAGGCATCGCCTGGTGGAACGTCGCTCGTAATGGGCAGGCTGTTGTAGCAGTTGGCCAGACCGGCGTAAGCACGGGCGTACCCTGGATCTCGCCGAATGGCGTCGTCAAAATATCCAATCGCCTTCAGGATCGACTCGCGCTTCAGCTGGAGGGAGAAGACGCGGCCCCGGAGATATGACTCGTAGGCGCGCGGATTGTCCGTATCCCGCTTCGCCAGCCGGCGGCGGTCGTCTCCGGACAGCTGGAGAGCCAATCCATCCGCGATTTGCCCGGCGATTGAATCCTGAAGCGCGAACAACTCGGTCTGCTGTTCGTCGAACTGACCGGCCCACAGTTGCGTGCCGTCAGCCACCCCGATGAGGTGGGCCGTGATCCGCACGCGCTCGCCGGATTTCTGAATCTGAGCATCGACGACCGCGTCGACGCCCAGCTCACGGCCGACAGCGACGGGATCGCGATCAGGTGCTCGGTACCTGCGAACGGCACTGAGGGGCCGGACAGAGATTCCCTTGATCGTGCTCAGCTTTGCGATCAGCGTGTCCGACATGCCCAGTTGCAGTGTCTCGTCAGTCGACGCATTCGTCAGCGGCTTGAACGGGAGCACGGCCACAGTCCTGGGCAATCTACGGATTCCTTGATGCCCCGACGACCGACCGAAGAAGGCAGCGCTCAGGACGATGGCAGCCATCAAAGCCAGGAGAGAAACCGTCTCGGAACGGGAGGACCGTCGAACGGACATCGGATCACGGACGGTCTCTGAGGCGGGCTCGACGACTCGCGCAGCTGGTACCTCAGCCGGTTCTGCAGCGCCGACGACGACCGCCGACGGCGGCGTTCTCATCTCGGCGACAAACTGATATCCCTGCCCCGGCAGGGTCATGACGTAACGGTTCTCACCCCGCGCTTCCCCCAGCACTCGCCGAAGTGTCGAGACGTTCTGGTTGAGGTTGTTCTCCTCGACAAACGTATCCGGCCAGACCTCCCGCATCAGTTCGTCTTTGCCGACCACACACCCATGGTGACGCACCAGGCACAACAGCGTGGCGAACACGCGAGGCGTCAGCGTGACGGTCGCGCCGTCCTTCAGCAGCACGCGCCGCGCGACATCTATCTGAAATGGCCCGAATGCGTAGGTGGCGGGCGGCAATGGCTTGTCCATCGGGTCAATTCAGAAGCGTTCAGAAACTTTCAGGCGCGCACTAAGGACGACACGAGTGGCCATACGCCACCATCGTCGCACCCCCGGCTGAATCCCACATCAAGGAGATGCCCATGTATTCGACCATCCGACACGCCGCCCGCCGAGCGATGCTCACGGTCCTTCCCGTCGTTGCCGTAAGTGCCCTGGCCGCAGTACCGGCCATCGCGCAAGACGACCGGCAGGCGAGAAAGCTCGAGGGAACGTGGTACACACAGGTGAGCGCGCACAACTGCACGACGGGCGCCGTCCTGCGATCGTTCCCCGCGCTCAACACATTCGCGGCGGGTGGAACCCTGATCGACACCACTACGGTGGTCGCACCCTCGCTGCGCAGTCCGGGCCACGGCACCTGGGAAGCCACCGGGGGCCATACGTTCCGCGCGATTTCGCTCGCGTTCCTGTTCAGTCCAGCGGGCGCATGGACTGGGACCCAGCGGATCATCCAGGCCATCGAGATGCGCGAGGGGCCCGACGAGTTCAGCAGCACCGCCACCAGCGAGAGCTTTGACACAGCCGGCACGCTGATCGGCTCGGTCTGCGCGACGGCTATTGGACAGCGCGTGGAGTGATCGGCGCCCACGCCTCGGCTACGTCTTCGTCTTCGCCGCTTGGGCGACTCTCCGCCCAAGCGGCGTTGAATCGACTGCTCACCGGAAGTTCTCGATGAAGGATCAGGTCCAGGCTGAGTCGCAGTTTGGTCACCAGGCATGCGTCGGTCGGAACCGACGCGCATGCACGCGGCGAGAGTAGCGATCGAGCTCTCCGAGACGCGATCACGGCCCGTCGTCAGATGGAGCGCGTGAATGGGAATGTTTGCGGCATTGTCGCACGAAACGTGGTCGACCTCGTCTCTGGCGCCGCGGTCATCCTGTTCGACCCGATTTTCCAGTTTCCAGGGCCTGGCGATTTCGCTGATGGCCGGTGAAGTGGCGTCGCTCCTGCTCTCGCGCATGGCCGTGCCCGTCCTCTACTACATGGCGAAGCGCCACGAGCGTAGCGAACCGGTACAGACGAAGGCACCGATGGAGATCGCCGCATGACCCAGTGCGATGCGCGCGCGCTGGCGCGGTCACTCGATCCCTGGAAACCACTTCACCGCGTTGTCGTGATACAGCTTTCGCAACACGTCCTTGGGCAGGTGCAGGCCCTTGGTGGTCCCTTGCTCGAACGTCACATCCGCGTCGCCGGCGAAGTATCGCCAGTCGCGCGCGTATCTCGCCGCCCATTCCCTCAGCACGGTCTCGGTCTTGTCCGACGGGTACAGCACGTTGTCGGTGCCGTAGAGCACACGATCCTGGTATTTGATGAAGAACGCGCGAACCTTCTCGGGCTTCTGCATCATCAGGTAGTTGACACGGGCCGCCGTATCGACCGCGAAGTTCTGGTACTTGTCGAATCGCTCGGCGATCTGATCGACGTCCACTTCCATGCTGCCGAGGTGCGCGCCCACGACCTTCAGGTTCGGGTGCAGCTGCAGCAGGTGATCGCGTGCGGCGAGGATGGCCTCCTTGCGCGGCCATTCCGGGTGCTTGTAGGCGTACTCCTCGGGGTGCTCGGTGTAGTAGCTGTAGTCGGGGCTCCGCGGGTCGGGCGGCTTCCAGCAGGAGTCCGGCTCGGCGACGTGCGCGAGCACCGATTTCTGATGTGCGGCGATGTTGTCGAAGATCGGGCTGAAGGCCGCGTCATCAGGAAGCACGTACGTCCCGTCCTTCCTCCGGACCTCCATACCGACCACCTTGTACAACTTCACCGCGATCGCGCCGGCGTCGAAGTCGGCGTTCAGCCGCTTGTTGACACGCGCTGCGAATCCCGGACTTTCGAGGTCGTAGGGATCGATCGTCGTACAGACGACGGCCCGGCCCTTGGTCAGGCGGTGCACCGCGAGCGCATCGGTCCACTGCGGCTCCATGCTCTTCGCGAACGGATCGCGGTCGTCGATGAGGAGGACGTTCAGCGCGCGGAGATTGAGGCGGGAGAAGAGAGCGGCAACCGCGGGGACATCCTGGTAGGCGTGGACATGCGTGTCGATTGGTGCGATCGCGGCCAATTGCGACAGCGCCTCATCGTCCACCACGCTCGATTGCCCTGATTGGGCGGCAACGAGCGCGCCACACGACAGGCCGACGACCGCTATTCCGATCAGGTTCCAGGGGTTCCGAACGTTCATTGGGACCTCGTTTCACTCCGCTCTGTAATCCCATGGCTCGCTTGTGCTGTCATCGCATCACCCATGTGGGGCAGGGCTTCAGCCCTGCAAACCGGCGCAGGGCAAGCAGGCCCTGACACTGGCCTGGGTCCCACATTCCGGATTCTGGATCACAGGTTGAATTGCAGGTACCTCGTTCGTTCCAGATTCCCAGGGGTTCAAACGGTTCCGGGTTCCTTGGTTCCGAGTTCCAGGTTCGTCGCAGACTCGATTGGGGCGACGGCGAAATCACGGACCCGGCACTTGGCACCCGGAACCGTACCCAACACAAGTGAGTTCCGGGCGTGAAGCCGACCGCCTGTCCGTCTTTCCGGTGGCCGAACCGGCGCGATAGAAGCCTTTGACGGGACCGTCACTGGGACCCGACGCGCCAGTATTGTCCGGCGTGAACATGATGGCTTGATAGCCGCCGACGGTGTCGCCGTTGATCGACTCGACCGTGTGTCCCATCTGCCGCAGCTGCGGACCCACCAGCGCGAAGAGCTGCGACTCGAGCGTCAGCACGTTGGCGACCTGCATGTGCCGGAACCGGGCCATGTCGCTCGCCGCCTGCAGGTTCGCACCCAGGTCGAGGACGTCGAGCAGTACTTGCGCGATACCCTGCGCCTGCATGTCGCCGCCCATCAGCGTCACCGTCATCAGCGGGTGATCGTGCTGCATGACGAAGCCGGCCGATAGCGTGTTGAACGGCCGCTTGTGCGGCGCGATGACGTTCGGGCTCTTCGGATCCAGCGTAAACAACCCTCCGCGGTTGTGCAGCGTGATGCCGTAGCCGGGCACGACCAGTCCCGAGCCGAAGCCCATGTAGAGGCTGTTCACCCAGGCCACCATGTTGCCCCAGCGATCGGCCGTCGAGAGCACGATCGTGTCGCCACTGCTGTCGACGCGCGAACCAGACGCGGTGCCGGAGGCGCGATTCGGATCGACGCGACCGCAGAGTGATGCCGCGTAGGCCTTGGACAGCAGCCGATCCAGCGGCACCGATGCGAAACTCGGATCCGCGTTGTAGGCGTACAGATCGGCGAACGCCAGCTTCTTGGCCTCGACGATGAAGTGCCAGTACTTCGGGCTGGCCGGCCCGAGGCTCGCCAGCGTCTGGCCCGGCGCCCACTGCGGCACGCACGCGTCCAGGATGTTCAGGATCTCGTCGCTCGCCCAGGTCTGCGCCGGCGGCGGCAGCGTGAACACGTCGTATCCGCGATGGCTCGTCTTCGCCGCCGTCGTCCACTCACCAGAGTACTGGGCGAGATCGTCGAGCGTCATCGTGCCGCCGACGGCAGTCGACTTCTCGATCATGGCGCGGGCGATCGCACCTGTGTAGAACCCGGCGCGGCCCTGCTGCTGCAGGATCCGGAGCGTTCTGGCGAGACCAGGATTGCTGAAGATGTCGCCCGCAGCCGGGGCGTGCCCGTTCACGTACCATGTCGCGATCGCATCGGGATCCACCTGCGTGCAGCAACCGCGAGGATCGCCTGGTGTGGGCCCGAGCCCCTTCGGGAGCGTCCAATCGTGCGCGATGCGCTCGGAGACGGGGAAACCCTGCTCCGCGTAGTCGATGGCCGGCTGCAGGGTCTCCTTGAACGTGAGGGTGCCGAACCGATGCTGCACTTCATCCCAGCCCCATGCGGCGCCGGGTACCGTGACTTCCAGGATGCCGCCCGGCGGCATTCCGGATCCGGGCGACCAGTTGGCAGGGTCCCACGAGTACCCGAGCGTGTTCATGTGCTCGAGGGTCGCACCGGTTGGCGCCTTGCCGCTCGCGTTCAGTGTGTAGAGCTTGTTTTCGCGGGCGATGTAGATGATCGCGAACAGGTCGCCGGCCGGGCCGACGTTCATCGGCTCGACGACGCTGAGCACCGCCGCGGTGGCGACGGCAGCGTCGATCGCGTTGCCGCCCTTCTTCAGGATGTCGAGCCCAGCCTGCGCGGCGAGCGGGTGGCTGGTGGCGACGATTCCGTTGCGCGCCATCACCTCGGAGCGCCGCTGCAGGGGCCAGCCTTCGGATCGATCGCCAGGCACCGCGCTGCACCACGCCGGAACGGGCGTGGCGCTACAGGACTGCACCGGCGACTGCGCGCCGACGACCGCCGCGGCGCTCGCCAGGACGGCAATGAAGAGACCTGCACGCAATCGCTCGAACCGCTTCACGACACCCACGCGTACCCTCCCAATCGCCGCAGTTGTCGGCGCCACCGTGCACCAATGCGGCTGATGTGCTGATCGTAGCCGGCGCCGAAGCGCGCTGGAAGCCCGGACATCAAGCCTTGAGGCGCCTCGTCACGGCAGGGCTCGTGAGTTCCCGGAGCGCATCTCTCCCCACCCACCGTGCCGTAGCGTCGTTCGAGTTCGCCAGGCGCCGCCCCACCATCACGGCCGTGGAGTTGAGGGCGCGATTTCGTTTGCCGATCGCGCGCAGGGCCATGTTCGTGGCCTTCTTGACAAAATGGCGTTCGTCACCGGCTTCGCGTTCTATGAGGGCGAGGCCCTGTTCGAAGAGCTCATCGCCAGCACGCGTGTCGTGCACGGTGAGACTCCATAGCAGCGCAAACGCCGTGCGCTTCTCGAACTCGTTGCGCCTGCTGCTCCACTGGACGACCTTGGTCCATGCGTGCGGCGTCCGGTCGAACAGGTTGAAGCTCATCGCGTCGCAGAATGCCCAGTTGTCGAAGTCCTTGCACCACCGCTCCATCTGAGCGGCCGTGAGCCGCTCCGGATCGCCGACGAAGGAAGCGAGCATCCGCGCCTCGTACACGCCAGTTTCCCAGAGGGCGACCGCGAGCCGCTGGTTGCGTCCGAGCATCGTGCCGAGCGCCTTGATGTCTTTCATCGCGACGCCGTAGGCGTGGTCCGAAGGGATCGAATAACGCGCCATCCCTTCGAGGGTGACCCTGGTGCTACGCCCCTTCAGCCATGCGAGCGCGAACTCGACCTGATCCTGGACCGACCGCTTCGACGGGTTCGGCGATTCGGGACCGCGTCCACGTGCCTTGGGCGCATCCTTCACTTTTTTCATTTCTAGACGGGTAATGATGAGAGTGACACATCAGAACTCAGATGAAAGTCGTCTTCATCGAGTGGGACAGGCGCAGCTATTCACGATTGATCAATTCACCGTGATCGTCCCTCTCAGCATGTCCATGCCGCATGCGAACGCAATTTCTCCGCTACTTTGCGGAGTGAACCGCACTTCCACAGGCTTGTTCAACGGCAGGGCACGCGTGATCTTGAGAGACGGGAACACGACCTCCTTCGCGCAGGTTGCATCGGTGACCCGCACGAATGTGATGGTCACGGCCTCACCGCGTTTCACCTGGAGCTTGCCAGGCTTGAAACCATCGGTGTCAACAACGACGCGGGCCGATTGCGCGGCCGCGGCACTCCCACCGACGGAATGCCCGAGCACTGACCCAAGCAGCAGGACGAGGCACAACATTCGCATCATCCTGCTATGCTCCTCCGCCGCGCTGCCCAGCGCAAGGGGCCTCATGCCTCTCACCCCGCAGGCCGCGGCGACGCGCCTCGCGACGCATGGGTGTATCAAGAAGGACGCCGACAATGGCAACATCCGGAAGGAGCGCGTGTCAGGCGACAGCGATCGGATCCGGACGGCGACGGGCGATGCTACGCGCGAAACTCCGCTGCGTAATCCGTAGCCCACTCGAGAAAAGGTCGTGGCGCTCCGCCCGTGATCGTTGCGAAGCTGGAGCTCACAAACGCCGGCTGGCCGAGTGCTGCTCCCCACGCGTTGAGCAGCATGTTGATGAACACCGGTGAACCCAGGACCGGCAGCAGCTCCGATCGCGCTTCGTCCGGCGTCATCTGTTCAACCTGCAGCGATCGGCCAATCGCGCGGCCGATCGTCTGGATCTGCTCGGCCTGCGTGAGCGATTGCGGGCCGGTCACCACGTATTCGGAACCGGCATGACCGTCGTCGCACAAGGTGCGAACGACGACGGTCGCGATGTCGCGCTCATCGGTCGGAGCCGTCGGCGAATCCAGGTAGGGCCAGCGGATCACGCCGCCGGCGCGAATCTGCGGTCCCCAGAAGTGCCGCGCGTTAGCGGCGAACATGCCGGCGCGGACGAACGTCCATGCCAATCCCGATTGTTCAATCGACCGTTCCATACGTTCGGTAACCGCGCGCGAGGGGTTGGGTTGCTGAAAGAATGGATGGGGCGTTTTGAGAGGTGCGGTGAGGTACACGATCCGCCGTGCATGCTTCGCGATTCTCTCGAGCGCGCCGTCGATCGCTTCCGACGGCGCGACCCACACCAGGAACACCGTGTCGATCTCCTGCAGGCAGGAATCGAGACTTTCGGGAACCGTGAGATCGCCGCGCACGACGTCGACATGCGCCGGCAAACATGCGGCGTCCGGATCTCGAGTCATCGCACGACACCAGGCGCCCGCGGCCGTCAGCTGCTCGACAACGTGACGCCCGATGTGACCAGTGGAGCCGGTGACGAGGATGCGATTCATTGACTGATCAGGCAGAAGAATTCAGGACTCCGAGGACGAGGAGCCCGTATTCTACGGCCGCGAACCGATGCACTCTCGAAGTGACGCCCGTTCGTTGGCGCGAACGGCCGCGAGTCTACTCCGATACTGGGTCCGCCCACCAGCGCAGGAGCGCCGAGAGGAGGCAGATGTCCATGAAACACATGCGCATCATCGTCACTCATTACGGCGGGCCCGACGCCCTTCGGGTGGTTGAGGAGGCAACACAACGTCGCTACGTGCGGAGCTGGTCGAATCGTACGCCGCGATCGCTTCATGGCATCCCTGTACGCGCGTCATCGCCGGCGGCTGGCTCTCCCGGGGAAGCGGCATCGTCCCCTACAGCATTCAGACGCTCAAGCGTCTCAAACCGGACCTGTTTCGGCAGGACTTGCTTGCGCTGCTCGAACTGCTTCAACAGCAGGGGATCAAGCCGCTCATTGCGCACCGATTCCCCCTCGCCGACGCAAGACGCGCGCAGGAGCTGCTCGCGAAGGGAGGAGTCATAGGCAAGATCGTGCTCGTGCGCGACGCCCGACCAGCAACGGCGTGACAAAGGGGCCATCACAGCTCACTGGCCGATCGGACTCCCGGTCGTCAGACCGTACTCGGCGAGCAGACTTTCGCGCCGCCGCCGGTTGCGTCACCGGACAGAACGCTGGTCACAGCGGAGAAAGTCAACACACGGATCGTGGAGACCCCAGATGTGCGACGACGTGGAGTTTCTCGAGCAGATCTATCAGTGTTTCAATGCTCGTGACATCGAGGCCGTGCTCGCTGCACTGCATCCCGATGTCACATGGGCCAATGGCTTGGAGGGAGGGTACGTGCACGGCCGCGATGCCGTGCGGAGCTATTGGACGCGACAATGGGCAACGATCGACCCGCGCGTCGAGCCGACCGGCTTTTCAACCGGCGCGGATGGCGAGATCGTCGTCCAGGTCCACCAGACTGTGCGCGATCTCCAGGGAGCGGTGCTGATAGACCGCATGGTCGGGCACATCTTCACGATCGAGAATGGCTTGATCACCCGCTTCGAGATCCGCGAGGCGTGAGAGCCCGGGCGAGCAGCGGCGAGGCAGGCGAGCACCGGCATCACCTTCGGCTCGAGCCCGGTCGCGAAGTTAAACCCACAACTCGCTTGAGTTGATGGTTGACGCGGGTCCTGTCGCCGGACAGCCCCACCCGCGGCCACCCCACCGCGCACAGTCCGCGCGGCGGGGGCCCCGGCGGCCGGCGCCAAAAGCACTCGCCACGAGGAAGGCGCCTGCGCGGCGGGCGGGGCGGCCCCGTCCGGCGCCACCCGCTTCGGAGCATCAACTCAAGCGAGCGACGGTTTAGAGACGCGGTTGAGCGGCGGCTCGACCTGATGGCTCGCGCCGATCCAGAACGCGTCCGGCACGGTCATGTCGCGTACAGAGACGGGACTGCCCGCTAGAAATAGTACTTCAGCACGAACTCGATGACCCGGTGACCACGCAGGATATTGATCCTCCCGAAGTTCGCTTTCGTGACGTCCGTGAACGAATACCCGCCGGCGGGATCGCACACGCCGTCGGCGTAACCGCCGACGCCGTTCGGCACGTGATCGGCGCGGCGGTTGCACCTCGTGTCGAGCGTCAGATCCACGTCGTTGGCGATCGCGGTCGCCGCGGAGGCAGTGTTGAAGATGTTGAAAAAGCCCGTACGGAACTGCAGCTTCTGCGAGCCGCGCAGCGCGAAGTTCTTGAACACCGTCAGGTCGTGGGTCATGCGGGACGGTGTGCGGATGTCGTATGGCGGGACGAGCGACGGGTTGACGCCGAGGTCGGGCACGTCGATGCAGTCGACGTCGAGCAGCGTTTCGCCGACACGCGATCCACCGCGCCTCGGGTCACACGTGAACTCGGGCGCCAGCCCGTTCGACGGGCCGGCCGGTCCAACGACGTCCGGCGTCCCGAAGTAGGCCTGTGACACGCCGTTGCCCGCAGCCTCCCCCGAGAACGAGAGGTGGATGGGCACCCCGCTCGTGAACGTGGAGATCCCCGAGAGCTGCCAGCCGTCGAGCACGGCACGGGCGAACGCGCTGCTTCGACGGCTCACGTCGGGCAGCAGCGCGTTCCACGAGACGCTGAAGACATGCCGGCGGTCGTCGTCGAGCACCCCGTAGGTTCGCGAGGCATCGAACGGATCGCGGTCCCCATAGTCCCCCCGCAACGTGCCTTGTGCCTGGCCGAGCGTATACGCCGCGAGGTACTGCAGCCGCTTGCCGGTCTGGCGGCTGAGCGTCACCTGCAGCGAGTCGTACCGTGAGCGGCCCTCGTAGTCGCTCGTGTAGATCGGTCCGTGAGCCTGGAACGGCCGCCGTGCGTTCACCACGCTCGCATCGAGGTTGAGGCGATTGACGGGTATCGAGAGATTGGCGTTGCCCTCGACGCCGCTGCTCAGCGAACCGAATGGCACCACGTTGCTCGCCATCGAGCTCACGAGGTGTCGCCCGCGCGTGCCCACGTACGCGGCCTCGACCACCTGGTTCCAGACGACGCGCCGCGCGAACGACACGCTGAAGCTGTCGGTCCTCGGGAACGTGAACGACGCCGGTGTCGGTGTCTCGATGCGCTGCGAGCCGAGCAGCACCTGGAACGGAATCAGGTGGAACGTGTCGTAGGTCAACCCCGTCTCGAGGCCCGCGGCGGTGAACGCGTCAACGTCCACGTGATAAGCGTTCGGTGGGGTGTTCAGCGCCGGCCCGGCCTCCACCGAGCCCCTGGGACGGTTCGCGAACATCCCGTACCCGCCGCGGAGCACGCTGACGCCGTCGCCGTGGATGTCCCACACGGCGTTCACGCGGGGCAGCGCGAACGGGCTGCGGTCCGGCAGCACCCCGAGCGGCGCCTGGCCCTTCGAGGCGTATCGCACGCCGTTCAACTGCGTGTCGTAGGGCGGATCGGTGAAGGCTCCCTGGGCGGGATCGTATGTGGTGGCGTCGAACCAGTTCCCGAGGCCGTTCAGCTCCGCGTTGTTGGTCCAGTGTCCGACGCGTAGCCCATACTCGAGGGTCACGTTCGACCGGAGCTTCCAGCTGTCCTGTGCGAACGCGTCGACGTTCCACATGCGGAACTCCGAGTCCTTGACGCGCGTGCCCTGGAAGATCCGCGCGGGGCGGCCCACCAGCAGGTCGCCGATCTGGCTGCCGGTGCCTCCCGGTGTCCCCGGCGCGAAGAGCAGGTTGCCGTTCTCGTCGTTGTCGCCGTTCTGCTGCCGTTGCAGCCGATCGACGCTCAATCCGAACTTCAGGAGGTGCGCGCCGTGCACCTTCGTGAGCTTGTCTCCGAACAACAACTCGTCGTTGTGCGCGTAGATGTCGTTGAGATTGGGCCCGAAGTTGCCGAGCTGCCCGCCGCCCCAATGGCTGTTGAATGGCACGTACGGACTCTGGTTTGGAAAGACGCCATCGAAGCGGACGTTCAACGCGTCGAGCCTGAGTCTCGATACGTCGTCGTACGACGCGTCCAGCGTCTGCCGCGTGAAGGTGCCCAGGATCTCGTTGGTCATCGTCGGGCTCAGCACCTGGACAATGGTGCCGGCGTACGAGTGCGCGCGATTGGTGCCGAGGCCTGGAGTCGGCAGTGCCAGGTCGGACGCGCTGTTCGCCCACGGTCCGCGAAGCCCTTCGGTGTCTTCGCGATCGCGCGAGATCCGGACGTACGCCTTCGTGCCGGCGCTGACGTTCCAGTCGAATCGCGCCCTCGCCTCCATCCGGTTGGTCGGCTCGAGGGCGCTGTAGACGTAGTTGTAGCGATTGTCGGCATCCGCGTAGTTCGGGCGCGGGTACAGGCTTGCCATCGCGAGGCCGAGCGGCGTCACGTAGGGAGCGAGATCGTTGCCGGGCGCCGGAGTGCCCGCGTCTGGGAACGAGGCCGGGATCAGCACGACGGAGGGGTGATTGAGGTTCTGACCGCGATTGGCGAGGAACTCGCTCAGATCGCCGGTGCGCGCCGCGTCGCTGATCGTGGTGCTCAGGCGGCTGCCGGAGTCCACGTCCTGACGCTGCACCTCGAGCCCGAACCAGAAGAACAGCCTGTCCTTGTTGGCGTTGTAGCCTGAGAACGGCAGCGGAATCGGGCCACCGATGTTGCCGCCCGGGTAGTTGAACCGGCTCTTCGGCTTCTCGACGCCAGTGATCGAGTTGGAGCGATCGTTGGCCGCGACATGCCAGTCGCGCGCGTAGTCGTAGAGGCTGCCGCTCAGTCTCGAGCTGCCGCCCTTCGTGACCGCGCTGACGCTCACGGCGCCAGAGCCGAACTCGGCGCCGAAGTTCGAGCTCTGGACCTTGACCTCCTGGACCATGTCGTTGTTCACGCCGGTCATCAGCCCGCAGTTGCAGGACGCCTCGACGAGATTCGAGCCATCCAGGCTGACGGTGTTGTTCGAGGAGCGGATGCCGTTGACCGTGTAGCCCCACGTGTTGTTCGAGCCGCCGAAGAAGCTCACGCTCTCGAGCTGATTCTGATCGGGCGCCACCACGCCGGGCAGGATGCGGAGGAGCTCGAGGGAACTGCGGCCAATGATCGACAGGTTGTCAATCTGGTGCGCGGTCAGCACGCCCTCGCGTGCGCCCGTCTCCGTTCGCAGCGCCTCCGCTGGCGCCGCCCGCACCGCGACGACCTCGCTCTGGCCGGCGATCTCGAGGCGGATGGCCACGCCTCGCGAGTCGTTCGGACTGAGGACGATCCCGCGATGTTCGGTGGTCGTGAACCCTGACAGCTCGCAGCGCAGGTCGTACGTCCCGGGGAACAGACTGCTGAATGCGAACGCGCCACGCTCGTCGCTGACGGCGGTCCGCGTGGCCAGCGTGGCCGTGTTGACGAGCGTGATCGTGGCGCCCTGCAGCACGCCGCCGCTGGCGTCGTCTACGGCGCCGCGCAACGTCGCAGTCGTCCCACTCACTTGCGCCGAGGACGTCAGCGGCGGATGACAACAGCAGGCACAGCAGACCGGCCCACAGCGTGCGCCGCGCAGCCTCCACCCGGCCGTCGGCGCCGGGACGCCGCAACATGCCGGTCACCGGAACCCCTCGATCAGCATGAGGTCCGATTCGTCCCTGACGAGCCGGCCGTACAGAACGGACTGGCCATCCGGTGACACCGCGAAACCGGAAGGAAGGCTGTCGTGCTCGAATTTTTCCAGCCTGCCGAGGGTGCGATCCTCTCCCGTGACCGGATTCCTCACGTGCACTGGCGGATTCGGATCCTCGGCGGAACTGCCCGAACACGGCAGGTAATAGATGCCCAGCGGGTTTACCGCGAACGCAGTGCCGGCCACGCAGTCGATGACCTGCCGTGGGGGACCGCCGGCCAGCGGCTGCGCCATGAGCGGCGAATCCACCGACTTGGAGATGTACAGCAGCGTCCTGCCGTCCACCGATTCACTCGCGATGAACCCGCCACCGTCTGTGACACGCTCCTTCGAGCCGTTCGAGACTCGCACACGCCAGATGTCGCGGCCGGTGGCCTGCGACCAGGAGAAGTAGATCCACTCGCCGTCGCGCGACCAGGTCGGGTCCATTGGTCGCCGGCATCGTTGGTGATCTGCCGCGGTGTCCCGCCCTCGCTGTCGACCGTCCAGACATGAGGGTGATCGGCCGCCGGACTGGAAGGCGATCCGACGGCCATCGGGTGACCACGAGGGCCCGCACTGGAATCGACCAGGGCCATGCGTCAACTGTTCGGGCGCGGACCCATCCGCGTCGGCGACCCAGACCTCCATCGCGTCGCCGGATCGCAACGAGCAGAAGGCGATGCGCCGGCCGTCCGGCGAGAACTGCGGCATCCCGTCGAAGAGCGACGACGGCGCGACTGGCTGAGCGGATCGCCCGGGTTCGAACCGGTAGATGTCTTCGTCATGGGACTTACGCGTGAATGCCAGCCGATCACCAGCAGGGGAGGTGTAGGGCCAGAACGCATCGAAGCCGGCCTTTCGATTCGCTCGGGCGCTGCGCCGCCATCCACTTCGACGCGCCACAGATAACTCAGTTGCCTGTCTCTGGCGTTGAAGATGACGAACCGGCCGTCGGCGGTCCAGCTCACACTGCTGTCGCAGCCCGGAAGCGGCGGGCCCGTCAGCCGTCGTGGTGAACCAACGGCTGCGAATCCCGCGTCCACGTCCACTACCTGCAGGTGACAGTCCGAGTCCGGACCCGGACCTGGACACGCGACGTACGCGAGGCGATGGCCGTCGGCTGAGAGCACGGCCGACAGGTCCTGACCTGAAGGCCGCGCTCGTGTGATGGCCCGTGGCGCGCCGCCGCCGATCGGGATCGCGTAGACGCCGTGGCTCGGGCCCGCCGGCTCCGCCACGCCCGCTCGCGCTGCCACCAGGTACTGGCTGTCTGGAGTCCAGGTGGCAGGCAGAAAGACGGGGAAGTCACTGACCTGGCGATCGGAACCTCCGAGCGCCGACACGACTCGAATCCGCGGCGAGCCATCTGGCCCGTCCATGCGCACGTAGGCGATCTGGCGACCATCCGGGGACCATTCCGGCGCGAGGTCGATGCCGGGATCGGTCGTGAGTCGACGCAGGTCCGAGGATCCGACGGCCTTGATGTAGATGTCCCAGTTGCCCTGCCACCACGGCCGCGTGCCACCGTCCGACACTTCGCCGTTCCAGCAGAACGCGACCTGCCGACCATCGGGCGAGAACGCTCCGCCGTACTCGGAGCCGCTCAACGCGGTGAGGGGGACAACGCGCATCGCCGGCTGGGGAGGCGTTCGAAACCCTGGAAGCAGCCAGCCAGTGGCGAGTGCCACGACGGCAATGCCTGCCACGTCCGATGGCGACCGCGCGTCCATACCGCGGTCGGGGCCTTGCCGCGCGGCTCTCTAGTCCAGGCAGCAGGTTCGCGGCGCTCGGAGTGCCATTCGTCGGCAGCGTGGCTGGCGCTACGTCCCCCTGGGCGGACAGGAGGACCGGCGCAATCAGCCGATAGCCACCCTTGGGAATCGTCTCGATGACGCGCGGCTGCTTTGGATCATCTTCGAACAACCGGCGCAGCTCGGAGATCGCGCGCGTGAGGACATCGTCGCCGACCGCGGTGTCGGGCCACGCGGCGTGGAACAGGCGGTCTTTCGGGACCACCTGCCCCGGATGGTCCGCCAGACACACGAGCACCAACATCACCTTCGGTTCGATGCGAAGGCTTCCGCCGGGGCCGGTCACGCGATTGAGCGACGGCTCAACGTGATAGGCCTCACCTATGCGAAAGGTGTGCTGCAAGGCCCTGCTTTGTCGAGGAAGCAGAGCGATGATAGCACCGGCAAGCCGCACACCGCCGACCGCGGCCGGTCAGCCCTACTTGCTCCAGCCGAGCTCTCCGCGTTCGAAGTCGAACCGCACGCGGGTGCCACCGAGCGCGCGCACGCCGTGCACGCCGTCGATCCGTTCGGGGTACGCCGCGGTGCTCGCCTCGTGAACGAACCCCGTCAGCGTTCCCGATCACTTGAAGTGTTCGATCAACATCAGGTCGGCTTCGTCCCTGACCAGCCGGGTGTACAGGAAGGTCCGGCCGTCCGGCGACACCGCGAAGCCCGATCGGAACCCTGTCGGAATCGAACCGCTCCAACTTCGCGACGTCGCGAGTCGCGCCCGTGGCCGCATCCAGCACCAGCACCGGCGAATCGGGATCGATCGCGGGACCGTCCGCGCACGGCACGTAGTAGATGCCTTGCGGATTCACCGAAAACGCCGTGCCGGCGACACACGCGATCGCCGTCGTCGGTGCGCCGCCGGCCAGCGGCTGCGCCATCACCGGCGAATGCACGGACTTCGAGATGTAGAACAGCGTGCGACCATCCGCCGACTCCCGTGCGATGAAGCCGCCGCCGCGCGTGACGCGCTCGGTCGCCCCGGTCCGGACCCGCACCCGCCAGATGTCGCGGCTGTCGCTTCGAGACCACGAGAAGTAGATCCACTCGCCGTCGCGCGACCATGTCGGGGACATCTGATCGCCGGTGCCGTGCGTGATCTGGCGCGGGGTTCCGCCCTCGCTGTCAACGGTCCAGATGTGCGGGTGTTCCTCGGATGGCCCGGACGACTGAAACGCGATCAGCCGGCCATCGGGTGACCAGGCCGGATCGCCCTGGAATCCGCCCGGGACATGCGTCAGCTGTGCGGGGTTCGATCCGTCGGCATCCGCGACCCAGACTTCCATTGCGTCGCCCGATCGCGCCGAGCAGAACGCGATGCGGCGGCCGTCGCGCGAGTATGCCGGGAGCCCCTCGAACGCCGACGACTGGGCGACAGGCCGGGGCGGGCGGCCCGGCTCGAGCCGATAGATGTCCTCGTCGTGGAGCAGGCGGGCGAACGCCAACCGGTCACCGGCGGGCGCTATCGACGGGAACAGCGCGTTGACGCCCGCCAGCTCGATGCGCTCCGGAGGACGCGTGCCGTCCGCGGCCGCGCGCCAGAGATAGTTGACCTGGAGATTGATGTCCACCGCGTTGAAGAGGATGGATGTGCCGTCGTTCGTCCAGGCCAGGGCGCTCTGATACATCCCGAGTCGGCCGGTCAGCGACCGCGGCGCGCCGGCCGCGGCGTAGGCGGAGTCCAGGTCGAGCACCTGCAGGTCGCATCCCCAGCCGCCGCCCTCATCACACGAGATGAATGCGAGGTGGCGCCCGTCAGGCGAGAACGCCGGCGATTGATGCCGAGCGCGGGGTCGCGGCCGCGTCAGCGCACGCGGAACGCCACCCTGGACAGGTATGAGGTAGATGCTGCGTCCGGCGGACGACGCCCCAACTGGTTCCCTTCCGTCTCCAGCCGCCAGGTACCGTCCGTCGGGAGACCAGACGGCGGGCAGCATGACCTGCAGGTCAGTGATCTGGCGGTCGGATCCGCCGAGCGCGGATACCAGCCGGATGTGCCCGTCGCGGACGTACGCGATCTCCCGGCCATCCGGCGACCAGGCCGGCGCCAGGTCGAGACCCGGACCTGACGTGAGCCGCCGCATGTTGGTGGCCCCGACGAACTTGACGTAGATATCCCAGTCGCCCTGCCACCACGGGCGTGCGCCGCCGTCGGGCCGCTCGCCGTTCCACGCGAACGCGACCTGCCGGCCATCGGGGGAAAACGTGGCGCCCAACTCCGACCCGCTCAGCGAGGTGAGGGGAACCACCCGCATGGGCGCGGGCGGCACCGCTCGTCCGGATCGCCACGGCCAGGTAAGAACAATCGCCAGAATGGAGAGGCTAATCGCACTCGCCGCGATCGCGATCAGGCGGCCCCGTCCCTTCGAAGGCGAAGACGGCGCGCCGTCTGCTGCAACCGCCACGCTGCGCGGGCTCAGCGAGCGACGGCGTGGCGACGATCGCCTCGCGCTGGACCGCCACGGCAGCGACCGGCGCGATGAGGCGGTAGCCACTCTTCGGGATCGTCTCGATGACGCGCGGCTGCTTCGGGTCGTCTTCGAACAGGCGGCGCAGCTCCGAGATCGCCCGGGTGAGCACGTCGTCGCCGACCGCGGTGTCGGGCCAGGCCGCGTGGAGGAGGCGGTCCTTGGGCACCATCCGTCCCGCGTGATTGGCGAGGCAGGCGAGCACCAGCATCACCTTCGGCTCGAGCCGGGTGACGCCGTTCGGGCCCGTCACGCGGTTGAGCGACGGCTCGACCTGATGGCTCTCGCCAATCCAGAAGGCGTCCTGCACAGCGGTGTCGGGCAAGGGCGACCATCATAGCACCCGCTTCTCGCCCCTCCGGCAGGCCCGCAGCGTGGTGCACCTACTTGCTCCAGCCAAGCCGGCCGCGTTCGAAGTCGAACCGCACGCGGCTGCCGCCGAGCGCACGTACGCCGAGCACGCCGTCGATCCCTTCCGGGTACCCCGCGGTGCTCGCGTCGAGGACGAACCCGTTCAGCGTGTCCCAGCGATCGTCACCGAGCGTTGCCTGTCGCAGCTCGTACCGGAGCAGGTGCGCGGCACCCGACGCGTGCTGGACGATCTTCTCGCCCTTCCAGGGCAGCGGAAGCAGCGCCGCGGGCATCCGCGACTTGAACAGCACGAGGTCGCGGCTGCCGGTATCCACGAGCAGCTGCATCGGATGTCCCGCGATCGACAGACGCACGGTCAGGAACGGCCAGACGACCTTGAGCGGGGCCTCGGCCGATTCCCGCTCCGCCGGTCCAAACGACAGGGTCCGCGCCGCGTAGTCGATGCCGAAGCTCCTGCGCGCGAGCACGTCGAGTCCGACGATCGCGTCGATGCGGGACGAGTGCAGGTACGAGAGGTCTCCGATGCCTGCGGGCACGTCCCCTGGCGCGACAGGTCCAATCCGAAGCCCTGACAGGACTGCGCTCTCGAACTTGACGCTCTGCCCGAAGGCGGTCATCAGCGAGGGCTCGCCCTTCAACCTCAGCCGGGCCGCGACTCTTCTGTCCATGACGCTCGGGAATGGTGCCAGTGTCGATGAGCAGGTTCAGGCCGCGCAGTCCCGCGACCGATCCTTTCGTGACGATCAGGTGCTGTTCCACGAGGTCGAACGGCACGTCGGCCGGCTGTAGTTCTCCGTGCAGGGTCACGAGCGAGCAGAACGAGATGGCTGCAGCGATCGCGGCACCGGCGTCTCTCTGGCGCATGGCTCCTCCTCGGTTGCGAGCGGTTCGCTCCGAGGGTCGAGCCCGGGTGCAGAGGAAGTCCTGTGGGGATGCCGAGGTCCTGGTGGAATTTGGCCGAAATCACACCGAGGGTCTGGGAATGAACGGGCGGACGCGCGTGGGGAGCTCCTCCACGCCGTGATCGTTGGTTGCGTTTCGACCGTCCGCGTCAATCGAAGGTAGCTGGCCACGAGCGCCGACGCCCCGAGCACGACGAGCCTCGTGGTCGTCGGTTGTGCCGAAGGTCCCCTCGTCGGACACGGACAGGCGCTCAGGGTGCCACAGCCCAGGGCTGAGCTGTCCCGCGCTGCCTGGAATGGGAATCAATGTCCTCGAGTAACCTGGCGTCGCGAATCTCGATGGTGGGGATGTCGTCGCGCCGTCCGCCGCGCCGGTTTACAAATACTTTCTGACGAGCTAAGGTGTCGCCGGACGTCACCGTATGAAACGAAGGGATCAGACTATGAGACTGGCAGGCATCCTCGTTGTCGGCGTGCTGCTCTGTGCCGGGGTGGGCGAAGCCCGAGCCCAGGACGCGGAGGCGGAGAAAACCATCATCGCCAACGAACGCACTGCGACCGACGCCTTCTACAAGGGAAACGTGGCCGCGTTCACGGGCGTGGTCGCCACTGATGGATGGGGTATCGACTCGATGATGGGACGGGCGCCGGTTGCCGATCTCGTGAAGGATTTCGCCGCAGCCACCAAGGACGTCAAAGTCTCATCCTGGGACATCACCGAGAGCAAGTTTCAATGGCCGAACGCGACCACCGCCATCCACACCTACAAGTGGACGGGCACGGGCACCGACCACGGCCAACCGATCCCGAGTCCGATATGGGCGTCCACCGTGTGGACCAAGAAAGACGGCAAGTGGATGGCGATCTTTCATCAGGAGACTGCGGCTCCTCCGCCGTCGGCGAAGCCCTGATCCACACCGGTCGAACTCGCGCCTCGGGCCGGTCGCTGTGAGCGCGCGCTCCCATGCCGCTCTGTGGGTGGCGCGGCGACGATGCCGTCGGCGCTCAGTCGCCGGTTTCGAAGGCCGCCGCCTCGCCCACGAGCTCTCCTCCCGCAGCCATGGACGAGAGCAGCAGCCGATACGGGTGCAGGCTGTATTTCCGACTCAGGTTCACGACGAGGTCCAGCTTCCCGTCACCATCGAGGTCACCCGCCCATGGAACGTCGAAGTGTGGTTCATCGACGAACCCGTCGGTCGAATAGAGCACCTGCGTTTCGCGACCATGGGTGAGGACGACCTTCGCGTCGGTGAGATCCTCACGCGAGCCACGAAGCGCCAGCTGGTATCGTCGCTCCCCAATCGTCATGCGCAGCGGTTGGCGGTAGTGCAGTTCGCGATTGACGACACCTGCGGAGCGGATGTCGGCGGTGGGCACACCGATACACCTCATTGCGAACGGCACGTCAGGGATGCTTTCGACCGTGACCTCGTCTTCATCGTCGCTCCGCTCCTTCACCAGGTCGCGAACGATGAGACTGACCGGCAGCAGCGCGTCATCGTCATACGTCCACCCGAGCCAACCGTCGCCTCCCCACTCCCCTGCTTCGTGCTTCCTCCAGATCTTCAGATTCGACCTCGCATTCGAGCTGCCCGTCTGTAGCGGGGCGAACTGCGGCCTGCACTCCCGCGCCGGGCCGGACTTCGGGTCTGCAGGCGTGCCGCGTGCGTGCGCCGAGCCCACGAACGCGAGCAGCACCCCGACAATCACAAGGCTGGCGGAAGACATACAGTTCTCGTAGGCAGATTGTGCCGGTCGCACGTCCGTGTGAGCCGCCTGCCAATCCCGTTCCGCGGCTCACGTCCCGGAGACCGGAACACGAACGAACACCTCCGGAACGCACTCCGCCGGCTTCGCGGGATTCTGCCCTCGTGCCCTTCGCCCTCGCCGCCCCATCTCTCCTCTCGACCGCGGCGTAAATCGGGTCATCAGAGGCACAAGGGCGCGATGCGGACGAGAGCCATCCCGAGCCTGGCGCTGACGCTCGCGGGCTGCGCGTCCGGATGCGTGATGATGAGGCCGGGTCGAGACGGGTGATCGGACTCAACCTCAGAGCCCTAAGGGCCGATATACAGAGAAGCCAGGCTTGCGCTGATGGTGATCGCCGCGCGGAATCAAGCCCCACGAAGGTTCGCGGCCTCCGCGGGGTGTCGGGTGGCACAGCGCAGTCTGAGGCAAGGCGCCAAACAGCACAGGTATGTCTCAGTCATGCGAGTTCCCCGCATCCCCCCGAGTGTGAGCTACATCTCAGCGGTCGCCTCGGTCCTGGTGATCCCCTACTACTTCGTCAGCCACCAACCGGATACGGCGTGGGCGATGGGTGCGCTGGCAGCTCTGAACTTCGCGTCGGGCTGGTGGAAACTCTAACTTCCGAACGCCAGGCGTAGTCATCCCGGAAGGGTGCGCGAGGGCCGAATTTCGAACAGGAACATGAGGCGAATCGGGCACACGCCCGGCCTCCGGGGCGAAGCCCGGGGATCTCAGTCCGGGACACGCGCATATGACCTGACAATCAGTACAGGGCACGTCATAATGCGCGGCACCAAGACCCATGCCCTTGCAGGCCGGTACGCGTCTGGGCCCGTACGAAGTCCTCTCCCTCATCGGTGCCGGGGGCATGGGCGAGGTGTATCGGGCCCGCGACACGCGCCTGGGCCGTGAAGTGGCGATCAAGGTCCTACCGGCTGACCGCGTGGCCGACGCAGACCGGCGTCGGCGCTTTGTCCAAGAGGCGCAAGCGGCGTCCGCCCTCAACCACCCGCACATCATCACGATCTACGAGATCGAGTCGGCCGACGGGAACGACTTCATCGTGATGGAGTACGTCCGCGGCAAGAGCCTGGATGCGCTCATTCCACGGCAGGGAATGCGCATCAACGAGGCGCTTCGGATTGCGATCGCCGTTGCGGACGCCCTCGTCACCGCGCACGCGCGCGGCATCGTCCACCGCGACCTCAAGCCGGCAAACGTGATCGTCGGCACGGATGGCACGGTCAAGGTGCTCGATTTCGGGCTTGCCAAGCTGCTTGGCGCGCCCGACACGCCCGACGAGGACTCGCCCACGTTCACGAGCCATGCACTCGTGAGCGCCCCGGGGACGATCGCAGGCACCGCCGCCTACATGGCGCCGGAGCAAGCGACGGGCGGGACCGTTGACGCACGGACCGACATCTTCAGCTTCGGCGCGATGCTCTACGAGATGGTGACGGGATCGCGCGCGTTTCCTGGGGCGTCCACCGCCGATACGCTGAACGCCGTGATCCGCGCGCAACCCACACCTCCGAGCGCGGTCGCCGCGGCGATCCAGGGCGACCTCGAGAAAGTGATTCTCCGGTGTCTCCGCAAAGATCCGCCGCGGCGGTACCAGCACATCGACGACGTGAAGGTGGCGCTGGAGGATGTCAAGGAGGAGTCGGAGTCGGGCGTGACGGCGCCTGCCTCGGTCGTGCGCACCCATCGTCGCGGACCGATCGCGGCGCTGGTTGCGGCTGCGCTCGTGATCGTGGGCGCAACGGCATGGCTGCTGCTGCCGTTGCACCGTCGCCCGCAGGCGCCGGCGCCGATGCGTCCTGTGGCGCTCACGTCGTTGACGGGTTGGGAGTTCTATCCCACCTTCTCGCCTGATGGCGAGCAGGTGGCGTTCTCCTGGAACGGGACGAAGCAGGACAACTGGGACGTGTACGTGACACTCGTGGGGTCCTCGGACGTACGTCGGCTCACGAGTGATCGGGGCGAAGATGCCAGGCCGACGTGGTCGCCCGACGGGCGCCAGATCGCGTTCGTCCGGCAGCGAGCCGACGATTCCACCATTCACCTGGTCTCGCCCCTCGGCGGTGCGGAACGACGATTAGGCGACTTCAAAGGCGCCGATTCACTGGACTGGTCACCGGATGGGAAGTGGCTGGCGGCCGGGAACTCCGGACACCTGAACTTCGGCCTCTGGGCCCTGTTGCCGCGCCCCGGTGGCACGGGACCGCGAGGCATTTACCTGGTGTCCGTCGAAGGCGGCGCCGCGCGGCCACTGATTGTCTCGAAGTCGAACCGTGTCGATTCGAAGCCGGCCTTTTCGCCCGACGGCCAGCGCCTCGCGTATGTCTCCTGCGACTCTTCCGATGTGGGCCTGGCAGGGATGCGGGATTGCGATGTGGCTCTGGTCGAACTCGATATATCGCGCGCCACGGCGCAGCCTCCCCGCCGGCTGACGACGCAGCGGTACGAGCTACATCCCTTCCCTGACATGGACGCGAGACGGCAGCGCCATCATCTACGATGCCGTCGGGCAGAACGTTCATTTCCGGCTTGTGGCGCGTGACTATCGACGGCAATCGCGCGCCCGAGCGCATCGAGGGCGCCGGCGAGTCGCCACCGCGCCAGCCCTCGCCCGGTCGCGCGATCGGCTCGCGTTCACACACATGTCGCTCGACGAGGACATCTATCGATTCCAAGCAGACGGTTCTGTACAGCTGGTGACAGGATCGAGCTTTACGGACGAGGATGCACGCTTATCGCCTGACGGCCGCCGACTCGCGTTTACTTCCGCGCGGGCGGGCGGCAAGATCGACGAGATCTGGATTGCTGACGCTGACGGATCGAATCCGCAGCAACTCACCAACGGTCCCGGAGTGGTCAGGGGTCGCCGTCCTGGTCGCCCGACGGGCGGCGCATTGCCTTTGACGCGCGGGTCCGGGTGAGGACTCCCATATCACACCTGTGGATGATTGATGCCGATGGCGGCGCCCCGCGTCGGCTCACGGCCGAAGCGGGCGACCAGGTCGTGCCTACGTGGTCGCACGACGGGCGATGGATCTACTACTCCTGGTGGCAGGCGGACACACGCGACATCTGGCGAATGCCCGCCGATGGCGGCGTCCCAGAGCGGCTGACCCACGGGGCGGGCGGCGCATTCGCGTGCGAGTCGGCGGACGGCAAGAGCCTGTTGTTCCAACCGAAGGACGCCGATTCGCCCCTGATGACCATGGCGCTGATGGGCGGTGACGCGCGGCAACTGATTCCGTGCGTGAAGAACAGCGCGTTTGGCGTCGGGTCGCGGGGCGTCTACTACGTGCCTTGCGATTCCACCGTCGACCCGCCGCTGTATGTGCTCGATCCGAAGACCGGTCGAAGCGTGCGCCTCGGCACCCTGGACGGCCTCAGGGAGCGCCCCCTGGGCCTCAGTGTGTCGCCCGACGGCAAGACAATCATGTACCCGAGGCAAGTGCTCTCACGCGCCGACCTGATGCTGATCGAGAACTTCCGGTGAGTTGATCGCGATGGCTCACGTTGGCACTGCACACCGGGATGCGTCGCAGCGAGCTTATGCGTCACCTCGCCACGTCTGCGATCGCCTGTGAGAGCACGAGACGAACAACCCCACGATGAAGATCCCGTCGGTCGCGCGGGTAATCACCTGCTGCTCATCTTCGCAAGGTAGCCGGTAAGTTCAGCACGACGCTGATCGCTTCCGCCTGCGGCCTGGCCGATCGGCTGATGAGGAACTTCGTCGCATCGCGAGACACCGCGTAATGCCTCGCGACGGCCTGCGCCTCGGTCGAGTTGACGCGCGTGGTGAATAACGCCTTGGGCGGACTCAGTTCGACAGTAGACGGGGTACTCCGGACGGACACCGCCATCAGCGTCTGATCGGGCGCCAGATAGAACAGCTCCTTCCCATCGCGGCTCCACTGCGGTTCCAATCCCCCGTTGGCAGACACCTGCCGCCGCAGGCCAGGACCGGGGAACGCCTGGAGGTAGACCTGGTAGAGCGCGGATTCGTTCGACACATATGCCAGCCAATGACCGTCCGGCGAAAGGGTGCCGTAGCCTTCGTCAGCAGCCGTGGCGACGACCGGTACAGCTGCGGCGCCTGGCGGGTCGAGTGGCAACACCCAGACGTCACCGCCGGTGCGCGGCTGCCTGCCGTTGAAAACGAGCCGGCGTCCATCGGACGACCAGCCGGTCGGACCCTTGGGAAAGGGCGTCTTCAGCAGCAGCCGCTCGGTGCCGGAGCCATCGGCGCTGAGCTCGTACAGATTCGGCGGCACCTCGCGAAGGGAGTTGAAGGCGATGCGAGACCCGTCCGCGGACCAGAGCGGAAACATGTCGTGCGACGGATTGAACGTCAGGCGAGATGGCTCACCACGGGCAAAATCGAACCGCCACAAATCGATGCCGCCCGTGCGCGGGTCGGCACGGTCGTAGACCACGCTGCGATCGTCGGGCGACAGCGACAGGCTGTTGAAGAATCCCGTTGGACCCGGGCGACCGACCTCCCGCCCGTCTCGATCGAACCACGTGAGCTGCGATTGGCCGACGGCACCGGCGAAGAAGACCAGCGTCCCGTTGTCAGAGACAGACAGAAGCGCGCGAGAGATCAGCGGATTCAACGCGGCCGAGCGCGCGACCGGAATCGGATCGCCACGGATTTCCAACGCCTGCTCGTCGAACTGCTGTGCGACGAGCGCGCCCTCTTGCCAGAACACGATATAGCCAGGCCGCGCGTACACGGCGTTCGATCGCGCGGCGACCACGCGCTTCGTCTGGGTCGAGTCCAGCGAGCCGACGATGATTGCGGCAGTCTCCGGATTGCTCGACGCAGGCGTGTAGAGGAGAAAGTGACGGCCGTCGGGCAAGAACGACGGATACCAGGTGCCCAGCGGCAGTCCGGTTGCACGCGTCGGATTCACCGGCACCGCGGCGCCGCCGGCGGCGGAGACTCTGAACGGACCGGCGGGCGGGCTCGGCACGAAGACGATGACGCCCTCACGATTCCAGGTCCCGCCGCGTGCGCCACCGGCGTCGGCGAGGCTGCGCACCCGGCCGCTGGCGAGGTCAATCGTCTTCAGTCTGCCCTGGGCAAAGAATCCGATGGCTCGATTGTCCGGTGACCAGAAGGGCATTGCCGCCCCGTCGGAGTCCGGGAGCGGCCGTGCTCCTTCCGATGAGTCGAGTGCCTGCACGTAGAGGAGGCGGGTCGCCTTCGCGTCGTTCGCCACGAACGCGAGATGCAGGCCGTCAGGCGACACCGCCGGCGCGTCTTCGGTGGCCAGCGTCGTGCCAGCCGGCGGCACGACGGAGAGAAAATGCCGAGGCAGTTCGCGCTCCGCCGCATGCCTGGGAGCCATGATCCACACGGCCGCCGCCACGCTCACAGCGAATAGAGCGATCAACCACGGCGCCCAGCGTTGGAGACCGCGGCTCGGTGCGACGGTCGCGTCAGCGCCCAGGGTCCGATCCTGATCGATCCACTTCAGTTGCAGCAGCACGTCATGCATGCTGGCCCAGCGCTCGTCGCGATCCTTGATCAGGCACGTACGGACGATGCGATCGAGCACGCGGGAGGCGAGCGGCTGAAGGGCGATGACGGAAGGCGGCTCGGACGACATGATCGCCGAGATGACGCTCGCCTGGCTGTCGCCGGCGAAGGCGCGAGCCCCTGTCAGCATCTCGTAGAGGACCGCACCGAACGCGAAGATGTCGGCCCGCTGATCGGCCTCCTTCCCTTCCAGCTGCTCCGGCGACATGTATTGGAGGGTACCGACGATCGTGCCGCGCGCCGTCAGCGGATCGACTGCACGCGTCTCGCTCGTGCCGGACATGACGATCGAGTCGGGCCGAAGCTTGGCGAGACCGAAGTCCAGCAGCTTCACGCCGCCCTTGGTCAACATGATGTTGCCCGGCTTGAGATCGCGATGGACAATGCCGTGGGAGTGCGCCTTGTCGAGCGCGTCGGCGACTTCGATGGCGTACGAAAGGGCCTGCGCGACCGGGATGGCACCGGCCGCAAGCCTGGCCGACAGGGTCTCGCCCTGGACGTACTCCATGACCAGGAAGTCGATGCCGTCCTGGTGGCCAATGTCGTGAAGCGTACAGATACGGGCGTGGGTGAGCGCCGAGATGGCGCGCGCCTCGCGCTCGAATCGCTGCCGCCGCTGCGGATCCGCGGCCACCTGCGCCGGCAGCACCTTCAACGCGACCGTCCGACCCAACCGCGTATCGCGAGCGCGATACACCTCACCCATGCCGCCGGCGCCAATCAGCGCCTCGATTTCAAACGCGCCCAGCCGCATCCCGGGTGTCAGTGTCGGCACCGGTGTCGGCGACGCCAACGGCTGTTGGAGATGTCGAGTCGAGAGGAAATCGCCGGCATCTTCATGTGCGGCGAGCAATGACTCCACTTCCTCGCGGAGCGCTCGGTCGTCCCGGCACGCGGCGTCGAGGAAGGCTTGACGCTCGCTTGTCGGCCGCGCCAGCGCGGCGTCGAAGATGGCGAACGCGCTGTCCGACCCATTGGCCGCCATCACCCACGACTCGACTGTGGTGCCGACCGCACCGTACTGCGTGCCGCGCCGCCGATGATCGGCCGGAGCTCGCGGAACAGCCAGGCACGGGCGCGCGTCCAGTCACGTTTGATGGTTGCCGGCGACAACCCCAGCGCTTCTGCGGACTCCTCGACCGTCAGACCGCCGAAGAACCGCACGGTCACGAGGTCGGCAAGGCGAGGCGCCACGACTGCGAGCCGCGTCAGCGCCCCGTCCAGGTCGAGCAGCTCGATGTCGCGCGGCCCCACCTGCGCCACATCATCAGCAAGCGTCACGCGGCACCCCGAAGCGCCGCGCTTGGCGGCCGCCCTGCCTCGCGCGTGATCGACCAGGATCTGGCGCATGAGTCTGGCGGCAATCGCGTAAAACTGGGCGCGGTTCTGCCAGCGAACGCGTTTCAGATCGACCAACCGCAGATAGGCCTCATGCACGAGCGCCGTCGGTGTCAGCGTGTGGTCAGGACGTTCTGCCCGCAATCGGCGATGGGCGACGCGTTTCAGGTCGTCGTATACCGCCGAGATCAGGCGCCCGTCGACGGTTTCGTCGCCCCGTCCCCAGGCGACCAGGAGCCCCGTCACGTCATCGGCGGCCCGCTTCACTTCCATGTGGAGGGCGGATTGTACCTGAGTCGCCGGCGGGCATGAGCCGGTTTTTCCGCGGAATCCGCTTCAGGGGTCAAGCGATGGCGCCCGATTCCGGGACCCTCGCCGAAGGAGCTGACCATGAAGCAAATGACGCGAAGGACGCTGAAGACCGCCCTCCTGCCGGGGGCCGTGATGTGTGCGCTCCTCTCGCACGGCGCTGCGGCCCACGCCGCGGGCACGGCGGCCAAGCTGGAGGGAACGTGGATCAACCAGGTGAGTCCGTACGATTGCGACTCCGAGCAATCGGCCGGGGTGACGTTCTTTTCACTCACGTCGTTCAATGAAGGCGGCACGACGCTGTTCGCTCCCAGCTCGCCGTTCCCCTCTCAACGAACACCGGTCGTTGGTGCGTGGGAGAAGGTCGGCGACCACACCTACAAGAGCCTCGGCGTCGCCTTCCTGTTCAACGCCCAGGGCTTCTTCGACGGGTCGCAGAAGATCGCGAATACCTGGCAGCTGAATACCAACGGGGACGAGCTGACCGGGACGACGGTGAGCGAGTGGTTCAACACGTCCGGCGAATTTGTCCGCCGTGTCTGCGCAACCGTCGTGGGCACGCGGATCCACGTCGAGTAGTCCTTCGATGGCGCGCGAGCGCGACCTCCGAGCGCGCTCGGGATGAGCGCCGCGCGCCAGCTCGCAGACCGGCGACGTAGCCGCATGCACGTTAACCCCTGTACTCGCTTGATTGAGTACGGTTTGACCGGGTTCCGGGTTCTGAGTTCCAGGTGGGGTTCCTCGTTCCTCGTTCGTTCCAGGTTCCCGGGGATTCAATGGTTCCGGTTCCTTGGTTTCGAGTTCCAGGTTCGTCGCAGGCTCGATTGGAGCGGCGGCGATATCAGGAGCCAGGCACTTGGAACCCGGAACCCGTGAACAAGGAACTTGGAACGAACCCGGAACCTGGAACCCAACCTGGAACCCAGAACCCGGAACCCGGAACCGTACCCAACACAAGTTCCGGGTTTACGGATGGAATGTGAACTCCGTGCCCCACAGGCGCGGATCGCCAGGCCGCGCCGTGACCGCAGGAAATCCTGCGTTGGGGAACGATGCGCCGGTCACGTATTCCTGGTTACCGACGTTGCGCACGTACACCGAGAACTCCCATCGCCTGCTGGAAGGCCGGAGACCGGCGCGCAGATGCAGCAGCCCGTAGGGCGCCTGCGACTCGATGTCGGTGTTGAATGGCGTGAAGAAGGCCCGACTCTGCCACTGCAGGTCGCCGCGGGCAAACACGTGCCAGCCTTCTGCCGGCGCGGCCTCGTAGAGAGTCGATGCGCTGCCAGACCACGCTGGCGCGTTGTTCAGTCGATGGCCTGAGGCATCGCCGCGCACGTCGCCCGGTCCGACGGCATCGTATCGATCGTATTTCGCGTCGAGCCAGGCCAGATGCCCGGCGAGCTGCAACCCGCGCCACGCGGCCGCCGCCGTTTCGATCTCGGCACCCTTGATCGTGGACGCGGCTGCGTTGCTGATCGCCGTCACGCCGGGTGAGACGAACGTCTGAACCTGTAGATTGCTGTAGTCGTTGTAGAACATCGCCGCATTGAGACGCACGCGCTCGTGCGCCATCGTTCTCTTGATCCCGATCTCATACGTCCAGGCGAACTCGGGCAAGTACGCGCTGCCGGGCCGGGGTGCTGTCACGTTGAGCCCGCCGCTCTTGAACCCGCGCGCAGCAGACCCATACAGGAACGTGTCGCGAGAGATGCCCAGCTGTGCGCTGGCCCGCGGCGTCCACGCGTGGTACGTGACGCTCTCCACGAAATCGTAGAAGGAGCCGGGCACGGCAAGCACGTCGGTGCCGAGGCGGTAGACGCCGCCAGTGTTGTGCACATCTTTCTGCTCGTCGGAGTAACGAACGCCGGCCGTCACCGAGACACGCCCGGTGATTGCGTATGTCGCCTGTCCGAACAGCGCCCAGGCCCACGTATCGACGGTCGAGAAGGGGCGCCTTTGGACGCCCGGCCCGAATGTGTGATCTCGACCGGGCCATCGCCGTGCTCGTCGTAAAAGAACGAGCCGGCCAGCCAGGTGAGCTTCTGGACACGACCGCCGATGTTCAGTTCCTCGGAGATCTGTCGCGCGAAATCCCCGGCCGCCACCGTGACGATGGGCAACTCCGTTCCATCCGGATCGATGAATATCCGCGAATCAGACTTTCGATAGGCGGTCAGGCTCATCATCGAGATGGTGTCGGTCAGCTGCGCGGTGACTCGCGCGGTGGCTCCCTTTCTGCGTCACGTCACCTGACGCCTCGTGGCTGGCACGCACCAACCAGAGACTGGCAGGAATGTCGATGTCGAAGCCGGGCCTCGCCTGTATCGCCTTCGCGTACGGCAACGGAGTGCCGTCGAACCGCCCGTAGTCTGCCGACAGCAGCAGTTCGTTTCGCCTGCCAAGAACAACTCGCATCTGCCCGCGCGCCGCCCACGTGTCTTCGCTGCCCAGTGGATTGTCGGGGTGCTCCAGATCCTTGACATAGCCGTCGTGTGACCCTCGCAGAAACGCAAATCGACCCATGAGCCGATTCGCCGCCAGGGGGCCGCTGACTGCTCCCTCGACCCGAAGCTTGTCGTCCGCGCCTGCAAGCACGCGCCCCCGGGTTGCCAACGTGTTGGTGGGCTGTCGGCTGACGATGTTGACCGTGCCGCCGACGGAGTTTCGCCCGTAGAGCGTCCCCTGTGGACCGCGCAGGACTTCGATACGCTCGACATCCATCAACCCGACCGAGACCATGGCAGGCCGGCCTGCGTAGACGCCGTCAAGGTGGAACGTCGAGCTGGGCTCGACGCCCGCGACGCCGGAGTTCGAGCCGATGCCACGGATGGTCAGGAGTGGGCTGCCGGTGGGCCCTTCTGACACGGTGAGGGTGGGCACGAATCCGGCGAGCGCTTCGATCTTCTCGACCTGAAGCGCCTCGAGCGTCCTGTCAGGCAGCGAGGTGACCGCGGTGGGCGTCGACTGAATATCCGTCGGACCGGCCTTCGTGGCCGTCACGCTCACGCGATCCGAGAATGCCGCAACGTCGAGGACCATCTCGAGGTCCGCCGAATCCTCACCGAGGGTGAGCTCGAGCACCCTTGGCTCGAACCCCTCCAGCGTGGCGGTGACCCTGTAGCTATCGGGCGGGAGGCCATCGACCTCGAACCGTCCTGTTGCATCAGTCACGACCAGGCGGGCCGTTGGAAGGGCCGGACCAGTAACGGACACCGAGACACCCATCAGCGTGGCGCCCGTTGCATCCCGAACGATGCCGGTCATTCGGGGCGTGCCGTGCACCTGCCCACCATCCGCCCGGTGCGACTGGCCGCAGCACATCAAACCCAGCATCACGACAGAAGCGAGACGCATTGCCCCTCCACCGGATCGGCGTGACTGGCGGATCATACGGACTGGCGACTACGGGCTCAATGCTGGCAGGATCCGCGGCCCTCCGTACGACTCGGCAACGCCGCGTTGCCGCGCGGTCTGCAGAGTGCGAATGTGCAGTACGTGACGTGCTCCTGAACGGCTGAGCATTTTGCCTCTCTCGGGATTCAGTCGAACCGAACCTGAATCGCGCGACCTGTCACGACCCGCTCGCGTATGCTGGCGAGTGATTCATATGAAACCCTCCGCCTGTTGGTGTCGCGCCCTGGCCTCTCTCGCAGTCCTCACGCTTGCACCTCTTTCCGCATCAGCCCAGAACTGGATGACGGACGCCCGCAGGATAGGCATGGGAGGCGTCGGCGGCAGCTCCAACCTGGCCTCGGACATGATCGAGTCCCCGGGAGGACCTCACGCGACCGTCGTCATTCCCCTCGGGCTCTTTCAAGTGCTCGGCGACCTGGACATCTACCGGCCCTCGTCAGACGAGTTCGACCCCATTCGCGCGACGGAGTACATCCTCGCGCCGCTGCACTACACGTTCAACCGAAACGGCACCGGGTCGGGCATCGACTTCATCAACGACCTGCTCGATGGACGATTGAGTCGGGACCTCAACGCGTATCGCGGCTTCGTGCCCACGTCGCAGCCGGTGGCGTACGGGCTGGCCGCGCCGAACTTCGGCGCCACCTTCCCCGTGTTCACGAGCGACCGGGCCACGCACAGCGTCTACGTCGGCGCCGGCGCCTACCTTCCGTTCCGCGGTGCGCTGGAGGTGGACGACCAGCTGACGTCAATCCTGTCCAGTGAGACCGACGTGTACGTGCCGAACGCGCGGTTCACGATCGAGAGCGGCGTCAGGGTGTCGCTGCCGCTGGCGATCACCGGGGGCTACCGCGGTCGGTTCCGGTGGCAGGACGGCGGCAGCAGCCGCGACGGGTTGTACGTGGCGTTCAACTACAACTACCTGAGGGGATTCGCTCACGAAGACACGGTGATGCGCCTGCGCCTGGACACCGACAGCCAAGGGCTCCTGACCATCAATCTCGCCGCGCCGTTCAACCCGATCGAAGTGGTGCGGCTCAGTTCGCGATCCGGCAACGGCTACGCGATGGATCTGGGTGCTGCCGTGGTCGTGAGCCGAATCGAAGTAGGCTTCGGCATCAACGGGCTCGCCAACCGCATCAGGTGGACCGATGTCGAAACCACCCGCTACTCCCTCGAGAACATCCTGACGGGCACCGGTGATTTCACCGAGAGATTGGTGACAGCCCCACGCGACGTGACTGTCGAACAGCCGCTCGAGTACGTCGGCACTTTCGGTTATCACGCCGATCGCTGGCAGGCGGCCGCGGAAACCGGCAAACGCATCTCGCACTATGCGCCGGACACGGGACGATTCAGCAGCACGTGGTTCCACACGGGCTTCGAGTACCGATTCGGCCTGCTCGAACCTCGGGCGGGAGCCTTCTATTCACGGGGCCGCTGGACACCGGCTTTCGGAGTGGGCCTGAATTTCGGCAAGTTCGCCATCGACGTGGCCGGCTACTCGAACGACGCCAACGTCGAACGCGAGCGCCACCCGGCCATAGCCGTGTCATTACGGTTCGGAAGCCTACGCCCGTGATTACCGACGTGGGGCATCGCGGAAACAGCCACGGTTCCGGGTTCAGGGTTCCAGGGTGGGTTCCTCGTTCCTCGTGCGTTCCAGGTTCCCCGGCGGTTCAACGGTTCCGGGTTCTGGTCCGAGATCCAGATTCATCGCAGGCTCATTGGGGCGAGGCGCTATCAGGAACCCGGCACTTGCGAACGCCGGGACCCGTGAACAAGGAACCTGGAACGAACCCGGAACCTGGAACGCAACCTGGAACCCAGAACCCGGAACCCGGAACCGTACCCAACACAGGTGAGTTCCGCGTCTAGCTGAGTGACTTGTGACGTCGGGGCCGCTGCTTTGCCGAGATCGATCTGATCACCAGCTTGCGGCCACCGGTTGCTGCCAGCGGTACTCGGGATTGCGCGACCGCCGCCGCGATGAGCGCCTCGATATCGGGCTCTTGAAGCCCTGCCGCCGTGGAACCGGATGAACGGTGGTGCGATAGGGGGGGTGCTCCGCGACAGGAGCGCGTAAGACAACACAAGCGAGAACTGGGCTTAGTTGATCTTGTGACGTCGGGGCCGCTGCTTTGCCGAGATCGATCTGATCACCAGCTTGCGGCCACCGGTTGCTGCCAGCGGTACTCGGGATTGCGCGACCGCCGCCGCGATGAGCGCTTCGATATCGGGCTCTTGCAGCACCGCCGCGGTGGGTAACCGGATGAACCGGTTCTGTGTGCCTGATCCCAGCAGGCGGCGATGCGGATCCGGCAGCGTCGCGCCTCGATAGAACGACAGGCCAACCCCGTTTGCCCCAGCGGCCAGCGACACGATGGTATCGCTCGGCCGTTCCGTCGGCGAATAGCCGATGACGAAGAAGTTGTAGTTGTCGTACACGAGTTCGTTGGCGGTCGGTAGCCGCCGCCGCAGTGCCGTGCGCACGTTCCGAATCAGGCGCTGGTGCTCCGGGGCGAATTTGCCGATGAAGCCCGCGAGGGCGGCGGCCGGATTCGTGGCGATTGCGCGCTTGGCCATGCCGCCTGCGTTTGAGCTGCCCGACGTACCCGCAGTCGCTTGTTCGATCCGGAGCGCAATGGCGAATATCGAGCGTCACGTATTCTCGGCGAATCTCGACGGGGAGAGCTTGTCGATCCGCTGCACCACTTCGGACTCGATGAACCGCCGACGCATCGTGTCATCCGGAAGCGCGTCGCGAATCTGATTGGCGACCGTGTGCGCTTCGGCAGCCAACGCGTCAGTCCCATCCAATGCCAGCAGGGCCTCGATCGCGACGAGCAGCAGCGCGGGATCCGCCGTTCGGCGCCCGAGCTGCACGGCAACGCCCACGTCGACGATGGCGTCGTGCGTCTGGCCGAGGGCGTGCAGTGCCTGTGCGCGTGTCACGAGGCCCAGCGTCTCGTACTTCGGCCGGCCTCTCGCGCGGCTCTGACGAATACCCTCGGTCGCCTCGGCGACAGCCGTGTCGAGCTCGCCCCGTGCGAGCGCCAGCTCCGCTCTCGCCTGACACAACCGTAGTCGCCACAGCCACTCGTGCCACCCTGCCGTGCTCCCGGCCTGTGTTTCCGTCTCGCGCAGGAGCGCCTCGGCGCGTCCGGGCTCGTGCCGGCGCGCGCAGACCAGCAGGAAGTCGATGCCGCCGCTCACGACGGACGGCGCAAAGTTGACGGTTCGCGCCAACTCGCGCGCCTCCAGCTGCAGCGCCTCCGCCCCCTCGTAGTCGAAGGTGCTCAGATGGAAGCCGCAAGACATGGCGATGGCGCGCGCCAGCAACGGCAGCACGCCATGTTTGAGACCGAACTGGCGGGCGTCGTCGAACACCCTTGCGGCCTCGCCGTACCGACCGGTGCCAGCGAGACTCAAACCGAGGTGGCTGAGCGAGGACATCACCGACTGCGTGGCATGGGAGCTGCGCGCGATTTCTGCGTCCGATGCGGCAATCGCGACAGCCTCGGTCGCTCGTCCGGCGAGGTACAGCGCGAGCGTAGAATGAGTCGCGCCGAAGGCGACTGTCTGGATGACGCCGGCGCGAGCCCGCGCCGAGTAGTGCATCTCAATCGCGCCGCCGGGATCACCGCCGGCTTGACGGCATCCCGCCACGAGTGCCATGGCGTCGGCCGCGAGTACCGGCCGCTCCAGTCGTTCCGCCAGTGTCAGGGTTTCGGCCGCGAGCTGCTCGGTGGCAGGAATGTCGAACAACATGAACGAGGCCGTTGCGAGCTCGAGGAGAATCTGACACCGCCGCTCGGCCTGTTCCGGCTGCATGTATCGCAGCGCGTGTTGCAGCTCCGTCCTCTCCAGCGCCCATTGCGCCAGCGCGCCGAACGCTCGAGCGCGCCGCGTGTGGAGATCGAGGCGGCGCGCGTCGAGCTCCGCACTCGCGTCTGCGAACTCGAGCGACTGGAGCGCCATTTCATAGAAACGCGCCGCCTCCTCGTGCGCCATCGCGTCTGCGGCCCGATCGCCGGCTCTGGTGGCGTAGTCGATCGCCTTGTCGACGGGGCCGGACGGCGCCGCTTGCGTGAAGTGGTACGCCAGATCGGCCAGCGGCTGATTCGGCCTGCCGTGCGTGAGGTGTTCGAGGGCCTCGCCGACGCGCCGATGGAGCCGGACACGCCTGGGCGCGGTGAGCTCACCGTAGAGCGTCTCCCGGATCAGGGCATGCACGAAGCTGAAGCGCCCAGGAACCGCCGGAACCTCCGTGATGAGTTGGGCGCTGACGGCTTCATCCATGGCATCCAGCAGGGCGTTTTCCGAGAGATCGGCAAGGGCCTGCAGGACATTCAGATCGAAGTCGCGACCAATCACGGCGGCGAGGCTCAGGGCCCGATTGCACGGCTCGCTGACCCGCGACAGCCGGCGGCCGATCACCTCCTTGATCCCTTCGGGCAGGCCCACGTCGGTCACGCGCCCACTGGTGCCCGCGCTGCCGGTGCGTGCGAGGGCTCCGGTTTCGTTCAAGTGCCGCACCATTTCACCGACGAAGAACGGATTGCCGCCGGTGCTGTTGAAGACGGCGTGCACGAGCTGCGCTGAAGTCTCGGGTCCGGCGAGAGCGGCAATCAACCCCTGGACCTCGCCTTCGCCGAGACCGCGGAGCGACAATCGCGTGACGGCCTCTTCGCGTCGCAGATCTGCGAGCATTTCCGCGAGGGGATGCGTCCGCCCCAGCTCACTCTCGCGATACGTGCCCACGATGAGGAGCGAGCCGCCGGCGGACGATCGCACCACGTGCTTCAGCATGAGCAGGGTCGGCTTGTCGGCCCAGTGCAGGTCGTCGAGCACGACGACGACCGGCCGGGAGGTCGATGCCGCCGCAAGCAGCCCGCTGACGGCTTCGAACAGCCGGTAGCGTTGTGCGTCCGGGCTCATGGCCGCCGGCGAGGGCAAATCCGGAAGGCGTCGCAGCAGCTGCGGGATGAGCGGTGCCAGTTCGCCGCCACCGCCTATCGCCGCGAGGTTCTCCCGCAAATCCTCCCCGGGACAGACGTGCACGTACCAGTGGAGCGCTTCGACGAACGGCTGGTACGGCACCAGGGCTTCCTCGTCACTGCGCCCAACGAGCACGGTTGCGCCTTCCTCGGCGCAGTCGTGTGCGAACTCGAGCGCCAGGCGTGTCTTGCCGATGCCCGGTTCGCCAGACAGCAGAAGCGCCTGTCGCCGGCCGTTTTTCGAGCGCGTCCAGATCTCCGCGAGGTGCGCGCGCTCGCGCTCGCGGCCGATCAGGCGAACCGCAGTCAGGACCGTTCCGACGATCGGCGGCGGCGGCAGGGACGCTCCGGATGCGACGTTCGGATCAGACGTGTGCGAGCCACGTCGCTGCAGGCCTGACGCGATGGTTTCCAGCACCAGCCGTACGTCCGCTGCCCGCTGGTAGCGTTGGACGGGGTCTTTCGCGAGGCACCGTTGCACCACCTCGCGCACGGGCTCGGGGACGTGCGGTGGCAGCGTGGCTGGCGGATCGCGCAGGATGGCCGAGAACAGCTCCGCAACCGTGCTGCCGTTGAACGGTCCCGTCCCGGTCAGCATTTCGTGCAGCAGCACCCCGAGTGCCCAGATGTCCACCCGCGCGTCGACGGCGCCCGCCCGCAGCTGCTCCGGCGCCATCGCGTATGGCGTGCCCGCGGCGCTCGCGGCATCCCCAAGCGAGGCCCGCGTCACCGCGTCCGGCGCCGTATCTACCCGCCGGGCCAGCCCGAAGTCCACCAGCTTCAGTCGACCGCCCGACGAGATGATGGCGTTCCCCGCCTTCAGGTCACGATGCACGATGCCGCGGTCGTGCGCGTGCGCGAGCGCATCGGCGGCCTCGATGCCGTAGCGCACCGCATCCTGAGGCGGCAGCGCACCGGCTCGGGCGATTTCGGCCACCGACTGGCCATCGATGTACTCCATCGCGATGAACGAGCCCCCATCGTCGATGCCGACCTCGTACACCGTGCAGATGTTCGGGTGATTCAGGGCAGAGGCGCTGCGGGCCTCCTGCAACACGCGGTCGGGTGAGCCGGTCGGTTCGCCCGGTGCGCCGAGCACCTTGATCGCGACCTGGCGCTCGAGCATGGGATCGAATCCGAGGAAGACGACACCCATACCGCCACGTCCCAGCTCGCGCTCAATCCGATACTTGCCGAGCGTACTGCCAGGCTTCAGCGACATGAGGTACGAGGGCTCCAGGTTGGTGGTGCCGCTACGACGGGCGGCTCAGGATGCGCATCATACGTCAGTGACTGGGCACGTCAACCTCCATACGGGTCTGCAACCATCGTCGCCGCGGCGTCCGGACCGGTTACGCTGATCGTCAGCGAGGGAGATCAATCAGGACGATATCCGAGGCAAACAGCACGTAGCTTCCGTCAGGCGACCACGCTGGGAGATAGCACTGCTTGTCATTGAGCCGCACCGGCGGGCTTCCGTCTCCGGGCACCACGAACAGCCCGGGCCCCTTGTCGTCGGAGCCTGTCACGGCGACGGCCTTGCCGTCCGGCGACCATGCGGGCGCGTCTCGCACTTCAATGGAAGGCGCAAGGGCCCGCGGATTGGTACCGTCGGATGTCATGATGAACAAGCCGGCGCGCCCGTGTTTCAGCGCTGAGATGGCAATCTGCTGGCCGTCGGCAGACACAGCTGGTGGGGCCAACACGGCGCCTTCGCTTGCCTTCCACAGTTCGGCTGCTGAGCCGTCTTGAAACTTCCACAGGCCATCCGCCAGCTCGCGAGATGAAAGGTAAAGCAGATAGCCGGGACCAAAACGCGGTGAGGAGACCTGAGCGGACGGCACCGGGATTACGGATGCCGCCGATTCCGGCGCCACGGAATTGGTGATGGGAACGGACCAAAGACTCGCGACTGGATTCGACACGGTCGCCACGAGACGTCGCGGCCGTCCGGGCAGGCGTGCGCTCGCCGCGATCGACGCAGTACTCGCTCGATTCCCACACTCAGGCGATGCTCCTCACGGCGTTCCAAGTCCATGGCGTAGAGCCACGTGCCGGTATTGTTTTCATCGCTCGCGATATACAGCAGCGTCCGCGCATCGAGCTGCGTCGGATAGGCCGTCCAGGCGTTGTGGTGGGTGACGCGCTCCGGCTCGCCGCCCGCAGCCGGCATCCGCCAGATATCGGATTCTTGAACGTTCCGTGTGGCGCGGGCGGAGTACACATATCGGCCGTCGGGCGACCAGCCCATGAAGTGGTTGTGCTCGCCCGCAGCGACGGGAAAGACCTCGCGGGGGTTCGCGCCGTCCCTGTCCGCGACGTACATCGGGTCTCGGTTCTGAACGATTGAGAAGAACAGCAGCCGGCTTCCATCAGGCGACCACTGCGGATCTACGCGGTTATCGAGGTACGGACGTACAGGGCCACCGATGGTTGGGACAATCGCGGTGCCGACGGCAAAACCCTTACCGCCGGTCATCATCGTGACGTGCGAGCCGTCGGCGGAGAATCCCAGCACTCGGATCTTGCGAGCTCCAGAGAGCGGGGAACTTACCGTGCGTCAGATTCAGGAATTGGCCGCTGCCAAGTTGCAGGAGCCAAACATCGAGAGGTCCGTCCCGGTCGGAGATGAAGGCGACGAAGTTCCCGTCGGGCGAAATGACGGCGTCGGTCTCGGCGCTCTCGAAGTCGGTGAGACGAGTAAAGGCGGCGCCCTCCAGCGGATTGCGCCACGCGTTCTGCCGACTGCCCACGACCCATGCGGACGACGACGGCGCCTGCCGCGAGGAGGGTGATGGCGGCGAGGGCGAGTCCACCATCGCACGCGGGGCGGGACGCCGGATGGCCCGGGCTGAACCGCGTGGGCGGGGCTCGAGTCGGCCACTCCTGACAACGCGCGCAGCGCGAACCCGACCTCACGCGCGGACTGAAACCGCTCGTCCGGATTCTTCTCGAGGCACTACCAGACGATTCGCTCGAGCTCCGATCGGAAGACCGCGAGCGGTGAGCGAGCGGCTCCGCTGGATCCTCGTGCACGAATGGCTGCCATCGTCTCCGGCGTCGGAGCCGCGGCGAACGGCAGCAGTCCCGCTCAGCGTCTCGTAGAGCACCGCGCCGAAGCTGAAGATGTCCGATCGCGCGTCCGCTGCCAGGCCTGCGGACCTGCTCCGGCGCCATGTACGCCACGGTGCCCAGCACCAGCCCCGGCTGGGTCCCCGCCGGCAGGGTGGGCGAGCCGCTCTGCCCGGCTCGGATCGGCGCCGAGTCGAGCAGCTTGGCCAAGCCGAAATCGAGAATCTTGACGCGCCCATCCGACGTGACGAAGATGTTCTCGGGCTTGAGATCGCGATGCACGATCCCTTTGGCATGCGCGGCCGCCAGCGCGGCCGCCACCTGCAGCGCGTAGGCGCTCGCTTTGCGCACCGGCTCGGCGCCGCTGCCCAGCCGCTCACGGAGCGTTTCCCCATCGAGGAATTCGGAGACCAGATACGGCGCGCCGTCGAGCGCGCCGATGTCGAGGACGGCGACGATGTTGGCGTGATTCAGCGCGCCGGCGGCCCGCGCCTCTGCTGGAACCGACGCAGGCGGTCGGGATCGGCCGAGAACGCCGCAGGCAATACTTTGATCGCGACGACGCGGCCGAGCCGCGGATCGCGGGCGCGATAGACCTCGCCCATGCCGCCGGCGCCCACGAACGCCTCGATCACATACTGCGCGAGTGTCGCACCGGGCGCAATCGGCATGGCCTCTTTATGTCATCGACCTGCGCCAGCGGACCGGTCGGCGAACACACGGCCAGCCTCGGCCCGTCAGGCGGCGCTGTGTGTCAGGAGGCATGGTGAGGTACTCGCCAGCCGCAGCTTTGAGATGACCAGCCGTCCTGATCGTCCCAGGTTCAACCTCACGCCGATCATGACGCGCCGCGGATCCATCAAGACGGTCGGTCGTCCGAAGTTCGGGCTGAACAGATTGTCCGACGCCAGATCTTCCTCGGCGGTGTCATTGAGCGCATTGAGCACGTCCACGAGCAGCTCGACGCTGTCCATGCGGCTGAAGAGGAACCTCCTCGACACGCGCAGGTCCAGGAGCGATTGCGACGACAGCCGGCGCGAGCCGCGCGTTTCGAGCAGGATCCGCTGGTCACCCTGCGGCAGCGAAATCTGCGTGGTGGCCGCCCACGGCTTGCCGCTGAAGCACTGCAGATTGGCCGCAAGCACCAGGCCAGTCTTCGGCACGTCGACCGATCCCATCACCTTGAACATGTGCGGGCGATCGTTCGGCAGCCGTCCACGCGCGTTGGTGAGGTCGTTGGGATCGCGGCCGAAGTTCGGGACAAACGGCGCCACCGGCGCGACGGTGCTGGACTGCGCGCCGCCGGGAGTCGTTCCGCTGGACACCTGCAGCCCGTCGACGCGCGAGTATGTGTACGAGCCAAAGGCCTGCCACCCGTGGGAGCGGCGCTTGTCGACGGCCATCACCAGGCCGTTGTAGGTCAGCGAGTACCCCTCCGGGTTCGTCAAGAAGAAGCGCCGGTCGGCGGTGGAGTTGACGAGCACGTGGACCGGCAGGGTCTGGCCGTCGGGCAGCGTTCGCGTGTCCGTGCGATACATGCCCCCCACATCCGTGTACGCGATGTAGTCGCTGCCGGTCTTCCGGATGTACGCGAGCGCCACCGCCATCCCGCGCCCAACCTCGCGATCCACGCCGACGGAATACTCATCCGTCAGCGGCGCACGCATGTGGGGATCGACCTGCACGTTGAGCGTGGAATCGACCACGGAAACGAGATGGGTGTAGCCGCCCGTCGCTGCATCGAACGCCATGGTCGTAACGGGGGTGATACCCGGGTGAGTCGGAGCGACTTCCGCCGTCAGGATGCCCTGGTGGAACCGTCCGTAGCTGGCGCGCAAGATCGTTCGCCCGTCGGCGGTGAGCTTGGTCGTGACACCCAGGCGGGGTGAGATCAGGTTCCACGTGTACATCGTCCCAAGTCCCGGGATGATGTCTCCCGTTTCGTGCCCCGTCGAGATCGATCGCGGGAAGGTCCTGCGTGTAGGCGCGGTTGTGGTCGTACCGCACGCCGGCATTGATCGTCAGGCGGTCGCCTAGCGTCGCAGTATCCGTCGCAAACAGAGCAAACGTGACGAACTGGCCGCCTGAAATGGCGGGATCGCGGGAGACGGTCTGAAAGGGTTGACCGTTGTTGTCGACGAACCGCACGCCGGTCGGGATGATCTGCGTGACGTCGTGCCCGCCCTTCTCGATCTGCGTGCCGACCTTCCACTGGTGATCGCCGCCCAACCATTGTGGCTGGAAATGCGTGAGCGTCGCCTTGACCGTGTTTCGGATGAGCGTCACCTCGCCAATCTCCGCCGGCGCGCCGCTCGACACGCCGGTCACGCGGTCGAACCGGTTCGCGATCCCAAAATCGCCTGTGCTCGGGTCGTTCTTCTGTGAAAACACGAAGCGCCCGACCCGCAGATCCCAGAACGTGTTCGGTGAGAGCGTATGCGTCAGGTTGCCGAACGTCATGGTGGGCACGTGGGCGTGCAGGCGCACAGTGGCCTCGTACGGGGTCACGAATGTCGGAATCTGCGGATTGACCCAGTGCTCGTCATTGATGCTCGACACCAGTTGCAGGCTTGGCTTGATCCGCCAGGTGACCTTCCCGAAGATCTTGTTCTGCTCGTAGGTGCGGGGAAAGCTCGGATCGGTGCCGGGCTGGCTGTCGTAGTCGCGCAGATACTGATAGCCGGTGAAGAACCAGACACGGTTGCGCACGACAGGGCCGCCGAGATTGCGTCGTGAAATCATGGTATCTGAGTCCGCTCGTATCCGCTGCTCGCTTTACCACCTGGAACAGGCTTCAGGACCGGCTGGCTGGTCAGCCCTGACGGCTGGCCGTAGTACGACGCGTCGTACAGAAAGCGATCGCTGCCCTGTTTGGTGATGACGTTGAAGACGCCGCCCTGGATGTTGCCGAACTCGGCGGACGCTCCGACGGACTGGACTTGGATTTCCTGAATGACGTCAACGCTCGGCTCGGCGCGCGAGACGCCGGCGCACGGGCACGTGAAGTTCGTGCCGTCGATGAGGAACAGGTTCTCGTTGCCGCCGGAGCCGAACGTGGACATGGTGTTGACCGAGCCGCTCGACGGCGAGGTGGGCGACACGCCGGGAGCAGCCTTCATGAAATCGAACATGCTGTACCGGCGTGTGGGGATGACGGGGAGGGACTCGGCGCCGAAGCGGGTTTCGAATCCGCTGCTTCGCGCTTCGATCCGCGAGCCGGATCCCTCGACGACAATCGACTCGGCGACGCCGGCCAGTTTCAACACCACCGTTCGCTCGAGCGTCGCGCTCGCGCCGATGCGGATGTTCTCCTCGTGATACGGCGCGAATCCCTGCAGCTCGACGTCGAGCACGTACGCTCCGGGCGGCAGGAGCGGGAAGCGCAGTTGTCCTCGCTCGTTCGTGGTCATGGTCACCGGCCCACCAATCAGCGCCGGTGAGGTGAGACGGACGAGTGCGCCGGGAAGCACGGCGCCCTGTTCGTCCTTGACGGTTCCGACGAGCGCCCCTGTCAGATCCTGCGCGGCAGCCGCGCGAGGCAGCAGAAGGCACACGACGAGGAGCACCCACACCCAGTCGAGGGGGCGTGGCGTTGACGGCGCGCGTCGTCGAGCTTCATGACACGCTCCTTGACTTCGATTGACGGGCTTGGAGGGCGCCATTCTACTTCAGGGTGGAGGCACGACCCGGAAAGAATTTCGTCCGGATCGACCGTCTAGGCTTACTGATGATAGGCGAGTCTGCGGAGCAGCGATCGCTGTTTTAGCGCCGTTGACTCGGCCACTCTTTTGAGCCTTTCATGCGTGTCGCATCAGGCAGAAAACTCTGTTCCTTCGCGACGGGTCGAACCTCAGCCGACAGAGCTGTACAGTTCCCGTCGTGGCGACATCAGCGTTCTCAACGGCTGAGCAGAGCGGCCAATCGGTGACGACCGTTATCGCGTGCGGACCAGCTCCTGGGAGCGGCGAGTCAACCAGAAAGCGCTGACCGTCAGCCGCCACCGCAGAGAGTTCTGTCGGTGATTGGTAGGGACGCCACTATGCGGAACCGACGGAACAATGGCCGCGGCGGCGCCGGCTCAATGGTGGCACCGCTCAGCTCGACCGCCATGAGCATGCGGTCGCCCAAGATAGAAGATCTCCTTCCCGTCGCGGCGCCACCGTGGATGTGTGCCGCCCGCGGTGGAGATCTGACGCAGCTCCCCAAGCGCGGGGAACGACCGCACGTACACCTCCCACCTGCCGGTCTCGTCGGAGATGTATGACAACCATCGCCCGTCGGCGGACAGCTGGCCCTGCTCTTCGTTGAACTTCGACTGCAAGAGAGGATGCGGTGTTCGATCACCAGAGAGGGGCAGGACCCAGAGATCGCGTCCCGTCCGAGCATCAAGCGCTTCGTACAGAATGAAGCGGCCGTCGAGTGACCAGTCGGTCGGGAACTTGTTGACGGCAGACGCTCAGGAGCACCTCCTCTCTTTCCGGATGGCGGATGTCCTTGAGCCAGAGATATCGATGTGTCCTGATTGGGGAGAGATATAGGCCACGCGCTGACCGTCGCTCGACAGCACCGGGCATATGTCGACCGGGCTAGCGTCAGCCGTGACGCATTGCCGTCCGCGTCACGATCGAGCCTCCAAATCTGATGCGCGGCGGTATCGGGGTCGACTCGTTCGACGGCAACCTGGCGGTCGTCGGTCCCGAGCCACGGATTCAAATAGTCCGCGGGGTCGCCGACGCGTCCCAATTTGCGGCCTCTACGATCGAACCACGCCAGCTCCGTTACCGGGTACTCAGCGCTCTCGTACGCAAGGACGCCCGTCGCGGAGAGGGAAAAGCCGGCATCGAAGCCAGTCCAGATGTATCCCACCGGCGCTGGAAGCACCGACAGGATCGCCACTCACCTCGAGTCGTTGGACATCGAAGGGCTGGGCCAGGAGCGTGCGATCGCGGATGAACACCAGATGGCGCGGAGGGCGAGTACAGCGCCCGCAGGTCGGCCTTAGCGACTGGTTTGATGATGTTGGGAATCCAGTGAGCCGACGTAGACACCGCTCTTGCCAGGCTGTTCGCTCCTGACGTTGAACAGGAAATGCCGGCCATCCGGCAGAAAGCTGGGCCACAAATACATGTCATTGGCCGCGGGCTCCGGTCCGGTCGCGGTGGGCTCGCCGCCAGCGGCGGACACGCGCTTCAGCGGCCAGTGGTCATGCGAAGAGGATCGTGCCCTCGGTGTTCCACGTCCCTCCCAAGGCGCGAGGCGCATCGACAGATCGATTGCGCTGGTTCGCCCGAAACGACAATCTTCTTTAACTTGTTCTGCGCGAAGAACCCGATGAATCGGCTGTCGGGCGACCAGAACGGCGAGGAAGCCCCCTCGGTGCCGGGCAGCTGCCGAATCGTGAACGAGTCGCGCTGGCGGACGTAGATGTGGCCGTTGATCGTCTGAGCACCGCTTGCCACGAACGCAATCGATTGACCGTCGGGCGAGACCGCCAGCTGGCCCGAGTGCCGTGCCAGGCGGCGGCAGAATCTGAAACACTGTAAGACCGGTGTCGGTCGGTGCGACGCCGCTCGACCCGCGCAGCACCCATGCAGCCAGAATCAGCATGAGTGACGACCACCGCGAGCGCGGCGACGCTACGCTGTTGCGAATATGTCGATAGCGTCTCTACTGAACCGCACGACGGGCCTGCGCTTCCGCAACCCATTTCAGCTCCAGCATGAGGTCGTGAGCCGTCTGCCAGCGGCCGTCGGGATCCTTCGCGAGGCACTTGCCGACGACGTGGTCCAGCGCCGGGGAGACAATCGGTTTGCGTGTGGAAACTGGTACCGGGGTGCGTTCGAGGATGGCTGCCATCAACGCCGCGGCCGTCTTCCCCTCGAAAGGCTTAGCTGCCGGTGACCATCTCGTACAAGACGGCGCCGAACGCGAAGATGTCGGTGCGGGCGTCGATCTCCCCGCCCTCGATCTGCTCCGGGGCCATGTACTGCACCGTGCCGACAACGGTCCCGGTGGCGGTCAGCGGCCTGTTCGGTGGCGACCTCGGTCACGCCGGCGATGAGCGGGCCGGCGCGCGCTTTCGCCAGACCGAAGTCGAGCAGCTTCGCGCCGCTCCTCGTCAGCATGATGTTGCCGGGCTTCAGATCGCGATGCACGATGCCGGCCTTGTGCGCGGCCGCGAGGGCATCGGCGATCTGGATGCCGTAGTGGAGGGCCTGGTCGAGTGGGAGCTTCCCACGAGCCAGGCGGGCCGCGAGTGTCTCCCCGTCCAGGTACTCCATGACGAGGAAATCTGTCCCGTCCTGCTGACCGACGTCGAACAGCGGGCAGATGTGCGGGTGTGACAGCGCCGCGACTGCACGGGCCTCGCGCTCAAACCGCTGACGTGCGGCAGGGTCGCTGGTCAGGTCCGGCGGGAGCACCTTGAGGGCGACGGTGCGGTCCAGGCGCGTATCTCGCGCGCGGTAGACCTCGCCCATGCCGCCTGCACCGGCGGCGCTCACGATCTCGTAGGGGCCGAGCCGGGTGCCGGTGCTGAGGGGCACGTTGGAGTGGGCGCGATTATACGCCGGTCGCCAGAACAGGGGCGGCTCAGCTGAGAAATCGGCGCACTCCAACTGCGGCGGCGAGTGCCCGGCGTTCAGGACGAGCAACAGGATGCGAGCCGTCGACTCGTTCTGCTCCGCGCCTGCCCCAGCGTGTAAGTGCGGCGCCTGCGGCCCGCTGTGCGAATGAGAAGAGTATATGTGCCCCCGCCTGGTTACGAAGGTTACGAGTAAAACCGCCTTGCTACCCTCCCCTACGGAGAAAATAAATAATCGACAACTCTGATTCTCCATTTGTTGTGCGGAGAGTG
>CAVOPA010000006.1:0-410935 GCA_963697705.1 Vicinamibacteria bacterium
AAAGTATGACTACCGGCTCGCCTGGTGGGATCGCCCGCACGTGCTCGTGTTCAACTACGTCTACGACATCCCGAGCCTCGCCAAGAAATTCGGCGGACCGAGATGGCTGGGCTACATCACCGACAACTTCCAACTCTCGGGCATCACCACGTTCGAGAGCGGCTCGCCGGTCAGCACGGTCTGTGGTGGTCGCCGGCGATGACGATCAGCGGAACCTACAACGCGGACGCCATCGGCTATAGCCGCGCCTATGTCTACCCGACGATCTCGTCGGACGTGGATCAACAAGTCGGCACGTCGAAGTTCAATCCAGCGGCATTCACGGCGCCGCCCGTCGGTGTCCGCCAACACCTTCGCGCAGTGGGCTGCGCACCGGCGGCCTGCAGAACTGGGACATGGCGCTGTTCAAGAACGTCCCGCTCGGCGACGTGGCCTATTGCTACCTGCAGCTCCGGTTCGAGGCGTTCAACGTGTTCAATCACCCCAACTTCAACGGCGTGAACATGAACTGGACGGTCAATCCGCCGTCGGGCTCGTCGCCAACCAGCCTGACAATCAACACGCGGCCGGAGGGAGACACGTCGAAGTACGGGAGCTACTTCGGCGGAATATTGAAACACTGTACACGGGCACCGGCGGGCCGAGAGTGATGCAGCTTGCGGTCAAGCTGTACTTCTGAGGCAACTCAATGGCGGCACTCCTGATTGCCGTCAGCATGCCGATCGGGAGGGACGCGACGAAGCCATCAAGCCCAGAACGAGGCAGATCGCCAACATGTGACTCCAGCGAGCACCGCCCGCGCAGGTTGATCGGCATTGGTGTAAGTGATCAGCGTTCCATCCGCTTTTTGGTGATCGCGAGCGCCGCCTGCATCCCATTTTCTGCCTCGCTGCTGTACCTTGCCGCGGATGAGCGAGCCGACGAAGCTGTCGAGTCCGTCCGATCGACTGCGATTGACGTTGGCGAACCAGAATCCCTCTCCACGCGCGGGATCCGGCACCAGGACTCGCAGTTCGATGGCCGTCCAGAAATAGTGGCTGGCATACAACATCTTGGACACGACCACTGCATGGGTCTGCTGGTTGGAAATCGTCACGTGATTGATGCGAATCGTCGGCTTCAGGCCGAACTTGGCATTCTGCCAATACAGAAATGATTCTGCATTGGCAGCATCACTTTCGGATAGTCGAGGAGGTACTTCTTGAGTCCGGGCAGGTAGGTGGTCATTTCCGGCATTCGATCGACCATGGCTGCGAACTCCTGAGCGACGAACGTTGGGCGACCCGCGTCACGATAGGCGGCGAGCCGGCTATTCCCACCCTCCAGGTATCCGCTCATGTACTCGAGCGCCAGCCTTCGCATCGCTCGATTCAGATCTCCGCCGTCGCGGTCGGTTTCGACCAATCGGTCGTTTTCTGAATGTGGGTCAGCGCCGCTTCGCCTAACTTCACCTCGCAATCGCCGACCTTGCACCTCTTCAAGTCCTCGACGTCCTCAGCCGGAAGAGAGAGCCGCTCGAAATCCTCGAGTCGAGGCGGGTCGCTGATACGCTTCGTCGCGAGAAAGTTGCCGCCATTTTCAAACGACTCGATGTCCTTCACCGCTGCGAGGTATCGGGCTAGCGGCGCGTTGACCCACACAGCACCGAAGATCGCCACCTCCTTCGCAGGATCCGTTTCGAGCAGCTGCGTCACGGGCTGTCCGGACACAGGAAGCTTGGTACTCATCCGCGGTCAGCTTGACGTGGGCTTTGAAGTACGAGTCGAACCGAGCGGGAAGCGAAGGCTTGCTTTCCGCACGCAGAAACGCCCCATCCGGTCTGAGAGCGAGTACCGTCACGAACGCAGCCGCTGAGAGCAGGAACGCATCTGGTCTGCCGCTCTGGACTCGAGTCCGAGGCATCACGGGCTCCTTTGCTCGGAAGAACATCCCATCAGATTTTGCAATACGCTCAGCAATTCGTTGATGCCCACACATGTTGGCGAGAGTGCCTGCAAAGGTTATCCAGACCAGGGCTGCCGCTGCCGCCGGCACTCGGCGGCTTTCGCCGCGGCGGTGTCGGCATCCTCGCCAACAAACCGGGTCCTGAACGCCTCGTCGAGGCAGATGCGGGTTTGCCCGGACAGCACTTGCCGTATGCGCATCGCGTCGAGCAGCCATACGCGCGCGCGTCTTCTTGCCAACGATATGGACCAGGACGTTGGTGTCGAAGAACGGCTTATCGTTATTCGTCTCATTGCGGCTGAACGTCAACCCAGCAGACAGCGGCCGGCGCAGGCGGCGCAATCGTGCACGGGCGTTGTCTTGCTCTGCTCCGCGGGAGGGCTCGACCAACACGTCGAGCCTTCTCTCGCACGCCACTTCGATCAGACCTCCGTCCAATCTCTCTCTAAGCGGCGTCGCCACTGCTTCGGCGAGCGCGCGGAGGTCGGCGTCTCCGACCGCGCCGGTGATGAAGGCGACGTGACGCGAGGTCTCGAACGACATGACGGGCATCCCGTCGGCTGATGCCGGGCGATCGCCGGGCACGGGCAGGCGCGCGGCCCCTCGCCGATCCGTCACGAGCAACGACACGTGCACGCCGCGATACTCGAAGACCACGTGTGCGAAGCGCCGTCCCAGGTACACGCACGAATGCCGGGCGACAACGCGGGCCGGGCCCGCCGTCGTCTGCACCTCCGCTGACGGGACGGTCTCGAGCACGCGATAGGGGGAGCCATAGCGGCGCGCAGCCTCCTCGAGCGGAATCGGCGCCTCGGCCAGCTTGAACTCGAGCGCGCAGTTCCGATGGTCACCAACGGCGGCGCGCGCGAGCTCGAGGATCGCGCCACGGTGCAGCGCGACGAGGCTCGCCGCGGCCGCGACGACGAGCGCTGCGGCGAGTGCCCATACGCGCGGCGCTGCCCACGTGCTCCGCCGCGGCGATGCGTGCTCGGACTCGAGCCTGGTGCGCAGGCCCGCGAGGTACTGGGACGTCGGGGTAAGCTCGGTCGCCGCGCGGAAGCCACGCTGGACGCCGGCTTTGAGCGCTCGGCGGGTGTCGACATCGTCCCGGCAGGCCGGGCAGCCCGCGAGGTGCTGCACGAGCTCCCGGCTCTCGTCAGTCGAGAGCTCGCCGTCCACATAAGAATCCGCCAGCCCGCGGACATCACGACAGTGCATGGTGGGCGGATCCTCTCATCACCGCGGACGGGCGTCTCAACTCCTGCCTCGATCGGCGTCGCTCTCGACCCGGGTACCGGTCAGCGCCTGGCGCAGGAGCGCGCGGCCGCGGTGCAGGCGCGACATCACCGTGCCGAGCGGAATGCCGAGGACGTCGGCGATCTCCCGGTACTTCAGCTCGTCCACGTCGCAGAGCACGATGACTTCCTGTAAGGCCGCGGGCAGGCGTCGCAGGGCCGCGAGCACCTCTTCGTCGGTGAGTTGCTGGGGGACGGGCGGCACGAAGAAGACAGCCTCGGCGGCGCCTTCGTCCACGTCGCTCAGTGCGGGCGACCGGCCCCGTGCCCGGCGGCGGTTGCTCCGCACCCGGTGCAGGATCGTCATGAGCCAGGCGCAGCAGTTGGTGCCCGGCTGATACCGGTGAAACGACCGCAGCGCCTGCGTCATCGTGTCCTGCACGAGGTCTTCGGCCTCCTGGCGATTCCGTTCGAACCACATCGCCACGCGGAACAGCCGGTCCGCGTGCGGCAACGCCTCTGCCTCGAAGGTCGCCCACGTCTGCGCATCGTCGGGTCGGGGCGTCGTGTCCGTCACTGCATCGCTCGCGGAGTTTCGGCGCCCCATCATGCCTCATGTCGACGCGCGGCGTGCCCGGTCCCGCCGCGGTCCAGGCACGCCGGCCGAGCTGCCGAGCGATCTACCGGTCGAGGATCACGACGCCGTTGGCCGCAGCCGCGATCGCGCTCGTCGCCGTCATCGTCAGGCCCCCGTTGTCTGCGAAGGCGAACTGCGTCAGGTGTGACTGGCCGGCGCCGTTTGCTTCGATGACCGCGAGCAGGTCGGCGGTCGCCGCGATGTCGGTCGGTGCGCCCCCGGTGTGCGCCGCCTCGGGCACGTCGATCAGGATCGAGTTGCCGGTGGCGATCAGGCGCGAGATCGTGTGACTGGGAGAGTTGCTGCTGAAGAGATAGGGCCCGACCAGCGCGAGCCAACAAGGAGCCTGCTGTCCCGGCCCGGTCGGAAACCCGCTGCCGGTCGCCGTCAACGCGAGCAGCTGTCCGTTCTTCACAAGACCGATCTGGTCCGAGTGGGCGATGGTGACGTACCCATTTGCCCCGCGCGTGACGAGGCCGAGCGGCGTGTCGCTGCCGGCAGGTATCTCGACGGCGACGGCGGGTCCGGTTACGACGCCTCCGCTCAACCCGATCGTTTCGACGGCGCCGCTCTTCTCCGTGACCAGCAGTTGGTCGCCAACAACCCCGACCTGCGCGGCGGAGCCGTCGGCGCGCAGCAGCTCGTTCATGCCATCGGGATCCGGATCTACCCACGCGGCGTCGAGCCGGTGCGATTCGATCGTTGTCGTGCCCAGGATGTAGAGGTGGTCCTTGCCGAACGCCACGCTGACCGGGTCCGACGCGGTCGTCAGCTCCTGATCGAGCGCGAGGTCGTTATCGCCGCGGCGGAAGATCGTCACGGTGCCGGAGCCGAAGTTCACCACCGCGACCGCGTCCCTGCTTGCGGCAATGCCCCCGGCGTTGCCTCCCACGCCTCCATTTCCGCCCGTCGGGAGCGCCTGCAGCAGCGTGCCCTGCGTGTCGTAGACGAGCAGTGTGTTGTTGGCCGCGTTCGAGCTCGTTATGACGAGCGTGCCTGCCCCGGCCGCGCTCGCCGACGGCACGGCGGCTCCCGAAATCACTCCAACGATCGTCAGTGCCCAGAGCGTCTTCATGGTCATGTCCCCTCGATTGGTGTTTTTTCGCGCGGCCTGCGTGGAAATTCATCCTCGGGCGGCGGCGCGATCTCGCCGGCGCCAGAGCCCAGCCAGCCGTGTGACTCGAAGGGGATATCACCGGCGTGTCGCAATTTATTCCGGCGGTTGGTAGAAGAGCTGGAGAGGAACGAGGGTGGCGCGCGCACGCCGAAACCCGCGATTCACTTGTGTAGTCATGTGGGGCAGGCCTTCAGGCCTGCTTGCGAGCCAAAGTAGCCGCTCGCTCCTCGCGGCGTTCTGAGACATCATCGAGGCATCTTGGTGCCCAATCCCACGACGTATGTGGCGCTATTGCGCGGCGTCAACGTTGGCGGAAGGAACATCATGTCGATGACGGCGCTGCGGCAGTGTCTAGAACAGCTGGGGCTCACCAATGTAAAAACGTTCATTCAGAGCGGCAACGTCGCCTTCGAAAGCGTCGAAAAAAACGGCGCGAAGCTGACGAGGCGGCTCGAGAGTGCAGTGTCGGCCGCCCTGGGCATCGACTCACGCGTCGTGCTGCTTTCTCGGGCACAACTGAAGGCTATCGTCGCTGATGCTCCCGCCGGATGGGTAGGGAACTCGGAGCTGCGCCGGAACATTGCCTTCCTACGCCCCGCGCTGACCGTACGTCAGGCGCTGAAACAGGTCGAGGTGAAACCGGGAGTCGATTCAGTGGCGGCAGGAAAACGTGTTTTGTACATGAGCACGGCGATCAGCGGCGTGCAGAAGAGCGGGCTGCGGAAGCTGATCGGAACGCCGGCATATCGTGAGATGACGATCCGGACGTACACGACCTGTCAGAAGATTCTGGCACTGACGGAGCGGGGTTGACCCACACGGTGAGCGGCACGGGCGATCGCGAACGTCCGGACTTTCGACATCCAGCGGGACTGACACGCGCAAGTGGAATCGGCAAAAGACGTTCGACAGGCCGAACCCGTAAGAAGCCATCGGACCGGCAGCTGCGGGAGCAGCAAGGAGCGGCGCTACGACCTGCTCTTGAAGCGCAAATTCGAAACGCCTTTCGCGGCCGTCGCGTGGCGGTCAACGCCTCGTGGGGTGGACGATCTGCCGGCTTCGGCGAGAACGTAGCCAGGTGAGCGTGATCACCGGCCCCGGGGATGCGATCCGCTGTAAGCCGTGTCAGGCCGGCAGGATGTTGACGTTCTGCCTGAAGAAGTTTTCGGGATCGTATTTCGTCTTGATCTCCCGCAGCCGCGGCAGGTTCGGCCCGTAGGCCACCGTGGCGGTGTCGCTGGCATCGTCTTCCAGGTAGTTCACGTAGCGCGTCGGCCGAAGGTACGGCGCGAGTGACGCGAAGGTCTCGCGAGCCCACGCGATGCCTCGCTCTGTCTCATCCGAGCCGGCCCATTGCGAGGCGATGATCACATTGAACCCCGTGACCCGCATCGTGCACGCGGTAGCTGCCACCGGAACGCGGCTGGCGGCGCCATGGAAGTGCTCGATGATGATGTGACTCATCGCCGACGGGCAGTTCTCGAACCCTGCGATGACCGCACGGATCGCATCATCACTCAAGTCGGTCAGGAACTGCGCTTTCCAGTAGCTGAGCGCCCCTTTCGGGAATGCGCCGTCGATCATGCCGTTCAGGGTCGTGTACGGCATCGGCCCGAGCACGTCCATCGCCGGCGGGCCGAACGCTTTGAGCGGCCGGAAGAAGCTCTCGCCCTGCTCGAGCGATCCACAATGGCATCCCACGATGCCGACCATCCGGGCGTTCGACCCATCCGGCGCCGTCTGCAGCGCAGCGACCAGCATCGCCTCGTCGGGGAGTGACAGGGTCGAATCGCGGAAGACGCGGAGCACATCGAAAGCCCGCCCGAACGGATGAACGACGACACCGCCGGTGATCGTCGGCCCGACTTGATGCAGGGTGTACTCGAGCGACGCGGCGATGCCGAAGTTGCCGCCGCCGCCGCGGATCGCCCAGAACAGATCCGGGTTTTCGCCGGCGCTCGCCTCGAGCACACGACCGTCGGCCATCACCACCGTGGCAGAGCGCAGGTTGTCGAGGGCGAGGCCGTATTTCGGCATCAGCCAGCCAATTCCTCCGCCGAGCGTCAGACCCGCGATTCCCGTGCTCCCGACGACGCCGCCGGTCGTGGCGAGCCCGTGCAGCTGTGTCTCGCGGTTGAATTCCTTCCAGAGAACGCCGCCCTCGGCCCGCGCAGTGCCCGCACGCGGGGCCACGTGAATCCCTTTCATCGGCGACACATCGATCATGAGCCCCTGATCGATGGCCGCGCGGCCCGCCACGTTGTGACCTCCGCCGCGCACCGCCACCTCGAGGCCGAGCGTGCGGGCCAACCGAACCGCTTCGACGACATCGGCAACGCCGTGACAGCTGGCGATGGCCGCGGGCCTCTTGTCGATCAGCCCGTTGTGCACCCGCCGCCGCGCCTCGTACGCGGCGTCGGCGGGCTGCAGCAACTGGCCGGTGAACGACTGACTGGCAAGCGCAATCGCTTCGGTGATGGATGACATGCTCGTCCTCACTGTTCGAACGCGGTGGTGTGACCCACGACCTGTGGAGATGCCCAGCTCGAGCGCGTCAGCGAACGCTCACTGTTCCTACCATCCCCGGGTGAATGGCGCAATGGTACGAAAACGTTCCCGTCTGCTGGAACGCAAAAGAGAACTTGCCGCCCGGCGCCACGATTCCGGAGTTCCAGCCAGTCGCGTCCGAGGTCGACGTGTGGGAGGTCGAATCGGTGTTCGTCCATGTCACCGTCGTGCCCACGGCAACATCCAGAGCGTCGGGCGTGAAGGCTCTATTCCCGAGGGCTTCGGCGCCCACCGGAATCGAGACGGCAGCAGCCGCGCCGCCCGGCGCCGGCGTTGGCGCCGGCGCTGGCGTCGGTGTCGGGCTGGGACTTGGCGAAGAGTAGCCTCCGCACGCGACCGCAAGCATCGCAGCGGTTGTAACCACGGCGAGACGCATGGACATCATCACATCCTCCAATCAAGACCCGGTGAAACGTTGTCGGTGACGTGTGGCCGGCACTGCGGGTCCGAACAGCGCGCCCACATGTCTGACCTAATCACCAGGCGTGTTCGAATATTCCCGGCGGATGGAAGACCAGGATCTTGACGTGCAGGTGGGACTCGAAGCAGGCGGGGCGAGTTCGAAGCTCAGGAGAGGACCATGTCTTCTCGGCGTCCGTGTCAATCCACAGCTTTCATCCCTTGTCGAGGACGCGGTCGATATCCTTCAGCAACGCGTCGATAGAGGCCCGACGCCCCGCCGCGTACGCGCGGTCCCACCGGTCCGGGGCGAGATGGGCGCGCGCCTCTCGTTCCGGTTGTTCGCGAAGGTCCCGGACCGGCGTGTCGACGAGGGTGTGGCCCGTGCGTTCGATGACGGCGTCCCGGGCTCCGAAAATCCGTGCCGCCCACGCATAGTCGCCCTTCAGCACCGCCGCGGTCGCGAGAGGCGCCAATGCCGAGACGAATGCAAAGGTGTCCTGGAGATCCCGGATGCGTGTGAGGCTCTCGCGCAGCAACGCGATCGCCTCGTCGGGGCTCCCACGGCGCACCGCCAGCAGGGCGCGGACGTACAGGGTGACGGCCAGGAACCACGGACCTGCCTCCCGGAGCTCCGAGGTGGCCTGATCCAGCAGTCGCTCGGCATGCGCCGCGTCGCCGGTCGCCAGGGTAATGGCAGCCGTCGCACTCAGCGAATTCCCGGTGCCCCACGGGATCGCCAGCGCCCGGAAGCCTTCGAGACTGCGCGTGAATCGATCGCGCGCCGCATCGATGTTGCCGCCGGCGTGCTCGATATGCCCGAGTATCAGCTCGGCGTGGACGACCATTTCGGCGTCGCCAGAGTCGAGGGCGAGCGTCAAGGCGCGTGTGAGCGCGGTGCGCGCGCGCGCGAGCTCTCCTTGCGTGTACCACATCACAGCGGCGCCGTTGAGCGCTCGCGATTCGGCAGCAGGCGGAAGGGACGGCAGATCCAGGATCTGTTCGTACCACCGCAGGCCTTCGGCGGCATGCCCGCGAATGATCCAGAAGAACAGCAGTCCCCACGCGATGTCCACGGCTTCGACGGGACGACGATGTTCGATGAGCCACGTGAGGGCGCCACGGTAACTCTCGAGATCTTCACGCACGCGATCGAGCCACTCGACCTGCGCGGGTCCAACCAGGCCCTCCGCCGCCAGGGCGCCTTCACCCTTGCAGTAACGCACGAGGCCCTCGAGGGCATCGTCCCGTTCGCCCGCGGCCGTGAGCTCGAGCACGGCGTACGCCCGTACGGTTTCCAGCATGTAGTAAAGCGTGCATGTGGGTACGACCGACGCCTTGGCTCGCACGAGAAGGCTCTTGTCGATCAGGCCGACGGCCGCGCGGAATGCTTCATCCATGGCGCCGGGGATATCCGCACGGCCGGCAAGGACCGACGCGGCCGCGTCGATCGGAAACAGGCCGGGCAGCGCCCCGAAGCGGCGGAAGGCGCGCTGTTCGTCCGCGTCGAGCAGTTGATAACTCCAGGCGACGGTCGCATTCATCGTCTGCTGGCGGGCGGGAAGATCGCGCGCGCCGGCGGTCGAGAGCAGGACGTCGTGCTCGAGCCGGCGGAGCAGACCCTCGGCGGTCAGCACTTTGATCCACGGCGCTGCGAGCTCGAGCGCGAGCGGTAGTGCATCGAGCCGTTGGCAAATCGCGGTCACGGTCACGCCGTTCGCGGGCGTGAGGCGGAAGTCGGGTTGCACATCCCGAACGCGTTCCACGAAGAGGCGCACTGCGGGAGCACGTACGAGGTCGGCCGGCGACACTGCGTCTGAACCCACATCCAACGCGAGCGGTTTGACGGGGTATTCCCGCTCTCCCCGGAGACGGAGCGGTGCCCGGCTGGTGGCCAGCAGTCGCAGGCCATCGACCGATGTCACCAGGTCCCCGACCAGCGGCGCCGCGTCCAAAACCTGCTCGAGATTGTCGAGCACGAGCAGCGTCGGCTGGCCAGTGCACGCCGAGCGTGCGCGCCTCGCCAGGTCGCGCCCGGTGACATCCGACAACCCGAGAGCCTCGCCGACCGCCGACGCGACGAATGCAGGGTCGCGGGTGGTGGCCAGGGGAACGAACACCACGCGGGTGGTGCCCTCGGCCGCGATCGCACGTGCGAGTTCCACCGCTAGACGGGTCTTTCCCGCGCCCCCGGGACCGGTCAGCGTGATGAGGCGGACAGCGGGACTCGCAAGCCACTGCCGCAGCGTCTGCATGTCGGCCTCGCGGCCGAGCAACGCCGTCAGCGCTACGGGCAACGAGTCGCGGGTCAATTCGATCGCCGCGTCGCCGACAGGGGCGCGGGCGCTGCCGAGGAGGGCGTCGCGGGTTGCACCAGTCAGGTCGAGGGCCGCGGCAAGCGCGCGCACGGTCTCGACGTGCGGACGCCGTCGTTCCCCCCGCTCCAGCGCGCTCACCGCATGGACGGAGAGCCCCGCAATCGTCGCGAGTTCCTCCTGCGTAAACCCCGCGGCGTCGCGGAGCGCCTTGAGCTGCGCGCCAAATGACCCGGGAGCACCTGGCTTCATGGATCCTTCATCTTACTTCCGAGCTCGTGCGGGCAGCCGTACGAGTCCGGTGCAGGTGCTGAGAGTGGTGGGAGGTCTGCCCGCCGTCAGACTCACGTGATGACACGGGAATCAGTGGCGACCACGCTCATCGCCGGCGCTGGACGCCGTGTTCTGGCTCTACGCGAGTGTCAGCTATGCTGCGCCAGCGATTCGCGCAGGGCAGGAGTTGGACGACGTGCGGTGTGAACGTCGTGCGTCGGACGGTAAAGGCGGGAGCAATCGGTGGAACGTCGTCGATCGACGGGTCGTCAGGCGACACTGTATGTGAGCAACGACAACGGCTTCGTTCCCGCCATCGCCGATACGCACCATCGCTCCGGCATCGACAACCCGAACACGATTCATGTGTTCGCCTTCGACGACGAGGGCCACCTGCAGGGATGGCGCTCGTCCCGCAGCAGCTTGCCGGCAACGGCCAGCGGCTGCCGCAAGACGCTCGGTCAACGGTCAGCCATGACGATGTCGAAGTCGACGGCGATTTCGTCCTTCACCTTCACTGTGCCACCAGCGATGCTGATGGGCGTTATCGCGAACTCGCTCTGCCGCAGTGTGGTCGAGCCCTTGTAGCGGCCATTCTCGCGAGCGACGCTCACTGCGATTGAGCGGATCTGGCCATGCAGCTCGAGGTCGCCATGAACCAGCCAGCGATCGCCCTCGAGCCGTTGGACGGCCGTCGAATGGAATCGAATCTGACCAAAGCGCTGAACGTCGAGGACGTCGGGGCTGAACATTCTTGTCTGCACGTCCTCGCGATCCTTTGGTGACAGACCCGGATCCAGCACCCGCATGCGATGGGCATCAAGGACGAACTCCACGTGTGCCGTTGACGCGTCGTCGACCGATCCTTCCGAGAGTGGTGCCTGGATGACGTGGTTGTCAGCGAAGGCCCGGAACAGGCCCGACTTGAAGACCCGGACCGTCATCGTCGACCGTTGCGTATCGACGGTGCGCCGTTCGGCCGACACGTGGCCAGCGAACGGCGCTGTGAACGTGAAGACAAGCGCAACGACGGCCAGTGTCGAGCGGTTGCGATACACAGGTCCCTCCTGATCTACGAAGCCGGTTCCGGGTTCCGGGTTCTGGGTTCCAGGTTGGCTTCCAGGTTCCGGGTTCGTTCCAGGTTCCTTGTTCACGGGTTCCGGTTCCAAGTGCCGCGTTCGTCATATTGCCTTCTCCAATCGAGCCTGCGACGAACCTGGAACTCGGAACCAAGGAACCAGGAACCTTTGAACCCTCAGGGAACCTTGGAACGAACGAGGAACGAGGAACCCAACCTGGAACTCCGAACCCGGAACCGGAACCGTACCCAATCAAGTGAAGCCCGCACACCTCATCCCGCTAGCGGATCATCGCGCCGACGAGCGGATTCAGAGTCTCGACCTCGTTCTGCGAGACGTCAACGAAGGTCGGCGAGGCGAGCGTGAGATCGGCGAACGCGATCCCGCCGCCTAGCTGGCTCGGGCAGAAGAACTGCTCCACGCCCTTCACACGCACCGTGACGATGATATTGCCGGCCGGCCCAAGGAACCGCACCAGGTAGTCGTAGGCCGGTGACGGGCTCCGCTCCACGCTGCAGTGCTGTGGCAAGCCGCTCACGTCCGCCGTGGGTATGCCCTGCGGAAACCCTTCGACTCCCGACAGCAGTGTCGGCAGCCGCACGCCGGTCTGGGGATCGGGAACGGCCTCGCGATCAGTCGCGCCAAAGACGAGCGCGTCGAGCCCCGGCCCGCCGATGAATGCTTCACTGCCATCGCCAGGCGCCCAGAGATTCACATCGTCGCCCTGCCCGCCGAACATGATGTCGCTGTTCGGTGGACCGCCCGGCGCAGCCCCGCCGTCGGGTCCGCCGAGGATGATGTCCTGCCCCTGACCGCCGTCGATCACGTCGTCGCCGTTCAACCCGAAGATCACGTCATTCCCCTGCCCGCCCTCGATGACGTCAGTGCGGTCCAGAGACTGGTTCGTGGCCGCCCCCGCCTGGATAGCGATGTTTTCAGTCTTGTCGTCGTCGCGGCCAATCAGGAGCTGCGGTCCCCTGCCGCCATCGAGGAGCGCCGCCTGGATGGAATGGGCTGGACCCGGGACCACGCCAATTATCGCGGCCAGCACGCTCGCAGACAGGGTGGGCAGACCAAGACGGGAAATCGATCGTACGTAACTCATGTCGTTCTCCATTTCCGAGCTTACCGATGCGCAGGCGTTCGTCTGTGTTCGCGAGCGCCCATCAGGCTGGTTGTGACCATCGCACCCCCGCCAACTGAATCAGCTAATCGCCTGCTCGCTTCGAATATTCCCGGCGACGGCGGTCGTCGAGTCGGTCATGTCCTGATCCGCGGCACCAGGCTCATCCCTGCCTCGCTCTGCTTATCGCGGACTATTTCGATACGGCGGCACTATCGCAGATTGATGTGAGCGGGAAGCGGCACGGTGATCGACGGCGCCGGGGATGACGCGGGCCGACATCACGGTCAGCGTCTCAGTCAAGGAGGTCTGTGCAGAGGCGGCACGGGGCGACGCGTTGATCAGGGCTTGTCGAAGTCGCGGATCATTCGTGCGTGCCCCGTAAAGGCCGCAGCAGTAACATATACGCGCGATGAAAGCAGGGGGTCCGGGAACATTCGGCGCCCGGCTGAAAGCACTGCGCGAGACTGCCGGCTTCACACAGGAAGAGCTCGCGACGATTGCCGGCCTGTCGGTGCATGCGGTGAGCGCGCTGGAGCGCGGGGAACGGCGGCGGCCGCATGTCGAGACCGTACGCGCGCTGTCAGCGGCCCTTGACTTGACCGCAGCGACCCGCGATGCGCTCGTCGAGAGCGCGCGGGCAGCTGGTCCCAAGGTGGGTCAGCAACGCGACCTCTCGCTACCCTTGCCTCTGACCGCCCTTCTCGGGCGCGATGCCGACCTGCAGACGCTGCGGCTCTGGCTCGCCGATTCCACTACACGTCTCATCACGCTCACCGGGCCAGGGGGAGCCGGAAAGACCCGTCTGGCGCTGGAGCTCGCCCGAGTGACCGCCGAATGCGGCGGCCGTGTGCTGTTTGTCGGCCTGGGCGCGATTCGGAACGCCGCGTCGGTCGCTCCGGCGGTTGCGGAAGCGCTCGGCGTGCTGGACGCAACCGCGCTCGATTTGCCGAGGCGGGCCCGGGCTGCCTGCGACGGTACGCCCACGCTGCTGCTACTCGACAATTTCGAGCAGGTCCTGGACGCGGCACCACTGGTCGCGGATCTCCTGGCGTCGGTCGCCGCGCTTCGCGTCCTGATCACGAGCCGCGCCCCGCTTCGCGTACGAGGAGAGCGGGAGTATGGCGTAGGACCACTCGCGTTGCACCCGCTGGTCGATGCGATGTCAACCGCCGATCTCGCGCGCTCTCCTGCAGTGCGGCTCTTCCTGGAGCGGGCGCGGGATGTGCAACCTGAATTCCGTCTCACCCCCGCCAACGGCCCTCCAGTAGCGGAGATCTGCCGGCGACTCGATGGCCTGCCGCTCGCACTCGAGCTCGCCGCGCCATGGGTTAAAGTGCTGACCGTCGAACAGCTGCTCGGCCGACTCACCGACAATCCTTTGCTCTCGACAGCCGGCCCTCGCGATCTTCCCCAACGTCAACAGACGATCAACGCGACCGTCGCCTGGAGCTACCAGTTGCTCGCCCCGAACGAGCAGCGCGTGTTCCGCCGACTCGGTGCGCTGCCGGGCCGGTTTCCGATCGAAGCGGCGGCGGCGGTTCTTGCTGGTCAGTCACGATTCCCCACTCGCCATCGGCGAGGCCCTCAGCGCCGCGGCCGCATTGATCGACAAGAGCCTCCTGGTGCGCGCGGAGAGCGCACTGGCGACACGCCCGCTCTACCAGATGCTCGAAACCGTGCGGGCGTACGCAGCGCTCGAGCTCAGCGCAGCGGGCGAGCGCGACGACGCACTGCAGGGGCTGGCGCGATATTGCAGCCGGGAAGCCGCCCTCGCCGCCGAGGGGCTGGTCGGAGCCGCGCAGGGCGAGTGGCTCGATCGCGTGCGTGACGATCTCGACAGCTACCGTGGCGCACTGGCCTGGCTCATCGCGTCCGGCGGCGCTGCGGACGCATCGGAGATCGGCTGGCGGCTGATGTTGTTCTGGGTGATCAGGGGGCATGCGGCCGAAGGCCTCAGGTGGTACGAACACGTGCTCAGCGTGCACTCCCTTCCATTGGCAGCGCAGGCGAGAGCCCTGGTAGGAGCGGCTGCGATGCGGTACGTGCAAGGAGAACTGGACGGCGCGCGCGACGCGCTCACGCATGCCCTCGCGGCCGCCCACGGCGCCGGCGACATGGAAATGGTCGCGCACGCCGAGAACTTGTTCGGGCACGTCGAGCACGCCGCCGGAAACGTCACTGCCGCCCGCGACCGGTTCGCCCACAGTGTCCGGGAATTTCAGGCGCGGGGGATCGCGTGGGGCCATGGCAACGCGCTGAGCGGGATGGCGGGCGTGGCTCTCGCGACCGGCGACACCGACACGGCGGAACGGCTGCTCGATGAGGCCACAACGGCACTTCGAGCCGCCGGTCCGTGGTTCCAGTTGTTGACGCTGTATGTCCGCGCGGTGCTGGCGGTGCGGCGCCGGCTCCCCGATCAGGCGATCGCGGTGACGCGTGACAGCCTTGCACGCATCCGGGACCTCGACGACCGGTTCGCCTTCGTGTACACGCTGCCGCCTCTCGCCGCCGCGGCGATTCTGAAGGGCGATGACGCGTGGGCGGCGCGCATTCTGGGCGCCCTGGACGCCGTCGCCGAACGCACCGGGGCCACGTTCGTCGACAAATCGCTGTCGCTCGCAGGGCCAGTGGGGGCGACGGTAGAAACGCTGAAAGAACAGGCCGAACGCGAAGTGCGGGCACGCCTCGGCCCCGATCGGTGGGCCCGGGCGTACGCAGCGGGGCGGAGCAGCAGCTCGGTCGGTTCGTTGATCGACGAGATCGACCGTGTCATGGAGCGGCAAGCCCGCGCTTAGAACAGGTGGTCAAGCGCACTCCGACACCGCGGTGATGTCGCGATCACATCACGCTGACGCGTGAGGTGTCGGATACGGCCGACACGGCCGGAGGCGAACGAGGCGCAGGCGCTCGAGCGATTCGCCGAGCGCCCCATCGAGCACCCTGAAACGGTCCGGCTCACCGCACCTGCCCCGGCCCGTTCACGGTTGACAGCTTCACGCGTTGGCCGGTTGCGCGGATGCGCGCGGCGCGCTCCGTCGTCCTGCCTGCTATCACAGTTGCGCCGGCACGACCAGGGTAAGTGTCCGGCCGACTCGACATCCATCCCCGAACCGTATCGTACCCGACCCACTGCCGGCCCTTCGGGCCGGTCACCTCGACTGATGATCCGCTGACCGCACGGATCGCCGGGCGAACCGCTCCGGCGTGTGCCCCACGAATGCCAGCGCCCGGAAGCACTTAATCCGGTGCTCCAAAGAAACGGGCTCGTCGCCCACGACATCTTGTGGCCGGAGACCTCGAGAACTACAAGCGTCCGTTTCATGCCACAAGGTGTGTCGCAGACACGTGGGGCACTCACTTGTGTTGTCACCCATCAGTCACGTGGGGCAGGGCTTCAGCCCTGCAAATCGCGCTCGCAAGCAGGCCTGAAGGCCTGCCCCACATGACTACACAAGTGAATCGCGGGTTTCGAGACTGCGCGTGAATCGATCGCGGAGCGCGTTGAGCTGCGCGCCGAATGACCCGGGAGCACCAGGCTTCATCGGTTCTCGATCGTACGTTGGTGCCCGTACGGGCATCGTACGGGTGCTCGTGCGGGTGCTGTGGGTGGTGGGACGTCCGCTCGCCGGTCAGACTCACCTCATGACACGGGAATCAGTGGCGACCACCTTCATCACCGGGGCCGGAGGATTCATCGGCACGGAGCTGGTGAAGGCTCTCATCGCCCGGGGCCACGAGGTGTTCGGCCTGGCGCCATCGGCCGAGGCCGCAGAGCGCGTGCGTCTCGCCGGCGGCGTCCCCGTGCTGGGCGATCTGCTCGAACCCGGTCAGTGGCAGGACGAGGCGGCGGCGGACTGGGTCTTCCATCTCCCACCCCACCCGGTGTGGGAACGGCGCCTCACGCACACACGCGCCGGGGCCATCGCACGCGCGCGCGTGTCGATGGATCGGCACCTGCTGGACGCGGTGGCTGCCGGCACGACGCGGCGGATCGTGTATGTCGCCGACACGTCCTGTTACGGCTCGCACGGCCTGCGTGCCATCACCGAGGACGAGCCGGCGCGGCCCTCCGCTTTGGGATCCTGCCTGGTGCCGGCGCTCGACCGTGTCGACGGATACGTTGCCGCCGGTCTGCCGATCGTGACGGCATTACCCGGGTGGGTGTACGGAAACGGCTCGTGGTTCCGCCAGCACGTCGTCGAGCCGGTGATGGCTGGCCGACGTGTGCGGCAGTTCGGCAACACGGGGCCGTCGGTGTCCGCAGTTCACGTTGAGGACTGTGCCCGCGCGCTCGTTCATCTCGCCGAGCGCGGCGAGGCTGGCGGGCGTTACTTCGTCGTCGCCAACGACCCCATTCGCACGCACGAGTTCGCACGCACGTTCGCCCGTCTCGCGAACCGTCGGCTTCGCGTGCGCCGGTTCCCGGCCCTTGCAACCCGCTTCCTGGTCGGTCCGGTGCTGGGCGACGTCCTCCAGGCCGACGCCGTGTTCTCGAACATTCGGCTGCGCGGAATCGGGTTTCGCTTCCGGTATCCGACGCTCGAACAGGGAGTGGAACAAATCCTCGGAGCGCTCCAATGAGTAACACCTTCTGCCGACCAATGACTGCGCCCGCGATGGGCCAGAGTTTCGACGATGTCGTCCTGCCGCATCTCCATGCCGCCTACCGGCTGGCGTGCTGGCTGATGCGGAACGAGCACGATGCCGAGGATGTCGTGCAGGAGGCCTCGCTGCGCGCACTTCGATACTTCCGAACCTTTCAGGGCGGCAACGGCCGCGCCTGGTTTCTCAGGATCGTGCGCAACACCTGTGCTGGTGTGCGCGGCCACAGCGTTCAGGCGGCAACGGACCCGTTCGATGAAGAGCACCACAGCACGGATCGCGCCGGATCCGATCCGGAGATGCTCCTGCTGCACACGGATGACGCGGCACTGATCGAGCGGGCGATGAGCACGCTGCCGGGTCCATCTCGCGAGCTGCTGGTGCTCCGCGAGCTGGAGGGTCGGTCGTATCGCGAGCTCGCCGACGGATTCGGCCTGCCCATCGGGACGGTCATGTCCCGCTTATCGCGTGCCCGGCAGGCGTTCCGCGCGGCGCTGGAGAGAGAGCTGATCCAGCCGGGCAGCGCAGAGGACGCAGCCTCGAAGGCAGACGTTCGACGACCTGCGGGTGTGAAGGTCGTGCATCGGACGGCAAGGACGGGAGCAAGCGGTGGAAGCGTCTGCGATCCCCGCAGGGCAGCCGTGGAGATCCCACGCGTGACGGAAGGTGAACACCATGGCGAAGAGGACAATGTCGATTCTATTGGCCGTCGCACTCGGTGGTCAGGTGAGCGCATCTGCGCGTGAGTCGCTGGCGAGGTTCGAGGGCGGCATCGGTGTGATTCCGGTATCCGCTGGTGTCCCACCGGCGAATGCGGATGGAAGCTTTCCGAACGTGCGGACGAACATCGTAAGAGGTGTCAACCCGGGCGCTGGTCCGTGGACGATCGCCAGTCTCAAAGCCGATGTCGACGCCGACGGGCGTATCAGGGTGAGAGGGCGCGGTTTGCTTCTCGCCAGCGGCAATTCGATCGGCACGAACGCCAACCAGCGCGTGTTCGCCACGCTGATTTGCGAGGCCACGGCTCCCTTCGTCCAGCACAGCACGGCTCTTGCAGGTGTTCCTCTCGAGCCGAACGGAGATTTCTCGATCGATGACACGTTGACCGTGGTGCCGACGGAGTGCCCCAGCCCGGTGCTCCTGATTCGCAACACTGGTGGCGTGTGGTTCGCTGCTGGTATTCCCGCTGTCAACGATGGCGACGAGTAGAGAGGCGACGCCACGTGCCGCGTCTGCTCGTTCGGGAATATTCGAGGGTCCCGGAGATTACGGATAAGTAGAGGATCGGGTGCAATCACTGCGTCTCGCCGTTCTATCGACGGTCTTGACGCCGCGATCGCCTGCGAGGCCTGGACGCGTCACGGCTGACCGTCGTCGCGGGTCGTTTCTCACACATCACGTTTGATGGGCGTCGTCTTCACGGAGGCCCCCGCGAGTGCGTACCAGAGTCCGGATCGCTTCGCTGCTTGCGTCATTGGTCTACGCCACTGCCAGCTCTGCCGGTGCACGGCCGGTTCTGATTGCGGTTGGCAACATCAGTGGCGCCAGCGACGACATGGCGGCCGAGACCGCCGATCCGCTCGAAAACGGTGTGCCGGGCAATCGTCTCGGAGGAGTTGGGTCCGGTCTCGCCCACGCGGGCGGGAACACATTCCTCGCCGTTGCCGATCGCGGCCCGAACGCGAATCCCTATGACTCCTGCGTCGATGACACGACGTCGTACATCACTCGCTTCCACACCTTTCGACTGGCCCTCGAGCCGAGCCCGGCCGGTGCAGCGCTTCCCTTCACGCTCACGCCGGCGCTGCTCGACACGACGCTGCTGTCGAGCCCCTCGCCGGTGGTCTACGGGCTGGGCGGTTCCTACGGCCTGGGCTGCGGCGACTTGCCGACCGGCGTTCCGGCGCTGAACGCGATCAATCACACCCACTACCTCACCGGCCGTTCCGACGGCTTCGATCCAACGCAGGTCTCGGCCAGTGCGATCGATGGGCGCTTCGATCCGGAGAGCATCCGCGTCGCCAACAACGGCGAGAGCGTCTTCATCTCCGACGAGTACGGTCCGTACGTTTATCAGTTCGACCGCCGTACCGGAACGCGAATCGCCGTGGTCGCGTTGCCGAACCGCTTCGCTATCCGCAGCCCTGGCGCGATGGGTCTGGACGAGATCAATGGCAATCGGTCCGGCAGGGTCGCGAACAAGGGAATGGAGGGACTGGCGATCGCGCCCGACGGACGGACGCTCGTCGGCATCCTCCAGAGTTCCCTGCTTCAGGATGGCGGTAGCAACGGTTCCACAACGCGGATCGTGATCATCGACATCGAGACGGGCGTCGTCGTTCACGAGTATGGCTACACGCTCGACAACATCGGAACCGCTGCGAACCCCAAATACGGCATGGTCAGCGAGATCCTCGCCCTGAACGACCACGAGTTCCTGGTGGACGAGCGGGATGGCCAGGGACTCGGGGACGGCTCGGTGGCAGCGCTCAAGCGGCTCTACAAGATCAACCTCGACGGCGCTGTCGACGTCAGCGCGATTACCGACCCAGTGGTCCTCTCGTCGTGCGCTGTCGCGAAGTCGCTGTTTCTCGACTTCGTGAACGTCCTGACCACGGCCCCCCTCCGCATGAGCGCTTCTGACATTCCGGCCAAGCTGGAGGGCCTTGCCTTCGGAGAGAACGTCGTCATTGACGGCGCCGTCAAGCACACCCTGTATGTGAGCAACGACAACGACTTCGTCCCCGCCATCACCGATGCGCACCATCCCTGCGGCATCGACAACCCGAACACGTTCCTGGTGTTCGCCTTCGACGACGACGACCTGCAGGGATCGACGTTCGTCCCGCAGCAGCTCGTCGGTGACCGCCAGCTGCTGCCGTAGTGCGAGCGTCGCGCCGTCAAGGCTCGTCCCACCGGTGTGCAGGGCTCCATGGCGGATTCGTTGCCCACTGTGAACCCGCGGACCGTCCGCAGCTTCGCACGCCCGCGTGGCCCGCAAATATGAAATCGCGGTTCGCGCCCCCGCGACGCTGGACTGAGAGACGCTGTCGGCTGAAAGCGGGCGACGAGCGGCGAGCGTTCATCGTTCACCGTCCAGTGCGTGCTTGACCGGCAGGTGCGAGCATTTCAGCACGCCGCCGAGCACGCAACCAGGCGGTGCCTACCTATGACACTTTTCGAACGCAGTGACCGTGCTGCGGTCAGAGCGATGACGTTGATCCAGTGAGTTGAAGAGCCCGGACCAAGTGCATTGGCCTCCGCCGGGACGTCCGCCCAGGCGAGAAGGACGCAGACTGGGCGCAGGCCGACACCGACGACGTGAATGTCGACGTGCGGCCACTATCTTCGCAGCGTCGGTGAAGGCGCTAACGCTTTGGCGCGGTCTGCGGGAGGGGAAGCTGGGCGGGAATCCGTTGTCCACCGGGCAAGTGGTGGGTAGCCGCCGTGAATCACAATCGATGATTCACGGCGGTTCTTTGCTCCTCGTGCGCGGACACGCTTATCAGTCGCTCTCGGGCTCGGGCGCCTGGTAGAAGAAGTAGTCGGCCGTATAGGGCACGAACGCCTTGCGGCCGATGTCCGTGGGCACGTTACAACCCGTTGCCGGTGCCGACCCTCCGACGGTATTCACCCGTTGGACAAACGTCGTCTTCGAAAGCGTGGTGCCCCCGGTCGGTCCTACTGCGGTTCCAGCAGTTTGCAGCTTGACCCAGGCAATCGCACCCGACTCGTTCGGGTCGGCGACGGCAACGATCGCGCGTGCCCACACCGTGCTCGTGTCCCGGGAGTCTTGCCACGTGGCGCGCACGATCTGGTCTTCAGGGGTGGGGCTGAAGAAGTGGGTGATGAGTTGATCATCCTGGTCGCCGAACAACGTCGCCTGTGGCGTAAATAGCGTCCAGGCGACGCGTCCGATGAGAGGCGACGGCTGGCACTCGTAATTCTGTGTGCCGATGGCGTGACCCACGAGGAATGCAACGTTCGGCGGTGGCACCTCGAGGCCGGCGGGCACAGATGGCGGTGTGACATTCTGGGCGTGGGCCGCTTGCGGCACAGCAAACGTGAGAGCCACGCCGAGAGCAATGAGGCACCCAGTGATCGGGCTACGCTGGGTGCTCTGCGGTTCCGTTGTGTTGCAATTCTTCATACCATTCTCCTGCTGTCTGTGACATGGGACCTTGTCGCCGACGCTGCCGGAACGGCGAGCGCCTGCACACATTGACGTAATCTGCGGGCACCCTCGGATATTCCCGGATGACCGCCGCGGATGGCAGTCGCAGTTGCAGATCGCGAGCGGCTCGGTCTGGCAGCGGCGTTGCGCAGCCGGGAATATTCCTGGGCACCAGCGGATTAACCCCGGTACTCACTTGACTGGTTCCGGTTCCGGGTTCCGGGTTCCAGGTTGGATTCCTCGTTCCTCGTTCGTTCCAGGTTCCCCGGGGGTTCAATGGTTCCTGGTTCCTTGGTTCCGAGTTTCAGGTTCGTCACAGGCTCGATTGGAGCGACGGCGATATTACGAACCCGGCACTTGGAACCGGAACCCGTGAACAAGGAACTTGGAACGCACCCGGAACCCGGAAGCCAACCTGGAACTCAGAACTCGGAACCCGGCACAGTCTCAACACAAGTTGAGTTCCGGGTCTAGGCGAATAGAGATCGTTGCGCGAGGCGGCGTTCATGAACGGCTGGCTCGTCGACGCGCCAGCGAGCATCGCCGCGCAGCGTGGGGAAGGGATGGATCACATGGGTGGAATCGTCGCGAGCGCCGCGGTGGTGTGCGATCGCTTCGAACGGCGCCGTTGCGGACCGGTTGTGACATCGACACTCGTCGGCCTCGTTCTCGCCGGGGCGACGCTCGTCGCGGCGGACACATGGCGCGTGGGACCTGGCGACGTACGCGTGATCTGCCCGATGACGATCGGCGGCAGCTTCGATGCAAAGACCACGGCGCTCAGCGGATCGGTAACGTCCAGTGCGGGTGGGTCGCGGGGATTGGATGGCAGCCTCGCGGTGGATCTGCGCACGCTCGATACCGGGATCGGTTTGCGCAACGAGCATCTCCGCGAGAACTACCTCGAGGTGGAGAATGGTCCGCGCTTCGATACGGCGACACTCTCTGAGATCGAACTGAATGGGCTCAATCCGGAGGCGCCGGAGGGCAAGGGATCCTTCACCGGACGGCTCACGCTGCACGGCGTGACGCAAACGGTGACCGGGGCCGTCGACGTCCGCCAGGCGGCCGGCGGTCTTCGCGTGAAGGCATCCTTCCCCATCAACCTGCCGGACTACCGCATCCGTCAACCGCGCTACCTCGGCGTCGGGGTCACCGACGCCATCCGGGTTGAAGTGGCGTTTGCCGTCTCGCGGTGAGGAAATGATGAGAACCACCGTCTTCCTCGTCGCGATGACGGTCTTCGCGTCAACGGCGCGGGCCGAGCCGATGTTTCTCGCGAAGCAGTACACGCGCTGCACCGCGTGTCATTACTCGCCTACAGGCGGCGGGCTGCTGACGCCGTACGGACGGCTCCTCTCGCATCGAGAGCTGTCGACGACGGGTGGCACCGCGACGGCGCCGGCTTCGGGCGCGGATGACGATCCGCGCGGCGAACAGGCGTTCCTGTATGGCGCGTTGGGAAGCGTGCTGGGCCCTGTGCACCTCGGGCTCGAGATGCGCCCGTCTTATCTGCGGATCGGCTTTCCAGGTGGGCACCAGGACATGAATCTCCTCATGAACCTCGATCTCATTGGCGCGGTGCAGAAGAACGGATGGACTGCATACGGCACGGTCGGCCGCCAGCCGCCGAATTCCGCCGTGCGGAACGGCCGCACGCTGCCAGAGGCCGCGTTGATTTCCTACGAGCACTGGATTTCGTTTGCGACCGGCGGGGGCCTCCGGATTCGAGCCGGTCGATTCCTGCCCGCCTTCGGATTACGGTTTGCCGATCACACGGCCTACACGCGCAGCTATCTCGATCTCGATTTCGATGATCAGGTCTACGGCGTCGAGGTCAGCGACGCGATCGGCCCGTCGCTGGTGCAGGTGATGGTCAGCCCCGGCAAGGCCGAGGCCGTCCTGCACGACCACGATCGTCGCGGGTTTTCCACCGCCGGGCGCTGGCAGTTCGATCTCGCCCCGCGCGCCGCGCTCGTCGGCTCGGCCTTCTATCGCCGCTCGACGAATGTGGATCCGCAGTCAGGAGCGGTGGGCGGCGCGTTCGGGTTCGCGCCAAACTCTCGCGTGTCCATCTGGACGGAGGCCGACGCCGACCTGCGGACGAAAGCAGCGGGCGGGCACCTGGGCGTGGTGGTCAATGAGACCTCCGTCGAGGTGTGTCGCGGCGTCTGGCTGAAGTTCTCTCCACAGTTCCGGGCGGCCGGCGGCGCGCAAGGCTCCACCAGTCTGCGCCGCCTCGAGTTCGCAGCCGACCTGCTGCCGCGCACCCACTGGCACGTGAACGTCTCGTACTACCACGACCACGCGTTCGCCGCCAGCACGTCGGCGCTGCTGGCACAGTTGCACCTGTTCATGTAGAGGGTGAGAACGGACCCGGGAGGAAATGCCAGCTCGCAGAGAGCGCCTGGCGAGACTTCGACCAGCGCCGCTCGCCGTCCATTGCTGTGCGTCCTGTGCATCGCGTTTGACCTGAATCGCAGCTCGCGAACCTGGGCTCGTTGCTCCCTCATCCTTCCCAGGTGCCCCATGGCACAACGTCATCGTTCGGGCGGGGCTCCTGCGGGAGCATGGCGACGTACTCCAGGAGGTGGCCGTCCGGATCTCTGAAATAGATCGCCACGGCGGGCATCCACGGAAGAATGACCGGCAGCTCCGTCGGCCGACCGTTGAAGTCCAGCGGCGTGACGCCGAGAGACCGCAGCACGCCGGCAGCAGTCACGATGTCGTCCACCCTGGCGCGAAAGGCTATATGTGACGTAACGCTCATCGGCGCCGGGCCTGCCGTCCACAAGCCAAGCATGGCGTTGCCGCGGCCCCCAATCCAGAAGAACGCCGCCTCGCGTCGCGGCGTGATGTGCGCCAGGGCGAGTCCCAGGACGTCGCGATAGAATCGGATCGCCCGGTCCAAATCGCTGACGATCAGATGCGCTTCGAACAGGCTGTGAGCTGTAACCATCGGTTCACCGCTCTTCACGGACACCGGCTCGATCGGGTGTAACCTCCCGCCGCAGAAAGATATTCCCCACGGCCGTTGTCCATGTTGCTGAAGACGTTCGACGGCGCACTGGTTGGGAACGTGGATTGGGCGTTGGTGGCGTGTATGGCGAGCGATTCGTCACCGGCGCCAGACGACGTCACTCAATGAGCGAGGCCGACGCGGCGCTCGAGATCCTTGAACCCCGCGTCGCCGCGCAGCGAATCGAACCCTGGTCGTAGAAGCACGCTGGGGTTGAATCGTTCGTTGTAGGCCCTCTCCAGCCAGGTCATCGCCCGGCCATTGTCGCTGAGCGCGGCGTAGACGATCGCGATTTCGCTCGCGTTCGAGTAACCCGAGTGGGAGCGCTTCTTCAAATCCTCGAGCATTCGTACGGCGTCGCTCTTCGCCCCGGATTCAGCCAGGGCCCACGCCAGGTTTGCCGTGCACGTGGCACTCCCTTCCGACAGGCGTACGGCGCGCTGCAATTCGGTAATCGCCGCCGCCGGCTGGTGACGGGCGAGGTAGGCGACGCCGAGCTGGTTGTGCGCGAGGGGAAAATTTGCGTCCATTTCGAGCGTCTTACGGCTCTGCTGAATCGACTCCTCGACGTGATGTGCGATGAGCAGGAGTTCCGCGAAGTCCGCGTTGATGATGAGCGACAGCGGGTCCAGGCGTCGGGCCCTCCTCATTTCCGCGATCGCTTCGTCGTTTTTGCCCAGCAGGCTCAAGTGCCAGGCGTACCAATGATGCGCCGTAGCGTAGCCGGGGTTGAGGGCGATCGCTCGCTTGAATTCGCGGTCGGCCGACGCTAAATCCCAATCGAACGCATCCAGGAGAAAGGCGAGAGACGTGTGGGCCTCGCCGAGCGCATCATCGAGAGCGATAGCCTTGATGGCCGCAGCTTTCGCCCGTGGCAGCGCGTCCAGTGGTGCGAGCACGCCGTATTCCCAATCGCCCATCAGGGCATAGGTATCGGCGAGGCCGCTGTAGGCCGGCGCATAGGTCGGGTCGCGCGCAATCGCCTGGTTGAAGTATTCGGACGCCTTTCGGAAATCATCACCGGTCCGCTTGTTCCAGAAGTAGCGGCCCTTCAGGTAGGCCTCGTACGCCTGCGGGTCGACGACCGCGCTCTGCCGCAGCACGGCACGCTCGTGGGAATTCACTGTGCGGCTGATCTGATCCGCGATCGCCCGCGCCACCGTCTGTTGCAGCGCCAACGCGTCGCGCAATTCGCCACTGAACGAATGCGACCAGAGATGTGTGTCGTTGCGGGCATCGATTATCTCGGCCGTGATCCGGACCTGATTGCCGGAGCGGAACACCGCGCCGTCCACTACCGCATCGACATCGAGCTCGCGAGCGATCTGCGCCAATGGCTTCCGGGCACCCTTGTACAGCATCGCCGAAGTACGAGAAATTACCCGGAGCGCACTGATCTGGCCCAGCGTCGTAATCAGCTCGTCGGTCATGCCATCGGCGAAGTACTCCTGCGACACGTCACCGGAGACATTCTCGAGGGGCAGGACCGCGAGGGAGTGGATCGGCGCGATCGGAGGACCAGATCGCAGTCGCACGAAGAGAACGACAGCGAAAACAATCGCGACCGCGACCCCCGCGACGCTCCAGATGCGCCGTGAGTGGGCCGGCCCGGGCTCGGGCGGAGGCCCGGTATGCTCAGCGGTGAAGCCCGGCGGCGTGTCAACCGGCGGCTCCCGAGGGGAGACACCGGTCTGTTCCACCGCGGTGACGTCTCCGATGAAGCGATACCCGCGTCGTGCGACCGTTTCGATGAAACGGGGACTCGTCGCCGAGTCACCGATGGCGTCGCGAATCCGGTTGATCGCCTTGTTCACTCCGTGATCGAAGTCCACGAACGTGTCGGCGCTCCACAACCGGGTCCGAAGCTCCTCGCGTGTGACGATCTCGCCCGGCCGCTGAATCAGCATCGCCAGGACCTGAAACGGCTGTTCCTGCAGCCGTATCCTCACGCCGCGCTTCCGCAACTCTCCCGCGCGAAGCTCGACTTCGAAGACGCCGAATCGCAGCCGGTCGACGGTGCGGTCTTCTCGCATCGCGATGCACGTTGAAGACGGCCAGTCTACCACTCGGCCGGCACAGGACCGCTCTTCGGAACTCCAAGACCTGAAAGTACTTGCTGGGGGAGGCGCGTTCCATTGCCCGAGGACCGCGGCTCCATGGTCGGCAGGGTCTGGGCGCGCGCACATTCCACTCCTCGAGACACGAGCTGTCAGCGTGGCGACGCCACACGGGGAGAATCACGATGAATGTACGCCTGTCCATCGGCATGGACGCGCCAGACCTGGTCGCGCTGCTCGTTCCCCACCGTAACTGCGCATACAACCTGGCGCGCTGGCTGATGCGAAACAGCGACGATGCGGAAGACGTTGTCCAGGAGGCCTATGCGCGTGCGTTCCGATACGCAAGCGGCTTCCACGGCGGCGACCCGCGCGCCTGGCTGCTCGCGATCGTTCGGAACACGTGTTACGCGTGGCTGCGCAAGGCGCGCACCTCAAGCCTGGTCGAGGCGTTCGATGAAGAGGTGCACTCGCACGAGGTGAGTCGGTCGAATCCCGAACAGCAGCTGTTGCGGCGTGCGGACACTGCACTCGCCGAGGCGGCGCTTGCGGCGCTTCCGGCGCGGTTTCGCGAAGTTCTCGTGCTGCGCGAAATGGAAGATCTCTCCTACAAGGAGATGTCGGCTGTGCTCGGCGTGCCCATCGGAACCGTGATGTCGACGTTGTCTCGCGCGCGCGAACGGTTGCGGCAGACGGCCCGGCAGATGCTCGTCGCTCCCGGCAGCCGGTCCGACCCAGTGGCGAGCTGACGACAATCTGCCGGACGCATCCCGTGGAATAGATTCCGCGCTCGCGCGGTCTCCCCAGGCAAATGGCACTGATTGGTCGACTGCACCCGTTGCTGATTCACTTCCCGATTGCGCTCGTGATCGTCGCTGCCGCGGCGGAGAGCGCATCGGTGATGACCGCCGACGCCCGCTGGCGCTTCCTCGCCGTCGCCAATCTCCGCGCCGCCGCCGTACTCGCCCTTGTTGCCGCCACCGCCGGGTGGCGGCTCGCCGCAGCCGACGAGACCGTCGCGAGTGCGCTCCTCGAGTGGCATCGCTGGGTCGGATCCGCGGCAACAGCAGCGACCGTCGGGGCGGCCGCGACCACGTGGCTGGAACGGACGCATCGGCTCGGCGGGGTTCGCATCTATCGATTCGCGCTGTTCGGAGCGGCCGGTCTGGTCGGGGCCGCAGGGCACCTCGGAGGGTTGCTGGTGTGGGGCGTCAACTATTTTCGTCCGTAAGGAGGTATGTTGTGAGTGGTAACAATGACGAGCGCGAGTTGGATCGGCGACACTTTCTCCAGTGCATGGCGTGGGTCGGTACGGGCGCCGCATGGGCCATGTCGGGCGGGATCCTGCGAGGGGCGCCGCTCGGCCAGGCACCCCTGACGGCGACGATGGCGCACGGCGGCAGCGGTCTCCGCTTCGTTCAGATCAGCGACAGTCATATCGGTTTCGACAAGCCGGCCAATACCGACGTGACCGCGACGCTTCGTTCGGCCATCGAGAAGATCAAGGCTGAACCAGATCCGCCCGCGTTCGTGCTGCACACCGGAGACCTCACACACCTCTCCAGGCCGACAGAGTTCGACACCGTACAGCAGGTTCTCTCCGAGCTGGCTCTTCCAGTCTTCTATGTCCCCGGCGAGCACGATGTGCTCGAGGACGACGGGAAAAGCTACCTGGAACGATTTGGGAAAGGGACTCGCGGCGCCGGCTGGCACAGCTTCGACCACGGAGGCGTACACTTCATTGGTCTCGTCAACGTCGTGAACCTCAAGGCGGGCGGGCTTGGCACGTTGGGCGACGAGCAGCTCGAGTGGATGGAGAGCGACGTGAAGCGGCTGACGAGCAGCACGCCAATCGTCGTGTTTGCTCACATGCCGTTGTGGTCGATCTATCCGGACTGGGGCTGGGGAACCGACGACAGCGAACGTGCGCTCTCGTACGTGAAGCGGTTCGGCTCGGTGTCGGTCCTCAACGGACACATTCATCAGGTCATGCAGAAGGTGGAGGGCAACGTCACGTTCCACACGGCCATGTCGACGGCGTTCGTGCAACCCGCCCCGGGCACCGCACCGTCGCCAGGACCGATGAAGGTGCCGGACGATCGGCTCCGGAAAGTGCTCGGGCTCTCACGCATGTCGTTTCACGACGTGAATCACCCGATTGCAATCACCGACCTGCCGCTCGAAGCAGAACCGCGCGCGGCCGGTGGACACGATGTGATGATGGACAACTTCAGCTTCACGCCGCCGCGGGCGTCGGTCCCGGCGGGAGCGACGGTCACGTGGACGAATCACGATGACGTGCCGCACAACGTCGTCAGCACGGACCGCCAGTTCAAGTCGCCGGTGCTCGACACCGACGGCCAGTTCTCGCACCAGTTCGACGCTGCCGGGACGTACAAATACTTCTGTTCCATTCACCCGAGGATGACGGGCGAGATTGTGGTCCAGTGAACGGAAGACGACGAGTCGCCGTGGGCGGGCACGACCGCGGCCCGCGTCACACTCCCGCTCTATACGTCGTCTTCCCAGAATTCGGTCGGCGCCCTATCGCGCGACGCGCGATGCTCTTCCACGCGCAGGTGCACGCGGCGGCTCTTTCCCGAGATCGTCTTCGGCAGATCACGGAACTCGATCCGTCGAACGCGCTGCCGGCTGATCGGAGCGGTGCCGCAGCAGCAGGTTACGCGACCGCGGAAAGAGCTCGCTCAGCGCGACCTTCGCTCGCGATGCAGCACGAGCTTCCAACAGGCCGCATCATGGTCAGCTTCCAAGCGTCAGCCCGATGCGCTCGACGACCGCGTGCAGCACCGTGTCGAGATCGAGTACGGGACGTGCGGCGAGGGCATCGAGCTGAGAGCGGAGCGCGGCGACCTCTGCTTGCAGGGCGGCGAGGTCCTGTGGTGCTGTCGTCGTATGTCCCGTCACCGCGATGGTCGGCTCGGGCACGTCGAACGGACGCACGGGGGCGACCCAGCGTGCAAGATCTCCGCGCCCGGTCGGCTGCGTTGGTCCAAACTGCGGTGTCGCCGCGTTCTCCGAGTCGCCCAGAACGTCGAATGTGTGAACCGTGGCCTCCCCGGGTACCTTCAGCGCAATCACGTCGGCACTTAGGGTGCCGTCGCCCTTCTTGAACCGCCCCCAACCTTCGGCTCTGTGTTCCCACACCACGAACGCGCAGATCGCTTGCGCTCTCGCACCGCCGGAGAGGTTGTCGTACCGATGACGCGCTGCCTGCACCGTGTCGAGATGCGACTGAATGCTCATGCTGCCTCCCAGGTTCGTCCTGCATCCGATTGGAGCGCAACCTCTCGGAATCCACCGGATTCACGGCTCCTCGCGCCGACGCGACGTCGGCCACGAACCAGAACGCACTCTATAACGATCGACACGCTCGCTTGCAACACCCCAGTGACTCAACGACAATCGCGCGGGTCACGCGCACGATCGAGAGCGCGGCAGTCATTCGCGCTAGAATCTCGCGACCCGGCGATCGACGCGGGATGAGTTGCGCTGCTTCGTTCGGCAACTACTCGGGCGATCCCAAACCAGACTACCCGCCGAATGGATGAGCGACGGCCTGACGCCATCAGCAGGCCGGATGAACCGCCGGTTGGGGATTGCAGCGCCTACGTCACGTTCGCCTCCGAACCCAAGTCAAGCGAGACTGCCCATGACGGTATCGACGTTCGTTCAGGATCTGAATCGGCGGCACTTCGACGGCCAGCTTGCGGCGGCGACGATCGAGCGTCTCGAGGCGCTGCCGGACCGTGAGGACGCGCGCGCGTTCCTGGAGCGCGCCGTCGCGCTGATGCAGCGGGCGCGGATGCCGGCGCACGACTTCTCGCCCTTCCAGGCCGAGATGTTCGCCTCGATCGCGTCGCACCTGTTGCCCGGCTGCTGGGGCGGACGCGTCCCTCCGATCACGCTGGTCGGACGGCACGTGCGGATCGACCAGCTGGTGCGCAAGATCGGCGGAGACACCGGCCGCCTGCTGGACGTTGCCTGCGGGTTCCCGCCGTTCACCACGATCGATAGTTCTTCCGCCCTGCGCGAGTGGGACATCCTCGGTGTGGATCGATCGCTGCCCGAGTACTTCGTTCACGATCAGCACGGCAACTACTGCGTCTACGACGAGCGGGGCGAGGCTCTGTATTTTCAGCCCCTCGTCCCGACGACCGAGAGCTGGGAGGCGCTCCTTGGCGATGCCGAGTCGAGTGCCAGGCGGTTCGAGGCGCTCCTCACCGGGCTGTTACGTCAGAGGGGCAATGGCGCCGATGCACCGCTGAACGTGGAGCACGACGGCTGCACGCTGTCGGTCCATCCCGTCCACGACTACGAGGGCCCGAACCTGCGCTTCGTGCGGTCGGACCTCGAGTCGCTGGCGGCCGAACCCGCCGACGTCGTGCGGTGCTTCAACATGCTGATGTACTTCGACGAGCAATTCCGGCAGCTGGCGATGAAGCGGTTCGCGGTCCTGTTGCGAGAGGGCGGACGGCTCGTCTGCGGCACCGATTGGGCCTGGACGACGGAGGCGCGGTACAGCACGTATGTCAAGCGCGGGGGTGCGATGGCCCCAGTAGAATTCGCCTTCAGCCTCGATAATTTGACGCCAATCGGCGTTGCCGCGTTCTACACGCTGCACTCGGACGAACGCGAAGCCAACATGCTTGCGGCACTGTGCGGCACCCTCCGCGCCGACGCCGGTTTCAGTTCGGCATTCGCCGACGTCAACGATCGGCTGCGAGCGAAGCACGGCCTGTGCCCGCGCTCGGCGGACGGCTATTTCAGCGACGTGCTCCCCATGGAAAACCCGGCGGCGATGTGGCTCGTAGCCGGCGACTACTCGGTCGAGCTCGGCGAGGCACTCTCCGATGAGGCATGCCGCGTGCTCGCACGCGCCGGCCACGACGCTCGCGTCAACGAGATCGGGCACGTGGCGGTCACCATCGACTAACGAATTCATCGTCGGAGTTCCGACCATATGCTGCCACACGTCACGCGCCGGTCGTTCCTCGCGGCGATGGGCGTTGCCGCGACAGGACTCGCCCGTATCCGTCCGGACGACGAGGGGCCGTACCGGATCGGGCTCGAAACCTACTGCTTCCACGACGTCGACCTCGCGACGACGCTCGCGCACACGAAGGCGCTCGGCCTCCGTTTTCTGGAACTGCACGACGGCCATCTGCCGCGAGACGCCTCGCCGCCGGATCTGGCGCGCGCACGGGACGCGATCCGACAGGCCGGCATCACCGCAACCGGCGTGTACATTCACGATGCCTTTACGGAAAGCGAGGCCGTCGCGCGTCCCATCTTCGAGTTCGCCCGGACGATGGGCTTCAAGTACATCAACGGGGGGCCCAAGCGCGAGGCGCTGCCGCTCCTGAATCGCCTCGTCGACGAGTACCGGCGTCCAGATCGCGGTCCACAACCATGGACCCGGCGCGCGCTACGAAACCCTCGCGGACGTGACCGCGGTACTCGATCAGTATCCGCGCATCTCGTCGTGCGTCGACATCGGGCACTTCGCGCGGTCCCATGTGGACCCGGTCCAGGCGGTCCGCAGGATCGGCCAGCGTGCGATTGCCGTGCACATCAAGGATGTGGACGCGGCAGGAGAAAACACGATCGTCGGGCGAGGGACGATCGACGAGCCGGGGGTGTTCGCGGCATTGCGCGACGTCAAGTTCCAGGGGCTCATGGTGCTTGAATACGAGGGTGACATGGACAACATGAACGCCCGCCTCGCCGGCATGAAGAAGAGCCTGGAAGTGATGCACGGGCTCATTGCCTCGACCGCCGGCCGGGGTTAGCAGGGTACGGTCTACGTCGGTGCGGCCAGGCTCACAGGTCCGGGTGGCGGGATAGGCTCCATGCCGCCACCACGAATTTGCTCAGCGTCAATGGCTCACCAATACGCTGACGAATGCGAATACACTCGTACACCCGAAGATGACGTCGATCGTCCGTTGCCGCATGCCTGGCGCTCCCACCTACAAGTCTCCGCGCTTCATCTGGTCGAGGAGGTAATCACACGATCGAACCGCCAGCGCCATGATCGTCAGCGTCGGGTTCTGGCACGCGCTGGACGGAAAGCCCGAACCATCCATCACGAACAGGTTCTTGACGTCGTGCGTTTGCTGGAACTGGTTCAGTATCGACGTCTTCGGGTCGTCTCCCATGCGCGCGACGCCGACCTCGTGGATGCCCATGCCGGGCATGCGGTCCGGCTCGGTCCACGGCGCGATGTTCGTGGCGCCGGCAAGCTCCAGCATCTCGGCGGCGGCCGTGGCCATGTCGGGGATCATCGCCCGCTCGTTGTCACTCCACGCCATGTGGATGCGGAGAACGGGTATGCCGTAGATGTCGACGGTGCCCTGATCGATCTCCACGAAGTTCTCCCAGCGGGACAGACACTCTCCGAAACCACCGATGTTCATGGTGGTGGTCCCTTCGAGGAGCGACTGCTTGTAGGCGGGACCATAGCCGGGCGCCTGCCAGTTGAACGTGAGCGCGTCACCCCACCCGCCCTGCATCCCGTAGCCGCGGAGAAATGCGCCATGGCGCGGGCCGTTGCGCGTATTTCTGAACCGGATCACGTAGAACCCGTTGGGCCGCTGCGCGCGACTCAGCTTCGGCGTGCCTGGGACGTCGGCGAACATGCCGCGCGCGCCACCGCCGTTCCACACGTGATCCTGCAGGTAGTGCCCGAGCGCGCCGCTCGAGTTGGCGAGGCCGGCGGGGTGCTGGCGCGACGCGGAATTGAACAGGATGCGCGCGGACTCGAGCGCCTGGGCGCACAGGATCACGACACGCCCGGACACGTCGCGAACCTCGCGCGTGATGCGGTCCACGTACATGACGCCGGTAGCGCGGTTTCGATCCCGGTCCATCAACGTCTGGTAGACCATCGCGTTCGGCACGTGGGTGCAGCGGCCGGTTGCGAGCGCGTCGGCGACGGTCGTGAACGCCGCGTTGAAGTACGAGTGCGTGGCGCAGCCGCGTTCGCACGGACCGCAGTAGTGACACGCAGCCCGGCCGCGATGCGGCCGCGTGATGTTGGCGCTGCGGCCGATGGTGACCGTCCGGCCAAGGGCACTCTTGACGCGGTCACGCATCCGCGTCTCGGGGCACGTCAGCGGCATCGGCGGAAGAAAGCGGCCATCGGGCAGCTCGTACACGCCTTCGGCCTGACCGCTGATGCCGACGTAGTCCTCGACGCGATCGTAGTACGGCGCGAGATCGTCGTAGCCGAGCGGCCAGTCGACGCCCCAGCCGTCGAAGGACGCGGCCTTGAAGTCGAGGTCGCTGAAGCGATAGCTCTGGCGGGCCCACACGTTCGTGCGTCCACCGGTGATGCGCATCCGCCCCTGCCAGCTGAAAGGCTTGCCCTCGGGGGTCGTGTACGGTTCTTCGATGTCGTTGGCGAACCAGTCGTAGTTGTGCTCCGTGCACGCGTAGCACTCCGACTGCCGCGGGCGCGTGCGGCGCACGATCGCCGGCGCCATGTTGCGGTAGCGGAGACTGAAGGCGGGCGTATGTTCCCGGAAATCCGCCTCGGTGTGCGGACGCCCCGCATCGACGAGCGCCACCGTCAGGCCGGCTTCGGTCAGCTGCTTGGCAGCCCACCCACCCGAAGCGCCGGATCCGACGACCACCGCGTCAAACGTGTTCGGCACGCCAACTCCTCGATATCGCCGACCTGAAGGTCGGCACTACACCGGACGTTATCGCCGACCTGAAGGTCGGCACGACACCGGACGTTATCGCCGACTTGAAGGGCGGCTCGACACGGGACGTCATCGCCTCCGGAACACCGGCTGGCGCTTGTCCTTGAAAGCTGCGCGCCCTTCGGCGGCGTCCTCGGTGGCGAAGCAGATGGTCTGCAGATCGCGTTCGTATTCGATCGCCTTCTCGAGCGGCATCGTGAAGGCGGCGCGGAGGTTGAGCTTTGCCGTCTCCGCCGCGATCGGGGCACGTGCCGCGATGGTGGCCGCAAGCGCCCGCGTGCGGATCAGCAGGTCCGCCTGCGGCACGACCTCGCTCACCAGCCCCCAGCCGAGCGCCTGGCTCGCCGGGATGGGGTCGCCGGTCATGATCATCATCGCGGCGTTCGACGGTCCAATCGAGTGGGCCAGGAACGTGGCCATGCCGCCCCCGCCAATCCACCCGAGCTTGATTTCAGGAGCCGCAAACTGCGCAGTGTCGGACGCGATCCGGATGTCACAGCTCATCGCCGTCTCGAGGCCGCCGCCGAAGGCGTACCCGTTCACGGCGGCGATCGTGGGCTTCAGCAATCGCCGGATGGCATCACAATAATCTGGCCGATTGCGGAAGTTCCATGGCGTGTCGTAGCGATCGAGCTCGCCAATATCCGATCCCGCACAGAACGCGCGTTCCCCGGCACCCGTGATGACGACGCACCGGACCGCATCGTCACGGTTGCAGCGCTCGACGTGTGCCGTGATGGCGCTGGCCATGTCGGGCGTGACCGCGTTGAGCTTCTTCGGGCGGTTCAGGGTGATCGTGGCGATCCAGCCCTCGATCGTGAAGGTGATCTCGTCAGTCATGCACGGAGTCCTCAATGTTCAGCGCCGGCCGGCCGGCTGCGTGTGTAACCTGCCTGCAGGCGCTCGAGAATGGTCCGATGCGCGGTCGATTCCGCCAACCCGCGCCGCAGCAGCTCCGATGCCTCTGTCTGGAAGGTGATATAGCCCGGGTACCTTGGGCGCACATACGCGTCTGAGACGGTCTCGGCGGTGTTCCTGAAGAAGTTGCCGCAGCGGGTATTGACCGTGTCGTCGTACCAGGCCTCGCGCCGGCTTGGTTGACCGTCGTGCATCGGGATGAAGCTGTTCTGGGCGTCGGCGCTCATCAGCCAGCGGAGATGCTCGAGCAGCGCCGGCGTGACGCTGCAGCGGCGGGTGATGCCGATCCCGGTGCCCCCGAGCGTAGAACCGTGACGTTGTCTGTTTTGAGCGCACGGCGCGTCGTGGAACGCGATTGGATGCATCGCTTCTCCGTGCGACACGGCGTAATTCACATAGCCGTAGACGAGCGGACAAAGCGCGATGTCGCTTCGTGCGGCCATCCGAGCGAGCACGCCGATTGGATTCAGGGCTCTCGCGACGTCCGGCATTCGCGCATAGAGGGTGGCCATGACGGCCAGCACGTGCTTACCCGTGTCCGCCGAGACGAGCACCTGCGGGTCGGCCTCTCCCGGCGGCTCGCCGAATGCCGTGGCGAGCGAAAAGAACGTGAGAATGGGGTGAGGGCCTGACATCGGCAGCGCCACCGGCATGCTCGCGGAACACTCGAGCACGTCGTCCCAGGACCCGGGTCGCTCGGCCGTGAGATCCGGCCTCAGCGCCATGACCTGCGTCGCGGCGTCGAGCGGGAGGGCCCAATGACGGCCAGCGCACCGGTAGCTGCGGAAGCACGGGCCAATCGTGTGTCGCGACCAATCGGCGACGTCGCCGGACGTGAAGACCTCTTCGAGCGCGACCAGGCACTCGCGTGCCACGGCCTCGCCGACGTGCGGATGGTCGAGCACGACGAGGTCGTACCGCGAGCAGAGATCCTCGATGGGGTGAGACTCGAAGCCTTCGAGCGGTTGCTTCTCCCAGTCGATCGCAATCCCGTCCTCTGAGCGCAACCGATCTGCCGCAGCGGCGAGGGCGTTGAAGCCGCGTGGGTGATCCCAGGTCAGGCCACGGTAGCGGATCACGGCCCTGCCTGGCGTTCGGCCACGGCGCCCGCCGTGAGCAAGGCGTCGATCGCTGCCTCGGGATAGCCGGCCTCCCGTAGCACGTCGCGCGTGTGCTCGCCGGCGAGCGGCGCGCCGCGGTAAACCTCACAGGGAGTCCTGGAGAACTTGATCGGAAACCCCGGTGTTTTCACGTGTCCTTCCGTCGGGTGGTCGTATTCGACGAAGGTGCCGTTGTGTTTCACCTGGGCGTCGTCCACCAGTTCCGCGTAGGAGTAGACCGGACCCGACCAGACGTCGTTCGCCCGGAAGATGGCCAGCCACTCCGCCGTTGTCTTGAGCAGCAACCGCTCCCGCGTCTTCGCGAAGATCTCGTCGCGCCTTGTCCAGGAATCCACCTCGTCGCTCATGTCGAGAAATGACGGCTCGCCGATCAGTTCTCCGAACTTCCGCAGCGTCGGAAACGCCACGACGATGTAGCCGTCCCTGGTGCTGAAGGCGCCGTATGGGGCGCGAATGTACACGTGCGCGTGAGGTTCCGCGGAGCGCACCTGCGGTTTGTGCGCCACGGTGAACACCGAGAGTTCCTGCATCTGCAGCGTCGTGATCGCGTCGAGCATGTTCACCTGGACGAGTTGGCCCTCGCCGGTCCGCTCGCGGTGCAACAGCGCTGCGAGCGCGCCTTCGAACGCGGTGTACGCGGCAGCCGCGTCGACGAGATACTGCCCTGCGGGCGTGGGTGCTTCTCCGGCCCGGCCGGCCGAGAGCATCGCTCCCGACATCCCCTGCAGGATGAGATCCTGACCGGGCCAATCCACGTAGGGGCCCGACTCGCCGTACCCGGACATCGAGACGTAGACGAGACGGGGGTTGATCGCGGAGAGCGTGTCGTAGTCGACCCCGAGCCGGCCGGCGACGCCCGGGCGGTAGTTCTGCAAAAAGACGTCTGCCGTCTTGACCAGTTCCAGCAGTACGGCTTTGCCCTCCGGCGACTTCAGGTTGATCGCCAGCGAGCGCTTGTTTCGATTGAGCGACAGAAACGACACGTTGATCTGGTTGCCGCGCGCGCCGCCGGCCGACACGTGTCGCTGCCACTCGCCCGTGACCGGCTCGACTTTCACGACGTCGGCGCCGAGATCGCCCAGGCGCTGGGCGGCAAACGGTCCGGCCATCGCGATCGAGCAATCAAGGACGCGATAGCCGCTGAGGATGCCCATTCCGTTCCTGATCCTGTTGCTGCTCTGACGTGGCGGTCACACCATGACCCAGCCACCGTCGACGTTGAGGGTTTGGCCGGTGATGAAGCCGGCAGCGTCGGAAGCCAGAAACATCAGCGCGTGCGCGATGTCCCCGGGATGTCCGCGGCGTTTCACCGCCTGCCGGCCGATGACGAACTGCGAGTAGCTCGCCGGATCGGGGTGGATCTTCTCGGCATCGGTCGGGAACGCGCCAGGGGAGAGCGCATTCACCGTGATGCCGTAGGGTCCGAACTCGCGTGCCCACGCGCGGGTGAGTCCAATCAACGCGCCTTTCGACGCGACGTAGGGGGCGAGCAGCGGCAGCCCGCCGTAGAACGTGATGCTGGAGACGTTGACGATCCGGCCCCACGCCCGCTCGCGCATGTGCGGCAGCGCGACCTGCACCGCGACGATCGCCGCATCGACGTTGACGCGCTGAACGGCCTGGTGCTCCTCGATGGTGAAGTTTTCGAACGGTTTCGACGGGTAGATCGCGGCGTTGTTGATCACGATGTCGAAACCGCCCACCTGCCGTGAGAACGTGCCGAGCTCCTCTTTCAGACGGTCAGCGTCCGAGAGATCGAGCCGTGCGATGACGAGACGGTCCGTGTGCCCAGCCGCGGCATCCGCGAGCGCGGCAGTCTTGACCGGATCGTTGTCGACCGCGATCACCGTGGCTCCGGCCGCGAGGAGCAGAACGGTAGTGGGCAGCCCCAGTCCTCCGGCCGCGCCGGTGTAGAGAATCGTCTTGCCGGAGAAATCGTTCATCGGGTCACCGCCCTCGTGTCTCATCCACAAGGCTGGTCCACTGGGCCGTCGGCGCCGGGTATTCGTCCGCTGGCTGGACGGCGATGGCGCGGATGCGTCGCTCACAGGCGGCAATCTCGTCGGCGTCAGCGAGCACGGCAAATCGCGTCGTGTAGGACTTCTCGTGGCCGTGCTCGAGCCAGATCAGCTCGCCGCGTTCCTTGGCGAACGGCTTGCCGAATACGTGGTTGGTCGACGGCTCGATGCCAATCGCGTATTGGCCCTCCTGGAAATTCTGCCACTCGTATTGCGCCGGAAACTCCGCCTTGCGGCTCTCCACCAGGAACCCAAGACCGCGGCCGTGATCGAACCTCTCGTTGACAACGGCTACCGGAACGCGCCCGTCACCGTCTGCCACCATCTCGTGCTGCCAGACCTGCTCGTGAAAGCTCGCTCGGGGGCCGGGCAGCGTGTGGTACCCGACATTCTGCCGCTGGTAGGCGTCTTCGTGCGCCGCCCATAGCGTCTGGCGGATCGGGGCCAGGTAGCGGCTGCCGTCGGCCAGCACCGGATGGCCGACGTTGATGTGATAGAGGAACATGTGTGGCGTCCGGTAGAACCCGTGGTTCACGACGCGGTCCTTGATCACGAATTCGTTCGAGCCGACCCTTGCCTCGATGCGGCGGATCAGGTGCAGGTCCTCGCCGAACACGGCCGACTGCTGGACGATCCCCTCGCAGTACAGCGTACATTCATCGCCGTCCCACCGCTCGCCGTACGAGGTCAGACGCCCGGGGATGGTGCCGACGCGCCCGTGGATCGAGCTGTCGACCGTCTTGCGGTGCACGTAGTGGTAGTGATCGGCCGCGTCCGAGTGCATGAACAGGATGTGGTCCAGGCCGCATGTCACCAGCAGCCCCGAGAAGGAGCGCAGGAACGCGAGCCCGCCTTCGCCTTCGTACTCGTGCAGGGCCGGATGGCGGAATCCGCTCGGCGAGTGCCAGCCGATTGCCGCGCCGCGGTACTCGCAGTCGGCCACGTCGAGCGCCCGGTCGATCAGCACCGTGAATCGGAAACCGGTGCCGGTGCGGAATTCCAGCATGCGGATGCCACGCTCCACACCATCGCCGAGCGTCATCAGCCGCACGCCCGCGAATTGCGACAACATGCCGGCATGACGCGCGACGTCGCGGCGCGACAGCGAACGGCCATACAGGTCAGCCATGACTGCTCCGTCTCACTCTGGTGGATCGTCTAAGTGGAGGCGTGACGGGTTACAGGCCGTTCGCCCGCAGCTTGCCATCGAGGAAGGTCTTCGCTCGCGGGACGTCGGCTTCGTCGAGGTGCTCGATGATGATGGGAATGTTCGGGTGCTTCCTCGCGAGACGCTTCAGATAGAGGTCGTAGTTGAGCGAGCCGAGACCGGGCGCGGGCAGCTCGATCTCGCCCACGCCGCGAAACGTATGCGACTCCAGCGCATCCGCGTCGCCGATATCCGCGTGCTTCTCGCTCTTGTCGCCGCCGGAACGTTTCACGTCCTTGGCGTGCGCGATCTTGATCTTGTCGGAGAGCGTATCGAAGACCTGGTTGAGGACGTCATCCATGCGATCGATGTTGTGCCGCTCGAAGTAGTTGGTCGGGTCCAGCAGCAGCCCGAGCCCGGGGTGGTCGACCGCGGCGAACATCCGCACCGTCTCCTCGACGGATCCTACGACGTTGTTCACGTACGTTTCGAGCAGGAACACGGCGCCGTGATCGTACGCCGTCTGGGCGAGATCGGCGACGACCGCGCGGCACTCCTCGAAGCCTCTCTCGGTCTTGTTCTTCGGATCGTGCACCCAGTCGCTCTCCGTGTTGTAGGTGCCCGTCTCCGAGATGACATAGGGCGACCCGAGATACCGGGCGTGCCGGATGATTTCCTTCAAGTGGCCGATACGCCTCCCACGCTCGGCCGTATCCGGATGAATGATGTTCGTGTAGCCCGAGATGCAGCAGATCGGCAGGTTGTGATCGCGAAAGGTATCGCGAATGAGAACGCACTTGTCCCTGGTGATCTGACCGGCCGACACATCGACATCCTTGAAGTGCATGTCGAGCTGCACCGTGTTGAACTGCAGCGCACGGATCCTTCGCGCGGTTTCTTCGACCCGTACGGAAAGTATCCGGTGAAAATGCCGACCTGCAACATGGCTGCGCCCCTCCCGTCTGGGCTGAACCTCAGATGCTGATTTCGGCGAGCTGCACCGCGCGCCGTTCGGCCAGCGAACGATAGGCGGCTTCGACGAGAGCCACGGTCTTGACGTTGTCGGCGACCGACAGTGCCGGCACCGAACCGGTTTGCACAGCATATTGCAGCTGCTCCATGACGCCGGCAAAGGCGTCCGGGAACCAGTGGGTCTCCCAGCTCGGCGTCACCCATTTGCCGCCCGTCGTGGTCTTCGAGGCGTAAGTGAGCGTGGACGCTGCCCCGGTAGGCCAGCCGATCGTGCCCTGGGCGACACCGTCGATCCCTTCGACTCGCCATCTGATCCAGATGTCGGAATCGAACCCCTCGTCCCGCGGTCCCGACCAGACGTCCTCGATCGAGACGGCGAGCACGCCCGAGGCGAACTTCAGTGTCGACACGGTGATGCCGTCGGTGTGATCGAACGTGGTGCGGGGGTCGGTGCGCGCCGTCGTGGAGATCTCGGTGGCTTCGCCGAACAGGAACCGCAGCACATCGAGGTGATGCACGCTCATGTTCGCGAGCGTCAACCGGTCGTACTCCCGCAGAAAGGTCTGCCAGTGCGGGATGGCGTGCATGTCGATCTGCGCGAACACGGGTGCGCCGAGATCACCGCGGATCAGGATCTGCCGCAGCACGCGCATCGACTGGTCGTAGCGCATGTTCTGATTGACCGACAGCACCGTGCCGGACGCCGCCGCCTCGTCACGCAGTCGAATCGCCTCGTCCAGCGTGAGCGCGAGCGGCTTCTGCGCGAGGATGCCTTTGATGTGCGGCTGCCTGAGCGCCTCGCGAATCAGGGCGGGCTGCTGGTCCGGCGGAAAGGCAAGGTCGAGCACTTCGATACGGGCGTCCTGGATCAGCGCGTGCGGGGAGTCGTGCACGGTGGGAATGCGCCAGCGCTCAGCCACCTTCGCGGCATGTTCCCGATGGCGGGAGGCGATCGCCACGACCGAAAAACCCGCACGGGCGTATGCCGCCAGGTGGCACTCGGCGACGATCATGCCGGCTCCGATACAGCCGATGGCGGAGCCGCGGGCCCGAATCGGCGGATCGGGTACGAAGCCCATTCGGTCAGCCATGTCGCTCCTGCAGCACCATGCCTGTTCCGCTTCTTCGGCGGCGAGGCAGATCGCCTCGAGCTTCATCTGCGATACTTCCGCCGGTCGGACGCTCACCGAGGGGTCGAACCGCAACGCGTCCTCGAGGTCAACAGTCCGCAGTTGTCGGTAGCGCCAGACCACGACAGCGCTCGCTGCGCTGACCAGAATGGATCTGTCCCTGGTTCCGTGGCAAGCTCGCGCGTTCGTCCTGTCGCGTTCACGTGATGACGGGCTTCACGATCGCGGCCTTCATCGGGTTCAATCAACTCTGTGGATCGTCGTTGGCGCCTTGGCGGCCCACGGTATCTTCGATGCCGTTCACGGCGGTGTCATCCAGAATTCCGGGGTGCCGGTTTGGTGGCCGGAGTTCTGTCTCGCGTACGATCTCGGAGCTGCTGCTGGCGCCCTCGCCTGGCTCTTGAAACGCGCCGACCTGACTGTGCGGAGCAGCGGGCGCCCCAACCGATCAGGTTCGTGAAGGGGAGCGCAGCGGGGAACATTGCCGCGGCGGACGCGTGCTCATTGTCATCGGCCCTGGCCAACGGGATCGGCGCGCGCCGCGTGACGCGGATTCATCCGGCCGAGGCGCTCCCGGCCGAGCAGTCGATCGAACGCCGGGACGCGCGACATGTTGCTCACGCCTGTTGAACCCGCGATTCACTTGTGTAGTCATGTGGGGCAGGCCTTCAGGCCTGCTTGCGCGCGCCGATTTGCAGGGCTGAAGCCCTGCCCCACGTCACTGATGCGGTGACAACACAAGCGAGCTCTGGATTCAGACACCATAGCCTGGCGACGCCGAGGAACCCCGCGGCCGAACGGCGCAACAGCGTGCGCTCGAAGGCGGGTGAGCCACCGTGGCGTCGTTTCGCGCACTTGCTCGTAGGGTGACCGGGAGCGGCTCGGGCTACCCATCAGGAGGTGCGCGATATGCGAATGCTGGCGGCGCTCGCGATTCTGGCAACGTGCGGCAGTTCGGCTGCGGCGCAATCCACCGTCCCTGTGCCCAGATGTCCCACGGCGCCGATGACCGTGCTGGGCGCGGTAATCGGGTTCGGCGTGGGTGTGGCGATCGCCTCTCCGATCGGCGCTCCTCTCGGGGGGAACGTGTTCGAAGACACATCGGATGCCGAGCAGAAGATGTGGTTGACGGTGGGCGGACTCACCGCCGCCGGGGCGATCGTGGGGCATCTTCTCGCGCAGCGCTGCGTGGCGCCCCGGGCCCCATACGCACGGCCAGTCGTGCTGACCAACGCGGAAGTCCAACGATTGGCTCGAACATTCCGCCGGCCACGCGTGGCGGAGGGCGACGATCCAGCGCGTCATCTGGCCTCGAGCGGCGGGCTTGCCGCTGCAACCGAGCGCGGAACGCCCCCGCGGCAATGACCCGCGGACGGCCTCAAACGGTATACAACGGGCCGCCGTCCCCTCTCGCGATGCCGCGCCGGCTCAATGCACGCTCCGCCTATGAGGTCGTCGCTCCAGGCATTTCGACGGGGACGACCCGAAGCATGCGGTAATCGGGCCCTCGTACCACCCCGAGCGGACTCGCCGTGCCGATGACATCCGCACCGAGGTGCCGTACCAGGTCGTCCACTCCGCCGATCGCGTGTCCGTTGAACGTCACGATGAGATCGTGCGGCATCACGCGCGCGTTTGCGGCCGGGCTGCCGACGGCCACATCGGCCACGGCCACGGCCCGTGGCTGCTCGAGCCGATGGTGCCGTCGGAGACGCGTGGGCAGCACGGCGTCGTGACCGCTGATGCCGATATAGCTGCGGCGCACGCGGCCGTCGCGGAGGAGCAGGCCAATCACCACTCGCGCCGTGCTCGTGGCCACCGCGAAGCTGATGCCCTGCACGCCGGCAATCGCCGCGGTGTTGATGCCGACCACCTCGCCCGCGCTCGTGACCAGCGGCCCGCCGGAATTTCCGGGATTGAGCGCCGCGTCGGTCTGAATCAGGTGCTCCATCAGTCGGCCGGTGCGCGACCGCAGCGCCCGGCCGAGCGCGCTGACCACGCCGGCGGTGACCGTGTGCTGGAACCCATAGGGGCTGCCGATCGCGATCGCCACCTGGCCGGGACGCAACGCACCCGAGTCACCAAGCGGCTGAGAGGGGAGGTCGTGCCCATCCATCCGGATCACGGCGAGGTCCGTATCGGGATCGTGCCCGATCAGACGCGCCCCGGACCTGCTTGCATCCGCGAGCGTCACGGCCAGCTCCCTGGCTCCCGCAACGACGTGGCTGTTGGTGAGCACCAGACCATCCGGCGAGATGATGAGCCCGGATCCGGTGCCGATGTGCTCGGGGGAGCGGCCGCGCGTCCTGCTGGACACGGTGCCGGCGTCGATCTTGACGACGCTGGGGCCGACGCGGTCGACCGCGTTCACGACCGCGCGTGAGTACGCGTCCAGCAGGGCGGCGTCGTCCGTGGAGACAGTGCTCATGACAATTCAGAGGGAACGTGAACGGCCAGGATCGGGCCTTTCGTCGAATCAAATGGCGATGATTCGCTGACGCAGCCCGCGCCGGACAGCCGCCGTACGCGTCGACACGCCCAGCTTTCCGAAGATGCCGGCCAGGTGAAACTTCACGGTGTGCTCGCTGATCCCGAGCGCGGCGCCGATCTCCCGGTTCGAGAGACCGCGGCTCGCCAGGTCGAGCACATCCCGCTCCCGCGGTGTCAGCGGTTCGGCTGCCGCAAATTCGTCCTCTTCGCGGGCGTCCTGCTCCAGCGGGCGGGCGTCGCCCTGGAGGAGAGCAGGGATGACGTCCGCGCGCATCACGCACAGGCCGCTCGCCACCGCACGCACGGCGGCCTGGAGTTGGACCGCGCTGGCCTGCCGGCCGACGAGGCCCCATGCGCCGGACGCCCAGCCTCGCACGCGCGCAGCGGCGTTCGGGTCGTCACTCCAGACGACAACGGGCGGCAGCGTGCTGCCGCGCGGCCCGGCCAGACTCTCATCCGCGAGCACGACCACGTCGGGACGGCTGCTCCGCATGTCGTCGAGTGAGGCGCCAGCGCCGACAACCGCGAGGTCCGGTGACGCGAGGCGTGACCGGAGACCTTCCCGGTCGCTCGCCGCCCGCGCGAGGATGAACGCGCGAATCACGATCTACCTGTGCGCAAGGCGCTCGCCGACGGTCACGTCGAGCTTCTGAGGCGCGGCTCCGCGCAGGATCTCCAGCGGGAGGGCCTGGCCGACGCGCTCCGGGTTGAGCACGGCGAGCAGGTCTTCCGGCGCGGACAAACGCCCTCCCGCCGCTCCGACGATGATGTCCCCGACGAGGATGCCCGCAGTCTCGGCCGGGCTGTCAGGCGATACGTCGAGCACCAGCAGTCCGTGCTCCACTGGAAGCTCCCCGCGCTGGCGTGCGGAGATGCGGACCGGTTGCGTGACCACACCGAGGTATCCGCGCTTGATCCCGCCATGCTTCTCGATCGCCTCCGCGATCGGCCGTGCGACGTCGATCGGCAGCGCCAGCCCGCGTCCCCTCATCAGGCCGGCGGTGGCGATTCCCGCCAGTGTCCCATCCGCGGCGATCAGCGCGCTGCCGGAAAAGCCAGCGAACGGCGACAGCGGGAGTGCGAACACGCGTTCGAGCCGCGGGCCTTGGGCGGTCTGCACGGGTCCGGCAACGCCGCTGATGGCAACCAGCCGCGCATGCGGATGTCCACTCCACCCGCGGCCGGTCACCAGCGCGAGCTCCCCCGCACGCAGTGGCGCGGCAACGTGCGTCAGCGGCGCGGCATCCAATCCCGGCACCTTCAACACGACGAGATCGGACGCCGGATCGTGGCCGACAACCTCCGCCGGCATCACCGTCCCATCATCACGGCGAACGCGGACGCCGTCTTCCCACTCGACAGAATGGCTGGTACTCAAGACGCGCTCGGCGGCCCAGACGATGCCGCTGGCGGGTCGCGATCGCCCGTGCACCTGGACGATCGAGGCCGCCGCCCGCTCGGCCGTGTCGGCCAGCTCGCGTGACACCGCCGACCAGACAGTTGACGTCCCTGCGCTCATGATCTCTCCCTTGTGTGAATGACCCATGATCACAGGCTACGCGGCTGTCGTCGCGTGCGGGATCACCCGAATGTATGGGGCAGCAGGATGTCGACTCTCAGCTACTCGGCGCGGAACACGACGGCTGGATCCAGCCTGGAGGCACGCCATGCCGGCACGGCGCAGGCCAGCGCCGCAACCACGGCGATCGAGAGGACAGCGCCTGCGTACGCCATGACGTCGGTCGGTCCGACGTTGAACAGCAGGGACGCGATCAACCGGTTCAGGGCAAGGGCGCTTGCCACCCCGGCCGCGACGCCGATTGTTACGACCGAGAGGCCGTGCCGCGCCACATGCCGAAACACTTGCGATTGCGCGGCACCGAGGGCCATGCGGATCCCGATCTCCCGTCCACGCTCAGCAACGCTGTACGCGAGGATGCCGTAGACACCGATCGCAGCCAGCAGCAGCGCCAGCACTGAAAACGCAGACAGCAGCTGGGCCACCATGCGGGGACGCTGGATGGATTGCGCGAAGACCTCGTTCATCTCGCGCAAGCGCGTGACGGGGACTGTCGGGTCGACCTCGGAGACGATTCCAAGGATGGTCGGAGCGAGCGTCGTCAGCGGCAGTGCCGTCCGCAGGATGATGTGCATCGTGGTCGGGGTGAACTCGAGCCAGGTCGTCGGCGAGTCGGTCGCGAGTTGGTCGAGCAGCAGGTAGGCTTCCGGTCCGGCTGGTCGGTCCGGGCTCCCCTGCGTGACGTCCTTCGCCACACCAACGACCGTGTACCAGGGATTCCCGCTATCTCCGCAACATGGCCGAAGGCCTCGGCCGATCGGTTCGCGATCGCTCCAGTAGGCGCGAGCCAGCGTCTCGTTCACGATCGCGACCCGCGCTGAGGAGGCGGTGTCCGTCACCTCGAAGCCGCGCCCGCGCACGATCGGGGTACCCATCGTGTCGAAATAGCCGGACATCACCCGCTGGTAGTAATCGACGGTTCGCACCCGCCCGTCAGATGGGGCAGCGCCGTCGCTGATTTCGGCCTGGTTGCCATCGAGCGCGTGCTCGAGAGGCAGGCCGCTCGTCGCCGTCACGGCGGCGACACCCGGAACCGAACGCAGCCGCGTGGTCACTGCCCGATAGGTTCGCATCCGGCCGAGCAGGTTGGCATCTTCCTCTGACAACGTCATCGTGAACGCCACCAGGTGGGACCGGTCGAACCCGGTGTCCGCGATAGCCAGTTGGCGCACCGTCTTCACCAGCAGCCCGGTACTCACGAGAACGACAACGGCGAGCATGATCTCGGCGACGGCCATGCTTCGGCGGAGAATACCTGTCGTTCCGGTGGACCCGCGGGATCGTGTCGCCAGCGCCGCAGACAAGGACATCGTGCGAACGTGGATGATCGGAATCAGCCCGAAGAGGACACCCGACACCGCCGCCGCGAGCAGCGCAGCTGCCATCACAGCGGGATCAATGCCGACAGCGGCGATTCTGGGCAGGCTGTTCGGATACGCGGTGACGAGCGCGGCCAGCGCCGCGTACGCGAGCGGTACGCCGAGTGCTCCGCCGGCGAGCGACAAGACCACGCCCTCGGCCATTGCCGCCTGCACGAGACGGCCCGGGCGCGCTCCGAGTGCGGACCGCATCGCGAGCTCGCCGCGTCGGGTTTCGGTTCGGGCGAGCAGCAGGCTTGCGACGTTCGCGCACGCGATGAGCAGCACCAGACCAGCGGCTGCCTGCAGCACCCAGATGGAGCGACCCGCGCGCCCGAGAATCTGATTCCTCAAGGGCGTCATCTGCAGGGCGTGCCCGTCGCCGCGCGATGGCGGCTGGAAGACGTGGCCGGCATGGCCCGATCCCGGCGTGACCGCCGCACGCGCCGACCAGCTGTTGGTGAGGCTCTTCAGCTCGGCTTCCGCTGACGCGACAGTCAATCCCGTCTTCAAGCGGCCGATGAGCAGAAGGGCGTGGTTGTTGCGTGCCTGCCGGTCGTCCTCCGTGAAACCGAGCGGCAGCCAGAGCTCGGGGTGGGTGTCCATCAGATCCGCGCCGGGCGCCATGATCCCGACGACCTCGAGCCTGCGGCCGTCAACGGTCAGCGCGCGGCCAACGATCGGGCGTGCGCCGAAGGCGGCCTGCCACAGTTCGTACGACATGAGCGCGACCGGTGGGGGGCTCACCATCCCTGTCTCGCGGTCGTCGAACAGGCGCCCTCGCGCGGCGTTCACGCCGAGCGTGCGCAGCAGGTGCGCATCAACCGTCGCAGTGCGGATGCGAAACGGTCGCTCTCCGGAAACCAGATTGGCCTCGCCGGTTCGGAAGGCCCCCAGATCGACAAACGACCGGTTGAACGCCTGATACTCCAGGTACTCCGCGACCGATACCCAGAACTGCGGCAAGCCCAACGCGGGGAACCGCGTCGACACGTACATCAGCTGAGCCGGTGCGGGATAGGGCAGGGGACGCAGCAGCACGCCGCGTACGATCGAGAAGATTGCGGTGTTGGCACCGATCGTCAGGGCCAGCGTGACGATGGCGACCGCGGCGAAGACGGGCGCGCGCGCAAGCGTCCGCACGCCGTACCGGAGGTCGCGACCAAAATCCTCGAGGCGGGGCAGCCCCCGCTGATCGCGGAGACCATCCATCGCCGCCATTGGCTGTCCGGCGTTGAGCCGCGCCAGGCGCACCGCATCCTCGCCCGCTCCGCGCCGGCGAGCGTCCTCCGCGGCGAGCTCGAGGTGCAGCCGCAGCTCCTCCTCGAGATCGTCGTCCACCCGCCGACGCAGGAAGGCCCCGACGAGCCGCAGCATCCACTCGCGCAGCGTCATGCGGTCTCCTCCTTCGTCAGCCGTCGCCGTGCAGCACCCGGTCGATGATCCCGGCCATGCGCTCCCACGCGCGCGTCTCCCGGGCGAGTTGACGACGCCCCGCGGCGGTCAACGCGTAGAAGCGCGCGCGGCGGTTGTTGTCGCTGGTGGCCCAGGAGCCGCGGATGAGACCACGCTGCTCGAGTCGCATGAGCGCCGGATAGAGCGTGCCCATGTTGAGCTGAAGGGCTCCTGCGGACACCTGTTCGAGACGCGCGGCGACGGCGTACCCGTGCAGCGGCCCGAGCGAGTCGAGCGTGCGCAGGATCAGCAGGTCCAGCGTTCCCTGCAGGACGTCGGTCTTGCCTTCGTTAGACAGGCTAATAGAGATACCACTGGCTGGAGTAGACGGTCAAATAGAGCACGGCCAGTGCTCCTGGATTGAGCCTGGATGACGGCCGCCACGGGGGCCCTCCGGCGTGATGTGCCAGAGATACCATCAGTGCTTCGCGACACTCACCTGAGGCGCCACGACGCGCGACGCGCCATTCTGTCGCACCCACACCTCGAGAACCCATTCGTCGTCATCGACGAAACGATGCAGAGCCGTGTCGCCGTACACCCCGTATCTGTTCGTGCTGCACGGTATGGACGGGTTGGGGTTTCTCGGCTTTCATCGCGGCGAGCCGCTCGGCCTTGGTCGTTCTCGAACCAGTTGCGAATGCACGTGCCCAGCTAAATGCAAACACTACTGCAGCGTGGCGTATTCTGCCTTCGCTTGCCTGAGAATCGGGATGTCGGGGTCGGCGTTTTTCCAGAGCGTGAGGAAATCCTGGTAGGCAGCCTTCGCCTTGTGCTGATCTCCCGATAACGCCAACGCCCGGCCCAGTTGCACGTGCGCCAGTGCGCCGATCGGATCGCTGACGACGATGCCTCGGTGATCCAGAATCTTCTGGAATTCTCGAACCGCCTCTCCGCCTTTGCGCGCCGCCAGATAGGCGACACCGCGCACGTAAATTGGGTAGAGCGATCCGGAGAACCCAACCGAGAAGTCGCCGAACTCACCGAGCTCGTAGGGAGCGGCGACTTCAAGCAGCTCGATGGCTTTGGACGGCTCGCGATGATTCAACGCAAGCAGAGCGCGAATAACCGGCAGATAACTGAACGTCACGACCGTATCTTCCGGGAAACGCGTTCGCAGATCATCCGCGACGGCTTGAGCCCGGGTTGATTCGCCGATCAGTGCCAGAACGAGACCAGCAGCATATTTCGCCTCACGACCCTCGGAAACGGGCAGCATGGACAACGCCATTTGCTTCGCTTCGGATACCTGGCCAAAGAGGCTCTCGCGTACGGCGGCTCCGGCCTCATGCTGGGTCGCGCCGTCGAGTCGTCCGGCTTGCCGCGCCAGCTCTATCGCCTGACGGGATTTCCTGCGGGCATCTACCAGGCGACCGGAGTACGCCAGCACATTACCCTCCTGATCGAGAATCCAATCCAAGATCCAGTTCTCGCGGCCCGATCTTTGTTGAGCCAGCGCGGCTATGCGCTGCATCTCCGCTTGATCGGATTCCAGGATGGCAACTTGATACCGTGCATACAGAAGCTCCGGAATGTCGATGTTCCGCGCGGACGCTTGTTGAAGAGTGCTGCGAGCCTCGGTCGGGCGGCCGAGGCAGATTTGATTTTCGGCAAGGTTGAAATATGGAAATGAATGATCGGGGTCCAGTTGTATTGCCTTCCTGGCTTCTCCGGCTGCTGCCTCGAATCTGCCGAAGACCCTGGACGTGGAGCCTCCCAGGAACGAATGAGGCTGCATGTCGCGGGGATATGTTTGCGCCCAGAGTTCACAGGTTTGACGCGCTTTTTCCATGTCTCCGGTGACTATCCGGTGGTACGTCCAATCGATGAAGAACTTTTCCTGGTCAGTCGCGCGATCGCGCAAGTGATAAGCCCTTCTCGCGCCTTCGATCGACAGGACCGACTCGCCGATCGCTGCGTACATGAGCCCGCGATTCGAATGTGCCATGGCAAAATTGGGGTCGATCTGCGTCGCGCGAGTGAAGAAGGGCAGCGCGGCGGGAGGACCTTCCGAATCGTTGGCCTTCAGTCCCATGCTATAGGCCCTCAAAGCCTCCAACGATCCCGTTGTCGCTTCAGGGAGTGGGGTCGAGTGCTGCTTGACAGTCGCGAGGGATTCTCCGGCTCGTGCTCGGAACCCTGTGGCGATCTGGCTCAGAACATTCAGGACATCTTCCTTGTTTGTCGCTCGCGTCTGCTGGTCGTAGAGGACGTCGCCGGTGCCGCAGTTCTTCGCGCGAAATCCGAGAACGTATTGACTGGCAAGGCGGGCGATCGAACCTTCGAGGACGGCCGCGCTTCCAGTTCGCTCGCAAACGTCTTGTGCGAGTTCGAACGTCAGTCGCGCGTCTGACGGTTGACCCATCAGCTGCAGCGTCTTGTGAATCCGCTGGTCCGAAATCAGGCTGAGGAACGGCGATTGTTGAAGCTCCACGGAAAGGCCCCGGCGCAGCGTGTCATCAAACACAGGGTCACCGGTCTGGTTGTCAAAATCGGCGAGGACAATCGTGTCCTTGTCGCTGAGTCTTGGTGAGCGGTGCACATAGAAGTACCCGACGATGGAGAGCGCCAGCAGAGCGGCGGCGGGCACTATCATCTTCCAGCGTGCGACGCCGGTGACGGCGGGCTCCGCTCTGCTGGTCACCCGGCCCGAATCCGTGTCCCGCTTCAAGCGCTGGAGGTCCGTGCAAATGTCAGAAGCGTGCTGGTAGCGCAGATTCCGATCTTTTTCGAGGCACTTGTCGATGACCCGTTCCAATGCGGCCGGCACATCGGGATTCAGACGCACTGGAGGCACCGGAGCGCGGTTGAGAATCGACTCGAAAATCGTTCCCGTACTTTCTCCTCGAAATGGCCGCGTGCCCGTCGCCATTTCATAGAGCACGACGCCGAACGAGAACAGATCGGTGCGTGCGTCCAACGGCGTTGCCCGGACTTGTTCCGGTGACATGTACGACACGGTCCCGAGCGTGCTGCCGGGATCTGTTAACAGCGCCTCAGCCGCACGAGTGGCCTCGTCGGCGGCCGCGATGGCCGTTGGTCCGGAGCTTGACTTCGCCAGGCCGAAATCAAGAATCTTCGGGCCGCGCGGCGTGAGGAAGATGTTCGCTGGTTTGATGTCGCGATGCACGATGCCCTTGCTGTGCGCGGCGTCCAGGGCATCGGCCACGGGAAGTACGAGGTCAACGAGGGCCGGAACCTCCATCATGCCGCGGCGGAGCCGCTGCTGGAGTGTCTCGCCTTCGAGCAGCTCCATCGCGATGAACGGAGGATCCGTGCCGACATCGTAGATGGTGCAGATATTGGGGTGATTGAGCGCTGAGGCCGCCCGTGCTTCCCGCTGGAAACGTTCCAGCGTGTGCGGAGATGCGCTGCCCCCGTCCGGCAGAACTTTGATGGCCACCACCCGTTCGAGACGGGTGTCCGTTGCCCGATACACTTCGCCCATTCCCCCGACACCGAGCGGGCTGACGATTTCGTAGGGGCCGAGGCGAGCGCCGGAAGTAAGGGCCAAGGGAGGTCCCGATGTACTGCTGGCGCCCATTGTAGTGACCTCGGGCCGCAGCCGAACAGCGGGATGGTGATCCGGCGCCTGCGGCGCAATCGCGCTGGTCAAAGCCCGGGCGTCTACTCCCGGCACTCGAAGCTCTCTGCCAGATCGGGATTCCCTCTGCCGTTGTAGTGCGCGTGCTGTGGGTACGGGCAGAGGGGACGGCTCCGCCCGGCGAACGTGCGCCCGGTTGCGGTGACGGACACCGGCGCCGTCCCGTGCTCGACCCACTCGACGACGGCCGACAGCATGTCGAAGGTGTCGAGCGCCATCGGTCCGCCACCGCAGTGGCCCATCCCAGGCGCGAGAAACAGGCGGCTCCAGTTCATGACGGCGGCGGCGCCGCCGTTCGCGCTCGTCAGGCGCTCGTAGTAGTCGACCGTGTCGAGCGCCGAGAACCACGGATCGCTGACGCCGTGATAGAAGATCAGCTTCCCGCCTCGTTTCGAGAACGTGTTCAGGTTGGTCCACGTCGCGGTTGCCGTGAGAATCGCCTGCGGATCCGCGGCTGCCCGCTCCGATCTGGCGTCCACATCCATCTCGGTCGCGGTGTACGGCGGCCCCGCCGGGTTGATCGCGCCCGCGAGCAGCCCCGGGAGCCCCTCGGTCGTCGAGATCCCGGTGTCGTAGAGGAAGCCGGGGTAAACCTGCCGGCCCTTCGAGTCCTTCGGGCCGGCGAACGCCTTCGCGATCGCAGAGGCTTGCGACTGCGACAGGCAGCCGTCAGCCTTGGGTCCGGCACACACGAGCGTCTTCGGATCGAAACGACAATTCTTCGTGTCGAACACGATCCCGTCTTTCAGCCCGTCCCCTGCGTCGCAGGCATTGAGCAATCCATCGATGACGGCCTTACGGTCCGTGTCTGACAAGGCTTGGCGGATATCCGGCTTGCCCGACGCGTCCTTGGGCGCAACCCCGTTCAGAATCGTTGCGACCCACTCGTCGCCGATGTGCGAGAAGCTGGTGCGCATCGCCGGGGCTCCGACGACGACGCCGTCGAAGTAGGTCGGGTAGCGCTGCGCCATCAACATGCCTTCGCGCCCGCCCGTCGAACATCCTGCGAAGTAGGCGTGGCCGGGTGGCCGGCCGTAATACTGCGCGACGACTTGCTTTGCGAGCACGGCAACGCGCCCGACCGCCTGGTACGCGAAGTCGAGGCTCGCCTGCTGCTCGCCCATGAAGGTGGCGTCGAACGCCTGGCCCTTGTGTCCCGTGTCCGTGGTGACAACGGCGAAGCCGTGCGCGAGCGCGGCATCACCGGCGCCCATCCTGCCGAGCGGCGGCGACACGATGCCGTTCAACCCGCCGCCTCCCTGGAACAACAGCCGCCCGTTCCAATCGGCGGGCAAGGCGATCGCGAGCCCGATGCCGTAGGGCCTGTCATCCGCGCCCGTCCGCCGATCGAGCGTCGCGTCGAGCCGGCAGTATGCCGGCAGCCTCACCGTGATCGGCGGCATGAACGGCGGCTCGGGCGGAGGCGGCGACCCCGCCGCAAACCACTCGGCTGTGACCTCGGACAGCGCCGCTCCAGGTACCTGCACGGTCGCGAACGCACGACACGCCGTGTCTCCCTTCTGCGCGTGGGCGAGCGTCGGCGCAGACACGATCAGGCCGGCGAGCAGAGCGGTACAGGTTGCGGCGTTCGTCATCAGTTCTCCCCGTTCACGCGCTTGATCTTAAACCCGCGATTCACTTGTGTAGTCATGTGGGGCAGGCCTTCAGGCCTGCTTGCGAGCGCGATTTGCAGGGCTGAAGCCCTGCCCCACGTGACTGATGCGGTGACAACACAAGCGAGCACCGGATTAGTGCGCAGACCATGACACCCTGGCCGATGCCGAAGAGCCGGCCGACGGCTTCGGGCTGGCATACTTGCCGCAGCCTGCCCGTTCGTGCTCCTGCGATAGGATCGGCGTGCTCATCGGCGCAGGGCGGACTGCACACCGTGTGCGTGGCACGGGGAACACCGCCGCGGGAATGCGGGCGCCACGAAGCTTCGCGCCGCACTCATGGAACCACGCATGTCAACGCATCACACCGAGCGTTCGCGCTGCCGGGCGTTGTCCAGGCACACAACTCGTGGAGCCGAGGTCGCATGAGACTCCTCAGCGCGTTCGTGATGGCCTGCTGCGTGTCCCTCTACCCTGAATCGGTCTCTGCCGAGGACGCCGCGCCCTTGCTCGGACCGATGTTCCAACCGCACGCCGTGCTGCAGCGCGATCGGCCGATTCCCGTCTGGGGCGATGCGCGCCCCGGGGATCGCGTGACCGTATCGCTGAACGGCCGCAGCGTGCAGGCGTCGGCGAACACCGCCGGGCATTGGCAGTCCGAGCTGCCGGCGATGCCGGCCGGCGGGCCGTTCGTCCTCGCCGCCACGTCGCAGTCCGGCCAGAGCCAGACGATCGATGACGTGATGGTTGGCGATGTGTGGCTGTGCTCAGGGCAATCGAACATGGAGCTGCCGGTCGCGCGCACGTTGAACGCAGACGACGAGGTCCGGCAAGCGGCGAACGACAGGATCCGCCTGTTGTCAGTGGCTCACGCCGACAGTCCCGCGCCGCTCGGCACGTTCAGTACGCCAGTTGCGTGGCGTGCCGCCGCGCCCGACACGGTTCGCGATTTCTCCGGCACCTGCTTCTACTTCGCGCGTGAGCTGCAGAAGACCATTCCGGTGCCAATGGGTCTGATCCACGCCTCGTGGGGCGGCTCGAACATCGAAGCCTGGATCAGCGCCAGGGGGCTCGAGACCATGGGCGGCTACAGCGAGCAGACCGAGCTCCTGCGGCTGTACGCACACGATCGCCCGGCCGCCGTCGCCCGCCTCGGAGAGGCATGGGAGGCCTGGTGGCGCGCGCACGTGCCGACGCCAGCCGGCGAGGAACCGTGGCGCGCCAGCGGAGACGACGGGTGGGCGGGCGTCCCTCCCGCGCTCGGCAACTGGAAGTCGTGGGGCGTTCCAGACCTGGCGAACTTCGACGGGATGGTCTGGTTCCGCCGCCACGTGACGCTGACCGCCGCGCAGGCGGCGCAGCCGGCGACGCTGACGCTCGGCGGCATCGACGAAGTCGATCAGACGTGGCTGAACGGGCGCCCGATTGGGAACACCTTCGGCTGGGGCACACCGCGCAGCTACGAGCTGCCCCCCGGCACTCTCCACGAAGGCGACAATCTCATCGTCGTGAACGTGCTCAGCACGTGGGACAAGGGTGGGATGCTCGGGCCGCCCGACGCAATCACGCTGCGCCACGACGACGGAACAGCGATCGCGCTCGGCAGCGGCTGGCGCTATAAACCGGTGCCGGCGGGCGTCGGGATTCCCCCGCGAGGACCGTGGCACGCCATCGGCGGGTTCACGACGCTCTACAACGCGATGATCGCGCCCATAGGGGCGTACGGTCTTCGCGGCGCCGTCTGGTACCAGGGTGAGTCGAACACCGCCGAGCCCGACGCGTACGAAGCGCCTGCTCGCGGGCCTGATGGCGGACTGGCGCGGCACGTTCGGGCCCGAGCTGCCGTTCCTCGTGGTGCAGTTGCCGAACTTTGGCCCGGCGCCGACGGCACCGGTCGAGTCTGGCTGGGCGCGCGTGCGCGACGCGCAGCGACGGGCGGTTGCCGCAGACCGACACGCGGGTCTCGCGGTGACGATCGACGCCGGTGACAGGAACGAGCTGCATCCGCCGAACAAGCAGGAAATCGGCCGGCGCCTTGCCCGTGCCGCGCGTCACGTCGTCTACGGTGAAGCCGTGTCAGCCTCGGGCCCGGTCGTTCTTACGGCGCGCCGCGAGGCGGACGGCGTTGTCGTCACGTTCGGCGACGTCGAAGGCCGGCTGGTTGCTTACAGCGCCAGCCAGCCGACCGCGTTCGAGCTGTGCGGCCCGGAACAGCCTTCGTGCCGTTTCGTGAGCGCCGCGATCGAAGGGAACCGCGTGGTGCTTCACGGCGACGATCGCGCCCCGGCCTTCACGGCAACGCGGGTGAGGTACTGCTGGGGCGCAGGCCCGATCTGCACGCTCTACGACGAGTCTGGCCTGCCCGCTGGCCCGTTCGAGCTCCCGATAGAGTCGGCACACTGACGCGCCGTGTGTGGCCATCGCCGGCGGCGACTGGACCGGTCATTACGTCGACGCGCGCAGCTGGGAGACGCGAAGGCTGCTCGCGCCTGACGGACCGTCTCGCATTCCGGTAGCTGAGTCCCGATGAAGGAGGAAGCCATGAACCCTGCGTCCAACCAACCAGCCGCCTTCGGCGTCGCGCCCGCTGATGCTCGTCTGCCCTCGGCAACCCGCGTGGGCGGCGTGCGTCTCCAGGTCTCGGACCTCGAGCGCTCGCTTGCGTATTACCGCGATGTCATCGGGCTACGCGTCATCGACAGATCCGACGACACGGCGACGCTGGGAGTGCCAGCGTCAGACGAGCCACTGGTGACGCTGCGCGCGGTGCCGGGGACGCGCCCGACTCGCCGGCGCGGCGCCTTCGGGCTCTTCCACTTTGCGATCCTGCTGCCGGATCGCGAGGCGCTCGGCCGGTTCGTCTCGCACCTGGTCTCGGCAGCGGCCCCTGTCGAGATGGCGGACCACGCGGTCAGCGAGGCGATCTACCTCTCGGACCCGGATGGCCTCGGGATCGAGGTCTACGCCGACCGGCCGCGGAGCGCGTGGCGGAGCCGCGCCGGCCAGCTCGTGATAACCACCGATCCGCTCGACGTCGATGATCTCGTGCGGGCGGCGGCTGGCCAGCGCTGGGATGGCGCGCCTGCGGCAACGACGATGGGTCACGTGCACCTGCACGTTGGCGATCTCGAACAGGCGGCCGCCTTTTACCAGCGCGGGTTGGGTTTTGACATCACGGTCTGGAACTACCCCGGCGCGCTCTTCTTTTCCGCTGGCGGCTATCACCATCACCTTGGCACGAACGTCTGGGCGCCGGGGCCAGCGCCGGCGATCGATCAGGCGCGGCTTCTCGAGTGGACCCTCGTCGTGCCCACCGCACCTGAGGCGCAGGCGATCGGAGAGCGGCTGCGAAACACGGGCGCTCCCGCAAGTGCGACAGGGCAGGACTGGCTCGTTACCGACCGATGGGGCACGCAGCTGCGCATCAGCCCCGAGCGGTAATAACGCAACCTGTTCAGGGCGTCCGACTCGCGCGGGTCGTTGCCCCAGGCCGCGCAGCCGGAAATAAACCTGGCTGCAAGCGTCGGCATCGATACAGACCGCGATTCCCGGAGTGCTGTCAGCCGCTCACTTCGAGCCACGTGCCGTTCTTGCTTCCGGGGTCCTGGAGCGTGACGCTCCCGATCGTGATCGGGCACTGCGCTCGAGATGTCGGCGCTTCGATTTCGATGACGTCCTCGATGTCTTGATCCCCGCGGTCAACGATCGTGCGGCTCGGGTGCCTTCGACCGCGTCGGTTCGTCCGTTCCCTCCGTTCGCCTCGACGTCTGGATCCAGTAGCGCGGCCCCGCGCCGCGTCGCGCGGCGCGATCGCCCGGGTTGGCGAATCGGCAGCGGTCGAGCGACAGGCAGCCGCACCCGATGCATTCGGTGAGACCTGACTTCAATCGCTCGAGCTCGGCTATGCGCACGTCGATGCGCGTGGTCCAGCTGTCGGCCAGGTGGGCCCAGTCGGCGCGCTCCGGCGCGCGGTTGCGCGGCAGCCTCGCGAGTTCGCCCCGGATCTCGTCCAGGCACAGGCCTACCTTCTGCGCGAACACGATGAACGCCACACGTCGGAGCACGGTGCGCGGGTACCGGCGGTGGCCTGATCCGTTCCGTTCCGAGGCGATGAGGCCCTGCTCCTCGTAGAAGCGCAGCGCGGATGTCGCCACGCCGCTCCGTGCGGCCACTTCGCCAATCGTCAGCACATCACCCACGCACACCAGTCTGCGCCACTCTTCGCTTGACTTCAAGTGCACTTGAAGTTCGACCCTTGATCGTGCTCGTCAGAGCGCTGGAGGTGGTACTGACATGACGAAACCGACTCGGATCGCCGTGGTGACGGGCGGCAGCCGTGGACTGGGACTCGTGATTGCCCGTGTCCTCGGGGGCCGCGGGTTCGGCGTGGTGATTGGTGGCCGCGACGCCGGCGTTCTCGCAGCGGCCGCCCACGCTTTGTCCCGGCATGGGCCGGCGGTCGTGCCGGTCGCGGGGGATATCACCGATGCGTCCGTGCGTGCGGCGCTCATCGACGCGGCCCGTGAGCTGGGCGGCCTGGACGTGCTCGTCAACAACGCATCGGAACTGGGGGCGATCGGACCGCTGCCGGCGTTCGACGCGCCGCGCTTCGGCCGCCTCGTCGCCGCGAACGTCAGTGCGCCCATGATGCTGACGCAACTGGCCGTGCCGCTGCTGACCGAGCGACAGGGGCTCATCGTGAACATCACGAGCGACGCCGCAACAGCGGCATATCCGGGCTGGGGCGAGTACGGCGCGAGCAAGGCCGCACTGGAGCTGCTGACGCGGACGCTGGCGGCCGAGCTGCGCGATCTGCGCGTGTCGGCCGTACTCGTCGACCCTGGCGACATGCAGACTCGCATGCAGCAGGAGGCCTTTCCAGGCGATGACATCACGGATCGGCCGCTGCCGGAAGTGACGATGCCGTTCTGGAACTGGCTGTTCGATCGGGAGCCTGATGCCGTGTGCGGCCAGCGATTCGCGGCACAACGGGAGGACGCGCAATGGCTGCAGTAGGCGTGATCGACGCGTTCACGCTCCCGCCGCACCTCGAGGCAGCCGAACCGCCGGAAGGGCGTGGTCTGACGCGCGATGGCGTACGCCTGCTCGTCTCGAGAGTCGACCTCGACTCGATCGTCCACTCCCGCTTCAGCGAGTTGGGGCGGTGGCTCTCTCCAGGCGACCTCCTGGTCGTCAACACGAGCGGAACCCTCCGCGCGTCGCTGCTGGCACGGGCCGCGGATGGCCGCAGGTTCGAGGTGCACCTCTCGACGCGGCTGCCTGGTGGGATGTGGGTGGTCGAAGTGCGACTCCCCGGCCCCGTTGCATCCCTTCCATGCCGCGACGCGGGCGCGGGCAGCACGTTCGAGCTGGAGGGCGAGGGCCGCGTGACGCTCCTCGCCCCGTACCCGCTCGCCGGCGCGCTGGACGCGCCGTCCCGGCTGTGGACGGCGGCCCTGCAGCTTGGTGAGCCCGTGCTGCCGTACCTGCAGCGGTTCGGCAGCCCCATTCGTTACGGTTACGTCACGCGGCCCTGGCCGGACTCGATGTATCAAACGGTCTTTGCAACCGAGCTGGGCAGTGCGGAGATGCCATCCGCAGGGCGTCCGTTCACCGCCGAGCTCGTCACTCGGCTGATCTCGAACGGTGTGCAGATCGCGCCCTTGTTGCTCCACACAGGTGTCGCAAGCCTGGAGGACCACGAACCGCCCGTCGAGGAGTACTTTCGCGTCCCACGGGAGACAGCCGATCGTGTCAACGCGACATGGCGCTCAGGCCATCGCGTCGTGGCGGTTGGCACGACCGTCGTCCGCGCGCTCGAAACCGTCACTGACACTCGGGGAAGGACGTCCCCGGGCGAAGGATGGACCACTCTCGTGATCACGCCGGAGCGACCGCTGAATGCGGTGAACGGCATGATCACCGGCCTGCACGAACCGCACGCGACGCATCTCGCCATGGTCGCGCAGGTAATCGCCGCCTCCGGCGGCACCGCACCGTCGCTGCACCTGAATCGCGCCTACCGCGAGGCGCAGGAGGCTGGATACCTGTGGCATGAGTTCGGCGACTCGCATCTCATCATTGGCGCGTAGGTGATAATCGCCGACGGCCGATGCCATGAGCGAACTCGAAGACATTCTCGGTCTCTTTCTCGCGGCGGTGCTCCTGGCGGCCGCGGCGCGCCGCGTCGGGGCACCGTATCCGGTATTCCTGGCCGTCGGCGGCGCACTGCTTGCGTTTCTGCCGATCGCGTCGTCGTTCATGCTGCCGCCCGAGCTCGTGCTGGCGCTCTTCGTCGCGCCCGTACTGCTCGACGCGGCGTACGACGCGTCGCTCAGGGATCTGAAAGACAACTGGGCGCCGGTGATGGGCCTGGTCGTGTTCGCCGTCGGATTCACAACCGCCGCCGTAGCAGTGGTCACGCGCACGCTCGTACCAGCGATGCCATGGGCACCGGCGATTGCGCTCGGCGCGATCGTGGCTCCGCCCGACGCGGTCGCTGCAACCGCGGTGCTCCGTCCCCTGCGGCCGCCGCACCGCCTCCTGACGATTGTGGAAGGGGAAAGCCTGCTGAACGACGCCAGCGCGCTCCTGATCTATCGGCTGGCCGTCGGCGCCGTCGCGGCTGATGGCTTTTCGGCCGCCGCCGTTGCTCCGGCCTTTCTGCTCGCGGTCGCCGGCAGCGTCGCCGCGGGCCCGGCGCTCGGGTGGGTCACCTTGCGGGTGATGGAACGGGTGGAGCACGTGCCCACCGCCATCATTCTCCAGTTCGTCACCACGATCGGCGTGTGGATTCTGGCCGAACGGATTGGGCTCTCAGGTGTCCTGACGATGGTGTGCTACGCGACCGCGGTGGCGCGCACGGCGCCCGAGCGGATCCCCGCACGCACGCGCATACCGACGTACGCCGTGTGGGAGACGGCCGTATTCGCACTGAACATTCTGGCGTTCATCTTCATCGGCCTGCAGATTCGACCGATTCTCGAGAACCTCGAAGCGGCGGACCGCGGGCGCTATGCCGCCATCGGCGCCGCAGTCCTGCTGACGGTGATCCTGGTGCGGCTCGCCTGGCACATGTCCTTCAATGCGATCGTGAGGTGGCGACATCGACGGTTCGGGTTTCATCCGCCACGGCCGATGCTGCGGCCGACGGTCGGGAGCGGCCTGGTCATCTCGTGGGCGGGGATGCGAGGCATTGTCTCTCTCGCGGCGGCGATGGCGCTCCCGCCGGCGTTTCCGTATCGGGACCTGATCGTGCTGACGGCCTTCTTCGTCGTCGTCGGCACGCTGGTGATCCAGGGCCTGACGCTCAAGCCTCTCCTGCGTGCGCTGGATTTGCACGACGATGATCCGGTCGGCCGCGAGCTGAGTGCGGCACGGGACCGCGCGTTGCAGGCCGGCCTTGCGAGCTTCGCGGACGATGAATCATCAGTCGCCAACGCGGTCCGCGACGAGTTCACGGCGCATCTGGGAAACGAACGCGCCGCTGATGGCGGCGGTGATCCCACCCGCTCCGCACACAGGGACATCCATCGCGGCGCTCTCCGGGCGGCGCGGCAAGCGGTTCTGGCGATGCGTGCCAGCGACGAGATCGGCGACGATGCGTTTCATCAGATCGAAGAGGAACTGGACCGGGTCGAGATGGCGGGTGATTCGCGCCAGTCGTAAAGGCCTGCCGTTCACGAGGCCGCAGACAGGCTGCGAAACCGGACGCTGCTACTCACTCAGCCCGAGCCGTTGAGCGGCGTCGGCTTGGTACAGAAGTGAGGGCGTGTGGTGCTCCGACGCAGCGCGCCGGCTGGCGACCACCAGACCAAGCCAGCCCGCGAGCAGGACGCCGTTCAGTGCTGCGGTGCCCGCCAACGAGTCGAACGTGAGTCGTTCGGCTGACGCCAGCGCCCACGCTGTGAGCAGCGCGACCGCGCCGTAGACGCTCGCGAGCGCAAGCCCGTTGCCGCTGGGTTCCTGGGGTGAGACGAGCGGCAGGTTCTGCTCGTTGAGGAAGAGCCCCTCCATCAACACCAGTACAGTCAAGAGCCCGCAGAGCAGGTGTGCCGAGGCCAGGCGCCATCCGAGAAAGGACGCGTGGAGCGGCCAGAGCAGGACGATGACCGGGCAGAGGACCAGGACGATGCCGGCCCGTTTCACGCCGTGCACGAACCGGCGCCCGTCGTCGAACCCCGCGATAGCAAACGTGACGCCGGCTCGCACATCGGCCGGCACCCGGGTCGTCTGCCGATAGCCGGCCGCGACGATCATGAGCACGATTGTCTGCATGGCCACGGCGGCCACGGGCAACTCCTCCAGACCGACGGCAGGCTGGAGGAGCACGCCGCGCAGGCAGACCGCCGCGCATGCCACAGCGGCCCCGAGCGACGCCGCCATCCTGACCCGGTGGGTCACGCTCCGCCCGAGCGTCTGTCGCGCGAACGCAAAGCCGGCCCGCTCGAGGGGGGCCGCGGCTGCGTGTCGGTCCAGCGCCCGCAACACGCGTGCGGTCGTTCGGCCGCGGGCGAAGCTCCGGCCGCGCACGAGTTGTGGCCAGCGACGGCTGTTGTAGATCCAGGCGACGGCGGCAATGGCGAAGACCGTACCGAGCCCGGTCACGGATCGCGCAGCCAACGCGCTGAGTGCCGGGCGCGCGCTCTCGTAGCGGCGCAGCATGCGGGATTCGGCGTCCCGGATCGCCGAGGCGTTAGGGGCATCAGCCGGCGGATTGGTCGCGGGCAGGCCCACGAGCGCATCGCCCGCCAACAACTCGTGAACGCCGACGAACCACATGGGCGGCGGCGCGGTCGATGGGCTCAGCAGCCAGCGGCCATAGACGTGCGGGCCCAGCGCCGGGAGCAGCAGGAAGCACGTGGCCAGCAGCGCGACGAGCACCCCCTGCACGATGGGCGCAACCCGCTCGAACCAGCCGCCGGCGAGCAGGGTCCGGAGCGTTTCGCGGACGGCGATCACCGACAGGAAGCCGAACGCGCCGGCGGACATCGTGGCGCCCGCGTGCGCCCCGATGAGTCGCGCGATTCCCCACGTACCGATCGGGAGACGCGAGACCCGGATCAGCGGCACCACCAGCGTGGGCACCGCGGTCACGCAGACCACGAAACCGAGGCCGAACAGCAGCACCGCGATCAGTTGCGCGCCGACGACGCGGCCGCGGCGGACTGGCAGCACGCTCAGGATCGAGGTGTCTCTCGCATCGAGCGTCAGCCCATCCCAGGCGGCAAGCGCCACGAGGCTCATGAGAATCATCGAGAAGCCGCACCAGATGAACGTGTCCTGAAGCGAAGCGAGCGCGGTCCAGCCCCGTGACTGCACCGGTCGGAACAGGTACGCCATCGAGACCAAGACGGCGAGGAACAGTCCGCTCATCGAGAGGGCGGCGACGCTGACCGCGAGCACATCGTGACGGTCGGCGTCCGGCGAGATCAGGTCGTTGTCGCTGAACCGCCGCACGAAGTGGCGGACGAGCAACCCCCTACGCATGGACCGCCATCGCTTCCGCGATATCCCGGGCGGTGGTTTCCGGATCCGCACGTTGCACGAGCTGGCCGAATACTTCCTCGAGCGACCCGCTCGCTTTCAAGCGGCGCAGCTGATCGACGGTGTCGTCGGCGACGACTCGCCCCTGGTGCAAGACGATTACGCGCGCACAGAGGCGCTCGACCACGTCGAGCACGTGCGAGCTGTAGAGGATCGCCTTGCCCCTGTCGGCGAGCTGGCGGACAAGGTGACGGAGCACCAGCATCGTGGTTACGTCGAGTCCCGAATCGGGCTCGTCGAAAATCAGCAGGTCCGGATCGTGGAGGAGGGCTGCAATCAGCAGGACCCGCTGCTTCATCCCCTTGGAATAAGCGTGGATGCTCTGCGCGGCGGCCGGCGCGAGCCCGAACAGGTCGAGGAGCGGCTCGATCCGCCGGGTGAGCAGGCGCTCGTCGAGCCCCCGGAGCCGCCCCACGAGCTCGAGGTACTCGCGCCCGGAAAGAAAGGAATACAGCACCGGCTCCTCGGGGACGTATCCGAGCCGGCGCCTGAACGCAATCGGGTCGGCATCCACCAGCCGGCCTTCGAAGTGGACGTGGCCGCTCGAGGGATCGAGCAGGCCGGTCAGCATCCGCGTCGTCGTCGTCTTGCCCGAGCCGTTCGGGCCGAGATAGCCGACGATTTCGCCCGGCCGAATCACGAAACTCACGTCGTTGACGGCGGTGATTCCGGCGAAGCGCTTCACGAGGTGCACGGCCTCCAGCATGCTGTCCTCCAGGAATCGATTCTCGAGCGTTCGCGTGGTTAATCCGGTGCTCACTTGTGTTGTCACCCATCAGTCACGTGGGGCAGGGCTTCAGCCCTGCAAATCGCGCTCGCAAGCAGGCCTGAAGGCCTGCCCCACATGACTACACAAGTGAATCGCGGGTTTAGACACCGGGATTCTTCCTTCGGGCCGATGTTCCATCAGCCAGTCCGATGCCTCCGGCGCCGAGACAGGATCGCGTTTGCTTTGCATCCGTCGGTCGGACAGACTGTCTCATGATCGAACGCAAGCCCTCCCGGCGTTCATTCCTGAAGACGTCAACAGCACTGGCGGGTCTGGCCCCGCTCGCGGATTTCATGCCTCGGACAGAACCGCCCGCCGCGGCGCCCGTCGTCGCCTATGTCGGAACGTTCAGCTCCCCGCTCCGCGACATGTTGCCGACCCAGGTGGATCTGCCGCCCGGCAATGGCCGCGGCATTCATCTGTTCACGGTCGATCGCGAGACCGGCGCGCTGACGCCGAGCGGCATCCTGGAGATGGGCACGAGCCCGAGCTGCCTGGCCCTGAACGCCGCCGGAACCCGCCTCTATTCCGCCAACGAGACCGATCGGGTCGGCGACGACAAGGAGGGCACCGTCAGCGCCTTCGCCGTCAATCGGACCGACGGACAGCTGCAGCTCCTGAACACCGTGCCGTCCGGCGGCGCCGGCCCGACGTATGTCAGCGTGCATCCCGGCGGACGTCTCCTGCTCGTGGCCAACTACTTCGGCGGCTCGGTCGCCGTGCTGCCGATCCTCCCCGACGGCCGGCTGGGCGACGCCACGGACGTCAAGGTCGATGCCGGCAGCGATCGGCCCCACCCGCGCGACCAACGCGCCCGCCGGGCAGCTTCGCCTTCAGCGGCCACGACCGGACCCACGCCCACATGATCCAGGCCGATCCCTCGGGCCGTTTCGTGCTGCACGTGGACCTGGGCCTCGACGCGATCTTCGTCTGGAAGTTCGACAGCGAGCGCGGCGTGCTGACGCCGAACGATCCGCCGTCGGTCTCCCTGCCGCCCGGCGACGGTCCGCGGCATTTCCATTTCCACCCGAACGGCCGCTGGTTCTACTCGATCCAGGAGGAAGGCTCGACGATCGTGCTGTTCGACTACGACGCCGCGACGGGACGGCTGACGCCGCGGCAGACGATCTCGACCCTGCCGCCCGGGTTCGCCGGCAGCAACTTCTGCTCCGAGATCCTGGTCTCGGCCGACGGGCAGTTCGTCTACGCGGGCAACCGGCTGCACGACAGCATCGCGATCTTCTCGGTCGGCGGCGACGGTCGCCTGACGTTTCGTCGGCGAGGAATGGACGCGCGGCAACTACCCGCGCAGCTTCACCTTCGACCCGACCGGCCAGTTCCTCTACTGCTGCAACCAGCGCGGCGACACGATCACCGTCTTCCGCGTGGATCGCACGACCGGCGGCCTATCGTTCACCGGCCACTACGCCGCCGTCGGCAACCCATCGAGCATCGTCTTCCTCGATCTCGCGTAGTCACGGCTCGCAGTTCGTGACTATGCGTCGATGCGCGGGGCTCGTTCGCGCTGGCGTCGACGAACGCCGGATTGAATGTCTGACCTGGACCCGGAACTCGCTTGTATTGGGTCCGGTTCCGGGTTCCGGGTTCTGGGTTCCAGGTTGGGTTCCAGGTTCCGGGTTCGTTCCAAGTTCCATGTTCACGGTTCGGGTTCCAAGTGCCGGGTTCCTGATCTCGCCGTCGTTTCCAATGTAGCCTGCGACGAACCTGGAACTCGGAACCAAGGAACCCGGAACCGTTGAACCCCTGAGGAACCTGGAACGAACGAGGAACGGGAACCCACCCGGGAACCGAGGACGCTGAACGGGCGTTCCCGGCCGAACTCCGCGTGCGCCCCACCGACGCGCTGCTGCATCTCGGACTCGGTATCGCATTGCGGGCGCAACGGCGGAGCGAGGAAGCGCGCGGGCCGCTCACTCGCGCGTTGCAGCTCGAACCGCGCCTCACGGCGGCGTCTGCGCTGCTCGGACAGATCCTCTACGCGTCGGGCGATCTGGACGGCGCCATCGCGCTCTACGAGCGGGCGACGACCAACGTGTCCGGCGTCCCGCAGATGCGGCAACGGCTCGACCAGTGGCGCGCTGAGGCACGGCTGCACGCCGGATACGAGCAGGCGGGAGACGGTCGCTTCAGCGTGCTCTTCGAGGGACCGGAGGAACGCACCCTCGCCGCCCGCGTGCATCGTGTGCCACGCGGCGACGGCGGATCGGCGCTCGGTTGAATACGTACGCCGAGGTGGACGTCCGGTCTCCTCACGACGCCGCCACTCGAGCCGCGACGGGGCTCGCGCGGGCAGGTGGCGTATGACGGACGCCGCCGGCAAGCCGTGCGTGGGCTCGAGAAGCCGATGGCTACGAGCCACGTCCGATGTGCGCGCGGATTAACGAGGCGTCTCGAGCGCGCCGGCGTGCTGCTGTTCGTCGCTTGAACCTACCGGCGGGCCCGCGCTGGGCGGATACGGTTCCTCCGGTCCGGCGGCTGCTCGTCTCGGCGCCATCGGCCCGGTGACCGACGTCGCAGCGGCGGCGTTGCGCATGCGGCGCACATGGCGGCGGGCATCGTGATCAGGCGCCTGGGTCCGAACCTGCCTGCATTCCTGCAGTCACTGGGGAGTATCGGCACGGTGGATGCGGGGCTGGCCAGCTTCGGATTCACGACGGCCGATCTGGACGCAACCATCCGGGCGCGAATGCGCGGCCGCTGAGGGCATCCGTCCCTTGCACGCCGGTAATCACCGGTCGCGCGGGATGGCTCACAGGTCGCGGCGTAGGGTGTGGTCCTCTGGGTGTTCAGTTATCAGCTACAGAAGCGAGACGCGAGACACGTTCGCGGTGATCTGCTCGCTGCTCACCGCACTGATCGCATTGGGGCTCGTGCTCATCGTGGGGATCGGCGTGCGCTCTCGCGGATGACGCATCGCTCCAGAGCGTTGGTATCTGCTCTCGCCGGCGGCGTCGTTCCAGGTGTTCGGAGCGCGGACTGGCCGGGAGCGGCGCGTGGAACTTCAACGCGCATCACGCGGCTGACACGATGGTGTTCACAGGGACGCTCGGCGAGCTCACGACCCCGATGTTCAGCGACGGGGATGTGGCCGTGCGATGCGCCGGTCAGTCCCACGTCCTCGCGCATCCGGAATCCGCCGCACGTGCACCAGCCCGCTGATCCAGAGCATCGTCGACGAGTTGCTCGGCCGCGGTCGCTGCGAGTCCACCGGCGAGAGCGCCGCCCGCACGTCGTGGGTGATGGAGCAGTGCATCGATCGCCGCGCGGCTGCGGTCTGATGTGTCGTGCAGCGGCTTCGCGTCGACGCGCGTCGTTCGAACGCTGTCGGCTCGCCGGCTGTCATTCAGGTAGGGTGGCGAGGGTCACGTACTCCCGCTTCGGGCCCGGGTGCGCATCGAAGATCCGCCGGTGCACCGCGTACGACCACGTGTCGCGCCGTGTGTAATACGCCGCGACCCACTCCTGCAGGGCCGCGAACATCGCCGCCTGCTCCGCGGCGGACGCGTATTTGTGCGGCTCCCACGGCCGGCGCCGATTGTTTTCGACGCAGACCTCGACGCCGGGGTTGAGGAACACGAGCTCGGTCGCGCAGGGAGCCGCCGCTTCGATCAGCTCGCCGTAGCAGCCCTCGATCGCCCAGCAGCCGTTCGCGTGGAGAAAGGCATCGAGCGAGGCGCGTATCGTCTGCGTGGGACGAGCCTGCGCCACCGTGCCGCGCTCCCATACGATGGTGTCGAGATCGAGGTGCGGCATCCCGTGGCTCGTGGCGAGCGTACGAGCATAGGTGCTCTTCCCCGAACCGGAATTGCCGAAGATCAGGACTCGCATGCGCTGCGATGGAACAGCTCACGGGTCGAACAGCGACAACTGTCCGCGGCGCGGCGCGTGCTTCTCCGTGCGACGCGGCCCATCGTCGAACACCGTGCGCCCGCCCCTGGACGGCGCCATCTCACGCTCGTGCGCGATCGCGGCGCTGACGTCGGCATCCGGACTGCGCCTGGTCTCGATGGCGCGCGTGAAGGCGTCCAGCCGCCTGAAGCCGTCCAGTTTCTCGGAGTGACCCAGGCTCGCCTGGTCGAGCGCACGTCGGAGCACGCCGATCGACTCGTCGTACACGTGGAGCGGCACCGGGAAGGGATGGCCGTCCTTCCCACCGTGCGCGAATGAGAATCGCGCCGGATCCTCGAACCGCGTCGGCGCGCCGTGCACCACTTCGGCGACGAGCGCCAGCGACTGCAGCGTGCGCGGACCAAGCTGCTCGACGAGGAGCAACTCGGCGAAGTCGTGGAGGTCCCGCTCGTGCGCGAGGGCCAGCACCGCACCCAGCCGGCGTGCCTGTACATCGCCTGGACGGACGTCGTGCCGGCCGGGCATCTCGAGCTTTCGAACGGTGGCCAGCGTGCGGTCCGGATCCTCTTTCACGATCGACAGCAGCGCGTCCTGTGCCGGCCGGGCGCGGCCATCCACCAGGTTCTGAATCACGCCTTCGTGCGCTCCGACGATGGCAGCGTGGGGGTTGGCGGTGAAGTCCTCGACCGTGGCCGAATGCCAGTGATAGCGGCGAGCCATGCGCGTCCCGGCGTTCATGCCCTGCTGCACGACTGCCCAGTCACCGTCTGCGGTGACGACGAACGAGTGCAGGTAGATCTGGAAGCCGTCGGCGATGGCGTTGTTGTCGACGCGCGCCGTGAGCCGGCTGGTTCGCACGAGCGTCTCGCCGTCGATCCCGACCCGGCCGGCGATGTCGCGCAGTTCCTGCGGTGTGCGCAGTGACTGCTTGCCGCGGCCGCCGCAGATGTAGATTCCTAGCTCGCCGGCCTGCGGGTTGAGGCCTTTCTTGAGCGCTCCCATCACCGACGTGGTGATGCCGGAGGAGTGCCAGTCCATGCCCATGACCGAGCCGAGGGCCTGGAACCAGAACGGATCGCTCAACCGCGCCAACAGCGCTGGCCGCCCGTAATGGTGGACGACGGACTCCGAGATGGCGCTGCCGAGGGCGGCCATGCGGCTCGCGAGCCACGCGGGCACGCGCCCGCCGTGCAGCGGGAGGTCGGCGACACCGGAACGCCTCACGTCTTGATTCTGCCACGTCGACACACCGGCGGCAGACGGCCGACGCCAGGCCGTCGCCGGCTGCGGGCCTTTGCAGGCTGCTGAAAAACGCAGCCTGAATGCAAAATGCAAGATGGAAAATGCGAAAATCCCGCAGGTTCTACATTTTTCATTGTGCATTTTTCATTCAGGGTGCCCTTCTTCATCACCCTGTTAGCCCGGGCCGTTCGCTCCGGCTCCGATCCCGTCGGCTGGCGTGAGAAGCGCTGCGGCAGGTGGGGCGCTTCCGATAGGATGAGACCGTCAGCGGGTCAAGGGGCCGCGCCCGGTTCCCGCAGGAAGAGGAAAACAGCATGAGCGATGACTCGAACCGCCCTATTACCCGACGGCAGTTTGCCTCTACCGCGGCGATGGCCGCACTCTCCGCGGCCATTGTCCCAAGCCGCGTGCTCGGTGCGCAGGCGCCCAGCAATAAGCTGAACATCGCCGCGATTGGCATCGGCGGCATGGGCGCCTCCAACCTGAAGGCCTGCGAGGGCGAGAACATCGTCGCCCTCTGTGATGTCGACCGCCAATACGCGGCAAAGATCATCGCGCTCTACCCGAAGGCCACCGTGTACACGGATTACCGCGCGATGCTCGAGAAGGAGAAGGGCGTCGACGCGGTCGTGATTGCGACGCCCGACCACACGCACGCGACGATCACGATGGCGGCGTTGCAGGCCGGTAAGCACGTGTACTGTCAGAAGCCGCTGACGCACACCGTCTTCGAGGCGCGCACGATCACCGAGGCCGCTCGTCGCTACAAGGTCGTGACGCAGATGGGCAACCAGGGACACTCCTTCGAGTCGATCCGTCTGCTGAAAGAGTGGTTGGACGACGGCGCAATCGGCAACGTCACCGAGGTCCACGCCTGGACGGACCGGCCTGTCGGTGGCGACCCGTGGTCCGACTTCGCGGTGAAAGCACGGGCGTCCGACACGCCGTCGGTGCCGGAGACGCTGGACTGGGATAAGTGGCTGGGCCCGGTTCAGTTCCGCCCGTATCACCCCGATTACCTGCCGATGAAATGGCGCGCGTGGCTCGACTTCGGCACGGGCCCGCTCGGCGACATGGGCTGCCACATCCTCGATCCGGCGTTCTGGGCGCTCGAGCTCGGCCCGCCGCAGTCGGTCGAAGCCACGTCGACGCACTACGAACCCGCCGTGGCAGCCGAAACCTACCCGCGAGCGTCGATCGTTCGCTACGCGTTCCCGGCTCGTGGCACACGGCCCCCCGTGAAGCTCACGTGGTACGACGGACGCCTTCTCCCACCGCTGCCGCCGGAGCTGGAGCCGGGGCGCCCGTTGCCTGGCAGCGGCGCTCTGCTGATCGGGGACAAGGGCACGATCCTGCATGGCTCGCACGGAGCCGACGGCGTGCGCCTGATCCCGGAGACGCGCATGCAGTCGTATACACGGCCGGCAAAAACCCTGCGCCGCGTCACCGAAGGACACGAGGGCGACTGGATTCGCGCGTGCAAGGAGGGGCCGAACGGCGTACCGCCGTGCTCCACGTTCGAATACGGCGGGGCCCTCACGGAGATGGTGCTCCTCGGGGTGCTGGCTATCCGCATGAAGGACCAGCGGCTGGAATGGGACAGCAAGAATCTCAGATTCACCAACAACGAGAAGGCGAATGAGCTGCTCCGGATCCAGTATCGCGACGGGTGGACGCTCTAGCCTGCTGATGAACAATTCTCCAGGACGCAGAATGTCGGATGCCGGATGTAGCAAACCGGCCGACATCCTGCATCCTTCATCCTGCATTCTTCATGCAGGGTGTCTTTGTCATCACCCTGCTAGCCTCTCATCGTTCGCCGTGCTCGCCTTGTCCGCTGTAGCCGCAGCGACGCTCGTCACCGGTCAGCTGCAGGCTCGCGCACAGACCGCACGCGGTCTGCAGGTCTCGCGCCTGGAGATCGATGCGGCGAGCGAGCCACTCGGCATCGACGACCCGGCGCCACGACTCAGCTGGGCTCTTGCGAGCGACCGCCGGGGCGTAATCCAGGCCTCGTATCGCGTGCTCGTCGCATCGCGTCCGGATTTCGCGCGCGACGGCGCGGCCGACGTGTGGGATTCGGGAGTAGTCGAGTCATCGGATCCGTGGGCGCTCTACGCGGGGCCCGCGCTCGCGTCCCGCACGCGCTACTTCGTCAGCGTGCAGGTCTCTTCGACACAAGGCGAAACGGCGTCCGCGCCCCCGGCCTGGTTCGAGACCGCCATGCTGCGCGATGCCGACTGGCAGGGGCGGTGGATTGCCGGCCCGGACCGCAGCGGGCCGCTCACCGAGGCCGAGGGACGTGCAGACGATGAAGCGATTCGCACGGCCGGAGAGTTCTGCCGTCCCGTCGGGTGGCTCACGACCGGCTGGTCTGCTGCCGCGAACAAGAACAACCAGGGCGAGTGCCGCGAGCTGCGGCCGGCGCCAATGCTGCGCCGGTCGTTCTCGATCCGTCGTCCGGTTGCGCGCGCGCGGCTCTACGCATCGGGGCTCGCGTACGCCGACCTGACGATCAACGGCGCCGCCACCGCGGACGATCGGCTCGAGCCGGGATTCACCGACTACTCGAAGACGGTGCTCTACACGACGCACGACGTGACGGCGCTACTGCGGCCGGGCGAGAACGTGATTGCGGCAACGCTCGGGTCGGGCCACTTCGACGACGCCGCGCGGACGTGGGACTGGGGATGGGAGTACGCGCAATGGCGCGGGACGCCGCGGTTGCGCGCGGATCTGCACGTGACCTACGACGACGGGTCCGAGGACGTCATCGTGTCCGATGATTCGTGGAGAGTCAGCACCGACGGCCCGACACGGTACGACAGCTACTACCTCGGGGAGACCTACGATGCGCGACGCGAGATCGCCAGGTGGGGCGAACCCGGGTTTTCCGATGCGGCCTGGGCACACGCGCGCATCGTCGATCCGCCGGCAGGGGCGATGCGGGCACAGACGCACGAGCCGATTCGCGTCGTCGCCGTGCGTGAGCCCGGCGCGCGCAGCGAGCCGGTACCTGGCGTGGTGGTCTACGACACCGGGCAGAACCTGACGGGGTGGGTCGAGATCGCGGTCGAGGCGCCGGCCGGCACCGCCATCGAGGTGTTCTACTCCGAGAAGCTGTCGGACGACGGCACCTCTTCCAACGACGGCAACGCTCTGGTGTACGGGCAGCTGCAGACCGATTACTACGTCGCACGCGGATCGGGCCGGGAGCTGTGGTCGCCGCGCTTCACTTACAAGGGCTTTCAGTACGTCCAGCTGAGTGCACCGGGGCGGCAGCCGCTCCCGCGCGGCGTCAAGGTGTCGGTGACTCGTGCCGCGCAGGTGCGATCCAGTCTGCCGAGCACGTCCCACTTCGAGACCGACCAGCCGACGCTCGCACGCATCCATCGCAACACGTGGTGGGCCATCCAGAACAACCTGCACGGCATCATCACCGACACTCCGGTCTACGAGAAGAACGGGTGGACCGGCGACGCGCAGCTCACGGCGCCGGCGGCGTCGCTGCTCTTCGATACCGAGCGGCTCTACCACAAGATGTTCCAGGACATGGCGGATGCGCAGACACCCGAGGGCGAGGTGCCGCTGCTCAGCCCGAGCAATCACAACTACGGCTACGTCGGGAAGCCGGCGTTCAAGCCGGTCGACTGCTGCGGCGCCACGCCCGCATGGGACGCGTTCTGGTTCGTGATCCCGTGGGAGAGCTACGCACGATACGGCGACCTCCGCGCTCTGGAGCGAACGTGGCCGCTCATGCGCAAGTACCTCGACGAATGGGTGCCGAGATGGACCACGAAGGACGGCGACCGGTATGCGCACACGCTCACGTCTGGTCTCGGCGACTGGCTCCCGCCTGAAGGCGTGCCCACGATCAACGCGCTGGTCTCGTCGGCGTTCTACGCACGCATGGCCCGCATCGCCGCGGAAACGGCGAGGGCACTGGGGCACACGCCGGAAGCCGCCCGGTACGACGACCTGTTCCAGGCGATCCGCTCGGATTTCAACGCGCGGTTCTTTGGCGACGATGGGGTGTACCGGGAGAAGACGGAGGACGGATTCGTCCAGACCGCGCAGGTGCTGCCGCTGGCCTTTGACCTCGTCCCGCAGGAACGCCGGGCCGCCGTCGCCGAACGGCTGGCGCGCGACATCACGGAACATCGCACGGGTCACGCGTATGTCGGCGTGATCGGCGCCGCCTACATTCTGCCCGTCCTCACGGCAACCGGACATCACGAGGTCGCGGTGACGGTCGCGACAAACACGACGGAGCCGAGTTGGGGTTACTGGACCGACGCGCTGAAGTTCACCGCGCTTGGCGAGAGCTGGCCGGCCAGCACGAGGTCACGCAACCACCACTTCTTCGGCGCCATCGTCCAGTGGTTCTACGAAGACCTCGCCGGCATCCGCCCCGTGGAGCCCGGGTACTCCCTTGTCCAATACCGTCCCGAGATACCAGCATCTCGTCTCGATCATGTTCTGGCGTCGTATGAGAGCGTGCGCGGGACCGTATCGAGCGAGTGGCGTCGCACGGCTGACGGTCTGGTGCTCGACGTTGTCGTGCCGGCAAACGCCCGCGGGCGAGTGTTCGTGCCTGCCAGTGATACAGATGCCGTATGGGAGGCTGGATCAGGAACCAGGCAGGTAGCTCACCGCGCACCCGGCGTGAACCTCGTCGGACGCGAGGGTGATCGCGTCGTGTACGAGGTCGGATCCGGGCACTACCAGTTCTTGATTACGCATGGCGGCCGCGCGGAGTGAGACGTCGGCGGTGCTGACGCACGTTGGCCGCTGATGCCGCTCACTGGCACACGATGGAGTCGGCACTCCGGTCAGTCGCTCAGAAGAGAGCCGGGCAGGGGCGGCGTTACTACCGTAACCGCTTTGACGGGTACCTCGTGGAGCTCAGCCGCCCTCCTGGCTCCCGGCGCGTATAATCCGCCAGCATGTCCTTACAGGCGGCCACAGGGCTCGGCCCCTTGCGTATAGTGATGGCCCGCCTCGTTTGCGGGAGGCACGAAACAGACTGACGCGAAATCACCTCAGGCCCTGCGAGAGAGGGTCCGTCAAATTGAAAGGAGAACCATATGGCGTACGGGATCGTGCATCACTTTGCTGGAGGGACGAAGGAGCAGTACGAGGCGACGCTCGCGGCGGTCCATCCCGACAGGGACAGCCTGCCCGAAGGTCAGACCTTCCACGCGGCCGGCGCGTCGGCTGGTGGTTGGACGGTCGTGGCGATCCACGACTCCAAGGAAAGCTGGAACCGATTCCGCGACGGCATTCTGATGCCCCGACTGCAGCAGGGCATCAAGGGCGGGTTCACCACGCCGCCCGAGGAGACGACCTTTGAAGTCCATCGTATGCGGCCGTAACTGACGATTCAGGACTATGTGACGTCGCACCCAGCTTAACCACCCGCTGGCGCCGCCAGAGCAAACTGGGCCATCCAACCAGAATGGGCGTGGGGCCCACTCTGGCTATTGCCGCCGGCGAGCGGTTCAGTAGCCGCAGTGGCGTTGATGAGGATCTAACGACAAAGCTCAGCGGCCGGCACGCGCAGTGTTCCACGGAATCATCCTGTCCTCCGTCGACAGGAGACACCAGCTCGGCTTCGACATCCACGCCGGCTGCCGGCAGCATGCGCGCCTCGAGAGCTGTTGTTCTTTCAGCGACAGTTCTCGTACGCTCTCGTTGCGACCTTAGAGGCAATCAATGAGAGACCTCGTCAGCACGCTCGTGGACGCCGTGCGCCAGGACGCGCGCTACGGCGTCCGAATGATACGCCGGGGTCCGATGCTCTCGGTGACCGCGGTCGCGACGGTTGCTCTCTCGACGGCGGCGATCGCGACCGTGCTAACGCTTGCCGACACCTTGCTGTGGCGACAATTACCTGTCGCACACGCAGAGAGTCTCGTCTCCATCACCGCGACGCGCGACCAACTTCGAACTGACGGCGCCATTTCATATCCCGACTACGTCGCCTTTCGCGAACGCGCCACAACGTTGAGCGCGCTCGCCGCGCACTATTCAACCGCGCCCCTCTTCGTCGCGGTCGGGAGCAAGGCGGCGGAGGTCAATGGCGCGGTCGTCTCGGCGAATTACTTCCCGCTCTTCGAGATGAGGCCGGCGCTCGGCCGCTTCTTCCACGCGGATGAGGATCGGGTTCCCGACCGCGACCGCGTTGCCGTCATTGGATACGACTTCTGGCAGTCTTGGTTTGACGGCAGTCCTGCGGCCGTCGGCTCGGTGATGACGATCAACGGCGTGGCCTTCACGATCATAGGGATTGCACCGCCCCAACCCGTCGCGTTGACATCGATGCCGGTGAATCTCTACATCCCGACGATGATGCTGCGTGTCGGGTATCGGTGGTGCAACGACTCGCTGGCCGCCGATTGCACGGCGCTGACGATGGTGGGCCGGCTGTCGCCGCGCCGGACCGTGTCGGAGGCCGCTGCGGAGTTTGCGGCCATCATGCCCGTGGCGTGGACACACGCGCCGCCAGGGGAGAACAGTGGCGTGGCCGTCCGTCAACCGCGCGGCATGTCGGAAGACGATCAGGAACCGCGTTTGATCGCCATGCTCGCCGTCGTAGCGGCCGTTCTCCTGATCGTCTGCTGTGCAAACCTGGGTGGTCTGTTGAGCGCGCAGTCAGCCGCGCGTCAGGGTGAATTCGCAATCCGCCTGTCGCTCGGTGCCCGCCCGCTCCGGATCCTGCGTCAGGTCGTCACTGAGTCACTGCTGCTCGCCGTTGCCGGAGGCGTCGGCGGTCTCGTGCTGTCGCGTCTCTTCATCGGCGCCCTCGCGCGCCTGTTCTTCGCGGTGGACGACGAAGGACATCCGCTGTCCTACGATTTCAGCCAGTCGTCCACGATCGCCGCGCTGACGATGATGGCCGCCGTCGTTGCCGGCGTGCTGTTCAGCCTCCTGCCCGCAAGCCGAGCGATCCATCGCCAGAGTCTGCGTCCTGCGCAGGAACGCTCGACCTCCGCGCGATGGTCAACAGGACGATGGCTGCTGGGCGCACAGGCGGCCACGGCCGTTGCCCTGCTCGCCACGGCGGCGCTTCTCGCCGCCGGCGCACGTCTGGTGCTCGCCGGGCGCAACTACGACACCGCGCACGTGGCGTTGATGCGGGTGCGGCCACGCCTGATCAAGTACACGCCGGATCAGGCGCAACGGTTCCAGCGCGAAGTGATCCGGCAGGTGCGTGTACTGCCGGCGGTCGAATCCGTGTCAATGGTGGGCATCGGAACGATTCTGGGTGGCGGGTCGGCCACCGTCGGTCTGCCGGGATGGTCCGACCGCCAGCAGGTCAGGGTCCAATACAACGAGATTGGTCCGGCGTACTTCGCGACCCTGCGGACCCCACTCCTTCGCGGTCGGGAGTTTGACGACCGCGATACCGTGCAGTCGCCGGCAGTGGCGATTGTCAACGACACGTTGGCGAGGCGGTTCTGGCCAGATGGCCAGACCACAGGGTCGACGATTCTGGTCGGCGCCACTGCACGTCAAGTCGTGGGCGTTGTCGCAGACGTGTCGTTGAAGAGCCGAAACGAACGCGCCGAGTCGTGGGTCTACACGCCCTTCTGGCAAAATCCCAGTGAGATCGATTCCAGGATTGCGGTTCGGACGGTTGGAGATCCGGCCGCACTCCTTGCCGAGTTGAGTCGTACGGTGCACCGCGTCGATCCCAACGTGCCGATCGCTGAAACGATCACGCTTCCGGTGCGGATTGCCGCCCTGACACGTCCCGTGCGGGTGGGCGCGCTCTTTGTTGGCTATGCCGCGTCGCTGGCCATTCTGCTGACGGCGATCGGACTCTATAGCACGCTTGCTTTCGAAGTGTCGCGCCGCACGAAGGAAATCGGCATTCGCCTGGCACTTGGCGCGGGACGAGGGCGAGTCGTTCGCGCGATCGTGCGCGAAGGCGTGATCGTGGCGCTCGCGGGTGCGGCCTTCGGTGTCCTGCTCGCCATCGGCGCGTCACGAGTCCTGTCGCATCTCCTCTACGGATCGGCGGAAGCAGATTGGATGTTCTATGCCGCAGCCGCCATCATCATCGGCTGTGTGGCTCTCGGTGCGTCGCTGGTGTCAGCGCGTCGTGCCGCTCGCGTCGAACCAATCGTTGCTCTTCGCCACGAGTGAGCGGCTCGCACTGCTGAGACATCATCGCCGATCGAGGGCGCGCGCCGTATCGTCGGGAAAATCAAGAAACAACGGTATGTTCTACTGCCACTGCACCGGCTGACGAGGAAATGCGGGAGCCTACGTGCGCCAGGAGGTCATCGAGGAGAAGTTCTCCGAGGTACTCGGTGGGCTCACTTTCGATGACAAGGTGCTTGCATGGGTCCGCGAGGCTGTTCATGTTCGCGCTTTCGTCTGCGTGGCTCTACCGAGAGCAGATTGTACATTCTCACCACAAATCAAATGTTTGCGCAGGCGCACAAAATCGCGTCGTAAAACGGCTCACGGTCGCGGCGCAATTTGATTGAGCTACACGTCCTCGGGCTTGAAGCGCCAGGCGCGAAGGATCGCGTCTTGATCGGCCGCGCTCGTCGCCTTCTTGAACAGTGCGCCCGAGCGTCCCTTGACGCGCCGCTCGCACTCGGACCACGTGGTATGGCGCATCGGCTTGCCATCGACGACGCTGAGGTACGAGTAGGCAGCGCTCTTCGTCTTGCTCGCGCCAGAGGAGGACATGCTCCTGGCCGGCACGCCCGTGTTGTCGGGTAGATCGAGGATCGCGACAGCGTAACCGTCGAGCGGCCCGTCGTACAGCGCAACGGGCGTGTGCATGGCGAACGCGTCGGCGATCCGGTCGACCCGCTCGTTTCCGGGAATGCCCACGTGGCCGCGCACGTAGTGCCACGCGATCGTGCGCGGGCCGCGCGCTGACGTCAGGCCATCGAGCCGCTCCCAGAGATCGCGGTTCAGCACGTCGGTGCCGGTAGCCGTCTTCCAGCCGCGGCGCTTCCAGCCGTGCACCCACTCCCTTATCCCTTTGATGACATATGTCGAGTCCGTGTGGATCGCCACCGGGCCGCCGGTCGCAGCCAGGTGCTCGAAGGCGCGGATCGCGCCGGTGAGCTCCATCTTGTTGTTCGTGGTCAGAGGAGCGCCGCCGCCAAGCTCCGTCACGTGTCCATCGGGCGTGAGGATGATCACACCCCAGCCGCCAGGACCGGGGTTTCCTTTCGAGGCGCCGTCGGTGAAGACCACAATTGGCTGTTCGCTCATGCTCAATCGTCAACCCTGATGCGAGCGGTTGTCACCCGCCGAGCAGGCCATCCGGCCTGCTCGGCCGACCGGATGACGTATGGCGCAGTGCCCAGGTCCTGCGCCCACGAGTGTCGATGCGATGGTTCGAGGCGTCAACTACTGTCGGATGTGCATGCCAGGCCGCCGAGGAGCGCAGGTATCCGGCAAACGGTCACGCCAGCTCCGAGTCTACCCAAGGCCTCGCGCTGACCTCAGCGTCACCATTCTCCACCAACTGCATTGGCAAGGTGGCACCCGCGGCGGCAGAATGGTGCGGTGCAGACCATCATCGACACCATCAACTTCACCCGCGGCGTTCCCGCGAACGAATCGTTTCCGATCGCCGAGCTGGCTGCGGCCGCCGAGCGCGCGCTGGCGAGCCACGGCGCCGCGATGCTGCAGTACGGGCCGTCGGCCGGGTTCCTGCCGTTGCGCGAGTGGCTGGCCGGCTGGCAGCAGGTCGGTGTCGATGCAGTCCTCACGGGCAACGGCTCGCTGCAGCTCGTCGAGTTCCTCTGCGTCGCCATGATTGTCCCTGGCGACGTGGTGTTCACCGAGTCGCCCACCTACGACCGCACACTGACGCTGCTCCGGCGCCACGGTGCGCGCGTGGTCGGCATCCGGCTGGAAGCGGATGGTCCGGACCTCACCGCGCTCGAGCACGCGCTCGGGATGCACACGCCGAAGCTGCTGTATCTGATCCCTGACTTCCAAAACCCCGCGGGCGCGACCTGTTCTCGCGCAAAGCGCGACCGAATCGTGGAGCTCGCCCGCCAGCACGGGTTCCTCATCGTGGAAGACGCGCCGTATCGGCCGCTGCGCTACCGCGGCACCGAGGAGCCGACCATCCGGCAGCTCGCCCCCGAGTGCACGCTCCACCTGAGCTCATTCACGAAGCTGATTGGGCCCGGCGTGCGCACCGGCTTCATGATCGGTCCACCCGCCGTGGTCGCGACGCTGGCCAAGGCCGCCGAGGACACCTACATCTCGCCTGGTTACCTGGCGCAGGGCATCACCTGGGAGTGGTGCCGCCAGAACCTGCTCCCGCCGCAGATCTCGCGCCTGAAGGCACTCTACGCGCCACGACTCGATCGGTGCCTCGCCAGCCTCGATCGGCACATGCCCGACGCCGAAACGACACGCCCCGAAGGAGGGTTCTTCGTATCAATCACGCTGCCCGCGGGTGTGACGTCCACGGCCGTCCGCAAGGAAGCGGCCGCACGCGGCGTCAACCTGGCGGACGGCCTGGGCTTTTTCCCCGAGGGCGGCGGCGAGCGATTCCTTCGCCTGCCGTTCTGCGCGCTGACCCCGGAGCAGATCGACGAAGGCGTGGCGCGGCTGGCGGCCAGCGTCACGGCGGTCAGATAGCGCCTGCAAGAAAACCATCCACGTCCGTTCTCACTGCAGACGTGCGACGTCGGCGGCCACCCGCCGGTCGGGGACTCGTAAAAGCAAGCGCGAGCCCCGCCGCCACGATGCACGAGGTACCGGTGGCGCCGACCGCGCCGCCATGTCCATCCACCGCCCCACGGAGGGTTCTGCCATGCGTGTGCTCAAAGTCTCAGTCGCAGTCGCGTTGCTCGCCGGTCCGGCAGCCCTGGCGTGGTCCACCCACGCCCGGCCCGTACCCGCGCACGTCGCCGTCACACCACGCAGCGACGGCAGCCTGCCCGATGCGGCTACCCGAGCGTCTCGCCCGGATGTCATCAGCGGTGTCGTGGTGAGCGTCGAGGGTGCGGCGATGAAAGGCGTGACGGTGGAGCTGCGCCAGGATGGCCGGACGGTTGGCTCGACGACAACGGACGCGCACGGGTGGTTCGCGTTCGAGAAGGTTCGGTCCGGTGTGTACGAGGTGATTGCAACAGCCGTGGGAGCTGCACCGGTGATCGTGCGAGCCGCGGTGAGCGGGCTGCCCGGTGTGCCGCTCCGGCTCGCGCTCGGCATTCCGGCGCACCGCGAATCAGAGTCGGCGGCTTCGAGCGCGCTCAAGCAGAGTGCCGCGCAAGCGCCGTCGCCCCTCACGGAAGCCGACCTGCTATCTGGCCGCACCGCTGGGCACAATGCCGCGCCTGTCGCACAACGCGCGGACGGAACCTGGTTCAATCTCCCACGCACCGGCGAGTTCAACACGGCTGCCTACGAACGCATCGACGACAATCGCTTCCGTCGTGTCGCCGATGAACCTGTGTCCACCTTTTCGACCGATGTCGATACAGCGTCGTATTCGAACGTCCGGCGGTTCCTGAACGAGGGAGCCTTGCCGCCTGCCGACGCCGTGCGCACGGAGGAACTGATCAACTACTTCAGGTTCCCCTACGCGCAACCTCGCGGCGATGCGCCCGTCGGCGTCACGACGGAGGTCGCCTCCTGTCCCTGGAACCCGCGCCACCGGCTGGCGCTCGTGGCGCTGCAGGCGAGGCGCGACGAGCCGAAGACCACGCCGGCGCGCAACCTGGTCTTCCTGCTGGACGTGTCGGGCTCGATGACCCCTGCCGAACGATTGCCCCTCGTCACGACCGCGATGCACATGCTGACCGACACGCTCACCGCGCGCGACCGCGTCGCCATCGTCGTCTATGCCGGCGCGAGCGGGCTCGCGCTGCCCTCGACACCAGGCGACAGGAAGGCCGAGATTCATCGCGCCCTCGCGTCGCTGCAGGCCGGCGGCTCCACCAACGGCGCAGAGGGCATCCAACTCGCATACGATACGGCGGCCGCTGGCTTCGTGAAAGGCGGCGTGAATCGCGTCATCCTCGCAACCGACGGCGACTTCAACGTCGGCGTCACGAGCCAGGGCGACCTGGTGCGCCTGATCGAACAGGAGCGTGAGCGTGGAATCTTCCTGTCGGTCCTCGGCGTCGGTAGCGACAACCTGAAGGACGCGACGATGGAGAAGCTCGCCGACAGGGGCAACGGCAACTACTCGTACCTGGACTCGCTCGACGAGGCCCGGCGCGTGCTCGTGGCGGAGGCGGCGTCCACGCTCGTCACGGTAGCGAAAGACGTCAAGATCCAGATCGAGTTCAACCCGCGCATGGTCGCCGCGTACCGCCTCGTGGGCTACGAGAATCGCCTGCTCGCGCGCGAAGACTTCAACGACGACCGGAAGGATGCCGGCGACGTCGGCGCCGGTCGCGCGGTGACCGCGCTCTACGAGTTGATCCCGCCGGGCGAGCCGGTCGAGGGCGCGGCCGTCGATCCGCTGAAGTACCAGAGGCCCGCTGACGTGACCTCCGGCTCGGCGGAGCTGATGACCGTGAAGGTCCGCTACAAGCAGCCCGCCGCCAGCGTGAGCCAGATGATCGCGGTGACCGTGGCCGATCATGCCGGCGATCCGACAGCGACCCTGGGGTTCGCGGCGGCGGTCGCGGAGTACGGCATGCTGCTTCGCGACTCCGAGTTCAAGGGAGCCGCCACCTGGTCGTCGGCGCAGGCGCTCGCACGCCGGTACCGCGGCGAGGATGAGGACGGCTACCGGGCAGAGTTCGTGCGGCTGGTGGATCTTGCCGCCGCGTTGAAGACACCGGAGGCGCCACAGCAGACACGCCGATAACGTGTGATGGCCGATGAATGTCGATCACGGCCCGCCTGAAGGCGGGCACTACGCGATGCCGACCGACACCGACGCGGGCACGGCGCACTGAGGCCCGCCTGAAGGCGGGCACTACGCGATGCCGACCGACGCCGACGCGGGCACGGCGCACTCAGGCCCGCCTGAAGGCGGGCACTACGTGATGCAGGCCGACGCGATTCTGTAGTGCCCGCCTTCAGGCGGGCCTCGCGGCGCGCCGGGCGATCAGAGATCCTTCAGCCGCTCCGCCTCGAGACGCACGACCTTGTAGCCGCGCGCCTTGACGTGCTTGACCAGATCCTCTGCGCCGCCGGGTCCGTCCGGGGGGCGCCCGTTCCACAGCGCGATCAGCGTCAAGCTCTGGGCGTTCATCGCGAGCGCGTTGAACAGCAGCCACAGGTTGTGGCGCTGCCAGATGTCGTATCCCTGGCGCTGCAGCCAGGGCGGCAGTTCGACGCTGTCCGACAGGATCCTGGGCTTCAGCTTTTCCACCAGCCGCTCGTACCGATCGACCCAATCCGCGCCGGCGGGCTCGACGGAGCTGGCGCTGAAGGTCTCCTTTGGCAGGGCGAGCAACATCTTCGTCTTGACGTCGAGCTCGGCACATACCTCATGGAACAGGATGTCGCCGCCCGACCCGCCGCTGGCCAGACCAATCACGGGGCCGTCCTCGTTCTTGCGCTCCTTGGCCACCGCATCCGCGATGAGGCGTCGCGCTTCCTGTTCGGCCGCCGCGGTCCGGGGAAACCGCGGCGTCGGGCGGTCCTCCCGGTCGATTCTGTGGCCAGTGAACAGAATGACGCGACTGAGGCGGCCGGTCATGGTCATGGTGTCGGGCGTGGTTCGTTCAGACACCTCGTCCAGCACGGCGGCGACTTCCTTCACGAACTCCGGCCTGATCTGCAGCTGCTCGAACACGGCGAGCTGTTCCCTCACGGTCGCCGACGCGTGGCTTGGTGCGTCGGTGAGCGCCTCGCGGAATCGCTGCGCGACCGTACGGGGCCGGTCGATGGTGAGGAACGCGTGGTCCGCCTCGCTGATGGCCGTCAGGACCTGCTCTTCGGGATCGGGGCTCGCCTGTTTTTGCAGCGCATTCACGCTCGCCTGCAGCGACAGCCCCACGGCGCCGGACAACCGCTGAAATTGTTCCTTGCACTGGTCGAGCTCCCGCCGGGCCTCGTCGTCGGAGTCGAACTGATCGAGCCAGACCTCCGGGTGTGCCTGTGCGAGATCGAGACGGATGCGCAGCAGTGCCATCGCATTCACGCCCGACGAAAAGTGGTTGAGGTCCTGCTGGAACGCGGATGCATAGCCCTGCAGCGCCTCGGTCAGACCCGGCGATCGGAGCGCGACGAGGCGGGCCTCGGCAGTGGGCCTGCCCTCGAAGCTTTGAACCCACCGGACTTTGATGTTGCGGCCCTGGAGCGCGTACGCCTCGGCGCGGTCACGTCTGGTCGTCCCCTGGGCGTCGATGACGCGCTGGATGGCCTGTGTCGACCGGGTCAGGAATTCCGAGCGCTGACGTTGTTCCTGCAGCTCCGCCAGGCGCTGGTATATCGTCGCGAGCTGCTGATTCGCTTCGATGTCGTCCTCCCGCTGCTCGAGCAGCCATTCGAAGGTCTCCAGCGCCCCCTTGTTCGCCCGAAGGCTCACCTGGGCCCTGCCGACCGTCCGCAGACCCTCGACTGCCCAGTCGAAGTCCCGCGCTTCGTAGGCGAGTATCCGCAGGTCGCCACGCGATCGCCCCGACTGGGCGCGTTCGACCGCTTCCGCAAAGTCCCGCGGCACGACGTGCAGCACTGACGGGTCCGGGGGCCGGAGCCCTGGCAGGACCTGGTAGACAGGGCTGTCGATGCGGTTCGAGATGAGCGTGGCCTTGAGCGCGCGGGTGAGCTCCCTGAGCGCGGCCGCTGGATCCTTTGGGTCGTAGACGAGGTACCGATCGGTGGACAGGTCGAACGGGTACTTGTCTACGTTGGCTCGCAGAAGGAACGTCGTGTTCTCGCGCAGCCCGTGACGGATGCCGAGCTCGTAGAAGACATTTGCGTTGTGGATCGACACATCCGCGACGACGATCTCCGCCGTGACCAGCAGGCGAAACATGTCCTCGCGGATGTTCCCCTGCTCCACGATTTCCGACGTCGTGCCGCCTTCCATGCCCGCTCCCTTGAGCGCCGGAAGGATGAGCACCTCCTCGACGTGATCGAAGTCGATCGAATCGTCTGACCCGCCGAGCACGACGTCCTTGGTGCCGAATGGACGGACGATGAATGCACGCATGGCCTTGTGTCACCTGTCCCAGGGGATCGCTTCTCCCGGATTGCGCGTGTTGACGGCGTACAGCGTGTGATGCGTGAGGATGAAGAGCGTGCGGCGATCGGGTCCGCCGAACAGCAAGCCGATGGGCCGCTCGGGCACGTCGATCTCGCCTGCCACCGCGCCGGACCGGTCGTAGACGAAGATCTGCCCGTTGGCGATATACACGTTCCCCGTGCTGTCCACGGCCACGCTCTCGCCCCCGCGCTCGGCAAAGACGGTGAGGTCGGCGAGCGCCCCGTCTGATCGAACGGTTGCGCGGTATGTGCGGTTCTCGGCATCGCTGGCGACATAGACTCGCTGGCCGGGCAGCGCGCTCAGCAGGCCGTAGGCATCGAGACTGTTGGACCAGCGCCAGCCCGTGTCGTCCATGCCTGGATACGAGTCGTCCGGCCCCTGCCGGAACACGCGCCCGGCCGGCAGGAAGAGGCTCCCATCGGGTGACACGTATTCCTGCGCCCTGGCGCTCGTGACGTCGCGCGCGAACAGCTGCGCGAGCGTCGTGTATTCGTAGGTGTCGAGATCGAGCTGGTTCGCGAATTCGCCGTTGTCCCACACGTTGACGGGCAGGACGGCCGCCGCACCCTGATGCGGCCCGCTCGGCCGCGGCTGAAGCACCGTGAGCTCGTCATCCGGCGCGTCGGGCCGGAGAACATAGACACTTCCTTCGGGACCATTCGACGAAACCACGAGCAGGTTCCCTGATTTGTCGACGGCGAGGTTCACGGGATCGAGCGGCGCATCGCGAACGATGTCCAAACCGTGCGCGTGCGACCACGAAAAGATGCGGTGCTGATGGTGATCGACGAAGTACAGCGTGCCGGACCGATCGACGGTGGCGCCGGCGATCGTGTAGAAGCCGCGCTCGAGCGCCTCGCACCGTGGCACCGTCTGCCAGGACGTCCGATGCATCCGGCGGCCGCGGCCGGGCCGGATCGGTGGGAACATCGAGCACGGCGAATTCCCGCGCGCGGACCTCCAGGTGGTGCGACACGTCCTCGATCGCGTTCTCATACGGAAACTTGCTCACGCGCAGCATCGTGCCGCAGCCGTTCTCGTCGCAGATCCCATAGCCGCTCTCCGCGTTGACGTGCACGTTCCGGAAATGAAGCGCCGATGAATTGTAGATGCGGACAGCCGCGGGAAACGGCGCGTGGCTGCGGGTCACGCGGTAGCCGTGGTAATTGGCGATGGTGATGTTTTTCGACCAGCTGATCTCGAGCGAGACGGCTTCGGGGCTGGTGGCGGCTTCTTCCTCGGTCTGCGGGGCGTTGAAGTCCCAGTTCTCCACGTGATCGAGCGTGATCTCGTTGAACAGATGGTGCTCGGCGGAGAGCTCATACACGTGCCCTGGCGTCGTCGTGTTGGACACGCGGAATCCCGCCTGTGCGAACGTGTTCGGCGTCCAGATGTTGGTGAACGTGCCGCCGCCGCCGCGCGTCACCCACAAGCTGGCGTACTGCGCGCCCCAGCGACCGGAGGCGAACGGAGTGCCCGCCGTGCTGGCTTTGTAGAATGCGGACCTGACACCGGGCGGCAGGTAGCTGCCGCCAAAGCCATGGAACTGCACGTCCGCCACGAGCGAACGCTCACCGGCCATCCAGAGCAGGCCAGTCGCGCGCGGGTTGATGCCGCCCGTGTAAATCCCGAGGCCGCTCACGATGTTGGTGCCGCCCGACGGCGCTTCCAGCAGCGGCCTGGGCGCACCGACGCCCTGGTAGCCGGGAGTCGAGTCCGGCAGATCGAACTGCGTCGTGCCCGGATGAAGGGCAATCACCGCGGTGTCGGGCTTCAGCGTGATCGTGTCGCGCACGATGTAGAAGCCGCTCGGGAAGTAGAGCACCCGGTTGGTTTCGATGGCTTTTCGGATCGCGTCGGTGTCATCGGTCTGCCCGTCGCCCTTGACGCCCAGCGTGTGGACGTTGACCCAGCTGTCGCTCGGCGGCAGGGCGGGAATCGCCGCCGGCAACGGCGCCGGTAGGGCCGTCAGGGGTTCGGCCTGGTACAGCGTGTCGAGGTGCCCGGTCATCCCCTCGCCAGGGATGACGAGCCCGTAGTTGAAGGTCGCGACCCGGTAGACGGCGCCGGCGCCGGCTTCGGTGCGGCCGCTGTCCCTGAATCGCGCGAACACCGGCACCCCCGCGCACACGGCATTCTCGAACCCGATCTGGGTCGTGGCGTTCTTTTCGTTGCTGATGACGACCACGGCCCGCCCGACGTTCTCGAAGCGGCTGTCCTTGACCCACAGCTGATCGGAGTACGAGGGATCGATGTCGATGGCGGTGGGCAGGTTGCGGAACGTGTCGCGGATCAGCGTGAGCCCCGCCATGTGTTCCCGGATCGCGGCCTCGCGCTGCCCGTCGAACACGGAATCGAGCAGCGTGAACTGCCAGAACGGGGACGTGTTGTCGGTCAGGATGCCGTAGCGGCCGCCGAAGAAACGCAGGTCTTCCGCTTCGTTGCCGATCTGGGTCAGGGCGGCGAGGCCCGATCCGATGTGGAAGTCCATGTGGCTGAGAAAGCCATGCTGCGCCACGTGGACGCGGATCGCGATCGCCGCCGGGTTGCCGGCGCCGATCTCGAAGTCGATGTTGCTCATGGCCGAGTAGAACGTGCTCGGGCCGGCGTCTGCGACGTTGTCGTTCGGCGGGACGCTGCCAGGCGGCGGAAACGGCACGCGGCCACCGCCGGGCATCGGCGCGCCCGGCCGTCCGTGCGAGAACATCACCATCACGCCGATGCCCTTCTGGAACCCGGGCGTACTGTCGGCGAGCACGAACACGGGCCGCGTCGTGCCGTAGCCGATCACCCGCACGCCGCGCCACACGTAGATCGTGCGGGCCAGGCGATAGCGGCCGGCCGGCACGAACAGGATGCCCCCGTTCACGGTCGTCGCCTTGTCGATGGCGGCCTGGATGGCGGCGCTGTCGTCGCTCGTGCCGTCGCCGCGCACGCCGAAGTCCGCCGTCGTGAGGTAGGTCGCGCCCGGATCGTCGGGCCGCGTCGTGAACACCGACGCCGCGAGCGCCGGAAATGACCCACCAAGCAGCAGAGCGACGAACAACGGCAGACCGCGTGTCATGAAGAGTAGCCCCCGCAGGCCGGCACCGAATTACGCAGCACGCGCCGGGCAGCGTGCAGCCGTGAAGTCGCCGCATTATAGGGCCGCTGGATCCCGCCACTCCATCGACTCTGGAACGATCGCTCCGTCGCATCTGAGCCCGACATCGCACCGCGAGTGATTACCACGGCGGCGCTTTGCACGGCGTGGAGCCGAGACTTCTTGCCTTTGGTCCCGTTGGCGCAGACACTAACCGCTGTACTCACTTGATTGGTTACGGTTCCGGTTCCGGGTTCTGGGTTCCAGGTTGGGTTCCTCGTTCCTCGTTCGTTCCAGTTCCCCGGGGGTTCAAGGGTTCCGGGTTCCTTGGTTCCGAGTTCCAGGTTCGTCGCAGGCTCGATTAAAGCGACGGCGATATCAGGAACCTGGCACTTGGAACCGGGAACCCGTGAACAAGGAACTGGGAACGAACCCGGAACCCGGAAGCCAACCTGGAACCCAGAACCCGGAACCCGGAACCGTACTCAACGAGTGAGTTCCGGGTCCAGGCTGCTGAAAACGGATCACAATCCCAATTCCCAAGGCGCTCAACGTGATCGGCCGCACAGTCTCCCACTACCGCATCCTGAGCCACGTCGGTGCAGGCGGCATGGGCACGGTCTATCTGGCCGAAGACACCAAGCTGCAGCGGCGCGTGGCGATGAAGTTCCTGCCCGCCGACGCCGCGCGATCGCGAGAGGCCTCGGCACGGCTCGTCCGCGAGGCCCGTGCCGCCAGTGCGCTCGATCATCCGCAACATCGGCACGATCTACGAGATCGACGAGGCGGATGACCAGCCGTTCATCGTCATGGCGTACTACGAAGGCGAGACGCTCGCGACGCGTCTCGCCCGCGGTCCTTTGCCGATCGCAGAGGTCGCCCGCGTTGTCGCGCAGGTCGCCGACGCCCTCGACGCGGCGCACCGGGCGGGGATTGTCCATCGCGACCTCAAACCCTCCAACCTGATGCTCACAGCCGCCGGGCACGTCAAGGTGCTCGACTTCGGCATCGCGATGTTCTCGTCGGCCGAGACCGAGACGATGGTCCGGCTGACCGGCGCAGGCACGGCTGTCGGCACCGCCGCGTACATGTCTCCGGAACAGGCCGCCGGTGAAGACGTCGACGCGCGCAGCGATCTGTGGTCGCTCGGCGTTGTCGTGCGCGAGATGCTTACCGGCCGGCTGCCGTTCGAGGGCACCAACGCGCTGGCGGTCATGCACGCGGTGCGCACCGCGCCGATGCCGCCCATTCGATCGCTGCGGCCGGACGTCGCACCGGAGCTGGACGAGATCGTCTCCCGCGCCATGGTGCGGGAGCGCCACGATCGCTCGATCAGTGCCGCCGAGATCCGCGATCTCGCGGCGTCGTGCCTGGCGCGCCTGTCATCCGGGGCGTCGCCGATCGCACCCGTGCGCCCGTCGTCTCGACGCGCACGCGTCGCGGTTGGCGCCGTCGTCCTGCTGTGCGCCGTGGGCTTAGCCGCGTGGTGGGTCCATCGAACCGCGAAGGTGCGCTGGGCGCGCGAGCAGGCGCTGCCCGCAATCATCAAGCTCGCGGGCGACGACAGATTCGACGATGCGTATCGTCTCGCGCAGGAGGCGGAACAGTTCATCCCCGAGGACCCCGTGCTCGGGGAGCAGTTACGTGCGATCTCCCGTACTGGGTCGGTCGAGTCGGTGCCGGCCGGGGCGCAGGTGTCGTACCGTCCCTACGGGCGCACGGAGGAACCGTGGCGACCGCTCGGCCGCACGCCCGTCAAAAACGTGTCCGTCCCGCGCGGCCTGCTGCAGTGGAAGGCGGAACTGGCGGAGTTCGACGTTGCCGAAGACGTCCGCTCGCTACCGCTCGGGTCCCCTCGCATCACGTTCCGGCTCGTCCCGGCCGGCACCGCGCCGCCCGGGATGGTCAGGATCGTGTCGTCGGACCAGGCCTTCCAACTGTTCATCCCCGGGCTCGATCACCTGCCGCCGGTCAATCTGCCGGACTACTGGATCGACCGGCACGAGGTCACCAATCGCGAGTTCAAGCGCTTTGTGGACGCCGGTGGGTACACGCGCGCGGATTGGTGGCAGCAGCCGTTTGTGAAGGACGGCCGATCGATCGCGTTTGCGGAGGCGATGGCGCTTCTGGTCGACAGCACTGGACGACCGGGGCCCGCCACCTGGGAACAGGGCGCCCATCCGGTCGGGCAGGACGACTACCCAGTGGGCGGCGTCAGCTGGTACGAAGCTCGGGCGTTTGCGCGCTGGGCCGGCAAGTCGCTGCCGACGATCTACCACTGGAGCCGCGCAGCCGATCAGCGGTTGAGCGGCGACGTCGTGCCGGCGAGCAACCTGGGCGGCAAGGAACTGCTGCCGGTGGGACGAGCGGGCGGTGTGACGCGGGGCGGCACGACGGGGATGGCCGGCAACGTAAAGGAGTGGGTCTCCAACGCGTCCGGGGCCAAGCGGTACATCCTCGGTGGCGCGTGGAACGAGCCGGTGTACATGTTCACGGATGCCGACGCACAGCCGCCCTTCGCGCGCAATGCAGTCTACGGCTTTCGCTGCATCAAGGCCGACCACGCCGAAGACCTCCACGCCGGGCTCACCGCGGACGTGGCGCTTCCGTCGCGCGATCTGCGGAACGTACCGCCTGTGAGCGATGCGGTCTTTCACGCGTGGCAGAGCATGTACTCGTTCGATCACGGCAATCTGAACGCGAAGGTCGACGCCGTGGACGATTCGTCGCCGGAGTGGCGCATCGAGCGGGTGAGCTACGCGGCCGCGTACGGCGACGAGCGCGTGCCCGCCTACCTCTACATTCCCAAGCAGGCGAAGCCCCCCTACCAGACTCTCGTCTTCTTTCCAGGGTCCCAGGTCATCAGCCAGCGGTCGCGTCCGGCTGCGGCCGACATCGAGCGCGTGAACTACATCATGCGGAGCGGCCGCGCGTTCCTGTACCCGATCTACAAGAGCACACACGACCGCGGCGATGTGATCACGACCGACTATCCAAGCACGACGGCGGTGTGGCGCGACCACATGGTGATGTGGTCGAAGGACGTCGGCCGGTCAATCGATTACCTGCACACGCGGCCCGATATCGACAAGACACGAATCGGGTATTTCGGCTACAGCTGGGGCAGCGGCATGGCCCCGCTGTTTCTGGCGGTCGAACCCCGGTTCTCGCTCGCGCTGCTGAACGTGGGCGGTTTCTATCTGCAGGCGGCGCTGCCCGAGGCCGACCCTGTGAACTTCGCCCCGCGCGTGACGATTCCGGTCCTGATGCTGAACGGTCGATTCGATTTCTTCTTCCCGACCGAGACCTCGCAGGAGCCGATGTTCCGCAGTCTGGGCACGCCGCCCGAGCACAAGCGTCGCGTCGTCTACGATGCCGCGCACTCGCTGCCGCGGAACGAAGTGATCAGGGAGTTCACCGCCTGGATGGACAGGTACTGGGGACCGGCGAGGTAGGCAGTCCTCTGCCGGTGAGGTCGCCGAGGCTCGCGCTCGTTTCTGCATCGGTGCGCCTGCCGCCCGAGGGACAGCGCGAGTCGAAGACACACGGACGCACCCGATGGTGCGTCCGTGTGCAGTGGCGGTGTCAGCGGAGGATGTCGCGTCCGCCGTATGTCGTGAAGTCGCGCTCCAGCTCTGCGGCATGCGCCTCGTCGCGCGCGCGCGTGCCGAGCACGATGCCGCCCTCGCGGAGGCCGCGGTCGTACGCCGCCGCGCGCTCCTCGGGAATGCCGGCGCCGATCAGTGCGCCGACGAGCGTGCCAGCGGCGCCGCCGGCCCCCGCGCCGGCGATCGCACCCGCGAGCGGACCCGCGACGACGAGGCCGATGCCCGGGATCGCAATCGAGCTGGCCGCCGCGAGCAGCGCCCCGAGCGCGGCCCCGACGCCCAGCCCGGTTGCTCCGCCCACGCCCGCGCCCTCGGCTGCCTTCGACCCGCTCTTGAACTCCGAGCCCGGCTTCACGTCGCCGAAATGGGTTTTACGAGTCTCATCTGACATGACGACGCTGATGTCGTCGGCCTTGTACCCGTGCTTGTTCGTGAGGTCGTGGTACGCACGACCGGCGTGTTCCGGACTGTCGTACAGCCCGGTGACCAGGTTGCGATTTTTTGTGTCCGTCCGATAAGCCGACGTGGTCGCGCTGCCGAGCGCGTCGTTGGCATCCTGGCGCGCGCGGCCGCTGGCGTTTTCGACTTCACCTTCGCGCATGATCCGGTCGAGCCCGAGCACCGACCCCGTCGCTTCTTTCACGGCGCCCTTCACGCGCTCGCCCGTCGCGGCCGCTTCCTCCGTCATGCTGCCGGAAGCTCGCACCGGCGGCGTCGTCGTGTCTCTCACCGTCCTGCCGGCGACGCCGTCGGTCTCGTCGAGCACGTCGTTGGTAGCCTGTCGCGCTCGTCCTTCAGCATTCTCGAGTTCGCCTTCACGCTCGAGCCGACGGTTGCCAGTGATCGAGCCAGCCGCATCTTTCGCTGCGCCCTTGGCGCGCTCGCCGAACGCCGATACCTCTTCTCCGACTGAATCATCACGGCGCGGGTTGTCGCCTGCCATGCGCTCACCTCCGGTGAAAGTGGACCTCGTGCGCGGTCCGCAGATCGGTTGAGCGAACCTCTTTCCCGAGGTCCGCGGGGTCGAACAATACGCAGCAACTACGCTGCCACTGCGGTGTTGGCGGATGACGTGGCAAACCGCCGTGCTCGGCCGCACGCTGGCAGGCCGAAAAAACGCAGCTTGAATGCACATGCAAAGATGCAAAATTCAAGGGTCCGCCGGCGAAGGCGGGCGCTACCCGTCGCCTCATGTGTTCGGCCGGTGGAAGACATGCTGACCTGGGCCGCTCAGCGAGCGCTCTGACATGAAGGTTCTCTTCGTCGGCGGAACGGGGATCATCAGCTCAAGCTGCGCGGCGCTCGCGATCGAGCGCGGCATCGAGCTCGTCATCCTGAGCCGCGGCCAATCGAAGATGTTCGGGGTGCCTCCCGGTGCGGTGCCGCTGCACGGCGATATTCGGAAAGACCCGGACGGCGTCGCGCGCCTGCTGCACGAGGAGCGCTTCGATGCGGTGGTCGACTGGGTGGCGTTCACGCCGGAGCATATCGAACAGGACCTGCGCGTCTTCGGCGGCCGCACGCGACACTTCGTGTTCATCAGCTCGGCCAGCGCGTACCAGAAACCGCCCTCGCCGTATCTCGTCAGGGAGGACTCGCCGCTCGTGAACCCGCGGTGGCAGTACTCGCGTGACAAGATCGCCTGCGAAGACCGGCTGATGCGCGCCTTCCGGGACGACGGGTTCCCGGTCACCATCGTGCGCCCGTCCCTGACCTACGGCCCCTCGCAGATCCCGCTCGTTCTCGGCAGCTGGCAGCACCCCTGGACGATGATCGACCGGATGCGCCGAAACGCGCCGGTGATCGTGCCGGGCGATGGCACGTCGCTCTGGACCGTGACCTGGAATGCGGACTTTGCGAAAGGTCTCGTCGGGTTGCTCGGGCGCGAACCGGCGCTGGGACACGCCTTTCACATCACCAGCGACGAAGTGCTCACCTGGGACGCCATCTTCACGGAGGCGGCGCATGCCGCCGGCGTGGAACCGCGGATCGTGCACATCGCATCGGACTGGATCGCGGCGAGACACCCGCCGTTCGAGGGCACCCTCCTCGGGCGACAAGGCGCACAGCGCCGTCTTCGACAACTCCAAGATCAAGCGGTTCGTGCCGGACTTCACCTGCACCGTCCTCTGGGCGGAGGGCGTGCGCCGGAGCCTCGCGTGGTTCGAGGCGGATGCGTCGCGGCGCACCATCGACGAAGGGCACAACAGGGTGATCGACGCGCTCGTGAGTGCTTACGGCGGCTGATGTCCCAGGACGGCCACTCGACCACGTATTCCGGGCAACCACGCCACCGCGTCGGCGTGGCGAGATACCGTGAGCGCCGATGTCTCAGGCTGCACGATGATTGGACTCAGTGCTTCTTTGGCTGTTCGAGTTCCGGCAGGTTGCCATCGCGGTCCTCCGGGTCGCGCGCGGCGGCTCGCTCCTCGACGATGATCTCCACGGCGTTCCGCTTGTCTTCGTTCAGCCAGTCGTAGACCGTGCCGACCGAGCCTGGTCCCGGCCGGTATCGATGCCCGCGAGGGCGCCGCCGCCGCGTGCGAACAGGATGGCGACCAGGACGATCGCGGCCACCCAGATGATCGTGGCCCCGGTTTCGGGCATTCGCGCCTCCTCCCCATGTCGACGACCGCGTCCAGATCATGCACCTTGTGGCGCACTCGACCATAGTGTCTCGCCGCCGCTCGTGTGTCCTCGTCCCAGCGCACTGGCCGTCGTGACGCAGGCACTGATTCCGTATCGTTCGCGCCAGGAAGTCTCTGCTCACCCCTTCTGAGAGCTAGAATGCGGGGCACCACTCCGCGCAGGTAGGATTCGAGTCATGACTCTGGCCCCCGGTGCCCGCCTCGGCCCGTACGAAATTCTCGCCTCCGTCGGCGCGGGGGCGATGGGTGACGTCTACCGGGCCATGGACACACGCCTGGACCGGATCGTCGCCATCAAGGTCGCGAAGGAACAGTTTCCGGAACGGTTCGAGCGCGAAGCGAAGGCGGTCGCATCGCTCAACAACACGCACGTCTGTCACCTCTACGACGTCGGTCCGAACTACCTCGTGATGGAGTTCGTGGACGGCGCGCCGCTCGGCCCGGTCAGCACTCCCGAGAAGCTGCTCGACATCGCGACGCAGATTGCCGACGGTCTCGTCGCCGCGCACGCTGCCGGCATCGTCCACCGCGACCTGAAGCCCGCCAACGTCCTCATCACGCGTGACGGGCACGTGAAGATTCTGGACTTCGGCCTCGCGACGGGGGAGCGGACGGCCGCCACGGACGTGACCGCCCCGGTCATCACTCACACGGGGACGACGGTGGGCACGGCCGCCTACATGTCGCCGGAGCAGGCGAGAGGCCAGGTTCTCGACCCGCGATCGGACCTGTGGGCGCTCGGCGTCATCCTCTACGAGATGGCCACCGGCGTGCGCCCGTTCGACGAGCCGAGCATGGCCCTCCTCTTCGATGCGATTCTGAACCGGGCGCCGGTGCCGGTGCAGGAGCGGAATCCAGCCCTACCCGCCGATGTCGCCCGCATCATCGATCGGCTCCTCGACAAGGATCGCGAGACCCGCTACCAGTCGGCCGCCGATGTGCGGGCCGATCTGAAGCGTGTCGCTCGAGCGAGCGACCGCAGTGTTCCGGCCGCTGTGGCGAGCTCGACGGTGGCCGCGCGGTCATCCCCGCCGGTTGTCACGGCCGCGGCACGGCCGCGGCTCTCGGCGGTCCGCTGGTCGGCGCTCGCCGTCGCGGTGCTGCTCGCGGCCGCGGCGCTCGCGTACCGCTATGCGCCGCACGCCGCCGTGACGCTGACATCCGAATACGTGCAGCTCACCGATTTCGCCGACTCGGCCACCGCTCCTGCCTTGTCTCCGGACGGCCGGATGATTGCGTTCATCCGCGGCGGCGAGTTCTTCCTGAGCACCGGCCAGATCTACGTGAAGCTCCTGCCCAACGGCGACGCCGTGCGACTGACGAACCACATCGGTCCGAAGCTCGCGCCCGTGTTCACACCGGACGGCACCCGCGTGGCCTATACGCTGGTGGATCGCGCGCAGGTCCCGGCGTCATGGGACACGTGGACGGTCGCCACGCAGGGCGGCGACCCGTCGATCCTGCTGCCGAACGCGGCCGGGCTCGTGTGGCTGGATCCGACGCACGTGCTGTTCTCGGAGATGAAGCCCCCGGGCATCCACATGGGGATCGTCACGTCCACCGAAGCGCGCGCCGACCACCGCGAGATCTACTTTCCCGCCCACCAACGCGCCATGGCGCATTACTCGTGGCCGTCGCCCGATCGCCGGTCGGTGCTGCTGGTCGAGATGGATCGCACGGGCGGCCTGGCAGCGATGCCGGCTCGTGCCTTTCGACGGCAGTTCCGCCGGCCGGCCGGTGGGCCCCGACGGTCCGTGCCTGGCGGCCGGGTGGTCGCCCGACGGCCGATGGATGTACGTCAACGCTCAGAGCAGCGGCAGCTTCCACCTGTGGCGCCAGCGGTTTGCCGGCGGTGCGCCCGAGCAGATCACCTTCGGTCCTGCCGAGGAGGAAGGCCTCGCCGTGTCTCCGGATGGCGGCTCACTGGTGACGTCGGTCGGCATGCGGCGGAGCTCGATCTGGATCCACGACCCCACCGGTGAACGCCCCCTGACCTCCGAGGGGTTCGCGTTCAACCCGCGGCTGTCGGCCGATGGCCGGCGCGTGTACTACCTGTCACGCCAGACCGCGGCCGCAGCGACTGAGATCTGGACCGCCGACATCGCGTCGGGTCGCAGCGAGCGCGTGCTCCCCGGCATCGCCGTTGCGGATTTCGAGATCTCGCCAGACGAAAGGGAGCTGGCTTACACCGTGCTGCCGGCCGGGGGCGGCTCGCAGGTGTGGCTGGCGGCCCTCGATCGGCGCTCGGCGCCGCACCGGGTGATCGACGGCGCCGATAGCGTGTCGTTCGGGCCGGGCGACGCGCTGATCGTGCGTGCGCTCGGCGAACGCTCGAACACGCTGGTGCGTGTCGGCAAGGACGGCACCGCCCGCGAGCGCATCGGCTCGTACGTCATCATCGACAAGGGGCAGACCTCCCCCGGCGGTGCGTGGATCATCGCGGGCGTTGTGTCTGGCGGCGAAGCTCGAACCCCGCGCATCACGGCGATTCCGGTGCAGGGCGGGCAGTCGATTCAGCTGTGCGGGCAAGGCTGCGTGGTGGGCTGGTCACCCGACGGACGATTTCTGCAGATGACCGTCGATGGCGCTGTCAGCAGGGATCGTTCCCCGGTTGCCGGCCGGACGCTGGCGATTCCTGTTCCGCCCGGCCGCATCGTCCCCGAGTTGCCAGCCGCCGACAACCTGCTCGACTCCGGCTGGACGGGGCCACCTGGCACGCAGGTCATCGAGCGGGCCGCCGTGACCCTCGGGCTGGATCCGTCCACCTACGTGTTCACCAGGTCCGAGCTCCAGCGAAACCTGTTCCGGATCCCGCTGCACTGACCGGCCGCTTCGCGTCCGCGCTGCGGCCCGCAGCATCGAGGGTCAGTACTCGGCAAACGCCTCGTCGGGGAAACAGAACAACCACCGTTCACCAGGTTCCGCGGAGGCGATCACCGGATGCGCGGTTGCGCGTGCGTGCTTGCTCGCGTGACGGTTGGGTGAGCTGTCGCAGCAGAGCGTGGCGCCGCATTGCTGGCACGTGCGAAGGTGCACCCAGCGCGCGCCCATCTTGACGCACTCCTCGCATTCGTGGCGCCTGGCCGGCCGCACCGTCGTGATCGCCTCGATATGTGTGCACGCTTCGCCGGGCATGAATTCTCCTTCACTGTTGCAGCGACTGGTGGACGAGTGCAATCGCCGTGGATCCTTCGCCGACGGCCGACGACACCCGCTTGATGCTGTTGGCCCGCACGTCGCCGACCGCGAACACGCGCGGCCGGCTTGTTTCGAGCAGGTAGGGAAGCCGCGCCAGCGGCCAGTGGGCGGCGGCGAGATCGTCCGGCGTCAGGTCCGGACCCGTCTTGATGAACCCCTTTCGATCGAGCGCGACGCACCCGTTCAGCCATCCGGTGCTCGGACGCGCACCCGTCATCACGAAGACGTGCCTGACGTCGTGCGTCTCTTCCTGGCCGGTCCGGTTGTCGCGCCAGCGCACGCGTTCCAGGTGATCCGTCCCGTCGAGCGCGGCGATTTCGGTCCACGGCCGTAACGAAATCGCGGGGTTGTCCTCGATGCGGCGAATGAGATAGCGCGACATGGTCTCCGCCAGCCCGCCGGCGCGCACGAGCATGTGGACGCGTGCCGCGGTCTCGGCCAGGAACACGGCCGCCTGCCCGGCGGAGTTGCCGCCGCCGACCACCACCACTTCGTCTTTGCCGCAGGCCTGCGCCTCGATGAACGTCGCGCCGTAGTAGACGCCCGCACCCTCGAACCGCTCGAGATCGGGGACGGCCAGCTTCCGGTACTCCGCACCCGTCGCGATGATCACGCTGCGGGCTGGTATCTGCACCTGCGGCTCGGTCTCCACCGTGTACTGCTGCCGGTTGCACGCCAGCCGTGTGGCGGACTTCGCGACGAGCAGCTGCGCCCCGAACTTCTGCGCCTGGGCGTATGCGCGCCCCGTGAGCGCCTGGCCCGAAATGCCGGTCGGAAACCCGAGGTAGTTCTCGATCTTCGAGCTCGAGCCGGCCTGTCCGCCCGGCGAGCTCGATTCCAGCACCAGGACGTCGAGCCCCTCTGACGCGCCGTACACGGCGGCGGCGAGCCCGGAGGGGCCAGCGCCGATGACCACGCAGTCGCGGACCCTCGTGCGGTCCACGGCGTCGTTCAGGCCAAGGCAGGCGGCAATCTCCTCGTTGCCCGGATTCCGGAGCACCTTCGTGCCGCGACAGATCAGCACCGGGACTTCCGAGATCGCCACGTGCAGGCGATCGAGCATGTCCTGTACGCCCGGGTCCCGATCCAGATCGATGTAGGCATGAGGATGCCCGTTCCTGGTCAGGAACTCCCGGATGCGCACCGTTCCCGTCGAATGATTCGATCCGACGAGCACGACGTCGCCGAGGCCGTGTGCGATGAGCTCCACGCGCCGGAGGATGAAGGCCCTCATCAGGATCTCGCCGAGCGCGGCGTCCGTCTGCACCAGCGAGAGCAGGTGCTCGTGATCGAGCTCGATGACCGCGCCCGGCGTGCTGGCGCGCGCACGCACCAGCGAGCGGCGGTTCGAGAGCATGTTGGACTCGCCGGTGAACTCGCCCGGCCGATGAACGGCGATGACGGTCTCACCGGCATCCGACGGCTGGAGGATCTCGATCTGTCCCTCGGTGACGACGTAGAACGGGAGATTCTGGTGCCCGACATCGAAGAGCACCTCTCCGGCAGCCACGGTGCGTGTTCGGCCGTGCTTGGCGATACGGGCAATCTGGGCCGCGGTCAGCCTCGGGAACACGTGATCGCCGCGGACGCCGGGGCTCAGTGGGATCGATCGCGACGTGGGCTCGGTTGCCATTGGATCCTCACACGGGATCGGCAGAACGCGCGGCCTGCCGCGGCCCGGATCACCGCGGGCGGCGGCTCACACGAGCTGCGCACTCCGCCGGTTGCATGAAGCTCTCAGGGTACCGCGGATTCGGACCGTGGCCAGCTGGAGCATGCACCCTGCATGAAGAATGCAGGATGACGGATGCAGGATGTCGGCCGGTTTGCTGCATCCGGCATCCTACATTCTGCATCCAGGCGCATTGTTCAGCAGCCGGTGAGGCCTCGATGCGCCAAACGGGCAACCCGGCTATCCTTGCGCGCGAGGTGTGCTCGATGCGCAAGGGCCTGCTGTTCCTCTGGGTGTCGTTGGTGCTCGTCCGGCCAGTTCACGCGCAGGATCTGCACGAGCCGGCGCTGCTGCCGTGGTCGCAGCAGATGGCCGTCCGCGAAGCGTGGCTGCACAAGCGCCGCGCGCTCATCCTGCCGATGATGCGCGCCCGCGGGATCGGCATGTGGCTCGTCGTCAACGAGGAGTTCCACGACGATCCGTTGACGGAGTTCGTCGCGCCGCCGCGTCCGTATGTCGGCAACCGCGACATCTTCGTCTTCGTCGATGCGGGCGATGCCGGCTTGCGGACGCTGGCGATCACGGGGTACGCCGAGGAGAACCTGAAGGCGTTCTTCGAATCGCCGGACGATCCGCTGCCGGCCGACAAGACGCTGGCCGGGCTCTGGACCCAATACAAGCCCGCGAAGATCGCGCTGGCTTTCGGCGGGCGTCGCGGCGTGCAGCGATCGATCACCAAGGACACGTACGACTATCTCGCCGAGAAGATGGGCACGGAAGCCGCGTCGCACTTCGTGCCGGCGGCCGACCTGATCGAGGAGTACCTCGATACGCGTATCCCGGAGGAGTTCGACACCTACACGGCGCTCGTGCAGCTCACCGACGTGCTCACGCGCCGGGCGCTCTCGAGCGAGGTCATCGTGCCGGGCCGGACGACGGTTGGCGACGTGCGGCGGTGGCTGTTCGATGCGCTCGGCGCCCGCGGCGTCGGCACCTGGTTCCAGCCCGATCTCCGCGTCCAGCGGCGCGGGACGGCAGGGCTGACGTCGCGCGGCTTCCTCGCGGTTGCGCCGGAGGCGACCGTCATCGAGCGCGGCGACGTCCTCCACCTCGATTTCGGCATCACCTATATGGGCCTGAACAGCGACTGGCAGAAGATGGCCTACGTGCTGCGCGAGGGAGAGACCGACGTGCCGGCGGGGCTGAAGGCGGCGATGCGGAACACCAACACACTGCAGGATGCGGTGATGCTGCGCGCCGCGCGCCCCGGACGCACCGGCGGCGAGGTATACCAGCTCGCCATGGATGAAATGAAGGGGCGGCGTATCGAGGCCAAGATCTACTCGCACCCGATTGGGAACCAGGGCCACGGGCTCGGCGCCAGCATCGACTTCCGTGCCGCCCAGCGCCCCGAGATGGGCGCCTCCCGCCTGCGCAAGGGGGCATACATGTCCATCGAGCTGAACACGCTGACGCCAGTCGCCGAGTGGGACGGCCAGCAGGTGTTCGTCATGATGGAAGACGATGCGTATCTGACCGACGAGGGGTATAGCTTCTTCCGCCCACGCCAGGAGGTCTGGTACATCGTCCAGTAGCCCCGACGCGCCCGCGTCGCCGGCGTGCTCGTTGGACCGTCAGCACGGGGCCGACGGTTACGGGCGTGGCGGGCTACACTATCTGGGCGCGCTCGCCCCGGACGCGACCAGTTGCACTCGTGCTCGCAGAGACCCGCGGCTCATATCCGTGTGGCGCTGCCGTTTCACATGTCACGCCCGTCGTCAGATGTTCGCCCGCTCGTGCTGCTGGTCGAGGACGATCTCGACACGCGCGAGATGTACGCCGTCGCCCTCGGCATGATCGGCTTTCGCACGGCGGAAGCGGGCACCGCAGCCGAGGCGCTGGCGGCGGCACTCACGCTCCACCCGGATATCGTCGTGAGCGATCTGACGCTGCCCGATGGGGACGGGTGCGAGCTGTGCGCCCGACTCGCGAGCGGGGAGGAGACACGCGCGATCCCGATGATTGCGCTGACCGGGCGATCGGCCGACGACGACTTCGACCGCTGCGCCGCGGCCGGCTGCGTCCGCGTCCTGGTGAAACCGTGCGCTCCAGACGTCCTCGCCCAGGTCATCGACGAAGTCCTCGGTCAGTCCGGCGCCCGCCCCGAGTGACGCGGCTGGCGGCTGGCGGCCGGCGACGGCGGATCGGCGGATAACGGATAGTGGATAGTGGATGCAGGAATCCGCCAATGCCGCCATCCTGCATTCTTATCCAGCGGGGTACGCCCTGCTCTAAACCGTCGCTCGCTTGAGTTGGTGCTCCGAAGCGGGTGGCGCCGGACGGGGCCGCCCGCCCGCCGCGCAGGCGCCTGCCTCGTGGCGAGTGCTTTTGGCGCCGAGGACGGGTGGGGCTGTCCGGCGACAGGACCCGCGTCAACCATCAACTCAAGCGAGTTGTGGGCTTAGGCGCGCTCGATCGTGACTTTCTTGATGGCGACATCGGTCACCGGGCGGTCGCGGGGGCCGGTGCGGACGCTGCCGATGCGCTTCACCACGTCCATGCCTTCCACGACTTCACCAAAGACCGAGTGCCGGTTATCGAGGTGCGCCGTGGGGCCCAGCGTGATGAAGAACTGGCTGCCGTTGGTGTTCGGACCCGAGTTCGCCATCGACAGGATGCCGGCCTTGGAGTGCCGCAACGACGGGTGGAACTCGTCAGCGAACTTGTACCCGGGGCCGCCGGTACCCTGCCCGAGCGGGTCGCCGCCCTGGATCATGAAGCCGTCGATCACGCGGTGGAAAATGATGCCGTCGTAAAGCGGCGTGTTCTGCTTCTTGCCTGATGAGGGATGGGTCCATTCCTTTGTACCCTCGGCAAGACCGATGAAGTTTTCGACGGTGCGGGGTGCCTGCTCCTCGAACAATTTGACGGTGAAGCGTCCCTCGGTCGTATCGAAATGCGCATAGGTGCCTGGCTGCACGGTGACTCCTCTCCATCGGACGCGAGAACCGTCGCGTCGCGGATTTCAGGGCTCCGGCGGAATCGATGACGATGCCGTTTCGCCCAGGGCCTATGATCTTAGTCGAGAGGGCCGGGCTGACATCCCTCATGGTTCGCGTGATTGACGTATGCTCACCTACTTTCACCTCGACGTGTTCACGGACCAGCTCTTCGCGGGCAACCAGCTCGCCGTCTACCTCGACCCGCCGCTCGATCTGCCCACGGCGGTGATGCAGGCGATCGCACGCGAGATGGCGTTCTCCGAAACGACGTTCGTGTTTCCAGCCGACACACCCGGGACCGACTTTCGCGTGCGGATCTTCACGCCGGCCAGCGAGCTGCCGATGGCCGGCCATCCCACGATCGGGACGGCGTTCGCGCTGGCGCGCGCCGGCCGCTTCAAGGGACGGCAGGCATCAACGGTGTTCGCCGAAGGGGTGGGCCCCATCCCAATCGATCTGGAGTGGGCCGACGCGGACCTCCGCTTCGCCTGGATGACGCAGTCGGCACCCGTGTTCGGCCCCTCGCTCGCGCGTCTCGACACGCTGGCCTCTGCCCTCGGGCTCGAGGCGGCCGACCTGGCGCCGCACGGCTGGCCGGTGCAGGAGGTATCGTGCGGCTCACCGTTCCTGATCGTTCCCGTGGCGTCGCGTGCCGCAGTGGATCGCGCCGCGGCCGACGCCCGCACCCTGGCTCGGGCGTTCGAAGAACAGGGTGCGCCGCCGCGCAGCGTGTACCTGTTCACGCTCGAGGGCGGGCCTGACGCGGCGGATGTATACACGCGGATGTTCGCGCCGGACCTCGGCATCGCGGAAGACCCGGCGACCGGCTCGGCGAGCGGACCGCTCGGTGGATACCTGGTCCGTCACGGTCAAGCCGCCAGAGGCGGACGGCCGATCCGCAATCTGCAGGGCGTGAGAATGGGCCGGCCGAGTTGGATCCACATCTCACCGGTCGTGGATGGCGACACGGTGACAGCCGTGCGCGTCGGCGGCGGGGCCGTCGTCGTCGGCACGGGTACAATTGACGGCTTATGACCGCACGCCGCGCTTCGACTGCCAGCCCGTCCAAGCACGCCATCGACGCGCTCGTCGCCGGCCATTTCGCCGATCCGTTCCGCGTGCTCGGCCCCCATCGGGACGATGCCGGGAAGGCGCTCGTCGTCCGCGTGTTCCAGCCGGCCGCGCACGACGTGAGCCTGCGTGTGCTGCATCCCGTTGTCGAGGACATCGCCATGCGCCGGACACATGACGGCGGGGTGTTCGAAGCCGTCGTGCCCGGCGTCACGTCGCCGGCGGAGCTCGATTATCGCGTCGTCACGCAGTTCGCGAGCGGCGTAACGGTGGAGCGCGGCGATCCCTACAACTTCGGGCGCGTGCTGACCGATTTCGACATGCACCTGTTCGGCGAGGGCCGTCACCTGCGGACCTACCAGAAGCTGGGGGCGCATGTGATGACGCTGGGACACACGCGCGGCGTGCACTTCGCCGTGTGGGCGCCCTCGGCGCAGCGCGTCAGCGTGATCGGTGATTTCAACGGGTGGGATGGCCGCGTGCACGTGATGCGCAATCTTCTGCCGGGCGGCGTGTGGGAGATCTTCCTGCCGGCGCTCGACGCGGGCGAGCGCTACAAGTTCGAGATCCGGACGCGCGCGGGGCACCTGCTCGAGAAATCGGATCCGTACGCCTTCTACAGCGAGCTGCCGCCGCGTACCGCCTCGGTCGTGCACGACGCCTCGGGCTACGAGTGGCAGGACGCCGCCTGGATCGACGAACGCCGCACAGCGCACTCGTGGTTCGACCGACCGATGTCTGTTTACGAGGTGCACCTCGGGTCGTGGCGGCTCAAACCGGGGCAGGAGGGCCAGGCGAGCTTCCTCAGCTACCGGGAGCTCGCGGAGCAGCTCGTGCCCTACGTCAAGGAGATGGGCTTCACGCACATCGAGCTGCTGCCGGTGATGGAGCACCCGTTTCTCGGATCGTGGGGCTACCAGGTGACGGCGTTCTACGCGCCCACGAGCCGGTTCGGCCCGCCCGAGGATTTCAAGTTCTTCGTCGATGCCTGTCACCAGGCGGGCATCGGCGTGCTGCTCGACTGGGTGCCCGGGCACTTCCCGAAGGACGCGCACGGCCTGGCGCATTTCGACGGCTCGGCGCTCTTCGAGCACCAGGACCCGCGCCAGGGCGAGCACCAGGACTGGGGCACGCTCATCTTCAACTACGGGCGCAACGAGGTCCGGAACTTCCTGCTCGGCAATGCGCTGTTCTGGCTGCACGAGTACCACATCGACGGCCTGCGCGTGGACGCCGTCGCGTCGATGCTGTACCTCGATTACTCGCGGCAGGCGGGTCAATGGATCCCGAACCGGTTCGGCGGCCGGGAGAACCTGGAAGCGGTCGAGTTCCTGCAGCAGCTGAACATCCTGACGCACGAGGAGCAGCCGGGTACGATCACCGCGGCGGAGGAGTCGACGTCCTGGCCGGGCGTCAGCCGGCCGGTGTACCTCGGCGGTCTGGGGTTCACCTACAAGTGGAACATGGGGTGGATGCACGACACGCTGCAGTACGCCTCACGCGATCCGATCCACCGCCGGTGGAACCACAACGAGCTGACGTTCTCGATGATCTACGCCTACAGCGAGAACTTCATCCTGCCGTTTTCCCACGACGAGGTCGTGCACGGGAAGCGATCGCTGCTCGACAAGCTGCCGGGCGACGAATGGCAGAAACGGGCGACGCTGCGGCTGTTGTTCGCGTACATGTTCGCGCATCCCGGCAAGAAGCTGCTGTTCATGGGCGCGGAGTTCGGGCAATGGCGCGAGTGGAACCACGACGCGGGTCTCGACTGGCAGCTGCTCGACGAGCCGGGCCACGCAGGGCTCCAGCGTGTCGTCCGCGACCTCAATCGCTTGTATGCCGAGATGCCGGCGCTGCACCAGCGCGACCACCAGCCGGACGGCTTTCGGTGGATCGATTGCACCGACAACGAGAACAGCATCTTCTCCGTGCTGCGGACGGCGGCCGATCCTGCTGACCACGTCGTGGCGGTCTTCAATTTCACGCCGGTCCCCAGGCGTGGGTACGCCGTCGGCGTGCCGCATGCCGGCTTCTACCGGGAAGTGTTGAACACCGACAGCACCGCGTACGGCGGGAGCGGTGTCGGCAATCTGGGCGGCCTCGAGTCCGTGCCGTCGAAGGCGCACGGCTACGACCAGATGCTGGCCCTCACGGTGCCGCCCCTCGGCGGCGTGCTGTTAGCGCCCATGCGCGCGAAGACTCCCGCCGACTCCGTGTAGTGCCCGCCTTCAGGCGGGCTCGTGATCCGTGTAGTGCCCGCCTTCAGGCGGGCCGTGACCCGTGTAGTGCCCGCCTTCAGGCGGGCCGTGATCCCTTCAGGCGGGCCGTGATCCGCAAGAGGCCCACCTGAAAAGGCGGACACTACAGGGATTCGGGCCAGCCCGAAGGCTGGGCACTAGTCCCCTGGAAGCGTGATGAGTCACACAACTCCCGGGCGGGGCATCCCGACTGGCGGCGTTGCTCCTTCCTCAGATATGCCCAATATCCTCGGTCGTCGCGCCTTGCCACCCGGGCGCCGCGCTCCGGGACTTGTGCAACCCATCACGATTCCAGGGGACTAGGACCCGCCGAACAACAGGGTCCAGGTCCGAGTCGTTTTCCGTATCCCAGTGACGAACGGCCCAGCCAACGGGCTCAATCTCATCAAATACGGGTCGAATGCGCGTGACCCAGGGACGACCGGAGGTGATCCGCACGGGGTGACCCGCCGTTTCGTGTTGACGGGGGCTGCTGGACCCCTGATAGTCACGAGAGCATGTCCCAGAAACACACCGCAAGCCCGCTGCTGATCGTCGGGATTGCGACGCTGCTCGGCGCGTTCTCGACGTTCCAGGCCTACCAGTTCGTCCGACTGTTTTTCGAGAAGCCACAGCCGCTGGCGTCGCTGATCGTGCTGAACTTCACGTTCTGGTATGGCTGGGCGCTGCTGACGCCCGCGGTGCTCTGGGTCGCGCGCCGTTTCCCCCTCGAGCGCGACACCTGGAAACGGTCAGCGGTGGTGCATTTCTGCAGCGTCATCGCATTCACCTTCGTGCACGTCGCGGTGAAGGAGTGGGTGTACGTCACCGTTCCGTACAGCGGCTATCTTGGGCAGCTGACCTGGTCGCAGCGCGTGCAGCGCAACTTCATCATGGACTTCGACTGGGAGATGATGACCTATGTCGCCATCATCGCGTTCAGCCACGCGGCCGCGTACTTCCGCCAGGCGCAGGACCGCGCCCTCCGCGCCGCGCAGCTCGAGACGCGGCTTGCCGAAGCGCAGTTGCAGGCGCTGCAGCGACAGCTCCATCCGCACTTTCTCTTCAACACCCTGAACGGCATCTCGGCGCTCATGCACCGGGACGTGAACGCAGCCGACCGCATGCTGGTGCGATTGAGTGACCTGCTCCGGATGGCCCTCGACCGGCGCAGCGCGCAGGAGGTCCCGCTCAGCGACGACCTGGAGTTCCTGGCGAAGTACCTGGAGATCGAGCAGGCCCGGTTCGGCGAGCGGCTCACCGTGCGCTACGACTTCGATCCCGACACGCTGGACGCGCTCGTGCCCAACCTGCTGCTGCAGCCGCTGGTCGAGAACAGCGTCCGCCACGCAATCGCCGCGCGCAGCGATGGCGGCGTGATCGAGGTCACGTCACGGCACGTCGGCGACGCCCTCGAGCTGAAGGTGCGCGACAACGGGCCAGGGCTCGCGAAGAACCGCACGCCCGCTCCGTCTCACGGCGTCGGGCTGGCGAACACGCGATCACGCCTCGAGCACCTCTACGGGGCGTCCCAGCACCTTCAGTTCTCCGACACTCCGGGCGGGGGGCTCACCGTCACGGTCGTGATCCCGTTCCGTCGGGATGGGGATCCTGTCCAGACAGAGACAGAGGACCGCGTGGAGGACCGGGGTGGCGTGCGTTCGCCATTGAACGTGCCCAATCCGGCTGGCCGGCCACGTACCGCCTGAGCTCGGGCTGAGACATCAGCCCGGTGCCCACGACGCGGCTGGCATGTTTCTGGTGTCTTTCCGCTGAAGCAAACCGGCGGAGCTGTTAATCCGTCCAACCGAAGGACCGTTTGCTGGTGCGCCGTTGACACGGCCGCGCTCTGCCACCCCGACGCCGATGGAGACTCAGGTGACGAAGATCCGCACGATCATTGTCGACGATGAGCCGATGGCGCGGGATCGGGTCCGCGCGCTATTGGCGCGGCAGCCCGACATCGAAGTCGTCGGCGAGTGCACGGACGGCCCCCAGGCCGTGGCCGCCATCGACAGGCTGGCGCCCCAGCTGGTGTTCCTCGACGTGCAGATTCCGGGACTCGATGGTTTCGGCGTGCTCCGGGCGGTTACCCCCGAGCGCATGCCGCTCGTCGTGTTCACGACCGCGTACGACGAGTACGCGCTCCGCGCCTTCGACGTTCACGCGCTCGACTACCTGCTGAAGCCGTTCGACAGCCAGCGCTTCTACAACACCTTGGACCGGGCGCGCGAGCGGATCGAGCGGCAGCGGGCCGGCGAGCTCGGCAAGCGCCTGCTGGCCATGGTGCAGGACCTGAAACCCGAGGGCCCGCAGGCCTCCGATCGCCTGGTCGTGAAATCCGGCGGGCGCATCTTCTTCGTGCGGCTCGACGAGATCGACTGGATCGACGCGGCCGGCAACTACGTTCGCCTTCACGTGAAGAACGAAACCCACCTGTTTCGCGAGACCATGAACGCGATCGAGAAGCGGCTCGACTCCCGGTTCGTCCGCATCCACCGCTCGCACATCGTCAACGCCGATCGCATCAAGGAACTCCTGCCGAGCGACGGCGAACACACGGTGGTGCTGCAGAGCGGCACGCGCCTGACGCTGAGCCGCGGCTACAAGGGACGCTTGCAGGAGCGGTTGGGAGCGGAGCGGGTGATGTGAAGACCGCTCGTTCCGCACTCAGCACTCCGCCCGCTTCCGCACTCGCATTCCGAACTCCGAAACTCGAAGCCCTGTTCGCAATTGGGACGTAGTCCGTTCGGGGTCGAACAGTGGGATGCCGCCGTTCGTCCCACCTCTTGTACCCAAGTCCTACACGGAGTTCGACTTGGCGGATCCAGGGCGGGACGGCACGGCTCTCGCTCTCAGGGGAGCGAGAGGTGGACCAATGGAGCTGGGGCGATTCTCCCTATCGCTCACAATTGCCGGCATCGTGACGCTCATGGCGGCGTCGATGCTGATCTGGCTCCTGCTCTACGCGCCGGTTGCCCTGGCTGGCGCGGTTGACCACGGGGATCTTGCGGCGGTGGCCCAGGCGATCGGCACGGCGCTGCTGAAGACCGTCGCTGCGCTCTTCAGGTACCTATAGGACGGGAAGGACGGCCAGAGGCTGAGGGCCAAAGGCTAGCGGCTCCGCCCGGTTTGCATTCGCATCTGCCCTCAGCCCCTAGCCTTTAGCCATCCGGCGTCCCTTATCAGCGTCCCACCAGCTTCTGCAGGTGCTCGGGGTAGCCCGCGCCGTGGACGTCGATCTGTGACGCGGCGCGATCGATCTTCTGCAGGTCATCGGCGCTCAACTGAATCGCGGCCGCGCCGAGGTTCTCCTCGAGTCGATGCCGATTCGTCGTCCCGGGAATCGGCACGATCCAGGCTGCTATGCCCGCACGCCCTCGGCCGTTCGTTCCAATTGGAGTGCGGCATCTGCGGCCGCCTGGTCGGGAGTCTTGCCTCGCTGACGCGCCACGATGTATCCGGCGTACCACTCCGACCAGTGGTGCTTCGGAGCGGTCGGCTCGTACTCGCCATGGCGCTCTTCTGTCTCTCGCAGAAGCCCAATCAGCGTGGCGACGTCCGCGCTGAATCCTCGTCCGGGAATCCGCGTTTTGACTTCCTGCAGCAGCCAGCTGTTGCCGTCGGGATCGCTGAATGACGCAAACGAGGAGTAGGAGCGGCCGTCGGCATCCGGACCCGGCACGCGTCCTGTGTTCGCGGCAACACGGAGCAGGCTGTTCTCGAAGTGGAACACCTCGCTCACGTCGATGCCATGTCGCACGAGTTCGGCGCGCGCTGCCTCGATGTCGTCGACGACGAGGAACGTTCCCTGGACCGAGCCCGGCACGGCCGCAGTGAACCCCTTACCGAACATGACCGAGCACGGTGAGCCGGGAGGGGTCAGCTGCACCACTCGCCACTCGTCACCACTGGCGAAATCAGCGTCCAGGCGCCATCCCAGGCCCTCATAGAAGCGCTTGGCCCGGTCGACGTCGGCGACGGGAAGGGGGACAACTTCGAGCTTCAGGTCGACCGGCGCAGCGGTACGGGTGTGGGTGGCGTGCTCATTGACCTGATCTGTGCTGCTCATCGTGCCCTCCGTCGCTTGTGGTGAATGGCCCATCGGTTCAGCCGTCATCGGCACACCGATGTCGTCTGCGGATGATTACCAGCGTGGGCAAGGATGCGCGCGCGACGCGCACGCGTCAATCACATCTTGGTCACTGACCAGCCACGAACCTCAACCACACCGCGAACGAATCTGCTGTCACACGCCCCGAAGGCGATGGATCTCGCCGAGACGGTTGAACGCTGCACCCACCGCCGGCCGGGACATCGGCAACGCACACGCGTCCTGTGCGTCGCGCGGCATCACGCCACTGGCCACGCAGCTCCAGGACTTCGGCGCGGTAGACCAGACACTCGCCGCGATAGCGCACGAGATCGGGCTGGGTCGCACACCATCGCGCCAGCGAGGTCGTCCATTCGTACGCGCGAGGTCCTCGGGGTCGAGCGGTGCGTCACAATCGGCCCCTGCAGCAACCGATACGAGTCGGCCCACGCCTTTCGCGCGAATGATTCACGGCCACGCTCGAGCGCCCGCGCGTCATCTTCCCTTCACGCAAATAGTAGATCGTGAGTGTCGAATCCGAGTTACCGCTCCCGCCGCCCATCCAGGGCTGCTCGAACGGGTTCCCGTCGAAATGTGAAGGCGGGTCCGGGCTGGTTAACGAGCCCGTGGCTGTTGCGCCGCGTGTACTGCTGAGCGTGCTGCGAACGTCCCGGGACCTTCTCCCCTTCTCCGCACGACGATGAATGGGCACAATGCCCAAGTGTCAAGCCGCAATCCACCGCGTGGCGCTACAGCCCTGCTCTCCCGACGACAGAAGCGGGGCGGCACCCCGGGGCAAGGGGGCGGGGCCAAGGATGGCTCATGACGCGAGGAATCGTGCTCGGCATTGGACTGGCGAGAATCGTGTGTCTCGCTATCGTCATCCTCATGATGCCGGTGGCAGCCGACGCCCAGTCATCCCCTGAGGACGGGAAAGAGGGCCAGGCGGTTGCGTCGGCGCCGCCCGAGGAGACGATGGACGTCTTCGACTTGTGGCGCCAGCTTCGCCACAAGGAAGCCCATCAGGCGGAATCCTGGGACTATCGCAAACCGATGGTGGCCGTTGCGCCGGTGATCGGCGCCAAGCCGTCAAGTGGTGTGCTCGTGGGAGCGGCCGGAAACGTGGCCTTCTATCGGGGGGATCCCTCGACGACCCACATATCGTCGATGGTCGCGAGCCTGACCGTCTCGACCAAGAAGCAGACCTCGCTCACCAACCGGTTCACGATGTTTGCGCGAGACAATCGTTGGCGCCTCGATGGGGACCATCGCTTCCAGTGGACGTCATTGGAGACCTACGGGCTCGGCACAAGCGCGGATACCCGGACGGGTGTCGTCGCCGATTTCGATTTCTTCCGGCTGCACCACACCGCCTTCTACCAGCTGCGCCCTGCTCTGTACGCGGGCGCGGGGCTGTATTTCGACAACCACAGGGATGTGGCCCCCCGCACCGGAGAGGAATCAGCGTGGACCGGGTCTCCGTACGTGGAATACAGCCAGGCGCATGGCCTTCCGCTCGACTCGCAGACCGCGGCCGGCACGAGCCTGGACCTCCTCTGGGACAATCGTGACAGCTTCATCAACGCCGATCACGGATGGCTGGCGAAGGCCAGCTATCGGACGTTGTTCGACGGCTTTCTCGGCGGCGATTCGAGCTGGCAAAAACTCACTCTGGACGTTCGAACCTACGTGCACGTCTCGCGCGACCGCCGTCACAAGATCGCCTTCTGGGCGTTCGCCGATCTTGTTGTCGGAGGAGCGGCGCCCTACCTGGACTTGCCCTCGACCGCCGGCGACGCCTATGGTCGCTCCGCGCGCGGATACGCAGAAGGCCAGTTCCGCGGTGAACGGCTCGCCTACGGAGAGATCGAGTATCGGGCGACGCTGACACGGAATGGGTTGCTGGGGATGGTCGCCTTTTTCAACACGACCACGATCACCAATCTGAAAAATGACGAGCGCCTCTTCCACAGCTTCGCGCCTGCGGGCGGCGCCGGAGTCCGTCTGCTCATCAACAAGCGATCGAAGACCAATTTGTGTTTCGACGTCGGCGTCGGCAAGCAGGGTTCCAGTGGTGTCTACGTGGCAGTCCAGGAAGCCTTCTGACCGCATTGAACGGAATAGCGTGAACGGTCGAAGCCCCTCTCACGTGCGCCGCCCTCGCGCGTGTCGCACGGGGGCGCTCACGGCCTCGTCTTCGGAGATCGGCCGTCCCGACGATGTGACCTCGAGTCTGATCCGCTTCGATACGATGTACGTCGTGAATCTGACCAACCGGCTGAACGTGATCAACTTCGCCGGTCTGTTTCTGGAACGGCGCTGGCGCCGCCACTCACGTTCGGAGTACGTGCTCAGGTCGAGGTCTGACGCCGCGGTGAACACCGGCATGACGCCTGGCGTTTGCCGTCCCTTCGCGTTGAGGGTGGGGATGGTGGATCGATGTCGATGTTGGGCCGTTCGCGTCGAAGACGCGAAGAGGTGAGCGCGGAGGGTGTCCATGGGCTCTAGTGAACTCGAGTCACGAATCCGCGACCTGCTGCCCGACCTCGAGCGGGTCTACACCGACATCCACGCACACCCCGAGCTCTCGATGCACGAGACGCGTACGGCGGGCATTGCTGCCGATCGGCTTCGCGCCGCCGGTTTTGACGTGACCACGGGCGTGGGTACGACCGGCGTCGTGGGCGTGCTCCGCAACGGCGAGGGACCGACGATCATGCTGCGCGCGGACATGGACGCGCTGCCGGTGCGGGAAGAGACCGGCCTCGCGTACGCGAGCACGGAGACGGCGATCGACAGTACCGGGACGCAGGTGCCGGTGATGCATGCCTGCGGACACGACATGCACGTGACGTGGCTGATCGGCGCAGCGACCGTGTTGGCGCAAACGCGTGGCGCGTGGAAGGGGACACTGATGCCCGTGTTCCAGCCCGCCGAGGAGACAGGCGCCGGCGCCCAGGCCATGATCGACGACGGACTCATGACGCGCTTTCCCAAGCCTGACGCGGTGCTCGGTCAGCACGTGATGGTGGGGCCGGCCGGAGCAATCGGCGGTCGCATCGGCGTGATTACGTCGGCCGCCGACAGCCTGCAGATCCGTCTGTTCGGGCGCGGCGCGCACGGGTCGATGCCGCAAGCGGCCATCGATCCTGTGGTGATGGCCGCGGCTACCGTGCTCCGGCTCCAGACGATCGTGTCCCGCGAGCTGGCGGCGACCGACGCCGCCGTCGTCACCATCGGGTCGCTGCAGGCAGGCACGAAGGAGAACGTGATACCGGACGAGGCCGTCATCAAGTTGAACGTGCGGACGTTCGATGAAGGAGTGCGCGCACGCGTGCTCGCCGCGATTGAACGGATTGTCAACGCGGAAGCCGTGGCGTCAGGCGCGCCGAAACCTCCGGAAATCACACCGATCGACCGCTACTCGCTCGTCAGCAACGATCCCGACGCCACGCGCCGCGTCGTCGAGGCGTTCAAAGCGTATTTCCCGGCGGATCGGATCCGCGAAACGGGGCCGACGTCCGCCAGCGAAGACTTCGGATCGTTCGGCGTGCAATGGCATGCGCCGTCGGTCTTCTGGTTCGTGGGTGGTACCGATCCGGACGTCTATAACACAGCCAAGGGGTCCGGGCGCATCAGCGAGCTTCCGACGAACCACAATCCGCGTTTCGCGCCCGTTCTGCACCCGACGCTCGAAACCGGCGTGGCGACGCTCGTGGTGGCGTCACGGGCCTGGCTCGCGAAGCAGGCCGACCGATGACGTCCCAGCTTCTCGTGTCGACCGCCACGCTGCTCTTGACGCTCGACCTGATCGGGACCTTTGTGTTCGCGCTCAGCGGAGCGGCATCAGGAGTCAAGCACAAGCTCGACGCGTTCGGAATCGGCGTCGTGGCGTTCGTCGCCGGCAACGCGGGCGGCGTCACCCGGGATCTGCTGATCGGAGCAGTGCCGCCGGCGGCGATCAAGGACTGGCGCTATGTCGCCGTGTCGCTGGTCGCCGGCGCCGTGACGTTCGCGTGCTATCCGAAGGTCAAGCGGCTGCAACCGATCGTGCTGCTGTTCGATGCCGCGGGGCTCGGGCTGTTCGCCGTGGCGGGCACGCAGAAGGCGCTGGCCGTTGGCATCGACCCGTTCGTGTCGGCGCTGCTCGGCATGCTGACCGGCATCGGCGGCGGCGTGCTCCGCGACCTGCTCGTCAACGAGATCCCCGTGGTGCTACGCGCGGATCTATACGCGCTGGCGGCGCTCGCAGGTGCGGCAGTGGTCGTCGGAGGGCACCTCGCCGGCTGGACGCCGACCGCGACCACCGTCGCCGGCGCGCTCCTGTGTTTCGGCATACGGCTGATTGCCATTCGACGCGGGTGGAACCTACCACCCGCTCGGCTACCGGTCTCCTCGTGACATGGCGATCGATTGCAGAGATCGCGCCCTGCGGCTTCAGCACGTCGCTGATGATCGCGAGATTGAGTGCCCGGTCGAAGGCTCTTTCGCTGGCCTTCTCCAGATCGATTGCACAAAGGATTCGTGCGAGGGTCGGCATGCCGGATGCCGGGGTTATCGAAGCCCGCGTCGCCGAAACTGCGGCAGCCCTTCAACGCATCGATCCTTCGCCGTTCGCGGGCCGACCTCGACCCGCGTGCGGAAGAGTTCATCGTCGAGTGGCCGATTCGAGCGGAGGCGCATCTCTTCGACCGATTGAGCACGATGCCCGTGAAGATCGAGTACAACGAGACTGCGACCAGCGCCGCCTGGCCGGACGATTGGCCGGCAGTGCCGGCCCCGGAGCCGCGGTCACGGACGCGACGCGATCACGAGGGCGGACTTGTAAGGAGGCGCGCGATGTCGTCCGATGACACAGGCCATCATCACACCCCGGACGAAGAACGGCAGATCCGGGAGGCGGCCCTCGATCAGACGATCGAGGCATCGATCCCCGCCAGTGATCCGCCGTCTTCGAATCCGAATCCCGACGACCATGCGGCACTCGAACGTCAGCGATCGGGGGGCCGTCAGCAGGACGCGGCGGCGCTCGATGATCAGGGAGAAGCGGCACGCATGCCTCGTGACTGACCGCAGCCGCTGCATGGCGAGGTGACGTGACGTGGGGAACATGCCCACCGGCGTCCGCGGGCGGTTTCAACCGAGCCGCGTACGCGGCGCCCTCCGTCGCGTCGGACGATGGACCGCGGCGGCGATTGTGCTCGGCCTGGCGCTCATCGGTTTTCTTCACCTCACGCGGGGAACGGCGGTTCGCCACGTCCGTGGCGTGTCATCGGACGGGACGCCGATCGCTGTGGGCGAGGCGGAGTTCCCGCTCATGGCCACGATGGCGAGCGGGAGCGTGGCTCGCGCCGGGCAACCGCGTCGAGGTGCTCCTGAACGGCGACGAAACCTATCCCAGACTGTGGGAAGACCTGCGGTCGGCCAGGCACTCGATCACGCTTCAGCTGTACTACGGTGCACCAGGCTCACAGCGAGAGCCGCGCCGATCACCGTAAGGAGCGGCATCGTGACCAGGGACCCGCACCATACCGGGAACGCACAGACGGCCGCTCACCACAACGGAAACCATCCGCACCATCGAGCGGACGTTCCCACGGTCTCGCATCGTCATCAGCACCACGAACAGGGAGCAGGACACCCCGAAACCACCCGTCGGCCCACCTCGGCTCGCGGTCATCAACATGACGTGCACGCCGGGCACGACAAGCACGCCGGCCACTCCGTCGAGATGTTCCGGCAGAAGTTCTGGGGCACGCTGCTGCTGTCGGTCCCCACGATCGTGTGGGCTCCGATGATCCAGCAGTGGTTCGGATACGCGGCACCGGGTGGCCCGCTCGCTTCACGCTGGATTCCCGCGCTCTTCGGATCGCTCGTGTTCGTCTATGGCGGGTGGGTGTTCATCCGCGGCGCCAGAGGCGAAATCGTCGATCGCAGGCCAGGCATGATGACGCTGATCGCGCTGGCCATTACCGTGGCCTGCCTTTTCAGCGCGGCGGTCACGCTGGGCTTCCCGGGTATGGACCTCTGGTGGGAGCTCGCGACGCTCGTCACGATCATGGTCCTCGGCCACTGGGTCGAGATGGGCTCGATCTCGCGAGCGCAGGGTGCGCTGAACGAACTGGCCAGGCTTCTCCCCGACACCGCCACGCGGTTGGTTGGCGAGCGGATGGAGGAAGTCCCCGCCTCGGAATTGCGGAAGGGAGACCTGATACTCGTGCGCCCGGGCGCGAGCATTCCGGCAGACGGAACCGTGCGCGAGGGCACGAGCGACGTCAACGAATCGATGATCACGGGCGAGTCGCGACCCGTATCGAAGACTCGAGACGCCCGCGTCATCGCCGGAACCGTGAACGGCTCCGGCTCTCTACGCGTGGAAATCACTGGCACCGGAGAAAAGACCGCGCTCGCCGGCATCATGCGGCTCGTCGCCGAAGCGCAAACATCGCGCTCTCGCGCCCAGGCGCTTGCCGACAGAGCGGCCTTCGGACTCACGATTGTGGCGGTCGTCGCCGCGGCCCTTACGCTTGCCGGATGGTTCATCGCTGGAGCACAGCCCGCGTACGTCATCGAGCGTGTCGTGACGGTACTCGTGATTGCGTGTCCGCATGCGCTCGGGCTCGCGATTCCGCTGGTGGTGGCCATTTCGACGACGCTCGGCGCGAGAAATGGCTTGCTCGTGCGCGACAGACGCGGACTCGAGGAGGCGCGCAATCTCGATGCGGTGTTCTTCGACAAAACGGGAACACTCACGCGCGGCGAGTTTCGGGTCGTGGAGATCACGACGCGAGCCGGAATGAGCGACGACGAAGCACTCGCCCTGGCCGCCGCGGTCGAACGTGATTCCGAACACACGATGGCCCAAGGCATCGTCAAGAGCGCCGAGGAGCGTCGGCTGTCGATCCCGAAAGCGGAGGCGTTCCGCGCGATCCCGGGACATGGTGTCCTCGCCGTCGTGGCGAATAGGGAACTTCAGCTGGGCGGCCCCGCGCTGATGCGCACACTCGATGTGGTCCCGGAACCGGCGCTCGCAGCAGCCATCGATCGCGCGGCATCGCGCGGACAGGCGGCGATCACGATGATCGAGCGGCAGGCCGCCCTCGCGGTATTTGCCGTCGCCGATGCCATTCGGGACGAATCGCGAGAAGCGGTGGATCGTCTGCACCGACAGGGTGTCGAAGTGATCATGATGACCGGTGACGCCAGGGCGGTGGCGAACGCTGTTGCACAAGACCTGCGGATCGACACCGTCTTCGCGGAAGTACTTCCGGAACAGAAAGCGTCCACGGTCCAGAGCATCCAACGCCAGGGCAAGCGCGTCGCAATGGTCGGTGACGGCGTGAACGACGCACCGGCCCTGGTGACAGCGGATGTCGGGATTGCGATCGGGGCAGGAACGGACGTGGCTGTCGAAGCTGGCGACGTCGTGCTGGTCCGGAGCGATCCGCGTGACGTGCCGAGGCTCATCGCGCTGAGCAAGGCCACCTATCGCAAGATGCTCCAGAACCTGTGGTGGGCCGCAGGTTACAACATCATTGCGATCCCGCTTGCGGCGGGCGTGCTCGCCCCCTGGGGGATCGTGCTTCACCCGGCCGTGGGCGCGGTTCTCATGTCGCTGAGCACGGTGGTCGTCGCCATCAACGCTCAATTACTTCGCGGTCTGCGTCTCTGAGGTCTGTGCTGGGAGGTCGTTATCGTCAAACGTCAATTGAGCGTCGCGATGTGCGCTGTGTTGTTCAGCATCGGACTGACGGCCCGCCACGACCGCGGCGAACCTCACGAGGCACTCACTTGATTGAGTACGGTTCCGGTTCCGGGTTCTGAGTTCCAGGTTGGGTTCCTCGTTCCTCGTTCGTTCCGGGTTCCCCGGGCGTTCAACGGTTCCTGGTTCCTTGGTTTCCGAGTTCCAGGTTCGTCGCAGGCTCGATTGGAGTGCCGACAATATTACGAACCCGGCACTTGGAACCGGAACCCGCGCACAAGGAACTTGGAACGAACCCGGAACCTGGAAGCCAACCTGGAACCCAGAACCCGGAACCCGAAACCCGAACTCAACACAAGTGAGTTCCGGGTCTCGGTTCCCGGCGGCGGCTAGAATGTGAACGTGAGCGTTCGAAAGCGCGTCGCGCTCGTCACCGGTGCGAACCGCGGTTTGGGACTCGAGACGAGCCGTCAGCTGCTCGCGAAGGAAATGACGGTTGTCATGGCGGGCCGAGACCAAGCGGCGCTCGAGCGAGCGCGTAACACTCTGGATGAGGACGCGCGCGCCCGCTCGCTTGCTGTGCCGATCGATGTCACCGACGCCCACAGCATCGAGGCTGCCCATCGCATTGTGCGTGAACGCGTGGGTTCCGTCGACGTGCTGGTGAACAACGCCGCGGTGCTGCTGTTCGAACACGAGGATGTGCTCTCCATTCCGGCAAGCGCCTACCGCCAGACGTTCGAGACGAATGTCTTCGGTGTCATCGACGTCTGTCGCACGTTCGTACCCGACATGGTACAGAGACGATATGGCCGTGTCGTAAACGTCTCATCGGGAGCCGGGCAGCTCGCGACGATGTCCACCTACGCGCCGGCGTATTCGATGTCGAAGGCGGCGCTGAACGCCTTAACACGGATTCTCGCCAGCACCTACGGCGAGGCCGGCGTCCTCGTCAACGCCGTGGACCCAGGATGGGTTCGCACCGACATGGGAGGCCCCTCGGCACCTCGCTCACTCCAGGAAGGGACCGACACGATTGTTTGGCTCGCCACACTGCCCGACGATGGCCCGCGCGGCAAATTCTTCCATGACCGCCGCGCCATCGACTGGTAGGTGTTCTGCCGCCTCCTACGCGGCTCACGTAATAGGAGTGCGGCACGAGAGTCGGATTCGCCAGGGCCGTGCGGTACGTCCTTGATGGCGACATCGGGTGCTCGTACCCGAACTGAGGTCTCGTAATGCGATTTGCATTCGTCTCTCTCCTCATCGTCGCCGTCATGATGCAGCCTGGCTCGGCCCAGGAACCCCTCACACTCGTCCGCTCAATCGAACTTCCGCGCGTCGAGGGCCGGATCGACCACCTGGCGTTCGATCCGGCAAGGGAAAGACTCTACGTGGCGGCTCTGGGCAACAACACCGTCGAAGTGCTCGACGTCAAAGGCGGAGCGCATCTCGAGAGCCTGCCGGGATTTCACGAACCGCAAGGGATCGCCCTTGCCGGTGACTTTCGCACCGTTGCGGTGGCGAATGGCCAGGGTGAGGGGCTGCAATTGATCGGCGCTGAGGATTATCGCCCTGGCGCCATCGTTCGCCTGGGCGAGGATTCAGACAACGTTCGATACGACCCGGCGGCCAAGATGCTGTACGTGGGGTTCGGCAGCGGAGCGCTGGCCGCGGTCGATCCGGCCGCCGGCAAAGCGCTCGGACAGGTGAAACTGGCTGGACATCCGGAGTCGTTTCAGCTCGAGCGCGAAGGGCCACGGGTGTTCGTCAACGTGCCTGACGCGGAGCAGATCGCGGTGGTCGACCGCCGATCGATGAAGGTGACCGGGACATGGCGCGTCGAGACCGCCGGGGCGAATTATCCGATGTCACTCGATGAGGCCAACCGTCGGTTGTTCATCGGGTGTCGAAGGCCCGCGAAAGTGCTTGTCTTCGACACGAGCTCCGGAAAGGAGATCGGTTCCATGGATATCGTCGGCGATACTGACGATCTGTTCTACGACGCCACGCGCAAGCGGCTTTACGTTACTGGTGGTGACGGATACGTCGACGTCATCCAGGACCAGGGCGCCAACAGGTTCACGCCACTCGCGCACATCGCAACTGCGTCAGGGGCTCGGACATCGCTCTTCGTTGCCGATCAAGGGCGCCTGTATCTCGCGGTACCGCATCGCGGTAACCAGAAGGCGGAGATTCGCGTCTACGACGCGCACTGAACCGCAGCGTAGATTCGGGGCCGCCGGCCGACCACGCTTTTGACCGGCCGACGACCGAGTTCCGGGTTCCTGGTTCTGGGTTCCAGGTTGGGTTCCAGGTTCCGGGTTCGTTCCACGTTCCTTGTTCACGGGTTGACCGGTTCCAAGTGCCGGGTTCGTAATATCGCTGTGGCTCCAATCGAGCTGGCAACGAACCTGGAACTCGGAACCAAGGAACCCGGAACCGTTGAACCCCCGGGAACCTGGAACGAACGAGGAACGAGGAACCCAACCTGGAACCCGGAACCCGGGACCCGGAACCGTACTCAACACAAGTGGAGTACAGGGGTTAGCTCACGCTGGAGCGTCCTTCGTACTGCTCTGCGCTCACCTGTTCCAGCCAGTCGACAGGCTTGCCATCGAGTTTTTCCTGAACGGCGGTGTGCGTCATCGCCGTCGTCGGCGACGCACCATGCCAGTGCTTCTCGCCTGGCGCAAACCATACGACATCGCCGGGCCGAATCTCCTCCACCGGCCCACCCCAGCGCTGCGCGCGACCAACGCCGGACGTCACGATCAGCGTCTGACCGAGCGGGTGCGTGTGCCATGCCGTCCGAGCGCCGGGCTCGAACGTGACGCTCGCGCCGACAGCGCGAGCCGGAACGGGCGCGTCGAACAGGGGATCGATGCGGACCGTGCCGGTGAACCACTCCGCGGGTCCTTTGGCCGACGGTTGTGAACCAGATCGCTTGATTTCCATGTCACCTCCTGGCGTTGCGGCCGAAGCGCGCACGAACGGACACGTCGCCGCGGCAATTGCCGTCCACGGGACGGAGTGTCGCGTGCATTCAGCTTGCCGGCCAGTCTCCCTGCCTCTCATCGTTCAACCTCTGCCGCCGCCTCGTCGATCGTCGTGAGGGGTCCGCCTGCCTGCGGCCTGCGGTCGCACAGCGTTTTGATCGCGCGACGGTCGTCCATCGCGCGATAGCCGTCGGCGACGTCCGCGAGCGGCAGGACGAGATCGAGATACCTCTGTAAATTACGGAGTGTGACGGGCGGTACAAGGGTATGTGACACGGTTCTGACACAAACCACATGCAACCTACGCGACGCGTACCCGCACGATCGCGTTGTCCACAACACCTATGTTTGGGCCGCCCGAATCTTGCGGATCATCTCGTCGAGCACGTGGACGTCCACCGGCTTCGCGAGGTGACCACGGAAGCCACTCGATTCGGTGCGCTGTCGGTCGACTTCCTGCGCGTAGCCGGTAACGGCGATGAACGGCACTCGATGCAGACCGCAGTCGACCCGCAGCCGCTCCGCCAGCTCGAAGCCGTCCATCACCGGCAACCCGAGATCGAGTAGCACGACATCCGGCACGACGGACCTGGCTTTCTGCAGTGCGGTTGGCCCGTCGAACGCCACATCCACCGTGTAACCGAGCGCCCGCAGCGAGTCCCCCAACAGTTCAGCGCCGTGCTCGTTGTCATCCACCACCAGCACACGGGCCCCTTGCTGTGCAACGAAGGAAGGTACCGTGCGATTGGTCGTGTCTGTCGCCGCCGCTGCGTTCGACGCCGGCAGCCGAACGGTGAACGTGGAGCCGGCGCCCTTTCCCGCGCTCGTCGCAGCGACGGAGCCAGCGTGCGCCTCGACCAGGCTGCGGACGATCGCCAGCCCTATCCCAAGCCCGCCCTGAGCACGATGCGAGTCCTGCCGCTCCTGCACGAACAGGTCGAAGACATGCGGCAACATCTCGGGTGCGATGCCTCGACCCGTATCGTGTACGCGCACCACCGCCTCGTCATTCTCTCGCGCGGCAGACACGCGAATGATGCCTCCAGGTTCTGTGTATTTGGCGGCGTTGTTGAGCAGGTTGCCGAACACTTGCGCGAGCCGCGCCGGATCTCCGTCGGTTGCGACACCGCGCGGCACGGCGACGTCGAGCGTGTGCCTCCGATGTTCGATGGCGGGACTCGCCATCTCGATCGCTCTGGCGATGACATCTGCGAGATCGACGTACTCGCGTCGCAGTTCGACTTTGCCGCCGGTGATTCGCGATACGTCCAGCAGGTCGTCCACCAGTCCGACGACGTGCTTCACCTGCCGTTCGATGATGTTGCGCTCGCGTTCGGCACCGATCAGGCCTCGCAGATTCATGAGCTGCAGCGCGGTCAAGATAGGAGCCAAGGGGTTTCGGAGTTCGTGACCGAGCATCGCGAGGAACTCGTCCTTCGCTCGGTTGGCCGTCTCGGCGGCGCGACGGGCTTTCGCGAGCTCCGTCACCTCGAAGCACACGATAGCGATCCCGCCCACCTGGCCGTCCTCGAAGAGCGGCTGGTACACGAAATCGAAGAACGTCTCGTCAGGTTCGCTGCCGCCGCGATCCAGCATCACGCGCACGGATCGCCCCACATACGGCTGTCCAGAGGTGTACACGCCATCGAGAAGCTCGAACAGGCCTTGCCCGGCAAGTTCCGAAAGCCCCTCGCGGATCGGCTGTCCTCGAACCGAGCGCTTGCCGATCATCGCCGCGTACGCTTCGATTCAGATACTCGAACACGTGTGCAGGACCGGCCAGGATGGCGACGCCTACGGGCGCGTGTTCGAAGATACTGGCGAGCCGCAGGGCGTGCGCTTCCTCGACGGATCGCACCTTCGCGCGCAGCACCTGCGCCTGGACGCGCGCGATCAGCTCACGGCCGGAGAACGGCTTTACCAGATAGTCGTCAGCGCCGGCCTCCAACCCTTCGACGCGCGCCTCCTCGCCGGCACGAGCGGACACGAGGATCACCGGCACTGCGCGGGTACGCTCGTCTTCCCGAAGTGCGTGCAGCAGCTCGAACCCGTCGAGACCCGGCATCATGACGTCCGCGACCACGACGTCCGGGCGCGTTTCACGGGCACGTGCGAGGGCGGACGCGCCGTCCCCGACCGCATCGATCAACCACCGCTCGCCAAGGAGCCGGCCGATGTACTCGCGCATGTCGGCATTGTCGTCGGCTATGAGAATGCGTGACTCGATGACATCACGGCCGACAGCACCCGTGGTCGCGGGCGCGGCAGCGGCGGTGGGCGTCGGCAGCCACCGCAATGCTTCCTGTACGTACGGCGGGGCGCCCATCGCGGTCGAGACCGTGGATCGCGCGGCGCCGACGCGTTCTTGTGGTAGATGCGCGACACCGGTGGGCAGCGAGATGATGAACGTCGTGCCCTGCTCCAAGCGGCTGTCGACACGCACGGTCCCGCTGTGCATCGCGACGAGTTCTCGGACGAGCGACAGACCGATTCCCGAGCCTTCGTAGGTGCGCGCGCGGGTGCGCTCGACACGGTGGAAGCGGTCGAAGACTCGCGGCAGGTCGTCAGGCGGAATGCCGACGCCCGTGTCGGCGACGGAGAGCTCGACAGACGCGCCGCGCCACGCCAGCGATACACGAATGGTCCCCGCCAGGGTGAACTTGAACGCATTGGAGATCAGGTTCAGAACGACCTTCTCCCACATGTCGCGGTCGACGTAGACGGGCTCGGGCAGCGGCGGGCATTCGACGACAAACGTCGAGCCCGGCGCGTTCGATCGTCGATCTGAACGCACTGGCGAGATCCGTGGTGATGCGTGCCAGATCGGTCGGCTCGAACGACGCCTGAACGCGCCCGGCTTCGATGCGCGAGAAATCGAGCAACGTGTTGACCAGCTTCAGCAGGCGCTGCGCGTTCCGGTAGACGGCCTCGAGATCCTCACCCCGCAGGCTGCCATCCGATGTGACCGCCTCCTCCGTCGGTGCCAGCAGCAGGGTCAACGGCGTCCTGAACTCGTGGCTGACGTTGCTGAAGAAGAGGGTCTTCGCGCGATCGAGCTCCGCCAGAGCGGCAGCACGCGCCTCGGCTTCTTCCAGCGCGCGAGCGCTGGCCACCGCCGTGCCGATCTGCGACGCCACCATGGTCAGGAAATCACCGTACGCGGCGTCGAACATCAGCCGCGAGCTGAGGCCCGCCACCAGAATCCCAACCCCACCGCCGCGCGCATGTTCGATGATGGGTAACACGAACGCGCGCGTGGCCGATTCCGTGACGGCGGGAGCGACGCTGCGAGCATCGACGACGACTGCTTCGCCCGTGCGAAGCACCTCCGCGAAGGGCCACGGGCCCGGTTCGCCTGATGACACAGCCACGCGTGTTGGCAGGCCGGAATCGCCGCTGAAGCCTGCGGACCCTTCTAGAACCGCGTTCCCTTGTGGATCGAGCAGATAGATCAAGGCGAACGGAACGTCGGCGCTGTGTTCCGCCAGGACCGAGCCGCTGATGGCGCACGCCTCGTGGACTGTCTTCGCCTCTCGCGTCCGTGCCGCGAGCCCCTGCGTCGCCTTCAGCCGCCGTTCGCCGACCACGCGCTGCGTGGACTCGGTGACGGTCACGAGAACGCCGCCGACCTGCCCGTTCTCCTGACGGATCGGACTGTACGAGAAGATGAAGTAGCACTCTTCCGAGAATCCATGCCGATCCAGCGGCAACATGAAGTCGACGACGGTTGTCGGCGTGCCCTGCATCACACCCGCGAACATCGGTCCGATGATGTCCCAGATCTCGGCGAAGGTCTCGCGCGTGCCTCGCCCCATGGCCGCCGGATGTTTCGTCGAGCCGAGGATCGGGCGATAGCCGTCGTTGTAGAACTGGGTGAAGTCCGGTCCCCACGCGATGTACATCGGAAAGCCGGTTTCGAGCAGGATGCTCAGGGCCGTCCGAAGGCTCTGGGGCCAGGCGGCTACCGGGCCGACCGGGGTTGTCGACCAGTCGATGGTGCGCATCAGCGCGCCCATTTCTCCGCCGCCAGCAAGCACTTCAGAAGGCTGGGTGATCACGCGGTCATCCTATCGGATCAGCGGTCGAAACTCATCGACGCGAATCCGTCGCCTCGCGCGATCCCGCAACCGCCGACCGGCTGCACAGCGCCAGTCGTCAGCGGTCAGCATCCCCTTGTCAGCGGAGGCGGCTCTGCTTGAAAGCCTCGGCATCGGGCGCGAGCCGCGAGAGAAGAACGTTGGATGGCTGCCTTCCGCGTCGCCCGTGTCATCGCTCGTAAGCGATCTCAAGAGATTGCGAGGTCTGACACGATGTGCTCGACGCGATGGACTATTCCGCGCGCAGCGCGGCGGACGGGTCGATCCGTGTCGCGCGGCGCGCGGGCAGCCATGCCGCCATCAATCCCACCGCCATCAGCAGCAGCGTGACGATCGTGAACGCGATCGGATCGGTCGGCGTCACCCCGAACAGGAACCGCTGCAGCACGCGAGTTATCCCCACGGCCCCGGCCAGGCCGACGATCACGCCGGCGACGACGATGCGGAACGCGCGCGTGAGCACGAGTCGGAGCACGTCGCGGCCTTCGGCGCCGAGCGCCATGCGCACGCCGATCTCGCGGCGGCGCTGCGTCACCGCGTAGGCCATCAATCCGTAGATGCCGCACGTCGCGATCAGCGTCGCGGCCATCGCGAACAGCGCCAGCAGCCACATCCGGAAACGCGGCGGCGCCACCGACGCGGCCACCGCTTCGTCCATCGTCCGCGTGGTCTCGATTGGCAGATCGGGCGCGGCGCGGCGAATTTCCGCGCGAATGCCTTCGGCGACGCTGGCCGGGTTGTTCGTGCGCGCGACGAACGACACGAACCGCACGAAACCGCTGCGCTCCTGCTGGAACGGCACGTAGATCATGGGCTGCACGTTTCGATCGAGTCCCATCTGGCGGATGTCCGCGACCACGCCCACCACCGTCAGCCACTCGCCGCGATTGCTCAAGCGCACCCGCCGACCGAGCGCCTCGCCCGGACCACCCGGAAAGTAGTCCCGCACGATGCGCTCGCTGACGATTGCCACCTTCGGCGCTGCCGCCGTGTCCCGTTCGGTGAAGTCGCGTCCCGCCAGCAGCGGAATCCCCATCGTCTTGAAATAATTTGCGTCGATCTTCGGGGTGCCCGCATCATAGCGCGCCGGCTTCGCTTGACCCTGGATGTAGAAGTCGAATTGGATGAACATCATGCCGAACGGCGCCGAGTTGACCAGGCTCGCGGACTTCACGCCCGGCAGGTACTGGATGCGATCGAGCACGCCGCGCGCGAACGCATGGATGCGCTCGGGCCCGTCGTAGAGGCGTTCGGGCAGCGTCACCTTCACAGTCTGCACGACGCCGTCGCGCCCGCTCGATTCGAAGCCGGGCGACACCGACGTGAGACGCACGAAGCTGTGCATCAGCAGGCCCGCGCCGATCAGGAGGACGAGCGTCATCGCGATCTGCGCGGCGACCAGCAGCGCCCGCAGCCGCTCGCCCTGGCGGTCGCCGGTCGTGCGCGTTTCGCCGGCGTGCAGCGCAAGGCCTTCGCCGAACGCGGCCTCGCTGACGCGCAGCGCCGGCACGAGGCCGATCAGCAGGGTCGAGACGAGCGACAGGCCGACGCTGAACGCCATGACGCGCGCGTCGATCACGATGCCGCCGAGGCGCGGCAGCGCGAAGTCCGGCACCAGCGGCAGCGTGACGTGAAGCGCGATCTGCGCGAGCAGCACGCCGAGCGACGCGCCCAGCAGCGACAGCACGACCGCTTCCGTCAGCAGCTGACGCACGATCCGCCGGCGTCCCGCGCCGATGGCCATGCGCACCGACAGTTCGCCGCGGCGCGCGGTGAGGCGCGCCATCTGCAGGTTCGCGACGTTGACGCAGGCGATCAGCAGCACGAACGACACCGCCCCGAGCAGGATCACCAGCAGCCTGCGCACCGGCGCCGTGCCGTACTCCTGCAAGCCGACCACGCGCGCGAGCGTGCGGACGTTCGGCGCGAGTACGCCCTCGGGCGCGAGTGCGCCGGCCGGCACGATCGACCGCTCGTTGACCAGCGCCGTCAGTTCGGCAGCCGCGCGTTGCCGCGTGACGCCCGGCTTCATGCGGCCCAGCAGGAAGAGAAACGCGCTGCTGCCGTCGTCGCCGGGCCAGCGATTGAGCAGAAAGACGTCCGCTTCCGGCAGCGCGAGCGCGCCGCCCCCGACCACCGGCCTGAAGCTGAAGTCCGGCGGCAGCACGCCGACAATGGTACGGGGGAGCCCGTCGATGGTGATGGAGTGCCCGACGATCGCCGGATCGGCGTTGAGCGACGTGCGCCACAGCCGATCGCTGACGATCGCGGCGCCATCGTCGTCTGGCGCCGCGGCGCCGGTGAGGAACGCGCGGCCACGCGCGGGATTGACGCCCAGCGTGGCGAAGAAATTCGGACTCACCTCGAGCGCGGGCAGCTGCAGCGGCTCGCCGCGTCCCGTGAGCTGCGCGTCGATCGAGTTGTAGGCCGCGAGATGGTCGAGCGTCACGCGCCGGCGCAGGGCCTCGTACGTCACGGGCGTCCAGCTCCAGAACGTCTTGACGCCCTTCTCCGTCCGCTGCGCTGACGCGAGGACGACGAGGCGATCGGCATCGGGATAGGGCAGCGGACGCCAGAGCACGCCGTAGGCGACAGAGAAAATCGCGGTGTTGAGGCCGATTCCGAGCGCGAGCGTGGCGAGAGCCGTGAAGGTGAACGCCGGATCGCGCCGCATCAATCGCAGCGCGTGACGCACGTCCTGGGCGAGCGTCTCGATCGTCGGGAACGTCCATGGCTCGCGGGCCTGTTCGCGCAGCCGCAGCGGATTGCCGAGCCGCCGCCGCGCGGCCGCCCGTGCCTCGTCGCCGCTCGTGCCATCCGCGTCGGCGAAGGCGTGCGCCTTCATCTCCTCGTGAAAGCGCAGCTCGTCTTCCAGATCGCGATCGAACTGGTTCCGCTGGAAGAAGAAGAGCAGACGTCGAAGCACAGAACCCACGGCACCCTCCTGAGCGTCAGGCCACTACGTCGTCTTCATCACGCGCATGATCGCGCCGAACATCTGGGAGAATCGCGTTTCTTCGACGCCGAGCTGCTTCTTCCCGGCAGTCGTGAGCGTGTAGAAGCGCGCGCGCCGGTTGTTCGCCGAAATCTTCCACTCGGCGGATACCCATCCCTTGACGCGCATCCGCTGCAGCGCCGGATACAGCGACCCCTCTTCGATCGTCAGCACGTCCGCCGACAGCATCTGGATGTGCTGCGCGATGCCGTAGCCGTGCATCGGCTCGATCGACAGCGTCTTCAGAATCAACATCTCGAGCGTGCCCGGAAGCAGCTCGTTCTTGCTCTTCGTCTTGGCTTCTTTCATCAGCCTCTCTTTGCATAGACGACCTATGGAAGCGGGAAGTTTCCTCCCTTTGGAGAGAGGCTGTCAACTGTTGGCGCTGCGAGACCAAGCGATTTCGAAGCTCATCGACTGAACGATCGTGCGCGGTCGGCCTGAAGTGCCCCCTCTTGCCGTCGGTTTGCGTCGTTCGGGCGCCAACGCCGCGAAGGCCTCGTAGAACACCCGGTCAGGGCACAAATCCGGCGTCAGGATGCGTTGCATCACGAGCCCCTCGATGAGCGCATGCAGCACGCGCACGAGCACGTCGGCCGGCATCGGCAGCTCGCTCGCGTCGAACGTGCGCAGCCACTCAGCGCCGATCTCGTAGCTGTCTTTCGTGACCTCGTGAACGCGCGCTCGTAGCTGGGAGCTGGTCAACGTGTAGGCGAGTTCCCGTCAATCGTCCAACAGCGACCGGCGCGCGATCGTGTACCGCTGCGAGCGTCGCCGTGGCAAGCGCGCGCATCGCCTCAGCGAACGTCGCGCCAGGCGCGACCTTGGGAACGATCGGCGCCCAGTACGTCTGCCCGAGCGCGATGAACAGCTCCTCGCGATTCTTGAAGTTCCCGTAGATCGCGCCCGTCGTCATGCCGGCGCGCCTGGCGCACTGACTCCATCGTCGTTCGCTCGTACCCTTTCTCGCGAATCAATGCGCGTGCGGCTTCGAGCAGCGCCACTCGCGTGCGCTCGCGTTTGTGCCCCTTTCGGCTTACCGCGAGCCGACAGCGTGGGTGCGATTGTGTGCGTCTGACGCTTGCCATCCGGCATAAAATAGTATATCTATTTTATAAATTCAATATTGACACAGCAGAAATGGCGTTGAAACTGCGCTGCGTGAACCCGTCGATGCGGGCCGGCTTGCTGGCGCCGCAACGCTGGCGTGGCGAAATGGCGAGGTCATCCACACCGCCGCCGTCGGGCGCCGCGACCTCGCGACCGGGCTTCCAGTCGAGCGCGACACCATCTTTCGCATCGCGTCGATGACCAAGCCGGTGACGACGGTCGCGGCGTTGATGCTGCTCGACGAGGGGCGCTTCGCGCTCGACGATCCGATCGAAATCTGCGCACCGGAACTCGCGCACCCGCGCGTGCTGCGCGATCCGGAGGGACCAGCTGGACGCCAGCGACGAGGCGAGGCGATCGATTACGTTCCGATGATCTGTTGACGCATCGATCGGGCCTGACGTACGGCGAGTTTCATCGTGGTCCTGTCGGTCGCGCATTCGCCGAGACACTCGGCGCCCAGATCGACAACCCGCTCACGCCGGACGCGTGGATCGCGCGCGTCGCGACGCTGCCGCTCATCGATCAACCCGGAGCCGGCTTTCATTACGGCATTTCGACAGACCTTCTCGGTTTGCTCATCGCGCGCCTCGAAGGCGAATCATTGGGCGAGGTGCTCGCGAGACGAGTGTTCGCGCCGCTCGGCATGCGCGACACCGGCTTCCTCGTATCACGCGAGAAGCGCGAACGCCGCGCCGCGTTGTGTGGCTTCGATGACGAAGGCCGTTTGACGACGTTGACCGCCGCGCCGGGTCGTCACGCGCTTGACGAGCGACCGGAAGACATGACGTTCGAGTCGGGCGGTCAGGGTTTGTGGTCGACGCTCGACGACTACCTCGTGTTCGCTCGGATGCTGATACGTGATCCCGAGATACCCGCGCTGTTACGGGGAGAGACGCTCGCGATGATGACGTCGAACCAGCTGACGCCCGAGCAACGCGCAGCGGCTCGCATGTTCGGCCGGCCGATCTTCGCCGCGGGCCACGGCTACGGCATGGGCGTCGCTGTCGTCCTCGAACCCGAGAAGGCCGACCCGATGCGCTGCCGAGGTGGAATCGGCACGATTGGCTGGCCCGGTGCGTACGGCGGTTGGTGGCAGGCAGATCCGAACGACCGATCGGTGCTGATCTTCCTGTCGCACAACATGCTCGAACTGTCGCAGATGGCGCGTGGGATCGGTCTTGACGCGTGGAGCGCGATAGCCAGCTTTCACGCGATCGCGACGTCGTGAGTCGCTATCCGGAATGTCCAGGCCGAGAACCGCTGCACAACGGGATAGTTCTCCCGAGCGGTACGAGCATTCGAGACGTTCGGCTGGCGTGCCCGCGCTGGCCGGCGGACTGCCGAACATCATGACGCCGTCTGTTCCTGCCCATCCCACGCGCTCCAATCCTCGCGACCTTGGGGCGCAACAAGGCGTCATTGGTGCCTGTCATGTCGGGTTCCATTCACGTCGGCGGCCGCCATGGCGCGCCATCCATGCACCTGGTCCCGCTCGACGCGCAACTCAACCTTCGTGATGTCCGGTCGAAAGAACAGGGCCACGGTCCAATCGAGCACGATCCGCACGCGCCGGTCCCATCGCGGCATCTGGAACAGGTAGTACGTCCGCCGTATCCACCAGGCCAGGAAACCTGTAAGCCGCACGCCGAACACACGCGCAACGCCGCGCGTGTGCCCGAGCGAGGCCAAGGTTCCCAGCGGTCGAAAGATGAACGGGGTCGGGACGCGCCCTTCGATCGCCGCCTGGATGTTGCGCGCGAGGTGTCGCGCCTCCCTGACGGTATGCTGCGCGAGCGCTGGATACGGGCGGCCATCCGGTCCCGGAATCGCCGCGCAGTCGCCCAGCGCCCACACACTCGTGTGACTGCCACTTCGCATCGTCCCATCGACGGCGATCCGGCCACGTTGATCGTGCACGACGGGAATGGCAGCGGCGACAACGCTCGGCACGATGCCCGCCGTGAGCACAATCGTGCTCGCGTCAATGATCTCGTTGGCAACGCGCACACGACCGGCCTCGATCGCCCGGACGGGCGTCGAGACGCGGATGTCGGCGCCGCGCCGCTGGAGCACGCGCGCAGCCACGACCGCCAGCTCCGCGTCGATCTCGGGCAGAACGCGTGCACCGGCCTCGAACAGCATGAAGCGAATCTCGTCGCGTCGGAGTCGAGGATAGAAGCGGAGCACGTCATCCGCGAATGCCGAGAGTTCGCCTAGCAGTTCGACACCGACGAGACCGCCGCCGATCACGATGACGGTGAGGCAGCCGCGACGGGTCGCTGGCTCCGAGGTCGCGTCGGCTCGCTCGAATTGTTCGATCAGGTGATTTCTGAGCACCAGCGCGTCCGCCATCGTCTTGAACGTGAACGCGTTCGACGAGCCAGGGATCAGCTGCTCGTTCGTGGACGCGCCGAGCGCCACGACCAGATGGTCGTACGGCAGGTCGTACGTGGCTCCCTCGGCGGCGACGGCTCGAACGATCTGGCGCTCCACGTCGACACCTTCGACGGTCGCCTCGACAAAGCGTGTCCGTCGGAGAGCGGCACGGATTGGCTGTGCGCAGTGCCGCAGTTCTAACCTTCCGGAGCACGCTTCGAACAGAAGCGGCGTGATGACGAAGAAATTCTCGCGGCTCACAAGCGTGATCTCGACGCCCGTGTGTCGGCGCAACGCTCGCTCCAGGTGGCGCGCCGTTGCCACGCCACCGAATCCGCCGCCGAGTACAACGACACGCACCGTGTCCTCCCTGTTCAGATAAGCGTCTCCTCGAGCGTCGCATTCGTCCTGACAATCGATTCGTTCGGGTCCCGCACGATGCCGGATAGCGGGCGAATGGCATCGACCCGCCGCCAAGATGATCCTTGTCGTTCGTTTGAGGATCAACACCGCAATAGCGCTGGTCTGGCGGATCTCATCCCGCGTGGAGGCCCTCGTCGTGAACGCGTGCAGTGGGAATATCCCCGATAGACGGACGGTCCGACTGGGGCGCCGACGCGTCAGCGGTCAGCTCGGGAACCGGCAAGGGACCTGGCCGCGCGGTCCATTGATGCAGTTCAAGACCGGCACGCCGAGCGCTCCATCAGTCGCGTGCTCACGCAGAATCCGTTACAGCACTGCGTTGCAACTCATGGCGGAGGCTGACACGATCTCGCCGTGTCGCAGCCCAGCGAGACTGTCCGAGATCTTTGGTTGATGCGTTCACCGAGAGCGCTATTACCGATTGCACTCGAGGGACGTAATGAAGTTGTCGGCCCTCTCTCATCAACCCTGCCCGACGTGTTCACTCGTCGGCGCCTTGTGCCCGTAATCCAGCTTCGGATACCAATCCGTACCGCGGCCCCCCGGCGTCAAGTCCAGCATCAGCCAGAGAGGATCCAGGTCCGGCCCGCCGCGCGGATCTTGTCCGGGGTCAGCCATCGCACTGCTCATCTCGCCGGTGTAAAAGTGACGAATGATCCCATCGCGCCGGCTGAAGACGCTGAAGCCAGGGACATCGGCGTCTTCGGGATTGACATAGGCCCGGGTGTACTCGCCAGACATATCGGACACGAATGGAAGGTTCGCAAGGCCCCGCTGCTTCTTGTATGCGACCAGCCGATCGATCGGTGAGCGTGCGGTGACGGCGATAGCGACCCGCTCACGCAGATTGACCGCGGTCCCGTTCCAGGAAGTCAGGAATGACGTGCACATGGGACACGGCTCCTGGCGTTGCGGGCCGTACATCATGCTGTAGATCATCAGCGTATCTTTGTCGCTGAACAGCGTCGACAAGCGAACAGGACCTCTCTCGGAGACAAGCTCGAAGTCCTGAGGGAGTCGGCCGCCCGAAGGAAGCGTGCGCCGCTGCGAGGCGACGCGCTCAATGTGGCGACGCAGCTCGATCTCTTCGACAAGCAGCGCATTGCGAGCTGCACGATATTCTGCGCTCTCGTCGGGAAAGCGGGCCTCGTTCGTTTCTGCAAGCTGTCGAGCGGAAGCGAGCGTGTGAGTCTCAGTCATACGTCCTCCAAGAATGAGGCGAGTCAGATGGATGCGCGCTCATCCCGCCGCCTGCCGTCGCCGCTGCAGAATGCGCTTCGCCCGTTCGAGCTCGCGCCGGCGGCTCGCGGACAGACGTCGCCCGCCACGGTTGATGAAGTACTGAATCATGCGAATGGCGGACCCCAGCCCCTTCGGCGAGACATCCTTCCGCGCCATTGTGCGGGCGATCTGCGACGCCGATCCGCTGAACGTACGCGGCGGTGGATGCGTCGAATCCGTCTTGACCCTTCGGACCCAGCGGCGGTGCCGTATCGATGGCGATGACCACCTCGTGCGGTCCTGGCCTCGGCACCGGAAGCTCGTGCAGAGTGAGAGCCGATGGCGGACCGAATCGATCCACCGCCGCGGCCTTCATCGTGGCGGGGATTACATGCGGCGATTCTTTGGTCGTGCTTGAGATTCGACGATCAGCCATAAAACAAGTTGAACGAGGTTGGTCAGGTAGTCCCGATTGTCGGCTGTTGTTCACGCACAACTCGGACCATGTGATGCAGGATCAACGCCAGAGTGCCACCAGTCGAGAGGCAGGCACGTCAGTACGTCCCATCCGTCGACGACGACGCTGACGTGGTCCAATCTCTCGATCGTCATGTCCCCAGGTATGGCAGAGGCCGTGCTCGGCGGTCCAAGCCGACCGTTCTCGCGAGTTGGACGCCGGTGCTCGTAGGGCGGGAGCGGCGGTGCGATCCGTCTGCAGAGGCGGACTCCGAGGCTTCAACGTGAAGAGGTTCTCGTTCTGCGCTTGCCAATCCCGTTCTTTCGCGTCCTTGTTCCGGCCTTGCGAACTCGACGCTCTGACCCCACTCGCTCGGGCAGCTTCTTGCCTCCTGTTTCGCGATTCCACTCCTCGAAGGTTTGATTCGAAATCTTCCCTTCAACCAACAGCTGCGCGAACTTGCGGCGTTGTGCCTGACTCTTGAACGGCATTGGCGATCCCTCACTCTGACGTCGAATGAACTGTCGGACGTCAACTGACCACGTCACCACGGTCCGCGGCGAGCCACGCTAACCCAACAGCTCGCTTGAGTTGATGGTTGACGCTTCTTCGGGGGGCTTCAGGGATCGGAACGCGCGGAACAACGACAGGTCGTACGCGATCTTCAGCGCGCCCGCGATATAGAACGGAACGTTCACCAGCGAGGGCCGCGCGAACAGCAGCCCTGCGAAGAGGGGACTCAGAGCCGCGCCCGTGGTGCGCGCCACGCCCGTGATGCCGGATGCGGCAGCACGCTCCGCCGGCACGACGACGGCCATGGTGTACGACTGCCGTGTCGGAACGTCCATCTGGCTGATGCTGAACCGCAGGAGCAACATCAGCGTCGCGAGCGGCAGCGTGGGCATCAACGGTATCAGCATCAGCAGGACGTTCGACGGCAGATGCGTGACCACCATGGTGTTGACCAGACCGATGCGGTTCGCCAGGCGAGAGGCGACTAACGCTGAGAGGCCGGCGAACACGTTCGCGGCGAAGAACAGGGCACCCAGCGTCTTCGGGTCCACGCCGAAGCGCAGGTAGAACCAGTACGCCGCGAAGCTCTGGACGACGAACCCTCCGCCAAACGAATCCAGCGCGAACAGACCGGCGAGTCGGAGTACCACGCCTTGCGACTCGTGCAACCCGGAGAGGCGGGCGAGCGGCGACCGTGGCGCGGCGGCTTGCGCCGACCGTGGTGCTTCGATGGCCTCAGACGCCCTCAGGAATAACGCACAGAGCGCCACGCCAATGCACGCGTACACCACGACGACCGCGCGATAGCTGTCGACGGGTGTCCACGTGCGCTGAAGAGTATCGGTGAGCAGTCCCGCCGCGAGCGAGCCCAGCGCCGTGGCGATCGATCCTGCGAGGGTATACCAGGCGAACACGTCCGTTCGTGCTCGCGCCGGAACAACCTGCGACAGCGCCGCTTGTTCAATCGGCAAGAAGGGCCCGACCTCGTGACCGCTGGGACTGATTACGCCGATCGTGCCGGCCACGACGAGCAGCCAGAACTGGTGCGTGAACGCGAATGCGAGCCCGGCGGCCGCCATCAGCGACGCGCCGACGATCAGCATCCGGCGGCGTCCGAAACGATCGGCTCGGGTGGTGAGATAGAGCGATACGAGCGTATCACCCAGCAAGGTTGCCGTGAGGAGTACGCCCGTAGCCGATTCCGTCAGGCCAAGGCCGACCAGGTACAGCACCAGGACGACCGACAGCGCGCCGTAGGCGAACAGACGAACGAACCGCGTTGCAAACAGCAGGCGGCCGTCCACGGTGAGCAACTGGAGCGCGTCGAGCACGGCCCTCTGTTCCGGCTACTTCAGTCGCTCGAACGAACTATCGTGACGCCGTCGAGGCGCCGTGCTTTCCGAGCTCGTTGACTGCTGCCTTGAATCTGGTCGCAAGCTTGTCCCCCCCCGGACCGGTACCCCAGTAGTGGAGAAAGATGAACATCGGCCGATCGACCGCCATGGGGCAATGAATGGCCACCACATCGAGGCCGTTCTTTCGCAGCGCCTTCAACACGGGCGTCGCTTCGCTCTCGAGCATCGCCACAGTCACCAGCAATCGCCGAGAAACTCGAAGAATTGCGCGCCGATTCGCGAGCACGGCGGTGGGTCTTCACGCCCACTCTGGCCGATCGCAAGTTGCGCGCAGCTATTTCCGGTGATGTCGTGCGATCTCTTCCTGTGTTAGTCGTAGGAACCGTGCGGCGTTGTTGTAGAAGATGTCGCGCTTCTGTTCCTCGCTGAGGAACGGCGCATTCTGGATTGTCTCGATGGCCACTTCGATAGCCCGCGGCCACACCAACTGATCCGAGCCCCACATGATCCGCCTGACGAACCCTGCCTCGACGAGGCGTTTGAGCTGTTCGTAGAAGTGCGGCCGCGGGTGCGCCCAGTTGTTGCCGGCGATATCGACGTAAACCTGTGGATGCGAAAAGAGCACCGCAATCATCTCGTCAACGAGCGGTGACCCGTAGTGCATCACATACACGCGAAGTCTCGGGTGACGAATCAAGACTTCCTCCAGTTGCAGCGGCGACGTCAACCGCGCGCGATAGCTCGCCATCGGCCCGTAGGCCGCACCGGGCGGGCCTTCCCCCAAATGGACGCCGACCGGGACGTCGAGTTCTTCTGCGAGCGCGTAGTAGGGTTCCCATCTCGAATCGTCGAGCCTCATTCCTTCGTACTGTGGTGAGACCTCCGCAAACACGGCCAGTTCGTGATTGCTGACCAAGCGACGGAACTCTGTGACGTCGGGCGAGCCAGGGTCTCCGAACGCGTGCGCGGGGATGATTCGATCGGCCGCCGCTGCCCGCCATGCGCGTACGTTCACCAGCGGACCGGTGGTCACGGCGAAGATGTTGTGGCGTTCGAGCGCCGCGAGCGACTCCTTCATGAGCAATGCGTCGGTCGCCGCGGCCGGCATCGGGGAGGCGCAGGTTTTGAGGCGGCCAAGGCTGAAGGGTTCGCGAGGATCGGCGCCCGGATACACGATCTCCTGATTGTTGGCACAGTTCGGCATCCCGCCGCCATACTGGCTCAACGAGTGAGCATGCAGGTGCATGTCGATGATTGGCGGCCGATCGGCTGACGATTGCCCTCGGGTCTGGCACGCTGATGCCAACCAGATCGGCGCGATGGCACCGACCAGCAGCATCGATGCGCAGCGGGTCCGTATTACCAAGGCGTACGGCTCATCGGCTCTAGTGGCGGAGCGATTCAAGCGCAGCTCGCACCATGGGCACTGGTGAATGATCGACCCCGGGCACAATCCGAAGCTGCCAGCGGAGCGGTACACCCAGAGCAGCAGCTTCGTCGGCCGCCGCGGCAAAGAACCGCAGCCCTCTGGCGAACCGAGTCGTTCCCTGCGCCATCGAATCGGGTTCGCGTTCTCTATCCGTGACATCCCGATCGGCGAGTAACACGACCAGGTCCCGCGAGAACGCCTGTGGCAGCTGCATGCGATCGATCGGACTTCCGTCGAGCCCGTAGGGAAACTTTTCCGACCAGGAGGGGAAGGCATACCGACCGGCGCTCGCTGCCACCGCACGGCGAAAACGCGCCTCGGGCACGAACAGCGCCAAGCGGTGGACGAACTGAGCGCCACCCGAGAATCCAACGATGTCGTATTCCGTTCGATGTAGTCCCATCTCGCCGCGAACCATGTCGAACAGGCGTTCGATGGCAGTCAGAGCCCAGGCTGACTTCGGGAGCATGTTGCCGGCGGCGTCAATCATGTTGCCAAACATGTAGGCGTCGCCCGGGAAGTACTCCTCCGCGAACTGGGGAGCGAGGACGATCGCATTGAACGGTTCGATGTACGGCGATGCAAGGTCACAGGCCTGTCGAGCGGTTTGCGAGTCGCTGCCGTGCATGACGAACACGATACGAGTGTCGGGCGCGGCCGTGGATGTTCGGCAGAACCAGACGGTAATTGGATGCCTCGAGCCAGGATCTACGAATCGGAAGCTGCCAGTGACCTGACGCCGTATTTCGAACGCGGGGTTCGGTTGTTGCGCATCAGCCGGTCCGGCTAGCAGCAGTGACAGCGCGCTGGCTGCGAACGTCGCAGCGATGAGAGAACCCATGGGTGGCGCCCGCGATCGTCTCGAGCTGGTGCCGAGCATACCCCCGTGCAGCGGTCGTTTCAACGTCGTCGGACCGGGAGCGACACCTCAGTCGATGATGTCGGTAATAACAGATGAGTGCCCAGCTTTTTTGCATTGTTTCTGCCCTGGCCCATGCTTCTTCGGAGCATAATCAGTGTTCGGACCGTCGCAGGTCTTTCCGACACCCACGCGGACGGCCGGCGGCGCGAACCGGTTTGGCGACGGAACCTTTATCCTCCGACGCAAGCACGTTGCAGGAAGCGTCAGCATGCAACGTCGAGACTTCCTGAAGCAGACGGCTGTCGCCGCGGCGATGCTCTCGGCGTCCCGCCTGCGGACCTTCGCGTTCAGCCAGGGGCGCTTGGAACGACAGGGCGCTCCGAAGCGGGTGCTCGTCGTCGGCGCAGGATTAGCCGGTCTGTCGGCGGCGTTCGAGCTGACACAGGCTGGGCACGACGTCACGGTCCTCGAAGCACGCACGCGCCCGGGCGGCCGCGTTCTTACGCTCCGTGATCCCTTTGCCGACGGGCTCTACGCGGAAGCCGGTGCCGCGCGCATTCCCAATCACCATCACTTCACGCTCAAGTACGCCGCGTTGTTCGGCCTCACACTCGATCCGTTCACGCCGCCTGAGGTGCCGTCCGTGTACCACGTCCGTGGAAAACGCGTTCGGGTGACACCGGGACAGAAGGTGGAGTGGCCGTACGATCTGACGGCAGAGGAGCGGGCGCTTGGCCTGAATGGCATGCGGCAGAAGTACATCTGGTCTGCCTTGAGCGAGCTCGGCGACGTAACCGATCCGCAGTGGCCGCCACCTGAGACGCTCAGGAAATACGACCACATGAATCGGTCCGATTTCTGGCGCAGCCGCGGGGCATCGTCCGAGGCCGTCGCCCTGCTGAGCCTCGGCGGGATCGATGATCGCGTGGAAACCTGGTCCACCCTGTTCATGCTGCGCAACCAGGCGCTCAATCGGAAGCTCGCGCAGTACTTCAAGATTCGCGGCGGGAACGACCTTCTCCCGAAGGCGTTCGCGTCTCGGCTGTCCGAGAAGATTCACTATGCAGCGCCCGTCGTCAGAATCGAACAACAGTCGCAGGAGGTCAAAGCGACGTTCCTGCAGGCGGGTGTGTATCACACTGTGAGTGGCGACTATCTGATCTGCGCCGTCCCGTTCAGCGTCCAGAAGAACATCGAGGTAGCGCCGGCCTTCTCCGTCGCGAAACAACAAGCCATTGAGCAGTTGCCGTACCTGTCAGCATCCAAGATCTTCCTGCAGTCAAAAAGGAGGTTCTGGGTCGACGAGGGGTTAAGTGGCTTTGCGACGACCGACCTTCCCGTCAGTCAAGTATGGGATGCGACGTACACGCAGCCGGGTACGCGGGGCATCTTGCAGGCATTCCCAATCAGCCTGCACTCACGCCGGGTCACGGCAATGCCGGAAAGCGAGCGCATCAACTTTGCGCTCGAACACGTGGACACGATCTACCCCGGTATGAGGAATCACTTCGAGGGTGGCGTGACGAAGTGCTGGGACGAGGACGAGTGGGCCCGCGGCGTGGCCTCCTATTACAAGCCGGGCCAATTCAGCTCGCTGTTGCCACACGTTGCGCGGCCCGAAGGCAGAATCCATTTCGCTGGTGAGCACACGTCCGTCTGGATTGACGGCTGGATGCAGGGAGCGCTCGAATCAGGCGATCGGGTAGCTCGCGAAGTAAATGCCGCGGTGTAACCGAAGCAGGGAAATCGAGACGCCATGCGCCACCCTCATCACTCAGCGCGCGTCCTGTTGTTCGCGGGAACGATCGGTATCCTCGGAGTACTCGCCTTCGCGCAAGCTCCCGAAGAACCACGTGCGCGAATCCTCAGGACCGACGAGGGGGATGTTGTCGGCACGCACTTCGTCAAAGCGGATCCGCAGACGGGCTCGATGAGGCTCGGCGTCGGTTTGCAACGCGTCAAAGGCGGCCGGGGCATCCCGGTGCACATGCATGAAAAGGAAGACGAGGTGCTCTTCGTTCACTCTGGATCCGGTGTGGGCGCCGTAGGAGATGAACGAAGGAGCGTCACCGCCGGCACGACGCTCTATATTCCGCAGGGCACGTGGCATGGCATCGAGTCCCGCAGCGATGTCATGGAGATCCTGTGGGTGGTGTCGCCGCCGAACTTCGCGCAGACCTTGCACACCATCGCGTCCGGCGAGATGATCGGCCGCTGAAATGTGCATCGAGATCGCGGCGGCTCGCGAAGCGTTCGCGCGGCATGCGTGGAACGACGCGTACGCGGGATTTCGCGCGGCCGACGATGGCCGCGCGCCGCTCGGCGCCGAGGATCTCGAGCGGCTCGCCGTCGGCGCGTACATGGTCGGGAACGGCGACGTAAGCGCGGACGCCTGGGCCCGTGCGCACTCGGAGTGGCTGCGGATGGGGGACGTGCGACGCGCGGCGCGCTGCACGTTCTGGCTCGCCCTCGATCTGTCGATCAGGGGCGAACGGGCGCAAGCCCGCGGCTGGCTCGCGCGGACCGAGCACCTCCTCGAGGCCGCGATCGGCGGCTGCGCGGAACAGGGACTTCTGCTCGTACTGATCGGCCGCTTGCGGCTGTGGGAGGAGAACGTCGACGGAGCGCACGACGCAGCGTCGCGCGCCGTCGACGTCGCACGGCGTTTCGACGATGCCGAACTGCAGGTCTTCAGCCGATTGATCCTTGCGCAGGTCGTGGCGGCTCGCGGTGACGCCGCGGCGGCTACGGCGATGTTCGACGAAATCATGGTCGCGGTCACGGTCGGCGATGTGTCGCCCATCGGCGTCGGCACCATTTACTGCGCCGTGATCGAGGGCTGCCTCTGCCTCCTCGATCTCGGACGCGCGCGCGAATGGACGGACGCGCTGTCGCGGTGGTGCGATGCGCACACCCATGCCATCGTGTTTCGCGGCATATGTCTCGTGCACCGCGTGGAGCTGCTCCGATTGAGCGGTGCGTGGTCGCAGGCCGAGGCGGAAGCGGAGCGCGCGTGCGCGTGGCCGAGCGGCGCCGCGTTCTACGAGCTGGCGGAGGTTCACCGGTTGCGCGGCAGGTTCGCCGAAGCCGACGCGGCCTACCGTCGAGCCAGCGAGTACGGCCACGCGCTGGAGCCGGGTCTTCCATTGCTGCGGCTCGCGCAGGGCCAGCGTGCGGCAGCGCAGGCCGCGATTCGCCGCGCGCTCGGCGAACCGAAGCCGCTGCACCAGCGCGCAGCGGTCCTCGCGGCCTGTGTCGAGATCATGATCGATGGATCCGATCTGCCGGCGGCGCGCGCTGCGGCCGACGAACTGTCGTCGATGACGGCGCGCTGCGACGCGCGGTACCTCCGCGCGCTCGCGGCCCAGGCGAGGGGCTGCGTGCTACTCGCCGAAGGCGATGCGGCCGGCGCGCTGAAGTTGCTGCGGCAGGCGTGGATGGACTGGCAGGACACCGATGCGCCGCGAGAAGCCGCGCGCGTCCGCGTCGCGCTCGGACTGACGTGCCGCGCGCTTGGCGACGAGGAGACGGCGCAGCTGGAGCTCGAGGCGGCGCAGAGGGTCTTCGAGCGGCTTGGCGCCGGGCCCGATCTCGCCCGCGTGAACTCCTTGCGAGCGTCCGCCGGTCCGAGCGATCGCACGCTGACGTCGCGCGAACGGCAGATTCTCGCGCTCATCGCGAGAGGGATGACCAATCGCGCCATCGCGGACGCACTCACCATCAGCGATCGCACCGTCGATCGCCACGTCAGCAACATTCTGACGAAGCTCGACCTTCCATCCCGCTCCGCCGCAACAGCCTACGCCTACGAACGCGGCCTCGTGCCACAGCGTACGTAGAAATCCGTACGCACCGCCGCGTCAGCTGTGGGTGGTTTCGCCGAAGCGGACCGACCTGTCCCTCCGTTACTGTCTGGCAGATTCGAACAGGAGGGACACCATGTCGACGACCACGACCGATTCCGTTTACGGCACAGCGTACGGCGGCTCCGCTCCCGAGAATTACCAGCGTTACTTCGTGCCGGCGATCGGCGGTCCTTTCGCGCAGGATCTGATCGCGGAAGCGGCGCTCCGCGGCGGCGAACGAGTCCTCGACGTTGCGTGCGGCACCGGTGTCGTCGCGCGCCTCGCCGCGGAGCGCGTCGGGCCTGGCGGCAATGTCGTTGCCGTGGATCTCAATCCAGCAATGCTGTCCGTCGCGCGATCCATCCCTTCGACGGGAGCGGCGATCCAGTGGTACGAAACCAGCGCGGAATCGATCCCGCTGCCCGACGCTGGGTTCGACGTCGTGTTGTGTCAGCTGGGGCTTCAGTTCGTGGCCGACAAGGGCGCCGCGGTTCGCGAAATGCGGCGCGTGCTGGCGCCTCGCGGCCGTGTGCTCGTGAGCACGCCGCCCCCGAATGCGTTCTTCGACGTGCTCGACGCCGCAATGACGCGGCACGTCGGCAGCGAGGCCGGCGCTTTCGTCCGCATGGTGTTCTCGCTCCACGATCCCGTGATCATCGAACAACTCTTTCGCGACAACGGCTTCGTCCACGTGAACGTTCGAAGCTACGCAAAGTCGCTGCGGCTGCCCGAGGCGCGGGAGTTCCTCTGGCAGTACGTGCACTGCACACCGCTCACGGGCATGCTCGCCAACCTCGATCGTGCGCGAATCGCCGCGCTCGAGCGCGACGTGGTCGCCGGATGGGCGGCGTGGTCCGATGATCGCGGGATGACGTACGAGCAAGGCATGAACGTGGCGACCGCGCGCGGCGCGGCCCTCTAGAGGCTGTTACACAATTTCGCTACACCATTTGGGTTTGCAGGCTCATCAACTAGCCTGTAAACTACTGATTCTAAAGATAGGGAGAGATGTCCGAGTGGTTGAAGGAGCACGCTTGGAAATCGACTCCCGCCGCGCGTGCTGACGCACACCAAATCCCACCAACGCAGTTCCGATCAACAACTTCCCGCAACAACGATGTGCGTCGAGGTGTGCTCGTAAATGATGGTGTTTGTTCAGGGTTTACGGGGGTAAGTGACACAGTTCTGACACAGTTTCGATGACCGGTTGCGTCGATGATCACTGACGCATAGAGACATGTACCGTCTACGATGCGGCAGCCATGCGTTCGGCCGACGCGATCGCGATCATGTTCACGGTGACGGACGATCCGAACGCCGGCCAGGCGTTGCGGGCGGCGCTCCGCAAGTCACAAGGTTATCGACGGGTCTGGTGTGTGCGGCCGCTCGTCAGCCTGCAACCCCTGTCGGACAAGTCGCGGGCTACGTTCTAAACTAACTGGCGCTGGCGGTCCGCGACACGGTCAGGCCACCTGGAGCAAACGCGATGTCCCCAACTCCGATTCCTGCCCAGGCGAGCGCGCCGAAGGCGCCGACCTTCCGCTTCGACCTGGTGGCCGGGCTGACCGCCGCCGCGGTCGTCCTTCCCAAGGCGATGGCTTACGCGTCGGTGGCCGGCCTGCCGGTTGCGGTCGGCTTGTATACCGCTTTCATCCCGATGGCGATCTACGCGCTGCTCGGCACCTCGCGCGTGCTCAGCGTCAGTTCGACTACGACCATCGCGATCCTCGCAGGCACGCAACTGGGACTGGCGGTGCCGGACGGCGATCCGGCGCGCCTTGTGACGGCCACGGCGACGCTGACCTTGCTGGTCGGCGCCGCGCTGGTCGTGGCGTGGCTATTGAAACTCGGCTTCGTCGCCAACTTCATATCGACGCCGGTGCTTACCGGATTCAAGGCCGGCATCGGGTTGGTGATCGTACTCGACCAGGTGCCCAAGCTGCTGGGCATCCACATCACCAAGCACGGCTTCTTCTTCGATGCCGTCAGCGTCGTCAACCACATCCCCGAAACCTCGACGATCACGCTGATGGTCGCCCTCGCGACCTTCGCGGTGCTGATCGCGATGGAACGGCTGTGGCCGCACTCGCCGGCCCCGCTGGTCGCGGTGGCAGGCGGCATCGCCGCGGCGTGGTTCCTCGGGCTGGAGAAGATGGGCGTCTCGATCGTCGGGCTGATCCCGCGGGGCTTCCCGTCGCTGACCCTGCCTGATCCTGCGCTGGCCGCACGGCTGCTGCCGGGTGCACTCGGAATCGCCTTGATGAGCTTCACCGAGTCGATCGCGGCCGGGCGCGCCTTCGCGCGCGCCGACGATCCTCCGGTCAACGCGAACCGGGAATTGCTCGCCACCGGCGCGGCGAACCTTGGCGGCGCGCTGTTCGGCACCATGCCGGCCGGCGGAGGAACTTCGCAGACGGCGGTCGTGCGCGCCGCCGGCGGGCAGTCGCAGCTGGCCTCGCTGGTGACCGCGGGCGCCGCGCTCGCCACCATGCTGTTCCTGGCTCCGATCCTTGGCCTGATGCCCAATGCGACGCTGGCCGCGGTGGTCATCGTCTACTCGGTCGGGTTGATCAAGCCGTCGGAGTTCCGTGCGATCCGCAGCGTGCGCACGATGGAATTCCGCTGGGCCCTGGTCGCCTGCATCGGCGTCCTGCTGCTGGGCACCCTCAAGGGCATCGTGGTGGCGATCATCGTGTCGATGATCGGCCTGGCCAGCCAGTCCGCGTACCCGCGCGTGTACGTCATCGGCCGCAAGCGTGGCGAGGACGTGCTGCGACCGCTGTCGCCCGAACACGGCGACGACGAGACCTTCGAAGGCTTGCTGATCCTGCGCCCGGAAGGGCGGCTGTTCTTCGTCAATGCGCAGGCGGTGGGGCAGCAGATCCAGTCTCTGGTCGCGAAGTATCAGCCGCGCGTGTTGGTGCTGGACATGAGCCGCGTATCCGACATCGAGTACTCGGCCCTGCAGATGCTGATCGAAGGCGAGCGGCGCATGACCGAGAGCGGCGTCGAGGTGTGGCTGGCTGCGTTGAATCCCGGCGTGCTTGCGACGGTACGAAACACGGGCCTCGACGCGCGGCTTGGTCGCGAGCGCATGCTGTTCAACGCGCGCGCGGCGATCGAGCGCTACCAGGCGCGGAAGGCGACCGGCGAAAACGCGGCCGAGAGCGCATCGAGCGGCAGGCTGAGGTAGCAATGGCGACTCCGACAGCGCACGCAGTGGATTGGAACGAGCTGAGCCCGAAGTGCTGCCTTGGGTGACGAGATTCGGGCCGATTTCTTGCCGCAACCGCCTCACGTCGGCGATGTCACGCAGCAGCACCGACCCCTGCCAGCTTGTATCGACGAGTCCTCGACGCGCTCGCCGCGGTCCGGCACGAACTGCACGGCCATCAGTCTCGGGGCGCGATGGGAACGGCTGGTCCGACTGCGTGCGGCGCAGCTCCGTGGCTCGCGCGCTTGGCGTCGAGTGGTACGGCATTCAGCCGGCTGGCAATCTGGAAGACGTGGCGGACCGATTCTCGACGGCATACGGCGTGGGGACGGACGGCGCGGTGCTGATTCGCCCCGACGGGTTCATCGCGTGGCGCCATGCGACCGCGGCTGACGGCGCGAGAGCCCTGGACGATGTGCTCGAGCGATTGTGGATCCGAACCGCAGTCAACGCAGGGGACACATCCGATGAGACCACGGCACTTACTGTGGGGCGGCGTCGGCGTGGACGCCCGGTCATTGCCAGCATCGGCATCAACGACGCGACGAGACCACCGACTACCTGGAAATGGCGGCTGAATCGGGACGGCCGACTCAGACACATCTCCGGTGTAGGCGATGAGCAGCCTGGCAGCGCATCTTCAAGACGGCCGCCGGCGTGCCGCCGGTCAACTGCCGGAAAGCGTGGGCGATCTCAGCTTGAAACGCTGAACCTTCCCCGTCGCGGTGAGCGGCAGCGCATCCACAAACTCAATCCACCGCGGCCGCTTGTATTCCGAAAGGCGTTGACGTGCGAACTGCTGCAATGCCGCCACGAGCTCTGCCTCGGGTTCGTGCCCGGCCCGGAGCACGACGTGAGCGACGGGCTTGATGAGGCCATCGTGATCCTCCCGCCCGGTCACGCCGCATGCTTGAACAGCGGGATGCTCCATGAGGAGATGTTCGATCTCCGCCGGACTCACCCAGATGCCGCCTACCTTGAGCATGTCGTCCGAGCGTCCGGCGAACCAAAAGAAGCCGTCGTCATCCTGGCTGTACTTGTCGCCCGTCCGAATCCAATGGCCGGTGATCGTGTCCTTTGTCTGCTCGTGTCGGTTCCAATAGAAGGCACAGGTCGAATCGCCGCGCACGACGAGGTCGCCCAACCCGCCGGTCGGCACGGATTGACCGTGCTCGTCGACCACGCGTGCCTCGTAGCCAGGCACCAGCACCCCGCTGGAGCCTGGGCGCACGCGACCCGGTCGGTTGGAAATGAAGATATGCAGGATCTCTGTCGAGCCGATGCCGTCGAGAATCTCGATGCCGAACCGATTGTGAAATCGTTCGAACAACGTCGGGGGCAGCGCTTCTCCGGCGGACACGGCCGTGCGGATACTTGACAGATTGAACTCCCGCTCCGGCACGGTGTGCGCCAGCAGCATCGCATAGTGCGTCGGCACGGAGAAGAACAGCGTGGGACGGTAGCGTTCGATGATGTCGTAGACCGTCGGTGCGGCCACCGGGCCTGGCCAGAGGATCGTGGTCGCGCCAACAGCAAAGGGAAAGTACATGCTGTTTCCCAACCCATAGGCGAAGAACAGCTTCGCGACGCTGAAGCACCGATCGCGTTCATGGATACCGAGCACGCCCCGGGCGTACGCATCGGCACACACCTTCATGTCGTGGTGAAGATGCACGCACCCTTTCGGCTGGCCGGTACTCCCTGATGAGTACAACCAAAAGGCCGGCGCGTCGGGGCTGGTCGGCTCCGGCTCGAGCGCCGGGGAGGCGGCGTCAACCAGGGTCTCGAACGAGACGGCCCCCGTAGGGCGTCGCCCCCCGTGCTGTCCAACCACGATGACGTGGCGGAGAGAGGCGCAGTCTTCAATCGCAGGGGCAACGGCATCCAACAGTTCAGCGGTCACGACGAGCACACGTGCCGACGAGTCGCGAAGGACGAAGCCGTAGTCGCCAGTCGTCCACCGCGTGTTCAGCGGCACGGGAACGGCGCCAATCTTGATCGCGCCAAAGAAGGCTGCGATCATTTCCGGACCGTCGCACATGACCATGAGCACGCGCTCTTCGGAACGCACGTCCAGCCTCTTCAACGCGTTGCCAACGCGGTTGACCTGATTGTGCAGGTCACGATACGTCAGCCGGCGATCGCCACATTCGATCGCAATCGAGGCTTCACGCCCCTGCTCGATGTGGCGATCGACGAAGTACGCCGCGGCGTTGGACATCGGCTTCACCTATAAGTCGTCAACGGCTCGCTCGACCTCGAAGGAGCCACCGCCAAGGGCGCGCGAGCTCCGCCGCTTCACGTGGATCGGACGGCGCTTGGCTACGGCCTTTGGGGCCAGCCGAACTCTATTCGACATCGGCCCGGCGGGCCGCCGTTCATCGACTGGCCGGGAGCGGACCGGCGGATGCTGACGTGCGGAGCGGCGCCTCAGAAACAGGATTCAGTGCTTGCAGTCGCAGGCGTCAGCCCGTGCGAGGAGAAATGCCCTTTCCCGCGCGTTGCGGGTCAGCGTGGCCGCAGCCGTGAATTCTGAACGCGCCTCGGCCAGTCGACCGGCCCGGAACAGAAAGTCGCCCCTCGCCGCCGGCAATGGCGCGTAGTCGCGCAGGGCGTCGGCGTCGGCGATCTCGTCCACCAGTCTGAGGCCCGCTTCGGGCCCGAAGGCCATGCTGTGGGCGATCGCGCGATTGAGATCGACCACGGGCGAGGGCGCCACGACGCGCAGCCGGTCATAGAGCGCGGCAATGCGCGGCCAGTCAGTATCGGCGGCCCGGCGCGCGCGGGCGTGGCAGGCGGCGAGCGCGGCTTGCAGCACATAGGGGCCGTCGCCGCCAAGCGCTTCGGCGCGGGCCAGCGCATCGAGGCCCCGGCTGATCAGCAAATGGTCCCAGCGTGCGCGATCCTGCTCGGTGAGGGGTATGAAGGCGCCGTCCGGCCCGGTGCGCGCCTTATGGCGCGACGCCTGGATCTCCATCAGGGCCAGGAGGCCGAGCACTTCGGCATCCTCGGGCATCAGACCGGCCAGCATGCGGCCGAGCCGTTGAGCCTCCAGGCACAGGCCCGGCCGGACAAGGTCGTCGCCCGCCGTGGCCGCATAGCCTTCATTGAAAATGAGGTAGATGACCTCGAGCACCGAGGGCAGCCGCGCCGCCCGTTCGGCGCCGCGCGGCACCTCGAAGGTCAATCCGGCCTTTGCGATCGCCTTCTTCGCGCGGACGATACGCTGCGCGATCGCGGCCTCGCTCGACAGGAAGGCGCGGGCGATCTCGTCCGTCGTCAGGCCGCCGACCACCTTGAGGGTGAGCGCCGCGCGGGCGTCGGGCGACAGCATGGGGTGGCAGGCCGTGAAGATGAGGCCCAGCAGCTCGTCGCCGAGATCATCGTCCATGGCCGCTTCGATCGCCTCGGCCGCGCCGTCGCGCGTCTCGTCCAGCGTCCGCGCGATCTCCTTGTGCTTGCGCTCGCGCATCTTGTCGCGCCGGAAGGCGTCGACGGCGCGCCGTTTGGCGACGGCCATCAGCCAGGCTCCCGGATTGGCAGGAACGCCGGTCCTCGGCCACTCGGACAGGGCGACGACCAGCGCGTCCTGCGCCAGCTCCTCGGCAAGATCGACATTCCGCACGATGCGGGCCAGGCCCGCGATGAGCCTGGCCCGTTCAATGCGAAAGGTCGCTTCGATCGCCTGGTGCGTGTCGCCTGCGGTCACACCGCATTTTCGGCCAAGGCCGCAGGGGAGACAAGCCGGCTCCAGCCGACGGTATCAGGCGACGCCGAGCTTCCCGCGCTCTCCGTCACGGGGCGTCGAAAGCTCTTCGGGCGTCAGAAACTCGGCCAGATCCGCCGCCTCCAGGAACGGCCGGAGCTCGACCTCGCTCCGGCCCGGCCCGAGATTGGGGCTGCGCTTCGCCCAGGCCACGGCCTCGTCCATGTCCTTGACCTCCCAGATCGAAAAGCCGGCGATCAGCTCGCGGCTCTCGGCGAACGGCCCGTCGATGACCGTGCGGCCGGGACCATCGAAGACGATGCGCTTGGCCTGGGCGCTGTTCTTGAGGCCGGCGCCGGCCACCAGGACGCCGGCCTTGACCAGCTCCTCGGTGAACCGGTCCATCGCCGCGAACGCCTCGGCCGTGGGCGGCGCGCCCTTTTCGCTGTCCTCAGTGGCTTTCCCGAACACCATAACCCGCATCGTCTGCCTCCTTGTTTGAGCCGGCCCCATTGGCGTCTCATTGGGACGACGAACGAGCTTGCTGGAAATCGACATCGTTCTGCAAATTTTGCTCGACGTTCGAAGCGCGCGGGAGGAACGGCCGCTTTTCGGGTCAGGGATCCCGATGGCACTTGGAAGTTCCTCGAGGCCAGCTGCCGGTGCCAGCCGCTTCCTTCTCTCCTGCCCGAGTGGGGGACAGCAGCCAGCGTCGAGACTGCTACGGTTCGTCGCGACTTGTCGGGACGTTCGGCCCTGACTTGATTTCCTGACACCTGAGTCGCGAATCGCTTAGCCTTTTTCGTCGCCCTCGACATTCACTGTCAGCGCTTTGAGCGAGTGCTTGGCTTCGGTGGTCGCGCGATCATCACCTCGGTGGATTTCACGATTGCAATCGCATCGTCTCCCCGACGCAGCTTGAGCGCCCGAACCGCGTCGGCGGTGATAACGGCAGTAATGACTTGGTCTCCCACGCGAAGCCGAACCTGAGCGAGCAGACCATCCACACGCACCTCATCGATGAATCCCCAAAGACGATTGCGTGCGCTCAAGCCTCCCAAGGATTCGTCGTCTGACGGAACGGTCGCGCGCAGACGTGCCGCAGGTTGTTGGCGGGCGAGCAACCGCTCGATCTCGGAATCCGCGACCCGATGGTGGCCGCCTTCGGTCCGAGTTGTTCGGACCCTGCCGCTCCGGACCCAACGTTTGATCGTGGAGTAACCAACTCCGAGCCGTTCCGCGGCTGCTCTCGCTGTGAGAAGTGCCATTCGACCCTTTCGTGACGCGAATCGGACGAATCGTATCACCGGGAGCCGATTCTGCCGGCAAAGCCGCACTCCTGCTTGTGCGGCCGGCGTCCGGCACGTGGTTGCGGTAGAGGCATGTCGGTTTAAACCGGCTCTTCAAGTCAGTCCATATTGCGCTATCACGCGCGCGTACAGTACGGTACGGCCTGCGCACGGCGCGGCGGCATCTGGCGCCACGTGGCACTCACGCAGCAATTAGGAGGGAATCGGGGTGGTGGGACGGAAGGGTGCGGCTCGAAGGAAATGGTTTTTGATCGGCCTTGTCGTCGCGAGCGTCTGCGGCATCGGTGCGTGGCATGCCGATGCTCAGACGGCCGCCGGCGAGATCACCGGCCTGGTGCACGATCAGGCTGGCGCCGCCGTTCCCGGCGCGACGATCACCGTCACCGAAACCCGGACGAACCTGCAGCGAGTGGTTGTTTCGACTGGCGATGGCGTTTACACCGCGGCCAGCTTGGCACCGGGCGATTACCGCCTCGATCTCGAGCTGCCTGGGTTCAAGCCCGTGCGCCGCGAGGGCATCCGTTTGTCGACCGGAGAGAGGGCGCGCGTCGACTTCGACCTCGCGGTCGGAGGCGTTCAAGAACAGGTGACCGTGGTCGGGGACGCGCCGATTGTACGAGAGGCGACCGCAAGCCTCGGCACGGTCGTCGAGAACGAGCAGGTGGTGCAGCTGCCGCTGAACGGCCGCCTGTTCATCATGCTCGCCGCCATCGCACCTGGCGTCGCTCTGCCGCCGAACTCCGTCCTGCCTCGCATCAACGGCGGGAGACCGCGAACGAACGAGTACCTCTTCGATGGCATCTCCGTGCTGCAGCCGGAGCCGGGGCAGCTTGCGTACTATCCGATTATCGACGCCATCCAGGAGTTCAAGATCGAGAGCAACAGCCCGCCGGCCGAATTCGGGCGGTTCAACGGTGGCGTGGTGAACCTCACGACGAAATCAGGCACCAATGTCTTTCACGGCAACGTGTTCGAATTTTTTCGCAACGAGTCTCTGAACGCCAGGAACTACTTCCAGAAGAGCAATCCGGCGAAACCGGACTATCGGCGGAATCAGTACGGCGGCATGTTCGGCGGCCCCCTGGTGAAAGACCGGACGTTCGTCTTTGTCGATTATCAGGGACAGCGGCAGAGCATCGGCCGCACGGTGACCTCGAACGTGCCCACGCTCGCCGAACGTTCAGGCGTCTTCCGCCAGAACATCTACGATCCGGCGACGACGGTGGGCAACACGCGCCAGCAGTTTCCGAACAACACGATTCCGCGAAGCGCCATGGATCCCGTCGCGCTGTCGCTGCTCGAGCGCTACCCGCTCCCGACCAACACCGCCACCGCGAACAACTACAGCCGGACGGCCAACGAAGTCGACGATCAGGATCAGGGCGATGTGCGGATCGATCATAAGATCGCGGCCGGCCGGGATCAGGTGTTCGGACGGCTGACCTACTTTCGTGGTCACGCCGAACCGGTCACCGCGTTTCCGGATGGGAGTGGGACCATCCCGGCCGGCAGCGTCGCGGTCGGTCCGCAGGATACGACGTCGTGGGCGTTCGCCTCGAACTACCAGCACACGTTCTCCCCCAACCTGCTGAATGAGCTGCGCCTGGGAGATACACGGCGCGCCGTCCAGCGGAGCGCGGTGTCATTGTCTTCGCCGGCGGGAGCCGCGCTCAACATTCCTGGCATTCCGTCGAGTGCGCAATTTCCCAACACGATGCCGACGTTTGCGCCGAACGGCTACCAGCAGCTCGGATCCCCGAATAACACGGCATCGGATTTCAGCACCAGCGTCACGCAGATCGCCGATTCGCTGACGTGGCTGAAAGGCCGGCACGCTATGAAGATGGGGCTCGACTGGCGATGGGAGCGCCTCAACGTGGTCCAACCGCCCTCGCCGACAGGATCGTTCGCCTTCAGCACCGTCGGCAGCGACCTGCCCGGGGTCGCGGGCACCGGCAACGCGTTTGCGAGCTTCCTGCTTGGACAGGTGCAGACCTTTGCCATCGACCTCCAGCAGACGGACATTCAGGAGCGCGCGCACTTTCAGGAGTATTTCATCCAGGACGACTGGAAGGTGTCCGATCGCCTGACGATCAATGCGGGCCTGCGATACACGCTCAATTTCCCGTCCACCGAGATCAACGGTCAAACCGCGGTGTTCGACATACAGACGCGGCAGCTCGAATATCCAGGCACGGAGCCGGTACGACCGCTCAAGAAGGACAATTTTGGCCCGCGCCTTGGGGCCGTCTATCGCCTGACGGACAAGACCATCCTCAGCTCGGGGTACGGGAAGGTCTGGATCGAGATGGCGGGGATTACGACGCCGTTCACGACGCCGAACTTTCCCTTTCTGCAGACCGTGTCACAGCGAACGCTCGACAATATCGCGCCGGCACTCGTGCTGAAAAACGGACCAACCGTCACACCAGTCGGTGCGACGCCAGATGCCGGCCTCGGACAAGGCGTCTTCACCGTTGATGCAAGGCTGGGGTCGGGGTACGCGCAACAGTGGAACGTGTCCGTGCAGCGGGAGCTCACGGCGAACACCGTGGTCGAGGTCTCATACCTCGGATCGAAGATTACAAACATCGGGATCCCGGACAGCAACATCAATCAGTTGACGGAGGAACAACTGAGACTTGGGCCCACGCTCCTCGAAAGGGTGCCCAACCCGTTTTTCGGGATCGTTCCCCGCTCGTCCTCGATCGGCGACCCGACGATCACGAGGGCGCAGCTGATGAAACCCTATCCGGATTACACGGCGGTCAGCTTCTATCGGAACAACGTCGGCACGACGAACTACCAAGGGCTCGCCTTCAGCATTCGTCAGCGAATGTCGGGCGGCCTGACCTACTCGGCCGCCTACACCCGTTCGAAGCTGACCGACATCGCCTCGTCGGTGTTCGACGCGTCCATTCTGACGGGACCGCTGACCAACGCCGCCGTTGCCGACAGTCACAATCTCGAACGCGACCGCGACTACTCGACCGGAGACATTCCGCACTACTTCGCTGCCTCGGTCGTCTGGGACGTTCCGCTGGGCCAAGGCCGCGCCAAGCACCCCACTGGCGTGATCGGCGCATTGGTGAGCGATTGGACCGTTGCGAGCTTCATGACCATGCAGTCCGGGGTGCCGGTCGCGGTGACGCAGGCGAACTCGCTCGGCTACGCTGGCTTCACGACGCAGCGCCCGAATCTCGTCGGCGATCCGACATTGCCCGCCGACGAGCGGACACCCGCTCGCTGGTTCAACACGGCCGCGTTCGCAACCGCCAGTCAGTTCACCATCGGGTCCGCCTCGCGGAATCCCATCCGGGGTCCGGCGTACAAAGACGTCGACCTCGCGGTGATGCGTCGCGTGGGCGTCGGTGGTGAGCGCACGATCGAGCTTCGCCTGGAGGTGTTCAACCTGCTGAACACGGTGAATTTCGGTGCTCCGGCAGCGCAGCTCGGACCGGCCAGCTTCGGGACGATCACGACGGCGCTCGATCCCGGGTTGTGCATCGCGGCATTGGTCTCGCGAGTCGGCCAATTAGCCTCGGTCGTCACACAGGCGTTTGACGGTCGAGAGCAGGGTCGCCCGTCCCTTTACACACAAAGGCCGATGCTCCGACTTCGATGGATCGTTGCCTGACGCTCCGGATCGTTCATCGCCGAGAACACGACGACTCTCGCGTCTGGGTTTACTTGCTTGATCTGACGACATACCTCCAGTCCGTGGACGTGAGGCAGGTTGAGGTCGACCACAACCACGTCCGGTTGGAGTCGTTGCACGGCTTCCAGCACTGCGCTGCCGTCTGCGACGTTTCCCACGACGTCGCAGTCCAGTGCCAGCAGCCGGCAGATGGCTTTCGCCACTCCAGGGTGGTCTTCGGCTATGAGCACGCGGGGTCGCTTGGGCAAATATCTGACCTTCAACGTTAGGCGACACTCGGCGGGCCTGACGAGATCTCGGCTGTTCCGCTGCGGCGCAGGGTAACAGTGAATGTGGCGCCCCCTTCGGGATTGTTGCGGGCATCGATGGTGCCACGATGCGCGTCGACGATCGTCTGCGTGATCGTCAGTCCGATCCCGAGGCCGTGCGCTTTGGTCGTGACGAATGGTGTGAACAGCGCGCCGTCAATCTGCGCCGGCAAACCCGTTCCAGCGTCGCGCACCGAGACTCCGACATCGGCCGCTCTGACTTCGGTGCTGATGGTGACGCGACGACGCGTCGGAGGGGTCTCGGCCATCGCGTCCATGGCGTTCATCAGCAGATTCACCATCACCTGCTGCAAGAGCACTTCATCGCCGGTGATGATGCAGGGACTCGACGACAGATTGACGGTGGCCTCAATCTGCCGCGTCCTCATGTCGTGAGCGACGAGAGCAAGACTCTCATGGATGACGACGTGGAGGTCGATCGGTTTCGTGTCCAGTTGACGACCTCGGAGCATGGTCCGATGCCGATCAATGATCTGTGTGGCCTGGACGCCTTCGGTCTCGATGTCGGAGAGGATCTCGCCCATCGTGTCGGGCGTCGCACGATCGGCGGTGATCATCATCCGACCCGCCTGGGCGTTGTGGATCATCGAGCTGAGGGGTTGACCGAGTTCATGGGCAATAGAACTCGTCAACGCCGACATCGTGAGGCGACGACTGGCGTCGGCGGCGAGCGCCAGGTTGTTCCGGCTCTCGATCTCGGCCCGTCGGCGTGCGCGGCGCTGATAGAGCAGCCCGATGATCAGGAGCGATTGAATGGCCAGCACGCCCATGGCGCTGAGGACCGTGCTCCTGATAGGCGCTCCACAGGCTCGGAGCGCGATAGCGCACGATACTCCCTGGCGGTAACCGGCTCTCGGGGATGCCCCACCTTTGGAGCTCGCGCCAGTCGAACGTCGGTTGGCCCGCGGCTCGTGAGGGTAGTCTGATGCTGCTCGGCGGCGCGCCGTTCAAGAGTCGAACAGCCACGTCGGCCGTGTCGCGACTGAGGTCGGCGATGGACAGCAGCGATCCGCCGACGATTCCCGCTCCCAGGTACACGCTCAGCGGCGCAAATAGCGGTGCATTGGCCGTGGCGTGAAGCTCGGCGAACATTCGTTCGTCCGCAAACGCGACCCCCGCGCGCGTCCGTAGCGAAAATGACATACACGATCGCCGAGTTCTCTGGCAGGCTTGCACTGCGGCGGAGGGTTTCCTGAACGGACAGTTGGTCGAACCAGACAAATGTCAGCCGGTCGTGAAATCGCCTGAACTCGTTCTCGAGCTCGCGACGCCAGAACTGGCCGATTGGTCCCGACCCCACCACCATGAACACCTGCCTGGTCTGGGGCAGCAGTTGCAGGATGGTCTCGATGACGCGCGGAAAGTCATTGACGACCGCGACAGCGGTTTCCTTGTCCCCAAGCGGAGCGTCACGCGAGATACTTCTGATCGACGGACGCGAACAGGATCGGCGTCTCGGGAAAGAGCTGCTGCCGATACTTGCGCGCGAAGACCGCGGCGGGCCCGGCGATCGTGACAATCAGATCCGGTTTGGGACGATCGACGAAGGTGGATCGAATGTAGTCGACCACCGCTTGTTCTGGCGCGCCGACAAACCCTGTCGGACCCACGACGACCTGAACGACGTTCACGGGCCCCTCGGCGCGCTGATCCAATTCGACGCGGAAGTTGGTGGTGAACTGGTCCACCGAGGCGTTGCCGCGGTCGAACGATTGCAGCACCAGTACCTGACGGACCGCGGGCTGGGCGTCGCTCGGTGCCGCGCTGAGGAGAAGCAAGACCGCGAGCAAGCCCGTCAGTGCGACGCGTGGGAATCTGCGACCCGGGCCGGTTTTGCTCACGATGCGGAGTAGGGGACACGACACGGTTTTGCTCCGTGCAAGGATATACATCTCGCATCGAACCATGAAACTTTTGCTGGCTGCCGCGCTGATGGTCTTCGGCCTGGCCGTTCCCGCGGCCGCACAGTCCGCGGCAGTGGTGGTCGGTTCCATCGTTGACCAGACTGGAGCCCCGCTTGCGGGCGTCCGCGTGACGATTCGGGGTGTCGCGGTCCGCATGGCGGCCACCGGTGCCGCGGGCGACTTCGCGTTTCCAGACGTCCCGGAAGGCGACTACGAGATTTCCGCAGAACTGAGCGGCTTTGAGCGGCAGCAGCGTGCCATGCGCGTCCGGGCGGGGGAACGGACAACGGTGTCCTTCACCTTGCGAGTCGCGCTCGTGGCGGAGACGATCGTCACGGCCGCCAGGACGGGTGGTCGCGATGTCCAGGAGATCCCCGTCGCGATCACGGCCGTCTCGCAGGCCGATCTCGGCCGTCTCGGAACCCAGACCATCGAAGAAGCGCCGGCGCTGGCGCCCTCAGTGACGTTTTCGCAGAACACCGGCTGGGGCCAGCTCACGATCCGTGGGATCGGGACAAACGCCGTGTTTGCCGGAGCGGATCCGAGTTCGGCGATCTATCTCGACGGCGTGTATCTCGCTCGGCCCGCGATGGCGTTCGCGCGGTTTCTCGATCTGGATCGCATCGAAGTGCTTCGAGGGCCGCAGGGCACGTTGTATGGGCGGAACGCCGTCGGCGGGGCGATGAACCTCATTCCCCGGCCGCCCACCAATGACTTCCAGGCGTCCGCCCATGTCACCGCCGGCAACTTCGGAGAGCTTCGCGCGGACGCGCGGGTGAGCGGGCCGCTGAGACGCGACCGATTGATGGGGTCGGTCGCGTTCGAACGTGGCGTCCGGGACGGTTTCGTCCGCGACCTCGAACATCTGGACCACCCGCTTGGCGGCGATGATGTCACCGCCGCGCGCGGTCAACTGCGCGTGGTGTTCGATCGGCGGACGAACCTGCTGCTGTCGAGTGACGTTGACCACCAGACGGGAATTCCGCTGACTTACAACAAGGTCCTGCTCGCAAAGCCGGGATATCAATTTGACAACCCCCCCGATTTCCACGACGTTCGCACGTCTTTACTCGGTTGGAATGACACGCTGCACTACGGCGCGAGCGCCCGTCTGACGATGGCTCTGACGCCCGCCACCACTCTGGTCAGCTTGACCGCGTATCGAAACCTGGATTACGAATTCGTCGCGGAATCCGACAGCACCGAACTCGACCTGGTACGGACGCACCAACTCGAGCTTCAAAGTCAGCTCTCTCAGGAGATCACGATCTCGCACCAGCAGCCCCGACTGACCTGGGTCGGTGGCATGTTTCTCTTCAGCGAATCGGATCACCAGACCTTCTGGAGCGATCAGCCGGCGGGACCATTCCAGCGCCGGCTCGACCCGCGGGTCGACGCTGTCAGTCGCGCCGTGTTCGGACAGGCAACGGTTGGACTGACGTCGCGGCTCTCGGCAACCGCTGGCATTCGGTACACGCGCGAGGGGAAGGACATCGACAACGCCGGGGGACGCTATGTCCTCGAGGATCCGAATCTGCCGATTTCCGGTTCGGTCTATAGCTATTCGGATTCCATCGCGCACGACGCCTGGACGCCGAAACTCGGCATCGACATGAAGCTGCCGCACGACGCGCTCGCATACGTGTCGGCGACACGAGGATTCAAGAGCGGCGGCTTCAATCTCTCGTCCACCGCTCCGGGCCGCGGCTTCGCTCCTGAATGGGCCTGGAGTTACGAGGGCGGGTTGAAAGGCCTGCTCGCGGGCGGCCGGTTCCGGTTCAGCACATCGGCCTTTGTGATGGACTACACGAACCTGCAGGTACAGACGCCCATCGGCATCGGGGTGCTCGACATCCGCAATGCCGCCGCCGCGACGATTCGCGGCGTCGAAGTGGAGGGCACGTCACTGATCGGGCGCGGCATCGAGGCCGGCGGCCACCTGGCCTGGCTCGACGCCACTTACGACCGTTACATCGCGGTCGCCGTCGAGGGCTTCACGGGAGACGTCTCGGGCAACCGGCTGAACAACGCCCCGGAGTGGGCGGGGCGCCTGTGGATCGCGTGGACCGGCGACATCGGCCATTCGCAACGACTGTCCATCTCTGCCGAGTCAACGGCACAGTCCACCGTCTTCTACACACCGTTCAACGACAACATCCAGAAGCAGAGTCCGTATGGCCTGCTCGGCGCCCGGGTCGAATACGGCCCGAGCCATCGCCGATGGACGGTCGGCGCGTACGCACGCAATCTCACGAACACGGACTACGTCACGGCAACCTTTGGCACGCCGCCCAACGCGTACGCCGGACGTCCAGGACCTTCGCGTCAGTTCGCAGTTGAGTTCAGCGTGCGGCGATAGGCTTTGCCGTACAACGATCCGTTGCGCTCGGTATCGCAGGATATACGGTTTGTGTTTCGGTTACCTTCGATCACCCTCGAGTGAACTCCGTGCTCGATCCTCTGAATCTAAATCGCATCGAGGAACAGCGCGATCCGAAGGAGGGTTTCTTGCGCTACACTGTTCCGAACCGCCCGCAACTCGTTGATTCTAAACGGAGAGATGTCCGAGTAGTTGAAGGAGCACGCTTGGAAAGCGAATCCGGCGAGCGACACCGAGCGACATCAAAACACTTCGTCGCGCAATCGATTCAGCGACTTACCGCCTCCCAAAACTCCTCGATGTGATCCAATACGAACGACACGGCCGCCCATGCGGCTGAGCTCGCCGCTGGACCTTAGCACTTCTCTCGGGAAGCCATCCGGCAACGGTGTTTCACGGCGTAGGCGCTCTGGCTCTGACGTGCTCGCGGAATCGCGCTCGGCATGCCTGGGCGGCGGCAAGGAGCTCGCCGTATTCGGGGCTGTTGCGAATCGCGGCGAACATCGGGTCGGTTTCGATCGCTGTCGCGCAAAAGTTTCGACGGTTGGATTCGCGCAGAAGCTGCATGGCCGGCTTCGTGTGACCACAGTACGCGAGATCGCTCGCCCAGAAGTACAGTGGCTCAGGATCCTCGCGCACGCTCAGAAAGATCCTGACGTCATCGTCGGTCACGTGTCCTTGCTTGTCCGGTGGAGCGCCTGCGAGACATCGCGAGAGCAGGCCGTAGAGCATGTCAGGCGCGATTCCGCGGAGATACTCTGGCGGCAGTCGAGCGTGCTGCTCGCGTGCGTCAGGGCGCCTAGCCATCCGCTGATAGATAAAGCGCGTCACCAGCATCGCCCAGTCCGAGCCGCTGTCGAGCCGAACATAATCAAGCGCGCGCTCGTACCGGCCGAGCAGCATCAGCGGTTGGCCGCATGAACGGAACAAGGGATTCGTCGGGTCGCGCGAGACCGCTTGCTCGCACTCGGTCGCGGATTCCTCCAGCAGCCCGCCATATCGCAGTACATAACTCAAGCCGAAGTGGGCTTCACCACTGTCGGGGTGCCGGGCCACGAGTTGCCTGGCGCTATCGTAGCCGTCCTGAAGACGGCCCGCCTCGACCTGCAGACTGAGCAACCGGACGGCAGCGCTCATGTAGTCGGGATCGAGCGCAACCGCCTGCCTGGCCGAGGCTTCCGAGCGCCGCAGCGCACTGCTTCCGCCGCCACCGTAATGTCCCTCGTAGTAATAGCGGTCCGCGAGCGAGAGCCACGTGGCGGCGTAATCAGGGTCGATCAGAGTCGCACGTTCGAGCATTGCAATCGCTTCCCGGTTTGGTCCCGGGTCGCTCGAGATCGCGAGGCTTTTCAAGTAGACGGCGTATGCCTCGGGGTGTCTCGGTCGCGCATGAGTGGCTGGGGGTGCGTCTGTGCCCAACGCGGGTAACAGACCGTTTCGGATCAGGGAGATCAGCTGATCGCGAACCGCCAGCGGATCATCCGCACGCGCCGCGATCGAATCCCGCCACAGTAGGCGATTGCCGTCGACTTCGACCGCTTCGACCGTGATACGCAACTCCGATTGATGCGCCGAGAAGTGGCCGGTCACGATCTTCTCGACGCGCAGCTGCTGGCCTGCCTGTTGCGGGCTGACACTACGGCCGACGAATCGTGTCGACGCAGCCATGGGCCGCACGGCGAGCGACGGCGTCCAGCTGAGCGCCGTCGCGATTTCGTCGGCAAGCGCCAGGCGCAGGTACTCCGTCTCGCCGCCGCCGTCGATGCGCTCGAATGGCAGCACGGCCACCGTTTTCTGCGCACCACCAGTCGAGACCGTCGCACGGTGGGTGCGGATCATCGGGATCGTGACAAGCGCGCCTGCCGCAATCGCGAGTACGGCGGCCACCGTCCGTGTTCGAGGATGCGGGTGAGCGGCGGCGATCCCGGTGGGTACGCATTTGAGATCCGCGCAGACTTCCGCCCCGCTCGCGTGGCGGAGGTCACGAGCCGGCTGCAGGGCCTTGCCGATGATGTTGAACAGCTCGGGCGGAAGACTGCAATCGACTGCTAGCGCACCATCTTCGGCAAATGGAAGCCGACCGGTCGCCATTTCATGCAGCACAACGCCGAGACTCCAGACATCGCTGCGGGGGTCTGCGTCGCGTCCGCGCATCTGCTCCGGCGACATGTAACGGGGAGTGCCGACGACCGTGCCTGGTTGCGTGCGTGACTCCCGTTGAGCCGGGTCGGCCGACTCCGTTCCGGCCGCAAGCTTCGCGAGCCCGAAATCGAGAACTTTCGCGTAGCCATCGGGGCGCAGCATGATGTTCTCGGGCTTGATATCGCGATGCACGAGACCGCGGGCATGCGCGGCCGCGAGCGCACTGGCCAGCTGGACACCGACGCTCACGACGTCGGGTATCGCCAGAGGGCCCCGCTGCAAACGGTGCCGCAGCGTCTCACCCTCGATGAACTCCGTGACGAGGTACGGACGGTCCTCGACCTCGCCGAAATCGTGGATGACGATGATATGGGGGTGGTTCAGGCTGGACGCGGCCCGCGCTTCCTGATGAAGCCGTCGTAGCCGATCGCGGTCAACGGCGAGATCCGGCGACAGGAACTTGAGCGCTACCGGACGATCGAGCTTGGCGTCGTGGGCAAGATACACCTCGCCCATGCCGCCCGCCCCCAGCCGCGAGAGCAGCCGATAGGAGTCCACGACGCGGCCAGTCAAGTCTTCACGGACGTCCGGCTCGAGCAGCAACGCCGCCGGGGTCTCGAGGAAGGTCGCGACACGGTCGCCTGCAGCCAGCAGCCGATCAATCCGCCCGCGCAACACCGCGTCGGCTCCGCACGCCTCGGCAAGATACGCCTGGCGTTCGCAGTCGTCGCAGGCCAGCGCGCCTTCAAGGACGCGCTTCACTCGCGGCCAATCGTCCAGTGTGTTCATCCGGCTTTGAGCTCGTTATAGAGCCACAACTTGGCGGTCGCCCAGTCACGCTTCACGGTTGCTGGCGAAATGCCGAGGGCTTCGGCGGTCTCTTCCACCGACAAGCCGACAAAGAATCGAAGCTCGACGACCCGGCTCTGTTGAGGATCGACGGTCGCGAGGCGTTCCAGCGCGTCGTCGAGCGCGACGACGTCGACCGCACGCTGCGGGGCGATTACGTGTTCGTCGAGGGAGATCACTGAAAGGCCCGCGCCCCGCTTGTCTCGCGCCCGCTGACGCGCGTAATCCACCAGGACGCGGCGCATCAGCGTCGCGGCCATCGCGAAGAAGTGGGCCCGATCGCGCCACTGCAGGGCGTCAATGCCCGGCCAGCCGCAGATACAGCTCGTTGACCAACGCCGTCGTCTGCAGCGTGTGGCCTTCGCGCTCGTTGCGCATGTAGTGGTGGGCGAGCCGGCGCAGCTCTTCGTAGACGATTGGCACCAGCCGCTCGCGCGCGACCGGATCGCGGTTGGCCCAATCGGCGAGGGCCTGGGCTACGCGCTGGCGCTCGACGGCATCTGCGTCATGGACCATCGGTTCCGCCTGTCGGCTCATTCTAGCGCCGTCCGTGAGCCCTGGACCATCGCAAGAGCGCCTATTGGGTAGGGGCCGAAGTGCCCCCGGAGGAACCCGATGACCACCTCAACGTTGTCGAAAGCCGCAACCGGCGCCTTGATCGCGCTGACGCTTGCTCCGATCAGCGTCGAGGCCACGATCACCTCGGTGACGGTGAATACCTCGAGAGACTATGAGCACGCCGGCGGCTACGCTTATGCCGAAATCACGGTGCACGGAACTGTTGATCGTGCCGACGGAAGCGTGGGCGTGTACGCGGTACTACCGCCGTCCTGATCCATCCACGGCCGATCTTCCGCGCCGCCCTGGAAAACCTGACCAGATGGACGAGCGGCAACCACCGCGAGAGCCCTCCACCTTCCCAATACTTCAGGGGCAGCGTCGACGCGATCGATGCCTTCGTGCCGATGACGGACGTCGATGGCCATTTTGCGGGCGGCGTTCGACTACCGCACGTCGAGTCGACGATGCACGGGCGAGTAGCCGGTGCGCCGCTCGGTCGGCACACGCCGCTCAACCCGCTCGGACTCGATCCGTTCAACCTGTTCGTGTTCGTCAGTGGAACTTTCACGAGATTCAGCGACGATGAGCTGGTGGACCGATATGGGTCGTGTGAACAGTACGCGAGCAGGGTCAGGCGCGCCGCTGATCATCTGGCCGCGAGCGGCTACATCACCAACACGGACAGGATGGCGCTCATCGCCGCCGCGAAACGTGAAACGTTGCCGGAGGAACTCCAATGCCCAAAGTGACCGCCAACAAGATCACGATGAACTACGACCAGCAAGGAACGGGTGAACCGCTCGTTCTCATTCCTTACCTTGCCGCGGATCACGCCTGTTACGCATTTCAGGTGCCGGAGTACGCCAGGCACTTCACCTGCATTTCGGTTGACCTGCGGGGAACGGGCGAATCTGACAAACCGCAGGGCGCCTACACGACGGAGCTGCTGGCCGACGATGTTGCGGCGTTCATGCAGGCGATGGGCATCACCAAAGCCCATGTCGCCGGTCTGTCGCTCGGCGGCGGCGTCGGCATCTGGCTGGCCGTGAAACATCCGGACAAGGTGGCGTCCTTGTCCGTGCACAGCGGGTGGACCAGGACCGACCGCTTCCTTCAGACCGTTGTCGAAAGCTGGCAGATCGTGGCGAGGGCCGTGGGCGTTCCGGAAATGGTCAGCCGGGCGATTTTTCCGTGGTGCTTCACGCCCGAACTCTACGCCGAGCGGCCGGATTACATCGACTCGCTCGCGGCATTCGTTCGCAGCCGGCCGCCCCAATCCGTGCCGGATTTGCTCCAGCAGTCAGATGCTGTCCTCGCGCATGATGTGGAGGCACATCTGGGACGAATTCTCGCGCCGACCCACATCACCGTCGGGACTCGCGATCAACTCGACATCCACCCGTTTCGCAGATCGACTGAAGCACGGCATCCCGAATTCAGAGCTGCTCGTGTTCGACGGGTGTGCGCACGCGGCGCTGTACGAGCGCGTCGAGGAATTCAATCAGCGGACACTGGCATTCCTGCGACGTCACGCGGGAGCGGCGGTCGGTTAGAGAACAACGGCCGACTTCTTCGCGAGATCGGCAAACACTGCCTTTTGCACCGTGGGAAATCGCGTCTTGCCGGCGACGAAGCGCTTGTTGCTGGCAACCAGGCGCGCGAGCGCCTGGTCCCGCGGTCATCGTGCGTGTGGCGTGCACCATGCGACCCATTCTATCGTCGAGGAGGAGATCACCGTCGACGCCAGGAGCCGCGTCAGTCGCGCGCGCGCGCGCGGCGCGATCCGCCGATCCCCTGCGAGTCGGGTGCGCTGGCGAGCGCGAGGTCCGCCGGAATGGGGTAGAGCACCTTGAGGGCCTGATCGAGGCGATCGCGTTCGTCCTTGACGGCCTGATGCCGGTGACGAGGCAGTGCCACGAGGAGATTGTCGAACATCGCACGCAGGCGCCTGGCGATCTGGACGTTGTTGGCGCCGCAGTGCCGGATCTCCGTGCACGAGAGGTGAATGAAGTCCTCCCAGTTCGGCGTGTGATAGATCACGCGCGGCTGACCGAGGCCGTCGGTCAAGACCTCGCCGCGCAGGCGCCGCCGGCCCACGACTCGGAGCAGGCGATGAATCTGGTCAATGGCCAGTGTGCCCGTCGTCGGATCGTTGATGGCCGGTGAGAGCGCCTTCAGCGCGATGTCGACCATAATCCGGAACGAGAACAGCGGGTCCTGTTCCATCGTCCGTTCAGGTCCGAATGCAACGGCCTCGCGCAGCTTGCGATCGTCGATGTCGGTGGCGCCGCCGTAGAGCACGAACAGAGGCTCGTCGGCGGCGAGGAAGTCGCCCACGCTGTGGCATGAACTCCACCACACCCCTGGTCCGCCGCGCCTCGCGCATGACCGTCTCGAGGTCCACGGCCAGGACGATTTCAGAGCGGCCCGTATGGGCAACGACCCGCGTCGGCCCGTCCCGCACGCCATCGAGCGCCGAGGATTCGTCGGCATCTCGAGCGACCGGATCGGGATAGACCGCGGCAATCACCTGCAGGCCCCCCTCGGCCACGCGCGCGAGGATGCTCACCGGTCGCAGCAGGCGCGCCGCGTAGTCGATGAGGAACAGAAAGACCACAATGGTCGCGACGCCCAGCCATGCCGTGATGAACGTCACCAGATCGTGAACCTTGTCCTCCATCCGATTGAGCGCCATCACGGAGAAGATGAGCGCGAAGACGAAGAGGCCGACGCTGTAGCGCACGACGTTGTCGCGCAGCAGCGTGGTCGCGATGACGCGCGGCGTCAGCTGGCCGCCGGCGATCTGGATCGCGACCAGCAGCGACCCGAACGTGAAGATCAGGAACGACATGTTCAGCGTAATGACCGTCTGGTACATCGACTTGGAGCCCTCGACGCCAAGGCTCATCATGTCCCACTCGAGCCAGGCATCGAGCACCCGGAGAATCGGCACGCTGATCAGGACCGCGAGGATGGAGAGGAACGGCACAATCCACAGGGCGGAACGCGCGTAGCTCGTCACGCGATAGAGCCGGCTCCAGGTGAGCCTGCGGCGGATCTCGTGCTCCGCCCGGCGCCAGCGCGTTCTGAAGCCGCCGATGATGTTGGTCACTCTCGAGGGCGACGCCATACCTACTCCTTTGCTAGAACCGGCAGGTGATCGATGACGAATCGATCCCGTCGCCGTCGGCGACGAAGACGTCGTCGCGCTGGGTCGTCCTGAAGTCGTTCGGCACTTCGAACACGATACATGATGCGTTGCCGGGTGTAGCATTCCTTCCAATCGTCACGTCGAAGGCGGTGAAGACCCAGCCGCTCTGCGGCCATTTCCAGGAGGATCACGTGCGACTTCTCGCGACTGTCATGGCACTGGAAGTTTCATTGCCGGCCGTCGCGCCCCAGGCCGAGCGGATGTCGGACAAGGACGTCAAGGCGCTGATGGACACGATTCACGATCGTCGGGACCGGTTCGAAGACGCATTGGACGGAGAGTTCAAGCACTCAGTCCTCCAGAACAACGTCTTGACGTGCGCGATCGGTATCGTTCGGACTATGCCGCCAGCCAGGAGGTCACCACCGTCCTGCGCCAGGGATCCGCCATCGAGCGGACATGCGGCAGCAGGGGGCCGGCATGAAAGGCGCCAGCGAATGGGATGCGACCGCTGCCGATCTCAAGCGGCTGGTGGAGGCGCACAGCACGACGTTCCCGCTTCCGGAAGGTGCCGCGGCCTTGCCGAACGGCTGGCGCTTCTGTTCCCGGGCGCTGCTCGAGAGCCGCAGCTGAATCACCGCCGTCTTGCCTGCGCCGACATTGACCTGATAGTGCGCGGCGACCTTGGTGCCCTGCTTCTCCGGATTCACCGCGTGCTGGCGGCCGTTGACCACGAAATCGTTGATGCCGTCCTTGACGTGGGCGCTCTCGTTCTTCTCCCCAGGAAAGAGCCGTTCGTGGTTGGTTTCGTTCTCGGTGAAGAGCAGCGGCACGTCGCCGTCGCACGACAGGACGAGCGAACCCAGCAGCGGATGCGACGCGGCGACCGTGGAGATGCCGGCCGGTCCCTCGATTTGCTCCAGGTGCGGCTTTTCGGCCGCCCGGTTCGACGCGGCGATCCACGGCGACCAGTCGTTGCGGAACCACAGCGTCGGCAGGAGGTGCAGGTCGGCCGCGTCCGGTCCGCGGTTGGTCGCGGAGATCTTGACCAGGATGTCGTCGGCCGCGCCCTTGGCGTACTCGACGAACACGTCGAAGTAGCGGTTGTCGTTGAAGACGCCGGTATCGAGCAGCTCGTACTCCATGTCGTCGCGCGAGCGCTGGCTGTTGGTCCGCACCAGGTCCCCGTAGGGATAGGCCGCCTGCGGGTACTTGTAGAGATACTTCATGTACGAGTGGGTCGGCGTGCTATCGAGGTAGAAGTAGTACTCCTTCACGTCCTCGCCGTGGTTGCCCTGGCTGTTGGTCAGTCCGAACAGTCGCTCCTTGAGGATCGGATCCTTGCCGTTCCAGAGCGCCAGGCTGAAGCAGAGGCGCTGCTTGTCGTCGGAGATGCCGGCGATGCCGTCTTCGCCCCAGCGGTAGGCGCGGGAGCGGGCGTGATCGTGGGTGAAGAAGTTCCAGGCGTCGCCCGATTCGCTGTAGTCCTCGCGCACCGTGCCCCATTGCCGTTCGCTGAGATACGGCCCCCACTTCTTCCAGGCGGCGGTTCCAGTGCGGGCTTCTTCCAATCGAGCGTGTTCCTTCGTCGCCATAGCTCTCCTCACTCAGTCTCCGATCACGCGTCGGCGAACTGGATGACGACCTTGATGTCGTCCGGCTGGCGGTGCAACGCGTTCATGAACGCCTCCGGCCGCTCGCGCCGCGACAGCAGGCGCGCCAGCCACGTCGCGTCCGCGCGAGCCAGGGCCTGGCCCGCCTTGTACCAATGCCGCTTGTTCGCGTTGACGCTGCCGACGATGACGTTGTTCTGGAGCACCATCGTCGCGGCGATGTCGGCGGTGGAGTGGCCGACGGTCCGGCCGCCCGTGCCGACGCCCGTGAGGCAGACGATGCCGCCGGCGCCGACGACGTTGACCGAGTCGGCGATGACCTGGCCGACGCCGGTGCACTCGACGATCACGTCGGGCTGGAATCCGACGTCCGACGACGCTGCCGGTGTGATACGTCGCGCCCAGGGCGCGCACCAGATCGGGCTTGGCGCCCGATTCGACGCGATCGAGGACGTGGACCTCGAGCCCGTGCTGCTTGCCGACCAGCGCCGCCAGCAGGCCGATCGGTCCGGCGCCGGTGACGAGCACCGTGTGCGGCTCCCAGAACGCGCGCTGGCCGATCGCGAGGACCTGCTCCCAGGCCTTCGTGACGACGGTCGTGGGCTCGAGCAGCACGCCAAGCAGGCCGAGCGACGGGTCGACCTTCATCGCGTACTCGGGCTCGATCCGCCAGCGCTCCGACATGAAGCCGTCGATCTCCTTGATGCCGCGCTCGGTGTACTGGCCGTTGCGGCACATGTCCCATTCACCAACCGCGCAGTTCGGGCACGGCACCGGGTCGGGACGCCGGACGATGCCGACGACGAGGTCGCCTTCGCGGAACGCGCTGGTCGGACCCGGGTCGATGACGCGGCCGAGCGACTCGTGGCCGAGCACGAGCCGCGCCTTGCCCGGCGGCGCCCAGCCGTATTTGCCTTCGACGATCTCGACGTCGGTCCCGCACACGCCGACGGCGATCGCCTCGACGAGCACGGACCCGTCGCGCGGGTCGGGCTCTGGGATGTCATCGAGGCTGCGCGCTCTCGGGTGTGTGCGGCTGGACGGTGATGGCCTTCATGTCGATCGCAGCGCCCTCAGCGGTCGCAGGCGCATGACGTTGACGCCGGCGCCACTCGTGCCGAACCGTCTCCGGAGGTTCGAATGCGTCGCCACGCGCCGAGTCCCCTTAAGCCGGCGTCATCGAGATTCCGAATGGATTTTCAACCTCAGCATGCAATGAGCCAGCCGTCGCGAGAAGTCCCCGCTTATCCAATGAAACAGCGTACCGGAGAGCCTTCCTCCGGTAGGCCGTAGCCGCACCCCCTGATTTCGGAGGAACGCCGTGCGCCAGGGCGACCCCTTCACCGACGAGTCTTCCGCGAAACGGCAGCCTCATGCCGGTGATCCGAGCCAAAGGGCCATTGCTCACAGGGCCACATGTCGTGGCAACGATTTCGCAATTGGCGCCAATCAACCTGACGCTATCAGTACGGCTCGCCGTCGAAGTCTGACCCAATCCGGCCAGAAAGAGCGTAGTCTGCACAAGTCATCTCGACGTATTGAACGAGGAATTCCGATGAAGCGATTCAACCAAGCCATGGTCGTCGTCATAATGGGTGTCGCGGTCTCCACGCTCTTGGCTCAGGCGCTGGAATCCGCGAGCCGCGAGCCCGCGGCCGCCCAGGAAAAGCACTGGGCCTACGAAGACAGCGCCAAGACGGTCGGTCCCGCGAAGTGGGGCACACTCGCCGGCGATGCGACGTGCTCGACGGGCAAACAGCAGGCGCCCATCAACGTGCGCACAGGCATGGCGACACCGCAGGACCTCCCGAATCTGGTGTTTGCGTATAAGCCGTCCAGCCTCTCGATCACCAACAACGGCCACACGGAACAGATGACGTACGAGGCGGGCTCCACCCTCGGCCGCGTGGGAACCCAAGACAGATGGACGCTCGCGCAATTCCACTTCCACGACCCGAGCGAGCACACCGTGGATGGCACGTCGTATCCGCTCGAAATGCACCTCGTTCACCTCGACGCCGCCGGGAAACCAGCCGTGGTCGTAGCCGTCTTCATTCAGGCGGGCAAGGAGAACGTTGCGCTCGCGCCGGCGTTCAAGAGCCTGCCCGCCAAGGAAGGCGACACGGTGGCTCGGCCGGGAGAAACCATCGATGCCGCCGCGTTGCTGCCGGCCGACAGGACCTTCTTTACCTACGCGGGCTCGCTGACCACACCGCCCTGCACCGAAGGCGTCACGTGGTACGTGATGAAGGTGCCGATCGAGATGTCACGCGCGCAGATCGCCGCGTTCACGGAGCTCGAGCATCTCAGGCACAACAACCGGCCGATCCAGAGTCTCGGTGGCCGCGTCGTGCTGATCGATTCCACGCCTGACAAGTAGCGTTGCCAAAACAACGGGTTGACATTCGATCGCCGCCGACGAGGAGTTGAGATCAATGCCTGAGCGCCCGAGCTGGACCCCAGCCCCAATGTCGCCCGACGGTGTGCGTAGCTTTCGGCAGCAGCTCACGGTGGGCGAGGATGCCGTCGATGTCACGAAGTGGTTCCCCGAATCGTACGGCATCCCGCCGCGCGTGCGTGTCGGCCGGAACCGGTGGTTCAATCTCCTGTGGTTGCTGCCGATCGGCTTCGTGGTCCTGATCTCCGCGGTGGCGGTCGCGCAGGGTCTGCGCACGATCCCGTCGGTCGAGGACTTCATCGCCCGGTATCCCGGCACCATCGTGTCGGCGGAGGCGCACGAGAATCCGGGGTTTCCCGTCTGGGTCGGGGTGCAACACTTCTTCAACCTGTTCCTGATGATCTTCATCCTCCGGTCTGGACTACAGATCCTCAGTGACCATCCGCGGCTGTACTGGACCCGGCACAGCACACCGGGCAAGGACTGGTTCCGCTTCCAAAAAGAGGTGCCGACCGAGGGGCCGTGGACGGCGAAGCAAGACTCGGTCAGCTTGCCTGGACAGATCGGTCTTCCGGGCCTTCGGCACTCCATCGGCCTGGCGCGCTGGTGGCATCTCGGTGTCGATACGCTGTGGCTCCTGAACGGCCTGGTCTTTTACGTGCTGTTGTTCGCCACGGGCCATTGGCGGCGAGTCGTGCCGACCAGTTGGGACGTGATCCCCAATGCGCTCTCCGTCCAGATTCAGTACTTGTCGTTACAGTGGCCGGCAGAGCACGGGTGGGTCGCGTACAACAGCCTCCAGTTGATCGCGTACTTCGTCACGATCTTCATCGCCGCCCCCGCGGCGCTCATCACCGGGCTGGGGATGTCGCCCGCGCTGTCGACGCGGTTCAAGCGGCTCAGTCGCGTGCTCAGCATCCAGACCGCGCGATCCCTCCATTTCCTCGTGTTTGTCTGGTTCTTGATCTTCATCGTGACGCACGTCCTGTTCGTGTTCACGACCGGTCTGCGCGCGAACCTGAACCACATCTACGGGGGACGCGACGACGACAGTTGGATCGGCTTTACCGTCTTCGCGCTCTCGATGGTCGTGCTCATTGTCGGCTGGGTTGCGGCCACGCCGCTCACGTTGCGATACCCGCGTGTCGTGCAGCGTGTCGGGTTCGCGCTGATCGGGCCGGTTCAGGGGTTGTTCGAACATGTCGATTCGACGGCCGGCCTCTACACCGAGCGCGACATCTCTCCGTATTTCTGGCGCAACGGGAAACTCCCCGACTCCGAGAAGTACGCGGCCTTGCTCGCGAGTAACTTCGCGGGGGCCCGGCTTCGGATCGGCGGGCTGGTCGACAACCCCGTCGACCTCACGCTCGAGGAGTTGCGCGCGCTGCCGCATCACGAACAGATCACGCAGCACTTCTGCATCCAGGGCTGGTCGGGCGTCGCCAAGTGGGGCGGCGTGTCGCTGCAGACGATCCTCGACCTGGTTCGCCCGAAGCCCGAGGCCAAGTGGGTCGTGTTTTACTCCTTTGCTGACGGTCCCGAGGGAGGCATCTATTACGACGTGCACGCGATCGAGCAGATGCGCTACAAGCTGACGATGCTCGCCTACGACATGAACGGCAAGCCGCTGCCGCCCGACCACGGCGCGCCGCTGCGGCTGCGCAACGAGACGCAGCTCGGGTTCAAGCAGGTGAAGTGGATCAAGGGCCTGGAGTTCGTCGCCGACTTCGCCGACATCGGCGGCGGCCACGGCGGGTACCACCAGGATCACGAGTTTTTCGGGTACCGACAATCCATCTGACAATTCCGGAAAGATCGCGACCGCGAGCGATCGCCGAGAGTGCTTCACCAGCGCGACGGTGTTATCGCCGGACGCTGAAATCGATCGCGAACTTCTGACAGTTTCGCAATGGCGGTGGCGCGGTTGATGAATCTCAAACGGTCGGCACCGTGCCACCGTCGATGACGTATTCCGATCCGGTGATGGAGGCGGCCCGCGGTGACGCGAGGAACGCGACCAGATCGGCGACTTCACTCGGACGAGCGGGCCGTCCGACGGGAATGCCACCAAGCGAATCCATCAAGATCTTCCGTGCTCCGTCGTAGTCGGTGCCCCGCTGGCCGCGAGCTCATTGACCAATCCAACCGCACCATCCGTCTCGACCCAGCCTGGCGAGACGCGAATCACGCGGATGCCCTTGGGGCTCACCTCTTTGGACAGGCCCTTGCTGTAGTTCGACAGGGCCGCCTTCGCTGCCGCGTAGGCGATGGTCGCGTCGGGAAGCGGCATCCGACTCTGAATCGATGTGATGTGCACGATCACTCCCGAGCGCTGCTCCAGCATCGACGGGAGCAGCGCGCGATCCAGGCGAACCGCGGCGAACAGATTCAGGTCGAGTGCGCGTTGCCATTCGCGATCGTCCAGCACGGCGAAGCCGCCCGCCGGCGCGGACGATCCGCCGACGACGTGCACGATGACATCGATGCCGCCGAGTCGACGGTGCACAGCGTCGACCACCGTCCTGCAGCCGTCGGCAGTCGAGACATCGGCGGCGACGAAATCGACCCCGGATGATGAATCGTCGCGGGCCGTTCGCGCCGTCGTGAGCACCGTCGCTCCACATTCGCGCAGCCGGGCCGCGATCGCTTGACCGATCCCTTTCGTGCCGCCGGTGACGAGCGCACGAAGTCCCTGAAGCTCGCGAGCGTTCGTCGCCATCAGCCGATGTCCAGCGACGCGATCTTGTCGCCTTCTAGCCGGAAGGTGTGATCGAGCTCGATGGGGCTGCCGGGAAAGTCACCAGTCACGCGCCCAATGACGATAGTTGCGCCGTCGCGCACCGTCGAACGGACGGGCGTCACGGTATGGTGATACTTCGCTCGAGCCACGGCGTTCCACCGTTCGATCGCGACGGTTCCGGTGAACGTGCCGCCTTCATCGTGCACGACGCCGTCGCTGACGAAGCAGCGAGCCAACTGAGCGGCGTCACCCGCCTGATCGGCAGCGAAGTACGCGGCGATCGGTTTCGGCAGCGAGATCGACATGGCGAGACCTCCTTCATCCGGAGAATAGGCACTACACTGGCAGGATGGCAAGAACGCACAAAAAGGTCAGGTTCTTACCTGAAGGTAAGCGCAAACATACTGAGACGTCCGCCGCGAAAGGTGTCGAGGAAGTTCTGCGGATTCTGGAGGGTCGATGGAAGCTCGTGATCCTCTTCCATCTCTTCGGTGGGCACGTGCGCCGGTTTTCGGAGTTACGCCGTTCGATTCCGGCCGTGTCCGAGAAGATGCTGATTCAGCAACTGCGTCAATTGGAACGCGACGGCGTAGTACGACGTTTCGTGCACCATCAGGTGCCCCCGAAAGTGGAATACAGCCTCACGGATTGGGGACAGGCGTTGTGTCCGGCGCTGGACGCATTACTGACATGGGTCGACCTCAGGCCCTCGACCGACTGGGCCGAGCCATCACGAAAAGCCGCGCGCTACCGATCGGGCGTCTTCGGCGCATCCGACGGATTGACATATCGAAGAACGGCTCGGTTGAGGCGCGATCGGATCCACCCGGTAAAAAGCAGCCCGTCCTTCAGGCGACACCCGAAGGGCGCACTGCTGAGGAGCAGGGATCCTGTCGGCGCGGCCGGATATCGCCTCCTCGTCGTCTTGTCGATGAGGACGTTATTCACCGGCTCGCGCGAGCGAGTTGAAAGAGGCGGCGTCGGTGGTGCTTGGATGCATTCACGAAGCCTTGCGACTCGGCGATTGTCCGTCGAATCTCTCGCGCGCCGCTCGAATTGTCGACCAATGTGTCTGTAGCCAGGTCACCAGTTCACGGACCGGCTGCATGAACTGCTTGCCGAGCGGCGTGAGCGCGTACTCGACGCGAGGCGGTACCTCCGCATAGACGTGACGCGTGAGCAGGCCGTCGCGCTCGAGGCTTCGCAGCGTCGCCGTCAACATCCGCTGCGAGATGCCGGGAATGCTCCGCTTCAACTCCGAAAACCTCGCTCGCGCTGTCGACCGCTGTTCGAGCATGGCGATGACGAGCAGGCTCCACTTGTCGCCGACCCGGTCCAGCACCTCGCGAAACTCGCAGTCGTGATGAGCCGTCAGCGTGGCGGGCGCAATTGCTCGTCGTGCCATACGGTTCCCTCCAGGTAACTAGCGCAGAAAAAAGTGCCGTCTTGCGGCTCCGGTCATGGTAATCCAGGATACCTAGGTATACAACAGTAACCACCGTAGGGAGCCGCATTATGGTGATTCAACTCCTTGCGACATGGATTCCAGCGCTGCTGATTGGGCTGTCCGGCGTGCTGAAATTGTCTGGCACCCCGAAGATCGTGGAGACGATGACGGCGCTCGCCGTCGGACGGCACCTTCGCCTCCTGGGCATCATGGAACTGGCGTTCGCTGCGCTGTTCGTCGTGCCGGCCACGACGAAGCTCGGGTGTATCCTCGCGTCCTGCTATTTCGGCGGGGCCATCACGACCGAACTGTCGCACGACGCGCTGAAAGCCAATCCCTTCATTCCGATCGTGCTGCTCTGGATCGGCGCCTTTGTCCGCGATCGTTCGATCTTCTTCTGAAGGGGCCTCTGATGCAGGTGGGGATTGACAGCTTCGCGGCGGCCTTCGACGAGAACAGCCGCGCCGTGAATCCGGCGGAGCGGCTGCGGCAACTGGTGCAGCAGATCGAGCACGCCGATGAAGTCGGACTGGATGCGTTCGGGGTCGGCGAACATCATCGTCCCGAGTTTCTGGATTCCGCGCCGGCGGTCATCCTTGGTGCGGCGGCGGCACGGACGCAGCACATCCGGCTGACCGGCGCCGTCACCGTGCTGAGCGCGGAGGACCGGTGCGCGCGTTTCAGAACTTCGCGACGCTCGATCTGCTTTCACGGGGCCTGACGGCAGCGAAGATGAAGGACTGCCGTTGGCTTAAGCCGGTGCTGGTCGCGCAAATTGAGTTCTTGGAATGGACGGGCGAAACTCACCTTCGCCACACCAAGTTCATTGCGCTGCGCGACGACAAACCGGCACGCGAGGTTCGGCGGGAGTAGCTATTGTGCAGGATTGGTAGAGCGTGAATTACGAATGTGACCGGTCGCGTGCAAAGATTGCAGCATTCAGCCGACGACGCCAGCGAGCCATGTCCAGAAGTCGATGACGGCCTGCACGAATGAGTCGTAGTCGTCCTTCGTGATGTAGATACTTCCTCGCCCGTCAGCGGCTCGCCGAGCATGTGGTCGCCGCCGAAGTGTTTCAAGGTCGGTGCCCCGCACTGCCGGGGCTTGAGGTACGCGTCGTTGACAGCGCGCAGCTTGTCAGCCGAGTCGCCCTCCGAGTGTTTGACGACGTTGGCGACGAGCCGCAGTTCGTTGACGCGCGACCACGTCGGGGCGGCCTTCCGTCGATTGCGGGGCCGTTCTTGCTTTTCAGCAGTTCCGTCCAACGCGCTGAACGGATACTTCGGACACGTGCCCGTCCAGTCCTCAACAGCGTTCCGGCCTGCTGCTCGAACAGGTGGAACACGCCGGCCGCGAACAGGTTCAAGACAGTGTGGTGCATCGCCGTCATCGTCTCGTAGAAATCGAGACTCTTCTGGTGTGCATCGTCCGCGATGTCGCCCGGGTCGATCATCGGGACGGTACCGGGCCCGCACGGCTCTGACATCTCTGGTCCAGTAGTCCTGGGCGACCTCGTTGGCCTGCGCCTCGGGGTCCGCGAACGGCGGAAACACCGTTCCGCTGAACATCTTGTCGAACTGCTTGATCTGCCCGACAAACACGCCGGTAATGTAGTCACCGCTCAGCATCTGCCGAGCATCTCACAAGGCGCATTCGGATCATCAGGCGTCAGCCGGGCGGAGCTGCCGCAGTAATGGTTCTATCCTAGAGGGGCCTCGAAGATCTGAAGCGCACGGGATCCGGCTCACGACCCACGCGCGGGCAGGCAACGGTCACCTGAACCGCTGTCAAATGCTGCGCGGGACATCGTCGCTACACTGCGGTTCGCGCGAGCTTGTCGGTGGAGTGCGCGGCCGCTTCGAGAACGCGCGAGGCGGCGGCGCAAGTTGATGGCCGGATATCGTCAGACTCTGACTACCGCTATCGGTCAGCTCCGTGTTGCCGGAGGATCGATGCAATCTCCGCATGTTGACGCCGTTCGGCCCACGCGAGCGGTGTGGCCCACGGCTCGGCCCCGGCCTCGATCGGATCGGCACCGCGCGCCAGCAGCAGTTCGACCAGCGCCACACGGCCCCAGCGGCACGCCCACCCGAGCGGCGTGCTCTTCAGGAATTCGTCCCGGATGTCCGTGCGCGCACCCGCATCCAGCAGCATGGTCGCCAGCGACACGCCCACGCCATGGTCCCGCGCGATCACTTCGTGCAGCATCGTCTGTCCGGACTCCGGTGCCCGAAGATTGGGATCGCAGCGATCGAGAATCAGCCGGAACGTCGCGCGGCTGTCGGCCTGTTCGACCTCGTCCAGGTCGCGATGCCCGGGCAGCGGACGCCAGAGCAGCCAGAACCATCGGGGGTCGTCGCGCGGCCAGTCGATCCGCTCGAGCGCCATGCGCACGATCTCGGCACTGCGGCCGCTCGCGCCGCCCCACAGGATCTGTTCTGCAACCTTCTCACCGGAGAACGTGCCGGACTCCGGATGCGGATCAATCTCGCCCTGAAGCATCCGGCGCGCCAGTTCGACGTTGCGGATGTAGCCGACGGCGCTGGCGTCGATCCAGCCGCCGTGTTCGACCATCAAATCGATCATGGCCTGGTCGGGCGCGTGCGTACGCGGGGAGCCGCCGTTATAGGCCGCACCGGTCGCTGAGCCCGCGGTGTACACCGAGGCATTCGGATCGGCGCCGTGCGAGAGCAGCAGGCGAGCCATGTCGATCCGTCCGGTGTTGACCGCCTCGAGCAGCGGGCCGCCTGACGAGAACGTCTGGTCTTCGAGCTGGCCTAACTGCATCCGCTCGTTCGGGTCGAGACCCCGTTCGAGCAATCGACGCAGCACGTCAGGACGATCGCCCCGCACGGCCGCCTGCAGCACCGCCTTTCCCTGCAGCGACTCGAGCGGGCATGACGCGAGATAGTCCCAGCGGCCGAGCGCAGCGGCCGCGAGCGGCGTCAGCTCGGCGCCACGTTCGATGAGCAGCGCGGCCATCGCCTCGCGGGCCGACCGGTCCGAATCCGCGGCGAATTCCCAGACGGCGAACTCCAGTGGCGTCCGTCCTTTCCATCGCCAGAAGTCAGGCTGCGACGGCTGGTTCACGTCGGCGGCGTGGTCGAGCAGCCATCTCGCCACGCGCAGGAGGCCGTACTGCGCCGCACGATGCAGCATCGTCACGCCGTCGGGTGGGCACATGTCGGCAAGCGCGGGCTCAGATTCGAACACGGCGATCACCGCCTCCTCGCCGCCTGTCATCATGGCGTCGCGGAGACGACGCACACCGTCGTCAAGCGCGTTGACGACGCGCGCGCCGCGCTTTTCTTCGTGCGCGGTCATCAGCGCGACGATTTCGTCGTAGCCGCGTTCCTCGGCGATCGTGCGCGGGCTGGTCGCGTCGCGGTTGGGCCAGATGCCGTCGCGCGTGTCCGCTCCCGCTTCGAGCAGCAGCCGCGTCATCTCGACGTCACGCGCCATGACCGCGATGTGGATGGCGCGTATTTCGAAGCCAGACGGTCCCTCGCGCAGCAGATCGACGATTTCCGGCCTCCGCGCGAGCAGCGCACGGACCGCGCCGAGGTCGCCCTTCTGCACGGCCTCGTGCAACCTCGTCGTCGTGACGCCATCGACGGCCGCCTTCAGCTTCGGCCAGCTCTCGAACCCGTACGAGCGCGCCAGCACGAACTGCGCGTCGTGCAGCGCGAAGGTCTCCGGCGTCGCGGTGCGATGGTGGGCGGCCACCTCGATGATCGCGTCTGGTGACTGCGCGCGATACGCCTCCAGCAGCTCCCTGGCCTGTCGTTTCAGTTGATCGATATCGGGGTTGTCGCGCATCGCGCGAGTGGGCGGGTGAGTCCGGTGAACGGTCATGACGAGCTCCTCTCCCGGCTATGCCTACCGCACAGCCATACGCGCCCGTTGTCCGCTCTCCCGGGCAGGAAAAGAGATCATCCTGACGATGACGAGACCGATGTCGGGGTGGACGCAGTCCTTTCCGCGGACGTGGATGACGCCCCGATACGCCAACGCCAGTATACCGCGCCGGTCCATGCACCTCTTGCGCAGCCGTCGCATGCAGTCCGAGCAACATACCCGCGATCGATCGCGCAGGGTGGGGCTGCCGAGCACCGCTCCATCCGGCCGACTGGATAGATACGCCAACCTGGGATCCGCGAGTTCCCTTGCGCCACTCCTGAACCCGACGATCGGCTTCGGGTGTGCGCATAATGTGCGCAGCATGACGGCCAAACGGTCTAGAAAGCGCGTCGCATCGGTGCGTGAGTACGTCGCGTCGAAGCCGAAAGAGTCTCGAGCCAGCCTCGAAGCGGTGCGCCGGGCGATTCTCAAGGCGCTCCCGAATGCGCAAGAAGGGCTGGCCTATCAGATGCCGGCCTACACGCTGAACGGCGTCGGCGTGCTGTATTTCGCCGGGTGGAAGTCACACTACTCGCTCTATCCCGCAAGCGATGCGTTGGTCGAGGCGTTCGCCAAGGAGCTGGCGCCATACGAACGCAGCAAGGGGACGCTCAAGTTCCCATTGTCCGAGCCTGTGCCCGTCCGCCTGATTGAGCGGATCGCGAAGTTCCGGGCCCGGCAACTCACGACGCGCGACGCGGCTACGGGCCGGCGCAAAGGCGGACGGGAAGGACAGGTCGATCGGATCCGCCGCATCTGCGCCGCGCTTCCCAGCGCGTTCGAGAAGATGTCGCACGGCACGCCCTGCTTCTTCGTCGAGCAGGGCAAGGGCTGCTTCGCGATGTTTTCCGAGCACCACCGCGACGATGGCCGGCTGTCGCTTTGGGTGCCGGTGGCGGACGGCCTGCAGCCGCTGATGATCGAAGAATCGCCCGACATCTATTTTTACCCGCGGTATGTCGGCGCCGGCGGGTGGGTCGGCATCCTGCTCGATCAGATCGCGGATGACGCGCTCGAGAGCCACCTGCGCGAGGCGCGGCGGATCATCGCGTCCAAGCGGAAGCCCGCGCGCAAGCCGCGCGGCATGTAGGGTCACCCGAGACGCCGCCGAATCATCGCGCCCGATCGCGTTCTATACTGGAGCCTGGAGTTGGGGCGGTTGTGCTGCTCCCGAGCCAGCCACGACAAGCTGGACCAAATCGCCGTAAGTGATCGCGGGAGATTCAGGGGTCTATCACAATTGCTATCACAATTCGGGTTTGCGGGCTCAGCCACTAGCCTGTAAACTGCTGATTCTAAAGACACGGAGAGATGTCCGAGTGGTTGAAGGAGCACGCTTGGAAAGCGTGTGTAGGGGAAACTCTACCGTGGGTTCGAATCCCACTCTCTCCGCCAATCCTTCCGTCCCACCAAAAACGCGCGGGATTCAAAGAATTCTTCGAGTTCTGAATCGAATGCGCCGTCAACTCAGCGACGCGACCAACTGCGAAGGAATCGGCTCAATCCCCGTGGGTTCAGTCCGTTGCTGGCAAGCACGGAGTTCGAATCCCACACGCATGTCAAGTGCGGACAGGGCGCAGCTCCAGCTTTAGCGACGCCGACGCGGACGCGTGCGCCGCGTCTTCGGTGTCCCATGTATTTGATGCCCTTCACGCCAGCGGATTGATAGCCCGGAGGTCACCGGCGTTCGGCCGTCGTTTGCCTGGCCTTCGACGTGATCGCCGGGGTCGTGCTGGGCATTCCTCTCTTCTGGCGCAAGGGTCTGGCGGCATTTCATTCGAATCTCATGGACCGGTCATGATTCGGTGAGGACTTCGCGGCTGGCTTTCGGTCACAGTGGTGGTCACCACTGTGACGAACAACGTTAAGGCGGCCGCCCTCATCGCCCTCGCCCTGGCAGTCGGGGCCATGGGCATCTACGTCGCGGATGCGGACGACGCGCCCGGCGCCGCCGTCATCGGGCTGCTGCTGATGATCGGCGCGGTCGTGCTCGGCGTGAAGGCCGCGCGGAACCGGCTACCGGCCTGGGCCGCGCGCACCGCGCTGGCCGTCGGCGTCCTCATGGCGGCGTTCGCGGCGTTTCTGACTCATGCCGTCGCTGTGACCGCGCCTCTTTTCGCGCACCCGCACGACGTGCCATCGGTCATCGATTCGGCGCCGTCGCCGCAATATGCGGCCGCCGTCGAGCGCGCGCGGGAGCTCGTGCGCGCGGCCGTCCTGGAGCAGAACCTGCCAGGCGTCTCGGTGGCGGTCGGTGCGGGCGGCACGATCGTCTGGGCGGAAGGATTCGGCTGGAGGGACGTTGACACGCGGACGCCGGTCACGCCGAATACCCGATTCAACATCGGCACGGCGGCGTCCGCGGTCACTGCCGCCGCTGTTGCGCCGCTCGGGCTGACCAACACCGGCGCTGACTCGGCGGCGGAGTGGAGTCCGGAGCACATCGGCGAGCCGGAAGAGAACTTCCCGCTCTTCACGATCATCCGCCACGTCATCTTCAGGCCGATCGGCCTAGCCCCCGCGCAGCCACTGCCTGGCGATCGCGCGACGTTCTACGTCCCGCGATCTGATGACAATCCACTGCGTGGAAGGCGGCTGATGTACATGCGCGACCTGGCGTGCTGCGCGGGGACGATGGCGTCCTATTCCACGCCGTCTGATCTGGTGCGCGTCGGCCTGGCGAACGGCGGCAGCATCAACGGCGAGCTGGCGGGCGGGATGGTGATGTCGCTGATCACGCTGCGCGACAGCGGCATCGTCGTCGCCGTGCTGTCCAACATCGCGCACGCGAACACGTCTGCGCTCGGCCTGAAGATCGGAGACGCGTTCGCGAAACAGGCGCGATGAGGCATCCCGCCACCCATTCGTGGCCGTCACAGACCGTGCTGTTTGGCGGCGCCCCTGTCGGCCACATCATCGACCTGCGCGTTGTCGATCCGACATCGGGCAACGTCCGCTCGCCGCTGGCGGACCTGAAGCACGGTTTCTACGGACATGGTCAGTTGTCGCCCGATGGCCGCTGGGCGAGCGCGATGGAATGGTCGAGCGTGGACCGGGCGCATGTGTGGTCGCCGCAGGGTGACGCCATCTACTTCGTGTCGGAGCGCGACGGCAGTCGGTGCGTGTGGATGCGGAAACTCGATCCCGCGACCATGCACCCCGTTGGGCCCGTGATGCCGGTGCTGCATCTTCACGGGGCGCGACGGTCCACGATTTCGACGGCGCTACGTCCTCAGCGCATCGCGCTCGCGCTGGAGGGCTTGTTCTTCAGCGTCCAGGAGCAGCGCGGCAACATCTGGAAGGCCAGCTTAGAGTGTCGCGTTCCGGAAGTGAGTTGACAGTTGCGATGCTCCCGGCCGACGTAGAACGTGTCGAGCCAATTCGGCGTCAAACGCGAAGTCGTTCCCGCAATCCGTCAGCACGCGGCGCAGAACCTCGCAGTTTCCTGGATTAGCAGGTTGATGAAAAAGGCACCTTGCACGAAGAATGGCAGGATGACGAATGTAGGTTTTGGCCGAGTTTCTACATGCGGCATCCGGCATCCGACATCCGGCATTCAGGCGTCGGTTTTTCAGCAGCCTGTTTTAGCGCGATCCACAGATTCTGCGGAGGAGGCAAATAACCGTGCTCTATCTCGCCGCGTTTGCGGCGGCGCTGCTCGTCGACACGATCCCCGTGTTCGCGCCTCCCGCGTGGATGATCCTCGCGTTCATGATCATCAAGTGGAAGTTGAATCCCTGGGGCATCATCGCCGCCGGGGCGCTCGGCTCGGTGATCGGCCGCTACATCCTGACTCTTTACATGCCGCACGTGTCGGCGAAGATCTTCCGCCGGAGCGAAAATGCCAACATCTCGTTCCTTGGCAAGAAACTCAGCGGCAGCTTCTGGTACGCCAATATCTTCGTGATGCTCTACGCGATTTCGCCGCTGTCAACCACAGCGCTCTTTACCGCGGCCGGCATGGCCCGGGTGAATCCCTGGAACATCCTCCCTGGATTCGCCATCGGTAAATTCCTTGGCGATGCCTGGGTCATCCTGATGGCCAAAGTCACGGCCGACGAAGCGACCGATCTGCTCCATGGGCACGTATCATGGCAGACCGCGCTGACCGCGGCGGCCGGGCTGCTGCTGATTTCGTGTGTCCTGTTCATCGACTGGCGGCAACTGCTGGGCCACAAGAAATTCCGATTGAACTTCAAGATCTGGAAACAGTAAGCATTCGGCTATCGTCGACGGCCAAAACATCGCACTGTGAGGCGGAGTTGTGCTGGTTCGGGACACTTCGAGCGATTCGCTCGGCTCGTCGTTCTCCGCAGCACGCACGTGCGCGAGTCTATTCCGTTGAGCTGAACAACGATCGGACTGGGAGGGGAACGCGGATGGCGAAATACGGCAAGTCGGCGTCCAAAAACGTCAAGTCGGCCATGCATCGACGGAAGAAGGGCACTCTCAAGAGCGGGTCCGGCCGAAAGGTGAAGAGTCGCAAACAAGCGATTGCTATCGGACTGAGCGAAGCGCGAAAGAAGGGGGCAAAGGTTCCAAAGCGGAAGTCGTCGTCGAGCAAAAAGCGGTAGAGCTGCAGTCGACGCGGTCGAAGCGCCTGCCACGCGGAGCCGGAGTGTGACGTCAGAACATCTGGCCGATTGAGAAGTGCCAGCGGACCCCGGTCTCGCCGAAGCTGCGCGGAAATCCGAGATCGATGCGGATGGGCGCCAGCGGCGTCTTGATGCGAAGCCCGAACCCGAGTCCCACACCCAGGTCGCTCAACCGGATCGGCTGCGCGTTGGCGAACGTGTTCCCGGCATCGGCGAAGAGCACGCCGCTCAACCGCCAGAAGAGCGGCGCGCGCAGCTCGGCGTTACCCACCAACAGCTTCGTGCCCCCGAGTGGCGCGTCCAGGAACGAGTAGGCCGACAGCGCGTCTTGCGAATAGCCGCGCACGCTCTCCGTTCCGCCGGCATTGAAGAAGAGATCGAAAATCGTCAGCGTCAACGGGCCGCCGAGCGGTTCCAGCCGGCCCCAGCGCACGTTGCCGGCCAGGACGACGGGACCGAGCGGCTGGTAATAGGATCCACGAATCAACGTGCGCAGGTAATCGAGATCCGATCCAAACGCCCGCTGTCCCCACTGGAGGCTCACCGATCCGAACCAGCCGCGCGTCGCGTCGAAGAAGCTGTCCCGACGGTCGATCACCGCGGCACCGTTCAGTGACGCCAGGCTCCCGTTGAAGCCGAGGGTCTCCTCTCCGGCGGCATCCGATAACCGCACATCGCGCCAGTCGCGGCTGTAGCCCCACGAGTACTCGACCGCGCGGCTCACCCGCCAGCGCTGCTCGATCGTCAGGTTGACCTCGTCGTCTCGCGCGGTGAGCTGCTCGTCCTGGTGTTCCTCGCCGCGCCCTGTCAGGAACAGGTTGGTTCGTATCGGGCGGCGCCGCAGCGTCGGCACCGAGAAGAGCGCTCGCGCGCTCCGCAGGTCTGGCTCGTACCGCAGACCCCCTCCGAGCGACATGCCCCGGCCGAGGAAGTTGCGATCGCGGATATCCGCCGCAACGCCCAGCGCCTCGGTGCGCTGATCGAGCGCCGAGTTGTACTCCGACGACAGCTCGAGCCCGTAGCGCAACTGGAAGCGACGGGTCTCCTCGAGCGAGATCACGGCCTTGACCGGAAGGGTCCCCTGGACCGGCCCAGGAGTAGGAATCGGCTCGAGCCGAACTTCCGCGCGCCGGAAGGTCCCGAGCTCGTACAGCCGCTTCTCGGTTGCCGCGGCGGCCGCCGCGCCGGCCGGTTGGCCCGGCGTCAGCTGAACGGCCTTGCTGACGAGCGACGGCCTGGTCGACTGCACGCCCTCGATCTCGACGGCGCTGATCACGTGGAGCGGCCCCTCCTTCACCGTGAACGTCAGCGCCATGTCCATTCCCTGCGACGCGGGGGTCGCCGTCGTCTCCACCTGCACGTCGCGAAAGCCGAGGTCGCGGTAGTGACCCTCCAGCCGGGTGCGTCCGGATCGTTCCGCCCCGGCGCTAAAGGGCGACCCCACGGCAAGGGCGATCGCCTCGAGCGCTCCGGCCCGCCGCTCGGGGGCAACGCCCATCAAGTGGATCGCCTCCACCAGCGCCGCCCGCCCCTCGTCGAGCCGAATCGGCAACGTCGCGGCGTCGTCCGCGAACTCGATTGGCTCGATGGTGACCTGCGCCGCGAGATGCCCCTTGGCCGCATACGCCGCGCGGATCGCAGCGATCAGCGGGGCTGGATCCGTCCACGCTTTGGCATCGAGTCGACGCGACGCGGTGAGTCCCTGCAACGTCTCAGTCGCGAGCACCTGGTTGCCTCGGAACGCAAGCTGGCGGGAGCCCGTGCGCCTGCCGGGATCGATGCGGACGCGTGCGCGATCGGTGTCGCTGTCGGGTCGATCGACCTCGACCTCGATCCGGGCGCGGAGGAACCCGGCATCGATGAGATGATCGCGGGTTGCCTTGGTGAGCCTGTCGTCCAGCAGGTCGAGGACCACGTTGTTGGACCACGTCTGCCGAAGGCGATTGAGGAGATCGTCACCTCCGTCGTACCCCGTGACTTCGAGCACCGTTCGTCGTCCGCGCGCGATGCGGTACTGGAGATCGACGGGACGCTCCTTGCCTGTGCTCTCGGCCGCTGTGCGCATCGGCACGACACGCGCGGTGTAGTACTCCCTGTCCCGGTAGAACCGCTCGATGCGATCGCGATCCTCCAGCCATGCTCGGAACTCGAAGCGGTCGCCCTGTCGGAGCTTCGTACCCGCCAGCACCTGCTCGGCGCTGAAGCCGGGTTCGCCAGCGAGTACCACCCCGCGGACCTTGTCCTGGACGCCGACGTTGGCGGCGCGGGCGCGGGTGCGCGGGGAGACACCGGGGCCGAAGGTAATCTCCTGACGGAACTCGAACGCCTCCTTGGTGTTCTCCTCCGACGACACACGGAACTCGTAACCGCTGACCGGGCGGTAGATGACGATCCAGGTGGACTCGTTCTCCTCGAGGTTTTCCGAGAACACGAGCTCGAACTTCGTCCGGAACCGCTTCGACACCGTCAGGCGAGTGGCCGGGTCGACGTCGCTCGACACGAGGTCGAGGTCTTCAGTGCCAACACTCACCGTATCGAGCCCGACGAACTGCCCGGCGACTCCAAGCACGTCGCCTGACACCGCGCCGACGGCGAACGTATTGCTGTCGGTCGTTCCCCTCGCCGGATCCGCAATCTGGCCCGTGACGAGCAGGGAGCGTACATCCCGCTCGCTCAACGGCGGATCGGACGAGAAGTTCGTTTCAATCTGGTCGGCTCGTCCGCTCATTCGCACGGTGACGACGTACGAGCTGACGTGCGCCTCGCCGATGAGGTTCAGGCGCGGCAGAAGCCCCGTCGCTGGGGAAAACTCGAGGCGACTCTCCGTCAGCCGGTACGAGCGCCCTCCCATGCGAATCCGCCCGTCGTCCTGGATCGTCACCTGCCCGTCGAGCGCCGGGCGGCCGACCGTGCCCGTGACGCGCACGTCGGGTACCAGTTCGACATTCAGCACGCTCTGATCGACGACGATGGGACCGACGGAGTTGAGGCGGATGTCGAGCGCCGTAGCCGCAATCCACGGCGCCACCGATAGCGGTGGCGCACCGCCAGGCGTGACCGCGGAGATCGCGGCCGCAAGCGCAGTGATCGGTTCCCGATAGCTGTCCGAGGCGATCGTGATCTGACCGGACAGGCGTGACCCCGAGGCGGCGTTCTCCCATGTGAGGCGCGTGTCGAGCTGACTGCGCAGGCCCTTGGGGACCTCGACGAACAGACCGCGCGCTTCGACAATCAAGGGACGCGGCGCGACGGTGCCGGCGCGAATCGGAATCGCTCCTTCGATCGTGATGTCGCCCCCGTTCAACTGTCCCTTCAGCCCGCGGGTGTCGAGGACACCGGCCTCGAGCGTCAGCGGCCCCGAGAGGCCCGCGAGTGCCAGCTGCCAGTCCGGCTCGACGATGTTGACGTCGTTGAAGTCGATTTTCGCGGACGCGTCGCGCGCTCCGGGCGGCCCGGCAACACGAACCTGGAAGGTTGCCTCGCCACCGATTCCTGGGGCCACCATGCGGAGAAGCCCCAAAGCGGTCGTCCCTTCGGCCCGAAACTCTCCTTCGGTGCCTGGCAGAAGGCCGATAGCGCCCGAGGCTGTGAGGGACGAGCGCGGTCCCTTCCAGTCGAGTGCCCCGACTTCCAGCCGCCCCCGATCGAATCGCAGCCTCGTCGGTACCTGCTGGGTCAGGCCGACATCGTCGACCGAGACCTGGGCAGCCTCGAAGGTAACCGTGGCCACGACATCGTCCAGTCGCGGCTCGGTCGCGTGGGCTTCCAGAGCGACCTTCGCTGTCCCCGTTATGTTCGTCTTCTCGATGCCGAGTGCTTGAAGCGCCGGGACGAGCGTTGCATCCGCTCGCGCCGTCACTGTTGCTTGGGTCGGTGAGATGTCTCCAGGGGCGGGCACGCCGTCGGCCAGCCATGCGGGGACAGCCCAGGCGAGAGGCAGGCGCGCCGTGGCGCTGACTGGTGCCCCGAGAACAACGCCATCCTCGACTGAGAACTCGATGGCACTGCCTCGAATGCGGGTCTGCAGATGGACGCCACGTGCGAACTCGCCTTCGGCGCGCATCAGCCGGTCAATCGTCGCCTCGCCATCGCCGGCGATCGCGAAGCGGTCCCCATCCTGGTCCAGCGAGACCTGCGCACGAACCGGTCCCTCCGCCAGCCACGGAGTGATGAGCATATCGGGTGGCAGGAAGGCGATCCCGTCTTCGATGCGGCCTTCGAGCGTGACCAGGACGCCGCTTTCGCGCTCGCGGACACGCGCGAGCCCGATCGAGAACCCCCCCAGCGTGATGCGGAATGGCTCCTCCAGAGTTGGCCGGCGCCCGTCGAACCTGATTCGTCCTGGTTGAAGGAGGCGAAGCGGCCTGCCCCGAAGTTGTCCCTCGATCTCCGGCACGGTAATGACTCCCGTAGATTCGAGCGGCCGATTGAGCTGACCTTTGACATCCGCAGATGCGGTGATCGTTGCCGAGGTGTCGGGCAGGGCAATCGTCCTCTCCAGCAGCGCCGCGAGCGATGTCAGCTCGCTCCTGCGCAGGTTCGCGCGGGCCTCGAAAGGCCACTCTGGCCCGAAACCAATGCGGCCGCTGAGATCAGCGCTCAAGGTCGGCATCCGGAAATCGAACCGCACCGCCCCGTCGGCGCTGTTGGCAGTCAACTCGACCCGCCCGAGCGAGCGACCGTCGATGCCGACGTCGCCAGCAACCATGGAGAACGTTCCCGTCGGTTGTCTCGGCGAGCCGGCGACATCGAACTCGACCGCGGCGTCATCGAGGTGTAGAGCCTCCGCCGCGGTCGGCGCCGCTGGCGGGGAAGAACTGGTGTCAGTCAGCGTCCGCAATGACAGCGCCAGCTTCTCCCCACGTCCGGAGATCCGCATGTGCTCCAGGCGGCGATCGATCTCGGCTTCGAGCCGGAGCGATCCGTCGCCACGATTCAGGCGAAGGCCGGTCACATTCAGGACGTCCTGCGCGAAGGTGACGTCTCCCTCGAGGGAGTCGATGGCGATTCCGTTGGCATCGAGGCCGGAACCTGAGATTCGCGCCGCCAGCCGCGGATCGGCCGTCGATCCGTCCAGCGTCGCTGAGAGGACGAGCGACCCTGATGGCCGCCACTCGACCGGAAGCGCAGCAGCGAGGACGTCCAGGCGATTGAGTCGCCCGTCGATGGCGAGATGAATCGGACCGTTGCCGGCCGTCGCCGTCCCGTGTACCTCGACGCGATTCCCGGAAGCTTCGGCCGTCATCCGGGTGATCTCGACGGCGCGGCCCTCGAGACGCACCTGCGCTTCGCCGCTGACCTGCTCTACTCCCCCGAGTGCGAGCGAGTCCGCGGTGAGCCTCGCCTCGAGCCGCGGCGAGGCCAGCGTCCCAGTGAGCGTCGCATCCACTGTCGCCCGCCCTGCGTGCAGCACCGCCTCGAGATTCGCCGGCAGGAATCCTTGCCGCCGCAGATCTCGCACCGCATCCTTCAGATTCGCGGACTGGGCACCGAAGCGACCGGTCACGGTCGATTGCGGCAGGTTCGCGCGATCGAGGACGACCGAGATGTCGCCGGCCACGCTCGTGTCGCCTTCGAGCCCGCCGCGTGAGTGCACGCTCCAACGGCCGCGTTCACCGGTGGCGTCGACCGTCGCGAGCGTGGCGCGCGGCGCCGCCACGTTCAGGACGGTCATCTGGACGCGGCCGCTCAGTGACTCAGGACCGGGCACCGACCCGGGCCACGTGAGGTCGGACACGAGCGTCAGTGGCGCGGCGGGCAGCGCGGAGACCCTGGCCACCGGGCCAAGGCGGCGGGCATTCTCTACGCGCGCCTCAGCGCGGAGAGAGCTGGAGCCTTCGTGGTCACCAACAACCAGACTCGCGGTCCCCTTCAGATTCGCACCCAGCGCCCGGCTCGAAGCGTTGTACCGATCGATCGTCAGATTCGTACCGGACCAGCGGCCCGCCGCCGACACGCTGGCGTCCGTGATTTCCTGCCATTGAAGGCGGTTGACCCGGCCATCGAAGCTTCCGACGGGATGGTCAAGCGTCCCACCGACGGTGCCTGACGCCTCGAGCTCGCCCTCGATAGGAGGCACCTCCCTCGACCATTTCTTGAGCTCGCCGAGGGCAACCCGCGCGTCGTACTTCAGCTCGAGATCGCCGCGGCTGACGTCCAGGTGCGCGGTCCCGCCGATTGCCGCCACCGGCGACTCCATCGTGATCGACGTGAGGGCCAGCGCCGTTCCGCTGAGTGACACGTCCGCGCTTGCCCGATCGAAGCCAATCTCTGCCGCTCCGCGCCGGACCGACCACCCACCTGAAACGACAACCGCTCCCCGCACGGTGCCTGGCCCTTCGCCGGTGAACGACAGCGAGACCCCGCGAACAGCGACGTAGATGCCGTCCGGACTGACAGACGTGAGCTGGAGATCGCGAATCCGCCCGCCGTAAATGTCGAATGAGGGAACCGTTGCGGAGGCTCGTGCGTGAGCCTCCCCATCGCGGTCAGCCGCCCGGACCGGGGACGCACCTTGCGTTGTGGAGTCGAGCACGACTTCGGGCCTGGTGACATCGAGCCGGCGGAGCACCAGGGTACCGCGGAGAATAGCGGGGGAAAAGTCGACCTCTACGCGTTCCGCCTTGAGGAACGGACGCGCCGCGGTGGATTGCCTGATGTTGACGGCGTGCAACGTGACGCCGAGCGAGCTGGGCCGGTAGTCGAGACCGGCGGCGCGCGCCTCGATCCCGAGACGATCGAGAAGCGACGCCGACACGGTGCGGAGCACGAGCGCCTTGCCCGCCGAAGAGGCAAGGAAGAGGGCACCGCCGGCCACGACCACCAGCAGCAGCACGACGATAACGATCGCCAGGCGCACCATCGCGTGGAGTCGACGCGCGATGAAGTGCCGAGTCAGCGGTCCCGAAGATGCCTGCACCTGATACCCCGCCGCGGGTGCGCCATGAGTGTCGGCCCGGTCGTTCCCGCGACGCGGGTATCGACTCTCCTCCGTGTTGGCGGCCGCTTGCGTTTTTGCCTCACCGGGTCACGCCCGATACGCGTCAACGAGCGCGGCCGTGTCGAAGAAGTCGATCAGATTCGAGATCCGCGCATCCCTCAGCGTGAAGAAGTGCACAAGGTCCGATTCGAACCTCTTGCCGGTGGAGCGTGCCTTCGCGATGACGTGCAGCAGGACGACGACGGTGTTCCCTTGCGCCACGAATTCCCGTACATCGGTACTCTGGTTTTCCTGCGCCTCGCGCAGGCGAGCGAAACATTCGCGCACGCCGTTATGACCGCGCCACGTTCCGGCAGCGCCGATGCCTGGCGGCCCTGGCACGACAAAGGTCACGTCGTCGGTCATCAACCCAAGGGCGGTCTCGAGATCGCCTTTGCCCAACCTGTCGTAGAGCTCCTTGATCAACTGGACGTTCGCCGCCTCACTCATCTGTCCTCCTCGAAGGGCCAGGCCTCAGTGCGCACGGCCGATCGAAGAAGGGCTCGACTACGTGACTCATCCGTCTTCTCGTCCTGACCACTCGATCGGCTGGAAGATCTTCGGCGCCGGCCTGAACCTGGATTACATGAACGATTCACCAGCATGCCCGCGATCGCCCCGGACGGCCGAGGCGCTCCGAGGCACAGGTGATCCTACTGCCCGCCAACACGCGCTGTGAAGGAGGCGACCGGCTCGTGGCAGGGGGCAACAGGACACATCACCGGGTGGCGGTGTCCTTCAACGCGGCCGCCCGGGTCCTCGCGTCGACAATGAGCGGAGTGGGTGTCGACGAAGACTCCAGCCGCAGGAACTGTTCGAAGCTCTGACGGGCGGCTTCTGCCATCCCGAGTCCCTGCTGCGCCCTGCCGTGCCAGTATGGCAGCACGGCCATGTAACGCCAGGTCGGTACGTCGTCGAGAAACAGTGCGGTCGCCTCACCTCGCCGCTTCAGACACAGCTCGAGATCCGATAGGCCCTCGGCATATCGTTCCGCCTCGACGAACGCCACCCCACGGCCAAACCGTGCCAGCCAGATGTCGGCCGTCTTGATGCTGTCCGAGAAGGCGGCGATCGCCTGCGAGGCGTGGCCGCGGCGGAGTGCCAGCTCGCCGGAAATCACGTGTGCGTAGGCGCGCGGGAACGGCTGTTCCCGGCGTTGGAGAGCGGCGGCGAGCTCTTCGGCGCGATTGTCGTGGTTTGCCGCGGCGAATACTCGTGCGGCCGGCACCGCCACGAACTCGTTCGTCTCGAGGGCGAGGCCTCGTTCTGCGGCGCCGACCGCCGCGGCGGGCCGATCGAGCGCGATGAGCGTCTCCGCCAACGCCAGCGACTTCGACGCCGCGCCGAAGCTGTTCTCGTTCTTCTCGTCCAGGGGAATGGCTGACGTGAGGATCGATGCCGCATCCGCCAGCCGACCCTGATAGACGGCCAGATCGGCATCGCCCATGTTGGCGAGCGACACTCCGATGGCGCCGGCCGTCCTCGCGCGGTCGTACACCGCACGCGCGCCGGCGACATTCCCACCGGCAGCTGCGGCCATCGCGAGGGGCAGGTACGCGACGTCGTACCCTGGATCGGTCCGCAGCACCTGTTCGGCGCTCTCGACTGCCGTTGCGAAGTCGCCCGCATACATCGCGTACAGCGCGTAGTTCGCGCGGAACTTGGGGCTCTTCGGGTAGATGTCGATCGCGCGGCGGCCTTCCTCGAGGGCACGCGGGAAGTCCAGCGTGTAGAAGTACGCCAGGGCGAGGTTGTTTCGTCCGGCGAGATCGGCAGGGTACTGCGCGACCAGCTGGCGGTAGTTCTCGATCGCCTTGTCATAATTCCGCGCGACGTTCATGAAGTAGGCGCCGAGTGTCCGGTACTTCTCCCGGTCGGTCATGCGATCCATGAGCGATAGCGCTTTCTTCCAGAGCTCCTCCGCTTCCGTCCGACGACCCAGGTCGTACGTGCTCGCCGCCCACCCGGCGTAGGCACGGCCGAACCGCGGGTCACGGTCCACCGCCGTCCGGTAGTGCCGGATGGCCTCCTCGCTTCTGCCGTCCACGCTCAGGCTCTGCGCGATGCTGTACTCGTGCACGGCTTCGAGCGAGCTCGTCGAGTAGGTTTCGGCCTGCAAGGCGGCGGACGGCGTCGTATCCCCAAGCGCCGCCCTGACCTGCTGCGCCAGTCGGCCGACGGCGGCGAGCACGGCGCCCTTGTCCGGGGCAGCCTCCGACACGGTCGCGATCGCGTGGCCGCCCGCCGGGTCGAGGGCCCGGACCTCCAGGACGTATCCCGCTCCGTCGCGCCGAATCGATCCCCCGAGAATGACGGCGATGCCTTCGCTCACGGCGACGAGCTGCGCGGCAGCGACATCCAGCCGGCTTCCGGGTCGAAGCTCCCGCGCGCGGTCGGCTGCCGTCTTCCGCGAGAAGCTCGTGATGAACGAGGCGCCCTCGACCGCGATGCCGAGCGCCTGTTCGAGCGAGCCGTCGAACACCGAATCGCCCGCCTTGTTCTCGAAATCGGCGATCAGGACCGACAACGGCGCACGCGCAATGATCGGCGGTGGCACGCGGTTGCGAACCGCCAACCACCACGTGCCAGCGATGATCGCGCCCACTACTGCCACGACAGCCGCTGCCAGCTTCCATCGGCTGCGGCGTGCTTCCGGTGGCGCGAGCGTCCCGTCCGGGCGGAGCTGGTTCAGGGCGGCGAGCAGGTCCCGTGCGTCCTGGAATCGCTGGTCGGGATCCCGTTTCAGGCAGCGATCGACGAGCTGGACCAGCGGATCGGGCGTTCCCGGCGCGGCCTGCCGCAGCGGAATCGGTCCTTGGGTGACACGCGCCATGAGATCCGCGAGGTCGCTCTGGCCACCCACTCGCGGCCGCCCACCGGCGAGGAGCTCGTACAGGATGAGACCGAATCCGTAGACGTCGGATCGCTGATCGGCGACGTCGCCTCGCGCCTGCTCCGGCGCCATGTAGGCCAGCGTGCCGACCACCGCGCCGGCGCGTGTGTGCACGGTCCCGCCATCCACCCCGCGGGCAATGCCGAAATCGGTGAGCAGCGCCCGCTGGTCCTGGTCGATGAGCACGTTGGCCGGTTTGAGGTCGCGGTGGACGACGCCGGCCTCGTGTGCGGCGGCCAGACCCGCGGCGATCTGGCGCCCGATGGCGAGCGCGCGGGGCACCGGCAACTTGCCCTCGGTGCCGAGAACCGTGGCGAGATTCTCGCCCTGCACGTACGCCATCGTGAGGTACTTGACGGCACCGAGCTCGCCGAGGTCGTGTATGCGCACCACGTTCGGGTGACTGACCTGTCGCGCCAGGCGCAGCTCGCGCTTGAAGCGCTCCTCCAGATCGTGAGCGGTCCCGGGCGGCGCGGCGGGGTCGGCCTTGATGGTCTTCAGCGCGACTGCCATGCCGAGCGATTCGTCCCACGCCTGGTACACGTCGCCCATGCCGCCCGAACCGAGCGACCGGATGATGGTGTATCGGGCACCGAACCGCTGGCCTGGTCGCAGCGTGGCGCTGTTGAACGGCAACGCGCCGCTGGCCGATGAATCTCGTGTGAGGTCCTCGTCAGACGTGACGAGCGCGTCGGCGCCGGTGACCAGCGCGTCAGCAACGACAGGGGCGGACGTCCTGGCGTGCGCGGAAGCGTCACAGCGGGGACATCGCCCGAAGCTGTCTTCGGCAGTTCCGCATCGGGAGCAGAACATCGGCATCTGCGAATGAGCGCACAGTATGTCACACCGCCGCGACGGCCTGGCGGCAGCAAAAAAATGAAAGGGAACCGCGTGTTCTCGACGAATGGGGGGGCGAGACGAAGGAGCGTTGCAGGAGTTTGCCCGGGCTGAGGGGGCGCTGGCCCATCGAGCATCGTTCGCCTGCTCGCCGAAGTGCTCGCACCACTTCACGGACGCATCCTCGATCCAGCGTGTGGTGCCGGCGGCATGTTCGTGCCGAGCGTAGCGTCTCCGCGAGATCAAGGGGGCGCGATCGTGCCGGACGAACGTGCATGTCGTCGCGCTCACGCCGAGACGGTCTTTGTCTGTTTCGCGACCGAGTTCGACGACGTCGTGATGAGTGCCGCCACGAACAACAGGCCGAATATCGCGTCAGGGCTCACGACCACGAGTTGTCCAAACTGCAGGCGCCCTTGAAGGTAGAGCGTGCTCAGCGTTGCCAGATACCCAACCTTCTCCAGGATTGCGGCGATCATCAGCGGTCGGAACCGAATCGGATCGGTTCCTATCAACAGGAACGCCACCTGCCACGCGAGCGTGACGCTGACGAATCCGTAATAGAAGTCGGGATGCGTAATCGGTGGGGGATATTGGCGACCGACCGTGTCGTACAAGAAGTAGAGCGGCGTCACGATGAGCACGCCCCACAGGCCGGCGGCAAGAAACACCATTCGCGCGAATCGCATGCTGATACCTCCCTCATCGCTGACCAGATGAACGGCACAAGCCGATAGCGCACGCGCTGCTCACACTGCTCCTCGCGGTCCGAATCGTCAACGAGGAACAGTTCCTGAGCGCCGGTCATGCGGCTGCGCTGCGGCAACGCTGGGTATGATTACGGGCGACACGGATTGGCGTGAACGGCCCTGGATGGATCTCATGAGCGACGAATCACAGTCGCCACTCAGCCTGGACGGCCTTGGACAGGAAGCGCAGCGCTGGCGTGACGCGCTCGCCGCCGGCGATCCCGATGCGCGCGCGCGGCTCCGCCGAGTGCTCCCGAACGCTCCCGAGGTGCCCACGCTCGTCGACGTGCGGCACGCTCTGGCCCTTGAACATGGGTTCGCGGCCTGGGCAGCCCTGGAGCACGCCATCAAGGAGGCACCGGCGGGCGACCCTCATGCCGGCGCGGCGGCGATCGCGCAATACGAGGTGATGGCCGACGCGCTGCTCGAGGCGTATCGCACCGGCACACCCGACGCGATGGAGCGCCACTACCGCTACACCTGGCATCGGCGCGCCTGGCGCGCCATGCGCACGTACGTTCAGCTCGATCTCGGAAAGCGATCAATCGGCCCTGGTGATGATGTCGACATCACGCCCGACGACGCACGCCACCTCGTCGCCGTGGAGCACGGGTTTCGAAACTGGGCCGAACTGCAGGCGTTCACGCAATCCGCACCGGTGGGGTCTCGTGTAGCGGCGAAACCGGTGCGGCTCGTCGTTCACGAAGGGAACGACGAATGGGACATCGTCGCGAGCTCGCGCGAGTGGGGAGAAATCATCCGGCTGCTGGCGCTGCACCCGTCAGCGGGCCTCAGTGCCGACGGGCAGATGACCGACGAGTTGCTGAAGGAGGTGGCGCGTGTAGAGACCATCACCGCGCTTGGCCTCTCCGGCTGCCGCGAGGTGACAGATGACGGCGTCCGTCACCTCGCGCGACTGCCGGCCCTGCAGCATCTCGATCTGAGCGGCACCAGCATCACGGATGCAGGGCTGAGCGTCCTCGCCAGCCTGCCGCAGCTGCGGACGATCTCGCTCGCCTCGACCCGCGTGACCGACGAGGGCGCCGGTGCCCTCGCACATTGCCATGCGCTCGAGCGGGCGAATCTGGCCGCAACCGCCGCCGGTGACGGCGCGCTCCGGGCACTCGCGGGCAAACGCCATCTGCACGAACTCTCGATCGCCCTGACCGACGCGGGAATCCCGCTGCTGCACGAACTTCCGATGTTGAAAACCTGGCAGGCGGGCGAGGCGACGCTCACGCTGCTCGGTCCCAAGGTGCTCCCGAACCATCTCTCGCTCCGCGGGTCCTTCACGGATGATGGCATGCGCCGCCTGGAAGGTCTCGACGGCCTCTTCAGCCTCGACATCGACGACAGCCGCCTTGGTATCACCGCGGCCGGTGTCGAGCCACTCGTCTCGCTTCCGCATCTCGGAGCACTCGGCGTGGACGCCAGGGACGACTGGATGCCGCACCTCGCGCGGATGCAAAGCCTGCGCTTTCTCGGCGCACAGGACACGGTAGCAGGCGACGACGGATTCGTCGCGCTGAGCAGGTCGCGCTCGATCGAGTACATCTGGGGACGGCGTTGCCACAACCTTCGCAGCCGGGGGTTCAGGGCGCTCGCGAACATGCCGGCGCTCCGCGGCCTGTCCGTGAGCTGCCTGAATGTAGACGACGCCGGAGTCTCGGCGCTGCCTGCGTTCCCGGCACTGATCGAGCTGATGCCGATGGACGTTCCCGACGCGGGTTTCCGCCACGTGGGCCGGTGCACGCAGCTCCAGTCGCTGATCCTGATGTACTGCCGCGACACAACGGATGCGGCGACTGAGCACATCACAGCCCTGCGGAGTCTCTCGTATTACTTCAACAGCTACACCACGATCACCGATCGAACGCCGGAGCTGCTGAGCACGATGGATTCGCTCGAGCGGGTCACGTTCGATGCGTGTCACGCCTTGACGAACGCCGGCGTCGCGCGGCTCGCGCGGCTGCCGCGCCTGCGCGAGCTGCGCGTGTCCGGAAACGCGATTACATCCGAGGTCCAAGCGGCGTTTCCGCCGCAGGTCAGAGTGCACTACGCCCTATGAGCGGCAAGTTGCACGGCTGACTGGCGAGCGGGTTGCGCAGGTGCTGAGGCGTCCGGACAGTAAGTGTGGGGAGCGTGACTCGACGCTTGGCGGTCCACTACACCTACAACTCGTTTGAGTTGATGGTTGACGCGGGTCCTGTCGCCGGACAGCCCCACCCGCGGCCACCCCACCCGCACAGTCCGCGCGGCGGGGACCCCGGCGGTCGGCGCCAAAAGCACTCGCCAGGAGGGAGGCGCCTGCGCGGCGGGTGCGGCGCGATCTGGTTCGCCGCGCAGGTCTTCAAGATCGCGCTCCTGCGGCACGGAAAGCCGCCGGATCTCACCACGCTCATCCGGTGGGCGCGCGCCGCCTCCTGAACGCTGCCGAGCGGCTCTTGGCGCGTTCCGGCCGCTGCACGCAGCCCGTGTCGCCGCCGCGCCTCACCCCCGCAGGTGGCGGTTGAAGAACGCCAGCGTGCGCTGCCACGCCAGCTTCGCCGCCGCCTCGTCGTAGCGTGGCGTCGTGTCGTTGTGAAAGCCGTGCTGCGTGTCGGGATAGAGGTGGCGCTCGTAGGAGACGTTGGCGCTCTTCAGCGCCGCCTCGAAGGCCGGCCACCCGGCGTTGATGCGGTCGTCGACCGCTGCCGACTGGATGAGCAGCGGGGCCTTGATCTTCGGCACGTCCGCCACGTCAGGCGGGCTGCCATAGAACGCGACGCCTGCGGCCAAATCCGGCAGCCGCGTCGCGAGCATGTTGACGATGCCCCCGCCATAGCAGAAGCCCACCGCACCCACCTTGCCCGTGCACTCGGGTCGCGTCTTGAGAAACCCGAACGCGGCGACCATGTCCTCGCGCGTCTTCGCCTGGTCGAGGGTGCCGAACAGCTCGCGTGCCTTGTCCTCGTCGCCCGGATAGCCGCCGAGCGGAAACAATGCGTCGGGCGCAAAGGCGACGAATTTCTCCAGCGCCAGGCGCCGGGTGACATCCTCGATGTGCGGGTTGAGCCCGCGGTTCTCGTGCACGACGAGCACGCCCGGCAGCTTGCCGTCGGCCTTGGCCGGCCGAACGAGGTAGCCCTGCATCTTGCCGTATCCCGCAGGCGACGAGTACTCGACGCGCTCGGCCGTGAGCCGCCCGTCGTCCGGGCGCACGACCTGCGCTTCGGCGAAATTGGGACTGAGCTCGTCGAGCAGCATGGCCGCGGTCACGCCGCCGACCGCAAACTTTGCGGCCTTGTCGAGAAAGCCCCGGCGGTCGAGTGCGCCGTGCACGTAGGCGTCGAAGAGAATCAGCAGTTCCTGATCGAAATCGTGGGCGGTCTTGCGCTGCATGTCGTATCTCCTTCCGACGCGCGAATCTCGAGGCCTTGGACATCGCTCGACACATCGGCGAACGACGAGCATACCGCAGCCGCCGATCGGCCAATCAGGTCGGGCTCACCGCCAGGGGAATGGGTGTGCCGTTCGGTCTGCGCCACGTGGTCCGGAACTCGCGATCGTAGGTCCAGACTCTCAGGTTCTTGTCTCGTCCGCTGAGGACCGCGAGGCACGCATCGGCCCAGTCAGGTTCTTCGTCCGCGTACTTGGCCAGCCAGTCGAGTGCGTCCAGCCACAAGGCGCGTTCGAGCGTGACCGGCAGCGGTTGGATGCTCAAGTGATGCAGCAAGGCTCGGAGCCGCTGTCGCTGGCTGCGATGCGGCAGGTGAAAGCATGCCTCCGTCAGCACCGCCTCGCACACGCCGAACTCGTCTGACGCAAGCGCCTCCAGATGGTTGACGGCCCGCCGGTGCTTGGAGTCCCGCGCGTCGCAGAGCGCCACGAGGGGAGTCGTGTCGATGAGAATCACTGGGCGGCCCGCCGCAGCTTGCGTACGATCGCCGCTCGAGCCGCGCGCCGGTCGTGGACGTCGTACTCACGCGCCTCCAGGTCCGGCGGATCCGGGAACTGCTCGAAAATTCGGCCGACCGTCGTCCGAACGTCTCCCTGCGTTCCTCGTCCGCCGAGCGTGGCATACCGCTCGTCGATGGCTTCACGCACCACGTCTGACAGCGTCACTCCGCGCTCACGAAGGGACTGCGCCGTGCGGACCCGCTCGGCGGACCAATGGCCCCGCCGTCTGGTGGGCGGCAGGTACGCGTTGGACCCTCCGTCCAGCCCAGTGCAGGAGCGCCTCAGCCGCCCGAAGCTAACGCCGGCTCCTCCGCCCCGTCTAATCTCCTGACTGTGAACGAGGCCGACGCCACCATCCTGACGCGGGCGAAAGCAGGACATCGTGACGCCTTCCGCTCGATCGTCGAGCGGCACAGCGCTGGTGTGTTCCGGGTGGCGTACCGGCTGACCCGGAGTGAAGAGGACGCGGAGGACGTGGTGCAGGAGACGTTTCTGAAGGCCTATTCCGAGCTCGACAGCTTCGAAGGCCGGGCCTCTCTCGCCACCTGGCTGCACCGGATCGCCGCGAATTGCTCCATCGATCTCATCAGGCGTCGTCCGGCCGAGAGCGCGCCGTTCGACGCCGAGCCCGTCGTGATGCGCGCCGCCAGCGCGGCGCCAGGCCCCGAGCGGCAGGCGGCCGGCCGCGAGATGCGCGACCACGTGGAGGCGGCGCTCGCAGAGCTCACGCCGCTCGAGCGTGCTGCCTTCACCTTGCGTCACCTCGAAGAGCAATCGATCGAGGAGATCTGCGGGATTCTCGGGCAGAGCCCCTCGGCAACCCGGCACAGCATCTTCCGGGCGGTGGCAAAGATCCGGCGCGCGCTCGCACCGATCGTCGGAGTGCAGCGATGAACCACATAGCCGAGGACCTGCTGATCGCGGTCGTGCTCGACGAGGCGGAGCCGGATACGCGCGCCGAGGTCGATATCCACCTCGCCACGTGCGACCGCTGCCGGAAGGATGCCGAGGAGCTGCGCCGCGTTCTCCAATCGGCGGCGATCGACGACGTGCCTGAGCGCGGATCGGACTACGGCGCACGTGTGTGGGCCCGCCTCGAGCCGCGTCTCCCTGCCCCTGCCGCGCGCAGATTGAATTGGGGTGACGCGCGGCCATGGCTCGCCGCGGCCGCCGTGGCACTGCTGGCCGTCAGCGCCTTCGTCGCCGGCCGATGGTCGGGGCCGCGCGCGGATTCGTCCTCGAACGCGGAAACGCCGCTTGCCGCTTCGATCCGCCCTCAGTCGATTCGTGAGCGCGTGGTCCTCGCCGCCGTCGGCGACCACGTCGAGCGGGCAGAACGCGGGCTCGTGGAGCTCGCCCACGCGAGCGGACGGGGCACGGTCGACATCACCGCGGAACAGGCCTGGGCGCGCCGGCTGCTCGAGGCCAACCGTCTGTATCGCCAGTCACTGCAGGACGCCTCCTCCCCGGCGCTCGCCGATCTGCTCGGCGAGCTCGAGCCGATCCTGCTCGAACTCGTCAACAGCCCGGGCCGGCTCACGGAGGCCGAGGTCCGGGCGCTGCAGTCCCGCATCGAGGAGCGCAGCCTCGTCTTCAAGCTGCGTGTCACCGGGGCGCAGATGCGTGCGCGACAGCGGACGCTGCTTCACAACGGAGAACCGACATCATGATCGCCGAGCTCACACTGATCCTCGCGCTGGCAGGTGCGGGAGACGCGTCTGCCGTCATCCCTGCCCTGGCTGAGGACATGCAGTCGCAAGAGGGAACGCTCTACGCGCAGGGCACCGCCGCGCTCGATCAGCGCGACTGGGATACCGCCGCGAAGACCTTCGAGCGGGCCGCCGCGCTCAAGGGCGAGCGCGCGGATGCCGCGCTCTACTGGCGCGCCTACGCGCTGCAGAAGAGCGGCCGGCGAGACGAGGCGTTGCAGTCGATTGCCGCGCTCAGATCGGCGTACCCGCGCAGCCGCTGGATCAAGGATGCCGCCGCGCTCGATCTCGAGATCCGCCAGGCGAGCGGACAGGCCCCGGCCGTCGACACGGCGGGCACGGACGACCTGAAGCTGATGGCCCTCGGCGGGCTGATGAACGCCGATCCCGCCCGCGCGCTGCCGCTCATCAAGCAGATGCTGGCGCGGTCGCCGACCGATGCCGTGCGTGACCGCGCGATGTTCGTGCTGGCCCAGAGCGGCTCGCCGGAGGCGCGCCAGGTGCTGCTGGATATGGCGAAGGGCAATGCCGATGCCGAGGTGCAGGCGACCGCGATCCGCTACCTCGGTCTCTTCGGCGGCAACGAGAGCCGGCAGGCGCTCGTCGAGATCTACGGTGCGACGGCGAACACGCAGGCGCGTAAGGCCGTCCTGAATGCGCTGATGCTCGCCGGCGCCCGCGAGCAGCTGACGGCGATCGCGCGGAAGGAGACCTCGCCCGAGCTGCGCCGGGAGGCCATCAATCAGCTCGGCGTGTCTGGCGCGCGCACGGAGCTCGATCAGCTCTATCAGCAGGAGAAGAGCCCCGAGGTGCGGCAGGCCGTGATCAACGCCCTGTTCGTCAGCGGGGCCGTGGACCAGATGACAGCCCTGGCTACGAAGGAGACGGACGCGGAGCTTCGGCGCGACGCCGTGCAGCGTCTGGGCCTCATGGGCATGGGCACGGCGGCAACGCTGAAGGAGATCTACGCGAACGAGCGTGACCCGCGCGTGAAGGGGGCTGTGCTGCACGCGTTCTTCGTCCAGGGCAACGCGGCGGCGCTGGTCGAGATCGCGCGTCACGAGCAGGACCCCGGCCGGAAGAAGGATGCCGTGCAGATGCTGTCCCTGATGAATTCGAAGGAAGCAACGGATTACATGATGGAGCTGCTGAAATGAGCATCCGTGGCGTTCTCGTGGCCGGCGTCTACTCCGTGTCCATCGCCATGGGCGGCCTCGCAGGAGGTTCGGCCGGGCCTGCGGGCGCTTCCCTCGTCGCCAGTGCCGAAGCACCCGCGCCGCAGTCCGAAGCCGCCGGGCAGCGCGCCGCTGCGCTGCCCGTCCGCTCCACCCACATCGAGCGCCGTGATGCTGGGTCTGGATTGGGCCCCGTCATGGCGGCGATCGCACAGCACGACGCGGGGCCTGCCTGGCTGGCGTGGACGGTGCCTGCTGTGCAGCACGAGCGGCATGGATCCGATGAGCGGAACCGCGACTGGCACCGCGAGAACACCGGTTGCGTGCTCGACGACGATGGTCACTTCCAGAACGGGAGCTCGACCAACGGCGACACGACGAGCCTCGTCGTGCTCGTGCGCGTCACCGGCGGCGTGGTCGATCGCGTGACGTTCACCGATGCCCGCTGCACGGTGGAGGCGGGCACGCGCACGGTCTACTGGATGGACGGTGTGCGGCACGACGACAGCGTGGTGGTGTTGGCGAAGGTCGTGCGGCGAGAGGGTGCGGACCTGCAGAACGCGCCGGCCTCGCGCCACACCCCCGATCAGACGAAGAGCGCCGCCCTGGCGGCCATCGCGCTGACGGACGATCCCTCGGCGGATCGCGTGCTGGAGGAACTGGTGGCGCCCGCCTCCCCCGCGTCACTGCGCCGCGACGCCGCGTTCTGGATGGGTGCGGCGCGCGGTGCGGCAGGCGCCGGCGTGATCGATCGCTTGTCGCGCACGGACAAGGACGAGTCGTTCAGGGAGCACCTCACGTTCGTGCTCACGCTGACGGGAGACACCGGCCTCGAGCGCCTGATCGACATGGCACGGCACGACGACTCCCCGCGCGTCAGGAGCCAGGCACTCTTCTGGGTGGCGCAGAAGGCCGGAGAGCGCGCCGCCGGCACGCTCGCGCATGCCGTCGAAGACGATCCGGACGTGGAGGTGCGGAAGCGCGCGGTGTTCGCCATCAGCCAGCTCCCCAGGGACGAAGGCGTGCCCAAGCTGATTGCGCTCGCCGGCACGCACCGCGACGCCGAGGTACGCAAGCAGGCGATGTTCTGGCTTGGCCAGACCGGCGATCCCCGCGCGCTGACGTTCTTCGAACAGGTGCTCGGGCGCTAACCCTTCGCTAACCCCGGAACTCCAAAGAAACGGGCTCGCCGCCCACGACATCTTGTGGCCGGAGACCTCGAGAACTACAAGCGTCCGTTTCATGCCACAAGGTGTGTCGCAGACACGTGGGGCACTCACTTGTGTTGGTAGGGTTCCGGGTTCTGGGTCCCAGGGTGAGTTCCTCGTTCCTCGTTCGTTCCAGGTTCCGCGGGGGTTCAACGGTTCCGGGTGCCTGGATTCCGAGTTCCAGGTCGTCGCAGGCTCGATTGCAGCAACGGGGCGATCAGGAACCCGGCGCTCGGAATCCGGAACCCGTGAACAAGCAACTTGGAACGAACCCGGAACCCGGAACCCAACCTGGAACCCAGAACCCGGAACCCGGAACCGTCCCAACACAAGTGGGTTCGCGGTCTAACAGGCCCCGTGTGTCACTTGAGGATCGTCGCCTTCAGTTCCAGGGTCACCCGGCGATCCCCTTCCGGGTCCGCCGACTGCGCCACGACGAGCGGTTTCCCGTTCTCGAGGATGACGGACACGCTCTGGCGAATGCCGCTGTCGCGTGCGACGCGCTGGGTCCCGCTCTCGCCGAACTCGACGCTGCCGCGGTTGTAGTCGAGCGTGACCTGCGCCTGCACGCGGTTGTCGTCTCGAATGCGGCCGCGTGCATCCATGTTCAGCGGCACGCGCGTGAAACTGTCGGTCCCGACCGGGACCATCGCTGACGATCGCACCGAGCCGGAATCGCCATCGACGAGCGTGATGCTCACCACCTTCCGGCCGAGCGTCTGGTCGCCGCGCGATTCGGTCACGGTGGCGTCGATGCGGATGTTCACTCCTTTCGAGACGTACTGCGGCTCCACGACGGCTCGTGGCGGTTCGCCCGCAATGGCGGGCCGTGCCTGCGTACGAGGGGTAGCCCGCGTCGGTGCCGCCGGCGGCGGCGGCGGCGGCTGTCGCGCGGGTGTGTCCTCGTCCTCACGTGAGGGGCCCTGCGGCGGCGCGGGCGCTGGCGGGGGCGGCGGTGGCGTGGTGGCCTGCGCAGGCACGGCCGCGAGAGCCCACTGCGCTGACACCGTGTAGTGCCCGCCTTCAGGCGGGCCGTCCCGTACGGTGGCCTCTTGTGCCCGCACGCTCACGGCCACCGCGAGCATCGTCAACAGCGTGCCCGCTACCGTCCTCCTCCACATCCGCATCGACATGACTCACTCCTTCCCTGGACGATTCAGTTCGCGTGTTTCAAGGGGCGCGACCGACAGTTGCTCCACTTCCAGTTGTGCCACTCGTAAGGGCGGCTCTTCGATCGGGTCGACCCTGAGGGGTTCGGGCGGATCGAGCGGTGGCACCGCCGCGTCCCATGGCTCCGCAAGGCGCAGAGGCGTGAACCGGCGGCCCCTGGCAAGGCGGCGGGGCGCCTGCTCGTTCTCGCCGCCGCCGCTCTCGCGCGCGGCATCCGGGAGCGCCGGCGAGGTGGTTGTGGCGGTTCGCTCACCGTTCCCGAGCGGCGCCGACCGTGGCGCCGGGACTGTCCTGGTTTGCTGCGGCACGCGCGATCCTGCTCCACGGCGATCCGCCGACCGCCACAGGGCGACTCCGAGAACCGCGACCAGCACCGCGACTGCCACGGCGATTGCGGGCCTCGCGCGGAGACGCATGTCGAAGCCGAGCACAGTCGCGAGCCTCCGCCGGCGGCGACTCTGGCCTCCCGCGGCGATGCTGGCCATGACCTGCGCATGCAGGTCAGCCGGACGGTCTTCGTCCGCCACGATCGCTCGGAGCGCCCGATCGAGCTGCGCGTCAAACACGTCGTCCCCGGGCCGGTGGCTCATCGCATCGCCTCGCGGCTCGCGGTCGCGAGCTGTTGCTTCAACCGGCGGCGCGCGTCCATCACGCGCCACTTCAGCGTGCCGCTCGGGACGCCCAGCATCACCGACATCTCCTCGTAGGTGCAGTCGCCGGCGGCGATGAGCATCAGTGGGTCGCGCAGCTTCGGCGGCAACGCGTGCACGAGCCTCTCGACCACCCGGACGAGCGCCTCATCCGACAGCCGGTCTTCAATTGCCCGCCCCGGCAGCACGGGTTCCTGGTACGCCTCGTCATCCGTGCTCGTAAACCGCCGCAGCCGGCGCCACACCGACTCTCGCCGCGTCAGCGCGTGGCGCCAGGTGACGGCGAGAAGCCACGTCCTGAACTGCGCGTCGCCGCGAAAACCTGCGAGCTTGTGCCATGCAGCCACCAGCGCCTCTTGAGCCACGTCCTCGGCGTCTTCCCGTGACCGGCAGACGATGCGCGCCGTCCGCAGGACCGCGTCCTGGTGCCGGCGCACGAGCTCACCGAACGCGGCCGTATCACCCAGGCGGGCCTGCTCGACGAGCTCCGCGTCGGTCACACAGGGTATAGAGGGCGCAGGGCGCACGACGGTTGGTACTTCGAAATTCGGAATGCGGAATGCGGAGTTCGGAATTAGCTACGAATTTGGAGTTCGGAATTCGGAAGTATTGCGGAATGCAGGAGGTGGTCAGTGCGGAGCCGCACGTATTGTGGCCCGGGGCTGCTGATGTTTGTCAGCCCGGGCGTGACCGCCCAACCCACAACCAACAACTGACCCGCAACACTCACAACCCGCCAACCTCCAACAGCAGACCAATCGCGAACCCACAACCCACGACACGGCCAACGCGCATGAGACCGACGGCACAAACCGGCCCCAAAACCCAGCACTACAATGTTCACGCACGTACGCGGTGACCCTCAAATGAAGCGAGGTCGGCGTGAACCGCGGGACGTCGTTTCCATCGCATGAGCTCCTCACCACGCCGGCGTTCGGCTGGCACGCCGCCCGCTCTGCTTCGCGACCGGATTGCCTCCGATCTTCGTGTGCTCTTCGTCGGCATCAACCCCGGGATGCGTTCCGCTGCGCTCGGCCATCATTTCGCCGGGCCTTCGAATCGGTTCTGGAAGCTACTTTACGAATCCGGACTGGTGCCCGAGCCGGTCACGTGGGCGGATGACGACCGCCTGCTCGTCTGGGGCTTCGGGATCACGAACCTGGTGGCGCGCGCGACACCCGGCATCAACGATCTGCGCCCGGGCGAGCTATTGGCCGGGCGCCGCGCGCTCGTGGCGAAGGTGCGGCGATACCGGCCGGCGATAGTGGCACTGGTGGGTGTGACGATCTACCGCGCGGTCTTTCCCGATCTCGCCCGCGGAGCAGCCGTCGCGATCGGCGAGGCCGCCGAAACGCTCGGCAACGCCCGCCTGTTCGTGCTGCCGAACCCGAGCGGCCGGAACGCGAACTACTCCTACGGCGAAATGCTCGACGCGTTCAAAGGACTTCGCGACCTGGTCACGGATTTGGGGCGGGGTTGAGTCCACGTGCTGAGTCCGGGCGTCGGTTGCGTTGGGTTGCAAGTCTTGCGGCTGGCGGCTGGCGGCTGGCGGCTGGCGGCTGGCCGATGGCCCCTGGGGGTTGGATGTCCAGCCTGTTCCCGGCGCGACACGTCACGCTCTGGCCGAGCAGAGGTGACGGCAAATTGCGCGTCTGGCCACGTTCCGTCGTTAAAGGGAGATCCTGCCGTTTGGCCGCGTTGCGTCGTGAACGCCCGGGCTGAGATGATCAGCAGCCCCGGGCCGCCGGGCATGCGTTCCGCGCTGACCACCTCCTGCATTCCGCGATACTTCCGAATTCCGAACTCCGAATTCGAACCTAATTCCGAACTCCGGATTCCGAATTCCGAATTCTGGAGGCTAGTTCGTCCAACCGCTCGAAGTACCGTCGGAGAGCGGCGTGTCCGGCTGGCGTCAGGCGGTAGATCGTGCGGGGCGTTCGGCCCTCGGTGGTCTTGGTGCAGGAGATGTAGCCCGCGTCCTCGAGGCGGCGCGCATGCACGATGAGGTTGCCGTCGGTCGCGCCGAGCAGCGCCTTGAGCTCGACGAAACCGAGTGACTCGTTGAGCGCGAGCGCGCTGATCATCGCCAGCCGCATGCGCTCGTGCACGACGCGATCGATCGCGAGGGCGCTCGAGACCGCCGGCAGCGTGCCCGGTCCGGCGATGTCTTCGGGCGAGCGTCGCGGCCTGGGGGGGCGTCCCACTGCCTACTCGCGCTCGGAGAAGACCACCGATGCCGGTGCGAGCGTGGCTCCCGCCGCGTGCAGCTCCTCGAGCGCGCGCGCGCCGTCGCCCGGCGTGACGTCCACGGCGCGGACGGCGTCTGTGAGCACGGTCACGTCGAATCCGCGTTGCAGCGCGTCGAGCACGGTGTACCGCACGCAGTAGTCGGTCGCCAGGCCGCCCACGTACAACCGATCGACACCGCGCGCGCGGAGGTCGTCGACCAGGGACCCCCGCCCGGCCACATCCCCCACCATCGCCGTGTAGCCCTGGTCGTCGACACCCTGGCCCTTGGTGACCACGGCCGCCGAGCGTGGGAGCTCGAGGTCCTCGCGCAAGCGTGCGCCCTCGGTCCCCTGGACGCAGTGCGCAGGCCAGGCGCCGCCGTGCGTGGCGAAGTGCCTGCTGTCGGCCGGATGCCAATCACGCGACGCATACACAGGAAGGCCGAGTGCACCGAACCGCGCGGCCAGGCCCCGAAGCACGGACACCACCTGGTCTCCGTCGCGAACCGCCAATGCGCCGCCCGGACAGAAGTCGTTCTGCACATCCACAATCAGCAACGCTGGCGTCTCGTCGTGCGTCATGCCTGATATCGTGGCAAATTCGGAGCCCGGGCGCCAACAATGGTCGGGGCCGGCCCCCTGCGCCCGCTGGCTGGTGTGAACCCGCGATCCGGAACCTCGAATGCCTACCCCCCTTGCGACCGACCTCTACCAACTGACGATGATGGCCGGCTATCAGCAGGCCGGCATCACCGGCCGGAGCACGTTCGAGCTGTTCGTGCGCCACCTGCCTCGCGGCCGTGCGTTCCTCGTTGCGGCGGGGCTGGCGCAGGCGCTCGATCTGCTGGAGCACCTGCGTTTCACGCCCGACGAGATCCGCTATCTCCGCACGGTGCCCGCGCTTGCGTCGGCGCCGGAGTCCTTCTTCGCCGAGCTGCTCCCGGCCTTCCGCTTCAGCGGCGATGTCTGGGCGGTGGCTGAAGGGGAGGTCGTGTTCGCGAACGAGCCCATCCTGCGCCTCAGCGCGCCGGCCGCGGAGTCGCAGCTGGTGGAGACGGCGCTGGTCGCGACGATCACGTTTCAAACCAGCATCGCGAGCAAGGCCGCGCGCATCCTGCACGCGGCTCACGGGCGGCCCGTGATCGAGTTCGGCAGCCGGCGCGCGCACGGTCTCGACGCCGCCCTCCATGCGGCGCGGGCCTCCTACCTCGCGGGCTGCGGCGCCACGTCGAATGTCGAAGCCGGCTATCGCTTCGGCATTCCCGTCTCAGGCACGATGGCCCACTCGTGGGTGATGTCGTTCCCCCAGGAGATCGACGCTTTTCGGCAATACCTCGCGCTGTTCGGCGATCGGACGACGCTGCTCATCGACACCTACGACACGGTCGCAGCCGCCCGATCGATCGTTGCCGCCGGCCTGCGGCCGGCGGGAGTGCGGCTCGACAGCGGTGACCTGGTCGTACTGACCGGCGAGGTGCGGCGCATCCTGGATGCCGGCGGGCTTCAGGGAACGCAGATCATCGTCTCGGGCGACCTCGATGAACACCGCATCGCAACGCTGCTCGCGGACGGAGCGCCGGTCGACGTGTTCGGTGTCGGCACCGCGCTCAGCACGTCGAACGACGCGCCGGCGCTCGGCGGGGTGTACAAGCTCGTGGAGATCGAGCGCGGTGGAGTCATGGCGCCGGTCGTGAAGCTCAGTGCGGGCAAACGCACGCTGCCGGGGAGCAAGCAGGTGTGGCGGATCTCGCGTGAAGGGCGGGCCGTGGGCGATGTCCTGGCGACCGCGGGAGAGTCGTCGCCGGGCGGGTCCGCGCGACCGTTGTTATCGCTCGTGATGCAGGGTGGACGGCGCGTCGGCGCACAGAACAGCATCGCCGATGCGCGGCGGCATGCCGCCGAGGCGACCGGCGAACTGCCGGACGGCGTCCGACGGCTGCAGAATTGGGACGACTACCCGGTGCGCGTCAGCCAGGCGCTGGAGGCATTGGCGGAGCGGACGGAGGGGAGGAGAAAGGGGTAATGCACAAGGCACAATGCACAAAGGCTCCGGGCTCCGGGCTCCGGGCTCCGGGCACCAGACACCAGGCTCTAGGCATCAGGCACAAAGGCACAGGGCGCAAGGCTCACGGCACACGGACCGCGGCGGTGTAGCGCCGGACTTCAGTCCGGCGTCAGCGGCTCACCGCGCCACGCGGGCGGTGCCGCCCTTCATCACGCGCTCGACCTCCGGCAGGGTCACCATGCTCGTGTCCCCTGGCGTCGTCATGGCCAGCGCGCCGTGCGCGGCGCCGCACTCGACGGCCCACTGCGCACCACGCTCGGTAAGGAAGCCGTAGATCAGGCCGGAGGCGAAGGAGTCGCCGCCGCCGACGCGGTCCCAGATCTCGAGCCATTCGCGGTTGGGTGCGAGGTGGAACTCGCCTCCGGCCCAGCAGATCGCCCCCCAGTCGTTCACCGACGCGGTGCGGGCGTGGCGCAGCGTGGTCGCCACGACCTCGAAGTTCGGGAACGCGGTTACGGCCTCCTGGATCATGCGGCGGAAGTTCGCCGGGTCGAGTGCCGAGAGGTGCTCGTCCACGCCCTCCACGTCGAACCCGAGGGCGGCGCTGAAGTCTTCCTCGTTTCCGATCATCACGTCGACCAGCGGCGCGAGCATCCGATTGACCTCGCGGGCGCGTGCCTGGCCGCCGACGGCCTGCCACAGCGAGTCGCGGTAGTTCAGGTCGTAGGAGATCGCCGTCCCGTGCCGGCGCGCCGCCTGCATCGCGTCCCGCGCGACGAGCGGCGTCGTTTCGGAGAGCGCGCAGAAGATGCCGCCGGTGTGAAACCAGCGCGCGCCGAGACGGCCGAAGATCTCGTCCCAGTCCACGTCGCCGGGTGCCAGCTGCGACACGGCCGTGTGACCGCGATCCGAGCACCCGAGGGCGGCGCGCACGCCGTAGCCGCGTTCCGTGAAGTTGAGGCCGTTGCGCGCCGCCCGGCCGACGCCGTCGTACTTCACCCAGCGCACCCGCTGCTCGACGCCGCCCTGCAGCATCAGGTCTTCGACCAGCCGGCCCACGGGGTTGTCGGCCAGTGCGGTCACGATCGCGGTCGGCAGGCCGAAGCACCGCCGCAGGCCGCGGGCGACGTTGTACTCGCCGCCGCCTTCCCACGCCTGGAAGGTCCGCGTGGTGTGGATCCGGCTGTCGCCCGGGTCGAGGCGCAGCATGACCTCGCCAAGCGAGACGAGGGCCCAGCGGCACTCGGCCGCGGGCCGCAGCTTGATCGTCACACCGGCACTCCCCACCCGCCGTCGACCACCAGCACGTGGCCGTTGACGTAGGCGGCGGCCGGCGATGCGAGGAACACTGCAGCGCCAGCGACGTGCTCCGGCTGTCCCCAGCGGTCATCGGGAATGGCATCCCGCCGGCGTTCCACCGGCGCCGGCGGGGCCGCGGCCGGCGACGCGTCACCGGTGCGGACGAAACCGGGGGCGATGGCGTTCACCGCGATCCCGTGCGGCGCCCACTCGCGCGCGAGGGCGCGCGTGAAGTGCACGATGCCGCCGGTCGTCGCCGCGTGACCCGGGCCCTGGCGGCGATCGCGCGGCGCGGCGATGTTGATGATCCGTCCCGCCTGTTTGGTTTCGAGCAGGTAGCCGCCGAAGGCGCGACAGAGACGGTAGGTGCTCGACAGCCGGCCTGCGATCAGGTCGTCCCACTCGTTCTCGCGGTACGCGTCGGCGGCGGGCGGACAGGCGTGGCTGACGAGGATGTCGAGACGGCCGAACGCGCCGAGCACGTCGGCGACGAGCCGCGCGGGTTCGGAGACGTCGGCCAGGTCGCCGGTAATCGGCACGGCGCGGCGGCCCGCGCGCCTGACGCGGGCGCAGGTCTGGTCCGGACACTGCTGCCCGTCGTGTACCGCGACATCGGCGCCCGCCTCCGCGAGCGCCACGGCGACGGCGGCGCCGAGCCCACTGTAGGCGCTCGTCACCAGCGCGATTTGTGAGTCGAGGCGGAAGGACTGCATGGCGGGATCACCGGGAAGATCGCGGTATTCTAACGCAAGGGCCGTGGTTTGACCGGCTGCTGAACAACGAGCCTGGATGCAGAATGTCGGATGCCGGATGTAGCAAACCGGCCGACATCCTACATCCGTCATCCGACATGCCTCACGCAGGGTGCTTTCTCATCACCCTGCTCACGCCTGCCGCCCGGCATCGCTGCCCCGCTTGCCGTCCTGCGGCCGAGCACGTAGACTGAAACGTCCAACACCCGTCGCGGATCGCACCGCGGCCCGGAACCTGTGCAATTTCAGCCTATGAACCGCGTCAGGGCCGGAAGGCAGCAGCGCTAAGTAGTCACTGACATGTGCCGCAGGCCCTCCCGGGTCGCGGTGGGACCCGCGTCGGCCTTCAGCTTCACTGTCAAAACGTCCGGCCTTCCATGTACGAGGTCCTCGCGCGCAAGTGGCGCCCCAAACAGTTCGACGAGGTCGTCGGGCAGCAGGCCGTCACCCAGACGCTGCGCAACGCGCTCACGAGCGGCCGCATCCACCAGGCGTTCGTCTTCGCCGGGCCGCGGGGCGTGGGCAAGACGACGACCGCCCGCCTGCTCGCGCGGGCGCTGAACTGCTACGAGGGGCCCTCTCCTGATCCGTGCGGCGTCTGCGATGCGTGCAAGGAGATCGCGGCCGGCCGCGACATGGACGTCCTCGAGATCGACGCCGCCACCCACACCGGCATCGACAACGTGCGCGAGGTCATCATCAGCGGCCTTGCCATCTCGCCCGCGCGCGACCGCTACAAGGTGTTCATCATCGATGAGGTCCACCAGCTCTCGGTCTCGTCGTTCAACGCGCTGCTGAAGTCGGTCGAGGAGCCGCCGCCGCACGTCGTCTTCATCATGGCGACGACCTCGGGCGACAAGATCCCGGACACGATCCTCTCGCGCGCCCAGGTGTTCGAGTTCCGCCCGATCGGCACCGCGGCGATCTCCGCGCAGCTCCGCAAGATTGCCGACGCCGAGCAGCTCACGGTGTCGGACGAGGCGCTGGCGCTCCTCGCGCGCAACGCCGACGGCAGCATGCGCGACGCGCAGAGTGCGCTCGACCAGGTGATCGCGTTTGCCGGCACGACGATCGCCGCCGAGGACGTGTCGACGGTGCTCGGTCTGGTCGGCCGCGACCTGCTGTTCGACATCGTGACCGGCGTCGCCGACGAGAACCCGATCGCGGCGTTCACCCTGGTGGGCCGCGCCGTCGATCAGGGGTACGAATTGCGGCTCGTCTGCCGCGAGCTCGCGAACCTCGCACGCGGCCTGCTGCTCGTCAGCGTGGATCCCACCTGCGCCGCCGATCCGGATGTCGCGTCGGAGAGCGAGCGCGAGCGCCTGACGGCGCTGGCTGCGCGGTTCTCGCGCGAAGACCTGCTGCGAGGCTTCGACCTGCTGTCGGCCGCCGATCGGGAGATCAAGGACAGCGCGCAGCCGCGGTATTTCCTGGAGATGCTGCTGCTGCGGTGGATACATCTGCGCAAGCTGCTGCCGATTGAAGACGTGATTGCCAATCTGGATCGCGGCGGTGCCGCCAGCTCGCTCCCGCGGCCGGCTGGTGGGGCGGGTAGCGGCGGGGGACCGCGCCCGGGTGTTCCGCAGACGCGGCCTCCTTTCGGCAGCAGGCTGGATCCGACGCGCAAGACGGGAGGGCCGCAGGCAACGATCGCGCGATTGCAGGACGCGCGTGCTGGTGGCGGTGGTGGTGTCGGCAGCGGTGGCGGCGGTGGTGGCGTCGGTGGTGGCGCTGTCGCGCCCGTTCGCCCGATGGCATCCGCACCGGCCGTCGCGGTGGCGCAGCCGGTGGACTCCACCGCGGCGCTCACTGAACTCGCGCCCGACTTCCGCGACCGTTTCGTGGGGGAGCTGAAGCGCGTCAAGGCGGCCTTTTTCGGGATGGTCGTCGCCCAGGCGCAGACGGTGGAATGCGACGGCCGCCGCCTGGTCTTCACCTTCGGCCCCGAGCACGAGCACCTGCGCAATCAGATCGAGTTGCGGCGGCCCGAGCTCGAGAAGCTGGCCGAGCAGCTCGCCGGCCAGCGCGTGCCGATTGCGACGCTGCGCGGCGTGGCGCCGTCGCCGAACGAGCCGGCGCCGCGGGTCACCGTGCCGCCGCCGCCGCCGCTCGCCCCCGACGCCGACCTGCGCGCCCGGGCGATGGCCGACGCCAGCGTGCAGGCGCTCCTCGAGATCATTCCGGCGGAGATCAGGGACGTGGAGGAGATGTGAACATCCAACAGATGATGAAACAGGCGCAGCAGATGCAGGAGCGCCTGCAGAAGCAGATGGCCGACATGCGTGTCGAGGCCAGCGCCGGCGGCGGCATGGTCACGGTGGTCATCAACGGGACGAAGCAGATCCAGTCCATCAAAATCGACCCCGAGGTCGTCTCCGGTGACGACGTCGAGATGCTGCAGGACCTGATCGTGGCGGCGCTGAACGACGCCTACCGGAAGGCCGACGACGAGATGCAGAAGTCGATGGGCGGGATGCTCGGCGGCATGCGCATCCCCGGCATGTAGGCGCGGAACCCGAATTCACGTGCCGCATCCCGAGCCGCTCGTCCGACTCATCGAACAACTGCAGCGACTTCCCGGCATCGGCGCCAAGGGCGCTCAGCGCCTCGCCTTCCACATCCTGCGCGCGCCGCGCGAAGACGCCGATCGTCTCTGCGAGGCGCGTGCAGGAGGTGAAGACGCGGGTCGCGCACTGCTCAGTCTGCAACACTATCACCGACGTCGATCCCTGCCGGTTCTGCGCCGACGAGCGCCGCGACACGCGCGTCATCTGCGTCATCGAGGAGCCGCAGAACGTCGAAGCGATTGAGAAGACCCGCGACTTCAAGGGCCGCTACCACGTGCTGATGGGTGCGCTGTCGCCGCTGCAGGGCGTGGGACCCGACGACCTCAAGATTCGGGGCCTGCTCGATCGCGTGGCTGAGGGCGGGGTCGAGGAAGTCATACTCGCCACCAACCCGAACGTCGAAGGCGAGGCCACCGCGATCTACCTCGCCCGCCTGCTCAAGCCGCTCGGCGTGCGCGTGACGCGCATCGCGATGGGCATCCCCGTCGGCAGCGATCTGGAATACACCGACGAGATCACGATGGGGAAGGCGATGGAGGGACGGAGGGAGGTTTGACGGGATGTTGGATGCCGGATGCCGGATGCCGGATGCCGGATGTCGGATGTCGGATCGAAGATGCTAGACGACCGACGAAGGCCGTTCCGCACAGCCATTCTGCATCGAGGCCGAATGTAGGGTGTAGGATGCGAATGTAAGTTTATCCGGCATTCTGCATTCGACATCCTGCATCATCCTGCATGCTTCCTTCCTCTCTCCAGCTCCCTGCCGCCGTCGTCCTCGTCATCAGCGGCGTGCTCGCCTGCTTTGCCGGGTACCGGCTGTTCCGGGTTGTCCTCGCCATCTACGGCTTCATCCTCGGCGCCGCCATCGCCAGCTCCGTCATGGGGCCGGGCGAACAGACCGCGATGATCATCGGCGCGCTGGTGGGCGGGCTGGCTGGCGCACTGCTGCTCAATCTCGCCTACTTCGTCGGGGTCGCGCTCATCGGAGCCGGGGCCGGGGCATTCCTGCTGCACGCGGCCTGGGCGCGCTTCGGGACCGGTGATCCCAACGTGTGGCTCGTCGTCGCCTGCGCGGTGCTCGGCGCGGTGATCGCCACCAACCTGCAGCGCTGGGTCATCATCCTGGCCACCGGAACGGCCGGGGCGTGGACGCTGATCGTTGGCGTATCAGCGCTCATGGGCGACCGTGCGGCAAAGCTCGCCGCCGCGACCAATGACGTGTGGGTCTTCTACCCGCTGAACCTCCAGGCCAGGCCGGCGCTGGCTGCTCGTCGCCTGGGCGTTTCTCGCCCTCGCGGGTATCGTGGTCCAGGCGCGGAGTAAGGGGAAGGTACGGGTCAGTCGGGTGAAGAAGCAGAAGCGGTGATCGCACCGCTCTTCGTGCCAGCACTCGGCCGCGAGTCGTGCTGCGGAAGATGCCGGCCGAGCGCGCGATCGACACGGCACCTTCGAGTGGCCATCATCCCTGCTCGCAGCTCGGTCTACGAGTCCGAGTGGGCCGCGTCGCGCGCGGGATCTGAGAGGCGCCGCGACGACGTTGCGAGCTAGGCTGATGCGTGATGGACGCTCGACTCGGCCACGCGGATTCGACGGACACAGGGTCTCGTGGGACGCGACGGACGCTGACGATTGATGTCGCCACGGGCTGCAAGTGTTCAGGGCCGCGACTGATCGAGGACGTGAGAGCGGCTGGTGCTCGACGACACGGCGCAGTCGCTCTCGTGACGTGGACAACGACGGGAGAGATCGTGCTGCGACGGCACAGACACTGCTCTTTGACGATGGGACGGACGATTCTCGACGTCGGACGCGTTCGCTTCAGCAGCGCTCAGGGGTGTTGAGTGATTGCGATGGCGATATCTACCGGCGCCACGCCCGCGGCAACTCGCTCTTCCGCAATCGCGGCGACGGCCGCTTCGAGGAGAAGACGCTCGAGGCTCGTGCCGGGATGGGCCGTTGGGCGTGGTCGTCGGACGTGCTCGATTTCGACAGCGACGGCTGGGACGATCTCTACATCGTCAACGGCATGTTGACACGCGAAGCCGGCTGAGGATCTCGATGGCTTCTTCTGGCGGCAGGTCGTTGCGCGGTCGCCGCTGGCGCGCGCGAAGGGGACGCCCTACGACGATGCGTGGCGTTCCATCAACCAACTGCTGGTCCACGGATCGATCGCGAGTCACCAGCGGAACGTGTTCCTGCGGAACGACGGTCACGGGGGCTTCGACGACGTATCGGGCGCCGTTGGGCTCGATCTGGATCAGGACGGCCGATCGTTCGTCGTGCTCGACATCGATCGCGATGGCGATCCGGACGTGGTGGTCATGGCGGCCGACAGGCCCCGCAGGTGCGCGTGTTCAGGAACGACGTCGATCCGCGGGGCGCGTCGCTCGCGGTCCGCCTGCTCGGGACGACGAGCAATCGCGACGCGATTGGCGCGCGCGTCAACGTGGAAACCGGGCAGTTGCAACGCACGAAGATCGTGCAGGCCGGCTCGGGCTTCCTGTCACAGCACTCGAAGGAGCTGCTCTTCGGCCTCGGGCTGAGCCAACGCATCTTGAAACTGACGCGTGGAGTGGCCGTCGCGGCCGCACGCAGGTGTTCACGGACCTGGCGGTGAATCGGCGGCTCCGGCTCGTGGAAGGAGGCCAGATCGAAGAGGAACCATTCGCACACGCAGACCTTCGACCAAGGGAGGACACCACGAGGACGCAGGCTGCGGACCGAGCGTCGCGAGCTGCTGCGCCGGTCGCGGCTCCGCCCGACAGCACATGGATGTACGAGCCGTTCCCGGCGCCCGATTTCTCGCTGCAGGACGCAGGCGGGGCCACGCGCTCGCTCGCGGCCTTGCGCGGCCGGCCGGCGCTGCTGCTGCTCGTGTCGAGCGCGTCCGAGTCGCGCGCAGCACTCGACGCGCTCGCGCGGGGACGTGACACGTTGGCCGGAGCCGGCGTCGGGTCACTCGCGATCTCGTTCGATTCCGCCCTCGGCCCGCCGGAACCGGCCGGCATCCCTGTGGCCGTCGCGACCTCCGACATCGCGCTGAGCTACGCGATCCTCAACCGGCATGTGTTCATGAATCGGCAGGACCTGCGTCTGCCGACGGCGCTGCTCCTGGATGCGGCGGGCAGGGTCGTGAAGGTCTACCGCCACCGCGTGGATGTCACGCTCGTCGTGCGGGATGCGGCGGCGATCGACGCCTCGCCTGACGAGCGGCTCGCCCGGGCGGTGCCCTTCCCGGGAACGTTCTACGCGCCGGTGGCTCTGCGCAACTATCTGCCCTACGGACGGGAGCTCCTCGATCAGGGGCTCGAGGCTGCCGCGCTCGTGGCGTTCGAGCGTGCGGCGCAGGCGAACCCGAACGCCTCCACGCTCTATCGGCTGGGTACGCTGCTGGCCAGGAGCGGCGAGACCGCACGCGCGCGGACCGCGCTCGAGCGGGCGCTCGCCTTGCAGCCCGATCTCTCCGAGGCCAGCAACGACCTCGGCACGCTGCTCGCGCAGCAAGGGCAGCTCGAGCCGGCAATCGAGCTCTTTCGCAGGGCGCTCGCCTCGACGCCGGAGTATCCCGACGCCCTGAACAATCTGGGCTACGCCCTGCTCCTGTCGGGCCGCGGGGATGAAGCCCGCGTCCTGTACGAGAAGGCATCGCCCTCCAGCCCGATCTCCCCGAAGCTCTCAACAACCTGGGCCTGATCTTCGGGCGCGGCGGCGACATGGCACAGGCGGAGAAGTACTTCCGTCAGGCGCTGGCGCGTCGCGACGACTACGCCGAAGCCGCGAACAACCTCGCTCTCGTCTCGTCTCCCGCGGCGAGACTGACGCGGCATTGCCCTGCTCGAAGCATTTCTCCAGAAGGCTCCGCAGGCATCCATGCCGTGGCCGTCGCGACCTCTGAGATCGCGCTGAGCTCCGCGATCCTCATTCGAACCCGCGAGTCACTCGTGCAGCATGTGGGGCAGGCCTTCAGGCCTGCTTGCGCGCGCCGATTTGCAGGGCTGAAGCCCTGCCCCACATGACTGATCCCCCTTCATCACCTCACGCCCAGCAGCACCTCGATCGTGAGCTGATCGAGCCGCTCGTAGGGCAGGCGCTTGGCGGCCAGCGTTGAGCGGTCGAAGTCGAACGCCAGCAGCTTCGCGAGGTGGTCGGTGGCGTACGGGCCGACGGTGGGGCTCTGCATGCTTGGCTGGTTGATCTCCGCGAGCAGCGCCTGGATCTCCGCGTCGGCATTCCAGCGTGCCGCCTTCTCCTTCAGGATCAGGTACGTCCGCATGCAGCCGCGGGCGAAGTCCTTCACCCCGTCGTAGTTCTCGGTGCGGTAGGCGTGCGCGTCGAAGTGGCGCGGACCGTCGTAGCCGACGTCCTCGAGAAACTTGACGAGGAAGAACGCGGTCTTCGGGTTGGCGGCGCCGAAGCGGAAGTCCTGGTCGTAACGGCCGGGCGCCTGATCGTTCAAGTCGATGTGGAACAGCTTGCCGGCCTCCCACGCCTGCGCGACAGCGTGCACGAAGTTCAACCCCGCCATCTGCTCGTGGGCCACTTCGGGATTGACGCCTACGAGCTCCGCGTGCGCGAGCGTGGGGATGAACCCGAGGTAATTGCCCGTGGTCGCCATGTAGATGTCGCCACGCGGCTCGTTCGGCTTCGCCTCGAGCGCAAACCGGTAGCCGTAGCCCCGCGTGATCGAATAGTCGCAGAGGTAATCGATCGCGTCGCGCAGTCGCTTGACGGCCTCGTCTGCGCGACGGCACGCGTCGGTTTCCGTGCCTTCGCGCCCGCCCCAGAGGACGAAAATCTTCGCCCCGAGCTCCGCGCCGATGTCCATGGCGCGCATCGTCTTCTGCACGGCGTACGCACGCACCGACGCGTCGTTGGCCGTGAACGCGCCGTCTCTGAACGCCGGATCGTAGAACAGCGACACCGTGGCCATCGGCACCACGATCCCGCTGGCGTCGCACGCCTGCTTGAACTGCTTGACGATGCGATCGCGCTCCGCCGGCGTGGCATCGATCGGCACGAGGTCGTTGTCGTGCAGGTTGACGCCCCACGAGCCGACCTCGGCCAGCAGCTTCACGGCGTCGACCGGCGGCAGCGACGGACGCACCTCCGCGCCGAACGGATCGCGGCCGCGGTTGCTGACCGTCCACAGGCCGAAGGAGAACTTGTGCTCGGGACGAGGGATGTAGTTATCGCTCATGATGGCTCCTCGATGTGACTCGTGTCGTGGTCGGCTTCGGACTTCGGGCCTCGGGCTTTACCCGGGTGGGGCTGACGTTACGGTTCTTGCTCCCGGCGCTGCATGTCTATGGGTTACCCACCCACAGCCCACGCCCACCGCTCGCGCGCGTCGCGGCAGCGGCTCAGTCGCGGCCGATCCCACGCGTCGCCGGGTAAATCGCGCGGAAGGCTTCGTACTGCCTCGCCATGACCGCCCGGGCTGCCGGATCTGGCGTCACTCGGGTCGCGACGCGGACGACCGCCGTGCACGCGTCGTCGACGGTCCGCCACACGCCGCCGCCGACACCCGCCAGCAGCGCGGCCCCGTACGCGGCGCCTTCTTCCGCTTCGACGATCTCCACGGGATGGCCGTAGATGTCGGCCTGGATCTGCCGCCATAACGCCGAGCGCGCTCCGCCGCCGCCCAGGCGCACACCGGTGACCGGCACCTGCATCTCCGAAAAGATAGAGAAGGTGTCTTTGAGGCTGAAGGTGACCCCTTCCAGGATGGCTCGGACGACGTGCGCCCGCGTGTGTGAAGCGGTGAGCCCCAGGAGCGCGGCGCGCGCGTGCGGATCGAGGTGCGGCGTGCGCTCGCCCATCAGGTACGGCGCCCAGAGCACACCGCCGGCCCCCGGAGGCACGCGGGCCGCTTCCTCGGTCAGCCGCTCATAGGGATCGCGCCCGTCGTCCGCTCCCGCGCCGAACTGGTCGCGAAACCACCGCAGCGAGAGGCCGGCGCCCTGGGTCACGCCCATGATGTGCCACCGGCCGGGCACCGCATGACAGAACGTGTGCACGCGCCCACCGGGGTCGAGCGCGGGCCGGTCGGTGGCCGCGAAGACCACGCCCGATGTGCCGATGGTCGCGCTGACCGCGCCCGCGCGCACGATGCCCATCCCGACTGCACCCGCGGCCTGGTCGCCTCCGCCAGCGACGACCGGCGTGCCGGGCCGGAGCCCGGTCGCGGCCGCGCCTTCGGTCGACACCGTGCCGGTGACCTCTGGTGACTCGTACGCACGAGGCAGAATCGCGGCATCGAGCTCCATCGCATCGAGCATGTCGCCCGACCACCGCCGGCCGCCGACATCGAAGAGCAGCGTGCCCGATGCGTCCGCGACATCCGTGGCGCGCTCACCCGTGAGCCGATAGCGCACGTAGTCTTTCGGCAGCAGGACCGCACGCACGCGCTCCCACGCCTGCGGCTCGTGCTCTCGCACCCAGAGCAGCTTCGGCAGCGTGAAGCCGGTCAACGCGGGGTTGTACGTCAGCTCGATCAACCGCGCAGCCCCGATCGTCTCCGTGATCTCGCGGCACTGCGCATCGGTCCGCTGGTCGCACCAGATCAGCGCGGGCCGGATCACCTCGCCGCGATCGTCGAGCAGCACGGACCCGTGCATCTGTCCCGAGAAGCCGATCGCGGTGATGTCGTCGCCGGTCAGGTGCGCCGCGGCGAGCGCGGCAGGCACCGCACCGCAGGCGGCGTGCCACCAGTCGCCCGGGTCCTGCTCAGCCCACCCGGTCTCGGGCGACGCGAACGGGACGTGCTCGTGAGTGGCGGACCCGACGATCCGGCCCGCCGCATCGATCACGATCGCGCGCGTGCCGCCGGTGCCGACGTCGATGCCGAGAAGGTTCGCCATGGGGACTTACGCTGACAGTCGAAATGCACATGCACGATGCACAATGCACAAAAGGCACTCGACACGATGCGGCTCCCTACAAGGACGAATCCGGCTGCGACCCCGGCACGTGAATCCTAACCGCCACGCCGCGCCACCTTGCTGCTCGAGACCGCCCGGCCGAAAGCAAATACGTCCGCGCCGAAGTTATACATTGTGCATTGTGCATCGTGCATTCCGCGAGCTACCCGAGCATTGAGCGGTCTGCATGCCGCTGGCAGGCACCGCTGAGCCGGGGGCGGTCAGGACAGGCGAGCGAAGCGTTCGCGCACGAGGACGGCAAGCGCGGTGAAGCCATGCCGCCACCGGATCTTCTTGCCTTCGGCCTTCGAACGCGGCGCGAACTGCACGGGCAGCTCGACGATGTGGGTGCCGCGGCGCAGGAGCTTGCCGGTGATCTCAGGCTCGAGGTCGAAGCTGTTCGAGGTCAGGTCGAGCGAGCGCGCCAGGTCGGCAGCCATGATCTTGTAGCAGGTCTCCATGTCGGTCAGCGAGGCGCCATAGAGTACGTTGGTGACGCTCGTGAGGAACCGGTTCCCGGCGATGGTCGCAAACGGCGCGTCAGGGCGGCCGTTGAGGAAGCGCGATCCGTACACCACCGCGGCCCGACCTTCGAGCACCGGCTGCACGAGGGCCCGGAGCTCGGCCGGATCGAGTTCGAGGTCCGCGTCCTGGATGGCGATGATCGTCCCGCGCGAGCGCGTCAGCCCGAGCCGCACGGCAGCTCCCTTGCCGCCGTTTCGTGTTGCCCGCACGATCACCAGCCCCGGATCGATCCCCTCGAAGCCGCGCAGCACCTCGCCGGTGCCATCCGTGGACCCGTCGTCGACAACGATGATCTCGCGGTCGAGCGGGAGCGGCACCTCGCGCAGCCGGTCGACGACCTGTTTGACGGTGCTTGCCTCGTTGTAGACGGGTACGATGACGGAAAGCAGGGGAGTGGGAGTCACGGACGGGGAGCAAGCATACCAGCGATCACGTCTTCTTACGCACCGCCACTGGCCGCGCTCATGACCCCCTCGGGCGTGACATCCTCGCGCGTGAATGCTCCCGCGATGCGGCCCTGGCGTAACACCAGCACCCGATCCGACAGCCCGACCAGCTCCGGCAGGTCGGACGAGACGACCACGATCGCCAGCCCCTGCCGTGCGAGCCGATCGATCTCGGCATAGATCTCCTGGCGCGCGCCGATGTCGACGCCGCGGGTCGGCTCGTCGAGCAGCAGCACGCGCGGGCGTGTGAGCAGCCAGCGTCCGAGCAGCACCTTCTGCTGGTTGCCGCCCGACAGCGCGCCGGCCCTGGCGGCGGGATCCGGCGGCGTGATCCGCAGCTCGCGCACGGTGCGGTCTGCGGCCTCCCGCTCGCGCGCGGGCGCCGTGAAGAGCGGACCCGACAAGCTGCGCAGCGCGGCGAGCGTCACGTTGTCGGCGACGGTTCGATCCGGGTACAGCCCGAGCGCCGCGCGGTCCTCGGCCAGCAACGCGAGGCCGAGCGCGAGCGCGGCCGCGGGGCTGCCGATTGCCGCAGCGTGTCCCGCGACGGCGATTGTGCCGCCGCGCCGGCCCGGCGGCGCGCCGAAGAGCGCGAGCAGCAGCTCGGTGCGCCCCGCGCCGATGAGGCCGCCGATCCCCAGCACTTCGCCCGACCGCACGGTGAAGCTCACATCATCTACGAGCCGCCGAGGCCGGCTGCCACGGAGCGATGTCGCGCCTCGTGATTTCCGATGCGGATCATCGACGGTCAAGTGCTGGACGTCGAGCACGATGGCGCCCGGCGCTGGACGGGCCGGCGGGAACAGCGCATCAACCGACCGGCCGACCATCATCGATACGACACGCGGCTCGTCGAGGTCGACGGCGTCGCCGGTGCCGACGGTGCTGCCATCGCGAAGCACCGTGATTCGATCGGCGATGCGGAACACCTCCGCGAGCCGGTGCGACACGTAGACGATCCCGATGCCGCGCGCGCGCACCCGCCCGAGCAGTTCGAACAGCGCCTCGACTTCGCCGGTGGTCAGGGCGGCCGTCGGCTCGTCGAGCACGAGCAGGCGTGCGTTGCGGGCGAGGGCCTTTGCGATCTCGACGACCTGCTGGCGGCCCAGCCCGAGCCGGTCGACCGGCGTTTCCGGATCGACCGCCGCGTGCAGGCCGTCGAGCGCGCGGCTCGCCCGGTCGCGCACCGCTGCGCGGTCGACGACGCCGAACCGCCGCGGCTCATGCCCGAGCACGATGTTCTCGGCCACCGTCAGCGGTCCGACCAGCGAGAGTTCCTGGTGAACGACGGCGATCCCGGCGGCTTCGGCGTCGCGCACCGACCGGAACCCGCGCAGCGCGCCATCCACGCGCACCTCGCCGTCATACGAGCCGTGAGGGTGGACGCCGCCGAGCACCTTGAGCAGCGTGGACTTACCGGCGCCGTTCTCGCCCACGAGCGCGTGGATCTCGCCGGCGCGCAGGGAGAAGTCCACCGCGTCGAGCGCCCGCACGCCAGGGAAGGATTTGCCGATGCGCCGCATCTCGAGAAGAGGCACGGGGGGAGGTTGCGGTTCCGGGTTCCGGGTTCTGGGTTCCAGGTTGGGTTCCGGGTTCCTTGTTCGTTCCGGGTTCCGGCGTTCGCTCGTTCCGGGTTCCACGTTCCGGGTTCCAGGTTGCCGCGTGCGTTCCAGTTCCACGTTCGGGCGGGTTCTGGCTTCGGGAACTCGGAACCCGGCAACCCGGAACCAACTCAGAACCCGGCACCAGGAACGAACGAGGAACCCGGAACCCAACCTGGAACCCAGAACCCGGAACCCGGAACCCGCCCGCTTCTGTCGGTGCTACCGACTCCTCTTCTGCGCTGTGCCGTAATTCGGCGACGTCGTCGGCACCCTGCTGTAAGCCGCCCGTGCGGCGGTCTTGTCTTTCAGGCGTTTGTCCAGAGTTTCCGCGGCGCGCCACCACGCGTCGTAGCGGGTCTGCGGGAAGCGCGTCGCGAGATCGTTGAACGCGGCGGCTGCGAGGTCGTACCGTTTCACATCGTCGTACGCCTCGGCCAACTGCCACAGTGCGGTTTCACCTGCCGGCGTCGCCGGGTAGCGCTCCACGATCACGCGGTTGGTGGCGACAGCCGCGGGAACGACTGCGCCGAGCACGGCGTCGGTCTCCTTTATCTTTTCGCGCGTTTCGAGAGCGGCCTTGGCGGCGAGCGCACGGGGGGCCCACGGACTCTTTGCGTGCTTGATTGGAATCTCGCCGAGTAGATCGCGGGCCGCCTTCACGCGATCCGGGCGTTTGGACCGTTCGATCAACTGCGCCAGGCGGAAGGATGCCTCGGCGTCTTCGTCCCGATTCGCGTGCCGGCTTCGCAGGTCGACATACGCCGCCATGGCCTCGACGGGGCGGCCCTGCTGTTCGTGAATAAGCCCGATCAGCAGGTACGCCGCTGGCGCCGCCGCACTCGCCGCGTGCGCGGTCGTGATCGTGCGGAGATCTTCGAGCGCCTGATCGTACAAGTGCGCGTCGTATTTCGCCCTGGCAACGCCGAGCAGGGTCGCAGCCGCTCCTCCTGCCGCGGTCCCTGAGGACCGCCGTGCGGTGTCGGACGCGATCGGTGCTGTTACAGGACGCGCCGGCTGGGCACCCGCTGCCCGCGTCGAAGTCCCGCTCGCGGGTAGCGCTGCGGCACCGGTGCCGGCGTTCGCTCGCGTGCCTGATTCGGCAGGAGGCGCGGCGGCCGCTGTGCCCGCACCGGGCTGACTCCGTGCTTCCCGGTTTGCCGACGCGTCTGCCTCCGCACTCTCCCCGGGAGGCGCAGCGGCGGCAGGTGCTGGCGCATCACGCGCGGGGGGCGGTGCTGCCGCAACGGTTGCAGCAGGTGCTGCACTGGATCTGGCCGTCTGCCTCGCCGCGAACCATCGCACTCCGGCAATCGCCACCACCGCCAGCAGTCCCAGGGTCACGGCGCCCGCGACGCGCGCACGCGATCGCGAGACAGCCCTGGGCGGCGCCGACGCGACTCGCTGCCGCGGCGTGGACGCGGGCGTGGCAGGCTGCACCGCGCCGGACGCACCCGACTGCGGCGCCGGCAGCGCCCGACCGCTGGCGCGCGCCTCACGCGCGCGGCGCGCCTGCTCGAGATCCGCCCGCATGTCGGCCGCGGACTGGTAGCGCAGCTCGCGCTCCTTCTGCAGCGCGCGCACGAGGATGGTCTCGAGCTCGGGCGGGATGTCGGCCGCGATGAGGCTGACCGGCGGCGGCATGCGGTTGAGGATCCCGTCGAACACGACCGCGGTGCTCGGCCCCGAGAACGCCTGCTGCCCCGTGAGCATCTCGTAAAGGACGACCCCGAAGGAGAACAGATCGGTGCGCGCATCGAGCGGCTCGGCGCGCGCCTGCTCCGGCGACATGTAGCCGATCGTGCCGAGCGCCTCGCCGCGCACGCTCAGCATCATCGGCGGCATCGTCGGATTGCCCTCCGGTGAGTCGCCGCCGCTCGCCAGGGGCGACAGCTTGGCCAGGCCGAAGTCGAGCACCTTGGCCTGTCCGCGCCTGGTGATGAAGATGTTGGCCGGCTTGATGTCGCGATGCACCACGCCTTCGGTGTGCGCGGCGTCGAGCGCGTCGGCGATCTGCACCGCGTAGGTCAGCACGGTCGAGGGTGCCATGGGCCGGCGGCCGATGGCGTCGTGGAGCGACTGGCCTTCGAGCAGCTCCATCGCGATGAATCGCTGCCCCTCGATTTCATCGATCGCGTAGATGGTGCAGATGTTCGGATGGTTGAGCGCGGAGGCGGCCCGCGCCTCGCGCTCGAAGCGCGCCTCGGCATCGCTGTCGCGCGTCCATTCGGGCGAGAGGAACTTGAGCGCCACAGCGCGCCCGAGTTTCAGGTCCTGGGCACGATACACGATGCCCATGCCGCCAACCCCGAGCTGCTCGATGACCTTGTAATGGAGGAGGGTGCGGCCGACCACAGGGGGATTTTACCTTACGGGGAAATGCGGTTCCGGGTTCCGCGTTCTGGGTTCCAGGTTTGGTTCCAGGTTCCCTGTTCGTTCCGGGTTCCCGGGTTCGCTGGTTCCGGGTTCCAGTTCCGGGTTCCGGGTTGAACTCGGACCCCGGCAACCCGGAACCAACTGAGAACCAGGCACCTGGAACGAACGAGGAACCCGGAACCCAACCTGGAACCCAGAACCCGGAACCCGGAACCGCGCCCCGTCTACCGGTCTGGCCTGAAGTTGAACCTGAACGTGGGCCATCCCTCCGCCCCCACTTCGCGGGTGTTCCAGTCGAGCAGGTAGTCGCGATTTCGGTCTGGGTAGCGTGCGGCGGCCGGGTACGGGTACGTGCGCATGTCGCGGAACGGCAGCGGCGTGATCGTCTGGGCGTATGCGGCGTAGAAGTCCATGTCTTTCACGTACCCGTCGATGAACAACAGGTAGTCGCGCGTCCATCCGGCGCGGACGGGGGGCAGCGCGGCTGCGTCGAACTCGAGCGACACCTCGTCACCGGCGCCGAAGATGCTGAAGCGATCGTCGACAGACGTGAGGAGCGGGCGAACGTTGCCGTAGCGCGTGTAGAAGCCGCGATGCCGGGCGTATGGGCCGTACTGGCTCACCTGGTCGTGCACGTAGGCGAGGTCCGCCGCCGGTGTGCCGGTGATCTCGCGCGGGAAGCCGCGGTAGGCGAGCGACGCTTCGAGCAGCGGTGCTTCGGAGCGGGCCGACGGCACGGCGCCGGCCGGCGTCGTGTCGATGAGCACCTGATCCCAGTACACCTTCAGATTCGTCCAGATGCGGATGCGGCGGGTGCCCGGCGGCAGCTTGCCGGTGAGGTCTGCCGTCATGGTGCGGCGCAGGCCGGCGGGGAAGCCGATGTCGTCGCTGATCTTCTTCCACGTGCCGTCCGGCAGTTGCGCCTCGAGGTACGGCACGATCGCGGTGACATCCGCCTGGTGTGCCGCGAAGACCGACGTCGCGGTGAAGTAGTCGGTGAAGCCGGCCATGATCAGTCGCACCGGGCCGGTCGGCGGCAGCTCGCCGAGATCGAGCTCCAGCGCGTGCAGCGCCGCGAAGCCTTTGAACGAGGCGCGGCCGAAGCCCTCGACGTAGCGCCGGTCGCGGGCACCCAACAGCGGCAGCACATCTCGTCCCTGCTCGTCCCAGGCACCGGCCGGCAGGCGTGCGCCCCGCGTGACGAAGACTTCCGCGGGCGGCGGCGGCGCGATCGCGGCGAAATATTCGTGCGGGTACACGTCCGCGTCGGCCGGGTGATCGATCGCGAGGAGCCGTGCCTGATCGAGATAGATCACTTCCTCCATCGGCTCCGCGAACTTCACCGAGAGCCGGCCGTTTCTCGGCTGGAGCTGCGCGCCGGTGATCTTGATGTACTCGTCGGGGTCCGGCACGTTGCGTTCCCCGGGCGCCACCCAGTGGCCGAGGACGCCGGGGCCGATGCCATCGGTGATGAACTCGTAGCTGCTGCCGTTCCACGTGAACACGATCGGGCACGAGCTGCCGCGGCGATCGATCTGCTCGATCACCTGCGGTCTGGCCGCCGCCAGCTCCACTTCGTCCTGCACGACGCCGCTCGGCCACAGCAGCCGCACGACGTCCGCCTGCGTGGCGTCGCCAAGTCCGGCCAGGACCTCCGGCGCGCTCTGCCCGAGGAACCCCGAGGCCGCGACGGTTTCCCACTTCTGCCAGCTCGCCCCCGCCTGCACTTCCACCTTCGTACCGACGCCGCTCCGGTTGTCGTTCAAGCCTTTCAGCGTGAGGCGCAGCGCGTGGTTGGCATTCCCGCCCTCGTTGCGCACGAGAACGGCTGGCGCGTCGGCGCTGGTGACGATCAGATCCGTGTCGCCGTCGGCGTCCACATCGCCGGCGAGCACGGCTCGCGGCGTCTTCAGCGCGAGCGCCGCCGCGCCAGTGGCCGCGGTCGCGTCGGTGAAGCGGCCCTGGTCGTTGCGCAGCACCAGGAGCCCCGCGGTGGTGCCGGTCGCTCCTGCGACGGCGAGATCGACCCATCCGTCGTTGTCGTAATCGATCGGCGCGAGGCCCCAGCCCCGCGAGAGCTTCAGATCGGGCAGCGTGACCGGCTCGACGCTGGTGCCTCCCACGTTGTGCCACACCGACAGTCCTGGCGCGCCGGCATGCGTGAAGGCCAGATCCATCCAGCCATCCTTGTCGAAGTCGAAGACGGCGACGCCGACGGTGGGGGAGCCGGCCCCGGCGGGCCAGTCGAGCGCCTTGAACGCGCCCTCACGCGGGTTGATCCACACGAGCGGATGCGCACCGCCGGTCACCACCAGGTCGATCGCGCGGTCGTTGTTGAAGTCTGTACCCACGGCCGCGACGCTGGCGCCGGTCCCCGTCAGGCCGCGCTCCCGTCCCACTTCGGTGAAGGTGCCATTGCCGTTGTTGCGCCACACCAGCAGGCCTGGCGCGGTGAGATCTGCCGCAGCGGTTCCGGGTGCCGGGTTCCGCGTCCCGGGTTGGGTTCCCGTGGGAACCTGGGACGTGGCACCGGGAACCTCTGTGACCAGGCTCCCAGGCTCACCGACCGGGACGATGAGGTCGACGTCGTTGTCGTGGTCGTAATCGACCCAGGTCACGCCGAGCGCCAGGAGCGCCGCGCCGCCGCCGCCGGCGGCTGGTGGCGGCAGGCCGCTCTTCGCGGTGGCGTCGAGGAAGCGACCGCCGCCCTCGTTGTGAAACAGGAGAACGCCGCCGCCGGCGCTGATGGCCAGATCGGGCTTCTCGTCGTTGTCGTAGTCCGCGGCCGCGCAGCCGACCGGGGATCCGTTGATCGCGAGACCGCTCTCGGCGACGCGCTCGTACCGGCCACCCGCCGCCCCGCGAAACAGCACGACGGCGTTACCCGCCTGGCCCTCGGACGCCGGGTTCAGCGCCAGGTAATCGTTCGTGCCGTCGCCGTCCGCGTCGAACACACAACCACCAGCCCCGACACCACTGCCGGCCGCGCCTGCGTTGCCGGTCGCACCGAACGGGCCGGCCCGGTCGGCGACGAACTTGACCGGGACCGCCGGAGGGGCCGCGCCGCTCTTGGGCAGGAGCGCAGCCGCGAGCGAGAGCGGCCCCTGGTCGCCGTAGCCAAGGCTCATCGCGCTCGCAATCTTCTCGGTCGTCAGCCGCTGAAATCGCTCGAGGTGCGATTTCGCCTCCTCGCCGCGTCCGGCGCGCTGAAACGCACGTGCGAGGCCGAACTCCGCCGACACGAGAAAGGGATCGATCTCGAGGGCGCGCGTGAATGCCGCGACCGCTCTGTCGTACTGCTGGATCTGCGCCGCCATCAACCCGACGAAGTAGTGGCTGTGCGCGTCTGCGGGCTGGAGCGCCGCGGCCTTCTCGAACGACGACAGCGACGCCTCCGCGTCGCCCGTGCTCTTCTGCAGCAGGCCCAGGTTGTACCAGGCCCGCGCGTTCTGCGGCTCGCTCGTCGTCGCCTGGACGAGCAGTTCCCGCGCCGGGTCGTAGCGCTGCAAGCCGATGAGCGCGATGGCCTGGTTCACGCGCGCCACCGCCAGCGTGGGATCTGCCGCCACGGCCTTCTCGAACCACTGCAGGCCCTGCTCGAACTTCTGCTGGTTCATGCTCGCGACGCCCAGGTTGTTCAGGCGAATCGCTTCGCCGGGTGCCGCGGACTCCGCCGGACGCGAGGGCGCTTGGGACGCGCGGAGGACGAGGACGGCGGAGAGGATCAAAAACGGCGCGAGAACGGTACGTCGCATAGAACTCAGTCTATCGCCGCGCGCGGATCGTCCCCGCGGCGCCGGTTGGGAAACGTTGCTGCGTGGCGATGCCGTCACCGACGCCCGACAGAGTCGGGCGCTACACGGGGCGCTACGCGGCGGCTGGCCAGATCGGAGGATCGCTGTCACCACGGCGACTGCGGATCGCGACGTTGTTGCGCAGCGGCTCGGCATACGCACGACACGTGGGGCAGGCGCTTCAGCCCTGCTTCATCGCAGCCCTGAAGGGCTGCCCCACACGAACGCTGTCAGTTCCCCGGAGACGCGGCCCGAGGCCCGGAGCCCGGAGCCCGAAGCCCGTTACTCGTCATCCGCGCCGGGCCTGTCGTGCGCGCGGGCTCCGCACTCTCGTGCTCGTGGATCGCCTGACGCTCGTTGTTGTCGTGCGGGTTCTGCAGCCGGTACGGCCCGGTGATCGCCTGCGACGACTCGTCGGCTTTCAGCCGCAGGTACCGCTGCTGGTGCTCCTTCGCCCGCTCCGGTTGCGCCAGGCCGTTGTAGGCCAGCATCAGGTTGTAGTGCGCCGTCAGATCTTCCGGGTCGATGGTGAGCGTCGTCTCGAGCTGCTTCACGGCCTCCGCGTATCGCCGCTGGAGGAACAGCACGCGCCCGAGATCGTTCCGCACGACCCGGTCACGCGGGTACTGCGCGATGACCTTCTGCAGGTACTTCGCCGAGCCCTCGAGATCGCCGTCGGCTTTCAGCACGCGCGAGTAGAAGTAGTTCGCGCGCGCAAGGTCCGGCGCCAGCGCCAGTGCCTTCTCGAGCACCTGCCGGGCGCCGTCGATGTTGCCTTCCTGTACGCGCACGCGCCCGATGTTCACCCAGCCGTCGGGGTTTTTCGGCACCACCTCGGTCACCCGCGTGAACGCCGCCTCGGCGCCCTTCAGGTCGCCCTGCAGCAGCAGGCCGATGCCGTAGTCGTTCCACCGCGTCCACTCGTCGGGCACCAGCTTCCGAACTGGCGCCGGGGCAGGCGCCTCTTTCGGCAGCACGCGGACATCGACCGTGTCTTCCGCCAACACCGTGATCGGCAGGTCAGGAATCGCTTTCAGCTTCCCAGCGACGCCGTCGGTGTTCGCCGTGAAGACGAACGGCCGGTTGTCGAAGTCGCTCGAGAACTCCGCGGGCACATCCGGGTTGGGAATGCCGCCGTACGAGAACTGCGTGTTGTACCACGCGAACTTCCGGTAGTTCAGCTTCGCCTTGAGCGTGATGCGATCGCCCACCGACTCGGGCACCTTCAGCCGGTAGTGCACCGTGTCGGCCGCCCCCGGTGGAATCAGACGCACGTACACGACGGCACGGCTCGCCCACGCGTTCCGCTTGTTGATCTGGTTGCCGCGCGCGTCGATCAGCAGCGACCGATAGAAGTGCGCGCCCTTCTCCACAGGCCCCTTCCCGCCGTCCTCGACCTCGCCGCTCCAGAAGATCGTGTGGCCCTTGTCGTCGACGGCCTGCAGCTCGACCCAGACATCGAAGCCGTCCACCGTGCCGCCAGGGAAGAAGTGTCCCACCTTGCGCGTGCGCACGACGACGTCGACCCGCACGGTGTCGCCGCGGCGGACGGCCGCATCCACGCGGTTCAACGGCGCGGTAATCGGCGCCACGTCGCGTGACGCGCCGCGGGGCACCACGTTCTCCATCCCGCCTTCTTCACCGACCGCGAATGTCGTCGAGAGCTCACTTCCCGGCACCATGCTGCCGGCCTCGGACGCGGCGAGCGACGGCCCGAGGGCGAAGATGTCGACCGAGACCTGCTTGTCCTTGAGGAAGTGCGAGACCGCATCGAGCTGGGGCTTGTCGCCGTTCACGAACGGCAGCGCGGTGTTCGCCGCTGCGAAGCGGTGCGACGAGACGAGCCCCTGCTTGTTACCGAAATCGGCCGACGCGACCTTCTGCATGTGGCAGTCAACGCAGCGCGCGGGCTTCGGCGGGTAGTAGAACGACCGGGCGCCCATGCCGGAGACGCCGCTCGCCTGCCAGTTGTCGTAGTCGTTGAAGCCGCGGACCCAGCGGTAGCTGTTCACCGGGATGTCGAGGTGCACCTTGTGGCACGTGGAGCAGAAATCCGCCGCCTGGTCCTTCATGAACGGCTTCAGGAACGCGCGGCGGTGCGGCTCCGGGTTCACCTTCACCAGGAAGTCGTGGAGGAACCGCATCATCGGCTGCTCGCTTGCGGCGAGGTCCGACAGGGTCGGGTACTCCATCGTGTACCCCCCCTGGCCCATGGTGCTGTCGACCTCCACGATCGCGTGGCAGGCGACGCACCCGAGACCGGCCTGGGCTTCGGGCGTGTGCAGCACCTCTTTGATCGGCCGGTCCATCATGCCGCTGAACATCAGCGCCGGATCGTGGCAGCCGCCGCACCACTTCGAGGGCTTCGGCCCGATCACGTCCTGCATGTACTCGATTGACTTGCGGTACCACTGGTTGTTGAACGACGACAGGTGGTGGGCCGAGCTGTACCACTGCTTGTAGATGTCGCCGTGGCAGCGCTCGCACGCCTGCGAGTCCATGAAGAAGCTGCTCTTGATCTTCTTGCCGTCGGGGGTCCGGATCGAGCTCGGGAAAAACGGGCCCTTCTCGCCCAGGCCTTCCTGCGTCATCGCCGCGGGCGGCAGCGTGGGGTTCTGAATCCGGTAGGACTGGTGCCACCGCACTTCCCGCACGTACCACGCGCCGTACCCCACGGCAGCGGTGACGACGGCGACGGCGGCCAATGCCGCCAGCAGTCGTCCCACGCTGAAGCCCGGCCCACGTGGTTGCCGTTCAACTGACGGCAGGTCCGAGCGGTCGATCGACCGGGCTGATGGGACGCCCCATGCGGGCGAGGCGCTCCGCCGAGAGGATCACGATGCCGGCCACGCTCGCGGCGATGTGCACCAGGACGAGCGGGCGATAGGGCAGCGTCCCGCCGGTCTTGACGATCGCCAGGCCGGCCGCCGCGCCGAGCACGACGACGGCCCACCCCACCCGCGCGGGCCACGACTGCGTGCCGACCGCACGCGCCAGCAGCACGAGCAACACCGCCGCGGCGAGGCCGCCGACGACGTGGGCGATGACGGCGGCTCCGTAGACGAGGGTAGGTGCCGGAAATCCGTACAAGTAGGCGCCGGTGAGCGTGAGCAGCGCCAGGAGCGGTCCGATGATGCGGCGCATCGATATCTCCTTCGAGCCGGCACGCGGGGCGATGTGGCGCGCCAACCCGGCTCGCGACCGACCACGCTGTCCGCGCGCCGGCGGCCGGAGCACAGCGGGTGCGGCGGCGCGTCGCGGTTTTCAGCGGGAGCCAGCATGTTATCGAGGGCGCTTGGCGCGTCGTGAGGATTTAAAAGTTGATCGGACGGTAACGCTTTCCGACTACGCGGCCGGCGGTCTGTCTCCGCGGCTGGGTCCTCTGGAGCTGGCGTCGAGGCCACCCGCGTCGACCTACCATCGCGATCCTGCCGCTCGCCCCTGGGTAGTTCGAGTTTACGGTCGCGGTTTGTTTACCGTGGTCAGGGGGATTTTTGCGCAAACAGCTGAGTCGGAAGCGTTTCCCGGTCGCTCTGCCATTCCCGTCTTTGCGCGATCTCACACTCGTAAATTGGTAAAGCCCTTCGGTCCCCAGAGTGGTTAGGCTGCAACGCAAAAAAACCATTGACCGGCGGCTAACCCTTATGTATTAATTGCGCGCGATATAGCGAGTGGTCAGACCTCACGCTGGCTAAACTGTTCTGAGGAGAACCATGTTGCGAGCACGCTCTACCAGATTCTTGAGGGTTGTTCTCGGCTTGGCTGCGGCCTGCGTCGCCTGGTTGCTCACGACGACCCCGACCTTCGGCCAGTCAACGACCGCCACCGTACGCGGTACCGTCGAGGACCCGAGCGGCGGTATCCTGCCCGGGGCGGCCGTGACGATGACCAACACCGGAACGCAGGCGGTGCAGACGGCTGTCACCGACGAACGCGGGCAGTACCTCTTCTCGGGCTTGTTCCCCGGCACATACGACCTGAAAGTTGAACTCTCCGGGTTCAAGACCTACGAGCAGAAGGCGGTCCCGATCAGCCCGAACGATACGCGTGGTATCGACGTGCGGCTCGACGTCGGCCAGCAGACCGAGACGGTCACGGTCACGGCGCAGTCAGAAGTGATTCAGACTGAGACGGGTGCGCGCGAGGGCGTTCTCACACAGAAGCAGATCGACAACCTGTCGGTCATGGGCCGCAGCTCGCTCGAACTGTTGCGCATCCTTCCCGGCGTGGTCACCGACTTCAATATCGGCGAGTCGACCGGAGCTGCCAAGGACGTCCAGAACTACACCGTCAACGGCATCCGATCGTCGGGCAACACCGCGCAGCTCGATGGATCGAACCTCCTCGACATCGGCTGCAACTGCGGCATGATGGTGGCGATGAACAACGACATGGTTCAGGAGGTGAAGGTCCAGAGCTCCAATTTCGCGGCCGAATACGGCGCCGGCGGCATGAACGTGAGCGCTGTCACCAAGGCGGGCACTTCGGCGTTCCACGGCGTGGGCTACTACTACTCCCGCGATTCGAAGTTCGCCGCCAACGACCGGTCGAACTCGATCGCGGGCGTGGACAAGCCGAAGGCGAACTACAAGTACCCCGGCTTCAACGTCGGCGGTCCGATCTTCTTCGGCGACAGCTACACGAAGAACAAGGACAAGCTGTTCTTCTTCTTCGCCTACGAATGGCAGCGCCAGCAGATCGATTCGGGCAGCCGCTTCTCGCGCACGTTCTCGCCGGCGATGAAGAACGGCGACTTCAGCGAGCTGCTCGCCGGTCGTGGCAACAATCTGAATCAGCAGTGTGCCTGCCTAACTCGGACGGCTCTGGCCGGCTCAACCTGCCGCGCGGTCAGCTGAGAATCCGGCGGGCTTCCCGGAGCCGGCGGCCCGGCACCGAACAACGACATGCGTCCGTACATGACGCCGCTCGGCACCTACCTGGCGAGCCTCTACCCCGACTCGAACTACAGCGATCCGAACAACCTGTACAACTACGTTTACCATTCGCTCGAGCCGGAGAACCGCGAAGAGCTGAAGGCGCGGGTCGACTGGAACGTCACCAACAACACCAAGGCGTTCGTCCGGATCTCCCACGATCCCGCCGACACCGTGCGGCCCCGCGGTGGGTGGTGGGCGCCCAGCGACGTGGCGCTGCCGAGTCCCAACATCGAAAAGTCGCTCGGCCGGTCGTACAGCGGCAACCTCGTCTCGGTGTTGAGCCCCTCGATGACGAACGAGGCAGTCGTGAGCTACACGCGCCTGACGCTCGACAACTCCTGGCAGGACCCGAGCGTTGTTGCGCAGGGCGCGGGCGGCGTCACGTTCACCGGATTTTCAGGGTTCCCGTATCCGACGGGTCCGGAGCTGCCGAGCAACATCCTCCACGACGGTGGAGGCCAGGTGGGCAATCAGTGGTCCGCCATGCCGAACGTGTTCGCGCACAACGACTCCCTGCAGTTCAGCGACAAGCTGACCAAGCTGATGGGCGCGCACGGATTGAAGTTCGGCGCCACCGTCGAGCGCGGGCAGAAGCAGCAGGACTTCCAGAACGAGGAGTCCGGCCAGCTCCATTTCGACCCCAGCAATATCACCGGCACGGGCAACTCCGCAGCGGATATGCTGGTCGGCCGATTGAGTCGAGCTCAACCAAGGTACGGCGAGAGACGGCCAGCCGTTCGCCGGGATGCCGCATGGCGAGTTCCGCTATTGGGACATCGATGCCTTCGCGCAGGACAGCTGGAAGCTCCGTCCGAACCTCACGCTCGAATACGGCGTCCGCTTCGGCAAGTGGACCAACAACGAAGAGCTGAGTGGCCAGGAAGGCGGATACTTCACGCCGGATCTGTACGATCCCACGGCGAAGAACCCCGACGGCTCGCCAGCGACGTTCCTCGATCCAGGCACCTTCAAGCTGGTCAACGGCGTCTGTTACGTTTACAACGGCTGTGCCCCGGCCGGTGTCCTGCCGAATCGCGACGCGTTCTTTCTGCCGCGCGTCAACGCCGCGTGGGACATCGGTGGTGACGGCAACAACGTCATCCGCGGCGGGTACGGAATGTTCTACAACCGGTACCAGGGCAACTTCGAGTACGACTCCTACCTGCGCCTCGCGCCCAACGCCTACAACGTGGGTGCCGGCTACAGGGACGCTATAACTTATGGCTTACCGTACCTGTCGTACGACAACGCGCAGAATATTTCGATGCAGCAGCGACTCGGAAGCCTGGGGATCATCACGCCGTCGACCGACTCGTTCAGCTGGCCGACCACCCACAGCTTCAGCACCTCGTACGCGCGGCGCATCCCGTGGAACCAGGTGGTCGAGGTGGCGTACGTGGGGACGCGCGGCCGCGACCTGCTCAGCCGCACGAACGGCAACGTCATGCCATATGGTGTGATGTCGTCGGGCTCTGTACAACGGCGTCGATCTGTCGGTGCCGATCAACCGCGTGGCCGTCGCGAGCGTGAGCAACAACCTCGCGTCGTTCCGTCCGTTCAACGCGCTGTCGAGCATCGGACTCAATGACTTCCGTGGCACCAGCGACTACAACTCGATGCAGGCCACGCTGAGTCGTCAGACGGGGAGGCGGTTTCAGTACTTCGTCGCGTACACCTTTGCCAAATCCAAGGGCACGCTGGGGAATGACTTTTCGAATATCGATCCGTATGATCCGTCCCGCACCTACGGCGTACTGCGGACTGACCGCACGCACATCCTGAATGTGTCGTGGAACGCGTTCCTGCCGGATGGCGCGCGCGGGAGCCTCGACAACGTGGTTCTGCGCGGCGTGCTGAATGGCTGGCAGCTCTCCGGTATCTCGACTCTGGCGAGCGGCATCCCGATCACCCTCCGGTTCACCGGTGATGCGGCGACCCCTGCGATCGCTGCCGCCTACTTCGGCACGGCCGACGTCGTCGGTCCGGGGGATCCGCAGGGTGGTGCGGGTGCTACAGGCAACGCATTGTCGCCGGTCTACCCGTGCGATCCACGGCTGGATGGCAAAGATGTGGGTGAGAGGATCCTCGATCTCGACTGCATCGGGGTGCCCTCGTTCGGCGAGAAGGGCGATCTGATCCCGCCGAACAACATCCGCACGCCCACCCGCATGAACCACGACTTGACGCTCTTCAAGAACTTCCAGGTCCACGGAGAGCAGAAGTTCCAGTTCCGCATGGGCTTCTTCAACCTGTTCAACCAGGCGTTTGCCAACACGAACATCGGCAACGACATCAATCTCACGCTGGACACGCGATGCAACGTGCGGGCGAACGCGCCTGACGGCACGGGCCACACGCAGAACGTGTGCGACCCGACGCAGGGCTTCTCCTACACGCCGCAGACCGTGGACAACTTCGGGAAGATCAACCTGAAGCGCGGTCACCGCGTGATCGAGTTCACCTTCAAGTACTACTTCTAGGATCGACACCCGATCCGAGGGGAGTTCAAGGGGGAAGGCGACCGGCCTTCCCCCTTTTTTGCTTCCGCCTTCGCCGAAAAGCTTCGGCGGACCGCCGTAGCGTGAGGGGAGGCTGGTGGCGCGGGCTGCGGGAACCCAAACCGCCGCTGCTATAATCGAAAGGCTGCATGCCGTTGTCGCACCGCAGCGACTGCCATGGTTCGGATTCACTTTCTGGCCGCGTTGCTCCTCCTGGTTCTGCCGTTCCCCCTGTTCGGACAGTCCCGCACCGAGGATTTCGATCGGATCTTCCTCCGTGCGCTGGAGATGCAGAAGGCCGGCGACCTGATTGGCGCCATCGACGCCTACAAGACCGCGCTCTCGATCGACGCGACGCGGGTCGACGCCCTGTCCAATCTCGGCGCCGCCTACGTCCAGCTGGGTCAGTTCGACGACGCGATCGCGCAATACGACGCGGCGCTCACGATTGATCCGTCGAACGCGACGGTCAGGTTGAACCTGGCCCTCGCCTACTACAAGTCGGGCCGGCCGAACGAGGCGATCCAGCCGCTGAAGATCGTAGTGGCGACCAGTCCCGAGGCGAGGAACGCCTATCTGATTCTGGCCGACTGCTACCTGCAGACGGGTCAGTATCCGGACGCGGTGACGCTGTTGCAGCCGCGCGAGGCGATGTTTGAGGACGATCTGGCATTCGCCTACGTGCTCGGGACCGCACTCGTTCGGACCGGCGACGATCGTCATGGGCAGCAGTACATCGACCGCATCTTCAAGACGGGCGATTCCGCCGAAGGACACCTCCTGATGGGGATCGGCCATCTCAACAGGTTCGATTACCCCGAGGCGAAGAGCGAGCTCGAACGCGCGCTTCGGCTCAACCCGACCCTGCCCACGGCGAACAGCGCGTACGGACGCGCTCTGCTCGGGCTCGGTGACCAGGCCGAGGCCGAACGCGCGTTCCGGAAGGAGCTGTCAGTCAACATCAACGACTTCGAGTCGAATCTGATGCTCGGCAGCATGCGGAAGAGCGCCCAGGATTTTGATGGCGCGCTCACCTACCTCAATCGGGCACTGGCGATTCACCCGAAGGATCTCACTGCCCGGAAGCTGCTGGCCAGCCTCAAACTGCAGATGGGCGCCATCGAACAGGCGGTCGCCCTGCTCGAGCAGATCGTCACCGAGGCGCCCGACGCCGTCGATGCCCACGTGCAGCTGGCGACGGCCTACAACCGTTTGAAGCGCAAGGATGATGCCGATCGCGAGCGCGCCATCGTCGATCGGCTCAATCGCGAGATCCAGGAGAAGCAGTCGGCTGTGCAAAGCGGGAGCGCGGAGGCACCGCCCCGGTGAGCGTCATCCGAACGCTGCGTCAGGGCGCGGCCGCTCTCGCGGCACTGCTCGCGCTATCAACAGCAGTCACGGGGGATCAGGTCGCGTCCCAGTCAGCGCGTCAGGAGGCGCACTCGACCGCCCCCCGCGCAACGGCCGCGCAGTTCGATCAGATCGTGCAGGCCGCCACCGACGCGCAGCGTGCAGAACGTTGGGAAGACGTCATTGCGCTCTACGCCAAGGCGGTGAAGCTCAGGCCCGGCTTCGTCGAGGGCTACTGGTACCAGGGCACGGCCTATTACACGCTCGAGAAATTTCCCGAATGCCGGGACGCGTTCAGGCGCGTGACACGCCTCTCGCCGGAGAACGGCGGTGCGTTCGCGTTCCTCGGTCTGTGCGAGTTCGGCCTCAAGGACTACGACCGCGCGCTGCAGCACCTGCTGCAATCGCGCATCCTCGGCGTCGACAAGGATGTCCGTGCCGTTGTCAGCTATCACGCCGCCATCATCATGACGCGCATCGAGCAGTACGAGCAGGCGCTCCAAACGCTCGGCGAGTTCGCCGCGGCGGGGAACGACAGCCCGCGTGTGATCGAAGCCATGGGCATCGCGACGCTGCGGATGGCGATGCTGCCGAACGAAGTGCCGCCTGACCGGCGCGAGATGGTGCTGATGGCCGGTCGGGGCAGCTACATGATGGCGACGCGCCAGCCGGCCGCGGCGGGCACGGCGTTCCAGGCGATTGTCGAGCGGTACCCCGAAAGCCCGAATGTCCACTACGCCTACGGCGTGTTCCTGCTGCTCGAGCAGCCGGACAAGGCGATCGAGCAGTTCAAGCGAGAGCTGGCGCTCCAGCCGAATCATGCGCCGTCGCTGCTGCAGATTGCCTACCAGTATTTGAACGAGAAGAACGCCGAGGCGGCGCTGCCCTGGGCGAAACAGGCCGTCGAGGCCGCCCCGAATTCGTTCGGGTCGCACAAGGCGCTTGGCGACGCGCTTCTCGAGACGGGCGATATCGAGGGCGCGCTTCGAGAGCTGCAGGCTGCCGCGCGGCTGGCGCCCGACAGTCCCAGCACGCGTCTGTCGCTGGCCAGAGCATTCCAACGCGCCGGCCGTACGGACGACGCGAAGCGCGAGCGCGAGGAGTTCGCGCGACTGGATCGCCTGATGCGGACCACCCGAACCGGCGCAGATTCGGTCGGCGGGATCGACCCGAATGAACCGCCACGCCCGAGTTCCCCTCCACCTCGATGAATCCGGCCTGATAATGACATCATGAATGGAAAGTCTCGGTCGATCCTGGTTCTCGGACCGCTCGCACTCCTGACGACCGCCCTCCACGGTGGTGCCCAACAACTGCCGGCGCGGCGCGCCGATGGCACAGTGAAGAGCGGGGTCACCGCCGTTCTCGTCGATGTCGTCGTCCGGAACAAGCACGGGATGCCCGTTCGAGATCTCCAGCCGTCGGAGGTGGAGGTCGTCGAGGACGGGGCGACGCAGACCGTCGACTCATTTACACCGATCTTCGAGGCGGAAGTCCCTCCGACCACCACCGCCGCCCCCGCACCAGGACCGGTGGCCGCCAGCGTCGGCACGAGCACCATCCCGGCCGACGCCAATGCGGCGACCCTGTCTGCTGCGAAGCTGACCCCAATGACCGCCTTGGTGTTCGACCGACTCAGCCCGGAGGCACGCCAGCTGGCCGTGAAGGCCGCCAGGGCGTACGTGAGCGAAAGCGATCCGCTCCCGTCGATGATGGGCGTTTTCGGCATCGATCTGGCGTTCACGCCCTACGCGCCGTTCACCAAGGATCGCGAGACGCTCGAAAAGGCGCTCGACAGGATCGAGACGCGTGCGTCGGCGACGTTCGGGATCGATCGTGAGCGAAAGGCGCGCATCGAAAACAACGCCGCCACGACGCAACAACAGGCGGATAGCGCCGGGTCCGGAGGTGGCGCGAACCAGGGCTCGTCGGGGGCCGCCGCGCAGCTGGCACAGATGGAAGCGGACATGATGGCGGGGTTCGAGGCGCTCGAGCGCGACGAGCAAGGATACGCGTCAGTCAACGGTCTCTTTGCCATCATCGGCGCGATGCGCCAGCTGCCCGGCCGCAAGAGCATCGTCCTTTTCTCCGAAGGCGTGGCGATTCCGCCGGCCGTGCATCGTCTCTTCCTGGGTGTCATCGACGCGGCCAATCGGGCCAACGTCAGCATCTACACCATGGACGCGGCCGGCCTGCGCCCCGAGAGCGAGCAGGCCAAGATCCGCGACCAGGTCAATCAGGCCGGCAAACGCGGGCTCACGTCGTATGCGTCCTCGCCAAGACGTGAGACCACTGGCAATGAGCCCCTGACGAAGGCACTCGAGCTCAACGAAGACGTGCTTCGCCAGGACCCCCACACGGGTCTCGGCGAGCTTGCCCAGGGCACTGGCGGCCTGATCTTCGACAGCACGAACAACCTGCGAACAGGGTTCGACCGCGTGGCAAGCGATCTGCGCAATTACTACCTGATCGGGTACACGCCGACGAACCCGGCCTACGACGGGACGTTCCGCAAGATCGAGGTCAAGGTGAACCGGCCGGGGCTGACCGTTGCGGCGCGGAAAGGGTACTTCGCCGTGCGCGATACCGGTGGCGCGCCTGTCAATACGTGGGAGGCCCCCGCGCTTGCCGCACTCGACCGCCGGCCGGTGCCGAACGCATTCCCGTATCGCGCCGGTGCGCTGCAGTTTCCCAGCAAAGAGAGCCCGGGTCTTGTCCCCGTTGTTATCGATCTGAAAACGGCGCCGCTCTCGTTTCCGACCTCCGAGGATCAGAAAGCCTTCAAGTCCGACTTTGCCGTGATCGTCCGCTTCGTCGACGCCCAGAACAAAGTCGTGCGGAAGGTGAGCCAGCATTACGAGATGAGCGCCGCGCTCGACAAGCTGGATCTGGCGAAGAACAGCGACGTGATCTTTTACCGCGAGCCGGAGCTCGCGCCGGGCGTCTACGCGATGGAGGCGATTGTCTACGACGGGCCGACCTCCAAGGCGAGCGTCCGCTATGCCACGGTCGAAGTGCCGAAAGTCGACCCGGCGAAGCTCCGGATGAGCAGCCTTGTCATCGTCAAGCGCAGTGAAAAGGTCGGGGCGGACGAGCCCAAGACCAGCCCCTTGTTCGTGAAGGACGTCCTGCTCTACCCGAATCTGGGCGAGGACATCAGCAAAGGAAACAAGGAAGTGGGGTTCTTCTTCACGGTGTATCCCGGGGCGGCCGGGACCAAGCCGGAGGCGGTGCTCGAGTTGATTCAGAATGGGCAGCCGCTGGCGCAGGTGCCGCTGCCGCTCGACGCGCCGGATGCCTCGGGCCGCATCCAGCAGGTCGGACGTCTGCCGATCGACGCGCTCGCGCCCGGGACGTACGAGTTGAGAGCCATCGTCAAACAGGAATCGGAGCAGGTCTTCCGATCTGCCACGCTCCACATCGCAAGCTGACACGCAGCCAGGCGGACCTGAGGTCCGCCCTACATATAGAGTCTCCAGAGGAGGCAGTGATGACCAGGCGGGCTGTCGTCGTTCTCACGGCGTTGATGGCGACCGGCGGCAGCCACGTGCTCGGCATCGGCCAGAGCGAGCCCGTGCGGCCGTCAGACCGCCAGTCTTTCTCGTCGGCGACGACGGCCATCCTCGTGGATGTCGTCGTGCGCGACCGGAAGGGCCGCCCGGTGACCGACATGAACGCTGCCGAGTTCTCCTTGTTCGAGGACGGCACGCCCCAGAAGATCGACACGTTCACTCGCGTCACGCGCGGCGGTGGCATCGGCGTGGACGTCAAATGGAAGCGGCCAGGGTCGACCGTCGCCATACTCCCGGCCGGCAGCCTGCCGCCCCCCTTGCCAGGTGAGGACGCCGCCAGGCAGGCGACGACTGCCCTCGTGTTCGATCACTTGTCGGAAGAGGCGCTCGGGCTGGCGCAGAAGGCGACGCTCGAGTACGTCCCCATGACGGGTGAATCGGACGTGCGCGTGGGCGTCTTCGCCACCGATCCCGGGATTCGAGTGATGCATGGCTACACCACGGACCGATCGGTGATCCGGCGGGCCGTCAGCCAGATTATGCCGGCCGGCAGCTCGGCTGCCGAGCAGAAGACCGAGCGGCGAGACGAAATCATGGCGCGCCGCCGCGAGCTTCAAGGCGAGCAGCTCACCATGGCTGCGGCAACGGCCAGCGGCGGTGGCCTGGCGGCCAACGGCTCCCGGATGGCGCAGGCGGAGACAGAACTCCGACTGCTCGAGATGGAACGTGCGATGATCGACGGCTTCGATACGCTCGATCGCGACCATAAGGGCTACGACACGACGCTGGCGCTGATACAAGTGATCCGATCGCTCGCGGAGACTCCCGGCCGCAAGTCGATCGTCTTCTTCTCCGAGGGGCTGCCCGTCTCTCCGGTACTGAGCGCGAGGTTCGACGATCTGATCGATGCGGCCAATCGCTCGAACGTCACCGTGTATGCCGTTGACGCCAACGGTCTGCGCACGAGCAGTAGCTCCGCCAAGACGCGCAAGGAGTTACAGGAGTTCACGGACGATCGGATGATGCAGAACATCAGCGGCGGCAGCGGGGGCGATCAGCCGATGACGCGCGGCGTCGAGAGAGTCGAGGACATGGTCAGGCTCGACTCGCGGACGGGCCTGGCCCGCCTCGCCCAAGACACCGGCGGGTTCCTCGTGGAGGAATCCAACAACCTGACGCGCGCCTTCAAGCGTATAGACGAGGACAACCAGTTCCATTACCTGCTGACGTACGCCCCACGCAATACGGTTTTCGACGGTAAGTTCCGCGAGATTCTGGTGAAGTCGAGTCGCCCCGGCGCGCAGGTCTTCGCGCGCAAGGGCTATCGCGCGGTCCGCGGCCATGCGCCCATCGATAGCAGCGGCTTCGAAGTACCGGCGCTTGCGCTGCTCGACCGGACGCCGTTGCCGAATGCCTTTCCCATCGGCGCCCAGGGCTTCAGCTTCCCCGACCCGCACCATCCGGGTCTGACGCCCGTGCTGGTCCGACTGAGCACCGACTCGCTGCGCTTCATGGTGGACGCCGACAAGTCCACGTACTCAGCACAGGTGGCGGTTGTAATCCGCCTCAAGGACAGCCAGGGCAAGGACGTACAATAAGTTGAGTCAGCAGTACATCCTGTCGGGCGACGTGAAGGACATGGAGGCGGCCAAACGGGGCACGATACTGTTCTACCGCGAACCGCTGCTGGCCCCCGGCGTGTACACCGTCGAATCGATTGCGTTCGATGCCCTTGCTGGCAACGGGAGCGCCAGGATCTCCACCCTTACGGTGCCCGCCGCTGAATCGCAGACGCTCGGGCTGAGCAGCGTTGTGTTCGTTGACCACGTCGAGCAGATGGGCGGCGCGCCGTCGGATCACACCGAGCGCCCGGCCCCGTTCCTCGTCGGGCAGATGCTGGTGTACCCGAACATCGGTGATGCCGTGATGAAGACGACGACGAAGGACCTGCCGTTCTTTTTCACGATCTACCGGGGCGCAAGCGGGCCACTGACGGCCACCGCGCAGCTGCTGCGCAGTGGCGGCGTCGTGGCCGAGGCGCCGCTCGAGATTGCGGCGTCTACCGAGCCGCGCATCCAGCAGCTCGCTCGCCTTCCGGTGTCGGGGCTGGCCCCCGGCACGTATCAGCTGCGCATCATCGTCGTCAGCGGCCTGCAGCGTGTCGCCGAGTCGGCATATTTCACGCTGCAGGACTGATACGAGGCACCGGCGATGCGGGTGCTCCAGGAGGTGACGCCGCCAGTGCTGCCGGGAAGTGACGCTGCTGATCCTACGGAACTGACGCTTGGCGGACCGGGCGGTCAGGTTGGTCCCGCGGGTGCTGGGCGGAAGCTGGATGCTTCGACTGGTTCTCCCAGACCTCGACCCATGCCGGCACGGGCCGGTTCGCCGCAAAGTCCCCGACTACGAGGTCGATGTCGCCGTCTCCGTCGATGTCGCCCGCGTCGAGCGTCGCGTGGCGTGGGAACCCCATCTCGATCGTGTGCTTGACGAAGCTGTAGCGGCCGGTCCGCTCGAGCCAGACCAGGGCGGCCAGCGTGCCTTCGTCAACATCCGCGCCGCCGGCCAGCAGCGCGCACGCGACCACGTCGAGATCGCCATCACCGTCGAGATCGACGGCAAGCGCGCGGTGCGCGCCGGGAAAGCGGCGCGAGATCGCGCTCGACGAATGGGTACCCCCCCGAGTTTTCCAGCCACTGAATCCCGTGATACGGCTTGACGAGGCCGTCGTCGAAGGTGTCGCCGTGCGTGAGCAGGACGTCCAGATCGCCGTCGCCGTCCATGTCCACCAGCTGGATGCCTGACGAGCCCCAGTTCGGGTGCGGCGCCGTGTAGATGACCTTCTGATCGAAGGTGAAGTCGCGCGTTCCCTTATTGATGTACGCGACGATCGTTTCGTGCTCCTGCGCGAGCAGCGCGACGAAATCCAGGTGGCCATCGCGGTTCAGATCGACTGGAATCGTGTGGATGCTGCCGGTGCGCGGATCGATCGTATGGCTGACGAACGTCGGCTTCGAGTAGTTCGTCGTTTGGTTCTCGAGGACGGCGATCTGTCCCGTGGTGTGATAGCCGAACGCCGCGACCACCAGATCGAGCTTGCCGTCGCCGTTGAAGTCGGCGGCTTCGACGTCGGCCACACGCGGCCAGCCGTCGAGCCACATCGCTGGGGCGAACTTGCCGTTGGACAGCCCACGCATCCAGATCACGGCGCCTTTGTGATGGTCGCCGGGAAAGAACTCGCCGAGATCCGCGATGAGCAGGTCCTGTAGGCCGTCCTTGTCCAGGTCGACCGGCGTCACGTGAGCGGGGTGCGGGAGGCTCGCGAGTACCGACAGCTCGGACGCGGTCGCCACCGACGTCGCCCGCAGCAGGAATCCCTGGGCCATCTCGGCGGCCAGCAGGTCGAGTCTCCCGTCGCCGTCGACGTCCAAGAGCTTCACGTTCGACACGGCAGGCGCCGCCGTCATCCCCGGTACGGACAACCTACGGTTGGTGAACTTGACAGGCAACTCGGCCGGGTCGGGCCAGGGCTCCGGCGGCGGCAGGTGTTCCGGCGCGTGCTTGATGTAGAAGGGAAGCGCCCTTTCCATGTCGTCCGGCAGCGGTATCTGGCGCATCTGCTCGGGCGTGGCGCGCGGCTCCGGCTTCTGCTCGCGGATGAATTTCATCCGCACGAACTCGTCGCGCCAGCTGCTCTTCGGAAGGATCCCTGGCTCCGGCGCCGGGTGGCAGCTGGTGCAAGCCACGCGCACGGCCGGGTCGCTCGCGGCGTCAACTGAGGTTGCCTCCTGCCTCTCCGAATGGAACCCTGCCGCCCCTTTGAGGACAGTTCCCAAACCGACTACCAGGATGAACCACAACGGACGCTGCATCAACAGGCCTACGAGGAGAGATAGAGGAACGGCTCCGATCGGGTCACACGCCTCGCCCGTGATGACAGGGACATCATCGGATGGTACCACAGCGATTCGAGCCGTCCGGCCGCTACCTCGTGCTCCTGCCTGTGCTCGTGATCCTTCGATTCTCCTATCGATCCACGCGCGACCGCTCGATTGCGCGTCGCCTCGAAGTTGCTGACACGGTCCGATGGTAGGGGAATGATCTGAGAGCGCGCACCGCGCGCAGGCGGTAGCCATCGACGGCGACGCCCATGGACATCGTGGCCTCTGCGCTCATCGCCAGCCGCTCCGACGACCAGCGCGCATCGGAACGACATCGAGGTCGTCGTCGCCGTCCATGTCGGCGGGCTGGGCACGATGGACGCTGTGGTACGCTACGGCGTATGCTTTGCCGGGGCAGCGGTGCTCCTGGTGATCGGCTGCTTCCGATTGCCGCTTCTCTTTCCGCCGTGCTCGCTCTAGAAGGCTGTCGCCGACCGTTGCAGGGCAGCAACAATCGATTTCCTGGGATCGCGCTCGTGCCGCGATCAGCAAGTACCGAACGACGATCGGACACGTCTGGCCTGGTCGAGGTCGCTGTCAACGCGCCGCCGAGCCGCACAAGCACTGACGATCGTAGTTCTGACCGGTCGGCGACCTGGTGATCCGTTCTCAGTCATCAGATCTCACTCTCAGTTCAGGCCTCGGCCCGTCATCATCGGAAGCACTGCCTCATGCCCACCACCACCGACCGCATCCCTGACCAGTGGGACGACGCGACCGCCCGCGGGCTGTCGGAGCCGGACCTGCTCCTCTACCGGTCGAACCTGCTCGGGTCCGACCTCCGGATCACCAACTACGGCGGCGGCAACACGTCCGCCAAGGTGCAGATGGCCGATCCGCTCACGGGCGAGCCGGTCGACGTGCTGTGGGTGAAGGGATCCGGCGGCGATCTCGGCAGCATGCGGCTGGACGGGTTCGCCACGTTGTATTTGTCGAAGGTCCACGACCTGCGGCAGCGGTATCGCGGTCTCGCGCACGAAGACGAGATGGTGGACCGCTTCACGCACTGCACGTTCAACCTCAATCCGCGGGCCACGAGCATCGACACGCCGCTGCACGCGCTCGTCCCGCACCGGCACATCGACCACATGCACGCCGACGCGATCATCGCGATCGCCGCCAGCAGGCACGGCGAACGTCTCGCGCGCGAGATTTTCGGCGGCGAGCTCGGGTGGGTTGGCTGGCAGCGCCCTGGTTTCGATCTCGGGCTGAAGGTCGGCGCCATCGCCGACCAGGGTCCGTCGCTGTCGGGCCTGGTCATGGGCAGCCACGGCCTGATGACCTGGGGCGATACGTCGAAGGCGTGCTACGCGACGACCATCCGCATCGTGCGCCAGGCGGCGGAGTGGCTCGACGCGCACGGTCGCCCCGACCCGTTCGGCCCGACAATCGCCCCGGCGCTGCCGCCGGCCGACCGGCGCGCGCTTGTCGCAGCGATCGCACCGGAGCTGCGCCGCGCGCTCAGCCCGCGCCTGCACAAGGTGATGCACTACCTCGATACGCCGGAGGTGCTGGAGTTCGTTGGCAGCGCCCGTTGCGCGGAGCTGAGCGCGCTCGGCACGACCTGCCCGGATCACTTCCTCCGCACGAAGGTGCGTCCGCTCGTCGTGCCCTTCACGCCCGGAACCGAGAGCGCGGCGGACATCGTCGCGCGCATCGACCCGCTCGTGGAGCGCTACGCGTCCGACTACGCGGCCTACTACGAGCGGTGCAAGCGTCCGGACTCGCCGAAGATGCGCGATCCGTATCCGGTGCTGATCCTGATCCCCGGCGTCGGGCTGCTCGCCTTCCAGAAAGACAAGCAGACGGCGCGCGTCGCCGCCGACTACTGGGTCAACGCGGTCAACGTGATCCGCTGGGCCGAGGGCGTCGACGAGTACGTCCCGATTCCCGAGCAGGATGCGTTCGACATCGAGTACTGGCTGCTCGAGGAGGCGAAGCTGCAGCGCCTGCCCAGACCCAAGCCGCTCGAGGGCCGCGTGGCCTTCGTGACGGGCGGGGGCGGCGGCATCGGCGGGGCCGTCGCCCGGCGTTTCCTGGACGAGGGCGCGGCCGTCGTGGTCAACGACATCGACCAGGCGGCACTCGATGCTGCCGCCGGCCAGCTCACGACGGCCTACGGCCAGGATCGCGTGCGCGCCGTGCGCGGCGACGTGACGAGCGAGGCGGCGGTGGCGCACGCGTTCGCCTGGGCGGTCACGGAGTACGGGGGCGTCGACATCCTCGTGTCGAACGCCGGCATCGCCTCCGCGTCGCCGTTCGAGGAGACCTCGCTGGCTGTCTGGCAGCGCAACATCGACGTCCTCGCAACAGGGTACTTCCTCGTGTCGCGCTCGGCATTCGCGGTGATGAAGCGCCAGGGTCTCGGCGGGGCGATCGTCTACGTGGCCAGCAAGAACGCGCTCGTCGCGTCCGCTGGCGCCGCCGCCTACTGCGCCGCCAAGGCAGCGGAGGTGCACCTCGCGCGCTGCCTGGCGCTCGAAGGCGCCGAGTCGGGCATTCGCGTCAACGTCGTCAATCCCGATGCGGTCATCCAGGGCTCGCGGATTTGGGGCGGCACATGGCGCGCCGAACGCGCGGCAAGCAACAACGTCTCGGAGAACGAGATCGAAGAGTTCTACCGCAAGCGCAGCCTGCTCAAACGCAACGTGGTGCCCGACGATGTCGCCGAGGCCGTGCTGTTCTTCGCATCGGATCGCTCGGCGAAGTCGACGGGGAACATCATCAATGTGGATGCCGGGAACGTGACGGCGTTCGCGCGTTAAGCGGCTGGAGGCTGGAGGCTGGAGGCTGGAGGCTGGAGGCTGGAGGCTGGCGGGCTGGCGGCACGCATGGCCGGAGGCGCAACCATGGTGGTGCAGAATTGGGCCCGGATCTGACAGGCTCCAGCCCCCAGCCTCCAGGCTCCGGCCCGCAAGGAACTCGCCCATGGACTGGCTGACCTTGATCGCCTCCGAGAACGCGGCCCGCCTTCCGGCGCTCGAGGAGGACTACGCGCACCTGTCGCGGCAATTGGCACGGCGGGGGGTGGCGATCGAGGATCTGACCGCCCGGGCGATGGCGTTTCGTGTTGCCGTGCCCTCCTGGGGCGTGGGCACCGGTGGCACCCGCTTCGCACGGTTTCCGATGGCGGGCGAGCCGCGCAGCGTGTTCGAACGCATCGACGACTGCGAGGTCATCTTCCGGCTGGTGCGGGTCACGCCAGGAATCTCGGTGCACTTCCCATGGGATCGTACCGAGCGGCGGGCAGAACTGCGCCACTATCTCGCGGCGCGCGGGCTTTACGTCGATGCCACCAACTCGAACACCTTTCAGGACGAGCCCGGGCAGCCGCTCTCGTACAAGTTCGGCAGCCTCAGTCACACGGATTCCGCGGTGCGGCGCCAGGCCATTGAGCACAACCTCGAGTGCCTTGCGCTGGCCGCCGAATGCGGCGCCGCGGCGCACTCGGTGTGGATTGGCGACGGCGGCAACTTCCCGGGGCAGGTGCACAGCCGCCGCGCGCTGGAACGGTACCTCGACAGCCTGCGGACGATCTACGCGGCGCTGCCAGACGGCTGCCGGCTGTTCATCGAGCACAAGCTCTATGAGCCCGCCTTCTATTCAACGGTGCTGAACGACTGGGGGACGAGCTATTACTGCGCCCGGGAGCTTGGGGACCGCTGCTTCTCGCTCGTGGATCTCGGCCACCACGCGCCGAACGTCAACGTCGAGATGATCGTCGCGCGGCTCGTGCAGTTCGGGAAACTCGGCGGCTTTCACTTCAACGACAACAAGTACGGCGACGACGACCTCGACGCCGGGTCGATCAAGCCGTTCCAGCTGTTCCTGATCTTCAACGAGCTCGTCGACGCCGAGCGAACCGGGTGGGGCGGCATGCCGGCGCCCGCGTATATGCTCGACCAGTCGCACAACGTCACGGACCCGATCGAGTCGCTCTGCACGAGCGCCGTGGAGCTGACGCGCGCCTACGTGCAGGCGCTGCTCGTCGATCGCGCCGCGCTCGAGGCCGCGCAGGAAGTTAACGACGCGATCGGTGCGCTGCAGCAATTGAAGGGCGCCTTCACAACGGACGTGGGTCCCATTCTCGCCATGGCCCGCCACCGCGCAGGCGGGGCGATCGACCCCGTGGCCGCCTACCGCGCCAGCGCCTATCGTCAGCAGTGCGCCGCCGACCGCGGGCTGCCCGTGCGGCCTGGGGCGGGGATCGTCTAACCGACGACCGACGATCGGTTGGGTACGTTCCGGGTTCCCGGTTCTGGGTTCCAGGTTGGGTTCCAGGTTCCGGGTTCGTTCCACGTTCCTTGTTCACGGGTTCCGGGTTCCAAGTGCCGGTTCCTGATATCGCCGGCGCTCCAATCGAGCCTGCGACGAACCTGGAACTCGGAACCAAGGAACCCGGAACCGTTGAACCCCGAGAACCTGGAACGAACGAGGAACGCGGAACCTAACCTGGAACCCAGAACCCGGAACCCGGAACCGTGAGAGTACAGCGGGTAGGGATGTAATGGCCCGTCCCCGGTTTCACCTCGCCATCGATCTGGGCGCGGGCAGCGGTCGCGCCGTGCTCGGCAGCCTCGGGACGAACGGGCTCGAGCTGCACGAGGTGCACCGCTTCACGTACGCGCCGCGCACTGTTGATGGGCACCTGCGGTGGGACGTGGCGCGTCTCTTCGAGGGAGTGCACGCCAGCCTTGGCCTGGCACGCGCGATCGCCGCCGACATGCAGGTGGACATCATCTCTGGCGGCGTGGACAGCTGGGGCGTTGACTATGGCCTCGTGGACGCGCGCGGGCAGCTCACAGAACAGCCGATCTGCTACCGCGATGGGCGCACCTCGGACGAGGTCGTGGCTGACGTCTTCGCACGCGTTCCACGCGACGAGCTGTTTCGGCGCACCGGCATCCAGATCCTGCCGATCAACACCGCGTTCCAACTTGCGGCACACGTGCGCGAAGGGCTGCCGCCAGCGGCAGCGACGCTGTTGCTGATCCCGGATCTCTGCCACCACCTGTTGTGCGGCTCGCTCGTGACCGAGATCACCAACGCTTCGACGACAGGGCTCCTCGCGGCCGGACAGGGCGCCTGGGATGACGATCTGTTCACGCGCCTGAGCCTGCCGCGGCCGTTGATGCCACACATCGTCGCGGCCGGGACGATTCTCGGGACGCTACGCCCCGGACTGCACCGCGAGAGCGGGCTGGATTTGATCCCGATCATCGCTCCGGCCACGCACGACACCGCCAGCGCCGTCGTGGGCACGCCGCTCGAGCCCGGCGGCGCGTACATCTCCTCGGGCACTTGGTCGCTGGTTGGCGTCGAGCGGGAGGAGCCCATCCTGGGCGACGCCGTCGCGCGCGCCAACTTCACCAACGAGATCGGCGCATTCGGCACGGTGCGGTTTCTGAAGAACGTGATGGGCCTCTGGATCCTGGAGTCGTGCCGGCGTGAGTGGGACCGGGACGGGCGCGGGTGCGATTACTCCGAGCTGATCGCAGGCGCCGCTGCACTGGAGGACTTCGTCGGCTTCGTGTTTCCCGACGACCTTCGCTTCCTGAACCCTTCGAGCATGGTGGAGATGCTGCGAGCGTGCCTGACGCAGACGGGCCAGCCCGCGCCGCAGACCCCGGTGCACCTCACGCGCGTGGTCCTCGATTCGCTTGCGCTGCGCTATGCGTCCGTGATCGACACGATCGAGCACCTGACCGGCTCGCCCATCACCCACATCCACGTCGTCGGCGGCGGCGCGCGAAACGAGTACTTGAACCAGGCGACCGCGAACGCGACCGGCCGCCGGGTGCTGGCGGGCCCCGCGGAGGCCACCGCGGGCGGCAACGTCGTCGTGCAGGCGATCGCGTGCGGGGAGGTGCGCTCGCTGGCCGACGGCCGGGCGGTGGTCGCGCGCAGCGTTCGGGCGAAGCCCTATGAGCCTCAACACGCGCGCGAGTGGGAGCGTGCGCGCGAGCGGTACCAGCAAGTGGCGGCGGCATCCTCGAGCTGACGCACAGCCCGCCTAAAGGCGGGCACTACATGCGGGATTGACCTGAAGGCCGGCACGACGGGGGATTGGGACGGCCGGCCTGAAGGCCGGCACTACGCGGAGTCTCGGGACGAACACGCGTGATCTCGTGTAGTGCCCGCCTTCAGGCGGGCTGCCGCACGTGTAGTGCCCACCTCTAGGCGGGCTGCGCACGTGTAGTGCCCGCCTTCAGGCGGGCTGCGTGCGCGGCGATCAACTCGCCGTCAGGTCACTGACGGGCGGCGCTCTGCCGGATTTCGATGATCTGATTCGCCTTGACGTTCTGAACCGCGCTGGTCGTGCCATCGGGCCATCGGACCTCCACGGCGTCGGCCTGCGTCGCGCGCCCGAGGCCGAAGTGCCGGCGCGAGTCCTGTTGGGAAATGTAGCTGGTTCCGCTCTGCACGAGTCGTCGCTGAACCAACTCGCCGGTGCGCACCGTCACCTCAGCCCCGACGGCGGTAATGTTCCTCCCGGCACCCTTGAGCCGAACAATCAACCAGTTGCCGACGTCGGCGGACTCGTTGTGCAGAACCTGCGGGCTGCCGTCCAGATCGGCGATGACCACGTCAACGCGGCCGTCGTTGTCGAGATCCCCCGATGCGACACCGCGGCTGACGCGCTCCGTGGTGAGCACCGGTCCCAGGAGACCCGCGATTTCCTCGAATGTGCCGTCGCCCGCGTTCCTGTACAGCAGGCGGCGCTGCCGGTACCCGGCCGAAGCGCCAAGGCGAGCCTTGTCCAATTGGGGATACACATGGCCGTTTCCAACGATAATGTCCTGCCAGCCGTCGTTGTCGAGATCTACGAATTCGGTGCCCCACCCCACGTATGGCAAGCTGCTCGCCGCCGTCTTCGACTTGAACGCTACGTCGGTGAAATGGTTTCCTTCGTTGCGAAACAGGTTGTTGTACTCTTCGGCGAAATTCGTCACGAACAGACTCCAGCGGCCGCTGTTATCGTAGTCGCCAACCGCGATTCCCATGCTGCCCTGCTCCGAGCCGTCCTCGCTCACGGCGAGCCCCAACGGGAACGCCATCTCCTTGAACGTCCCGTCCTTCTGGTTCACGTAGAGGAAGTTGGGCGTGGCGTCGTTGGCGACGTACAGATCGGGCCAGCCGTCGCTGTTGTAGTCGAACCAGGCCGCGCCGAGCCCGAAATAGCCCCGCGGATCCGAGACGCCAGCATGCGTGCTCACGTCAGTGAACGTCCAGTTGCCATCGTTGCGAAGCAGGACGTCCGATTCGCCCGGAAGTCCACGCGGTCCGCACTGCACCGCGATCCCGCGGTACTCGCACGTCTTGTCCCTGCCGAACTGTGGGAGGTTCGCCAGTTCAATGTGGACATACCGGCTGACGAACAGATCCAGGTCGCCGTCCTTGTCGTAATCGCCAAACGCGCAACCCGCTGACCAGCCGCCCACCGTCACGCCGGGCGAGGTCACGTCGGTAAACGTCCCATTTCCTGTATTGCGATACAGCTTGTTTCCGCCCAGGGCGGTCACGTACACATCTTCGAGGCCGTCGCCATCCAGGTCGGCGGTGCACACCCCCATGCCCCAGCCGGGATGCGCCAGGCCGGATTTGTCCGTCACGTTCTCGAACCGGCCCTTCCCCAGGTTCCGATAGAGCTCGCTGCGTGCGGCTCGCGGATCGTTCGCGGTTTCCACCGTCAAGCTGTCCACGAAGTAGATGTCCGTGAGGCCGTCATTGTCGAAATCGAACAGCGCGACGCCACCGCTCATCGACTCGACGATGTACTTTTTCTCGGGAGCGGCGTGATGCATGAACGTGATGCCCGCGTCCGCGGCGATGTCGCGCAGAGCGATCCTGGCGGAGCGGGCAGGCACCTGCGCGGACGACACGGCCCCCAGCACGGCGACGCAGCACGCCGCAACGAGGCGGGCAACAACAGGGCGTCGACCCACGCGCAGAGCGTGCGGCCTGCGAGAGGTCACCGACCCGTGCCGCCTTTCGCCGGCTCTCCGGTTTCCAGGCGGATTCTTTCCAGGCGCTGCTCGACATCCCGCAGGCTCGTGCGATACAGGCCGAGGTGCTTTTCGGCAGAAGCCGGATCGCCGAGACGGGAATACGCAAGACTGAGCTGATAGTGTGCCTTTGCCAGGAGGGGCTCGGCACTCACCGCCGAAAGAAACGCGTCACGCGCTTCTTCGATTCGCTCGCGCTTCATCAGCACCAGTCCGAGAACCAGGTGGGCGTTTGGGTGATTGCCAGCTTTGGCCAGCACCTGGCGGGCGTGAGCCTCGGCTGCGTCGAGTTCGCCCAGTCCTTCCTCCGACTCGGCGAGCGCCGCGATGCCATCGATGCTCTCGGGCTCCAATTCGATACCCCTCTGCAAGTAGGACCTGGCTTCCGCGTACATCTTGCGGCTGTTGTAGCCGAGGCCGAGCGCGATAAGGGTGAGACCGCGGTTCGGCTCGAGCCGATTTGCCTGTTCCAGCGACTCGACCGCTGCCGCGAAGTCCCCCGCCTGCATGAGCCCGACGCCGAGCAGATAGTGATACTGCGCCACGGTCGGGCAGATGCGCGTCAACGCCTGCAAGGCGAGGATGGCCGGCGTGATCGCGCGTGCCGCAAGCGATACCTGGGCAAACCCGCTCAGTACCTCCTCTGAATTGGGTGCGAGGGCGCGCGCCCGGCGGAGCGAGCCGATCGCCGCTTGCTGGTCCCCGCGACCGGCCTGCAGGCGTGCCAGTCGGAGCAGCGCTTCTACGGAGTCGAACCGGTCTGCTGCCTGCAGCAGGAGCCGCTCCGCCTCGGCGCGTCGCCCGGCCGACAGCTCGGTCGACGCGAGCGTGAGCAGGCGCTCCCGTGAAGGAGCCTGACCCCGCGCGGCAGGCGCATTTCGGGGCGTGGGTGCAGATTGCGCGGGCGCAACGGCTTTCGACCGCTCCTGGATCGGCCTCGGATCCGCGGCCATCCAACTGGTGGGCAGCACCAGGACGGCGCACAGCACGCCGGCGACAATCGTCACGGCGTCCTCCCGGCCAGCTTGTCCTTGAGCTCGCGGAACAGGTCGAACTCCCGCTGCGCCAGATCGCTTCGACCCAGTTTCTGGTACGCCTGTCCGAGCTGGTAGTGGATGTTGAAGTCCTGCGGCGCGACGCGTGCGGCCTCTTCGAGATGACGCACCGCCTCATCGGTGGCACCATCGGCCAGCAGGATCTTGCCCAGCAGGTACTGCGCGTCGGCGAACTCGGGCCGCACCTTGAGGACCTCCCGTAGCAGCGCCACCGGCTCGTCGTGCTCACCCTGGAGCTGGAGCACCGTGGCCAGATTGCTGCGCGTGGCAAAGTCGCCTGGGCTGATCCGTATTTCCGTGCGCAGGGCGGCCGCAGCTTCCGGCAGCTTTCCCTGCTTCAAATAGATGACGCCCAGCGCGGCGTGTGCTTCGGGAACATCTGCCTTCAGATCGATTGCGCGCTGCAGCGATGAGATCGCGTCTTCGTAGTTGCCCTGTTGCGCCTGTGCCTGGCCCATCACCACGTTCAGCTCCGGCGTGTTCCCTTGTTCGGCGATGAGCTGAGAGAAGATCAGCTGCGCTTGCGCGGACCGTTTGGAGCGAAGGAGTGCCAGCCCGAACGCGTACTGCAGCGAGGGATCCGTGTCGCGTCCTGGATCGTTGCGCAGGATTTCCGCGGCACGCTCGGCGCCTCCTGCGCTCATCAGGCTCATAGCCAGCATGCGTCTGACGCTTGCGTCGGAGGGACTGGCAGCGGACGCGCGCGCGAGCGGCTCGACGGCCTTTTCGTACTGCTGCGCCTTGAAATACGTCGTGCCCAGCGACACATCGATTTGGGGAAAGGCGGGATCCAACGCGGCGGCACTCTGGAGCAGTTCCGCCGCACGTCCGGGTCGCTCGGCTTGCGCGTGCATCACGCCCATGTTGAAAAAGGCGCGCGCCAGCGCTGTCGCCGTGCGTCGCCGCAGCTCGCGCCGCTGGTCCTCGGGCAGGGTGGCGAACGGAAACACCGTATCGATTGGGGGCCTGGCGCCCAGCCTCGGATCGGGTGCATCGGCGAGGTACCGTGCCAGCTGTGAACGCGACTGCTCGGTGTGCTGTGCGGACAGGCGCTCGGCCTCCGTGAAGTGCGCGGCGGCTTCCTGATCCGCCCCGGTCTTCCTGAGCGCCAGTCCCAACTGGTTCTCGATGCTCCCTATGCGCTGCTCACCAGCGGTGGTGTCCTGTGCCAGCTGCAGGGCCCGCCGGAGCGAGGTGACGGCGTCAGGCGCACGGTCGAGGGCCAGCAGACAGCGCCCGAAATAGAACCACGCGTCAGATGGCGCCGATGCCGAAGCCGTTGCGATTTGCAGGGGACCGAGCGCGTCCTCGGGGCGCCGTGCCTCCATCAACGCTATGCCCAGCCGCAGGTTGGTGACCGGGTCGGCGGGCGCAAGTCGTAGCTCCTGCCGGAACTCGTCGATCGCCTCTTCCACTCGAAGCACCCCGTCCTGAAGCAGGGCGGTGGTGCCGAGGTAATAATGCGCACGCGTTGTGCGCGGGTCCATCTCCAGCGCCTTCCGCAGCGCCTGACGAGCGCGATCGTACTCGCCGCTGTCCCGGTACGTGCGGCCGATGAGCACGTGTGTCTGGGGGATCGGCCGGTTGCGGGCAAGCTCGCCGAAGAGTCGATCGGCGGCCTCCAACTTCTTCATCTGCAGGTAGCCCGACGCGAGCACGAACTTCAGCTCGTCGTCACCCGGCGCCGTGGCCGCTGCCTCTTCGAGCTCCTGCACCGCCTCCGCTTGCTGCCCACTCGCGGCAAGCGCCTGCGCCAGGAGACGTCGGCTCGCGATGTCACTCTTGTCTCGCGCCACCAGCCTGGTCAGAATCTGCACCGCTTCGGGGGCGCGGCCGGTCTGCATGTGGACGAGCGCGAGCGACATCAGCCCCTCGCGCGGGTGAACGGTCGCGCTTGCCGCATGTTCAAATGCGGTCGCCGCGTCCGCCCACCGCCGCTCGGCGCCGTCCAGACCGCCGATCACCAACCAGCCTTCGCGCAGGGCCTCACGATACCGGCTATCCGCTATCTGCAGCTCGCCATCCCGCAGCGCCGCTTCCGCTGCGTCGCTCGCAGCCTGCAGCCCCGCCAGCGGATCGACCGTCTGCGCGGATGACCACGTCGCAGACGCCAGTGCCACAACGAGGCAACCCAGACACTGACGACGGGGCAGCCAATGGAGCACTGTGCGGATTGTCAGAAAGCCCGGGGGCATCTTCCAGGGTTAGAATCGGCTGGGATCGCTACGATCGCGGTCGGCGTTCCTCACGCTTTGCGGGTCGACCTCAGCACGCGGTTTCCGGCATCTCGATCCGAACGTCGCAAACTCAGCGCGAGACCTTTTCGAACCGGAGCGGTCCGTCATGACGCCTCACTCCGGCCACGACGTACGGCGTCGTTTCCACCGGCGGGTTATCCGCGGTTGGCGGCGGGCTCTGTTCCGTGAATTCCACCACCAGTGTATCGCCCTCCTGCCTGGTGCCGACAATGTGAACGCCGTAGCCGGCGGTGGGCCTCGCGCCCAGGAATACCGCCACGACCATCGTACTGTCGAAGGTGACCGTCGGTGCCGTTCGTTTGAGGGGCAGCCGGCTCCAGAGCGCCAGCCATTCGGAGCTGGTCCGTGCAACGACCGTTTCGAGATCCCGCACCCCGCTCACCACCCCCGCGGCAACCGGCACGATCGGGTCGGCCGGCGAGTCGCCCGACTGCGATTCCGTCGGGGGCCACACGCGAAACGCCAGCTGCCGGGTTGCAGGCGTCGCGCCTGCAGCGGCACGGGTGCCGACGCGCAGCACGTACGCGCCCGGCCGCAGATTCGTGAGCGGAATGCTGGAGCGGTACACCGACGTGCCAGCACTCTCCCCTGGCGAAGGCAGCGCCTCCATGTCATGAACAGGCCCCACGACGTGACCCTGATCGTCTTCGACAACAGCCTGCAGCGGCATGGGTGAACCCGCCTTGGCCGGATTCGCGTACGTTTCCGCGCAGAATGCCAGCGTATCGTCCTTCCCGAAGTCGCGCAGCGTCGTCGGGGGGGCCGGCAGGAATTCCTGCAGCCGCTCGTCCTTTCCGGCCGTAGGGATCAACGCGGCCAGACGCGAGGTGACCACGAGGCTGCTCATGTTCGGAATCTCCTTCGAGAAGTCAGGCACCTCGAGATCGTGCCGCACGGACCCGACATCCCCCTGATTACCGAGCACGCTCGCGACTCGCAGCTGATAGCGTCCCGCCGGCAGCTCCAGGCGCGAGAACGTCCTGAACCCGAGGGTCTGGAGTGCCTGGCGCGTTCTTGGAGACACGTCGAGCCCGATCGTGCGATGGTCGCTTCCCCGAATGGTCCCTCCGGAATCAATGGCGACCACGGACAGGCCGAGCTGGTCAGCAGGTCCAGGTACGGTCCGCTTGAAGGTGCTGGCGGCATACTGAATCGTCACCAGCACCGACGCGAGTCCACCGCTGCCCCTGAACACGGCTGCCTGCACCGCCATGCCGAGTCCCGAATACGGAATCGGCCTGGTCAGGGCATCCTGCAACTGCGCCGGCGCCCCTGCGATGCTGGCCCTTCCGAGGGTCTGGTCCTTGTCAGACGGGGCCAGGTATCCCCGCCGCGCGCGGACCTTCACGCCAGGCCGGTTCACGCGCACGTCGATCTTGCGGAACTTGCCGTCCCGGCGGCGGTTGGTGGGGTAGTACCCCAGCATGTAGTAGCTGCTGTTCTCCTCGAAGATCCGGTCGAACGCCGTCCCGAACTGACTCGTGTTGACGACGGCGAAGCCGCCTGTGTACTCCGAGACGGTTCGCAGCGTGGTCTGATCGCGGAGCGTCTCCTGGTGCAACGTGGCCGTTCCCGGGCCGAGCGTTGGGTCGCTCGCGATGCTGCCGACCTGCGCCAGTTCCAGATCCGCTCCGCGCAGGCCGCGGGGATCGATGCCGTATACGATCAGATCGCTGCGGGTGGCGATCGACATCGCCTCGAGGGCGCGATCTCGTGCGCGCGCCTGCTCCGCACTCGCCGCGCCCCGTTGTCCGGCCCACGGTTCCGTGCCCGTCCGTTGCGGCATCTCGACATCGACGCCCTCGCTGAACCAGAGGAGCACTTTCCGGCGGGTCCGGATGGTGGACACCTGTCTGGCGAGCCGGCCGATCATCGTGAAGACGACGTCAGCGTTGTTGGCGCGCGCCGACGCGTCCGGGTCGTCTCCCTTCACGGGCGCGCGCCCGAACAACGTCGAACGGTTGTACTCGTCGATCTCGTTCAGCGCGCCCGAGCGTATCTTGCGGCCGACGAAGCGATCGATGGACGCAAGCAGCAGGCGGTGGTCGCTCGTGAAGTCCTGGCTCGCACCCTTTGGCGCGGAGACGTGCACCACCGCTGCGAGATCGCCTGGGTGCAGCGTCCGTTCCACGAACTCGCGTGCCGCCGTGCGCACGATCTGGGTGCGGGCAGACGCCGTGTGTAGATCGTCGAGCAGGAGGACGTAAATCCGTCCGTCGAACGGCGCGAGGTTGGTCTGCACGTCGGCGCCGGCACTGTCGGCGGCTGCGGTCGATGGCTGCGAATTCGGCACGAGCGGCTGGTCCACGAACGAGAGGGTTTCCACCTGCTGGCGGCGCCCATCCTCGACAATCTCGAAATCCTCCTTCCGAAGTTCGCGCACCGGATGACCCTGCGCATCGGTTACGCCCGCGTCGACTTCCACGTAGTCAACCGCGACGCTGAAGGTGGGCTGCCCTGGCCCGCCCTGGCCACTGTTCGCGGACGTCTCCCGGTCGCCCGCGGGCGGGCGCTGCTCGGCCGACACGAGCACTGCTCCTGCAAGGATGGCAGCGCTCAGGAGGAGACCCTTGGGCATAACGTCTGGGATGGAGTGCGGGGCAGGTGCGAACCCGGACGGCGAGACGGGCCGCGAGCGTGTACCCGCTCGCGGTCCGTCATGTGTCGGCGCGGAGTCAGCGGCTCCCGGGGGCAACCCGCCGGGAGCCCGGGCTCACCAGAGAATCTTGAACCCGATCTGCATCTGTCTCGGGTCGCGCGTGCGCGTCGCCTGACCGAAGTTCCCCGGGATGGTCGCGTTGTCGATCCGGGTGCCGTCGGGGCTCAGGACGACGGCCGACGGCGATCATCGTCGCGTTCATGCCCGCGAACAGGAAGTTCGTGTTGTTGAAGATGTTGAAGATGTCCCACCGGAACTGGAACCTGGCGCGGCCGCCGATGGGAAACGTCTTGTAGAAGCCCAGGTCCGTCTGGGAGTATCCGGGTCCGGTGCAATCGCCGCGGCCGGCGGTGCCGTTGGTGCCAAGCTGGAAGCCGTTCAGCGTGTAGGCGGCCGGGTTGATGATCTGCTCGTCGGGCCCGCCGCCGCCGGTGCACGACTCACTGGTGCGGTTCAGCCGCTGGCTACCGGTATACCCCGTGCCGGAGGGTCCGCCGTTCAGCCCCGGAATGGTGCCCGCGTAGGCGGTGAACGGCTGCCCGGTCGCGGCGCCGGTGATGGCCGGTCAACTCCCAGTCACCGAGCATGTGTCGCATCGCGCCTCGACTTGCCTTCCAGCGCCGGGAGCATCCAGACCAGGGAGATGTTGAAGATGTGGGTGCGTCCTGTCTCAGGGCGGCCCCAATCGAGGTCCGGAGCCGCGAGATCCAGGGCAGCCGTGTTCTGCGGCCAGGCTGCCGCTGTCGGTGAGCGCCATGTTCGCCCGTGAGCGGGACAGCGTGTAGGACGACTGCACCTGCGATCCCCGCCGGCCGAAGCGGCTGATGAACTGTGTCTGGAGCGAGTGGTACGTCGATTCGCCGTCGTGGGCCCACACCCCGATGTTGCCGTCCCCGAAGACGCCGAAGCGGCGCAGCGCTACCATTGGCCGGGAGTCGGTGGTGACGTACTCGAGGCGATCGTCGACGCCGTTGCGCGTTGACATCTCCGCTGAACACCTGGTTGACGTTCGAATCTCGGAGCAGGTTGTAGCCGTGGCTGCCGACATACCCGACCTCGATGGTGCTGTTGTGAAAGATCTCGTGCTGGAACATGACGTTCCACTGCCACGTGTTCGGCGTCTTCATGTCCACTTCCCGGCCGCTCGCGGGCGCACCCAGCGAGTTCCCGAAACAGCCGTCGCATGGCTCCACCGTGGTATCCAGCTTGCGGATGCCGGTGAGCGTCGTGACGAACGGAGGGTTGGTGGCGATGTTCAACACCGGGCTCAGGCGTTCCCGCTGGAAGAACTGGCCAACGCCGCCGCGCAGAGCCGTCTTCCCGGTGCCGAAGATATCCCAAGCAATCCCCACGCGCGGTGCGATGTTGTTCTTGTCCTGCGTCATCAGCGAGCGGTTCGGCCCCTTCGTACCGCCGACCGCGCCCGCGTCTTCGCACCAGTTCTTGTCGGGCGGCTCGACCAACCCGTTGCAGGAGTCGGCGCCGAGTGCCGGGTTGAAGAGCGACGGGACGAAGCTCGTGATCTTGTCGTCGGTCGTGTACGGGTTGTAGAAGAGCGAGTACCGCACGCCGTAGTCGACCGTGACACGCGGCACCACCTGCCACGAGTCGGCCGCATAGCCCTCGAAATCGCGCCAGCGCTGCGGGGCCGAGCGGCTGACGCGTCGACTCCGAGAACCCCCAGGTCATGTCCTTGAGCAGGAAGTCGGCGAGCACGTTGCCCGTCGCATCGCCCCACCCGTTGACGCCGGCTGCGCCCCAGAACTGCCGAGTTCATCGCCGAGCCGTTGCCGTTGGTGTCCTCGTTCTTCTTGTTGGCGCTGGCGAGCACGCCCGCCTTGAAGAAGTGCTTGCCGAAGACCTTGGTGTAGTCATCCTTGATGATGAACAGATCCTGGTTGTTGCGGAACGGCGCTTCATTCCAGAGCGCGTCGGAATAGCCGCTGCCGCCCCAGAACACCGGATGACCGGTCTGATCGCCGTACTGCTTCGCGCTGAGCGGGAAGACGGTCGGGAACTTGGACAGGATCTCTGCGTTCAGGCCCGGGTCCAGGCCGCCTCGATCGATGATGATTTTGTTGGCGGCGTACGAGAACTGGAGGCTGTTGGTCGCGCTGCTGCCCAACGTCGAATTGAAGGAGGCCACGAACGACTGGCTGGGTTGATCCCAGTTCGAGTCGACCGACGGGAACGGATCGTCCCCCCACAGATTGGTGTAGATGCTCGGCGCGTTGTTCTTCCAGCTGTCATGCGTGTAGCGGACCATCATCCGGTTGGAGTTGCTCAGGTTCCAGTCGGTCCGGATGTGCTGCTGGTTGTACCTGACGGGTGAGGTGACCGACGTCACCCAGTTGTTGCAGCTGCCGGCCGACGGCGTGACATTCGGCGAGGGATACAGCTTCAGATACGACTGACCCGCCGGGCTGAGCCGATCCGCAGGAATCTGGTTGCCCGGAAACGGCCGCCCCGCTCGAGCGGATCCGTTGGGACGCCTGGAGAGCAGCCTGCGAACTGGGTGGCTGAAGTCGCCGTTGCGTTCTGCATCCGTCGGCACGAAGGCGGCCCGCGCGGTGCCGCGGTCCTCGATGTTCCACTCGAGCGAACCGAAGAAGAACAGCTTGTCCTTCATCAGCGGACCGCCGAATGAACCGCCGTAGTCGTTGCGTTTCAACTCCTCCTTCGGCTGGTTCGCCTGCTCGAGGAAGTAGTTCTTCGCGTTCAGCGCGTCGCTCCGGCCGGAGTAGAAGCCGCTGCCGCGGTACTGGTTCGCACCACCGCGGGTCACGATGTTGATCTGCGCCCCGCCGGCGCCCCCGAACTCCGGCCCGTAGCTGTTGCGCAGAATCTTGAATTCCTCGATCGCCTCGAGCGACGGGTAGACGAGAATGGTGCGATTCGAACCGACGTCGTTGTTGTTCGCTCCGTCGACCGTCCATATGTTTGCCGTCACGTCGCCGCCGCTCACCGACATGTCCGACCCGCTGAGCAGGCCCTTGTCCTTGACGTTGAGCGCGTCGGGAGCACTGACGCCCGGCATCAGCGTGGCCAGCTGCAGGAAGTTGCGGCCGTTCAGCGGCAGCTCGCGCACCTGCTCACCAGTGACAACCCCCGATACATCCCCGCCGAGCACTCGCACCGGCGTGGACGACGCCTCCACGGTGACGGTCTCGCTGATGGCTCCCGTCGCGAGCTGAAAGTCGATCGAGTAGTCGTCGGCCACGCGCAACAGGACGCCGGTGCGGGAGGCCGTCTTGAACCCGTTCAGCTCGACATCGACTTTGTACCGGCCCACGGGCAACTGGCCCACGGCATAGATCCCATCTGAATTGGTGACGGTCGCACGCGTGAGTCCCGTCTCTTCGTTGTTGACCGTGACCGTGGCGCCCGGCAGCACGCCGCCGGTAGTGTCGGTAACGGTCCCGCGAATAGACGCGTTCGTACGCTGGGCGACCGCGGTTCCGGCCAGCAGCGTCAATACCAGGCAAGGAGCGATGAGGAGAGAGAACTTCCGCATGGGCCGCCCTCCAGAGGCGATCACTCGTCCGAAAGGTGAACTGGGGAATTCAGCGACAACACAACGACAGGCGGACCCGTTTCTCGCCGGAATTGAGCGGCCGGCCGCCTCCCCTCCTCTACAGGTCCGTCGGTCGAACCCGGGCGTACATTGGTCGGCCCTCGCCAGCGCGAGGTCTTACCAATTTGCGCGAGGCAGGGTCATTAATACATCCGCATTACGGCTGTGTCAAATGTATTCGGGGACGATCTAACCACTTTCTATGGACCGGCTTCACCAATTGCACCGCTGACGACGCCGACCGTGCCGGAGTGACGGGTAGCCGTCATGGGTCGAAGGACTTCAATACCGTCCAGGAGCAACCGCGCAAGGTCGCCGGATGGCGTTTCGGCGGGGCCGAGTGGGTCAAGGCCTCGGCCGCGATCTGCATCAGCAGAGGCTGCCATTCGCCGGCCTCGAACGACTCGAGCGGCTGGCCCGGTGAGTTTCTAGAAGTCGAACCCGTCGATGTTGTCCTTGGTGAACACGAACGGCTTCCCGAGCAGCACCTGATCGCCCTGCACGGCGATGCGGCCGAGGCGTCCCGCGTCCAGGCTGTCGCGGCCGGGGGCGAGCGTGCCGTTCGCGAGCGCATGTGCGGCAACGACGGTCAGATAGCCGAGGTCGCGGGTGTTCCAGAGCACGATGCTGTCGATGACGCCCGCCTTCACGTACGGCTTGCACATGTTCGGCAGCGACAGCCCGATCACCTTGACGTCGGTGCGGCCCGACTGGCGGACGGCCTCCGCCGCGCCGGGCACGGCGGGCGCCGCGATGCCCATGATCACCCGGACCGTCGGGTGCACCTTGAGGATCGTCTGCGTCTCGCTGAACGCGCGGTCGCGGTCGCCGTCGCTCGGCTGCACGGCCACCAGGTGGATCCCCGGGTACTTGTCCGCGAGCCGTGCGCGGATGTAGCGCATCCACTCGTTCTGGTTCGCGGCACTGAGCGACGCCGTGACGATCGCGAAATCGCCCGTGCTGCCGAGGAGCGCCGCCGCACGGTCGGCCAGGGTCTCGCCGATCCCCTGGGGCGTCGCCTGGTTGATCAGGAAGTCGCGCGCGTCCGGCTCCGCGTCGGCGTCCCAGGCGATCACCTTGATGCCGCGGCTGCGGGCCTTCCGCAGCGCCGTGGATATGCTGGCCTTGTTCTCGACGCTCACCGCGATGACGTCCACGCCGCGCGTGATCCAGCCCTCGACGACCTCGTTCTGGCGGCCCGGATCGAGATCCGTCGGACCATCCCAGATCAGCGTGGCGCCGAGCTGACGCGCAGCTTCCTCGGCGCCCTGCCGGCAGCTGACGAAGTACGGATCCCCCTTCGCCTTCGGCATCATCGCGATCGTGATCGGGCGGGTGGACGGCGCGTTGGCCGCCGCTGCCCGAGCCACTTCGCCGGATCCGGCGGCCCCGCCGTGATGCCACCGCTCGAGCGAGCGCAGCGTCCACCAGTTGCTGCCCGCCACGATCACCGCGGCGGCAAGGACGACCGCGCAGAGCGCGGCCAGCTGCGAGTTCCGCATCTCGAGAGGCTCCGTTTCATGTTGAGGCGGCACGCTCGCGACGAACGTGTGTCTTGTCGCATGGCGCAGCCCGAAGGCGGACGTGGCAATCGTGGCGAGCAGCAGCGCGCCCGTCAAGATCCCGGCGAGCTCCGCCGGCAGGTCGGCGAGGCGCAAGCCGTTCTGCAGGATGACGATGCCCGCGACCCCCAGCAGCGTGCCGCCGATCGTGCCGCGGCCGCCGGTGATTGACGTCCCGCCGAGCACGACGGCGGCAATCGCCATGAGCTCGTACCCGGTGCCCGCGTCGGCCTTGGCCTGGCCGATGCGCGCGACGTAGAGAAGCGCAGCGCCGCCGGCGACGAACCCCGACAGCACGTAGAGCGCCGCGAGCCGGTGCCCCACCGGGATGCCCGCATACCGGGCGCCTTCCGGCGACCAGCCGATGGCGTACCAGCTCCGCCCGTAGATCGTCCGGTGCAGCAGGTGTGCGAAGAGAAGGGCGACTGCCGCGAGCGTGAGCGCCTGCGGCGGCACGCCGCGGGAGATCGACTGACCAATCCAGACGAACCCCGCGGGGAAGCCGCTGACGAAATCGGCGCCGCCGGTCATCCCTTCCGCGAGGCCGCGAAAGAGCGACAGCGTGCCGAGCGTCACGAGCAACGGCGGCAGCGAGAACCGGGCGATGAGCAGCGCGTTCAGCGCGCCGCCTGCACCCGCGGTCGCGAGCGCCACCCCCGCCGCCGCCCACACCGGCAGCCCGGCGTCGCGCCACCCGAGGCCGAACACGACCGCGGCGAGGCCCATCATGGCGCCGACGGAGAGGTCGATGCCGCCGCTGATGATGATGGGCGTGAGCGCGAGCGCGAGCAGGCCGACCTCGCCGGCGAGGCGTACCAGCTCGATCAGGTTGCCCCACGTGCCGAAGTTCGTGCCCGCCAGCCAGAAGAGGGCGGCCACAATCGCGAGCAGGACAGCGAGCGAGCGCTCGTGGGATCGCGCGCCGGGCATGCCGAGGTTCATGCGAGCCGCGCGGTGCGTCGGGCCGCGAGGCCGGCCAGCGCATCGGCCGCCGAGGCGAGCAGGATGATGCCGCCCTGCGCCGCCTTCTCCCAGAACGGGTTGATGCCCAGAAACGTGAGCGCGGTGCCGAGCACGCCGAGCAGCGCCACGCCGGCGAGCGTTCCGGCCAGCGTGCCGCGGCCACCGGTGATGAGCGTCCCGCCGACGACGACCGACGCGAGCACCTTGATCTCCAGGCCGGCGCCGGCGTTGCCCTGCACCTCCGAGAACCGGGTCGAGTTCAGCACCGCCGCCAATGCCGTGCACGCGCCGAGGGTGGTGAAGACGCCGAGCACGATGAGGTCGGGGCGGAGGCCCACGAGGCGTGCGGCCTCGCTGTCCGATCCCACCGCGTAGACGGCGCGCCCGGCCGCGAGCGACCGGAGCCCGTAGCTGCCGGCGAGCCATGCCATCCCTGCGGTGAGAAGGACCATCCACTCACCGACATGCTGCGGCAGGCCAAACCACTGGAATCCTGCGGGCAGCCCCTGCACCCACGCGCCTTCCGTCGCCCATCTCAGCGCGTCGCGCCAAATCACCATCGTCGCCAGCGTCACGACGACCGACGGGAGCTGCAGCCGCGCAACGAACCAGCCGTTCAGCGCGCCCAGCACTGCGCCAATGCCGATGACGGTCGCGAGCACCAGCGGCATTGGCACACCGCCGCGCGCCAGCAGCGCCGCGGCAACGGAACAGACCGCGAAGTGCGAACCGACCGAGATGTCGACGTGACCGGTGAGGAGAACGAGCGTCATGCCGATGGCGATGATCAGCACCGGCGCATTCGCCACGGCGAGATCGCGCAGGTTGTCAGGACTGAAGAACCGGGGCGCGGCCGCGGCCAGCACGACGAGCAGCGCCGCCAGAGCAGCCGCCGTCCCGAGCTCGCGCAGGTACACGCCGGGCTGGCGCGCGCGTGCGAGCACGCCGGTCGCGCGGCTCACGCGGCGTCCTCGCCGAGCGCCAGGCGCAGCACGCGCTCGGGCGCCAGCTCGTGGCGCGCGAGGATTCCGGCCACCGTACCGCGGCGCATCACGACCACGCGGTCGCTCATCGCCAGCACCTCCTGCAAATCCGATGAGATCATCAGGATCGCGACGCCCTGGCCTGCGAGGCGATCCATCTCGCGGTGCACGTCGGCCTTGGCGCCGACGTCGACGCCCTGCGTCGGCTCGTCGAGGATCAGCACGCGCGGGTTGGTCAGCAGCCAGCGCGCGAGGGCAACCTTCTGCTGGTTGCCGCCCGACAACGACGAGACGCTCGCGTCGATGAATGGCGGGCGGATGCCGAGTTCTTTGACGAAGCGGTCTGCCGACTGGCGCTCACGGCCGCGGCGGATGACGGCCAATCGTCCCGCGAACTGCGAGAGAGACGCCAGCGTGACGTTCGTGCGGACCGGCATCGGGCCGATCACACCGTGGCGGCGGCGATCTTCGGGCACATACGCGATCCCGTGCGCGATCGCCTCGCGCGGCGTGCGCAGCGTGACGCGCGCTCCGTCGATGCGAATCTCGCCCTCGTCTGCAGGTGTGAGGCCGAACACGGTGCGGGCGAGCTCGGTCCGGCCGGCCCCGACGAGACCGGCGATCCCGACGATCTCCCCGGCGCCGACGGAGAACGTCACATCCCGCACGCCAGCGCTGTGGCATGTGACGCCGCGCATCGCGAGCACCTCACGCGGCTGTGCGCGGGGCTCGTGGCTGTACACGGCCGACATCTCGCGGCCGACCATCAGCGAGATGAGCGAGGTGCGATCGAAGGCCGACGCCGCGCGCGTGTCGATGCGCTGGCCGTCGCGCAGCACCGTGATCCGATCGGCGAGCTCGAACACCTCGTCGAGGCGATGGGTGATGTACAAGACGCCGGCGCCGCGTGTGCGAAGCTCCCGCACCGCCGTCAACAGGCGTGCAACGTCGTCGGCGGGCAGTGCCGCCGTCGGCTCGTCCATGATGATGATGCGGGCGCGGCTGCCCAGGGCGCGCGCGATCTCGACGAGCTGCTGCTCGGCCATCGAAAGATCCGCCGCCGGACGGTCGGGATCGATCTGCGCGCCGGCCCGTGCGAGCAGGGAGACGGCGGCACGGCGGCGGTCCGCCCAGTCGATACGCCGCCAATTCGAGGTGCGCTCGAGGCCGAGGGCCAGGTTCTCCGACACCGTGAGATGGGGAAAAAGCGTCGGCTGCTGGTAGACGACTGCAATGCCCCGATCCCGCGCGGCGAGCGGTCCGTGCTCACTGACCGGCACGCCGTCGATCGACAGCGTGCCGGAATCGGGCTGGACGGCGCCCGTGAGGATGCGGATCAGCGTGGATTTGCCGGCGCCGTTCTCACCGACAATGGCGTGGACCTCGCCCGCCAGCAGCTCCAGCGACACGTCCCGCAGCGCTCGCACCCCCGCGTACGTCTTGGATACCCCGTCGGCCCACAGCAATTGCCGCCTGGCGCCCTTGCGGTCGTCAGTTGTGTCCGTCAGTGACTCCTGTTGCTCCTGACCCTGTACTCCACTTGATTGGGTACGGTTCCGGGTTCCGCGTTCTGAGTTCCAGGTCGGCTTCCAGGTTCCGGGTTCGTTCCAAGTTCCTTGTTCACGGGTTCCGGTTCCAAGTGCCGGGTTGGCCATATCGCCGTCGCGCCAATCAAGCCTGCGACGAACCCGGAACTCGGAACCAAGGAACCAGGACCGTTTGAACCCCGGGGAACTTGGAACGCACGAGGAACGAGGAACCCAACCTGGAACCCAGAACCGGGAACCGGAACCGTTCCCGATCAGAATCCACCCCCAGGGCATGCCGCTGGCGCCATCTCGAAACAGCGCGATTCACGCGAGCAGTTTCTGGACCACCGTGCCGGAGACGTCCGTCAGGCGGAAGTCCCGGCCCTGGAACTTGTACGTGAGTTTCGTGTGGTCGAATCCCATGAGATGCAGCAGCGTGGCGTGCAGGTCGTGGACATCCACAGGATCTTCGACGACGTTGTAGCCCAGTTCGTCCGTCTGGCCGATCGTCACGCCCGGCTTGATCCCGCCGCCGGCCAGCCACATCGTGAAGGCGCGCGGATGGTGGTCGCGCCCCAGCAGCTTCGACCCGTTCCGCGCCTCGTTGATCGGCGTTCGGCCGAACTCGCCGCCCCACACGACCAGCGTGGTGTCGAGCAGGCCGCGCTGCTTCAGGTCCGTCAGCAGCGCCGCCACCGCCCGGTCGATCTCCAGGCAGAGCCGCGGCAGACGCACGACGATGTCGGTGCCTGCGGAGGCACCGTGCGTGTCCCACCCGCGATGATAGAGCTGCACGAACCGCACGCCCCGTTCGACCAGCCGGCGCGCCAGCAGGCAGTTGTTCCCGAACGACACTTTGCCCGGCTCGGTGCCGTACATCTCGTGGATGCGCTGCGGCTCGCCGGCCACGTCGGTGAGCTCCGGCACGCTCGTCTGCATCCGGTAGGCGAGCTCGTACGCGGCGATGCGCGTCACCGTTTCCGGATCGTTCGTCTCGGCGTGCTGCGCGCGGTTCAGGTCGCCCACGAGATCGAGCGACTCGCGCCTGGCGGCCGCATCGACGCCCTCGGGGTTCGCGGAAAACAACACCGGCTCGCCCTTCGACCGGAACTCCACGCCCTGGTGCTGGGTCGGCAGAAATCCACTGCCCCAGCACGATTTGCCGCCATCAGGGTTGTTCTGTCCGGACATCAGCACCACGAACGCCGGCAGGTCCTTGTTCTCGCTGCCGAGTCCGTAACTCATCCAGGACCCGAGACTCGGCCTGCCGATGATCTGGTGGCCGGTGTTCATGAAGATCTGGCCGGGTGCGTGATTGAACTGCGTCGTCTTCATCGAGCGCACGATCGCGATCTCGTCGGCGTGCCTGGCCAGCTGCGGGAGGATGGTGGAGATCTCCGCCCCCGATCGCCCGTGCTTCTGGAACGTGAACGGCGAGCCGAGCAGCCGCGGCGTCCCCTTGATGAACGCGAAGCGCTCGCCCTTGACGATGTCCTCCGGGATCGGCTGGCCATCGTACTGCTGCAGCTTCGGCTTGTGATCGAACAGGTCGATCTGCGAGGGCGCGCCGGCCATGAACAGGTAGATGATCTGCTTGGCCTTCGGCGCGAAGTGCGGGCCCACGGCGCGCGCCACCGCGTCGGCCACCGCGGATGACGCATCGGCTCCCCCATGCAACGTGCCCGCGGACGCGAGCAGCCGCTCGTCGATGAGCGACGCGAGCGCCAGCGAGCCGATGCCGAAGCCCGCCTGGCGGAAGAAGTGGCGTCGCGTGAGGTCGCGAAGAGAATCAGACATTTTCCGCCCTCGGCTAAAGGCCAAGGGCTAAGGGCTAACGGCCAGTCATGGCTGAAAATCTGGCGGTCGGCGATCGAGCCGTTCTCGAGGCCCTTAGCCTTTGGCCCTTAGCCCTTAGCCCTTAGCCCTTAGCCTATTTGTTCTCCGCCTCGTCCAGGTTGAGCAGCGCGTTCGCGACCAGCGTCCACGCCGCTCGCTCGGGGTCCTCGGCGGTGGCGGCGGGTGGCTGGCGACTCGCGGCGGACTGCTGGCTGGATCCCGTCCCGCTACCCTGTTCCGCGGCGGCGCCAGCCTCGCGCGTGCCGGGCTCGTGCTCCGGCGCCGCCGTACTCGTCCCTTGCGCTGCCTTCGTCGCGGCGCCGGGATGCGCGCGGAAGTGGGCGAGCTGCTTCTCGTACGAAGCGACGATGCGGTCGACTTCGGCCGGAGCCGGCACCCGAGACGTCACCAGGCGGAACCCGAGCGTGGCGCGCGAGCGCACGTCGGGCTCCGCCATCATTCGGGCGGCGAGTCCGCGTGCTGCTTCGAAGAACGCTTCGTCGTTGAGCATCGTCAGGGCCTGCAGCGGCGTGTTGGTGCGGACGCGCCGCACCGTGCAGAGCTCGCGGCTCGTGGCGTCGAACGCGACGAGGCTCGGGTACGGAGACGTGCGGCGGATGAACGTGTACAGGCTGCGCCGGTATCGGTCTTCGCCGCGGCTCGTGACCCACTTCTCGTCACTGTACGGGTTGTCCCAGATGCCGTCGGGTTGCGGAGGGAACACGCTCGGACCACCCACCTTGCCGCTCAGCAGGCCGCTCGCCGCGAGCGCCGTGTCGCGAAGCATCTCGGCTTCCATTCGGAACCGCGGACCGCGCGCGAGCAGCCGGTTGTAGGGGTCGCGCTCGAGCAGGGCGGGCGTGACCACGGCCGACTGTCTATACGTGGCGGAGGTGACAATCAGCCGGTGGATCGACTTGAGGCTCCACTTCTGGTTCACGAGCTCGGTCGCGAGCCAGTCGAGCAGCTCAGGATGGGATGGCGGCGTTCCCTGCGTGCCGAAGTCTTCGCTCGTCTCGACGAGGCCGCGGCCGAAGAAGGCCTCCCAGGCGCGGTTGACCGCCACGCGCGCGGTGAGCGGGTTGGCGGGGCCGACCAGCCAGCGCGCGAGCCCGAGCCGATTGGGCATCTGGTCGTCTGGGAGCGGCGGCAGCACACGCGGCGTGCCCGCGTACAGCTTCTCGCCCTTCGACATGAAGCTGCCGCGCTCGCGCAAGTAGGTGGCCGGCCGCTCGTACGAGGAACGCTCCTGCAAGACCAGCGCAGACACGATGTTCAGGTCCTTGATCGCCGTCTGCAGTTCCTCTGATCGCTTCCGCAGGGGAGCCAGGGCGGCGGCTTCGGCGCGGTAGGCCGCGGTCACCGCCTTTTTTTGATCCTCACTGCGATCGGATGGCGGACGTTCCAGCGCGGCGCGCGTCTTCGCACGGATCCCGACGACGCGCATCGGCTCGTCCTCACTGGTGACCGACAGCCGGAACCGGCCGAGTGCCTGGCTGACCGCGGTCCCGCGGAACGACAACGTCAGCGTCAGCGAGGCGCCGCCCGGAAACGCCAGAGGCGCCGCGGGCGTGAAGACCGCCTGCCGCCGCAGCCGGGTCGCGTCGCGCGTCGCATCGATCGCCCACCCGGCGGGCAGGTCGCCGTTGTCGACGGCCGGCTTCATCAGCAGATCGTGCAGGTCGCTGCTGCCGAAGCTGTCGTCGGCCCGTGCCTGAGCGAGCCGCACCGTCGCGTCTGCCGCACGCCCGGATGCGGGCGCTGCCGCCACGGTGAACCCGGTGAGGACGAAATTGCCGTAGTAATCGCGCCCGGGACCGCCCTGCGGCAGTGTCGTGTCGGGCAACACTTCGAGGCGGATGCCGGTGATTCGCGTGAGCCTCGTCGTGGCGCGCACGACGTAGGACTCGGTGGTGGGCGCCGGGCCGCTGGCGAGCACGGAGGCGTCTGGCTGCGCGGCCAGCACGGTTCCGTTGGTGGAGCGTAACGTCTGCGGGTCGAGCGGAACCCAGGCGCGATCGGCAGCGACCATCGACTGCTCCCACTCAGGCTGCCCGGCGTCGATCGCCTGACCGGGCGCATCGAGCTGCGCTTTGATCGTGTCGAGCTCCGCCTGGAGCGCAGTCTGTCTGGCTTTTTGCTCGGTCGTGGGTAGATCGAGCTGCGGCTCGGCGATCCAGTGATCGCCCCCCTGCTGCCCGACGACCGTGTACTCGCCGTTGTCGAAGAACGCGAGCAGGCGGTAGTAGTCACGCTGGGAGAACGGGTCGTACTTGTGGTTGTGGCACTGCGCGCAGCCGATCGTCGAGCCGAGCCAGACGGCCCCCGTCGTGTTGACGCGATCGACGAGCGTCTCCCATCGCGCCTCTTCGACGTCGATCCCGCCTTCCTGGTTGAGCAGCGAGTTGCGGTGGAAGCCGGTGGCGATCCGCTGCGCAGACGTGGCATTCGGCAGCATGTCGCCGGCGAGCTGCTCGATCGTGAACTGGTTGAACGGCATGTCGCGGTTGAGCGCGTCGATGACCCAGTCGCGGTACTTCCACATCGTGCGCAGGCTGTCCTTCTCGTACCCGTTCGAGTCTGCGTATCGCGCGAGATCCAGCCACGGACGGGCCCAGCGCTCACCGTAGTGCGGCGAGGCGAGCAGGCGATCGACGACGCGCTCGTACGCGCCGGGCGATGTGTCCGCGAGAAACGCGTCCATCTCCTGCGGCGTGGGCGGCAGGCCGACCAGGTCCAGCGACACGCGGCGAAGCAGCGATTCTCTCGAGGCTTCGGGCGACGGGGCCAGGTTTTCGGCGTCCAGCCTCGCGAGCACGAATCGATCGATGGGGGTGCGCACCCAGCGCTCGTCGCGAACCGCCGGCGGCGCGTGGCGCACCGGCTTCACGTAGGCCCAGTGCGGCGGCGCCTCGTGCGAGGGCATCGCGGCGGTCACCTCGCCAGGCGTATCGGGCCAGGCGGCGCCCTGGTCGATCCAGCGCCGGATCACGGCGATCTGCGACTCGGGGAGCGGGTCCTTGTCGAGCGGCATCCGGTCCTCGCCGTCGAGCCCACGCAGCCGCCGGACAAGCACGCTGTTCTCGCTATCGCCAACGGCGATGGCGGGACCGCTCATCCCGCCCGTCAACACGCTCGACTTCCTGTCGAGCCGCAGCTGGCCACGGGCCTTCTTCGTCCCGTGGCACTCGTAGCAGTTCGCTTCGAGGATCGGCTGGATGTCGCGAACGAAATCCGTGGCAGCGGCGGCCGGAACCGGCACCTGCTGCCGTGCGGAGAGACGCACGACGGGCGTCGGGGCCGCGGTGAGGTAGACCACGGCGAGAATCGTCGGGATCAGCTTCTTTGGATCGAACACTAGTACTCCGGCGAAGTGCCGCCCATTTTAGCGGAGAAACCGCGCGATCGGATGATCTGAACCGTCGTGATTGTGGGGGAATGGAGAGCCGCCGAGCGAAGCCCCGTGTAGCGCCCGACTCTGTCGGGCGTCGGTGACTCTGTCGCCCTGCTCGACTGCGCCGACTCTGACCAACGTGGTCACCGACGCCGGACAGAGTCCGGCGCTACACGGGGCGCTACGCGGCGGCGGCGCGGAAGAGGGTCAGGCCGAAGGGGACCCTGATACCATGAGGGCAGCGGTTGGCCTACCCGCAGCGATGTGGAAACCCTCAGCAAATATGAGACGTACGCGATCCAATCTGTTCGTGCCCTCTCGCCGTGAGTTTCTGCGGCTCGCCGGCCTCGCCGGGCTATCTGCCGCGGCGGGCTTTCCGTCACTCGGCGGTTCCGCGCTCCGGGCCGCGCCGCCAGTATTCGAAGAGATCCCTTCGTCGGTCAGCGGGATCACCTGGGTCCACGAGAACGCGATGTCGCCGGAACGCTTTCTTCCCGAAACGATGGGGCCGGGGGTGGCGTTTCTCGATTATGACAACGACGGCTGGATGGACCTCTTCATGGTCAACAGCGGCGGCCCCAATGACTTCTACACCCCGAAGGCCCCGCTGAAGAACGGCCTCTACAAGAACAACCGCGACGGCACGTTCACCGACGTCACCGACAAGGCCGGCGTCGTGGGCGGCAAGGAATTCGGGATGGGCTGCGCTGTCGGCGATTACGACAACGATGGCTACCCCGACATCCTGGTGACCGCGTACGGCAAGTGCACCCTCTACAAGAACAACGGGAACGGCACGTTCACCGACGTGACCCCGGAGTCGAAGCTCGTCGCGCCGCACTGGACGACGAGCGCCGTGTGGGTCGACTACGACAACGACGGCAAGCTCGATTTGTTCCTCTGCAGCTTCGTGGAGTTCTCCCTCGCCACCAACGTGTTCTGCGGCGACAACAAGCTCGGAAAGCGCTTCTACTGCATTCCGCGCGTCTTCAAGCCGACGCCGAGCGCGATATACCACAACAACGGCGACGGCACGTTTACCGACGTCAGCAGGGGCACCGACATCCAGAAGTCGCTCGGGAAGGCGCTCGGTGTCGTCGCCACGGACATCAACAACGACGGGTTGATGGATCTGTTCGTCGCCAACGACACCGTGCAGAACTTCCTGTTTGCGAACCGCGGCAAGGGCAAGTGGGAAGAGATCGGCCTCTCGGCGGAGGTGGGTTTCAGCGCGAACGGCACGCCGCGTTCGGGCATGGGCGTGGACTCGGTCGACCTCGACATGGACGGCAAGCAGGACCTGTTCGTCGCGAATGTCGACCAGGAGATGTTCTCGCTCTACAAGAACGACGGCAACGAGTTCTTCTCGGACGTCGCAACCGTTCATGGCGTGGCGCAGGCCACGCGGCTGCTGAGCGGGTGGGGGCTGAAGTTCTTCGATTACGACAACGACGGGCAGATGGACCTGTTCCTCGCCAATGGCCACCCCGATGACATGATCGAGAACTACTCGCAGCAGGTGAAGTACAAGGAGCCGTTGCTGCTGTTCCACAACCAGGGGACCAAGCTCGCGAACGTGAGCGCGCAGTCCGGGCCCGTGTTCGCCAAGCAGTTCCCCGCGCGTGGCCTGGCCATCGGCGATTACAACAACGACGGGCGCATCGACGTGTTCATCGGCAACAACGGCGGAGAGCCGCTGCTGCTCAAGAACAACGCCGGCGAGGGCAACCACTGGCTCGGCCTGAAGCTGCAGGGCACGGCCTGCAACCGCGACGCGACCGGCGCGCTGATCACGTGGTCGGTGGGCGGGGCGAAGAAGATCAAGCTGAAAACGGGCGGCGGCAGCTACCTGTCGTCACACGATCCCCGCGAGGTGCTCGGGCTCGGCACCGCCACGTCGATCGACTACGTCGAAATCAAGTGGCCCCAGCCAAGCGGCCGCGTCGAGCGGTTCACCGGGTTGCCGATCGATCGTTATGTGACGGTGGTGGAGGGGAAGGGGAAGGTTGAGACGTAGAGCGGATGCAGGATGTTGGATGCAGGATGTCGGCTTATGTCGAATGCAGAATGTCGGATGCAGGATGCTCAATGCGTGCTGCATTCCTCATCCATCCGACATCCGACATCCGACATCCGACATTCGACATCGGCATCCGGCATCCGACATCCGGCATCCGGCATTCGGCATCCGGCATCCAGCATCCGACATGACCGCGTCAGTTCCTACCCGTGCCCGTCCGGATGATCGCAGCCGGGCAGCTTCGTGAAGAACATCTCGCCCGTCCACCCGAGCTCGCGCATCCCGATCTCCGACGAGTAGTAGGCGCCCGAAATCCAGCCGCGCAAATTGGCGAAGTGGTCGTAGATGGTCGCCTTCCCTTCGCCGGGCTCCGACCGTCCTCGTGGATCGCCGGCCACGGCCTTCAGGCCAGACTCGGCAGTCGACGCGACTGTCAGCAGCTCGTCCTGCTGCGCGGTCGTGAGCGCTTTCCACGGCTTCGAGAACTTGTCGATCGCCTGCATCTCGAACGCGCCCATGGCGCCGAGGAAGCTGCGCTGGCTCGTGGTGCGTGTCGACCGCGAGCAGTTGATCCACGAACGGCGCCACGCGCGCCTTGGTCGAGCCCGGGACGATGCGTTCGGCGATGGCTTCGAGCGTCGCGTACTGGTGCGCGTCGAGGAACTCGGGCTTGTATGCCGGCGCCGCCGCCTTCTTCTCGGCGGTAGCGACCGTCTTCTGGTTCGCCAGGTGCTGCTGCATCGGGTGCGCGTCGGCGAGCGCCGGCAGCGCGACGCTCGCGCCCACACCGGTGAGCAGCGACTGCAGCACCGCTCGTCGCCCGATGCCACTCTTCGGCTCGGTATCGTTCTGGATCAGCTCAGGGCCATCGTGTTCGGGCGTGTTCTCGGCACTCATGTCGCGAGTCTAGCATGCAGGATTGTCCGCTGGCTGACGGCCGGAGGCTGGGGGCTGGAGGCTGGGCGGCTTAACGGCTGCTGGCGTAACGGAGTTCGCCCCGCTCGCTCGTCGGTGCCCGTTCACTTGAGGAGCAAATCCGGCACAGCTCTGGCTGGACGCGTCACACTGCGCTCAGCCGTCTCGTCTAATCAGGAGGCCTCAGGGTTCTGCGTCGAGCCCTGCTTGCTTTTGCGCTCGTTCTCGTTCAGCTCTCACCCCATGCCCAGCAGCCATCGGCCGAGCCCCAACGCTTCGAAGCCAGCGCGACGGCGTGCTCGTGGACGTCGTCGTTCACGACAAGGCTAGGGACCCGGACGGACGCATCTCGCACCCGGGGCAACTGCCCCTCGCGAGCTTCCCGCCCGGCGACTACGTGCTGCGCGTCACCATCTCGCAGGGCGCGCAGAAGGAAGCGCGCGGCGGCGGCGTTCACGGTCGTCGACTGATCGCGCGTCGTGCCGCCTTCACGCCGGCCCGCCGGGCCGAGCTGATCAAGCGGCCGCCATCCCCTGTGGTACATTCGATCTTCTGTATTCCACCGATCGTTCAGAGGTGTGTTTTGGCGCAGCAGAAACAGACCAGCACGGCACGCGGCGCGGCGGCGCGTCCCACCACGTTCGACGTCATCGTCGTCGGCTCCGGCGCGTCCGGCGGCTGGGCGGCGAAGCGGCTCGCCGAGGCCGGCCTGAAGGTCGCGCTTCTCGAAGCCGGCAAGAAGCAGGACGACAGCAGCTTCTCCGAGCACACGAACCAGTTCGATCTGAAGTACCGCGACAAGGCGCCCGAGATCATCCGCCGCACGCGCCCGCGCCAGAAGGACTGCTACGCGTGCATGGAATACAACTACCGCTGGTTCGCCAACGATCTCGAGGAGCCGTACACGACCCCGTCCGACAAGCCGTTCTCCTGGCAGGGCCGCCTGCGCGTCGTCGGCGGACGCACCAACGTGTGGGGGCGCCAGAGCTATCGCTTCAGCCAGCAGGACCTGAAGGGCAAGTCGTTCGACGGCTACGGCGAGGACTGGCCGCTCTCCTACGACGACCTCGCGCCCTATTACGACATCGTCGAGGAGTACGTGGGGATCTCGGGCCAGGCCGAGAACGTGCCCGAGCTGCCGGACGGGAAGTTCCATCCCGCGATGCCGATGTCGTGCGCCGAGACGCAGCTCCGCACGCGCGTCAAGGAGAAGCTCGGTCGCACGGTGACGATTGGCCGGACGGCGAACATCACGAAAGCAATCAACGGACGACAGGCGTGCCACTACTGCGGGCCGTGCGAGCGCGGGTGCGTCACGCACTCTTACTTCAACGCCGCGTTCACGACGGTTGCCGACGCGCTCGAGACCGGCAACTGCACGCTCGTCACCGACGCGATGGTCTACAAGGTGCTGACCGACCAGGGCAGCGGCGCCGCGAAGGGCGTGCTCTATATCGACCGTGTGACACGCGAGCCGAAAGAGGTCTACGCCAAACGCGTCGTGCTGTGCGCGCAGGCGCTGGAGTCCGCGAGGATCCTGCTCAACTCCTCGACGACGCAGTACCCGAATGGCCTGGCGAACTCGAGCGGCGTGCTCGGGCACTACCTGATGGACCACACGTGGGTGGCCGGCGGGGCGAGCGGCGAGTTCCCCGCACCGGGCGAGAAGCTCTCGATGTCTTCGCCGCGACGTCCCACCGGGCTCTACACGATCCGATTCCGGAACACGATGAACGGCCCGCGCGAAAAGGACTTCATCCGCGGCTACGGGTTCCAGGGCGGCGGCAGCCAGACCTTCAACTGGGCCGCCCCCGGGTTCGGCGACGCCTACAAGCAGATGGTGATGAACCCGATCACGTCGGTCGGGCTCGTGGGCTTCGGCGAGACGCTGCCGCGGTTCGAGAATTTCGTCGAGCTCGATCCCGCGGGCACCGTGGACGCGTACGGCATCCCGGTGCTGAAGATCACGATGGCGTGGGGCGAGAACGAGCAGAAGATGATTCCGGACATGGCGGTGTCGGCGAGCGAGATGATGGAGACCGCCGGCGCGAAGAACATCCGCCCGTTCACGGTGCCCGACCGCATTCCCGGGTACGGCATCCACGAACTGGGGCTCGCGCGCATGGGCGCCGATCCGAAGACGTCGGTGCTGAACCAGTTCTGCCAGGCGCACGACGTCAAGAACCTGTTCGTGATGGACGGGGCCGCGTTCGTGTCGGGCGCGTGCCAGAACCCGACGCTCACCATCATGGCCCTCGCCGTCCGCTCGACGGACTACATGATGGAGGAGATGAAGAAGGGGAATCTGTGATCAGCAGGGCTGAAGCCCTGCCCCACACGCGCGCGATCCCGTGTAGTGCCCGCCTTCAGGCGGGCCTCGTCGTTCCCGCGCGATCCCGTGTAGTGCCCGCCTTCAGGCGGGCCTTGTCGTTCCCGCGCGATCCCGTGTAGTGCCCGCCTTCAGGCGGGCCTCGTCGTTCCCGCGCGATCCCGTGTAGTGCCCGCCTTCAGGCGGGCCTGTCGTTCCCGCGCGTCCTCGCCTTCAGGCGAGCCGTGATCCGTTCCGCCGTGCTCCGTCCAACAACTCCCGCAGCAGCGCCGTCCCTGCGAAATGTACGGCGGGGAAGCCTTTGACGCCGGGCCGCACGCGGAAGACGCCGCCGGCGTGCGGCTCACGCGCGAGCTGGTGCGGTGGCAGGTTGCTCGCGCTCGTGATGAAGAGCTCATCGAAAGCGGAACCGCCAAAGGCGCACGACGTCGGCCGTGACACCGGCATGTCGATGTGATCGGCGATATCGCCGCTCACGGGATCGACGCGGAGCACGCGCCGCCCATCCCAGAGCGCGACCCAGAGACACCCGTCCACGTCGATGGCCATACCGTCCGGGAACCCCGCGCCTTCGGGTACGTGGAAGACGGGCCGCGGATTCTCGATCGCGCCCGTGGCCACGTCGTAGTCGTAGGAGACGATGCGGCGCGTCGGGCTGTCCACGTAGTACATCGTCGTGCCATCGGCGGACCACGCGAGCCCGTTCGACACGCTGACGCCCGGAACCTTGCGGTGGACGGCCAGGTCGGGATCCAGACAGTACAGGGCGCCGGCGCCGTGCGCCTCGTCGATGGCCATGGTGCCGGCCCAGAGGCGGCCGGCGGGATCCACCTTGCCGTCGTTGAAGCGGTTGTCGGGCAGGTGGTGCTCGGGATCCTCGATGTGAGCGCGACGCCCCGTGACGAGGTCGAAGACCGCGAGGCCGCTGCGGAGCCCGAGTATCAGCAGGTCGTCGCCCGCCGAGACGGCGCAGCCGACATGCTCCCCGAGGTGAATGGCGTCATCCGCGCCCGTCGCGGGGTCCGAAACGTGGAGCGCGTGACCCTCGATGTCGACCCAGACCAGCCGCTGGCGGTCTGCCAGCCACAGCGGACCCTCACCAAGCCTGGCGTGCGCGTCGATCACGAGCTCGAGAATGTGGGGCATCGTTATTTATCCGTTATCCGTTATCCGTTATCCGTCATGCGTCATCCGACATCCGTTGGACCGCTGATCGGTGACGTCGCCTGGAAGGCGCGCATTCGTTCCTGCCCGCCCGGCGGTTAACGGTCAACGGTCAACGGTCAACGGTCAACGGGTTGTGAGCGGCGCCTTCGAGGTGATTCCCTTGCCCTCGACGATCACGTAGCTCACCCCGGCGGGGAGCGACTTGAGATCCTCGCGTCCGCCGCTCGGCCACTCGATCTCGACGCGATCGACCGACGTCCGCGTGCCCAGTCCGAACGACAGCGGGAGTTCCGACTGCGAAAGGTAGCTCGATCCTGTCTTGACGATCTTCGAATACCGCTCACCGCCGGCGGTGACCCGCACCTTTGCGCCGATCGCGTCACGGTTCGATTGCGCGCCGCGGAGCGTGAACCGCACCACCCGGTTTCCGTTCAGCACGTCGTTGCGATAGAGGAACGCGGGCCCGGCATTGCTGGTGAGGACGACGTCGGGGTCGCCGTCGCCGTCGAAGTCACCGAAGGCCGCGCCGCGTCCCACCTTCGGCTGGGCGAACGTGCCCCCGATCGTCGTCGCGACGTCCTCGAACCGCGCCTGCCCGATGTTCCGGAACAGGTGCGGCGCCTCCGCGTACGTCACGCGGCCCTGGACCTTGCTCATCGTATCGTCGATGTGGCCGTTGACGACCAGCAGATCCTGCAGTCCGTCGAGATCCACATCGAAGAAGAAGCACCCGAAGCCGAGCGTGTGCCGCGTGGCCCGGCCGATATCGGATCGCGGCGACACGTCGGAGTACTGCCCGCCGCCGACCGGCCGGTAGAGGCCGAGCATTTCGCCGGAGAAGTTCGTGACCACGACCGACGTGCGCCCGGTGTTGTCGACGTCGGCGGCATCCACGCCCATCCCTGCCCGCGCCCGGCCTTCCTCGCTGAACGCGAGCCCCGCCTGCAGCCCCAGCTCGGTGAACGTACCGTTGCCGTTGTTGCGATAGAGCTTGTTCGGTTGCGTGTCGTTGGCAACGAAGAGATCGGGCCACACGTCGAGGTCGTAGTCGAGCAGCGTGACCCCGAGCGACTTCGACGTCGCGTCGAACAGGCCTGCCTTTGCGGTGACGTCCTCGAACGTGCCGTTGTGCCGGTTGCGAAACAGCCACGTCGTCGTGCCCCGGTAGGCCTCGGGGGTGCAGTACGACTTCTGCTTCCCGTCGACGCTGCAGAACACATCGCTCTCGGGCGTCCACTTGACGTAGTTGCACACCAGCAGATCGAGCCAGCCGTCGCGGTCGTAATCGAACCAGAGTGCGGACGTGCTGAACCCTTGACGCTTGCCGAGGCCGGCGCTGTCGGTCACGTCGATGAACGTGCCCTTTCCCGTGTTGTGCAGCAGCCGGTTCTGTCCTACCGCCGTCAGCAGCAGATCCTGCCACCCGTCGTTGTCGAAATCCGCCGCGGCGACACCCATGCCGTACATCTCGAATTCGAGGCCGGCCATCGTCGTCACGTCGGTGAAGCGGCCGTTCCCGTCATTTCGGTAGAGGCGCGAATAGGACCGCGCCGGCGGCTGCCCGGGCCACGCGCTGCCGTTCACGAGCAGGATGTCCTGGCGGCCGTCGTTGTTGTAGTCGAGGAACGCCGCGCCCGCGCCGAGCGTCTCGGGCAGAAACTTCTTTCCGTACGCGCCGCTGTTGTGAGTGAAGCTGATGCCCGCCGCACGCGTGACATCCACGAGACGGAACGGCGGGGCGGACTGCGCGGACAGCACCACGCTGGCCGCGGCGACCAGCGCGGCACGAAACAGCCACGACATCGGCAATCCGGAATTCGGAATGGCGAGTCTACTCAGGAAGAACGAGGCCCTTCTTGACCGCGAACAGCACGAGCTCCGCGGTCTTGTGCACGCCGAGCGTGCTCATGAGATTGGCGCGATGCACGGCCACCGTGTTCACGCTCAGGTCGAGCATCACGGCAATCTCCTTGTTCGACTTGCCGTGGGCGATCAGCTGCAGAATCTGCTTCTCGCGCTGCGTGAGCTTGTCGTACGGGTCGTTCGAGCCCTCGAACGAGCCGGTCTGGATCGCGCGGATCAGCACACCCGACAGCTCCGGGCTGAGGTACTGCTCCCCGGCCGCGACCGCGCGGACCGCGCGGGTCAGGTCCGTTTCGATCGCGCTCTTCAGGATGTAGCCCTTGACCCCCGCATCGAGCGCGTTCTTCACGTACTGTTCGTCGGAGTACATGCTGAGGATCAGGATGCGGCTTGCCGGCCGCTGCTTCAGCATCTCGATCGACGCGTGCAAACCGTTCATCTCCGGCATGGCCATGTCCATGACGACGACGTCGGGCTCGAGCTTCTTCACGAGGGCGAGCCCCTCGAGACCGTTTCCCGCTTCGCCGATGACGGTGATGTCCTCGTCGTCTTCCAGGATGCGCCGGAACCCCTGCCGTACCAGCGCGTGGTCGTCGACGAGCACCACGCGGATCGGCTGCTGTGCCGTGTGTTCAGCCAATGCGTGCCTCCTCTTCGTGGTCTTCCGGCGTCCCGGTGGCGCGCGCGGCCATCTGCAGGGGCACTGCCACGCGCACGACCGTTCCGCCCTCCGCCGCCGCCACGAGCGCGAAGTCGCCGCCCATCAGCTCCGCCCGCTCCCGCATGCTGACGAGCCCGATGCCCCGCCACCCCTCCCGGCGCTCCGCTTCCGGTGGCAGGCCACGCCCGCGATCCTCGATTTCGAGTTCGATCCGATCGTCCGCCTGCCGCAGGCGCACCCACGCGTCGGCCGATCCGGAGTGACGGCTCACGTTCGTGAGCGCTTCCTGGACGATGCGGTAGATGTGGATGGCAGCCTCGGGCGAGACGACGCCGATCGGCCCTTCCTTGATGAACCGGGCGGCGACGCCGTGCTGGCGCCCGAACTGCTCGACATACCACTTTATCGCGTTCTCGAGTCCGAAGTCGTCGAGGATCACGGGGTGCAGCATGCGCGACTCGGTCCGGATGCGCTCGAGCGTCTGCTGCACGATGCCGCGCACCTCCTCGAGATCGGCCAGGAGGCGAGCGTCGGCGGGCAGCCGCCGCTTCACGCGTCCGAGCAGCATCCCGATCGCGGTCAGCAGCTGGCCGAACTCGTCGTGCAGCTCGCGCGAGAAGCTCTCCTGCAGGTCCTCCTGCATCCGCATCATCTTCCACGACAGGCTCCGGAGCTCCGCCGAGAGCCGGCGCACGTCCTCGAACGCGCGGCGATTGGCGGCGATGCCATAGAGCCCCGTGATGCTCACGATGAGCAGCAGCGCGCCCATCAGGATGAAGATCTCGCGCTGCACCCGCCCGTAGATCGCCTGGTTTCTCTGCGCCGCGTCTTCCTGCACCCGGTTGTTGAGCACGAGGAACTGCGACACCATGCTCACGAGTTCCTGGTGCTGCGCGGTGGCGCTCGTCCGGAGCGTCGTCGCGGCGGCGTCTTCGTCACCGGCCGCGGCCTCTGTGAAAGCGGCATCGACGTGCGCCCAGAAGCGCGCAAGGGACGCCACGAGCCGCGCCTGCTGCGCCGCTGGACGCTCGGCGGGCGCCAGCGACTGTTCCGACCGGATCGCCTGCTCGAGATCGGCCTTGATGCGATCGAAGGTCTGCCGCCACGACACCATCGGGTAGGGCTCGGTGCGGTCGGCCATGTCCCGCATCGCGGTGGCCATCGTGGACAGGTTGTTCTGGATGCGGAGCAGTTGCAGTGAGTCGAGCCGGTTGCGCTCGCTGATGTGCGTCTGCTCGTCGCGAAGCAGGCCGATCTCGCGAGCCGTGTAGAGACAGAAGGCGAGGATCAAACCGAGGGTGACGAGCAGGCCGACCACCAGCCGGGTGGACGGGCCGCGGACGACGGTCCGCTCTTTCGGTTCCAGCGCAGTCATCTTCGCGCGTCCAGGCTGGAGGCTGAAGGCTGGAGGCTGGAGTGCGTCCGCTCGGAGCCCTCAGCCCGACAGGCTCCAGCCTCGAGCCCCCAGCCTCCAGCCCTCACTAGGTCCGGCCCGCGGTATCCCCCGAGCCCGTGCTCGATGTCGCGCGCCACCGCGAGCGCGGTCATCTCTTCCCAGTGCCGCGCCACCACCTGCACTCCGACGGGCAGTCCGTCCGGCGTCAGTCCGGCGGGCACCGAGACGGCAGGGTTCTGCAGCAGGTTGAACCACGCGGCGTAGCTCCAGGCATCGAGGTAGTGGACCTCACGACCCTCGATCTGCCACGTGCGCTCGCCGTGACGGAACGCGGTGACCGCGCTGACGGGGCAGAGGATTACGGGGTAGTCCTCCATCTGCCGGAGCAATCGCGTGCGCAGCAGGTCGCGGGCGATCTCGACCTCCAGCAGCCGTTCGGCCGTGAGCCGCGGCATCCGCCGTGTCCAGTCGAGGAACTGCGGCAGGTTCGGGTGGACCTCGGCTTCCCGGCCGGCCACGAGCGGCTCGAGCAGCAAGCGCGAGGCGCGGCCGAATATCTCCCACCACAGCTCGCGTGCTTCGTCCAGGCCTTCGGGCCGGAACGGCACGACATCGTACCCAGCGTGCGACAGCGTGTCGGCGGCACGTCTGACCGCGTCTTTGATCGCCGGTTCGACCGGGGTCCGGCCGTCCTCTTCGAACCAGCCGATGCGGCATGCGGGCTGGAGGCTGGAGGCTGACGGCTGGAGCCTGCCTGCCCTGTGCCCCCCGTCCCAACGGGCTCCAGTCACCAGGCCAGAACCTCCAGCCCCCAGCCCCCAGCCTCCAGCCTGATACATGTTCTTCGTGTCGAGCGGCACGGGATGGCCGTTCGGGTCGCCGATATCAGCCCCTGCCATCACCGACAGCAGGAGCGCGACATCGTCAACTGTCCGCGCCATGGGGCCGACCACGCCGGTGAGTGCGAAGGGACCGCCGCACGGAGGGAAGTGTCCGGTCGCAGGCACGCGGCCCGGCGTCGGCTTCAGTCCGACGATCCCGGTGAAGTGCGCGGGCACGCGGATGGAGCCGCCGCCGTCGCTGCCGACGCCGCCGGCCGACAGCCCCGCGGCAATCGCGGCGGATTCGCCGCCGCTCGAACCGCCCGGCGTGCGCGCGAGGTCCCACGGACTGTTGGTTCGGCCGTAGAGCGCGTTGTCGGTCTCCCACGCCATCAGCTGCTCGGCAACGTTGGTGACGCCGAGAATGATTGCGCCCGCGTCACGTGCGCGCCTCACGAGCGTGGCGTCCTGCTCCCCGCGCACGCCGCGCCTGAACGGGCTGCCGGTTTCCCAGGGCATCCCGGCGACAGCAATCGAGCTCTTGATGCTGAGCGGAACGCCGTGCAGCGGACCCAGTGCCTCGCCGTGGAGCACCGACGACTCGGCGGCGCGCGCGGCGCGCCGTGCACCGTCGCCATCGACGAACACGAACGCATTCAGGGCCGGATTCGCCTCGGCGATGCGTTCCAGATGGGCCTCGACGAGCTCCACCGGCGAGAGTTCGCGGGATGCGATCAACCTGGCCATTTCGGTCGCGGGGAGCGTCGTGAGGGAGCCGACGGACATCGGTGTCAGTGTACTACTTGGGCTGAGGCCCGCCTGAAGGCGGGCACTACACGGGATCACGCAGGCGGACGGGGTGTCGCGGACGGGGCCCGCCTGAAGGCGGGCACTACACGGGATCACGCAGGCGGACGGGGTGTCGCGGACGGGGCCCGCCTGAAGGCGGGCACTACACGGGATCACGCAGGCGGACGGGGTGTCGCGGACGGGGCCCGCCTGAAGGCGGGCACTACACGGGATCACGCAGGCGGACGGGGTGTCGCGGACGGGCCGCCTGAAGGCGGGCACTGACACGGCGGACGTGTCGCGGACGGCGCTGAGGCGACTCCGCATAGCGCCCGCCTTCAGGCGCGCCTCAGTCAACCACCAGGTCGATCGCAATCACCTCGTGATCCAGCACCTCCGGCACGGTCACGAGGAGCGTTCCCTCGCTCGTGCGCTGCACCGCCGGCGTCGTTTCCGCGGTCAGCAGGCGCACCGCTCCGGCCCGCGCGCCGGACGGCATGCGCACCTGCACTTCGAGCGGGCCGATCGGCAGAAGCTCCCGGAACGGTCCCTTCATCATCATCGGGTTGGTGAGGTTCACGAGGTGCACGGTCATCGACGACCGCTGCCGCCAGACGGCGACGTCGATGACGCCGCGGCCGGTGACTGACACCGGCGGCGTCTCGTCGGCCGCCCAGCGGATCGCGTTCGCCAGCAGGCGCCCGTGATCCGCGTTCAGCACGTCGTAGAACGTGCGGTCGATGTCCCACGGGAAGTAGACCACGCGGCCGCTGCCGACCTCGCGAAGGTAGACCTCGCGCTCGTCGGTCTTCTCCACGCGCGGGTACACGTCCTCCATCGGCAGGTCGGGATAGGACGGGATCAACGTCAGCGGCGACGGAAATGTGGCGCGCGGCTGGATACGAAGCCGCCACACGCCGTTGATGATCCGCGGTGCGTCGTCGAGGCCGTCCAGGATCGGGTGTCGTCGTGCCGTTGCGGGATCGACGTCGAGCGACAGGTACGAGTTCCGCATCGGACCATCCGGCTCGCCGATGACCGAGACGCCGAAGAGGTCCGCGAGTCCGAAGTCCGGCCGGCGCGAGCCCCACTCGTCGTAGAGCGACGTCTCGAAGGTCGCAACCATCCGTCCGCCCCGCCGCACGTACGCGCTGAGCGCCGCGCACTGCGCGTCCGACAGCGCGGCGGCGTTCGCGAGGATGAGCACGCGGTAGCGGTCGATGCGCTCCGGCGTGAGACACGCCTCGTGCACCATGTCGAACGGGATCCGCGCTTCGACGAGCGCGTGGTACATGCCCGCGGCGTGATCGCCGTGCCGCTCCTGGTGTGCGGCGCCGCCGTGAAACGTGGCGGTCTGCTCGGAGACCAGCAGCGCCACCCGCGCGAGCGAGCGCTCGTTTCTCAGGTACGGCTCGTTGCGGTGGTGCCATGCGTAGATCCGGTCCACCGTGCCCAGCCACCGCCTGTCGTGCAGCACGCCGGAGAACTTGGTGAACCACGGCCGCATCCCGGCCGCGGTGCCCTCGGCTGCCCAGATGCGGATCTCGGCCTCGCTCTGCACCGAGTCCTTCCAGCGCCACGGCTCCTCGAGGCCCACGCTGAAGATGCCGCCAACGGGCCGGCGGCCCATGACCGACCGGTACTCCTTGGCCCGGCGCGCGTTCGACCATGGCGGCGTGAGCCCGCGCCGCGCCTGGTTGTCTGCAAACTGGATTGGGGCAAGCTCGCCCGCGGTCTTCAGGTCGGGCGGTCCGTTCGGGATGAAGCACGCCTCCGCGTTCACCTTGCGAATCTCGGTGTCCCAGAGCTTCCACAGCTCCGTCAGCCGCGCGCGGTTCCACAGGATGTACTCGCGACGCGTCCGGTCCTTCGGATCGGGCGACGTCGGCAGATCGCGCCCCGTGGCCGCGCGGAAATTCGCCCGGCAGTGCTCGCACCAGCACTGGCCGTGGCCGGACCACCGGTTGCTGAAGATCGCGTCCACGGCATAGCTCGACACGATCTCGCGGTGGACGGCCGTCATGAACTCGAAGTTGTACGGCCCGAGCGCGCACGTCACCCACAGCTCGGGATTCGCCCAGTGCCGCCGCGGCTTCCCGTTGGCTTCCACGGCAATCCAGTCGGGATGCGCACGCTGGACGTCATCCCTCACGGCGTGCGGGTCCGTGCGCGCGATGACGTGCATGCCCATCTTCCGGCAGCCCACGACCAGCGCGCCGAACGGGTCGGAATCGCCGAGCCATGCGCTGCGATGGTGCAGGGGCACCTTCGTGGGGTAGTAGGCGACGATGCCGCCGGCACTGAGGCAGGCGGCATCGGCGTGGACGCGCGCGAAGTAATCGAGCCAGAACTGCGGATCGAAGCGGCCCGGATCGTTCTCGACCAGCGTCAGCTGCGCCCAGCGCATCGGCCGATCGCACCAGCCGGGGGCGACGAGACCGGGGAGGTCGGTGACGATCTCGCCGCCGGCCGTGGCGCCGGCCTGGCCGCCGGCCGCGCGAGCCCGGACGAACGCGGGCGCCGCGATGCCGGCTGCCATCGCCCTTCGGAGAAAGTCACGTCGCTGCATCGTCGACCACATTGTCTATTGCGCTTCGTGGCGGGAAGGATTCCCCGCCCGAGTGTTCGCAGATGGAAAACGTCACCCCTCCGCCTGCGGTCTCCGCAGCTTGAATGCTACACTCGCTCACTTATGGCGCCCGAATGGGGCGTCGCTGGAGACTGCGTGGTCAACCGTCGCGTGCTTCGAATCCTCATACTGGCCTGGCTCCTCGGGGTCGTGCCGCTCGTGTCGGGCTGCACGAAAGCACCTGCGGGCCCGTCCACCTTCGCCGATTACAGCCAGACCGACCTGCGCGTGGGAACCGGGCCCGGCGCCGTGGCCAACAACGTGCTCACGCTCCGGTACACCGCCTGGTTCTACGATCCCTCGAGCACCGACGGCAAGGGGGCCCTGTTCGAGTCGTCGGCCGGCGGCGCTCCGTTTCAGTTCGTACTCGGTGTTGGGCAAGTCATCACCGGCTGGGAACGCGGGCTCGTCGGCATGCAGGCGGGCGGCCTGCGCCGGCTCGTGATTCCGCCCTCGCTGGCCTACGGCCCGACCCGCAACCGTGTCGTTCCACCGAATACGACGCTCGTCTTCGAGATTGAGCTGCTGAAAATCGGCACGACGGTGACGCCATGACACTGCCGTGCGGCACCTGGCGGATCGCCGCCCCTCGATGGTCGTTGGCTGGCGGGCATCTGGCGGCGCTGGCATTCGCCCTGTCCCTCGGCGGCGCGGCAACGGCAGCGGCCCAGTCGGTGGTCGTGACCCACGCCCCTGCTGGAACGACGGTGGACGTCGTGCGCGACGCGGCGGTGGTCGGGTCCGCGGCTGCCGACGCCGACGGCGTCGCAAGAATCACCGTGCCGGAGGCGGCCCGGCTCGAGCACGACATCGACGGCCTCTTGTACGTGGACACGTGTCCCGACCGCCGGCGCGTCATCATCCTGGAACGGCATCGCCAGATCGCTCCGATCGAGGTGAACTGCACCCGGCAGGAGATCCCGGGCCTGTTCCTGATCAAGAGCGTCAGCACGCTCGCAATCGACGTCGCGGTGACGCCGCCCCGCCTGCTGCTCCGCCAGGGCAAGTTCGATCCGATGAAGCCTGAGCATCTCTGGACGCAGGTGCCGCTCGGACTGGCGTTCTCCGGCGCCATCGGCATCGACCGCTTCTCGGATCCGAAGGAAAACGCGTGCGGCAACGTGCCCACCTGCACGAACGATAACTTTGGCACCGCATACGCCGGCGGAGTCGCGTTCTGGTTCATGCGCTACCTGGGGGGGGAAGTCACCTACCTGCGGCCGGCTGAGTGGACGGCCGAGGGCGCGGGCGATTACTACCGCTTCACCAATAGCCTGGACGCGGAGATGCTGACGACCGCGGCCCTGATCGGCGGCCCGGTCGGCCCGGTGCGCATGTACGGGAAGGTGGGAGGCGTCTACCATCGGGCCACGTTCTCAACGACCGAGACGATCGACGAGAAGACGCTGACCGTGGATGTGACGCCGCCTGTCGTCCGGGGCGGCACCTACGCGAGCGCCTATCGCACCCAGGGGTGGGGCTGGATGTTCGGAGGCGGGTTCGAATTCTGGTTGTCGCGCTATTTCGCGGCCTACGCCGAAGCGGATTTTGTACAGCTCAGGGGCGGTGATCCGGCTGGCGGCGAAGGCGTTGCGGAGGAACGCGTGACAACCATCATGGGCGGCGTGAAGCTGCACCTTTCGCTGCAGCCGCTGCGCAAGCTGGCCCCCAAGCCGAAACAAGGGGAGCCGAAACAAGGAGGCACGCCCCCGGCTCCGCCGCCGAACTGAGGCTGACTCACCTTGTTCCCGCCGGCATGGTGTAGACGAAGATGCCGTATCCCACGCCCGCGGCGTCGGTGCTGCGCGCGGACTGGAAGGCGAACGACTGTCCGTCGGGCGCAACCACCGGGTTCGAGGCCTTGAAGCCCTCGTAATCGCCCCAGCGCGTCATCCGCACGAAGTCCGTGCTGTTCGGCTCGAGCCGCAGCCGCCACAAATCGATGTGGCTCGAGTCGTGCCGTGTCTGCTCGCGGCTGGACTCCACGAGCGTGTGCTCGCCGTCAGGAAAGATCCCCTCCACCTCGTTGTACTCCCCGGCCAGCTTGCGATACGTGGTGACGCGCCGGCTGGCCAGCTCGATGCCGAACACGTCAGCGTACTGCCCGCGGTAGCACGTGTAGATCAATTCCGTGTCGTTGCGGCGGAAGTCCTGCGCCTCCAGCGTGCACTCCGGCGCCCTGGCACGCACGATCTCCTGTGTGTTCACGAGCGCCGGCTGCCCATCCTTCGTGGTGATGTTCGCGGTGTAGATGACCGACTCGCCCTCGCCCAGCAGGTCCGGATACTGCCCGTGCGTGTTCGACCAGGCGATCGTCATCGACCGGCGCGAAATCGCCACACCTTCGGAGATCTTGTGGCCGAGCGGCACGGCCCGATCGCCGGGCTTGAAGTCGTGCGGGAGAAGCCACATCTCCTGGTCGCGCGCCCGGGTCGCGCCGGCGTCGGCGAACGTGCGCGCGCCGATCAGGAAGTAGTCGCCGTTCGGCAGGTACTGCACGCGCAGGAACCCGGCGTGCGGGTAGTGCGTGAGCAGCCTGATGACCCGCGTCGCGACGTCGATCTCGAACGCGTCGCCGAAGCTCTTCGACATGAAGGCGATGCGGCGCCCGTCGGGCGACCACGAGGCACGCTCGCCGAACCAGGTCAGGTGCGTGATGTTCGGTGGGAGGTGGTCTTCGGGGTTGCCCGGCTGCGGTGATGTCTGGGCGACGAGGATCACCGCGAGGAGGATCACGAGCGAGGCGAGCACGGCCAGGCGGCGGGGCAGGGGACGCATGCGGAAGGATACCGCCGCCCGCCGTCCGACATCCTGCTGGTATCCTGTCCGTCTCGTTTCGCGAGAGCCTATGGGACGTACCAGTTCGGGCACCCCGGCAACCGCCGCCACGACCCGCACGGCAACCGCTGCCGTGGCGCGTGCGGATGAAACACGCCACCTCGTCGCGCCGGAGGTGATCACCAGCGCCGAAACCGGCTTGCGCTACCGCATCAGGCGCCTGCTCGGAAAGGGCGGCTTCGGGCAGGTGTACCTCGCCACACGGCTCGAACGCTCGGGCACCGTGCCGCAGGTCGTCGGCATCAAGGTCAGCGACCGCATGGACGGCTGGGTGCGCGAGGCGTACTTCGGGCAGCTGCTCGACGGACACCCGCGCGCCATCCGCCTGTACGACGCGTTCCCGCTCGTGCGCGCCGGCGGCCGGGTGCTCTATTGCCTGGCGCTCGAGTACGCGCGGCACGGCGACCTCAGCACGGCGCTCCAGCGCGGAACGAAAGAGTGGACCGAGGCCGCCGCCCGCCGCGAGATCGCCGGGATCCTGCAGGTGCTCGGGACGCTGCACCGCGGACAGATGCTCCACCGCGACCTGACCCCGATGAACGTGTTCGTGTGCCACGGACACCGGCTGAAGCTCGGCGACTTCGGGATCGCGCGCCAGCAGCGGAACATCCGCGGCGTCACCGCCCACACGCTGAACCGGTCGATGGTGCCGAGCGACTTCCTCGCCGGCGGCGCGCCGAAGTGGCAGGCGCGCGACGATGTGTACCAGGTGGGCCAGCTGCTGGCGATGCTCGTGAAGGGCGATGCGGGCGCGCGGATCCGCCCCACCGACGTCCGCCGTCTGCCGTGCAGCGATCACCTGAAGGAGATCGTGCATCGCTGTATCGGTGAGCGGCGGAAGCGCTACGAGAGCGCCGACGAGCTGATCGACGCGCTCCGCAACCCACCGGCAAGCCTCCACGCCGGCGTCCTCCGCACCTTGCGGGGTGCGCACCTGGCGTTCACGGGAATCCTGAGCCGCCCGCGGCGCGACGCGGTTGCTGCGGCCGAACGCGCCGGTGCCGTCGTTCACCGCGCACCGAGTGCACGAACGACCGTCGTCGTGCGCGGCCGGCCCAACGCGCAGCAGGCCGCCGGGCGGGATGCCGGACTGAAGCTGATGGAGATCAAGCGGCAGCGGGAGAAAGGGCATCGCATCACGCTGCTGAACGAAGCGCAGTTCTGGAAGCTCGCAGGGAAGGGCTGACGAGGACGCGTTCCTTGATGCACGATGCACAATGCACAATGCGAAACCAGGCAGGTGCAGTCACCCGAGCGTCGGCTCGAAATGCAGCGTGATCGCCGTTGTGCATCGTGCATCGTGCATTGCAAGTGAGCGTCAATCATGGCGACACTCCGTTTGATGGCCGTGCTCGCGCATCCGGACGACGAGTCGTTGGGATTCGGCGGAACCCTGGCGAAGTACGCGGCCAGCGGCGTCGGCACGTTCGTCGTCACCGCGACCCTGGGCGATGCAGGACGCTTTCGCGGACATCCCCGCGGACATGCCCTGCATCCAGGTGCCGCCGCGCTGGCGCAGATTCGAGAGCGTGAGTTGCGTGCCGCCGCCGCGGTGCTGGGCGTCACCGACGTGTCGGTGCTCGGCTACGGCGACAGCGAGCTCGATCGCGCCGACCCCCGCGACGCGGTCACACGCATCGCGGCGGCGGTGAGGCGCGTGCGTCCTCAGGTGGTGATGACATTCGCTCCCGACGGCGCCTACGGTCATCCCGATCACATTGCGATCTCCCAGTTCACGAGCGCCGCCGTGATCGTCGCCGCCGATCCCTCCTTCACCGGCGCGCCGGACACGCCGGAGCCGCCCCACGCGGTGTCGAAGCTCTATCACATCGCCTGGCCCGAGCCCGCGTGGGCTGCCTACCAGGATGCGTTCAAGAAGCTGGTGTCGACGGTCGACGGTGTCGAGCGACAGGCCGTGCCGTGGCCCGACTGGGCGATTACGACGGTGATCGACACGCGGAACCAGTGGGAAGTCGTCTGGCGGGCGGTGTCGTGTCACGAGTCGCAGGTGGCCGGATACGAGCGGCTGAAGCAGCTGTCGCCAGCCCACCACGAGGCACTCTGGGGCCACCAGACCTTCTACCGCGTGTTCAGCACGGTGAACGGCGGCCGGGCGCGGGAGGCGGATCTCTTCGAGGGATTGCGCTAGTGGCCACTAGAGACCCGGAACTTGTGTTGGGGACCGTTCCGGGTTCCGGGTTCTGGGTTCCAGGTTGGGTTCCAGGTTCCGGGTTCGTTCCAAGTTCCTTGTTCACGGGTTCCGGTTCCAGGTGCCTGGTTCGTAATAGCCGGCGCTCCCATCGAGCCTGCGACGAACCTGGAACTCGGAACCAAGGAACCGGGAACCGTTGAACCCCGAGGAACCTGGAACGAACCCGGAACCAGGAACCCAACGTGGAACCCAGAACCCGGAACCGGAACCGTACCCGATCAGCAGTACAGGGGTTAGTAGCGCTCAGCGGCCGAGGTCCTGCAGCAGCGGGCCGAGAGCCGCCAGCATGCCCGCGTAGAGCTCGATCCCGTCCCACAGGTTCTGCAGTCGAAGATTCTCGTTCGCTGCGTGCTGGTTGTTGTCGTGGTTCACGATCGGCACGATGACGAGCGGCGCGTGCAGCACCTCGTCGAACACGTACATCGGCAGGCTTCCGCCAAGCAGAGGCACAATCACCGGGGGCGCGCCGAGCGCCTGTGCTGCAGCACGGGCCACGGCCTGTGAGGCCGGACGATCCATCCGCGTCTTCGTGGCGGCATAGCCGGGCTCCCACGCCACCTTCGCGATCTTGGCGTGGTGGCGGCGCTCGTCGGCGGTTGGCACGTGATCGACGACGTAGTAGCCCTGCCGCTCGAGATGCGACTCGAAGAGCGCCTTCACCCGCGCGACCGTCTGGTTCGGCACGAGGCGGAAATCAATCGAGACGGTTGCCTCGGTGGGAATGGTATTCGAGCTGACGGCTCCGACGGCGCCGCCCTGGATGCCGCGGAGATTCAGCGCGGGAAGCATCACGCGCTCGCCGAGAGCGACGCCGCCGCCTTCGGTGCCGCCGACCTGCAGCGCGTCCTGGAGCGCAGCCTCGATGGCCGGCGCCGCCTCGATTGCTGCGCGTTCCGCGCTGCTGATTGGCACGATGTCATCGGCGAAGCCGGCGATCTTGATCTGCCCCTCGTCGTCTCGCATGCTGGCGACCAGATTCGCGGCGAGGGCGATCGGGTTGTAGATCCAGTTCCCGTAGTGCCCGCTGTGGAGCCCGCGGATGGGGCCGTAGATCGTGAACTGTACCGGCAGCACGCCGCGTGCGCCGAAGACGATCTGCTGCCGCCTGGATTGATGCACGGGACCATCGCCGAACAGCCAGAGATCGGCGCCGAGCCGGTCGCGGTAGCGGCTCAACATGTCGCGAAGGTGCTCCGATCCCGCCTCTTCCTCGCCTTCGAAGAACACCTTGAGGTTGACCGAGGGCTGCGTGAAGGCGACGCGAAGCGCATCGAGCGCGGCCAGCATCGCGATGATCGGCCCCTTGTCGTCGGCGGCGGAGCGCCCGTAGAGCCGCCACTCGCCGTCCACGGCGCCCGGTGTCATGGGCGCCGCGATCTCGCGTCCGCCTTCCGTCAGCGCCTTGTCACGGAGCACCGGCGTCCACGGTGGAGTTGCCCATTGCGCGGGGTCCACGGGCTGCCCATCGTAGTGCGCATAGAACATCACCGTCCGCGTGGCGCCAGGTACGCGCAGCTCGCCAAATACCGCCGGCGGGCCGCCGGATGCCTCGAGCAACTGCGTCCGGAATCCGCGGCTTTCGAGCAGGGTCACCAGATGGGCGGCGTTGCGGCGGATGTTCGCTACATCGGTCGCGATGTTGGAGATGGCCACGAAGTCGGTGAGCTCGCGCAGGATCGCCACGTCGTGCGCCTGGCGCCACGTCCGGATCGTCTGCTGCAACGGAGTGCGCGCGCCGGTTGCGATGCGGTCGGACTGCGCGGCAGCGGGTGTTCCGGTGAGCAGAAGGGATGCGAGGAGGGGTAAGGCCGAAGCAGCACGGTGGCGCATCCGGACAGGATACGCGAGGCGCCGGCGCCCGTTCCTACACCCGTCGTTGCTCGAGTTGATGCTCCGAAGCGGGTGGCGCCGGACGGGGCCGCCCCGCCGCCGCGCAGGCGCCTCCCTCGTGGCGAGTGCTTTGGCGCCGGCCGCCGGGGCCCCCGCCGCGCGGACTGTGCGCGGTGGGGTGGCCGCGGGTGGGGCTGTCCGGCGACAGGACCCGCGTCAACCATCAACTCAATCGAGTTGTAGGTGTAGTGCCCGTCTTCAGGCCGGCCGAGGGGCGGCGTCGTCAGCCGCCGAAGTACCCGCTGCGCGCCTTCACGACCGCCGAGGGCCGCTTCACGCGCACGTCGAGCCGCCGCCACTCTCGTGCGTCAGTGGCGGCGATGGCCAGCAGGTACTGCTGCCGGATCTCGTCCACGATGGTCGTCGCCGCGGTGACCGTTTCGCCGAACGTCGTCGCGAACTCGAAGCGTCCACCCGTCCAGTTTGCCAGGTCGCGCAGATCGGCGGCTTCCGATGGGCGGTTCACACCTTCCGTTCGTGCCCGCTGATCGACCGGAGACACCGTCGCCACGATGTACACGGGCACGTCGATCGAGCTCGCCAGCGCCGACACCTCCGAGGCGTTCAAGGCGCTGCTCGTGTCGACGCCGTCGGTGAACACGATGACGGCCTTGCGGCTGGCGGATCGGGCCGCCACGTGTCGGGCGGTCTGCGCCGTCGCATCGTAGAGCGACGTCGTGCCGAACGGCTCGAACTCGGTCAGTGCGCCTTCCATCACGATCAGATCGCGCGTGAAGACCTCGCGCTCATGGAGCGCCGAGTCGAACGTGAACAACCCGACCTCGTCGTCGCCCGTTCGCAGTTGCGACAGGACGGAGTCCAGAGCCTGTCCGACCATCGCCATCTTCGGCCCGAGACGCATGCTGCCGCTCATGTCGACCAGAATGGCAAGGCTGACGGGTGCGCGCAGATCCGCCCGAAGCGAGAGCATCGGCCGCAGCTGGCCGTTGTCGCGGACCTCGAAATCGTTCGCGGTGAGGCCCCGGACCGGCCGTCCCCGCGCGTCGCGAACCGAAGCCTGGATGGTGACGACGTCTACGGAGGCGCGGAACGTCTGCTGCGGGCGATCGAGCTGTTCCTGCCCTCCACGCGCGGCCAGGCTGACCGGAATCAGGATGCACAAGGTGACGATTGCCGAGGGAATGGGTCTTCGCATCGCTGGTCGTCATTGATATCGGCGGCGGCTCCCAGCTCCAGTAGAGCGGCGAGCGCGCCGGTGCATGCGACCCACTTCCCGGCCAGATATACTCCTGCATCGTCACTCCCGTGAGGAACGATTGGATGCGAAAGAAGCAGCCTGAAGACCTGCGCAGCCATCGCTGGTTCGGCGCGGGCGATCTGCGCTCGATGGGTCATCGCTCGCGCGCGAAGCAGATGGGGTTCGGCGCCGACGACTACGCGGGCAAACCGGTGATCGCGATCCTCAACACCTGGAGCGATGCGAACCCGTGTCACGCCCACTTCCGGGTGCGGGCCGAGGAGGTCAAGCGGGGCGTCTGGCAGGCCGGAGGGTTCCCGCTCGAGATGCCGGTGCTCTCGGTGGGCGAGACGTTCATGAAGCCCAGCCCGATGCTCTATCGCAACCTCCTGGCCATGGAGGCCGAGGAGCTGCTGCGCGCAAACCCGATCGACGGCGCCGTCCTGCTCGGCGGCTGCGACAAGACCGTGCCCGGCCTGTTGATGGCTGCCGCCAGCGCCAACCTGCCGGCGATCTTCCTGCCGGCCGGCCCGATGCTCCGCGGCTACTGGCGCGGACAGACGCTGGCCAGCGGCAGCGATGTGTGGAAGTACTGGGCCGAGAAGCGCGCCGGCACGATCGACGACTGCGCGTGGCGGGAGATCGAGGACGGCATCGCCCGATCGTTCGGCACGTGCATGACGATGGGCACGGCGTCAACGATGGCAAGCGCAGCGGAGGCGATAGGGATGACGCTGCCCGGTGCCGCGGCCACTCCCGCGGCCGATTCCCATCATCCGCGTCTTGCCGCCGCAACCGGCCGGCGCATCGTCGAGATGGTGTGGGAAGACCTCACGCCCTGCGAGGTGATGTCGACCGCCGCCTTCGAGAACGCGGTCACGGCCGTGGTCGCGATGGGCGGCTCCACCAACGCCATCATTCATCTCGTCGCAATGGCGCGCAGAGCCGGCGCGTCGCTGGATCTCGACCGGTTCGATGCGTTGTCGCGCCGTACGCCGCTGCTCGGCAACATCAAACCGTCCGGCGCGTACCTGATGGAAGACCTGTATTACGCCGGCGGACTGCCGGCGGTTCTCGAGCGCCTGCGGGATCTGCTCGCGCTCGACGCTCGTACCGTGAACGGGCGAACCCTGGGCGAGAACATTGCGGGTGCGGGAGCATACAACGACGATGTGATTGCCCCGCGCGACCGGCCGTTGCAGGCCGAAGGCGGGCTGGCGGTGCTCCGCGGCAACCTGGCGCCGGACGGCGCCATCATCAAGTCCTCGGCGGCGGAGCCGAGGCTGCTCACGCACACGGGCCCGGCGGTGGTGTTTTGCAACTACGCCGACCTGGCGGCGCGGCTCGACGATCCCGATCTGGTCGTGACGGCCGACTCGGTGCTGGTCCTGCAGAATGCCGGACCGCAGGGCGGTCCCGGCATGCCCGAGTGGGGGATGCTGCCGATTCCGAAGAAGCTCCTGCAGCAGGGCGTGCGCGACATGGTGCGCGTATCGGATGCGCGCATGAGCGGCACCGCATACGGCGCGTGCGTGCTCCACGTGTCGCCGGAGTCGTTCGTCGGCGGGCCGCTTGCGCTGGTCAAGGACGGAGATCCGATCGAGCTGAACGTCCCGGAGCGCCGGCTGACGCTGCACGTTGCGGAAGGCGAGCTCGCGGAACGGCGTGCTGCGTGGACGCCCTCGCCGCCCGTGTACCCCCGCGGCTACGGCCTCCTCTTCATGCGCCACGTCACGCAGGCGCACGAGGGCTGCGACTTCGACTTCCTGCACCGCGCCGCGGAGACACCGGAGCCGGAGATCTACTGAATCGTAGTGCCCGCCTTCAGGCGGGCCGTGATCCGCGCGCGGAGGCGTGGCCGGCGTTCCGTCGTAGTGCCCGCCTTCAGGCGGGCCGTGATCCGCGCCCGGAGGCGTGGCCGGCGTTCCGTCGTAGTGCCCGCCTTCAGGCGGGCCGGGATCAGATTCATCCGCCGATCGTCGTCACGGCCCGCCTAAAGGCGGGCACTACAGAGGCTCAAACCGAACGCACGCGGGTCCAAGTCGACCTCACTGGGCCGGTGTCATCGAGGACAGCAGCGTCGGGATGAGCTCCGACACCGTGGGATGAATCGGCACCGCGCGCGCGAGCACATCGTACGGGACGTCGGCGTTCATGATGTCGAGCACGCCATGGATTGCCTCGTCGCCGCCCGTGCCAAGAATGGCCGCACCGAGGATGCGCTTGGTTTCGGCATCGACTACCACTTTCATGAAGCCGTTCGTCTCGGCTTTCTCGACCGCCCGGCCCACCTGGGTCATCAATCGTTTCCCGAGGAGCAGCGGGCCTCCGCTCGCCCGTGCCTGGGTCTCGGTCATCCCGACGCGCCCGAGCGGCGGATCGATATAGAGCGCGTACGCCGGCACGCGGTCGCGCAGCTCGCGGTGGCCGCCATCGAGCAGGTTGGCGGCGACGATCTCGTAGTCGTTGTAGGCGGTGTGCGTGAACGCGCCGCGTCCGTTGCAGTCGCCGAGGGCCCAGACGCCGGGCACATTGGTGGCCAGCTGCTCGTCGACGACGACATAGCCGCGCTCGTCGGTGGCAACGCCGGCGCGTTCCAGGCCGAGGTCGTGGGTGTTCGGCCGACGACCGACGGCGAGCAACACATGCGAGCCAACGACGTCGGGCGGACCGCTCGTACAGTCCACCGAGACCGCCACGCCCTCCGCGTGTCGCGCCAGCCTGATGCACTTCGCGTCCGTGCGGACCGCGACGCCCTCGGCTTCCAGGATCCGGCGCACTTCCTCCGAGACGTCGTCGTCCTCCCGGGCAATCAGTCGCGGCGCCATCTCGATCACCGTCACCTCGGCGCCAAACCGCCGGTACATCTGGGCGAACTCCAGGCCGACGTAGCTGCCGCCAACGACGATGAGGTGCCGAGGGAGCGTGTCGAGCGCCAGGATCGAGGTGTTGGTGAGGAACGGCACGTCCCCGACGCCGGGCAGATCGGGCACGTGCGCGCGTCCGCCGACGTTGATGAAGATGCGCGGTGCTGTCAGCCGCTCGACGCCGACGCGGACGGTATCCGCCGACTCGAGTTCGGCCGGACCCTGGAAGACCGTGCACCCCGCCATGCCGCGGAGCCGGCGTTCGACGCCGGTTCTGGCGCTCGACGACACCGCATCGGCGCGTGCCTTGACCCGGGCCATGTCGATCTGCGGCGGCGCCGCTATGACACCGTAGTCTGCCGCGCGCCGCACCACGTGTGCGGCGTAGGCGCTGGCGACCAGCGTCTTGGTGGGCATGCAGCCGGTGTTCACACAGGTGCCGCCGAACAACTTGCGCTCGACCAGCGCGACCGTCATGCCGGCGGCCGTCAGGCGGCCCGCCAGCGGTGGACCCGCCTGGCCTGCCCCGATGATGATCGCGTCGAAGCGACTCACCGCGTCACCCCCATGATCAGGAACGCACCGCCGACGGCGACCGCGTCCTCGATAAAGGCCGCGGGACGATCGCTACCGAACACGGCCGCCAGCCGTCGGCGCCCGGCGCGGCCTCCGAGCGTGCCGATCACCGCGCCGATCATCCCGGCGATCAGGCCTGCAGCCAGTGAGCCCCGGGCAACCCCGATGGCTGCGCCCGATAACGCGCCGACGAGGATGCGCGTGCCGAACTGTATGGGCACGGTGCGGCTCGGTGTCGTCGGCAGCTGGTCGGTGACGAGCTCGCCCAGCGCGAGCACGGTGAAGATCCACGGCGTGAACGCGTAGCCGAGGAAGGCGAGAGGGGTCTCTGCCAGAGTCAGCCACCCGGCACGGGCCGCCCAGCTGACGGCAGCCGGCGCGGTCATGGCGCGGAGACCCGCGATCATTCCCATGAGCAGCGGCAGGACGAGCGCTGTGGTGAGATTCATGGTTGCCGCCTCAGCGGGAATCGTGTCCCGTGGCCACGTCTGCGGTGATTCTTCGCCTGCATTCGCGGCGCCGATGCGCAGGCCAGCTTGACGCCTCGGTTTGTCCGGCGAGAATACCATCGCGGACTTTGCCGAGGCGACTCAAAGGGGGACTGATGCTGCGCATTCCGGCCGGCGACGCCCGTGCAGTTGCGATCGTGTGCAGCGATTCAGAGCGGCGATGCTGAGACGCTACAGCGCGAGCTGCGCGGCAATCCCGATCTCGCCACGGCGCGAATTGTCGACGACCGCGGCGTGGCGCGCACGCTGCTGCACATCGTCGCAGACTGGCCTGGCCACTTTCCCGAACGGCTCGCGAATCGTTGCCGCCCTGATTGCCGCAGGGGCGGACGTCGATGCGAGCGTGGTACACGAAGGGCCGAACGGCTCTGCCGAAACGCCGCTGCACTGGGCCGCGAGCAGCGATGATGTCGACGTGCTCGACGCGCTGCTGGATGGCGGGGCGGACATCGAAGCCCCTGGCGCCGTGTTCACCGGCGGTCCAGCGATGTCGGACGCCGTGGTGTTCGCGCAGTGGCGCGCCGCCCGGAGGCTGCTCGAACGTGGTGCGAGGACGACCATATGGCAGGCCGCGGCGCTCGGGCTCCTGGATCGCGTGGAAGGTTTCTGCTCGGAGACACCGCCGCCAACAGTGGAGCAAATCACGAATGCATTGTGGCACGCGTGTCGCGGTGGACAGCGAGCGGTGGCAGAGTACCTTTCCACTCGCGGGGCCGACCGAAACTGGATCGGATACGACCACAGGACACCGCTCGACGTCGCGCACGAGAGCGGTGCCAACGACCTGGTCGAGTGGCTGCGCGCCAATGGAGCGATGAGGGCCAGTGAGCTCAGGTAAGACGACGATCTCGCGCCTCTCTCTGCGGGATGCCATCGTGCCCGTGTGGGAAACCACCAACCGAGTCACTGTTTTTCTGGTCCAGCACCTCCCGCCGGAGCTATGGGCGGCCAGCGTGCCTGGCGCCCCGCGCCGCACCGTGCGGATGATCGCCGGCCACATCCACAACGCGCGCTGCACGTGGATCAAGACGCTCGGCCGGGAGCATGGAATCGAGGTGCCGCAACCGGTCGATCGGCATCATGTCGGCGCGAAGGAGCTTGTGCCGGCGCTGAAGCGGAGCAGCCGCGGGATGGTCAGCCTGCTCGAATTGGGTTGCGATAACGGCGGCACGATCCCGCCGAGCGTTTCCTATGTCTGGCGCAACCTTCCGCTCGACGTCGGGCACGTCCTCGCCTACTTCGTTGCCCACGAAGGCCATCATCGAGGCCAGATCGTGATGCTTGCGCGCCAACTGGGGTGTCGCCTCCCCGCTGAGGTCGCCGACGGCCTCTGGCAATGGTCCAAGCGTGCGAAGAGGCGCGAGTAGACTGCGCGGTTCGTGCGGCTTCACCAGCACGTGTCTCACGGTAGACTCGTGCGCGAGCCTGTCAAATTTCTGGAGAGACGAATGAACGAGCAACGGAGTCCCGAGAGGATTCTGCAGACGGGGCTGGCGTTCTGGGCATCGAAGACACTCTTGAGTGCGATCGAGATGGGCCTTTTCACCGAGCTGGCGGGCGGTCCCGAGCAGTTCGGTACCCTCAGCGGGCGGCTCGGCCTGCACTCTCGCTCGGCGCGGGACTTCCTCGACGCGCTGGTGGCGCTCGGCTTCCTGGAGCGGAACGGCGATCGCTACGCCAACACGGCCGAGACCGAACTTTTCCTCGATCGAAACAAGCCCTCCTACGTGGGCGGCCTGCTGGAGATGGCGAACCACCGCCTGTATCCGTTCTGGGGTCACCTCACGGAGGCGCTTCGCACGGGAGCGCCACAAAACGAGCTCAAGGGGGGTGGGCCCGGGGTCTTCGAAACGATCTACGCCGATCCTGCACGCCTCAGGGAATTCCTCGGCGCCATGACGGGCATCAGCCACGGCGCGAACATGACCATCGCGCGACTCTTCCCGTGGAAGGACCACGGCACGTTCGTCGATGTCGGCACCGCACAGGGCGACCTTGCGGCCCAGATCGCGTTGGCCAACCCGCACCTCAGGGGCGTCGGGTTCGACCTGTTGGAAGTGGCCCCGATATTCGAGGAGTACGTCGCGAAGGTGGGCGTCGCCGACCGGCTCACGTTCATGCCCGGCGACTTCTTCAAGCATGACCTCCCCAAGGCCGACGTCGTGCTGATGGGACATATCCTGCACGACTGGGATCTGCCCACGAAGAAGATGCTCGTACGAAAGGCGTTCGAGGCAGTCCCAGCGGGCGGCGCTCTCATCGTCTACGAAACCATCATCGACGACGACCGGTCGAAGAACGCCTTCGGGCTGATGATGAGCCTGAACATGCTGATCGAGACGCCTGGCGGCTTCGACTACACCGGCGCCGACTGCCAGGGTTGGATGAAGGAGGCAGGATTCTCGACGACGCGCGTCGAGCCGCTCGTTGGACCGGATTCGATGGTGGTCGGTATCAAGTGACGACCGAGGTCGTGGCGGGTGCCGCGGCCGGTAAGGACCGATGAACTCCCATCCAGACTACGGCTACCCCTGGTGGCTCACGTATGGCCATCTCGTCGTCCTGGCAGCGACGGTGGCGGTCTGGGCGATCGCCCGATGGCTGCGATGGCCACGGCCGCTGGTCATCGTGCTCGCAGCCGTTGCGCTCTGGTCCGCGGCGGCGTTCCTCGTGGTCCGGTTCGCCCTCAACGTGAACGGACCGATGGCGCTGCCGACAGCGCGATTCATCGAATCCGGGGCCGGCCGCGTGCTCGACATCGGCGCAGGCACCGGCCGCTCGACCGTGATGGTGCTCGAGGCACGCCCGCACGTCACGGCGGTCGCGCTCGATCTGTTCGGCGAGTCGTTCGATCAGCACTTCGGAAAGGGCATCAGCGCGGTCGAACGGTTGCGGGCGAACCTGCGCGCGGCCGGCGTGGAGGCGCGCGCGACGATTCAGCCGGGCGACATGCGCCGTTTGCCGTTCGAGCCCGCCACGTTCGATGCGGTGGTCAGCTCGTACGCCATGGACCACGTCCGGCGCGACGATTCCCGCCTCGCCATCCAGGAAGCCGCTCGGGTGCTGAAGCCCGGCGGCGAGTTCCTGCTCATGGTCCTGGCGAAAGACGTCTGGCTCAACGCCACGTTCGGGCCGATGCTGCACCACAGCGGGATACGCGACGCAGCGTGGTGGAGCGAGGCGCTGCAGTCCGCCGGATTCACGGTGGCCGAGAGCGGCACCCGTCCGGCGACGCTCTACTTCGTCGGTCGCAAGCGGGGCTGACGGAAGCTCACTCGCTCGATACTCGGGCGAGCGACTGTACGAGGCCTACCAGACGGTGCGGCCGCGCACGAGCGATCGGTCGCGTTCGCGTCTCGAGCCACGGACCACGGAGTAGGCGGCCGGAACGGTCGTCGCCGCGCCGATGGCGATCAGCGTCAGGCCGAGCCTGCGTCGCCGCGCGGCGGTCAGCCTGGTCGACACCAGCAGGGCTATGCCGGCGGCGAGCGCTGCGCGCGTGGCGACCACGAACCCGAGTACCGGCAGATCGAGAATGACACTCCTCATCGCGCCCTCCTCGGTTCCGAAATGCAAAGTCTGTGCGCGGCCAGCTGGTCCGCCGATGCGCGGCCCGACCAGCGTCAATCGTCGACGCTTGAAAGAATGTGCGACACTGCGCGTTTCAAGGGGCTGAACATGCACCCAGACGCCACCGACAGCTTCGACGTACGGGACCAGATCGTCGCCTTCAAGCGGTCGCTGCGCACGCCGCGGGACGTGCTCAAGCGGGCGTGCGACGAGGTGGCGGGGCATGTCAGCCGTGCCGCCGAGGCGATTCAGGCAGACGCTGCGGCCGGCCGGCCGGTCGTGCCGGAGGTCGACTACCGTACCATCCGAGATGGCGACGTATCCGATGCGACCCGCACCGCGATTCGTCGCACTGGTTGCGTCGTCGTGCGGGGCGTCTTTCCGCCCGCCATGGCGAGCGCCTGGTTCGGCGAGCTGGGCGACTACCTGGACGCCAACCGCTACGAGGAGCGCGAGGTTGAAAAGCGAAGCCTCGACAAGTACTTCTCCGCGCTGAAGGCCGGCCGGCCTCAAATCTTCAACGTCTACTGGTCCAAGCCGCAGGTGCACGCGCGGCAGGACCCGAGGCTTGCCGAGACGCGCGCCTTCCTGAACCGGCTGTGGCGGTACGACGGCGTGTTCGATCCGGATCGCGAATGCACGTACGCCGATCGCGTGCGCCGCCGCCAGCCGGGGGACGAGACGCTCGGCCTGTCGCCTCACATGGACGCGGGCACGGTCGAGCGCTGGATCGATCCGGGCTTTCAGCGGGTCTACCGGAATGTATTCGCCGGTGACTGGCGTGCCTACGATCCGTTCGATGCCGCGCATCGGCTGGACACGCGTGAGATCCCGTCACCCGCGGTGTGCAGCATGTTCCGTACGTATCAGGGCTGGACCGCGCTCACGCGCCAGGGACCGAGCGATGGGACGCTGCGGCTGATTCCCATCGCCGAAGGAATCTGTTACGTGCTGCTGCGCGCGCTGCAGGATGACGTGGCCGAGACGGATCTCTGCGGTGCCGCGCCTGGACGTGCCCTTGGCGTCAGCCCTGAGTGGCACGGCCCGTTGATGGCGGGATTGGTATCCATCCCCGAAGTGCAGCCGGGTGACACCGTGTTCTGGCACACGGATATCTGTCATGCGGTCGCGGACAAGCACGCGGGCACCGAGTACGCCAGCGTCATCTACATCGGCTCCGCGCCTGATTGCGCGAAGAACCGCGCGTACCTGCCGCGGCAGCGAGATGCCTTCCTGGCGGGACGATCGGCGCCGGATTTCGCGCCGATGGACTTCGAGGTCGACTTCGAAGGCCGGGCGACGGAAGGCGATCTGACGCCACTCGGTCGCCTGCAGATGGGGTTCTGAAGCAAGCAGCGCTCGTGCTGCGCCACGCGGTCAACGTCACATCCACCGTGGCGCGGCGAGGAGGACTGTATGAGAGCGACAAGCGCTTCGCTCTGTGCGCTTGCCATGTGGTTGAGCGCCGTCGCGTGGACTGTGGCATCAACCGGCGGGCAGGGCCGGGAGGTGCCGCCCAAGGCCGACAATCGCCAGGTGACGCTGGCGTCGGAGGACGGTCGGACGATCCTGCGGGTCGACGAGCGTGAGGGGGATGGGGTGGCGTGGTGGCCGGATCTCGTGATGGCTGACGGCACCATTGAGGTGGATATTCGCGGCAAGGACGTGATGCAGCGGAGCTTCGTGGGTGTCGCGTTCCACGGCCTGGACGAGAAGACCTACGACGCGATCTATTTCCGCCCATTCAATTTCCGGGCGGCCGACCCGGCTCGCCGCGCGCACGCTGTTCAGTACGTTGCGCATCCGATTCACACGTGGAACAAGCTCCGCGACGAACAGCCAGGTGTCTTCGAGCACGCGGTGCGGCCCGTACCCGATCCCACGCAGTGGTTTCATGCGCGCATCGTGGTGGCGTCCCCAAACGTGCGTGTGTACGTGAACGGAAGCGACCAGCCGTCGCTGGAAGTGACGCAGTTGAGCACCAGGAAGACGGGCTGGGTCGGTTTGTGGGTGGGGAACGGCTCAGGTGGTGAATTCGCGGGCTTGAAAGTGGCGCCGGCTCGATAGCGTTGCTGGCGCTCGCCCCCATCCGGTCGGGCCACGGCAGCCGTCCGGCCACGCTCTACGTCCTCGTGCGCAAGAGGCGAAGACTGGGTACCGGCACATGGCTTCTTCCCTGATTGAGCAGACCTGGCGCGATGCACGAACCGGACTCCGCGGCATGCTGCGCGAGCGGAGCTTCACACTCACGGCCATGGGCTCGCTCGCGCTTGGGATCGCCGCAACCACGGCGATGTTCAGCGTCGTCTACGCGGTCATCATCGACCCGTTCCCCTACAGGGAGGTCGCCTCGCTGGCGAGCATCAAAGTCTGGGAACCGGGCACGCGCGGGTCCCGGACCTTCTACACGGTCGACCAGTACCTCGAGCTGCGGGAACGCAGCACGATCTTCGACGGCGTCATCGCCTCGACCATCAGCGACGTCGAGTGGACGGGTCGGGAGACGCCCCAACGGTTGCGCGGCAATCACGGGCCTTTCGATACGTTCGACGTCATGGGCGTCGCTCCTCTCATCGGGCGAACGCCAAGGCCCGGCGATGCAGCTCCCGGAGCACCTGCCGTGGTGGTTCTCGGATACCGCTTCTGGCAGCGTCAGTTCGGCGGTGATCCGGCAGTCCTGGGCCAGCACCTGGTGCTGAACGGCGTATCTCGTGAAGTCATCGGGGTGATGCCGCCGCGATTCATGTGGCGTGGTGCCGACGTGTACCTCCCGACCCACTTCCGCCCGGGGCAGGAGGTGGAGGGTGTCGGCTTCGTGCACGTGCTCGGCCGGGTGAAGCCGGGGATCACCGACGCCCAGGCTGAAGCGGATCTCCGGCCCATCATCGAGCACCTGCGGCAACTGGAGCCGCGCGCGTTTCCGGAGAAATGGCGGGTCGGGCTCCTGCCGTTCACCGAGACGTTCCCGAGCGGCATACGGCCGGCACTCTGGACGCTGTTCGGCGCCACCGGGCTGCTGCTCGTGATCGCGTGCGCGAACGTCTCGAATCTCCTGCTGTCGCGTGCCACCGCGCGGCAGTTGGAGATGACGATCCGCTCGGCCCTGGGTGCCACGCGCGCGCGGCTGATCCGCCAGCTGCTGACGGAAAGCGTGCTGCTCGGCGTGGCCGGCGGGACGGTGGGGGTGGCGCTGGCGTACGTGCTGCTGCGGGTCATGATCGGCATCGTCCCGCCGGATACGATCCCCGACGAGGCGGAGATCGCGATGAACGTGCCGGTCCTCGTATTCACCGCGACCGTGTCCGTGTTGATGGCGCTGCTGTTCGGATTGGCGCCTGCGTGGCACGCGGCGCTCACCGGGCTGGCCGAGTCCTTGAAGCAGGGCGGCCGCGGATCGGTGACGGCATCGCGCGGGGTGCTGCGGAGCAGCCTCGTCGTCGCCGAAGTCGCCTTGTCTCTGATGCTGCTGACGGGAGCCGCGCTCATGTTGCGCACGCTCTTCACGCTGCAGGGCGTGCCGCTGGGATTTCCCGGCGATCGTGTGCTGACGCTGCGGGTGCCGCTGTCGCCGCAGCGGTATCCGGATCCGGCGCGGCGCGGGGCGTTCTTCCGCGAGGTGCTGGCACGGATCGCAGGCGTCCCCGGCGTGACAGCGGCGGGCATCAACTCGGGCCTTCCCCCTTTTGGCGGGTGGGGCGTCCAGGTCGCGGTGGACGGCGGGCAGCAGGACGCTCGCCGCGTCCAGCTGCACCAGGTCGATCCGGCGGGCTACCTGGACGTGATAGAGAGGAGGCCGCTCGCCGGGCGCTCCCTGAGCGAGCAGGACGTCGTCACCGCGCGACGCGTGGCGCTGGTGAATGAGGCGTTCGTCAGGCGCTACTTGCCGAACCGCGGCGCGCTCGGCGCGATCGTGCGCATTCCGCGGCTGCAGCAGCCGCCGGTCGCGCTCACGGATCCGTCGTTTCAGATCACGGGGGTCCTGAAGGACGTCCTCAACGATGACCCGAAGGAAGGGGTGCAGCCTGAGGTGTTGATTCCATACACCGTGCTCGCCCTCGCCGATACGGTGGTCGTGCGCACCTCGGGGCCGCCTTCGGCGGTGACGCGGGCGATCACCGCACAGGTGTACACGATGGACAAGGACCAGCCCGTGACAGACGTTCGCACCATCGACGAGCTGATGCAGCGCTGGGTGCTGGCCGGCCCGCGATTCAACGTGATCCTGTTCGCCCTGTTTGCGGGCTTCGGGCTCGTGCTCGCGGCCGTCGGCGTCTACGGCGTCATTTCGACGATGGTGGCACAGCGCACCCAGGAGATCGGACTGCGGATGGCGATGGGCGCGACCATCCGGGATGTGCTCGTCCTCGTGGCGCGCAGGGGTGTCGGCCTCGTCGTGATCGGGATCGTGATCGGGCTCGGAGCCACGCTGGCCGCCGGGCGGTTGCTCGCGAGCACGATGTCGAGCCTTGCCGCGTTCGACCCGGCGGCGTTCGGAGCCGTCTGCCTCGTGCTGCTCGGCGCCGGCGGCGTGGCGTGTTTCTGGCCCGCACAGCGGGCCGCACGGATCGATCCGGCCAGAGCATTGCGGAACGAGTAGGTCGCATCGCGTGGGCGATGTGGCACGTGGCACATCGACGCGAGTGGCTCACGATCGCGGCACAGGGCGGCGCAGATCGAACATCACGACGTCGCTCACCTGGGTCCGCGTGATCCACGCGAGCTGCGTGCCATCGCGCGACCAGTCGAAGGTCTCGATGTGGCCCGATCTGAAATCGGTGAGCCTCCGCGGCGGGCTGCCGTCCAGCCGCTGCAGCCAGATGTTGGCGGCGTCCTCCCCGCAATCGATGTACGCGAGCGCCTGGCCATCCGGCGACCACCGCACGGTGCGTCCACAGTGCGTTGAAGACAGCGGGAACACCTGTAACGGCTGGCCGCCGTCCCTGGGCACGACCGCGAGAACCCATCGCTCTGGCGTCAGCCAGTAGTAGGCGACCAAACGCCCATCAGGCGAGACGACGGGCCTGATGCTCGTACCTTCGACGAGTTGAACGGGGGCACCGCCTTCCAGTGGAACGTGCCAGAGCGCGATCGGAGACGACTGAATCACGCCGCGCTGGAACACCACCGAGCCATCCGACGAGACGCTGGGCCGCGAGTCGCCGCCGCTCGTGAGCTGACGCACCGAGGTCTCGCCCGCGTCGGACATGGCCCAGAGGCCGGTCGCCCCGGACCGATCGCTGGCGAAGACGATCGTCCGCCCATCGGGTGAGCTGGCCGGATTGAAATCGTCCCGTGGGTCCGTGGTCAACTGCCGTCGCGTGCCCCGGGCCGGGTCGAACACCCAGATGTCCGCGTTGCCGGCCTCCGCCGACGTGTACAGGACGCGGCCGTCCGGCATCCACGCGATGCTCTCCAGCTGGGACAGCTCACCGGCATCAGTGCCAACCTGTCGAGCGCGCGATACGTCCGTCGCAGGCGCCACCCAGACGCTGCGGGCGATCTCGACGCGTACGGCGGCGAGGCGCCGGCCATCGTCCGTCAGCCCGGAGAGGAGATAGTCGCTCGTGTCGCTCGTCAACGGCCGCATGACCGGTGCCGCCAGCGGGATCTGCCACAGCCGGAGCGGCGACGACGCCCGTTCCCTGGCCGCCACGATGACGCTCGATCCGTCAGGCAACCACACCATTCCATCGACTGCGTGCAGGCGCTGACTGGTGACGACCCGCTCCCGTCTCTCGTCGACACCGACGGTGACGAGGCTCCGCATCGTGGGCGTGCGCTCGCTCATCGTCCACGCCGCCAGCTGACGGCCGTCAGGGGACCAGGCGGGCCGCATCTGAACGAACGTCATGGGCGGGGCGTGCATGGCCACGACCCGCGGCGACCTGCCAGCGGAGTCGTACACGAGCAACCGGCTGTCGCGTATCGAGCTCGACGTCGTGGTGATGCACGCGAAGCGGTCGCCACGCGGATCGAACGACGGCAGATCCCAGACGTTGGGCAGGGGTTCGGAGCGGCCGCCCTGCTGGGAGATGCGAAAGATCCCCACCGCCGCCAGGTCAGGCCTGAACCAGGCGTAGTACACCCACCCGTTGGGCGCGTAGGACAGGCCGCCACCGCGGCGGTACGTGCCCGCGGCAGGCTCGATCAACTGGACCGCCCGGGCGGAGTCCAGGCTCTTCAGCCACAGGCTCTCACGGGTGCCGGTCGATACCGCGTACGCGAGCGATCGGCCATCGCGAGAAACCGTCGCGCGTATGACGGTGCCGACGTTTGTGACGCGTGAGAACCAGGTCGTCAGCTCAGGTGCTTGCGTGGCCAGGCGCGGCCGATTCGAAGTCTCCCAGAAGACACCGATGGATCCCGCCGCGAGAGCGGCCACGAGCCATCGAACCCGGCGACTCGCCGGCGCTCCTCTGGATTGGTCGACACTCGCCGGAACCCGCGCGATCTCGCGCGCGGACACCACCGTGATGGGTGCCTCGGCGTGCGAGCCGATACCTGACACCTCCGGCGGGAGAGTTGGCTGCTCCGGGTGCACGTCGTCAGCAGGGTTCGACGTCGATTCCGCTGCTACCGCATCAGGTGGTTGCTCACGGATCTCGCGGACAGGCCCGACGAACCGGTAGCCGCGCCGAGGAACGGTCTCAATGAAGGGACACCTCCCATCGGCATCACTGAGCACCCTGCGTAAGGTGTAGATGTTCTGAGTGAGGTTGCTCTCCTCGACCGCGGTATCACGCCAGACCTGCCGCATGAGGTCCGCCTTCTCCACGATATGGCCGTGTCGGCCGACGAGCATCAGGAGGATCTCGGCAGCCTTGGGCGTCAGGGGCACCGGGGCATTCCCGCGACGGAGCACCCGTTCGTCGCGATCCAGATGGAAGCCGCCGAATTCGTACACGACGTGCGACGAATTCATGGCTGTCCCTCGTGTTGGGAGCGATTAATCGTTAACAACAGACAGAGCCCGACGGCGCTTTGAGAACTCTTTAACACCAATACGAGAACTCTCTCAAGACACTAACGATCCAAGCCGCTAATCTTCCTTCCCCGATATGCCGCAGGGGCGGGCGGGCGCGTGCCTACGGACACCTCGACCGATGCATTCCGTAACCCCGACAGCCCATCGGCGAAACACTCGCGCGCGACTAACGCTGAGGTTCCAAGACTGCACACTCGTCGGTGTGATCGCTGAGCCGTTGCGAACATTAGGACGTTCGTAGGAAGGAAGGGACTGAACCATGAACTCCCAGTCAACCATACCCTCGATTCGCGTCTCCTTGTCCGTGCTGTTGGTGTCGTTCATCGCAGTGGCACCGGCCCCGTGCGCCGCCGCGGAGGTCGGCGATGCCGTCACCGTCTGGAACGCAAATGCCGGTGTGGCTGCCACCGCCGCCTGCGTCGCTCCACTCAACAACCCGCTCCATGAGTCGCGCATATACGCCATGATGCACGTCGCCGTCCATGATGCCCTCAATGCGATCGACCGTCGCTCTCGTCCCTATGCCTTCAAGGCGGAGGCGGAGCCGGGCGCTTCACGTGATGCCGCGGTTGCTGCGGCGGCACGGGATGTCCTGGTCTCACTCATCGCTCAACTGCCTCTCGAACTCCACTCGCAGGCATGCATTGATGCGGGAGTGGCAAGTGTGGAAGCCGCCTATGCGGAAGCGCTCGCCGCGATCCCCGACGATCAGGCCAAAGCGCAGGGTCTCGCGGTAGGACAGGCCGCTGCTGCCGCCATCCTCGCCTTGCGCGCCAACGACGGCGCGGTTGGACCATTTCTCAATTTCGCGTGCCCGCAGGAGACCCAGCCCGGAGAGTATCAGTGCACGCCAGGCACGCCGTTCATCGCCTTCGAGGGGTGGGAACACGTCGTCCCCTTCGTCCTGGAGCACAGTTCCCAGTACCGCCCCGGTCCGCCATACGGTGTGGAGAAGAAGAAGTACACGGAGGACTTTAACGAAGTAAAAGCTTTCGGCGGCGATGACATCATCACACCGAGCGCGCGCACCCCAGACCAAACCGAGATTGCCCTCTTCTGGTTGGAAAGCTCTCCGTTGAAGTGGAACCGGATTGCGAGAACAGTTTCCGCTGACCGGGGACTCGATCTCTGGGAGAATGCCCGGCTGTTCGGGCTGCTCAACATGGCTCTTGCGGACGGCTACATCGCCATGGTCGACTCCAAGAACCATTACAATTACTGGCGACCGATTACCGCTATTCGGACAGCAGACACGGACGGCAACCCGGACACGATCGTCGACTTGACGTGGACGCCCCTCGTCCCAACTCCCGCGAACCAGGACTACGTCTCGGGTCACTCGATTGAAGGGGGCGCGGGTGCTGAAGTGTTGAAGCAGTTCTTCGGTTCCGACCAGATCAGCTTCGACGACTGCAGCGTGACGCTGCCTGCCGGGAGCACCTGTAGCGATCCGACGCCGGTACTGCGCTCGTATACGAGCTTCTCGGAGGCGGCGGCCGAGAACGCGTATTCGCGCATCCTCGTCGGATTTCACTTCCGCAAATCGATCGAAGAAGGGATTAAATACGGAGAAAAGATCGGCCAGCGCGCTATCAATCTCTACTTGCGTCGTGTGCACTGACCGAATTCCGGGGAGTCGTCAACTCCTTGGTGGTAGCGCTCCGCAAGGGGCCCTGTCGCCGGCCGTGGTGCACGTCCGTGCGGAGTGGCGACCGATGTGGCGTCGCGGAAGTTCGTCCACGCGGCGATCGCGAAGGACTTCGGCGAGTTCAGATGACGGAGATAGATTGGCCCCTGCCTTCTCCGGACGTCAACACGCAAGCCGGCGCGGTAGTAGAAGTTGATCGAGAAGCACTCAAGGAAGATGGCTCAGGGGAGTGTTCTTCTACCCGACCCGGTCACGAATCGATGGTGCGATCATCACCTGGCGGAGAACGCATGCACGCCGTCGAGCGCGCGGTACTCGATGCGCAGCCGTCATTTGGCGGCGTTGCGCGTCACTGTCGCGGTTTGGGAGGGCGGCGTTTTGTGCCGCCCGTCCCGTGTGAGGCAGCCGTGGCGTGAACGATCCCCCTCGTGTAAAAAACATCCCGGCAGTTACTCCGACTACACCGGCTACATGCGCGTGAACACCGTGGAGGCTGTCATCGACCCGAACCGGTGGCAGCCTCTCATGACGGCGGCTGGCGCGCAGCAGGTACCTCCCCCGCATTGCGGCCTCGTCCAACCATTCGCCCTCACATCGCTCGCAGCGGTGCGGCCCGACCCGCCGCCGCATTACCCGCATGGCGGCTACGTCAAGGAGCCAAACCAGATCCAGGCTTCGGCCTCACGCAGGGTTTGGCCGCGGGCCTGACAGGCCCAGAGCCCGGAGCCGGCCACCTGAGCGCCTCGGCTCAGGTAGCAACGCGTCGCGCAGTCAGTGCGCCTCGCAGCGATAATGGCGTGGCGCGCTCACATGCGACCATTTGGACAGCCCGGTGCCGCCACAAGACCCGCCAGCGCTCGGTGACGCTCGCCGGTTGACGGCGATAGGTGTTGCCGTGGCGATCGCCTATGTGATCGCCGCCTATCTGGGATTTCGTCTTGCGTTCGTCGCCGAGCAGGTCACGACCGTCTGGGCTCCCACCGGAATCGCCATCGCGGCGCTTCTGCTGTGGGGGCAGGCGCTCTGGCCTGCGATCTGGGTCGGCGCCTTCGTCGCGAATGCCGGCACCGCGGCGCCGGTCTGGACTGCCGCTACCGTCGCCACCGGAAACACCCTCGAGGCCGTCGCAGTGGCGTGGGCACTGCGCCAGCTCCCCGGCTTCGACCCCACGCTGCGGCGCATCCGCGACGTGCTGGCGTTCATCCTCATCGGCGTCATGAGCACGTCGCTGAGCGCCACGATCGGCGTTGCCACGTTGTGCGCGGCGGCCGTTCAACCCTGGAGCCGGTTCGAGGCACTCTGGTCGGATTGGTGGTTGGGCGACGCTCTCGGAGCGCTCGTCGTCGCGCCCGTGATCCTGACGAGTGCCCGACGAATGTCCTGGTCGCGCCGCCAGTGGGCGGAAGCGTGCCTGCTCGTGAGCGGCGCGGTGCTCGCGACGCACCTCGCCTTCGGCCAGGTGTTTGGCCCGACGCGTGCGCACCATCCGGTCGAGTACGTCATCTTTCCGTTCGTGATCGCCGCCGCAGTGCGCGGCGGGCCTCCGGTGACTGCGCCGGTCGTGCTCGCGGCGTCGGCTGTAACCATCTGGAACACGGTCCGCGGTGCAGGACCATTCGCGGGTCCCGAAGTGCATGAGGGCCTCGTCCTGCTCCAGGCGTTCATGGGCGTGCTCGCAGGCACGGGGCTGCTGCTCGCCGCTGCGATTGCCGAACGCGCAACCGCGGAGGGCCGCCGGGCCGCTGCGCATTCTGTGGGCGAGGTCCTCGCCGGCGCGCAGAGCGTGGCAGACGCGGCTCCCGCGATCCTCCGCTCTATCTGCGAAAACCTCGAATGGCAGATCGGCGCCCTCTGGCTGGTCGAGCATGGGGCCCAACGTCTGCGATGCCTTGCGCTGTGGAGCGACGAGGCGACGCAGGCGACCACGTTTGCCGCCGTGAGCAGAGACACCGCATTCGATCGCGGCATCGGGCTGCCCGGACGCGTGTGGGCAACGGGCGAGGCGGCATGGATCGAGAACGTCGTTCACGACCGTAATTTCCCGCGTGCGCCTGTCGCCCGCGACGCGGGGGTCCACGGCGCCTTTGCGTTCCCGATTCGTCTGGGCGAGGAAGTGCTCGGGATCATCGAGTGTTTCAACCGCGCCGTCGCCCCGCCGGATCCAGACCTGCTGCGGACGATGTCGTCAGTCGGCAACCAGATTGGGCAGTTCATGGGCCGCAAGCGCGAGGAGACTGCGGTGACCGAGGAGCAGCGCCGCACATCCGCCATCCTCGAAACGGCGCTGGACGCGGTGATCGCGATGGATCATCGAGGTGTCATCTCCGAGTTCAACCCTGCCGCGGTGCGGACGTTCGGATATACGCGGGATGAAGCCGTCGGTCGTGAGCTCGCGGAGCTGATGATCCCCGCCGCCCTCCGTGCGCAGCACCGGGAGGGTCTTGCGCGGTATCTCGCCGGCGGCGCCGGACCGTTCATCGGTCGACGCGTGGAGACCAGCGGGTGCCATGCGGACGGTCATGAGTTCCCGATCGAGCTGGCGATTACGAGAGTGACCGACGGCGGGGCGCCCGTATTCACGGGGTTCGTGCGCGACCTGACCGACCGGACGCGCGCGGAACGGGAGCGGGAGCAGCTGCTCCTCCGCGAAGCGACGGCACGAAGCGAGGCCGAAGCCGCGAACCGGGCGAAGGACGAGTTCCTGGCGACGTTGTCGCACGAGCTCCGCACGCCGCTCAATGCCATCGTCGGGTGGACGCGCATGTTGCTCGACGGCACGATGGACGCGCGCAGCACCAGACATGCGCTCGAAGTGATTGACCGCAACGCGCACCTCCAGGCGCAGCTCGTGGCCGATATCCTCGATGTCTCCCGCATCATCACCGGTGGATTGCGCCTCGACGTGCAGCCCGTGGATCTCGGCACCGTCATCGGCGCGGCGCTGGATGCCGTAGGTCCCGCCGCCGACGCGAAGCATGTGCAGCTGCGTTCCTCGGTTCCGGCGTCAGCGCGGATCACGCATGGTGATCCGCAACGGCTGCAGCAGGTCGTCTGGAACCTGCTGGCGAACGCCGTGAAATTCACCGACACCGGCGGGAGTGTGCGCGTCGAACTGCTCGATGCCCGACCGGCGGGCATTCACATCCGGGTCAGCGACGACGGCTCGGGTATCGATCCGCAGTTCCTCCCGCATGTCTTCGAACGGTTCCGCCAGGCGGACGGATCGGTCAGCCGCCAGCACGGCGGCCTCGGGCTCGGGTTGGCCATCGTTCGGCACCTCGTCGAACTGCACGGTGGCACGGTGCGCGCGGAGAGTTCCGGCGCGGGCCAGGGTGCGACGTTTACCGTGGAACTGCCGCGAATCGATCCGCTCGCCACCGAGACGTCCGCGGAGAGGCGTGGAGATGGCGATGCCGTCGATCCGTCCGAGGCGCCGGAGCAAATCGAACTGGCGGGCTATCGCATCCTGGTTGTCGACGATCAGCAGGACGCCCGGGACCTGCTGGCAGCGATCCTGACCGCCTCGGGTGCTCGTGCCGAGACGGCTTCGTCGGTGCAGGATGCGCTGCAGCGGCTCGATCTCGACAGGCCGGATGCCCTGCTCGCCGACATCGGCATGCCGGGCGCCGACGGATATCGGCTCATTCGGGAGGTTCGGCGGCGGGACGCACAATCTGGCCGGCATCTCCCCGTTGCCGCAATCACGGCCTACGCGGGTGACCAGGATCGCGAACGCGTCATGGCGGCCGGGTTCGACCGTCACGTGCCGAAACCGATCACCCGCTCAGAGATCGTGGATGCGGTGATCGCCATCTGTCGGGGCCAGGACTAGGAACGAGGCCTTCTGAGCTCGAGCGCCACGCGTCGACCCTGCATCACTTCAGTCACGTTCACGTAAACACTCCTGCTGAGACGAGTCGCCATACGCTCGCCCACACCCGTGCCCGTGCGCACGACCGCAGGCGGTTTAACGCACGCGTAACACGATCGTCGCCCGGTTCTTACGACCACCAAGTACCGTCGATCCCGTTCACAAACGGCAATCACGGTGGCGACACCCGCTGCCGGGCGTGGTGGGCGCGCCCGCGTGCGGTCACTCACATCAGCGAGGCACACATGAACGGCAAGTGGTATTCGTGGACCAGGCTGGCGGTCCTTCTGCTCGTGCTCAGCGGGCTGTCAACCGCACCCGTACTGGCTCAGGGCGACGCACGTATCGCCGGCACCGTGCGCGACACGAGCGGTGGATCCGTGTCCGGTGCCACGGTGGTCGTCCGCAATGAGAAGACGGGTGCGGAGCGGACGACGACGTCGGGGCCTGACGGCGGGTACATGGTCGGCTCGCTGACACCGTCGCTGTACACCGTCCGGGTGGCCGCCGGCCAGTTCGCTCCGACCGAGTACACCGGCCTGCAGCTGCTGCCCGCACAGGAACTGACCATCGACCTCGAGCTGCGGCCGCAGGGCGTGACCGAGCAGGTGACCGTCTCGGCGGCGCCGTCGCAGCTCGACCTGAGCTCCGCGCGCATCGGCACGAACGTGATCGAGCGCGAGGTCAGGGATCTCCCGATCAACGGGCGTCAGTTGTCGCAGCTCTATCTGCAGGCACCCGGGTCGGTGAACAGCGGGACCGGCACGTTCGGCGACATCCGGTTCAGCGGCCGCGCCGTGCAGCAGAACATCATCCGGTACGACGGCATCGAGGGCAGCGCCATCATCGACGCGTCGCCGGGAAACCTCAATGGCGAGCTCCCGTCGCCGTTCCGCCTGCAGTCCAGCCTCGAGAACGTCCAGGAGTTCCGTGTCGAATCGAGCAACTATCCCGCCGAATACGGCACGGGGACCGGCGGACAGATCACGGTGATTTCGAAGTCCGGCACGAACACCGTGCACGGGTCGGTCTTCGAGTACCACCGGGGCGACGGGTTGGACGCGCCGAACTACTTCGATATCGCCAAGTCGCCGTTGAAACAGAACCAGTTCGGCGCCTCGGCCGGCGTGCCGTTGAAGAAGGATCGCACGTTCCTTTTCGGAAGCTATGAGGGCTATCGCCTGGAATCCGGCGTCAATCTGGTCGAAGCGGTGCCGAGCGCGCAGGCGTGGGCGCGCGCCGTCCCGGCCGTCTTACCGCTGCGCGACGCTTTCATCGGGCCCGGCGCCGTTGTCCTGCCCGGGGCGTCGACGAATCCCGACTTCGACATCGTGCAGTTGCAGGAGAACGTAAACGTGCAGGAGGATGCCTTCAGCGCGCGACTCGATCATCGGTTATCGCCCAACTGGAGCGTCTACACCCGGTACTACCGTGACTCCGGCACCAACACGCAGCCGGAAGGCGTCACCGGCCGTTCCTCGTACATCACGGCCACGCCGGAGAATGCGGTGGTGGCGCTGCAGGGCATCCTGAGCCCCACGGTCTTGAATGAGCTCAAGGTCGGGTACAACGCCGCCGCGACGACAATCGAAGGCCGCGCCCCGACGGTGAACGGGATCGACCTCTCACAGATCTCCGTCAACCTCAGCGGCAGCGTGGCGAACACCGGCATCGCCGGCCAGGGATCGTCCTCCGGAATCGCCGTGCCCGGAGGGCTCCTCCGAACAAACAGCGCGGCAAACGGGCGAGGCACGCCCTACAGGCCATACTCTCTGTCGGTCATCGACGCGCTGACGATGACGCGAGGCACGCACAACCTGAAGCTCGGTGGCGAGCTGCGCATGATCCGCCTGAAGACCGACAGGCTCGGGGGCACGACCTACACCTTCTCGAATCTGAACGACTTTCTGGCGAACCGCGCCCAGAGCATCCAGTACCTCGGAGACCTCAGCGAGCCGAGCGTATTCAACGACGGGGCGACCGGCCAGCGTTTGGCGGAGCAGGAGTACGTGATCGGGTTCGCTCAGGACGAATGGCGGCTTGGGCGCGCCGTGACGTTGAACTACGGCCTCCGGTACGAGTACTACACGCCGATGCGCGAGGCTCACGATCTGAACGTCCAGTTCGACATCCGGAACGGCACGCTCAAGCCGCCCACCAGCGACCTCTTCCAGTCGAACGCGAACAACTTCCAGCCACGGGTCTCGCTGACGTGGTCGCCGGGTTCCGCCGGCACGACGGTCCTGCGGGCCGGCGGTGGTGTGTATGTCGGACCGGGCCAAACCGAGGATCAGATTCAGCCGATTGAGAGCGATCGCATCAGCTCGACGACGAGCGGTGGAGCCTTTCCAATCGACCCCGCCGTGCTGCGGGCGAATTTCGTCAACAACCCGAACAACCGGTCCTACCAGCCGCGGGCGTATGCGGCGGAATACAAAATCCCTGAGCGTGTGTATCAGTATTCCGCGTCCGTGCAGCAGGAAGTGCGGGGCGGCTTCGTCGCGACCGCGGCCTACGTCGGCAGCCAGGGGCGCAATCTCTTCCTCCGGAGCTGGGCCAACAAGGTGACGGAGGTGCGCACCAATCCGAATCCGACGGCCAATGCGATCGTCATTCGCGAGTTCGACATCGTGAACGGCAATTCCATTCAGCGGCCGTTCGCCGAAGTCGACTACAAGACGAGCGGGGGCCACGACAGCTACCATTCCATGCAGCTCTCGCTCGCGCGGCGGTTCAACTCGGGGCTGACGCTCAACTCCCAGTACACGCTGGCGCGCAGCTACGGCAACACCGCCGGCTCGAACGAGGCGCTGACCGCCGGCAACCCCTTCGATTTCGACTACGACATCGGGTACAACGCCTTCGACGTGCGGCACACGTACAACGTCAGCGCGCTCTACTCGCTGCCCGTCGGCCGCGGCCGCCGCTACCTGGGCGACGCCTCCGGCCTGACGGAGGCGCTCCTCGGAGGATGGGACGTTGGCGCCATCGTGAATGGGCGCAGCGGGCTGCCAATCGACGTCCGTGTCGTCCGTCCCGACGTTGCCTACGTCGATGCGGCGGGGCTCGTGTTCTCGACACCGGCGGCGGGCCGCGTCGCGGTCATCAACACGCCCGGCGGCGGCGCATCGAGAAACGTGCGGCGGCCGGACCTGATCCCGGGCGTCGATCCGTATCTGAAGAACGGGACGCAGTGGTTGAATCCCGCGGCCTTTGCGGTGCCGGCGCCCGGGGAGTTCGGCAACCTCACGCGCGGTCTACTGCGCGGGCCGAGCTTCAATCAGGTTGACGCGGTGTTTGCCAAACGCATCCCCCTCGGCGGCCGCGCCAATGCCGAGGTCCGGGCCGAGATCTTCAACCTGCTGAACCGGGACAACTTCGCCAATCCGGTGGCCACGCTGCCGAATGCGTTGGGCGCGGCAGCGAACCAGGTCCAGCCGGGACAGCCCTATACGGCGGCCGCAGCGGGCACGTTCGGGACGGTGACCAGCACCGTTGGTCGGACCGTCGGGCTGGGCACGAACCGTCAGGCACAAGTCGCCTTCCGCGTGAGCTTCTAACGCTCTGAGCGATGTGCGCCGGGCGGCTGCGAGGCGGCAGCCGCCCGTTCTGCACATGGACCGGACGCACGGCGTGCCATGCCCGCGGCTGCTGGGAAGTGACCGTTAGGGTCGTAGCCCTGCGCGGCGCGTGTCCGACAGGCTCGAGATCCCCGCCGAGAGCGAGGATGAGGACCGCGCGGGTCAACCCACTCGGCCCTGTCACGCTCGCACTGATTCGAGTCTGGCCTCTCCACGCACCAGCCACGTCCTACCGCTCCGGTCCGTGACTGTAGGCGGATGGGCGTAAACGCTACAACCACCCTACAGTCTCTCGGATCGCTTCATCGTGAACCGCGACGCTCGCCTACAGCGCCACGCCGTTGCGTAATGTTCGAACGGCTTGTTCTCACGAGTGACAATCACCAATCACCTTCGTTGCCGGAATTCTTTCCATCTGGGCATATGCTTGTGCTTCCCAGGAAGAACTGTCTGACGACGAGGGTGCCGCAATTGACGCCACTGTTCTCGCTGCGATTTCCGCACCCCATCGTCCTGTTGTTAGGCGGGATCGTCATCGCCGCCGTACTCACGTGGATGATCCCGGCGGGCGAATTCGAGCGCCGCGACGATCCCGCGCTCGGGCGAAGTCTCGTCGTCGCGGGCACGTATCACCGCGTGCGGTCGGCCCCTGTGGGCCCGATGGGCGCGTTGCTCGCCGTGCCGCGCGGGCTGGTCGCGGGGGCCGAGGTCATCGTCGCCATCCTGCTGGTCGGCGGCGCGTTCGCGCTCGTGGAGGTGCTCGGGACACTAGGCAGAGGCGCATGGGTGATCGCGCGGCAGTTTGACGGACGAGGGATCCGGGCCCTTCCCCTCGTCGCGCTCGTGTTCGGCACCTTCGGCGCGCTCGAGAACATGCAGGAGGAGATCATCGCGCTCGTGCCAGTGCTGCTCGTCCTCGGCGCCGGACTCGGGGTCGATGCGTTGACGATGGTGGCCGCGAGCGTCGGCGCGGCGATCGTCGGCTCCGCGTTCGGCCCCTCGAACCCGTTTCAGGCGGGGATCGCGCTCAACCTCGCGCAGCTTCCGTTGCTCTCGGGCGCCGGAGTGCGGCTGCCGCTTCTCGTCGTCGCGCTCACGATCTGGATTGCCCTGACGGTGCGCCATGCTGTCAGGCATCCCGTGCCGCGCTCGTCTGGTGTCGGCATGAAGAAGGAACCGATGACCAGGCGCGACGTGTTGATACTGTTGCTCGTGCTGTCGCCGCTCGCCACCTATGTCGTGGGCGTCCTTCGGTTCGACTGGGGGTTCAACGAGCTCTCGGCATTGTTCTTCATCGCGGCGTTGATAATCGGCGTCATCGGCGGGCTGGGCGTCAGTGGGAGCGCGACGGCCTATCTGAAGGGGATGGAGACACTGGTGGGGGCAGCCGTCCTCGTCGGTGTGGCGCGCGGCATTTCGGTGGTGCTCACCGATGGCCGCGTCATCGACACGATCGTGCAGGGGCTGGCGTCCCCGCTCATGGGGAAGCCGCCGGCCGCTGCCGCTCTGCTCATGGTGCCGATCCACGTGCTCATTCACCTCCCCGTATCGAGCGTCAGTGGGCAGGCCGCGCTCACGATGCCGATCCTCATCCCGCTGTCCGACGTCATCGGGCTCTCGCGCCAGGCAACTGTTCTCGCCTATCAGACCGGTGCCGGACTGGCCGAGCTCATCGTTCCGACCAACGGTGCGCTGATGGCGGTCCTGCTCGCCGCGGGCGTGCCGTTCTCGCGATGGTTCGGGTTCGCGGTCGGAGGATTTCTGCTGCTCACCGCCATCGGGGGGATTGGCGTTTTAGTGGCGGCGACGTCGCACCAGTAGCCGCGGGCGTTGCTGTCTCGACACAGCCTCCGTCATCCGCTCTTCGGAAGGTCGCCGAACACAACGACCGTTTCTCCCGATGGTTCATGGATCACCGGAGCTGGGCCGCGGATCGCCGCAACTTCGGCCTCGGAGACGCGACCAACCTTCACCAGCGCGTCGGCCTTGCCGACGAGGGTCATGAAGGGCATCTGCAGCTCCGGCACGCTGCGCGCAACCTTGAGCGCTCGCTCGTAGAAGTCGAACGCCTGCTCTGGACGACCGAGCTCAACGAAGCCGTGGCCGAACAGGGTAAGCCAGCGCACCAGGGACGAGGTGTCGCCGTTCGTTTCGGCGACCTTGATTGCCTCGCCCAGATTCACGACTGCGGTGTTCGTGTCGCCTTGCAGAAAAGCGACAAGGCCGAGCTCGCCGTTCTTGCAGGCGACCAGTAAGCTCTTGCGCAGTGACGGGGGGAGAGGTCTCCATAGAGGCTCTGCGGCCCGAGCTGGATGGACGCCGCGCGAGCTCCCACGTTGAGTACCACTCGGCACGAGTAGCCACCCGTCGAGGGCGGACCGGAGGAAACTGTCTCGCCTTCGAGGTGGACATCGGCAGGGGATTGCGTGCTCGCGGCCAGCCACTCGTTGATTGGGGCGGTGACCTCCTGTGATGTGACAGGGGTCGAATCGCTCTCCCTCCGGCAGCCCGATAAGGGGTGCGCCTCAAGACGCTGCGGAACGCGAATCAGCGAGGGGTACCCGAGCGGGCGATCATCGACGCCTTCTCGCCAGACAGGACCGCGGCCGCAGCAAGCGACGGATCGGTGGCACGACTCTGCAGTGTCGCAGGCGGCATCCGGACGACGATTCCCACGAGGACGAAGGCAGCGACCGTGTGCGCGAACGTCCAGATCGCGTTCACGGGCGGTGGCACACCGCCTGTCCCGAATGTGAAGGCGAGTGCGCTCCAGGCAACGACCGACGTCGTGAACACCCGCGATCGGCCCCACGCGAGCGCGGCCAGCAGCGTTGCCAACCACATCGATGGGAACGGCGCATAGGTCGGCAGAAACGGGCTTCGCATCGTCGCGAGGATCAAGATGGTCAGCCAGGCGAGCGGCTCGCGGGCCGCGGCCACGGGTTGAAGCGCGAGGCGGGCCGTGAGCGCGAGCGCGACGACCGTGTAGATCCAGCCGAGCGCCCTCGACGCGGCGAACCCCATGTAGGGCACGCCGAACAGTTTCAGCTTGAACACCAGCCCCGGGATCGATTCGTTGATCGCGATCGCGGCGGGATTGCGGAAGGCCGGGAACGCCTCGCCGCTGAGGAGCTTCGGCATGTGCGTCGCGAATGCGACGTACGGGCCCACACCAAAATCCGCGACCGAAACGACGACGAAGGCGACCGCAAAGGCTGCAGTCCATCCGACGGCGCGCCAGTCCCGGCGCAGCATCAGATAGCCGAGCAGAAGGCCGGGATAGAGCTTGCTCACGACCGCATAGGCGAGCAGCACGCCGCCGGCCGTGTAACGCTCCCGCTCGAACAAGAGCATCGCGATCATCGAGACGGCGATGATCGCGAGCTGCACGTTACCCATGACGAACGTGATGATGATCGCCGGCGCGAGGAGCGCGAAGGGTGTCAGCCAGAGCGCGTGCGTCCCGACCGCGCCGTCGAATCGACGCGCAACGAGGATCACACCCGCGACCACCACGGCGAGGTTGAGGGCGAACCAGACGCGGCGAAAGCCCCAGAAGTCACCGCTGGCCGCTGCGATGAGCCGCGGCAACGCCAGGAAGGGCGGCGGGTACTCGTATTGGTCAACGATCAGGGGACCGATCGGCCGCCCGAGACGAGGGGCCGCCGGGCTGACCTGCGGCAGCGAGTAGATCTCCTCGGCATAGATATCATGGGCGCTGCGGATGTGGTCGCAGGCGATCCAGTACGACGAGACACACGAGTGGTTCGAGCGCTGTGGCGTCCACGGTCGTCCGTCCCAGCGCGCCAGGTTCGGATCGATGATAAACGCCGCTGCGAGAAGGAGTTGCCCGACCAGCAGCGGCGCGCCGATCGCGAAGAGCCGACGGGGTCCCGGCGAAGCGCCGCCCAGCGTGGCATTCGACGATGGGTCCCGGCGCAGCCGCCGGAGCACGACGCCGGCGACACCGGCGCCCACGCCCGTTGCCGCGATCATCGACCCGGTCAGGCCGGCAGTTGCGGTGAGTGCGACGATCGCCGCGAGCGTCGTGAGTGTCGCCCACGTCAATACTTCGAACCAGCGTGGAACAGGCGACATCGAGGCTTCTTGGACCAGCGACGAACGGGGCGGGTTCGCGCGGCAGGGGGCATTCTACCTCGCAGGTCGGGCGTGCCGACGTGTGCCGGCCTATTCGCAGCGTAACGCGACGATCGGGTCCGCACGCATTGCCCGGCGAGCCGGCACCCAACACGCCAACAGCACGGCCGCGCCGAGGAGCGGGATCACGCCGACGAACGTGAACGGGTCGGTGGGACTGGTTTGATACAGCAGGGCGCGCATCACGCGGGTCACCCCGACCGCGCCCATCAGCCCGATGATGATGCCGACCGCCGCCAGCATCATCCCCTGACGAAGCACGAGCCGCAGGACATCGCCTGCCTGGGCGCCGAGTGCGATGCGGATGCCCATCTCACGCGTTCGCTGTGCCACGATGTACGCGAGCACTCCGTACGTGCCTACCGCACCCAGCAGCAAAGCCACGGCTCCGGCGATGGCCAGCATGACCATGGCAAACGATGTTTGCGCCATCGAGCTCGCTCGAATCTCATCCAGCGTCCGTACGGCGGCAAGCGGGAGATTCGGGTTCACCGACCAGACAGCCTGCCGCAGTTCGTTCAGAAATCCCTGCGTACCCACCCGGGTCGAGCGCACCGCATACGAGACCGCGTTCGTCCTGTAGATCGCATTGAGCATCGGCCAGTACACGATCGCGGTCGGTGGGTGGTTCAGGCCATCGTCGCGTTCCTGACCGACGACGCCCACGACTTCGTACCACGTCGGACCGAATCCACGGACGCGCCTGCCGATCGCTTTCGACGGCGTCTGCCAGTACTCCCGCGCGAGGGGCTCGGAGATGACGACCACGGGCCTCTGCTGGTAGATGTCGGTCCAGGTGATCGCTCGCCCGGCGATCACGGGATTGCCCATCGTCTCGAAGTAGCCGGGAGCGACGGTCTTGAAACGCCGAAGGGGTGGCAGCTGGCGCTCCGGCACGTTGACATGCTCTACGAAGAGAGGGTTGCCGTTGTCCTCGCCGTCCATCGTGATCGAGGACGAGAGGCCGACTGACATGACGCCCGGCACCTGAGCCAGCCGCTGCGCGATCTGTTCGTGGGTGCGCGCGAACTGCCGCTCGTCACGGACCGCGTCCTCCGGTATGGCTACCTGGAATGTCTGCACCTGCTCGGGCCGGGTGAATCCGGCATGGACCTGTCGCATGGCCACGAACGTTCGAATCATCAACCCGGAGACGATCAACAGCATCATCGCCAATGCGATTTCAGTCACGACCAGTGCGTTGCGCGTGCGGAGCGGCCCGGGCGCGTCACTTGCCGATCGGCCGCTCTCTTTCAGCGCCGTCGCCGCCGGGGCGCCAAATCTCGAGACAGGAAGCAGACCAAACAGCAGACCCGCGATGAGCGAGATGGCCAGTGTAAAGAGCAGCACAGCCGGGTCGATGCCGATCTCGTCCACGCGCGGCAGTCTCTCGGGCGCAAACCTTCGCAACAGGCCGAGGGCCGCCTCTGTGAAGGCGAGCCCGAGCGCCCCGGCAGCGAGTCCCAACAACACGGTCTCGGACAGCAGCTCGCGCGCGATGCGGCCTCGACTGGCGCCAAGCGCGGCCCGCATCGCGAGCTCCTGCTGGCGTCCTTCGGCACGGACGAGAGAGAGGTTCGCGACGTTCGCGCACGCGATGAGCAGCACGACACCGACGGCCGCGAGCAGAATCCAGAGGACCCCCGCGACGTCCCCGGTGACGTCTTCGCTCAGTGGTCGAACGTTCGGCCGTAACTTGAGCCGTTCGTGGCCTTCCTTGAGAAGCGGGATCATCCTGGCGATGTCGGCGTTTGCCTGCGACAGCGTGACGCCGGGCTTCAGCCGGGCTACGGCCTGGAAGTCGAACATGACGAAATCGACCCGTTCGAGCCGCATCGGAAGCACGAGCTCCGGGTCGGTGCGCAGGAACCTGAAGGACGAGGGGAGCACGCCGATGATCTCGCCCACCTCACCATCGACCTGAAGCGTCTTTCCGACGACGTCCGGGGCGCCGCCGAACCTGCGGTGCCAGTACCCGTAGGTCAGGATCACCCGCAAGGGGCGGCCCGGCGCGTCGTCCTCCTTGCCGAACAGGCGGCCACGATCCGGCTGCACTCGCAACAGCGGCAACGTGCTGGCGGTCACTGAGAGCACCTCCACCCGCTCCGGCTCACCGCGTCCGGTGATCGACACCTCGTTCGACTCCCAGGCGCCAATCTCCTCGAATACGCGCTGATTATCACGATAGGTGAAGTACGTCGCCGGGCCCTGATTCATCAGCGCGAGATTGACTCCCTCGCCCCGGTGATACACGCCGACCAGCCGGTCGGGCTCTGAAAACGGGAGCGGCTTGAGCAAGACGCCGTACACCACGCTGAAGATCGCGGTGTTGGCGCCAATCCCAAGCGCGAGCGTCAGCACTGCCACTGCCGTGAACCCGGGCTGTGCGACGAGACGACGACGCGCGTAGCGAACGTCCTGCCAGAGGTCCGCGAACATGAGCCACCTGCCTCCTTGGTCACGGGCGCGTTCGTCGATGCGCGCGGACCACCGATCGACGTGCGAGCGGACGTGGGGTCGATCGGCATGCCTGAGTGTGTCTGCCAGACCGGGCCAGTCCGTGATCTGCATGCGGGCGTGATTGTCGGCGTCCGACTCGGTCATGCCGCCGGTAACCGCGTCGCGGTAGAACTCTTCGAGCTGCGACGCGAGCTCGCGCACGATGCGCACTTCGCGGTCGCGCGCGAGGTCGGGCAACGACAGGTGGTCGCGGACGTACCGTTCCCAGTCACGCACCGGAGGTCCCCATCACTGCTTTGATGGCGCCGATGAACGCCTCCCAGGTCTCCCGCTGCTCGCTCAGGACGCGGCGCCCCTCGGGCGTGAGCCGATAGAAGCACCTCCGCCGCTCACCCGGCTTTTCAATCCAGCGGCCCTTGATCCAGCCGCGGTTCTCGAGGCGGAGCAGCGTGGGGTAGAGCGTCGGGAGGGCAAACGTCAGCTTCCCGCCCGAGCGGGTCTCGATCAGCTTGCCGATCTCGTATCCGTGGCGGGGACGTGCCTCGAGCAGCGACAGGATGAGCATCTCGCTGCTGCCCTTTTTCAACTCCGAGCTGAACACGTCGTCAGCCTCCCTATATGTAGCGACGCTAACTATATCGCGCCTCGCCTGCGCGCCGCAACGGACGGCGTTTCTGAAGGGCTAGGGGGTTTCGACACTGCTCACTGCCGGCCGGACACGCCACGCGCCGGCGGAAGCCGCCGGCGTCGGGCGGCGGGCGAAGGCAGGCCGCCTCAGTGCGGCCCGTACAGCGAGAACCGGTAGTCAGGCCGCGAACGTTCAGGCTGGCACGCACAACTTCGATCTCGGGACGCGCTGGACTATACCCGTCGACAAGAAGTAGAGGGCGCTGCAAATGATTGAGGAGTTGGCGTGAAATCCCTAGCGCCGCGCCGTAGCCGCCGACAGTGAACCGCGAAGCACGCTCACCGAGGCCGCAGGGAGCTCGAACACCGTGTCTGGCCCGGCGTTGACCACCGAGCGGGCCGGGGGGCCGTCAGGGTCCGCCCGACCGGCCCGGCCGCTCGCTCGCCACTGGTACTGCGCGCTGCCAAAGGTGATCGTCGTGGTCGGGCCCGCGAACACCCGATCGGCACCGGTCTCTCGATCGTGAAACACGATGCGGACACGATGTGGGTTGAGTTGGTCCTTGTTGATGGCCAGCAGCGACCATTGCCCATCCGGCCGGAGCACCGCGTACGCCGTGACGAGGACGTGACCTGCCGGATCCTGAATGTCGCTCCCGGCCGGGAAGATGCGGTGCGCGCCGTCCCCAGGCTGCACCCATTCCTGCGTCAATAACTGGCTCGCGAAGAACTGCGATGTCGGCTGCTGGATCTCGTAGTCCGCGTCCACCGTGAACATCCCGAAGGTGCCGTACGATTCGTTGCACCCTCCGTGCAAGGCGCTCGGGAGGTAGTGGAAATGGTACAGGCCGTCTCCACCTGCCGTGAGGAACGCGCCCACGAAATCCGCGAGCCAGAGGGCTCCGAAGGTATCCACGAACGATTGGCCCGTCGCCCAAGCGATGTTCACCTCGGTGATGAACAGCGGGATCTCGGGCGGCAGCCCGTCGTCCCGCCAGACGCGGACAATGTTCGTGATCAGGGCGGGCTCGTCGTAGAGGCTGCTCCACTGGATCTTGCACGGCTCATACGGGTAGTGCTCGAACGACATGAATGCGAGGTCGGACAGCCTGCCGTGTGCCTTCAGGTAATCCACGAATCGGCCCAGCCATGAGACCTTCCCCTGGGCGTCGGGCCAGACCGTGATGTCGTGGTTGACCCCTTCGAACACCGGCCCGCCCAGCTTCAGCTCCGGATCCACGCCATGGAGCGCCGTCGCGAACTGGAGATAGAGAGCGCCGTAGTCCTCCGGCAGCATGTACTGCCCATCGGGCTCTTCTCCCATCTCGATCCACGAAATCGGGTAGCCGCGCGTCTTCAGATAGCGAATCTGCGCCGCCGCGTCCTCGGGCGTGCCATAGAGCATGGCGATCGGGATCATCGCGGGCAGGCCCCGTGTGTAGCCGCTGGTGTAGAACAGATCCAGTCCCACCTGCTCACGCGTCTTCGGTCCGATGTCGGACGGTTCGTGCCACGGGTCGATCGAGGAGCAGACGGTAGCGGTCTGATCCTGATCCGCGGTGTGGCGGGCGAGGTCGTAGAACTCCCCGGTGGGCGCCTGCGTTCCCACCGAGAGCTCGCCGATCGCGTAGCCGACGCAGTTGCGCCGATCCTGAGAGCCGTGCGAATCGCACGTGTTCGACGATTCCGTCATCCAGATGCGCAGAAATCGCACCGGAACCGGCGACGGATTCAACGCGAGCGTCACCGTTCCGCCCCGCCCGTCGCTCACCTTACCGCCCGGGAACGTCACCCAGGCTCCCTGCGTCGGCTGCTTGTTCGGGTCTTCGACGCCCGTCCAGTACTGCACGAGATAGCGACGCGCGAAAGGCTCCGCCCATGCGATGCGGAGGGCGTCGATCGGCAGCGGGCTCGCGAGGTCCAGCGTGACCCATTGCGGATGCAGCGCGTCGTTCTCGCCGGTGAACGGCTTCGTCAGATACGGATTGCTCTTCCAGTAGGTGGCGACGTCACCGTCTGTCAGCCGCGAATAGCCGTTCGTGTCCGTGCCGTCGTTCCGCGTGACGCCGCGATGCGGCAGCAGGTAGCCATACGAGTGCTCGATGCGCTCGTCCGTGGCAGCGCCGCCCGTGAAGTACCCTCTGCCGGCGGGGTCGCTCCATGTGCCCTGCGGATTCCAGTGCCACGCTTCGGCGTGCAACTCCGTGTTCTGCCGGTACGAGACCGTCTGCCAGCCCGCCGAGAGCACCCGGTCCACGGCGGGTCGTGTGAAGAATCTTTCCACCGTCACCGAGCTCAGTCGGTCTATGCCCGCACCGAGCGCCTGGTTGGGAACGAACGATTCGGCGGCCGCACCCGCGCCCACGTCCACGCGGATCGTTTGCGCGGCGGCGGATCGGGGGACCATCCCGCAAGCAGCCAGCACACACAGGGCGAGGGGGAACGCGGGTCGCACGGCCGGCATCACACGTGTCGTGCTCGCGAGGCCGCCCTCACCGGCCCAAGGTGCGAAATCTGTGCTGTCAGCGCTTCGCATCTGAAGCTCCTCGCGTCTGGGACACCTGCGCCTGCGCGTTTCTCAACGCCATCGTCACCTTGTCCGGCTGACGTCTGCGGCTGAACACGTCAGCCATCAGGAACCACCCGAGCGCCTTCGAGTCCGGAGTCTTCGCGAGCCTCAGCCCGTTCTGCGCAAGAGTCTGGATTTCGTCGAGTGGCGCCGATTCGTGCAGCAGGGCTCGAGCGAGGAACAGGTAGCCCTCGGGCCGTTTGGGCGCGAGCCTGACCACCTCGCGCATCTGCTGAATCGATCCGTTCCAGTCGTCAACCTCGCTCAGCACTTTCCCCAGGTTGAAGCGTGCCTTGAAGCTGTTCGGATAGTTCGCCACTTCCGCGGCGTACGCCGCTCGTGCCTCCTCAGGCCGGCGCTGTTCCTCGTAGAGCACGCCCAGGTTGAATTGCGTGCCCGGGAACCTGGGATGCTCGATGAGGATCTCGTCGAGCATTACCTTTGCCCGATCGAACTGCTTCAAGTCGATCAGGCATGCCGCGAGGTTGAGTCGATTCTGTGTGAGCTTCGGCTGAATCGCGACGGCCTTCTCCAGGTACGGCACCGCCTCTGCCGGCTGCCGGCGATCGATGTACACCTGACCAAGGAGTGCGTAAGCTTGCGTGTTGCGGTCGTCGAGCGAGAGCGTCCTCTTGCACAGGGTCAGAACGTCCTCCGTCTGTCCTTCTTCTAGGAGAATGTTCGCCAGACCGATCAGCCCCTGGACGCTCTGGGGATCGCCTTTCAGCACTTCGTCGAAGCGGGCCTTGGCTTCCTTCGTCCGCCCGAGCTCCGTGTAACACGCGCCGAGCATCAGGAGTGCCTGGGGCATGGCGGGCTCTTGGCGGATGGCCAGTTCCAGTGCCTCGACCGCGTGCGCGTACTCGTCGCTGACCATCAGCTCACCGGCCCGCTGCACCGCCGTGAAGACCTCGAGCTTGTCCTTGGGATCGGCGAGCGTGTTCGACGCGTCGGTCAACCCGACCGCGGGTCTCGACGTGCCCACGTAGCCGAGCGACGCCAGCCGTTCGAGCGTGTCCTTGTCGAGATTGGCCGCCTCGGGATCGGGAGCACCGTGGCTGGTGTCAGCGATCACTTTTTTCAGTTCTCGCGCCATGTCGGCTGCGATTGCCCGACGCTGCGCGAACACGTTGGTCGCTTCCCCGGGATCCGCGGCGAGGTCGTACAGTTCCGGTCGCGGCGCCTGAATGTACTTGTACTGGGGTGAGCGCAACGAGTGGAGCGCGCTCCATCCGAACTGGAGCTCGGGAGGCATCGACTCGCTGTACGCGTACACCGTCTTCGTCTCCGGCTGGTGGAACATCAACGGGACGAGCGAGCGACCATGGACCCTGGCTTTGGAGTCGATCCCAGCGAGCGCGAGCACGGTGGGGAACACGTCGACGAGGCTGACCTGCGACTCCACGCGCACGCCCTGGAGAGCCTCGAAGGGTGTCGCGACGATGAACGGGACGTGCAGCACGTAATCGTAGATGAAGAAGCCATGCGTCCCCTCGCCGTGGCTCCCGAGGCCTTCGCCGTGATCGCCGACGATGACGACGATCGTGCGTCCGTCCAAGCCGGCCGTCCGTAGCCACGACAGGCATCGATCCACCTGTCGATCGGCGAACGCAATCTCCCCGTCATAGAGACCCGCGGGACCGCGGGCGCTGAACTCGGAGCGTATCGGCTCTGGCGGTTCGTACGGGCTGTGGGCATCGTAGAGATGGACCCAGGCGAAGAACGGCCCGTCCTTGTGCCCGTCGAGCCAGTGCAGCGCCGCATCCATCACCTGATTGCCGGGCCGCTGCACCGCGGCCAGGTCGAGGTGCTTGAACTTGTTCATGTCGAACCGATCGTCGTAGGTACCGAACCCCTGGTTCAGCCCCCAGCGCCCGTCCAGCACGAACGCCCCGATGAATGCGCCCGTCTGGTATCCCCGTTCTGCGAGCGATTCGGCAAGCGTCGTCTGTCCCTGGCTGAGAGCGGTGGTGCCGTTCAGGCGGACCCCGTGATACGTCGGATACAGCCCCGTCATGATCGAACAATGCGAGGGCAGCGTCAGCGGGGCCGGCGACGCGGCCTGGGCGAAGAGCACGCCGCGGCGCGCGAGGCCGTCGATCGCCGGTGTCCGCGCATCGGCGTTGCCGTAGCAGCCCAGGTGATCCGCGCGCGTCGTGTCGAGCGTGATGAGGATGACGTTCGGCTTCTCGACACCCTTCTTCGCCCACATCCGGCTCAACCTTTGTGGCGCCTCGGGCGGGGGTCGTCGGACGAATAGCACCAGCCCTGCCACGACCAGGCCGACGACGGCACTGAGCGCCAGCAGTGTGGTCGAGACGCGACGGAGTCTGGTTCTGACAGCGCTCATCAACAGATTAGCCAGCCCCATTTATCTTCCGGCCTGGTGTGTGCCGTCAATCATCGCTTGACACCACCGCGCACAGAGTCATATGGAAGATGGGTGGAACGAGCTCGCCTGCGGCGAGTCCCGGCGCACATCGCGCACCGATGGCCGCATACGCGAGTCACTGGTCGGCCAACGTCGACACTGTTCGAAGAGAGGTTGTGATGAGGAAGAACTCAGGCACGAGACTCTTCGCGCTGGTGTGCTGCTCGCTGTTCTCTCTCGTGGTCTGCGCGACGTCGGCTCGCGCGCAAGCCATCCACGAAGGGAAGCTCACCGGAACAGTCGCCAGCGAGGATCAGTCGGTCATGCCCGGCGCGACCGTGGAGGTCTCCAGCCCCGCGCTGCTGGGCGGAACGAAATCCGCGATCACGTCACCGAACGGCAGTTACGTATTTCTGAACCTGCCTCCCGGCCGCTATACGGTGACCGCCGGCATGTCCGGCTTCAAGACCGTCGTGCGCGAAAACATCGAGGTGTCGGCAGACACCACGGTCACCCTGAATTTCTCCCTGCCGGTCGGAGCAGTCAGCGAGACGGTGACGGTCAGCGCCGAAACTCCGCTGGTCGATGCCAAGAGCGCGACCATCGACTCGCGGATCGACAAGGAGCTGCTCGCAAAGCTGCCAACGAGCCGGGATGCGTTCTACGACCTCGCGTTGACGGCCCCCGGCATGTTCTCCTCGTCCAGCTCCAACTCACTGCCCAGCCCCACGGCCTACGGCAGCGCCACCAACGAGAACGTGTTCCTGATCAACGGCGTCAACGCCACCAATCCGGAGGCCGGCGCGTTCGGCACGCTGGTCAACGTCAATTACGACGCCGTGGATGAAGTGCGCGTCGTTGGCATGGGCTCCCGGGCCGAGTACGGCAGCTTCTCGGGAGCGACGATCGACGTCGTGACCAAGTCCGGCAGCAACGTCCTGCACGGCAGCGGCGCTGCGTACTCGCTGCTCGGATCGCCCGCCAGCAACCAGCCGGGCCCGAACGACGATCTCGGAGCGCCCTGGTTGTACGTCGGCGAGGGCGAGCAGCTCGCGGGCGAGACCAAGAGTGACTGGGAGACGAGCATCACCGCCGGCGGTCCGCTGCGTAAGGACAAGCTGTGGTTCTTCGGGGCGTTCGACTACCTGCGATCCTCGAGCCTGCCTCCTCGCTGGTCACTGCAGAACGAGTCGTGGAACCGCTACCTCGATGGGAAGATTTCGGCCGTGCCGTTCAAAAATCATCTCGTCTGGGGTTCGTACCACTACGAGAACAATGACGGCAACGGCTGGAGCTGGGGGTCTGAGCCGGCATGGGACACGACGATGACCTACGGCGTCAAGACCAAGAACCACACCGCCGCTGCGCAGTGGCAATGGTCCCCCACCGGCACGACGGCCGCGAGTGCCAAGTTCCTGGGGTTCTGGAAGGACGACCAGCCCTATCTGCCCAGTGACCGGCCCGACCATCCGGGGTTCATCAACTGGTGGAAGTGGGCCGATTATGGCATCAACGGCGCCTTCCCGTACGTGGACACGCAGAAGGCGAACCGCCAGACGATACAGGCCGATCTCTCGCACTACACGGAGCGATTTCTCGGCCAGCACGACATGAAGTTTGGCGTGCAGTACACGAAGGGCCGCGGCAACCGGCAGGAAGGCTACTTCCAGAACTACGTGAACTTCCTCTATCCGTACCGCTGGACCCAGAACGTCAACGAAATGCAAACCGCGTACGGTGATAACGGGCTTCTCTTCTACAACTACAAGGACACGATCAATCCGTTCCTCACGGTGCGGACGGCCGACACCGCCGGCGCGTTCTTCGATGACCGGTGGTCTCCGACCAAGCGCCTGACGATTAATCTCGGCCTGCGTTTCGACCGCATGACCACGAAGTACGGCGTCGGGAAGGTCTATGACTTCGTCACGTCGCCCGATCAGGTCAACGGCCCGCCGCCCGTGCTCCGCGACCGCGCCGGCACCGGGAACATCTTCGATTTCAAGACGTGGTCACCGCGGGTCGGGGCGACGTACATGCTGACGGAGGACGGCAAGACCGTGGCGCGCGCGGCGTACGGCCGCTATTACCTGCCGCTCAGCATCGAGTTCCTCAGACGCTTCGGTCCAGACGTGCCCGAGCTGACGCGAGTATTCCAGATGTTCGAGGTTGGGCCGTGGAGCGCGGTGGATACGAACGGCGATGGGGAGATCGATACGGCGGAGACGCGGAACGCCGCGCGCCAGGTGAGCGGACTCCAGCCGATCAGCGAGGAGGTGCGGACGATCGATCAGTCCTGGACGCTGAACGTGGCCGACGGCGTGAAGGATCAACACACCGACCAGATCACGTTGAACGTCGAGCGGGAGGTCGCCCGGAACGTGTCCGTCAGCGCGGCCTACATCTTCAAGCACACGTCAGACCTGTTCGCCAACATCCCGATCAACAGAGAGACGGGCCAGGAATGGGAGTACGAACGGATACCCTTCCAGACGTCGGCTGGCCAGCAGGTCAGCCTGTACAGCGTTGTCCAGAAGGACTACAACGGGGACGGTGTCACCGACGGCGACGACATCGCATGGGTTCAGGACAACAACACGTCCAGGGTCCAGAACACGCCCACTTTCGACGGCATCAAGCCGCGCCGCGACTACCATGGGCTGCAGTTCGTGTTGAACAAACGGTACTCCAACCGGTGGCAGGCACTGGCCTCGTTCCTGTACTCGAGCTCCCACGGTTTCGCGCGTCGCTCCCTGCGGCAGGACATCAACGTCGAGGGCCCGATGTTCTGGGATGACAACTGGATGAGCACGCTGAACCAGACCATCAACAACCTCGATGGTCCGTTGCCCTTCACGCCGAAATACGAGTTCAAGCTGTCAGGGTCCTACATGATTCCCAAGGTCGAGTTCGATTTGGGGCTCCGCCTGCGGGTGAACACAGGCCGGCCGCTGTGGAAACTGGAGACCTACGACCTGCTCACACAATTCGGCGGCCCTTCTGACGGCGTGATCGATCCAGGTGGGGGAGGTCAGATCGTCGCGGTCACCGACCCGAGCTATCTGCCGACGCAGACCTTGCTCGATCTGCATCTGGATAAGGTGTTCAAGATGCGGACGCAAAGCGTGCACTTCGTGGTGGACGGATTCAACATCTTCAATTCGTTCACCCCGACCGATGTCGATCCGCTGTTCGAGTACGGCAAGGTGACCGCGATTCCGAGGTCGCGGCGGTTCCGTTTCGGCGCGCGGTTCGAGTTCTGAGACCGCAACCGCCGCAGGGCCGATCACAACGACCGGAAGACCCGAGCGCGTAACAGCGTTCGGGTCATTTTTTTGTGCTCTCGCAGTGGTCAGGTCAGAGGAGCTCGGCGCACGCACACATCGCAGGCGACCCAAGCGGATCGCGCACGAGACGGACGATGGCGCGCAACATCTTCAGCCGCTTCCGGGCGTTGTGCACGCGGCTGGCGTCGACCGGGTCGCGGAGAGCACTCCAAGGCACAGTCAAGCTGCTCCCGAGCCACCCGCTCGATGTCCTCCTCCAGCGCAGGGCGCAGCGTCAGGCGGAAACCCATGTCACCGATCTCCGGCGGCAGGCGACGTCCGTCGGCCTTCCCCGATCAGGCGCAACGCGCGATCGGGTCCCTTCCATCCGAGCACCGTCACATTCTTGCGTTCGAAAGCGCCCGACTGTATGAAGAACCCGGCGATTTCATTCCGCCACCGTTCGGGCATCTCAGAGACGTCTTGAAGTGAATCGAAACGATGGGCGCTCTCGGGCACGGCGATGATCCGATCGTTGCGCTCCCGTCCCTCTTGTGTCTTGCGGTTCTGCTCAATCTCGAGCACGCCAATCGGCCGGCATGCGATCACCACCCCGGGTGCCGTGCCGGTATCCGACAGCACGAGCGCGTCGACCGGATCACCGTCGCTCGCCGCAGTACCAGGCACGAAGCCCCAGTCGTGTGGGTAGACCAGACCGGTCGGCAGCGGGCGAGAGAGCATGATGACCCCAAGTTGGTGGTCGTACTTCAACTTGGCGGTGGATCCGCGGGGAGACTCCACCACCACGTGAATCACGCCGTTGTGACCGAACGTCGGGATCTCGTCGAGTCGCATGAAGCCACCCCTGTCCGTGATCGGTCGCCAAAGCAACGGCCGTGCCTGCGAAACCGTCTGCTCAGTTCCGGCCGTGGCGCCACTTCTGACGCTGGGAAATGAGAATAACAAAAGGGCCGCGGAGGCGGGTTGTAACGTCGTCGTGAATTCTGTGTCGCTTGCGACCGACCGAGCGCAGCACTCCGCGCACGTTGTAGCCGACAACGTGCCGAGCCTTTCCGCAGCCCGGTGCGTCGGGTGACCACCAGGCTGCGCAAAGGGATGACCGCCATCGGGTCCGCGATCGCAGGCCACACACCGAATCGCTCGACTGCGTTACGGAATCAGTACGGCATTGATGACGTGCACGATGCCGTTCGATGCCGACACGTCGGTGGCGGCAATGCCTGCGGCCGACAGCGTCGCACGTGTCAGCGTCTGGCCGTTGAGCATCTGGTAGCTCGGCGCCCCCAGCACGGACGCGCTGTTCCGGCGGCCGTTAGTGACGTGATACAGGAGGATGTTCTTCAGCGCCTCGAGCGGAAGACCGTTGACGGCCGCAATGGCGCCGGCCTCGTCGGCAGCGCCAAGCGTCGTCACGAAAGCCGCGTCCGTCGGCGCGAAAACCGTGTACTGCTTCGTGCCGTTCAGCGCCTCGACCAGGCCCGCTCGCACGACCGCTGCCTGGAGCACGTCGAACTCGCCATCAGCCTGGAGCACGAGTCCGACGATGGTCAGGGAGCCCGGCTTCGCGCCGGCGGCCTGGCCCGGCTTCGCATCGAGCGACGACTCGCCGATGCTCTCGGTCGGCACGTTGGCGATGGGGGCAGGTGCCACCGGCGAGGAAGAGCTGCCGCAGGCGGCCGCTCCGAGCGCCAGGATACCAATGGTGCACACTGCGAGAAGTTGTTTCGTCATCTGATCCACCTCGACTGCCCGGGAGCCATCAATAAAGGCACCGCTTCAGCCGAGAATGCCCGGGCTTGCTGGCAGTGCATTGTCCATGACAATTCATGGACAGACAGCTGACATAAACCCGAGGCCGCCCCGTTCTATTCCCGGCAGCGGTTTATTGGCATGGCCGATGTCACGATCCGAACAGCCGGCTCAGTTCCCGCCCGCGAAACGCGAAGATCCGCCGCACGTCGCGGCGGACGAGCGCGCCCGTCAGCCAGTTCACCCGGGGCCGGAACTCGACGTGGTCGATGACGCGCGTGCCACCGCTCTCGAGCGGCTCGAACCGGTGCTCGTGGCGCCACCATCGATACGGGCCCAGCACCTGGCGGTCGACGAAGCGGACGCCCGGCTGCCACACGTCGATTCGCGATCGCCACCGAACCGGTACCCCGTGCAGCACGATCCGGTAGTCGATTTCCAGCCCCTCGGCCATCGTGACCGGCATCGGCGTGCGGATGCGGAAGTTCAACCACGCCGGCGTGAGGCGTTCGAGGTTCGAAGCGTCGGCAAAGAACGCGAACGTCGCGTCGAGCGAGGCCGGGACGATCGTCTCGTCGTGAATCACGGCGAGACCATGTGCGGGCCGCGGACCGGCACGGGGCGCCCACGCCAGGCGATCGAGTGTCGCGTCAATGCGCATGACGCGACAGCATGGGAACGACGTCGCCGAGCTCCGCGATGAGGCGAACGCGATCGCCGGCCCCCTTGAGCATCGGTTCGGCGGCCGGTCCACCGAGCCACAACTCGATCCCGTCCGGCAACCGCGCCAGCCTGTGGATCTCCGGGCGGGCCACGGCGTCGGGAGTCGTGAGGCCGACGATCACGACGCGGGCTCCGGCGATCGCAGCCGCGTGCGCGATGTCGGCCGCCGGGAGGTCCGGTCCCAGGTAGATGACGCCGAACCCGGCAGACGCCGCGAGGAGCGCCGCGCTGAGCAGTGCCAGCTCGTGACGTTCGCCGGTGGGCGTCGCGAACACCACTTTCGGTGATGCGTGTGGGCGCATCGATGCGCGCAGCAATCCTCCGAGGACGCTGCGGACGATCGACGAGACGAGATGTTCCTGCGATGGTCGAAGGAGGCCAGCTTCCCAGCGTCGTCCCACCTCCGCGAGCAGCGGCAGGATGACGGCGAACACGAGGTCGCGCGGCGGGAGCACGACGGCGTGGCGGTTCAGCGTAGCGTCGATGGCGTCGAGATCGTAGCGATCGAGCGCCCTCGACAGCACACTGAGGTCGGCGCTCGCGGCCGGCAGCTGGTGCTGCGGGTCCCGGTGCGTCTCGGCGCTCTCGCGCAGGCGCCCGAGCTCGCGGTCGGCGAGCCCCGCGATCGTGCCGATGGCGTGCCCCCGCGTCACGAGCTCGCCGAGGGTCTTCAACCGCGCTATATCGGCATCGGTGTAGAGGCGCCCCCGATCGTTGCGGGCCGGAGTGACAGCCTCGTACCGCCGTTCCCACGCACGGAGCGTGTCCACGCTGATGCCGGTCATCCGCGCGACCGCGCGGATCGGATACTGCAGCCGGGGCGCCTGCTGTCGTGGGCTCATGACCGGTGCCGCTCCATGCGGACATGGTATGTCATGGACGATGAATGGACAAGAGCGCAGGAGGCCGAGCCGGTAGTGCCCGCCTTCAGGGCGGACCAGCGAGGGTGAAGCCCGTCGGTGTCGTGCCCGCCTTGAGGCGGGCCATCAGCCCAAATATCAGACCAGCGGCACCAGGGTAGCGCCCAGCATCGTCACCAGCAGCCCCGTGATCCCCATGAGGATGCTCATTGGCGTCAGGTGCATGAGCCCCTCGCGCTCGGTGAGGCCGCTCATCTGCGTCACCACCCAGAAGCCGCTGTCGTTCATCCACCAGATCGGTTTGGACCCGCAGCCGATGGCCAGCGCGAGGTACACAGGGTGGAACGGGAGGTGACCGGCCGACGCCAGCCCGGCGAACGCACCCGACGCGGTGATCATCGCGACTGTGGCGGAGCCGAGCGCCGTGCGCAGCAGGGCGGTCAAAAGGAACGCCAGCGGCAGGATCGGAAGGTCGTACTGCGCCACGAGCCGCTGCACGATGCTCCCTAAGCCGCTCTGCTGCAGCGCTCCGCCGAAGGCGCCGCCGGCGCCCGTGATCAGGATGATCACGCCAGCGGCCGGGAGCGCCGTCGTCACAGCGCGATGGACCCGGGCCGCCGGCCCGGCGCGCCAGAGCATCAGGAGCGCGATCACGGCACCGGCGCCTACCGCAATGTTCTTGTCGCCGATGACGCGCAGCCAGACGTCCCAGGTCTGCTGCCCAGTGGCGGAGGCGGCCGTGGCCTGCAGGGTAATCAGCACCATCGGCAGCAGGATCGGAAGCACGGCGAGCCACACCGCGGGCAGGTCGCGATCGTCGGTCTGCGCGACTCGTTCGAGCTCCGCGACGACCGCCTCGGGTTCCCGGAGCGGCACCGGCCACCGGCGGTCGGCCCACCTCGCGTACGCGAATCCCACTGCAGCGGCACAGCCGCCGACAATGCAGCCACCGATCGACATCACCGCGAGGCTCACACCGAACGCATTCGCGACGAACAGCGGCCCTGGGGTCGGCGGCACGAGCGAGTGTGCCATGGTGCCGCCGGCGACGATGGCCAGGACGTAGGCGAGATACTGGCGTCCGGATCGGACACGCATAGCCTTGGCCAGCGGCACCAGCATGTAGAACACGGTGTCGAAGAAAACCGGAATCGCCAGCAGGAAGCCGCTGCCGAGAAATGCGGCCGGCGCCCGGCGCTCGCCAAACACCCGCAGCGCCGACCGGACGATGCGGTCGGCGCCTCCGCTGTCGAGAAGCGCGGCGCCAATGATTGACGCCATCGCGATGAGCACACCGATCTGTCCGCAGGTACGGCCGAACCCCTCGGCCACACGTTCGCCCGCCGGTGTGGCCACAAGCGTCGCCGTTTCCTTCGGAGACAGTCCACGGCCGCGCGCCGCTTCCTCGACGATGCTCGATGGCGTGAGTAACGTCACGAACAGCGCCGCACCGACCAGCGCGAGGAACGCGTGGATGCGCAGGACCAGGATCCCGCCGACCACCAGAGCCAGGGCGAGCAGGAAGAGGAGAGGAACGGGCACGGCGCGTCATGCTCCCGGTGCGGGTGGTGGGATGTCAAGGCGTTAACGCGGGCGGTGACAGATGCACAATGCACAATGACTTGCGGTGGGCGGCGGACCCGGCGAGCGACGGGTCGGGGCGGCGGGCGGCACCGCCGAACAGCGCCGGGCGGCGACACGCGCGGACTCGACGAAGCTGCCGTAGGACCGACAGCCGCCCGCGAACGGTACTGTGCATGTAGCGAGACTGTGTGCAGACTGTGTAGTGCCCGACTTCAGTCGGGCACTCGAGTCGGGCACGCAAGCGTTCGTTGATCCTGAACGACGGAGATGATGATGGCTTCAGGTGACTACCCTTCGGTCGTGTCCGCGCCGGGCAGTCGAGGCGGTGAGCGTGTCGCGCGCGAGGCGCCGCTGGCCATGGATGCGGCCACGTTCCGCGGGATCGGCCATCGGCTGGTCGATCAGATCGCCGACCTGCTGGCGTCGATCCCGCAGGGCCCGGTCACGCGCGGCGAGTCGCCGACGGCGGTGCGCGAGGCGCTCGGAGTGACTGGATCGCTGCCGGAGCATGGAACTGAACCCGGCGCGCTGCTCGAAGAGACCGCCAGCCGCCTGTTCGAGCACTCGCTCTTCAACGCCCACCCGCGATTCTTCGGCTACATCACCTCGTCTCCCGCGCCAATTGGGATCCTTGCCGACTTCCTCGCGTCGGCGGCCAACCCGAACGTGGGCGCGTGGATGCTGGCCCCGGCGGCGACCGAGATCGAATCGCAGACGGTGCGCTGGATTGCCGAGCTCATCGGCTATCCCGCCGACACCGGGGGTGTGCTCGTCAGCGGCGGCAACATGGCCAACTTCGTGGGCTTGCTGGCCGCCCGTGCCGCGCGCGCCGGCTGGGACGTGCGTGAGCAGGGGCTCGCAACCGCGGGCCAAACGCTGCGCGTCTACGCATCGGCCGAAACACACACGTGGATCTCCAAGGCGGCCGATATATCGGGGATCGGCACCGCGTCGATCCGGTGGATCCCCGTCGACGCGGACCTGCGCATGGACGTGGCGGCACTCGAGCGCGCGGTCGACGTGGACACGGCCGCAGGAGACGTGCCGCTGCTCGTCGTCGGCACGGCGGGGTCGGTGAGCACCGGCGCTGTCGATCCGCTGCGAGCGATCGCCGCATTCTGCCGCGCGCGGGGGATCTGGTTTCATGTCGACGGCGCGTACGGCGGGCTCGCGGCCGCGGTACCGGGGGCGTCAGACGACCTGCGCGCGCTCGCCGACGCCGACTCGATCGCGGTCGATCCGCACAAATGGCTCTACGCCCCGCTCGAGGCCGGATGCGCGCTCGTGCGCGATCCGGAGGCGCTGCGCGCCGCCTTCTCGTATCATCCGCCCTACTATCACTTCGAGGAGCGGGCCACGAACTACGTCGACTACGGTCCGCAGAACTCGCGCGGCTTCCGCGCGCTGAAGGTGTGGCTCGCGCTGCGGCACGCGGGGGCCGCCGGCTACCGCCGGATGATCGCGGACGACATCGCGCTGTCGCAGGCGATGGCCGACGCCGTCCGCGCGCACGCGGAGCTGGAGCTCTGGACCCAGGCGCTCAGCATCACCACGTTCCGGTATGTGCCCTCCGACCTGCGCGCGCGTGTGGGCGAGAACGAGACGGAGGCTCATCTCGACGCGCTGAACCGGGCGCTGCTGGATCGGCTGCAGCGCGACGGCGACGCCTTCGTGTCGAACGCCGTGGTCCGAGGCCGCTACCTGCTCCGCGCCTGCATCGTGAACTTCCACACGTCACGGGCGGACGTCGAGGCCCTACCTGAGATCGTCGTGCGCGCAGGGCGCGCCATCGATCGCGAGCTTCGTCAATCGTCGACCGTTAAGCGTTAACCGTTGACCGTTGACCGTTGACCGTTGACCGTTGACCGTTGACCGCTGACCGCTGACCGCCCGCCGCCCGCTGCCCGCCGCCAGTCGGGGCAGCAGCCTGCAGGCTCGCCATCTGCCAGCTCAAGTGGTCCGCTGGTCTAGGAGAGCCCATGCCGCCACTGACCGCGCGTGAACGCAGCTTTCTCAAGGCCCGCGCCCACCCGCTCGAGCCGATCGTCTACGTGGGACACGACGGGCTGACCGGCGCCGTGCTGAAAGAGATCGAGCGTGCGCTCACGGCGCATGAGCTCGTCAAGGTGCGGGTCAACACCACCGACCGCGACGCCCGGCGCGCGCTGAACGCCGAGATCTGCGCCCAGACTGGCGCGGAGGCGGTGCAGCAGGTCGGCAAGGTGCTGGTGCTCTGGCGTCCGCGACCACTGGACACTGACGAAAAACCTGCCTGAACGCGGGCCGCCGCCAGGTCGGGCCACCGCGGACGCACCCTGGTGCGGATGGCCGCGGGCACCGCTTTCCTGAACTGGCCCATACTGCAGAGCACGGGTCGGGACTATCCGCTGAGGTTTCTGTGGACATCCCGGATCCACCCGCCCATACTACGCGCCTCCCCCTCATCCCCCGTCTTCGTTCGGAGGGCAACTCCATGTCCGGCGACGTGATCTTCAGCCCGTTGAAGTTCCGAACTCTGGAGGTGAAGAACCGCATCTTTCGATCCAGCATTTCCGGACGCTTCGACAACTACGACGGCTCCGGCAATCTCGCGCGCATCAACTGGGAAGAGAAGTTCGCGCGCGGCGGCGTCGGGGCGATCATCACGTCGTTTGTACCGGTGCACGTGCGCGGGCGCATCCTGCCGAACTACGCGATGATCGATCACGACGACAAGATCCCGTTCTGGCGTGAAGTCGTGAGGCACGTCCACGCCCACGATTGCCGGTTCATCATCCAGCTCAGTCACTCGGGCCGCCAGCGTGACGTGCCCGGTGTCGAGAACCTGATGAACCGCAGCCTGTCGTCGACCAGCCACAAGGACACGTTCCACGGCTTGCTGTGCCAGGCGGCGACGGCGGCGGAGATCCGGGATCTGGTGCAGTACTTCGTCAACGGAGCGCGCCGCGCGCGCGCCGCCGGCGCCGACGGCGTGGAGCTCCACTCCGCGCACGGGTATCTGTTCACGCAGTTCCTCAGCTCCGCGATCAACGATCGCACCGACGAATACGGCGGCTCGCTCCGGAACCGCGCGCGCTTTCTCCTCGACGTCATCCGCGCCATCCGCAAGGAGCTGGGGCCGGAGTTCCACCTGCAGGCGAAGATCAGCGCCGTCGACAACAACAACGCGCTGTTTCCGTGGGAGAAGAAAGGGAACACGCTCGAGGAGTCGATCCAGGTATGCCAGTGGATCGAGCAGGAGGGCGCCGACGCCATCCACGTGTCGATCGGCAGCATCTTCCCGCACCCGCAGCTGCCATCCGGCGGGTTCCCGGCGGATGAACTGAACTGGTGGTACGGGAACATGATCTCCAGCGGCGTCCGAGGCTATCTGAACTACACCCTCTTTCACTTCAAGACACTGCGGCCGCTGTTCCTCTACCTCTGGAACCGCACCAAGAAGGATCGGCCCGTCGAGGCCGTGTGCCGCGAGGAATCGAAGGCGATCAAGGCGGCCGTGTCGATTCCCATCATCAACACCGGCGGCTACCAGGACGCGGCGCTGGTCCGCGAGTCGATCATCGAAGGCTACTGCGACGGCGTGACCATCGCGCGCCCGCTCATCGCGAACAACGACCTGCCGCAGATCTGGGCATCCGGCCGCGATCTGCCGGACCGGCCGTGCTCGTTCTGCAATCGCTGCCTGATCAACGCGGTAGCGAACCCGCTCGGATGCTACGACGAGCGCCGCTTCGATGGACGCGGCGGCCGCGAGGCGATGCTCCAGGAGGTCATGAGCGTCTTCCGTCCGGCTCCGTACGAAGAGCCACACGTGCTCGAGGCCGCGAGCGTCGCCCTGGGGAGGTTCTGACATGACGTCGAACACATCCCGGACGAGGGGCCGTGACCGCGTGCTCGAGGACGTCGTTCGATCGAGCGCCGTCGACAGGCAGCAGCGGCAGACACGCCGCCGCCTTGTCGGGACGCCGCTCGGGGTCATCGCCGTTCTCGCGATCGTCGCGTTCGCGTTCTTCCGGCAGGTGAGCGCGATCAGCGTTCCCGAGGACTTCGCCAACGACGAGGACCACTTCAAGTACGGGTCGATCGGCAGCGACACGCTCGAGGGGAATGGCGTCCCGTACTGGATGTGGCGCGCGATGCCGCGCGTCTGCTCGAGCAAGCTGCCACCGGGCGGGCTTGCCGCGATCGGCGTCATCCAGGAGCCCGGGATGGATCGGCCGATCGGCTTCTCGAAGCGCCGGACCGGGTTCTTCGACAGCGTCGGCCTGAACTGCGCCTCGTGCCACACCGCGTCGGTGCGGACGTCGGAGGACGGCCAGCCGCGCGCCTACCTGGCCGCCGCCTCCCACCAGCTCGATCTGTGGGCGTACTTCAACTTCCTGTTCGAGTGTGCGGCCTCGCCGAGCTTCACCGTCGATCGCGTGATGGCGGAGATTGAGAACATGACGACGCTCTCTCCGGTGGAGAAGCTCGTCTACCGGTTCGCGATCAAGCAGACACCCGCGAAGCTCGCGGCGCAGGCGGCGGAGCTCGCGTGGATCAAACAGCGGCCGCTCTGGGGACCCGGGCGCGTGGACACGTTCAACCCATACCGCGCGCTGGTGTTCCACGTGCCGGTTCCGGCAACGAGCATCGGCACCGCGGATTTCATGACTCTGTGGAGCCAGGACTCCCGCGCCGGGCTCTTCGTGCACTGGGACGGCAACAACCCCTCGGTCGAGGAGCGCAACCTGAGCGCCGCGCTCGGCGCCGGCGCCACGCCGGCGACGCTCGACATGCCCCGCCTGACGCGGATCCGCAGGTGGCTCTGGAACGTTCGCCCGCCCGCCTATCCGTTTCCGATCGACTATCAGCTGGCCTCGGCCGGCAAGCCCGTGTATCAGCAGGAGTGCGGGTCGTGCCACGATCCGGGCGGCAAGGCGTTCGGCAAGGTCACGAGCAACCGGTACATCGGCACCGACGCTCACCGTTCGGACGCCTTCGACAAAGACATGTCGGGTCTGATGAACAAGATCGGCGAGGGCTATCCCTGGGCGTTCCAGAGCTTCCGCCCCACCGGCGGTTACGCCAACCACCCGATCGACGGCGCCTGGCTGCGCGCGCCGTACCTGCACAACGGATCGGTGCCGACGCTGCGCGATCTCCTGAACCCGGCAGCGGAGCGGCCGCGGACGTTCTACAAGGGCAACGACGTGTACGATCCGGCCAACCTGGGCTTCGTCACGACGAAGACGTCGGCGAATGGACGGGAGTTCTTTCTCTTCGACACCGCCGGCCCGGGCAACGGCAACGCCGGGCACGAGTACGGCACCCATCTCACGGCGGAGCAGAAGGACGCGCTGCTCGAGTACCTGAAGACCTACTGAGCCTCGGGAGGCACCATGAGCCGTTCGCGTAGGTGGTTCAAATACGTCGTCTGGTTCGGCATCGTGCTCAACTGGGCGTTCGCCGTGTTCGTGCTGTTCGTGAACCCGGCCCGTCTGCTCGACTCGCTGGGTCTCGGGCCGGTGAACAACACGATCTGGATGGTGAACTACTCCGTGCTCCTCGCGATCTTGAGCTGCTTCTACATCCCGGCGGCAGCCGATCCGTTCAGGTATCGCGTCAACGCGTGGCTGCTGATCGTGGGCCGGCTCATTCCGGCCTCGACCTTCTTCGTCGGCGTCGCCATGGGGTTCATGCCGCGCGGCTTTCTCGGCCTCGGCACGGGTGACGGTGTGGTCGGGATCATCGAGCTCGTGCTCCTGACACGCATCCTCGGCGAACAGGCCGTCCCGTCGAGTGCGACGGCAGAGCGATCGGCGGACGCGGCATTCGCATGACCCGCGCGACGGCGCCGCGTGCTGATCGCGGCCGCAACGGTTGCGGCCGTCGTCGGGTTCGCCGCCTGGCTCACGCTGTTCCGCCAGCAGTTCCCGTCGTTCGCCGACGACGTGGAGCACTTCAAGTACGCGTCGGTGGGCGTCGAGGCCGCGAGCGGGCTGCCGTACTGGGTGTGGTACGTCATGCCCGCCGTGTGCGAGGACCGCCCGCCGGGCAAGGCGGGCTACGAGCGCTTCGGCTTCACCTACGATCGTGGACACGAGACGCCGGTCGGGATGCCGGTCGGACGCGTGGGGTTCGAGCGCATCGGCATCAACTGCGCGCTCTGCCATGTCGGCAGCGTGCGCACATCGCCAACGGCGCCGCGCCAGCTCCTGCCAGGGGCGCCAACCTCCCGCTTCGACTTGCAGCGTTACCTGCGGTTCCTGTTCTCCTGCGGCGCCAGCCACCGCTTCAACGCGGATGCAGTGATGGCGGTCATCGCTCGCGTCCATGCGCTGCCGCCGAACGAGGCGCTCGCGTATCGCTACCTCGTGATCCCGAGAATGAAGAAGGCGCTGATGATGCAGGCGGCGCAGCTGTCGTGGATGGATCGCAATCCCGCGTGGGGACCCGGCCGCTCGGACCCGTTCAATCCCGCCAAGGCGCAGCTGCTGGAGCTCGGGCCGGATGGCACCGTCGGCAACTCGGATCCGCCCCCGCTCTGGAATATGAAGGCGCGGCACGCGCTCCACTGGGACGGGCTGAACGATTCGCTCCACGAGATCGTGGTCAATTCCGGCATCGGTAACGGCGCCAGCGGGCGCACCATCAACATGCCGAACCTCGCGCGCATGCAGGCATGGATCACCGGCCTCAGGCCGCCGTGCGTACCCGTTTCCAACCGATCGCGTCCGCGCGGCGAGGGGCGAGGTGGCCTATAACGCCTGGTGCGCATCGTGCCACGCGGTGGGAGCGCCCCAGACCGGCTACCCCGTTGCGCTGGCCCAGCTCGGAACCGATGCCTTCCGGCTCGCGTCATGGGGCGACCACGCGGCGAACCGCTTCAATGGCCTCAGCGGCTATCGCTGGCGATACACGCGCTTTCGCGCCACCTACGGGTATGTCGCCGTCCCGCTCGACGGCGTGTGGGCGCGTGCGCCGTACCTGCACAACGGGTCGGTCCCGTATCTCGCCGACGTCCTGAAACCACCAGCCGAGCGCCCGACGACGTTCTATCGTGGATACGACGTCTACGAACCGGTGCGCGGCGGCTTCGTGGCCGACGGCAACGCCGCCCAAGCGCAGGGATGGATGTACGACACGCGGCTGCCGGGCAACTCGAACCGCGGGCACACGTGGGGCACCGACCTGCCGGACGCGGCGAAGCTGGATCTGCTGGAGTATCTGAAGACGCTCTGAGGACGAGAGGGTCAGAACGAGATCCGCCCGTCCGTCCCCGCAGTTCCGGAGCGACAATCGGCGCCACGCTGAGCGACAGTGCCCTGGCGAGCAGCGTTGCGCCTCTCCCCGGCCGACACGCCCCAATCCGGGCACAGCAGATCCCACGCGGTTGTTGCCGGTCCGGCCGGTGTTGCCCTATGATGGGTGCTTCGTCATGCCGGCGGGCCGCGTGCAGGCCGCCGGTGTCCCGCCCGCGTTCCTCAGTAGCTCAACGGCAGAGCATCCGGCTGTTAACCGGAGGGTTGCTGGTTCGAATCCAGCCTGAGGAGCCATTCCTGCGCCTGCGGCGCGGAATGGCACCCCAGGCTGTCCTTCAGTCACGCATCAACTCGCGTCGCTCGTTGCTGCGGGTGCGAATCCAGCCTGAGGAGCCAGCCCCTCCATTCGCTCGGTCTCGGCTCCTCATCCTGCCCTGAGGCATTGCCTCACTGGCTGCTCTCGTCGTGCTTGGCGAGCCAGCCTGGTCGAGCGCTTCGTCGAGCGCGACGACATCAACCGCGCGCTGCGTGCAATGACGTTGTCGTCGAGCGAAGTCACCGAAAGGCCGGGCACCACGCTTGTCGCGCGCGCTGGCCGGCGTAGTCCACGAGGACGCGTCGCATCAGCGTCGCCGCCATCGCGAAGAAAATGGGCACGGTCCCGCCAGCCCAGATGGTCGCTCCCCGCCAACCGCAGATAGAGCTCGTTGACCAGGGCCGCCGTCTGCAGCGTTTGGCCCTCGCGCTCGTTGCGCGTGTAGTGGTGGGCGAGCCGGCGCCTTTTGGTAAACGAGCGGCACGAGCCGATCCTGGGCAGCGGGATCACGGTTGGCCCATTCGGCAAGGACCTGGGCTATGCGCTCACGCTCGGCGGCATCGGCGTCATGGGCCATTCGAACTCGTGGGATCCCAGTCCTCCGCGGCAGGCGCGGATGTGACCGATTGACGCTCAACCCGGATCGCGGGTCGACCTCACGACACGTGTCTTCGACAGCAGCTCGAACGCCCGCTGGTTCCTGTCGGTGAACAGCGCAAACAGCGCGTCGATCCACCACACCTCGAGCAGCCAGGGCAGGTTGCGCACGACGGCCTGCCCGGTGCTGATCCGCATGCCAGACTCGGTGACCACGCGCAGGCCGCGCAGATGCTTGCCAAGCGTCTTGCCGTACTTGGCTTCGGCCACCATCGGGTAGATCGCGATTGTGGCGCCACCCACGAATGTATAGATGAACAGCAGCACCGGCACCCACTCGAGCGGCGTGGCAAACCAGATGAGGCAGGCCACCGGGCCTAGCAGCACCACCGGCAAACCGAAGTCGATCAGACGGGCGGTCGCACGCGACCAACAGTCGCCGGCGATCAGGGGGACGGCTGACAGGTATGACTCGGCCAGGGCTACCGGGTCGCCGAGGTGCTCGAGCACCTCTTCGAGTGGCTCGCCCGCGTTCACGCGCTCGCTGATGTGTCCGCGGAGCTCCATCGCGATCTGCTCGCGTCTCGGAGTCGCTGTCGGCATCTTCGAAAGCACGCGGTTGACGAAGTCGTCGGCGGTGATGGTCATCTGACGATCCCTCCTCGTTTTGTGTCAACGTCGCAGCAGTTTCGCCATCGCCCTGGCAAACGTCGTCCACTCCTCGGTGAGCCGCTGAAGTTCCTCGCGACCCGACTCGGTGAGCGTGTAGTACTTCCGCGGGACGCCGCGCTCGGGTGTCTCCCACCGGACCGCCACGAACCCGGCGCGTTCCAGCCGGTAGAGCACTGGATAGAGCGTCCCATCGGTGACCGCGAGAGCGCCGTTGGTTTCGGCCGTCAGCTTCGAGACGATCTCGTAGCCGTAGGCCTCGCCGGGTGCCAGCAGGTGGAGGACGATGAGCTCCAGCGATCCGCGTTTGAGCTCGCGCTCGATGCTTCGCCGCTCGTCGTCGCGGCCGGTTGGGGGCGGCATGTTCGCCATGGTATCGCAAGCTGTCTTGCTACGCAAGACAGTAGACGAAACAAGCCGTTCAGGAGTTCCAGACCTTGATGTGCGGGGATATAGCTCCCCAGTCGCCACAGCTCCAGCTCGAGGACGGCGAGTACTCGTCGATGCGCGACTTTTGCGCTGAAGCAGGTGAGCAGGTTCGATACGGCGCCGTGATCGGCGTCGGGCGTATCTCGAAGCGCGGAATCTCGACGGTCCTGGTCACTGAACCGGCGGGTACGGTCTGCACGAGGACCAGCTGCGCCTGTACAGCCAGGTGGGACTGACATCGACGGCGCTTTCGACCGTCGTGTACGGCTCAGGGAACCGAACGACGTCGCTCGTCACGGTCCAAGTTCACTCGGACCCTTCGTTCGATCCGTCGGCGGCATTCAGCCGGGTAAGTTCGTCGATGCGCACCTGAAAGCGCCTCGCCTGTCGGGTGATGTACATGTAGGCAAGGTGCACACCCGTACCCGTGCCTGCGTGACTAGCCTGGAGCGCGCTGACACAGACGACGCGGTTCCGCGTGCTTGCCCTGTCGTTCGAGTCCGCGCCAGATTCCGCACGACATCGGACCCCGGTTTCCCGAGCCCTGCAGACGTTTCCATTGACCGACTTGCATTCGAGACCGGAGTGCGGAAAATCTGTTCGACGATGACGAGCAGCGCGGCGCTCGACCGGGGACGCGAGTCATTTGCCAGCCATGCGTGGGGTGATGCGTACACCTGTCTGTCAGCAGCGGATTGTGAAACGCCATTACAGGGTGAGGACCTCGAACGCCTCGCCTATGCGGCGTATCTCACGGGCAGAGACACCGACAGCGAAGGTATCCTGACTCGCGCGCATCAAGCGTTCCTCAGCCGCGGTGACCCGGAGGGTGCGGCCCGATGCGCCTTCTGGCTCGCCTTTGCGCTACTCAACAGCGGTGACTTCGCGCGGGGCGGTGGGTGGATCGCGCGGGCTCAGCGCGTCCTCGGCGAAGGGTCCGAGTGCGTCGTGCACGGCTATCTCCTCATGCCGGCCGGAGTTCGCCGTGTGATGGAAGGTGATGCCGACGGGGCGTACACGCTGTTTTGCCAGGCGGCCGACATCGGAAGGCGCTTTGCCGACGTGAGTTTGATCGCGATGGCGCTGCACGGACGTGGCCGAGCCTTGATCCGTCTCGAGAAAGTGGCCGAGGGCGTGGCACTGCTGGATGAAGCGATGACTGCGGTGACCGCCGGCGAGGTATCGCCGATTGCCGCCGGCGACATCTATTGCAGCGTGATCGAGGCCTGCCATGAAGTCTTCGATCTCCGGCGCGCGCACGAATGGACGACCGCGCTCGATCGATGGTGCACGTCGCAGGCGGATCTCGTCCGCTTCCGCGGTCAGTGCCTGGTGCGTCGCGCCGAGATCTTGCAGCTGCACGGCGCGTGGCCCGCCGCGATCGACGAAGTGAAACGCGCCTGCGACTGTCTCGCCGAGCCTCCGCAGCGCGCCCGGGGCGCGGCCTTCTATCAATGGGCGGAGCTCCTTCGGCTCCGCGGCGAGTTTGCGAAGGCCGAAGACATGTATCGCGAGGCCGCGCAGTCGGGACGAAGCCCGCAGCCCGGATTGTCCCTGCTGCGGCTTGCCCAAGGGCAGGTCGACGTCGCCGCATCTGCGATCCGCAACGTACTGGACGAAGCGAAGGATCGTCGGGTTCGATCCCGCGTACTGCCGGCGTACGTCGAGATCATGCTCGCCACAAATGATCTAGCCGGCGCACGCGTCGGCGCCGACGAGCTGGGCGCTATCGCGGGTGCGCTCGATGCCCCATTTCTTCGCGCCGTCTCGATGCACGCGCTTGGCGCCACGCTCCTCGCCGAGGGTCATGAGCGGGCGGCGCTTGGCGCCCTCCGCGAGGCGACCGCCGGATGGGATCTCGTCGAAGCACCCTACGAGGCCGCGCGCACGCGCGTCTTGATCGCGCGCGCCTGCCAGAAGCTTGGCGATGTTGACAGCGCCGACTTCGAGTACGAAGCGGCACGCCACGTGTTCAGGCGGCTGGGTGCAACGTCCGAGCTTACGGCCATGGTGGCGGACTCGCCCGGGCAGAAACTCGCGTCAGCCAGCGGGTTGAGCGCGCGCGAGCTGGACGTGCTTCGGTGTCTGGTGGCTGGCAAGACGAATCGCGCCATCGCCGATGAGCTGTGCATCAGCGAAAAGACCGTCGCCCGCCACGTCAGCAACATCTTCAACAAGCTCGGCCTCTCGAGCCGGGCGGGCGCCATCGCGTACGCCTACAAGCACCATCTCATTTGATCGCTACATAGAACTACCCATTTCAGACTCCCGCGCAAATTGGGTGCTCCTCCCGATGCGGCGGAGGCCCCCCGCCGCGTACTCTCGCCGACGTGATCAGAGAGCGAGCGCTCGACAGATTCGAGTCGCCGCGAGCGACCGGCGAACGTCAGGAGAGGGAGGCGTTATGAGCACGCTGCAACTGGAAAAAGCACGCGAGGCCTGGGACGACATCGCCGCAGGTTACGACCAGTTCGTCGCGCCCACCGAAATCTGGTTGGCAAACGAAGCCCTGCAGCGCGCGGGACTCAGATCCGGTGAGCGCTTCCTCGACGTCGCAGCCGGCCCCGGCGGACTGAGTCTTCCGGCGGCCCGGCTCGGCGCGAAGGTCGTGGCGACCGATTGGTCTCCAGCCATGATCGAGCGCCTCGAGGCGAGAGCACGCGAAGAAGGGCTCGCCGATGTATTGGGCTGCGTGATGGACTGCCATGCGCTGGAGCTCGACGATCAGCCCTTCGACCTCACCGGATCGCAGTTTGGCGTGATGCTCGTGCCCGATCTGCCGCTCGCGCTCCGTGAAATGGTACGCGTGACCAGACGAGGTGGACGCGTGCTTCTCATCGCCTACGGCGCGCCCGACGGGATCGAATTCCTGCACTTCTTTATCGGCGCGCTCCAGGCCGTCGATCCGGAATTCGCGGGGCTTCCCGCTTCGCCGCCGCCCTTGGAATTTCAAGTGTCGGATCCCGAGGTGCTGCGCGTTCGGCTGGAAGATGCAGGACTGACACGAGTGACGGTCGATACGGTCACCGAGAAGCTTGAATTTCGATCTGGGGAAGAGCTCTGGAACTGGATTCTCTTCAGCAATCCGATTGCTCGCGTACTGACGCGCGATCTGACGCCAGAGCAGAGGATCGACGTCCGCCACATCCTCGACGGGATGCTGCGCGAGCGGTCTTCGTACGGCGGACCGGCGGTCCTGACGAACCCGGTGCACATCGGCATCGGAATGAAGTGACGGCACACATGCTTGCGAGAGGTGCGCCATGAGTAACATTCACACGCCACATCGTATTCAGACCGTTGTCATCGGCGGTGGCCAGGCCGGACTCTCGGTCGGCTACCACCTGGCGCGGCGCGGTCTCGAGTTCGTCATTCTCGAGTCGCACCGGCGAGTCGGTGACAGCTGGCGCCAACGGTGGGACTCGCTTCGCCTGTTTACGCCTGCGCGATTCGATGGCCTTGTCGGCATGCGCTTTCCGGCTCCTTCCGACACGTTTCCGACGAAGGACGAGATGGCCGACTACTTGGAGGCGTATGCGGCTCATTTCAACCTGCCGGTGCAAATAGGCGTCACGGTCGATCGGCTGATGAGACGAGGCGCCGTCTACGCGGTCTCCGCTGGCGACAGACAGTTCGAGGCGGACCATGTCATCGTGGCGATGTCGGATTACCAGCGATGCCGGGTGCCTTCCTTCGCCCGCGATCTCGATCCGACCATCGTGCAGCTGCACTCGGCCGACTATCGGAACCTGTCGCAGCTTCGGCCCGGAGGCGTTCTGGTGGTCGGCGCCGGCAATTCCGGAGCGGACATTGCGCTCGAGGCGGCACGGGGCGGTCATCGAACGTGGATGTCGGGCAGGGACGTTGGCCACGTGCCCTTCCGCATCGACGGATTCGCGGGACGTCTGCTGTTGGTCAGACTCGTGCTCCGAGGCCTGTTCCATCGCGTGCTCACGGTGAATACGCCGATCGGCCGCAAGCTCCGGAGCAAGCTGCTGTCGATGGGCGGGCCGCTCATACGAGTCAAGCCGAAAGACCTTGAGAGAGCTGGCGTCGAACGCGTGGCAAGAACCGCTGGCGCACAGAATGGGCAACCTGTGCTCGAGGACGGCCGCGTTCTCGACGTCGCGAATGTTGTCTGGTGCACCGGGTTCCACCCTGGTTTCTCCTGGATCGACCTACCGATCTTCGGCAACGACGGACGGCCTGTGCAGGAGCGTGGAGTAGTCGTCAACGAGCCCGGCCTCTATTGTGTTGGACTGATGTTCCTGTATGCCGCGTCGTCAGTGATGATCCACGGTGTCGGTAGGGACGCGGAGTACATCGCCAGCGCGGTCTATGACCGAACGCGGGCTGCCCGAGCCGCCTGAAGGATCCGGTCGCCGGGGAATCTATCGGATTGAGCGTTGAAGTCATGACCACGAACCAGCTGCCTGTACTGATGTCTGGACGCCAACAGTCTCGCACGCGGGACGCGAATTCCGTTGAAGTCGGGCAGGTGTATCAGCGCATATTGGCTGGTGCTTCGGTGCGCAGCCGCGACGTGGCGTTGGATGCCGGCGGTCATGTCCATCTCCTGGAGGTGGGCTCCGGGTCGCCGGTGCTGCTGCTCCACGGCACGGGGGACGCGGCAGGCATCTTCCTCCCGCTGTTGAACGAACTTCACGGGGTCCGCTCGATCGCGCCGGACCTGCCCGGCCGGGGGCTGAGCGCCCCGATTGATCTCCCACGACATCAGTACCGCGAGAGGGCGGTCGCATGGGTGGACCGTCTCCTCGACGCGCTGGCGTTGGACAACACCGCGCTCCTTGGCCACTCGGGCGGCGGCTTGTGGGCGCTGTGGTATGCCCTCGCTCACCCGGACCGGGTCAAAAAGCTCGTGCTGATCGGTGTGCCGACCTTGCCGAAGACCCGCTGCCCGTTGCCGCACAGGCTGATGGCCATGCCGGGAGTGGGAGACGCCTTGTCGCGACTGGTAACTCCCAGCCCGAAGTCGCTGCTGCAGTTCGCGAACTTCATGGGCGAGAAGGAGACCCTCGCGCGCCACCCGGATCTAATCGACCTGTTGGTGGCTGGGCGACTCAACCCGGTCGCCCGCCGGGTGGCCACGGAAGAGTTTCGCCTGTTGATCTCGCCGGTTGCCTTGCTGACCCCGTCCGGGTTCCGTCGTGGTGCGCGCGTGCGACCCGACGAATTGCGCCAGGTGGCTATGTCCACGCTTGTGATATGGGGCGATCGGGATCCGCTCGGTAGCGTGTCGGTTGCCCAAGCCGTCACCGACCTGATCCCGCACGCACGGCTGGAGGTACTGCCCGCGGGCCACGCGCCCTGGCTCGGTCACCCTGCGCAGATCGCCACGGCGGTCCTCGACCTTATGAGGTGACCAGTAAGGGTGAGTCAGAAGGAGCGCTCGTCCTCTTACGTCACCACGCGTGCCCGGCGACGGTTGTCGCGGGGCACGTCGCCTTGCACGTCTTTTCCCACGAGCCCTCTGGGACACAACTATTCCACAACGGGCGTCAGGCATCGGCATCGGGATCGTCCTGAGGCCCACGCTGTATTCAGAACCCGCCCACACGCCATCCACACCGCGTCGACCCGCCGCAACCACGCAGTGCGGCCAGGCGCGCGCTTGATGGGAGCCAGGTTGACGTATGATGCGCATCGGACTTTTGTCGGAAGGAGGCCAAGATGACGACCGTCTTCGTTCACCACCGCGTAGCCGACTACAACACCTGGAGACCAGAATATGACCGCGTGATGGCGGCCGACTGGAGCAAGGACATCCGAGCACAGCGCGTCTGGCGCGGGCTGGACGACCCGAATCTCGTCATCGTCGCGAGCACCTTCGATTCGCGGCATGCCGCCGAGGCTGTCTTCAATAACGCCGCCCTGCGTGAGGCCATGGGGCGAGGTGGCGTAATCGAATCCTCCCTGCGGATTGACTATGTCGATGAAGTAGCCGCCGGGACGCGCTAGGACACGGAGCGCGAAGGCCTACCAACAGACGGCAACCGTCCACTGAACCGGATCAAGGCAGGTCCGCGCTCGCGGCCGTTATGCCGGACCAGCGAGACGAACTGATGCCGCACTCCACCAGCTCACTGCCTGCACCGAGGCCTGCTCACGCGCTGCGAGCGGCTCCTGCGCGCGCACAAGCGCCAGTGAGGTCGCGCATGGCCCGACAGGTGGGTGCGGCTTGCGGCTGGAGCCGTTGCGACCCAGTGCCGCTGCCCGGCTGACCCCGGCATTTCGGCGGCGTAGCCACGCGCGTCCGCTGCCGGGGCGTTGGCACTTCCGCCATCTCGCGTCGATTCGGCCTCTATGGCGTGATGGCATGGTACTGTAAGCTGGCCGCCGAGAGATCACCCGCCACCGGACAGTTGGTATATTCGTAGAGCGCGTGAGTTCACGCGCTATTGGGAGGACCAAGTATGAGCAGATGCGTTGGTCTTGTCCTGGTGAGCCAGTTCCTTCTCTGCGGCACCGCGCTTTCACAACAGCCACCGAACATCCACACGGCTACCCTCGGCGATAGCGGCGCGACGACTCCGGAAATATCTACCGAGGAACTACGCGATGCGCTGGCAAACAAGTCAGCGTTGGTGTTGGATGTGCGACCGGCGATGGAGTTCGCCACGAGCCACATCCTCGGCGCGCAGAACGTCGCGCAGAAACCTGGCACTTCGAAAGCGCTTTACGTCTCTGATGCCGCAGAAATCGAACGGCTGGCTGGCGGCGACAGGAACAAGGCTGTGATCCTCTACTGTAATGGGCCGTTCTGCGGAAAAAGCAAGCGGGTCTCCGACGAATTGCTGGCTGCCGGCTTCAAGAACGTAAAGCGGTATCAGCTCGGCATTCCGGTGTGGCGTGCTCTGGGCGGGATAACCCAGATTGAACCCGAGGGGGTTCGCTATGTGATGCAGAACGACCAGACCGCAGTGTGGCTGGATACGCGGTCGGCCCAGGATGCTGGTAGAAATCCGGTACTGCGCTCGAGGCTGCTTTCGCCAGACGTAGCCTTGGGAGGTAAAGACAATCCTGCCGTGCAGAAGGCCAAGAATGACGGCACTCTGCCCATGGATGACCACAACACCCGCATCATCGTCTTCGGCGACGATCCAAACACGGTACGGACGGTTGCGGAAGCGATCGCGAAGGAAGCATTCCACAACGTCGCCTGCTTCGGCGGGAGTGCTGCGGACCTGGTCCAGGCGACAAGTAATCGCGCTGACCCACCGAAATCGCCCCAGCAGTAGAGAGCCCTACTCGTAGCGCAACGCCAGGATCGGGTCGATCCGAGGCTTCTCCCCCCAGGACCCGAGGCAGTGCCTCGCCGGCAGCGATGCCTTCGTAGCGCATGTAGATCAGCGCGTTGTCATCGGTCTTGATCGTGATGCGAACGTCGAGCTGCCCCGTCCCGTCGGGACGCACTAGCAGCCAGTCTCCTCCGCTTCCGCCTAAGATCTGGCCGCGCACACGATCTCCGCTGACGGTCCCGCTCCCTACGCCGACCACGGCCATCATTCGGTGCCCATGGGGCGTTTCGCCGAGATCGTCGAATCGTTCGAGTGTGGCGCTGAGCTCGAACAAGGGCCTGAACTCTGGGGACGGGTACGGATGAGGCATCGACATGTCCTTTCTGGAGGAGGCAAGACAACTACCCGCTCATTGGCCCAATGCCAAAACTGAGCGACACGCGTGCAAATCGTAATGATTGTAGGGGAAGCGGGTCCCGTAGCGCATCGCTACCATGTCATGCCGCAGTGTAGACCGATCAGTTGCACGTTATTCGCTGAGCTCAATAAAACCGAGACGCCTCAGGTGTTCGCAACTACTGGCCGTGATATGTTCTGCACCCCTCGCGACTGCGTGAGTTGACCTTGCCAAAAGGAGCAGGAACATGCGCAACGTTCTCGGTCGCACGATCCGGATCGCGCTCATCGTCATCGTGTCGTCCCTGCCGGTGAATGTGGCATCCGCTGATGATGCCGTCTCTTGGAAGCAATTGAGCGCCGAGTGGTGGCAATGGGTCCTGTCAATTCCCACGTCGGTGAATCCGTTGCTTGATCAGACAGGCGGCAACTGCATGATCGGGCAGCACGGAACGACGTGGTTCCTGGCGGGCGCCTTCACGACCGGCGCTGTCGTCCGCGAATGTGACGTGCCAGAAGGCACGACGCTGTTCTTCCCGGTTATCAATTCGATCAACTTCGACACGCCCGGCCAATGTGGTCAGGGCGACCCGCTTCCGGTCAGCTTCTACCGTGATCTGTCCGAGCAGTTCGTCAACGGCGCCACCAACCTGTCCGTCACAGTTGACGGCGACACGGTGCGCCCGCTGCACCGGGCCGCGTCCCCCGTGTTTGCTGTCGCAGTGCCGGCCGACAACCTGTTTTCCTTCTGTCTGCCGGCCGGTATCTACTCGCCGGCTGTCGACGCAGGCATCTATGCGCGGCTCAATCCGCTACCAATCGGCCCCACACGCTACAAATCCAGGCCGAGAACCCTGGGGCTGGGTTCAAGCTAGACGTGACGTATCACCTCAATGTTGTGCCTGTTGTCCTGCGGTAACACGGCCGACGCGTGAGCGGAAATTGCTGAAACACCGCTGCTCAGAATCAGTATCCCACGGTCGCGGCGCTCGAGAGGCAAGAGGCTGGCGGTTTGACGGGTCGGGTGCGACAACCACCCAAAAGCCCGGTCAGGCTTGGCGTTGATAGACAAGCGGCAGCCCAACGCGTGGCGCCGGGACAGTCGTCGGGTTCTGAATAGTGCGTGACAGCTTCAGGAAGCGATCAGGATCGCGACGAGCTGCAGCCCTGGTCCGCGCGACCAGGCGCTCCTGCGATCTCCTGATCGGTCTGACGCAATGGCGGCACTCGTCGCGCCGAGGAACTGCACTGCATCCCCGGATGGTGAGGCTGTCCCGCCGTCGAAGGGTCGTGAGGCATCGGCATCTGGATCGCCCTGAGACCCACGCTGTATTCGGAATCCGCCCACCCTCGTCCACACGGCGTCGACACGCCGTCAGCACGCAATGCGTCCAGCCGCGCGTCGATGGGAGCCAGGTTGACGCGCAGAGAATCGAGGTCCTATGATGCGCATCGGACTTTTGTCGGAAGGAGGCCAAGATGACGACCGTCTTCGTTCACCACCGCGTAGCCGACTACAACACCTGGAGACCAGAATATGACCGCGTGATGGCGGCCGACTGGAGCAAGGACATCCGAGCACAGCGCGTCTGGCGCGGGCTGGACGACCCGAATCTCGTCATCGTCGCGAGCACCTTCGATTCGCGGCACGCCGCCGAGGCTGTCTTCAATAACGCCGCCCTGCGTGAGGCCATGGGGCGAGGTGGCGTAATCGAATCCTCCCTGCGGATTGACTATGTCGATGAAGTAGCCGCCGGGACGCGCTAGGACACGAGCGCGAAGACCTACCAACAGACGGCAACCGTCCACTGAACCGGATCAGGGCAGGTCCGCGCTCGCGGCCGTTATGCCGGACCAGCGAGACGAACTGATCGCCGCACTCCACCAGCTCACTGCCTTTGATTCGGATCAGCGAAGCGGCCTCGGCGTTGGTCTCCTAGCTGCCTACGGGCTCACGTCCTGGCTTCTGGAGGCTCCAGACGTGCCAGCACGTCGTGCAGCGGACGTAGACGACGTACTCGGTCCGCAGGGTCACTCCCGCGCTCGTGGAGCCACAGTCGTCACAGGGCGGTATTGCGAGTCGCTGTAGACGGCGATCGCGAAAGGTTCGGTGCGCCTCGGCTGGGTCGGTGCGCTCGGTCGCCACGGTCAGCTCCTTTGAGTTGGAGCTGGACTATATCATGGGACTGGCTTGCTCTTGGGCCCTACCGTCGCGACATGTCAGCGGGGGCGATCTTCCGCAAAAGTGGCCGCGTGATCATCCAGTTGGCGCGGAAGCTGGCCTGATGCGTACTCGTGTTTCCAGACGTGCTGGCACTGCTGACACGCAAGGTACGTCCAAGCTGAGGTCAGGACGGCGGGTTCGATGTCCGTCGAGTCGCACGCTGGGCACCGAGTCGGCTTCGGCACGACTAAAACGTAGTCAAGCCGCGTGCCGTCCGCCCGACTCGCCGGTTTTCAAACTTGACCACTACCGACAGATCTGGTGCTGAAGGTGTTCGGGAAGGGGCAGAAGGAGCGGCTGGTGCCCTTCTCGCCAGAACTACGGCGGCGGGTAATCGAGTCCTCCGTGCGGATTGACTAATGTCGCGGCATGACCGGCTGCATCGATTCGCTGAGATTCCGACGGCGACGGTGCGCTTAGGTGCCGTCGCCTGCCATTTGGGCTGTGTTAGGGCGTGGCTCGCCGTCGTGCCGCGAGGGACGCACCGATCATATCGAGCACGCGGTCCTCAACAGTGACGCGCCACTGCCCCCCACACCTGGGGCAGTAATACGACCGGCCCGTCAGCGTCGGTTCGTACCCGTACACCTCCTCGTTCGCACAGGTTGGGCAGCGCGCGTGGTCAACGTACGTCATATAGCGTCCCTGCTGGGCAGACGTTGCAGCCCCGATGCAACTTCAGCGCCGGCAATGCTTTATGGCTGTGTTGCGCGTCGTTGCTCATGTGGTGCCGTCAGACAGCCAGCCGCGCGAGTCGATCGTAGAGGCGTGCCGCTTGCTTCCCTCGCTGTCATGCCGGTCCGGAGCGCTGCCATCCCACCAGACCTGAGCTGCCCGTACTGTGACAGCGGCAAGCTTCGGGAGTGGGGCGAGTTGTTGATCGCCCAACCGCCCCAGCAGCTCCTCGTCACCTGCCTAGAATGCGGGCGTGTGTTCAGCTGCACGCCCATGCTGCTCGTGGAACACCCTCTCGCGCACTGACGAGCGTCGTATGCGTGTACTGTTTGTCGATGATGATCCGGCCTATTTAAGTGCCTGTGCGATGATCCTCACCGCCGACGGGCACGCGGTCATTGCGTGTGCGGGTTTCAACGAGGGCCGACGACGGCTGGCCGAAGACCACTTCGACGCGCTCATCACGGACGTGCGACTCGGGGCCTACAACGGGCTGCACCTCGTCGTGCTCGCCGCTCCGTCGATGATCAAGATTGCGCTTTCGGCATTTCCGGACTCAGTAATCCGCCGAGAAGCGGAACAGGCAGGGGCGCGGTTCGTCGTGAAGCCGTCGGATTGCGCGACCGTCTCGGCGCTGTTGGCGCAGCAGTCAACCGATAACGCCCACGACAGCACAACCACGGCTCTAGACCTAGTCGGCAGCTCGAGGCGCACGAACTGCTCCTCGTTGATCGTTGTTCGAGCGCGCTGTCACATTCAGCGCGAAAGCAAGCCACGATGACTCAGGTTTCTCTTCGAGCCTAGCCATCCTTTTTCTTTGTGATCTTGATGGGGCCAGTCTCCGGAAAGAAGATCCGTCCATCCGGGAATCGATACGGAAACGCTTTCTGTTGCTCCTCGTCGTCGCGCTGCTGTCGCAATCGCTGGCCTGTCTCGCAGTAACAGCATTCTTCACAATCAATGGTGAACGCGCTGACGAACAGATCGAACTCGTTGTGGACTCTTTTCAGCCAAGGTTCCATCTCGCGCCCGCTGGCGAACAAAATCCTGTGGTCGCACGCGAGCCGGACCTCTGCCGGCATGTCTAGCAGGGAATGGTGCTTGTCGTATCTCCCGCCAGTGATGTAGTCAATCGTGATGATCTTTACTTTTGTTACCCCATTCGTGTTCTTCTTTCTTCCATCTTCTTCTCTTCCTGTTTGACTAAATCCGCCCGCTGGCGCTCCGGCCCCCCAGTCTCGAGTCCCTTGAACCGTGCCAAGCGGGTTACGCTGCATCCTTCCGGATGTCGCGGCCCGGTTGTTCGTCGTTGAGGGTCGTCGTCTGCGTCAGTATACCGGGTGTTCGACGCGGCTGGCCGACGCGCTCGAGTGGTCGAAATGCCCAGACGTGCTGCCGACGCTCGCGCCGCGGGCGCTCATCGTGAGCGACCCTACACGTCGGGTGCGTTTACGACGGGTTCGGGGACCGCGTAGCGCAACTGCCGCCCGTCGTCCAAGACGTACAGCTCGCCTTGAAGAAGCCAATTGTATACTTCACAGACCCAGACGGCGCCGTTGAGAGCCGTGCCGGTAGCGGTCAAGTTTTGCCATGATGCGACACGAGCACTTGCTCCACATCCTCGTCGTCCTCTGCGCAGTCGGCACCGTGCACGCACAGCAACCCGATGCCGCCCAGATCGCGCAGGAGCGCAGGCAGGCCGAGTTCGACGGGCCCAAGCTCGTCGAGGTGCTGGAGTTGAAGCCCGGCATGACCGTGGCCGATGTCGGTTCCGGCTTCGGCGCGATGACGGTGGTGCTCGCGCATTGGATCGGCTCGGGCCGCGTGTTCGCCACCGACATTACCGAGAATGCGCTGCGACAAACGCGCGAGTACGTGAAGAGGGAAGGGTTGACGAACGTGACCGTGATCGAAGGCGCAGAGGCAGCGACGAATCTGCCCGACGCGTGCTGCGATGCGATTGTCCTCCGTAATGTCTATCACCACATCACGGCAGTCGACGCGTTCAACAGGAGCGTTGTCGCGTCACTGAAACCTGGCGGACGGTTGGCCATCATCGACCTCGAGGATCGAAGGGGAGGTCAGATTCCTAACGGTGTGCCCGCCAATCGCGGCGGACATGGCGTCCCGCCGGGCATCGTGGTTGAGGAACTCAAGGCCGCGGGCCTCACTCACATCAGAACGACTGAAAAATGGCCACCGGGGGAGCCGACGTTTCTTGCGCTGTTCCGAAAATAGGACCTGCCGACGAGATACCTCATGGTTCGTTGCCGCTTCTTCGCGGCCCGCTTCACCGCGGGCCGTTTGTCGGTGTACGGCGAGCGGCCGTCAGGACGCTGAGCGTGTGACAGACTCGATGTACGCGGCCCGCGCCTACCCGTTCACGAGCATCACGACGGCGATGTCTTCGGCTGTGTGGCCTGCGAATCGGGTTTACATGGCGCAAGTAGTCGCGTGCGACGAGCACCTCGACGCGTCTAATCCGGTGCTCACTTGTGTTGTCACCCATCAGTCACGTGGGGCAGGGCTTCAGCCCTGCAAATCGCGCTCGCAAGCAGGCCTGAAGGCCTGCCCCACATGACTACACAAGTGAATCGCGGGTTTAACGTGGTGTAAGCAACGGCTGGCGCCGGCAGCGGTTCTCGGTGACGGGCCGTTGCTACGGGTGCGCGTGGCGCAGCGGCACTGTCCTACCGTTGATCCGGCGATGTCCAAGGCGCCACGACACCCTCGCCCACAGAGAGTCCGGATTGCGCCCGGCACAGTTCGGCAGACCGCCGTCAATGGGGAGATGTTGGAGTTGAATCCTACCGACGCGGAGCGAATCGTAAAGGCCTGCAGCGAGCTGGGTACTCTGCCGGCACGACGACGACCTGATCCGACGCGTCCTCGACATGGCGTGATCTCGCGAGTTCTGCCTTGGGCCGGGGAGGCGAGGCGTTCCTGCTCGGCGCCGGGAAGCCGGGCGTCAGCCGTCGAGCCTCTCGTAGAAAGATCTCCGGAAAGCCTGAGGCTCTCGCATAAAATCGCACGCGTAAGAGGAGGCGAATACTATGAGCCGAGTCCACGCGCTCCCGGTGCTCACCGTGTGCACGATCCTGGTCGCGGCTCCGGCGTCGGCGGGCGACTTCAGGGCCGTGTTCGCGAAACACTGGCAAATCGCGAGGGAGTTCACGCTGGCGGTGGCCGAGGCCATGCCAGCGGAGAGTTACGACTTCAAGCCCACTCCTGAACAACTGACATTCGGACGGCTGATGACGCACATCGCCGCGCAGAACTCCGACAGTTGCGCAGTCGCCACCGGCGCGACCGCAGTTCCCGAGCCGCAGGTGAGCGACAAGGTCACTGCGATCAAGTACCTCACCGAGACGTTCGACGCGTGCGCCGCGGCGTTGACGGCGATGCCGCCGGAGCGGTTGGAGGCCGAAGTCTACACGTTCCAAGGGAAACCGGTGCTCGCGGAGGAAGCGCTCTGGTACACGTTTACGCACATGGCGCATCATCGCGGACAGGCGGAGGTCTACCTGCGAGTGAAGAACATCACGCCGCCGGCGTGGCGGTTCTAGCACTCTCCGGGCACGCAGGTCGATCTCGTCGCAGAGCGTGTCCTTCGCGTCCTTGGACCGCGATCAGCATCCCTGCAGGTGTTCTGCGGTAGCATTTGCGCGCAATGACACGGCGTTCGATGCAGCAGGCGGGGACCGTGCCGAGAAGCTCCGTTCGGCGTTCGGTGCCAGCGCCGCCCCTGCTCTGTGCGGTGCTGCTGGCCGCGCTCGCCGGGGTGCGCGGCGCTGAGGCGCACCCCGTGCCGTTCAGCTATCTCGATCTTCGGCTGAAAGCCGGCGTGCTCGAAGGCAGCGTGACCCTCCACGTGTTCGACCTCGCCCACGACCTCGATATCCAACCCGCCGAACGATTGCTGGATCCCGCGTTCGCGGCTGAGTGCGCCACCGCAGTGTGCATCTCTGAACCTTTCTCGAGACGAGATTCCCGCCCTGGTGGTCGGACTCGCAGACGACCGAATCGCACCTGTTCCTGAGTCCTTCGCCTGAGCGTGTTGAGCGAGGACAACACGATTCATGTATCCGGCTGCATCGACCCTGGGTATCCGAAGCCGACTGGCATTCATCAAGCCATGCTCCCGCCTTCGCTTCCCTATGACTGCGATACATTACGATTCATTCTGCTCGTGACCCAGGGGGGCTCAGCGTGTCAATCACAGTCGGCCAACCAGCTCGCCGCGGGAGGCACCGGCCGAACGAAGCCGGGCCGTTGATGCTCACGACGTTGGGAACAGCCGTGGCATTCGGCCTGCTGCTCGCGTCGCGACTGGTCCACACCATCGGGATCGAATCGGCCGCCGTCGACGCCGACGGGATCCGCGATCTCGGCGTGATCCAGGGCCCGCGCGCCGAGCTTCCGGCGCGCTTCGAGGGGTCGCTGCTGCTCGAAGCCCGGCCAGAGGTTGCGGCCGCCTCCGAGCCACAAAACTGGACACACCGCGTCCGGATCGGCGCCTATGGCGCCCCGGAGAAGAGGGCCTCCGCCATCGTGCGCGAGGCCACGGACAGCCATGTGTTCGGCATCGAGGTGGACAACGACGTCACTGGTCGCTACGAGAGCTTCCTCGATCCTGAGGAAAAGCTCGCTGCGATCCGGGAGCTGGCGGAAGCGGCCCACGCTTCCGGGAACCGTGCCTTCGTCTACATCGCCGGCACCGAGTGCATCACGAAGGACGGCGACAAGAGCCCGCACACCCTCGCCAAGGACCATCCAGACTGGCTTCAGCGGAAGCTCTCGGGCGAGCCCGCCTCGTTCACGAGCGGCGCCGCCTTCTGGATAAGGAAGGGCGACGAGGATGTCTGGATCTCGCCCTACGCCAAGCCCTGGCGTGAGCAGTACATGGAACGAGTTCGCCAGATCGCGGCCACAGGCATCGACGGCATCTACGTGGACATTCCCTACTGGATGACCCACTTCGACGGCTGGGAGGACTCCTGGGCCAGCTTCGACGACTACACCGTCGAGGTCTTCCGCCAGAGGACCGGCCTCGATGCCCGCCGGGACCTGAAGCTCGGCGACTTCGCGGATCCGCATTTCCGCCGATGGATCGACTTCCGCATCGCAACGATCACCGAGTTCATGGCCGAGATCGATCGTACCGCCAAGTCGGTCAACCCGGGCATCATGACCATCCCCGAGATCTATCCCGGCATCGAGCGGGAAGCTGTGGTGGTCGGCGCCGATGTCTACGAGCTGTACCGGATCACCGATGCCATCGCCCACGAGTACGAGTTCGGCGGGGGCGACCACATGGCGACCTCGCGCACTCCCCTCGACTGGTTCCGCTATCAGGTGGGGATGCACTCCTTCCGCGCCTTCGCCCAGGGAAAGGCCACCTGGATCCTCAACTACTCCTGGGACGGGGACAAGAACATCGCGCCGCCGGAGCCGATGATGAACCTCGCCATGTCCCAGGTGATGGCCGGGGCGAACTTCTGGGACGCGGCCACCCACGTGATGTCCGGCTCCAACGATCTGCCGACACGCAAACGCATTTTCGAGTGGATCGAGAAACACGAGAGGACCCTGTACGCGCCGCGCGAGCCGATCCATCCGATCGGGGTCTACTTCTCGCCGGTGACGCGGAACTACTTTCCGGATGTATTCCTCCCTTCCTACCAGGGCATCCTGATTCTGCTGATGCAGAGGCACTTCGAATTCCAGGTCGTGACGCCGCGAACCCTGGCGGCGTTTCACGGCTCGACGCTCGTGCTTCCGGACGTGCGGATGCTCGAAGAGGCCGAGCGCGAGGCGCTCCGCGCGCAGGTCTCCCGCGGGGCGCGACTCGTCGTCACTGGCACGGACGCGACTGGCCTCGCCCCTTCGGACGCGCTGACGCGATTCCCGGAATGTCCCGGACGAGCGTACCTGGCCGACTTGGAGAACGACTTCGGGAAGGCGGATCATTCCCAGGTTGCGGATTTCCTCGCGGCCCTCGCGCCCGATTTACACGTCCGCGTCGAAGCGTCCGCGTCGGTGGCGACCCAGATCGCGCGAGTGGACGGGAAGGTCCACATCTTCTTCGCCAACTTCAAGGGCCTCGTCGCTGGGCAGAACGCCGTTCAGACGGCGGAGAAGGGAATCCGCGTGACCGTGCCTGCCGCCAGCGCCGGCACGGCCTGGTTCCTGCCCTTCCTCGGCGAGGCGCAGGAAGTCGAGGGTCAGCGCCATGACCGCGACCTCGTCTTCGTCCTGCCGGATGTTCAGAAGGGCGCGGTCGTGTGGTTCGAGTCCCGATAGTTTTCTGCCGCGGTCGCTTCCTCACTTCAATGCGCGGGTGTGCTGCGGGCGGCGGTCCCGAGACCCATGGCGCCCAGTTTGAGAAGCAACCTCCTGTCCATTCCACCTCCCTGCGGCGCGCGGCAAAGACTCCACGCATTTCGGGCTCGCGACACTAGAACGCGAACCGCGCGCCGATCTGTATCTGCCGTTGCGAGAGCGACGTGTAGGTAATGGTCCCGGCCGACTCTCCATCGTCCACGTAGTTGTCGGGCAAACCGAAGTTGGGATGGTTGAAGGCGTTGAAGGCCTCGACCCGGAACTCCAGGCGCGAGCGATTCCCGATAGCGAACCCCTTCCTGATGTAGAAATCCGCCGTCCGCGTGCCCGGCCCCACGAGGCTGTTGCGCCCCGCGTTGCCGAAGGTGAACTCGGCCGGAGTGGCATACGCCTCGGGGTTGTACCAGCGGGCGGGGCTGGGGTTAGCGGGATTGGGATCGCCGATCAGGTCGGGCCGAAGCTGGCCGAACGTGCCGGTGTTCGACGTGTCGAGACTGATGGCGGGCGAAAACGGGAAGCCGGCGGTGATCGTCACGATCCCGCCGAACTGCCAGCCGCCGAAGATGCCGTTGAGCACGCCGTCCGTGTCGAGGAAGTGACGTCCCTTCCCGAAAGGCAGGTCCCAGGCAAAGCTCGTGACCGAGCGGTAGCGCTGGTCGTAGTCGGCGGGCCCGTGCTCGCCGTGGATGTTGTAACTGTCGGGGGGCCACGGCGAGGCGCAGCAGATCTCCGGCTGGTCGTTGTACGCCTTGCTATAGGTGAACGCGGTGAGCAGCCAGAGGCCGTCGCTCCAGCGCTTGTTGAGCTTCATCTGGATCGAGTTGTAAGTCGAGCTGCCCGCGTTGGTGATCGACCCGAAGTTTCCGTACTGCGGGTAGGGCCGCCGCTCCTGAGGGTCGCCCGGCCCGGGCTGTGGCTGGTTGTAGTCGCGCAACACCTGGAGGTGCGTCCCCTTGGATCCGACGTACGCGACCTCGAGCGAGGCGTTCCATCCGACATCGCGTTGGACGCTGACATTCCATTGCTGGTAGTAGGGACTCTTGAACCGCTGATCGGCGGAGAGGAGTCCTGGAAAAGAGGCCGCGGCCGGGTCCAGCGCCGGGAAGCCCTGGTTCACGTAGGCCGCGGGCGTGACGCCGAACTCGCTCGCCTTCGACAGCGCGAAGAAGAAGGGCATGCTGTAGCCGAGCTGGAAGCCGGTTCGCACCTCTTGCGCCCCGTAGAAGATCCCGTAGCCGCCGCGGAACGCCGTCTTGTTGTCCTTGAAGGGTGTCCAGGCGAAGCCAATGCGAGGTGCGAAGTCGAACTTGTCGACGTCGATCAAGCCTCGGGAGTTGCCGTTCTGGTTGGCGACGAGGACCTGGCCGGTTGCGTAGTCGAAGTTGCTCTGGCGGTCGTCGGCCTCCACGGTGGGACCGGTGTAATCCCAGCGCAACCCGAGATTCAGCGTCAAGGACGGCTTCACCTTGAAGTCGTCTTGGAAAAACGCGCCGAAGACAGGCGTGCGGTTCCTGGTCTGGGTGATGTTCGAGATATCGATCTGCGAGGAGTAGCCGAGGAGCGCGTCGGCGAGCGGGTCACCCGTTCCGTCGTTGTGATCGGGGTCCTGTGTGAACTCGCCGCTGAAGCTGAACTTGCCGCGCGGCTGGGGAATCTGGAACAAGTCGAAGTAGCTCCGCCGAAGCTGGAAGCCGGTCTTCAGGCTGTGGCGGCCGCGGACCAGCGACAGCGTGTCGGAGAGCTGGAGCTCCTGGGTGAGGGTATAGGTCGGGATGAACTCGGGGTCGCCGACGTGGCTGTAGCCGGCAGGATCGAAGACCGTGATGCCCGCCACCGCGGGATCGTTGGCCACGCCGGGCACCGTCAGCTCGGGCGGGGGGGCCTGCTGGCCTCCGGCGGTGATTCCGTCCGACCCCTTGACGCGGTTGAACCCCACGCGCAGCTCGTTGACCGTGGAGGAGGAGAAGACATGGGTGAAGCCCAGCGCCGCGCCCCAGGTCTTCGAATCCGACGTCCCCGTTCCGTAGTCGCCGCCGTTCGCGAGGCCGGGAAGGGGCGGTTCGAGGAAGCGGTTCCCCTTGGACAGCGACAGGCGCAGGAAGACTCGGTTGTCGGGGGAGAACTCGTGGTCCAGCCGGACGTCGCCCTGGTTGATGGTGTTCGTCGAGCTGGGGTTCACCAGATAGTTGTTCTTGAGCCCTTCCTGGTTCGGATTCGGGTAGAGGTTCACGAAGTTCTGAGCGAGAGAATCGAAACGGTCTGCCGGGATCACGTTGCCGGGGAACGGCTGCCCGGTCAGCGGGTCGTAGATGATGCTGTTCCCCTCGCCGGAGAAGTCGCCGTGGCGCTGCGCGGCGGTCGGCACCGAATAGATCCCCGTGTCGGCGCTCCGGCGGCGGGTGCCCTGGTAGTCCACGAAGAAGAACGTCTTGTTCTTCTGGATCGGACCGCCCAGCGTGCCACCGAACTGCTGGAAGTGGAACGGCGCCTTCGCGGAGTTCGGGTCCTCGAAGTAGCCACGAGCGTCGAAGGACTCGTCGCGCAGGAAATAGAAGGCGCCACCCTTCATGGTGTTGGCCCCGGACTTGAGGGAGGCGTTGATCACTGCCCCCCCCGATCGGCCGAACTCCGCCGAGTAGTTGCTCGTTTGGACCTTGAACTCCTCGATCGCGTCCACGTTGGTGTAGAGCGCGGCCTCGCCCCCGTCGTTGCTGTTGTTGTCGATGCCGTCGAGCAGGTAGTTGTTCTGGCCGCCGCGCGTGCCGTTCACCACGAAGGTCGCGTTGACGTTGCCATTGCTCCCCTCGGCGGTGCGAATGACGCCGCTCGTCAGCGTGGCGAGGTCGATGTAGTTGCGGCCGTTCAGCGGCATGTCGACGATCTGCCGCGTATCCACAACTTCGCCGAGTGAGGACGTCTCCGTCTGGACGAGCGGCGTCTCGCCGGAGACGACCACGGATTCGCGGATGTCACCCGGCTCCAGCCCGAAGTCCAGGCGCAACCGGTCCTGGACACGCAACACGATGCCCTCGCGGGTGTCCGTCTTGAAGCCGGCCAGCTCGACGCTGATGGTGTACGTCCCGATCCGAAGGGGCGTCGCGACATAGTTGCCCTCAGCGTCAGTGATGAGAGTGGTCAAGGCGTTCGTCGTAGCCTCGCGCACGCTCACGGTCGCTCCAGGGACGACCGCGCCGCTCTGGTCGCGGATGGTCCCGAGAATCGTTCCCGTGTCCACCTGGGCTTCGGCCGTTCCCGCCCACAGCGCCGCGAGGACGAGAATGACTGGAATTCGGAGCCGCAGCATATCCCCCTCCTTGGTGACACTCGCAACCACTCGTACTAGGAGGAAATCTGAATCGCCTTCGAGTTGTTGTCAAGTGGGTCGGTCACGAAGCAGATACAAGCAATAGCAAGCAAACGCAATCGCGACGATGCGAGGCCCCGGTTCGGCCAGACCCGCGAGGCGGAACGGCCATCCAGTGCCTACCAGAAAATCCATCCTGTCGCTGTTCGTGGTGGCCGCGGCAGGCCAGGGCGAGCGCTTTCGCGACCCAGAGGATGGTTCGCAGCACTGGGTGATCGTGTCCTCCGAGACATGCGAAAATCACACGGCTCAAGCGCCGGATGCACGTCTGGCGAACGACAACGGCCGGCCGCATCCGCGACAATCCGGCGTGCCAGAAGGCTGAAACGCGGAGTCCTCGATCTCGTCGCAGAGCGTGTCCTTCGCGTCCTTGGACCGCGATCAGCATCCCTGCAGGCGGTTCTGCGGTAGCATTTGCGCGCCAATGACACCGCGTTCGATGCAGCAGGCGGGGACCGTGCCGAGAAGCTCCGTTCGGCGTTCGGTGCCAGCGCCGCCCCTGCTCTGTGCGGTGCTGCTGGCCGCGCTCGCCGGGGTGCGCGGCGCTGAGGCGCACCCCGTGCCGTTCAGCTATCTCGATCTTCGGCTGAAAGCCGGCGTGCTCGAAGGCAGCGTCACCCTCCACGTGTTCGACCTCGCCCACGACCTCGACATCCAGCCCGCCGAACGATTGCTGGATCCCGCGTTCGCGGCTGAGCGCGCCACCGCAGTGCATGACCTGCTGGCCGGCCGGTTCGGCATCAGCGCCGATGGCCGGGAGCTCGAGCCCCAGTGGTCCTCGCCCGAACTGCTCGCCGGCCGCAACTCGCTACGCCTGCCGGTCCGCTATGCGCTCGCGCGCCGTCCGGGGACACTGCGCATCCACGCGGCGATGTTCCCGTACGACCCGCAACATCAGACGTTCCTGAACATCTACGAGGACCAGGCGCTGACCCAGGTCATGCTCGGTGGAGACCACCGCGAATTCGAGTACTTTCCCGGCACACGACAGGGCGCAAGCGCCGTGGTGCGGAAGTTTCTGCCGGCGGGCGTGCACCATATCCTGATCGGCCCGGACCACCTGTTGTTCCTCGTGGGACTGCTGCTCCTCGGCGGGTCGGTCCGCCAGCTGGCCGTGATCGTCACGGCGTTTACGGCAGCCCATAGCATCACGCTGTCGCTCGCCGCGCTGAATCTCGTCAGCCCGCCCGCGCGTCTCATCGAGCCGGCGATTGCCCTGAGCATCGTGTACGTCGGCGCCGACACGCTGCTCAAGAGGGATGGACCTGACGTGCGGGGATGGATTGCCTTCGCGTTCGGGTTCATCCACGGGTTCGGGTTCGCGAGCGTGCTTCGCGAGATGGGCCTGCCGGCGCGCGCGCTCGGCTTGTCGCTCGTATCGTTCAACGTGGGCATTGAGATCGGCCAGTTGCTGGTCGTCGCGGTTGTCGCGACAGCGTTGTTGGCGCTGCGCTCCCACAGCGAGGCCGCGGGACGGCGCCTCGCCTTCGCCGGTTCGGTTGTGGTCATGGCCGCCGGCGCGTTCTGGTTCGTGCAACGGGTATTTTTTCCTGGAGGAGTCTCATGAGGCGTGGAATCGTGCTCGGTGTCCTGATCGCGGTCGGTGCATTCGCGGGGCTGAGGGCGCAGCCGCCGGCGAATGGGCCCAAGGTCATCACCGTCGACAAGGTCAAAGACAACCTGTACGTGCTCAAGGGCGGGGGCGGCAACGTCGCCGTGTTCGTCACGTCCGCCGGCGTCACTGTCGTCGATGCGAAAAACCCGGGCTGGGGCCAGCCGATCATCGACAAGGTGAAGGAGCTGACGCCGAAGCCGATCACGATGCTGATCAACACGCACACGCACGGCGATCACGTGAGCGGAAATGTCGAGTTCCCGGCGACCGTGGACGTCGTCGTTCAGGAGAACACGAAGACCAACATGGAGAAGATGGACATCTTCAAACAGAACGACAACCGCGGGATGGCCAAGCGGACGTTCACGGACACGATGACCATCGGCAAGGGTGCTGACGAGATCGACCTGTACTACTTCGGACCGGGCCACACGAACGGGGACGCCTGGGTCGTATTCCCGGCGCTGCGCACGGCGCACCTCGGGGACCTGTTCGCGCGCAAGGGGCTGCCGTTCTACGACGGCGCGAACGGCGGCACCGTCCTGCACTACGCCGAGACCCTCAACAAGGGCTACAACGCGATCAAGAACGTCGACACGGTCATCAACGGCCACAGCGATACGACGACCACGTGGGCGGACGTGAAGGAGTACGCGGACTTCAACCAGGAGTTCCTGTCGTGGGCGCAGGCGGCGCTGAAGTCGGGCAAGACGCCGGAGGCCGCCGCCGCTGAGTGGACGATTCCCGAACGGTTCAAGGGCTATGCGCCGGCACCGCCGACAGGGTTTGGCGGCGCCGCCGGCGGGCTACAGCGGCTGGCGGAAGAGATGAAGTGATAGAACGGCTAATCCGATTTGGAGGACGGGCCGCCAGACGAGGGGCCGCCGGTTCGTCGCCGATCTTCTGCCCCTTGCGCCAGGTGTTGGGGCAGAGGGGCTGCGCGAAGAGTGGCAAGACGTTCGCGCTCATCGGGCGGCTTCCCTCCACCCCTGGGCGGGGCACGTGCTCATCGCCCATTGCACAGAACTGTGGCTCAGGCCCAACCGGCGTGCAGCAGCTTCCCCCGCCACTCCTCAGCCCTCCCCTGCACCGTAGGGCCATCCTTCAACAACTCAGTGCGATGAAAGTCGTCGGCGTCCATCAAGCGCAGGTCGATCCCGATCTCCAGGTAGACCGCTACGCAGCGGAGTTCACGCGAGCCCTTGACCAATCGCCAGAGCTCGTTTTCTCGCTGCCCCGCTGAGGGCAGGCAACGTTCGCGAGTGATCCCAGCCCCGACCGCTGGGACGGCAGTTGGTCAATTTGGCGCGGGTAATTCTGGACGAGCGGATCGTGCGGAAGCTGCCATGATGCAGTTCAGTGGAACGGCATCGTCCTGCTCGTAGGGGGTGAGTTCGTCGCTCGCTTGCTCGCGGGAGTGCTCGTGCTTCCAGATGTGCTGGCACTGCTGACATGCAAGGTAAGTCCAGGCAGAGGTCACCACGGCTGCTTCGACCTGCGGCGACTCGCACACTGGACACTGGCTCCGAGTCGGCACAAAAAACCGTAGCACCTCCACACGGGGGCGACCATTGGGACATGCCCCTAGCCTCAACTCCCAATTCCCCTACCCCAACTACGGAGAGACAGTAGAGGAGCGGACCAGGAACTCTAGAACCAGCGATGCACGCGGACTCTGTACTCGTCGTAAGCCACGCCGAAGGTCTCGCCCAACTTCCTCTCCTCGAGGGGAATCACGACCCAGTTCAAGTAGCCTACGACGAGCGGGAGGAGAACAACGGGCCAAACCTGTCGCAGGATTCCTGCCTCGCCGAGATAGGCGATCGCGAGCCCGACGTACATCGGGTTCCTGCTGAACCGATACGGTCCCCACGTCACGAGCCGCGAGGACGAGCGTCCTGGGACGGTCGTCGTGGCCGCTCGTCGGAAAGTGCCCCAGCCCCAAGCGGCCAGGCCGGCCCCGGCTGCGAAGACCAAGGCACCGCCAACCAGGATCAATCGGGGCGCGAGGTCCACCTCGGGGCGCGTTGGCCACGCGCGTTCGAGCGCCGCGCCAAGAAGGTACGTCAACACGAACACCCAGGGGACGGGCACGTGCAGCAGCAGGCGAAACGGCCGGGCAGGCAGGCGCTCGTTCTCCATCGAAGGCTCCCGCGTCATCCGACCGTTGCGTCCATGAAGGGGCCGGCCCAGGGCCGGCCACGCGACGCCGAAAGCAGCCGGGCACTCGTCGCTCGATGCGGGTCTCGAGACCCGCGGACGACCCTGAATCGTCCTGGCTTCTGGCAAGTACATCGCTCGAGATGATGCAGACCTGCGACTCGCGTTTAGCAGGCTGCTGAAAAACGCGACGCCTGAATGCAATTCAGATGCAAAATGAAAATTCAGCGGGATTTACATTTTTCGTCGTGCATCTTTTCATTCAGGGTGCCCTTATTCATCACCCTGTTAGACCGCCCGATCGGCCGGATGCGCCCGCAGGAATCGATTCAGCTTCACATTCGCTGCGAACGCGCGTAGAAGACGGATGCGGCCGGGGAGCCAGCCCGCTGGCCGGCCGAATGCCTGTGTCGCCCAGGCGCGCGGGTCGCAGTCATCGACGTGCTCTTCGATCAGGCCGTCGCGAAAACGGAAACGCGACGTGATCTTGTTGACCACGGGCCGTCCGGGCTTGCCCTTGCGCGCGTTCCTGCCGAACTGGTACTCGTCGACGATGCGCGCTTCGCCGGCTCGATCGTCGGCGTTGAACGTGCCGCACGGTGACGCGGATGCCGCTCTCGCCTTCGCAGATCATCCGCCACATGCCGGCGAGGCGCGTCTTGTCGGTGATGTGAAACGCGATGTCGTGAAAGGTGACGTCCTCGTCGCAGTAGCACGCCGCCATCGCGGCGGCGTCGTGGCGATGAAGCGCGTCGTACAACCGCTCGATCAGCAGCGCGTGTGGATGCGTTCCCATCGCGTTCCTCGCCACCTCTCACATGCCGTCTCGGTGCTCGGTGCAGCAGCGCGCGATGGCTGCCGCGCCAATCGTCCTGCCCCGGCTCGCCGAAGAGGAGCGGCAGGTAGACTCGGAACCCGCGGGCTGCCAGCCGCCGGCCGAAACGAAGGGCGGCGGGCGAGAGCCCGGGAAGTTCGTGGAGCACGAGCACCGGCGACCCGTCGCCTGTCCAGAACACGCGATGCCTGATGGCGCCGTGCGTGAACGGCGGATCGAGCTCCTCGAATCCGGCGAGGTCGGCGTTCGGGTTCGCGGCGGCCATGATGCCTCGAAGCGAATGAAGAATCGGAGGATAGCAGATCGTGCGCTCGACGGGCTGGCGCGCCTTCCCAATCGCATAGTTCATTGGACGCGCGGTCCAGAGAAACGTCGTCCATCATGAGCCGAACGTAGCCACGTTGTTGGAGACGGAGGCCGCGCGCCTGATCGGCGCCGATCGCCACCAGCGCACGCCCGAGCGGGGTGCTGGAACGGCACTTGTCTTTCGCCCGCCCGGGATGCAGCCAGCGAATCGCCCGCTCACTACGGGCGGCGTCGCCTGACCCGCTGAACCCATCCGGCGCAATCGCCGGAACCACCACGCGTTCCGGTTCTCCTTCGCTGATCGCCAGGCTGGCGGGCGGTTCGGCGTCGTGCCGGCTTCGGAGGGGTAAGCCCTTGCGGGCTGGCATGGGTTTGTATTATATAATCGATTATCGTTCATCGTTCACGAGGCTCAGGAGACGTTTATGGAACTGTTGCTGCGCACGCCTGCCCGCCGTCGCACGTGGGTGTTGCTCCTTCTGTTCTGTTTGCTGACCCCCTTACCTGCCGCGGCGCAGGAATCCGGCGTCGTCGGCACGGCTCGGGACACCACGGGGGCCGTGGTCGCCGGCGTCGAGGTGACGCTGACGAATACCCAGACCGGCGAGAGCCGGCGGGCGACGACCAACGCCGACGGGCAGTACGCGATCCCGAACGTGAAGGTCGCGACCTACCAGCTCACTGCCGAAAAGGCCGGCTTCCAGAAGCAGGTCGTGGACGGCCTCAAGCTGGAGGTCGAGCTCGTGCGGACCATGGACGTCGTGCTCTCGGTGGGTGCCGTCGCGGACCAGGTGAGCGTGGTCGCCGCTACGGCGGCCCTGCAGACCGCGGAGTCGACCGTCAGCACACTGTTCGAGACCAAGATCGTCAACGAGCTGCCGCTGAACGGCCGCAACTTCCTGCAGCTCCAGCTCCTCGCGCCCGGCGTCACCATGGGCCGCCCCGGCACCTTCAGCGCCGTCCAGATCGCCGCCCAGAACACCAGCATCGGCGGCGGCAACTTCTCGGTGAACGGCATGCGGGACGTCTACAACGACTACCTGCTCGACGGCGTCTCCTTCAAAGACTGGATCCACGGCACGAACGGGATGAACCCGTCTGTCGATGCCGTCCAGGAGTTCCGCACGCAGACCAGCAACTACTCGGCGGAGTTCGGCGCGAACTCCGGCGCCGTCGTCAACATGCTGACCAAATCGGGCACCAATGTCGTGCACGGCAGCGCCTACGAGTACCTCCGCGACGATGCATTCGACGCGAAGAACTTCTTCACGAACGCGGTCGGTGCCGACAAGCCCCCGATGCACCGCAACCAGTTCGGCGGGGCGGCCGGCGGTCCCATTTTCAAGAACAAGACGTTCTTTTTCGGCAGCTATGAAGGCTTCCGGGAGGATCGGGCGAGCACTCTAATCAGCACGCTGCCGACGGCCAAGATGCACCACGGCGACTTCTCGGAGCTGCTCGCGCTGCCAGACCCCGTCGTGATCCACGACCCCGCGACCGGGCTGCCGTATCCCGGCAACGTCATCCCGGCCGACCAGGTGCTGGCGGTCATGCCGGGCTACCTCGATACGTACGTGCCGCTCCCCACCCGACCTGGATTGGTGCAGAACGACGTGGTCGATGGCTCGCGGAAGAACGAGACCGACCAGTACATCGGGCGCGTCGACCACACTTTCGGCAACAACACGGCGTTCTTCACGCGCTACGCATACAACACGATCAGGAACGTTCCCATCACCCGCAACCCGGAATTCACCTCGAAGGAGAGCAACCGCGACGCGAACTTGAGCGCGCAGGTGACCAAGACGCTCGGGTCGAGCAGCGTCCTGGAAGTGCGGGGCGGCTACAACCGGTTCCGGCAGATCGTCAACCAGAACCACGCGTTCACCACGCCGAACATCGCGGCGGACATCCTCCAGATCAGCGGTGTGGCCACCGATCCTGCGGCGTCGAACGCCCCGGCCTTCATCGTGCCCGGCTACAACGCGGTCGGCGGCGCGCCATCGACGCCGAGGAGTTGGTACAGTGATCGGTACGAGGGTCAGGCCAACATCAGCCTGGTACGAGGCGGGCACCTGCTCAAGGCCGGCCTCCACATCGTCAACCACCACGAGACGTTCCCGGAGATCATCATTCCGAACGGCCTCTACGTGTTCGACGGTTCGTTCACCGGGCACTCGATGGCCGACATGCTGATCGGGGTCCCCGGGAACTTTCTGCTGTCGCCGGAGCTCTTCGACCCGCAGTTCCGCCAGACCGAGATCATGCCGTGGATCCAGGACGACTGGCGGGTCACGCCGAAGCTGACGGTGAACCTCGGCCTCCGCTACGAGCGCCGCCCCTGGCCGGTGTCGGACAACAACACGATCTCCAACATCGTGCTGCCGCCGGGCGGCGGGCAGGCGTCGGTCGTCCTCTCCGGCCCGTGCGTGCCCGATCCGCCGGTGCGACGCTGCGAAACGGCGCTGCCCACGTCGATCTCGTCGACGCGCAGCACGCTTGGTCAGGACGACAACAACAACTTCGCGCCGCGCATCGGGTTTGCCTACCGGGTGGGCGATTCGGAGAAGATGGTGGTCCGCGGGGCCTATGGCGTCTTCTTCCAGCCGGAACCGTTCAACCAGTTCGTGTTCCTCAGCATCAACCCGCCGTTTGTCAGCTTCTACAACCGGTTCAACAATCTCAGCAACTATCAGAGCTGGGACTGGTACAACCCCACCGCGGGTCTTCCGGCCGGCGGCGTGCAGTTCACCTACATTCCCGAGGATGCGCCGACGCCGTATCTCCAGGCATGGAGCCTCGGCGTTCAGCGCGAGCTGGCCGGAACTGTCCTCGACGTCACCTACGTCGGCAACAAGGACAGTCACCTCTGGGCGCGCACGTGGCCGAACCAGCCGCGGCCGGGTCCCGGTGACATCGACCCGCGGCGTCCGTACACGAACGTCTCCACGATCGCGGGCAACGAGCCGATCGGAAGCGCGAGCTACAACGCGCTGCAAATCCGGGCGCAGCGGCGGTTCTCGAAGGGGCTGGCCTACATCGCGTCGTACACGTGGGGCAAGGCGCTCACCGATAGCCAGCTGGCGGAAACCGGCGCCTTCGTGCCCGACCTGCAGGACGCGCAGAACCGCGCGGCCAACCGCGGTCTCTGGAGCGCCGACGCGCGGCGCCGTTTCACGCTGAGCACCATCTACGAGTTGCCGTTCGGGCGTGGCAAGCGCTGGGGGAACGACGCCAACGGCCTCGTCGACGGGCTACTCGGCGGCTGGCAGCTGGGCGGGATCTGGACGATGCAGAGTGGTCAGCCGCTGACGGTGACACTGCCGTACGACAACCCGAACGTCGGCGAGGGCGCCAAGCTGCCGAACCGCGTCGGCGATCCGAACACCGGTCCGGAGACGGTGGAGAAGTTCTTCAACACCGACGCCTTCGCGGCGCCACCCCCCTACACGTTCGGCGACGCGGGGCATCGGGACGGTCACCGGGCCCGGCATCAACACGGTCGACCTGTCGCTCGTGAAGAACATGCGCATCACCGATCGCGTCCGGCTGCAGTTCCGGGTCGAGGCGTTCAATGCCTTCAATCACCTCGTGATGGGCGACCCGGTCACCGACTTCGGGACGCCGCTCTTCGGCCAGGTCACGAGCACTCGGCTCGACAACCGCGAACTGCAGTTCGCCTTCCGTGTCGAGTTCTGAGCGCTCCATGCCGATCCCTCGCGGTGTGAGGAAGGAACGAGCGAGCCGGGTGCCGTCCTGGCTCGCCGTCCCGGTAGCGATCTGCGCGACTCTCTGCGCGGTACGTCCGCTGACCGCGGCGGCTCCCGATCCGCCGGTTGTGTCGCTCTCGAACGCGGTGATCGCCGTCGACCCCGCGGAGCCGTCGTACGTGCAGTACGGTGCACGGGACCTCGCCTCCTACCTGACGACGCTCAGCGGTCGTGCCGTGCCTGTCCGCGGAACGGCCACGCCACCGGCAGCGGGAGCCATGGTCGTCGCGGTCGGCGCCCGGATCGCCACCGCGTACGGCGGCGCGGCCCTCACGGATCTCGGCGACGAGGGATTCGTCTTCGAGGCGAGACAGCGGGGCGGCGGGACCGTCCTCGTCGTCGCAGGCCAGTCCCCGCGGGGCACCAACGCCGGCCTGGCCACGCTCCTGCCGCTCATCAGGTCGGGCCAGGGCGGACCGTATGTGCAAGGGCCGCTTGATCGCCGCGAGACTCCCAGCATTGCCGTTCGCGGCATTCACCTGAACGGCTGGCCGCTCAATTACCCCTACGCGTTCCGTGCTTGGAAGGAGGAGGACTGGAAGCGTTTCGTCGACATCGCGTGGGCCCAGCGGATCAACCTCTTCTATCTCTGGCCCTTCATGGAGATCATCCCGCTCCCGCTGACGCCTGAGGACGAGGCTTATCTCCAGGAAGTCCGCCGCGTCGTGGACTACGCCCAGAACCAGCGCGGGATGGAAGTCTGGATCATGCAGTCCGCGAACCGCATCGGCGTGTCCGACTGCGGGTCGCGCGACCCACGCCTGCGCACGTACTGGGTGATGGGCACGTGCCAGCAGGACATGAATCCCGGCGACCCGGAGGCGCTCGCCCGGGCCATGGCTCACTTCGAGGCGCTCTACCGCATCGTCGACAACGCCGACGGCTTCTGCTTCATCGACTCGGATCCCGGCGGATGGCCGGGCAGCCCGCTGAGCGACCAGTCGCGGATCTTCAACGGCGCGAGGGCGCTGCTCGATCGTTACAACACGCACGGCAAGTCGACGAAGCTCATCGACTGGATGTGGCTGGGGTGGGGCCGGCATCCGACCGGCGCCGAGAGCGGGAAACGCGGCGTGGACTTCATGCAGGACACCATCCGCAACTTCGGCGCGACGCTCGCCGAGCCCTGGGCGCTCATCGCCGGCCTGTCGCCGTACCTCGAGTCCGCGAAGGCGACGTCGACACTCGGGAAGACCGTGTACCTGCAATACGGCGCGATCGAGATGGAGCCGGCATTCCCGGCCACGAACCTCGGTCTGCAGCCGGTCCGCGACGTGTTCGACACGGTCGAGCGCTACCCAGGCCTGAAAGGGGTGATGGGGAACAACGAGCTGACGATCCTTCAGCTTCCCCGGACCTTCTACTTTTTCGAGAGCGCGTGGCGGCTCGCGTCGAAGGCCCGCGCCGAGCCCGACGTGCTCCAGGACCTCGCCGAACGACTCTACCCGGACCACGCGGCGCTCGTCGCGCGTGCCTACGAGCACCTCCGCGCCGAGGATCCGGCGGCGATCCGTGCCGTCATCGATCCCCTCGCGGCATTGATCGAGCGAAAGGACACGGGCCGGCCCGGGTCGATCGGACGATTCCTCTTTCCCGATCCGCTCACGCTGCTGCGCGTCCTGAAAGCGCAGCTCGAGATCCGCGCCGCGCGCCAGTCACTCATCCACGGGCTGCAGGGCACGCCGGCCGTCGAGGACAGCGCGGCGCTGCTCGAGCGGTACTTCGACGCGCTGCTCGCGTGGAACCGCGAGACCGGGTGGGACGAGATGATCGACATCACGATCTGGCGCACGCCCATCTACGAGGCCGGCCCGGACCTGACAGAGGCGATGACGCGCCTGCGCAAGGCGATCGCCCAGGGGAAGCCCTATGCCTCCTACGCGCAGATCGACCAGTTCTTCACCCCGATCGCCGAACGCCTGCTGCGGAGGTACGGCGCGGACTCCGTGATGATCGGCTGTATCGACCCTTTCAAGCTCGCACTGACCCAGGGGTGGTGAGCGATGAAGATCACGCGCATCGATTGCCACGTGCTCCTGGAACCCGGCTACGACATCGGCGCCACCAGCTCCGCGCAGGACGACATCGTGGTGGAGATCCACACCGACGAGGGCCTCACCGGCATCGGCGAGAGCGACATCAACCCCTGGATCGCGCGAGCCTGCATCATGGCGCCGGGCACGCACACGATGGGTCGCGGGCTGGCGCAGATGCTCATCGGCGAGGACCCGCTCGCGCCCGAGGCACTCTGGGAGAAGCTCTACGTCGGGTCAGCGATGAACGGACGCCGCGGCGCGGTGATCCACGCGATGGGTGCCCTCGACATGGCGCTGCACGACTTGCGCGGCAAGGCGCTCGGGAAGCCCTGCCACGAGCTCCTCGGCGGCGCCGTGCGCCAGACGGTCGTCCCGTACGCGTCGCTGCAGCCCGAGGTGAGCTCGTTTCCGGCCTACCGCCGCTCGCTCGTCGACTGGGCGCTGCGGGCAAAAGCGCTCGGCTTCCGTGCGGCGAAGATCGAAGTGACGCCCACCGGGCCGTACGCGCACAAGGGCCTCAAGGCCTCGCACGAGGACATGACAGCAGTCATCGGCGAAGTCCGCGCGGCAGTGGGAAAGGACTTCACCTTGATGGTGGACGTGCAGTACGCCTTTCCGGACGCCAACACCTGCCTGCGCGCTATCCGGCCGTGGGTCGATTTCGACTTGTTCTTCGTCGAGACGCCGCTACCTTCGGACGACCTGGATGGCTATGCGAGATTGAGCGCGGAACAGCCCATCCCGATCGCCGCCGGCGAGTGGCTCGCCACCAGGCACGAGTTCGCCGATCTGATCGATCGGGGGAAGATCAGCGTCGTGCAGCCGGACGTGGGCCGGGTCGGCGGATTCACCGAGGCGAAGCGGGTGTGCACGTTGGCGGAGCAGCGCGGTCTGACCATCGTGCCGCACCTCTGGAAGACGGGCATCTCGATTGCGGCCGCGGCACATCTTGCCGCGACGACGCCGAATTGCGCCTTCATCGAGTTCCTGCCAGATGAGTTGTGCGAATCGTCGCTGCGTCGTGAACTCGTCTCGAACGAGCTGCAGATGGTCAATGGCGAAATCCCGATTCCACGGCGTCCTGGCCTCGGCATCGACATCAACCGCGACGCGCTAGAGGCGTTCCGCCGCGAAGCCGCGGCTGTCACCGCGACATTGTGCTGACCTAGGGGAGCCGGACCGGGACCGCATTGCCTGGCGAGGAGCCGGACGCATGCCACGATCACAACGGACGTTGACTGCCGGAGCCGCCAAAGCCACCATCACACCACCCGTCGGGACGCCGGCCATCGGCACCATTCAGCGGAGCACGGGCGTCCACGACGATCTGTTCGTGCGTGCCCTCGTGCTCGACGACGGGCAGGCGCGGGTCGCCATCGTCTCGCTCGACCTCATCGGCATGAACTTCGAGCTGGCCGATGCTGCTCGCACCGCGATCCGTGAGCGTACGGGCATCACGACCGCGTTCGTCCATTGCACGCACAACCATTCGTCGCCGTTCACGATTCCATGGAGCGTGCTCGGCCCGAGGTGGCCCGAGGGTCCGCAGCGTGCCTGGCATGCCGGGCTCGCGAGCACGGTGGCCACGGTGGTGGCTGACGCCTGTACGCGGCTGGAGCTCGTGACCTTGCGCGCCGGCCGCGCGCCCGTTCGCCTCGGCAGCAACCGCAGGCTGCTCTCCGGCGGCACGGTAGTCATGAAGCCGAATCCGGACGGCCCGGTCGTGCCGTGGGTGGACGTCTTGGCCGTGGACCGTTCCGATGGACGGCCGCTGTCGGTCGTTTTCAGCCACGCGGCACATCCCGTCATCATCCACGGCGCCAGCCGCCTCACGAGCGCGGAGTTCCCGGGCTTCGCCGCCCGCCGGATCGAGGAGCGGCTCGGCTCCGACGCCGTGGCCCTCTTCGGTCAGGCCTTTGCGGCCGACATCAACGCCGACCCGCTCCGCGGCGGCATCGAGGCGGCACGGCACGCAGGAGACGTGCTCGCAGATGCTACGCTCCACGCCGTGGCCGCCAGTGACGTCGTGACCTCGAGTCCCTTGTCCGTTGTCGAGATTCGCGAACACCTTCCGCTTCTGCGGCTGCCGACTCGCGCGGCGTGCACCGAGGCGCTGGAAGCCGCCGAACGGCGTCTCGCGAACGCCTATGGACGGACCGCGTTCAGCGACGACGAGCTCTGGAACCTGCAGGACGCGGCCGCGACACCCGTCAGCACGACGGCGTCGTCTGTGGCCGACGATGTGCAGCCGATGGAAGGGAAGCCGTGGTGGATGGTTGACACGATCCACTGCCTCCGTGATCTCCTGGCGAAGATCGACGCGGACGACGAGCGGCCGCTGCGCTTCGAGGCTCAGTGCCTGCGCGTCGGCGACGCATGGTCGCTCATCGCGGCAAGTCATGAGCTGGTAGCCGAGTACCAGCTCCGGCTGGACCGGGAAGCTCCGACGATGCATCGGATGATGCTCGCGTATACGAACGGATGCGAGAGCTACGTGCCCCTCGACCGTGATTTCGCGCTCGGCGGCTACGAAGCCGGCACGTTTCCCGACCTTGGAAGCGCGTCGCTTCGCTACCGGCATCGCCGCGCGCTGGCGCCCGGATGCGAAGCACGCGTGATGGAGTGCCTGCAGTCGCTCTGGCGGAACGCGTCGTCCGACGGACGGCAGGACGGGTAGCGCCATGCTGACCGGATACCTGTTCGCCGTACTTGCGATGCTCAGTATCGGTGTGCTGGGTGTCTTGAGCAAGCTGGCCGATGTCCATGGATGCAAGCCGCTCAACACGGCCCTCGTGTTGTTCGGCGGATCGACCGTCATCATGGGCATCTACGTCGTCATCGGCCAGCAGAGAAGCCTGGTTCCCCCCGCCGCCGTCGGCCGCACCGCCGTCGTGTTCGGCGCGCTCGCCATCCTGGCGTTCTGGGTGTTCCTGTACGGCCTGCAGTTCGGGAAGATCACGAGCAGCTGGATCTTCATGAACATGTCGGCCATCGTGCCGGCGACCCTCTCTGCAGTGATCTATCGCGAGCGCATCACGGCGGCGAAGGCCGTGGTGCTGGTGCTGGTGGTCATCTCGATCCTCCTGCTCTGGAAGGACAAGCAGCAAGACAGTGCGGCATCGATGGCGGCAGACCCCGGCCGGAAGAACGCCAACGTCTGGATCGTGGCGATGCTCGCGGCATTCCTGCTGAATGGCACGTGTCCCTTCGGCCTGCGTGTGCTTGCAGGATGGGGGCTGGCGGACCAGTACACGGCCGTGTACCTGGTGTACTGGTACCTGGCGGGGTTCGTCTTCGGGCTGGCGGGCCTCGTCTCTGCGCGGCACCCGCTGACGACGGCCAACCTGCTCATCGGTCTCGTGATGGCAGTGGCCAGCGTCGGCGGCCAGTTCTTCATGGGCGCCGCGCTGTCGCACGGCGTGCCGGGCAGCGTCGTCTACATGCTGGGCATGGGAGCCAGCCTGTGCGTGGTGGTGCTCGGTGGCGTGCTGTTCTTCGGTGAGCGCGTCGGAACCTACGCGAAGTGGGGAATTGCGACCGGCCTCGTGTCGGCCGTCCTGCTCGGAATCGGCTGATCCGGTGCCGTCACGCGGTCGCGCCGCGTGCCGTCTTCTGCTCCTCCGTGTAGAGATTGCTGGCCTGTTCCGCCCAGTCGTTCATCGCCGTGTTGAACGCCCGGCGCGCCCGTTGCGGTTCACCCGCCTTGATGGCATCGAGCACCGTGCGATGGAGGCGCACGTCGTGCTGCAGGTCGAAGCCCGGTTGCATCGCCACCCGGATGGCGCTGAAGCCGAACAGGGGGACGACGATGCGCCGGAGACACTCGACGAGACACTCGTTGTGCGTGGATTCCCAAACGCTGATGTGCCAGTCCAGGTCGCGCCGGATGTACTTCTGCGATTCCCGCGACTGCGCCGCAGCCGACGCGAGCGCGTAGAGCTCTTCGAGCCGGGCGAGGTCGGCGGGAGTGGCGTGCCTCGCCGCTTCCTCGACGGCGAAGGCTTCGAGCGCACGGCGGACGACGATCGTGTTCTCGAGCTCGCGCTGGCTGAGGTTCGTCACGTAAGTGGCCGAGTTGGGCTTTTTCGTGACGTGGCCTTCGAGCTCGAGTTGGATCAGCGCTTCGCGGATCGCCGACTGGCTGACGCCCAGGGTGTCGGCGAGCTTCCGCTCGACGAGCCGCTCGCCCGGCTGGAGAGAGCCGTCAAGAATGGATTCTCGAATCCTCTCGGCGACGAGATGACGGGCAGGCTGCGTGTTGAGTTTTTCCGCGGAAATGGGCATGTTCGCGTCTGCTGGACTCGAGGGCGAGATTCCTGTTCAGTATAACGCGGCCAGCTTGATCATCGTTCATCGATAACGGCCCACCGTCCGCGCCCGTGGGTAGGAGTATGTCAATGAGTGCATCTCGGGTCGCGCTGGTCACCGGCGGTGCCCACGGCATCGGTCGTGGCATTGTCGAGGCGTTCACGCGCCACGGCGAGCGGGCGGTCATCGCCGATCGGGACCGCGTGCGCGGCGGAGAGCTCGAAGCGTCGCTCCGCGCCGAGGGCCGTGACGTGCTGTTCGTCGAGACCGACGTCCGCGACGAAGAGCAGATCCGTGCGGCCGTCGCGCGCGCCGGTGAGGTCTTCGGGGGCATTGACGTGCTGGTGAACAACGCGGGCATCGAGCGCTACCTGCGTCCGGAGGAGTACACCGCGGACGACTGGAGCGCCATCACCGACACGAACCTTCGCGCGGCCTTCCTGTGCGCTAAGTACACCTATCCCTTCCTGCGCGCGTCCAGAGGGACCATCGTCAACATTTCGTCAGTGCAGGCGTTTGCCAACGAGCCCAACATTTCGGTGTATGCCGCGACCAAGGGCGGCCTGCTCGCGCTGACGCGAGCGATGGCGCTCGACTATGCCGCCGATGGCATCCGCGTGAATGCCGTGTGTCCGGGCGCGATCAGAACCGGGATGATGGAGCCGCTCCTGAAAGATCAACCGGATCCCGAAGCGGCCGTCCGCGAGATCGGACGCCGTATCCCGCTCGGCAGGGTCGGTGTACCCGATGACATCGCGCGCGCCGTCTGGTTCCTCGCATCGCCTGACGCGGCGTACATCACCGGCGCAAGTCTCATCGTGGATGGTGGACTGCTCACGCGGCTGTCGTTATGACCCGCAGCACCGGAGGATGGCTCGAGGTCGCGGCGCTGGTCCTTGTCAACCTGCTCTGGGCCGCGCAATATCCGGCCTACGCCATTGCTGGCGCCGCGATGGAGCCCGCGGCTCTGAACTTCTGGACGCTGGTGGCCGCCCTTCTGCTGCTGTTGCCGTGGTGGCTGAGGGATCGCGCGCGCCGAAGCGAGCCTCGCGGCGACGGCAAGGGGAGCCGCGTCATCGCCTACCTGCTGCTCGGCGTGCTCGGCATCGTGCCACCGTCCGTCCTGCTCTCGTGGGGCATTGCGCATTCCTCCGCCTCGAACGGGGCGATCCTCTCATTGACCATCCCCGTCCTCATGACCGTGCTCGGCGTGCTGATGCTCGGTGAACGTCTGACGCCGCTGCGGCTCCTGTGCCTCGCGCTCGGACTCGCAGGAACGCTCCTCATTTCGACGGGAGACCTTGCGAACGCGTCGTTCGGACGAGGAGTGCTGGTCGGTAACGTCCTCATCCTGCTCGGTGGGCTGGGGAGCGCCTTCTACAACACCTACAGCAAGGAGTTGCTGTCCCACGACTCCGAGCTCGACGTCCTGATCTACAGCTACATCGTCGGGGCCGCGGCATGCGCAGTCATCTCGTTCGGCCTGGAGCGCAGGCCCTTCTTCGACGTGGCCGGGTATGCGCCGTCGACGTGGTGGGCGGTGCTGTCGCTCGGTCTGCTGCCCTGGGGCTTCGCCATGGTGCTCTGGATGTGGGTGCTGAATCGTCTCGAGGTCGGACAGGTGTCGGCATCCATCTACCTGCTGCCATTCTTCGGGCTGGTGCTGTCCGTGATCACGATTCACGACCGGATTTCGGTTCACCAGATCCTCGGTGGTGCACTCGTCCTCATCGGGACGGTCGTGCTCACCGTGTACGACCACCGGCAACAGGCGGCTGCGGCGCTACCTTCCGGAGACCGATGACATGACGGCGTGCACCGTGCTCGTCGACGACGGGAACCCGTGCGGCGAATCACCGATTTGGGACCGTAGCGACCGGTCGGCTGTACTGGACCGACTGCGCCGGCCGGTTCTTCGGCTATGACTGGTCGGTGCGCGAGCGATCCGTGGTCCTGAGCGACTTCGTCGTGAACGGCGCGGCGCTGCACGATGAAGGCGGCTTCACCTTCGTCAACGGCGCGGGCGTCTGGCAATGGGACGGTCGCAACACGCCGGAGCCGATCGTCGAGAGGTGCGGCCGGGATCCTTTGCAGCTGAACGACTGCGCCGCCGACCCCGAAGGCCGGCTGATTGCCGGATCGTGCTTCTACAGGCCATCGGGGGCGTATCCGCTCGGGAAGCTGTTCGCCGTCGATCTCGACGGCACGGCGCGCGTGCTCGACGAAGGATTCCACCTTGCCAACGGCCTGGGATGGTCGCCCGATACGAAGACCTTGTACTTCGCGGACTCGGTCGCCCGGACGATCTACGCCTATGGCTACGACGCCGCCACCGGCAGTGTGCGGGACCGGCGAGTGCTGGCGCAGTTGGACGGATCGTCGGGTCTGCCGGATGGGCTGACCGTGGATGCCGAGGGATTCATCTGGTTCGCCGAGTGGTACGGCGGCTGCGTCTGCCGCTACGATCCCGACGGCACGCTGGAGCGCCGGATTGCCGTTCCGGCCAAGCAGACGTCGTCGCTCGCGTTCGGAGGCCCGGACCTGCGCGACATCTTCATCACCTCCGCCGCCACCTCGGAGCCGACGCCCGTGATGCCTCCTGGTTACGACGCGATCAATGGCTACTTCGGGGGCGCTCTCTTCCACGTCAATTGCGGGATCCAGGGACGGCCGGAGTATCGGACCCGCCTGCACCGACCGAGACCACCAGCGTCTTGATGTCGTAGGCACGGAACGGCACGGTCAGCGTGTCGCCGGTGACATCGACGGCGCCCGCGCACTCACCGAGCACGGTGCCCAGACAGGCGCGTGTCACCAAACCATGTGGCAGGCGGATCCGCACGGGAATCGCGTCTGGTGTGCCGTTCTGAACGCGAATCAGGTACGAACCTGCGTTCTCGAGCGGCCGCACCGTCAGCAGGCGGGTGCCGGACGGCGACACGTCGACGAAGCTCTCGCCGGCAGCGTCGATCTGCGGCTCCCAGCCCATGCTGTACCGGCGGATGGCGACGAGCGGCGAGCGCTGATCGGCGGACAGCGCGATCGCGTCGGCGAGCGAGACGTCTGGTCCGCTCGTCAGCGCGTAGCGGAACGTGAAACGGCCCCCCTGGCGTGCCGGCGTGTCCGTGTACCAGTAGTTGTTCATCACGTACGAGAAGAGCGTGGCGTTGCGGAGGTCGAGCGACGCAGGCCACAGCCCCCGGTTGATATCGCCGAGCGTGACGAGCGGCGCGTCGGAAGTCGCCCACGCCGCGGCTCCGCCCGCCCCTTTCGCCCAGACGCCGCCCTGCGTGGTGAACCATTGCCGGTTGGCGCCCGGCAACATGTCGGTGACCGGGTTCACCCAGGCGGTCGCGCCCTGGTACCTGACCTGGGGCTGCGCCAGCGCGAAAGGAAACGCGAAGTACACGCCTTCCTTCCTCAGGGTCGCGACCTTGTCGACCTCGTTGGCAATTTCGACCCGGCGAATTGCATCGAACACGGTGATGGTCGAGACGAGCGCGCGCGTGTTCGTCGCCGTGGCGCGCATGGTCACGACCGTGCCCCACGGAAATCGCCGCGCCTCGGGCGGCGCCGTCAGCGTTGCGCGGTGGACCGTGAGCTCGGGCACGGGCAGGGTGACGTCGGCCGCGAGCAGGCGGTTGTCCTTCACACTGCCCGGAATGAAGCCGCCGGGATCGCCTCCCGTGACGTACAGGTACTCGTTCATCCGGTAGCCGGACGCGGCATTCACCAGGTCCACCCCGGTGGCCTTGTCCACGAGGTGCACGATCGCGCCCGTCACCGGGTCGAGCTGCATCGAGTACTGAGCGGTCTCGACCGTCGGCCTCCGCGGATCGACGGCTACGGGTTCGCCAGCCGGCACCCGCCCGGGAGCGACCGCGTAAAACCGGTAGCCCGTCGCCGGCACGTCGGTCGCGAGGCAGCGGACGTCGTGATAGCCGTTCTGCGATCGCACGACACCGCACGGGAGCGGCGCGCCCGATGCCGGATCCTCGAGCGCTTCGCCGGGCTCGAGCTCATAGTCGAAAAGGCCGGTGCGCGGCCGGCTCTCGGGATTGAAGACGACGGCGCCGTGCCGATCGGACCGAACGAGCTCGGCGATCTTGTCCATCGCCACCAGCCGAAGGTCCTTCGTCTGCTGGAAGGCGGCTTCTGCCCAGGCACGGTGGGCGGCTTCACCCTCTCGCGTGCGGTAGCTGTCGGGACGGCGGAACGAGTTCGCATCGCTCCAGACGTAGGAGTCGGCCAGCATGATGTTGTGCCATGCCGCGTCGAACGGTGCCGGATCGAATCGCAGGTGAGGCTGAAGCCAGAGCGCGATGCTCTCGAAGGTCTCCGCGGCGACGAGCTGCGCCTGCGCCGCGCGGATGAGGGCGGCTGTCCTGGCATCGGCGCCTGCCTCGTCTTCCCAGTACGCCCCGCCGTCGCCCTTGAGCGTCTGGATGCGATCGCCGAAGCGGCTGGTGATGTACTTGAAGAAGTCGCGCTGTGGCGCGGCGACGATCTTCGGGTACGCAAACTCGCGGTTCCAGAGATCGAGGACGTCAGCATCGCCCCAGTGCCGCATCGGAATCTCGTCGTTGTGCAGCCCGAACAGCTGCACCGCGTCGAATGGGTAGTCGGCGCGCTCGTACTGGGAGAGAAAGAGCGGCAGTGACCGCGTGAGGCCGAGCAGCGACGGCGCGTAGCGTCCGGTCGAGACGGCCTCGGCGTTCCACCCGCCCCAGGTCATGTCGTCGATGGCCGTGTAGGAGACACCGCTCCACACGAGCACCCGGCTGCCGTTCGGGGCTTCCCAGTAGAACGGCGACTTGAAGTTGAGCAGGCCAATCGGGTTGAGCGCACCGCGGATCGGATCGCTGCCGTTCGTGAAGTACTCGATGCCCGCGTCCGCGAGCACCTGCGGCATCGCCCAGGTCACCGAGGGCTCGTCGGTCTGCGAGGCCGAATCGACGACGATGCCGTGGCGTTTCCCGAACCGCAGGGCGAACTCCACCGACCGGTACAGCTCCTCAGGCGTCATCAGCCCGGTGAAGAAGTTGCCGTAGAGCGCGTTCAGGCCCCACCGGCCAGATTGCAGGTGACCCACGAGCCGCGCAGCCTGCGGCGCCTGTCGCGTCGCCAGATACGAGTCGAGGTTGGCGGCAGCGTCGAGCGTGAACGAATAAAGGGGATGCCGATCCTGGATCGCGAGCGCCTTGTCGATGAAACGGTTCTCCCATTCGAGGGTGCGGGCGGGCAGGTCGTTGTAGCCGAAGTCGGCCTGCTCCATGGGCAGCGCGTAGACCGTCCACCGGCGCTTCGGCGTGAACGTGCCGCGGAAGACCGCCTGGTCGATTCCGTCGACGTGCAGTGTCACTGTCTGTGGCGCCTCGTTTACCGGCACCTCGAACGTCGCCTCGAGATCGCCGGCATCGTCCTGATTCGCGACGGCCGACAGCTGGTGATCGCCGACGGTGAGTCTGAGCGTGGTGCGGCCGAGCGGCCGGGTCGTGCGCAGACGCGCGGCGGCCAGCTCGACGAGGCCGGACGGGCGCTGCTTGTAGAGGATCGTCGAGTCTACCGAGGCGTCGGTGAAGGCGGGCAGGTCGCGGTCCGGTAGAGACGTGAGCGAGAGATCGTCGTAGAAAATGCCGAAGCCGTCGACACACTCGAATTCGAGCGTGTTCGCGCCGACCGCAAAGTGCGAGGCGGGAAGAAGGATGTCGAGCGTGGCATAGCCGAAGTATTGAAGGTTGCCGTCTCCTTCGCCGCCGTTCGGCCACCACAGCTCCGGCGCCGGACGTGGCTCGATCCGATAGCTGCCAGCGGTCCGGCCGTTCACGCTGACGACGTATCGTGGTGCGGCGGGCCGCCGGTGGCGCACGATGGCGTCGAGGTGAAGGGCCACGGCGCCTCGGAGCGGCTGCGCGAGGTCGAACGTGATCTGGAGCGGGGGAATGGCAGGCCGGGGGGGCACCTCAGTCCAGTCGCGTTCCATGGTGCTCCTTCCCACGACGGCGTCGAAGGTGCCGGGGTGGTAGACGGGCCAATCCGCGGACCTGCTGGTGCCGGCGTGGTAGACGACCGTGCTCGAGACGTCCAAGGTGCGGGAGAATTCGGCGAACGAGCGATCCTGACGCCCGATCGTGACGATCCGGACTCCCTCGCGTGCTCGCAGCTCCAACACACCAGTGGTCGCGACGAGGATGCAGATGAGCGCGGCGTATCGCGATGGCATTGGTTCCTATCTTGATTACACGATAATCGATAATATATCATCACGCGGTCAGCTGTTTTTTGAGAGTTCAAACATGCCGCAATCGGCCGCACTTTGGGCATTCGTGCTTGTACTGACGGGCAGTGCACCCGCCAACGAAGTACAGGCGCCGCCACGTGTCGAGGAGCGCGGCTCGAGGATCGTGTTATCGACCGCCACCGTCCTGGTGGATCCGACAGAGCCCTCGTACGTGCAGTACGCGGCTCGTGATCTCACCGCGTACCTCGAGCAGATCACGGGCACGCCCATCCCGGCAGTCACGCCGCGCAGTGCCAGCCGCACGCGGGTCGCGATCGGGATGGCGGCGGCGCGCACGCTCGGTGTGGAACTCGGCGCGCTCGACGATCTGCGCGATGATGGGTTCGTCATCCGGTCGTTCAGACTGGCCGGCGGTCCGGTGCTTGCCGTGGCCGGCCGCGATCCGCACGGTACCAACACCGGCGTCGCCACGCTGCTCCAGCTGATTCGCGCCGATGGCCGACTCCCCTACGTGGATGCGCCGGTCGATCGACGCGAGAGTCCCACCTACGGCGTGCGCGGCATTCATCTCAATGGCTGGCCGTTGAACTATCCCTACGCGTTCCGCGCCTGGAAGGAGGCGGACTGGAAGCGCTTCGTGGACATCGCATGGGCGCAGCGCATCAACCTTTTCTATCTGTGGCCCTTCATGGAGATCCTGCCCGTGCCCCTCTCGTCCGGCGACGAGGCGTACCTGCGGGAGGTCCACCGCGTCGTGGAGTACGCGCAGCGGCAGCGCGGCATGGACGTGTGGATCATGCAGTCGGCCAACCGGATCGGCGTGAGCGATTGCGGCGTGCCCGATCCACGCGTGCGTCCGTACTGGGTCAATGACTGCCAGAAGGACATGAATCCGGCCGATCCCGCCCAGTTCGCTCGGATCGAGCAGTCGTTCGACGCGTTCTACGCGATCGTGAACAACGCCAACGCCTACGTGATGATCGATTCCGACCCCGGAGGATGGCCGCAGAGCCCGCTGAACGATCAGGTACGGATCTTCAAGGCGGCGCGCCGGCTGATCGACCGTCACGCCGCAGCAGGGACGCATCCGACGCTGGTCGACTGGATGCACGTCGGGTGGGGCCGCCACAAGTTCTTCACCTCGACCGATTCGGTAGTCGCCGCCTACGACTGGACCGACAAGAATCCGGACGAGAGCGATGTCGCGTTCATGGGAGAGACGATTCGCACGTTCAAAGCACAGCTCGACGATCCGTGGGGGCTCATCGCCGGCCAGCCACCGTACCTGTCGGTCGTGGCGAAGGAACAGGTCCTGGGTAAGACGGTGTACCTGCCGTACGGCGCGATCGAAAGCGAGCCGGCCTTTCCCGCGACCAATCTCGGACAGGATTCGGTCCGGCGCGTCTTCACCCGGGCGGGTGAGTTCACCGGTCTTCGCGGCGTGATGGGGAACAACCAGCTGATGCTGCTTCAGTTCCCACGCACCTTCTATTTCTTCATGAGCGCGTGGAACACGCAGTATCTCGATCGCGCCGAACCCGATGTCCTGCTCGACCTCGCCCAGCAGTTGTATCCCGGACAGCAGCGCCTGATTGCCGATGCCTTTCTCGCGTTGCGCGAGGACGACGCCGAGCGCATCGGACCGCTGCTGTCACGCCTCGAGGCGCTCGAGGGCGGCGCCGAGGCCGGCCCGGCCGGCGCCATCGGCCGCCTGCTGTTTCCCGACGCCCTGGCGGTCGTACGCAATCTGCGGATGCAGCTCGAGATTCGCCAGGCCCGTCAGGCATTCGTCGCGACGATGCGCGGCCGTCCCACGAGGGTTGACGCGGCACGCCTCGTCGAGCACTACTTCGACCGGTTGCTCGAGTGGAACAGGGAGACGGGCTGGGACAAGATGATCGCCATCACCGTCTGGCCGCGTCCCATCTACGAGCCGGGCAAGGACCTGACCGAAGCGTTGTACCGCCTGAAGCAGATCCTCGCCGAAGGCGCTCCTTATACGAGCTATGGCCGCATCGATGCGTTCTTCGGACCGATGGTAACCGCTCTTCGCGCGAAGTACGACGAGGATTCGGTGATGGTCGGGTGCGTCGAGCCGTTCAAGCTGGCCGTCGTGCAGAGCCAGTAGCACGTGTCGTCCGGGCACCTCCTTCAGTGTCGGCGGACCACCTGGCGCGGGCGGGCTGCGTACACGCTCGGCAATGGCATCCTCCGGCTGACGACGCTCACCGGCGGGGGACATGTCGCCGAGGTCCGGCTGGAGAGGCCCGACGGCCTGTCGATCAATCCACTCTGGAACCCCCCGTGGGCGACGATCGATCCCCACACATACCGTGAACCGCGGCATCGCCGCCGCTACGGCAGCCTCGTCGAGGGAAGACTGCTGTCTGGCATTGCCGGTCACAGCCTGTGCCTCGACTACTTCGGCATTCCGTCGGCGGAGGAAGTACGGCATGGCCTCTCGCTCCATGGTGAGGCGCCCTCGGTGCGTTGGCGCGTCACCCGGGTTTCGTGCACCGCAGGCCGTGCGAGCTGCGAGCTGCGCACTCGACTGCCCGTTGCCGGACTCGAGTTCCGTCGCACGATCACGCTACGGCCGGGCGAGCAGGTGGCGTACTTCGACGAGAGTGTCCGCAACACGAGGAAAGCGGATCACTTCTTCCACTGGACCCAGCACGTGACGCTGGGTCCTCCGTTTCTCGCGCACGGCGATGCGCAGATCGCGCTGCCCGGCACGAGAGCGCTCACGTTTCCGCACGGCTACGACGAAGGCAAGGCGCTGCTCGCCTCGAACCGCGAGTTCCAGTGGCCCGACGCGCCGCGGGCCGATGGCAGCGTCACCGATCTCACGCGCACGCTGATCGAGCCCGGACTGGGGTTCGTCGTCGGCATCCTCCTCGCGGATCGGGAGGTGGCGTTCGTGGCGGCGCTCAACCGGAAGCACCGGCTGATGCTCGGTTACTGCTTCCGCCGCGCTGATTTCCCCTGGGTCGCGGTCTGGGAGGAGCACCGCGCGATCGCGGCGCCGCCATGGAAGGGGCGCACCGAGGCTCGTGGCCTGGAGTTCGGCACGACACCCCTGCCGGTCACACGACGCGAGGCGTTTCTGGCGTCGCGGCTGTTCGAGGCGCCGACGATGGCCTGCGTACCGGCCAGGGGCCAGAAGTCGGTCCGGTATCTCGCGTTCCTGACCGAAGTCCCGGTCGACTTCGGCACCATCCGTGACATCGTTCTCGACGACCGGGTCGTCCGGGTAGTCGATGACGCGGGGCGATCGGTCGCGGTGCGGAGCGCTCGGCTCGGCAGACTGCGTGCGCCGTGATCGTCCAGCAGCCAGTCGGTTGCTCGGGTGTCAGTCGGCCTCGGCGAGCGGGCTCGAGTCCCTCGGGATGATCCTCGCTCTGTTCGGTCGTTGCGAGGTCGACATCCAAGGCATGCCGCCGAGGCCGAAGCCCACTACTGAACCGGCCGGAGATAATGATTGAACGTGACCGTGCCCACCTTGGTGCCTAGTTTGATCCCCTCCGTGATCGCGTGCCGGAAATGAAATCCGATGTAGATGCGGGAGTTGGCGTTTTCTACCGCTGCCTCGGAGAAGCTCGTAAACGCACGCGTTGCTCCGGGCGCCATGGTCGAGGTAGTGCTGAAGCTGACCCGGTCACCAAAGAACCGCGCCAGCACCGTTGACATTGCTCCGCCTTGTCCGCTGTGCCCCGACGGGTACTCCGGCACCGGGCCAATCTCCATCTCCGACATCCAGTTCGGGTCTCCAATGGTGTCCGGGTTGCCGTCGGTCTCGCCCGCACGGACCGCGGTAATCGGGCGCCAGAATTCGTAGAAGTACTTGTTCTCGAAGTCGGCGATATAGGCGTCGGCCGATGCCAGGTTGAGAAGGCCGAACAGGCGCGCGTTCTCCCACGGATCGAGCCCGCGTTCCACCGCCACCGTTCTCGCGAGTCTGTTCCATCCCTGAGGAGCACCCTCGACCCAGAAATACGCGATCTCGGTCTGGTCCCGAGTCCGACTGGTGCTGTCCTTCGCGCCCAGACTCTTTACCTCATTGAAATCCGCCGCGTACTTCTTGCTGCTGACCTCGTAGGGCGCCTTCGGCTGATACTGCGAACTGGACCGGAGCACGAACGGCGTGACCTGGCCCCAGTACGGCCCAGCGACAACTGGACCGAAACCTGGAATGAACTGGAAGTCCCCCGGGTTCGATCCCGGGACATAGCTGTCGACGATAAAAGGGAGCTCCGCGTTGTCGTGCGCTCTCAGTGCCACGATCGCCGCCGCCGCAGCCCGGCCGATAAGGATGCCCTGCGATTTGGCCGACCCATCCGGGATCGCGGCAAGCGCGCTGGCGTAGGCCGCTTCGACCAGACTGATGGCTGCGTCTGGAGTGAGGCCGATCTCGCCCGGTAGTCGCGGGAAGGTTGCGACCAGCACGTCGTGCGCGGCGGCCGCCACGGCAGCGTCGGGTGACGCGTCGGGGGCATGCGCGTCGAACGCGTACGGCTGATACCGTCTGTCGATCGCGTTGAGGGCATCATGGATGGCCACATGCATCATGGCCATCATCCGGGACTCGTGGAGCGCATCGTTGCACCCGAACGTCAAATTGTCCAGATTTGCCGCAAAGGCAGCACTCAAGGCGGTTTCGTTCCAGTCGATGACCGGATCGGCAGCGGCGCGGCCCGGCGAAACCAAGAGCAGCAGCAGCACAAGCACTTTCTTCACAACACCCTCCGTGTGGTTATCGAGCTCGACTGCGCCACACCGGTTCACGCCGGATGCACGATCGGGATGGCCAGGTCGTCACCGCGGCAGTCCGGCGTCGAAGCGCCGGCGGTGCGCGGCCCTCGTATTGGTAAGCGGAGAAAGTTGGCTCGAGCTACAACGGCGTCGGCGATGAGTGTGATCGGAGCGGGAAGGCTGGCGGCTGCTTCAGACACGGCCACGCCAAAGTGACCGTGGGCCCGGGGTGCGACAGGGCGTTCGCGGCTATTGGGCGGCCGGATACAACCCGATTTCACGCACGAGGTCTTCGTACCGCGGATCCGAACGGAAGGCCTCAATCCACGGTTCCACGCCAAGCCACGCCATGCAGTCGGCATGTTCGTCGGTGCCCTTGCGGAACAACCGGTGGGCCGTATCGAGGTCACCAAGGCTGACGTATACGGTGGCAATCTCGTATGGGCAGAAGTACTGATGCGTGGCGGCGTCCTGCACGTGCTCGATCAGTTGTCGCGCTTCTTGCGTTCGCCCCGCCACTGCAAGCACGTGCGCCTGCAATGCCAGGATGGTGAGGCTGTTGTCCAGCTGCGCCGCTCGCTGAACACTCTCGACAGCTTCGTCGAACCGACCCTTCTCGGCGTAGGCCACTCCTTGAAATGCAAGCGTGAAGGCGGCATTCGGTTCGAACTCCAGGCCCTGTCGAGCGAGGTCGATCGCCTCGTCGTAACGACGCGTGAACAACAGGAGCACCGTGCCAAACGCGTGGGTTCGTACCGATAACGGGTCGAGGTTCACTGCCCGTCGGATCTCCCGGACGGCATCGTCGTCCCGTGCCTGGGTGGTCAGGTAGGCCGCGTAGTTCAGACGAGCCGTTGCAAGCGTTGGATTGAGGTCGAGCGCCCGCAGGAGCGCCTTCGCTGCGCCCGGCCCGTCCCAATCGTAGACGAGCCGGACATACCCCAGCGCCGCGTGCGCGTCGGCGATCGTCTCATCGAGACGGATCGCGGTCTCGGCGGCCTGTTTAGCCTTCGGCATCGCGTCTCGTGGGTCTATGTAGTAGCCGGCGAGCTCCGTGTAGGCTTCTGCCAGCCCGGCGTGGGCCGGCGCGTTCAGGGGATCCCGCGCGATAGCGACCTCGAAGTAGTGCAAGGCCTTTCGCAGTCCGTCCTCCGTGGCCTTCTCCGCGTGGTGACGGGCCAGCAGCACCTGTCGATGCACGTCGGGATCGATTGGCCGTGCGCGTGCCAGGCGCACCCGCTCGCCGGGTGTCAGCCTGATACCGACCAGGCTGGTGATCCTCTCTGCCAGCTCCCTCTGCAGGTCCAACACATCCCGCAGGTCACGTTCGAAGCTCTGCGCCCAGACGACTTCTCCCGTAGGGCCGGTGACCAGCCTGGCGTTGACGCGGACCTGGCCGTCCGCCCCCGTCACCGTGCCTTCGATGATGGCGTCCACCTGCAGCTCGCGCGCGACGGCCGGCAGCGGCTTCGGTGCCGTCCTGTAGTGCATGACCGATGCGCGCGAGATCACGCGGAGTCCGTGCACCCTCGCAAGGTCGGTGATCAGCTGCTCCGTCATCCCGTCGGCAAAGTATTCCTGGTCCGCGTCTCCGGACAGGTTGTCCAGCGGCAGAACCGCGATGGATCGAATCTGGCCTGACGGCACCGCATCCCACCAACGCTGGCGTCCGCCGGGCACGACCGACACGGCAAGTCCGACGAGCGCCGCGACCAGGGCGCCGCGGACCCATCGCGTCCCGCCCGGCTTCGACTCGTCCGTTCGCCGGGGCGCAGGGACCTCACCGATGGGCTCGGCAGCGTGCTGCAACGCCCGGATGACGTCTCTGGCGGTCTGCCATCGGTCCTTCGGGTCTTTCGTAAGACAGCGGCGCACGAGGGCGTCGAGCGCCGGCGGCGCGAGCGGCTGCAGAGAGGAAACGGAGGGCGGTTCATGGCCGAGAACAGCGGCCCTGACGTGGCCCGCGCTGTCGCCGTCGAACGCGCGCCTTCCGGTCAGCATCTCGAAGACGACCGCGCCGAACGAGAACAGATCGCAGCGCGCATCCACATCGGCGCCTGCGATCTGCTCGGGGGCCATGTAGCGGACGGTGCCGGGGATGGTGCCGTCCTCCGTCAGCGGCCCATCGTTGCCCTCGAGCCGTCCTGCCGCTCCGTGCCCGACAGCGGGGTTCGCGCGACCAGGCGTCATCACGGGCTCCTGTAGACTCGCGCCTGCGATCGGCCGGAACTTCGCCAGTCCGAAATCGAGCAGCTTTGCGCCTCCCGCCGTGAGCATTACGTTGGCGGGCTTCAGGTCCCGGTGCACAATCCCGTGGCCGTGCGCGTGCTCGAGCGCACTGGCAATCTGGATCGCGCAGATCAGCACTTCTTCGAGCGACAGTCTCCCGGCCGCGAGCCGCTCGGCCAGCGTGTCGCCTTCGACGTACTCCATGACGATAAAGTCGATCTCGTCATGGCGTCCGACATCATAGAGCGTGCAGATATGCGGGTGCGTGAGGGCGGCGATTGCGCGCGCTTCGCGGGCGAAGCGGGCGCGCATCTGTTCATCGCGTGCGTCACCTGTGGGCAGGACTTTGATCGCCACCGTGCGATCGAGACGGGTATCGACCGCCCGAAAGACGTCTCCCATGCCGCCGGAACCGAGAGCGCTTTCGATCCGGTAGGGGCCGAGGGGAGTACCAGGGCCGACCTCGAAGCCATCGTCCAGCAACGATGCGGCGGTTGCCCAGAGCGATCGATCCAGGAGGACACCCGATACGTCCTGACGAAGCAGCGACTCCACCTCGCATCGCAGGTCCTCGTCGCCCGCACACGCCTCGTCGAGGAACGCCTCACGCATCGCCTCATCCCGATCGACGGCTGACTCGTAGAGGGAGGCGATTTGTTGCCAGCGCGCGGGAGAGCGGTCCAACTGTGCCTCCTTGCGTGCACGGGCTGTGGGATTGCGACACCGGCTCACTGGGAAACGGGTGCATACGGTAACGTGATCTCGGAGGTGAGACAAGAATCAACTGAGGGTGCCTCGAGTAAGGAAGAGCCCAGCAGGGTGAGGAAGAAGCCACCCTGCATGAAGAATGCAGGATGACGGATGTAGGATCTCGGCCGGTTTGCTACATCCAGCATCCGACATTCTGCATCCTGGCGCATTGTTCAGCAGCCTGGTAGCCTGCACAGCTCGGAGCCGCTGGCTGAGCCACGCTCGTGGCGAGATGGAGGCTGCCACACGGATTTATCATTCTCGTTGTGGCGCCGGGTGATTCGCCGGACATTACCAGCCTTCTCAAGGCATGGAGCCGCGGAGACCAGGGAGCCCTCGAGCAGCTCACGCCGCTGGTCTACGCGCAATTGCGCGCGCAGGCGCGCCGCTACCTGCGGCGGGAACGCTCCGGCGTGACGCTCGAGAGCACGGGACTCGTTCACGAACTGTATCTGCGTCTGACGAGGGCTGAGCACGTCGACTGGCAGGACCGGGCGCATTTCTTTGCGTTGTCCGCTCAACTGATGCGCCGCATCCTCGTTGATGCGGCGCGCGCACGCGGGGCGGCGAAGCGCGGTGGAGCGGTCGAGCGCGTCGAGCACGCGTCCCTGGACCTCGACCAGGTCGCTGCCTCGGACACCGCTGCACGGTCCCTGTGCGCGCTCGACGATGCGCTCGAGGAACTCAGGCGGATCGACCCGCGCAGGGTACAGGTGGTCGAGATGCGTTTCTTTGGGGGGCTGAGCGTAGAAGAGACGGCGGCGGTGCTTCAGGTCTCCGCACAAACTGTGATGCGCGACTGGCGTCTCGCCAGAGCGTGGCTCGCTCGCGAACTGCGCGCAGGGTAAAAATGCGCTCGCGCACCCTGTGATCCGCAAAATTCGCGCGGTGGTCGCGATGAACGCGATGACGAAGACCGAGCGGACGATGAAGTGTCCGATCCCCGAGGTTGGATTGACGATCAGGCTTGGACGCTGGCGGCGCTACTTCTATCGTAAACATCGTTGCGCGGGCGGTGGCAACGGCGCAGCCGTGGCCGTTCGGCGGGACCGTTTCCCCTGGAACGCGACAGCTTAAACTCACGACGGTGATCGGACTCGTAATTGGCGACGTCCTCTTGCCTATACAGTCCTGGCACGCCCAAGTCCTGGCGCCGGAGCAGCTACCCCGCAGACGCCACGAGCCGCTCGATCTGGGTGAGGTGATTGAGATCGTGCCCGGCGTAGAGACGCATCAGATGCGCGATCGTCTCGACGCCCCGCTCCGCATGGACGCCATGATGGGTCAGGCGCTCGGGCTCCACGCGCGCCAACAGCGAGAGCAGGCTCGCGCGGGTGGCGCTGAAGGTCGCGAGCGCCTCGTGAACATCCACGCGCTCGTAGCCGAAGGCGCGGGCCCAGACGTCCTGGTCGAAGGGCTGAAGCGGCACGCCGTCCTGCGCGAGGATGGAGCGGACGCGCCACCCGGAAACGATCTCGGCGTCGGCCAGGTGGGCGAGCACGGCGGCGGCCGACCACGTGTCGGGTGCCGCCTTCTGGTGCCAGCGTTCCGGCGCCGATGCGGCGACCAGCGCTCCCAGTCGATCTGCCGTCGACTTCAGCACCGCCCACGGATCCTGTCCCTCGGCAAAGGCCAGGATGCGCGCGATGTACTCCTGGGCGGTCTCATTGCGGTTCATGCCCTTCTCCTCGGTCCCGCGATGTCGGTGTCAGTAGAGGAGGATTGTCGCACTACCGACAGCGTAGGACCGCGGCCGCATACGGGCAATCACGAGAGCGTCCGCTGAAGCAGCCAGTACGTTCCCGCCGCGACTACGAGAAGGGAACACGCCGGCGCCAGGCGGGGACGCCGCGCGTCCTGCGCACGCAGCCCGCATATCAGCGGCCACAGCAGCACCACCACCGCGATCTGGCCGGCCTCCACACCGAGGTTGAACGACGCGAGCGGCGTCGCAACGGTGCCGCCAGCGCCGACGCCGAGATCCTGCAGTGCGCCGGCAAAACCGAACCCATGAATCAGCCCGAAGGCGAACGTCAACTTCCAGCGCGAGCCGGGCGGCTGGCGCACGAGGTTCTCGATGCCCACGAACACGATCGAGGCGGCGATGAGCGGCTCCACGACCGCGCCTGGCACGCGCACCAGGCCCAGTACGGCAAGTGCGAGCGTAATCGAGTGCGCCACCGTGAACGACGTGACGGTCCGGACGACGCTCGAAAACCGTGAGACGCCGAGCAGCAGCGCAGCGAGAAAGAGCAGATGGTCGTAGCCACCGAGAATGTGTCGGACGCCCAGCGCAAGGAATTGCCCGGCACCCCGAGAACTCGCTGCAACGGCGGCGGCGTCGACATCAACCTGGCCGTCCCGCGCGTCGAGCATGCGTTCGGTGACGAGGCGTCCGTCGAGCGCGCGGACGGTCAGAAGCTCACGGTGGCCGCGCGCCAGCCGCGAGGGAACCGTCGAACGGATGGTCATCCGGGTGCCCGCGGGACGGGGGAACGTGAGCACGACCCTCGCGCCCGTGTCGCGCTCCTGCGCCGCGATCTCGATGACCTCCTCGAGCATCACGCCGTCGAACCGCAGCTCGATTGCGCCGCGCGCAAAGCTTTCGAGTCCGCCGCGCTGGCCGGCGGCGGCGATGCGCGCATCCGCCGCGGCCAGCGACAACGTTGCCACGACGCGCACGGGTTCCACTCGCAGCTCCAGGGAGCTCAAGCCGGGGTCGTGCGCACGTGCCGTCGCCGGCCAGGCCACGACGAGAGCCGCCATGCAGCGCACGGCGGCTCTCACCAGGGGCGGGGAGAGGATTCGCGTCACGTCAGTGGTGAACGTGCCGGCGTCCGTTCTGCGGGGTGGACTCGTAAGGAAAGACCTTGTTGAAGGCCATGTCGTTCGCGTTGACGTTGTCGCCCGCGGGGCCGCGGATGACGGGAGGGCTCGTGCGCAAATCGCTGATCAGCGCCGTCACGGCGATGTCCACGACGTCGTCACCGAAGCGGCGGCCGTTCGGCCACCCTCCCGGGATGGCGCCCCCGCCGAAGCCGGGTTGTATCTGACTGATCAGCACGTCGCCGCCGAAGATGCTGAGCCGTGAGAAGCCGGGATCGTCCGGGTTCGATGGGTGGGTGGGTCCGCCGCCGGCCAGCCGTGCGGACGTCGTGGAGAGGTCCACCTTGATCACGTCGGGGATGAAGATCGAGGCAATGTCGGTCCGGCCCGTCTCGATCCCGGGCAGGTCGGGCTCGAACACGATCAGGTTGAGCAGCTTCGCGAGCTCGGGGTTCTCCGCGTACTTGCGGAACAGCCGGTTGTCGCTGGTCGGTCTCGTGCGGCTGTAGAGATCCTTGTCCTCGACGGCCACGAGGCCCTCGTTGAACAACGGATTGCCCTGGCGCCCGACCTGCACCCAGTCGCCGTGGACCTGCGGCTTCGACTGCTTATCGGCGAGCACCGTGAAGCGTCGGCGGCTCGTCGTCGCATACACGCCGACGATCTGACTGTCGCCGCCGAGCTCCGAGACGGGGATCGCGAGCGCCATCAGGTGCAGGTTGAATCCCTTCTGCGCGTCCTTCCCGGGGCTCCGCAGCTGCAGCAGATCGAAGATCGCCTGGATGTCCGCGAAGAACCCATCGTCGCGCTGGCCCGCGAACGCGACGTAGCCACCATCGAGCGAGGCAATCGACTGCTTCGTGTAGCGATCGAGCTCGTCGAATGTCGCGACGCCGTCACGTGCGGGGTTCTCGCCGTTGTCATCCTGGTTGTAGAAGGGAGTGGCGACACCCTGATTGTTCGGCGGAACGACGCCGCGGCCGAGCAGCGCGCGGCGACCGCTCCGGTTGTCGACCAGCGTGACGGTGTAGAACTGCGTCAGGTTCTGGGCCGCGTCGTCGACGTTCTCGACGACGCCCAGGTACGACTGGAGGATCGTCCTGGTGTTCTTGAATCGCGTCGTGAAGCGGAACTCGTACGTGAACGTCGCCCGCCCGGCCGCCACGTCGCCGCCGGTTGCGACGTGGATTTGATAGAGCACGTTCGGGTCGAAGTTGTACTTGTTGGGCCCGATGCCCGGCTCCTCGAAGGGGTACACGCCGAGAGCGGTCACGAGCACCTTGCTGCCGTTCTCCTCCCGGACGAACGCGTAGACGTCGGTGGTATTGGCGGCGTCGTCGAGCGTGATGAGCGGGGCGTCCATATGACTCGACGCGCTTGCTGCGCCAGCGCCGGCCAGCAGGAGCCCGCCCGCTGCGGCGATGGGCAGCACTCGGTACCATGGGATCTTCATGTCGACTCTCCTCATTGACGGATTTCGATCAGCTGTCGTGAGAGCTCCGCGGACTCGGACGGCAGGAGCATCGCTCTCAGGTGCTCTGCCTTCTTCAGCCAGCGCCGCGCCTCCGCGCGCCGTCCAGCTGCCAGGTCGATGACCCCCGCGTGGAGGAAGAGGCGGCCGTCCTCGGTGCCCTGGCCGACCGCGCGTGCCATGACCTCGCGCGCCTGCGCGATCTGGCCGTTCGCTGCCAGCGCCCACGCGTGGGCGTCGAGCGTGAAGACGTCCTGACGCACGCGCAGCTCCTCCTCGACCAGCCGCAGGGCCTCGCCCGGGTCGGAGCGGCGTGTGGCCAGAAACAGCGCAAGCGTCCTCGGGTCGGTGGCCGCGCCATTGGTGGTCAGCTCGCGCTCGATGGGTTCGGCATCACCGGCGAGGCCCCGGAGACGCAGGGCGTCCGCCAGCGTCCACTGGTACTCCGGCAGGGGATTCAGTCGCGCCGCGCGAACGAGCGCTTCGACAGCCTCCGCCGTGCGGTTCATCGCGAGAAGCGCCCGGCCACGCGCGAGGAGGGCCGCGGCGTAGTCGGGCTGACGTTCCAGAGCAGCGTCTGCTGCGGCCGCCGCTGCGGCGTGCACGCCCGGCCTGCAGCTCGTAGGCGGCGAGCCGCGTCCATGCCCACGCGGCCGACTCCGGGTCGCGAGGACTGGCTGACCCGATCGCCAGCCGGATCAGCTCAATCGCCCCGTCCAGATCCCCCCGCATCCACCTGAGGTGCGCGGCGCGCACGTACGACTGGTAAAACGGCTTGAGATCGACCATGCGCTGGTAGGCGGCGGCAGCCTCGGTGAGACGGCCCTGCTCCATCAACGTGTCGCCGAGCAGCCCGAAGTCGAGTGCGACCTCGCGCGTCGACACGAGCGCCCTGGCGATCTGCTCCGCTTCGCGGAAGCGATGCAGCTGGTGGAGCACGTGGCCTCGCAGCAACAAGGCCTCGGTCGATCCCGGATGCCTGGTTGTCAGGCACTCGGCCGTCATCTCGGCCAGCTTGTAGTCGCCGGCATCGTGTGCCGCGCGAGCGCGTGAGACGTACAGGTAGCCAAGGCGCTCCAGCGCCTCCTTCCCGCCGGTGCCTGCGCGCGCGCGGGCCTGCGCCCGTCCGATCGCGCGGTCCATCTCGGTATCCTGGCGGGCGGCTGCGAGCGCCGCGGCGCATGCGTCCGTCACCGTTTGCGCCGGCGGCGGAACGTCTGCCTTCATGCGGCATCCAGTCGTCACGCCGGATAGCACCAGGACGCCGATCGCGAACATCGATCGCTTCATGCGGTTCCTCCGTCTGCACATTAGTGGCCTGTATCGGTTGAATCGCTAGTGCCTTTCGGGCGGGGCATCCTGCCTGGCGGCGTTGCTCCTCCCTCGAATACTCCCGGTATGCTCGGTCGTCGCGCCTTGCCAGCCAGGCGCCGCGCTCCGAAATCCACTACCGATTCAACCGATACAGGCCACTTGTGACTACGGACGTCGGACCGCTCCGGATGTATGTCGTGGGTATGAATGAGTGCCGGCGCACCGCGGGGCAGGCTCGTGCCGAGGTGCGATCCCGCGAATCGGTTCAGCGCGTGTGTTGGCGGTGGCGCTTCGACCGAGAGGCGCTTCGCCCCGGACGGCGACGTGATCGCGGAGCGCGATGGCAGCCGATCGGCTCGGCGGCTCAGAAAATTATTGCGAGCGTGGCGCGGACCGTGCGAGGCCGGATGCGTGTGGGTGTCGCTCGTCCCGCAGGTGGCTCCCCGGGCAATCGGGACGAGTAGTAGTAGACGCAGCTCACGTGGGCGTCGCAACGCCAACGGGCTGCCGTCCCGCCCAACTGGCGCTCTATCTATGACGAGGACAGACCGCTAGTAGTCCCGGCCGGGTTCACAGCGTTCGGCGCGGCGTGCCGATGAGGTACTTGTCTCCGGTCGGGGCACGCACCCCGCCCTCGGGCTCGAGGGTCACCGCTGCCGCGACCGGAGTACCGATGTCCGGCGGGGTGCGGAACACAGCCGTTGCCCGGCCCGTGGGTTCGCGCGCGAGCAGTCCCGCGCTCACGGGCGCCTCGGCCGTGACGACCCAGACCTGGTACACGCGGCCAGGCGGGGCAGGAGGCAGATCCGTGGCCGTGAACACCATTCCGTTGCTGCGGCTCCACAGCGCGCGTGCGGTGGCACGCGGCGCCGGAGTCTGGCCGGCAAGATCGATGCGAACCAGGTCGGGGGCGGTGAGGATGGCCAGCGCGGCCTGGGCGTCTTCGGCGGCCCGGCGTGCCTCGGTGACCTGACGCTCTGCGTCTGCGGCACGCCGTTCGGAATCCTGGAGCCTGGCGTCGAGCACAGAGACGCGCGCAGAGGACCACCAGGCGGCGGCGCCAAGCGCCACAGCGAGAAGGATCGCGGCGGCCAGCGGCAGCCACGAACGCGGCGTGCGGACACGGGCGCGCGCGTCCGCCGTCGTGCCGGTAGTCGCACGCAGCACTCGCTCCCGCAGCTCCGGCGGCGGCGTGTGCCGTGGGACGGCATACGCGAGTGCGTCCACGATCGGCTGCACGTCGAGCAGCTCCTGCCGGCACGCGGCGCACGTTGCCAGGTGCGCCGCGAACGTGCGGCGTTCAGAGGCGTCGAGCGCGCCGAGCGCGTACGGTGCGGCGAGCGAGTGCTCGTCGTGAGTGAGGGTCATGCCCCTTCTCCCGCCGGACGTCCCGACAAGACCTCGCGCAGCTTCAGCAGCCCGAGCCGAATCCTCGTCTTCACCGTGCCGAGCGGCTCCTCCAACCGTTCCGCAACCTCGCGCTGGGTCAGCCCCTCGAAGTACGCAAGCTCGATCGCGGTCCGCTGCAGGAGCGGCAGCCGCAGCAGCGCCTCGCGAACTCGTGCGGCCTCGTGTTCGGCGGCCAGCAGGTCTGCGGGATCCGCCGCGCGATCCGGCCGCTCCAGCCAGTCTGGATCGGTCGCCGCCTCGGTGCGGGCGTCTGGCCGCGCGCGGCGCGCCCGCAGGCGATCGATCGCGCGGGTGCGCGCGATCGTGAGCAGCCATGTCGCCACGCTGCCGCGCGACGCGTCATACCGGGCGGCCTGCCGCCAGGCCTGCGTGAACACCTCCTGCACGACGTCTTCGGCCTCCGCCTCGTCGCCGACGATCCGCAGCGCCAGCGAGTACACGGCGCGCGCGTGGCCATCGTAGAGAGCAGCCAGCGCGGTGCCGTCACCCGCCGCCGCTCGTGCGAGCCGTCCGGTATCGTCGTGCTGACGGGTCGCGGATGAACCCGCTACCCAGGCGAGCAGCCACGTCATCGGAGTGTCGCGATCATACCTTCACTTCTCGACAGTGTCGTCCCCGCCCCGGTTGCCGCTGCGAAGATCCGTCCTGTCTTGCTGCGGGCTGCGAGATCCCGCAGCCCGCGTCCGAATCGACGCCATGTGACGGACGCTCAAACTGTCCTACGGCCGAACTCAGCCGTCGGATTGCCCCTCGGTGCTCCGAGCGAATGGACAACGTGGTCCTCCGGCTCGAGCTGGAAACCATGTGGTCACGTGATCGCCTACGCCTGTTTCCTTGACAAGCAGCTGTATCAGGGGCCGCGTCGACCTCGCAGAGATCGACGCACGAGGCGGGGGCAGGTTGAAAGACCCATCATGCTGCGGTGGGCCCGGTACATTCCTCCACCTATCCCCCGGTCACAGCACGGATTTGGCTGGTGGAAGGCGCCAGAATGGGCCAAGGGCTGGAGGTCCCCAGGTGCGGAGGTCCTCCAGCGTCAGTGCCGGCTCAGAAGCGCGCGCGCACGCCGACGAGGAACGGGAGCGTCCAGCGGGCGCTGTTGTCGTTGATGTCCTCGAGACCGGTGCCGGCGAGGCCGTCCACCTGGGACATCCCGGTGACGTATCGAAGACCCAGCTGTCCAAACACGCCAATACGCTCTGACGCCTGAAACAGCACGCCCGCGTTGCCTGCGACCGTGAACGCGGCCGTGCGGTCGTAGAAGTCAGTGGCGGTTCCCGAGAGGTTGGCTCCAGGCGCCACGAGCTCCACGTCCGTCTCGTCGATGAACGCGAGACCGATCGTGCCCTCGCCGTAGAGGCGGAAACGGTAAGCAACGTCGGCGTAGCGCCGGAGACCTACGTCGAGGCCCCAGCTCTGGTAGTCATCGTACTGGCCGTACAGGCTCGACGAGCCGATGTCGCCCATCCGCGTGAGGTCGGCGTCGACGGACTGGAACGTGAACGTCGCACGCACCTCGGTGTCATCCTTGAGCATGTAGCCACCGCCGAAGCGCAGGTGGAGGCCCGTCCCGTACACGTCCTCGTAGCGGTTCTTCGTGATGACCACCGCCTGGTTGTTGATGGTGCCGACGCCGCCGGAGTTGATGTTGCCGCTGATGCTGTTGTCGAAGCCGAGGCCGAATTCCGCGCTCCAGCGGTGCTCCCTGGCGGGCGCCGGTGCGAGCGGAGCCGGCGTCCTGTGCACGACGGGCGCGAGAATGATCCGCAGCTCCTCGGTTGCGCCTGTCTCCGGTACCACGACCGTGGTTTCTGACGGCTGAAATCCCCCGAGGGTGATCCTGACGCGCCGCGTGCCGGGCGTGCCCGGCGTGATTGCGAAGCGCCCGTCAGTTGCGGTGACCGTGGTCATACCCGGGAGGTCCAGCGACACAGCGGCTCCAGGTAGCGGCGCGCCCGTCGGATCGACCACGATGCCGCGTATCGTCGGCAGCGCTTGGGGCACCGCGCCCATGGCGGTGGAGGCGAAGGCCGACAGGGAGAGTGCGAGGAGAGAGCGGGATAGGGCTGTCATGAGGATCCTTTAGGGCGGACGTTGATGTTCGTGTGGAAGATGTTCTCGGGACCGCGATTGGCCTGCGGCGTTGTCGAGATTGAGCGCTCAGGCGCCTGACGGCGCATCGGTCAGCAGCATCACGGCAGCATGCAAATCAACGCGGCACCCTCGAGACGAGTCCATTGTGAACGCGCCGCGCGCCTTTGTGTATTCCGCGTCGGCAGGCTGGAGCAATCGGCGCGTCAACTCTGGTTCAGCTGTGCTGAGGCGACTGTGTCTACCAACATCGGCGCTCTTTTGCCGAAGCCGAAATCTTAGCACCCACGTTGGTCGGATGCGTGGCGAAATCGCGTCGCTCCACTCGCGGCAGTTGTTTTTTGGTGTTCGTGCCCATCCATTCCGACGCGCGATGATGCGCTACACTCCTGCCACTCGCTCGCCCACGCGCTGACGCGGTCAACGCGTCATCGGCATCGTCCATTCGACCAGCTCGGATTCGGCGACACCTCGCGGCCGCAGGCTGTCCGACCTGCCGAATTCGTTCCAAGTCAGCCGCCCGTTCACGCCGTACGGCACGACGCGCACGCGGCCGGCCGACGGCTCGACCTTCACTTCGACGAAGCTCTGAAAGAACGGTGCGACGTTGTAGTCGAAGACCGCCGACAGCCACTCGGCCGAGAACGGCCAGGCGTTGAACCCGGTGGTCCACCACCAGGCCGGCTTCTTCCACCACGGGGAGATGGCTTCAATCTTCATCGCCACGGCCTGTCGATCGGGATAATGCGCCCAGTCGGCAGTCGGTACTGAGGCGGGCCAGCTCAACGCTGTACCGAAGCTGAGGTAGGCGCCGCCGCCGCCGTTCACGAAGTGGTGCACTGAGCCGGCGCCACGCCGTTCGGCGTAGTACTCGAGGTCGTGCGTGTCCCCGGCCATGACGATCGTGACGCCGCGGTCGAGCAGCGTGCGCTTCAACCGCGCGAACTCGTCGTCGCCGAGCGTAACGTCGTGGCCTCCGGCAAAGAACGGATGGCCCACAACTGCCATGATCGTCTTGCCGGCGGCGCGGGCGAGCGCGCCGTCGAGCCAGCGTTCCTGCTCCGCGTCGATCTTTCTCATCACGCCGGTGTCGATCGCGAGGAGGGCGAAGTCGGCTGTCTGCACTTCGAAGAACGGCGCGCGCTGGAAGCCGGTCGGGACCCGGTATTCTCGGCGCAGCAGGGCCGCGTCCTCGATGAGCCGCTCGATCCGTCCGTCGGTCGTGCTGGTCAGGCGGAGATCGGACTCCACGCGGGCTCGTATGCTTGCACGCGCGGCGTCTGCCTGGAGAAACGTCACGTTGAAGGCTTCGAGTGCGTCGTACCAGTCGTGATTGCCAGGTATCGCATAGACCGGCCGTGTGACGCCCTTGAAAGGCAGCCAGAACTTCGCTTCGTAGTCGCGCATCGCGCCGGACGGGTACACGACGTCGGACGAGATCACGACGAAGCGGACGTCGGGGCTGTTGGCCACGGTCAGCAACTGATCGCGCAACACATGTTGAGAGGCGTCGCCTTCGCCCGTGTCGCCGATGACGACGAACGAGAAGTCTCCGGAGCCGACACCCGGGTCCACGGCAAAGCTCGTGGGGCCGGCGACGCCACCCTGCGACGCCAGCACCGCGCGGACCATCGCGGCGCGCCAGGTGTCGGTCCGCGACTCGGCCCAGGAGTTCCACATGCCGGCCGCCCAGTTCTCGGTGTCGAAATACCAGCTCATGCCCCAGACGGGAACGGTGGCGGCGATGATCGCGGCAAACGGCAGCCCGCGCTGCAGGCCGCTCGCGAGCGCGGCGGGCACCGAGTAGCGCAGCTCGCGCATCCGGATGGCCATCGTCAGCCTCCAGCGGAGCCACCCCACGACGACGCGATCGATCCAGGAGCGGCGGGCGTCGCCGCGATCGAGCTGCCAGCGCCACGCCCTCCGCTCGATCCATCGCGTCGGACCCCGCCACAAGAGGTACGTCGGGTTGATCACGAGCAGCGTGAACAGCACGGCGATGAGCATGTCGCCGGCAACGGCCACAGCGGGGGCGACCATCGAAAGCAGCGTCAGGTCGGTGCTCATGCGCCCGAGGTGGATCGCGAAGAGCGTGGCGATGAACGAGAGCGTCCAGCCACGATCGATGGGCGCGCGTGTCCGTTCGGCGGCTTCGACCTCGGCGGCCATCGCCGTCGCGCCCGGATAGTCGGTCAACCCAAGCTCGCCGATCACGGTCTGGTCGGCCTCGGCGCTCGTGTACACGGGCGCGACGATGATGTTCCACGCGATGCCGAAGATCCGGAGTGCGCCGGCGAGCGCGAGAATCATCGTCGAGAGCCAGCCTGGCGCCAGGAGAATCAGCAGCACGACGGCGAGGTTGCCGAGCGCCGCCAGCCCGGTAACCGAGCGCTGCTTCCGTTCGTCACTGCGCAGGAGGTCGATCGCGTAGCGGACGGCATCGAACCCGAACCACCCCGCGATCACCAGCCGCAGCGCCTGACCCGCCAGCAGCGGCGCGTTGATCAGGAAGAGCGCGATCGCCATGCTGATGATCGCGCTGACGGTCGCTTCCCGCCGGGCCGCGGCCGTCGATCGCCGGAGCGAATGCAGCGCCTCGATGATGGCGGCCAGGGCGAGCAGCGCACCGATCCGCGCTGCCGGATACTCGGACTCGCCGAGCGGGGCCGCCAGCGCCAGCACCCCAAGTGCCAGGGTGACGGCGGCGAGGCTGGTGATGCGGCGTCGGGGGCGGGGCACGGCCGAGATCATGGCTGACAAGGATATGTCAGGCTGCTGCCGATCCCGCGGGCTGAGTGAGCCGTGTATGTGAAGGAACAGATCTGAGTCCACGATCTGCGGCACACATACGCACCTTCGCGTGGCTTGCCAACCCTAGCTCACGCCGACGTCGACAAGCGTGAGCGAGGGTTTGGTGAGCCCGGAAGGCATCGAACCTTCAACTTGCAGCTTACGAGTCGATGGGGCGGCGTCTCGCCGCGACGGTCAGGCCGCGGTGCCGGTTGACATCCTGGCGCTCCACCGCTACGTTGGCGCCCCGATGCCTGAGGTGACATGGCGGCAGATTTACGATCCGCTGAACGCCTGGCCCGTCTCCACGGCTATTGCCGCGTTGCCGGTCATCACGCTCTTTTTCGTACTGGTGGTGCTGCGCCAGCGCGTCTGGGTGGCGGCGTTGGCTGGCATGGTGGTCGCAATAGCAGGGGCCCTGTTGGTCTTCGGTATGCCGGCGACATTCGTCGGGAACGCCGCGCTGCTGGGACTCGTGTTCGGCATGACCCGCGTGGCCTGGATCATCATCGCTTCGATGTTCCTCTACAGCATCGCGGTTGAGACCGGGCAGTTCGAGGTGATGAAGCATTCCATCGCCTCGTTGTCCGCGGACAGGCGCCTGCAGGCCGTGCTGATCGCGTTCTGTTTTGGCGCCTTTCTGGAAGGCACGGGTGGCGGTGGCGCGCCAGTCGCCATCGCTGGGGCATTTCTGATAGGACTCGGCTTTCCCCCGTTCCAGGCCTCAGTGCTGTGCCTGCTCGCCAATACCGCCCCTGTCGCATGGGGAGCGGTCGGTAATCCCATCCGTGTGCTGGCTGCTGTAACGGCGTTGCCCGAAGCGCAGTTGAGCGCGATGACGGGTCGGATTCTGCCTGTGTTTTCGCTGATTCTGCCAATCTGGCTGGTGCGGACCATGACCACGTGGCGCGGCACGCGGGAAGTGCTGCCAGCCCTGTTCGTTGCCGGCGGATCGTTCGCCGCCATGCAGTACTTCTGGTCCAATCATATGGACACGGGACTGGTCGACATCGTGTCCGCGATCTTCTCGCTCCTCGTGACGATGGTCTTGCTCAAGTTCTGGCGGCCGTCGCACATCGAATCGGTCACCCAGAACGGCGCACTGTCGGCGGCCGGACACGCGCACTCGACCGTTCAGGTCATCAGGGGCTGGTCGCCGTTCATCCTATCCTCGATGTTCATCTTCCTGCTCGGGCTGCAGGCCGTGAATGCGCATCTGAAGTTCGCGCCGCTGACGTTTCCGCTTCTCGGTCTGCACCACCGCGTGCTGAAAGTGCCGCCGGTGGCGGCCGTCCCCACTCCAGAGAGCGCGATCATCGACCTCAATGTCCTGGCGCTACCGGGAACGGCGGTCTTCCTCGGGGCATTCATCGCCGGCACCCTGTTTGGCCTGCGAATCCGCCGCATGTTCATCCTGCTCGGCCGCACGCTCCGGCAGCTCGTGCCGTCACTGCTCGCGATCAGCTTCATGGTTGGTCTGGCCTTCATTACCCGGTACGCGGGCATGGATGCCGTGATGGGACTGACGATGACGCGCACCGGCTGGAGCTATCCGTTCTTTGGTACGCTGCTCGGGTGGCTGGGCGTGGCGCTCACCGGCACGGACGCTGGTTCCAACGCCCTGTTCGGCAACCTGCAGCGTGTGACCGCCGAGCAGCTCCACGTGAGCCCGGTATTAATGGCGGCGGCCAACAGCGCCGGCGGGGTGATGGGCAAGATGATCGACGCGCAGTCGATCGTGGTGTCGAGCGTCGCGACGCAACAGGAGGGCAACGAAGCGGCCATCTTCAAGGTCGTCTTCCCGCACAGTATCGCGCTCGCCTCACTCGTCGGCTTGCTTGTGCTCCTGTACGCATACGTGTGGGTGGGCGTCGTACCGGCGTCGTGATCCGCGCGAGGCTAACGGCAACGAGCGGGAAACGTCCCGGCTCCTGACGCAACTGACGAGTCATTGCGCGGCGATGGCCGATCGGCCCGCGCGCAGAACGTACTTCTGGATCTTGCCCGTCGCGGTTTTCGGGAGGGCAGGAACGAAGGTGAAGCTGTGAGGGGTCTTGAAGTGCGCGAGATGCGCGCGGGAGTACTCGCGCAGTTCCTCGACCGCCACGGGCGCCTCGGACTCGAGCACGATGAACGCGTGCGGCGCTTCGCCCCAGCGCGCATCGGGCAATCCCACGACCGCCGCTTCGCGCACGGCCGGGTGCCGCATCAGCATGGCCTCGACCTCGACCGATGAAATGTTCTCGCCGCCGCTGATGATCACGTCCTTCAGGCGATCCCGGATCTCCGCATAGCCATCCGGATGGACGACCGCGGCATCGCCGGTGCGAAACCACCCGTCACCCATGGCCGCCGCCGTCGCTTCCGGGTTCCTGTAGTAGCCGGCCATCACGACGTTGCCCCGGACGCGGATCTCGCCGAGCGTGTGTCCGTCCCACGGCACCTCGTGGCCTTCCTCGTCGACGATCTGCAGCTCGCCTGACGTGACGAGCTCGACGCCTTGACGCGCCTTGATCACTCCGAGCTCGGCGAGATCATGACTGTGTTCCGGCCGCGGCTCGCAGATGGTGATGAACGGGGACGTCTCGGTGAGCCCGTACACTTGGGTGACCGTCCAACCGAGGCCCCCTTCTATTCGTTCGATCGTCGCCGCCGCCGGCGGGGCGCCCGCGGTGAGCACGCGGATCCCTCGCGGCGCCAGCTCTCTCGCCTCGGCCGGCGCGTGGGCGAGCCCGATCAGCACCGTCGGTGCGGCACAGAGCATCGTGATGCGCTCGCGGCGGGCGGTCTCGAGCGCCTGCGTCGGGTCGACCCTCCGCAGGCAGACGTGCGTGCCTCCCGTGGCGGTGATCGTCCAGACGAATCCCCAGCCGTTCGCGTGGAACATCGGCAGCGTCCAGAGATACCGGTCGGCACATGACGCGGGATGGTGAACGAGCGTCCCGATCGTGTTCATCCACGCGTTGCGGTGGGTGATCATCACGCCCTTTGGGCGGGAGGTGGTGCCGCTCGTGTAGTTGATGGTCAGGAGATCCTGCTCGCGGATCTCCGGGCGGTTCACGTCGGGAGCGCTCGCCGCGACCAGGGCTTCGTAATCCTCCCATCCGTGGCGTCCACCATCGAGCGCGATGAAGCGTTCGACCGTGGGCACGTGCTGTCGAATGGTGTCGACGACATCGACGTGCGGCTCGGCGACGCAGAGTACCTTCGCCTCGCAGTGATTCAGCAGGTAGGCGAACTCCTCATCCGCGAGGCGGTAGTTGATCGGCACGAGCACCGCCCCGATCTGGGGGACGGCATAGAACGATTCGAGCTGGGCGTGCGTGTTGGGCGAGATGTAGGCGACGCGGTCGCCCGGCCGAACGCCCATCCGCTGGAGGGCCGCCGACCACCGGTCGCAGCGATCGAAGAACTGCTCGTAGCTCCAGCGCTGGATGCCGTCGACGACGGCTTCACGGCGGCCATACAGGCGGCGAGCGCGCCGCATGAACTCGAGCGGCGTCAACGGAAGCTCCATCATTTACCTCCGCGGAGAGACCGAGAGTATACGCGGCAACCGCCAACCGCGTGTAGTTGGGGCGAGCTCAGCCTGCCGACGGGTTTGGTGGGCGCTCGGCTCGACACTATCGTGGGAAGGGACCGGGTCCGACACCGAACGTTATGCTAAGCGTTGTACGGGCCCTCACATAGGTTTTGCGTCGATGGCAGGCTACGGGTACGCTCGGGGCACTTTCGAACGC
>CAVOPA010000007.1:0-18036 GCA_963697705.1 Vicinamibacteria bacterium
AGGGCCGGCCCCGAGCCGACCTCCTTAACCCGCGATTCACTTGTGTAGTCATGTGGGGCAGGCCTTCAGGCCTGCTTGCGAGCGCGATTTGCAGGGCTCCTATGAGCCCGCCGCGTAGTCAAGCGCCCAGCCGTGTATTGTGCCTCGTCCGGTCACACATCACACTGTACTCGCCTGGCGGCCGTTCGCCCGGATCGATCATGGTCGTGCTGTCCTGTGGGCGCTTGTGGAAACCGTTCTGTGGTTTCCAAGGCGGGTGTGGGCGCGGTCTGTGCGTCCACACCGCCGGCAGCGTCCATAGGACCGATCGCTTGCGCCGAGGTTCGTGGTGGAGGGGCGAGCGCGTGCTCGCCACCAGCTCCTATGCGTGTCGACGGAGACCGTCGAGCACCAGATACGATCTGCGCGCGATTGCGCCGTCACGAACCTGCCGACAGCACCCCCTCTGAAGCCCGGTGGGCCCGGCCGACCCATCCCTGCACCGCCGCGATCTCGATCTGACCGAGACGGCGTTGCGCGAGTGGGTGAAGCGCGCCCGCGCGGATCGCAGCGCGGGACGCACCGGCCTGACGACCGCCGAGCGCGAGGAGCTCGCCCGGCTGCGGAAAGAGAACCGCCAGCTGCGGCTCGAGCGGGAGATCCTAAAAAACGCCGCGGCAGGTTCAGGGCGTCAACGCAACGCGATGAATGATCGGAGGGATCATGCAACGCGTGCGACGATCTCGGATGACTGTCAGCGACAAGGCAGCGATTTGGGAACGGTGGAAGCGCGGAGAATCGCTGAGTGACATCGGCCGGGCGATCAACCGGATTCCTGGCGCGATCTTTCACGTGGTGCGGGCCCGTGGTGGCATCCCACCAGCACCTCGATGTCGGTCTTCCCGGGCGCTGACCGCCAGCGACCGTGAGGAGATCTCGCGTGGGCTGGCCGCGGGCGTATCCTTCAGACAGATTGGCGTACGGCTCGGCCGTCCGACGTCGACGGTCAGCCGAGAAGTGGGCCGGCATGGTGGCCGTCGCTGGTATCGCGCGGCGATCGCGGACGCCAGTACGTGGGACCGCGCGCTACGGCCCCAGCTCTGTCGTCTCGCCCAGCACGCCGCCTTGCGGATGCGCGTGGCTGAAAAGCTCGAGGCCGACTGGTCGCCGCAACAAATCGCCGGCTGGCTCAAGCGGACCTACGCGAAGAATCCGGACATGCAGGTATCGCACGAGACGATTTACCTGAGCCTGTTCGTGCAGAGCCGCGGCGTGCTGAAGAAAGCCCTCATCCGGCACCTCCGGCGTCGAAAGACGATGCGTCGCTCCCAGCATGCGACGACGGCCGGCCAGGCGCGTGGGCAGATCATCGATGCGGTGTCGATTCGCGACCGCCCAGCCAGTATCGAAGACCGTGCCATACCCGGTCACTGGGAAGGTGACCTTCTCGCTGGCAAGTCCAACTCTCATATCGCGACGCTGGTCGAGCGCCAATCGCGGTTTGTACTGCTGGTACGTCTGCCCGGCAAGGACACCAACAGCGTCGTGCGGGCCCTGACGCGTCGGGCCCGCGCCCTTCCCCAAGGGCTGATGTCGTCACTCACCTGGGATCGGGGGATGGAACTGGCCGCGCACAAGTCTTTTTCCGTGGCCACGAATGTCCGGGTATATTTTTGCGACCCGCACAGTCCTTGGCAGCGCGGCTCGAACGAAAACACGAACGGTCTACTGCGGCAGTACTTCCCGGACGGCACCGACCTGTCCACCTACACTCAGGCGAATCTCAACGCGATCGCGCGCCGACTCAACATGCGCCCGCGCAAGACGCTGGGTTACAACACGCCGGCTGATAGACTGGCGGCCTGCGTTGCGTCGACGCCTTGAACCTGCCGCGGCCTTCTTCGCGAGCGAGCCAGCGACACGTTCGCGCTGATTCACGCGAGGAAGGCCATCTTTCCGATTGCGACGATGTGCCAGGTGCTGGGGATGTCGACCAGCGGGTATTACGCGTGGTGCCGGCGATCCGAGTCGACCCACGCCCACCGCGATGGGCAGCTGCGCGTGTTGGTGCGCGCCTCCTTCGATGCGAGCAAGCAGCGCTATGGCAGCCCGCGCATTCACGAAGACCTGCGCGAGCAGCAGGTCCGCGTGAGCCGCAAGCGTGTGATTCGGTTGATGCAGGAGGACGGACTGCACGCGCGGGCCCGGAAACGCTTCAAAGGCACGACGATGAGCGATCACGACCAGCCGGTCGCGGCGAACCTGCTCGACCGCGAATTCACGGCCGACGGACCGAATCGGCGCTGGGTCGGCGACACCACGGAGTTCGTCATCGGCGAGAGTGGCAAGCTGTATCTGGCGGCGATCCTCGACCTGTTCTCGCGCTACATCGTCGGCTGGGCCGTCAGCGCCGTCAACGACCGGCACCTGACCCTGAAGGCCCTCGGCATGGCGTTGAAGCGCCGCTGTCCTGAGCCGGGCTTGGTCCATCATTCCGACCAGGGTTGCACGTATGCCAGCGACGACTATCAACGGATGCTGGATGCGAACGGGATCACGTGCTCGATGAGCCGCCGCGGCAACTGCTACGACAACGCGGTGATGGAATCGTTCTTCGCGTCGGTCAAGAGTGAGACGGCCGATCGCTTCGCCAGCTGCGGCGAGGCTACGGTGGAGTTGTTCGACTACATCGAGGTGTTCTACAACCAACGACGGCGTCACTCGACCCTCGGTCAGATCAGTCCGGCCGCGTTCGAGCGACGCCGGACCGAAGAGGGCATGGATCCTATGGAAAACCGCCAAGAACGCGGTTTCCCACAGGCTCCACACCCACCGTCTCTACATTGAAAGAAGAAAAGACCACGAGGACCGATCAACTCAGCGACACCGTCCACTGAATCGGATCAGGCCCACAGACGATCTGATTTCACCAACGTCCTGAGGGGACACTGGGTCCCGATACTCGGCGAACGTGTGCCTCAGACAATCACGGCAGACGAGGTGTTCGCGGCGCTTCAAGCCATGAGGACCACGGCTGAAGCCGCCACCTGCAACAAGCGGCGTTCGCTACTGAGCGCGTTCTGGCATCGGCAGCTTGGGGCATCCCGAACCCTGTTCTGGCACGGCGGAACGGGAAACTGATCGTCCCCGTGTTCAAGACGCCACTGCCCACATCGAGAGCCATTCCTCTGGACGTGCTGAAGACGGTCTTCAGCGGGATGCGGCCGACGAAGACCAAGGCGCGGCTGATGATGATCTTCTACACCGGTGTGTCGGCATTCAGAACTGAAGCGGGTGCAGGGCCGAGCACCTGCACATCGAGACTCCGCATCCCAAGCTCGGACCCTACGTGGAATTTCAGACAGGGAAGGGCGGTATTCATCGAAACGTCGGCCTGGTGGGGCAGGGCCTCGAAGCCGCGAAGTCCTTCCGTAAGCTGAAGGCGTTCGGGCCGTTCAGCAACTCCTCGGTGTGGAAGTCGTTCCGCGCAGCCGCGCGACGACGCTGGGCTGACCGACGACTACCTGCGGGAGGGCACGCGACCGAACGGCAGAGCGCCAGTGGCGGATGCGCCCGTACGATCTTCGCCACACGTGCCTCACGCACGTCCGGCAGGCGAGCGACATCGCGACCGCTCAGAAAATGGCGGGTCATGCGAGTCTGCGGACTACGCAACGCTACGCGCCCACCGAGGACCAGCACGTCATCGCGGCGCAGCAGGCGAGTCTCGCGTCTTCGCTGGAGCTGCAAGCGCCCGCGAAGCCGCGGGGTGCAGCGTCCGGTGCATGAAGTCGGTAAAACTGGTCGGTAACCACGTCGGGACGAGCTGGCCGTAAGTTGTTGAAAATAATGGTGCGCGCTGGTGGATTCGAACCACCGACCCCCGCCGTGTGAAGGCGGTGCTCTACCGCTGAGCCAAGCGCGCACGCGAAGGCGAGGCCGCTAGTTTACTGCAATTCCACGGCGCGTACTGCACCGGGCCATCGCCCTCGGTGGTCGACCTATGCGTCGCCGCCCGGCGCTTCCACGCAGAAGACGGTCGGCCGACCGGGCCGTCAACGTCCCGGGCGTTGAGAGCGAATTGTCCAGGCTCCCAGGCGCGACCTTACGCTGCCACGCGTTGTCTGGATGTCGCCAGCATACCCGGTCACCCGGTCAGCGAACACGCGATCCAAACGCCGCCGGTGGCGCGAATACCTAATCCGGACGTAGTAGTCAGGAACATCCGGATCGAATCTGCGCCCAGCCAGATCGTCGTCGCGGCAAACACCGCGGTCGTTAGACGGGCGGTCGACCAGTTGCCAGTTGCATCCCAGAGTGCCTTGTTTATGAGGTACGGCCCGGGCGGATGAACGTCGTTGTGAGTTGGCTTCTGTATACAGCTGCGCGAATGTGGTGCCGGGCGCAATGCACACCACGTTGAAGACCTCGTCATCGTAGCCGGGGCTAAAATCCGACCCATCCAGATAGCGCGAGCGTGACAACGAGTGACAGTTTCACCTACATCGGAGTTGTCCTCGACGCACTGGCCAAAACGAGGGTGCACAGGCGGATCAGCGACAAGAAGACTGCGCACCAGCGACGTCACACGCACATACCTCCTGGACAGTGCTCACCAGCTGCCTACCCGGATCACGCTGCGAACGTGTCACTGCTTCCCGTCTGTTCCGTGCTGCTCGCGCAGCCACTGGGACAGGGTCGGCTGTTCTCGTTCCCGGGTTCGGATGCATGTGTCGGCGCGCTCGAGACTCTGCTCGAGGGTATTCTCGGCACCGGGGATGGGATGTGTCCCGAAGAACCGCGCGGCATCAGCGCGGAGCTCTTTCTCGCAGAACCTGGCTGGCACGTCCACGAGTGCGGTGGCCGACAGGGAGCCGAGGCGCGACTCAATCTCGTCCACATGCTCCTTGATGAAGGACCAGACCAGCGGGCGAGTGTCCGGGTTGTCGAGCGACGTGAACAGGACGCTTAGCAGATCCTGGCTGCGCACGGCTGGCGTGAGCATCCGCTTCAAGGTGCGGTCGACCAGTGCCGGCGAGACGAACCGGGCGAGCGCGCCTTCGAGCTGTGCGTGCACGGCCGGATCGGTCGTCGCGTCGAGCGCCGCCGATATGCGGTCGTAGAGCGCAGCGTCGCCGTGCCGTGCGGCCACGTTCAATGCCACGTCGACCAGCGACGGGTCGATGGAGGTCGGGTCGGCGAGGTACCGCGTCGCGAGGGCGGTCAGGTAATCGATGGTGTCGCGATCTTCGGCCGTGTTCGCCAGCAGGCGCAGCGTGAGCGCGCGAAGCGTGCGGGTATCCTCCGGCTCGCCGTTCTTCGGTTCGCGGCCCACCGCCGCCAGTTGCGGGCGCAGGAACGCAAGCGCCCACCGCTGGAAGGGCGCCTGGTCCGCGGGAAGCAGCACTTCGTCGACGACCCTGTTCAACGGAGCGAACGCGACCTCGGCAACTGTCCCTGACGTCTCGACTCCGAACGCCTGCAGCAGATCCAGGTAGCCGGCCAGCGTCTGCCGGCCCGACGCGATGAGCGCACGTTGGTCGCCGAGGAAACTGACACGCTCCTCCGGCGACAGGTCTTCGCGAGCGGCAGCGATGCGCGCCGCAAGGTCGGGCGTGTACTCGGTCCGGTAGTAGCCGCGACCGGCCGCGTTCGCGAACACCCACGGCTCGCAGGTGTCGCGTGTGAACACCTGCGTCGGCCGTGAGAGCAGCTCGCAGCGTGCCGCACTGCCGGGTGATCGGAAGCAGACAGGGATCTGCCACAACTCCGGCGAGCCCGCTTTCAGGCGGGCCGGGTCGGCATAGAACCGCTGTTGTGACACGGTGATCTGCTGGCGGCCATCCGTGCACGCCGCGGAGACCGACAACAGCGGTGCGCCTGCCTGCGTCACGAAGCTCCGCATCACGGCGTCCACGGGCTTCCCGGAGGCTGTCTGGAGCGTGGTCCAGAAATCCTCGGCGGTCGCGTTGCCGTACGCATGCTGCTCGAGGTACGCGTTTACGGCTTTCTGGAACGTCTCCGGTCCGAGATACTGCTCGACCATCCGCAGCACGGCCGCCGTCTTGCCGTACGTGATCCCGTCGAACAGCTGCATGATCTGATTGGGCGTGCTCGCTTCAGGCGCCCTGATCGGACGGGTGGACGCGACGGCGTCAGCTCCCAGCGCCTCGATCGTGCCCTGCACCGACGACAGCCCGACGTTCCACTCCGGCTTCCAGGCGGCCAGCGGCTTGGCCGACATCCACGTCGCGAACCCTTCGTTCAGCCAGACATCGTCCCACCACGCCATGGTCACCAGGTCGCCGAACCACTGGTGGGCCATTTCGTGGGCGATCACTTCAGCGACCTCGCGACGCTGATCGGGTGTGGCAGTCGCGTCATCGATCAGCAGCGCTGTCTCGCGGTAGACGATCGCGCCGGTGTTCTCCATCGCGCCGGCCATGAAGTCGGCGACGGCAACCTGATCCAGCTTCTCGAATGGGTACTTGATCGAGTAGTACTGGTCGTAGAACGCCAGGATGGCCTTTGTGGCCTCCATGGCGAAGCGGGCGCTCTTCAACTGCCCCGGCGTCGCGCACACGCGTAACGGCACCCCGCTGCCTGAGTCTTCGAGGCACTCGAAGTCACCGACCAGCATTGCCACCAGATACGTGGACATCGGCTTCGTCGTCGCGAACGTCACCGTGTGCTTCCGATCGCCAGGACCGGGCGTATCGCTCAACACGCGGGCGTTGGACATTGCGACGTCGCCTCGGTCCACCACGAGCACGATGTCGAACGTCGCCTTGAACGCCGGCTCGTCGAAGCACGGGAACGCGCGCCGGGCGTCGGTGGCTTCGAACTGTGTCGCCGCGTACCGGCGCTTCGCCGTCTTGCTCAGATAGAAGCCGCCCAGCTGGTCGTTCAAGGACCCGGTGAAGCGCGTAACGATGCGCGCGTCGCCTGGTACCAGCGGGCGCTCGAGCGACAGCGTCGCCTGCTGCTTGTCCTTTTCGTATGCGACGCGTGCGCGCATGCTCGCCGCGCCCTGCACGACGGTCGCCTCGGAAATGGCGAGCTCGAGCGCGTTGAGGACGACAGTCGTCGTCTGGCGTGCTACCCGCACGGCGATCTCTTCCTCGCCTGCGAACGTGGCAGATGCCAGATCGGGCGTGAAGGTCAGCTTGTAGTGTGAAGGGATAACGACGTCCGGCAGGCGCTGCGCCAGGGCGGGGATAGCGAACCCCATACACCCGACAAGAAAGGTGGTGATCCGGGTGAGGCGGTGTTTCATGGAACTCAGATGTCGAAGGGCCATCGAAGGAGCACGCTTGGCCCGAGCTGATCGAGATGGCACGGCTCGATCAGCCGCGAATGCGAAGCAAGGAACCGGCCGATGTCGCGGTCCCGTGTGCCCGCGCGGTGCGCCGGCCATTCGTAGGAAAAGCGTATCACCAGGCCGCCGCGGCTGAGACCGTTCCCTGCCTACCTCATGGACGTGCCGGAGGTCTGCTATTTCCGGGTTTCGGGCAGCCTGCGCTCCGACGGGCCGTCGTAGACGTGAGCCTTCGGGTCAATCTGCCGCATCGGCGATTGGCGCAGCCGCTCCTCGTGCGCGTGGGCGATGAGCCCCGGCACGCGGGAGATGATGAACAGCGCGTTGCCGAACTCGTAGTCGAGCCCGAGATCGCCGCATACCGCCGCAATCGCGCCGTCCACGTTCATCGGCATGCCCTTGCCGCCGGGACCGCGCCGCCCCTCGAGCAGGCGCTCGATCATGCGCATCAGGCGAATGTGATCCGCATCGAGCTCGAGCTCCATCGCGAGCTGCATCAGGCGCACGGCGCGGGGGTCGCGCGTGTGCAGACGGTGACCGAAACCTGGCGGACGCTGGTCTTGAGCGAGGAAACCGTCGATCAGGCGCTCGGCCGCGTCCTGCAGCGAGCTGCCGCGCGCGATGTCGACAAGGCCGCTGTCGAGCATGCGCATGCAGGCTTCGACATCCCCGCCGTGGTAGGCGCCGAACGCGAGCACGCCGGCAGCGACGCCGGCCCTGAGCGGCGCCCCCGTCGTCGCGACGTTGCGCGCCACGATGGTTGACGGCGGCGTTGCGCCGTGATCCACCGACGAGACCAGAATGGCGGAGATCATCTTTCCGATCGCCGGCGGCGGCAGTTCGCCCATCAGCAGCAGATAGATCGCCTCTGAGAAGCTGATGCGCGCCATCATCTCGTCCACGTGGTAGCCGCGAATCAGGATGCGGTTGCGCTCGATGTGCGTGATCGCGGTTTTCCAGGCGGTGGCGCTGACGCGCGGGTGTTGCCGCCGCTCGATGCCCGGCGCCGTCGTGTGCTCGTCGCTCATGAGACCCCCTACAGCGTGCCGTAGAGACGATCGCCGAAGTCCCCGAGGCCAGGGACGATGAACTTGTGGGCGTTCAGCCCTTCGTCCACCACCGGAGTGTAGATGTGGACGTCGGGGTGGCGCCGTTCGACGACGGCGATGCCTTCGGGCGCAGCAACGATGCACGCGATTCGCACGGTGCGCGCGCCGGCGCGATACAACAGGTCGAGGCCGGCGACGGCGCTGCCGCCCGTCGCGAGCATCGGGTCGATCATCAGGACGTAGCTGTCGCCCAGCCCGCGCGGCAGCTTCGAATAGTACTGCGACGCGACGGCGGTCGTCTCATCCCGCTGGAGGCCGACATGGCCGACGCGCGCTCCCGGGATCAGCGCGAGGACGGCGTCGAGCATGCCGAGCCCGGCGCGCAGGACGGGCACGACCACGACATCACCAGTGACGCTGCGGCCCTGCGCCCGGCCGATGGGGGTCTGCACGACGCGATCCGCCGTTGGCAGGTCGCGCATGGCCTCGGCGGCGAGCAGCACGCTGATCCGGGTGGCAATGCGGCGGAACTCCTCGGGGCCGGTAGTGGAGTCGCGCAGCGTGAGCAGCGCGTCCTGCACGAGCGGGTGCTGAACGACATGAACGGGCACGAGCACACTATACACAACTCGTTTAGCGTCGGCCGTTAACCGAGACGGTGCAGCGTGATCGGGGGAAGCGCCCGACGCTGCGGTCTCGCAGCGGATAAGATGCGTCGATGCATCGCTCACGCGTGTTCGTCCTCTGTGCGGTCGTCACGTGCACGGCGGTTCTGGCCGCGCAGGCGCCGGCGCCGCAGCCGGTGGATCTCCTCATCACGGGCGGCACGGTCATTACGATCGATGCCTCGCGCCGCGTGCTCACGCCCGGGGCCGTGGCGATCCGCGGCGGCGACATCGTAGCGGTGGGCACGCCCGAGGCCGTCGCAGGCGCGCACCGTGCTGTTCGTGTCATCGACGCAACGGGACGGGTCGTGATGCCCGGGTTGATCAACACGCACGGGCACGCCCCGATGGTGATGTATCGCGGACTCGCCGACGACCTCGCGCTGATGGACTGGTTGCAGCAGTACATCTTCCCCGCGGAAGCGAAGACCGTAGCGCCCGCCTTCGTGCGCGCGGGCACCGAACTGGCTGCACTCGAGATGATCCGCTCGGGCACCACGACCTACACCGACATGTACTACTTCGAGGAGGAGATCGCGCGCGTTACCAAGGCGGCGGGCCTGCGCGGGGTGCTCGGCGAAACGGTGATTGGGTTCCCTTCGCCCGACGCCAAGACCCCCGCCGACGCGCTCGCCCGCACGGAGCGCTTCATCCAGGAGTTCCAGGACGACCCGCTGATCACGCCCGCGGTGGCGCCGCACTCCATGTACCTCCTGGACAAGGACGTCCTGCTCGCGTGCCGCGCGCTCGCGATGAAGTATCAGAAGCCGCTGCTCATCCACCTTGCCGAGACCGAGGACGAGATCAAGACGTCGCGAGAGCGCCACCACGCGTCACCGACCGAATACCTCCAGCAGATCGGCCTCTGGGGCCCGACGATCGTGGCCGCGCACGGCGTGTGGGTCAGCGACGAGGATATCGCGCTGCTCGCGCAGCACCACGTCGGCGTGTCGCACAACCCCGAGAGCAACATGAAGCTCGCGAGCGGGACGGCACCAGTCGCCAAATATCTGAAGGCAGGCGTGGCGCTCGGTCTCGGCACTGACGGAGCCGCCAGCAACAACGATCTGGACATGTTCGAGGCGATGCGCCAGACAGCCTTTCTGCACAAGCTCGTGACCCGCGACCCGCGCGCGCTGCCGGCTGCGACGGTGCTGGAATTGGCGACGCTCGGCGGGGCGCGTGTGCTCGGAATGGAACGCCAGCTCGGTTCGCTCGAGCCCGGCAAGCGCGCCGACCTCATCATCATCGGTATGAGCCAGGCGCGGCAGACGCCCTTCTACGACGCCGTCTCGCACATGGTTTACGTCACCAGGGGCGACGACGTCGAAACGACGATCGTGAACGGCAGGGTGCTGATGGAGAACAAGCACGTGCTGACGCTCGATGAAGCCACTGTGCTGGCGGAAGCGCGCCGCATGTCAGCGGAAGTGAGAGCGGCGGTTGCGAGACGTTGATTCCTTAGCCCTGGAAAGGAATGCGAGACCGCTGGGCGTCTACTGCTCGAGCACCGCTATGTGTGGCAGGTTTCTATATCGCTCATCGAGGTCGAGACCGTAGCCGACGACGAAATGGTCCTCGATCGTGAATCCGATATACTCCACGCGAACGTCGACCTGGCGTCGTGACGGCTTGCTGAGGAAGCACGCGGTTCGTACCGATTTCGGGCCGCGGGCGTTCAGGATGTCCTGCAGGTACTGCAGCGTCAGCCCCGTGTCCACGATGTCTTCGACGATGAGCACGTGGCGGCCCTCGATCGCGGAATCGAGGTCCTTGAGCAGCCGGACTTCGCCGGATGACGTGGTGCCTGCCGCGTAGCTCGAGAGCGCCATGAAATCGAGCGTCACGGGCATCTCGATGGCGCGGACGAGGTCGGCCATGAACATGAACGCGCCCTTCAGCACGCAGACGATGTGCAGCTGGCCCGCCTCGGCGTAGTCGCGGCGGATGTCGGCAGCGATCTCGCGGGTGCGCTGGGCGATGGTGGCGTCGGAGATGAGAACGGTGCTCGGCATGGCCTGTACCGTGGCCGTTGGGCACAGCCACCCAGGCCGCCCGAGGTGAAGACGCGAGAGCGTAGCACACGACCCGATGGACGCGAAGCCCTACGACATCATCACGGAGGCCGATGCGCGCGTGCTGGCGCCGGGAACCACGGTGCGCCTCGCCCGGCATGGGCACGTGACCCCGCTGGCGGCCGACACGCTGCGCGCCCGCCGCATCACAGTCGTGCGCGAGGACGGCGTGCCGAACGCGACGGCCGCAGCGCTTGCCCCGGTGGCCGACATTCGCCGCCTGGTAATCGGCTGCGATCACACGGGGGTGGCGCTCAAGAAACGGATCGTGGACTGGTGCCGCGGTCGAGGGCTCGCGGTCGTCGAAGCCGGAGCGGCGGACGCGACGCCGGTGGATTATCCCGATGTCGCCGCGTCCGTGGCGCAGCCGGTCGCCCGCGGTGAAGCCGACGCCGGCATCGTGATCGACGGCGCGGGGCTGGGTTCCGCGATCGCCGCCAACAAGGTGCGCGGCATCCGCGCCGCTATGTGCCTGAACCGGACGCTCGCTCGCTACGCCCGCGAGCACAACGGCGCGAACGTGCTGACTCTCGGCGCCACACTGGTCACGCCGGAGGATGCGCTGGCGATCGTGGAGACGTTTCTCACGACGCCGATGACGGAGGCGCGCTACATGGCCCGGCTGGCGAAAGTGAAGCGGCTCGAGGAGCTGTAGCGGGGCAGGGATGCCGGATGCGAGATGCCGGATCCGACGTCGACAGGCAGGCCGGAATCGTTGACTGCGAAGTCGCTCCGCGCGTGCATCAGGGCCGCGAAGCGCCGAAGCCCTGTCCGTGAGCTCGTCCTGCGACGGTGTATTTGATGGTGGATCTGGAACGGCTCATCGCGATCATCGTCGAGGAGGTGGCCGCTGCGCAGGGCGGGGCGCGCGTGCCGTCCGAGTGCGGGTGTCACGCCGTGCTGTACGAGTGCTGTCCCGATCGGCTGCGCGGCGTGCTCGACGCCGGCGCGTCGCGCCTCGGTTTGCACGCGACGGGAGGCAAGCCCGGCGACGTCGCCGGCTACATCGACCACACCCTGCTGAAACCGGAGGCAACGAGAGCCGACATCGAGAAGCTCTGTCGCGAGGCTGCGGAGCTCCGCTTCGCGACCGTGTGCGTGAACCCGACATGGGTTGCGCTCGCCGCGCGCCTGCTCCGCGATTCCCAGGTGAGCGTGTGCTCGGTTGTCGGGTTCCCGCTCGGCGCCACGACCTCGGACGTCAAGCACTACGAGACCAGCCGCGCCATCTTCGACGGCGCGCGCGAGATCGACATGGTGATCAACGTCGGCGCGCTCAAGTCGGGCGATCTCCGGGTGGTCGAGCGCGACATCGAGGCGGTGGTCGCCCCGTGCCGCGACGCCGGGGTCGGCACCAAGGTGATCATCGAAGCGGCCCTGCTCACCGACGACGAGAAAGTTACCGCCTGCACGCTCGCGAAAGCGGCCGCGGCGGATTTCGTGAAGACGTCCACCGGCTTTGGCCCCGGCGGCGCGACGGTTGCCGACGTCGCGTTGATGCGCAAGGTCGTCGGCGCGGAGATGGGCGTGAAGGCGGCCGGCGGCGTGAAGGACTACGAGGCGCTGAAGCAGATGGTTGCTGCCGGTGCGACGCGCGTCGGCGCGAGCGCGGGCGTGCGCATCGTGCAGGAATCGCGTGGCGACCGATTCGCAGCCGCCACCACGTCCGGCTACTGACGCCGGGGCTCCCGACCCGGTAGCAGACGGTGCCGCGGCCGGCACGGCGGCCGAAGTCGCGCGCGTGTTCTTCTGGCTGGGCGCGATCGGCTTCGGTGGGCCGGTGGCACACGTCGCCCTGATGGAGCGCGAGGTCGTGCGCTCGCGCCGCTGGTTGCCGCTCGACGAGTTCCTCGATCTGCTCGGCCTCACCAACCTCATTCCCGGCCCGAACTCGACCGAGATGGCGATGGCGCTTGGCTACCGCCGGGCGGGGTGGCGCGGCCTGCTCGCAGGCGGCGCGAGCTTCATCCTCCCGGCGGCGTCGATCACGGCCGGCATCGCGTGGCTGTACGTGCGCTACGGCTCGTTACCCGGCATCGCGCCGTGGCTATCGGGTCTCGGGCCGGCGGTGGTCGGGCTGATGGCCGTGGCAATCGTGCGGCTGGGCCGCCCGGCGCTCCGGGACGCGAGGCTGATTGTCATCGCCGGTGCGGTGCTGGCACTGCGGCTGTGGGGTGTAAACGAGATCGTGCTGCTCCTCGAGGGTGGCCTGCTCGCGCTGGCGCGGCCGACCGTCATGACCCGCGTGGCCTCGTTCGTAGTAGTGATGTCGCTTGCGGTCCTCGCGTGTGCCGCGGCGTCCGTGGCGCCGGATGCGGCGGCACGGCCGGAGCTGCCGGCCATCGGCCTGTTCTTCGCACGCACGGGGTCGGTGCTCTACGGCGGCGGCTATTTGCTGGTGGCCCTGCTCGAGCCGCTGGTCACGCGCGGATGGCTCACGAGCGCGCAGCTGGTCGACGCCGTCGCGGCCGGACAGGTGACCCCTGGTCCGGTGCTCACGACGGCGACCTTCATCGGCTACGTGCTCCATGGGCTGCCTGGCGCGGCGGTCGCGACGGCGGCGATCTTCCTGCCCTCTTTCGCGTTCGTCGCCCTGCTGGGCCGCATCGCACCGCGGCTGCGCCGGTCGCCGCTGGTAGCCAGGGCGCTTGGCGGCGTCAATGCAGCGGCGGTCGCGCTGATGGCGGCCGTGACCGTCACGCTCGCCCACGCCGCTCTCACGGACGTGCGCGCCGTTCTGGTGTGTGCCGTCGCGCTTGCGGCGGCCATTCGCGGATTGAACGGCGGCTGGATCGTGCTGATTGGGTTGTGCGCCGGGGCCGTGGGCAGAATGTAGGGTTGTCAGCTCGGCGGGCCGGCGAGCCCGACGGTGTCGAGGATGAACGCGTAGCGGAACGCGGTTTCCCTGAGGCGTTCGTAGCGGCCGGAGCTGCCGCCGTGCCCCCCGGCCATGTTCACCTTCAGGTACAGCGGATTGCGATCGGTCTTCGTCGCGCGCAGCCGCGCGACCCACTTGGCCGGTTCCCAGTACATCACCTGCGAGTCGTTGAGCGAAGTCATCACCAGCATGGACGGGTAAGCCTGGGCCCGGACGTTGTCATACGGCGAGTACTGCCGCATGTAGGCGAACTGCTCCGCGTTCTGCGGGTTGCCCCATTGCTCCCATTCCTGCGCCGTCAGCGGCAGCGACGCATCGAGCATCGTGTTGATCACATCGACGAACGGCACGTCGGCAACGATGGCCTTGAACAGGTCGGCGCGCATGTTGGCGACCGCACCCATCAGCAGACCGCCGGCGCTGCCGCCGTTGGCGACGAGCCGGTCGGGCTTCGTGTAACCGGTCTTCACCAGATACTCGGCCACGTCGATGAAGTCGGTGAAGGTGTTCATCTTCTTCATCATCTTGCCTTCGTCGTACCATTGGCGGCCCATCTCCTGCCCGCCCCGGACGTGCGCGATGGCGTAGATCATCCCGCGGTCGACCAGGCTGAACACATTCGTGTTGAACGTCGGCTCCATCGTGATGCCGTACGACCCATACGCATAGAGCAGCAGCGGGCGCGAGCCGTCGAGCACGGCGCCCTTCGGCAGCAGGATGGACACCGGCACCTGCACGCCGTCGCGCGCCGTGGCCATGCGGCGCTGGACCTCGTAGCGTGAGGCGTCGAAGCCGCTCGGGATCTCCTGCCGCTTGCGAAGCGTGCGCTCGTCGGTCGCCACGTCGTAGTCGTACACGGACGCCGGCGTGATGGGAGACGAGTAGGTCAGGCGAAAGCTGGACGCGCGAAACTCCGGGTTCGCCGCCGGATAGACGCCGTATGCCTCCTCGGGAAACGTGATGTCGTGCGACCCGCCGGCCCGCAGATCGACGATGCGGAGGCGGCGGAGGCCGGCGCGCCGTTCGGTCACGGCGGCGAACGTCTCGAAGACGTCCACGCCTTCGATGAACGTGTCGTCGCGATGTGGCGCCCAGTCGGTCCACTCGAGGGGCGCGCCGGGGCGATCGGCCGCGCGGCGGATCCGGAAGTTCTGGGCCGCCTCGTTGGTGAGCAGGTAGAAGTACCCGCCGCCGTGCTCGACGCTGTACTCCACGTTCGCCTGCCGCGGCTGGACCACCCGCGGAGCCGTAGTCGGCGACGCGGAAGGGATGACGCGCCACTCCGACGAAGTGAAGCCGTCGGAGGCGATGAAGATGTAGGCGTCGCTCCGGGAGCGCGACACGCTGACGTTGTAGAGGACGTTCGGCTCGTCGAACACCTTCACGTCCTGCTCGCGCGGCGTCCCGAGCACGTGCCGCCAGATCGTGCTCCCGCGCTTCGCCGCGTCCGCGCGCGTGTAGAAGAACGTGCGGTTGTCGTCTGCCCACGCCGTGCCGTTCCACACGTCCGGGATCGACTCCAGGATGCGGCCGCTCGCCAGATCCCGCACGTGCAGCGTGTACTCCCGGAACGCGGTGAGGTCTTCGAGGTAAATCAGCGTCCCGCCGTCCGGGCTCACGTCCATGCCGCCGAGCGCGTGGAACTTCTTCCCCTCGGCGAGCGCGTTCTGATCGAGGTAGACCTGCTCCGGCGCATCGAGCGTTCCCTTCTTGCGGCAGAAGAGAGGATACGGCTGCCCCTGCACCGTCCGCGTGTAATACCAGTAGTCGCCGTCCCGCTCGGGTACCGCCTCGTCGGATTCCTTGATCCGTCCGAGCAGTTCCTCGTAGAGCGTTTCGCGCAGGGCGGCGGTGTGCGCCGTGCCGGCCTCGGTGTAGGCGTTCTCGGCCGCGAGGTACGCGGTGACCTCGGGTGTGCCCTTGTTGCGCAGCCACGCGTAGTCGTCGGTCAGCGTCACGCCGTGCAGGGTCGTGGTTTTCGGATCCTTCTTGGCCATCGGGGGAGTGGGCGGCGTCTGGGCGATCACGAGGCCGTTCAGGCCGGCCGCAACGCCGGCGGAGAGCAGTGTGCAGACGAACGCGCGGACCGCGAGCGAGCGCGGACGCAAAACATGGCTTTGTGTTCTGATCATGGCCGACAGTCTAGCGCCAGGCACGACGCCGTCAAAAACGGAGTCTGCCCGGCTGAAGCCGGGCACTACACGTGAAGGTTGGAGCGGGCTACGGGAATCGAACCCGTCTAGCTGGCTTGGGAAGCCAGAGCATTACCACTATGCTAAGCCCGCGACCGAAACATTCTAGCAAGGAGGCGGGCCGCAAACCACTGGTTACGCTCACCCTCGACCCTTCGACCGTCCCGCGCCGAGTCGTCCACCCGTGAGACGGCGTGAACGATCCACGCCCAACCGTTGACGATCAACGGTGAACGGATAACGGATACGGGCCCTACCCCCGTATCACCCCCAGCACCACGTCCCGCTTCTCTTCCATCAACGCCTGCGTCGTCGCCTCCAGGTTCAAGCGAATCAGCGGCTCGGTGTTCGAGGCGCGCACGTTGAAGTGCCAGTCGTCGTACTCGACCGAGACGCCATCGAGCTTGGTGACGGCGCCGTCGCTGAACTGGCGCGCGAGCGCGTGCAGCTTGTCCTCGAGCACCGCCATGCTGGCAACCTTGGTGTTGATCTCGCCCGAGATGAAGTACTTCGCGCGCAGCGGCAGCAGCAGCTCGGCGAGCGACTGGTTCTTCTTCGACATCAACTCCAGCATCAGCAGCGCAGGGATGAAGCCGTTGTCGGCGTAGAAGTTGTCGCGAAAGTAGTAGTGACCGGTCACCTCGCCGCCGAAGATCGCGTCCTCGTCGCGCATCCGGCGCTTGATGAAGGCGTGGCCGACGCGGTTCATCAGCGGCCGGCCGCCGTAGCGCAGCACCGTGTCACGCACGGCGTAGCTCGCGCGCAGGTCGTACACGACCGTGGCGCTCGGGTGCTTCAGCAGGAACGCCTCCGACAGCAGCGCTGTGACGAAATCGCCCGAGATGAACTCACCGGTGCCGTCGATGAAGAAGCAGCGATCGGCGTCGCCGTCCCAGGCGATGCCGATGTCGGCCTTCTCGGCCACCACCCGCTCCACGATGTGCGCGCGGTTCTCCTCGATGAGGGGGTTCGCCTCGTGATTCGGGAAGCTGCCGTCCGGCGTGTAGCACATCTCGATCACCTGGCAGGGCAGCCGCGCGAACATCTTCGGGGCGACGAGGCCGCCCATGCCGTTGCCGGCATCCGCCACGACCTTGAACGGCTTGACGATGGATGGATCGATGAACGACAGGATGTGCCCGATATACGCGTCGAGCACGTCCTGTTCGCTTCGCCGGCCTGGCTTGGCGGCCTGAGCCGGGATCGTGCCGCTGACGAGCATGTCGCGGATCTCGCCGATGCCGGCGTCGCCGCTGAGCGGGAGCGCTTCGCGGCGGACCATCTTGATGCCGTTGTACTCGCCGGGATTGTGCGATGCCGTGATCTGGGCGCCGCCCTCCAGCCCTTCGCGGGCGACGGCGAAGTAGAGCATGTCGGTGGCCATCATCCCGAAGTCCACGACGTCACAGCCCTGGGCGAGGGCGCCCTCGATGAACGCGGCCGCAATCGTCGGCGACGAGAGGCGCATGTCACGTGACACGCCAATCCGCTTGGCGCCGAGGTAGGTCACGAACGCACGGCCGATCTCGCCGGCGATCTCCTCGTTGATCTCGCTGGGGTAGACGCCGCGCACGTCGTACGCCTTGAAAATGCCTGGGTTCACAGTCACGTCGCACCTCGCACTCACGTAGACTCCGCGTCAGCCTTGTATGAGGCCCGCCTGAAGGCGGGCACTACCGGGATCGCGCCGCCGCATCTCGCTCCTCCGCGTAGTGCCGGCCTTCAGGCCGGCCGTGATCCGCGTCATGGGCCTGTCCGGCTTCAGCTGCCGCATCGGCGTCCTGTGCCACGCCCACGCTGATCTCCGGCTATCCCGTCGTTCTGCTCCAATCGGTCACCACCGACTTGTCGCCGAGCATGGCGCCCGCGCGCACGGCGGC
>CAVOPA010000008.1:0-233480 GCA_963697705.1 Vicinamibacteria bacterium
ACGCCGCAGGTTTGCGACCGTGACGATTCGCCGGATTGGCCGGTCGTGCGTTGAGGGGGTGTACCGCCCAGGTCGATTCCGTTTGGTATCACGCGGATGCGGGAGCGGGGCACCCGTTCGGTCGCCAGCCGGTCACCCGCAGCGGCGGAGTTGGCCACGACCACGTGCGCGCAGGCGTAGGCCGCCCGCTGGAGCGCGATCTGCGCAGGCGATTTGTCGGGGTTGATCTCGCGACGGTTCCCGATCCGCACCGGCACTCCCGCCATCGCGGCGGCCGGCAGACCGAAGATGTTGGCGTAGAGGTCGGTTGTATGGACGAGCGCGACCCCGCGCTCGCGGCACCAGGCCCCGAACCGGCGAGCCTGCCGGAATGTGCTCGCCCGGCGGAAGCCGGTGATGGGGAACTCGGCAACCGACGCGGCGTGCTCTTCTGCACGCGCCGAGCCACGCGCCGCGCCGATGGAACGACGCGAGATGAACCTCGAACCGGGAGTGATCCAACCTGCGAACCAGCTCGGTCATCTGTCGCTCCGTGCCACCCGGCTCGAAGCTCGACATGAATATGGCTATAGGAACCCGGGGCCGCATTGCCTACGGTTCAGCAAGTGAAGTGCCATCGGAGGTTTCCGAATTAGAGCAAAAGCTCGGCCGTCACGTCCGCGCCGCGAAGAAGCGACGGAAAGATTTGTCCATGTAGTGGAACGCGAGTTCCCAGAAGGCGAACGCCTCATCAGAATCGCCCCGCCCCCCTGGTTGCGAGCGACTCTGTCGGGCCCCGCCCCAGCCGCGGCTGTCGCTAGGCCCTTAACGCGAGCGCACCCTCAACCGTGCTCGTGCGCACGGGCCCGTCGAGGTACGCCCGATGCCAGAGCTCGAACATCAACAACTGCCAGAGCCGCAGCTCGTGGTCACGGCGTCCGGACAGGTGCTCGTCGAGCAGGCGTTGGATCTCGCGCGCGTCGAAGTAGCCGCGCTGCCGCGCGCGCGGCGAGAGCAGCACATCCTGGAAGGCTGACCGCAGCCTGCCCCGGAACCACACGCCGAGCGGGACGCCGAACCCCTGCTTCCTCCGCGTGAGAATCGCTTCCGGCAGCAGGCGGGCAGCCACGCGCTTCAGGAGGTACTTCCGCTGGCCGTCCCGCAGCTTGAGCCGGAGCGGCAGCCGCAAGGCGAACTCGACGAGCGGATGATCGAGGAGCGGCACGCGCGACTCGATCGAGTGCGCCATGCTCATGCGGTCCACCTTCGTCAGCACGTCCTCGGGCAGGTAAGTGCGAAAATCGACCTGCATCATCCGGCTGACCAGCGGAAGATCGCGCAGGCCTTCGAACCGGGCGCGCATGCGACCTTCCGGCTCGCCGGCGCCCGCCGCAAACCCGCGGTCGAGAAGGGCCTGCCGATCCTCGGGGCCGAAGAACGACACCGATTCGATGTAGCGGCTCTCGTCGTCGTGCGCGACGTGGCGCAGGAAGCGCTGGCCCCGCGCACCATGGGGCAGTGTCCGCGCGGCGAGCCCGGCCAGTGCGCGTTTGCCGGGCACCGGCAGCGTGTCGAATCGCGCGACCTGGGCGTGCGGCACATAGCGGTCGTAGCCCGCGAACAGCTCGTCGCCGCCGTCGCCCGAAAGGACGACGGTCACGTGCCGGCGGGCGAGCTCGGAGACGTACCACGTGGGGATTGCCGACGCGTCGGCGAACGGCTCGTCGAAGTGCTCGACAATCTGATCGACGATCGCGAGCGCGTCGGGCCGGACCACGAACTCGTGGTGATCGGCGCCCACGTGCTGCGCCATCAGCCGTGCGGCCTCGAGCTCGTCGTAGGCCGGCTCGTCGAACCCGATCGAGAACGTCTTCACCGGTCGCGATGACGCCTCCGCCATCAAGGCCACGACCAGGCTCGAGTCCACGCCGCCCGACAGGAACGCGCCGAGCGGCACGTCGCTGACGAGGTGCGAGCGCACCGCGTCGCGCAAGCGGGCCAGCAGGGTCTCTTCCGCCTCGGTCTCGTCGAGCTCCCCGGCCTCATCGGTCGGGGGCGTCCAGTACGGCGACACGGTCGCCCGTCCATCACGCCAGCAGAGGACGTGCCCGGGAGGCAGCTTCCGCACACCGGGGAAGATGGCCCGGTCCGGCGGCGTGTACAGGAACGCCAGGTAGTGGGCGAGCGCCTCCGGGTCGATGGCGCGCTCGACGGCTCCCGCCGCGAGCAGCGACTTCAGCTCCGAACCGTAGAACAGTCGTCCGTCGTGCTCGGTGTAGTAGAGCGGCTTGATGCCCGCGCGGTCGCGCGCCAGCCACAGCGCGCGCGCGCGGCTGTCCCAGAGCGCGATGCCGAACATGCCGCGCAGCCGCTCGAAGACGCCGCGGCCCCACTGCTCGTACCCGTGGACGATGACCTCGGTGTCGGTGGTGGTGGCGAAGCGGTGCCCCGCCTGCGTCGAGCTCGCCGCGCAGCTCGCGGAAGTTGTAGATCTCGCCGTTGAAGACGACCTGCACGGCCCCGTCTTCACTGCCGATCGGCTGGTGGCCGGTCGCGAGATCGATGATGCTCAGGCGCCGCATGCCCAGGCCCACACCCGGCTCGACCCGCACCCCCTCGTCGTCGGGACCGCGGTGGCGGATGACGTCACACATCTCGCGCACGAGGCGCGTGTCGGCCTCGAGCCGATCCGGGGCGGCGGCCTCAGGGCGTCAGCGCGTCGGCGAAGCCGGCGATTCCACACATGCATTCCTCTGCTGGAAAATTGGTTGAACGGGCAACGGAGCGCCGTGGTGCGGCGGGGGCGCAGTGTCGTGTGCGATCGCGACGTCGCCGTGGGGGTGCGCGGTCTTGATGACCGGAGCACCGCCCTCGTCCAGGCGGACGTCCATTTCCGCGATCGGGCTGGAACAACTGATCGTCACTGGCACCGTCCCGTCGAAGCGCACGATGGTTGCATCGACGAGACACACGCGCTCGAGGCGGCCTGCGTGCGAGATGCGGGCGTGGAGCGCTGCCGCATCGCTCGTCAACGCGACGGAGCCGCGCGGTTCGATCGCCACGGTCACGGTATCGCGTTCCGCGCCGGCGCGGAAGATCGTCACCTCACGGTGATGCGCGCGTCGCGTCAGCACGGCGCACGCGGAGCAATTCGTGTCTCCTGACAGCACCTCGAGCACGCTGGTGGCTGCCTCGCCGACAGACGGATTGCCCACGTCGATCGTCGTGACCAGCCAGAACGGCGCGGCACGGTCAGCCGTACACCGCAGCGTCGTCGCCGGGGTCATGCGGCCGTAGATCGGGGCGACCCATCCGAGTCCCGTTCGCTCGTCGCCGCGGAACAGCTCGACCCCCAGGTCAGGCGCCGACAACCGGGCCTCGACCCCGTCTGGATGCCTCAGCGCCCACCCACCATGGCCGTCGGGTGCGACGGCCCAGTGCGGGTCGACGTGCCAGTGCACCGATGCGCGGTGACGACCGGTTCCCGCGACGCGATCCGCGACGATCCACGTGTGTGCACCCGTCGCCAACACCATGCGTTCATGACGCAGCGGCGCGAAGGCGTCGGTCGTCGCATGAAAGAGATCGAACGTGGCCCCCAGCACCGTGCGCGCGACCTGCGCCTGGGCGGTGCGCGACCAGTGGAACGGACCCGCCGGAACGGACTGCGACCGTCCATCGATGGTCAGCGTGTTGTGCAACTGGCTGGATCGCAGCCGGTCCCGCAGCTCTGGATCCATCGTGTAGGTGCCGGTGCCGGCATCCGTCAGCAAGCGGCGGGGGCCGGCCGCGAGCGTGACGGCGAGTGCATCGGCATGCGCGTGCCCGCCGTTCATGAATCCGTGAGCGCCGGCATCGAACACCAGCACCGCGTCGTTGCGGCGCGACACGTGGTAACCGCTGGCCGCGAGGACGGCCGACCGGGTGAGCGGCGCCGGCTCGGCGCTCGATGCGGGCTCTTCGATCTCATCGCGGGCGGCCGTCAGCCATAGCGCCGGTTCCCCCGGTGGACCCAGCGCGAGCTCCGGACAGCGGAGCAGCACGGAGGCCCAGGTCAGCGTCGACCGCACGTCGTCCGGGGCCTGTCCCGCCATCGGGAACAGTTGCCCCCCGTCGTCATCGCCGATGAGCGGCATGCGGCCTGCGGCATCGGTGAAGTGGCGCAGGGCCACGGCCATCCGATATGAGACGTTCTCGAACGCTGCAGCACGACCGTCGTCGCCGGTCGATCGGGCGGTCGCGAGCGCGAGTAGATAGAAATCGAGTGTGTACCGGTGGTAGTGCGTGGATCGCTCCGCGTGAACCCCGTCGGCGAGCACCTGCCGATTGATCTGGTCCACCAGGATGTCCCCCCCGACCTGCGCCCACCGGGGTGCGCTGCGGAGCTCGGGCCACGTGCGGCCACAGACGTAGAGGGCGAGCGCTTCCCCGAGCAGATGCGTATTCGGACTGAAGTACCATGAGAGATTGCGCTCGATGTGCCGCAACTGCACGTCGAGGCCGAGCATCAGATCCACGAGCCAGGGCGCTTCGCCGGGGACGTCGCCGTCGGCGAACAGCTCGATGGCCCACGTCCAGGAGAGCGCGCGAAACGCGAGCTCGAGGGCACTCGCCCAGTTCACGCCCACCAGCGGAGGGTTCGCCGACATCCAGCTGCCCGCTTCGGCAATGAACCGGGCGCGGTAGCGATGATCGCCGGTCAGCCACCAGGCACGGCCGAGCGCGAGCCAGTGCTGGTGTCGATTCAGCTCCCAGATGACCTTGTGATCGCCCGATGCTGGAGATAGAAACGGCACGTCGGCCCAGAACCCTCCCGGCGCCCGACGCCCAGACACCGGATCGACGTGCCAGTCAGTCGCCGTGGCGCCCGCGGCGAAGCGCAGTCCCTGATACCCGAGCAGATCGTAATCACCGTTGACGATGCGATCGCCGCGCGTCCGCGCGTCTTCGGCAGCGGACGGGCAGGCCGCGAGCACCCGCGCACGCACCCGCCCGCGAAGCGTCGGATGCAGGAGCGACCGCACCGGCCGTCGCCGCACATGCGCGGCAATGGCGTGATGGGCGTCCTCGAACCGCCTGGCGGCGAGGAGCGGCTGCACCGTGTCGGCCTCGCCTGGAGCGAGCGCCCGGGCCAGCGACTCGCGCCGCCAGGCGGGCGTGCGCACTTTCATCGCGACGCGATCGACCGTGCGGTGGGCGAGCGTCCGGACGCGCCATGCCGCTTCGGCACGCGTGAGATGGCGCAGACGCCGAAGCCTGCCTTTCGCGCTCATGGCGCGGTCACCGCGTCGCGCGAGACGACGCGCGGCTCGAGCACGCTGCGATATGCGTCGATCCACAGCTCACGAACCGACGCCCACGTGCACGACTCGCATCGGGCCAGGGCGCGGGCGGTGAGCCGCTCCACCAGGGTGGGATCGTCCAGCAGCCTGAGCACGGCGTCCGCCACTGCCTGGTGATCGTCGACTCCCGCCAGCAGCCCGTGCTCGCCATCCGTGAGGATGGCCGGGACCCCACCGGCCGCCGTGGCCACGACCGGCAGACCGCTCGCGTACGCCTCCAGCACCGAGGTCGGCATGTTGTCGATATTCGGCGTCTGGACGTAGATGTCAGCGTCCGCGTACGCACGCCAGATCTCGCCCGGCGGCATGTGCCCGGCGAAAGTCACGCCCTTCGAGGCGCAACTCTTGCGCGAGTGCCCGCAGGCGCGGCTCCTCCGACCCGCTGCCGACCAGGGTCAACGTGCCTTCAGGGTAACGGTCCAGAACGAGGCGAAACGCGCGCAGCGTGCAGGCCACGTTGTAGAGGGGCTCGAGGTTGCGCGTGGAGACGAGGCGCGGGCGCAACGGACGCCGCTCACGAAAGCGGAATTTGTCGAGATCCACCAGGTTGGGAACGATGCGCGAGCCGATTCCAAACCCCGCGAACACCTCCTGCAGAAAGCGCGACGGCACGACGTTCAAGTCAACCGCAGCCAGCGTGCGCCGAGCCACCGAGGACCTGGCGAGGTGATCCGGCGCCTCGCCGCTCCGGTAGTTCATCACCACGGGCTTTCCCAGCAACCTCGCAACCTGCACGGCGGGCCACGGCGCCAGCAGAAACGACGAAGTACGACGGCCGAGAACACGTGGACGACGTCGACCTGGCGGAGCCGGGTCAGTAGGGAGGGCCAGTACCAGAGTTGCGTGACGCCGGTGCGAACGTACTTGATCCGCTGGAGAGCCCCCAGGGGGCCCGGCGCGTCCGGATTCACGGGCAGGAGCGAGGCGGCGACTTCCGGATCGCCGTCCCAGGCCCGAAGTAGCCTGTCCGCCTGCACCGCCTGGCCACCCAGTATCGACAGCGACGGAGCCACTAAAACGACGTTGATGCGGGTTGCCACGAGCTATGTCCACGTGTCGCGGTACCGTCCATAGACCCCATCTCTGCAAGGCTCGCTCCTACCGACGCATTTATTGAAGAGTTCAGTATTAATACGATTGTCCCATTTTTAACCGGCCCCGATGGAGAATCGATACCAACTGTTGGATCTTTGGACTCTACCGTTACGAAGCGGCCCCATCGGATTCGACTGATTTCTTCACAAACCTCGGGACTGTGACAAATCGGGTGTAACAATTACAAAAAGCAGAGTTGTCAACACTTGCCTGTTGGCTGTTTCGGCGGGCCGCCAGTGTAGGAATCCCTAAAAAGCACCGGAAACGGCCAATTCTCAGAACTGGCAACCTCCTTGCCCTTCGTCGGTTCGACGCCAGCGCGTCCGCGCCGTGCGTCACCAGGTCCAGCCGGATCGTCGGATCGGCCGCGCTCAGCCGGGGCGGCCCTCAGGGGGACGGTCTGTGTCTGATACAGCAGAGCTATCGGCCTAGTCGCTCGCGCCATTCGCGCAGCTGCCGGTAGTGTGACAGACGGCAAGTGCTGAGTTGCCTGTGCACTCGCCGCCATCGCTAATTCAATACGCGCGTTCCCCGCGTTACACAGACCCGGAGGTCCGATGTCTCTCGATCTGCGCATTCTTGCTCGTAATGTTCGCTGCTCGTATCGGCTCCTGCCGCTTCTGCTCGCCCTGGGCGGTTTGCCCGCTGTGGCAACCGCGCAGACCACCGTGACGCTCGACGCGTCTGGCACCGAAGTCAGTGTCGACACCACGATCCGCGGCGGCGGATACGCGTCGGTGAACTACGGCACCAGCGACACCCTGCAGACCAAGAGCGACAGCGAGTCGAGCAACCGGCGGCGTATCCTGCTGAAATTCGACACTCAGAACTACGTCCCGGCCGGAGCGGTCATCAACAGCGCCCAGCTCTCTCTGACGCTGAAGGGAGCAGACGACAGCACCTTGCGGCCCATCGGGGTCTACCGTGTCACGAAGTCGTTCCTCGCCCGCCAGGCGACCTGGCTGGATTACCGGGACGCCCTGTCGTGGAGCAATGCGGGAGGCGACCTGGGAGGCCGCTACACGACGACGAACGTCGGCAACTCCGTGGGATCCGCGTACAAGTTCGATTTGACCGAACTGGTGCAGCAGAGCGTCAACGGCACCTTCGGCTCACGTTACACCCGCCTCGTCCTGATCGACACGGGGCCCGGCAGCAGCAAAGCCCTTCGTAGCTTTTACTCGTCGCGGAGTTCCAATACGGCGCTGCGGCCGAAGCTGGTGATTACTTACGGGTCTCAACCCTCGGCGGCCTCGAGTACCGCCAGCACGACGTTGAAAGTGATGCAGTGGAACATTCATGGAACCTGCGGGTCCGATGATCGATGTAGCCCCACGCGGATCGCGAACGCCATCGTCCAGCAATCGCCGGATGTCGTGTGTTTGAACGAGGTCCCCTACTACTTCAAATCGACCGTCTACGACGATGTGCCCGCGATTTTGGAATCGCTGCTCCAGCAGAAAACCGGCCGCGCCTGGTATCGGAAGTTCGTCAACGTCTACGCGGCGCGGTCGAGCGATGGGCATTGGGGCTACGGCAACCTGATCCTGTCGCGATATCCGTTCACCAGCTCGAGTACGAAGATGCTCAGCTACGAGCGAGGCGTGGTGCAGGTGGGTGTGTCGAGGAACGGCCGGACGGTGAACATCTTCTCGACGCACGTGGACTACTACAATTCCAGTTACCGGACGACTCAGATCAGCCAGGCGAAATCGTGGATCGGCGGGTTCAGCGGTCCACGTATCGTGATGGGCGACTTCAATACGAGTCCGGGGACGAGCGACTATAACATCATGGCCGGCGCGTATATCGACTCCTGGGCGGCGGGGAAGAGCGCCGGTATCGCGACGTCCTACAATGGGACGGGTGCCACCATCGGCGGGGTACGCTTACGACTACGTGTTCAATTCCAAGACGAGCGCCGCTCACGCTCAAAAGCGTCAAAGTGCCGGACACGCGCGTGAACGGCGTGCGTCCCTCCGACCACGACCCGGTTGTCGCTGTCTTCGCGGTGAACTGACGCGCTCTCGGCGCCTTCGACCACACGCGCGGCTCTTCGGGGCCGCGCGTGTGCGTCGTCCGCCCTCTTCCTCGCCGCTGCGTCGTCGCGCGCTGCCATGGTCGTGTCACGCTGTCGCGCCAGGCAGTTTGGTTGCGGCGATGTGTGTCTCCGCAAGCGCGACGAATTGCCGCACGTGGTGCTCCAACGAGAACTCCGGGCGCGCGGCGTTTCTGACAGCGGCCGCGGAAAGGGCGGCGAGTCTGTCGGGATTCTCGAGCACCGACTCCACCACCTCGGCCCATTCCGCCGGGCCGGCAGATGGCGGCATCAAGAGCCCACCCGCGCCGACGGCCTCACCCAATCCGCCCACGTCGCGTACGATGCACGGGATGCCGCTCGACTGCGCCTCGACGACGACCCGCCCGAACGGCTCCTCCCATTGTGAGGGCGCGAGCAGCAGCTGGGTGTTGCTGTAGACAGGCCGCACGTCTGCGGCCGCCCGGCAGAAGGTCACGTTCGGCAAGCTCGCCAGCCTCGAGCGCAAATCATTCAGTGCGGCGCTCGTCAGGCGGAGGACCTCCACCACCTGGAATCGACGATGCGGCAGCCGGGCCGCCAGTTCCAGGACTGTTCCGACTCCCTTGATGGCGATCGGGTTGAAGAAGGTCACAAACCGCGGATCCCGCCGTGCGGTCCGGAACCGCTCGACATCAATGGGAGGGTAGATGACTGGTGTTTCGATCCCGTACTGGGCACGCACGCGCGACGACATGAAAGCGGAGTTGCTGTAGGCCTGCAGGCATGGATCGTGCGGAATGCCGATCTGTCGTTCCGCCGGCCACATCATCGAAATCCGGAGCAGGGTCGGAATCTTGCGGGCGAGCGTCTCCGACAAGATTGGGTTCTCTGCGCTGAAATCAGCCACGACGAGGTCGGGCCGATCCGCTTCCAAACGCGCGCCGACCAACAGCGGGACGTAATCGTATTTGGCTCGGTACGTAGAGTACCCGTTCCGGTGGTCTCTCAAGCCCGAACGCGCGTCGTTGCGACAACCGTCGGATCACGCGGTAGAGCAGCAGCCTGGGGCCCGAATGGATTGCCGCAACCGCCTCGCAGTCGTGTCCCCTCTCCAGGAGCGCCCGGAGCAGCGCGTGCATGCTCTGCTGCGATCCCCCAAGTTGCTCAGGCACGTGCCCGCGCAACGTGCCGAAGAGAACTCGCATTACCAACCGACGGCAAGCGACCAGCGTGAACTAACTTTGCAGCTTGGGAAACGCGGAGTACGCATACCTTGCACCTCGCATGCAAATCGGGGACTCGGACCTCTTGCGATCCTACCTGCAGAAGGCGGAGCGCAAATCCTCGGCGGTGCAATCGGTCGCCGAGCGCCAGGGGCGGCCGACGCATGATGCGCGCGCGGTGGTCGGTTTGGCCAGTCTCGATGCGCGTGCCACCGCCTGACGACTCACGTCGGCTCCTACGCTCACCACGCTGCTCAGCAGGGCTCACAGTCGCGATGGAAGAGGCCGAAATTGAGTGCTTCACGAGGATTGGCTGCGCAGGTGCGCCAGCCGGTTTCCCTTGAGGAAGCCCAGGGCGACCAGCCACTCGCGTCGCGCCTTGAATCGAGCCTCGCGGCGGGGATCGACACTGCGCACGATAGCCCACACCGTCTGCTCGGCAGCGGTTCGAACCGCATAGCGCGGATAGCCCCACAGGCGGACCGTGTCGGCTGGCAGCCTGGCCTGAAGGCCATGTCTGATTCCCTCGCGATACGCGCGATGCAGCGCCCAGCGCCGTGAACACCGATCCTCCGGGATCCAGTGCCACACCTCGGCGTGAGGCACGTACCGGCCGTGCAGGCCCGCTTCCAGGAGCCGTCTTTGCATCGCCGTCTCCTGGCCCGTGCTCCCCGTTGCCGAGCCGGGTCCGAACCACGCGTCGAAGCCGCCGACCTGCTTCAGATCTCTCGCGAAGGCCGCCCAGTTCACGCCGATGAAGACGGGCGATGTGATCACGGATGTCGTCGGATCACGACTCCACCCCTTCGCGGAGGGGGGCAAGTACGGCAACAACCATGGCGCCGGCTGAACCTCGTATTCCGCGTGAACGGGCCCGCCGAAGAAGACCCCCTGCGTGAGGCCGCTCGCCGCGGCCGCGTAGGCGCGCAGTAATCCCTCGCCCACGAGCACGTCATCGTCGACGAACACCACGAGCCCGTCCTGAAGCGTGTGAAGGGCCGCGTTGAGGGCGGCGCTCTTGTTCCCCTCCGGATGAAACAGATACCTAGCCTGAAGCGCTGCCGCGGCGCGACGCACCACATCTTCGGCACCCGAGCGTTCACCGTTCTCGACCACGAGAGTTCCGCCGAAGAGTGACACGGGCTCGCACTTCTCGAGCGACTGCAGGGTGCGCTCGAGAAGGCCCGCTCGGCCACGTGTCGCAATCACGATGTGGAGCATGGCTCCTGGCGTGCACGCAGGAAAAGAGCTTCAATACGAAGCAGTGACGTCTCCCTCCGGCATTGAGGACGCGAGTTCCCACCTTGAGCGCACGCAATGCCGAGGCCAACTCGGAAGAGACACACTCGCCAAACTCGGGTCGTGGTCGACTGGTCGCGTCACGGCTCGCGGCGCTCGCGTGTGCCCACACCCGCGTGTGATTCTGCCAAGGCGATGAACCTGTCGATGTTGTGTTCCAACGACAACTCCGGACGGGCGACGTTGGCGGTTGCCGCGGCCGAAAGCTCGGCGAGTCTGCTCTGGTCGGAAAGCACTGTCTCCACAGCGTCCGCCCATTCGGCTGCGCTTGCATCCGCGCGCAGCACGAGACCTCCTGCGCCAACCGCCTCACCTAATCCCCCCACATCCCTTGCGACGCACGGTATGCCGCTCGCCTGTGCTTCCACGACCACCCGGCCGAACGCCTCAGGGACTCGGGAGGGTGCAAGCAGCAGCACCGTCCTGCCGTAGACAGGGCGCAAGTCGAGCGACCTTCGGCAGAACGTGACGTGCGGTAGCGCCGCGAGGCGGGAGCGAAGGTCCGCCATGACAGCACCCCGCATCCTGTTCACCTCCACGATCTGAAAACGGCGGTGCCGCAGTCGGCCGGCGACGTCGAGCACGAGATCGACCCCTTTCTTCCCGACGGGATTGAAGAACGTGATGAATTCGGGGTTACGGCGCGCCGTCCGATATCGCTCGAGGTCGATCGGGGGGTAGATCACAGGCGACTCGAGCCCGTAGCGCGCGCGCACCCGGGACGCCACGAACCTGGAGTTGCAGAACGTTCCCAACAGCACATCGTGGCGGATCTCGACCTCTCGTTCGACCGTGCCCAGGACGGTGACGATTCGGAGAAGTGTAGGAATCCGCCGCCGGAGCGACTCGTCGACGAGGGCGTTGTCCTCCTTGAAGTCCGCAATCACCAGATCCGGGCGGTTCACGTCGAGCCGTCTCCCCACCACGGTCGGAACGAGGCCCGGCCAGGTCCGATACGTCGGATACCCGTTCAGCCGATCGCTCCACGCGAGAACCCCTCGCCCCGATACCCACCGCATGACGCGAAACAGAGGCAGCCGGAATCCCGATTGGATCGTGGCGACCGCCTCGCAGGTGTGCCCCCGGGCGAGCAGCGCTTGTAGCAGGGCATGTATGTCCTGCTGAGAGCCTCCGAGTCCCTCAGGCACGTGCCCCCGCAGAGTACCGAACAAGACGCGCATTGTTTTGGTCTGTGCAAGTAGCGGTGCTGCCGGACGTCGTGTTTACACGTGTGATTCGGGCGCTTGGCGCAGCTCCTCGCGCCAGTCACCCACGCTTAGACTGGCGGCCGTTGCGCACAACCACTTGCAGCAGGTGCAGCAGCGGAAAGGAAGCATTCAGTCAAGCATCCGGCATTAGCCGCCAACGAGCGCTGCGCGCAAGAAACGGGGGCGACGTAACTCCGCCTGATGAGTGTTGACCGGCGGTCGAGCGCCCCAGTCGACCTGCGAACGTGCAGCTCCGTTTTGCCGCAAGTTTCTTTCACGATCAAGCAACAACCACTCATCCGGATCGGAACGGGTTGGAGGGGTACCAGGTGGCCACCTTCCGAGCGCGATCTCTGACATAAGTTTTCTTGCGTAAGAGCGGTGAGCTCAGTGGTCGGCCTCCGCGGACGATCCGTGGCGATCTTTCCACCGCTGACCAACCACGCCGGCAAAGAACCACAGCCACAACTCGTTTTCGAACGCCGCGATGGCGTCATTCCGAAACATGCCGCGAGTCATGCCCGCCAGAGACCGCAAACCGGTACGAAACATGTACCGCGGCACTCCAGCAATATGCGGAACCCTCGAGAAATCGAGGGTAGAGTCGTCTGGAGCCTCCATATCGACCCCCATCTGCCGATACAGAATCGCACGGCCAATGCCGTGCCAGTGGAACCAACGACGGAAATAGCGCTTGTTCAGGCGGTCAGCGGGTACGATGTGATGGACGATCATACGAGGTGCGTAGAACCCCCGCATTCCGGCGGCTCGGGCGCGGAGGCACCACTCCCGCTGACCCTGCCCTCGCAAGGTGTTCCCTTTCCGATCGAATTGGTTGTCCCAAGGTCCGGTTCGTGTGAAGGCTTCGCGGCGGACAGCCATGTTCACCCCGAGGGGCCAGCCGATCTGTCGGCCGAACTCCAGCACTTCGGGACCGTAGTCCAGCAGCCCGAGAACGCCCCACTCCGGTCCTGGCCTATTCGCCAGCCAGGTTGGTGGAGGGCCACCCCAAATCGGCGAGACCTTCCCGCCTACATAGTCGCCACCCGACTCCTTGAGAGCGTCCAGGGCTTGGTCGAGCCAGTCAGCCTCGACGCGGACATCATCGTCGGTGAAAACGAGAACGTCCCCGCGCGACAGTAGCATGGCGGCGTTCAAGGCGGCGGCCTTGCCCTGCTCGGCCTCGAAGATGTACCGCAGATCGACCGGGAACGTCTGGGCAGTCGCGGTGACGACATCGCGCGTTTCATCGCGCGAGTTGTTATCAGCGACAATGACCTCCCAGGTGGCAGCGCTCGACACGGTCACCAGGCTGCGCAGAGTGTCACGCAGGTGACCGGCGCGATTGTGAGTTGCGATCAATACCGAAACGTTCATGGTATATCCGGAGACCGGCGCGGGAGTAGCCAATACCGCCAGTCACCGACGCGGTACGGTGACCGCGTCCGCGGCGATTGGCCATCGGTGGTATCGTCTGGTAGCCTTGGGATCCGAAGCCTGCGAGACCGATGAGGGCTCCTCTGAAAACTTGGCCGGCGCGGCCGTGATCGATTCGGGCCGCTTCACGTAACGGCACCTGCGGGCGCGGGCGGGGCCCCGCAGTTTCCAGAAAGAATGGCGCGACTGATGCCACGCCAGTACGCCCGTCGTCTGGAGTCCTACTTTGTAAGCCGTCTACGCTCGACAACGTGGTGGACGATCATCGAGGGAACTCCTATTGGAAAAACGCCAACGGCCAAATTCGCCTGGTCGGCGGGCGAATGACGAGACGACGCGCCGCCGGGCGCGCCGTCTCTGGACATTGCCAGCGTTTCAGTTCACCTCGGGCAGGATCTTCGCGTCGTTCGTGAGCGCGCCGGGCGACATTGCAAGGTACTTCGCTGCGCTCAGGACAATCTGATCGATTGCCACGCCATCCTCGCGCACCTGGATCCGGATCTTCTGGCTGCCGCTGGTGGCGAAGTAGACTGGCGCGCCGAGCGAACCAAAGGCGTTGTCGTTCCAGCCCCAGCCCGATATACCGCCCGATGTGCCCTCCTGAAGGTACCCGATCATGGCACTCGTCGTGCCGATGCGCCAGGCGGCGGTTCCGCTGCCGTTCTGCGAATTCGTGAACTGGACGAACACCGAGTCGTTGGCCGTCGAGTTGCCGTCCGCCTTCATCCGGAGCCACAGGTGATAGGGTTTGCCGGCGTCGACGTTGAAGGTGGCCTCGAAGTAGCTGCCGGGAGCCGATTTCGCCGTTTCGAGCTTCGCGGCTCCCGCGTTCGGATTGCGCATCTTCACACCGTCAGCTGCAGTCGTATCGCTCTCCTTGTTCCAGGCGCCGGTATACGTCCCGACGCTCTTGGCGTGCACCACGATTTCATCGATACCCCCCGACGTGGCAGTGCCGCTCGCCACGCCGGCTTCAGGGAGAATCGTGCCATCGTTCTTCGTCGATCCCGGTGCGCTGTTCAGATACGTCGAGGGCGAGAGGACAATCTGATCGAGCGAGATCCCGTCCTCCCGCTGCTGCACCCGGACACGCTGCACCCCCGTGGTCGTGAAGTAGACTGGTCCGCGCACAGCGAACCGTACACGTTGTCATTCCAGCCCCAGCCCTGAACGCCGCAGCCGGAGCATTCCTCGATACTCATAGAAGTACCGCTGGTCGAGCCGATGCGCCACACGGGAGTACCAGAGCCGTCGACCGTGTTGGTGAACTGCAGCCAGACCGAGTCGTTGCTCGTGGAATCGTTCTGTGAGCGGCCGCGCACCCAGATGTGGTACGGGATGCCTGCCTGGGCGTTGAACGCGATCTCGAAATAGTTCGCAGGAGACGCTGACGGAGATGCCACCTTGCCGGCTCCGTTGTCAGCCTGGTACATGCGCGAGCCGCCGGCAGCGGTAGAATCGCTGACGACCTGCCACGTCCCGGTGCGCGTGGGTGCTTTCCCGGCGTACATCACGACATCTGCTGGCGCTGCCACCGCTGCTCGCCGCAGTCGTGAACGACCAGGTCGGGCCCGTCACCGTGCGGTTCGCCATTGTCTTACTGACGACGCGCCAGTAGTACGTGGTGCCGGGGACGAGGTTCTTAACGGTGTAGGTTTCGATCGCGTTGTTCGCGACGCCCCCCGTGATCGCACACGCAGCGACACCACCCTCCTTCGTCTCCTTCGTCATGCAGTCGGCAGCGATGCGGGGAGGCGTCGGACTGGTGCCGAAATAGATGTCGTACTTGTGCGCCCAGTAGCCGCCTTGCCACCGCAGCGTCGCGGACACCGGAACACCCACCGCGCCGTTCACCGGGGCGGAGTACACCGGCGCATCAGGCGGAAGCGGCTGAAACGGCACGAACGCGCTCGTGTTGCTCCACTTCCGGTTGAACTGGTCGGCAAACCATTCGTAAAAGGTCTTCCGGGGTTGGAGAGGGTCACCGCTATCGACCACTTTGTTTATCGAAGGATTGTAGAAATAGTTGTGCTCGAGCTGGTAGTTCGCGGAGCCTTGCGACCAATTCGAGGAGCCAAAAATCACCTCCCCCAGCCCATGCATGACCACGGCGGCTTCGTGCATGAGGCCCCGGTGCGCCCGGATGCTTGATCGGCACGTTATTCATATACATGAGGTCGACGTTGTACGCATCTTGCCAATACAACGTGTTGCGGTACTCCTGCGGATCGTGGATCAGCCTCACCTTTACGCCACGCTTCACGGCTGCGATCATCGCATCAGTATGCCGCCGGTCACTGGCGCGGAACACCAGCACGTCGATCGCGTCTGGCTCTGCGTTATAACGGGCGACCGAGCGGTTCGCAAAATCTTTGGCGTCCCCGGGCGGGAGATTCAAAGAGGCATCTAACGGGAAAATCGAATATCGGCGCACCAGCGGACCGGTGATGTTCGCGTAATTGCCGTAGGTCGTCGTATTGATCCACAAGCTGTCGAATTTCGTGCGGAACGTGTTCGTCAAACGATCGTCGCTCGTGAAGAAAATCGCCTCGTCATCCCAAGCCACGCCGGGCTCGTTTGCAACGAACGCGAGATCGTAGTAGTTGGCTTTGCTGAACTCTACGACGTTCTGCCCGTGAAACAGCATCATCTTCCAGTGCACGATTCCAGGGCTGATCTTCTGGCGCATCGGGATTCCGGCATCCTTCAGCTGCTGGACGATTGGCGCGGTCGCTGGCTTGCTGTCCTCGAACCGCTCGTCCATCAGTATCCTGACGGGCAGTCCCGCCTTGAATCTCTCGACAATCAAGTTGGAGTACCGGGCGTCATTCATGTACCAGAACGCGACATCGAGTCCCTGTTTCTCATTCTTGATTAGGGTCAGGAGCGGGGCGCGGCAGTCTTCGAGTTCGCTGTCGCACAGGCGGTCCTGCATCTGCGCATGGGCGGCAGGGGGAGCGGAAACAGATATGAACGCGGTAATGGCTACCGCGTACCAAAGGCGTTGTGTGAGTCTCATGTGCACATTCCTAATAGCCGAGACACGCTACTGCCAAGTCCGTGCCTAACTTCGGCCAGGAGACGGCGGCTGCTGAGCACCGTTCCGCTCCGCCAGAGTGTCCTGTCAGTTCTCATTGGTCTGTCGCCGAAAGCGGATGCGGGGCCGGTGGTGCAGACCGCAACCCCCTCCAGTGTCTGCCCCACACGAAGCCGATGAGGTCCCACCAGGCAAGCTCATCTTCGAACCGTCGGGCCGGATCGAGACCTCGGAGCACACCTCTCGCCAGTTGCACCGAGGCGCGGGCTGCTCTCCCGTAGAGGTACCGCGGTATGCCCAGCAGGTAGGCGACATCCTGCGGTTGTTGTCGGTCAAGCATACCAAGCGAGACGCCGCGCCAGAAGCACCAGCGCCGGAAATACCCCTTGGCGACCCGCTCAGGTGCGACGTAGTGGTGAACGATAAGGTCCGGGCGATAGAAGCCGCGCGCGCCGAGCGCCAGCAACCTCTTGAACATGTCTTCGTCTTCACACGACATCAACCTGGTCGCCGGGGAAGGGCCAAGATCGGTGCGGTATGGTCCGACGCGTGCCAGCACGCGGCGCCGGATGACCGCGTTACCGCCTGCGAGCATCCCGCCGAATCCCGGTCCGAACTTCCGGATTTCGTTGCCGGAGTCGACGCGGCCAATCACCGCACCGTACCCGGCGGAAGCCACTGCGGCGGTGCGCTGGTCCAGCGCGGCACGACCGTGCCGCCGATGAAGTCGGTTCCCGGATCGCGGAAGGCGCTCTCTATGCAGCACAGCCACGAGCGATCGACCTCTTCGTCATCATCGATCAACGCCGACGAGCTCGCCACTGCTGGCCGCCAGCGCCGTATTGAGCGCCGACGATTTGCCAGGGGTGCGTTCGAACACGTAGCGCAGCTGACCCCTGAACCGCTCCTGATACGCGGCAACGACGGCAGCCGTGTCGTCCGTCGAGTTGTTGTCGCAGACAATCACCACGAACGGCAGCGACGCGGGCTGGTCGGCGGCGAGCAGGCTATCCAGCGCGCGGCGGAGCAGGGCCGATCGGTTGTACGTCGCGATCACGACGTCTAGCGTCATGCGACCCCCTGATGCGCAAACGGGGGCTCGGAATCGGAGGGCTGATCAGAGCCGCGCCGGGCTGTCGCTTCCGGCATCTCGAAAAGCGCGTACAACTCCTGGATGGCGCGCTGCGTCGCGCCGCCCGGCCCGTAGAACAGTTCGGCTGCGACGCGGCGACGGGTGTCCGACTGCTGCTTTGGATCGGCAAACGCTCGTTCTACGCTTCTGAGCACCTCGCCCGCGGTGCGGACCGTCGTCGAGGCGGCGGCCATCAACGCGACGTACTCCTCCGGAATGCTGGCGCGCCGGATCAACTCCGGCATTTCAATGCGCACGAGAGGGCGATCCAGTAACAGGTACTCGAACGCCATCGAGCTATGGTCGGAGATCAGCACATCAGCAGCGATCAGCCAGGGTGCCCCGTTTCCACCACGCACGAGCAGACGTGTTTGGGGCTTGGAGCAACCGGCCGAGTCGCGCGGCCCAGTCGATCCCGCCTGAGTACTCGTAGGCCATGTCGAATGAGTGATCGTGCGGCTTCACGAGAACGGTATAGCCCGCGGCGCTGAGACCGCGAATGACGTCTTCACCCACTGCGTTTAGCGATGAGTACGGCGTCCAGGTGGGTGCATACAGGACGGTGGGCCGCCGCGGGTCAAGCCCTCTCGCCGCAAGGATCGCATCTCGCCCAAGGGTGCCGTTCACGAGGCAATCCGTCTTCGGCATGCCCACCAGCCGGATGGCGTCACTGTCGGCATCCACGGCGCCGGCAGCAACGAAGTTCCGCAGACGGCGCTCGTTGATAAAGAACAGACGGTGCCATTCCCGCATCGAAATCGCAGGCCTGTCGTAGAGGTGACCGTTTTTCCCCGCAACGCCGTGGAACATCTGGATGCGGCGCGTGCCGCGGGGGAGTGTGGTCCAGACCAGCTCCGCTGCCAGGAACGCGTCGAAGCGCTTCGTCATCGCCCGCTTTGGCGAGATCCAGCGCGCGACCGCCTTGGCGTCCCGGTAAATCGCGTTCGCGAGGTGGGGCCGCTGGCTGGATGTGAGCCACACACGGACGCGCGGGTCCCGGGCGAGTGCCTCATGAACCGGCGCCATCATGGCATACTCCATCGACGTGCGCGCGTCGAGCAGGATGTCTCGCGCGTCGGGATCTCGGTAGCGCGACACGAGAGTGTCCAGGCGTCGCAACGCCTGAATAGTGCCCCGTGCAGCAGCCACGGGGCTCATCGAATGCCTCCGGTATCGCCGCTGGCTTCCCGGCCGCTGTTAGGCCGACGCACCAGAGCACACACGAGACCACGCACGAGGTCGCGCCACTGAAGGCGGCGCGCCTCGGGGGCGAGCTCCCGAAACTGCCGCCGACGCGTCCTCAGGAACCCGCTGAAGAACCGCAGGCGCAGCTCGCGCGTGAACGCGTCGAGGTCGTTCCCGCGGAGCTTCGCTCCACCCCAAGCGAGGGTGTCGGCGATCGCCGCTCGATACATGTGGGCCGGCACGTCGAACAAGCGCCCGACGTGGGACCGTTCGAGGTATCCCGGGCGCATCAAGGCATGAAAGTGACCGCTTCCCGTGTACCATCGGCGATGATAGCTGCGATCCAGGCGGTCGGGTTGCACTTCCGCGTGTACGACGATGCGGGGATGGTAGATGCCGAACTCGCCCGCCTCGAACAGACGCACAAGTAATTCGTGGTCCTCATTCGACCCCAAGTGCTCGTGTGCTCCCCCCAGATCGGTTGAAAACCCACCGACGCGGTCGAACGCGCGTCGAGCGACTGCCAGGTTGGCTGCAATCAAGCAGAGCGAGTTGAGGGCGTCCACTCGCACGGGGTGCTCCCCATAGTCCGCAAGCGCCAGCGGAGTCCACTGCGCCCGAGTCAGCCAGGGGGGCGGTGGTGCCGGCCACAACGGCAGCACCTTGCCGCCCACGGCGGACGCACCGGGATACTGGCAGAACGCACGCGCTATCGCCGCGAGCCACCCCGGACCCACCCGCACATCATCGTCCGTGAACGCGAGAATCGGCGCTCGAGCCGCTGCAATTCCCGTATTACGGGCGTGCGACACGCCTTGCTTCGACTCGCGAAGGTAGCGGACGCGATCGTCGCGTGCGCGCGCGCACGCGACGATTTCGGGAGTCGCATCGGTCGAGTTGTTATCGACAATGAGCAACTCGAAGGACGGCGTCTCGGGATCGTCCTGGCCGAGCACGGAGTCGATGGCCGCGGGGAGCAGAGCAGCCCGGTTGTAAGTGGCCACAACGACCGATATCGCAGGCACCGACGGACTTCCTCCGCTTGGCGCGTCGTGCGGGGGGGAGAGGTCGTGCTCACGTCAGGAGACCCTCGCTTTCACGAACGACGCCGCGGCCCTCGGCGACGGGATGACCACCTCGCGGGTGGCAACGACAACACCGAGCAGGAAGTAGAACGTCCAATTCAAGGCGACTGATGCAAACTGCGCGCACACGATCCACCCGACGAGTGCCGGCCCCAGCGCGGTGGCCAGCGTAGCCAAGAGTTCCCACTCGGGATTCGAAGCGGCCGGGTCCCCCCTCCCCGTCCTGGTACTACGACGCACGCCGCGAGTGGCCGGCACGAGGGCCCGCCTGACAGTCCTCGCCGCGAGACCCGCGCGGACGATCAGGTAGAAGAACGGAACGAGCCCGAGGACTCCGAGTTCCGCAGCGACCTGCAGCGTCGCGTTATGGGTGACGCTCCACGCTTCCTTCCGACCGGTGGGGTCGTAATTCACGAACTGCCCGAGTCCCACGCCGAACACAGGATTGGCGACGAACACGCGCACGGCTTCGTGCATCAGGTCGATCCGAGCCTGTCGGGAGCCCGTCTCATCCATGTCCTGGTCGAAGATGCTGACCATGCGGTTCCAGAACGAGGGCGGGGCGATCGGCACTGCCGCCAACACCGTGACCACCGCGGCCACTCCGACGGCGGGCCGGAGGCGGACAGACGCGACCACGAGCGCCACCAGCATCACGGCGAGACCGAGGAATCCCCCGCGGGACTTCGTGAGCATGATCGTGATCATCATGACGCCGGCGCACAGTGCCGCCACGACACGCCTGGGCGCCGGTCCCGGCTTGAATACGGCCGCGAGCGCAAACGGCAGGAACACGACCATGTTGAGGGCAATGTCGTTCGGGTTGCCGTATATGCCCCCCACTGCGCCTGTCAGGCGGTCGCCTCTGACGATATTAATCCCGCGCATGTAGTCGAACACCGACAGGACTGCGACGAACCCGGAGCTCGCGACCATCAAGACGATCAAGCGATCGATCCGTTCGGCACGGTCCAGCGCGTGGATCATCAGCACGACGATGACGAGCACCTTGAGGTAGATCTCCACGAAATCGTTGAAGGATCCTCCCGGCCAGAACGAGAAAGGAATGCCAACCAGCATCGCACCGCCGAACGCGAGCAGGCCGCCAATCTCCGGGGTGAACGGTGCCGGGGTCAGGCCCCGTGAGACGCGCGACCTGATCATCCCTCCCAGCCCGACCAGCGCCGTCACCTCCGCGAGATGCAGCCGCTCCAGCGCCCGGACCTGGTCTTGCGGGCGGAGGAACACGACGACGGTGAAGGCGACCAGGCCCAACCATGCCCAGTCTCGCCCGGTCGCCCTCGACGACCTGGGTTCGAGACGGGCAGCCGCTCCGTTGTCCAATGCAGCAGGGCGCTGCGGTGCGGCGCGTCGGGCGCGTGTCGCCGCAGCGGCGGGCGAAGGCCCTGCAGGGCGAGTGCGACATTCGCGCACTCTCGCACTGAATGTGAGGCGCTCCATCATGACCGCATCTTCTGAAACACGACACGCTGCACCCTGAACCCGGCCGCCCGGCCGGTCACGAGAGGCGCGCCGGGTTCAGACATTGACAGGGTTCCGTTCGCGTCCCTGAGGCACTGTCACGACCGTGGACGTGCGCGTGCTACGGCGCTCGAGGTATGCGCCGTACGCCGCCAGCGTGTAGAAACCCAGCTGGATCACCGTTGCGAGGAGGTACACCGGCGAGGACCACGCGAGGGCCGTGCCGGCCAGGAGGAGAACGATGAGAGCCCAGGGTACGGCGAGGCGCCCGAGCTTGTGGGACATGTACTGGACCCACACGCGGTTGAGACCAGGGGCGAGCAGTCTCGGCTCCAGCGCCAGGACCTGGTAATTCCCTGCGAGCGTCCGCTTCTTGCGGCGGGATTCGGCCGCCACGGTGGGCGCGGTGACGTCGAACGCCAGGGCCCGCGGCTCGAACACGACGCGCCAGCCGTCGAGGACAGCCCGCATCGGCGCGAGGAGATCGTCCAGGATCGTTCCATCCGGAAGCGGCTGCCAACACGTCCGACGCATGGCGTAGATTGCGCCGGTCGTGCCGATCATCGAATCGATCTCGCTTTCACGTGCGCGGAGCCACTTCTCGTACCGCCAGTACCCGCCGAGGCCTTCGCTCGCGGTGGACGCACTTGCGCCGACCTCGCAGTCGAGCACGAGCTCGCCGGAGACCGCCCCGACGGTTGCGTCGGCGAAGTTCGCAACGAGTCGCCGCACGGCGTCGGGCGCAAAGCGCTGTCGAGCGTCTGCGAAGACCAGGATCTCGTGACGCGCCGCAGCGACGCCCGTGTTCAGCGCTGCAGCCTTGCCGTTCCCGGCCACCTCGATGAGCCGAACGCCCGGAGCCGCCCCCGTGGCGCGCCGAGGAGCCGCTGACATCTCCGACCGGAGCACTTCCGCCGTCGTGTCAGTCGACCCATCGGAAACGACGATGACCTCCAGCAGCTCGGCGGGGTAGTCGAGCGCCCGCAGGTTTTCGATTCGCTCGCGCAGCCGCGGCGCCTCGTTGCGGACCGCGAGGACGATCGATACGGGCGGTAGGAGATCGTCGGCGGTCTGCCGCTCGCGCCGCGCCAGGCGCGCCCACACGGCGAGCACCAGCGGATACCCCACGTAGACGTAGAGAACGAGGCCGAACGACATCCAGAAGGCGGCTTTCATCAGCTTGCCTGTGCCGCGGTCGGCGCGCCCGCGCCAGCCCCCATGGCCGGCGCGGGCGCGCCGATCCGGAACACGTGGGGCTCTCGGCGCTTCACCGCGTTGCGCGAGTCGACCACCAGGTCTGCGCGATCCACCACGGCGTCGTAGTCGAAAGCGCTGTGATCCGTCAGAATCACGACGCAGTCGAAGCCGCCCAGCGCTTCGGGCGTGATCTGAAGGGATGCGAGGTCGACGTCGCCGCCCCATGTGCGCGCGCTCACGTGCGGCACGTACGGGTCGGTGTACGCGACCTGGGCGCCGCGTCCGCGGAGCACGCCCATGACATCGAGGGCCGGTGACTCCCGGATATCGTCGATGTCACGCTTGTAGGCGACACCCATGATCAGCACCGACGCGCCGTTCACCGACTTCCGCCGCGTATTCAGCGCCTCGGTGACTTTGTCGGCCACGAAGTGCGGCATCGCGCCGTTCACGTGGCCCGCCAGCTCGATGAAGCGCGCCTCGAACCCGCTCTCCCGCGCCTTCCACGACAGATAGAACGGGTCAATCGGGATGCAGTGCCCGCCCAGCCCCGGACCGGGGTAGAAGGGCATGAACCCGAAGGGCTTCGTCTTCGCCGCGTCTACCACTTCCCAGACATCGATGCCGAGCCGGTCGCACATGAGGGCGAGCTCGTTGACCAGCCCGATGTTGACGGCGCGAAACGTGTTTTCGAGGAGCTTCACCATTTCCGCCACGCGCGTGGAGCTGACGGACACGACACTCTGGATGGCCGTCGCGTACAACGCCGCCGCGAGCTTCGAGCACGCCGGCGAAGACCCACCGACCACTTTGGGGACGTTGTGCGTCTGGAACGTCGGATTGCCAGGGTCGACGCGCTCCGGCGAGAACGCGAGGAAGAAGTCGCGGCCCGCCCGCAGTCCACCCCGCTCGAGCGCGGGTCGCAGGACTTCGTCGGTCGTCCCGGGATACGTCGTCGATTCGAGGATCACGAGCATTCCAGGGTGCAGGTAGGTCGCGATCGCTTCGACGGCAGACACCACGTACGAGAGATCCGGGTCCTTCGTCTTTCGCAAAGGCGTCGGCACGCAGATGTTGACCGTGTCGAGTGTCTCTATCACCGCGAAGTCGGTCGTGGCGCTCAGTCGCTTGTCGCGTACGAGCGCCGCCACGTGGTGCCCCGGCACATCGGGTATGTACGAATCGCCGCCATTGATAGCGTCGACCTTCCGGTTGTCGATGTCGATGCCGATCGCCTCGAAGCCCGCGCGTCCCAACTCCACGGCGAGCGGCAGGCCGACATACCCGAGGCCGACGATTCCCGTGCGGGCACGACGCGAGGTGATTCGATCGAGCAGGTCCGTGTAGCTGGATGTCATGAAGTTCCTGTGAGCGCGTGATTCACGATCGTTCCTCGAGCGTCGCCTCGTCGCCGACCAGTGCCCGACGCACGCGCTGCCAGAGTCCGTCCCGCCGCGTCAGCGCGGGCGGCGTGAAGGGAGCGGCCGCGAGCACACGCTGGCTCGGCCCCATTGGCGTCCAGCGGTCCGCAGCGGAAGGGGAGGGCCCGGCCGGCGCTGGAACGCAACGGGGGGCCAGCGAGCGGCGTCAGTCGCGGCAGACGGCGGAGTCATCTCCGCCCGGGTGTCCTGCAGCAGCCGCGCCTGTTCGGCCAGCACGCGCCGCTGCTCCGCTAATTCCTCCTCGCGCCGCTGGAGGTGGGCCTCCCGCGCCCGTAATGCGGCCTCACGTGCGGCGTCCACGGCGCCCTCAGCCTGCCGATCGGCCTGCGTGGCCGTCGGTACCGCATCGGCCCGCACGTGCGGGACGGTTGCGGGGATCAGCGGCACGATTCCGGGAGAGACCGGCACAGGGCGCGGCACCGTCTCCGAGAACGGCGGCAACACGCCTGTCGCTTCGAGCTCCGCCAGGGCTTCGTCGGCCAAGCCCAGGTCAATCGTCCGCCGATCCGCGCCGTATCCGAAGAGCAGGATGGCATCGCAGATCACGTTGATCAGACGCGGCACGCCACCGCTCCGCTGGTGCACCACTGCGCTCACGTCCGTGGGGAACTCCAGCGGCGCTCCGATAGCGGCGCGCGCGAGGCGGTGGTTGATATATGCGGCCGTGTCGCCGGGATCGAGAGGCCCAAGGTGATAACTGACGGTCACCCGCTGCCGCAGCTGCTCCAGCTCCGGCTGGCCCAGCTTCTCACGCAGGTCCGGCTGTCCGACCAGGACGATCTGAACCAGCTTCGACTTCTCCGTCTCGAAGTTCGAGAGCATCCGCACCTCTTCCAGGGCGGGAAGGGTGAGGTTCTGTGCTTCGTCGATCACCAGCAGCACGAGCCGCCCGGCCGCGCGCTCGCCCACGAGGAAATCACCCAGCTGGCGCAGCATGCCGGGTTTGCGCGGCTTCCGGTTCGAGGCCGAAGTCGATGAGAATCGATTCGAGGAGCTCGTTCGGCTCCAGCATCGTGTTCACGAGCCGTGCGACGGTCGTCTCGCGATCCAGACCGCGCAGCAGCGTCTGCAGGAGGGTGGTCTTGCCCGATCCGATCTCGCCCGTGATCACGACGAACCCGGCCTGACCCTCGATGCCGAGGCGCAGGTAGCTGAGGGCCTCCCGGTGTACGCGGCTCGGGTACAGGTAATCAGGGTCGGGGCTGAGCGCAAACGGACGCTCGCGCAGCTGGTAGAAGCGTTCGTACATCGCTTACCGGCCTCCCGCACCGGCTACCGCGCGGAGGCGCGGAAGGCCGTCGCTGCCCGCGCCGGCAACGTTCTCGATCTGCGGAAGGATGTCGCGCAGCGCGCGTTGATAGTCCTCCGGGAAATCGATTTCCGTCCACGGGTATCCCCGTGTCCCAATCGCGTAGAGAGGCCGCTCGGCGGCAAAAGCGGCAAACGCCCGCGGCGCCCAGTCTCGTCGCCCGCCGCCGCCGACGATGGCTTCGAGCTTCTCGACGAGCACCGGCGCGGCGTCCGCGTCGAACCGGAGCATTCCGACGTTCTCGCCGTCTGCCTCCGCCGGATCCATCGCCTTGCTCATGTCCACGACACGGCCACCCCGCACCTTCACTTTCATTTCCTCGTCGTTGAACGGCGGGTCCTCAGGCTGGCGGTACGCGAGCATCAGCGCGGCGTCGTGCCGAGCCGTCAGGAGGTCATGGAGGAGCTGGGGGTGGAACAGCACGTCACAGTTGAGCACCACGCACCCGTCTGACAGCAGCGTACGTGCCATCCAGAGCGAGTACAGACTGTTGGTCGTCGCAAACTCGGTGTTCTCGACGTAGATGAGTCCGGGGCCGCAGTGCTCGCGAACTGCGGCCGCCTCGCAGCCGATAACGGCGGCGATGTCGCGAATGCCGGCGTCGCACAATGCGCGGATTTGCCTCTGGATCAGCGACGTGTGCCCGACGCGCAGAAGCGCCTTGGACCCGTTGTGCAGTTCCCCGTTCAGGCGTGAGCCGCGTCCGGCAGCGAGAATGATCGCACGCATGACGTACTTCGTCTCCTGACTAGGCCGCGGCCGGCGCCCGCCAGCCGCGACCGGCGAGTTGCCCCAGTTTGGCCCAGTACACGACGCGTTCCCGGGGTGAGATGGCCACCGCGATGAAGAGCGCCTCGTACACCAATCCCGCTACCACCAACAGGGCCGCCAGCCCGGGAAGCGTCGGGCCGGCAAACGGCCGGCCGACCCAGATGACGGCTGCCAACCCTGCCGCGGGCCAGGCGGCGGGCCAGACCGCGTGCCACCACATCGTCCAAACCGACACCCCGACCCGCGCACAGGCGCGCGGGATCACAACGAAAGCGGCGGCTATCGTCAGCGGCACGAGGGTGCCGAGGGCGACACCGCTCAGGCCCAGCGGCTTGACCAATGCGATGCTCAACAGGAGATTCGTCACAGCGGCGATCGAGTTGGTGATCGCCAGCAGCCGATGCTGCCCAGCCCCCCTGAGGATCGCGCTACAGCTGCTCGTCGTGACGCCCAGCAACACCCTCGCGAGCAAGAAACGCATGACGATCACGCTGCCGTCGAAGTGGGGACCCATCCAGGCGGCGACGATCGGTCCAGCCAGGATCCACATGCCGGTGCAGATGGGGACTCCGAGAGCGAGCGACAGCGACGTACCGTGGAGCAGAATCGCGCGAAGACGGTCCTGCCGGTTCGCCGCGTCACTGTCGACGATGATCGGGAACAGCGACGTGCTCAGTTGGCCTGTGATCTGCGCGCACAGCTGAGCGACCTTCTGTCCCACCGTCCAGGTGGTGACTGCAGACGTGCTCATCATGGCGCCGATGACGAGCGTGTCCGTCGAGAAGTTCAGCTTAGCCGACCAGTCGAGCACCAGGATGTAGACACTGAACCCTGTGACTTCTCGCAGGCGCTGCCGACGGAACAACGTGGTGCGGACCTGCAGCCCCGGATACACCAGATACCCCGTCAGGACGAACCCCCCGAGCGCGAGCACGCGAACCGCCGTGGTGGATATCACCAGCGTCACGAGATCGGCGCCGCCGGTGAGCACTGAGTAGGTGACGAGCGCGACCGATATAGATGAACAGATGCTGATCACGTTGTTGAGGTAGTAGCGCTGGAAGCCAACCACCACCGCTCCGAAGATGCTCGCGGCGAAGCGGATCGCGATGAACGTGCCAATGACCATCAAGAGAGCTTGTGCGGTCGCAACCTGGTCCGGAGTCACCCTGAAGAACCGACCGAACTGCCACGCGATCCCGGCGGTGACCACCAACGTGATCACACCCACGCCCGTGAAGACCACGAACATCGTGCTCAGAATTTCGTTCAACGCCTGCCGGTCACGCCATGCCCGATACTGCGCGATGAACTTGACGAGGGCGCCACCGTACCCGAGGTCCAGCACCGAGAAGTAGAACGTGATGGAAGTTGTCAGGGCCCACAGGCCATACGCCGCCTTACCCAGATGCGCCACGTTGAAGGGCATCATCACCAGCCCAATGACACCGTCGACCGCGATGGCGAGATACCTGGTGCTGATGTTCCGTGCCATGAGCGCGAGCACTCGATCAGCCCGCCCCCAGATACGTGTCTCGTCGGGTGTGCTCACTGGGCGCCCTTCCTCGACAGGATGACCTTGATGGTGTCGAAGACAATCGTCAGGTCGAAGATGATCGACATGTGCTTGATGTAATAGAGGTCGTACCGCAGCTTCTCGCGTGCGTCCTCGATTGAGGCGCCGTAATGATATTTGACCTGTGCCCACCCGGTGGCGCCCGGCTTCACTGCGTGGCGCTGGTGATAGAACGGGATCGCCTCCGTCAGCTGCTCGACGAAAAACGGCCGTTCCGGACGGGGCCCGACGAAGCTCATGTCGCCGCGCAGAACGTTCCAGAGCTGCGGCATCTCATCGAGACGCGTGAGGCGGATGAATCGGCCGACCCGTGTGACGCGATCGTCCTGGTCCCGGGCCCAGATGGGGGTGCCGCGCTCGGCATCGATGCGCATCGAGCGGAACTTGTAGAGGGTGAACCTGCGCCCGTGCTCACCGACACGCTCTTGTGCGTACAGGATCGGCCCAACTGAATCCACGCGCACTGCGAGGGCCGTAAGCACCATCAGCGGAGCGGCGAATGCCAGCCCCACCAGCGCCAGCGCAACGTCGATCGCGCGCTTGAGCGCGCGCGTGACTCTCCTTGCCCGGAAACCATCTGAAAAAATCAGCCAGCTCGGCTTGAGCTCGTCGAGCATGATCTTGCCGGTGAGCCGCTCGTACGTCGTTTGGGGCTCCTCGATGCGAACGCCCTGCAGCTTTGCTTCCAGCAGTTCCTCTATCGGCAGCCTGCCCCGCCGATCCGCCAGGCCGACGATGATGCGGTTGACGCGGTGGTCCCTCACGAGCCGCATGATGTCGGCGTGTGTGCCGATCACCTTGGGATTCACGATGCTCGTACCGATTCGACTGGGGTCTTCGTCGGTGAACCCGACGATCGTGTACGCATAGTCGTGCTGGTCGAGCACTTCTCGCGCAACGATCCGCGCGGTCGCGCTGGTGCCGACGATGAGCACGTGCTCCTGCAGGCGCCGCGCGCCGCCCACCTGCAGGAAGAGCAATCGCCAGACAGTGACCGCCACGACGAAGACGAACACCGACGACGCGAGCACGCCGTTGCCGATGATGAGGCGGGGAAATGCGACGTACAGCGCCGCAAGCACGAGTGACGCCGAGCCGCTCGCCTGCAGCAGGCGGACGAGCAGCTCGCGCGGCGAGTTTACGAGGGTCAGATCGTACAAATCGTGGTAGTAGAACGACAGCTGGCAGAGCACGGTGATGAGGAACACCTTCCAGATGACGCCATCGGACGCAGTCACGCCGCCGTGCAGGTGCATCGCGTACACGATCGAACATGCGATAAGCACCAGCTCGAACGCGAAGACCGTCAGGCCGCGCGGTGAGATGTAGCGGTTGAACACCCGCATCCGTGATTCCTACCCCGCCTGCGGCATGTCGGCGGGCTCTGGGGACGCAGCCTGATAGCTATACCCGTACTCGTCAGGGTCGCCCCCGCCCGACTCGTTGAGGACCAGGCCGAGCAATCGCTCCGCGTCGAACGTGCCGAGCGCGCGCTCGATCAGCGGCTTCGGCGTGATACCCGCGTGAACGACGAGGATGACGCCGTCACACTGCGGTGCCAATACGCCCACGTCGGCCAGCGGGATCACCGGAGGCATGTCGATGATCACGCGATCGAACCGTGACCGGAGCGTCTCCAGCGCGCGGCGCATGGCGCTGGAGCCGAGCAGCTCGGCCGGTTGTGCAGGGGGCAACCCAGCCGGCACCACCGCGAGATGAAGGTCCGGCAGCAGCACAAGCGCGTCCTCGAGGGAGGCGCTCCCGCCGAGCACGTCCACGAGCCCAGGCTGCTGCGGGATCCCGAGGAGCGCATGCGCCGAGGGGCGCCGCAGGTCGGCGTCCAGCAGCACGACCCTCCGGTTGAATTCCTGGGCCATGGTCAACGCGAGGTTGGCCGCAGTAACGGACTTGCCGTCGCCTTTACCCGGACTCGTCACGAGCAACACGCGCCGCGCGCGGCCCCCTTCGAGGAGTACGAGCCGCGTTCGCAGGGTCCGGTACTGCTCGGCGGCGGGCGCGTGGGGTGCCACCACTGGCACCAGCACCTGGTCGATGCGAGAAGGGACCACTTCCCGCAGCGCCTCGGGAAGCGTGCGCGCCTCGCGCAGGTTGCGGCGTTCCACGCGAAGCGGCGGCGCCGCTTCGGCGGCAGGCGCTTCCGATGGTGGAGGCACGCGGGTGTCGCGACCATACGAATGGCGCATGTTGCCGTCGCGTTCCGCCTTGCGAAGAATGTCCTGGATGCGGCTCATGGTCTGTCTTCTCCTCACGCCGCACGCGAGATCCGCGAGATCTCGCCGAGCACCGGGACGTCGAACTCCGCCTGCAGTGCCCGTACGTCGTGCACGGACCGATCGAGGTACTCGCGGGCGACCGCCGAGGCGCCGCCGAGTCCGATCCCGAGCGCGATCCCGAGCAGCAGCAGCCGCATCACGTTCGGCGACTCGGGCTCGCGCGGGACGTAGGCCCCGTAGAGCACCTGGAATTGCTCGCCCCCGCGACGGCGCTCGAGGCTCTCGGTGAGCTCCGCCGACTGCAGCTTCGCGCTCAGGTCGGCGTATTGCTTCCTCTCGAGGTCGTATTCGCGTTGCAGCGACGCGAGCTGCTGCTCCACCATCGGGGCCGCCTCCACGCGGGACTGGTATGACGCGACCTGCGCGCGCATCTGGCTCTCCGCCCGCTGGAGGTCGCGGATGCGCAACCGCGCGGTCTCGCGGTCGGCGAGCAGCTGACGGTATGCGGGATCCATCCGCAAATTGGCCAGCCGATCTTCTTCCGGGCGATCACGTTCTGCGGCGGCGTCACGCTTGGCGGCGGCGAGGTCCTCCTGCAGGCGCTGAATTTCGGGGTGCTTGTCGGTATACACCCCGCGGGCGTTCGCCAGTTCCCGCTGCAGCTGCAGCACGCGCGCCTGCCCGCTGGACACCGCGGACCGCCCGGGAAGCGTCACGTCGCCGCCTCCCTGTTGCATTCCGTCGATCTGCCGTTCAATCATGGAGAGGCGGTCCTGCTCGCCTCGGAGCGCTATGGCGGTCGACTCGAGCTGCTGCCGCGTGCCGGCAGCCATGCTGAGGTTCGACTGCGTCTGCTCCGGCAGGCGGCCCATGTAGGATTCCTTGGCTCTGCGCAGCCGCTCTTCGATCTGATCCAGGCGGTCCTTGCTCGCCGCGAGCTGCGTTGCGACGAACGCAGATGTATCTTCCGCGCGCGCCTCGCGGGAGCGGGAGCTGGCCTCCACGAAGACGCGCGCGATCGTGTCGGCGACGCGCTGCGCCTCGCCCGGTGTCGGGGCAGCATAGGAGAGCAGAAACGCATCGAGCTGCTGGCCCGCGCGTGCGACCTGTTTGAGAAGCTCGGTGGGGTCCACTCTGATGCGATTGGGTTGGAGCAGCCGTTTGACCGCCGCATCCACGTTGCCGTCTGGCGCGAGGTGCTCATCATGCACGACCTGCTCGAGCACCGTGCGGCTCAGGAGCTGCTGCGAGATCGCACCGATGCGCTCCTCCCTGGAGAGTGGTCCTGCCTGCTTCAGCAAGTCTGCCGAGATCGCCGGCGAGGACACAGCGATTGTCGCCGCCGAGCGGTACACCCGCGGCAGGGTGATGGCCAGCACTGCCGCGCCGGCGATGCACAGCACCGCGGGGATCACGATCCACCACTTGCGGCGTCGCACCAGTGACAGATAGTCGAGTGGATGGAACGTCGCCATTACTGCAGCCTCATGGGGTGTGCGCTGACAATGTGGACGCCGATTTGGTTGCGATCGACACGGCCGCCCGGAAGCGACGAGTCCTGGAACGAGCCGGTATAGAACCCCTCGAGCCGGAGCCACGGCTGGAAGAAGTACGCGAGCGTCGTCTGCACCCAAATCGATTTGACTCCCACCTCTCCGGGGAAGACGGTGTCAGTCTGGCGCCATGTGACACTGCCACTGCTGTACGCCCGGTTACGCCAGAACGGCACGTGAACACTGCCCGTGACCTCCTGATTGGCGAGGCTGCCACCGAACCCGAACGCGGGAACGTACGATCGCGTGGCACTCAGGAGGAAGCGGGCGTATTCGGTCTGCTTACGAATAGAGAGATGACCGGCGGGCCCGGTCCGCGCGCCCTCCGGCTCGGGCAGGGCCAGATGAGAGATCCCCAGGCCTCCCTCCATGCTCAAGGTGGCGCCCAGCTCGTACGAGACGGTCGCCTGGGCATCCTGGATTGTAAAGTCCTCGGCTCCCGCTGCCGGCCCGGTCTTGGCCCGTCGTGCGCCGTATGTGCCACCGAGACGGAGGCGAGAGTTGAGAGCCTTGTGCGCGCGGATGGTGACAGAGTGTGCCCGGCCGCCCTGGAGGAGCGCGGATACCGACTGGTCCGGGTTGTCGAACTCGACCCACTGAAAGTGGTACGAACCGGTGAGCTGAATCGTCTTTGTGAGGGCACTCGTCATATTCGCGTTGAGATCGTTCTGCCGCGTGCCGGTCCGCGTGAACGGCACGCCCGCTACTTCCACGAGATCCGTCGTTGGGGAGATGCTGAAGTTATCGCGCAGAGAGAGCGAGATACGTCGCGAGGCTTGCTGCCTCAACTCCACGTAGCCGCCCTGGCTATAGTTGTCGTACCGGTCGAGCTCCCGGTAACGCTGGATTCCGCCGCGGTATCCGCCGCCGAAAAAGACATGGTTGGCCGTGAACGACAGGTCGGCGCCGGGGCGTACGTTCGTGACCACGTCGTCTGGCGACGGGTCGCCCTGTCCCGCGAGAACGATGTTGTCATCGTGCGTCACGCCAATCGAGACGGTCGGCGTGAACACCCAACCCGGAATCACTCGGCCGGACGTCTCGCCGACGCGCGATTGGGCGAGCGCGCGAGAGCCCGGCAGAATGGCTGTGAACGCGAGGGACGCCATTATGACCCCAGTCTTCGGACACGTCAGCATCGTCGCGTCCTCAGGGAACGATGACCGTGTCGCCGGGCTGCAGCAGCACAGGGGTGCCGTCGCCCTTGACGGCCGACTTGTAGTTGAACGCGATGGTCTGGACGCCCCGGGGGCTTTGCCGCAGCACGCGGATCTCTTTCGTGTTCGCGAAATCGCGGAAGCCACCAACCATGGCCAGCGCCTGCAGCACCGATGTGGGACCGTTCAGCGGAACTGCGCCGGGGTGAGCCACCTCGCCCATCACGTAGATGACCGGCGGCACCGTCTCCACCACGATCACGGTGACGACCGGGTTGGTGACGTACTCCTTCAACGCACTGGCGATTTGATCACGCAGCTCGATCGAGGTCAGGCCCGCGGCTGTGATGTCCCCGACGAGCGGAAGCGTGATCTTGCCATCCGGGCGCACCTGCAGGGATTGCGACAGCTGGGCATCCTTGTAGACCTCGACGCGCAGCTTGTCCCCAACGGCCAGACGGTAGTCGGCGGGTAACGCGGCAGCTGCGCGCCGTTCCGGCGACGCTGCAGCCGCAGGCGGCTGGGCAACGCCCTTGCGTGACGTATCCTCGTGGGGTGCCGGGGCCGACGTGCTGCCGGGGGCGGATGCGGTGTCTGGTGCAGTTTGCGCCCCGACAGACGGCGACACGACCAGAGTGGCCGTCGTGACGAAAACGAGAAGGTGCGTAGTCATGGCTTAGTTCCGCTCCGCGCGCGCCTCCGGGCCGCCGCGCCAATTGACGATGGGCCGCGCCATCGCCTGCCGCCGCAGCGACCCGGCGTCGACCGCGTGCGTCGGGTAGCACGCTGCACCGATGGCGATGTGCAGCGGCATCGGGAACTCGTGATTCTCGATACGCCCAACCAATCGGTCGACCACTCGAGTCGAGTGCTCGTAATCCGCGTCGATCAGCAGCACTGCCAATGCGCCCTTCCCGTCGTGGCCGAGTGGATCGGTGTCCCGCACTTCGCGCCCCACGACATCCGCCAGTCCGACGAGCGTTCCCTCGTCGGCGCTGAGCATCAGACCGTCCCACTCGCGCCGCGTGTCCATCACCACCAATGTCACGAAGTTCTGTCCCCGGACCGCGCGCTTCAGCTCGGTTTCGAGCACCGCGTCGAAGACGCCGGGGGGGAGCACGCGCGGGCGGCGCGGGTCCCGGGAATCAGTCGCCATGGGCATCAGGAGCCTTGCCAAGGCCATTTTCCTTGATCTTGTACAGGAGGGCCTTGTAGCTGATCCCCAGCATCTCGGCCGCCTCCTTGCGGTTCCAGCGCGTGCGCTGGAGCATGCGAAGGATCAGCGCCCGCTCCGCCTCGCGGGCGGCATGCCGCGAAACGTCCTTCAACGAGTAGTGCCCGGTGCCAAGGTGTGACACCGGTCCGGGCGTGGGGGTCGCGCCGATGCTGGCGTGCAGCGCCAAGCCGTCAAGGTCGATAGCCATCGCCGCGGCGGGCGCTGAGGCCGCCGACGCCGTCGCTGCGCGGTGCTGCGCCGCGAGTCGGGCATGCTGCAGGTCTTTCAACACGCCCGACTCGCCGCCGAGAACGACGACCCGTTTGGTCAGGTTCTCGAGTTCCCGTACGTTGCCCGGCCACTCGTACTCGATCAGCGCCTGCAGCGTGGATGGCGAGATCTCGATCAGCGGCCTGTTGTATTGCACGGCGTATTTCTTCAGGAAGTATTCCGTCAGCGCCGGGATCTCTTCGCGGCGTTCGCGCAGCGGCGGGAGATCGATCGTGAAGCTGTTGAGCCTCTGGAACAGATCCTCCCGGAAGCGTCCGGCGGCCACGGCGGCATTGATGTCCAGGTTGGTGGCAGCAATGACGCGAACGTCGACATGGACGTCAGCCTTGCCGCCCAGGCGCGAGAACTCCCCCTGCTCCAGCACGTGCAGCAGCTTGGCCTGTAACGATGGGGTCGTCGCGCCGAGTTCGTCGAGGAAGAGCGTCCCGTGATTCGCGAACTCGAACTTGCCGGGCCGGTGCTGCATTGCGCCGCTGAACGCACCCCGCTCGAAGCCGAACAGCTCGGATTCCAGCACGTCGGCCGGCAGCCCGGTACAGTTCACCTTTACGAACGGCCGGTCGCATCGCCGCGATTTGGCGTAGATGGCGCGCGCGACCAGTTCCTTGCCCGTGCCGCGCGCCCCACAAATCAGCACCGGAACGTCTGTGGCAGCACCCCGATCAATCAGCTCGCGGATGCGGGCCATGAGGTCGCCCCGTCCGTAGAGCGGCGTGTAGCAATCTTCCCCTTGCAGCTGCTCGCGCAGCTGGGCGACGTCGCGGCACAACTGGCGTTGGCGCAGAGCGCTCAGGAGCGGCGCTTCGAGCTCCGCTTCTTCGAACGGTTTACTCACGAAGTCGATCGCCCCCAGCTTCATGGCTTGAACGATGGTGGTGGTGCGGCCCTGACCGGAGAGCACAAGGACCGGCACGGCGGGATCGATCTTGCGGAACGCCGCAAGCGCCCCGAGTCCATCCATGCCGCCGGGCATTACGAGATCGAGGATCACCGCCGCTGGTGGGGACATCTCGAATCGGCGTACGGCCTCGTCGGCAGTCTGCACCGGCTCGGCCTCATATCCGCGCGCACCCAAGAACGCGTTCAGAAACTCGCACATCACCGGGTCGTCGTCGACGACCATGACGCGGATGGAGTCAGGCATGGAGTTCATTCCGGCGAGAGCGTGGCCGCAGGGAACGCAACGCGACAAGGCACTACAGCTGAACGGTTAGCAAGCGCAGTGCCACGAGAGAACGGCGAAGTATTTACCGAAAAAAGGCGATGAGAACCGCAGAGGCACATGCCTGCCCGATAGTGGCAAATATCTGCCCAAGAAGGGCAATGTTTTACTTGTGGCTGGCGACTGCTCGGTCAGCAGCCGGTGTGCCACTTCTTCTTCTTTGGGGGATGCCGCGGGTGGGGGACGCCGTATCGTGTTTTGCGCTTGAGCGGTCGCCAGTCTGCTCGAGCTCGGTGAGTTCCGGGCGGCTTCCATTGCGGCGCGAGTCTCCGTCACGTACGTCTCCGAACGGCGGGAGAGGCTGCGCCACCACGTTAGGCCCGCCATCAGCTGCGTGCGGTGTTTCCTCGTATAAGAATACCGATGGATTGCCCGTGCAGCCCTCCAATCCGTCCAACGACTGGAAATCGCTCTGTCCCAGAGCGCTCAGGATGCAGGTGATCGAGACTGTGCGGCGATCGTACCCGGCCCGCAACCATGGCGACTTCACCGCAAACAGCGTGGAGAAGCCATCAGAGTAGTCGGCTGGGGATGGCTTTGTCCCGCGAGTGAGCTTTCTGCGTACGATGCGCGAACCGTGATCGCCTTGCACGATGACGATTGCGTCCCGCTGCAGCGCCGGTGGGATCGCCTGAATGACTCGATCCAACTGCTGATCGAGACACTCGATCTGATCCTGGTACAGGCCGTAGCGCAACTTGCGGCCTCCCGCGCTGTTGACCAGTCCTGCAGGCAGATCGCCACGATCGACGCGGTCGAGCCACTCGCTCGGGGCCCGCAGCCCACAGTTCCGGTCGTACACGTAAGGGAAATGCGGCAGCAAGAGGTGCGCGAACACCGCCTGTCCACGCCGGGCCTGCGGAAGATCCTCGGTGATCTTGCCCAGGACCGCCATGGTGCTGACGGGACTCAGCCTGTTTCGGTCCCAGGTCCAGGGCGGCACACGTATCCCTCTGGTCCCGAGCCATGTTCGGCCGCTGGTGTAGAGTTGTCGTGCGAACGCGTACGAATTCGAGCGATCCAGATACATGCTGGTGATGACCCTGGCTTTCTGGATAGCTGGCAGAGAAACAGGCGCGAGCGCCCAAAGGGACGTCGCCGCATAGGTGTAACAGCTGGTGGTGGGTCCCGGGTTCGCGCAATAGTTGAGGTAGTCCGGCTGGTACACCTGGATTGCGTAACCCTGCTGGCTGAGCCGTGCGAAGTACGCGTTTTCAGTCAGATCCCACGGCAGCCCCGTGCGCCCGGGAACCAGGAGCGCTTCGAGAAACCTGCCGGGCTCGAAGTTCAGCAAGGCTGCGAGCGAATGATGCGTGTTGAAGTATTCGCTGAAGGCGCGCCCGAAGAGGAGGAAACCGCGGTCGACGTAGAACGAGCGAAGGCGGGACCGGAACGCTGGCGTGGAGAACCCTTCGACACCGAGGTGTTCGTCGAGAACCAGATGAACGATCAAGGGCCCATTTCCGTGTCTCCTCACGGCGGCTGGTCGATCGGCGCCCGCTGCCGCGGACCGCGTCGGCAGGACGAGCGTCGCCAGCAGCATTGTGGCCACGGTCACCACGACGATGCGCACAGCGTGCTGGCGCAGGATCCACAAGCCGGCGGAAAGCCCCACGAAGACGACGGCGAGGCCGATCATGCCCTTCGGCGGGTGAAACTGCAGGTCAGCGAACAGCGTCAGCAGGCCGGCCATAACCGCCACTTCGAGAGGCCGGGAGAGTGACGCCACCAACCCTGAGACGAGCGCGAGTACGGCCAACGCCAGCAGGCACACCAATACGGCCAAATTGGTGTAGCCATAGCCGTGGTACTGCAGAAACACCGCAAACGGCGTCACCAGAATCAGAAACGCCGCACCGGCCCGCACAAGCACCGCTTCCGGCGGACGCCACAGCTGACTTGTGAACCGGGGCATGTTGCCGTCTCGTGTGGGGGCGTGGCTCCGCCGATTGGACTATGCTGGCTTCACTCGCTCCGTTTTCGCGCCGTAAAGGACTTCAAGCGGCCCCAGTACACCCTGAGCGTCGCGAGCACGGCGACTACTCCCCCAACGAGCAGCTGAAGGGCCATGCTACCGGTGCCAGGGTCTGAGGTACGCCTGGACGTTACCGCTCAGGTAAGAGCAGAACAGGAACATGGCGACGAATAGCGCTACGGTGATCGCCTGCATCGAAACCCCTCCAGAATGGTTAACAAACAGCTGACACTCCGCTGCGGCGGCCACCATGCAAACCTTTGGCCGATCTGTGTGAAGCGGCTGCCGTTGGTCCAACGCTTGAACATTCCGTGATCGCCGAGAGAATGTCGCCCCTGAGCCGGGGTACCTGAACGTCACGCCAGCTACTTACGGCTGATGCCGCACTCCTTGATTTTGTTCAACAGCGTCTTGTAACTCACACCGAGCTGCACGGCCGCCTTTCGACGGTTCCAGTGCACGCGGTGTAGTGCCTCTTCGATCGCGGCGCGCTCCGCCTTTACCGCTGCGTGCTTCGCGACTTCCGCCAAGGGCATCGGCTTCTCGGGTACGGCGGGCGGAGCAGGCTCATCGAGCACCGCAACTCCTGAGCTCGTCGAGGCGGATATCGGGACGCCCCCGACGCCGAAGACATACGGCGGCGCGCTCATCGGCACGCCGTACCCGACCGGCAGGGGGGCCGGGGCAGGGGGCGCAATGGCAGGGGCAGGTGAGGGCTCCGGGGACGGTGCGGCTGCCGGCGCGCCGGGCGCCTGCGCTAGGGGCTGCCGCGGCCCACGCGCCAGCTCCTGCACAACCAGCGATTCGTCCTGGAGCACGACGACGCGCTTGATCATGTTCTCGAGCTCGCGCACGTTACCGGGCCAGTCGTAGTGGTGGAACTGCTGGCGCAGCGGCTCGGAGATCGCCCGCGTCGGTCGGTTGTACCGGCGCGCATACCGCGCGATGAAGAATTCCGTCAGCGGATCGATTTCGTCGCGGCGCTCGCGGAGCGGCGGCACATAGACGTCGATGACCTTGAGTCGGTAGTAGAGATCCTCGCGAAAGTCGCCCTTCAGCATCATGGCCTCGAGGTCACGATTGGTGGCCGCCACGACGCGCACGTCGACCGTCACGCGCTTGTTGCTCCCCAGCTTCGTGAACTCCGCGTCCTGCAGCACGTGCAGCAACTTGGCTTGGAGTGCCGGCTTCATCTCCGCGATCTCGTCCATGAAGATAGTGCCGCCGTCCGCCTGCTCGAACTTGCCGATGCGCGTTGTGGCTGCCCCGGTGAAGGCACCCTTCTCATGTCCGAACAGCTCCGACTCCAGAAGGTCGGCTGGCAGCGCGGCGCAATTCACCTTGACAAACGAGCGCTGGCGCCGTGACGAGTTTTGATGCACCGCGCGCGCGACGAGCTCCTTGCCTACACCGCTCTCCCCCCGGATCAACACGGTGACGTCGCTGTCGGCCACCTGCTCGACGAGCCGGGTGATTGCCACCATCCGCTCGCTGCGGCCCCACACCGCCCGATCCTGATCATCGCTCAACTGCTGGCGCAGCTCGTTCAATTCAAACACAAGCCGGCTCTTCTCGATGGCGCTCTTGATCGCCGCCTCGAGCGCGACCTCACCAAGGCCCTCGGGGTCGTCGGGCTTGATCACGTAGTTCGCGGCGCCAAGCTGCACGGCTTCGACGATCGTCGAGGCACGCTCACGGCCCGAGAGCATGATCGCCTGCAGCTCCGGGCGTGCCGCCTTGAGGTTGCGGAGTGTCTCGAGGCCGTCCATGCCCGGCATCATCACGTCGAGCAGCACGATGTCCGGCGGATCGCCCTGTCGGATGGCCGCCAGCATCTCGTCCCCGCGCGAGTAGGCCCGGGTCTCGTACCCGCGCAGAGAGAGAAACGTCCGGAGGTAGGACGAGAACGCCGAGTCGTCGTCCACGATTGCGACCAGTGGTTTCTTCACGAGAGAGACTCCTTGACGGGCAGCAGGATGGTGACGACCCCGAGACGCCTCTCCTGTTCGGTGGACCAGACCCGGCCGCCCGCGTGCTCTATGACACGACGGGCGATCGGCAGGCCCAGGCCGATGCCGCCGGGGTATTCGTTGAAGGGCGCATCGGGGCCGCCGTTGTTCCCACCCTGAAGGATGCCCTCGCGGCCGACCGCGATGGCGACAAAGGGGCGATCCGTCGTACAGCTGGCTCGCCACGTCCACGGCCACACGCGCCGCCCCGCCCTGCTCGCGAACGACTGCCCTGATCACAGCAGCGAGCGCGGAGGGCAGCAGCCTGCGGTCCCCTTCGACTGTCAGCCGGTCCGGCTGTCCCGTTCGTGCCACCGGAGCCGCGCCATCATCCCCCACATCGAGCCTCTCGGTGGCTTCGTCGAGCAGCCCGCTCAGCGAGATCTCGTCACGCGCGAGCGGCGGCGTGTCGGGATTCACGAGTTCCGCCAGGGTGCTCAACTCCTTCAGCAGGCGGCTGAGTCGACCGCATTGCTGTTCGATGTCCAGAAGCACTTTCCGCTGCCGTTCGGATACTGGCCCAAGCTGTTCGTTGACGAGCATCTTCGTGTACCCGACCACGACGGTGACGGGTGTGCGGAACTCGTGAACGGCCAGCGAGAGCAGCTCGGCCTGCTCATGCTCGCGGGTAGTCATGACCGCACCGTTGCCCGGACCTGACGGCAGGTTTCCACCGTGTCGGCAAAAAAAGGAAAACAAATTCCATCTTTGGGGAGGCGCATGGTGGCATTCCAATTGTAGGGATTCCGCGTCGGCCCGGGCATCGGGTTGTGGTGACGGGCGCTGGTCCGGTTGCGATTCGACGGCGTTGTTCAACGAGGATAGGGACGACCGATTCATGCGACTAAGACTCTTGAGTCTGCTTCTGGCTGCGTTGGTGGCCATAACCCTGGCGGTCCCGTCATGGGCGGCGCTGACGTCCGAACGAGCGCAGGGTCACGGCAACTTTATCGCCACCACGCTGTTGGCGAACCGAGCCCGGACGATGAGTCCTCTCGCGGAAGCAGCAACCCTGGCCGTGACGGGCGGCCTGCTTCTCGCCCTGGCCGCCGCGGTCCGCAGGGATACTCAAACTGCGGAAGCCTGACGTTCGCGGGGCTCTTTCGACTTCGCTTCTCCCCAAACTGCCGACGGCACCCGGCACGCGCTCTGATCCGTGTCTGAGGAGGAAGGCGGTTCGCCCGGCCGGGCAGCGGCCACCCGGGTGGACCGGCCTCGCGGTCGTTCGACCCTGTGCAGCAGCGTGCCGGCCAGACGAGCTGCCATCCCTCGCGGGTAATGCCGGGCCAGCACGGCGACGTCGGCGCCGACCTGGATCCAGCGGCGCGGATTGCCGGCCTGCTGAACGACCTGTTCGATCAGCTGCTCGCCGTAGTAGGCCTGCCAGGAACGGCGGCCCTGCTGATAAGCACGCCAGTACGCACGCCGCTTTGCGACATACGGCCGCTGGGCACGTAGCACTTCCATGGTCGAGGTCAGCATCAGCGCGGCATTGCGCGACATGCTGGCGCTGTGCAGTCGATAGTCAGCGACCGTGGCGGAGTGGCCCGAGATCGGGAACGCGCGCGCAATTCTCAGGTACAGCTCGTAATCGGCCGACGCGTCCACCGCCGGGTTGAACCGCATCAGCGGTGCGCAGATCGACCGGCGGAACATTGCAACGGCAGGCGTCCAGATGAAGTTGTTCCGCAGCAGCGCCTCGTAAGCGTCACCGACCATGGGCGGCGGCGGTATCGTCGGCAGGTGCCTGCCGTGCGCGTCTATTCGAACGCAATGCCCCCAGACCATGGCGCATCGACGATGCTCGTTGAGCTCGCGGACGCCAATCTCGATCGCGGTGCGCCACAATCTATCGTCGGCGTCAAGAAAGACCAGGTAGTCGCAACGCGTATGCCTGAGCCCCGTGTTCCTCGCCGAAGCGAGCCCCCTGTTGGACTGCCGGATGCATCGAACCGTCGGAAACTTTCGGGCGACGGTGGGCGTTTCGTCCGTCGAGCCGTCGTCTACAACGACAACCTCATCAGGCGGTCGGGTCTGACTGAAGACACTCTCGAGCGCTTCGGTGAGGAAATGTCCCTGATTGAAACAGGGTATGACGACGGACACCGTGGGGGAGTTCATCAGGTTGGCCAAAGCTGGCTGATCGGCAAAGTGTGTAGTGCAAGACACATTCCTGAGCCACCGGTGGCGGAATCGACCATTTTTCACGGGATTCAGTCGTATGCACGTCCGGATTTAGACACAGCGGGAAGACGATCTATACGAAACTCTTGAGCCTGAGCTGAGTGCAGCCGGGCGCTGGTGGCGTGCCAGCGCAGCCGGCGGGATTACCTGAGGTTTGGAGGCGCCGCTGCGAAGGCCAGGGGCAGATCAGGCTCGCCTGGCTCCCCGCGCGAAACCTCGGATCCCGTTTCGTCATCTTATCTGCCATGCTGCTCAAACCCGCAGAGGACCTCCGTTGGACCGACGTTACCCCCAAGCAGCTGTATCTCCGGCGCCGGGAGTTCATCCAAGCTGCGAGTATGGCGCTGACGGGCGGGATCGCGGCGGTCGTCGCCCCGACCGAGGCCCGTGCACAGGGGAAGGGCGCCAAGCTGCCCAACGTGAAAAAGAGCGGGTGGGGCCAGGGGGAGACGCTGACGCCCTACGAGGCGGTGACGACCTACAACAACTTTTACGAGCTGGGCACCGACAAGGACGACCCGTCCCACAACGCTGCCTTGCTCAAGCCGCAACCGTGGACCGTGTCGATCGAGGGGCAGGTCTCGAAGGCGGGAAAGTACGCCTTCGACGATCTCGTCAAGCCGTATCAGCTGGAAGAGCGCATCTATCGCCTTCGCTGCGTCGAGGGCTGGTCGATGGTGATCCCCTGGATCGGTTTTCCGCTGCGCGACCTGCTCGCGCAGGTGCAGCCGACAGAAAAGGCGAAGTTCGTCGAGTTCACCACGCGCTTCGCGCCAACGATGTTCCCGGGGCAGCAGCGTCCGGTGCTGGAGTGGCCGTACACGGAAGGGCTCCGGCTCGACGAAGCCATGAACCCGCTGACGCTGCTCGCGGTGGGCCTCTACGGCGAGGTCCTGCCAAACCAGAATGGCGCGCCCATCCGGCTGGTGGTGCCCTGGAAATACGGTTTCAAGAGCATCAAGTCGATCGTGAAAATCCGCCTGGTCGAGAGGCAGCCCAAAACGGCGTGGGAGCAGTCACAGCCCGACGAATACGGGTTCTACTCGAACGTGAACCCTGAGGTCGACCACCCACGCTGGAGCCAGGCCCGCGAACGCCGGATCGGCGAGTTCCTGAAGCGCCCCACGTTGAAATTCAACGGGTACGGCGACCAGGTGGCGTCCATGTACGCGGGGATGGATCTCAAGAAGAATTATTGACGCCACTTGTCAGTTTCCAGTTCCGCGTATTCAGTTCTGAGTTCTCACGTCAGCCCTTACGCTTGCCGGCCGGCGGCTGCCGTTCCACGTTGAGGCCTTCGTTCGTTGCGAAGGGCGAGTCTCCGCCGAGCCCCTGGTGTCGTCACCGCGTTGAGAACCGAACAGTGCGAACTGAAAACGACTGAATCCATCCCCATGCGCCTCAGACGCTTTCTCCAGAAGGCCCCTCTTTTCCTCGCGTGTCTCGCGCCCCTGGCGTGGCTCGCCTGGGCGGGGTTTGCCGGCCGTCTGGGCGCGAACCCGATCAGCGAGGTCACCAAAGAGACCGGCACGTGGACGCTTCGCTTCGTGGTGCTGACGCTCGCGATCACGCCCGTGCGCAAGCTGACTGGCTGGAACCTGCTCGTCCGGTACCGCCGCATGCTGGGCCTGTTCGCGTTCTTCTACGGCTCGCTGCACTTCCTGACCTACGTCTGGCTCGATCAGTTCTTCGACGCGGCCTCAATCACCAAGGACGTCGTCAAGCGGCCCTTCATCACCGTGGGGTTCGCGGCGTTCCTCCTGATGCTGCCGCTGGCCCTGACCTCCACCACCGGATGGATTCGCCGGCTCGGGGGGAAGCGCTGGCAAAGGCTGCACCGCCTGATCTACGTCACCGCCATGCTCGGCGTCGTGCACTACTGGTGGCTGGTGAAGGCCGACATCGCCCGGCCGTTGACGTACGGGGCCATCGTCGCGACGCTCCTTGCGGCGCGGGTGGCCCTTCGTGTCACGCCGAAGCCAGCGGCACGCGGGGTTCCTGCGCCGACCGCCCGTCGCGCCTGACCGAGTCCGCACGCCTGCATGCTGTGAACGTCCGTACATGCGGCACGCTTCAGCCCTCGAGGCGTCACCGCGCGCCCGGCCACGCGGGATGCGTGTTCAACTCGACGATCGCCCGCCAGCGCCGCATGGTGAACAGCGGCCCGCGCGTGACTTCTCGAATGACGTCGTAGTACGCGGCCAGCGCGGGGTCGACGATGCGGTTGCTGCCCGTCAGCACCGACTCGAAGTAGCCGTCCGGCACCGCGCGCTCGTAGTGCCCGATGCGCCAACGCCGCTTCGCCGGCAGTCGCGCCAGCAGCGGGTCGCCGAGCCCGAGCGGGTCGATGAAGTGCCGCCCGCGGCCAAGGACGTACCCGGGCATACCGACCGTGTTCCAGATCACGGTCGTCGGATGCTGCGCGCGAAGGCTCGCGAGCACCCAGGCTTCGTGCTCGGGACCTGTCCGGATCCCGTGGCGCGTGACGAGCGCCGTGCGCGCGAAGTAGTAGCTGCGCTCGTCAACGATTCCGCTGGGCGGCCAGATCAGCTCGATGGGCTGCTCGAAGCCCCGCAGGAGCAGCGGCGGGAGCGGTCCCGGCGCGGAAACACCGAGAGCGAGCACCGCCACGGCAGGCGCAACCTGCAGGGCGGCGGAGGCGGGCCACTCCGCCCGCATCAGCAGCATGAGGGCGACGACGAAAGGGGCGGTGAGGAAGCGCCCCGACATGAAGTCTCCGCCGATGCGCACGACGTACACCAGATAGAGCGCGAGGGCGAGCCCGTGGACCCATCCGCGGAGCCTGCCCGACGAGAGCTGCACCGCAATCGCAGTCACGATGACCAGCAGCGTCACCGGATCGCGATTCAGCGAGTCGAGCAGGTAGACGAAACCCTGGTGCAGGAGCTCCGGCTGAGGGATGCCGGTGGCGAGCTTTGCATACGCGGTGTTCGGAAACGGCACGCCGTAGTAGACGATCGCGAACAGTTCCCACGCTGCCAGCGGCCAGAGCCCGGCGGTGAACCACGGCAGCGTGCGCCGCCAGCGCGCCAGCGAGCCGAGCGCCAGCGGGCTCGCGAGCACGAGCAGATCCAGCCGCGTCGTCCCGATGAGGGCCAGGATCGTGCCACGCCGGAAAGCACGCTTTCGGCGATCGGTCGGATGGGCACACGCCGTGAGCAGCCACGCGAGCAGCGCGTGCGAGAGCGCATTCTCGAGGCCGCTCGTCGAGTAGTCGACGAACGCGCTCGACGACGTGAGCGCCACCAGCGCGAACACCGAGGGCCAGGTGCGTCCCCGTGCGACCCGCAGGAGCAACACCACGGCGCACCCGGTCAACGCCAGAGACAAGCCCAGCGAGCCCAGGTATGGATTCCCCACCAGTGCCGTCGTCGCGAGCAGCAGGAGCATCCAGAGCGGATGCGTGTAGGTCTGCACTCTTTCCGCGGGGTTCCAGCGGAGGCCATCACCGTGCAACGCGTTGTCCACCGTCCGGAACGTGATGAAGGCATCGTCCGATACCCACGCGGTCCGCAGGACGACGGCCGCGAACACGATGCCGAGGGCGATGAGGGCTAGGGACGGTCCGTAGCGGAACAGCCCCGGTCGCGGCGCACCGGGCGCATCCACCGATCCGGCGACGTGCGTGGACCCCGGAACGGCACTCATCGAGGGAGGGTGGAGCGCGGTTCAGTGCGACCCGCTGGCGGACTGGCCGTGAGCTCAGATGAGAGAACACGGGTAACCTGAGGCTCCTGCACCCGGGACTTCGGCTCCGGCGGGCTGGCGATCGCGAGGCGCAGCGCCGCCATGAGCCGGCGTGGATCGGCGAGTGGCCCGCGCGTGACGAACCGCACACGGTCGTAGTACGAAGCGAGCGCCGGATCCGCGATGGTATTGTCTCTATCGGGCAGCGAGAGCTCGTAGCCGTCCGGGATCCGGCGCTCCGCTGCGGCCGGGAACCCCGGAACCCTCTCGGGGCGAAGCCGCGCGAGCAGCGGATCGGTGCGCCCCGTACGGTCGATGACGTGCACGCCATAGCCCGCGGCAAATCCAAAGAAGGCCGGGTGCGGCGATGTCTTCACGCGGTTGGTGTCCTGCCAGGCCACCGCTCCGCGTGTCGCCTCGGGGTGATGGGGCGGATACCACTGACGGATGTCGTGCAGCAGCCCCGTGGCGGGATAGTCCTCCATCCTCGCGTCGCGATTGTCTGTGGACTGGTCGGAAGTCCCGAACCGCACGTCAGACTGAAGTGTGGATAGCGCGGGGAAGACGGCAAGGGCCATCAGGGCTGCCGCTGCCGCACCGGCCACCGCGGGCCGCACCAAGACCGGAAGCCGGAGCAGGATCAGAGTGGATACGAGATACGGGAGAGCGAGCCATCGGCCCGGCATGGCATCACCCGCCCACAAAGCGAGAACTAGGCTGTACGCGACCACGCCGCACGCGAGCGGACGAGCGTGGTGCCTCGCCGTGGACGCAAGCGCGACCGCGAGGACTATCACCGCCAACGTGAGTGGATCGTGCCGCAGGACGAAGCCTAGCAACCTCATGCCCGCGTGCAGGCGTGGCGCGATACCCGCGCCCTCGGTCCACTCCGCGATTACCGGCATCGGCACCGGCGTACCGTAGTAGAACGCCGCGAAGAGCACCCAGGCGAGAATCGGAGCGCTGGCGCTGAGGACGATCCCTCGCCGCAATACGTCGGTGTAGGCCACGATTTCAGTGGGGCCGCGCGCTCTCATCGTCGCAGACACCAACGCAGGCGCTGTGATGAGCAAGGAGCCGGCGTGCGTCACCCCGGCCAGCCCGGCCAGCCACGCCATCGTCTTCAGCTCGCGAGGCCCCGGAGCCCCCCGGAACCACACGATGCAGAACAAGGCAACGAGCAGGTGGGCGAGCGGACCCTCCAGGCCCGACGTCGAGTAGGTGACGAACCCCCATGAGAGCGACAGCATCATGGCCGCGAGCAGCACGCCGTCAAGATGCGGAGCGCTGCGCATCACGAGCACGGCTGTCGCAGCCGACAGCACGAGTGAGATGACGAAGGTCGTGTAGTACGACTTCTCCCGTGAGCATTCGTCCGCACAGGAGGAGCAGCATCCAGAGCGGATGGTCGAACGCCTGCACGCGCTCGTTGATGTTCCAGCGAATCCCGTGGCCCGTGGCGGCGTGCTCGATGGTGCGCAGCGTCAGGTACGACAGTTCGCTGAGCCAGGCCGTGCGAATGAGGACGATGAGGAAGAGGGCTCCGGCGAGGGCGATGAGGAACCGGCGGCCCGGCATCGAGCGGAGTATAGCTCACGGCGATTGGATGCTTACGCCTCGGAGTAAGGCTGGGGGCTGGAGGCTGGAGGCCCGGGCCGCTCGCGCGCGGTCGGGTGCTTCGCGGCGGCACTCTCCTGCGACGGCGCAGCGGGTGCTACAATCCCGCCGCCTATGAAAATCCTGCTCTCGCTCCTGCTCGCGATGGTCGGTGTCGCCATGTCCACGTCCGCATCCGCTGCTGACTCACCGGCCGCGCCGATGGCGGCGGCGGCGCAGAAGTTCCTCGGCTCGCTCGACGCGGCGCAGAAGGCGAAGGCGCAGCTGCCGTTCGATTCCGAGGAGCGGTTCAACTGGTTCTACATCCCGAAGGATCGCGTGGGGCTGCCGCTCAAGCAGATGACCCCGCCGCAACGCGAGGCCACGATGGCCCTGCTCCACGCCGGCCTGAGCGAGAAGGGCTACACGAAGGCGGAGGCGATTCGCGCGCTCGAGCCCGTGCTGGCGGAGATCGAGAACAATCCGGTGCGGCGCGATCCCGAGCTGTACTACGTGTCGATCTTCGGCGACCCCTCGCCGACGGGGACCTGGGGCTGGCGCTACGAGGGGCACCACATCTCGCAGAACTGGACCGTCGTGCGCGGCCAGTCGATCGCGAGCAGCCCGCAGTTCTTCGGCAGCAACCCGGCCGAAGTGCGGAACGGCCCGAAGAAGGGCACGCGCGTTCTCGCCGCGGAGGAGGACCTGGCGCGCGCGCTGCTCGGGAGCTTCACGGACGCGCAGCGCGCGAAGGCGGTGATCAGCGCCGAGGCTCCCGACGACATGCTCACGACGAACACGCGCAAGGCCGCGATTCAGGAGGACACGGGCCTCTCGCACGAGGAATTGACGCCGGAGCAGCGCGGCCTGCTCATGGCGATCATCGAGGAGTACGCCGGGGCGCAGCAGCGGGCGGTTGCACAGAAGCGGCTCGAAGCCGTGCGCGCGGCGGGTCTCGGCAAGGTGAAGTTCGCGTGGATGGGCGCCCTCGAGCGCGGCAAGCGGCACTACTACCGCATCCAGGGGCCGACGTTCCTGATCGAGTACGACAACACGCAGAACGATGCCAATCACATCCATGCCGTGTGGCGGGACTTCAACGGCGACTTCGGGGTGGATCTACTCTCGGAGCACTACCGCACCTCTCCGCACCACGCCGACGCGCGACACCACCACGAGCATCCGCACGGCAAGACGCCGTAGACAACATGACGCGTGCGCCGGTCCGCGAGTCGACTGTCCGGCGGAGCACCGAGGATGGTCTCCCAACTCAGTTCCAACCCTCCCCAGCACGTCGGCATGGTCCGTATGACTGTGATCGGGACGAGTGCCACAACCGCGACGGGATCACTCTGCCGTCGATCCGCCTCGGCGGGACCGCCCTGCCTCGAACCAGAACGATGAGGCGGGCGGCAATCGAGCGTCCCCTCAGCGCCTGGATGATGGAATCGGGTACCATGACCGGATGCGCAGACGATGGCTGATTGCGGGTGCGCTGCTGATCGCGACGTGCTACGGGGCGTGCGTGGCACACCACGTACGTCGGCGTCACTACGAGCAGTGGCTTCCCAGGGTACGCGAGGTGGTGGTGGTCCAAGGATGCCGAGCGGCCTCGGGGAACCGATCCATGTGATGTTCTTCTACATGGACCACTTCGAACCGGGACACGCCACCAACCGCATGCAGCGCTGGGAACGCGAGTATCCGGCATTTGCACAGAAGCACCGCGATCATGAGAAGCGACCAGTCCAGCACACGTGGACCTACCCGGTCGAGCAGCCCATCGCCACGAACCTGATCGCACTCGACGCATCTCGCGTCGGGCGGGTACGGGGAAGTCGAGGTTCACTACCACCATTCGACGCTCAGCGAGCTCGATCCCCCTGCGCGATACGAGGCGGTGCGAGACCGCACTCCGCGATGGCATTCGTTTCATCCAGCAGTACGGGTTTGGCCGCACGATCGACGGGCAGACACAGTTCGGCTTCGTTCACGGCAACTTCGCGCTCGACAACAGCCGGTTCCCGAAATTCTGCGGTATCGACGAGGAACTCCAGCTGTTGAGGGGCCTCGGCGCGTACGCCGACTTTTCGTTTCCTGCCATCTGGACGCGGGCCCAGCCGTCCACGCTGAACGCAATCTACGAAGCGCTGGACACTCCCGCGCCGAAGTCGTACGACACGCCGTTGCCATTTCAGGCGAGCCCGTCAGAGCGATTGCCCATTTTCACGGGTCCACTGGTGCTCGCTCCCGTTCTCAAGCGCGCGGCGGGCGTTCGTGTGGATTGAGGACGCGAACATTCACGTCGCGGTGCCCACGACCGCGAGAGCGCGTCGACTTATGGATATCGGCGAACATTCATGTGCCCGGCCGACCGGAATGGGTGTTCGTGAAGGTGTGGGGCCACTCGGTCGAGTCGGACGCGGAAGTGTCGAACAATCTAGCGGGTGGCAGTTTCGAGACGGCCCTCGAGTGGCTCGAGAGCCACTACAACGATGGTCGCAAGTACGCGCTTCACTACGTCACGGCCCGTGAGGCGTACAACGTCGCCAGGGCCGCCGCCGCGGGAAAGTCCGGCGACCCCACGGCGTACTACGATTACGAGGTGAAGCCGTATCTCGCGAATCGGTCGACATCGGAAGCGGGACGAGCACCCTTCCCTGAGAGCCGGACCGCACCGACGCAAACACCCCATGAGTGGCCGCGCGCGGCATCGTGCCAAGGCATGCTGATTGCTGGTCGGCCGCCTCAGAGTTGAACAACGGCATCCGGAAGGGGTCTTCCATGAAGAGCTGCGGCACGGCGGTTCTCTTGTTCGTCCTGTTTGCACCAATTACCGCAACAGCCGAACCGTTCACCCTGATGTCGGTTCCGAGTCCGATAACGACTTGGGCTGCAAACGACCACGACTATGCGGTCGTGCTCGCTCCACTGATCACCTGGGATGCAGCTGCTGCGGCTACCGCAGCCTTTGCCGGGGGCTGGCACCTGGCGACGATCACCAGCGATGCTGAGCAGGGCTTCGTTGGTTCGTTGGCCTTATCGGGCAGTGAGTTCTGGCTCGGCGGGTTCCAGAATCCGCTGACGACTGTGGCCGCCGATGCGAACTGGACCTGGGTCACCGGTGAACCGTTCACCTACACCAATTGGAACGCGGCGACGTTCCTCGAGCCGAATGATTACTACGGGCCCGGAACAGAGCAGCACCTGGCCCTTCTGGGCTCGTCGCTGTTCCTCGGCCCAGCTGGAACGTGGAACGACGAGGGCAAGCTTCTGAACGTGTCAGGCTACGTCCTCGAAAGGCCTGCGCAGGCCGCCGTGCCGGAACCCTCGTCAATCGGCCTCACTTTGTTGGGCTTGGTATCTATTGGGCTGGTGCTGAGGCGCCACTCCGCTAGATCCTGAACGCTCGCGCGGTCCGGCAATCTAATCCAGCATCACACGTCATACGCGGGGGTTCCGACTGGAGAGTCGTCCGGCCGCTCCTGATGGAATCAACCGATCCGCCAGCGGCGGCGGAAACCCTCGGCGGGTTTCGTGCGGATTGCCATGATTCTTTGTCGCTGATCGAGAATTCCGAAGAGGTGTGTCGCGAGGGCGCGGCAGTCCGCCCACTCGAAGACGTGAACGTCGCTCGGTCGTCGGCACCAGCGGCGGGCGACTGGTCCCACTCGCCTCATGGAGCAGTCCACGGGCCCTGGTCCGTTTAGGGCGCGAGCGTCTCAGGGGAGGCTGCCGGATCTCTTGGCCTGGTCCGTCAGACAATTGACGGTGCTGGCATCGCAGCCATATTCTAGGGCCGTCGGTAGGGCCCGATCCGTACGGTCGACGCGGTTTGGGCGATGCTGCGCGAGAGCGCCACGCCGATGGTGTGTTGGTCCGGGGCTGGCGCGAGGTTGTGCTTATGTCTCAATTGGTCTCGCGTGCTGAGCGAGTGGGGGCTCTTTCCGTGATCCCGCGGCGTTCATGTTCACGCGCGACGGCGTGCTGTACCGCCAGGTGAACGAGTCGGGCCGTACGGCTTACGACGCATTGATGGAATCCGGGTTGTACGGCGAGCTCACCGCGTCGGGTGACCTGGTCCGACACGCCGAAGTCGACCCCACCATGGCCGCCGATGAGCGAGCGCACCGCGTTCTGCAACCCGAGCGCGTGGCGCTCATCTCCTACCCGTACGAGTGGTGTTTCTCCCAGCTGAAGGATGCTGCGCTGCTGACGCTGAGACTTCAGCGCGCTGCGATGGCCCGCGGCATGTCGCTCAAGGACGCAACCGCGTACAACGTGCAGTTCGACGCGGGGCGCCCGATCTGGATCGACACGCTGTCATTCGAGTCCCTTCGTGTTGGCGCGCCGTGGGTCGCATACCGCCAGTTCTGCGAGTTCTATGTGGCGCCCCTGGCACTCATGCGCTACTCCGACGTGCGGCTCCACCAGCTCTTGCGTACGTTCCTCGACGGCGTGCCCGTGGACCTGGCAAGCCGGCTGCTCCCCTGGCGAACACGCGCGTCCACCGGGCTGGGCGTGCACATCCACCTCCACGCAGCGGCAGGACGCCGTGCGGCGCGGAAGCAGACGTCTGCCGGGACACCCGGACCGGACCGCCGCCTCCCGAAGCATGCGTTGGAGGGCCTGATCGACAGCCTGGAGCGGACAGTGAAGGCGCTCGACTGGGAACCCGCGGGGACGGTCTGGGGCGATTATTATGACGCGACGAATTACAGCGAGGCAGCTTTTGCCCACAAGCGCGAGCTGGTGACCGCGGCCCTCGAGCGCCTGCAGCCGGTGCTGGTGTGGGATCTTGGCGCTAACGACGGCACGTTCAGCCGTCTCGCGTCGGACCGCGGCATCCGTGTGGCAGCATTCGATGTTGATCCGGCGGCTGTCGAGAAGAATTATCGCCGCGCGCGTGCAGCGCAGGAGCGCGGCATCGTGCCTCTGGTCATGGACCTGACCAACCCGAGCCCAGCATGCGGCTGGGCAGGACAGGAACGACAGTCGCTCATGGAGCGCGGTCCGGCCGACCTCGTCATGGCGCTCGCCCTCGTCCACCACTTGGCGATTGCCCACAACGTGCCGTTCGAGAACCTTGCGGCGTTCTTCGCGTCGCTCGCTCGTTCGCTCGTGATCGAGTTCGTTCCCAAGGACGATTCCCAAGTGCAGCGAATGCTGGCCACCCGAGAGGACGTGTTCAGTGATTACACACAGGTAGCGTTCGAGCGCGCCTTCGCGGAGCAGTTCCACATAGCAGAATCCACCCCCGTCACGTCCTCGCGCCGCACCCTGTACATCATGCAGCGGCGGACGGCCTGAGACTCTTCGGCGACCGCGATCACTTCCACCTGCGCAGAACGCGTGTGGCGTTCGCTCGTGCGCCAGGATAAACGTTACAGCGGCCTGCGTCGCGCGCGCGTCCGCCGGTAGGCCCAGCGGGCAACGCCCGGCGCGTGTCGCAGCGATTGCGCGAACAATCCCAGGGCGATCCCCCCGCGTCGATTCCAAAGCTGTTCGACGGCAACCAGCGCCCGCGGCATGTCGCCCCGTCGAGCGCTTCCCGAGCCTGGGCTGCGAGCAGCTCGGTTTCGAATTTGTCGAATCTGCGCGAGCGATGACGTCCGCCGCGGCCGAACCGGCGGGGCAGTGGCAGTAGCGCCTTGCGATAAACGCGGAGGATGCCAGCGAGCATGCGGACGTCACTCGCGGACAGGCTGTTCGCGTGGCGGCGGTAGAACCCCAGCGGCTCCGGATTGCGCAGGAATTTGAACCCGGCGAAGGCCGCACGAATCCAGAAATCATAGTCCTCGTTCGTGCGGAACTCTTCGTCGAAGCCGCCCACGCGATCGACGACCTCGCGCCGGAACACCGACATGATGAACACCGCCATCTCGTCCCGGAGAATCGTGAGGAGGTCCGGCGCCGGTCTCGCATCCGGCACCGCCCGTGCGGGCCGACCGTCCTCGGCGCCGCCGCGGTTGATCGCGTTGCCGCTGACGATCGCCACGTCCTCGTGGGCCTCGAGGACCCGCATTTGACGTTCCAGGAATGTGGGCGCCCAGCCGTCGTCGCTGTCGAGCAGGGCGAACACCCGCCCTGACGCAACTCCCAGCGCCGTATTGCGTGCGCCTGCAAGGCCGCGGTTCTCCTGCGACACCACGACGATCCGATCGGGGTGCTCGGCTCGGTAGTGCTCCGCGATCGTCCGCGAGCTGTCCGTGGATCCATCGTCCACGATCACCAGCTCGAAATCGGTGTAGGTCTGCGCCAGCACCGAGTCGATGGCCTCGCCGAGGTATCGCTCCACGTTATACGCGGGCATGATCACGCTGACGGTGGGCATTCTGCGCTCGTGGCGAATATGATGTGCTCAGGGTCGCACAGCGAGAGACGCTGCTGCGCTGCGGGAGCACGAGGTGCTCTGCCGCCGGGACGATGCGACATGACAACGGCTCTGGCGGTTGGCGTGATCTCGTTCGTGGCTGTGGCACGCAAGACGTGTTCCACGAATGCATGAGCTCACCATCGCCACCAAATCCGTCTGGCGCAGGAGAGCGTCGCGCCGGCAACGTGTTCCGGAGCGGTGAGCAAGTAGCGCCAGGCGCGCCCGAACCCGGTGACCCGCAGGCGTATCATGGCGAGGTGTCATCTGTGGGGCGCTGCGGCTACCTGCTCCTCCCCATCCCGTGCCTGCGATTCTGGGGTCTCTCCTGCGACTCACCGCTCCCCGCAACCGGCGCGCCGAATAGCCCGCGCGGAGATCGTGAGATGAAGGATCGTTTCCTGTCTCCCGGGCACCTCGCTCGTCCGGCAGCGAGTCGTGGCGTGCGTGGTGGCGTCGCGCCCTCCTCTACGCGCCCGGTGCTCGTTGGCGATGGCCGCTGTCGCTACGCGGAACCGCGGAAGGTCTCGCCGAGCGGCCCTGTGGTTGCGGCCACGGTGACGAATGCGGTGGAACTCACGAACGCACTCCGGACTGGCGGCGCCATTCGCATCGCACCCGGCCGCTACATGGGCAACTTCGTCATCGGCGTGGATGGCACGAGTCTGCTCGGACGTGGCGATCTCCCAGACCGGCGCGTGGCGCCGGCTGACGTGAGCGGGGTGGTGCTCGCTCCGTTCGATCCGCTGGTGCCTCCGCTACGGGTCATCGGCGAGTCACGTGAGCGTGACCGGCATCACCGTCGTCAACGGCGCGTCGGACCGCGAGACCGTCGTGGTCGGGTCGCACTACGGCCACCGACGCTCTTCAGCAACCCGATGACGTGACGTTCGACCGGGTCGCGGTGCTGGCCGGGCGAATCAGGCGGGGTCCGCGGGTTCTCGCTGCACACTCGGCGGGTCACGCTGACGCGGAGCTATGTCGCGGGCTTCTGGTACCGCGGACGGGATGCGCAGGCTGTGTTCGCGCTCAACGGGCCCGGCCCCTACATCATGCGCGACAATTACATCGAAGGCTCTGGGGAAAACATGCTGTTCGGCGGAGCCACGATTCACATCACGGACTGCGTGCCTGAGCGACGTCGCAGATCGTGGCAACACGCTCGCGAAGCCAGACGCGTGGCGCGCCAAGACAGGCGCAGTCAAGAACAGCCTCGAGTTCAAGGCGGTGCGGCGGGCGATCGTCGAAAACAATCTCATCGATGGCAACTGGAAGGACGGCCAGGACGGTTCCCCCATTCTGCTCACTCCGCGGAACCAGGACGGCAACACGCCCTGGGTGGTCGTGGAGGACGTGACTGATCCGGGGAAACGTGGTCCGCCGGACGGTCCAAGGCTACGCCGTGAGCATTCTTGGCCGCGACAACGAACACGCGAGCGGCCAGACGGCGCGCGTCACGATCGAGCGGAACCTGTTCGTCGACGCTCCGCAACGGCATCCGCGTGGTCGGAGGAGTTGACGGCGCACTCACGGTTCGACGCAACACCTTTCCGGCGATCAAGAACAACTGGTTCGCGTTCAGCGGAAAGGGACCGCTGACGCCACTGACCGTCACGGGCAACGTCACGCGCTCGGGGTCTTACGGCATTTCGGGAGACGGCTCGACCGCCGTCGGCGCGCCCTCGCTGAAGCTGGCGAAGGTCGTGGCATTCCGCGGCAACATCATCGAACAAACGGCGGAGCGACGCGTGGTCTGGCCGGACGGCAATACGCTGCTCGCGCCGTGGAGCCCTCGCCAAGACTGCTCGATCGGCAGCTTCCGTCATCCCGACGCAAACGTCGGGTATTGAAGGCCGGCAGTACGCGACGCTCGCGTGAAGCCAGGATGACGAGCGGGGGCGATTCACGAGCTGATCGATACGACCGGACGCAGGCGGCCGCTGCCGAAGTGCGGTTGCCTGAGCGGCGGGTTCGGGGCATAATGTCTTCGCGGGGTGGAGCAGTCCGGTAGCTCGTTGGGCTCATAACCCAAAGGTCGCGGGTTCAAATCCCGCCCCCGCAACCAATACAAACGGGCCTGAACCCGCAGACGCGTGGACCCTGGCGGATTTTGCGGACGCAGCGGAGTCACGAAGCGCGATTGTCCTCGAGAAAACGAAGGGGCCGCATCCGGTGGACACTGCCCCAGTCGCCTCTTAGTCTGTAGGTGGAAGGGTCGATTCCCTCCGGGCTCGCCAGCTCACGCGAGCTCACGCCGAAGGCGGGCTCGGCGAGTCGGGCGAACGCTGCCGCGCACGGGGCGCCGGTCGGCGCGAAGGGCGGGCACCGTCAACTTCACTGTCGCCCTGCTGGAGACACTTCATCCAGTTCGCGGCGTTCGTCGCACAACGAAAGACTCAATTGATGTCGCGCATCCGGTCAGGGATAGTCCAGGTCGGGCAGGCGTCTGTCGCTCCGTTCCTGCTCCTCGTCGCACCATTCCTCGGCTACGTGCAATATCAGCGTTATGGTGTCTCGCATCCGGAGGTGGCGCTCGTTCGTGCTGATCCTCGCTGGCGTCGCGCTGGTGCTCGGTGCTGGTTGCGTGCTGTCACCTGCCTTCAGCGTGGCAACACTGACTGGCCTTCTGACCTTCCTGATCGACATCCAGACTGGGGAAGAACTGGGCTTGAAGAAGCTGGGGTTGTTGTTCCTCGGCGTGTGCGCACTGGTGTGGGTGTTTCGCCGGGGCGCTCACCGAATCATCTCGTGGATGATGATCACCGTCATTCTGATGCTGTGGCTCGTGCCACCCCGTTCGGGGGCGGTGACGTCAGAAGAGTTGTCCATCACGCGCTCCTCCTCCCCCCAACGACACGACTTGCCGCTGGTCCTCCATCTTCTCCTCGATGAGTTCATCGGTGTCGAAGGTCTTCCGACGGACCTCGCACCGTCAGGGTTCAAGCAGGAACTTCAGTCCTTCTTCACGGACCGAGGCTTCCGGGTGTTCGGGAAGGCATACAGTGAATACCCGATCACGGAGTGGTCCGTGCCTCACCTCCTCAATCTGATTCCCGGTCGTTACGTGGGCGGTCTGACGGTTCCGGGTCCATCGGCCGGCACACACCGGCTGGTGCGAAATGCCTATTTCGAACGGCTTGTGAGCATGGGTTACACGATCCGGGTTCACGAGCCCGACTACCTGTATCTATGTCCTGCCGGCCTGCCAGCATCGTGTCGCACGTACCCCACCACATCGCTCGCTCTGCTCGACCACCTCGATGTGCCGGCGGGTTTCAGGTTCTCCGTTGTCGTTGGCAGCTTTCTGAACCAGTCCGAGGCATACAGCCGCCTCAAACAAACGTATCAGACACTGCGACTGCGCTTCGCACCGAGGGTCGCGCTGCCGGCGTGGAACTGGGAACGGAGCACTGGAGGCTCGGCGGCAAGCATGCGGATGTTCGACGGCGTGACCGGTGAACTCTCGAAGACGCAGCGGGGGACGTTCGTGTTTGCGCACATTTTGATGCCGCATTATCCGTACGTCTACGACGCCGATTGCAGACAGCGGCCTGTGACGGAGTGGATGAGCAGAAGCGATCCAACGCGTGCCGATGTTGCAGGTGGCATTATGAACGTTCCTGAGGGTCGCGCGACGCGTTACCGGTCATATTTTCGGCAGGTCGCGTGTACGCTGCACCAGATCGATCGGCTGCTCGGCGCCATTCCGCCGGGTGCCCGTCAGGATGCAATCATCATCATTCAGGGCGACCACGGATCGCGCATCACTCTAGTCGATCCGACCACGGTTGCCAACGTCAGGCCTGCAGCGTCTGATTACGCGGATGCGTTCTCGACGATGTTCGCCGTTCGCTCGGGTTCTATCGAGCCGGCGTATGATCCTCGGATCACGCCCATCACGTGCCTCCTGCGTACTCTCGTCGATCGCGATTTCCGCTCAATCGCTGGCATCGATGCGTGCTCGTCACCTCATACGGTGTTCTTCATGACGGGTGGTAAGGAGCCGCCGGCCCCCCGGCCTCTTCCAGTGCTGGGAACAGCAGAAGGCGGACAACCGCTGCCGGCCATCGCGACCGGTGGGTGAGGCGAGCGACCTCGTCCTCTGAAGCAACACGCTCGCAGGGCAGAGCCTGCCCACGACTTCACTGCTCTCCGGGCTGAAGCCCTGCCCCACCCCTCACGCTCATGCTCCAGGAGACCGGCGCAGGGGCAACGCTTGCTACTCAATCGACGTAATGGATGCGAGTCGAATCGCTGTGGCCACCGTCACCTGGGCGCGGACGCCCGCCGAGCCAGTGCGGGGGGGCCGCGTTGCAGCGCCGAGCCATTCCGGCGCTCTGTTGTTCGTACGCCTCGAGCACCTCACTCATCGTCCGCCTCCATCGGCGGCGGCGCCCACTCCACCCTGCCGCTCTCGTAGCGCGTCGATGACGCATCCGCTCCTCCCAGACGATCTGCGACGCGATCTCGCGCGCGGTGCGCGATTTGGGGTCAGGACGGTAGTCCGAGCCCTCCGGAATCGTCGCGAGCACGTTGCATGTGGTTTTCGATTCCCTCGTCCAGAACTCCGTGAAGAGTACCTTTTCGTCCACTCGGTGCGTCCCCCGTGCGCCTGCATCATCAGAGCATCGTGAATGCCCGAACACCGAAGACGTCGACTGTCAGGCCACAGCGCATACCTACCGATTTGCATCCAACTCTGCGACCCAGCGTGGCGCGTGTTGCAGGTGTAGCACCTGATTGTCCGGGCCGACGGCAGGATCTCATTCGGCCAGCCGGCGTCCCGGACGCTGTCCCGCAACTCGTAATGGACATTCAAGCCAGTGAACGGTCTCCTGCTTGAACGCGATGCGCTTACCCCTCGCCTGGAAACTCCATCGCGACACCATCAGCCGTTACCGGTGAACGAACGGATTCGGCCATTCTGAGTAGCCCGGTTTCTCGCGTGCAGCCAGCGACAGAATCACACCAGAAATTGACACCTTCCGCCACGCTCCGACACAAGCGGCTGGCACAAACGGTTGGCACACCATGGCCAAGAAGGGCGCCTCACAGGCCGACCTCGAGCGGCGCGTCGTGAGCAGCGCGCCAGCGGTTGAGCGCGTCGCCGATACCATGCACCTGCTGCCGCGGATCTTGCTCCGCGAGGACAGCCGGGTGCGGATGGCCTAGTCTAGGAGCCCGTGGTGAAAGTGAATTAGGTCCGACACGATCGGATCAGGGATCGACGGTCGCGCGCGGGATCAGGATATCTGGGGTTTGATCGCCGGTTACCGATCATCGGGTGACATTCGCTTGCTCGAAGAGAGCCTTCTCGATGCTCCACGTGTTGAAGCAGTCCCGGCACCGCAAGTAGATGAAGCGATCCACGCGCGTGGCAACGTGAACGTTCGTGCTCGCGCATTGGTCGCACGGCGGAAGCGGCTGTCGCAGCACGCGCCGCTCGACGGGTCGATTCTGCGAAGCCATAACGGGCCTGGGGAGGGCTCATCGTCACACTTTACGGCTCAGCTCGTCAAGACGCGGCGCTGGCACACCGGCGCCGCCTATTCTCGGGAACGGTGCGTGACGGTTGATGTGAGCGGCTCTGCGTGCGTGACGGCCTCGTCAGCCGCCTCTCTCACTGCCCGATTGGCATGAACCACGCGAGCGAGATCAGCCCGGAGAGCTGAGAGCGCGGCCTCACGGGCGGCTGGGTCCTTACCGTCACGGAAGGCGTCGAGCTGTAACTGCGCGTCGGTTAGTGCCCGCACCTGCTGCTCACATTGAGCGCGAAGATCCCACAGGTGGGCAGAGATGGTGGCGATCGAAGTGTCTGGCATTGAACGCTGGCTGCTCTCGATTTCACGTTTCCGCGGCGGTGCGACGTTACTGCTCAACTATAGCAAACCTAGTTCCACAGCGGTGGCTGACTACGCGAGCGCGCCGGAGCGGGAGCGTGCAGTGATGAACGACGCCGCATGGTGGGCGCGCGTGGTGCAGGCGCGCACGGATCGGAACAACCTGAGGCCACAGCGGCTGTGGACGCTGCACAAGGGCGAGCACGCGGCCGCAATCGATCTGACGGCGGTGCCGGGGGGCATCGGAGCGGGAATCGTGCTCACCGTGGACGGCGAGATGCGCAAGACGCTCCTGTTCCGCGTGGGGGCCCAGGGTGGCCGGCCGACTTGTTTCACCTAAGTGTCGTTGTCAACGCGTCCTCTGCGTGCGGCGTAGTCTCGCCCGTGCCTGACATGCCGACCTCAAGCGAATACCGGCGGCCGGCGCGGACGCGCAATTCGCCCACAATGGTCGCCCAAGGAACTCTGAGCGATTCAAAATTCTGCTCCTCTATCCGGAGGAGCAGCATGGTGTTGGTCGTCACAAGATCCCACGTCAGCGTCGCAGTCCCGTCCAGCCGACCGCGTGAAGGAGTAGTACTGACACGGAACACGCCGCTGGCCTTCTGTGGTACACGGCGAGCCGGCATCCTTGATGTCGGCGTTGATGTTGCGTCTGTTGAATGCTCGCGCGTCCGGACGAGCGGAAAGTCCGCGATGCTGACACATCCTTCTTGCGCGTCACGCCGGCACGGCGACGGATACTGGAACGCGACACAGGTGTTCGGGAGACAGACGCCAGGATGGCCGATCATTCACAGCCACTGGTCCGAGGTGAGGGAACGCAACCATGAGCGCACCGCCCGCGAACGCCTTCATCGGCAAGACGACTCGACCAACCGATTCCGAGCTCGAGCAGGCTCTCGGCCGCGCCAAGCCCATATGGGACCAGCTGATCGCGGACCTCGCGTCAGAGCGCGACGTCGCGATTTCGGAATGGAGCAGCTACTCGGTGAAAGCCGGTTGGGCCCTCCGCCTGAGACGCGGGAAGAGAACCATCGTGTGGCTGTCGCCCTACGTCGGCTCTTTTGAAGTGCTCTTCATCTTCGGCGACAGAGCGCTCGCGGCCACCCGCCAGACCCGGCTTTCCGCGCGAGTGCTGCGGATGCTCGACGCGGCCCCGCGGTATCCGGAAGGTACGGGCCTCCGCCTGCAGATAAAGGCGGCGAAAGATATCCCCCTGGTGAAGAAGCTGGCGGTGCTCAAGCTGCAGAACTAACTGAGGTGAATCGGCTCTCGCCGCGTTCGAAGGATGGCCGAATGTCTCGGTTCCTGAAACAGATCGCCTGCCTTCATCGCCATGGGTGTCGTGTATCGTCGGCTGCGGGATTGCTCTGAGTCTTCTGAGTCAGCGCGGGCAGGCCATGGCGGCAGTCAAGGAAGTGCTTCGCACTGATCAGGAGTCTTTTGGGCGGTCCGACCACGTGTTGCGCTTCACGGCTCTCTACCCCGCTTTCGACACGAATCACCGCTACAGCCGCGGATCGACCGGCTCACTCTCCAGCGCGAGGACGCCGAACACGCACTCGTGAACGCGTCTCAGTGGCTCCCGCTGCACGAATCGTTCGAGGCCTTATCCCCAGCGCGAACTCGCGCAACGCCAGGGCGCGCTTTCCGCCCAGTCCGCGCTGCCGCAACCGGCCAAGGTGTTGCGGCAGTGTGTACTCGGGCCCGTAGATGATCCGAAGGTACTCCCGCCCGCGGCATTTGACCGCGGGCTGCACCAGACCGCGAGAGCCGCTTGCAACGAAGGGCAGCGGCTTGACGACCGCCCCTTCGCCGCCGCTTTCGGTCAGCTCGCTCCACCACGCCGTGGCGGCCGCCTCGCTCGCGGGCTCAGCCAGGTCGACTACGTGGTCGTGGACGCTGCAGAAGGATCTCGCCAGCACGGATATCGGGGTTCCCGAAAACGTGCGCCAATTGATCGAGCGGCAGATTGAGCGATTGGATGCCGACGAGCGCCGCGTGTTGGAAGGCGCGAGCGTCGTCGGCATGGAGTGCTCGTCGGCGGCGATTGCTGCGGGTCTGGACGAACAGACTGGGTGGGTGGAGGAGCGATGTGAAGCGCTGGTGCGGCGACACCAGTTCCTCTTGCCGGCGCGACTCGTCGAACTGCCAGATGGCACGGTTACGTCACGCTACACCTTCAGCCACGTACTCTATCGCGACGTGCCATACAGGCTGCTGGCACCGATGCGCCGCGCCCAGGCTCACCGCCGGATCGGAGATCGCGGAGAAGCGATCTACGGGGATCGGGTGTCCGAGATCGCCGCCGAGCTCGCGGTGCATTTCGAGCAGGGTCGGGACGCCGCGCGCGCGATGAAATATCTGCTGCTGGCAGCTGAGAACGCGACCGGCTGGTCGGCACATCATGAGGCGGTTGCGCTGGCGCACCGCGGCCTGCATGCGCTCGCCGCGCTCCCCGACACGCCCGAACGCGACGAGTCGGAGCTGAAACTCACCCTGATACTTGCCGTGTCGCTGGTCGTTACCAAGGGATTCGCGGCGGCGGAGACGGATCACGTGTTCAGGCGCGCCTGGCAGCTGTGCGGACGCTGTCCAGACTCGGCGGCCGCGTTCAAAGTATTGCGACTCATCGGGCTCTCGCAGATGTTTCGAGGAGAGATTCAGGCGGCTCACGAGACGGGTGAGCAGTTGATGAAGCTCGCGATGAACCTTCGGGATTCGATCCTTGTCATGGAGGCGCACCGCGCGCTCGGCGGAGCCGCAGTCGAGTCTGGGACACTCAGCGACGGCGTAGAACATTTCGACCGGGTCCTAGAGCACTACGCCAGCGGCCCTTATCCCTCTTACGTGCACTTCACCGGTCACGATCCCAGCGTGGTCAGCGAATGTGCACGGGCTCGGGCACTCTGGGCGCTCGGCTATCCGGATCGTGCATTGGAAGGCGTGTCCCGTGCTCTGGCACTGGCGCACGAGTTGTCGCACGTTCAAAGCATCGTGAGCGCCGCTTATTATTCTGCGCACATCCACCTCCTGCGCGGCGAACCGGAGCAAACGTTGCGGCAAGCGCAGATAGCTGTTGTCCTCGCAGAGGAACACGGTCTCGAGTTGTGGGCCACAGTGGCCCGACTTCATCAAGCCTGGGCTCTGGTGGCAGGCGGACAGGTGGACGAGGGCATCGAAGGATTGCGGCGGGAGTTGGCTATCTATGAAAAAACGACTGCCCGAGTGTGGCGACCACTGTTCCTGGCGTTGCTCGCGGAGGCCCTGGCGAAGGCGCAGCATCCCGAGGACGCTTTGACGACTCTCGAAGAGGGCCTTGCAGTGGCCCGCACCAGCGGAGAGTTGTACTTCGAGGCCGAACTGCACCGCGTCAAAGGCGAGCTGCTGCTCGTCCGCTTGGCAAAAGATGCACTCCGAACCGCCGAGGCGTCCTTCAGGAAGGCGCTTGAGATCGCGCGACGCCAGAAGGCCCGGTCGTGGGAATTGCGAGCCGCCACGAGCCTGGGCCGGCTTCTTCAATCGCAGGGCAAGCGAAAGGAAGCCCGTGCACTTCTCAAACCGGTGTGTGACTGGTTCACGGAGGGACGCGCGAACGCTGACTTCAGAGGTGCTGCCGCAGTCTTGAATGAGCCCTGATCCGACGAAGATGCAGCCGTCATTCATTGTCACACGCCTCACTCCAGTTCGTATAGGTCAACTTCGTCGGTCCCCACGGCGGCGAGGTACATGTGCGCCCACTGCGCGGCTTCCTCGAGAGACGCTGCCGACACGACGACGTAGCCGGCGATCAACTCCTTCGTTCTATGAAGGGGCCGTCCACGATCGTGACGCCCTCGCGAGAATTCTTGTAGCGCCTGCCCCTGGTGCTCGGGCGCACCGTTTCGGACGCGAGGTGGATGCCTGTGCGAGTCGCCTCGTGGATCAGGCGCGCCAGGGCCGCTCGCTGCGTGGCCGAGGGAGCAACGCCGGGTCCACGGCCGCGGGCGCGCCATCGCTCAAGCTGGCGAAGGTCGTCGCGTTCAGCGGCAACATCATCGAGCGCACGGCCGAGCGGAACGTCCCCTGGCCGGAGGGCAATACGCTGCTCGCGCCGGGGGAGCTCGGGAAGCTGCTCGATGGGCAGCTGCGGCACCTGACGCGAGCATAGGGTATTGAGTGGGGCGGCCGTGTCCGAGCCCGCCTGAACGCGCGCACACGAGGCGCTGCGGATCGACCGTCCTCATCCACGCCTGGAACGCGGTCCGCTCGGCGTGCACGCGGGTACGATTCGAGCTCGACCGGCCGCGACCGTTTTTTTTGAACACGTACCCGAGTCGTTGCAGGGCCCGCAGGATGCTGGACCGATGCACGCGCGCCGGTCGCGCCGCCTGGGCGTCGTACGCCCGCGTCAATTCGTCGGTCGTGCGATCGGGGCGCGCGGTAATGGTCGCCTGCAGCACGGCCACATCGACCGGGAGGTCCACCCGCCGGCTTTGACCAACGGATCGACCGTGCCGGTAGTGCGCTGGCGGCGAACCCAGCGTTGCAGCGTCGGTTCGCTGACGGAGAAGTCGCTCGCGACCGTCGCGTACGTCTCGCTGCCGGATTCGTACGCGCGCACCGCACGCGCGCGCAACTCGGTGGGATACGGATTGGGCATGCGCGCAATAGATTATGGATTGGCCATCAATTCAAGTGAATTGTGGGTTAAACGGGATTCTGCAGCTCCTGTGCGACCTCCTCGAGCCGGTCGTAGCTGATGGCCGCGCCGTGGGCCATGCCGGAATTGAGGACCAAATCGCGAACCTCCGGCGAGGGATACACGCAACTCACGGTAAGGCGAGTCTTGCCGTTCTCCTCCGTCAGCACGGCGGTCACGACCGAACCGCCGTCTTCGAAGGGCTCGAAGATCTCCGTGAACACCACGCGCTCCGGCGGCGCGATCTCGCGGTACACGCCGTGGAACCCGGCCTCGCCGTTCGGGTGGCGGTTGACGAAGCGCCACCTACCGCCCGGCCTGAAATCCACTTCGCACACCGGGACGGAGTAGCCCTCGCCGAGGCGGCCCCACCATCGCCGGATGTGTTCGGGCTTGCTCATCGCTTCGAACACCAGGTGGCGCGGCGCATCGAAGACGCGCGTCAGGCGGATCTCACACTCCGACGGGGTGGTCACCGCGAAGCTGTCGCTATTTACGGCGCTGCCTACGGGCATGTCTCTTCTCCTTTGCTTTGAGTTCCTGCAGGTACGTGTCCAGACGATCGAGGCGCTGCTCCCAGATGGCCCGATATCGCTCCGCCCACTCGGCCACTTCCTTGAGCGGCGCAGGGTCGAGCCGGCAGGGCCGCCACTGGGCATCACGTCCCCGGACGATCAGCCCTGCGCGCTCGAGAACGCGCAGGTGCTTCGAGACGGCAGGCATGCTCATCGCGAACGGCTCCGCCAGTTCGGTGACCGAGCGCTCACCCGACGCGAGGCGGCCGAGAATCGCACGCCGGGTGGGGTCGGCGAGCGCGGCGAACGTGGTGCTCAGCTGATCGGCTGCCATCTGTATTGAACCGTCTGGTTACTTAACTAAATAGTTAAATATCATGTGAGGCATGGCATGTCAAGCGGCGGTCAGTTCCGCGGCTGGAAACCTGAACGGCGGCCGGTCTGATCAGCGATGCACGCCGGGCGCCTCGTGGCCGGTGCGCTCGACGTACTCGATGTAGGACCCCGGATACGCGTGCGGCTGCGCCTCCGTGCCGGTCTCGCCCCCGAGCTCCAGCACGCGGTTGCTCAACCCGCGGAGGAACTCGCGATCGTGCGAGACGAACAGCATCGTGCCCTCGAAGTTCTTGAGCGAGTCGAGCAGCATTTCCTTCGTCGCCAGATCGAGGTGATTGGTCGGCTCGTCGAGCACGAGAAAGTTCGGCGGGTTCAGCAGCATGCGCGCGAGCACCAGGCGTGTCTTCTCACCGCCCGACAGCGAGCGGATCTTCTTGTCGGTGTCCTCGCCTGAAAACTGGAAGGCACCCGCCAGGTTCCGCAGCACGCCGATCGACTCGCCGGGGAAGTCTCTCTGGAGCTGTTCCTCGATGGTCAAATCCGGGTCGAGAAGATCGAGCGACTGCTGGGCGAAGTATCCCATCTGCAGGCTGGCCCCGAGCTTCACGTCACCAGCGTCGGGACGCACCTGGCCCGCGACCATCTTCAGCAGCGTCGACTTGCCGGCGCCGTTCCTGCCCATCACCGACCAGCGCTCGCCGCGGCGGATCAACAGGTTCAACCCGTCGTGCACGGTCCGCTGGCCGTACTTCTTGGTCACACCCTCGAGCACCGCCACCTGCTCGCCCGATCGAGGCGGCGGACGAAAATCGAACTTCACGATCTTTCGCTTCTTCGGCAGTTGGATCTTCTCGATCTTCTCGAGGGCTTTCACCCGGCTCTGCACCTGTGCGGCTTTGGCGGCGTGCGCCGCGAAGCGATCGATGAAACGTTGTTCTTTCGCCAGCATCGACTGCTGCCGCGCATACGCCGCCTCGCGGTTGGTCTCGCGGATCGCGCGCTCGCGCTCGTAGAAATCGTAGTTGCCGGAGTAGGTCGTGATCTCGCCGCCGTCGATCTCCGCCACCTTCGACACGACGCGGTTCATGAACTCGCGATCGTGTGACGTCATCAGCAGGGACCCGGGCTGCGATTTGAGGAAGCTCTCGAGCCAGATGATCGATTCGATGTCGAGGTGATTCGTCGGTTCGTCCATCAACAGTACGTCCGGCCGCCCGAGCAGGACGCGCGCCATCGCGACCCGCATCTTCCAGCCGCCCGACAGCGCGCCGACGTCGCCGTCGATCCGGTCGTCTTCGAAGCCGAGCCCGTGCAGCACTTCCCGGGCCTGTGCCTCCAGCGCATAGCCGCCGAGATGGTCGTACTCCTCCTGCACCTCTCCGAACCGCGTGAGGATCCGCTCGAGGTCCCCGGCCTGGGCTGGATCCGCCATCGCGTGCTGCAGCGCCTCCAGCTCGTGGTGAAGATCCCCGACGCGCCCGCTGCCGTGGATTGCTTCGTCGAGCACCGATCGGCCCGACATCTCCTCGACGTCCTGCCGGAAGTAACCGACCGTCAGCTTCCTGGGCACCGAGACGTCGCCTTCGTCCGGCACTTCCTCCCCGACGATCATCCGGAACAGCGTCGTCTTGCCGGAGCCGTTTGGCCCCACCAGGCCGACCTTGTCGCCCGGATTGAGCTGGAACGAGGCGTCAACGAAGAGAATCTGGCGGCCGTACTGCTTGCTGATCCTGGAAAACGAAATCATGTGACGAGAATGATGGCCCGTCGGCGGTCATTCCGTCCATCGGCAGCCGCTCCGGACTGCCAGCGGGAATCAGGACTTCGCCTTCTCCAGGCGCGCGTCGAGAATCCGCTTGCGCACGCGGAGGTACGTCGTTCCGAGCATCGCCTTTGCCAGCTTCTTCGTCTCCCACGTGACGCGCTGGCGCATGGGCCACGCGCCGCGTCCCGTCGCGCAGGCGTATGCCGCAGTCGGCGGCATCCCGTTCCAGAGGGTGAACCGGCCGATGCAGCGGACCGGGCCGACCTGCCACGTGCGCGCGGTCGGCTCAGAGGTGAAGAGCAGACGAATGCCCGCTTCGCCGGCCGTTTCGGCGACCAGCGGACTGAAGGCCCCGCCCGGAACCGATGCGACGATGGGACGGTGGTGCAGGATGTCAGCGAGCATCTCACCGCTGTCGGCCCACTCGCGGCGGAGCTGCTCCGGGCTGCACGACGACATCTGCAGCGGGTGTGTCACGGTGTGGCTGCCGACGATGTGTCCCCGGCGGTGCAGTTCCTGAATCGCTGCCGGGTCGAGGAACTCGGGTGTGCCGAGTCGGCCGAGCGTCATGAAGAAGTGGCCACGCCAGCCGCGTGCCTCGAGTGCCGGCGCAATATAGCGCAGCGCGCTGGCGCCGCCATCGTCGAACGTCAGCAGCCACGAATCAGACGTGGCGTTTGTTATGAGCGCCGGCACGCGGCCGATGTCGGGCGAGTGTCGCGAGATGCCGGTCGAACGTCGTCTGCTCCAATTTGTAGACGGCCGCGTCGCCGCCCTCGAAGCCGGTGGTGTGCCACTCGTCGCGTGGCGCGACGTCATGGTACAGCAACGCCCGCATGCGCTCCTCCGGTCCGGCGGCGAGCCGCCCATTTCCAGCGCGCGAAGGCCGTCATCCATGGCTGGCCCCACACGGCGCTCGTGCGTCCCGAGGTGTCGATGCGCTCCGCACGCCCTGCGACGGCCTCGAGCAGCCGATCGCGAATTGCATCCAGGTTCTCGGTCAGCACGCGCTGCTGGATTCGCACGTGGCTTTCCTGTCGCTCGTCGAACCGGTAGCTGAAGTAACCGTAAATCGGGCCGGTAGCGACGCCCGCGTCGATCCGGAGCAGGGTGAGGCCCACGCGTTCCAGATCGCCGGACGCGAGCGCCCAGAAGCATCCGTGCGCGTTGCGGTACTCGGGGCAGACGCCCGGGTGCAGCACGTAGGTGCCGTGTGACGGCACCTGGAAGACCGCGGGCTTGAGCAGGGTCTTGCAGCGGGCGATGACGAAATCCGGGCGGCAGCGCTCGAGAAACGCGACGGTCTCGGGCGCATTGACGGAGCCGGCTCGCAACACGGGCACGTCCGGCGCCGGACCGAACCGCGCGAGGAGCGCCTGCACGGTGTCGTGTCGAACTGGCGGTCGGCCGTGGCGTGCATCAGGCGGTAGTACACCGGAGCGCGAACACATCCAGCAGGCGCCACACGCCGGACCGGCGCACCTGTGCCTTGATCCGCTGCATCGTGCGACCGGTTGTCTCCGACAGCTCGACGATTCCGGCGAGGTCGCTGAAGCTGGCCATCCAGGCACTGAGGCCGTTGCGATCGAGGAGCGCGCCGCGGTGACAGATGAGGACTGACCGGGGACGAGCCGGCACGTCGGTTCCCACAGCAACCTGATCAAGCAAATCGCAGACCGCTGCGGCGGCCTCAGGGGCCCTCAGACGCCGAAATTAATCCGGAGCCCGCGTGACCGAGGGCGGTATCATCGCGCGCGACGCGGCAGAGGCGGCGACGTCCGGGAACGGACGTCCGCTCACTCGAATAGATAATCGCCGACGAGAGGAGCCAACCACGTGAGCCTCATCCTGGCCGGACGCATCGTGCCACTGTCACGGGATCCGGCGGTCGCCCCCACAGAGTCGGCGTCGTTTCGCGGCCGCGTCTACGTTGGCGACGACGGCAGAATCGCCGCGATCAGGAGGAGCAGACAAACGGCGCCGCCAGGATTCGGCAACGCGGTGACGATCGACGTGGGGACCTCGCTCATCGTGCCCGGCCTGATCGACATGCACAATCACCTGGCCTACGCACCATTACCGCTCTGGGCTGAGGCCGGGCGCACACAACCTTTCGGCCACCACAACATCTGGCCGTCGCGGCCCTCGTACGCCGCCGAGGTCACATGGCCGGCGTACGCCTACGTCGTGGCTGCGCCGGCAGAGCTGCTCGCCTACGCCGAGGTCCGGGCCCTCATCGGCGGCGCGACGAGCATCCAGGGGTCGCCGCCCAGCAACCGGCCCCTCGACGGCTGGCTGATACGCAATATCGAGGACGAGACACTTGGCGGCACGCTCAATCGAAACACCGTTCTCGCGTCGACCTTGACGATGAAGCCGCAGGACCTCGGCTCCCGCGCCGGTACCATGGCGCGGGGCTCGACGTTCATCTATCACTGCGCCGAGGGGCAGCGTGGATCGATCGTCGCCCGCGAGTTCGAAGCGGTGCGAACGGCGGGCTGCCTGCTGCCCCAGCTCGTGGCGATCCACACCAACGCGCTGGACACGGCTGCCTACGCGGCGTGGGCTGCCGCGCCCGGGGCCGTGGTCTGGTCGCCCTTCTCCAACCTGTGGCTGTATGGCGAGAAGCAGACAGTCGACGTGCCGACCGTCCGCTCGCACGGCATCTCGCTTTGCCTCGGATCCGACTGGGCGCCGTCGGGCACCCGCAACATCCTCGGCGAGCTGAAGGTCGCACGGCTGGTATCGGACAGCATGCAGTGGCAGCTCTCGGATTTCGATCTGGTGAAGATGGTGACGGCGAGCCCGGGCGACGTGCTCAAGGCGGCGTGGCGCAGAACCGTCGGTCGCCTCGAGCCGGGTGCGCTTGGTGACATCACCGTGATCGCCGCAGGCGCGCGAGCCGATCCGTTCACCACCATCGTCAAGGCGATCGAGCGGGACGTGCAGCTGGTGCTCGTCGGCGGCAAACCCGTCTACGGTACGAAGCCGCTCATGCGCCAGGCCGGCGCCACTGGAACGAGCGCGCTGGTCGTGGCAGGAGAGACGCGCGCCCTGCAGCTCACGCGGTTCGACGGCTCGGACACATCGTGGTCGTTCGACCAGGTGCTCGCCCGTATGGAGCAGGTACGGCAGAACCCGAAGAAGGAGATCGACGGCGCACGTGCGCGCGCCCACGCCGGTGCGGTGGGTGGCGAGCCCCCGTCTCTCCGGCTTGCGCTCGACATGCCGACGGGCCTTGTCCCGATAGGCGGACTGCCAAAAGATCTCGCCCAGATTGTGGTGCCGCCGATCCAGCCACTGGAGCACGACGCGGCGTTCTTCGCCCAAGTCAACGGGCGTGGCTTTCATGCCGGGCTGTTGAACGGGCTCGCCGGCTTCTACTCCTGAGGTGATCATGGCGGGCACAGCATCACGGACACTGCTGCAGGCTCAGAGAGGTGAGCTGCTGGCGACCATACTCGAGCGCACGGCGGGAACGCAGCGCGCGCGCGGACGGCGGCGTGGTGAGATGCTGAGCCCCGCGGTGCTCGACGGCGGCGAGCGACTGCGCATCATCAACACGACGCGCACGGTGCTCCAGGGCGCGTATTGCCACCTGCCGCAGAAGCGCGCGGCATACGCCCTCAACCCGGTGCAGGCGCTCTCGCTGCTGGAGCGGCGCGCGACGGAGCTCTCCGACGCGGAATTCCACCTCGCGATGACCTCGATCGTCACCGGCCTGCGCGACGCGCACACCCGCTACTCCGGCCCGCGCTCGACCCAGAACGCGGTGGCGGTGCTCCCGTTTCTGGTCGAGCAGTACGGCCCATACGACGGGCCGACCTTCATTGTCTCCAAGATTGCCAACTCGCGGCTGCTCGACGACGAGCAGTTCGTCCCGAACGTGAAGCTGGAAACCTGGAACGGCGTACCCATGGTGCGCGCCGTCGAAATTCATGCGGACCGCGAGACCGGCGGGCGCCCCGACGCGCGGCGGGTTCGCGCGCTCGAGTCGCTCACCTTTCGCGATCTCGAGTACGGTCCGCCGCCCGACGAACTGTGGGTCGATGTCGGCTACCGCACCGCGCGCGGCTCGCGGCGCGAGCTGCGAGTGCCGTGGCGCGTCGTGCGACCTGACCAGGCCCCGACCGGACACAGCCCCGGCTCTCGCGGCTCGCGTTTCCTCGCCTCGGATCCGTCGGGAGAACGCGTCCGCCGCGCCAAGAAGCTGATGTTCGCCGGCAAGGTCTGGGAAGCCGAACAGGGCGCTCGGCCACGCGCGATCGGCACCTCGGGCCTCGCCACCACCTTCGCGGACGTGCTGACGGCGCGCGTCGTTCCGGTGCGCGGCGTCGGGCGCCTCGGCTATCTGCGCGTCTGGAGCTTCGACGTCGACGATGACGACGCGTTTCTCGCCGAGGTGATTCGGCTGGTCCGGCTCCTGCCCGCACGCGGGCTGATCCTCGATCTCCGCGGCAACCCTGGCGGGCTGATCTGGGCCGCGGAGCGCATGCTGCAGCTCTTCACCGACAAACCGATCCTGCCGACGCGGTTCAGCCTCGTGGTGTCGCCGCTGACACAGGCGATGGCGCACTCGCCCTTCAACCGCCTCGAGCTCGAGCCCTGGGCTGAGTCGCTCGACACGTCGCTCTACACCGGCGACGCGTACGCGCAGCCGCTGCCGTTGACCGATCCCGAGTGGTGCAATGATCTCGGGCGACAGTACTTCGGGCCGGTCGTGTGCGTGGTCGATCCGAATACCTACTCGTCGGGAGATCTCTTCGCCGCCGGCTTCGTCGACAACCGTCTCGGTCCGCTCGTGTGCGTCGGCGAGGCGACGGGCGCCGGAGGGGCCAACGTGTGGACACACGTCGATCTCCGCGAGGCGCTGGCCGACACGCCGTTCGAGCTCGAGGCCCTTCCCGAGGGCGTGAAGTACACCGTAGCGATCCGGCGCGCCGTGCGCAGCGGGGCTTCCGACGGGGTGCCAATCGAGGACATCGGCGTGTCCGGGATCCCGTACGTGATGACCCGCGACGACCTGCTGAAGGACAACAAGGATCTGATCGCGTTCTGCGCAATGCAGCTGTAGGCGCGGCGGGTCCTCCATCGTCTTGAAGAATGCCTGGCCCGCCTGAAGGCGGGCACTACAGCGCGCCAGAGGCGATCGTTCGGGCGCAGGCGCTCGATGCAAGCCACGCCCAGGCTGCCCGAAGCAAGCCACGTCCGGGCTGCGGCATTGCCGGACCAGACGACCAGGGCGTCGCTGGCAGCGGACGAGAGAATGATCTCACCGGCAGCCAGACTGATGCCATGCGCCCGCCCGTGACTCACCCCGTCTTGCTGATCCTCGGATCCACGCTGGCGGCGAGCACGCTCTATCTGCTCGCACTGCTGTTCGGGTATGTGTTCGGGATCGGGCACGTGCGCCGGCATCACGTCGAAACGGCGTCCTATGTGTTCGTGATCGCGGCCGCTCTCACCGCATTCAGCCAGACGCCACCCCGTCGCGTGCAGCCTTCCGGAACGGTGAGGCCCAGAGCCGCAGCTTTGCTGGCGGGGCTCGTCGCCGCCTCGTGTGTGCTCTACGGCAACACCTTGCGGCTCGGCCTGTTCTCCGACGACTTCGTGCTCGCCGAGCGGGCGCTTCACGGACGGTGGCTCTCGCATGGGCAGTTCGTCCGGCCGCTGCCGTCAGTCCTGTGGGGCGCGATTCTGTCGGTGACACGGAATCCCGCCGCTCTGCATCTTCTGAGCATCGTGCTGCACGGAGCGAACGCGGCGCTCGTATCTATCCTCGCCAGCCGCATCGGCCTGTCACGCGCCGCCGCGGTTGCGGCGGGCCTCCTGTTCCTTGCGTTCCCGTCGAACGTTGAAGCGGTCGTCTGGCCCGCGGCGCTGCCCGACCTGCTCGTGGCCACGTGCGCGCTCGCATTCCTGCACCTGGCACGTGGACGGATCTCTCGTGAGCGGGCGCTCGCGGCGCTGGCTGTTCTGGTCTGTGGGTTGCTGTGCAAGGAGTCGGCAATCGCAATCCCGCTTGTCGCGATCGTGTTCTGGGGGGTGCTTCCCGAGGGACGCCGCACGGCTGGATGGCCCGTGCTCGCGTCAGCGATCGTCATCTGCATCGCGTACGCCATCGTCCGGATCACCATCGTCCATCTGCCGGAGTCGTACGCGCAGGTGCCGAGCCGCTATCTCCTGAAGGAGCTGATCGCACGCCCGTTCGGAACGTTGGTCCTGCCCTGGACGACGGTGGTCCTCGATCGCTGGCCGCTCTTCGGCTACCTGCCGGCGTTCGCAGTCGTCGCGGTTGGGGCGACGTATGCGGGGCGCCCCGGCAAGGCCGTGAGCCCGTCGCTCGTCGCCGGGTATCTGCTCGCGGCACTCGTGGCCGTGCTTCCGGTCTACTCGATGCTGTTCATCAGTGCGGATCTCGAGAACGCGCGATACCTGTATCTCTCGACCGCATTCTGGGCCACCGCGGTGTGTGGGATGGCCAGCAGGCCCGATGACAAGGCCCGGATCGGGAGCGCCCGAACGGTGATCTTCGTCGTACTCATCGCCAGCGCCGCAGTCGGCGTGCAGTGGCATCTCGGCGCGTGGCGGGAGGCGGCCGCCCTCAGGGAACGAGTGCTGGCGGCAGCCGAAGGCGCTATGGGCACCGCGCCGTGTTCGACTGTCTCACTGGCAGCGGCGCCCGATTCCGTGCGCGGCGCGTACGTGTTCAGGAACGGGCTCGCCGAGGCAGTGGCGGCACGCGCGGCTTCGCGCTGGGATGCTGCGCCAGCCGCCGGTGCACCAGGCGATTGCCTGTTCGTCTGGGATGGCACCCGGTTCCGCGCCACTTCGAACGGCCCTGTCGCGGTTCAGGCGACCTTCGAACGGCAGGCGGCTCCGCCCAAGGGGCTGAACTAAACCGTCGCTCGCTCGAGTTGATGCTTCGAAGCGGGTGGCGCCGGACGGGGCCGCCCGCCCGCCGCGCAGGCGCCTTGCTCCTGGCGAGTGCTTTGGCGCCGGCCGCCTCGGCCCCCGCCGCGCGGACGGTGCGCGGTGGGGTGGCCGCGGGTGGGGCTGTCCGGCGACAGGACCCGCGTCCACCATCAACTCAAGCGAGTTGTGGATTTCAAGGCGCAGCAAACGATCGCGGCAAGTACGCCAGAATGGACGCATGACGTCATCGCGCAATCCTTCGGCTGGCGGTTTTGGCGCATTCGGCCTCGCCAGCACCCTCGTGAGCGCCGTGACGGCGCTCGGATACGAAGAGCCCACGCCCGTGCAGTGCGAAACCATTCCGCTCCTGCTGTCCGGGCGCGACATGCTCGCGCAGGCTGCAACCGGCACCGGCAAAACGGCGGCGTTTGCGTTGCCGATGCTGCACCACCTGCTCGCGAACCCGCCATCCGGGCGGCGGCGCACCCGCGGCCTCGTGCTCGTGCCGACGCGCGAGCTCGCGATGCAGGTGGCCGAGGCCGTCCACAAGTACGCGCGGAACTCCGGGCTGTTCGTCGTGCCCGTGTACGGCGGCGCCTCCATGTCGATGCAGATCCGTGCCCTCGGGCGCGGGGCCGACATCATCGTCGCTACACCAGGACGGGCGCTCGATCACCTGCGCCGCAAGACGCTCGACCTCGAGGGCCTGCGCGTGCTGGTGCTCGACGAGGCCGACGAGATGCTCGACATGGGCTTTGCCGAGGACCTGGACGCCATCCTGGAGGCGACGCCGGCGGCGCGCCAGACGGCCCTCTTCTCCGCTACGATGCCGCCGCGCATCCTTTCGATCGCGCACAAACATCTCCGCGACCCGCAGCGGATCACGGTCGCACGCGAGAAGACGGTCGCGGGCAAGCTCCCGCGCGTACGGCAGCTGGCGTACGTCGTGGGGCGTGCGCAGAAGCCAGCGGCACTGCAGCGCGTGCTCGACATGGAAAGTCCTTCCTCGGCGCTCGTCTTCTGCCGGACGCGACTCGAAGTGGACACCCTGGTCGAGACGCTGAACGCTCACGGCTACCGTGCGGAGGCGCTGCACGGCGGCATGCAGCAGCGTCAGCGCGACAGCGTGATGAACCGTTTCCGCGCCGCGAAGTCCGATCTGCTCATCGCGACCGATGTCGCGGCCCGCGGGCTCGACATCGAGCAGCTCTCCCACGTGTTCAACTACGATCTGCCCTCCGCGGCGGAGGACTACGTCCACCGGATCGGCCGCACCGGACGTGCAGGACGCGAAGGCACGGCGGTGACGCTGGTCGAACCCCGCGAGCACCGGCTGCTGCGCACGATCGAGCACTTCACCAAGCAGAAGATCGAAGTCAGCTCCGTTCCGACCGTTGCGGATCTCAGGGCCAAGCGGATGGAGGCGACGCGCGCGTCGCTCCGCGATCGGATCCTGGCGGGCGATCTGGACGATGCGCGCGTGGTGGTGGAGTCGCTGGCGGAGGAGTTCGACGTCCTCGACGTGGCAGCAGCGGCGGTGAAGCTCGCGCACGCCGCCGTGGCGGGAGAGGGCGGAGACCGCGAGGTCGAAATCCCCGTGGCCGCTCCTTACGCGGAGCGGCCCGAGAGGTCCTCCCGACCCTACCGGGGCGGTGGTCCGGGCCCACGGCCCGGCCGGCGGCCGCGCTGAGAAGCCTTGAACGAGGCCTTCAACCGTCTGTCAGAGGGCTGCCTGAACGCCCGCGACGAGAACCTTCACCAACAGCGCGAGCGGTGAGAACACCAGAAGAATGATCACGGGGAAGAGCAATGCGGCCACCACGACCAGCACTGCATCCTCGAGCCCACGCGCGAGGCGGAAGGCGCGTTCGCGTGCGGCTGCGTGTGCGGCTGGCAGCGCCGCAGCGGGGCCGGCCGCAATCCCCGTCGCGCTCGAAGCTGTCCACGGAGGATGCGAGGCCAGTGTTCTGCTCACGGGTGTTTCTCCGGAAATGATGCCGGCCCGATTACGTGCCTGATCAGGTCCCCACCTGGCGGTCAGGAACATCGGTCCGGAACCGTGTCTGGAGTCAGTTTGCGCCCCTGCGGTGTCTGCGGTGTGTTCAAAACTGCGCAGACACGTCAGAAGCGTCGGAGCGGCACGCTACGACGTGGGTCCCATCACGACTCGCACCTCGTGCGTGCGGCCGTCATCGGTGAGAGGAATGGCGGCGGCGTCGGTCGCCTCGCCATCGAGGGTTGCCTCGATGACTCCCCGGCACTGATGCGTCGGATTGACGACCGAGATCCGGTAGCGGGTGGTCTGGAACTGCCAGCAGATCTCAAACCCGGGCCACGAGGAGGGTATGCAGGGGCTGACGCTGAACGTCGCGCCACGACGCGTCAAGCCGAGGATGCTCTCGAGCCCGGCACGGTACAGCCACGCGGCTGACCCGGTATACCAGCTCCATCCGGCGCGTCCGGCATGTGGCGGCCGTGCGTAGACGTCGCCCGCGACCACGTACGGCTCGGCCTTGTAGCGGTTGACGTCCGCAGCGGTTCGCGTGTGGTTAATCGGATTCAGCATGTGAAAGAGCTCGGTGGCTTCGTCGCCGCTGCCCAGCCGTGCCAGCGCCATCACGACCCAGACCGCCGCGTGCGTGTACTGCCCGCCGTTCTCCCGGATACCCGGCGGATAGCCCTTGATGTAGCCGGGCTCCTGCGCGGAAGTGTCGAACGGCGGATCGAGCAGCAGCAGGATCTGCGATCGCCGATCGATGAGCGCCGTGCGCACCGCGTCCATCGCGCGCTCCGCGAACCGGCGCGGCACCGCGCCCGACAGCACGGCCCACGTCTGCGAGATGGAGTCGATGCGGCACTCATCGTTCTGCGCCGATCCGAGCGGCGTGCCATCGTCGTAGTACCCGCGACGGAACCACTCGCCGTCCCACGTCAGCTCGAGCTGTGAGCCGAGACGCCGCGCCTCGACCCGATACCGCGTGGCCCGCGCGCCGTCGCCCCGCGCGTCGCACAGCCCCGCGAAATCGGTCAGCACGCCATGCAGAAAGAAGCCGAGCCACGTGCTCTCGCCGCGTCCCGCCTGCCCCACGAGGTTCATGCCGTCGTTCCAGTCGCCGCTGCCGAACAGCGGAAGCCCGTGCGTGCCCGCGGTGATGCCGTGCTCGATGGCGCGCAGGCAGTGCTCGAACAACGTCCCGTCCTCCCCTGACAGGGTCGGTGTCCCATAGGCTTCGTGTTCGTCCGCCGTGAGCAACGGCGCCTGCAGGTACGGGACGCGTTCGTCCAGCACCTGGGTGTCGCCGGTCGTGCGCACGTACTCGGCGACAACGTGGGGTAGCCAGAGCAGATCGTCGGAACACCGGCTGCGGAGCCCGCGGCCGGCCGGCTCGTGCCACCAGTGCTGCACGTCGCCTTCGACGAACTGCCGTCCCGCGGATCGCAGCAGGTGGTCGCGCGCAAGGGCGGGACGCGCGAAGGACAACGCCATCACGTCCTGCAGCTGGTCGCGGAATCCAAAGGCGCCTCCGGGCTGGTAGTAGCCGGCGCGCGTCCACAATCGGCAGCTCACGGCCTGATAGAGCAGCCACCGGTTCAGCAGCGCATCGAACGAATCGTCTGGCGTCCGCACCTGGATTGCCTCGAGCAGGCCATCCCATGACATCTGCACCAGCGCGAGCGCAGCCTCGGCAGCGGCCACGTGCCCGTGCCGTGCGATCAGCTCCCGCGCATGGTCGCGATCGGTGCCTTCGCCCAGGAGAAAGACGAGCCGCCGGGTTTCGCCTGGTGCCAGGACGAGGCGCACGTGGAGGCCCGCGCAGGGATCGAGGCCTCCGCCCACGCGACCCGACAGCATGTTGTGACCCAGTGCCGCTGGCCGCGAGAGCTCGCGATTGCGGCCGACGAACGACGCGCGATCGCCGGTGACCGATACCGCCGGTTCGCTCACGTGCGAGAACGCCACGTGGCGGCCGAAGTCCTGGTTGTAGGCATTACTGGCGAAAATCGCCCTCGTCTGAGGGTCCTGCTCGGTGACGACGTGCAGGTGCTGTCCTTCGCGCGGCGGCCCCAGTGCCCACTCGCTGTAGCCGACGATGCTCAGCGTCCGGACCGTCGGACCGTGATTGGCCAGCGTCAGGAGCGAGAACTTCACGGGATCGTCGGGATGAACGAACACGTCGAGCTCGTGGCCGATGCCGTGCGTCACGCGCGTGAAGTGCGTCAGGCCGGCAGTGTGGCGGATGAGACATCGGCCGGCCGCGGAGCCGCGGGACGCCGGTCCCGGTGTCGGTGTCCACCAGTCACCTGAGGGGTCGTCACGCACGAAGATCGCTTCCGCGGTCGGATCGCTGACCGGGTCGTTGGCGAACGGCGTCAGGCGGTTCTCGCGGCTGTTGCCGGACCACGTGTGCGCCGCACCAGACGCCGTGACGATCGTGCCGAACTGCGGGTTGGCGATGACGTTCGCCCAGGGCATCGGCGTTTCCCCCGCTCCGTCGAGGATGATGGCGTAGGCCCGTGCGCCGTCAGTGAAGCCCCCGAGCCCGTTCGGCAGCGCCAGCTCCGGCAGGGGACCATCCGTGGCCGGCGTGTCGCTGGGTGGCGGCGCCGTTGGCACGAGGAGCGTCGCCGGCGGAGGCATGGGGCCGGGCCGATCGAGCAGCGTGCGCAGGTCGCCGCGGTCACCGCGCAGAATCGCACTCGCCACGGCCTCGAGCAGCACCCGCTCGGCGCGGCCCATGCGGTCGGCGCGCAGCAGATAGGCGCCTCCCGGGCGATGCTGCCACGCGCTCCACGGGCCGTCATCGAGGATCTCCGTGAGCTGGGCCTGCATCTCGTCGAGGTAGCTGATCGGATGCTCGTTGAGGATCACGACATCGGCGCTCAGTCCCTTGAGCCGCCAGTACTCCTGGGCCTGGAGCACCTGCCGCACGAGCGATACACCGTCGTCCCCGGCGACGCAGACGAGCAGGATCGGAAGATCGCCCGAGATGGCGTGCGGCCACAGACCCGACTGACCAAGCTCGTTCGCCGCGATCGTGTCGGCGTCCGCGCGGAGCGAGCCGTCGGTGCCGAGCACCCGCGACGCGAGGCGTTCGAAGAGCACGGCCTCGTCTGCCGATATGCCCAGGTACCGCAGGCCGCTTTGCGCGTGCGTGCTGGCGAGCGTGAAGGTGCGTATGGTGGCGCTCGGCTCGTGGTACTTCCGGGCGAGTGCCTGGGCGGTGTCGCGATCGGAGGCGATGCCGGTGGCGAACGAGAGCCGCACCGCCGCCCCTGGTGATATGCGGATCCGCTGGCGCAGGCTGACAATCGGATCGAGCACGACACCCGTCGTTCCCGACAACGCGCGTCCGTCGAGCGCCTGCGGATCCCCGGGGCTCCGCCCCCGCCCCAGGAAGCGCGCCCGATCGGTTTCCCATTCGACCGGCCCCTGCGGCCGGCCTTCGAGGGTCAGCGCGTGGAACGCCCATGCCACGACCTCTTTCGGGTCCCGCCGCCGCCGATGGCAGAGCAGAGCGCTGCAGTCGGCGAGGTACTCGGTTTCGATGAACAGCTTGCCGAAGGCCGGATGCGCGAGGTCGCTGACGGCCGGCGCGAGGGCGATCTCCGCATAGCTGGTCACGTCTACCTCGCGGATGCGCGAGCCCAGGTTACGGACGGTGAGTCGCCGTACCTCGACGTCGTCTTCCGTGGAGACCGCGATGTCGAGCTGCGTCGACAGGTCGTCGTCTCGGCGGCGGAAGGTGGCCCGATCGGCCGAGAACGTCACGCCGTACTCGTCGGGTTCGCGCCGCGTCGGCTGGTACGTCGCCGACCACACGGCTCCGCTGCGCACGTCGCGCAGGTAGATGAACTGGCCGTCCGCATCCCGGGTGGCATCGCGGCGCCAGCGGGTGACCGGCAGTCCGCGCCAGACGCTGGCCCCCCCGCCTGCGTGGGTGACCGACGTGACGTAGGTGCCGTTCGAGAGGAACTGCGTGTGCGGGAACAGCGTGTGCGGCGAACGGTAGCGGCGCACGGGCACGGATGCGACGGGCGCGGCCACGCGCATCTCGTCGAGCGGACGAGGCTCAATCGTCGCCGACGTCGCGGGGGACGCGCTCCTGCAGCAGCAGCTCCGTCGCCTTGACCCTGGGCTCCGCGTGGAAGCGTTCGACCATCCGATCGTCCAGCAGCGCGTTGGCGAGCGCCACCAGCGTCATCCCCTCGTGGTGGGCCATGTAGGCCGGAACGACCACGCCGTTCGGCCGGGCCATCGGGCGCGATGGCATCAGGCCCGCGATGCGTGTAGTCGATCGCGTCGAAGAACCCGAACTGACCCTCGACGCCCAACCCGGCGAGCCGGCGGAGGTTGGCGGTGCTCGCCGCGGGATCGATCATGACGGCCAGCGCGGACGCGTACGGCGCGACGACGACTTCATCGCCGAGGCCCCGTTTCAGCCCGAGCCCCGGGATGCCGAACGCCTTGTACTGGTAGGTGCCGTGCCGATCGACGACGTTGTAGGCGGACTCGGAGATGCCCCAGGGCACGCCGCGCGCGGAGGCGTAGTCCATCTGCCGGCGCACGACCAGCCGGCACGAGTCGTCGAGCAGCGTGTTCGGGGAGGTCCGCATGACCAGCAGCGGCATGAGGTACTCGAACAGCGTCGCGCTCCACGAGAGCAGCACGGGTGCTCCCCGCACGCTCGTCACAGGCCGCCCGAGGTGGAACCAGTGCATCTCCGGCACGTCCCCCTTGGCGATCGCGAGGAAGCTGGCCAGCCGGGCTTCGGACGCCAGCAGATCGTAGTAGGCCGCATCCAGCCGGCCGGGGCCGTCGGCATCCGCCAGGCGGTACCCGATCGCGAACAACTGCCGGATGGGATCCAACAGGAAGCGGAAGTTCATGGCCTCGAAGAGCACGTTCGCGCGCGTCGCCAGCGTCGGCGAGAGGTCCCGGAGCCCGACGGAAAGCGTCAGGAGGGCGCCCGCCAGGTTGCCGCTGTCCACGGTGGAGACATAGGCGGGTGTCAGCGGCGCCAGCGTCTGCGTGTCGTACCAGTTCAGCAGGTGGCCTTCGAATCGTTCGAGCCCCTCCACGGTCGTGAGCGTGGCGTCGATTCGTCGCAGGAGCTCCGCGGTCTCGATGAACCCCAGGTCGTGAGCGGCCAGCGTGGCGAGAAGGCCGAGGCCGATGTTGGTGGGCGACGTCCGGTGCGCGATGGTCAGCTCCGAACCGACCTGCACGTTGTCGGGCGGCAGATCATGGTCCGCCGCACCGGCGAACGCGTCGAAGTACCCCCACGTCTTCCGCGCAACCTGCAGCAGATACGCCCGGTCGGCGGGCGTCAGCGGCGCCCGCCGGCTCGTCGTGGGGCGGCTCAATGCATACGCGATCCACGGAGCGGCTACCCACAGCGCGAGCATCGGGAGGGCGACCGGGAGCGCCGCCGGCCGCACGAGCACCACGATCAGCAGCGTCGCGATTGCCAGCAGCGGACTCGCCGCCATACCGCGAAGAAACGCGCGCCACTGCACCGGGCCGCTGCGGACGGCGCTTGCGGCCGCCGTCTCCCACTCCAGCAGGCGCCGGCGGGTGACGACGAGGCGGACGAGGGTGATCGCAATGGCGTGCAGCCGCTCGCTCGCCTCGTTCGCCATGAAGGCGAGCTGCAGCCCACCGCGCGCCCCGGCGGTCTTCAGATCGTCGCCCGCCGTGCGCAGGAACGCGCCCCACGACTGGCCGGGGCGCTGGACCACGAAGAACCTCGAGGGCGCGTGAGAGGCTGGGGAACGCCAGTGGCAGCAGGGCGGCGGCGCTCCACGCGAGGGGGTGGCCCGGCAGGACGGTCCACCCGAGCACCAGGAGCAGGAGCGTGGCGGGCGGCACCAGGCTGCGCCGCAGGTTGTCGAGGATCTTCCAGCGCGCGATGAGCGGCAGACGATTCCGCACGATACCGGTGCGCGAGGGCACGACGGGAAACAGCCACCGGAGAATCTGCCAGTCGCCCCGTACCCAGCGGTGCTGGCGCCGCGCGTGGGCGAGCACGCTCGAGGGGTAGTCGTCCACGACCTCGACGTCGGTCGCCAGCCCCGTGCGCGCGTAGAGTCCCTCGAACAGATCGTGCGAGAGCAGCGCGTTCTCCGGCACGCGCCCTTCGAGCGCCGCCGCAAAGGCATCGACGTCGTAGAGTCCTTTGCCCGTGAATATGCCTTCGCCAAACAGATCCTGGTAGACGTCCGACACGGCCGTCGTGTACGGGATCGACGCCGGTGTGGCCGGCGTACGTGCGCGCGAAGAGCGAACCCGCCGCGCTCGCCATCGTCACGCTGACGCGCGGTTGCAGGATCCCGTAGCCTTCGGTGACGCGTCGCGACTGCGGGTCGAAACGCGGCTGGTTCAACGGGTGCGCGATGATGCCAATCAGGCGCCGTGCCGCATCGCGCGGCAGACGGGTGTCGGAGTCGAGCGTGATGCAGTAGCGGACCGAGGGCAGGACGGTGAGATCCCCCACCTGGGTCGAGAAGCTCGTGTCGGTGGCCCCTCGCAGCAGACGGTTGAACTCCTCGATCTTCCCGCGCTTGCGCTCCCAGCCGATCCACGCCTGCTCGCAGCGCATTCCACTGCCGTGCGCGGTGGAACAGGTAGAAACGGCTGCCGTGCTCGGCGTCGTACTTGAAATTGAGCGCCTCGATGCCCGACTGCGCGCGCTCCAGGATGGCCTCGTCGTCGGGTGCCGCACCCGTATCCGTGTCCGCAAAATCACTGAGAATGGCCACGTGCACGCAGGGGTCCAGGTTCCCAAGTGCCAGCACCTCGACGTGTTCGAGCAGCGCGTCGACGCCCGCGGAGCTGGTCAACATCGTGGGGATGATGACCATCGTCCGGGCCGTGTCGGGAACGCCCTCGGAGAAGTCGAGGCGCGGCAGTCGTCTCGGGCCGACGACGAGGACAACCGCCCGGTGGACGCACGCGATCGCGAGGTCGCTTGCCGGCAGCAACATGAGCAACGCGGCCAGGAACTGCACGGACGGCGTCCCGCCCGCCTGCCGGGCGTAGGAGACCGCGGCGGCGAGCAGAAGTCCGGTCAGCGACCGCGATCGCGCCGAGGTAGAGGCCGGATGCATGACGCAGGAGGGCGCGCGTCGCGCGAATCCTCACGCCGGGCCGATACGCCAGGTCCTCTTCGAGATCGCGGCGCCCGCGGTCCACGAGGTGGTAGCCCACGTGGGCCGCACGATCACCGGTCGAGCCATCCGTGGTTGCCTGGCGGGCGTTTTCGATGGCCTTCAACGCCACCCGGATCTGACCTTCGCCGCTCGCCGGGGCCAGCGCTTCGACCGCCTGTCGCTGCTCATCCCGGCTCAGGAAGTCCATGCGTCCGTAGGCGCCTGCGGGATCGCGCTGCAGGACCTGCTCGACCAGGCTGACCGCCTCCACGTACTCCTGCCAATCCAGCGTCGCGCACAGGCGGAGGCTCGTCACGGCGTTGGCCACCGAGACCTGTGCGACGGCCTGACGCTGGTGCTCGCCGCGAATCGTGTCTTCGGCCGTGGTCTGCTGCGCTGCCAGGTGAGCGTCTACGGCGCTGCGCATGTCAGACAGCCGGATCCCGTACTCGCGGACGCGATGAAGCAGCTGGACGATGAACGCGGCGTCGGGGCCGGCCGGCAGCAGCCGGGCTGCTGCCGCTCTCGTCGGCTCTCGCCACGTAGCTGTCGGCGGCCCGTCGGGCAGTACGCGCGGACAGCAGTTCATCGACGAGGCGCCGCAGGTTCTCGATGAGGGCGAGCTTCAACATGCTCGGCCACGCCCACAACTCGCCGATCGTCAGCGGCGCGACGCGCTGGTAGCTCTTCAGGAATTGGATCAGTTGCTGCCGCGTGAGCCGGCTGTCGCTGTGGCGGATCAGTTCAACGGCGATCGCGTAGACACGCGCCTGCCCGGCGTGCTCGCGAGAGGCCAGCGCAGGCAGGGTCCGATAGTAGCTGCGCGGCAGATTCCGCCGGATGTCGGTGATCTCGGCGGTGATCAGGTGGAAGTTGTCGAGGAACCAGTCGGCCGCCGGCGGCAGAAACTGCTCCGTCCGCACATCGTCCGCCAGCGTGCGGTAGGCGGCGCGTAACACCCGCACGTTGTCCTCGAACCGCGGAAACGTGTCGCGAGCACGGCGGCGCGGGATCGGGGTCGACGGTCAAACTGGCAGCGAGCGCCAGCGCACGCTCCTCGAGCCGCTCGATGCTCAGGAGCTCGTCGCGCAGCGGCTTCTCGGCCGCCGGCGACCGGCGCGCTCGCCGCCATCCGGCCAACCAGCTCACGAGGGAAGCAGGTGATCGGCCGGGGGCATGCCGGTCGACGTTGCGCGCCAGTCAATTGACGAGATCAGAGGGTCAACGAGCGACATTCCGTCCTTTCAGAAGTGCTGTGTGTCGAGGGCTGAAGGCCAGGATGGCCGCAGAACCTACGAGAGCGGGGAGTGCTTGAGTATACGCTGAGCTGCCTTGAAGCGGCGAACACGTGAGCTCGCCGGGCTCCCGTGGGCGCAGAGGTAACGCTGGACCGACGCTCCTCGGCCGCATTTCCCCCGTCCGCGACACCAAGGCGGCGCGTTACCGCGGCACGCGTCCCGTGCGCTGCAGCCACCACCGCATGCACCGGTGGGGCACGTCCACCGGCTCGCAGAACATCAGCGGGCAGCCTCCGACGATGCACGTGAGGCCACGGGCCTGGCACTCATCGACGGCCGCCTCAGACACGCTGCCCTGGCCGAAGGAGCGATGAAGCCACACGCGGCGGACGCCCGCATCGGCGGCATCGCGCACGACGTCAATGGCGGCGTTCGGATGCGTGGCGATCACCACGCCGTCCACCGGCGCGCCGATCGCGGCGATGTTCGGATATGCGCGCGCGCCCTCGAGCTCGGTCGCGTGCGGGTTGACGGGGAACACGTCGAAGCCCGCCGTGCGGAGCTTCCGGAAGACGGGGTTGCCCGCCGATGCGCCGGTGCGGGAGACGCCCGCGACGGCGATACGGCGCGACGACAGGAACTCGGAGATATTGGAAGGAAGAGGAGCCATATCCGCAGTATAGGGCTGCGAGTGGCCCTCGGCGCGGGTGCTTCCTGGCGTGCGCAGGGCACCCATGGTCCGAGTCCTCGCCGACCGTCGACGCGGAACGAGCGTCGTGTCGTCGATATGGATCACCGAATGGGCGTTCGCTGGTGTGCCGGATTGCACACAGGGTGAGCCGATGGGGAATATACAGTCAGTGGCGTTCCGCTTTTCTGAGTCTGTGGCCTCCACGTGGCAATCTCCACGAGGCCGCTCCAGTCGGTCAGCGAAGCCTCCATCCTGGGATGCACGCGTGGGTCAGCCGACGCTACGCGAGGTTCTGCGGTGGTCCGGAGGCGGTTCCAAACAGCTGGCGGTTTTTCGCGCAGTTGTCACAGGAGTCAGCATGAATCGATTGAAAAGCGCCATGTTCGCTGTACTGGTCATCGGGAGCGCCGTGGCGCTCGTTGCGCAGGGCAACCCGACGGACAAGGCCGACACGTCCGCAAAGACAGGCAAGACCAGCGTGACGGTCACGGGTTGCGTTGCGGCGGGCACCGAGGCCGGCGGTTTCGTCCTCACGAACGCCGCCGTCGTGCCGGCTGCCACGGCTGCTACAACCGGGACGAGCGGTGTGGCGTCGCCCGCAGACGCGGCGGCTACGACCTCGTATGCGTTGACGGGCGCAAACCTCAAGGCGCACCTCGGACACAAGGTCGAAGTGACCGGCACGACGTCGCAACACGAGGCGAAGGCCACCACCGCGGCACCGGCAGCACCGGCAGCAGATGCGAGCGCGGCGGTCCCGGCCGCGGCCTCGGCTCCCGACGCGACGCTCGATGTCAAGTCGTTGAAGATGATCGCGGCGACCTGTTCATAGAGTCGTGATCTCGACGGGTGCGGTCGATTGAGCGACGGGGCTCAATCGACCCACCGTCGGCCGCCTGCCCCGCCGCCGGCCCTCCGCGCCCCCTCACTGATCGCGATCGAAACCCAGGATGAGGAGGATCAGCGATCAACCCAGCCCACCGGCGGGCCGTATCCCCCAGCTACGGCTGTGCCGCTGCCCGTACTCTCTCCGCAGACCTCATCAGGTACGACCCAGGCCAAATGAACACACACATGAGACTCATCGTCGCAACGGCTCTGGCATCGACACTCGCGTTTGCGCCGCTGCAGGCGGCGGACAAAGACCCCGTCCTATCGGCTGCAGGAGGCGGCGGCCGTGCTCTCGGAGGTCATGTCGGCGCCCGATAAGGGCATTCCGCAGGACCTGCTCGAGAAGGCGCACTGCATCGTGATCGTCCCCAGCCTCAAGACCGCGGCGTTCGTCGCCGGCGGAAGTACGGGAAGGGATACCTGTCGTGCCGCGACGCAAGCAAGCGGAGTTGGTCGGCGCCGGCCACCATGCGCATCGAAGGCGGCAGCGTGGGCTTTCAGATCGGCGGCTCGACGACCGACCTCGTGATGCTGGTCATGAGTGAACGCGGCGCCGACAAGCTGCTTGAGAGCAAGTTCACGCTTGGCGGAGAGGGCTCCGTGGCGGCTGGCCCGGTGGGCCGCACGACCACCGCGCAGACTGACGCGCAGATGCACGCCGACATCCTGTCGTGGTCGCGCACGCAGGGGCTGTTTGCCGGCATGGCCCTGGAGGGAGCCACGTTGCGGCAGGACCTCGACGACAACACCACGCTCTACGGCAAGGCCCTCGAGACCCGCGAGATCGTGAAAGGCGGCGTGCGCGCACCGAAATCGGCCGACAGGCTCCTCGCGCTGCTCAACCGCTACTCGCCCAGGGAGCGCGCGAACTAACCTCGATGCGACAGAACGGGCTTCGGGCTTCCGGCGTCTGGCCTTCGTGCGGGACCAGCCCGCAACCGATAGCCGATAGACGCCGGCCAGCCCTTGCCGGTTGCCACCCGCTTCGGTGCATCAACCGGAGTGAGCTGTGGGCTCAAGACCAGGGCCTTACGCTTCCCAAGCGAGACGGCCGGGTAATAGATCCCGATCAGCTCGCGCGTCCACCAGCGGCCGGTGCGTCGGCGTTCGGCGGGCGCCGTGAAGCGGTACGTGTAGTACTGGGCGCGGACGTACCGGGGTGGGCGATTCGGGAACGGGTTGGAGCGCAGCAGTCCCAGCACCGCTCTATCTCCCTCCAGCAGCTTCACGAGCAGCGGCGCGAACCACTCGTAGTCGCTCGGCTGCGACATCGCCGCAAACCACATCAGCCAATCGAGCCTGAGGTGGTACGGCGCTACCTGCGTCGGCATCCAGGAGGGATCGCCTGGCTTCCCCTTGAACTCGTATTCGCGCCAGCGGGTTCGATCGGTGATCTCGCTCTCGTCGGTGCCTTCGATGACGATTTCACGCCGCTCCTTCGTGATCGACCCGAACGCACCGTAGGTGTTCACGAGGTGCAGCGGCTCGAACGACGTGTTCATCACCTGGGCGGGCGAGAGCATGTTCAGTGTCGGAGCAACGCTCAGAACACCGACCACCATCGCAAGCGCGTAGAGCGTCGTCCGACGAGCGCGGGTTGGCGGCTGCACCGTGGGTTGCCGAATCGGCAGCCAGGCGAGCCAGCGATCCGGTAACGTTGCGATTGCAAGCACGATCGTGAGCCAGTTCAGCCACGACAAATTGCCGCTCACGATCAGAATGAGTTGAAATGCAATCGTGATCAGCCCGGCTATCGCGGCGACCGGCTGTGGTGCGAAGTAGAGCACCGGCACGCCGAGCTCGACGATGTGGTTGATCACGACGCCCGCGTGATGCACGGACGCGGGCAGCCAGTGGAAGTACCACGCGAGCGGATTCGGAATGGGCTGCGTCTCGAAGTAGTAATCGAGGCAGGTCAGATCGCGCCAGCAGGGATCGCCGCGCCATTTGATGAGACCGGCGCCGAACATCAAGCGGAACAGCACCCAGCGCAGCAGCCAGGTCATGATTGTGCCCGGGTCAGTCGAGCGGCCGCCGAGGAAGATGGCAAGAAAGCCAGTTTCCAGAAGGAGCGTCTCCCAGCCGAAGCCGTAGAAGGTCTGCCCGACGTTGACGAACGACAGGTAGAGCACCCAGAGCGCGGCCCACACGGCGGCGCTCGCCCAGCTTCCGGCGCGCTGGGCGAGACCGCAGAGCGGCAGGAGTGAGAGCGCCAGCCCGAACCATGCGGCTGCGTTGAATGCGGTATCCGTGGGGAACAGGTAGAAGATGCTCGGCGATGCGCGAAAGGGCACCTGCTTGACCCACTCGGGCACGGGGAGCAGGCCGTGCTCACCGAGCAGGGGCACGAACTGGTTGAGCGCGACGAGGAACGCGACGAAGTACACGAGCGCGAGCGCCCGCTCGAACAGCCAGCGCGAGTGCCAGTAGCCGCGCGTCCCCTGCCGCGGCACCTCGGCGGAAACGGCCGGCTCGTTTACCACGCAATCCTCGTCATCACCTTGGATAGGTCCTAGCAAGCACGTGGCCCACACGCCAGACGCCATCGTCATCGGATCCGGGCCGAATGGGCTGGCGGCGGCGATCACGATCGCCCAGGCCGGTCGCACGGTGACCGTGTACGAGGCGGATGCGGCGGCTGGCGGGGGAATGCGCTCGGCGGCCCTGACCCTGCCCGGTTTCGTCCACGACGTCTGCTCGGCGATTCAGCCGTTCGCGCCGATTTCACGGGCGTTCCGATCGTTGCCGCTGGCCAGGCACGGCCTCGACTGGATACGGCCGCCGGTGATGTTCGCGCATCCACTCGACGACGGGCGTGCCGCCGCGGTCGTGCACGACGTTGACGAGACGGCGCGGTCGCTAGGCATCGACGCGCGCGCATATCGAAATCTGATCGGTCCGGTGGTGGACGGTTGGGCGCACCTCGAGCCTGCACTGCTGGGACCGCCGCGCTGGCCGCGGCATCCGCTGCGTCTCGCGCGGTTCGGGTTGCGTGCGATCCGGTCGGCACGCGGACTCGCGTCGAGCACGTTCGCCGACCCCCACACGCGCGCGCTCTTTGCCGGGCTGGCCGCGCACGGGATGCTGCCGCTCGAGCACGCGATCACGGCATCGTTCGGACTCGTGCTCGGGACGACCGCGCACCTGGCCGGGTGGGTGTTTCCACGCGGGGGCGCGCAAAACCTGGCCGATGCGCTCGTGGCGCACCTGCGGTCGCTCGGCGGAGAGGTTGTGACCGGTACGCCGGTAACGTCCATCGACGAGCTGCCGGACTCCCGCGCGGTCCTGTGCGATCTGTCGCCGGCGCCGTTTCTCCGGATTGCTGGCCATCGCCTGCCGGCGGCGTACCGGAGAAAGCTGGAGCGGTACCGATACGGCATGGGGGTGTTCAAAGTCGACTGGGCGCTCGCGTCGCCGATTCCGTGGACCGCCGAGCCGTGCAGGCGGGCGGCGACAGTGCACGTCGGCGGCACGCTCGACGAGATCGCCGCATCCGAGCGTGCCGCGTGGGAAGGCCGGCATGCCGAACGTCCGTTCGTGCTGCTGGCGCAGCACACGCCGTTCGACCCCTCGCGCGCGCCGACCGGGCAGCACACTGCGTGGGCCTATTGCCACGTGCCGCACGCGTCGACCGTCGAGATGCTGCCGCAGATCGAAGCGCAGGTCGAACGCTTCGCACCTGGATTCCGCGACTGCATCCTGGCGCGCCACGTCATGACCGCCTCGGCCGTCGAGCGGCGCAATCCGAACTACGTCGGCGGCGACATCGCCGCCGGGGTCTCCAACGCGGCGCAGCTCATCGCACGGCCGACCCTGTCGCACTATTCGACACCCGTGCGCGGCTTGTACCTGTGCTCGGCATCTACGCCGCCGGGCGTGGGGGTACACGGCATGTGCGGTTACCACGCGGCGCGGCGCGCGCTCGAGGAAGTGCTTTCTTGACCGTCGACCGTCAGTGCCAGCTGCGACACCGGCAGACATAATCACGCCGGGTGATGAAAGAGGCACCCCTGAATGAAAGATGCACCATAGAAAATGAAGACACCATAGAAAATGAAGACCCGTCGAATTTTTGCATCTTGCATTTACGCTGCCTTCAGCAGCCTGCTTGTCGTTAGAATGCCTCCGTCATGAACACAGCCTTGGCCAGCCGGAAGACCGCCGCCGCGACGTCAACGCGGCTCGTCTCGCTCGATGCTTTTCGCGGCGCGACCATTGCGCTCATGGTGCTGGTCAATACGCCTGGTGACGGCCAGCACGTCTATGCGCCGCTGGAGCACGCCGAGTGGCACGGGTGGACGCCGACCGATGTGGTATTCCCGTCGTTCCTCTGGATTGTCGGCCTCACGCTGACGCTCTCGTTCCAGCGACGACTTGCGCAGGGCGCCACACGTGCCGATCTCTTCAAGCAGGCGTTGCGCCGTGCGGCCATCCTGTTCGCCCTCGGGCTCTTCCTCTACGGGTTCCCACGCTTCGATCTCGCCACCTGGCGCATTCTCGGTGTGCTGCAGCGAATTGCGATCTGCTATCTGGCCGGCGCCGCTATCTGGCTGACGACGGGGCTGCGGGGCCGCATCGCCTGGACGGTGGGCCTGCTGGCGACGTACTGGGCATTGATGACGCTCGTGCCGGTGCCGGGCTTCGGCGCCGGGAACCTCGGGGTCGAAGGCAACTTCGCCCACTACATCGACAGCATCGTCCTGGGCAGTCACAACTACGGGCAGACGAAGACGTGGGACCCGGAAGGCGTGATCAGCACGCTGCCGGCGATTGCCACCGTGTTGTTCGGCATGTTCGCAGCGCAGGTGCTCACCCTGCGGCGGCCGCTCGGCGAGCGACTCGGGTGGATGTTCGGAATCGGCGTGGCGCTGCTCGTCGCAGGGCTGGTGTGCGATCAGTGGCTCCCGATCAACAAGAAGCTCTGGACGACGTCCTTCGCGCTGTTCATGGCGGGGCTCGATTTCGTGCTGCTGGCGGGCTTCGCGTGGATCGTGGACGGCCTCCGCTGGCGGGCAGCCGTACGGCCGTTCGTGATCCTCGGAATGAACGCGATCGTCATCTACATGATCTCGGAACTGCTCGACAGCGTTCTCTGGGCCCTCCACTGGCGCGCGGCGATCTACCAGACGGTGTTCGCGCCGCTCGCGTCGCCAATCAACGCGTCGCTGCTCTTCGCGGTGAGCTACACGCTGCTGATGTTCCTGATCGCATGGGCCATGTACAAGCGCGGGATATTCATCAGGGTGTAGACGCGGTCAGTTCTAGACCAGGAACTCACTTGTTGAGTACGGTTCCGGGTTCCGGGTTCTGGGTTCCAGGTTGGGTTCCAGGTTCCGGGTTCGTTCCAAGTTCCTTGTTCACGGGTTCCGGTTCCAAGTGCCGGGTTCGTCATATCGCCGTCGCTCCACTCGAGCCTGCGACGAACCTGGAACTCGGAACCAAGGAACCAGGAACCGTTGAACCCCCGGGGAACGTGGAACGAACGAGGAACGAGGAACCCAACCTGGAACCCAGAACCCGGAACCGGAACCGTACCCAATCCAGTGAGCACAGGGGTTAAGTAAACAGTGGTCAGTTCGTCACAAATGAACTGAAGGGTGAAACCTGAGGGCTGCGACTGAAGGGAAGTGACCGCTTACTTCCTCGTCGCCGTGAACTCCCCCTGCGTGCCCGAGACGTCGATCGTGCCCTTGATGGCGGTGGGTGACTGCGCCGTGCCTGTGAACACGAGCAGGTAGTCGGTGCCCTCGTGGTTGACGCCGATCTGGAATGTCAGCGTCTGTCCCTTGACCTCGCCCGTTGCCTTGGTTTCACCGCTGGGCACCGCGCACGTGCCGTCCACCTTGCCGGCGCCATCCACCCTGAAGGTGCACGTGCTGTTCACCGGGTTGCCGACCACGTCGCCCGTGATCGTCCACGTGCCGGCGAACGCGTTGCCCGCGGCCGCCGCCTGCGGCGGTGGCGGGTCCAGCCGGTTGAGACCCTTGTCGAAGTCAGGATCCATGGCCGCGAGATCGGCCCGGTAGGCGACGGCGTCAGCCGACGGGAAAGTCGCGGGAAGCTTCTGCGTGACGCCGCCCGTTGCGGCCCACTCCGTGCCGCGCTGGAACGTCGTCGTGAACCCGACGCAGCTGAGGGCGTTCACGTCGTGGCCGAGCGTTGTGTGAAAGATGCGCCCTTTGCCGTGGCTGAGCACCATCAGCAGAGGCTCGTCGCGATCCGTTCCCGCGTTGTCGGGACGCGAGTGCCCGGTGGCGAGCACGGTCATGTTCGTCCCCGGTCCGCGGAGGCTCGCGTAGAGCTCGTCGCCCTGGTGCATCCAGGTCTTCGGGAGCCCGCGCGTGATGGGGTGCGTGGCGTTCTGTGTGGTGACCAGGAAGGGCACCCGCCGTCCGTGGCTGCCGGCGGGACCGGGCGACGGGTCCGATGTCAAGACACCGCTCTTCAGAAACCAGCGCGGGCCGGCCTTCTCGTTGCGGTCGCGCCAGCCGCCGATGCCGATCATCTCGTTGAATGCGGCCCAGCCGGGGAACGCGTTGTCGGCCGCGTGGACGATGACTACGCCGCCGCCGCTCGTTACGTACTGCTCGAAGGCGGCCTTCAGGTCCGCGGGCCAGCGGTCGTCGGGCGCGTCGTAGTTCCAGACCACTGCGCGGTAGGCGCTGAACTCCGGCTTGAACCGGCTGAAGTCGCCACCGGCCGGCGGCGCTGTCACGACGTCGACCTGGAACAGCCCCGTGCCCTCGAGCTGTTTCTTCAGGACCGGCGTCGTGAGCTGCCACTTGTGCCACGGCCCGCCGCTCTCGCCATCGAGCAGCATGATCTTGATCGACGGCGCGGCATCTGCGCGAGCAGCAGCGGCAATGAGGACGGCGAGCACCAAGGCCCGTACCGGCATGGACATCGATGTCTCCTGAAACGAGTGCCGAGATGAGTGTCGTCGTGGGGTCAGTTGGCCGCCGTACAGGTCCCCCGCGTGCGCCATTGTACCGAATCGTTCCCCGGCACCATCTACAACGGGGTGGCGGGCGGACCGGGGGCGGTGAGGAAGAAGCTCGAGCGGGCGAGCGCGCGAGGCGGGGCGGCGGCCTGATAGCGGGTGCGCCACCCGGCGGGGAAGGCGGCGGCGTCGCTCGCACGCACCAGGGCCCAGACGCTGCCGCCGAAGCCGGCGCCGAATGCCGAGGACGCGACAGCGCCAAGTTCACGTGCCATCTGGCTGAGGCGAACGGTCTCGGGCACCTGGTTTTGCAGCAGGTCCTCCGCCCCGCGCTGCGATTCGTCGGCAGCGCGTCCGAATGCGTCGACGTCGCCGTCCGCCAGCGCGCGGGCGGCCGCGGGCACGAGCGTCTCGTTCTCCAGCAGGAAGTGCGCGAGACGTCGCGACAGATCCTCCGCCGAGAACGCATCGGATCGGCCATCGCGCACGACCGACTCGATGCGTGCGCGCGCGTCGCGACCAGAGTGCACGGCGGCGCTCAAGGTGTCGTGGCGCTCGCCGGTGGCCTCGCGCCACATGCGGAGAATGTCTGCGACGAGCAGCGACGCGCGGTTGTAGCGCTCCCGGGCGTTCCCCGTTTTCTGGGCAACAATCCCGCTGCTCGCGATGGCGAACGTGTACCCGTGCGGCACGGAGATCGAGGCCAGGCGCCGCCCGGGACAGAACTCGAAGTGACCCACGTGCCCTCGCTCGGAGCAGAGGATGGCGGTGTGATCCTCGCTGCCGCCGAAGGTGCCGACGCCGCGATCGCCCACGAGCGCTCCAAACGGCTGCCCGTTCTCGACACTCCCCAGGTACCCGGCCAGGTCGACCCTCGCCTGGATGTGCGCGCGGTATGGTGGACGGTCCTCCAGCCGGTTCACCTCGGCGAGCGCGAGAAACACGGCGGTGATGAGCGCGCTCGAGCTGCTCATGCCGGCCGACACCGGCAGCGTGTTTCGGAAAGCGAAGTCGATGCCGTTCAGCGGCGGCTCGAAGTTCCGCGCCAGGCGACGAGCCACGGTCATCGGATAGTTGACCCAGTCACCCGAGGGGATCACGATGTCGGGCGCGATCGGGAACTCGACCGTGCGGCGATCGACCGTGTCGAGGATGCGCACACGTCCGTCCTGGCGGCCGGCATACACCGCACAGACACCGCGCTCGACTGCGCAGGTCAACGTCGCCCCGCCGGCGTAGTCGGTGTGCTTGCCGAGCACCTCGACGCGGCCCGGCACGAACACCGCCCGTTCGTCGGGCCCGCTTCCGCGGAGTCTGGTCCAGCCTTCACGTGCCGCCGCAAATGCCGCGTCGCAGAGCTCGACGTTGCCGGCGCTCATGCCCGCGTGCGCCAGGACGTCGCCGGGACGGCCAATCACAACTCCACCTCGCGGCCGCGCAGCCGCGCGTCGAGGGCGGCAATGTCGCCGCGGCTCGACAGATCGAGCACCGGCTCGCTCGAGGTGAACACGCGGACACCTATGCCCGACTCAACGAGCGCCTGCATCGCCAGCGGCAGCTCGAGTTCGCCGCGCGGCGAGAGCGGCATCCGTCGCACGATGGCCGGCAGATCGGGGGGCACTACCCAGCTGTTCATGCTCACGCACACATCGTCGCCGAAGGCCGCGAGCGTCGGCGCATCAGGCTTTTCGATGATGCGTTCGAGCCAGCCGTCTCGCGCCGCGACGATGGCGAATTTCAGGATGCGCTCGGGTGAGATCAGGCCGTCCGCCAGCAGGCCCGCTCGGCTGAACGCGGCGAGCGCCGGACGGCCGTGCTCCGCGAGCGCACGGCACGAGGACACTGGATACAGGTTGTCCCCGTTCACGACGAGCACGTGATCCGCGCCGATGAACGCTTCCGCCGCAACCACCGCATCAGCGGTGCCGCGCGGCGAGTGCTGCACCGCGAACTCGATCGCGATCCGGCGCGTCGCCAGGCGCGCGTAATAGTCGCGCACCGCCTCGTGCGCCGGGCCGATGACGACGCATGCGCGCGAGATGCCGCTGTCGGCGAGGTTGTGCAGCAGGTAATCGAGGAAGGGCCGCTCGAAGGGGACCATCGCCTTCAAACCGGCATCGGCCATACGGGCCTGCGCCGGGGCCAGGCCGCCCGCGTCCGCGGCCGCCCGCATGCGCGTTCCGAGCCCCGCGGCGAGGACGATCGCCTTGACGAGCCGCGTCACGCCGCCTGCTGGCTGGTGTCGTCGCCGGCCCAGAGCGTGCGCACCACCCAGATGACGGTGAGCCCGCTCACGACGCTGATCACGAGGAGCAGCGTCGCGGTGCCGGTGCGGCCGTAGAGGAAATTGCCGATGGTGAAGAGGGCGGACCACACCAGCGTGCAGCCGGACACCCAGCCGAGGATCGCCAACGGGATGTTCTCGGCCGTCCCGGTCTCGTGGCTGGCGATCACCCGGGGATCGTTGCGCACCGGCGCCCACCCCGGTCCCGCCGGACGCGTCTTCAGGTAGAAGGACACGAGCACGTCACGATCGGTCCCCGGCGCGAGATACGCGGTGGCGACCCAGCACACCGTGGTGAACGCGATCGTGAGCAACAGCGCGACGTGGGTGGTGAAATGCACCCCGCTTTTCGCGAGCACCAACAGGGCGAGCGACACGAGAAATGAGCTCATCATGGCGACGACCTCGCACCACGCGTTCACGCGCCACCAGAACCAGCGCACCAGATACAGCAGGCCGGTGCCCGCGCCGATCTGGAGGATGACGTCGAAGGCGTCCTTTGCCGAGTCGAGCACGAAGACGAGTGCCGACGAGAAGACGAACAGCAGCAGCGTGGCGAAGCGGCCCGCCGCGACGTAGTGCCGCTCGGTCGCGTCCGTCTTGATGAACCGGCGGTAGAAGTCGTGCACGAGGTACGACGCGCCCCAGTTCAGGTGCGTCAGGATCGTCGAGGAGTTCGCCGCGACGAGCCCGCCAACCATCAGGCCGACGAACCCGGCAGGCAGAAACTTCAGCATCGCCGGGTACGCGATGTCGTGGCCGAGCAGGGCGGGATCGAGATTGGGGAACGCCTTCTGGATGTCCGACAGCTGCGGGTACACGATGATCGAGCAGAGCCCGACGAGAATCCACGGCCAGGGCCGCAGCACGTAGTGGGCAAGCTGAAAGAAGAGGACGGCCCCGAGCGAGTCCCGCTCTGATTTCGACGCGAGCATCCGCTGCGCGATGTAGCTGCCGCCGCCGGGCTCGGCGCCCGGATACCACACCGACCACCACTGCACCGCGATCGGCATGACGAACACCGCGACAGCGATATCCCAGTTGTTGGTGAAATCAGGGAGCACGTTCAGGTAATTGATCCCGTGCGGCCCGGGCAGCTGCGAGAGCTGCGACACCATGCCGCTCAACCCGCCGACACCCGGGGCGTGCAGCGCGAAGTACGCGGCCGCCGTCACGGCGGTCATCTTCACGAAGAACTGCACCATGTCGATGACCAGCACGCCCCAGAGGCCGGAATGCGCCGCGAATGCCGCGTTCAGCACGCCGACGAAGAGCAGCGTCTGCCAGCGGGGCAGCCCGAACAGGATCGCGGCAATCTTGCACGCCGCCAGGTTGACGGTCGCCATGATCATGCAGTTGAACAGGAAGCCGAGATAGACGGCCCTGAACCCGCGCACCACCCGTGCGGCGGCGCCCGAGTAGCGGATCTCGTAGAACTCGAGATCGGTCATCACGCCCGACCGGCGCCACAGGCGGGCGTAGAAGAACACCGTCGCCATCCCCGTCAGCAGGAACGACCACCACACCCAGTTGCCCGCAACGCCGTTGCGCCGCACGATGTCGGTGACCAGGTTGGGCGTGTCGCTGCTGAAGGTCGTGGCGACCATCGACAGGCCCGCCAGCCACCACGGCACCGAGCGGCCCGAGGCAAAGAACTCCGTCGTGTTCTTGCCTGCGCGCTTGCCGACGAAGAGCGCCGGCGCGAAGCAGATCAGGACGGCGATGGCGGCAACGAACCAGTCGAGCGTTTGCAGGTGCACGGCGGGGGAATGTACCTCAAAAGACGGGGAATGACACGCTCGGTCAGAGGGCTGGAGGCTGGGGACTGGAGCCAGTCACGCGTGCCGCCCGCATCACCGTCGGTCGTCCGGTGTTCGAGCGATCGCCTTGAGCGTGCTGAGGTCCTCGTGATCGGCTCCAGCCCCTGGCCTCCAGTCGCCAGCCGCGCCGGCCCGTCTACCGCGCCCGCGCCTTCGCGGCGAACGCGTCGAGCGCCTCGTAGCGTGCACGGTCGGTCGCGGGTTTGGCAGCGGACTCCGCGTCGAGGTGCATCACCGGGTCGCCGTTTGCCTTGTCGTAGCCCGGCCACTTGGGCAGGCCCGGGCCGTTCGGGTCGGCGGAGCGGGCGAAGTTCGACCAGTACGACATCATCAGATCCGACAGCCTGCGGTCGGCCTCGTCCCAGGTCACCTTCGGCACCGAGTCGAGCGCCCCGAAGACGTATTCGATTTCGCCCGCGTGCCGGGCGCCGATGTCGTTGGCCGTCGCCACGACGCCGTTCACCTTGGTGTCGGGGGCGATCGGGATCTTCCGGTCGAAGCGGTAACGATACACGGGCCCGCCGCCGGTCTGCCGCTGCAGTTCGAGCCATTTCCATGTCGCGTAGGCGATGAACAGATCACTGCCAAGTGATGCCGCTGACTCGAGTGCCTCCGCGTCTGAGCTCGCCGGATACGCCGCGAGCACCGCCTCCGCATCGGCGCCGAACTGCGTGCGCGTCCGCTCCGTGAACCCTGACGCGGTCGGCTTCTCCTTGGCCAGGACCACGCCCGAGCGCACCTCGTCGGCATTCCAGCCGGCGAGCAGCGGCACATGACTCTGTTTGCCGTCTGCATAGATCGTATGCACGTCGCGCGGCAGCACGTAGCCGTCGATCATCGGCGCAAATCGAAGCCCGGGACCCTTGACGGCCTCGAGCACCTCTGTCGCCGGCTTCGACCTGAGTGCCGCGAGCGATGGGGCCCCGAGCGATTCCGCGAACTTCACTCCGGACGCCTCGCTCGTGGCGAGCGTGCTCGGGGCCAGCGCACCGCTTCCGGTATTGAAGAACGCGCCGCTCTCGCCGATGGCGCGGTGGAACAACCCCTGCGCGAGCGGCGAGGCCATCAGCGCGCTGACCGCGAAGGAGCCCGCCGATTCGCCGAAGATGGTCACCTTGCCCGGATCGCCGCCGAACGCGGCGATGTTCTCTTTCACCCACTGAAGGGCCGCGACCTGATCCAGCAGGCCGTAGTTGCCCGACGCGTTGTGGCCCGACTCCTTCGTCAGCTCCGGGTGCGCCAGGAAGCCGAACACCCCGAGCCGGTAATTGAAGCTGACGACCACCACGCCCTTGCCCGCGAGCCGCTCGCCGTCCTGCCGCGGCTCGGACGCGGAGCCGGCCTGGAAGCCGCCGCCGTAGATCCACACCATCACCGGCAGTTGCTCGGTGGCTGCCTTCGCCGGTGTCCACACGTTCAGGTACAGGCAGTCTTCGCCGGACTCGTCGCGGAAGATCATGTCCGAGAAGAGCGGGGCCTGCATGCAGCGGTTCCCGAAGGCCGTCGCCTTGCGCACGCCCTGCCACGGCGGCGCGGGGCGCGGCGGCTGCCAGCGCAGCTCGCCAACCGGCGGCGCTGCGAACGGGATGCCCTTGTAGATCCGCACCCGCCCGTCCGGGCTCGCGGTTCCTTCGACGGCGCCGGATGCGGTCTTCACCTGTGCGCCGGCGACGCCGCTCGTGATGAGCACGACAGCGACCGCGGTCAGCACCTTCACGAACCAGCGTGAGCTTCCATCTCGCATGATGAACGTCCTCGGTACGATAGGAGGAGAGCAGCCAATGGCTGCGATGAAACCACAATCAAATGCACGAATGCAAAGTGCACGAGGCACAATGGGCACGCTGGCCCAAACCGGCCCGTGTTGCTCGCGACGTGCAGGGTTCGCGGTGTCCGCCGCACGGTGCAGGTGAGCTACACGGCACACGGATGATGTGGTGATGCGCGACACGTGGATCGTCGGCGAGGACGATCGAGGCACGAGGCTCGACAAGTACCTCGCCGCCCGCGAGCGGCTTGGGTCGCGGGGGCGGGTCGTGGCCGCGCTCGAACGGGGCAAGGTATTTCTCAACGACGATGAGACCGGTCCCGCGCAGGCCGGCGTACGCCTGGCCGCCGGCGATCGAGTGCGGGTGTGGATGGACCGGCCTGGGAGTGCAACCCGGCGGCACGCGGGCGCCATCAAGCGCGTCGGCACGTTCACTGGGCTCGACATTCTCTTCGAGGACAGCGTGCTCCTCGTCGTCAACAAGCCCGCTGGCCTGCTGACAGTACCGCTGCCGCGCAGGCGCGATGAGCCGTCAGTGTACGCGCAGCTGCTGGAGTATCTCCGCTCCCGCAAGCGGAGGCCCCACGTCGTGCACCGGATCGACCGCGACACCTCAGGCCTCGTCGTCTTCGCCACGGATGCCCGCACACAGCAGGCGCTCAAGGCGCAGTTCATCCGCCGCGAGCCCGAGCGAGTGTACCTCGCGATGGTCAGTGGTCACCCGTCGCCATCCGAGGGCACGTGGCGCGATCGGCTGGCGTGGAACCGCACCGCACTCGTCCAGCAGGAAACCGACCGACGCGATCCGCGCGGCGTCGAAGCCATCAGCCGGTATCGCATCGTCGAAACCCTGCGCGGCGCCTCCCTCATCGAAGTGCGGCTGCACACCGGCAAGCGCAATCAGATCCGCATCCAGGCGGCGCTGCGGGGACATCCACTCGTCGGCGAGCGGCAGTACATGGGGCCGACTGATGCCGCTCGGCCGCGCATCGGTCCGCGCGGCTTCCCGCGCCAGGCCCTGCACGCATGGCAACTCGGATTCGATCATCCGGTGGATGGCCGGCCGATGATGTTCGAGGCGCCGCTTCCTGGGGACATGGCTTCCCTCATCGGGCAGCTGCGGGACCACGCTCGCGGCTAAACCTCGTGTAGTGCGCGCCTTGAGTCGGGCCCAACCCGCTCTGTCGCTGTCGTGTCCGCTGACCCCGTGTAGTGCCCGCCTTCAGGCGGGCCCGCGCGGTGTGTCGGTGTCGTGTCGCTGACCCGTGTAGTGCCCGCCTTCAGGCGGGCCCGCCCGATGTGTCGGTGTCGTGTCGCTGACCCTGTGTAGTGCCCGCGTTTCAGGCGGGCCGACGCCGCGGCGTCCACGTCGTGTGCTCGATTACACGATCGCGAGCTGTTCAGTACAGTATGCCCGGTGGCGCTGAATGGACGCCCAGGGAACCTGTCAGACCACTCGCGCCACCGGGCGACGATCTTGCTTTGCAGCGGGCGAGGTTCCGTACATGGATCAGCCTGTTGGCAAGTCTCGGACGATTCGCGCCGTGCGACGGCGCTCGACCCCTCCAGTGGTCTCAACGCGCACGGCTCCGGAGCCGGAACCGGAGCTGAGCAACTACGAGTTGTTAGAACGCCGCAGCCAGGAACTCGAACTGGAACGTGCGCATGGCGGGCCCGGCACCTCGCAGCCGCCCGATGCGGAAACGCCGTTGTTGTTCGCACGACCCTCGTCAGGCGAGAACACGCGCGAGCCTGAGGCCCGCAGCCGCAGCCTGAGAAGACAATCACCACGCCGCTGACGGCGCGGTGTCACTGACCTGTCGGAGAGACACGCGCTGTCGCCGTCGCGGGACAGCGCGTGGTCTCTGCCTATCCTGCCTGCGACCTTAAGCTCCACGCATCCAAGCAGATCGCCTGTGCGGTGGTGTCAGGCCATCCGTGGTACAACCGTTGCGCTCGCGACCGCCGGCGCCAGCCTGCCCGGAGGTCCCCGTGAGACGCAGAATCTACCAGGTCACCGAGCTCGTGGTCGTGGCCGCGATGCTGTCGATGTTGTGGCCCGCGCCCGCACACGCGCAACACGCGCATGCGCACCACGCCGTGGTCGTTCATGGCGGGTACGGATACGGCGGGCCGTACTTCTACTACCCCGGTTTTTACTATTCCGCGTTCGGGTGGTACGGCTACCCGTGGGGCCCGTGGGGCCCGTGGGGACCATGGCCGGGATACGCGTACTACGACCCGACCAGCTCCGCGCGCATCCAAGGGCCGCCCCCCGAGGCCGAGGTGTACGTGGACGGCTACTACGCCGGCAATGTCGACGATTTCGACGGCACGTTCCAGCGGCTGCACGTGCCGCCTGGCGAGCACGAGGTCGTGATTTACCTCGAGGGTTATCGCGTGGCGAATCAGAACATCTTGTTCCGACCGAACGCAGGTTACAAGATCAACACCACACTCGAGAAGCTCGCGGCCGGCGAGCCGAACGCCCCACGCCCGAAGCCGTCACCGAACGCTCATGCGCAGAACGCGCCGGTGTCCTCGCGGAGCCGTCCCGATGCGGATCGTGATGACACGATGTCCGCTGGACGTCCGGAAGCGTCAGGGGAAGCGTCAGGGTTCGGTACGCTCGCCGTCCGTGTCCAGCCCCCGGGGGCCTCGGTGCTCGTGGACGGCGAGCGTTGGGAAGGGCCCGAAACGAACAGCGAACGCCTGCTGGTGCAGGTGTCGAACGGCCGTCACCGCGTCGAGGTGCGGAAGGATGGGTTCCAGCCGTACGACACCGAGGTCGAGGTCCGCGCTGGTGAAACGGCAACCCTCAATGTCAGCCTGCCGGCGGAGCAGCGCTAAAGGAGCGTGACATGAGGATTCATAGCGGACTGACAGCGGCAGTGATGCTCGCCGGGGCACTGCTTGGCGTACCGACCGACGTGGCGGCGCAGGATCCGGCGCCTGCGGCGCAACCTGCTGCGCAATCGCCCGCGCAGCCCTCGACCATGCAGGTCACACAGCTGAAAAACGGATGGCTGGTCGCGCCAGACGTGAAGGTCACGTCTGTGGACGACCGGACGGCGACCTTTGCGGGCGGGTACGGGGGATGGGTCACCGAGGGCGTGTTCCTCGTTGGCGGAGGCGGCTATTGGCTCGCCAACAACTCCAGTGACTACAGCATGGCCTACGGCGGCCTCGTACTGGAGTGGCTCGTACACACGGACAAGCGGATCGGGTTCGGGGCACGCACGCTCATCGGCGGGGGCACCGCCACCCTCGGCCTGAGCTACACGGACGTGTTCGGTCCCGTGGCGCCGGTCGTCGCCGGGGGCTCGCCCATCAGGTTCGGTCACCGTGACCGGCATGGGTACCGGCCCGGGTTCGACCCGGGCGATCTGACCGATCGCTCGTTTCGGGTGAGCGAGAATTTCTTCGTCGCGGAACCGCAGGCCAACGTCCTGCTGACCGTCACGCCCTGGATGCGCCTCAACGCGGGCGTCGGCTACCGCCTGGTCGGCGGCACGTCGCTCCTCGAGGATCGGTTGAACGGGGTGAGCGGGACGATTGCCGTTCAGTTCGGCGGCTTCTGATTGGATCGGGTCGGGACGGATTCGCGTGGCGCGGATCCACCCCCGACCTGTTCTGCCGAACCCGGAATCAGCCGCACCGTCCGCCACGCCCAGCCTGTGCCCGCCTGCGGTTGCCGCGCGTCGCCCACCCCCGCCCCTCGCCAGCCGCGCGCCGATCTGTAATAGGATCTCCCGTCTATGACCGCAGCGCAGCACGTGTACATCGGCACGGACGGTGGCGCGACGACCTCGAAGATCGGCGGCGTCTGGAGCACCGGCAGCCCGGTCTCGACCCGATTGCTTCAGCGAACCACGAATGCCGCGCAGGGGCCCGCGGCCGTCGTTCGCGGCTGGGTCGAGGGCATCGGCGAGTACCTGCGCGACAACGGGCTGACGTGGGAGCAGGTTCAGGGGGTCGGCGTCGCGGTGCCGGGGCCGCAGCAGCGCTACGGCGTCCTCGACAGATCGCCGAACCTGCCCGACAGCTTCACGGGATTCAACGTGCTCGAAGAGTACGGCGCCGCGCTGGCCGAGCGCGCTGGCCGGGCAGTGCCGCTCGTCGTGGGCAATGACGGGAACATGGGCGGCGTCGCAGAGGCGCAGCGCGTCCGGGGGCGGGGCAACGCCACTGTGCTGATGCTGGCGCCGGGGTCGGGCCTCGGCTGCGCGTTCGTCGATCGCATGGGCCTGCCGCTGGACGGCGACACGCTCGCCGGAATGGAAGCCGCGCACGTGGCCGCGCCGCTGCACCTGCTCGATGCGAGGCCGTACCCATGCGGCTGCGGACGCACGTGGGGGTGCGTCGAGGTGTACACCACGTTGTCCGGGCTGCCCTACTTGCTCGCCGAGCGCCTGGAACGGCATCCGGAACACGAGCTCGCGCGCTCGCCGCTCGGCCCGAAGGAACGCGCGATGGCGCTGCGCGGCCTCGCCCAGAAGGGCGACGCGCTGGCGCTCGAGCTGTTCGACTTCCAGGCGCGGGCGATGGGGCTCCACGTCGCCACGCTCGCCATGATCCTCGACCCGCAGTTCGTCGTCATCGGGGGAGGCCTGATGGATCCGGAATCGACCACCCCCACATTCCGCGAACGCTATCTGAGGATCGTGCGCGACGCCGCCGAGCCGTACCTCTGGCCCGCCCAGCGCAAGGTGCTGACGATCGTACCGGCGTCACTCGGCGACCTGTCGCAAGCGATCGGCGCCGCGCTCGTGTCGCTCTATCAGTCAGGGCTCGCCGGGCGTCTGGCAGGCGTGCGGTAGCACGCAGGGCCGTCCTACCGCCCACCACCGAGCTCAGTCCTGTCCGCCAGGAAAACCGAACAGCCGACGTTCGTTCGTTTGCCTGTTCCAGCGGCGAGTTGGAGTCCTCTGGCCAGGCACCGGACGAGATGTGCCTGGTCGGGATGCGAGGAGGGATCGTGGCGGACACGAGCGTGCACAAAGTGCAGTCGGCAACCTCGCCGACGGGCAGGATGGGTTAGTCCGTTTCCCGGTCACCCCTCGATCATGCGATGTACGGGCCGGTGGGTGCTCCGTCCGGCCGCGGATCGCGCATCGGGACGGGTGGCGGCTCGATGCCCGGCGTGTCGGGGATGTCATCCTCGTCGCGGTCGCGCTCGTCATCGGGCGGCACGAGGGGTTCGTACGGCGGCGGGTCACCGCCGGGACTCGTAGACACGCCGAGACACACTCCGATTCCGTCAGTGCGCAGGTACGGCATCTGGTCAGTCTCCTCGCGGCCCGCGGATGAGATCGGTGCTCGACCGACCCGCGCCGCTTGCCATAGCTGTGCAAGCCGAGGACCAGAGAACCGACTTAGGGCAAACCCAAACCCAAGACCGGTCCCAGCGCCGAGACTCAGAACCCGGCAACTCCGACTGATGACTGAGAACTGATCATTAACAACGGACAACGCGACAACGGAGAGTCAGATCTCCCCGAGCTGTTCGATGCGGCCGGTGCTGTCGCCGAGCGTGTCCTCCCGTACGCCGATGCGGTCGAGCAGCGTCAGGTAGAGGTTGGTCATTGGTGTGTCGTCGGGATAGACGACGTGGCGGCCTGGGGCAAGCGTGCCGCCGCCCCGGCCGACGAGCAGCACCGGCAGGTTCTCGTGGCTGTGGCGATCGCCGTCGGCGATGCCGCTGCCGTACACGATCATCGAGTGATCGAGCAGCGTCCCGTCGCCGTCGGGGGTCGCCTTCAGCTGCTGGATGAAGTACGCGAACAGCTCCATGTGGTGCGTGTTGATACGCGTCACGCGCTCGATCCAGTCCGGCTTCCCGCCGTGGTGGGTGAGCGGGTGATGGGGATCCGGCACGCCGATCTCGGGATAGGTGCGGATGCTACCCTCCCTGCCCATCATCATCGTGGAGACGCGCGTCAGGTCCGCCTGGAACGCGACGACCTGGAGATCGAACATCAACTTCACGTAATCGGCGAAGAGCACCGGCACGCCGCTCGGCACGTCGAGGCCCGGCGGGAGGCCGCGCATGTCCTGCTCGGCGAGCTCGATGCGGCGCTCGATCTCCCGGATCGAGGAGAGATACTCGTCCATCTTCCGCCGGTCGGACGGTCCGAGATCGCCGACGAGCGCGCGGGTGCGCTCCGACACGGCGTCGAGGATGCTGCGACGGTAGAACATCCGCCGGGCACGTGTGTCGGCGTCGAGCCCTGCGTCGAAGGCGCCAAACAGCCGTTCGAAAGCGAGCCGCGGGTTGGTCTCCGGGGGCAGCGGCGAGGTCGGGCTGCGCCACGAGACACTGTTGGTGTAGGCGCAGCTGTAACCGGAATCGCAGTTGCCGACGGAGCGCGAGTCGTCGCACCCGAGCTCGATGGATCGAAAGCGTGTGTCGTTGCCGATGTGCGCGGCAGCAATCTGGTCGACCGAAATGCCGTTCTGGATGTCGGCGCCGGCCGTCTTGCGGGCGTGCACGCCGGTGAGGTACGCGGCAGCCGCGCGCGCGTGATCGCCCGGGCCGTCGCCGAGCGCATACGCATTCTTGTGGGCGAGACCCGTGAGCACGAGCGTGTCGTCGCGGTAGGGCGCGAGCGGCGCAAGGATGCGCGAGCAGGTGAACCCGCGCCCCGTCTCGGCCGGCGTCCAGTCGGGTAGGGTCACGCCGTTCGGCACGTACGCGAACGCGAGACGCATCGGCGAAACCTTCGCGGCCGGCCCGGCGAAGGCTGGCGTCATCGCGTCGAGCGCGGGGAGGGCGATGGTTGCGCCGAGGCCCTTGAGGAACAGGCGTCGCGGCAAGCGGCGGCCGATCGCGATCATGACTGGGGACCTCGTCGCAGCTGGAAGGGCGCGCTCCGCACGATTTCGAGCACGAGCCCCGAGAAGCGGTAATCGTGCGCGGGCAGGGCACGCGCAATGGTGCGGACGGTCTGCCGGTCCGCCGGCGTCAGGCCGCGGCCGAGCGCGTAGGTGAGCAGCTTGACCGTGAGCGCGCGTGCGAAGGCGTCGCGCTCGCGCTCGAGGATGCTGCGAAGCGCGACCGGGCCGTCGAACGTGCGCCCGTCCGGCAGTTCGCCGGTGGCGTCGATCGGGCTGCCGGCATCGGTCGTGCGCCAGGCGCCGATGCCGTCGTAGTTCTCCAGCCCGAAGCCGAGCGGATCCATGCGGCGGTGACAGGCGGCGCACGTCGGGTTCGTGCGGTGGGCTTCGAGCTGCTGACGCACGGACGCGGTCACGCCCGCCTTCGCCTCGCTCAGGTTGGGCACGCCGGGTGGTGGATCCGGCGGCGGCGCCCCGAGCAGGTTCTCGAGGATCCACTTGCCGCGCAGGACGGGCGAGGTGCGCGTGGCGTATGACGACACGGTCAGCACGCTTGCCTGGGTCAATACGCCGCCGCGCATGGCCGGCGCCTCCACGCGCCGGAACTCGGGGCCGGTCACGCCCTCGATGCCGTAGTGCCTCGCCAGCCGTTCGTTGACGAACGTATACGGCGCATTCAGAAAATCGAAGATGCTGCGGTCGTCGCGGATGATGCTGGCGAAGAACAGCTCGGTCTCGCGCCGCATCGAGAAACGGAGATAGTCGTCGAACCCGGGGAATCGCTCCTTGTCGGGTGCCACCGACTCGAGCGCGCGCACCTGCAGCCACTGGCCGCCGAATTCCTCGACCAGCGTACGCGCCTTCTCGTCCTGCAGCATGCGCCGCACCTCGCGCTCGAGCACGGCCGGCCGTCGGAGCTCGCCGCGATCCGCGAGCCGACGGAGCTCGGCATCGGGCATGCTCGCCCACAAGAAGTACGACAGGCGCGCGGCGAGGTCGTGATCGCCGATCGGCACGCCTGCGGCGCCGCTGGGTTCCTGCTGAATCGCTGGTGAATCCTGACCGAGCTTCGCCGGCACGGTTCGTGCCGGCACGGCTCGGTCGTGCTCGATCCGGAACAGGAAATCCGGCGACACCAGCATCGCTTCGATGGCGACGGCAAGTGCTTCCTCGAGCGGCTCGCCGCGACGCTGGGCCAGCGCGGCGAGACCGTCGTAGGTCGCCACTTCCGCAGGTGCAACCGGTCGCCTGAACGCGCGGCGGGCGAAGTCGGTGACGATACGACGGCGGCAGGCGGCCACGTGGGCGCCGGGGCGATGACCGCAGACGAAGATGCGAGCGCGGCTCTCAGCAGGCGGCATCGTGGACTGCGCATACGGTCCGCCAATCTCGATGGCCGCCACGCGCGCGTCGTTCGCGGGTACGATCTCGGACTGCTGCTCGTCGAACGTCTTGCGCATCCGGGCGATCTTCTCCGGCGAGGCGTCCGGCGGCGGCGAGAAGACCGCCGGCGGCGCCGTCCTCAGTGACGGATGCGGGCCGCCGTACGACTGCGGCAGGCCTTCGAAGATGCGCGGGATCGATCCCGCCACCCAGTGCTCGCCGGCGGTCACGCGCACGCGCACGTCGACGAATTTCCCGCCGAGGTCCTGCTTGTGCGTGAAGAACGAGGCGCTCGCGTCAGGGTCGAGCGTCCCGGACTGAACCTGGTGTCCGTCGATCCAGAGGGCCAGCTCGATCGGCGCAGCCGCTGCGGGCCGATTGCCGCCGGTCACGAGGCGGAACGCGTACTCGCCGTCGGCGGGAAAGCGGTAGATCGTGTGCACGGCGTTTGGCAGGCTCAGTCCCGTGACGTCGTATGTCGCCGGGGGCTCCTGGATCGGCTGCACCGTCCGCGTCCGCGGTTGCCGACGAACCAGGGTGGGCTTCATCGCCGGCAGGCCGAAGAGCGCGGCCCGCGTGACGCGCTCGGCGGCGAGCAGGTAGCGCTCCATCAGCACGGGAGGCAGCGAGAGCACGTCGGCGATGTTGTCGAAGCCGTACCCGGAATCGTCCTGCGGGAAATCGTCGGCCGGCCTGAGATCGACGCCCAGCAGGTCGCGAACGGTGTTGTTGTACTCGGTCCGGTTCAGACGCCGGACGGTCACGCGGCCCGGGTCGGCAGGGGTCATGCGGTCCGCGCGCAGGATCTGCGCGTCCACCCACTCCGACACCAGCCGCAGTTCGGCCGACGTCGGGCGCGGTTCATCTTCCGGCGGCATCTCGCCCGTGCGGATCTTCAGCAGCACGTGCTCCCACGTGTTCGGGTCGGCGAGCACGGAGGCTGCGTTCGCGTACTGCTTCAGGTTCAGATTGCCTTTCGTCCGCCGCTCGTTGTGACACTGGTAGCAGTTGCGGAACAGAAAAGGCTTGATGGTCTCGGCGAACGCGATCTCGTCAGGATCGGGAGCGGCGGCCCGTGTTGCGCCGACCGCAGACAGGGACGCCGCGCAGGCGACGATGAGAACCAGTCGAGACACGGTGTCAGGGATTGTGCCGGGCGGCGCCGAGGTGGTCAAGAACGTTTGCCGGCGTGCGCAACAGAACCGGCGGAACAACCCTTGCTGATGGTTGGGTTATGACCATCACTCGTTCCGTCACGCAATGGGGAGGGGCGCGGCTGGCGCGCCGGTTGAGCCGCTCGATTCCGTTTCTTGGCACCGCCATCGCGCTTGCGGCCGTCGGCGCCGCCATCCGGCGCAAGGGGTGGCTGCGAGGCATGGCCGACACGGCGTTGACCGCGGTGCCACTCGTGGGCACGGCGAAGATGGCCGCGGAGGTCGTGCGCGGGCGCGACTTCATCCCCGATCGCACCACGCGGCGGCCACGGTAGGTCACGGGCTCACGCCGGACGGACACGGCCGTCTTCGACTTGCGCCCGGGACCGCCGCGACGCCGCACGGCGCACTACGGGGCACTGCGGGGCCGCGCGGTTCCTTGACCCCGATCCCGTTCCCGGGCAGTGCGCCCGGCGACCAGCGTCTCGTAGAAATCGAGCGTCTGGCGCGCGATGCTGGTCCAGCTGAAATGCTCTTCTACGCGCCGGCGCGCCTTCCGCGCCATGGTGGCCCGCAGCGGTGGATCGTCGAGTAGCACGTTCACGCATGCCGCGAGGTCGCGCGCGAACTGCTCGGGGTGCCGGGGCTCCACCTCGTTCGATCCGATAGTCTCCGACGGCACGAGCAGCCCCGTCTCGCCATGGTCGACCACCTCCGGTATCCCGCCCACCGCCGACGCGACGACCGGCGTTTCGCACGCCATCGCCTCGAGGTTGATGATGCCGAACGGCTCGTATACCGACGGGCACACGAAGATGGCGGCGTGCGTGTAGAGCGCGATCACCTTCTGCTTCGACAGCATCTCCGGGATCCACACGATTGGCGTCGCGGTCGCGGCCCGTGCCCGTTCGACCGCGTCGGTCATCTCCTGCGCGATTTCTGGCGTGTCCGGTGCTCCGGCGCACAGCACGACCTGCACTCCCGGATGGAAGTACTTGATGGCGTTGACGAGGTGGATGATCCCCTTCTGCCGCGTAATGCGGCCGACAAACAATACGAACGGCGTGTGCGGGTCGATGCCGAACTCCGCGAGCACGGCCGCGTCTGGCGTGGGCCGGTACTGCTGCAGATCGATCCCGTTGTGGATGACACGGATGCGTTCGGGCGCCACGCCGTAGAGCGCCTGCACGTCGCGGCGCATCGAGGCTGACACGGCGACGACGCCATCGGCGTTTTCGTAGGCGGTGCGCTCGATCCAGGTGGAGGCCTGATACGCCGTTCCGAGCTGCTCGACCTTCCACGGCCGGTGTGGTTCGAGCGAGTGCGTCGTCAACACCAGCGGGATGCCCTGGAGTGTCTTCACCAGACATCCGGCGAAGTGCGAGTACCACGTGTGGCAGTGCACGACATCGGTGGCGGCGACCGTGCCTCCCATCACGAGATCGAGCAGGAGCGTGGAGAAGAACTTCGCGTGCCGGGGGTCCTGCGCGGGCAGCGGCGCCGGCGGTTCGACCCCCGTCACTGACAGCGACGGCGAGCGCTCCCGCTGGTTGCCGAAGCACAGCACCTGCACGTGATGCCGCCCGCCGTCGAGCGTTGCGAGCTCGCGGGTGAGGTACTCGACATGGACGCCCGCTCCGCCGTAGACGTTGGGCGGGTACTCGTTCGTCAGGATCGCGATGCGCATGCGACGAGATTATTACAGCAGTCGCGAGTCTCGAACCTGAAGCGACGTCTGAAAACCAGCTTGGCTTTAGGCGTCAGCCTGCAGGCCCGGTCAGGCCGTGAGAAGGGCCGCGGGCTGAAGCTGCTCTCAGACGGTCTGCGGCTCCGGGTGTAGCCAGGGCGTGCGGTAGGGACGGCGGAGCAGCCGGTTGGCCTCGTCATCGCCCACCACCAGCCCGCGCGCGTGATCCCACTGAAGCGAGCGGCCAAGCTGCATCGAGATGTTCGCCAGCACGCAGGCGGCGGTGGACATATAGCCCTGCTCGATATCCGCGACCGGTGTGCCGCGCGACTCGATCGCGTGCAGCAGATCCTGCATGTGCGCGCGAATGGCGGGCGCGACGTGCCGCTCGAGGTCTTTCTCCGTCTTGTCCTCCGGGAACTGATCCAGCTCGTACACGACATCCTCGTGCACCGGCGTGCCGTCTCCGTGCGGCACGAAGTCGTAGCCCATCACGCTGGCCTTCAGTGTCCCTTTATCGCCGTAGAACGTCATGCCCCACGGGTACTTCGGATCCGGCGGGTCACCGTAAGTGCGGTGCGTCCAGACCACGCGGAGCCCGGGAAAGTCGAACGCCGCCGTCTGCGTGTCGGTGATATTCGCCGTGCTGGCCTTGTCCACGAGGATCCCGCCGGTAGAGCTGATTCGCGTCGGCATCCCGAGGTCGAGCATCCAGCGCACCGCGTCGAGCATGTGAATGCACATGTCGCCGATGATGCCGTTGCTGTATTCCATGAAGGCGCGCCACCCGCGCGGGTGCACCAGCCGGTTGTATGGCCGCATCGGAGCCGGCCCGGTCCACATCTCGTAATCGAGTGTCGGCGGCGGCGCGCTGTCGGCCGGGTGCTCGTGGGTCCGCATCTCGTAGTAGCAGTAGATCTCGACGAGGCCTATCGTCCCCAGCTTGCCCTCGCGGAGGATGCGGTCGCGCGCATGCACGAGATGCGGCGTGCTGCGTCGCTGTGTGCCCACCTGCACGACGCGTTTGTGCTGGCGTGCGGCGGCCAGGATCGCCTGACCCTCGGCGACATCGACGCTGATCGGCTTCTGCAGGTAGAGATCGGCACCGGCCCGCATCGCCTCGATTGCTGTCAGCGCGTGCCAGTGGTCAGGGGTGGCGATGAGCACGAGATCGAGGTCCCGCTCCCGGAGCATCGCGCGATAGTCCCCGTAGGTGCGGGGCGTCTTCTTCGACGCCTGGCGGGCGGCGACCCGGGCGGCCGCGTCCGCGAGCATCTGCTTGTCCACGTCGCAGAGCGACACCACCTCGACTGGCGCCACCTGGATCAGTCGGAACAGATCGCACTTGCCGTACCAGCCCGTGCCAATCAGGCCGACGCGCGGGGGCGTGTCGGCCCATGCGACCGAATGAGAACGAAAGGCAGCGCTGCCGAGCACGCCGATAGCGGCCCCGCGAAGGAACTCACGACGGTGCATGGGTCTTTCTTGTATCACACTGGCGGGCGGCTGGAGGCGGGAGGCTGGAGGCGGGAGGCTAGGCCGGGCGGGCTTTGAAGGACGTATCAGAGTCGCGTGGTTCGGCCCCCCGTAGCGGCCCGAGTCCGCCCCGCCGCCCGCCGCCCGCCTCCCGCCGCCTTGCGATCTACAATGCGCTCGCCCGACTCATTCCCACAGGAGCGCCGTTTCCCATGTCGCGCGTTGCTCTGTCGCTACTCAGTGTGTCCCTGGCGTCGGTCGCGATCGTGGCCGTCCACGGCGCCAAGCAGCAGGCCGCGCTTGCGCCGGGCGCGAACAACTACGTGCTCGGGCCCGATTCGCAGCTGCAGCCCGGCGTACCGCAAGGCACGGTGACGCAGTACTCCTGGGCCAGCAAGATCTATCCCGGGACCGTGCGGGACTACTGGGTCTACGTGCCCGCCGAGTACGACGCGTCGACGCCGGCCTGCGTAATGATCTTCCAGGACGGCGGCGGATACGTGAAGCCGGACGGCGCCTGGCGTGTGCCGGTGGTCTTCGACAACTTGATTGCCAAAAAGGAGATGCCGGTGACGATCGGCATCTTCATCAACCCTGGCGTGGCCCCGGCGCCGAGTGACGCCGCGCTGCCGCGATTCAACCGCAGCGTCGAATACGACAGCGTGACCGATCGCTACGTGCGCTTCCTGCTCGAGGAGATCATTCCCGAGGTTTCGAAGCACTACAACCTGCGCACCGACGGCAACAGCCGCGCGATCGCCGGCGCGAGCTCCGGCGCCATCGCCGCGTTCGCAGCGGCGTGGCAGCGGCCCGACGCGTTCAGCCGGGTCTTCAGCACCATCGGCACCTACGTTGGCCTGCGCGGCGGCAATGATTTCCCGACTCTCGTTCGCAAGATGGAACCGAAGCCGCTCCGTGTGTTCCTGCAGGACGGCTCGAACGACCTGAACAACCACGGCGGCAACTGGTTTCTGGCGAACCAGGAAATGCTGTCGGCACTCGAGTTCGCCGGCTACGACGTCCAGCACGCGTGGGGCGACGGCGCGCACGACAGCAAGCACGGCGCGTCGATTCTTCCCGACGCGCTTCGCTGGCTGTGGCGTGGTTACCCAACCCCGATCGCGCCCGCGAGAGAATCGAAGCAGCCGCTGATGACCAGCGTTCTGCCGCCAGAACAGGGCTGGCAGCTCGTGGGTGAGGGCTACACGTTCACCGAGGGGCCCGCGGTGAACGCGAAAGGCGAAGTGTTCTTTGCTGACGTCCCAAGGAACCGCGTCTACCGCGTGTCAGTCGACGGCAAGGTGTCAGTGTTCAGGGAGGAGACGGGAGGCGCCAGCGGCCTGATGTTTGGCGCGGACGGGCGGCTCTACGCCGCTCAGAGTGCCAGCAAGCGCATCGTGGCCTGGGACGCGGAGAGTCGTGAGTCAGTGCTGGCCGATGGGATCGAGCCGAACGACCTGGCCGTGACGCACGCGGGCAACATCTACGTGAGCGAGCCGGCGCACAAGCAGGTCTGGCTCGTGACCGCGAAAGGCGACAAACGCATCGTCAATAGCGGCCTCGCCAACCCGAATGGCGTGCTCCTCTCGCCGGACCAGACGCTCCTCTATGTCGCCGACACGGACGGGCAGTTCGTTTACTCCTTCCGCATCGCATCCGACGGTTCGTTGACTGACGAGGAGCCGTTCTACCACCTGCACCTGCAGGAAGGAACAGCCGGAAGCCGTGCCGACGGGATGACCGTCGACGCGCTCGGCAACCTGTACGTCGCAACGGATCTCGGCGTCCAGGTGTGTGATCAGGCGGGGAAGGTCACCGGCATCATCAGCAAGCCGCAGCGTGCGTGGCTCGCCAACGTCGCCTTCGGCGGGGCGTCGTTCGACGAGCTCTACGTCACCAGCCAGGACAAGGTCTACAAACGGAAGATGCGCACGACCGGCGCGCTGCCGTTCCTGCCGCCGATCAAGCCGCCCGCGCCGCGGCTGTAACGATTCGCGTCGAGCAGCGTAAAGCCGCAGTTCAGTGCGGGATCATCCGTTCTCGTTGCGCCTTTTCACCGACCCATACTGAGCGGAGGTCCCTCGGCTGGCACCAGCCGCGCGATTCGATCCGGCCCGTGCATCGCGAGGTAGACGAACCCGTCAGGGCCGACGACGACGTCGCGGATGCGGCCGACGTTCTTGAAGAGCACTTCCTGCGTGGTTACCCTCGTGCCGTCGATCTCGAGCCGGCGCAATTCCTGCGCGGCCAGGGAGCCGACGAGCAGATTGCCCTTCCACTTGGGGAACGCGTCGCCCAGGTAGACATCGAGCGAGCTGACGGCGATCGAGGGCGTCCAATAGACCACGGGCTGCTCCATGCCCTCCTGCGCGGTGCGGTCGGTAATCGCCGTGCCGTCGTAGTCCATGCCGTACGTGATCACCGGCCAGCCGTAGTTGCGCCCGGCCCGAATCACGTTCAGCTCGTCGCCACCCCGCGGCCCATGCTCCAGTTCCCACAGGTCGCCAGTGACCGGGTGCCGGACCAGCCCCTGCGGATTGCGATTGCCGTAACTCCAGATGCTCCGCACCGCACCGGCCTTGTTCGCGAACGGATTGTCGTCGGGTACCCGCCCGTCATCGAACAAGCGATGCACCTTGCCGTTCGGGCGCATCACGTCCTGGGCATCGTCTTTCTGGCCGCGCTCGCCGATTGAAAAGAACAGGTGGCCTTCGCCGTCGAACACGAAGCGCGAGCCGAAGTGAACGCCGCCGCGCCGGTAGTGGGCCGGGTTCGCCTTGAAGATCTGCTGCTGGTCAACGAAGGCGCCGTCCTTGATGTGCCCCCGGACCACCGCTGTCATTGCGGATCCGAACTGTCCGGGATCGCTGTACGAGAGGTAGACCCACCCGTTCGTCTTAAAATCCGGGTGCAGCGCCACGTCGAGCAAGCCTGCCTGGCCATCGGTGAACACCGGCGGGACACCGAGGATTGGGTCCGACACCGTGCGGCCCTGGACCACTCGCAGTTGTCCGTCCTTCTCGGTCGCGAGGATGCGCCCGTCAGGCATGAGGGCAAGCGCCCACGGCGCCTTCACGGATTCGGTGACGGTCTCCAGCCGGAAGGCGTGAAGATCGCTGCTTACTGACAGGTTGCCTGCCGGCTTGGCAAACCGCGTCTGCCCGCGCTTGAATTTGGCGCCCTCCTCGCGGATGTAGATGACGAGCGCGCGGATCTCCGGGGCGCTGAGCGTCACGCCAAATGGCGGCATCCCTGTGGCCGGCTGCCCGTCGTGGATGCTCTTGGCGATGCTCGCATCGTCGCCGCCATGCCTCCACTCGTCGTCGACGAGGCTCGGCCCCTGAGCGCCGGTCAGCTTCGGGCCATGGCAATTGGTGCACGTTTTGGCATATAGCCTGGCCACATCCCGCGAGCGCGACATCGATTGCTGCACCGCAATTAGCGAGATGCCGGCGACCGATGCGAGGGCAATCAGGGCAGGTGTCCTGAGGCGCATGAGTCGATTATGGCGCGAGTAAGAGCACCTGAGCGGCACCGAGGCCACGCAGTGCGCGGGCCGCCTCTCGGTCAGCCGGCGCTTTGCGGCACAGCAAAAACCTGAGACGATGACCGCGCGGGACCTCTCGCCGAGCACCAGGCGCCTGAGCGAAACCCGGGACTCGAACCAGAACCCAGACCCGCAACCCCGACCCAAGACTCAGAGCCGAGAGCCTCGAAAACGTCTTTTACCTGAACGATCCGAACGGAAACGGGCTGGAGGTGTACGTGGATCACCCGCGATCCGAACGGCCAGTCGTGACCCCCAGTCCAGATGCATGGGGGGGGCGGCCGATGTCGCGGGAGTGGGTACCTTAAGGAGTGACGGGCAGGCAGTGCGCCCACGCCGCCGTGCTCAGTGGGGCTTGGGGCCGTCGGGCGGAGTGACGTCGCGGATGATGAAGACCTTCTCGCCGGGCCGAATCAGGTGCAGATCGCGCCGCGCAATTTCTTCGATTGCCTCGGGATCCTCCCGGAGCCTATGCACTTGCCGCCGCAGCTGCGCATTCTCGTCTCGAATCCGTGTGAGCTCGCTCGACAAGGCCTGGTATTCACGCCGCGCCTGGAGCACCGCGGGCAGTCCGCGTGCGCCGACGAGGGCATCGAGCGCGAGCGCGCACCCCACGAACGCCAGGGCAACCTTCAGCAGACGCGAACCGAGAGGCGCAGCGACAGCCACCTGGCGTTTGGGGGCTCGGGGTGGCGTTGTCGATTTCACGTCGTGAGGAATCCGAGCGAGGCCTTGTAACGGACAAGTTCGATTTGCGCGATCTGTTGTATCGCACTTTCGGCGAAAGTACAAGTCTTAATTGCTGAACGGGCCCGACTTTCTTGAATCATGAGGTACTCGTGACTGACGACTACGTGATCGTTCTGACGACGATCGGTATGGACAGCGACCCGGCAGCGCTCGGAACACGTCTCGTAGAGGAGCGCCTTGCCGCGTGCGTGAACGTGTTCCCCGAGATGGACTCCTTCTTCCGGTGGCGCGGCGCCGTCGAGCGGGATCAGGAGCGGCAGGTGATCATCAAGACGACCGCCGCACGCCTGCCGGACCTCGAGCGCCGGCTGCACGAATTGCACCCGTACGAACTGCCAGAGTTTCTGGTCATCAGCGTGGCGGAGGGCAGCGAGGCGTATTTGAAGTGGGTATCGGCATCGACGACGGAGCGGGACAGCGACGGGGCGGAAGCCTCAGAGGGCTGAAGGCTAAGGGCGAAAGGCTAAGGGCTAAAGGCTAAGGAACGGTTTCAGTTTGCCGCCCGAGGGTTGGCCACTAACCTTCAGCCGCCAGCCGCCAGCCGCCAGCCCCAGCCCCCAGCCGACCGCCGCCCGCCTCTACGCGTCGGCTCCCCGGAGCGCCTGTTCCAGATCTTCGAGCAGGTCGTCGATGTCTTCGATACCCGCCGAGATCCGCACCAGGCCGTCGGTGATCCCGATGGCCGCCCGCCGCTCGGCGGGCACCGAGGCGTGCGTCATCGTGGCCGGGTGGGAAATGAGGGTCTCGACGCCGCCCAGGCTCTCGGCGAGTGCCATCAGCCGGACGCCGTTCAGCACCGCCCTCGCGCCTTCGAGCGATCCCATGTCGAAGGCGAGCATGCCGCCGAACCCGTGCATCTGGCGGCGTGCGAGCGCGTGCTGGGGGTGATCCACCAGACCCGGATAGTAGACGGTGCGCACTTTTGGATGGCGCGCGACGTATTCGGCGATCGCCTGCCCATTTCGGTTGTGCGCCTCCATCCGAACCGCCAGCGTCTTGGTACCGCGCAGCACCAGCCAGGAATCGAACGGGCTCAGGATGGCGCCGGCGGAATTCTGCACGAACTTCAGCCACTCGCTGTCGTCATCGCGCACCGCGATCACGATGCCGCCGATGCTGTCGCTGTGGCCGTTCAGGTACTTGGTCGTGCTGTGCACGACGAGGTCGGCGCCGAACTCGATCGGACGCTGCAGGCTCGGGCTCGCAAACGTATTGTCGACGGCCAGCCGGATGTCGTGAGCGTGCGCAAGCGCAGCGGCGGCTGCCAAATCCGTGATGCTCATGACGGGGTTTGTGGGCGTCTCGACGAAGAGCAGCCGCGTCTGCGGCGTGATGGCCCGTTCCACGGCGCCGAGGTCCGAGGTGTCGACATAGCTGAAGGTGAGACCGTACCGCAGCAGCACCTTGTCGAACAGCCGGAAAGTGCCGCCGTACGTGTTATCGGTGACGATCACGTGGTCGCCGCTCTTGAGCATGGTGGCGATGGCGCTGATGGCCGCCATGCCGGACGCGAACGCAAAACCCGCACGGCCGCGTTCGATCGCGGCCACGTTCGCCTCGAGTGCCGCACGCGTGGGGTTCTGGGTACGCGCGTACTCGTATCCCTTGTGGTGGCCGAGTTCCGGCTGCACGTACGTGGACGTCTGGTAGATCGGGGTGATGATCGCCCCGGTCGTCGGATCCGGTTGCTGGCCGGCGTGGATGCAGATGGTGCTGAAGCGAGCGCGTGGTGTGAGTGTCACGGGGAGTACCAGGCGGTTGGGACCGGCCGCAGGTGACCGGGGACTCAGCTTACCTTTGATATGATTCTCGGGCAATCTGCGCGGTCGAGCACATGTCCAGAGATTCCCCGCGGCGGCTCGGCGCTGACGGGCTCCCCGCTCGCGCCTCGGCCGGCGACCTGCTGCTGCGCACCCTGCCCGGCCGCGCGCTCGTCGTCGGGGCCGCGATCCGCCTGCTCGCCTCGCTCGCCCAACTCGTGGTCGGCCGCACTCCGCTCACCGACGCGGTCGGTACGGTTGGCACGCTCGCGCTGCTTGCGGGCATCACCGTCTTTGCGGGTCGCCTGATCGGGCTTGCACGCCGGCGGCTGCTGTGGCGCGTGCGCCGCAAGCTGATTTTGTCGTTCATCTTCGTCGGTCTCGTACCGGCGCTGCTGATCATCGTCTTCTTTGCGCTCTGCGGCATGCTGCTCTTCAGCAGCATCAGTTCGTACGTCGTCGAGACGCGTTTGCGGGGCCTGGCCGAACAGGCGCAGTTCCTCGCGCAGACCACCGCGATCGAGCTGTCGCGATCGCCGGGGCGCGTCGATTTGGCCGATCGGCTCGAGCGCAAGCAGGCGACGCTCGAGACGCGCTTTCCCGAAGCGTCCCTGGCGCTGGTGCCCGTCGAGCGCACGTGCGCATCGGACGCACCGGGTGTCGTCCCCGCGCCGGCGGTGCCGGAGCCAATTGCAACCGGCCCATGGCCGCACCTCGACGCGCCGACCAGCGTGCCGTCATGGGTGGGGTGCACCGGGTTCTCGGGGCTGATGGCCTACTGGGCGCCGCCGTCAGGGGCGCCAACAGCGGGCCCCCATGAGACCGACACGGCGGTCGCCAGCGATGCTCCCAAGACGACCACCGAGGCAGGGACCGAGGGCGAAGCCAGCGCGCGCGCCGTGCGGCTCTTCGTGCGGGCGGTGGCATTCCCGACCGGGCCGGGTCCGCGCTACGCCGTCGTGCTCGACCTGCCGCTGAACGAGCTGACGATCCTGCGGCTTCGCGAGGAGACGGGCATCTCCTTGCGCGGCGTCTCGCTGATGAAGGGCACAGGCGCGCTGCCCATGACCGGGCGGCAGTCGGCGCCCGACCCCACGCCGTCGGCCGCCGATGCCAAGACGAGCGCCCTTCAGCCGACGTGGGTCGCGTTCTTCGAGTTCACCGATTGGGGTACTGGACGTACCGGCACCGCCACCGTCTCGATCATGCTCAACGTGGCCGAGATCTACGCGCGCCTCTCGCCCTCGCGCTTCGGCCAGCTGCTGGTGCTGGTCATCTTCGTTGTCGGCGTCCTGCTCTTGATCGTGCAGTTCGTCGCGCTGCTGATGGGCCTTGCCCTCGCACGCTCGATTACCGGGTCGGTGCACGAGCTGTTCGTCGGCACCGAGCGTGTGCGGCAGGGCGACTTCTCGCACCGGATTGCCGTGATGGCGAAAGACCAGCTGGGAGAACTGGCGGATTCGTTCAACAGCATGACGGCACACCTCTCGTCGCTGCTGGCCGAAATGGCGGAGAAGAAGCGGCTCGAGGAGGAACTGAAGATCGCCCGGCGCATCCAGATGTCGCTGCTGCCGCAGAACCCGCCGGTCGAATTCCCGGGCGTATCGCTCACCGCGGTCTGTCTACCGGCCCGCGAGGTCGGCGGCGATTACTACGACTTCCTGCCCCTCGAGGGCAACCGGCTCGGCCTGCTGATCGCGGACGTGGCTGGAAAGGGCACGTCGGCCGCGCTCTACATGGCCGAACTGAAAGGGTTGATGCTGTCGCTCACCCAGATTCACCGCTCGCCCCGCGATCTGCTCATTGCGGCCAACCGCATCATCTCGGCGCACCTGGATAGCCGCAGCTTCATCACGATGACCTACGCCGTGCTCGATCTCGACGCGCGGACGATGACCTGGGCGCGGGCCGGGCACACGCCGCTCATTCACCTGCCGGGGGCGCGCGGAGGCGAGCGTGAAGCGCACATCCTCGTGCCCGACGGCATGGTGCTCGGGCTGCGCATCGACGATGGCTCCCGGTTCGAGCAGGCGCTCGAGGAAGTCACGATTCCGCTCGTCGGCGGCGACCTGTTCATGTTCTTCACCGACGGCCTGAGCGAGCAGATGAACCACGCCGAGGACCTGTTCGGCGAACCGCGCCTCGGCGCGATCATCGAGCAGCACGGCGCCCTGCCGTGTGACGAGCTGCGCGAGCGCATCCTCCGCGAGGTGCACGCCTTCGCCGACGGCGCACCGCAGCACGACGACATGACGTTCATCCTGCTGCGTGTGGACGACCTGCCGTCCGCGGCCTCGGATCGGCCGTCGAGCCGGGAAGCGGTGCTGGTGTGACCAGCGACTGGCCCGTGATCTTCCGCAGCCATTCGGACATCGAGGCGAGCGTGGTGGCGGGGCTCCTCGAATCGCACGGCATCCCGGTCGTGCAGTCGCTCGAAGGCACACCGTCGGTCTTCCCCGTCAGCATGAAGGGCCTGCGGCAGGTGCGGATCGCGGTGCCGCCCGACGAAGCGGACGCAGCCGTGCGGCTGATCGAAGCGCACCGCGCGGAGCCGGACGGCGCGGTGGTGATTCCCATCCGTCACGAGTTCGAGCCGCTCGAGCGGCGCCTCGGCTACCGGTTTCGCGATCGCGGCCTGCTGGAGCATGCGCTGACGCACAAGTCTCGGGCGCAGGAGGATGCGAGCGGCGGCGTCGCCGACAACGAGTCGCTCGAGTTCCTCGGCGACGCAGTGCTTGGTCTGGTGATCGCGGAGATGCTGTTTCGCGAGTTTCCGCATTTTCACGAGGGGCAGAAGTCCAAGGTGAAGGCGACGCTCGTCTCCACGACATCGTTGGCGGTGATGGCCGGGCACCTCGGGCTCGGCGAGCACCTGCTGCTCGGGCGCGGCGAGGAGAAGACCGGCGGGCGCCGCAAGCAGGCGCTGCTGGCCGATACCTGCGAGGCGTTGATGGCCGCGATCTTCCTCGACGGCGGCCTCGAGGAGGCGCGCCGTTTCATCCTCACCGAGCTGTCGGACGAGATCGCGCGCGTGCGCTCGCCGGAATTCCTGCGCGACTTCAAGTCGACGCTGCAGGAACGCCTGCAGGGCACGGACCGGCCGCTCCCCGACTATGTGATCACGCGGGCGACCGGCCCGGACCACGACAAGCTGTTTCACGTCGAAGTGCGCGTCGCGGGTGAGACGCTCGCGGATGCGAGCGGCCGGACGAAGAAGGAAGCGGAACAGGAAGCGGCCCGCCTGGCGCTGCTCAAGCTCGCCACGCGATGAGTGGCCGGAGCCAGCCGGGGTCTGGCGCGTCAGAAGCGGACCGTGCTGACACACGATGAGCGCCACGAGCTCGTCGTGGGCTCCGCGAAGCCGTCGTCGCCGCTCTTGCGAACCGGCTCTTCGGGCGTCAATCGATCTCGATGATGCCCCACGTCTTTCGCTCGTCTTCGGCAGAGACTCCGGCCCCGGCCAGCGCCAGGGCTGGCTGCGCCTGGGGCAGGCGTCCGAGCGCGTACTGGTGCACCTCGCTCGCAATCTGATCCTCGGTCGGCGGCACGGGACGGCAGTGGATGCGGACCCAGAGCCGCATCAAGGGATCGGCAAAGGTGTAGCGCTTCTGCCGCACGTTGACGAGGTCCACGTCTTCCAGCCACGAGAGGTAATCCTTCGTCGACCCGGGCGTGCGCTGCAGGCGCTGGGCGATCTCGGTGAGAGTGAGCGGCTCTTCGTCGGCCAGGATGCCGAGAATGCCCTTGAGCGCGCCATACCCGCGTGCGCGATGCAGGCGCAGCTCGTAGCACCAGCCGACCCGCGAGGCGAGCGGCGCGCCGGGTTCGAAGGCCGCCGCCAGCGCGCTCACGGGGTCGCTGCCGCCCTGGCGCGACAGCTCGGTCATGACCGTGAGCAGCGCGTGCGCGTGGCCGGTATGTCCGTCGGTGAGCGCGTGGATCGCGCGTGCCATGTCGGCCGCCGCGAGCCCCGTCGGGTTCGCCTGGACGGCCTGGCGCAGTTCCAGCGGGTCCAGCGGCGGCACGTGGATCACCTCGAAGCGGGGCGCCGCGTCGCGCAGCAGCCGCAACGCGCGGCTCACGTACCGCGTGGTGAGCACGAACCGATTGCTGCTCGTCAGGATCGCGCCGAGCAGGTCGCGCATGATGTGGCGCAGGCCGGGGAAGTTCTCGAAGGTGCGGAACTCCAGCGCCTCGTCGATCAGGAACGTCGCCGGACTCCCGTCCGGCGCGCGCGCGCCGGTCAGGAACGCCAGCGTCGCGTCGAACGCCGCGCGAGGCGTCGGCGTCGCGAGCGGCACGTCGGCCGCGAGGAACGGCGACTGCAGGCAGAGCACCCGGTGGAAGCGCTCCGGCGTCGTGGCGACGCGCTCGAGGTCGATGTACTGGCAGCGCTCCACCCCGATGCGCGCCTGCAGTTCACGGGCGAGCGAGCTGCGCCCGCTGCCGCAGCCGCCGAGGAGCACGGGGATCCGGGAGGGCGTGGCGTCCACCACCGCCTGGACGCGGCGCAGCAGCGCGGGACGGGCGATCGTCATGGTGCGACCTCCACGCCGGGCCCCCGCATCGGCAGCCTGACGCCGTGGCGTTCCGCCGTGGCGAGCGCCTCGGGATAGCCGGCATCGGCGTGGCGCGCGACCCCGATGCCCGGGTCGCATGTGAGCACGCGCTCGAGACGCGCATCGGCCTCCGGGGTGCCGTCGGCGACAATGACCATCCCCGCATGCAGCGAGTAGCCGATGCCCACGCCGCCGCCATGGTGCACCGACACCCAGGTGGCGCCGCACGACGCGTTCAGCAGCGCGTTCAGCACCGGCCAGTCGGCGATCGCGTCGCTGCCGTCGCGCATGCCTTCGGTTTCGCGGTTCGGCGACGCCACCGATCCGGTGTCGAGGTGATCGCGTCCGATCACGATCGGCGCTGAAATGCGGCCGCTGCGCACGAGTGCATTCAGCCGCAGCCCGAACGCCGCGCGCGCGCCGAGGCCGAGCCAGCAGATCCGCGCCGGCAGGCCCTGGAACGCGACCCGCTCCCGGGCGAGGCGGATCCAGCGGGCGAGGGCCTCGTCCTCGGGAAAGAGCTCCAGCACCGCTGCATCGCTGACGGCGATGTCTGCCGGATCGCCGGAGAGCGCCGCCCACCGGAACGGGCCCTTGCCTTCGCAGAAGAGGGGACGCACGTACTCGGGCACGAAGCCCGGAATCTCGAATGCGTCGGCCACGCCCGCCTTCTGCGCCTGCGCGCGGATGTTGTTGCCGTAGTCGAACGTCACCGCGCCGCGCCGCTGGAGGGCCAGCATCGCGCGCACGTGCCGCGCCATGGCCTGCACGGAGCGGGCAGTGTACGCGGCGGGATCGCGGCCGCGAAGTGCCGCCGCCTCGCCGAGTGTCAGGCCATTCGGCACGTAGCCGTTCAGCGGATCGTGCGCCGAGGTCTGGTCGGTCAGGACGTCGGGCGTCACGCCGCGGGCGACGAGCTCCGGCAGCACGTCGGCCGCGTTGCCGCAGAGCGCGATCGAGCGCGCGGTCTTGCCGCGGGTCCAGCGCGCGACGCGCTCCAGGGCCTCATCGAGCGAATCGGTGGCTTCGTCCACGTAGCGGGTGGCCAGCCGCCGCTCGATGCGCGCCGGATCGACTTCCACTGAGAGCGCGACTCCGCCGTTCATGGTCGCGGCCAGCGGCTGGGCGCCGCCCATGCCGCCGAGCCCGGCCGTGACGAACAGCCGTCCCGCCAGGCTGCCGCCGAAATGCCGCCGGCCGACGGCGGCGAGCGTCTCGTAGGTGCCTTGCAGAATGCCCTGCGTGCCGATGTAGATCCAGCTTCCGGCGGTCATCTGCCCGTACATCGTGAGGCCGCGATCCTCGAGATCGCGGAAGTTCTCGAGCGTGGCCCAGGCCGGCACGACGAGCGCGTTGGCGATGAGCACGCGCGGGGCCTCGCGATGCGTCCGGAACACACCGACGGGCTTCCCCGACTGCACCAGCAGCGTCTCGTCGTCTTCGAGCGCACGCAACGACGCGACGATCGCGTCGAACGCGGGCCAGCTGCGGGCCGCGCGGCCCGAGCCGCCGTAGACGACGAGGTCCTGCGGACGCTCGGCGACCTCCGGGTCGAGGTTGTTCATCAGCATCCGCAGCGCCGCTTCCTGCGGCCAACCCTTGCACGTGAGGGTCGAGCCGCGTGGTGCGCGGACGATGCGGGATGCGGTGTCCATGTGGCGATTCGGGCTGTCGCGGGAGCGGCGCGAAAGGATAGAAGGTAAGAACCGCGGCGCGCGTTGTCAATTCGAAAAATTCGCGGCCGCTAGTTGACAACGACGCCGTGTGCGTGATCGATCGCGCCTGTCTGAATCAGCCCGTCAATCGCCACAATGTCTGGTGACGGCGGGCGATCGCGATCGAGTGGCGGTACGTGCGCGCGAATGGTGTCATGCACGCGCGCCAGCGGTGGCGACGTCGTGAGCGGCGCGAGCAGGTCGATCGCCTGCGCCGCGCAGAGCAGTTCGACGGCGACGACATGCCGCGCGAGCGCGACGGCGCGCTCGGCTTTGAGCGCGGCGGCCATGCTCATGCTCACGTGGTCCTCCTTGTTGCCCGAGGTCGGAATCGAGTCGACCGACGCCGGATGCGCGAGCACCTTGAGCTCGGAGGTGAGCGCCGCCGCCGTCACCTGCGCCATCATCAGCCCGGATTGCAGCCCGCCGTCACGCGTGAGAAATGCCGGCAGGCCGCTCAGCGCCGGATTGACCAGGCGATCGCTGCGGCGCTCGCTGATCGTGGCGAACTGCGCCACGGCAATCGCGAGCAGGTCGGCGGCCACGGCAATCGGCGCGCCGTGAAAATTGCCGCCCGACACAATCTCACCCGTGTCGGCGAAGACCATCGGGTTGTCGGTCGCGGCGTTGGCCTCGATGGCCACGGTCCGGTGAACGAACGCCAGTGCGTCGCGCGCCGCGCCATGCACCTGCGCGGCGCAACGCATCGAGTACGCGTCCTGCACGCGGCCGCAGTTCACGTGCGACGCGTTGATCGCGCTGTCCGCCAGCAGCCGCGCGATGTTCGCGGCCGAGGCGCGCTGCCCGTCGAACGGTCGCGCATCGTGGATGCGCGGGTCGAACGGACGCGTCGATCCGCGCAGGCCGTCGATCGAGAGCGCGGCCGCGACGTCGGCGGCGCGCGCCAGCCGCTCGGCGTCCGCGAGCGCCAGGGCAAGGACGGCGGCTGACGGTTGCGTGCCGTTGATGAGCGCGAGGCCTTCCTTGGGCTGGAGCACGATCGCGTCGAGCGCCGCCGCCCGCAGCGCGTCGGCGCCGCGCAGCCGTACGCCGCCGACCATCGCGTCGCCTTCCCCGACGAGCACCAGAGCGAGGTGCGCGAGCGGTGCGAGGTCGCCGCTCGCGCCCACCGAGCCGCGCGAGGGCACGACCGGGTGCACCCCGGAATTGAGGAGCGCAATCAGCCCATCGAGGGTGCTGGCACGCACGCCCGAGTATCCGCACGCCAGCACGTTGGCCCGGAGCGCCATCGTCGCGCGCACGGCGCGCGCCGAGAGCGGCTCGCCGACGCCGGCCGCATGGCTGCGCAGCAGGTTCAACTGCAGCGCCGCCAGCGCGTCGTGCGGGATGCGCACGTCGGCGAAGGAGCCGAAGCCGGTATTGATGCCGTACACCGCCTCGTCGCCGTCCGCCTTCCGCTCGACCACGGCCCGCGCCGCGTCGACGCGCGCACGCGCCTCCGGCGCCACGCCAACCGCCTCGTCGTCGTCGGCAATCGCCACGATGTCGCCGAGCGTGAGCGAGTGGCCGTCGAGCAGCACCATGGCGAGAGTCTATCAGGGACACCGCGTCAATTCGGCGGGCGGGTTCGTGTCGGGAAGCGTCGCAGTCCGGAATAGGCACGAGACCGGATGGACGAAAGGCCGATCGCTCAACGCCCTGGACTCAACACGGCGTTTGCGTCCCGCAGCCGGAATTCTGAACGATTGCGGATTCCGCGTCGTGCATTCCGAAGTGGTGAATCGCTGTAGTATGCATGGTTGTCATGAACATCGCAGTGCTCGGCGCGCAGTGGGGGGACGAGGGCAAAGGGAAGATTGTCGATCTCCTCACGCCGCGGTTTTCGTACGTCGCCCGGTATCAGGGCGGCCACAACGCGGGTCACACCGTGTACGTGCGAGGCCAGAAGTTCGTCCTGCACCTCATCCCGTCCGGCATTCTGCATCCCGGCGTGATCTGCGTGATCGGCAATGGCGTGGTCATCGACCCGCACGCGCTCTTCACGGAGGTCGATCACCTCGCTGCGCTCGGAATCGACACCACGGGCCGCCTGCTCGTCAGCGACCGCGCCCACCTGATCCTGCCGTACCACCGCGAGCTCGACCTGCTCTCGGAGGCGCGGCGCGGCGAGCGGAAGATCGGGACCACCTCGCGCGGTATCGGACCGGCGTACGAGGACAAGAACGCGCGGCGTGGCCTCCGCGTCTGCGATCTGAAGCACGCCGCGGCAGTGTCGGCGCATGTGCGCGAGAACGTGATGGCGCGGAACAAGCTGATCCCCGAGCCGCACCTCGACTGGCGCGAGGTGCTCGATGGACTGATGGCAGTCGGCGAGCGCCTGATGCCGCTCATCGCCGACACATCGGCCGTGCTCGTGCAGGCGATGCGCGAGGGCCGTCACGTGATGTTCGAGGGCGCGCAGGGCACGATGCTCGACATCGACCACGGCACCTACCCGTACGTGACCTCGTCGAACGGCACTGCAGGCGGCGTATGCACGGGGCTGGGTGTGCCGCCGAGGGCGGTGCACGGTGTGCTCGGCGTGGCGAAGGCGTACACGACGCGCGTCGGTGAAGGGCCGCTCCCGACTGAACTCTTCGGCGAGGTCGGAAACCGTCTGCGCGAGAGCGGCCAGGAATACGGCGCGTCGACGGGGCGCCCGCGGCGCTGCGGCTGGTACGACGCGGTGGCGGTGCGCTACGCCGCCCGGATCAACGGGCTCGACGCGCTGGCGCTCACCAAGCTCGACGTGCTCGACGACATGGAGCAGATCGAGATCTGCACCGGGTATCGGCGCGGTGACACCGTGCTGACTGATTTCCCCGCCGATCTCCAGGTGCTCGACGGCTGTGAGCCGGTCTATGAAGTCATGCCGGGATGGACCGCGCCGAGCAGAGGCGTCCGGCGCTTCGACGACCTGCCCGACGCGGCGCGCGATTACGTTCGCCGTCTCGAGGAGGTCAGCGGTGTTCCAGCAGCGATCATCTCCACCGGTTCGGATCGCGAAGACACCATCATCCGCGAAGATTCCGTCGTCGCGTCGTGGTTCGCCGGATCGACTCCGGCCGTGCTCTGACCGCCCCAAACGCACCGCTGGCGCCAACCAGCCGCGCGCACGTCCGCGCGCGTGACATCCAGCAGGGACTTTCACGTTCATGATCGTGACTGCCGCCGACGTGCCGCCCGGTGGGGTGGCGCTCCGCTGCGCCGGGCTCGTCAAGCGCTACGCCGACGTCGTCGCCGTGAACGGTCTCGACCTGGAAGTCCTCGTCGGCGAGTGCTTCGGGTTGCTCGGGCCGAACGGCGCGGGCAAGACGACGACGATCGAGATCCTGGAGGGGCTCACGCGCCACGATGCCGGCGAGGTCGAAGTGCTCGGCCGGTCCTGGGGCCGCGGTGACGACGCGCTGCGCCAGCGCCTCGGGATTCAGCTGCAGGAAACCCAACTGAACGACAAGCTGTCGGTCGAAGAGACGCTGCGGCTGTTCCGGGCGTTCTACGATCGCGGCCGCACCGTCGACGAGGTGTTGGCGATCGTCGAACTCGACGCGAAGCGTTCCGCGTGGGTCGGCAAGCTGTCGGGAGGCCAGAAGCAGCGTCTTGCGATCGGCTGCGCCCTCGTCGGCCGCCCCGAGGTGCTGTTTCTGGACGAGCCGACGACTGGGCTCGACCCGCAGTCGCGCCGGCAGTTGTGGACGCTGCTCGAGTCGTTCAGGCGCGAGGGCGGCACCATCCTGTTGACGACCCACTACATGGACGAGGCGCAGGCGCTCTGCGATCGGGTCGCCGTGGTCGATCAGGGGCGCGTGATCGCCCTCGGCACGCCGCGCGAGCTGATCGCGTCACTCGGAGCCGAGCATGTCATCGAGTTTGCGGTGGCGGCGGGCCGCCTGGGGCCACCGCACGAAACGCTTCGCATGCTCCCCGGTGTCACCGAGGTGCGGGCGGAGGACGATCGCGTGCTGCTCAGCGCGTCAGAGGTGCACCTGGCGGTGCCGGCGCTGCTTGCCGCGCTCGAAGCGTCGGGCGCGCCGCTCTCGCTGCTCACCACGCACAGCGCCACGCTGGAGGACGTGTTCGTGAAACTGACGGGCAGGCACCTGCGCGATGCGTAGTTCCCGCAGGGCGGCCCTGACCGAACTGACGCGCACGCGGCTGCTGGAGGTCGTGCGCGAGCCCGAAGCGCTGTTCTGGATGTTCGTGTTCCCGGTGCTCATGGCGATCGCGCTCGGGATTGCGTTTCCGTCCCGGACGACCGACACGGTGATCGTTGCCGTAGTTGACGGCCCGCACGCGGCGGCGACGGCGCAGGCGCTGCGGTCGGCCGCGGGGATCCAGGTGCGGCTGCTCGCACCCGGTGAGATCGAAACGGCGGTCCGCCGCGCATCGATCCAGATCGTCGTCGAGCCAGGGCCGCCGCCCACGTACCGCTACGATCCGGCCCGCGCCGAGAGCCGCCTGGCGCGGCGGGTCGTGGACGATGTGCTGCAGCGGGCGGGCGGACGCCGCGACGCGTGGACCCCGCACGACGAAGCCGTGGCGTCTGCCGGTTCACGCTACATCGACTGGCTGGTGCCCGGGCTTCTTGGCATGACGATCATGCAGACCGGCCTCTGGGGTGTCGGCTTCTCGATCGTGCAGTCGCGCACGCGCAAGCTGCTGAAGCGCCTCGTCGCCACGCCGATGCGCCGCAGCGACTACCTGCTGGCGCAGATCTTCGCGCGCATGGTGTTCCTGGTCATCGAGGCCGGCGTGCTCCTCGGCTTCGGCCATTTGGTGTTCGGCGTGCCGATGCGGGGTTCGTGGCTCGTGATTGCCTTCACGATTCTCGTCGGCGCGCTCAGCTTCGCCGGCATCGGGCTGCTCGCCGCCAGTCGCGCGAAGACGGTGGAAGGGCTCTCGGGCATGCTCAATCTGGTCATCCTGCCGATGTGGATCGTCTCCGGCGTGTTCTTCGCCTCATCCAACTTTCCCGATCCGCTCCAGCCCTTCATTCGCGCGCTGCCCCTCACCGCATTGAACGACGCCTTGCGCGCGGTGATGCTCGAGGGCGCGTCGGCCGGCACGATCGCGCGCGAGCTGGCGCTGCTCATTGCGTGGGGCGGCAGCAGCTTCGCGATGGCTCTGCGCGTGTTTCGTTGGATGTGACCCTCGGCGCGTCGAACCAATCGGGCACCTGGAACCCCACACCTCGAACGTGGAACCCGGAACCCGGAACCTCGAACCACAGCGACAATGATCCACTAACGTACAATGTCTCCGTGGTCACCGAGAACACCGGCCGGACAGGCGCCAGGCCGTGGACCAGCGCGCGCCCGCTCGTGACGGGAACGCCGGTGGTCATTGGCGCGGTGATCCTCGGGGCCGCCGTGCTCGTGCTGCTGATGTCGCTGGGCCGAACGCCGGGCCTGGCCGCGAAGCTGTCGCAGGACTACACGAGCATGATGGCGGGTTCGCTCGGCCCGACGGTGCAGGACGGGGACGCGGCGTCGCTCGCGCGTGCGCTCGCGCGCGAGAACCTCGGGTTCACGCCGCGCATCGTGAGCCTCGAGCCGGCGTTCACGCTGCTCGGCGGGCGTCCACACACGTTCGCGGGCCGCTCGGCCGCGGCCTGGTTCTACCGCTCGCGCGCGGTGGACTCGGCCCTCGCAGAGGCGTTCCTCGGGCGGCTGGAGGATCTCGGACCGCCGGACGACGTGCGGCAGGACGGCGTCACGACGCTGCACATCTTCCGCAAGACGACGCAGACCATCGCCTGCTGGCAGGACGGCCCGCTGGTGTACGCCGTCATTTCGACGCTGCCGAGTGAAACCGTCCTCAAGCTGGCGCGCCGCCATGCTGCTGGCCGCGGCCCGTCGCCCGACTGACACCGGAACCCACCATGTCACAGAGACCGTTTCGCTGGGGCCTGCTCGGCACCGCCCGCATCAATCGCTCCATCATTCCACCACTGCGTGAGTCGTCCCGGCATGCCCTGGTGGCCGTGGCCAGCCGCGACCAGGAGCGCGGCGAGGCCTACGCCCGCGAGTGGGGCATCCCGCGAACGCACCGCAGCTACGAAACGCTGATCGACGATCCGGAGATTGACGCGATTTACAACCCGTTGCCGAACGCGCTGCACGCGGCCTGGACCATACGGGCCGTGCGCGCGGGCAAGCACGTGCTCTGCGAGAAGCCGCTCGCCACGACCGTCGCCGACGTCGATGCGATCGCGCGCGAGGCGAAGGCCGCCGGCGTGGTCGTTACGGAAGCCTTCATGTACCGGCACCACCCGCAGACGCTGCGGCTGAAGGCACTGGTGCAGGAGCGGGCCATCGGCAAGCTGCGGCTGATCCGCAGCGCCTTCACGTTCCAGCTGACGCGCACCGGCGACGTGCGCTGGGAGCCGGCGCTCGGGGGCGGCAGCTTGTGGGACGTCGGCTGCTATCCGATCAGCATCGCCCGGCTGCTGGCTGGCGTCGAGCCGCAGGAGGTGTTCGGCCGTAGCCGCCAGGGGGCCGAAGACGTGGACGAAGCGTTCACCGGTCAACTCGCGCTCGGCGAGGTCGTCGCGCAGTTCGACGCCGGGTTCCGCGCGCCGCTGCGTACGCACCTCGAGGTGGTCGGGACCGAAGGCGTCATTACTGCGGCAGCGCCGTTCAAGCCGGGGCCCGGAGCGCACCTGCTTCTGTCCCGCGGTGAGGCGACGGAAATGATCGCCGTGGACGAGCAGCCGCTTTACATCGGAGAGCTCGACGATCTGGCAGACGCGGCGACGCTCGGCCGTGAACCGCGCGTGACGCTCGCGGATTCGCGCGGGAACGTCGCGACGATCGTGGCGCTCTATGAGTCCGCGCGGACCGGACGACCGGTGGCGGTAGGGCGGTGAGCGTGCCCCTGGCCTCGCAGCGATACCGATTGGCGGGACGCGAACACGATCAGTGCGAGGCGCCGCGGGACGTGCCGGGTGCGATCGGCAGCGTCAGGCTGACCGGCGTGGTTGCCGGCGGGAAGCAGACCTTGTCGTCGCACGCCTGGTACCGCACCGCGCCCGCAAGCGTTATCGAGCCGGCCTTCGCGGCGGCGCGCGTCACCACGACGGACTGCCGCACCTGGAACGGCCGGCTGTAGACCTTCACCATCTCCTTCAGCTCACCGAAGACGTAGTCCTGGCCCGGAGGATAGATCGGCGGCTGCACCTGCACGCCCGCGGTTGGCGTCAATGTCACCGACACGGGAATGTAGTACGCATTGCCTGGCGCGTAGACGTGGATGCCCTGCGCGGGCGTCATGTCGATGTGCAGCGTCACCGGCCTGCCGGGGACGATCGCGGCCGGATCCGCCGTCATCGCGACAGTCAGTCGTGCCGGTGCTAGATCCTGGTTGGGCCGGAAGAGGGGCTCCTGAGAACCCGCGGTCGCCGGAAAAAGGATCGCCGGACCCAGTGAAAGGGCAACGACGCGCAGGAGTAGCTCATGGCGTGGCATGCGTCAGTCTACGCCAGGTGCACGCGATTGCCGAGCCGCCGCCAGCAGCGGATCGATCGCGGCCCGGAGCCCCGCGAGCGCGCCTCATCCAGCATCCCTGCGTGGAGCCAGCGGACGCGGCCTTCGGGATCCAGCAGTACCAGGTAGGCCAGCTTGTCGTTTACGACACGCAACCGCGTCTTCCAGTCGCCCGTGCCGCCGTAGACGGTGATCACATTTTCGTGCAGGTTGTGCGGGGTGCCGCGGCGCATGCCGCTGTCGATGAACCAGCGGCCGAGCCGTGCGCCGGCACCGAGCATCGGCACCTCGAAGAACGTCAGGTGATCGCCGGGCGGGTAGAGCTCGCGAAAGCGCGTCATCCACGCTTCGACCGGAAAACGAGAGTCGTAGCTGAACCCGCGCCCGAGCAGCGCCACCTTGCCGCGTGCCGCATCCGGCAATACGGCCTCTCGTCCCGTCAGGAATTCGCCTTCCAGCCGAGGCATCGTGTCACCGGGCGCGAGCGGACGGATCGGGGTGTCCGCCGACAGCGTGGCCCCAGTACCGACCGCTGCCGTGATGAGGCACAGCAGAACCACATAGCCGCTGGTCATGATCCGTTCCCAGTCCCGCCAGCCGAGTAGGACGCGGGTTACACACCGGTGGTTTCGCCTGCTCCCGCCTCCCGCGCTATATTTCCTGCCATGCCGCCGACTACCGTTGCCATCCTGGGTGCAGGCTTCATTGCCGACATTCACCTCGAGTCATACCATCGGTTCGTGCCCGACGCGCAGGTCACCGCCGTGTATTCCCGCACGCCCGAGCGGGCGCAGGCTTTCGCCGCCCGTCATCACATCCCTGGCTGGTTCACCGATATCGACCGCCTGATTGAAGAGTCCGGGTGCGAGGTCGTCGACATCTGTCTGCCGAATTTGCTGCACCATCGCGTGACGCTCGCGGCGGCGCGCGCCAGGAAACACGTGATTATCGAGAAGCCTCTCTGCATGACTCTCGAAGAGGCTGACGAGATGATTGCGGCCTGCGATGCCGCGGGCAGCAAGTTGATGTACGCGGAGGAGTTGTGCTTCGCGCCGAAGTACGAGCGCGTGCGGCGGCTCGTGCAGGAGGGCGCCGTCGGTGACGTGTACATGTTGAAACAGCTCGAGAAACACTCCGGCCCCCACAGCGACTGGTTCTACGACGTCGACCAGTCGGGCGGCGGGGCGCTGATGGACATGGGCTGCCACGCGTTTGGCTGGTTTCGCTGGATGCTGGGCGGGAACCCGGGCGTGAAGAGCGTCTGGGCCACGATGGATACCGTGGTGCACAAGGGCCGCACGCGCGGCGAAGACAACGCGGTCGCGATCGTGGAATTCGAGCAGGGCGTGATCGGCTTGGCGGAGGACAGCTGGGCGAAGCCGGGCGGCATGGACGACCGCATCGAGGTCTACGGCACCAGCGGCTACAGCGAGGCCGATCTGTTCCGCGGCAACGCCGCAGTGACCTACAGCGAGAAAGGATACGGCTACGCGCTCGAGAAGGCCGGGTCCACCGAGGGCTGGACGTTCACGATCTTCGAGGAGGTGTTCAACCAGGGCTACCCGCACGAACTGCGGCACTTCATCGACTGCGTGCGTCACGACACCGCGCCGCTCGTCACCGGCCGCGACGGTCGGGCCGTGCTCGAGATGCTCTATGCCGCCTACGCCTCGGCGCGAACGGGGCAGAAGGTCACGCTGCCGTTCCACCCCGTCGTCCGCAAACCGGTGGACCTCTGGAACGGACCGACCGGCGCGGGGACGGCGTGAGGCTGGTCCGCGGCGGATCGCGGGAGTCGTGGGCGGCGCTCGTCGCGCGGCTGTTCGTCGAGCGGTTGCAGGCGCAGCCCAACCTGCGCGTCTGCCTGCCGACCGGGCTCACGCCGGTGCCCATCTACGACAGGATTGCCGAGGCGGTCGCCGCCGGCCAGGTATCGTTCGCACAGGCCGAGGTGTTCCTGCTCGACGAGTTCGGCGGCGTGGACGCGCACGATCCGGGCCGCTGCGATCAGATGCTGGAGCGCTTCCTGCTGGCGCGGGTGGACCTGCCGGCGGCGCGCTTCCATCGCCTCGACCTCACGGGGGAGGTCGCAGAGGCGTGCCGCAGGTACGAGGCCGCCGTCGGCGAGGGGTGTGATCTGGCGCTGCTCGGGATCGGCACCAACGGCCACGTCGGCATGAACGAGCCCGGCTCCCCCGCCGATGGCCTGACGCGCCGCGTCGCACTCGCGCCCGATACCATCGCCGCCTCGGCGCGGTACTTCGCGCACGATCGTCTGCCCGTGTGGGGCGTGACCATGGGGCTCGGCACGCTGCGGCGATCGGGTGAGATCTGGATCCTGGCGAGCGGAGCTGGGAAGGCCGCGATCGTCCGTGAGACTCTGCAAGGGCCGATCACGACCGCGGTACCAGCCACGCAACTGCGCGATCATCCGTCCGTATTGCTCGTTGTCGACGACGACGCCGCGACCGCGGTTCAGGATGTTCAACCGTCCGGCACCTCGTGATTGCCAAGCACGCTGATGCCACGAGTCACACGCCGCCAGTTTCTCGTCGCCGGGCTTGTGCCGGTTGGAGTGCGCCTGCTGCCATGGTCACCCGGGCAGCAGGGCACGGTGGCATCGCCCGACGCCACCCGGCCATTCGAGCTGACCCGCGCAGACGAAGCGCTCCTCGACGATGTGGAGCGCCGTTCGTTCCGGTACTTCTGGGAGCAGGGCGCGACCCCAACCGGCCAGGTACGCGACCGCGCGCGCGCCGACGGTGGACCACATCCGCAGGCTGGCATTGGCAGCATCGCGGCGACGGGCTTCGGGCTGACCGCCCTGTGCGTTGCCGCCGACCGCGGCTGGGCGCCGCCCGATGCGATCGCGGGCCGCGTCCGGACCACACTGCGGTTCCTCGCCAGCGGGATGCCGCACGAGCGGGGATGGTTCTACCACTTCGTCAACACGGCGACCGGCGCGCGCGAGTGGAAGTGCGAGCTGTCGTCGATCGACACGGCACTGCTTCTCGCCGGCGTGCTGACCGCCCGCCAACGTTTCAACAGCGACCCCGCCGTCGTCCGGGACGCGACGACGATCTACGAGCGCGTGGATTTCCCGTGGATGCTGAACCGCCACCCGCACCTGCTGTCAATGGGGTGGAAACCCGAGAGCGGATTTCTCGACGCCCGCTGGGAGCATTACTGCGAGCTGATGATCCTGTATCTGCTCGGGATTGGCTCGCCGACACAGCCACTGCCCGCCGCGTCGTGGTACGCGTGGCAACGCCCGGTCATCCGCTTCGGCGAGTTCAGCTACATCAGCCATCCCGACCCGCTGTTCGTGCACCAGTACTCTCACGCGTGGGTGGATTTTCGAGGGTGCCTGGAGTCCCGTGCGCCCCGGATCGACTGGTGGCAGAACTCGGTGACCGCGACGCGCGCGCACAAGGCCTTCTGTCTCAGCCTTGCCCGTGAGTTCCGCGGATACACCGACGACGTGTGGGGGATCACGGCGTCCGACAGCGTCAAGGGGTACGTCGCGTGGGGTGGCCCGCCGCGGCATCCAGCGATCGATGGCTCCGTCGTGCCGTGTGCCGCCGGCGGCTCGCTCATGTTTGCGCCCGACATCACACTGCCGGTCGTTCGGACGCTCGCGACGCGCTGGGGCACGCGGGTGTACGGCCCATATGGCTTCGTCGACGCCTTCCACCCGACCAACGGCTGGACCAACCCCGATGTCATCGGGATCGACGTCGGCATCACGCTGCTCAGCGCGGAGAACCTGCGCACCGGAGCGGTGTGGCGGTGGTTCATGGCGAACCCGGAAATCCCGCGCGCCCTGCGGGCCGTCGGCGTGGCGTGAGCGGCAGGCGGCGTCCTCTGGCGGTCAGCGAAGACCAGGCAGCCACCGCCGCAGCCGGAGTCCCCAGGTCATCAGGCGAGCGTACTGCGCGTGCGTCATACGGCCAGCCGGCGCGAGCGGCAGCACGCGCTGCATGGCAATCGCCTGCGGCGTCGTGAACTTCAGTAGCCCCTCGCGCCCGTGCCGCACGCCGAGTCCTGACGTTTTCATTCCGCCCGCCGGCGCGCCTGCCGATCCCCAGGCAGCGGCATACGCCTCGTTGATGTTGACCATGCCCGCGTGGAGGCGCGTGGCCATGGACGTAGCTGCGCCCGTGTCGCGCGTCCACACGCTGGCATTCAGCCCGTAGCAGGAGTCGTTCGCTGCTGCGATGGCCTCCGCGTCGCTCGCGACGGGATACACCGACACCACGGGTCCGAATGTTTCCTCGGCATAAACCAGCATGTCCGGCGACACGCCGGCGAGCACAGTGGGCTCATAGAAGAACGGACCGATCTCCGGCCGGTGCCGCCCGCCGGCCAGCACCCGCGCTCCAGCGGCGCGGGCATCTTCGACGTGGCGGACGACCGCGCGCAGCTGACGTTCGGAGGCGAGCGAGCCGACATCGCCCGTGTAATCGAGCGCGGCGCTCAGACGCAACGCCCGCGCCCTCGCCACCAGTCGCTGCACGAACGGCTCGAAGAGCCGCTGGTGCACGTACAGGCGTTCGATGGACACACACACCTGGCCTGCACCGACGAAGCAGCCCCGGATGGCGCCGTCCACCGCGCGGTCGAGATCGGCGTCACTGCGGACGATCATCGGGTTCTTGCCACCGAGTTCCAGCGCGGCGCCAATCAGGCGTGCCGCCGCGCGCCGCGCGATCACGCGGCCGGTGGCGGTGCTGCCGGTGAACATGACGTAATCGACCGTATCGATGATCGATGGCCCGAGCGTCGGCCCGTCGCCGGGAACGATCGTGAGCACGTCGGGCGGCAGCCCGGACTGCTGCAGCAGATCGAGGGCGCAGAGCGCCGTCAGCGTGGTCTGCGGATCCGGCTTCAGCAGCACGGCGTTGCCCGCGGCGAGCGCCGCGAGAGCGTCGCTGATCGCCAGGTTGAGCGGATAGTTCCACGGCACGAACAGACCTACGAGGCCGCGCGCGACGTGCCGCTCGACCGTACGGGTCAGCAGCGGCACCGCCCCCTGCCGTCGGGCGGCGCGCAGCAGGCGTGGTCCGTGTACACCGTAGAAGCGCGCGAGGTTTGCCGTGTCGGCCACTTCTTCGAAGGCGTGCAGGCGCGCCTTGCCGGTCTCGATCTGCACCAGGTCCAGGATTTCGTCCTGCCGCGCGAGCAGGCGATCGTGGAACCGGAGCAGGATGCGGCAGCGAGCGCGCGCCCCGGCCGCCGCCCACGCCGCCTGTGCGCCGCGGGCGCGCCCCGCCAGGTGCGCCACGTCCGCCGGCGCGGCGGCCGGGAGCATCGCGATCCGCGTACCCGTGAACGGCGCGTGTACGGCCACCGATTGCGCCGGTGCGGCCGACCACTCGCCGAGCAGGGCGAGCAGCGCATTGATGCGTGTCGGCTGGCCTTGCGTGCCCAGCTGCCAGGTCTGCAACGTCCTCTGCGGTGAAGGAATCGAAATGCCGGCGCGCGCAGCGCTCATGTGCGTCCTCTGTGCGGATTATGCACGGGACCGCGGCGGGGACGGGGACGCTACGCGAGCGCGAGGTGGTCGTCTGAAGGCGGTGAAGGCAGCGAGTTAAAGGTTAAAGGAGTTCGGCACCGCCCCATCAGCGACGTTGCGGATGCCCAGGTCGTCGGGTCGCGCCGAGAGGTCGAGTCCAAGGTCCGACACGTTGAACAGATGTGCGCGCTCGAGATGGAGCGTTTCAATCGGCGACGAGACGTCGACGCGGACCCGCGACGGCTCGACCAGCAGGCGGAGCGCATAGCCAGACGGCGTGCCCGTCGTCGGTTCACAGGGACCCACGCGGTACACCGCCGACAGCACGCGGCCGTCGCGCAACGGCGGAGGGAGCCCGGGGAGCTCGCGCGTGCCCCGATCCAACTGGAGATACACCAGCCTGTAGAGCGGGATGGCATCGGCCCCGCGGCATTCGAGGTAGACGCCCGAATCACTGACGTCGCGGGTAACGACCGATGCAAACCGCGTCATGCCTCGGGAGTCGCGCCAGGTGACTCGCCCGGGCAGCGCGAGGGGGTAGCGTTCAGCGGTTCGTCGGGCCGCCCCGCTGTCTGCAATGCGAGGTGTTTTCACGATGGCTCCTGCTGGTTCCCGCATGAGCCATAGTCAAGTTCCGCGCCGTGTCAGCCTCGGCAATGCTGATTTGACGTAATTCGTTGTTAGTCAGCTGTTTATGTCTATTCTGCGGCGGCCTGACGCGCTCGATGGCAGGATACCTTGTATTCAGTCAGCGGGTTAACTGGTTAGTTGGTATCCATGTCGGCGTATTGCTCGAGCCCGAGCCGGCGGAGCTTCAGGTACAGCCCGCGGCGTGTCAGGCCGAGGACGCGAGCGCTCTCGGAAATGTTGCCGCGGGTGCGGTCGAGGGTGCGGCCAATGAGCTCACGTTCGACTTGCTCCACAGCCGCAGCGAGCGAGACCGGGACGGGCGCCGGCCGCGGACGCAGCGACAGCGTTCCAGGGGAGTCCAGCTGCGAGATCTCCGGCGACAGATGCTCAACCGTGACCGCGTTGCCGGCGACGCTCAACGCCACGGCGCGCTGGATCTCGTTCCGCAACTGGCGCACATTGCCTGGCCACAGGTAGTGCGCGAACAGATCGAGCACGGCGGAGCTCAGCTCGACGTCCGGCTTAGCCAGGCGCTCACAAGCCTCGCGCAGGAAGTAGCTCGCCAGATGCGGCACCTCCTCGCGCCGCTCGCGCAGCGGCGGCACGCGGATGCGGATCACGCACAGGCGGTAATACAGATCTTCGCGGAACTTGCCTTCGGCGACCCGCTGCTCCAGATCCGCGTTGGTCGCCGCGATCGCGCGCACGTCCACTTTCTGCGGCCGCGTCTCACCGACCGGCATGATCTCGCCCTGCTCGAGAAAGCGCAGCAGCTTGGGCTGCACGTCCAGCGGCAGGTCGCCGATCTCATCGAGAAACAGCGTACCTCCGGCGGCCGACCGCACGAGTCCCGGCTGGTCCGTGACCGCACCGGTGAAGCTCCCGCGCCGATGCCCGAACAGCTGGCTGTCGGCGAGATCGCGGGTAGTGGTGGTGCAGTTGTAGGGCAGGAACATCGCCGCGCTGCGCGGCGATCCCACATGGATGGCGCGCGCGACCAGTTCCTTGCCCGTGCCGCTCTCGCCCGTGATCAGCACCGTGAGATCGTTTCCCTGGAGGCGCGTAATCTGGTCGACGACGCGCTGCATCGCCGTGCTCGCGCAGAGGAAGCCGGGCAGCAGCGGTTCGAGCGATCGCGTCGCCTGCAACTCCGCGACGCGCAAGGGACGCTCGCGCGCCGAGCACAACTCGAACCCCTGGCCGGCCACGGCCGCGATCATCCTGAGTCGACGCTCTGCCACATGGCCGGGCGGTCGCGGCGAGACCACGGCCATCAGGCGGCGTCCATCGGGCTCGGACCCGAATCCGTCGAGCACGAGCATGCCGCCGGGCGGCTCGGCCTGCGACGCGCTGCGGGCGATCGCGCGGGCGCCGTCCGCCTCGCAGCCGACGTGCGAGATGACGCGGGGCTCGCCGCCGCCGGTCGGCTTGACGAACAGCACGACGATCTCGCCGCGCGTCGCTTCCTGCACGGCGGCCACGGTCTCGCGGGCCAGCAGTTCCGGCATCGCCGCCGCGTCCACGACGCGCCGGACCACGGCTTCGTCGGCGTCGACGCTGGTCCCGATGAACTCGCCCGTGCCTGGTCCTGTGAGCAGCTCACGCGCGGCTTCGACATCTGCGAGGTCGCGCGCGGCGCCGAGCGCCGTGAACGTCGCCGATGCCTGATCGAGATAGCGCCGTCCGAGCGAGCGGGCCCCGGCGTTGGCGGCCAGTCGCCCGAGCACGAGGTGTGTGCGGGCAGCCTCGTAGCGGTCGCCGAGCAGCTCGAACACGCTACTGCTCTGGGCAAGGTCGTGGTACCCGTCGCCCGGGCGTGCCCGGTGGGCGTGCGACTCGGCGCGCAGGCGGAGGAATTCGCCCCACGCGCCCGGCATCGTGCGCGCATCGAGCCGAGTGCCGATAAACGCGATCCGCCGTTCCGCCTCCGGGTACCGACCCGCGTCGAGCAGGGCCTCGACCGCGATCAGATGGGCGTGCAACATGTCCGCCGGCGGAACACCTGGCGCCTCAACGATCGCGTCGGCTTCGCGAACGGCGTCGTCGAGCAGTCCACGCCGGAGCGAGAGCCGCGCCTGCAGGCGGCGGAGCGACCAGCTGTACCACGGCGGCGTCTGCTCACCGTACGCACCGTAGGCATCGCGGGCATTGCGCAGGCACTCCGCCGCCTGCTCGTAGGTCCCGCGAATCAGATGGATCTGCGCCAGCGAGTCGAAGATGGCGCCGGTCGTCTCGTGAAAGAGGAGCGGCCGCCGCACTTCGAGCGCACGCTGCAGCATCGCTTCGGCGCGGGGCAGCGCCCCCAGCTGAATGCAAATCTGTCCCAGGGTCGCGAGCGCCACCGCGAGCCCGTGCCCCGGGGGGAACTGCTCATGGAGCGCCACGCTGCGCTCGGCGAGCGCGAGCGCCTGGTCGTAGCGATGCCGCATCATTGCGACATTCGCCTGATTGCCGCACACGATTGCGAGCACGTCGTCAGCGTGGACGGCGGTCGCGAGGCGCTCGGCCTGCCGCATGTCGGCGAGCGCCTCGTCGTGGCGCCCGGTCTGTGCGAGCGCGCTGCCCGACAGCGAGTGCACGAGGGCCAGGTTGCGCCGATCGCCGACCGCGTGCAGCGCCGAAGCCGCCTGCCGGAAGTGCTCCTGCATCGTGGCGGTATCGCCAAGCTGCTTGTAGCAGCGCGCCAGCTCGAAGTGCGCGAGGCCAATCGCGCGCGGATCGTGGGCCTGCTCGCCGTGCCGGAGCGCCCGGCCGTGCAGCGCGATGGCGCGCGACTGCTCGCCGCGCGCGGAGGCCACGCGACCGTGCATGCGCCAGAGGTGGGACAAGAGGACGGCGGGGACGGTCTCGCGGAGCGTGTCGGGCGGCCGGCCGAGCGCGGCGCTCGCCTGATCGATGTCGTCCTGCAGCAGCCAGGCTTCGGCGAGGGTCGCCCGGATCGTCAGTTCGTCTTCGCGTGTGATTGCCGTCGAGCGGAGGGACTGCGCGAGGTGCTGTGTCGCCCTCACGGCATCGCCGCGCTCGAGCGCCGCCTGCGCGCGCGCCAGGATCGGCTGAAGGGCGACGCTGACCACGCGCGCAGTATACACGGGGCTCCGCCGACCGGTTCTGTGACCCGTCGGCAGCGCGCTCCGGCGGGTTGAACGGCGCTGCCCACTACAGTAGTATGACCGGCGCGCCCATCGGCTGACTGCCGATTGCGGCGCCGTCCCAGATGATCACAGCTTACGGCGTCACCCATCCCGGCCGCGTCCGACCCTCGAACGAAGACGCGATGTACTGGGATGTGCCAACCGGTGTCTTCGTCGTCGCCGATGGCATGGGCGGCCATCAGGCGGGGGAGGTCGCGTCGCAGCTGGCGATCGACACCATTCGCACGTTCCTCGCGAGCACGCAGGGCGACCGCGACCTGACGTGGCCGTACGGGTTCAACCCCGCGCTCTCGTTCAACGGCAATCGCCTGCTGACGGCCGTGAAGCTCGCGAACCGCCGCGTGTTCCAGGCCGGCGAGGAAGAGCAGACCTACTCGGGGATGGGCACCACGATCGTCGCCGCGATGATCGATCAGGACAAGCTCACGTTCTGCGGCGTCGGCGACAGCCGGCTGTACCTCCTCAAGTCCGAGAGCTTCGACCAGTTGACGCACGACGATTCCTGGGTCGCGACCGTGCTCGCCAAGGAGCCGGGCGTCGACGAGTCCACGCTGGCCCGGCACCCGATGCGGCACGTCCTCACGAACGTCGTTGGCGCGCGCGACGAGACCGACGTCGAGATCGGCGAGCGCGTGCTGCAGTCCGGCGAGATCCTCCTGCTCTGCAGCGACGGGCTCCACGGGACGCTGGAGGATGAGATGATGCAGGAGATCGTGACCGCCGGCGCGGATGTCGCAGAGATCGCAGAGAACCTGATCGCGGCCGCGCTCGACCGCAATGCGAGCGACAACGTCACCGCGCTGCTGGTGCGGTACGCAAGCGATCCCGCCAAGTAGTACCTGGCCAGGTAAACGGCTGGTCCGCGGCGGGATCACCGCGACCCGGCGCCCGGGGTGGGACCCGGCCTGCGTGCCGCGACGCGAGCAGCCGCGAAGAGCGGCGCAGCAGCGACGACCGGACGGTCAGCCCTCAGCCGCCTGACGACAGTCCCCGCAACAACCAGTCGCAGGCGCGGTCAACCCGCTGGACGTCGGGCCCTGGCAGGTGAATGTGCAGCGCACGCCGGCCGGCCTGATCGAGCGACGCCACATCACCGAGCGCCTGCGCCAGTTCGAGGATTCCGAAGGTAAACGGCTCGCCGGGGATCGGCACGTCGGCGCCCGGCGCGGTGAAGATCAGGAAGACGCCGGTGTTGGGGCCCCCCTTGTGCAGCTGCCCGGTGGAGTGAAGGTATCGCGGCCCGTACCCGAACATCGTCGCGCAGCCGGTGCGCCGGCGGACCTCGGCACGAAAGCGGCGGATCACCGCCGTCAACGCGTCGCTCTCGGGCAGGTAGGCGAGCACGCTGCAGTAGTCGCCTGGGCCGAGCAACCGTAGCAGCGTGTCGACACGGCGACTCTCGGCCCCACGGCGCGCGGCCGTGCTCAGCGTCATCGAGGCATCGTCGATGTCCGCGTCCGGCTCGCCTGCGGGCAGCCGTCCCTCGTGCCTGACGGACTCGAGCAGCGCCCGCGTCGCGTCCTTCGCCTGCTGGACGTTCGGCTCGTCGAACGGGTTGATGTCCATGACCGCCGCGGCGGTCGCCGTGGCCAGTTCCCAGCGCACGAACTCTGCGCCGATCGCGTCCGGCGTGTCCATCACGATCTCGGCCACCGGCGCGCCGCGCGCCGCCAGCGCCCGCGCGAGCTCGGCGCCGGGATCGCTCGCATGACTGCCGGCGACCCGTACGTGCACGATCATCCGGTCGTCGCCGTACTCACGCGCGTCGCCGAGCGGCTCCCCGGTCACGGGCACGATGCCCTTACCTTGTTTCCCGGTCGACTCGGCGACCAGCTGTTCGATCCAGAGCCCGAACGGCTCGAGTGGCGGCGGCACGATGAGCGTGAGCTTGTCGCGCCCGCCACGTGCGGCGGCGCCGGCGAGAGCTCCCAGCGCGATCGCGGGATTCGTTCGGACGTCGGATACCCGCGCCGCGTCGAGCATCGCCCGCGCATCCGCGACCAGCCGGGCGAGATCCACGCCCATGAGCGCTGCGGGGACGAGGCCGAAGAACGAGATCGCGGAGTAGCGCCCGCCGATGTCGGCCGGGTTGCGGAACACGTCACGAAACCCTTCCGCCTCCGCCCGTCGGTCGAGTGCGGTGCTGCGGTCGGTGATGGCGACGAAATGCTTCGCCCACCGCGTGACTCCGGCGTCGATCAGGCGCTGACGGAAGTAGGCGGCGAGCACGTTCGGCTCAATCGTCGATCCCGACTTGCTCGCGAGCACGTACAGCGTGTGGTGCGGGTCGGTGACAATCGTCTGCAGGTGATCCGGGTTGACGGAGTCGACCATCCTGAACCGGGGACGGCCAGGCTTGACGCCGAGAACGGCGCGCAGCACTTCCGGTGCGAGGCTCGACCCGCCCATGCCGAGCAGCACGACGTCGGTGAACCCGTCGTGCATCACCGATCCAGCAAAGGTCGTGAGGTGGTCAATCTCCGCTGCCATCAGCTCGGGTGAGGTCAGCCACCCCAGGCGGTTCGCGATGACGGCCTGGACTGCGGGGTCCGCGCTCCAGGCGGACGCGCGATGGGCAAAGAGCGCGTCCCTGAACTGGCGTTCATCGAGGCGCGCGAGGGCAGCGCGCATGTCGGTATCGAGCGCACCGGTCGTAATCGTCAGCGTGTCGGCGAACTGTGCGGCTGGCATGGCGTTCTGCATGCGACGGCGATGCGAACCGGCCGGACGCAGGGGAACGTCTGAGGCTCCGGCCGCGTCGTAGAAGGAGCCTATAGGATAATGAAATCCAGGCAGGAGCACGCGAACGATTGGCTGCAGCAGCGCTGAGCAATTCGAGGAGACAGGAATGAGGCACCTGCGCGCAGCGCGTGGCTTACGGCCCTCGGTGCTGGCCACCTGCTGCGCCATCGCGACGCTGGCGGCAGGGTGCTCGCGCGCAGCGGATGCCGAGCGCGGCGCTGCAGAACCAGCGGCCGCCCAGGCGCAGCCAGCGGCCGGCTCTCCGGCAGCCCCACCGCGCATCGTCTTTCTGGGTGACAGCCTGACGGCTGGCCTCGGCGTGGCCCCCGCACAGGCATACCCAGCCCTCATCGAGCAGCGCCTGCGCGCGGAAGGTTACCCGCACGAGATCGTGAACGCAGGCGTTTCAGGCGACACGTCAGCGGGCGGCCTCCGCCGGCTGGACTGGTCGCTCGCCGGGCATGTCGAGGTGCTGGTCCTCGCGCTCGGCGGCAACGACGCCCTTCGCGGTCTGGCGCCATCCGATCTCGAGAAGAACCTCGGCACGATCGTGGAGCGTGCACGCGGGCGCGGCGTGTCGGTAATCGTGGCCGGCATGGAAGCGCCCCCGAATTTCGGCGACAACTACACCCGGCAGTTCCGTGGGGTGTACACCGCGATCGCGAAAGCGTACGGCGTGCCCCTCATTCCATTCCTGCTGGCCGGTGTCGCTGGCAATCCCGCTCTGAACCAGCCGGATGGCATTCATCCCAACCCCGAAGGTCACCGCATCATCGCCGACCTGGTCTGGCGGCAGCTCGGGCCCATGCTGGCGTCGCGGCACACTCAATGATTGAATTGCGCGGCGTCTCCAAGACGGTCATGAGCGGCACTTCACCGCTCACGATTCTTCACCCAATCGACCTGCACGTGCCCGCGGGCGAGTCGCTCGCGATCACGGGACCATCGGGCAGCGGGAAGTCCACGCTCCTCGGACTCGTGGCGGGCCTCGACGCGCCCACTGCCGGTCGCATCCTGATCGACGGGACGGACATCACGGACCTCGGCGAAGACGCGCTGGCCCGGCTGCGTGGCGAGAAGATCGGGTTCGTATTTCAGTTCTTTCACCTGATCCCATCACTGACGGCACTGGAAAACGTGCTGGTGCCAATGGAGATCGCGCGCCGCGCCGATGCCGGACTACGGGCGCGCGCCCTGCTCGACGAGGTCGGGCTGACCGGCCGCGGACACCACTATCCCTCGCAGCTCTCCGGCGGCGAGCAGCAGCGGGTGGCGCTGGCGCGAGCGCTGGCCAACGACCCGCCGATTCTGCTTGCGGACGAACCGACGGGGAACCTCGACTCGGCCAACGGCCGGCACATCATGGACCTGCTGCTGCAGGTCAACCGCGCCCGGCGGACCACACTGGTGCTCGTGACGCACGACGCGTCGCTTGCATTGCTCGCGAGCTCACAGCTGGCGCTTCGTGACGGTCGCGCCGTGACCGTCCCTGAGCTGACCAGCCCCGAGCCGGCCGTCTCCCGGTCATGACCTTCGTCCTGCGGATGGCCGTCCGGGAGACGCGCGCCTCCTGGCGGCGGTTGCTCTTCTTCTTCCTCTGCATTGCCATCGGCGTCGGCGCGATTGCGGCCCTCCGATCGATCATCCAGAACGTGCGTGGTGCGCTGTCCGGGCAGGCCCGCACGTTGATTGCAGCCGACGTGCTGGTCAGCGCCGGCGCGCCGTTGCCGCCCGCCGCGCGGCAGGCGCTCGACTCGCGCGCCGCGGCCGCGGGCGTCACGACGCGCACCGAGAGCATCGAAACGGCAACGATGGTGAGGCCGGCGGACGCGGGCAAGGCCATCGCGCGGATGGTGGAGCTGCGCGGCGTGCAGCCTGGATTTCCGCTCTACGGCACGCTCGATCTGCGCGGCGGCACCCCGTATCGCCACGCGCTGCTGCGCGACCGCGGGGCGCTGGTCCGGCCGGAGCTGCTGACCCAGCTGGGCATCCGCGAAGGCGATCAAATCCTGATCGGCAACCTGCCGTTCACCATTCGCGGCGTCATCGAGCACGAGCCCGGGCGGCGCGTCGGCGGCTTCAGCCTCGGCCCGCGCGTGATCGTGGACTACGGTGCCCTGACGCAGGCAGGCCTGCTCTCGTTCGGCAGCCGCGCGCGCTACCAGGTGATGCTGAAGGTCGATGAGCGGCGCGTCGAACCCCTCATGGCGGCTCTGACTGCCGATTTCCGGAACACCTTCGTGACCGCCCGCTCGTACCGGTCTACCGAGGACGAAATCGGCCAGGACCTGCAACGCGCCGAGAACTACCTCAGCCTGGTCGGACTGGTCGTCGTCGTGCTCGGCGGCATCGGCGTGTCGAGCGTCACGCGCGTGTTCATCGACCAGAAGCTGAAGAGCATCGCGGTGCTGAAATGCCTCGGTGCTGGAACCTGGCAGGTGGTGTCCGTATACCTGCTGCAGGTGATGGTCCTCGGGCTGGGCGGCAGTGTCATGGGCATTGGCCTCGGGCGGCTCGCGTTGGCCGCCGCGCCGGAGGAGTTGGGAACCGGGGGCGCCACGCTGCCCTTGTCCCATGCGCTCACGCCGGGTGCGATGCTGCAGGCGATCGGCATCGGGATGATGGTCTCGCTGCTCTTCGCGATCGTGCCGCTGCTGCGGGTGCGGCACATCAAGCCATCGCTCCTGCTGCGCCAGCAGGAGGGGGTCGCGCGGCGCCGCGACTGGCTGCGCGCGGGCATCACAGTCCTGGTCGGTGCGATGCTGGTCGCTCTCGCCGGCTGGCAGGCCGGGTCGTGGCGCGTCGGGGTGACGGTGTGCGGCGGCTTTGCCGTGCTCGCCGTAGTGCTGCACGCCGCGGGATGGGCGCTGGTCCGGGCCACGGCTCCGCTCGCGCGCGCGCGGTCGTTTGCCGTGCGCCACGCCGTATTGCGACTGAACCGTCCGGGCAACCAGACGCGGGTGGTGCTGCTGGCCGTCGGCCTCGGCGCCTTCTTCATCATGGGGATCCGCGGCGTGCAGGCGAACCTGCTGCGCGATTTCGCCATCGAAGTCGGCAACGGAACCCCCGACCTGTTCCTGATCGACATCCAGAGCGATCAGGTGCCAGGCCTCGAAGCCTTCATCCAGGAACGCACCGGCCGGACGGCACGTGTGCTCCCGGTGCTGCGCGCGCGGATCACACAGGTGCGCGGCAAGGAGGTGACGCTCGACAATTTCGAGGACGTGCGAGGGCGCGGCGCCCTCGCCCGCGAGTACACCGTGACCTACCGCGCCGGGCTCGAGGCGAACGAGCACATCGTCGCGGGCCGTTTCTGGGACGGCACGCCATCACCCCGGCCGGAGATCTCGATCGAAGAGGGCATTCACGATCGCTTCAAGATCAACATCGGCGACGACGTGCGGTTCGACGTGCTCGGTCAGCCGATCGTGGCCCGCGTGACGAGCGTGAGGCAGGTGAACTGGCGTGACGGCCGCGCCGGCGGGTTCATGTTCGTGTTCCGCCCTGGCGTGCTCGATCAGGCGCCGCACGGCTTCATCTCGCCCGTTCGCGGCCCAGCCGACCTCGAGGCGCGTGCGCGGATGCAGCGGGACCTCGTCGCGCGGTTCCCGAACGTCTCGGTGATCGACATCCGCGAAGTGCTCGAGACGGTACGGGGCGTCATTGCCAACGTGACGCTCGGGATCACCGTCGTCGGAGGGCTGGTGCTGTTCACCGGGGTGCTGATTCTCGTCGGCGCGGTCGCCATGACCAAGTACCGCCGCGTATACGAAGCGGCGATCCTGAAGACGCTCGGCGCGAGCTCGCGCCTCGTCGGCACCGTGCTGCTGGTCGAGTACGGATTGCTGGGGCTGCTCGCCGGAGCGATCGGCGCGGCGGGCGGCGCGGCCCTGAGCTGGTCGATCAGCCGCTACGTGATCGAGACCCCGTGGCATCCGCCGGTCGTCGAAACCGCTGTCGGGGTCGTCGTGACGACGGTGCTCGTCGCGGCGGTCGGGATCGTCGCCAGCCTCGACGTGCTGCGCCGCAAACCGCTCGCGACGCTGCGCGCCGAGTAGCGTGCCGTGCGCCCGGATGGCCGCTAGGGACGTGCTATCATGTCGGATTGCTGAGTCCCCCGAGAGTGCGGGGAGGAGAGTCATCACCGCATGGACGTGTCAGGCTACAAAGACGCGCTGCTCCGGAAGAAGGGAGAGCTCGTCGGCAGCGGCGGCATCAAGCCGCTGCAGGCGTCGATGGAGAACAATACGCGGCAGGGCGATATGGCCGACCAGGCCACGGGCAACAACGAGGTGCACATCGCCCTCAAGTTGAAGCAGACTGACGCGAAGATTCTGCAGGCGATCGAGGAAGCGCTCCTGCGCATCGAGAAGGGCACCTACGGCATCTGCCGTGACTGTGGGGAGCCGATTGCGCAGGCCCGGCTGAACGCAATCCCGTGGACGCGGGTGTGCATCACCTGCAAGGAGAAGCAGCAGTCGTGAAGGCGACGGAACTGCTTGCCTTTCTCCAGGAGTTCTACGACGAGCGCGCAGCACTGTGGCTGCGGCACCTGGCGGTCGCGCACCATGTCGGCAACCTGGATTTCAACAACACCTACCAATATGTCGTCAGCCGGGAAGACACGCACATCGCGTGGCTTCGTTCGGCGATCGAGGATCTTGGCGGGGTAGCCGCACCGCCGGGTTCGGAGCCGGTCATCGCAGGCTCCAAGTCGAAGGATTTTGCCGGGCAGTTGATGCGCGAAGACGCGCGCGGCACCACTGCCTTCCTCGAGAAGTGGAAGGATCGTGTCGAGGGGGTCGGCAATGCCCGTGTTCGCGGCATGCTGCGCGTGATGCTGGGCGAGATGCGGGAGCACCTCCGCTTCTTCGAGCAGGCAGTCGCCGGACGTGAGGATCTGCTCGGCCGTCGCCCCGACGCCGCCGCACGGCGCGGGTCGGTCATGGCCACGCGCTGGCTCGGTGACTGACCGAGTGGTCCCCGTCGCGATCGCGCTCGGCAGCAACCTGGGCGATCGCGCACTGCACATCGCGTTCGCCCTCGAGCGCCTGCGGGCGCACATTCCAGATCTGCGCCACTCACGCTTCATCGACACCGACCCGGTCGGTGTCGGGGCGCAACCCGTTTTCCTCAACGGCGCAGCGGCCGGCTCGACGCCGCTGTCTCCACGGGACCTGCTGGAAGCGCTGCTTGCCATCGAACGCGAGCGCGGCCGCGACCGCCCATTCCCGGGTGCGCCGCGGACTCTCGATCTGGATCTGATCCTCTACGGTGATTGCATCATCAGCGAGCCCCGACTGGCGGTGCCCCACCCGCGCTTCCGCGAGCGCGCGTTCGTCCTCGGGCCTCTCGCCGAGATCGCGGGCGACGCAGTCGACCCGGTCACCGGGCTCACGATGGATCGATTGTGGCAGCGCCTGCAGGCACGCGCCAGACCGGCGTGAGCGGGTGCGGTGCTCGCCCCTCGCCGGCGGGCGGCGGCTCCGTCTCAAGCTGAGTCTGTCGTCCTAGAGTCCCTTCCAGCCTTGTTTCGAACACCGTGTATCTCGCCGGCGCGACACGAGCGCCATGAGCGTTGAGGTCGTGAGGCCGCCGATGACCATCCGCGTCAACCCATAGAAGCGCCGAGGCGCAGGCCATGGCATTTCGGTTGCAGCCCGCAGCACTCGCGGGCCGGCAGCACTCGCCACCGGCGCCGAAGAGGGGGGCACGCGTGACGCGCAAACAACTGGTCGTGGTCCTGATCGCGTTGGTCGTGGGCATTCTCGTCGGCGGGGGCGCCGTCGCCAGCCAGTCATCGATCTCCGTGGAGGGCGCCGTCGGCGCGACCGAACAGGAATCGGACGAGGGCTACTTCGCAGTCGGGTCCGACACGATGCTGGTGGCCAAGCCCCGATCGGCGCTCCACCAGTGGCTTCGTTCCCACAACGGGCAGCAGGTGCGCGTCACGATCGAGCTCAATCAGCCGACCCAGTGAGTGGTTTCACGCGGCCGGGCCGTTGCAGAATCCGTCGACGAGCTCGACCACCTGCGCCACGAGGTTGTCTGGAGTCGAGGCTCCAGCCGTCAGCCCCAGTCGGACCGGGCCGTCCGAGGGCAACCAGCCTTCCGCAACGACCTCGTGCTTGCCGCCCACCGGTCTGAACCGGATCGCGTTGCGCGACACGAGGCAGTCCGGCTCGGCGATGTGATACGTCGGCAGGCGCGCGTCGCAGATCCGCGCGAGGTTGCACGTGTTGCTGCTGTTGTATCCACCGACGACCAGCATCAAGTCGAGGGGTTCCTGCTCGAGCAGCTGGATGACCGCATCCTGGCGCTCCTGAGTGGCGCTGCAGATCGTGTCGAACGAGCGATAGCGGGTCGCCAGCTCGCCTTCGCCATAGCGATCCCGCATCGCCGCGCGAAACCGTTCTCCGATCTCGAGCGATTCAGATGACAGCATCGTCGTCTGATTGGCGAGGCCGATGCGCTGCAGGTGCAGATCGGGATCGAATCCGGGTGACACCGCCTTGCCGAAGCGCGCGAGGAAGGCGTCGCGGTCGCCGCCGCGCCGGATGTACTCGCAGGCGGCCCCGGCTTCATCGTGATCGTAGACGACGAGATAGTGGCCGCCTGGGTACTGCAGCGCCTGCGACGCCGTCGCCTGGGTCTCTTCGTGCCAGTACTTGCCGTGGATGATCGACGTGAAGCCTTCCTGCGCGTAGCGCTTGACGTTCTTCCAGACATTGAGCACGGAGCCGCAGGTCGTGTCGACGAGCGTGCAGCCTCGTCGGCTGAGGTCATGCAGCGTCGCGATGGTCACGCCGAAGGCAGGCAGGATGACGACGTCGTCTGGGCCGAGCCGCTCGGCGTCTTCATCGGGATCGCTGAGGAACCGTATGCCGAGCCCGCGGAGCTGATCGTTGACGTGCGGGTTGTGAATGATCTCGCCGGTCAGGTACACGGTGCGATCGGGGAAGCGCGTCCGCGCCTGGTAGGCGTAGTCCACCGCCCGATCGACGCCGTAGCAGAACCCGAACTCGGCCGCGAGCCGCACGTCCAGCCGCCCTGACCCGTACCGGTACCCGTTCGCCCGCATTTGCTGGACGAGGGAGCTGTGATAGCTCGCCGCAAGCTGCCCGGCGACCGCCTCCTTGAGGTCGAGGCCTTTTCTGAAGATGAGCGGTGGCATGGAAAAACGGCGCGACGCGAGGCGGCCCCGGCAGCAAGAGCCCGGCGACCGCGGCGCGTGGCAATCCTGCAATTATACAGGTCACCGGCCGGCACAGGCAGGCGCGGCCGCGCCGGCGCTGAGCGCGCCGAGTTGGCTCAGCGATCCAGCCTGCACTCGTTTTGATGATGATGCTATCGACGCCTCTGGTTCGCTCATCGGCGCGTCGGCGCCGCGAAACTGGGCATCTACCTAAGGTAGGATGAACCCGGAATTCGGGACCCGGACCTCACCGGTTATCAACCCGGACGCCGGCACGGCGGCCGGAACGGCTCGCGCTTACATGTACGAACCCGTCATCGGCCTGGAGATTCACGCCCAGCTCCTCACCGACACGAAGATCTTCTGCGGATGCCGCACCAACTTCGGCGATCCGCCGAACACCAATGTGTGCCCGGTGTGTGTCGGGCTGCCCGGTGCGCTGCCCGTCCTGAATCGCGGGGCCGTCGACCTGGCCGTGCGCGCCGCGCTGGCGCTGGGCTGCCGAATCAACGAGCGCTCCGAGTTCGCCCGCAAGAATTACTTCTATCCGGATCTGCCGAAGGGCTATCAGATCTCGCAATACGACCGACCGTTGGCCAGCGCAGGCTCGGTGACCCTTGTGACGACGGGCGCCGGCGTATGCGTCGGGATTACGCGCGTGCACATGGAAGAGGACGCGGGCAAGTCGCTGCACGAGGGCTTTCCCGATTCCGCCCTGCACACGCACATCGACTACAACCGCAGCGGCGTGCCGCTCATCGAGATCGTGACCGAGCCGGACCTCCGATCGGCGGCAGACGCGGCGGCCTTCTTCGAGACGGTTCGCGGTCTGCTGGTGTGGCTCGGTGTGAACGACGGCAACATGGAGGAGGGGAGCCTGCGCTGTGACGCGAACGTCTCGGTCCGTCGCGCCGGCGCGGCGACGCTCGGCACAAAGGCGGAGGTGAAGAACCTGAACTCGTTTCGCCATCTGCAGAAGGCGCTCGAGCACGAAGTCGGGCGGCAGATCGAAGTAATCGGCGACGGGGGCCGCATCGTGCAGGAGACGCGGCTCTGGGATCAGGCTGCCGGGCGCACGGTTTCCATGCGGAGCAAGGAAGAGGCACACGACTACCGATACTTTCCGGAACCGGATCTGCCGCCGCTCCTCTTGGATGCGGCGCGCTTGGCTGCCATTCAGGAGACGCTGCCCGAGCTGCCCGACGCGCGCCGTGGCCGGTTCGTTGCCGAATACGGGCTCTCGGCATACGATGCCGGCGAGATCACGCGTTCGCGCGCGCTCGCCGACTTCTTCGAGGCCACCGCCGCGAGCGCCGGCAATGCCAAGGCCGCGAGCAACTGGATCATGGGCGAGCTCAGTCGCATCCTGAACGATCGTGGACTCTCCGTCGAGCAGGCCACAATCACGCCGCAGGCGCTCGCCGCGCTGATCAAGCTCGTCGACGCCGGCACCATCAACAGCACGACGGCGAAGAGCGTGTTCGAAACGATGTACGCGTCGGGCCGCACGGCGGAAGAGATCGTCGCGTCCCAAGGGCTCGCCCAGATCAACGACGAGCAAGCGCTCGTCGCCCTCATCCGTAACGTGTTGGCGGCTCAGGGCGAGACCGTCGCCCAGTACCGCGCGGGCAAGACCGCGAGCTTCGGGTTTCTCGTGGGCCAGGTGATGAAGGCCTCTGCCGGAAAGGCGAGCCCCAGGCTGGTGAACGACCTGCTGCGACGGGAAATCGACGGCACGTGATTCGTCGCTGGGAGTGAGGCGTGTTATGTGAAGCACGCGTGACGGCGCGCGATAGAAGGGTGAGTCGATATCGTGTTAGTACCGTTGACAGCACCCAGGTGACGTCCTACACTGAGGTGAGTTCCACATGCCCTCGCCGAGGATTCGTATGTCCCGCTACCGGACCGATGAACGGCCAGTAAGCGCGCGCATTCCAGCATCCTGCCTCGCGGATCTCTACCGCGAAGAATTTCTCAAGCACCAGCGCTGCCTTCAACAGCAGCGGGAGTACTACTCGGAACGCGTCATCCTCGATGTCGAGGCTGCGCTGGGACGGATCCTCTCGAACCTCGATCACCTCTGCGCCCAGCAGAACGGCGAACAGATGGTGAGCCGCTTGTTGCGCAAGATCGACGTGCTGACCGGCCTCTCGGCCTGGTCGGATCCCAAGAAATCCCACTGACCGTTTCGCTCACCACGCTTCGCGCCGATCTCCTGCAGGTCGTTGCCGCCGCAATCGGGGCGGCCGATGCAGGCGCGCTCGTGGAGCGGGCGCTTGCCCGCGGCATGCTGGCCGACACGGCGGCACCGATCGACCTGCTGGCGGCGGGAAAGGCGGCCGTGCCCATGGCTCGCGCGTTCGTCGCAGCGCTGCCGGCGTCACTTCGCCGAGGCGTGCTCGTCAGTCCGGCCGGCGGTGAATCGCTGCCGCCGCCGTTCACGCACGTCGCGGCCGCACATCCCGTGCCCGACGAGTGCAGTGTCAGAGCGGGCCGCGCGGCCCTGGAGCTCGCGCGAGGCGTCGGGCCAGACGCCTGCATGGTCGTGCTGCTCTCAGGCGGCGCGTCGGCGTTGATGACGGCGCCCGCGCCTGGCGTGCCGCTCGAGGCGAAGCGAGAGGTCACGCGTCTCCTGCTGCGCGCCGATGCCGACATACGCGCCGTCAACTGCGTGCGCAAGCACCTATCCGACGTGAAAGGCGGTCGCCTGGCAGCGGCGTCTGCGGGGCGGACTGTCACGCTGGCGATCTCCGACGTGGTCGGCGACGACACCAGCGTCATCGGGTCGGGTCCGACGGTGGCGGATCCAACCACGTTCGGCGAGGCGCTCGGTATCCTCGACGCCTGCGGCGGCCGTCGCGCCTTTCCAGCAGAGGCTGTAAGACGGCTCGAGCGCGGCGCCGCAGGAGAAGCGTCTGAAACGCCGAAGCCCGGAGACCGGAGGTTGCGGCACTCGAGCGTGCACGTGATCGGATCACGCACCGACGCGCTCGACGGCGCAACGCGCGAGGCGCAGCGGCTCGGCTACCAGGTCATCGCGGCGCAGGCGCCGGTGGTCGGCGAGGCGCGCGCCCGCGGCAGGGAGCACGCCGCGTGGCTGGCGGCGCTGGCGCGTGAGCACGCCGGCCCACTCTGCGTGGTGTCCGCCGGGGAGACGACCGTGCGCGTCCGCGGCAGCGGGATCGGCGGACGCAATCAGGAGCTGGCGTTGGCCGCGGTGCCTGGGCTCGCGGCAATGGACCGCCCGGTGGTGCTGGCCAGTGTCGGCACCGACGGCATCGATGGACCGACCGATGCCGCGGGAGCGATAGCCGATACGACGTCGGCCGCGCGCGCCCGGGCTACCGGCTTCGACCCGATGCAGTATCTTGAAGCGAACGACGCCTGGTCGTTTTTCGATCCGCTGGGCGACCTGCTGCGCACCGGCGCGACAAACACGAACGTCGGCGACGTGCAGGTGGCGCTCGTCGGTGTGGCGGAACATTAACCCTTGTACTCACTTGATCGGGAACCGTATCCAAGAGAAGTGAGCTCCGGGTCTAAGTGCGGTCGCGCCGAGCGCCGGTGTGGATCGGCGCCGCGGAGGCTGACGTGAACGTAAAATTGCTGAAGATTATCGGCGGCGTGGCTCTCGGTTTCGTGCTCGTGCTGGCGGTCGGATGGGTCTGGGGCGCCTCGGGCCGTCTCGAGTTGCAGTCGCGCCTTCGCGACACCGAGCTGCGTTTCCAGATCAGCGACGCGCGTGCGCGGCTCCTCGCGGCGCGCGTCGATCTTTATTCGCTCAACTTCGGAGCGGCGACCGAAAACCTCGAGGCTGCGAAGATTCCGATTCAGGCGGTGATCCAGCGCTACGAACGCGACGGGGAATCGGGGCGCCTCACCGAGGCCCAGGGCGCGCTCGCCGCCGTGGAGGACGCCCGGCGCCGGGCCGCGAAGCTCGACGCATCGGCGCAGACGACCTGCGCAAGCGCGCTGGCAGGGCTCGAACGCGCCACCCGGCCCGCCGGGAAGTAGGACGCCATGCTCTCACGCGAACAGCTGCTCGCCCAGGTCCGTGAACGCGTGCAGCATCCCGCGACTGCGAAAGAGCTCCTCCAGCTGCTCCGCATCCCGCGCCAGGACCGCGCGACCGTGCGCCGGCACCTGAAGGCGCTCGTCGAGAGCGGCGACCTGATCAAGATCCGCGGCAACCGCTTCGGCCTCGCTGACCGAATGGACCTCGTCGTCGGCCGGCTGCAGACACATCTGCGCGGGTTCGGGTTCGTCACCCCCGATACCGGTCGTGAGGCGTCGCCCGACGTGTACGTGTCGTCGGCCAATCTCAAGGAAGCGCTGCATGGCGACCGGGTGGTGGTTCGCATCGAGCGCCAGCAGGCCGACCGCATCGAAGGCCGGGTCATCCGGATACTCGACCGCGCGAACGCGTCAGTTGTTGGACGCTTCGACCTGGATGACTCCGGCCTCGGCTTCGTCGTGCCCTTCGATAAAAGGCTCCTCACCGACGTGCAAGTGCCCCCCGCCGACGCACGAAACGCGGAGCCTGGTGCGATGGTGGTCGCGGAGCTCACCCGCTGGCCAACGCCGAGCCGTCCGGCGCTCGGTCGCATCATCGAGGTCCTCGGTCCGATTGATGCTCCTGGCGTCGACACCCAAATCATCATCCGCAAGCACAACATCCCCGACGTGCACGGCGACGAGGCGATCGACGAGGCGCGCCGTCTCGGTTCGGTCGTCAACGCGCGGGACATACGAGGCCGCACGGACTTCCGGCCCGTCTCGACCGTCACCATCGACGGCGAGCACGCGCGCGACTTCGACGATGCGATCACGCTCGACGTGCTGCCCAACGGGCACTTCTGGCTCGGCGTCCACATCGCCGACGTGTCCCACTACGTCGAGGAGGGGAGTGCGCTGGACCAGGAAGCGTACGAGCGCGGGACCTCGGTCTACTTCCCCGAACGGGCGGTGCACATGTTCCCGGCGGAGCTGGCGACCGGCCTCTGCTCGCTGAACCCGCACGTCGATCGGCTCGTGCAGTCGTGCCTGATGGAGGTGTCCCGCTCCGGGGAGGTCGTCCGCTCCGAGTTCCACGATGGCGTGATCAACAGCGACGCGCGGATGACCTACACCGAGGTGAACGCGATCCTCACAGAACGCGATGTCGCAACCCGGAAGAAGCACGTCGCGCTCGTTCCGCTGTTCGAACGCATGCACGACCTGTTCGCGATCCTGAACGCGCGGCGGAAGCGCCGGGGTTCGATTGACTTCGATCTCCCGGAAGCCGAAGTGATCATGGACGAGTCGGGACGCATCGAGAACATCATCGCGGCGGAGCGGAACGTCGCTCACCGGCTGATCGAAGAGTTCATGCTGCTGGCCAACGAAACCGTGGCGGAGTTCATCTCCGAGAGCGACGCCCCAGGGCTGTATCGCGTCCACGAGCCGCCGGACCTGTTGAAGGTGGCACAGTTCGAGGAGTTCATCGGCGGTTTCGGATACTCGCTCGCCACGTCTGCGAGCGCGATTCGCCCGCGCCACTTCCAGCGTCTGCTCGAGAAGATCCGCGACACACCGGAAGAGCGCCCCATCGCCTTCCTCATGCTGCGCACGATGCAGAAGGCGCGGTACGCGCCGGTGAACCTGGGACACTTCGGCCTGGCCGCCGGGTACTACACGCACTTCACCTCGCCCATCCGCCGCTACCCGGACCTCGTGGTGCACCGCCGGTTGCGCGAGATCCGTCATGGCGACGCCGACCAGACCCGGACGGAGGAGCTCGAGGAAGACCTGCCGGAAATCGCGCGGCACACCTCCGAGATGGAGCGCCGGGCCGATGATGCCGAGCGGGAACTGGTGCAGTGGAAGAAGGTCCGCTTCATGGCCGACAAGGTCGGCGACGAGTTCGACGGCTACATCACCGGGGTAGCCGCTTTCGGGCTGTTCATCGAGCTGAGCGAGCACTTCGTGGAGGGGCTCGTGCACATCTCGAGCATGGCCGATGACTACTACCGGTTTCTCGAATCCACCCACACGCTGCGCGGCGAGAACACAGCCAAGGTCTATCGCCTCGGCGACCGCGTGCGCGTGCAGGTCGTGCGCGTGGACATGGAGCGGCGGCAAATTGACCTGGGCCTCGTGGAGGTGCTCGATGCCCTGCGCGAGGACGAGCGCAAGCGCGGGCCCAGGCGCAGCAAGGCGCGGCCCAAGGCCGAGCGCGCGGTAAAGAAGCGACCCGGCAAGCGTGAGCGCGCCACGCGAAAGGCCGTGCGGTCGCGCCGCCAGCGGTGACGAGCACCGGATGAAGAGCGTCGTCATCGGCACCGCCGGCCACATCGATCACGGAAAGAGCAGCCTCGTGCAGGCGCTCACCGGCACCGACCCCGACCGGCTGAAGGAGGAAAAGGCGCGCGGGATCACAATCGATCTCGGCTTCGCGCACTGGACCAGCGGCGAGGTGCACGTGGCCTTCGTGGACGTGCCCGGCCACGAGCGATTCGTCAGGAACATGCTGGCTGGCGCCGGCGGCATCGATGCGGTGCTGCTGGTGGTCGCCGCCGACGAATCGATCATGCCGCAGACGCGCGAGCACTTCGAGATCTGCCGCCTGCTCGGCGTCACCCGCGGTGTCGTCGCGCTCACCAAGCACGACCTGGTCGACGACGAGACCGTCCACCTCGTGCGCCTCGAGGTGGCGGACCTCCTGCAGGGCACTCCGCTCGCCGACGCACCAGTCGTCCCCGTCTCGGCACGCACGGGACAGGGGCTCGAGTCCTTGCGCCATGCCCTCGTCGCCGTGGCGGCCCACACCGCGCGGCGGCCGGTGGACGGCGCGCCCCGCCTGCCGATCGATCGGGCGTTCACGATGAAAGGGTTCGGCACCGTGGTGACCGGCACGCTCGTGTCGGGACGGATCCGGCAGGACGAGGAGCTCACGCTCGCGCCGGGCGACCGTCGCGTGAAAGTCCGTGGTCTGCAGGTGCACGGGGACCGGCGCCAGGAGGCACTCGCCGGCGAACGGGTCGCGGTAAACCTGGGAGGCGTCGACGTTGCGGACGTGGCGCGCGGCCAGTCGCTGATTGCGCCGCATCTGTTCGAGCCGTCGCGTGTCGTCGACGTGAGCCTGGAGCTGCTGGCGAGCGCGCGACCGCTCAAGCACGGCGCGCGCGTGCGCTTTCACCAGGGCACCGCGGAACTGCTCGGACGTGTGGCGCTGCTTCCCGGCGAGACGATGGGCGGTGGCACACCGGAGCACCCGTCATTCGCGCGCATCCGGCTCGAAGCCCCGGCCATCCTGACGCGAGGCGACCGGTTCATCCTGCGGGCCTACTCGCCGGCGGAAACGATCGGCGGCGGCGCCGTGCTCGATCCGCATGCGCCACGCACCGGCATCCGCACCGCCTCTGCGCGCCAACGCTTCGAGCGGCTGGCGCCGGCGCCGGGCGAGTGGCCAGACGATCGGGCGATCGCGCTGATGGTCGAAGAGCGGGGACCGGCGGGGCTCGCGACAACAGCGCTGACGGCACGAGCCGGTGTCCCGCCGGCGCACGTGCCCGCCACGATCGAGCGCCTCCGGGCGCGTGGCCTCGTCGACCACGTCCATGGCGTGCTGCTGGCTCCCGGGTTGCGTCATGCGCTGGCCGAGCGCCTCGAGGCGCTCGTGCGCGGCCATCACGCGGCGAACCCGCTGTCGGAGGGTCTGGCTCGTGAGGAAGCACGCGAACGGCTGTTCGCGCACGCCGTGCCAGTGCTGTTCGACCAGGTGCTGGCCGACCTCGCGGCGGCGGGCCGGGTGACAGGCCGCGAACGGCTGGCAGAAGCCGGTCACGCAGTATCGCTCTCGCCGCGCGAATCGGAGGCGCGTGACGTGATCGAGCGGGAACTGCGCAACGGCGGCGTGAAGCCGGCGGAGCCGGCGGCCATCGCCGCCGCGCACGGCATCGGTGCCGACGTCAGCGAGCGCGTGCTCGCGCTGCTCGTGCGCCAGAAGGTGGCGGTGAAGATCGGAGGCCTCTACTTTCACCAGGCGGCGCTCGATCGGCTCAAGGACGAGGTCCGCGCGCTGAAAGTGGCGGGCGCGGGTGTCCGCGTCGACGTCGCGTCGTTCAAGGAGCGCTACGGGATCAGCCGGAAGTTCGCGATACCGCTGCTCGAGTACCTGGATCGGGAGCGGGTAACGCGCCGCGCCGGAGAGGCGCGAATCGTGCTGTGAGGTGAGTAACCCGGCGGCTTACGCGTCGTGGTCTTTCATCCCCTCGCGCGTGGCGTCCTTGAAGTTGCGGATGCCGCGGCCCACGCCCCGGGCCAGTTCGGGGAGACGATTGGCGCCGAAGATCAGCACCAGGATGGTCACGATGACGACCAGCTCGGGGATGCCAAGCGAACCCATTCTGCGACTCCTTTTTCCGCGTGCCCGCGACCGGCGACGGCCGTCGCATCGACCTGCTCATTGTACCACCGGCTCTGCTTGTCGTCCGTGGCGGACGTCCGGCCGTCCATCGTGTGCGCGGGTGACGGCTGGCGCGGTCCTCCTGCTCGGGGCCGCGCTCACCAGCGTCGGCGCCGCACACCTCCCGCAGTTCGGGACGAGTGTCCAGGTGGTCGAGGTGTATGCCTCGGTCACTGACGTCAACGGTGAGCCGATCCGAGGGCTCAGACAGGATCAGTTCACTGTGCGCGAAGATGGGCAGGTGCAGGCGATCAGCACGTTCATCGAGGGTGACTTCCCGCTCTCGGTGGCCGTGGCCATCGACCGCAGCTGGAGCATGGCTGGCGAGCATCTCGCGCTTGCAAAAGACGGTGCGCGCACGCTGCTCGGGGCGCTGCGGCCGTCCGACCAGGCGATGGTCGTCGCTGTCAGCGCGGAGGTCGAGATCGTTGCGCCGCTGGCGGTCGATCGGGCGGCGCAGGCGGCCGCGATCGATCGCCTCGATCCCTGGAGCACCACCGCCTTGCACGACGCAGTAATCGCCGCCATCGACCGCGTGCAGGCGGGCACCGGCCGCCGCGCGCTGGTACTGCTGTCCGACAGCAACGACCGGTACAGCCGTGCCGACGCGAGCGCCGTGCTGGAGCGCGCACGGCGGTCCGACGTGATGGTGTACCCCGTCGCGCTTGGACGCGAGCGCTCCGCCCTCTTTGCGGAGCTGGCCGTGCTGACCGGCGGACGCTCGTTGGTGGCGCGCAATCGCCATGAGGTCACCGCGGGCGCGCAGGCCATCGCGCGCGAGCTCCGGACGCAGTACCTCATTGGCTATTCGCCATCACACCCCCGAACCGAGGCGGCGGGCGAGTGGCGGTCCATCCGCGTCGAGGTGAGTGTGCCCGGAGCTCGGGTACGGGCCCGCGACGGGTACGTCAACCAGTGACTGCCATCCGGTGATCCTCGCGTGGCGTCTTACCGCGAGGACAGTCCGCCGACGTTTTCAGATCACACGCGCCGATTTGCCGCGGAATACGCCTGGTCGAACCTGGGCAGTCTTTTTGCACCAAGCGCGGTAGAATTGTCGCAATCCGGATCGCTTTTGATGTCAGACCATAACGTTCCCGTTACCGCGACCAGCTTCCGAACCGAACCAGGGCACCTGGCCGTGACCGTGGAAGGCTTGCGTGCGCCCGAGATGCCGTTCCTGTTCGAACGGAAGCCGGAGCGCATGGGCGGAGCGCTCGCAAGTTCCGTTGGCGTGCACGCGGCGCTCGGGCTCATCGCGCTGCTACTGACGTTGTACGGACCCAAACCCCAGATCGCCACCCCGGTCACGCCTGATCGCCTCAACAAGGATATCGTCTGGCTGAGCGTCCCGGGTCCTGGCGGCGGCGGTGGCGGCGGCGGCAACCAGATGAAGGAGCCGCCTCGCAAGGCCGAACTGCCGGGCAAGGAGAAGATCACGGTCCCGGCGACGAAGCTGCCGGAGGTCGTGCCCACCCCGAAACCGCCGGATCCTCCAAAGCCGGAACAGCAGTTGACCATCCCGGCCAAGACGCTGGGCGATGCGCAGCAGATCGCGGTAGGCGCGATCGAGGGAACGAACCCCAGCGCCACCCTATCGCAGGGGACTGGTACGAACGGCGGTGCGGGCACGGGCGCCGGCGGCGGCATCGGGCCAGGGCAGGGCTCCGGGCTCGGCCCCGGGTACGGCGGCGGCACAGGGGGCGGGGCCTACCGTCCAGGAAACGGCGTGGAGCTGCCCCGCGTGCTGCGCGAGGTCAGGCCGAACTACACGGCCGACGCGATGCGCGCCAAGGTCCAGGGAACCGTCTGGGTTGAAGCGGTGGTGTTGCCGGACGGCACGGTCGGTCAGGCCACCGTCGTCCGGTCGCTCGACTCGACCTTCGGGCTCGACGAGGAGGCGTTGAAGGCGGCCAAACAGTGGCGCTTCGCGCCCGGCACGCGCTTCGGCCAGGCGGTGGCCGTCCTCGTCACGATCGAACTGACCTTCACGCTGCGGTGATCGCGGCTCCGGCCTCGCATGGCCGCGCGCTCTTGCCGTCTCACCGCGTCCGGATGACCACGGCCATGCTGGCGCGCCAGTACGTGAGCTTCGCGCCCCCCGTGAGCGTGCCGCCTCCTTCCGCACTGCCAATCCCCCGCAGATAGCGCAGATCCCAGCGCACGCCGGTCCGTCGCGAGAGCATCCCGATGACTCCGCCCCCCACGTTGAAGGCCGACAGGTTGCGTGAGAAGGGTAGGTCGGTCTCCGACACGGCGCGCATCAGCCCCCAGCCGGCCGATGCGTACGGCCGCAGCGATTCCCTCGTGAGGTTCAACGGCGCGGCGACCACCACGTTTCCGAGCAGCGTGGTGACGCGGCTCGACTGAACGAACTTCGCGTCGCCCGAGAAGTAGCCCGGAGTGATTGCCAGGTCCCCCTCGAATCCGAGCAACCCGGACCCGAGCCACATCACGCTTCCACCCCACGTAATCTTCTTCGCGGCGTCCGCGGCATCGCTCGATCCGGCTACTTGCTCCGGGTCGAGCAGGGTGGTTTCGCCGCCGAATTTCAGCGCGATGTACGGACTGAAGTACAGGTCGGCGCGCGCCGAGGACGGAAAGGCCGCGCATGCCGCCAGGGTTGCCATCGCCACGACGATCACGCGTGCGTGTCGCCGGGGTCGGTGGCCGGTCGTGACGACCACGTCGCTGGGGTTCACCCGAAGAGGCTCAGGAACAGACGCGCGTAGGGCGAGAGCGTGACGTCGCCGTTCGGCAGCGAGAACGCCGCTGCGAGGCCATCACTGTTTGCCAGCAGAATCAGCGTCTTGTGACGCGCGGGCAGGTGGATGAACAAAGCGGAGCTCGCATCCGGCGCATAGCCGAAGTGCCACACGACCGGCTGCCCGTGGTATTGCTGGACGAACCAGCCGAGGCCGAACTTCGCGCGCGCGGGGCTCGCCGGCGTCCATGCGGCGGCAAGCGTGTCTTCGTCGAGCAGCAACAGCGCATTCAGCGCGATCGTGAAGCTCGCGAGGTCCCGAGTCGTGGAGACGAGACCCGAGGCCGCATCCAGCGTCGACGCGGGATACTGCGACAGCGACGCCCGGCCCCGACGGTCGACACGATAGGGCTTCGCCGTCTGGAGCACCAGCGACCGGTATGTATCGAGCTCTTCTTCGTCGAAGTCGGATGGTTCGATTGTGACCACGTCCTGTCCGGGCACCGACCGCGTCATCGCGAGGGGCTGCAGCAACCGGCGTGCGATTGCCTCCTTCAGGCTGTCCTGGGTGCATCCCTCGATCACACTGGTCAAGGCCGCAAACCGCGCCGGATCGTAGTGGAAAGAGTTCGGGCCAGCCGTCGAGTGGCTCAAGAGGTCGTACACCGTGGCGAAGGTCGGGCCGTTGCCGGTCGGCAGTGCGGGAGGCACCGATACCGTCTGGTCGAACCGGACCTTGCCCTGTTCGATGCACTGGAGCACCAGCGTTGCGCTGAGCGTGCTCGTGAGGTCTGCGATGTAGAAAGGCGTATCCGGCGATGTCGGGATGTTCGCTTCCAGATCCTGGTAGCCCCAGGCCCTTTCCCACACGATCCGATCGTCCTGGACGATCGCGCCCGCAAGTCCTGGAATGCCGGCCTGTTTACGCAGGGCGTCGAGATACCGTTCGAACCGCGTGGTGAGGAAGTCTGATTGTGCCGAGAGCCCGGCAGGAACCACCAGCGGGACAGCCAGGATCAACGCTACCAGTGCACGTCGCATGATGGTGAAGCCGCTCCGGAGGAGCAGGTCTGACTCAACATATCAGAAGCTGAGGATTTCTGCATCATTGCCAGGCCTCTTGCCCGATTGTCACCGACGGAGACAAAAAAGGGCTGCGGCACCGAAGTGCCGACAGCCCCTGAAAACCCCGCAACCGGGCGTCCGCCCGGCCGTGAGCTTTAGTACATCCCGCCCATGCCGCCGCCACCCGCCGGGGCGGCCGATTCCTTCTTTTCCTCGGGGATGTCGCAGATCAACGCTTCGGTCGTGAGCAGCAGCGACGCGATCGACGCGGCGTTCTGCAGTGCCGAGCGCACCACCTTGGCCGGGTCGATGACGCCCGCCTGCACCAGGTTCTCGTACTTTTCCGACTGCGCGTTGAAGCCGGATTCGTCGTCGAGCTCCTTGACCTTCTGCACGATGATCGAGCCCTCGTGGCCCGCGTTCGTCGCGATCCACCGCATCGGCTCTTCGATCGCGCGCGCGATGATGTTGAGGCCGATCTTCTGGTCGCCTTCGAGCTTCACGGTGTCGAGCACCTTGCCGGCCCGGATGAGCGCCACGCCGCCGCCGGGGACAATGCCTTCCTCGACGGCCGCCTTGGTCGCGTGCATCGCGTCTTCGACCCGCGCCTTCTTCTCCTTCATCTCGGTCTCGGTGGCCGCACCGACCTTGATGACGGCGACGCCGCCCACGAGCTTGGCCAGCCGTTCCTGCAGCTTCTCACGGTCGTAGTCGGAGGTGGTGTCCTCGACCTGCGTCCGGATCTGCTTCACGCGGCCCTCGATAGCACCCGAGGCGCCGGCGCCCTCGACGATCGTCGTGTTGTCCTTGTCGATCGTAATCTTCTTGGCCTTGCCCAGATCCTCGAGCTTGATGTTTTCGAGCTTCAGGCCGAGGTCCTCGGTGATGGCCTTGCCGCCGGTCAGGATCGCGATGTCCTCCAGCATGGCCTTGCGGCGATCGCCGAAGCCGGGTGCCTTGACGGCGGCCGCCTGGAGCGTCCCCCGCAGCTTGTTGACCACGAGCGTCGCCAGCGCCTCACCCTCGACGTCCTCGGCGATGATCAGCAGCGGACGGCCACCGCGGGCTACCTGCTCCAGCACCGGCAGCAGGTCCTTCATCGAGCTGATCTTCTTCTCGTGGATCAGGATGACGGGGTTCTCGAGCACCACCTCCATCCGTTCCGGGTCGGTCACGAAGTAGGGCGAGAGGTAACCGCGGTCGAACTGCATGCCTTCGACGACGTCGAGCGACGTTTCGAGCGTCTTGGCCTCTTCGACAGTGATGACGCCGTCCTTGCCGACTTTCTCCATCGCCTGCGCGATGATCGTGCCGATCGTCTCGTCGTTGTTCGCGGAGATCGTGCCGACCTGCGCGATCATGTTGCCCTTCACGGGCTTGCTCTGCTTCTTCAGCGACTCGACGATGGCCTCGACGGCCTTCTCGATGCCGCGCTTCAGTTCCATCGGGTTCGCGCCGGCGACCACGTTCTTCGCGCCCTCGCGGTAGATCGCCTGCGCGAGCACCGTCGCCGTGGTCGTGCCGTCACCGGCGATGTCGGACGTCTTGCTCGCTACTTCGCGCACCATCTGCGCGCCCATGTTCTCGAGCGGATCCTTCAGCTCGATCTCCTTCGCCACCGTCACGCCGTCCTTGGTGATCGTGGGCGAACCGAATTTCTTGTCGAGAACGACGTTGCGGCCCTTCGGCCCGAGCGTGACCTTGACGGCGTCGGCCAGCTGGTTGACGCCGCGCAAGATCGCCTGACGCGACTGCTCACCGTAAATAATCTGCTTTGCCATGTGGAACTCCGTGTTTCAATCCCGCGGCGCACCGCGCGCGGGTTACTGAACGTTGTCTTCTGGTCGCGGACCGGAACCGGTCCCTTGGCTGGCGCGCGAGCCGACTACGAGGCCGACTCGAGAACTGCCAGCACCTCGTCTTCGCGCATGATCAGGTGCTCGTCGCCGTCGATCTTGATCTCCTGGCCCGAGTACTTGCCGAAGAGGATCGTGTCGCCTTCCTTGACGTCGAGCGGGGTGCGCTTGCCGTCGTCCTTGACCTTGCCGGTGCCGGCGGCGATCACTTTGCCCTGCTGGGGCTTTTCCTTGGCGGTGTCGGGGATGATGATCCCGCCGACCTTCTGTTCGCCTTCCTCAATGCGCTTGACGATGATGCGGTCGTGGAGCGGTCGTACTTTCATGGTCTGACTCCGTCGTCGGTTGGGTTGGTCACGAGAAAGTGACTGAAACAATGAGAATCGCTGTGAGACTCGTCCGAGTGCCGCCTGCGGGTTAGCACTCGGTCAACGCGACTGCTAATTCTAGTGAGGCGCGCAATCCTGTGTCAATACCGTTAACCGTTGACCGTTAACCGTTGACCGTCAACTTGACGGTTCGGCTCAGCTCAGGCTGGGGTGTTCAGCGGCGTGGCGGGACGAGTGAACGAACGGCCAAGGGTTGACGGTCAACGATTAACGGTTGTGACGCGGTACTCGGCCATTTTGCGGGCGAGGGTGTTTCGGTGAATGCCTAGTTGTTCGGCAGCGTGTCCGAGATGCCCGTCGGCGCCGTCGAGGGCGCGTTCGATGAAGCGCGACTCGAGGGCCTGCCGGCCCTCGTCGAGGGTGATCCCGCCCTTGAGCATTTCCGCTACGAGCCGATCGAGCAGGTCGCAGAGGGCGTGGCCGCTCACTGGAGGTCCCGGCCCGTCAGCAGGTGGAAGGCCTCGAGGTACTTCTCGCGCGTGCGCTGCACTACGTCGTCGGGCAGCGCTGGCACGGGCGGCTGCTTGTTCCAATGGATCGCCTCGAGGTAGTCGCGTACAAACTGCTTGTCGTAGCTCGGCTGTGGCCCGCCCGGACGGTACGCATCCTTCGGCCAGAAGCGTGAGGAGTCGGGCGTGAGCGCCTCGTCGATCAGTATCAGGTCGCTCTCACCCGGCTCGCCCGTCCATCCGAACTCGAATTTGGTGTCCGCGAGGATGATGCCGCGCGATTCGGCGTGCGCCGCCGCGCGCGCGTAGAGCGCGAGCGTCACGCGCTCCAGAAACGCCAAAGCATCCGTCCCGATGAGCGCCGCCGCGTTCGCGGCCGAGATGTTCTCGTCGTGACCGGATTCCGCCTTCGTCGCCGGCGTGAAGATGGGAGCCGCCAGGCGATCCGCCTCGCGAAGCCCCAACGGCAGGGCGATCCCGCAAATGGATCCCGTACGGGTGTATTCCTTCCACGCCGATCCCGCCAGGTAACCCCGCGCAACGCATTCAATCGGCACCGGCGTCGTGCGGCGGACCAGCATGCTGCGTCCGCGCAACCGCTCGGCGTGCGCCTGCGCCGCCGCCGGGTACAGCGACGGATCGAGCGCAATCACGTGGTTCGGGACGACGTCCCTCAAGTGCTCGAACCAGAATGCCGATAGCTGCGTGAGGATGCGTCCCTTGTCTGGAATGCCCGACCCGAGTACGTAATCGAACGCGGAGATGCGGTCGGTCGCGACGATCACCAGCCCGCCGTCGACCACGTACACGTCGCGCACTTTGCCGGTGCGAAAGCGCTCGAGGCCCGGGATGTCGGAGTGCAGAACGGGGGCGGCAGCGGACACGTCGGAACCTCCAGCGGAGCGCGCATCTTAGCAGATGCACACCCTGCCCGTCAGAACGCTTCCTGTGGCCCGCAAAGGCGCATATAGTAGGCCGACACCCATGAGCACAGGCGCTCAGTCGGCGTACCCCCCGGTTCGCTCCTGGACGGTATCTGCTACCTTTTGATGCGTGCACATTTGCGGACTGCGGTCGTTGCGCTGCTGGCATTGCTCCTGCTGGCGCTGTTCCTGCGCAACGCCAACCTGCACGACGTCTGGGCGGAGGTGATGCGGGCGCGGCTGGAGCTCGTGCTGCTCGCAGTCGGAACAACGGCCCTGACCTACCTGTTGCGGGCCGTGCGGTGGCAGTACCTGCTCTCGCCGATCGGCCACGTCAGTCTCGGCAACGCACTCCGGATGACGCTGATCGGGTTTGCCGCGAGCGCGGTGTTGCCGGCCCGGGCCGGCGAGGTGCTGCGGCCCTGGCTGCTGGCGCGCAAGGAAGGCCTGAGCGCCACGGCGGCCTTCGCGACCATCATCCTCGAGCGCGTGCTCGACACGGTGATGGTACTGCTGCTGTTCGGTCTCTTCCTGTTGCTGGCCGACTCCGACTTCGCCCGCGGCGACCCGGTTGCCTTCAGCCGTCTCAAAATCGGTGGCGCGGTCGCCGCGATCGTGTCGGTCGTCGCCCTGGCCGTCATGTTCTTCCTCGCTGGACACCCGCGGACGCTCGACTCACTGCAGGCTGCGCTCGAGCGCATGCTGCCGGCGCGACTGGCGGCGTCCGGGACGCGGCTCCTGCGCACGTTCGCCAACGGGCTGGCGATTGTGCGGCAGCCGGACCGGCTCGCGGTGGCGTTGCTGCTGTCGGTCCCGCTCTGGCTGTCGATTGCGACTGGCATCTGGCTCGTGTCGCGCGCCTTCCACATCGACCTGCCGTTCATGGGTTCGTTTCTCGTGATGGCCCTGCTCGTGGTTGGTGTTGCGGTACCGACGCCGGCCGGGGTCGGCGGCTTCCACTACTTCTACCGGTTGGCGGCAACCGCGTTCTATGCCGCCCCCAACGATCGGGCAGTAGGTGCGGCGATCGTGCTACATGCGGTATCCTTCGTGCCGGTGGCGGTTGTCGGGCTGGGGCTTCTGGCACGGGAGGGCATCAGCCTGGCCGGGGTCGGCGACGTGCTGCGGACCGACGGCGCCGAGGAAACCGCGTGAAGTGTCCGTACTGCGCACACCTCGGCGACAAGGTGGTCGATTCGCGGGAAAGCAAGGAAGGCGAGGTCATTCGCCGGCGGCGTGAGTGCCTGGATTGCGGGCGTCGTTTCACCAGCTACGAGCGGATCGAAGAGATCCCGTACATGGTGATCAAGAAGGACGGCACCCGCGAGCGGTTCGAACGGCAGAAGCTCATCGCCGGGCTGCTGAAGGCGTGCGAGAAGCGGCCGGTCAGCGTGGCCGCCATCGATGCCGTGGCCGACCGGGTCGAGTCGATGCTGCAGGAGAGGCCCGAGAAGGAAATCCCGACCGCCGACATCGGCGCGTTCGTGATGCAGGAACTGAAGCACCTCGACAAGGTGGCCTACGTCCGGTTCGCGTCGGTATACCGCCATTTTCGAGATATCGGCGAATTCATGAACGAGCTGAAGGATTTGTTGAACGCGAGGGAATAAATGCGTCGCATACCCTTGCTCGTGCTCCTGGCCGCCTGGTCGCTCGCTGCCGTGCCGCAGCAGGCGCCGCCCCCGGGCTCGGAATCGATCCGCGTGATGCCGCTGCCGCGCGACGGACAGGTCTACCTGTCGTTCGAGCTGGCCGGCGGCGTCACCGACGAATTGCGCGCAACCATCCGCAGCGGGCTTCAGACGTCCTTCGCTTACGACTTCGAGCTGCGCCGAGGTGTGCCGCTGTGGGTCGATCGCACGATCGCGGTCGCGACCGTGGTTGCCACGGTGCAGTACGACAATCTGACGCGCCGGCACCAGCTCTCCCGGTCGATCGATGGCCGGGTCGAATCGGCACTGGTGACGGAAGATCCGGCAGAAGTCGAACGCTGGCTCACGAAATTCGATCGCGTCCCGCTGTTCCGCACCACCGAACTCGAGCCGAATGCCGAGTACTACGTCCGCGTGCGCGCCCGGGCGCGCCCACGCAGCACGTGGTCGCTGCTGCCATGGGATCGCACCGGGGCCTGGGGCCACGCGCGGTTCACGTTCCTTCCCTGACGCCCTGCGTTCGGCGACGGCGCTCGGCGCGGCCAGCCGGCCGCCCGCCCTCGGCCCAACGCGCGCGTAATGCTCCATGCCCCTGAGGCTGCGCGACGCCGAGCCTTCGTTCGCGATCCCCGCACCGCCACCGCCGGACAGCCCGGGCGCGGCGGCACGGCGCCGCCCCTTCCGCGACAACTCGCGCCTCATCCTGATCGGCATCCTGCTGCTCGGGGGCGCGCTCGCCGCTCTGCTCACGATCGCCAACCGGTCGGCGGCGTACTCGCCGGACTTCCTCGTCGAGGTCGTGCTCTACGCGCTGTCGGTTGCCGACGTCACGATGCTCGCCGCGCTCCTGTTCGTGCTGGCGCGCAACATCATCAAGCTGATCGTGGAGCGCCGGCGTGCCCTCCCGTTCGCGCGTTTTCGCGCCAAGCTCGTGGCGGTGCTCCTCGGCATGACGCTCATCCCGTCGGTGCTGGTGCTCATCGTCGGCAGCGAGGTGATCCGCACGAGCGCCGATCGATGGTTCAACGCGCCGATGGACGAAGTGCTGTCGTCGGCCAATACGATCGCCGGCGACTACTATCGCGACCGGCAGAAGCTCGTGACCGATCATGCGCAGCGCATCGCGCGGATGCTGCCCGGCGAGCTGGGCGCAGCGGCCGCCCCCCCCTCGCGCGTGCGCGACGTGATCGCGCCGGAAGTCACCCTCGAGCGGCTCCAGATGGTCGCCGTCTACCGCGTGCAGCGCGTCACCGACGGAGCGCCCCACGTCGTGCCCGTCATCGACGTGGCCTCGCCGACCCTGCCGCCGGGCAACTCGCGTGCATCGGCGGATCGGCTCGCTGAGCGCGTGGTTTCGTCCGGGGTGGACCAGCGCGCGCTCGAACCGCTGCCTGGCGGAGGCGAGCTGATGCGCGCCGCCGCACCAGTGCGCAGCGCCGATGGCCGCACGGTCGGCGTCGTGGTCGCCACCGACCTGCTCTCGGGCGATCTCGCCGAGCGCTCGCGGCGCATGACGCGCGCCTACGAGGACTACATGCAGCTGCGCGTGCTGAAGCAGCCGCTCACCGGCGCGTACCTGTCGTTCTTCCTCATGCTCACGTTGATGATCATGGTCGGTGCAACATGGATGGGGCTGTACCTCGCGAAGCGCATCACGCGTCCCGTGCAGTTGCTGTCGGCGGCGGCGCGTGAGATCGGCGCCGGCCATCTCGATCGGCGCCTCGAGCCCGAAACCGCCGACGAGTTCGGCTCGCTCGTCGACGCGTTCAACAGCATGGCCGGCGAGCTCGCGGCGAGCCGTCAGAAGCTGGAGCAGTCGACCCACGACCTCCAGCGGAAGCATGTCGAGGTCGAAGGGCGGCGCCGGTACATCGAGACGGTGCTCGAGCGGATCGCGACCGGCGTGATCTCGGTGGATGCCGCCGGCCTGGTCACGACGATCAACGCGTCGGCGGCACGGCTGCTCGGGATCGATTCTGATGCCGCCGGCCGGCCGGTGCACGACGTGCTCGCCCGGTCCGACCTCGTCCCGCTGCTCGACCTGCTGCAGAAGGTGCTGCGCGGCCGCGCGGAACCGCCCGCCCAGGAGATCGCACTCATGCGGCAGGAGCGCGAGGTCCACCTCGCCGCCGTCGCGAGCGCGCTGCACGGCGAGTCAGGGGTGGAGGAAGGCGCCGTGCTGGTCTTCGACGACGTGACGCCGCTTATTCGGTCCCAGAAAGTGGCGGCGTGGCGCGAAGTGGCGCGGCGTCTCGCCCACGAAATCAAGAACCCGCTGACGCCGATTCAACTGTCAGCCGAGCGGCTGCGCCGCCATTTCGGGTCGGCGCCGCCGGCCACCCAGGCGCTGGTCGCAGAGTGCACCAGCACCATCGTCGCGGAGGTCGACTCGCTCAAGGGGTTGGTCGACGAGTTCTCGCAGTTCGCGCGCATGCCGGCGCCGCGCACCGTGCCGGCGGATCTCCACCGGCTGCTCGAGGAGACGCTGACGCTCTACGACGGGCTCTTCAGCCAGTTGCGGTTCGAGCGGCACTACGATCCGGAGCTGCCGCCCGTGCGCATCGATGCCGATCAAATCAAGCGCGTGGTCGTGAACCTCGTGGACAACGCCATCGAGGCCACGAGCCGGAAGGGAACCGTCAACATCGAAACGCAGCACGATCCGCTGAACAATCTGGCGCGGCTCGTGCTTTCCGACAACGGTCCCGGAATCCCTGCGGCCGACCGCGACAAGCTGTTCATGCCGTACTACTCCACCAAGCAGCGCGGCAGCGGGCTCGGTCTCGCCATCGTCAGGCGCATCGTCGCCGAGCATGGCGGCACGATCGAGGTCGGCGAGAACACGCCGACGGGTGCACGGTTTACGATTGAGCTGCCGTGCTGATGAAGAGAGTGGCGGGTGCCTCTTTTCACAGCCTCGGTGTGCGCCCGGCGAAACTCGTCGCCAGACCGAATGCTGAAATCAGGACCCTCCCCCCGCACTCCGAATCCGGCTTTCGGAATCGGACCGAGGCGATGAAGCGCCGATGACGCCGACGATTCTGGTCGTGGACGATGAGCCCGGAGTGCGGTCGTCGCTGGGCGGCGTGCTGCGCGACGAAGGCTATAGCGTCGACGCCGTCGAGAGCGGCGAGGCGTGCCTCGAGCGCGCGGCGCGGGGCAGTTACGACGTCATCGTGCTCGACGTGTGGCTGCCGGGGATCGACGGCCTCGTGACACTGCAGCGTCTCCGCGAGCGGGAGGTGGACGCACAGGTCGTGATGATCTCGGGCCACGGCAACATCGAATCGGCCGTGCGGGCAATCAAGATGGGCGCGTTCGACTTCGTCGAAAAGCCGCTGTCGCTCGAGAAGACGGTGCTGGTCGTGCGCAACGCCGTGCGGCAGCGCCATCTCGAGGCAGAGAACCGCGCGTTGCGGGCGCACGTCGACCGGCGGCTCACGATGGTCGGCGACAGCCGCCAGATGGCCGAGTTGCGGGAACAGGTCGCCATGGCCGCCCCGACGAATGGGCGGGTGCTGATTTTCGGGGAGAACGGCACAGGCAAAGAACTGGTCGCTCGCACCATTCACACCATGAGCCGCCGGCGGAATGGGCCGTTCATCGAGGTCAACTGCGCGGCGATTCCGGAGGAGCTGATCGAGTCGGAACTCTTCGGCCATGTGCGCGGGGCGTTCACGGGCGCGGTCGCCGATCGCCAGGGACGATTCGAAGCTGCGGGCGGCGGAACCATCTTCCTGGATGAAATCGGCGACATGAGCCTGAAGACGCAGGCCAAGGTGCTCCGCGTGCTGCAGGAGCAAGTGGTCGAGCGCGTGGGCAGCACTCAATCGGTCCGGGTCGACGTGCGCGTCGTGGCCGCGACCAACAAGGACCTGCCCGGGGCGATCAAGGGCGGTCAGTTTCGCGAGGACCTGTACTTCCGGCTGAACGTAATCCCGATTTTCGTTCCGCCGCTTCGGGCGCGCCAGCCAGATATCCCGCTCCTGGCCGACCACTTCATGTCTGGCTTCGCCCGCGAGTACGGCCGCCGTGCGAAGACGCTCAGCGCGGACGCGATCATCCAGCTGCAGCGATACCCCTGGCCGGGTAACGTGCGCGAGCTGCGCAACGTCATCGAGCGGCTGATGATCATGGTCCCCGGCGACCGGATCGACGATGCCGACGTCGCCTTCCTCAATCGCGACATCGTCACGCCGCATGTGCCCGCGGCAACCGGAGGCGACGTGCTGCCGCTGCACGTCGCGCGCGAGCGCTTCGAGCAGCAGTACATCCTTCGGGTGCTCGCGGCCCAGCAGGGGAACATGTCGCGCACCGCCGAAGCACTCGGTGTCGAGCGGAGCAATCTCTATCGCAAGATGCGCGCGTTCGGCATCGCTCCGGCCGGCCGAAAAGCCGACTCGGATGCCGGCGTCGAGGAGGAGACAGAGACGTCGTGACGCGATCGGCGGATCACACGCCGGTCTGCGGGCCCGACGCGCGCAGCCGTTGTTCGAGAACCTGGTCTCCGGAGAAGCCTTCGAGCTGAAGGTACCACTGGGCAGCGGACACAAGCGCGGCGGACGGCACCAGCCCGACGATTTCGCTCTCGAGCACCGTGACACCGTATCGCGCCGCCTCGCGGCGGACGGTCTCGAATACCCGGAAGATTGGCGTCTTCTCGTAATTGGTGAGGTTCATCGACACCTGCACCAGGCCGCGGTCCTCGAGTGCGATCCCCATCGCCTTGACGAAGCGGAGGCCGCCGCTGCTGAACCGGATCGCGACCGCGATCTTCTTTGCAACGTCGAGGCGGTCGGTGGCCAGGTTGATGTTGTAGGCGATGAGCGGCATGCGGGCGCCGATGACCGAGGCGCCGCCGCTTGCGTGCGGCGTCGCAGGCCCGAAGTCCGGCTGCCACGCCGACTGTGTCAGCTTCGCCGCCAATCCTTCGAACTCGCCGCGCCGGATGTCTTCGAGGTTTCGCCGCGCGGGAGTCGATGCCGCCTCTTCATAGAGGAACACCGGGAGTCCGAACCGTGCAGAGACCGCCTCGGCCGTCTCTCGTGCCAGCTGCACGCATTCGTCCATCGTCACGCCGGAGATCGGCACGAAAGGCACGACGTCGACCGCGCCCATGCGCGGGTGCTCCCCGTGGTGCGCTCGCAAGTCGATCGATGCGAGGCTGCGCTCGAAGAGCGTCAGCACCGCGCGCTTGAGGGGGGATGCTTCGCCGGCGAGAGTAATCACCGAGCGGTTGTGGGCGGGATCAGACGACCAGTCGAGCAGGTGAACGCCCGGGGTTGCGGCGACCGCGTCCACAATCGCGCGCACCACGTCCGGGCGCCGGCCTTCGCTCACGTTCGGCACGCATTCGATGATCGCCATAGCCACCTTGTAGCACAGCGCGTGTGTTGACGGCCCGTGGCGGTTGGCCGGATAATCCAGCCGGTCCCTTCCGTGACACCACCGTTTCTGCCGCATGTCTGACCCGCTCCGGACCGAACTGGCTCACGCCGCCGACGCGCTCTCCGGCCTCGATCGCGAGGCACGCGTCGAACAGCTGCTGCTGCAGGGGCTCGATCATTACTTCGCCGGCGCCTACGAGTCCGCCATCCACGTGTGGACGCGCGTGCTGTTTCTCGACCGTGGCCACGATCGCGCGCGTGCCTACATCGAGCGGGCGCGCGGCGCGCAGGCCGAGCGGCAGCGCGAGTCGGAAGAACTGCTGCATCGCGGCATGGCGGCCTTCGATCGCGGTGAGACGACCAGCGCGCGGTCCCTGCTGAGCGCCGCGGCATCGCAGGGCGCCTCGCCCGAAGTGGCACTGTCGTACCTGGAACGCCTCGACCGGCTCGAGACACCGGCCCGCGTGCCGCCGGCCCCGGGCCGCGTTGAGGAGCCGCATGGCGCCGCCGCGAATTCGGAAATACCGCCGGCACGGCCGTCGCGGCAACGGTGGCGGTTCTATGCGGTGGCGATGACGAGTGTCGTCGCGGTCACGCTCGCGGCGTGGGCGGGGCTCGTGTTATTCGAGTTGGCCGACATCCGTGTGCTGCGGCGCGCTCCGGGGAACGCACCGGCCACGCCGGCTGTGGCCGAGGAGCCCTTGCCGGTGCTGCGCGAAGCCGACATCGCACTGGCCCGCGCGCGTGCCCGCTACGAGACGGGCCACGTGTTCGAAGCATTGAACCTGCTCGACACGATTCGGCCGATGGATCCGGTGCAGGCTGACGCGGATCGGCTGCGGGCGGAGATCCAGGAGGCGCTCGGCGTGGCGCGGTGGCCTGCCGCACCGCTCGGCGCCGGACCCGGTGGGCTGGCCGACCGCCCAGCACACCCGTCGCCCGGGATCGGCCCCGGCTTGCCGGCGGGCCGGCGGCCATGAAGTGCCCGAAGTGCGGCTACATCGGGTTCGAAGAGGCGGATCGATGTCGGAACTGCGGCTACGAGTTCGCGCTCGCGGACGTGCAGCCTCCCGCGCCTGAGCTGCGGATGCGAGCCGCTGACGATGGCGGCGGGCCGCTCGTCGACCTCGCGCTCGGCGAACGGGACGAGGACGTCGACTTGCGCGGGCGCCTCCCCTCGGCGAGGCGGCGGCTCGACCTGGACCGGGTGATCGGCGCCGAGCCGCACACGCCGGACCTGCCGCTGTTCGGCGGTTCTGATCGGGCAGCCGACGACCTGCCTCCGCTCGTATCCGCGCCCGCGGCGCCTCGGCGCCCGCTCGCCGTTCGCCGGCAGACCCCTCAAGCAACGCGCGTGCGGCGGCCGCAGCACGACCGGCGCGAGGATGGCAGCACGCTCGAACTCCCGTTGCCGCGTTATGTCTCGCCGGATCGCCTCTCCCACGCCGCAGTGGACGTGGCGGGTCGCACGCTCGCCGACCCGGTGCGGCGTGTCCTGGCGGCGTTGATCGACGTGGTGTTGCTCGGCGGCGTGCATGCCGTCACCATGTACTTCACCCTGCGCTTGTGCGGGCTGACGGCGCAAGACTGGCGGGTGCTTCCCCTGCTCCCGATGCTCGCGTTCTTCCTGATCGTAGACGGCGGGTACCTCGTTGCGTTCACGACGGCTGGAGGCCAGACCATTGGCAAGATGGCTCTCGGTCTCAAGGTGGTGTGTGAGGGTAGCGACGGAGTGTCGGTCGGCATCGCCGCGGGTCGAGCGCTCGGAGCCATCGCATCGACGCTCTGCCTTGGAGCGGGATTGATCCCGGCGCTCATTCACGAGGACCGGCGCGCGGTGCACGACCGTCTCGCCGGCACCGTGGTAGTCCGGCTGCCAGCGTGATTCCCGTCTTCCGTACGCAGCCCCGTCTGCACCAGGCGCTGCCCGGAATCTCCTGGTGATTCGGGCCGCCGTCTTCGTCTGCACGTTCGGCTACATCGGGTACTTCCCCGTGGCGCCCGGCACCGTGGGGTCCGCTGCCGGCCTCGCCGTGTACGCCCTGCTGCGGTGGCTGCACGCGCCACCGGCAGTCGACGCGCTGCTCATCGCCGCGCTATTCGCTGTCGGCGTCTGGAGCGGCACGCACGCCGAGCGCTACTTTGGCACCACCGACCCTGGCCCCGGCGTCATCGACGAGGTCGTCGGGATGCTGATCACGCTGTACTTGCTTCCCGTCACGTGGACCGTCGTGTTCGCCGGGTTCCTGATCTTCCGGGTGCTTGACGTGATCAAGCCGTACCCCGCACGCCGCTTCGAATCCTTTCACGGCGGCATGGGCATGATGGCTGACGACGTGATGTCGGCGATTTACGCCAACCTCGCGCTCCGCGCCCTCGTATGGATTGCACCGGCCTGGCTGCTGTAGCCTGAACGGGTGCGTCCCATTCACAGCGCGGAAATCATCGCCGTCGGCAGCGAGCTGCTGGGGCCGACGCGTCTCGATACCAACTCGCTGGTCATCACCAAATGCCTGGCCGAGCACGGCATCGGCGTGCGCGCGAAGGCGGTAGTCGGCGACTCCCGCGAGGACCTCGGGGCACTGTTCTCGTCTGCCCTTGGACGCGCGGATCTGGTCGTTCTCACGGGCGGGCTCGGCCCGACCGACGATGACCTGACGCGGGACGTCGTGGCCGAGACGCTCGGGCGTGCGTTGCGCGAAGACGAGGCGACCGTGGCTCGCTTGCGTGCGCGGTTCGCCAGGCGCGGGCTGCACATGCCGTCGATCAACCGGCGGCAGGCGATGGTGCCCGAGGGTGCCGAAATCGTGCCGAATCCCATCGGCACTGCGCCAGGGCTGTGGCTGGAACACGAGGATCGGATCATCGTGCTTCTGCCGGGTCCACCGCGCGAGCTGAGGCCTATGATCGAAGCGCTTGCGCGCGAGCGGCTGGCGCCGCGCGCCGGCGCGTCCCGCGTGATCACGCGCGTCATCCGCATCGCCGGCCAGACCGAATCGCACGCGGAAGAGACGGCGCGGCCGTTCTTCGCCCGCTGGCGCAGCGAGGCGCGCAACATCGACGCGACGACGCTGGCGTCTCCCGGCAGCATCGACTTTCACCTGAGCACGCGCAGCACCGACCCGGTGAGCGGATCCGCGGCGATCGACGCGGCCGCCCGCGAGCTGGCGGACGCATTCGGTGAGGACGCGTACGCCAGCGGCGAGCAGTCCATGGAACAGGTCGTGGGCCTGCTGCTCCGACAACGCGTCTACACGGTGGCGGCGGCGGAATCGTGCACGGGCGGTCTGCTGACTTCCCGACTGACCGACGTGCCCGGGAGCTCGGCCTACGTGCATCTGTCCATCGTGGCCTACAGCAACGAGGCCAAGACGGCGCTCCTTGGCGTGCCGCCGGCGCTGATTGCTGCGCACGGCGCGGTCAGCGAGCCGGTCGCCCTCGCGATGGCGGCCGGGATCAAGGCACGCGCGGGTAGTACGATTGGCGTCGGCATCACCGGAATCGCGGGCCCGGACGGGGGCACGCCAGAAAAGCCCGTCGGCACCGTGGCGATCGCACTCGACGGCCCGTGGGGCGCCCAGGTACGCACGCGCTCGCTCCTCGGCGGCCGCGAGCACATCAAGTTCTGGGCAACGCAAGCCGCGTTGGATGACGTCCGCCGCACGCTGCTGCGGGAGCCGGATCGAACCACGTGAGTGCTGCGGACGCCAGCGGCCTCCGTTCGATCGCGTCGCAACCGAAGCGCTGGTGTGGGGCGCGCCGAAGCCCGATGCTCGAAGCCCGAGGGCCGAAGCCCGCACCCGCCCAGTCGCTTGTGGATCGTGGTCATGCGCCTCTTCGTTGCTGTTGACGTCGACGACGACACGCGTGCTGCTATCGGCAGGATCACCGACCGGTTACGCGCCGCGATGGAAGAGGCGCGGTCGGCCGCGCGTATCTCCTGGATCGAGTCGGGGCGATTGCACCTGACGCTGCAGTTCATAGGCGAGGTGAGCGACGCTGCAGGCGAGGCGATCGTGACGCGGCTCCGCCCGCCCGTCCATCTGCCGCCGTTCGAGATGCGCCTGCGTCACATCGGCACGTTCCCGCCATCGGGGCGGCCGCGAGTCGTATGGCTCGGGGTCGAGCGCGGCGACGGGCTCGTCAGACTGCAGGCTGAGATCGGCCAACGGCTTGCGGATATCGCATTTCGCCGCGAGTCGCGGCCGTTCTCGCCCCACCTCACCCTGGCGCGCGTCAGAGATGGCGGCTCTCGCGTCGATAGCGAGCGGATCCGAGCGACGCAGGCGGAGCCCGCCGGTGGATGTACCATCGACCATGTGACGCTGTACCAGAGCCGTCTCTCGCCGCGCGGTCCAACCTACACGCCCCTCCTCATCACACCACTGACAGGCGCGGAGCGTGTCGAATGAACCCGGCTGTCCCGATCGCGGTCGGCTACCTGCTCGGGTCGATTCCGTTCGCGTTTCTGCTGTCGCGCCGGCTCGAGGGCATCGACATCCGCCGCACGGGCAGCGGCAACGTCGGTGCGACGAACGTCCTGCGCACGAGCGGCGTGGGGGCCGCGATCACCGTGATGCTGCTCGATGTCGCGAAGGGCGCCGGGTCGGTGCTCGTTGCGCAGCGCTGGATGCAGGGGGACACCGCGCCCGCCGCCGCCGGACTTGCGGCGATCCTCGGGCACATCTACCCGGTGTGGCTGCGGTTTCGCGGCGGCAAGGGCGTCGCCACCGCCTGTGGCGTCTTCTCGGTGCTGACACCCTGGGCGATGGTGCCGGCACTCATGCTCTTCGTCGCGACCGTGTGGGCGACAGGGTTCATCTCCCTCGGCAGCCTGATGGCGACGCTCGCGCTCGGGCCGATCGCGTACGGCATGGACGCGCCGCATGCGGCCGTCTGCTCGGCCGTCGTCGCCGCCGCAGTGATCGTGTTCCGCCATCGCTCCAACGTGGCGCGGCTGTGGACCGGCACCGAACGCCGCATCGGCCAGCGGGTAGAGCCGTGAAGCACGCGTCCGTTCTCGGTGCCGGCAGCTGGGGCACTGCCTTGGCTGTGCATCTCGCCCGCCTCGGTCACCCCGTGCGACTGTGGGCGCGTGACCCCGCGCTGGCGCGTGAGATGCAGATCCGCCGGGCGAACGCGGTCTACCTGGCGGATGTCACCTTCCCCGACGGCGTCGAGCCCGCCGCCTCGCTTGCCGCGGCGGTCGACGAGGCCGATCTGGTGGTTGTGGCGATTCCCACTCACGGCGTCGCCGCCGTGATGCGCGCGGCGAGCGCGCTGATGCGTCCGCGGCACGACCGTGGTCAGCGCGACCAAAGGCATCGACGTCGAAACGCTGATGCGCGTCTCCGAGCTCCTGGATCGCGAGCTCCACCACGCCTGTCCCATCGTGGTCCTCTCCGGACCCAGTTTCGCCGTCGAGCTCGCGCGGGAGCTGCCGACCGCGCTATGTGTGGCCTCGCACGACGCGGCCGCGGTCCAGCGCGTGCAGGAGGAATTCCGTTCCCGGTATCTCCGCCTTTACGCGACCGACGATGTGGTGGGAGTGGAGGTGGGCGGCGCGCTGAAGAACGTCATCGCCATCGCCGCCGGCGTGGTTGAAGGCCTCGGCCTGGGCCACAACGCGCTGGCCGCATTGATCACGCGCGGGCTCGCCGAGATCGGCCGGCTCGCCACCGCCCTCGGCGCACGGCGCGAAACGCTCGCGGGCCTCGCCGGCCTCGGCGACCTGGTGCTGACCTGCACGGGATCGCTCAGTCGCAACCGTCATGTCGGGATGGAGCTCGCACAGGGCCGGTCGCTGCCGGAGATCGTCGGCGGCATGAGGATGGTTGCCGAGGGAGTGCGCACGACCGACGCGGCGCTCGCCCTCGGGGCGCGGGTCGGCATCGAACTGCCGATCACGATCCAGATGGCCGAGGTGTTGAGCGGCCGCCGGAGCGCGCGCGATGCGGTGGGTGAGTTGATGCTGCGCCCGCAGCGGGCCGAGCCGGAACCCGGGTGATAGAATTCAAACCCATGGGTTTTCTGGGCAGAATTCGCGAGGGCCTCGCGCGCACGACGCAGCAGATCGTCGGCCGCTTCGAGGAGATCGCGAATCGCGCGGATGCCCCCGACAGCCGATCCGGTCCGGTGGCAGTCGAGACGCTCGACGCGCTCGAAGAGCTGCTCATCTCCGCCGACGTCGGCCTTCCCGCAACAGAGCGCATCATCACGGCAGTCCGCGGACGCGAGCGCCACGGCGAGAGCCTCCGGGACCTGGTCAAGAGCGAGCTCCGCGCGGTGTTCGCGGACACGGTGGGCGCCGCGGCGAACGGCCATCGCCCGCACGTGGTCCTGATCGTCGGGGTCAACGGCACCGGCAAGACGACCACGATCGGCAAGCTCGCGAACCTGGCGAAGACGTCGGGCGAACACCCGCTCATCTGCGCGGCCGACACGTTCCGTGCGGCTGCCGTCGAACAGCTGCAGATCTGGGCGACGCGGGCGGGCGTCGACATCGTGCGCGCGCGCGACGGCTCGGACCCGGCCGCGGTTGTCTTCGACGCGATCTCGTCGGGCAAGGCGCGCGGCCGCACGCCCATCCTCGTGGATACCGCCGGGCGCCTGCACAATCGCGCCAACCTGATGAAGGAGCTCGACAAGATCCGGCGTGTGGCGGCGCGGGAAGTCGAAGGGGCGCCGCACGAAGTGCTGATCGTGCTCGACGCGACCGTGGGGCAGAACGGACTGACCCAGGCGCGTGAGTTCATGAGCGTCGCCGGCGTGAACGGCGTCGTGCTGACGAAGCTCGATGGCACCGCCAAGGGCGGCGTCGCCGTGGCGATTGCGCACGATTTGAAGCTGCCCATCCGCTACGTCGGCGTCGGAGAGGGAATCGACGACCTCGTGCCGTTCTCGCCCGACGAGTACGTCGACGCTCTGTTCGAGCCGTCGTGGTAGACGCGCGCGACCTGTATTTGCTGCAGCGCGCCTTCAGGCTCGCGGAACGCGGCCGCGGTCAGACCAGTCCCAATCCGATCGTGGGCGCGGTTGTCGCCACCGCCGACGGCACGATTCTCGGTGAGGGCTTCCATCGCAAGGCGGGCACGCCACACGCGGAAGTGCTGGCGCTCGAATCGGCCGGTGACCGATCGCGCGGCGCCGTCTTGTACTGCACGCTCGAGCCGTGCTCGCATACGGGGCGCACCGGCCCGTGCGCGGAACGGATCGCCGCCGCCGGCATCACACGGGTCGTGGCAGCGGCGACCGATCCCAACCCGCTCGTCGCCGGCGGGGGCTTCGCCTACCTGAAAGCCCGCGGCATCACCGTCGAGGAGAATGTCGCCCCGCGTCAGGCGGCACGGCAGAACGCCGCGTTCTTCACGTTCATGCGCCGAATGCGGCCGTTCGTCATCTTCAAGGCGGCCGTGAGCCTTGACGCCCGTATCGCACGGGCACCAGGTGAACGGACCGGGATTTCCGGCCCCGAAGCGCAGCGGGACACGCAACGGCTGCGCGCCGAAGTCGATGCGATCGCCATCGGTGCCGGCACCGTGCTCGCGGACGATCCGCTGCTGACCGTGCGTGACGTCTACCGCGAGCGCCCGTTGGTCCGCGTCGTCTTCGACCGCCGCCTGCGCACGCCTCCTGGCGCACGCCTGTTCGGCACGGTTTCAGCGGGGCCGATCATCGTGCTGACGGCCGCCGCCTCCGGCCGTGATTCGGGAGGGACCGCAGACGAGCTGCGGCGGGCCGGCGCACGGATCGAGGCCCTCGAGGACATATCGGTCGGCGCAGCGCTGCGGCGGCTTGGCGAGCTTGGCGTGACCTCCGTGCTCCTCGAAGGCGGGGCGGCGCTGAGCGCGGCCGTATGGGATGCAGGTATGATCGATCGCGTGCGGCTTTACATCGCGCCGGTCGCCATTGGGGCCGGCCGGCGTGCCGCTGCTCGACGGTCGCCCGCTGGCGACCGCCGACCTCCTCGATCGCCGTGTCGAACCGTGCGGCAACGACGTTCTGATTGAAGGCGATGTTCACCGGATTGATTGAGGCGCTCGGTACCATCGCGAGCATCGACCGCGTCCCCGGCGGCTATCGGCTCGTCGTTGGGACCAATCTCTCGTCGGAGCTGCGCACCGGCGACAGCGTGGCCGTCAACGGCGTCTGCCTGACGGTGGTCGATCGTGACGGCGAGCGGGTCACCTTCGATGTCGGGCCGGAAACCGCGCGCGTGACCGCGCTCGGTGGGTTGCGGGCCGGCATGCCGGTCAATCTCGAACGGGCGATGCGCGCAGACACGCGGGTCGGCGGGCACTTCGTGCAAGGACACGTGGACGGCACCGGTGTGCTCGCCGACGTGCGCGAGGAAGCAGAGTTCACCTGGATGGCGTTCACATTCCCGCGCGGACGCGACGGCGTACCTGATCCCGAAAGGCGCCGTCGCTGTGGATGGCATCAGCCTGACGGTGGCGACGCTCGCGCCGGATCGGTTCGACGTGCAGATCATCCCGTTCACGTGGACGCACACCAACCTGTCGGCACTGCGCGTTGGCGATGCCGTCAACCTCGAATTCGACATGCTCGGCAAGTACGCCGTCAGGGCCGCGACGCTGGTCGCGCGCGGCGAGCCGACACCATCATGGCCATGACCACTACCAAGACCCCCCGTGCGCCACGTTCCCCCTCCGTTCCTGCATCGGCGCCCGCGCCGCCGTCCGGCACCGAACTGCGCATCGCCAAGGGGGCGCGACCGAGAAGTCCATTCGCGTCGATCGCCGAGGCGCTCGACGCCATCCGCGCGGGACGCCTCGTAGTGGTGGTCGACGACGAAGATCGCGAGAACGAAGGCGACCTGACGATCGCCGCCGAGAGAGCCACGCCGGAGATCGTCAACTTCATGGCCACGCACGGACGCGGCCTGGTGTGCCTCGCGCTCACGCCGGAGCGGCTGGACGCGCTCGAGATCCCGCTCGAGGTGCCGGTGAATTCCTCGCTTCGGGAGACGGCGATGTGCGTGTCGATCGACGCGCGCGGGAAGACCAGCACCGGTATTTCCGCAGCGGATCGCGCGGCGACGATTCTCACGGCGCTCGACCCGAAGACGCGGCCCGAGGATCTGCTGCGCCCGGGCCACGTGTTCCCGCTGCGGGCGCGGAGCGGCGGCGTGCTGGTGCGATCGGGCCACACCGAGGCTGCCGTCGACCTGGCGCGGATCGCCGGCCTCACGCCGGCCGGCGTCATCTGCGAGATCATGAGCAAGGACGGCACAATGGCCCGCGTGCCGGAACTGGTACGTTTTGCCAGGCGGCACGACCTGTTGATCATCACGATCGCCGATCTGATCAAGCACCGCATGCACAACGAGCGGCTGGTGCGGCCGGTCGCATCGGCCGTGCTGCCGACGGAGGTGGGCGAGTTCCGGGTGCACGCGTACGAGAGCGTGCTCGACGGCGAAACACACGTGGCGCTCGTGCGCGGCGAGATCGGGAATGGCCTCGACGTGATGGTCCGCGTGCACTCGAAGTGCCTCACCGGCGACGTGTTCCATTCCTCGCGCTGTGATTGCGGCCCGCAGCTGCACACGGCGATGCGCCGTATTGCCGACGAGAACCGGGGCGTGCTCCTCTATCTCAACCAGGAGGGACGCGGCATCGGGTTGGCCAACAAGATCCGCGCGTATGCCCTCCAGGACCAGGGCTGCGACACCGTTGAAGCGAACGAGCGGCTCGGCTTCAAGCCAGACCAGCGTGACTACGGCATCGGCGCCCAGATCCTGGGAGATCTCGGCGTCAAGACGATGCGTCTCCTGACCAACAACCCGAGGAAGTTCATCGGCTTGCACGGATACGGGCTGGCCGTGTCCGAATCCGTGCCGCTGGAGATTCCAGCATCCGACTTCACCCGCCGCTACCTTCGAACGAAGAAAGAAAAGCTCGGGCACAAGCTGTCGTCGGTGTAGAACGTCGGCGGGTGGGGCAGCTGGCAAATCGCGCCGAATTTTCGTAGTCGCCCACGCCCGAGTGCCTGGCGCACTAGAGGAGCTTAGCTCGATCAGAAAGAACGCTCCCGTTTGACAGACGAGCTCCCGCCCGCCTACGATAAGGGTTTGCGTTTGAGCGGCTTACGCCTCTAGAAGCGTGTCCGTGTGCTCGAGCGCATACAGTAATCCGGGTCATTGGGTCGGTGATGTTCGACGCGCTCAGCACACGTCTGCAGGACGTCTTCCGATCGATCCGGGGCGACGGCCGCCTGACCGAGACGAACGTCGAAGCGGCGCTGCGGGAAATCCGGCTGGCGCTGCTCGAGGCTGACGTCAACTTCAAGGTCGTCAAGGCGTTCACCGACCGGGTGCGCGATCGCGCGATGGACCAGGAGGTCCTTCGCAGCCTCACGCCGTCACAGCACGTCGTCCGGATCGTGCGCGACGAGATGCTCGCGTTGTTCGGCGATTCGCAAGGGGGACTCTCCCACACGCAGAAGTCCCCGCGCGTGGTGATGCTGCTCGGGCTCCAGGGCTCCGGCAAGACGACGACGGCGGGGAAGCTTGGACGGTGGTTGACGCGGCAGGGGCGCCATCCGATGCTCGTCTCGACCGACGTGCGGCGCCCTGCCGCCATCCAGCAGTTGAACGTGCTGGGGCAGCAGGCGAAGCTTCGCGTGCACGATCCGGCCGGCGAACTCGATCCGGTCAGACGCGCGACCGGCGCGCTCCTCGAAGCGAAGAACACGGGGTTCGACGTCCTGATCGTCGACACGGCGGGCCGTCTCCACATAGACGATGCGCTGATGGCGGAGCTCGAGGCGATCAAGGCGGCCGTCGATCCCTCCGACCAGCTCTACGTCGCCGACGCGATGACGGGGCAGGATGCGATAAAAAGCGCCGGCGAGTTCAACCGCCGGGTGGGCGTCACGGGCGTCGTGCTCTCGAAACTGGATGGCGACGCCCGCGGCGGTGCGGCCCTCTCGGTCGTCTCCGTCGTCGGCGTCCCGATCGCGTTTGTCGGGAGCGGCGAGCGCCTGGAGGATCTCGAAGTCTTCCATCCGGATCGCGTGGTGTCTCGCGTGCTCGGCATGGGCGACGTGCTGTCGCTCATCGAAAAGGCCGAGCAGGTCATCGACGTCGAGGACGCCGCGCGCCTGGAAGAGAAGCTGCGGCACGACGAGTTCACGCTGGAAGACTTCCGAGACCAGCTGCGCACCCTGAGGAAGATGGGGCCGCTCGAAAGCATCATCGGCATGATCCCGGGGATGGGCAGCATCAAGGAGCTCGCCGAGAACAAGCCCGACGAGAAGCAGCTTGGTCGCGTCGAGGCGATCATCTCGTCGATGACCGACGTCGAGCGCCGCAACCACCAGGTGATCAACGGCAGCCGCCGCAAGCGCATTGCGAAGGGCAGCGGGACGAGCGTCGAAGAGGTGAACCGGCTGCTGAAGCAGTTCATCGAGATGCGGAAGATGCTGAAGTCGCTCGGCATGAGCGGCGGAGGCGGCAAGAAGAAGCGCCGCGGCCCACTCGGGATGCTGCGGTCGATGGGACGATAGAGACGAGAGCGCGAGGACAAGGAGCAACATGCTGGCAATCCGGATGCGTCGGGTGGGATCGAAGAAGCGGCCGTTCTTCAGGCTTGTGGTGGCCCGGTCGGAGGCCGCCCGCGACGGCAGCTTCCTCGAGATTCTTGGGAACTACTACCCGCGAGCCAGGCCCGCGAAGATCGAAGTGGATCGTGCGCGCGTTGATTACTGGGTGTCGAAGGGGGCGAGGCCGTCCGACACGGTGCGCACGTTGATCGCGCGGCACCTGCCGCCGGCCGTGCCCGTCGCCGACGGGGCCGTTGCCGCGCCGCCCGCGCCGGTGGCGCAGGCGGCGCCGGCTCCCGCGGTGCAGCCCGTCGTCGTTCAGGCCGACGCACCCCCGACCGAACCGGACGCTGCGCCCGCGGCGGCGCCCGCCGAGTAGCCATGGCCACGCCGATGGCGGCGGCCGTGGAGGTCGCTGCGCGCGCGCTCGTCGACAACCCCGCCGAGGTGCAGGTCACCGAGACGACGCACCGCGGCGTGACGGTGGTGGAGCTGAGCGTCGCCGCTGGCGATGTCGGCAAGGTGATCGGCCGGCAGGGGCGGACGGCCGAAGCTCTCCGGACGCTGGTTGCCGCCACCGCCCACCATCACGGCGTCAAGGCTACGCTCGACATCCGTGACCCGGACGTGCGGTAGCGGCCCGTGCTGTGGGACGACATGGTGCTCGTGGGGCGCATCGCGCGCGCGCACGGGCACCGCGGTCAGGTGATCGTGAACCCGTCGACGGACTTTCCCGACGAGCGGTTTGCCGCCGGCGCCGTCCTGCACACGATGCGCGATGGCCGTCCGGGCGCCGTGACGGTGACCGCGATGCGGATGCAGCAGGGCCGGCCAGTGCTGACGCTCGAGGGTGTCGATACGATGGACCAGGCCGAGACGCTCGCCGGCGTGGAACTGCGCGTGCCCGAGTCGGCGCTCGCGGCGCTGCCTGAGGGGACCTATTACGAGCACGATCTGATCGGCTGCCGGCTGGTCACGACCGATGGACGTGAAGTGGGCAAGGTGCGGGCAGTGGAAGGCGGCGGGGGGATGATTCGGTTGGTGGCGGGCAGCGGGCGCGGCGAGATCCAGGTGCCGCTCGTCCACGAGATCTGCGTGCGTATCGATGTCCCGCAGAAGCAGATCGTGATCGATCCGCCAGAAGGATTGCTGGACGTCAACGCGTGACCGGCCAGCGCTGGGCCGCTCGGTGAAGTTCGACATCGTCACGATCTTCCCGCGCATGTTCGACCAGACGCTGGCGGAGGGCGTGGTCGGGCGCGGGATCGAGAGCGGGCGCGTGGACGTGGCCGTGCACGACCTGCGCGACTTCACCACCGACCGGCACCGCACAGTCGACGATGTGCCGTTCGGCGGCGGGCCCGGTATGGTGCTGAAGGCCGAACCGCTGTTCGGCGCGGTCGACCGCATCCGCGCCACCCGTGGCGAGCCCGGCGCCGTGCTGCTGACCTCGCCGCAGGGGCGGCGGTTGACCCAGGCCGGAGCGGAACGCCTCCGCGAGCTGGGGCACGTGGCGATTCTGTGCGGGCGGTACGAGGGCGTCGACGATCGGGTGCGTCAGTATCTGGCCACCGAGGAGATCTCGATCGGCGACTACGTCCTGAGCGGTGGCGAACTGGCGGCGCTCGTCATCGTCGATGCTGTGTCGCGGCTGGTGCCCGGTGTGGTCGGGGATGCGGGGTCAGTCGCGGCGGATTCGTTTGCGCGCGGGTTGCTGGACTACCCGCACTTTACGCGGCCGGCGGAGTTCCGCGGCTGGACGGTGCCCGACGTGCTGCTGTCGGGGCATCATGGGCGCATCGAAGCCTGGCGCCGCCGGGAGGCGCTGCGCCGCACGCTGCACGCGCGCCCGGACCTGCTGACCGGCGCGACGCTCGACGACGACGAGCGGCGCGTGATACGAGAGTTGAGCGAAGAAGGAGCGGATGATGAACGTCATTGAGACAATCGAACGGACCCAGCTGGTCGAGCGGCCCGACATGCGGTCCGGCGACACCGTGAAGGTGCACGTGCGCGTGCGCGAGGGTGACAAGGAGCGCGTGCAGGTATTCGAGGGGATCGTGATCGGCATCCGACGCGGGAGCGCGCGGGCGTCGTTCACGGTGCGCAAGGTCTCGTTCGGCCAGGGCGTCGAGCGCATCTTTCCGCTGCACTCGCCGACGATTCAGAAGGTGGATATCGTGCGCTCGGCGAAGGTCCGCCGTGCGAAGCTCTACTTCTTGCGCGAGCTGAAGGGCAAGGCGGCGCGCATGAAGGAAACCGGCCGGCGTCAGCAGCCCGCGTAGGCAGGCGCAATCGGCCTGCGCATCCGGTGCCCTGGCCGGACGCGCTATTTGCCGCAGGTCGGCGCTCCGCGCCCGGCGGCGGCCCGCTCACCTCGAAGGCTGGGTCCGGATGGTTCGCATACGCGCGATGCGCACGCTCGAGAATGCGTGCCGGCGGCTCGGGTTCATGCGCGTGGCCGGCGTCGACGAAGTGGGGCGTGGGTGCCTGGCCGGGCCGGTCGTGGCCGGGGCCGTGGTGCTCGACCCCGATTGCCACATCGCGGGCCTCTCCGACTCGAAGCAGGTGCCGGCAGCCGAGCGGGAGCGACTCTACGACGTGATCCTGCGTCGCGCGCTCGGCTGGTCGGTGGCGTTGGCCGATCGCGATGAGATCGACACCGTCAACATCCATCATGCGTCGCTGAACGCGATGCGCCGCGCGGTGCTCGGACTCGCGCCGCTGCCCGATCTGGTGCTGGTCGATGCGTTCTACATCCCGGAGCTCTTCATGGCACAGCGCGGAGTCCGACACGGCGATGCACGTTGCGCGGCCATCGCCGCAGGGTCGATCGTCGCGAAGGTCACCCGCGATCGGCTGATGCTCGATCTGCACCTCACCGACCCGCGCTACGGCTTCGACCGCCATAAGGGCTACGCGACGGCCGACCACCTGGCGGCGGTCGCAGAGCACGGCTACTCCGCGGTCCACCGCCGCTCCTTCCGCGCACATACCCTGGCAGCCAGCATCAGCGCGGGCCTGACGGTCCCGGCGCCGACCGAGGACTGAGCCGTGGCCATCGACCGCAGCAAGGTACTCCGGCAGGCGGAAAAGCTCCTGCGACAGGGGCGGCTCGACGCCGTCATCGTCGAGTACGAACGTGTGCTTGCGGATTTCCCGCACGACTGGACGACGGCCAACGCGCTCGGCGACTGCTACTACCGCGCCCATCAGGCCGACAAAGCCGTTGAACAGTACGTGCGCATCGCCGATCACCTGATGCAGGACGGGCTGCTGCAGCCGGCTGGGGCGCTCTACCGGAAGATCCTGAAGATCCAGCCAGACCACGAGCACGCGTTGCTGCAGGCCGCGTCGATCGCCTCGGCGCAGGGCGCGGTCGGCGAGGCGAGGCAATGGCTGTCGACGCTCGCCGAGCATCGGCAGCAGCGAGGCGATGCCGCCGGGGCGAGCGAGATCCTGATGCGGATCGGCAGCCTCGATCCCGCCGATCTCGACGCGCGGCTGGCTGCCACGCGCAGTGCGGTGGCGACTGGCGCCGGCGGCCAGCACACGGGCGAGCTGCGCGACCTGGCCGATGCGTTGTTTGCGGCCAGACGCGGTGACGAAGCGATCAAGGTGCTCGAGGACGCCGCGGCTGCCGGAGCCATGGATGGTTCGCTCAAGGCGCGCCTGGCCCGCGCGTTCGTGGAGCGGGGCGACTTCATCCGGGCCCGATCGCATGCGACGACGGCCGCGGAGTTGATCGCTCTGGCCGACGCGTGCGCCGCGCACGGGGATGCGGAAGGCGAGGTGGCGATGCTCACCGACGCCCGCCGTATCGCGCCAGACGACCTGGCGCTGCTCAACCGCCTTGCGCGTGCGTGTGCGGACCGCGGCGATTTGGCCGCGGCGTGTGCTCACCTGGATGCGGCCGGGGAGGTGTACGACGGCGACCTGTTTGCCACCGCCGGAGAGCTGCGCGCCCGGGCCGGTGACCTGGCGGCCGCCCGCGGGCTCTTCGCGCGCCTGCTCGCGCGCGAGCCGCACCGCACGCAGGCCTTGATCGAACAGGGGCTTCGTATCGCCGACCCGGAACTGGCGCTCGTGCACGTCGAGGCGGCCGCGGACGGACAGCTCGCGCGCGGCGACACCTTCGGCGCGATTGCCGCATACCGGCGCTTTGCGGATGCGTTTCCCGACCATCTGCCCGCGCTGCTCCGGCTCGTGGATATCAGCGTCGACAACGGGCTGGAGCAGGAAACGACTGACGCCCAGGTTCGGCTTGCCGACGCGCACCTGGCGGCCGGCCGGGCGGCTGAGGCGCGCGTGGTCGCCGAGGATCTGCTGGCGCGATACCCGACGAATCCTGTGCACGAGGATCGCCTGCGCCGGACGCTCGTCGCCCTCGGCGAGCTGCACGTCGACGCATTGATCGCCGACCGCTTGAACACCGGCAACGTGCTGGGTTTCGATGCCTTCCCGCTGGGCCTCGGCGACACTCCTGTCGAAGACGCGGCGGCCAGCCCCGAAGGGGGCAGCCGAGAGGCTGGCGCGGGCCAGTCTGCCGCAGCGGCGGAGAGCGGCGGCGACCAACCCGGCGGGGCGGCCACCGGCGGCGGGTCACCCGGCAGTGTTCCCGGCGATTCAACCGAGTCGTTCAAAGGCTTTCACGACGACATCACGCGGCAGTCGCTCGTCGCGACAGCGGAGCAGCACTACAAGCTGGCGCTGGCGTACGACGAGGTCGGGATGCCGGAGCAGGCGATCACGGAACTGCAGGTGGCTGTCCGCTCGCCGCGGCGGCGCTTCGAAGCCGCCGCGATGCTCGCGCGCCTGTCGCTCGCGAGCGGCCGCGTCGACGCGGCGATCGATTGGTTCGAGCGCGCAGCCGAAGCACCGGCGCCATCCCTCGACGCCTGCCGGCGACTCCTCTACGAGTTCGGCGACACTCTCGAGACGGCGGGTGAAACGGCACGGGCACTCGCCGTCTTCGTGGAGCTGCAAAGCCGAATCGGGCACGTACCGGGACGTGGCGCGTCGTGTCGAGCGGCTCACGCGTGGGCGGGCTGGCGGAGGTTGATCTGCTGAGACGCCTGCTGTTCGCCGCGTATTTCTTCGAGGTCGGCCTGCTGCTCGTCATCGTTCCGTGGTCGACGTTCTGGGATCAGAACGCGCTGCTCGAAGCCATCCCCGCCGTGTACCACTGGACCCGCAGCGAGTTCCTGCGCGGGGCGATTTCCGGCCTCGGCGCCCTCAACATCGGCGCGGGACTCGCGGAGCTCGCCGCCGCATGGGGCAGTCGAAGCCGCGAGGGTGCCCTGCGGCCCGACGTGGGCGGTGCGCCGCAGGAACGACCGTGAACGCGTTCGGCGCCTGCCGCGGCATCCTCTGCCTCGTGACCGACGGCGAGCGGATCGCGGCCCGGGTCGGCGCCGCCGGCAGTGCGGTCGAAGATCTGATCGTGGCGCAGGTGCGGGATGCCGCCGATGCGAGGGTCGAACTCGTGCAGATACGCGAGCCGGACCTCGACACGCGCGATCTCTGCCGCCTGGTCGAGCGTTGCCTCGACGCGGCCAGTCGGCGCACTCGTATCGTCGTGAACGATCGTGTCGACGTCGCCATCGCCACGGGCGCAGACGGCGTGCACCTGCGGGCAGACTCGTACGCAGCCGGCCGGGTCCGCGCGATCGCCCCAGCGGGTTTCATTGTCGGCCGATCGGTGCACGATCCCGTCGAGGCGGGCGCCGTGGCGAGCGCCGCCGTCGTGGACTACTTGATCGCCGGCACGGTGTTTCCCTCCCCGTCGAAGCCCCTGGGACACTCCACGTCCGGGATCGAAGGATTTGCAGCCGTAGCGCAGGCTGCCCGCCCCGTGCCGGTGCTGGCGATCGGTGGCGTGACCGTGGCCTGGGCGCCCGCGCTCAGGGCCGCCGGTGCGGCGGGGCTCGCCGCGATCGGCCTGTTTCTCCCGCCGGAGGTTGGCGCAGAGGCACCACTGGCCGACACCGTGCACCGTCTACGGCGTGCGTTTGACACTCCCGCCGACCTCAGTCGAAAATGACGCGGCCGATGCGCGTCGTGCGTCACTGCCGGACAAGGCCCGCATGCAGATCACCATGGTCGATCGACCCCTGACCGATTTCGGCGAGCGGCTGCGCCGCGCGCGCGAGTCGCGCGGCATCTCGCTGCGCCAGGTGGCGAACGTCACCCGGATCACCGTGCGGGCGCTGGAGGCTGTCGAGCGGAACGATCTGTCGCGCTTGCCGGGCGGCATTTTCACGCGCGCCTTCGTGCGGGCCTATGCCGCGGAAGTGGGGCTCGATCCGGAGCTGACGCTCCGCGAGTTTCTCGCGCAGTGCCCCGGTGAGGGCGCGGTCATCCCGACGAGTGCGCCGGACACCATCGACGGCATGGGCGCCGGATCGTGGCGCGAGCGCGTGTCGATCCGGCACCTGGCCCTTCTGATCCTGCTGCTCGCGCTCGCTGGCGCGACCATCTATGCATTCGTGCGCTGGAACGGCACTCGACAGCCGCGCGCGGAGCCGGCCGTCCGCAGCCAGGAGCGAGCAGTGGGCAGCCGCGAGGCGGCTGTTCGGCTGCCCGTGGCGCCGGCGGTCGTGCAGGCGTCGAACCCGGCCGCGCCGGCAGTCGCGCCGCTCACCATCGAGGCCGTCGCGCGCGGGCCGTGCTGGGTGTCGGCGCAAGCCGACGATGGCTCTCGAGTGGAGCGAATGCTGGCGAGCGGCGATCGCTTCGCTGTGACGGCAGCCCGGGCTTTGGTGCTGAAGACGGGCGACGCCGGCGCGCTGGCACTGAAAATCAACGGTCAACACGCGCGGCCGCTCGGAACGTCCGGCCAGGTCGTGACGCTCCGCATCGCCACGGACAACGTGGGGACTTTCCTCGCACCCTAACCAGTAGCGTGCCCGCCCTTTTCAGGTGGGCCGCGCTGTAGTGCCCACCTTTAGGTGGGCCGCGCTGTAGTGCCCACCTTTAGGTGGGCCGTGCTGTAGTGCCCACCTTCTAGGTGGGCCTACCCTCGCACCCGATTGAGCAGCCCCGCCAGAGCCGACCCTTTTCGGTAGGCTGTCGCCGGCGTGGTTCCGTCAGAGACGTGTCTTCGGCTTGCCGCCCGTCTTCGGCTTTCGTCCGGCCTTGCTTTGGCCGGGCGTCCCGCGCGTCCAGTCTGCCCGCATCTGCGCGAGACCGTGCATGAAGACGGTGGCGCGCGACCGCTCCTCGTCGGTGTCCATCCCCCGCAGGAGGTCCAGCGCCTTGGCGAAGTCGCGCTCGATCGTCGCGCGAGTGGTCGAAAAGTACAAGCGGCGGATCTCGCCCAGCCGGTCGACGATCGGCAGAAACTTCATGGCGCCGCTGTCGCGAGCGTGCGGCCGCGGTGGCGCCGCAACGAGGCCCTCAAGGCCTCGACCGACTGCGTGTTCAGCACGTCGGCCGGCGTCGCCCAGGCGCGGCGCGCGACGGTGACGCCCCACGCCAGCGTCGCGAGCGCCCGCGTGGAGTGGGCGTCGCTGGCGATGACCAGTTTCACGCCGCGTTCCCGGGCATGCCGCGCGTTGACATCGCTCAGATCGAGCCGGTCTGTCTGGCAATTGATCTCGAGCGCGACGCCCAGCCGGGCGGCGGCGTCGAACACCCGATCGAGGCGCGCCTTGTGCGGCTCGCGCCGCAAGAGGATCCGCCCGGTCGGGTGGCCGATCGAGTCGACCCACGGGCACTCCATCGCGCGCAGCAGCCGATCGGTGATCTCCTGCTCGCCCTGGGCGAACGCCGAGTGGATCGACGCGACGACGTAGTCGAGCTCGGCGAGACAGTCGTCGGCGAGATCCAGCGTGCCGTCGGCGCGAATGTCGCATTCGATCCCCGCCAGCAGCGTGATGCCCTCGAGGCGGGCGCTCAGCTCACGTACCGCCCGCGCATGTGCGAGCGCGCGCTGCTCGTCGAGCCCGTTGGCCATCGCCAGCGCCTGGCTGTGATCCGTGATCGCGAGGTACTCGAGACCCGCATCGCGTGCGGCGAGCGCCATCGCCTCGAGAGTGTCGCGGCCGTCCGTGGCGGTCGTGTGGGCGTGCAGGTCGCCACGGAGGTCGCGCCGCTCGATCAGCGCTGGCAGCGCATCCTGCTCCGCGGCCTCGAGCTCGCCGCGGTTCTCGCGCAGTTCGGGCGCAATCCACGGCAGGCCGAGCGCGGCGTAGATGCCCGCTTCCGTCTCGCCGGCCACGCGCTCGCCGTCGCTCACACGAAACAGGCCGTACTCGTTCAACTTGAAGCCGAGGCCGATGGCGCGATCGCGCAGCGCGACGTTGTGTGGCTTGGATCCGGTGAAGTACTGCATCGCGGCGCCGCGGCTCTCGGGGGGCACGAGCCGCAGGTCGGCCTGCTGTCCGCCTCGGAGCAGCACGCTGCTCTTGGTGTCGCCGTGCCCGAGCACGCGTTCGACGAGCCGGTAGATCGTGAACTGCTCCATGACGGCAGCCGGCGCGCCGATCGCCAGCACGTCGAGATCGCCGCACGTTTCACAGCCGCGGCGCAGGCTGCCCACCGGCACGAACTCGACGCCGGCCGCCTGCTCGCGCAGCCACTCGACCAGCGCCGCGGCGGCGTCCGCGGTGTCGGTCATCAGGTGGCGTCCCGCGTGGCGCCGGTGATCCACGAGCGCCTGCCGCATCGCCTCCTGCTTGCGGGCGCCCATGCCGCGGATCTGCCGGATCCGGCCGTCGTTCAGTGCCGCCTCGAGATCGTCCAGCGTGCTGATGCCGAGCTCCGCATGCAGCTGGCGTACGGTGCGGGGTCCGACGCCCTGCAGGCGCATGAGATCGAGCAGCGTCGGCGGGTATTCGGCCAGCAGCTCGCGGAGGTACGCCACGCCGCCCGTCTCCGCGATTTCGCGTACCTTTTTCGCCAGGTCGCGGCCGATGCCCGGCATCTCCAGCAGGCCCGGCTCGTCGAGATCGGCGAGCCGCACGGCGGCGCCGGCGGCGGTCTCCGACGCGTTCCGGTACGCACGGATCTTGAAGGGGTTCTCGCCTTTGATCTCGAGCAGGTCGGCGATGTCCGCAAGCAGGCGCGCGATGGCGAGATTATCCATGGCGCGGGCTCCCGCGGGTGATGTCGGGCGGCACGGGAGCATTATACGAACTCTGTTTGCCGGGCCTGGCGCTGCAAGCCGCCAGGCGAGGAGGCCCGCCTGGAGGCGCGGGCATTACGTGTTCATCTGGATCCGTCGACGCGGGTGCCAGGGTGGATACGACACTCCTCGTAGGGGCACCATTGCCAAAGGGCGGACGTTGCGGTGCCTTGCGCTTGCCTGACCGCGTGGGCAAGACGGTGCGCCGCTATAATGGCGTGTCGTTCACAGGCATCCCCACACATGTCCCCAGTCGCCCTTCGGCAGCAAATCGGACAACTGCTGATCGCCGGATTCAACGGCCCGGAGCTGCCCGTCGAGCTCCAGGCGCTCGCGCGCGAGTTCTCGATCGGCGGCGTGATCCTGTTCAAACGGAACGTGGCGGATCCCGATCAGGTCCGCGAGGTCGCGCGCCAGATCGAGGCGCTCGACGTGGGACTGCCGCCGTGGGTGGCCGTCGACCAGGAGGGCGGCCGCGTCGCGCGATTGAAGCGGCCGTTTACCGAATGGCCGCCGATGATCGCGCTCGGCCGATCGAGGAGCGCCGAGTTGACGCGGCGGTTCGCGCGCGCGCTGGCAGAGGAGCTGACGGCGGTCGGCGTCACGCTCGATTACGCACCCGTGCTCGATGTGCTGACCAACGCGGCCAACCCGGCAATCGGGGACCGCGCGCTCAGCGACGAGGTCGATCTCGTCTCCGAGCTCGGACGCGTGATCATCACCGAGCTCCAGGCGGCGGGGATCGCCGCGTGCGGCAAACACTTCCCGGGCCACGGCGATACGGCAGTCGACTCGCACCACGACCTGCCGCTCGTCGAGCACCCACCGGACCGCCTGCGCGCGGTCGAGTTTCGGCCGTTTGAAGCCGCGATCGCCGCGCGCGTCGGCTCGATCATCACGGCGCACGTGCTCGTGCCCGCGCTCGACGCGGAGCGGCCCGCCACGCTGTCGCGCCGCATCGTCACCGACATCCTGCGCGACGAGCTGCACTTCGACGGCGTCATCTTCACCGACGACATGGAGATGAAGGCGGTCGCGGCGCGGTGGCCGGTGCCGGAGGCGTGCGTCCAGGCGGTGGCCGCTGGCTGCGATGGCGTGCTGGTCTGCAGCGGCAACACCGACCTCCAGTTCGCGACGCTCGAGGCGCTGATCCACGCGGTCGAAGAGGAGCGCCTCCCGTTCTCGCACATCGAAAAGAGCCTTGCCCGACACCGCCGGATGAAGGAGCGTTTTCTCGCCAACCGTGCCGGACGGCCGCAGGCCGCGCGCGGATGGCGCTCGGTGCTCGGCCGCGAGTCGCATGCCGCGATTGCGGAAGAAATGGCGCGCTTCCTCTGATGTTTGTGTCGCCTGCCGTGCCGCACTCACCCTGGCGGCTCCCGCTCGGAAAGCCGCCAGGCCTCGGCCCCGGCGCCCGCCTGGCCGTTGTGGCGCCGGCGAGCGCGTTCGACCGCGCCGCCTTTCATGCCGGCCTGGCGGAACTCCGCCTGCTCGGCTTCGAGACGTCGTACGACGAGTCGGTGTTCGAGCGCGACCGATACCTTGCCGGCCCGCCGGTGGTGCGCGCGGCCGCACTCAATCGGGCGTGGCGTGATCCCGCGATCGACGGCATCATCGCGGTGCGAGGCGGGTACGGCAGCGTCCAGCTGCTGCCGCTGCTGGATCCCGAGCTGCCGCGCCGCCATCCAAAGGTGTTGATCGGCTACAGCGACATCACCACGCTCCACATCTGGCTCGGGCAGCAGGGGCAGATCGCCTTCCAGGGTCCGATGCTCGAAGGGAGGCTGGCGCTCGGAGCGGATCGCTACGATCGCGATGCGTTCGTGCGCGCGATTTCGCTGCCGAGCCCTCTTGGCGAGCTGCTCGCGCCACAGCTCGAGACGATCGTACCCGGCGAAGCGGCCGGCCCGATCTTTGGCGGCACATTGACCCAGATTGCGGCATCGCTCGGCACTCCCTACGCCTTCGACCCGCCGCCGGGCTGCGTGCTGTTTCTGGAGGACGTGGCCGAGCGCCCATACCGTCTCGATCGCCTGCTCACGCAGCTGCGGCTGGCGGGCGTCTTTTCCCGCGCCGTCGCCCTCGTGCTGGGCACGTTCCCCGGCTGCGACGAGCCAGGCGGCGACCCCACGGCGCGGGCGACGCTCGCGTCGCTCGTGGCGGAGTTCCCCGGGCCGGTGGTGTTGGGCCTGCCGGTCGGCCACGTGGACGGTCCTGCGTTGACGCTGCCGCTCGGCGTGCGGACACGCGTGATCGGCGGGCCCAGCGCGCGCGTCATCATCGAAGAGCCGGCGGTCGCCTGAGACCCGGCTGCAAGGAGAACCACGGGTGAACATCCACTTCATCGGGGTCTGCGGCACCGCGATGGCGACGCTGGCGGCCCTTCTGAAGCGCCGCGGCCACGACGTGCGCGGGTCCGACGAGGGGATCTACCCCCCGATGGACGAGTTTCTCGCGCGGGAGGAGATCCCCGTGCTCATCGGCTTCACGCCCGAGCACATCACGCCCGACGTGTCGCTCGTCGTCGTCGGCAATGCGATCTCGCGGGGCAACCCCGAGCTCGAGACCGTGCTCGATCGCAAGATCCGCCACTGTTCGTTGCCGGAGGCGATCCGAGAGCACTTCCTCTGGGGCGCTCACTCGATCGTGATTGCCGGAACACACGGCAAGACCACGACGGCGTCGCTGACCGGCTGGCTGCTAACCGACGGTGCGCTCGATCCCACGGTGCTCGTCGGCGGCATCGCCCTCAATTTCGGTGAACAGGGATCGAGCTACCGCTTGGGCCGCGGCCGTGAGTTCGTCATCGAGGGCGACGAGTACGACAGCGCCTTCTTCGACAAGACGGCGAAGTTCCTGAAGTACCTGCCGGATATCGCGCTCATCAACAACATCGAGTTCGATCACGCCGACATCTACGCCGATCTCGACGCGGTTCGACTGGCGTTCCGGCGCCTGGTGAACCTGGTGCCGAGAAGCGGGCTGCTGTTGCTCGGCAGCGACAGCCCGGACGCGGCGGCGCTGAAGACGGCGGCGGTCTCGCCGGTCGAAACGTTCGGCGTGGCCGATGGCGCCGACTGGCGGGCCTACGATATCGAGGTCGCCGACGGGGCGACCCGGTTCAAGCTGCAGCATGGCCGCTCGTACGTCGACTCGTTCGAGTCGCCGCTCCTCGGCGTGCACAACGTGCGGAACGCGGTCGGCGCGCTCGCTGTCGGGACCACGCTCGGGATTCCCGCCAGCACGCTCGCGGAGAGCCTGCGACGATTCCGGGGCGTCAAACGGCGGCTGGAGGCAGTCGGGCGCGCACGCGGCGTCACGATTTACGACGACTTCGCCCACCACCCCACCGCGGTCGCCGAGACCATCGCCGCCGTTCGTGCCGGGCACCCCGGACGGCGTGTCTGGGCCGTGTTCGAACCGCGCTCCGCCTCCTCATGCCGCCGTGTTTTCCAGGAAGACTTCGCCCGGGCCTTCGTCGGCGCCGACGAAACCGTGCTCGCCCGCGTCTACCGATCGACGCTACCGGAGGATCAGCGGCTGTCGGCCGACCAGCTCGTCTCCGACCTGCAATCGGCAGGGCGTTCCGCCCGACACGTCGAGACCGTGGACGCGATCGTCGACACAATCGTGCAGGAGCACCGTGACGGCGACGTCGTGCTGATCATGTCGAATGGCGGATTTGGCGGCATCCATCGGAAGCTGCTGCACGCGCTGCAGCACGTGCAGCGCTGAGCGGTCCTCACGGAAATCGCGACGTGGCCCCGCGACACCGCACATGCGAATGACGCTCTTTGGCGACATGGCGCTGCTCGTCGAAGACGAGCCGGCCATCGATGCGGCGGTGAACGCACGCATCCTCGCGATCAGTGAGCTGGTGCGGGGAGCGTGCGTGCCTGGCGTGCGCGACGTGGTCCCAGCGTTCGCATCGTTTGCCGTGCATTTCGATCCGGAGTGCACGGACGTCGCCGTCCTGCGCGCGCTCGTCACCCGCCTCATCGACGATATTCCCGCCGCAGATGTGGAGGCACATCGGGACGCCCTCGAGGTCCCGGTCTGCTACGGCGGTCGTTTCGGCCCGGATCTCGCCGCCGTCGCGGCCTGGGGCGGCTGGGGGCCCCTCGACGTGGTCGCCGCTCACATCGCCCGCGAGTACCGCGTGTTCATGGTTGGCTTCCTGCCAGGTTTCCCCTATCTGGCGAGTGTCGACGAGCGCATCGCGATGCCGCGCCGCGATACGCCGCGACCGCACGTCGCGGCCGGGTCGGTCGGCATTGCCGGCCGCCAGACGGGCGTGTACCCGTTCGACAGCCCTGGCGGATGGCAGATCATCGGCCGCACGCCGCTCCAGCTGTTCGACCCGCACCGGGGGCCTCCGGCGCTCTTCTCGGCGGGACAGCGCGTGCGATTCCGGCCGATCACGCCGTCTGACTTCGACGCGGCGCGCAGGGCGGGGGCTCCACGGTGAGCCTGGTCGTGCATCGCCCAGGGCTGCTCACGACGGTCCAGGATCTCGGCAGATGGGGCTACCAATCTGCTGGCGTCACCGTTGGAGGACCCATGGACGCCTGGTCACATCGTCTGGCGAACGCCACGCTGGGCAATGCGCCGGACGCCGCCGTCCTGGAAGTCACCGTCACGGGCCCCCTCCTCGCGTGCGCGGACAACACGCAGCTCGCGATTACCGGGGCGCCGTTTGCGATTCAGGTGGAGGGCCGCTCGTTGCGATCACCCCTCGTGCTCCAGGCGGCGGCCGGCACCGCCGTAGACTTCGGCGAGTGTCTGGCGGGAACGCGCGCGTACGTCGCCGTCACCGGAGGGCTCCAGGTCCCGATGGTGCTCGGCAGCCGCTCGACGGACCTGCGGGGTGCGTTCGGTGGGTACGCAGGCCGGGCCTTGCGCGCCGGCGATGGCCTCGAGCACGCCGTGCGACTCTGGGCATCCGCAGGTCCGCGAGTGGCCAGAGGCCGCGATGGTCAGCTCGCGCGACGCCGTCACGCCGCTCCGGGTACTGCCCGGGCCGCAGGAAGACGACGCGATGGATCGCGTGTTCTCAGAGCTTCTCCGCGGCCCCTTCCGCATCTCCTCGCGGTCCGACCGCATGGGCTATCGGCTGGAGGGCCGCAATCTTGCCGCGCCGACAACCGCAACGATAATCACCGCCCCGACTACGATCGGCCTGGTGCAGGTGCCACCGTCCGGAGAGCCGATCCTGCTCATGGCGGATCGACAAACGACTGGCGGCTACGCACCGGTCGCGGTGGTGATCGCAGCTGACCTGCCGCTGGCGGGCCAGCTCGGGCCGGGACACCTCGTCACCTTCGAGCGCTGCACGCACGATGAGGCTCGCCGCGCACGCCGGGCGCGCGAGGCGCAGCTGGTGGCACTCGTGCAGGCGCTGTCACGATGAGCAGCGCGGCGCTCGAACGGCAGTTGGCAGAGGCGTTCGGCGCGGAGCGTGTGCAGGCGCATATCGCGCTCGGCCCGCTCACGACCTTCAAGGTGGGCGGCCCTGCCGATCTGCTGTTCGAGCCGCGATCCGGCGATGAGATGGCGCGTGTCCTGACCATGGCGCGTGACGCCGGTGTGTCAGTCACGCTGCTCGGCGGAGGGTCCAACGTGCTCATTGGCGACGCAGGGATTCGCGGCCTCGTGCTGCGTCCGCGCGGCGGTGCCATCGTGGAGGAATCGCTTCATCGCGTGCGTGCCGACGCTGGCGTGACGATCAACGAGCTCGTGCGATGGACGATCGGGCGGGGAATCGCTGGCCTGGAGGCATGGGCGGGGACGCCGGGCACCGTCGGGGGCGGGGTGTACGGCAACGCGCACTGGGCCGGCCGGCTACTGAGCGAGCTGATCGAATCGGTGCGGCTGTGGATGCGCCAGGGCGATGTCCAGGACGTCCCGGTCGCGGCCATGGAGTTCGGATACGATCGCAGCCGGCTGCAGCGCACCGGTGAGGTGCTGCTGTCGGCGCGGTTCACGACAGCGGCGGGGGAGCCCGCCGCGCTTCGCGCGATCGCACGGCAGTCACTCGCGTACCGCAAGCGGACGCAGCCGCTCCACGTGCCGAGCGCGGGGTGCATCTTCCAGAACCCAGAGGCGGCTGCCACGCTCCCCGCCGGCATGCCCCGGTCCGCCGGCGCACTGGTCGATGGCACCGGCCTGAAAGGGGCGCGCGTCGGCGGCGCGGTCGTGTCCCCCACACATGCCAATTTCATCGTCAACGAGGGCGGCGCGACTGCCGCAGACATCCGCGCGCTGATCGAACGCTGCCGCACCGCGGTGCGCGAGCGCTACGGTGTTGAACTGCGCAACGAGATCGCGTACGTCGGTGAGTTCTCTGATCCATCGGAGGCTGTTCGTGTCCACCCTGCTGATTGAAGGCGGCCATCGGCTGTCGGGTCGCATCGAGGTCGAAGGCAACAAGAACGCGGCGCTGCCGCTACTGGCCGCCTGCCTGCTGACCGAGCACGAGTGCGTGCTCACGAACGTGCCGCGGATTGCCGACGTCGAGGTGATGGCGCGCCTGCTGCTGGACCTCGGCGCCGAAGTCGACGGCATCGGCACGACGACACTGCGCGTCAGGTGCCCCGAGGTGACCAGTGACGAGCCGGATCCGGTTCTGGTCGGCCGCCTGCGCGGATCCGTCCTGCTCCTCGGGCCGCTGCTCGCACGCCGCGGGCGAGCCGTGCTCGCGCCGCCCGGAGGGGATTTCCCGGCCCGCCGCACGATCAGCACGCACCTGGCGGCCCTCCACGCGATGGGCGCCGTGCCGCTCGACCGGGCCGGGCACGCGCTGCACGCACCGGACGGCCTGAAGGCGGTGTCGATTTATCTCGACGAGGCGTCGGTGACCGCGACCGAGACAGCGTTGCTCGCGGCCGCCGGCGCGCCCGGGCTCACTGAAATCCGTCACGCTGCCACCGAACCGCACGTCGTCGAGCTCTGCGAGTTCCTTCGGGCGCTTGGCGCAGGCGTCGAGGGCGCCGGCACGTCGCGCATCCGCATCGAGGGAGGCGTACGGCTCGGACCTGCCGCGCACGCGATTAACGGCGACTACATCGAGGCGGGCAGCTGGGCCGTCGTGGCCGCCATCACTGGCGGAGCGCTCGACATCGCAGGCGCACGCGCCGAAGACGTCGAGGTCGCGGTCGCGGTGCTCCGGAAGCTGCACGTGCAGTGCACGTTCGAGGACGGGCTGCTGCGCGTCGAGCCGTCGGCGCTGAAGGCCGCGGGCCGGATCACGACGGGACTCTGGCCCGGGTTTCCCAGTGATCTGGTCAGTCTCGTCACGGTGCTGGCCACGCAGGCCGACGGCCGCACGCTCGTGCACGACTGGATGTACGAGCTGCGGCTGTTCGCGCTGGAGCAGCTGAGCGGCATGCACGGCGAGCTGTTCCTGTGCGATCCGCACCGGATCATCGTGACGGGCGCGCGAAAGCTGCGCGGCCGCACGCTCGACAGCCGTGACCTCCGGTCCGGCATGTCGCTCATTGCCGCCGCGCTGGCCGCCGAGGGCGAAAGCCGCGTGTCGCCGCTCGAAACAGTGGAACGTGGCTACGGCAGGCTCGTCGAGCGGCTGCAGGCAATTGGCGCACGGGTCACGAAGCTGACGTGAGGTATGAGAGAACGGCGTCCTGACGTGTGTAGTGCCCGCCTGCCTTCAGGCGGGAGGTGATTTACTCACTTGATTGGGTACGGTTCCGGTTCCGGTTCTGGGTTCCAGGTTGGGTTCCTCGTTCCTCGTTCGTTCCAGGTTCCCGCGGGGTTCAACGGTTCTGGGTTCCTTGGTTCCGAGTTCCAAGTTCGTCGCAGGCTCGGTTGGAGCGACGGCGATCTTACGAACCCGGCACTTGGAACTGGAACCCGTGAACCAGGAACCTGGAACGAACCCGGAACCTGGAAGCCAACCTGGAACCCAGAACCCGGAACCGGGAACCGTACTTAACACAAGCTCCGGGTCTAGTGCCCGCCTTCAGGCGAGAGGATGTAGTGCCCGCCTTCAGGCGGGCTATCGTGTTCTGTCAGCAGTGCCCGCTTCAGGCGGGGCGAACCCAACGCCGGCCCTTAAGGCGGCTGCGCTGTCCTACCGTCGACCGGGCGGGGTCGTCTGGTCTGGTGGCGGTTCCTGACCGCCTGGCTGCTGCACCGGCGGCGGCGCGGGCGGCGTGATTGGACCGATCGGCTGCGCGCCAGGTGTTGGCTGCGCCGGCGGCGTCACGGGCCGCTCCTGGAAGGCCGGCGGTTGGTCGCGCGCTGGCGGTATTTCAGGGGCGGGTAGATCGATCAGCGGGGTGGGCGCCCCGGTGCGCACGCGGAACGGGCGCAGGTCGGTCTCATTCAGATCGAGCACGCGGATGATGTGCGGCGTCAGTGTGAGCAGGATGTCCGTTTCCTGAGCTTCCTTCTTCGTGTGCGTGAACAGCTTGCCGAGCCCGGGGAGATCGCTGAGCCCTGGGATGCCGTCAGCGATCACCCGCTCGTCGTCACGAATCAGCCCCGCGAGCACGTTCGTCTCGCCGTCACGCAGGCGCAGCACGGTGTTGATGAACCGCGATCCGAACGTCGGCAGTCCGCCGAAACCGGTGCCGGAGATGCTGCTCACCTCCACTTTCAGGGCCAGCGACACGTCGTCGTTGTGGTGGGTGCGTGGCGTGATGTCGATGTTCACGCCGATCGTCTCGTAGTTGTACGACGTGATCGGCTGCTGCGGGACGCCGCCGGCGGCGATGGGCGAGAAGGTCGTCACCGGCACCGGCACGCGGTCGCCGAAGCGCGCCTGGGCCGCGACGCCGTCGCTCGTTCGCAATTGCGGGTTGGCGAGAGCGCGGGTGTTCGTGTCGTTCTTGAGCAGGCGGTAGAAAAGGGCAGGCACTCCGGTCAGGAAGACATCCGACTGCGTGAGGGTGCGGAGATCGTGCAGCGTGAAGCCCGGCTGGTTCACATCGGCCGCGCCGTTGATGCCGGGAGAGCCTGGTGACGCGAACTGCAGGCCGTACTCACGCAGCTTCGTGCGGTCGACCTCGAGCAGCTCGACGTCGACGATGACTTCGGGCCGAGCCTTGTCGATGGCTGTAATGACGCGGCCCGCCGCGGCGATGCGCTCCGGCGAATCCTTCATCGTGATCGCGTTCGTGCCCTGGAATGCCGGCAACACGCCGCGCGTCGACGACGATGCGCAACAGGTCGATGGTCTCCTTCAGCTCGGCGTTGCTCAAGTAGAACGTTCGGACGATCTCCTCCTCGTACTCCCGGCGCTTGGCCGGCGTGTCGGGCACGATCGTGACCGTGCGGGGCGCCGTCACCCGAAAAAACGTGTGCGTCGTCGCGGTCACCGAGTTGAGCGCGTCCTCGAACGTGCTGTTCCGCACGTCCATCGTGACCGGGGTCTCGCGGAACGCGGGATCGAATGTGATGTTGACGGCGGCGAACCGCGCCAGGGCGGTCAGCACGTCGCGGCTGCTCGCGTCGCGGAAGACCAGCGAGGAGGGGAGCTTCACGTCTTTCGGCAGCTCGAGGCCGGGCGGCCCTGTCTCGCGCGCGTGGTCGATGATGGTTTCGAGGTGTGTCTTGCCTTCGCGCGAGACCGCAATCTTGTTGCGCAGCGCCAGCCGGGTGGATCGCAGCAGATCCTCGACATCGCCGTTCGACGGGTTCAACTCGTACGCCAGTTGCAGCTCGAGGAGGGCCTCCTCGTAGTGGCCCGTCGCTTCGAGGCGCCGACCGCGCTGAAAGTGGTCCTGCGACGCGCGAACCCGGGCTCGGTCGAGGGCGTACCTGACGTCTTTGTTGTCCGGGTGTTCCTTGAGCGCTCGCGTGTATTCGGCGACGGCGCGGTCGTAGTCCTGCTGCTGTTCTGCAATCTGCGCGCGGCTGATCGCGCCGCTCGAGACGCACGCTGAGAGGGAGGCGATCAGCAGAAGCCCCACCGCGGCCGTCAGAGGGCGGCGCCGCGCGTCAGCGCGGCGTGTCGGTAACGACATCGACGCCACGGGGGATCTTGAATGTGAACTCACCATCCGAGAGGCCAACGTTCTCCTTCATGTTGGTGAACGTAAATGTCGATTGTCCGCCCTGCTTGTCGCCGGTCACGAGCATGCGGAGCTGCAGCGAAGTCTCCTCCACCACCAGGGCGAGCCACTCGTAGTCTCCATCGGTACGCTTGGGCACCAGCTTGAGCGCGGCGCTGCCGGCCGGGGCGCCGGACGGGACCGTGCCCGCCGTAACGACGAAATCGCGCAGCAACTGGCCTTTGCCCGCCAGGAACAGCGCCGGCGTGGCCGCCTGATCATCGGTCGGCACCGAGGCGACGTACACCTGCTTATCGGCCGGTATGTACGGGTACATCTTCCGCCCGTCCGACACGAACACCTTCTGATCGTCGCCGCTGTAGGCCCAACGCATCATGCCGGGTTTCTTCACGAGCAGGCGTCCCCGTTCGGTCACAGTCTTGCGCAGCACCCCACCCTGGTAGCTGTGAACGAAGTCGGTGGAGAAGTCGCGAACAGTATCGTATTTCCGCTGCAGGGCCCGGGCCAGGGCCTCGGGGTCCGAGGTGGCGCCAGGGGCCGCCGCCGCGATGGCAGTCGCGGCACACACGGCAACCATCCAGACCCGTGGCAGGCGTTGATCTGCGCGATAGAGTAGCACGGCTATTGAGCCTTTCCTGTCCCGGGGGTCGCCCGGATGCGGAACCGTGGTTCCGGTGCGTAGAGCCCCGACGCGTACCCGGCCAGGCGCGTCTGCCCGTTCCCTCCGATCGCGACGATGCTCACCCCGCGTTCGAGGGTGAACACGTGCCGGCGGTTCACGACGACGTGCCCGAAGCCCGCCCGCCGTATGGTGTCGGGGGGCAGCCATGACTCCATCCGGACATCGAGGTCCAGCCCGGAGAGCGTCATCCGCAGGCGGAACGGGTGCGGTTCGCTGCGGATCACCATGGGCCTCTCTCCGGCGCGTCCAATCATGATGGTATAGACGCCGTCAGTGGGCAGACTGGCTGTGTGGGCGGTCAGCGCCGCCACCACGGCGGCGAGCTCGTCCGCGTCGAGCGGCACGTCGCGATACGCCTTGAGGAGCGCCATGCACAAACGGCGTCCCGGGCGGGAGCTGCCCAACTTGCTCACGAAGCGTCGGACCCCGCCGATCCGGCTCGACGCGCCAGGTGTCGCCGAACGCCTGCATCACCAGTTGGGCCGAGCCGCGCGTCAAGACGATGTCGCGCCCGTGCCGCAGGTTCTCGTCGATCAGCCACGGCAGCGTGAGCAGGCGGCCCGCGGCACGCATCTGCAGCAGGTCGGGGTTGGTGTGTCGTGAGTAGTAATCGAGCCCGTTCTGAAGCTGCCAGTTCAAGTCGGCCAGCAGGATCGCTCGCTCCGACGGCAGATCGCCGGCCATCTCGCGTATGAGATCCGCCGGCCGCGTGTCGCCGCTGCGGTCCACCGCCGGCCACGTGTCGAAAACGCGCCACGCCGGGAACGCGAGCGCCACCACCGCCGCGATGCCGCATACGGCCCGATGCCGGCGCACGCTGCGCAGCACCGCGGCGACCCCGCAACCCGCCGACAGTGCGACGAACACGTGTGATGGGATGAAGAACACGTGCGCATCGCCGACGTTGTACGTGTAGGCGAAGAGCGCCGACACCAGCCACCCGGTCACAATCAGCAGGCATGCACGCCCCTGGCGGACCAGCGATGCGACCCCGATCAGTGCCACGAGAACGCCAATGGTCCCGAACTGCTGCCTGATGTCGAACCAGTACATCCCGAGCCGCGGCCGCAGCGCCGAGTGGTCGACGCCCACGACCATCGTGCTGCGCCAATCGCTCTTCGTCACGTCGAACCAGAACGTCTGAAGCGCCTCGCCGAGGCTGGCGGGCGGGACGAGGCCCGTGTACATGCTGCGGAAATTCCAGGCGTACTGCAGCGCGCCGAGTGCCGCGATGCCGATCGCCAGCCCGACGACGCGCGGCCGCAGGAGCCCGCGCAGGCCGCCGGGCATCGTGACCGCCAGAAACAACGTGGCCGCCGGCAGCAGCAGCACCATCATCAGGTGATTGCCGAAGCCGAGCGCGTAGATGGCGAAGAACGCGGAGAGCCGGGCGATCGACTCGGGCCGCTTCGCCCACCAGGTGAGTGCGACGAGCGATGCTGCGAGCATGAGCACGTGGAGCGCGTACACCTCGGCGATGATCGCCTGCGACCAAAAGGTGTACGAGGCGGCGAAGAGCATGCCCGTGAATACGCCGGCCAACGTCGAGCCGGAGAGATCGGCAGCCAGCCAGGCGAGAAGCCCGCACGCGAGTGCGGCGCAGATCGCCGACGCGAGGTTCATGCCGAAGGCTGGCTCGCGCCCGGCGAGCCACACGATGACGTTGCCGATCGCGAAGTAGAGGGGGTAGCCCTGGCGCGGCGTGATCTCGAGCGCGCCGCCGGCATCCTGGAACGCGGCCGTGTCGCCGAAGTCGAGCGACGGCAGCAGCGTGGCACGGTAGATCCCGAACGCTGCCGCCGCGACGAGCGCACTGGCGATCAGCCGCCGCCGGAAGATGCGAGGGTCGGCACCAGCCGGTCCCACGCGTCAGCCCGTCCGCCGCTTTTGCGTGAGGCGGGTCGCGGAGTCGATCGAGCGGAAGCGTGTTGACGACGTGGCGAGCCTCGACCCAACCGCGCCGGGCCGTGCCGACGGCGAACAGCATGTGCCGGCCGAGCAGCTCGGCACGATGGCAGTCGCCGTCGACGGACACCTCGGTCCCGGCGGCGATCGCCCGGCGCGCCATGGCGCCATCCATGTCGAGATGGCCCGGCGCGCCGTCGATCTCGAGGATGGTGCCGGTCTCGACGGCGGCCTCGAACAGCCGCGGCTCGTCGAGCGGATACCCGTCGCGGTGGGGCACCAGGCGATTGGTCGGATGCGTCACGATCTGAACCAGCGGGTTCTCCATCGCACGCACGTAGCGGTCGGTGAGTTGCGCGCCGGATTGACCGGCCGGATCGTGCAGCGATGCGAGCACCACGTCGAGCCGCTCGAGAAGCGTGTCGGGGAAGTCGAGCGAGCCGTCCGGCAGGATGTCGACTTCCGAACCATGAAGGATGGCGATGCCGGGGTGCGCCTGCCGGGCCGCTGCGACCGCGTCCATCTGCCGCTCGAGCCGATCGCCGTCGAGGCCGCGAGCGATGGCGGAGGTCTGCGAGTGATCGGTGATGGCCACGTACTCGTAGCCCAGCGCCTCGGCGGCGAGCACCATGAGCTCGAGCGAGTCGCGGCCGTCGCTCCAGTCCGTGTGCATGTGCAGGTCACCGCGGATCTGCTCGTGCGCCAGCAGCGTCGGAAGCTCCCGGCGCGCCGCGGCTTCGATCGCGTCGGTGCCTTCCCGGAGCTCCGGTGGAACAGGCGCCAGGTCGAGCGCCGTGTACAGGTCGGCTTCGGATCCGAGCAGGCGGATGCGGCCAGCGCTGTCACGAAGCGCGTCAGGCGTGAACGTCAGACCGCGCGTCGCGGCGCGTTCGCGCAATTCGAACACGTGCGTTGCCGAGCCCGTCAGCGTCACCAGCCGCGGCACGAACGCGTCGGGCCGCACGATGCGGATGGTCAGCTCCGCGCGCTCGAATCGCAGCACCACGCGGTCGCGCGCGACATGGAGCACAGTGGAAACGAAGGGCAGTCCAAGCAGCCGTGCAACGGTTCTGGCTGGATCCGCCGAGGCGCCGAGCACTTCGAGGTCGCCGGTCATGGCGGCGAATCGCCGGAAGCTTCCGGTCGGTGCGATTTGCTCGACCTCCGGGCACGCGTCGCGAATGCTGCTGAGAATCGGATGCAGCAGGTCCCAGGCGCGCCCAAGGGACACGCGCGTTCGCGTGGCATGCGCGCGTGCCGACCGCCGGGCGCGCGCGCGCCAGCAGGACTGGGTCGAGAGCGCCGACGACATTTGGCGCGGCAAGCCGATCGAGCAGCTCGCCTAGCGACGTGGCGCCCGTGGCTCGATGGAGCTCCGCGACGTCGGTCAGGCCGAGGGGTGCGGTATCGGCCAGGCTACGGAGGTCGTGCGGCACATCGGCGAGCGCCTCGGCGACGGCCGGGCCGGCGCCGACTTCACGGATGCGCGCCAGCGCATCCCGCACCGCTCCCGTGTCGGTGCCGCTCCCCTCGGCCCGGCCCGACGCAAAACGGCCGGCGACCTGCGAGAACTCCGTGGCTTCGGCCTGGCGGCCGCGCATGGCGGCAATGGCTGCGAGCAGCGTGAGTGAGTTGGCGAGGGCGAGCATCAGCGGGGCGGCACGCGCCCCAGCCGGACAGGCGGGCGTGCAAGTCGGGGCGCGGTCAATTGTCAGCGTGCGGCTCGCAAGGTGTCAAGGCACGCGGCCGCAGCCGGTAGCGCGTGCGCCGGCAACCACGTTCAGCGGAATCCTGACCGAAGCCGCGTTCGTCGCCCGCTGCGCGTCCATGCGCGAGACCACTGTGCAGCGGGACGCGCGTGCCCTGCGATTCTGCACGAACGTGCGGGGAACAGCGCCGGCGCGCCGATCACTGTTCCCCGTGCATCACACCCGGGCGCGCCTGCCGATGGCCATCCGGTAGATCGCCAGCAGGACGACGGCGCCGACCAGCGACATCAGGAAACCGGCAGAATCCCCCTCGCTGTACCAGCCCATCGCCCGGCCGAGGAAGCCCCCGAGCAGAGCGCCGGCGACGCCAAGCAGGATCGTGACGACGAACCCACCCGGGTCGCGTCCGGGCATGAGGAGCTTGGCGATGGCGCCGACGATCAAACCGAAGATTATCCACCCGATGACACCAAACATGCTCACCTCCGGGCTCAGTGACGGCCCGTTCACCCGGTTAGCAAGTGAAAGGCCAGTGCGGCGGCTCTTCTGTGCGGACACGAACCGCGTGCGCCGTCGGCTGGCTACTGGAAGGTGAGGCTGCCGGTCTCTTGATCCTGTCGCTGGGCTTCCGTACGAGCTGGCGACGGCGTGGCCAAATTTGGTGCGAGCTAGCGTGCCGCGCGGTGGGCGCGATCGAAGGGCCAGTGGAAGGGTGCCAGAGCCCTGCCGTGAACGTCGCACCACCCACGCCACCCACACGCGCCGCAGCGGTACGGCCGCAGGCCGGTGAAGTGCTTGACGAGTCGCTCCAGTCCTCGCGTGCGCGAACGCTCCGCCTGACACTTCCCGCACGCGGGGCATTCGAACAGCCCATACATAGTGAGAGAACAATGCGTCCCAGGCTCGAGCAACGTCAAGCACAGCAGGGCTAACCCTGCGAGATCGATGAGATCGCCTCTCGCGCAGGTGACGTTCGGGGCCCTCGGTTCTCGTACACGAGAGAGAATCGGAGGTCAGTCGGGTGCGAGAGAGGAGGCGTGCGGGCCGGCCAAACGTCTGCGGCTGACGGGCGACATGGACGCGAGCACTCGCGTTGTGGCGGAATGCGGCTCATCTGGCGTCACGTCGTCAACTCGGTCAGCGGGACGACTTGAACCGCGGCATCCGGCACGGCGCTCAAGAACTTGTCGAGTGTGGAGCCGCGCAGCACCAGTTCCCATCGCGTTCGCGCCGACTGGCCGAAGATCACGTGCGTGACGCCCTCGCGTTGCGCGAAGGCAATCAACCCGTCGGCTGGCTTGTCGGCCTTCACCCGCACCACCGTTGCGCCGAGCGTCTCGGCGAGCGTGATGTTCTGCTGCAGCGCTTCGGCATCTCGAGGATTGATGCGATCGGCACGCTCACGCGGGCGTTTCGACATACACCGCGTACCAACGTGAGCCCAGTCGGCCGGCGATCCGGGCACCCGTCCGGATGACGCGGGGCGCCAGCGCGTTCGAGCTCATGCACACCATCACCCGTTCAGGAATCAGTGCGGGCTCGAGACCTTCGCGGGCTCGATAACTGGCCGCCTTCTCGCCGACTTCATCAGCGACGGCCCTGAGCGCGAGCTCCCGCAGCGTCGACAGATTCCCCTTGCGGAAGAAATGCGAGAGCGCTTGCTCGATCTTCTCTGGCCGGTAGATCTTTCCCTCGCGGAGGCGGCTGCGGAGCTCTTCGACCGTGACATCGACGTTGATCACCTCATCGGCCCGATCGAGAAACGTGTCTGGAACCGTTTCGCGAACGCGGACTCCCGTCGCACGCGCGACCGCGTCGTTGAGCGTCTCCAGATGCTGGATGTTCACGGCCGTCATCACGTGAATGCCCGCGTCGAGGATCTCGACGACGTCTTCGTAGCGTTTTCCGTGGCGGCTGCCCGGTACGTTCGTGTGCGCAAGCTCGTCGACCACGCACACCTGAGGCTTGCGCCTCACGATCGCGTCGACGTCCATCTCCTCCATCGTGACGCCGCGGTATTCGATCGCGCGTCGCGGGAGGGCCTCCAGGTCCTTCAGCTGCGCCTCGGTGTCAGCGCGGCCGTAGGTCTCCACGAACCCGATGACCACATCGAGACCCCGCGCGCGGAGGGCGTGCGCCTCCTGCAGCATCTCGTAGGTCTTCCCGACGCCGGGTGCCGCGCCGATGTAGATGCGCAGGCGGGCGCGATCCTGCGCCTTGATCCGGGCCAGCAGCGCGTCAGCCGTCGGACGTTGTTCGGCCATCGGGACCCTCCCGCTGCGCACGAGGAACTACGCCAGGCCAGCCGCCACGAGCACGCATGTCGATGGCCTTGATGCCGACAAACGGCAGCACCACACCGCCGAGGCCGTAGATCAGCAGATTCCGCCGCAGAATTGCCGCCGCGCCCAGCGGCTTGTAGGCGATCCCCTTCAGCGCCAACGGAATCAGGCCGATGATGATCACCGCGTTGAAGATGACGGCCGAGAGAATGGCCGACTCCGGTGTGCCCAGCCGCATGACGTTGAGCACCCCGAGCTGCGGGAACGCCAGAATGAACATGGCCGGAATGATCGCGAAGTACTTCGCAACGTCGTTGGCAATCGAAAACGTCGTCAAGGCCCCGCGCGTCATCAGCAACTGCTTGCCGATCTCGACGATCTCGATCAGCTTCGTGGGATTGGAATCGAGATCCACCATGTTGCCGGCTTCCTTTGCCGCGGTGGTCCCGGTGTTCATCGCCACGCCCACGTCCGCCTGCGCGAGCGCCGGGGCGTCGTTGGTGCCGTCGCCGGTCATCGCCACGAGCTTGCCTTCTGCCTGCTCGCGGCGGATGAGCGACATCTTGTCCTCGGGCGTCGCTTGCGCCAGAAAGTCGTCGACGCCGGCTTCGTTGGCAATCGACGCGGCGGTCAGCGGATTGTCGCCCGTGATCATCACGGTCTTGATGCCCATCGCCCGCAAGGCATCGAAGCGCTGGCGCATCCCGCCTTTGACGATGTCCTTCAGGTGCACGACGCCAAGCGTCCGGGTGCGTTCTGCGACCACCAGGGGCGTGCCGCCCGCGCGGGCGATGCGGTCGACGACGGCCTGGACCTCGGTCGCGACCGTTCCGCCGTTTGCCTTCACGTACGCCGACATGGCTTCCGCGGCACCCTTGCGGATCTCGCGTCCGTTCAGATTGACGCCCGACATGCGGGTCTGCGCGGTGAACGGAACGAACACGGCCTCATGTGAGGCGAGCTCCCGCCCCCGAATCTGGTACTTCTCCTTGGCAAGCACCACGATCGACCGTCCCTCCGGCGTCTCGTCGGCGAGCGATGCCAGCTGCGCCGCGTCCGCGAGCTCGCCCTCGCTGATGCCGGATACCGGCACGAACTCGGTTGCCTGACGATTGCCGAGCGTGATCGTCCCGGTCTTGTCGAGCAGCAGCGTGTGGACGTCACCGGCCGCTTCGACCGCGCGCCCGGACATCGCCAGCACGTTGTGTTGCACCAGGCGGTCCATGCCCGCGATGCCGATGGCTGAGATGAGCGCGCCAATCGTCGTGGGGATCAGGCACACGAGGAGGGCGATCAGCACGGGAATCGGAATCTCGGTGCCGGCGTAGTACGCAAACGGCTGAAGCGTGACCACAACCAGCAGGAAGACGAGCGTCAGCACCGCCAGCAGGATGTTCAGCGCAATCTCGTTCGGGGTCTTCTGACGCTCGGCGCCTTCGACGAGCGCAATCATTCTGTCGAGGAACGTGTGGCCGGGATCCGACGTCACACGCACCTTGATCCAATCGGAAATGACTCGTGTCCCACCGGTGACGGCCGAACGGTCGCCGCCCGACTCGCGGATGACCGGCGCCGACTCCCCGGTGATCGCCGACTCGTCGACCGACGCCACTCCCTCGACGATTTCACCGTCCGCGGGAATGAACTCGCCGGCGTGGACGATGACCAGGTCGCCCTTCCGAAGGCTCGCGGCCGGCACCTTCTCGAGCTGCCCGGCAGCCGCCACTCGGTTCGCGACGGTTTCCGTCCGCGTCTTACGAAGCGTGTCTGCCTGTGCCTTACCGCGGCCTTCGGCCATCGCTTCAGCGAAGTTCGCGAACAGCACCGTGAACCACAACCAGAACGCGACCTGGCCAGTGAAGAGCGGGATGGCCCGCGCCAGTCGCGAGCTCCCGGACGAACACGATGGTCGTCAGCAGACTGCCGACCTCGACGATGAACATGACCGGGTTCTTGATCTGGATCCGCGGGTCGAGCTTCCAGATCGAGTCGATCACCGCCTGGCGGACAATCCCGCGATCCCAGATGGAAATTCTGCGCGCACGATCTGACATGGTGGTGTCCCTGATTCAGCTACTTGCCGTCGCCCGCCTTCGGTGCGCCGAGCGACTCGTCCAGCGCCAGGTTCAACTCGAGCACGTTGACGCGGGCCCTGCCGAGGAAGCCGAACGCCGGCGGCTCGGTATGAGCCCGAACCAGCTCGCGCACGCGCTCGGCGGGAATTCTCGCGCGCTGATGCCACCCGCGCCGCCTGCAGGTCTGCCGCAGACGGCGGAATGTGAGGATCCAACCCCGCACCGCTGGCGGTGACCATCTCCGATGGCACCTGCCCGGCGGTCGCGCCCTCCTGTTTCGCGACGACATCGAGGCGCTCCTGCACGGCCTTGAGATGGTCCGGGTTCGACGGGCCATAGTTCGTGCCGCCTGTGGACGCCGCGTTGTAGTCCACACCGGACGGCCTCGGGTGGAAGTACTCCGGCCGCGTGAACTTCTGCGCGATCAGCCTCGATCCGACGATGGTGCCGTCGCCGCGTCGAATCAGACTGCCTTCACTCTGCGACGTGAACACGGCCTGCCCGATCGTCCACAGCACACCGTTGTACGCACCGCCGATGAGAATGATGGTCACGGCGGTGAACAGGATGCCTCGCTTGATTTCGTTGAACACGACCTGCTCCTAGCGAAGCGCCAGGTGCTCGGCGATCGGACCGAGCACTGCGACTGGCATGAACATCAGCAGGCCGAGAATGACGATGACGGCCCACAGCGTGAATCCGAATGTCGCGCTGTCCGCGCGCAGCGACCCGGCTGTGTCAGGCGCTGCCGGTTTGGCGGCCAGCGTCCCGGCCAAGGCGAGCGGGGCGATGATCGGGATGTAGCGCGACAGCAGCATCACGAGCCCGGTCGAGATATTCCAGAACGGGGTGTTGTCTCCCAGACCTTCGAAGCCGGATCCGTTGTTGGCGGCCGCCGAAGTGAATTCGTAGAGCATCTCGGAGAACCCGTGCGGACCTGGGTTCTTCAGCCACGCGAGCGCACTGCCGGGGTCGGCCGTCGTGACCCAGACGTAACACGCGATCGCGCTGCCCACGAGGATGGCGAGCGGATGCCACAGCAGCGCGAGGCTGGCCAGCTTCATCTCCTTTGCCTCGACCTTCTTGCCGAGGAACTCCGGCGTGCGGCCGATCATCATGCCCGCGACGAAGACGGCGACGATGATGAAGATCAGCATGTTGATGAAGCCGACGCCGACGCCCCCGAAGACGTTGTTGAGCCACATGCCGATGAGCGGCATCAGCCCACCCAGTGGTGTCAACGAGTCGTGCATGGCGTTGACCGAGCCGTTCGACGTCACTGTCGTCGTCACCGACCAGAGCGCCGACAGCGGAGAGCCGAACCTGACCTCCTTGCCCTCCATCGATCCGCTCGACTGGTCCACGCCCATGGCCGAGATGGCGGGGTTGCCGCCCACGTCGACCGCGACGCCGAACACGACCATCGGAATGTAGATGGCGAGCATCGTCGCGAAGATGACGACGGCCAGCCTGCGCCGTCCCACGAAGTATCCGAGCGTCCAGACCATCGCCATCGGAACGATGGTGATCGACCACGTCTCGACAAAGTTCGAGAGCGGAGTGGGGTTCTCGTACGGATGCGCCGAGTTGGGACCGAAATATCCGCCGCCGTTGGTGCCGAGCTGCTTGATCGACAGAACGCCGGCGGTCACGCCACGAGCGATGGTCTGTTCCTGCCCCTCGACGGTCGTCGCTTTCGCCGCACCTTCGAACGTCATCGGCGTGCCCTGAGACATCGCGATCACCGACACGGCAAGCGCGAGCGGCAGGAACACGCGAATCGTCGCGCGGGTGAGGTCGACGTAGAAGTTGCCCAGCGTCGTCAGGCGGTTGCCAGCCAGGCCTCGAATCACCGCGATGCACGCCGCCACACCGGTCGACGCGGTCACGAACTGGAGAAAGCTGATCACGAACATCTGCGAGAAGTACGAGAGCCCGGTCTCGCCGCTGTAGTGCTGCAGGTTCGTATTGGTCGTGAAGCTCGAGATGGTGTTGAACGCGAGCGTCGGCTCCATGTTGCCGATGTGATCGGGATTCAGCGGCAGGTACTGCTGGAGCGTCACGATCGTCCATGTCGCGAGCCACATGAACACGTTGGAAATCAACAGTGAGAACGAGTACTGCTTCCAGTCCTGTTGCTCCCCGGGGTCGACGCCGGTGAGCCGCAGCACCAGCCGCTCGATCGGGACGAGAAGCGGATCGAGGAACGTTCGCCGTCCGGTGAACACGTGGAACATGTACAGGCCGAGCGGCAGACTGGTGGCAATCGTGAAGAGGATCGTAAACGTGACGGCCAGGTATTCCGCGGCCATATTCCCTCAGAATTTCTCCGGCCGCAGCATCGCGTACACGAGATACACAAACGCGGCCAGGCTCAAGATTAGTGACATGAGCGTCATGACGTGCACCTACACGCGATCGCAAAGGGCCACGAAGCCGGCCATCGCGGCAAACGTCGCCAGCGCCAGGAGCACCATCCCAATCGTCAGCATCGTCCTCTCCGCCGCATCACCGGCGTCGATCGTGTTGCACTGACTCCAAGCCGATCATCGACATGGACTGAGGGCGGCGGAGCTCGTCGTCCGCACGACGGTCAGCGTCCTCATCCAGCCACACGCACCACGCGATCGCCAGCGCAGCGGCCAGCGCACACGACACCGGCGCCGGTGCGACCACCAGTACACAGAGGAAGACCACGAACGCCGTGCCGACAACGAGCAGCGCCGCACGTCGAGGGAGCGCAGATGCGGACGCCGCCGCTTGGAGGGCCAGCCGCCGGATCGAGCCGGTCGCGTGACGAGCCATGTCCTGAGCATAGGAATGGCCGCCTGAGGACGGGCCAAGAAGTCCCTGAGAAGTCGCTGAAGACGGTCGCCGCTGAGTGAAGGACCGTGCCGACTGCGCTCGGAATGTTCGACGGTCAGCGCCGGTGCGCTCCTCAGCGAATCTTCAGGGACTTCTCAGGCGATTCTCCGGAGCTGTCCTGTACGTTTCGTATTCAAGTGGCCGTGGCGGTCCTCGGCGGCACGCTGCGGTGACCGTCGGGTCGGGAGTGATCCATGGGTTCTCGGTCCAGTGTCCGACGCGCGCGAGTATCGGCGTCGCGCCGCCTGGTCTACGGCGTGTTCGCGGTTGCGCTGTGCACCGGCGCGAGCGCCGCCTGCAGGAATCCGCAGACCGTTCTCGCCCAGTTGATCGACGCCCGACGGTTGGCGTCCGAGCTGCACGTCAGGTTCACACAGGCCGCAGAAGCGTCGAACCGAGCGGTGATGGCAGACACCGATGACGCAGCGGCGGCGGCTTCGCAAGAAGCGAGACGTGCGCGGCACGTCGTGGAGCGCGTCGTTCAGCAGCTGCAGGCAATTCTCGAGTCGCTGGGCTATCGAGAGGACCTGCGCTATCTCGATCACTTCCGCTCACGGTTCGCCGAATACCGACGCCTGGACGACGAGATCTTGCCGCTGGCGGCCGAGAATACGAACGTGAAGGCGCAGCGCCTGTCCTTCGGGCCGGCGCGTGAGGCGGTCGATGCGTTTCGGAGCTCGATCGACGCGGCCGTCCGCACCGGTGCGACGAAGGACACGTGCCGTGCGGAAGCCGTCGCGGCACGCGCGCAAATGGACGTGCTCGAGATTCAGATCGCTCACGCGCCGCATATCGCCGAGGCCGAAGACGCGGCGATGACGCGAATGGAGGGCCAGATGACGGTGTCGGCCGCCGATGCTCGCAAGGCGCTGGACGAGTTGCGGGCGATCGTGTCACCGCAAGCGGCGCCTCAGCTCGATGCAGCCGCTGCGGCACTGGCTCGATTCATGTCCGTCCACAAGGAGATCATCACGCTGTCACGGCGCAACAGCGATGTGCGGTCGCTCGCGTTGTCGCTCGGCCGAAAGCGCACGGTGACCGCAGACTGCGAAGCGCAGCTGCAGGCCCTCGAGGAAATCCTGGCAAAACACAAGTTCACCGCCACGCGGTAGCCGGCCCGGAAGTCGTTCACGGCGTGTCCGTGACGAAGCGATAGCCGACCCACGGTTCACTGACGAGGTATTTCGGACTGGAGGGGTCCGGCTCGATCTTCTTGCGGAGCTGGGCGACCAGGGTCCACAGGTGCTCCGGCTGCTCGACGGCGTTCGGCCCCCACACCTCCTTCAGGATGGCGCGATGCGTCAGCACGCGATCGTGATGACGGGCAAGCAGCGACAGGAGATCGAATTCCTTCGGCGTCAAGCGAATCTCCTGGTCCTCGCGAACCACGCGCCGTCGGTCGTAGTCGATGGTGAGCGTTCCGGCGCGAAACACCCCGCTGTCAATCGTGTGCTCCGTATCGACGCGGCGCAACGCGACGCGGATCCGTGCCAGCAGCTCCTCGGCGCCGAAGGGTTTGGTGACGTAATCGTCTGCGCCGAGATCGAGCGCATTTACCTTGTCGGCTTCTGCGCCGCGCGCCGACAGGACGATGATCGGCACCTGCGAAATCGCGCGGATCCGGCGACAGACCTCGGTCCCTTCGATGTCGGGCAACCCGAGATCGAGCACGACGAGAAGCGGCGGCCGGGCCGCGAAGATCTCGAGCGCCTGGGCCCCGGTGCCTGCGAGGTCCACTTCATATCCGCGCGAGCGTAACAGCGGCCCGACGGCGCGCTGGATCGAACTCTCATCGTCCACCAGGAGGATTCGTGTGTGAGGCGTGGTCATCTCGGCGCCTTCGGCGATGTCGAGTCCTGGACGGCTGCGGGCAGCGCCAGCGTGAATTGCGCGCCGCCGTCGGCGCAGTTCTCGGCCCACACGCGCCCGTTCTCGACGGCGAGCAGACCGCGCACGATCCACAGGCCCATTCCCGTGCCGGAGGTCCGCGTTTTCGCCGCGGCACCGCGATAGAAGCGCTCGAAGAGGTGCGGCAGGTCGGCGGGTGCGACGCCCGGGACCGTGGTCGCGCACCTGGATGACGAGCCCATCCGGCCCGACGCGAGCGGCCACGTTCACGACCGATCCGGCAGGTGAATACTGCGCAGCATTCTCCAGGAGATGCCCGAGCGCTGTCGCGGTCAGCCGCGGATCCAGGCGCACCGGCACGTCCGGCTCGATGACGACCTGCAGCTTATGCTCCTGCAGGGCCTGTTCGACCTGGTCGCGAGCGGCGGCGACGATCTCCGAGGGATGCGTCCACCGCGAGTCGGTGGCAATCCCGCCGGCATCGATCCGCGCCATTTCGAGCAGGTTCTGGAACAGCCGCGTCAGGCGCTCGACCTCGGTCAGTATCAGGTCGCTTTGCTCCAACAGTTCGTCGCGCGGCAGGTCGGACGATTTCATGTTGCTCGCCGCGATCCGAATCGCCGTGAGCGGCGTCCTGAGGTCGTGGCTGAGCGAGGCGAGCAGCGCCGTCTTGAGCTGTTCGCTCTGCCGGGTCAACTCGCCGGTCTTCCGCTCTTCGAGAAGTTCAGCACGTTCGATGGCGATCGCGACCACGCCGGCGAGTGTGTCGAGCGTGCCTGGCTCCACGGGCCGGCCGGCGGTGGCGAGGATGCCGATCGGCTTCGTCCCGACCCGCAGGGGCACCAGTCGAACGACGTGCCCGTCGACGGTGGTCGTGCGGTGACCGGCGTATGTTCTGGCATACGCATCGAATTCCAGGCTGGTGCGTGCGGCGGCGTACGCATTGGACAGCTGCCGTGTGTCGACCTGAATCGTCCGCGCGCCAGCGGCATGGATGTCCCAATCCTCGTCGCGCGGCACCGCGACGGCGACGAACTCCAGGTCGAAGCGGCGGGCAATGGTTCGGGCGAGCACGGCAAGCGCTTCGCGGCTCTCGGTCATCATCAGGACGTCGCGACTGAGGTCGAACAGGCGCGCGAGCTCGTTCCGCCGCCCGAGCGCTTCGTCCGTCCGGTCGCGGGCAACAGCAGACAGGTTGCTCGCGACCAGACTCACCACGAGGAAGGCGCCGAGCGCCACCCAGTTGTGGGGATCCGCGATGGTGAACGTGCCAACCGGCGGGAGGAAGAAGAAGTTGAGCGCGAGCATCGCGGCGACCGAGGTCGCGACGGCCACTCGCAGCCGGGACGTGGCCGCCACGAGCAGAACGACCAGCAGGTAGGTGGTCGACACGGTCGCCGCGTTCGTGACATGCAGCGACCGGCCAAGGACCAGCGTGATCAGCACGACCACGATCAGTGCCGTGAGCATGCGAACGGCGTCAGAGCGCGCGGCTGAACGCATGGCTGACTGGCGTTCCAATCAGATCTCGACCTGCACGCCGAGCTCGACCACGCGTTCAGGAGGGAGCCTGAAGAATGCCGTCGGTCTGACAGCGTTCCGCGCCATCAGCACGAACAATTTCTCCCGCCAGATTGCCATTCCCGGCGTACGCGTCACGATCAGGGTCTCTCGCCCAAGAAAGTAGGTGACATCCTCCTGGTCCAGTTCGAGCCCGTCTGCCTTGGCACGCGCGAGGGCCTCAGGCACATTGGGATCCTCCATGAACCCGTACCGCGCGACGACGTCGAAGACGCCGTGACCGAGCGGGCGAACCAGCGCTCGCTGGTCGTCCGGTACGTGCGGAACTGGCTGAGTGGTGACCATCAGCGTCACGACGTGCTCATGAAGCACCTTGTTGTAGCGGAGATTATGCGCGAGGGCGGGGGGCGTTCCCCGTGGCTGCGCCGTCATGAACACGGCCGTGCCAGGAACCCTCGCGGGCGGCGCTGTCTCGATCCTGGCAAGGAATTCCTCAATCGGGATCGCGCGCGCGGTCAGCCGCGCCGCCACGATCCGACGGCCCGTCTTCCACGTGGTCATCAACGTGAACAACAGGCCGCCGATGATCAACGGCAGCCAGCCGCCGTGTGCGATCTTCAACGCATTGGCGCCGAAGAACGCGAGGTCGATCGTCAGAAAAACACCCGTAACAGTGTACGCGACGGCTGGCGGCCACCCCCAGCGTTCGGTGGCCACGACCTGCAGCAGCACGGCCGTGATCACCATCGTCAGGGTCACGGCGATCCCGTATGCGGCCGCGAGCGCGGTCGACGAGCCGAACCCGATCACGATGGCAATCGTGCTGAGCATCAGGGCCCAGTTCACCTGCGGCACGTAGACCTGGCCCATTTCATGGTGCGACGTGTGGTCGATGTCGAGCCGCGGGCAGTATCCGAGCTGGATGGCCTGCTGGGTGAGCGAGAACGCGCCGAGATGAGCGCCTGGGACGCGATGATCGCGGCTGCGGTCGCCAGGCCCACCATCGGCAGCAACGCCCATCCTGGCGCGAGCAGGAAGAACGGCTGCTCCGCCGCCGCCGGATTCGTCAGCAGCAGCGCTCCCTGGCCGAAGTAGTTCAGGAGGAGCGCCGGCAGCACCAGACTGAACCAGGCATATCGAATCGGCCGTTTTCCGAAGTGCCCCATGTCGGCGTAGAGCGCTTCGCCCCCGGTGACGACCAGGAACACGGCGCCGAGCACGGCGAAACCGTGCCATCCATGCTCGCGGAAGAACGAGAACGCGTGGCGCGGATCGATCGCCGTGAGCACGACTGGCTGTCCAATCATCTGGGCGATGCCCAGCACGGCGATCGTGATGAACCACACGACCATGACGGGCCCGAACAGGCCGCCGACACGATGTGTGCCGTGCCGCTGAATCGCGAAGACCCCGATCAGAATCACGACGGCGACCGGCACCACGTACGGGTCGAACAATGGAGTCGCGACCTTGAGTCCCTCGATCGCGCCGAGCACCGTAATCGCCGGCGTAATCATGCCGTCGCCGTAGAGCAGCGCCGCGCCGAAGATGCCCATGAGGACGAGAATGGGCCAGCCGCGGGCCGTTGCCGTTGGCCTGCGGGAGCAAGGCGGTCAGCGCGAGAATGCCGCCTTCACCCTGGTTGTCGGCCCGCATCACGATGGCGATGTACTTGACCGAGATCACGAGCAGCAGTGAATAGATGATGAGCGACAGCACGCCGAGCACGTTCTCGGGGGTGACGGGCACGGAATGCGAGCCGAAGAAGCACTCGCGCATCGCGTACAGCGGGCTCGTGCCGATGTCGCCGTAGACGACGCCGATCGCGGTCAGCGTGAGCGGGAGAAGTTTGCGGGGGCTTGCGCCGGTGCTCGCCAGGATGCCTCCAATCCCGCCGACGGGGTTAGCTGACGGGCTCGAGGTTGGAAGTCCTCTTCCGGAGATGGCTCCGGTTGCGCCCCGACCATTGGGTCCCCCGCGACGCCCAGCAGAGGGCGTCTTAGGCGTGTGCGCCGTACCCTCCGTTATAGCGCGGAGCCCGTCTCGATCGAGAGGCCCGGCTGAGAAGCGCGAAAGAAAGTCCTGAAAAAGTCCTGAGAGCAACGGGGTTCCGGCGCGACGCCTCGGTCTCCCGGTCAGTGGCCGGTCTCGCATGAGCGGCATGGTCAGCGGGCCGGAGTCGCTTGACACGTTCGAACCGAGGCGCCCGAGCCGTCGCGTCGGGATCGAATGGACGAACTACGCACGGCTGGCGACGTGGATGACGGTCGACGCCGATCTTCGGTTGACACTTCCATCTTCGATGAGCGGGCCGGGCCCACCAAGCGGTTTCCAAGATGAGCGCGGCGGACGCACACGAAGCGCTGGCGGACCTCGTCGAGACGCGGCGGCTCTATGGGCGGACGATCCTCGAGTGGTTCTACTGCGCGAGTGGATCAAAACCACTGCGCCAAGCGCGGAATCGAGGTGCGTGAGGATGCTGCTCCCACAGTTGCGCAACGGTTCCGCCGTGCGCAAGCTCCGACGGATCACGATTGCGCCGATTCAGTCACTTGAAACCGCCGCCGTTACCGCGCTCGAGCTCGGACACCAGGCCGGTTTATCGCGGCGACACGCGGCGGTCGGCTATGCAGAACTGGTGATCGCACGCGAGGCAGACGAGGTGGACAAGTCCACCCGCCGGCGGCAGCACGCTCCGCACTCTCGGCTCGCCACAGGCTTCACAGTGAGTCTTTGCCCGTGGAATGTTTGTGGTCCCTAGGGGCTCAGGGGCCGGACTTGCCTTACGTTTCGCGAACCGCAGCACGGACATGACGAGCTCAACTATATGCACCCAGCAGCATCGGCGCAAGTGACACCCGGCACTCGCGGCCAGACCCACGACCGTCCCCGCAGCCACGACGTCGAAACGGGGAGACGTGGAGCTAAGCGACCCGTATGAACGTAGGCTTACCTACCGTGACGCTCCGCACCCGCTACACGTTCTTTATTGTGCGCTGATCAACGGGAGGCGCGCTCGGCCATCAAGGCGCGCGATGGCATCCCTGAGAGCGAGCAGATCAGGCGGGCGATCAAGGCGTGGATCGAGGATCGGGGCGTCACGAAGACGGAGCGCAAGCCGGCCGCAACCCCAAGCGCCCCTAGCAGTGTCAGCGCATCGCGCCGCCGACGTGCCTACCTGCATTGTCGCGTGTAGTCTCGTAGCGGCCTCTCTTGGAGGCCATGATGCCTAACACGACCGTTCCGCCACAACTCGACCTTGGACCCGCAGAACTCTTCCGTCGCACCGTGATCAGCATGACCGCGGACGAGTGCGTCGCGTGTCTCCAGCGCGCGTGGACGCTCCGCAAGAGTGAGGTCAGATGGTCACGAGTAGTGTCGCAGTTCGATTGAGCCTGCCGTGACTCAGATGATCACCGCTCCTGAACCATGATGCCCTGGGCCACCAGCACCGCGCGTTCTCGTGGCGACGCTTCCACGATCCGCCAGCCACCACTCTCCACCAGCGGCGCTAGCGTGTACCGGACGAGCACGATAGAGCCTAACGTCACGGCCAGCGGCGCGGTTGGGTCGTCCTCCACGATGTGTGCTTCAACCCGTTCCCCCGTGGACGAAATCTCAATGATCACGACACGAACTCAGACCGCTGCCGGGCGAGTTGGCGATGCTGATCGACAGACTGCTGGACGAATGGTTGATGGCGGTAGCGACGATTGCACGCGGAGATTCCGGTCACGACACGCACAATACTTGGACCATGCGGATTGAGTCGTTGCGCTGGGGCAATGATCCTGGTTTTCCCGGGTGTGAAGGGATCCGCGCACGTCGGCGATCAAATGACGAATTCCGATTGGTGGCTCGCGTCGTCGAAGCGCGCACGCGGCACGATGACTTGCTTCCGCAGCGCGCGTGGACGCTCAGCAAGGACGGCCAAAGGCCGCGATCGACTTGCGAGCGCTTCCTCGGGTGGGCGCAGAGATCGTATTGACAGTGGACGGCGAGCTGCAGCGCACGCGGCTCTATCGCGCGCACGAGCAGGCGGAACTGTCGGGCGATCGCGGACACGCGGGCGACCCTTTGAAGCGAAGGGTGGTTGTGAGCCTCAGAAAGTGGTGCGGATGCGCCGACTGCCCGACGTGCGATCACGCGTGGTTTCATGACTTCCGCGTGAATGGTCGGCGGTATCGCAGCACGACGGACACTACGAACAAGCAACAGGCGAAGGACATTGAAGCGCGCGAGCGATCGCGCATCCTCGAAGGCCGCCACGGGATCCGCCGGCAGCCGGACGTCACGTTCAAGGAATTCGGTGCCACGTACTTGCGCGACCACGCGAAGCTGAACATGCGCAGCGGCGCGCGGTCGAGTACGCGATCAACGGGCTCAACCGAACCTTCGGGCCGCTCATCTTGCACGAGATCACGGCCCACCGGATCGAGCAGTCGAGCGCGCCAGAGGCCGATCAGAAGCTACAAAAAATGCTAAGGAATTTGGTGGACGGCGGAGGGATCGAAAATGGCGGCGTTTCAACCTGACCGCGATTGTAGCGCCCGCGCCCGTGCCGGCCACGGCTCGTGCCTGACACGCGGCCGCGCCTCCGGTCCCTGGACATCAGCGGCGTTGCTCTTTGACAACCGCATAGCCCGTACAACAGCAAAGGCCGCCACGAGGGGCGGCCCTGTTATCGACACGTACGACGAGATCGCTGGCCTTATGGCTTCCCGCTGCCGCCAGCGCCACACGCCTGGACCGGCGGGGTCCACGGCGAGGAAAAAAAGCGAGGCGGGCTCGGCGCTCGGGAGTTACCTCTCCATTGCGCGACAAAGCCATGGGCCCCCACGGTACCGTTCGCATCGACGCAGTAACCCCCTTGCGATCCGGCAGGCCGCGTCGATGCCGCTCGGCAAGGCGGCGTTGGCGCCCGGGACGTCAATCGTGGTGAAACTGCCGTTGGCCAGTAGGAAGCCATGAATCATGATGCTACTGTCTCGTGACGGGACACCCACGATCGCAAGCAGCGAGGGCCACGACGCCGCGAGGATGCTCACGCGCTGTCCCTCGGCCCACCGCAGCGCGTCGGACTGGAACGGGATGGCGTTCGCGTCCTGTGCCTGCCCATTCACCAAGGCCTGGCGTTCTGACTGCCGCGCGCTGTAATCGTCACATTCAGAGGGGCTTCGTCGCACAAGTAATCGCCAAGACTATCCGACGTGAAGTACAACGTCTCGTCTTCCGTGACTTGTATGTTGGTCAGATCAAACGTCTGTGTTCCGCCTCCACTTGCGATCTGTCCGGTCGCCAACGTGTTGCCGCCCTTGTCGATCGACCAAGCGATACCGTTACCGCAGGTACCGTTGAACTGGTTGAACGAACCGGTGACGCGAATGCTGCCCCTCATCGGGCTCTTCCACGCAACAATTGCCAACTGAGCCGGGGCGGGATCGAGGAAGAGCGTCCCAGCAGGCCATAGGATGCCCGTCAAATTGAGTGGATGATCGGTAAAGTTCACGGTGACAAACGGAATGTGCTGGTCACCCGAGGCATTCAAATTCGCGCTTTGCCAACAGCCCGCTCCAACAACTGGTTCCCAATTGGCACATGGAGCGGTATAGGCAGGCAGAAGGCGATATGTGAGCGGGTCGTGGATGGTTGAAAGCGCTTCCATGAAGAACCAGACACCCCTCGCTCCTTGGTTGAAGGATAGCTGATTCTGCGAGCCGATGACGTCGGCTGGAATGTTCCAGCTGTGAACCTTATTGCTTTGCGCGCTGCCGCTCCCCGTGGCCAACACTGCAAAGATGCCACAGAGCAGGGCCTGCCGGACTCGTGTCGTGGTCATGATGACATGCCTCCTTCATGTCTTCGTTATACGGGCAAGGAGACAAGAATGGCTCAGGTGAGAGCATAAAGTCTGCCCCGGTAATCTGAATGATGCGCCGATAGTCCGAGCGACCGCCGGGATCAGACGTTCAGCAACGCCGATCCTGCAGATCGAGCCCTTCGATCGGCGTTAACCCGAAGCTGGCAAGGTGTGGTTCGTCTGCGGACGATGCGGGCGCGCAGTGGAAGATCATCGATCGGCGATCACCCCAAAAGCGACTGCACATGGCGGCCCCGAGCGCAGGCCCGTTCTATCGAATGAAGGTGAAAATGACTCACGCTGATTGGTGGGCGCGTGTCGTTCAGGCACGCACCAAGCACGACGACCTGATCCCGCAGCGCCTGTGGGCGCTCAGGAAGGACGGCCACGAGGCCACGATTAGCATGCGGCTCGTGCCGGGCATCGGCGCTGAGAACGTGTTGACGGTGGACGGCGAGTGGCGCAAGCCCCGCCTGTTCAGGGGCACGAGCAGCCGGCGATCGGCCAGGTGAGCATGGCAATGGCAGCTATTAGACGCATTGAACCTCCGTGTCGGCTATCGGGCGTAGGACAGCAGCAGCCCGATCGCGCCTGCAGCCGCAATCAGCCAGAGCTCCGAGACTTTCCATCGCGTGAGGATGACCAGCGTGCCCACAGCTATGGCGGTGGTCCACATATCAGTGACCGAGCGGCGGGCGAGGACGTAGGCAGCACCCGCAATGGCGCCGGTCGCGGCAGCCGACACGCCCTGGACGAACGCGCCAATCAGCGGCTGTGACCGGTGGCGCCTGAAGTAGGGGGCGGGAATGACGACGAACAGGTAGACCGGCAGGAACACGCCGATGGCGGCGATCAACATGCCGGCTGGACCCGCGACGAGGTAGCCGATGAACGCCACCGTGATCACCACCGGGCCGGGCGTGATCATCGCCACGGCGACTGCGTCGAGGAACTGTCGATCGTTCAGCCAGGCGTGGCTCTGCACCAGCTCACCGTAGAGAAAGGGCACGATCGCCAGGCCGCTGCCGAACACGAACGCGCCGGCCTTGGCGAACAGCCAGAACACGTTTCCAAGCGTCGGCGGATAGTTGGCAGCCGCGGCCGGGGCCGCGAGCGTGAGGAGCATTGCTCCCGCGGCGTGACGCGTGCCGCGAGATGCGATGGCCCGGACGCCCAGTGGCGCAGCGGTCACGAGCCCGGCGGCGACAAACAGCCAGGCGATCTCCCGTTCCGTCCACGCCGTGGCCAGGGCCATTGCGACGAAGATGGTCCACAGCAGCGCGTTGCGGCCGAGTGTCAGTCGCGTCAACTTAAACGAGGACCGGGCGATGATTCCGATGATCGCCGCCCCAATGCCGTAGAACAACGCCTGCATCCAGGAGAGCCCGCCGAAGCGGACGTAGGCGACGGAGATCGCCCAGACCATCACGAACGACGGCAGGATGAAACAGGCAGACACGAGCGTCGCGCCGATAGCGCCGCCATGTACGTACCCCAGGTACATCGCGAGCTGCGCCGCGAGCGGACCGGGGGCGAGTTGCGCGAGGGCCAGGCCATCGAGATAGTCCTGCCGGCTGATCCAGCGACGCTCGTCGACCAGGTCTCGCTGCATGAAGCCGGCAAGCGCGATGGGACCGCCGAATCCGGTCGCACCGAGGCGGAGGAAGTAGGCGTAGAACTCCCAGTGGCCAACCGCGACGATGGCCGGTTCTGGTGGGACCGGAGCGGCATCCATCCTGCTCATTTCGGGCCCGGCCTTCTGCCACGTGCCGGGCGTGATGGTCGGCGCGATCGCGTTGCCGCCTCGCCAACCTTGGGCTGGTCGCGCGCCTGGTGCGCAAATGCTCGATACAGCGCATCGAACAGCACCATGCCCTCTGCGAGCAGCGTGTGATCGTCGGTGTAGGCGAGCTGGAGGCCGTCAATCAGTGACTCGATGGTCGCCGCTTCCGGAGGGAACACCGCGGCGTCATCCAGGTCCAGGGCATGTACGACAGCGGCAACACGCTGAACGGTGGCGTCCGTCACCTGGAATGCCGCGCACAACGTTTCGAACGTGCAGCCGCCGTCGTGATGCGTGAAGCGCACGCCGTACATGTCGTACGGCACCGCGTCCGACGGTGCGGCGTCGCGATCGTCCGCGAACGCGAACCGCGCGCGGCTGTCGATGAAGGTTCGGATCAACCAGGCGGATGCCATCCGATCGACACCGGGCCGATGGCGCGTCACCCAGAGTCGGCCACGATACTCGTCCCGCGAGTCCGGCTGGGGTGCGGCGCCAGCGCGAACCTGCGCCAGGGACGCCAGGCGTCGCTCGACCCGCGCGAGCAGCCCGACGACCTCGTCACGGCCACCGCTCCCGAAGTAGTCGACGCGCTCGACGGCGGAGAGGCGCTGCCGGAATCGCCCGAGCAGCCTGGCCGCGTCCGGCCCGCGAGGCCCTGAACGCCGCTTCGCGTCTTCGAGTCGCCGGACGAGCGGAGTCATCTCTCGTGCCAGCGCAGCGTAGTCGGCCTGCCGCGCTCGTCTGAACTCCGCGATCAACGCGTCGTTGGACCACGTGTCCACGGTGTCGGCCGAGAAGAGGGTGACCTCGCCGCCCGCTTCTTCCAACTCCGCCTTCAGCCACTCAACGGCTTCGCGGGCGGACGGAGTATCGGGGAGCACGTACACCGCCTGCTTCACCGCGAGCGCGCCGATCTGCTGCAACCGTCGCCAGGTCCGCACCCGTGCGTTGGACGCCTTGGCGGGGATCTGGTGGATGAAGAGGAGCCAGCGGGCCGCCCGTGGTCGGTCGGTCGGCACGGCGGCCGCAGACTCGGGTGGAATCACGCTCGAGTTCCGTCGCATAGGTCGTCGTGTAATACTGGTTTCAAAGTATAGGGTGCTCGTTACGGGCGCCACAAGAAGGAACGGGGTATGCCTCGGATGAGGTGGGCCGATCTGTGGATCGCAGCGTTGTTGATGACCGCGAGCTCAGGGGCGGTGGCCGCTCAGGACGTGCCGGCCGATTACCAGGCGGTGCTGACGACACTCGCGAAGAAGGGCGACGTCAAGGACGGCGTCTTGAAAGTGAACGAGCCGCGGAACGACCTCCGCGTCACCATCGCACAGCGGCCGGCGCCGACCGCGTTCGGGTTCAGCGGGTGGATCGCGCTCACGAAGGGTGAGGGCGGGCAGGACGTGCTGATGGGCGACCTCGTGCTGACCTAAGACGAAGTCAACCCGGTGATGTCGGCGCTGCTGGAACACGGCCTCGATGTCACGGCCCTGCACAATCACTTCTTCTGGGAGCAGCCGCGCATCTTATACATGCACGTTCACGGCATGGGACGTGCCGCTGAATTGGCCGAACACATCAAGCCGGCCCTCGCGCTGATCGATAAGCCTGCGGCGTCAACTGGCGCATCGGCGCCGGCAGCGGCAACGATCAATGGCGCAGGACTGTCGACCATCATCGGTCACCCGGGCGACCATACGGGGACCGTCTACAAGATCAAGATCGGCCGCTCGGACGTCCAGATGCGCGAACACGGCGCGGTGATCAACGCGCGCATGGGCCTCAACACCTGGGCGGCATTCGCCGGGACAGACGCGGACGCCATGGTCGGCGGTGACGTGGCGATGCTCGAGGGTGAGGTCACGCCGGTCCTGAAGGCCCTGCGCGCGAATGGCATCAACGTCGTGGCGATCCACCATCACATGACGGGCGTATCACCCACGATCGTCTTCCTGCACTACTTCGGCACGGGCCCAGCCGACAAGCTGGCGAAAGGTGTGCGCGCGGCGGTGGACGTGCTGGGACACGGACCTGCAGGTGGCCATGCCACCGGCGAATGAGCACGGGCCTCGTAATCGTTTTCTGATTCGGCCGACGGCGAAGCGGCCCCTTGGAAGCACCACTAGACGAGTCCCCAGGGCTCAACGAGCCATTACCGAATAGAGGGCCGTTCGCAGCGGCCTCTGTCCGCCTGTGTGCGGCCCGACTCGTCGCGTACTGCATTAGTGGATGCTATCGTAATGCGCCGGCGGCACCCGATCGGTGCGTGCGACCGGTCGAATCGGGGTTTCTCCTTGCCCTCCGTGGTCACCCGTCGTCGACGCATTTTCGCGACCATCGGGCTGCTCACGCTTCCATTTGTGGTCGCTGCAGCCACGCCGGCGACTGGACCGCGACTCGCGGTCGGAGCGCTGACCGCTGATCTCGTGATCGACGGCAGGCTCGACGAGATGGCTTGGGCATTGGCCCCCCTGTCCGACGACCTCACCGAGGTTGATCCGAGGGAGGGCGCCGCGCCATCGGCACCGACGCGGGTGCGCGTGCTCGCGGGGCCGAAAGCGATCGTCATTGGCATCGAATGTGACCAGCCCGCGGGAACCTCGATCGTCAGCTACAGCGTGCGCCGTGACGCTTTGCTGACCTCCGAAGACCACCTGCGCATCGTGTTGGGCCCGTTCCTCGATGGGCGTTCCGGCTACGTGTTCGCGGTGAACCCGACGGGCGCCCGTTATGACGCGCTCGTCAACCCGGGCGGGGAGAGCGACAACCCCGAATGGGACGGCATCTGGGAGGCGGCGACCCAGAAGAGCGCTCACGGATGGACGGCGGAGATCTGGATTCCCATTCAGACGCTGGCCTTCAAACCCGGCCTGCGGGAGTGGCATTTCAACGTGCAGCGACGGGTCCAAGGACGGCTGGAAACTGATCGATGGGCGTCGGCACTGCGCCAGTACGCCGTTACGCAGACCAGCCGTGCGGGTCTACTCACGGATCTGCCCGAGTTCGCACTTGGGGTCGGGTTATCGATCCGCCCGTCGGTCACAGCGGGGGGCGGCATTGCTGCCGCGAATCAGCCGGCCACGGGGGAGTGGCAACCGAGCCTGGATGTGACGCAGCGCATCGGCGCCGAACGTGCTGGCTTCCGTCACCGTGAACACGGACTTTGCGGAAACCGAGGTGGACACGCGGCGGACGAACCTGACCCGATTCCCGCTGTTCTTTCCCGAGAAGCGCACGTTCTTCCTGGAAGGGGCCGACATCTTCTCGTTCGGGCTCGGGCTCGGCGAAGACCTGCTGCCGTATTTCAGTCGAAGAATCGGGTTGGTCGAAGGGCGCGAGGTGCCGATCCTCGTGGGCACGAAGGTGAACGGGCGCGTCGGCAACACGAACGTCGGCGGTCTCGTCGTTCGCACCGACGAGGAGCCCGGCGTGGTTGAGAAAGAGGCGGGGATGGCGGTCGGGCGGGTGAAGCAGAACATCTGGGGCGAGTCGTGGATCGGCGCAATCGCCACCGTGGGCGACCCGTTGGGACGATCAGGGAGTTGGCTGGGCGGGGCGGACTTCACCTACGCCACATCGCGCTTCCGCGGCGACAAGAACTTCCTCGTGGGCCTGTGGGGACTCGCCACGCGGCGAGAGGACCTCGGACACGATTCGACCGCATTCGGCTTCAAGATCGACTACCCGAACGATCTCTGGGATATTGCGCTCGTGAGCAAACGGATCGGGCGCGATTTCGATCCGTCGCTCGGATTCGTCCCGCGGGCCGGCGTGTTCCTGCACGACGGCGGCGTGAACTTCAGCCCGCGGCTCAGGCACGGACCCATCCAGCAGATGTTCTTCGAGTTCGAGCCGTCGACGGCGACGGACCTGAACGGCCGGTGGGAGAGCTACCGCGTGTTCATGGCGCCGGTGAACTGGCGGTTTCGCAGCGGCGACCGCTTCGAGTTCAACGTGAACCCGACGGGCGAACGGCTGACCGCACCGTTCGAGGTGTCCTCCGGGATTGTCATTCAGCCCGGCTCGTATCAGTGGCGACAGTACCGAGTCGAAGCGGGTACTGCCCAGAAGCGGAGGCTGTATGCCCAAATGACGTGGTGGTTCGGCGGGTTCTACGACGGCACGCTCGACCAATACGAGTGGACGGGCGCCTGGAATCCGACGCCGCTCGTCACAGTGGAGTTCACGGGCGAACACAATGTGGGTCGGCTGTCGAGCGGCAACTTTACGCAGACACTGGTCGGGAACCGCCTGCGCCTGAACCTCTCGTCGGACCTGTCGGTGTCGAGCTATCTCCAGTACGACACTGACAGCGAGTCAATTGGCGTGAACACGCGGCTTCGATGGACGTTCAGGCCCGCCGGCGACCTCTTCGTCGTCTACAACCACAACGTGCAGTCGCTGCAGGACCGCTGGCACCTCGAGTCGAACCAGCTGCTCGTCAAAATGCAATACGCCTGGCGCATGTAGCGGCCTCTGTCCGGCCAGGTGCGATCAGCCGTGACCGTCACGCGCTGTGGGTGGCCTGAGGCCGGAGCGCAGTCCGATCGGATCGCGCTATCCGCGGACGTTGTCGCGCGTGTCGCCGACCAGGGAGCGAATCGAGAGAAGGAAACGAATCGTGGCCTGGGGCCGCCGATCCGTGTGCTCCACATCTGGCGATGTGAAGGGGGGCTGCGGATCGCAACCGTCGAAGAGAATTCTACAATAGTGCCGTCGCCGCGCGTCGTCAGGAGGTTCGCGCGAGCCGTCGACAATTGCGCTCCTGAGGTTCGAGGCTCGCGCGATCAGAGGCCGCCAGCCGCGCGCATGCGCGGGCGGAGCAACGCGGAGCGTCTTGAGGGCGCGACCGCGAACCTCACAATCGGATCCGACGGTCGATGAAATGCCGCGCACACCCCGGCGTGAGCGATCAGAACGCCGAGAAACCGAACTGAGCGGACCAAGGGTGAACGCTCGGTTGGGAACTACCGCGAAGCGGTTTAGTCCAATTCGCGTTCGCCCTTGGGCTGCGTTCCGAACTGTGGCGTGCCGGACAAGCGCGCAAGGTGCTGCGGTTTGAGCACGTCCACGCGCGCGCGGCGGAGACGCACAAGCCCGTTGTGCTCGAAGTGCTCGAGAATGCGGCTCACCACTTCGCGCGCGGTTCCCAGCTCGTCAGCGAGCGCCTGGTGTGTCGCCTTGAGCACGGGACCACGCGAAACCAGAAGAACGGCCAGTCGCTCGTCGAGTCGCGTCATGGCTATTTCTTCGATCAGCGTCATCAGGAAGCACAGCCTCGCGGCGAACAGGCCGAACACTTCGTTTCGGAACGCTGGGACTTCGTCAACAAGCGTTCGAAACAGAGGCTTCGCCATCGCGGCCCCGACCACGTCGCCTGCGGCTCGGGCTGCCGCCGGGTAGACGACGTCGGCGAGCAGACAACTCACCGACAGGCCGCAGAACTCGCCGGGGCTGAGTGTGTAGAGGGGCATGGTGCGGCCCGTCGGCAGCGGCTTGATCACGCGAATCGAACCGGACACGAGGAGCGGCAGCGCCGTGCAGCTGTCGCCGACGTTGAATAGCTCCTGGCTGTCAGACACACGGACAGGCTGAAGCTCCGATCGAATGCGGATGAGCAGGTGCGCTGGCAGCTGCCTCAGCAGTGGATAGGCCTCGAGGATCCTTGAGTGCTCAGTCGGCACGGCGGCCTCAGGGCAAACGCCGTACCGACTGCAACACCAAGGCTCTTCGTGTTCTGCCGGCTGTACCACCTTTCGCCGCACGTAACGACTTACGGAGGCCGTCTCCGCGAGTGACGGGCCTCGCTAGCGGCTCGTCGCTGCGCTCGCCGTATTCGAGTAGGACGACGTTCCGGCTTCGTTGACCGCGCGCACGCGATAGGTGTAGGTCGTCCGTAGGGCCAGCAATCGATCGGTGAACGTGGTCGCGGTTCCGGCGACCGAAGCGACTCGAGCGAAGTTCGTACAACCTGATCCAGTGCATCGCTCGATCTCGACCGCGGTCTGCGCGATCGTACCGTTCGTCCACCTTAACGCGATCGATTTGCGGCCGCTCGCGTCAGCGGTGAGCGCGGCCGGCGCCTGCGGTGTCGCACCTGTCACCGCGATCGTCGTCGTCGTCGTGTTGGACGCTCCTCCGTTGTCGGTCACCGTGAGCGACGCCGTGTAGGTAGCGGGCCCAGAGTACATGTGTGCTGTTCGTGCGCCGACGCTGAATTGGCCATCGCCGAAGGCCCACGACCACGCCACGATTGTGCCGTCAGCGTCGCTCGAGGCAGAGCCATCGAACGTCACAGTCAATGGTCCGGGACCAGACGTCGGAGTGGCCGACATTACCGCTGTCGGAGGTTGATTCCCGGTCGCCACAGGGCGCCAGCAGGTGATCAGCGCGTCGTAGCCGCCAGTCGCGCAGACGTTGCCATTCGGCAGCGCATTCCCCCACACAGTCGCCATGCGCGCGAACGCCTGCCAGAGCAGCGTGCCGTCAGGACCGTAGCCGACGGTCACACCTGGTATGAAGCCGTCGGGAAGATTGGGTCCCCCCTTCCCTGTCACCACGGTTGTGCCATCAGCCAGCGTGAACACGGCTGCGGGAATTTCATCCGTGTTCAGCCCACCATCTCGCACCGCCTCCCAGCGGAGGGCGCCCGTCGGTTCGAGCGCCACGGTGTACCAATCGAGGAAGCCGCGATTCGTCTGACCGGTCGCGATCACGCCGCCATCTGGAGCCAGCGCCATCCGCAGTCCAGCTGCATCGGCCGCGTCCGCAGGTTTCAGATCGCGTCGCCACAGACGCGCACCCGTTGCGCGGTCGTACGCAACGACCGTGAGCCAGTACCTGAGCGCAGAGGTGCCGGCGCCGGTGAAACTCTGACCCGTCACAAAAACACGCGACGCGTCCACGACGACATCTCTGGTGGTGAGACCCTCAGGGGATACGACCAGCCAGCGTCTCGCACCGGTGACGGCATTGAAGGCCGCGACAATCCACGTCGCGCCGCCGACGATGTTGCCGGTGAGCACGACATCGGCGCCGTTCGGGCTCAATGCAGCGGATGTGGCTACGTCGTTGGCGAACGTGCCGGTCGAAATCACCTGCGACCACTGCAGAATGCCGGAGGCATCGTATTTCTGCAGCCGGATGTCCTGCCCGTCGCCAACCGAGTTGAACGCGAGATACGCACTCCCCGCAGCATCCACGAGCAGCCGTCCGACGGCAGGAAACGTGCCTGCGATATCACGCCGCCAGAGCAGCGTGCCGTGGGACGAGTAGCACACCAGCGTGATGCTGATCGGATTGCCGGTGGAGGTGATGTTGTGGCCGACGGCGACGAAATCGCCCTCGGGTGAGGCCGCGATCCAGTCGCCGAGGAAACGTCCGATGGTTGGAGTCACGGTCACTTCGCCACCGGAACGTGCCGTCCTGCGTATACGAAGTGACCGCGAGATCCTGGCTGTTCAGCGCGGGTCCCGACACGATCGCGACGTTGCCCATCGCGTCGACCGCCATCTTGGCGGATTGGCCGGCGCCGGTCGTTCCTGCATCGAGGCCACCGGCGGTCCACAAGACCGGGAGGTTCGCGGCGAGGAGAACCGC
>CAVOPA010000009.1:0-345084 GCA_963697705.1 Vicinamibacteria bacterium
GTCCGGCACCCGGATCTACTGGGGCGATCGACTACTCTTCGACGACAGTCTCGATCGGTGGACGTGGGCAGAGCGTGTGCCCTCTTCGAGCGCGTCCGGCGCGATGCAGACCGTACAGCGTCATCCTGCAGCGCGAGCGGACCTTGCGTCCCGATCCTGCGGCGCTGCAAAGCGGCCGCTGGTGGATGTGAAGAGCGCATCCGCACCGAGTCTGGTGCACGCAGACCGGCAAGGATGTCGATGACCTTCCCGCAGGTGGCGGCAGTTGGGGCTTCTGGGGTGGGGGCTGGCCGGGAAACCGTTCTGGCGGCTCGGGACATATGGGAGGCCGAAAGTAATTGTGTCTGGACAGTCACTTCTCAACATTGTCGGCTTTTCGCTGTTTGCAGCCTTCGGGACAGTCACTGTGCAGCTGGCGCTTCGGAAAGGCCCGCGCCCGCTTCAAGGCACTCGCCCCCAGAGCCCGTGCGGTCGCCTGCTCCACGAGATTGAGCTCTCCGCGCGACCCATTGTCTGGATCCACGGGTAGTAGCGGGGCTGCGCCAGGAATCGCGGACGCTTACCTTGGTGCGGCTGCGCCGCATGCACCAGGAACGGATGACACAGGTACACCGTGCCCGCGTCGCCCGTGGCCGTGACAACCGAGCGATGCGCGCTCATCGCGAAGGCGTCAGCAGCGAGTTCCCGCAGCGTCATGCCGTCTTCTCCTGCGGGTGCCAGCTGCCGAGCGATGTCTGCGTGTGATCCGACCCGAATGCGCGTCGGCGCATCGTGCTCCCCGACATCGGAGAACAGGAACAGCATCAGCAGAGCACGGCCCTTCGAGTGGATATTGGCGCGCCACGACATGAAGTCCGGCGTGTCCGTGCCGAAGCTGACATCGATGTGCCAACCGGCGTCGCCGGGATCGGCGGCAGACGGGAACCGCACGGGGAAGGTCCCCATCGCCTCAGGTCGACGCCAGCGGCCCCTTCCGACCAACTGATCGAACGCGGCGTGCAGCCGTGGCGTGTTTGCCGCCTCGATGAACGGGGCCTGGGTGAACATCCCCAGTCGGATAACGGGCTGCGTCCAGGTGGCCGGATCATCCGGATCGCACCCCGTTGCCCTCCAGAGGATGGCTCGGGCCGCATTCGCTAGCTCGCGTGGAAACGCCCGGTCGATTCGTACGAATCCATCGGTGATGAACTGTTCGATCTGCGCAGGCTCGAGCCCACGCACTGCGCGAGTGATGCCTTCCATGAAATGCCTTCATCGATGAAGATGCCGTCCCGTCTCTGCATCAGGAGGCCACAGATGGTTGTCGTGCGCCGTCCGATGCCGTACAGGCCATCGCCAGAGTCAGCCGAGAACCACAGCCGAAGCGACGATGCTGGCGACGAATTCCGTGGCGAGATCATTGTGGCCGCGGGTAATCAGTGTGTCGACGGTGGCAGCGTCGCCGTTGGCGTCGCTGGGGAGCTGACCTTGAATCGCAATGCGATCGTGCCCAGTCGGATTTCATCGCCATCCGCAAGACGTCCGGGCGCCGTAAGACGAACGCCGTTCAGCTGCGTTCCATTCTTGCTGGCGAGATCCTCCACCATGGCCTCCCTGCCTGCGACCACGATTCGTGCGTGGTGTCGGGAGATGCCAGGAGCATCGATCTGAATCGCGGCATCGTCGGCGCGGCCGATTACGTTGGCCCCCTCCATCAACGGGATCTGCCCTCGATCGCCGATCAGCCACAACTTCGTCCGTGATGCGTCAACACGGTGCGCACTCAGGTCTTCGGCGGCTTCGGCTACGAACCGATATCCAAAGCCGTACACCGGTCATTACAAACGGGGGTTGGCGGCGCCGTCACGCAGAGCCCGGCGGATCTCCGCGACGAGCGTTGCCAGGTTCGTCTCCTCGACAAATGTGAGTGGCCATAGTATCGCTGCTGAAGTTCAGCCTTCGAGACGGCTCGTGTGCGGTTCGCGACGATCATCGCCAGCAGATCGAACGCCTTCGGCGACATGTGGACTTCGTCGCCGTCGAGGAGAAGCTGTCGCGTCTCCGGGTCCAGAGTGAATCCGCCGAAGCGATACGCCACCCGCCCTCCGGAAATGCCGGCCAACGCCGTATCCACTCGCCGGCACGCGCATATTGTATTGGCGCGCCGGTTTTCGGTCTCGCCCTCGCGGTACCAGCAATCGTTGCAGAGCCATCGAGGCTCCGCCTCGCAGGTCGCATTGTTTGATAACTCTGCCGCCGTTGCACGGACAACCTTCGACAAACTGACTCAACAACTGAGCGTCGAATCGGTCGAGTCTGAGCGCTTTCAGAAATGCCACGAGGTCCGACTTCTCCTGGCCGCTGAGGCCGATGCTGAACCGGTGATCGTAGAACTCGGCGACATCCGCCAATGTCGCGGCCAGACCGTGTGGAAGTAGGGGCCCGCGCCGCGAGTCCCCGCAGGATAGGACCCTTGAACTCCGACATATTGTTCCATCTGCCGGTGATCAGCGCGCGCCCGGGGTCCGTGGTCTGCACGACCTCGCCGGTGGTCTTGTTCCGGAACGTATAGAGGGGCAGGTCGGGCGTCCGAACGGCGGCGGTGGTCAGGCCGAGGTCGAGGGGCAGTGAGGTCGAGTGATTGCCGACGTTCGGCGTGTCATGGCACGTCGTGCACGTGCCGGGGATTGCGGGAACGCCGAGCACATCGTTCACGCCGCGGACTCCCGCGATGGTGAACCCGCGCGTGTTGAAGATGTCCTGTCCTCGCGCGACAGCTTCGCGCGCTGCGGTGTACGGATCCCGGGGAGAAGCGGCCGAATTGCGCCAGCCATCGAAGATGGTGAACGCACGCGGGTCGAATCCGGGCCGAGGACGTCGTTAATGCCAATCGAGAAGGGCTGCCGCGACAGGCTCAGCGGCCCTCCGTTGCCAAGCTGGGCCGTCAAGACCCCGGCGGCGGTATCGGTGGACTGTGCCGTGAACAACCCGCTCTCGAACTTCACGATCGCTTCGCGCTGGCCCTGAGTCAGCGGATTGATTGCGGCTGCATGGCCCCGGGTGGCACCGTTCGCCTGATCGCTGAGATCGAAGTGGATCGACTGGCCGGCGAACGTCTCGCGCCCGTCCCACATCACCGTGGCGAGAAACGGCAAGTTCGTCGTCGGCAGTGGACGGCGGAAGAGGGACAGCTCCGCAGCCGAGGCGTAACCGTACGGATCGTCCACGGCAATCAGGTCGAAGTCGGCGCCTGGCGGTACGCCGATGCCTACCCTGATGAGCCCCTTGGTGAGCAGCATGTTGTACGCCGATCGTCTCGCCTCCTCGCCGGACACGTCGGCCGCCGGCGAGTTCGATCCATCGTTGCTCCGGAAGATCGGGTCTTCGCCGTTAGTGGCCTCGAAGCGCGCCTGCACGTGCGCCGGCGTGATGGTCCAGCCGTCGGCGGGCTGATGGCACGAACCGCACGATCGCCCGTTCGTGCCGAGGGGCTGGAAGAACGGGCCGCTGAAAATCGGTGGCGCCATTGATGTTGTACGTGCGAACGAGGCCGGTGGGGTCGACGAAGCCGAACAGGTTCGGCCCGTTGGCGTCGGCGCCAGCCTGTCGAGCGATCTCCAACCCTGCGACGAGGGTGCAGACGATGACGCCCGCGCGAGCGAATGGTGGTGGGTTCATGGGTAACCTCCTGTTTCGATGGGTTCTTGCCTGGCGCTCCACTCGGTCAGTCGGCGAAAGACATGGGTCGCCACGAAACGCGCGACGTCGCGCCGAGGTGCGCCCCCTCCTGATCCGAGTTGCGGAAGTGGAATCCAGCCAGCACGCGCGCTTCGTTCACATCTTTCACGATGTCGTGAAACCGGTCGTAGTGGCGGACGGTGTCGGTGACCCGGCTATCGAGGGAGAAGCTGATGGTGTCGGAGCCGAAGAAGATTTTAAGCGCCTCCGCCACGGCGCTAGTATGGCACGCATGCGCTGACGGATACTCCGGGAAATTCGGTGTCGCGCGTAGCGGCTGCCACGTGCGGTCGCGGTCGTCGCGGAATTCCCGTCAGTATCCGCCCGCGGAATCGCGTCGTACGGGCGCCAGAACCAGTAGTACTTCGCCTCGAAGCACGAAATCATCGCGTCGCCGCCGCTCACGTGCGCTGTCGCCAGCATGCGGGCGGTTTGTACCAGGTCTAGTCCGCGCGCGGCCGCGAGACGGAGCATCCCGTCGTTCCACTGTCTGAGATCATGGTCTGTCCAGAAAAGCGCCTGCGTCGTTTGTTCGGGGGTTCGGGCAGCGCTGTCGAGACGGCCCAACTCCTGGACCTGGTTGAAGTCCTCAGCGTACTCGACGCTGGTCAGGGCATCAGGACCGTCGGGCCGAAACTGCGATGCACTGCCGAGCGCGAGCGGCATTATTCCGGGCAGGCGCAGACCCAGGACCGGGGGCAATGGGTAACCCGGATTTCGCTGCCATACGCCCGGGCCCGGGGAGGGCGGGTTCAGATCCGCAAGCGTGGGATTCACCTCGCGACCATCGTTCTGGCGCAGCGTCGTCATCGCGATCGCGACCTGCTCGCCGATGTGGATGCCGTCGCTCTTGGCCGCGCCGTCGGGAATAGCGCCGATGTAACTTTCATAAGCCGCGTCGAGCAGCGCCTGCTGCTCGGGAGTCAAGCCAAGGGCCGGCTGAAGCCCGGGCAGTCCGAGGTCGGGCGAACCGACAAGCGTGTGGTGAGTGGCGGTGGCGATGGCGGCGGCGGATGAGGCGCGGCGCGGAGCGTCGACGGCAATGGCGTATGGTTGATAGCCGCCCTCGATGGCGACTGCCGCGTCATAGATCGCCGCGTGGACGATCCCCATGTAGACTGCCGATTCGCCGGGAAACTTGTTGCCGTAATTCTCCGAACCAAATATGGCGCCGGGGCCGGGCGGCACGATCGCGCGCTGCGCTTCCTGGCTCCAGTAGATGACGGGCGCCGGCGAGAGCCGAGCGTGGGAGTTCAGCTCAACAGCGTGCGCAGCGACGGTCGCTCCAACCGCAAGCGCTGTGGCGACGACGTAAATTGCGTGCTTCATTGGACCCTCCTGGGAGTCAGCTGGGGATAGAATGCGCAATAACGGCGCGGACATCCTGAGGAACTCGTCGGGATCTCATGGAAATCCGATTGGAAGGCGACACTCCGCCGCGGCGGTCGGCCGCGAGCCTGTCGGTGGGAGATCGACTCGGCCGGTTTGAGCTCCTTGGACCCCTCGGCGCCGGCGCGATGGGCGACGTGTATCGCGCGACCCGCAACTGCGGCGGGATGTGGCGATCAAAGTGTTGCCGCCGGTGTTCTCGCGCGATCCAGATCGTCGGCACCGATTCGAGCGCGAAGCCCGCGCCGCGGCCGGCCTGAACGACCCCAACATCCTCGCCGTTCACGACGCGGGCGTGCACCACGGCATCGCCTTCATCGTGACCGAGCTGCTGGAGGGAGAAACACTTCGCCAGGAGATGAAGGGTCGCCCCCTTCCCTCGCGCAAGGCGGTCGAGAATACGCGATGCAGATCGCCAGCGGCTTGGCCGCCGGCCACGAGCGGGGGATCGTGCATCGCGACATCAAGCCTGACAATCTCTTCGTCACCCAAGACGGACGCATCAAGATTCTCGACTTCGGGCTTGCGAAGGAATGATCGACGCTGATGCCTCGGGCGATGCGTCGACGATCACTCTCGACGGCGCCGTTGTCGCTCCGATCGTGGGCACCGCGGCATACATGTCGCCGAACAGGTCCGCGGCCAACGCACCGACCATCGGGCGGACATCTTCAGCCTGGGAGTCGTGGTGTCCGAAATGCTGGCGGGATTCGCGCCGTTCCGGCGAAGCACGGTGGCGGAAACCATCGGCGCAATTCTCCATGACGATCTGCCGTCGCTAACGTCGATGGTTCCCGTCGGCGCCGCGGTCGAACGCATCGTTCGTCATTGCATGGAGAAAACGCCAGAGGGGCGGTTTCAGAACGCTCGCGACTTGATGTTCGATCTCCAGAATCTGCCGGAGAGCACGCTCGCGGCATCCTCGCGGATCGCGCGACTGCCATCAGAGAGGATCGGCATCGTCGCACTGTGCTCCTTGCGGTGTCGGCTGCCGGCGTGCTCGGCTGATCTGGCCGGTCGCCAGTACGATGCCGGCGGACGCGATCCGACATGATGCCACGGGTCAGCGGCTGACAGACATGCCTGGCATCGAGGAATCGCCGGCGATTTCTCCGGACCGCAAGCAGGTGGCATTCACCGCCAGGGTCAATGGGCCACGCCAGATCTTCGTGCGGCTCCTCGCGGGTGGGGCGCCGGTGCAGATCACCAGCGATCCAGTTGATCACCAGTCGCCGCGCTGGTCGCCGGACGGCAATTCGCTGGTGTATTTCTCACCCGGCGGTCCGGGTCAATCGCAGGGAGCAATCTGGAGCATCCCGGCGCTGGGGGGCTCGCCTCGACGCGTCATCGACAGTATCGGCGGCGGCGACGTGAGCAGGAATGGGCGACTGTCCTGCTTCAGGCTCGCCGACGGACGCGTGCAGCTGGTCACAGCGACTCTCGACGGAACCGACGTGCAGGTGATCGCGCGATCGGTCGCCGGCTATCATCTCCACCCGCGGTGGTCACCCGATGGGCAGTGGATCGCATTTCAGCGAGGCGACGGTGTGCGGTACGACATCTTCGTCATCGCGCGGAGCGGCGGCGAACCACGCAAGCTCACCGACGAACGGGACATCATCAAGGGCCTCGCGTGGCTCCCCGACAGCTCGGGGATCGTCTACGGTTCGAGCCGTGGAAGCACAATCCCGTACCTGCCCCCGATGACGCTGTGGCAGGTGCCGCTGGACAGTCGCGTCCGGCGGCAGATCACGCCAGGCGACGCGTGGTACGAACAGCCCGACGTCCACGCGTCGGGTCTGCTGTCGGTTGCGCGGATGCAAATGCGCTTCGAGATCTGGCAGTTTCCGTTCGAGCACGTTCCGAGGGGAAAACGTACGCCGGGCAGAGCAGCTGACACGACAAACGGGACAGGTGTTAACCCCTACCGGAGCGCCGGACGACCGGGAGATCGCGTTTCTCTCCGACAGCGGCGGGCACGGAAATCTCTGGGTGATGTCGACTCAGAGCGGACGTCTTCGACAGATCACCTTCGAGAGCGATCCGCGCGTGTCGATTGGCGTGCCGGTGTGGTCGCCCGACGGACGGTCGATCGCGTTCGTATCGTCGAAGGGGCGTACGGGATTCGACTTCGGCGTGTGGCTCGTCAACCCGGACGGCACGAATCTGCGGAACATAGCGAGGCAGGGACTCGGCATGGCCTGGTCATCCGACGGCCGCTGGATCTACTACTCGGAATCGTCTGCCGGGGCGCGGTCTACAAGATCCCGTCGTCCGGCGGCACGCCGATTAAGGTCAGAACCGAACCGACGCGGAACGTCATCGGACTGCACGGCGCAACGCTGTACTACATGGTGGAGCGTCCGCTGCTCGATGGACGGCCGGAGATCGAAATCCGCGCGGCAACTCCTGAGGACGGCCCTTCACGCGCGCTGGCGCGGGTTCCGGCGTCGCGCGTGCCCAACTGGCAGATCGTCAATCCCGCGCTGTCGCCAGACGGCGAATGGCTCGCAATGCCGCTCACCGACGGCGACACGACCAACATCTGGGCAATTTCCACGCGTACGGGAGCGTGGCGTCAAGTGACCGATTTCGGCAATCGCGCGACGTTCATCGCGCGCCGCGTGTCCTGGTCCGCGAACGGACGGACGATTCTCGCCTCGGTCGGCGAAGGCGATGCCGACATCGTGCTGCTGGACGGCGTGCTCACGCTCGCCCGGCGTCGCGACACTGCTGTCCTCCAAGCCGCGGCAACGTCTTTCTTCGCAACGCCGCAGCGGTAGCAGGCCGTCGGCGGGGCCGCCCAAGAACCACCACGGTGCCGCCGCGAGGCGAAAGTACTACACAATCAAGCCGTCCGGACGGCGCGCCGTCGAAGATCAGGCCGTACGTGGGCGCCGTCTGTCTGGGCTCCTCAACAAGTTGCGCGACGGGATAGGCGGCGGCGGCCCTGCGTTAAGGAGCACGCTTGGACAGCGAAGCGTGCGAGCAACACCAAGCGATGTTCAAACACTTCTCGCACCGTCAATTCAGCGATTTAACCCGCCAAGACATTCTTCGATGTGACTCCGAAAACACCGCCGTTCCTCGCCGGTTTTGAGGCTTCCTTACACAGTTCTTACACAGATTCCGGTTCCACTTAACGGTGATTACACTGGGCCGGCACCGATGTCGCGTTAAGGAGTGCGGCTGCCAGCGGCACAGAGCGATGAGGCGACGAGGCGCACACGTCCGCCGACGATATGCGGTTGAACGGCCTCCGCGATCGCTTCTCGAAAGCGCGCGAGATCGCGGTCGGACAGCGCCGCCACCCTCGCCTTCCAGGCGACATCGCTGAAGACCTGCAGATACTCATTGGCAGACGCCAATTCGAGTGTCATCGGGCACGCGGTCGACGCGGACGTCGGAGAATCCCGCTTCACACAACAGCGACTCGAGCTGTGTCGCTGACGAGAGCCGGAACGGTCCTGGCGCGCCGGCGGCTGGCGGCTGAATCGACAAGAACGGAGCCGCCACGGGTTGATCCACCGAGAAGAACGGGTTCTGCAGCGGTTCGTCCCACGTGACGGCTGGGAACGGCCCCGGCATCTCAGCACCCGCCGGGCTTCGGCGATCGCGCGCGGCGGATCGGGGCTGAACATCAAGCCGTACGCGTTGGTCACCGCGTCGAATTCCCCGTCGCTGAACCGCAGATGTTCCGCGTCCATCTCGACGAACTCAACGTTGTCGAGCGCGTCTCGCTTTGCGCGCGAAGCTGCTACCGCGAGCATCTCGGGCGAGATGTCGGTGGCGACGACTGTGCCGCCCGGGCGAACCGCTGCCGCCGCCGCGAGCGCTGGAAATCCCGAGCCGCACGCCACGTCGAGAACACGAGCGCCCGGCTGCCAAGCCGCAGCGTTGACGAACCAGTCGCGATCGGCTGGAAGTTGCGGCTCGTCCAGTCGGCCACGTCCCCCAGCCGCCGGCGACAGCATTCCAGTGCTTCTTCTGCTGCTCTTTGACGTCCACTACGGCCTGATCAGGCTGTGCAACTCCAGAATCGTCCGCTTGGGCGTCACGCCGGGCGGCAGATTCGGATGAATATACTTCGCGAAGAACTGAGTCGCCTGTTCCTGCGATTCCCAGACTTCGAACGAACGCCAGTAGCCCTCGGCGACCGGTCCGGCGCCGTGGGCGATGAACCCCCTTGCGTCCTTGAGCAGCGGGCCGAGCGCGGCGAGCATCCCCTCGTAGCCTTCCTTCGTCTGACGAGGCACTTCAGCGGTAATGAGCACGGGCATAACAAGTCCTCCAGTAAGGTTCCCAGGGTTCTCGCGTTCCAGGTTCCAAGGTTCTGTAGAGGATAACAGCCCGGTTCACTGAGCCGTGATTCGAAAAATACGCACATTGATTGTGCAATAATGCACAGCCGTGGACTGGGACAACCTGCAGGTGTTTCTCACCATCGCGCGGACCGGCCGTATCTCGGCGGCGGCGCGGCGGCTGGGGGTCGAGCACACGACCGTGTCGCGCCGGCTCGACGCGCTCGAGAAAGAGCTGGGCGTGCCGCTGTTCTACCGCACGACGACCGGCTACCTGCCCACCGCCCATGCCAAGAACATGATGGCCAATGCGGAAACGATGGAGCGGGCAGCTTTTGCGGTGGCGTCGCGGGCGCGAGAAGGGAGCGGGGCTGTCGCCGGACGCGTCCGACTCGCGATGGCGCCCGAGTTTGCGTCGCACTGGCTGGCGCCGCAGCTGCCGGCCTTTCGAGCCCGGTATCCGCATATCGAATTACAGATACTGGTCGGCACGCGCGAGCGCGATCTCACCCGCGGTGAGGCCGAGCTGTCGATTCAATCGCCACGTCCGCGGCATCAGGGGCTGGTCACGGTCCGTATTGCGCACACCGCCGCCGCGCTATACGCGTCGAAGGCCCTGCTCGGCGGAAAGAAGCTCTGGGATCGAGAGGGTTGAGGATCTGCGAGGTCTCTCACTGCTCGTCTACACGCCGGCCTATCAGATGCTTCAGGAAGCGAAGTGGTTCCAGCCGCTGCTCGCGTCCGCCAACATCAGCGTGGAAACCAGCAGCACGCATACCTTGCTGGCCGCCACTGGTGCGGCCGCAGGCGTGGCCGTGCTGCCCCAGTTCGTCGCCCAGGACGAGCCCGCGCTCGTCTCGGTCTCGGAACCCGTCGCGGACCACGATGTGTGGTTCGGATCACCCATCCGGAATTCCGGCGAGATCCGAAGGTGCGGGTGACCGCGGATTTTCTCAAACGGATTGCCGCCGGACCAAAGGGCCTCTGCTAGTCGCGGCATCGCGGTCTGGCCGCAATTTGTGCCTGCACGCCGTTTCCGCCGCTGTTGCCGTCGCCATTTGCCTCCCATCGAGCGACACTGAAACACTTCGTGGCGCAATCGGTTCAAGGATTTTCCCCTGCAACGTGGTGCTCGATGTGACTCCGTAAACCTCGGTATTCCTCGTCGGTCTGCAACCCACCTTACACAGTTCTCAGCTTCACTTATTGGTGAACGCCGCGATGTTCTCTGTACGCAGAACAAGGCAGTTTGGGCTGCTGCGTGAACGCGTCCGTTTCGCGTCCGGAACATCCGTTATGCGATCCCATCGCTCATGCTGAGACTTGGGCACTCCTGTGCGCGCGGCGTTGCGTTCGAACTCTGATTGTTGCCGCCGGCGCCAGGCGAATACGACCGTCCAGAACGGCCGTGTTGCTCACGAAACGTTGTTGCCAGGCCAGTGGTATGTAGACTGCGCTCGCCGCTGCAGCCAGGGAAACGATGTCGCGACACCGAGCAGCACCATTACAACCCCAGGACCTGTCAGGCCTGATGTGACGTCTGCCTTCACGCGGATGTAGTCGATGTGGTGGGCCGCCTTCAGTCGGACTTTCAGAGCTCCGCGGAGGCGTCCGCTGGCTTCGACGCGACCTGAGCGCGCTCGTCGCGGCTCGGCGCCACCAGGCCGTTCCCATCACCGGCACTCCGCTGCGACGCCGGGATCGTGAAGAAGAAAGTGGTTCCGCGCCCGACTTCGCTCTCCACCCCGATCCGTCCACCGTGTGCCTCGACGATCCCTTTCGTGATCGGGAGCCCGAGGCCGGCGCCGAGTCGACGGGCTCTCGTCGTCGCCTGCCAGAACCGGTCGAACACGTGCGGTACGGCGTCCGGAGCGATGCCGACGCCGGTGTCCGTCACGGAGAACATCACGTCCTCATTCTTCACCGCGACCCGCACGACGATGCGTCCGCCGGGCTGCGTGAACTTGGTCGCATTGCCGATCAGATTTTCGAAGACCTGCAGGAGTCGCCGGCGATCACCCCACGCCGTCCGAACATCCGGCTCGACCTCGAGACTGATCGTCACCCCTGATGCCTCGGCAAGCGGCCGTTGCATCTCGACGGCGTCGCGCGCGAGATCCGCCGCCAGGAGCAGCGCGAACTCCACCCTGAGCTGTCCGGCTTCTACGAGCGCGACGTCGAGAAGATCCTCAATGAGCTGATTCATGCGCTTCGCCGCTCGCAGGATGACCTCCGGCGTCTCTCGCATCCCGGCGGTCGGGTTCGTTGCCGGGACGACGCCTCATCGCGTTCGCCGTCATCATGATCACGCTGAGCGGGTTTCTCAGGTCGTGCGCCACGATGCCGAGCACCTCGTCTCGCGCCGCCACCGCACGCTCGAGCGCCTCCTCGACGCTCTTGCGATAGGTGATGTCGCGAAGCACGACGGAAAAGAACGTCTCGCTGCCGACCGTGACCTTGGAAATCGACGCCTCGGCCGGGAACTCCTCCCCACTCTTCCGAAGACCGTAGACCTCCCTCCGCTCGGCCATCGTGCGGGCGATTGCGTCGCCTGCGGCGAAGGCGGCGAAGGATGTGCTGTGCTTCGTCCGGTACCGCTCGGGAAGCAGGCGCTCGAGGAACGTTCCGATCATCTCCTGCTTCGAATAGCCGAAGATCTGCTCGGCGCCTTCATTGAACACGGTGATTCGCTGATTCGTATCGACCGAAATGATGGCGTCGGCGGCAATGGAGACGATCCCCGAGAACTTGGCTTCGGAGCGTCGAAGCGCGCGCTCGGCCCGTTTGCGCTCGGAGATGTCCTCTATCTGCGCGATGTAGCAGAGCGGGGCGTTGTCCGGTCCACGCAGGATCGAGCCGCTGAGCATGATGTCGACCAATGAACCATCCTTGCGGATGTAGCGCTTTTCGAGCTGGTATCGCGGAATCTCACCGCGGGCGAGCTGTTCGCTCAGGGCGACATCGGTGCCGAGGTCGTCCGCGTGCGTGATGTCCTGAAATTTCAGCTTCGTGAGCTCCTCCGCCGCGTAGCCGGTAATCTCACAGAGCACGCGGTTGACGCGAGCGAACGTGCCGTCGAGCGCGACGAGCGCCATGCCGATCGGCGCTTCGTCGATCGTGAGGCGGAATCGCTCTTCCGACTCGCGGAGCTGCGCGATCGCGGCCTCCAGCTGACGGCGAGCCGCCTGCTCTGCGGCCAACAACCGCTCACGTTCGTCGGCGCTGCGTCGCGCTTCCGAGATGTCGCGCGTGACCGTGCCCATGCCAAGGAGGCGCTCGCCACTCGCGTCGCGAATCAGGAAGTGGGTATCCGACACCGGGATTCGTTCGTGCGTCTCGAAGTTCCGAAAGAACGTCTCGCCTGACCACACGCCGCGCTCCACCATCGTCTTCAGGAGCACGTCGCTGACGAACGAACGGATCTCGGGCGGATAGCAATCCTGGATCTGCAGCTCTTCGACCGGAAAGTCCGGCGCCAGTCCGATCATCCGGCGGCCAGCGGCATTGAGGTAGATCGGCTTCCCAGTCGGATCCGCAATGCCGATGAAATCCACGGAGTTGTCGAGGAGCGACACGAACACCTGTCGCTGATCCTCGACCCGCTTGCGCTCGCTGATGTCGCGAACGAACGCCTGCCAGCGGCCGTCGTCGAGAATGTTGGCGCTCACTTCGACCGGCACGAGGGTGCCGTCCTTCCGCTTCAGCCTCCACTCGTTTTGAATCGTCGCTCCCGGCACGAGCAAATCGCGGCGGGTGGCCTCGAGCCGCGCGGCGTCCTCGGCGGGAATGATGTCGAAGATCCTCATCCCGAGGAGCTCGTCGCGGTCGTATCCGAGGAGCCGGCACGCCGCACGGTTGACATCGGTGAAACGGGCGTCGAGGTTCGACAGAAAGAACGCGTCGGGCGCGAGCTCGATGACTTCGTGCGTGTGTGCCGCGGACCGCTCGGCCTCGCTGCTCAACCGCCGCAGTTCGGCGTTGGCCTGGTCGAGCGTGCGACGCCTTCGCGTCGTCAGATGCGTGATGTAAACGACGATGAGCCCGTCGATCGCGTACAAGAGCGCCTGAAAGACCGCTTCATCGAACCGGGTATCCCGCGCGGACGACGAACATGTAGGCGGCAATCGGCAAACTGGTCACGAGCGCGACCAGGCCCGGACCGGTGCCGACGTATAGACTCGTGACGAGTACCGCCGCGAAGAACAGGACAAACGGGGCGCCTGTCCCCGTCAGCGGCGTGAGCAGAACACGCAGCGCAAACGCGGTCACGACCGCGCCGAGTGCGACGAGATAACGCGCAACGGCGTGTCGAGACAAATGATCGGCCTGATCGCTCATCGGCGGCCCGGTGCACGCTCAACGAGGCAGCGCGGCGCGGGATTGGGTCTCGCTATTTGCAAGGGCATCATCGAGGCACACGGGAGTCGCAGCTGGGTCGAAAGCACGGCTACGAGTGGAGGCTCATTCCTGTTTACGATTCCAATTGCCGCGCTTCATGAACCGGGCTTGATCTGGTGGCCATCGCTCGCTGAATGGCCAGCACCAAGTCGTCCCCTGCCGCGGCCTTGTTGACAAATGCGGATGCGCCTGCACGGAGTGCTTCCTTGGCGACTTCCGCGTCAGCGGTCTGGCGCCGCAGCGGCTGGATTCACAAGCAGGATCCACGGTCCGCAGCTTCTCTCCGACCAGATAGTCGAGGCGCTCCGGGCGCCGAAGCGCCGCTTGATCGCCCGTCGCCCGGCACTGCTCGATCGCATAGCGGTGCAATGTACTCGGGACAGCGACTGCAGGGCAAACCCATATGGGCGGCGCGAGACGCAGCACCAATGGGATCACACGACGGAGCCTGCGATGATTTTCTGGTGGCCGCCCGCTTCGGTCACACTTCCTTGAGTCGCCCCGCCGCGTACTTGTGCAGCAGACTCGCGATGAGCGTCTGGTACGGTAGTCCCTCCGCCAGCGCTCGCTTCTGGATCGCTTCCAGGTCCTTGCTCGACAGCCGGATGTTCAGCCGCCGATCCTTACGGAACGTGGCCTTCGCGTAGCGGGAGATACCGGGCGCGCTCGCGCTTGCCACCCTTGGCAGACTTCCACTCGCCCCGCTCGACGGACTCGAGCAACTCTTTCTCGTCAGCGTCCATCTTCATCGTCGGGCTCCTCACCGAGGTACTGCTTCGTGGCCTTCCGGCTCGGGATGATCGTTTTCAGGAAGACCGTGTGCTCGTCTTCGACGAACGGCACCAGGTACACGTAGTCCTCGCGCCGGACGACGAAGATGCGCTGGCCGGCGTACCGGCTCGGGGTTCGGGTGTTCCAGGATGTCGAGCAGGTCGCCGCGCTCGATGTGGAAGACGACGTCCTCGAACCCGATGCCGCGCTCCGCCCTGAGCTTCGCGTTCTTCGCGTCGTCCCAGTCGAAGTACTTCACCGACATTCAGCGTAGCACGATGTGTGCTTGATAGGCACACATTGGCGTCGGCTCCAGTGTGCCCGCCAGTGTGCCCAAACTCGGTCCGAGACCCATCAATCGGCAGCCAACGCCAACCAAGCTACCAATAAAAAACGGGCCTGAAATCGTCGATTTCAGGCCCGTTCTGTGATTCCCGGCAGCCTTAGCAAACCGCCGCCTTCAGCCTCTCGGCCACCTCACCGCGCAAGCTAAGTATACGACAGGCATCAATTTACGCGGCACGCATTGTCCCCATCTCTGTCCCTAAAATTGTCCCTGCCAGCTCGCAAAACCCGCGTCAAGACAGCGGCGAACGCGTCATCGGACCGGTTTCTGGAAGGCGGCGGTTCTTTCAACCGTTGCATGCGTCTGCAAGTGTTTGTTGGCACGCCGCTTCTCCGGACGAAACTCAGCGGAGAATTTTCCTAAATCGTTCCAATTGTGATGGCAATTGCGCCGTGACCCCGTTCAACTCAGGCGGGCATTGTGCAGCGGTCTGGAAACCCGGCGCCTTCTCTCACGGCATCGTCGCTCGGCCATTTTCGTGGCCCATTGGCCTCGAGCCGTCCCCTAGTTTCACGCGCTCTGGCCTGAGGGTGGTATCGGCCTCTTCTCCCAGCCGGAACAACAGCAGGGGTACGGCTTCGATATCTCCCAGCGATGTATGGAAGTTCACGATGCAGGCCCTCAACACAAAGCTCTGTAGCGGCCGCCAGCAACTCGGCCTCACCCGCCTTGCCGACGATGTCCGGTCCCGGCGACTCCTTGCTGTCTCGGAACCGGCCGCGCTCGCCTCTGGTCGCTGTCACCAAATAGGTCGCCACTCCCTCGGCCGCACATTTCGCCAGTGCCCCGCCCGTTCCCGACGACTCATCGTCGGGATGCGCGAGCACGCACATAAGCCGAAGTTCTGTCGCGAGTCGCAAGGATGCCCTCACATGAAACTTTTCTATCTACTTGCGGCTCGTTAACGTCTTCGTGCGGGGATCGTCCGCCGGATTCACGTACTTGAACTCGACCGGTCCCTGTCCGTAGAGCACGATGGTGGTTTCACCCTTGGTGTACGCGAAGTGATTGACGTTGGCGGGCATCAATGCGAAGCCTCCCACGCCAAGCCCCGGTCCGGCTTGCTTGTCCAACTTCGTGCCCGTCCCCGTGAAGAGCGCGCCCGAGACGACCACGACGTTTTCATCGGTTGGGTGCGAGTGGGCCGGAATGTCGTAGTTCGCCGGGAACTTCAGGCGGACGGTGTAGGGCCCCGCCTTGGTCGGGTCGCCCGCGAGGACGGCGATCTGGGCACCGGCCGGCAGCATTGGCGGCGCGGCGCCCCATTTCGCCGTGCTGAGGTTCTCCATGACATGGGCCGGCGTCTGCGCGACGGCCGCCGACGTGATGAACGCCGCACACAGCAGCGCCGCGGCAAGACTTCCGAACAACGTGGTCGTGAGGCGTGTCGTCTTCATGATCTCTCCTTCGATGACAGAGGACGGGGAATCGTTGACGGGAGAAATCTAGCAGGGCGCCCGAGCGTCCCGCTTCACCGGTTCGGGTCATTTTTGCGGCGACGGCTCAACATGGCCCGGACGGGCCATCCGCGGTCCTCGATAGTGTCCGTCTTTACAGGCGAACTTCCTTCAGGCGGACCTCTTACAGCAACCCGAGGCGGCCGGCCTGAGCCACAGCCGCCGATCGGGACGATGCGTTGAGCTTGGTGAGGGTATTGGCGACGTGCCGGTGGACGGTGTGTTCGCTGATGAAGAGCCGCTCCGCAATCGCCTGATTGTTCAGGCCAGTCGAAATCAGCCGAAGAATCTCGACCTCTCGTGGCGTCAGGCCTTTCCGGTCGTTGGCCCCGGGCGACGCGGGTGCCGGGCTCGTTGTCAGGGCATCGAGCACCGCGTGGGCGCGAGCGATCTCCAGACTGGCGCCGAGAGGTGCCAGATCTTCGATCGCGCGCCGGGCCTCCTCGGCGGCCGCTTCGGGACGCCCGAGCGCTCCCATCACCCGAGCGAGCTCCGCCCGCGCGCGACCGGTCTCAAACGGCGCGCCGCTCTCCTTGAACAGATCGACCGCATCTTCCAGATGCTTTCTCGCAGACTTCGGATCGCTCAATCGCGCCGCCACGAGACCTGCTGCGAGACTGGCCGACGCCCGCAGCGGTCCCGTCCGCGCCTCACTCGCGATGGCGTGGAGCTCGGCGACCGCCTGCGTGGCTTCGTCCGTGCGGCCCTCGGCCAGGCAGGCGCGGACCAGCAGCTCCAGCGCAGCCGCGCGCTCCGTCCGATTCTTCACCGGCAGACGTCGGAGGTGGCGCTCAGCGAGATCTGCGGCGGCTGTGAAATCTCCACGATCGAATATCACACTCGCGCGCCCGAGCGAAGCGAGCGGATGCGATCCACCGCGCTCGAACAGCGCCATGGCTTCGTCGAGCCTTCCCTGGCGCCTCCGCAATTCTCCGAGGCGCACGAGCCCCTCCCCCGTCATGGCCGGGCGGCATGTTGCGAGCTCATCGGCGGCTGATGTCAGCTCCCGTTCGGCTTCCTCCCATGCGCCACGCCACATGCACACCGAGGCGTATTGGGTGCGGCACACGGCAAACAGCGGGCGGAGTCCCCACTTCGTGCAGAACGCCTTGAGACGATCGCACCATTGCACAGCGCGCTCGTAGTCCCGGATGCGCTCACAAGCAGCAATCAGGTAGCAGCAGGCGAGACCGATTAGCACCCGATCGCTCATTTCGCCCGCCAGCACTGCGGCGTTGACCTCGTCCAACTCCTGAAGGCCTTCTTCGACGCGACCGGCCGTCACGCGCGCAAAGCCGTGCAGCGCGCGTCCAACCATCTCGTAGTCCACCGCCCCGAGCGCCTGTCCAATCCGCACGGCTTCAGATGCGAGTCTTTCCGCCTCTTCCGGGTCTCCATCATCGAGCAACGCGAAGATGCCGCTCCGCAGCGCAAGCGATGCATGTTCTGTCGCATCCGGACGGTCCGCCAGCAGCCGATGAGCCCGCTGCAGCCACCCGTTCGCAATCGCCTGCTCGCCCCGGAACGCCGCCGTATCCCAGGCGAGCCAGAGGGCCATCCGCGCTGCCCCTAGGCGATCGTCGCGCTCACGATAAATGCGATACGCGCGTTCGCGGACGTCGAACACGACGTCGGCCAGATCGAGCCACCAGGCGGCGAGCCCCAGACCTTCGAGCGCCTCGGGATTTTCCTCGGTCTGCAGCGACTGTTCGAACGCGAGGCGGGCCGCCTGCCAGTCGCCATGACCAAGCGCCGCCCGGCCGGTGTCGAGACCGTTGATCGGGGTGATCGGCGCGACGAGTTTGCGGCGGGAGGCCGGAGTCTTCACGGTCGAGAGCCCCGCACAGAATACCAGTACGGATGGGACGATAGGCCGTATTGGCACCGTCGTCCGGTTGCGGGAACGTCTGCGTGTGGACGCCTCTCGCCGGCCGCGGATCCGACAGCCAACGCGCCAGCATCAGGTCGCACGGTGCGTGTGACTCGCGTGCTTACTGTCACTCAAGCGGAGGGTTTGTCACCATGTGAGGTGTCTGCGCCAGGTGCCCTGGTTCGCCCGACTTCGTCCAGTGACGGCGACAGCGTTCGAGTTCCTGGCTGTCCCTGCGTTGTCCCGGCGCGCCCGGCCTTCCCCGCTCACTCCTGTCTCGGCGTGCCCCTGGCGGCGTCGAGGTCGCTCCACCCGCCCCAGGGCTGCGTCCACTGTTTGGTCTTCGTTCGCCACACCAGGTGAAGGGCCACCGCCAGTCCGAACGCCGCGGCGATCCACCACCAGAGGCGCGGGTCGTGCCGGAAATACCAGCCCGCGCCGATCGCGATGGTCCACTTGAGCACGCGAAACCAGATCGGTTGGGCCTTCCGGGAGAAGGCGACACGAGCCTCGAGCCGCAACGCATCTCGCACGGACACGTCAATGTCCTTCGATTAACGAAGCGATGGAGGCGCCTCGCCCTGACGCATATGCCCGCGCCCAGCGATCCTGCCCGAGGCGAGCGCGTACCGCCCGTTCCGCCTCCTCGCCGACGGCGTGCACCAACTGGTCGGCGACGGTCGCTCCCGTGCGCTCCGTGACGGCGTTCCGGGCGCCCAGGACCCGCGCCGCCCATACGTCGTCGCCCTTGAGGGCCGCGGCGGCGGCGAGAGGGACCATGGCGTACACGATCGCATACTTGTCGTGGAGCTGCCGGAACAGCGTGAGGCTCTCACGCACCGAGGCAATCGCCTCGTCGGGGTTTCCGCGCCGCACCGCCAGCATCGCGCGACGATACGACACCAGGGCCAGGTGCCACGGAGACTGCTGCAGCACGGACGCGGCCTCGTCGAGCAGGCGGTCCGTCTCGGCGGCATCGCCGGCGGCCAACGCGATCTTCGCCAACCCGTTCAGGGAGTTCCCAATCCCCCACGGGATCGCCAGCGCCCGGAACTCTTCCACGCTGCGGGTGAATCGATCGCGAGCCGCGTCGGTGTTGCCCAGGGCATGCTCAACGTGCCCAAGCAGATGCTCCGCATGTGCGACGGTAGCCATGTCACCGGCGTCGTGGGCCAGCGCCAAGGCGCGCGTGAGCCCGGCGTGTGCCCGCCCGAGCTCTCCTTGGGTGTACCGCATCATCGCCGCTCCGACGAGCGCTTCAGACTCGTGGCCAGGCGGAAGGGACGGCAGGCTCAGGATCTGCTCGTACCACTGAAGGCCTTCGGCCGCGAGCCCGCGGATCACCCAGAAGTGCATCAGCCCCCACGCGATCCGGGCCGCTTCGGCGGGACGACGGCACTCGATGAGCCAGGTCAACGCGCCGCGGTAGCTCTCGAGATCCTCACGCACGCGATCCAGCCAATCGGCCTGCACGGGACCGACCAGCCCCTCCGCTGCGAGGACGGCCTGGGCGGTGCAGTAGCTCGCCAGTCCCGCCAGGGCGTCGTCACGCTCGCCCGCCGCTGTGAGCTCGAGCGCCGCGTACGCGCGCACGGTTTCGAGCATCTGGTAGAGCGGACGCGCCGCCACTGATGTTTCGGCTCGCAGCAGGAGGCTCTTGTCGATCAGGCTGGCCGCTGCGCCGAGGACGTCGTCGCTCCCGCCGGGCGACCCCGCACCACCGGCGAGGACGGCGGCGGCGGCCTCGATTGAAAACCGCCCCGGCAGCGCCCCGAGGCGTCGGAACACGCGTTGTTCGTTCGGGCCCAGCAGCTGATAGCTCCAGGCGACCGTCGCATTGATTGTCCGCTGGCGTTCGGGGACACCGCGTGGGCCGATCGTCGGGAATAGGACATCGTGAGCGAGCCGGCGAAGCAGCTCCTCGGCCGTCAGTACTTTCATCCACGGCGCTGCCAGCTCGAGGGCGAGCGGCAGGGCATCGAGCCGGCGACAGATCGCCGTCACGGTAGGTGCGTTCGCGGACGTGAGGCGAAAGTCGGGCTGCACGTCCCGCACCCGATCGAGGAACAGCCGCACCGCGGGACAACGCGCCAGATCTGCAGACGACAGGGTTTCCGCATCCGCCTCCAGCGCAAGCGGCCAGACGGCGTATTCCCGCTCGCCGCGCACACGCAGCGCGGCGCGGCTGGTGACCAGCACCCGAAGGGCGGCGACCGCCGTGAGGAGATCGACGACCAGGGGCGCCGCGTCCAGGACCTGCTCGAAGTTGTCGAGCACCAGCAGCGTGGGCGTACCATCGCACGCAAGCCGCGCCCGCCTGGGCAGGTCGGTCGCGGTGGGATCCAACACGCCGAGGGCCTCGGCGATGGCGTGCGTGACGAACTCCGGGCTGCGCACCGAGGCCAGCCCGACGAACAGCACACGCGCTGTGCCCTCCGCGGCAAGCGCCCTTGCGATCTCGATGGCCAGCCGAGTCTTCCCGACTCCTCCTGGTCCCGTGAGCGTGACCAGGCGTGCGTCGGCGTCGGCGAGCCAGAGGCGCAGCGTGTGCACGTCGGCATCGCGGCCGAGAAGGCGCGTGAGGGCCAGCGGAAGCGACGCGCCGCTCAGTTCGTCGACTGCCGCGTTCTGCGCGGGCCCCCGCGCGCTCGCCAGGAGCGCATCACGAATCGGAACGGTCAGATCGAGTGCCGCGCAGAGCGCCCGGACGGTCTCCAAGTGCGGCCGGCGGCGCTCCCCGCGCTCCAGCGCGCTCACGGCGTGAACCGACAGGCCCGCAATCGTCGCGAGCTCCTCCTGCGTGAAGCCGGAGGCCTCGCGGAGTGCCTTGAGCTGCGCGCCGAATGATCCAGCAGCGCCAGGAGGCATGGACGTTGTCATCTTACCGCTGAGGGTGACGCGGGACACGATTTCTGCGCGAGTGCCGGGGTCGGCCGCCGTCTCGTCCATGACTCCACATGGCGGCATGACGTACCCCGGACGCTGGACGCTGGCGGTCGGGGTAAAACGATCAGCGATCATCCATCGACCCCATTCAACAGAACGCCTCTCCTCTTGCGCTTCGACAGGTCGGAGCGTATAGTCGTCTCTTGTAGAAGCGTACAGGGTAGGCGGAGACGGCGGTGACCTGATGCACACCTCGAGACGCCAGCTCCCGACCCGAGAGGACCTTCATGACCGACGCACGTCTCGAGCTGCCGCAGGGCACCCTCGACCTGCTCATTCTGAAGACGCTGTCGCTCGAACCCATGCACGGCTGGGCGATCTCCGAACGCCTCCGCCAGGTATCGCGAGCGATGCTCCAGGTTCCACAAGGCTCGATTTACCCGGCCCTGCACCGACTGGAGCGGCGTGGCTGGATTGCGGCCGAATGGGGACCGTCTGACAACAACCGGAAGGCGAAGTACTACGAGCTGACGAAGCTGGGTCGAAAGCAGCTCGCGGCCGAAGCCGAGCAGTGGGCGCGACTGACGACGGCGGTCGGGTTCGTGCTGGACATGCAGTAGCGGAGGACGACGTGATGTGGCGCGACGTCTGGTACGACGTACGCTATCGGGTCCGCGCGTTCATTCATCGCGACGCCGCAGAATGCGACCTGGACGCCGAGATCGAGGACCATCTCGCGCGCGAGGCGGAGGCGCTCGAGCGATCGGGGCTGTCGCCGGCTGACGCGAGGCGCCAGGCGCGGCTCGCCTTTGGCGGCCTCGAAGGCACCCGCGAACGGACGCGCGACGCCTGGGGCACCTCCGTGCTCGACTCCGTCGTGCAGGACGTACGTTATGCCGTCCGCGGGCTCTCCGCCCGGCCGGCGTTCAGCCTTGGCATCACGCTCACGCTCGCACTTGGCATCGGCGCCAACGCGGCGATGCTCGGCATCGTCGATCGCCTGCTGTTCCGGCCGCCGCCGTACCTGACTGACACCGATCTCGTCCATCGCGTCTACCTCTCTCGCCGCTCTCGAGGCACGGAGACATTCCAGCGGTCGACGTCGATAGGGCGCCTGCTCGACATCGCACGCGGCACGAAGTCCTTCTCGTCGATTGCCGCCGTCGCGACGCAGCGCCGCGCAACGGGCGATGGCGTTGCCACGCGGGAAGTCCCAGTCACGGGCGCCAGCGCCGCGTACTTCGCCCTGTTCGACGTGCACCCGGTCATTGGACGGCTGTTCGACGAACCCGACGATCGGCTTCCGCAGGGATCACCCGTCGCCGTCCTCGGCTACGGGTATTGGACCGCGGCGTTTGGCGCCAGGGCCGACGTGATCGGACAGCCACTACGGATTGGCGGCACGCGGTTCACGATCATCGGCGTCGCGCCGAAGGACTTCGTCGGCCTCGAGGAAGGGGCGGCGCCGGCGGCCTTCGTGCCGTTCGCGGCATTCGTGTGGGATGCGCGCCCTGAGGACCACACCGCGGACTACCACTGGCAGTTCCTCCAGATCGTCGCCAAGCGGAAGCCCGGCGTGACGGTCGACACGGCGACGGCCGACCTGTCCGCCGCGATCGAGCGCAGCTGGATTACCGAAGGCAGGAGCCACGCCGATCGGATCGCGGCGCGGCCGGGCGGCGTGCTGGGCCCGGTCCAGTTGGAGCGCGGTCCGATGGCCCGGCCAGAGGCTCACGTCGCCGTCTGGATCGGCGGTGTCGCGACGATCGTGTTCCTCATCGCCTGCGCGAATGTGGCCAACCTGCTGCTCGTCCGCACCGTTGCACGACGTCGAGAGCTCGCGATGCGCCTCGCGCTCGGGGCGAGCTTCGCACGGCTGACCCGTCAACTGTGCATCGAAAGCGCGCTGCTCTCGATGGCGGGAGCGGCCGGGTCGCTCCTCGTCGCGAGCGGCGTGGCCGCCTTCGTGAGCGCGCAGTTCCTGCCGGCCCACGCACCGGCGGCCGCTCCGCTGCAGGCACGGACCGTCGCGATCACGCTCTTCACCACGTTGATCGCGGCCATGGCGGTCAGCGTGGCACCAACCGGGCTGGCCCGCCGGACGGATCTCGTCAAGCCGCTCGGTGCCGGCGGCCGCGCGACCGACGCGCGCGGCAGCCGGACGCGGACGGGCCTGCTCGTGGCCCAGGTGTCGCTCTCCGTCCTGCTGTTGATCGGCGCGGGACTCTTCGTGCGCAGCCTGCAGCAGGCGCGCGACGTGCACCTGGGCTACGACGTCGAGCCCGTGATCGTGATCAACGAATACCGTCGCGGCGATCAGCGGCAGCCAGGTTCCGCCTGGATTGACGTGGAACGCCGGCTGGCGGAGGCGGCGGCCCGCCTGCCGGGCGTCGTGGCTGCGTCGCCGGTTGCGACCGTGCCCTTCTGGGGTTTCGAGAGCCGTCCGCTCTCGATCGACGGGACCAGTGAGCAGGAGGTGAACGCCCTCGGCGAGTTCTACCTTCAAGCTGGCACGGCCGACTACTTCCGCACCGTCGGCACGCGTCTCGTCCGCGGTCGCGGTTTCGAGCCGTCGGACACCAGCGCTGCGCCTCCAGTCGTGGTCGTCAGCTCCGCGATGGCTCGGGTGCTGTGGCCCGGGCGGGAAGCGATTGGCCAGTGCCTCTACATTCACGCCGGACCAGCGCGGCCGACGTGCAGGACCGTCGTCGGGCTGGTGGAGGACGTGCGCGCGGAGTCACTGGAGGGGACCCGCGAGTTCATGTACTACGTGCCGCTCGCGCAGTATCCCAATCCGACGGGGATGCTGCTCGTGCGCGTCGCGGGACGCGGCGCGGACTTCGCGGAGACCGTACGGCGAGGCGTGCAGTCCGTGATGCCGCCCGACGCCTACGTGACCGCCGTTCCGTTCGAGGACATGCTGGCGCCGCAGGTGCGATCGTGGGAGCTCGGCGCGACGATGTTCGTGGCGTTTGGCGCCCTGGCGCTGATCGTGGCCGCGGTCGGTCTCTACAGCGTCGTTGCCTACGGCATCGCCCAGCGCACGCGCGAGCTTGCCGTTCGTGTCGCGCTTGGTGCCGCGCCTGCCGACGTGCTGCGCCTTATCTTCCGTGGTGGTCTCAGGCCGGTCGTCGGGAGCATCGTGATCGGCTGTGGCGCCGCGGCCATCGCGGCGCGGGCCGCCGCATCGTTGCTGTTCCGCGTGTCGCCGACAGATCCCGTTGTGTACGGCGGCGTGGGCGGCGTGATGCTGGTCGTCGCGGCGATCGCGGTGTACTTGCCTGCACGCGTGGCGGCGAGGACGAGTCCGAACGAGGCGTTGAGGGCGGACTAGACCTGGAGTTCAGCTCGAGTCAAATGAGTAGTTCCGGGTTTTGCAGTTTTCGCGCGCGCGATCATTCAGAGTGCCCTATTACCCTGCTGGCCTCGTTCGATCTTAAACAGCGCCTGTGCGCATTCAGCGGCCCGTCGAAAGTTGATCAGTCGGCGGATGAGCGCATTGTAGCGGCTGTGTGCGGTGTCGCTGACGCGAGTCGCTCGCGCTTCCCACCGCCGGCGGACCTCCACTCACCGCGCTCGACCGATTTGAGAAGCTCCTTCTCGTCGGCGTCACTCTTCATCGTCGTGCTCCTCACCGAAGTACTGCTTCGTGGCCTTCCGACTCGGGATGATCGTCTTCAGGAACACCGTGTGCTCGTCCTCTACGAACGACACCAGGTACGTAGTCGTCGCGCCGGACGACGAAGATGCGCTGGCCGACGTAACGGTCGGGGTTCGGATGTTCCAGGATGTCGAGCAGATCGCCACGCTCATTGCACAATCGCGTTCTTCTTGCGCCCGCTACAATAGATTGGTTTGGGCCGTTTGCCGGACGGAACCGCGATGCCCGACGATCCCACCTCCGAATCTTCGGAAACGGCGCCAGTCGATCCGGAGTCGACGTTCATCCTGATCGAACGCGCGCGGGCCGGCGACGAGGACGCCCTCGAGCGGCTGTTTGCCAGGCACCTGCGACCGCTGCAGCGGTGGGCAAGCGGGCGGCTGCCGAGGTGGGCACGCGATCTCGCCGACACCGATGATCTTGTCCAGGACACGCTGCTGAAGACGTTTAAGAGGATCGAGAACTTCGAGCCGCGACGGGTGGGTGCGCTGCAGGCATACCTGCGCAATGCCGTTCTCAATCGCCTGCGCGACGAACTGCGGCGCAAGGGACGCGAGCCCGACTCAGTGAATCTCGACAACATCGACGTCGAAGCGGCAGATTCGCCGCTCGAGGCAGCCATCGGGCGCGAGCGGGTCGATGCCTATGAGCAGGCACTCGAGCGTTTGAAGCCCGAGGAGCGAGAGGCGATCGTCGCGCGCGTCGAGCTGGGCTACAGCTATGAAGAGTTGGCTGTGATGCTGGAGAAACCGACTGCGGATGCGGCGCGCAAGACGGCGCAGCGTGCCCTCGTGCGTCTCGCCGAGGAAATGCAGCGTGGACGCGAGCGAACCCCGTCTTGATGAGCTCGCCGGCGCCATCCTGGACGGGACATCCGTCGACTGGCGGACGATTCACTCCACGGCCGGCGAGACCGAGCGTTCGCTCGTCGAGGAGCTCCGCGTTCTGGCCACGCTTGCCGACTTTCATCGCGAGCAGCGCGCAGATGCCGAACCGGGACATCCACCAGAGACATGGGGGCACATTCGCGTCCTGGAAGCGCTCGGCAGCGGCGCATTCGGCCGTGTTTACCGTGCCTGGGACACGCGTCTGGATCGCGAAGTTGCGCTGAAGCTGCTACCTGCCCGATCCGATCACGGAGACGCGCACGCGTCTTCCGTGATTGACGAAGGCCGTCTCCTCGCGCGCGTCCACCACCCCAACGTGGTCACGATCTATGGCGCTGAGCGCATCGGCGACACCGTCGGTCTCTGGATGGAACTGATCGATGGCGAGACGGTCGAGCAGCGGCTCGCGCGATGCCTGCCGTTCCAACCTTCCGAGACGATCGAAATCGGGATCCAGATTTGCCGCGCCGTTTCAGCCGTCCACGATGCCGGACTGCTCCACCGCGACATCAAGACGCAGAACGTGATGCTCGCGACCGGCGGGCGGGCCGTGCTGATGGACTTCGGCACCGGCTGGGAGATGAGTGATGCATCCGCATCGACTGTGGCGCTCGCCGGCACGCCGTTGTATCTGGCACCAGAGCTGTTGCCGGCGGCGGCAACGCCACGATTCAGAGCGATGTATACAGCATCGGCGTGCTGCTCTATCGCATGCTCACCGGAACCTATCCGGTACGCGCCCGCAACATCCCGGATCTGCGCCTGGCCCACGAACGTCGCGACCGGGGCGATGTCCTTGCGCTTCGACGTGATGTGCCGCGACGGCTGGCCGCCATCATCGACCGTGCGACCGATCCCGATGCCGAGCGCCGGTTCGAGAGCGTCGACGAACTCGCCACCGCGCTTGGAAACCTCCAGCCTCGCCGAGCGGTCATTCCGCTCAAATACGCGATCGCGATCGCGGTCGCACTCGTGGTCGGCGGTCTGCTGCTGTCGAGCGGAACGTTGCGCCCGCGCCACGAGGCTGTGGCGACACATGCAGGACTATCGCGGACCTCCCTGGCACGAAGTCGCTCCGATGGCCCGACGATTGCCGTCCTTCCGGTGAAGAACCTCAGGTACTGAGGCAGGCAGTGAAGAATTCGCCGATGGGTTCACAGAAGAAATCATCAATAGTCTTGCGGCGAATGCGCATCTGCAGGTCCGCTCGCGCACGTCGAGTTTCGCCTTCAAGAACAATCGAGGGAATTTGCGAGACGTGGCCGCGCGGCTCGACGTCACTTTCGTGCTCGACGGCTCGATTCGGCGTTCAGGAGACCGGCTTCAGGTGGACGTGCGACTCCTGCAGGCGTCCACTGGCGTGGCGCTCTGGAGCCAGAGCTTCGACAGCGATCTCGGAGACGTGTTCGCCGTCCGCAATCGCATTACTCAAAGGATCGGCGAACAGCTTGGCGTGAAAGGTGCGGTCAGCCGTCGTGGATACGATCTCAGTCCGGATGCGTATGGGCGCTACCTGACCGCACGCGCACTCGTGAGTCGCCGTCTTGTACCTCGGCCCGCAGAAAGCCATCGAGTACTTCCAGGAAGTCATCGCCATGGCTCCGGACTTCGCGCCGGCGTACGCAGGCATCGCAGACGCGTACGCCCACATGTCTCTTCCTACGTATCCGGGGATGCCGGCCAGCAAAGCCCAGGGCCTGATGCGGACCGCGGCGCTCAAGGCGCTGGAACTCGACCCCGATCTCGCGGAAGCGCACGCGGCCATGGGAATTGTTGCTGCGCGCGACCTCGATTGGCCTGCCTCGCGGCGCGAATTTCAGGAGGCGATTGCGCTCAATCCGAGTCTCAGCCAGGTGTATACGAACTACTCCTTCTTCACGCTTCGACCCTTGCGCAAGTTCGACGAAGCAGAGCAGCTTCTCAAAGTCGCACTGAACAACGATCCGCTCTCGCTCGACGTGTGGCGGGAGATGGGCCAGCTGTACTTCACCGTCGGGCGATACGACGAGGCGATCGATCTGTTGCAACGCGTCCAAGCCGTGGATCCGCAATTTCCTGCAGCCGACGTCGTTCTCGCCAGAGCACTCGCGTGTGCCGGTCGCGTCAACGAGGCGCTGGCGCTCTACGAGGCCATGAAATCAAAGACGCCTGCCGTTCCTCGTCTGCCGGAAGGCGTACCCCAATATCAAGCCTACGCATATGTGAAAGCTGGCAGGCGATCGGACGCCGAGCGCCTCGCAGCTGAGAACGACCAGTATGCCTATCGCGCGACGATCATCTATGCGGCGCTTGGAGATGTCGATCGCGCGTTCGAAGCGCTGGGACGAACGGCGGAACACGAGCCACAACGTATTCCACTGCTTCTGACCTGGCCGGAAATGGCTTCCTTGCGGGGCGATCCCCGGTTTGCAGCTATGCAGAAACGCTTCGGCCTGCCCTGATGGCGGGCGACCCATCCAGCTAAAGTCGACCTTCGCAAAGATCGTGATCGCAATGTGGGCACATTGCGGGCGGCCGCGACGGAAGCGCGGCCTGCCGTAGCTCAAGCGGGCCTGCATGCCGCACCCCGTCAGTTCCTCGGCGGGGCCTCGACGCTCGGTGACGTACAATGCTGCCTTCCTGTTTGGGGTTGACGACGGGCGCACACCGTTCGTCAAGGGGAAAGCGGACGTGGCCCTGCCGGCGACGCTCTCTCGTCTGTGCTTCGCGTGGGTCCTGCTCTACGCATCCGCAAGCGCGGGGCAGACGCTCGCCACGACCGGAGCGATCAGCGGAAGAGCCACCGATGTTACCGGCGCCATTCTGCCGCACGTCACGGTCACCATCTCGAGCCATGCCCTCATGGGCCTCGCCACCACGACGACTGGTGTCGATGGCCGCTATCGATTTCCCGCGCTGCCGCCAGGTGACTACTCCGTCGTCTTCACGCGTCAGGGTTTCGCGAGTGTCAGGCGCGAGGGCGTGCACGTCGGCATCACGTTCACCGCGACGGTGGACGCCGAGCTCGAGCTCGACACGGTCCATGAGAGCGTGACCGTCGTCCGTGACGCGGCTCCGAACGACAGGCAGTCGACGGCCATCGCTTCCCGCTTCGACGCGCGGCAGCTCGCCGATCTCCCCGCTTCTCGAAGCCTGTTCGCCATACTGTCGGCCACGCCGTCGGTACACGTTGCCCGGTTCGAGGTGGGCGGCGGCAGCGGCGACTCGGGAAGCCCCTACGGAGCGTTCGGTACGGTGGGCTTCAACCGGCCCATGATCGACGGCATCATCGTCTCGGGTATCTTCCCGACCGGCTTCATGTTGAATTACGGAGCGTTCGAGGAGGCCAGCGTTGGAGTTGCCGCACACAGCGCCGAGTGGCCGCAACCGGGCGTGCAGCTGCAGATAGTCACGAAGGCGGGCGGCAACCAATATCGAGGGACGCTGTACGCGGACTACGAGAACCACGGCTGGCAGTCGTTCAACGTCGACGAGCGTCAGGTCCGTCGTGGTGCGCTCGGCGGCGGTGAATTGTCGCCTCGTGAAGCCAACCGTCTGGGGGGCTACTACGACCTCAATGCCGATGCCGGTGGCTACATCCGGAAAGACTCACTGTGGTGGTACTTCTCGATACGGGATCAGGACGTTTCAACTCGGCGGGTGAACTTCCCGGTCCGGCCGTATGAGACGCATGCGACGAGCTACGACGCGAAAGGCACCTACCAGGTCACGCCCAATCACAGGCTCGTCGTGTTCGGTCAATTCGGACGCACACGCGAGCCCGACCGTCTCGATCCGTTCGGTCCGATCGGAGGAACTCTCAACCCGAGCACGGCTATCAACGCATCGGGTGACGCCACGCTCGCCCAGACGGTAGCGGGGTGGGTCGGGAAGGGCGAGTGGACCGCGATCATCGGCAACAACACCGCCTTCGAGATTCGCGCCGGTGCGTTTGGGGCGGATCAATCTCAGAGCCCGAATGGCACGACTCCACGATTCGAGGACCTCGGCACGCTGGTCGTGAGCGGCGGCAATCGCAGCTGGGGCAGCAGTTTGCGTCGGCCCCAGATTCTGGGATCCCTCAGCCATGTGGAGCCGGCCTGGTTCGGCAGGCACACCTTCAAAATCGGCGGTGAGATTGTCCAGACGACTTCCGGTGAACGCTGGAGGCGCGGATATCCCGGGGATGTGTTGCACGTCCTTCGGAACGGCAGGCCCACAGAAGTCTACTTGTTCGAGACGCCTTCGATGTCCGAAAGTGGGCTCCGCACGTACTCGGGGTATGCGACCGACACCTGGCAGATGAATGCCCGCTGCACACTCAACCTCGGACTCCGGTTCGATCGCTACCGAGTGTTCCTTCCCGCCGCAACCCATCCGGCTGGGCGGTTCAATCAAAGCGCACAGCTGTTCCCGGCGGTGGATGACGTCATCGATTGGAACACGTTTGCGCCGCGGCTCGGCCTCGTTGTCGCGCTGTCGAACGATGGCCGGACCCTCGGGAAAATCCACTACGGTCTGTACCGGTACTCTCCGGGCACGGAGCTGGGGTTTTCAGGCAATCCCAACCCAAGCGTGTGGTGGCGTCGATACGGGTGGTCCGACGTCAACGGCAACGGTGTCTGGGATCGCGGAGAGGAAGGGCCGTTGCTCGGGAGTCGTGGCGGCGTTGCGCTCGAATCAGTCGACCGAAATCTCGAGCTCCCGGTGATGCGCGAAGTCGTTGCGTCGATCGAACGGGAGCTTCCCGCCAACGTGGGCCTCCGGACGAGCGTCCTATGGCGAGGCGAGCGGCAGCACTACGTGCGCCAGGACGCGAATCTCCCGTTCGACGCCTTCACGGTGCCGGTCACGCTCAGAGATCCGGGTGCGGACGGCACGCTGGGATCGACCGACGATGGTTCGTTGATTCAGGCCTATGATCTCGCGCCGGAGCTCGTAGGGCGCTCGCCTCTGAACATCGTGCGGAACGTACCCGATGCCGACAGCGCGTATTGGTCGTTGGATGTGGTGGCGACCAGGCGATTCGCAGGTCGGTGGTCGCTCGTGGCGGGCTTCGAGCACACGTGGAGCCGCGATCAGGCCAGCGGGTACTTGGGGCAATCGTTGCGGAACGACGCGTATCCCCTGACCCCGAACGATCTGATCAACGCCGCTCCGGACGGGCAGTACCAGTTCCGCACATGGTCAGCGAAGGTGTCCGGCACCTACGATGGACCGTGGGGCGTGAGGCTCATGCCGCTGCTCCGCCACCAGTCCGGTCAACCGTACGGGCGTACGTTCGTCACGACCTTGAGCTATGGCAACGTCCGGATTCTTGCAGAGCCGATCGGCACGCGCCGGATGGACAACGTCACGCTGCTCGATATCCGTGCCGAAAAAGGGTTTCCGGCTGCCGCACGGCCGCCGCATCGCCGGCTTCATCGATGTGTTCAACCTGCTCAACGGGAACCCGGAGCAGAACGCGAGCTGGTCATCCGGATCGTTCCTGCGGCCATTGACGATCGTCCCTCCGCGCATCGCCCGGATCGGCACGAAACTGGAGTGGTGATCGGCGCGACGGAAGTCTCAGCGCGCCGGGTTCCGGGTTCCGGGTTCTGGGTTCCAGGTTGGGTTCCAGGTTCCGGGTTCGTTCCAGGTTCCTCGGAGGGTTCACGGTTCCGGGTTCCTTGGTTCCGAGTTCCAGGTTCGTCCCAGGCTCGATTGGAGCGACGGCGATTTCAGGAACCCGGCACTTGGAACCGGAACCAGGAACCTACCCAACACAAGTGAGTTCCGGGTCTAGGTTACCCGTTTATCACCTGTATTTGACCCGCCCGTCATTGATTCGCGCGTCCACCGCACATACCGTGCTCCACACCATCACAGGAGGCAACCGTGGAAGCACATCAGAGGACGGCAAAGACGACTCACATCGGAATCGGGCTGGCGCTCATCGTGTCAGGTTCCCTCGTGTCCGCGTGCAGCGGACGTCCATCGCCTGCCGCTCCAACGGCAGTGACGACGAACGCTCAGGCGACGCAGTCGGGTGGTGCACAGCCGCAGCCGAGTGCGCCCGCGGCGACGCTCGACCCGCACTCGGGCCACGTCACTGCTCAAGGACAATCCGAAGAGAAGGGATATCTCGACGGCTGGTTCGAGGGCGCGACCAGCACGACAGATCGAGTCCGAACAGTTGACGATCGGAACGAAACGGCGAGATGCGGACGCGGAATCTCAGCGCGAGGGGAGCCCGAGCTTCGTGCGAAGCGCACCCATCCGGGGATCGCCGCGAAGGCTGGCAAGCTCCGGACGCGTCAGGTAGGCTCCCGTACGGCGGGGATTGATGGCGGCAAGCCTCTCGAGCGCTTCGAACGCGTGGTCCCTGTCGCCGAGTCCCGCGTAGATCATCGCCTGCCGCTGCGGAAAGTCGTGGTTTCGGGCGGCGAGCGCCTCGGCCTCGGCCCGCCGGCCGCTGACCGCGTACGCGTAGCCGAGATACCCCTCGGCACCAGCACCCTGTCGCTCCATCCAGGCAATCGCCTCCGTGACCCGTCCCTTGTGCAGCAGGGCGCGGACACGCAATGCCGCGACGAAGGGGAACGTGGGATCGACCGCAAGCACACGATCGCAATTCTCGATCGCCCGATCGTAGAGGCCCGCGTTGATCTGCACGTGCACGAGCACTCGGCGGACGTCGAGCGACAGGGGATCCGCCCGGGTCGCCGTTTCCAGCAATCGCATCGCCTCATCCAGCTTGCCCTCGGGAAGCAGCGTCGTGAGCGCGAAGTCGGTGTACGTGCTCGTCGAGGCTCGGGTTCAGCTGCAGCGCGCGCCGGAACGACGTCTCGGCCTGGGTCCACTCGTGATCGAAGGCGTGCACCTGCCCCATCGCCGCGTGAGCGTCGGCGAGAAGCGGGTCCAACTCGAGGGCCTTGAATGCAGCCGACCGCATGATCCAGTCGGCTTTCTCCGGCGGCACGCCGAACGCACCCTCGATGGGAAAGACATAGGACAGGTAGCCGTAACTGCTCGCGATCCCGGCGTAGGCAGGCGCGAACGTCGGATCCTTCTTCACGACCTGATCGAACAGCTCGATCGCCAGCCGGCCATTCTCGGGCGCGACGCGCTTGCAGGACGCGGGCTTTCAGAAAGAGATCGTACGTCTGGATATCGGTCGTGTACCTGCGCTGTCCGCGTCCGAGCTTCAGCCGGAGCTCGTTGACGATGGACCGCGAGATCTCGTCCTGGATCGCGAAGATGTCCTCGAGCTGGCGATCGAAGTGCCCCGACCAGAGCGGAACATCGTCGGCAACGCGGACGAGCCGCGTGTTGATGCGCACCCGGTGACCTTCCCGAAGGACCGATCCTTCGACGATCAGCCCGGCCTGGAGTGCCGTCCCGACCTCGTGCGTGTTGCGGGGCTTGTTCTTGAAGGTGAACGACGAGGTCGCTGAGCGCACCTCCAGCCCGTCAATCACCGACAGGTTGCGAATGATCTCATCCGTGAGGCCATCCGCGAAGTAGTCGCTGTCGGGCTCAGCGCTCAGGTTCTTGAGCGGCAGCACCGCAATGACCGGCGTCGGCTCGTGTCGCCACAACGTCAGCGAGCGTGCGGCGACCGTGGACAGGACGATGACACCAACGGCCGCGAGCCCGTACGTGAGCGAACGCCGGTGGAACCATTCCCGAGGCGCCGCACGTTCGGCCATCGACCCGGCCGGTGTCGGCTGCAATCGTGGCGGTGGGGCAGGTGTGGACGCCGGCGACTCGATCCCATTTCGCTCGACCGGCGCGATGAACCGGTAGCCGCGACGCGGCAGCGTCTCGATGAATCGCGGCGCGGACGCTGAATCACCCAGCGCTTCGCGCAGGCGCCTGATCGCGGCGTTGAGGCTGTGTTCGAAGTCGACGAAGGTGTCGTTCGCCCAGAGCTCGCCGCGCAGGTCGTCGCGCGTGACTACTTCGGGCGAGTGACCGATGAGCGTCGCCAGCAGTCGAAATGCCTGATACGGCAGAAGGACGGGGTGGCCGCCGTTCTGACTGAGCTCACCCGAGCGCAGGTCCAGCGTGAAATTCCCGAACCGTACGACGTCTGGCCCGATTAGCGGAGCAGACATGGGATTGTTCGAACAGGCGGGTCCGATCCTACGCCGCCCGACCGTGAACGTCCATCGTTACCTGCTCTTCACCTTCTCGTGACCTCTCAGTCATTGAGTGGCCTGGCGCTCCCACCGTATGGTGCGCTCATAGAACCGGTCGGCTAAATAAGGGAGCATCCATATGAGGGCCCTGCGTCTCGAGCTCGCGCGTATCCGTCGCTGTTCGTCTCTTGCACGCACCGCAGACCGAGCGACTCGCCCTTCGCGGTGGCCCAGAGCCGGATGCACGGTGGCGGCTGTCTGCCTGCTGGTGAGCGCGCTTGCGGCTTGCGGCGGCTCGTCACCGGGACCAGCGCCCACACCAACCCCGTCTGGTCCTACACCCGGGCCTGTCGCACAGACGTGGATGCTCAGCGGTACCGTCTCGGAAACGGCCCCGACCGAGTCGATCCGCATTGCGGGCGCCACGGTCCTGGCGGTTGCCGGTCTCGACGCCGCCGGCCCCACGGCGACGACCGACTCGAACGGTGTATTTCGCTTCGCCCGATTGGCGCCCGGCCACTACACGATTCGCGCGTGGGCAGCAAACTACGTCGAGCGCTCGGCGCCTCTCAGCGTCGAGGAAAACCTGACGCTCACCGTGCAGCTGGATCCGGTGTTTCAGACGGTGACGACCAGTAAACGCGACATGGTGTTCGGGCACCCGTCGTGTGAGGGTTACTGGGACGCCCCGACCTGCGAGATCCCGCGCACACCCGGAGGCGAACCGTGCGCGGTGCCTTACGTGCTCAACGTGCATCATGACGGCACGCTTCAGGCTGATCTGGCCTGGACCGACCGCCGGTTCGGGCTCGACGCGGAGCTGTGCGGCTCGAACGGAGGACAGCCGGCCGGGCAGGCAGCGACGGCCCTGCTGGATAGCTCGGGCCACGTTGCCGGTTACCACGTCTCTGCGCATACCCAATACGTCGTCCTCGTGCGCAGCTTCTCGGACGGAGGCGGACCGCCCCCTGCAGGGAGCACGGAGTTCGCGCTCACGGTAACAGGTCCCAACTAGCACACCGAGGGGCTTGGGCGAAGCGTCGATGCCGATGGATTCGGACAGCAGGACTGAATGGCCCTACTCGCCGACATCCAGGAGGTTCCTGACGTATCCGGCAGGTCAATGACCGGAACGACGCTCGGATTGAGCGGGGCTGCTTCCTGCGGCCCACTTCGAGTCGGTCGAGATGTGGCGTGACCGCGTTCCTGAGCCTTGCTCCGTCGATCAACATCCTTCACAAGCCGCATGGAGGTACATACATATGAGCATGAGGATGGCATCGGTCCTTTTTCACGCCACTGCGATAGGACTTGTCACGGTGTCCCTGGGCTGCGGCAACGGAACCCGACCGCCTGATGCGTCGATATCCCCGTCGCCCTCGCCTACTCCAGCGCCGGACACAACGTTCTACATCCTGTCTGGCGTCGTGTTCGAGGCGACTTCGAATGGAAATGCACCGCGCGCGGCGTCGATGTTTACTGCGAGAGGTGCGGGCCGACGGGTCATACCTGGGTGACCACCGGCGACAATGGCGTGTATGTTTTCAGTCACGTACCCAAACGGTGACACGCCGCTCGTCGTGCGCCGGCGGAGGCTACGTGGTGACGAACTCGCGCCACAGTGTACGCTGACGGCAACAACGGAACGCACGTGGTCGTCAACGGCGACACGCGATTCGATATCCAGATTGAGGCGGTGGGTTCCTGGGATTATTGACTCCCGGACGAGCTGTTGCGCGAGACGTGGTCCGGATTTCGTCCCGCCAGCGTTTAATGCTTCAGAGGAGGAATCATGAAGCAATCTGTGACGCTGCTCTGCCTGCTGGCGTGGACCACGGGGGCTCCTGACACTTCACGGCAGAGCACGGAGACATTTGGTCAGTGGTCGACGCTCGTCCACGTCGGATCGCCGATCAACACCCCATACAACGACACCTATGCCATCCTCTCGCGGGACGGTCTGACGATGTATCTCACATCGGACCGTCCGGGAAGCGTCGGAGGAGACGACCTGTGGTTTGCCACACGCGAATCCGTCGACGCTCCGTGGGGAGATCCCCAGAACATGAGCGTGCTCAATACCGTAGCGACAGACTCTCTCGCGGTGCTTTCGTCCGACGAGCACGTGATGTTCTTCTACAGTAATCGTACGGACGTCGACGCCTGCGGCAGCGGTGATATCTGGATGACGCGGCGGCGCGACACGCGGTCGCAGGGGTGGGAGCCGCCAACGAATGTCGGATGTGTGCTCAATACAACAGCAGACGAAACCGCACCGGCATTCTTCGAGAATCCTCAAACCGGAGCGGTCACTCTGTTCTATGGCAGAAAACCTGGCGTCCTTGGGGACTTCGACATCTATGCCAGCGCCGTGGGCGAAGACGGCTACTTCGGTGAGGGAGCGCTGGTGCAAGAACTCAGCAGCCCAAGGCGCGACACTCGCATTTCCATCAGGAAAGATGGGCTGGAGGCGTTCATCACCTCGGACCGCGCTGGCGGACTCGACATCTGGACGTCAACCCGCGAAACGCTCGACGATCTATGGTCGACGCCCGTCGCCCTGCCGTATCCTGTCAACACTCCCGCAGCCGATGGCTCTCCGTGGCTTTCACGCGATGGCACCACGCTGTATTTCTTCTCAACACGTCCCGCCGGCGGTTTTGGGGGAAGGGACATTTGGTACGTGGTGCGCAACAAGAACCGAGATTGACGAGGAGAGCAGCACTGAAACGATCGACTTCGGATTCTGGAGGATGCTTGCTCGCCTGACCGGGCAGCACGTGAGTTGATTGGGCCGGGCGATCGTTGCTGTCAAGCACCGTCGGCACACAACGGCATCAATGCCGCTGTGCCCAAAAGGATGCCTAGCATAGCGTCCACGGCCCATCATCCGGGAGCCAACGCCGAACCAACGTGCCGATAAAAGACTGCTCCGGCAATCAGAACCTGACCCGCACCGCGAACTGCAGCGACCGCGGGTCCCCGACGCGCGGTGATCTGGCCGAAGCCGGGCGCGGGATCGGTCGGATACGCGCCGGGCCCGAAGTTGGCGTTGCGTGTGAGGTCGTTCTGCCGGTTCGTCAGGTTGAACGCTTCCGCGAGCGCCTCGAGCTCCAGACGTCCGGCCAGGTGCACCGTGCGGCTCACCCGCGCACTCACACTGAAGAAGTCGTCTCCGATCCCCGCGTTGCGCTCGATGAACGCGCCGTTCACGACCGGCCTGCCCGGCGTGCCCTGCACGGTCGTGACCCCCGACGTGATGTTGAACGGGAAGGCCGAATAGGCCTGCAGCAGGCCGCTCACCTCGAAGCCGTGGCTGAGGCGCTCCCACGTCGTGGTCGGCCGTGCGGTCGGTGAGTGGATGGATCCCTGAATGACCAGGCGGTGCCGCTGGTCGTCGTCCGAGCGCCCCCAGTCCTTCGACAGGTCGAAGGGATCGATCGGCGAGCTGAAGAAGAACTCGCCGACGTTGTTCATGGATCGCGACAGCGTGTAGGACACCCGATACTGGCCCCATCGCGCCGGGCGCTGGACGAACGAGACGTGCAGGCCGTGGTACGCCGAACTGCCCACAGAGGAGTACTGCGCGTTGTTCGCGTACGCCGGGTTGGGCCGGCAGCCGTTGTTGGTGCCCGAGGCCGCGCAGGACGGCACGTTCTGGTTCACGGACATCAGCAGCTGTTCACCGCGCACGTACAAGTAGCCGACGCTGATCGTGGCTCGCTCGCCGAGCTGCTGCTCGATCTCCACGCTCGCCTGCCGGGAGTACGCGTTCTGCAGGTGCCGGTCCATCGTCGTCAGGCTGGGCAGCGTAACCGAGGGAACGACCGCGCTGAGGATTGCTGGGAACGCCGGCGCGCCGGCTTGTGTTGGCGACAGGATCACGCTCGTCTGTCGCAGATTGGCCAGGTCCGTCGTGTTGCCCGCTGACAGCAGCGCGTTCGCGAGCGGACGCAGCGGGACGCGATCGTAGAACAGACCCGCGCTGCCGCGCACGAGGGTGCGGCGTGAATCGAACGGAGTCCACGCCAGCCCGATTCGCGGAGACACGTTGTTGGTGTCGGTGGTGATCGTCTCCAGGAACTGCAGGTCGTATCGGGCACCCACGTTCAAGGTGACACCAGGGCCAAGCTTCCACTCGTCCTGCACATAGACGCCGAGGTTCGGGTTGCGCTGCGACACCTCGCTGACGCCGAACGTCTGCGTGAACCCTGCGTTGTTGTAGACGCCGGCCAGGAAGCGTGCGAGCGACGAGAACGTGTAGGCGCCGCGAACGGACCGCGGATAGACGATGCGGCCGTCGTTGTACAGCACATCGATACCGGCACGGAAGGCATGCGCTCCGGCCTGGTGCGACAAATTGTTGACCAGCTGGTACATCGTGTTCACCCGGCGTGTCGGACTGCCGGAGCTCGTTCCGAACGACGCCACGCCCGCGATGCTCACCGCGGGGCCAAGCGGGTCAGCGGGAGGCGCGCTCAAGTCGCCGTGCGCGATCTGCGCGCGCGTTTCGAGCACCGTGTGCGCCGACAGCGCAAGGGTGTTGTTGAACGCGGCCATTCGATCGCGGCTGTCGAGGCCGGCGGAGGCGCTCGGTGCGTTGAGGCCGCCTGCCCCGCGCGAGTTCGCCGAGCTGATGTCGTACTCGGCGTAGCGGATGCCGAGCTGATCGGCCCCGCTCACCTGGTGCTCCACCTTCGCCAGCACGTTGGTGGAATCCACCGGAACCGGGTACACACCCGTCGCGACGAGAGGTCCCTGATACCCAACCGCCGCCAGCCGCGCGTTCACGACCGCCACGCTCGCCGCCGGAATCGTGGTCAGGCCCGACTGATCGAGGCGGCGCTGCTCGACGTTGCCGAAGTAGAACGTGCGATCTTTCAGCAGGGGGCCGCCGATGCTCGCACCGTACTGCGCCTGTTTCATCGGCAGCGTGGTGCCTGTCAGCGCGTTCGCCGCATTGAAACGGGCGTCGCGGATGTAGTCGTAGACGGTGCCGTGCAGCACGTTCGTGCCGCTCCTGGTCACCACGTTGACGTAGCCGCCCAGTGCTCGCCCCAATTCGGCTTGCCCGCCGGAGGTCACGACCTGCAGCTGCTCGACCGCATCCACGCCGTACGTGATGCCGCTCAGCCCTGCAGCGTCGTCGTTCGCCGAGAGGCCATCGACGATGAAGTTGTTGGAGAGATTGCGTTGGCTGCCGACCGAGAGGCTGATGCCCGGCACCGCCGACGTCTCCGGAAACATCTGTGTGCTGTTGACGTTGGTCGGCGACACGCCAGGCACCAGGAGCGCGATGTCGAGGAAGCTGCGGCCGTTCAGCGGCAGGCTCGCCACCTCGGTCCGCGAGACCGTGCCGGCTACCTGGCTGCGGTTTGCCTCGAGCACACTGGTCTCGGCCGTAACCGTGACCGCGCTCTCGACCCCCACCACCATCAACGAGACCGGCCATTCGTACGCCGCGCCCGCCGTCAGCGTCAAACGGCGTGTGACGTCGCGAAAGCCGTCCCGCGTGGCGGTGATCTCGTAAGCGCCGACCTTCAGGTAGGGGATCCGGAAGCGCCCGTCCTGCCCGGTGACGGCTACGCTCGTCAGGTTCGTCTCCAGGTGACGGACGATGATGCGAGCGCCGGGCAGAACGGCTCCGGAGCGGTCCGTGACGCGGCCGCTGATGCTGGCGTAATCAACCGATTGCTGGGCCACCGCCGCATGCGACAACGCGAGCACACAAGCAGCGAGAGCCAGGGTCCTGACACTCGTCACGGGGATACCTCCACCGACACGGACGCCTCGGGCAGCGCGGGCACACGTGTGCCTTTGCCGCCGAACGTGGTGGACGCCTATGCGCGCGGAGGTGGAGGTTCTGGAGACGCGAGACGGCCGGAGGGGTGCTCACGAGTGGAGAGGGCCGCCGAACTCGCCGGGACGTCCGGCGATCGCATCTCGAAGACGTCGGTCAAGACGCCGCACTGCGACAGCAGCACCGCGATCGTCGTGACGTCCGCCTGGCACGTGCCCCTCATCGAGCACCCGCCCTCGGGGAGCTGGTGCGAGCCGTTGTGGCTGCCTTGGTGCATGGGACACGCAGTCCCGTGGGCCGCACGCATCGGGCACGCGTTGGCCACAGCCTGATGGTGGCAGCCGTGCTTCGCGCTTTCGGCGGGCTGATGGGTCGCGCAGCACACGCGCGGTACAAGCGCCGAGAGCGATGCCGCCTGGCAGATGAGCCAGGCGGACGCCCAGAGACGCAGGTGCCGACGGATGGTAGTCACGGTTCGCGTACCAGATTAACGGAGCGGCACGTTCGCACGCAACGAAGCGCGGCTGTGCCGACGTGGCCCCCTCCCTTCGGGGGCAAGGCAGTAACTCAGGGAGGCACGGCCAGGAAGGTGCGCATTTGCGCCAGCTCGGCGTCGAGCGCGCTCGCGAACGTGCGATCTCGGGGCGGCGCTCCGCCAACGTACCCGAAGGTCGCGTGCAGTTCGGTGCCCTGCACCGACACGTTCCCCCACCCGATGATGCGATCGTGCCAGAGCAGCGGCAGGGCGTAGTACCCGAGCTGCCGCTTGTGCGTCGGCGTATAGGCCTCGAACCGGTACGCCCACCCCCAGAGAAGCTCGAACCGCCGGCGGTCCCACGCAATCGGATCGAACGGCGCGAGCAGGCGAACGCCGGCGTCGGGATGAAACGACGCGGGGTCCTCGTCCGCAGGCCAGAACCACTCGACGCCGTCCACGCGCGCATGCGACAGCCGCGCCGCCGCGCGTGCGAGGGCCGCCTTCAGATCGCGATGCCACTGCGGTGCCGCGTAGCGGAGCCGGGCGACGAGAAACGACAGGCTCCGTGCGGGCAGCGGCGCATACACGTTGACGGCGGCGTCGACGAGGGCGTCGAGGCGCGCCCGCCTGGCGGCGGCATGTTCCGGCGGGGGCGATGGCTCGCGCGGCGCGTAAATCCGGATGCCGGCGTCGCGCCGGGCGACGCGCAGCAGGCCCGCGTAGTGCATCGCCTCGAGCAGGTGCGTCGTCGCGCTCGACGACCCGCCCCAGTAGTTCGTCACGCGTCCATGTGCGAAGTGCTCATCGACGGCACGCGGATGAACGGTCCCGTGCGCCTGCACGAAGGCCAGCAGCTCGCCCGCCCGCTGCCGCCGCGCCTTCGTCCAGCGGACCTGCTCGGTGCGCGGGTGCATCAACGCCTGCAACGAGCGCGTGACGAAGCCGTAGTTGACGAAGACGTCCTCCTCGATGCCGAGACCCGCGTAGCGCCGCTCGAGATCCCCGGCGCGGTAGCGCGCACGCGGTGCCGCAGCACCAGGTCCTGGGCCCGGCGGGTGCCCGGATCGGATCCGCCTGCACGAAGGCCAGCCGCTCGAGCGCGGACTTCAGCGGCGTCGCGCGACGTCGCAGGCTGCGGGCGACGGCGAAGCGGCGGAGATCGTCGATGTCCGACCATGACATGCGCGACGCGGCCGGCGCGAACGCGACACGCCACGACTTACTGCCGCTCGTAGAACGGCGGCGGCTCGATCCCGAGTGCGCGCAGGTACACGTAGCCCTGGCCGCGGTGGTGCACCTCGTTGTCGATGACGTAGAGGAACAGGTCGTGCACCACGCCCGTGTACTGACCGAACGCCGTCATCGTCTCGCAGAATCGCTCGGGCGGAATCTGCGGCCACAGCGTGTTGATCTCCTCGGTGGCGTCGTCCCACAGGCGGAGCACCTCCTGCTTCGGGCGCTCGGCGCGAGAGGTCTCGAACTCGGCCCACTTCTGGGTGACAACACCGCGCACGCTCGGCGTTGCCATCACCAGCATCTCCAGCGCCAGCGCGCCGAACGAGCGCATCGATCCGATCGAGAACGTGTAGAGCTGATCCTCGGGGAATGCCTCGATGACGCGTCGCGTCAGGCGGCGATGTCCCTGCCAGTGCGCCAGGAGGGCGTCGGGGCTGATGAAGCAGGCGGCAGCTGGAGTCGGCATGGTCGGACCCTTCCGTCAGTGCGATTCGCTGACAATACTCGCAGAAATCGAACGCCGGTGGTGAGTGCGTGAAGGTGGAGTCCCGGGCGGGATGCGCTCGAGCCGCGACGCGGCAGCGCGGACGACGCGCTTGGGCCGTGGCCGCGCCGGTCGATGGGCTGAAGCTTCTCGTCGGGCTCCCCGAAGTCCACGCGCAGCAGCGCCGCGGTGCCCTTCACGCACGCCGGACGTCCGCCACGTGACTCGACCCACTGGCGAATCTCCTCGTGGTCCGTGACCGGTGCTGCAGATGCCATGGTGTTCTCCTTGAAAACGGCCCTCCGATCCGAGGGAGTTCATGACGCAAGCGGCGTGCCCAGGAGGCCGCAGACCGCGGCGCGCTCCTTCACGGCTCGCGCTGATATGCTGCGCGAACCATCGGGCCTAGGACCGAAGCGATGGGCTCTGATTGCTGTAGTCACTTGATTGGGTACCGTTCCAGGTTCCAGGTTACTAGTTCCAGGTTGTGTTCCGGGTTCCAGGTTCAGTTCCAGGTTCCAGGTTGGGTTCCGTGTTCGGCGTTCCGAGATGACCTCATAGCTCGGAGGAGAACGCTCGTGTCCGACTCGCGCCGTGCTGCCGCCTCGTCCGAGCGCTTGCGCCTGCTCGCCGCCGCACGGTGGCGCGTGGCCCTCGCGCTCACCTTCGCGATGATGGCCGTCTACTTCGGCTTCATCCTGCTCGTGGCGTTCGACAAGCCGCTCCTCGCCCGCACGATCGTGCCGGGCCTCAGCGTCGGGATCCTGCTCGGCCTGGTCGTCATCGCCACCGCGTGGATCCTGATTGCCGCCTACGTGATGTGGGCCAACCGTCACTACGACGCGGCGATCGCCACGCTCAGGAGCGAACGATGACGACCTCGCTCGGCCAGCCGAATGCGACGGCCATCATTGGCTTTCTGCTCTTCATCGGGCTTTCCCTCGCGATCACCTGGTGGGCCGCGCGGCGGACGCGGAGCACGGAGCATTTCTATGCGGCGGGCCGGAGCATCAGCGGCTTCCAGAACGGCCTCGCGCTCGCCGGCGATTACATGAGCGCCGCCAGTTTTCTCGGCATCGCCGGCCTCGTCTCGCTCTCGGGGTTCGACGGCCTGATCTACTCGATCGGCTTCCTGGTCGGGTGGCCGATCGTGCTGTTCCTCATCGCCGAGCCGCTCCGGAACCTCGGGAAGTACACGTTCTCGGACGTGGTCGCGCTCCGGCTTCGGCAGGCGCCCGTCCGCGTCGCGGCGGCCGCCGGGTCGCTGGCCGTGGTCGTTTTCTACCTGATTGCGCAGATGGTCGGCGCCGGCAACCTCGTACGGTTGCTCTTCGGCCTCGACTACTCCACGGCGATCGTCATCGTCGGCGCGGTGATGCTCGCCTACGTGCTCTTCGGCGGCATGCTGGCGACGACGTGGGTGCAGATCGTCAAGGCGGTGCTGCTGATGGCGGGGGCCTTCATCCTCGCGATGCTGGTGCTCGCACGATTCCAGTTCAACCCGCTCGCGCTGTTCGCAGCGGCCGCGAATCAGTACGGCGCGGGGGTGCTGGGGCCGGGGCGTCTCGTGAGCGATCCGTGGGACGCTGTCTCGCTTGGGCTCGCGCTCATGTTCGGCACGGCCGGGCTCCCGCATATCCTCATGCGCTTCTACACCGTGCCCGACGCCGCGACGGCGCGGGTGTCGGTGAACTATGCCACCGGGTTCATCGGTGCGTTCTACCTGCTGACGTTCATCCTCGGCTTCGGGGCCATGGTCATCGTCGGCCAGGGTCCGATCCGCGCCATCGACGCAGGGGGCAACATGGCTGCGCCACTGCTTGCCGAAGCCGTGGGCGGACACGCGTTTCTCGGCTTCATTGCAGCAGTGGCCTTTGCGACGATCCTTGCCGTGGTGGCGGGGCTCACCCTCGCCGGCGCCGCGGCGCTGTCACACGATCTGTGGGTGAACGTCGTACGACACGGCAGCGCGAGCGAGCACGAGCAGCTGCGCGTGGCACGGCTCTCGACAGTGCTGCTCGGCGTCCTGTCGATCGGGCTCGGCGTGGCCTTCAAGGGGCAGAATGTCGCCTACATGGTGGGGCTCGCGTTCGCCATCGCCGCGAGCGCCAACTTCCCTGCCCTCGTGCTCTCGATCTTCTGGCGACGTTTCACGACCCGCGCCGCGCAGCTCAGCATGTTCGCGGGAACGGCGTCGAGCCTGCTCCTGATCGCGCTCTCGCCGGCCATCATGGTGGACCTGTTGAAAGGGCCAGCCGCGATCGTGCCCCTGAAGAACCCGGGGTTGATCTCGATTCCGCTGTCGTTCGCGGTCGCGATCGTCACCACCCTTCTCTGGCCCGAACCCGAGTCGGAGCGCCGCTATGCCGAGGTCGCGGAGCGGGTGCATCTCGGGGAGAGACAGTAGGCGGGGGGCTGGGGGCGGGGGCTGGAGCCTGTCAGGCTGAAACCGAATCCTTCGCCCGCCCGGTTCAAACCTCCAGCCTCCAGCCTCCAGCCTCCAGCCTCCAGCCTCCAGCCGCCAGCCTGCCAACCCGTCCTCCCTCAGTTCGTCGTCGGCACTCTCCGCTCGTACGCCGGGCGCTTCGGGTCCGGCGCCATCTGCCGCACGGCCTTCATCACTTCTTCGATCGCCCGTTCGAGCTGCGGGTCGGTGCCCTTTGCGAGCTGTGACGGATCTTCCGGCACCGCGATGTCGGGCTCGACGCCGTGGCCCTCGGCGAACCACTGCCCGTTCGGGTCGTACATCCGGAAGGTCGGGACCGTGACGGCCCCGCCATCTACCAGGCCGGGCGTACCGCTGATGCCGATGAGCCCGCCCCACGTGCGCGTACCGATGATCGGCCCGAGTCCCGCCTCGCGGAAGTAGAACGGGAAAGCGTCGCCGCCCGAACCGCTCCACCCGTTGATCAGCATGACCTTGGGTCCGCGGTGAGCCACCGGCGGCCACTGCACACTGGGGGCATCGCGCACTGCCCAGTAGCTCAGGGGAGGACGGTTCAGGAGCTCGATGAAGCGATCCGGGATCTGCCCACCGCTGTTGAACCGCTCGTCGATGATCAGCCCGTCCTTCGTGCGCTGCGCCACGAACTGCCGCACGAGCTCGTTCTGCGCATCACGGCCCGTGCTCTGCACGTAGATGTAGCCGACCTTGCCGCCGGTCGCCTCGTCGACGCGGCGGCGACGCTCCTCGATCCACGCGCGGAAGCGCAGTTCCGTCTCGTCGGGCAGGCACGTCACGAGCACCTGGCGAGCGCCGGCAACGGTCGGCTTGTCGTTCACCGCCAGCAGCACGGTCTTGTCGCCGAGGCCGTCGAAGCTCGCGTAGATGTCCTTGGTCGTGTCGAGAGGCACGCCGTTCACGGCGAGCACGTACTCGCCCTCCTTGACGTTCACACCCGGGTCGGCGAGCGGGGCGCGCACGTCCGCATCCCACGGGCCGCCGCCGACGATGCGGGCGATGCGGAAGGCGCCGTTGACGAGCTCGAAGTCGGCGCCGAGCATGCCGACGCCGCGCACGGGCGGCTCCTCCTCGTCACCACCGCCCCGGTAGGTGTGCGAGGCGTTCAGCTCCGCGATCAGCTCGCCCAGCACGAAGTTCACGTCCCAGCGCGTCACCGCGTCGTCGAGCAGCTTGCCGTAGTGGGTGCGCATGCGCGCCCAGTCCACGCCGTGCATGCTCGGGTCGTAGAAGTAATCGCGTTCGAAGCGGAACGCGTCGGCAAACATCTGCTTCCATTCCGCGCGCGGATCCACCGGCGCCTCGAGCTCGCTCGTGCGCATCGTCTTTTCGAGCTTCTGATCCGGCTTGACCTCGATGATTCCGTACTTCTGCGCCTTGAAGACGAACAGCTTCGACCCGTCGAGGCTCGCCTCGAATCCGTCCGCATCGGCGATGACCGTCTTCTCCTCGCGCTCCTTGAGGTCGTAGTAGACGACGGGACTCTTCTTGTCACTCGCGCCCGTGCGAGGCTCACGGCGATAGAGCAGCTTGCCCTTGACGGCGTGCAGACCGGAGTAGTTGCCCGCCTCTGGCGGCAGGATGACCACGCGGCCCTCGAAGCCATCGAAATCGATGTCTACGGGCTTCACCTTTGGCAGGGCGGTGGTTGGCTTCTCGAGCTTTGCGTCTTTCGCAGTGCCCGGCTTCCCGGTCGCCGGAGCCGTGCTCTTCGGCTTCGGCGGCTGTGCCGCGGGGTCGCTCACGCTGTCTTTGCCACCGTCGGGCTTGTCGTCTTTCTTGTCGTCCTTCTTGTCACCGGGCTTCTCGTCTTTCTTGTCGTCGTCTTTCTTGTCGTCGCTCTTGTCGCCGTCCTTGTCTTTCTTCTCGTCCTCGCCTTCGACGTCATTGCGCGGGACGAGCGGCGACAGCACGTCTTTCCTGAGGGTGGCGCCCACCAGCTGCGTCGCGTTCGGGTACGTCCACGAGTTGTCGAACCGGCCGTACACCGGCGTGAACGAACGATCGGACGCATAGAACAGGTACTTGCCTTCGGGGTCGAACGTGGGGTCCGAGTCGGCGAAGTAGCCCGATGTCGCCTGATGCCGGTGCCGGTCGCGGACGTCGAAGACGAAGATGGCGTCGTTCAGCGTCTCGACCTGCCGGGCGTACGCGAGCCAGCGCGAGTCGGGGGACCACGCGAAGACGAACGGCTCGAGGGTGCCGTGGGAAATCCACGCCGGGCTTTGATCGACCTCGATCGTCTCCTTGCGGTCGAGATCGTGCACACGGATCCGCATCGCCTGATCGATGAACGCCAGCTTGCGGCTGTCCGGTGACCACTGCGGCGCGTAGCGGAACCCGGGGCCGAGCTTCGTGACCGTCGTCTCGCCGCCCGAGCCGTCCGCGGGGCGGAGCGTGAGCTCGTACTCGCCGCTGCGATCGCTCCAGTACGCGAGCGTCTTCCCGTCGGGCGACCACGTCGGATAGCGCTCCGCGACGCCGGAACTGCGCGTGACGTTGATGATGGCGCCGTGTTCGGCCGGGACGCTGAACACGTCGCCGCGGGCCTCGAACAACGCGCGTTTCGCGCCTGGTGATACCGACGCGCCCGCGATGAGCTTCTCCACGTTTTGAGTCCTCGGCTTGAGCGTCAGCCGATCGGTCGTCACCTGCACGGCCACTTCGCGCGTCTTCTCACTCGCGAGATCGAGCAGGTAGAGCCGACCGCCGGCCTGGAACACGATCTCGTCGGGCCCAATCGACGGGAACGTGATGTCGAAGTCCTTGAAGTCGGTCACCTGCCGCACGGCGCCGGTCGCTTCGTTCCACGCCCACAGGTTCTGGCGCTGGTCCGCGCCGCGGTCGGACATGAAGTACATCGTCCCGCCGTGCCACATCGGGTGCGCGTCGCTCGCCTCGTTGCTCGTGACGTTCCGCGCCGCCAGCGTCGCGAGGTCGAAGATCCAGATGTCCGGCGCCCAGCCGCCGCGATACCGCTTCCACGTGCGGAAGTCCTGCGACTGCGGCATGTAGGCGAACCGCTGCCCGTCCGGGGAAAACGCGCCGAACTCGCCGTACGGCACCGGCAGCCGCTCGGGCAGCCCGCCGGTCACGCTCACGAGATAGAACTGGTTGAACCGTTGCCGCCCGCTTGCCCGCGACGAGGCGAAGAGCACGCGCTTTCCATCCGGGTGCCAGCCGACGACCCGGTCATCCATCGGGTGGTGGGTCAGCCGCACCGGTTCGCCGCCGAGCGATGCCACGACGTACACGTCGAGGTTGCCGTCGTAGTTCGCGCTGTACGCGATCTTCGAGCCGTCAGGCGAAAAGCGCGGAAACAGCTCCTCGCCGGGAGGAGAGCTGAGTCGAATGGCCACCCCGCCCGCCTTGGGCACGACCCAGATATCACCGCCGTACACGAACGTGATACGGCTGGCCGACACGTCGGGATAGCGAAACATGCGTGCATCGATCTGTGCGGCGGCCGGCGTGGCGCTCGCACATGCGACGAGCGCGCCGAGGCACGAAGTGGCGAGCAGCTTTGACACGTTCTGTCACTCCAGAGTTGCGGGATACGGAGAGGTGAACCATCGTAGCGCGCCGCAGCGCCCGGCTTCCAGAGGGAAGCGCTCGAATCGCGCCGTGCAGGCGGCCTGAACGCCCGCCGATAAGAGCGGCAGTGAACACGGAGGACCGGATGTCGGTGCTGGCTCTTGGGGTGCGCGATCGATCGTTCAAGACGGTGCTCGGCGGGTTCGACGCCGCGGCCGTACGGGCCGCACTCGATGCGGCGGCCACCGAGTTCGAAACGCTCGAAACCGAGATCGTCTCCCTTCGACAACAGCACGCCGACGCCCTGCGCGACATCGATCGCATGGGCGATCTGGAGCGTTCACTCCTGCGATCGTGCGTCGCCGCCGAAGAGGATGCGCTGATCCGGCGCGGCGCGGCGCGCCGGTACGCGGCGCGTGTGATTGCCGCCGCCGAGGAGCAGGCCGCGGTTCGGCTGGCCACACCGGCCCGCGAGCGTGACCGCCTCGCCCGGGAGATCGACGCGATGCTCGCGCGGCGGCGCGACGCGGCGGCCGCGATCGAGGCCCTCATTGCCGATCTCGCGCAGCCCGTCGCGCTCGAGGAGGATGGCGCACGCGACGCCGACGAACGCGACGGTGACACGGCCCCAGACGTCATCGCTCCTCCAGCGATCGTCAAGCTTGCCGAATCCCCGCACCACGTGGGCGACGATGCCGGTGCCGCCCAGTTGGCGCCACTCGCTCCAGCGCCGCCGGTCGTGGTGAAAGCGGCATGGCCGCCGGGAGCCGTGGTCAAACCCGCGTCACCGGCGAGCACCACGATTGCCCAACCGATTGCCCTCCCCGGTTCACGCGTCAGCGGCGGTTCCGTGAAGAGGGATGCCGGCAACGCTTCTGACCACGCGGCTGCCGACGCCGGTTCCAATGCGGCTCCCGTGCCTCTCGCCGCGACGGCTGCCGGAACTCGCTCCGGCCGTTTCCGGATGCCGATTGCCGCGGGCTCGGCGGCGGCGGTGCTCCTCGTGCTGCAGGCGTCGTCCGCAGGCGCGCCCCGCTTCAACGGCCCGCCGCCGAACGTGTCGGCGGCGTCGTTTGCGCCGGCGATGACCGAGCCCGCATCACCCGTCTCAGACGGGGCGACTGCCCCCGCTTCGGACGCGGCGACGGCCGCCCCCACGCCTGCCGCGCTCACGCTCCACATCAAACCGCTGCGGACCTGTTGGGTGCGCGTGGTTGTGGACGATCGAACGACGGATGCGCGCGAGCTTCAGCCCGGTGAAGACATCGTGCTGGAGGCCCAACGCTCGATCGTGGTCCGCGCCGGCGACGCGGGCGCGCTGTCGATCGAACTGAACGGCCGCGTGCTGCCACCCCTCGGGCTGAAGGGACAGGTGGTCGAGCGGCGGTTCACGGCGGGGGGGACGGCAGAGTAGGGGATTCCCCTGGTTCTGGGTTCCGGGTTCCCGGTGCCGGGTTGGGTTCCGGGTTCCGGGTTCGTTCCGGGTGCCGGGTTCATCGGTTCCGGGTGCCGGGTTCCAGGTTCCTCGGTTCCAGGTTCCCGGGAAGGCGCGTTCCGTTTAGACGGCGGGTGCGAGCAGGGCCGTTAGAATAGAGCGGCTTGCGATGAGCATCCTCGAGTCGGCCTTCTCACCGTTCCGGCGCGGCATCGTTGGGATCGACGAGCGGATCACGACGCCTTGCGGCAGCCAGCCGCTCGTGTACGCAGACTGGACCGCGAGCGGGCGGCTCTTCGAGCCGATCGAGCGACAGCTGCTGGAGCGTGTCGGGCCGTTCGTCGGAAACACGCATTCGGAATCGAGCGCCACCGGCATGCTGATGACGCATGCGTACCACCTGGCGCACGCGATCATCAAGGCACACGTCAACGCCGGGCCGCGCGACGTGATCATCACGGCGGGCTCCGGTATGACCGCCGTGGTCAACAAGATGATCCGGATGCTCGGCCTCAGAATCCCCGAGCAGATCCAGCCGTTCTGTCACCTCGCCCCCGAGCTGCGCCCGGTCGTCTTCGTCACGCACATGGAGCACCACTCGAACCAGACCTCCTGGATCGAGACCATCGCCGACGTGGAGATCGTGCCGCCCGACGAGCAGGGACTCGTAAACCCCGGACGCCTGCGCGAGCTGCTCGACGCGTACGCCGAGCGCCCCCTCAAGATCGGCGCGTTCACCGCGTGCTCGAACGTGACCGGGATCTGCACGCCGTACCACGCGCTCGCGCGAGTGATGCACGAGGCGCACGGCTATTGCTTCGTCGACTTCGCCGCGTCAGGACCGTACGTCGGGATCGACATGCACCCGCCCGACCCGCGCGAGAAGCTGGACGCCATCTACTTCTCGCCGCACAAGTTCCTCGGCGGTCCCGGGTCGCCTGGCGTCCTCGTGTTCGACTCGGAGCTCTATCACAACCGCGTGCCCGATCAGCCGGGCGGCGGCACCGTGAACTGGACCAATCCGTGGCGCCGGCACAGCTTCGTGGACAGCATCGAGGTACGCGAGGACGGCGGCACGCCCGGCTTTCTGCAGGCGATCAAGGCGGCCCTCGCCGTGCGGCTCAAGGAGGCGATGGGAGTCGAACGCATGCTCGCCCGCGAGCACGAGATCGTGCCGGCACTGCTCGACGGGCTGCGCTCGATCCGAAGGCTGCATCTGCTCGCCGGCCACATCCGGGAGCGACTCGGCATCGTCTCCTTCTACATCGAGGATCTGCATTACAACCTCGCTGTGAAGCTGCTGAATGACCGGTTCGGCATCCAGGTTCGGGGCGGCTGCTCCTGCGCCGGCACCTATGGGCATTACCTGCTGCACGTCGATCCCCAGCGCTCCGGCCGGATCACCGACAAGATCGATCACGGCGACCTGTCGGAGAAGCCGGGATGGGTCCGGCTCTCGGTGCATCCCACGACCACGGACGCGGAGGTGCAATACCTGCTCGCCGCGGTCCAGGCTGTTGCCGACAGGCACACCGAGTGGGGAGCGGATTACACGTATTCCCCGATCACCAACGAGTTCCAACACCTGAGCGCCTCGACGGATCACGCGCCAGCCCTCGTGCGGTCGTGGTTCGGCTTGGGCGCCGATTAGCACGGCTGGCACCGGACCGCAGGTCACCGGCCGGCGGCCCGGTGCGTTCGCACGCCAAAGCCCTGCCCGCGATTTGCCGAAATCATTGCTCGTCGTTGTTCGAGCGACCTACGGTGGTCCGTAGAGCGGCCACCATCGGTCAACAGTCAACGGCCAACGGTCAACGGGACGGCTGTGCCCGCTCGCGGATAACATGGTGCGGTTTTACCGGACCGGCACGGGACAGCTTCATGGACACACGTGTGCAGGAACAGCAGATCATTCGCAAGGCCACGCGGCGGCTCGTGCCGTTCCTGTGCCTCTGCTACATCACGGCCTTCATCGACCGCGTGAACGTCGGTTTCGCCGCCCTGCAGATGCAGACCGATCTGGGGTTCAGCGACACCGTCTATTCGTTCGGGGCCGGCATCTTCTTCGTCGGGTACTTCTTCTTCGAGGTCCCGAGCAACGTGATCCTCGAGCGGGTCGGCGCGCGGTTGTGGATCGCCCGCATCATGATCCTCTGGGGACTCATCTCCTCGACGATGATGTTCGTGAAGACGGCGTGGGCGTTCTACGCGCTGCGCTTTCTGCTCGGCGCTGGCGAGGCGGGGTTCTTTCCCGGCATCATCCTGTACCTCACGTATTGGTTCCCGTCCGAGTATCGATCGCGCACGGTGGCGCTCTTCATGACGGCGGCCGCGCTCTCCGGCGTCGTCGGCGGTCCGTTGTCGGGCCTGCTGCTGGATCACCCGCAGTTCGGCCTCCGCGGATGGCAATGGCTGTTTCTGATCGAAGGCGTGCCCGCGGTGTTGTTCGGCATCGCCGTGCTGCTGTACCTGCCGAACGGCCCGCGCGACGCCCGGTTCCTCTCGCCCGACGAACGGGTATGGCTGGCGGCGCGAATCGACGCGGAGCGCGCCCAGCGGGCGCGGCTGAGCGGCCATCTGTCGCTGTGGCAGACGCTGGCGAACAGGAAGGTCCTGATTCTCAGCCTGCTGTACTTCCTCCTCGTGATCGGCGGCTACGGCCTCGACATGTTCATGCCGAAGATCCTCGCCGTCGCGTTCCCGAACGTGAGCAAGTCCATGCTGGGGCTGATCGCAGCGATACCGCCGCTCTATACGGTTCCCGTCATGGTGTACTGGGGCCGGCAGTCGGACAAAACGGGCGAGCGGAACTGGCACGTCGCGCTCGCCGCCTGGTGCGCGGCCGCCGGCCTCGCGCTCGGGTCGTTCAATGTTCCACCCTGGATCGCGCTCGCGGGCCTGGCGCTCGCCGTGTCTGGCCGATGGAGCTCCATCCCGCCCTTCTGGGGTCTGCCAACCGCGTTTCTGAGCGGCACGTCGGCAGCCGGCGGCATCGCCATGATCAATGCGATCGGGAACCTTGGCGGCTTCGTCGGGCCCGTACGTCATGGGCACGCTGCGCGATTTGACCGGCGACTACTCGCTCGGATTGCGGCTGCTCGCCGGGGCGTTCGTCCTTGGCGGTCTGCTCGCGGTGGGCATCAAGGAGAAAGATCCCGCCTGACGCGGCCCCGCCAAGCGGTACCCTGCAGCGGCGGCGACGATCACGTTCGACACGACAACGGGCGGCTGGCCAGTGAGCAGGCCGTATGCCAGCCAGGTCAGCGCGCCCGCGACCTGCACCGCGAGCAGCCGCGACGGCCGCACGAAGTACGAGCACACGAACACCACCGTCGCCGTCCAGCCGATCCACTCAGACAAGCGTCGCCCCTGCGCGCACCGCGGCGTCCGCCGCCTCGCCGCCGGTGGAGCGGAGCGTCAGCAGGTCTGTCCGCACCCTGTCCCACTCCTGGATCAGGAACCCGCGCGTTTCGAAGAACGCCCGGATGTGCCCGGCGTCCCAGCCGACGATCTCCTCCAGCACCGGCACGAGCACGCTCAGTGCATCGTCGCTCAAGACGGTGCGCCGGGCGATCTGCGCGATGTACTTCGTCTCTGATACGGCGATGGTCAGGCCGTCGCGCCGGTTCACGTGCAGCATGACGTGCACGTCCGAGCTGCCGTCGCCCATGTACACGATGCGGTCGTGGGTGACGCCGAGCCGCGACTGCAACTCGTCGAGCACGGCCACCTTGCCGTAGCCGGCTGACACCCGCTCGATCGCACGGATCTCTCCCGTCTTCTCGTCGTAGGCGAACCGCGTGCCGAAGATGTGTGACGGCTCGACGATGCCCTCGAGCGCCGACTGGATGACTTCCTCCGGCGCGGCGGAGATGACGAAAAACTCGAAGCAGTAGCCGTCGATCCCGTCGGCCAGGCACTTGGCCAGCAGATCGATGTTGGACTTCAGCCGGATGCGGCGGCCCACCTCCACCAGGTGCTCGCGGCGCACGCGGCGGTACTCAGGGTCGTGCAGCAGCAGGTAGGCCAGCTCGCCACCCTGTTGCACCAGGTTCAGCCGCGACAGCCCGGCGACCTTCTCGACGAAGCCCGACGTGCCGAGCAGCTCGCTCAGCACGATGCCCGAATCGTTGAAGCTGAGCGTCTGATCGAAATCACTCGCCAGCAGGAATTGCTTTCTCATACCAATCTTCCAGTGTCTCCGGTCGTACCGGCTCACGCGGGAACGCACACCCACGCAGGGCCCGGTTCGGACGGACTCCCCGGTCGACCTGTACACCCTACCGGCGCGGCCGCCATCGAACAACATCATTGTTTTGATGTCTGACATGAGGCAGCCTAATACCAGGAGGATGCCGATGGCGTTCGATCTGGCGCAGCTGCGGACGTTCCGGACCGTGGCGGAAACCTCGAGCTTCACCCGGGCGGCGGCGCGCCTGTACATCACGCAGTCGGCAGTCAGTCATCAGATCAAGGCGCTCGAAGACGAGCTCGGCGAGGCGCTGTTCATCCGGACGCGGCACGGTGTCCGGCTCGCGGAGGCCGGGCAGGCCGTGCTCGAACACGTCGATCGGATCTTCGAAGAAGTCGAGGCGCTGCGCCGGCGCCTGGGCCACGACGAAGATCAGCCGGTCGGGCGCGTGCGTGCGGCCGCGGCAACGCAGGCGCTCGTGCACCTGTTCGCGCCCCACTTCCGCGCCTTCATGGAGGCGTACCCGCGCGTCGAGGTCGTGTTTCGATCGACGGTGAGCACCGACAAGACGGTGGCCGACATCCTGGCCGGCGTGGCCGACGTCGGGTTCGCGTCGAAGCCGGTGTACTCGGCCACGCTCCAGGTGACCGAGCTCTTCGAGGATGAACTGCTGCTGGTCGTGTCAGCCACGCACCGGCTGGCCCGCGCCACGGTCGCGACGGTGAAGGACATCCGCACCGAACGGCTGATCCTGTTCGAGCGCGGCGCCTCGATCCGGCGCGCGAGCGACCAGTTCTTCGCCGACGCAGGCATCAAGCCGGATCTCGCGCTCGAGTCGAACGACACCGACTTCATCAAGCTGATGGTGCAGAACGGGGTCGGCATCTCGCTGCTGCCCTCGTGGGCCATCCGTGAGGAGGTGCGTACGCACGCGCTCGCGCCGGTGCGCATCAGGGGCCACCGGCTGAAGCGGTCGGTCGCCATGCTCACGCGCGGCCGTGCGCAGCCGTCGGCGACGCGGGCCTTCATCGCTTTCATCGAGAAACGGAAAGGCGAGCTGCAGCGCGCCGCAAAGCCATGACCCGCCGCCTTCATCATTTCTTCACGTCCTGCCGGTAGTCTCGGCGTCCACCAGGAGCGGCAGACATGAACGCCAGAAAATCGTTGGATGGTGTGCTCGATCGTCACGGCGGCCGTGGTCATGGCGGCGGCGCAGGGACCGCCGCCAGAAGTGCGGAAGCGAATCGACGCATTCGTCGAGGCGCTCGCCAGCGGCGATCCCGTCGGGTTCACGCTGCCGTGCACGTGGCAGCTTTGCGGCGGGACAGAGGCTGGCTGAGGTCGGGTAGCGGACGGCCGCCGGGGTCAGCCTCGAGATAGCGACGCAAGAGTTAGCAAACGCCGTCGCCAGTTGTTCCGTCTAACGTTTCTATGCCTGGACGCCTGCACGATGACGTCCGGTGGGCGCTGCGACAGGCGCGGCGCCGGCCGGTCATGGCCCTCGCGGTCATCGCAACACTCGCGGTCGCGATCGGTGCCGCCACGACGGCGTTCGGCGTCGCGACGGCGGTTCTCTGGCGGCCGCTGCCGTTCGCCGATGCGGAGCGGCTCGTCTTCGTGTGGGAAGAGGTCGGTGTCCGCGGCGACGCGCACCCCTCGCGCGTCACCGGCAGTCGCTACGCGCTCTGGCGAGAGTCAAAGAGCGCGTTCTCATCGACGGCACTGTTCGGCGCCGCTGGCTTCACGATCGACACCGCCAGCGGAGCGATCTCGGTCGGCGGCGTGCGTGTCTCGGCCGGCTACTTCTCCACGCTGGGCATTGCACCGATCGTCGGACGGGTTTTCGGTCCAACCGACGAAGTACCGGGTCGCGACAAGGTGGTTGTCCTGTCCCACGCTTTATGGCGCGAGCGCTTCGGCGGCCGGCGCGAGGTCGTCGGCACGACGATCCGGCTCAGCGGAGAACCCTACACGATCGTCGGGGTCATGCCGGACGTGGTGTTCCCGGCGTGGCCGGCGAATCCCGCGACGGTGACCCTCGACGCGGATGCGCGCCAGGTCTGGGTCCCCTTGCCGCGCACCGTGGCGCTCGACGCCAGCAGCAGCGCTCACGTCTTCGGCGTCGTCGCGCGGCTCGCGCCGGGAGTGACGGGGTCCCGGGCCGCGGAGCTCCTGAGCCGGTTGGCCGACCCGATTGCGCCCGATCCGCATCGGGCGCGCGTGACGCCCTTTCGCGAGCAGTTCGTCCGCGATGCCCGCCGTTCGCTGCTCGCCGTCGCCGCCGCCGCGCTCTGTGTGCTCCTGATCGCCTGCGCCAATCTCGCTGCGCTGTACCTCTCCGCATTCGAGGCTCGGCGCAGCGAGTTCTTCATGCGCGCGGCGTTGGGCGCCGGCGTGCCGCGGCTGGTTCGCCAGCTCGCAGTCGAGGCCCTCGTGCTCACGGGAGCAGGCAGCGCTGCCGGTATCGCGCTCGCGCGCGTGGCCCTCGTTAACCTGCCGGAGTTCCTCCCGCCGTCGATCCCGTTTCTGACGCCGACTACGCTCGACCTGCGAATCCTCGCGTTCGCGGTGGCGCTTGCCGCGATCGCGAGCGTGGGCCTGGTCGCCTGGCCGATCCGACAGCTCGCGACGTCACCGCCGGCGCCCCGCGGCATGCTCGTGCCGCCCCGCCCGACGGTGTACCGCTCACTCGTAGTCGCGCAGATGGCCATCAGCGTCGGCGTGATCGTCGTTGCCGGGCTCCTCACGCAGTCACTGCGCGCGGTTCGTCACCAGGACCCCGGGTTCCGGCTGACCAATGTGCTGGTCGCCCGACTCGGGTTGCCCCTCAGTCCGCGTCCGGCCCCCGGCGAAGTGGCGGCGGCGGCGGACCGCGTGCTCGCGGCCGTTCGGTCGATTCCAGGCGTTCGCGCTGTCGCCGCGGCGTACGATCACCCGCTCGAAGCGAACTGGAGCGAGAACCCGACTGTCGATGGCGAGGCCAGGCGGTCGGAGGAGCGGCGGGAGGCCGAGTTGCGGATCGTGAGCCCGGCGTATTTCGACGCGCTCGGCGTCGATGTCATTCACGGCCGCGCGTTGAGCGATCGCGACGACCTCGATGCCCCCGGCGCGGCGATCGTCAACGAGGCGTTCGCACGAGAGCTCGCCGGACCCGTCGTGGGCCGCACGCTCCGCACCGGGACACCGCGGTTCCTGTACGGCGCGCGCGTGCCGAACGAGTTCGCAATCGTGGGGGTCGTCGCCAACGAGCGGTTCCGTGGCCTGGAGCAGCCGACGCAGCCCGCGTTCTACTTGAGCATGCGGCAGTTCCCTCAAGCGGACTTCGCGCTCCTGGTGCGCACGGCCGGGGATCCCGCCGCCATCGGACCGGCCGTTAGATCGGCCGTTCACGCCGCAGATCGTGCGGTCACAGTCAGCGCACCCATGTCCCTGGATCGCATCCTCGCCGATCAACTGGTCGAGCGCCGCGTCGCCACCGGCGTGATCGGCAGCTTCGCCGGCGCAGGCCTGACGCTCGCGGCCCTGGGCCTGTATGGACTGCTCGCCGTGCTCGTCGCGAGCCGGAGGCGTGAGATCGGCGTGCGCCTTGCCCTCGGTGCGTCGCCGGCTGTCGTGGCCGGCGTCGTCGTACGCGAGAGCGTGTGCAATGCGCTCCTCGGAGTAGGCATCGGTCTCGTGCTGGCACTCGTGGCGGCACGGTTCGTCGAGGCGCTCCTCGTCGGCGTCTCCGGCACCGACCCGTGGACACTCGGCGCCGTGGCGGCCGTGATGCTGGCCGTGTCGATCGGCGCCGCGCTCGTACCGGCGTGGCGCGCGGCGCGAATCGATCCCGTAGTTGCGCTTCGTTCGGAGTGAGCAGCGGCCGGATCCCGAGGCTGATGGTGCGCGCCGTCAGCACTCGGCGCGCATGTCAGCCGGGCAAACGTGCCTGGCCGTGACTTGCCGCCACCTTCTCCCATCAGGTAGATGGAGTTGTCAGGCCCGAACGTTACGCCTTCGCCCTGCGGCTCGCCGATCGAGCCGAGCTCGACATGGGCGGCAACTCGCCACTCACCTGCGAGCAGGTCCGCCGTTCGATAGAACGTCAGAGCCTGGGTGCTGCGGAGCACTACCCACTGCCCGTCGGGCGAAACAGAACCATCGGTGACCCGATCGACCTTGCCGCCTGGATTCGGCTCACGCGGTGCGCCTACCCGCTCGAGGCGTGAGGTGCTCCCGTCGCGCGGGTCGCTCGGAAACCGGTAGACCACCACGGGGCCGGTCGCGCCCTTCGTGACAATGTAGAGCCGTCCGTCCGGCAGAACGAGCAACGCCTCCGCATCCTGGGGGCCGTCCGGATAGGTCGCGTGAAGCACGTCGCTGACCTTCGCGGATTCCGTTGCGGCGGCAGGTTCGGCGAGGCGATACACCGTGACCCGCGCGCGCCTGGCGTCGTTGTCGCCGATGTCGGCTACATAGATGCACGACCCTGCCGGGCAAGGCCCCACGGCGACAGCCTCCCAATCTTCCACGGTCGCACCGGACAACCGCAGCCGGCCGGTGACGGCCCCCGTGCTGTCGAGAACGAAGAGCACAGGCTGACCCGAGTCGTTGTGGGACCAGAACCGTCCCGGCGCCTGACGGCTTGCGGCGACGCCGCTGGCTTCGGGCAGTTCCGGAACCCGCACGAGCGGGCCCGACGGCGTGCACGTGGGCGGGGCCGTGGGTTGTCGTGTGGTGGCAGCAAGGGAGGCCGCGCCCGCCAGAGCGGCGAACACGACAGCGCCTCGAAAGGCACGTGCCGCACAGTTCGTGAACGAGACCCGCATACTCGACGCCCAACATCACACCGCGCAACAGTGGCTCCGCCTCACGCCGTGACTCGAAGTGGTCGATCATCATCATGTCGGACCCTGAACTCAAGTGACGGCTGTACAAAATCGTACGGCCATCCGGCGACACAGCAAAGCCCGATGACACCGCTGTAGTGGTAGCTGTCGAGTCGTGCCACCCGCGCTCGTCCTCCTCACTCCCCCCTTTCCGAACTAGCACCACGGCCGGGAATCGCAGCAGGTTACAATTCCACGCGTGCATCCGCGCGACCGCGTCAAGGATTCCGTTGCTGCGTACGAGAAGATGCGGACCTCACAGCAGCAGAAGTAGTCGCCGATGCGCGGGGCGCTGTTCCTTCCGACGCTTCTCCTGCTTGCAGCCTGGCCAGGCCAGGAACAAAGCGTCCTTCATATCCGTGTGACCCTGGTCGACGCAGAGCACGGCCGGACGCCGGTACCCCGCCACGCCCTGCTGGTCAGCGATAATCCGTCCACCACAACGCCGCGGAGGATCGTGACTGCGGCCGATGGCACAGTCGACGTCAGCCTTCGCCCGGGGTCCTACACCGTGGAATCGGATCAGCCTGTCGTTCTCAACGGCAAGGCCTACCAGTGGACTGCGACGCTGCAGATCGCAGCCGGCCGGGACGCGACGCTGGAACTGTCGGCCGACAATGCGGAGATCGGGCCGGTCACGCCGGCAATAGCGACCCTCGCCTCACCGGAAAACGATCCCTCGTCTCTTCTTGGCCAATGGAAGGACAGCGTCGTCGCCCTCTGGAGCCCGATCTCGCACGCGTCGGGGTTCCTGGTCGATGCGAAGGGGCTCGTGGCCACCAACCAGCGCGCGGTTGGCACCACGACGACGATGGAGGTACAGCTCACGCCGGCGCTCAAGGTGTCAGGGCTCGTCCTCGCCGCAGATGCCGCGCGAGATGTCGCGGTGCTCTGGATCGATCCGAAGGTCGCCGCATCACTTCGCCCGCTGGCGCTCAGTTGTGCACCGGCGGCGAAACCAGCCGTCGTGGACCGGCAGAAGATCTTCACGATCGGCGCGTCGCTTCGTGGGCAGAAGGCGCTGACGTCCGGAACGGCGAGCGTGGAGTCGCAGGCGATCGTCTCGGATCTGAGCCTTGAATCCGGCAGCGCTGGTGGGCCGATCTTCACGGCCGATGGTGCCGTGATCGGGATCACCGCAGGGACGGACGAGACGGATCAGGGGAGGCAGCGGGACGTTCGAGTTGTGCCCCTCGCTGACGCGTGCGAGGTGCTCGCGTTGGCGGAAAAGAAATTGTCAGCCACGGCTCCGCCCAGCGGCGCGCATCTGCCGGTGGAGCCCGAGCGGCCCTTTCCGCCCGCCGGGCTCGAAGACGCCGCGCGACGCCGCGGCGGCAGCGTCAGCCCCTACCAGATGTCGTCGGGCGACTTCGACATCGCGTTCATCACACCGGTGCTGGCGTATGCCGCGGCGCACCGGTGGGAGCAGAGCGGCGGACGTGAGCGCAGCAGCCAGATCGCCTCGCCCGACGCGGCGCGCGACCCGATTCGCCTGCTGACGGACTTCAGCAACTGGTCCGAGTACGTGGCAGATTTCCCGCCGGTGCTGCTGGTGCGGGTGACGCCGAGGCTGGTCGAAGGCTTCTGGACGATGGTGGGCCGCGGCGCCGCGCAGACGCAGGGTATGTCGTTGCCGGCGGTCAAGCACTTCAAGTCGGGCTTCTCGCGGATGCGCGTCTTCTGCGGCGTCACCGAGGTCGCACCTGTCCACCCGTTCATCCTGGAACAGCGCATCTCGGACAACGACCCGATCCACGAGGGCCTGTACGTCTTCGATCCGGCGACCCTCACGCCGCAATGCGGGTCGGTGAGGATCACGTTGTATTCCGAGAAGGATCCCGCAAAGGGCGATGCCCGCATCATCGATCCGAGGGTGGTGCAGCAAATCTGGCAGGACTTCACGCCGTATCGCGTTCAGCAGTAATGACGAACGCGGCGAGCGAGCGGACGACAGATCCGGATTCGTCCTGTGCTTCAAGCAGCCGCGAGGAATTACCCGAAGCTGTGTTGGCGACGCATCCGGCGGACGATTCGCAGCGTCGGACGATTCCACCGTGGGACGGAACTCTGACAGGCCGGGAAATGGGGGACACTGCCTGACACTCGGCGAAGGCTGGCCTACAGCCCCGACCAGAAGATGCTGCTCGTGACTCGCGATCGTGAACTGCGTTTGTATCGCGCCCCGGAATAGGCCTGGTCACGGGCACGATGGCGTCCGACTTCACGCTGATCCCGCTGGTACCGACACAATGCGCGCACGAGCGCGCCGGTCGCGAGAAGGGCGCCGCCCGCCAGCAGCGCGCTTCGCCCTTACCTTTTGCCCTTTCGGCCCTTGGCTTTTGCCCATCTCCATTTCCCGGCGGCGAGGGCAAGAGTGCCGCCACCCACCGCATGAACGTGGCGGGCTCGGGCGTGAGACCGCTGCCGGCGCAAGCGCGAAGGTGAAGTCGAATCCGCCGATCTTCCGCGTTGCGCCCGGCGCATCGACGGGCAACGGATCGCTCACGAGCACGAGACTGTAGAAGCCGGGGCCCACCAGGCCGGCGTGAGAGATCGTCCGATCGATCGCGCCGGGGAAGAAGCGAAACGCGTCGCTGAACACGGACGTGCCCGAGCTCACGTCCACGTCCTCCAGTCTGCCGACCAGGCCGCCGAACAGCGTGTCGGTGTCGGCGAGGTACCGTCCCGTGTAGCTGAACGAGTGCGGCTCCAGCAGTTGGAACGAGACGTTGAACACCGACCGTCCCCAGCTCTCGGCGGTCAACGTGGCTGAGGCGGAATCTGCTTCGGCTGTGCTGGTCACCCGTCCCGAGCCGCTGAATCCATCCGACGTGAGCGTCGCGCCGACCGAGCTGGCCACGTACGCGCGCGCTCCGTCCAGAGCCGCGGACCGGGTGTCGCTCAACCCCCAGGTGCCGGTTAGCGGTGGAGAAGGCGCCGGCTCAGAGGTGTCAAAGAAGTTGCCCAACGTTCACCACGCGTCCGTCTTCGAGCACCGTCGCAAACCAGAAGATGTAGCTGGTGTTCTGGAACACGATCGGGTCGGCATCGGCGCGGGGAACGCCGAATACCAGCAAGAGGACCGCGCTGCACGTCGCAAACCGCCCGGATGGTGACACGGTCATGGGGCCTCCGGTGTCGAACCGTCATGCACGCGTGCATCAGGAATGCCGAACGCGAGACCTGATCGCCAGCCTGGCCCTCTAGCCCCCGCGCCCGGTCCGAGGCGGGGAGTATGGGAATCGACGCGCTGCCCAGAATAGGGTCGAGCCGCTCACCGAGAGCTCGTACAAAAGCACGGGCCGCCACGGCGGCGGCCCCAATCAACGTGCAATGCGCACTCGCGCTGCGCCTTCCGCTGCCGTCAGCGCCGTGGCGCCCAGGCTGGCAGACCGAGGGCGAGGAGCGTCAGAGACGTTGGCTGACCGAACGGGCGCTGCTCCTGGAGTATTGAACGTGGAATCATCAACGCCGAAGCCCGCTCTCGTTCCGGCGGTGTTCAGGATTTCGAAGCGAGCGATGCCTGCCGTATTGAGCCAGTACAACTGGAAGGCAGCACCTGACAGCATCTCCTGTTGACCAAAACGATTGCCCACACAGTCCACGTTCATGGTCCAGCTGTCGATGTCTCCTCCATCATCGCCAACGAGATTATTTTGCGAGACCGAGAATTGATTGGCGGAGAGGAAGGGATTCGAACCCCTGGAAGCCTTCCGGCTTCAACGGTTTTCAAGACCGCCGCCTTAAACCACTCGGCCACCTCTCCGCAGCGTGGAGCTTCATTCTAGCAGCCGTCCCCCAGGCGGCCAGCAACCCACGTCCACGCGGAGAGTGGGCGCATGGCGCCTTCTCAGGTCACAAGCGACCCGCCGACTCACCGCGTGACGACCGGCAGCTCCACGAAGGTCGCCTGCCCCGGCGCGTGGTAGATCCGCTGCACCGCGGTGCGATAGTCGGCCGGCTTCGCCCAGAAGATGTTCGGCACGAAGGTCTGCGGGTTGCGATCGTAGAGCGGGAACCAGCTCGATTGCACTTGCACCATCACCCGGTGCCCTGGCAGGAACACGTGGTTGGCCGTGGGCAGCGCGAATCGGTACTCGAGCGGCGTGTCAGCCGCGATTGGCTTCGCCACCTCCAGGCTCTCCCGATAGCGGCCGCGGAAGATGTCGGCCGACACCATCAGCTGGAACCCGCCCATCGCGGGTTGCGCGGCGACCTCGTCGGGGTAGACGTCGATCACCTTCACCACCCAGTCGGCGTCGGTGCCGCTGGTCGAGGCCACGAGGTGCGCAATCGGCTCGCCGCTGATCTTGAGCGGCTCGGTCAGCGCGTCGGAGACGAACGCGAGCACGTCGGGACGTCCGGACGCCTCACGCTGATCGTCCACGAGCCACTCCGACCACGTCAGCCCGCCCGTGTACCCCATCGGCTGAATCGGTCGCGCGCGGAACGGCACCGGCTTCGTTGGGTCCGACGTGTACTCCTCGAACGCGATGCCGCCGGCTGCCGGCGGAGTGAACGTCACCTTCAGGCCTGCGCCGAGGTACGCGGGCGTCGCTCGCACACTGCAGCCCTCGGCGCAGCCCGCGGGCCAGGACGGCAACCGCCGCCACGTGTTGGTGCCGGTCTCGAACGCGATCACCGGTGCGAGATCGGCCTTCGGGGCATCGTCTTTCAGGTAGTGGTCGAGGAACGGGCGCAGGATCTCCGTGCGGAAGTACAGCCCCGTATCGCTGTTGAATTTGAGCGCGCCGAGTGTGCTGCCGTCGTCGATCTCCTGGCCGTGATGCCATGGGCCGAGCACGAGGAACACCTTATCGTTCGCCGTGTCCTTCGGCTCGATCGCCTTGTAGACGGCAATCGCGCCGTAGATGTCCTCCTGGTCCCAGAGACTGTGGACCAGCATCACGGGAACGGCGAGTGGCTGCGCGCCGAGGATACGGTCCATCGCCTGCTCGCGCCAGAACGCGTCGTACGCCGGATGCTCGAGAATCTTCCGCCAGAAGCCCACCTGCTCGAGACCGCGGCGCCGCCCGAGCTCTCCAGCCGATCCTGCCTGCATGAACATGTCGTAGTCATCGAAGTGGCTGGTCCACCACTTCACGTCGGTCTTCCGCGTGCCCGCCTGGTTGTAGATGTAGGGCATGTTCTGCTGGCGGAACGCGCCGTAGTGGAACCAGTCGTCGCCCTTCCAGCCGTCGACCATGGGGTTCATCGGCACGGCCACCTTCAGGGCTGGATGCGGGTTGACGAGCGCCATCAGCGGCAGGAACCCGTCGTACGAGATGCCGAGGATGCCGACCTTGCCGTTGCTCTCGGGCACGTGTTTGACGAGCCAGTCGATCGTGTCCCACGTGTCGGTCGAGTGGTCCACGGGCGTCGGGTTGAGGGCGCCGTGCAGCGGCCGGTTCATGACGTAGTCCCCCTCCGACTTGTATTTCCCCCGCACATCCTGCACCGCGCGGATGTAGCCGCCTTCGACGATCACCTCGGTTGCGTTGTCGTAGCCGTTCAGAATCGAGCCGAGGTGCGCGCTGTCGGCGTGGCCCGTCTGCTCGTCGGCGCTGTACGGCGTACGCGTCAGCAGGATCGGCGCATGCGCCGCACCCTTCGGAATGACGATGACCGTGTGGAGCTTCACGCCGTCGCGCATCGGGATCATCACCGTGCGCTTGGCGTAATCGAAGCTGGCGGTGACCGGCTCCAGCTTCTCGGGTGTCTCGCTGGGCAGGCCGGGCGATGTGCGCGGCTGCTGCTGTGGCGCCTGCGTGGCAACCGGCTGCACCGACAGCAAGGCACCGACCGCCGGTGCCACCAGAAAGAACGCCAGGCGAACGCGAGCGTGCATCGTCATGAGCCTCCGAAACGGTTGTTGTCGTGAGATGTCGCGCCGAGATGCGCGCGCGGCCACTATGCGTTGCGGACGCAGAGAGGTCAAGGACGCCACGGGGCGCCGGGCCTAGGGGTGTCGGAGTCCCGACAGCCTGAGACATGTTTCTGACGCTTCTTGTCGGTCATCGGCAGCCCTGACGGCTGAATTCGTTAGCGTTTCATCGCGAGCGCGCAGCCGGGCCTCCGTCACATGCGCTCTGCACCGCTGGCACCGGGCTTGATGGGTGATTACCGGCTCGATAAAAGGCGCGACGGCCATTTCTCCATTCCAACTCGATACACGGGCATGCCGTCCCGACGCTCGGGGCGGAGCTGGCGCAGCTTCGGCGCCAGGTGCGGCAGAGATGTACGCGGCGGATGCCGTGCCGGTGTCCCACACCGCGTCCGTTCCATCCCGCACGTCGGCGCTCGGCTGGACCCTCCAGTTGATGCAGCCGTACGCCGGGCGGGTTGCGACGTTGGGCGCGCTCTCGATGGGCGAGGTCGGCCTCCGGGCGCTGTCGCCGTGGCCGCTGAAGGCGGTCATCGACTGCGTCGTCGGCCACGATGCGCTGCCGCTCTGGCTGCGGCCGCTGTTGTTGCCCGTGTCGACCGATGTGCGCGTGCGGGCGCTCGCCGCGATCGTCGTGATTGGCCTCGTGACGCAGTTCGCCCACCAGCTGGTGCTGATGCTGCACACGCGCCTGCACACGCGGATCGGGCAGGACATGGTGTACGCGCTGCGCGCGCGGCTCTTCTCGCACCTCCAGAGCCTCTCGCTGGCGCACCACGATCGCACGCCGCGCGGCGACACGGTCTACCGTCTCGAGGCGGACGCCACCTGCATCGAACAGCTGCTGCTCAAGGGCCTGTTCCCCGTCGCGTTCTCGGCCGTGACCCTCGCGGTCATGTTCTCCGTGCTCGCAACCATCGACGGACCACTGGCGCTCGTCGCCATGTCGATTGCCCCGCTGCTGTACTTGACGATGCGATTACAGGCGCAGCGGATGTCGTCGGGTGCGGAACGCACGCGCGAGCTCGAGTCGCGCCTGGTCGAACGGCTGTACGAGAGCTTCTCCACTATTCGTCTGGTCAAGGGGTTCGCGCGTGAGCCGCACGAGCTACGGCGCTTCTCTGGTGTGGCCTCCGAGGCGATGGACGCCCGCGTCCTGCTGGCGAGGCGCGCGTCGCTCTACGGCTTCCTCATCAACCTCGTCACCGTCGCCGGTGGCCTGGCGGTGATGGGCGTCGGAGGCATGCACGTGCTCGACGGCGTAATCACCCCGGGCACGCTGCTCGTCGTGATGGCGTATCTCGGGTACGTGTACGGGCCGATGACGGCGATCGCCACGACGGCGGGCGGCATCCAGCAGGCGCTCGCGGGCGCGCGCCGTGTGCAGCAGACCCTGGCGCTGCCGGCGGAGCGCGACGGCACGGCCGTGCTCGAGCGCGGACGCATGCGCGGGGGCATTGCGTTCGATCACGTGAGCTTCGGCTACGACGCGCCGGGGTCGACCCTGCGCGACGTGACGTTCACGGTCGCTCCCGGCGAGATGGTGGCCATCGTCGGACCCTCTGGGGCAGGCAAGACGACGCTCGTCAGCATGCTGACGCGGTTTGTCGAGCCGGACAGCGGCCGCGTACTCATCGACGGTGTGGACGCGTCCACGTACCGCCTGCAGTCGCTGCGTGAGCAGGTCGGGATCGTGCTGCAGGAAGGCCTGCTCTTCGCGGGCACGCTCGCCGACAACATCCGCTACGGACGGCTCGAGGCGACCGACGCCGAAGTAACGGCGGCGGCCGAGGCTTCAGCGGCCGCGGACTTCATCATGCAGCTCGCCGACGGCTACGCGAGCCAGATGGCCGAAGCCGGCGCGGGCCTGTCCGGCGGAGAACGACAGCGACTCGGCATCGCGCGGGCGTTCCTGAAGGGCGCGCCGATTCTGATCCTCGACGAGCCGACGGCTTCGCTCGATGCACTGAACGAGGCTCGCGTCCTCGACGCGGTCCGCCGCCTGCGCGCGGGGCGCACCACCATCGTGATCGCGCACCGCCTCTCGACGGTGCGTGAGGCCGATCGCATCGTCGTGATGAACCACGGCCAGGTGATCGCGCAGGGCACGCACGCAGAACTGGTGGAGACGTGCAGTCTCTACGCCGACATGTGCGCGCAGCTGCAGTTCGGGCAGGTGGCGTGACCCGCCTTGCGGCAATGCACAAGGGCGCTTCCAGCCTCCAGCCGCCAGCCGCCAGCCTCCAGCCCCAGCCCCAGCCCCCAGCCCCCAGCCCCCAGCCTCCAGCCTTAAAGAGGCTCGATCGCTTCCATCCCCCGCATGTAAGGCCGCAGCGCCTCCGGAATCACTACCGATCCGTCCTTCTGCTGGTAGTTCTCGAGGATAGCGATCAGCGTGCGGCCGACGGCGAGGCCGGAGCCGTTGAGCGTGTGGAGGAACTCCGCCTTGCCAGTACCGCCGGGGCGGAACTTGATATTCGCGCGGCGTGCCTGGAAGGCTTCCGTGTTGCTGCAGGACGAGATCTCGCGGTAGGTCTCCTGGCTCGGCAGCCAGACTTCGATGTCGTACGTCTTCGCGGATGCGAAGCCCATGTCTCCGGTGCACAGCAGCATCGTGCGGTAGGGCAGGCCGAGACGCTGCAGGATGCGTTCGGCGTCCGCGGTCAGCGCCTCGAGTTCCTCATACGACCCCTCGGGGGTTGTGAACTTGACGAGCTCCACCTTGTCGAACTGGTGCTGTCGGATCAAGCCGCGCACGTCGGCGCCGTAGGAGCCAGCCTCGCTGCGAAAGCACGGGGTATAGGCCGTGAACTTCAGCGGCAGCGTGCGGCCGTCGAGGATCTCGTTGCGGAACATGTTGGTCAGCGGCACCTCGGCGGTCGGCACGAGGTACAGGTCCCAGTCGCCGGCGATCCTGAACAGGTCCGCCTCGAACTTCGGCAGGTTGCCAGTCCCGGTGAGCGAGGCGGCATTCACCATGAACGGCGGCTCCACCTCGCGGTACCCGTGCTCAGAGGTATGCAGGTCGAGCATGAAGTCGATGAGCGCTCGCGAGAGCCGCGCCCCCGCGCCGAGAAGGAACGCGAAGCGTGCGCGCGCAATCTTCGCCGCGCGCTCGAAGTCGAGTATGCCGAGCGCAGCCCCAAGGTCCCAGTGCGCCTTGGGCGTAAAGTCGAACCGCGGAGGATCGCCGACGCGACGCACCTCGGCATTGTGTGATGCGTCGGTGCCAACCGGCACCGTGCCGTGCGGCAGGTTGGGCACGGTGAGCAACACGCCCGTGCGCTGTTCTTCGCAGGCCTGCAGCTGCGCGTCGAGCTCCTTGATGCGCTGACTGCGCTGGCGGTTGGCATCGAAGACACCGCTTGCGTCTTCCCCAAGTCGTTTGAGGCGCGCCACTTCCTCACCAGACGCGTTCTGCGCCCGCTTCAGATCCTCGACTTCGACGATAAGGGCCCGGCGGCGCTCGTCGAGCGTTCCCAGCTCGGCGAGCAGGCTGCCGGCGTCGAGGCCGCGGTTTTGCAGGGCTGTTCTGACGCGCTCGGGATGGTCGCGTACGACGGCGGGGTCGATCATGCGCGAGATCCTATACTAGCGAGGCCCGGTCTCTGACCGACGAGCACGCAGGCCTCGCTAAGTCTGACAGTGCTGGCTTTGCCCCGCTGCGCGGGGCCGACGTCTTGACGGATCAGAACTTGATTCAATGGCGAGGATTCAAACGCCGTCAAGACGTCTAGGGGCGTGAAGGAGAAGCGCACGTGAAGACAGCGATTCGCAAGGCCGTATTCCCCGCAGCCGGCCTGGGCACCAGGTTCCTTCCGGTCACCAAGGCCCAGCCGAAGGAGATGCTGCCGCTGGTTGACAAGCCGATCATCCAGTACGGCGTCGAAGAGGCGCTCGCGTCCGGCGTGTCGAACGTCATCCTCGTGACCGGGCGCGGCAAGAACGCCATCGAGGATCATTTCGACGTCTCGGTGGAGCTCGAGACGTTCCTCGAGGCACGCGGCAAGAAGGAACAGCTCGAGGAGGTCCGCAAGATCTCCAATCTGATCAACTTCGCCTACGTTCGCCAGGGCGAGCCGCTCGGCCTCGGCCACGCCGTGCTGGTGACCGAAGAACTGGTGGGCGACGAGCCGTTCGCGGTGATCCTCGGCGACGATGTGATCGATGCGGAGCCGCCGGCGCTGCAGCAGATGATCGACGTGTTCAACCAGGTGGGCGGGCCGGTGCTCGCGGTCGAGCGTGTGCCCCATGACGAGGTATCCAGCTATGGCGTCGTCGCGATCGACGAAACGGCGAAGCTCCCGCGCGGCGTGTACAAGGTACGGGATCTCGTCGAGAAGCCGCCCAAGGAAGAAGCGCCGTCCGATCTGGCCATCATCGGCCGCTACATCCTCACGCCCGACATCTTCTTGTCCCTGCGCGCGACCGGAAAAGACCGCACCGGAGAAATCCAGCTGACGAACGGCCTCCGCCACCTGTTGCAGAGCCGCCCCATCTACGCGTGCGAGATCGACGGCGTCAGGCACGACACCGGCAACAAGCTGGGATTCCTGAAGGCGGTGGTCTACTTTGCGCTCAGGCGGCCGGATCTGTCCGGGCCGTTTGCGGAGTACTTGCGGTCCGTGGGCGTGCAGGAGGTCGTGAACGGTAAATGAGGGCGAACGCGTTTACCTACGCCTTCTTCGCCGGCGCTGACTCTGTGGACTTGCCCGGGGTGGATTTGGTTTCGGTCGTGCCAGTACTGGTGTCCGATGCGGGCTTCGTGGTCGATGACTCGCTCCCGCCTTCGCTCTTCGACGGCGTCGTGCCGGCGCTCGCGGGCGTGCCGCTCGAGCCCTTGCGCGCGTAGTCGGTGATGTACCATCCCGTCCCCTTGAACTGAATCGCCGGAGAAGACAGCAGCTTCTCGACGGGGCCCTGGCCGCACACGGGGCAGACGGCGATCGGGCTGTCGGAGTACTTCTGAATTACTTCGAACCGGTGCTCACAGGCTTCGCAGCGGTATTCGTACAACGGCATATCGAATCCGGTTCCCTCGTGGTCGCGTCGTGCTACTCGAGCACGTCTCCGCCATCGCCCCCGAGCATCATCTGCCGGTGGGCCCAGAACGGCGCGGCGCCCTGCGCGAGCAGCGCGTCATGGAACGATCGCAACGTGAACTTCGCGCCTTGCTGCGCCTTGACATCCTTGCGCAGCTTCAGCAGCATCAATTTGCCAACAGAGTACACGAGATAGGTCGGGTCGAACGTGCCTCGTTCGGCCTCGCGCCGCGCGTTCGCTTCCTCGAGAAAGGCCTCCTCCTTGAAGAGCCGGACGCCTTGCTCCACCGACAGATCCTCCGCGTGCAGCCGGATGCCGACGATGAAGCGGACGAGACGAATCAACGCTTCCTGCAGTTGTCCGAGCTTCAGCGTCTGATCCTCGCGCGCGAAGCCCGCTTCCATCATCATCTGCTCGCAGTAGTGCGCCCACCCTTCCATGAAGGACGCCGGCGCGAAGAACAGCGACTTGCGCACTTTCGAGTCGACCTGCCGCAGGTGTTGGTACTGGAGGAAGTGACCCGGACACACTTCGTGCATCGAGATGGCCCAGAGCGTCGGGTAGTTGAAGTCGCGCAGGTGTTCTTCCTGCCGGTCGGCGGGCCAGGACCGGTCCACGTCGGTGACGTAGTAGTACGCGCGGGTCGGCTTGGTCTCGAACGGGCCCGGGGTCCACATGCTCGCCGACGACCAGCGGTAGAAATCGGGGGTCGGCGCCACGAGCACCGGCTCACCCGCGGGGATGCTCACCAGCTTGTGCCGCTCGACGAACTGCGCCAGCTCCGTGATCTGCTGCTGTGCGGCTTTGGCGATTTCGCCCGGCGCAGGGTGGTTCGCCTTGGCACGGCGCCAGGCTTCAGCCGGATCGGACCCGTTCAGCCGCCCGGCAATGCGCCGGAACTCCTCCTGCGTCTCGCCGAGCTCTCGTTGCGCGATGGCCAGCAGGCGGTCGGCTCCCAGGCTGATGCCGTCATCCAGCTTCAGTTTTTGTTCGAACTTCTGACGTCCAAGCCTGAACGACCCGCGCGCTTTCGGTGCCTGTTCGCGTTCGAGGTAGTCGATATATCCCTGGATCGCGGTTGCGGCTTCGCTGGAGGCGTCCGCCAGATCGCCGAGCAGGTGCAGGTCGTCGAGGGCGCCAAAGGCCCGCGGCAGATCCCGTTCGATGAACGTGAGGGTGCCCTTCAGCGTCTCGATGCCGACCTTCACGAAGATGCCCGGCGGGTCCTTGACGTTGTCGCGCGCCGCCTGTATGAGTCGTCCGGTCTGCCGCAGCTTGGACAGCACGCGCCTGGCCCGCTCCGTCGGTGGCGCGTAGGCAAACAGCGCCTGGGCGGCGAGACTCGAGGCGAGCACGTCGCCGTACCACTGGGGGTTGCGCTCCCAGGTCCGGACCTCCTCGGCCTCGAACATGCGGGCTTTGATATGGGCCGCGACGATCGGATGCTCGATGCGTTCGACGGCCGTCAGCCCGTCCTGCCGGATGTCGTTCAGCCGCCGGGCGAAGCCCGACAGCGCATGTGTGTCAGCCTCGATTGCCGACCGCCCGAGGTCCTCGAGCAGGTCGTCGTGCGCGTGCACGCCGTCAAGCGCGGCAATAGTAGGGTGGACCTCCTGCAGGTACTGCAGGTAGTCGTCGACGAAGTGATGAAGGGGTTCCGAGGAATACATCGCAATCCGCAATGGTACAATAAGCGGCCCTCGCACGATGCCCGCAACGCTGTTCGTCGTATCCACCCCCATCGGCAACCTCGAGGACGTCACGCTGCGAGCGCTCCGAATCCTGCGCGAAGTCGCGATCATTGCCGCGGAGGACACGCGGCGTACCGGCCGTCTGCTGCAGCACTACCAGATTGCGACCCCGATGGTCAGCCTGCACGAGCACAACGAGCGCGAGAAGACGCCCGGGCTGCTGGCCCGGCTGCAGGCCGGCGATGCGGTGGCGCTGGTTTCGGACGCAGGAACGCCGCTGCTGTCCGATCCCGGATTCATCCTGGTCCGGGATGCGCTGGCTTCAGGGATTCCCGTGCAATCAGTGCCCGGCCCCTCAGCCGTGACGGCCGCGCTGGCGGTAGCGGGGCTCCCGATTGACCGGTTCACCTTCCTCGGGTTTCCCCCGGCGCGAAGTGGGCAGCGAGCGGCGTGGTTCGCCGAGCTCAAAGACGAGCCCGGAACGCTCGTCTTGTTCGAAGCGCCCCATCGCATCCGCCCTACGCTCGAAGACGTGCGAATCCACCTCGGGGAGCGGTTCGTCGTGTTGGCGCGGGAACTGACCAAGGTACACGAGACCGTCTCTCGGGGCTGGGTATCGGAGCTGCTCGCTGCGACGCTGGAAGAGCGCGGCGAGTACGCGATTCTTGTATCTGACCAAGTTTGCGCGCCTTCTGCGGCTCACGTCGAAGTCAGTGACGAGCAGTTGCGAGCCGAGTTCGATGCTTTGACCAAATCGGCGGAATGGTCGCCGCGAGATACAGTCGCGGAGTTGTCCCACCGACACGGAATCGCCAGGCAGCGGGTGTACAAGGCGACCAGGCGTTGATTGAATTCATGAGCGATTTACACGTCGTGGTGCTGGCGGCCGGGAAGGGCACCCGGATGAAGTCCGAATTGCCGAAGGTTCTGCATCGGATATCCGGTCTGCCGCTCCTCGATTACGTTTTGCGCGCCGCCGACGGTCTCAATCCATCGTCCATTTCGGTCGTTGTTGGTCATCAGGCCAATTTATTACAAGAGCAGCTGCGGGATCGCGCGGGGATCCGGTTCGCGCGACAGGAGCCGCAGTTGGGAACCGCTCACGCGGTCCTCCAGTCGGAGCCCGCGCTCTCTGGCGCGTCGGGGACGATGCTGCTGCTGTCGGGGGATGTGCCGCTGCTGTCGACCGGAACGCTGGAGGCGCTGCTCCGGGTGCATCAGGCGCAGTCTGCAGCTGCCACGGTGCTCACGGCCAATCTGGACCGACCCTACGGTTACGGTCGGATTGTCCGCTCTCGAGGGGCAATTGCCAGAATCGTCGAGGAGAGGGATGCCACGCCCGCCGAGCGCGCCATTCGGGAAATCAACGCGGGCGTGTATGCCTTCGAGCTCGAACCGCTGTTCCCGGCCCTCCGATCAATCGCGGCGCAGAATGCCCAGGGCGAGTATTACCTGACAGATCTCGTGGCGATCTATCGTCGGCGCCACCTGGTCGTCGCGAGCCAGACGGTGTCCGACGCAACCGAGATCCGCGGTATCAACAGCCGGACGGAACTCGCTGAAGTAGGTGCCCTCGTGAGACAGAAAAAAAACGAAGAACTGATGGCGGCCGGCGTGACCCTCGTGGATCCGGCCACCACATACATCGACCCGGATGTCCAGGTTGGGGTTGATACGGTCATTCACCCGAATGTATATCTCGAGGGGCAGACACGCGTGGGAGCGGCCTGCGAGATCCATGCGGGCGTCAGAATCATCGACTCGACGGTCGGCGATCACGTCACGATCCTGAACTACACGCTGATCAGGACCTCGACGGTCGCCTCGGACGCGCAACTCGGGCCCTTCGCTCACCTCCGGCCGGGTTCCACTGTAGGTCAGTCGGCCCATGTCGGCAACTTCGTGGAGCTCAAAAAAACGGCACTCGGTGCGGGGTCGAAGGCCAGCCACCTGACATATCTGGGCGATGCCACCATCGGCGAGGGCGTCAACATCGGCGCCGGCACAATCACGTGCAATTACGACGGCGTCCACAAACACCCGACGATCATCGAGGATGGAGCGTTCGTCGGCAGCGACTCCCAGCTGGTCGCCCCGGTTCGCGTCGGGAAGGGCGCCTACGTGGCGGCGGGATCCTCGATCATCGATGACGTGCCAGCCGGCTCGCTCGGCATCGCGCGTGCGCGCCAGGCCAATATCGCTGGCTGGGTCGAGCGCAGGAAGGCTTCGCGGGCGGCTGCGTCGCCTCCTGCTGAGCCCGGCGCGAATCCTGCATCCCACAAGAGCTGACGCCTGCGGTTCCGGGTTTCCACGTGCCCGGTGCCGTGTTCAGGTTCTCAATCTGGTTCCTTGATGCCTGGTTCCGAACCGGGAACCAGAACCCGGCACCCGGAACCAACCTGGAACCGGGAACTCGGACCTCGGAACCCGGAGCGGGCACAGATCACATGTGCGGGATCATCGGCTACATCGGCACCAAACCCGTGCTCCCGGTCCTCATCGATGGGCTCCGGCGACTCGAATACCGCGGCTACGACTCCGCGGGTGTGGCCGTTGTGCGCAATGGACAGATCGAATTACGGCGCAGCGCGGGCAAGCTGGCGCGGCTCGAGGCGGTCATCGATGCCGACCCGATGGACGGCGAGTACGGCGTGGGCCACACGCGATGGGCGACTCACGGCCGCCCGACGGAGGAGAACGCCCACCCACATCGTGACTGCACGGGGCGGATCGTCGTCGTCCACAATGGCATCATCGAGAACTACCTGGATCTGAAGCGCGAGTTGCAGCGCGACGGCCACCGGTTCGTGACCGAGACCGATACCGAGATCGTGGCGCACCTCGTCGAGCGCGAGATGCGCGACGACGGCCTGGAACGGGCCGTCCGGCGCGCGCTCGGCCACCTGCGCGGGCTCTTCGCGATCGTGCTCATGTCGATTGACGATCCCGACAAGATCGTCGCCGTCCGCAACGGCCCGCCGGTGGTCATCGGCATGGGCGACGGAGAGTTCTTCGTCGCCTCCGACATCCCCGCGATCCTGAGCCACACCCGCGACGTCGTTTTCCTCGGCGACGAGGAGATGGCCGTGGTCACGCGACAGGGCGTCACGTTCACAGATGTCTCGGGCCGGCAGATCGCGAAGGCGGTGCAGCGGGTGCTGTGGGACCCGATTATGGCCGAGCGCGCGGGCTACAAGCACTTCATGTTGAAGGAGATTTTCGAGCAGCCCCACGCGGCGCGCGAAACGATTCTGGGCCGCGTCTCGGTCGAGCAGGGTCGCGTGTTTCTCGACGAGGTGAACCTCGACGCGACGGCGCTCCAGGCCATCAACAAGGTCGTGGTGCTCGCGTGCGGCACCTCCTGGCATGCCGGCCTGGTCGGCAAGCACATGATCGAACAGCTCGCGTGCCTGCCGACCGAGGTCGATTACGGCTCCGAGTACCGCTACCGCGACCCGATCGTCGACGAGCGCACGCTGACCATTGTGATCACCCAGTCGGGTGAGACGGCCGACACGCTCGCCGCGCTGCGCGAGGCCAGGAAGAAGGGCGCCCGCAGCATCGCCATCTGCAACGTCGTCGGGAGCATGGCCACGCGCGAAGCCGACGGCACCGTCTACACACACGCGGGCCCCGAGATCGGTGTGGCCTCGACGAAGGCCTTCACGTCGCAGCTCGTCGCACTGTACCTGCTCGCACTGTATCTGGGCCAGATGCGGGGCCGGCTCACACCGGAGCTGGCGCGGCCGCACATCGAGGCGCTGCTCCACCTGCCCCACCTGCTCGACGAGGTCCTGAAGGCCAGCCCACAGATGGAAGAAGTCGCCGCGCGATTTCACACCCGGACGGACTTCCTCTACCTGGCGCGCGGCATCAACTACCCGATTGCGCTCGAAGGCGCGCTCAAGCTGAAGGAGATCTCGTACATCCACGCCGAGGGCTATCCCGCCGGGGAGATGAAGCACGGGCCGATTGCGCTCATCGACGAGCAGATGCCGGTGGTGGCCATCGCCCCGCACGACGCCGTGTTCGAGAAGATGCTCGGGAACGTGCAGGAGGCGAAGGCCCGCGGCGGCTCCGTGATCGCACTCACGACACCAGGAGACGACAAGCTGCCGCAACTGCTGGATCTCGCGCAGGATGTGATCGTGACGCTGCCAGAAGTGCCGGCGCTGCTGATGCCCATCGTGTCAGTGGTGCCGCTCCAGCTGCTCGCGTACTACATCGCGGTGCGCCGCGGGTGCGATGTGGACCAGCCGAGGAACCTGGCGAAGAGCGTCACGGTAGAATAGACACATACACGCCGCACCGGCCAGACACGCCTCATCCGCCGCGCGGACCCGGCGCGGTGTGCGCGACGGCTCTCAACGTTCTGCCGGGCCAGCCACACCCCGTCCTCCTGCGGGCCCGCGGGTCACGACGGGGTTCCCGCACGATGGATCTGCTCTCGTCTCTAAATTCCGAACAGCGCGACGCCGTGGTGCACACCGACGGTCCGGTGCTGATTCTCGCCGGCGCCGGCTCCGGCAAGACACGCGTCATCGCGCACCGGATTGCGTACACCGTGCAGCAGGGGCTGGCGCGCCCGAACGAGGTGCTCGCCGTCACCTTCACCAACAAGGCGGCCGAGGAGATGCGGCAGCGCGTCTCCGCGCTGGCGGGCGACGACTGCTCCGCCATGTGGATCTCGACCTTCCACTCGCTCTGTGCGCGGCTGCTCCGTCGCGAAGCGCCGGCCATCGGCCTGTCGCGCGATTTCGTGATCTACGACTCGTCGGATCAGCTCTCGGTCGTGAAGCAGGCGCTCCGCGACCTCAAGATCGACGACTCGTTCGTGCAGCCGCGGGCGGCACTGTCGCGGATCAGCCAGGCGAAGAACACGATGGCCGGGCCCGAGAGCTTCGCGAACAGCTGGAACCCGCGTGACGAGCAGATCGGCCGCGTCTACGGCTACTACGTGTCCGCGCTCGAGAACTGCAACGCCCTCGACTTCGACGACCTGCTGCTCAAGACCGTGCAGCTGTTCGAAAGGTCCGCGTCGACCCGCGCCAAGTACAGCGAGCAGTTCCGGTTCGTGATGGTGGACGAGTACCAGGACACGAACCGGCCGCAGTACATGCTGGTGCGCCGCATGGCCGAACGCCATCGCAATCTCTGCGTCGTCGGCGACCCCGACCAGTCGATCTACAAGTGGCGTGGCGCCGACCTGAAGAACATCCTCGATTTCGAACACGACTTCCCCGATACGTACATCGTGCGGCTCGAGCGGAACTACCGCTCGACCCAAGTGATCCTCGATGCGGCGTCCGCGGTGATCAGCCAGAACCGCAACCGCAAGGAGAAGCGGCTCTGGACGGATCGCAAAGGCGGCGCGAAGGTCCTGTACTTCCGGGGCGGCGACGAGCTGGAAGAGGCCGACTTCATCATGCGCTCTGCCAGGCGCGCGCTGTCGGAGGACCTGGAGCATGTCGTTGCCGTCCTCTATCGCACGAACGCCCAGTCGCGTGCGATTGAAGATGCGTTCATGCGTGCGGGGATGGCCTACCGCGTGGTCGGCGGCGTGCGGTTCTACGAGCGGCGGGAGGTCAAGGACGCGCTGGCGTATCTCAAGGTGATCATCAATCCGCACGACGACGTCAGCCTGCGGCGCATCATCAACGTGCCGGCCCGCGGCATCGGCAAAGGACTGCTCGACGGCCTCGAGTCACTGCCTCCGCCGGCAGCGCTTCCGCCGCTGCTCGCCGTCGGTCTCGACCCGGCGATCTCCGTCAACTCCATGTGGACGCGCCTCCTGCGCGCGATCGACGAGCGCCTGCTGCCTGCGCGAGCCCTGGCTTCGCTTGCAGCGTTTCGCGACTTGATCGTGTCGCTCACGGAGGTGGCTCGCCGGGATTCGGTCTCCATCGCCGTCGGCAAGATGCTCGATCAGAGCGGCTACCTCGGCGACCTCCGCGAGGAGCGCAGCGAAGAGGCCGAGGGCCGCGTCGAGAACCTGATGGAGCTCGTGTCGGCTGCGCGCGAGTACGAGGGCCGCGATCCGGAGGCCTCAATCGGCGGCTTCGTCGATCAGCTCTCGCTGCTCTCCGACATCGACGAGGCGCAGGGTTCCGTCGATGCGCGCACCTGGCTGATGACGATGCACAGCGCCAAAGGGCTGGAGTTCCCGGTGGTGTTCATCGCCGGGCTCGAGGAAGGGCTCTTCCCGCACTCACGGTCGCGTGATGACGAGGCAGAGCTGGAAGAAGAACGGCGTCTCTGCTATGTGGGCATGACGCGCGCGCGCACGCGGCTGGTGCTGACCAGCGCGGCTCGCCGCCGGGTGTTCGGCGACTACCAGCCGACCGAACCGTCGCGGTTTCTCGACGAGATCCCGCAGGAGCTGATCGAGCAGGCGCCTGGCAGCGCCATGGCGCGCCAGGCGTCGCTGCACCAGCACTACGAGTTCAGGACCAATCCGTACGGGCGCGGTGGCCGTACCGGCAGTCGAGCGGAAGCGGCGCCGGCGCCGTTCCGGTACGAGGAGGAAGATCAGTCCTCGGCACCGGCCCTCAGGCCCGGGGCACGCGTGCGGCATGCCCAATTCGGTCTGGGGACGGTGATCAGCGTCGAACACCTCGACGACGATGCGCGCCTCGTCGTACGGTTTTCGATTGGCCAGAAGACCCTGCGCGCGAAGTTCGCGAAGCTCGAGATGGCGTGACGTCTACGACGTCTTCGGTGAATGCGATTCCTTGACGCCCGTGATGATCCAGCGGCCGTTGAGCGTTTCGCCCTTCTCGTTCTTCATCACGGTGCGTGCCGCCGTGACGACGAGGTTCTTGCTGACCGTCTGCCCGTCCGGCAACTTGACCTTGGCGTCGATGGTGATGTCCTTCTCGATGAGGTCACCCTGGTAATGGGTCACATCGGGCGTCGGTCCGTTTGGCTTTGAGAGACTCAGCTCGGCAACCCCCTTCATCCGACCGAGCGTCACGCGCGCGTCCGACACCGCCTTCAGGTGCTTGGCTTCCTCATCGCGCCACTTCGACCAGCGCGCCTGCACCGTGGCGTCCTTCTTCGCGACGGGTGCGTTGGTCGCCTCCAGCTTCTCGATCCGCCCGATGGCGTCGAGATTGGTCTGCTGGAATTCGTACTTCTCCTTGGCAAAGGCCTTCTGCGACGCGGTCGCCTCGTCGAAGGCGCTGTCGTATTTCTTGAGGGGCAACGGCGAGGAGTGTTCGGCGCCCACGTTGAGCACCGTGAACTCGGTGACCTGGCCATCACGGTTCGGATCGAAGAACGCGGTGGCGAAGGACCCGAGCGCCGCGTTGTCACGCAGCCGCGATGCGCGGAAGAAATCCCTGACGAGCTTCTCTTCGGGAATGACGCTGCACGCCGTGGCAGCGGCCAATGTGACAGCCGCCACACACAGGAGAAGAAACGGTCGAACACGTCGGCCCATACCAGCCTCCTTGGCAGTAAGCCCTTGATCTACTCGCCATCAATCGGATCGTTGCTCGCCGAATCGGAGCTTCCGCCGGCCGGATTGGGGCTCTCCGGACCGGCAGCCTGATCGTCGGCTCCCCCCTCGGCTTCCTGCTCCTCGAGACGGGCCACGGACACCGCGCGGTCGCCTTCGTCCATGTCGATGAGGCGAACGCCCTGGGTGTTGCGGCCGATGATTGAGACGTTGCGGGCGGGCGTGCGCAGGACCATGCCCTGCTGCGTGATGAACATCACCTCGTCGGTTTCTGCCACGCACGCCACGCCGACGACCCGGCCGTTCCGGCCGGTCGTCTGGATGTTGATGATACCGAGTCCGCCCCTTCCGGTCACCCGATACTCGTCGATCGCCGTGCGCTTGCCGTAGCCGTTCTCGGTCAGCGTCAGCACGGCAGCGCCCGGACGCAACACCTCCATGGCGACGACGACATCCTCGTCGCGGAGCTCGATGCCGCGCACGCCGTACGCGCCCCGTCCCGTCGTGCGGACATCGGCCTCCTCGAAACGGATTGCCATACCGTTCCGGGTCGCAATCAGCACGTGTCCCGAGCCGTCGCTGATTGAGGCGGCGATCACCGCGTCGTCGTCCTCGATCCCCATGGCGATGATGCCGCCCGTCCGTGGATTGCTGAAGGCGGTGAGCGCCGTCTTCTTGATGACGCCGCGCCGCGTCCCCATGACGACGAACTTGCCCTCTTCCCAGTCGCGAACGGTCAGCACCGCTGCGATCCGCTCGTGCGGCTGCATCGAGACCAGGTTCGCGATCGCCTTGCCCTTGCCGGCCGCGACGATCTCCGGGATCTCGTGCACCTTCAGCCAGTACGCCCGTCCGCGATCGGAGAAGATCATCAGGTAGTCGTGCGTGGAGGCGACGAAGAGGTGGGCGACGAAATCCTCCTCCTTCGTCTTCATCCCGATGCGGCCGCGGCCGCCTCGCCGCTGGCTGCGATACGTCGTAATGGCGGTCCGCTTGATGTAGCCGGTGTCGCTGACCGTAATCGCGACGTCCTCTTCGGTAATCAGATCCTCGATCCGCAGCTCGCCTTCCGCCTCGAGGATCTCCGTGCGACGGTCGTCGGAGTACTTGGCCTGCACCGCCAGCAGTTCGTCGACGATCAGCTGCATCAGCCGCTCGTCGCTCGCGAGGATGCCGCGCAGGTGCTCGATGGTCTTCAGGAGCTCGGCCAGCTCGTCGAGGATCTTCTGGCGCTCGAGTCCCGTCAGCCGCTGCAGCTGCATCTCGAGGATCGCCTGGGCCTGAACCTGCGACAGCCCGAACTCGCGCATCAGGCCGTCCCGCGCGTCCGGTGTGCTCTTCGAACCGCGGATGAGCGCGATCACGGCGTCGAGGTGATCGAGCGCGATCCGGAGGCCCTCGAGGATGTGTGCCCGCGCTTCAGCCTTGCGCAGCTCGAATTCCGTACGGCGCCGCACGACCTCGCGGCGGAACTCGATGAACTGCTCCATGAACTCGAGCAGGTTCAGCACGCGCGGCCGCCCGCCGACGATCGCGAGCATGATGATGCCAAAGCTGGTCTGAAGGGCGGTGTGCTTGTACAGATTGTTGAGCACCACCTCCGGCATCTCGCCGCGCTTCAACTCGATGACGATGCGCATACCGTCGCGGTCGGACTCGTCGCGCAGATCGGAGATGCCCTCGATCACCTTGTCGCGCACCAGGTCCGCGATCTTCTCAATCAACCGCGCCTTGTTCACCTGGTAGGGAATCTCGGACACGACGATCGAGGTTTTATCGCCCTTCTTCGACTGTTCGAGCTCGTGGCGCGCGCGAAGCAGCACGGATCCGCGCCCGGTGCGGAACGCGTCGACGATGCCCTGGCGGCCGACGATGTAGCCGCCGGTCGGGAAGTCGGGACCGGTGACGATCCGCAGCAGCTGCCGCAGGCGCTCGTCTCGCGTGGTGGTCCGGTCGCCGTCCTCGCCCGTGTTCGACGCGGGCAGTCCCTGCGCGATGCGGCGGCTCACCTTCTGCTGCTCGCCCATCACGTAGATGATCCCCGCGATGACCTCGCGCAGGTTGTGCGGGGGGATGTTCGTCGCCATGCCGACCGCGATGCCCGAGGATCCGTTGACGAGGAGATTTGGAATCGGCGCCGGCAGCACCGTCGGCTCTTCGGTCGTCTCGTCGTAATTCGGGACGAAGTCGACCGTCTCCTTGTCGAGATCGGTCATCAGCTCTTCGGCAAACGCCTGCAGGCGCGCTTCCGTATAGCGCATCGCCGCCGGCGGATCGCCGTCGACCGAGCCGAAGTTCCCCTGGCCGTCCACCAGGGGATACCGCATGTTGAAATCCTGCGAGAGGCGGACGAGGGTGTCGTAAATCGACGCGTCGCCGTGCGGGTGAAAGTTGCCCATCACCTCGCCGACGATCTTGGCGCACTTGCGGTAGCCGCGATTCGACGCGAGACCCATCAGCCGCATGCCGTACAGCACGCGCCGGTGCGCCGGCTTGAGACCGTCGCGCACGTCGGGCAGCGCTCGCCCGATGATCACGCTCATCGCGTAATCCATGTACGAGCGCTTCATCTCGTCTTCGATGTTGACCGGGATCTTGGCGGAGGCGAAATCCATAAAGGGAACTAGAGGCTAAGTGGCTAACGGCCAAGGGCCGGGAGCTAAACGCCGGGCATTTCGGGATCGGTCAGGCGGACGGGGCCGTCAGCCTTTAGCCCCTAGCCCTTGGCCGTCTGTCAAACGTCAAGGTTTTTCACATCGAGCGCGTTGTCTTCGATGAAGCGGCGCCGGGGCTCGACCTGGTCGCCCATCAGCGTGGTGAACATCTGATCGGCTTCGGCGTGGTCTTCGGCGCGCACCTGCAGCAGCGTCCGGTCGTCGGGCTTCATCGTCGTTTCCCAGAGCTGCTCCGGGTTCATCTCGCCGAGGCCCTTGTAGCGGTTCACGGCCAGGCCCTTCTTGCCGGCGGCGATGAAGAACTCCACGAGCGCTTCCACGTTCTCGATCCGGACGTCCTGGTCGTTGACGTTCGGACGCGCCCGCAGGCGCTCGGTCGGCTCCGCCGCCAGCTTGCTGGCCGGGTCGAGCGGGGCCCCGCCGATCGCGGTGTCGTCGGCCCCGGCGGCATCGGCGTCACTCTCCGCCGGCGCGTCGCCCATGGTGCAGACGATCATGGATCCGTGCAGCCGATCGCTGATGTCGCGGTATGTCTGCGAGAGCGCGCGGTACTCGGCCGTCGTGACGAACTCGCCCGTCACCTGCTGCCGACGCGAGTAGCCGTTGTGGCGGTCTTCGACCAGCAGTTGCAGGCTGTCGTGCTCCTCGTCGGCCTGGATGGTGATCGTCCGCATCGGTCCGCTCAGCTGATCGACCATCTGCTGCAGGTTCTCGCGCTCGCTGAAGAACCCGCGCTCGCGCACTTCACGCGCCAGGAGGAACTGCACGATCTCGCGCGCATAGCCCCGCCGTTCGACCACCTGCATGTACTTCCGGTAGTTGATCAGCTTGTGCAGCAGCCATTCGAGCTCGGGGCCGGACACCGGCGGCGCATCCTCGCCGCCGAAGCGCACGCCGCGCGATTCGGTTGCACGCCGGATCAGGTACGACTCGAGCTCACGATCGTCCTTGATGTAGGTTTCCGACCGGCCGCGCTTCACCCGATAGAGCGGCGGCTGCGCGATGTAGATGTGGCCGTGATCGATGAGCGCGGGCATCTGGCGATAGAAGAACGTCAGCAGCAGCGTGCGGATGTGCGATCCGTCGACGTCCGCGTCGGTCATGACGATGATGCGGTGATACCGCAGCTTCGCGAGGTCGAAGTCCTCGGCGCCGATGCCGCAGCCGAGCGCCGCGATCATCGTGCGGATCTCCTCGCTGCCGAGCATCTTGTCGAAGCGCGCCTTTTCGACGTTCAGGATCTTGCCTTTGATCGGCAGGATGGCCTGGAAACGCCGATCTCTGCCCTGCTTCGCCGAGCCGCCTGCCGATTCACCCTCGACGATGTAGATCTCGCTCTGCGCAGGGTCGCGTTCCTGGCAATCGGCGAGCTTCCCGGGAAGCGTGCTGCTGTCGAGAGCCCCCTTGCGCCGTACGAGGTCGCGCGCTTTGCGGGCAGCGTCGCGCGCACGCGCGGCATCGACTGCCTTCGAGATGATCCGCCTCGCGACCGCCGGTGTCTCCTCGAGATAGGCGCCGAGCTTCTCGTTGACGATCTGCTCGACGATGCCCTTGACCTCGGTGTTCCCGAGCTTCGTTTTCGTCTGTCCCTCGAATTGCGGTTGCGGGATCTTGACGCTGATGATCGCGACGAGCCCCTCGCGGATGTCGTCGCCGCCCACGCTCTCCTTCAGGTCTTTCGCCAGGTTGTTCGATGCCGCGTACGCGTTGATCGTCCGCGTGAGCGCCGACCGGAACCCTGAGAGGTGCGTGCCTCCTTCATGCGTGTTGATGTTGTTGGCGAACGTATACACCGTCTCCGAGTAGGCGTCGTTCCACTGCAGCGCGATCTCGACGTCGATGCGATCCTTCTGCGCCTGCATGTAAATGGGCGGATCGTTCACGACAGCCTTGTTCTTGTTCAGGTGCGTAACGAACTCGCGGATTCCGCCATCGTAGTGAAACCGATGGCTCTTGCCCTGATCGCGCTCGTCGTCGAGCGTGATCGTGACGCCGCCGTTCAGGAACGCGAGCTCACGGAGCCGCTGCGCCAGCGTGTCGAAGCTGAACTCGATGGTCTCGAATATCTGGTGATCGGGCTTGAACCGCACCTTCGTGCCACGCCGCTTGGTCGTGCCCGTCGTCTGCAAATCCGTCTGCGGGTGGCCGCGCTGGTAGCTCTGCTGATACACCTTGCCGTCGCGCCAGATTTCGAGCTCGAGCTCCTCGGACAACGCGTTCACCACGGACACGCCCACGCCGTGGAGTCCGCCCGACACCTTGTACGCGTCGTTGTCGAACTTGCCGCCGGCATGGAGCACCGTGAGCACGACCTCGGCGGCTGACCTGCCGCTGTCGTGCATGTCGACCGGGATGCCGCGGCCGTTGTCGATCACGGTCACGGAGTTGTCGATGTGGATCGTGACGTTCACCTGGTCGCAGTAGCCGGCCAGCGCTTCGTCAATCGAGTTGTCGACGACCTCGTAGACCAGGTGGTGCAGCCCGGGCTCTCCGGTTGAGCCGATGTACATCGCCGGCCGCTTGCGGACCGCTTCGAGGCCCTCGAGCACTTTGATCTTGTCGGCGCCGTAGTCTCCGCCCGACCCGTTGCCGTGGGCGGACACGACACCCGACTCGTCGAGGGCGACGGGCGGCCGAGCGGCGGTATCAGTCTTCAGTGGATCGACGTGCGACACGCGGGATTCCTATCGTTCTTTCAGGTGTTCTAAGCACGGCCGGCCACGGCGGCGATCTTCGCTGCCTGGCGCCGCCGGCTACGCATGTCAGATGCGCATCGGCATGATCACGTAGGTGTATTCGTGGCCTTCCGGCGGGTTCACCGGCCGCATCAGCGCCTGGCTGACCTCATCCTTCAGCTCGAGCGCGACGGCATCCGTATCGACGACGCTGAGGAAGTCGAGCACATATTGGGCGTTGAAGCAGATCTGCAGCGGCGGACCGCTGTACTCAACGTTCAGCTGTTCCTTGGCTTCGCCGAACTCCGGACTGCTCGAGGTGACCTCGACCCGTCCGGCATCGATCAGCAGCTTGACCGCGCGGGATCGCTCGTTCGAGAGCAGCGCCACACGTTTGATGGCGCTGGTGACGCGGTCGCGCTCGAACTCGATGCGCTTATCGTTGCCCTTCGGGATTACACGCTCGTACGCAGGGAAGTTGCCTTCGATCTTCCGCGAGATGAGCAGTCGCTCGCCGACGTGGAAGAACAGGTGGTTCTCGCCCTGTTCGTACCGAATCGCCTCGTCGCTCTCGCCGAGCAGGCGCGACAGCTCCATCAGCGTCTTCTTCGGCAGAATCACCTTCAACTCGCTGGCATCTCCGCCGGCAGCCTCTCGAGGCACGGAGACGAGCGCCAGACGGTGTCCATCGGTCGCCACGAGGGTCATCGTCGACGGAGCCAGGACCAGTTGGGCGCCGTTCAGGAAGTACCTCGTGTCTTCGCCCGTGATCGCGAACTGTGTCCGCGCCACCATGTCCCGGAACGTCTTCCCCGGCAGGGTCGCGACGACGGTGCCCGACGCCTCGGGCACGGTCGGGAAGTCTTCCCTGGGCAAGGTCTGCATCTTCGAGTCGAACCGGTCAGCCGCGACGCTAACGCTCGTGTTGTCCTGTTCTATCCGCACATCCGTGTCTGGCAGCGCACGGACAATCTCGAACAGCTTCTTCGCGGGCAGGGTTACCGACCCGCTCTTGGCAACCGATGCCGCACAGCGGCTGCGCAGTCCCACTTCGAGATCGGTGGCCAGCATCCGAACCTCATCGCCCTTGGCTTCCATGAGGACGTTGGCGAGGATCGGGATGGTGTTCTTCCGCTCGACAATCCCCTGGAACAATTGAAGTTCTCTCAGCAGGTCATTCTTGCGGACGACGAGTTCCATGTGGTGCTGACCTCGAAGCTGTGAGGCGCCGCGGCGCCCCTGTTCTCTTGTACGGAGAGAGAGGAAAAGAAGAACAAGAAATTATACAAGAAAGAGGTCCTGTTGAAAAGTATTTCGAGGAGCGTTAGTTCTTGTCGCTCTAGAACTTACGGAGCGAGAGATCGTGTGGATAACCGGTGCCCCGCCGGCGCGGCCGCCTGTTGAGAAACCTGGCTCGTCAGGGCGGCCTCGTGGCTCGGCCGCGAGAAGCTGTGCATCCCTGTGGAAATCCGCCCGCGCTAGCGGAAAGCCTCGAGCAGCGTGTTGATAACGCTGTTGAAATGAGCATCGCTGTGCCGTTGCGTGTCGACCTTCCGGACCGAGTGAATGACTGTCGAATGGTGCTTCCCGCCAAAGCTCCGTCCGATCTCCGGCAGGGAGGCGTTCGTGAGCATCTTGCAGAGGTACATCGCCACCTGCCTGGGAATCGTCACAGATTTGGCGTTGTTCCGGGATTTCAGGTCGGCCACCCGAATTTTGTAGAAATCGGCCACGAACTTCTGAATCGCGTCGATGGTGACCGCTCTCTCATCGTGGCCGAGCACGTTCTTCAGCACCTCCTGGGCCAGCGCCAGCGTGATTTGCACGCCCTTCAGGGATGCGTAGGCGACCAGGCGGATGAGTGAACCCTCGAGCTCCCGAACGTTCGACTTGATTTTGCTGGCGATGTATATCGCGACGTTGTCTGGGAGCGGTACGGCTTCGGCCTCGGCCTTTTTCTTGAGAATCGCGACCTTTGTTTCGAGATCGGGAGGCTGTATATCGGCGATGAGTCCCCACTCGAATCGCGAGCGCAGCCGTTCCTCGATGGCCTGGATCTCGTTCGGCGGGCTGTCGCTGCTGAGCACAATCTGCTTCTGGGCGTCGTGCAGGGCGTTGAAGGTGTGGAAGAACTCGCTCTGCGTGCCGTCTTTGCCGGCGATGAACTGGATGTCGTCGACGAGCAGCACGTCCACGCTGCGGTAGCGCTCACGAAAATCCATCGAACGGTCGTAACGCATTGCCTGGATCATCTCGTTCATGAAACGTTCGGCGGAGATGTATGTGAGCCTGGTGCCGCCGAAGTGCTCGAGCACGTAGCGGCCGATCGCGTGCATCAGATGGGTCTTGCCAAGACCCACTCCCCCGTAGATGAAGAGTGGGTTGTAGGAGCGCGAGGGCGCCTCGGCCACAGCCCGTGCCGCGGCGTGCGCAAACTGATTCGAGGAACCGACGATGAAAGTGTCGAAGGTGTAGCGGGCGTTCAAGCCGGAACTGCCGGTGATCGGTGCGGGAACGGAGTCTGTCGCCTGCTCGAGTTCATCGGGCGTGAGCGCCGGGGCCGGCGGCTCGGGCGCAGCGTCGGTGACGAACTGGATCACGCGCTCCTGGCCCAGTTCGGTGAGCGCCTCAGAAATCAAACCAGCGTAATGCTTCCCCAGCCAATCGCGGAATACCGGGTTCGGCACGCGCACCAGCAATTCCCCTCCGCGGTCAGCCACGAAGGCCGTGGGCTTGAACCACGTGTAGAAGCTGTGCCGGTTGACTTTCGTTTCGATGCGGGTCAGTACCTGGTCCCAGATATCGCCAGTCACCATTGTCTTCCTCGTGTCGCCTCGAAGCGGACGTCCCGCTGAACGTCGCCGCTGCTCGAAAAACGGTATGAATACTGGTGAGGTCCGACTTTCGCCCCGAATCGGGCCGAGCGCATGCGACTTTGACGGCGTCCCGTCGGCGCGAACCGCGAAGAACCGGGCCCGCAACCCCTTTCGCCATGCGGGAATACCAGCAAAATCAGCCTCCGGCGGACCGGCTCGAGCAGGAACACCCGGTTTTCCACAGTTTTTTCCACAGTTGTGGAAAAGTGGCTGCAGACCTCAGCCTCGCGATGGCGATCATGTGAGTGCGCGGATGACGCGCGGCGGGGGAGGACGACTCTAACACACCAACGGCCCCCGCGGCACGGACCTCGGTAACGTGTTCCAAAACCGGGCGACTACCCTCAATATCCGTCCGCTCACTCTCGCGTTGACACGTCCGGAACGGCTTGGCTACTATTGTCAGTTCACCACGGTCGACGGAACGCCACGGCGCGCCCTCGGCTCAGAGCACCAGACCGGAACACTCCATGAAGCGCACTTTTCAGCCGAACAACCGCAGGCGTCGACGCACCCACGGCTTCCTCGTCCGCATGAGCACGAAGAACGGCCGGATCGTCCTGAAGCGACGCCGGGCGAAAGGCCGCAAACGCCTCAGCGTGTCGTCACCGCGTTAGCAGGAGCTGCCACCCGGTCTGGCGCACCCGCGATGGATTACCGCTTCCGGGCCGACAGTCACATCCGTCGGCGCCCTGAGTTCAAGCAGGTGTACGACACGGGCGCCCGGCTGCAAGGCCGGCTGATGACCGTTTTCGTGCTGCCGCGACCGCACGGCCCGACCCGGCTCGGGATCGCCGCCACGCGAAAACTTGGCGGCGCCGTGGTCCGCAACCGCGCGAAGCGCCTGATGCGGGAAGTGTTTCGGCAGCATGCGCACCCGCCGGGCCTCGACATCGTAGTGGTGCCGCGAGCGGCCCTGCTCGACGCGTCCTTCACTGCCATTGAGTCTGATTATGCGAGCTGCGTGGACCGCCGGGGGCGCCGGACCCGCCCGCCGGCCTGACGCCGGTATGGCCGCCCGAGCCGTGCTGGTCGTGCTGAGCGGCTACAAGCTGCTGTGCTCGCCCCTGTTCACTGGGTCCTGCCGCTTCACCCCGTCCTGCTCCACTTACATGGCCGACGCAGTTCGTGAGCACGGCGCCGTGCGGGGCGTGTGGTTGGGCATCCGGCGCCTCGTGCGATGCCATCCGTTCGGTGGTCACGGGTTCGATCCGGTTCCGCCGCCTCGAGCCTGAAATTAATGGAAAAGCGCGTTCTCCTCGCCGTATTTCTCTCGTTTCTGGTGCTGTACGGGTATCAGGCCCTGTTTCCCGCGCCGAAGCCGCTGCCAGCGCGGAAAACGCAGGGATCCGCGACGGGGTCGAGCTCGGCGCCGGTCGCCGCTTCCGCGACCGAGTCCGCTGCGGCTGGTTCGACAGTGCCGTCGACCGCGCCGCCGGCCGTGCCGGCCGCCGCAGCTGCGGCAACCGTTCAGGGCGCTCCGACGCCGGCGGCGCTCGTTGCCGAGGCCGCCGAACGGTCGGTAACGATTGACACCGCCTCAATCACGGCCGTGTTCACCAACCGTGGCGCGCAGATCCTCAGCTGGCGATTGAAGCACTACAAGGACGACCACGGCGATCCGGTCGATCTGGTGCCCTCAGGTCTGCCTGCCGGCACGCCACGGCCGTTCGCGCTGCGGGCTGAAGATCCAACCGTAACTGCACGACTGAACGGTGCTCTGTTCCAGGCGACGCTAGGCGATGCCCCCGTGCCGGCTCACATCCAGGTGACGTCACCCGTGGAACTCGCCTTCGTCTTCGAGGACGCGGCAGGTCTCCGGGCGCGCAAGACCTTTCGCATCGAGCCCGACGGATACATCCTCACGTACTCGTCCGCCATCTCGAACGGCCCTGAGGTGCTGAACCCGGTGGTGCAATGGGGTCCGGGTCTCGGCGACTCGATCCACCTGGCCGGGAAGAAGAGCTCGTTCGGCGCCTACGTGCAGAAGCCGCAGCCGCTCGTCATGAAGGACGGGAAGGTCGAGCGCATCGCGACGCCTGCCCAGCATCCGAGCCACCAGGGCACGTTCCCGTTTGCGGGGGTCGACGACCACTACTTCGTCGCGATGGCTGTCGAGCCCGGTCTCGCTCGCGTGCAGTACGCGACCGTGCTCGAGCCGATGCCCGGGCAGCCCGAACTCCAGCGCGACCTCGTCGCCTGGGAAGTGCTGTACGCGAAGCCTCCCCAGAACGCGCGTTTCTTCTACGGCCCCAAGGATTTCGACGTCCTGGCCAGCGTCGATCGCACGCTCGTCAAAGCGATCTACTTCGGCATGTGGGATTTCCTGGCGGTACCGCTGCTGCGCGCGCTCAAGTGGATCTACGGCTACGTCGGGAACTACGGCTGGTCGATCATCATCCTCACCATCGCCATCAACGGGTTGATGTTCCCGCTGCGGCACAAGAGCGTCAAGTCGATGCGACGCATGCAGGAACTGCAGCCGCAGATCAAGTCGATCCAGGATCGCTACGCGAAGCTGAAGGCCACCGATCCCGAGCGCCAGAAGATGAACACCGAGCTCATGGCGCTCTACAAAGAGAAGGGCGTGAACCCGGCAAGCGGGTGCGTGCCCATGCTCCTGACGATGCCGGTGCTGTTCGCCTTCTACTCACTCCTGTCGGTCGCGATCGAGATGCGCGGCGCGCCGTTCGCGCTCTGGATCCGGGACCTCTCGGCACACGACCCGTACTACATCACCCCGCTCATCATGGGCGCGACGATGTTCTGGCAGCAGCGGATGACGCCCGTGGCCGACCCCGCGCAGGCCAAGGTGATGATGCTGACGCCGATCATGTTCCTGTTCTTCTTCCTGTGGGCGCCGAGCGGCCTGGTCATCTACTGGACGATCAGCAACCTGCTCGGCATCGGCCAGCAGTTCGCCACCAACCGGATCATCGGGGCCCCTGTCGTGAAGCAGGTGCGCCCGCCCGCCGAGCGTCGTCTGAAGAGCGCCGGCGCCGGTCGATCCGAAGACGCGCGAAAGGCGTGAGGGACGCATGACGACAGACATCCGCGACAGCCTTGCGACGTTTCTCCAGGATCTGACCGGGGCGATGGGCGTGCCACTGAAGGCCGTCGTCCAGGAGTCTGGCGACGTGTACCGCATCGACCTCGAAGGGGATGGAGGCGAGCTGCTGCTGTCGCAACGTGGCGAGCCGTTGAAGGCACTGCAGCACATCGTCAGCACCGCCTTCCGGCGGCAACTCGGCGACGACCGCCGCGTGCTCGTCGATTGCCAGCACTTCCGCCGCGACAAGGACAGCGAGCTGCACCAGATGGCGAAGTTCCTGGCCGACAAGGCCGTGCGCACCGGCGTCCCGCAGGAGATTGGCCCGCTGAACGCGTACGAGCGACGCATCGTCCATCTCGCCGTGGCCGAAGAAGGCGCCAGCTCGGAAAGCGTCGGCGACGCCTCGGTCAAGACCGTCATCATCAGCCCGAAGTAACGCTCGCTGGCCGGCGGCGATGTTTTCCACGACCGACACGATCGCGGCAATCGCGACGGCGGCTGGGCGCGGCGGCATCGGCGTCGTGCGCGTCAGCGGCCCTGATGCGCAGCCGATCGCGTGCGGACTGCTCGGTCGGTCGTCACCGCTCGCGCCGCGCCATGCCACGTTTGCCACGCTGCGACTGCATGCGGCGCCGGCTGCCGTCGGTGATCAGGTCATCGTCACGTTCTTTCCGGCGCCGCATTCCTACACGACCGAAGACATCGTCGAGATCAGCGCCCATGGCAGCCCGGTGGTGCTCGCGTCGATCCTCGAGGCCTGCGTGCGTCGCGGTGCGCGGCTGGCGCAGCCCGGCGAGTTCACGTTCCGCGCGTACGTTCACGGGCGCATCGAGCTGACGCAGGCGGAAGCCGTCGCCGATCTCGTCGAGTCGGTCACGCCGCTTCAGGCGCGGGCGGCGTTCGATCAGCTGGAAGGTTCTCTGGCGACGGCCATCTGCGGCCTGAGCGACTCGCTGTTGGACCTCACTGCGCGGCTCGAGGCGTCGCTCGACTTCTCCGAGGAGGGCTACCACTTCGTCGAACCCGCGGAGGTTCGGGACCGCGTGGAACGCCTCCGCGGAGAGGTGCGAGACCTGCTGGCGCGCGCGGATGAGGGCGGCGTCATCCGCGAAGGACGTCGCGTGGTGATCGCTGGTCCGGTGAACGCGGGAAAATCAAGCCTGTTCAACCGGCTCGCGGGGCTCGACCGCGCCATCGTGTCGGCGACGCCTGGCACGACGCGGGACCTGCTCGTGGAGCAGATTGCGATCGAGGGTGTGCCTGTCACTCTCGTCGACACCGCCGGGTTGCGAGCACCCGGCGACGATATCGAAGCCGAAGGTGTGCGGCGTGCAGCGATGGCGACTGAGGGAGCGGCCGTGACGCTCGTGGTTCTCGACCGCTCCGAGCCTCTCGGCCCCGAGCAGCATGCGGTGCTGCTACGTACGGCAGTCTCGTCGCGGCTCGTGGTCGCGAACAAAGCCGATCTACCGGCCCAGTGGACCGCCGAAGACGTGGACGTCGACGAGGTGCATGAATTGTCTGCACGCACGGGGAATGGGATCGACGTGCTTCGACGGGCGCTGGGGCGTGCGCTGGGGCGGAGTCGTGGCGATGAGGATCTGCCGCGGGTCACCAACGTACGTCACGTGCAGCTGCTGCGCGAAGTCGAACGAGGGCTCGATGTTGTGGTGAACGACCTAACGGACACATCTAGCGTCGCGCCCGAGGAAGTCATCATCGCGGGGCTGACGTCCGCGCGCGAGTGGCTCGAGCAGATCTCGGGCGGCCGAACGCCAGAAGACGTGTTGAATCATATCTTTGCGAGATTCTGCATAGGGAAGTAACATGCGCCCTCATCACGACGTCCTTGTCGTCGGCGCCGGACACGCGGGCTGCGAGGCGGCATGGGCAGCCAGCCGCCTTGGCCTCAGTGTAGGCGTCTGCACGCTGTCGTTGGACACAGTTGGTCATATGCCCTGCAATCCAGCAGTGGGTGGCACTGCAAAGGGACACCTCGTCCGCGAGATCGACGCTCTTGGCGGGCTGATGGGACGGGCCATCGACGCGACTGGTATCCAGTTCAAGATGCTGAACCGGAGCCGCGGTCCGTCCGTCTGGTCGCCACGGGCGCAGGCGGATAAGCGGGCATATGGTGCGTGGCTTCGCGCCTGGCTGGATAACGCGCCTGGCGTGACCTGGATTGTCGGACGGGCGGGCAGGATCGTGACGGACGGCGGAAAAGTGCGGGGTCTGGCGCTCGAGAGCGGCGAGATTTTGCAGTGCTCAGCGCTCGTGCTCACGACTGGCACTTTTCTCAATGGGTTGATCCACGTCGGCCCCGAGCAAACGCCGGCCGGGCGCGCGGGAGAGCCGCCGTCCCAGCACCTGTCCGCGTCGCTCAAGTCACTCGGCTTTCGTTGGGGTCGTCTGAAGACGGGAACGCCACCGCGGCTGCGGCGCTCGAGCATCGACTTCGCCGGCGCCGTCTCGAGGGGCGTCTTCACAGAGGAATGGGGAGACGCCGATCCCACTCCGTTTTCATGGTCAACCGCAGCGATCGAGTGTGCCCGCACGCCCTGTCACGTGCTCCACACGACCGACAGAGTGCACGATCTCGTGCGACGGCACATCGGCTTGTCGCCACTGTACAACGGTCAGATCGCGGGCGTGGGTCCGCGATATTGTCCGTCGCTTGAAGACAAGGTGATGCGATTCCCTCACCGGGAGCGGCATCAGGTGTTTCTGGAACCCGAAGGGCTGGACACTGAGGAGATCTACGTCAACGGCTTCTCGATGAGTCTGCCTGCGTCGGTGCAACTGGAACTCGTGCGCGCGCTCCCTGGGTTGGAATCGGCCGAGATGATTAGGCCCGGCTACGCCGTGGAGTACGACTTCATACAGCCGACCGAGCTCCATGCGACGCTCGAGACCAAACGCCTCGGCGGCCTGTTCCTCGCCGGCCAACTGAACGGCACGTCGGGTTATGAGGAGGCGGCGGCGCAGGGACTGATGGCAGGCGTCAACGCGGCAAAGCACGCGCGGCACGAGCCCCCGGTCGTCCTCGGTCGCGATCAGGCGTACATCGGCGTGCTCGTGGACGATCTCGTGACACGAGGCTGCCTCGAGCCGTATCGAATGTTCACGTCGCGGGCGGAGCACCGGTTGATGCTGCGCGTAGACAACGCCGATTTGCGGCTGACGCCAATTGCCCACGACGCTGCACTCGTCGGAGGCGCGCAATGGGAACACTTCAGGGCCCGCCGGGACCGGTACCATCGGAATGAGAGCACGCTGAAGCGTGTGTCCATCAACGCGAATGCGGACGGCGCGAAGTCCAGTGTATGGCAGACGCTTAGGCGGGCGGACACGAGCCTTCGAGAGCTGGTGACGAGCCAGCGGATCGCGCTGGATCTGCACCAGACCCACCATCACCTCGACTTGGACAGTCTCGAAGCCGCAGGGCGGCTGGAGGGCTATATCGCTCGTCAAGCCGTCGACATCTCCCGGCGTGGAAAGGACGACAAGCGCGTAATCCCGGTAGGGTTTACCTACCTGTCTCTGCCCGGATTGAGTCGCGAAGTCGTCGAGCGGCTGACCTATGTGCAGCCGCGCACGCTCGGGCAGGCAAGCCGGATACCTGGAGTCACACCGGCCGCGGTGGCGATAGTTGCCGCCCAAGTACGGCGGTATAGTGGTCCCGGCTGAGCAGCACTGATTGGGAGCAGCCTGCCGTGACGAGCCGCGAGTTCAGGGAGCGATTGATCAGGCGCGCACGGCGCGTCGACGTGCAGGTGTCGCAGGCGCTGGCTGGATCGCTGGAGCAGTACTACAGGCTGCTCGCCCTCTGGAATCCTAAGATCAACCTCACTGGCCTTCCGTTGTCGCCTCCCGAGGACCAGACGTTCGACCGGCTGCTGGTCGAACCGCTCGTTGCCGCCAGGTTCCTGCCGGTCGGCGACCTCGTCGGCATCGACGTAGGCTCGGGCAGCGGTTCACCCGCGATACCGATTGCGCTGGCGTGTCCGTCAATGAGGATGCGCATGGTCGAGTCAAAAACCCGGAAAGCCGTGTTTCTGGCCGAAGCCGTGCGCCATTTGCCGCTGCCGCACGCGAGCGTGGAGACGGCCCGATTTGAAGAACTGCTTTCACGTCCCGATCTGCACGAGGGAGCAGACGTGCTCACCGTCCGCGCCGTGCGCGTCGAGGCACGAACGCTGATGACGCTACAGGCCTTCCTGAAGCCGACCGGGGAGCTGTTTTGGTTCCGGAGCGCCATCGGTCCGGCGGTCCCTTCGAATATTCCTCCGCCGCTTCGGTGGAACCGCACCCATCCCCTGGTCGAAGCAAACAGCAGTCGCCTGGTCGTTCTGAGCAAGGACCTCGTAGCCTCACGCTTCTGAGTGTTCCACGTGAAACAGAAACGGCTCGGCGTCCTATCTAAGCGCCGGCGCCACGGGGACTTCTTCGGTACGGCGAATCTACAGACGCATTCCTCAGCGCTGGGCCGGGCGACTTACCAACCAAATGTTGACTCGGCGCATACGGACGGCTATGCTTCGACCCCGGTACAAGGCTAGGATCAGTACGTATTTAGGTTATACAGCCAATGTATCGCAAGTCGAACATCCAATGAGGTTTGCCGCGTGAGAGCCCGCGTCGTCGCAGTGACCAACCAGAAAGGCGGAGTCGGAAAGACGACCACCACCATCAACCTCGCTGCCTCGCTGGCTCTTGCCGATCACAAGGTGCTGCTCGTCGACGTGGACCCCCAGGCGAACCTGACGAGCGGCGTGGGATTGCGGGGGCAGTCCGGTCCGGCCGGCACCATCTACGAGGCGCTCACCGGGACCGGCGCCGCGCCCGACCCGGGCGGGTTCATCCTCCCAACCGCCGTCGATGGCCTCTTTGCCATTCCCGCCGATCGGAACTTGACCGGCGCCGAGATCGAACTGGTGTCCCTCCCCGAACGCGAGCAGCGGCTCGGCCGGTTCCTCGCGCCGCTCCGCGACCAGTTCGATTCCATCTTCATCGATTGTCCGCCGTCGCTCGGCTTGCTCACGCTGAACGCGCTCGTCGCAGCCGACGCGGTCCTGATTCCGCTGCACTGCGAGTACTTCGCGCTCGAAGGGCTCGCCGATCTCGTCGCCACGCTGCGGCGCGTGCGCGCGTCACTGAACCCGTCGCTCGACATCGACGGCGTCCTGTTGACGATGCACGACGAGCGGACCAACCTGTCGCAGCAGGTCGCTCGTGACGTTCGCGCCTTCTTCAAGGAGAAGGTGTTCGAGACGGCCATCCCGCGCAACGTCCGCCTCGCGGAGGCGCCCAGCCATGGCAAGCCCGTGGTCCTGTACGACGTGAAGTCGCGCGGTGCCACCGCGTACGTCAATCTCGCACGAGAGGTCATCGGACGGCGCACGCACGCGAGCGGGATGGCCAGCGCGTGACCGAGCGAGCGTGCCGTGCCCGCGGACGCCGCAACGCTTTGACCGCGTAAGCAACGGCGTGTCGCGCGTGATCGCCGGCAACAGCGACAAACCCTGATACCAGCACTCGCAGGACACGTTCCCATGCCCGACCCAAAGCGAAGCGCCCTCGGCAAGGGGCTGAGCGCGCTCATACCGGACGCACCCGAACCGCAAGCGGCCACGACCGAAGTGGATGTCGATCTCCTGCGCCCCAACACGTACCAGCCGCGCCTGCGGGTAGACGACGTCCATCTCGACGAGCTGGCGCAGTCGATCCGAACGCACGGCGTGATCCAGCCAATCGTCGTCCGCCGCGTCGATAACGCGTACGAGATCATCGCGGGCGAACGCCGGTGGCGCGCCGCCAGGCAGGCCGGTCTCCGTCGTGTGCCCGTGGTCGTACGCGAGGTGGAGGCCGAGGGCCGCCACGACATCCTCGAGATGGCGCTGATCGAGAACATCCAACGCGAGAATCTCAACGCGATTGAAGAAGGGACTGCGTACCGGCGGCTCGGCGATGAGTTCCACCTGACGCAGGACGCCATCGCCACCGCGGTTGGCAAGGATCGGTCGACCGTCGCCAACATGGTGCGGCTGCTCAAGCTGCCCGACGAGGTGCAGGAGGAGGTCGCCGCGGGGCGCCTGTCGATGGGACATGCGCGCGCGCTGCTCGCACTGCCTGACCAGGCAGCGCAGCGCACGCTCGCGCGCGACATCATTGCGCGCAGCCTGTCTGTGCGCGAAACGGAAGGCCTGGTCAAGAAGGCTATCGACGCCGGGCCAGCGCCTGCTCCGGCGAAGGCGCCGAAGCCCGCCGACGTGCACACGCGCGCGGCGGAGGAAAAGCTGCGTCTGCAGCTCGGCACGCGCGTGCGCATCGTGCGGCGCGGGAAGAAAGGACGGATCGAAATCGAGTTCGTCAGCGAACAGGAATTGATTCGGATCTACGAAGCGTTGGCCGGCAGCTGATTCGAACCGCGGCCGGATCGAGGAGACCATGAGCCAGAAGCGCCTGACCGAGCTCGTCGCCTGCGCGGGTTGAGCGAGCAAACTCGCCGCTGGCGAGCTCGCTCACGTGTTGAGCGACCTTCCACCACAGACCGACCCGCGGGTCCTGATCGACTTCAGGACCGCTGACGATGCCGGTGTGTACGCGTGGGAGGGGGGGCCGGCCCTCGTGCAGACCGTCGATTTCTTCACGCCGATTGTCGACGACCCGTTCACCTTCGGGCAGATCGCCGCGGCCAATTCGCTGTCGGACATCTACGCGATGGGCGGACGTCCGCTGACGGCCCTCGCGATTGCCGGCTTTCCGGATGCGCTCGATGGCGAGACCATCCGCCAGATCTTTCTCGGCGGCTTCGACAAGCTGCGCGAGGCTGGCGTCGCCCTGCTCGGCGGCCACACGGTGCGAGACCCGGAGCCGAAGTTCGGCTACGCGGTGACGGGTGCTGTCGATCCCGCCCGTATGCTCACGAACGCCGGCGCCCGAATCGATGACGTCCTCATTCTCACCAAGCCGCTCGGGACCGGCATCGTCGGCACCGCCGTCAAGTTCGGGCGCGCGCCGGTGGCGCTGGCCGGTGCGGCCGTGACCTCGATGACAACCCTGAACGCGGCGAGCGCGCAGGTGCTGTCGCGATTCGGCGAAGACGTGCACGCCTGCACCGACATCACCGGGTTCGGGCTCGTCGGGCACGCCACCGAGATGGCCGTCGCGAGCGGCGTCTGCCTCGACCTCTGCGCGCGCGATCTGCCGCTCTTCGACGGTGTCCGGGCCATCGCCGCCCAGAACCGGTCGGGCGGTCTCGCCTCGAACCGGGAGCACTTCGGGGCTGGAACCTGGCTCGACATCGGCCTCGACCCCGCGCTCGTGGACATCGCCTTCGACCCGCAGACGTCCGGCGGGTTGCTGGTGTCGGTTCGCGCGGACGCGGCCGGTGAGGTGTGCGCCGCGCTCACAGCCGCCGGCGCCACGGCGGCGCTCATCGGATCTGCCGGACAGAAGGGCGCTTTTTCCGTAAGACTGCTACGGGAATAGACGCGGAGCGCGCCAGCACTGCTTCGGAGCGATCCCGTTATCGGCTGCCGAAGACCGCAGCCTGAATGCTCAAATGCAAACAATTCCGCAGGTTCGCCGTTTTCCATTGTGCATTTTTCATTCAGGGTGCCCTTTTTCATCACCCCTGCTAGCCCGGCGGGGTGGCGGCCCTCCCGCCGCCCGTGATATAAATTGTCGTTTGTCCGTGCCGGTTTCCGGCCGGTTTGCGGAGGTCCTTGCGTGATTCCGGACCTGTCGGTCCTCTGGGTCATCTTTTTTGTTCTGCTGATGGCCACCATTCTGAACAGCCTGCTCTTCAAGCCACTGATCCGCGTGATGGCCGCACGGGAAGCGGCGGTCGCTTCTGCGCGGCAGCTGGCGGAGCGCGCGGCGACGCAGGCCCGCGAGGCCACCGAGGAATTCGACGCGCGGACACGCGAGGCACGGGCCGAGGTCTACCGGCAGATGGACGAAGCGCGCCGTGCCGCCCTGGATCGGCGCGGGGAATTGCTGGCCCAGACCCGGCAGGAGGCAGAAGCGACGATCGCCGCCGCGACGGCACGTGTGCGCGCCGACGCCGCTGAGGCTCGCGCGCGTCTGGATCGCGACGCTGACATCCTGGCCACCACCATCGTCGAGCGGGTGCTTGGCCACTCTGCTTCCTAGAGGCCCCGTGCACAACCCGGCGCTGGCGTTCCAAACCCGCTACCCTTGTGAAACTTGGCGCAATATCGCGCCGTGGCTCGCGCCCGCGGTGATCGCGTGTGGGTTGCTGCTCTCGAGCGCCCCGTTTTCTCCTGTCTCGGGGCAGAGCACCGCGTCGCTGACCGCTTCCGCAGTGCAGGCGCAGCCCGCGCATGACGCGCCCGTATCCGGTCAGGCGATCGCAGAGGGACACACGGCCGAGGAACAACACGGCGAGAGTCCCTGGGCGTTCGCCGGCAAACTGTTCAACTTCGTCGTGCTCACCGGTGTGCTCGTCTACTTCCTGCGCGATCCCATCCGGGTGTACCTGGCCGATCGCAGCACGCAGATTCGAACGGATCTGGTCACGGCCGCGACGATGAAGGAGGACGCTGCGAGGCAGATCGTCGAGATCGACGCGAAGTTGAAGCAGTTGCCGGGCGAGCTCGACACGTTGCGGGCGCGGGGGCAGGAGGAGATTGCAGGCGAGCAGGCGCGGATCGAGCAGGCTGCCGCGGCCGAGCGCGAACGGCTGCTGGAGCAGACGCGCCGGGAGATCGACCTGCAGCTGCGCGCGGTCCGCCGTGATCTCGTGACGCACGCCGCCGATCTCGCCGTGCAGGTGGCGCGGGAGCGCATCCGCACGCGCCTGACCACCGACGACCAGCGCCGGCTGCTCGATCGCTACCTCGAACAGGTCACGAAGCATGAGTAGAAAAGCGGCGGGTGCGCGTGAGGCGCGCGCGCTCCTCGATGTCGCCACACGCGAATCGGATCCCGACCGGGTTGGCTCCGAGCTCGACGCGATTGCGGACGCGATGCGCACGCAGCCGGAAGTGCAGGCCCTGCTGCTCCGCCCGGGGCTGCCGATTGCGCGCAGGGTGCAGGCGCTGCAGCTCATTGCGTCCAGCCTCGGATTGACGCCGCTCGTCTCGAAGCTGCTGACGGCTTTTGCCGAGCGCGACAGCCTGCGGCTGGTGCCGGATCTCGCCGCCGCGTACCGCACGCGACTGCTCGACCGAAAGAACATCGTCTCGGCCGAGATCACGACGGCGGTGCCGCTCACCCCGGAGACCGCCGATCGTGTCGGCCGCGCGCTCGGGCAGGCGAGCGGCAAACAGGTGCTCGTCTCCACACGCGTGGATCCCGCCATCATCGGTGGCGTGGTGGCCCGAGTCGGCAGCACGGTATACGACGGCAGCGTCACGACCCAGCTCGCGCGCATGCGCCAGAAGCTCGTGGAGAACGTGTAGCGATGAACATCAAGGCAGAAGACATTTCGAAGGTCATCCGCGAGCAGATCGGCACCTTCGCCGTCGATGTGGACGTCGCGGAAGTCGGCACCGTGGTCTCGCTCGGCGACGGCATCGCGCGAGTCGAGGGCGTCGACCGCGTCATGTCCGGCGAAATGATCGAGTTCCCGCACGGCGTCTTCGGGATCGCGCTCAACCTCGAGGAGGACGGCATCGGCACCGTGCTGCTCGGCAACTTCAAGCTGGTGAAAGAAGGCGACACCGTCAGGCGGACGGGCCGGATCATGTCGGTGCCCGTCGGCGACGCACTGCTCGGCCGCGTCGTGAACGCACTCGGCGAGCCAATCGACGGCAAAGGGCCGATTGCGACGACCGAGTTCTCCCCGATCGAGCGTCTCGCCCCCGGAGTGGTCGATCGGCAGCCGGTGCGTGAACCGCTCCAGACCGGCATCAAGGCCATCGACGCGATGATCCCGATCGGCCGCGGACAGCGCGAGCTGATCATCGGCGATCGGCAGACGGGGAAGACGGCGGTGGTCGTGGACGCGATCATCAACCAGCGCGACACCGGCGTCATCTGCATCTACAACGCGATCGGACAGAAACAGTCGACCGTCGCCCAGGTCGTGAAGACGCTCGAGGAGAACGGCGCGATGGCATACACCATCGTCGTCGCGTCCTCGGCGTCCGAGCCGGCGCCGCTGCTCTATGTCAGCCCGTATTCGGCCTGCGCGATGGGAGAGTTTTTTCGCGACAGCGGACGCCACGCCCTCTGCATCTACGACGATCTCTCGAAGCACGCGCAGGCCTACCGTGAGATTTCACTGCTGTTGCGCCGGCCGCCGGGGCGCGAAGCGTACCCCGGTGACGTGTTCTACCTGCACTCGCGGCTTCTCGAGCGTGCCGCGAAGCTGCGCAACGAGCTCGGCGGCGGCTCGTTGACGGCACTGCCGATCATCGAAACGCAGGCGGGCGATCTGTCGGCATACATCCCGACCAACGTCATCTCGATCACGGACGGGCAGCTGTTCCTCGAGACCGACCTGTTCAACCAGGGCGTGCGGCCCGCGATCAACGTCGGCAACTCGGTGTCGCGCGTCGGGGGCTCGGCTCAGATCAAGGCCATGCGGCAGGTGGCCGGCACGCTCCGGCTCGACCTCGCGCAGTACCGGGAGCTCGCCTCCTTCGCCCAGTTCGGCTCGGACCTCGACAAGAGCACGCAGCAGCAGCTCGCACGCGGCCAGCGGCTGGTCGAGATCCTGAAGCAGCCGCAGTACGAGCCGTTGCCGGTCGAGAAGCAGGTGCTGCTGATCTTCGCCGCGACCAACGGCTACTTCGACACCGCCGATGTCTCCGCGCTCGGCCGTCTGGAGCAGGAGCTGTACCGCTTTGTCGAATCGCGTCACCCGGGTGTGCTCCCCGGGATCGTTGAAAAGAAGATCCTCGACGACGGGGCGAAGGCAGAACTGCACGAGCTGCTGAAGGAATTCGTGCGCGAGGCCGTGGATCCCAAGAAGGCCGCCGCGTAGGCGGATGAGGGATGTCGGAATGCAGGATGCCCGACGCCGGAATGCCCAACGCTCAATGGGCCTTCCCCTTTGGTCAACCGTCCGTGCTCGCATATCCGACATTCGCCATCCTGCATCCCGCATGGATCGAACGCTCTTATGCCGTCCCTGATTGACATCCGCCGCCGGATCCGAGCCGTCAAGTCCACGCAGCAGATCACGAAGGCGATGAAGATGATCGCGGCGTCGCGGCTGCGCAAGGCGCACGACCGGATCATCGCCGCGCGGCCGTTCTCGCGGGCGATGATCCGCGTGCTCTACAGCCTCGCCGGCCGGGTGGACGCCGCCAGCCACCCGCTGCTCGCCGCCCGCGACGATCGGAAGCCGGGCGGCCACGTTCTTCTGCTCGTAATCACGGGCGACAAAGGTCTGGCCGGAGGATTCAACGCCAACGTGATCCGCGCCGCCGGACAGTTCATCGCCGACAGACGCGATCAGCAGGTGTCGCTCGGGCTGGTCGGCCGCAAGGGGCGCGACTTCTTCCGGCGGCGCTCGCACCCGGTACGGCTCGAGCGCATGAACATCTTCGCGCGCCTCGAGTTCACGCACGCGGAAAGCATCGCGGAGCCGATCATCGACGACTTCGTCTCCGGCGAGATCGACGCGGTCTACATCGTCTACAACGAGTTCAAGTCGATGATCGCGCAGCGTGTCGTAACCGAGCGGTTGCTGCCCGTGCCGCGCCTGGGCGACGATCTCGCGGCGCTCGTGCCGATGGCAGCAAGCCCGGGATTCAACCTGGATTACGACCACGACGGCCGCATCGACGAAGGATCGCCGATCGACTACCTGTACGAGGCCGACCCGCAGCGGATCTTCGCGGCGCTGTTGCCGCGCTACGTGCAGTACGAAATCTTCCACGCGCTGCTCGAGTCGGCGGCCGCCGAGCACGCCGCGCGCATGAGCGCAATGGACGCGGCGACCAACAACGCGATCGAGATCGTCGATTCGCTCACGCTCTACATGAACAAGGTCCGGCAGGCGGCCATCACCCGCGAGATCATCGAGGTGGTGTCCGGGGCGGAATCGATTTAGGCGACAGGAACGCAGGAGAGTTATGGCGACACAGGCAGACCTCGTCGGCCGGGTGGTGCAGGTCATCGGCGCGGTGGTGGACATCGAGTTCGAGCGTCACCTGCCGGAGATCTACAACGCCGTCCGCATCGTGTCCGACGCCGGCGCGACCACTCCGATCGACGTCGTGGCCGAGGTGGAACAGCACCTCGGCGAAAACCGCGTGCGCACGATCGCGATGAAGCCGACCGACGGCATGCAGCGCGGCATGCGGGCCATCGACCTCGGCGTGCCAATCTCGGTGCCGGTCGGGCCACAGACGCTCGGCCGGGTGATGAACGTGCTCGGTGAGCCGGTCGACTTCCCGGAGCGTCCGGTCGAATGCACGGAGCGCTGGCCGATTCACCGTGCCGCCGCCAGACCTCGAACAGCAGTCCACCACCCTCGAGATGTTCGAAACCGGCATCAAGGTCGTCGACCTGCTCGAGCCGTATCTCAAGGGCGGCAAGATCGGGCTGTTCGGCGGCGCAGGTGTCGGCAAGACCGTCATCATCATGGAGCTGATTCACAACATCGCCCTGAAGCACGGCGGCGTATCGGTGTTCGGCGGCGTCGGCGAACGCACCCGCGAGGGCAACGACCTGTGGCTCGAGTTCCAGGAGAGCGGCGTCATCGATCCAGCCGACCCGGCGAAGTCACGCGCGGCGCTGGTCTACGGGCAGATGACGGAGCCGCCGGGCGCGCGCATGCGCGTCGGGCTGACGGCGCTGACGGTGGCCGAGTACTTCCGCGACGCGGAGAACAAGGACGTTCTTCTTTTCATCGACAACATCTTCCGCTTCACGCAGGCCGGCTCCGAAGTGTCGGCGCTGCTCGGCCGCATGCCGTCCGCGGTCGGCTACCAGCCGACGCTGCTGAGCGAAATGGGCCAGCTGCAGGAGCGGATCACGTCGACCAAGCACGGCTCGATCACGTCGGTCCAGGCCATTTACGTCCCCGCCGACGACTACACGGATCCGGCGCCGGCTACGACGTTTGCGCACCTCGACGCCACCACGAACCTGTCGCGCTCGATCGCCGAGCTGGGCATCTACCCTGCGGTCGATCCGCTCGCGTCGACCTCGCGCATTCTCGACCCGCGGATCCTCGGCGAGGAGCACTACCGCGTGGCACGGCAGGTGAAGCAGGTGCTGCAGCGCTACAAGGACCTGCAGGACATCATCGCCATTCTCGGGATCGACGAGCTGTCGGAGGACGACAAGCTGGCGGTGTCGCGCGCGCGCAAGGTGCAGCGGTTCTTGTCGCAGCCCTTCTTCGTCGCCGAGCAGTTCACCGGGACGCCCGGGAAGTACGTGACGATTGCCGAAACCATCCGCGGCTTCAAGGAGATCGTCGAGGGCAAGCACGACGGCGTGCCGGAGCAGTCGTTCTACATGGTGGGCACGATCGACGAGGTGCTGGAGCGCGCGGCGAAGGCTGAAGCGGCATGATTCCGAAAGTGATCATCCTGGACGTGGTCACGCCCGATCGCCCGATCGTGCACGAGCGCGTGGACGAAGTGCAGATGCCGGGATTGGACGGAGCGTTCGGCGTCCTGCCCGGCCATGCGCCGCTGCTCGCCGGGCTCCAGCCGGGCGAGATGTGGTATCGCAAGGGGGCAGAGAAGCTGTTCCTCTCGATCGAGTTCGGCGTGGCGGAGGTTCTGCCGAACCGCGTGACGGTCATGGCGACGCGTGCCCAGCGGCCGGAGGAAATCGATGTCGCACAGTGCGAATCCGAGCGGCGCGAGTCCGAGGAGCACCTGCGCCGTCCCGGATCCCTCGAAGATGCGGAGCGCGCCCGGGTCGCCATGATGGCGGCGATCATGCGCCTGCGAGTCGCAGAACGCGCCCGGACGAGGAGAGGGTGACGCCAGGCACACCCTCGCCATGTTTCACAATCTCGCCCACCTCCTCAAGTATCGCGGCCTCGTCCAGAGTCTGGTCGTTCGCGAGCTGAAGGCCCGCTACCGCGGGTCGGTGCTCGGGTTCTTCTGGTCGTTCGTCAATCCCTTGCTGCTGCTGCTGATCTACTCGTTCGTCTTCACGGTGGTGCTGCCGGGGACGCACCCTGCGGAACTCGAGCCGTTCGCGCTGTTCATGTTCTGCGGCATCCTGCCGTGGACGTGGTTCTCGTCGTCGTTGATCGAGTCGAGCAACGTCCTGATCTCAGGTGGCAACCTGATCAAGAAAGTGCTGTTTCCCGCAGAGGTCCTGCCGATCGTCACCGTGCTGGCGAACATGGTGCACTTCTTACTCGGGTTGCCAATCCTCGGCGTCTTCCTCTTCTACTATCGTGCATCCCTTCATCCCTCTGAGTTGGTCTGGTTCCCGGTGATCGTGCTCGTACAGCTGCTGCTGACGGTGGGCCTGGCACTCATCGTGTCGGCGCTGACCGTGCACTTCCGCGACATCAAGGACCTGCTCGCCAACCTGCTCACGTTCTGGTTCTTTGCGACGCCGATCATCTATCCGATGGCGGCCGCGCCGGAGGCGACTCGACGCTTCCTGAACCTGAATCCGTTCACGCACCTGGCCGTGTCGTACCAGGAGATCCTCTTCTACAGCGGTCCGTTCGGGCACTGGAAGTGGCTGCTGGCACTGCTCGTCGCGTCTGCCGCGCTGTTCCTCTTCGGCTATTTTCTCTTCGACCGCCTGCGCGACTCGTTCGCGGAGGAGGTGTGATGCCGGGCGCCGTGGTGAATGCCATCGAGGCGGTGGACGTCACCAAGGTCTATCGCCGCTACGCGCGCAAGCGGCAGTTCGCCACGCTGAAGAGCGCGCTCCTGTCGGGCAGCCTGATTCGCGATCTGAAACCGAACGAAACCTTCAACGCCCTGCAAGGCGTCAGCTTCAGCGTTCCGAAAGGGTCGACCTACGCGATCGTCGGCCGCAACGGATCCGGCAAGAGCACGATGCTCAAATGCGTCGCCGGCATCGCCAAGCCGACGACCGGCCGGGTCACCGTCGCGGGACGCGTGTCGGCGCTGATCGAGCTTGGGGCGGGGTTCCACCCGGAGATCTCCGGCCGCGAGAACGTGTTCATCAACGGCATCATGCTCGGCCTCAGCAAGCGCGAGATCACCCGGCGCTTCGACGAGATCGTCGAGTTCGCCGAGCTCGAGGACTTCATCGACGCACCGGTGAAGACCTACTCGTCCGGTATGTACATGCGCCTCGGGTTCGCGGTGGCGATCCACGTCGACCCGGACGTGCTGCTGGTGGATGAGGTCCTGGCCGTTGGCGACGAGGGCTTCACGCACAAGTGCCTCGACAAGTTTTCGGATCTCCGCCGCCGCGGCAAGACGATCCTGCTCGTGACGCACGCGCTCGGGCTGGTCGAGCGCTTGTGCGACGAAGCGCTCTGGATCGACCAGGGCAAGGGGCGCGCCTCGGGCGATCCGCGACGCGTGATCGGCGCCTACATCACTGACGTGGAGCGCAGCGAGGACGCGTCCCTGACGGCGGTCGACGCGCGCGCACGGGTGCAGGCCGACGCGGCCCCCGCGCCGGCGGAGCCGCCGCCAGCCGCAGCATCAGACCAGGGGCTGCCCGGCGACACGCCGCTCGACATGTTCCGGGCGAGCGAGGGGCGCTGGGGCTCGCGCGAGGCCGAGATCACCGGCGTAGCGTTCCTCGGAGGCGACGGTTCGCCTTCTCACGTGTTCCAGTGCGGCGAACCGATGACGATTGCGCTCCAGGTCCGCGCGCGGACGCCGATCACGGATTTCGCCTTCGGCGTCGGCATCTTCAACGCAGAAGGCATCTGCTGCTACGGCACGAACACCGAGGTCGAGGAGTACGTCCCGCAACTGCTCAGCGGAGAGGGCGAGGTGCGGTTCCGCATCGACGCGCTCGACCTGGTTGGAGGCACCTACAAGGTGGATGTCGCCGTGCATCGGCGCGACGGCCTGCCGTACGATTATCACCGCCTGCTGCACACGTTCCGGATGAAGTCGCGCATCAAGGACGTGGGCATCTTCCGGCCGCCGCACCGCTGGGAATTCTCGGCCGGCGTCAAGCTGTCGCCGCGCCTGTAGCGAGGCGGGTGACCGCATGCCCATCCTGAGCAGATTGGACGCGGGCGCCCTTGTCGAGCGCCTGCGGGCCGGCGGCAAGACCGTCGTGTTCACCAATGGCGTCTTCGACCTGCTGCACCCCGGGCACATCAGGTACCTCGAGGAGGCACGCCGGCACGGTGACGCGCTCATCGTCGGTGTCAACTCGGACCGATCCGTGTTGGCCCTGAAGGGACCGGGCCGCCCCATCCACCCTCAGGATGAGCGTGCGGAAATCGTGGCAGCGCTGCGGGTGGTCGATGCTGCCGTCATCTTCGACGAAGACACGCCGCACGCCATCATCACTGCCCTTCAGCCCGACGTGCTGGTCAAGGGCGCTGACTGGCCGGCGGATCAGATCGTTGGCCGGGATGTGGTCGAAGCGCGCGGGGGGCGGGTGGTGCGGGTGGCAGTAGCGGCGGGCCACTCGAGCACGGCGCTCATCGAGCGCATGCGGCGCGGCGCGCCGCGGACCGGACTTCTGACCGAGGATGCCGGATCACAGGCCACTAGAGACGCTTCAGGCTCAATGCCGCCGTCCGCAACGAAGCGGTGAAGGGGCCTGCCGCTGACAGCGCGCAGATGCCGCAGGGCTGCAGCGGTGCCGATCGTTGCCGGTTCCGGTAGTGTCTGCCTTCAGGCCCACCCGTGACGCGTCCGCTATGGATTCCGGGCCGGACGTTTCTGCAGCGCCAAGTCTCATGAGCTTGGCCGCGACGCGACCGCGTCGTACACTGGCGGGTTCACGATGTCCACGACCACGTCGCTGACGCTCAGGGCGCTGCTGAAAACCGCCGTGGCCCGCACCGGCATCGATGCCGCGGGCGGCACCGTGGCGGGGCTGTCGTGGTCTGCCCAGGCGCTTGCGCTCGCGGCGCTGTCGCACGCACACCCCGAGCGGCTCGTCGTCGCGATCGTGCCGACCGACGCGGACGTCGAGCGTCTGACCGAAGACACGCGCTTCTTCGCAGGCGCGATCGAAGGCCACGGTCGTGACGCGATCGAGCGTTTCGTGCTGCCGTTCCCGTCACACGAGGTCGATCCCTACCGCGGGCTGGCGCCGCACCTGCGCGTCGCATCCGCGCGCGCCCGGGCGCTGTACGGCGCGAGCGCCGGCGAAGCCCGTGTCGTGATCGCGTCGGCGGTCGCCCTGCTGCCGAAGGTGAGTCCGCCGCAGCGGCTGTTGAATGCGGCGCTCAGCCTTGGCCCGGAGGTCGAGATCGCGCCGCAAGACCTCGCGGAGTTGCTCATCGACGCGGGGTTCACACGCGAAGATCCCGTTGATGAGCACGGCGAGTTCTGCGTCCGCGGCGGCATCGTCGACCTGTTCCCGCCCGGCGCGGCAGAGCCGTTCCGGGTCGAGTTCATCGGCGACACGATCGAGACGATCCGCAAGTACGATCCCGCGTCGCAACGATCCACCGGCTCGATTGACCAGGTTCACATCATGCCGATGCGCGAGACGCTCGAGACCGGGTCCGAGGCCGGCCCGGCGACGCTCACCGCCACGGCGTTCGATCACTTCCTCAAGGCTCGGCAACCGCTGCTCGTCGTGTGCGAGCTCGGCGACGTACAGGCGGCAGCGAGCGGCTTTCTCGAGCAGGTGGAGGCGAGCTTCAGCGAAGCCACTTCCGGGCGGCGTCCGGCGCGTGTGCCCGGACGCCTGCCGCACCCGTCCGAGATCCTGATCGACTGGGATACCGTCGCGTCCCGGCTCGCGGCGGCCACCCGGTTCGAGGGGCTCGCGATCGACCGAGTGGCCGACGACGAGCCCGCCGGCGCCGCACCCGCACCGCGGCTCCGCCACGTGGCCTGTCAGCCGACGATGGAGTTCCGCGGCCGGGTGCAGGACTGGATGGCCGAGATTCGCGGCTCGCGCGAGCGCGAGGAGACCGTGATCTTCCTGGCCGAGACGCCGGGCCGTGCCGAGCGCATGCTCGAGGTCGCACGCGAGTACGGTGTCGTGGCCGCGCCGCTCGACCGCGCCGAGGACGCGCATGCCGCGACGCTGCTCGTGGGGCTCGGCCGCGTTTCGCGGGGATTCCGGCTGCCGGCCGGGCGCCTCGTGCTCTATGCCGAGACCGACATCTTCGAAGAAGAGCGGCACGCGCCCGAGCGCCGCCGCTCGGCCACACGCGCCTTCCTCTCGGATCTGCGCGACCTCAAGGTGAACGATCTCGTCGTCCACGTGGATCACGGCATCGGTGTATTCGCCGGCCTGAAGCAGATCGGGATCGGGGTGGGCGAGGCCGCGCAGGAGTTCATGGAGCTGCGCTACGCCGGCGAGGACAAGCTCTTCGTGCCGGTTGAGCGGCTCGATCTCGTGCAGAAGTACACGGGCGCTTCGCGCCCGCCGATCGATCGCCTCGGCGGCACGACATGGGAACGCGCCAAGACGCGCGTGAAGAAGGCCATGCGTGACATGGCCGAGGAGCTGCTGAAGCTGTATGCCGCGCGTAAGACGGTGGTCGGCCACGCCTTCAGCGCCGACACGCATTGGCAGCAGGAGTTCGAGGACGCGTTCCCGTACGACCTGACGGTGGACCAGTTCAACGCCATCTCCGACATCAAGGCGGACATGGAGTCGCCGACGCCGATGGACCGCCTGCTCTGCGGTGATGTCGGCTACGGCAAGACGGAAGTCGCCATGCGCGCCGCGTTCAAGGCGGTGATGGATGGCAAGCAGGTCGCCTTTCTCGCGCCGACGACCGTGCTGGCGTTCCAGCATCTCAAGACCTTGCGGGAGCGCTTTGCCGCGTTCCCGGTGCGCATCGACATGGTCAGCCGCTTCCGCAGCAAAGGCGAGCAGAAGCAGTCGCTCGAGGACCTCGCCGCCGGCAAGCTGGAGATCATTGTCGGCACACACCGGCTGCTGTCGAAGGACGTGCAGTTCCGCGATCTCGGCCTGCTCGTGGTCGACGAGGAGCAGCGGTTCGGGGTGGTGCACAAGGAAAAGATCAAGCAGCTGCGCAAGCGGGTCGACGTCCTGACGATGACCGCGACGCCGATTCCGCGCACGCTGAACATGTCGCTCGTCGGCATCCGCGACATGTCGATCATCGAGACGCCGCCGAAGGATCGGCTGTCAATCCAGACCAACGTGGTGAAGTTCGACGCGCAGGTGATCGCGCGCGCGATCCGGCACGAACTCGAACGCGGCGGGCAGGTGTACGTCGTGCACAATCGGGTGGAGTCGATCTACTCGATCGCCAATCTGATTACACGCCTCGTGCCCGACGCGCGCGTCGTCGTCGGCCACGGGCAGATGTCGGAAGACGCGCTCGAGCGCGCCATGCTCGAGTTCGTCGCACGCAAGCACGACGTGCTGGTGGCGACTACGATCGTGGAGAACGGCCTCGACATCCCGAACGCCAACACCATGATCATCAATCGCGCCGACCGCTACGGCCTGGCGCAGTTGTATCAGCTGCGCGGCCGGGTCGGACGATCGGATCGTCCGGCCTACGCATATCTGCTGATCCCGCCGGAGGACAACCTGTCGCCGGTTGCGAAGAAGCGGCTGGCGGCGATCCGGGAGTTCAGCGATCTGGGAAGCGGGTTCCGCGTCGCCGCACTCGACCTCGAGATCCGCGGGGCCGGCAACCTCCTGGGCGGCGAGCAGAGCGGGCAGATCGAAACCGTCGGCTTCGAGATGTACATGACGCTGCTCGAGCAGACCGTCCGCGAACTGAAGGGCGAAGAGGTCGAAGACGATCTTCGCGCGGCCGTCAACCTGCGGGTGGATCTGAAAGTCGAGGAGCTCTACATCCCCGACATGAACCAGCGGCTGATGATCTACAGGCAGATGGCGTCGGCGCGTCGCGAGGAGGACCTCGAACAGACGCTGGCCGACGTGCGCGACCGCTACGGGCCCCTGCCGCCATCGGTGCTCAATCTCGCCGACTACGGACGGATCCGGATCATGGCCGACCGCCTCGGGATCGAGGCCGTCGATCGCGAGGCGCAGGTCGTGGTGTTCCGATTCCGCCCCCAGGCGAAGCTCGATCCCGAGCGGCTGGTGTCGCTGGTCAACAGGCGGACGGACGTCATCCTGGTGCCTCCGGCCGGACTTCGGCTCGATCTGCGAGGCGGGATCGCCCGGCCCAGGCCGGCAGACAAGCCGCGGCCGGCCGCTGCCGCTGGGCCAGCGAGAGGGTCACGCCCGTCGCCCTGGCCCGAGCTGGGCCGCAAGCCGCTGACTTCGACCGACGTGCTCGCCGGCAAGATGGGAACGCAGGCCACGCCGCGGCGCCGGGCTCGTGGTGGACGGCGCGCGCGACCGCAGGCGAGGTGGTGCCGGGCTTCTCCAAGGCCGAAATGCTCAAGCCGCAGGCGGAAGACCCGCGTGGCGAGCAGGGCGTCTTTACAAAGGTGGGCGGCCTGCTGAGCGAGCTGCTGGGATAACATGAAGTGCCGGAAATTCCGGCGAATCGAAGGACAGGCATGACGAACAGGTTGTGGGCTGCGGCCCTCGCGGCGGCGTTGATGGCGACCGCCGTCACGGCGGTGCACGCCGAGATCATCGAGCAGATCATCGTCAAGGTGAATGGCGAAATCATCACCAAAACGGAGTTCGAGCAGCGGCAGGTTCTGGCGCTGCGCGCCCGCAAGGTCGATGTCGATCCGCAATCCCCCGAACTGAAGAAAGCCATCGCCGAGATTACGCCGCAGCTCATCGTCGATGCCGTCGACGAGCTCATTCTCCTGCAGCGCGGCAAGGACCTCGGATACAAGCTCTCCGACGAGCAGTTCGCGCAGGTGGTCTCGCAGATCCGCAAGGACAACAAGCTCGACACCGATGAGGCGTTCATGGCGGCGTTGAAGCAGGAAGGCATGACCATGGCCGACCTGCGGCGGTCGCTCGAAAGGCAGATGATCATCTCGCGCGTCCAGAGCCAGGAGGTGATGCAGAAGGTCGGCATCAGCGAGGAGGAAGCACTCGCCTATCACGCCGCCCATCGCAGCGAGTTCCTGAAGCCCGCGACGGTGACGCTGCGCGAAATTCAGTTGAACGTCGCCGCGTCGGCCGAAGGGGTCAGCGCAGCCGCCGACCAGGAGACCCGCGCCCGGCTCGAGGAAATCCGCACGCGCGTGAAGGGCGGCGAGGCGTTCGAGAAGATCGCCGCGGAGCTGTCGGATTCCCCCTCGCGCGCGAACGGCGGCCTGATTGGGCCGCTGACCATGACCGAGCTGGCGCCGGCACTGCAGAAGCTGTTGAGCGGCATGAAGCCCGGCGACATCAGCGAGCCGCTGCGGACGCCGAAGGGATACCAGTTGCTGAAGCTCGAGACGATGACACCGGAAGAAGTGCAGCCGCCCGAGCAGGTCCGCGATCAGATCGCAGAGAAGCTGTTCGAAGCCAAACGGGGCGTCGAGCTGCGCAAGTACCTCGCGAAGATGCGCAAGGAAGCCATCATCGAGTGGAAGAACGACGAGCTGCGCAAGGCCTACGAGGCTGGCCTCGCCGCAGACGCCGCCGAGAAGACCGCGCCGCCTGCCGGCTCGGCGCCGTCGCCCTCGACCCGCTGATCGCCGCCGCGCATCCGTCATGAGCGATGCCGTCCGCCAGCAGATGCCCCGCGAAAGTGCGGGCACGGTACGGTGGTTTGCCGTGTGGACGCGGAGCCGTCACGAGCGCGCGGTGTTCGAGCAATTGGCCGAGCGCGGCATCGATGCGTTTCTGCCGACCACCCCTCGCTGGAGCCGCTGGAAGGATCGCAAGAAGAAGATCGACTGGCCGCTCTTTCCCGGCTACTGCTTCGCGCGGTTCGCGCCGGCGAACCGCCTGCCGGTACTGAAGTGCGCCGGCGTGGTCTCGATCGTGTCGTTCAATGGCGAGCTGGCGCCGATACCGGACGAGGCGGTCGAGGGCATTCAACAGCTCGTGAACAGCGCGCTGCCGTGCGACCCCTGCCCTATGCTGAAAACGGGCATGCGGGTCGAAGTCGTGCACGGCCCGCTCAAAGGCGTCACCGGACGGCTGCAGCGGAAAGGCTCGCAGGCGCGGCTGGTGCTGTCGGTCGATCTGATTGGCCGCGGCGTCAGCGTGCAGGTCGACGCGGCAGATGTGCGCCCGCTGTGAGCGCCCGGAGGCGTAGGTACTTTCATGAAGATCGGTAACGTGTCGCTCGCCTCGCCGTACGCGATCGCCCCCATGGCCGGCATGACCGACACGGCGTTCCGTCGTTTGGTCAAGCGCCAGGGCGGATGCGGCCTGGTGGTCACCGAGATGGTGAGCGCCGAGGGGCTGGTGCGCGGCATCGATCGCACGCTGGAGTACGCCGAGTACACCGAGGAGGAGCGTCCGGTCTCAATCCAGATCTTCGGCGGTGATCCGGGCACGATGGCCGACGCCGCCCGCATCGTGCAGGACCTCGGCGCCGACATCGTCGACGTGAACATGGGCTGCCCGGTGCCCAAGATCGCCAGGCACAACGCCGGATGCAGCCTGATGCGCGAGCCGGAGCACGCCGCCTCGGTCATCGCGGCTATGGCGCGAGCCGTCAGCATTCCGGTCACGGTCAAGATGCGGGCCGGGTGGAACGAGCGCGAGGTGAATGCGCCGACGCTGGCCAGGATGGCCGCCGACGCGGGTGCGGCCGCCGTGGCCGTGCACGGGCGCACGGCGGCGCAGTCCTACAGCGGAAGCTCAGACTGGAACCTGATCGCCGATGTTGCGGCGGGGGTCGGGATCCCGGTGCTCGGCAGCGGCGATTGCGTCGAGCCAGGCCAGATCATCGAGCGTCTCGCGACCACGCCTGTGAGCGGCGTGCTCGTCGGACGCGGCGTGCTGCGAAACCCGTGGATTCTGGCGCAGGCGCGGGACCTCGCGGCTGGCCGCGTGCCCCGTGCGGTGTCTCTCCGGGAACGCGGGGAGTTCCTGCTCGAGTACATGGACCTGCTGCTCTACGAAGGCGCGGGAGAAGCGGACGGCTTTCGGCACATCGCCGGGAGCGATCGGGCTGCCGCGGAGACACGAACCGCCCGCGGGCGCGAGCGGTGGGTGATCAACAAGGTGCGCGCGCTCGGCACTTGGTACACGAAGGGCTTCGAGAACGGCTCCCACCTGCGGGTCGCGATCAACCGCTCGGAGTCGCTGACCGCCTTGCGCGAGACAATCTGCGCGTTTTTCTTCGAGGGCCGTACCGTTTTTGCCGCGTGAGTGCGCCCGGCTCGAACCCTGTGCTCGCCTCAGAGACCCATGGGCGCCGGCCGCGCCAGCGCGCGTGTCAGCCCTCTCACCCGTGACCACAGACGCGCCGGGCGCGCGACGAACACCTCGAAGGGCGCCAGCAGCACGAGCGCGAGCACGCGCCGTTCATCCAGATCGAGTGGCGCTCGCAGCATCGCCGTGTTGATGAGCAGCCCGTTGCCGAGCGCAATCGCCACGATCGCAATGAGCAGCTGCGGCAGCGTGAGCACGCCGATCGCGGGAGCAAGCGGCAGCGCAGCCAGGCACAGCAGCTCGAACCACGGAACGACCGCCGCGGTGAGGAGCAGCTGCGGCAGATCGATCAGGCCGACGCGACCGTACGCCGGGTTGAACAGCATGCCGCGCGAGCGCCACACGGCCGGCGCGATCGCGTCCCGCCGGTGCAGCTGCTCGGCGAGCAGACCGTCGAGCGCGCGTGTGTCGGCCGCGGTTCCCATCGGCTCGGTGATGTGCACGATTCGGTACGGCTGGCGCGACCGGAGCAGCTGCCGATGGGCGCGCAGCGTCAGGTCGGCCTGCTCAGCGGCGAGATCGGGCGAGAAGCCGCCGGTTTCGAGGACGACGTCGCGCCGCCACAAGGTGAACCCGGGCAGCCCCTCGGCCGCCAGCCGCAAGCGGGTGCGTCCACCGCGTCCGAGCATCTCGCGCAACCCCGACAACCGCTGGAGCAGACCAGCGATACCGGCCGGCGGGCCGGCGGCTTCGCTCGCGCCCGCGCACGTCGCCGCGATCGTCGTCGTGACGGCGACCACGACGGCGGGATCCTCCACGGCCGGCTGCATGCTCGCGAGCAGCGAACCGGGCGCGTAGCGCGCGCGGGGATCGGCGCAGCACACGTAGCGGTAGTGCGCGAGGTTCACGCCACAGTTCAACGCGTCGCCGCGGCTCTCCGCGTCGCACTCGACCACGAGCAGCCGCGGATCGGCGGCGCTGCGGTACAGCCCGCGCACCGGCATTGTCTGCAGCGACCGGCGGAAGAAGATCTCGCACGCCTTCAGGTCGAAGCGCTCGCGCAACGACGCGGGCACGCCGTCATGCCGTCCGGCGACGGCGATCACCTCGTGCTCCGGGTAGGTCAGGCCAAGGAGATGCTCGACGGCACCGGCGACGTCCTGCTCGGCGCCGATCGGAAGGATCACGCTCACGGGAATCGTGAAGCGCGAGCTCGCCAGCACTTCGTCGGGATGGCCGCGGTACCGGGCGCGGCGCCGGCTCGCAACCGCGATGACCGTGCGGCAGAGCGCCAGCGGGCCGCCGACCGCGTACGATCCGAGGAGGTACACCACCGCGCAGGTGACCAGCCAGCCAGCCATCCCGTGCGGCATCACGCCACCCCCGCGAGCTCGAGCCCGAGGGTCGACAGCAGATCGCGGACGCGGGCCCGGCTGTCCGGATCCACGCGGTCGAGGAGTGCTTCCGCCATGCGGCTGCCCCCGGCCGAGGTAATCTTCCGCAACATCTCGATCTTCGCGGCGCTGGGCCGCGTCGTGGCCGCCTCGAGAACGATCAGGCTATCGAGAATGCCGATGTTCTGGAGAACCTCCGCGGCCCCGTTGCGCGCGAAGGAGTCCGTGTGATCGAGATATGGCACGAGCGACGCCCACACTTCGGAACCCATGCGCTGCAGCGCGTCCTTTGCCGCCGTCCGCACCCACCATTCGCGGTCGGCCAGGAGCGGCGCGACGAGCGGCGCCAGCTCGGGATCCTCTGCGGCGGCCAACGCGCGCGCCGCGTGCGCGCGGACGTACCACACCGGATCGGCGAGCATGCCCCGGGCGGCTTCGACGCCCTCGGCGACGTTCATCCGCGTGAGGCTGGCGACCGCCGCGCGGCGCACGAGCGGCGCCTGATCCTTGGTGAGCGCGGCAAGGTCGCGCTCGAGATCTGGCGCCGGCGCGTGGCGCGCCAGCAGCATTACGCCCCAGTAGCGGACCGTCGCGTCCGGATGCTGGAGCAGCGGGCGAATCAGATGCGTGATCGGGATGGGGAACTGATCGACGTAGGTCGCAATCCGCGACGGCGAGTACTGCCGGTTCTTGATCGCGTTGATCAGAATCTCGGCCGCTTTCGTGTCCGGGATCCGGCCGAGGATCGACACGGCGGCGCCGACGACCTCGGAATCATGGTCGCTGACCGCCTGGCCGAGCAGCGGCACGATGCCGGAGTAGCCCTGGTAGCCAAGGAGCCGCAGTGCCGCAATCCGCCGCCAGTTGGCGCGGGGGCCACGCCAGGCCGATGCCTGTTCGACGAACCAGGCGAGATCGTGGCACGTCGTGGCCGAGCGGGCGAAGATCTCGATCGCAGGCGATCGTTCCGGCAGCGCCATCGCCACCCGCAGGAGCATCAAGCGCGTGGTGCCCGACACCAGGGCCTCGAGCTGCCGCACCTGCTCTTCGGGGAGCATGCCGCTCCGTTCGATTCGCCTGACCTCGGCGAGGGCACGGGTCACCACTGCCGCACGCTCGCGCAGGCGTCGCGCCGCCCAGACCAGATGCGCCAGCAGCGCGAGCCAGACTCCCGCGAGCGCCAGAACGAGCGGCACGCCCGCCGCGTTCAGAAGTGCCTGCAGAGCCACCGTGGTTTCATCCTAGAGCACTCTTCGGTCCCAGCGGCCGGATCCTGCACGGAACGACGGCCGGGGCGACGCATTTCTGTGCAATCGTGACACCCTCACGAGGCGCCTGGCGGAGGCGCGCTCACTCCCTTGGGGGAGACCGGGTGAGGCGCTGCGGGCGTCAACGTTGCTGGGTCCAGTGCTCCGGGGGCCGCGCACTGGGCTCCGGTGTCACGGCGACAGCCGCTCTAGCGCAGACGGGCCGCGACGGCGTAGTTGTGCGCGGCAACGACGGCGGTCACCGCGTTCATCGCCACGATCGCGGCGATTGCGCCGGCGCGGTTGCGGCGCCACATCTTCTCGGCCATGAACACGGTCCCGATTGCCGCTCCGGCCTTGACCGCCATCAGGGTGCCGCTGTGCGTGGAAGCGCCCTGCATCAGGGGATTGGCCTCTCGTGCGCCACGACTGAGAGCCGAAAGAGTCGAGTGCGCGTCCAGCACCTGGGTCAGCGCGGTGGTGGCGTAGAGGACCGGCAGCACCGCAGGGCGGCGGATTCGTGAAAAATCGGGAGCCCCCGTCGAGGCCGTGGACGCAAGCGTCTCGCGAGCGGCGACCGGAAACAACAGCGCCTGGGCCGGCTTCGGCTCGCGTGCAGCCAGCGTCAGGGCCGACGCCGACGCGAACAGCTCCTGCGCTCCAGCGGGCGTCGCACCGGCGTGCGCGAGCGTTGCGAACGCGAGAGCGATGGCAGCCAGTCTGGGGAGCGCGCGGGACATGTTGAAGCCTTTCCGGCCGAATGCCGTGGCGTCCTCTGCCGCGCCTGTCTGGCGCTGCGCCGGGCGGCCACATCCGCCGGACTGGACTTCAACGCGTGTGCCTGCCGGGCCGACAGCCCTAAACCGCATCGTCGTTTGGGCTTACCGAAGGAGGCAGGATCGCGGCGCGGGCCGCGTCGTTACAAAACTGGTGGGTCGGTTGCGGTACTGTGCGCGTGGTGGCGCGCCGGCGGCCGGTCGCTACGCCCGTTGCGGCGACGCGGTTTTGAGCCCCAGGAGCTTGCGGAGGCGACCCATCAGACCGGCGTTCTCGCCCGGTTGATCGGCGTCGACGAGCAGGTCGAGGCACTCCGCGACCGATGACGTGCCGCCGATCCCGAGCCGCCGCGCGCTGGCCGAGACGCTGCTCTCTTCACCGCGCCAGATGAGGATCGCGCGCGCCTTGGAGTCGATTGTGATGTCGAGGCAGTTCTCGGGCCGGTCGTCGACGACCACGTCGAGCTCGAGTGCGCTGGCGATGCGCCCCCGCGACGTGGAAACGACGAACAGGGACGGCAGATCGAAGCCAAGCCGGCGCAGCCAGCGCTGGCTCTGTACCTGCACGATGTCGCCCGCACTCGAGGGCCGGCTGGTGAGGAAGATCACTTCCCATCGCCGCGCGCGCGCCGTCTCCGCGATGCGCGCCACGATGCCGGGCTCCGTCTCGTCGAGCGTTTCCCAGAAGTTCGGAATGCTTTTGACCGCGTCCCAGAGCTGCCGCTGCTGTCGCGGGGAGAGCCGCAGCGACGGCGGGACAACTTCGGCGGGATCCCCCGGCAGTGCGCCACTCTCCGGGGGGGCCGGCGGCGCAGGATCCTGCAACACACGAGAGGCAGACCCCACGTCTTCGCCAGGAAACAGCAGCAGGGCCTCGCGCAGGAGCGCGGCGTTCAAATCCGCCACGACGCCGTCCATGTCGAACCCGAGGCGGAGAGGCATGATGGAGTAGCGATCTTACTGCCGAACGCAACGAGGCGCGCACAGCGCCGGATTTGCCGTTCTGTATCAGCCGCGGCACAAACAACACGAACCAGTCACATCGTGCGGCCCGTGTGTTGACTTGCGCTCGTGTGACAGGTACGTTCATCTTTCAGCACGATGCCGCCAAGTGACCGAGACGAGCCGCCGCGCGGATCGCTGCGACAGGGCCGCGATGCGGTCTCCAATCGGCTCGGTGAAGGGGGGGTCCTGGTGAACCTCCGCACCAACCGGATCTTCGAGCTGAACGCCACTGGCATGCGCGCGTGGGAGCTGATCGGCGAGGGCCACACGCAAGGCGAGATCGAGCGAACGCTGGAACAGGAGTTCGAGGTGGAGCGGGCCCGCGTCCGCACGGAGCTGGCGACGCTCATCGGAGACCTCGCGCGCGAAGGGCTGGTGGATGCCGATCCCGACGGGTAAAGCAGCCGACTGGGTGGGCCCCGACCAGCGCACCTGGCACGACGAATGGGTCGTGGCGTTCGATCCGGACTGGGCCGTGCACGCGGCCGGCCCTGGCGCTCCGCGCTCCCCGCTGTCGCTGGCCGGAGCCCTGGGCAGCGATCTGATAGCTGGTTCCGCTCCGCCCATCGAGGTGCTGTTCGCAGGCGTCCTGACGAACGCGGGGGAGCTGGACCCGACCGCGTCGCTGACGTCCGCAGCCATCGTCGCACGGCTGGTCGCGACCGACGGCGCCGACGCATTCGCCCGGCTGCGCGGACCGTTCGCCGCCATCGTCTGGGACGGGCGCACGCGGCGGCTGTTCGTGGCGCGGGACCAGGTCGGCTTGCAGCCGCTGTTCATCGCGCGGAGCGAGGGACGATGGCACTTCGCCGGCGCGCCGCAGCCGCTGGTGTCGCTGCCAGGCGTGTCGCGTGCGGTAGATGCCGTCGCGTTCGCGGAATGGATCTGCGGCTGGTATCCGGCGATCGAGGACACGGCCTACCGCGACGTGAAGCGGGTGCCACCGGCGACCGTGACCGTGTTCGACGGCGGAAACATCGAGCAGCGGCGCTACTGGGACCCGTCGCCGATCACAGAACCAATCGCCTGGAGCCGAGAAGAGGATCTGGAGGCTTTCGAGGGACTGCTGACGCAGGCGGTCCGGCGGGCGGTGGGCGGGGCGAACGGGTGCTCCGCGATATTTCTGAGCGGCGGCGTCGACTCGATCACGATCGCGGCGGTGGCGACCGACATCCTGCGCGCGGCGGCACTCGACGCGCCCCTGGCGTTGTCGCTCGTGTTTCCGGACGCTGCCAGCAACGAGGAAGTGGTGCAGACGGCCGTCGCGCGGCAGCTGCAATTGGGCCAGCGTCTCGTGCCGCTGACCGAGGCGGCAGGCCCCGGCGGCCTGCTGCAAGCGGCGCTCGACCTCAGTGCCGGGTGGCCGCAGCCGATGTGGAACATCTGGTCGCCGGCCTACATGCACCTGGCGAGGGTTGCGCGAACGGCAGGCGCGCGGGTAGTGCTGACCGGCAGGGGCGGTGACGAGTGGCTGACCGTCACGCCATACCTGATGGCCGACCTCGCGCTGCGGGGGGACGCGGCGGGCATCTGGCGCATGTTGCAGACATGGCGCCGATCCCACCCGGCGGGCAGGCGGGGTGATAGTGCGCGGCTGCTGTGGAGAACGGCCGGACGGCCGGTCGCCAGCGCCGTGCTCGACGCCATCGCACCGGGGCCGTGGAACGCGCGCCGGCGTCGGCGCCTGCTCCGCGAGCGGCCCGATTGGGTCGCGCCCGACCCGGCGATTCGCGCGGCGATGGACGGCCGCATCCATCGATGGATGGATCCGGCGCGGCCGCCACATGGCTTCTACGTGCGGGAAATGCGGACTGCCCTGTTCCACCCGGGCATCACGCACGATATGGAGGAGACGCAGGAGTTCGGGCGCCGGAACGGCCAGCGCGTGCTGCATCCGTTCTGGGACGTGGATCTGGTCGACGCCCTCTACCGCGTGCCGCCGCAGCTCTTGATGCGCGACGGCCGGTCGAAGTGGCTGCTGCGGCGCCGCCTCGAGGCGCGGCTGCCGGGGCTCGGCCTCGAACGGCGGACGAAGGTGAGTGCTGGCGGGGTCTTCACGGGCATGATGGCCCGCGAGGCTCGTCCCGCCTGGGAGCGGCTCGGGGGGCTTTCGACGCTGGCAGAGGCCGGCGTTGTGAGCGAGGCAGGTGTAGAGTCAGCGGGTCACTCCCTTGCTGAGCTGGAACGATTGGGCGCCGGGCGCCTCTGGGCTCTGCTGACCCTGGAAAGTTGGGCGAAGCATCGTCGTTGAGGCAGGGAGTCAGGAGACTGCGAATGAAAAGCAACGTGACGCGGGTTCGTGCGGCGTGGGCAGCCCCCCGCCTCGCATTCAAGGGGACTGTGGGCGCAATCCTGCAGAGCGGCGGCGGCAAACTGAGCTTGGTATCGAACGACCCGGGCGAGAACCGGTGCGAGAAGCCGCACGCCGATTCCTGCCAGAAGGCATAAACGACGACGCCGATCGGGCATCCCCCGGCGGCGCTGACGTGTTTCCCGCCGTCGAGATCTCGACAGACGCGTGGCAGCCACTGCTGCCACGCGGTGGGCCCGTACGGCAGCAGTGGCTCGACGTCAACGGTGCGCTCGTCGCCGCCGGCGGCGCCGACAGGGACGGCTGGTGGATGCACTGGCCGCACCTCGCCACGTTCACGTTCGCCGCAAGCGGCGGCGTGATGGCTCACGCCTCGAGCGGCAGCAACCGCGAGACCATCATCGACAGCTACACGCGAGGCGTGTTGCCCGTCGTGCTGCTCGCCCGTGAGCACGAGGCGCTGCACGCGAGCGGCGTCTTGTACCGCGGCGGCGTCACCGCGTTCTGCGCGCCGTCCGGCACCGGCAAGTCGTCGCTGGCGCTTGCGATTGCAGCAGCAGACGGCGGTCACTGGGCCGACGACACGGTCGTCTTGTGCACGACAGCCGGGCGCCTCGAAGCGGTGAGCCTGCCCTTCCCTGCGCGCGTCGACGCGGATGTTCGCGGGGCGCTCGGTGGCACGGTCGGTGGCGTGCGCACCGTGTCAGCAGGCACGCGGGCACCGCTCCGACGCGTGTACCTCCTCGTCCGTGATCCGGCCGTCGATCCACGATCTCCCCAGTTCACCGAAATCGAGGGCGGCGAGCGTTTCGAGCGGCTCCTGGCGCACGCGCACCCGTTCGACCTGTCGAGTGCGAATCGTCGCCGGCGCATGATCGAGCGGTTGATGCAGGCGGCGGTGTCCGTGAGCGTGTGCGAGCTTCGCTTCGGTCCGTCGCTCGCGGCGTTGCCGGTGCTCGCCGCGCGGGTCGCCGAACACATTGCGCACGCGGGCGCGTGACGATGCTCATGCTCGCTGCCCGTCTGTGGTTCTGGGCGGCGGTCGTCCGGCCTCTCAAGCACGTCGTGCCGCTCGCTACGCTCGTGCGCCTGGCGCACCGAGGCACGAGCCCGGGCGCAAGCCGTAGAGGCGAGGTGCAGCAGCTCCAAGCCTTTCTCCAGCGAACGGGCCGCGCGCCGGCGAGGGCGCCGGCGAACTGCCTGGAGCGCAGCCTCGGCGCCTACCATGTGCTCTGCGCCGCGGGGGCGGCGCCCGAGATCGTGGTCGGCATCAGGCGCGGCGCCGGCGATCGTGTCGATGGGCACGTGTGGGTGACGCTTGGCGGCTATCCGCTCGCCGAAGACGAATCGTTTCTGGCGACGTTCGCGCGTGTGCTCACGTTCGACGCCAGCGGCCGCCAGATGCCCGGCACCGCGGACCGCGTGCCCGACGGCGTGCGGCTGATGTCATGAGCACCCATATCCATCGACTGCTTGCGCGCGCCATCCACGCCAGCGTGGTCGTCGACCGCGCCGCGCGCCGGTTCGATCAGGCGCGCTCCGCCCTGGTGACGCGACTGGCCTCGCACGCGGTGCTCGACGCGTTCAACGACCTCGCCTACGAACGCACGCCCGTGTACCGGGCCGGCGCACCCGAGTTTCGTCAGGCACTGTTCAACTGGGAAATCGAGGCGATTGCGCGGGCGTTCCCGGATCCGCCCGGACGCGTACTGGTTGGTGGGGCTGGGGGCGGACGTGAAGCCTTCGCGCTGGTATCACGCGGCTACCAGGTCGTCGCGTTCGAGCCGTCGGCGGCCCTGGCGCGGTCGCTGGCCGATCATGCGCCGCCGGGCGCGACCGTAGAGGCCTTCGTCGGGCGCTACGAAGACCTGCCGTGGCTCACGAACCAGACGAACCGCGCGCGCGTCGACATGCGGCAGCAACCGCCGTTCGACGCCGCATTGTTCGGCTGGACGAGCTTCTCGCATCTGCGCACACGAGACGCCCGCGTGGCGGCGTTGCGCAACGTGGCGGGACTGACGAATGGTCCTGTTTTGGCCAGCTTCTACACCGGACGCCCGCGTCCCACGCCTCCGGCCGGTATCTTCCACTCCGTCGCGCAGGCGCTCGGGCTCCGGTTCACGGGTGACCTGTTCACGCCGTACGTGGGCTTTTACCACCTCTCGACCCCCGACGAACTCGTCGGCGAGGTGCGTGACGCCGGACTCGACACATTGCACGCGTCCTTCGACGAGCTCGACGGACGCTGGCCATATCTCATCGTGCAGCCCGCGCTGCGGCCGGATCAGAAACCGCTCACGTCCAGCCGCCAGCCGGCCATGGTCTCCCGCTCCGGCGAATCGGCGCGGACGTAGACAGCGGATCGCTCGAGCAGCGGCTCGATCGGGATCGGCTGATCGCGATACAGCCGCTGGAAGGTCGGCGCCGCGAGAATCGCCGGCCCGAGATCGCGCGCCGGGTCTACTCCGTGCATCGCGAACATCAGACCGCCGAGTCGCGCCGCCTCGTGCGGGCCAGCGGTCAGGACGAAGTCGGGCCTGCGTTGCAGGCTCCGCTCCACATCGAACTTGCGCTCGCGGGCATCAGCCCCGGCGCGGGCCGGCAACCGGGCGATCGACGGGTCGGTCCTGCCGGTGAAATCAATCACCGTCCGGTGAGAGAAGTAGCCGAGTGCGCCCCCGCCCGCCGTGGCGACGGTCGCCGCGGGCCTGCTGCTGCGCGCGAGCAGCATCCCGACGGCCGCTCCTTGCCATGGCTTGCCGCGCCACGAGCGCATGGCCTCGACGGGCCAGCGGCTGATCATCCCTCCCGATGCGATGCCCACCACCACCACCAGCGCTAGCGCCAGGCGCTCCACGCGCTCACCGTGACGCGCGGCATCCTGGGCCGCCACCACCGCCAGCGTGACCATCATCGGCACCGCAGGAGCAATGAACCGGTACGGCACGAGGAAGTCGCCGCCGACCGCGACGGCGTGGATCGCAATCAGCGCACACGTGCCGGCGAGCGCGCGAGCGCGCCAGTCGCCCGGGCGCGCGCACGCGGCCACCGCCAGGCCGATCAGAAACAGGTGCTCGCGGCCGTACCGCTTCACGTACCGGGCGCCCTCGATCCAGAGGTCGGGCACTGCGGTCATCCGCAAGTGGAACGTGTTGGGCACCCAGTCGCCGTAGTACGCGAGCCGCGCGGCCACGATCAGGGCCGGTATCACGCCGGCGAGCAGTGCCAATTTCGACGTGGCGGCGCGGCGGCGCGACAGCGCGACGGCCACGCTCACGACGGCAACAACCATCAGATGTGCGTCTGAGCGCACGAGCACCAGCGCACCTGCGGCGAGCATGGTGTCCGGCCTGACGGCGCCGCTTTCCGTCTCGTCGATCACCCGCGTGAGCAGCCACAGCAGCAGTGCCGTCAACAGCGGTGTTTCGAACCCGTTGGCCGCCCAGAACACCACGTCGGCGTTCATGGCGAGCATCAGCAGGAGGGCGGCATCAGCCCACACGTGCGAGCCGGCCAGCTGTCGCCGGAGCCGGATCGATAGCACCAGCACCGCGCACGCGAGCACCCACGCGATCGCCTTCACGGCGAGGGCGGCCGTGGGCTCCGGCGTGCCAGCGGCGTGCACTGCCGCCATGACCAGCACCCACGCAGGGTTCGAAAACCCTTCGACGCGCTCCCCCGCGTTCCACACGAGGCCGAGCCCCTCAGCGAGGTTGCGCCCGTACCGCATCCCCACCATTTGCACGTCATCCAGGTAGAACAGGCGGCTGCCGTTCACCACTACGCTGGCGTGCAGCGCCACGGCGGCGATCCAACCGGTCAGGACAAGAAACGGGACGACCCGCGCGATGCGGGCGGCGGGAGACGCTCTCTGGACAACGCGCTCGCCTGTCGTGACCGCCACCTCAGAGAACGGCATCCTGCGCGATCCCCTGTGTGCGCGACAGCGCGCGGAAGGCACCATCGCGCGCGGTCAGTTCGGTCGAAGTGCCACTCTCGACGATTCGCCCGCCCGACATGACGTGGATCGCGTCGGCCTCGCGGACGGTGGAGAGCCGGTGGGTGATGATGATGATCGTGAGCCGCCCGTGGAGCCCGGCAACTGCTGCCAGGACCTGCTGCTCGCTCGCGTAGTCGAGCGCGCTCGTGGCCTCGTCGAGGATCAGCAGCGAGGGCGTTGGCAGCAGCGCGCGGGCAAGCGCGAGGCGCTGGCGCTCACCGCCCGAGAGCCGCACGCCGCGATCGCCGACGACGGTGTCGAGGCCGTCGGGGAGCTTCGATACGAAGGCGGCCGCCGCCGCGGTTTCGAGGCTGTTCCAGATCTCGCCGTCAGTGGCGGTGGGACACGCCCACAACATGTTGCCGCGGATGGAGTCGTGAAACAGGAAACCGTCCTGCGGCACGTAGCCGATGCTTCGCCGCCACGCGGCGAGGCGGTCGGCTGTCAGCGGCGAGTCGTCCACGAGCACGCGGCCGCTCGCAGGCGACAGCAGCCCCATCGCGAGGTCGGCCAAAGTCGATTTGCCTGCACCGGACGCCCCCACGATCGCGGTCGTGCGGCCAACCTCGATCGCGAGCGCCAGCCGGTCGAGCACCGGACCGGCGGCGGATCCGTAGGCGAACGTCACGGCGTCGAACGACAGCGAGCGCGTCAGGTCGAGGCGCGCGTCACCCTCGCGTACCAGCCGCTCGGCCTCCGCCTCGCACTCGGTCGTGATGCGCATCACGTTGGCGAATGCAGGGAGGCCGGCGACGAACAGCTGCGCCGAGCCTTGGAGCGACAGCATCCGCGGCATGACCCGCGCAAACACGAACAGGATCAACAACAGCCCCGCGCCGCGCACGTCGAACCGGAGCACGGCGACGAGCAGCAGCACGACGACGCCGAGCGCGCTGGCGAGATCCAGCCGCCGCTTCGCATCGGCGAACGAGCGCAGCAGTTCGAGGTAACGCGACGAGCTCGCGCGCTGGAGGCCCTGAAACGCCTCGATGCCGCGCGTTTCGGCGCCAGCGCTCTTGGCCACTTTCAATCCGGCCAGCGACTCGGTCACCATCCGGTACACGCGCCGCTGCGCCTCGGACACGGCCTCGCTGCGCGCCGCTGCACGGCGGCTGTTGCCGCGCACGAGCGCCAACGTCGCCAGCCCGCCGGCGCACACGACCAGCGTGAGCCCCGGCGAGAGTCGCGCGGCGACGGCGATGTAGATCAACGCAACGGCACTCCCTGACACGAGCGTCAAGAGCTGGTAGGCAGACGTGCTGACCCGGTCGATGTCAGACAGCAGCGCGTGGACCATGTCCGACATCCGCCGCTGGACGAGGAACGCCCACCGTGCGGACACGATGGCCGCGTACAACCGTTCTTTGAGGCCGACGACGAACTGCTGCTCGACGGCCGGCGTCAGCAGCAAGTGCCAGCGGTAGAGCGTCGCGTAGACCAGCGACACCGCCAGAAACACCGTGAGCACCGACGGCAGCGATGCCTGCACACCCGCGAGCGCGAATGCGTCGTGCGCCCATCGCGCGACTCCCCCGGTCGCTCCCTCGGTGACGACGAGGCCAATCGTGCCGAGTAGCGGGACCAGCAGAATGAGGCCCGCGCCTTCCGTGAGCGCGAGGGCGAGCGCCACGGCAAGTGCCGGCACCAGCCGCCGCCACCCTGCCGATCGCGCCAGCGCGGCGGCGAAGCCAAGGGCGGCGCCGGGTGTCACCGGGGTCGGAAGGTCGCCGGGCTCAGGGGTCCGATCACTGGTCATGAACGGCGACGGCGTGTGCGCGGCACCAGCCGCTCAGCGGCCCCCGAAAACCGGGCGTCCCGTGTCCGCAGCCGGCGTGCGCTGGTGAAGCGCGAGAGCGCACAACACGACGAAGAGCGTGGCATTGCCAGGCATCTGGAGGCTGAACTCGACGGTGGATTGAAGCGCGATCGCGGCCAGACCGGCGGCTGCACCGAACCGAATCCAATATCGCATCGGATCATCCCGGTCCTCCGCCAACCGGCGCCGCACACCTCTGAGGCCGGCCAGGATGGCGGCAAAGACGGGGAGGCCGATCAGCAGCCCTCCCTCCGCGGCGAGCTGCAGGTAATCGTTGTGTGCTTCCTGGAAGTGCAGGTCGGTGCGGGCCGTCTTGTAGACAAGGGTGGCCGTGCCATAGGTGTCGAGGCCGGTGCCTGTGAGCGGGAAGTCTCGCACGATCGCGGACGCATCGTGCCACGCCTGCCGCCGCAGTTCCAGCGACTCGCCGCCCGAAGTGAACCGGGATGCGAGGTCGACGTTTGCCCACAGGATCGGCAGCGCCACGAGCACCACCAGCGCGCCCGCCACCGCCACCCGCGTCACCGCGCTGCGGCGGGCGCGCCCGGCCGAGAACGCCGCAACCGCCAGCGTCAGCCCCAGGCACGCGATCCCCGACCGCGACTTCGTCAGGGCGAGCGCCGCTCCCATGACGAGGATGGCGCCCGCGGTGAGCTGCAGGCGCCCACCCTCGGGCGATGACAGCCACAGGAGCCGGTCGCGCCAGCGTGGCGGCACGCGCGCCGCTCCGGACTCGGCGAGGGCGATCAGATAGCCCACGGCGAGCGGCAGCGTCATGAGCATCCAGCCGGCGTAGTGGTTCTTGTTCACGAACGGACCGAACGGCGTGGTGAGCTTGTAGTACGGCGCCCAGAAGCCGTAAATCTTCATCCCGCCATAGGCGTGATCGCCGAGCACGGCTTTCTGCACGATCCCGATGATCGCGACGAGCACGCCGAGGCCAATCGCGGACGACAGAATCGTGCGCGGCCCATGACGCCCCAGATGCCGCATCACACCGACGAGCAGCAGCGTGAGGCCGGCCAGCATCGCCACGGCGCGTGCCGTCGCTGCGGGATCGACCGACAGCGGCCGCCGCGGCAGGGTCTGCTGGTCCGACGACAGCGCGACGACGTACGGAATGTCGGTGCTGCGAAGGAACGCTTCCGTTGCCGGGCTGATTGCCGTGCGGATGCGGGCCGGCAGGGGCACCGTCTGGAGAAGCGCGGCGGCTGCCACGATGGCGAGTGCGACGACGATTGGACGGGTCCCGGGCGGCAGCGGAGCGGCCCCCCGGGACCTTGCGAACGCGACCATCCCGACGAGCGCCGCGGCACCGAAGAGCGGCCAGTAGGCCCACGGGTACACCGCTCCGAACGCCAGCACGCCCCAGGCGAGCACGGCCGTGATCGCGATTGACACCGCGCGTCCCTCCGCGCGTCCGGCGCCAGCCCGGCCCGCCGCGCGCCGCTCTACGTCAATCTGCGGCATGCGCCAGCCGCTGCCCTCCGCCGCGGAGACGGTCGAACAGCACACGCCGCGCCGGCGGATGGCGGAAGAGGGCCATGATGAGGGCTCGGTGCTGATTGAACCGCGCCGTCTGCCGGACAATCGGCATGATGCCGTCGGTGCGTGCGAGCTCGAACAGCGCGTCCATGTGGCCGTCGGTCAGTCGGTGCGCCACCCGGCGCAACTGGAGCTGCGCGTCGATCTCGGGGCCAAGCCGCGCGCGCCAGCTGGCCTCGTACGCCTGGAGCACACGCGCGCCAAGCGCGTCGTGGGCGAGCGCGGGTGCGAGCACGTCCGCCGCCGCTGCCGCGCTCACCAGGCTGTAGTAGATTCCGCCGCCGGTCGTCGCCTTGACGATGCCGGCGGCGTCGCCGATGGCGAGAAGCCGATCCGCGAACGTCCGCGCGATGGGCGCCAGCGGCAGCATTTTCCGCCGTGGGGAGCCCGCCTGCTGTGCCACCCGCCAGCGGGGCCCGACGCGTGCGAGGAACCGCTGGAACGGTCCCGCGGCGTCGCCGTCGCACATCAGGCCAATACGTGCGACGGGACCGGATGGCCGGTCCACGGGAACGGCCCATGCGAACCCGTTCGGCGCGACCGACCGTCCGAAGTAGACCTCGACGGCGCGCGGATATTCGACGGGCAGCTCCAGCTGCGCCGACTGCACGAAAACGGACGGCATCCCGAGACCCAGGCGGCGCTGCAGCGTGTAATTGGCGCCGCACGCCAGGACGCAGGCGCGCGCCGTCCGGACGGAGCCGTCGCCGAACGCGAGCCGTACGCAGCCGGGCTGTACCGTCACCTCGGTGACGCGCTGGCCGACGACGATGCTTGCCCCGGCACGGGTGGCCCAGGCCGCGAGCACGCGATCGAAGACCAGCCGATCGATCGCGAGCGCCTCGACGTGCGGCGTCGTGTGTTCGATCGTGCGCCCGGACGGAGAGAAGAACCGGACGGTCTGGAGCGGGTTCAGCACCGCCTCGCGGGGCAGCGTGAACTGGTCGAACGCCTCCGCCGCGATGACGCCCGTGCAGTGCACCGGGTCGCCGCTCGACGCGTGCTCCTCGAAGAGCGCCACGTCGAGACCAGCCGACGCCAGCTGCTGGGCGACGTACAGGCCTCCGGGACCGCCACCAACGACCGCTACATCATGCATGGAGTGAAGGAGAGTCGCGTCACGACGCGCCGGGCGCGACGACGTGCCGTTAGAGTAGCGCAACAGATGGCGCTGTCCAACCGGCGCCACACGCGCACTGCACATGTGGCCGGCGCTGCGATCGGCCCGGCGGGGGGAACGAAGGTCAGATCTTCGCGTCCCGCGCTTCCCAGCGGCCCCGGAACGTGATCCAGAAGGACAGCGCAATCAACCGCACGTCGAGCCAGAGGCTCTGCTGCGCAATGTAGAGGCGATCGTAACGGAACTTGTTCCGGCGCTTGATGTCGCGAGGCGCGTAGATCTGCGCGATGCCGGTGAGCCCTGGACGCACGCGGCAGCGATCGCGGTAGCCAGGCACGGCCTCGAGCGATTCCAGCACGCCGCCGCCGAGCACTTCGATCTCGCCCGGGCGCAGGGCTCGCGGCCCCACGAAGCTCATGTCGCCGACGAAGATGCTCCAGAGCTGCGGCAGTTCGTCCATCGCGCTGCCGCGCATCACGCGGCCGATTCTGGTCACGCGCGGGTCGTTGTGCGCGGCCTGCAAGGCCCCGACGTACTTCTCGGCGTCGGTGATCATCGACCGGAACTTCCAGGCACGGAAGACACGGCCCCCCTCGCCGACGCGCTCCTGGCTGTAGAACACCGGTCCGCCATCTTCGATTTTCACCAGCGCGGCCAGCGCAAACCAGAGCGGCGACGACAACAGCAGGCCGATGCTCGCCAGCACGAGGTCGAGCAGCCGCTTTGCGAACGGGACCGGCACGACCGCCACGACGGGCCCTGTTTGGGGATCGGCGTGCGTGTCGAGCGTCAGCGTCATCGGCATATGCGGTGAATCCCGGCAGCCCATGGTGCTCACCGCGCGGCCCGCCGCCCGTGGGAGCACAGCCCCGCCGGTCCCGACCCGCCCGCCACGGTGTGCGATCAAGGGAAAGCGCTCCCGGATTTGGCTCCCAGGGTCCGTTGAGAATATCGGAACGTGCTGCTCGCGGCGATACCGCGGTCCCGCGCGGAGCATTTCAGCCCCGGCAGGGTGCGATGCGCGATTACTTCCCGACTGCGGCCAGGCCGCCGGCGGGCAATTCCGGAGGCACGGCCGCCCGGGAACCTCGTGTTCCCGCCAGGAGCAGCGCCCCCCAGAGCAGCAGGACGGCGAGGCCCGGGGAGAGGAAGAGGGCTGCCTGGCCCGGGACCTCCCTCCAGATCGCCCGCCACCCATCGTCGGGCACCGACAGGATGAGCGCCAGCAGGCACGTGCAGGCGAGTGCCGCGCGGCCGCCCTGTCTCCACGCAACCACCGCGAGCACCACGACCGGCAGTGCCAGCGCGACCACGTAGTGATGCCATGCGACCGGCGACAGCAGGATAGCCAGCGTCACGAAGCCGGCGAACTCGACATCAGGAATGGCCGGCGGAGGAGCGGCGTCAGTCGTGCGTCCCACGATGAGCGTCGCGATGACGACACAGACGGCGAGCACGGCGTAGATCACGGGCACCAGCGATGCAGGCGCGAGTGCACCCAGCCTGGCGAGCAGCGAGAGGTTGTAAGGCGCCGTCGCGAACGCGCGCGCGATTGTCCGTGCCGAGGCCGCGTAATCAGTCCATGCGTCAGGCCCGGCGGCGAGAAGGACGGCCGCGACAGCGCCGGCGATCGTGATGCAGGCGGTCGCGAACGCGCGTCTCCGTCGGAGCGCCAGCGGTGCGAGGATGATCAGCGGGTACAATTTCAGCGCTGCGGCCATGCCGATCGCGATCCCGGCACGGGTGTCGCGCCCGCCTCTCAGACCGGCCCACGCCGAGACCAGCAGGGCGCCGATGATCACGCTCACCTGTCCATCACGGACGGTCGCGAGCACCGGTTGCCACGACACCAGCAGCAGGCCGGCGAGCACATGCTCGCGCGCTGAGGCAGTCTGGGCGAACGAGCGCACGAGCAGGCTCGCGCTGAGCGCCGCCGCAGCCACGGTCAATATGGTCAGGGCCCAGTACGCGCCGTACGCGCCGAGCACGAGCACCAGGGGCGTCGTCACGAGCAGGAGCGTCGGGGGGTGTGCCTGCGCGACGAGCCGATTGCGGCCTGTGCGCTGTCGGCCCTCGAGCCAGCGGCTCACCCGGCCGGGCAGCCATCGCGGCAGCGCCGGTGGATCATCTGCGAGCCACGTCGCCACCTCGGCGTTCACGTCCGCCGGGTACAGGGCGTTGTGGGTGCGCACGCTGCGTGCCGCGATGACCTCCTGGGCGAAGTCGCCGGGTACGGCGTGGCCCAGCATTGCCCTCGCGCCAAGGTTCGCAACCGCGGCCGCCGCGATGAGCACGAGGACCGGGGTTGCGGTGGCCCATCTGAGCCCGTTCCGGAGGGCACGATGGGGGTTCCGTGCGGCAACGCACAACACGAATGCGCCGCAGAGCAGCCACCACGTGGGGTTGATCAGCGCGGACACGCGGCGGGCGCTCTCACGCGCGGATCCACTTCCAGGCGCCGGCCAGGAGACGGTGGGTGTAGAGAACCGGCAGCAGCAGCCGCTGGCGGGCCTCGTACCGCGCCATCATGAACGACGACGGCGGAAACGCGTGTTCGGTGATCAGCTGCAGGCGGTCACGCCACCGCGGCAGGAGCCGGAGGTCGGCCCGCAGCACGTCGATGCGCCGCTGCGGGCGCTCCGTGTACGCGCGTGAGGGCTCGCCGGGATCGCAGGCCTCGAGGGCGGCGAGCACTGGACGTGGAATGATCGTACCGAGCCGGTGCGCGGCGGCTTCGAGCCCGTGGCGGCACACCGCGCTGATGCCGCGCTCCCGCGCCGTCGTCACCAGGCGGTCCCAGCCGCGCGCATCGAGGGCGCCGGCGAGCAGGTGGATGTCGTAGAGCCACACAAGCCGCTCGTGCTGCTGGTGATGCCCCAGCCTGTGCACGCACGCGACCAGCAGCGACGCCTCGTGGCTCGGCACGCGTGCACGTAGATCCTGGTGGCGCACCTCGAGGGCATCCGGCCACAGGAGAGCGAACGGCAGCGCGTCGGCCAGCGCCTGTGGGTTGACGGTTTTCCAGTGCAGGTCGATGACGTGCGAGAGCCCGTGCGAATCGCGGTGCTCGTACGCGACCTGGTGACTGACGAACTCTCCGGTCGCGACCGCCGGCGACGCGTGGTACCCGAGGCCGCGGAGCACGCGATCGGCGGCACTGAACGACTCGTAGGCGACCAGGATGTCGGTGTCCACCCGCGGACGCAGCCAGGGCTCTGGATACAACCCGTACGCGAGCGCGGCGCCTTTGACGAGCAGCGCCCTCACACCCCGCGCGTCGAGCGCGGCGGTCACGCGCGCGATCTCGCGGCCGCGCAGCATCTCGTGGGTGAGATCGACGTGACGGGTGGCCGCGAGCGCGTCGTACAGGTGCGAGCGATCGCGGCACTGGTGGAGCGCCTGCCAGACCAGTGGCCCTACACCGTGGTGATCGGCAGCGGCGACGAGCACGTAGTCGTCCGGGGTCTCCCTGCCGACCCAATCCAGGTCGCCGCGAAGCGCCCGCGCGAGCAGGTCGGATGGCGCACTCATCGCGTGCGATCCAGGGCAGACGCGGCGATTCTCCGGCCGGGGCGCACCGGCAGCCGGGTCGCGGCTGAGAGGAAAAGCTGCCTCACGGGTTCAGCCGGTACAAGCCCAGCACCGTCGGGTCGCCGGCACCCTGCGGATCCGGCAGGATCTCCAACGGCGGCCGCAGTGTGAAAGGCGGACGTTCCACGTTCACCGGCCTGAAGGCGCCCGTCCGGACGATCTCCCGGTTCCTGCCCAGCGTGGGGTTCGTCGTCGTGAGCAGGTAACGGGCACCCGTCCGACGGAAGTTCTCGAGCGCGGCGATCCCTTGCGCGAGGGACAGGTGAATCAGCAGGTGCCGGCAGAGAACGAGATCGGCCTGCGGCAGCCGGTCGGAGACCACGTCGGCAGCGATGAACTCGCGACGTGCGGTTCCGAAGGAACGCCGGTTCGATGCGATCAGCTCGTCCACCACGTCGGCGCCGATGTAGTGCGCCGGCCCGAGATCGACATGGCACATCCAATTGAAGTCGCCGCACGGGGCATCGAGCAGGACGCGCAAATCCCGATGGCGGATCACGCGCGCGAGCAACGTCCGGAGTTTCGCCGTTCCCTCGACCGACGATCCTGCGCCTGACCGGGATTCGGCACTGCCCCACAGGTTGGCGGCATAGATCTCGCCGAAGGCGTCCCTGGACGAAATTTCCGTCGGAATCGGATCGAGGCGGAGCATCCGCCGGAACCTGTTTGCCGCCCTGATCGCGAGCGCCGGTGTCATCGGCTGATCCTCCGGTTCACTTCGACAAAAAACGACGTGTAGGCATTCGTACGCGTGGCGCTGTCGGTGCTGGCAGCGACGCTCTGCCCACCACCGGACGCGCGGTGGTCACATGAGCCGCGCGACCACGGTCAATTGGCCAGCACATCGCGGTAGAGCGCCACCGTACGCGCAGCCATCCGTGCCGCCGTGAACTCTTGAGCCACACGGCGCCTGCCTGCCTCACCGAGACGCCGGCGCAGCGCGGGATCGCCAAGCAGATCCCGCAGCGCATTGGCGAGCGCGGCCGGATCGCCAGGCGGGACTACCAGGCCGGTGTCGTCGTGCTGGTTGACCCACGGCACGCCTGACGCGACCGACGTGCTCACGACCGGCTTGCCGCAGGCCATCGCTTCGATCTGCACCATGCCGAAGGCCTCGGCCCGTGTCGTCGATGGAAGCACGAAGACGTCGCAGGCGTGGTACAGCGCCGCGAGATGGGCTTCGTCAACACTGCCAGCAAAGGTGACGCGGCCGGCGCACGTCGCGCTCGCCTGGGCTTCGAGGGCGCCGCGCAACGGGCCATCGCCGACGACAACGAGGCTCGCGTCAACCGTCGCCATCGCGCGGAGCAGCACGTCGACGCCTTTGTACGAGACCAGCCGCCCGACAAACAGCAGGAGCGGCGTTCCGCACGTCTCGCGGACGGCCGCGGCGCGGATGAGAACCGGCGGGGTGCCGGCGAGTGGCGCGGTGTCGATCCCGTATGGGATGACAACGCACTTGTGCCGATGATCCTCGAGCTGCTCGGCGCGCTCCGCCATGCTCGGCGACGCCACGATGATGCGCGCCGCGCGGTCGAGTACGCGCTTGAGAAACGGGCGATACAGCAGCCGGTACTTCCACTCGGCGCGGACGACCTCACTGTGGAAGTAGACGACGAGCGGCCCGCGCTGCCCCGTGAGGAAGTCGGACACGAGCGCGATCGGATTCGGCTCGTGCACCACCGTCAGGTCGGGACTGAGCCGCCGGAGCTCCAACGGCAGCGCCGGCGACAGCCCGACGCTGCCAATCATCGCGAGGCTGCCTGCACGCGTGATCGGCACGCCGTTCTGCACCTCGTGACACGTGGTGCGGCCGGTGCTGGCCACGAGGACGCGGCTGTCCACCTCGCGCCGCTCTCCCTCGCAGAGCAGCTGCAGCACACGCTCCATGCCGCCGGGCACCGGCGGGTAGTACTTGCCGACGTGCAGGATCTTCATCGCTCGCGGGCGCGCCCGCCCGTCTCCGGTGCCAGCTCACCGGCGGCGACCTGCGCGTAGAGCGCGGCCATCTGCTCGGCGTACAGGAGCCAGCTGAATCGGCCTGCACGGGTGCGCGCGGCGTCACATCGCGCCGACCATGCGTCAGGGCACGCGGCGCGCTCATCGAGCAGACGCGCGGCGGCGTCGGCCCACACGCGCGGATCGGTGCCGTCCACGAACACCGCCCCTTGTCCGGCCACCTCGCGGAGCACCGGAAGATCGCGCGCCAGCACTGGCAGCCCCGCGGCCATCGCTTCGAGCACCGGCAGACCGAAGCCTTCGCGGTCTGACGTGATGACGAGCAGCGCGGCACGGCGGTAGACGGCGTGCAGCGTTTCGCGCGACAGAAACGGCAGCACGCGCGTGCGGCCCGTGATTCCCAGGCGCGCCGCGAGCGCTTCCTGTTCGCTGGTGAACGCGCCCCCCACGCGCAGCAGCCGCGCCGTGGGGTAGCGCGCGGCGATGACGGCGAACAGCTCCAACAGCAGATCGAGCCGCTTGCGCGGGATCGTGCTTCCTACGTGCAGGATATCGAGCGTGTCACCTCGCCCGTCGAGCAGCCGGTCGACGTGCTCGTCGGCGCCCGTATGCATCGGTGATGCGTCGACTCCGTTCGGCACGACGACGACCTGAGAGGGGGTGGCGAGTCCGGCTCCGATCAGCTCGGTCGCGGTGGCGCGGCTCGGACACGCGATGACGGCCGCGCGCTTCAGTCCCGCGGCGAGCCGCCGCACGAGGAACGGAGGCAGCCCGGTGTCGACGATCCCGGGCGTCACGAACCCACGAAACGTGTCGGTGTCATGACACGTGACGATCGTGCGGCCGCGCGGCAGCGCCAGCGCGAGATGTGCGTAGCTGTGATCGACCACGTGGAAGACGTCGCAGCGGTGGGCCTGCCCCAGGAGCGCCCGGCGATACAGCCAGAAGCGATTGAAGACGCGATCGGCGGTGCTGCCCGCCCCGTCCGCACCACGTCGCACCCGCCGGATCACCGGCACGAGACCGGGACGGACCAGTCGCGGCGTCACGGGCCACGCCTGCTGGCGGGGCAACTCGCGGACCAGCGCGTCGGCGACGAGGTCCATGCTCGGCCAGTTTTCCTCGAGCATGTCGGCGAGCACCCCGACCACCAGAGCGCGCGGGGCGGCGGCAGGCCGACCCTCTGCTGGTCGCGACGAGTGCACCCCTTCAACGGCGGAGCTCACGGCGTGGTGGGCCTGCGCGCGACGAACCAGGCCTGGGTGCCGAAGTGCGGAGGCAGAGACGATACCGGCGAGGAGAGAACCGCCTCCAGCACGAACAGCCGCGCGATGTCGTCGCGTAGCACCATCCAGTTGAAGCCCTTGTGATCGTGGAAGGGCGGCCCCGACGCTGCCCGGTGCACGGGCCGGTCGATGTGCTGCCGGGGGCCGGCGAAGAGGCTCGGACCCCACTCGGACCATCGGTACGGGTCGGTGCCCGGGTAGTCACCGATCCCGCGCCAGCCGGCGATCGTTCTCACCACCTGTTTCAGCACCAGCGGCACTCCGGTTTCGACGGGCACGCTCACGATCAAATGTCCCCCGGGGGCCAGCATGTGCTTCAGCCGCTCGAGCAGCGGCCTGCGATCGACGACGTGCTCGAGCACTTCCATGCAGTAGATCGTGTCGAAGGCCGCGGCCGGCGTGCCGAGCTCGTCGACGTGCACGAAGACCGCGCCGGTGTATCCCAGCCGCCGGCGGCAGTCGTCGACGAGGTCGGGGGCGATTTCGACGCCGGCCGCGTAGGGCGGCGGGTGCGCGCCGCGCCGCAGCATCGCGATGAAGCTGCCGTCGCCCGAGCCGTAGTCGAGCACACGTGACCCGCCGACGCGCGCCGCGAGATCGAGAGCCACCTGGAACCGGCGGCGGTGGCTCCACGCGATCAGCCGGGCGCGCGAGAGCAGCTGCTTCCGCGCGTAGACGCCCGACTCTTCGGCGGCGGTGAGCTTCATCACAGGTGGCGTCTACACTCCTGCGTCTAGGTGGATGTCCGGAGCAGACGGCGCGACGGGCCCGCCGTCGACGATCGCCGCGAACCGGGCAAACGCGGCCTCACGATCGTAGATATCGGCCACGAGCGCACGGCCTGTTGCCGTCCGGCGGCCGGCCTCCTGGGGGTCGTCGAGGACGTGTGCGATGGCGCGCGCGAGCGCCTGCACGTCTCCAGGTGCATACGACCAGCCCGTGTTCTCATCGATCGTGTCGCGCAGCCCTCCGACCGCGGCGGCTACGACGGGAACGCCGCACGCCAAAGCCTCGAGCGGCGAGAAGCCGAGGCCTTCCTCGCGGCTGGCCTGCACGCAGACGTCCGATGCGCGGTAGTAATCAGCGAGCTCCGGCCCTGGCGGAATCGCGGGCCCCTCGATCACCGCCTCGTGGACGCCGTGTCTGAAGGCCCGGCGGACGAATTCCTCGTAACCGCCGCTGCGGTGCAGGAGCCGCACGTCGCGTCCGGCGCCACGCAGTACACCGACGGCGGCGAGCAGCGTGTCGGGATCCTTTTCCGGCGCGATACGGCTGCTGAAGAAGAGCAGCGCCGCGCCGACCGGCAGGCCGAGACGGCGGCGCAGCGCGTCGCGCGCTTCGGTCGACGGCGCGAACACCGTTCTGTCGATGCCGTAGATGGGCACGACGTCGACCGGCCGCGACGTGCCGTGGTCGCGCACCACGGAGGCCAGATAGCGACTGAGCACTACGTACCGCCGTCCGACCCGCGCGTTCAGCCACGCAAGCAGCCGGAGCCCCGTCCACTCGACACGCCGGAACGGACGGCGCCCGCCAGCCACCCGGCGGCACCGGTAGTACGCCTCGGTGGGACTGCAGACGAGCATCACCACCGGGATTCCCGCAGCACGGGCCGCGAGGTTCGCCGCCAGAGCGGCGACACCATATCCCTGCACCAGCACCGAGCCAATGCGGCGCCGCTCGCGCAGCACGCCGAGCGCGACGTAGAAACCGAAAAGGATGAACGAAGGAGGCCCCACGTGCAGGCTGAAGCGGGCAGCCGTGGGCTGGCTGATCTCCCGGCCGCCGGCGATGCGGCGCGCAACGATCGTCAGCGGCCACCGTTCGGCGAGTCCCTCGACGAGCCGCACGTCCGTGCCGCTCTCCACGACGAACCAGAGCCCGCCGGTCACGCGCGGGCTCCGCCGCCGCCGATTTCGTCGAGCGCACGTGCGAGCGCGCCGATGTGGTCGCGCGCGGCCGCGGCCGCGTGCGCGGCGCGTGCGCCTCGCCGCAGGTCGGCGTAGTGCGCGTCATCGGAAAGCGCCTGCACGATCGCCTCGCCGAGCGCAGCCGCGGGGTCGGGAAACGGATTCGCGAGGTGACCGGTCACTCCATCCGCCAGCCACTCGGGGACGCCGCCGACGCGGAAGCCGGCGACCGGCACGCCGTGCGCCCCAGCCTCGAAGCCGACCAACCCGAATGGTTCGGGCCACAGCGACGGCACGACCAGCAGCCCCGCACTGTCGAGCAACGCGTCGCAGGCGTCCGAATCGAGGTGACCGACGAGCCGCACCTCGAGCAGTGCACGCGGCGGTACCTGTGCCACGGCTCGCTGCACGTCCGCCAACGCGGAACCCTCACCCGCCACTGTCAGCCGCAGCGGCCGCGCGAGCCGAACGGCGGCCGCAGCGACGGCCGCAACAGCGATCGCGGGCCCTTTCAGGCGCTCGAGCCGTCCGAGGTACACGACGTGAGCGGGATCCGCAACCGCGTCGTGCGTGTCTCGGCGAGCCGGTACGGGTGGTGGCAGGACGCGGATGCGCTCACGCAGCACACCGTGGCGCTCGTACTCGCCGGCGATGTACGCCGACAAGGCGAACACCCGTTCGTGGCGCCGCACCGCGGCGAGGTGGCGCTGTTGCGACCCATACTCCCGGACCATCGTCACCGGGTTGAGGCCGCCGCATCTACGCGGGAAGTACCGCAGAAGGCAACCGGCTCCGAGCGTGCGCTGACAGGTCTGGATGCCGGGGAAGCTGTGGGCCTTGGCGCCGGAGATGCACGTACCGTGGTGCGCGTGCGCGAAGAACACCGACGGCCCGATTGACGAGAGGGCTTCTTCGAGGGCCGGATCGCCGACGCCGTGCGACATGACGATCTGAGGGGAAAAGGTACGCACGGCCGCATCGACCGCCGGCATCGCCTCATGCGGAGCCCACGACGGAACGCTCAGCCCAGCTGCCCGTGTCTGCCGGTCCTCCGCAAACACGCACACGTCGTGACCTGCCTCGCGGAGCCCGTGGACGGATTGCTCGACGTACGCTTCCACCCCCCCGATGCGCGCCAGCGTGCGCGTGACGACCGCGATGCGCATGGGCGGCCCGCGTCCTCAGCCCGCCTGGAGTGCCGCGACGGCGCGTGCCGTCGAGAACCGGCGCGCGAAAAGTGTCCTGGCCCCGTCCGCGAGCGTTGCACGCACGGCGGCGTCCGCGAGCAGATCGAGCGTGGCCGCGGCGAGTGCCCGGACGTCCCCTGCGGCGGCGAGTCGCACCCCTCCGTCGCTCCGCCAGAACGGCTCCGTCAAGTACCCGTCCGTTGTCACGATGGCGCGGCCGTGCGCGAGGAGCGCGGTGGCGGTGGTACGGCGCGCAGTGACGCCGTCTGGATACGGTTGCACGAAGACGTCACCCGCGAGGACGTGGGCCGATAACGCCTCGACGTCGAGCGTCCCGGTGGCGATGACCCGAGCGGCTACCCGTGGCGCGCACGCCGCGATCTCCGCGGCGAACCGCTCGCCATCGCGGCCGATCAGGAGCCAGGTGACGTCCGGCCGCGCCTCGAGCACCTGCTCGATCACCGGCGCCAGAGTGGCGGTCACGAGGGGGTTGAACGTGCCGAAGTGCGCGACGACGGGATGCCGCCATCGCGCGGCCACCCGCGTGACCAGGCCGTCGTCGGTGGTCGGCGTCAGCGGGCTGGGGAGTGGGAGCCATCCGAATCCGAGGCTCCTGCCCAGCCCGTACGGACGCACATACGGCTCGAACGATGCGGTGGCGAGCCACACGGCGCTCGCCGAGGCGAGCAGCGTGGCGAGCATGGCCCGGTGCAGCAGCGCCGCGCCGCTCTGGCGCAGGCGCCGCCGGTCGAACGCGAGGTACGGCTCGTGGACCATCACCTCCACGCGATCGTGGTGCAGCCAGGCGCGCCGCCACACCCACGCGCAGAAGGAGACGTTCAGCGAGCGGCGGCCGAATCCGTGCGGCACCCACTGGACGAAGAGCCGCCGGGGCGAAGGTCGCGTGTCGAGCCCGTGCTGCAGCGCACGGAGCGCCTCCGGCCCGAAGCGATCCGGGAGCTCGTGCACCACGACGCCCGAATCGACCGGGACGGCGGTCCCTCCCGGCGGACACCACACGTGCACGTCAACGCCGGTCGCCGCCAGGCTGGCGGCGAGGCCGCGCGTGTGATCGGCCACGCCGCCCACGTCGGGCGGGTACTCGCACGTGATGATGTCGATCGATCGGCAAGGCTGGCTCACGCCGCATCCTGCCGGCGCATGCGGTCGGGGGACGCCGTTCCCTCGTAGATCGCCAGGCACTGCCGCACCACGCGATCCCACGTGAAGCGATCGAGCACTCGTGCCCGGCCCGCTGCGCCCAGGCGCGCGGCCTCCGCCGGGTGATCGCGCAGCCAGCGGATTGCTGCGCCGAGCGCCGCAGGGTCATTCGGTGGAACGATGATTCCGGTAATGCCGTCGTCGACCACCTCGGGCAAGCTCGCCACTCGTGTGCACACCACCGGCGTGCCGCACGCCATGGCCTCGAGCAGTGTCTGCCCGAGCAGCTCCGGCACCCGCGTCTCGCCGCCGTCGCGGTCGCGATACACGCTGGGCAGCACGACGCAGGCCGCCCGCCGGTACTCCGCCACGAGCTCCGCGTCGCTCAATCCCTGCACGATCGTGACCGGGCGTCCGGCGGACCGGTGCTGGAGCCGCCGCAGGTAGGCTTCGTCTGGCGCCGGACCGGCAATCGTCACTGCGGTTGTCAGAGCCGCGGCATCTACCAGATCGTCGAGACCCTTGTGCGGCAGGATGCGCCCGACAAACAGCGCATGGGATCCGCGCGGCTGCGCCTGGCTCGGCGAGAACCGCGAGAGATCCACGCCGCCATGGATGACCCACGCGTCGCCGCGGGCCTGGTGCCCCGCGACTTCGCGGCTGTAGGCGCTGATGTGCAGGTGCCCGTGGAACCACGCGTCAGTCGACATGTAGGCCGACACGTCCCATCCGCCTCCTCCGAGGTCGCTGCAGAAGACGCGGCGGCGTAGCCATCGCGCCGCCAGAGCGGCGGCGCTCGACATCAGCACGTGCTGCTGGTGGCAGTGCACCACGTCAGCCCGCGCGATTTCTCCGAACACGCGAAGGGAAAACGGGTTGGCGCGCTGGCCGGCAACGAGCCACGGACGACCAATGGTCCTGACCCGCAACTGCTCATCGACGTGCTCGTCGCCATCACGGTCGCCGAAGCTGACGAGCGCGGTCGGCGTGAGCCGCGCCATGTGGCGCGCCAACTCGAACGCATAGCGTTCAGCGCCCCCGACGACGCCGCCCGGACCGAACAGCGCGGGCACGATGTGAACGACGCGCGGGCCCTCGGTCACGCGGCATCCGCCCGGTGCAACCGGGCGCCCCAGGCCTGCAGCGGCTGCGGCAGGACACGGCGGACGTAGAGCCCCAGCGTGCCGGTCAGCGCGAAGGGAACCATGACGAGCGTGTACACCACCGCCGCTCCGCCAGCACGCATGACGAGCTGCGGCAGCCCGTGTCCGAGCGGGATCGCCGCGAGCGCGGCGCTGGCCGTCGCGCAGAAAAGGAAGCGAACGAACCAGCCGCGCAGCTCGACGAGCGGCGTATAGGAGCGGACCCCGATTTCCCGCGCGAGCAGGCGCAGGTTTGGCACGTAGCTCACCGTGACGACGCCGACGAGCGACGCGATCGCCACGCCGAGCAGCCCGTAGTGCGGCACGAGCACGAGCGCGGTCACAACCGTCACGAAGCCGTCGGCCACGGCGGTGATCGAGAGGCGCCGCTCGTGGCCGAAGCAGAACACGGCGTAGACGGTCGTCGTGTTGACGTGCCGCGCCAGCATCGCCGCAACGAGCACCAGCGTCAGCGGGACGCCGGCGTACTGCGCGGGTCCGACCCACCACCCGACGAAGTCCCGGTTGCCCGCGACGACGACGCACGCGATGGCGCCGCTCAGCACGAGCATGGCGCGCGTCAGCGCGGACGTGGTCGTCGCGAGGCGCTCGCGGCGCTCTGACATCCGCATTTCGCTGAGCGCCGGCGCAGCCGCCTGCATCAACATCTGAGGATGGTTGGCGAGCACCTGGATCAACTTGGCGGTGCAGGCGTAGGGCACGGCTGCGGCCGGTCCAATCAACGCGCCGACGAGCAGCACGTCTGAACCGGCGAGCAGCGTCTGCGCGACTTGCGCCATGCTGATCCAGATTGAGCGGCCGAAGAACGCCCGGGCGTCCGTCCAGGCGACCGCGGGCGCCCGCGGCGCCCACGCGTGCCGGTGACGGTCGTGGATGCGCCACCAGCACGCACCGACGGTGATCCCCTGCGTCACCAGCCAGCCGGCGGCGAGCGCAGTCAGCCCCGCGCCATTCAGGACGAGCCCGACCAGCACCGCTGTGCCAGCCCCCCACGCCACGAGCTGCACCTGGCCGAGAAAGACCAGATCCTGCAGCCCCTGCAGGAACGCGTGGTACGCACGCATCGGAAACGTCAGCGCGAAGAACAGCAGCACCCACCGGAGCGGCGTCCGCAGCTCCGCCCAGGACGCAGGGAGCAGGACCCACGCCGCGAGCGTTACCAGGACGACGACCGGTACTTGCCAGCGGATGACCCCGCGGATGCGGGCAACGGTATCGGCCAGCACGTCCGGGTGTTCGCCCGTGAGCACGCGTCCGCTCGCGTACGCCGTTTCACGCGGCAGCAGCCCGATGACGCCGAGATCGAGCAGGTACAGGTAGCCGAGCAACTGCAGGCCTACCAGCCACAGGCCGTACTGGTGCTGGCCCACGCGTGCGAGCAGCACGGGCGTCAGCCACAGCCCGACCAGCGTCACCAGAACGAGGTGAGCCTGCCCGAGACCCACGCCGCCGAAGACCCGCGCCGATCGGTTCACGGTGTCACGGTCCGCAGTCCGAAGTGAAGAAACGAGCGGTGTTCGCCGGTCATTCGCCGGCCGTATACGCGATGTCGCGCCGCAAGCGGCGGCGCGCGAACTCGCCGCCGGCTCCGTAGAGGGATGCCGCCAGAAACCAGAAGAGAATCCCGATCTGGGTATTGAAAATCGGCGAGGCGAGGCCCATGCCCACGATGGCGAGGAGCACCGGCAGCACGACCGAGGCGAGATCCGCCACGGGCGCCGAGAATCGCTGTGTTGACAGCCGCCACGCGGTCGCAAGCGCGGCGAGAAGCGCGCCGCCGTAGCACACCCACAATGCGACGCCGCCATCGAGCAGCCACCCGGTCGGTTGAATCTCGACGTAGATCGGCGGAGACGCGAGATCCGTCGGGTCGCCGAAGTAGATGTACATCATGCCCCAGCGGCCGACGCCGGCGCCGAACGGGTACTCGTCGAGGAGCTCGCCGAGCGTATACGACAGGAAGTGCCCGCGGTTCTCCCGGTATGTCTGCATCGCGCCGCGCTGGGTAATCTCGGTGAACCGCCGCTCGACGCGGTCCCCTCCGACCGACACCGCCCAGACGAACGCGCTCAGCACGAGCGCGCCGCCGCCGGTCAGCAGCCACGTGCCCGCGGCGAATCGGCCGCGCCGGAACATCAGCGCCGCCATCACGATGAACGCCGCCACACACATCAGCAGCAGTGACCGAACCTGCGTCAGGTAGAGGACGAACAGGCCCAGCGCGGCCCCGCCGAGACACAGCACGCGGGTGGGGTTGCGCTTCGACACGAGCGTCAGTCCGAGCCCGAGAACTGCGGCGATGGTGCCGGCGACCGATGCGGCGCCGGGCTGGTCCGTCAATCCGGGAGGTCGCACGATCGTCCGCCCGCCGGCGCCTTCGTACGACATCTCATCGACCCACGTCTCCGAGAGCTGCATCCCGAGCGCGCTGAATTGTGGCGGCAGGAACACATCCGGGACGTAGACCTGGAGTGCGCCGACCCCGGCGCTGAGCACATTCAGCAAGAACACGAGGCGCACGATCTTCAGCAGGTGTTCCTCCGTCCGGACCGCTTTCCACGCCCAGAAAACCGGGGCGGCGATCATCAGCTGGAACACGCACTGCGCGACGCCGGCCATGAACTGCGTGGTCGGGTGGAGGAGGTTGGCGACGAGCACGCCGAGCGCGGCAAGCATGAAGGACGCGCTGCCGGGCGCTTTTGTCCATGACGATCGCTGCGGCAAGAACAGCAGCAGCAGTATTGCGCTCGAGGCATACGGCAGCGCGCGGATGATCGGCCGGTACGCCTGTGAGCCGGGGATGAAGAGCAGTGCGCCCCACAGAAACTGCAGGTAGACGAACCATTCGACCCACGGCCACCGGTCGCGCAGGCTGACGCGTGCGGCAGCCACCGACGCCTCCGCGGGGCGCACCACGGTGCCGGTCGCGGTGCCTTTCAGGAGGCCGCTCACGACACCCGTCCCGTAGGCCGGCCGCGCGGCGCCCAGAGCGGACGGCTTACGGCCCTCACGGACGGCGCCAAGGCTCTCGTCGAGTCGTGCGAGGAGATCGTCGGTCATGCAGTTACGCCATCGTGGGCCGGGACCAGGGCCCGGAGCAGGGCTTCATACGCGTCGATCGTCGCCTCGAGGTCGTGGGCGGCCCGCCGCGCCAGCGCGTCGTCCACCAGCGCCCGCCGGCGCACGTCGTCGGTCAGCAGGGCAACCACGGTCGACGCAAATGCCGCGTCGTCGGCGACGATGCCGCCCCCGGCCGCCAGCACCTCTCGGCTGCCATCGTTCGCCGTTGCGACGACCGGTGTGCCGCAGGCGAGCGCCTCGGCATACGGCAGCCCGAAGCCCTCGTAGGTCGACGGCGACACGCACAGCCATGAGCGGCAGTACAGCGCCGCGAGGTCTGCGTCGGCGACCCCAACGTGATAGCGGACGCCGGGCTGATCCGGGCCGGGCGCACATACCATGTGCAGTTCGGCGCCGGGCACTTGCGGCCGGATCGTGCTGGCAAAGAGCTCGAGCAACCACGAGCCGCGCTTGCGGCCGGGCAGCGCGCCGACGAAGACGAGCGCGGGGCGTCCGCTGCGCGGTGCGGCGCCGGGGTGGAACACGCGCCGGTCAACGCCGTTCGGGATGACCCGCCGGATGAACCGATTCGCCCGCCGCGCGTTCTCGCTGACGGCAACAGTGTCGCGGTGCAGTGCGGCACTCGCGAGCTCCTGCGCGTACACCCCCGCCTGGAGCAGGAAGCGGCCGGGCGACGTGGCCGACGCCGCTTCCCCGCGCGCCGATCCATGCATCACGCGGACGAACGGCTTGCGCGTGAACGGCAGCAGCAAGCTGTCGCCGTGTGTGAGCAGCACGTCGAAGCCGGATACCCGCGGCAGCAGCCACAAGACGTTCCCGAGATAGCCCATCGTCACGCGGCGGCCCACCCACGAGTCTACGAACCGTCGCCACGGCAGCGGCGCGACGTCGTACGCGGCGGACGGCGGCTTCGGATCGTGCGAGAAGACCGTGATCACGTGGCCGCGGCGTGCCAGGCCGTCCGCGAGGTCGTGCGCCACGCGCTCGATGCCGCCGCGCTTCTCCCCCACGACGGGCAGGCGATAGCTGAACACGCCGATGCGCAGGCGGCGCCCGCGTGCAGCACCGTCGGGTGCCGCGCCGGAGGCGAGGCCGCGTGCCGCAACGGCCGGCATTCAGGCCGCTCCCCGTTCCGTGTCGAAGGCCCGCAGCGCGCCTTCGATGCGCGTGGCCATGAGGTCGGCGGTGGCGCGCGTGCGATAGCGCGCAAGCCCCGCCGTCGCGAGCTGCTCCCCGAGCGCCGGGTTACAGAGAATGCTGACGACGGCGCCGGCAAGAGTGGCCGGATCCGCGGGTGGAACGATGAGCGCGTGGACGTGATCCTCGACGATCTCGCAGACGCCGCTGGCCTCCGTGGTGACGAGCGGACGGCGTGCAGCGAGCGCCTCGATGCAGACGTTCGGAAACGGATCCGGCGTGATCGACGCATGGACGACCACGGCGGCGCGCTCCAACCATGCGGCGACCGGATGATGGCCGACCACGTGCACGCGTTCGGATACGCCCATGCGCTTCGCCTGCTCGATCAGCTCCGATCGGTAGGCCGGCTCCATGCCGAACAGGGCGCCGCCCAGCAGTACAGCGTGCGCATCAGGCACACGGGCGAGGATGGCGGGCATCGCACCGACGAGCACGTGCTGGCCCTTCCACTGCTGCAAGCGCCCAGGCAGCAGCACGATCGGGGCGTTCGGCGGAACGGCGTGGTCCTCGAGCAGCCGGTCCCGCGCCGCGCGAAGGCCGGGATCGCTCACCGGTGGCGTCGTGCCGTGATGAACGGGTTCCACGTGCGGCAGCCCCCACGCGGACAGCGTCGCCGCGATGCGGTGCGACGCCGTGAACGTCAGCGAGGGCCGCGCGAGCGCCATCAACACGTCGAGCGCGGGATTCGAGAGCAGGCGTGGCTCGGGAACCGTCATGTAATAGAGGCCGACCCACGGCGGGCCGAACGGGACGGCAAGACGCGCATACAGAAAGCCTTGCGGCGAATTGGCCAGCAGCCAGTCGGGAGCGGTCGTGCGCACGACCTGCCGCAGGCCGCGCCGCACGCGAAGCAGCGCGAGCGGATCGCGCATGCGTCCGCGCGTCACGTGCGTCCAGGGCACACGAGCCGCTGTGAGCGCCGCGCCCAGGGACCCGGCCTGCGGTGCGAGGACCACGGCGTGGTGTTCGAAGCGATCGTCTTGCCGATGCCGGATCAGGTTGAGCGACACGCACTCCGCGCCGCCCACCTCGTTGACGGGGAAGACGTGCAGGATGCGCATCACGCGAGCGCGAGCTCCGAGTGCGCGGTGTGCAGCTGTACGTATACGCCTGCGAGTGCCGCCCCGAAGCGCTCGCGCGAGAAGCGGGCGCGTGCCGCGCGCGCCGCAGCGTCTCCGATGCGGTCCCGCAGCCCAGGATCGCTGATCGCCCGACGCACCTGGTCGGCCAGGTCGCCCGCGTCTCCGGGCTGGTGCAGCAGGCCGGTCTGCTCCGGCTCCACGATCTCTTCGACGCCACCCCCGCGGCCGGCCACGACCGTCCGTCCGCAGGCCATTGCCTCGACGATCGTCAGCCCGAACGGCTCGGGCTGCGTGCTGGCGTGCACCACCACATCGAGCGATCGGTAGACCGGCGCCACGTCACGCTGAAACGGCACGAAGCCCACGCGATCGCCGAGTCCCAGCCCGCGCGCCACGGCCTCGAGCTCCTGGCGTGAGTACTGGCTGCCGCTCGTCTCGTAGACGGGCCCGCCGACGACGTAGGCCCTGAGGGGCAGATCGGCCAGATGCGTCAGCGCTCGCAGGAACGTCTCGTGCCCCTTCCACCGCGCATACGTGGCGACGAGCCCGGCGCGTACCGTGTCGGGCAGCGCAGGCGGAAGGCCACATGCGGCGTCCAGATCGATCGTGCTCCCGACAGGCTGAAAACGGTCCGCGTCGATACCGTTGTGCACGACGTCGACCCGCGTGCGATCCCCGAGCACGGCGCGCACATCCGTCGCCACGCTGTGCGAGTTGGCGACGACGGCCGCCGCGCGATGCGCGTAGCGGCGGAGCAGCACCGATGAGATGCGGCGTGTGCTGATGTAGTCGTGCATGTGCCACACGACCTGGGCTCCGCGCGGCGCGGCCCACGCGGCGAGCACATGCGCCTTGAGGCCGTTGGCGTGCACGACGGCGGGCTGCCACTCGGCCATCGCCGCGCGCAGGCTTCGGGTGTACGCTCCGAGCGCCCACGCACTCCCCGCGAGGCCGGCCACCGTCGCCGCCGTGGATCCACCACTCTCGCCGACCGCTGCGAATCGCGCCGGAAGCGGCCGCATGAGCACCTCGGCACCACGCGCCGCGAGCTCGCCTGCCAGCGGGCCTTCGGCGAGGCACACCACACCGAGAGTCCAGGAGGGGTGCAGCGTGTGGAGGGCCGTGACGGCGTCCAGCAGCACACGCTCGGCGCCGCCCAGGTCGGCCGAGACGCTGAGGAAGAGGACGCGCATCAACGCGGGCGCTGCCCGGCGAGCATCAGGTTGTCGGAGAGCGCCCGCGGGAAGGCGTGCGAGAGCGGGGCTGGATAGTGCCGGCCCGAGAAAACGATGCGCCCGGCCTTCGTGTACTCGATCGTCGTGCGCTCGAGGCCGACTTCGCCGGCGATGCGCCGCAGGTCGACATCGAGCAGCGCCGTGAGATGCGCCGGGTAGTGCACGTTCTGGAAATGCGAGAAGCAGCCCTTCGCCACGAGGGTGGCCAGGCTCAAGAGGCTGCGCTGGTTCGGGGTCGTGACGAAGATCCACCCGCCGGGACGTGTCAGGCGGACGAGCAGCCGCAGAAACGCGCGCGGGTTCTCGAGGTGCTCGATCGTCTCGAGCGATGCGACCACATCCGCAGGTCCGCCGGGTAGCGTGAGACCGCTCCCTTCGTTCAGATCCGCGCTGACGAACTCGGCGTCAGGCGGGAACCCGTCGTAGCGGACCGCATCGACTCCGATGTACCGCGTGCAGCCGGCGCCGATGACGCCGTGGAAGTCGCCGCGGCCGCAACCGACGTCCGCCAGCACGAAGCGGGAAAGCCCGCGGGCCGCGATGGCGGCTGCCACCATCCGGTGCACCGCATCGACGCTCTGGCCCTCGCTCAGGCGCGCACGCTCGCGATAGCCTGGGAACAGGGCCGTGCGGGCCGATCCAGGAGCAATTGTAGTCATGCTGACGGGGCCGCGTTCGTCACGGCCGGCGATCGGCGACGAAGGTGCGCTCCGCGGCTCTCGCCGGAACACGCGCACAAAAAGGAATGGCACGCGGGTGTGCCGCGTGCCGTGATGCCATACCGCGGCGAGCGCGGCGGTGGATGGCGCTGGATAGCGCAGGGTGACGACGAACGCACCCTGTTGCAGGATGGCAGATGCCCGATGCCGGCTGCTGCAGGCCGAGGCCGTGATTCTATGTTCGGTACATCCTCGTCCGATATTCACCCTACGCGGGCGGCTGCGCCTTGGCGTAATAGCGGCTGTATTCCTTCCGGTAGTACGCGGAGTAGTAGTACGGGTTCCTTTCCACGTCGGCGCGGTTGAGCACGGCGCCGATGACATGCGCCTGCACCGCGTTCAGCTGATCGACCGCCGCCTTCGCCGTGTGCCGCGTCGTCTGATCGGACCCGACGACGAAAATGACACCCGACGCGGCGTTGGCCAGCACGGATGCATCGGCGACGGCGAGCACCGGCGGCGAATCGATCACGACCCAGTCGAAGTGCTCGCCGAGCGTCGCAAGGTACTCGACGCATCGCTTCGATCCGAGCAGCTCCGCCGGGTTCGGCGGAATCATGCCCGCGGGCAGCACGGCGAGGTTTTGAATCGCGGTCTTCCGCACCGCTTCGCTCGGTTTGCAGTCGCCGACCAGCAGGTTGGAGAGGCCAGGCTCCTGTGAGACATCGAAGATGTCATGGACCCGCGGGCGCCGCATGTCGGCGTCGATGTGCAGCACGCGCTGGCCGGCCTGCGCCAGCGACACCGACAGGTTGCTCGAGAACAGGCTCTTTCCTTCGCCAGGGCCGGCGCTCGTGACGACGACGGTACGCACGCCCTCGTCGGCAGACGAGAAGAGGACGTTCGTGCGCACGGCGCGTATCGCCTCGCCGAACGCCGCGGGCACCGCGTCGGTCAGCAGCGTGGGGCCGCTGTTGTCGATCTTCGGGACCATGCCCAGGAACGCCAGGTTCAGGTGCGCCCTGAGCTCCTGCGGCGACTTGATGCGGTTGTCCAGGTACTCGAACAGGAACACGAGGCCGAGTGCGAGAATCGAGCCCGCGAGCAGGGCGATCATCAGGTCGTGGCTCCGCCGCGGCAGAACCGCGTAGGTCGGCACCTCGGCGGCGTCGACGACGCGGATGTTGCTCGTCTTCAGCTCGCCCGAGATCCCGGTCTCCTTGGTGCGCTGGAGCAGTGACTCGTAGACCTGCCGGTTGCTCTCGGCCTCGCGCTGGAGCACGCTGTACTCGATCCCCTTGCGATTGAGGCCGAGCGCCTCGGTCTTCTGGCTTTCGAGCGCGCCGACCAGGCTGCGTTCCTGGGCCAACGCCGCCATGTACTCGGCGTGAACGGATTCGACGATCTTGTTGACCTCATTGTCGAACTTCGCCTGCGCCACCTGCACGGCGTTCCTGATGCGCACCATCTCGGGGTGCCGTTCGCCGTACTTGTCGGCGAGCTGCGCCTGCTGCCGCTGCAAATCGCCGATCTCGCTCTTCATCTTCTGGATGTACTCGTTGCCCAGCACCGCCGTGTACGTGTCCACCGCCGCCGTGCCCTGGACGGCTTTGAGCTGGTTGTAGAGCGCCTCCTTTTCGATCCGCATCGTCTTCGCCTTGGTGACGGCCCCGTTCAGGTCGGCGAGCCGCTGGACGACGATGTTCTGGCGATCTTCGACGGCGATGGCGTCGTGCGTTTCCTTGAAGTGCTGGAGGGCCGCCTCGGTCTCTTCGACCTTCTTCCGCTGTTCTGCGAGGCGCTCGCCCAGCCAGTCGCTGGCGTCCTTCGAGGCGGAGAACCGCGTCTCGAGGTTCTGCTGGATGTACGCCTTGGCCACACCGTTCGCCATGTCGGCCGCGAGCTGCGGTTCGGAGGACGTGACGCGCAGCTCCACGATCCGGCTGTTCCGCACCGGCACGACATTCAGCGATCCGAGGACCAGGCCGACGTAGGGGCCGAGGGCGTCGCCCGGTTCGGTCCGCGGTGCCGCCGCGGGCTTCGGCGGCGGGGTGCCGGACACGGTGCGTCGCACGAGGCCGATGCCGTCATACACGAGGCCGGTGAGCGTGATGGGCGCCGTCTGGGGCGCCATCGCCTGCTGCAGCGACGGGTGCTTCGGCAGGTTCATCAGCTCCACCGTGCGCCGCGCGAGCGTGCGGCTCTGGAGGATGCGGTACTGCGTCTGGTAGAAGTCGTCGTTGTACCAGCCGTCCTGCTCCTGGAACATCGTGTTCAGGCTGGCGACCTTGGGCGTGTCCTTCTCGATGAGCAGCTGCGTGCGCGCCTCGTAGAGAGGCGTGGTGCGGAAGCTGTTCAGCGCGCCGACCAGGAACACGAGCAGCAGCGCGGGGATGGCGATCCAGCGCCGCTTGTACACGATGCGCACGTAATCGAGCACATGGTGCTCGTCCTCGTGCTGTTGAAGGAGGTGCGCGACTTTCGACTGCTGGGTGTCGGTCTGCATGGACTTGTCCTGACTAGAAGAACCGCTCCCCGACGATCAGCGTGTCGCCAGGCTCCACGATATCGGTTAGCTTGACCTTGAGTTCTCTGTTCTTGCCGTCCTGTGCCCGCACGACCTTCACGCGTCCTGTCGATCCGCGATCCGTCACGCCGCCCGCGAGCGACAGCGCCTGGAGCACCGTCGTGCCGCGAGCGATTGGATACGCGCCCGGCGCACGGACCTGGCCGAACACGTAGACCGCCTGCGAACGCCCGACCACGATGGTGTCGCCGTCCCGCAGCAGGAGGTTCTGCGACAGGGCCCCGGCCTGCAGCTCGCGGATGTTGACCTTGAGCACTGTGGATTCGGTGTCGTTCGGCGCGGCGGGCCCGGCGGACTTCGCACTTGCGGAGGGACGCACGACCAGAATCTCCTCCGCCGAGGTCTGCGTCACCCCGCCCGCTTTCGCAAGCGCCTCGATGATCGTCATGTCGCCCGTCAGCTGATAGGCGCCGGGCCCGCGCACCTCCCCCATCACGAAGACCCGCTGGCTCTTGTACTCGTCGATGGCGACCGCGACCTGGGGGCTCTTGAGGTAGCCATCCGCGAATTGCGTCTTCAACGTGTCCTCGAGGGCGCGCAGCGTCAGGCCGGCGGCCTTCACCCGGCCGATCAGCGGGAATGTGAGGGTGCCGTCGGCTTCGACGCTGAACTTTCCGGAGAGATCGGCGTGGTCGTACACCGTTACCGTCAGGACGTCCTGCGGCCCAATCACGTAGTCGGTCTGTGCCGCTGCCCCGGACGGCACGAGGAGCGAGAGGGCACAGGCGAGCAGGAACACGGCGGCAAGCTTCATCATGGTGTCTTCACCCCGTAAGTGATCGAAAAGCCCGTCCGCCAGCCCTCGTAATTGCGATTGGTCAGCGCCGAGCGGCGCGACACGTATGCGGTGTCGAGCCCGAATCGCACGAATTCGCCGAAGTAGTACCCGACCCCGCCTCCGACCTGCCGCGTGCGGTCGGTGCGTCCGAACGGGCTCTCGGGGCCCACCGCCTTGTAGTCGAGCAACTGGCGCGCGCCACGGCCGACGACATCCCAGCGTTTGCCGAGGCGCTCGGTGACGCTCAGTCCGAAGTCCGTCAGCAGGTAATAGGGCTCGAGCGCCTCGAACGAGTAGGTCACGTCGCGCTCGACCCGCGCCGTGACGCGCGTGGCCCGCAGCACGTAAGCCAGGTCTGCCGATGCGACCGGTCCCGTGTAGTTGGGCACCACCGCCGAGAGCGTGTCGAACTGGCGGTAGCCGACGACGCCCCGCCCCGAGATCAGCGCGAACGGCTTGAACTCGAACCCGGTCACCACGCGCACGCCATCGGCGTCACGCGAGGGCGACAGGACGAAGCGATCGCGTTGCTGCTCGGCGAGGACGATCCAGGTCGTGAGCGGCGTCACGTCGCGGCGCAGCGAGAGCGCGAACACCTGCGAATCGCGGTCGAGCCGATCGGCGAGCGCGGCGCCGGCGAACGTGTCTTCGGATGTGAACCGGTTTCGATCCGTGCCGACGACGCCGCGCAGCGTCGTGCGCCCGCCGAGGAGCAGATCCATTCCCGCCCGCGCGCCCACGAGCGTTCGGCGCGCACGGGCGTCGATCTCATAACTCTGCCGCTGCCGCGTGTTCGTGTACTCCCCTGAGACAAACGGCACCAGACGCGTGAGCGGCACCTCGAGACGTGCCCGGTTCGTCGTTCCGAACGAGCGCTGGCTGTCGTACTGCTGGAAGTAGAAGTAGTCGACGTTCGACTCTCCGATCACCCTGGTCCGTCCGAGCTTGACCCAGTACTGCGCGCGCGGTCCGAAGACGGCGGTGAAGTCCTCCTTCGGGTCGTCGGCGTCGTTGAAGACGTTGGTGTCGACGCCGACATTGGTGATGCCCAGCACCGGGGTGAACCGGATCGGCCCGAAGCGGAAGCGTCCGGGCTCGTCGGATGCCGGTGCATCCTGCGCGCGGGCGGCGGACGGGACGGCGACCACAGCGCAGATCGCAGTTGCAGCAATGAGCTTGTGCAGCACGTGCATTAATCCAGGCGTTTGTTGGGAACAGTGGGGCGGGGGAGAGGTTCAGAGGACGGGCGCCGGAGGCGGCCTGTCCCCTGAGCGACACCCGCCGGTCCGCCGCGCGGGAGCGTCGGCGGACCTGGCGGGTGCGAACGTGAAACTACCGCGATGCGCTCGCCGGGGTTACGGAAAACTGCGCCACTGCCGGGGCGGGCGGGACCACGGCCCCGGTATCGCCGCCCGCGACCGCGCCAGCGGTGATGCCCGCTGCGGCCGCGGCCGCAACCAGCAGCCACGCGGTCGGAGGCACGCCGCAGTCGATGTTGACGTTCGTCTTCTGCGCCGCCGCCTGCGTCAGGTTGTACGGCCCTTCGGTGCAGACCACCTTGCCGTTCTTGTCAACGAGCTCCAGCAGGTAGTTCGCCAGCTGGAGGTTCGGCGTGCTGAAGTTCGCCGACGGGTCGAGCACGGTCGTCGCCGCGATGGTGCCCTTGGCCACGTCGCGCGTGCGAACCGTGTAGTCCGTGAAAGGCTGCTTGGCCTTGTGCTTTGCGGTCCCACTGATGAGGCCGGGGCCTGAGTTCTGCCCTGCCGCGTGCACCGGACCCAGCGCGAGGCTCCCGACGAGTGCCAACGCGAGTCCCGCTCTCAATCTGCGCATCACATCACCTCTTGAGGAGAACCGCCCCGACGGGACGGCCTCGGTATGGCCAGACAGTGGCTCCTGATACGGTTAAGCTTAAACCACCACTGCCGTTCTGTGGAGCAGTTTCGGCGTCTGCAGGTCTCGAATTCAGCCGGTTTCTTCGGAATCTGTATCGCGCGGGCGTCCGAGTCTCGCCGGCGATACAAACCGGCTACCGCCGCGGCTCGCGCCCCTGCCGCACGACGCTCAGCTGCCGCAGCTTGCGATACAGGTTCGTCCGCTGGATGCCGAGCGCGGCGGCCGCTTCCCCCATTCGCCCGTGGTGCTGGCGCACGACGCCGGCGATGTAATCCCGCTCGAATCGCAGCCGGGCATCCCGGAGCGACATGCCCCCGGCCGTTGCAACCTCGCTCCCGTCGATGCGCACCTGCGCGAGCACGTCCTCGAGCCGGATCGAGCCGTGCGGCGTGAGGAGCACGAGCCGCTCCAGCAGTGCGCGCAGCTCCGGCGCATTGCCCCGCCACGGCAGCGCCGCCAGCAACGTCACGCCCGGCCGCGTCAGCGTCTTCAGCGGGATTCCGTTTCCGCGGCAGATTTCCTTCAGGAAGTGGTTCGCGAGAAACGGGATGTCTTCACGCCGCTGCCTGAGCGGCGGCAGCTCGATCCGAATGAGCGACAGCCGCTCGTACAGGTCGCGCCGCAGCCGCCCTTCCTCCACCACCGCCTCGAACCCGGGCTCGACGGCAGCAATGGGCCGAATGTCGAGCTCCACGCGCCGCCGTTCGCTGGAGATGGCGACCTCGCGGTCGCGCAGCACCCGGTGCAGCTTCGCTTGCACCCGAGTCGGCATCTCGGGCAGGTTCATCAGGAACAGCGTCCCGCCCGACGCGCGATAGAGCTTCGATTCCGTGGTGACGCGCTCGATGTTGCGGCGCTCCTCGGCGCCCTCCCCGCGGCGCTGGGACACGCACCCGAACAGCTCGTCTTCGATATCCTGCGGCGTCGCGCTGGAGCAGTCGACCGTCACGAAGAGCGCGTCGGCGCGCCGGCCGTGCCCGTGGATCGCGCGTGCCAGCATCTCGCGGCCGGTCCCTCGCTCGCCGTAGAGCACGATCGGGCAACGGCTCGGCGCCACGCGGGGCAGCAGCTCCATCGTCTTGCGGATCGCCGGGGATGTGCCGAACACGCCGTACGGCGAGACCTCGATGCGCTCGGCCGGCGCCTGCGCTGCCAGCGCCGCCAGGTCCTGCGCGTTCGCGATGAGCGCGCTCAGGTCCCAGGGGACGATGGGCCACGGCAGCACGTCGAAGACGCCGGCGCGGAAGGCGTCCAGCGTCGTCTCCGGGCGCGATGGATCGACGATGCCGATGAGCACGGAGCGCGGCTGATCGGCGCGTATGCTGCGCGCGACGCGCAATGCGTCGCCGCTGCGCGTGCAGTCCAGCAGACAGATGGCCGACGGCAGCTCCCGCAACTCGCGCAGGACGTCGGCCGCGCCACTCGCCCACCGCATCGTCAGGCCCAGTCCCGAGAGGACGGGCTCCGCCTTTCGCCTGTCCACGCCGCCTGCGGCGACCCAGATCACCGCTGGCGTCGGGTCGCGCCGCTCCGGTAACGAGGAGACGATCACAGGGGTCGGCATCGAAAGGCTCTCGCTCATGGGGTGTGTCAGCCGGTCGGCCGCCGGCCGATTACTGCGCCGGTGCCGCCGGGCGGAAGTGCCCGCTGCCGTCGGGATCCGTTTCGATGCGGGGCGCTCCGCCCGCGCTCGTGTACACGAGTCGCCGGTCGGGGAGCCCCCGGCCCTGGGTGTCGAGCGAAACGGACGTGAGCGCGCCGGCCGTGTACCGCTCCCACTTGTCCGGCCGCCCGTCACCGGTGGTGTCTTCGGCGGCGGCCAACAAGACGCCCTTCTCGTAGGATTCGGTGCGGATGACAGTGCCGGTGGCCGACAGCAGCTCGACCCGCTCGACTACGCCGAGGCCGCGCACCGCGGCGGTGCCGCCGGCGCGCTCTTCACCGCGTCCGGCGGTGTAGAACTCGCGGCGATCCACGCGGCCGTCGTAGTCGTCGTCGAGTTCCGCGCGCAATAGCCGCGTGCCGTCCATGAACGCCCACGCGTCATCGTGGCCATCGCCGTTCCGGTCGGAGGCCAGCTTCTCGAGGCGACCCGTGTCCGAGCGGTAGGTAGGGCTCACCCGGCCAGTCGCTGCGGGCGCGGGACCCGGCGAGCAGCTCACCGCGGCCGACATGCTGAACAGCCCGAGCAGGCCGACGGCCAGACCTCCGGAATTGCTCAGTTTTTTCATGGATTCTGTTGAGGTGCTGACGGTGCTCCGCCCCGTCACTCACAGCGTCCGCAAGGCAGCGGCTTGGGAGCGGGCGTTGGCCGGAACTCGATATTGTGGAGGTCGGCCGCCATGCTTCCTTATCGGCCGATCTGTGTCAACGGCAATACCGTTCAGGCACTCAAAGGATACAAATCGTCGACTGGGCAGAATTCCAGGCCAGATCTGCGCAGGATGGCCGCATCGCGCACGAATCATCCTGTGTTGAAAGCGTGCAGCAGCCTCACGCAGACACCTCGCCCGGGTACACCGTTGGTCCTTGTCGGGTGCGCGTTCCGACATCTTTTGTGACGTGTCTGTCTCATCCGTATCGGCTCGGATACCCCGGAACTTGCGTAATCGCCCCAGAGATGCCTCGGGCGCTTGTCGGCTGGGCTATACTCCCCGCGTCCGTGGTGCTCCGAGGACCCGTGCTCGATCCCCAGCTTCCTCAAACTGCGTCCTCAGGGACACGCTCCGCTCCGCGTCCCTTTGTCCTTGTTGCCGATGCCGAGCCCCGGCGTGCGGCGTTGTACGGAGACCTCGTGGAAGCCCGCGGCTTCCGCGCGGTGGTCACCCGCAATGGTGACGAGGCGAAGGCGATGCTCCAGCGTCGCGAGCTGCCCGTCCTGCTCGTGGCAAACCTCTCGCTGCCGCGTATCGACGGGTTCTCGCTCGTCGCGGAGCTGCGCCGCGTCAGCGGCGCCGACGGTCCGGCCGCCGTCGTGATCTCGAGCTCGAAGGACTCGACGGCCGCCGCGTGGAACCTCAAGGAACGCCTGGGGATCGCCGAGGTCGTGCCGAGCGACGCACCGGGGGATCAGGTACGAGAGGTGCTGGCGCGGCTGCTGCCGGCGGCGGCGCCGCCTGCGCCCGCGTCGCGGGATGTGCGAGCGCCGGGGCGCGACGTGGGCTGGGTGGCCGACACGCTGGATCGGTTCGCCGCCGACGTCGCCCGCCGGTTCGATGTCCGCCTCGCGCTCGTCTCCGTGATCGTCGGCGAGGAAGAGTGGTTTCGGATGCACGTCAATCCGACCGCGCGTCCGCTCTCTGAGCGTAGCTCGCCGCGATCGTGGTCGTTCATCCGGCAGGTCACCGACGGCGGTGAGCCAATCGTCGTTCCCGACCTGATGCAGCACCCGGTGTTTGCGTTCGAGGCGTTCCCGCCCGCAGGAACGCTGCGGGGCTACGCCGGCGTGCCGGTGCGTGTGGACGGGGGCGCCGTGGACGGCGCGCTCTGCCTGCTCGACACCGAGCCGCTCACGCTCGACGCCCGCGCCATCGATTCGTTGTCGGACACGGCCCACCGGCTCGCACTCGAGCTCGAGAAGGGAATCGAGCGCGTCAAGGGAGAGGAGCGGTACACCGCGTTGACGCGGCTCGCGCTGACCGATCCGACGACGGGTCTCGCGAACCGCCGCGGCGGCGAAGCGGCGCTCGCACGCGAGGTGGCGCGTGCGCGTCGCAGCGGATCATCACTCAGCCTCGTGATGTTCGACATCGATCATTTCAAGGCCGTAAACGATCACGCCGGCCACCCGGTCGGCGACCGCGTGCTCGCCGGCATCAGCGAGATTCTTTCCGCCTCGCAGCGCGGATCCGACCTGGCGATTCGCTGGGGCGGCGAAGAGTTCCTGACGCTGCTGCCCGACGTCGGGTCGGCGGGGGCGCGCACGTTCGCCGAGCGGGTGCGGGAAGCCGTGCAGGTCCTCGCAATCCCGCAGGCCGGGCCCATCACCGTATCCGCCGGTGTCGCGGAGCTTCGGGCTGATGAAGATGCCCTTGCGGCGCTCGCGCGTGCGGACGCGAGCCTGTATCGCGCGAAGCAGGCGGGCCGCAACCGCGTCGCATGCGACGACATGGCACAGAGTTCTGATCCTGTCTGGCTGCCCGTTCAGCCGTAGAACAGGCCGCCGAACTCACCGCCGCGCCAACACACATCATTACCGCTCAGCGTACGGATGCCTGGCTGCGATAGTTGTTGGCCACGATCACGCCGTAGGCCCCGTTGACTGCCACCATCAGCATCACGGCCGCCATGCGGTGTCGCTTCCAGAGTCGCTCCGTCAGGTACACCGTGCTGGCGCTTGCCGCGAGCTTCGCAGCGATGAAGGTTGCCGGCTGCGTCACGATGTCCCGCAGCGCGGGATTCGCCTCCGTGCGTCCCGCGCCGACGGCACTCAGTGTGGAGTGAGCGTCGAGGCCCTGGAGCACGGCGAATGCGACGTAGAGCGCCGGAAGCGATCGGGGACGCTCGGCGCGGTGCTTTTCGACGGGACCTGGCTCGAGCGGCGCGACGGCGGCGAGTCGCGGCGGCGCCACGCGCGCGAACGAAAACGGCGTCGACAGCATCGCGCTGAGCACGATGTTCAGGGACGCGGGCGGCGCAACCGTGGGTTGCTGCGCGAAGGCCGCAGGCGACGAGGCGAGCACCAGGAACAGGATCGGCGCGAGCAGGCGCGACGGCGAGTGTGACGCACGCGACATGAGACGGCCTCCGGCCGTGCAGCAGTGGCCTTCCCGATCGTCGTGTGTCGGCGCTCTCGCGCGGTGAATGGCCTCTGGACGACCCTTCCGTCTTTCTCACATCAAGCTCCGTACCAGCAATTTGGGGGAGTGACGCGGCTTTGTACGCCGCGCTCGTGCACAAATGAGAACCCGGCTGCAGTTTCGTGGTGGTGTGGGGTGCGATCTCGCGGCCGTCAGCTACGTCCAGCTGGCGATTGTCGTGAGCGGATCCGTCTCTGTCAGATCGTAGTCGTACGCCAGCGCAGCCGTGTTCGACGTGTAGAACAAGTGACCGAGCTCCGCATGGGCCGGGTGATCGAGATACGCCTTGAGCCCCGCCACATCGTCGAACTCGAACAACCCGATGAACGCGAAGTCGATCGGCATCACCGCCTCGTACGCGGCGCCGTGCCGCACGCGGGTGCCGACGCGCGCCCGGCGGATCGAGGGAATTGCGCCGATGGCGGTGGTGAGCGCGGCGTGAAACCGCGCCCGGTCTGCCGCGGTCAAATCGGGCCGCGGCTGAAAGAGCACGACGTGCGCGATCATCGCGGCTCTTTTCTCGGCCGCTTGACGAGGCGTGTGCCGGCGGGACCGTCCTCGTTACCCCCACGCTCCGGGGGAGCCGGCGGGATCACGATCTCCTCGCTGCGTCCCGGTACCGGCAACGGCTCCTGCCCTGGCCGCGGAGGGCGGTCGGGACCTGGTGGTGGCGCATCCGGACCCGGCTCCTGGCCGCGGCGTCGGTCTGGGGGCGCGGAGCGGGGATGCGGCGGTCCGGCTGGTGCGATGCGATCGTCCCACGCGGCTCGACCGCGAGGGCGCACATCGCCTCCGCGGGGAGCCGGCCGGTCCTCTCGCGGCGGACGGTCGCGAGTATCGCCGCCATCGCGCCCACGCGGGCGGCTGTCGTCAGGCCGATGTCGGTCTCGCGGCGCGCCACCCGGCGGCTGATGTTCCGGACGCCATGCAGGGCGCGGCCCGCGATCGTCCTTCGGCCGCGGGCGATCTCGATCGCGCGTGTCACGCGGGCGATCGTCACGGGGCCGCGTCCTTCCGGCCGGCCGCGGTTCTCGAACGGGCGGTCGCCGCGCGGCGGGTATGCCGTCGGACGATCGCGCGTGTCGCGTGGTCGATCGTCGCGCGGGCCGCGTCCTTCCGGCCGGCCGCGGTTCTCGAACGGGCGGTCGCCGCGCGGCGGGTATGCCGTCGGGCGATCGCGCGTGTCGCGTGGTCGGTCGTCACGGGGGCCGCGTCCTTCCGGCCGGCCGCGGTTTTCGAACGGGCGGTCGCCGCGCGGCGGGTATGCCGTCGGGCGATCGCGCGTGTCGCGCGGTCGGTCGTCACGGGGGCCGCGTCCTTCCGGCCGGCCGCGGTTTTCGAACGGGCGGTCGCCGCGCGGGGGGTATGCCGTCGGGCGATCGCGCGTGTCGCGCGGTCGGTCGTCGCGGGGGCCGCGTCCTTGCGGCCGGCCGCGGTTTTCGACCGGGCGGTCGCCGCGCGGGGGGTATGCCGTCGGGCGATCGCGCGTGTCGCGTGGTCGGTCGTCACGGGGGCCGCGTCCTTCCGGCCGGCCGCGGTTTTCGACCGGGCGGTCGCCGCGCGGGGGGTATGCCGTCGGGCGATCGCGCGTGTCGCGCGGTCGGTCGTCACGGGGGCCGCGTCCTTCCGGCCGGCCGCGGTTTTCGAACGGGCGGTCGCCGCGCGGGGGGTATGCCGTCGGGCGATCGCGCGTGTCGCGCGGTCGGTCGTCGCGCGGGCCACGCCCCTCCGGCCGGCCGCGGTCCTCGACGGGGCGCCCTTCAGGGCGCGCGCGGGCACGATTGTCGTACGGCGCCTTCGTGCGGGGAGGGAGCGCAGGCGGCGGCTGCGTCGTGTCGCCTGGCCGATCGCCCTGCGACTTCCGATCGAAGCGCTCCTGCCGCCGCGCGGCGTTCTTCGCCTTGCGCTCGAGCTCGAAGCGTTCACGCGGGTCGCGATGGTCGCCGCCGGGCCGCCACCCCTTGTCACGACGCTCACGCGCTTCGCGCCCCTCGCGACCGGCGTGCTCGGGCGAATCCCACAAGGTTCCGCGCGCGAACCAGCGCATCACGGCGCTCGGGTGCTTCTTCCGGAGCTGCTCGAACGTCGGCTGCAGGTCCTCGCGTGTGCTCGCGCGGAACGCCGTCGGCAGGTTGTCGACGAGGATCGTCCAGTACGCGTAGCGCGGGGGCATCGTCAGCTCCGTTCCAGGCGCTTCAGCTTCTCGACCAACGTCGTGCGCTTCAGATTCAGCAATCGCGCCGCGGCACCTTTGTTGCCGTTGGTGCGCTCGAGCGAGCGTCGAATCATCTCACGTTCGATGCCGGCGATGAAGCTGTCGAAGTCCAGGCCCTCGTCTGGAAACGGCAGGCCGGCCACGGTCGGAGGCCCGTCGGCGGCCTGCTGGATTTCGGGCGGCAGATCGATGCCTTCGACCTGCGTGCGCCCTCCGGACAGCGCGACCGCCCGCTCCACGGCGTTTTCGAGCTGCCGGATGTTTCCCGGCCACGAGTACGCCATCAGGGCGCGCGTCGCCGCTTGCGAGATGGTCATCATCGGCCGGTTGCCTTCGGTGCAGAACTTCTGGAGGAAATGGCGGACGAGCGGGGGGATGTCTTCCTTGCGCTCGCGCAGCGCCGGCAGCCGCACGGGGATGACGTTCAGGCGGTAGAACAGGTCTTCCCGGAAGGTACTGTCCGCGACCATCCGGTGCAGATCGGCGTTGGTCGCGGCGATCACGCGCACGTCCACCTTCATCGTGTGCGAATCCCCGACCCGCTCGAACTCCCGCTCCTGGAGCACGCGGAGCAGCTTGGTTTGGAGCGGCATGCTCATCGTACCGACTTCGTCGAGGAAGAGCGTGCCCCGGTGGGCCTGCTCGATGCGTCCCTGGCGCGTGCCGATCGCCCCGGTGAAGGCGCCACGCACGTGCCCGAACAGCTCGGCCTCGAGCAGCGTCTCGGGGATCGCGCTGCAATTGATCGCGACGAATCGCTGCGCCCGCCGGGGGCTGTTGTGATGAATCGCGCGCGCGACCACCTCCTTGCCCGTGCCCGTCTCGCCCATCACCAGGATGGTGCTCGCGGTCGGCGCAACCGTTTCGAGCAGTTGAAACAGGTCGCGCATCGACCGGCTGCGCCCGACGATGCCCTCGAATTGGTAGCGCTCCTGCAGCTGCGCGCGCAGGTACGCGTTCTCCGACTTCAAGCGCCGTTGCTCGAGCGCGGCGTTCAGCGCGTGCATCAACTCTTCGAATTGGAACGGCTTGGTGACGAAATCCGTCGCGCCGCGCTTGATGACGCCGACTGCGTCGCGCACGGTCCCATACCCGGTGATCACGATCGCGATGATGTCCGGGTAGCGCTCGACGGCGGCGTCGATCACCTGCACGCCATCGATGCCGGGCAGGCGCAAATCGGTGACGAGGATGTCGAAGGCGAAATCGGCGAGCGCCTGGACGGCGCGCTCACCCGTCTCTGCCTGCACGACGACAAACCCCTGATCGGCGAGACGCTCTGCCACCGCTTCTCTGAGCAGTGCCTCGTCCTCGACGAGCAGTAAATGAGTTGTCGTATCAGGCATCTACGGGGCGTCAGCATCTTGACGGCGGGTTACTGCCGGGTCAAGGTCAACCATAGATCTACAGCCGTCCCGGCGAGGCTCCGATACTGCTAGCGTCTGGAGGAAAGAACACGTGGAACGTAGAGCTATCTCAATCGCCCAGGCCTGCACATCGGTTGGTGTGAGCCGTCGCACCATCTACAACTGGATGTCCGCCGGCAAGGTGCAATACGTCCGGACGGCCGGCGGTGCAGTACGGATCTTCGAGGACTCGCTCTGGCGCCGTCCCGAGGCGTCCGACAGCGAGGTCGCGGCGACCAGCCGGATCGGCGCCCCGGACGCCTCATGAGAGCAGCCGCTGTCGTGGACGTACCCCGCGCTGAAGACGACGCCGCGCCGCTGCGCATGCTGTTCCACCGGCTGAACAACCAGCTGGGGATCATCCTCGCGCACGCCGAGCTGCTCGAGGCCAAGGCCACCGACGACGCCTATCGTGCGCGGGCGGCGCAGGTCGTGTCGAGCGTGCTCGACGCGCTCAGCACGGCGCGTGACATTCGCACCCAGACGGGCGCCGAGCGCCCCGACGAAGTCGGCCTCGGTCTCTAGAGAGCGCGGTCTTTCGAGAGCCCGCCCGGAGCACCGGCGGGCTGACCCGCCCCTGCTCTCTCTCCCGGACCCGCACGCCAGTCGTCGATCGTTCCGCTCCGCTGGCGTGGTCGCCACGCCAGCGGCAATTCCTGCAGCAGGCTCCCCAACAACGCGCCTGGATGCAGAGTGTCGCATGCCAGAATAGCAACCCGGTCGAATCTACATCCGTCATCCTGCGTTCTTCACGCAGGGTGCCGCCTTTCTCGTCACGCTGTCAAACGGCCTCCTCCGGCCCACTCCCGGCCGCCTCTCCGGACTCCTCGCCGCCCCCAGATTTGTAATCGACGCGTCAAAGTCTTGGCGATCTGGCCTGGCTCCACGACGCAGATTTGACGATCTTCCCATGACGGCGTGTTCTGTCGTCGCCATCGCTGCCGCCGGCACCCGTCGTCTAAGTGTCGTGTTTACTGGCCGTTGCGTGCATCTGCCCATGGCGGGCTGCCGGCGCACGGCCGGGCGGCCCGGCAGTGGTACCCCGGTTGCGATAGAGGCGGCATCGCAGATCGCGCCAAGGCGCCAAGGAGACATGCAGATGGCACTCGAGACCGCAGCCCCCCCGGCCAATCGAATCGTCGCCGGGCTTCCTTTCGTCGAGGCACTGGCGCGGCGGATGGCGTCCACGATGCCGCACTCGATCGACCTTGGCGACCTGGTGCAAGATGGCGTGCTCGGTCTCATCGATGCGGCGAACCGCTTCGACGAGGCTCGCGGCATCAAGTTCGAAACCTTCGCCGAACGGCGCGTGCGCGGTGCGATGATCGACGCATTGCGGAAGGACGCCTGGCCCCGCGGCGTTCGCCGCCAGCGCCGCGAGCTCGAAGCCGCCCGCGAGCAGCTGCGGCGCGAAAACGGCTGCGAGCCGTCGATCGCGGATCTGGCCGCCAAGCTTGGAAGCGACGAGAAGCGTTTGAGCCGGACAATCGTGCGGATCGCCACCATCGAATCGACCTCGCCGCTGGCCACGAGCGAGCCGGGCGACGAAGCGATGCTGCCCGCAGTGCTGCTGCCGTCGGAACCCGAGCGGCCGGACGTCGCCTACGAGCGCGGCGAGGTCGAGGGGCGAGTGCGTGCCGCGATCGAGGCGTTGCCGGCGCGTGAGCGGAAGGTCGTCGGACTCTACTACTACGGCGAAGTGACGATGAAGGAGATCGGACGCGAGATCGGCGTCAACGAGTCGCGCGTGTCGCAGCTGCACGCCCGTGCGATTCGCCGCCTCCGCGACGCACTCGGCAGCACCCTGGCCCCGGCCCAGGCCGCCGGCGTGCTGCGCTCGGCGGTGCTGCAGTTCATGCAGAAGCCCGCGCCCGCCAAGGTCGAGGCGATCCTGCCGGCGGCGGCCGCCGAGGCCTCCCCGACCGGCGTTGTCATTCCTTACGCCAGCGCGTCGCGCGCGGCGCGCAGCAAGTCGCCGAGACGGAACGGCTTTGCCAGCCAGCGGCAGCCGCTCTGCGCGAGGAAGCGCTCGGCGTCTGTGCCGGCGACATCGCCGGTGACGAATATCACGCGGCTGGCGAGCGCGGGCGACGTGACCGCAATCGCGCGGTAGAACGAGATCCCGTCTACCCGCGGCATCTTCAGATCGCAGATCACCAGATCGTAGGAGCGCTCGCCCACGCGGGCGAGCGCCTCTTCGCCGTCGCCCGCCCGATCGACCAGAAACCCCGCGTCGTTCAGCGCTTCGGCGACCGCCGCGGCGAGCGCCGGCTCGTCTTCCACGACGAGAACGCGCGTCCCGGCCAGGGCCTCGAATGGAGGCTCGGTCGGTTCAGGCGCCGGCTCGCTCACCCGTCCCATCTTCATCGGGAACTCGACGAAGAACGATGCGCCCCGCCCCTGCGGCGACTCCACGCGAATGCGCCCGCCGTGTTCCTGGACGATCGCGTACGCGACCGTCAGGCCGAGCCCGGTGCCCTTGCCGACCTCCTTCGTCGTGAAGAAGGGGTCGAAGATCTTCGGCCGCACGTCGTCCGGCACGCCCGGGCCATCGTCGTTGATCTCGAGGACGATCGAGCCCTGATCGCGCTCGTGCCACGTGCGCACGACGAGCGTGCCGCGCCCGTGCGCCGAGAGCATGGCCTGCTCGGCATTGATCACGAGGTTCAGCAGCACCTGCTGCACCTGGTGTGCATCGGCGAACACCTGCGGGAGTCCGGACGCGAGCGCATCAATCACCGTGATGTTGGTGACGCGCTGTTCGTAGGCGCGCAGTGCGAGGGTGTCGCGCACGACGTGGTTCAGATCCACCATCGAGCGCGTGCTCTGACGCTTGCGCGCGAAGGTGAGCAGGTTCCGCACGATTCTGGCCGCGCGCTCAGACTCACCGAGTATCGTGTCGATGCCGCGCCGGGTGGTCGCGTCTACCTCGCGGGCGGCGAGCCGTTCGGCCCAGGTCAGGATCGTCGCGAGCGGGTTGTTCAGCTCGTGGGCGACGCCTGAGATCGTCTGGCCGAGCGCCGCCAGCTTTTCCGCCTGCAGCAGCTGGTTGTACAGGTCCCGCGACTGATCATCGAGCTTCTTGCGCTCGCTCACATCACGCAGCAGCGCCTCCACGCGCAGCCGGCCCGACTCGTGCCGCTCTGCCCGCGCCGTGAGCTCCACCCAGACCGAGCTGTCGTCGGCGCGGCGCAGGCGGAGGAGGTGATCCGAGACCGACCCGTCCGTGGCGAGCCGCTCCAGGAAGGCGTCGCGCGCGCGCGGGTCCACGAAGCGCGCCGGATCGAACGGTCGGACGTCGCCTTCGGGCGTCTCCGTCGCGTAGCCGAACATCAATTTGAGGTGGGGATTGGCTGCCAGCGTGACGGTGTCGATCCGGCTGATGGTACCGATGTACACGCCTTCGTGCACCGCCTCGAACAACCGCGCAAATGCCTCAGCGCGCGGATCGCGCGTCGCGGTCGTATACGGTACGGGGCTCCCGTCGCAATCCACTGGCCGCGATTATAAGCTCCGCAGGCGCGCACGCGGCCGGCGTCAACGTCTCGGTCCGAAGAAGAAGAGCAGGACCGCGGCGATGAGCGCGATGCCGCCGGCCGTGACGACGAGACGCGGGATGTCGGTGAGCATGACGGCCGCCTCGGTCACGCGGCGAGGCGGGCGGCGCCCAGGCGCCGCAGCCGAAGGCTGTTGGCCACGACCGACACGCTCGAGAGCGACATCGCCGCAGCCGCAATCATCGGGTTGAGCAGCATGCCGGTGATCGGGTAGAGCACGCCGGCGGCAATCGGAATCCCGAGCACGTTGTAGATGAAGGCCCAGAACAGGTTCTGGCGAATCACGCGGATCGTGTCGCGCGACAGCGCCATGGCCTCGGCTACCCCGCGGAGGTCGGCGCGCATCAGCGTGATATCGGCCGCCTCGATCGCGATATCGCTGCCCGAGCCCATCGCGATGCCCACATCTGCCTGCGCCAGCGCCGGCGCGTCGTTGATCCCGTCGCCCACCATGGCGACCACGCGTCCCTGAGCCTGGAGCGCCCGCACCTCCTCCGTCTTGTGCCCGGGGAGCACGCCCGCGCGCACGCGGCTGATCTCGCCGTCGGGGGCTACCTCGCGGCGTATGGCCTCAGCCGTTTCGGCAGTGTCGCCCGTGAGCATCACGATCTCGAGCCCCAGGCGCCGCATCGCAGCGATGGCCTCACGCGCCTCGGGCCGCGGCGTGTCGGCCAGGCCCAGCACACCGAAAACACGCCCGCTACCAGTCGCGGCGGACGGGATCTCTGCCGCGAACATCACCGTTCGCGCCCGCGACGCGAGATCCGCCGCGACACTCTCGGCGGCAGCCAGCGGCACCTCGGAGTCGTGCAGGAGGCGTGCGCTGCCCACGATCACTCGCCTGCCGGCGAGCGTCGCCTCGACGCCATGCCCGGGCCGGGACTGGAAAGAGTCGGGTTCGACGAGCGACAGCCGCCGCTCGTCCGCCGCGCGGACCACGGCGGCCGCGAGGGGGTGCTCCGATCGTCGCTCGGCCGAGGCCGCGAGGCGAAGCACGCCTGCCGCGTCGAGCGTCTCGGCGCCAGGTCCGGGCAGCGGCACGACGTCGGTGACTTCAGGACGGCCCGTGGTGATCGTCCCCGTCTTGTCGAGCACGATCGTGGTGACGCCGTGCGCTCGCTCGAGCACATCGCCGCCCTTCACCAATATGCCGCGCTCTGCGCCGCGTCCCGTGCCGACCAGGATCGCCGTGGGCGTGGCCAGCCCCATCGCGCACGGGCAGGCAATGATGAGCACCGAGACGAAGTTCACGAGCGCCGCCGTCACGCGCGCGCCCGGCGGCAGCACGTTGAACCAGACGACGAAGGTTGCAATCGCAATCACGAGCACGGCCGGAGCGAAGACGCCCGACACGACATCGGCGAGTCGCGCGATCGGCGCCCGCCGCGCCTGGGCCTGCTGCATCAGGCGGATGATCTGCTGGAGCGCGGTGTCCCGGCCGACCCGTGTCGCACGAAAACGGAACGCCCCCGTCCCGTTCACGCTTCCGCCGTAGACCGTGCTGCCTGGCCCTTTCTCGACTGGGAGCGATTCGCCGGTCAGCATCGACTCGTCGATCGTCGATGCACCAGCCAGCCATTCGCCGTCGACCGGAAGCCGCTCGCCCGGCCGGACGATGACGATGTCGCCGGAGATGACGCTGGCGACCGGCACGGTGAGCTCGATGCCGTCGCGGACGATCCGCGCGTCGCGGGGCTGCAGCCCGATCAGCCGCCGGATTGCCTCCGACGTGCTTGCGCGCGCCCGCGACTCGAGCAGGCGGCCGAGCAGCACGAGGACGATGATTGTCGCCGCCACCTCGTAGTACACCGCCGGCGCCATCACGGCGTGCGTCATCGTGTGCGGGGGAGTGACCAGCTGCGGCGCCGCCGTCACCGCGAGCGAGTATGCGAAGGCTGCGCCAGTGCCGAGGGCGATGAGCGTGTTCATATCGGCGTTACGGTGGCGGAGCGCCGCCCACGCGCCGCGATAGAAGCGGCCGCCGGCGATGAAAAGCACCGGCACGGCCAGCGCGAGCTGCACCCAGTTGACGCCGGGAAACTGCACGTGCGACATGCCGAGGATCAGGAGCGGCACGCTGCAGACGACCGCCACCGTGAACAGCCGCTGGAGCTCGCCGTGCTCGCGCGCTTCCACCGCGCGCTGGGCGCTGTCGATCGCCTCCTCGGACGTGAGCGTCGCGCCGGGCGCCGCGTCGATGACCTCGTAGCCGACGTCCCGGACCGCCTCGGAGATGCGCGGGAGCGCGAGGACCGATGGATCGAAACGCAGGCTCGCGCGCCCGGTCGCATAGTTCACCGCCGCAGCCTCGACTCCGGGCAGCCGTGTGAGCGTCCGCTCGATGACGCGTGCACATGCGGCGCAGGTCATGCCCGCGACAGGCAGGCTGACGCTCGTCAGCGCGGTCGACGGCCCGGTCCCAGGCTGTTCCGCATTGGTGCTCGCCATTCTCCCGATTGTACCTGCCCGGAAATGACGCCAGCCGCATGCCGGGCGCACATTTCACATGGTTGTGCGAACAGAGGCACCCGGGATTCTCTCGTTCGGGGTTGTCCGGGCTGCGGGGGAGCGGACACAATGGGAGCATGCGTCACATTGCAAGGATTTCTCGCGCCCTCTTGCCCGTCAGCCTGTTCGCTGCCGGGTTGTTCGCATCTACGCTCGGGGCCCGCGCCCAGCAGAGCGCCGCGCCCGTCCCCCTCGGGGCCGAGGTGGCGAAGCAGCTGCCGGCAGCCGATCCATCCAGCGCAGCCACGCGTTTTGCCAAGGTGATCGGATGGCCGCAAGGTCAGGCGCCGCGAACGGTCGAGGGGTTCACCGTCGCGCTGTTCGCCGACAAGCTCTCGAGCCCTCGCTGGCTGTACGTCTTGCCGAACGGCGACGTCCTCGTCGCCGAATCGATGGGCGAGCCGTCGCGCAGTCCCAACAAGGTCACGCTGCTGCGCGACGCGGATCACGATGGGCGCGCCGAAGTGCGGACCACCTTCCTGAAGGGTGTGCGGCAGCCGTTCGGTCTCCTGTTGCGCGGCGATCAGCTCTACGTCGGCAACACGAACGCGCTCGTCCGGTTTCCGTACAGCGCCGGGAGCACGACGATCACTGCTCCTGCGACCAAGGTGCTCGACCTGCCCGCCGGCGGATACAACAACCACTGGACGCGCGACGTGGTCGCGAACGCCGACGGGTCGAAGCTGTTCGTGTCGGTCGGGTCAGGTACCAACGTCGACGAGGAGAAAGAAGACCAGAAGGATCCCCGTCGCGCCGCCATCCTCGAGGCGAATCCGGACGGCACGGCGATGCGCGTGTTCGCCAGCGGGCTGCGCAACGCCGTCGGTCTCGCGCTCCATCCCGAGACGAAGGCCCTGTGGGCCGTCGTGAACGAGCGCGACATGCTGGGCGACGAGCTCGTGCCCGACTACCTCACGTCCGTCAAGGAGGGTGCGTTCTACGGCTGGCCGTTCTCGTATTACGGACCGATCGAGGACCCGCGCAAGAAGGGTGAGCGGCCGGACCTGGTGGCCAAGGCCATCCCGCCCGACTTCTCCCTGGGCGCACACGTCGCACCGCTCGGCCTGGCCTTCTACACCGGCACGTCGTTCCCTGCGCGATACGCCAACGGCGCGTTCGTCGCGCTGCACGGGTCGTGGAACCGCTCACGATTTTCCGGCTACAAGGTCGTGTTCGTCCCGTTCCAGCAGGGCCGGCCTTCCGCCGCCGCGGAAGACTTCCTCACCGGGTTCATCGCCGACGAGAACGCGAGCACGGTCCACGGCCGTCCCGTCGGACTGGCGCTGCTTCAGGACGGCTCGCTGCTCGTCGCCGACGACGGGGCCGACTGCGTCTGGCGGGTGAGCGCGGCGAAGTAGGCTGACCTGCGTCGCCGCGTAGACGCTCAGGGGCCGGGCGCGAGCCGGAAGAACACGACGCGCGCGCCGGCGTCGTACCCGGTGCCAATCACCTGCGTCTTCGGATCGCGCACGAGCCGCTCGAGCGCCCTTCCGTAAACGTCTGGCGCTTTCGGCAATTCGTGCAGCACGAGCACGGTGGCCCCGGTGCGCTGGAGATAGGCGATCGATCGCGTGTCGGGGAACGAGCGCATTTCGTACAGCAGCTTGATGTACGACTGCGGATAGAAGCCGCTGTAGCCGTTCAGCAGCGGGCGCCAGTGGAGCGTGGATCGATACATGTACGTCACGTCGACCATGTTCCAGATCCGCCACGGCACCGTGACCGGCCATTCGAACACCACCGCATCGGGCAGCGTCCCGAGCATGGTGTACCACGGCGAGACGCGCTGATCGACGTCCTGCAGCGCCGGCTTCGACCAGTACTCGAGCGAGGCGAGGCCCACGACGAGCGCCAGGACGGCCGGCGCGCCGCGCCAACGCCCCAGGCGTCTTGCGAGCCGGGCCATGCCGTACCCGGCGAGCACCGCCGTGCCCAGGACGACGAGAATGTCTGCCCGCGCCGGCACACGCAGGCCGCGATACGGCAGCACCCACTCGTAGAGCAAATCGTAGATCCAGCCGTTCGATCCGAGGGCGAGCTGGAAGGCAAGGGCCAGTGCTGCGGCATGGATCGCCCGCTGGCGGTCGAGCGGGGGCCAGAGCCCCACCACCAGCAGCGAGACGGCCACCAGCCCTGGGAACAAGTGCCGCTCGGGGGCGCCGAACGAATCCGTCCACCCGTACAGGCGATTGGTCCGCGGAGCGCTCACGAAATCGGTGAGCTCCGCGCTGTAGCCGGCGATCTCGCCCGCGGGCCGGTCGCCCACGCGCTCCCGGTTGCCGAGATACGGGAGCGAGTAGATCGCAAACGCCACCATCGCCGGCAGCAGCATCAGCGTCCCCGCCCGGACCGCTTTCATCGGCGTGCGCCAGAACCAGAACGCGGTCATGGTCGCGAGCGACGTGATCAGGAACACCCCGTAGTAGATGCAGCTGAACACCTGCGCCGCGACCAGCGCCGAGACCATGAGGCAGGCGCGTGTCGTCTGACGCTCGACAGCACGATGCCACGCGAGCACGGCGAGCGGAATCCAGAACGACAGCTGCATCTCGAGGTGATCGAAGTGCTCGAAGCGGTACGGCGAGAACGCGAAGATGACGCCGGCGAGCAGGCCAGCCGCGTACGATCCAGCGACCCGGTATACGAGCACGTACGCCGCCAGACCATTCAGAACGAACGTGGACAGCAGAAGGACGTTGTAGACGACCAGCGGCCGCGCGCCCGCCCATTGCAGCGGGGCGAGCACGACGCCCGGCAGCAGGATGGCGTCGGAATACGCCAGCGTCCGCTGCTCGGGATAGAAGATGTTGCCGTTGAACAAGTGCCGCGGATCGGTCGTCAGCTGGTGCGCGATCCAGGCCAGGCGCCACACCGAGAAGAATGCATCGCCGTGTTGGCCGATAGCGGCGCCGGCGCGCACGGGCAGCGGCCACGCGTTGACAACCGTGAGCGTGACGAAGAGAGCGAAGGCGGCCGCGGTGCGGGTCCACGGCGTATTCAGTGCGGTCGTGTGCTCGGCCATGCGACTTCGGCTCGAGGCGACCGCCCGCAGGCGGGAGCACGCGGCGAGCGGTCGGACGCCGCTGCGCACGGCTGACATGCGACGGCGTGGGATCTGACTGGATCAGCGTAGCCGATTCCGCAGCCGCAGGCGAAATCGTGCCTGGTCGAGCTGGAGGGCTTACGCGGCGGCGCGTGGCGGGAGGGGTCGAGCGCCGGGACTCGTCTTACAGCGTCTTCATGAACTCCAGGAGCGCCCGCTTGTCGTCTGCCGGGAGCGTCGTCCCGTAGACATGCCCGGCGTTGCTGTTGCCCGGCAGCCGGACGTCGAAGAACGTCGCCTCGCGCTCCGCCGCGGCGCCGTTCGTCACGAACCCGACACGCACGGGATCGTAGACGTCGTAGCCGCGCCAGAACTGGAGCGGACGCGCGCTGACCGGCTCGAGCAAATCCGTGAGTGACGGCACCGAGCCGTTGTGCAGGTACGGCGCTCGAAGCCAGAGCCCTTCGAGCGGCACCGACACGTAGCCCTCGGTGGTGCGGAAGTGCGAGAACTTCCACGTGTGCCCTTCGCCGTACGCGTTGTAGGCGGCGGCCGACGGCTTCGTCCACATGTCGAGCCGGTGCCGGTCGGTTCCGATCTCCGCGAGCGGCACGACGGTGCCGGTGCGCGCGCCGCCGGGCGCGTGGCACGATGCGCACGCCGAGCCGTACACAGCCTGGCCGCGGGCGGCAAGCTCGCGATCGACGGGAAACGGATAGGCCGGCGCCTGTACCGTGCTGATGTAGTTCTGCACGCGCCGCAGGCTGGAGACATGCTGCGGGTCGGTGCTGTCCCACGCCCGCATGTCCCGATCTACCCACTTCGTGCTCGCGCCATCGCCGATGGCCGACGACAGGACGACCTCGCGGAGTTCCGTGTTGAGCCCGTCCCAGTGGAACGCGTACCCCTTGTGCGCCCCGAGGTTCCACAGCGGCACCATGTCGGAGTTGCCGATCGTCGCGTCCACCGGCTGTCCGAGCACGCGGAACTTCACCGGGTTGAACGGGTCGATGCGCCCGCGGCCCCACGCCGGGCGGCTGTGCATCCAGGTATCCGCGCGCTGCAGGTCGAGCAGCCCGCTGCGGGTGCGGGGGATGATCACGAACCGGTAGATCAGGCGGTCGAGCATGGACAACTGATGGTTCTTTGCGATCTCCGGCAGGATCGTGTCCGCGGTGAAGCGCGGGTCCGACGCGCACGCGAACAGGAACTGCACGTATTGCTGCGGCGCCGTCTGGTGCGACGGCGCCGCGGGGTAGATGCGCGGGACGTCACCCGGCCGCAGCCGCACGCTCGCGGTGTGGCACATCGCGCAGTTGATGCCGACTCGCGGAAAACCGATCGTCACCTTCGAGAGGCCGATCGGCATCTCGTGGCCCGACGGGGAGAGCACGCCCACCGCCGCGTAGCCGCCCGGTCGCGGCACGTGCTCGGGGAAGATGCGCGGCAGCACGAGCCAGATCCAGTAGGGAACCCCCTCGTGCTCCTCCGTGCCGACGGACCCGTACAGGAAGTGCTCTTCGTCGGACGCGAAGTACGGCGCCGGCTCCTGCCGGAAGAACTTCACGTACGCGATTCCCGCCGCGACGGCGCCGAGAACGATCACGGCCGCCACGAGCAGACGCCGCACCGGGCTGTCGAAGAAGCGGGTCAGACGGCTCGTGATCGACGACTGCGTGGCTGTTTGCATGCGAGTGCACCCATGGGAGTGGAGCGAGCCGCGCCGCGGATCAGCGTGCGCCCGCCGGCGCCGCCTGCCAGCGTGCGGCGTGGCGCTCGCTGCGGACGGCCAGCGCCAGCAGGATGGCCTCCGGCACGAGGAACACGAGATCCACCGCGCCGAGCGTGCGGTACTCGGCCGGCTGCGTGAGGAAGAACAGCACGCCTGCGAGGCGCGAGCCCACGGCCAGCCACGCCGCGGTCCGGTAGCGCGTCGGATCGAGCGCCGCCGGGACATAGAAGGCGCTCAGCAGGAGCAGCAGCCACGCGGCGAATCGCGGCCACATCAGCGGCGTGGCGGCCGGCAGCGAGACCGCGGCGAGCATGCGCTCCGGGATGATCAGCGTCGGCAGGGCGAGCGCCACGTTCGCCACGATGCCCAACCACAACACGCGCTGAAACCACGCCAGCGGTGCGTTCCGGATCGGAGTGCTCATGACAGGCTCCCACTCGAACGATGGCGTGCCGGCGTGCCTACCGACGCGCGGTCCGCGCGCTAGAACCGCTTCAGGTACTCGACAATCGCCCGCTTGTCGTCGTCGGGCAGCGTCGTGCCGTACACGTGGCCGCCGTTGCCGTTGCCGGGCAGTGCCGTGTCGTAGCGGAAGAAGCGGCGGCCCTCGGCCTCCGGCACGTTGGCGACGAACCCGACGTTCTGCTGATCGAACACGTCGTAGCCGCGGTAGAAGGCCACCGGGCGTCTTTCTGGCGATTCGAGCAGGTCGCGCAGCGTTGGCACCGAGCCGTTGTGCAGGTACGGCGCACGCGCCCAGATGCCGTCGAGGGGCTGGTTCGCGTACCCGCCGGTCTTGCGGAAGTGCTTGAACCGGTACTGCGAGTCGGGGAAGAGCCCGGACTGGTTGGCGGCGAACACCGGGGTATAGGAATCGAGCCGATGCCGATCCGTCCCGATGCGCTCGATGTCCTCCACGAACCCGACCCGGGCGCCCGATTTGACGCCGTCACGGAAGCGGTGGTCGGCGTGGCACGCGGCGCAGTGCTGTGCGTAGAGGCCGGCGCCCCGATCGGCCACTCCGGCGTCGATCGCAAACGGATAGGCGGGCGGCGGCAGCTTCCAGATCCACGAACGAATCCGCCCGAGCGCCGCGTGATCGACGGTCACGGGCGTGACGCCGGCGCCCAATGAGGCGCTCAGGTTCCGCTCGTCGACCGAATCGTTGTCGCCGTCCCAGTGCAGGTGCATGCCCTCGCGCGGCGCCTGGTTCCAGAGCGACGGATAGTCCGACGCGCCGAGCCGTTCCGAGTCGGGCAGCTCCGCGACTGGCCAGTTGAACTGGATGGCCTTGTACGGGTTGAACGTGTCGACGCGGCCCCGCCCCCAGCGCGGCACGCGGTCGCCGAGGATCGGCGAGATGCGGTTCTTCAGATCGAGCGTCACGAGCTTGAGGCGGTCGACGAGCCCGGTGCGCAGGAGCAGGCGCTCCATTGCCGCGGGTCCCTCGCCACGCGGGTAGCGCCCGAGGATGCTGTCCGCCGTCAGCCGGTTGTCGAGCGTGCAGTCGAGGACGAACTCCACGAGCGCCTGCAGATCGATCTGGTGCGCCGGCATGCCGAGCACGACCCGCGGGCGCGCATTCGGGGCGTCGCGCAGCGTGCCGGTGTGGCACACGGCACAGTTCAGCCCGACCTGATCGATTCCGAGCCGCCGCCTTCGCGACACCCCGATGGGCAGCTCCTTACCGGGCTCGACGATGAGTCCGACCGACGCGTAGCCGCCGGGCAGTTTGTCACGACAGATCTCGGGGAGCGCACGGAAGATCCAGTACGGCGGCAGCACGCCGCCCACCGGATGGAGCAGCGCCCCGCCAGGCTCGCTGCCGATGGAGCCGTACTTGAACTGCTCGAGAATCGACTCGTAGGCCACCGGCTGGTCGACCGACAGGCTCACAAATGCCCAAAGCCCCACCGCCAGTACCACGGCGATGGCGGCCGCGGCGGTCCAGCGGAGCAGGCGTGAGATGGGCACGGTCATGCCAGGCTCCGGCACGACAACGCGTTATTGCGCGAGGGCCGGGCGCGCGTGGCGCGATCGCTACCCGAACGAGGCATCGTCTGGTCCTCCGGCGTGCGAATGCGACCGCCGTGCACGGCGAGTGAGGGGAGAGCGGCGTGATCTAAGCACAGCACGCGCACCGGAGCAAGTGCGTTCCCGCGCCGTTCCGTGCCGCCACGATCACCTGTTCGAAGAACCGGCAGCGCCGCCGATGGGCACTTCCTGCGCGCGCCTGTGATCCGGCTGGGCAACTTCCATAACTCGACGCGCGGCATGCCGAAGGTGTGGAGCCCCTGGGCGTCCGAGGTCCGTGTCCGATGGGCACCGCATGCCGCCGGACACGGCCGCCCTTTTCCCGCGGATGGAAATGAATCAGAATACGACGCCCTCCATGATCACATTCCCGGGCGACCTGTCGATTGCGACCGCCGTCGACGAGAGCTACGTCATGCCGGCGGCCGTGATGCTCGTCTCCGCGCTGCGCAACCTGCAGCGAGGCCTGAAGGCGAGAGTGATGGTGCTCGAGTCCGGGTTGAGTACCGTCAGCAAGCAGCGTATCGCGGCGAGCATCGAACGCTATCCCGCCACGCTCGAGTGGCTGGCGCTCGATGCCGGCTTGACGCCGGTCGCGGCGATCGCCAGACGCCCGGTGGCGGCGCTGAGCCTGCTGGCGGCTGACACTGTCGTTCCCGCAGACGTGCGCCGGTTGATCTATCTGGACGCTGACACGATCGTGCTCGGCAATCTGTGCCAGCTCTGGGAGACGCGGCTGAACGGCGCGCTCGCGGCCGCTGCGCCCGACGCGTATGCGCATCTGTCGCACGCGTCGCGCGTCGCGCAGGTGCAGGCGGTGGACGTGCCGGCGATGCCGCCCGACGCGGCGTACTTCAACGACGGCGTGATGCTGATCGACCTCGAGGGCTGGCGCACGCAGGGGATCGGGGCACGTGCCCGGGCGCTCATCACCGCACATCCGGAGACGCTCCTCGATCAGCAGGACGCGTTGAACGCGGTGCTGCAGGGGCGCTGGCTTCGCCTCAGTCCCGCATGGAACGTGCACCAGCCGGTCGGACACGTGCACGACTGGGCGCCGGAGGGCCTGACCAAGCCGGAGCTGGCGCAGGTGCTGCACGACCCGGACATCGTCCACTTCGTCGGGTCGTCGAAGCCGTGGGATGCGGACTGCCGTCACCTGTACGCGGAGCGCTTTCTCGGCTTTCTGAAGTACACGCCGTGGCGGCGGTGGACGCCCGCGGCGATGCCGCTCGTCCGCCGGACGCTGTTCCAGATGTTGAGGCGGCCCCACGCGCGCATCGACTGGTACGCGTGGAACGGGCTCGTGCGCACGCGCGATCGCGAGGTGTTCGGCGGCGCCGTGCGAACCGTGGCCCGTCATCCGTGGACCGTGGTCACCTACCCGGTGCACGTGCTCAAGTCTGGCGTCACGTCGTGGCGCAGGCGGCAGGCACGGAGGCGCGATGACCGGAGCGCGACGCCGGCGGCGGGGCCGCAGCGCACGGCCGTCTGATCCCGCCCGCACGCGTCGGACATGACCGGCAGACCCCTTCCCGCCGTCGGCCTGGTCCGGGGCCTCGGCCTCGCGGCATCCACCTCGGTCGTGGTCGGCAGCGTCATCGGCACGGGGATCTTCCTCAAGACCCGCGTGATGATGTGCAACGTCGAGACGCCGTGGCTCGTGCTCGCGGCGTGGATCGCCGCCGGCCTGCTCAGCCTCGCCGGCGCGCTGACCTACGCGGAGCTCGCCGCGATGATGCCGCGCGCCGGCGGCGAGTACGTGTTCATCCGCGAGGGTTACGGCCGCTCCGTCGCCTTCCTGTACGGCTGGACGCAGTTCGCCGTTGCCTACACGGGATCGCAGGCGGCGAAGGGTGTGAGCTTCGCGATCTTCCTCAACAGCCTGGCCGGCGGGTCGCTCGATCGCACTGTCTACACCGCGCACCTGGGCGGCTCCGAGTACCCCTTCGGCATGTTGCAGGCGATCGCCCTCGCGGTGATCATCCTCGCGACGCTGGTGAACTGCCTCGCCGTCAGCGTCGGCGGTGGCATCTCCGTTGTCCTGACCGGCTTGAAAATTCTGGTCGTCCTCGCGATCGGCGGCGCGGCCTTCGCGCTCGCACAGGGGCAGTGGGCGCACTTCGCCATGAGCGGCGCGGGGGGAACGTGCGAAGGGGTGGAGGCCAGCGCGCGCGGCGGCCTGGCGGGCTTCGGCGCAGCCATGCTCGGGGCGCTCTGGGCCTACGACGGCTGGACCAACGTGACGATCGTGGCCGGCGAGGTGAAGCGGCCGCAGCGCAACCTCCCGCTCGCCCTCATCGGCGGGATGCTCATCATCGCCGTGCTGTACGTCTTCGCGAACGTGGCGTATCTGTTCGTGCTGTCGCCGCTCGCGGTGGCGAGCGTGGCGAGCGCGTCCTCGGTGGCCGCGGAGGTCGCCCGCACGTATCTCGGTCCCGCAGCTGTCGGCGCGATCGCGATGGCGATGATGGTCTCGACGCTGGGCTCGCTGCACACGGGCACGATGGCGGGAGCGCGCATCTCGTACGCCATGGCGAGAGACGGCCTCTTCTTCCGGCCGCTCGCCCGGGTGAGCGTACGGACGCACGTGCCGGTGCATGCGCTGTTGCTGCAGTGTGCCGGGTCGTGCGTGCTCGCGCTGACCGGCTCGTTCGACACGCTCACCGATTACGTGATCTTCGCCGCGTGGATCTTCTACGGCCTCAACACCGCGTCGGTCTTCATCTTCCGGCGGCGGCTGCCGCACGTGGAGCGTCCATACCGCACGCTTGGCTACCCGGTTGTTCCTGTGCTGTTCCTGTGTGCAGCCGGCTGGTTGATCGTGAACACGTTTCTGGCGACGCCGCGGCAGGCATCGATCGGCGTCGGCATCATCGCGCTGGGGCTGCCCCTCTACTGGTATTTCGGCCGCTCCGCGGGGGCAGCGGCGAACGCACGGACGTACGTGGACGAAGAGTAGACGTCACCCTGCTTACTCCTGTACTCACTCGATTGGGTGCGGTTCCGGGTCCCAGCTTCCATCTCAGGCTTCATCGCGCACGCTTCCCGTCTGGAGGTGGTCTCGAAGAGTCCGTGCTGGTTTCGGATTTCCTGCTTGGAACCCGGAACATGCGGAACCCGACCTGGAGTCTGCTCGGCACCGGGAACCCTAACCACCGCAGGTGAGTTCCGGGTCTCGAGGTGGCGGTCGGGTCCGCGTCGTTGTCGGACCCGACCAGCCCCGCCCGCTACCGCTTGATGTTCTCGCCGATGTCTTCGATCGCCTCGCCGACCTCACGGCGCGCGCGGCCGAGTGTGTCCTTGGTATCGCCGGAGATCTCGTCGGCGACGCCTTCGTCGTGCAGGCGTTCGTTGTCCGTCAGATCCCCCGCCGCCTGCTTCACACGGCCCTTCAGCGACTCGGCTTTGCCTTCCAGTTCGTCCTTGTTCATCTCGTTGATCCTCCTCCTGGCACAGGAGCATGGTCTGTGCCAGCGCGGTGTTAGGGCGGCGCAGCGATTGCGCCGCGCTTACCTGAGCCACACATATACTTCGCGTTGCGGCAAGCGCCGCGACCTCTCGCGTTGAGCACCCTGATGACCACATTCATGCCCTACGTCCTCATCGTGGCGGCTCCTTCGGAGCTCTCGCGCGCTTCGTGGTGTCGCAGGCTTCCAGCGTGCTGCTCGCCAGCCGAATTCCGATCGGCACTTGATCGTCAACGTCAACGGCTCCTTCTTGTTGGGACTGCTCTACGCGCTGATGGTGACGCGCGGCTTGGCGCTGCCCAACACGCAGAAGCCGCGCGGCTCGCGTTTGGCGTCGGCTTCCCGGGCTCCTTCACGACGTTCTCGACCTTCACGCTCGACACGCACGTGCTGCTGACCGATGGGTGGCCGGAGCTCGCGACGGCGAACGTCTGGCGGGGATACCGGCTCTTCGCGCGGGCTTGCTGGTCGGAAAGGCCTGTCTGTAGGAGGTTCGTTTGTGTTCACCAGGCGAACGGTCACTTCTGAGCGGGCGGATACGCCTCCGCGAGCCGCGCCTGGAAATCGTCGAGAGACTGGAGCGCGCGGTTCAGAAAGGCCTCCTGCAGCGGCACGCCGTTCCCGAGATCGCTGAGCAGGCTGCCCACGGCAGGTCCTCCCGCCTCCTCGAGCAGCCGCCGACCGGCGAGCCCGCTCATGGCGTACGAACGCTTCGCATCCGCAGCGTCGCTCCCCGTGAAGCCGCCCTCGAGAGTATCGAGCCGGATCGCGCCACCGGCTCCGATCGCCTGCTCCGCCCACGACAAGTCGTCGCGCTCGAGGGCTGACGCGAGGCCCTCGTGCAGCCACAGCGGCACGCCGTGCCGCGCGACCGTGTAGATGAGCGCATGGGTGAACTCGTGGGCGAGGACGCGATCGAGCTCCTTCGCATCGCCGCTGAGGGCGCCGCGGATCGGAACGCGGATGGTACCGTCGTAAGCGGCCGCCGCCCAGCCCGGTGACCGCGTGACGTCGTGGAACTGCTCCTTCGTGTACAGCACGACCTCGATCGGCCGCTCGGGATATGTCGCGAGCAGCTGCGCGATGCGCCAATAGGCGGCCTCGAGCGACTCCAGCGCACGGGACGCGAGTGCCGCTTCAGACGGTCCCTCGAACGACACCGTGAAGTGCGTGCCCACCGATTGACGCATGCGGCCGTGCACCTCGGCTTCGGTGCGCCAGCGTGCGAGCGTAGCCGCTATCTCCGGTTCGTCCGGCGCCTGTGCCGCAAGCGCTTCGAACACCCGGATCGCCTCGTCGAGCTCACCCGTGCGGTGCAGGACCTGTCCGAGAAAATAGCGAGCGATGGCGAGGTCGGGTGCGAGCTGGAGCACGATGGCCAGCTCCTCGCGCGCCGTCTGGTCCTGGCCGCGCAGGTAGGCGGCCTGCGCCGCTCCGAGATGGACCAGAGGCTCGGCCGGGTATTTCGCAATGAGCTCCCGGAACGCCGCTTCCGCTTCCTCGCCGCGGCCCGCCTCGAGCGCCGCAAATGCACGCTTGGCGAGCTGGACGACCTTGTCGTCAGCGGCGCGCGGACGATCGAGCGAGCGCTGACCCGCGCGGCCTGACGCCGGCACTCCCGCCGTCACCGCCACCCAGACGACAAGCGCGCGCGCCCAGGACCTCACGATGCGATTATGCCCGACGTGTAACCGTCTGTTCACAGAGAAGGCGGGGGTGTCGCGGATCGATTGTCGATCTGACAGCCGCATAGGGGCTTCCCGCGGCGCCCGCTGCATGGGCACAAAAACAAAAAACAAAACGGACTGCAGCTTCGCACTTCGGAAAGCTTCTTCTGTATGTCGTGGCGACAAGCCACGGCCAATCACGAAGCTCACGAAGGATCCGTTTGAGACGGGTTGCAGGTGGCCAAGCACCTTCGTGAATCCGTCTCGACAGCCATTCCTCTGGCTTAGTGCTGACTTTTACAAATACGGTGGCATTCGGCCGCCGATGCATCCCGCCTCGCAGCGTTGCTCGTCAGTCGAATACTCCCGGTATGCTCCCTCCTCGCGCCTTGCGAGGCGGGCGCCTCCGCGCCCTCGGTGCGTCACCGTATTTATGAAAGGCAGCACTTAGGCCCCGCTGTCAGCTCCAAGCGGCGGCGACTCCTTCCCGCTCGCGACCCGCGTTCGGCATCTCGTTCGATCGATGTTCCCGTTTCCGGAATCCTGGAAGCGCCCACAGAGCGACGCGCGCGGGCCGCAGGCCCGCTCAAGGCTGGCTTCGCCAGACGCGCGTCGCCACGCCGGCCGTGGTCCACGCGGTGGCCCGGTCCTAACCGCTCTTCGTGTTCTTGGTGGTGGTGCTCTTCGTGTCCTTCGTGTGAAAGCGGAACCCGGCAGCTGGAATACGTCGAGGTGGGCGCGGACGCGGCGAAGGCCGGTTTCCGTTTTCGTGTCCTGCCGAGGCCGCGAGGATCCCATGCCGCCGCCCGTCAGCTTGCGCGTCAGTGAAGCCGGTGATCGACCACACGACGGCGAAGCTGTCCGCAGAAACCACGGCGCGGGACAGCGCCACGCCGCGGTCGCGGACTACTGGACGGGTCCCGCCGGCGCCGCGGCAGGCTTCGAGAAGTCGCCGGCCTTTACGGTCGAAATCGTCGACGCGTTGAGGTGCCGTTTCATGGCCTCCTGGATCTGGGCGGGGGTAAGGGCGGCGATCTTCGATTCGAGGGTCGCGTCCCACGCCAGCGTCCGGTCCAGGAACAGGTAGCTCGCCAGCGTCCGTGCGAGCGAGGCGTCCTGCGCGCGGCCGACCTGCCGTCCCTGCAGCAGGCCCGACTTGGCCTCCTTCACTTCCTGTTCGGTGAAGCCCTGCGCGAGCACACGCTCGATCTCCTCGGTGACAGCCGCTTCGAGCTTGGAGGCGTTCTGCGGCGCGTAGATCGCGAAGGCGACGAACGATCCCGACTGGTCGAGCGCGCTCGCCTGGAACTGCGATCCAACCCCGTACGACAGGCCTTCCTTCTGTCGAATCCTCACGGCGAGGCGCGAGTTGAGGAAGCCGCCGCCCAGCATGTAGTTGCCCAGCACCATCGCCGGGTAGTCCGGGTCATCGTCGCGCAGTTTCAGGTTGAGGCCGGCGATGAAGAACGCGTTCGCCTTGTCCGGCGCCTCGATCGAGGTGTGGAGGGCGTCGACCTCCTGGTAGGGCCTCGGTACGCGCGTGAACGAATGCGGACTCTTCCACGAGCCGAACAGCTCGGTGACCTGCTTCTCCGCCGCCGCATCGAAGTCGCCGACGATGGCAAGTTCGCCGACCGAGGCGCCGTAGAAGCCGGTGTAGAACGCCTTCACCTGCTCGAGCGTCGCGCTCTTGTACTCCTCCATCGACTCCTGCGGTGTCGGCACGTAGCGGACGTCGCCTTTCGGATACGGGTTGGCGTGCCGTGAAAACGCATTCGATGCGAGCGCAGACGGTTCGGTGCGCTGCTGCTCGATGCCCGCGAGGTTCTCTTCCCGCAGCTGTTCGAGCTCGCTCGCGGGGAACGAGGGGCTCTCGAGCATCTCCGCGACGAGTGCGAGCGCCGCCGGAAAGTTGTCGCGGATGGTCTCGACCGTGACCGTTGCCTGCGTCGGCCCACCGGCGATCGACACGCGGGCCTTCAGCCGATCGAGCTCGTCCTTCAACTCCTGGCGCGTGTGCTTCGCGGTGCCGCGCATCAGCATGTCGGCCGTGAGGTCCGCCACGGCCGACGTGTTCATCAGGCTCTTCTCGTCACCGAACCGCAGCGTCATCGCGGCGACGACGGCGGCGCCGCGCGTCTTCTTCGGCAGCAGCGCGACCTTCAACCCTGACGGCAGCGTCGATCGGGTCGTCCGCGATTCGATGCTGGCTGGCGCCGGATCGAAGGCCTCTCCGGCGGCCACGGCCGTGTCGCCCTTGTAGTCCTTGAGCAGCGCTGCCACATCGGGCGTCGCCGGGATCTCCGCGCGATCGGGCTTGGGCGTGGGGATGAACACGCCGACCGTCCGGTTCGACGGCTTCAGGTAGGCGGCGGCGACGCGCTGCACGTCTTCGAGCTTCGCCTCCCGCACGCGGTCGCGGTTGAGGAACAGGAGGCGCCAGTCGCCCGCGCCGATCCATTCCGACAGCTCGAGCCCCACGCGCTCCGAGGAGTTGAGCGTGAGTTCGATGTTCTTGAGGATAGTTCCGCGTGCTCGGTCGACTTCCTCCGCGGTGATGGCCTGCTTCACCGTGGCGTCGATGGTGGCGAGCATCGTCTCCTCCGCGTCGGCCAGCGGCGACTCCTGCCGGACTTCCGCCTGGAGCAGCAAGTACGCCGGATCGTGGAGGAACAGGAACTCCGTGCCGACCGACGAGGCTTTCTTCGTCTCGACCAGTGCCTTGTACAGGCGCCCGGCGGGCGCGGCGCCGAGCACCTGCTCGAGCAGCGCGACCGCGGCGGCATCCGGATGCGCGCCGGCCGGGACATGATAGGCAACTGCGACGAATTGAACATCGCCCACACGCTTCAGCTCGACGCGCCGCTCGCCATCCTGCACGGGCTCGGCCGTGTACGTGCGCGGCAGCGGGCGCGTGGGCTTCGGGATGCCCGAGAAGATGGTGCTGACCAGAGCGAGCGTCTTGGTCTCGTCGAACTTGCCCGCAACGAGCAGGTAGGCGTTGTCGGGCTGGTAATACGTCCGGTAGAAGGCCTGCAGCCGATCGATCGGCACGTTCTCGAGATCGGCGCGGGCGCCGATGGTGGAGTGGCCGTAGTTGTGCCACAGGAACGCGGTCGAGAGCACGCGCTCGCCGAGGATGGCGCCGGGCGAGTTCTCGCCCATCTCGAACTCGTTGCGCACCACCGTCATCTCGCTGTCGAGATCCTTCCGCGCGACGAAGGAGTTCACCATCCGGTCGGCCTCGAGATCGAGCGCCCAGCGCAGGTTTTCATCGGTCGCCTGAAAGGTCTCGAAGTAATTCGTGCGATCGAACCACGTCGAGCCGTTCGGCCGCGCGCCGTGCGAGGTCAGCTCCTGCGGGATGTTCCGATGCTTCGGTGTCCCCTTGAACAGCAAGTGCTCGAGCAGATGCGCCATGCCCGTTTCGCCGTACGCCTCGTGGCGCGAGCCGACCATGTAGGTCATGTTCACGGTGACCGTTGCCTTCGTCTGGTCGGGAAACAGCAGGACGTGCAGGCCGTTGCCGAGGACGTACTCCGTGATGCCCTCGACCGCCGTGACCTTCACCGGCGGCGTCGCCGCGCGGGGGGGCGCCGATGCGCGCTTGGCGGCCGGAGCGGGAGGAGCCTGCGGTGCCGTCCGCGCCGGCGCCGGTGCCTGCGCCCACAACGGCGGTCCGAGCAGTGCGGTAAACAGGAGAACGGAGGCGAGTACTCTTCTCACGTGCAAATTCCTCGTGCGGCGCCTTCGCCGCGTCGCGGTTGAGCGAAATGTCTGATGCTGACAGCCGGACCGAGATCCAGCCGACTGCCTCAGGCCCCTTCTCAGCTACTCCAGCAGGTCAGTTCTAAATTGGACGTCAACGTCATCTGTTGTCCGTTATTCGCCATCCACCCCCGGTCATCCGGCGTCCGGCGCCCGGCGTTTGGCATTCGGCGTTTGGCATTCCGCACCAACCGTCACGCCCGTAAGAGACCAGGGCCGGGGTAGGCGCCGGGGCAGGCGTTCGCATGGGTGTGCTCCGCGTCTATTCTGTCCTACGATACGGGTCGGCGCGCGTTCCGGCGTGGGACGGGCGGTGCCGTGGGTGTCTGGAGCCAAAACTCAAGACCCAGAACCCGAAACCAACGCACAACCCTTGGACCAAGAAGGTCCCGCTGACCGCTTCAGCAGCCAATTCCTGGACCCACCCATGCCCGATACCGTGAAGTACATGCTCGACGAGCAACGCCTGCCGACATCCTGGTACAACCTCACCGTCGACCTGCCCGTCCCGCCGCCGCCGCCGCTGCACCCGGGCACGCACGAGCCGCTCGGGCCCGACGACCTCGCGCCGCTGTTTCCGATGGCGCTGATCGCACAGGAGGTGTCGACGGAGCGGGCCATCGAGATCCCCGAGCCGGTGCGCGCTGTCTATCGCCAATGGCGGCCAACGCCGCTCTTCCGCGCGCGGCGCCTCGAGGAGGCGCTGCAGACGCCGGCGCGCATCTACTACAAGTACGAGGGTGTGAGTCCCGCCGGCAGTCACAAGCCGAACACCGCCGTGGCCCAGGCCTTCTACAACAAGCAAGCAGGCGTGACGCGCCTCGCCACGGAAACGGGGGCGGGACAGTGGGGATCGGCGCTGGCGTTCGCGGGCGCCGTGTTTGGCCTCCACGTCGACGTGTTCATGGTGCGCGTGTCGTACGACCAGAAGCCGTACCGCCGTGCCCTCATGGAGAGCTACGGGGCGCGGTGCGTCCCGTCTCCGTCACCTGAAACCGCCTCCGGTCGCGCCGTGCTCGACCGCGCGACCCAATCACCCGGGCAGCCTCGGCATCGCCATCTCCGAAGCCGTCGAAGTTGCCGCCGGGCGCGGCGATACGAACTACGCGCTCGGATCGGTGCTCAACCACGTGCTGCTCCACCAGACGGTGATCGGGCAGGAAGCGGTCGCCCAGCTCGAGATGGCGGACGATTATCCGGACGTCATCGTCGGCTGCACCGGCGGCGGTTCGAACTTCGCGGGGATTGCGTTTCCGTTCATCGGCGCGGCCCTCCGCGGCGGCAGGCCGGTGCGCGTCGTCGCCGTGGAGCCGGCCGCCTGCCCGAGCCTCACGCGCGGGACCTACGCGTACGATTTCGGTGACACAGGACACCTCACGCCGCTCGTCAAGATGCACACGCTTGGCTCGAGCTTCATTCCGCCAGGCTTCCACGCTGGCGGCCTCCGCTATCACGGCATGGCGCCGATGGTCAGCCATCTGAAGGCGCTCAATCTGATCGAAGCACGCGCCTACACGCAGATGCCGTGCTTCGAGGCGGGGGTCCAGTTTGCCCGGGCCGAAGGCATCCTGCCCGCCCCGGAGGCGAACCATGCGGTGCGGGGCGCGATCGACGAGGCGCTGCGCTGTCGCGACGAGGGCAGGAGCCGCGCCATCCTCTTCAATCTCTGCGGTCACGGCCATTTCGACATGCAGGCCTACATCGATTACTTTGCCGGCACGCTGAAGGATCATTCGTACGACGAGGCGGACCTCGCCCTCGCGCTCGCCGGGCTGCCGGTGGTGAAGTGAAAGCCCGCCTTACGACTAACGACAGCCCAGCAACCGCAGGCGAGCAATATTTCGCATGACGGCGGTTCGTGATGCCGCGGCTGCCATTTAGTGATTTTGGCGAGAGGATCGCCCGGCCGCAGTGCCCGAGCACTACGCGCAAGCATCGGCGATCAAGCTGCTGCCTTTGGGCGTTCCGCAGGTGCTCGTGTTGGGCTCGCAGGAGGAATTCGTGCCGTTGCCGCTCATGGACGCGTACGTGGTGTCCGCAACGCGGGCCGGCGACAAGGTGCGGCGCATGCTGATTCCGGGTGCCGGCCATTTCGAAATTGCCAGCCCGGTGTCGTTTGCCTGGCCCCAGATCAAGTCGGCGATAAGGTCGCTCCTCGACGGGAGATTACCGTCGTAGTGGTGGCTCGAACACTTCGCTTTCAAGATGTCACAGTCAACGCGGTCGCGTCGATGCGACTGTTTGAGCCGGCCGCCGGAGGATTGCCATGAAGCGCACGTGGACGATCATCGGGGTGAACGACGTCCGCGCGAGTTTCAGGTGGTACCAGTCTCTCTTCGGCCAGCCGGAGACGGTGCCGGCCCACGATCACTTTGGCCAACTCCTGGACCTGGACGGCACTGTCCTGCTCTGTCTCCACCAATGGGGTGCCCACGAGCACCCATCCTTGATGAGTCCTGACCATGCCACACCAGGAAACGGGCTCCTGTTGTTCTTTCGCGTCGACGACTTCGACCTCGCGGTGCAACGGGCGCGCGGGCTCATTGCTCGGTTCGACGAGCAGCCTCATGTGAACCCGCATACTGGAACGAAGGAGTTCGCCGTCCGAGATCTCGACGGATACTACGTCTCCATCAGCGCACTTTAGGGTTCATCAAGGACCACGAGACGCGCCGCGGCGACATCGCCCCCCAAGCGCGGTCACAGTCCGGCTGACCCGCGAGTGACGCGCAGCGGCAGCACGCGAACCAGTATTGGAGCGGTCAGTCGATGCTCGCGTGCGAGGCGAGACCGCACGTTGGTTTCCCTTCACCGCGGGCGACTACCGACGAGTAACTTTCAGACTCGGACTGCCAAAGACGGGCCAGGCGCGAAGGGCCGCCTGACCACGGGGCTGCCTGCCTGCCCTCGCAGTCCACAATGTGCCCCCGACTTGGCTTTGTCGAACGCGGGACTATCCGATTCGGCTTTTGAGCGCCAGTGCTCGAGCGGCGGCATCGGCGCTATCGTCCGGCCTCGTATTGAAGGCAATCGCCGCACCGGGGGCAGCTTTATGGACAGCGTTGATCACCGCTTCGAATAGCGCGAGGCCCCGAGGCGGCAGGCGCACGCCGGCTCCGATGACAACACAATCGTAGCTCGCCGAACCCAACTGATGCACCACCGTCGGTCCGGCGCTTTCGTCAGGCCGGATGGCACAGACGTCGGCCTCCCATCCGCGTTCAGCGAACTGCTTCATCGCGACGGCGATAGCTGCGTGAATCTTCTCAGCGGTCAGACCCGGCGGCAAAGCCGGGTCCGAATAGTCCACCGTCTCCGGAGCGTACCTAGCAGCAGAATCCGCGTCATGAGCCCTCCACGATCTTCATGTTTGTCGACACCCTCCGCAACCAGCTTGCAGCGACCGCGGGGCCATCGGCCACTCTCGCTGGCAACCTGCCGTAACGGGGAATCCACAGTCCGTGGATGGCTCAGGAAAGGTGTCGCGACTCTACACCGATCGACGGGACCGACGGGATTACTCCCCAAGAACGCCGATGCGGCTTCCGATGAACGAGCTTGCGACTCGATCGGCAGTAAGCGACTACTCGTTACCCTTTATGCTGTCCGTTACCATTGCTTCGACGCGGAGCTCGCGGACCTCGAGAAGATGTCACGAGATGGCATAGTCAACCTGGCGCTGGTGTACCTCGGTATTGGCAAGCGCGTCGATGCGCTCGACAACCTCGAGCGGGCCCTCGCCGCGATTCGCAGGATCCATCTCGATCCTCCGCTCCGAGCCGCGCTTCGCGGCGCTCTTGCACAAGATGGGCGCTAACCGCTGAGCGCGGCGAACGAGCAACCTCTGAGCGGCTTCCTGCCGCCGACGAGCACCCGGGTCGCAGGTATCGGAGACGTAACGCTGACGCGTTCCACCGAGGGTCCGTGCAGTCCTGCGGTCGCACAACCGCGCTGTGCCGCTCAGAAAATCGCAAGCGGGTTCAGCGGAGATCCGGTGCCGCCGGGAACGCGGAGCGGTGAGCCGACGAACAAAAACGTCCAGCGGCCCCGCTGCCGCGCTTCGCGGGCCAGCGGGTCCAGATCCAGATTGTCGAGGAGCGGCATGCCGAGACTCACCAGCACCAACTCGTGCAGCGGATTGACCAGGCCTTCGACGCGCGAGGGGATGACGTCGCTCACGCCGTCGGAGCCGATCACGGCCACGTCCCGCGCTTTCAGCCAGCGGGCCAGCGAGGCGTGAGAGCCGGCCGCCTGCTCGAGGAAGTTCCATTGCCCTTTCTGACGGACCCGCTCCCAGCGGCCGGTCCGGATCAGCAGCACGTCTCCGCTCGCGATCCTGACATTCGTCTTCGCCTCCCACGCCTCGAGGTCCTCGCTCGTGATCGCGGTTCCGGGCTCCAGGAATTCCAGGCCGCGCAGCCAGGGAATGTCGACCAGCACGCCGCGCGTGAAGATGCCATCCTTCGCATTCTGGATGCCGAGCTTGCGGGCGCCGCCCTTCTCGAGGACGTCCACGGAGACGCCGTTGTACAGCTTGCCGTCGTGCGCGAAGTGCGTGAGGCCGTCCATGTGCGAGTGCGCAAAGCCGTGGTACTGGACCGAGTAGCGATCCCCGGCCACCGCGTGCCCGCCGAACTCACTTACCGTGAGCTCCTGCTCGAACGGGTTGGTGTTGAGCGCGTCGGCCGTCTTATTCAGATCCAGCGCAAGTGACACCGACACGCCGTCGCGCACCAGTGCGGCGGCGGCCCGGCGCTTCTCCGGTGTGATCAGGTTGAGCGTCCCGAGCTCGTCGTTCCTGCCCCAGCGCCCCCAGTTGGATATCTCCTGGAACCACGCCTCGAACTGCGCCCGCGTGACCGTCTCGGGCGGCGCCGAGTCAGTGGCCGGGAACCCGCCCGCGGGTCCGGCCATCGTCAATAGAAGCACCATCGTACCGAGTCGCTTGCGCATGCCGTTTGACTTCGTTGCCCGTCTCCTCATGCCAGCTGGAATGGATCGGTTCCAGATCGGCGCCTGTCCTGCGTCAACCCTTCGGGCTCGGGGTGGGCCGAGAGGGCCAAAAGGTGCCTGATTATAGGCGACAGAGGGACCGCGGACGGGATGACTCCGCAAAGAGGCCGCTGGGTAGAGCGATCGCACACTGGTCCGCCCGGCCAATCGGTCGATTCTCCCGCGCGTTCACTTGACCGTCCACGTGTCCTGCAGGCCGCCGTAGGCCTGGTCATAAGTGAGCCTGACCACATGGTCCGGCGATTGGCCGCCCGGTGACGCCTGGAACCGATCTCCGTTGCTGACGGGCACGATCGGCAGCGACGCACCGGGGGTGACGCGGGCGCGGCCCTGCGCCGTACCGTTGACGATCGCCGAAATCGTGATCACCGCTCCCGTGTAGTTGACAACGATCAGGCGTGCCGGCTGCTGCCGTTGCGCGGCGGCGCCGACTGCGGCGGTCACGGTGAGAAGCGTCACGATCGCGAGCCGTCTGGTCATCGTCAACACGATCCACCTCTCGTTGCAAAGGGCCGACATTGTTTCATGGCTTCGGCTGCGCCACCGCAGGCCACGCAGCGCGCTGCCAGCCGAACGTCCGCTGGGCTTCGGCGCGGGCGGCCTCGGAACCCGTAGCCAGCATCCGCGCGACGTACTGAGACGGGGTGACGGTCGAGAGCGGCGAGACCGTGCGCGTGGCCGGATCGGCCCTGAACCACCGCAGGAACTTCGCGGCGACCGCATCGCCCGTGCTCCACCGGTCGGGCATGCCCGTCAACGCGGCGGTCGAGAGCGGCAGGTCCGTCAGCAGCCCGTCACTCCGAATGCGATGGCCTGCCACCCGCTGGGCGAGATCCTGCAGCATGGCGGCATCGGCCGGGTCTCCCACCGGGACGTCCCAGATCCGCGCGAGCGATTCCGAGAACCCCGACGGCTCCGCCGCGACAGTCGCAATTCGCGACCCGTCGCGAGAGACTGCGATGGCGGTGATTGCGCCGCCGTGGCGGAGCGGAGGGCCGATCGACACACCTGTCCGGGCGCTCCAGGCACGTACCGCGCCGTCTGCGCCGCCGGTGAAGACGCGTCCATGGCTCGGTTCGGCCGCGGTCAGCGTGGATTGGACGTTCAGCGGCGACGTCCGCGGCGTGGTGCCCTCGTCGGTGTCGAACGCACCGCGCACGTCCCACAGCCGCACGGAGCCATTGGCGGTCGTGCTGACAACCTCGAACCCGCTGTCGCTGAACACCGCGCGCATCACCTCCTGGTCGTGCCGCAGCAGGCCCACCTGTGCTCCGGTCGTGACCTTCCAGAGGCGTGCGCTGCGATCTCTCGAGGCGGTCAGCAGGAAGGTGCCGTCCGGGCTGAACTCAATCCCGTTCACGATGTCGTCATGGGTCATCCTCGCAAGCGGCTGCCCGACGTCGCTCTCGACCTGCCAGATCGAGATCGTCCTGCCGGAGCCCGTGGCGACGAGGGTCCCGTCCGGACTGAACCTCGCAATCGGCACGATGGCGTCGGCCCGCGCCGACGAGGCGGTGCGGGTGCCGTTGGTCGCGTCCCAGAGCGTGCGGCTGCCATCGCTGGCCACGGTGGCGACATGATTGCCGGAGGGTGTGAAGGCGGTTGCGACGAACCACAGCGGCGTTGTGCTGTCACCCTCGAGCCGCATGGCGGCGGTACCCGGGAGCGGCCGGCCGGCTGCGTCCCAGAGCTGCGCGACGCGGCCGCCCTTGGTCACGATCCGCGCGCCGGAGCCGCTGAACACCGCGCTGTCGATCGGCGTCTCGCCTTTCAGCTCCGCCCGCAGCGATCCGCTTGCCGCGTCCCACAGACGGGCCACACCGTCCTGCGCCGTCGTGACGAGCGAGGCCCCGTCGGGGCTGAAGCCGACGCTGAAGACGCGATCCGGATGCGGCACCGGCGTGGGTACGAGAACGGCGCGGCGCACGTCCCACACCTGCACGGGCTCGTCTTGCGCCGCGGTCACGATCCGCGTGCCGTCCGGGCTGAACGCCGCAGTACCGATCGGCGCGTGATGCCGCATGGGCGAGCCGAGCGGATCGCCCGTGTCCGCATCCCACAGCCGCGCGGCCTGGTCTTCGGAGACGGTGAGGAGGCGCGAGCCGTCCGGGCTGAACACGCACGCGAACACCGGACGGAGGTGTGGCATCGGCACGCCGAGCACGGTGCCGGTGGCAACGTCCCACAACCGCACCAGCCCGCCCGCCGATACCGTTGCGATCACGGTTCCGGATGGCGCGAACACCGCCCGCGTCGCCGTCTCGTGGCTCAGCGGTGCGTCCTCCGGACTGAACTCCGCGGCGTCGGCCATGTTCCACACCCGGACGCCGCCCGTTCCCATCACCGCAAGCACGTGCCGGCCGTCGAGGCTGAACGCCGCGTCTTGCACGTTGGCCTGGCCGTCGAGCGCTGTGGGTACCGGCTGCCCATTGGACGTGTCCCACACCCGCGCCTCGGCCTCGAACACGGTCAGCAGCCGTGTGCCGTCGGCGTTGAACTGCACCTTCGTGTTGGGCTGCACCGCATCCAGCGCGGCACCCGTGCGGTGGCCCGATGCCGCCGAGAAAGACACGACGCGAACCGTGGCACCGGTCGTCCAGGTTCTGACGAGCCCGTCGTACGTCGCGATGGCGGCCCGCGTGCCGTCGCTCGTCAACTGCAGGTCGGCGACGCCGCCGAGGGCCGAGAACGGTGGCAGCCCTTGGGGCGCGGCCCCTTGCGTCTGCAGGTCCCACGTGCGAACGGAGCCGTCGATGGCGGCCGTCACCACGCGCCTGCCGTCCTGGCTCACCGCGGCGCGTGCGACGGAGGTGGCAAATGGCGGGCAGCAGGACGCATCGATCAGCGTGCCCATGCCGCTGCCTGGCACGGCCCAGACGCGTGCCTCCCCCTCCTCCGAAACAGTGAGCACCCGTCTCCCCGAACCGGCGAACACGGCGCTGGCGACGCCGCTGCCGTGCTCGAGGCCAGCGACGATCGTCACGGCGCCCGCGAGCTGCGCGTACAGCACCGCGCGGGGCAGATCGTCGTCGGCATAGTTGCTGATCGCGCGCGCCAGGTAGGGCAGCGGTTCGGGATCGCCGAGCAGCACCCGATCGACGTCCGCGCTCGACAGCGCGTGATCGGCCGTCCGCTTCTCGCTGAGCGCGAAGATCGCGAGCCCGATCGCGAGCGACGCGATGATGGCGAGCGCAATCGCCGAGTTCCGGCGGCGGAGGTCGTCGGCGCGTTTGCGCTGCTCGAGCTCGAATTCACGGAGGACGGCGAGCTTTCGCTCTTCCTGCTCGCGGATGTGGCGTTCGTCTCGGCTGATGCGAATCGGCTCGGTCAGCACGTCGTGCGTGAGCTCAATCCGTGCCTGGCCCTTACGTCCGGTGTCCTCGCGCCGCAGCAGACGGAGGGCGATGAGGCGGTCGAGGTCCGTGGCGGACACACCAGGCTCGGCGAGCGCCTCCTCCTCCGCGATCACGTTGCGGAACCCGGATCGCGTCAGCAGCTTCTCTTCGATCAGGCGCCGCACGCCGGGACCCAGGCCCGGTTCAGCCATCGTCCGCCCGTAGAAATCGGAGATGATGCGCGACGCGCTGCCTTCGACGAGGTCGGCCGTGATCGTCGGCCGCCCCTGGGCCTGGCGTTTGAGGTTCAGCTCGCGGCAAAAGACGCTGAGCAGCGCCGGCTCGATTGCCCCCAATGAGCCGTGCGCGGCATCGTCGGCGTCGGGTGCGGCGACGAATTCCACGATCCGCTGCGCCACGGGTGCATCGACCAGGCCTTCCACCTGCACGACCCGGAGTGCTTCCTCGGCGTTCATGCGCTGCAGCCGGAACGTGTTGTCGCCGACGCTCGGCATCCGCGCCGAGAGGTCGCTCATGTCGGCGAGGAAGTCTTCACGAAGGCTGATCAGCAGCTTGCAGGGGCGATCGGTGAGCGTGTATTGCAGCGCGAGCTCCGGGTCGTCAGCGAGCCGCGTCTTCACGGCCGCGGGCGGACGCGCCTCCGCCAGGTCGGCGAGCTCAGCGAGGAAGGCCTCGGATCGGTCGCGGCGTTCGACGTTGGCGCGGCCGATCGTGAAAATCTCCTCGAACTGATCGAACACGAGCAGTGGTGTGACCAGCCGATTGCGCTCGTTCCAGAATCGGATCTCGCGCCGGTGGAAGTACTCCCACAGGGACTCCTCCGCATCGGGTTCGGATGCCTCGACGCTCGCGGTCTCGAGGGCGTTCACGACCGCGTCCCACACCTGCTGCCGCAGCGGCGTCTCGTCTACGTGCCGCAGCCGGATGTAGATCGGCAGCACGCCGTTCTGCCGCAGTCCCGGGAAGATGCCGGCGCGCAGGAGCGACGTCTTGCCGAGGCCCGAGACGCCGAACAGCACCGTGAGCGGCGCGCGCGTCACGAGCCGGACCACCTCCTCGATGACCGTCTCCCGTCCCTTGAAGAAGGCCTGGTCCGCCTCGCGGAACGCGGCAAGGCCCGGCCACGGGCTTGCGGCATCGACAGTGGGCGTGTCGCTCGGCCGTCCGGCCCACGTGCCTTCCTTCATGTCCGCACCACCGTGCGGCTCTGGTGCTCGCGATAGAGCAGCTTGACGCGATCGACGAAGGCGGCGTCCACCGTGCTGCCCAGTTGCGCCTGCCAATGCAGCTGGCGAAACTTCTCGGGGATGAACTCGTGATCGTGCGGCAGATCGTCAACGACCACCGGCAGGATGAACTCGGTCGACTCGGGGACGGTGACCGCGACGCGCTGCGCCTGGTCCCACTCGAGGCGGAAGAAGCGCCGATCCGGCGTGACGCAGGATTTGGAGAGGACCGCGATGAAAAGCGAGCAGCGTTCGATGTTGCGCCGGATGCGCGACTCGAACGCATCGCCGACAAACAGGCGATCGCGATCGAACCATACGTCCATGCCGGCCTTGTCGAGGGCGGTGCGCAGCGCCTCGGCGGCCGGCCGGTCCTCGCTGGCATAGCTGATGAAAATCGCGCCCGGTTCCATCACGGGCGCTTCGACGGTGGCTGGTGCCGGCGCCAGCTGGACCCGCGCCTGCCACCTGGCCGACAGCTCCTCGACGAAGCGCAGCGGATCCGCCAGGGCAAAGACCTCCGTTCCGGTCTTGAAGTTCCGAAGGAAGGCGACGAGGTCCGCATCCCTGCAGGCCTGCGCATCGACGATGAAGTCCGTCTTCTCGCGCGCGAGCAGCAGCCGCGAGCGCCGCGCCGCGCGAATGAAGAAGCGCACGATCCAGCCTGGGAAACCGCAGCCGATGACGAGCAGGCTGTGCTCGTTCAGGGCGCTCGTGAGGTTGGGCACGAGGGCGGGAACCTGCAGCGAGTGGACGAACTCGAGCGCGTCCTCTTCGCTGACCACGTAGGTGCCTTCCATCGATGACACCTTGCCGAGCAGATGAAACACGAACGATCGATCCGACTGCTCCCAGTCGGCCGGGATGTCGACCTTTTCACGGGGCGCGTAGGCGACGACCTGCGTGTAGTCGAGCCCATCGAACCGCACGTCGTTGATCGCGCGCGCGAGCAGCGGGTCGAACGTGCTCGACACGAACAGCTTGAAAGGCGCGATGGCGGCCAGCTGCTTGAGCGTCGTCGGCACGGAGATCGTGCCGGCATCGCGCAGCAGCAGGGCGAGCTTGATGTAGATCTGCCGCGGGTCACCGCCGCTGGACACGTGCCGCGTGGCCACCGCCTCGAGCGTCGGCGGGCCGGGGATCGTCGCCATGTCGAGCCTGAGCGCCTGCGCGAGCCGCTCTGCGAGCCAGGCGTACAGCAGCAGCTGACGGCCGCCCTGGGTGATCGTCAGGAGGTCGCGCCCGATCACGGGAATCACCCGGCGCTCTTCGATCGCGAGCAGCAGCGGCTCCCACAAGTCTTCGTCCGGATTGACCGGAATCAGATCCCCGGGCTCGCCCCGCGTGTCGGGTATGGACGGGTCTCCAGGCGGCACGATGGGCCCTCCCGCACGTGCCGGGCCGCGGCATTTCCGGCAACGGGCGTGGATGTAAGTCGACGCGTGCGGTATCGGCGGTATTGGTATGCGGCTTACGGGCGGGTGTCAACCAGAAACCCGCTCGCGGGGCGCACCGGCCGCTATTCGTAGCGAAGCGTGCGTGACGAATCGTTCCGCGGCGCCCGTGCCGCGGGGACGACGGCGCCAGGATGGCTGGGGCTTGCTTTGCGCATCATGCGACCGCACCAGTTCGAGCCGGGGTAGCCGCTATAATCCCGCCTGCACAGGGGCGAATCGCTCGCCGAGCCGGGGACGGGCGTGCGACACCGCGGTCGGCGCCGACGCCTCTCGGTCCTTGAAACCCAGGACTCGGAACGGGTCTTCCAATCGGAGCCACGACACATGCAACGCCGAACCTTCCTGCAGGCCACCGCCGCCGCCGTTGCGGCTCCTCTCGCCGCGCAGGCGCCGGTCGCCAAAGCGCCGGCGCACACGTTCAAATTGAAGTACGCGCCGCATTTCGGCATGTTCAAGCAGTCGGCCGGGGCCGACCTCTTCGACGAGCTGCGCTTCATGGGCGATGCGGGCTTCCGCGCCTTCGAAGACAACGGGATGATGGCGCGGCCCACGGACGTGCAGCAGCGAATCGGTGACACGCTTGCCCGGCAGGGCATGACGATGGGCGTCTTCGTGATCGACGCGGGAGACAACTGGAAGGTGTCGCTGGCGACGGGGAAGCCGGAATTCAAGGAGCGCTTCGTCAAGGCGTGCCGAGATGCCGTTGACGTGGCGAAGCGGTGCCAGGCGAAGTGGATGACGGCCGTGCCGGGCTATTTCCACCGCGAGGCGCGCATGGGGATCCAGACAGGGAATGTCATCGACGCCCTGCGCGCAGGCGCCGACGTGCTCGCGCCGCACGGGCTGATCATGGTGCTCGAGCCGCTCAGCGACAATCCCGACCTGTTCCTGCGCACGTCCGACCAGGCGTATGCAGTTTGCCGCGCCGTCAACAGCCCCGCGTGCAAGATCCTGTACGACATCTACCACATGCAGCGGAACGAGGGACACCTGATCCCGAATATCGACGCTGCGTGGGAGGAGATCGCGTATTTCCAGATCGGCGACGTTCCCGGCCGGAAGGAGCCCGGCACCGGCGAGACCAACTACCAGAACGTGTTCAAGCACATTCACGCGCGGATGCAGGAGACCGGGCGCGACTTCGTGCTGGGCATGGAGCACGGCAACTCGGTCGAAGGAGTCGAGGGCGAGCGGAAGGTGATCGACGCGTACGTTCGCGCGGACGGCTTCTGAGGGAGTTCTCAGGGGCGATCAGTTACCAGCAATTGGGCAGAGAACTGACCACTGAGAACTGACGACTGAGGACTGATAAGTGAGAAGTGAGAACTACAGCGGCGCCGTTTCGCACAGCGCCGGGGACACGGCGCGGTTCCCCAGACTTGCCGGTGTACGGTCGCGGCGGTAGGATGCGAGGAGGGTTGCCCGGCGTCCCACACTCACATCACCTTCCGGGAGACAGGCCATGACCCCGCGGCTTCGCACGGTTCTGACGGCGTCGCTGCCCCTTGCCTTGCTGCTCGTGAGCGCGTCCGCGCCGCGTGCGCAAACGAAGCCGACAACCGGCACCGCGCCGGCAGCGGCAAACGCCTCCGCCCCGCACATGCCGCCGCATTACGCCGACGCCGTGCACGTGCGCGACGCCGTCGTCCGCGGCGATCTGTCCGCAGCACGCGCCGCGGCCGGCCGACTTGGCTTGCACCCCGAAGCCGGCCTGCCGGACAAGGCCGCACCGTACGCGACGGCGATGAACGCCGCGGCACTGCGCGTCGGACAAGCCGTTGACGCCGCGGCTGCGGCCGCACCGGCCGCCGCCATGCTGGGCACGTGCGGCGAGTGTCACCGGGCGCTCAGCGTGCTGCCCGCAATCGCGGCGCAGCCGATCCCGGCGGTGGGAGAGACGGTCGGTCACATGCTCAATCACAGGCGCGCCAGCGATCAGTTGATGGAAGGGCTCGTCATGCCATCGTCGACAGCGTGGAACGATGGTGCGCAGGCGCTCCGCACGATGCCGATTACACGCGGCAAGCTGCCGAAGGATCCGAAGCTCACCCCCGAGGTGATGGCCGGCGAACAGCGCCTGCATCAACTCGCCGACCGGGCCGCCGCCGCGACCGCCACGCCGGATCGAGAGGCCGTCTACGGTGAGATGCTCGCCACGTGCGCCTCATGCCACGCGCTGCACCCGAACGTGTGGGGGCCGGGGAAGCAGTGATCGCGCAATGCACGATGCACAATGAAATGGTTTTTGGGGCGCCTTGACGCATCCAGCTGCCCTTTCTACATTGTGCATGGCAATTGTATACTTCACAAAACCAGACTAGCCGCGCGGCTTTTCTGGCCCGCGATACAAGACGACTTCGGCCCGCTCGACCGTGACCAGTCCCTCCGTCACCATTTGATCCAGTTCGGGCAGGAATGCCTCGATCTTGTCGGGCGCGTCCACGATCTCGATCACGATGGGCAAGTCCTCGGAGAGCCGCAAAATCTTCGCGGTATGCAGCCGACTATGTTTCCCGAATCCGATGAAGCCCTTCCAGGCCGTCGCCCCGGCCATGCCGCGCTTCCGCGCCGCTTCGATAATGGCCTCGTGCAGCGGCCGTCCGTGCCATCGGTCGGCTTCACCGATGAAGATGCGGAGCAGCTTGCCTTCAGTCGGAATCGTCATGGCTGGCCCGCCCGCGTCAGCACGAACCCGAGCCACATCACCAACAGTCCGATGACCACCTGCCCGACGACATTGACCGTCGCGGGCCACCATTCGCCAGCACGGGCGAGCTGCAACGTCTCGAACGTGAAGGACGAGAACGTGGTGAATCCGCCCAGGATGCCGATGAGCACGAAGGACCGCGCCACGGTTCCGACCGCGAGTCGGTTCTCGGCCACGCCGATCAGCAGCCCGAAGATGAGGCATCCGGTCGCGTTCACCACGAACGTCCCGTACGGGAACGTGGCTGGAACCACGCGGTATACCGCGCCATCCAGCAGGTAACGACACGCGGAGCCGATGGCCCCGCCGACCGCTACCCAGACGAGTCTCATCGCTTCTTCGCGGTCCGCTTCCGGTCGGGCCGTTTCGCTGTACGCGCCGTCTCCTCCGGCATTGTGCAATGTGCCTTGTGCATTGCAGAGATCACTCAGTAGCCACGCCAAAGAACCCTGCCCGGGTCCGCACCCGCAGGCCTTTGCCGGTGACCTTCACCTTCACGCGGCGGAAGCCTTTGTCGGCCTTGAAGGTGTCCTCTGACGGCTGAAAGCCGATCAGGTAATAGCCGCGCTGGTCGTCCAGCACGCGGCGGAACGCACCTGGCATGTCGTTGTTGTTGACGACGGCGAAGCCGCCGGTCTGGTCGGCGACGTAGCGGAGGCCGTCCTGCGTCTGCAGGAGCGCGTCAGAACGGCGCGCGCTGACGTCGGCCATCGCCGCCGGGCTCGCGTTGCCGTCGGCCGCACTGAAGCCGGTGAATACCAGGCCACGCGGGTCGACGCAGTAGATCACGACGCCGGCGCGATTTGCATGGTCGACGAGCGTGTACATCGCGTCGCGAATCTGCCAGTCGTTCAGGCCCGACATCGAGAAGCCCTCCGACACGAGCAGCACCGTCTTGCGGCCCGGCAGCTCGCGGACGGCCGCGATGACCTCCGCAATGCGGTTCAGTGCGTTCACCGCGAACTGTTCCTCGCGGTGTCGCTCGAATGATGTCGGCAGGCGCTCGAACGCGTTCTCGAGCGGCTCGAGGGCGCCGGCCGCGCTCGCGCGTGACAGCGAGAACCGCAGGCGGTTCACCGCGGCACGCAGCTCGGGGCGGCTGAAGGTGAAAGGCCAGCTCGTGCCGCGTTCGCCGCTCGTCGTCACAACCGTCACGAGATCGTCCGGCTGCAACTCCGCATCGACGAATCGCCGCAGTCCCATGCGCGTGCGGTAGATGCTCTCGAACGTCATCCGCGAGTCGTCGACCACGACGCCGATGACGCGCCGCGCATCACGAGGCGTGCGCGGGACCATAGGTGGTTCCGGAACACCTGCCTCGTCCAGGTATCGATCGTCGGTGTGCATGTACGCCACCGCGGTCACCGCTTGCGGCTTGCCGTCCTCGAACACCTGAAAGTCGGCGGGCCCGAGCGTCGTCACGTGACGGCCCTTGCGATCGGTGACGACCGCATCGACCTGCACCAGCGACACGCTGAGGCGGAACACCGGCCCGGCCTGCGGCCGTTCCTGCCGCTGCGCAAAAAGCGGAATCGACAGGACGAGCAACGCGAGCACCAGCAACAACCGCGGTCGCATGAGCACTCTCCCAAGGGGCAAGGACCCGACAGCTGTAATCCGTCGAGTATCTCACCGTTGCTCGATTGGCGATCGTTGCCGGGTTGGAGCCGACGTGCGGGTCAGGATTCCAGCCGCACGGCCGAGTCAGCCGCCACTAGCTCGCTCTTCTCTTCACCGCGACCACGGGTTCGCCGCGGAACTGGAAGTGAATGGCCGATGCGGGATGCCGGACTCAGGATGCGCATGCCGGGTGCAGGAGTCCGATGCAGGGTGCGTCAACTCCGTCCGGCTACTCGTTTCTTCGCAACTGCGCAATCCTGCGGCCGGCCGCTGAGTCTTCCATCAGTATCCGCAGCCGCCGCTCGCGTGTGGCCTCCTGCTTCGCGCTCACCACCCACCAGAGCACAATCTTCCTGTATCCGGGCGGCTGCGTCTCGAAGAAACGCCATGCGGCAGCGTTGGCGCGGAAGCGAGCCTCTTCGTCCGAGCTCAACCGGGCGGTGCCTCGCTGCTCGAACGAGTAGCGGGCCGTCTTCTCGGGATCGCGAGCCTTGAATGCCGCGAGGCCTGCGGCCTGCATCCGCCCCTCTCGAATCAGCTCCTTCGCCCGCCGTATGTTCACGACGCTCCACGTGCTGCCTTTCCTCCGCGGTGTGAAGCGGATGGTGTAGCTGTCGGCGTCGATTCCACGGCGCACGCCGTCAATCCATCCGAAGCACAGCGCTTCATCCACTGATTCTGGCCAGGTGATGCTGGGACGCCCCGACGCCTTCTTGTAGAACCCCACCAGCAGTTCACGCGTGGAGTCGTGATGCCGCAGCAGCCACGACCGAAAATCGGCGGGTGTTGCGAAGAACGTCGGCTGCATACGCGGCGCTCCCGATCGACCGTCGACCGAATGAGCAGACATACTCATGGCCTGCGCGCCATCCGCCAGCGATCCGGCCTACTCACCCCGCAGCAACGGCCTCGCGGTGTAGTGGGTGGGCACGGACACGATCGGCTCCTCGAGGTCGGCGAGGGTGCGCCGCGCCACGACCCGCACGTAGCCGAGGGTGCGGCCGCGATCGGCTTCGAGGGCCTGAATCTCGGCATGGTTGTCCGGCGCTATCGCCCGGTGCCAGTCGCACCAGCGCGCCCAGCCGTCCGGCATCGTGTCGGCGAGATCGACGGCCACGATGCCCGTGCGCGCCCAGTGCCGCCGCCACCACGCGGCCGAATGCAGACACCACAGATCGGGCGTCCACCAACTTCGCAGGTGATCGGGAAGCTCGCCGTCGATTTCGTGGACCAGCCCGGCCCCGGCAATCCCCACAACGCCGCCGGGCGCCACGAAGCGCGCGAAGGAGTTCAGGAACAGGTCGTCGGTGCCGTAGTAGAAGAAGGAATCGATGGCGATGACCGCGTCGAAGAACCCGGCCGCGAACGGCAGCCACCGCGCGTCCGCGTGAATCGGAAAGACGCCCTGGTCCACGCCGGCATCCCGGATTCGCCGCAGGTTTTCCGATGCGCTGAACCAGAGGTCGGTCGCCCACACCTGCACACCGAACTCGCGGTGCAGGAAGATTGACGACAGGGCCCGACCGCAGCCGAGATCCAGCACCCGCATCCCCGGCCGCAGGTCCATTGCGCCGGCGAGCCACTCGGTCAACCAGAGGGGATGGGCGCCGCCGCTGACACCGGCGAGAATCCACTCCGGATCGTAGGCCGATGCGCGCGGGAACTGCTCGGCGAGGAGCCGATTGTCCACAGCGCGCACATTACCAGTACCTGCACGTGTGTCCAGCGCGGCCGGCTGCGAGCTCGCGCACGCGCGCCTGCCGATGGCCCGCGGTGCCGGTGACGCCGAAGATCCCGCGCGACGGTCAGCTCGTGGACTGCAGGCCAGGCCGCCACCGCAGGCGGCCCGAGGCCGACGTTCCTTCGCCCGGCCTGACCCCCCGAGGTCAGTCCGGAATCCCGACTTCCCGCGCAGCGCCTGCTGCACGCGAACCCGGCGCGCGGCGGCCCGTGACAATCGAGCCGCGAATGGCCGCCGACCCCGTCGTCGAATCCGGCGCTGCTCTCGATAACGCCTCGATGAGCCGGTTGCGCGGGCCCGGCCTCACCCCGCCAGCACCGCGCCGCCGTTCACGTTGAACACTTCGCCCGTGATGAAGTTCGCGTGCTCGGTGCAGAGAAAGAGGACCGGCGCCGCAATCTCGTCGGGCGTTCCGATTCGGCCGAGAGGTATCGTGCCGAGCACGCGCGCCGCGACGGCGGGGTCTTCAAGTACCGGGACCGACATGTCGGTGCGCACCCATCCGGGGGCGACGCAGTTCACGTAGATGCGATCGCGCGCCAGCTCGGTCGAGAGCCCCTTGGTCATGCTGATCAGCGCGCCCTTCGTGGCGGCGTAGTCGCAGTGAAACGCCTCGCCCCGCTGGCCGGCGGTGGAGCTGACGAGCACAATGCGCCCGCGGACGTCGGTGCCAAACCGTGGCTGATGCTGCTTCATGTGCCCAACGGCGTGCTTCACCAGGCCGAACACGCTGTCGAGATTGATCGCGACCGTCCGATGCCAGTGGTCGTCGCTCATCAAGTCCACGGGCAGGTCGCCGGCCGGCCAGATGCCGTGGTTTGCCACCAGGATGTCGACGCGCCCGAGGTGCGCGATGGCGCTATCCACGAGCGCGCCCGCTGCCCCCGGACTGGAAAGATCGGCCGCGACGGCGCGACAGCGTTCTTCACCGCACTCACGCACCACCGCCGCCGCTTCGTGCTGCGCGTGCTGGTAGTTGAACACGACGCGCGCGCCAGCCTTCACGAACATGCGCACGATCGCTGCGCCGATGCCGCGCGATCCGCCGGTGACGAGCGCCGTACGATCCGAAAGAGACAAGGGGAGCATTACAGACTCCAACTACCGTTGACCGTTGACCGTTGACCGTTGACCGTTGACCGTTGCCCGCCGCCCGCCGCCCGCCGCCGCCGCCCGTCCCCCGCCGCCCTGCGCCCGGCGCAACGATCAACGGTCGGCCGCGGCGTCCTGTTTGTCGAGGGCTACCAGCTGGCGCATGGCGGTCAGCACGCTTTCTGGTGACATCGGGCCGGAGACGATGATGTCGAAGCCGTGCGCACGCGCGTCAAGCGGGTCGCACGTGCCTTCGCCGAGGACGCCGATGGCGCGCAGGGTGCTTCCGCGCGCGCTCGGCAGGCCTCGCAGCGTCGAGAGGAGCGAGCAGCCGTCCTGGCGTGGCAGCGCCAGCTCCGTCACGAGCACGTCCGGGGCATCGGCCACGATCTCGATCGCTTCTTCTGCCGATGCGGCGGGCGTCACGACGGCGCCGCGTGCGCGCAGCGCGGAGGCGACCTGTGCACCCGCCTCCGGCTGCGGCGTGACGAGCAATACGCCAAGAGGTCTGAAGTCGGGTGAAAGCGCGGCCTGAACACCGGGCGCGGCGTGGACGGGCGGCGGAGCGCACGGCAGCGTGACCATGAAGGTAGCCCCGCGGCCAACACCCTCGCTTGCCGCGGTGATGTGTCCGCCGTGCAGTTCGACGATGTGGTGCACGATGGCGAGGCCGAGCCCGAGCCCGCCCTGCGGCCGCGCCCAGGTGGATTCGGCCTGGCGAAACCGTTCGAACACGTGAGGCAGGAAATCGGGCGAGATCCCGACGCCTGTGTCACGCACCGTGATCTCGGCGTGTCCGGCGGTCGTCCCGACGTGCACGTGGATGCGTCCGTTCCGCGGCGTGTACGACACCGCGTTCGTCAGCAGGTTCCAGAAAACCTGCTGCAGGCGCGCCGGATCGGCATCCACTTCCAGGTCGGCGGCGTCGATCCGCGTCTCGATCTCCAGCTGCTTGGCGTGTGCGGCGGGCCGGATGGTGTCGATGGCGGAGGCCAGCAGCGGCACGAGAGCCACGCGATTCACGCGCAGGGTCAGCTTGCCCGAGATGATCCGCGACACGTCGAGCAGATCCTCGATCAGCTGCGCCTGCAGGCGAGCGTTGCGGGCGATGACATCGAGCGCGTGCTGCAGGCGCGACGCATCCATCTGACCGTTGCGCAGCATCATCGTCCAGCCGAGCACCGCGTTCAGTGGAGTGCGGAGCTCGTGCGAGAGCGTGGCGAGGAATTCGTCCTTCAGGCGGTTGGCCGATTCCGCTTCTTCACGCGCGTTGCGCACCGTGACGAGCAGGTCGCGCATGTCGTACTGCCGGCGCCGCGATCGCAGCGCGGCCTCGACCGTGCTGATGACCGCGGCGGTGTGAAGCGGCCGTCCGAGCAGCGTGACGTTGCCGAGCCTGCCGAGCAGGTGGATTGTGCGCAGGCGGATGTCCGACTCGTCGGAGCCGCCGAAGAGCAGAATGGGCACGTCGGACCACGGCGGCTGCTCGTCGAGGGCCTGCGCGAAGAGCGGCAGGTCGGGCGCGTCGAGCGTTTCTTCCGTCAGCAGGATCGCGCCGGCGCCGGCGTCGAGCTCGCGGACGACCGACGCGAAGCTGTCGCAGAGCGTGCTTTCGAGTGACGCGCGCGCCAGCAGCCTGGACGTCAGCGGACCGTCCTTGCCCAGCGGCGCAAAGATCAGCACGCGCTCGGGACGGGTCATCACAAGGGCGGTTCGAAACGGGGCAGCGCGTCACCCGTGAAGGTCGGCACACCGGTGAGCACCCCCTGGAAGTGGCTGAGCGCCGCGCCGACGCGTAGCCGGCCGGGTCCGATCTGCAGCGGCCGTATCGTGCTCTCGTGGGCGCCAGTGCGCTTCTTCACGACCGAGATGGCCCGGTGCACCGCGCCGCTCGCCTCGAAGAACCGCAGCAGCACCACGGTATCGGCGATGTAGCTGATGTCGACCGGCACCGGCATCGCGGCGCCCAGAATCCCCTGCTGCGCCATCACGAGCACGGTCGCGACGTGCATCTCGTTCAGGTACGTCAGCAGCTCGTACAGGCGCAGCACCGGGCTCGTGAGTCCGGGCATCGCGGCGAGATAGCCGTTGATCGTATCGATCAGGACCACCCGGGCGCCGTCCTGTTCCACGCTCTGGCGCACCACGTCCGCGAACTCGCCGGCGACGAAGGTGCCCGGCTGGATTTGCGCCATGTGCATCTGCCCACTGGCGAGGGCCGACCCAAATGGCAGTCCGAGCGCCTCGGCCCGTCCGACGAACGTCGCGTGGCGCTCGTCGAACAGGTAGGCCGCCACCCGGTGCCCCCCTTCGAGCGCGGAAGCCAGGTACTGGCTGGCCACCGTCGTTTTGCCCGTGCCCGCCGGGCCCGTGATCAGCGTCGAGGTGCCCCAGCTGAGACCGCCGCCGAGCAGATCGTCGAGCCCGTCGACGCCGCTCGAGAGCTGTCCGTCGGGCGCCGCTCGTCCCTTCGCACGCAGCCGCGGAAACACGTGCAGGCCGCCGGTGCGGATCGTCGCGTCGTGATAACCGCCGACGAACGGCACCCCGCGCATCTTGACGATTTCGACCCGGCGCCGCGCGATGCCGTACTCCACCGACTGCTGTTCCAGGCAGATCACGCCGTGGGCCAGGCTCTCGAGCTGGGCATCGCCTTCGCGGCCGCTGTGGTCGTCGATCAGGAGCACCGTGCTCGCCCGTCCGGCGAAGAACTGCTTCAACCCGAGGATCTGCCGGCGATACCGGAGCGCGTCGCGCGAGAGCAGCCGGAGTTCCGACAGCGAATCGAGCGCCACTCGCACTGGCTGCACGCGCTCGATCACCCGGAGCATCTCCGCCGTCACTTCGCCGAGCTCGACCTCTGCCGGGTGGTACAACGTGTAACGGTCTTCCTCCGCTGGCGCCTCGGTGTGCAGCTGACAGAGTTCGACGGCGTCGAGCGACCACCCGTGCGACGCGGCGATGCCGCGGAGCTCGCTGGCGGTCTCCGAGAGCGTGACGTACACGCCGCGCTCCCCGCGGGTGGCCCCCTCGAGCAGGAACTGCAGCGCCAGCGTCGTCTTTCCGGCACCCGGCCGGCCTTGAATCAGGTGCAGGCGGTTGGCGGGCAGGCCACCGCACAGCAGGTGGTCCAGCCCGACGATGCCGGTGCTGACTACGCCTTCTGACGTCATCGGAACGGCTCCGTCCCCGCGCGAAACGGTGACACTAGCAGCCACCCTGCGAGATCGGCCCGGACCTGTGGCTCCGTGTGGTGGGCCGCGCAGTCGGCTGATGCACGTCGCGATCCAGCTCCTCCGACGCCGCGAGCCACGCGAGCCCGGCATGATACGCTTTCTGGATCATGGACGGCCTGCAGACGGGACCGGACACCGCGCCGCTCGACTTCATCCGGACGATCGTCACCGACGACCTCCGCACCGGCAGGCACACGTACGTCCGGACGCGATTTCCCCCTGAACCCAACGGGTACCTGCACATTGGCCACGCCAAGGCCATCTGCCTCGATTTCGGCATCGCGCGCGAGTTCGGCGGCCGCTGCAACCTGCGGATGGACGACACGAACCCCGCCAAGGAAGACGTCGAGTACGTCGATTCCATCCAGGAGGACGTGCGCTGGCTCGGGTTCGAGTGGAACGGCGACACCCTCTACGCGTCCGATTACTTCGAGCAGCTCTACCAATGGGGGGAAGAGCTGATTCGGCGCGGCAAGGCCTACATCGACGACCTCACGGCGGATGAGATTCGCGAGTACCGTGGCACGCTCACCGAGCCGGGGCGAGAGAGCCCGTATCGCAACCGCCCGTCCGAGGAGAGCCTCGATCTGTTCCGGCGTATGCGCGCCGGGGAGTTTCCCGACGGCGTGCGCGTGCTGCGCGGGAAGATCGACATGGCGTCGCCCAACCTGACGCTGCGGGATCCGGTGCTTGTACCGGATCCGCCGCGAGACGCACCACCGGACGGGCGATGCGTGGTGCGTCTATCCGCTCTACGACTACGCGCATCCGCTCTCGGACCAGATCGAGGGCGTCACGCACTCGCTCTGCACGCTCGAGTTCGAGGATCATCGCCCGCTCTACGACTGGGTGCTCGACTCGCTGTCGTTCAGCCCGCGGCCCGACCAGGTGGAGTTCGCACGGTTGAACCTGACCTACACCGTCTTGAGCAAGCGGAGGCTCCTGCAGCTCGTGCAGGATGGCCGCGTGAACGGCTGGGACGATCCCCGCATGCCGACGCTCTCCGGGTTGCGTCGTCGCGGCTACACGCCCGAGGCCATCCGCGAGTTCTGCGATCGGATCGGCGTCGCGAAAAAGGAAAACCTCATCGATGTCGCGTTGCTCGAGCACTGCGTGCGCGAGGACCTGAATCGCCGCGCCCCGCGCGTGATGGGCGTGCTCGACCCCGTGCGTGTGGTGATCGAGAACTACCCGGACGATCGCGTCGAGGAGATGGAAGTCGTCAACAACCCCGAAGACGACGCCGCCGGCAGCCGGAAGGTGCCGTTTTCCCGGGTGCTGTACATCGAGCGGGACGACTTCCGGGAAGATCCGCCGAAGAAGTTCTTCCGCCTTGCGCCTGGACGCGAGGTGCGGCTGCGGAACGCCTACTTCGTGACGTGCACCGGCGTCGTGAAAGACGAGTCTGGCGCCATCGTCGAGCTTCGGTGCACGTACGATCCCACGACACGCGGCGGCGACGCCCCTGACGGTCGCAAGGTGAAAGCGACGCTGCACTGGGTGTCGGCGGCGCATGCAGTGGACGCCGAGGTGCGGTTGTACGATCGCCTCTTCTCGATCGAGAATCCCGCTTTGTCGCCGCAGGATCGCGACTGGCGCGAGTTCCTGAACCCGGATTCGCTCCGGGTGCTCACGGCGTGCAAAGTGGAACCGAGCCTCGCTGCCGCGCCGCCGGGCGCGCGCTACCAGTTCGAGCGGATTGGCTACTTCTGCGTGGATCCGGATGCAGCGCCCGGACGCCTGGTCTTCAACCGCACCGTCAGCCTCAAGGACACCTGGGCGAAGATCGAGAACAGAGGCTAACAGGGTGGTGAAAAGCGGCTATGTTTTTAGCGCCTTCCTACGCTAGAAAGGTGTTGAAGAAGGGACCTCGATAGGAACCGCGATTTTCTCCATCCTACGCGACGCACTCGTATCACCGGCGCGAGGTCACATGCTCCTCGGCGAAGGTTCTCCAACCCGGCTTCTCTCGCGCGAGACGATTCACCACATCGTACAGGCCGCGCTCCCGGCCGCCGTGATTGCCGGCAAGCGCGTGCTCGTCATCGTCCCCGACGGCACGCGCACGATGCCGATGCCGCTGATGGCCGACGTGCTCGCGGAGGTCGCCGGTCCGCATGCGGCGGCGCTCGATTATCTCGTCGCCCTCGGCACGCATCAGCCGATGACCGACGCGCAGCTCTCGACGCTCTTCGGACGCGTGGTCGCCGATGGGCGCGCCGGCGCCTCACGCGTGTTCAACCATCGCTGGGACGATCCGGCGACGTTCGTGACCCTTGGCACGATCAGCAGCGACGAGATCGCGCGGCTCACCGGCGGCCTCCTCGCGCGCGACGTGCCGGTGGCTCTGAACCGGCTCATCGTCGAGTACGATCGCCTGGTGATCTGTGGCCCCGTATTTCCACACGAGGTCGTCGGCTTCTCGGGCGGCACCAAGTACTTCTGCCCGGGTGTCGCGGGCCAGGAGATCATCGACTTCACGCACTGGCTCGGGGCGCTGCTGACCAGCCGCGAGATCATCGGCTCCGGCTATACGCCGGTGCGCGCCGTGATCGATCGCGCAGCGGCGTTCGTTGACGGCCCGGTCACCTGTTTCAGCCTGGTCGTGACGCACGACGGCATCGCCGGGCTGTACGCGGGAACGCCGCAGGAGTCGTGGACGGCGGCGGCCGCGCTCTCCGCCGAGGTCCACATCCGCCGCGTCGAGCGGCCGTTCGCGCGCGTGTTGTCGATCATGCCGCCGATGTACGCGGACCTGTGGACCGCCGCGAAGGGAATGTACAAACTGGAGCCAGTCGTGGCTGACGGCGGCGAGCTGGTGATCTACGCGCCGCATCTCACCGAGGTGAGTTACACGCACGGGCAAGAGATCGACGCCATCGGCTACCACTGCCGCGACTACTTCGTGCACCAGTGGGACCGCTTTGGCGACTACCACGGGGGCGTGCTCGCGCATTCGACGCACGTGAAGGGCTGCGGCACCTTCGACGTGGCCACCGGCGTCGAGAGCCCGCGCATTCAAGTCACGCTCGCTACCGGCATCCCTCCCGAACGCTGTGCGCGGCTGAACCTCGGCTACCTCGATCCGGCCACGATCCGCGTGGCCGAGTGGGAGGGTCGCGAAGAGCAAGGCACCCTTGTCGTCCACCGCGCCGGGGAGACCTTGTACCGGCTGGCCTCGGAGCCCGCTCCCTTTGCGCCCGTCTAGCGGAAGACCATGCCTCCCACCAACGTGTCGCACCGTATAAGTTGGCAAATGAGCTGACCACCCTAATAGGTACACGCGACAACATGGAATGCAGTTTTCTCCCGGCGAATCCGACATCTCGCGCTTGACAGATTGGTTAGACCACTCGTAGATTCGCGACAGCTGACCCGCGCGTGCGCGAGCGCAGCCACCGATCAGACCTTCCAGGAAACCGCACCATGGATCACAAGCTTGGCGTCGTCGGGCTCGGAGTGATGGGCGGCAATCTCGCGCTGAATGCCGAACGTAACGGCTTTCCAGTGGCCGGCTACGACCTCGATGCCGGAAAGACGCGCACCTTCGTCGAGGGACCGGGCGCCGGCCGCCAGGTGAACGGCGCTGATTCCCCGGCCGCGCTGATGGCGATGCTCGAGAAGCCGCGCCGCGTGCTGATGATGGTGCCCGCGGGCCCCGCCGTCGACAGCGCAATCGCGCATCTCAGGCCGCACCTCGAACCGGGCGACATGCTCATCGACGGTGGGAACTCCTGGTTCCTCGACACGGACCGCCGAAGCAAGGACCTCGAGGGCGGCGGCTTCCATTTCGTCGGGATGGGAGTGTCCGGCGGCGAGGAGGGTGCGCTCTGGGGCCCCAGCATGATGCCGGGCGGCCAGCGCGAGGCCTACGACGCGCTGGCCCCGATCCTTCTCGCCATGGCGGCGAAGGCGGAGGACGGCGTGCCGTGCGTCGAGTACATGGGACCGCTCGGCGCCGGGCACTACGTGAAGATGGTGCACAACGGCATCGAGTACGGCGACATGCAGCTGATCGCCGAGACGTACGACGTGCTCCATCGTGGGCTCGGCCTCTCGAACGACGAGCTGCACGAGGTCTTCTCCGAGTGGAACACCGGCGAGCTGCGGTCCTACCTGATCGAGATTACGGCGGCGATCTTCACCGAGCGGGATCCCGAAAGCGGCCAGGCGCTCGTCGATGTCATTCTTGACGAGGCGGCGCAGAAGGGCACGGGCAAGTGGACGAGCCAGAACGCTCTCGACGTCGGCGCGCCGATCCCGACAATCGATGCCGCCGTCGAGAGCCGTATCATCTCGGCGCTGAAGCGTGAGCGCGTCGCCGCGAGCCAGGTGCTTCGCGGCCCCTCACCTCGCCACGACGGCCCGCGCCAGCGCCTGATCGACGCCGCGCGCGACGCGCTCTACGCGAGCAAGATCACGTCCTACGCGCAGGGACTTGGCCTGCTGCGGCTGGCGTCGCTCGAATACAAGTACGACATGCGGCCCGGCGTCATCGCGAAGATCTGGCGCGCCGGCTGCATCATCCGCGCCTCACTGCTCGGCGACATCACCGCGGCGTACGATCGCAACCCGGATCTGGTCAACCTGCTGCTGGACGACGCGTTCCGCGACGCGATCGAGCGCCGGCAGGCGGCCTGGCGCTTCTTCGTGCAGACAGCGGTGGGCCTGGGCATCCCGGTGTTGGCGACGGCGTCATCGCTTGCGTACTTCGATGCCTACCGCAGCGAGCGCCTGCCTGCGAACCTCACGCAGGCACAGCGCGACTATTTCGGCGCGCACACGTATCGCCGGGTGGACCGCGACGGAGTGTTTCACACCGAGTGGACACCTGGCGCGTAAGCGCTCACGTGAGATCAGAACCATGGCGGCACTCTCGGCGATCGAGCAAGAATGGGCCCGCCGCGGCCGCGTCGTCGCGCGGCTGTGTGTCGGGAACCGTCGCCGTGAGCAAGCGTCCTCCTCGATGTCCTGACCTCCTGTGAGCTTTCCTGATCTGGTGTGAACGACACGCGGAAAGGGCGACTGGCGATGGCTGCCGACCTGCAGATTCGCGAAACGGGCGCGTTCGACTTCGTCTCGCTCGGTGCGCTGGTGCACCGGCTCGATCCAGGGGCCATCCCGTTCCGCAAGGCCACCAGCTGCGCGATCCACGTCAGCGGCGGTGAGTTCAACTGCGCCGCCAACCTGGCCGACTGCTTCCGGATGAAGACGGGCGTGGCCAGCGCCATGGTGGATTACCCGATCGGCGACTTGATCGCCGAGCGCGTCCGCGCCATGGGCGTGACCGGCTTCTACAAGCGCTTCGCCCACGACGGTGTCACCGGGCCGAACATGGCCACCGTCTACAGCGATCGCGGCTACGGCGTGCGCGCGCCCGTTGTGTTCTACAACCGCTGCAACGAGGCTGCTGCGCGGCTGCAGCCCGGCGATTTCGACTGGCACGCCATCTTCGCCGGCGGCGTGCGATGGTTCCATAGCGGCGGCATCTTCGCGGCGCTGTCGGAAACCACAGCCGAACTGATCATCGAAGCGATGCAGACGGCACGGGCCGCCGGCGCAGTCACCTCGTTTGACCTCAACTTTCGCGAGAAGCTCTGGAAGGTGTTCGGCGGCGCCGACCGCGCGGTGGAGGTCGTCTCGCGCATCGTCGAACACGTGGACGTGCTCGTCGGCAACGAGGAAGACCTCCAGAAGGGCCTCGGCATGCGCGGCCCGGAAGTCGCCGCGGCCTCGAAGCTCGACCCGAGCGCGTTCTTCGGGATGATGGCGCAGGTCCATGCCCGGCATCCCGGAGTGAAGATCGTCGCGACGACGCTGCGCGAAGTGCACTCGACCAATCGCCACAGCTGGAGCGCCGTGGCGTGGGTGAACGGGGAGACGGTCACGGCGCCGACCGCGGAGCTCGACGTCATCGATCGCGTCGGTGGCGGCGACGGCTTTGCGTCGGGGTTTTTCTACGGGCTGCTCTCGGGCGAGTCGCCGGAAAACGCGATCAGGCTTGGATGGGCGCACGGTGCGCTGCTGACCACGTTTCCCGGCGACACCACGATGGCCTCGGTCGAACAGGTGCGCGCGTTTGCCAAGGGTGGGTCGGCGCGCATCCAACGATAGGCGGAGAAGCCCGGCTGAAGCCGGGCACTACGCGTTGCACAAGGCCCGGCTAAAGCCGGGCACTACAGGTGACACGGAGGCCCGGCTAAACCCGGGCACTACGCGTTACACCCGAGGCCCGGCCGGAGGCGGGCACTACGCCTGTTACGCGTGCGTCGTCTGACGCTGGCGATCGCGGTGCACGCCCTCGCCGAACTCCTCGATCATCTTCCGGTTGAACGCCGGGATGTCGCCGGGGTTGCGCGACGTGACCAGCCCGCGGTCGGTGACCACTTCTTCGTCCACCCAGTTGGCGCCAGCGTTCTTGAGGTCGGTCTTGATCGACGGATACGAAGTGACGCGATACCCGCGCACGCAGTCGGCTTCGACGAGCGTCCACGGACCGTGGCAGATGGCCGCCACCGGTTTGCCGCTCTCCACCATCGCGCGCACGAAGCCGACGGCCTTCGGGTTCATCCGCAGCCGATCGGGGCTCATGACGCCGCCCGGCAGCAGCAGCGCGTCGTAGTCATCCGGCCGGGCGGTTTCGAGCGGTTCGTCGACGGTGACGTCGGTGCCCCAGTCGGTATGGTTCCAGCCGCGCGCACGACCCTGTTCGGGAGAGACAATCTCGACTCGGGCGCCGGCGTCCTCGAGCGCCTTTTTCGGCTCGATCAGCTCGACCTGTTCGAATCCTTCAGCAACGAGAGCGGCAATGCGCTTTCCATTCAGTTCCTTGGGCATGATGTCTCCTGTTCTCACGTTAAGGCTCGGTGCACGAGAGCGCCGTGTCGGTTTCGACGCAGTAGATGTGCTCGGAGCGCGGGGATGCCCCTGCTGTGCGTTAGCCGTGCCTGTGGACCCGACGGTGGGTCATCACGCTGATTGCAATGGATGTTCCGATGACGGCGTAAAGTTTCAGGTGCATGAGGCGGCGCATGGTCGTGTTTGACGCGGACCGAACGCACCGGATTACATGCGGAGGGGCTGTGTGCTCGCGGAGGATGTATGACGATGCGTGTGTGGTCTTTTCTGGCCGGTCTTCTCGTGAGCGCGTCGATCGCCGCCGCTCAGCAGCAGCAGGCGCCGCCGGCGACGCCGCCCTCTGGTGGTCCGCCCTCAGGTGTTCGTGGTGCGGCGCCAAGTGCTGCGCCCTCAACCGGTCCACGCTCGAGCAACGTCACCGTGTCCGTAACCGACCCGAGTGGCGCACCAGTGCAGGGTGTGACGATCACGGTGACAGGGCCGGTCACGCGCACGGTCACGAGCATCGCCAACGGAACGGCGCGCCTGCTCGGCATGCGCTCGGGCACGTACCGGCTGCGTTTCGAGCACGAGCGGTTCGTCACGCTCGAGCGCGACATCACGATGCGCGCCGGCGCGGTGCCGGATATCGACGTGACGCTCTCGCCGGGCGCGCCGCCTCCCCCGCCACCGCCGACGCCACAGCCCGCCTCGGAGACGCAGCCGCGCGAGAGCGCGCCGCCAGGCGACCCGCGCTACCTGGCCATCGTCGACTTCCTCGACAAGAACCTGATCGGGGGGCGTGAGCCGCTGAAGCAGGACGAGCTCGGATGCACCGCAAGCGCGCGGACGACGCTCCTGCAGTTACGGGAGCCGTCGAAGGAACAGGCGCGGAACGACGCCGACGAAGTGCTCTACGTCGTCGCGGGCGAGGGCACGCTGCGCCTCGGAAACCGCGATCTGCCGCTCGCGTCGAGCACGATCGCCATCGTGCCGCGCGGCACCGTGCGCGGGCTGACGCGAAAAGGCAAGAACCCGCTCATCGTGCTCTCGGTGGTATCGGGTCAGGCGTGCACGAAGTGAGTCACACGCCGAATGCCTGGTCGCAGAGGCCACGTGGTCAGGGGTTGCACGCCTGAAAGCGACACTATGTGGCAGCGTAGTGCCCGCCTGAAGGCGGGCACTACGGGATGACGGCGGGTCGCCTGTCGTCGTGCGCGGCGTGAGCAGGGCGTGCCCCCGCCTAGTGCCGCGGCTTTACCAGGGCGTCACCCCGTGTAGTGCCCGGCTTTAGCCGCGCCTCGACCGGCGTAGGCTTGAGGCCGCACGTGCGTCGTGCGTCTCGATCCGCGGGCCTTCTGCATCCGGCATCCTACATCCGCATGACTCCGCTTGCCGGTGTCGCTGTTGCTCGAGCCAGACGAGCCACTGGTCGATGCCCTCGCCCGTGGCGGCCGACACCTTCAGCAGCGCCGGCGAGGGCATGACGTGCGCGAGCGCATCTTCGATGGCGGCGACGCTCACGCGGAGGTGCGGCAGCAGGTCGATCTTCGTCAGCACCACCAGGTCCGCCGTCCGGAACATGACGGGGTACTTGAGGGGCTTGTCCTCGCCTTCTGTGACTGACAGGACGACGACGTTCGCGATCTGTCCCAGGTCGTACACCGCCGGGCAGACCAGGTTTCCGACGTTCTCGATGAACAGGAACTCGAAGTGTGACCACGGAAAACGGTGCAGCGCGCGGTGCACCATCTGCGCATCGAGGTGACAGGCGTTGCCGGTGGTGATCGATAGCGCCGGAATGCCGGCGGCCGCGAGCCGTTCGGCGTCGCGATCGGTCGCAAGGTCTCCCGCGAGCGCGCCGATGCGCCGGCCGCCGGCCACGCCCGCCGTCGCCTCGAGCAGGGCAGTCTTCCCTGCGCCCGGGGATCCCATGACGTTCACCGCGGTGACGCCATGCGCAGCGAAGTGCTCGCGGTTGTGGCGGGCCTGCGCGTCGTTGCCGGCCAGGATGCGATCGTGCACGTCGACTGGGACGATGGCGCGGTCGCCGCACCCACAGGTCTCGCACATCACGCCACCTCCATCTCGATCCGATCGAGCATGATTTCATCGCCCTGCACCAGGCGCGCCGGACGACCGCAGGCGCCGCAGGTCAACTGCATGCCGCGCTCGATCGCGACGCCGCATCGCGGACACTCCCAGCGGGCGTCCTGCCGGCTGACTTCCATGGCCGCGTGCGCGCAGATGGTGCTTTCGCGGCACATCTCGTACGCGGTCTGCAGCAGCTCGATCTCGACGCCCGACAGCTCACCGATGCGCACCCACAGCCTGTGGACGGCGGTGCCGTTCCGCGCGGACACCTCCTGCTGTACGCGGTCGAGCAACGACTGAACGATCGAATACTCGTGCATCAGCAGATCCTGGGCAGCATCTCCCCCTCAGGCTCGGGCACCAGCCGCTTGCCGAACCCGGTGTCGAGCACCACGGCACCCGCCAGCGGATCGACCGCGGTCCCGACGATCGCCGCCGCCCGGCCGAGCGGGTGCGCACGAACTGCCGCGAGAACGCGCTCGGCGGCCTCCGGCCTGACGCCGATCACCGCTTTGCCCTCGTTGGCCACGATCAGCGGATCGATGCCGAGCAGTTCGGACGCCGCGCGTACCTCGGCGGAGACCGGCACCGCGTATTCTTCGACGACGATGGTGACGCCACTCTTGGCGGCCATCTCGTGGAGGACGCTCGCGACGCCGCCCCGCGTCGGATCCTTCATGGCCACGATCGCGTCTCCGCCCGCTGCGAGCGCCGCACGCACCAGACCGTTCAGCGGCGCGACGTCGGACCGCAGGTCGCCCTCGAGCATCAGGCCGTGGCGCACCGCCATCACCGCCAGGCCGTGATCGCCGATCGTGCCGGTGACAATGACCCGGTCGCCCGGCCGCAGGCCCGAGTCTCGCACCACGCGATCGGTCAGGGCGATGCCGGTCGTGTTGAGCACGATGCCGTCGAGCTCGCCGTGCCCCATCACCTTGGTGTCGCCCGTCAGCACGACGGCGCCGGCTTCGGCGCAGGTGTCGGCGAATGAGCGCTGGATGCGCTCGAGATCGATCCGCGCAAACCCTTCCTCGAGGATCACCGCACACGTCAGTCCGAGCACCTCGGTTGCGCCCATCATCGCGAGATCGTTCACCGTGCCGGAAACGGCGAGCCGCCCGATGTCGCCGCCGGGGAAGAAGACCGGATGGACCACGTGCGAGTCGGTCGTGATCACCAGCCAGCTGTCTCCGATCGGAATTGCGGCGCCATCGTCGAGCGCCTCGAGACCGATGACTCCTGGGCGGGCGGACCTCGCGACGTCGCGCGTGAACACCTGCTCGATCAGGCGGCGCATGGCCCGGCCGCCAGCGCCGTGCTTGAGCGCGATGCGTCCGTCGACGGGCACCGTCACAGTGCCACCTCGAGCTGCGGGCGGCCGCCGTACTGGTGCCAGATGCGGCATGTGCCCTCGCTGCTCACCATGCAGGCGCCGACCGGCGTGTCGGGCACGCACTCGCGGCCGAACAGCCGGCAGTCGCTCGGCGACTTCAGGCCGGCCATGATTGCTCCGCAGACACAGTCGTCGACGAGGATGGAGGGCGCGTCGAGACCAACGAGGCTCATGTCGATCGTGAACCGCCGGCGGGCGTCGACGTGCGCGAATTCCTCCCGCAGGCGCAGGTTGCCGTCGGGGATGTGCGCGATGCCGCGCCAGCGGCCGCCGATCGGCTCGAATACCTGCCAGAGCTGCTGCTGCGCCACGAGGTTGCCCTCCTTCGACACGCAGCGCGGGTACATGTTGACGACTGCAGGCGTGCCGTCGCGTACGAGCTCGACCAGCTTCACCAGCGCGGCGAGGATGTCGAGCGGCTCGAATCCCGCGACGACCACCGGCACTTGGTAGCGATCGACGAAGCCTTCGAACAGACCCCACCCGGTGATGACCGCCGCGTGCCCGGCCGCCAGGAATCCCTCGATGTGTGCCTCCGGGATCTGCGCGACGATCTCCATCGCCGGCGGCACGTACTTGTGCGCCGAGAGCACGGAGAAGTTCGGCGGCGGATCGCGGAGGAGGACCGCGGCGGTGGCCACCGCGGTGGTCTCGAAACCGGTTGCAAAGAACACGACCTGCTCGCCAGTCGCCCGCGCCAGGTCGATCGCCTGGTCGATGCTGTAGACGACGTGGACCTTGGCGCCTGCCGCGCGCGCGTCGGCCAGCGACTTGACCGTGCCCGGCACGCGCACCATGTCGCCGTAGGTCGCGACATGTACGCCCTGCAGCGCGAGCGCCACGGCTTCGTCGACCTCGGGCACGTCGGTGATGCACACGGGGCACCCAGGGCCCATGATGACGTTGAGCTCGCGCGGCAGCACCGCCCGAAGGCCGAAGCGGGCGATTGCCTGCTCGTGGCTGCCGCACACGTGCATCAGCGACACCCGGTCGCGCCCGATCGCAGCCATCGCACGCCGCAGCGCCGCGATGAGCGCCCGCGCGCGCGCCGGGTCCCGGAACCGCAGCTGCGCCGCGTCGCCGCCGATATCGCGTGTCACCCGTCTTTCTCCGGTGAGGCGTGGAGCTCGCCGCGCACGTCAGCGGTCATCAGGTCCTCGGCCGCGTCGTCTTCGAGCAGCTCTTCGTAGAGGGCGAGCGTGGCGGCAATGTCACCGGTGGGAATCCGCCGGATCGCGAAGCCCACGTGATTCAGGATGTAGTCGCCCGGCCCGACCGGCTCGTTCACGAGCTCGAGCCGCACCTGCCGGCGCACACCCCAGAAGTCCACGTCTGCCACGTCACCGCTGACGCTGACCACCCGACCAGGGACGCCAAGACACATGTGGAGCTCCTCTCCCTATTTCCCGGCCGTCTTGGGTGCCTGACGGTCCGTCGGTCCGTCTACCGTCCGAGCCCCGCGACCGCCACCTGCCCCAGCGCGATGCCGCCGTCGCCGGGCGGCACGAGGTGGTGGGTGTAGACGGTGAGGCGCCGTGACAGGTCACGCACGAGCGTCTCGGTGAGCCGGGCATTCTGAAAACATCCGCCGGTGAGAACGACCGGGCAACCTCGATGCTGGCGCGCCGCTGCCCGCACGACCTCCGCGGTAGCCGCGGCCAGCGTGTTGTGGAACCGCGCCGCGATTGCACCGGCGGACACGCGTCCGATCACCTCGAAGGTCACCTCGCGCACGGCGCGCCTGAAGTCGAGCACCAGCACGCCGGCCTCGCGCGTCAGCTCCCACGGGTAGCAGCCGCGCTCGTCGGGGTCGGCGGCGACGTTGAAGGCCTGCGCCAGCTGGCCTTCGAAGCTCACCGTGCCGCGGCCGAGCGCGAGCGCGCCGAATGCATCGAAGTAGCGGCCGACCCCGTGGGCGATCGGCGTGTTGACGCGGGCGCGAATCATCTCCCGGACCACTTCGACCTCGCCGCGGGGTATGCCCTCGAACAGCGGCAGTTGCGGCAGCGGCGGGTCGCCCCGGAAGGCGTCGTCGAGGAGGGCGAGCGCCACGCGCCAGGGCTGGCGGATGGCGACGTCGCCGCCTGCGAGCGGCACGGCGCGGCAGGTGGCGAACCGGCTGCACCCGCCGTAATCGGCGACCAGCACTTCGCCGCCCCACGCCTGGCCGTCGGTGCCGTAGCCGGTGCCGTCGAAGGCGACGCCGATCACCGGACGATCGAGCGCGTGCTCGGCCATCGCGCTGGCAACGTGCGCGTGGTGATGCTGCACGGCCACGGTCCGAACGCCGCCGAGGCCCGCCGCATACCGCGTCGACAGGTAGTCCGGGTGCATGTCGTGAGCGACGACCTCCGGTTCGATCTGGAGAAACCGCACCAGCCGCTCGATCCCTTCCGTGTAGGACGCGAACGTGTCCAGGTTCTCGAGATCGCCCACGTGCGGGCCGAGCCAGGCGTCGCGTCCGGCGGCGAGGCAGAACGTGTTCTTCAGCAGCGCGCCCGTGCCGAGCACCGGCTGCGGCAACTCGCGCGTGAGCCGCACGGCGCGCGGCACGTGACCCCGCGAACGGCGAAACACGACGGGCGCGTCGGCGACGATCATGGCCACGGAATCGTCGCACCGGGTCACGATGGCGCGGTCGTGCACGAGGAACAGGTCGGCGATCTCGCGCAGGCGGCTGAGCGCGTCGTCATCGCGAAAGGCGATGGGCTCGTCGCTCCGGTTGCCCGACGTCATCACGAGCGGCCGCCCGGCGTCGGCGAGCAGGAGGTGATGGAGCGGCGTATACGGCAGGAAGATGCCGACGAGCGAGCTGCCCGGGGCGACGCCCTCCGCAAGGACCGCGCCGGGCTGCCGCCACGCGAGCACGATGGGCCGTTCGGGTGACTCGAGCAGCGCCAGGCCTTCGCCGTCGAGTGACACCAGCGCCGATGCCGCGGCCGCGTCGCGAACCATCACGGCGAGCGGCTTCTCCTCGCGGTGCTTGCGCGCACGCAGGCGCGACACGGCGTCGTCAGACGAGGCGTCGCAGGCGAGGTGGTAGCCGCCGATTCCCTTCACAGCCACGACCAGGCCGGCGCTCAGCGCCTCGGCTGCGGCGCGCAGCGGGTCGCCGGCATTCGGCAGGTCCGTGCCGTCCGGCCGCACGATGCGAAGCCGCGGGCCGCAGGCGGGGCACGCGTTCGGCTGCGCATGAAAGCGCCGGTCGCGAACGTCGTCGTACTCGCGCTGGCACGCGGCGCACATGCGGAAGCTCGCCATCGACGTCGCGGCGCGGTCGTACGGCACGTCACGGGCAATGGTGAAGCGCGGGCCGCAGTTCGTGCAGTTGGTGAACGGGTAGCGATAGCGGCGGTTGGCCGGGTCGACGATTTCGGCCGCGCACTCCGGACAGGTCGCAAGGTCCGGCGGGATCGACACGACGCGATCGAGGCCCGGTTCGCTCGGCGCGATCGCGAACCCGTCGAGCGCTTCGGCAGCAATCGGATGCCAAGCCACGTCGTCCACGCGGGCGGCGGCCGGTCGAGCGGTCGTGAGCGCGCGCATGAACGACTCGAGCGCTTCGGGCGCGCCGAACGCGTCGATTGACACACCGAGGCTGTTGTTGCGCACGCGCCCGGAGACGCCCCATTCACCGGCGAGCCGGTAGACCCACGGGCGAAAGCCAACGCCTTGCACCGTGCCGCGAACGTCGATGCGTCGCCCCTCGCGCTGAGACATCGTCTCCCCGGATATGAGTTCGAGTGGAAAAGGAACGAGTCCCGCAGCGGGAGCCGGTCACCTGGCTCACATGCGAAGGCGGTGCCGCCGACGGCTGGTCGCGCCGCTTGCCGCCCGCGGCGCGACGCGCGGCAGACTGCGTGCAGCTACCGCGCGATCCGCACCGCGGACGAAACCGGTCGATACCGGCCTGCGGGACCTTGGAAGGGATGAACCACGAATATGAACACGGGTATGAGGCGATCGCTCGGACCAGAAACCCATGCAGCAGTTCGTCGGGGTCGTTGTCCCGTCTGACGTCGTGCCGCGTCCCGGTTGGTCACTGGCCGTCGGAGCGCAGAAAGAACGCCGCTGCAAGGAGGGAAGATGTGGAGAGGAACCTTGCAGCGGCGTCTCGAGTGCCCCACTGGTCGGGGAGCAAGGACTGGACCACTGTGACGCGCGGTGAAGCAGGCCAGATCACGCCAGATCCAGGGCCGAGGTCCTGTGGTCGGCGGCACGGGCCGGGGAAATCCCGCTGACGCTGGGTGTTATTTCCAGGCGGCGCACTGTCGCAGCGGCGGAATGCCGCATGTGTCCCGGCCCGCCTGGGTGAAGGCGGGCACTACCCGGCGATCGCGCGCCGAAGCGCGTCTGAGCCAGAGATGCCCTCAGCCTCTAGCCTGCAGCTGTTCGCCAATGCCTCACATTTTCTCTGAAGGCGTGGCAGTGGCAGATTTCTTCCTTCGGTGGGCGAGCGGCAGATACGCAGGTAGAGGGCGCGACATGGTGCGCGCTGCTTGCCTGCGTGGTGATGAGAGGGAGGAGAACGGTGCGGTGAGAAACCCGCCGCTGCGTGGGGAGGGAAGCGACGGAGAGGAACCCCACGCAGCGGCGGCTCGAGTGCCCGTGCACTCAGGGAGCAATTCATGCGCCATGACTTGCGCTCGTGCGCCGAGCACACTTGCGCCGAATCCCGCGGTGCAGCCTGGCCACGCTGCCGGCCGGTGCGGGAAAAACTCTCGGAAAGTGGAAATAGTCCGCACGGCCTCCAGGTGAGGCCGCGTCTGGCGGCTGGCGGTTGGAGCCATGATGCCGCACGCCGCGATCGTGCATCCTCGCCGGGGCTGCGAGGGCCTATAATCAACTCTCGATGTCAGAACGGAAATACCGGCAGCGCGGCTATCAGGACGAGGCTCGGCCGCCGCGCCAGACGCCGGCCCAGAAGCCCGCGGAGCGCGCCCCGGGGCCGCCCCGCGACCGCATCGGCCCGCGTACCTACAACATGCCCGGGTATCGCGAGGTGGTGCGGTGCGCGCGCTGCGGCCACCTCATCACTGCCGACATCACGGCCGACAGCTGCTGCCCGAAATGCGGCACCGAGCTGCACGCGTGCGTGCAATGCGCACATTTCGACACCGGCCAGCGTTTCCAATGCGTGCAGGCGATCGCGGTTCGCGTCTCGCCGAAAGACGCGCGCAACACGTGTTCGCTTTTCGAGTCGCAGCGGCGCTTCGAGCGCGAGACCGGATCCACCGCGTCGGGCCCCCCGAGCGCCCGCCAGGCGTTCGACGACCTGTTCAAATAGGCCGCGCCCGCCCTGCATCGCGACCGATCCCTCGACCAGCCCCGATCGATCCGTCCCGCGGTCGGCGACCGCTCGGCGCGTGTGACCAGCTCCTTCGTCCCGCGGCTGATCCTCCGGTTGTCGCCCCCTCCCGCGGATCGTTGGACAGCGGATCCTGCCGGAGGTAATATTCCGCGTTCTGCAACCAGGAGGACACAGAAAATGAAAGCAGCTTGTACGCTCGTCGCCGCGCTCGCGCTGGCCGTTCCCGCCGCCGCGCAGACGCCGGCCAACCCGCTCACCACCGCCACCAAGTCGACGTTCGACTTGATCAAGGGCAACATCACGAAGTCTGCGGAGAAGGTGCCCGAAGACCAGTATTCGTTCAAGCCGTCGCCCGATGTGCGGAGCTTCGGCCAGATCGTCGGCCACGTCGCCGATGCGAATTTCATGATTTGCTCGGCAGCGGGCGGCAGCGCGGGACCCAAGGACAGCATCGAGAAGACGAAGACGAGCAAGGCTGACCTGCAGAAGGCGCTCGCCGACTCGTTCGCCGCCTGTGATGCGGCGTACTCCGCGATGACCGACGAGAAGGGCAGCCAGATGGTGAAGTTCTTCGGCCGCGAGCAGCCGCAGCTCGCCGTGCTCGCGTTCAACACGGCGCACGACTTCGAACACTACGGCAACCTGGTCACCTACATGCGCATCAAGGGCATCGTGCCGCCCTCGAGCGAGCCGAAGGGACAGGGGACGAAGTAGGGGGCTAAGGGCTGAGGGCTGAGGGCTGAGGGCTGAGGTCAACGACAAACCGTTATCCATTGACTGCTGACCGTGAGCTGACCGTGACCGTTTTGCGTTGGCGGCTGAGAGCCGGGGCAGCCGACCGCTTTTCGCCCTTAGCCCTCAGCCCTAGCCCTAGCCCTTAGCCCTTACCTACGATTTGATTCCCGCGTTCTCAGCAATCACCTGCGCCAGCGCCGTCCAGTCGAGATCGGCTTTTCCGCGCGCGACCGCCGATACGAGGTGGTCGCGAACGAGGCTCGCCAGCGGCATCGGCACGCTGGCGGCGTCTGCAGCGCCGAGCACGAGGCGCATGTCCTTCAGCCCCAGCGCTAGGCGAAAACCGGCGGGGCTGTAGCGACCCTCCGCGATCAGTGTGCCGTAGGTGTCGTAGACCGGCGATCGAAACACGTTGCCGTTGACGATCTCGAGAAACTGCTTGGGGTCGATCCCGTTCTTGTGCAGCAGCGCGAACGCTTCGCCGAGCGCCTCGGTCATGGCGGCAATCATGAAGTTGCCGGCGAGCTTCACGAGATTCGCGCTCGGCGGCTCGGCGCCGACCAGAAATACCTTCTGGCCCATCACCTGCAACAGCGGCTGCACGCGCGCCAGCGCGGCCTCGTTGCCGGCGGCCACGATCGTCAGCTTGCCGGCCTCCGCCGCTTCGGGACGGCCGAACACCGGAGCAGCGACGAAGTGCTGGCCGGCATCGGCATGCGCCTCGGCGAGACGGGCCGACAGGTCGGTGCTGATGGTGCTGAGGGAGACGTGCACGTCTCCTTCGCCGAGCGCTTCCGCAATGCCGGGATCGTTCTCGCCTCCCGACACGACGTCGATCAACGCTCCATCGTCGGCCAGCATCGTGAAGACCACGGCGGCGTCTTCGCACGCGGCGCCGATGGTCTTCGCCTGGGTTGCTCCGGCGGTGACGAGCGGCTTCATGCGAGCCGCCGTGCGGTTCCACACGCGCACGTCATGTCCCGCTTTCAAGAGGTGGCGGGCCATCCCCGCACCCATCGCACCCAGACCGATGAACCCAACACGCATCAGGACCTCCGAATCACAACAGACGTGACGCGCCGCCAGGCGCCGTCGCTCAGCATACCAACCGTCGTGGCGGGAATGGATTCCCGATGCTGATTTCAGGCCAGCTTTCCGGGTCCCGGTGGATAGGGCGCGAAAACCGCGCCGTTGATGCGCTCTGCACCGCGCGCTGCGGCGCGATATGGCGCCTGGGATTTCATGCAGGCACGCGCCGAGGAGCCGCGCGAAACCTGCGCGCCCGCGCGCTCCCAGCTGTCTTACCATATCCGCTGAGGTCGCCCTGGCGGGGCAGGACGTGCACTTGCTCATGCGCAGGGCGCTCGAAAACGACATTCCCGCGCGACCCCGTGTCCGTCAGTGGGACGCGGTCATCCCACGCACGGACGGCAGCAGCATCTGCGCGCCGGCGGCCATTGCTCGATCTCGTTGACAGGCATCAACTTGAGGCACGTACTGTCGGTGGCACACCATTGGCCTGCACCATGTGACATGCTCCAGGATCTCCGGTTCGCGGTGCGGTCGCTCCGGCATGCGCCCGGGTTTACGCTTGCGGCCGTCCTGACCTTCGCCATCGGCATCGGCGCCACCACCGCGATCTTCACGGTGCTCCACTCGGTGCTGCTTCGGCCGCTGCCCTATGCGGATCCGGACCGCCTCGTCGTGCTGCTCCACGACGGGCAGTTTCCCGTCAGCCCCGCCGATTATTTCGATTACCGCCGGGATACTCGTTCGTACGCGGGGTTCTCGGCGGCTCAGGCGTGGAGCGCCACCCTCACCGCAACCGATGGCGCCGAACGGCTGTCAGGGCTGCAGGTCTCAGCGGACCTGTTCCGCACGCTCGGCGTGCCGGCGGCAATCGGGCGGACCTTCGTGCCCGGTGAGGATCAGCCGGGCCGCGACCGCGTAGTTGTGCTCGGCGACGCGCTCTGGAAGCGACGCTTCGGAGCGGACCGCCACATCGTCGGGCGAACAGTCGCGCTCGATGGTGAGCCATTTACCATCATCGGCGTGATGCCGCCCTCGTTCCGCTTCGCGCCATTCTGGGTGACCTCGGCCTCCCTCTGGCGACCGCTGTCGCTGACCTCGCGGACCGGCGATCGCTCGGGCCGGTCGCTGCGGGTGTTCGCCCGGTTGCGCGGGGACGTCGACCGCGAGCAGGCACAGGCCGAGGCCAGTGCGATCGCGGCGCGCCTCGCGGCCGCTTACCCGCGCAGCAACGCCCGGCTCGGTATCTCGGTGGTGCCGCTCCGCGAGAAGGTCGTGAGCGGCATCCGTCCGACGCTGTGGCTGCTGTCGGCGACCGTGGGCCTCGTGCTGCTCATCGCCTGCGTCAACGTCGCCGGCCTGCAGATCGTGCGCGGGTCGGCACGCCAGAAAGAGCTGGCCGTGCGTGCCGCGCTCGGCGCCCGCCGCGGCCGCCTCGTGTGGCAGACCCTCGCCGAAAGCCTGCTGCTCAGCGTGGCCGGCGGCATCCTCGGCGTGCTGCTCGCCACGTGGACCGTCGGATGGATTGGGTCGGCGCTGCCTCCGAACGTCCTCCCGGGGTCCGGCGGCCTCGGGCTGAACGGCGTCGTCGCGGCGTTCGCCGCAAGCGTGATCCTGCTCGCCGGGATCGGCGCCGGCTTCCCACCCGCGCTGCAGCTCTCGCGCGCCAGCGTGCGCGGCACGCTTCAGGACGTCACGCGCGGCGCTACCGACGGGACGCGCGGCCGGCACCTCCGGCGCGCGCTGCTCGCGCTGCAACTGGCACTCGCGCTTGCGTTGCTGGCGGGGGCAGGTCTGATGGGCCGCACGCTGCTGCGGTTGCAGCAGGTGGACCCCGGCTTCGACCCGCGCAACGTGCTGACGTTTACGCTCTCGCTCGGGGGCACTCTTCACGACAGCGCCCCGGTGCCGTATTTCGATCGCGTCGCCGGCGCCGTCGCGGCGCTGCCCGGCGTGATCGCCGTCAGCGCCATCAACCACCTGCCGCTTGCCGGTGACACGTGGCGCTTCCGTGTCCAGCCCGAAGGCCGCCCCGAACCACGACCCGGCGAGGAAGCCGGCGCGACGTGGCGGGTCGTACGCGGAGGCTACTTTGCCGCCATGCGCCTGCCGCTCAGGAGAGGACGCGAGTTGGATGGGCGCGACCGCGCCGACAGCCTGCCCGTGTGCATCGTCAACGAGACGATGGCCCGCCGGCACTGGCCAGGGCAGGATCCCGTCGGGCGCCGGGTGGGCGTCGGCTCGATCGATCGGCAGTGGCTCACGATCGTGGGCGTGAGCGCGGACGCGCGCCAGTCGGAGTGGACCGGCAGCGTGCCGGAAGAGATCTACGTCCCCTATGCGCAGCACGCCGGCGAGTTCGGGTCGAGCGAGCTGACGTTCGTGGTGCGCACGGCCGGCGATCCACTGGACGTGGCGAGCGCCATCCAGCGGGCCGCCTCGTCGATCGACGCGAACGTGCCGATCTCGGGCACGATGACGATGACGCGAGTGATCGAGGAGCGATTGTGGCGATCGCGCGTGACCGCGTTCCTGCTGGGCGTCTTCGCCGTCGTGGCACTGGTGCTGGCGGCTCTCGGTGTCTACGGCGTGAGCGCGTATGCGATGTCGCGCCGCGCGCGCGAGATCGGGATCCGCGTGGCCCTCGGGGCGCGTCCCGCGCAGGTGGTTTCGCTGGCGCTCGGGGAAACGCTCCTGCCCATCGTGGCCGGCGTGGGGGTCGGTTGTGCGGTGGCTCTCGCCCTCGGGCAGCTCGCCGGCAGCCTGCTCTATGGCGTCGGTCCGAGCGACCCGGTGACCTTCGTCGGCGCGCCGCTCGGTCTCGGACTGATCGCGATTGCGGCCGCCTGGTGGCCGGCCCGCCGCGCCAGCCGAATCGATCCTGCCGTCGTTCTGAGAGACGCCTGAGGTCGCCCGCTTTTCGGAGCCTGTGACGTTTGGACGCTACGTGACTCCCGCCTCGCGCAAGTACTCCCGCATGACCTTCGCGTATTGCGGGATGGCAACCTCCGGCTCGTCGATGTCGGGGTGCCATTTCTTCTCCCACTCGAAACTGTAGTAGCCCTTGTAGCCCCCGGCCACGAGCACCTTCACGATGTCGCGCAACGGGATGGTGCCCGAGCCGGTGAGCACGTAGCGCACGGTCTCCCCGTCGGGACGTGAGTCCTTGATATGCGTGTGGCGGATCCAGGCGCCCAGCTGCCGGTACGTGTCGGCAGGCGGTTCCTTGGAAGTCACGAAGGTGTGGTGCGTGTCCCAGAGCAGGGCGGAGCCGTCACCGGCCGCCGTGAGGATTGTCTTCAGCGTGGCGGAATCGGTGACCTCGCCGTGCGACTCGATGATCACCTCGACGCCGCTGCCCTTCGCGTGCGCCGCAAGCTCGCGCATGCCCGCGGCCACGCGCTCGATCATCGCGGTTCTCGGCTCGTCGGCGAGGTACTTGTCGCCGAACACGCGCACGTACGGCGCCGGCAGCTTCGACGCGAGGTCGATGAAGCGGCGGCCCTCGTCGAGCTGCCGCGACCGCTCCGCCGGCTCGCGAACGTGCAGCTGCGCGGACGAACCGAGGCAGGCCACGCGCACGTTTCTCGCGCGGAGGTCGGCGACGGTCGTGGCGAGCCCCGTGCTGAACTCGGGCCGCTTCGGCAGATCCATCTCGCCTTCGAGACCCCGCAACTCCACCGCGGCGTAGCCCTCGCGAACGGCGACATCCAGGATGGTGCGCAAGGGCCAGTTCGGGCAGCCGAGGGTGGAGAAGCTGATTGGCACTTTCGCGGGCTCCGCGGCGCGCGCGCGGATCACGGCCGGCGCAACCGCCAGCGCGCCGAGGGACTGGACGAATCGGCGGCGGGAGAGTGTGGACATGGGGCCTCTCGCGGGTTCCAGGTTCAGTGCGTATCTCGGGTCGTCTTCTGCTGGCGCCTCAACGCGACGTCGATCGTCTTCGTCTCGCCGTCTCGCCGGATGCCGACGTGAACGATGTCGCCCCACAGCTTGTCGGCCATGAGGCGACTGAACAGCTCGCGGCTCGTGAGCGGCTGGCCGTCGATGCTGACGATCAGATCACCGACGGCAAGCCCCGCGACGGCGGCCGGTGTGTCCTTCTGGACGTCGATGATGCTGCGGCCGCCTTCCGCCGGCATCATCGACACGCCCAGCGACGGATAGGCGCTCTCCCGCTCGCCGGCGACGCCGTAGACGATATCGGCATACGAGGCACGGGCGTGTGTGATCGGGGCGCCCTTGTCGTCTTCGACCGGCACAGGCACGAGGGTTGTCACCCGGCCGTCTACCCACCGCCGCGCCTGGCGTTCGATTCCGACGCCGTAGGCCACGTGGCCCGAACCCACGAGCACCACCATGATTGCCTTCGGATCGCCGCTGGCGTTCAGGGCCTGCACAGCGTTCCAGCCCATGGTCGCGTCCCACGTGGACTGCGCGGCCAACATGCCTTTGAGCGCCTGGTCATTCATGCCGGGATGGGGACTGTCGCCGTCGTCCAGCGAGGCTTTGAAGTACGCCATGTGGTCGGGAGTCTCGCCCTCGATGTCGGTCGGAATGTGGGCGGACTCCTCGGGCGTGAGGTTCGCGAACCCCTTCTTGCGAACTGCCGTGACTACCTCCCGCGGCGCGTTGACCGCGGTGATCGGCATGCCTGCCTCACGCGCGAAGAGAAAGATGTCGCGGTAGTAGTTCCAGTGATATCCCCAGTGCTCGTACCAGCGCGACTGCTCGACGAAGGCGCTCTCGGCGAGTTGGCCGGCGTTCCAGGCGTCGAGCGCAGCCTGCGCGGTATATGGGTACATCTCGACCCCGATGAGCACGCGGCGGCCGGCCCGATGGAGCGCGCGCAGCACCTGCAGCTGCACGCGATGGAACTCGACCGACGTGTGCGATTCGCCGATCAGCAGCACGCGGGTTGAGGCGAGGGCGGCGGTGAGGTCGTCCGGCGTCAGCGTTCTTCCGCTCGCGGTGTCGATCATCGTGTCGAGCACCACCCGCACCTCCCGGTCCTTGCGCGCGGGGTCACCGATCCGCAGTCGGTAGAGCGTGTCGCTCGCGGCGGCGGTGCTGCCAGCTGCGGCGGTCAGCACCAGCCATGCGACGACGTGTCCGCGCATTCTCATACCGTGCGATGGTGCCACGCCGCGGGGGTGCGACGCACGCTGGCAGGTGGTGCTGCGTAGGGTGTGCGTCCGGTTTTGCATTGTGCATTGCCCTGAGTCCCTACTGGTGCGCGGCAAGAAACCGCAGCACCCGTTCCGGGTACTCGCGTGACGCGGCCGCCCACGCCTGCGTGTGTGCGGCCCCGCCGACGAGCCACAGGGACACGAGCCGCGGGTTGGCAGCGGCCAGGGTCTGCGCGTCGCCGACCGGAATGTCGCGGTCGGCGGTACCGTGAATGACGAGCACCGGCACGCGTGCCTGCGCCAGCCGCGCGACCGGACGTGCGGACCCGAGCGGCACGCCGTGCGCCAGGCGCGCGTACCAGAGTGCCGCCCACGCGATCGGCCCGGCCACGACGGGGTGCAGCCCCGGCCGCAGATGGAGTGCTGAGCCGATCCGCCACCGCACGAGGGCGGGCAGATCGGCGAATGACGAATCCGCGACGGCCGAGCAGAAGGGCACGTCCGGGAGGGTCTGTATGAGGATGGCGGCGCCCATCGAGGAGCCGACGCCGAATACGCACTGATCGGGCGACTTCTGCTGTACCCAGTCTGCCCAGGCGCGAAGGTCGTCGCGCTCGAGACCGCCGTAGGTGGCGAACGCGCCGCCGCTCGAGCCGTGAGCGCGCGCGTCCGGCGCGAGCACCCGGTACCGTTCACGCAGGAACAGTTCCGCGAAGCCGAGCGTGGCGACGCGATTGTCGGCCTGCCCGTGCAGCACGATGACGGTGCCGCGAGCCTTGGCGCGCGGCACGAACCACCAGGCACGGAGCACCGCGTTGTCGGCGGCCCGGAGCGCCTCGGCCGACAGGTCGCTGTTCGTGCGCGTGCCGACCGCGTGGGCACGCGCGATTGCGGACGCATCGATCGGCCGCCGCGGTGGACGCAGCAGTTGTTCGGCGATAGTGGCGCCGACACCGGCGACCACACTCGTGTAGCCAAGCGCCAGCAGCGCGCCGACCGCCAGCCGGCGCCAGTTTCGGACGAACCATCGCTCGAACGCGGTTCGCTTCCACATCGGGTCCTGCGACCAGGCGACCGTCAGGGTGCGATCCGCGATGGTGCGTTCAGGATCGTGGGACACGGCTCCTCGTCCGCATGCTATCTGAAAGCGCGAAGAATGCGCTGCCCTGCCCAATCCCGAATCATCCCGAGTGTCCACTCGTTCGGCTGCAGGCCTGGAACGGCTGCCCAGCCGGGCTGATGCATACTGTGCGCTCCGCGTGGCGCGCCGGGCGCGGCCCGGCGCGCGGCGAGTCGCTTGCACCGGTCACCATCGACGCCGCCCGCATCCTCGGGATCGATGGGCGATCGGTTCGCTCGAGGCCCGGAAGGACGGCGACCTCGCGCTTTCGACGGCGACCCTTCGAGTGCACAACGCACGTGGTCGGAGTAGTGATCGACGGTCAGGTCGTCAACGACACTGTGAGATAGCCGATGCCGCACCTGTTCGACGCGATCACGCTCCGGCGCACGACGCTGCGCAACCGGATCGGCGTCTCGCCGATGTGCCAGTACAGCAGCGTAGACGGCTTCGCGTCCGACTGGCATCTCGTGCACCTCGGGTCCCGGGCGGTCGGCGGTGCGGCGCTCGTGAATACGGAAGCCGCCGCGATCGAGGCCCGCGGCCGGATCAGCCCTCATGACCTCGGCATCTGGGACGACCGCCACGTCGAGATGCTGGCGCGGATCACGCGCTTTGTAGCCGCGCACGGCGCCGTGCCTGGGATCCAGCTGGCACACGCCGGGCGCAAGGCGAGCCGCAACCGGCCGTGGGACCCCGAGCGCAATATTCCCCATGAGGAAGGGGGCTGGGAACCCGTGGGCCCGAGCCCCATCCCGTTTGCGAACGGCTGGCAGGTGCCGCACGCGCTCACGGCGGAGGAGATCGCGGAGCTGTTTCGCACGGCGGAAGCCGCCGCACGGCGGTCGATCGACGCGGGCTTCGCGTGGGTCGAGCTGCACGCCGCGCATGGGTATCTCTGTCACAGCTTCTACTCGCCGCTCTCGAATCATCGGGAAGACAGCTATGGAGGCACGTTTCAGAACCGGATCCGCTTCACCGTCGAGATGGCGCGGACCATCCGGCGTGTGTGGCCGGAGGAGCGCCCCTTTTCAGTGCGGCTCTCGTGCACCGACTGGGTCGATGGCGGCTGGACGCTCGAGGACACGGTGGCGCTCGCACGCGCACTCAGCAGCGAGGGCGTCGACATCATCGACTGCAGCTCCGGCGGCAACGTGCTCGCGACCATCCCGGTCGGCGCCGGCTACCAGGTGCCGTTCGCCGAAACCGTGCGGCGCGGGGCGGGTCTCGCCACGGCGGCCGTCGGCATCATCACCGAGCCGAGCCATGCCGACGAGATCGTCCGGAACGGCCGCGCAGACATGGTGCTGCTGGCGCGCGAGGAGCTGCGCGATCCGTACTGGCCGATTCACGCCGCGCGCGTGCTGCGGCAGGAGCAGCGCGTGCCCGCTCAGTATCTACGCGCGTTCCACGGGGCGACACCGGCGACATGATCCGTCGATGAGAGGCTAATGGCTGAGGGCCAGGGGCGAAAGGCTCTACGCTCTCGACGTGACGGCTGCCCATGTAACATCATCTCCGTACGGGCCGATGGACCGACCCTGATGGGCTCGCTCCAGAGAGGACATCATGCGCCGCAGAAGCCACGCCCTTCGCCTCCTCGCCATCGCTCTCCTGCTCGTCCCGCGCGCGGTGCACGCGCAGGGGACACGGCTGCTGGCGCTCGACGATCTCGCCCGGCTGCGCGAGGTGAGCGACCCGCAGCGGTCGCCGGACGGCGCGTGGGTCGCCTATGTCGTCACGTCCAACGACTTCGCCACCGACAAGCGTGATTCCGACATCTGGATGGTGAGCTGGGACGGCAAGCGCCAGGTCCGCCTCACGGCGAGCCCCGAATCGGAATCCAGCCCGCGATGGAGCCCGGACGGGCGCTTCCTCGCGTTCACGGCGTCACGGGGCGAAGAAACGGACAAGAAGAAAGGAGCGCAGGTGTGGCTGCTCGATCGTGCCGGCGGTGAAGCCCAGAAGCTGACCGACGTGAAGGGCGGCGTGAGCGAGTATGCCTGGTCGCCGGACGGCAAACGGCTCGTGCTCGCCGTCGACGATCCGGATCCGAACGACGCGCCGGAGAAGGAAAAGAAGGACGGCAAGCCGGCGACCAAGCCGCCCGTCGTGATCGACCGCTACCACTTCAAGCAGGACCGCCTCGGATATCTCGGGGCGCTACGCACTCACCTGTATCTCTTCGACGTCGAGCGGCGCGCGACCGAGCCGCTGACCTCGGGAGTGTGGGACGAAGCGTCGCCCGAGTGGTCGCCCGACGGCCAGTCGATCGCCTTCGTGAGCCGCCGCGGCCCGGATCCGGATCGATCGACCAACAGCGACATTTGGGTCGTCGAGGCGAAGGCGGGGGCCGCACCGCGCCAGATCACGACCTCCACGAACCCTGACGGCGGACGCCCGGCGTGGAGCCCGGACGGCACCCTGATCGCATATCTGGTCGGCGACGAGCCGCGCTTCTACGCCTACAACCAGAACAAGCTCGCGGTCGTACCTTCCGCGGGCGGCGTGCCACGCGTGCTCACCGAATCCCTCGATCGATCGGTGTCGTCACCCGAATGGTCGCCGGACGGCAAGAGCGTGTTGTTTCTCGTCGAGGATGACCGCGCCCAGTACGCCGCTCGCGTGCCGGCCGGCGGCGGCGCCATCGAGCCGCTCACGAGCGGCCGCCGCGTCGTGCGGGAGCTATCGATCGGACCCGACGGTAAGGCCGCCGTGCTCGCCGCGACGGCGGCGGAGCCGTTCGAGGTCCACGCGATCGACGGCGGGCAGCTGCGGCGGTTGTCCGCGCAGAACGACGAGTGGCTGAAGCCGGTGCAGCTCGCCAGCGTCGAAGACTTCACCGCACAGGCGAAGGACGGCACAGTCGTGAACGGGCTCCTGTTCAAGCCGTCCCCCTACACCGCCGGTACCAGGTATCCGACGCTGCTCAACATCCACGGCGGCCCGAACGGGCAGGATGAACACGTGTTCGACTTCGAGGCCCAGTGGCTCGCGGCCAATGGTTACGTCGTGCTGCAGGTCAACTATCGCGGCAGCTCAGGGCGAGGGTCGAAATACCAGAAGGCCATCTTCGCGGACTGGGGGCATCTCGAGGTCGTCGACCTGCTCGCCGGCGTCGATCACGTGGTTGCGCAGGGCATCGCCGACCCCGACCGCCTCGGCATCGGAGGGTGGAGCTACGGCGGCATCCTGACGAACTACACGATTGCGACGGCGCCTCGTTTCAAGGCCGCCGTGAGCGGCGCCTCCAGCTCGCTGCAGACGTCGATGTACGGTCTCGATCAATACATCGTGCAGTACGAAGTCGAGCTCGGGCCGCCATGGAAAAACCCTGAAGGATGGGCGAAGGTGTCGTACCCGTTCTTCCATGCCGACCGCATCAAGACGCCGACGCTCTTCCTCGGGGGCGAGAAGGATTTCAACGTCCCGATCGCCGGCGTGGAGCAGATGTACCAGGCGCTCAAGAGCCTGAACGTCGACACGCAGCTCGTGATCTATCCCGGGCAGTTCCACGGCCTGACGACACCCAGCTACCTGCGCGATCGGCTGCAGCGCTACGTCGCTTGGTTCGACAAGTACCTGAAATCCAAGACCGGCAGCCCGACTTCTCCGTTGACCGCTGACCGTTGACAGCCGACCGTTGACGGTTGGCGATTACCGGGTGTCGCCCATTCAACCGCTGCCCGCGACGCACGCTCAATTGGTGACTAAGCGGACGACGAACTCCGTTCACCGACTCCGTTAACCGTTCACCGTTCACCGTTGACCGTTCCGCTGGAGGCAATGACATGAGCAGAGCAGTACGTGCGGCGGACGGCATCTGGTGGATGCGGACGCTCATCGTGAACGTGGCGTTCGTGGGCTCGCGCGAGGGGTGGGTGCTCGTCGATGCGGGGATGGGCGGCTACAGCGGGTCCATCGCGGCAGCCGCCGGCGAGCTGTTCGGGACCGATCGCGGGCCAGACGCGATCATCCTGACGCATGGCCACTTCGATCACGTGGGTAGCCTCGAGCCGCTCCTCGACCGATGGGACGTCCCCGTGTATGCCCACTCGCTCGAGTTGCCGTATATCACGGGCGCTTCATCCTACCCGCCACCCGATCCGCTGGTCGGTGGCGGCGCCATGGCGTGGTCCGCGAAGCTCTATCCGCGCGGGCCCATCGACGTCGACGGGCGCGCGCGGCCGTTGCCCGAGGACGGCCGCGTGCCTGGGCTGCCCGACTGGCGCTGGATGCACACGCCCGGTCACAGCCCCGGACACGTCTCGCTCGTGCGTGAACGGGACGGCGCCGTGATTGCGGGCGACGCGATCACCACGACCAGACAGGAGTCGCTCATCAGCGTGATGACACAGCGGCAGGAGGTGCACGGGCCGCCTGCGTACTTCACGCCCGACTGGTTCGCGGCAGCCCGATCCGTGCGGGCGCTGGCGGCGCTCGCGCCGTGCGTGCTCGTGTCGGGGCACGGTATCCCGATGAGCGGCCGGCCGCTGCACGACGCGCTGTTCCGGCTGGCGGATCGATTTGAACGGGACGAGGTGCCGGCACGCGGCCGGTACGTCGGCGTCCCCGCGCTCAGCGACGACCGCGGCACCGTGTGGCTGCCGCCAGATCCATTCCCGGCAGTACTGGCGCGCGTGGCCGTGCCCGTCGCTCTGGGGGCAGCGGCGCTGCTCGCCGTGCGCCGCCGCCGCACCCCAAGGCAGCGCCATGTGCTGGCCGGACCACCCATGGCCGGCGGTTCCTGGTGACGATCGAACCCATCCCGGTTGCCGTCGAGCGGACCCGCGGCGGACGCGGCCCGCTCACCGGCTACTGGGCGCCGGTGATGACACTGCCGCCGCCGTTGACCCACGCGTTCCAGCCGCCGAGCAGGGCGCGGCTCTTGATGCCCACGCCGCTCAGCATGAGCGCCCCACGGGCGCTCGTGTGTTCCTCCACTCAAGCACAGTAGAGGACGATTTCCTTCTTCGCCGCCTTCAGTTCGGCGACGTGCGCGGGTTCGAGCAACGAGCCGAGGGGAATGGACTTGGCGCCGGGTATGTGGCCGGCGGCATACGACTGCGCGTCGCGCACGTCGATCACGAGCACGGTATTTGCGGCCAGCAGCTTCTTGAATTCCGCCATCGGAATGCGCGGCGGCGCCGCGGACGCGGCCTCCTGCGCCGCCGCCGGCGCCGCGAGCGCCAGCAGCGTGAGCAGGACGGCTGTCAATCGCACCATGTAGCCTCCAGTCAACTATTCGACCACCGATCGCGGCGACCGGCAATGCGATAGTGTCACGACTCCCGGCGCGCGGCGGGTGGCATCCTCGCCGCTCCCGCCACCCCAAACCACGAAGGCTCGAACTACGACACTCGGAACTACGGCAAACCCCCGCGGTCGCGAGCCTCGAAGGACCGCGAAGCATCATGGTCCGGGGAGGCCTAAAACCGTCGCTCGCTTGAGTTGATGCTCCGAAGCGGGTGGCGCCGGACGGGGCCGCCCCGCCCGCCGCGCGGACTGGGCGCGGTGGGGTGGCCGCGGGTGGGGCTGTCCGGCGACAGGACCCGCGTCAACCATCAACTCAAGCGAGTTGTGGGTTTAGAGCGCCATCAGCACACTGGCGGCGACGAGCGCCAGGCCTACGAGCACGAGCCAGGGCGCCAGGAGCGACAGACCGCTCTCGGGGAGATCGGCGGCGGTTGCACGGCTGGCCTGCGCGGCGCCGACCCAGCGCGAAACCTCTTGCTGGGCGGCAAACGCTGCGCCCATGCCCGCGAGCAGGCCAGCCCAACCGCAGGCGAGCACGGCGCGGCCACTGCCTCCCAAGCCCGCTGGAAGCCGCCAGGCCACCATCACCGCGACGAGCACCGAGACAATCCAGATGGTCAGCGCGAGCACGCCGATCGCCCGCAGCCGCGCCAGGGCTCGATCCGCCGCCTGCCGCACCAGCTCCAGGCGCAACGCCTCTTCGGCGCGCCGCCGCTGATCGTCGAGCGCGGCCCGCTCGGCGTCGAGCCGGGCGGCATCGCGATCGAACGCTTCCTTCAGCGCCGAGATCACGACCCCGGTGAGCCGGGCTTCGACGTGGCCGAGCAGGCCGCCCCCGGCACTCTCGAGATCGGAACCGGTCGGCTGGCGCGATGCCTCGGACGGGTTCAGCATCCGTCGCGACACGTCGGCAATGCCGAAGATGGTCTGCGCCACCTTCCACGCGGCGTCGAGGTTGAAGGCCATTCGAAAATGACGTTACCACTTATCGTTGACCGTCAACCGTTGACCGTTCACCGCCCGAACCTTCACCGGTGGACCGTTCGTCGCTTTTCACACCGCACCGAGCGGTTAACGGACAACGGATAACGGTCAACGGTCAACGGTCAACGGTCAACGGTTAACGATTAACGGTTGACGTGTGAAGAGAGCCACGCGTCGCGAAACGCGCGCTGGCCGGCCGTCACCGCCTCCCCGAGCGACTCGACCGGCACAATCGCCAGCCATGGCTGCTCGACCAGCGTGACGTCCACGGTGCGTGCGGCGGACGCCCCTCGTGGCAGGATGCGCACGGCGACGCGCGTGCCTGGTGCGTGCCGTTGAACCTCGCGCTCGAGCACGTCCACGCCTGCGACGTCGCGGCCGTCAATCGCGAGAATCTCGTCGTCTTGCGCCGCCCCGGCCTCATAGAGCGGCGTGCCGGGTATGAGCGGAGCCGCGATGCGAAGACGGGACCCGCGCGACTCGAGCGGCAGCGGGCCCATCGATGCGCGTCCGGGCGCGGCCTTGCGGAGGCGCAGCCCCGCGAGCGCGAGCAGGTGCGCGTAGTCAGGCGCCTCGCGTCCCTGCACGTAGCGCGCGACGAACGCGTCGCCGAACGCCGTATCGCCCGCCACTTCCGCGAGCCGTGCCCGCACATCGTCGATCGTGTACGGTGCGGCCACGGTGCCGACCGGCGTGCCGCCGGGCCGGCCATGATGCGTCCACATGGCGCGCATGAAATCGTCGAGCGAACGGTGTCCGTCCGTATGCTCGCGCAACCCGAGATCGAGCGCGAGCCCGAGCCCGGCGCCGTGCACGTAATAACTGAGGTAGCTGTAGTTCCAGTTCGTCGGATCGAGCGGCGCGCCTCCGTCCACGAGCGGCGCCATGCGGCTCATGTCCTCGGCCGAGCGGAACCGGAGCGCAGGGCTCCCGAGCACCTGGTTCACCACTGCCGACCAATCGTGGAGCGTCTCGTTGAGCGTCGCGAGACCGGTCCGCTGCAGCACGAGCTTTTCGTAGTACGTCGTCACGCCCTCTGCCAGCCACAGCTCGCCCGACATGTTCGCCACCTCGAGATCGAACGGCTCGAGCGTGCGCGGCCGGATGCGTTCCACGTTCCACGCGTGGAAGAACTCGTGGGCTGCCGTATCGAACAGGAACCGCGGCGAACTGGCGAGCGAGGCGCTGTTGGTCAGCACGCTGCTGTTGCGATGCTCCATCCCGTCTCCGACCGCCCACGGCAGGTAATCCGCCAGGAACGTGTAGGCGCCGGCGTCGAACGCCGGATATTCGCCGAAGATCGTTGCCTCTTCGGCAACGATCCGGCGCAGGCCGTCGACACATGCGTCCTCATCGGGCGCGCTCTGCGCGTGCAGCGCCAGGTACATCGGCGGGCTCGGCTCGAGGCCCCCGGCCGCCGGTGCACGGAAGGCGCGCAGGACGTGACGGCTGACCTCGATCGGGCTGTCGACCAGGTACGCGAGATCGGGCGCGGTGAACGTGAACGGGTCCGCGGTGGGGAACAACTGGGTCGCCACGCGCCAGCCTGATTCGGCTGGCGGAACGATGACGACGGTGACCGGCCGCGCTTCGAGGCCGCGCACCCACATGAGCGCCGCAGGCACGTTGACATGCGCATGGCTGGTATCGACCGCGAGGTAGGTGCCGTCCACGCGATCGCCGTAGACGCGGTAGTGCACGCTGACGGTGCCGTCGTGTTCGGCCACGCGCCAGCGATTCGGCGCGGGATGTTCGAGCGGGAGCGCTCGCCCGCTGCCGTCGGTGGCGCGCACATCGAACACGTTCTTGACGAACTCGTGCAACGCGTAGCGCCCCGGCGACGACCGGCTCATGACCAGCTCGATCGGGCCGCTGACCTGTGGCGCCCGGAGTTCCACCTGCATGACACGTTGTCGCGCCTCGTCGAAACTGAGGCGGTACTGAACCGCGGATGACGGGGTTTCACCGCGGAGGGCAGCGCGGTAAGGGGACACGCCGGCACATCCGGCGAGGACGATGACGGCGATCGTGCGCGATCGCGACGGGCGGGCTCTGATGGTCATGCGGCGACCGGGTGCTGCATCGGGCGTTGAGCTTCGCGGCGACAGCGCGCGTGGGATAATCGTCGCATGGCTCTCCTCTCCGCCACTGATCAACAGGCGCTGCGCGACGCGTTTGCGCCGATGACGCGACCGGTGACGATTCTCTTCTTCACACAGGCGATCGGCTGCGAAACGTGCGACGAGACGCAGCAGATTCTCCGCGAGATCACCGACCTCACCCCGCAGGTGACGGTTGAAGAGGTCAATCTCGTCCTCGAGGGCGAGCGCGCCGCGTCATACGGCATCGACCGGGCACCTGGCCTCGTGCTGCTGGCGGGCGATGAGAAGGAGGACACGCGGATTCGCATGCTCGGCGCGCCCGCCGGGTACGACTTCATGTCGCTCATCGACGCGATTCTGCTGGTCTCTGGAGCAAGCCCGCAGCACCTCTCGGCTGAGACGGAAGCGCGACTGGCGGGCCTGACGGAACCGCTTACGGTCCAGGTGTTCGTCACCCCGACTTGACCGCACTGTCCGCGGGCCGTGGGCCTCGCAAACCGGATGGCGTTCGCCAGCGCGCAGATCACGTCGGTGACGGTGCAGGCGTCGGAATTCTATGATCTCGCCCGGAAGTACCGCGTCAGCGGCGTGCCCAAGACCGTCGGCAGCAACGGCGCCGAGATTCTCGGTGCGCTCCCCGAAGCCAGCTTCGTGGAGGAGCTGCTCGGGAGCGAGCCGCCCGGCGCGGGATGAGCGCGGATGACGGACCGCGGATGACGGTGTGCTGTCAGACCGCAGCCGGCAGCAATCTCGGTCCGCGCTCTCGCGGCAGCGTTGGCATGCAGATGGCTGAAGGGGCCGGAGGTGGGCAGACGGATGCCGTACCTGGCTCACCCGTTCCATCATGGAAGCAGGTAGCGAGCTCACCGTGCTGCGGTTCGCCAACGCGCTCGAAATCGAGCATTGCGACGGATTTCCGGCGATGGCGCCCACCGGTCGAATCCTTGACACTCCCGCGACCGGTCTGATACATCTTCAATCCATCGCACAGCCGAACGTCGCTGCAACCCTGCCTAGCGTCGAGCCACCCTCGCTCCGCCCTACTCACCAGGCTGCTGACGACGAACCTCGGAGCGCACACCTGGTGCGCCTGTACGCGGTGCCCGCAGCCCGCGTGGCCTCGATCCGGTAGACGACACGAATGGCGCAGATTTTTTCTCGGCACGCGAACAGCTATGCCAAGGCGAGCATCGTGCTCGTGCTCGTTGTGGTCGCCGCGATCTTCGGTGCCGCCGATCGGCTGTCGCGGTCGTCGTACGTGACGCGGGTCGACCAGTTTCGCGAGCAGCCGATCCAGTTCAGCCACCAGCACCACGTCGGCGGCATCGGCATCGACTGCCGCTATTGCCACACGTCGGTCGAGAAGGCCGCGTCGGCAGGGATTCCGCCGACGCAGACCTGCATGAACTGCCACGCGCAGATCTGGGCCAACAGCCCCTACCTCGAGCCGGTGCGCGAGAGCTACCGCACTGATTCACCGATCCGGTGGACCCGGGTGCACGACCTGCCCGACTACGTGTATTTCAACCACTCCGTGCACGTGAAGAAGGGCATGGGCTGCGCGACCTGCCACGGCAGAATCGATCGGATGCCGCTGTTGTACCAGAAGTCGTCGCTGTTGATGGAGTGGTGCCTCGAGTGCCACCGCAACCCGGCGCGCTTCGTGCGGCCGCGCGAGGCGGTGTACCAGATGGACTACCAGCCGCCCGACAACCAGCTCGAGCTCGGCGCACGGCTCGTCAAGGCGTACGACATCAAGAGCCTGACGACCTGTTCGACCTGCCACCGGTGATCCGGCACGCATCAATGAGCGCAGACAAGACGTTCGACCTCCCCTCGATCCGCGCACGCCTCTCGGCCGTGCGCGGGCGCCAGTTCTGGCGCAGCCTCGAGGAACTGGCCGAGACCCCGGAGTTCACGAGCTTCGTGCAGCGGGAGTTCCCGCAGCACGCGTCGGAGTGGCTCGACCCGGTGGGGCGCCGCGGCTTCGTGAAGCTGATGGGCGCGTCGCTGGCGCTCGCCGGCGCAACCGCCTGCACGCGCCAGCCGGAAGAGCTGATCGTTCCGTACGTGCGGCAGCCCGAGAACCTCGTGCCGGGGCGCCCGCTGTTCTTCGCGACCGCGATGCCCCTCAGCGGCTCCGCCATCGGCCTGCTCGCGGAAAGCCACGAAGGACGCCCGACCAAGATCGAAGGCAATCCGGATCACCCGGCAAGCCTCGGCGCGACCGACGCCTACTCGCAGGCCTCGGTGCTGCAGCTCTACGACCCGGATCGGTCGACAGCCATCACCTTCCTCGGCGAGATCCGTCCGTGGGGCACGTTCGTACAGATCATGGGGCAGGCGCTCAGCCAGCGGAAGGCAGTTCAGGGCGCGGGGCTGCGGTTTCTGACCGAATCGGTGTCGTCACCGACGCTCGTTGGCCAGCTCCAGGAAGTGCTCGCGGCACTGCCCCAGGCGAAGTGGCACCAGTGGGAGCCGGTGAACCACGACAACCCGTATGCCGGCGCGCGCCTCGCGTTCGGCGAGGCGGTCGAGACCACGTATAAATTCGATCAGGCCCGCGTGGTCGTGTCGCTGGGCGCCGACTTCCTCGGCGCCGGACCAGGCAATGTCCGCTACTCGCGGGATTTCGCGAACGGCCGCCGCGTGCGCAAGGCAAAAGCCGAGATGAACCGCCTGTACGTGGCGGAGACGGCGCCTTCGCCTACCGGCTCGGTTGCGGACCATCGCCTGCCGGCGCGCGCCAGCGATATCGAGGGGATTGCGCGGGCGCTGCACGCGGCGGTCACTGGAGGTGGCGCTGCCTCCGGTGCCGGCCAGGCAGAGTTCGACAAGTGGGTCGCCGCTGCTGCCAAAGACCTGCAGGCCAATCGTGGTGCCGGCGTCGTCGTCGCGGGCGATCAGCAGCCGCCCGCCGTCCACGCGATCGCGCAGGCGTTGAATGCGGCGCTCGGCAACGCGGGCACGACGGTGATCTACACCGATCCGGTGCAGCCCGGTGCCGTCGATCAGCTGCAGTCGCTCCGCGGGCTCGTCGACGACATGAACAGCGGCAAGGTGGACCTGCTCGTGATCCTGGGCGGCAACCCGGTCTACACGGCGCCGGCGGATCTGAAGTTCGGAGAAGCGCTCAAAAAGGTCGCCACCCGGGTGCACCTCGGCCTCTACGACGACGAGACGTCCGCCCTCTGTCATTGGCACATCCCGGAGACGCACTACCTCGAACAGTGGAGCGACGTGCGGGCGTTCGACGGCACCGTGTCGATCGTGCAGCCGCTGATCGTTCCGTTGTACCGCGGGCGCTCTGCCCACGAGGTCGTCGGGACTTTCACGGCGCGGCCGGAGCGCACGCCTTACGACGCGCTCCGGGACCACTGGAAAGCGCAGCCGCAGGCCGCGGGCCAGGACTTCGAGAAGTTCTGGCGACGATCGGTCCACAACGGCGTGATTGCCGATACGGCGTTGCCGCCGAAGACGATGAAGGCATCGGGCGCCGTTCCGCCGCCGTCACCGGCGCCCCCGAAGAAGGGCGGGCTCGAGATCCACTTCGCGCCGGACGCGGCGGTGTACGACGGGCGCTTCGCGAACGTCGGGTGGCTGCAGGAGTGGCCCAAGCCGCTGACGAAGCTCACGTGGGACAACGTCGCCATGATCGCGCCGTCGACTGCCGCGCGGCTTGGCCTCGCGAACGAGCAGGTGGTCGAGATCCAGTACCGCAATCGCACCGTGAACGCGCCGGTGTGGGTCCAGCCCGGTCACGCGCCCGACGCCGTGACGGTCCATCTCGGGTACGGACGCACGCGTGCAGGCCGCGTCGCCGAAGGCGCCGGGTTCAACGCCTACATCCTGCGCACGTCCGACGCACCGTGGGCCGGGTACGGGGCACAGCTGCGCAAGACCGGCGACGTGTACCGCCTCGCGGGGACGCAGGGTCATCACTCGATGGAAGGCCGCGCCATCGTCCGCGCCGGCACCCTCGAGGACTTCAAGGCCGATCCGGAGTTTCCCCACCACCTCGAGGAAGCGCCGCCGAAGGCGCTCACGCTCTACCCGGACTGGAAGTACGAAGGCTACAAGTGGGGCATGGCCGTCGACCAGACCGTCTGCACCGGCTGCTCGGCGTGCGTCGTCGCGTGCGTGGCCGAGAACAACATTCCGGTCATCGGCAAGGCGCAGGTGCTGCGCGGCCGCGAGATGCACTGGCTCCGCATCGATCGCTATTTCGAGGGGACGCCCGACAACCCGGCGATCTACCACCAGCCGATGCTCTGCCAGCACTGCGAGAACGCTCCCTGCGAGGTGGTGTGCCCCGTGGCGGCGACGACGCACAGCCCGGAAGGTCTGAACGAGATGACCTACAACCGGTGCGTCGGCACGCGGTACTGCTCGAACAACTGTCCGTACAAGGTGCGCCGGTTCAACTTCCTGCTCTACTCCGACTGGGACACGCCGAGCGTGAAGCTGGTGAAGAACCCGGACGTGACGGTGCGCAGCCGCGGCGTCATGGAGAAGTGCACGTACTGCGTGCAGCGCATCAACCGCGCGCGCCAGGATTCGAAGGTGCAGGACCGTGCGATCCGGGACGGCGAGATCGTCACCGCCTGCCAGGCCGCGTGCCCGACCGACGCGATCGTCTTCGGCGACCTCAACGATCCGGCGAGCCGTGTCACCGCGCTCAAGGCCGAAGACCACAACTACGGCGTGCTGGAAGAGCTCAACACGCGGCCGCGGACCACGTATCTCGCGGCGCTGAAGAACCCGCATCCCGATCTGGGCCCCGCGCGGATGCACGACGGCCACGAGCCACGGGAGCTCGGGCTGCCGCGCGTGCCGCCGGCGCACGAGACCGAGCGCAACAGCCAGAAGCACTGATCGGCCAGGTATCTGACGTATGGCTCAACCCGTTCACAGCACCGACCGCGCCGGACAGGTCGCCGGCCTCCCGTCGGCAGCGTCCACCCGCCAGGCGTCGATCGGCCAGGTCCTGGAGCCGGGGCACGGCTTCACGTCGGTCACCGACAAGATCTCGCAGATCGTGCTGCGGCCCGGCATCCTGCCGGGCTGGCTGTACGGCTTCATCATCGCCTTTGCGGTCATGTCGATGTTCCTCTTCGCCGTGACCGTGCTGTTGATGAAGGGCACCGGCATCTGGGGCGTGAACATTCCTGTCGGCTGGGGCTTCGCCATCGTCAACTTCGTGTGGTGGATCGGCATCGGCCACGCGGGCACGCTGATTTCGGCCATCCTGCTGCTGTTCCGGCAGCGATGGCGCATGTCGATCGCGCGCTTCGCCGAGGCGATGACGCTCTTCGCGGTTGCCTGCGCGGGCATGTTCCCGGTGCTGCACACCGGGCGCCCATGGATTGCCTACTGGCTCTTCCCGTACCCGAACTCGATGGGCCTGTGGCCGCAGTTCCGCAGCCCGCTGATCTGGGACGTGTTCGCCGTGTCGACCTACGCGACGGTCTCGGCCCTGTTCTGGTACGTGGGGCTGATTCCCGACCTGGCGACGATGCGCGACAAGGCCAAGTCAATCTTCGTCAAGCGGATCTTCGGGATCGTCGCGCTCGGCTGGCGCGGGTCGGCGATGCACTGGCAGCGCTACGAGACCGCGTCGCTGCTGCTCGCCGGGCTCGCCACGCCGCTCGTCGTCTCGGTTCACACGGTCGTCAGCTTCGACTTCGCGGTGTCGGTCATCCCGGGCTGGCACGCGACGATCTTCCCGCCCTACTTCGTCGCCGGCGCCATCTATTCCGGCTTTGCCATGGTGCTGACGCTCGTCATCCCCATCCGCGCGTACTACGGGCTCGAGGGGTTCATCACGCTCCGCCACATCCAGAACATGGCGAAGATCATGTTGGCCACGGGGCTGATCGTGCTCTACGGCTACACGGTCGAAGCGTTCATGTCCTGGTACGCCGCGAGCCCCGCCGAAGGATTCATGATCGCGAACCGCATGCGCGGCCCGTACTGGTGGGCGTACGCTTCGCTGATCTTCTGCAACGGCGTCATGCCGCAGACGCTCTGGTTCAAGCGCGTGCGGACCAACGTCCCGCTGCTCTTCCTGATTGCGCTCATCGTGAACGTCGGCATGTGGCTCGAGCGCTACGTCATTGTCGTCACCAGTTTGAGCCGCGACTTCCTGCCGTCCGCGTGGGGGATGTACGCCGGCACGATGTGGGACTGGATGACGTATGTCGGCACCCTCGGCCTGTTCGCCTGGCTGCTGTTCCTGTTCATCCGCTTCGTGCCGATGATCTCGATTTTCGAAATGCGGACGCTCGTTCCCGAGGCCTCCGTCGACGAGCACGGGGCGCACTGAGGACGCCATGGCGCACGAGGAAATCAGCGTCACCCCGTACGGCCTGATGGCCGAGTTCCCGAACGCCAGCGCGCTCGTCGCCGCCGCGCGCGCGGCGCGCGAGGCGGGCTACACGAAAATCGACGCCTACGCGCCGTACCCCATCATGGAGCTGGTCGACGCGCTGAAGCTGCCGCGGAACCGCGTGCCGATCGTGGTGCTGATCGGCGGGCTGCTCGGCCTCGCCGCCGGCTACGGGCTCGAGTACTGGGCAACGGTCATCGAGTATCCGCTCAACATCGGCGGCCGGCCGCTCCACTCGATGCCCCCGTTCATCGTGCCTGCCTACGAGACGACGATCCTCTTCGCCTCGCTCGCGGCGGTGATCGGGATGATCGTGCTGAACGGGTTGCCGATGCCGTATCACCCGGTCTTCAACGTGCCGCGGTTCGCGGCGGCGTCGAGCGACGGCTTCTTTCTCACCATCGAGGCCACCGACCCGAAATACGACCTGCACGGCGCGCGGCAGTTCCTCGAGGGGCTTCATCCACTGGGAGTGTCCGACATTGCGGCGTAGCATCGCGCCGGGACTGACCTCCCGGCTCCAGATCGTGGTCGCGTGCGGCCTGGCGCTCCTGTCCGGCGCGGCGTGCCGGCAGGACATGCACAACCAGCCGAAGATCAAGGCCTACCGCGAGGCGGACTTCTTCGCCGATCGCCGCGGCATGCGGCCCATCCCGGAGCACACCGTCGCGCGCGGGTTCCTCAACGACGACGACCATTTGTTCACCGGGAAGGTGAACGGCCAGTTCACCGACGAGTTCCCGTTCCAGGTCACGCGTGCCGTGCTGCAGCGCGGGCACGACCGCTTCGAGATCTACTGCACGCCGTGTCACGGACAGACCGGGATGGGCAACGGCATGGTGGTGCAGCGCGGGTTCCGGCCGCCGCCGTCGTTTCACACCGAGCAGATCCGCAAGCAGACGGTTGGCTACTGGTACGACGTGATGACCAACGGGTTCGGCGCGATGCCGCCCTACCGCGCGCAGGTCGCGCCCGAGGATCGCTGGGCGATTGCCGCCTACATCCGCGCCCTGCAATTGAGCCAGCGGGCGACGACGGCGGATGTGCCGCGCGACAAGGTGGCGGAACTCGACGCGCCGCACCCCACGACCGAGCCTGCGGTGAGTGAGTCCGGCGGCGAGCACGGCGCGGCGCACTGAGCAGGGATGGGCGCGGCCCACCTGAAGGTGGGCACTACGATGATTGCGGCCCACCTGAGGTGGGCACTACGACTGATTGCGGCCACCTGACGGTGGGCACTACGAGGGATTGCGGGCCACCTGAACGTGGCCACTACGACGAGCCGTCCCGCGCGGGGTGCAGGACGGCCGAGCGGGAACGACCGAGACGGATGACCGGGCGGCCGACGGCAGCACCGCCCTCGCGACAGAGACGACATGGTTGAGACCACCTACACCGCTCCGCCCCGCGTGGCCAGCTTCCAGCGGATCGCGATGGTCGTCGGCGTCGCCGGCCTGGCGCTCTGCGCGGCCGGCTTCGCGGCAGACCGCGAGCACTTCTTCAAGTCGTACCTGCTGGCGTACATGTTCTGGATCGGGATCGCGCTCGGTTCGCTGGCGCTGTCGATGGTGCACCACCTGTCGGGGGGCGCCTGGGGCGTCGTCATTCGCCGGGTGCTCGAAGCGGCGAGCCGCACGTTGCCCTTCATGGCGCTGCTCTTCCTGCCCATCGTCTTCGGGATGCACGAGCTGTACATCTGGACCAATGCCGACACCGTGGCTCACGACATCATCCTGCAGAAGAAGGCGCCGTACCTGAACGTGACCTTCTTCCTCGTGCGCGCGGCCCTCTACTTCGTGCTCTGGTCGTCGCTGGCGTTGCTGCTCTCGAAGTGGTCGCTCGAGCAGGAGCGCGAAGGAGAACACGGCCAGTCGCTGCGGATGCAGCGTCTGAGCGGCGCGGGGCTCGTCATCTACGCCGTGACCATCCTGTTCATGTCGGTCGACTGGGTGATGTCGCTCGACCCGCACTGGTATTCGACGATGTTCGGGATCCTGTTCATGGGCGGACAGGGGTTGTCCGCCCTCGCGTTCTCGATCGCGGTGGTGGTGCTGCTGTCGCGCACCGAGCCGATGTCACGCGTCATCGCCCCGGCGCATCTTCACGATCTCGGCAAGCTGATGCTCGCCTTCGTGATGCTGTGGGCGTACTTCTCCTTCTCGCAGTACCTGATCATCTGGTCGGCGAACCTGCCCGAAGAGATCCCGTGGTACTTGAAGCGGATGGGCGGCGGATGGCAATGGGTCGGCCTGGCGCTGATCTTCGGCCACTTCGTGCTGCCGTTCGTGCTGCTGCTGTCGAGCGACATCAAGAAGAACGGCCGCACGCTCATCGGCGTGGCCATCGCCGTCATCGTGATGCGGGTCGTGGACCTGTTCTGGAACATCGGCCCGATGCACCACGACGCCAGCTTCGGCGTGACGTGGCTCGACGCGGTGGCGCCGCTCGCACTGGGCGGCGTGTGGGTGGCGCTGTTCCTGTGGCAGTTGCAGTCGCGATCGCTGCTGCCGATGGGCGAGCCCTATCTGGCCGAGGCACTCGAGCACGGCCGGCACGGGCACTGAGGTCGAAAGAGACAATGGCAGATCACGCGCAACCCAGGCCGGCTGTCACGCCGCCGCTCTCGCACGAGCTGAGCGACGCCGACCCGAGCCCGATTCTGAGGTTCCTGGTGTTCCTGGTGGTGACGACCTCTGTGATCGCCCTGATGGTCGTCTACTTCTACAACTACCTCGAACGACGCGAGGCGTCGGAGAAGACGGCGCGATACCCGATGAGCCTGACCGGCGTCGAGCGCCCGGTGCCGCCACCGCCGCGGCTGCAGAACTATCCGTTCCAGGACATCAAGGAACTGCGGCGGAACGACAAGCCGCTGCTCGATAGCTACGAGTGGATCGACCGTGGCGCCGGCACGGTCCGGATCCCGGTGGATCGGGCGATGGACCTGCTCGCCGAGCGTGGGCTTCCGTATCGCAAGCCGGGGCAGCCCTCAGCGGCGCCGCCCCCGCCCGCACCGGGTGCGCAGCCACCCGGGGCTGCAGCAACCGGCGCGTCTCCCGGCGCGTCGGCGGCCTCCAGCGGTGCACAGACGCCGACGGGCAGTTCGAGTGGGCGTCAGCCAACGACGGCAAGTCCGCCGAAGCCGAAGCCGTAACGGTCGGCTCCGGGCTCCAGACTCCTGGCCGCGTCTGGCTCCCGGCGACGACGATGTAGTGCCCGACTTTAGCCGGGCAAAACAGTCAGACCGATGCAGGGACCGATTCAGTCGGGCAAAGGGCAAGGCAAGTGACATCCAGGGTTCTCACCACCGCCGTCATAGTGGCGTGTCTCTCGGCAGGCTCGGCATGGGCCCAGAGCACACCGTCGCTCTACGAGCGTGAGTCATCGTCCCAGCCGCCGGCCAACAAACTGCCCGAGCTGTTGACCGAGATCGGCCTCGACCAGAAGCTGAACGCGCAGGTGCCGCTCGAACTGCCATTCAAGGATGAAACCGGCCGCGACGTGCGGCTCGGCGACTTCTTCGGCAAGCGGCCGGTGATCCTCACGCTCGTGTATTACGAGTGCCCGATGCTCTGCACGCAGGTGCTGAACGGCCTGACGAGCGCGCTCGGCGTGCTCAAATTCAGCGTTGGCCAGCAGTTCGACATCGTCACCGTGAGCTTCGATCCGAAGGAGACCCCGGAGCTCGCGGCGGCGAAGAAGGCGGCGTACCTGCAGCGCTACAAGCGCGCGAACGCCGAGAGCGGCTGGCACTTCCTGACGGGTGACGAGAAGGCGATCGCGGCGCTGACCAAGGCCGTTGGCTTCCGCTACGCCTACAACGCGAGCATCGATCAGTACGCGCACGTCAGCGGCATCATGGTGCTGACGCCGGCGGGCAGGATGTCGCGCTACTTCTTCGGCATCGATTACGGCCCGCGCGACCTCCGCCTGGCGCTCATCGAAGCCGCGGACCAGAAGATCGGCACGCCGGTGGACCAGCTGCTGCTCTATTGCTTCCATTACGACCCGAAGAGCGCACGCTACAGCTTCGCAGTCATGCGGCTGGTCAGGGCCGCCGGCGTCACCACCGTGCTGGCCCTGGTCGCGGGAGTGCTCGTGCTACGGCGGCGGGAGCGGGTTGAGTGATCCCGCAATGCACAATGAAATGCTGAATGACACTCGGTCCGCGGCGCCGGCTGCCTGCTTCGGGCGCCTTTGTGCATCGTGCGTTGTGCATCGTGCATTACACGTTTGTTGACACGATCCATGCAGCCAGGAACCACATCCCTCTTTCCGGAGCAGGCCTCCACGATCGCCCCGCGCGTGGACAACCTGTATTTCTTCATCACGTCGGTCAGCGCGTTCTTCGCGGTGGTCGTGACGGTGCTGGTCATCATCTTCGCGATCAAGTATCGGCGGCGCCATCCCGACGAGGTGGGCGCGCCGATTCACGGGTCTCTGGCGCTCGAGCTGATCTGGACGGGCATCCCGTTCATCCTGGCGATGGTGATGTTCGTGTGGGGGGCGAGCGTGTACTTCGCGATCGCCCGGCCGCCGTCCGAGACGCTCGACATCTACGCGGTCGGCAAGCAGTGGATGTGGAAGTTCCAGCACCGCGAAGGACAGCGCGAGATCAACACGCTGCACGTACCGATCGACACCCCGGTGCGGATGGTCATCACGTCCGAGGACGTGCTGCACGATCTGTATCTGCCAACGTTCCGCGTGAAGATGGATGCCATCCCCGGGCGCTACACGCAGCTCTGGTTCACGGCCACCAAGCTGGGAACCTATCACCTCTTCTGCGCGGAGTACTGCGGAACGAAGCACTCCGGCATGGTGGGATGGGTGACGGTGATGCCGCAGGAGGACTACCAGACGTGGCTGAGCGGCGGCGCGACGGAAGGCACGCTCGCCCAGACGGGCGAGAAGCTGTTCACGCAGCTCGCCTGCGTCACCTGCCACGCGGGCGGCGATACGCAGCGCGGACCCGTACTGAACGGGCTGTTCGGCTCGCAGGTGAAGCTGGCGAACGGGGAATCGATCGTCGCCAACAACGACTACATCCGCGAGTCGATCCTGAATCCGCAAGCGAAGATCGTGGCCGGCTTCCCCCCCATCATGCCGACCTTCCAGGGTCAGGTGAGCGAAGAACAGCTGCTCGCGCTGACCGAGTACATCAAGTCCCTGCCGGCGGGTAAGAGCGCACCCGGCGCCGGCGGGCAGGACTCGTCCAGTTCGACGCCGCCGGCCGGCACGCAGCCGGCCGCTCCGTCGCAGCCCAGGCAGTAGAGACTCATGACTCCCGAAATTACACAGGCAACGACGGCGAGCGCACACCTGAACACGGCAGGCGCGGTCATGCCGGCGCGACATTACCTGAACGAGTCCGGCGGCTGGCGCTCGTGGCTGCTCACGACCGATCACAAAAGGATCGGGCTGCTGTACCTGTTCTCGATCACCGTGATGTTCTTCCTCGGCGGGACCTTCGCGCTGCTGATCCGGCTCGAGCTGCTCACGCCCGCCGGTGACTTGATGACGTCGGACGTCTACAACCGTGTGTTCACGATGCACGGCGTCATCATGGTGTTCTTCTTCCTGATCCCATCGATCCCGGCGACGCTCGGAAACTTCCTGATCCCGCTGATGCTCGGCGCCAAAGACCTGGCGTTCCCGCGCATCAACCTCCTCAGCTGGTATCTCTACATCATCGGCGGACTCTTTGGACTGGCGGCGCTCATCGGCGGCGGCGTCGATACCGGGTGGACGTTCTATACGCCGTACAGCTCGATGGCCTCGAACTCGCGGGTGCTCACCGGCGCGGTCGGCGTATTCGTCGCGGGATTTTCATCCATCCTGACGGGCCTGAACTTCATCGTCACGACGCACCGCATGCGTGCGCCCGGGATGACATGGTTCCGGATGCCGCTGTTCGTGTGGGCCCACTACGCGACCAGCCTGATCATGATCCTGGGCACGCCGGTGGTCGCGATCACGATCCTGCTGGTGGCCTTCGAGCGGGTGCTGCGCGTTGGCGTGTTCGACCCGACGATCGGCGGCGACCCGGTGCTGTTCCAGCACCTGTTCTGGTTCTACTCGCATCCGGCCGTCTACATCATGGTGCTGCCGGGAATGGGCGTCATCAGCGAGATCGTCGCGGCCTTCTCGCGGAAGAACATCTTCGGCTACAGCTTCATCGCGTTCTCCAGCCTCGCGATCGCGGTGATTGGCTTCCTGGTGTGGGGCCATCACATGTTCGTGGCCGGCGAGACGCCGTACTCCGCGCTGGTCTTTTCGATCATCACCTATATGGTGGCGGTGCCCTCGGCGATCAAGACGTTCAACTGGACGGCCACCCTCTACAAGGGCTCCATCTCGTATGAAACCCCGATGCTGTATGGCTTCGGCTTCATCGGGCTCTTCCTGATCGGCGGTCTGACGGGTCTTTTCCTTGCAGCGATCGGGCTCGACGTGCACGTCCACGACACCTATTTCGTCGTCGCCCATTTTCACTACATCATGGTCGGCGGGACGCTGATGGCGTACCTCGGCGGCCTGCACTACTGGTGGCCGAAGATCACCGGGAAGCTGTATCCGGAGGCGTGGGCGAAGCTGAGCGCGCTGCTCGTGTTCGTCGGCTTCAACCTGACGTTCTTCCCGCAGTTCATCGTCGGCTACCTCGGCATGCCGCGCCGCTACCACGTGTACCCGCCGGAGTTCCAGGTCCTGAACGTACTCTCGACCGCCGGCGCCACGATATTGGGCGTCGGCTACGTCTTCCCGATGGTGTATTTCGCGTGGGCGTGGAAGTACGGCAAGCCCGCCGGCGACAACCCGTTCAACGTCAGAGGGCTCGAGTGGGAGACGACGTCCCCGCCGCCGACCTTCAACTTCGATCGGACGCCGATCGTGACCGATGCGACGCACAGCTACGCGCACGACACGGAGGTCAAAGTTGTCTGACGCCGCTCTCGCGCACGCCGGCGCACACGGGGCGGCCGACGCCCACGGCCACATCCGGCTGCAGCATCATTTCGACACGCTCGGCCAGCAGAAGGCCGCCGCCAGCCTCGGCATGTGGGTCTTCATCGCCCAGGAGATCATGTTCTTCGGCGGGATGCTCGCCGCGTACCTGATCTACCGCCTGTGGTTCTACGCGGGTTACACCGCGGCGAGCCGGGAGCTCGATCTCGTGCTCGGCGGGATCAACACGGCAGTGTTGATCGGCTCATCCCTGACGGTCGCACTCGCGGTGCACGCGGCGCAGGAAGGGAAGCAGCGCCAGATCCTCGGCTACCTCGGCGCGACCCTGATTCTCGGCCTGGTGTTCCTCGGCATCAAGTACGTCGAGTACCATTCGAAGTTCGAACTGCACCACGCGCATCACGCCAACGCGATGATCCGGCTCTTCCCGATGCAGGGCTGGTTCCAGGTCGACGGCGAGCTGGCGCCGATCGCGAACCAGATGCGCATGTTCATGGTCCTGTACTTCGCGCTGACGGGCATGCACGCGCTGCACATGATCATCGGCATGGTGCTGCTGCTCATGCTCATGAACATGGCCCGCAAGGGCGCATTCACGCCGCGATGGTACACGCCGGTGGAGCTGTTCGGCCTCTACTGGCACTTCGTCGACATCGTCTGGATTTTCCTGTTCCCGCTGTTGTACCTCGTCAATCGTCACCACTGAGCCATGTCGTCATACGAATTCGCCGAGCACGAGGAATACGAGGAACACGTCGTCCCGAAGAGCGTGTACCTGGCGATCTTCGGCGCCCTGATGGTGCTGACGTTGATCACGGTGGCGGTCGCCTTCGTCGACCTCGGCAACCTGAACGTTCTCGTGGCGATGACCGTCGCGGTGGTCAAGGCCACGCTCGTCGTGCTGTTCTTCATGCACGTCAAGTACGCGTCGCGCATCACCAAGCTGGTGGTCATCTCGAGCATCGTGTGGCTCGGTTTTCTCTTCTGCATCACCCTCACCGATTACCTGACCCGCGGATGGCTGATGGCGCCGCCGCTACCGAGATGAGGGCGCGGCGGGGCTAGGACGTCCCGTACCCCCACCCCTGGAGCTGCTCGAGCGCGATCTCGGTCATCGCCGCAATCCATCGCGGCCGATCGTTCAGCCCTTTCACCAGCTGCAGCGTCTCGCCGCCGGCAGCCCGGAACTGCTCGAGTCCGACGTGCCCGATTTCGTCGATCGTCTCCAGGCAGTCGGCAACGAAGCCTGGACAGATCACCGTCACGTCTCGAATACCGGCTCGCGCCAGTGCGACCAGGGTCTCGTCCGTGTACGGGCGCAGCCACGGCTCGCGGCCGGCGCGCGATTGATAGGAAAGCTGGTACGTGCCATCCGCCCACCCGGCCCGTGCGGCCAGCAACCTCGCGGTCGCCTCGCAGTGCGATGCGTACGGGTCGCCGCTATCGACGAACCGCTGCGGAATGCCGTGGAAGGAAATGAGGATCTTGCCGGGCCGCCGGGGCAGCGGCGTCATCGCCTCACGAGCCGATTCGGCGAGCGCCTCGACGTAAGCCGCGTGGGCGTAATAGGGCGGGACCACACGGAGTGCCGGCACGAACCGGGACAGCGACAGCTGCCGGAACACCTCGTCGTAGGTCGATCCCGTCGTTGCGCTTGCGTACTGCGGGTAGAGCGGAAACAGCAGCAGCCGGTCCGCCCCCCAGGCCAGCAGCTCCCGCACGGCCGACCCGATCGAGGGACTGCCATAGCGCATGCCCAACGCGACCTTGAACCGTCCCGGCTCCTCGCGATTGAGCGCGGCTTCGAAGGCGCGCGCCTGCGATCGCGAGATGACGAGCAACGGCGAGCCCTCGCGCGACCAGATCCGCTGATAGAGCGCAGCCGACCGGTGGGGCCGGCGCGGTAATACGAGCAAGCGCAGGACGAACCACCACAGCACCCGGTTGCGCTCGACGACGCGAGGGTCGCTCAGAAACTGCCGCAGGTAACGACGAAGCGCCGCAGCGGTCGGCGCATCCGGCGTGCCGAGCTGCGCGAGCAGCACGCCGAGGCGGTCGTTGTTGTGCGCCAGCAGTGCCTCCACACGGCCTTCCTGCAACAAACCGTGACAATCCGGAAGACCTTTCCTATCATAGCTGCCGCGTCACAGCCGGAGCCGGCGTGACCGGCACAGTCGGACGTGACGCCACTAGGCTCATGTCGCCCTCCCTCACGGTTCCCTGCGCCGCGCACAGCGTTCCGGTGCGACACGGGCTCCGGACTGGCGTCTGCTGGGATCGGCGTGAGCGAGGTTTCGGAGACTCCCATCGTGGCTGCATCAGAGCGACAAGGTGGCACCAATCGATGCGCGCGGATCGAAGGCGGTGACGTACCGACCAGGGCGCGGCCTCTTCTCTCCAATCCCGCCGTAGCCTTCCGCCATCGCCGCCGGACGAAGCAGGCTGATCATCGTCCCGTCGTCTCGAGAGTTCGATGAGGACAGTTACCGTGGTCGGCGGAGGGTTCTCCGGGCTCGCGACGGCGTACTACCTGTCGCAGGCGGGAATCTCCGTCGAGATCCTCGAGAAGACCGACCGGCTCGGCGGCCTGATTGCAACGCTCGAGACGCCACACGGCCCCGTCGAGACCGCGGCGATGGGGATGAAGAACTGTGCGCGCGTCGACGCGGTGTGCCGGGACCTCGGGCTTCCGATGCTGTGCTCCACCCGAGCGTCCGGCCGGGCTCGTTACATCTACCGCCAGCGACCCAGGCGCTGGCCGCTGAACCCAGGCGAGTACCTGACGCTCGCGGCGCGGTTCGCGACGGCGACGGCGCGGGGCTCGCGGCGCCCTCGGCCGCTCGAGACGGTGGACGAGTGGGGCGCGCGTGTGCTGGGACGGCGGGCCACCCGGTGGCTGATCGGTCCAACCCTCCAGGGCATGTACGCCGGCGATCCGGCGCGCCTCAGCGCCTCGCTGGTGTTTGGCGCGCGGGAGCGGGCCGCGCCACCTGCACGGAAGGGCCTGATGGCACCCGCACGCGGGATGCAGCAACTCATCGACGCGTTGGAATCCCGCCTGCGGGCGCGCGACGTGAGCATCCGCCTGAATACCCCGGCACGGCTGGATGGCTCGACGCCCGCGGTCATCTGCACATCGGCGCGCGATGCGGCGGAGTGCCTCCGGGACGTTGCCCCGGCCGCGAGCCAGGCGCTGTCGACCATTGACATGCTCCCCCTCGTCCGCATCACCGCCTTCTACCCCGAGGACGACGCGCCGCAGCGGGCCCGCGGAATTCTCTTCCCGCGTGGTGGAGACATCCGCGCGCTCGGCGTGTTGTTCAACACCAACATCTTTCCCGATCGCGCGGGGCAGTACTCGGAGAGTTGGATTTACGGCGGCGCCGCGGATCGTGATGTCGTCCACCTCGCCGAAGACGATTTGGCGGCGTTGATGGATCGTGACCGGCAGTTGCTCTGCGGGCGTTCGGTTGCACCCGCCGCACGAGTGGTGCACCGCTGGCGCGCGGCGCTACCGCATTACGACCTGCAGCTGGAATCGGTGCGGGCGGGCGGCTTCGACCTGCCAAGGGGCGTCTTTCTGGCGGGGAACTACGTGGGAGGCATCGGTGTGACGATGCTGCTCGAACAGGCCGCGGCCGTCGCCACCCGGGTACGCGAGATGGCGTAATCGCGTGAGTGCCGAGACGTGCCGCAGTGCCGTTACGTCTGTGGCTCTCGGGTGTTCTGTCCGCAGCGCGCGAGGAGGAAGCTCGATGTTCAGTCATCAACCGGATCCTGAGGTCCTCGTCGTCGGCGCCGGTCCCGTTGGTCTCGTCGCGGCCTTGTTCCTGCAGCAGTACGGGGTCCGCGCGGAGATCGTCGATCTGCACCAGCGGACGACCCAATACAGTTACGCCCTCGCGATTCATCCCCGCACGCTCCGGATTCTCGACGAAGCAGGCCTCTCCGACGGGCTGATCGGCGCGGGCCGGAAGCTGACGACCGTCGCCTTCTACGAAGGACGGGAGAGGCGCGCCGAGATCGATTATGCGGCCCTCGCGTCCGACCACCCGTACCTGCTGGTCGTCCGCCAAAGCCTGCTGGAGAGGGCGGCGGAGGAGGCACTCCGTCGGCGGAAGCTCGAGGTCCTGTGGGGCCACCGGCTGCAGGCCCTCACCGTGGACGGCACGACCGTCCGGGCGGAGGTGGCGACGCTCGATCAGGTCGCGACCGGCTACCCCGTCGCGCGAAGCGAGTCGGTCGTCGTGCGAACCGAGACCATGCGGCCGGCCTTCGTGATCGGCGCCGACGGGTACGACTCGGCCGTGCGGCGGATGTCCGGCATCGAGATGGCGGAGCACGGCGTTGGCGAGGTCTTCTCCGTCTACGAGATCGAGGCGACGGGCGAGCTTCCCGCGGAAGTCCGCGTCATTCTCGATCCAGACCTGACGAGCGTCTACTGGCCCCTCGAAGAGGGCCGATGCCGCTGGGGGTTCCAGATCCAGGACGCCTCCGGACACGAGGCATCGATGGCGCGGCTCGAACAGTTGATCGCCGCGAGGGCTCCCTGGTGCACGGCGCGGCCGACCCAGATTTACTGGTCGACGCTCGGCCTCTTCGAGCGCCGCCTGACGCGACGGTTCGGGAAAGGAGCCGTCTGGCTCGCAGGGGACGCGGCTCACCAGGCGGCTCCGGTCGGCGTGCACAGCATGAATTCGGGGCTGGTCGAAGCGCGCGAGCTGGCATCGCGCATGTCGCGGATCCAGCGCGCGGGGGCAGCACCCTCGCTTCTCCAGGAATTCGGGACCGAGACGCACGATGCGTGGGGACGGCTACTCGATGCCGGCCGCGCGGTGCGGGCGCTTCCGGAGGCGGCCCCGTGGGTGCGGCAGGCCGCGGGGCGGATCGTCGCCTGCATTCCCGCCTCGGGAGATGACCTCGAACCGCTGCTCAATCAAATCGGCCTCACCGCCGCGCCGTAGCTCGCGCGCGTTGCGTCTCGCGAGCGTAGGTGGCCGCGTAGGCGAACGCTTGACTCGCGCGATACACGCTGATAGAAATGGCCGTCCTCAACAGCTGACGCGGGGAACCGGCTTGGCCCAGACGGAAGCGGAACTGCTCGACAACCCTGTCGCCGGCCAGCCCACCCTGATCCTGGGCTCGCCGGACTTCCATTCGATCACCGAGGCCGTCGCGGCGCCGGTCGAGCGCGGGACACCGCTCGGCTGGTGGCTCCTCTTCCTCCCGTCCCTCGCGCTCCTCGGCCTGCTCGGCGTGGCGGTCTCGTGGCTGTTCTGGGAGGGGATCGGCGTCTGGGGCCTCAACGTCCCCGTCGGCTGGGCGTGGGACATCACGAACTTCGTCTTCTGGGTCGGCATCGGCCACGCCGGCACGCTCATCTCGGCGATCCTCTTTCTCTTCCGGCAGAGATGGCGCACCTCGATCAACCGTTCGGCGGAGGCGATGACCATCTTCGCCGTCATGTGCGCGATGACCTTCCCGGGGATTCATGTGGGACGCGTCTGGGTCGCCTACTGGATGTTCCCGATCCCGAACCAGATGGGCGTCTGGCCCAACTTCAGGAGCCCTCTTCTCTGGGACGTCTTCGCGGTCAGCATCTACGGAACCGTCTCGGCCCTGTTCTGGTACGTCGGCCTGATCCCGGACCTGGCGACGCTGCGCGATCGGGCGAAAACGCCGACGCGGAAATTCGTCTACGGCCTCTTCGCGCTCGGATGGCGCGGCTCCGTGCGGCAGTGGCATCACTACGAAACCGCCTACCTCATTCTCGCAGCCCTCGCGACGCCGCTCGTCCTGTCGGTTCACTCGATCGTCTCGATGGACTTCGCGGTCTCCCTCCTCCCTGGATGGCACACGACGGTCTTCCCGCCCTACTTCGTCGCGGGCGCGATCTTCTCCGGGTTCGCCATGGTGCTGACGCTCATGGTGATCTGCCGCAAGGCGTTCCGCCTCGAGCACATCATCACCCTCCGGCACTTCGACTACATGTCGAAGATCATGCTCGTGACCGGGATGATGGTCGGCTACGCCTATGCCACGGAGTTCTTCACCGCGCGCTACAGCGGGAACCCCTACGAGATCTTCACGTTCCTGAACCGCGCGCTCGGGCCGTACGCCTGGGCCTACTGGATCATGGTCACCTGCAACGTGATCAGCCCCCAGATCTTCTGGTTCAAGAAGGCGCGCACGAGCATACCGATCCTGTTCGTCGTGTCGATCGTCATCAACGTCGGCATGTGGTTCGAGCGGTTCGTGATCATCGTGACGTCGCTGCACCGTGACTTCCTGCCGTCGTCCTGGGGCTACTTCACGCCCACGATCTGGGACGTGTCGTGCCTGCTCGGAAGCTTCGGGCTCTTCTTCACGATGTTCTGCCTGTTCGTGCGCTTTCTTCCGATGGTGGCGACCGCCGAGGTCAAGACCGTCCTGCCGCAGGCCGATCCGCACTGGCAGCCCGGCCCCGAACGTGAGATCAGGGACCATCGGGCCGCGCCGCGGCCTCTCGGCGCGCCCACGCCCGCTGCCGAAGGTTCCTCTTGATGTCGCTCCTCTTCTCGCGCCTGCCGAAGGGGCCGTACTACGGAATCCTGGCCGAATTCGCGACGCCGGCGGACCTCTTTCACGCGTGCGAGCGAGTGCGCGACGCGGGCTTCACCCGGTGGGACGCGCACAGCCCGTTCCCTGTCCACGGTCTCGAGGGAGCGATGGGGCTCAGGCGCTCTCCGCTTCCGTGGATCGTCCTCGCCACGGGGCTGATGGGGGCCACGCTCGGGTTCTGCCTGCAGTGGTGGGTCCACGCCGCCGCCTACCCGCTCGTGATCAGCGGCAAACCGTACTTCGCCTGGCCCGCGTACATTCCGATCACCTTCGAGGTCGCAGTGCTGTTCGGCGCGCTCGGCGCCGTCTTCGGCATGTTCGGCCTGAACCAGCTGCCCATGCACTACCATCCGCTCTTCAGGTCCCAGGTCTTCGAGCGGGTGACCGACGACGCCTTCTTCATCTCGATCGAATCGTGGGATCCCCGATTCGATCCGTCGGCGACGGGGAAGCTGCTGGAGTCGCTGGGCGCACGCAGCGTCGAGCTCCTGGAGGCCTGAATGATCCCCGAACGCGATCGCGTCGCGCTGCGGCCCGAGCAGGCCACGATTCCGCCGGGGCACCCGGCGAACCGCCTTCCGATCGTCGGCGTCGTCGCCGCCCTGCTGGGCGCTGTGGTGTGCGTGATTCTGGGGCCGGCCAATCCGAAGCAGTTCTTCTTCTCGTGGCTCGTGTCGTTCCTGTTCTTTCTCAGCCTGGCCGTCGGCGCGCTCTTCTTTGTGCTGATCCAGTACGCAGCCCAGGGCGAATGGGGGATCGTGCTGCGGCGGATCGGGGAGACGACCTTCGCGACGATTCCCGTGATGGCGGTCCTCTTCGTGCCGGTGCTCCTCGGCCTGCACGATCTCTACCTGTGGAGTGTTCCGGGCGCGGCGGAGCATGATGCGCTGCTTCGCTGGAAGGCGCCTTATCTCAACGTGCCGTTCTTCCTGGTCCGGGCGGCGCTCTACTTCGGAAGCTGGTCCTTCATCGCGGTCTTCTACTACCGCAGCTCGCGCGGTCAGGACGTGACGGGGGATCTCCGGGTGTCGGCCCGCTTGCGCCGCCTCGCGGGTCCCGCCCTCATCGTCCTCTCGGTGACCTCGACCTTCGCCTCGTTCGACTGGATCATGTCGCTCACGCCGCACTGGTACTCGACCATCTTCGGCGTCTATTTCTTCGCCGGGTCCTTCGTCGGGTTCATCGCGCTGCTCTCGGTCGTCGTGGTGGCGATGCGCGGGGCGGGACTGCTGGACACGGTCATCAGCACCGAGCACCTGCACGATGTCGGCAAGCTCCTGTTCGCATTCACCGCGTTCTGGGCCTATATCGGCTTCTCCCAGTTCTTCCTCATGTGGTACGCCAACCTCCCGGAGGAGACGATTTGGTACAAGGCCCGGATGGAGGGGTCCTGGATGCAGGTCTCGCTGTTCCTGATGGCGGGGCATTTCGTGGCGCCGTTCTTCTATCTGATGGGGCGCACGGTCAAGCGGAAGGGAGCGACCCTGGCGGCCGGCGGAGCGTGGCTCCTCGCCATGCACTTCCTCGATCTCCACTGGCAGATCATGCCGACGCTCCATCCCGACGGGTTCCGTCCGTCGGTGCTGGACGTCGCCGCGCTGATGGCCGTCGGCGGGTGCTTCGTGGCGGCGGCGAGCTGGCTGATGCGACGGCAGGCACTCGTGCCGCTGCGCGACCCGAGGCTCGCCGAATCTCTCGCTTTCGAGAACGCCTGAGTTGATGACGGCGAGCTTACGGGGATGCCAGCACGCAACCCGTCGTGGCGTGTGCCCGCGGGCCATGCGCAGCCACGCAACCGTGGGCCTGCCGCGCCGAAGCGCGCGACTTGTGCTGCGCGCGAAGGCGGGTGTACAGTCGGCTCGCAATCAAATTTCTGAGACGACAGCCCCGATGTGATCGCGCGCGGGAGCCGGCGTCTCGAAGACGAACAAGGAGGCGATGGACCATGACCAAGGAGACGAGGATGCGCAGGATGGAGAAGAGGGTGTGCCTGGCGGCAGTGCTGGCCGCCGTGTCGGTCTGGCCAGGCGTCGCCATCGCCGCGTCGTCCATCAACGGAACCGTCACCTTCGACGGGAAAGCCCCCACTCTCAAACCGATCGCGATGGACGCCGACCCCGGGTGCGCCAAGAAGCACTCGGGACCCGTGCCGAACGAAATGCTGGTGCTCGGCAGCGGCAACACCATGGCGAACATCATGGTCTATGTCTCGAAGGGCCTCCCGGCCGGGAAGACCTGGCCCGTCCCGAGTACGCCGGTTGTCCTCGATCAGAATGGCTGTCAGTACAAGCCGCACGTGATGGGGATCATGGTCGGTCAGACCTACAAGATCCTCAACTCCGACGGCATCCTCCACAACATCCACACGCTGCCGCAGATCAACAAGTCGTTCAACCGGGCGATGCCGGCGACGTTCAAGGAGACGACAACGACCTTCGACAAAGCGGAGGCGATCTTCCACACCAAGTGCGACATCCACCCCTGGATGAGCGCCTACGTCGGTGTCTTCACCCATCCCTTCTTTTCGGTGACGAGCACGGACGGGAAGTTCACGATTTCCGGCCTCGACCCTGGCACCTACGAGATCACCGCCTGGCACGAAAGGCTGGGGACGCAGACAGCTTCGGTCACGGTTGGCGCCACCGATACGAAGACGCAAAACTTCAAGTTCGCCGTCCCCGCGAAGTAGTCATTCGGAGATCAGCGCATGAGTGAGCCGGCAGCCGTCGCCGCATCCACGCCGCACGCCGCGCACGACGTCCATCACGAGGCGCTCGGCTTCTGGCGCACGTACGTCTTCTCCGTCGATCACAAGGTCATCGGCATCCAGTACGGCATCACCGGTCTGCTGTTCCTGCTATTCGGCTTTTCGCTGATGATGCTCATGCGCTGGCAGCTCGCCTACCCTGGCGTCGCGCTGCCGCTCATCGGTAACCTCTTCGGCGAAGCGCGCATGCCGGGAGGCACGATGCTCCCTGAGTTCTACAACGAGCTCGGGGCGATGCACGGCACCATCATGGTCTTTCTCGGCGTGGTGCCCCTGGCCGTCGGCGGTTTCGGGAATTTCGTGCTCCCGCTCCAGATTGGAGCGCCGGACATGGCCTTCCCGCGGCTCAACATGGCGAGCTACTGGTTCTTCTTCCTCGGCGGCGTGACGATGCTGGCCAGCTTCCTCGTCCCCGGGGGAGCGGCGCAGTCCGGGTGGACCTCCTACGCGCCCCTCTCGGTCATCGCGGGTACGGGCCAGACGATGTGGCTCATCGGGATGATTTTCCTGATCACCTCGTCGCTGCTCGGGGCGGTCAACTTCATCACGACCACGATCCAATTGCGCGCCAAGGGCCTCACGTTCATGCGATTCCCCTTCTTCGTGTGGGCGCAGTTCGTGACCGCGTTCCTCCTGCTCCTGGCCTTCCCGCCGCTCGAGGCCGCGGGCGTCATGCAGCTGATGGATCGTGTCGCCGGGACCAGCTTCTTCCTCCCGAGCGGCCTCGTCGTCAGCGGCCAGGTCCTGACGAATGCGGGCGGAGGCAACCCGCTCCTGTGGCAGCACCTGTTCTGGTTCCTGGCGCACCCGGAAGTCTACGTCCTGATCCTTCCGGCGATGGGGATCGTCGCCGAGATCATCGCGAACAACACGCGGAAGCCCCTGTGGGGCTACCGTTCCATGGTCTACTCGATCATCTTCCTCGGCTTCATGTCGTTCATCGTGTGGGCGCACCACATGTTCATGACCGGCATGGGGACGGCGATGGCGGCGTTCTTCCAGACGACGACGATGATCATCTCGATTCCATCGGTCGTGATCCTCACGGCCCTGATCATCTCGCTCTGGGGCGGATCGATACGTTTCAATACGCCGATGCTCTTCGCGGTCGCCTTTCTGCCGATGTTCGGCATCGGCGGGCTCACGGGGCTTCCGCTCGGCTTGAACGTCGCGGACATCCCGCTGCACGACACCTACTACGTCATCGGCCACTTCCACTACGTCGTCGCGCCAGGGACGATCTTCGCCCTGTTCGCGGGGATCTACTACTGGTATCCGAAGGCAACTGGAAGAAAGATGAACGAGACGCTCGGCAAGATCCATTTCGCCGGCTCGTTCGTCTGCATGAACGTCATCTTCATGCCGATGTTCCTCATGGGCCTGGCCGGCGTCTCACGGCGGCTGTACGACGGTGGCGCGAGCTACGCGTTTGCGCAGCCGGTGCTGCACCTGAACGTCGTGTCGTCCTGGGGTGCGTGGATTATGGCGCTCTTCCAGATCCCCTTCATCTTCAACTTCTTCTGGAGCCTCCGGAAGGGAGAGAAGACCGACGCGAACCCGTGGCAGGCCACGACAATAGAGTGGGCGGCGCCATCGCCCCCGCCGCACGGCAACTTCTCCGCGCCACCGGAAGCGTACCGGGGGCCCTACGAGTACAGCGTTCCCGGCGCGGCCAGGGACTTCGTGCCGCAGTCCGAGGCCTGATTGAGATGGAAATTCCCTACACCGTAGCGATCCGCCGCGATACCGGCCTCAATAACGGCAAGATCGGGATCTGGCTCTTTCTGGCGTCGGAGGTGATGCTGTTCGGCGCCCTGTTCGCGTCCTACATCCTGATCCGGACGGGGGCACCGACCTGGCCGCGGGGAGACACGATCCTGAACGTGCCGCTCGCCACGTTCAACACGCTCGTCCTCATTTCGTCGTCGGTCACGATGGTCATGGCCTGGGCGTCGCTGATGCGCCACCGCATCGGGACCTTCCGGATCTACATGGGGACGACGATCCTGCTCGGGTTCGTGTTCCTCGTGGTGAAGTACTTCGAATACAGCCACAAGTTCCACGACGGGCTCTTTCCCAGCACCAACAACTTCCTCGCCATCTACTTCACGTTGACCGGCCTGCACATGCTCCACGTGGCCGGCGGGATGGCGGTGAACGCCTATCTGCTGGGTCCAGGCTCGAAGCTCTGGAAGACGAACCCGGAGTGGTTCACGAATCGGGTCGAGAACTCGGGTCTCTTCTGGCACTTCGTGGATCTGGTCTGGATCTTCCTGTTTCCGACGCTGTATCTTCTCTAGCAGGGACGACGATCATGACGAGCGATCACGTGAGCGTGACGAGCGACCACGCAGCTGACATCGACAAGCACGTCAGGATCTACATCACCGTGTTCGTCGCGCTCATGGCCCTGACACTGATCACGGTGGCGGTGTCTCGCGTTCACCTTCCCGTGCCGATCGCCGTGAGCGTGGCCCTGCTCGTTGCCACCGTGAAGGGAACGCTGGTGGCGTGCTACTTCATGCACTTGATCTCCGAGAAGAAGCTGATCTACGCGGTTCTCGCGATTACCGCTGTCTTCTTTGTCGCGCTGCTCGCCCTTCCGGCCATGACCGTCAGCAACGGCTACTGGATTCACTGATGAACCTGCGGTCGGTCCACGCGCTGCTGATCCTCCTCTCCGCGGCGCTTGCGGTGATCTTCGGTCTCTGGTGCCTGGGCCGATACGGGCGGGAGGACGGTGTGGCGAGCCTGCTCGCGGCTATCGCGGCCTTCGCGGTGTCATTGGGTCTGGTCGTCTACGACTCATGGTTCCTGCGTAAGACGAGGACGCTGCGATGACCCGCCTCCACTCTTCCCCCTTCGCGCGTCGTGCTACGCCGGACAGGTCGCGCTTCGGCGCGGCAGGAAGCGCCGAGTCGCCGGCCCTCCGCTGGATTTTGCAGGCTTGCACGACGGCCGCGGCCGTGATCATCGGCGGGGGCACGAGCGTCCTTGCCTGCCCCGTGTGCTTCGGGGCGGAGGAGAGCTCGATGATCGACGCGACGAAGCTCGGGGTCATCGTGATGCTGGCCATCACGCTCGTGGTCCAGGGCGGGTTCGTGGGCTTCTTTCTCTACCTTCGCAGGCGCGCGAAGCGCATCGCAGACGTCGAGCTCGACACCGAGTGGTCGGAGCTCCAAGGGGCCTCGAGAACATCATGACTGAATGGCTCGGACTCCCGCCGCTCGCCTCGGCTCACGGCGGCCAGATCGACAGCTTGATTGGCTGGACGCACGTGTTCATGCTCATCCTGTTCGTCGGATGGGGAGCATTCTTCGCGTATACCCTGGTTCGCTTCCGCCGCTCGCGGCACCCGGTGGCGGACTACACGGGAATCAAGTCGCATGCCTCGAGCTATTCCGAGATCGGCGTGGCCATCGTCGAAGCGATTCTCCTGTTCGCGTTCTCGGTTCCGATCTGGGCCGCGAGAGTCGACCGCATTCCGCCGGAGAACCAGGCGCTGGTCGTTCGGGTCACGGGCGAGCAGTTCGCCTGGAACGTCCACTATGCCGGCCCCGACAGAGTATTTGGCCGCACCGACGTCAAGCTGATCGACCTGCAGTCGAACCCTCTCGGAGTCGATCGCTCCGATCCGGCTGCCAAGGACGACATCACCACGGTCAATCAGCTCTACCTGCCCGTGAACAAGCCCGTGATCGTCAGGCTCAGGAGCAAGGACGTCATCCACAGCTTCGGCGTGCCCGAGTTCCGGGTGAAGCAGGACGCCATTCCCGGCCTCACGATTCCCATCTGGTTCATTCCCAACGTCACGACCGCCGAGATGCGGACCCGGACGGGGAAGGCGGACTTTCAGTACGAGATCGCCTGCGCGCAGCTCTGTGGGCTGGGCCATGCCCGCATGCGCGGATTCGTCACCGTCCAGACCGCAGACGAGTTCCAGAAATGGATGGACGCCCAGGAGGAACAGCTGAAGGGCGAATCCGACATCTTCCAGTAGCAGGTCATTGGCGGTTCCCGCGGGCATCCCGTCACAGGATTTGGACGTGCGCTGGCTTTGTCGATCCGTTGGATCGATGAGCCAGCGCCACCGCACACGTCAGCGCCGCAAGCCCTTCGCGTCGTCCACACCCGGCTTCGTGTAGCGAACGCCCACATCAGGTCCGATATCGCTGTGGCCGCGTGGCTTGAACCACGTGAACCGCGTGTGTCCGTGCGCCTTGCCCCGGCGGATTTCAAACACGAGGTATGGCACGAGGATCAGCAGAAACAACCCGGCTACGATCATGAGCCCGGTGGTGAGATCCATGGCAGCCCTCCGTTGCAATCCCAGCTGCAAGGGCAAAGCCAAGGGCCGCCCTACTGCGTGATTTACCAGATGGAGATGTTCAATGGCACCAGAAACGACCGACCCGCACGTCAATCCCGCCGACGAGACCATCCGTCTGGGGCCGCTCGCCGTGCGCTTCTTGATCACGGGTGCTGAGGCGAGTGGCAGCCTGGCGCTCTTCGAGCTGACTGTCCCCGCCAGTCAGCGCCTCACCGCTCCGGCGCACAGCCACGATCACTACGAGGAGACGGTTTACGGCATCGAGGGCCTGCTGACCTGGACCGTCGACGGCACACGGGTTGACGTCGGACCGGGGCAAGCCCTCTGCATCCGGCGCGGCGCCATTCACCGGTTCGACAACAACGGCAGCCAGGATGCGAAGGCGCTCTGTGCCATCACACCAGCCGCGATCGGCCCGCAGTATTTTCGCGAGGCGGCCGAGGTGGTCAGGGCGGCGGCCGGTGGGCCACCCGACCCGGTCAGGATGGTCGAAATCATGCGCCGACATGGCCTCACCCCGGCGCCGTAACGATGTCGTTCACGGAACGAATGCAGTTGGGCGACATCGAACTGACGATAGAGCGGGTCGGCGGGAAGACCGCGGCGTCGCGTCTCGAGCCGCTGCCTGGGCGGGAGTCTCGAGCACGAGCACGCCGCACCGACCACGGGCGCGAGGATCCCCGGCGGCATCCAGCAAACCCTTTGGCCGCCGATTCCGTCAAATCGCCCGATGCCTGAGATCTTTGCCGACCTGCGGTATGCATTACGCGGCCTGCGCCGGAGCCCGCTCTTTGCCGTCGTGGCCATCCTGTCGCTATCGCTCGGAATTGGCGCAAACACAGCGATCTTCACGCTGATCGACCAGATTCTGCTCCGCAAGCTCCCGGTGAAGAACCCCGACGAGCTCGTCATGCTCTATCAGGAAGGGGCCAACAACGGCAGCAATGCGGGCTCGCGGATGCATTCGTATCCGATTTACCAGGACTATCAGAAGCGCGCCGCCCCCCTGGCCGAGGTCGTGTGCCGGCGTCTGGTGCCCGCATCCGTCAGCATCGACAACCGGACCGAACGGCTCGAGGCCGAGCTCGTCTCCGGCAACTTCTTCACCATGCTGGGGGTCAGGCCCGCCGCCGGGCGCGTGCTCAACTCGAAGGAAGACGATCAGGTCTATCAAGGCCACCCGGTCGTCGTTCTCGCCTACGACTACTGGGTGAGCCGCTTTGCCCGTGACCCCAGGATCATCGGCAAGAAGATCCTCGTCAACGACTACCCCATGACGATTGTCGGCGTGTCTCAGGCGGGGTTTGCGGGGATCGATCCGGCACGGAGTCCCCAGATCCGCGTGCCGATCCTGATGAAGCCGGTCATGCTGCCCGACTGGGACTGGCTGAAGATCGGTGACCGCCGCGCGCGGTGGGTGCAGGTGTTCGCACGGCTCAAGCCGGGCTACACGGCGGAGTCGGCGAAGGCGCCGCTCCAGACGCTCTTTACGCAGATTCGGCGGCATGAGATGTCGCTGCCGGCGGCGAAAGACTGGTCCAAGTACGAGCGCGGCGAATTCATGAAGGGGCGACTGCTCGTCGAGCACGCGGCCATGGGCTACTCCGGCCTGCGCAACGACTTCTCCACGCCCCTGGTCGTGCTCATGTGCATGGTCGGTCTCGTGCTGCTGATCGCCTGCGCGAACGTCGCCAACCTGCTGATTGCGCGCGGCTTCATGCGCCAGCGGGAGATCGCGGTGCGCCTGTCGCTCGGTGCGTCGAGGCGGCAGCTGGTGCGGCAGTTGCTCGTCGAAAGCCTCGTGCTGTCGTTCTTCGGCGGCATCGCGGGGGTATTGCTCTCGGTCGCGCTCACACGAGGTCTGCTGGCGTACATGCCGACTGATGGGACTCCGCTCCTCATCGCGCCATGGCCTGACGCCCGCATCCTCGGCTTCACGCTCGTCCTCACGCTGACGACGGGAATCGTGTTCGGTCTCGTGCCGGCGCTGCGCTCGAGCCGCCCCGACCCGTGGACGACGCTCAAGGACACGGTGGGCTCACTGGCAGGAGGCAGCGGTTCGCTGTTCCTGCGCAAGGGCCTGGTCACCGCGCAGGTGGCGCTCAGTTTCCTGCTGCTGTTCGGTGCCGGACTCTTCGTGCGCAGCCTGCAGAACCTCAAGACCGCCGAAACGGGTGTCGCGCTCGACAACCTGATCACGTTCCAGCTCGCGCCGTCGCTCAGCGGCTACGACGATCGCAAGGCCACGGACTTCTACAGCCAGCTGCTCGCACGTCTGCGCTCGGCGCCAGGCGTCGATTCCGCCGGCCTTGCCACCGTATCCATCCTGAGCGGCAACGAGTGGGACAGCAGCATGTCGGTCGAAGGTCATCACCCCGTCGACGGCGAAGACATGCAGGCCTTCATGAACGCGCTCTCGCCCGGATACTTCAAGACGATGCGCATTCCGCTGCTCGAAGGGCGGGACTTCACCGATGCCGACGTCCAGAACCACGCGACGTTCTTCGCGACCCTGCTCGCCGACGAGAAGTCGGCCTCCGCTCACACCGTTGCGATCGTCAACAGAAAATTCGCCAATCATTTCTTCAAGGGTCGCAGCGCCATCGGACGGCGCATCGGCTTCGGCACCGGACCCGACGCCAAGCAGAACATCGAGGTCGTGGGCGTTGTCGCGGATTCGCTCTACGAGGGTCCGCGCGAGGGCGTCCGGCGCCAGGTGTTCATCCCCAACTTCGGCAAGAACAGCGCGACGATCTATGTGCGGACGCACAACGCCTCCTCGTCCGCGTACAGCACGATGCGGAGCGTAGTGCGCCAGCTCGACGCAGCGCTGCCGATCTACGAAATGAAGACCGTCGAAGCGCAGCTCGACGAGACGCTGCTCACCGACCACCTCATCGCCACGCTCTCGGCCGGGTTCGGCTTCCTCGCCACGCTGCTCGCGTCGATCGGGCTCTACGGCGTGATGGCATTCGTGGTCGCGCGTCGTCGAAAGGGGCATTCGTGGTCGCGCGTCGTCGAAAGGAGCTCGGCATCCGACTCGCGCTCGGCGCTCAGCCGGGTCTCCTGATCTGGCTCGTGATGCGGGAAGTGCTGATACTGCTCGCGATCGGGCTCGCGATAGGCCTGCCATCCGCGCTCGTGCTCGGGCGATTCGTCGAGTCGCAGTTGTACGGCGTCAAGGCGCAGGACCCGACGATGGCCATTGCCACGGTGGTCGTCCTGTCGGTGGTGTCGGCGACGGCCGGGTTGATCCCGGCGCGAAAGGCCAGCCGGATCGACCCGATTCTGGCCCTTCGATACGAGTAGGCACCCACGATGCTACCTTCGGCGGGGATTCATCGACCCGGCTGTAGTCCCAAGCTCCAGGCCGATTTCCATCACCGGCTTCGGATTTCGTGTGCAGCCAGTACCGTCAGAGCGCGCGAACATTCATCGACCCGCCTATGAAGCCACAGCAAGCTCGAGGCGGCAGATTTCGCGATCATGCCGGCTTCGGATTTCGCGTGCAGCCAGTACTCGTCAGGGCGCGCGAACACACGCTCACTCATTGGTGAGTTACACTCAACGGCCTGGCAAAAAGGAGTTTCCGATGTCTGACGCCGCAACCGTATCGCCCGAAGTTGTGTTCGACGCGCTGTTCGCGTATCAGCAGACCGCCGCGTTGAAAGCTGCCATCGACCTGGGTCTGTTTACAGCGATCGACGAGGGGACTCAGGATTCCGATACCCTCGCGCGGCATGTCGGTGCGTCCGCGCGTGGCGTCAGGATTCTGTGCGACTACCTGACGACCCTGAATTTCCTGACGAAGCAGGAGGGACGGTACAAGCTGTCTCCAACGGCGGCAGTCTTCCTGAGCCGGAAGTCGAGCGCGTACATGGGCACCATGGCGCAGTTCCTCACGCTGCCCGAGTTGAAGCGGAATTTCGACGATCTCACGGGAGCGGTGAAGCGGGGCGGTGTCGCGCCAGCGGGCAACACCGTCAGCGAAGCGAACCCGATCTGGGTGGAGTTCGCGCGCGCGATGGTGCCGATGGCGGTAGCGAATGCTCACGCCATCGCGGACGTGATCGACGTCCCCTCCGGAGCCCACGTGCTCGATATCGCGGCCGGTCACGGAATGTACGGCATCGTGCTCGCGCAGCGGAACCCGTCGGTCCGTGTCACGGCCGTCGACTGGGAGCCGGTGCTCGCCGTCGCGAAGGAACATGCACAGGCGGCGGGGGTTCACACGCGATTCGACACACGCGCGGGTGATGCGTTCACCACGGATCTCGGCGGCGGCTACGGCCTCGCGCTGATCACGAATTTCATTCACCACTTCAACGCCGGCGAGAACACGACCTTTCTCCGGAAGATCGCCACGGCTCTCGAGCCGTCCGGCCGCGTGGCGATCGTCGAGTTCGTGCCGAATCCCGATCGCGTGACGCCACCCATTGCCGCGCGGTTTTCACTGACGATGCTCGCCGGTACGCCGGAAGGCGACGCCTATACGCTGGCGGAACTGACGGAGATGCTCGATGCCGCCGGGTTCGGCCAGGTGCAGACGCACGATCTGCCGACCCCGCAGACGTTGCTGATCGCCACGCGTCGCTGATCGCGGCCGAATCGTCACACGCTGGCAGGATTCGCTCGGCTAGGGAAGGACTGGACCTCTCGTCACGCGGTTGACGGCTCGCCGAACGCCTGCGGAGAAGGGGGGGAGTCGTAGTGGCGAGAGGGGCAGAGTCCAGTCGGCTGATCGCGGCGTGGCGGACGAATAACCGTGCGACTGTGTACTTGATCGAGCATCTGCCCCCGTCTGTGTGGTGGAGCCGTGTCCCCGGTATTCCACGGCTCACGGTGTGCATGATTGCTGCCCACATTCACAACAGCCGGTGCAGGTGGATCAAGAGCCTCGGCGCACCCCATGGTGTCGAAGTGCCGCGCCTCGTCGACCTGCGTCGTGTCCGACCGGCGCAGCTCGTGAAGGCGCTGTCGCGAAGCAACGATGGGATGGTCAGTCTCATCGAGCTGGGCATCGCGAATGGCGGGCGCGTACCTCGCGCGACCTGGCAGAACTTCCCGACCGATATGGAGCACTTCCTGAGTTACTTTGCCGCGCACGAGGGTCACCACCGGGGTCAGCTGTGCATGGCCGCGCGCCAACTGGGGCAACGGCTTCCGCGAAGCGTGACCGAGGGTATCTGGCAATGGACCAGGCTCGCCCGGGAGACGCCCCGTCGCCGACATCAGCGCAGTCGTGAAGTTAGCCCTGAAGGTGATCGCGCACGAGGCTGACGCGTCCAGCCTCGAACGTTCATTCGCGAGGCGCAGGCCGCCTCCGCCCTCAACCCCCGAACATCGTCACGGCCGCGCTGTGGTCAATCGCGCAGCGCAATAATCGGATCGACGGCCGCCGCGCGCCGTGCCGGCAGATACGACGCAGCGAGGGCAACGACGCCGAGCACGAGGGGGATGGTTGCGAACGTCAGCGGATCGTAGACGTTCGTCTCGAACAGTGTGGCCCGCAGGAGCCTCGTCGCCGAAATGGCTCCGGCCGCGCCGACCGCCAGACCGATCGCTACGAGCGTCATCCCCTCGCGCACCGTGCGACGAAGCACGCGGCGTGGCTGAGCACCAAGAGCCAAACGTACAGCGATCTCGCGCCGCCGCTGCGACACGGAGAATGCGAGCACACCGTACAGGCCGATCGCTGCGAGCAGCAACGCGACGATGCCGAAGCCGGAGATCACCAGGGCGCTGAAGCGCTGCGGCGCCGACCGATCACGCTCGAGCTTGACGCGTCCGGACTCGTAGCGTCGAGTCGCCAGCACGGTCGCCATCACTGGCCTTGTCGGCCGCGGACAGCGATGGCCGTGCGCCCGCGCAGATCGTCCTGGCCGTCGAAGGTGCGCGACGAGCCGACGCATCGATGCCGAACGCATCGCCGCGAGCGTCACGCGAGCGCTGGCGCTCACGGCCGTGACGCACGCCGCGTCGAGGTCGTCGCCGAGTAACGCGGATCGCACACCGGTCACGCGCCGTGCGCGTGAAGCTGCGGATGAAGAGCCCGGCGCACACCAGGAGCATGAACGCGAAGGCGACGCTCGTGACGACGAGGCCAGCCTGAATGCGGTGCTGGCGCCGTCCGCCGGTCGCGCGCGAGGAGCCTTCTCGAAGCAGATCGTGCAGGTCGCGCCTGAGTCCTGCGGCGAGCGGCACCAGCGCGAACAGCGCGGCGCTGCCGAGCGACAACACGCTCGTGAACGCAACGACGCGCCAGTCGAGCGCGACCGTGCTGATACCCGGAAGGCTCGTCGTCAGCACGGCCGGAATCGCCTTAAGTGCCCAGTATCCGAGCGCCAGACCGAGCAGCCCTCCGCAACCGGAAAGGATCAACGCTTCGCTGAGCAGGACCTGGAAGAGCCTGAGGCGTCCGGCTCCGAGGGCGGCACGAATGCCGATGTCGCGCTGTCGCGTGACCGAGCGGCTGAGCACCAGGTTCGCCACGTTGGCGCACGTGACGAGCAGCACGAGGCCGACCGCCGCGAGCAGGATCATCAGCGGCCGACGCACCTGACCCGACAGGTCCTCGGTCAGCATCTGCGTGCCGATCGTCACTTGCAGCGCGTCGCCGAGACCGCCAGGGTAATTCTCCCTGATGCGTGTGGCCAGCGCCGAGATCTCGGCGGCCGCTTGTGACGGCGACGTACCGTCGCGCAGCCGGCCGATGACGCTGTGCCTGTACATCATCCCGCGGCCCTGTTTTTCGAGCGGCGTGAAGATTAGCGGAAGCCAGACGTCCGCGGGAGTCGCGTTCGATGATGCGCCGCGGCGCGGGAATTCGAATCCGGCCGGCATCACACCAACCACCGTGTACGGCTTGCGATCGAGGACGATCGCCGACCCGAGTGGCGAACGGCCGCCAAAGCGACGCGTCCAGAGCGCGTGGCTGATGATCGCGACGTTCGATTGCTGTTGATCCTCTTCGGGGAGAAAGGTGCGCCCCTCGGACGCGGCGACGCCGAGCGTGCCGAACAGCGACGACGTGATCTCGGCCGAGTCGATCTGTTCCGCCTGGCCTCCGCCTGACAGTTCTACGGTGAGGGTGCGGTACGCGCCAATTGCTGCGAACGAATGCTGATACTGGACGAGGTCGAGATAATCGGGGGGCGATACGTCGAATCGTTCGACGCCCGATGGCGGGATCGCCTCATACACGAGCATGAGCCGCTCCGGATCGGCGAAACCAGGCGGACGCATCAGCGCGGCGTTCACGAGCGTGAAGACCGCGCTGTTCGCGCCGATTCCCAAATGGGTCCGCAATCGGCCGGTTCGTGCTCACCGGCCTCGTCGTCCGAGGCGGTATGGGTATGGTCCATTCTGCCCGTGACCCCGACATCGGATCAGGCGTGTGGGTGGGCGGCGGCGCGATTATTCTCGGCGGTGTGCGGATCGGCTCGCGAGCCGTCATCGGAGCCGGCAGCGTCGGCACGCGCGATGTGCCCGAAACCGTATTCGCCGCGGGCAATCGGTGTCGAGTGATCCGCACGATCGGTGAGTGAGGATGAGGCCAGCTTCGGTGGTACGTGCACGCGTCTGATGGTTCGCACGGGAGGCCTTCCGCATCCTGAGGCCCGCGTACAATTCGCCATGGCCGATTATGCGATTCGACCGGCAACCCTCGACGACCTCGAGGCGCTGACCGACATCTACAATCACTACGTCGTCAATACGGCGATCACGTTCGATCTCCATCCGTTCACCACGTCCGAGCGCCAACCGTGGTTCCACGATCACAGTGACTCCGGGCCGCATCGTCTGCTCGTCGCCATTGACGACCAGGCCAGGTGCGTGGGATATGCGAGCAGCAGTCGATGGCGTCCAAAGCCGGCGTATCACACGACGGTCGAGGCCAGTGTGTACTGTCATCCGGACACTGTGGGTCGCGGCTGTGGGACGGCGCTCTACACCGCGCTGTTCGCTGCGCTCGACCACGAGGACGTCCAGACGATCGTCGCGGGTGTCAGCCTGCCGAATCCCGGATCGCTGTCTTTCCACGAGCGGTTCGGCTTTCAACCGGTTGGTGTCTTCCACGCGGTGGGCCGGAAGTTCAACAAGTTCTGGGATGTTGCCTGGTTCGAACGCCCGCTTCGGCTCAGCGGGGACGAGGCGCGGTGACGACGTGAATCACCCGGAAGAGCACGCAAGTTTCCGAAGGATGGCTACATGAGACGTTTTCTCCTGGCGACGGTGGTGTGCGCGTCGATCGTCTCGACGACAGCCCGGGATGTGTCGTTCGCGCAGGCGCCGCAGGGGCTCATGCCGGCGGACCTGCTGAAATGGCGCTCGGTCGGGGGAGCGAAGTTTTCCCCCGATGGCAACCTCGTTGCCTATACGGTGGACAGCAATGACGGCCCGGGACGACCCTACGGGCAGCTCTACGTGATGGACCTGCGCAACGGCCATACGGCGCGCTTCAGCGAGGGACAGGAGGCTTCCGGCAGTCCGGAGTGGTCGCCCGATGGCCAGTGGATCGCCTACAGCGGCGCCGCCGGCGACAAGCACGGAGTTGTCATTGCGCATCCCGATGCGAGTGGAACGCGCTTTCTCGCCGACGCCCCGGGGACCAACAGTCCGGAGCCCTACCAGGGACGCACGCTGGCCTGGTCGCCCGATGGGAAGAAGATCGCCTTTGTTGCCTCGGCCGAAGGACCGGAGACCCGCGACGCGACCGGCGATCCGGTGGTGATCACGCGCTACCTCTATAAGCCGGACTACTGGGAGGGCAATGCCCACTTCAACGACAACCGGCGACTGCACATCTATGTCGCTGACGTGGCCACCGGGCAGGTGCAGCAGTTGACGACGGGCACCGGTTACGAGCACTCGGTGGACTGGTCGCCGGACGGTTCGCAAATCCTGTACGCCGCCGAGCACAATCCCGACGCCGACCGCTTCTTCAATTACGACCTGTTCACCGTCGGCATGCGCGACGGTTCCATTCGACAGTTGACCAGCACCGAGGGCGTCGAGTTCTCGCCCAGGTGGTCGCCCGATGGCAGGATGATCGCATTCCTCTCGACCAAGCGGGGTCTCACCGACCGCGAAACGAACATGGAGGATCCGCACGTCTGGGTGATGAACGCTGACGGTTCGAACCGGCGCGAGATTGGCGGCGCGATGGACAACCGTCAGCTTGGAGCTGTCTGGGCCGCGGACGGCGCGGCGGTGCTCACCCAGGTGCAGGAGCGCGGCCACGTCCATCTGTACCGTCTGCCCGTGAACGGCGGAGCTCCCGAAAAGCTGCTCGGCGACATCGGATCAGTGTCTTCCTTCTCCGTTCGCAGAGACGGCGCGATCGCGTACACCTACTCAGGGCCCAAGGACGCTCCCAACCTCTACCTGCGCCAAGGCGCGAACGCGCGCAATCTCACGGACGTGAACTCAGAGCTGCTGCGCGGCAGGCAGCTTGCCGATGTGGAGTCGTTCACCTTCATCAGCAACGACATGAAGTTCAACGTCGAGGCTTTCCTGACCAAGCCGGTGGGATGGACGCCGGGACAGACATATCCGCTGGTGCTCAACATCCACGGCGGCCCGCACGGGCAGCAGGGCCCGGCAATCAATACGCGCAACCAGATTTACGCCGCCCACGGCTACGCGGTGCTCATGGTGAATTACCGCGGCTCCACCGGCTACGGGCAGCAGTTCGCCGACGCCGTCTTTCGCGACCAGGACGGCGACGAAGCGATGGACGTGTTGTACGGCGTCAACGCCGCCCTTCGGCGGTATCCGTGGATCGACCGCGACCGCATCGGCATCGAAGGCGTGAGCTACGGCGGACAGCTCACCAACTGGCTGATCACGCAGACCAACATCTTCAAGGCGGCCATCCCGATCGCCGGTATTTCGAACTTCATCTCGTACAACTACATGACCTACTACAACCAGTACGAGGCGATGGAGTGGGGTGCCTACCCGCACCAGGGAAACCTCATGGACGTGCTGTGGGAACGATCGCCGCTGAAGCACGTCGCCAAGGTCAGCACGCCGACGCTGCTGATGCACGGCGAAAACGATCCTGACGTGCCCATCGCCGAGGCCGAGCAGATGTACATCGCGCTGAAGGATGTCGGCGTGGAGACGGTATTCGTCCGATACCCGCGCGAGGGACACGGGCTGGCCGAGCCGAAGCACCAGGTCGACTCCATCCAGCGCGCCTTCGAGTGGTACGACCGCCATTTCGCCGGCCCGGCGAAGCGACCGACCGCATCGCTGCCGTAGTTTTTGGCGAGTGTGCCGACTCCCGTGGCGCGACATCGTGGAGAACTGCTGCGTCGGGCGGTGAGCCGCGCGGTTACACCCCGCGTGCCCGAGTTCAAGCGAGTGGCGGCCTCTAAACCCGCGCTTCACTTGTGTAGTCATGTGGGGCAGGCCTTCAGGCCTGCTTGCGAGCGCGATTTGCAGGGCTGAAGCCCTGCCCCACGTGACTGATGGGTGACAACACAAGTGAGCACCGGATTAGAACGCCACAAAAGATATTCTCAGGTCATGCCCGAAGTGGCGACGACCGCGACGCCGGTCGGCATCGGTGTGAAGACAACCCGGCGCGTTGCCGTCGCGCTGGCGATGTCCATCGGTGTTGGCCTCCTGATGCTGCACGGCTGGAGAAGTGCACCATCCGCCCTCTTTCTTCGCACCATCATCCTCGGCCTGTCGGCGACGACTGCCTTTGCCCTTTTCGAGGTATGGCCGCGTCGTCTGCCGCTGTGGCTTCAGCGATGGGCGCTGCAGGTCGTTGCGGTCGGTGTGTTCATGCCGGTGACGACGGTGCTGATCTACGTTCTGTCCACCCCGCAGGGAGCGCCGCCCTTCTGGGAGAATCCCAGCCGCATGGACGGGTGGACCCATCTGACGTTCAGCGGCCTCCTTCTCGCGCCGTGGACGGCGCTTGCCGCCATCGTCCGGCAGAAGGAAGCGTTTGCACGCGAACAGAGCCTGACCTTCGCGCTCGAGCGCAGTGAGCTCGAGCGGCAGGCGCTCGATGCGCGCCTGCACCTGCTGCAGGCGCAGGTCGCCCCGCATTTTCTGTTCAATACGCTCGCGAACGTACAGGCGCTCGTCGATACGGGCTCGCCGCATGCGTCGGCTGTGCTGCGGAGCCTGACCGCGTACCTGCGCGCGGCGGTGCCGCGGCTCCACGACTCCGACGCAACGATCGAGCGCGAGCTGCAGCTCGTTCGGCCCTATCTCGAGCTGATGCAGATGCGCATGCCCGATCGCCTCCAGTACGCGATGAGCGTCGATCCGTCGGCGCTGAAGGTTCGCTGTCCTCCGACCACCGTGTTGACGCTGGTCGAAAATGCCGTGCGACACGGGATCGACCCCAGCGAAGAAGGAGGCCGGATCGATATCGACATCGAGCGCCTTGGCGACCGGTGTGTGGTCCGCGTCACCGACACTGGCGCCGGCCTTCGACCTTCCGCGAGCAGTCTCGGCACCGGGCTCACGACTCTGCGCGAGCGGCTGCAGCTGATCTTCGGCGAGGCAGCGCAACTGCGCCTGAAGTCCGGCGCTCTCCGCGGCGTCGCCGTCGAAGTCGATATACCCGCACGAACATGAACGCACCCCCGACCGCCTTGATTGCCGACGATGAACCGCTGCTGCGCGATGCGCTGCGGCGTCTGCTGGCGATCGTGTGGCCCGAGCTCGAGATTGTCGCCGAGGCGCGGAACGGACGGGAGGCGGTGCGGTTGTTCGACGAGCGTCATCCCGACATCTGCTTCCTCGACGTCCACATGCCAGGACTCTCCGGCGTCGATGCCGCGCACCACATCGGCCGGCGCGCGCATCTGGTGTTCGTCACGGCGTACGATCACTACGCCGTGCAGGCGTTTGCGCAGGGCGCACTCGATTACCTGCTGAAGCCGGTCGAAGAGGCGCGGCTCGCGGAAACCGTGAGCCGTCTCAGGGAACGAGTGCAGTCGTCGCGGCCGGCGATCAACACCGAGCAGCTATTGCGGCAACTGAGCGAGCAGCTCGCGAAGCTGCAGAGCGGCGGCAGCAGGAAGGAGGCGCTCCGATGGATTCGCGCGCAGTCTGGCAAGACCGTGCGCCTCATCGCCGTCGACGATGTCGATTACCTGCGCTCCGACGCGAAGTACACCATCGTCGCCTGGCGCGATGGTGGGAAGCCGGCCGAGGCGGTGGTGCGGACGCCCCTGAAGGAGCTGCTCGAGCAGCTCGACGGCGAGCAGTTCGCGCAAGTCCATCGGTCGGTGGTCGTCAATCTGCGCGCGATCAGCCATGTCAAGCGGCACGACAACGAAACGGCGGAGATTCACGTGAAGGGTCGAGACGACGTTCTGCCGGTGAGCCGTAACTACCTGCATCTGTTCCGTCAGATGTAGCCGCCGTTCGGCCCGGTGTAACTGTCTTTCGGCGGGGCGAATCCGCTCTTCGTCGCAAGCTCGTTGTTCGAGCGCACGCGTGCCGGCACGATGTAGCGATGAAGCAAACCGCAACCTTGGTGGTCGCGTCTCTGCTCTCGATCCTCCTGCTGACGCTTCACGTTACCGACGACATCGTCCGTGGGATATCGAAGGCCGAGCCCTCGAACACTGCGCTGCTCGTCCTCGTGGTCTTTCTCTACGGCACGCTCGTGCTCGCCGAACGTCGAGCGGGGCACGTCATCATGCTGCTCGTAGGGTTGTTCGCAGCAGGGATGCCCATCATCCACATGAGGGGCGCCCATTACGCCGAGATCGCCAGGTCCACCGGCGGCTTCTTCTTCGTCTGGACTCTCTGGGCGCTCGGCGGGGTGGGGGGCCTCACCCTCATGCTGTCGGCGCGCGGACTGTGGAGTCTGCGACGCGGCCAGCCGAGGTAGCCCATGCTCTTACCAATCCACATTGCCGCCGGCGGGCTCGCGATTGTGCTCGGCGCCGTCGCTCTCTCGGTGAAGAAGGGCGGGACTATCCACCGCCGCAGCGGGCTGCTGTTCGTCTACGCGATGCTGGTCATGGGCACCAGCGCCTCGATTCTGGGACTTCGTAGCGGTCTCATCGACGGGAACGTGATGGGCGGCCTCATGACGGCCTACTTTGTCGGCACGGCGTTGACGACCGTCAGGCCGGCGTCACCATGGACTCGGCGCATCAACGTCGTGGCGGTGACATTCGCGCTTGGACTCGCGCTCGTCGCGATCGTGGGCGGCGTCAAGGCCATCAACAGCACGCGCGTTTCCCCGGGCGGCGTCCCGTTTCGCACGATCGGTGTGATGTCCTTCATCCTGGCCACAGTCCTGCTGCTGGCGGCGGCGGGCGACGTACGCATCATGCGATTCGGTATGCCTCGCGGCGGGCCGCGCCTGGCGCGCCATCTGTGGCGCATGTGCTTCGCGCTCTTCATCGCGGCCGGTTCGTTCTTCTCGATCCGTGGACGCGTGGCGAGAGTCCTGCCCGAGCCGTTCACGACCGGGCCGATGCGCGCGCTGCCGATTCTGCTGCTGTTTGGCGCGATGTTCTATTGGTTGGCGAGAGTCCGCGGCCGTCGCCCGTTGCCCGTGCTCGTCCGACACGATTCGGTCACGCTACCAGCCCCACGGCCGACTACCCAGCACGGATGAACCAGGGTCGGAAATCCGAACACGCAGCCAGCGCATCCATTCGCGGCCTCGAGGCCCTCAGCATCAGCCAGCACAGCGGCGGCTGCGGCCAGAAACCAGCAGACGCTTCGGTCTTACTCATGGATCGAGAAGACCGAACTCCTGCTCAAAGGCGAGGTCAAGGCCACCAAGGTCGACTCGTGCCGGTACGGACCGGACGGCACGGTGCAGAAGACCGCCGTAGTCACGCCACCGCCGCCGCAGAAGAAACGGGGCCTGAAAGGCAAGATTGTCGCCAAAAAAACGGGCGAGATGAAGGAAGAACTGGAAAGTGCTGTCGCGCTCGTCCAGCAGTACCTGCCGCCCGAGCCTGACAAGATGCAGGTGGTGATGAATGCCGGCACGGCATCGCTGTCACAGGCGGGCCCTGGATTCGCCGCGTTGAAGTTTCCAGGCTATGCCAAGGCCGGCGACGCACTCACGCTGACGTTCGAGTCGGCAGTCAAGACGCTGCGGCAGGTCGAAGTCAACACATGGCTGGACAAGCCGGACAATCCCGTGGCGCTCAAAGTGACGATGCACGCCCTCCCGGACGGGACGAGTTATCCCGGCAACGTAGTGCTGAGCATCCCGTCCAGCAAAATCGAAGTCCGGATTGCGAAGTCCAATTATCAGAGGCTCGCGCCGTAGGAGCTTAGCGAAGCGTGCCGAGTAGAATGGCGGCGACATCTTGCGTTGGCGACGAATACGGGACGATCGACTGAGGCGCCTAGCGGTGCGTCTTCCAATACACGCGCATTTTCAAAGCGCCGATTTCAGCGAGGCCTTCATGCGTCTGATCAATGTGGCCGCTCTCTTGATCGTAACGATGGCTTGCGGCGGGTCTCCGGCGCCTCAGCCGCAGCGTTCAGCATCACCGGCGAGCCAGCCCGAGGTGCTCGGTCCACCGGCGACACTGCCGGGCACGACGCTCGCTGATTCCGGCCAGATCGAGCCGGCCGATCCGAGCAAGTTCAACAAGACGCCGGGCTATTCCCCGTATGCCGGTCGCAAGTATCCCGAGCGCGTCTATTTCGGGGACGAACACGTCCACACGGCCTGGTCGGTTGACGCGGGCGGCACCGGTACGACGCTCGGACCCGAGGAGGCGGTGCGGTTCGCGCGCGGGGAAGAAGTCGTGTCGACCAGCGGTCAACCCGTGAAGCTCGGCAAGCCGCTCGATTGGATCGCCGTCACCGACCACTCCGACGGCATGGGCGTCATCACCGAGATCAAGTCGGGTAATGCCGAGATGATGGAAGACGCCACCATCAAGCGGTGGCATGACCTGTTCGCGAAGGGCGGCCAGGAGGCCAAGTCGGCCGTGATGGAACTGGTCGCGGCCCAGTCCAGCAAGAAGTTGCCGCCGCTGATCATGGACCCGAAGTTCGCCAAGGCGGTCTGGGACAAGAACATCGCGATCCAGGAGAAGTACAACGAGCCCGGCCGATTCACCGCGTTTATCGCCTACGAGTGGACGTCCAACGCCGGCGGCGGCGACAACCTGCATCGCAACGTGATTTACCGGGACGGCAAGTCGAAGGCCGAGCAGGTGCTGCCGATGACGACGTTCCAGAGCGAAAACCCAGAGGACCTGTGGAAATGGATGGCGGCCTGGGAACAGAAGACCGGAGGCAAGCTGCTGGCGATTCCGCACAACGGCAACCTGTCCAATGGCCGCATGTTCCCGCTCACCACTTTCGCGGGCGACGCGATGACCAGGCAATGGGCCGAGGACCGACAGCGATGGGAGCCGCTCTTCGAAGCGATTCAGATGAAGGGCCAGAGCGAGTCGCATCCGTCGCTCTCTACGACCGACGAGTTCGCGGTGAACTACGAGCTCTGGGATCGCGGCAACCTGACACAGACGCCGAAGAAGCCGGGCATGATCCAGTACCAGTACCTGCGCGAAGCGTTGAAGAATGGCTTGAAGGTTGAACAGGACCTTGGAGCCAATCCGTTCAAATACGGGATGGCGGGTGGTACCGACACGCACAACGGGCTGGTCGCCGCCGAGGAGGACAACTTCTTTGCCAAATTTCCGTCGGCTGAACCGAACGCGGACCGCTGGAACGAAAACGCCATGAACTTCGACGGACGGATCGTCAAAGGCTGGGAGATGACCGCCGCCGGTTACACGGGTGTCTGGGCGACAGGCAATACCCGCGAGGAGCTGTGGGACGCGATGAAACGTCGCGAAACCTACGCGACCAGCGGTCCGCACATGATCGTCCGCTTCTTCGGTGGCTTCGATTTCACGAAGGCCGACATCTCCCGCACGCCGGCCGCGGTGGGCTACGCCAAAGGCGTGGCGATGGGCGGCGATTTGAAGTCAGCTCCTGCCGGCAAAGCGCCGACCTTCCTGGTGGCCGCGCTGAAGGACGCGACCAGCGGCAATCTGGATCGCGTTCAGATCATCAAGGGATGGCTCGACAAGTCCGGCAAGCCTCAGGAGAAGATCTACGACGTCGTCTGGGGTGACGCCGATCGTCGCCGGATCGTGAACGGCAAACTCACACCGGTGGGTAACACGGTTGATGTGGCGACCGCGTCGTGGACGAATACCATTGGCGACCCCGAACTGATCACCGTGTGGAAGGATCCGGATTTCGATCCGTCGGCACGCGCGTTCTACTACGCGCGCGTGCTCGAGATTCCCACGCCGCGATGGACGGCTTACGACGCCGCGTACTTCAAGGTCAAGATGGATCCAAAAGTTCCGATGACGACGCAGGAGCGCGCGTTCACGTCGCCCATCTGGTACACGCCGTGATCCGCCGGTTGCTCCGGGAACCGCTCCTGCACTTTGCGTTGCTTGGAGCGGCGATCTTCGGCGGCTATCGCCTCGTCGCGCCGCCCGCGGCCGATGCGTCTGAGATCGTGATTACGGCCGATCGAATCGCCTCGATCACCGCACAGTTCAGCGCGAGCCACGGCGGACGACCGCCTCACGAGAGCGAGCTGCGTGCGGCAGTCGACGCCTACGTGCGCGACGAGATGCTCTATCGGGAAGGCCTCGCCCTGGGTCTCGATCGGGACGATCCGGTCGTCCGTAACCGGATTCGCCAGAAGGCTGAGCTCCTCAGCGACGATGCCCTGACGCGCGAGCCGAGCGACCGCGATCTGGAAGCGTATCTCGCGGCGCACCAGGCGGAGTTCGACCTGCCGGGCCCGGTTCTCGTTTCAGCAGATCTACATCGATCCCGGCCGGCACCGGGGCGATGACCTGACCCTGGTCGTCACTGGTGTCCGGAAGGCCCTGACACAGGGAAGGCAGCCCGGTACGCTCGGCGATCGCACGCTGCTGCCGGCGACAATGACCGAGGTGTTGCCGCAGGACGTCGAGGCAGCGTTCGGCAACGACTTCGCCAGGCAACTGGCAGCAATCGACGGCGATGGCTGGCAGGGTCCGTTGACGACGAGTTACGGACTCCACCTCGTGCGCGTCACCCATCGCGCGAATCGACCCGCGCCACCTTGGCCGACGCGCGCGACGTGGTCACGCGTGAGTGGTCGCGTGCGCAGACCGCGAAACTGAAAGAAGAGTTCTACCGGATGCTGGCGCGGCGCTACACGGTCCGCGTCGCAGCCGACGCCAACGTCACACGGACGGCACGGAAGTAGGACGCACTGTGCTACGCCGATGGACGGTCGCGGTTGCGCTGATGCTGACGTGGGCGATCACGATTCGCGCCGATGTGTTCCGCCCGGCTTACCTCGAGCTTCGTCAGACGAGCGCGGAGACGTACGACGTGATGTGGAGGGTGCCGGCGCAGGGCGATACGCTGCGTCTGGCCATCCACGTCGTCTTTCCGGCAGGCACCGTCAATCTCTCCGAGCCGCGCGGAAGTTTCACGGGCGACGGCTTCGTCGAACGATGGACCATTCGACGTCAGGGCGGCCTCGCCAATGTCAAAGTACGGATCGATGGGCTGCCAGGCACGATCACCGATGTGCTGGCACGCGTCGAACGTGAGGACGGCACAACGCAGGTGGCGCGGCTCCTGCCGGAACAGCCTGCGTTTGTCGTCGAGCCGTCGGCGCACGCCGCGGGTGTCGCCTGGACCTACCTCGGACTCGGCGTTCACCACATCCTGGTCGGCATCGACCACTTGCTCTACATCCTGGCGATGCTCTTCCTGGTCAAGGGCTGGCGACGGATCGTGGCGACGATGACGGCGTTCACGATGACCCACAGTCTGACGCTGACCGCCGCGGCGCTCGGGTGGGTCCACGTCCCGCAGCCTCCCGTCGAGGCCTGCATCGCGTTGAGCATCGTCTTCGTGGCGCGCGAAATCGTCCAGACGCGTCGCGGTCAACCCGGACTCACTGCGCGGTGGCCCTGGGTGGTCTCGTTCAGCTTCGGTCTGATGCACGGCTTCGGCTTCGCCGGCGCGCTGGCGCAAGTAGGCCTGCCGGCGCGAGCGATTCCTGTCGCGCTGCTGTTTTTCAATGTGGGCGTGGAGATTGGTCAGTTGGTGTTTGTCACCGCCGTGCTCGGGCTGTTCTTCCTGGTGACGAAGATTCCGAAAGCGCGACCACGCTGGGCGGAAGCCGTGGCCGCATACGCGATTGGTACGGTTGCCATGTTCTGGGTAATCGAGCGCGTTGCCGCATTCGCAGCACCATAGCTTGCGATGGCCAGACTGCTTCTCGTGACGGCTGTATTGGAAGGCGTGACGGGCTTGGCGCTCGTGGCGCTCCCGGCCCGGCTCACCACCCTTCTGTTGGGTTCATCGCTTGATGCACCTGCTGCGTTGACCCTTGCCCGTGTTGCCGGCATAGCGCTGGTCGCACTGGCACTCACCTGCTGGCTCACGCGTGAAGACTGCCAGAGCCGTGCCGCGAGAGGACTCGTGGCGGCGATGGCGCTCTACCACGCGGGCGTTGCCATCGTGCTCGCGTACGCGAATATCGGACTCGCACTGTATGGCACGGGCCTTTGGCCCACCGTGCTCTTTCACACAGCCATGACGGCGTGGTGCCTGAAGACGCCGCGTTGAAGCACGACGTCTGAGTTCGTTTTTGTGTCTCGTTTGTCGGCTCCGGGAGCGCGGCGAGGGGCAGGCGCCCACACTTCGCCAGACGGTCTCATTCGGTCCCGCGCAGCCAGTACGTCGTTACGGCCGTCTCCAGAATGTCTCCACGGCGCGGGGAGAATCGCGAGGATTTGGGTGGACGGCAGTGAACGAAACGGCGCGACGTAACCGCCTGTGACTCAAGCGCTTGAAACCAGAAGTCGCGCGCCATCACCACGTTGGAAACAGGCCTTGCTCCGAGTTCGAATCCCTGCCTCCCAGCCGGTCCAGCCTTGCGAAACGTGAGTCCCGGAAGACTCTAGAATCCCCGCTCACCTCGCTCAGACATCTCTAATCCAGATGTCACCTCTGAAGTTGCCCAGCACGAAGATGATCTGATCCGGCGCGGCGATGGGAGCGACGGACGTGACCATCGCTGGCACGATCATCTCGGTCAGATTCAAAATCGGGAAGGCCTCGCCTTCGACGCGGCCGCTTGACGGATCGAACCGCCGCGCCGCTACACGGTTGCGAATGTCCACGCTCGGCGTCGTCGGCAGGTAGTACAGCACGCGGCCGTCGCGGGACCAGAACGGATGACTGGCCGATGCCGCGACGGAGACCCACTCGGTCTCCTCGCGGGCGGCTCTGCTGTCCAGGCGCGCGATCGCCACCGCCGGCGATCCGCCAGGCGTCGCCGCATCGAACGCCAGCCAGCGCCGGTCGGGTGAGACGCGAGGATTGGAAAGCCGGCGAGTCGTCGACGAGAGCAGCGGACGCTGGCTGCCGTCGCGGGTGTCGAGCGCGAGGAACGCGTTGAGCCCCGCACCGAATGTTTCGATCACCAGCGTCCGCTCGTCGAGCCACTGACGCGGGCGGCCGCCACAGTCCTCGCGGACCAGGCGCATCTCTCCAGTGGCGACGCTCGTGAGCAACACCGGACGCTGCACAGGCGGACCCGGCACCAGCGCGCTACACGCCATCCGCTCCCCGTCAGCCGAGATCACGGGAAACCCGCGTTCGGCGTCCGCGCCAATCACCGTGTCTGAGCCGCTCTCCAGGTCTCTCACATGCAGCTCGCCGCCGCTCGTCCGCGCGGCGAAATAGGCGAGTGACCGTCCGTCCTCCGACAGCGTCAGGTGACTGATGAACCCGGCGCCTCGCGTGAGACGGCGCAGCGGGCCGTGCGCTCTGCCGGTGCCGGCGTCGATCGCAATCGACCAGAGGTTGATGTCCGCGTGCGTCCCGACAAAACTCAGGCGCCCTCGAGCCGCCGTCGGGAAGAACGCCCAGTCACCACCCGGTGTCATGACGTTCTGGCGCACCAATCGACTCGAGTGCCGGTGACACGCGTTGCCGCCAGACGCTGCACTCCCTGGCGCCCGGCTGCGGAATAGAAGATGGAATCTCCTGCCCACGCCGGCGGCATCGTGATGACGATCAAGCCCTGCTGTCGTCCTCGTCGGAACGACACCGGTGTCAACCGGCGTGCCACCGTCCACAGGCACGGCCCAGCAATCGAGGTCGACGGACGAATTCGGATGCGCGACCACGAGCAGGTGACGACTGTCGTCAGACCACCTGGCGGACGAGATGTCGACGAGGTCTGTCGCCAACGTGCGCTCTGCGCCACCGCCGGCAACTGGCGCGAGTCGAAGAGTGGCGCGCGGTGCGAGCGCGATATACGCCAACCACTTGCCGTCGGGCGAGAACCTTCCGTTTCGCGCCGCGCGCCTGATCACGCGCGGCGGTCCGCCCAACGCCGGAATCTCGTACACGTTCGGGGTCGATTCACCGGAGGCGCTGAACGCCACTCGCGTGTCATCGCCGAAAAAGCTCGGCTCGGCGCATTCGTGCAACCCTGACGTGAGCTGCACGGCAGCCCCGCCGATCTGTTGCAGCCAGAGCTGCGGCGCGCCGCCATCCTGGCCGGCATCCGAGACATAGACAACCATGCGCGCGTCCGACGACAGCGCCGGCCAGAACGTCGCAGCGGCCGTAATCGTGACGCGATCGACCCGTGCCTCGCTGTCAGTGCGTAGCGGTGTCTGCGGCGCTGGCTCGGCGTTGATCTGTCGGCGTTCCCACCACGCGCTCAGCTCGTTGGCGTGGGCAAAGACGCTGCCGCGGTGAGCGTGCGGCAGCCGGTGCACGGGTAACCCCTCTTCCCGTTCCCACCGTTGGACAGTGCGAATCCCACGGCCGAGGAAGGACGCGATCTCCTTCCATGAGTCCAGCCGGCGACTCTCGGCTGCGGAGTTCTGCGGGCGGCCTTCGGGACTCTCGGCCATGCTGCCCGCAGGATAACCCTTCGGTGCCCTGTCCGCATTGCTGTCGCGGAGGTCCCGGCGGTGCGCCATCACGCGCCATCGCCGCGTTGGCGCCTGACTGCGCTTGAGCCTCCGGCAGGCGCACAGCACACTGCGACTGCGAGTTCATGTCGACTCGCCGCAACACGGAAAGAGAGGATTCCATGGTTACGCATTCGACGGCATTGGCGTCGTTCTCAATTCTCGTGCTGACACTGATCGCCGGCATCAGCGTGACGCCGTTCGCGCAGGAGCCTGATGGCGGCGTTGCAAGGTGTCTGGCGAACCGTCGAGGTTGTCGTTCCGGGTGCGCCCGCTCGCACGTACAGGCCCGACGCGACACTCGCCATCTTCCACGGCCGGCACTACAGCCGCGTCGAAGTGCACACCGAACAGCCGCGGCCGCTCCTGGCCGACCAGGCGGGCGCGTCAGCCGACCAGCTGCGCGCCGTATGGGGACCCTTCGTCGCCGAGGCGGGGACCTTTGAAGTGAGTGGCAACAACACGATCACGATGCAGGCGAGCGTCGCGAAGAATCCTGCGGCGATGCAGCCGGGCGCTCAGAGCGTCTGCACTTACCGCCGCGAGGGAGACCTGTTGATCCTCACGCAGCTGCGCACGCCCGCTGGCCCAAGCCCGAATCCCGTCACGATCACGTTGGCTCGCGTCGAGTGACGTCCGGATCAAGGAGTTGATGTCATGACCGCATCGCGTCGCGCATCGCTGCTCGTCGTCTTCGCGCATCCCGACGACGAGATCTTCCATGGCGGCATGCTGATGCACCTCAGTCAGCGCGGCGTTCGAGTCACGCTCGTCTGCGCCACGAACGGGGAGGCGGGCAAAACGCATCCCTCGATCGGAGCGGTCGATGACATTGGCGAACTGCGCATCGAGGAGCTGACGGGTGTCCTGCAACAGGCTCGGCATCGACGCCGCCGGTGCTCCTCGGCTTTCACGATTCCGCGCGTGGTGAGCGCCAGCGGCACGACGACCCTCGCGCGCTGGCGAACGTGGACATGCTGAAGGTGGAAGCCGCAATTCGACGCGTCATCGAGGACGTGACGCCGCACGTCATCCTCACGTTCGATCCGCACGGCGGCTACTACCATCCCGACCATCTCGCCGTTCAGCGCGCCACGACGGCAGCCTTCTTTTCGAGTGGCGCGATGGGCGCTCTCGCACCAGGGCGGTTGTTCTACGCCACGATGCTGTCCGAGGTGTTCCGTGGCCTTGCCGTCAAGAGTCGAGGGCGCGGCATCGTCGACGGCCTGGATCCCGACGTGTTCGGCACGGCGTCAGACATGATCGCGGTATCGTTCGACGCCGCTCCATTTGTAGAACGAAAGTTCCTGGCACTGGCTGCCCATCGGTCTGCGTTCGGGGTCACCGAGGAGATGCTGAGCCGCCCTCCGGCCGGTACACGCGAGATGCTCGATGCGTTCCGTCCGGTATTCGAGCGCGAAGTCTTCGTTCTGGGTGGGACGCGTACTGCAACCTCGCGATGGCCCCTGAACGATTTTTTCGACGGCATCGCATCCGCCGAACTCGATCAGGCGAGCTCGAAAATCGCTTCCACATAGCGTTCGAGCCTGTCCGAGGTTTCTATACATTTCCGGACAGAAGCACGCTCACGACTGGTCACCACGCTTGCTCGGCGAGCCATCGAGGCTGCGTTGGCCTCTGGTCATGCACGTGCGTCGGCGGCGCCGGCTGACGGCAGGTTCCCGAGGACGTGCGCGGCCGATGCTCGCGCACGGACTTAGGGATGTCGGGTCTCAAGGTCGACGCGCCGGAGCTCGACGCGGCTCCGATCGATGGCGCAGCGTCGCGGAAGCCTGCTCGTGCACATGAATTCGAAGGTGGACTACGGACGCGTGGACGACCTGCCTCAGCGACGGCTCGGCGATCTTCGCGCGTTCAGCAGCATCCGATCGACCGCGACTCGTGTGATCGGTCGCTCTCGCGTGATCGCGAATGGCACTGCACACACGGTCGCGTCCCATCCCACCGTGAACTTCGGCCGGCGCCGGTCAAACCGGTTTGAGGTCGGCAGATGACGGTCTCGTGCGGCTACCGGAAGAGCTTCGGCGTCGGCATCCGGGCCCGGATTCCCTCCAGCTCCTCGACCGTGACGCGGGCCACACGGTTCCTGCGGCAGGAATCCTCGACGGCCCTGACGACCATGCCCCGGACGAACGCGGGGATCTTCTTCATCCGCTCGGCCGCCGCATCGTCCCACGCGATGGTGGTCGGCGCTTCGGCGCCGTACTCAATCGTCTGAGGGCCGACATCCGCCTGCACAGGACCAGAGCCTGCCTCGCTGAAGCCGCGGAGGGGCGACGTCGCGAGAAGGGGAGAGCCCGCGAACGTCCCAGGCGTGTGGGTGCAGAGCGGATCTTCGGCCATCACATCGCCGGTCATCCCGTAGGCCCGCGCGCGGCAACCGCCGCAGTGGCCGTTCATCTCGCATGCCCCGCACCGCCCGCCAAGCGAGGTGCGGCGGCGAATGTCCGCGAAGAGTGCCGAGGAGGTCCAGAGATCCGCGAGCGTGGCGCTCCGCAGAGATCCCGCGAACACCGGGAGATACGGACACGGGGTGACGTCACCGTTCGGCCGGATCCCCATGTAGTGCGTCCCCGCCGGGCACCCGCCGGCCCCGCCGGAGTAGGTCCTGATCGGGGACGGACCGGTCCACGAGGCGGTTCCCGCCGTTTCGGCGTCCGCCGGAATCGCGTCGATCCCGGCGCCGGCATGCTCCAGCACGGTCCTGATGTAGTGCGGCGCGCACTTCGCGTTCACGAGCATCCGGCGGGCGTACTTCTGCTGGATGCGGTAGAGCGAGGCGAGAACCTCGTCGTACTGCGCGGGCGTGATGTCGGACACGAACTGCCCGCGGCCCGTCGGGACCAGGAAGTAGAGGTTCCAGACCCTGGCGGCGAGGCGTTCGTGCGCGAAGTCGGCGATCGCGTCGAGCTCGCCGAGGTTGTGTGAGCCCGCGGTCGTCTGGACGATGAAGGGGAGCCCGGTCGCGTTCAGGATATTTGCTCCGTCCACCGTGTTGCGCCACGCGCCACGCACTTTCCTGAAGCCGTCGTGGCGATCGGGATCGAGGGCATCGAGGGAAAGCGAGAGTCCTCGTGCTCCGGCGTCAGCCAGTCGCCGCGCCAGGTTCTCCGTGATTCGTACGCCGTTGGTGCCGACGACGACCCAGAGTCCACGCTCCGCCGCGCGCCGGACGATCTCGAGGATGTCGCGCCGTAAGAGCGGCTCGCCGCCGGTCAGGATCGTCAGGCACTCAGGCGCGAAAGCGGCGATCTCGTCGATGACCCTGAAGCAGTCTTCGGTGCCGAGCTCGCTCCTGTCCGCGAAGTTCTCCGTGCCGACCATGGGGGTGCCGCCGGCGTCGAGATAGCAGTGCTCGCAGGCGAGATTGCAGCGGTAGGTGAGGTTCCACGAGACGACATAGGGCCGGGCGAACGGGCTGGTGGTCGGAAGCGTCATATCGGTTTCCATGACGCTGGATCACATGCCGAAGAATTCGCGGGCCGCGTCGAGGATCTTCTCGTCCACTTCGAGGGCCCCTCTTTCCCGGGCGAATTTCTCGATGCCGGTCCGCGCCATGGGACGCACAAAAGCGGGGATGTTGGCGAGCCGCGCTTCGGCGGCGGACGTCCACCGTATGGGCATCGACTCGGCAGGCTGGCCGGGTCGCGTGTCGACGTTACCTTCGACGCCAGCCATCATCGCGGGGAAAGGACATCGGGAGCCGGAGGCAGGAATGCCCGCTCCGGTATCGCTATCGGTGGAACGGCGCGCGTCTGCGCCGGCCGCCGCCGCGCCGCTCGACGCGCCGGCGTCGGGGCCGATCCGCACGCCCAGCGACTGGACGAGCTGAGTCTCGTATGGATTGGTCAGCATCGCCATCTCGTAGCCGCACTCAGGACACGAGTAGACGACCGAGAGTGAGCCGCCCTGGGGCGCGCCGACCGTTTGCAGCTTCATCGGGCTGTCGCAGGGGACGCAGAGGAACTTCATGGCGAAAGATCCTTGCCCGCCTCCGCTGAAGCGTCGGCGAGGCTCGCCGTAGTGCCTGCGGCGCGAAGGCGGCCGAGTCGTAGCTCACGTGAGTGATCCGCCGAGGCCGGCATCGTCGATTCGAGGCTGTCCAGCAGTTGCTGCGCAACATGCTCCAGCGCCCGTCCCACAGGTGTTTCGGGCAGTTCCGCGAGAGGGATCCCCCGATCGCAGTGGCGTGCCAGCTCGGGATCGAATGGGATCGTCCCGAGGCAAGGGATCTCGAGGCCCGGCGACTCCGCCTTCGCTGAAACTTCGGCGGACCCCCGTAGCGTTGGCGGAGGCTGGTCGAGTGAGACAAAGAGCGGCTTGATGGCGTTGCAGTCACGGCAGTAGTAGCCGCTCATGTTCTCGACGTAACCGAGGACGCGATTGGAGCCCTTCGACAGCGCGGCCACCGAACGCGCGACCACCCCGCGTGACACTTCGGAAGGGATCGTCACCAGCAGCAACGAGGTCCGCGCCCCGAGGAAGTCGGCGTACTGGACAGTCCGCTCGGCTCCCGGCGGCAGATCGAACATCAGCAGATCGAGCGCTCCCCACTCGAACGATCCGAGAATCTCGGAGAGCAGCGCGAACTCCCGCGTGGCGCGCCAGGTATGTGACTCTCCCTGCGCCGCGCTCTCGAACTCGAGCGCCTCCGACTCCGGGATCAGCGAGCCCATCGAGAACACCGCGATCCCGTTGGTCGTCTTCGGGAGCGAGACCTTGTTGGTGCCGGGAACGAACACCGCACCCTGGACACCTGCCATCCGAGCCTGCGAGGGGCCGTTGAAGTCCGCGTCGACGATCCCAATCCGAAGCCCCCGGGCGCGCAGCGCGCCGGCAAGATGGAGCGTCAGCGTGCTCTTGCCGACGCCTCCCTTGCCGGAGCCGACGGCCACGAGATGACGAACGCCGGCGAGCCCGGCGGTGATGCGGGTGCGCTGCTCGGCGACCTGCTCGAGGACTCTCGACCCTCCGTCGCCGACGATGTCGTGGTAACTCTTCACCTGGCTGACGTTCCGAGGGGGATAGCTTACAACGTCGCGCGCCGGCGGAGGGCCGAGGAGTTCTCGAGCCAACCTGCATCGCCCGGGCACACAATCCGGCCCACCTCACCCGGCTGTCGGCTCTGGCGCGCGGCTGGACGCCTGCGAACTCCTTTGCCGGATCGGTGTGGGCGTCTCTACATCACTCGCTTCACCGCTGGAATCAAGCGCAGCGCCGCACTCGTCGCCCAGCTCAGCGCCAAGGCTCCCACGACCACGATCGCGGCCTTCGGGGCCGCGCCGATGCCCAACGGCAGGAGCGAATACTGCAGCCAACTGACGAACGCGTAGTGAACCAGAAAGATCCCATAGGCGTTGTCACGAAGGCTGTCACCGATTGCATACGATCTACGCGCGAAGCGCAGGAACAGCGCGAGCATTGCACTGGAGGATGCCGCGCAGGACAGGACGAAACCGAACGCGCCGATCGCCTCCCAATGCCTTGTCGCACCGGGTGATGTGGCCGCCGAGATGGCGATACCGGCGGCAATCACGAAGGCGACGAGCGAGACGAGCGCCCAGACGGCCCACCGACGCGCCATCGGCCCGCCTTCTCGCACCACACTGCGTTCGAGACCGAACGCGCCGAGTGCCACACCGACGAAGAAATAGAGCGCGTAGTGAAGGATCCGGCTCGTCTGCACGGTGAACGGACCGAACGCCCACCAGTGCATCGACCCGAACGCCACGGCCATCGGCAGGTATACGGCAAGCGAACACGTCGCGAGCGCGGCGAAGAACGCGAGGCTGTTGTTGGACGTTCGTCCCCAGAAGTCCAGCCATCGCTTCGCGACGCGGGGCATGTAGACGAGGAGCGTCGCCGCGAGGCAATCGAAGGCCAACAACACCCACACGAACCAGACCGGCCCCGAGAACCAGACGCCGAGCGACGTCCACTGCGCCCAGAAGCTGCCACTCGTCGCGCGAGCGGTCGTCTGCAGATAGGCCGGGCAGTACGCCAGCGGTGCCAGCAGCAGCGACGCGACTGCGAACGGCACACCAAGCCGCAATGCCCGCCCTCGCAGGAAGGAGAGCGGCCCCTTGCGCTGGACGCTGTGCCAGACGAAGAGACCCGACAGCAGGAACATCAGCGACATGAAGAACGTTTCGTTGAAGCCCACGATCAGGGTCGAACCCATTGATCGGTCTGGATCCACGACCGGGAAGGCAGGCCAGACTCGCGGCTCGACGACAAGGGACGCGCCGGGGGGTGGCGCGAACGGGTGATAGGCCAGCAGCGCATGGTGCAGCACCACGAGCACGGTGACGAACGCGCGAAGGTAGCCGATCGGCACATTCCGCGGGGCTCGAAGCGTCTCGCGGACAGTCGACGCCGACACGACGACCGGAGTGGACACACTGATGCTGGACATGGAGAACTCTTCCTGGAATCGCCGATGATTAGCGAACGATGATTCTGCCTACCTGGATGGAGAACGGACCAGGCGATAGATCTCCACCAGGACCTGTGCCATCGTGATGAGCGCGATCACGACGAGCACCAGCGTCGTCACATCGTTGATGCCCTTCACGAGCCGCAGGAGGTCCGGCTTGTCGTTCGCAGCGACCACGAGGTTGCCCGCGTTCATGGCGACCGAGATCACGAACAGCCCGGACAGGTTGACAGCGAGGGGGCGGAGCCGCACGAGCCACGTCCACGACGGCACGGTGAGCATGCCGAGCGCGGTGACGGTTGACACGATTGCCGGCACGAACATCGCCGGATACAGCCGCGACCACGACGGCGAGAAGTGCAGGAACGCCGCCGCCGGGCCGAGCATCAGGAATGGATACGACGGAACCGCCACCCACCACGCGAGGAAGATGATGTTCGCGACGATCTCGACGATCAGACCGCTCGACCTGGGATGCCGGGCAGGCGACGCGACGCGCGGCAGCGACCGCGGCGACCACTTCTCGAAGAGCTTCAGCTTCGCCTGCCAGTAATCGGCGACCGCGAACGAGAGCGTCACCCAGAACAGCACGTGGAGCGCCACTCCAGGGAACGCGACGATGTGCGGCAGGATCCGCCCGGGCGCGTTCTGTGCCAGCCCGATCGAAAAGGCGACGATGACCTGAACCGCAAATGCCAGACCGATCGCGATCTTCAGCGCCGGGAAGTAGAACGGGAACAGCGCCGGCCCGATCAGGTACCGCTGCGGCCGATAGCGCATCGCAAGCAGGTAGGGATGGCCGTACTGCTTCAGGACCGCTTCCTGCTCGGTCTCGTTCAGCGGCCGTCCGAGCTCTTCTTCCTTGTCCCTGATTTGGGAAAGGATGTCATCGGTCAGCTCGTTGACGATGTCGTCCTGCTCCTTCGCAGGAAGATTGCGCTTGACGGCGTAGACGTAACGATCGAGGAGGTCCATCGCTCAGCTCCTAGAGAATCCGATTCATCGACGCGTTGAGGCCCTGCCACTCGGCCTCCAACTGCTGCAGCGTCTCTGCCCCGTCGCGTGAGAGGCGGTAGAAGCGCTTGTTGCGTTTGTCGTGCTCGCGCCACTCGCTGACGAGCAGGCCCTGGCTCTCGAGCCGCCGGAGGAGCGGATAGAGCGTGCTTTCATCGATCGCCAGCCCGAGGTCGGCCAGGGCTTTTCGGAGCGTGTAGCCGTACTGCTCGGTCTTGAGGTGCGCCAGGACGGCGAGAATCAGGCAGCCACGCCTGAGCTCGAGCCTGAGGTTTTGGAAGATGTCGGCATCCATGAGGTCCACCGCTCCTGACGCGCTACGCGGCATACACTGTAGCAAGCACACTGTATGACACACACTGTATGTTGTCAACTATTTTTCGCGACCGCTCGAAGTGCTGAGGATCGCGACGTTCAACGCAGCGCGCGCGCTAGGGCGCGACGACGAATTCGGCTCGATGCGTCCGGCCTGCGCGCCGATCTCGTCCTGTTGTCTCGAAGAATCCGATCGATCGATCGACAACACACGTCGATTGAGGCAGTGATTCAGAATGGCGCGATCGTCAGCCGGCAGGATTGAGTAGCGGCTGAATAAGGACACGCGTGGCTCCTGCGCCTTCCGGCTGACTCCGGGAACACTCTCGTGCAATCGCCCGCGTCGGACGGGGACCGAGAGTCGTGCGATCAGGCCGATGGCGGAACTGGTGTAGGATTCCGCGGCGCGCATTCGGTTCACGTCGCAGATCCGACCGTCGCCGACAGGCCTTTCTCTCTGCGAAGCCGGTTGCGTGGCGGGCCACCGTGCAGGGAATCCGGAACGAGCAATCACGCTCGAACCCGGGTAGACTTTCGGCAGCCGAAATGCCTCATGCCTGTCGCGTTGGATTGGCGCTCTCCCGGTCCGGCTGCGTTCCATATTCCGCCGGTCACGCGCCGAGCAGGATCTCGACGACGAGCTGGCGTTCCACCTCGCGATGCAGGCCCGCGCTGCTCGCGACGCGGGCGCGAGTGAGACCGACGCCATGCGCCGCGCGCGGCTGAATCTCGGAGGCGTGCTGCAAACGCGGGAACGCTGCCGCGACGCGTGGCCGCTGCGGTGGGCCGAAGACCTTCTCCAGGACGCGCGGTACGCGCTGCGGGGCCTTCGACGAACGCCGGCGTTCACTTGCGTCGCCGTCACCGTGCTTGCGCTCGGCATCGGCGCCAACACGGCCCTTTTCAGCGTCATCTCTGCCGTCCTGTTGCGGCCCCTTCCGTACGCGCACGCGGACCGCCTGGTGCGAATCTGGAGCGCCATGCCGGCGCAGGGGTATCCCCGAAGCGGGTCGTCGCTGCCCGACTATCGAGCATGGCGATCGGCGAACCACTCGTTCGAGGAGATGGGCGCATCGCACAACACCATCTACAACCTGACCGGCGCCGAGCGACCCGAGCGGCTGCTCGCGTCCCGCATGACCGCGAGCATGTGGCGGGTGCTGAGGCCGGAGCCGCTGCTCGGCACGGTGTTCTCCAGCGACGCCGAGCAGTGGGGGCGGCACCGGGTCGCCGTCCTGAGCGAGGGGCTGTGGACACGCCGTTTCGGTCGGGACGCCTCCATCCTCGGCCGAACCCTTCACCTGAACCGAGAGCCGTTTACCGTCATCGGCATCCTGCCACGCGCGTTTCAATACCCGAGTGGGGGAGCGACCGAATTGTGGACGCCGGTGTCGTATGCGCCCGGCGACGCGATGGACACCCGGTCGAATCACTTCGTCGACATGATCGGCCGTCTGAAGCCGGACGTGGCGGTTGCGCAAGCACAGGCCGATCTGGCGGTGATCGCCGCGCAGCTGAGAAGGCAGTTTCCGGAAAACGCCGGCGTGGCCGTCACGATGCGCAGTTGGCGCGATGACATCGTCGGCGACGTTCGTCCCATGCTGCTGCTGATGTGGGGCGCGGTCGCTGCCGTCCTGCTAATCGGTTGCACGAATGTCGCCAACCTGGTGCTTGCGCGGTCCATCGCGCGGCGTCAGGAGCTGACGATCCGCGTGGCGATTGGCGCCGGGCGCGGACGCCTCGCACGGCAGCTGCTGGCGGAAAACACGGTGCTGGCCTCCCTCGGCGCGATCGTGGGTGTCGGTCTCGCGTATCTGCTCGTCGACGCGCTGCGTGCGGTCGGTCCGGCCGCCATTCCCCGGCTTCAAGAGGTGACGGTGGATAGCGTCGCCGTCGCCTGGGCGGCAGCGCTGGCGGTGCTGACCGGCCTCGGATTTGGCGTGTGGCCGCTGCGTCATCTGCACCACGTCGATCTTGTGAACGACCTCAACGAGTCTGCACGGACGGCCGTGAGCGGACTGCGCCAGACCCGCCGCCGACAGGTGCTTCTGATCACGGAGATTTCGTTATCGCTCGTCCTCCTCACTGGCGCCGGGCTTCTGATTGCGAGCCTCGTCCGCCTGCAGCAGGTGGATCCCGGTTTTCGGCCCGATCACGTCCTCACGGCCAGCGTGGATCTGGCGGGCGCGCGATACGACGGTCACGAGCGGATTTCGTCGGTCGTTCGGGAACTGACCGAGCAGATCGCCGCAGTCCCCGGCATACAGGCGGCAGCCGCTGGCACGGGGATCCCGTTGGGTCACACAGGCTGGGGCAAGTTCTTCAGCATCGACGGACGTCCGACGCCGTCGTCGCTCGCGGAAATACCCAACGTCGAGTACCGCCAGGTGACCCCCGACTACTTTCGCGCCATGGGCGCGACGCTCAGCCGCGGTCGAGCCATGGGCGCGGACGACGACGCGCGGCGGCCGCCCGTCGCGACCGTGAACGAGACGCTGGCCCGCCGGTTCTGGCCGAACGAGGATCCGCTCGGCCGGCGCGTATCGCTCGCGCCGCCCGAGCCGCTCATCGCTGCCGAACTCGCGGAGGGAATCGCCGCCGGGCAGCTGCCCGCGGGCTTCCGCGAGTTCCCCCGTTTCACGGTCGTGGGAGTCGTGCGGGACGTGCGTGAGCGCGGGCTCGACGCCGACGTCGCGCCGACCGTGTATGTCCCGTACGCGCAGGCCCTCCCGCCGAGTGAGGAGCCTTCCGGATCCTTCTTTCTCGTCGTTCGAACGGCCACCGATCCGCTCGCCTATCGAAAGCCGATCGAGGCGGTCGTGAAGCGGATCGACGCGGACCTGCCGCTCGCCGCGGTGCGAACGATGGACGACCGGCTCGCCGAGTCGCTGGCCCGTCGCCGGTTCGCCATGCTGCTGCTCGGTGCGTTCGCAGTCGTTGCGCTCGTTCTGGTCGTCGCGGGGCTGTACGGCGTGATGGCCTATGTCGTCAATCAACGGCAGCGCGAGTTCGGCGTGCGACTCGCGCTCGGCGCCACCCCCCGCGATCTGCTGGGCCACGTGCTGTCGCAGGGCCTGCAGGTCACGGCGATCGGGATTTCCGTGGGGCTCGTGCTGGCCGGCGCGCTCTCGCGGCTCGTCGCGGGACAGCTGTTCGAGGTCAGGCCGCTCGATCCGACGATCTACGGTGCGACCGCGCTGCTGATGGCGATGGTGGCGGTGGCGGCGTGCGCGGTGCCCGCCCTGCGCGCCGCGCAGCTCGATCCCGCGACGACGCTGCGGCACGAGTGAAGGCCGGCCGCCAGGCTGAAGCGCCTGGGATGCGCCTCCGAAAGCCCCACCTCCACGCTTCTCGGGCTCGCTCTCCTTCCGTTTGACGGTCGAAAGGAACTTGGCTATTCTTCTTTCGTCTATCGAAAGGAACGATGTGGCCAAGGAACGAGGCGATCTGCTTCAGGGCACGCTCGACATGCTCGTGCTGAAGTCGCTGCAGCTCGAGCCGATGCACGGCTGGGGGATCACCGAACGCATCGAGCAGTGGTCGGAGCACGTGCTTCAGCTTGGACAGGGGTCACTCTATCCCGCGCTGTACCGGCTCGAGCGGCAGGGCTGGATCCGATCAGCGTGGAGGGTGACCGAGCACAACCGCCGTGCGCGCTATTACTCGCTGACCCGCGAGGGGCGGCGCCAGTTCGGCGACGAGATCGCGCAGTGGCGGCGGATGTCCCGCGCAGTCAACCTGGTGCTCGACGCAACCATCGAGTGACGAGGTCGGAGGCTGTATGAAGTGGGTGACAGAGGCCTGGCGTCGGATGAGTGCGCTGATGCGGCTTGGCGCTCTCGAACGCGGGCTCGACGAAGAGATCCGCTTTCATCTCGATCAGCAGACCGAGAAGAATCGTCGCGCCGGCATGCCGGCCGACGAGGCGCGGCGGCAGGCGCTCCTCAAGTTCGGCGCCATCGATCGGACGAGAGAGGGTACGCGCGATCAGTTTCGTCCGGTTGCCTTCGACGACCTTTTTCGCGACCTGAGGTACGTCGTCCGCGCGCTGCGGCGGGCGCCAGCCTTCACCGCGACGGCTCTCATCACCCTCGCGCTGGGGATTGGTGCGACGACGGCGGTCTTCAGCGTCGTCTATGCGGTGCTGATCAAGCCGCTCCCCTATCCGCGCGCTGACCAGCTCGTGAGCCTCGAGCACACGAGGATGGGCGGCGACGTGTCGGGCGGTCATGTCCAGGAACTGTCGGCATCGATCTACTTCACGTACCTGGACGGGAACCGGACGTTTCAGACGCTGGGCCTGTGGTCCACCGGTACCGCCAGCGTCACGGGCTCCGGCGACCCGCAAGAAGTCCGGACCCTGAGGGTGAGCGATGGCACGCTTCAGACGCTCGGCGTACAGCCGATGCTTGGCCGGTGGTTCTCGAAGGACGAGATGAGCGACGAGATCAGGACCGGGCCAGGCGACGCGGTCATGCTCGCCTTCGGCTACTGGCAGCGGCGGTGCGGCGGCGATAGCGGGATTGTCGGTCGTCGCGTGACGGTGAACGCGCGACCACGGAGGATCGTCGGGGTGATGCCTGCCCGGTTCCGGTTCCTGGATCACGACGTGGACCTCATCCTGCCGGATCAGCCCGATCGCGCGAAGGTGCACCTCGGCGGCTTCGTCTATCACGGTATCGGGAGACTGCGGCCTGGCGTCACGCTGGCGCAGGCCAACGCGGATGCCACGCGCCTGATCCCCGTCTGGCTGAACGGATGGCCCTCGCCTCCGGGCCTCGACCGGCAGCTGTGGGCGCGGATGCGCATGAGCCCCGCGCTGGTGCCGCTGTCGCAGTCCGTCGTCGGCACCGTCGGCGACGTCCTGTGGGTCCTGCTCGCGACGATTGGACTGGTGCTCCTGATCGCGTGCGCCAACGTGACCAATCTGCTGCTGATCCGCACCGAAGGACGTCAGCACGAGCTCGCGATTCGCGCCGCGTTGGGTGCCGGCCGGCGCCGCATCGCGCGCGAGTGTCTCGTCGAAAGCCTCGTCCTGGCACTCGCCGGCGGCTCCCTGGGGCTTGGGCTCGCGTTCGCCGCGCTGCGGCTCCTCGTGCTGATCGGGCCGGAGTCGCTGCCACGGCTCCGCGACATCGCCATCGATCCCACGGTCGTCGGGTTCACCGTGATCGTCTCGATTGCGTCCGGACTCCTGTTCGGCATCATTCCCGTCTTCAGGCAGGGCGCGTCGCAGGTCAGTCTTGCACTGAAGGGCGGCGGCCGCGGTGCCAGCAGCAGCCGCGAGCGGCACCGGACGCGGAACACGCTCGTCGTCCTGCAGGTCGCGCTCGCGCTGGTCCTGCTGGTTGCCTCGGGCCTGATGGTGCGGACCTTCATAGCCCTCCGTGCCGTTGAGCCCGGGTTCACCGCGCCTGAGCAAGTCCAGTTGGTGCGCGTCGCGATCCCGGAGACGCTCATCGCAGACCCGGAGCGCGTCCTAGGTGAGCAGGCCGCCATGCGGGATCGGCTCCGAGCAATCCCTGGAGTTACCGCCGCCTCCTTCGCCGACGCCGCGCCGCTCGAGGGCGGGGCCGCCGAGATCACGTTCGCCGAACATGCGCCTTCCGGCGACACGGGTACCGCACCGATTAGGCGCCTCAAGCTCGTGGCGCCAGGGTTCCTCGGCGCTGTGGGGACGCCGATCGTGACCGGCCGCGACCTCACGTGGGACGACATCCATCAACACCGGCCGGTCGTGATGGTGTCGGACAGTTTTGCGCGTGAATACTGGCGGACGGCCGAAGCCGCGATCGGCCGGCGCATCCGTGAAAACCCGACCAGCCCATGGCGGGAGATCGTGGGCGTCGCCGCAGACGTCCACGATGACGGCATGCAGCTGCCGGCGCCGCCGATCGTCTATTGGCCAGTCCTGATGGAGAACTTCTGGGGCAACCCCATCAACGTTCCGCGCCGCGTCACGTTCGTCATCCGCAGCAGTCGAACCGGCGATGCCGGGTTCCTGGACGAGATCCAGCGCGCGATCTGGACGGTCAACGGCAGCGTGCCGCTCGCGCGGGTCAGCACGCTGGGCGATCTGTACGATCGTTCCATGGCCCAGGCCTCGTTCGCGCTGGTGATGCTGGCGATTGCCGGCACCATGGCGCTCGTGCTCGGGGTCGTGGGTATCTACGGTGTCATCGGCTATGCCGTCGCCCAGCGGACACGCGAGATTGGGATTCGGGTGGCGCTCGGCGCCCCGCTCGGGGCGCTGAAGCGAATGTTCGTGCGCCAGGGCCTCGGGCTCGCGGCTGTGGGAATCGCGTGCGGCCTGACCGCGGCCGTGGCGGCCACTCGCGTCATGGCGTTCCTCCTCTTCGGCATCAGCCCGCTCGATCCCGCAAGCTACCTCGCCGGCGCCCTCTTGCTGCTGATCGCCGCTGCGGTGGCCAGCTACGTTCCCGCCCGTCAGACCACGTCGGTCGATCCCATCGACGCGCTGCGCGCGGAGTAGTCCGTACGGCAGCGTCCGAGGATCTGATCGACTCGTTCCTGTATGCGCGCCGCGGTCAGAACGGGTTCGAGAGCACGCGGCGAATCCTGTCGCCGTAAGTCCGCCCGGACTGCAGGCGCTGCCCGGACCGCAGCTCGATGACGTACTGGCCGTGCGCGAGCGACCACAGCTGCGAGATGCGCTGGAGGTTCACGATGTGCGACCGATGGATGCGCAGGAAGCGCTCGGGATCGAGAACGCCCTCGACCGTGCTCATCGGCACGTGGAGCAGATGTGTCGTCTCGCCGATATGCAGCTGGACGTAGTTCTGGAAGGCTTCGATCCGGTCCACATCCTCAACGGGCACGAAGAGCGTCCGCTCGCCGGACCGCACCGCGAACCGCGTGAGCCGCCGGGGCGGGCTCGCGATCGCTTCGAGCATCGCGACGACCTGGCGCGCCGTCTCGCCGTGCGGCGGCATCCGGATCCGGCTGGACGCCCGCTCGAATGCGAGGGCGAAGCGTTCCTCGGTGACCGGCTTGAGCAGGTAGTCGAGCGCGGCGATCTCGAACGCGCGGATCGCATACTGGTCGTGGCCGGTCACGAAGATCACCGCGGGCATGCGCTCCGGTCCGACCGCATGCACGACGGCGAACCCGTCCATCCGCGGCATCTGCACGTCGAGCAGCACCAGATCGGGCGGGCGCTCGCGGATGATCGCGATCGCCTCCCGCCCGTTTCGCGCTTCCGACACGGACTCGATACCTGCCTGGCGGCCGAGCAGCCGCTTCAACCCCTCGCGCGCCAGCGGCTCGTCGTCCACGACGAGCACTTTCACTCGCATCCGGCCTCCTCAAGCATCGTCCGGAGGGGCAAGGTTATCGTCACGCGGGCGCCGTGCGGGGCGGTGTTCTCAGCAACGAGACCAGCCCGATCGCCGTACAGTCGTCCGAGGCGGCTCCGGGTGTTGGCGAGCCCGATGCCCGACTGCTCCAGGCGCGGCGGCTGCAAGCCAGGCCCGTCATCCGAAACGATCAGGGCGAGCGAGCCATCGCGCTCCGTCGCCCTCACGTCGATCGTGACCGCCTCTTCGCTCTGACCCAGCCCGTGACGGACCGCGTTCTCGACGATGGGTTGGAGCACCATGTGCGGCACGAGCGCGTCCGTCAGCCCAGGGTCGGCGGCGATGTGCACCCGCAGGCGGTCTTCGAACCGAACCTCCTCGATCGACAGATAGAGGCGCAGGAACTTCAGCTCACGCCACAAGGGCACCTCCTGCGCATCCACGTCGTCGAGCGCGAGGCGCAGCAGGTCGCCGAGCCGCGCGACCATCGCCTCGGCCTCGGTCGTCTTCTGCTGCTGGATGAGCACGATGATTGCGCCGAGCGTGTTGAACAGGAAATGCGGCTGCAGCTGCATCTTCAACGCGCTCAGGTGCGCCGCCGCCAGCTGCTGTGCGAGCTCGGACGCCTGCACCTTCAACTCGAATGCCTCACGCTCACGAGTCTTGGAGTTCTCCTGCGACCGGTACACGGCCTGGAGCGCGATGACCGCCCAATACCGGATGACGCCCCCCTGGATGCCGTACGAGAGCATCACTCTGATGCCGGCGACAACGGACGGAGGCGGGGACGCGGATGGAAAGACGCCGAGCCCCATCAGCAGCGGCACTTCGATGACGGTGGACACGATCGAGAAGACGACGCTGAAGCACAGATGGAACCCCGCGTGAGTGACGCGCCGCTCGGGCGGCCATCGGCCGCCAAGCCACAGGAGCGCCGGCGTGAGCGCGGCGCAGATGTACATGCCCGTCATCCAGCCGACGAACACGTACCTCCAGGGCACGGCCTCGCCCCGATAGAGGCGTGGCACCGAGTCCTGGGTGATGTAGAACAGCCCGGCTACCGTCCAGGCGAGCCAGAGTCCCGCAATCTGCCCGATCCGCTCGCGCACCCGAGGTGAGATCACGCGTTCATTCTGCCGTGGGTCGCCGTGACCAGCGCCAGCTTTTGACGAAGCGGCCGATCGCGAGGATCAACGGAGCGGACCTCCCGGCGCGCCGCTCCGGGCTCGACGCGCGCGACCCGCATCGGACCGCGAACAGTGCGGCGTTCGTCGGGCCCTCGGTCCGGTTCGGCATTCCGACAGGACAGTCTGTCAAAAACCCCTGTCGGTCCGCTCCCCGCCGTTCCAGGATCCACTCCGTGCTGCAAGCCACACGCGGTTCGGAAAGGACGATGAATATGACTCGGTTGGGTGCGTTGGACCGCTATGCGACTCGTTGCGCGAATTCTGTACTCGTTGTGCCCCGCGTGGCGGTCCAGCCGCGCGTTCGCGCGGCAGAAGACACTGGCAACCAGCCTGGGGCTCGGCAGGGATGTCGATGGCCGAGCCCTTGGCTGGTTGGCGGGTGGTTGGTGATGACGGGTTCGTTGACGTGCGCGGCCGTGGCGCAGATACCGGCCGCGGACACGGCTCAGGTGCCGGGCATCGTGCCGAGCGGCTTCGGCGACGCCGTCGATCGCGATGTCACCAGAGTTCGCGACGCGACGGCTCGGCTCAATTCGACCGAGGCTGCCGAAGCGGCCGGCTACGCGCGCGTCAGCGACTGCGTCGAACATCAACCAGACGGTGCGATGGGCTACCACTTTCAGAACAACGCACTCCTCGACACGACGCTCGACGTCGACCATCCGGAAGTGCTGGTCTACGAGCGCAAGCCCGAGGGCGGGTTCAAGCTGAACGGCGTGGAGTTTCTCGTGCCGATCTCCGCCTGGACGGCCAGCGAGCCGCCGCGAATCATGGGTCAAGCCCTCAAGCGCGCAGACAGCTTAGGTATCTGGTACCTGCACGTCTGGACCTGGGAGCCCAGTCCGAGTGGGCTCTTTGCCGACTGGAATCCCCGCGTGAAGTGCGGAATCAGCGGCAGCGCCTCGGCGATGCCTCACTGAGGGCGACAGCCACGACCAACGACGGTTGGACTCGTCGCGTGAACTGGCCAGAGGGAACGTGCGCGGCTGATACACCTAATGGCGCCACAGGCCTTTTCTCTCTGCACAGCCGCTTCGCGCCGCGGACGACTGTGCAGGAACTCCTCGACGAGGAGATCGCGCCCACGCCACGCCTGGAGGTTCACGCCGTGACTGACACCGAATCCCGGTTCGCCGCGCGCGCGCTGCGCAGAAAGCGGCTCTTTCTCGTGCTGTCGATCGCGGTGTGGTGATCGCCGCGGGTCTGACGGCGTACTACGTCGCGCGCTTGCGGCCGATCCCCATTTCCCGATCGGGCCGCGCGCCGCTATCATTGTGCTGATCCTCCTGAACGCGCGTCAGAACCTGCGTCAGTATCGCTTTGCGGGGATTCTCGAACAGCTTCTCCCCAAGGATTCCCCGTAGGCCCGCGATTTACCTTGAGGCTTGCCATGGCACCGCAGACGACCGACCTCCACGTCAATCCCTCCGACGAGACCGTCCACCTCGGGCCGCTGGCCGTGCGTTTCCTGATCACGGGAGACGACGCGACTGGCAGCGTCGCCCTCTTCGAGCTCACGGTCCCGGCCGCGCAGCGGCTGGCGGCGCCGGCGCACAGTCACGATCACTACGAAGAGACAATCTACGGCATCGAGGGGGTGCTGACCTGGACCGTTGACGGCAAACCAGTTGACGTCGGGCCAGGGCAGGCTCTGTGCATTCGGCGGGGCGCCGTTCACCGGTTCGACAACGCCGGCAGCCAGACCGTGAAGGCCCTCTGTGCCATCACGCCCGCCGCGATCGGGCCGCAGTATTTTCGCGAGTCTGCCGCGGTGATCAACGCGTCCGCCGGCGGACCGCCGGACCGGGTCAAGCTGGCCGAGATCATGCGCCGCCACGGCCTGACGCCGGCGCCCTAGCGTACGGAGAGCCGCACTCGTTCATCTCAGCGGAACCTGCTTCGATGTGGAGGGACTAAGCGGACCGCGCGCTCGCGGCGTAGAGGCGATGCGCGCCGGCGGGTCGGAACCCCAGCGTCTCCAGCACCTCCTGTGAGATCTCCGACGGGTGCACCTTCGCGAGCCGGAATGCCATCATGCCCTGCGCCCGGAGTCGAGCGAGCAAGTGGCTCAGTCGTGCTCCACCGTCCTCGACGAAGGAGCGGAAGGAGAGAATCTGCACGTCCGGCGCGTCCGCCAGCGGACCCTCCTCGCCGATCTCCTCCGGACCCGCTCCCCGCTTCACGTAAAGGACATAGGCCTCGATTCGCTCGTCCGAGGCGACGGCGAGTCCCGCGATGTCGTCCTTCCGTGCCGTGAGGGTCTCGACCGAGCGCTCCCAGCACACGCTCGCATCGGCATCCCCGAGGAGACCATTTGCGGCGAGATCGTCAATCGTGACGGGAATCACGAACCGGCCCTCGTCGGCGACCTCGCGCCGATCACTCTCCTCAGGCTGGAACACGTAGTCTGTCAGGAGCGCCTCCTGGACGTATCCGCTTGCCCTGAACAGCTCACAGGCCGGCGCGAGCGTCTCAGGGACCTCGGCGATCATTCGTGGCGGACCGAGAATCGCGAGCTTCGAGCCGAGTGAGGCGAGCAGGTGACGGCCATGCCCCTGTCGCCGATGATCGGGGTGGACGGCGATCCTGTGGACGAGGGTACCGGACGTTCGCTTCGCGCCGATCAGGACGCCGATCGGGTCTGAGCCCGAGAACGCGACCATGCAGCTGCTGCACCAGACCTGAAGGTCGCGGATCGAACGCTTGAACGCGGCCGCGGTCATCGGAGGCTCGTCGGGGAAATACGGCGCCCAGCAGCGATTGAGCGCGTCGACGAGCAGCGCGATGTCGTCGGAGCGGCAGAAGCGGTATGCGCTCATCGTGTGCGGGTCTCATCCCTGGTCACGCCTCGGCACCGACGTCGGGTCCGTCCAGCTGACGCACTTCGCACTCGATGTCCCATTCGTCGCCGTGGATCTTCAGGAAATGCTTGGTGAGCTCGATCGCGTCCTGCATGGATCCTGCCTCGAGGATCGCAAAGCCGCCGACCACTTCCTTGGTCTCCGTGAACGGTCCATCGATCGTCGACAGTGTGCCGCGACGCTGGCGCACGCGCACACCTTCCGCCGTTGGCCGAAGCCCGGCGGTGCTGATGAGCGTGCCCTCACGGGTCATGTGCTCGATGAGCTGGCCCATGTCGTTCATGAGCTGCTCGCTGGGCGTGTGACCGCTGTTCTCGTCGATGCGAATCAACGATAGGAATCGCATGCAGTACCTCCTCGGCCGGCGCGGATGCGGACGCGAGCGTCAGACCCGGCCGTCCGGATGTCATCGCTCTCTGGTCGAACGAGAGACCGCCGGATCGACAGCCCCCCGGTCAAGGTGCTCAATTCGTTCTCGCCAGGTTCGACGCTCCCGGGTTACTGGACAGACCGCCTGAAGTAGCTCGGGGCGACGTCCGACGTGGTCCACTCGTGATCGTTCGTTCGTCAGCCCAACCTGGCCCGCGCTCATCATTCCACCCGCCGTCGGCTGCAGGCCGATGTTGGGCTGACCTGTTAACCGCGCGGTCCACGATGGCGTATTCCTCTATGGGAGCCCGTGTTGTGACGGTCGGCACGATGGCCATTGGCCCACGTGAAGCCGACGCGGACGCTGACGCTGACGCGGACACTGACCCGAAAGGCGGTATGCAATGACAACGAGACTTCTGATTGTCACTGCTCTCCTGATGCTGAGCGCGTCGGCAGCGATCGAAGCAGCTGATGTGACCGGAAACTGGGCAGTCACGATCACGACGGCCGACGGCAAGATAACCGGCAAAGCGTCTTTAAAGCTGACCGGTGACAAAGTGACCGGTCAGATTGGGCCCAGTGACGATGCCACGATTCGGATCGACGGAGTGCTCACCGCGCACAAGTTGACTCTGAAGACAAACCCACGGCCTGGCCGCACGGCCGCATTCGATCGCTGCGAGGTGACCGTCGGCGACGAGAAGATGATCGGCACCATCGAGGGTGGAGATGCAGGCAAGGGAACGATCGAATTCGTGCGGCTCAAGCCGTAGAGTGCTTACGTCCGGCAGATCGGTCAACCCAACGTCCTGCCGCTCAGCGGCGAGTGGCGCTCACAGTCGTCTCGGCTCTGCCCGGCTGTCGCTCGCCGCGCGGCGGCCGCAGCGGCAGGTTGGCCGGCTGCGAGAATTGGTGCAGCCCGTTCACGCCGTCGTCGGACGACGGTGATGTCCTCGTTCGAGTGGCCTGCGCCTGCTCTGCCGGTCGGCGGCCCAACTCCTATTCCTGCATGCCGTGTCGGCCCGAAGGGCCGCAGCGGCTCGAGGCCTGTCCTGGACGGCGATTCGCTATGAATCGTCTTGTGGGCAGGCCTGCAGGTCCCGCCTGCAATCTGCAGGGCTCAAGCCCTGCCCCACATTAGTGTCTTAAGCCCAGTTCTCGTGTCACCGCATCAGTCACGTGGGGCAGGGCTTCAGCCCTGCAAATCGGCGGTCGCAAGCAGGCCTGAAGGCCTGCCCCACATGACTACACAAGTGAATCGCGGGTTAGTCGACGGCACGCGCCTTCAGCGCGCTCGCACCTCGTTGAGGTAGCCGCTACCGGCCGTATCCGGAGCTTCCGGAGCGGGCACGCCGGAAGCCGGCTGCGGAGGGGCCCGTCGAACCCCGCGTCGTCGCCACGACTCCGGGGCTCGCGCCCGGTGAGGGGTAGGTCGCGATCATCTCGGCCATCATCCGCTTGCCGATCTCGATTCCCTCCTCGACGAGTCCGAGGTCGATCGACGCAGCGGCGCGCTCCCGCGCAAGCTCCTCGATCCGCTCCTGCGTCTTGCTCCGCATGAACCCGGCGGGCACGCGCAGGATCCGCTGCGCGGCCTCGCTCGTCCACTCGAATGTCGAGATCAGCGGGTTCTTCCTGTCGTCCCGCGCGATGAGCCGTGGCCTCGCCCCCGGCGCCGGTAGCGCTTTCGGCCCCTTCGGCCGCGGGCGCCGGCGTCGCACCGGCCGGAGCCTGGATCTCGAGCGGCGCTCCCGTCTCCTCCTCGATCACCTGTCGTGCGAATTCGAGCGTGATGGCGTCGAGCCTCATCATGCGCGCGCGCTTCTCGACACGCGCCTTCACGCGGCGGCGCTGGTAGGCGTTCTTCATGGTCCAGAGGCCCTTCCTCGCCTCCTCCGACCATCGGAGCTTGCGCCCGTCGTAGGTGGTCTCCTCCTGGAGACCACCCTCGACCTCCGCGATCTTCTCGATCATCTCCCGGGTGATCACTTCGAAATCCGCGGCGCCGCAGACGGTGCACTTCACGGCGCCGCTCTGCGTGGCGGTGACGCCGCACGCGCGGCACATCGACACCGGGCCGGACTTCGCCCGCTCGAGAGCCACCGCTTCGGCCAGCGCCTGGGTCGCGGCCGACGCGCTCTTCGGCATGAACCTGTCCATCGCCTCGTCGATCACGGCGTTGGTGATGACCGAATGCCCCTTCTCGAGTGCCAGGCGAAGGACCCCGGTGCGGGCAATCCCCTTGACCTGCTCGGGCACGTGCGTCATGCGCGCCTCGGCCTCGGGCGTCCATCGCACGGTCTCCTCGGCGCGCACGTCGAGGCGCGGCACTTCGAGGCGCGTCGAGAGAAGGACGTCACAGGTCGCGGCGCGGAGGACGTTCTCCGCGTTGCTCCCCAGCCCGGTCTCGTCCTTCGGGCTGTGCACGCCGATTCGCCCCATGACGATGAGCCAGGGATTCGTTTTGCGCGCGTGATCGAGGATCTTCTGGAAGGGCTTGCCGTCGAGCAGCGTCTTCTTGATCTCGAGGCCAGCCTCGCTCCCCATCCGCTCGCCGACCTCGAGATGCGACTGATAGATCTGCGCCAGCCCCGTGTCGATGATCTCCTCGTGGAGCTGATTCTGCTCCTCGAAGCGGAAGACCTTGGCCGCCTGCTCGGTCAGGACGTTCACGATGCCGTTGAAGACGGAGTAGTGGAGATAAGGGTCGTACACGGCGATCGCTTCGACCTTCTTGCCGAACGTGCGTGCCAGGTCCGCGGCGGTCATCAGCGCCCCGAACGACTGGGGGCTGCCATCCATGCCAACCAGGATCGTGTCCCGCTCCGCCTCGCCCGGCTCCGGGACGTGCTTCACGACCCAGACATCGCGGTCGGACTGGCGCGCGACGCGTTCGCAGACCGAGCCAATCACGCTGTCCCGCGCGCGCCCGATCCCGAGGGCGCCGATCACGACGAGGTCGTGCTCCGAGCCGGCGAGATCCTTGAGGATCTCGATGTGATGTTTCCCGTCCATCATCCGCGGCTCGAAGGCAAGGCCCGACTCGCCGCAGAGGCGCGACATGCCATCGAGGTAGCTGTCGGAGATGAGCTTCAGGCCCATGGTGATGAGGCTGTCGTGGATCTTCCGCTGGCGCTCCAGTTCCACTTCGTCGATGTACTCCTCGGGCAGCGTGTACTCCATCTGCCTGAAGCGATAGTCGTGCAGTTTTGCCGCGTAGACATGGCAGCCGACCAGCTTCGCCGCGTACGCCTTGCCCAACGCGATGGAGCAGGCGACGGCGCGATTGGAGTGGTCGGAATTATCGACGGGAACGTAGATGCTCTTGTACATCGGATCCTCCGGATGCCCGGCAGAACGGCTCACGGCCCGCCTGAAGGCGGGCACTACGCGAATCCAGCGGCTACGGCGGGCCCGTGGTAACGCTGCCCACGGGAAGGCGGGCACCGCGGCCCGCGTCCCGGCGCGCTGAAGCGTAACGCCAGCGCACCCAACCAATCACGGCCAGCTCGATGGCCAGGATGAAGAGCGCCGTCTCGATCATCGGGCCGACCACCGACGGCACCGCTTCGGGCCCGAGGTAGAGCGAGTACCACACCGAGAGCCCTCGCCGGTTGCCCCGCTCGCGCGCGAACCCGTCCCACACCGAGAAGGCGATGGGCATGAACTCTCCGGTCGAGAACGCCGCGCCGGCGGTCGGGCGGAGGGGCCGCTTGAAGATGACCGACCATTCTCCCTCGTGGTAGCTCGCGACCCCCGTGACATCGCCGGTGTCGTTCGGCGCGATTTCCGCGCTGCCCTTCCCGGTGAACTGAAGGGGCGCCGGGCGCGCCAGATCGAAGAACCAGAGATCCACCGAGCTCTGCGAATCGCCGAAGATGAAGTACGGCTTGCGGGCGCCGGTTGGCACCTGCGACGGGATCTGGATTGCGACGGCATCGGAGAACTCGGACGGCTGGCCGGCTGGCGCCGGCTCCTCCTCGGCAAAGGGGTCGGTTCCGGCCTGCTGGGCGCCCCCTGGCGTCTGCTTCTGTCCGGCCGGCGCCGGCGCGACTTCCTCGTCGCCGAATACGCTCCCCTTCGAGCCGGCGCCGCTGGCGGCACCTCCGCTACCGCCGGTCGGTGCCGGCGCGGCCTCCTCCTCTTCTTCGCGAGGCACAGGAAGCGACGGCCCGTTCTTCCCCGTCTTCTCTGCGCTCATGTCGTGCCATCGCACGAGCAGCGCGATCGACTCGCCGTCGTAGATCGCCTGCACGGTCACGGACGTCGTCGGGGGATGGAAATCGCGTACGGGCTCGGTGATCTGGCCGATGATCGGAAACCGGGCGATCCGAGCGGACTCGAAGCTCGCGGTCCCCTTGGCCAGGTCGATCGGATCGTCGACGTGCTTGGCGACGACGAGGTTGGTGTAGCCTGGCCCGCCGCTTCCCGAGAGGGAATCGATGAAATCAGTGATCGCCCAGCGTTGCTCGGGCTTCAGCCCGTCGGAGAACGACGGCATCGGCGTGCCGTTCAATCCCGTGCTCATCGTCCGGAAGATGTCCTCGCGGGAGGATCCTCCCCGGAAGGTCCAGCTCTGGGCCAGGTCCGCCGCGCGTATTGGACGGCCCCAGTCGTCCTTCAGGGTTGGCGCCGACGGTCCGTCGCCGCGACCGAGCGTGCCATGACACTTGACGCAACCGGTCTCCTCGAACAGTTTCTTCCCGAGCGCGATGGTCTCTGTCGTGGCGGTCGGAGGGCTCGGGAGCGGAACGGGCGCGGCCGTATTTTCGGCGTTGGCGAACTCCGGCGAGAAGGTCGTAATGAAGTAGGCGAGATCCGACACCTGCTGGTCCGAGAAGTTGGGCCAGGCGGGCATCGACGTGTAGGGCATGCCGCGCTTGATGATGTTGACGAGATCCTGGTGGGTCGGGAGCGCTCCGTTGGGCGTTGTCCGGATCTTGAACTTGCCGGTCGTGAAGTTCCGCGGCCTCGGGTGCAGGTGCGGAGCGGCGTAGCCTTCGCCGTCCCCCTTCTCGCCGTGGCACTGCGAACAGTTCTTGGCGTAGAGCTTCTGGCCCGACGCCCGCTGCGCCTCGGTCCCGATGTCCGGACCCGCCGCGCGCGCCGATCCGATCGACGCGACACCGAAGGACGCGATCAGGACAGCGAGACACCCGCTCGTCGTCGCGATGGGGCGCATGAGGCGTGCGGCCATTACTTCGCAGCCTCCTCCTTGCCGCGCGGTCGTTGGGCCGTGAAGTCGTAAAGGAAGAGGATCGCATCCCACATCTCGTCCTCCTTCAGGAACTTCTCCCACGATGGCATGGCCGTGTCCCAGGGCCCGCCTTCGTCAGGCAACCCCGGCCCCCCCTTCGAGACTCGCCACATCAGGAACGTCTCGCGAAGCTGCGGGATGGTGTCGTGGAAGTTGGTCGGGATCGGGTCCAGGCCGTGCGCGAACATGCCGTTGCCGGTCAGGTTGTCGCCGTGGCAGAAGACGCAGTTCTGGTAGTAGACCTTGCGCCCGTTCTCGACGTGTGTGCGGAACTCCTGCGGGTTCGATGACTCGAGATGCCGGAAGGGGTTCTCTCCGGCATCGAGATCGATTTTCTTGTCGTGAACCGTGATGTCCGCCGGCGACGCGGGATGCACGGTCCGCGAGAAGAGCGGCGGCTCGAGCGGGACGTTCATCCTGACGTAGACGTTCGCCGCCGCCAGCGCGGGGACGGCGACGACGGTCGCGGCAAGGAGCCCCGTATACCGCTTCTCCGTCATGAACCGGACGAGCGGACCGGATATGTCGTCGCGGCGCTGCTGGCTGGAAGACACGTAGGCCAGCGTCGCGAGCGTGACGATCCCCATGTAGATCGTGATGACGGACGAGGGAATCGGCGCCGTGAATCCGAATCGCAGGAGGATGTAGATGCCAAGCCAGGTTGCGCCGGCCCAGACCAGCAGGTTGAGCCGCAGGAAGCGAAGCGCCACGAAGACGACAGCCACGGTGAGAACGATTGAAATGTTCATCGTTTCTCCCCCTTGAGTGGGGCCTCCGGCTGCGTCCCACCTGGCGAGGCGCCCTCGGAGGGTGCGGCCGTCGCCGCCGCACCGGCGTTGTAGTGATGCTTCGTCTGGAGCGTCACCGTTGGTGTGCCGCCAAGCGTCTGCAGGTATGCGATCACGCAGAGGATCTCCTGATCGGTGAGGCCGATCGGAGGCTTGTTGATCGGAGGCATCCCGGGATTGAATCCCGGCACGATGAACGCGCTCGGTTCGTACATGGCCTGGGCGAAGTACTCGACGTCGTTCAGGCCGGGCTCGCGGGTCTTCGCGCGGGCGGCGACTCCCGCGAGGTCGGGAAACCGGAGCGCGCCGCTCTTGCCGATCGTGTGGCAGGTGAAGCACAGCCCCTTGCCGTCCATGATCTCGCGGCCCACCTTCACCATGTCCGCGGTCGTCAGGTCGGTCTTCAGCACGATTTCAGCCGGAGGCTGCACTTCCTTCTGAGGCACCATCTGGCCGACATAGGTATAGAACCCGGTCGTCGCAAAGACGAGGGCGCCGACGCGGAGAATGAGCGGGACCTTCATATGTCCGCCTACGCTCCCGGATGTGCGGCTGGGAGCTCCGGCGAGACCTCGCCGGAACCCTGGCGCCGGCGGGCCCCGGTCCGGCTTTCGAAGTCTGGCCGGTCGTGCAGGCTCGTGATCCAGAACACAAAGCCGATCAGGAGGAAGAATCCGAGCACGGTCACGGAGACGACCTGCGTCGCGAAGCCGAGCGTGGGCGTGAAGGCATCGACCGAGCGGTCCCGGATGACGCCGTACACATGCCAGTGCTGACGAAGTCCGGACCGGATGTAGCCCATGAGACCCATCAGCCAGGTGAACGTGACCGCGATGAAGATCAGTACGTATTGCGAGACCCGCGGGATCCGCCCCCAGCGCACCTCGCCGGTCCTCGCCGCGCCGTGAAAGAGAAAGACGTCGATGAAGGTGATCGACACCATGGCAATGAGGACGGAGCCGACCTGCGGCACCGACAAGCGGATGCGGACCGTGGCCTCGACGAAGTACCCATAGATGCCAAGAAAAATCACGATGAACGCGGCGGCCGCGAAGATCGCGAGCTGCACGGCATGACCGGTCTTCGCCCACGAGACCGTCGCGACTTTCCCCGTCCGTCGATAGAGCAGAAAGCTCATGAACGTCGTCAGGATCAGGATGTTCACGGCGGTGTTCTTGGCGGACATCACGCCGAGGTAGCCGAGCACCGGATGCGCCCCTCCTCCCATCGCCCGCAGTTCGGAGACGGTCGCGATAATCGAGCGCGGCGTCGCCCACACCATGAAGCACAGCGTGATTGCGAAGAGCAGATATTTGATGAACTTCTGCAGCGGCTGCACGCCTTCGACGCGGCCCATCCCGAGCCACAGATAGTAATTGGCGGCGAGAAAGAGGTTCCCGATCAGAACGGCCTGGATGATGAAGAGCCACGAGAAGGCCCCGCCCATCATCGTGAGTCCGAGCGTCTGCGAGTAGGCGTAGATCTCCTTCGCCAGCCAGTAACCGGCGAACGGGAGCGGGAGGAAGGCGCTGATCGCGACGAAGTTGCCGATGTATCCCATCCAGTCGTAGTGCGCCCGCTCTTCGTCGGTCTCCGCCTGCAGGAACTTGAAGGCCGCGTACGCGGCGGCGATCGATCCGCCGAACGCAATATTGGCGATGAACCTGTGCACGTTGATCGGCATCCACGTGTAGTTGTAGACCGCGTCCCAGACCGAGATGACCGCGCCCTGATCCGAGATCCCGCGCGGCGACGTCATGAACGTGACCCAGGCGTTGGCGATCATCATGATCGCGGTGCCGACGAGGTTCAGCCCGAGACCGAGGCCGAGATGAACCAGCGGATGGAACTTCCCCCAGCCGTAGTAATAGGTGTAGAGGAAGAACGCCTCCGCGAAGAAGAGCAGCACGTAGGGAAGAAATGTCGGCGAGAACACGCTCATCAGGTAGTTCGTGAACTTCGGATACAGGATGATGAGCAGGAAGGTCAGGAATGCTCCGAACGTGGCCGTGAGCGAGAACGAGACCGAGAGGAGCTTCGTGAACTCGTGCGCGAGCCGGTCGTAGCGCACATCCTTGGTCTTGTAGCCGATCACCTCGATGATGAACGCGAAGAGCGGAACGGCAAGGACGAAGGCCGCAAACAGGAGGTGGAGCTGTGCGACCGACCAGATGGCGACGCGGCTCCCCACGATCGGGAACGTCCGGTATTCGACCTCCGCGTACGGCTTTGCGCGGGCCTTGCTCTCTGCTTCTGCCTTCTCGGCGGCCACTCCCTCGGTGCGGGGCATGACGTCGACGGTCGCGGACGGAGCCCGGTACGGCTCTCTGTATTCGCGGCTCACCAGCTGCGAGGCCATCCACACGGCACCGACGAACATGAGGATGCCGGCGACAGGACCGAGAAGTATCAGCAGCTTGCGGTTCAGCCGGCCGTTCATCACGCCGTTGGCCACGGTGCTCCCCTCACTGGACGGCGGCGGGCGCGCCGGCGGCGCTTGCCAGTCGCTTGCGTTCGAGTTGTCGTACGTAGGCGACGATCGCCCACCGGTCTGCGGGAGGGATCGGCCAGCGGTATCCCGCCATCAACCCTTTGCCGTTCGTGATGACGTCGAATATTTGCCCGTCCGGGTACTTCAGGATGTTCTCCTGGTGGAAGGAGGCCGTGGGCACGTTGCCGCGCTGAAAGAGGATGCCTTTGCCCTCGCCGCGAGCGTCGTGGCACGGCTGACAGTAGATCGTGTAGCGCTGGTGGCCGCGCTCGAGCACGGCGTCGTCCACGGTCACCGGGATCGTTGCCACGAACTGCCCGTCCGCCGTCTGTCCCGTGAAGAAGGCCCCGTCTTCCTTCAGCCCGTCTATCGGGATCGTTCCGGGAACGGGCTCGCGCATGGCCGAGCCGTTGTAGAAGAAGTTGCTGGCCGTCTGCGGCAGGACCTTCGGCTGGTCGTCCATGCTCGGATTGAGATGGATGGGTGGGCGGCTCGACGTGCAGCCGCGCGCGCATCCGGTGAGTCCGACGACGGACGTGAGCGCAAGGACGCCGACCGCGAGCCGATGAGCGGCTGTCATCCTCGGAGGTCCCGGTGCTCGCCGCTTGCCTCGCCGGACCGTACGCTCGCGCCGGGGTGCGCGACCGCCGGCCAGGCAGCCGCGTCTGTTCGCACGTCCTTCAGATCGGGATTCGGATTGCGCACCTTGGCCAGGTAGGTCGTTCTGGGCTTGGTGTTCAGTTCCTCGAGGAGCGCGTAGTTGCGCGGATCGGCCTTCGCCTTGACCACCCGGCTCGATTGGTCGCGAAGATCTCCGAACTCGATGGCCGACGCCGGGCACGCCTGCTGGCAGGCCGTTTTGACGTCGCCGTCACGAAGCTCGCGCCCCGCGAGCTTCGCATCGATCTTCACCTTGTTGATCCGCTGCGTGCAGTAGGTGCATTTCTCCATCACGCCGCGCGCGCGGACGGTGACGTCCGGGTTCATCGCCAGCTTGAGGGTCTCGGGCGTGTCCTTGGTGTAGTTGAAGAAATTGAACCGGCGCACTTTGTAGGGACAGTTGTTCGAGCAGTAGCGCGTCCCGATGCACCGGTTGTAGACCATCACGTTCAGACCCTGCGAGTCGTGAACGGTCGCGGCCACGGGGCAGACCTGCTCGCAGGGTGCGTCCTCGCAGTGCATGCAGGGAACCGGCTGAAACACGATCTCCGGGCTGCCGGAGGGGTCGCCGGAGAAATACCGGTCGACCCGCACCCAGTGCATCTCGCGGCCTTTCGCAACCTGGATCTTGCCGACGACGGGCACGTTGTTCTCGCTCTGGCACGCCGTCATGCACGCGTTGCAGCCGATGCACGAGTTCAAGTCGATCGTCATCCCCCACTGGTGCCCCTTGTCGTACGCATGCGCCTTCCAGAGCGAGAAGTGTTCCGGTTCTTCCTCGAAGACGCCGCCTGCGCCGGAGTGTTCTCGATCCTTCGGGGCTCGTGGGGATTCCCCCGCATGCGCGGGCTCGGCTGTCGTGGGCCGAGCGGCCAGTTCGGATCGAAGCTCCGTCACGGTCGACTCGCGGACGATGGGGCGCCCCTCCATGCTGCCGTGGTTCTGGGTCGCCGACAGCGGGTACGTGCGCGCCAGCTTGGTGAGTCTGACGTTGCTGTCGAAGCCAGGAGCCTTCGAGCTTCGGACACTGAACGCATTGAACCCGACGCCCGAGCCAATCCGACCCGCGTGCGAACGGCCATAACCGACGGTGACGGCAACCACACCGTCCGCCATGCCGGGGAGGATGCTGACGGGAAGCTCGAGCGCGCGGCCGGAGTGGTCGATACGGACCACGTCCTCGCTCGCGAGACCGAGCGTTTCGGCGGTCTTGGGGCTCACGAGCGCGGGGTTGTCCCACGTGAGCTTGGTCAGAGGATCGGGAAGCTCCTGCAGCCACCCGTCGTTCGCGAACCGGCCGTCGTGAAGTGACGGGGAGGGGAGGAACACTATCTCCAGACCACCCGGCGATCCGGCCTCGGCCCGCGTCGTGCCGGCGCCTCCGACCAGGCTTGCAAGTCCCGCCAGGGGCTCCGCCGTGAGACTCGGAACGACTTCGGGAAGCTCGCTGCCGGAAAGGAACCCATCGTGCAGGACGCGGTTCCACTTGGTGTCGAAGTCGCGCTCGCCCAGGATCGGGTTCCAGGTCTCGCGCACGATGTCGTACCCGGGACGATCCTTGCCCGCCACCATCAGCCCCAGCACTTCGACCGGCGATCGTCCACCGAACAGGGGAAGGATGAGCGGCTGGACGACGCTGAGCGTGCCTCCAACCGCGCGCGCATCTCCCCACGACTCGAGGTAGTGAGCGCGCGGGATGTGCCACTTTGCCCTGGCGGATGTCTCGTCGACCGTGTGTCCAAGCGCGATCGACTGAGGCACCTTCGCCATTGCCGCGGCGAAGCCGAGGTCGGCGGGGGCATCGTACACAGGGTTGCCGCCCAGGACGACGAGCGTCTGAACGGTGCCCTTGTTCATCGCGGCGACGAGCGAGACGAGCGATTTCACGCTCGGAAGCGACGCGTCCTTCGTCTCGTAGTAGCTGACCGTCTTGCCCGTGTTGCCGAGAGACGTGTTGAGCGCGCAGACGGCCGCGTGGACGGCCGCGGGCTGACGCTCCCCGGCGACGATGAGCCCTTTGCCGCGGTTCGCCAGGAGGTCCTTGGCCAGGGCGTCCAGCCAACGCGCGTCAACACCCGCGACGGCGCCAGCCACGCCCGCGGCTCCGGCCGTCGGCAGCCCAAGGCGAGCGGCGAGCGCGGCGAGGAACGGGGCGATCTGCCGGCTCTCGAGTCGAAGCCGATGATCGGCCATGGCTCCCGTCAGCGAGTAGACCCCTTCAATCGCGTACAGCCGGTTCATCGCACCACCGGAGGCTCCGGCGTTCCGTCCCGTTGCGAAGCCTCGCGCGTGACGGATCATCTCCGGGTCCGTGAGCAGCGGGTCGGCGTCGAGGGCGAGAATGACCGCCGCTCGATCGAGGCGGAGCATGAGATCGAGGCCGCGCCCGGTGGCCTGCCGCACACCTTCGAGCCGGTTCTCGTCGCTGACCGCGTCGTAGGTCGCCCACTGCACGCGCGGGTATCGGCTACGGAGCTCGGAGGCCAGGCGCGCCAGGGTGGGAGAGCAGAAGGACTCGGAGAGGATCGCAAGGCCGCTGCCGCCATCCGCGCCATGAGCCTCTGCGAGCTGACCCCAGGCGGTGGCGAAATCGCTCCACGACTTCCGCTTCCCCTGCAGGGTGACCGACTGCGAGCGGTCGGGATCGTAGAGGCCGAGCACGGACGCCTGGACGAGTGAGCTCGAGGCCCCGAGAGTCGACGGGTGCGACGGATTTCCTTCGATCTTTGTCGGCCGCCCCTCGTGGCTCTCGACGATCAGGCCGTACGCGCTCCGGCGGAACGGCATCGTGGTCGCGTAGCGGCGGGGGATGCCGGGGACCATCTCCTCCGGAGCGGTGACAAAGGGGACGATCTCTTCGACCGGGCGCCGGCACCCCGCGATGCCCGCGAGCGACAGCGACGCGCCCAGCAGCATCATCATGTCGCGCCGGGTGACCCCCTCGGGAAGCTCCGAAGCGCCTGCGGGGAACTCCCGCTCGAGAGCGTCGCGGAATTCCGCGGAATCCTCGATCTGCGCGAGACTTCGCCAATAGGTTCGGCTCACCGGTGGCACCCCGAACACTCGGTCGGCGGATGGACCGGTCGTGCGCGATCGAGTTGCGCCGCGAGCCTCTGGGTGTTCGCGGGAGGGTTCCATTTCATGTTGGTGACCTCAGAGACCGGGCGTCGGTAGGGACCGGGGTTGTTGTGGCATTCGAGACACCAACCCATGCTCAGGGGCTTCATCTGGGTGACCGTTTCCATCTCGTCGATGCGGCCATGGCAGGTGACGCAGCCGATTCCCGCCGCCAGGTGCGCGTTGTGGGCGAAATAGGCGTAGTCGGGAAGCTTGTGGACGCGAATCCAGCGCATCGGCCGGCCGCTCTGCGCACTGTCACGAATCGGTGCGAGCTTCTCGCTGTCCTTCTTCACGAGCGCATGGCAGTTCATGCAGGTGCGCGTCGGCGGAACGTTCGCGACGGGCGACCGCTCGACCGAGGCGTGGCAGTAGCGGCAATCGAGACCAAGCTCGCCGACGTGGAGCTTGTGGCTGTACGGGACGGGCTGAACGGGACGGTAGCCCACGTCCGTGTACCACGGCGAGAAGAAGTACCAGACGCCCGCGATCGCGAGGGTCGGACCGAGGACGCCTGCGATAGCGGCCGCGATCGGGAGCTTGTTCCACCACGGGGGAAAGATCTGGGCCAACGGCTAGGGCTCCTGGCCGTTGGAGGACGGTTGCCCGGGCCGCGAGTTCGCGATGGAACTGAGATGCCGCATCCGCGTACCCGCAAAAGAGTTTGGTTCGCAGGGGAACCGACCGAAAGCCCTGCGATTGAGGCCGCATCTAACCATGAACTCGGAAGAGGGTCAAGCGCGAAGCGCCCTCCGAACGGGCGGCCGAGCGCAATCGGGCTGAGGACTCGATGATGGGTCGCGGAGCACGACGATGCGTGCTCGGACACGCCAGCTAGTCGACGCGGCGCACCGTGCCCTTGGCGCGGTCCACACGGTGATCGGCGTAACTCACGACTGCGTGCGCCTCGCCGGTCTCGAAGTCGTAGACATGCACGTTGGTCGTCGTCCGGTTGTCCTGCCACGTGATCAACAGCAGCTGTGGCTTGATATGCGTGACCGGGATGCGGGAGAGGTCTGGAGCACCAGCGGACTTGCGAAGAATCGTGATCCTGGACTCTGAGTCCAGCCGTACACGTGTTGCCGTGCCGCCGACATTGATCTCGTACGTCCGACCGGGCGTCGGATCGCGGAGTGAGCTGTCGATCGGCGCCGCTGGGTGCGACTCCAGCGAATGCCATGCCCATCTGCCGTAGAACTCGATCGCGTCCGCCCCGTGGGCGCCCAGGATGTCGGCGGCGGCCTCACGCTTGTCGCGTTGCTTCGCCAGGACCGTGATCACGCAGCGGCCCGCCCGGACGTCGTCGACGAAATGTCGTAAGTGTTTGTGCTCGTCGCCGAGCGTCCGGGTGAAGGTGCGTTGAAACTGGGCGAGAAAGCTGTGCTCGGCGCCGGCGGGTTTCGGACGATGGAGGTCTTCTTCGCAGTGAAGAAGGTTGATGTCCTGCCGCGCGAACCCGACCTGCAGGAGGGCCTCGATGGCCGCCTGCGCACGCTTCGGGTCGACGATGGTACCCACCACACGATTGGTGGGATACGCCATGAAATCGTCTGGTTCGTGCACGTCGGTAGCCATAACCCTCCGATTGGCGGCGGATCATACACGATTGCACCAGCGGGGCGCGAGGCAGAATAGCGCGGTCACCGCAGCAACCACATCCATACTTGTGATGAGCTGCGTCGATCAATTCAATGGACGGCGAGGGCCGGCACGCGCCGCGCCCTCAGTGCGCGCGACACGTCGGCGGCGATCCTCGGGTCGATGGGCGCAAGCTCCCGCACGGCGTCTCCTTCGACAACGGCGAGCGGCGCGCCGTCGCGATACACGATCCGGTTGCGGCCGGCTGTTCGAATGCGTTCTCCCGACGTGACAATCCCCGTGAGGTTCAACGGATCGGCGGCGCTGATCGTGATGAGACTGCCGTCCGCGCCGATGCGCCGAACCTCTCGCAGCCGTTCGACCGCGTCGCGGAGCGCGAACTGCTCGCCCGACATGCCCGTGACGAACCGGCCGCTGCGGATCTCACCGCGCGCCTCGAGCCGCCGGTACACGCGCGCGAGCTCACGCCACGTCGCCGCGTTCGTTTCGCGGGTCAGGAGCCGCCGGAACACGACGCCGTAGCGGCGGAGCAGCGACGACGCCTGGAGCTCGATCGAATCTTCGCGTGTCACGAGATCGCCGGTTGCGGCGATCGCCGTCCAGCGGCCGGCGAAGGTGCTGCGCCGATCGTGCTGTGCCGGTCGTCCCGCGCGCCGCCCACACGAGCGCCCGCAACCCGGCAGAATCCATCGGACGTCACGAGCCCGCAGGCGACCAGCGCGCCGATCGCATGGCGCAGCTGGTCGGCATCGAGCCCGCACGCCGAGGCAAGATCGCGGAAGAACGAGGCTCCGCGCGACCGGAGCACCGACAGGACGTGTCGAGCGTCTTCGCCAAGCGGCGGCTCCTCATCGATCGTCCGCAGCGTCCGCCACGCATCCGCGTGCTCCCGCAGGAAGAGCGCGATGGGCGTCGCCGGCACCAGGCTGGGCACCGGGCTCGCTTGCAGGTTGGCAGGCGACAAACGCGCCCATCCGGCTTCGCCGGCCAGGCAGATCATGTCGAGCATCGACGGATCGTAGCGATCGAGCCGCGCCGGCAGCACCGCGCGCTCCCACGCCCCTGCCGGAAGCTCGTATCCGTCGAGCGCGGCGACGATCTCCCTCAGCCCGTCGAGTCCGGTCAGCCTTGACGACGGTCTCGACGTGCTGCCAGCGGAAGAGGAAGCGCATGAAATCCGCCGGGCTGACCGGCTCGATTTCCGCACGCAGCCGGTTCAGCGTGTAGCGATGAATGCGGGCGAGGAGCGTCCGGTCGCACCATTCGAGCTCGGTCTCGCCAGGCGTGAACCGCCCGCGAAGCACGACTCCGTCGGCTTCGAGCAGCAGGAGCGCCGCGTCTGCATCCGCGGGCGAAATGCCGACGGGACCAGCCAACGCTGCAGCCGTGACCGGACCGGTCAGCGTCAGCCGTCCCCTCAGGATCTCGACGATCGCCTCGCTGCGCGTCCATGACTTCGCCAGCCGGGAGGCCGGCGGCTGGAGCGAGCGCGGGACGACGAGGTCCGGATGGATCGCGCGCAATTCCGGCAGCCGCTCGACCGCGAGGACCATTCGCCGCGAGTCGGCCGCCGGTCCCCCGAATATGCCGCTGCCGGCACGCCGCGCCGCTGTCAGCTCGGCGAGCAGGTTCGGGTCGATATCCTCCAGCTCGGCGCAGGTCAGAAATCCTGCGGTCAACAGCGCGTCGTGCAGTTCGTCGGCGTCGCGCGGATCCGGACGCTCCTCCTCGCGCACGCGCGCAATCGCGTCCGCGTCGAGCGCACCGACATCTGCCGGTCGAACCGGGATCCGTGGCCCGCCTGGATTGCACCGCGTGGCTGCGACGCTCCTCGAGCGGCGCGTCGTCCAGGAACGCGTACGGCTTGGCGTTGAGGATCTCGTGCGCGAAGAGCGACGGCTCCGGCGTGTCGCGCGCGACCAGCCGCAGCTCGCCGCGATGGATTCGCTCCAGCACGGCGCGAAGCCCTTCGAAGTCCATCGCCTCCTCGAGGCAATCGCGCACGGTCTGAGAGACGAGCGGATGGTCGGGGATCTGTCGATCGCCGGGGATGTTCTCGAGGCAGGCGGCCGCGTCGGGAAACACTGCCGCCATCAGGTCGTCCGCCAGCATCCGCTGGATCTGCGGTGCCACCTTGCGCCCGCCTCTCGCGCGCGGCACGGCCAGCGAGATCGTCGTGTTCCACCGCCACCGCGTCTTGAACACGGGCGCGTCGAGAAATGCCTGCACGAGCACGTCTCGCGTCGTCTCCGGGTGCAGATACCGGAAGACATCCGACAGCGGGAACGAGTGCTGCGGGCCGAGCGAGAGCATCAGCGCGTCTTCGGTCGCGGCCGCCTGCAGTTCGAAGTTGAACTGGCGGCAGAAGCGCTTGCGCAGGGCCAGCCCCCAGGCCTTGTTGATGCGGCTGCCGAACGGCGCGTGCAGCACGAGCTGCATGCCGCCGGACTCGTCGAAGAACCGTTCGAGCACGAGCGTGTCCTGCGACGGAATGACGCCGAGCGCGCGACGGCCTTCCGCGAGGTACGACACCGCCTCGTCGGCGGCAGCCTTGTCGAGGCCTGTTTCCGCCATCATCCACTCGATGGTGCGCACGTGGGCCGCGGGATCGTCCAGCCGTCGATCGACCTCGGCCCGAAGGTCGCTCACCGCGCGCGAGAGCTCGTCGCTGCGTGCCGGCGCCTCGCCCAGCCAGAACGGGATCGTCGGAGGCGCTCCCTTCGCGTCGGCGACCCGGACGTTGCCTCCGGCGACCTGCAGGATGAGCCACGACGCGTTGCCGAGCTGAAAGACGTCGCCGGCGGTGCTCTCGATCGCGAAATCCTCGTTGAGCGTGCCGATGAACGTGTCGTCCGGATCGAGGACGACGCGATAGTCGGCGACCTCCGGGATGGCGCCGCCGGACGTCTGGGCGAGGAGCCTCGCGCCACGGCGTCCCCGGACCGTCGCGTTGACCTCGTCGCGGTGCACCAGGGCGGCGCGGCGGCCGCGGCGGGTGGCAAAGCCGTCGGCCGTCATGCGCAGCACGCTGTCGAAGATCGCGCGTTCGAGGCGCCGATACGGCCACGCGCGCGTCACGAGCGCAAAGAGATCGTCCTCCGAGATATTCGCGGCAGGCGGACTCGGCGACGATCTGCTGCGCCAGCACGTCGAGCGGCGCGTCGTGCGAGACGATGGCATCGAGCAGGCCGGAGCGGATCGACCGCAGAAGCGCCGCGCACTCCACGAGATCGTCACGCGACACCGGGAACACGCGGCCCTTCGGCGTTCCGGCGATCGTGTGACCCGAGCGTCCGACGCGCTGCAGCAGCGTCGCGATCCGGTGCGGCGATCCGATCTGGCAGACCAGGTCGACGTGACCGATGTCGATGCCGAGCTCGAGCGAAGCCGTGGCGACGAGCGCCTTCAGCTGTCCCGACTTGAGCCGCGTTTCGGCGTCGAGCCGCTTGTCCTTCGACAGGCTGCCATGATGCGCCGTCACCACATCGTCGCCGAGCCGATCGCTGAGGTGCCGCGCGAGCCGCTCCGCCATGCGCCGCGTGTTCACGAAGATCAGCGTCGTCCGATGCGCGGCGACGAGCGCCGCGAGCCGGTCGTAGTATTCCTCCCAGACCTCGTGCGACATGACGGCGTCGAGCGTGGAACGCGGCATCTCGACGCCGAGGTCCATTGCGACGCCGGTGACCGACATCGACGATGGTGCAGCCAGCCGGGTCGCCGGCGGTGAGAAAGCTGCGCGACCTCCTCGATCGGCGTCTGAGTCGCCGACAGGCCGATGCGCTGAAGCGGACGCCCGGCAACGGCTGCGAGCCGCTCGAGCGTCAGCGCCAGGTGCGCGCCCCGGCGGGAGCCGATGACGGCGTGGATCTCGTCCACGATCACGGTGCGCACGGTGCGCAACATCTGGCGGCTGCGGTCCGACGTGAGCAGCAGGTACAGCGATTCCGGCGTCGTCACGAGGATGTGAGGCGGCGTCCGTAGCGTCGCTGACGCGCTCCGTCTGGGTCGTATCGCCCGTCCGCACGGCAGCGGTAATCCGCGGCGCGTGCAGGCCGGCCTCTGCGGCGAGACGGTGAATGCCCGCCCGCGGCTCCGCCAGGTTTTTGTGAATGTCGGCGCTCAGCGCCTTGAGCGGCGACACGTACACGACGCGCACCTCATCCGGCAGCGGCGCCGTGTGACTCTCTTCGAGCAGCGCGTTGATGGCAGTGAGAAACGCCGCCAGCGTCTTGCCTGAGCCGGTGGGCGCGGCGATGAGCGTGTGCCGGCCCGCGGCGATCGATTCCCAGCCCGCGCAACTGCGCGTCGGTCGGCTGGCCGACTTCAGTCGTGAACCACTGACGGACAACGGGATGAAAACCAGGGAAGGCCATGGCCGCGGGTGTTTCGCGAGAACAGGGGAAACCTCATTCTATCAGCGGGCTGACGACCGCGAGACCCGGCGGTTGGGTCAGCGTCCCGCCCAGCGTGTCTGCGGGTTCCGATCCCGCGTAGTGTCCGGCTTTAGCCGGACCATCACCGCCGGGATGCGTCTGGCCCCCGGGCGCTGTCGACGTGGACATGCCCCGTTCGACGAGTGTATAGGTCGCACATGGACGTCCGTGCACTGTCGAGCCACGCCCTCGGCGCGTGGCGGAGGAGACGATGAACATCACGCTCTGGGTGCTTCAGGTCCTGCTGGCGCTCGCGTTCTTCGCACATGGGTGGCTGTTTCTGATGCCCTCACCTGAAATGGCCGCACAGCTGAACGCCGAGCTCCAACGGTGGTTTCAGCTATTTCTCGGCGTGGCGGAGGTCCTCGCCGCCGTGGGCCTGATCCTGCCGGGCGTTACGGGCATCCTCCCGTGGCTGGTTGCGTGTGCGGCCGGCGGCGTGGTGATCGTTACGATCTCCGCGACCATTTTCCACTTGTCCCGCGCCGAGTTCAGCTCCGCCGCCATCACCGCGGTGCTCTTCGCGATGGCCTCGTTCACCGCCTACGCGCGATGGCGGATTGCGCCGATCCTCCCGAGCGTGCCAGCCCGGCGTCATGTATGATTTTCGCGTGGGGAGGAACTGGCGTATGAAGCGTACGTTGATGATCGTCGTCCTGGCCGGTGTGGTGTCGGTACCCGTGCTCGCCGCGTTGAAGCAGGGGGAGAAGGCGCCCGACTTCACCGCCAAGGCGTCGCTGGCCGGCAAAGAGTTCACGTTCTCGTTGAAGGACGCCCTCGAGAAGGGCCCGGTCGTGGTGTATTTCTACCCGTCGGCGTACACGGGTGGCTGCAACGTGGAGGCGCACACGTTCTCAGTCAACAAGGAGAAGTTCGACGCGGCAGGCGCGTCGATCATCGGCGTGTCGGCCGACAGCATCGAACGGTTGAACAAGTTTTCCGCCGACCCGGAGTACTGCGCGGGCAAGTTTCCCGTGGCCTCGGATCCGGACGGCTCGATCGCGAAAGCCTACAACCTGACGACCCATCCGTCGCAGCCCGGCATGAAGGATTCGCGTGGCGAGGCGATCGACCACGCGTTCATCGAGCGGACGACATTTGTCGTGAACAAGAACGACACGATCGCAGCCACGCTATCGTCGACCGACGACAAGATCGCTCCAGCCGAGCACGCCGACAAGGCTCTTGCCGTGGTGAAGGGGCTGGCCGGCGGCAAGTAATCAAAGCGCATCGCCTTGACGAGTCGAGGCCTACCGCAATCGTCAATCGGTGTAGTGCCCACCTTCAGGTGGGCCGTAAATCGGCGTACTGCCAGCGTTAGGCGGCCCACCTAAAGGTGGGCACTACACGATCGACACCAGGTTGCCGGGCCGTCAGCCCGGCGGCCTGAGCCACAACTAAACCGAGTACGACTATTGGGTCCGGTTCCGGTTCCGGGGTTCTGGGTGCCAGGTTGGGTTCCTCGTTCCTTGTTCGTTCCAGGTTCCCGGGGGTTCAACGGTACCGGGTTCCTTGGTTCCGAGTTCCAGGTTCGTCGCAGGCTCGATTGGAGTCGGCGAGATCACGAACCCGGCACTTGGAACCGGAACCCGTGAACAAGGAACTGGGAACGAACCCCGGCACCTGGAAGCCAACCTGGAACCCAGAACCCAGAACCGTACTCAACACCAGTGAGTCCGGGTCTAGAACAGCTCCCCGAACAGGCTCCAGAACTTCTCTCGCACCGTGTCGCTCGCGCCACGCGCGCGCCACGCGTCGAGCTTCAGCTGCTTCGAGCGCCGCAGATCCCCTTCGAAGTCTTCCGTCAGGCGTGCCGCGACGTTGCGGTCCGCGATCGCCACGTTGATCTCGTCGTTCAGTTCCATCGAGCGGTTGTCGAAGTTGGTGGACCCGACGATGCTCCAGGCGCCGTCCACGACGAGCGCCTTGACGTGCATCATCGTCGGCTGGAACTCGTGGATCTCGATGCCGGCGGCAAGCAGCGCGTCGTAGTCGGATCGGCTGGCGTACTTCACGGGCTTGGCATCGGTCATGTCGCCTTCGACGAGCAGGCGTACGCGCACGCCACGGCGGCGCGCTTCCATCAGCGACCACTCGGTCGATTCGTCGAGCACCACGTACGGCGACTGCAGGTCGAGTGTGCGCCTCGCTCCCGCGAGGCTGAGCAGGTACAGCAGCTTCACGCGGTTGCTGCCCCCGCTCGGCGAGCTCCACTCCACGAGCGATCGTGCCCGCGTTTCCGGCGGCGGCGGCCGCAGATCGAGGCGCGGGTCGCTGGTGTGCCCTGTCTCCGCCCAGTTTTCGTAGAAGGCCGCTTCGAGCATCGTCACGGCGGGTCCGGTTACGCGCAGGTGCGTGTCGCGCCAGTGCTCGGGCGCGTCGGCGTTCCCAAGCCAGTGGTCGGCAACGCCAGCACCGCCCGTGAACGCTACGTCGCCATCCACCACGAGGATCTTGCGGTGCGTCCGGTAGTTGATCTCCTCGATCGAGTGCCACTTCAGCGGGTTGAACGTGCCGATCTGGACGCCGGCGTGCTGCAGGCGCTCGACGTGCTCGCGCTCCATCGCGCTGGCGCCGACGGCATCGACGATCAGGCGGACGTCAACGCCGCGTCCCGCGGCATCGGCCAGCGCGGACGTGAACTCCTGCGCCACCTGGCCGGTGTCGTAAATGTACGTCTCGAAGTTGATGCGCCGCCGCGCATGCCGGATCGCAGCCAGCATCGGGGGGAAGATCTGCACGCCGTTGACGAGGATCTGGTATTCGTCGCCTCGTGTGATGCCGCTGCCGGTGAGCGAAGCGACGTAATCCGGGAACGCCGGGTCCTCCGCCGCGACCGCGCTCTTGATGTGGAGCGTCTCCTGATCCTGCGCAAAGAGCAATGCCAGGCCGACAACGGCGGCGACCACGAGCACAACTTTCACGAGCAGCGGTATGCGGCGGCGCCGGCGCAGGCGGACGGGTATCGATGCCAGCGGGACGGTGGAAGGTTCCTGGTCAGGAAGAGGGGAACTGCGCGCCATCGCTCTGGATCTCAGCAACAGCGATGCCGGACGGCGTACCACGCGGTTCTCGTGCGTGTTCCGCGTTGGAGGTGCGTGGTTCCGGGTTGATTAAGGAGACCGCGCCCGTTGCGGGGCGCCCGGCAATCTGCGGGGATGGGATCGGCCGCGCGTGCGGTATGGTGGAGCACAGGAGTGCACATGAAATCGAGAATGATGCAGACGTTTCTGCTGCTGTGCGTATCGGTGCTGGCGCTCGCGGGCGGCGGCTGGGCAGCCCAGGCGAGCGCCGCGAGGAAGCCCGCTCTCACACCCATCGAGGTGTACAAGAGCCCCACGTGTGGCTGCTGCCGACAATGGGTGGAGCACCTCAAGGGTGCTGATTTCGCGACGGACGTGCACGAGATGGCCGATGTCTCGCCCGTGAAGACGAAGGCCGGCGTGCCCGCCAGCCTTCAGTCCTGCCACACGGCGCTCGTCGGGGGCTATGTCATTGAAGGGCACGTGCCCGCCGATGTCATCCGGCGGCTGCTCCGCGAGAAGCCGAAGATTGCCGGGCTCGCGGTTCCCGGCATGCCCATGGGCTCACCGGGCATGGAGCAGGGCGGCCGAGTGGATCCCTACGAGGTGATCGCGTTCACCAAGGACGGAAACACGTCGGTGTACGCAAAGCGGCCGTAGCAGGCGGACTTTTCAGGGAACCTTTCGCTCCTTCATTTCGCGCTCTCGATCCTCACGGGTGCCCTGCCGCTCGGTTTCCGTCCCGCACACCACGTCGTCCTGCACGAGCGCGTCGCCGTCGCGGCCGATGTTCGCTGCGGCGCTCCCGTGGGCATCGCCGGTGATGCTGGAAAGATCCTCCTGCGGTTCCTCGTTCTTCTGATCAGTCAACGCGCGTCCTCCGGACCGGGAGACGCAACAGGCCTGCCTTCGGCGGCAGGTGGAAGCGGAAACACCGCTGAGCGTCAGGAGCGTGGGGTTCGGCGCTTGCCCAATCCCGCCGATCGGCGCGGGCGTGCGGGTGATGATTTCTTCCGCTTCGGTGTGCTCGTCACGTTCTGCCAGGCAAGGAGCAGGGCCGCTCGTACGGGCGCTTCGGTCGCCGCCTCGAGGCGAACGACCGTCCACCCCTGTTGTCCCCACGCACCGGCCGCGGGCGTGAACATCCTCGGATCGGCGCGGATGATCTCGCGCTGTTCGTCCGGTGTGAGCCTGACCGTGCCCGTTTCCTCGTTCGCATGAAGACTGGCGAAGATGCGTCCCCCAGCGCGGAAATCGGGGTGGCCCATGTGAGAGCCTTCGGTCGCCCCGTTCAGACGGAGGGCGATGTCGCGGAAGTCGTCGGCGGTCAGCATGGCGAGATTCCTGACGCGCGCGCCGTACACGCACGCAATCGACTCGAAGGCCCGCCTGAAGGCGGGCACTACACCGAAAATCAATGCAGTGCCCGCCCTTGCAGGCCGGCGGATCCCGGAGTGTAGTGCCCGCGTCTAGGCGCACCGATCCCGTGTAGTGCCCGCGTCTAGGCGGACCGATCCCGTGTAGTGCCCGCGTCTAGGCGCACCGATCCCGGTGTAGTGCCCGCCTTCAGGCGGGCCCGTCCCGGGTCGTGAGCGAGAGCCGCGAGGCCTCGCTGCCGGCGTCCGTTTGTGGGACGAACGCGTAGCGACGCCGGACAAGACAATAGCGCCTTCAGGCCACTGCGAACGGGAATTCGGACGTTTCGTGCCCTGACCGCGAAATCGTCGCCGTGGCACGGAGCCTGCACCACCGCCGCCATGCCCGACCTTCGCTACGCGTTCCGCCAGCTCGCGCGTTCCCCCGGATTCACAGCCGTCGCCCTGCTCACGCTCACGTTGGGCATGGGCGCCAACACCGCGTTCTTCAGCGTCCTCTACGGCGTGGTGTTGCGGCAGCCTCCCTATCCTCGCGCCGAACGCCTCGTCACTGTCTACAACGTGTGGTCGAAGGAAGTGGGGAACGGCGGGCGCCTCTCGCCGGCGGAGTTCCACGACTACCAGGAGCGCCAGCGCGCGTTCGAAGGCGTCGCCGCGTCCGACCTCGGACGCATGACCCTGACATCGCCCGGCACCCGCAACGCGTTCGCCGATCGGGTCAAGGTGTCGCGTGTCACGCCGAATCTGTTTCCAGTGCTCGGCGTCGTGCCGGCGCGCGGGCGTGGCATCCGCACAGGCGACGAGCACCGTGGATCGATTGCGGTACTGAGCCACGAGCTGTGGCAGTCGCAGTTCGGCGGCGCTGCCGACGTTCTCGATCGCACCATCCGCCTGAACGGCATGGAGCATGAGATCGTGGGCGTCATGCCGGCCGGCTTCGCGTATCCCGAGCCCGACATGGGCGCGTGGATGCCGATTGACCTTACCCCGCGTGGTGAGTCGGACCGAACCGATCACTACCTCGCCGTCGTCGGGCGCCTCGCGGCCGGGATGAGCGCAGGCGATGCCCGCCTCGATCTGCAGCGCGTCGCCCGTGAGCTCCAGCACGATGCCCCGGGTGCGTATCCGACAGACGCGCGGTGGACCATCGGCGCCGAGTCGCTGCGGCAGACGCTGTTCGGCCGCATGCTCCTGCCGCTCGGATTGCTCATGGCCGCGGCCTCCTCGTTCTTGCTGATCGCATGCGTGAACGTTGCGATCATGTCGCTGCTGCGCGCGGTGAGCCGACGGCGAGAGATCTCGATACGCCTTGCCGTGGGCGCCACGCGCCGCGATATCGTTCGGCAGCTCGCAGTCGAAGCGGGCGTCTTGTGTGGGCTGGGTGCCCTGGGCGGCCTCGTGCTCGCGCGGGTCGCACTCGCGCTGCTGAAGGCCTTTGCGCCCGGCGACATTCCACGGCTGCAGGAATTGGGCATCGACGTCCCCACGGCGCTCTTCACGAGCGTGGTCCTGGTGCTGGTGACGGCACTCGTGGGTCTCGCCCCCGCGCTCGCGGCGGTCCGCATGAAGGCGTTCGACGGGAGCATCCCGACCGGCCGGTCGTCGGATGGCCGACCGACCACACGGCTGCGCGACGCCCTCACGGTGATGGAAATCGCGATTGCCGTCTCGCTGCTCGTGTGCACCGGGCTCACCGTCCGCAGCCTCCATGCGCTCGTGCGGGTGGATCTCGGTTTTGCGACGGAGCACCGCTTCGCATTCAAGACCAACCTGACCGAGCACGACTACCCTGATGCCGCGCGAGCGGAGCGCTTCTACGAGCAGTTGACGACGAGGCTCGAGGCGCTGCCGGGGATCTTGTCGATCGGCGCCATCTCGTATCTGCCCTTGAGCGGCGAAGGCCACGCGGTCAGTGCCGCCCCGACACACACGTCCGGTGAGCCCGATGCTCCCGCGATCACGGCCGGCTGGGGCATCGTCCGCGGACGCTACTTCGAGACCATGGGGGTCAGGCTCCTCCGCGGGCGGCTCTTCTCGGCGGACGATCGCGCGTCTTCCCAGCCCGTCGCCATCGTCGACGAGGTGCTCGCGCGGCGCCTGTGGGTGAACGAAGGCGCTGCGGTCGGCCGGCAGGTCCGGCTTGGCACCGGGCCGACGGGCGAGACGCGAACGGTGGTCGGCGTGGTCCGCCGCGTCAGCCATCTCGGGCCCAGCAGGGAGTCGCTGCCGATGGCCTACGCGCCGCACTCGCAGTTCTACCAGCGCGGGATGTACACCGTGATCAGGACCACGAGTGCGCCGGAGGCGCTCGCGCCCGCAATCAGAGCGGCGCTTGCGTCCGTGGACGCGTCGGTACCCATGTACTTCGCCCAGACGGTGGACGCGCGATACGACGAGGCGCTCGCCCTGCCGCGCTTCACGGCCGGCCTGGTCAGCGCGTTCTCCTCGCTGGCACTCCTGCTCGCGGGCGTCGGGATCTTCGGTGTGACCGGCTACGCCGTCGCGCAGCGCACGCGCGAGTTCGGCATCCGCCTCGCGCTCGGCGCGCAGCGGGCGCACGTCGGCGCGCTGGTCCTCGGTCGTGTCGCCGTGCTGACCGGCGTCGGGCTCGCCCTCGGCGGCGTGCTCGGCTTCGCTCTGACCTCGCTCATGTCCGGCATCCTGTTCGGCGTGGAACCTGGCGACCCCTTGACGATGGCCGCTGTGATGGCGGCGATCGGTCTCACGGCGATGCTCGCGAGCCTTGTGCCGCTACGTCACGCCGTCCGCGTGGACCCGGCGGAGATCCTGCGGGCCGAGTGAACCTTGAACGCAAGTGCCGTCTTCACCGGATGTAGGCGCCTCCGGGCAGGACGAACTGAATCGGCCAGCGTTCCTGCTCGCCCTCGACGAAACCCGCCCAGCTCACGGGCTCTGCTCCTGGGACGACCGCGAGGCGAACTCCTGGAAGCAGTGATGCGGCATCGTGCGCGATCGAGTACATCCCGCCTTCGGCGGTCACCGACACCGCACGGGCGCCGAGGCGCAGGCGGGAGAAGCGGGCGGCAATCTCGACGTCTTCGATGAGCTGCAGGTAATACGGACGGCCGGTCAGCACGGCGTTGTAGACATGATCCGCCAGCACGCCCGAGATGGGACTGACGTACGCCTGTTCGTAATCGAGTGTGCCAAGAGAAGGGTCGTCGATCGACGTGGCCGTGTACCGCATGCGTGTCTCGCCCAGCCCGCGCGCGTCGAACGACACGACGTCGTAGCCCTCGGCGACCCTGGCGCGCACCATGTCCCAGTCGGCCGCGCCTGCCTTTCCCCGATCGCTGAACCACAGCAGCACGCCGAGCCGGCCGGGTGCGGCGCCGTGCGCGTGAATCAGCGGCATCACGAGCCCACCGCTGTGACGCAGGGTGAACCTGTCGATCGTCACGTCGCCGGCTGACGACGATCCCGTCATGCGCCACTGGATGACGCGCGCGGTGGGTGTCGACGCGTCATCGGGTCGCAGCGTCCAATCGCGGATCGCCGGATAGCGCGCGCCGAAGTAGGCAGCTGCCATCGTGGACCGTGGCCGGCCGCGGTGCGCGCGGTAGTAATCGCGGATCTCGTCGAGCAGCGAGCGCGCTTCCGGCTGGTCGATCATCACCTGGCCAGACCGCGTGCACAGGAGTTGCGCATCCGTTAAGGGCTGGACGTCTGGCAGCGGGCGGCCCGCGGGCATGTCGTTGAACCGGTCGAGGAACGCGAGGGCGTCGCGCTGGTTGTCGTCCGAGAACTCGTGTGCGTGGTAGCCCTCCACCATGGCGATCCGCTGCTGGTAGCCGCCGCGGCGATAGATGGCGGCGATTTCACGAACCGTCTTCCGGGTGCCCTCGATCGGAAAGAAGTCCAGCACGGCAGCCGCGACGAACACCGGCCGTGGATACGCGAGCAGCAGCAGCCCGGCGTGATCCACGCCGGCCGCGATGAAATCCGCGAGGTCCTGCTCCGGGTCGCTGTCGGGATCCTTGAAGATCCGGTTGTGGACGCGCATGGGCAGGGAAGTGATGTAGCAGGACGGCGCCACGACACGGATGCGCGTGTCGAGCGCCCCGATCAGCGCTGCCTGGAACCCGCCTCCGCTCGTGCCGGTGATGCTCACGCGCGAAGGATCCACCTCCGCGCGCGTCAGCAGGTAGTCGAGCGCGCGCATGCCGTCCCACACCTCCCATCGCGCGAGGTTGGTTCCGGCCAGGTAGGCGAGGTTGCCAAGGACGGCGTGTTCGCCGCAGATCAGGTTGTAGCGGCTGCGGCCCGCCGGAGCGTCCCAGAACTGGCTGCGCTCACCCTGACCGACCGGGTCCCAGCAGATGACGACGTAGCCCCGCCGCACGAGGCGCTGGCAGAGCGCCTGGTAGTGGGCCTTGCCGTTCGGCGAGTGGCCGCAGGCGACGAGCACCGCAGGACCAGGGGCGGCTCCGCCTTCGGGCACGTACAGCAGCGCCGTCACGAACACGCCTGGCAGGCTTTCGAAGACGAGCTTCTCGATCCGGAAGCCGTCCATCTGCACCACGCCCGTGATCCGTGCGTTCAGCGGCGTCCGTTCCGCCGGCAGTCCGCCGATCATCCCGAGCAACGCGCGGCGAAGATCGGTCTGCAGCCGTTGCACGTCCTGCCCGGTACGCAGCGCGGCGAAGCGCGCTCGCCTCTGGTCGTCCTGTCGCCAGGCCAGCTCCGTCTGGTACGCGAGAAACGGCGTGATGCGAGGACCGTCACGCTCGATTGGCAGCACGGTGAAGGCCTCGGGCGGCGGCACACCGGCCCAGGCGAGGCCGCGGAGCGAGGAGGATGATGCGAGTGTTCCGGCCATGCCGAGGATTCCCCCGATGGCGAGACCGGCCGAGGCGAGCCTTCGGATGCTCCTGTCCTTCATTGACGCGCTCCTCCCGTTCGGTCGCCGGGTCGCGGCGGCCGTACAGGAGGCGACTGTACATCGAGCGCGGTCCCGCGTAGTGCTCGCCTTCAGGCGAGCCCGCGATCCCGCGTAGTGCTCGCCTTCAGGCGAGCCCGCGATCCCGTGTAGTGCTCGCCTTCAGGCGAGCCTGTGATGGATGGAATGTCGTCAGCCTCAAGAAGACGGTCGCCGCGTCGTCTTCTGCAGAGGCAGAGACGACGGGCGACGCGTCGCAGAGGGTGTTACCGAGCCACGCCGGCAGCCATGTTCGCGAACGGGTTCTCGTCCGCCGTCGGCCCATACACCGACGGCACCGGCACATTGAGCAGTCGCAGGTACACCAGCAGCTGTCCGCGATGGTGATACCAGTGGTTCAGCATGATGGCGCGGGCCAGCGCCACTCGCGGCATCACCATCAGCTCGCGCCCGCCGCTCATGAGCCGCCACGGCGCGTGCATCGCGGCGTCATCCAACCCGCCCAGGTGGTGCCTGGCTTTGGCCACGCTCGCGGTGAGCGCCGGCACGAGCTCCGCCGTGCTGGCGGCCTCCGCTTGCACGAACGCCGGAGGCTCGGGAATCGTGTCCATCGCCGCGAGCTCGGCGACGTTGCCCGGCACGGTTGCGATGTGCAGCGCGAGTTGACCGAGCGACATCGACTTCGGATGTGGCTTCCACGACAGGTGCCCCTCCGGCACCCGCTCGAGCACGCGTCGCGTCGTCGTCGCTTCCTGTTCGAGCTCCGCAAGCAGTCCATCAACGATAGCCATCGCACTCTCCTCTGCGGTTAACGGTCCGTAACGGTTAACGGTTGTGATCTTCCGCCGCCTGGCGCACGCGCGCGTGCAGTGCGGCCCACCCCTTCGCCAGTTGCGGCCGGTGATCCTCGGGGACGGGACCCACCAGCGTGTGCGTGAACGTGATGAGCGAGCCGTCGTCCACTTCCGTCAGCCGATAGAGCAGGTTCGAGGTCGCGGCGGTGGACATGAACAGCGGTCCCCAGATTTCGAGCAGCACGGGCCGCTTGATGCTCTGGACGAATCCCCACAAGTGCCCATTGTCGCCGCCGAGATCACGAAACCAGCGGCCGCCCGGCCGCGCCTCGAGCACCATCGGCAACGGCTTGCCATCGGGCGTGAGGTTCCGCGGGCCCATCTCGGCTATCAGCGAGGCAAACGTGCTGTCGAGCGTCGCCCGAACCAGGATCTCTTCCGTGATCGTGAACGTCGGGCTGACGGCTGTCATCGTCGTGGTCATCGTTCCTCCTCGGCGTGTGCCTTGATCCGTCGCAGCTGTCCGCGCCAGTGCCGCGCGAACATGCCGCTCCAGTCGTGAATCGTACGAAGTGTCTCGGCGTTGATCCGGTACAAGGTCCGCCGCCCCTCCCGCCGCACGGACACCAGGCCTACGTCGCGGAGCACCTGGAGGTGCTTCGACACGGAGGGCTGCCCGAGCTCGAGGGCATCAGCGATCTCCGTGACGGATCGCTCGTCCCCGGCGATGAGCTCGAGGATGTGGCGGCGGCGCGGCTCGGCAATGGCGTTGAACGGATCCGAAGTCGTCGACGCGCGAGGCATGTCCCGTTATACATTCCGATATGGGAATGTGTCAAGCTCGAGCCACCATGCCGTTCTCGTAGACGGATCGTCGTCTCTGACGTACCATCGGCGACCGGTTGCACGCGCTGAGGCGTGAGCGCATGTCTCAGCCGGATTTTCCTGGTTCAGCGTTGCGGCGTTGCACGAGGAGGGTGGACGTGTCCCAGGCCTACGACGCGATCGTGGTCGGCGCGCGCTGCGCGGGGTCGACAACGGCAATGCTGCTGGCGCGGAAGGGGTACCGCGTGCTCGTGGTGGACCGCGCGACGTTCCCGAGCGACACCATTTCCACGCATGTGGTGCAGCCGCGTGCCGTTGCCGCGCTCGCGCGCTGGAGACTCCTCGGTCGGCTCACGGCAACCGGCTGTCCCCCGATCCATACCTACACCTTCGACTTCGGTCCGGTCATGCTGTCCGGAACACCGGGGACGCCGGAAAGCCCGGTTGCCTACTGTCCGAGGCGGACCGTGCTCGACAAACTGCTCGTCGATGCCGCCATCGAAGCCGGTGCCGACGTGCGCGAAGGCTTCGTTGTGGAGGAGCTCCTGGCGGACGAGGGACGCATCGTCGGTATCAAAGGTCGTTCGAAGGGCGCCACGACGATCACCGAGCGCGCGCAGGTCGTCGTCGGGGCCGACGGTCGGTACTCGCTCGTGGCCGAAGTGGTCCGGCCCGAACAGTACAACGAGAAACCGCCGCTGCTCGCCGTCTACTACACGTACTGGAGCGATCTGCCAATGGACGGCCGGTTCGAGACGTACATACGCCCCAACCGGGGATTTGCCGCGGCGCCGACGCACGACGGGTTGACGCTGACCGTCGGCGGATGGCCGTACGCGGAGTTCGAGACGAACAAGAAAGACATCGAGCGCAATTTGCTGAACATCTTCGACTCGGCACCGGAGTTTGCGACGCGCATGCGGGGCGCCACGCGCAGAGCCCCGTTTGCCGGCGCCGCCGTGGCAAATTTTTTCCGAAAGCCGTACGGGCCTGGATGGGCCCTGGTCGGTGACGCGGGGTACAACAAGGACGCGATCACGGCTCAGGGCATCAGCGATGCGTTCGAGGACGCCGAGCGCTGCGCGGATGCACTCGACCAGTCGTTCACCGGGGCTCGCACGTTCGACGACAGCATGGGCAAGTACCAACGTGATCGCGACGAGCACGCGCTGCCGATGTACGAATTCACGTGCCAGCTCGCGACGATGCAGCCCCCGCCGCCTGAGATGCAGCAGATGATCGGTGCCATTCACGGCAACCAGAAAGCGATGGACGCCTTCGCGCAGATGAATGCCGGCACGATCTCGCCAACCCAGTTCGGCGCCGCGGTAGCGGCCGCCATGGGTTCTGCTGGCGCCGCGAGCTGATACGGCGCAAGTCACCGGCGCGCAGGGCCGGCACATGCAGCATGTTGAGGCACCGCACGACGTCGACGGGTTCCGCCACCAGCGACTCGAGGTCGGACCGCACGAAGCGCCGGTTCGGGCCCTCGAGTCATGGACGGGAGGGACCGACAGCGTGGCACCCGTCGTGCTCCACGTTCAGCGGCGCACCACCGTCATGGCCTTCGGACGAACGTCGATACCGTCGTCGGCACTCTCCCCTTGACTTCGGTCGGAGCAGCGCCGGGATAGCCGTTGCACCTCACCTGAGTGTCGTGAGGACCTGCCCGAATCATCGCGCCGTCACCACCAGCGGCACAGGCCATTCGCCTGCCGGCCAGGTGATCAAACGAGACGTTTCCTCGCAGTGCTCGTTACTAGATTGTCTAAAAACCCGCGATTCACTTGTGTAGTCATGTGGGGCAGGCCTTCAGGCCTGCTTGCGAGCGCGATTTGCAGGGCTGAAGCCCTGCCCCAGGTGACTGATGCGGTGACAACACAAGTGAGTGCCCCACGTGTCTGCGACACACCTTGTGGCATGAAACGGACGCTTGTAGTTCTCGAGGTCTCCGGCCACAAGATGTCGTGGGCGACGAGCCCGTTTCTTTGGAGCACCGGATTAGGCGAGCGCGAGATTCAGGTTCTCGATGGCTTCGTCGACTTCAGCGGGGCTCTTGTAACCCACCGTGACGCAATCGACGCCCGCGTTGCGAAACGCGAACCGCATCGCCTTCCGACGGTCCTCGCGATCGAAGGTGCCTTCGCCGACAAGCTTCATGGCGATCACTCCCGTGCCTTCCCTGCGAACCTCGTTCACGTGCGTGACGACCTCCGGGACGTTGCCCAGACCCTGCGTCGCGTAGTCCTCGGCGTCCATGCTCTTGCCTGTGTGGTTCACGCGAATCATTGCGACGTCGAGCCACTTGTTTCCGGGAACCCGTCGCAGGGCCGGCAGTCCGTGTACCGATGCACCATGGCTGAGCACGACCTTTCGTGACTGGACTTCGAGGATCGCGTCCTGCCAGCGCGCCGTGTCGGTCGGCCATGTCGCCGTGTGCTGCCAGTGGAGCAGCATGATGTCGAAGTACTCGCTGTTTGCCAGGCGGCGGAGCTCGTCGAACTTCTGGTGCGGATCGACACCGTCGCGGGTCGTCACCTTTGACATGAGCTGGTAGCTGTCGCGCGGGATGCCCTTCAACGCGATGCCGAGCATCCTGTGCATCTCGCCGTACGATTCAGCGGTCTCGAAGAATCGGATGCCGCGGTCATACGCATGGCGCACCAGCCGCGTGAAGCCGTCCTGCCCGAGCGCGCGCTGTACTTGGCCGCTGAAGCTGCCGGTGCCGAACGCGAGGCGGCTGACCTTCACTCCAGACCGGCCCAGCGTTACGAGGTCGGTCGCACTTCCGCGCTGGGCGCTGAGGGGAAGGGCCCGGAACACGGCAAGCGTGCCCGCGGCGAGTCCGGTCTTCAGCAGTTCGCGTCGAGTGATTTCTGCCATTGCGTCCTCCCCGGCTCGATTTGCACGGATCGTATCAGAAGGTCGGCGCCGAACTGAGCGCTGGACCAAGAACCCACGGTTCAGCGGATGGTGGACGCGAGGTGCTGGCGGCGAGTGTCTGACCGAGCACCGCCTCGCGCTTCGCAGCGACCCCGTTCTGACCGCGAGACGGTGCCAGATCTCGCCGGTGCCAAGCGCAAACACCTCAGCAGAATTGCGCCGGGTTGTAGATCTCGATCTTCACGCTGGAACATGTCGGTCATACCCGATCCCAACGGTCCGGAAGACAGTCTGGGTCTGGCGACCGGCTATCTCGCAGGGAAGTTGTTCGGGAACGCGGCGTTGGCCTTTTCACTATCCCGCTCCGTTCAGCGATCTGACAGCGGTCGAACCTTCCGTCTCGCGTTCGGCGTTCGATTCTGAACACGGATTCCCGAGAGTTCGCTGACGCCTTAACAAGCCACGAGGTACGGACGGCCGTCGTCGGTAGTGGCCAGTGTGCACTGGCTGCTAGACTGTCGGTCGTGAGCCGTTCATCTGCGGCTCAGGCGATCAGCACGTGGCGGATGCGCGTTTACAAAGAGGTGCCCCGCCAGTGGGAGGACTGCCATGATGAACCGGCGCGTGTTCTTGTCGAAGAGCGCCGCGGGGACCGTCGGATTGGCTCTGCGGCCCGCACGCGCGGGCGCCCATGCGCAGCCGAGTCCGAACGACACGATCAATGTGGCCATCATCGGTCTACGCGGCCAGAACACCGGGCACCCGACCTGGACGTCGCGTGGCCGCGGGCTCGATCACTACGAGCATCTGTCGCGCATCAGGAACGTGCGGATTACCCATGTCGTCGACATCGACGAGCGTCATTTCGGCACCTCGTTGTCTTTTGCCAAGGAGAAGTGGGGCGGCGCTCCGAGAACGGAAACGGACTTCCGCCGCGTGCTCGACGACCGGGACGTTCATGCGGTCACCATCGCCGCACCAGATCATTGGCATGCCCTGATGGCCATCTGGGCGTGCCAGGCGGGGAAGGACGTGTACGTCGAGAAGCCGATCAGCCACGACATCGTCGAAGGCAGACGGATGCTCGAGATGGCGCGCCGATACAATCGAGTGGTGCAGGTTGGCACGCAGGCGCGGAGCGGCGCGTTGCTCGCCAAGTCGGTCCAGTTTCTACGCGACGGTGGATTGGGAACCGTGTACTCAGGCAAGACGGTGATCTATCGACCTCGCGACCCGATCGGCGTGATGGCGGACAGCCCGGTCCCGCCAGGCGTTCATTACGATCTCTGGCTCGGCCCCGCGCCGACGCGTGCATTCAACGAGCACCGCTTCCACTACTACTGGCACTGGCTCTGGGAATATGGCACGGGGGATCTCGGCAACACGGCCGTACATACGCTCGACGCCGCTCGCTGGCTGCTCGGAAAGGATGAACATCCACAAGCAGCGTACAGCACCGGTGGGATATACGAAGCCGGAGCACCTACGGATCAGCAGACGCCGAACACGCAATACTCCACGTATCGGTACGCCGACGGCACCGAACTTCACTGCGATCTTCGGAACTGGTTCAGCGGCCCGCCAGACACGCAAGGCGTGTACATCTTCGGCTCCAAGGGCTGGATGAAGGTCGGCCAGGACAAGACCGATGTGTACTTCGGACGGCAGAACGAGCCCGGGCCGACACTGACCAGCGAGGAGACCGCCGACCGTGACCAGGCATCCCTGGACACCGAGGGTCAGGCGCACTTCGAGAATTTCATCGACTGCGTCCGATCGCGCCAGGCCGAAAGGCTCCGAGCGCCGCTCCACGAGGGCCATCTCTCCACGACGCTCTGCCACCTCGGGAATATTTCGTATCGGGTGGGACGCTCGCTGAAGTTCGATGGGACTGCCGAACGGTTCGTGGGCGACCAGGAAGCCGATGGCCTTCTCAGTCGCGCGTATCGCGCTCCCTATTCGTTGCCAGACAAGACATGAGTGCCGAACACGCCGGCAGGGTCAGGCTTCTGGCCAGGGTGTGCCTGACGCGCAGAACATGCATGCTCGTCACGATTTCGTGCACAGCTCCCAATGCTCGAACCGCACGCCTGCTTCCTGTTCACGTCCCGCCTTCGCCAGAACCAGTCGCTGGGGCATAGTGGACGGCAGGTTCAGGCGGGTGTCGGGCTCACCGCCAGGAACCGGCGAGATCGTCAGGTAGAGGTCCGATACGAGGCCTTGCTGAAGAAGAGTGCTGGCCGTCGCCCGGCCGCCCACCGCGGAAATGATCCGAAACCCGATCTCGGGCAGCCGACGAAACGCGCCGCGGAGGTCGAGCGGGGCGCCGCAGTCGATGACATGGACCCACGGGCGCTCGCGGGCGGCTTGCTCCATTCGGCCAGCGCCGGCAGACGTACTGAACACGAACACGTCGACGCCAGGCGAGTTCGCGATCAGCGTCTGCTCGAGATCTAAACCACCGCTGCCTGTCACGATGAGCTGGGCAGGGTGCCGCGGTTTCCCCAACTGCCCGCGTAGATCGACCAAGGCAGGGTGCCAGACCGAGAAGAAGGTACGAGGGCCCACTGTGCGTGCACCGGCGAGGACCGCGTCGGCAGCGACTCGAGACAATCCTTCATACACGAGATGCTGATCGGTCAGTCCTCCGCCCAGGGTCGCCGGGTCGTCGGCGACGATGTTGCCGTCCAGCGACTGGACGAGCACGAGGCTGACGGACGGCTCGACCGGCCCCGGGTCACGCACATAGAAAGGGCCGTCGAAGATCTCGCGGGACCAGGCATTACCGATCGCGGTGAGACCGGCATGGCCCCCGCGCACCGTCGTGAGGAATCCTGGGATTGCCGCCGCGCTCGCCTGGCGCGTCTTTCGCTCCACCATGGCGTCGAACTCTCGTGGCCAGTTCTCGGTCATTGAGGACCCACCAAAGCCGGAGCAGACCTGGCCTGCGGCGATCGTGGCAGGCGGGCGACTCATCGCGTGCGCGGCCACCGACGCGATCCCGCCCCGGGTCGCCAAGGGCTTGAGCGGATGCCCATCCGTGAGGCCTGCTTCGTCTATAGACGTTCGAGTTGGCGGAAACGTCTCCTGGCGTGTAACCCGTTTGGACTCCGATGTATCGCCATGGCGTTACCGATGTGTCGCGCCGGGGGCCGATCGATCGATTTCTTTCGATGGGACGAGCTAGGGCCCTTCCGTCCCTCTGGATGCGACAATCCTCGACAGGCGAACCCACGCGTTCCGGCGCATGTGCCGCAGCCTCGGTAATGCGTTCGGAAGAAGAAATGGAGAGAGCCGTCACGTTCCTTCCTGGCGACGATCTCGCCGGTGCGAAGGCGTTCTACGTGGAGCGGCTCGCATGGCTCGTCCTGTTCGAGGTCGCGGAAGATGGCACCAACGGGCTGCTGGAGCTTCAACATGCGCCGCGCGGCCGTGCTCATCCTGCTGATGCTCGGCAGCCCGGCGGTGCCGGCGGTCGCACAAACCACGCTCGCAGGCGAGCCAATCGCCATGACCCGAAGTGCCGGAAAGATTACGATTGACGGCGATCTCGATGATGAAGGCTGGCGCAACGCCACACGGGTCGACAAGTGGTACGAAACGCAACCGGGTGACAACACCGAGCCGAAGGTGAAGAACGTCGGTTACCTGACCTACGACGATCGATTCTTCTATGCCGCATTCGAATTCGAAGATCCGGACCCTTCATCGATCAAGGCGCCATTCGCCGACCGCGACAACATCGGGAACGGCTACAACGACTACGGCGGCATCATTCTGGACAGCCGCAACAGCGGACGAACGGCAACCCTCTTCGTCGTCTCGCCGCGGAATGTCCAGTACGATTCGGTGCTGGACGATGCGTCGGGGGAGGATTCGGCCCCGGATTTCTTCTGGGATTCGGCGGCGCGGCTGAACGATCGTGGCTGGACGCTCGAAATCCGCATCCCGTTCACGTCGTTGCGGTATCGGAACGCCGATCCACAGACGTGGCGGATCCTCCTGTACCGAAACTACCCACGCGATCGCCATTTTCAGTTCTTCTCGGCGACGTTTCCGCGCGACAGCAACTGTTTCATCTGCCGATCGAATTTCCTGACCGGTCTCGAGCACTTGCCGGGGGGCGGCCACCTCGTCGCTGCGCCCTACCTGAGCGCGAGCGAAGGAGCGCACCCGGGCGAGGACAGTGGATCGCCGCTCGTCTCCGATCCGGTCAAGCCGCACGCCGGTCTCGACGTGAAATACACGCCGAACGCCGACAACGCAATCGATTTCACCATCAATCCGGATTTCTCGCAGGTGGAGTCCGACACGGCGCAGATCTCCGCGAACGAGCGCTTTGCGCTGTTCTATCCCGAGAAGCGGCCGTTCTTTCTCGAAGGCGCGGATCTGTTTCAGACGCCAATCCAGGCCGTCTACACGCGCACGATCACCGATCCGGACTGGGGCGGTCGCATCACCGGCAAGGTCGCCGGTGTGCGGTATACGGTGCTCGCTGCCGAGGATAGGGGTGGCGGGAGCGTGATCATTCCCGGCCCGAACGGGTCCGACCTCGCCAACCAGGAATTCGGCGCGACCGACTTCATTGCGCGGCTGAAGCGGGACGTCGGGCTGTCGTTCATCGGCCTGATCGCCACTGCGCGTGACTCGCACGACAGCGACGACGCGCCGGCCGACGCGCCAGGACAACGGCAACAATCGCGTCATCGGTCCGGACTTTCAGTGGCGTCCTAACGGCCAGAATGCCGTGACGGGCCAATGGCTGCTATAGCTCGAGCCGCACGCCCACTCGTCCCGATCTCGCAGATGAATGGACGGGACAGCACTTGAGCGGCCACGCCGCACAGCTCAGATGGGAACACAATTCGAAGCACGCCGACTGGTTCGGGTTCTATCAGGACGTGGGCGGCGGCTTTCGCGCGGACAATGGTTTCGTCCCGCAGACCGGATATCGCGAAGGACGCGGCGCCTTCGGGTGGCAGGTGCATCCGAAGGGATTCGTCTCTCGCCAGCGCACGTTCCTGAACGTGGACTACCAGTACGATCGCAACGGCGATCTGATCTCCCGTAACGTGATGCCGGGTTTCGGCATGGACGTCCCGCGAGACGGCTTCGTGCAGTTCCGCTATCAGGACGAACAGGCGCGCGCAGGCGATGTGGTGCTCGGCCAGCGGCGGATCGGGTACGTCGCGCAGTTCAGCCCGACGAGGTGGCTGTCGGAGATCGGCTTCGATGGTCTCACGGGCGGCCAGATCGATTTCGACAACGTGCGCCCCGGCCACGGGTCGACGATCAACGCCAGCGCGCGGCTGAATCCGACCCAGCACCTGGAGGTGGCGCTGCTGCAGAACCTGCGCTGGCTGGACGTCGACACGCCGGCCGCCAGTGGGCGCCTCTTCACCGCCCGCGTGTCGCGCATCCGCGGGACCTATACGTTCACGTCGCGTCTCTTCGTGCGGGGAATCGGGCAGTATGTGTCCACCGATCGCGATCCGTCGCTCTACACCTTCGCCACCACCGCGCATTCGGGGGAGTTCACGTCGTCGGTGCTCCTGTCCTACAAGGTGAACTGGCAATCGGTCATGTTCATCGGCTACGGCGACGCGCGGGAACTCACAGACGAGAACCGCCTGGCGCCCTCGGATCGGCAGTTCTTCGTGAAGCTGTCTGTACGCCTTCCAGCGATAGCGGAATAGATGGAGTAACGCGCCCGGCAGCGTTCGAACCTGCGACCCTCGGCTTAAATCCGGGGCTCACTTGTGTTGTCACCCATCAGTCACGTGGGGCAGGGCTTCAGCCCTGCAAATCGCGCTCACAAGCAGGCCTGAAGGCCTGCCCCACATGACTACACAAGTGAATCGCGGGGTCGAAGGTAGCGGCAAGCAGGCAACCGGCAGCAACCGCCGGGGGACGTCCTGTCCTTGGCATACCGCCCTTTTCAAGCGTCCTGCTGCTGGGTCATCGCACCGTCACGGCCCGAAACCGCGCTGCCCATTCCTTCGTGCGCTGAGCGTAGAAGTCGCCCGTATCTTCACGCTCGGCTCGATCTGCGTGTTCTCCCACCACTCGTTCCAGCTCGTGACGACCACCCAGTCGGCGCCGGCTTCGAGCGCTGCTCTCCATTGAGCGTCGTAGTAGGTCCCGTTCTCGCGCTCCGAAACGCGCGGCGTGCGGCCGTCTGCTGCCACCAGCGCGCGGTCGTCGTAGCCCGGGCTGACCGTTGCCGCCCAGACCCGGCGGGTTCCGGTGTTCCCGAGCAGGTGATACGTGCGCACGCGGAGGCCCTGGGCCATCTGGACGCTGCCGATATCCGCGATCGTGAACCGGTTCGACGCGTAATCGAACTGCCCGTCGAAGGACGGCAGCCACACCGATCGCGTCGCGTCGCCGATGAGCATCGGCTGCGGACCGCTCGCCCGGACGTTGCTCACCACCTGCGCCCAATCGGCAACCCGCAGCCGCGGTACCGAGTAGACGAAGACGACCGGCCTGTCGCCAACGCGCAGGTACGCGGGATGGCTCCCGTAAGTGCGGACGACGTCGTTCATCCACGCCTGCACGGTACGAGGATCCGCGGGCACGCCGTTCTGCTCGTGTTCGGGGTTGGCGACCGTCGTCTCGAAGAGCACTGCGATGCGGATCTTGGATTGCCGCGCGGCCTCGAGTGCCACCTGCAGCCGCCGGTGGTTCCATCCGCCCTGGAAGTCGAGCCCCTGCCACGACACGACCAGGCCGTCGAGACCTGCCGCAGCCGCGGTGTCGAGCACGCGCTTCACGTCGCCGGGATCGTCGGTGGAGTATTCCTCCTGCGGCCTGTCGACGAGACGGATTCGACCACGTGGAGCGGTCGGTCCCAAGGATAGTAGTGCGCCAGCACCAGTCGCGGCGTGACCTCCCCGATCGCGAGCCGTGGACCCTCGCGCAGCTCCTGCGCGCTGCTGGTGAAGCTGGCGGTGCTGTCATGGCTCGAGAAGCGATCGACCACCTGCGGGTCCAAATCGTCGTTGATATTGGCAACCTCGAGCGTGACACTGCCCGGCCCGCCGCGCTCCGTCTGGAATGTCACGCGCGAGCCGCGCACATGCGCGAGCGTCACGCGGAGACGCGTCATCGACCTCAAATCCTGGGACGTTGCCGGTGTACCAACCCGGCCGCCCTCGACGACCGGGCGCTCTCCCAGTCCGCCGCCGATTCGCTCGACCGCGGCATTGGTGATGACCGCATCGGCGGTCGCGACGGTGACGGCCGATGCACGGGACGTGACGACGATCCGCACGCGGACGACGTCTCTGGCGGGGTCGGGCTGTATGAACCGAATGGCGCCGCCCGCGCCGGCTGCGAGTGCGACGGCAAGGAGCACGTGCTGCCAGCGTCGACCGCGAGGACCCATGCAGCCAGTGTCACATCCAGCCGGCGCAGGGTAAAGCTCCGCCGAAGGGACTCTAGGGGCCAGGGACCAGGGCCAGTGGCCAGAGGCGACGTTGAACGCGAACGTCATTGGCCCAGGATCTTCTTGTACACGTCGGGCTCAACCTTGGGCTTGCGCTCGTACGTCATCAGGCCGTTGATCTCCTGCTCGACGTCGGTCAGCTGCGTGTAGCAGTAGCGGCCCAACGCGGGGTTTTCGCGCACGGCCTTGCATCAGTCCGTCGAGCCGGGCCAGGAACGCCTCGCGGCGTGGGCTCGACCCCGCTGTAGCCCCACTCGTTCGTCGCGCCACCTTCGCGCCGGTATGCGATAGGCAATTCCGCCGAACTCCGTGAGCACGAACGGGGAGCCGTTGTACTTCGCGCCGAACTCGAGGGCTCGTGCCGTTGCCTCGCGGAATCGGTGATGGCTCGGTCGTGAGGTCCTCGTCTTTTTCGCCAGCAGCTTCCCGGTTCGCGCGTAGTCGTGGATCGTCATGATGTCGGTCTGGTCGGTGTGTTCCCATCCGTCGTTGTCGACGTACGGTCGCGTCACATCCAGCGACTTCATGAGCTGGTAGAGGGCCTTGGCGTGCGCCTGCTGCGCCGGGTCCGTGAGGATCTGCGCACAGCCCAGCTCTCGTTGATCGGGACCCAGGCGATGATCGACGGATGGTTGTAGTCGCGTGCCACGATCTTCTTCCACTCGCGGTGAATCGCGACGCGTATTCGGGCTGTAGTCCACGCGTTCGCCATTTCGCCCGCGACCAGGCCCATCTTGTCCGCCCAGTCAGGAAGCGCGGGTTCTCGGCCTTCTGATGCTTCCGCACGCCGTTCAGGCCGAACGCCTTCGTCATGCGGATGTCGTACTGAATCGCCTCGTCGATCGGCGGCGTCAAGATGCTCTCCGGCCAGTACCCTTGGTCAGGCACTTGACGAGGAAGGTACGGCCATCGTTCAGGTACATGCTTGCCGTCGTGAAGCTGACTTTTCGCTGCCCGAAGTAGCTGTCGACTCGATCCACCACCGTGCCGTCGGAAAGGATCTCGAGGAAAGGTCGTAGAGCGCGGGCCAATCGGGCCGCCACAGGTGCTGGTCCGGGAAAGCTGATCACTGCCGTCACGCTGGGACCGGCTGACGATCACCTCCTGCCGAGGCCTGCACGGCGCCTTCGAGCCGGCGTCGCGATCCGCAGCCTGATTGGCGTCGCCGCGCTGTGCGCGGGCGTCTCTCGGACCGCGGGAACGGTCATGCCTCGTGCTGGCCTGCGACCTGTCCACGTCGGGCGTGATCCGCAGCCGTGCCGATCCGCGTCGTCCCGGCTGCTTCGATCCAGACCGGCCGCCACAGGCCGGTCGTCCGCGTGTAGAAGATGCTCTCGGACTTCGGTTTCCGGTCCTGCTTCCCGCGCGGCACGGTCATGTCCGTCGCGGGA
>CAVOPA010000010.1:0-102643 GCA_963697705.1 Vicinamibacteria bacterium
GACTCGGCATCGCACTGACCCGGCACGCGTAACCGGGTACCCGCCATTGCACGTGGCAGCACCTGGCGCAGGCAGTACGACGCACGCAGAGCCCCGTCGTCACGCGGACGAGCGCCACGCGCGAACGACACGCCCAGGACGTCTGCCGGGCGATCGGCTGGCCCGACATTCGACGTCTCTCCAGATGAACGGCGCTTCCTCGTCGTGAAGGCCGAGCGCGGGATGCGGCCAGCACGGGCCCACTGCTGCTGGTCGATCACGGGCGCGAGGAGTTGAGGGCCAGATTCCCGCCGCCCTGACCGCTGGTCCGCGGACGGGCAGGCGCGGCGCCCTGATCGCGTGCCCTATAATCATTGGCACATGGGACCAACCTGGCGGAGACGCGTTTCGGCTCGTACCGCGCCCCCCGTACGCCTGGCGCGATGGCCTCCCGCGTTCGAATACGAAGGGTGGAAGACGAGCGCGAGTTCCGGTTCCGCCGAGCGCCTGATGCCATGCTGATCGGCGATGTCCTGGGCCAGTATCGCGTCGAGGCGAAGCTCGGCGAAGGCGGCATGGGCGAGGTCTATCGCGCCCATGACACCAGGCTGCAGCGCGATGTCGCCTTGAAGATCCTGTCGAAGGCGTTCGCGCGCGATCCCGACCGCCTCGCGCGCTTTGAGCGTGAAGCGCGGGTGCTCGCCTCGCTCAATCATCCGAACATCGCCCAGATCTTCGGCATCGAGGAATCCGGCGACACCCGTGCGCTGGTGATGGAGCTCGTACCCGGGCGCACGCTGGACGAGGTGATCGCCGTCTCGCGCGCGCGCGACAAGACCGCCGTCGCCAATGTCCTCTCGATGGCGGTGCAAATCGCCGATGCGCTCGATGCGGCACATGAAGCCGGCATCATTCACCGCGATCTGAAACCCGCGAACGTGAAGGTCCGCGATGACGGCGTCGTGAAGGTGCTCGATTTCGGCCTCGCGAAGGCCGCGCAGGGCGAGCAGGGGGGACAGCCGCTCCGGGACTCCGCGTCGGTCGACTTGCCGACGATGGCCTCGCCGGTGATCACGCAAATGGGCAGCGTGCTGGGTACGGCGGCGTACATGTCACCGGAGCAGGCGCGCGGCGCGGCCGTCGACAAGCGCTCGGACATCTGGGCATTTGGCGTCATCCTGTTCGAGATGCTGACCGGCCGCCGCGGGTTTGCCGGTGACACCGTCTCCGACACCATCGCCGCCGTGCTCACGCGCGAGCTGGATTTTACGGCGCTGCCTGCAGCGGTGCCGGCAGCCGTGCGCGAGCTGATCGCCCGGTGCGTGGAGCGCGATCCAAAGCTCCGGCTGCGCGACATCGGCGAAGCGCGACGTCACCTGGTCACGCCGGTCGGGGCCGGGCCGCGCAGCGCGGGTCGGGCGCCAATCGGCGCTGCCGTGACGATCGCGGCTGTCGTCGTACTGGCGCTCGCGTGGAAGATGCTGGCGCCGGCTGCGTCACCGCCCGCGTCCGCACCGACCGGTGCGGCCGGCACGTCGCTCCAGTCAATCGCGGTCCTGCCGTTCGTCAACCAGAGCGGCACGCCCGACGACGAGTACTTCTCCGACGGCATGACCGACGAACTGGCCAGCGCGCTGATGAAGGTCGCAGGACTGCGCGTGGCGGCGAGGAGCTCGGCGTTCACGTTCAAGGGCAGGAACACCGACGCGCGCGAAGTCGGGGCGAAGCTCCACGTCGGCACCGTGCTCGACGGAACCGTGCGCCGCGCCGGATCGACGCTGCGCGTGACGGCGCAGCTCGTGAACGCCAGCGATGGCCTCGTGCTGTGGTCCGACCGGTACGAGCGCGAAGCGAAGGACGTGTTCAAAGTCCAGGACGACATCGCCGGGGCGATTGCCACCGCGCTGCGCCTCAGGCTCGGCGCGAACGCATCGGCGTCCAATCAGGCGTCACGGTCGGCAAGCGGCGAAGCGCACGACCTGTATCTGCGCGGGCGGTTCCTGGCGCTCAAGCAGAGCGAGGACGGCCTCCGGCGCGGCCTGGCGTACTTCCGGGAGGCGCTCGACAAAGATCCCGGCTATGCGCCGGCGTACGCGGGGATGTCGTTCGCGTGGGCGTGGCTCTCGGACGCGTACTTGCCGCCACGCGAAGCGGAGGAGAAGGCCAAGGCGGCAGCCGTGAAGGCGCTCGAACTGGATCCCGCCAATGTCGAAGCCCGCACGATGCTGGCGATCAACCGCTGGTTCTACGATTACGACTACCCGGCGGCCGAGGAGGAATTCCGCCGCGCGCTCGAGGCCAATCCGAACTCGATCGACGCGCACAACCTGCGCGCCACCGCGTTGTGCTCGCTCCCCGGTCGATCGGCTGAAGGGTTGGTCGACGTGGACCGCGCCATCGCGCTGGACCCGCTTGCGCCGTGGCCGAGTTGGACGCGGGAGTTATGCCTCACCGCGGCGCGCCGTTACGACGCGGTGATCGCGCAGCACCAGAAGACCCTGGAACTCGACCCTGATTTCTTCTACTTGGACTCCTGGGCCGGCGCCGCGTATCGCGAGACGGGCCGGCTGGCCGAATCCGCGGCGGAGTACGAACGCGCGCGCACGATCAGCGACGGCCCGCTCGCGGGCCAGGCGATCACCTACATACGGATGGGCAGAACCGCGGAGGCGCGCGCGATCCTCCAGGAGTTCATGCAGCGCTCCACGACCCGGTATGTGTCACCGGACCAGATTGGCCTGATCCACGCCCACCTGGGTGAGATCGATCAGGCCATGATCTGGATGGAAAAGGCCTACGACGCGCGGTCGGCGTTCCTCGTCACGGGGTTTGGGATGGCCAGCTACGATCCGCTCCGGCGCGACCCGCGGTTCATCGCGCTGACCGCCAGGATCAAGACTGGGAAATAGGGCGGCTGGGATTCGCCAGGGTGCCGGCTGGCGGCTGGCGGCTGGAGACTGGAGGCTGGCGATGCGGTCGGGCGGCGCGCGTGAAACTGCCGCGCCGCACGATCCTTGATTCCGCACTCCGTCCCTCCTGCATTCCGCAGTAAGTCCGAATTCCGAGATCCGAATTCAGAACTAATTCCGAATTCCGAATTCCGCAATCCGAATTCGGAGCTATTCGGTCCTGAGCGCGTCGGCCGGGTCGATCGACGCCGCGCGGCGCGCCGGGAGGAAGCTCGCCAGGAGCGAGCTCGCGGCGAGCACCGTCGCCACCGCGGCGAGCGTCGGCATGTCCCAGGGGGCGACCCCGAACAGCAGCCCGCTCATCATGCGCGTGGCGACGAGGGCGGATGCGAGGCCGATGCCGATCCCGAGGCCGGTCAGCCACCCGGCCTCGCCGAGGACGAGGCGATAGACGCTGCGTCGTTCGGCGCCGAGCGCCATGCGCACGCCGATCTCGCGCGTGCGCTGTCCGACGGAGTAGGCGATCACCCCGTAGAGCCCGATCACGCCGAGCAGCAACGCGAGCAGCGCGAAGCCGCCGACCAGCCAGGCCGACGACCGGTGCAGGTACGCGGCCGGCGACAGATGGATGCGCTCGCTCATCGTCTGCCCGCCGGCGGTCACGATGTCGCGATCGATCTGGTGGATGGCCGTCGTCATCGCACCGACCAGCGGCTGCTCGGCCATCGTCGTTCGTACCACGAGCGAGAAGTAGTTTCCGGCCGCCTGGTCGAACGGGATGTACAGAACCGAGCGGGCGGTCGTGTCGATCGGTCCTTCCATGATGTCTTCGACGATGCCGACGATCGTAATCGGTTTGGGCGGATCGGAGAGGTAGGAGATCTGTTTGCCGATCGGATCCTCGTCGCGGAAGTACTCGCGCACCATCGCGCGGTTGATGATCGCCACCTGCGGCGCCGACGGGCCGTCCGCGTCAGTGAAGTACCGGCCCCGCACGAGCGTGGCCCCGAGCGTCCGGAAGTACGACGGTCCCACGTCGCGTTCCGGGACCTCGTTGTGCTCGCCGTGCCACGGCCGGCCGAGCACGCGAAACCACGTCGTGTTGCCCCACCCGCTGATGGGTAGGGTGCTCGTCACGCCGACCGACGAAACGCCCGGCAGCCCGCCGATGCGCTCGATCACCCGGCGCGTGATCTGGATCCCTGCTCCGGCTTGCCGTAGGACTCCGCCGGGGCCGCGACCTGCAGGACAACGAGGTGATCGGGCCGAAGCCCCGGGTCCACACGGAGCACCAGATAGAGACTGCGGGCGAGCAGGCCCGCCCCGACGAGCAGGACGACCGCCAGCGCAAGCTCGACGACCACCAGCCTGGAACCCAGGCGTCGCCACAGCGTGCCCGCGGATCCGCGGCTGCCCTCGGACAGGGCAGCCCGCGGCTCGGTCGAGAGGACGTGGCGCGCCGGCGTGAGCGCAAAGAGGATCGCGGCGAGCACGGCGATGACTGCTCCGAAGGCGAGGACGCGCCCGTTGAGGCCGAGGCCCCGGAGGTACGACATCGACGCCAGCATGTCGGCGGGGATGAGCGTCGTGAGCAGCCGCATCGCGACGGAGGCCGCGGCGATCCCGAGCACCGATCCGAGCGACGCGAGCACCAGCGATTCCGCCACGAACTGGCGCAGCAGGCGTCCGGTCGATGCGCCGAGGGCGGTGCGGACGGCCAGCTCGCGCGCCCGGCTCTCCGACCGCACGAGCAGCAGGCTTGCGACGTTGACGCCGGCGATGACCAGCAGCAGGGCCGCTCCCCCGAGCAGCACCAGCAAGAGCGGGCGCATGTCGCCGGAAATCACTTCCGTGAGAGGCACGAGCGACGCGCCCTGCCCGCGGTTCGAGTCTGGATAGACTTTCTCGAGGCCGGCGGCGATGGCAACCACGTTGGCCGTGGCGGTGTCGATCGACACGCCGTCTTTCAGGCGGGCGACGCCGTACAACGAATGGCAGCTGCGCCGCAGGTCGCACTCGCTCTCCGGATGCAGGGCCGCCCAGAAGTCGGCGGGCTCGGCGGGAGCGAAGTGGAAGTCGCGCGCCAGCACGCCGATGATCACGTAGGGCTGTCCGTTGAGCGACACCGTACGGCCGACGGCGTCGGGCCTGCCGCCATACCGGTTCTGCCAGGCCGAGTAGCTCAAGAGGACCACGCGCGGCCCGGACGGCAAGTCCTCGCCCGTGCGGAAGTCGCGGCCGTGGATCGGGCGCACGCCGAGGGTCCGGAAGAACCCGTCCGAGACGCGCGCTCCCCGCGCGGGCTCGCTGCCGGACTGCCCCCGCAGCATGAACATGGTGCTGTCGTAGACGTCGAGCGAGGTAAAGACCGTATTCTGCCGCTTCCAATCGAGATAGTCGGCGTACGAGAGGTTGCTTCGCGGGAACAGGGCGACGCGCTCGTACGCGCCGACCAGACGCGACGGCTGCTCGTAGGGGAGCGGCTTGACGAGCGTGGCGTCGACGAAGGCGAAGATGCTGACGCTGGCGCACATGCCGAGCGCGAGCATGAGCGTCGCGGTGCAGGCGAATCCCACGTGGGCGCGCAGCTGCCTGGCGGCGTAGCCCGCGTCTTGCCACAGGTTGTCGAGCAGATTCAGTCCGCGCATGTCGCGACACTCCTCCTTGCGCTGCTCGAGGCCGCCCATCGCCTTGAGCGCGGCCAGCCGCGCCTCGCCGGGCGCCATGCCGCGGGCGAGGTAGTCATCGATTTGGCGTTCGAGGTGATACCGGAGCTCTTCGTCGAGCTCGTCTTCGACGGCGTCGCGCACGAAGAGCGATCGCAATCGCAGGCGGCAGACGCGCAGCCAGCGCCGCATGATCAGGCGTTCCGCACCACCAGGGAGATTGCCGCCGACAGGCGCTCCCACTGTGCGGCCTCGTAGGCGAGCGCCTTCCGGCCCTCGCGGGTCAGCGTGTAGTACTTGGCGCGGCGATTGTTCTCGCTCACGTCCCACTCCGCGGTGATCCAACCCTGTTGTTCCAGCTTGTGCAGGGCTGGGTAGAGCGCGCCCTGTCCGACCTGGAGCACGTCTCCCGACACCTGCCGGATGCGCTGGGCGATGGCCCACCCGTGCATCGCCTCGAGCGCGAGGCATCGAAGGATGAGCAGGTCCAGGGTGCCCTGGACGAGGTCGGTCGGCTTACTCATTCCCGTTAACCGTTAACCGTTAACCGTTGACCGTTGACCGTTGACCGTTGTACGGCAAGTGCACGGGAACTCCGACCGTGAACGGTCGATGGCCAACCGTGGCCGGCAACTGCTGTGCTCACGCGCGTCTCCTCTCAGTAATTGACAGGAGTATACGCAAACGGACGTTGGGATGTTTCGCACGCGTCGCCCGTCGACCGTCGACCGCCGAACGGTCTACGGTGAACGGTCAACGGTTAACGACAAAAGGCGGGCGGCGAGCGGATAACGGATAACGGATAACGTCACTCCTGTCGCAATGCGATCATGGGATCGACCGAGGCGGCGCGGCGCGCGGGCACCAGGCAGGCCAGGAGCGCGGACACCAGCAGCGTAACCACCACGACAGAGAAGGCCGTCAGGTCGAAGGTCCCGACGCCGTACACCAGGCCCTGCATCGCCCGTCCCACGCCGTAGGCGCCGGCGGTGCCGACGACCACGCCGACGATGGCCGTGACCATCCCCTCGCGCAGGATTTCCGCCAGCACGCGCCCTCGCCCGGCGCCCAGGGCCATGCGCAACCCGATGTCGTGCGTGCGTTGTGCGACGACGAAGGACATCACGCCGAAGATGCCAACCGCTGCGAGCGCCAATGCCACGGCCGCGAAGCTCCCGAACAGCACCGTCGTGAAACGGTCCCCGGCCATCGACTCGTGGACGAGCTGCTCCATCGTCTTCACGTCCGCCATCGGCAGGTCGGGATCGCTCGCGCGAATCGCCGCGGCGATGCCCTGCTGAACGGCGGACGGGGCACCCGCAGTGCGGACGGCCATCGCGGCGCCCGGCCAGGGACTCTGCCAGAACGGCACGTCGATCTCGGGGAACCCGTCGTCTTTGGGACCGGCGTTGCGCACCTTCTCGTAGACGCCGACAATCTGCCACTCGACGGCGGGGCCGAGCTTCGTCACACCGGGAATGAGCTGTTCGATCGAGAGCCGCTGCGTGAGCGGGTCCACGCCCTTCAGGTAGCGGCTGACGAACACGTCGTTGACGATGGCCACCGGCACGCTGCCGGCACGATCCTGCTCGGTGAAGGTGCGGCCCTTCGTCATGCGGATGCCGAACGTCTTGAAGTACTCCGGCGTCACCTGGTTGAAGCCGGCGCCCGGCCGCTGGCCGGGGTCTTTCACGGGCTTGCCGACAATCGTGAACGGCATGCCGAAGCTGGTGCCGTTCACCGGCATGCCGGTGGAGACCGAGGCCGAGACGACGCCCGGCACTGCCGCGGCGCGCGCGAGGAGCTGCTCGTAGAACGTCGTGACCTGCTCGGGACCCGGCAGCTTGGTGCTGGGTACGGGCAGCGAGAAGGTGAGCAGGTGCTCGGTCTTGAAGCCGAGGTCGACGGCGGAGATCTTGAGCAGGCTGTGGATCGCCAGCCCACCCCCCGACAGGAGCGTGAGCGCGAGCCCGAACTCCACGACGACCAGCGCGAGCCGCAACCGGTGACGGCCGCCGCCGAGCACGCGCCCGCCTTCCTTCAGCGTCTCGCTGGTGTTCTGCCGCGCCGCCTGCCACGCCGGCACGCTCCCGAAGAGCACGCCGGAGACGAGGCAGGCGGCGAACGTGAAGAGGAGCACCGGCACGCTCAGGCGCACGTCCGCCTCCGAGGGCAGGGTGTACTCCGGCATCGTGACCATGATGATCCGGACGAGCGCGTACGCGAGGGCCACGCCGAGCGCGCCGCCGGTCATCGCGAGAACGAGGCTCTCCACGATTAACTGGCGCGCAATTGTCGCCGGCGAGGCGCCGACCGACGCCCGCACGGCGAGCTCCCGCTGCCGCGCGGTCCCGCGCGCCAGCAGCAGGTTGGCGACGTTGGCGCACGCGATGAGCAGCACGAAACCGACGGCGCCGAGCAGCAGCCAGAGCGCCGTCTTCGTGGTGTCGCTGAGGAAGTTGTTCTTGAGCGGCTCGACGCTTGCGCTCCAGCCGGTGTTCGAGGCGGGGAAGGCTTTGGCGAGCCGCGCCGTGACGTTCTTCATGTCCGCGGTCGCCTGCGCGAGCGTCACGCCCGGCTTCATCCGGCCCATGACGAGCAGCCAGTGGAAATCGTGGTTCACCTGCTCCGGCGCAAACGCGAGCGGCACGTACAGCTTGTTCTGCATGCGGTCGGCTGGACCGGCGGCCAGGATGCCCACGACGGTGTATGGGTTGCCATCGATCCGGACGGGGCGCCCGATGAGCCCACGATCCCCGCCGAACCGGTCGATCCAGAACTTGTGCGTGAGGATGACGACCTTCTCGCGCCCGACAGTGCCTTCTTCCTCAGCGAAGTCGCGTCCCAGCTCGAAGCGGTGCCCCATCATCGACAGGAACCCCGGCGTCGCCGCCGTGGCTGGCACCTGCTCCGGGCGCTCGCTCGTGGCGAGGTTCACGCCGCGCCCGCTGAATGCGTTCAGGCCCTGAAAAGCGGTCGCCTGCTTCTTCCAGTCGAGAAAAGTGCCGGCGGCGGTGACGTTGCGGTTGCCCTGGATCCGCGACCAGACCATCACGAGCCGGTCGGGCTCCGGATAGGGCAGCGGCGCGAGCAGCGTCGCGTAGACGACGCTGAATATTGCCGTGTTCGCGGCGATCCCGAGGGCGAACGCCAGCACCGCGACCGTGGTGAAGCCGGGGTTCCTCAGGAGCAGCCGGATCCCGAAGCGGACATCGCGCCAGAGTGCGTTCATGTCGTCCTCATTCGAAGGCGGAGTTCGAGCGGCACAAGTGCTTTCCCCTTGGACGAGAACCGCGGTGCAAACGTTGGGGATCCGGAAGGGTTCCGGGTTCCGGGTTCTGGGTTCCAGGTTGGGTTCCTGGTTCCTCGTTCGTTCCAGGTTCCCGGGGTTCAACGATTCCGGTTCCGTGGTTCTGAGTTCCACGTTCATCGCAGGCTCGATTGGGGCGACGGCGATATCAGGAACCCGGCCCTCGGAACCCGGAACCCGGAACCACCCGGAACCCGTGAACAAGGAACTTGGAACGAACCCGGAACCTGGAACCCAACCTGGAACCCAGAACCCGGAACCCGGAACCCGGAAGTACCCAGCACAAGCGAGTGTTCCGGGTCCAACCGCCTCGTGGAGTCTGCAGGCTATCGGGGCGGGGTCCGCAGGAATCGCTCGGCGGCGCGTAGCTCGGGGCGATCGTCATCGGCGCGCTTCCACATTTCGAGCAGGCGTGTGTATTGCGCCCTGGCCGTCGCTGCATCGCCCGTCGCCTCGGCAGCCCGCGCGAGACCGGCGATGGCCTTGGGCCGGCCCGGGGTGCGTCGCAGCGTCTCCTCGAAGTGCTTGCGTGCGTCCGCGGGCCTGCCCATCTCCATCAACATCGATCCGTAGAGCTCATGTGCGGGGATGATCGGATACGGCGGCTGCGACAGGCTGTCGATCGCATCTTCGATCGCCACGGCGGCTTCCATCTCGGTCACCGCACCGGCTGCGTCGCCCGCCGCTTGCGCCGCCACGGCCGCCGCCTCTCTCGCCTGCATGGTCAAAATCTGCTGCACGAAAGGATGCTGGCCGGGTGCGCGCGCGCGCGCCATCATCTCCGCGGCCCTGGCCCTTGCCGTGGCGGCGTCCTTCCGACTGGCCGCCGCCATCGCCTCGAGGTGCAGCTTCATCACGACGAAATCGCTCGACGGCGCAACCAGCGGCAGGGTCGGGACGTCGCTCCATGATTCCGATTCGACGATGAAGCGGGCGAGGGTGTCGAAATAGCCGTAGAGCACGCGATCGGGCAGCGCGAAGATCGTCCGGCCGCGCACATGGCGGGCCTGAAGATCCTGCGAGTCGGACGCGGTCGTGCGGTTCGTGAGCGCTCCGTACTGTGCCGCGAACACCTCAACGGCCTTCCTGGCATCCCGGTAGCGACCGAGCTGGAGGTAGTTGTAGGAGAGATAGTTGAGCGAATGGAAGTCGCGCAGCTCCCCCGGCTCATTCGCTTCTTTCACATCGTCGTTCGAAATCTGCCAGGCGTTCTCGTTGGTCGTGGCCGCCTCGTCCCAATACCCGAGGCGCGTGAAGATGTGCGAGGGCATGTGGTAGGCGTGCGGCACGGCGGCGGCCGTCCTCGCGTACGCACGCGCGGCGGCCAGGCCAGCTTGTGCATGCACCGGATCGTCGTAGGCGTGAATGAGATAGTGCAGCACGCCCGGATGCTGCGTGTCGTGCGCGTAGACCGATTCGAAAAGGGCCATCGCACGGCCCTGCATCTCGAAGCCCTTCGTTCCTTCCCTGATTGTGCCCATGATCGACAAGCCATAGAACAACGCCGTCTCATCGTCCGGATACTTCGCGTGCGTGGCGGCCATCTGCTCGCGGTAGGCTACGTCACGTGCCTGCTTCGTCCCCGCGCCCGCATCCTGGTAGAGCGCGGCGACGGCGAGGAGATACATGTGTTCGCGATCGTTCTGCGAGCGCGCCGTGAGCCCCTTCTGGACATACGCCCACGCCGCCGCTTCGTCGTCCCGCGACGGCTCGTCCCAGAGCGGGTGGTTGTAGGTCATGGCCGCGCCCCAGTACGCCATCGCGCAGTCGGGATCGGCTTTCTGGATCTCCTGAAACCGCGTCAGCGCCCGCGCATACCAGAAGTTGTGGAGGAGGGCCAGCGCGCGATCGAACGTGGGTTGCACAGCGGCGGTGCAGGACGTGTCCATGTGCGCCTTGCCAACGCCTTCGGAGCCGTGGCCGTGTTGGGCGACCAGACCCGAGGCGCCGAGCGGCATCATCAGCATCGCGACGATGCAGCGACGGACGTGGCCGGCCCTGATACTCGGGGAGTCTGGCACCATCATTCTCATTCTCCAGGCGTGCAATCCGGCAATGGCTCACCTTCTGTACCCAAGGAAATACGCCTGCTGCCACTATAATCATCCGTTGTGTCGAGGAGAAGGGCGGCAATGGGTCTCCGACGCAGGCCGAGATTCGTGGTGACATCGGGCAACGCTGTCTTCTTTGGTCGTCAGGCTTGAGGCCACGTTTGGGAACTTCAACTGTGGGAGACGTGGGATTCTCGATTTCACGCACACCCGCGTGTGCACATTTGAATCGCTGAAACTCTTTTCGAGCAGTGCGGCTTGGACGTGGCGCAACTCTGCGGAATACCCGTGCCGTTCCCGAAGGTGCTCGGAGCGAACGCGTTCGCCGGGGACGCTCGTGACGGTGAACAGGTGGCTGATCCGTCTGTCCAAAGGTTTCTTCGCACATCAAATCTTCATCGTGGCACGGCCGGGCCGACGGTTGATGCGTTATTGGACCACTCGATCGAGACCAGCCGCGAGCGCGTGCGCGCGCTTGCCGGGACTGATCCGGCCGTCACTACCGCCAGGTGTCGATGACGCGTTGGCACGTCGCGTCATCTGACCGCGCGGCGCTGCTCATTCTGCTGGCGATCGCCGCCGGCTTCTTCTTCCCTCTCCTGACCGGCTATACCTTCACAACGGTCGCTGGTCACCATCAGGCGGTCTATCCGTGGCGGGCGCTCGGAACGCCGTACCATGACGTCCCTCAGAGCGACCAGGCCGACCTGACGTATCCATGGAGATCCTTCATCAGCCGTCAGTTGACCCGCGGCGATTTCCCCTTGTGGAACCCGATGAGTTTCGGCGGTGAGCCGTTCTTCGCCAACGGTTCGAGCGGGATCCTGTACCCGCCGAATCTCGCCGCGGCGCTCCTGCTCCCGACAGACTGGGCCCACGATGCAGTGTCCTTCCTTCACCTGCTGTTTTCGGGTCTGGGCATGTACCTTCTGATGCGCGAATGGCGGACGGCCCCTCACGGCGCGCTGCTGTCGGCCGTCGCCTGGATGCTTTCCTCATTCAACATGGCGTGGCTTCACTTGGAGGTGGTCGCCCCCATCTCCATGTGGCTGCCATTCTCGGTGCTGTTGGTGTCACGGGCCTATCGGCGGCACTCCTGGCCAGCCAGCATAGCTGCCACAGCCGCCCTGGCGGCCGTGCTCATAAGCGGCCACTTGCTGTTCTGCGCGCTGGTGTACGGTGTGGCGGTGATCTATGCGGCGGGCCTGACGCTCGCAGCAATAACTGGAGGGAAAGACAGAACCGACGACACTCTGGCGGGAGAGTTCAGGTCGAGCACTGCGCGCGTCGCCCTTCTGCGGCTTGGCACCATCGCCGCAGGCTCCCTGGCATTCGCGGCCATCGTGCTCGTGCCGACCGCCATCTTCCTCGTGGGATTGGGGCGCGAAAGCGTGCCATACGAACTGGCCCGCGAGGGCATTCGCGTGCCCTTCCGCACGTTCGGGTACTTAATCACCCCACCACCCCTTCCGCTGACCGAAGTTTCGATGCACCAGATGGCCTATGTCGGCTCGCTTCCTGCGCTACTGGCCGTCGTAGGGTTTTTCCGGCGCGGCCCCGGTACCCTGCTGGCTCGCCTGCTAGTCGTCTGCGTGTTCCTCATCGCCACAGACACGGTGTTGCTGCGCTGGGTGTACATCGTGTTTCCGCAGTTCAGCTTCTTCTCGCCGCTGGGCCGGCTGCTGAACCTGTTCTGCTTCGGTATCGCTATTCTCGCCGGGGTAGGACTGAATGCGGCGCTCAGCGGTGTACGGTCGCGGATCGGGATCACGGTGGTGACGTGCGCTGTTGTTGGCTTCACCGGGTGGCAACTGTTCGATTACGCGCGGGCAGTCAATCCGCCGTTCGTCAAACGAGATCCGCGGCTGATGTACCCGGCCACGCCGATGATCGATGCATTGCGAAGGCAGGGCGCCGAGAATGGCACGGCGCCCGGACGGATCTTCCCCCTCAGGCAGTCGCAGCGGAACGGGTGGACGCCGCCGGTCCTGTTTTCCGCCGAATCGCTCGTCTTTGGCTTCGACAGTGCGGGCGGGTACGACAGTGCGCTGCCGAGCAGGGCAGAGAACATCTGGCGCTTCGTCGCCGGCGAAGACGTGCGTGAGGTACTGAGCCGCCGCTACCGACGCGCCTTCCAGACCAGTTTCGAGGCTGACCGGGTCCGCTTTCATATGCTGTCACGATTGGGAATCACGACCATCGTCGCTCCTCCAGGTCTGACGCGCGATCCCGCGTGGACACCGGAGCGAGTCGCGCCACTGCGGCTGCGACAGAGCTATGACGGTGCGGACGGACAGGTGTTCGTGCTGGAGCAGGCGACGGGCGGACCATGGTTGGTCCATGCGACGGAGGTGGTCGCCGGTCCAACCGCGGCAATCGTCAGATTCACCGATCCGCGCTTCGACGAGCGACGCGCGGTGATCCTCGAGCGCGCCAATCTGCCAGCGGATACCGGAATCTTCAGCGGGAAGGCCACTCAGCTGCCGAGCGAGGTTCAGGTGAAGGAGGATGGGATTAATACTCTGCGCGTCGTGGTGAGAACTGCGCGAGCGGGTTGGCTCGTTGTGCCCAACATCTGGGACCAGGGTTGGCACGCCCGAGCTGCCGGCCGCGAAGTCCCGGTCGTTCGCGCCAACTACTGCCTGCAGGCGGTCCCCATCGCGCCAGGGGAACGGGAGGTGGTCCTCGAGTACCGCCCACAGGGATTCTGGGCGGCTGCCGCGGTCTCCGCGATCGCCGTGATCAGTGCTCTAGTCGGCGCCCTCGTCCTCGGGTCGCGCCGGTTCACCAGACGACCGCCCTCAGCGCACGATGTCCCGTAACCCAGACGCGGTAGCCGCTGATCGTCTCGCCCCGTCGCCTGCTGGATGCGTCGGAGCGACCAGCCGTAGGCGCCCCAGCGCCACAATCTGTCGGTGCGTATCGTGGCCCAAGAGGTTGCTCATGCGGCGTAGGAATTCCGCTTGCTCGCCAAGGCACTGTCGAAAGATCGCGGTCGACAAGCGTCATCCATATCAGTTAGAAGAAGCGGAGACGCAATGATCTTGATGTACCACAAGGTCGACATCATCACTCCGACGACGTGGTGGGTGACGCCTGCCGATCTGGAGCAACACATTTCGCGCTTAGGGGCGCGACAATTCGTGTACCTGGACGACTACACCTCAACCAGCGACCAGGCCGTCATCACATTCGATGATGCCTACGAGAATGTGTGTCTCCATGCCCTGCCCATCCTGCGCGCGCACCGCCTGCCGTTCGAGGTGTTCGTGGTGGGAAACACGCTCGGCGCCTGGAACGACTTCGACCCCGGCGAACCTGCAACGCGGCACATGACGCTCGAGCAACTTGGTGACGTGGTCCGCTCTGGCGGGCGCATTCAGTGGCATACGCGTTCGCACCGTGACCTGCGGCAATTGTCCACGAGTGATGTAGAAGACGAATTAGACGTTCCCACTGACCTTCGACAGCGCTTTGCCAAGCCGCACCTTTCCTGGCTCAGCTACCCCTACGGATGGCACGACGAGCGGATCGTGGCAATCGCGCGGAAGAGGTTCTCCGGCGCTGTGTCCGTCACCGATGGAGAGCCGGCAGACCGATGGCAGCTGAACAGGGTCACGATGGATCGATTCGTTGTCGTGCGTGAGGACGCGGCCCTGCGGTCACTGCTCACCGATCAACTCGCCCAGCTGCGTCCTCCAATGCGCCCGCGGGAACTCGAGATTTCCGAGATTCGACGTGTTGCCGACGACCGGTTCATATGGGGATTCCACGTCGACAGACCAGTCTCTGGCGCAAAGTTCCACGGCGCGTACGAAGTCGCAGGGTGGGTCCTCGGTCGTCCGCCTTTCGAGGTGAAACTCCTCGAGTTGCGCTGCAACTCTGAGCTCCTGGTGTCGGCTCCAGTGACCATCGATCGACCTGATGTCCTGGCCGTTCATGCCCGACATCCATCGCCATTGAGAGCTGGATTTGCCCTGAACGGCGCCACGCGCGCTTTGCCCGATGAGTTCGCACTCACACTATGCGCGCAGCTAGTTGACGCATCCGGCGCAACCACGGACCACCCGATCGCCGAGATTCTCGGTCGCTGCTCGAGACGCCCTCGCGGCACGTTTGTGCCGCAACCGCTCCAGCTGATCCGGAGGAATAGGCTGCGGCGCAGTGTCGATGACCTCACTCGTTGGATCGATACGACATTCCTCGCGGCGCGAGTCACGCGTCCTTTCGCAGCTTGCCTCGGCGACTGCGAACGCGAAACAGATCCTGGAATCGACGAGATTGCGGAATACCGCGACTTCTCGATGCGCGGGACGACTCCCGACCAACTGCGCATACAGCGGGAACTGGAAAGGATGGTGGAAGTCGGCTCCTCCGTCCTACACGTCGGTGTCGGGAACTCGAGCCTGGCGCTGGGGCTCGCACCCCGCGTCGGGCACATTGACGGCATCACGATCCAGCGCGAGGAGGTCGATCGTGCTTCCGCTTTCGTGATACCGAACTATCGGGTGATGCTCGTCAACAAGTACGACAGTGCGCTGCCATTCACTCTCGGTCGAGCCTATGACTTCATCATCGACAACAATCCGTCTACATTCGCCTGCTGCAAGAGGCACTTTTTCGCCATGCTGGCGTCGTACCGCAGGCTCCTGAATCCAGGAGGCTACCTGCTGACGGACCGCCAGGGTCTCGGATGGATCAGCACGAACAATGACGCGAGGTGGCGTCTCGATTATGAGGATTGGGTCTTTATTGCCAGCCGCTTGGGCCTCGTACCGGCACGGCTTACCGACTGGGTCTACGTGCTGCTCAAGCCGCGCACGGTGATGAGGCGTGCGGTGGCGCACACGCTGCGGCTTCGTACACTGCTCTCGGGTGATGCGTAATATGTCATCGACGGCCAACACCCGCACATCCTGGGGGCCGGCGCGAGGGCTGATTACCTGCGTGCTGACCAGCTGCACCCGGTACGACCTGTTGCAGATCACGCTCGAGAGCTTTCTGAGCGCGAACACCGCGCCGCTGGAGAAGTTGATTGTCGTCGAGGATGGCCCTGCCATTCCAGCAGAATTTCGTAAGAGTTTTTCGCGCTCTGGGGTCACTTGGCTCTCGACAGGTCGCAGAGTGGGCCAGATCGCCGCCGTCGATTACGCGTATTCGCATGTCACGACACCATACATCTTCCACATGGAAGACGACTGGGAATTCTATTGGCCCGGCTTCATTGAGAAATCACTCGCGGTCCTCGAGGCGAACCCAAAGTGCCTATTGGTGCAGATCAGGGCGCTCGACGATACCAATGGCCATCCCGTGGAGCCTCATACCTACTGCGACCAAGGCGTCGAGTGGAGGCGGTTAGCCCTTGAATTCCGTGACCAAGAGACCTGGCATGGATTCTCGTTCAATCCCGGGTTGCGGCGGCTTGCCGATTACGTGTCGATTCAAGGATATGGCATACACACCAGGTTCGACCCGGGGCGGCCAGGGGCATCCGAAAGTGCTGTTGGCGAGATCTACCGAGCCAGAAACTTCTACGCCGCGATCCTGGCTGACGGCGATGGTGCCGGGTACGTCCGGCACATCGGGCATGGTCGACACGTATTAGGCCCCGGGGCCGGGGTGGTTAATATTCTCCGATAACAAAAGACAGGGCTTGCCCCTACGCCGCCGACCCTGCACAGTTCCAATCAGGATGGGTCTGGCCGGGGCTGGTTCGAGCGAGTCCCTCACAGCTCTCGACGGGCGTCGGGCTTCGGACGGACGGTGAGGGGAGCGCCATTTGCCGCCTTTTACCGGGGAGACGGTCCTGCAGCCAAACGACAAATCGCCTTCTCGTGGTCCGCGATCGTCGCCTCGCGTGCTTCCAACGTGGTACGCAGCCACTCGATCGCCTTGTCGCGCTCGGCGACGGTCGCCTCTCGGTCCGCCAGCGCACCCCGGAGCCATGCAATTCCTGTCTCGTGTTCCGCAATCTGGGCGTCCCTGAGCGACACCACCTCCTGCAGCCACGCGATCGCCCGTTGCTGCTCCTCGAGGCATCCGTCACGTTCGTGAATCAGACGCCGCAGGAAACCGATCCCCTGTTCCAAACGGAACGTGCGCACCGCAGGCGATCCCGCCGGCAGCGACTCCTCGGGAGACAGCTTCTGCAGCACCACGAGACTGCCGGCACGCGCGACCTCACGGTAACGTCCGGAGGCCAGGGCCTCCTCGACACAGGCGTTCACGCGGGGAAACGAGTCATAGGCGTTATGGAATACGATGCAACCGCGCACCGGAACAAATGACTCGAAATGTGCGAAGTCGCGGCGGACGCCTTCTTCACCGTGCTGCTCGTCGAGGAAGAGGAGATCGGCCGGCGGGGTCCGTGTGACGGCGAACGGGCAGCGTGGGATTACCTCCACGACGTCCGCCACGTCGGCCTCGGCCACGTGTCGACGGAGCGTCTCGAGCATGGGCGCGCCCGCCCCGGCGCCGAGCGCGCGGTCGCCGACGCCTCCGTTGTGTGGTTCGATCACATGAACCCGGCCGGCGCCGGCGGAGGCCTTCAGGACGCTCGCCAGCGCCACGGTTGACTGTCCACAGTAACTGCCGACCTCGACAATCGAGGCGGACGGACGGTCCGTCGCGACACGCCAGGCGGCGGCCATCAGCAGCCGAGCCTCATCGTCGCGAAGCTGGCCGTCGATGCCACGGATGCGCGCGAGAATCGTCGAGAACAGCGGTGCATCCACGCGCAGCTCTCGTCCTGTGATTGGCTGACGTGTCACCGTCTCCTGCGCACGCCCGCCAATCGCCACTGAAGACGGCGTGGAGGACACGGCAAGGTCCACCAGCGCAGACGCCTTTCCAAGCCACGGCGCGATCAGATCGACCAGCCGTGCGTCCCGGACCAGCGGATGACTCGACCCGTACACGTCGAGCCGATCGTCGGCATAGCTGTTGGCGGCCCACTCCGGATCGAGCAATCCGGCACCGGCGAGACGCCGCCAGCGCACGACATGCCACCAACGATCCTGGTGAAGGCCATCGAGGCTGGCGATGAACTCCCCCTTCGCCTGGAGTGCGGCCCGGGACCGCAGCGGCGCATGCAGGCAGACGATGGCCGCCGCAGCCGAGCGCGGCCCGTCGATGCCCGAGGCCCCGTGGTTTCCTTCCTCGATCTCCAGGGCAACCGTCGCGCGACTGACCCACTTGGGCGGGTACATCATCTCCACGAACGCAATCTGGTTCTGTTCGACGAGGTCCGGCGCAACCTCCACTGGACCCACTTGAGACGGCGGACGCCTGTTCATATGGAGGAGGGCGTCGGCAGCAAATCGATTTTGACTTCGCCGCTGAACGAAGTTGATGACCTCGACGCGAAGTGCGCCCGCCGGCGAACCTTGCAACTCGCTGCGCAAGTTCCCGGTGTCGCCCCACCAGAACTCATCCGCGTCGATCGGCAGCACCCAGTCGGCACCACCGAGGTACGCCTCGCGCGCCAGCTCTGTGAGAAGCTGGGACTGGCGAGCGGGGCCCGAATCGATCGTCCAGCGGATCGGCCGATCGCGCGCCAGGAGCCCGAGCACCGCGCCGGTCCCGTCCGTGGATCCGTTATCGACGATAAGGAACCGATCGACGCCCATCGAGAGGTGGTGCAGCACGTTCAGCGCGAGTATGTCCACCTCGTTCCGCACGATCATCACGGCCCAGAGCTGCATCGCCCTCCTCAGCTACCGCCGCGACTGCAGCAGGAAATAGAAATAGACGACACGCTGCGGATCGAGACGGACCAGAAGACTGAAACTCCCGAGTGGCCGCCTCCATTGACATTCACCGAGGAGCCACGTCCACCGCCCGGCGCATGAGCCGGTGCAGTAGCGGAGACCACCGCTTCAATGCGTCATTTCCGCGCTCGGCCAGCCGGTGGCGCGGTTGCCGCAGCAGCTCGCGGAGGACCTCCACCTCTGCGCAGGCGTCGTTCGCTGCCTGATCGAAATGGCGGAGCGCCTCTGAGTGTTCGGCGCGTAGCTGGTTCACCCGCACCTCAGACTCGACCGTCAGGTGCTTCACTCGCACCTCATGCTCGCGCTTCAGGTGCTCGTTACGCTCATCGCCGGCCGCGACGGCCTCGCTGAGCGCCTGAACTGTCATTGCGGACTCCTCGGCGCGCGCGCGAAGCTCGATCAAGGCATCGTCTCGGACCGCCACGTCGCGCACGCGTTGCTCCAGCTCCCGTTCAAGGTGCGCCACGTACGACTCCGCATCTGCGTTCACCCGCTTCAGATTCGCGCACTCCTCTTCGAGCGTGACGAGACGCGCGCCGCGCGACACGATCTCCTCGTCCCGCTGCCTGACTGCTTGTTCGAGGTGCTGCATGTGCTCGTGTGCCTCAGTCCGGAGATGCGTGAGCTGGACGCAGGCTTCCTCGAGCTCCTTCAGGCGTGCGTCGCGCGTGGCAATCTCCCGCTGCAGATCCGGCACCGCGCCGGCCTCGCGCGCGATCACCTGCTCGAGTTCCTCCGCCCGTTTCCGCTGGCTCCCGAGCTCCGCTTCGAGATGTCGCGCGTATCCCTCAGCGCGGTCGAGCGTTCGCGTCAGCTCGTCGATCCGCGCGTGCTGCCGCTCGACGAGCATGGCTCCCGCAGACACGCCGCTCCCGGCCCCGTTGACTGGTTCGGCGATGACGAAGAACTGGTACGTGAGCGCATCGGCGTCGTTCTCGAGGGCACTTCGGATCGATTCGGGGATCGCGCCGAGATCGAGCTCGAATTCCGTCTGATCGAGGTGGCGGATGACCCTGAGCTTGCTCTGGGCACGGAAGCCGGCCTTTTCGACGAGCTCGTCGACCGCGGCGGCATCGAAGAACCGGAGGTGTCCTCGATCGAGCAGTCCGCTCTCACGGTAGCGGAACTTACCGCTCAGAAGCTCGAGCCGAAGGGCGCCATGAGCGACATTGGGGATCGACAGAAACACCTGCCCGCCCGGGGCCAGGGCGCTCACAGCATTCGCGAGCGAGGCCGCAGGATCGCGGAGATGCTCCAGGACGTCCAGGAATAGAACGGCGTCGAACGACGTACCCGGGAAGGCGCCCGGGAAATCGAGTGTCTCGACGTCCGCCTCAACGACATCGACGCAGTGCTGCCGCGCGATGTTCGCGGCCCGCGGGTCGATCTCGACGCCCCACACGCGACAGCCGCGCGCGCTCAGCGCGTCGGCCACAATTCCTCTCCCGCACCCGACATCCAGCACCGTCGCGCCAGGATGAATCGAGAGGACGGCCAGCGTGTGCGGACTGTTGAGATCCGCGAGGTCCACCGCGGGAACCGGATCCGGGGCGCGACGGCGCCAGTGAGGGGCGAGCGACATCGCGCTCTCCTCACTGACGCGGGGGATGAGCGTCATAACGGTTCTCCTCGATCGAATCAGCCAATGTCTGGCGCCACGTACATCCCGGGGCGGTCTGCCACCGATCGAGCACGCGACCGATCTGACGGCGCTGCGCGTTCCACGCCTGCTCGTCGCGGTACAGCCGGAGCACCTGACCAGCAAACGTGTGCGGATCGTTGGCCACGATCACCCCGCGCGAATCGGCGATGGCGAGACCCTCGGCCCCCACGGACGTCGCGACCACGGGGACGGCATGCTGCAGGGTCTCCAGGTACTTGATCTTGACTCCGGCGCCGAAGCGCATCGGAACGACCACCACGCGCGCGGCGGCGTACGCATCGCCAAGGTTCGGCACGAACCCCACGAACTCAACGGCCGGGTGGGAGACGGCGCGTGCGGCCGGCGGCGGGTCTGCGCCGGTCACCCGGAGCCGGAGATCGGGCTCCGTCTCCAGCAGCAACGGCAACACGTCGGCGGCGAACCACCGCAGCGCGTCGACGTTCGGACTGGTGTCGCCGGCGAGCCATGCCGGTGTAAAGAGCAGGTCTGACCGTTCGGAGAACGAGGTGGCGGTCGGCACAACGCCGCGGGCGACAGGCCGGATCACGTCGACGGGACAGCCGCCGATGCTCTGCAGGATCGCGGCTTCTTCCGACGAGACGCAAACGATGCGATCAGCCTCCCGCGGGATCGCTCGTTCGACATCGCGCAGCGCCAGCATCTCGCTCCAGCGGCGCCCTCGCGCGATCTCATCGGTCACCAGATCCAGCTCGCGGCGGATTCGGCGGTAGAACAGTGATTCGGCGAGGTAGATGAGCCTGGCCTGCGGCTGCCAGTGGCGAGCGACGGATGCGTAGCGCGCGAAGTTGTGCGGGCGCGAGATCATCACGACATCGAACAGTTGAATTCGATCGCGCAACACCTGCTCCGGCGTCTCACGACTGACGTGCACGCCCATGTCGGCCAGCCTGTGGAGGTCTCCATCGAGACGTTCACTGGCGGCCACGCTGATCGTGTAACCGTCCGCCGCGACCTCGTCGATCGCGTCGAACATCACGCTGAAACCCGAACCCGAGCCGCGCTGCGGAGGCCGATCGTCGATGAGCAGCAGACGGCGCGCACGTGGTCGACCGCCGCGGTCGGTCGCGCGCGCGACCGACCGTGGATCGACGGGCGCCGGCGCGTCACGTCCGGCCAGCTCCGCACGCCATTTCTGCTTGAAGAGCTCCCGGTGGCGTAGCATCAGGAACTGCTTTCGGTCCGATGTGCTGCTGGAGCTTTCCTGATGCACCGCCCGCGAGCGGGGTTGAAACAATGTCTTGTAGCCGAGCCGCGCGAGGCTGAAGCACAGATCGACGTCCTCGTAATACCCCGGGAAGTATCGGTCATCGAAGCCCCCGACCGCGTTCCAGAGATCACGCCTGACCAGGAGCGAGCATGCGGAGCAATAGTCGACCGGCCGAACGAAGTTGTGACGGCTGGATTCGAGTATCGCGCCGCGACCAACCGCGAGCGTGGAGCCATCGCTCCACACGATCGCGCCGGCATCCTGGATCGTCCCGTCCGGAAACAGCATCAGACTGCCCACAGCGCCGGCCTCGGGATGCAAATCCGCCGTCTCGACGAGCGCGTCGAGCCAACCAGGTTGAACCGCGACATCATCATTGAGACAGACCACGTACTGTCCGCGGCTGACTCGCGCGCCGAGATTGCTGCCACCGCCGAACCCGAGGTTCACACGGGCGGAGAGCACTCGAAGCGCGGAGGCCGCTGGCGCAGTGAGGCGTTCAAGACGCTCGGGCCCGAACGGCGCGTTCGCCACGACGAGAATCTCGTACGCAATGCCGTTACCGACGTTGGCCCTTATCGACTCGATGCAGCGCTCCAGCCACTTGTTCCCAAGTGTCGCAATCACGATAGACACGCGCGGCTCGGACATAGAGGGGCACTGTACGGCTGGGTTCGCCGCTATCGACGACAGCATAATGGTGAGCGAGCGCGCCGGCCGGGTCGCTGTCGGCGCCGGATCGTGGCGACATTATACATACGCTGTCGACCACCAGGCGAAGCGCAATTCGTACACCGATCGATGTTCAGCACGCGAACGACCCAGCAATACAGCTGAGAGCCTCGTCTCAGACCGTATAGCGAAAGGCGCACACCACGAGAAAGAATGGACGATGGCAAGATTCCTGTTCACGATGCTGGCCGGTCAACGATCTTGGCCTGCCGACGCGCCTGGTGCCGATCGCACGCGTTCTCGCCGATTGTGGGCATGATGTCGCAGTCTTCAACCCCGCCCCAGCGCCGGCCCGCCTGATCGAAGCAGCGGGGCTCAATAACGTGCCGATGCCTTCGCGCTCGATTCCGGATCCGCCGTTTGATCTGGCGAAGGCCAGCCAGGCTTGGGACGTGGAGGAGTTTTTTGGGGTGGCTTTTGCCGATGAGGAATTTCTGCGCGCGAACACGGCGCTTCACCTCGATCTGATCCGCGAATTCAAACCTGACGTGGCCGTCGATTCATTTGGCGTCTTCGCCTGCCTCGCGGCGCGGATTGCGCGTGTCCCGCTCGCGACGGTGCTTCCAGGGAAGTTTCTATCCGGCGAGGCGATGGCTTTCGCTGGTGGGCGGGCGAACGGCCGGCCCATCTGCCGAGCATCACCCCGCTCATAGACACGGTCGCCAGCGAATATGTCGCCTGGTTCCATCTTCATCGTGAAGGTCTGGGGATTCCCGAGTTGACCGACGTGGTCTTCCATGTGCCGACAAGACCGGCGCTGCCGGACGTCCGCGTGTACGTCGTCGTGTCGTCGAACTTCTCGCCATCGGGACGAGTTCCGAATTCATGGACGGTGAGCGTGTTGTCGTTCCCGGAGAGCTTCCAGTCCGACTGGCTCAGTTCTTTTCCGTTGCACCATCGGTTTCGTGGTAACTGCCGTCGGCCTGCTTCTGGATCGCTACCATGGCGCCGGTGGGCGTGCCGGTCTTCGTGCCGTCGATCTTCACCGTGCAGGTGAATGCCGGCTTGACGAACTTGATGGCGCCGCTCGCGGCGTCTTCGATCGCCATCGTCGTGGCGGTGAAGTTCTCTTCTCCTGATTGAGCGTCCAGTTCGCCTCGAATGGACTCTGCGCAGACACCGAAGAGGCGAGGGCGATTACGAACACGAGCCTTGCGATGGTCGTCTTCATGCCGCATCCTCCGGTTGCCGGCGTGAGTGGGTGTAAGTGCCCGGATTATCTGCTGCGGCTGGGGGCGGCGGGTCTGAGAACGGGCCTTGTGTCGCCCCCCCGGCTAATAATTCCTATCGTCCCTCGCCGGCGCCGTCCCATGCTGCGGTCCGTGGGGCGCGGCGCCGCGGGAGGTCTGCGAATTGTCTGGCGGCTGCGGTAGAATCCGCACGCGCCTCATGCACTCACAACGCGCAGCGGCCCGGCCGCTGTGATCGGACGAACGCTCGCGCACGACCGTGTCCTGTCGAAGTCTGGCGAACGCGGCCGGCTTCTGTTCGCCGGGCGATCCCTGTGCGAACGACGGCGAGGCCTCGCCGTAGCCAAGATGAGGACACGCCAGTGATCGGCCGGTCTCTGGCTCACTACCGCGTCCTGTCCAAGCTTGGCGTAGGCGGGATGGGCGAGGTCTACCGCGCGACCGACACGAAGCTGGGACGCGAAGTGGCGATCAAGGTGCTGCCGGCCGGCGTGCGCGCGACCCTGAGCGCCTGGCGCGGTTCGAGCGGGAAGCGCGGTTGCTCGCGTCGCTCAATCACCCCAATATTGCCGCCATCTTCGGGATCGAGCACGCCGAGGACGGGCCGTTCTCGCGCTCGAACTGGCCGAGGGCGAGGACCTCGCGGAGCGGCTGTCGCGCGGGCCGATTCCGATCGACGACGCACTGCCGATCGCGCGCCACGCGGGACCGAAGATGATGGCCGCTCAGGTGCGCACCGACCCGGCGCTCGAGGTGTCGGCGCCCCGGACGCTGTTCGCAGGGCCGTACGAGGTCCTGGACGGCCCCCTCAACTACGACGTGACCGCCGACGGCCGCCGGTTCCTGATGGTCAAGATGGAAGGATCCGAGACGCCGACCGACTTGCGGATCGTCACCGGTTGGGAACAGGAATTGCGCAAGGCGTTGCCGGTGACGCGATGAGGACGCTGCCGTGATCGACACCTCATTCGCCCACTATCGCGTTCTGGCCCAGTTGAGTGTCGGCGGAATGGCTGAAGGCGGGCACAACCGCATTCCATATGCACGGCCCGCCTGAAGGCGGGCACTACAGGGATCACAGCTTGCTTCGCGTAGTGCCCGGCTTCAGCCGGGCCGACACCGCGTAGTGCCCGCCTTCAGGCGGGCCGTGTCTTCAACACGCCGTCACCCTCACTTCTGCCCCGCCATCCGCAAGACGACCAGCCGCGACACCTGGCTGCGTGAGGCGTCGGCGTCGGTGAGCGCGTTCATGGTGGCCGCGATCGCATCGCGTTCATCCTCCGAGCGCTTGTCGCGGTCGGCGATGAAGGCTGCGCGTACCGCGTCCATGCCGGCCAGGTCGGACGTCACGACCCAGACCAGGTGCGTGAAGTTGCCGTCGGTCCTGATTTCCTCGACCGCCAGTCCCCAGGCCTCCACGACGCCGTCGGCCACGAGTTTCTCGTACACCGGCTTCGTGTACTTATCCCACGCCAGACGGAACTCGCGCCCCTTGCCTGGCCGGACCTTGATCGCGTTGTAGCGAATGTAGGGCTGCGCGCCCGCCGCCGGCATTTTGGTGCCGTAGCCGTTCTCCAGGTCGCGAATCAGCCAGTCGCGCGTCCTGGTCGTCTCCAGGAGCTCGCGGGCCCGATCGGCATTGGTGGAGACGCGTGATCCTCTCGCGGCCGCCGCGCCCGCCGAGGACTGGCCGAGCATCTCCGCCATCGCCGCCTGCACCTTGCCGACGCCTGCAAGACTGCTCGTGACGTACCAGACCGAGTACGTCGGGACCTCGGGGCCGCGGAGCAGCGGCTGCTCGACACCCCATTCGCTGATGACGCCCTCCGCCATCAGCCGGTCGCGGACCGGTCCGCCCAGCGTCTTGACGAGATCGAGGAACTCCTGCTCCTTCCCGGGCTTGACCGTGTAGTCGTAGTAGAACGTGAGCTGCGATGGCGACGGAGCGGCGGGGGCCGGCTGCGCGGACAGCGAGGCGGCGTGCAGCAGCACGGCAGCGGCAAGCGCGAGCGATCGTGTCGTCAAGGAAACTCCTTTGGGGCCGTCGCGGCGCGAACGTGTGGCAAGCGCATGCCGGCACACGCGTCATGGCGGGCCCCTGCGGTGGCCGAAACACAAGGTAGAGCGTTCGCGGACTTTAGCTCAGCGGCATTTTGCCGTCAACGAGCGACCGTGCTCGTCGCCGTGCCGATGACGACGAGCAGCTAGTCTGATCTCGCTTTCGTGGCCCGCCTGAGGCGGGCACTACCGCGTTTCAGATTCACGGCCCGCCTGAAGGCGGGCACTACCGCGTCCAGATTCACGGCCCGCCTGAAGGCGGGCACTACAGGGATCACAGCTTGCCTCGCGACACCGCGTAGTGCCCGCCTTCAGGCGGGCCTGGTACCGTGTAGTGCCCGCCTTCAGGCGGGCCTGGTACCGTGTAGTGCCCGCCTTCAGGCGGGCCATCGGCCCCGTCCTCTGCTACGCTCAGGCGATGTCAGAGGACGAGATCGAGACGAGCCTGCTCGAAGGCATTACGCGGCCCGTGCGGCTGGGGCAGGGCGCCGTGCTGAACGGCCGCTACCGGCTCGATGCCGAGCTCGGCCGCGGCGGCATGGGCGTCGTCTACCGCGGCACCGACCTCCAGCTGGATCGACAAGTGGCCGTCAAGATGCTGCCCGAGGCGGCGGCGTCGGAGGATGGACGCGTTCGCCTGCTGCAGGAAGCGCGCGCGGCTGCGGCGCTCAACCATCCGCACATCGTGGCCGTGCACGATGTCGGCGAGGACGGCGGGATCCCGTTCCTCGTGATGGAGCTCGTGCCCGGCACGCCTCTGCGCCGTGAACGGATCGAGGACGCGCGCGAGATCGTCATGCTCGGCGCGCAGGTGTGCGACGCGCTGGCCCACGCACATGCCCACGGGATCGTCCACCGCGACATCAAGCCGGAGAACATCCTCACCGTGGGCAGTAGGCCCGCGCGGCAGGTGAAGGTGGCCGATCTCGGCATCGCGCTTCCATTGCGTGCCGCGGGCTCCGGGTCGGGCCCGATCGTCGGCACGGCCGCCTACATGGCGCCCGAACAGGCGCTCGGCGAGCCGGTGGACGGCCGCGCCGACCTGTACTCGCTCGGTGCCGTGCTCTACGTCCTTTTCACGGGGCGGCCGCCGTTCCAGGGCGATCACGCGCTCGGCGTCATCTCGCAGCACGTCAACGCTCCCGTCGTACCGCCGCGCACCTTCCGCGCCGACCTCGCGCCCGCGCTCGAGGCCGTGATCCTGAAGCTGCTGGCGAAGAGCCCGCGACAGCGCTACGCGAGTGCCGTCGAGACGAAAGCCGCACTCGAACGGGCGCTGCTCGAACCGGACGCCGTGACAGAAGGCGCCAGCCCGTCACTCGCGATGCTGGATGCGCTGTCGCGCGGCCGCATGGTGGGCCGGGGTGAAGAGCTGACGCATGCGCGCGAGCTCTGGCAGCGCGCGCGGCAGGGGCGGGGTCACGGCGTGCTCCTGAGCGGCGAGCCCGGTATCGGCAAGACGCGGCTCGCGCGCGAGCTCATGATCCAGGCGGGCCTCGATGGCGCCCTCGTCCTCTGGGGCGCGTGCTACGAGTTCGAGGCCTCGACGCCGCACCTGCCGTTTGCCGAAGCGCTGCGGCGGTGGGTGCGCGCGGAGACCGATACCGAAGCGCTCCGCGCCGCGGCCGGCGACCGCGTCCGGCAGATCGCCAAGCTCACGCCGGAGCTTCTCGACCGCGTCGGTCCGGCGCCGGCGCACGTCGATCTGCCCGCACACGAGGAGCGGCTCCTGTTTCTCGACGCCGTGGCCGCGCTCTTCCGTGCGCTTGCCGGGCGTCGCGGCCTGCTGTTCTACATCGACGACCTGCACTGGGCCGACAGCGCCACATTGTGGCTGCTCAGCCACCTGCTCCGGCGTCTCGCCGATGCCCCCGTGCTGCTGATGGCCACCTACCGCGAGAGCGAGCTCGATCGCGCGCATCCGCTGTCGAAGGCGCTCGTCGAGTGGAACCGCGAGCGCCTCACGACCCGCATCGTGCTGAAGCGGCTCGGCCCGCAGGACACGAACGCGCAGCTCTCGGCGCTGCTCGGCGAGGAGGTCGGCGCCGACCTCGGCGCCGCGCTCCACCGCGAGACGGACGGAAACCCGTTCTTCGTCGAGGAGATCCTCAAGGCGCTCATCGAGCAGGGCGCCGTGCGCCGCGAGGACGGCCGCTGGATCCACTCCGCGATCGGCGAGCTGCAGCTGCCGCAGAGCGTGAAGGCGGCGATCGGCCGCCGTCTCGATCGCGTCGGCCAGGAGACCAATGACGTGCTGCGCACGGCGGCCGTCCTCGGCAAGGTGTTCGCGTTCAGCGAGCTGACCGAGGCGGCGAGCGATCGCGACGAAGACGCGCTGCTGAATGCGCTCGACGAGGCGGTGGCGGCCCAGCTCCTCGTGGCGGGACGGAGCGACACCTTCGCGTTCACGCACGACAAAATCCGCGAGGTGCTGTACGAGGAGCTGAACCCGGTGCGCCGGCGGCGGCTGCACCTCCGCACCGCCGAGGGGCTCGAGCGCTGCCGGGACCTGTGTGGCATCTCGGTCGAGCGGCTGGCGCACCACTACATCGAGGCCGGCGTGCACGACAAGGGGCTGACCTTCGCGCGGCAGGCGGCGGCCGAGGCCCAGCGGATGTTCGCGTACGACGAGGCGCTGGCGGCGTATGGCCGTGCGCTCGAGTGCGCGGAGGCGCTCGGGCTCCCCGACCAGCAACTGGCGCTCGAAGAGGAGATGGGCCGCATCTGCCAGCTCGCCGGCAACGGCCTCGCCGCGCTCGAGCACTTCGAACGCGCCCTGGCCCAGGCGGCAGACCCCGTCGTGCGTGCGCGGCTGCAGTGCGAGGCCGCGACGTCGCTCGTTACCGTGGGCGATGAGCGCGGGCTGGCGTACCTGCAGGACGCGCGCGCCGTTCTCGACGCTGAGCAGCATCCGGTCGCAACCGCCAATGCGATGCTGGTGGAGGGCCGCTTCCGTCACCTGCGGGGCGGGCACCGCGCCGCGATCGAGCTGTGCGAGGGCGCCGTGGCTCTGCTCGCCCGGCACCCCGAGTCGGGGCCCGGCACCGACGCCGCCAACGCGCTCGTCGCGGCATACGGCTACATCGCCGGCGCGTACCAGCATCTCGGCCTGTTCGACGATGGAGACGTGTGGGCCCGGCGGGCGGTGGAGTATGGCGTCACGCACCGGCTTCCTGGCGCAGAGGCACTCGGCTACGAGTTCCTCGCCGAGAACGCCAACCTCAGCGGACGCTGGCACGACTCCCTGGCGCACGCCGCGACCGAGCGCGCGATCGCGGAGCGTATCCACTCGCGCGAGCGGCTGGCCTGGACCTATATGCCAACCGCGATGTCAGAGCTGGGGCTTGGGCATCCGGACCTCGCTGCTGCCGCGATTGAGACCGGCGTCGCGATCGCATGGGCGATTGGCGAACGCCGCCTGGCGCCGTTCCTCCAGGTTTACGCGTCGGTCGCGGCCGCGGACCTCGGGTGGCTCGACGAGGCGCTACGGCTGGCGCAGGAATCGCTCGTGGTGGCAGATGCCGCGGGGCTGCTGTTCATTCGAACCGAGGCCCGCCGTGCACTCGCCTACGTGCACCACGCGCGCGGCGAGTGGGAGGCCGCCATTCGCATGTGCGATGAGGTGCTGCAGATCCTGGACGGCCGCGAGCCGGCAGTGACAAGGCTGCTGATGGGGCGGACGCACGTGCGGGCGCTCGTCGCCGCGGGCCGGCACGACGAAGCCGCCGCCGCGCTCGCCGCGTTCGAACAGCTGGCGGCGCAGTGCCAGTCGCCCCAGGCGGTGCGCGAGGCGGAGGAGTTGCGCCGGGAATTGGGAGCCGCGGGCTCTGCCTAGGCCCGGCTGAAGCGAGCAGTACCTGAGGCCCGCCTGAAGGCGGGCACTACTGGGATCGCGCCTTCGCGCCTCCGCGTAGTGCCGGCCTTCAGGCGGGCCGTGATCCCGCGCGATCCCGCGTAGCGCCCGCCTTCAGGCGGGCCGTGATCCCGCGCGATCCCGCGTAGTGTCCGCCTTCAGGCCGGCCCGTCCATCCCGCGTGATCCCGCGTGCCTAGCCGTCAGGCGTTCTCCGCGAGCACGAAACGTCCGTCGCGCGTCGTCGCGAGGAACCCTACGCGCTCGAGCACGGCAAGTGCGGCGGCGCACGTCATCGTGTCGAGACCGAGGAGGCGCCGGGCCTGCTGCAGCGTGAGGCGGAGCCCGGGCATCTCCCGATACTGTCCGCGGATCCGCGTGAGCAGCTGCGGCGTGAGCCCCGGCGCGGTGACTGTGCGTGTGGTCGGGGAAGCGACTGAGGACTGACGATAAGACATAGCATCTCCTGATGCGTGGATATGTGGCTGAAGTGCTGGGGTGCGCGCCGGGGAGCGATCAGCGGACCGGATCGAAGTTACACGTGCGTGCACGCCGACGCAAGAAGGATCATCGAGCGCGCCAGACTCTTCTGTACGCGTCAAACTGGTGCATTCTTATCGCTGGCGCGGCCGATTCTCCGGTGCGCGTGCGCGCTCACACCTGCAGGGGAACGTGGCCGGCTGCGCTCGACACCCACGGCACTCGGAACAGGCGGCGTGTTTCTCCGCACAGCGGATCACGGGCCCGCCTGAAGGCGGGCACTACGCGGGATCACGGGCCCGTCTGAAGGCGGGCACTACGCGGATCACGCGGAATGGGCCCGGATCGCGGGCACTACTCCAGGCCGGTCACCTGGTAGAGCGCATACAGGGCGCGGATGTAGACGTACGCGTACGACTTCCCGTCGGGCGTCACGCGTATGTCGGCGACGCTGTCGAGCCCCACCGTGTCGCGCGGACCGATCGCGCGCAGCAGCGTCCGCTGGCCAGACGTCGTGTCGAGCGCGTAGATCCGAGCCGGCAGCCTGCCCTGACGCACGAACAGCACGCGGCCGTCATTCCGCCAGCGGAGCGGCCTGTCCTCCGGCTCGGCACCTTTCACCGGCTGCGGCTCGCCTCCGTCCACCGGAAACTGCAGCAGCTGCTCCTGCAGGCGTGCCGTGATCCATTTGCCATCCGGCGTGAGCGTGTTCGCGCGCACCGCGACGCCCTCCGGTGTGATCGGCCGCGGCACGCCGCCGGCCAGGTCCTGCACGTAGACCCGCGGGCCCTTGCCTTCCTCGAAGCCCGCAGCCAGCAGGCGCTTGCCGTCAGGGAACCAGCCTGCCCAGGAGAACGCCTTGATCGCATGCGGTGGCAACACGCGCGGCTCGCCGGCGCCGGTCGGCAGCACCAGCAGCTTGTTCTGCACCAGATCGATGGCGACCGCCCACCGCCCATCAGGGGAGAGCGATTGCGCCATGCCCTTGCCGAGACGCACCGCCGGCGAACGGTCCATGCCGCGCAGGTACACGGCGTAGCCTGGGCCGCCTGCCACCCCCTGCTCGCCGAACAGGACCTGCCGGCCGTCGGCCGCAATGTCGGCGACCCACGAGAAGTCCATCCACGTGAGCTCGCTTTCCTCTGCGGCCTCCGGCGCGAGCGCCATGATCGACGGCCGGCGGCTGCCGTGTGCCAGCAGCACGCGCCCGTCCGGCGCGATGTCTTCGAGTTCGATGCTCCCCGGCGCGCTCGTCACCGTGCGCACGCGCCCAGCCAGCGTGGCCGCGAACAGCGCGTGATCGGTGCCGGCCGTCTTGCCGCCTCCACCAGACGCGCTGAACCACACCTCGTCGCCTCCCGGCGTCCAGTGCGCGCCGAAGAGATCCTCCCAGCCGGTCGAGATTGTCGTCTTGTTGCCGGCGAGGTCGACGACGGCGACGTCACCGCGGCTGTCGATCTCGACGGGGTGCTCGAAGAAGGCGACGCGGTCGCCCTTCGGGCGACACGTTGACGTCGCTGAGCCAGCCGTGCGCCCGGTAGAGCACCCGGCCGATCGGAAACTCGAGGGTGTCGCGTCCGCCCTCGGTCCGCACGACGGCCAGCGACTCGCCGTCGGGCGCCCAGTCGGCCGATCGCACGTTCTCCAGCACCTCGCGCGGCGCGCCGCCGCCGATCGGCAGACGCGCCAGCACCGGGTCCTTCCCCGGTCGTTCCAGCAGGACGGCCATCTCGCCGTGACGCGACACCGCCTGGAGATCGGCCTTGAGATTGAGCGGGCGCGACTCGGGGCTGCCCGGCTGCGTCGAGTAGATCTCGAGGGGTCCGCCTTCGAAGTTGGCGGCGTAGACGATGGTGCGTCCGTCGGGCGCGAACCGCGCGAAGGTCACCGAGCCACGCCTGAACGTGAGCGGCTCGAAGGTCGCCGTCGTCGTCCTGGTCGTCGAGCGCCCGGCGACGAACAGCGCTGCGCCGGCGGCGATTGCGAGCGCGGCGAGAGCCGCGTGTCGCAGCCATCGCCGACGCTGGGGCGTCGGCGTGTCGATCACCGCCTGGCTCGAAAGGCTGGACAGCGATTCGATGTCGAACGCGACGTCGCGGGCCGACTGAAAGCGTTCCTCCGGGTTCTTCTCGAGGCAATGCAGCACGATCCGGTCGAGCGCGGGCGGCAGCGGGTGGTCCTGGTCGCCGGCCGGCGCCGGGTCTTCCTTCAGGATCGCGTTCATCGTCTCGACCGCCGAATCGGCGTGGAACGCGCGGCGGCCGGTGAGCATCTCGTAGAGCACGACGCCAAACGAGAAGATGTCGGAGCGGTGATCGACGGCCTGGCCGCGCACCTGCTCGGGAGACATGTAGCCCACCGTGCCGAGCACCGTGCCCGCGCTCGTCAGCGGACGCGCATGGGCGAGCAGGGCCGTCTCGGCCTCAATCGCGGCGCCGGCCTCGGTCAGCTTGGCGAGGCCGAAGTCGAGGATCTTGACGCGGCCGTCGCGCGTCACGAAGACGTTGTCCGGTTTCAGGTCGCGGTGGACGATCCCCTTCTCGTGCGCGGCGGCCAGGCCCCTGGCGATCTGGCTGGCGTAGTCGATGGCCTTCCGATGCGGCAGCGGCGACGTGCCGATGCGCGCGCGCAGCGTATCGCCCTCGAGCAGCTCGGAGACGACGTAGGGCGCGCCGTCGTGGGTGCCGATGTCGTACACGCCGAGGATGTTGGGGTGATTGAGCGCGCCGATCGCGCGCGCCTCCTGCTCGAAGCGGCCGAGGCGATCCGCGTCCGCGGCAAACGAGGCGGGCAACACCTTGATCGCCACCTCCCGGCCCAGGCGCGCGTCACGGGCGCGGTAGACCTCGCCCATGCCGCCCGCCCCGATCGCGGCCACGATCTCGTAGGGCCCCATGCGAGTGCCGGCCGTCATCGGCATCGCTGCATCTCGCACGGATCTGTCCTGACAGTCGTATGCATTGTGTGCCGGGGAGTATGACACCACTCATCCGTACACCGCACTCCGCCGCGCAGCCGTGTGAATCGCGCCGGCGCTCGTAGAGCGCGACTCTCTTCGTCTCGCCGGAAGGTGCGGGCGCGCCCGAGATCCAGACAGGCCCGCAACCCGTGTCTGGCGCCGGAGCCTGGAGCCTGGTGTGGACCTCAGATGAGGCGCAGCTCGGGAATGTCGTGGAAGTCGCGAGGGTTGAGCGTCCACATCGCGCCGCCGCTCGCGAGCGCGCAGGCGGCGACCGCGAGTCGTTCTCGCGCCCCCTGGCGCGTGCAGTGGCTTGGAGAGGCGCGAGGCGAGCGCGACCTCCGCGGGACCGAACGGTACAGCGGCGTCGCCCGGGAACAGCTCCTCTTGTACGGCCATTTCCTCTGCCGCGCGAGGACCTCGGAGCCCGCCTACATGACGTCGCGGGTTACGGGACGCCAGTCCGCACCGCCCGAGGTGTACCAGCTCCTCCACGCGGCGGCATCGTGCGGCAGCGTCTGGCCGGTGATGTCGCGCAAGGCCTGGAATACCCATTTCCGTGTCTCGGCATCGAGCGACCCATCATCGGCGAAGTCGAGCAGACGCGGCACGGCCGTGCGTCGCTGACGCTCGCTCAGCATGCCCGACTGCGCCAGCCCGCATGCGGCGCGCTCACGAATCATGGGCGAGGTGTCGTTGCGCAAGACATCGAGCAGCGGAGCGATGACCTCGTCGGTGCCGAGGTAGGACAGCCCCTCGACTGCCCAGTAGCGGATGTTCACGTTGTCGTCCTGCACCGACGACAGCAGGATCTGCGCGGCGCGCGCGGGCTCGATGCCGCGGCTGCCGAGCAGGCCGATATCCCAGAGCGCATTCGCGCGCGGCCCTTGCGCTCCGCTCCGCGCGTCGGGTTCCAGACGGTCGATCGTGGAGACGGACTTCTCCAGGCCGCGTGCGACGATGTCCACTTCGATGGCCGCGGCGCGTACGCGCAGGTCGCCGGAGTTGAGCGCCGTGGAGTAGAGGTTCGTCAGGCGATCATCGAGCGTGATCCCGCCGCGCCATCGTCCCACACGTGCGGCGATCTGCTCGTTCGCGCCGCGGTAATGGTTGATGGACCGCTCGAGCAGCAAGCCCGCCTGCTGCTGTGGCGTCATCCCGTCCAGCACTTCGATCTCGTGTTCGGAGAGGACGTTGGCGGAGGCGCGCTCCGGCCCGCCCTGCAGGCTGAGAAAGTGCGTGAACTCTTGCCATGCCGCTCGTGCGGTGCGTGAGCCTGCGAAGAAGGCGAGCAACAGCCCGCACACCGCGATCCCGATGGCGCGTCCGCGGCGGTTCGGGCGGCGGGGTGCCGTCCGGACGACGTTGCCGGATGAGTCGAACGTGATCCGCCGATTCAGATCGTCCACGTGAGCAGTATAAGAGCTCCACCGTTGACTGTGACCTTCCCTGTCACTGTCGTCGCACATGCTGGTCTGGCCGCGATCGACGTCGGCATTGACACGATCGCGCATTCGCAGGAGCATGGCGCCGGCCCTCTCGACATCCGCGCCGCCAGCCCGCTGGTAACCACATTGCCCGTCCGTACACTGCAGCACGCTGATCCGGTCAACCCGAAACCGGCGGAGCGCTGCGCCGATGCCGCCGCCGACGTGCCGTCGCCGCGGCCGGCTCGGTTTGTGGGTGGCTTGCCCGCTACGCATGGCACACGGGGGATGCACGCGTGTTGAGGTCACGAGGCGAGGTGTTCGCCTCGCGCGCGGCGTCGAGACGGCGTGCCCGGGCGGCGGCGTTCGTGAGCGGACTGCCCACCGGCGCGGAAGTGCTGATCGTGTCCGCGAGTCGCGGCGCGGCCGATGATCTCGCTCGCGATCTCGCGCGACGCGCGGCCGCCACCTTCGGGCTGCACCGCTTCAGCCTTGCCCAACTCGCCGCGCGCCTCGCGGCACCGCGCCTGGCGGCGGCGGGCCTGGTGCCGGCCACTTCGCTCGCCGCCCAGGCGATCGCGGCGCGCGCCGTGTTCGAGGCCAGGACGGCGGGAGCGCTCGAGTACTTCGCTCCCGTTGCCGCGATGCCGGGCTTCGCGCCCGCGCTCGCGCGCAGCCTCAACGACCTGCGGATGGCCGATGCCGCGGCGCTGGCCATCGAGCGGGCGGGCGAGGGCGGACGTGATCTTGCCGCGCTGTACGGCGCGGCAGTCGCGCAGTTCGATGCCGGGGGCGCCGCCGACCGCGCCCGGTTGTTCTCGGCCGCACGAGAAGTGCTCGAGTCGGGCGCGTCGTTCTGCGAGGGCAGGGCGGTGGTGCTCGTGGACGTCGTCGTCGACACGGCGGTCGAGCGCGCGTTCGTAGGGGCGCTGCTCGGGAGGGCTTCGGCATGGCTCGGGTGCGTGCCGGTCGAGGACGAGTCCACGCGCACACTGCTGGATCCGCTCGTCGCACGGGTGGATGTCGACGAGGATGCCGGTGACGGAGAGCTGACGAGGCTCCGGCGTCACCTGTTTCAGCGCGGTCAGCCCCCTGGCGCCGAACGCGGGACCGATGTCGTCTTCTTCTCCGCGCCCGGTGAGGGCCGCGAGGCCGTCGAGGTTGCGCGCTACGTGCTCGACGAAGCGCGCCGCGGCGTGCGCTTCGACGAGATGGCCGTGCTGCTGCGCTCGCCGCGGGAATACCTGGGGCTGCTCGAACACGCGTTCGCCCGTGCTGGCATCTCCGCGTCGTTCGGTCGCGGAACACGCCGGCCGCATCCCGCTGGCCGCGCCCTCCTCGCCCTGCTGTCGTGCGCCGACGAGAACCTCTCGGCGAACCGCTTCGCCGAGTACCTGTCCCTGGCGCAAGTGCCCGATGCGGCCACCGCGGACGCGAGCGACGGGCCGGGCGGTGGTAACCGCTGGGCGCCGGGCTTCGACCCGGCTGACATGAAGAACGTCGGCGCGGGTGGTGGTCACCACGTAGCGCCGGGCGGTGGTCACCACGCAGTGCCGGGCAGTGGTCACCACGTAGTGCCGGGCTTCAGCCCGGCTGACACCGCGTCTGCGCGCGAACCGGCGAAGTCCGCTGACGCGCGGCCCCGTAAGGGAACGGCGAAGCCCGCAGCCCGGGGCCAGCAGTCTGGCGTCTCGCAGCCGTCGCTGTTCGACGACCCGGCTCCCGTGCGTCCCCTGGACGATGCCCTGGCCACCGGCGCCGAGCGCCTGGAGGTGGGGGACCTCGAGCCCGTCGAACCGGACGCCGCGTCCGCAGAGACCGCCTCGCCAGACGAGGGGGTCGTGCACGGCACCGTGCGCGCGCCGTACCGCTGGGAGGAGTGGCTCGTCGCGTCGGCCGTCATCGCCGGACGCGAGCGCTGGCGGCGACTGGACGGCATCGCGGCCGAGTACCGCCTGCGGCTGAAGGAAGCCAGACGGGAAGACGCGCAGTCACCCCGCGTGCGCGGAATCGAGCGCGACCTGTCGAATCTCGAGCACCTGCGTGCGTTCGCGCTGCCGCTGGTCGATGAGTTTGCCGCGTGGCCCGAGAACGGCACGTGGGGCGAGTGGCTCGACCGCCTCGAGGCGCTGGTGCCGCGCGTGATTCGTCAGCCGCTCGTGGTGCAGCGCGTGCTCGCGGAACTGCGTCCGATGTCGGCCGTCGGCCCGGTCTCGCTGCGCGAGGTTCGCGAGGTGCTGTCGGATCGGCTGCGAACGGTCGCCGTCGAGCCGCCGCCGAGCCGCTACGGCCGCGTGTTCGTCGGCACCGCCGAAGAAGCCCGCGGCCGCGTCTTCCGCATCGTCTTCGTCCCCGGCCTGGCGGAGCGCCTGTTTCCGCAGAAACTGCGTGAAGACCCCCTGCTGGCCGATGCTGTTCGCCGCGAGGTATCGGGTGGCCTGAAGACCACGAGCCAGCGCGCGGCGGACGAGCGCCTGCTGCTGCACCTCGCCGTGGGCGCGGCGGCCGAGCGCGTGTACCTGTCGTATCCGCGCATCGAGCTGCGCGAGGCACGTCCGCGGGTGCCGTCCTTCTACGGCCTCGATGTGATGCGCGCGATCACGGGCCGCGTGCCAAGCCACGAGGAGCTGCAGGACGCGGCGGCGCGGGAGACGAGGGCGGCGCTCGCGTGGCCGGCCCCCGAGACAGCCGCGCGAGCGGTGGACGACTTCGAGCACGACCTGTCGGTGCTCGGCGGTCTGCTCGCGACCCGCGACCCGCTGGCCGTGAAGGGGCGCGCCCGGTATCTGCTCGAGTTGAACGAGCACCTCCGGCGCTCGCTGACGGAGCGGTGGAAGCGCTGGAAGCCGGCGTGGACCGATCAGGACGGGCTCGTCGCGGCAACGGAGACGGTGAAGATCGCGCTCGAGGGACAGCGGCTTGCGAGCCGCCCGTTCTCGCTGACCGCGCTCCAGCGGTACGCGTCGTGTCCGTACCAATTCCTGCTGTCCGCGATATACCGGCTGCAGCCGTTCGAGGAGCCGACGCCGCTGCAGCGTCTCGACCCGCTGACGAAGGGCGCGCTGTTTCACGCGATTCAGACGGCGTTCTACCGCGAGCGGCAGGCGGCCGGCGCGCTGCCGCTCACGCGCGAGAACCTGGCCGACAGCCTCGCGGCGCTCGATCGAGCCGTGTCGCGGGTATCCGAGGCCGAGAAGGATCTGCTCGCGCCCGCCGTGGATCGCGTGTGGCGCGACGAGATCGGCGCGCTCCGCAAGGACCTGCGGCGCTGGGTGGTGCTGCAGGCGGAGTCCGGCGATGGCTGGCGGCCCGAGCGGTTCGAGTTGAGCTTCGGCCTGCCGCTCGACGCGGATCACGACCCGCAGAGCGTGGCCGATTCGGTCGTCGTCGATGGCCGCTTCGTGCTGCGGGGCTCGATCGATCTCGTGGAACGGCACACCACCTCGCGTGCGCTGCGCGTGACCGACCACAAGACCGGCAAGAACCGGACGGCTGTCACGACCACCGTCGACGGCGGCCGCACGCTGCAGCCGGTGCTCTACAGCCTCGTGGTGGAGGAGATGACCCACGAGCCGGTGACGGCAGGACGCCTCTACTACTGCACGCAGGCGGGGGGCTTCACGAGCCACACCGTGCAGCTGGACCCGATTGCGCGCAAGACCGGCCTGCACGCGCTCGAAGTGATCGACCGCGGCGTCGAGCTCGCATTCCTGGCCGCCTCGCCCGCGAGGGGCGCGTGCGAGTACTGCGATTACCGAACCGTGTGCGGCCCTCTCGAGGAGAAGCGCGCCGGGAAGAAGAACAAGGGTCTCCTCGCCGACCTGCTTGCCTTGAGGGATCTGCCGTGAGCGGGTGGGGGATGAAGGACGCGCTCGTGATGGGTGATGGTTTTTGGCTCGCGACCGTGGCGGCGCGACCATGACGCTGATGCGCGCACGAGTGCTGGACGATGCTGCAGACCGGGACCTGATCCGCAGCGCCCTCGACGACACCCTCGTTGTCGAGGCCGCCGCGGGTACCGGCAAGACGACCGAGCTCGTCGCGCGCATCGTGCGGCTCGTGGCCGCCAAACGCGCGACGATCGATCGGATTGTCGCCGTCACCTTTACCGAGAAAGCCGCCGGCGAGCTGAAGCTGCGGATCCGCACGGAGCTGGAGAAGGCGCGTGCGGCCGGACGCGCGGCTGTCGCATCGGGTGCGTCTCAGCACGCACCGGAGCTCGTCGCGCTGGACGAAGCCCTCGAGCACCTCGAAGAGGCGCACGTCTCCACCATCCACGGCTTCTGCGCGGACCTCCTGCGCGAGCGTCCCGTCGAGGCCGGCGTGGACCCCGGCTTCGAGGTCCTCACCGAGCCCGGCGCCGAGCGGCTCTTCGACCGGGCGTTCCGTGAGTGGTTCCAGCACGGGCTCGAGGATCCACCCGAGGGCGTGCGCCGTGCGCTGCGCCGGCTGCCGCCGGCGTGGTCGCCATATGCAGACGAAGAAGACGGCCCCGTCGCGCGCCTGCGAAAGGCGGCCGTGGACCTCCGCGAGTGGCGCGACCTCCGCGCCCCGTGGCGCCGCGACCCATTTGATCGCGACACGGCGGTCCGGACGTGCGTCGCCGAGCTCTGCGCGTTCGCCGATCTCACGGCTCACCCGTCCTGGGACAAGGACCCGCTGTTCGAAGCCACCCGGCCGCTGCGCACGCTGGCCGCCGATTTTCGCCGCATCGCCGAGGAGGGGAATGCAGCGCGTCCAAGCGACATGGCCGAGCGCGTCGATGCCGAGAGGTCCGTCGCCGGGCGCGAGCAGTCCGCCCGCCCTACTCAATCGTCCGCCCCCAGCGGTGACGAGCGCCAGCGACCCACGCCTGGCGCCGAGCGTCTGGAAACCCTCGACTCGATGGAGGCCACTCTGGTCCGCCTGGTGAAGTCGAGCGAGTTCAAGGACATCGAGAAGCGGAAAGGCAAGAAGCCGGACTACGGGAAGGGCGTGGCGCGCCAGCAGGTGTTGGATGCCTACGAGCTGCTGAAGACGTCGTTGACGGCGTTCGCGCGCGCTGCCGATGCGGACCTCGCCGCGCTGCTGCAGCGTGAGCTGCTCACGTGCGTGGATCTGTACGGCGAGCTGAAGTCGAGAGCGGGCGCGCTCGACTTTCTCGACCTGCTGCTGAAGGCACGCGATCTCGTGCGCGACTGCGCCCCGGTCCGGCGCGGGTTCCAGGAGCGATTCAAATACATCCTCGTCGACGAGTTCCAGGATACCGATCCGCTGCAGGCGGAAATACTCCTGCTCCTGGCGGGACAAGCCCCGGAGTCCGGAGCCCGGAGCCCGGAGCCAGACTGGCGCAGCGTGCCGATCAGGCGCGGCGCGCTGTTCGTCGTCGGCGACCCGAAGCAGTCCATCTATCGCTTCAGGCGAGCAGACGTCGGCATCTACCAGGAGGTCTGCGACCTCCTGGTCGCTCGACACGGAGCCCGCCGCGTGCATCTGCGCACGAACTTCCGTACCGTCCCAACGATCCAGCACGCCGTCAACGCGGCCTTCGCACCCGCCATGCGGCGCGACCATGTGTCGCTGCAGGCGGACTACGTGGCGCTCTCGCCGCACAGAGAAGAACTGCGGCTGCACGACGAGCGTCCGAGCAGCGCGGATGCACAGACGACCGGATCCACGTTGCAGGATGCAGGCTTCGGGCCGCGTCTGGCGCGAGGCCTGGAGGCTGAACAAGGCCCGCAGCCTGGCGAGACGCAGCCGAGCCTCATCGTCCTGCCGGTCCCCGATCCCTACGGGATGCGGAACATCGCGATGGGGCCGATCGAGTCGTCGCTTCCGGATGCTGTCGGCGCGTGGGTGCAGTGGCTGGTGCGCGAGAGTGGCTGGACCGTGACCGAGCGGCGCGAGGCCAGCGTGGTCGAGGTGCCGGTGGAGCCGCGACACGTCTGCATTCTGTTCCGCCGCTTCACGAAGATGGGGACCGATATGACGCGGCCGTACGTGGACGCGCTCGAAGCGCGCAGCGTGCCGCACCTGCTCGTGGGCGGACGATCGTTCCACGATCGCGAGGAGGTCGAGACCCTGCGCGCGGCGCTCGCCGCGATCGAGTGGCCGGAAGACGCGCTGAGCGTGTATGCCACGCTGCGCGGCGGCCTCTTCGCGATCGGCGAAGAGGCGCTGCTCGAGTACTGGCACACGCATCCGCGCCACCGGTTCCATCCGTTCGACGTGCCCGAGGATCTGCCGCCGCGCGTGCAGCCGGTCGGCGAGGCGCTGGCGCTGCTCAGGACCCTTCACGCCGGCCGCAATCATCGTCCTGCGGCCGAAACCGTCGGCCGACTGCTCGAGCACACGCGCGCGCACGTCAGCTTCGTCATGCGTCCAGCCGGCGAGCGCGTGCTGGCGAATGTGCTTCAGGTCGTGGAGCTCGCGCGTCAGTACGAGGCCGATGGCGGCATCTCGTTCCGCGGCTTCGTCGACGCGCTGCGCGAGGCCGCGGACCGGAGCGGGTCGGCCGAGGCGCCCGTGCTCGAGGAGGGCAGCGACGGCGTCCGCCTGATGACCGTGCACAAGGCCAAGGGACTCGAGTTCCCGGTCGTCATCCTCGCGGACATCACCTGCAAGCTCAATCGCAACGACGCCAGCCGATACATCGACCAGGCGCGTGGCCTGTGCGCGATGCCGCTGGCCGGCTGTGCGCCCGCCGACCTGCTGGATCACGAGGCCGTGGAGATCGCCCGCGAAGCCGCCGAAGGCGTGCGCCTGGCGTACGTCGCCGCGACCCGGGCGCGCGACGTGCTCGTGGTGCCGGCGATCGGCGATGGCGAGTACCGATGGCTGGCTCGGCACGCTGAACGCCGCCATCTATCCTCCGCGCGATATCCGTCGAGACCCTGAGGCAGCCCCCGGCTGTCCGCAGTTCGGCACCGATACCGTGCGCACTCGCCCCGACGGCGAACCCCCGAGAGCCGATACTGTCCGCCCCGGCCTGTATTCGCTGCCGCGCACGCCAGGCGTCGAGCGAGAACGTCTGGGGCAGGACTGCGGCGCTGCAATCAGCCCCGCCCTGGCGGCTTCGCTGAGCCTCGCACATTCCGCGAAGGCGCCGGAGCCCGACGAGCCGAGCGCTGATCAATACGACGCCGAGCGAAGCTACAACGTCGTCTGGTGGGGCCCCGGCGCGCTGCAGCTCGACGCCGAACCCCCGTTCGGCCTGCGGCGCGAAGATCTCATCGCGAAGGATGCGGGCGAGTCGGTCGTGAGCGAGGGACGAACGGTCTACGACGCCTGGGCTCTCGATCGCGCCACCGCGATCGCGAATGGCTCCGCGCCATCGCTCCTCATCCGGACCGTCACCGAGTTCGCGCACTCCGGCGAGTGGCCGTCCGGCATCGCCGAGCTCCCGCCGGTACAGGTGATCGAGCTGCCGCGCGAAGGCGGGCGTCCGAGAGGCCGCCGCTTCGGCACGCTCGTGCATGCCGTTCTCGCGACCGCGCCGCTCGACGCGGACGGCGCCTTGCTCCGTGCGCTTGCGACGCTGGAGGGTCGGATCCTGAATGCGCCGGAACAGGAAATCGCCGCAGCCGCGGACCTCGGTGCGCGCGTGCTCGCGCACCCGCTGCTGGCGCGTGCCCGCGCCGCCGAGGCACAGGGCCGATGCCGGCGCGAAGTGCCGGTCACGTTGACCCTGTCCGACGGCCGCCTGCTCGAAGGCGTGGTCGACCTCGCCTACGAGCACGACGGCGCGTGGACGGTGATCGACTTCAAGACGGATGACGACCCGGGCGCGATGCTCGGCGCGTACTCCCGCCAGGTTGGCTTGTACGCGTCGGCGCTCGCGCGCACCACGCTGCCGAGACCGACCGGGGTCGTCCTGGTTGTCTGAACGACGCCGCGAGTTCAGGATTGGCCCCGCTGTGCGCGAGACTCTCGTCTGTCCGCCCTCTGACCGATACCCTTCCCGTTTCTGCGAGTCACATCAGCATGAGTTGCAGAGGCGGGTGAAGCGAGCTGCCTGCGATACGATGCGCTGACGCATGCCCCACGAAGCCGTGCCGGAGATGAGCCGTATCATTGTCCGACCTCTCCTGCACGCCGACATCGATGACGCGCTTGCGCTCAGTTCGACCGCCGGTTGGAATCAGCGGGCCGAGGACTGGCGCATGCTGGTGACCCTCGCCCCACACGGGAGCTTCGCGGCGCTCAGCGGCGGGCGCATCGTGGGAACCGCGATCGGTATCGACTACGGCGGGTTCTCGTGGATCGCCATGATGCTGGTGGCGCCGGAGTACCGCGGCCGCGGCCTGGGGCGCCGGTTGCTGCAGGCGGCGCTCGAGGCAGTACCCGCCCATACGCCCGTTCGCCTCGACGCCACTCCCCTGGGCCGACCGCTGTACCAGGCGTTCGGGTTCGAAGACGAAACTGCCATCACGCGCTGGGTTGCCGACTCGTCGAGCCGTGTGTTGCCGGCCCTCGCGGGGTCCGCGAGCGCCTTCCACGTTCGCCGGCTGAGTGGAGCGGATTTTCCTGCTCTCGCCGTGCAGGATCGGGAGGTGTTTGGCGCGAATCGCCGAACCGTTCTCGAGTGGGCACTCGATGCGGCCCCGGGCTACGCGTACGCGATCGACGGCGGCGCCTCGGCGTTCCCGGCGCAGGTACTGCCTGGGCCGGCCCGGTCGCCTCTTCGATCAGATCGGGCCGGTCGTCGCGGTCAGCGACGAGGCGGCGCAGGCACTGGCTCGCGAGGCACTGCACGCCGCGCGCGGCCGTGCCGTGGTGATGGATCTCTTCGACGTCGAGCGCAGCGTGGGCGCGTGGCTGCAGGCGTGTGGCTTCCACGCGCAGCGCCCGTTGTTCCGCATGCGCCTGCCGCCGAGAATCACGGCAGGCCGCAGGGCGGAGTTCCTGCCCAGGGAAACGGCGCGGGACGATCAGAAGCACGTCGCCCATCTTCGGGAGTTCGCAACCCTGGGACCGGATTTCGCCTGAGCCGCGAGGAGCCTGACGATGCTGCCCGATTACATTCACAGTGAGAGCGAACTCGAGGAGACGCTTGCCGAGCCCTCCGAGGCCGACCTCGCGTGCGTGCGGCGCGTCGCGGGCGACGTCCTGATCCTCGGCGCCGGCGGCAAGATGGGACCCTCGCTGGCGCGCCGCATCCGGCGCGCCGTCGAGCGGACGGGCGCCCGGATCCAGATCGTGGCGGCGTCCCGGTTCTCGTCTTCCACCCTTCGCGCGCAGCTCGAAGCCGATGGCATCCCGACGCTCGCGTGCGACCTGCTCGATCGCGCCAGCGTTGCCGCGCTGCCGCGCACGCCGCACGTCCTCTTCCTGGCAGGCCGCAAGTTCGGCACGCTCGATCGGTCCGATCTCACATGGGCCATCAACACGGTCGTGCCCGCCACGGTCGCCGAGCACTTCCATGACTCTCGAATGGTCGTGTTCTCAACCGGCAACGTCTACCCCCTGGTTGCGGCGAATGGCACCGGGTCCACGGAAGACGACCTGCCCGCGCCGGTGGGTGAGTACGCGCAATCGTGCCTGGGCCGCGAGCGCGTCGTCGAGTTCGTCTCGCGCGAGCACGGGCTCCGTGCGCTGATATTCCGCCTCAACTACGCGGTGGATCTGCGCTACGGGACGCTCGTCGACATCGCCCGCCGGGTATTCAACGGAGAAGCCGTTGACCTGACCGTTGGATTCTTCAATGCGATCTGGCAGGGAGATGCGAACAGCTACGCACTGCGCAGCCTCGAGCTCTGCTCGTCGCCGCCGGTCGTGCTCAACGTCACCGGCCCCGAACGCATTGCCGTTCGCGACGCCGCGGAGTGGTTCGGCGCGGCGTTCGGACGGCCGCCGCGGTTCGAGAACACGGAGGGCCCGGTCGCCTTGCTCAGCGACTCGAGCCGCTGTCGCGCGCGGCTCGGTGAGCCAGATGTCCCGCTCGCCCGATTGAAGCAATGGGTCGCGCACTGGGTCGAGGCCGGCGGCGCCTCATTGAACAAGCCGACCCGCTTCGAGGTCGCCGATGGCCGTTTCTGACGTGCGATCGGTTCCGGAGCTTCGACGCGCGCTCCTGCGGGGGCTCGTCATCCCGGCCCATCCGCTCGCGCTCACTGCGGACCGCCGGCTGGACGAGCGCCGGCAGGTTGCGCTCACGCGATACTACTGCGACGCCGGCGCCGGCGGCATCGCCGTCGGCGTGCACACGACGCAGTTCGCGATTCGCGAATCCTTCGGTCGCGCTGCTCAGGCCCGTGCTGGATCTGGCCGCGCGCACCGTGCGTGACTGGTGCGTTCAGGCTCAGCGCCCGCTGATGATTGCGGGCGTGGTCGGACCCACGCCGCAGGCGCTCGACGAGGCAGCGCTCGCGGTGTCGCTCGGCTACGACGCTGCGCTGCTCAGCCTTGGTGCCCTGCGTGATGCCGGGAACGACGCCGTGCTCGATCACTGCCGCCGCGTCGCCGAGATCGTCCCGCTGGTCGGGTTCTACCTGCAGCCGGCGGTCGGAGGGCGCGTCCTCGATCGCAGCTTCTGGCGCGGGTTCCTCGACATCGAGTGCGTCGTCGCGATCAAGGTCGCCCCGTTCGATCGGTACCGCACGCTGGACGTGACCACGGCGCTGGCCGAGAGCGGCCGTCGCGACGTCGCGCTCTACACCGGGAACGACGATGCCATCGTTGCTGATCTGCTGACGTCGTTTCCGGGTGGTGCGAATGAACCGCCGGTGCGCTTCTCGGGCGGTCTGCTTGGCCAGTGGGCGGTATGGACGAACAGCGCCGTTGATCTGCTGCAACGGTGCCGCGCAGCCGTCGAGCGTCGGTCCACGCGTGATGCTACCGAGGAGCCGCTCCGCCTGCTGGCGCTCGGCGCCGAGCTCACCGACGTCAACGCGGTCCTGTTCGATGCCGCCAACCAGTTCGCGGGCTGCATCCCGGGGATTCACGAGGTGCTGCGCCGCCAGGGCCTGCTCGCCGGCCGCTGGTGCCTCGATGCGCACGAAGACCTGAGCCCCGGGCAGATGGAGGCGATCGACCGCGCCCTGGCGCGCTATCGGCATCTGTCGGATGACGGGTTCGTGAGAGAGAATCTGGGGAGGTGGATGGCGTAGCGGCAAGGGCTCTGTGCCCTGCTCGGGCTCGTGCGTCCGTACCAGACCGCGCGTGGGACCGAGGTCTGCGCGTCCCACGCGGGGCCGACAGGTGGCCGCGGCTCAGGGTTTTCGTTCTCCGCGGCGGTCGTTTCGCAGCCTACCGGGGCGGCGATTATTATCGACACACATAACTACCGTTTGGCAGGAAAGGTACTCCATGGACGTCGTGCGCCTGAAGCGAACGCTTCGACCCCTGCGGCCGGTCCTCGGACCCGTATGGAACCTGTTTCGGCGGAGCACGGGGCAGGCGGCACGGCCACCCTCCTGGCCGTCACCGCCCAGGGCGGGACGCCGAAGCGCACATGCCGGCGACGAGGTGCTGATCTACCCGATGACGCGCGAGCAGTTCGTCGCGCTCCGGGCGGATGACCCGTATTACGCCGACCGCGAGCAGTACATGGCGGCCGCCGCGAGAACCGCCGGGCATCTGATCTCGCGGCACCAACTCGTGTCCGCGCTCGAGCTCGGCCCCTATCGCCAGCCGATTGTGACCGGCTCCGACGTGATAGAACTCAGGCCGCCCTCAGGGTTGCGGGGAGCGCGGCGCCTGATCGTCCACGACGCGACGTCCGTGCCCTGGCCCTTCAACGATCGAACCTACGACCTGTTCGTAGCACTGCAGGTCTTCGAACACCTCGACGGCCACCAGCGTGCCGTGTTCAAGGAAGTGTGCCGGATCGCGCGCCACGCGGTCATCTCGGTGCCGATTGACTGGGAGATGCGCGACCCCACCAATTGCCATCACATGATCTCGCGGGAAACGGCGCTGTCCTGGTTCGCGCCCCGCGTCCCGACCAGGATCCTCCAGGGGAACCCCGCGCCGAAGTCCCGTCTGATATTCGTGTTCGAAAATCTCGACAAGCGCTGACGTATGAGCGGATGGAGATGTCCGCCGTGCTGAAACATCTCACCCTCTGCCTCGTGTCGATCGCGGCCGCCGGCGCCCTGGGCGCGACCGAGCCGGCCGCGGCTCCTGCGGATCTCGTGCTGCTCGACGGTAAGGTCCTGACCGTTGACGAGCGATTCAGCACGGCAACCGCCCTCGCCGTTCGCGATGGCCGCTTCGTCGCGGTGGGATCGAACGCAGACATCCGCTCACACATCGGCCCGACGACGCGTGTGATCGACGGTGCCGGACGAACCGTCCTGCCCGGCCTCATCGACACGCACGTCCACGCGCTTGGCGTCGCCGAGGCGGAAGCCACGCAACCGTTCCGCAATCTCACCAGCATCGGCGAGGTGCAGGCCTGGATCCGCGAAGAGGCCGCACGCCGTCGGCCGGACACGTGGCTGTGGACGCCGCGCGTGTTCCCGACGCGGCTGCGGGAGCACCGGTTTCCTTCGCGCGAGGAGCTCGATGCCGCCGCCCCGCGACACCCGGTCGCGGTCGATTTCGCGTATGCGTTCGCGCTCAACACGGCGGCGCTGCGCGCGGCGGGCATCACGCACAACACGCCGGATCCGCCGGGCGGCCTGATCGCCAAAGACACGGCAGGAGAGCCGACCGGGCTGTTGCGGAACGCCGGATCCCTGCTCGCGCGCTTCCAACCTGCCTCGGCGGCAGGGGTTCCGCTCGACATGCTCGAAAAGGTGCACCAGCAGTACCTGGCCGCGGGCATCACCAGCGTGATCGAGCGCGGGGCGACCATGGAGGGCTACGAAGTCTACAAGGCGCTCAACGGGGCCGGGCGCCTTCGTCTCAGGGCAACCGTCACGATACGCATCCCGCATGCTGACGACGCACGGGCGGTGGAGGCGTTCGTGACGGCCCTGCCGTTCCGGTTTGGCGAGGGAGACGAGTGGCTGAAGACCGGGCCGCTCAAGATCGTGGCGGACGGCGGCATCCTGAGCGGCACGTCCTACATGCGACAGCCGTACGGAAGCGGCGCGCGCCGGTTGTATGGGGTGGATGATCCGGAGGACCGCGGCTTCCCGGCGCTCACGCCGCAGCAGATCGCGAGCACCATCGCGATCGGGCATCGCCACGGATGGCAGATGGTGGCGCACGTGACCGGTGACGCCGGCGTCGACCTGGTGCTCGACGCGATCGAAGCGGCCGAGCGCGAGGGGCCCGGCGGCGATCGGCGTCACACGCTGCTGCACGCCTACTTCGTGAACGCCGAGACGGCGGCGCGCGCGGCACGGCTCGGCGTGCTGGTCGACACGCAGCCGGCGTGGCATTACAAGGACGCCGACGCGCTCGCGGACGCGCTTGGCATCGATCGCCTTGCATCCTTCATCGGGCTGCAGACCTGGCGACGTGCCGGCGTGGACGTCGCCATCAACACCGACCACATGTTCGGCCTCGACAAGAACACGTCGATGAACCCGTTCAACCCGTTCCTGACGATGTACTCGGCGACGACGAGGCGGACGGAATCCGGCAGGGTGGTGGGCGAAGCAGAGGCCGTGTCGAGGCAGGACGCGCTGCGCATGATGACCAGCATGGCCGCGCGTTTCAGCTTCGACGAGAAAAACCGCGGCTCGATCGAAACCGGCAAGCTCGGTGACTTCGTCGTGCTCGACGACGACTTCCTCGCCGTGCCTGCCGAGCGGCTCCGATCGATTGGCGTCGACCTCACCGTCGTCGGCGGCCGCGTCGCCTTCGAGCGACGGCAGGCCTCCAGGCAGTGACTAGAGCAGGATGACGCGGTGCAATGCCGGATCGCGGCCGGTATTCGACATCGGCATCCGGCATGCTGCTTCCAGGCGGCGTGTTAAACCCAGCGCTCGCTTGTGTTGTCACCGCATCAGCTTAGACCCGCGATTCACTTGTAGTCATGTGGGGCAGGCCTTCAGGCCTGCTTGCGCGCGCCGATTTGCAGGGCTGAAGCCCTGCCCCACGTGACTGTTACTTTCCTGAACTCCGCGAACCAGTTCTGGACGACGGCTAGCGCCAGCGGGCGCTCGGTGCCCGTCTTGACCTCCTGCACCAGCCGCCCGCGCGCCGAGGGCGCCGATGATCTCGTACCCGCCGAGGTGAGCGCCGGATGTATGGGATTGCCGGATTTCCAGCTGACAGACACGAGCGGAACGGCTGCCTGCTCGCAGTCCGTACCCTGCTTGCCACTCCTGCGCGAGGCCGTTTTCATCCGAGGCCGCTGCGGAGGATATCATCGCGATGCGGACACCTTCTATCCTCCGCATCCGCTCGATGCGCTGCCATGCCTGAACACGTGCCCGATGTGACCGCCTCTGATCGCAGTGCGACCCGCAAAGCCGTCTTGCACGAGGGCCGCGGACTGCGGCTACCCAAGGTCCGGAAGAACCGTCCGGGCACGGCCGCGGGCATCAATCACGAGCAGCTTGACGGTCTGCAGTCCGGGCCTGGCGAGGTCCGGGTCACGGTGACCGACTACCGTGCCGACAACGTCCTGGTTCGCACCATCGACGACATCGACGCCTTCGTCGCCGGCCACCGGCCCGAGTGGTCGGCCGTCTGCTGGATCAACGTCGACGGCTTGACCGACATGAAGTGCGTCAGCGCCCTCGCGGCGAAGTACGAGCTTCACCCGCTGGCCGTCGAGGACCTGCTCCATGTGCCGCAGCGGCCGAAGGTGGATGCCTTCGGCGAAGGGGCCGCCGGTCTGCCCGGCACGCATCCCGCGCGTCTGTTCGTGGTCGCGAGGATGCTCCAGCTGAAGGGCGGGCACCTCTCGAGCGAGCAGATCAGCTTCTTCGTCGGTCACCGCACGCTGCTGACGTTCCAGGAGACGCCGGGCGACGTGTGGGACCCGATTCGACGGCGGCTTCAGAACCCGAGCTCGCAGCTCCGCCGCGGGGACGCCAGCTTTCTCCTCTACTCGCTCATCGACGCCATCGTCGATCATGGCTTCCCGATTCTCGAGTTCTACGGCGACCGGCTCGAAGAGATCGAGGAGCAGGTCCTGACCGGCGCCGGCCAGGAGGTGATCCCACAGATTCACCGCCTTCGCCGCGAGCTGCTCCTGTTCCGCCGGGAAGTCTGGCCGATGCGCGACGTGGTCCGCACGCTGCAACGAGAGCCGCACGAGTGCATGGGGGAGACGACCCGCACGTACCTGCGAGACGTCCACGATCACATCGTCCAGATCATCGAGCTGTGCGACACGTACCGCGAGTTCGCCTCGGGTCTGGCCGAGACCTACATGTCGTCGCTCTCGATCCGCATGAACGAGGTGATGAAGCTCCTGACGATCATCACGACGATCTTCATCCCGATCACGTTTCTGGCCGGCGTTTACGGGATGAACTTCCGGCACATGCCAGGCGAGGACTGGGTGTGGGCCTACACAGCTTTCTGGATGGTGTGCCTCATCCTGGCCGGAGGGATGCTTGTCTGGTTCAAGCGGCGGGGCTGGCTATGAGGCACCGCTCAATGGGCGAGAGGCGAACCGCCGCCGCAGGCGAGCGTGACGCGCTGATCGACCGCTGGGAGCGTCCACGGCTCCGAGGCTGCCGTTCCTGAGGGCACCGGTGTCACGGGCGTTTGTTGCTACGATCGCATCACATGGATGACCTGTCCCTCAGCCGCTATGCCGACCTGGTGATCCGCGTCGGGCTCAACCTGCAGGCCGGGCAGCGATTGCTGATCCTCGGCCCGCTCGCGAACGGCGGTGTCGCGCTCGACGCCGCCCCGCTCGTGCGCGCCGTGTCGGCGCGGGCGTACGAGGCGGGCGCCCCGCTCGTGGAGGTGCTCTGGGGTGACGAGTCGCTGGCGGTGCTCCGCTACCGCCACGCGCCGCCCGAGTCGTTCGGCCAGGTTTCCGCCTGGCTCCCCGGCGCGCTCGTCGAACACGTGGCGGCAGGGCACGCGACGTTGTCGATCTCGGCAAACGATCCCGACCTGCTGCAGTCCGCGGCGCCTGAGCGTGTGGCGGCTATCCAGTCGGCCATCGCGCACGCCGTGAGGCCGTTCCGCGACAAGATTTCCAGGAATGCGACCAACTGGTCGGTCGTCGCCGCTCCGGCCGCGAGCTGGGCGGCGCGCGTGTTCCCGGGCCTGCCCCGGGACGAGCAGGTGGCGCGGCTCTCGACGGCGATTGCGCGTCTCTGCCGGCTGGACGCCCCGGATCCAACTGCGGCGTGGCAGTCCCACCTCGATGCACTGACGGAACGCACGGCGCTGCTGAACGAGCGGCGCTATGACGCGCTGCGCTATCGAGGCCCGGGGACGGACCTGACCGTCGGCCTTGCGACGGGACACATCTGGACCGGCGGACGATCGAGGAGCGCCAACGGGATCGTGTTTGCCGCCAACCTGCCGACCGAGGAAGTGTTCACGATGCCGGCGCGCGATCGCGTCGATGGCCACGTGCGCGCATCCAAGCCGCTCAGCTACGGCGGCACGCTGATCGAGGATTTCAGCTTCACCTTCGAAGCAGGACGCATCGTGGACGTGCGTGCCGCGCGGGCCGAGCAGGTGCTGCGCGACCTCGTCGCCACCGACCCCGGTGCCGCTCGCCTCGGTGAGATCGCGCTCGTGCCGCACAGCTCACCCATCTCGCAGGCGGGCCATCTGTTCTTCAACACGCTGTTCGACGAAAACGCCGCCAGCCATCTCGCGATCGGCGCGGCCTACGCGTTCACGCTCCAAGGTGGAGAAGCCATGACGCCAGAGGCGTTCGAGCGCGCGGGCGGCAATCGGAGCGCCACGCACGTCGACTTCATGATCGGGTCGGGCGAGCTCGATATCGACGGCGTGCTCGCCGGCGGCACGACCGAGCCCGTCATGCGGGCTGGGGAATGGGCGGACTGATCGGCCACGGCCGGTCGCGCCGCCTGCCGCCTGCCGCCTGCCGCCCCGCCGTCCAACCCCGTCGCCCAATGCCCATCGCCCGCCGCCCGCCGCCCGGCGTCGATTCCTTGTGCTCCGCACGCTGAGCGCCTATACTGACGAGGCTCTCTGAGAACAATTCGGCTCCGCAGTCGGCAAGTGGCTGTCGGGACGTCTGCCTCATCGAAGCAACATTGACGCGGACGTTCTCATATGCCTGCTGCGCACCGGCATGTCCCGGGCGCTCACGACTGGGCATCTGCGCGACGGCCCGTCACATCCCACGATCGTTCTGCGGGACAAAGACAAACGACAACAGGAGTCAGCCTATGAGACGAGTGACATGTCTGCTCGGGGCCGTGATGTTCGTGTGTACGACGACTGCGGCCGTCCACGCCGAGGAGCCCGGACCTGCGAAAGTGATCAGGCTCGTGCGCGAGGAAATCAAGCCGGCTCGCGGCGCTGCGCATGCGCGCGCAGAGGAGGCGTACGTGCGCGCCGCTGCGGCGTCGAAGGTGCCCGCCTACTGGATCGGCATGAACGCGATCACCGGTCCCAGCGAAGCATGGTTCCTCTCGAGCTACGCCAGCAACGAGGCGCTCGAGAAGGAGAACGACGCCATGGAGGCGGCGGTCGGCAAGCAGTTGGAGGCGGCCGACGAGGGCGACGCGCAGTTCCGGACCGGCACCCGCATGTACCTCCTGGAATTGAACGAGAGCCTGAGCTACCGGATGCGGCCGAACGTCAAGGACATGCGCTACATCAGCGTCGCGACCGTGCGCGTGAAGCCGGGTTACGGGCAGGCGTTCCTGGAGGTGCGCAAAGCTGTCAAGGCGGCGCACGAGAAGGCCAACGTGGACGAGCACTGGGCGTTCTATGAGGTGACCTCGGGCGCGCCGGCGGGGACCTACATGCTGCTCTTCGGGTCGTCAACGATGAAAGACGACGACACGGACCCGCACACCGCCGCGTACCGGGACGCAGTCGGTGACGAGGGCCGCGCCAAGTACCAGGAGTTCCAGCGCGCTGGCCTCGCGTCGACCGAAATGGCGACCTTCGAGATCAGCCCGAGGATGAGCCATGTGCCCGCGGAGTGGATCTCCGATCGGCCCGGCTTCTGGAAGGCCCCGTCGATCAAGACCACCATGGCCGCCCCGAAGGCGCCAGCCGTCGTTCCCGCATCGCAGGCCAAGCCCTAACGTTCGCATCGATGACGGGGCCAGATCGCGAATCCGCGGAACCTCGCGATCTGACCCCGTCTTGAGCACCGCCACACTCCTTCACATTGAGGGAGGTCCCTCAGATCTTCATGATGCGCTGCAGTTCCGCCGTGGTCAGGCACCTGTCCACGAAGCCGAAGTCTCCCGCCTGCAGCACCTCGCGCGCCGCATCGACCAGGCCGCTCATCGCCGCACGATAGAGTGAAGTCGCCAGGCTGATGCGCTTCACGCCGGCTGCGGCGAGCTCGCTGACGGAGAACGATTTCCCCTTGATGCCCACCATGAAGTTGACGGGCTTCGACACCGCCGAACAGAGCGCTCGAACCGCAGCGACGTCGGGCAGTCCCGGGGCAAACAGGACGTCCGCTCCGGCGTGAGCGAACGCCTGGAGCCGGCGGATCGTCTCGTCGAGGCTGGGATTAGCGAACATCAGGTTGTGCGCGCGCGCCGTGAGGAGAAACCGAAACGGGAGTCGACGTGCCGCCTCCGCCGCCGCGGCGATGCGTTCGACGGCGAGGCCCTCGTCGTAGAGCGGTTGGTCGGCGTTGCCGGTCGTGTCCTCGATTGTGCACCCGACGAGACCAACCGCAGCCGCACGCCGAATCGTCTCCGCGACGCTGTCCGGCGCATCGCCAAAGCCGTTCTCCAGGTCCGCCGAGACCGGCAGATCCGTCGCACTCACGATGGCGCGTGCATGCGCCAGCGCTTCGTCTCGCGTCAGCCCGCCGTCTCGCCGACCGATGGCACACGCCGAGGCCGCGCTCGACGTGGCCAGCGCCTCGAAGCCGAGCCCCGCGAGCACGCGGGCCGAGCCGACGTCCCATGGGTTCGGAATGACGAAGGTGCCGGGACCGTCGTGAAGCGCACCGAAGCGTTCAGCCTTCTCTCGCTGGGTGATGCTCACGGGAACCTCCTTCGCAGCAGCTGAAAATCACGATCCTGCGGGCAGTGGGCGTGGCGATGGAACCTCTATTCCTGCATCGTGACGGTCGAGACGACCGTGCAGCGGCTCTCCATGCGCCACTCACGCCCCAGCGTACGGGCAGCCCCCGTCAGCTCGACGAGCCCTCGCAGCCGGATGTCCGCGCTCGAGGCGCCCACCTGCAGCTCGAACTCCCCGGGTTCGACAATGCGCCGGCCGGCCATGCCGGTGAACGAGAGCATGTCGGTCGGCACTGCGAAGGTCACCCGCGCCGACGCGCCCGCCTTCAGCTCGACCCGGCCGAACGCCTTCAGTTCCTTGACCGGACGCACCACCGAGGCGACGAGGTCCCGGACGTAGAGCTGCGGCACGGCGACGCCGGCGCGCGGTCCCGTGTTGTGCACCCCGAAGTGGACGCGAATTTCGCCGGCGGTGAGGTCGATCTTCGTCGCGTCCAGGACGAGATCGTCGAACTCGAACGACGTGTAGCCGAGGCCGTGGCCGAACGGATAGCGGCTGCCGAAGTGCCGCGCGATTGGCGTGCCCGCGCTCTTCATTTTGTGGTTGTAGTAGTAGGGCACGGCGCCGACGTTCTTCGGCACCGAGACGGTCAGCCGTCCCGAGGGCTCCACTGCGCCGCTCAGTACGTCCACGAGCGCTGGCCCTCCCTCCTGGCCGCCGGCGAACGCCATCACGAACGCCGCGACCTTTTCCTCGAGGCCGCCCAGGTTGTAGGGGCGGCCGCTCATGAGCACGACCACCACGGGCGTTCCGGTGGCGACCACCGCGTCCAGCAGCAGCTGCTGCACGCCGGGCAGATCGAGTGAATCGGTATCCGAGCCCTCGCCGACCGTGCCGGTCTGGAACAGGCCCGCAAGATCGCCGACACACACGACGGCGACATCCGCTGCCCGCGCGCATGCCACCGCCGCGGGAATGAGATCCGTCCGGCGCGAGACCGGCGATGGCTGATCGAGCGACGTGCTCTTCTCGACGTCGCCCGGGAACACGGGCGAGCCGTACTTGCGCTCCTCGATGACGTAACAGCCCTGCGCGTACGAGACCCGCTCGGCACCGAAGGCGCGCTCGAACGCGGTCCTCGGCGTCACGACCTGGGCGGCTGCCTCGCCGGCGTCGTTCAGGATCAGATGCACCGGGAAGCTGTAGCCACAAAGCAGCGCCATCGGATCGTCGGCGGTCGGACCGATGACGGCGAGACGCTGGCCCTTCGCCGGATCGAGGGGCAACACGCCGTCGTTCTCGAGCACCACCACGCCCTGCCGCGCCACCTCGCGAGCGAGCGCCACGGTGCCAGGCGACTGCAGGTCGATCGCGCCCTCGTCCACGTACGGCCGCTCGAACAGCCCGAGGCGGATCTTCTCGACGAGAATTCGCCTCACGACCGCGTCGATCGTCTCAATCGAGATCAAACCGCGCTCCAGCGCCTCGCCGAGGTGCGCCGCGCAGTCGTCCGCGGGCAGCTCGATGTCCAGCCCGGCACCAAACGCCAGGGCTGCCGCTTCGGCGCGGTCGCTGGCGACGTTGTGGTGCTGGTAGAGCAGGCTGATGCCGATGTAATCGGCCACGATCAGGCCGTCGAGGCCCCACTCGTCGCGAAGCACCTGGGTCAGGAGGTGTCGCGAGCCGTGGCACGACTCGTTGTCGATGTCGTGATACGCCGGCATCACCGACCCCGCGCGCGCCTGCTTGACCGCCATCTCGAACGGGAGCAGGAAGACGTCGTTCAGTTCGCGCCACCCCAGGTGCACCGGCCCGTGATTACGCGCCCCCTCGCTCCACGAGTGGCCGGCGAAGTGCTTCAGCGTGGCGAGTAGATCCCGTGTCTCTCCCTGCAGGCCGCGGACGAACCGCGTTCCCATGACGCCCACGAGGTACGGATCCTCACCGAATGTCTCCTCGGTGCGACCCCAGCGCACGTCGCGGGAGACGTCGAGCACGGGCGCCAGTCCCTGGTGGCAGCCCACGCTCCGGGCCTCGCGCCCGATGGCCTCCGCCGCGCGCTCGACCAGATCCGGGTTCCAGGTTGCGCCGTAAACCAGCGCGGACGGGAACATCGTCGCGCCCCGGACCATCAGGCCGACGAGGCACTCCTCGTGCGACAGCGCGGGGATCCCGAGCCGCGTCTCCTCGCACAGGAACTTCTGCAGCCGGTTGAGCGCTCGCACCCCCGTGCGCGGATCGACGCCGTGGCTGCCGAGCGCACGCGAGATCTGCCCCAGCCCCTGGCCGAGCGCCTGCTTCACCGCCGCCGGGTCCGTTCCCCCGGTGAAGTCATCCTGCCGCGGCCGGTGCTGGCCGTCTTCCGACAGGATCAGCCACAGCGCGTGCATCTGCGCCGTCTTCTCCTCGAGCGTCATTCGAGAGAGGAGATCGTCCGCACGCTCCTCAACGGGCCGGCCAGTTTCTCGGTAGGGAAGGATCATGATGATGCCTCGTTGCGTAAGACGACCGCTGACACTACTTTGTCAGATCGCAGGAGTTCGGCCCAGACGCACGTCACTGCGCATCCCGATCGGACGCGCGGGAAACTGCCGCTGCCGCGACGTGTCGGCGGAAGCTCGGGGCCCCACTACGCTACGCTTCGTCACCCCAAGCGGATTTCTGGCGCTTTCGCGGCAGTTTCCGGATCCTGTGGACGCGCGTCCGGCCGGGGTCCCCGCCGCGCGTTCTCTGCGCGGTGGGGCGGAGCGGGCTGCTGCGTGACATGTGTCTGGGCCGAGCAGGCGATCTGACAAAGTATTGCTGTTAAGGGCGCCGAGCACTCAGGGCGAAACTCGAAGGCGTTCGTGATACCGTCGGCGCCGTACGGGCACTGTAACCGGGGTAGCGCGCTTCTATCGATGTCGGCACAGGAGGGGTGACGTGGCGGAGACGGCAGTGACGACGAGCGACGCAGGCCAGCGGCTGTCGGTGGTCGAGAAGGTCGGTTACGGCCTCGGCGATATGGCCGCGAACTTCATCTTCCAGACGATGGTGATGTTCCAGCTGGCGTTTTACACCGACACGTTCGGGATCACCGCCGCTGCCGCGGGGACGCTGCTGGTCGTCGTTCGCGTGTGGGACGCCATCTTCGATCCCCTCATGGGTGTCGTGGCTGACCGTACGAACACGCGCTGGGGCAAGTTCCGGCCGTGGGTGCTCTGGACGGCCGTGCCCTTCGGGATCATGGGCTTCCTCGCCTTCATGACCCCCGACCTGAGCCCGGGCGGCAAGCTCGTGTACGCCTACCTGACCTACATCGTCCTGATGATGGTGTACTCGGCCAACAACCTGCCGTATTCGGCGCTGAGCGGCGTGATGACGGGCGACCTCGGCGAGCGCACGAGCCTGTCGTCGTACCGGTTCGTGTGCGCGATGATCGCGCAGCTCGTGATCCAGGGGCTCGCGCTGCCGATGGTCCACCACTTCGGCCAGGGCAACAACGCGAAGGGCTACCAGTACACGATCGGCATCTTCTCGGCGCTGGCCGTCGTGCTCTTCTTCATCACGTTCGCCACGACGAAGGAGCGGATCCTGCCGCCGCCTGGACAGAAGGCCCCGATCAGGCAGCACTTCGCGGACCTGCTGAAGAACGGTCCCTGGCTCGCGATGTTCGTCCTGACGCTGGTGCTCTTCATCACGCTCTCGATGCGCGGCAGCGTCGTCCCGTACTACTTCAACTACTTCGTCGACAAGGCGAGCCTTGCGGCACTGCTCGGCGGCTTCGGGGCGAGCGCCACCGAAGAGGGAGCGGTCGTCAGCCTCGGGTTCAGCGTCTTCAACGTGCTGGGCACCCTCGCGACGATCGTCGCCATCTTCTTCTCGAAGAGCCTTGCCACCCGCTATGGCAAGCGCAACGTCTTCATCGCCGGGCTCGCCGGGACGATCTTCTTCACTGCCACCTTCGCCGTGCTGCCGGCCACCGCGGTCGCGGCGATGTTCGTGTCGGAGATCCTGCGGCAGTTCGCCTACGGGTTCACGATCCCGCTGCTGTGGGCGATGATGGCCGACGTCGCGGATTTCTCGGAGTGGAAGACCGGGCGCCGTGCGACCGCGATCGTGTTCTCGGCCATCGTCTTCGCATTGAAGGCGGGGCTGGGCTTCGGCGGGGCCATCACCGGCTTCGTGCTGTCGCTCTACGGCTACGTCCCCAACGCGGCGCAGGGAGCCACCGCGCTCGACGGCATCCGTCTCACGATGAGCGTCTTCCCGGCGATCACCTTCGCGATCTGCGCGGCGTGCCTTCTCTTCTACGCGATCGACAAGCGCACCGAGATCCAGATGACCAACGAGCTGGCCGAGCGGCGGCGAGGTTACGCGTCGTAACCCCGCCACGTCGGTTGCGCCTTCATCGCTCGCCGCATGTGGGGCAGGGCTTCAGCCCTGCAAATCGGCGCGCGCAAGCAGGCCTGAAGGCCTGCCCCACATCTACCGCACCGCGACGATCGTCACCGATTCGAGCGACCGACAAGCACACTGAGATCCAGATGACCAACGAGCTGGCTGAGCGCCGCCGCGGGTACGCGTCATAACCCCGGCCACGTCGGTTGCGTCTTCATCGCTTGGCGCATGTGGGGCAGGGCTTCAGCCCTGCAAATCGGCGCGGGCAAGCAGGCCTGAAGGCCCGCCCCACATCTACCGCACCGCGACGACCGTCACCGATTTGGGCTCCAGCGTCAGCGTGATCTGGCCTCCCTGGATCTTCGCCGAGATGGGCTTCGGCGCCACGGTCTTCGGCGCCTCGAACGTGTTCACGCTGTCAACAGCTGGTGCCGTCAGCGTCTCGCCCGTCGCCGATGTGGCGTTGATGCCGGCGATGCGCGCAGACACGTCGATCGGCCGGGTCGGGTCGAGGTTGGTGAGCGACAGCCACAGCGTGCCGGCCGCGTCCTTCGCCGCGATGGCATCCACGCGAGGCAGCGTGACGTCGCCGTGCTGGTAGGTGCCCGGGTCCAACGTGGCCGGCACGAACCTGGACGGGACGAATGTGGCGTCCTGGAACGGCACGTACATCCTGAACACGTGGTAGGACGGCGTCAGGACCATCTTCGGCCCGTCGGTGACGACCATCGCCTGCAGCACGTTGACCATCTGCGCGATGTTGGCCATGCGCACGCGATCGGCATGGCGCGCGAAGATGTTCAGGTTGAGCGCCGCGAGGATGGCGTCGCGCAGGCTGTTCTGCTGCACGAGGAAGCCGGGGTTGCTGCCTGGCAACGGCGCGTACCACGCGCCCCATTCGTCGACAACGAGGGCGACCTTCTTCTGCGGGTCGTACTTGTCCATGATCGCCGAGTGCTGCGCGACCAGGTTCTCCATTTCCAGCGTGGACTTGAGGATCTGACTGTATTCCGCCTCTCCGAACCCGACCGACTTGAAGGACGGTGGCCACTTCACCACCGTGTAGGAGTGCATCGACAGGCCGTCGATGTCCCAACTCCACGTGTGTCCCTGCCAGGCCTTCATGATCGTGTCGGTCCACTCGGTCCACCGCGGCTCGGCGCCGCCGGGCCCGACCGCGATTTTCAGCATCTTGTTCGTATCCTGCTGCGCGGGATTGAAGTTCCTGACGAAGCGGCTGTAGATCTTGAGCTGGCTCAGGTAGTACTCGGGCGACATGTTGCCGCCGCAGTCCCAGCTCTCGTTGCCGATACCGAGAAAGGCGATCTTGTACGGCGCGGCGTGCCCGTTCGCCGTCCGCTCCTTCGCCAGGGCCGTCGGCTGCGCGGTGGTCAGGTACTCCAGCCACTCGGCCGCCTCCTGTGGCGTGCCCGACCCGACGTTGACCGACAGGTAGGCCTCGCTCCCGATCTGATCGACGAAGTCCATGAACTCGTGCGTGCCGAACGTGTTCGGTTCGACCACGCCGCCCCAGTTCGGATTGAGCGATGCCGCGCGCTCCCGCCCGACGCCCTTGCGCCAGTGGTACTCGTCGGCGAAACACCCGCCGGGCCAGCGCACGTTCGGCACCTTCAGCGCCTTGAGCGCGGCGACGACGTCGTTGCGGATGCCGCGGGTGTTGGGGATGGGCGAGGACGGGCCCGACCCAGACGCCCTCGTAGATACCCTTGCCGAGATGCTCGGCGAACTGGCCGAAGATCTGGCGATCGATCTTCGCTCCGGCTTTCGACGCGTCGACCGACAGTTGCACCGTGTCGCCGGCCGCCGGGTGGGCGCGGAGCAGAGTGAACGCGAGCACGACTGGCAGGGCGAAACGAGCGGGATGCGGCATCGAGTGTTCCTCCGGAAATCAGCGAGTGTACTTCACGTTCGAACACCGCGATCGCTGCCGCGTTGATACGAGACGGGCGGTCGGGTTCGCACGCGAGAACTCCGTGGTCAGCCCCGCGGACGGAGACGCGAGGCGATGAACGCGGCGAGAAGGAAGGGCGCGCCGAGGACCGACGCCAGGAGAACCATGAGCGGCCAGAGCCCGCCGATCTCGCCGCTGCGGAGCATCATGACCGTGACCTGGCTCGGCACGATGAGGCCCGTCCAGTACCACTCCCGGCGTCCGGCGAAGTAGCCGATCACGGCTGCCGCGGCCAGAGCCGCCGGCAGCCCCGCCGACCAGTACAGCGCGCTGTCCCAGGCTTCCCGCCGGCCGCCGATGGCCCCGACCACGAGCTCGAGAGCAGCGCCGGTCGCGACCGAGGCGATGATGGCGTGATGCCGCGCGCGCATGGTATATCAGCGCGTCCCACCCTCCGCACGGAGGGGATGCGCGCCGGGCGACCTGGCGTCCTGCTCGCTCCAGCCGAGAATCGAGAGGACGGCCGGCGGCACCGCCTGCACGCGTCTATTTCCCGGCAGCGCGCGGAACAGTTCGTAGCGGCCAAGGTCGGGACTCTTGAACACGGACTGCGGAGCGAGGTCGAGAAACTGCCCGCCCGCCTCGAACGACCGGCGCGAGGGTGCGGAACTCCTCGAGCGAGGCCGCCGTGGTCATGCAGGTATCGCTCGCCGCCGGGCTCCACACCGCGAACGGAGGAGCGCTCCTGGCGCCACCTTCAGCCACTCGGGCCTGACGCACGTACACGTTCCCATCCACTTGCGTAGCCTGAGGGCGCGACAACTTCTCACAGAGCGCCTTCGGCTGCTCGAACCGGAGCAGCGGCTGCGTGTAGCCGTCGCTGGCGACGAGCAGGTTGTTCACGAAGACGTGCCCCTCACGCTCCTGCACGTCGGGGCCCGTGGACGGATGCCAGCCGAAATGGTCGCCGGTCGCGCTGCGCTCGTTGCGCTCGAAGGAGGCCGGCGTGTCGACGAACGTGTTGTTGTAGACGCCCACGTCGGCGGAGTTGAGCACGCGGATGCCCTTGTTGCAGCGCACAAAGAGGTTGCCGGCGACGATCGCGCCGCGCGAGATCTCGAAGAAGAAGCCGTCCTGCGCGTTCTCGATCCGGTTGTTGACGAAGACGCCGTCGCGGTTGCCCACGTCGTACCAGATGCCGTTCGAGTTCGGGTTGTCGACGACGAGGTTGTCGCGGCACGTCACCCGCCGCGTCTGGTTGAAGATCTTGACCGCTGCGGGGTAGTAACCGGTGAGCGCCTCGATGTTGTTGCGGCGGATGATGTTCCGCTCGAGCAGGACGTCCGAGGATCCGATGACGTAAATCCCCTCGGTGCTGGTGTCGCTGATGAGGGAGTTCCGGATGACGAGGCCGTCGCCGCGGAAGTAGCCCGCCACGCGGGAACAGTAGGAGATGGTGACGTTCTCGAGCACCGTGCCGACGACTTCCTTGCCGAATGTGGACGGATCCGCGAGGCCCACCGGCTCGTCGGTCGGTTCGTCGGCGGCCGTGAACCGCTTCTTGCCTTCGACCTCGAGCGCGCGCCAGGCGTACTGCGTGAAGGTGATGCCCCGGATCGTCGGGCCCTTGCGATCGGACGTCTTGTCGTGGACCGCCTGGCTCGTGCGGACGAGCGCGCTGTCGAAGGCCGTGATCTCCACCTCGCGACCTGCCGGATCGACGCCGATGTACACCTGGCCCTTCTCGTAGTCGATGTAGTACGAGCCCTCGTCGACCTCGCCCTCCCACCCGGCCGACTGCAGTAGCCGGCCGTCGACGAAGACCATGTCGTTGTTGAACCGGTGCAGCGGCGTCCGCATGCCCTCGCGATCGCGCTGCCACCAGCCGAGCGGCTTCGCGGGAAAGAGTCGCGCCCACGACGTCTTCCACAGGTTGTTCCTGAGCGGCTGCCACTTGCTGGCCACCTGGGTTCCCTTGAGGATGGGACGCTCGTCTTTGTACGGCTGTAGCGTGATCCCCTGGTTCAGAAGAAGTCCCCCGGTGCGGTAAATGCCGCCGCGCAGGATGATGGCGTCACCCGTCACGACCTTTGCGATCGCCGTCTCGAGCGACGTCGGCTGGTTCAACGTATCGCCGGGCGCATCGGCGCGACCGTCGGGTGCGACGTAGTAGACGTGCGGGGCCTTCGGTATTTCGTATGTCTGCTGGATCGGGCCATAGGGCCCGCCAGATGGCTGCGCGCCCACGGGCGCCACGGCCCCGAGCAGCAAGCCGATGATCGCGGGCAGGAGGGAACGCTGAATCTCTTGAGGGGAACGCATCGTGTGTCCTTTGGCTGACCTTAACCATGGATGACGATATACCTCTTTTGGCTGGCGGCTGGCGGCTGGCGGCTGGCGGCTGGCGGCGCGATGCACGGGGGCACTGGCCGCGGCAAACGCCAGGCTCTAAGATCGGAGCATGCCGTCAGCACTCGCCGACTTGCTGCGCCACACCCTCGCCACGCTCGCGTACCGGGCTGAGAAGGCGCTCCGCGATCCGCCGCCCGGCTTCGAGAGCTTCCGCCCGGCCCCTCACTGCCGGTCGGCACTGGCGATCGTCGCGCACATGGGCGACCTCATGGAGTGGGGCGAGCGCATGACGCACGGGGAGCGCCGCTGGGAGAACGTGCCGCAGACATCCTGGGATGCAGCTGGCGACCGGTTCTTCCGTGCCCTCGCAGCACTCGACGCCGCTCTCGCGGCAGACGTCACGGCGACGCTGCCCCTCGAGGTGATCTTCCAGGGGCCGGTCGCTGATGCGCTGGCACATGTGGGCCAGTTGACGATGATGCGCGGCATGGCCGGGTCCCCGATTCGACCCGAGAGCTACGCGCGCGCCAGAATCGCCGCCGGACGTGTCGGACGCGACCAGGATCGGGAGCGTGTGGAGTTCGATGGCGACGCGAGCCCGCAGATCCAGTCGAACCAGCCCTGAATCATCGATCACCGCGCGAATCGAAGGTCACACAATGAGCCGATCCAGCAGCGCCTTTGTGCGTCGTGTTCGCGGCAGCCGCGACGTTCGGGGCCGCGCCGACGACTGAGCTGAAGTCCCTGGTCCCACCCGGGCTGCGGATCGGCGCCGCACTCAACCAGGCTCAGAGCGACGGCAAGGACGCCGCCGCCGCCGCCATCGTCCTGCGGCAGTTCAACTCGATCAGCCCTGAGAACCTGCTCAAGTGGGAGTCGGTTCACCCGGGACCCGACCGGTTCGATTTCGAACCGGCCGACCGGTACGTGGAGTTCGGCCGGACCCAGGGGATGTTCGTCGTGGGCCACGTGCTGTTGTGGCACCAGCAGACGCCCCCCTGGGTCTTCGCCGGCGAGGGCGGAAAGAAGGCCGATCGTGAGACCCTGCTCGCCCGTCTCCAGAGCCACATCACCGCGGTTGTCGGCCGGTACCGCGGCAAGATCGGCGGGTGGGACGTCGTCAACGAGGCGCTCGACGAAGACGGGACGCTGCGGCGGACGCCGTGGCTCGAGGCCATCGGCGAGGACTACATCGCCACGGCCTTCGAGTTTGCGCACGCAGCCGACCCTGACGCCGAGCTCTATTACAACGACTACAACCTGTGGAAGCCGGCGAAGCGGGACGCCGCCGTCAGACTGGTGCAGGGCCTGAAGGCGAAGGGCCTGCGTGTCGACGGAATCGGTGAACAGGGCCACTGGGGCATCGACGAGCCGCCGCTGACGGCGATCGACGAGGTGCTCGGCGCCATCCGCGCGTCTGGCACGAGGGCGCTCATCACCGAGCTGGACATCGACGTCCTGCCCCGCGACCCCGACATGTGGGGAGCGGACCTCTCGAAGCAGTCGAAGATCCGCGCGGCCACCAACATCTACCCGAACGGCCTGCCGGCGGCGATGCAGGAGCGGCTCGCGCGCCGCTACGCGGATCTGTTCAACCTGTTCCTGAAGCACGACGTCGGACGCGTGACCTTCTGGGGCGTCACCGACGCCACGTCGTGGCTGCACAATTTCCCGATCCCCGGGCGGGTCAACTACCCACTGCTCTGGGACCGGGACGGCCGTGAGAAGCCAGCGTTCGAGGCCGTCGCCGCGGTGCTCCGGAAGCACGCCGGGCGCTGACCTTCGGGCCGCTACGTCAGAATGCCCGCTCCCAGCGCGAGCAGTCGCAGGCCGTTGCGTTGCGCGCGCTCTGCATCCTCAGTTGCGATTCGCACGACGCGATGTCCGCGCTCTTCGAGCATGGCCACCCACGCGTCGGCCACCGGCACGGCCCCGACTATGGCCCACCGCTCATCGTGAGACGACGGCGGCCAATCCGAGAGATCGGCGCCGATGATGGCGCCGACCAGGAACGCAAGCCGATCGTCAGGCGCGGTGACATCGGCGAGTTGATCCAGGCGCAGTTCGAACAGCGCGCGAGGCAGCCCGACGCGCGCACACGTGCCGGCGCCCGCCGCGAGGGCAGGACGCGCCAGGTGCGACGGCCATCCCTGGGGCACGGCTTCGGCGATCACGGTCGTGGACTTGACGGCTTCCACGAGCTCGCCTCCGAGCGAGCTGCGGCTCCAGGCGACTCGCCCATCCCCGTCGACAGTGATGCGCTTCCAGTGCGAGCCGATCGAGACGAGCGTGTCGCCAGGGGCCAGCAGCCCGCACCCGAGGGCGCCAACGCACAGGGTCTCTTCACCGCGCATCACGTCGGCGAGCGGCGCGGACTGAGTGCCCCGTGTTCGCACGCCAGGGACGATCCAGATCCGGCGATCGAGCGGGGCGCCCGCGTCCACGGGCTGAAGACGGCGCGCGAGGTCGTCGATGCCGGCCGGTGCGTCCAGGTGCGGCACGTCGCGAAGGCCGAGCGACGAGAGGCCCCGGGGACCCGATCATGCCGCTGGCGATCACCGGGCAGCCGGCCGCTCCGCCGTACTTCTCGACGTCTTCGATGATCTCGGCGAGCGCGGCCTGCAGCCGCGCGTTCGAGCGATCGCGAGCCGTGTCGCGAACGCCGACTGCCGCCCGACGCTCCGCGAGCACCTCGTCGTCGGCCACCAGCCAGGCGCGGCTATGCGTCGTCCCGACATCGAGGGCGATGAAGCAGGACATCGAGCGATTGTGCCATGACGCAGCGTGGCGTTCGGCCGACGGCCGACCGCAACGCGGTGACGCACGGCGGTCGCGGCGGCATGGCCGCGGTGCTTCTTCCCGAGCGCTGGCCCATGTGCTCCCGCTGTACTGGGCGTGCGGTGGAGCAGGGCGCCCCGTCTCTCCCGTCGTCCGTGGCCCGGCGCCAGCGGTACGGCGTGCGCCTGCGCACGGCGCACGGCGCGCGTGGATCCGCTACGAGTACTGCGGAGGGTTGATTGAAGGAACTAGTCAGCCTGGCCGGTTTCTCTGCGGAGGCACTGACGTCACATCGATTGATGCTGCTCCCCCGGCGCGCGCGCCGAGCCGCGTGCGAGACGGAACAGCGTTTCCGCCAGCGCCGAGAGATCGACGGGCTTCGGCAGGTGCGCCTGGTATCCGGCTGCGAGCGCGGCTGCTCGATCCTTCGGCAACGTGTACGCCGTCACCGCGACTGCCGGAATGCGTGACTCGGCACCGTCTTCGCCGCTTCGCAGTTCCCGGATCAAGGCGTAGCCGTCTTTGCCCGGCATGCCGATGTCCGCGACTACGACGTCGAATGGCGCCTCACGCAACACCGCGAGCGCCTCGTCAGCACTCTCGACCGTTGTCACAGAGGCGCCCGTGCCCACCAATCCCGCGGCGGTGATCTCTCGAGCACCCGGGTCGTCGTCCACCACGAGGACGCGAATGCCGTCGAGCGTAGGAAGGGGCTTGGAGTCGACGGATGGCGACGAGACCCACGGGCTCACCGACTGATGGCTCGGCGCTGCCTGGCGGACCGGCAGTTGGACGACGAATCGCGCACCCTGACCGGGTCCGTCACTTTCTGCGTGAATGGTGCCGCCGTGCAGCTCGACCAGGTGCCGCGTGATGGCAAGCCCCAGGCCGAGCCCGCCATATGCCCGGGTGCTGCTGCTGTCCGCCTGTCTGAACCGTTCGAAGATGTGCGGGAGGAAGTTCCGCGGAATCCCGATCCCGTTGTCCGCGACGGTGAACACGATCCCACCGGCGGCGTTCTGCTGCGTCAGAGACACTCGACCACCTGCTGGTGTGAACTTGACGGCGTTCGACAGCAGGTTCCACAGCACTTGCTGGAGCCTCTGCGCATCACACCAGTAGGCGTCACCGGCCGATTCCCTTCGCACGTCGAGCGCGATGCTCTTGGCTTCGGCTGCCGGCCGGACGACATTGACTGCGCTATCGATGATCGCTGCCGGCGTGGCGGCGGCCATTCGGAGATGCGTTTTTCCAGCGACCATGAGGGACATCTGGAGCAGTTGATCGATCAAATCGGCCTGCATCCGCCCGCTCGTCGCAATGATATTGAGACCCTGCGGGAGCCGGCCCGGATCGAGCCCGGGACGCCTGAGAATGTCGGCCCATCCCAGGATCGAGTTCAACGGAGTCCGCAGTTCATGCGACACGGTGGCCAGGAATTCCTCTCTCACGCGGCCCGATTCCTCGGCGACCTGCCGGGCCTTTCGTTCCGCCTCATACGCTCCCGCCCGATCGAGCGCAGCGAGATACTGCGTGCCCAGGGCCTCGATGAACCGGATCTCATCGTCGCCCGGCGTGAATTGGTTGTCCCAGGCGAACGTCACGGTGCCTCTGAGAACCGTTTCATGAATCAGCGGTACTGCCACACACGCGGTCAGCCCGCTGATCCGTGCGTCAGCCGCCGAAGCCGGAAATCGCTGTTCCCATTCGCCGGAATTACGGATGACCATGGCCATGCCCCGGCGCGCGGCCGCTGTGGACAGCAGCTGATCCGCTGTTCTGTTCCGGGTCGGGTGTCGTTCCGCATCCTTATCCTTGTTCAGCGAGATCGAGGCGACGATTTCCAACTCGTCAGTCGCCCCCACGCGGGTAATGCCCCCCGTGACGGCGCCCAGGGAGCGCAGTCCGGTCGTCATCACGACATCGGCAATGTCGGACGCGGTCAGGCTGCGCGAGAACGCAGCCGTGGCGGCCTGCAGACGCTCCGCATGCGACAATAATTTTTCCATGCGCAGCCGGTGCGCGGCTTCCATTTCACGCGCGCGGCCGGTCTGCTCGTCCGCTTCTGCCCTCGATAACGCAATCGCGCACTGGCCCGCAATCGCGTCGAGAAAGGACGCGTCGTCCGCGTCGAACTCGAGCCGGCGTTCGGCCACGAACCCCACGGCGCCGATCACACGGTCCTCGAAGATCAGGGGGAGTGCCACGCAGGAGATCGCGTTGATTTCCTGGAGACCCGCGACCAGCGTCGGGAATCGCCGCTTCATCTGCTCGAGATCCTTCACGACCACGGGGCGCCGCGTGCGCACGGCTTCGGTGCTCGGTGTTTCCGCCTCGAGCCGCACCCGCGCGTTCAGGCGTGCCAGCGTGTCGGCGTACCGGGGCGAGGCCACCAGCTCCAGAACCCCCCACCCCGGAAGGAGCTTGTACAAGGCACCCGCCCGGCCACCGAACAGCGCTTCCGCGGCCGATACGAAGGCGTCGGCCACCTCGGGCACGGTGCCGCTCCGCGAGAAGGCGGCGGTGACGTCCTGGAGATGCTGGAGGTACACGCGTAACCGCTCGGCACGGCTGCGCGCGACCGCTTCCCCCGCACGGCTCCGCTCCGCGGCCTCACACAGCTCCGCACGGCTCCGCTCCGCGGCTTCATACAGCTCCGCGCGCGCCAGCGCCAGCGTGCATTCCGTCTGCACGGCTTCAACGAAGGCCCACTCGGTGCGCCCGACAGGCACCCTCGGTCCAGACAACGCCACGAGGCCTATCACCCGATCCTCGATCACCAGCGGCAGCACGAGTGCACAGGTGAACCCCGCGGCCGCCGCGTGCGGAACACTCTTCGGGTACTGGCGAGTCCACTCCCTCGCGCTGCGAATGACGACTCGCCGGCGGGTGCGGGCGGCGTCCCGGGTCGCGAAGGTGCTGTCAAGCGCCATTCGCCTCCACCGAAGGTCCGCATCCCGTGTGAGGCCCGCGGAGCACACGCACGTCAAGTCCCCCGTCAGCGAGTCCACCCGGAGAACCGCACCAGTCGTCGCTCCAACGGCGGAGCTCGCAGCGGCAAGCACGCGCTGCGCCGTGTCTGCCACCATGGTGACAGAGGCCAGCATCGAGCCGATCTCGCGCAGGCGCCGGCCATCCCCGTGGAGCACAGCCGCCCGACGGAAGGCGTTCCGGAGCTGACCGACGCCCTCGGTCATCGCGATTGCGCTTAGGGCCAACGTGGCCAACGGCGACAGGTGAGCGGATCCTCGCACCACGCCATCGGAAGACGCAGGCCACACAAACCAGCCAACACTCATCAGGGTGATGGCGCAGAGCGCGGGCATCCGGCCGGCAAGCCATGCAACGAAGAAAGCGGCTGCGTAAAAGATGAGATAGTCGAGCGCGACGCCGAGCCCGGGCGTGAGGAAGATATGAACGATGACGGCGACGAGGACCGTCGCGAGCGCGAGGAAATACCGGGCAGGGGCTGAGCTGGCGTCAGCGCCCGCGGTTCGGAACCACGGTTTGAGGGCTGTCATGTCCTGCAGCGGGATGCACTTCGCGCGAGTGCCGGTCCCTGGGGGGCGGAAGACGCGGGCAGAAGACGCGAGTGGTGGTTCGGAATGTATCACTCTTGAGTTGCTGCGGCCGAGGTTTATTGCGAGCCGGGGGAAAGTGGCTCATCAGTTATCTCCTAGTGGCTCATCAGTTATCTCCTCACCGCCTCACCTCCTGAACCGGGGTCGGGATGAATTTCAGAAATTGGCACGCGAGAAGACCCTCATGACCGCGCGGATGCCCGACTGGCTCGATCCGATGGCCGCCACGTTGACCCAGGAGCGCTTCACCGGCCCCGAGTGGTGGTTCGAGCGCAAGATCGACGGCATTCGGCTCCTCGCCTATAAACATCGGTCGGAGGTGCGGCTGTACTCGCGCAACCGGCTGGCGCAGCACTTGCCGCCCCTTGCCGCGGCCATCGCGGCCCTGCCCGCCGACGAGTTGATCCTCGACGGCGAGACGGCCTGGGATGGCTCGGGCACGTATCACCTCTTCGACATCCTCTGGCTGAACGGGCGGAACGTGACGGCGCTGCCGCTCGAGGAGCGCCGTGCCCTGCTGCTGTCGCTGCCCGTGCGGCCACCGATGCGCGTCATCGAGGTGATCGACGACCCTGCGCCGTGGGAGCGGGCGAGGCGCGAGGGCTGGGAGGGCGTCATCGCCAAGCGCCGCGGCACGCCGTACGAGCACCGGCGATCGCGGCACTGGCTGAAGATGAAGTGCGAGGCGTCACAGGAATTCGTGGTGGGCGGGTTCACCGACCCGCAAGGAGCACGCGTCGGCCTGGGCGCCCTGCTCGTCGGCTACTACGACGCACAGGACCTGGTGTTTGCCGGCAAGGTCGGAACCGGCCTCGATACCGCCGGCCTCCTGCACCTCCGCGCGCGCCTGGATCGCACGACCGTGCCCGTGCCGCCGTTCACGCGCGGCACCGGGCTGCCGAAGGTCCGGGTGCACTGGGTGCGTCCGGAGGTCGTCGTGCAGGTGGCGTTTCTCGAGTGGACGGTGCACGGCAAACTGCGGCACGGGCGCCTGCTCGGGGTCCGCACCGACAAGAGCGCGCGCGAGGTCGTGCGGGAGACACCATGATCACCCACCCCGAGAAGATCCTCTTTCCGGATGACGGGATCACGAAGGGCGATGTCGCCGCGTACTACGAAGCGCTGGCTCCGGTGATCGTCCCGCACCTGGTCCGCCGCCCGATCACGATGGAACGGTATCCCTCAGGGATCGGCGAGCAGGGATTCTGGCAGAAGGACGTGTCGAGAGGGTTTCCCGCGTGGCTGCAACGAGTCGAGGTGCCGAAGAAGGACGGAGTCGTCCATCATCCCCTGGTGACCGACACGCGCTCGCTGCTGTGGATCACGAACCAGAACACGATTACCCAACACGTGTGGACCTCGCGGACGCCTCGCCTCGAGTACCCGGACCTGTGCGTGTTCGATCTCGATCCGCCGGAGGCCGGTTCCTCCGACGTCCGCGCGGCGGCGATCGAGCTGCGCGATCTCCTGGCCGAGCTGTCATTGCCGTCGTGGGTCAAGACCTCGGGCTCGAAGGGCTTCCACGTCGTCGTTCCACTCAACGGGCGGACTCACATCGACACGGTGGCCGCGTTCGCGCACGGCGTGGGCGCGCTGCTGGTGCGCCGCGCCGCCGATCGCCTGACCCAGGAATTCAGCAAGGCGGCCCGCCGCGGCCGCATCTACGTGGACACCGGCAGGAACGGCTACAGCGCGACGTTCGCGGCGCCGTACACCCTCCGCGCCAGGCGTGGTGCGCCGGTCTCGGCGCCGTGTACGTGGGAGGAACTGGAACGCGGCGACGTGCACCCGGGCTCCTTCACGCTGCGCAACATGACCGAACGCATGGCGGCGGTCGGCGACTTGTGGGCCGGCCTGCGGCGCCGCGGGCGATCGCTCCGGCAGCCGCTCGAGAAGCTGCGCAAGCAGATCGGAGACGGGCGCGAAACGGCGGAGCCGTGACCCGCGTCCGCGTCGAACAGCCGAACGCGACAGACGCTCTGGCGTGAGCAGCACGTGGTGTATCGACCGTCGGGTGATCGTGGACCGCCGCGTTGACGCCGCGCCGGATTGCCGCAGACGGTTAAACGCGCAATCCGGACGACACCAGCCCGGCGAGCACTGCGAGCACGGTCGCGGTCTGACGGGGCCGCTTTCGGCACGCGGCGATTCGCGGATCCGAACGCGCGACTGCGCCCGTGCGGCGATGACCTGCGGAGACGACGTGCAGCCGGTGTGCTGTGGCCCAGCGCCTGACGCGGGGATCAGCGGATCGAAGCGCCTCCGCATTCGGGCGGTCAGTGACGTGGCCTCGAGCCGCTTCTGCCACTGTTCGACGCCGTTCTCGGCAGATACCACGCCGACGTACCGGCGATTGCCGATCTGCGAGTGCGCGACCACCCGCCACGTGGCTCGGCACCCGATGTTCGACTCGACGGTGCCGTATTGTGACTGTCGGTCCGCGCCTCTGGCGGCGACCAGCGATCGTTTTAGGCGTTCGGTGCAGACGACGTCGGTGAACGAGAGGTGCAACGCCGTATCGCCGCAGTGTCAGTCGAAACATCGTTTCATGAACGTCAACCCTTCCGGATCCACCGGCCTGCTCGCGGCGACCACGCGCCTGGAACTCAAACGTCAGCCGACCTGGCGGATTTCTGCGCCGGCCCGCGCGTGGATGTTCTGCACGTGTGCGACGATGCGCTGAGCCAGCTTGCGTTCGGCCTGCAGCGCCTTGGTCGTGCCGCGAGCGTCCTCGAGGGCCCCGTCGAGTCGCCCCAGCATCTCGCCGACGTGATCGATCATCGCCTTCTGCTCGCCGACCACGTTGAGCGTGACATTGACGTCGTCGAGCAGGCGCGCCACCGCGTCCGCCTTGCGTCGGACCTCGTCGACGGCGGCGCTGCGCCGTTCCACTCCTGCGAGCTTTTCGGTCGTTTCAGCCACCGCCTGCGCGACGCGCTCGACGTCCTGGCGGGCCTCGACGATGGCAGTGCGCTGGCCGGTGATGACCGCGAGGTCCTCACGACTCTTCCGGGCGACGTCGTGAATCGCGTCGAGCTCCCGCCGGACGGCATCGATGACCCCCTCGCGCTCACCGAGGCCTGCGATCTTCGCGTTCAGACCCTCGTCCAGCCGATCGAGGGTGGACATCCGGGTTTCCAGAACCTCGATCGTGCGCTCGACCGCCGCGAGATCTCCGCGACGCTGATCGAGCTGCTTCCAGCGGGCGCTCAACTGCTCGAGCAGTGAGCGCGTCTCGTGGAGATGCTCGGACGCCCCTCGCTCCATCGCCTGAATCTGCTCGAGCGCGGCGTAGAGATCGTCTTTTCGGGCGCCGACCTCGGCCAACTCCGCCTGGACCGTCTGCAGTGTCTGGATGCGCGCGGTGATGTCGCCGAAGAGTACGCCTGCCGTTTTTCCGAGCTCGATCAGACGACGTTCCTGCGCGACGACCGCCTGCTCATCGCGCGCGAGCGACGCGAGGCTCCGGTGAGCGCCCGCCAGATCGGCCTGCACTGTCGCAATCTGCTCGGGCACGGCTGCAAGCGCCGCGTGCGCGGCTTCGAGGATCTGCAGCTTCTGCTGGGCGTCGCTGACCTGCGTCGTCAGGCCGTCGCAGAACACACGCGCGCGGTCGATCTCCGACTGGCGGTCCAACTGGGCCGCCAACTTCGCGTCGATGTCCGCGCTCAGATCGTACAGCCTGCTCAGACGCGTCTGGACGTCGTCCACGACCTGGAACCTGGGCGTGAGCAGGTCCAGCCGCTTGGCGAGCTCCTCGATCTGACGGCGCATCGCGACGGCTCGCCCGGCGGAGGCCTCAGTTTCGGCGACACGCGATGTCAGGTCGTCGATGGCCGTTCGAACGGCTGGCGCGCCGTCCATGAACTCTCGCGCCTGTTCCACGAAGTGTGCAATCTGCTGCTGGTCCTCACGCAGTTCGTCACCGAGCTTTCGCGCCCGCGTATACGTCGCTTCGCACGCGACGAGCTCCGCCTTGATTGCGGCCAGTTCCTGCTGGCGGTGGGCGAGGCTCTCCAGCTGCCCGGTCGTGCGCCTCGTTTCGCGATCCACGTCGTCGAGCCGCTTTTCGAGCGTGTCGAGGAAGGGCTGCTTCTGTTCGACGACGGCCAGCTGTGTGGCCGCGTTCTCGATGCGCGACGCCAGCCGGTTGACCGTCTCGCCAAATTCCGACAGGGTCTGATCTGTCGTCGAGAGCGCCTCGAGCCGCGCCTCTGTATGCGCGAGAGACGTCTGCGCGGTCGCGAGACGCTCATCGAGCGTCTCCATCTCGTTCTTCTTGAGTGCCAGCCGATCGAGGTGGATCTGCAGGTTCTGCAGCAACTCTGCCGAGGCCTGCCGCTGCTGCTCGACGGTTTCGCCGAACCGCGTGCGATCGCGCGTGGCCCCCTGGAGCTTGTCGCTGATTTCCTGGTGCAGCTGTTCCAGCCGCGCAAGCGTCTCCTGGACCGAGTCGGCCAGCGTCGAGCCCTCACTGAGCTTGGTGAGCTGGGCATTCATCTCCCAGACCATTTCACCGACCCGCCGCGAATCGACCAGCGCCCGCTCGATCGTCTGCTGCTGGTGCTCCAGCGCCTTCACCTTGATCGTGACGTGCTCGGCGAGTGCGTTGAGGGTCTGCAGCTGCTCGGTGGCATCGAAGTTCACGGCCTCGAACCGGGACACACCCTCGAGCGTGCGTTGAACGGATGCGAGTCGTTCGGCGGCTCCAGTAGCCTCTGCGTTGGCTCGCTTCGAAATCTCTCCGGCGGTCGTCGCCTCCTGCACGATCGTGGCAGCCATGGCCTGCAGCTGGGAGAGTTCAGCCGTCAGCGACCCCTGGCGCGCGATGGCCCGCTCGCAATCGTCTTTGAGCGTCGGCATCTGCTCGGAGAGCTGCGTCAGCCGTGCGTCGCCCAGGAGCGCCTCGAGCCGAGTCGCCGTATTCTCCGCTCCGGACACGAGCTCCTGGAGGGCTGCGCGTTCGCGGCGTATTTCCTCCGCGTGCTGCACGGTCTCGCCGGTGAGCGCTTCGGCCCGGTCGAGGGACGCCTCGAGAGTCGTCATCCGCGTCTGGAACGCTTCCGCCGTGGCGGTGGCCCGTTCCAGCTGCTCGGTGCGGCTGCTTGCTGCCGCCAGTTGCTGCGTCAACGCAGAGACGCGCTGTTCGAGCTTTCCGAGCGCGCGCGGCATGGCGGCGACGTCATCGCCCCTGACCGCGGACAGCACCTTCTCGAGCTGTTGTCGCTCCGCCTGCATCGTGGCGACAAGTTCTTCGAGTTGCACGAACACCGCGGGACGTGCGGATTCGTCGTACCGACCAGTCAACTTCGCCAGAAAATCCATGGTTTCTCCCGGAGCTCGATCCGCGAGCCCGTCAGCAACCTCTGTACCGCACCTCGCATCCCGCGCTTCGCGCCACCGCAACGGGCGTCACGTGATCGGCCGTTGTTGTGGCCGACTGGGTCGCTCACGGGCGGGGACGATTGTCGTCAGCGAGAGAACACTCCTGTGATCGCTCAATACCCCGCGTGGCTCTTATCTCGTGCCTCGCCGCGCGAGCGCGGACGAAAGCCCGCGATCGTCTGCACGTGCCGCGCGTGCAGCTCTGGCCCGCGCTTTGCTGCTCACCCGTTGCTGCGATCGCACATTCGTGCGGAAACGCGCTCACACAGCCCACAGAACCCAGTTGGTGTCGGAGGGACGCGGATGGACCAGGTCAAGCCTTCCGTGAGCCGCCGCAGCTCGTTTGAAGGCCTGCGCGCATGTGCGGAGCACGAAACGTCGGCACTGATCGAGAAGATCGTCGCAGCTGCAGCCGCGGATGCGGAGACGCTGGCGCAACAGATCGAAGCCGACGCCCGAGTCGAAGTCGCGGCGGCGGAGGCAATCGTCGAGCGATTGCAGGCCGACGTCCGCTCGGGCCAGGAACAGCTGCGGCTGGCCCGCGAGGAGCTGGAGGTCGAGCAGGCCGCCCGCGCCCGGGCCGAGACCGCCGCGAAAGACGTGCAGGGCGCGCACGAGCAGGCACGTTCGGCTCTCGAAACGCAGTTGCGCAGCCAGGCAACCGAGTTGCAGTCGGTTCGCGGAGAGGTTTCTGCTCTGAACGAACGGCTCGCGGCCGGGCAGGCGGAGCGTGCGAGCCTCACGGCGACCCTCGAGAATCTGCAGAGCGCGGTTCATGGCGCCGTGTCGTCGTTGACCCTCATACAGCCTGCCGCCTCGCCAGCGCCAGGAGTGGCGCAGCGAGCAGACGCCAGTGGAGGCGAGGCGACCGGGCTACCGTCGCGCCGAACATTGACGGCTACGTCACGGCATTGCTGGAGCTGGTCGAAGCGAGATATCGGCAGGATGTCGAATCGGCACTGCCGCCAGCCGACGTCGTCAAGCGCCTCACAGACAATCTCCGCTACGCCAGCCATCTCTTCGCTGAGCGGCTCGGCCGGGACGCGGCCAGCGAGAGCTGGGTTTTGAAGGAGGAGATCGCCAAGCTCCTGCACACGACGTCGGCGACGCCCTTCGGCCGTGATCTCGCGATCGCCGCCGGCGAGGCCGAACGACACGCGCGACGTGACCGCAGTGCCGGGCTGCAAGTGACCGACAAGGCGAGCGCATAAGGCTCCCGCTCTCACGCCCGTGACCTGCCGGTGTTTCCTCTCATCGGTTGGCGCCGCCGACTCGCAGGCGGGGAGACAGGATGGCGGGACAAGGGAGTCGAGCGGAATCGTGTCTGCAGCGGCACGGTCGGTGGGATGATGAGCGAGGCCATGAGCGCGACGAGCAAATACTCGTCGGCTGTGAAGAACCTCGACGCGAGCACGCGTCTGCGGACGGACCGTCCGTTCGAGGCGCTCGACCGGGACGCGCAAATCGCGACCCTCGAGCCGCTCGCCTACAGCCCCCGCCGTCTGACGCGTCTGATGCCGCGGCATGTAAGATCGAGCCGCCGTGCGCATCCGACCCGCTCGCGCCAGCGACCGCGAGTTCATCCTCGGCCTCGCTGCGCGTTTGATCGAATTCGGCACCGTGCCGGGGCGCGACCCCGCGCAGATGGTCGCGCGCGACGGCGCAGTGCTGGCGGATGCACTGGAGCAGCCGTCATCCGACCGAGGACTGTTCATCGCCGAGACTGACGACGGTAGTCGCCTTGGGTTCATCCACCTGACGACCGGCGACGACTACTACACCGGCACTCGAACCGGTCACATCGCAGACGTCGTGGTGACGGCGGCCGCGGGAGGTCGCGGCGTGGGGAGCGCGCTGATGGCGTACGCCGAAGAGTGGGCGCGGCAGCGCGGGTTTTCGCTGCTGACGCTGAACGCCTTCACCGCCAACCGCCGGGCGCGTGATCTGTATGCACGTCTCGGGTTCCAGGAAGAATGGATCCGGTGCATCAAGCGGTTGTAAAAGCTCGCTCCCTGCCGGAAAACGACTCGCGCGATCTTCGGCCCCGCAGCTGTCGGTGCCGGCCGCACCCTACCCCGGCTGGAACCTGCGCGTTCCTGCCACCGGCGCGGCTCAGGAGCGCGTCAGCTTCGCGGGTCGTACATCCCGTTCGCCCGGACACGGGCGCAGCGCGAACGGACCGGACACCAAGCGAGGCTGCACGGCCGGTCCTGCTTTCAAGTGGACGTCCCGCGCGCCTCTGCGAGTTCAGCCGATCGACGCTCGCGTTATCCGCTCCGGGGCGCCGTGATACCCTCCGCACATTCAATCAGCGGAGGATTCCCGCAATGGCGACGGTAGCTCCCGCAGCGGCCCGCGACTCTTCGGACCGCGCATTCTATCTGGGCATGGCGCTCGCGTTCGTCGCCGTCGTGTTCGTCGGCTTCGCGCGCAGTTTCTTCCTGCGACCGCTGTTCCCCGTGCACCCGTCGCCGAGAGAACCAATCTTCTACGTGCACGGCGCGCTGTTCACCGCGTGGTGCGTGCTGCTGGTCGGCCAGACCGCGCTGGTACGCGCGCACCGAACCGCGCTGCACCGGCGGATTGGCCCCTGGGGCGCCGTCCTCGCCGCGGCCATGGTGGCGGTGGGCACGCACGGCGCCCTCGTGGCGGCGAGGCGGCCCACAGGGTTTGTCAGCATCCCGGCCCCCCCACAAGCCTTTCTGATCGTGCCTTTCGTCGACATGCTGCTCTTCGGCACGTTCGTGGCCATCGCCGTGGTCAAGCGGCGCGATCTCCAGGCCCACAAGCGCTGGATGCTCCTTGCGACCATCAACCTCCTCACCGCTGCGATCGCGCGATGGCCTGGCGTGTTCGGTGGATCGCCGCTGCTCTTCTTCGCCCTCACCGACCTGTTCATCGTCGCCCTGGTCATGTGGGACCGCCGGTCGCGCGGGGCCGTGCATCGCGCGACGGCCTGGGGCGGGGCCGCCATCGTGCTCTCGCAGCCGCTGCGTCTCGCGCTGTCGGGCACGCCGGCCTGGATGGCGGTGGCGCACTGGCTCGTGAGCTCGCCGCTGTGATTGCCGCCTGTTGGGGCCCGATTGTGGGGCCCTGTCCGTGCTCCGGTGGAGATGATGATGTCGCGCTACGCCTTCCTCGTCGACACCTACCGCACGGAACGCCTCAAGATTCTGGGGGTCTGGTCCCAGATCCCGGACGATTCGATGCACGTGCGGCCGGAGCCCCGCGCGCGCTCGCCGCTCGAGCACATGGTGCATCAGTGCCTGAGCGAGGACGGCTGGATGACCGGCATGCTCGGCATCGCCGTGAGTCTTCCCGCGCTGCCGGCCCAAGAGACCAGGCTCGCGTTTCTTGCGCACTACGCCGCGGTGTCGGAACAGCGCCTCACGGCGCTTGAAGCGAGGCCCGACGAATGGTTCGAGGAAGCCACACAGTTCTTCGACGTCTCCCGCTCGCGCGCGTGGGTGCTGACGCGCCGCATTGCGCACTCGGCGCACCACCGCGGGCAGCTGACGGCGTACCTTCGGTTGTGGGGCCGCTCGCTCTATTCCACGTACGGGCCAACCGCCGACACGGGAGGCCTTCCCCGCAACGGCGCGCGCGTGATCTACCGTTACGGGTCGGTCCAGGACCTGCTCGAGCAGGAAGCGCAGGGCGGCGGAGGGCCAGAGCTGCCGGGACCAGGCGCAGCGCCTCCCACCGAGCGGCCATCGCAGTAGTCTCAGACTCCAGCACGCGGTTCGCGAGGATGAAGGCGCGGAAAGGCGCGGGAGCCCCGCATATAATCCGCGCGTGACCATCACCCGTCGAAAGCTCCTCGGCATCGCGGCTGCCGCGCTCAGTACGTCCGCGCTGCCGCGCGCTGCCTCCGGACAGAGTGCTCCGTCTCCCGTGCGCATCGATGCCGCGCGCCTGCAGCGGAGCCTCGAAGAGTTGAGCGTGTACGGGCGACCCGCGGGCGGCACGTTTGCTGACGGCGTCAGCCGCGTCGCCTACTCGGACGCCGACGTTGCCGGTCGGAAGTACGTGATGGACCTGATGCGATCGGCCGGACTGGAGCCGCGCATCGATCCGGGCGGCAACATCTTCTGCCGGCGGCAGGGAAGCGACAGCGCGCTGAAGCCGATCTTGTTCGGCTCGCACATCGACTCGGTGCCGGGCGGCGGCAACTTCGACGGCGACCTCGGGTCGCTCTCCGCGATCGAGGTCCTGAGGACGATGAAGGACCGCGGTGTCACGACCCGGCATCCGCTCGACATCGTCGTCTGGTCGAATGAGGAAAGCGGCACGGTCGGCAGCCGTACCACGGCGGGGGACATCAAGCCGGAGGACCTCGAGCGGCTGTACTACGGTGTGCGCATGTCCGATGGTCTGAGCAGGATCGGCGGCGACCCGGCGCGGCTGGCCGACAGCCGCATCGCGCCGGGGGCGTTCCACTGCTACCTGGAGCTGCACATCGAGCAGGGAGGGAACCTCGAGAAAGCCGGGATCCCCATCGGCGTGGTGGAGGGCATCGTCAGCATCGACGAGTACGAGGTCGAGATTCGCGGCTTCGCGAATCACGCCGGCACCACGCCGATGCCCGAGCGACGAAACGCGCTCCTCGCGGCCGCCAGGTTGATCGACGCCGTGCAGGAGATCGTGACGCGCGAGCCTGGGCGCCAGGTTGGCACGGTCGGACGGCTGGAGGTCTCCCCGAATGCCCGCAACGTCGTCCCCGGGCTGGTCAAGCATTCGGTTGAACTACGCGACTTGTCGTCCGACAAGATCGCGCGACTCGGCAAGCAGATTCAGGAACGTGCCGAGGCCATCGCGCGCGAGACCAGGACCGAGATCTCGATGAGGCAGATAGAGCACGACGAGGCCGCGATCGCGACGCCTGACGTCCAGTCGGCGATCGAAGCGGTATCGGCCGGCCTGGGGTTCAAGACGATGCGCCTGCCGAGCGGAGCGGGCCATGACGCGCAGGTGATGGCCAGGCTCGGGCCGATGGGCATGATCTTCGTTCCGAGCGTGGGTGGGATCAGCCACTCGCCGAAGGAGCTGACTCTTTGGCCCGATTGCGCCAACGGCGCGAACGTGCTGCTCGAGACGGTGCTGCAGGTGGATCGACTACAGCTCTCCTGACCCACCTGTCCTCGGCGCCAACAGCACTCGCCAGGAGGGAGGCGCCTGCGCGGCGGGCGGGGCGGCCCCGTCCGGCGCCACCCGCTTGGAGCATCAACCTAAGCGAGCGAAGGTTCTAATCCGGTGCTCACTTGTGTTGTCACCGCATCAGTCACGTGGGGCAGGGCTTCAGCCCTGCAAATCGTGCTCGCAAGCAGGCCTGAAGGCCTGCCCCACATGACGACACAAGTGAATCGCGGGTTTAGTGTCCCGAGCGGCCCACCGTGCGCAACCGCACGCCTACGTGTAGGTCCCTGCGCTCGTGTACCATGCGGCCGTGACGAACATTCCGGTTGCACTCACGACGATGCTCATCGCGCTTCTGTGCGTGTCGGACCACCGGGCGGCGGCTGCCGCCCCTTCGGCACAGGCGGCCACGGCGCCGACCGCGGCGCAGATTGTCGAGCGCATCAAGTCGCACGTCGGCGTGCCGTGGCAGGCGGAGACGGTTGATACCTTCAAGGCCGGCGACCCCGACACGCGGGTCACCGGCGTCGCGGTCACGATGATGGCCACGCTCGACGTGCTCCAGCGCGCGGTGAAAGCCGGCCGCAACCTGGTCATCACGCACGAGCCCACCTTCTACGACCATCAGGATCCGACCGAACCGCTCGAGCAGGCGCGGGATACGGTATTTGCCGCCAAGATGGCCTTCATCAGGGATCACCACCTCGTCGTGTGGCGGTTTCACGACCACTGGCACCGCCGGCAGCCGGACGGCGTGCAGGCCGGCGTGCTGCGGGCGCTCGGCTGGAACGTGGCGGAGGGGCAGGCGCCGGAGGTAGTGACGCGACCCGAAACCACGCTCTCCCGGCTCGCCGCCGACATTCGTAGCCGTCTCGACGCGCACGCGCTGCGCGTCGTCGGTCGGCCCGACATGGTCGTCACGAAGATCGCGCTCGCTCCTGGCGCCGCGGGGTTCGCGAGCCACCGCGAAGCGCTCCAGCGCGCCGACGTCCAGGTGCTCGTGATCGGCGAGGCGCGCGAATGGGAGACGGTCGAGTACGTGGACGATGCGGTCGCGGCGGGTGAGGACAAGGCGCTCGTCATCGTTGGCCACATCCCGTCGGAGCAGGCCGGCATGGAGGAATGCGCCCGCTGGCTGAAAGGCTTCGTTACAGAGGTCCCCGTCGAGTTCGTGGCGGCCGCCGACCCGTTCTGGCAGCCGCGCTAGGCGATGATCCCGCTCGAGCCTGGTCACGAAGGCCGTCGAACACGGCCACAGTGCGATCAATTCGCTTCGTGCACACACCGAACGCCCAGCACGATGCAATCGAAAGCGTGACGCGCACCGAAGGTGTGAGCGGTGACCTTCGGGGGCACATTCACAGACCGCTCCCCGGTGGATTAAGCTGGCGCCGAGCAGGCCGGGACGAAGGAGGGTTGAATGCGTTTCGCGGCGACGAACGAGCACACGATGCATGGCAGGCGACTGGTGGTGATTCTCGCGGTGCTGTGCACCGTCACACTGGTGGCCCAGGCACCGGCGACCTCGGGGCGCTGGTCTGAGGCCAGGGCGGCGCAGTGGTATGCCGCGCAGCCGTGGCTGGTTGGCAGCAACTACATCCCGGCGACGGCCATCAACGAACTGGAGATGTGGCAGGCCGAGACGTTCGATCCCGCAACCATCGACAAGGAGCTCGGGTGGGCCGAGGACCTGGGCATGACGACGATGCGGGTGTTCCTGCACGACCTGCCGTGGCAGCAGGACGCCGCCGGCTACCGTGCGAGAATCGACCGGTTCCTCGTGATTGCCGCGAAGCACCACATCAAGCCGCTCTTCGTGCTGTTCGACTCGTGCTGGGACCCGAACCCGCGGCTTGGCCCGCAGCATGCGCCGACGCCTGGCGTGCACAATTCAGGCTGGGTGCAGAGCCCGGGCGCACCGGCCCTGAAGGATCCTGCACAGTATCCGCGGCTGCGACAGTACGTCGTCGGAGTAACGGCCGCGTTCGGCAAGGACGCGCGCGTGCTGGGCTGGGACGTCTGGAACGAGCCCGACAACACGAACGGCAGCAGCTACGGCACCCAGGAGCCGTCGAACAAGGTGGACCTCGTGCTGGCGTTGCTGCCGCAGGTGTTCGCGTGGGCGCGTGAGGCTGGCATCGAGCAGCCGTTGACGTCAGGCGTGTGGAAGGGCGACTGGTCGGCTGACGAGAAGCTGTCGGCGATGGAGCGCATCCAGCTCGAACAGTCGGACGTGATCTCGTTCCACAACTACGACAACGGCCCGGAGTTCGAGAAGCGCATCACGTGGCTGCAGCGCTATCGCCGCCCGATCCTCTGCACCGAGTACATGGCACGCGGGAACGGCAGCACGTTCCAGGGCTCGCTGCCGCTGGCGAAGCAGTACCACGTCGCGGCCATCAACTGGGGCTTCGTCGCGGGCAAGACGCAGACGTATCTCCCCTGGGACTCGTGGCAGAAACCCTATGTCGGCCGCGAGCCGTCAATCTGGTTTCACGAGATCTTCAAGCAGGATGGCACGCCGTACCGGCAGGACGAGGTCGAGTTGATTCGCACACTGACAGGCGCACCCGCGGCCGTAGGCGTGCATTGAGGTGTCACACGGGCCAACGCGTCGCTTGTGAGAGCCTCGCGGCGAGGGTTCGAGCGTAGGTGTCGACATAGTGTTGACGTTTTGTGACGCGCGTCGGGGCGGGTGGTCAGATGAAGTGGCGGGCGCTCGCGACGGACTACGACGGGACAATCGCCCACGACGGCGCTGTCGATGAGTGGACCGTCGCGGCGCTCCGCCGGTCGCGCCGGGCGGGGCTTCGAGTGATCCTGGTGACCGGCCGCGAGCTGGCCGGCTTGTTCAACACGTTCGCACACCCGGAACTCTTCGACCGCATCGTCGCGGAAAACGGGGCCGTTCTCTACGATCCTTCCAGTGGCGGTGTCCAGACTCTGTCGGCGCCCCCGCCCGAGGTGCTGCTCGAGAGGTTGCAGCGGTCGAGAGTGCCGATCTCGGTGGGTCACTCGATTGTCGCGACAGCGACGGCCTATGAGGAACAGGTGCGGCGAGCCCTTTACGAGCTGGCGCTCGACTGGCACGTCATCCTGAACAAGGATGCCGTCATGGTTCTGCCGCGCGGTGTGTCGAAGGCGACGGGGCTCGCCGCCGCATTGAGAGAACTGGAAATTCGAACCGAAGATACGATCGGCGTGGGAGATGCCGAGAACGATCTCGACTTCCTGAAGGTATGCGGCCTGTCGGTAGCTGTGGGCAATGCGCTCGACGAGGTCAAGGCTGTCGCAACCGTCACCATGACAGGCGAGCGCGGCGACGGTGTACGCGAGTTGATTGACCGATTGCTTGCAGACCAACTCACAGCAGGCGGCGGGGCGCAGTCGTGATGCCGCAGAGCCGCCCAGACATGACCCCATTGAGCGCCCGAACTCGTAGCGCGCAGGGTGTTTCGTCCTCAACGTAGTTGCGCTCTCCCGACTGCTCGGGCATACGGCGGCCGGCAGCGCATAGGCCTGAGCTGTCCGCGTGGCATCCAAGCTGCACTTGGAACGTGGCGCGGGCCGGGTGTGCCGTCCACGCGCACTGAGGGGGTATTCATGAAGCTCGTGAGCAGAAAGACGCGCAAGGCGATCCGTAAGAGCGTCAGCAAGGTCATCCGAAAGCAAGGGCCCGTAATTGCCGCCGGTCTGGTGGGCAGCATCGCGTCGACGCTCGCCACGCTGGCCAAAACGGAGGCACCAGAGTCCAGGGGCAAGTCGAACCTTGCGAAACTCTCCGAGGACGTGTCCGACAAGCTGACCGGCAGCACAGACGAGCGGATTCGTGACAGCTCGAGTGACGAGCCCGCCAAAAAGAAGAAGCACTACGATTCGGCGGCCGAGAGAGAGGAGGACGTCTTCGCACAGGTGCGGTAAATCCGCACGACGCGCGTCCCGGACCGGATGCGAGCGGTGGTGCGCGGCTCGAAGGACGCCGCGCTCGCCCTCGCAATCCGGACGATCCTCGACGCGCGGCTCGGCGAAATTGGGAACGGGTCAGATTTCTCACTGGATACCGAGCTGCGCGCCATCTGTCTGTTGTTCTGTCTACCCGGCGAACCCGCTGACGATGGCTGCGCTCTCCGGCTCGATCACCGTGTTCTATCTGTTCGATGTCGCGGAGGCCATCGACCTCTCGGCCGTGCCCGCGCTCGTCGGCGGTGCGCCGGTCGCCGCGCGCCTCGCACCGAAGCCCGCGACGCCCCCCTACGTGCAGTACGCGAAGCCTCCGTTGCTCCTCGAAGGCAACGCGATAGAAGCTGGAACGATCAGCGGGCTCACGCCCCGATTCAAGCTGTTCGACTACGGCGTCGTCTCTCTCGCACTGTGGCGTCCCTTCACCGGCGGGTGGTCGCAGCTGATCGCCGCTGGTCAGCCGCTGATCGACGGCGATTCCCTCGCCCAGGAAGCCGAGGTCTGCTGCCGCAGGCTCCTCGATCGGCTCGGGCCAGCTTTGGTCCGCGCGAATGACCGATACCTCGCCGAGGACTACGTCGTGTTCGCCGCCACCGAGCTCGAGCCGCCAGCGAGCACCGAGACCTTGCTGCACGCGCACGGCGGTGACATCGCGCAGCTGCTGCGCGGGGAACGCCAGGCGCTCAGCGCGGAGGAACGCGAGCGGGTGCTGCAACACCGGATTTCCTATCTCGCCGACGACCTCGTCGTCCCGACGTGGAACGCCGCTTTCGTGCGGGACACCGAGGCCGGGGCCCAGGCCGCCATCGAGATCCTGGAGTTCGCGAACTCGCAGCTGCTCGAGTTCAGGCACTATGACAACCTGCTCGACGCAGAACTGACGCGCCTGTACGCCGAACTGCAGAAGCCACGGCCCGTGGGGCTGCTCCGGTCACGCCGCTACACGCGCGCGGCGCACGACGTCCATGCCCTGCTCATCGACGTGCACGAGCTGACCGACCACACCGAGAACGCGATCAAGTTCGTCGGCGACATCTATGCCGCACGGCTCTTCGGCCTGGCCGCCTCGCGCCTCGGTCTCGACCGCTGGAAAGCCAGCGTCCAGGAGAAGCTGCAGACCATGAACCAGATCTATGGCTTCGCGGTGGAGCAGGCGTCCGTCTCGCGCGGCGAACTGCTCGAGCTCACGGTCGTGCTCCTGATCGTGCTCGAAGTCGTATTGTTCCTGGTAGGAGTCATGAAGTAGCGGCACGCCGCGATGACGGCGATCGGATGGTGGGGCCTCGCGGTCGTCGGACGGCGGGCTTCGTCAGACGAGTGACACGAAAAAGGCCGCCCCCAGATTCAGCGGCCATGAAAGCTCCGCCCACACGAGTCCGTCCATCATCGGATCGCTCGTGCTGTCGCGCCCGGCTCGAGGTGACCGGCGCACTGAAATTTGAAACGCGCGTCGCCCGTCACGGTGACGATCAGATCGTACCATCCGTGGAACCGCGCCAGCGACCACGACAGTGAGAGCGAGTCGACTGGCTCGAGCCTGAACTCGAGCACTTTGCCAGTGTACTTGTTACGCACTCTGATGTTCGCGGTGTCTGCCGCCTGATTCACGATGACAAGTCTGATGATCTCGCTGTCTTCGTCGTACTCCGTCACAACCTCGAGGCGTGCATTCGCGGCGTCGAGACCGCCCCTGAAGCGGCGGAAGAAGCCGTTCGGGCCGTCGATCGACAGGTCGAATGCGCTCGTCCCGGTCGAGGCCACCGCCCACCTATCCACGAGCGACGTCAGCGGCTCAATCGTGTACGTCCGTGGAACGTGAGCGTCACTTGCAGAGCGCACCTGGAACACCGCGGCCGCGACTCCCGTGTTGCTGAATTCGATCCGGAACGATCCCGTCGACGGCTCCACCCGGCCACGCGCGTGCAACGTGTAGGGCAGTGCCCGCGCGGGACGCACTCCGGGTTCGTGGTGCGGCAGCTCCTGTATTGACGGCGGCATTGAATCGTCATCGAGGTGTTCTTCGAGGTCCTGTAGTTTGTACGTGTCGATGCTCGGCACCACGATTCCCCTTACCTCTCGAGCTTCTGTGAAGTCGAATGTTTGGTCCCACGACCGGCAGACGGCGGGCCGACCAGGCGCACCCAAGGGCCTCCACGACCGATGATCCTCCCGCAGCCGGCCACACACTTGACCGACTGCAGGAAGGGTTGCTCCTCTGGATTGAAAAGGGCGCGCCGTGACTATTTAAACTCGTCGACGTCTCGCCGGCTTCCACACGAGGTGGAGAACCTGGCCGCCCTCGACGGCTTTCGGTTGTCGGGGCAGATTCGGAGCGAGTTGGGCCTGACGACGTCGAGGATCCAGGACCCTCGACAGTCGAGCCAGGGCTCGGCGTCGATTACGTCTCGCTGAACTCCCACCCACCGGGTGAACCGATCGTCGCTGCCGCTGTTCCCGGGATCGGCGGCGATGGCGATGCGCATAGGCGGACGCGCGGTCGATCTCGGCGATCCGAGCGCACGCGTCACGGTGTTCGCGTCGTAGACCCAGAGCGACGTGTCGCGCGAGCAATCGCCGACGCTCGGTCAGTCCTGCCTCTCTGAGCGAAGGTTGCTGTTGCTTCATTCCAGTCAGTCCGATGCTAGGCAGCGACGGTGACGCAGGCGCAACGCTGGCGTAAACTCACCGGCAAGTGATCGTGACGTCGGTGTGACCGGGCTGTACGGGCGCGTCCGCCGATCGGCGAGAACTCCCGCGACGATCAGCTGCGGTCGATCAGAGCGTCAGATGCGCTCGCGGATATCGGCGCGAGGAACACGGATCCGGTCCCGCCGAGGGTTTCGTGCACCATGCGGGACGCTGAATTCGGTCCTAGTCAGGTCGTCACTCATTCGGTGGGACGGAGCTCGTCTGGCAAGAAATACATCAGCCGCACTGCTCCGGTGTGGGAGTGGCCCAGTCGTTGCTTTTCTTCCCGGCTGAATCCAAGGTCGGGAATATGTGAGGAGGTGTCCGTGCCCGAGTATCCCGATACCGACCCCCAGCTGGTCGCAATCGAGAACGCGATCGATGTCCACGGACGCGTGCGGGAAAATTCTGTAGACCGCGACGCGTTGAATCGAGCCAGCCAAGCACTCGCCGACACGTTGAAGGCGGCCATCGACGACCCGGAAAAGTCAGAGATATCCTGACGGTATTGCTCAGCCGTGTCGATGTGATGATGGCGAGTAAGTAACACCGTTCGTGACCGCAGGTCGCCGCGCCGTGAGGACCAGGAGGCGACGTGGCTGGAGTCGTACGCGAGGAGATCTCGCTGTACCGGGCTGCGGAATCGCCACAGGGTCGCGTGAGCGTGGCGTCGGATTGCGGCTCTACCGGCCTCGGCCGGGAATGATCCCGAGTTCACGCCGCCGATACGGTTTCGCACGTCGCGCAACTTTTACGCTCGCTGTCAAACCGTCGACACGATCGAGCCACATCTCTTTGCGAAACTGACTCCGCATGTGCGTGGATACCACACGCCATTCGGTCCGAACGTGGAGGTCTCGACCACGTAAAGGGCTGGTGGTCGCGCGCGAGACCGGTCGTCGGCACGCCTGCGCCGACGTCCTCGACAGGGCGCGACCGTCCGTGCCCTGCTCGATAGCGCACCGATCTGCAGAACCTGTATCGGGTTGTTCTGCACGATGCTGTCGATCTGTTCCGTGTCCGGCGTCGGCTGATACTCCGTCGGCGAGGCTGATACACGCTCTATGACCGGCCGACCGGGCACCACTGGCGATGGTTGGGCCGCATCGCCCGAGCGGCTTTCGAGTGAGGTGTCCGCGGCGCGCTTCGAGCGGGAAGCGCAGGCCGCCTCCGCGCTCAATCACTCGCACATCTGCACCGCCCATGGCGTCGGCGAGCACGAGGGCCGCCCCTCGCCCCTCGGTGGCCAGCCTACGGCATGTCGGAGGGGCTCCGTCCGGGCGGATGTCCGGCGGCCTCCCAGGCACCCGTGTGCGACGAAAACAGGCGTGACTTCGGCCAAACCAGCTCTGGCACACGGCTTGCGCTTTTGCCGGTGACCGCGTTCACAGCGCTGTTGGCATGTGGCCCACGGCAGCGAGCGGTCACACTCGGTCCGCTACCCCGCGCGCGGCGACCGGACTGTTGATGAAAGGGAACAAGTGCACCATGGCAGACAAGGACCACGAGACGCTTGACGACACCGTTCGTTCGACCGCACAACGCGGTGACGCCTTTCGAGACGATCCGCTCGCGGACACCAGCCAATTGATCGCACCGGAGGTTCCAGCCGGCGTGGATCGCCGCGGGTTCCTGATTCGGAGCGCTGTGGGCGGTGCTGCCGCCGTGATGACGGGCCGCATCGTGTCGGCCGGCGAGAGAACCGCGATGGCGGTCGCGACGTTGCCGCCGCAGGCCGCGAAATCGGCGCCCCCGAAGGGCGCGGCATCGGCGCCGCCGCTCGCTGCGGACCTGAATGTCGTCATGAAGGAAAAGGGGCCGGTCCTGACCACCGTGGACGAGTTCTACAAGGTGGGCCCCGGCCCCTCCAGCTCGCACACGATCGGTCCGATGCGCATCACGTACGACTTCTACCAGCGAGCCGCCAAGCTGCCGGCCGACAAACTGGCGAAGGCGACCAAGCTGCAGGTCAACCTGTTCGGAAGCCTCAGTGCGACCGGCAAGGGCCACGGCACGGAGCGCGCCGCCCTCGCAGGGCTGGTCGGAAAGGAACCGGCAACGGTCGACCCGAAATTCCTGGACAGCTTGCGGGACAAGCCTGACCAGGTGTTCCCGGTGAAGCTCGGGGACAAATCGATCAACGTGAGCCTCAAAGACGTCATCTACGACGCCACCAAGGGCGACTTCAAGCACCCGAACACGATGACCGTCAAGCTCCTGGCCGGCAACGAGGTGTTGCTCGAGCAGGAGTACTACTCGGTGGGCGGCGGATTCATCGAGTGGAAAGGGTACACCCCTCCGAAGAAGAACGCGCCGAAGTACCCGTTCGCCACGATGAAAGAGCTGCGGGCCCACGCCGACAAGAACAAGATCTCGATCGGCAAGGTCATGCTGGCCAACGAGATGTCGATCATGGGCCGGAGCGAAGCGGAGGTGTACGCCTTTGTCGACAAGATCATCAATGCGATGGTCGCGACGGTGAAGTCGGGCCTTGCCATGCCGGAGGATGACGTGCTGCCCGGCCCGATCAAGCTGCATAGCAAGGCGGCAACCGTGTACAAGCGCGCCATGGACGATAAGTTCGAGGCAGAACGGGGCATCGGCACGTTGTCGGCATTTGCGTTGGCAGCCTCCGAAGAGAACGGGCGCGGCCACCTCGTGATCACGGCGCCGACGGGCGGTTCCGCAGGCGTCATGCCCGCGCTCGTCTACGGGCTCGTCGAAGTCCGGAAGGTCGACCCGCAGAAAATCCGTGAGGGCATGCTCGCGGCTGCGGCGATCGGCTACCTCTGCAAGCACCATGCGACGCTGTCTGCGGCCGAGGGCGGCTGCCAGGCAGAGATCGGTGTCGCGTCGTCGATGGCGGCGGCTTTGGTCGCGACGGCGTACGACGCGAATTCGGGTGTCGTCGAGAACGCCGCCGAGTCGGCCCTCGAGCACCATCTCGGCATGACCTGCGACCCGGTCGCCGGCTACGTGCAGGTGCCGTGCATCGAGCGCTGCGCCTTCGGGGCCGTAAAGGCCTGGACGGCGTACGCGATCGCCAGCAACGAGATCGCGTCGCGGCACCGCATCGACTTCGACGAAACGGTCATGGCCCTGGCCCAGACCGCGAAAGAGATGAACAGCAAGTACAAGGAAACGAGCGAGGCTGGTCTCGCCCAATCCGTCGTGCTCTGCTGAATCGACTCGTACGGGCTCGGTCGCACTCGGCCCGAATCGAGCGACCGGGCTGCGAGGAGCCTCCATTCAGACCCGGCTCGCCAAGTCAGGGAGAGTTTCCTGACCTGGCGAGCTCTCGCACGCCCATCACATCCACCATGTCAGCATTGGCCTCGGGAGCTCTGTCCAATGTCGCGTCACCGCGCACACATCACGCTATCCGCCGTACTGGCGTTGACGTCAGTTGCGTTGTTCACGAGTCCTGCCTCTGGACAGAACAGCGTCGCGGCTGCGGACCCCACGCCAAAGGCCCTGCAAGGCGAAATCGAGGCCGTGAAGACGGACAACGCCGAGGTCCGGGAACTCCTTCGCAAGCTCCAGGAACAGCAAAGGCTACTGGTTGAACAGATAGCCGGTTTGCAGCGACGGCTCGACGCGGGCGCGGCGACGAACGCGTCCGCAGCCGGTCAGCCCGTTGGACCGTCGATAACGATCGCAGCTTCGTCACCGGAAACGAACGTCGCCGTCAATCCCGCACCGGCCGCCACAGATGCTGCGAGTGCGCCCGGACAGCCGGCCTCCGCTGCCACGCCACCGGCAAACCCGGATCGCTTTCGAGATGGCATGGTCATCTGGGAAACATCTGAACACGCGAAGGTGCCGTTCCTCCTCAAGTTCAACATCAACACCCAGCTCCGCTATCTCAACACCCAGAACAGCGACGAGAGCTTCACCGACCACCTGGGCGGCACCCGCGACGTTCATACGCGCAACGACATCACGGTGAACCGCGCGATGTTCATCCTCGGCGGCTACGTCTTCGACCCCAGGGCACGATACAGCTTCACCGTCTGGACCTCCGCCGGGGCCGCGTCGATCGTTGTCGCAAGCAACATCGGCTGGCAATTCAGCAAGGCCCTCACGATCACGGGAGGGTACACCGGAGTTCCAGGCAGCCGATCGCTGGTCAACACCTTCCCATTCTTTACGGGAACGGATCGGAGCATGGCCGACAACTTCTTCCGCCCCGGCTTCACGCAGGGCGTCTGGGCGAACGGTGAACCTGTCAAGGGGCTGAACTATCTGGCCTTCGTCGGCAACGGTCTCAATACGCTGAATATTTCGGCCAACAAGATCGACACGCATCTGCTGTTTTCCAGCAGCGTCTGGTGGGAACCGCTCGGGCCCTATGGGCCGCCCGGCAAGTCCCGCAACATGTACGATGACTATTTCGCCTCGAACGACGTTCGGGTTCGATTCGGTACCGCGTATACGAGATCGCGCGAAGACCGTTTCTCGAATCTCGATCAATCGAGTCCCGAGAACACGTCGCTGTACAATTCGGACGGCGTGCTGACCTTCTCGACCGGAGCGTTTGCGCCGGGTGTGACGGTCGACCAGGCGACGTATCGGCTGTGGGCGGTGGATGGCGGCGTCAAGTGGAACGGACTGGCGATCAACGGGCAGTACTTCACGCGCTGGCTGAGTGATTTCGAAGCCGACGGACCGCTTCCGCTCGCATCCACGCTCGACCACGGCGGGGAGCTCTCGGCGAGCTATTTCGTGACGCCGCGGACGCTGATGCCCTTCATCCGCGCATCATGGGTGCGCGGGCAGTTCGGCGATTCTCACGAGTACGGCGGCGGGGTGAAGTGGCATTTCCTGGCGAGCGAGCGACTGTGGCTCAACGGCGAGCTGTTCCGGGTGGACAGAGCTCCGTATAGCGGGGCCTTTACGCCCTACACCGCAGGGATGACCGGCTGGGTGCCGATGGTGCAGACCGTCCTCGCGTTTTGAACCTTCGCCGATGGATCCAGTCCGGCTGATCGTGAATTACGAGCCACACAGCCGAACCGGACCGCGGTGGGGATGCGCTACATGATCGTGAATGGCACGCCGGTGCTGCGCGTCAGCGCAGGAGCGACGTCCAGTTCGTCACGACGGTGAGCGTCGGCTTGCGGTCCTGCTCGATGGGGACCTTGATGAGGAAGCGTTGGCCGTCCGCGCTCGCCGCGTAATCGTCGTAGTCGGGCCCTTCGAGCCCGCGAATCTCGAAGAGCTCCGAGGGGAGGCTGACGTCGATTCGCTCGCCGGCATCGCGCACCGCGACCGCCATGAGACGGTTGGCGGGCGTGGTGAAGAACAGTTCCCGGCCGTCCGCTCGCCACTTCGGCTGGCCGCCCCCCTTCACCGACACGCGGACGCGGTCGCCTTCGCGGCGGAACGGCTCGACGTACACCTCGTTCTGCCCCGACTCGTTCGACAAGTAGGCCAGCCAGCGCCCGTCGGGCGACAACTGGGGCTCGTCGAAGCGGGCCCCGCTCAGCACCGACTCGGGCTTCCCGCCGTTGAGGGGCACGGCCCACACCGTCTGCTCGTCCTTCTCGTTCCGCCGCAGTGCCAGGAGCGTCTCTCCGTTCCGCAGCCAGTACTCCGGAATGTATTCGTCGGGAGCCGCGGCGGATTCGACCACGGTCTCCGGATCGCTGGCTCTCAGGCCTTTGCGCCGCAGGCTCGCATCCTTCTCCGACCGCGAGATGTAGGCCAGCGAGCGGCTGTCGGCGGCCCACACCGGGTCGCGCTCGTTCCGTGGTGTGGCGGTGACACGGCTCGTGACGCCGCGCGCGACGTCCATCACCCACAGGTCGTATCGCCCATCGGCGTCGGTGATCTCCATCGCCACATTTCGCTCGTCGGGTGACAACGCGATCTGGCCGAACGTCCCGGGCGCGCCCACCGTGGCGAGCTGCCGGCCCTTGCGATCCACCCATGCGAGCTGCATTTGGCGGGTCACGCTGCCTCCCGAATAGTAGGCGAGGGTGCCCGAGGGCGAGGCGGCGAACCAGGTCATGCCCGGGTTGCTCGACCAGGCCGCCACGGTCGTGGCGATCGTGACGGGCTCGCCGCTCGGCACGGCGTGCTCGGGATCGAAGCGCAGAGCGAGGAGCGTGCCGTCGCGCACGAACAGCAGGTGCCCGGACGCGTAGACGTGGCGCACCCAGCCGGCCGTAACCTGCCGCCGATCGGCGGGCGAGTCGAGGGACGCAACGTAGACCCCCTGGACCTTCTCGTTACCTCCCAGCAGGAACAAGAAGCGCCGGCCGTCCGGCAGGAACTGCGGCATGTGCTGGTTGGCCTCGCCGCGCGCCTTGTCGAACGGCATGATCAGCTTCGGCTCACCCCCGGTCGCCGCGACCGAGTAGATGTGTCCGCCGCCGCCGCCTGCCGAGAAGAGGATGGTCCCCGCCGCGTTCCACTCCGTGCCGGCGTTACCGGGGCCTGGCATGGCGCAGATCCGCTGCACCGTCCCGTCCGCCAGGCCGAGCCTGCGCAGCTCTCCTCCGGCGAAAAACGCGAGTGATCGGCCATCGGGAGACCAGGCCGGGATGTCGCTGGTGGCGCCCTCAGTGCCGGCCAGGGGGCGTGCGGTCAACGACTCGAGAGGGCGCACCCACAGCATCGCCGCGCCGGGCGCGTCCTCGCGGCCCGCAGGCACGGCCCGGAACACGATCTGGCGGCCGTCGGGAGAGGGAACCGGCCAGCCGAAGTCGCGGCCGAACGCCCAGCCATCTGGTGGATCGACGATGAAGCGGGCGGCTGGCGGGGACTCTTTCACCTCCCGCAGGTGGATGAACGCGAGCGCGCCCGCGAGGCCGGCCGCCACGAGCACGATCGTGGCCCACGCCCACCGCTCCCATCGCCGGGCTCGAACGGTCGCGTGAGCCGCCTGCCCGCCTGTAACAGGCACGGGTGCTTCCTGCTCAATGGTGGTCCCGGCGATCAGTTCCTGCAGCTCGAGCCGTGCCGCCCCGATGTCGGGCAGCCGCTGGCGCGGGTCCTTGCGCAGGCAGCGGCTCAGAAGTCGGCGCACGGCGGCGGGCGTGTCCGGCGGCAGCGCGACGAGGTCCGGCTCGCGCGTGACCACCGCCGCGATGACGTCCGTGACCGTGTCGCCGCTGAACAGCGTGCGGCCGGTCAGCAGCTCCCACAGCAGCACGCCGAACGCCCACACGTCCGCCCGGCGATCCACCGGTTTGCCCCTCGCCTGCTCGGGAGACATGTACGCAGCGGTTCCGAGGATCACGCCGGCGATCGTGCCCGTGTGCGCGAGTGTCGGCGAGGCCGACACCATGGGTCCCGACGACGCCCGGCCATCGCCGGAGTCGCCGGCCCACGCTTTCGCCAGGCCGAAGTCGAGCACCTTGACGCGGCCATCGCCCGTGAGCTTGACGTTGGCCGGCTTCAGGTCGCGGTGGACGATGCCCTTGTTGTGGGCCTCTTCGAGCGCTTCCGCCACCTGCGCGGCGATCTCGATCGCCTCGCGTACCGGCACGGCGCCCCGCGCGAGCCGCTCCTTCAGGTCCTCGCCCTCGACCAGTTCGAGCGCGATGAACGGTGTACCGTCGGCCTGTTCGAGGCCGTAGATCGCCGCGATGTTCGGGTGGTTCAGCGATGCAAGCAGGTGCGCCTCGCGGCGAAAGCGGCCCAGGCGCTCGGCGTCGTGCGCCACTTCCGGAGGCAGCACCTTGATGGCGACGTCGCGGCCGAGCGTCGTGTCGGTGGCGCGGTAGACCTCGCCCATGCCCCCGGCGCCGATGGCTGACGTCACGCGGTAGTGCGATAGTGTTCGTCCAACAAGGTCTGACATCGGTTCTGGTTCCGCGTAGTGCCCACTTTCAGGTGGGCTCCGTCCGGTTCTGGTTCAGCGTAGTGCCCACCTTCAGGTGGGCTCCGTTCGGACGATTCCTTCCCGGGGCGCACGCTGCACCGCAACGCCAGAGCGCAAACGCTTCCTGCAGAGGTGGCGAGCGCATTATAGCGGACGCGGGGCGCGCTGCTGATGGGACGGACACGCAGTTCGGCGCGAGTGAGCGTAAGATCGTCCGGGCTCAACGGGTCACCTTTGGCACCCTTCTGGAGGCGCGCAATGAAACCAGTCGTTTGGCGCACGCTCGGCACCGCGATCGCCGTCGCCGCGCTCGGCGTCGCGTTCGTCCACGCACAACCCGCGTTCACCAAAGCGCAGGTCGGCGAACGCATCCGGAAGGTCGAAGATGGCGTGGACGAGTTTCGCAAGTACCTGGAGCGGCGCGGCGACGAGGCACACGATCGGAAGGACACCGCGCAGAAGGACACCGCGCAGAAGAGCGGCAAGAGCGGGCGCCGAGGCGCCGGCGACACGGCCACGACGGAGGCGCGCACCGACCAGGCGAAGCACACGAAAGACGAGCTCGATGACGCGCTCGGCGAGCTGAATCAATCCACCAATCGCCTGCGCCGCAAGTTCGACCCGACGTCCAACTACATCGAAACGCGCGTTGAAGTGGACCGCGTGATGGACGACGCGCGTAAAGTGAACCAGGTGATGACGCGCGGCAAGTACGGGAGCCAGCCAGAGCGCCTGTGGGGCGCGCTCCGCTCGTCGATCAACGATCTTGGGCGGTGCTACGGGATCGCGCCGATGGGTCTCTGAGACTCGACGGCACTGCTGCCGCCAACGCCGAAGAGCAGCAGCGGCACCCGCACCGGGAGCCGCGAGCGCTGGACAAGCCGCTCCTCGACGGGCACACGACCCCGAACGTGTCGTCGCCGGGTCGCCGTGTCGAGAACTTCACGCGGGTGGAGACGTTCGGGGGCGACCAAGCCATATCCGTTCGCGACGCCCCGATCACCCGACCGATTCGCCGGGTTTCGGGAGGCTCCAGACGGACCCACACGGCGAGCAACGGACGTACACGACGTAGTCGGTGCGCGAGACGACGGCTGCGCCGGCGCTCCCGCATTTTCGGCATGCGGAAATGAGCAGACGCGCGCGACGTCGCTCCGGTTTCGCTTGCAGGTTCAGATAGGGCGACGCTTCAGTAATGTTCGTCATGCTCATCGTGTGCTTCCTGGTGAACTCGATATTGGGGGACGCCCGGCACCATCCATAACGGGCGCGCGCAACGCCCACTCGGACGGGACGTAGCACCGGTGCGGGATTACAGGGTGATGAAAAAGGCGCACTGCCCGCCGCGAGTCCTACGCTATCCGAGCCGTATGACGGAATCTCGATCGCGGTGTAACGATGTTGCAACGGCCTCGCGGCTCAGGGCTCGCCCTGACCCTGCCACAGGCGCGGACGCTGTGGGCGCTCGACGAGAGCACGTGCAGGGAACTACTGGAGGGGCTCGTGACGGAGGGCTTCCTGTGCGTGCGGCCGGACGTGCGCTACGTCATGCGCGACAGGGAAGAGCGGTGTGGAGCATCCAGTCGATCCCTAGATCAGATCATCCAGCCCGGCCACCGGAACGACGCTTGCCTCGTGCCCTGCCGGGCGGCGACCTGGTCAGTGACGGCCGTCACAGGGACCAGGCTCAGAGCTCGCGCCGGAGGACGGCCAGATGCTCCCGCACTTCGGTACGAGCATGGATGAAGTCGGCGTGCTCGATCTTCAGCTCCAGGCTGATTCGCCGGATCTCGTTGTCTTCGCTGACGGTCACCGAATCGTCGGCCGCCGAGACCGCGAAGAGACACCGCAGCAGCCCGAGTCGCTCCTCGAACGTCGCCATCGACGCAAACTCGCGCGCCACGATCAAGTTGTGCGTGCCGCCGACGCGGCGGAACTCGTCGAGAGCCAGCGTGACCACCGTCGCCGTCTCTTCCGGACCGAGCGAGCCTTCCGTCGCCACGAACCGCAGCATCAGGCTGCGTTCTTCGTCGCTGGTTCCGTCGTCAGCGTCGGCGACGCGGCCGAGCAGGTACGCGAACGCCGCGAGATATCGCGCGCGCCGCTGGTCCATTCGTTCGAGCACGCGCGCAATGCGATCGACGACATCCGGCGTGGCCGGCGCTTGCTCGATGCCGAGCCATCTGAGCACGTCGCTGCTGACACCCATGTCCGCCATTGTGGCAGTTCCCGGTTCGCGGTTCGAGCGCGAGTCTGCCGCGCAGCGATAACGGGAACATTCGGCTGCTATTCGGCCGGACAGCAGGCAGTCAGTCCGTAGCAGAGCGAGGCATTACGCGTCGAGGAACGGGTTGATGGCGAGCACTCGCCCGTAGTGCTGCCCGTGATTGAGGTCTTCTGTGTAGAGCGTCGGCGCCTCGAGGATCTCTGCGGCCGCGACGATCGCCCCATGCCAGTACCAGATGCCGTATCGCAGCGACAGTTCAACGCCGGCCACAATCAACGGATAGTCGGTCGGCACGGTGGGGAAGTGCCGGTACTCGTCCATCAGCGCCACCGCCTGTTCGGCCGGTAACGGCTTGCGGATCTTCCGCGTCACCGTTACGTAGAACTCCTGGAGCACTTGGGCCGAGAGACCAAAGTCCATTCGCGCGACGAGGTCGAGCGCCAGTGATCGCCTCGCCGCGTCGCCTTCGGCCGCCGACACCGCGTAGACGAGGATGTTCGTGTCGAGGAAGCAGTCAACGCTCATGGAGCTCGTCGCGTGACCAGCCACGGTCGCCGACTTCGGCCGTCGAATCGCGGCAGAGTTCCGCGATGCGCTGGCGCGCCTTCCGCGCGTGCGACTCGCGCGCGGTGAGCCGCTCGAGAAAGTCCCGCATCGTCGAGGAGGTATGTGGGGCAGGGCTTCAGCCCTGCAAACCAGCCCGGCGCGCACCGGCGGCGAGCTCCCAGTGGGGGCGAAGTGGCAAGGGGAAGGACAACCCGCGGTGGGTCCCTCCCCATTCGCGGGGATCCGCCGACCTGCTCCCGCAGGGGAACAGGTCGGCCCAGACCGTTGCCCGTCCGTTACGGGCAGGTCGTCGAGATCATCTTGACGTTGTCCACCTTCAGCTGCGGCGATGCCGCGGCGGACGAAGCGGACGACTGCCCCGCGCTGGCGGGCTTGGCGGCGGTGCCGGTGATTTCCACCTTGTGCCCCACATGTGGGCTCAGCTTTGCGTCAGTCCCGACCAAGCCATACTCGCTGGCCGTCGGGCCGGTGGACGAGGACGTCCCGGCGGTGCCCGCCGTACCGGCCGTGCTCGAGCTCGCCGGGCTCGACGACACGTTCTTCAACACGAACTTCGGCTGGTCGGCAGCGCTCGTCCCCGAAGTGCCGGTGGCTCCGGCGGCTGGCGTCTCAGCGCGCGCGATGCAGCCCGTCACGGTCATGGTCTTCGCGGATGCCGCGCCACTCGCGCCGCTCGGCTGCGTCTGAGGGTCTTGCGCTGCGGCCACCGCGACCGCGCTACAGACGAACGACGCCAACACCCCTGACAATATTTGCTTGCTCATCCGTGGTCTCCTGTGGGGGAGCTGAAGGATAAAGCTGTTGCAAGTTACGGACCCGTTTTGCAGTCAGCGGGCGCTTTCGACGGAGCCCGGCGCCCAAGGACCAGCGCCGCCCGCCCGCCGCCCGCCCCGCCTAACGGCCACCGCCCATCGCCTACCGCCTCCCGCTGTTCGAACGGCTCGTCCGTCACGCGGTCAGCCCCAGTCGCGTCAGCAGCGCCGCGAACCTCGGATCCGCGCGCAGCGGATCGAAGCACGGATACCAGTGTAAGCAGAGCAGGGCGCCACCTGATGGTGGCCTCGAGTGCGCTGCTGCAGGTGGCGCGTCAGGGGAAGAGCAGATCGAGCAGCGCCGCTCGCGAAAGCGCATGGTGAGACTCCAACTCGCTGAGAATGCCGGCCAGTGTGCCGATCCGTAGAGACGGGTGCCGGGGGATCGTCAGATGATGCTGGCCGCCGCGGTTCGTCGTGAGCCGGAGATGACTGCCCGTCTGCCGGGTCGCAACATACCCCAGACGTTCGAGCAGTTGTGCGAGATCATCACCCGAAACATCTCGGGGCAGCCTCACGGTGTGATGACTTCCTCGCGCACGACGTGCAGGCGAAGCATGCGAGGCTCATGGCCCGGGTCGAAGTGACAGCGCACTGCATCACGAATCGCGTGCCTCAATTCGTCGAGCGTGTCCGCCTCCGTGAACACCGGCACACCGATAGCTCGTGCCGTGAAGCCGCCTTCGGCAGCCTCCTCTACCAGGAACACCAGCTCGTTCACGGACTGATTATACGGGGTCAGCAACTCTGGGTGGACTATCCTGTCGAAGCCCCGGTCCTGTCCCGAGCCGGGTAGATGCTATGGCCAGGATATCCAAGCGTCATCAGAGACCTGCGCGCGCCACTCGCGCCGGCAATTCCGGTCGACCCCTGTCCGGTGCCATCGCGGTCGTCGCCGGCGCCACGCGCGGGGCCGGCCGCGGCATTGCCCGGGCGCTCGGCGAGGCGGGCGCCACGGTGTATTGCACCGGGCGCAGCATCAAGGGCCGGCCGTCGGCGTACAAGCGCCCGGAGACGATCGATGAGACGGCCGCGATGATCGGCGACGCCGGCGGAGAGGCCATCGCGGTTCGCGTCGATCACACCGTCGAGGCGGAGGTGAAGGCGCTCTTCAGGCGCATCGATCGCACGCACGGACGGCTTGACGTGCTCGTCAACAGCATTGCCGGCGAAGACCCGATGATGGGGCAGTGGGGTAACTTCTGGCAGGTCGACTTGAAGAACGCCGACGCGATCCTGCGACAGGCGCTCACCTCCCACATCATCACCGCGAAGCACGCGGCGCCGCTCATGATCCGCAACCGGCGCGGCCTCATCGTCGAGGTGACGGAGAGCGATCTGCTCGGGGCGGGGGGCAACCCGCTGTCGCAAACGGTGAAGGCGGCCCTCAAGATGCTCGCGCTCAACATGGCGGCTGAACTGAAGACGCACGGCGTGGCCGCGCTGGCGATCACGCCAGGGTTCCTGCGTTCTGAGTCGATGCTGCAGCACTTCGGCGTGACCGAGGCGAACTGGCGCGACGGCGGTAAGAAGGATCGGAACTTTCTCGAGTCGGAGTCGCCGCTCTACGTCGGGCGGGCCGTTGCGGCGCTGGCGAGCGATCCCCAGGTGATCGAACACACCGGACAGCTTCTCAGCTCGTGGGAGCTTGCCCGGCGCTACGGCTTCACGGACTACGACGGCCGGCGTCCCGACTGGGGCCGGCTGGCCATCGACTGGTCGGGGCTGCCCCCGCCCATGGTGGAGTTGTTCAGGACAGGCTTCGAGCTGCAGATCAACTGGCTGACGTCGCTCGCCAGGCGCACACGGCGGTTCCGCCGCAAGCTGCCCATGGTGTAGCCCCGATCCTCGGGCGCAACTCCAGCAAGAATGGAGACCTGCGAGCCGGGGCATGTGGGGCAGGGCTTCAGCCCTGCAAATCGGCGGCGCGCCAGCAGGCCTGAAGGCCTGCCCCACATGAGGCGCAGCTTGCACACATGGCACGACTGATGAACATGCCGCGACCGGAGGTTCTCGTTGGCCAAAAGACCCGCTCGGACATCCGCGCCACGACGCGCGACCAGGTCGCTCCCTGCGGCGCGCAAGACGACAGCAAGGCCGCGGTCCAAGACCACCACTGCATCAGGCGCGCCGAAGCGCGCCGCCACGACAAAGGCCCCGACTGCTGCCAAGCGCTCCCGGGCAACATCCGGACAGGGAACATCCGCCCCCGCCGGCACCAAGCCGGGGACGATGCGCCGCGCCGCGACGGCCGTGCGCGGCACCGTGGCGGGAGCGGTTGCGGCAGTCGCCAGACGTCTGCCCGGCGGCTCTCGCCGTCCCGACGCGATCGTGCTGCTCGAACGCGATCACCGCCACCTCGAGAAGCTGCTCGAGCGGGCGCAGAAGACGGACGCGCGATCCCTGAAGCAGCGGACCGCGCTGCTCGGTGCGATCACCACCGCCCTGGACATCCACGAGGCCATCGAGGAGCAGGTGCTCTACCCCGCCCTCAAAGCGCACGCCGAAGCGAGGGATATCGTCCTCGAGGGGTACCAGGAACACCACGTGGCCGACGTGATAGTGGGCGAGCTGCAGGGAATGCGGAAGAACGACGAACGGTGGGGTGCGAAGTTGAAGGTGCTGAAGGAGAGCATCGAGCACCATATCGGGGAGGAAGAGGGAGAGATGTTCCGTACTGCCCGGGCCGTCATGACGCAGGCTGAACTCCAGCGGTTGGGTGCGCGGATGGCGGCTATGAAAGCCAAGGCCAAGCGATCGACGCGCACCCGCTCGTAGTGTCGCGCACCGCGATGAACGGAGTGGCGCAAGAACGAGCTCGCGAGTACTCTCGATACGCCCTGAGCGACCACGATTCGGGAATGTGCCGAGCCCGGCAACCGGGTTCGTGATGTCGTCAGCCACGCGGCGGGCTGCTCCAGGACTATCTCGCGCGAGTAGTCGAACGTTTACTCCGGCTCCCAGTTCACCGCGACGTGGAGCTGCGGCACGTCGCGCTCCAGGACGGTGTTGACGAGGAATCGCGATCCGTCCGCGGTCGGGGCGTAATGCCAGAACGCGCCATTGCCAATGTCCCAGAGCTTCGCGCGCCAGAGCACCGCGGCGGGCCCGGCTTCGAACTGGGTGGCTGACGCCACGCCCACGGCACACAACGCGCCGTCCAGGCGGAGGAAGAACAGCTCCCGTGTGTCCGCGCGCCAGCGCGGCTCGACGCCGCCCGTCGCAGACACCTGCCATCGCTCCGGCCCGCCGTAGCGCCGCACGTAGACCTCGTAGCGGCCCGTTTCGTTCGACGCGTACGCCAGCCAGCGTCTGTCTGGCGAAATCGCGGCGTGAATCTGATCTCCGGGTCCGCCGACCAGCAGGCGTTGTGAACCCGGCGTGCTCAGACGAACCTGCCAGAGATCGGTGCCGTTCTGGTTCAACTCCTGGTACACGAGGGTGTCGTCCGATACCCAGGTCTGCGGGTGTCGCGAGACGTGATCTGATGGCAGGACCTGCCGGGCATCAGTATCGCGCACCCCCTTGACCTGTAGCGTCCAGTAGCCGTCCGCGTTCGTGGCAAACGCGAGGTGCGCTCCGTCAGGAGCCCACACCGGATGCCCATTGATGCCTCCGCCAGGGGTGAAGTTCGTCTCGATCGATCGCTTCAGATCGGTCAACCAAATCGAATCTTGCGTTCCCGAGCTGGCGCTGCGCGACAGCGCCAGTTGGCGGCCGTCGGGACTGAGCTGAGGATTCCAGCGGTGTGCGTTCTCGCCAACCGTGCCGAGCTCTCGCCCGTCCCGAGACAACCAGCGCAGCACGGTTGGATGGGTGAGGTCGCCGGTCGCGTAGGCAAGTGTTCTCGCCGACGCGGCAACCTGGGCCCACCGTCCGGCCGGCGCCACGAATATCGGATGGGCGATCGGCGTCGGATCGCCGGTCACCATGACCCGTTCGGGATCGAACGGCTGGGCCCACAACGTGCCCTCCCGCCCGAACAGCAGGTGACCGGATGCGTAGGCGAAGCTCGAATCGATATTGGCGGCCGCCCGCCGTCGCGTTGGCTCGTTCACGTCGCCCACGTACAACCCGCTGACGTGTTCGTCCTCGCTGCGAACCAGGAACAGGTAGTGATGACCGTCAGCGAGGAACAGCGGGAATCGATGCGATGTCTCCCGCTTCGCTGGATCGATCGTCGTCAACGCCGCGGGTGTCCCGCCGTGCGCGCTCACACGAAAGATGCGGTTTCCGCCTGCACCTGAGAAGAGGACCGTGTCGCCGGACCACGTCGCGCCGAACATGCCTCCGTTCGTCGTCGCAATCGTCTGCGGGGGGCCGTCCGGCAGCCGGCTTCGCCGCAGCGTGCCCTCAGCGGCGTAGCCGACCTCGCGCCCGTCCGATGACCAGAAGACGAACTCCGCGCCGGTGCTGCCGGGCAGGACGGACACCCGCCCCGACACGAGACTGCGCACCCGTACGTCCTGGATCCCCTCATGCGAGAGGATGAACGCGACCGCGCGACCGTCGGGCGACACGGCCGGACGCGAGACCACTCCGTCCTCCATGGGCAACGCGAATTCGACGCGGGAGGGTGCCACGGCCGGTGGGCGACGCTCGGTCATCCACGCCACCGTCAGAGCCGCAGCAGCCGCAATGATCGCGAGCGCTGTCAGGACATATCGGTTCGCGAGCGGGTGCGAACGGGCGGGAGCGGAGGCGTCACCGCGGGTGACGGCTTCAAGCGCGATGAACACGTCCCCGGCGTGCTGCCATCGGGCATCCGGATCGTCCTGGAGGCAGCGGTCGACAATCCAGCGAATGTCCCGTGGGACGTGCGCGGTCAGACCGGCAGCTCTGGTGGCGGCGTCAGCCGGCGGCCGTTTGTCGCCGGGAGAGTGGCCATACAGCTCGCCGAACACGAGCCCGAGCGCGAAGACATCGGTCCGGAAATCGGCGGGTCGGCCCGCCAGCTGCTCCGGCGCCATGTAGCGCAGCGTGCCGAGGATGGCGCCCTCGGTGGTCAGCGGCTCTGCGAGCGTAGCCGCGTCTCCATCGATCGCGATCGACTCCTCGCGAGCCCTGGCCAGACCGAAATCGAGCAGCATGGCCCCGTCGTTCGTCAGGATGACGTTGCCAGGCTTCAGATCGCGATGGACGATGCCCGCGCGGTGTGCCGCTGCCAGCGCCTCGGCAATCTGCCTCCCGTACCGAAGCGCATCGTCGGGCGCCAGTTTGCCACGCGCCAGACGCGACGCGAGCGTGTCTCCTTCGAGGTACTCCATCACCAGGAAGTCGGTCCCGTCCTGGTGACCGATGTCGAACAGCTGGCAGATGTGGGGATGCGACAGGCTCGAGATCGCGCGCGCCTCGCGTTCGAGACGCTGTCGGGCGGCGGGGTCGCTGGTCAGGCCCGGCTTGAGAACCTTGATCGCGACGGTTCGGCCCAGGCGGGTGTCGCGCGCTCTGTAGACCTCGCCCATCCCGCCCGCGCCCAGGCGAGTGGTGATTTCGTACGGGCCGAGCTTCGTGCCTGCTGTGACCGGCATGCCCGTTACTAGGGGAGGGAACATCATGGGAACTGTCGCGGCGCTCGTGTCTCCAGGTCGCATTCCGGGTAGCCGTCGCCGCACGCGGCATCATACGCGACTCACGTCGACGCTCGGACTATCCAACCTCCGGGTTTCACATCGTTGTCAGTGGGGCAGGCCTTCGGCCTGCTCGCGCCGTAGTATGCAGGGCTGAAGCCCTGCCCCACGCGAGGGGCGCGATGAAACAAACCGGGGCGGCGA
>CAVOPA010000011.1:0-365977 GCA_963697705.1 Vicinamibacteria bacterium
CGCAGCGAGTTGGCATCGCCCTTCTGTTGTCCCGCCTGGCACCACAGCGTATTACCCTGGTCGCCAAACAGCGAGAGCTAACAATCGCTCACGTGCGGCTACACCTGATAGATGCATCATCGTGGACAGCTGATGTTGATCGAGCGGCAACTGGGCATCGTGCCGCACTTGACCCGCGAGAGAGAGGCACGGTTCGCTGGAACCGCGCAGCAGCTGAAGCAGACGTGAGACGGGTTGGGCTCGTCGTCACGGCGTACGACGGGTCGTGGTGGCCTAAACCGCGGTCGGCGCGCGGCGGCGAAGCTCATCGAACACATTCATCAGGAAAATTACGTGCAAGGAGTGACGCGCGTCCATAGGTTCAGCAGGGGTCGCGATGATGGCACGCGTGGCATCGGGGCTGAGATTGAACGCAGCCAACGGCAGTGTCGCTTCGGACCAGCGCCGCGGTTCGTCCGCCACGAACGAGTTGCCTTCCTCCGTGTACGCCACCTCCATGATGTGCCGATCCGTACTGAGGTAGTACAGCGCGCGACCGCGGGGGGGCCAGTGAGCAATCGTGCCCGCGATCCCGCCGCTCGACACGAGCCACGGTCCCCCGCGTCCGCGAAATGGTCTGACGTAGATCTCGCCCGTGCCCGACTCCTCCGAGTAGTACGCAACCCATCGGCCATTGGGCGAGAACACCCCGCCCCACTCATTCAGCGGAGAGCGCAGGAACACCTCGAGCGTGCCTGCTCTCGGACGATCAGGATCCGTGCAATCGAGGGGGAGCATCCAGATGTCGTACAGCGTTTCCGCGCTGCGCCGGTGGACCGCCACGTATTTGCCATCTGGCGAGACCGATGAGGGATGCAATTCATCGATACTCTCGAGGAGGATCTCCGGGTCCTCGGCGCCATCCACGCGAAGCCACCAGAGCGAGCGGCCCGTGCCGCTCCGATTCTGTGCGCTGAACACGAGGTGCGCGCTGTCGGGTGCCCACACGGGCCATTGGTTCCCCAAGGTGTTGAAGGACACGCGCGATGGCCGAGATCGCTTGACGTCGAGAACCCAGATGTCCTGCCCGGATACGAACGCCAGCTTTCGTCCATCCGGTGAAGGAAAGAGATGGGTATACCGTCCTGGCGCGTCGAGCAGCTTCTCGACGTGACCCGATGGGTCCATCCACGCGATCGTGCGGTCCGAGGTGACGGCGTCGCGGCTCAAATAGACGAGCGTCCCATCGTTCGCGACGTCGAAATGCGCCGTCCGATCGGTGACATCATCCGCAACGTCGTCTACGATCGGCACCGGCACACCGCGGGTCGCGAGCGTGTCGATGTCGAAGGGCACGGCGAACAGCGTGTTCCTGTGGACGTAGATGACGTGTCCCGAGGGAACATAGCGGCCACTGTACCCCGCGGCGATCACGACTTTGCTCTCGCCGGTTGCAAGGGACAGCACTTGTACGTTCGGCGCGTCGGCAGCACCACCCGTAAACAGCACCACCTGCCGCTCGGCAATCGCCTGTGGCCAGGCGTGCGATGTCTCACCATCTGCCAGCGATGTCACTGGTTGCGGGACACCTCCCGCGGCGTGAACGCGGACGAGGCCACCGAAGATATGGGGCGCGAGCACGATCGTGTCGTCGGCGGTCCAACTGGCCCCCCGATCGTTTGGAGCCTCACACACGGTCAGGGGTGCGCCGCCGTCGACCGAGACGCGCTTGAGCCTGTAGTTGGCAAAAAACCCGATCCACTGGCCATCAGGCGAGAAAAACGGATCCTGGGCGTTCTCGGTGCCTTTGAGTAGTGTCGTCTGCGACTGTTCGAGGAGCCGGGTCGCCACTTGCGGCGTGCCGTCCGCGCCTCGGCCAAGAAATGCGATTCTCCGGGCATCCGGCGACAGGGCCGCAGTCCTTCGCAAACCGGGCACCGCGCTTGGTCCGAGATCAACGCTCAGCCGTATGAGCGGCAATTCAGGTGGCCGCGTCGCCGTACGCCGAAGCGGAGACTCGACCGTCGCTACGCACTCAAGCGCCAGGCGCACATCGCTGGACGACTGCCACCGATCCTCAGGATCTGGTGCGAGGCAGCGTTGGACCACGAAGCGGAAGTGCGGCGGCAGGTCTGGAGACAATGGCTCGTGGGCGGATGAGTGCCTCCGCCCGGTCGCCATTTCTGCGAGGAGAAGACCCAGCGCGTAGATGTCCGTGCGCGCATCGCATTCCCTGCCAGCTCGCTGCTCTGGGGCCATGTACGCAGGCGTACCGACGATCAGCCGCCGACTTGCCTGCGTCTCATCGTCCAGTGCGACAGCATTGGCCTCAAGGAACTCGGCCAGGCCGAAATCGAGCACCTTGAGACCCGACTTCGTGAGGATGATGTTCCCTGGCTTCAGGTCTCGATGAATGATGCGCTGAGAGTGGGCAGCGGCGAGCGCGCTGGCTAGCGCGATGCCGTGGCCGAGCACGCGATCCATCGGCAGGTGACCCGTCGCCAGAAATCCGGCGAGCGTGTCGCCCTCGAGGTACTCCATCACGATGTAGTCAACGTCGCCCGCCGATCCGATGTCGTGTAGCGTACAGATATTGGGATGGTTGAGATTCGCGATCGCGCGGGCTTCACGCTCGAAGCGCCGTCGTGCCTCCAGATCTGCAGAGCTTTGCGCAAGCAGGACCTTGATCGCCACCCAGCGGCCGAGTCGAAGATCCTTGGCCCGATAGACTTCGCCCATACCGCCGGCGCCGAGGAGGGAGTCAAGGCGATAGGCGCCAAGTTCGGAGCCGGTCTGGAGACGTTGCGAACTCGTCAATCCGTGTCCAATAGCCTGCTGGCCATGGGGTCCACCTCTATACACATCCGGTAGCGCGCCGCAGTGTAACGCGCCGACGCCCCATGTTCAACGAACGCTTCAATTGAGTCTTGAGAACGGTTCTCGAGGGCGGCTGTCCTCGCGCACACCGCGGTGCGCGCACGTGATGTGGGTCAAGCAACTCGCGCCACTTTGGCGGGGCAGCGTCGAGCTGACATTGGCAGTCGTGATCGCCGACGGCTCAGCGGCTCGCGGGGCGGAGAGAGTCACGGCGCATCACGACTGCCGGGGTTGACGCGAACACCGACCGTCCGAGGAACACGCCAGCGCCGAACGCGTGTACTCTTTCAGGAACGGCCTCGCTGCCCGACTGACCCGCGGCCGTTCGGTCACGCCGCACGATCACGCGTGCAGTGCCCGCCCGTCCTCGGACGTGGCAGGCTGGCCGGTTCGTCGAGGAGTGGCACCCGTGCGCCTGACCGAGTGGGAGCGACCGGTTACATCGAAGGTCTTCAGGCCGAGGCTCTCGCCGGTCCTCGCTCTGGGCGCGATCGGGGCTGGCCTCGCAGCCGTGTTCGGCCTCGACTACTCGACTGGCACTCTGCCCTTCCAGCACCTCTATTACCTGCCCATCATTCTCGCGGCGCTGCAGTTCGGCCAGCGCGGCGCGGCAGCGACGTCGATTTCCGCCGTCGTGCTGTATCACCTGGCGAATCCGGTGCTGCTGCGCCTTCATCACGATGCGGCCGACGTCGTCCAAATCGCGCTGTTCGTCGCGATCGGCAGCCTCACCGCCGCGTTGCGGGAGGATGCCGACCGCCTGGAGGTTCTCGCCGGTACCGATGACCTCACGGGGCTCTACAACCTGCGGGCGTTCGAGCAGCGTCTGCGCGAGGCCATCCGGACGTGTCGAGCTGCCGGCTCGGCGCTCACGCTGCTCGTGCTCGACCTCGACGGGTTGAAGGCGCTGAACGATGTGCACGGCCACCTGACGGGAGCCGAAGCGGTGCGCACCGTGGGACGGATCACGGCGGCGCAGCTGCCCGACGGTGCCTTCGCATGCCGGTACGGCGGCGACGAGTTCGTCGTCGCCTTTCCAGGTCTCGCCGGTCCGGCCGCTCACGAACGGGCGGCCGCCATCCTGAGCAGCGTGCGCTCCACGGCGCCCGTGCTCGCAGGACACCCGTTTCCGGCGGGCACCCTGTCCGTAAGCATCGGGGTCGCGTGCGTGGAATCCGTCGAATGGGGCGCTGACGCGGATGTGGAACCGGACGCGGTGGGCGAAGCGCTGTTCCACGCGGGGGACGCGGCGCTCTACGAGGCCAAGCGGGCCGGCAAGGGCAGGATGTGTGTGGCGCCCACGCAGGCGGCGCTGGGCAAGTTGCCGGTGCATCCAGAGGCACCGCCCGGCAACGCGGTACGGGGCAGTTGACGCGCGCGATCACACACCCGCTGCGAATACCGTTGGCTGCGTCAGGCCAACCACCGTCGCGCGGCGGCGTGTCGAGCGTTGAAGCGCGCTTCACCGGCTATTACACCGATAGTGGTGGGTACATCAGGGGTCCCGACCCCAGGTATTCGGGAAGGTTCTACATCAGCCATAACTACATCGTGGGTGATCAGAACTGCGGTCGCTTCTTCCTGAGCGAGCCACCGGTGGCTGGGCTTCGCTATGTATACGATACGCACAAACCCGGCGGCCCTTTGGGATACTACATGACAGAGACCGGGCTCTTTTTCGGTCCCGAACAGCGCCTTCCCTGGTTCGGCTGAACGGCGGCGCGCTGTCCCGGGTCGATCGCCGAAACATGATCTCTGAGACGGAGACCTTATCCGGCCATCCCGTCCGCCGCGCTCATGTGTCGAGCAGACAGGCGACGAACGCGGCGTAGTCCCCCGCGACTGCCGCATGGTTGCGCGGGCTTCGCCGATGAAGGTGTCCAGCGCGTCGGGGTCGACGCCATCGGCCAGCATGGCGGTGATGTTGCTGCGCTCACGGTCCGCCACAACCCGGTCGAAGAACGCGAGCGCCTTACTCGTCGCCGCCTCACGGGTCATCGTTGGGGCGCTCACGCTTGGCTCCGTTTCACGACAAGCAGCCACGCGCTGCCGTCGCCGCCTGGTGTGTCCTTCGTGTCCTTCGTGTCCTTCGTCGCGTGCCACAACCCGCCCTGACGCGTCGTCAGCGAGCCTTCCGGGTATACAGTACCACCGGTGATTCCGTACGGCTGCACGAACCTCCGCATCACGGAGTTCCCGCATCTGCTGACCTGAGGCTGGGGAGAGACAACGCCCGCGGCTGCGAGCGCTCACCCCGCGAGAAGCTGTGCGAGCCGTGGCTTCAGATAATCCAGGCGGTACCGCCCGTCGGCGGGATTGTGATAATCGTGAGGCAGTTCCTCCGGCAGCAGCGCGGCGTGATCCTTCATCGGCTCGAACGCCGTCCCCTCGTGCCACTCGTTGAACGTGGCGATGTACGCGGCGAAGAAGCCGGCGCGCGCGGCGGGCAGCAATGGGTCCATCTGCAGGTTCAACGACGTTCGCATCGAGGCTTCGATCTGCCAGAGCGCGAGGCGCGCCGCGCGCTCGCGCTCGTCGGCCCTGTTCCAGTCGATGTCAGCCGGCGGCAGAAACGTCGGTGGGCGATAACAGGAGTCCGGCTCCACGTTTCGACGGACGATGCTGTCGAAGCCCGTGCCGATGCTGAAGGAGAACAGCAGATCCGCAGCGCCACACGTCTGGGCGAGCGCCGGCCACTCGGCGGGATGGAGCGCACCGTACGGGGCGCTCGCGTCGAATCCCGCCGCGCGGATGCGGTCGACCTCATTGGAATCCGAGAGCAGCCAGACGTGGTCGAAGTCACGGCGCAGCGTTTCGCGAACCGTGTCCGTCTGCTGCCGCCAGACCGAGTCCGGCCGCCACAACGGTACGGGGAACGTGCGTCCGTGACAGTCCTGGCCGACCGGCCCCATGATCGTGGCGAACGCCCTGAAGATTGGCGATTCCGTGCCGTCCGCGTTCTCCAGAACGAGCAGGCAGTCCCAGTGCCGCTTGTCACCATATTCGGTCAGCAGATACAGGATGTCCGATGCGTATCTGTCGGTCCTCGCGCTGTTGTACGGCTCGAGGTGAAAGGTGACCTTCAGCCCGTAATCGCGCATCACGTCCATGAGCCGCGGGACTGATTGCTCCTCGTACCCGCCGCGTCCCCACCAGCTGACGTCGATCGCGCCCGCGCCGCTCTCCACGATCCATCGGGCGTGCTGCTCGAGAACGTGCGTGTCACGCGAGTCGTAGGCGCCCAGCGCCGGTACGGCCGTCGCCGCAATGTCGTAGGGCGGAACACGATCCCACTGATTCCAGTGGCGCCAGGGATTGGTCCGGTACCAGGGGTAGTACTCGAAGATGAAGTGGTTGCGGAGATCCGGGAAGCGCTGCCGCAGCTGGCGTCCCGCTGCGGCCAGGTCGAACGCCGGCAGCGGCGGATAGCCCTCCGGCGTTCGAGGAGCCGCCAGTCCGGTCACAGGTTTCGAACCGCGGGTGCGGCGCCGCAAGGCGATTGGCGCGGCAACCGAGGCGAGAAACTGCCGTCGGGTGAACACGACTCAGGTCCCCGACTATGGTAGCAGGACGGTGACTCGATGCCCGCAGCCGCCGATTCGGGCGCGAACCAGAGCGGCGGGACGCTACAAGGCCATCGTCCAGCGCTGCCGCATACGGTCCGCGACCGGCCTTCACTCTGAGGCGCGCTTTGGCGAACGCGCCGCGTCGCTACATGATTCGCTCGCGACGGATGAGCCGCGTCGATGCAGGCGGCCACCGCCGCGGCTCGCCGAGCCTGCGAGCCACGATGATCGTGGCGACGACGAACGCGGTCCGTCGAAGCACAGGAAAGCCTCGTCGTGTAAGCAAGGGAAGCGACGGAGAGCCGGCGGCTGCGAGTCATCCGCAGCATTGCATCGGGCGCACCGGCGATGAGCTTACCCATGTCGATCAGGATCTTGAGGTCTCGCGGTCGGCAGCAGTCGTGGCTCCTGCGTCGGCTCAACGGCTGACCCGGAGGTCTGGGGCCTTCTGCGTAAGGTACTAAGCGAAATTTGGGATTGTGCAGGGCCGATAAAGCGCCTACGCTGACCGCGAGACGGCTCAGTGTTTTTGTCGTCTCAAGCTAAGCCGCGAAAGGAGTGCAAGATGTCACGCAAATACTGGTTTGTCCCTCTAGGTGTAACGGTCGCGCTCGCCTTCGCCGCCATTCGTTCCGATGCGCAGGTGAAGCAGCACTGCACCAACGCCACGCTGCACGGCAGCTATGCTTTTCGCGCTACCGGCGAACGCTTCGCTGCGGTCGCCCGATTCGTCTTCGACGGAAACGGCCATCTGACGGCGACGTTTTTCGGAAGAGGCCCCGGCAATCCTTTCGGGCCAGTCGAATTTGAAGGGGAGTATTCCGTGAGCCCGGAGTGCATTGTGAGCGACACGTGGGGGGGCAGCAACCACACATCGGTCATCTATGAGCAGGGGAAAGGCTATTTCATTCTGAACAGCAGCCCCGATGGTGATCCAGATGCGGATAGCGTGAACAGCGGAGAGGGTATTCGGCAGTAGCATTGAGAATGGGATTGTCTCGGCGCTGGGTCAATGTGGTGAACCGGCCGTAGATCGACGGTCCGTCTTCCAGTCGCCAATTGATCGTGCCGACGCGGGGGCGGTCCGGGTCCAGCTCAAAATCCGAGCCTCGACGCGCGGGGTCAGCACGCGCGCCTTCGACCCCGCGGTCGCGGCCCCGCAACCTCACCTTAGAGGGGCGCCGGTTCGTGCTTCCAACACGGCGGGCGTTCCGTTCATTCATACCGCTCAGTTGTCGCTTCATCTAAAGACTCGGCTTCCAAGCGGCTCCCGCCCGGTTCCGCCTCAGATACTGGCCGGATCTCCAGGCGTTCGGTGCGTACCGTAATTTCATCGATGCGTTTTCTCCGCACGAAAGATGTTACACAGCTGGTAATTCGTCGAAACGCTGATCCGACTTGGTTCCATGGATTTCGGTCCCTTCATCGGCCACCCGCACGGTATCCGTTTTGCGGTTGGCCTCCGTGCAGACGGACTCTCCACGAGGGTCCGATCGAATTAGCATCCGCCACGGACGCCACCGGGCCGTCACGTCGCCGCGAAGGAGCACATCATGGCCAAGATCGAATCGTCGGAACACTTGACGACGCGCCGATCCTTCATCCACACGGGCATTGCGGTCGGCGCAGGAACGCTCGGGGCAGCGCGACTGGTGGTCGATGCCTCACCGGCATTCGCAAGTGGCGGGTTGACTGCTGGTGACGCCGCGATTCTCCGGTTTTTGGCGGCAGCCGAAATCCTCGAAACGGATCTTTGGCAGCAGTACAACGAACTCGGTGGTATCCAGGACGACGAGGTGCCGGGTGGCAGCGGGAACACCGAATACACCGAAGCACTCGAAGTGCTGGACGACGAAATGCCGCAGTACATCCATGACAACACCGAGGATGAGATCAGCCACGTCGCGTTCATCAACGCATACCTGATGTCGAAGGGTGCAGAACCAGTGAATCTGGATCGATTTCGCACGTTGCCTAGCAGTCAGGCGAGCGGCGCCGAGCAGATCGGCCGGCTCACCAACCTGATGCAGCTGACGGTGGATACGAGTTGGTGGACCCGATACCGCAGCGGCACGGGGAACCCGGATTTCGGCGATACGTTCCCGCCGGTCATTCCCGGGTTGCTCAAGGGGCAGTTCCCGGGGATCCCCAGAACGGATGCGGACCTCGCTCCGCCCGACCACCTGCAGGCCATCGCGAACACCGCAGCGTTCCATTTCGGGACGATCGAGCAAGGGGGCAGCAGCCTGTATCCCTCGTTGGCGCAGCGCGTCACACACGCCGAAGTGCTGCGCATCCTCCTCGCCATCGGCCCCGCGGAGACCATGCACTTCCAGATCTGGCACGACACGGCCGGCAACGCACCTGCCCTGACGGACCCCACGAACGGACTGGTGTTTCCAGACTTAGAATCGCTTGGAGAGATCTTTGAGCCGGGCCACGTCATGCCGGAGCCAACGGTGTTCCTCAGCCGTGACCTTCCCAAGTGCTCGATCGTCCGGCCGACGAACTCGAGTGGCGCTGCGATGGCCGCCCTGAAGGCGCTGACGGACAGCGGGCTCTTCAGAGGGCAATCAGATGAGTTCTTTGCCGTGCTCGGGGAACTCGCTAAAGCAGCCGATGCCGCGGCGACACGCGGCGGGTCCGCGGCGAAGTTCGTCGACGGTGCGCCAGGCCGGCGAGTGCGCGGCCGGAGATCATCAGAGATCCGCAGGGCGCGCGCGAGCATCGCAAGCGTCATCACGTCTCGCCTGCGGTCAGCGAAGATCGCGCCGTGTCTCACAGCGGCGGCGGAACCGCTCGTCGTAACTCGGCCCGACCCGGCGCACAGATCAAACATCCGGCGGATGATCGTCACCTCGTCTTCGTTGATGCGCCGCTCGACGTGTGACCGCTCGCCGTTCGCGTCGAGCACCCTCCAGGTTGTCGTACCCAAACACCGTCCGCCCGTTACTTGGCCGGCCGCTGGCTTCGTGCGGCTGATGGCGGCGCTAAAGCAACGGCCGCCATTCCAATTCTGAACATCTCGGAGGAGTCACGGCTCGGGTTGGGTCGCGGCTCGCGTCGACACCCTTTCGCGGGCCGAGGCCCGGGCTAACCAGTAGCGAAGCTCGTCCCAGACACTCCGCCAATGCTTTCTGTTATGTGACCGCCTTTGCTTCACGGGCACGTGCTTGTGACCGTGAGCACGGGCGCATCCTCGATGGCCGCAGGGAGCATCTGGTTGCGCGGCACGTTTACCTTGAACACCGCCCGCGTGATAATGCCCGCCGAATCCGCCACGCGTACCGTGACCGAGTAGACCCGCCCGTTCATGGTCTCATCGCGCTCAGCGCGCAGAGCCACCGATGTGCAGGTTCCAATCACGATGTCGTTGCTCGTGTTGCCATCGTTGCCGCCAGGGGCATCGTCAGGTTCGTCGCTCGTCACCTTTTCGATGACCACCGCATTGATGAGATTCCCGTCCTCGGGATCGCTGGCGCTCAGCACCATTTGGCTCACCGTCACGTTGCGGTACATGTGATTGGGCGGCCAGAGCGAGATCGGCGCGTTGAGCGTGATCGTCGGCGGATTGTCAGCCACATAGACATAGGCTGCCCTGAATTCGCCCGGCGCGCCGACCACGACCGTCTCCCCGCTGATCGCCACTGAGTGGCCGAATACAGCGCTGTCCTCCGCGTCCGAGGGCTTCAGGCGCTGCTGCTCGCTCCAGACGCCATCGGTGCGTACAAAGACATAGGCCGAGCCTTGAAAGGTGCCCTGAGAGCCACTCTCCACCGCGCCGACCACGACGGTCTCCCCACTGATCGCCACCGACGTGCCGAAGATGTTGAAATACGCCGCGTCCGAGGCCTCCAGCTTCTGCTGCTCGCTCCAGACGCCACCGCTGCGCACGAAGACATAGGCCGAGCCTTGATTCTCACCTGCTGCGCCATCATCGAACGGCGCGCCCACCACGATGGTCTCCCCGCTGATCGCGACCGACCAGCCGAAGGAATCAAGTGCCGCCGCATCCGAGGCCTCCAGCTTCTGCTGCTCGCTCCAGACGCCACCGCTGCGCACAAAGACATAGGCCGAGCCTTGATCGAACCCCGCGGCGCCATCATCCCCATGCGCGCCGACCACGACCGTCTCCCCGCTGATCGCCACCGAGTCGCCGAAGAAATCATCTGCCGAGGCATCCGAGGCCTCCAGCTTCTGCTGCTCGCTCCAGACAGCGCCGCTGCGCACAAAGTACATAGGCCGAGCCTTGATTCTCACCTGCTGCGTCATCATCAGTCGGCGCGCCGACCACGACCGTCTCCCCGCTGATCGCCACTGAGGAACCGAACAGGTCATGTGCCGCCGCGTCTGAGGCTTCCAGCTTCTGCTGCTCGCTCCAGACATCACCGCTGCGCACAAAGACATAGGCCGAGCCTTGATCGAGCCCCGCGGCGCCATCATCGAACAGCGCGCCGACCACGACCGTCTCCCCGCTGATCGCTACCGAGTAGCCGAAGGTATCATCGGCCGCCCCGTCCGACGCCGTCAGCTTCTGCTGCTCGATCCAGATGCCACCGCTGCGCACAAAGACATAGGCCGAGCCTTGATCTGGGCCGATGGCGTCCCCGTGCGTGCCGACCACGACGGTGTCCCCGCTGATTGCCACCGATCAGCCGAAGGCTTGGGCGAACCCGTCCGAGGCCACGAGCTTCTGCTGCAGGGTGAAGGACGGGTCGATGGTCACCGGCCAGACGACGCCGCGATCGTCCACGTCGAGCCAGATCTCGCCTCTCGAGCCTCACTGCCATTCGGGCCTCCAGCTCGCGTCCGCGCGCGTCCCTGACCATCAGGTGGCCGTAGCGCAGCACTCCGTTGCCCGCAGCGTCGGCGAACACCAGCGCCTGCTCGCCGTCCACCGTTTGCGCTCGCAACTCGCCCTCCAGCGCCAGCGTCATCCGCAGCCGCTCCCCCTCTCGCCGCTCGCCCGGCGCCGACTCGATCGTGAAGCCCTGCTCCAGCCCCGCCGGCGTGTTGACGTACCATTCGCTGACATCCCCCCCGGCGGCATCGTCGGCCAGGAGCGAGCGGCGGTATTCGATGCGGTTGTCGGCGGCGCTCAGTCGAGCGGCGCCGACGCCGATTTGCCGCTTCCCATAGCCGACGCTGCGCAGCTTCATGTCGATGCGCCGCGCGTCTCCGTGCCGAGGCGTGGCCTGCAGCTGCACGCCATCAGGCGTGAAGCGGGCGCGGATTCGCTGCGCCGGGTTCTCCGCATACCAGGCAACGGCGTGCTGCCGCTCCTGGTACACGCGGTAATGCGCCGCCTCGAGTGCCTGTTGCAGCGAGCCATACATTCCTCGCTTCTCGAGCTCGGCGACGGCGGCATGTCCTTGCAGTGTGGGTAGGCCGCTGGTCGCTGGACGCGCCTGTGTGCGCAGCTCGGCCCGCGGTTCTACGCCGCGTTTTGCAGGACTGCTCGCGGACAAGACGATGCTCATCCCGATCGGGGCCTGCAGGCACACGTCATCAGCGAGGTATCGATGGGGCCGGCACGCTCGGCGTGCGCCGGCCGTCGGCGGAAGCGGCAAGCGGGCGCGGCGCGCCTGCCAACGCGCGGCGGACCTGGCAGCCCGGCCGAACCGATGGCGCCCGGCGAGTCGGGACCGCCGCTCCGCTGGACGCTCGTCTGAGCACGCACATGCGGGCGGTCGGCCCACCGAGTGCCCTCAGGTACATGCGCGAAGGAGGGGCCGCCCCCCGTGGCGGCCTCTGGCTGACGTCCGGCGCGATCAGCCGCACCTGACGTAAAACTCGTGCAAGTCACCGGCGGAAAGGCCTGGCGTTCCTGCGTCAATGCGGCGTCACGTGCGGCTCCGTCGACGCTGGTAGGTTACCGCGCCGAGCCGACGTGTTCCGCCCGGGGTGAACCTCGGTGGGTCTGGACGACGTTCATCCCTACACACAAAAGGTCAGGGTCCGACGAGTGCCTGTGATGACTCGAGCGGTGGCTGATCCGTCAGAGATAGATCGGGTCCAGTTAGAAGTCCTATGCAGCCTCATCGCGCGCCGGTGGTAACCCGCGCCTTTTTCTGGCCTGCACTATTCGTCTTTGGCCCGTTCACGGCCAGCCCCGCGCCTGGAATCTGGCCCATATGTCCGCGATCGGCCCGCGAGCCACTCGATGGCCGGTGAACGCCGCACCTGTTCACGCAGATCGCACGGTCATGTCACAGGATGTCCAGCCTTCGCGCATCGTCCGGCGCTGTCCTGCTCGAATTCGGGCCGTTGGCACACGCGGCCAGGTGTGCGAGACGCGGCTCTGACCGCTATTGCGCTTGGTGATCTTCGCTCGGCTTCGGACGGGCCATGTCGCCAGGTCTGGTACGGTCAGGTCATTCCTCGGTCGGCCTCATCCGAGCGAACGCAGTGGATTCAAATCGTCTTCGTCGGCCCAACGGAAGTCTCATCCAGGCAAGCGACGGCACCTTTTACTATACGGCCAGCGGTGCGAGCGACCCGGGCGCGATCATCAAGGTCGACCCTCAGGGAACACCGGCATTCGCACTGTTGTACCAGTTCTCCGGCGTCGAGGGCTTTGGACCGAACGCGCTCATCCAAGCGAGCGATGGGGCGTTCTACGGTACGACCATCAGCAGCTCGAACGGATCGGGCGGCGGTATTCTCTTTCGGATCGATGCGGCGGGGACGCTGACGACGCTGCATACGTTCAGCGGCGGCGACGACGGCGCGTCACCGAACGGACTAGTCGAAGCGACTGACGGAACGTTCTACGGCACGACCGGTTTATTCTCCCAGTCCTCCACGGGCGGGACGATATTCAGGTATGACCGGGCGGGAACCCTGACGACCCTCCACACCTTCACCGGCGGTGACGGCATGCACCCTCGCGGACTCCTCCAGGCGAGTGACGGGAACTGACCCGCACGAGGCGTCTGAGGCCGTCACGCGTCGACGGCGGGACGTTGATGGCCGCCGTGACCGCTGTCAATGGTACTGCCACACTGAAGACAAGAACCCTGACCGTTGGCTCACACGTCTCGAGCGGCGAAGCTCTCGGAGCGACGGCGCGTATCGCGGCCAAGCATCTCTTCATCGGCGTTAGTCGTGGTGCATAAGGCCTCGACGAACGACCGCGCTTGTAGTCCTCGCCAAATCCCTCGCGCATCGGCCAGCCGGTGACGCTGACCGCAACAGTCATGGCGTCAGGGCCAAGCGGGGGAATCCCGAGCGGCAACGTTGAATTCTTTGATGGCGCGATCTCTCTCGGCACCGCAGCGCTGACGAACATTGATGGGCAGATGCGCGCGATGTTGGTGATATCTACGTTGATGAACGGCAAACATGTGCTTACCGCGGGCTACATGGGGGACTCGAACTTCAATGTCAGCGCCAGCCCATCGTGGGCCGAGATCGTCAAATAGTCGCGCCGTCCCTGAACCCGCTACTCTGCCCCTGCTCGGCGCCGGGCTGCTCGGTGGGGTGGGTGTGCGGCGCTCGCGACGCACGTGGAGCTGGGCGTCGCCCTGCGGCGCTATCGGTACGGGCACAAGTACACGCCTGGCGCGACCAAGGCGCCGCTCTCGCACGGCGTCCGGGATAGACGAACCGCCTCGTCGCCGTGCGCGGCCACCTCGCGGTTGTACTCCCGGATCCGCACGAAGTCTTCGGACGCGACGATGATCCGCTCGCCAGAGAGGAACGTGACGTAGTAGGCAATCCAGTAGTCCGCGGAGGCGTACCGGATGCCGCGCGCATCGAGCGATCGAACGATGATCGTCTTCGCCCCGATGCGTGGGCTCGGAACGTACTCCGCCCAGATGCGCCCATGGGCCGTCGCGGAGACGACCGCCCACAACACGATGACGAAGATCGCCACGCCGCGCAGCCAGCCGCGGCGCTCGACGGTCAGGAACCACGCCGTCAGCCCTGCGAGACCAACGATCGAGAGCAGATCGTACCGCAATGGGCTCGCGGTGCCGCAGCGCGCGACGACGTACATGACGGCGGAGAGGCCGCCGATGATGACGAGGTACGAGCAGAAGCGATAGCGGCGCCACCAGGAAGCGTTCCACTCGGCGCTCATCGCGACTCGCGCAAGCATGAGCAGCACGAGCGCGCCAAGCACGGGGCCAAGCGCCGGCACCCCCTGGAAGACCCGGCTGTCGAGCCCGAATTCGCGAACGGCCATCACCTCGGTACCGAACAACCGTGGCCAGTGGATGCTCACAAGCCGCGCAACACCGGTCACCATGGTGTGCGCCTCGAAGCAGGACCGGTTCAGCAGCTCCACAAGATTGTTCGATGGTGCGTGTGGAATCGAAGCGAGCGTTGTGCCCGGGCCGACGGCGGACGCGACGGGGCGCAGCACCTGCACCACGAGCCAGGCCTCGGCGGCGACGCGGAAGCCGCGCAGCAGTAGCCGCCACTCCACGCGGGCGCCCCGAGCTGCCGCAGCTGCGTCGAGCATGAGGATGGCCGCGACGCCGTACGCGGTGAACTCGCGGTGCAGGAAGCCGAGCCCCACGATCAGGCCGAACCAGACGGGCCGGTGCCGCGTGACCCAGAGCAGCAGCACGTAGAGAAAAGGCTCGGGGTTGCCTCCGCTCACGGAGAGCAGCGTGCCCACGGTCCCCGGCGGGGCGAGCACGAAGAACAGGCTGGCCACCAGCGCGTGAACGGGACGCAACCCGATCTCGCGTTCGAGCAGCCGGACGAGCAAGACCCCGACAGCGACGTTGACGGCCAGCAGCGGCAGCTTGAGCGCCGGGATCGATGCGCCGAAGAGCAGGAACATCGGCGCCGCGAGCCACGCCTCGACGGCGAGGATGTAGTTCTGGCCGTACATGAAGAGCGGGAACGCGCGCCCTTCGGCCAGGTGCTTCGCCATCAGGCCGAAGACTGCCTCGTCGGAATCGAAGCTCAGCGTCGGCCTGAAGACGAAGATGGCGGACCGGAACAGGATCAGCGCCGTGACGGTCGCAAAAACGAGCCGCCGCTCGCGACGCCGACGCGCGGAATCGGGCAGAGGCTGATCGACGGAGACCGCAGTCACCAGTCATGCCCGCGAGACACGCGGTGCGCCGATGTTCGCCAGGGTCCCGGGAACGCACCGGCCGACACGTCAAGAGAGCGTCGTCTGCAATTCACGGTGTGCGGCAAGGGAGAAGCGTGGCACTGGATTACAGGGGGGCGCGACCGCGGCGGTTCCGCCTGCCAACGGTCGGTCCGGGCACGCGCCTCATGATCGCGCAATCCACGCTGCTCACTATACGATGGACCGCGCGACGGCGTGTGCTCCGGCACGCGGCCCTTTCGATTGGCGACGGCTCCGTGCTCGAGGAGTTGCGATCACGCCGGCCGGTGCTGCGGCCCACGTGCAGGCAGCAGGCGGGGCACGAGGTGGGGCGACCTGCGCGTTCACGCGTAAGGGGCGAGCACCGCGCGATGTAGCAGAACCGGCCAGTCGCGGGCGCGCACGGTCTCGCGCCTCGCGGTAGCACGGGTGTCCGCTGGCCGCATGTCGCAGCGACGACGACGACCGGTTCGGCGGGCTGAAGCCGTCGATCGGACTCCATCACGCCCACTCTTTCCCCTCGAACGCCGCCCGCGTGTCTGCGGTCGCCCCGGACAACTCCGCTTGCGTGTGGGCGCGGAACAGCCGTGTCCCTCGTCATTCGCCGTTCGGGAATGCGTGGTGTCCGTTTCCTCAACTGTCTCGGCGCACACGGGAGGCGTAGTAGCATCACGCCGTGACCGACTGGTTTGCCCGCCCGGTACTTCACGTCTCGAACGTCGAGGCCTCGCTCCGCTTCTATGTGGACCGACTCGGCTTCACGCTCGCGTGGCGCTACGAGGAGGATGGTCGGGCGCGCGTCGCTCAAGTCGATCGCGGGGGCTGCGCCCTCATATTCTCAGACCAGTGGCCGGAGAAGGTCGGCAAGGGTCTGATGTTCATTTCTCTGAACGTTGAGCCGGCGACGCACGAGGCCGCGGTCGCGGCGCTCGACGCGTTGCGCGCCGAGTGCGAAGCCCGCGGCGTTCCCGTCAAAGACGGCCACTGGGGCTACAGGCTGCTCGTGCTCGAGGATCTCGACGGCAATCAGCTTTTCTTCAACTATCCGCATGAGCCTCAGCAGCGGAAGCGGTGAATTATGATGTGACGCGATTCGATTCTTCGTACTACGCTGTGCCCGATGTCAGCGAGCGACGACGACGGCACGCGAAGCACGCGACCATGCGGTGGCTATCCCTTCTGAGCGCCCACCAGCAGGCGGTCTACATCAAGACCGCCGATCAGCCGCGCGTGCTCGCGGCGGCCCGCGCTGCGCTGTCTCCGTCCGGGGCGCCCGCCCGCGCGCGCACTGACTCGGGGCCTCACTGGGGGCCAGACATGGGCGATTGCAGCGCACGCTCCAAGTCGTCCAGACGGGCATTGAAGTCGGTCCACCGGTCCTGCTCCGCGGCGAGAGAAGCAGTGACCTCTGCAGCCTGAGTCCGCAACTGTTGTTCGCGCGCTCGCGTTCGCGACGCCTGCCGTTTCTGGTTGCCGAGTTCACGTTCAGCGTCCTCTCTGGGCATCTCTGGAGGGAGGCTGCCACCTGCGACGGCGGATTCAAACTGCTTCAACTGGTCTTCCTGGGCAATTCGTTCTCGCGTTACCGCCTCGAGGTGCGCATTTACGTCGGTTAGTTGACGCCCCAAGGTGTTGATGCGCTGTTCCTGCAAAGACAGGCGAGCCACGAGCGACTGCATCCGCATGTTGGCAGCAGCGGCGTGACTGAGGTCAGCGCGGAGACCGCGCAACTCCGCGAGCAGGTCATCCATCGTCGCTGGATTGCGCAGCGTCTGGCCGAAGGCTATGGTTGCGACAGCGGCCGCCAATCCAACGAGAAGAGTCACCCGGAAGGGTTTTCGCAATCTCACCACACACCGTCCTTTCGTCTAGTCCACGTCATCGCCAGCAACCTCGCTTGCCAATCCTCAGCCAGCGCCCGTCCGCGAACCCGCCTCTCTGTTACTCCTCGCCCTCGGCCTTGCCGGTCTCTAGGCGCAGCCGCTGGGGCCAGAGGAAGGCGATGACCGTGACGATGTGCCTGTCGAGCTCCGATGATGTCGCCCGCCATAGGCCGTATAGCTTCGCGAATCGACGGGCAGAGGAACGGGGTAAGGACGCCCCGAGGTTACGATCCGTCCTCGGAATTACGCGCTACGTCAGAGCCATTCCGGGCCGTCGAGTACAAACGGCCAATTTGACGAGGGAGTCGTGCTGGTACACCCTTTGCCCTCCCGAGGGTGACTGCTGGAGGCTTTCAGTGAAGCTGAACATACATCTCATTCGCATCCATCTGGTGGCGGCACTCCTCACCGGAGGGCTGGCCGTCCCTGCTTCGACCGAGCCGCAGCCAGCGGCAACGGTGGCGGCAGCCGAGCGGCTTTCAGCCATCCACATCGACAACTTCGGAAGAATCAACGCGAACTATTACCGGGGGGGTCAGCCGAAGCCTGCCGACTATGCCGACCTGACGGCGTTGGGCGTCCGGACGGTCATCAACCTCACGAGCGATGATGCACAGGCAGACGAGCGGGCGCTGGTCGAGCGCGCGGGAATGCAGTACATCGGGATGCCGATGACCACGCGCATCGTGCCGACGCCCGCCCAGATCAGCGAGTTCCTGCGCATCGTCAGCGATCCCGCGATGCAGCCCGTGTACGTGCATTGCGTCGGCGGCCGCCATCGAACGGGCGTGATGACGGCGATCTATCGCATGACGTCCGATCGCTGGACGGCAGAGCAGGCGTTCGCGGAGATGAAGCGCTTCCGGTTCGGCGCCGACTTCCTGCACCCGGAGTTCAAGCAATTCGTGTACGCGTTCCACCTGCCGACAGCACCGACGGCGCCTGCGGTTGTCTCGGCGGTGGCCGCGCCGCCGGCCGGCAAGCTGCATTAGTCGCGCGACGGCTTCCGCACGGCGGCGCGCGGGAATTTACTTCACCGAACGTCGTGACGGGTCGTGTCAAGGTGCCTCAGACGGCGCGCGCGGGACGGAACGTACGAGTCGGTGCGCGTCGGACCATCAGGCCGCGGGCGGGCTCCGTGCCACGCGCCGTGACGCAGGAACGAAAGACCGTCCGCGTTCGAAACGACGGTGTCCCACCAGCGGACACGCAGCCTCTTCTCCCAGCTGCAGGGGCACCGCTAACTCCATACGCAATCGAGTAGCGGCCGTTGCGCTCTGCTGGCACACCTCTGGCAGGAGGGTCCATACACCAGGAGAGCTGTCGACATGGCGAGCGTACTGCGTGACCTTCGCATTGCGGCAAGGCGGTTGCGCGCGGCGCCCGCATTCACGGCGGTGGCCGTCCTCACGCTGGCCTTCGGTATCGGCGCCACGGCGGCGATTTTCACGGTCGTCGAGGACGTCCTGCTGCGGCCGTTGCCGTTTGCACACTCGGAGCGGCTCGTCCGGGTCACGGCGGCATTCCGGCGGCTCGGCGTAGACGATGGCGGCCTGTCCCCGAAGGAGTTATTCGACTACCGGGACCGCGCCGGCGTGTTCGACGAGATTGCAGGCGTCTGGCCGATTACCGCGAACCTGACCGGGACCTCCCAGCCGGAGCGCGTCGAGACGCTCCTGGCCAGCCCGAACTACTTTCAGATCCTCGGTGCACGCCCACAGATTGGGCGGCTGTTCGGTCCCGCCGACTACCAACCGGGTATCGCTCCCGTCGTTGTCATCAGCGACGGATTGTGGCGGCGCGGGTTTGGCGCAGATCCGCAGGCGCTCGGTCGCACGCTGCGGATCGATATGGACGTCTACCAGATCATCGGCGTCACCGAGCGCGATTTCCGTCATCCCGCGCTGACGCTCGAGACCGATGTCGACGTCTGGGCGCCGAGCGGATGGATCGCGTCGCCCTTTCAGCCGTCAACACACAGCAGCCGCTTCCTTCCGGCGGCCATCGGCCGGTTGAAGCCCGGACTTACGCTGGAGGCTGCCCGGGCGCGACTGGAGACATTCGGCGCGGCACTCCGCCGCGACTTTCCCCTGGACTATCCCGATCGTGCCGGCTGGATGCCGCGCCTGCTGCCGCTCAAGGAGGACCTCATTGCCTCCGCCCGGCCATCGCTCCTGATCGTCATGGCGTCGGTCGTGTTCGTGCTGATCATCGCGTGCGCGAACATCGCCAACCTGCAGCTGGCGCGCGCCGCGGGCCGAGCCCGGGAAATTGCGGTGCGTCGGGCGCTCGGCGCGAGCGCCACCCGTGTCATCCGTGAGCAGTTGGCCGAGAGCCTGCTGCTGGCGTGTGCCGGGGGCGGAGCTGGCATTGTGCTCTCGCTGTGGGCCCTCGATCTGTTGCTGCAGCTGGCGCCCGCGTCGTTGCCGCGACGGGCGGAAGTCGGCGTGGACTGGACGGTGCTGGCCTTCGGCATCGCCGTCTCGCTGCTCACGGCGCTCGTGTTCGGCCTGGTCCCGGCGGTACAAGCGTCGAATCCCGCGATCCAGCAGGTCTTACGCGGGACGGGGCGCGCCAGCGGCGGCCGCGGGCACGCACGCGTACGGCGCGCGCTCATCATGCTGGAATGCGCCATCGCGGTGGTGCTGCTCGTGTCGGGCGCCCTCCTGGTGCGCAGCTTCTGGCACCTGCAGCGTGTGGACCCCGGCTTCTACGCGGGCGGCGTGACCGCGGGACGGGTGTGGCTCCCGCAGCCGAACGACCCGGCACAAGGCCCGTATTTCACGCAGCAGGCACGCGCGCGTGTGTTCCGTGACCTGCTCGGCCGATTGCGGCCGTTCGGCGAAGCGGTGGCGCTCGCCACGAGTGAGCCGATGTCGGGCGCGCCGCTCAGTACGTTTACGGTCGAAGGATGGCCGGAAGACGCGACGGAGGTCGCGACCGCGCAGGGCACGTTCGTGACCAGCGACTACTTCGCCACGCTTGGGATTCCCCTCGTCCGCGGCCGCCTTCTCGATTCGCGAGACGACGAGGCCCACCCGCGGGCGATCCTGGTCAACGAAACCATGGCGCGAACGTACTGGCCCAACCAGGACCCTGTCGGCAAGCGGATCCGCACCATCGGCCGCGGTGGGCTGCGGCCGGCGGACGGCGCGCCATGGATCACGGTTGTAGGCGTCGTGGGAGACACCCGGAACAACGGCCTCGATCGACCGGTCCCGCCGCAGATGTACGGCTCGATGCTGCAGGTTTCGAGCCTGTCGATCGTAGTGCTGCTGAAGGCGCAGGATGATATCGATGTCGCGGACGTCTTGCGCCGCGAAGTGCGGGCCGTCGACGCCGACCTCCCGGTATACGGTGTGCGATCCCTTGACGACCTCCTGGCCAGAGCCACCGCCTCGCGCCGCTTCGCGATGCTGCTTGTGGGACTCTTCGGCCTGGCCGCGTTGATGCTGTCGGCTCTCGGGATCTACGGCGTGATCGCGTATACCGTGAGCCAGCAACGGCAGGAGCTCGGCATACGGCTCGCGCTCGGCGCGGCTCCGGCAGCCGTGCTGCGGATGGTGCTGCTCGAGGGCCTGCGGCTGACGACGATCGGCGTGGCGTGTGGGCTCGTGGCGGCGGTCGCCACGGCCAGGCTCCTCTCGGGCCTTCTTTTCGGTGTCGGCCCGAACGATCCCCTCACCTTTGCCGCCATCGCGCTCCTGCTTGCCGCCGTGGCATTGGTGGCCTGCTGGATACCCGCCCGGCGTGCCGCGTCGGTCGATCCGCTCACGGCCCTTCGACAGGAATGCTGAACGGGTTGGCTCTGTAAACGGCCGTCGTCGCACCCGGCCGTCGGCCGTGAATTGTCGAGAGCTGGGCTGTACAAAGAGCTTGTAGTGCGCCTCTGGCTGCCGGCGGGCCGCGCCGGTCGATCCGCTCACTGCACTTCGGCTGACACGTGAACGACGTGCCGGTGTGAGGACCGACACAGCCCCCACCAATCGGCCCGTGCGCGCGTCCCGCCGACAACCTGCGGCGCTGTTCGCCAGCCGACGATCCATGCTTCAGACCTGAGCGCATCAGAAATCTCCTTCACCGAGTGTCGATGGTGCGCCTGCTGGCATTCAGCTATCGCGACCGCCCCGCAGCGTTGCCGAGCGGCCGGCGAGATCAGTCGAGCACTGGCTCGTTACGGCCGTCGGCGATTCGGCTCAGAGCCCACCGGCCAACACCGTGCCATCACCGTTGTCCTCCTGGTCGACGCGCGGTGCGTGCAAATCGGCACTGGTGGCCCTTTGCTGACCCGGTACCGGTACGCGGCGTCCAGGTACCAGTACTTGCGGACCGTTGTCCGGACGCTCCCGCACTCCGATACTTCTCCCACAGTTCCTGGCCACCGTGTCAGGAGCCTTGGCCGCGGCACTCGACAGTGCGGGGTACGCGCAGCACGGTGTGAGCGGTTCGGCGCTGCACCTCGGATCTCTGGTGCAGGCGCGCTTGCGCTCGAACGGTGCGTTGGGTGTAGGGACAACGCGGGATCAGTTCAGGAGTTGGTGTGATGCCACAGACCGCACGCACGCAACGGCGCACGACTTGTTCCGGGGTGATTCTGACCGACGGGGGACGACGCTGCCGAAAAACCACACTGCACCCATCCGGGTACTGCCACGTGCACTGTACCGCCGAGCAACATCGCCGTGAGTGCGAATCGGAGCAGTCGGCCGTGGTGGCTCGCTGGCCAGGGCCGAGGAGCCACGGTTCTGACTCTCCATTGATCGCAGTCCGCTGAGCGTCGGGAGGTGTGCACCGCCGGCCCGGGAACGGGCCGGCGGTGACAGGCGGGCCCAGCCCGCGGGGGAACGGCCGGGGCGCGCACCTGCCGCACGATAACGCGCACCGTGCAGGTTTGAGTTCACGAGCCGGGCTGAGCGGACGTAGGATAAAGCCGCAGGTTCATCCAGGGCCCGCTCGAGAACATGCTTGCAACGTCCGCGGTTACCGACCGCACGCAGCCGTGTCCATTCTGCGGGGCAAAGACGACGGATGCCGGTCTCTGTCGGGCCTGCGGCAGGACGCTCCCGGTACAAGATACGGTGCCCGCCGCGGGCTCGATAGCGCGGTACGTTCGCTGTCCCGCCTGTTTCACGACTGTGACGAACCCCGGTGAGCGGTGTCCCAACTGCGACGCTCCCTTCATTTCGCCACCTCCGGCGTCCGCCGCCACGCCAGCAGCCGTGCCCCATTTCGACCTCGTCGGCGGCTGCCTGATTGTGGTCATGTTGTTTCTCTTCTATCTCGCTTACCTCGTCTGGCTGCTCGACACGAAGGCGCGTAGCGTGTGAGAGGCCGGAGAGGCCGTGATCGGCAAGCACGTCGGAGACCGAGCACAAGCAGGTGCCGGTGAACTTGAAGCGAGAGGAAATCGTCATCGAACGCCGCCCTGTCCACCGCGATCGGGGCGCGACGGACATCCGCAGGCGATCGCGTCCCGCTGACGGAAGAAGAGGGCGGTGATTGACAAGCGGGCGGTGGTGAAGGAGGAACTCATTATCGGTAGACGCGTGGTCGAAGATCAGCAGACGGTGGAAGCAGAGGTCCGCCTTGAGGAGTTCGACGTCGACGAGAACGCCGACGTGACGGGTCGAAAGAGAGGGTAGGCCTGATCGCTGACATCGACATGGTTTGGAAGCGGCAGAGCAGCGTGTGGATCTGGGTCATCCCCTCCGTCATAGTTCCCGTCGTGCTCTTCGCACTGTTCGCGCTGCGCTGAAACCAGGCGACCGCAGGTGGCCCCGTGTCGGATCTGCGCTCGGCACCATGGTCTGAGCGTGACCGGCGGAGCCGGATGCCGCCCACTCGCCTCGCTCCTTGGACCTATCGTTGCCGCCCCGGCTGACCCCCTCTCGAGCGGCCTTCAGCCGCCGCGTCTTGCCGTTCAATCAGGCGTCGAGCGTAGCTCGACGATCAGTTAGCACGTGCCGAACGGTTCGCTCAAGAGCTGTAAGGCCCACACGCGGCACGCCTCACGGGGCATCGCTTCGAATCTTTTCCGTATTGACCGACCGAACTGGTCTGATATAGGCTCGTGACCATTATTTGAGACTGAGTCTCAATATCGTCAGGAGCCGCTCTCATGCCTGCCCGAACAGCCGCAGCCATCCGTAACCTATTGTGTTTATTGGTCGTTGTGATGCTTCGCCTTCCTGCCACATGCGTGGCGTCACCGTTCCCGCCAGCCAGTGGCGTAGCCGCCACCTATCAATTCCACATCGAGGCCGGGCCGCTCAGCCAGGCGCTCGAGGCATTCACCGACGTCACCGGTGCCCGGGTGGTTGCACCAGCCGGGGCCAGCCTCGATGGCCTCTCGACGGCGGGCGTGGTGGGCATCTACACGGCCGACGGCGCGCTCGATATCCTCGTCAGCGGCACGGGACTCCAGCCGCGCCGCGCAGCAGGGCTCGTCTATGCGCTCGAGGTTCGGATGCCCGACGAAGGGGTTCAGGTGACGGGTCACGCCCTGCATGAGGTCGCGGCAACGGACACCGCCACGCGCACCTACACGCCGCTCAGAGATGTTCCGCAGGCGATTACGGTAGTGCCTCGCGCCATGGTTGCGGACTTGTCCATGCAAAGTCTCGCCGACGTGATGCGGTACGTGCCCGGCGTGGGCGTTTCCCAGGGTGAGGGGAACCGCGACGCAGCCGTCTTCCGCGGCAACAGCTCCACGGGCGATTTCTTCGTCGATGGGATCCGCGACGATGTGCAGTATTTCAGGGATCTGTACAACGTCGAGCGGGTCGAGGCACTCAAGGGCCCGAACGCGATGATCTTCGGACGGGGAGGCGCGGGCGGCGTCATCAATCGCACAACGCGGCAGGCGGACTGGACGAGCGCGCGTGAGGCCACGTTGCAGGTCGGGTCGTTCGACAACCGCCGCGCGATGTTCGACGTCGGCGATCGGCTCGGCAACCGGGCGGCCGTGCGCGCGACGGCCATGTACGAGAATTCCGGCAGTTATCGCGACGGCGTCGGGCTCGAGCGTTACGGAATCAACCCGACGTTCGCGATGGCCGCCGGAGCGGACACGATCGTGCGAGCCGGATACGAACACTTCCGCGACGAGCGTACGGCTGATCGCGGCATTCCTTCATGGAACGGCCGGCCGTTCGAAACCAGTCCGTCCACGTTCTTCGGTACTGCAAAGGACAGTGTGGCTCAGGCCACCGTGGATGCCCTGACCGCGGGCGTCGAGCACCGGTTCAACCAGCGGTGGTCGCTCCGCAACCGGACGCGGCTTGCGACCTACGACAAGTTCTACCAGAACATTTATCCCGGTGGCGTGGTGCAGCCCGATGGCGTGAACGTGCCGATCGCCGCCTACAACAACGCGACCGGCCGCCACAATCTCTTCACCCAAACGGATCTGAACGCCCTCGTCCTCACCGGGCGGATCAGGCACACCCTCGTCCTCGGCACGGAGTTCGGACGCCAATCCACCAGCAACTTCCGGCAGACGGGATATTTCGATGGAGCAGCCACGATCTCTGTGCCGGTCAGCGACCCGCACCCTTCGCTGCCGGCCAGCTTCAGGCAGAGCGCGACCGATGCCGACAACGACGGCGTAGCAACCGTTGCCGCGCTGTACGCCCAGGACCAAGTCGAGTTGTCGCGTCGCGTGCAAACGGTGGTCGGCCTCCGCTACGATGACTTCCGCGTGGATTTCAATAATCACCGCACCGGGGCGAGGCTCGAGACCGTCGACCGGCTGCTGTCGCCGAGGGTCGGCGTGATTGTGAAGCCAGTCGCAGCGCTATCGCTGTATTCGAGCTACTCGCTTGCGTATGTCCCGCGCGCCGGCGAACAGCTGGCCTCGCTGACGCTGTCGAACGAGGCGCTCGCGCCCGAACAGTTCACGAACTACGAGGCCGGCGCAAAATGGGACGTGCTTCCTGCGCTCTCCTTCACGACCGCGGTCTTCCGGCTCGATCGCACCAACGTCGTCGTGCCGGACCCGGTGGACCCCACCCGTTCATTGCTGGTGAACGGACAGCGCACCACGGGGCTCGAGACGGGAGCGTCGGGCAGCCCGATCGATCGGTGGTACATGATGGCGGCGTACAGCTACCAGGACGGTGTCATCACGCAGACCGCATCTGCAGCCGCCCGCGCCGGCGCCCGGCTGGCGCAGTTGCCGCGGCACACGTTCTCGATTTGGAACCGAGTGGACATCACTCGCAGGTGGGCGGCGGGGCTCGGCATCTCCCGCCGCGGCGATATCTTCACGTCCACCGACAACCTGGTGACGGTGCCATCGTTCGTGCGAGTTGACGCAGCGGTGTTCGCAACCGTGTCATCGCGCCTACGGGCACAGGTCAACGTCGAGAACGCGCTCAACGCCCGGTACTATCCGTCCGCGCAGAACAACTTCAACATCACGCCTGGGTCGCCGCGAGCCGTACGCGTAACGCTGACCACTCGCTTCTGACCTGCGAGAGCCGGTGTGCCCGTGGCTTGTCTCGAAGAGGCACCTGATGATGATGTCGGCAGGCCTTGACGCTTCCCGACGGGAGTTCTTGCGACAGCTCACGTCGGGCGTTGGCCTGTGCGCCAGCGGGCTGTTGGATGCCGACCTGGCGATCGGCAGGAGTCTGACGGCGGCGGCGTATCCAGCACAGAAGACCTACACCAATCCGGTGTACACGGGCTCCATGCCCGATCCCATGGTCCTCCAGCACGGCGGCGTGTACTACGGCTTCGGTACGACTGGCGGCGAGCGCAAGGCGGACGGCCGCATCTTCTCCGTGCTCCGATCGCGAGACCTGGTCGACTGGCAGGCAGCCGGCGGCGCGTTGACCCCGCCAACACCGGATCCGGCTTACCTGTATTGGGCTCCGGAAGTCGCGTTCGACGACGGCACCTTCTATCTTTACTACGCGATGGGCGGCAAAGAGGAAGAGAAGTTCGCCTGCGCGTCGCGACGAGCAGGACGCCGCAAGGGCCTTACACCGATACCGGTGTGGCGCTGCTCGATTGCGAGAACAACCGGTTCACGATCGATGCGCATCCGTTCAAGGACGTCGACGGGCAGTGGTACTTGTTCTACGCACGCAACTTCCTCGATACGGAAGGCGGGGTGCTTCCTGGCACGTCGGTCGTGGTCGACCGGCTGCTGGGTATGACGAAGCTGGCCGGTCAATGCCGCACCGTCGTGCGCGCGCGCTATCCATGGACGCTGTACGAAGCGCGACGCCGCATGAACGTCTACAACAGGACCTTCGACGAGTGGCACACAATCGAGGGGCCGTTCGTGCGCCGCCACGACGGGCGTTACTACTGCTTCTACAGCGGCTCCAATTACCAAACCGCCAACTACGGTGTCGACTTCGTCGTTGCCGACAACGTGATGGGACCGTACACAGGGCAGGGGAGCGAGGCGCGCGTGTTGAAAGGCGTACCCGGCAAGGTTCGAGGACCCGGGCACCACTCGATCACCACCGGCCCCGACCGTGCCACCGAGTACATCGTCTATCACGCGTGGGATCGCGCGATGAAGGTGCGGCAGCTCTGTATCGATCGCCTCGCCTGGACATCTGACGGCCCCCGCTGCGTCGGGCCCACGTACACGCCACAGCCTCTGCCAGCGTAAGCCGCCGGGGCGGCCAGCGTTCGCGATCGGACCTGCGGCACGACATTGTCGAAATTGTTTCGACATTGTAGAATCACCCGAGAGTGCTCGATCACCTGAAGCCGTGTGGTGCGCCGCCGGGCAGTCGGGCTCCTGCTGCGCTTCGCGGTCCTGCTGTGCGCCTGCCAGCACAGAAGAATGGAGGGGCCACTCGGGGCGATGTGTCCTCGCTGCGCCATGGTGGGCGACGTGCGTCCAGGACTGATTGCGACCTTCGTCGCCATGGCGCTCATCCTGCTGATCGCCTGCGTCAATGTGGCGGCCCTCATGCTCGGCCAGGTGGGTGGCCGTGCGACCGAGATCGCCGTGCGCTCGGCCCTCGGCGCGGGACGCCACCGCCTGGCGCAACAGCTCGTGTTGGAGTCGTTGCTGGTCGGCGCACTGGCCGGAGTCGTGGGAGCCCTGCTCGCGGCCACCGTGTTCGGCCTGCTCGTCAAGTCACTGCCGCTTGGCGCGCTCGCCGAGACCGCCACGCTCGACTGGACGGTGTTCTGGACGGCGATCCTCGTGGCGTTGCCCGCAGCGGCCCTCATTGCGCTGGTCCCGGCCATCACGCTGTGGCGGGGAAGTCTGCAGTCGACGATGGCGACCACGCGTACGGGCGGTGTCTCGACTCGGGGCGGTCGCCTGGAGGGCGCTCTGGTGGTGGCGCAGATCGCGCTCGCCGTGCTGCTGTCGGCCGGGGCGGGCCTGCTGCTTCGTTCCGTCGCCAACCTGCGCGGCATCACCCCCGGGCTCGACGTGCGCGCGGTGGCCGTTCTGGATGTGACCGTGCCGACGCAGTTGACCGCCGACGAGCGCCGGCGCGCGTACCTGGAAGCGCTGCCGCAGTTGCAGGCACTGCCAGGTGTTCGCGCCGTGGCCGCAACGCAGAAGCTACCGTTACGCGGGCCGGGCGACAGCTGGGGCCTGTCGATTGCGGGACGCCCGGATCTGGATGGCACCACGACCTTCGTACGCCTGGTCACCGCCGACTACTTCAGGGCGCTCGGGATTGCCGTGCGACGCGGCCGCGGCTTTCTCGGCACCGACCGCACGACGACCGAGCGTGTCGTCGTGATCAACGAAGCGCTCGCGGCGAAGTACTTCGGCAGCGAGAATCCCGTCGGACGTGTGCTGCAGACCGGGTTCGACGAGCACGGCGAACGCATCGTCGGCGTGGTGGCGAATGTAGCGGAAGCGAACCTGACCGATGCGCCAGCCCCGGCGCGTTACATGCTCTACGAGCAGGTGCCCACCGCCATCCTGCCGGAGACCACCTTCGTGCTGCGGGTCGCGTCGGCCGCAGACGTTCCCGCGATGGTCCAGGCCGCACGCAACACGCTCGAGCGTGAGGCGCCTCACGTCGCCGTCCATCGGGTCACGTCGATGCAGGCCGTGTTCGACGAAGCGGTGGGGCCGGCCGGCCAGGTCGTGACGCTGGTCTCGATGCTCGCCGGCCTGGCGCTGGTCCTCGGCGCGGTAGGTGTCTATGGCGTTATCTCCCATTTCGTGGCGCGGCGGAGTCGAGACTACGGCATACGCATCGCGCTCGGTCTGGCTCCGACGCGACTCGTGTCGCAGGTCGTCGGCCGCGGGCTGGGGCTCGTGGGCATCGGCAGCGCGGTAGGGGTGGTGGCTGCGCTGCTATTCACGCGCCTGCTCGCGTCGCTGTTGTACGGCGTGAGCGCGGCCGATCCGCCGGCCATCGCCGGCGCCGTGCTGGCACTCGTGGCAGTGGGATCGGTCGCGGCCTGGTTTCCTGCCCGTCGTGCGAGCCACACGGACCCAGCGGTCGTCCTCCGGGAGCAGTAGGCGTGGAGACCACGATGAGCAAACGTTGGACGCCGCGCCTGGCGGCGCGGGCAGGTCGACGATGAAATTCTCGATTACGTCAGATGCCACTCCGCTCGGTACGTTCGAGGAACAGGTGCTTCTGGCGGTCATTCGTACCAGGCCGGATGCCTATGGCATGAACGTGCGGCGCGAGCTGGAGAAGGTAACCGGGCGCGACGTGACGATCGGGTCGGTGTACGTCACGTTAGACCGCCTGGAGTCGAAGGGACTCGTCGATTCCGAGCGCACGGCGCGGACCGAGCCGAACTCACGGCGCCTGTTCGTAGTCACGCGTGCGGGCGCATTGGCGCTCGCCGAGACGAAGTCCATGCGCGAGCGACTGTGGGCAGGCGTGGAGCTTCGGGCGCTGCTGCGGAACGCGTAGCACGACTGCTGCAGGCCCGACGCGCGGTTTCGCAGCGGGCGGGAGCCCGATGCTCCCGCCCGTCCTTTCTTAGCTCCGAATTCCGGCGTGTCGATGGCCCGTCACGCGATCCCAGGCGTCTCGGACCGCGTCCTTCACGTGCTCCCACGTTGACGATCCGCGGTGCTCGTACGAGTTCCAGTTCGTGCGGAGATCCGACTCGACATCCGTCCAGTCACGGCCAGAGTAGCGATTGGCCGATTCGAACCCGTACCGGTACGCCGGCTGATACGCGTCGTAATCGGATGTGCCGGACGAGGCGTACGGACGGCTGCGCCAGTTGCTGCGCCAGTAGGACTCTTCCTCTTCCCACCTGAGCCGATCTTCAAAGTCTGCCATTCGGGCACTCTCCTTTCACGACGTTTTGGTGCAAGCTGCGATCCTCTGTGGCGCATCGCCCCCGCGCCGTGGGCCGAATATGACGGGCGGCCGCCGCTGCACGGCATCCCGAGTGGACACCCCTGCCGCTCGAGGTCCTTGCGCGGCAGCGCATTTCGGTGCAATGTCGTGATTCGCTAATGCTCCAGTCCCCACCGCTCCTGCGCGCGGGCTTCGTTGCTGTCCTGGCAGTGTTCATCACCGTCACGCTGCTGGCCTTTGGCGCTCTGCAGCGGGCCGAAACCTCGAACGAATCGCTCGTCCGCACCGAACAAGTGCTCGTCAATATCGAAGCGGTGGTAGCCCGTAGCGTCGAGGCAGAAACGGGCACCCGCGGGTTCCTCCTCACGGGCGATACGCAGTTTCTCGCGCCCTTCGACGAGGCCGAACGCGCGCTCCCACGGCAGTTGGATTTTCTCGCCGCGCTCACCGCCGACAACCCGAACCAACAGCAGCGGCTCGAGCTGCTGCGCACGCAGGTCGCGAGCCAGATCCAACTCCTCCGGCAGCAGCGGATGGACTACGAGCACGACCGCCCGCTCCGGCCGCAAAGGGCCATCGAGGAGCGAATCATGATGGATCGCGTGCGGAGCACGCTCAGCGACATGCGGCGGGAGGAGCTGCGCCTGCGTGACACCCGTCTGGCTGAAGACGCGCGTGCCATGCGGCGGACGCGCGGGCTCGGCATTGCGGTCGTCGCCCTCATGGGCGCGCTGCTGGTGTGGGTGTACGTGCTGCTCGAGCGCGACGAGCGGCGGCGTGCCGCGAGCGCCAAGGCGCTGCGTCAGGCGAACGATTCGCTCGAGCGCCGCGTCAACGAGCGCACGGCCGCGTGGGCCACCGCCAACGCGGAGCTGAGCGCGGTTGTCGGACGCGAGCAGGAGGCACGCGCGGAGCTGGAAACGGCGAGTCGTCTGAAGGACGAGTTTCTGATGACGATCTCGCACGAGCTGCGCACGCCCCTGAACACGATCCACGGGTGGGTCCGCATGCTGCAGACCGGCGCCGTCCCGCAGGCGCAGCACGCGCGGGCCCTCGACATCATCGAGCGCAACACGCGAGCGCAGACGCGGATCGTCGGCGACCTGCTCGACGTCTCCCGCATCATCACCGGCAAGCTGCAGCTCCACGTGGATCGCGTCGATCTGGCAGCCATCGTCCACGCCGGGATCGAGTCGATTCGACCGGCGGCAGGGGCCAAGGACATCGATCTCGAAGCCTGCGTTGAGCCCGGTCCGTTCACCGTCGTGGGCGACGCGGATCGCCTGCAGCAGGTCGTCTGGAACTTCCTGTCGAACGCGCTGAAATTCACGGCCGCCGGCGGACGGGTTTGTGTGACACTCGACAGACTCGAGGGGTCCGTTCGGCTCGCGGTGGCCGACAGCGGGATTGGCATCGCGCCGGAGTTCCTGCCATATGTCTTCGATCGTTTCCGGCAGGGCGACACCGGCACGACGCGCGCACATGGCGGTCTCGGCTTGGGGCTCGCGATTGCCCGCAGCCTGGTGGAGCTGCACGGCGGCACGGTCGAAGTGGACAGCCCCGGCCTCAACCAGGGCACCACGTTCCGCGTGCTGCTGCCGGCCGCCACCTCGCATACCCACGACGCACGAGGCCACCAGCGCGAGCTGTCGACGAGCATACGCGCGGCGCAGGCCGATTCGACACCGACCCTCGGTGGCCGCCGCGTGCTGGTCGTGGACGATGAGCAGGAATCGCGCGAGTTGCTGTCACACGTGCTGACGCACGCGGGGGCGGACGTCGTTTCGGCGAGCTCGGCCGCGGAGGCGTGGATCACGTTGCAGGCCAGTGCGCCGGACGTGCTGGTATCGGACATCGAGATGCCGGGTGAGGACGGCTATACATTGATGCGCCGTGCACGTGCTGTCGAGAGCGCGGCGATGGACCGCATGGTTGCGGTCGCGGTCACCGCCCATGCGCGTCCAAAGGATCGCCTGCGGGCGCTGCAGGCGGGGTATCAATCGCACCTCTCCAAACCGTTCGAGCCGGCCGAGCTCGTGGCCGTCATCGCATCGCTCCTGGCGAGTGAGGATCTGCAGCCGCGAGTTCCACAGGCCTGACCGCGCCCGCTTCTCCCGGTCCGCCGTCGCGGACCGCCGAACGATCGAATGACGAATGCCAGCCCAGCTGCCGTTCCGCGCGGCGGCGCAACCCGCGTCAGACCGCGTCGCGGCCCACACCAAGCGCATCGGCCACCCGGTTGATGTAGTTGAACCACGACGCGATCAGGGTGATCTGCAGGATGCCGCGGTCGTCGAATCCGACTGCCCGTAAACCGGCGTGATGCTCCGGCGTAATCCGTGTGGCATCGCGCGTGATCTGCTCGACGTACTCGAGCATCACGCGGTCCTGGGTGGAAATCGGCGCCGACCGGAAGTCCCGTGCGATCGCCTCGACGAAGGCATCGTCCAGTGTGACTCTACGCAGAAACTCTGCGTGCGACTCGAGTCAATACTGGCACCTGTTCGTCGCCGACACGACGGTGGTGATCATCTCATGCTGCCGGCGCGTGAGCGGGAGGTCCGTCGCCATCAGCGCGCCAAAGGCGGCGAACGCATGGTGCAACGCGGCGGGAATCAGGGAATGCGACGCCACGATCCCGTCCGTGTCCTTGTGGAGAGGGTGTGTCGGTTGTGCGTACTCAATCGGATAGAGCGCCTGCTGGGCCTCCCGCGCCCGGCGCAGCGTCTCGTCTTCGTCGAAAGGTATGGTGCGAATCCACGTCATGATTGGATCTCCGTCGATGCAGCAGGAGCGAGACCGGTGACTGCGCGCGTGCGCGCGCGATAAACCGGCAGACCAAGTGCGACGACGCCCACGCCGAGCAGGGCCTGCACGGGATTGTTCACGGCGAGCAGCGCGAGAAGACCCGCCACCATGCACAGGAAGATTGCGGCCGGCCACGGGTGGCCTGGCGGGCGCAGCGTCGGATCGCGGCGGCGCAGCACGAAGGTCGCGGCCACCGTCAGCGCGATGAACGCGACCGTGACGAAGATGAAGTAGGCGACGATGCTGTCGAATGTCCCTAGCACGACCAGGACGGACGAGAGCAACGCCTGCGCGCCGATCGCACGGGCAGGCGTGCCGAACCTTGGATGGATTACCGCGGCGGCCGCAGGAAACAGGCCGTCCCGCGCCATGGCGAAATAGACGCGGGGAGCGAGCATGAGCATGGCCGCCAGGCTGCCGAGCACACACGCCACGACGACGCAGGCCACAACCGCGCCACCGGAGCGCCCGAACAGCACCAGGCCGACCTGCGCGACAAATGCCTCCCCGGGCCCGACCTGCTCGATCGGGATGACGTACATGAATGCGAGAGTCGTCGCGAGATAGACGAGCGTCACGGTGGCCAGGCCGAGCCGCAGGGCGCGAGGCACCGTCCGGAGCGGGTCCCGTACTTCGCCCGCGATCTTCGTCACTTCCCACCATCCGCCGAACGAGAAGAAGGCCGCGACCAGGGCGCCCGCGAGCGCGGGGCCGATGGGCGGCGCGCCGGAACGCCGCGTGGCGAACGGCTGCAGGTGCTGCCAGTGGCCGGCCGTGCTCGCGAAGGCCGCGTACAGAATCGCGGCGATGAGGACCAGCTTCAGCACGGCCAGCGCTCCCAGCAGCCGCGTGCCGGGCCGAATCCCGATCGCGTGCACAGCCGCCAGGGCGACGATCGCCGAGATCGCGACCACCCGCAGAGCCATCGGTCCAAGCGGCACGATGAACCCAAGGTAGCTGGCGAATCCCCACGCGAGCGCCGCCGTGATTCCAGGATCCATGACCAGGAAGCACTTCCATCCGTATAGGAACGCTACCTGCGGCCCGAACGCCTCGCGGAGATACACGTACCCGCCCCCCGCATCTGGATAGCGGGCTGCGAGCGCGCCGTAGCAGAGCGCCCCGCAGAGCGCCATTCCGCCGATGAGCAGCCAGACGACGAGTACCCAGAGCGGCGACGCAAGCGTGCGGATGATCGTCCCCGGTGTCAGGAAGATGCCGACGGCGATGACCTGGCCGACCACGAGCGCCGTCGCCGACGACAGCGTCAGCTCACGTGCCAGCGTGCCGCCGCGGAGCGGCATCAGAATGTCGCCCGGACCGCGAACTGGAACGCGCGCGGCCCGCCAGTCCCGAACACGCCGCCGGCGGTGGTGACCGGCTTGCCGAAACTGGACGATGTCAGATACCGGGGATCCTGCGGGTCGCCGCTGTCGCGCACGAGCACGTTCGAGTAGCCCGAGTAGTTGCGATTCGAGACGCCCAGGATGTTCGTGACGTTGAACACGTTGAACACCTCGACGATCGGTTCTACCTGCACCTGCCGAAGCCTGAACGGCCGGGACACGCGGACGTCGGCCGAATTGAAGCTGTCATTGAAGCGTGCCCCAGGGCTCACGAGCGGCAGCAGCTCGCCGGCGATGCCACCACTGCCGTTCACGGCGGTGATTGCCGCATTCAGCGCCTCCGGCGTCTTGAACAGGCGCCCACCCGCATTTCGCTGGAACACCGGCACGCGCGACTGCGCGTCGGGCATGAGGATATCCATCGGCACCCCCGACGCGATCGTCCAGATCGGCGCCACCACGACACCGCCGGGGACTCGTGCCCAGCCCGCCACGGTGAAACGATGTCGTTGATCGTTTGGCGTGGGACCATACTCGAGCCCGAGATTCTGTGGGTCGATGGGACCGTTGGAAAATGGAATCTGGTCGTCGTTCGAGTAGTTGAATGCCTTGCTCAACGTGTACGACGCACGAAAACCGTGGTCTGTCGCACGTTGCTCCGCACTGACGAGCAGCGCGTCATATTTCGTGTCGACGCTCGACTCCAGATTCACAATGCGATCGGGCCCGCCGACCACCGGGTTGTAGACCTCGCCTACCGTGCGGCCGATGATGAAGTGCGTGCCGAAGTCGTGCACGCCGTCTATGCGCAGGACGACGCGACCCGGCAGTTCGTGCTGCACGCCGAGATTGAACTGCTGCACACTCGGATTCTGCAGGGTGTTGTCGATGATGTTGATGCCCGACGCGCCTGCGCCTGGCAGGATGAAGCCGGTGAACGGGTTGAGCGTCGACGGGGCAAAAGGCGGAAACTGCCCTGTCTCAGGATTCACGAAGAACACATTGCCAGCCCGCACCTCGATCGGAAGCGCGCGTCCATCGAGCCCGCGTTCGAGCGACTGAATCTCCAGGGTGACGCGGTCGTAGTAAATGCCGTAGCCCCCGTGAATGCTTGTGCGCGCGTCGCCCGGTGACCAGTTGAAGCCGATGCGCGGCCCCAGGTTGTTCAGATCGCGCTCGCGCGTCCCTTTGAGGAATGGCTGCGCGAGGGGATTGATCTCGTCCACCCGCGACACGTTCTTGACGTCGGTGTCGACCTCGTAGCGCAGTCCCGCACTCAGCGTCAGATCCGATCGCAGCCGCCACTCATCCTGGATGAACCCGGCGAGATAGTGATTGTCGGCGTCGGGGATGACCAGCCCCTGATCGGGTTTGCCGCTGCGCAGGGTCACCGCGAACAGCAGGTCGCCATCGTCGACGCGCCCGTCGCCGTTGTGATCGAACCCGGCGAAGTCCTCGACGAACTCGATGCGGCCCTGCCGGAACACGTCGAGGTCGAAGTCTGCGTCCACGCGCTGCCACTCACCGCCGACGCGCAGCATGTGGGCCCCCTTCACCAGCGTCACCGTGTCGGCCAGCTGAAAGCGCTTCTGCTCGGTCCCCTGGGGCACGCGAAACGACGAGCCGTCCTGCAGGCTCGGAAACGTCAGCTGGGGGCCGACTGCAACCGGATTGATCTGATTACGGAAGGTGCTGAACGATGCAGATGTCATGTTGACGAGCGTCGGTGACCACGTGCGCGTCCAGGTGGCGATACCAGACTGGTAGCGGTTGCGGCTCGACTGGCGTTGCGATGCCGATCCAATCGCGCGATCCAACGTGCTCGCGGCCGTGTCGTCGGCTCGTTGGCCGGCGTACCGGAAGGCGATCGTGTCGGAGCCACCTACCCTCCAGTCGACCCGGGCGGAGCCGAGCACGTCCTCGAGCGGCGCCGGCGCAAACCTGCGGCCGATCGTGCGGGTGGCGAGGTCCCGCTCGCCAACCAGCACTCCACCGTCCTGGTTGCGGTACTCCGCGGCCCCAAACCAGAACGCCTGACCGCGGACGAGCGGCCCTCCCGCGGCTCCGGCAAACTGCTGGCGATCGAAGGGCGGCTCTTCGCCAAAGCTGCGGTCGTAGGTGGCCGGCAGCCCCTGCCAACGGGCATCGCGCAGAAAGAGCGACGTCGAGCCGCGCAGCTGGTCACTGCCGGACTTGGTGACGACGTTGATCGCGGACGACGCCGAGCGTCCGGTCTCCGCCGTAAAGCGGTTGGTAGCGATCTGGAATTCCTGCACCGCCTCCTGCGTCACGTTCAGCAAGGGTCCGCCGACCACATCGTCGTTGTTGTCGGCGCCGTCCACCATGATGTTGCCGCCACGACCGAGCTGGCCGGCCGACGAGATCGTGACCGTGTTCGACTTCGTCGGGTCGAAGTTGGGTGCCGGCGCATTGCCCGGCACCAGCAATGCCAGCTCCAGGAAGTTGCGCCCGTTCAGTGGCAACGATTCGATGAGCTGGGAAGGGATGACAGCATCCACCACCGAGCGATTGGTATCGACAGCGACGACGCCGACAGCCGCGGCGACCACGACAGCCTCGCGCACGCGCCCGACGGGCAGCGCAACGACCAGCGAAGCAGTCTGGCCGACCTCGACGGGGATACCGGTTCGCCGTACGTCTCCGAAGCCTGACGCGCTGATCGTGACGTCGACGACAGCTGGAGGCACGTCCACCACCACGAATGACCCGCTCGCGTCTGTGGTCGCCCGTCGCATCAATGCCGTCCCGGGGGTCACGACTTCGACGGTCGCCCCGGGCACGGGAGCCCCTTTCTCGTCGCGCACGACACCACGAAGGGTTCCGGCCGTCGATTGAGCACTCGCCGGGACGGCGAGAACGAGGGCAATTGCGAGCGAAAGTGCTGCACGACAGACACAAAACATATGCGCCCAACTCCTGGCTGGGACGGTCGAGCCGTCCGGTTGCGTCGAGGTAGCAAGAATCTGTCGCGTGCGCCGCAGACGCCAGTACGCAAATGGACTACCCTCCCAGAACGTAGGCGTTATTTCCTGTCATTTTGGCAGCCATTCGCATGGCGATAGCGGTGTCCGGACTCGGTCCGCTGTTGGGTCGAGCTGTGACGGTTGGCGGTCCGTGCCCGTACGTTTACTGGAACGCTCTCCTTGACTGCGCGTCCGTTAACCGGCGCGGGTCGATGCAGACGCTCACGCGGTAAGCTGACGAGCATGCATGCGTTTCTGGAGCGTGGCGCGACGGCGCTGCACGAGTGCGCGGGCCGCCTCACGATCGCGGAACTTGCGGACCACGCGCCGGGCAAGTGGAGTGTCGCTGAAACGCTCGATCATCTCGCACGCACGTTCTCGGCGACCTGCCGTGGGCTGGAGCGGGTGATGGCCACGGGCACGCCGCGCGCGTCGCGCGCGACCTTCAGGACTCGCACGGCGGCATTTCTGGTGATCGACGGCGGCTACTTCCCGACCGGACGCAAGGCACCGCAGGTGGCGCTGCCGATCGGGATCGCGCCCGACGACGCGCTGCGGCACGCCCTTGACAACGTGCGACTGATGGACGAAGCCCTCACCCATGCGGCGGCGCAGTTCGGCACGCGGGTGAAAATCCTCGACCACCCCATTCTCGGACCGCTGAACATCCGCCAATGGCGCAAGTTCCACTGGGTTCACACCCGACATCACGCGCGACAGATCCGACAACGCACGGCAGGTCCGGTTGGTGGACCGTGACGGCTGCGCGTGAAGCGCCTGAAGCCGCCACGTCCGACACCATTGGACCGACTGAGTTCCGTGGCGGCTTTATCCCGCGTGTGGCCGTGGGCGCTTTGCGTTTGGTGGAATGGCTTCAGCGGTGATACGTACTCCCGCATGCTTCCAGGCCGGGTGACGGCGGCGGTTGCCGTCCTCCTCTGCACGGCGCACGCCGCGCCCGCTCGCGAGCTTGCGAATCGAACGCCGCCGGCGGCCTGGACCACCATTGCAACGCCGATTCCGCGGCGCGAGCTGCTGGCGGCCCTCGATCTGGATCCGGGGCTGTCGCGAGCGCTGACGCTGATTGAAGCCGTCAGGCGTCTGCACGAAGACGACACGCGTCGCGGCACGTTGAGAGCACGGCTGACGGCGCTGCTCGTGGCGGCGGGGGCCCTCGGATCCGGGCCCGCAGGCAAGAAGGGCAGGCCAAACCCGCGCCCGGCGCCGGCCGATTCGGTCGCCGGCCTGCAGCCGGATCCAGATGACGATCTGGTACCGCTGCCATTGACTGAGAAGTTCTGGGAATCCTGCATCACGAAGCCGCGGAGCGTTCGGGGCAGCGTGGCGTCGGCGATCGTGAGGGATCCGGCCGTCGGCCTGATGTACGTCGCGCTGGCGAGCACGGATCCGTCCACGCGCGTGTTTCTCGCCGACCAGTGTGAGCTGGTGTCCACGATCACGCGCTCGAGCGCCCCCGCGTTCTCGGTCGTCGCTCGCAGCGTGCGTGTGCGCGCCGGCCAAGTCGATACTCCTGGCGGTCCGCCAGCGCTGCCGTTGTGGCAACGCCTCGCACTGCCGGTCAACGCCCCGGCACAGTTCCTCACGCGCCTCGTCACGAGCGATGCCGGCCGGCTCGCGTACTTCTATGATCTGATTGCCCAACTCGAGCCTGCGCGGCAGCGTTTTGCGCTCGGTCTCTCCGAGCCAACCGGCCCGAACACCGACATCGGCGTCGCGGTCTACCGCGTGTGCGCCGACAGCGACCCGTCTTGGTCGGTGATCGACCGGCCGTTCGGGCGGATGGCCGTCGATGTCGCCTTTGTGCTTCAGCAAGTGCGCCTGACATCCGACGGGCGCGTGGCCAGCCCCGCCACCGAGGCATTCCTCTCGGCCGCGTTCGCCGACGGCGGCATCGATCGCGGGCGGGACGACGCCGCTCATCTGCTCGATGGTCCCACGGTGGACGCGGCAATGCTCGTGCGGCTCATCATGGTGTCTGACTGGACTCGCCGCCGCACGCGTTTCTTGACGCTGTCGTTCGCCCAGCGCGTCTTTCCGGACCTTCACCCGCCCGACGCACCCGATGCGCTGACGGCGTTACGTGCCATCGCGAAAGTCGAGACCCTGCCGTTCGCGCTCGAACGTATGGGCGTGCGAGCGCCGGGCGTGCTGGCGGCTGCTGCGCAGCGCGCACTCAAGTTCGGGCTGCCTGTCGGCGGCGTCGTCGTGGTCGGGGCCGACCAGCAGCGCGCCGACATCAGCGCCTTCCAGGGCTCACTCGCCCTCGTGGAGCGCCTGGTCTACGCCCGCGCGCTCCAGCCGGCGGGCGCGACCGATCTGATCCAGCGTCTCCTCGACGAGCGGACGGCCGATCCACTCGGGTACTCGGCGCACGTAGCCCACTGGATTGGAGACGACCTGCTCGGCAGCGTCGGGCACGCACGACCCGCACGCGAGCCGGCGCTCAACCCCGCGGCCGCCACTTCGGGCAGTGCTCCATCGACGGAATCGGCGGGAGACAACGAACGTGAACACCGCCTCCTCGATGCCGCCTCAGGTCGCACAGCCGATCCGCCGACGCTTCTCACCTGGGAGGGAACGCGGTACCGCGTCGACCTCGCCGCATCCGAGTACACGCGGATGCGGGCGATCCGGCAGCGGCAGGGCGGTCCTTCGCTCGACGACGCGCTGGACCTCATCGCGTCTGCGAGAACGTTGCGGAGCCGCGGCGAAGGGGAGGACCTCTCGGATGTTCATGCGACGCTCGAGCGGCTGGTTGCTCATTTCGGCGCAAGCGAGAGCGGGGAAGCCGAACCCGCCGGCGTCGTGGATCCCCTCCCCGAGCTCAGCGCCGCCGTTCGCGCCCTCGCCGGTGCGCAGCACCCGTCAGTTGCGACGCGCGTGCAGCACGCGCGCCGTCTCGCCGATCTCGGCGCGACGATCATGGGCAACGTCCTCCGCTCACTGGTCTACGCCTGCGCGCTCGGGGACGCCGAAGGACAGGCGTTCCTGGCGGGCGACGTGTCTCGACTCCACGAGTTCGGCCTCGAGGAGCTCGACGCATCGCGGCGCCGTATCCGCACCTGGGAGCTGCCGGTCGATGTCGCGGCAGGAGGACAGCCGTGGCATCTCACGGGCTCGCTGCTCGCGGTGGACCTGGCCATGAGCCGATTCGCGCTGCGTCGTGCCCTCGGCGACATGCCGTCGCGGCAGCCGACGTTGAGCGGTCCCGATCGGCGGGCGCTCGTAGCGACGGTGGCGCTGATGAACCCGGCGGAACTCTCGGACACGACTCGTGCCGCGCTGGTCGGCGCGATGCAGCACGGACGCGAGGTGCTCGCATCGGCCCTCGCCGCCGACGATCACCTGGGCGACACCCTGGCCCGCGCCGGTATCACCGGCTGGCGCGCGCAGCTGTTGCGTTGGACACACGCCTTCGAGCCGGACGCCGCACTCCGGATGGTCGCGCGATCCGAGCTGGTGTGGCTAGGCGTGCGCGAACCGCTTCCAGCTGACGTCGACGCGTGGGGCGCGCCCGCGCAGACGATCGACGGCGCGTGGGCACTGCGCTTTCCAGGCCCGGACGCCATCGATGCCGTCGCCGGTCGTCAGGCGTCCGCGTATCTCCCCGGCCGCTTCGCCGACCTCACGCTGCGGGTGGCAGAACTACTCATGGATCTTCGACTGCCGTCGGTCCTCACGCGGGAGGTGCTGCGCGCAGGCCTGCAGCGCTTCATCGACGATGCGCGTCCCGCGTACCCGGACGACTGGATGGCCCTCGTGCGTCGCGCAAACGCCCTCGGTCGCGCGGACGCGGAAGACTACGTGTACGCCCTCACCGTCACCGATGGCCCGCTCGTGCCCGCGGCAACGGCAGTCGGGCAGCCATGACGCGCAGCGCCGGCCTTGGCGCGGCGGTGCTCGGGGCACTCGCGGGCGCGGCGGCCGTGTCCGGGCAGCCAGCTCCGACGGCCGCAGCCGTCGCGTTCGTCTCGCCGGCGTCCGACGCGTACGTGAATGGACCCACGACGCTGCGCGTGCGGATCGACCCGGCGAACACCGCGGTGCAGGACGTCAGCCTGTTCGCCGACGGACAGGTCGTGTGCACGCTTCAGCGTCCGCCGTATGAATGCTCGTGGGACGCTGGCGCAGCCCTTCGGGAACACGTCCTCCGTGCGACCGCCACGCTCCCCGACGGCACGCGCCTCGTCACGAATTTGCGGACGCGCGGGGCCGGCTATGTCGAACAGGTGGACGTCGATGCCGTGCAGGTCACGGTGACGGTGACCGACGCCGACGGCAAGCTCGTGCGCCGGCTGCCGCGCGACGCCTTCCGTGTGCGAGAGGACGGCGCTCCGCAAGCCGTCACCGCCTTTGCGAACGACAACATCCCGCTCGAGATCGTCGTGGCTCTGGATGTGAGCTACAGCATGACCGACGCCATGCCGTCCCTGAAGGCGGCGGCTAGAACGTTCCTCGGGGCGCTGCGCCCGGCCGACCAGGTGACGCTGCTGGCGTTCAACGACAACATCTTCACCCTGGCACGGCAGTCGACCGACATGGGGCAGCGCGTGAGGGCCGTCGAACGGTTGGCGCCGTGGGGCGGCACGGCGCTATACGACGTAATCCTCACGTCGATGAACCTGCTCGGACGACAGGCCGGCCGCCGATCGCTCGTCGTGTTCACCGATGGAGAAGACCAGTCGAGCGTGGCAACCCTGAAGCGGGTGGAAACGCGCATGGAAACGAGCGACGCCACCATCTATGCCATCGGGCTCGGACGCGGGGTGCGCGAGACCGGCCTGCGCGCAATTCTCGAGCGCCTCGCCGCCGTGAGCGGCGGACGCGCCTTCCTCACCGAGCGAATCGACCGGCTCCAGCAGGATTTTGGCGCTATAGTCGAGGAGCTCTCGAGCCAGTACCTGCTGGCCTACGTGCCCACGAATGCGGTGCGCGACGGGGCGTGGCGGCGAATCGACGTCGATGTGGCCGGTGGCAAGTACCGCGTGCGCGCGCGGCAGGGATACCGGGCGGCCGTCCCACGGCGGTGAAAGGGATCGGTATGCGTACCCGTCGGCTGCTCTTGGCGCCCGGTCCTGGTCCTCGTGTCGGCGGCACTCTCTGCGGCCCAGGACCCGCCTCTGCCGGATCAACCCACCTTCCGTGCCACCACCGAGCGCGTGGTGATCGACGCCGCAGTCGTCGATCAGGCCGGCCGTCCCATCACAGACGTGACAGCCTCCGAGTTCCAGCTGAACGTCGACGGCAAACCGCGTGGAATCGTCAGCGTCGAGTTCATTCCGCATCTCTCCGAGCCCGCGGCGCCGACGCCACAGGGCGGCTTGGAGGCATTCAGCACGAACGAGCGGGTGCAGGCGGGACGCCTGGTGCTGCTGGCCATCGACCAGAACACCATCACGATCGGACGCGGCCGTACGGCATTCATTTCGGCGACGTCGCTCCTCGATCGTTTGACGCCCGAGGATCGCGTCGGCGTCATTGCGTTTCCGCGCGGCCCGCGGCTCGAGTTCACGACCGATCGCAAGGCGGTCGACAACACGCTGCAACAGGTGATCGGAACGGCGCAGCACACGATGAACGAGGTGCAGCTCAGCCCAACCGAGGTTCGCTCCCTGAATCGCGGTGACAACCAGTACCTCGACGAGGTGATGAACCGGGAGTGCCAGTTCGCCTTCGCACGTGATACCGACGCATCGACACGGGCAGACGAACTGGCGAAGTGCCGGTCCGAGGTCGAGCAGGAAGCGCGATCGCTCGCCATCCTGCTCCGTGACCGGACGACGGCATCCCTCAACATGCTGCGAGCGATCGTGGCGCAGCTGAAACGCATCCCCGCCCCGAAGACGCTGATCTGGGTGTCGCAAGGCATGATCGCCGACGATCGGTATCCTGACATCGCACGCATTGCGGACGAGGCGCTGGCAGCGCGCGTCAACATCTACGTCCTTCACCTCGACCCGATCGATCAGGCTGATGCCTCCACGCCACGCGTCTTCCCCACGCTGCAGGAAGACCGCCAGATGATGAGTGAAGGCCTCGAGTTCATGGCCGGTGTCGGACGAGGTGCGCTGTTCCGGACGAGCGGCACTGCCGATTACGCCTTCACGCAGATCGCCAACGAGCTGGCCGGATCGTACCTGCTGACGATCGAGCCGCAGGCCTCCGACCGCGACGGCCGCATGCACGCGATCGACTTGAAGGTCAGGCGCGCGGGCGCCCTCGTACGCTCGCGCCACCGGTTCGCCGTGACGCCCACTCCTCCGGACCCAGCGGCCCCCGAGGATCAAGTCGTGGCGCTGCTGCACGCGCCGCTCCTCGCAGCGGAACTGCCCCTGAAGGTCGCGACGTACGCGCTGGCCAGCGGCAGCAAGGGACGCGTGCGCGTGCTCGTGGGATCCGAACTCGGGCAGCCGACGAGCAGCCCTGAAAACGTCGCGCTCGGTTTCGTCATCGTGGACGAGAAAGGAAAGCTCGTGCGCGACGGCTTCCAGCAGGTGAAGCTCAGTCCACTGGCGCTGGGCGTGAACTCGCCGGTCCACTACAACGGGATGATTGAGCTCCCGCCAGGAACCTACAAGATGCGATTCGCCGCCGTCGACAGCAGCGGCAAGCAGGGCAGCCTGGAACATCGCTTCCAGGTGGCGCTCGCGTCGAGCGGCGGCGTCACGGTCGGCAGCCTCGTACTGGCACCGCTGACGTCGGATCGTGGTCTGCGGGCGCCGGCGCAGTCGATTGTCGCCGTGCCCTTTCAGGCGTATGCGGACGTCACCGTGGCGAGCGGCACGACGCCGGCATCCGTGCGCGTGCGAGTCGAAATCGCGGATCGCGCGACGGGCCAGGTGCTCACGGGAGCCGATGGTGCCGTGCTCGAGCGTGCCGGCGACACCAGCGCGGCGGCTCACGCGCGCTTGCCCGTCGAACTGGTTCCTCCCGGCGAGTACATCGCGACGCTCGTGGTCACCGCGGGCGACGCGCCGCCGGTGCGCCTCACCCGCGAGTTCAGCCTTGTCAAGACGGTGGCGGCTGAGGACGGAATGTTCGCAGATGACATCCGGCACCTGCCCGCATCCGGCAACGACGATCTGCTCCTGCCCACATACGTCGCGCCGGTGCTGGCACTGGCGTTGACGGTCGACGGCCCGCGCGCCGACGTCGCGACGCGCGAGGCGGTCTCCGCCTGGCTTCACGGCGCGGCGCTGCCCGAGACCGCACTCCCGAAGGATCCCGCGTCGGGACCGCTCTTGAGCACGACGATGGCGCGCGGCATCACGCGGCTGCGCCGCGGCGAGCTCGAGTCTGCGGCGACCGCATTCCGCAGCGCCATCAAGATCGCATCAGACTTCCCGCCGGCGGCCATCTACCTGGGCGCGTGTTATGCGGCGGGCGGACGTGACCGCGAGGCCGCGGGCGCGTGGCAGCTCGTGCTGGCGCTCGGGTACGAAGACCAGACGATCTACCGCCTTCTCGCCGATGCGTTGCTGCGACTCGGAGACACACAGGCCGCCGAGGACGTGCTGAAGGATGCCATGCGCGCGTTTCCCGACGATGCCGCGCTCGCGCGCCGGGTGGCACTCGCGCGCGCCGCCGCGGGCGATCCTGAGCACGCGCTCGATTTGATCGAGCCGCTGCTGGCGACCGGGGCACCCGAACCCGACGTGCAGGTGCTCGCGGTGAAACTCGCGATTGCGCTGGCGGCCGGGAATACGTCGAGCGACCACGCCGGAGACCTCGCGCGCCTGCAGCGCTATAACCAGCTGCTGGCGCAAAGCGGCGGGGCGCCGCCGCCGCTCGTCGGCTACTGGATCCGGCATCTCGAGAGCGGGGCCCCGGCGCCTTCCGCACGGTAGCATCGCCGCCGGGAGCGGCCGGTGCCGGTCGCCCTCCTTGCTGGTCGCTCTTCAGCTCACCCGCAACTTTCCCCTCATCGTGGGGTGGTAGGTGCACGAGTAGGCGAACTCACCGCGCGTGGACACGGTGTAGGTCCACGACGCGCCGGCCGCGATCGCCTTCGAATCGAAGGCGCCCGCGCGAGCAGTCGCGGTGTGAGGAAAGGGATCCTTGTTGACCCACACGATTTGATCGCCGGCGTTGACGGCGAGCAGGGAAGGCTCGAAGCGAGAACCGTCAATTGTGATCGTGTGAGTCACCGCCTTCTGCACTTTGGCACCGGCAGCCAGGTCCTGCACGCCAGAGAGCATGAGGACCACCGCTGTGAGTGCCAAAAGAACGTGCCGGGCAGCAGCGTTTTTCGCTATCATCCCGCCTCACTTCGTGCTCGCGAGCGACGACTGGAGATGGCGAGCGTGCTCCAGGTGCGCGACGAACGCCGGACGCACCTTGACCAGAAGCGCCTTCAGGTCGGCATTGGCCGCACTCGGGATCAGCGTCTGGTCCACGGCGTCGAGCACCTGCTGGTGATAGGCCACCTCGTGATCGACGTACGCTTTGTCGAACGCGGCGCCGTCGAGCGCCTTCAGGGCTGCGACGTTCTTGTCGCCGCCTGCTTTGAGAGCCTGGCTCGTGTCGTTGTCCTGCGGCGTGACGTGCAGGCGCGTCACGAGCTCCGTGGCTGACTTGTTTACGCCAGTGTGGTCCGTGATCATCAGGTCGGCAAACTTCTTCACCTCGGCGTTCTTCGTCTTCGATGAGGCGAGCTTGCCGGCGTCGATGTCGACCTGGTTGGCGCTGACGACGATCGCGGCGATTTGCGCGTCGTTGACGGCGGCGGCAGCAGCGGGGGAGGCAAGGGCGAGAGCGGCGAGCAATGCTGACAGTCTCATGTGCATCTCCTGTTATGCGAGCACCGGGTGACGTCCGGTTCTGCCTTTCATGGAGATACGATGCACACGGGCGATCAGATGTTCCCGGCCCAGCCGGGCCGGCGTGCGGCGTCTGCGCGTCAGGCGTCGAGAGGGTGATCCGCCTCCGCCCGCAGTCGCCCGAGTACCGACTGCACAATCCGGTCACAGCGGGCGCCCGCGAACCCGAACACGTCGGGCGCTGCCATGTCGAGGTCGCGTGCCAGCGCCTCGCGCAGCAGGGCCCTGGCCCGAAACAGGCGACTGCGGACCGTGGCGGACGGAATGCCGAGCGCCTGCGCGGTTTCCTCGACGCTCATCTCCTCAACGTCGCGCATGATGAACACCGTCCTGAACGCGACGGGAAGACGGTCAATGCGCTGCTCCAGGATCTGGCGCACTTCCCCGCGCATAGCCGCGTCCGGCGGCGGCTCGCTCGCCTCGTCGCGCACGTCGATGTCGGCCGCGCCCTCGCGCCAGGACGCCGCGTGCAGTGGCACGACAGCGTCGTGCCGCCGCCGCTTCCGCAGCCGCATCAGCGCATGGTTCACGACGATCCGCGTCATCCAGGTAGCCAGCTGGGCATCGCCCCTGAACTCGCCCATGTGCCGGTAGGAGTCGAGATACGCGTCCTGCAGCGCGTCTTCCGCGTCGGCGTCGTCGCCGAGAATGGCGCGTGCGACACGGAAAAGCCGTCGGTTGTGACGGCGCATCAACGTCTCGAACGCAGCCTCGTCCTGGCGCGCGACGCGTGCCGCCAGCTCGTCATCGGGCTCCTGCAGAGCTCCCACGGTCATGTTTTGGTCCCTCAGCATAGGATGCGCGCAGCGCACCAGATGTTCCCGAGACATGGCTTGGGCGCAGCGGAGCGCTGTTCCGGAACGAAAAACGCCAGCTCGCGCCCACCTGGGTGGGCGATAGGAAGCCATTTGCCCGACCCTGTTCTGCTCAGAAACGGCGGCGGCATCAGAACGCGCTGCGCATGTGAGCGTGCTCCAGAGTGAGTGCGTCACACCAGAGCTTTCCCCGAGCCGTGCTCCCGTAGAAGCCGAGTCGACACGCGACTTCCGCCTGCGGCGCGCCGGCCACGAAATCAACACACCGAGTGGTCCAGTCGAAGCTGCCGGAGATCGCATCTGACCGGATGAAGCCGCCCAACACGGAGATGTTCGCGCCAACGTCTCCCTGCACGCCTTGGATCGCTTCTCCTTTGAGTGCGCCACAGAGCCGGTAGTGCTCGCCCTCGACGAGCGCAACCGTCTGCGACCACCACAGGTCGTTCCCGGAGACCGATTCGAGCGCGGCGGACACGTTGCCGTTCGAGACGGCAGCGCTTGGCCACACGAAGCTGGCGTCGTTCGGGACGAACGAGCCGGTGCTCCAACCGCTGGGACCATCCGTTCCGCCCACTTCGAACGACGGGTTGGTCAGGAGGTTCGTGGGGGCTTCATCCGTTCGGGGCGGCGCGACGACGATATCGAACAGGAGCCCATCGCCCCCCCACGTAACGTTCGTGATCCGGAAGACCTCGTCGCCGTCGCCGTCATAGGAACGGACGATCATGGGGCGCAGCAGCCGCGGGTTCTCCGGGTAGGCGAAATCATCAGGATCCAGCGGCTGATTCGGCTGGATCTCTCCATCTGCCGGCTCCAGCTTCACAATCGGCGGGTCCTGCCACATCGAGGAACCGTCCCAAACGTGGTAAACAGCCAGTCCCTTGTAGTCGTCCGGGGCGGCCGACCCGTAACCGACCTCGGGGCGGTCGCGATACTCGATGAGGAAGTACTCCGCGGCGTGGCCCGTCGGGACCATGACGGCGGCGAGGTGGTCGGCCGCCGTCGGCAGTTCGACGCGCCGTGTCGTAGCCGTAACGACCTGGGGGTGCACCCACCCGAGCGTGACGCGCTCGTAGGCGCTGAAGTCCTGTGGCGGCAGCGCCCAACTGTCGTTCATGAACGTCAGCTTGTTCATCGTGCTGTAGGTGCCATACATGTCCGGCAGCCCGAGACAGTGCGCCAGCTCGTGATTGAAGTTCCCCGTGGCTCGGGCGATCACGCTGCCGCTCGCCTGGCCATCGACGAAGAGATTCGCCCCGGCATTGCGGCTCGCTCCACCGATTGCGAACGGAACGGGCTTGTCGCCACTGGACACGATCAGCCACATGGCATCGATGACGCCATCGCTGTTCACGTCGTAGTCGGCTGTCCGGATCTGCTGGCGGGCGAGCGTAACCGCGGCGTCCCTGAAGGCAACCCATCCGTCATACGCGTTTTCGACTGCAGGTTGCGACAGCTGGATCCTCACGATGTCCCAGCGATACGTCTCGAGGCCACGGCTGAGCCACGCCCAGTGGCTCTCCATACTCCTCAGCTGCGCGGATAAATCGGCGACCTGCGTCATCCCCGATCCGGTCCAGTCTTCGAGTCGACGGTCGGCGAAGTCGGTGATGACCGCCACCCCCTTCCGGACGGACGCGACATATTCGGCGTTCGCGCGTTCGACCAGCGTGCCCACGCGTCGGCCGACCTGGACGAACAGCGTCGACCCGTTCAACGGCAGGCCGGTGGCCGTATGGGCCGTCACCTGCCCGAGCGAGCCGCTCGCGTATATGTCGGATGCTCCAGGCATAGTTCCCACGTTGATCCACGCATCGTCTCCGGGCGAGTCCCAGGTGAAGGTGACACTCGTGGCCTGAAGGATGCTGCCTGGAACCGGGGACGTCAGGGCGAACGAGGGGGGTGGTTGAACCCGCACGTTCTCCACCCGGAGCAGCTCGAGTGCGTGAGGACAGCGCCTCGATGCCACCAGGGCGCCGGCGCCCGCCTCTGCGGCACACACCACCGCCTTGGCGCCTACAGCCCTCAGCCGTACGGCCATGCGCTCTCCCCCGAGCCGCCGGAATGCCGCCGCTTCACCGATTGACCCGCGATTCGCGACGATCGGGTGCGACGCCTCGGCACCGAGAAACCTCCCGTTCGCAACCGACTTCAGCGCGAACAGTCCCGTGCCAAGGTCGTAGACCTCGAATTGCTCCGCCGCGCCGACGGTATTGCTGGCCGGCTTGAGAGTGCCGTCCGCCAGGACGGTGGCGAACAGTCCGTTGATGTCGACCTGAATGGCCACACGACCCGTGGCCGTGAAACGCTGCCGGGGAGCTGATTGAGCAACGGCCGCGTCGAACAGAATGAGTGCACAGAGCGTCGTCGCGACCAGCGATGCGACCGCGAACGACGGGCGTCTCGGAAGTCTCATGGTGCCTCCAAATGAAGACGGCCCGCACCCGTAGTGCGAGCCCAGAGAACCAGGCACCTTCGAGGCACAAACCCTGCCGACGCGATCACACCGGCGCGAACGTCGGGGTCACTGCTGCCCGTGTCCGGCAGAAGCCGGCGACCGGAAAGATTTCGCGTTCGATGCAGGGTTAATCAGCACCTGAGCCGCTCGCGCGCGTGAAGCCGCCGGCGCCGTCCACGTGCCACGATCCTGCCGCGTGCGGCAGACCGGCACGACGCGCGCGGTCGAGGCACGCACGGGACACACGGTTCGAAAGGAAAGCGCGTGGGCTTACGGAACGGCACGCCTCATCTCGTCACACACGTGGTCGAGGGGCACCGCTTTCGAGATTGGTCGGAGAAGAGTCGAAGTTCGCGCGCGGGCACCGCGAAGGGGCTGCAGAACCAGCCCCGCTTTCTCTATATCGCGGTTCACGATCGAGCCCACGGGCCGGCTCGGTGGTTTCCATCTCGCGCGCCTCTCGCCTCCCATGGACGGCGGGGTTCACGGACGATCCGGCGTGCGCACGGTCAAATCGCGGAGCCAGATGTCCTTGAATTTCATGTTGCCGCGGCCCCCCGAGTGGAGCTGCAATGCAATGCCGCCGTCGGACGACTTCGGGCTCGGGTCGGTGAAGTCGATCATCTGGACACCGTTCAACCGGGCGACATACCGATTCCCTTCGACCTTCAACAGGTATTCGTTCCACTCGTTCTTCCGGACGACGGTCTCGTTCTCCGGCGACGGCCAGACCACCCAGCCGCGGCCGTCGCCGTAGATGCCGGCCGTGTGCTGCATGATCGTGCAGTCCACCTCGAACTGCAGCCCCTGCGACACGTCCGCTGTGCCCGGCTTGAAGGCCGTGTGGAAGAACACGCCGCTGTTGCCGTCGCCTTCGCACAGGAATCGCAGCGACATCTGGAAATCGCGGTAATGCTTCTCCGTCATCAGGTAGCCGTACTCCTTGGTCACGGCCACACCGTGGATCACGCCGTCCTCGACGCTCCACTGCTCGTTTCCGACCTTGACCCATCCCGACAAGTCACTGCCGTTGAAAAGCGACACCCAGTCTTCACCGGGCGCCTTCGGTGTCGCGGTGGGTGGCGACTGCGCCAGGGCGACGCCCGCCAACACCCACACGAGTACGATCGACTTCGCAAGCTGCTTGATCATCATGGCGGCAGTGTATCGCGACCTGCGGCCCGCCGCCCCGGCGCGAGATGGGGAGGGGCTAACAGGGTTATGAAAGGGGCACCCTGAATGGAGAGCACAGTGGAAGATGTGGTGCCTGGGTGTCCGGCCCCCAGGGCCCAGGCTGCCGCGTGCATCGGGATTTCCGCGTTCGGCAGTACAATCGACGTTTGTCCCATGCTCCATAGCCCCGAACTGGACGAGTCCGGACTCGTCGCCGACACCCTTGCGCGCGAGGTGCGCCGCCGCCGCACCTTCGCGATCATTTCCCACCCGGACGCGGGCAAGACGACGCTGACCGAGAAGCTGCTGCTCTATGCCGGCGCCATCGAGCTCGCCGGCGCGGTGCGCGGCGGCAAGGCGCGTCGTCACGCCACCTCCGACTGGATGGAGATGGAGCAGCAGCGCGGCATTTCGATCAGCTCGGCCGCGCTCGAGTTCGAGCTCCACGGCCACCACATCACGCTGCTCGACACGCCCGGCCACCAGGATTTCAGCGAAGACACCTATCGCACGCTCCTGGCCGTCGACAGCGTCGTCATGGTGCTCGACGCAGCGAAGGGCATCGAGACGCAGACGCTGAAGCTGTTCGAGGTCTGCCGGACGCGCGCGATCCCGGTGCTGACGTTCATCAACAAGCTCGATCAGCCGTCGAAGGATCCCTTCGAGCTGATGGACGAGATCGAGCGCGTGCTGGGCATCTCGGCCGCGCCGATGAACTGGCCACTCGGGGACGGGCCGGACTTCCGCGGCGTGTACGACCTGGACGCACGCGCCGTGCTGCTCTACGAGCGCCAGCGCGCCGGCCTGCGCAACGAGCCCGTCGCCGTCACCGACGCAGCTGATCCCCTGGTCGGCGACACGATCGGCCCCGCGCGGCAGCGGGCGCTCGTCGAGGCCGTCGAGATGATCATCGGCGCCGGCACCAGCTTCGATCGCGATGCCTACCGGAACGGGCGGCAGACGCCCGTCTTCTTTGGCAGCGCGCTGAACGACTTCGGCGTCGAGCCGTTCCTGCTGGCGCTGCTGTCGCTCGCGCCGAGTCCTTCGCCCCGGACGACCGAAACGGGAATCGTCGCGCCGACCGATCCGACCTTCTCCGGGTTCGTGTTCAAGGTGCAGGCGAACATGAACCCGCGCCACCGCGATCGGGTCGCGTTCCTGCGGATCTGCTCGGGGCGGCTGGTGAAGGACATGGCCGCCGAGCACGAGCGGCTCGGCACCACGTTGCGGCTGTCGCGTGTGTACCGCTTCTTCGGTCGCGGCCGCGAGACCGTGCCGGAGGCCTACGCCGGGGACGTCGTCGGGCTCGTGAACCCGGGGCAGCTCGCGATCGGCGACACGCTCTATGCCGGCAAGCGCGTGCGGTTTCCTCCGATTCCGCTCTTCCCTCCCGAGCGGTTCGCGATCGTCAGCCCAACCGACACACGCCACAAGCGATTCGACGAGGCGGTGCGGCAACTGGCCGAAGAGGGATTGCTCCAGCTCTTCATGCCGCAGCACGGCCCTCGTCACCCCATCGTGGGCGTCGTCGGCGCGCTGCAGTTCGACGTCATTGAGGCACGGTTAGTGGCCGAGTACGGGATCCGCTGCCGTCTCGAGCCGCTGCCGCACGTCGCAGCGCGGTGGCCGGTGCCGATCACGCCAGACGCACCGCCCGTCCGGCTGCCGACCTCCGGCGTGATGTCGGTGCGCGACCGCCGCGATCGGCCGGTGCTGCTGTTCCAGACCGACTGGCATCTCCGTTACACGATCGACGAAAACCCGGGCATCGGATTCAACGAGCTGCTATAACACCGGTGGCCGCCCCGCAGCGGCTCGCCGACGCGCAGCCGGAGGTCCCGTCTGTCTCCCCGCACACTCCTCGTCAGCACCCGGAACAGCGCCTACCAGCTGCTCGAAAGCCTGCGATCCAACCGGCAGAAGCGGCACAAGACGCGCACTTTTCTTGTCGAAGGCGTGCTGCCGATCACTCGTGCCCTCGCCCACGGGTGGACGTTCGACGCCGTCGTCCACGCGCAGGATTTCCGCCCTTCGAAGTGGGCCAGCGACGTCATCGCGCGATCCGGCGCGCCGGTCCGCTACGCCTTGACGCGCGATCTGCTCGGCGCGCTGAGCGGAAAGACCGAGACGTCGGAACTGCTCGCGGTCGCCCGGATGCCGCCGGACGATCCGTGGCGGATTCCCGTGCGCGGCGACCTGCTCGCCGTGGTGATCGATGAGCCGGCGAACCCAGGGAACCTCGGCACGCTCGTGCGATCGTGCGATGCGCTGGGGGTCCACGGCGTCATCCTGACCGGTCATGCGGCGGACCTGTACGATCCGGCCACGATTACGGCGAGCCGCGGCTCGCTGTTCGCGCTCCCGGTGGTTCGTCTCGATTCGCCCACGGCCGTCGAGCAGTGGGTGGCCGGCGTGCGACGGATCACCGGGCGCTGCATGATCGTCGGCGCCGACGAACAGGGTCATTCGGAGCTGTCGGCGCACGACTTCACGCTGCCGACCGTGGTGCTCCTCGGGAACGAAGCCCGCGGTCTGGGGCGAGCTTACCTGGCGATGTGCGATGCGCTCGTGCGCATTCCGATGACCGGGTCCGCGAGCTCGCTGAACGTGAGCGTCGCCGGTTCGATCGTGCTGTACGAGGCCGCTCGCCAGCGACGGGCCGCGTCCGCCTGATCGCCCGCGGCGGCTCCCTCGGCGTGCACGGATCGGGCGGCGCCGGTGCCGACAGGTCCGTCAGTCACGCGCCGGTCGGTGCGAGGGCCACGGGCGGTCTCGAGCCGAGGCCGGCGCCGGCGGAGTACCAGGATCACGGCCGGAAGGCCGGCACTACGCGGCTCTCGGCACCGCCGGGGCAGCGCGCCGGGTGCTAGGCCGATCCTGTAGACGGTTGGGCGAGTGTGGGCGAGCGCGTCAGACAGGCTCGATGCGCTGGCTCAGCCGCTTCTTGTCGCGGCTGTCGTAGTGCTCTTCCAGGTAATCGACGCCGTCAGCCGTGATGATGAGCCGCGATTGCTCGCCGCGTTTGACCAGGTTGCGTTGCATCAGGTACCAGAACGTGAACTCCAGCTGCTCGAGCGGGCGGCCGATCATGCTCTCGATATCGCGGTCGAACACACCCGGTTCGCGGGAATCGTTCCGGCGGTTCGTGTAGAGCGCCTCGAGCACCGTGAGGCGCACCGCCTGCTCGTACTCGAAGTCCGACCCGATGCGCGCGGCCGAAAACACCAGTTTCAGGCGACCCCGTTTGCATTCCTGGTACGCGACGTCGTACTGGGCGCGCTTTTCCGGATCGCTGAGGATCGTGTACGCCTCGTGCACCTGCCGGAATCGGGCGGCGTCGCCGGTCTCGGCGTTGTCAGGGTGAAAGCGCTGGGCCAGGAGCCGGTAGACCCGGTGGACCATGTCGGGGTCGGCGTTCGGACTGATCTGAAGCAGTTCGTAGTAATCGAGGGCGTCGGTTTCCTGCATGAACACGTCTACTTTGATTGGGGGATGGCGCGGGCTGACGCCCTGTCGGCCGCGCGTGGAGCGGCAGAGCTATGGTAACTGCGAGCGGCCATGCTCGTCAAAAGAACGCGGGCTGCCGCGCTACGGCGCTTGTTACGCCAGCCGACCGGACGCGGCGATGCTCGCACCTCCGCGCTATCGGCGCTTCACCCTGAAGGCATCACACGTCCGACGGCAGGGCGAGGCCGGGTCGAGGCCCGGCCTCCGGCTACGGGCGCACGGCGTCGGCGTCGTCTCGCTCGAACTCGCCCACGTGCGAAACCGCTGGATGCCGCACCAGGTGCATATCGATGTCGACCGGCGCAGCCGCGAGCCGAATCGAGAACCACAGCGCGAGGCCCACTACGATGAGTGCGGTCAGCGCGACGAGCATCAGGAGGTACGATCCGAGCATCGAGAGCGGTGCTACGAGCTCCGATTCCGCCTGTGACACGGCGATCACCCATGGGAGCGCCGGGTAGCTCGCACCGAGCTGGCTCGCGGCCACTCCCACGAGCTGTTTCGCGCCATCCGGCGTCTCGGCCTCGAAATGGGCGCCCCCGATCGGACCGGTCGCCCAGAGCGCATCCATGCGCGCCTTGAGCATATCGCTCGCGAAGAACCGGGCATTCGGACTGGTCGTGTACCGGCTGAAGACAATCGTGCCATTTCGCCGCAGCAGCCATGCCCCGCCGGTCTGCCCAAGCTGCAGGTTGCCGATGAGAGCCAGCATCTCCCGGCTGTCGGTCACGACCTTGAGGATGCCGGCCACGCTCTCGTCGGCAGGGTCCGGTACGGGGACCGCGATCTCAATCGCGTAGACCCTCGAGCTCGGATCCCACCGCACGTCTCCGATGCTCACCCGGCCGTGGCGCCCGTCGTCGAAGGCGGCCGTCCACCAATCCTCGTCGCCCTGGAAGTAGTCGGTCGTAGGATTCGACGCGGCGACGAGCCGGCCATTGCGATCCGTGAGCATGATCTCGCCGTAGATGCGGTCGTGCGCCACCAGATCCGCCAGGTAACGGGACGCACTCGTCGCGAGGACCTCAGCGACCAGGCGAGGCGGCTGCTTGGATTGCTGCCATTCGCGATCGACGGTGTCTGCCGCCGCGCGATCGAAGGGACGTCTGGAGCCGGCCGACGCCTCGCGACGCAGGTCTGGCGTGCGAGCCAGGAGCGAAACGTCGAGGATGCGCCGGTAGACATAGGCGTCGACGCCCGCGGCCGCCTGCTGGGCAACGTCCTGCAGGTGACGTCCATAGTTATCACCGAGCCGATGCTGGCCGACCCTGAGCACGAGGGCAGTGCCAACGAAGAGGGCTGGGAGACTCACGACGAGAAACACCGTGAGCACGCGCTGGTTGAGGTGAGGAACGTGTGCCGCCATGGACTCCCTCCCGAGGATGAAGGAAACGGCCGGCCGGGAAGCTTGCCACCACTCTGGGCGGCACTGGCAGGCTTGTCAAGACCGTCACCCCTGGGTCGCCGCACCAGGTGGCCATCGTCGAGCCGGCCGGGCTGTTCGCGCTATAATCGTCAGTCGTTCAGTAGGAAAGGCCGGCCTCCGGGTGCGGCGCCTGCGTTTACCCGCCGGTGCAGCCGGCGCGCCACAGACCCGAACAGGATTCATGAAGAGCATCGAACGCCATCGCATCAAGGAAGACCAGTTCGTCACGACGCTCCACGACACCTTCGAGCGCATCGAACAGAACCGCAAGCAGCTTCTCACCGGGATCGTGGCTGTCGTCGTGCTCGCGGCGGCAGTGGGCGGGTTCATGTGGTGGCGTCAGCAGACCCAGGCCAAGGCATCGGCACTGCTGGCTGACGCCCTTGCGGTGGCCGACGCGCCCGTGGTCCCCCCGCCGCCGCCCCCAGGGTCGACCTTGAACGAAGCGCCGCCGCCGCCGCCCGCGAACAGCTATCCGACGGAGCACGCTCGATCGGTGGCGGCACTCCCCAAGTTCATGACCGCCGCCAACGCGTATCCGTCAACGGTTCCCGGACTCGCCGCGCGGTACCACGCGGCGGCTACGCTGGTGGCGCTCGGGAAGGACTCGGAAGCGGAGCAGCGGTACCAGGAAGTGATCGACAAGGCCGGCAGCGGTTTGTACGCGCGGATGGCGCGACTCGGGCTCGCGGAAGTGCAGGTCCGGCAGAAGAAGTACGAACCGGCGATCAACACTCTCAAAGATCTGTCGACCAGCGCCAAAGACGAACTGCCGCTCGATGGCGTCCTCATGCAGCTCGGACGCGTCTACGTGCTTGCGGGACGGAAGGCCGAGGCGGTGCAGACCTATCAGCGGGTCTCAACCGAGTTCCCGACGTCACCGTACGCCGGCGATGCCAAGAAGGAGCTCGACAGCCTCAAGGCTGGCGCGTAACTCGCGCACTCGCCACCTGAGTCGCTCCCCGCCCGCTCGTCAGTGCCTGTCCGCGCGGGACGCGGATCAAAACCCCCACCCGAGCCGCACGTACCCCTCGCGGTTATCGGGGAACGTCCCCGAGCGGTCCCGTCCCCATCCCACGCCGACGACCCACGTCAACGGCAGCGCGTAGCCAGCGGTCACGTCCGCGCCGGCTTCGGCCCCCCACGACAGCTTGGTCGCCGACCCACTGAACCGGGCCGTCCACGCCTGTCCGACATCGACGAACGCGCTCACGTGGAAGGCGCGGAGGAAGAGAGGCCACGTGCCGACCCCGCGCTGAACGTAGGCGAGCGGAAGCCGGTACTCGACGTTGCCGAGCAGGACGTTGGTCCCGAAGAAGGCGTCAGCGGGGAAGCCCCGCAGCAGGCTGCTCGCGTCGTCATCGAAGCTGATGACGCTTCGATCCGCATCGTGGCCGCCGAGGCGCAAGGTGGGGCGCACGATCTCATCGCCGCGCGACGCTGCGCCGGTGGCGCGCAATGCGAGAACGGCGTGGCGCGGCCCGAATGGGAGAAAGGCCCGCGTGTCGACGCGGTAGAGCTGCGAGTCGCCGTCACCGCCAAATGCCTGGCGCGCCAATTCGACCGTGGCTCCCGCTTCGACGCCGCCCTCGGGGCTGATCGAATACCCGTACCGCCTGGCGGTGTTCAGCGCCCAGCCGGCGCGCAACGCACCCCGGTCGAACGCGCCGTTGTCGAATGGGCCCGATACGACATCGTGCTCCCATCGCCAGTAGGCAAGAACGGACTGTGACCAGCGGACGCGCCGAAACGGCACGAGAGCACCGGCGTCGACACTGCGCTCGCGCTCGGCAATCGGCCGCCGCATGCCGTTGGCGTCCGGGATGAGCAGTGGCGTCGTCTCGTCGCTGTACTCCGTGAAAAAGGTGGGACGCCAGCGATCGTAGGCGTAGGCCACGAACAGATCCGGGCGTGCCCCGGGAGAGACTGGCGCGACGGCGGCCTCGCGCGCGACGACCCACGTGACCGTCGCCGCCCAGGCGTGATAACCCAGGGCGTCGGCGCTGCCGACGGCAGCTCCCGCCCGGGTCTCGTGGTCGCTGCTCTCCACGATTGGCAGCCAGGCACGCGGGAGAATCGTGCCCAACGGGTCGTACCGCGTGGACTCTCGCGGCGCCGCGCCGGGCGCAGCGGTGAGCGGTATCGGCGTCGGCTCAGATTCCGGCAGAGCGCTCGGCGCGAAGCCCGGGGTCGATACGCCGGGTAGGCCCACGGCGGGCAGCGGCATCGTGAACAGATCGTACCCCTCCGCCGTGGAGCCCACGAAGGCGATCGTGCGGCCATCAGGCGACACGTCGGGCGCTCGCGCGCCGCCGGGTTGCGCCGTCAGCCGCTCGACGGCCCCCATCGTCAACCCCAGGGCGCTGGATGTGACCGTAACTCTGTACAGATCGAACGGACCGCCCGAGCGGTCGGAGGCGAAAAGCAGCGCGCGTCCGTCCGGGCTCCATGCGGGCGTGACATTCCGTCCCGACGACGACGTGACCAGCACGTTCACGTCTAGCGTGTGAGGGTCGACGAGCACGATCTCCGATAAACCGCCGAGCGATCGCCGCTCGGCGGCGAGGTACCGGCCATCAGGCGACCACCGAGGTGCGGCGAACACGACGTCCGCAGTCGCGGCGCTCGAGGATGCGACCGCAGAGAACGTCACTCGGCCCTGGTCCAGTTGCGCCCGATCGATGACCACCAGGTTCCGCGCGCCGCCGCTGATGTGAACCGCAGCCACGCGCGTGCCGTCCGGCGACACATCGAGGTCTGTCAGCCGCGCGCCGTGCGTCAGACGCCGGACCGTGCCGCGCGCTCGATCCAGGCGGTAGACGTCGGCCGACAGCGCCACGTTGTGCTGCACCTCGAGCTGATCGAAATACACCGCCTCGTTACTGAACGCCGTCTGCTCGCCGCCGTACCGCGTCGCCAGGCGCCGCGACATACCTCCTGTGGCTGGTATGCGGTTGAGCGCGGGGAACGCGTCCGCATCGCGACGGGTGTAGACGATGCTGCCGTCGCGGTCGAATCGGGGTCCATCGACGAGGAACCCGTGATGTGTCAGGCGTGTTGGCGTCACGGCATCCTGGCCGCCTGCCGTCTCTGCGGCCTCTTCGCGCGCGAAGTCACGCCACAAGCTGCCGAGCGAGGCGCCGTAGACGCTCCTGAATGCCCGGACGCCGAAGTACGGCAGCTGACCAGCGGTGCGCCGCGACAGCTCCGCGAGCTTCTCCTCGCCGAACCGCCGCGCCAGGTACGCATGAAAGTACGCGCCATACGCATACCACCCGTTCCCCGCCGGCCAATCGGCGAGGCCGCCATTGACACGATCGAGCGGTTCGAAGGCGTGCGCCCGGGACGCCTGTCGCAGGATCTCATGCACGTCACCCGCGGCCACCCGGCCTTCGCCGCCGCGGCTCTCCTCGAAGGTGGCAATCCCCTCGATCTCCCAGAGCGGCAGCGTGAGGTTGGGGAACGCGAACGGCGTTCGGCCGAACACACGCCGCGCGACGGCCGCCCATCCGCGAGACTGGTCCAGGTGCAGCACGTGCGCGTACTCGTGCGTGAAGACCATCCGCAACCAGTCGCTCGTGTTGCCGATCGTCGAGGCGCCGCTTGGCGGGGCCGCCGTGAGCTCGATCAGGTTGTAGGGAACCGGAGTCGTCCAGCCGTTCGGGTCGTCGGTCTGGTCGACGAGCACCACGTGGGTGCGCCCCTTCGGCGCATGGCCCATGCGAGCCGTCAGATCCCCGTGCACCGCCTCGGCGATGACCGAGAGCCGCAGCGCCTGCGCCTCCTCGCCCTGGTGATAGTGGATCACGAAGTGCGGTGTGGTCAGCGAACGGAAGCGTAAGGCAGGATCGTAGCGTGTGGCCGCAGCGGCCGGGCCAGCACCGAACGAGAGCACCCACACGGCGACGACGCACGCGACTCCGCGCAGCGCGCCGCCCGCCCGGAGCCGCACGCGCACACCGGACGAGCGCATACCTTACGCTTCCGCGTCCTTCTTCAGCTCCGCGAGCAGCGTGAGGGCTTCGAGCGGGGTGAGCCGATCAGGATCGATCGCCCGCAGGCGCTCGGCGAGCCGATCGCCGGCCGGCGCGAACTGGAACAGGCCCAACTGCTGCTGCGGCTCGTGCGTCGTCGGGGTCACCGACGGCCGGCCGCCACGCGCCAATTCGTCCTGCTCGAGCGCGCCCAGGATCTCGCGGGCACGATTGACGACCACCATGGGCAGGCCCGCGAGGCGGGCGACCTGGATGCCGTAACTGCGGTCGGATCGGCCCGGCACGATCTTCCGGAGGAACACGATCTCGTCGTGCCACTCACGCGCGGCCACGTGGTAGTTCACGATCCCGGGCAGCGCGTCGGCGAGATCGGTCAGCTCGTGGTAGTGGGTCGCAAAGAGTGTCTTCGGACGCGCACGCGTGTTGGTGGCCAGGTACTCGGCAACCGCCCACGCGATGCTGAGGCCGTCGAAGGTGGCGGTGCCGCGCCCAATCTCGTCGAGCACGACGAGGCTGCGGAAGGTCGCGAGGTGAAGGATGCTGGCAGTCTCCTGCATCTCCACCATGAACGTGGACTGGCCGCGGGCGATGTTGTCCGACGCGCCCACCCGGGCGAAAATGCGGTCGACCGCCGGCAGCTTCGCCGAGCGCGCGGGCACGAACGAGCCCGCCTGCGCCAGCAGGCACATGAGCGCGGTCTGCCGCAGATACGTGGACTTGCCGCCCATGTTCGGGCCGGTCAGCACGACGAGTTGGTGAGTCGTGCTGTTCAGCGCGATGTCGTTGGGCACGAATGCGTCGCGGACGTGCCGCTCGACGACCGGGTGCCGTCCATCCACGACGAGCATGTCGTCGCCCTCGTGCACGTGCGGCTTCGTGTAGTTGCCAGTCGTCGGCGACCTCGGCGAGCCCAGCCAGCGTATCGAGCGCCGCAATGGCGCGGGCGGTGTCCTGCACGCGCGGCGCGTCGGCTGCCACCTGGGCCCGCAGCCGATCGAAGATCGCGACCTCGCACTCCGTGATGCGCTCGTCGGCGCCGAGGACCTTCTCCTCATGCTCCTTCAGCGCCGGCGTGATGAACCGCTCGCCCCCGGCGATGGTCTGCTTGCGCATGTAGTCGGGGGGGACGGCATGGAGGTTCGATTTCGAGATCTCGATGTAGTAGCCGAAGACACGGTTGAAGCGCACTTTGAGCGACGTGATGCCGGTGCGCTCGCGCTCGCGCTGCTCGAGCTCCGCGATCACCTGCTTGCCGGATCGGCTGATCGCGCGTAGCGCGTCGAGCTCCGGGTCCACGCCGTCGCGAATCGCGCCGCCGTCGCGCGCCTGCGCCGGCGGATCGTCGGCGATCGTGCGCTCGAGCGCGTCGCGGAGATCGACCAGGTCGTCGAGCTCCGCGAGGAGGCTGCGGATGAGTGGAGCCTGCAGCTCCGAGAGCACCTGCCGCACGCGCGGCATCGCGTACAGCGAGGTCTTGAGGCCCGACAGATCCCGCGGTCCGGCGACGCCGAGCGCCGCGCGCGCGACGAGCCGCTCGAGGTCGAGCACGGTCTTGAGCGCGTCGCGGAACTTGCCGCGCTCGGTGGTCCGGAAGGCGAGTTCTTCGACCGAGTCGAGCCGATCGCGAATCGGCTCGATCGCGACGAGCGGCCGCAGGAGCCACGATCGCAGCAGCCGTCCGCCCATCGGGGTCACGGTCCGATCGATGGCATCGAGCAGGGACCCGGCCCTCGTTCCGTCGCTCGATTCCACGACCTCGAGGTGCGCGAGCGTCACCGGGTCGATGAGCAGGGCCTCCGATGCCTGCCTGTAGGCGATCGCCCGCACGTGCGCGAGGTCGGCCTTCTGTGTGTCCCGCAGGTAGTGCACGAGCGCACCGGCGGCACAGACGGCGACGTCGTGCGTGGCCAGGCCGAAGCCCTCGAGTCCCCGGGTGCGCAGCTGATCGACCAGCGTCCGCCGCGCGGTGTCGAGCTCGAAGTGCCACGGCTCGATCCCCGTGACCGGCACCGCCGCGCGGGCGATGGCGGGGAGGTGCTCGGCCAGCGGCGCATCCGCAGGGGCGACGATCTCCCGCGGCCGCAACACCGCAAGCTCGTCGTTCAAGGCCTGCCACCGATCTGCACCCACGTACTCCGCCGTCGTGAACTCCCCCGTCGACAGGTCGAGCAACGCCACGCCGATGCGTTCGCCGCCGGGCGCGATCGACAGCAGGAACGACGGCTCGCGGGCGTCGAGATACCCCGCATCGAGCAGCGTGCCGGGCGAGAATACACGCACCACCTCGCGCTTCACGATGCCCTTCGCCTTGCGCGGGTCTTCCACCTGCTCGCAGATCGCGACGCGATAGCCCTTGCGCACGAGGCGGGGCAGATACGTCTCGAGCGCGTGATAGGGGATGCCGCACATCGGGATGGCGCCGCCGGCCGCGTCCTTGGAGCGTGACGTCAGGGTAAGCTCGAGGGCACGGGACGCCACCAGCGCGTCCTCGTAGAACATCTCGTAGAAGTCGCCCATTCGGAAGAACACGATGGCGCCGGGATACTGGCGTTTGGCGTCCTGGTACTGCCGCATCGCGGGCGTCAGCGACGACATCGCGCGCGCGGGGCTGGAAACACCGGTCTCGTGGGGTACCGCCATCAGATGTTCGTCGGTGAAGGGCCGGCCCGGGCCGAGGTCTGAGACCCGGCGGGCGCACAACAGGGCAGCGTGGGCGAAGTATAGCAGTCCGCGGCCGACGGCGCGGCGCTCGCGGCGGCGATCGCCGCAGATCAGCGGCGGCGCGCGTTGACTTTGGCTGAGGCGCGGTCTACAACGGATCGCACGTGACGATTCTCGCCCTCGACACGACCACCCACGCGGGCAGCGTGGCGATTCGCCGCGATGGCCGCCTCCGTGGGGAGCACGTTGGGCCGGCGAGCGTGCCGCACGCGCGCCGATTGCCGGGCGAGATTCTCGATCTGCTCGGGACGTGCAGTCTGTCGCTCCCGGAGGTGACGCTCTACGCGGTCGCATCGGGTCCCGGCGCCTTCACCGGACTCAGAATCGGCATCGCAACGATTCAAGGTCTCGCGTTCGCGCACGGACGGCCCGTGGCTGGCATTTCGGCGCTCGAGGCCCTCGCGCACGCCGTTCGCGCCGAGGCCGCGTCACGCCGCACGCCGCTCGTCGCCGCGTGGATGGATGCCGCGCGCCAGGAGGTCTTCACGTCGCTCTTCGCCCTCGACGACGGAACCGGCGGCGAGCTGACATGCGTCGATCCTCCCGCCGTCGGCTCCGCGGCGGCGACGCTCGCCAGGTGGTCGGCGCTGCAGGGCGATCGTGGCGTGCTGTTTGCGGGCGATGGCGCCGTGCGCTATCAGAATGCGATTGCCAGCGCCCTCGGCGACCGCGGGCAGGTCGTCGCGCACGTGCCCGTGCTCGCCGGCGTCATTGCGGAGCTCGCCGAGACCGCCGCGGCCCGTGGCCTGGCTGGGCCGCCGCATGCGGTGCGTCCGCTGTACGTGCGTCGCCCGGACGCGGAGCTGGCGCGCGACCGCGCCCAGGCACCGCCATCCTCGAGCGCGTGATGGTCGAGTGGATCATCGACCCGCTCGGCGATGCCGCGGATCTCGAGGGCGTGCTCGAAGTAGATGCCCTGTCGTTCACCCGCCCGTGGACGCGCACCATGTACGAGTCCGAGTTCCTCAACCGCGACACGAGCCGCATGTACGTGCTGCGCACGCCGGACCGGAGCGTCGCCGGCTACTGCGCCGCCTGGTTCGTGCTCGACGAAGTGCACATCAACAACATCGCCGTCCGCCCGGAACTGCGCGGCCGCGGCCTTGGATCGGCTTTGCTGGCACGAGTCCTCGAGGAGGGGCGGCGCGCGATCGGCGCCACCCGCGCCACGCTCGAAGTGCGACGCTCGAATCACGACGCACGGCGCTTGTACGAGCGATTCGGCTTCCGGGTCGCCGGCGTGCGGCGCGATTACTACACCGATCCCACCGAAGACGCGCTGGTGCTCTGGCGCGAAGACGGCGATCCGTACAGACGCACGGAAACGATCGCTCAGCCGTTCGAGCCTTGAACGCCCCCCGGGGGTGTGGTAGCGTGCGCTACAATGAACGTCCGGGGGTGATGAAGCCCGGTTTTCGGCGCATCTGCGCGGTTCGACCCTCAACCGTGGCGCGGACGGACCGCTCCTCCTTCCGCCCCCACGTGTGGGGTTTTCGCTGTAAGGAGGCGGTGCATGTCAGTCGACACACACGAGCTTCGTGAGATCCTGCTCCAATCGGACCAGGAATTTCGCGGCCTCGCCCTCAAGCACCACGAACTCGACGATCGCCTGCACGAACTTTCCGCCCGCCCGTTCCTCTCCGACTCAGAGCAGCTCGAAGAAATCCAACTCAAAAAGCAGAAACTCCATCTGAAGGACCAGATGGAGGACATGCTGCGACGCCGCCGATCCGCCTGATCGCATTGTTTGGCGGCATTCTTCGCCGGAACGCAGAAGGCCCCGGGTTCGCCGGGGTCTTTTTGCCGCCCCGACGCCGACACGCGTCCGCGTGCCTCGCGCATGGCGCTGCGGCCGCCCGGATAGAATAGCCGCATGCGCATCGACCCGGCCGGGTGGCCGTTCATACTTGGAGCGGTTGTGCCGGCGATCCTCGTCGCCTGGCTGGGACAGCCGCTCTGGGCCGTGCCGCTGCTCGTGCTCGGAGCATTCTTTCTCTACTTTTTCCGGGATCCGGACCGGCAGACGTCTGGCGCGGCGGTTGACGTCGTCTCGCCGGCCGACGGTCGTGTCGTCGTCGCCGGAGATGCGGTGCCAGATGCAGCCCCACCCGGACAATGGCGGCAGATCAGCATCTTCCTCTCCCCGATGGACGTGCACGTGAACCGCGCGCCCATCTCGGGCCGCGTGACGAAGGTGGAGTATCGGCCGGGCAAATTCCTGCCCGCGTACCGCCGGGAAGCCGCCGCCGACAACGAGCGCAACGAGGTCTGGATTGACCACGACGGCCACACCGTGGTGTGCCGGCAAGTCGTCGGCATTCTGGCGCGTCGGATCGTATGCCGCGTGACGGCGGGCACCGAGCTGCAGGCGGGGCAGCGCTTCGGCGTGATGAAGTTCGGATCGCGCATCGACCTCTATGTCCCGCCGGCCTCCGCCCTCCGTGTCGTGGTGGGCGATCGCGTGCGGTCGGGCGTGACGGTGCTGGCCACGTTGCCGGCCGTGAGCGGGGACCGCTAGGATGGCCTCGCAATTCCCGTTTCGCCGCCGGCTGCGCAACCCCCTGCGGCGCGAGACCGATGTCGAGCAGCGGCGCTTCCGGCGCGGCGTGTACATCCTGCCGAGCCTCTTCACGCTCGGCAACATGTTCTGCGGCTACGCGTGTGTCATCTTCGCCATGCGCGGCGAGTTCGAGAAGGCCGCGCCCTTCATTGGCATCGCGATCGTGCTCGACGTGCTCGACGGCCGCATCGCCCGCATGACCGGCAGCACCAGCGAGTTCGGCCTCCAGTTCGATTCGCTCGCCGACGTGATCTCGTTCGGCATGGCGCCGGCAATTCTGTCGTTTCAGTGGGGGCTGGCGTCGCTCGGCCGCCTTGGCTGGGGCGCCGCCTTCCTGTTCGTCACCGCCGCGGCGCTGCGGCTGGCGCGCTTCAACATCCAGGCGCCGACCAGCGACAAGCGGTATTTCGTGGGAATGCCGAGCCCGGCGGCCGCGGGGATTCCGGCGGCCACCGTCTTCCTGTACCCACTCGGACTGCACAGCCCGCACGAGGCCGTGCTCGCGCTCGCGATGGTGATCGTACCAGCGCTGTTGATGGTGAGCACGATCCGGTTCCGCAGCTTCAAGTCGATCGGATCGAAGACCCGCCGGCCGTACCGCGTGCTGATCCTCTTTGCGGTCTTCATCGCCCTGCTCGTCACCCATCCCGAGTTGATGCTGGTGACGCTTGCATACGGCTACCTGTTCTCCGCCTTCGTCGGCCTTGCCTGGACGAGGCTGCGCCGAAGGCCGACTGAACCTTCAACCATCGACCGTTAACCGTGGGCCGGTGACCAGCTCGAGCGGTCACCGTCGCTCGGCTTCCTGCGACGCCAGTCGGCTTTCGCTTACCTGCGTCTTAACCTCCGTGTACTCGCTTGATTGGATACGGTTCCGGTTCCAGGTTCTGGGTGCCAGGTTGGGTTCCTCGTTCCTTGTTCGTTCCATGTTCGCCGAAGGTTCAACGGTTCCGGGTTCCTTGGTTCCGAGTTCCAGGTTCGTCGCAGGCTCGATTGGAGCGACGGCGATATGACGAACCCGGCACGTGGAACCGGAACCCGTGAACAAGGAACTTGGAACGCACCCGGAACCTGGAACCCAACTTGGAACCCAGAACTCGGAACCCGGAACCGTACTCAACACAATGGAGTTCCAGGTCTAGCGATTACGGGCCCGCGATCGGGAATCGCAGCCACACGGTCGTGCCCGCGCCGGGCGCGCTCTCGACCTCGATGGTGCCGTTGTTCAACTCCACGTTGCGTTTCGCGATCGTGAGCCCGAGGCCGGTGCCGGCGGCGCGCGTGGAGAAGTACGGCTCGAAGAGCCGCGCCCGGGCGTCGTCGTCCATGCCGACGCCGCTGTCAGCCACCGCGACGCGCAGGGCGTGGTCCTCGGCGCCGGTCGTGAGCGTGAGCCGGCCGCCGGAGGGCATCGCGTGCAACGCGTTCTCGATCACGTTCACCAGCGCGCGCGCCAGCAGGGTACGGTCGAGCGCGACCACCGGCAGGGCGGGCGCGAGAACGGTCTCGATGGTGACGCCGGGGGGGGCCGCGGCGCGATAGGGCTCGACCACTTCGGTCACGACGTCGTTGATCTGGGCCGGCGCGAGCCGCGCCACGGGCGACGTGGCGAAGCTCGAGAACTCCGATGAGATCTGACGCAGCAGCCGCACCTGCGACAGGATGGTCGTCACGCAGGTCTGCAGCACGGGTGAGAGCGGCTCGCCTCGGTCGTGGTGGACCCGCACCAGGTGTTCGGCGGACAGCTGGATGGGGGTCAGCGGGTTCTTGATGTCGTGGGCCACCTGCCGCGCCATGTCGGCCCACGCCTCGAGGCGGTTCGTCCGTTCGAGCTCGCCGCGCTGCCGCTGCAGGTCCGCTGCCATGCTGTTGAATGCATCCACCAGCCGCCTGAACTCGTCGGCCGATGACACGGCGATCCGCGCGTCGAGATCCCCGTGCGCGATGCGGCGGGTGGCGCGCGTGAGGCGGTTGACCGGGTCGGCGATGCGTTCGGCCATCGAGTAGCCAATCGCGGCGCCCAGCAGGATGAAGCACACCGTCGCCAGCAGCACGCGCCGGTCGAGAGCGTCGATCTCGCGCTCGGTTTCCTGCTGTCGGAGCGCGAGCGGCACCGTCACGATCGTGCGTCCCTCGCCTTCGCGCACGGGGGCGGCGGCGATCAGGTACGCGAGCGGCCCCACCTGCTCCTCGCCCACGTAGCTGGCCTGCCGTTCCAGGGCGATTGCGCGGTAGGCCTCGGCCGGCGTGCGCACCGGCAACCGCCCGGAGGCAAACAGGTCGCGCTGGCTCGTCGCCACCAGTCGCGACCCGATGAAGACGTTCACCTCTTCGTTGATGACGCGGCTGACGCCCACCATCACTTCATCGCTGAACAGGGGCGTACTCCCGCGGTCACGGCGCTGCTGCGACATCACGCTTTCGACCACCCGCTTCGCCACCGACACGGTGCGGCCCGCCTGCGTCTCGATGCCGTCCCGCAACTCGCTCGCCACGAAGGCGCGTGTGAGCACCGCGAGAGCGAGCACGGGAACGACGGCTGCGGCCACGAACGCGAGAAACAACTTGCGGTAGAAGCTTCCCCGGATTTCGCGAAGGAGTGCGCGCCCGGTGACTGCCCGGTACCCGCCGAGCGCCATGATTGCTCCGGCCGCGAGCAGCAGCGCGACAAATGCCACACCGGCCAGCGTCGCAATTTCGGCCAGCGCGACCAGGTGATCGACGAGCCGCGGCACGGGGTAGCCGAGCGCGTAAATCCCCGCGCGGTCGTTCAGGAACAGCACGCGGTACGCGCGGTCCCCACGGTGCACGACCTGCCACAGTGGCTTGCGCCCGGCCCGGTAGATGGCCGACAGGAGGTCGCTGCCGATAGGCCAAACGGATCCTTCCGTGGGGAACACGGGCGTGCGACCCCACCCGTACACCGCGAATTCGATGCTGCTGCCGTGCGCATCACGCCGCACCTCGCCGCCGGCCTGCAGCAGGTCGCCGTATACACTCGACGATGCCAGGAAGGGGAGCGTGGCGTAGTCGAGCATGACGTGCACCACGATGGCCCCGTGCGGCTGCCCGAGTTCGGGCGGCTCGTCATCGTCGCCACACAGCCCGCGCCCGGCGTGCTGCAGCACGCGGTCTTCGCTGCCCGCGAACGGCTCGCCGAAGCGGTCCCAATCGCATCCGGATTCCACCCACTGCTCGGTGGCGGCCGACTCCGCCGGCAGGTTGAGCGCGAAGCGGCTGACGAGCGTTCCGTCGGCCGCATAGAGCTCGACCGACGAGGTGAGGCGGAGCCGCGCCAGATCGGTCTGGCTCCAGACGCTGAAGGCGGCATCCGTCGAGGGCGGCTCCCCCGGCGTCCGCACCTGCGAGGCCACGAGCTCGGCCAACCGCGGCTGCCCGTCGATCTGCCGGAGCGATTCTCGGACCTGGATCTGCAGCTGCTCCCGGTGGGCGAGCACCTGCGGGCCCAGCGTGTCCCTGATGACGCCCTCGGTCGCTCGCTCGGTGAGCTCGACCAGCGTCGGGTTGAAGACGAGCGCGGGTACGGCCAGGGCGAGAAACGCTGCCAGCAAGCGAAACACCTGTGAACCGTGCCGGTAGCGAGGGGCGACCCACCGCACCAGTGCCGTCAACGCCACCGCGACGACCGCCGCGACCAGCATCGGTGCGTGTCCTCCGCCATCCCCGGGAGTGCCGAGGAGAACGCCGACCGACACCGGCAACAGCCACAGCCCCGCCATGGCGAGCCGAGCCGGCCGTGCGCGCGGCGAGACACGCCAGGACTGCGCTGCGAAGCGCAGCGTCACGACCGCGGCCCACAGCGTGGCGGCATGCAGCGCCAGGACGCCGAGCACGAAGGCGAGCCGCAAGGGCTCGAACGGGTGCAGCGAGAACTGCACGGGGTTGAGGCTCGCGTGAACGAGCAGGCGAGCCAACAGCCAATAGTGTCCGAACAGAATCAGCGCCAGTACGAGGCCGGCTGCCAGATGGGTGCTGGCGAAGGCGACCATGGAGAGAGCCGTGGCCCGGGGCACCGGCCGATGCCGTGCCCGCAGCCGCCGCCGCTCGAGCAGATCGGCCGCGAGTGCCACGATCGTGAGCAACACGGCGCCGGTCGCTAACACGTCGAGCGGTGAGCGGAAGAGGATCCGGAGCAGTACCGGCGCGTCCGCGGCATCCGGCCATCGCCACGCCACGGGCACGGCGGCGGCCACCAGCGCGCGTGCCGTGAACAGCAGCGCGAGAAGCACGCCGGCGGCAATCGCCAGCTCGGTCCAGGTGCCGCGGCGGCGCCGCCATTCCTCCACGGGTACCGACACGACGAGCATGGTGCAGGCGAGCACCAGCAACGCAAGCGCCGTCGCCGTGCTGCGGTAACGCGCCCGCAGCGCCGCCAGCGCCACCGGATCGACCTGCGCGTCGAGCAACGGACGCCCGTCCGGATCGGGCACGAGAAACCGATAGAGTTGCGGCGATTCCCCGGCGCCCTCGTATCGACCACGCACCGTCACCGGAACGAAGCTGGTGGGCAGCGTGATGGCGCCCGTCGCGACCGTGCCGCCGCCCTCGGCGACGCCAAGCACGCGCTCGACGGCAATCGTGCCCGCACGCGCAGGTGGGTTGGCGCCTGACGGCACCGGGGCTGTGTAGATCAGACGAGGTCCAATCGGGCCCAGCGCCATGAACAGCGACGCCGGATCGCGCAGGCGTTGCCGCGGCACGTCTGACGGTCGTCCGCTCCATGCGACCGGAGTGCCCGCGCCGCCGTAGATTGTGATCGCCGATCGTCCGACTGGCGCCGTGCCGAGCGCCCGACGGGCCGTGTCGAAGAGAGCCCGGGTGGTTTCTGGAGCCGCGGGGGCCTCGGCGAGCAGCTCCGGCCGGACCGCCGCGCTTCGCGCGGTGCTCCGCAATTCAGCGGCGATCGTGTCGACCCCGCCTCGAACCTCCGACGCGATGCGGACCATCGCGTCGCTATCCGACCGGCCCAGCCGCACTACCTCGACGAGCCGTCCGGCCACCAGCGTCAGCGCCGCCGCCAGGAAGCCAACCGCAGCACGCACGAGCATGTGCCGTACGGCACCTGCCGCGCCCGTGTGCCCGCGCTGACGATCAGGGCCGCCAGGCGACGGCACGGGTGTGTTCGCCTCCGTCCGTGCCTGCTCGTGCGCCACTTGATTCGGAGCATACAGGCGTGTCGAGCGCCCGGCAAGCGACGGCGGATGGTGGCGCGGCGGCACGTCCGATCAACACCAGTGTTATGATTCCAAAAGGATTGCTGATACCACCGACCGCGTCCGCAATGAGTGCCGCCCTCACCCTGAAGCCCCTCCTCAAACGTGGCGCTCTTGTCGCCGTAGCCAATTGGGAAGTCGTTGTTCTCCAGTTCATCGCTGAATCCGCATTCAAGCTGCTGCTCGTCGTGCCCATCGTCGCCGCCGCGTTCCTGGTCGCGCTGCTCGTCGGCGGCAGCGCGCTCGATCTCGCGGGCACGGACGTCCGTCAGATCGTCGCGCTCGTGTTGACGGGCTTGAGCGAGCAGCCGATGGCCCTCGCCACCTACCTGCTCGGCGTGTTCGTCATCGTGCTCGGGGGCGTCGCGTTCACCGTGCTGGTAAAGGGCGGCACGGTAGCGGTGCTCACGCGAGCAGACGCCGAGGCGCCGGACGTCGAAGCACCACCATTGCGCGCCGTGACCGTGCGGCGAGCGGGTCGCTTCGATCTGGATCGATTCGCCACCGGCTGCCGGCGTCTGTTCCGGCGATACCTCGGGCTCGGGCTGCTGCTGATCGCGGTCTACGCCGTCGTCGCCGTTGTCTATGTGTTCGCCGTGCTCACCAGCTACCACGCTGTCGCGGACCGCGGCCTCTTCGTCGGCTGGACGATGGTGGCGTCGGGAATCTCGATGGCCCTCGTGCTCGGCGTCACAGTCATCAACCTGCTGTATCTGCTGACTCAGATGGTCGTTGCCACCGAGAACTGCAGCGTCCGCACGGGGATGACGCGCGTCGGGCGTTTCCTGACGGTCGAGCATCGTCGGATCGCGGCCGTCTTCGCGGTGATGCTCGTCGTGGTCGGCCTGGCGACGATGGCGTCGATTCTCGCGACCGCCGGACTCGGGTTCATCGGGTTCATTCCGATCGTGGGGCTCACGGTGCTGCCGCTGCAGCTCGCGGCGTGGCTGGCCCGCGGTCTCATCTTTCAATATCTCGGCCTCACGGCGCTCAGCGCCTACGCGCAGGCTGTACCACGGAACGCGAGACACGCCTGGCCTGGAACGCCCGACGCCCCACTCGCTCGTTCCCGGACGCGCGCCATGAATTACGCCGCCTTTCTCTCGCGTGCCGCTGGGACGATGCAGGAATCGGCCATCCGGAAGATGGGCACCGTGACGGCGCGCGTGCCCGACCTGATCTCGTTCGCGCCGGGTTACCCCTCGCCGGACACGTTCCCGTGGGACGAGTTCCGCGAGATCACCCACGAGCTCCTGGGCGCGCGCGAGGGCACGACGCTCCAGTACGGCCCGACCCGTGGGTTCCGTCCGCTGCTCGCTGCTATCCGCGAGGTGCTCCGAGGGCGCGGGATCGAGGCCACGCTCGACGATCTGCTCATCACGACCGGTTCGCAGCAAGGGCTCGATCTGGTGGCCCGGGTACTGCTCGATCCCGGCGACGTCGCATTGCTCGAATTGCCGGCGTACACCGGCGCGATAACCGCATTCCGCAACGTGCAGGCTGAGCTCGTCGGCGTGCGTCAGGAGGCGGACGGGATCGATCTGGAAGATTTGGACCGCGTCATCGCCCGGGTGCGCGCCGAGGGCAAGCGCGTGCGCTTTCTTTACGTTGTGCCGAACTTTCAGAATCCGACAGGGCTGCTGCTGAGCCGTGACAAGCGGCGGCGGCTCCTCGAGGCGGCGCATCGCCACGACATTCTCATCGTCGAGGATGACCCGTACGGCGACTTGTACTTTCCTGACGTGGCGGAAGCATCCGAGACACGCCCCATCAAGGCGGACGATCGCGACGGCCGCGTGCTGTACTTGAGCAGCTTCTCGAAGACCCTCGCCCCTGGATATCGCGTGGCGTGGCTGGCAGCACCAGCGGAGCTGACAGCGAAGTTCGAGGTGGCGAAACAGGCCGCGGACATCTGCACCGGCGCACTCGATCAGCGCGTCGTCTGGCAGGCGATCGAACGGGGCGTGCTGGCCGCCCAGGGCCCGCGCCTGCGCGCAGTGTACCAACAGAAGCGCACGGTGATGGAGCGCGCGCTGCGACAGCACGTGGGCGAGCTGCTCACGTGGCCGGAGCCGCGCGGCGGCTTCTTCATCTGGATCACCGCGCCGCCCGAGATCGACGCGGACCTGCTGCTGGAGCGCGCGATTCGCCACGGCGTGATCTTCGTCGTCGGCACTGCGTTCTTCGTGAACGGCAGCGGAACGAGCACGCTGCGGTTGTCCTTTTCAGCGCCGACGGCGGAACGGATCGAGCAAGGTGTGCGGCGACTGTCAGCCGCGCTGCACGAGGAGCTCGACCACATGCATCACGAGCTCGGCCCGGTGGGAGCAGGTGGAGGGACGAGGGGGACGGGAACGCCGAACGTGTGATCGATGGGAACGATCGCGGGTTCGATGCGGCGCCGCAGCACGAGCAGGTCACCCGCGCGTGTCAGCAGCACGGCGGCGCTCAAGAGATTGAGAGGATCGAGCGGTTCGCGGACGAGCTGCGGCGGCGAGGCAAGCTCCGCCGGCGCCTCGAATTTTCCCGCATCGGCGCCGGTGTCCGCGCGATACGCGTGCAGTTCGGCGGCTACGCCGGCGACGTACAGTGTTGATCCAACCAGCAGCGGCGCCCCGGACGGCCGTAGCGGCAGGCCCTGCTTCCATCGCTGCGAACCGTTCCATCGGTGCAGCGCCCTGAGCACGTTGTCGAGCGCGACGAAGTACACCTGGTGCGCGTCGATGACCGGCTCGCCCACGATGCCGGCACCCATCCGCCACCGCCACTTCCGTTTGCCGTCCTTCGCCGCCAGGCAGTAGAAGAACTTGTCGGCCGAGCCGGCGAAGATGCGATCGTCGAGCGCGAGCACAGGCCCAGGTGTGCCTCCGAGCGTGCGTTCCCACACCACGCTGCCGGTCGCGAGGTCCAGCGCGACAATGCGCCCATCGTCCAGCGACAGATAGACGCGGTCGGCGGTCAATGCCGGGCGCGCACGCACCGGCGAGGTGACGTGCGACCGCCACACGACGTGTCCATCGATCGCCCGCAAGCAGAGCACGTCCCCGTTGCTGGCCGCTGCCACGAGCCAGCCGGCCCTCCACAGCAGTGGAGCTAGCGAATCCGGCAGCGAGCGGCAGCCGCCAGCGCGTGGTGCCGTCCGCAGCGAGCGCGGTGAGTCCATCCGTCTGCGGCAGGAACACGAGGCCGTCGCCAGCGGCAGGCGCGGACGTCACCGTGCCCTCGACGGACCACCGGATGCGACCGGTGCTCAGATCGATCGACACCAGTCGTCCATTGCGCAGCGGCACGAACGCGACCGTCTCGTCTAGGGCGGCTGGCGCGGCGGGTGGCGCGCCGAGCGCCAACCGATGTTCCACGTCGAGCGCGGCGCGCTGGGGCGCAGGTACTTGAGTATGCGGCGGCGAGGACGGCGCGGGCTGGGCCGCCCCGGATCGAGGCGCGGGCGCTTGTGCGGCGGCATACGCCGGCGCGCCGAGCGTGACACCCGTGATGAGCAGCAACGCGTGCAGGTGCGTGCGTGTGAAAGCGCGAGACCTCGGTGAGGACATCAATCGATGGGCGCGCGGCAGTCCCTGCGAGACACCGTGCGTGGACTCGCGGTGCGGCACCGGTATAATACCGTGAACTCCGAACCTGCATTCCTGTGTCTCACCAGACCATCATCGTTCTCGATTTCGGCTCGCAGTACACGCAGCTCATCGCCAGACGGCTGCGCGAGTTGTCCGTGTATTGCGAAATCCTGCCGTTCAACACGCCGGCGGCCGCGATCGCAGCGCGTCGACCCGTTGGCGTGATCCTGTCGGGTGGACCGAAGAGCGTGTCCGAGAGCGGCGCGCCGAAATGCGATCCGGGACTGTTCGGCGTCGGTGTGCCCGTGCTCGGCATCTGCTACGGCATGCAGCTGATGACGACCACGCTCGGCGGCCAGGTGGCGCCCGCGCCGCAGCGCGAGTACGGCCACGCGCTCGTGCACGTCAGTGACGATGTTTCGGCGCCGATCTTCGCCTCGCTCCCGGAGGAGCTCCGCGTGTGGGCGAGCCACGGCGACCTCGTCGCCGCCGCGCCGCCGGGGTTCTCCGTGATCGCGACGAGCGCGAACGCGCCAGTCGCCGCGATGGAAGATCGCTCGCGCCGCCTGTATGCGCTGCTGTTCCACCCCGAGGTGGCGCACACCGAGCACGGGCTCGAGATCCTGCGCAACTACGCCTACCAGGTGTGTGGCTGCACGGGCGACTGGACGATGCGGTCGTTCATCGAAGAGGCTACCGGTCGCATCCGCGCCGCGGTTGGCGACAGCGGACGAGTGGTGTGCGGGCTGAGCGGAGGCGTCGATTCAACCGTCGCGGCGCTGCTCGTGCATCGCGCCATCGGAGACCGGCTCACCTGCATTTTCGTCGACAACGGGCTGCTGCGGCTGAACGAAGCGCAGCAGGTACGCGAGCGCTTCACGAAGAAGATGCGCCTGCCACTCGACTGCGTGGACGCCCGCGACCTGTTCGTGGAGCGGCTCGCCGGCGTCATCGACCCGGAGCGCAAGCGCAAGATCATCGGGCAGACGTTCATCGAGGTGTTCGAGAGCCGCGCGCGCGAGCTCGGCGGCTTCGATTTCCTTGCACAGGGCACGTTGTACCCTGACGTGATTGAGTCGGTGTCGATCGTGGGGCCGTCGGCCGCGATCAAGAGCCATCACAATGTCGGCGGGCTGCCCGAGCACATGCGGTTCGCGCTCGTCGAACCGCTGCGGGAGCTCTTCAAAGACGAGGTCCGCGTGCTCGGCCGGGACCTCGGCCTCGAAGAAGAGTTCGTCGTCCGGCAGCCATTTCCCGGACCAGGCCTCGCCGTGCGCATCATCGGGGCGATCACCCGCGAGCGGTTGGAGCTGCTGCGCCTTGCCGACGCAATCGTCGTGGACGAGGTGCGCCGCGCAGGGCTCTACGCCTCCCTCTGGCAGAGTTTCGCGGTGCTTCTGCCGGTGCAGAGCGTCGGCGTCATGGGTGACGAGCGCACCTACGAGCACACCATCGCAGTGCGTGCCGTCGACAGCCGCGACGGCATGACCGCCGACTGGGCCCGCCTCCCGCACGACGTCCTCGGCCGCATCTCCTCGCGGATCGTCAATGAAGTGAAGGGCATCAACCGCGTCGTCTACGACATCAGCTCGAAACCGCCATCGACGATCGAGTGGGAATAGCTCACCGTTGGTGCACGTGGGAGTGATCGGCTCTCGGTCCTCCGCAGGTCGATCGCGGGTTGTCGACGGCCCGACAGAGTCGGGCCGTCAGGCGCCGCGCTGAATTAGGGCAGACTTCGCCCGAAAGAGAACTGAAGACTGATAGCTGAAGGGTCATAACTGAAGAGTATCTACTGAAGGTTGAGTCCGGCCCCAATGTCAGAGTTCGTCCACCTTCACCTCCACACCGAGTTTTCGCTGCTCGACGGCGCGTGCCGGATCGACGAGCTGCTGGATCAGGTCCAGAAGCTGAAGATGCCGGCCGTTGCCGTTACCGAGCACGGGAACATGTTCTCGGCCGTGGTCTTCCACGACCATGCGCGCGCGCGGGGTGTGAAACCGATTCTCGGGTGCGAGGTCTACGTGGCGCCTGGCAGCCGCCACCAGAAGGGCGGGCCGCCGGCTGAGAACTACAACCACCTCGTGCTGCTCGCCGAAACGCGTCAGGGATGGCACAACCTGATCAAGCTCGTATCGACCGGGTACACCGAGGGGTTCTACCGCAAGCCGCGCATCGACAAGGAACTGCTCGCCCGGCATGCCGACGGGCTGATTGGGTTGAGCAGCTGTCTCAAAGGAGAGGTGCCCGCGCAGCTGTGCGGCGCACAGGCCGCGGGCGCGCGCGCCTCGGCGGCCACGTTCCGCGACATCCTGGGCCCCAACAACTTCTTCCTCGAGATGCAGTGGCACGGCATCGAGGACCAGAAGGTCGTGAACCGCGGCCTCGTGCCCATCGCGAAGGACCTCGGGCTGCCACTCGTCTGCACCAACGACGTCCACTACCTGAATCACGGCGACCACGTGCCGCACGATGTGCTGCTGTGTATCGGCACAGGGCGCACGGTGAACGACACGCAGCGTCTCCGCTACCACGGCGATCAGTTCTTCCTGAAGACCGCCGAGGAGATGGCGTCAGTGTTCGGCGATTTTCCGGACGCCCTGAGCAACACGCTGCTCATCGCCGAACGTTGCGACGTCGATCTCGGGCCGACCGTGAATCACCTGCCGGATTTCGACGTGCCGATTGGCTCGACGCTCGACGCGTACTTCGAGCAGATGGTGCGTGAGGGGTTCGCCGAGCGCCTGTCGCGTCTTCAGGCGCTCCAGGCGGCGGGCTCGCTGCGGCACGGCCTCGAGGAGTACGACACCCGCCTCGCGTACGAGATTGCGATGATCAAGCGCATGAACTACGCGGGTACTTCCTGATCGTCTGGGATTTCATCCGCTATGCGCGCGAGCATGACATCCCGGTCGGTCCCGGCCGCGGGTCGGCGGCTGGCAGCCTGGTCGCGTTCTGCCTGCGGATCACCGACGTGGATCCGCTCGAGTACGACCTGATCTTCGAACGCTTTTTGAATCCCGAGCGCGTGTCGCTGCCCGACATCGACATCGACTTCTGCGAGCGTCGGCGCGGCGAAGTCATCGAGTACGTCACGCGCAAGTACGGGCGGGAGAACGTCGCGCAGATCATCACCTTCGGGACAATGAAGGCCAAGGCCGCGGTGCGAGACGTAGCGAGGGCCCTCGACATCCCGCTGGCCGAAGCGAACAAGGTCGCCAAGCTGATTCCCGCCGCGCTCGATATGAGCCTCGCCAAGGCGGTCGAGGAAAACCCGGCGCTGAAGGAGCTCGAACAGACCGATCCGCGCGTGAAGGAGTTGTTGACCGTTGCCCGGCGGCTCGAAGGGATGACGCGGCACGCCTCCACCCACGCCGCCGGCGTGGTCATCGCGCCGCGGCCGATCACCGAGTTCGCGCCGCTGTACAAGGGCGGCCGCGACGAAATCGTGACGCAGTGGGCGATGAAGGAGGTCGAGCGGATGGGCCTCCTGAAGATGGACTTCCTGGGTCTCAGCACGCTTACCCTGATCCACGACGCCCTCGAGGAGATCGAGCGCACAACCGGCGCGCCGCTCGACATCGACGCCATCCCGCTCGACGATGCGAAGACGTACCAGCTGTTCGCGGATGGACAGACGTACGGCATTTTCCAGTTCGAGAGCTCGGGCATGCGCGATATCCTCCGCCGCGCGAAGCCGCAGCGGCTCGACGATCTGATCGCGATGAACGCGCTCTACCGCCCGGGCCCGCTGCGCAGCGGCATGGTCGACGACTACATCGCCCGCAAGCAGGGCACCAAGGAGATCAAATACGAGCTGCCGCAGCTCGAGCCGATCCTGTCGGACACCTACGGGGTCATCGCGTATCAGGAACAGGTCATGCGCATCGCGGCGACGCTGGCCAGCTTCTCGCTCGGGCAATCGGACCTGCTGCGGAAGGCGATGGGCAAGAAGAACCCCACCGTCATGCAGGCCCAGCGCGAGAAGTTCGTTCACGGCGCGCTCGCCAACGGTATCAACGAGAAGCGTGCCACGAAGATTTTCGACCTCATGGAGCATTTCGCCGGGTACGGCTTCAACAAGTCGCACTCCACGGCGTACGCCTATCTTGCCTATCAGACGGCCTACCTGAAGGCGAACTACCCGTGGCACTTTGCGGCGGCGCTGCTGACGATCGAGGCGCAGAACACCGACAAACTGGCGCTCTACCTCGGAGAGTGCCGCGATCGGGGTATCCCGGTGCTGCCGCCGGACGTCAACGAGAGCGAACTGCGGTTCACGGTTACGCCGGCGGGTGTGCGGTTCGGGCTCACGGCCGTCAAGAACGTCGGCGAGCAGGCGATTCTGACGGTGCTCGAACATCGCCGTGCGTGCGGACGTCTCGGCTCGCTTCCCGAGCTCTGCGAGGGCGTAGACCTGCGAGTGGTGAACAAGCGCGTGCTCGAGAGCCTCGTGAAGAGCGGGGCAGCCGATTCGCTCAGCCAGTCGCGCGCGGGTGAGACGCCCCTGCCGACGCGGCTGTTGCGTCCCAGACTGCTCGCCGCGCTCGACGCGGCGGTCGAGCACGGCAGCCGCGTGCAGCGTGACAAGGACCGGGGGCAAGCCGACCTTTTCGGCGGCAGTGACGATGGAGACACGCTGGCCAGCGCGATGCCGCCGTTGCCCGACGCTCCGGCCTGGAGCGAAATCGAACAACTGAACTTCGAGCACGAGGCACTCGGCGTGTTCTGGAGCGGGCACCCCATTGACAGCCACGCTGCGGACCTGCGGGAATACGGCGCACGAACGATCGCCGAGCTTGCGCCGGGTGACGCCGCGCTGCCGGCCGCGGTGGCCGTCCAGCCGGGGCCGCGACCACTGCCGAAGAACGGCGACGATGTGGTGGTCGCCGGGATTGTGTCCGGTGTGCGCCCGCTCAAAACACGCAAGGGCGACCGCATGGGCGTGTTCAGCCTCGAAGATCGCCACGGCGGCATCGAGGTCGTCGTCTACACCGAACCGTACGCCCGGTTCGAGCGGCTGATCGAGAACGGCGCGCTCGTGGTGGTCCGTGGGCGCCTCGACAAGGACGACGAGGAGTCGCGCCTGTACGCGTCCGAGATCGCGCCGATCGTGACGGTGCGGGAACGCCTCGCGCGCGAGCTGGCCATTACGATGGCGGTTCCGCCCCATGGCCGCCGCACCTTCGAGGCGCTGGCGGAGTTGTTCGATCAGCACCGCGGCGACAAGCCGGTGACGCTGCACCTCGAGATTCGCAGCGGCGAACGCCCGCTCCGTGTGCGGGCCCAGGTGTCTCCGCAGATCCGGGTCAAGCCGTCCCCGGCGTTTCTCGCGGCGGTGCAGAAGCTGTGTGGCGAGGGGTCTATCGTTCTCCGTTAACCGTTACCGTTGTCCGTTGTCCGTTGTCCGTCACGGTTCGTTGAGCCTTGACGGTTGACGCTGTGCCCCCTGATCCGGCATCGTGCAAGCTGGGCATGTCGATGGTTGGGTGGGCGGCTTCTAGCGCTGCAACGGCACGGCGTGCAGCCCCCGCGTGGCGGCGGATAACGGATATCGGATATCGGGATATCGACAAGGATCAGATGCCAGATCTTCTCGACTTCGAAGAACCGATCGGCGTGCTCCTGAAGGAGATCGAGGCGCTGTCGATGCTGCCCGCGACGCCCGAGCGCCAGGGCGGCATTGACAGCCTGCGCCGCCGCGCCGAGTCGATCCGCGCCGACATCTACCGCCACCTCACGCCGTGGCAGCGCGTGCAGGTGGCCCGGCACCCGGCGCGGCCGAGCGTGCTCGAATTCGCCAGCCTGCTGTTCACCGACTTCGTCGAGATTCACGGCGACCGTCGCTTTGCCGACGATCACGCCATCGTGACCGGCACCGCGACGTACAAAGGGATGCCGGTCCTCATCGTCGGGCACCACAAGGGCGGCAGCGACACCAAGCAGAAGATCTTCAGGAACTTCGGCTACGCCAAACCCGAGGGCTACCGCAAGGCGCTGCGGGCGATGCGCCTGGCCGAGAAGTTCAGCCGCCCGATCATCGTCTTCGTCGACACGCCCGCGGCGTACCCGGGCGTCGAGTCGGAAGAGCGGGGTATCGCCGAGGCGATTGCCGTGAACTTGCGGGAGATGGCCCTGCTCGATGTGCCGATCATCGTGAACATCTGCGGCGAGGGCGGCAGCGGCGGCGCGCTCGGGATCGCGATCGGCGATCGCATCCTGATGCACGAGTTCGCGGTCTACAGCGTGATCCCGCCGGAAGGCTGCGCGGCGATTCTCTGGCGCGACGCCTCGCGCAAGGTCGAGGCCGCCGACGCCCTGAAGCTCACGGCGCCGGACCTTCTCGCCTTCGGGATCATCGACGAGATCGTACCCGAGCCGGTCGGCGGCGCACACAACGACGCGGCGGCAGCGGCGGCGCTGCTCGATACGGCGCTCAGCCGGACACTGGCGGCGGTGTCGGCGCTGTCGTCGCGCGAACGGCTGGATCAGCGGTACGAGAAGTTCCGCAACATGGGCCGCCTGGGCCTGGAGTTCGCCGACGAAGGCGCGCGTTGATGGCGGCGCCGCTCATCTGGCAGCAGCAACCCTGTGACGGCGCGGCCGCGGAGGCCCTGCAGCGTGCCCTCGGCATAGAGCCGGCGACCGCCCGCCTGCTCTGCCTGCGCGGCCTCGACACGCCGGAGAGCGCGAACCGCTTCCTCAAGCCGTCGCTCGATCACCTGCTGGACCCGTTCGGCCTCGCGGACATGGGCCCCGCGGTCGACCGCCTCCTCGGCGCGATCAGCCGCCGCGAGCGCATTGCGGTGCACGGCGATTACGACGTCGACGGGATCACGTCCACGGTGATCCTGCGCCGGTGCCTCGAACTGCTCGGCGGCGATGTCGTGCACTTCATCCCTGATCGGCTGAAGGACGGCTACGGGCTGCTGCCCGCCACGATCGAGCGCCTGCACGCGGACGGCGCTCGCGTCGTGGTCTCGGTGGACTGCGGCATCCGGGGTGTCGAGGCGGCCGAAAGAGCGCGCGATCTCGGGCTCGACGTAATCATCACCGACCATCACGAGCCCGACGGCACGTTGCCGCGGGCGCTCGCCGTCATCAACCCGAAGCGCCGCGACTGCACGTATGCAGACAAGCACCTCGCCGGCGTCGGCGTCGCGCTGAAGCTGGTCCAGGCGCTCTGCGCCCGCTCGGGACGCGACAGCTGGCTGCCGGCGTTCGTGAAGATCGCCGCGATCGGCACGCTGGCCGACGTGGTGCCGCTCGTCGGGGAGAACCGCGTGATTGCGAAGCTCGGACTCGAATGGCTCTCGAAAGGGCCGCACAAGGTCGGGTTGCGCGCACTCATCGAAGCCGCAGGCCTCACGGGAAAGACAATTGACGGCTACCACATCGGGTTCGTGATCGCTCCACGGGTGAACGCCGCAGGGCGCATGAGCAACCCCGACATCGCGACGCGATTGCTGCTCGCCTCCGACGAGGCGATGGCGGGCGAGGCGCGCGGGCTGGCCGAACAGCTGAACGAGGAAAACACGCGGCGGCAGCTGGAAGAGGCGACGATTGTGGCGGCGGCGAAGAAGATCGTCGAGAGCGATCCTGACGTCGGGGCACGCACCGTGCTCGTCGTGGCAGGCGAGGGCTGGCATCGCGGCGTCATCGGGATCGTCGCGTCGAAGCTGGTGGATGCGTTCCACCGGCCCGCCATCGTGCTGTCGATCGATGGCGACGTCGCACACGGTTCCTGCCGCAGCATCTCGGCGTTCGACATGCTCGGCGGGCTCGACGCGTGCGCGCCCCTGCTGACCCGGTATGGCGGGCACAAGATGGCAGCAGGCCTCACCCTCGAGGCGTCGCGTATTCGCGAGCTGCGCGTGCGCGTGAACGATCACGCAGACGCGCTGCTCGGGCCGGATGATCTGCGACCCCGCCTGCGCATCGACGATACGCTGGCATTCGGCACGATCACGGGGCGACTGGCCGCCGAACTGGCGGCGCTCGCTCCGTTCGGGCCGTTCAACCCGCGACCCGTCTTCTGTGCGCACCACGTGGACATCGTCGACGGCCCGCGGCGGCTCAAGGACCGGCATTACAAGATGGCGCTCAAGCACGAAGGGCGCATCATGCGCGCGATCTCCTGGCGCGGTGCCGAGCGCCACGCGTTCCTCGAATCGCACCGCGCCGCCGTCGACATCGCGTTCTCGCTCGACCAGAACCAGTTCAACGGCGAGACGTACCTCGAGCTGACCGTCTGCGACATCCGCCCCGCCCAGGCACCGCTACCGCCGCCCGGGAATCTCGCGGGGGACGCGGTGGCGCCGCCCGTGGCGGAATGCCAGATGTAAGATGCACAACCGACGAGGCGAACGCGCCGCCGGCGTCGAGCGATGGCGGCCGGAATGCGCGACACCGGTGCACAGCGCTCCCGTGACCAGTGCGCTGCAAGCCGCCCCGCCACGTGCGGTCCGCACTACATTTTCTGCGTTGCCCGGCCCCGGCTACCGACTGTGCATTGCATTATGCGCTGTGCATTGTGCATTTCGCGTGATGCCTTTCCCCACGTACTCCAGATGACTCGCTGGCAGAAACGCGCGCGGCTGGTGCTGGGGCTGCTGGCCATTTCGGTGATCGCGGTCGTCGCGCTGACGGTGCGTCAACGGCAGCCGCCCGCCAAGAGCGTCCCGGTCACGCGCGTCGATCCCAAGGCGGTTGCCGAGAGCGCCGCACGGGCGCATGGCGCAGGCCACCGGCGTCCGCGTCCCCGGCGTCGTCGACTTCGATCGCATGCTTGCGTATGGGGACGGCACGTTTCGGCTGATCGGCCCGAAGTTCACGAAGTCCCGCGGCAATGAACAGTTCGTCGTCACCGGGCAGGAGGCCCGCATCGGCAAGGACCAATCGCAGGTCGCGATTTCCGGGAACGTGAAGCTGGCCTCGAGTGGTGGCCTCGATGTCCGAGCAGGGCAGGCGACGTACAACCGGGTCGAGGGTGTCGTGCGGGCGCCCGGCCCCGTGTCGTTCAGCAAGGGCACCCTCACCGGTACGTCGGTCGGCATGACGTACGACGAGCCCAGGGACATCCTCACCCTGCAGGAGCAGGCGGTCGTGAAGGTGGCGCCGGGCAAATCCACGGGCGGCGGCGCCGACATCACCGCCGGAACGGCCGTGTACGCGAGGCGCGACAAGAACATGCGCTTCGACAGAGGCGTGCGGCTGGTCCGCGAGGGGCGGACGGTCGAGGCCGACGCGGCGACGGCGTTCCTGTCCGACGATGGCGACCGGCTGCAGCGGATGGAGTTGCGCGGGCGTGCGCGCATCACGACCGCCGGCGCGGCGGAAGGCGCCCTCGAGACGATGACGGCCCGCGACATGGACCTGGCGTATGCGACGGACGGAGAGACGCTGGAACGCGCGGTCCTGAAAGGCGCCGGCACGATCGTCATGGCGGGCGTGGGTGGACGCCGCATTGCCGGCGAGGTCATCGATATCGCATTCGGCGCCGATGGCGACGTGACCGCGATGACGGCACGCGACCACGTCCAGCTCACCATGCCGGCGCTGAAGGACACGCCCGAGCGGATCATCCGTGCGGCAGCCATGCAGGGCACGGGGCCGCCGGGACAAGGCCTGACTTCCGCTCGGTTTACCGACGGCGTCGAGTTTCGCGAAACACCAGCCGGTGGCACGCTGCGGCTGGCGCGGGCACGCACGCTGGATGTCGCCATGGCGGCCGGCACCGGCGCCATCGAAGACGCGCGGTTCTCCGGCTCCACACGCTTCGAGGAGGGCACGCTGCGCGCGTCAGCGCTCGACGGTCGGTATCGCGTCACCGACGGGCTGCTCGAGCTCACCGGCTCGGAAGGAAACCGGGACCCGCGCGTGCAGGACGAACGGATCACCGTCGACGCCAAGCGCATCGACCTGCGCTTCCAGGGCCCGCTGATGGTCGCCAAGACGGAAGTACGCAGTGTCATGCAGCCGGCCAATGACACGCCGCCGAAGGGCGGCTCGAGCCGCGACGGCGGGACGCCCCAGGCGAAACCGCCGGCAGCGTCGCAGAATCCCACCGTCCCTGGCATGCTGAAGGACGACCAGCCGGTGTATGTCACTGGCGCGGCGCTCGACTACGATGGCGCGCGGTCGTTTGCCACCTACACGGGCGGCGCGCGCCTCTGGCAGGGCGACACGACCATCCAGGGCGACACGATCGTGCTCGACGAGCAGAGCGGCGACCTGAAGGCCAGCGGCTCGGTGCGCTCGACGTTCGTCCTCGAACAGACGGACGAGAAGACACAGCAGCCGACGAAAGTGCCTTCGATCGCGAGCGCCAGGGACCTCCATTACGAGAACGCGCTGCATCGTGCCACGTACACGACTGACGCGCACGTGAACGGGCCACAAGGCGATTGCCGTGCCGAAAAGATCGAGTTGTACTTCGTCGAGGGGGGCGGATCGCTCGAGCGCGCGGAGGCCTACCGGTCGGTGAAGCTGCTCACCGATGCACGCACCTCCACCGGAGATCGGATGACGTATTTTGCTGCCGACGAGCGTTACATCATGGTCGGCGCACCGGTGCGCGTGACCGAAGAATGCCGCGAAACTACGGCCAAAACCTTGACCTTCTGGAGATCGACTGATAGGATCCTCGCCGACGGCAACGAGGAAATTCGCACGCTGACAAAGAACGGTGGGACCTGCGCGGAGCCCCGCTTGGAGTGAATGGCGACCCTGCGCACGCACGATCTCACCAAGTCGTACGGCGGCCGTACCGTCGTCCGCGGTGTGAGCCTGGCGGTGGCGTCAGGCGAGGTCGTCGGACTCCTCGGACCGAACGGCGCCGGCAAGACAACGACGTTCTACATGACCGTCGGCCTCACAGCGCCCGACTCAGGGCGCGTGACGCTCGACGACGCCGACGTCACCGACGATCCGATGTACGTGAGAGCGCGGAAGGGCATCGGCTACCTGCCGCAAGAGCCGTCGATCTTCCGCGGGCTCACGGTCGAGCAGAACGTGCTCGCGATTCTCGAGACGCTCGACCTCACCGCGGGCCAGCGGCGTCAGCGCTCGCGGGAGCTGCTCGCCGAGCTGAATCTGCTGCACCTCGCATCGGCGCCGGCCTACACGCTCTCGGGCGGTGAGCGCCGGCGGGCGGAGATCACCCGGGCGCTCGTCATCTCGCCCAAGTTCATCCTGCTCGACGAGCCGTTTGCCGGCATCGACCCGATCGCCGTCACCGACATCCAGACGATCATTTTCCACTTGAAGGAGCGGGGGATAGGCGTGCTCATCACCGACCACAACGTCCGTGAGACGCTGCGCATCACCGACCGTGCCTACATCGTGCACGACGGCGGCGTCTTCCGCAGCGGCACGCCGGACGAGCTGGCAACCGACGACGACGTGCGCCGAATTTATCTCGGGGCCGATTTCAGGTTGGACTAAAATCGAGCTCGAGGTTGCTCACAACAATCCGCAGGCGTTCATGGCGATTTCGCAGAAACTTCACACCAAGCTCGTTCAGAAGCTCATTCTGACGCCATCGCTGCAACAGGCGATCAAGCTGCTGCCGATGTCGACGCTGGAGCTGTCGGACCTGCTCAACCAGGAGATGGTTGAGAACCCCCTGCTCGAGGAGATCCCGACCGAAGATCTGCAGCAGACCGACGCCGCCGCCACGGCGGAGAAGGCCGAGGCCGAACAGCCGCAGAAGACCGAGAAGACCGACAACTGGGACGACAGCGACTACGAGTATTTCTTCGGCGATTACCTCGACGACGGCTATCGTCCTCACGCGCCGCAGGAGGTGAAGGAGCTCCCGCCGATCGAGAACACGCTCTCGACCGGCAGTTCACTGACCGATCACCTGATGTGGCAGCTCTCGCTGCAGACCAACGACGACCTGCTGCGCGAGATCGGCAGCGCCATCCTCGGCAACCTCGACGACGACGGGTACCTCGTGGCCTCGCTCGACGAAATCGCCGCCATGGGTCCGTGGGACACGGCCGACGTGCAGCGGGCGCTGGCGCAGGTCCAGAGCTTCGACCCGATTGGCGTCGCCGCCCGCGACTTGCAGGAGTGCCTGCTGCTGCAGATTCGCCACCTCGGTCTGGAAGGGACGCCCACAGAGAGAATCGTCGCCGACCATCTTCGTCTGCTGCAGAACCACCAGGTGCCGGAGATCTCCCGCAAGCTGGGCATCCCGATCGAGGATCTGAAGGAGCACATCGAGGTGATCCGCCACCTCGATCCGAAGCCGGGCAGCCGCTTCAACCCGACGCAGTCGCAGTACGTCATTCCAGACGTGTACGTGGTGAAGCTGGAAGACCAGTACGTGGCGCTGCTGAACGAAGACGGGTTGCCGCAGATGCGCATCAGCCCCGTGTATCGCCGCCTGCTCGACAAGAACACCGAGAACAGCGACGAGACACGGGCGTACGTGAAAGACAAGTTCCGCTCGGCCCTGTGGCTGATCAAGTCGGTCGAGCAGCGGCAGAAGACGATTCACAAGGTCGCGACCAGCATCATCAACTTCCAGAAGGACTTCCTCGATCACGGCATCGAGCACCTGCGGCCGCTGGTGCTGCGCGACGTGGCCAACGACATCGGCATGCACGAGTCGACGGTGAGCCGGGTCGTGACCAACAAGTACATGCACACGCCCCAGGGCGTGTTCGAGATGAAGTACTTCTTCCACAGCGGGATCAGCAGCTCGTACGGCGAGAGCGTCTCGTCGGTGACGATCAAGCAGCGGATCCGCAAGATCATCGAGGCCGAGGATCCGCGCAAGCCGCTCAGCGACTCGAAGATCGTCAGCATCCTCCAGCGCGAGGGCCTGGTGCTCGCGCGGCGGACCATCGCCAAGTACCGCGAGGAGCTCAAGATCCCGACCTCCAACCAGCGGAAGGTCCTGTACTGACATGCGACTCGAGCTCACCGGCCGGAACGTCGAGATCACGCCCGCCCTCCGGGCGCTGGTCGATCGCAAGCTCGCCAAGCTCACGCGCGTCCTCAATGACGCGGTCATGTCGGCGCAGATCGTGCTGACGCAGGAGAAATATCGCCACGTGACCGACATGTCCCTGCACATGCGCGGCGACCACGTGCTCGCGGGCAAGACCAGCGGCGACACGTGGACCGAATCGATCGGGCGCGCCACCGACAAGATCGCGCAGCAGGCCACGCGGGTGAAAGGGAAGTGGGCGGAGCGGAAGCGCCGCGCGACATCGGCCCGCGCGCTGCCCGCACCCGCCGCCGACATGTCGGCCGAGGACGCTGTCGAGCCGCGTATCGTGCGTGCCCTGCGTTATCACGTGAAGCCGCTCGCCCTGCACGCGGCGGCCACGCAAGTCGAAGCCGGCGGCGACGGATTTCTCGTCTTCCGCAACGCCGACACCGGAGCGATCAACGTGCTCTACCGGCGCAAGAACGGCGACTTGGGACTGATCGAGCCCGAGCGCTGAGCCCGACCAGCGGGGCATGCCCGATACGCCGTCGGTCACAGTCGCCGTGCTGCTCGGCAGCCGGGCTGAAGCGCTCGGCCTGAGGCTCGAAGTGCTCGGCGGCGGTGTCGGGCTCACGCGACCAATCACGAGCCCACACGTCCAGAAGACCGGTCTGGCGTTCGCCGGCTACGAGGAGTACCTCCATCCCGGCCGGGTGCTGGTCCTTGGCGAGAGCGAGGTGCACTTCCTGCAACGCCACTCGCCGGCCGAGCGGTCCGCCATCGCCGTGCGCACCGTCGCGCGCGATACGCCCTGCCTGCTCAGCACCGGCTCGTCGCCGGTGCCCCCCGAGGTGGTCGCCGTCTACAGCGCCGCCGGTGTTCCCACGCTGCACACGACGGCCCTGACCGGTGTCACCATCGCCCGCCTCACGGCGCTGCTCGAAGACAGCCTTGCCGAACGCCAGATGCTCCACGCGGTGCTGATGGACATCCTCGGCCTCGGCGTGCTCATCACCGGCGAAAGCGGGATTGGCAAGAGCGAATGCGCGCTCGACCTGATCGGCCGGGGCCACCGGCTCGTCGCCGACGACAGCGTGGAAGTGCGCCGGCGCGCGGAGAGCGTGATCATCGGCACATGCCCCGAGCTCACGCGCCATCACATGGAACTGCGCGGGCTGGGCCTGGTCAACGTGCGCGAGCTGTTCGGGATCGCGTCGGTGCGCTCGTCCAAGCGCGTCGAGTTCGTCGTGCAGCTCGAACGCTGGGAACCCGGCCGCGCGTACGAGCGGCTCGGGCTCGATGATGTGTTCATCGACATCCTCACCGTGAAGGTGCCGCTCGTGAGAATGCCGGTGGCTCCGGGCCGGAGCGTCGCGACGCTGGTGGAGGTGGCCGCCCGGAACCAGCTGCTGCGCCTGCGCGGGTCTCACGCGGGGCGCATGCTGGCAGAGCGTCTCGAGCAGCAGCTCCGCGACGCGGACGGGAGCGGCCGGCCCGCCGCGGCCGACGAGGACGAGCCCATGGAGGGGGATTAGATGGGCGGCCGATCGGGCGCGCGCCTGCGCCCGCCTGTTCGACAGGGCGGCGCGCGCGGGAGCGGACGCTTCGTCGTGATCACGGGCCTCTCGGGCTCGGGCAAGTCGCAGGCGATCCGCGCCCTCGAAGACCTGGGCTACTTCTGTGTCGACAATCTGCCGACGATGCTGATCCCGACGCTGGCGCAGCTGTCGCTGCAACAGGGCACGGAGCTGGAGAAGGTCGCCATCGTCGTCGACGTGCGCGAGGGCACGTTCCTGTCGCAGTTCCCGACCGTGTGGCGCCGCCTGAAGCGGATGCCGCTGCTCCAGCCGTCGCTGATCTTCCTCGAGGCCACGCACGCGGCGCTCGTGCGCCGCTTCAGCGAGACGCGCCGGCCCCATCCACTGGCCGCCGACCGGTCAGTCAGCGAGGGGATCCACGACGAGCGTGGGCGGCTCGACGTGATTCGGTCGATGGCCGACGAGATCGTGGACACGTCGGACCTGACCGTGCACGAGCTGCGCAGCCGATTCATGTCGCTTTCGCGCGATCAGGCGCACCGGTCGCCGCTCGTCGTCAGCCTCGTGAGCTTCGGGTTCAAGCACGGCGTGCCGCTCGACGCCGACCTGGTCTTCGATGCGCGGTTCCTCCCCAACCCGCACTTCGTGCCGCGCCTGAAGCCGCTCACCGGCCGGGATCGGCCGGTGGTGCGGTTCATCGAACGCCACGCCGTCACGCAGGAGTTCGTACAGAAGCTGTCGGACATGCTCCGGTTTCTGGTGCCCCAGTACGTGAACGAAGGAAAGAGTTACCTGACAGTCGGGATCGGCTGCACGGGCGGACGGCACCGCTCGGTCATGCTGGCCGAGAAAATGCGACGGGTAGTTTCGGATCTCGAAGGCGTGAAGGTCCGCGTGCGGCACAGGGATCTCGAGCATGGGTAGAAGAGTGGGACGGCGGGCGGCAGGCGGCGGGCCAGCTCTGGCTTCCAGCGTGTCGCGCGGGAGGCTGGATCCGCGAACCTGGAGCCGATAGGAGAGTCACTTGGTCGGAGTGGTCGTGGTGACACACGGGCAGCTGGCGACGGAGCTGGTGAACGCGGCGGAGACGATCGTCGGCGATCTGCCACGGTTCGCGGCGGTCTCCATCGGCTGGCACGATGCGGTGGAGCTTGCACGCGAAGAGATCGCGCAGGCCGTCGCCCGCGTGGATTCCGGCACGGGTGTCATCGTGCTCACCGACATGTTTGGCGGGACGCCGTCCAATCTCGCAATCACGTTTCTGGCCGAAGGACGGGTCGAGGTGGTCACCGGCGTGAACCTGCCGATGCTGCTGAAGCTGGCGAGCACGCGCGAGGTGGCGGATCTCCGCGAGGTCGCCCGGCACATCCGAGAAGACGGTCGCACCGGGATCTGGGTGGCTTCCGACCTGCTGCGTGGCGAGGGGCGCGCCTGACGTGGTATCGCGGGAGGTCACGATCACGAACCGTCTGGGCATGCACGCGCGAGCGGCCGCCCGGTTCGTTCACGCCGCGACGGCGTTCCAGGCCCACGTGCGCGTCGCGCGCGGCAACCGCGTCACCGACGGCAAGAGCATCATGGGCATCCTCCTGCTCGCGGCGGCGCGCGGGACGGTGCTGACGATCACGACGGAAGGGCCGGACGAACTCGAGGCCCTCGAGACCCTCTGCACACTGATCGAGTCCGGACTTGGGGAGGCTCCATGCAGCGCCTGAAGGGCGTGGCCGTCACCGAGGGGGCCACGGCGGGACGCGCCGTGCTGCTCACGCACCGCGGTCGGGCCGTCCGGTTTCCGGTGGCGCCCGAACAGGTGGAGCGCGAAGTCGAGCGGCTGATCCAATCCCGCGACCGCTCCCGCACGCAGCTCGAAGGCATCACGGCGCGCATCAGCGACGGCCCGGCGTCGGATCTCGCGCCGCTGTTCGAAGCGCAACTCCTGATCCTCGATGACCCGATGCTGCTCGGCCGTGCGACGGTCCTCATCCGGGAGGAACACGTCAACGCCGAGTGGGCGGTACATCGCGCGTTCGACGAGATCGAACAGCTGTTCGACGCAATTGAGGATCCGTACCTGCGCGAGCGCAAGGGCGATGTCGAAGACGTCGTCGGGCGGCTGCGGATGAACCTGCGCCAGGGCAGCGTCGCCGCGCACACCTTGCTGCGCGACATCGAAGGGCCGTTCGTGCTCGTTGCAGACGAACTATCGCCGTCGATGGCCGCGCAAATCGACTGGACGCGCGTCCGTGGATTCGCGATGGACGCCGGCAGCCGCACATATCACACCGCCATCCTCGCCCGTTCGCTGCAGATCCCTGCCATCGTCGGCCTGCACGACGCGACGTCGCGCGTCGTGGCCGGCGACATCGTGGTCATCGACGGGGCGACGGGTGAGCTGATCGTCGAGCCGACGCCGGACATCCTAGGTGAGGCCCTCGCGCGGCAGCATCACCCCGACACCGTCCCGGCCCGCGTGGCCGTGCTCGAAGGGCCAGCCACCACCGAGGACGGCGTGCGGATCCGCATCGAGGCGAACGTCGATCTGCCAGACGATACAGCGGTCGCGCGGGGGTACGGCGCCGATGGCGTCGGGCTCTTCCGATCGGAAGTCCTGCTCGGTGCGGACGACGGCGACGGGCTCAGCGAAGATCAGCAGTACGAGGTGTATCGGCAGATCGTCCAGGGCATGGCGCCGAGGCCGGTCACCATCCGCACGCTCGATCTCGACGAGCACCGAGGAGCAGGGCGGCGCGTCGAGGCAGGTGAAGCCGACCGACGGGCGAGCGAGCGTCGCAGCCCTCTCGGGCTGAGGGGATTGCGCCTCAGCCTGTCACGGCCCGAGACGTTTCGCGCTCAGGTGCGCGCGATGCTCCGCGCAGCGGTCCACGGCCCGGTGCGGGTGCTGCTGCCGTTCGTGTCGAGCGTCGAGGAGGTACGTGCAGCTCGTGCGCTGTTGCGCGACGTGGCCGCGGAGCTCGCCGGCGTACGGCCGCCCGCTGCGCCGGTGCAGGTTGGCGTCATGATCGAAGTGCCCTCAGCCGCGCTGACCGCCGACCTGCTGGCGCGCGAGGTCGACTTTCTCGCCATCGGCACCAACGATCTCATTCAGTACACGCTCGCCGTCGATCGCACCGACGAGCGTGTGGCACACCTGTACCAGCCGCTGCACCCCGGCATTCTCCGGCTCCTGCGGCTCGTGCGTCGCGCGGCCGCCCGGGCCGGCATCCGGCTCTCGGTGTGCGGAGAGATGGCGTCCGACCCGGCGCTGCTTGCGGTCCTGATAGGCCTCGGGCTCACCGAGTTCAGCATGACGCCCGCCGCCATCCCCGCGGCGCGGCACCTCGTAGCATCGGTCCGGGCGGCAACATTGCGAACGATTGTCAATCGAGCGCGACAGCTCGCGACGACTCAGGAAATTGAAGCGTATCTCGAGCAAACTACCGGTGACATACACCCGGACCGATCGCTCGCGGAACGCGGGCCATCGATTCCCAACAGGAGCAGACCGTGAGCCAGAAGGTGACACGCGTGGAGAAGCCCTGGGGCTACGAGCTTCACTGGGCCAAGACCGATCGGTATGTCGGCAAGTTGATTCACATCAACGCCGGACATGCCCTCAGCCTCCAGTACCACAACCAGAAAGACGAGACGATCTTCCTATGGGCAGGGAAGCTGCTGTTCGAGATCAAAGAAGGTGACGACCTGAAGCGCTACGACGTGGTGCCCGGCCAGCCATTCCACGTGACGCCAGGGACCGTCCACCGCATGACGGCGATCGAGGACTGCGACGTCTTCGAAGTTTCAACTCCCGAACTCGATGACGTCGTCAGACTCGAGGACAGATACGGCAGATAGGACTCGAGTTCGGAGTGCGGAATTCGGAGTGCGGAATGTAGCTCCGATTTTCTGAGCGCGATTGTGGAGCTAAGCCAGAACGCTGGAACACTCGTCGCGGAGCACGTTCAAGGTGAGACGGCTGCTCGGCGGCGAAGGTAATACGAAACGTCTGTATCTAACGACTGAATAGAAAAAAGGCCCGCCTCTCGCGTGACGCGAGCCCGAGCCTCGTGAATTCCCGCCCCCCAGCAATAGTTCCGAACTCCAAATTCCGAACTCGGACCTAATTCCGAACTCCGAATTCCGCATTCCGAACTGCCACTATCAGAATGGTATGTCGTCCTCAGGGACATCGGCTGGCTCGCTCATCGAGCCCGACGTGTGGCCGCCCGCCTCGCGGTCCATACCCGCGCCAGAGCGCATCCCGCCGCCGCCACCGCCGCCGCTTCCGAGCAGCGTGATGCGGTCGGCCTTGATCTCGGTGGTGTAGCGCTTCACGCCGTCCTTGTCGTCCCACTGGCGGGTCTGCAGCCGCCCTTCGACGTAGATCTGCTTTCCCTTCACGAGGTATTGCTGCAGGCTTTCGGCCTGCTTACCCCACAGGACGATGCGGTGCCATTCGGTTTTTTCCTGCCGCTGTCCTTCCTTGTCGTTCCATTGCTCGGTCGTCGCCAGATTCAGCGTCGCCACCGACTGCCCGCCGGGAGTAAACCGCACCTCTGCATCCCGGCCGAGATTTCCCACGAGGATTACCTTGTTCACGCTGCCCATCGGAGCCGCCCTTTCTCATGCCGCGCCGGACCGAGACGTCAGCGCGTGCGCCGGTTCAAACGATCCAGACCCTGCTTGGCAATCCGCCCCGCGTCGCTGTCCGGATAGTTCTTCACCACGAATTCGAACGCTTCGCGCGCCTTGTCTGTCTGACCAAGCCGGTCGTAGCTGATCCCCACCTTGTACCACGCCTCGGGCAGGATGTTGCTGGCCGGGTAGTCGCGGATCACGCGCTCGTACGCGGCCGCGGCGTCGCGATACTTGCTGTCGCCTGCGTACGACTCGCCGATGTAGTACTGCGCATCGTCGGCGAGCTCGGACTTGGGGTAGGTCTTGAGATACGTCTCGAACCCCTGGATGGCCAGCGACCACTGGCCCGCGGTGTAGTCGGCGTACGCCGTCTCGTACAAGCGCCGCGGCGTCATGCCGGTGGCTGCCGTGCCGGAGGGCGCCTGAGGGACACCCGCGGCAGCGGTGGACGGCGGCGAACCCGCCTGGGGCGTGGCTCCCGCTGCCGAGGGATCCGCCGGCGAAGCGCCCGGCGTCGTTGCAGCTGCCGGCGACGGCTGCGGAATCTCATCACGCAGGCCTTCGACATCCTGCGACAGCGATGTGAGCCGCACGTTGGTCTCATCGAGCTTCTCGCGCAGCACGCGAACGTCGCCGCCGAGCGTGTCGATCTGCAGCTTCTGGTCCGCGAACGCCTTGCGCGTCACGCCTGCCTGTTCGTCGAGGCGCGCTGTCACACCTTTGATCGCATCGGCTAACGCCGCAAGCAGCTGCTGCAGTTGCTGCGATTGTTCCTGGAGCATGCGGATGTCGGCCATCAACTGCTCGTGCTCACGGTTCGGGCCCGCGTGCGCAGGCGCGGCGAGCGATGGCACGAGCAGGATGATGGCAGCAAGAACCGGCCAGGCCTTGCGCATTCGAAGACCTCCTTGGATCACTTGGCAGTCACCACGAAATGCGCCCGGCGGTTCTTCGACCAGGCTTCCTCGTTGTGGCCCGGGTCGAATGGAAATTCCTTGCCGTAGCTGACCGTCTTCACGCGGTCGGCAGGGATGCCGAGCGACACCAGGTAGTTGCGCGCCGCGACGGCGCGGCGTTCACCGAGCGCGAGGTTGTATTCGGCCGTGCCGCGCTCGTCGCAGTGGCCCTCGACGCTGATCTGCCACGAGGGGTAGCGGCGCAGCACTTCCGCGTTTGCCTGCAGCACCCGCTGGCCGTCGGCGTCCACTTCGGCCGCGTCGAGCTCGTAGAAGACCGGCTTCAGCGGCGAATTGCGGTTGATGTCGTCGATTGAGCCCGCGGCGATCGAGTCTTCGGGGACCGGCTCAGGCGGAACGGTCGTGGGCTCCGGCGCCGGAGCAGGCGGCTCGGGCGGCGGCGTGATCGTCGTGCTCGAGCCGGCGGGCGGCGGCGGAATCGGCCGCGCGATCGGCGGCTTCTTTTTCCCACAGGCGCCGGCGGCAATGGTGACCAACAACAGCAACAGGAAGACAGTCCTGCGGACCGACAGCGTATTCATCGCGTGATCTCTCCTCGCGCTCATTTCGACCAATCAGGGGTGTAGTTGTTGCCGACTTTCGTGACCTGCTGCAAACCCTTCCCGTCACGGCCGATCGTGAAGATCTGCGTCTTTCCCGCGCGGGTGGACGTGAAGGCCAGGTGCCGCCCGTTCGCGGAGTAGCTCGGACTCTCGTTGCTGCCTTCGCCGAACGTGATCTGGCGGGTCTGGCCGCTGGCGAAGTCGTAGATCTTGATGTCGTATCCAGGTCCCGTGCGGCAGACGAACGCCACCTCGTTGAACGGCGCCGGCGACCAGGTGGCGCGATCGCAGAAGGACTCCGTCGAGATGCGGCGGAGGTTCAGGCCGTCGGCGCCCATCACGTAGATTTGCGGTGAGCCGGTACGGTCAGTCGTAAACGCAATCTGGGCGCCCGTCGGCGACCAGGTGGGGGTGGTGTCGATGGCCGGGTTGTTCGTGATGCGGCGCACGTTGGATCCGTCGCGGTTCGCGACGTAGAGTTCCGGGTTGCCGTCACGGCTCGAGGTGAAGGCTATCCGGGTGCCGTCAGGCGACCACGCCGGCAGCCAGTTCTGTGTGCCGCTGGCCGCCATTGGCGTCTGGAGCGTGCCCTGATAGATGAGCGAGATGAAGATGTCCGGGTATCCACGGCGGTAGGACGTATAGGCGATCGACCGTGCATCGGGTGACCACGTCGGCATGATGTTCAGCGCCCGGTTCACGGTCACACGGCGCTGGTTCGCGCCGTCGTAGTCGGCGATGTAGACCTCTTTCACGTCGCGCTTCTCGACAGTCCCTTGCACCCGCTCCCCGTCGCGGTCCGACGAGAATGTGAGCTTGGTCCGCGCCACGCCCTTGAGCGCGCGCTGCTGCTGGTGCACTTCGTCGGAGACTGTATGGGCGAAAAACCGCGGGTTGCTCGCCGGCCCACTGTACTCCCGATCGAACACCGACTGCCGCGAGCGCACGTTGAACAGGCGCACTTCGAGCCGCAGGCCGTTGGCGGTCTTCTGCACGGTGCCGATGACGAGACCGTCGGCTCCGAGCTCGCGCCATCGATCGAAGGGTACATCCGACAGCGAGCGGGCCGGCGGGATGGATGCGTAGGTGTCGCGCGGAATCAGGTAGAACTCCCGCTCGAACGCCAGATCGTCCCAGAGCACGGCGGCAATCGTCTTGGCAGCCGCGATGGTGTCCGCGTCCGGCGAGAGGGCGATGAAATCGGGAACGGCGTACTTCGGCGGCGCCCCAGGCTCCCCCGTGATGCTCAATTCGATCTCGGACTGCTGCGCGGGCCTCTGCTGGGCGGGTGCGGCCGTGGGTGGGGTCTGGGACGCGGCGAGCGCGCCCATGCACGCGAAGACAAACACGACAATCAGCACGGTTGGTTTGTGCGGCATCAGCGCTCGTATCGAAATATGAGATGAACGGTCAGGTCGTTCTCAGTGTACTGTGCCGGCAACGGCGGGAGCTGACGCGTGACGAGCAGTGCCCGCTGTGCGGTTTGATCGAGGGCGAAGAAGCCGCTCGGACGCTCGACCTCGACGCTCGTGAGACGGCCATCCCGCTGAATCGTGAACTTCACGATCGTCTGTCCGGCAACCTCCTGCTTCGACGTCCAGTTGCGTTGGATCAACTGCAGCATCGTGGTCAGGTACTCGGGGCAGCAGAAGTTGCCTACATCCAGATATCCGCCGGTACCGCCGCCGCCAGTCGTCAAGCCGAATCCCACACCGCGAGCGCCCGTTTCCGCCACGGCGGACCCCTCCTGTGGCTCCGCCCCACGCGTCGGTGTCCTCGAAGTCGCTTCCGGGGGCGCTGACTTCACCGGCGTCTTCGGCGCGGGACGTGTCCGCTCGGACGGGAGCGTCATCTCCGGTGGCTTCGCAGCCGGCGGCGTCACCGGAGCCCGACGCGGCGCTTCTTCGGCCGGGGGCGCCTGCACCGGTCGACCTCCCATGGGCGTCATGCCGCCCGCCCGCGGCCCCGGCGCACCACCGAGGCTGATCGTCATCACTTCGCGCTCCGTCGCGCGCGGCGGCCCGAGCGAGGTCAAGAGCAGGAACGCCGTCAACAGCACGGCATGTGCCAGCACCGACACGACCACCGTGCGGTTCATCCCGCGCGGCTGGCGCGTGCGCTCGGCGAGGATATCGGCGACGGCTTCCATCAATCAGGGCGATTCACGCGCGTGGCGCAATGGTCAAGTGGAGACCCTAGCGCTCGCCAGGCAGCTTGGCGACGATACCGACACGCTCGACGCCGCCGGCCTTCAGCTTGTCCATGACGTCCATCAGATCCTGCAGCTGCACACCGCCGTCACCTCGCAGAAACACTTCTTTGCTGGTGGCGGTCAGCAACGCCTGGCGCATCCGTTCGTCGAGAATGTCGACTCGCACCGGGTCCTCGCCAATATAGACGACGCGGTTGGTCCGATAGGCGAGAGGCACGTTGATGAAGATGCGCTCGGCGGTGATTTGCTGCGCACGGCGCGCGACCGGAAGGTTCACATCGAGGCCACGCTGCATCATCGGCGCGGTCACCATGAAGATGATCAGCAGCACCAGCATCACGTCGACGAGAGGGACGACGTTGATCTCGGCAAGCGCCGTACTGACGCGGCGTGAGCGGCCGCGCCGGGACTCGCCGCCGTGATCGAGCGACTGGAGTTTGGGCACAGGCGACTCCGGACTCAGGTAAAATTCCGCTCGGAGATGGTCAGGAATTCGAGCGAGAAGTCGTCCATCTCCGACGCGAGCAGCTTCACACGGTTCGACAGGTGGTTGTAGAAATACACCGCCGGAATGGCAGCGAACAGGCCGGCAGCTGTCGCGATCAGCGCCTCCGAAATCCCAGGGGCCACAACGCCGAGGTTGGTCGAACCCGTCTGACCGATCCCCTGGAATGCCGCCATGATGCCCCACACCGTGCCGAAGAGGCCGATGTATGGCGTGATGCTCGCGGTCGTCGCGAGGAATGGAACGCGGCTTTCGAGCTTGTTAACTTCTACGGAGGCGGCGCGCAGAAGCGCCCGGTCCAGTGCCGGCAGACTCTTGATGGTGGCCCGTGTCGCAGGCGCGCCCGCAGTGGTCGCGCCGGTCACGCGCAGCTGCGCGTTCAGCTCGGCGTAACCCGCCTGGAAGATGCCGACGAGCGGGCTTTCCGCCGAGTGTCTTACAGACGGCCTGCACCTCCGAGAACTTGCTGCTACGGCGAAACACCTCGAGAAATGCGGCCGACTGGCGCTCTGAGCGGCTGAAGACCCACAGCTTGAAGAGGATGACGGCCCAGGACGTGATCGAGAAGAGAATCAGGACGAGCAGGACGGCCTTGGTGATCGGGCTCGAGCCGGCGACCATCTGGAGCAGGTCGTGGCCAGCAGCCTCGGTCCCACCGTTTCCCTGCACCTGCGTGAGCAGAAACAGGCCGAGCGTGCGCAAACGTGCCTCCGAGTCATATGCAAGAGCGCCGCTGAGACAGCGCGAATCGGCAGAGAATACCACGCGGCTTAGGTGCTTTCAAGAGTATGCTACAAAGGAAGTTGCGGCGTTTCGATAGTTCCCGGTGACGTTGCCGCGCCCCCGCCTCAACCCACTCCCATGCTGCGTTACCTCCGGATCCGCAATCTCGCCGTCATCGAGCAGGTCGAGGTCGAATTCGATCCCGGGCTCAACGTCCTGACCGGCGAGACGGGCGCGGGTAAATCCATTCTTGTCGAGGCCGTGGGCCTGCTGCTCGGGGGTCGCGCGTCGACCGACCTGGTGCGCACGGGCGAAGCCCTCGCCGAGATCGAAGCGCAGTTCGACGACGGCGCCGGGGAGGTGGTGCTCCGGAGGGAGGTGACGGCGCAGGGACGAAGCCGCGCGTTCATCAACGGCATGCTGGCCACGGCTGGTGGGTTGCGCGAGCTCTCTGACCGTCTCATCGAGCTGCACGGTCAGCATGAGCATCAGGTCCTGGGCGATCCCGAGAGCCACCTGACGCTCCTCGACGCCTACGCAGGTCTGTCGTCGGCGCGCGCCGAGGTGGGGGAGGCGTTCGCGAATGTGCAGCGGCTCAGAACCGAACTGCAGGCATCGCAGCTCAATGAACGCGAGAAGGCGGCTCGAATCGACCTGCTCACGTTTCAGCGCGACGAGATTGCCCGCGCACATCTCCGCGCGGGTGAAGACGACGAGTGCGCCGCCACGCGCCAGGTGCTCGCGAATGCTGAGAAGCTGCAGCGCCTGAGCGGCGAGGCGTACGCGGCGCTCTACGAATCAGACGGCGCGGTGCTTGGCGCGCTTACCGCAGTCTGGCGGAAGGTCGGCGAGCTCGCAACGCTCGATCCGCGTGTTTCGCCGTATCTGGAGGCACGAGACACCATCAAATCGCAGCTCGAAGACCTCGCCTTCTTCCTTCGCAGCTATGCGGCGGGTATCGATGCGGCGCCGGCGCGGCTGCAGGAAGTTGACGATCGCCTGGTGCTCCTCGACCGCCTGAAGCGCAAGTACGGTCCCTCGCTGGCGGACGTCCAAGCCCACTACGAGACCTGCGTCCAGGAACTGACAAGTCTCGCGGGTCTGGACGAACGTGCCAATCGCGTTCGCGAAGAGCTGGCAGCCGCAAGCGCGGAATATCTGGATCGCGCGGGAGCGCTCTCGGCTCTTCGCCGAGCGGCCGCGGATCGGTTCGCATCGGCGCTCGAACGGAGCCTCGGCGAACTCGCCATGGCGCGGACACAGTTTGCGGTGCAGTTCGACGACACCACTGCGAGTGATGCGGCGTGGAGCGCGGCCGGCATCGACCGCGCGGAGTTCCTGGTATCGCCGAACCCGGGAGAGGAACTCCGCCCACTCGCCCGCATCGCGTCGGGAGGGGAGTTGTCGCGTGTGATGCTGGCACTCCGCAGCCTTTCGGTCGCGACCGGAACGGCCCGCACACTGATCTTCGACGAGGTGGACGCGGGCATCGGGGGCAGGGCCGCCGACGATGTGGGGCGGAAGCTCCAGCGCCTGGGGGCGGACGCACAGGTGCTGTGCATCACGCACTTGCCGCAGATCGCGGCGTCCGGCGCGACGCACTTCAGGGTCAGCAAGTACGTGCGGGGCGGACGAACCCAGACGGTTGTTCAGCGGCTCAGGGGCGTCGACCGGCAGGAGGAACTCGCCCGTATGATGGCTGGAGGCGCGATTACCCCATCTGTCCTCGCCAGCGCGCGCGAGTTGCTCGCCAGCCGCGATCAACAGAAGCGAGGCGAAAGCGAAGCTGGAGCAAAAGGCGAAAGCGAAAGTCGAAAGGCGAAAGGCCGAAAGTGAGCCGCAGATACCTGATTGAGACCTTCGGCTGCCAGATGAACTATCACGACTCGGACCAGATGGCCGGGTTGCTGGAGTCAGCGGGATACGAGCGTACGACAGACGATCGCGACGCGGACGTCATTGTCATCAACACGTGCAGCGTGCGTGAACGCGCCGAGGACAAGCTGTACACCCGACTCGGGGAACTCCGTGAGCTCGGACGTGAGACGGGACACGATCCCGTCGTGGCGGTCGCCGGGTGTGTCGCCCAGCAGGAGGGATCGGCGCTGCTGAAACGCTCCGGCCCGGTCGACGTCATCGTCGGGACGCGGCGCGTTCGGATGCTGCCGATGCTGTTGGAGAAGGCAGCAGAGACCGGCCAGGTACAAATCGACCTCGGCGCCGAAGACGATGTCGCGTTTCCGTTCGCCGTGACGCGTCGCAGCGACCCAGTGCGGGCGTGGGTGACGATCATTGAGGGCTGCAACGAGTACCTGCAGCTTCTGCGTGGTTCCGTACACTCGTGGCCAGGAGCGGATGCGACCGAAGGCGGAGATCCTCGCCGAGGTCCGGGCGGCGGCGGAGTCCGGGCACCGTGAGGTGCAGCTGCTTGGGCAGATTGTCAATCATTATCAGGCCCCGGATGACCGCGCCTGCGATTTCGCTGGCCTCCTCGAAGCGGTTCACGAGATCCCGGGCATCGATCGAATCCGATTTGCCAGCCCGCATCCGCGGCACGTCTCCGACCGTCTGGTGGCCGCCATGCGTGACCTACCGAAGGTCTGTAAGCACCTCCACCTGCCCGTGCAATCAGGCTCGACGAGGGTGCTCGGCCTGATGCGTCGGCGCTACTCGCGAGAGTCGTACCTCGAGATCGTTCGTCGCGTGCGCGAGGCCGTTCCCGGCGTAGCGTTGTCTACCGACATGATTGTGGGCTTTCCCGGTGAGACGGCCGACGACTTCGAAGAGACGCTCACCCTGATGTCTGCCGTCGAATACCACAGCATCTTCTCATTCAAGTACTCCGAGCGGCCGAATACGCTTGCGGCCAAGCGCTATGCGGACGACGTTCCTGAGGAGGAGAAGACGCGGAGGATCGTGGAGCTGCAGGCACTGCAGCGGCGTATCCAGTTGCGCATGTTCGAGGCTGCGGTGGGACAGATCGTCGACGTCCTGATCGATGCCGCGAGCCGCCGGCGGGACTCGGAGGTGTCAGGGCGCACGTCTGGCAACACGGTCGTGAACCTGCCAGGTCCCCGTGAATGGATTGGCCGCATCACGCCTGTGATCATCCGACGGGCAGGCCCGAACAGCCTCTGGGGCGAGCCACTCGCGACTTCGGCTTGACACCGCGGGCCACGGAGCCTACGGTGTGGACACGCGGCGCGGAGGGCGGCACGAGCCGGCACCGCTCGGACGAACCCATGCAGATAGCCATGACAATCAAAGGGCTGATGGTCGACCCGGTCACCAACATGCCCATCATCATCCTTCGCGACGAGGACGGCGGCCGCGTGCTCCCTATCTGGGTTGGCGTATTCGAGGCGAACGCAATCGCCCTGCAGATCGAGAACGTCACCATGCCCCGGCCGATGACCCATGACCTGCTTCGGAACGTCATTCACAACCTCCAGGGTCGCGTGCAGAAGGTGGTCGTTTCCGACTTGAAGGACAATACGTTCTACGCGCTGATCTACGTGGCGGTGGGCGAGGAGGTCACCGCGATCGATGCCCGCCCGAGCGACGCGATCGCGCTGGCCCTACGATCGAAGGCGCCGATCCTCGTGGAGGAGAGCGTCATCGACAACGCGAAGACGCTGGACGTGGGCAACGAGCAGGCTGATGCCGAGCGCCTGGAGAAATGGCTCGAGGGGCTCGATCCCGACGAACTCGGCAAGTACAAGATGTGACCGGCTCCATGATCGTTGCCATTGCAAATCAGAAGGGCGGGGTCGGAAAGACGACGACCGCCATCAACCTGGCGGCGGCCCTCGCGCTACGAGGGCAACCGACGCTGCTCGTCGACCTGGATCCGCAGGCGAACAGCACGATCTCATTCCTCGACATGCGCAGCGTGACGCGCAGCGTCTATGACGTGATCGCTGAAGGAACGGACTTCGCGGACGTCATCCTGCCGGCGGCTGTGCCGAACCTCTTCGTGGCGCCGTCCCGAATCGCGCTGGCGAAGCTCGAAGCCAAACTGGTGGGGGAGTTGGACGCGCATTTTCGGCTGAAGGATCGGCTGGAGGCGTTGAAGCCCACGTATCCGCAGATGGTGATCGATTGCCCGCCGGCACTGGGGCTATTGACCGTCAATGCACTCGTGGCGGCGACGCATTTGGTGGTGCCTATCCAGTCGTCGTACTTCGCGCTGGAAGGCACTGACGACCTCCTCGAAACGGTGGAGAAGGTGCGCGCACGCGCGAACCCCACGCTGCAGATCATGGGCGTCGTCATCACCATGCACGACAAGCGTACCTCTCTGGCGCGCGACATCCGGGAGCAGATCCAGCGCGTGTTTGGCACCAAGGTGTTCAGGACGACGATCAGCAAGAGCGTGCGGCTCGAAGAGAGCCCTGCATACAAGGAATCCATCTTCACGTTCGCTCCAGACTCGAGCGGGGCGACCGAGTATTACAGCCTGTGCGAGGAGGTCATCGATCGTGTCTAGGCGAGCAGGGCTCCCCAATAACGTGCGCATGCGCCACGACGAGCACTACGTGGAGGCGTTGACGGCCTCGGCAGGCACTCCGGTTGGACGCATGGTGCCGATTGAACTCATCGACCCCAATCCGAATCAACCCCGGCAGGTCATGGGCGACCTTTCGGAGCTGATGGCCTCCATCGCGGAGAAGGGGATCATTGAGCCACTGGTGCTGCGGCAGCGAGGCGAGCGATACCAAATCATCGCCGGCGAGCGACGCTACCAGGCGGCGGTACAAGTCGGCCTCAAGGAACTCCCGAGCGTAATCCGCGAGGCAGACGACACCGAGATCATGGAAATCGCCTTGGTGGAGAACCTCCAGCGCAAGGACCTCACTGCCTTCGAAGAAGCCGAAGCGCTGCACGTTCTGGCGACGAGCTGCGGCTATACCCATGAGATGCTGGCACGGCGGCTGGGCCGGTCGCGCACCGCCGTCACGGAATCGCTTTCGCTTCAGGCGATGCCAGACGATGTGAAGAACCTTTGTCGGCTGGCCGACATTTCTTCTAAGTCGTTACTTCTTCAGGTGGTTAGACAATCTGACCAGCAGAAAATGTATGCGCTGGTTGAAAAGATATCGTCCGGCAGTGCGGCCACCCGCGAGGAAGTGCGTAAGGCGACTGCCAAGCCCAAAGCTGGGCGCCCGAAGCCGTTCACGTTCAACTACCGCCCGCAGCACAAGAACTTCACGCTCAAGATGCGGTTCCGCAAAGGCAGTGTCGAGCGCGACGAAGTCATCACGGCATTGGAAGGCATCCTGGCAGACTTGCGGCAGCAGGATTGACGCAGCGGCTCAGCGCGGCGTCAACAGCATGCTTCGGCCGTGTTGTTGGCGACACGACCTTCTGATTATCCCAGGTCCGCTCATACGACAACCTAAAGGGCCTTGAGAGCTCGGCTCAGCCGAAGAGCCGCAATGGGCCGTCCGTTCGGACACTGGCGAGCACGCACCGCGACTTGCGACACGTGCGCCTTGCGGTACCAGGACTCCCACGACAATCGGCCAGAACGAAGGGTTAGCCGGAGCGAGAGCGACGATCTCTCATAAACAGCCAAATGGCTGTCGCGGTGAAGTCATTCTGAGGCAGTACTCAACATAACACTTGTTATCAGACTCCAATGGTATGTAGAACAAAACCTCGCTGTGGACGGATTGTGCACCTCGATTCTGGACTTTGACCTAAGTCCATGGGCCGCTGACCCGCCCTTGCGAGCCCGCGCCCCAAGGTCGGCCGGAACGGCCGATTGATTGCTCCCGGCGTGGCCGCGTCAGGCACTCGTCATTCCGGCGCCTCGCTCTCCCTCGGATGGCGGCCGCCGCCGTTCGCTTTCAGTTGTCACTCCATCGCCGCCGCGACCGAGCCCTGGCGCGTAAAACGCGCGAGCCTGGCGACCGCCCACTGCGGAGGGCGCGATGTGAGATGTGAGGTATGGGAGCCTCGGCGCCGGAGCGAGGCCGAACACGGATTCTGTGATGGGGCCTATAGAACCGACCGTCAGGTGGTCTCTAGGCGGTCCAGTTGTAGGCTTCGAACTCTGGCGACGGAACCACAATCCCGAGCGCCTGGTGGCCCGGATAGCGCTCCAGCTCCGCGCCGTTCAGGTGAAGGGACAGGAAGCACTCGAGTCGCGTTCCGGGACCCACGCCCAGCCCCGCGAACGGAATCGCAATCTCGAGGATCTGCCGCCCTTCGGCGGCTACCCCGGGTGCCGGAAACGCCTGCCAGCCATCGGGCTCGCGCGATTCCATCACCGCGATCAGACGACCACCACCTGAGGAGACGCGGACCCGGACGTCGGGCGGAGAGACGAACGTGACGCGGACCTCCGCCGTGCCCACGAGCAGATCGCCGGCTCGGCGGCGGAAGTCGACCCGCAGGACGAGACGGTCCACTTCGAACCCGAACAGGAGCAAGGTGATTAACGGCTGACTGCCCTCGGCAACCTGATGCATCGACCCCGCCGCGCCCCGGAGCTGGAGAGAGCCGGCGCCGAGCCACTCGAAGTAGCTCGTCACCTCGCCGTCGAGCGTCGCGCGCACGAACGCCGACGGCGGCTCGGCTACCGTCCGGGGCGGTTCCGTGCTGATGTTCGTGATGAACAGCTCTTCGGGCACGGGCTTGTCGAGCGCGCGGTACACGTTACGGAGGTGCCGGCGGAACAGGTCGTCGAAGTCCAGATCGTGCTCGGACGAGTGGTCGTCGCCGTACCACCAGCACCAGTCGCTGCCCTCCGCGACGAACAGCTCCTCGCGCGCCCGCAGCAGCGCCGCGGCATCGGCCCCAGGGCCGGGCGCCTCGAGCGCCTGGCGTGCCTCGGCGAGCTGGCTCCAGGCGCGGTGGTCATCGGCGTGGCCAATCCACACGTAGAAGTCGCCGTTGATCCATGAGCCGGGGAATATGCCGTGCAGCAGCTCGGTTGCGCCCGCGCACCCCTCCGACATCGTCACCGTCGTCAGGTCTGGATGCGAGGAGAGCGCCCCGTAGAGTGCGCGCAAGAACGGGCGACCGCCGCCGTCGAAGTGCTCCCAGGCGTTCTCGCCGTCGAGGATGACGGGGATGAGCGCTACGCCCCCGTTGGTACGCTGGGCGTAGCGACGCCCCGCTTCGACGAGCCGCCCGACGAAGTCACCGGCCGCGGCCTCGGCCGACCACGACGCGTAGGTGAAGCCGATGAGGTCGGAGAGTGCGTGATCGCGGAACACGCAGGCGATCTCGTGCTCCCCCGCCCGTACACGGTACGGACGGTAGAGAATCTCCGGTTGCTGCAGGTGACCATACCCGTCGCGCGTCAGCGAGGCACCGATACTGCGCGCGAGGATCAGCTCGTCGGTCGCCATCCATTGCAAGCCTGCATCATCCGCGAGCGGAATCACCGCGTCCGACACCGACCCTTCCGATGGCCAGAGCCCACGCGGCGCCTTGCCAAAGACGCGGGCGTGGTACTCGACCGACCGCCGCAGCTGCTCCGCGGCATCTTCAGGGTGCCGGAACCGCTGGCGCGGCATGCGCGAGTGCGGGTGCGTGCGCAGGAACACGTCGCTATCGCAGAGGAGCGGCAGAATGGGATGGTAGAAGGGGGACGTCGAGAGCTCTACCTGACCGCGGGCCGCCGCGGCGGCGTACTCCGGAATCACCTTGCGCAGGATCTCGAGTTCGACCTCACGCAGGACGGCCTTGTCCTCTTCCTCGAAGTGGCGCCCCTTCTGAACGAGCCCGCGCACGCGCGGATCGGTCTCGAGGTAAAACGGATCCACCCAGGCGAGCTTGTGCCACACCTGCAGGTCGCGGATGTCGCCGACGGCGAACTGCCGGGCGGCGACGGCGGGGCTGCCGCCGTGTTCGCGCTTGCGGAGCAGCTCGCCGTATCGCGGGTAGGCGTCGATCATGCGCCCCCGCGGTGCGTGGAAGCCGTTGGCGACCAGGAAGGTGCGCTCTTCGTCGGTCAGCTGCTCGGCAGGCTTGAGGCCGACCTCGAGATGCCGGTCCCTGGCGCGGCCGTCCGCGAACGCTTCGAGCTGCACGAGGAGGGACGGCACGAGGTTGAACGTGAGGCGCACGTCCGGAAACTCGCGCAGCAGCGCCGCCATCCCATAGTAGTCCTTGAGCGCATGCAGGCGGACCCACGGCAGGATGTGCTCCCCTGTCACCAGGTCCTGATAGAACGGCTGGTGATGGTGCCACAGCAACGCAACGCGTGTTTTCATGTGTTAAGGTGAGACCGGCTGCTACTACACTGAGATGTTCCGGATCCTCGACCGTTATATTATCCGGGAACTCCTGCTGCCTTTCCTCATCGGGCTGCTGGTCTTCACCTTCCTCCTCCTGATTCAGCCGCTGGCGGAACAAGGCGAGCGCCTCATTGCCAAGGGCGTCTCGTGGCAGCTGGTCGCGCGGGTCCTGCTGACGCTGGTGCCCCAGGCGCTCGCCGTCACGATCCCGATCGCCCTGCTCATCGGCCTGCTCATCGCGTTCGGACGCCTGTCGGCCGATCGCGAATCGGTCGCCCTGCAGGCCTGCGGCATCAGCATCTACCGCATGCTCCGTCCCGTGCTGCTGCTGGCCGCGCTGGCATGTGCCGTGACGAGCTACGTCATGTTCGTCGCGGTCCCGTCCGCAAATCAGACGTTCCGCGAGATCGTCTACGGCGTCGTATCGGCGCGTGCCGAGAACGACATCAAGCCGCGTGTCTTCTTCGAGGACTTCCCCAACCGCGTGCTGTACGTGCGCGACACGCCGCCAGGCGGCGGTGGCTGGCTCGATGTGTTCCTGGCCGACACCACCAACCCCGATCAGCCGACCATCTTCACGGCCCGGCGCGGCCGGATGGCCATCGACCGCGCGAAGCGCACGGTGGATCTCGTGCTCGAGGACGGCGCTCGGCACACGACCAGCCTGCACGATCCGGCGAAGTACGAGGTGACCCGCTTCGGCGAGTTCATCACCGGGCTCGATCCGAACGCGGTCTTCCCTCCTACGGAAATCCTCAAGGGCGACAACGAGATGTCCGTGCCGGAGCTGCGCGCGCGCGCGGCCGAGCTCCGGGTGGCTGGGCTCTCGCCGCACGGCCCGATCATGGCGCTGCACCGCAAGTTCGCCATCCCGTTCGTCTGCTTTACCTTCGCCCTCATCGGCCTGGGCCTTGGCCTCACGAGCGGACGTGACGGCAAACTCGCGAGCTTCGTGCCCGGGATCGGTGTCGTCTTCGTCTACTACGTGATCGATTATCTCGGGCGACAGATGGCCAAAGGCCAGGTGGTGCCGCCCTGGCTGGCGACGTGGGGGCCGAACATCGTGCTCGGCATCGCTGGCATCGCGCTGCTGCTGTGGCGCTCGCGGTCGGCGGAGCGTCCGTTCCGCCTCGCGCTTCCGGTACGCTGGCGCCTGCAGCGTCGTGCGGCCGGCGTTCCACCAGTCGCTGGCGCGTCGCGCCGCGTCGTGGTCGTCGTCCGTTTTCCCCAGATCAGGATCCCGGTGCCGCGGCCCAAGCTGCTCGACTGGTACGTGTCGAGCCTGTTCGCGAAGGTGCTGGCGCTCGCCTTCTTCGGCCTGCTCGGTATCTTCTATATCTCGACCTTCATCGATCTCTCCGACAAGCTGTTCAAGGGGACCACGACCGGCGCCACCCTGGTGCAGTACCTCTACTTCGCCACGCCGCAGTTCGTGCTGTTCATCGTGCCGCTCTCTGTGCTCATCACGGCGATGGTCGTCATCGGCGTCATCACGAAGAACAGCGAGCTGATTGTCATGAAGGCATGCGGGATCAGCCTGTACCGCGCCGCCGCCCCGCTGCTCGTGTACGCCGTCGTCGCCAGCTCGCTGATGTTCGTGCTCCAGGAGCAGGTACTGGCGTACGCGAACCGTCGCGCCGAGGCGATCCGCCACGAGATCCGCGGCGGCTCTCCTCGCACGTTCGACGTCGTGAACCGCAAGTGGCTGGTGGCGCGCGACGGCGACATCTACAACTACCTGTTCTACGACGCACGGCGCCACGAGTTGAACGGGCTCTCGATTTTCCAGTTCGATCGCACGGGCGCGGCGTTCTCCGCACGCACTTACGTCGCGCAGGCGTCCTGGGAGCCCGAGAAGGGCCCCAGCACGTGGCGCGGTACGAACGGCTGGATCCGGGAGTTCACGCCGACGGGTGACACGCGGAGCTTCGCGTTGTTCCCAGGGCGCGAGCTGCACCTCGAACCACCGGATTACTTCGCCACCGAGTCGCCCGATGCCGACCGCATGACTTATGTGCAGCTCCGGCGCTACATCTCTGACCTGCGGGCGAGCGGGTTCAACGTCGTCCCCCAGACGGTCGCGCTGCACCGCAAGATCTCGTTCCCGTTCGTCACGCTGATCATGACGCTCATCGCCGTCCCGTTCGCCGTCACCACCGGCCGTCGCGGCGCGCTCTATGGGATTGCCGTGGGCATCGTGCTGGCGGTCGTGTACTGGCTCACGACCAACGCGTTTGGCGCCATCGGAAGCGCCGGCATGCTGGCTCCGGTGCTCGCAGCGTGGGCTCCCAACCTGATTTTCGGCGCGGGCGCCGCCTATCTGCTGCTGACCGTCCGCACCTGAGTCGGGGGCGCCCGCTCCAGCCGCACGTCGCCGACCCACACTGCCCCGTGCCTGCCGGTCGGCGTGTTCGTGGTGTCTATGACGAACAACAGCGAATCGATGTCGCCGAGCGGAATGGACGCGGGCGCCTCGTCAATCGGGACCATGTCCGCGAACGGGATGACAATCGGCCGACCCGGAGGCTCGACGACAATCGACCGCATCCACCGCGCGCCCGTGGCGGGAGCGCGCAACTGCACCGAGACGCGCATCGGCGCATCGGCGGCCGCGGTGACGGTCACCTGGGTCCACCGCTGCAGGACGCCTTGCCCTACTTCCGCGACAAGTGCGGCGTATTGGCCAGCTGCCGGGCCGGCGCCCAGGCCGTACTCGAGCGCAACGGCCTGTCCGCCCCAGGGTGGCTGTTGCACGACGGACCGCGCGCGCGAAGCCGCGTCCTGCTCCACGTGCCACCGTGTGATGTCGCCAGCCGCGGCAAGGAGTTCCGCGTCGGTGGCCGCGGGCAGTTCCACGGTGCGCCGCACGCGCGGCAGCGCCGGGCCGACGAAGATGGGATTGCTGACGATCCAGGGTATCGGAGGCGTACCTGGTGCGCTCGCCAGCTTCGCCTCGACGCGGTAAACGGAGCTCGCTGCCGACGCCGCATGCTCGAATCGCAACTGCCCGCTGTCGGAAGCGGCGACCACCTGCCCGTTCCGCCGTAACACGAGCGAGATGCCGGGCACGCGCGAGACGCTCGTCTCGAGCACCGCGGCATCCCCGACCGGCAAATCGTCGCCCGTGCTCGCGGTATGCGTGCCGGACCGTGCCTCGAACCGAAACGCGACGGGCGACGCGAGCGCATCGATGACGGTGTAGAGATGGCCGGCCCTGATGGCCTTGAGCAGGGTCGCTGCATCCTGGGCGGCATCTCCCGTGAATGGCGAAGGAACACGCACTCGGACTGCAAAGGCGCGAAACGCCGTTTCGTAGCCAGGCACCTTGAGCGACACGTCACGATCACCGGGCTCCCAGTTACCCCGCGGGCCGATGCGCGCGTGCGCATCGTGTCCGGCGACCGCCAGCACCCGCCGGTACTGCGCCAGGGTGTCCCACTCCGCAAACGGCGCATCCGGCCGGTCGAACCCCGCGGCGACGGTTTCGGGCCCCCGCCACCAGTAGGTGGCGAAGGCACGCAGCACTCCCACCGTCCCCTCGTTGCGCCACTCGCTGTCCGCGTTCAACCACTCGATCGCGTCGAACGGCAGCGTCCAATCCCGCCAGCGCAACTCGTCCTTCGGCGAGTCGGGATGCGTGACGATGCCGAAGCCGCCGAGCCGGGCGACGTCCTCCACCACGTCTCGGGGCTCCCCGCCGAGGCGGTACGGCGCACGCCCAAGGCCCAGTGCGAGGTAATGCCCGCCAGTGGTGCTGATCTCCACCGCGTCGATCACGAGCACTCCCGATCGGTAGGTCGGAACGTCGGGCTCGCGCGTGCCGTCGCCGTGGTCGGTCAGCACGATGAACTGGAGTCCGGCGCGGTGGGCAGCAGCAGCCACTTCGTCCACCGAACCGGTGCCGTCGGAGCGACGCGTGTGCACATGGAGGCTGCCCCGTTGCGTCAGCGGATCCGGAGCGACGCCGGACACCTTCAGGGTACGCGGCGGCAGCAGCGCCGCGACCATGAGCGCGATCGCCGCTCCGATAAGGAACACCGTGAGGACCACCTTTGCCGCAGCGATGCGCGACACGCCTCAGGGCCTCGCGCGCGTGGCGGCCGCCTTCGAGCGGACCTCAACAACGGTGGGAACGAGATGTGCGCCTTTCAGGGCTGGCATGGCGCGCCCTGAACGCTGGCGACGTACCACTCGGTATGGGAGCGGCGTGACGGCTGGCATCCATTCACGCGCGCGGGTGAAAGCGATCGTAGAGCGCTCGCATCCGCGCCTCCAGCACGTGCGTGTAGATTTGCGTGGTCGACAGGTCCGCGTGTCCCAGCATCATCTGGATGGCGCGCAGGTCTGCGCCGTGCTCGAGCAAGTGCGTCGCAAAGGAGTGGCGCAGCACGTGCGGACTCAGGCCCCGTGGCAGTCCGGCCTGCCGCCCGTACGCTGCCAGGATGCGCCAGAACCCCGACCGGCTGAGCACACCACCGTCGCGTGCGTTCACGAACAGGCGCGGTGATGGACGATTGCGCAGCAATGCCGGCCGGCCCTCCTTCACGTACTGCTGCACCCAGATGGCCGCGGTGTCGCCGATCGGCACGAGCCGCTCCTTGCTGCCCTTCCCGAGGCACGTCAGATAGCCGGCTTCCAGGTTCAGGTCCGTGGCCTTCAGCGCCACAAGTTCCGACACCCGCAGCCCGGTCGCGTAGAGCAATTCGATCAGCGCGCGGTCGCGAAGGCCGCGCGGGGTCGCGACGTCGGGTTGCGACAGGAGGGTGTCCACCTGCTCGACGGCCAGGTACTTCGGCAATGCGGCCCAGGACCGTGGCGCGTGCAGATCGTCGGCCGGGCTCTCCGCGATGCGGCGGCTGATCGCCAGGTAGCGGTAGAAGCCGCGGACGCACGCCACCGCGCGCGCGACCGATCGCGCGGCGAGGCCGCCGGCCATCAGCTCGCGGGTGAACGCCTCGAGATCGGCGCGGGTGAGTGCCTCGATGGCCACCTCGCGACCGGCGGCATAGCGCGCCAGCAGCACGAGGTCGCGGCCGTAGCTCTCCAGCGTATGTGCGGCGAGTCGGCGTTCCACCCGGAGGTGATCCAGGTAGGCATCGAGAAACTGGTGCCCGCCGGGCGCGGGCGCCGATGTCGAAGGCTGCTCTGCTGCCATGGCTCGGGCGCGCACCACCGTGGCGCTCGCGCGGACAGCTTACAACAGGCCTCCCCTGTCCGGACGAGGCGAGCGCCCGGCTGCGCTACAATCACGCGTCGCGCGGCTGGCACGCCGCGCGTCTCACGAGGTTCCAGAATGGCGTTTCGTTCGAAGTGGCAGGCGCTGCCGACCGAAGCGATCAACTCCGCGACGCTCGGCATCGACAAGCTGCCGGCGGCGGAGATTGTCGAGCTCATGCTCGCCGAAGATCGCAAGATGATTGCGGCCGTCCAGCGTGAACGGGAGCGCATTGCGCTCGGCGCCGAGATCATCGCCCACGGCCTGCGCGAGGGCGGGCGCATCATCTTCGTCGGCGCGGGCACGAGCGGCCGGCTCGGCGTACTCGAATCGGCGGAGATGCCGCCGACATTCGGGACCGATCCCACCCTCGTCCAGGCCGTCATCGCTGGCGGCCGCGGCGCCACGTTCCGGGCAAAAGAAGGTGTGGAAGACAACTACGAGGAGGGTGCGCGGGCGGTCACGCGGCTGCGGCCGACACGCAAGGACGTCGTCGTCGGCGTGTCAGCCAGCGGCATGACGCCGTTCGTGCGCGGGGCGCTCACGCGTGCGCGGAAGGCCGGCTCCAAGGTCCTCTTCGTCACCTGCGATCCCAAGACCGAGCTGCAGACCTTCGTCGATCTGACGATCGCCCTCTCGGTCGGACCAGAGGTGATCGCGGGGTCGACGCGGCTCAAGGCCGGTACGGCGACCAAGATGGCGCTCAACATGTTGACGACGACGGCCATGATCCGCATCGGAAAGACGTACGGCAACCTGATGGTGGACGTTCGCACGGGATCCGAGAAGCTGAAGGATCGCGCGCGCCGCATCGTCAACATGGTGACCGGGCTCGAGTACGACGACGCCGACAAGCTGCTCGCCCGTGCTCGCTGGAACGTCAAGGCGGCGATCGTGATGCAGAAGACGGGCCTGTCGTACGTCAAGGCCATGACCCGCTTGCGTAAAGCCAACGGCCTGATGCGGAATGCGCTCGACGAAGACATCGAGCCCCGGCTGCGGGCGCTCATAGAGCAGCACCTCACCTGACGCTTGGCGGCATCGCGACGTCACGGTGGGCCCAGATCGCGCGCTGCGGCCGCGTCGAGCATGACCTCCACCCGGCTGTGCAGCTGTAGAAACGACGCCGGCAGCATGGTCGTCAGCGGCCCCTGGATCATCTGTCGCACACAGTCCGCTTTCGCGGCCCCGGTTGCCAGCAGGACAATTTTTCTGGCCTGGAGGATCGTGGCCATCCCCATCGACAGCGCCTCCCGCGGCACGGCCCCGACGTCGCCGCCGAAGAGCCCGGCATTGGATCGCCGCGTTTCGGGCCGCAGCACCACTTTGTGCGTGCGGGCCGCGAGCTCCGGCGCTGGCTCGTTGAACCCGATGTGCCCGTTGGCACCGAGCCCCAGGATTTGCAGATCGATCCCGCCGGCCGCGGCGATTGCCGCCTCGTAGCGCGCGCACTCGGCGGCGGGATCGCCGGCGGTCCCGTCGAGAAAGTGGACGTGCGGGCGGCGCGCGCCGAGCGCGCCGAACAGGTGGTGCTCCATGAAATGCCGGTAGCTGCCGGGGTCTGTGCGCGGCAGCCCCAGGAACTCGTCGAGATTGAACGTGGTCACGTGCGACCAGTCGACCTCGCCCTGCCCGGCACTCTCCACGAGCTCCTTGTACAGGAGCACCGGGGTACGTCCCGTCGGCAGGCCGAGCACGGCCTGCGGAGTGGCGCGCACGAGGTCGGTGACCATGGCTGCGAGCGCGTGTGCAACGGCACGTGCGTCCGCGAATACGCGGATCTCCATCGACGGGTTGTCTCGAGTGTGCGGCATGGTTCACCGGCTCAGACGTATTGGGGGATTCGGGCGCCGCCCCGGGCCTCGGCGATCGCGAGGCGCACCGCGCCAACAGCCGGCTCGTCGGCGAGCAGGTGTGGCTGACTGCGAGGTGCGACGTCTGGCAATCGCGCGAGCAGCTGCTCGCGCAGCGCCGGCAGCCCGCGCAGGACGCCTCCGGCAAGAACTAACGGGAACACGAGGCCTCGCATCTCCAGCCGCTCCGCGACCGAGCCGGCCGCGTTCACGAGCTCGTCACAAGCGCGGTCGATGATCTCGCGCGCGACGACATCGCCTTCGTCACAGGCGGCCTGGAGGCTCTGCGCGACCGACGCCACGCGGTGGCGTCGCGGGTCGCGGAGGTGCACCTCCTGCACGAGATCCGGCACACCGCGCACGCGGAAGTGCTGGAGGATCCGGGGGCCGAGCGACGTGGCGGGGCCGCGACCGTCGGCGTGGCGCACGACGGCCGCCAGCGCCCGGCGCCCGATCCAGTAGCCGCTGCCTTCGTCGCCGAGGATGTAGCCCCAGCCGCCGCTGCGCGCCGCCTCGGCGCGATCGTTCCGGCCGTAACAGATCGACCCGGTGCCGCAGATGACCACGATCCCCGGGCCATCGCCGGCGCCGGCGGTGAGGGCCACGAGGGCGTCGTTCACAATGAGCGTCGGGGACTTGTACCCAATCCGCCGCATGATGCCGCGCATGATCGCGGCGTCGTCGGGGCGGTCCGCACCTGCAATGCCCAGACAGATCGCCGCCGGGGCGATCGGACGCCCTGCCAGCGCGCTCTCCATGACTTCGTGCAAGACCTTCTCGACCTCGAGCTCGCCCTGCGCCTGCAGGTTGGCCCCAGGGCCCCGCGAAGACGACAGCACGCTGCCGGTCCCGTCTGCCAGCAGGCACACCGTCTTGGTGCCGCCGGCGTCGATGCCCAGCACGTGGTGCGGATGATCGGAGGGGCCCATTGCTGTCGCCATTGTGTCAGATCAACCCTGCAGCATGAGAGACCGATGGCAAGAACTGTCAAACCCTGCGGAGTGCTCGGAGACTTTTTATTCGCGTTGGCAAACCTGCGGCGCTCGTTGACACTCCCTGAGCCCCAGAGTACATTCCTAAGGTTCCTGACACGTCCGAATCCATCCTGTGATCACCACCACCGGCCGCGTGCGAGCCATACTGGCTCTCGCGCTCAGCGCCTCTCTGCTTCTCCTGTTCCCGTCCGGGCCCGCCGCCTCGTCGCAGGTGCCGGAGGTGCGGGCGTTGTGGGTCACGCGCGGCAGCCTCGTGAGCCCGGAAACCGTAGCCGCGATGGTGCGGTCGGCGGCGGCGAGCGGCTTCAACACGCTGCTGGTACAGGTGCGCGGGCGGGGCGACGCGTACTTCGCCAGCCGGGTAGAGCCGCGAGCCGAGGCGCTGGCGAGCCAGCCGGCCTCGTTCGACCCGCTGGCGGCGACGCTGGCGCTCGCACACGCGAAGGGGCTGCGCGTGCACGCCTGGGTCAACGTCAACCTGACGTCGAGCGGCGCCGAGCTGCCTGTCTCGCGCGAGCACGTGGTCTACGAGCACCCCGAATGGCTGATGGTGCCGCGCGCGCTCGCGTTCGAGCTGGGGCGCATCGATCCGCGCAGCCCCGAATACGTCGGCCGCCTGGCGCGATGGACACGCTCGGTCCCGACCGAGATCGAAGGACTCTACTCATCGCCGGTGCATCCGGGAGCCGTCGATCGGCTGGTGGCCGTCGTCAACGAGCTCGTGTCGAACTACGCCCTCGAGGGACTGCACCTCGATTATGCGCGATACCCATCCGCGGCCTTCGACTACAGCCGCGGCGCGCTCACCGCCTTTCGCGCGCAGATCGACGGCGAGCTCACGCCGGCCGAGCACCTCCGCTACGGTATCCGCGACACGGCGGAGCTCGTCGGCCTGACCGACCTCAAGCCGGAGCGCTGGGCCGAGTTCCGCCGCTCGCGCCTCAACGCACTCGTCATGCGCGTGCGGACAGTCGCGAAGGCACGGCGGCCGGACATCGTGCTCAGCGCGGCCGTCTATCCAGACTCTTCGGAGGCGTCGTCCGCGCGCCTGCAGGATTGGCGCAGCTGGCTCGAGCATCGCCTCATCGATGTCGTCTGCCCCATGGCCTACACGCCCGACACGGCGGCCTTCGCCGCGCAGATCGCGTCGGTCAGACAGCTTGCGGGCGAACAACCGGTCTGGGCGGGCATCGGCGCCTACCGTCTCTCCTCGTCGCAGACCGTTGCCAACATCCAGACCGCGCGCAGGCTCGGCGCCGAAGGTTTCGTCCTGTTCTCGTACGACAGCGTCGTCGGCGCCCCGCACGGCGCCGACTACCTCCCCGCGGTAAGCCGGGCGGCGTTCAGGCCCTGAGTCGCGCGGCCTCGGATTCCCCATGCCGGTGCTCGATCTCGCGATCATCGTCGGCTACATCATGGCCACGGTGGGATTCGGCGCGTGGGTCTCGCGCGCCCAGCTGAACGTCAAGGACTACTTCGTCAGCGGCCGCACGGTGCCGTGGTGGGCGATCATGGGCTCGATCGTCGCCACGGAGACGAGCACGGTCACGTTCATCAGCGTCCCCGGCTACGCCTTCGCGGGCAACTTCACGTTTCTGCAGCTGGTGTTCGGTTACCTGATTGGGCGCGTCATCGTCAGCGTGGTGTTCGTGCCCGCGTATTTTCGCGGCGAGTTGCTCACCGTCTATCAGCTGCTCGGGGAGCGGTTCGGGACAGCCCTGAAGCGCCTGGCCTCGGCGCTGTTTCTGATCACGCGATCGCTCTCCGACGGGTTTCGCCTGTTCGCCACCGGCCTCGTTCTGGCGGCGGTCCTTGGTGCGATGCCGGGCGTTGACGGAGCAATCCGGGCGTGGCTGCCGGGCGTCGATCCGGCCTACTCGGTGCTGCTCATATCGGTGCTGCTCATCGGCGTAGCGACGATTGCCTACACGTACCTGGGCGGCATGACAGCGGTGATCTGGACGGACGTCATTCAGCTCGGCATCTACCTGCTCGGGGCCTTCGTCGCGGTCGCGGTGCTGCTCGATCGCATTCCGGGCGGCTGGTCGCAGGTGATCGACGCGGGCCGCGCCGCACACAAGTTTCACGTGCTCGACTTCACGCTCGATCTCACGCGGGGATACACCTTCTGGTCGGGCGTGATCGGCGGCGCCTTCCTGACCACGGCCACGCACGGCACCGACCAGATGATGGTGCAGCGGTATCTGTGCAGCCGCAACGTGCGCGACGCCCGCCTCGCGCTTCTCACGAGCGGCGTCGTCGTGCTGGCGCAGTTCGTGCTGTTTCTCCTCATCGGGACAATGCTTTTCGTCTACTACGCGAGCGCACCGCAGGAACTGGCGGCCATCACGGCGAACGGGCACGTGCAGACGGATCGCGTGTTTCCCCTCTTCATCGTGTCGCACATGCCGCCGGGGCTCATGGGCCTCGTCGTGGCGGCGATTTTCGCCGCCGCGATGTCGACCCTATCCTCGTCGCTGAACTCCTCGGCGGCCGCGGCGGTGAACGATTTCTACATCCCCATGACCGCCGGTGCGCGTTCGGACACCCATTACCTCGCCGTTTCGCGGGTGCTCACGGCCGCGTGGGGGGCACTGCAGATGACCGTCGCATTCGTCGCCATCACGCTGTCCACGCGCGTGGTGGACGAAGTGCTCGGCATCGCATCGTTCACCAACGGTGTGATCCTCGGGATGTTCCTGCTCGGCACGTTCACACGCGCATCACAGGGCTCGGCTGCCGTTGGCGTCGCGGCGGGCATCGCGGTGATGCTCGGCGTCAAGGTGCTCACCGCGACCTCCTGGCAGTGGTACGTACTCATCGGCTCCCTCGTGACGCTCGGCGCCGGCGTGCTGGCGAGCGCGGTCCTGCGCACGCCGCGGCCAGCGCGACGGTCCATGTGATGCGCGGCGAACGCGTGCGGCAACTGCTCGACGCAGGCGTGCGCGATCGCGCCTATCCCGCCGCCGTCATCGAAGTGGGATCGGAGAGCGGCGTCACGTGGCGTCATGCCGCCGGACACCTCACCTACGACACGGGCGCGGTCGCCGCGTCAGACGACACCGTGTTCGACCTGGCATCACTGACCAAGGTGATCGTCACGACGACCCTGGCGATGCAGCACGTCGAACGAGGGACCCTGCGGCTGTCGGACCGTGTGTCGTACTGGCTGCCACGCTGGCGCGGCGAGGATCGTCGCGAGGTGCTGGTGCGGGATCTCCTCGAGCACTGCAGCGGGCTGACAGCCTGGATGCCGTTCTATCGTGATTGCCAGGGCCGCCCCGATATGGCAGAGGCCATCTGCAGCCTGCCGCTCGAATACGCTCCGTGGACACGATCGCTCTACAGCGACCTTGGATTCATGCTGCTCGGGTTTCTCCTGGAGGACGCCGGGCACGCGCGTCTCGACCGGCAGTTCGCGCCCGTTGCTGCGGACCTCGAGCTGTGCTTCGGCGTTCCGGCCGAATGGCGGCAGCGGACCGCGCCCACCGAACACGATCCGTGGCGCCGGCGGCTGCTCGCAGGCGAGGTGCACGACGAGAACGCGTGGGCGCTCGGGGGTGTCGCCGGACACGCCGGCTTGTTCGGCACGGCGCCGGCCGTTGGCGCGTTCGCACGCCGCGTGCTGGCCACCTGCCGGCGGGACACGGATCTCGCACGACGCGAGACGCTGGCGCGGTTCATGGTGCGGACGACCGTACCGCGCAGCTCGCGCGCGGTTGGCTGGGACACGATGCTGCCGACATCGTCGTGCGGCACACGTCTGTCGGGGTGCGCGGTGGGCCACACCGGCTTCACAGGAACGTCGCTCTGGATCGATCCCCGCGCGCGATCGTTACGTGGTATTGCTGACCAACCGCGTGCACCCGTCGCGGGACAACCCGCGCCTCACGGCGTTGCGGCCCCGCCTGCACGACGCCGCGGTGGAGGAATTCGGGTAGTGTGCTACTGGCGTGCGCCGGTGCCCGGGCGTGACCCGCCCGTCGTGCCGCTGCCCGATGTGCCGCTGCCCGGGGTGCGCGAGCCGGCAGGGCGCTGCCCGGGTTGTCGTGGGTTTGTCCCGCCGGGCTGCGGCGCCTGCGGGTTCGGGTTGTACGGCACGTACACGAACTCCCATTGATCGTAGCGCGTGCGCCCGTTCAGCTGACGAATCGACGTCGCCTTGCTCTTGCTCCGCACGCCGCCGATCAACTGACCCGCGGCGGGCTGCCCGCCGACGGCCGGCTGCTCCTGACCTTCACCCTGGGCCGTTCTGCCGAACGGTTGGCTGCCGAAAGGAGAAGACGACCCGTTCCCGGCGGATGTCTCTCGCGGTGGTGCCGCCCCACCCTGCGTGGCATTGCCAGGTTGAGCAGACTGGCGAGACTGGCTGCCAAACGCTGCCGTCTGACTGCCAAAGCCTGACGACCGATTACCGGCGCCCGGTCGCATGTTCCCCGTACCGGGCATGCCGGGCATCTGAGTGCCCGGACCGATCGCACTCACGGGTCTCAGTTCGAAGTCGCCGCCCGTGATTGGATCCTTGTACTTCTTGCGGAGGAACTTCTGTTGAATGAGGATATCGAGGTTGGGTGCCCCCGGCGCACTGGCCTTCCGGCGGTACAACTGGAGGGCCCGATCGTACTGCTGACCGCGCCAGATCAGCTCCGCTTCCTTCTCCCGTTGCGCAGCCTGGCGCCACACCGGCATGGCAACCGACATCATGACTGCCATCAGCGCCATAGCCACGAGCAGGGCGGCCATCGCGTAACCGGCGTCGCCGCGAGTCACTTGCGCCTGATGCATTGCTCCACTATTCTTGATCGCGAAATGGTATCACGCGCAGCCCACGCGCTTCTGGCGGTGCTCATCGTGGCGGGCCTGGCCGCATGCGACAAGATGCCGCTCACGGCCCCGACCGAGTCCACCATCCTGTTGTTCGCCAACGGCTCCTCGGTGCCGCTGACCGGCGGTGTTGACCTCATTGCGACCGTCACCGAGAAACCTGGAACGCCGGTCCAGAACGGGACGCTCGTCACCTTTACCACCACGCTGGGCCACGTGGAGCCTGCGGAAGCACGCACGAACAACGGGCGCGTGACCGTGCGGCTCGTTGCCGACGGGCGCTCCGGCACCGCCAAGGTGACGGCCCTCTCCGGCGGCGCTACGAAGGGCGAACTGGAGATTCCCATCGGCGGCGCCGCGGCCGACAATCTGGTGCTGCGCGCTGAGCCGACCTCGGTTGGAGGCTCTGGAGGGACGGTGCAGGTCATCGCGACCGTGCGCGACGTGACAGGCAACGGGCTTGTCGGAATTCCGGTGACGTTCTCGGCCACGGCGGGCCAGATCAGCCCGGCGACCGTGAACACCGATACGAACGGCGAGGCAAGAGCGAGCCTCACGACCTCACGTGCGAGCAAAGTGACGGCAAGCGCGGGTTCGAAGACGGCGACGGTCGATGTCGTGTATCTGACCGCGCCGACAATCTCGCTGACCGTGACGCCCTCATCGCCGCTCATCGGGCAGGTGGCGGTCTTTGCGATCACCGTTACGCCGGCGACGGACGGCTCGCCCATCCAGTCCATACGCATCGAATTCGGCGACGGCAGCAGCGTCGATCTCGGCAACTCCAGCACGTCGGTCTCGCACGTCTACACGTCACCGGGCACCTACACGGTCCGCGTGACGGTCACGGACGTCACCGGACAGCAGACGGAGCAGGTGACGGTCATCTCCGTGTCCGCCGTCGTCGCCGTGAGCGTGACCGGGCCACCGAGTGTCGTAATCAACAACTCGGCGACGTTCCAGGCATCGGTCGCGGGCGGGGGCACCGTTCTCCAGTACCGGTGGAACTTCGGCGACGGCACCGAGCAGACCACCACGATCCCGCAGGTGACGCATACGTTCACGACGCTCGGCGCGAAGATTGTGAGCGTCACGGTCACGACATCGGATGGCGGCACAGGAACGGCCCAGACCCAGATTACGGTCACGTCTTCCTGAGGCCGGCGGTCCAACCGCTTCAACCGGCTGCGTGAGGGTCGAGCTCTGACCGGCAGGCAGCCGGTTGTCGCGTACAGCCCTCGCGCGGTCTGCAATCGCGCGCGCCTTCCTGACCCCGGCGCGCAGTTTCGTCGGATCGTCGCCCGCGCCACGGACGAACTGGCCGAACTTGCGCCTCAGCCGCAAGGCACGCGAGGGATTGAGGGGGCAGAGGAAGAGAGTGGCTGCGGATCTACGAGTCCAGACGGGGGGAGTAGGCTACCTGAGTGCGTCGCCGACCTGGATGGGACGCGTTGAGTTCGCCGTCATTGTGCCGCGTCAGCGGCTGGCGCGCGCGCCCTCACCTGGCGGCAATGAATCCTTGGGGAGAACCTGCTCGAGAATTCCAGCGAAACGATATTGGCGGAGGTTCTGCCGCGCGTTGAGGAGGATGAGAACGATAATGACGGCGCGCGGCCCGATCGGGAATGCAGGATCGCTCGCGGCGCGCGCAATATAGTAGGTCGTCAAGCCCGCCGCGATCACCACACCCGCGATTGACAGGGCAAGAAAGAGCCGCTTTCTGCGCAACGCGCGCGCGGCGAACCGGGACTCGGCGTCGGTCATGGCGTGCTCCTCCTGTGCCTGCGTGCGCGCGATCCCCTACCAGTCGCTGAAATTCGTGCCGTCGAGCGCCTGCCCTTCGGCGCCGCTCTTCACGTTGTACACGCCAGGTTCCGCGGTCTGGTTCGCCGGATCTGGCTCCGCCTGGATCGTCTGCCACGTCGTGGCCGACTGCGTCATGGGATCCACGGGGATGGTGCGGAGGTAACCCGCCGACACGAGATCGTCCAGGCTGGCCGGGTACTTTCCCTTATCAGCGAAGTGCTGGTCGATCGCGTCGCGCATCCGATAGAGATCCTCCCTCAACACGGCTTCGCGTCCGCGCTGGACGCTGTTGCGGTACGTTGCCAGGCTGATCGTCGCCAGCACGACGATGAGCGAGACGACGATCAGCAACTCGATCAACGTGAAGCCACGCTCGACCTCGCGATAGCGGCGCAGCAGGCGACCTGTCAGCACGTGCCTACCAATCCTTGTACTTCGATCCGTCGAGGGCGGTTCCGTCGCTGGTGGTGAAGACGTCGTACACGTTCTGTCCGCCCCAGCTCTTGGCATCGGGCCGGTCCTGGTACGAGCGCATCCCCCACTCCTTGGCTCCGGTGATTGGATCGACAGGGATGCGGCGCAGGAACTTCAGCTTTCGATCGGTCGCATCGCCAGCGGCGCGCACGCCCTCCACCAGCACCTCGAGCGTCGGCGGGTATCCTTCGTTTCCCGGCTTCAGCTCGGTCGCGGCGAGCATGTTCTGGTCGGCGGCATCCTTGTAGTGATCGATGGCGGTGCGCATCTCCCGCAGCGTGCGTCGCAGCTCGATCTCGCGCTGCCGCTGCATCGCGACACGCGCCAGCGGCATCACCACCGACGCAAGAATCCCGACCAGCGCCGTGACCACGAGCAGCTCGACAAAAGTGAATCCGCGCTCGCGGGCGAGGTCCCGTCGCAGTACCGGCATTACCGCACCGTGATCGTCACCGGGGCAGACTGCACGGGAACGATACCGCCGGCTGGCCCTGCCCCCGTGCCGCTGACCGTCAGCGTCGCCGCGCCCGGCGCGACGGCGTCGAAAAGCACGGCGGCAAGCAACCCGGTGCCGGACGCGCCGACCGAATCCGCCCCTCGCGTCAGCGTCATGTCGATCCGGCCGCCGGCCGCATCAACCTGCTGGCTGAAGCTCGCGTTGACGCCCCCCTGCCGCATGAAGCTGCCCTCCTGCACCGACCGCACGCGCAGCTGCTGGGGGCTGAAGGTCACCGTCAGCGAGACCGTCGACATGCGCGGGCCGCTGGTTACCGAGATCGGCACCGTGTACGGACCGCCACCGACGCGGAACTCGGTGCCCGGCGCGGTGACCACCACCTGCGCAACGCCGCCCGGTGCCGGCGCCGCGGCATCGGCTGGCGTCGGCTGCGCCGGTGCCGCGGCGCTCGTGTCGGGCGGCGCAACCGGCGTCTCGCTCGGCTCGGACGGGGGCTGCGGGGCCGGCTGCGGTGCGGGAGCGGCTGGCGGTTGCGGCACCGGCACGACGCCGGGGGACGGCAGCGTCCCCGGCATTCCGCCTGGGGGCGTCGTGTTGGGCGCACCAGCGGGCGCTGGCGCCGAGCCGGTACCGGCCGCGCCCTGACCTCCGCCCGGTGGCGCGATCAGCGGCGGCGGTCCCCCGAGCCCGAGGTTCTGCTGTGTCCCGATGTAGATCGGGTTCAAATCCTGCTGGCGTAGTTCATGGGTCCGCACGATGTGCGGCGTCAGCAGCATGACGATGTCGGTTTGCCCGATGGAATTGTCGTTGCTGGCGAACAGGTTGCGGAGACCGGGCACGTGGATCAGGCCGATGACGCCCTTGATTGCCCGGCGTTCGTCCTCGCGCAGCAGGCCGGCCAGCAGCGTGGACTCTCCATCGCGCAGCCGGATCTTCGTTTCGACCTTGCGCGTGCCGAACGACGGCAGGTTCTGCCCCGCGATGTTGATGTCCGCGCCGAGCGTGCTGCTCTCGACGGTCAACTCGAGGACGATGTCGTTATCGAAGGTGACGCGCGGGGTCATGATCACATTCACGCCCACCGACCGGTAGTTGAACGACGAGATCGGCTGGGTCGCGATGCTGCCGGGCCCTCCGAGGGACCCGAACGTGGTCTGCGGCACCGGGATGTCGTCGCCCAGGTTGAGCGTGATCTTCTGGCCCTCCTGCCCGCGCAGCTGCGGCTTCGCCACCAGCTTGGTGCGCGTGTCGCTTTCGAGAAACCGCGCGACCGCCTGCGGCACGATCAGGTAGAAGTCCGCCGCGCTGATGCCGTTCGAGATCGTGTTGGCGTTGAACGGCGGCACGTTGATCGCCGTCCCCGTCCCGCTCCCGGAGGTGCCCCCGGTGTTTCCCCCGGTGCCCGTTCCACCCCCGGTGGTGGTCCCGCCGGTCGGCGAGACCTCGGGCGAGAAGATGCCGCCGACGTTGTAGGCGCTCAGGTCGATCCCGAACTGCTTGGCGCGGGCCCGGTTCACCTCCATGATCGACACGTCGAGCACGACCTCCGCTCGCGGCCGGTCGTTGGCATCGATGACCCGTTCCATGATCGCGGCCATGGCCGCGGTGGCGCGGATGGTGATGGTGTTGCTCGTCTTGTTCGGCGCGATTGTCGGAATCACCGCAACACCGGGGACCCGCAGCACGGTATTGAGCAGCTGCGCCACCTCCGTGGCATCGGCGTGCGACAGATAGAAGATGCGGACGACCTGCTCCTCGTACTTCGCCCGGTTCTGCGCGTTGTCGGGGATGATCAGGACGGTCCGCTCGTTGAGCACTTTGTAGAACAGCTGGTTGGCCGAGAGGATCTGCAGCAGCGCATCTTCGAGCGCGACCCCGTCGATCTGCACGGTGTACCCGGCAGGATCACGGTAATCGCTTGAGAACGTCACGTTGATACCGGTCGCCGCACCGATGAAGTTCAGGATGTCACGGACGCTCGCGTTCGTGAACCGGATGTTGAGCGGATCGCGCGAGGCGGGATTGAGCACCGGCTCGGACGACATCTGCCGCGCGCGCTCGCGCATCTGCTGCACCGGCGGCTTCGGGCGCGCCGCTTCGATCCGGTCGCGGATCGTCTGTTCGAGGCTGACGACCTTCGCGGCCGCCTGCCGGTTCGACGGGTCGTATTCCGATGCCTGCTTGTACTCGCGCAGCGCCACGTCCAGATCGCCCCTGGCTTCCGCCTGACGCGCGGCGTCCAGGTGCAGATGGGACGCATTCAGCATCGAGCGCTCCAGCGCCATCTTGAATTCCGACCGGTCCGGATCGGCCTGCACGGCCTCCCGATAGTGGGCAACGGCAGCGTCCCAATCGTTGTTGCGGGCGGCCTCCTCGCCCCGGCGGAAGGCCTGGCCCGCCGCGCAACCCGCGACGACCGCGGCCAACGCCACCAGGCCCACCACCTTCGATATCTGTCGGGTCACGCGTATCTCCGTTGCTACGAGCCGGTCAACCGTATCGTCTGCTGTCCGCGGCCGTCGACGTGCATCATCTCGATCGACTCGACGCCAATGCGCACGATCCTGTAGCGGCCCTCGATGATATCGCCCTCGCGGCCGTAGAACACGTTCCGTCCATCGCTCAACACCGCCAGCTTCAGATGCCGCGCAAGCTCGTCGACCGTGCCGATGAACCGCAGCGGAATCGGTGGGGGGGGCGGCGGCCCGGTTGGCCCCTGCGCGATCGGCGCGGCGCCGGGTGCGGCGTTTGGTGCGGCCGACGCGTTGTCGTCCGGCGGCGCCGGAGCGGCCTTGGACTGAAACCGGAACGGGTTCCGGCCGCTCTCGGCGGGCTCAGGGCCGGGCGACTGCAGCGCGTCGAGCGCCACGGGCTCGACCACCGCGGCGACATCGCCTCGGCGCCCGCCGACGCCCGCTGGCCCGGTCGGTCGCGCGCGCGCCGACGCGGGAGGGGCCAGCGATCCGCCGCCCGTGCTCCCGAAACTCCACCACAGCGCCGCAGCCAGCACGACGACCAGCGCCGCGAGCAGCAGGCGCTGCCGTCGCGCCTTAGCCTCCATGCCCCTCCGCACGGAAGTACGTGGCCAGCTGCAGCGTCAGCGTCAGCGGCGCGTTCGGTTCCGCGCCTTCGGCCAGCGCCACATCCTCGATGACGATGAACTCCGGTGCGATCTCCAGGTCGTGGATGAAGCGACGCACGTTCCGGTACTCGCCCTCGAGCACCATGGTGATCTTGACCTTCTGCAGGGAACCCTCGTAGTTCGCGTTCGGTTCGTAGCTGCGTCGCTCGTAGCGCAAGTCGGCGTCCTTCGCCAGCTGCGCAAGCCGGGCATAGCTGATCCGCCTGGCACCCGCGAGGTCGTCGGGCAGAATCTCGCCGTAGAACTCGCGCAGCTCCACGTCTGCGCGATCTTTGCTGGTGAGCATCGCCCGAGACGCGGCGTACTCCCGCTCGGCTGCGGCCAGCTGGAGTTCGGCCGACCGCTGGCGCAACTCGGTCGCCGACACGCGCAGGGACAGTGGGTACACGATCAGCACGTAGGCGGCGATGTTGAGCACGGCGGCAGCCGCGAGCGGTACGACGACCGCACGCCACTCGCGGAGGATCCGGCGAAACAGCGGCGTCATCGCCCCGTCTCCGGCGCCGAGGCCGCGCGGGTCCCGGCCGCGCGACCCGAGCGGTACACCCCGCGCAACGTCGCTTCGAGCAGGCCTTCCTCGTTGAACCGCTCCTCGCGCGACAGCAGGTCGCCAAACGCGTCGGTGCCCTCCAGCGCCTCGATGAACGCGTCCACGTCATCGACCGAGCGCGCGACGACGGCAATGGTGATGATGAGGCGTCCCTCCTGGTCGACCGAGGGGCGCACGGCCGCGATTCGGACGCCGGCAGGCAACGTGGCCTCGAAACGATTGAACAGTTCGGTCCACGAGAACACGCGCCGATCGATCAGCGCATTCGCCTCGTGCGCGGCTGCCGCGACCGCCGCGAGACGCGCCTGGTCGACACTGCCGCGCGCCACGTTCGCCTTCTGCCGCAGGGCACGTGCGTTCGCGTCCGCCCGGTCGGCGGCACCGCCGACGGCCGCCTGCCGCCGCGAGAGCGCCACCAGGCGCGTCACGTTGAGCACGGTGGCGGCGAGCACGAAGACGGCGACGATGGCCAGCGCCAGCGTGACCGCGCGCTCGTTGTAGAAGGGGCGGGTAGAGAGGTTGGTTCTGAGCATCACGCGGTTCGTTCGCGCAGCAGCAGGCCGACAACCGGAGCAAGCGTATCGAGCAGCGCCGGGCTCGCGCTGATCCGGTCGGTGAGGGTGACGGCGGGACGCGGATCGATCATATCGACGCGCGTGCCAAGCCGGGCCTCGAGCTGGCGCCGTACGCCGTCGATGTCGAGGGCCGCGAGGTCGGGCGCCGCCGCGGCACCGGCGCGGCCGGCGCCGGCGAGAATCGCGCGCGTGAACCCTCGGCCACCCAGCCGGTCCTCGTAGTACATCGCCGTCTGGTGCACGATGTCGGCGAGGCTGCCGTCGCCCTCCGAACCGCGATGCCGGTAGAACATCAACTGCCCGTCGCGCAGGATGGCGACGGTCAGGTAATCCGGCGCCAGGTTCACGAGCAGCGCATCGCCCGGCGACGACTCGCCGGCCGCAAGCGCGGCGTTCACCAGGTTGAACGTCGCCAGATCCACCACCCCGGCGTGGAGGCCCGCATCCTGGCACGCGGTTTCGTACTCGGCGACGATGTCGCGCCGGGCGAGCGTGACCACGAACTCGCGCGCGCCGTCCACCTCCGCACCGGGCACGTACGAGATCTGCGCCTGGTCGATCGGGAACGGGGCACTCTTCCGGACCTGCCACGACACGAGGGCCGCGAGGTCGGCCGGCCGCGCGGGCACCTTCTCGAAGCGCAGCAGCGACACCTTGGCGATCGTGTCCGGTACGACCAGCACCGTGCGGCGCGGGCGCCCGCCGAGTTGCTGCGTCGCGCGCCGTATCGCGCCGCTCACGGCGGCCGGGTCGGCGATATTCACCGCGTTCAGCGCCGGCACGACGGCGCCCGGCGCCAGCGCCTCGACCGCCAGGCCCGTGATCGTCGCGGGAGTGCTGCCGTCGGCTGCCAGGCGCACCACCGCCACGCGGGTGGCGCTGATCTCGACGCCCAGGCTCGGCGCCGGGGTTCCGAGGAATGCGGCGACGCGGCTCATTCGACGAACGTCACTTTGTTGATTTCGCGCAGCGTCGTCCGGCCGAGCATGACCTGCTCCACGGCCGACTCGCGCAGGAAGCGCATCCCCTCGTCGCGCGCCACCTTCTTGATCTCTGAGGTGGGACGCCGCTCCAGGATCATCTCGCGGATGTGATCCGACAGATCGAGCAGCTCGCAGATCGCGGTCCGGCCCTTGTACCCGGTGCCGCCGCACTCGATGCACCCGGCGCCTTCGTAGAAGACGTGCGTGGCGGCGAAGCCGGCCGGCAGCGCCGACTCCGCCAGCAGCTCCTCCGACACGTTCGCCGGCCGCTTGCAGTGCGTGCAGATCAGCCGGACGAGGCGCTGCGCGAGCACGCAGTTGAGGGCCGAGACGAACTGGTAGGGCTCGACACCCATGTTCAGAAATCGGCCGAGCACGTCGAGCACGTTGTTGGCGTGCACGGTCGTGAACACGAGGTGACCGGTGAGCGCCGACTGGATCGCGATCTGCGCCGTCTCGGGGTCGCGGATTTCGCCAACCATGATCTTGTCGGGATCGTGGCGCAGGATCGAACGCAGCCCGCGGGCGAAGGTCAGCCCCTTCTTCTCGTTGATCGGGATCTGCGTGATGCCGGACAGCTGGTACTCGACCGGATCTTCGATCGTGATGATCTTGTCCTCGATCGATCGGATCTCCGAGAGCGCCGCGTAGAGGCTCGTCGTCTTGCCGCTGCCTGTCGGTCCGGTCACGAGGACCATGCCGTACGGCTCGGCGATGTACTTGCGGAAGCGCTTCAGCTCCGCCTCGGGAAAGCCCAGGATGTCGAGGCGCAGTTCCGTGAACTGCTCGCTGATCGACTCCTTGTCGAGAATGCGGATGACCGCGTCCTCGCCGTGGACGCTCGGCATGATCGAGACGCGGAAGTCGATCGTCTTGCCCGGGACGCGCAGCTTGAAACGGCCGTCCTGCGGCACGCGCTTCTCGGCAATGTCGAGCTCGGCCATCACCTTGATGCGCGAGATGATCGAGCTGTGGAACTGCTTCGCGATCGGGCGCATCGCCGGCTGCAGCACGCCGTCGATCCGGTACTTCACGTGGACGGCGTCGTTCTGGGTCTCGATGTGGACGTCGCTGGCGCGCCGCTGCAGGGCGGTGAAGATCGTGGAGTCGACCAGCTTGATGACCGGGCTGATGTCGCTCGTCAGACGTTCGACCGTGAGGTTGTCCTCGCCGCTCTCGTCTTCCTTGAGCAGCTGCAGGTGAAAGCTCTCGGTGGCCTCCTCCAGCACGCGCTGCGAGCTCTCGCTCTTCTTCAGAATCGACTGGATTGCCGACGCGGTGCCCACCGTGACCTTGACCGGCGTCGCCAGCAGGGCCCCGAGCTCGTCGATCATCGGCAGGTCGGTCGGGTCGGACACGACGATCACGAGCGACTTGCCCTCGCGCCGGTACGGGACGAACCCGTAGCGGAGCATCAGGTCTGCCGGGATCGAGCGGAACAGCTCGTTGTCGATCAGGAAATGATCCATGTCGACGAACTCGAGCCGGTAGCGCTCCGCCAGCCGCCGCGCCTGGGCGATCTCCGCGAGGTGATCTTCGAGGGGCGCGAACTCCAGCCCCGTTGCCGGCGCCGTGATGCTGGCCGTCGGCGACGCTCCTTTTCCGTTCACCATGTATCTCCAGCCGGGCCATTGCCCGGGAACCGTGCCGACCTCACGAGATGACCGAGGTCAGCTGGAACAGGGGCATGTAGAGCGCCAGCAGCAAGGCGGCGATCACCAGTCCCATCGTAATGAGCAGGATCGGCTCGACGAGCGTGACGAACCGGTCCATGTTGGTTTCGATCTCTTCGTCGTAGAACTCGGAAAGGCTGTTGAGCATCTCCTGCAGCGCGCCGGTCGCTTCACCCACTTCGGTCATCTTCACCGCGACGTCGGGAAAAATGCCGGCCGTGCGCATGGTCGCGGCGAGGCTCTGTCCTTCACGGACCGCTTGCGCGATCGTCTCGAGCTCACGCGCCATATAGCGATTGCCGATCGATCGCCCGGCAATCTCGAGCGCGTTGACCAGCGGGATCCCGCCCCCGAGCAGCGTCGCCAGCGTGCGCGCGAGTTGCGCCGTGGAGAACTTCCGCGCGACGTCGCCAGCCCACGGCACCCCGAGGAGCACGCGATCCAGCCGGAGGCGCACGCCGGGTTGCTTCACCCACACGACGACGGCCGCAATCGCCAACCCAAGCCCACCGACCACGAACACGATGTTCTGGCTCAGTACAGTCGAGCCCCGGACGATGATACGCGTCATCAGCGGCAGTTCGGCGTGGAAGCTCCCGTAAAAGTCCGAGAATGCTGGCACCAGCTTGAGCACGATGACGCTGACCACGAAGATCGCCAGCGTGACCAGCACGGCCGGGTAGATCAGCGCGGAAATAGTCTTCCGGCGCACGGCCCCGGCCAGCTTCGTGTACGCCACGTATCGGCGCAGCACGACTTCGAGGCTACCGCTGCGCTCCCCCGCCATCAGCGAGGCCGTATAGACGCGCGGAAAGAGGCCGCCGTGTTCCTCGAACGCGTCGCTCAGCGACGAGCCGGCCTTGACGCGCTCGTAGACGGAATCGACCACCGAGCGGAACAGCGGGTCCGCGATCCCGCTCCGCAGCAGGTCGAGCGACTGCACGAGCGGCATCCCGGCCTTGAGCAGGGTCGCGAGCTCCTGGTTGAATTCGAGGAACTCCCGCGCGCTGATCTTCCGCCGCCGAGGCAGGCTGATGCTGAAGCCGCCGATTCCCCCGCGAGGCTGCAGCGCGAGGACGTGGAGGCCCTTCTCCTCGAGCTCATGACGCAGCCGCGCCTCGGTGTCGGCGGTGTACACACCCTCGACGATCTCGCCCCTGGCGGTGACGAGCCTACAGGAGAATTCCATCGCAAGGTCTTGTCGGACAGGGCATTACCGGGCTGACCGAATCCGCGGATTATACCAAGTTCTGCAGCCCTCCCATCCGCACGCGGAGGCGGCGCTTGCAGGTTAGACGGGAGGAGCGGGCGGACGGCTCGGTTCGTCAGCGCGGGGCATCGACCAGGCGCAGAATCCGCCGGACGTAATCGCGGGTCTCGGGGTAGGGAGGAATGCCTCCGAAGCGCCTCACCGCCCCTTCGCCGGCGTTGTAGGCCGCCAGCGCAAGCGACACCTCGAATCGGTCGAGCAGCGTCCGCATGTGGCGGGCTCCGGCTTCGATGTTCGATTTCGGGTCGTAGGGGTTCGCGACGGCATACTGCCGCGCCGTGGTGGGCATCAGCTGCATCAACCCCATGGCGCCTCTGCGGGAGCGTGCCCGGCGTTCGAAATTCGATTCGACAAGGATCATCGCCTCCAGCAACCGCGGGCTCACGCCGTGCCGCTCGGCGGCGGCCGCGATGAGGTCGCGGAACGGGCCCTCCGGCATCACGCTGGTCCCGGCGGCCGAATCCGCGGTGGGCTCAGGCTCCGGATACGGCACCTCGTCCGGCAGGATCTCCGCCACCATGCTCCGCGGACAGACGATCTCCCCACCCGTCCGAAGCGTGAGGACGACAGACTCACCATCCTCGCGGTGGCCCTTCACCGACATCGTTCCGCCGCCACTAAGGCGGACGATCTCGCCGGATGCCGGCGACGTCCCGAAAGAGATCGACAGGGATAACAGAACGGCGGCGCCGCGAGGGCCCAGGATTCGGTGAACCCGATGGGGCGGCGCGGGCTTTCTCACGCTCAATGGGGCTCGACGAACGCGTGGAACACCCGGACGCCCAGCTCACGCGGATCGCGGCTGTTGCTGGCCGGCAGGAGGGCGGGCACGTAACTCTTATCGACGTCAATGCGCAGCTCCGCCATGTCTCGCGCACCCAGCTGTTCGGCGGTCAAGGTGGTGCGTTGGATGTGCTCCTGCTTCGGCTCGAGGGTAAAACGATCGACTTCGTGGCCATTCAGCAGGATGGCGACCGCCTGGGGCTCGCGAAAAACGCTCCCGGGATTGTCGGCGTGGAGGTAGAACGTGCAGGCGCGCTTCGGATTCCGGAAGGTGATGGTCGCGGCCTTCTTGGTCCACTGCCACTCCATCATCGAGTTCTCCGGCGCCGCTTCGGTGGGATGCCACCCCTCCTTGTAGATCAGGAACACGTTCTCGGTCTGCGCGAGCAACTGCAGCGACCCCACCTTGTAGGCCCGCTGCCCCGAGTCGGTGCCGGCGAGCGGCAAGCGGCGCGAATCCTTGCTGGAGTAGAGACCGAGCTGGATGGCCGCATCTCCAAGGTAGGGATACACCGGTACGAACACCGTCCGGGTGTACTCGACCGTCTGGCCCGGCTTCCACTGCGTGGTCGGCACGGGAGGCCGATGATCGTCGGTCCACATCAGCTCCTCGTCCGAGTCGACGAAGTGCACCATGACCGTGTAGTCCTGCGCGAAGCGCGCGGCGTCCTTTGCGACGTCGAAACGATAGGTGATCTCGATGGGGCTGCCGAGCGCAGCCTTCTGGTGATTGATCCGGATCGACGGCGTCGCCACGGGCGGTTGCGAATCGCCGCCGCGACGGCAGCCGATCATCAGCAGGACTGGCAGCGTACAGAGGAGGAGAACGCGGAACGACAGGCGCATGGATTGAAAGCACTCCACCGAAACGGGCCGGATTATGGGCCTGAGCAACGGCGGCGCGCATGCCGGCCGCAAGCTGGCATCATACCGCCGTTGTTCCGGCGTCGGCAATAATGTTACAGTCGCGCCCCCGGGGGGCTGCATGTCACAGGAAGCGCTGGGGCTGGTTGAAACGCGCGGTCTCATCGGCTCGATCGAAGCGGCAGACGCGATGGTCAAGGCGGCCAACGTCGTCCTCGTGACGAAGGAATACATCGGCGCCGGTTACGTCACGGTGATGGTGCGGGGCGACGTCGGTGCGGTGAAGGCCGCAACCGACGCGGGTGCTGCGGCGGCCCGCCGGGTCGGCGAGCTCGTGTCGGTGCACGTCATCCCGCGGCCGCACGCCGAGGTGGATCGCATCCTCCCCCAGCTGCCGGTCTCGCCCGCCTGATCGACTGAGCGCAGGCCATGGCGGCACAGACCGACGCACGACCCGCCGGGATGACGGACCGCGATCTCGCCTCCATTCAGGAAGCGCGCGAGCTCGCCCGCCGTGCGCGCCAGGCCCAGGTCCTCCTGTCCGAGTTCTCTCAGCAACGCATTGACGCCATCGTCGACGCCATGGCGGCGGCCGTGACGCCGCAGGCCGAGACGCTGGCGCGGCTCGCCGTCGAGGAAACCGGCTTCGGCGTGGTCGCCGACAAGGTCCAGAAGAACCTGTTCGCGTCTGAGCGCGTCCACGAATTCATCCGGCCGATGCGCACGGTCGGCGTCATCAACCGGCTGGAGGACAGGAAAGTCGTCGAGATCGCGGAGCCGTTCGGCGTCGTGGCCGCGATCATCCCCTCGACCAACCCGACCTCCACGACCATCTACAAGATCCTGATCGCGATCAAGGCGCGCTGCGCCATCGTCCTCAGCCCGCATCCGTCAGCGGTGCGGTGCATCAGCCGCAGCGCGGAGATCATGGCGGCGGCGGCCCGCCACGCCGGCGCTCCCGATGGGAGCATCCTCTGGATGACGACCGTCACGCTGGAAGGCACCCAGGAACTGATGAAGGCGCGCGAGGTGGCCGTGATCCTGGCCACGGGTGGGATGGGGCTCGTGCGCGCCGCCTACTCGGCCGGGAAACCCGCCTACGGGGTTGGTCCCGGCAATGCGCCCGCGTACATCGAGACGTCGGCGGACGTGCCGAAGGCGATCCGCGACATCATGACCGGCAAGACCTTCGACAACGGAGTTCTCTGCTCCTCTGAGAACTCGGTCGTCGTTGACGAGGCGGTGGCCGACGCGGCCCGCGCGGCGTTCATCAAGGAGGGCGCCCACTTCCTCGCCGGTCCGGAGATCGACGCGTTGGCGCGCGCCCTCGTAACGGCCCAGCGGCTGCCCAACCCGGTGCTCGTCGGCAAGTCGGCGATGCAGGTGGCGGAGCACGCGGGGATCTCGGTGCCCGCGGACACGCGCGCGCTCATCGCCCCGCTGGCGGGTGTCGGGCGCGATTTCCCGTTGTCGATCGAGAAACTCTGCCCCGTGCTCTCGTACTACGTCGTGAAGGACTGGCGCGAGGGCTGCGAACGGTGCATGCAGATCCTGAAGTACGGCGGGATGGGGCACACCATGGCCATCCACTCCCGCAACGAGCAGGTGATCCTGGAATTCGGCCTGAAGAAACCCGCGTTTCGGATTTGCGTCAACACACCAACCACCCTCGGGTCGATCGGCTTGACGACGGGACTGGACCCGGCGATGACGCTGGGATGTGGAGGGTTCGGCGGCAACATCACCTCCGACAACATCACGCCGCGTCACCTGCTCAACATCAAGCGGCTGGCATACGAAGTGCGGCCGGTGAATTCGTCGACCGTCGCGTCCGGAGCCCCGGTGCAGAACCAGGCGACTGTGGCCCTGCCCCGGGCGCCGCAGCGGACGCCGCCGGAGCCGGTCAGCGCCGAGTCGCTGTCGCGCCGGATCGACCAATTCCTGCAGGCCCGCGGGATCGGCGGCGCCCCCAGCGTGATGACACCTGCCGACGTTCCGGTCCCGTCCGCCCCGGGCACTCCGCCCGGGGCCGCGCAGTTCGTGTGCGAAGACGACGTCCGCGTCGCCGCCCGCGCGAACAAGAAGATCCTCATCGACGAGCGGACCATCGTGACGCCGGCGGCCCGCGATGCCGGTGAGGCGCTGCGGATCTTCGAGCACGCATCCTGGCGGCCGTGAAGAATCGTGAAGATGTCGGTTTGCAGGTACTTACGTTTGACCCGCTTCGGAGACGCATGGTAAGCTCATGCCTCAGCCGTACCCAGCCACGGCTGTCGTAGCAATCAGCATCGAGCGCGACTCCCCACAGGGCGCGCGATGCACGACCGGGAGCCCCCCCAGGGGGGCGACCACGACAGGCCGTTCCGGGAGCATCCGGGACGGAATCTTTCCGCAGCGACGTGACGATACTTCTGGTCACGTCGACATCCGACACGGGCAGTCGTCGTTGCCGGTTGGTGTGCGGAACCTTTCGCGGAGCGCCCAATGGTGAAGCACTCCTGGCTGCCCTTGCTGGTGGCCCCAGTCCTCGCATCGGTCAGCCTTGGTTGCGGATCCGCCGCGCGCCAGCAGGCGGCGCCGCAGGTGACCCCGGCTCCCCAGCGCACTGCGGTTCCGGACCCGGCGCCGCCGCCGCCGCTGCCGACACCAGCCGACCCGGTCCTCGCCCTCATCGACGCTTCACAGCAACGTTTTACGACCGGCCAGCGGGAACTGGAATTGGGCCATCTGAGCCAGGCCAAGATCGAATTCAATAAGGCGCTGGAGATCCTCCTCGAATCCCCGTACGGCGCGCGGTCGGAACCGCGCATCCGCGAGCACTTCGATCGGCTGGTCGACCGCATCAGCGCATACGAAATTACGGCCCTCACCGAGGGAGATGGCTTCAGCGAAAAGCCGTCCGAGCCGGCCACGATCGACGAGCTGCTGGCGCTGTCGCTGTTCGACCAGCCGGCGCCGACGCCCGAGCTGACCCAGGCGGTCAGGACCGACCTCGAAAGCACCTCGCACGACGTGCCCATCCCTCTGAACGCACGCGTGCTCAGCTACATCGAGTTGTTTCAGGGGCGGCTGCGCACCTTCATCACTGAAGGACTGGCCCGGGGCAGCAAATACCTGCCGATGATTCAGGACGTCTTCCGCGCGGAAGGTTTGCCGCTCGACCTCGCCTACGTCCCGCTGGTCGAGAGTGCGTTCAAGCCCAATGCGCTGTCGCACGCCAGTGCGCGCGGCGTGTGGCAGTTCATGCGCGGCACCGCGCTCGACAACGGCCTGCGGCACGACTGGTACGTGGACGAGCGGTCCGATCCTCAGAAAGCTACGCTCGCGGCCGCCAAGTACCTGAAGACCCTGCGCAGCATGTTCGGAGGCGACTGGCATCTCGCCCTGGCGTCCTACAACGGCGGCCCAGGCCGTGTGCAGCGGGCGATGCAGCGTTCGGGCATCCAGGAGTTCTGGTCGCTCGCCGAGACATCCCGCTACCTGCCCCGGGAAACCCGCGAGTACGTCCCGATGATCCTCGCGGCCATCGTCATCGCCCGCAACCCGGCACAGTACGGCTTGGACGTCCAGCCGATGCCGGCCGTGGCGAGCGAGAAGGTGGTGTTGCCGGGCCCGGTGGATCTGAGGCGCGTCGCCGAGTGGACGGGCACGTCGATCACCACGATTCAGACGCTCAACCCGGAGCTCCGGCGATGGACCACGCCGGTCAAGTCGAGCGACTACACCTTGAACGTCCCCGAGGGGACGGCGGCGACCGTCAATGCCCGGGTGCAGCACATGCCCCCGGCCGAAGGGACGGCCCTCAACTGGTATACCGTCCGCAGCGGCGACTCGCTCCAGACGATCGCGCGGAAACTGCGCGTGAGCCGGACGGATCTCGCCGAGGCCAACTACCTGCGAACGGCGGCGCCGGTGCGGCCCGGACAGCGGCTCGTGATCCCGCGCCCTCCCGCCACGCTGATGGCAGCACGCCCCGACAGGCCCGTACCGGTCGCCGAATCGCGGCGCGTGGCTGCAGGAGCAGGCCTGACGGGGGCGCCGTCGGCGGCTCAATCCAAGGACGCGCGCCTCATCTATGAGGTCAAGCAGGGTGACACCCTGTCCTCAATCGCTCGCGGGTTCCGCACGACGGTGGCGGCCTTGCGCTCCTGGAATCACCTGGCCAGCAGCCGTGTGAGCGCCGGCGACCGGCTGATGATTCTCACGCCCGCGAGCCGCCGGCCCTCTCACTGAAGCCAAGCGGCAGCGGAGCGCGACACGAGGCGGGACATCCCGCCTCGTCGCGCGTACGGCGCTCGCCCCAGCCGCGACGCCCGATGCCTTCTGTCCTGCAACGCAACTCCTGCGTCACGGCAGGATGCCTCCCTGGCAGATTCGGCGCGGCAGGTTCTGAGTCCACGCGTATTTACCTTTGATTCTGGACGGATTCGCCCCGGGTGACCTGTCGTCCGGTTTGCAGCACCGCCGGCGATGCTGGCGTGCGTCAGGACGGCGGCGGTCTTCGGGATCGAAGCAGTCGCCGTCAGCGTCGAGGTCGATGTGTCGTTCGGGCTACCCATGTTCACGATGGTGGGCCTGCCCGACACGAGCGTCCGCGAGAGCCGCGACCGGGTGCGCGCCGCTATCCGTAACTGCGGATTTGAGTTCCCGCCGGAACGCGTCACCGTCAATCTGGCGCCCGCCGATGTGCGGAAGGCCGGCGCCACGTTCGATCTACCGATTGCTCTCGGCGTGCTCGCCGCCGCCGGTGTCGTCGAATGCCGTGCGGTCAGCGATGTCGTGCTGATCGGTGAGTTGTCGCTCGACGGAGCGATTCAGGCGGCGCGAGGCGTGCTCCCCATCGCCGTGGCGGCCCGGGCGCAGGGTGCCCGCACCCTCCTGCTTCCGGCGCCGAACGCGGCCGAAGCGTCGGTGGTCAGCGGGTTGCGCATCTGGCCGGTCAGCTCGCTGACCGACGCGGTGCGCGTCCTGAACGATCCGTCAATCGCCGATCGCCTGCCACGCCCGATCGCAAGGCCGGCCGCGCCTGTGCCGCAGCCTGACCTGTCCGAGGTGCGTGGCCAGTCGCTCGCCCGCCGAGCGCTGGAGATAGCAGCGGCCGGGCGGCATCATCTGCTGCTGATCGGCCCGCCGGGTGGCGGCAAGACCATGCTGGCGAGGCGGGCGCCCGGAATCCTGCCGGCGCTCACGTTCGACGAATCGCTGGAATCGAGCGCGATTCATTCAGTGGCGGGCACACTGCCGTCCGGGGCGGGTCTGTTGTCGGCGCGGCCGTTCCGCGCGCCGCACCACACGATCTCGGACGTGGCCTTGGCGGGCGGCGGCACCATCCCGCGCCCCGGCGAGATCAGCCTGGCCCACAACGGTGTGCTGTTTCTCGACGAGATGCCGGAGTTCGATCGGCGGGCGCTCGAGGTGCTGCGGCAGCCACTCGAACTGGGCACCATGACGGTGGCCCGTGCCGCCCGTACCGCGGTCTTCCCTGCCCGCTTCCTGCTGATTGGCGCGATGAACCCCTGCCCGTGCGGGATGCGCGGACATCCGGCGCGCGAGTGCCGCTGCACGCCCCTGCAGGTGTCTCGATACTGCGGCCGTCTGTCTGGCCCGCTCCGCGATCGGATTGACTTGATTGTCGACGTGCCTGCCGTGCCGGCCGGGCCGCTGGCGGCCACGGCCGCCGGCGAGCCGTCCGGGTCTGTGCGCACGCGTGTTGAAGCCGCGCGCGCCGTACAGGCCGAACGCCACGCGAGGGGCGCCGCACGGGTGAACGCGGATCTGGACGGACCTGCGCTTGCGCGCTGGTGCGCGCTCGACGCCGCGGGGTCGCGCCTGCTGGCCTCCGCCGCCGATCGACTGGCGCTCAGCCCGCGCGCCTACGACCGCGTGCTCAAAGTGGCGCGTACGATCGCGGATCTCGCGGCCGACGAATACGTCCGCGGTGAGCACCTCGCCGAGGCCATCCAGTACCGTGTCGACATCCTGCCGTAGCCAAACGCATTCGTGGGGCTTTCGCCCAAGCCGGAATGTCACGCTTTTCGGAGACTTCCTGGTGTGGTAGAGTCCCGCCGATGTTCGGGGGCGCCAGAGCGGCGGTCCATGTGAACGGACTTTTATAGATTTCGACCATTGCCACGCTCCACGCGTCGCCCATCGGGGCGCTACACGATCGTTCTTGCCGACCGGCGCACGGGCGTTTACCGCCGCTTCTCCATCAGCCCGAAGCCGGCGGTGATTGCGGCACTCGCGTTGTTCGCGCTGCCCGTGCTCGTGGGCTTGGGCCTGCGATGGAGCGCGCACGCCGAGATCGCGCAGCTGCAGACGAATGCGCAGGTGCTCGAGGTCGAGAACCGCAGTTATCGCGCCGCGACCGGCGAACTCACGGCACAGCTGCAGTCGCTCCAAACGGCCCTCACCCACCTCGGAGAGGGCTCGGTGCTCGATCCCAACGTCCAGCGCGCCATCGAGCGCCTGCCGGCCATCGTCAAGTCGCGCGCGGCGGGCGGTCCGGCGCCGGCGGTAACTGACAACGCCCGTCCCGTGTTCGTGCCTGGCTTCAACGTGCCGGACGACACCTTCGGTGTGCTCCGCGATCTTCTCTTCAGTATTGAAGGGCGGCTCCGTACCGTCCAGGTGGGCGTTGAACGCCGGCAGGCGCTTGCGGCTGCGACGCCGACCATCTGGCCGGCGCAGGGATGGCTCACTGATGCCTTCGGCAACCGGAGCGATCCGATCACGGGCGAGCCGGAGTTCCACACGGGCTTGGACATCTCGACCGATCACGGGCAGCCGGTGTACGCCACGGCCAACGGCACCGTTCAGTCGGCGGGCGCCGCGGGCGCATACGGCAACATGGTCACGATCGACCACGGCTTCGGCCTGACCACGCGCTACGCGCACCTGCAGGCCTTCAAGGTGAGGGCAGGCGACGCCGTGCGCCGCGGCGACGTGATTGGCCTCGTCGGGTCAACCGGCCGCTCGACCGGCGATCACGTGCACTACGAGGTACTGGCCAACGGCCAGACCCTCAACCCGTTGCGTTTTCTGCTCGGCCGCCCGTAGCGGCGGTCACTAAGACGGCGCCCTGCGCCGGATATCCGCGTTCGGCGAAGCCTCCCGGCCGCGCCTGCCGCCCGGTTTGCCCTTCCTCTGCTGCTCCGCTACAATCGGTGGATTATCCAGGTCCACTGAGCCTCGCCATTACATGCTCGGCACTCTCCTCGCCAAGGTTTTCGGCACGCAGAACGAACGCGAGCTGAAACAGATTCGACCGCTCGTCGAGCAGATCAACGCCCTCGAAGCGTCGATCCAGGTGCTCTCCGACGAGCAGCTCCGCGCCAAAACCGTCGAGTTCCGCTCGCGCGTCGCCGAGGGCGCCGCGATCGACGACCTGCTGCCGGAGGCCTTCGCGGTCGTCCGCGAGGCAGGCCGCCGCGTGCTGAACATGCGGCACTTCGACGTGCAGCTGATTGGCGGCGTGATCCTGCACCGCGGCACCATCGCCGAGATGAAGACAGGCGAGGGCAAGACGCTCGTGGCCACGCTGCCCGCCTACCTGAACGCCCTCGAAGGCAAGGGCGTCCACGTCGTGACCGTCAACGACTACCTGGCCCGTCGCGACTCGGAGTGGATGGGCAAGATCTACCGCTTCCTCGGCATGTCGGTCGGCGTCATCCAGCACGATCTGAACGACCAGGAGCGGCAGGTCGCGTACGGCTGCGACATCACGTACGGAACCAACAACGAGTTCGGGTTCGACTACCTGCGCGACAACATGAAGTTCGAGTTGTCGGCCTACGTCCAGCGTGGGCACCACTACGCCATCGTCGACGAGGTCGACAGCATCCTCATCGACGAGGCGCGAACGCCGCTCATCATCTCGGGTCCAGCCGAGGAGTCCACCGACCTCTATTACGAGGTCGACCGCATCATCCCGCGGCTGAAGCCCGGAGAAGTGACGCGCGGCGACACGAAGGGTGAGGATCGCGAGCGGCTCGAGGCGACCGGCGACTACATCGTCGACGAGAAGCACAAGACCGTCACGCTGACCGAGAGCGGCATGGCAGCCGCCGAAAAACTGCTCGCGCACCGCCTGAGCCCCGGCGGGCTCTACGACCCGGCGAACATGCCGCTGCTCCACCACGTCAACCAGGCGCTGCGTGCTCACACGCTGTTCCGCCTCGACGTGGACTACATGATCAAGGACGGCGGGGTCGTCATCGTCGACGAGTTCACCGGCCGGTTGATGCCGGGGCGCCGCTGGAGCGACGGGCTCCACCAGGCGGTCGAGGCGAAGGAGAAGGTCAAGATCGAGCGCGAGAACCAGACGCTCGCGACCATCACCTTCCAGAATTACTTCCGCAAGTACAAGAAGCTGTCCGGCATGACCGGCACGGCCGAGACCGAGGCCGAGGAGTTCGGCAAGATCTACAAGCTCGATGTGAGCGTCGTCCCGACCAACCGGGATATGCGCCGCGTCGAGGAGCCGGATCTGATTTACCGCACCGAGCCCGAGAAGTACGAGGCCATCGTCGGCGACATCCTCGAGAAGCAGCAGCAGGGCCGCCCCGTGCTCGTCGGCACCGTCTCGATCGAGAAGTCCGAACGCCTCTCGACGATGCTGAAGCGGCGCGGGATCAAGCACGTGGTGCTGAACGCGAAGTACCACGCGCAGGAAGCGGAGATCGTCGCACAGGCGGGCCGCAAGAACGCGGTCACGATCGCCACGAACATGGCGGGCCGCGGCACCGACATCCTGCTCGGCGGCAACGCCGAGTACATGGCGCGGCAGCAAAGCCTCAGCGAGGAAGTCGCCGAGAAGCTCCCGAATGGCGAAGCGCGCTTCGTCGACGACGAGCAGTTCGTCTACTTCTTCCACATCGACCACTTCTATCGCGTGCCGCGGCCGGACTGGGAACGCATCTTCGGCTTCTTCCAGCGTCAGACCGAGGCCGAGCACGCGGAGGTCGTCGACATCGGCGGACTGCACATCCTCGGCACCGAACGGCACGAGGCACGCCGCATCGACAACCAGCTGCGCGGCCGCGCCGGCCGGCAAGGCGATCCCGGGTCCTCACGCTTCTATCTGTCGCTCGAAGACGATCTGATGCGGATCTTCGGATCCGACCGCATCTCGGGTCTGATGCAGCGCCTCGGGATGGAAGAAGGCGTTCCCATCGAGCACAAGATGGTGACGCGCGCGATCGAGCGCGCGCAGAAACAGGTCGAGGCCCAGAACTTCTCCGTCCGCAAGCACCTGCTCGAATACGACGATGTGATGAACAAGCAGCGCGAGAGCATCTACGCGCTGCGGCGTGAAATCCTCGAGGGTCAGGTTCGCATCGACGAAGAGGAGGCGGTCGACACTCGCGGCTACCTGATGGAGCTCGCCGAAGACCTGCTCGATGAGATCGTCGAGCGGTATATCGGCCGTGAGACCGACGTCGAAGCCTGGGATGTGCCGGCTTTCCGGCAGGAGATCACCCGCATCTTCTCCTTTGCCCAGGAAGACTTCGGCGGCATCGACTTCGCGGGCAACACGGACGAGATCCGTGACGCCACCTGGGCGCGCATCAAGGCGGATTACGAGCAGAAGGAAGCCCTGATTGGCCGGGAGCTGCTGCAGAGGGTCGAGCGCGACCTCATGCTGCAGATCGTCGACGGCCAGTGGAAGGACCATCTCTACAGCCTCGACCACCTGAAGGAAGGCATCGGCCTGCGCGGCTATGGACAGCGCGACCCGCTGGTCGAGTACAAGCGCGAGAGCTTCGAGCTGTTCCAGGCGATGCGTGCGCGTGTCGACGAAGACATCGTGCGCCATCTGTGGTGGCTGCGCCCGGTGCCCGCCGACCAGCAGCCGGACGCGCCCGCCCGGCAGCCCACCTTCCGCCGTAGCCAGCCCTTGACGCTCAACGAGCCGAACGCCTTCGGGACGGTCCCCAGCCGCGTGCCGGCCCGGCAGCCCGAGGCCAGTCCGTTTGCGCCGCGTCCCGCCCGCGCGGGCGGCGACGACGTCATCAAGACGGTCCGGCACGACGGCGCAAAAGTAGGCCGCAACGATCCGTGTCCGTGTGGCAGTGGGAAAAAGTACAAGAAGTGCCATGGCGCGTCGGTGAGCTGATGGTGCGGGCGCTGCGGGCTCGCACGACGACGTTCGATCGCTTCGGCCGACTTCCGTCGGCCGTTTCCGTATCTGGGCGGCGCCGCCTCGGTTCTGAAATCGACATCCTGCTGCAACGAGTAGCGGGCATCCTGCAGCAGCATCGGCGCCGGCTTCAGTGACCGGCGTCTAAGACGGGTGGATCCATGGAGCTCAAGACCGAGAGTCCCGCGTTCGTCCGGCTCGACCAGACCATCGCGACCGCGCTCACCTTCGACGACGTGCTGCTCGTGCCGCGGCACTCGCAGGTCGTGCCGACACAGGTTGACGTCTCGACGCGGTTCTCGCGCAACATTCGCCTGAACGTTCCGCTCGTCAGCGCGGCGATGGACACGGTCACCGAGTCGCGGCTTGCGATCGCGATGGCGCAGCACGGCGCGCTCGGCGTGATTCACAAGAACATGACCATCGAGGAGCAGGCCTCGGAAGTCGATCGGGTGAAGCGCTCAGAGAGCGGGATGATCGTGAATCCGGTGACGCTCTCGCCGCGCGAACGCATCTTCGAGGCGCTGGAGCTCATGAAGAAGTACCGGATCTCCGGCGTGCCGATCACGGAGGACGGTTCGAAAGAGGGTCGGCTGGTGGGCATCCTCACCAATCGGGACCTCCGCTTCGAGACCAACGTACAGCGCCCGATCGCCGAGGTGATGACGAAAGAGAACCTCGTCACGGTGCCGGTCGGCACCACGCTCGAAGCGGCGCGGGAAATCCTGCACCAGCACAAGGTCGAGAAGCTGCTGGTCGTCGATCAGGCGTTCATGCTGAAGGGCCTGATCACGGTGAAAGACATCCAGAAGGCGGTGAAATACCCGAACGCCTGCAAGGACTCGCTGGGACGGCTGCGTGTGGCGGCCGCGATCGGGGTCGCACGCGATTCGATGGAACGAGCCGAGGCGCTGGTCGCCGCCCATGTCGACGCGCTCGTCATCGACACGGCGCATGGCCATTCGCAGGGCGTGCTCGATATCGTGCGCCGCATCCGCCGCCAGTTCACGGATGTGGACGTGATTGCCGGCAACGTGGCGACCGCGGAAGCCACCGAGGCCTTGATCGAGCTTGGCGTCGATGCGGTGAAGGTCGGGATCGGTGCCGGCTCGATCTGCACGACGCGCATCATCGCCGGGGTCGGCGTGCCGATGATCTCGTCGATTCTCGAGTGCGCCCAGGCGGCCGCGCGGCACGACGTGCCGGTGATTGCCGACGGCGGCATCCGCTTCTCCGGCGATGTGACCAAGGCGATCGCAGTTGGCGCCAGCTGCACGATGATCGGCAACCTGTTCGCGGGCACCGACGAGAGCCCGGGCGAGATGATCATCTACCAGGGCCGCAGCTTCAAGGAGTATCGGGGCATGGGCTCGATCGGCGCGATGCGCCGCGGCAGCCGCGACCGCTACTTCCAGGACGAGTTCGATCTGGAGGGTGGCAGCACCGACAAGCTGGTCCCCGAAGGCATCGAGGGACGCGTGCAGCACAAAGGCCCGGTCGCCATGATGGTGCATCAGCTCGTGGGCGGCCTGCGCGCCGGCATGGGCTACTGCGGCGCTGCGAATATCCCCGCCCTGCAGCGCGATCCACGATTCGTGCGAATCACTCCCGCCGGCGTGCGTGAGAGCCACGTGCACGACGTGGCGATCACGAAGGAAGCGCCGAATTACAGGTCCGAGTGAGCCTTGAACAGTGTCATGCTCGACTTCAGTCGGGCATGACGGGCTTCAGTCGGGGCAACACCTGCCAAAACCGTCAACGCAGCGGTCAGGCCCGACTTGTCACGCCGTCCCTGTCATGATCATCGACAGCCACTCCGAGCAGGAGACCACGGACGCTGGCCGGGCGTTCGCCCAGCGGCTGTCGGCTGGCGACGTGCTGCTGCTCTACGGCGACCTCGGCGCCGGCAAAACGGCGTTCGTCCGGGGCTTGGCTCAGGGCCTCGGCGCATCCGCTGAGGACGTCAGCAGCCCCACCTTCACGCTGGTCCAGGAGTACGGCGGTGGCCGATTGACGCTGTATCACGCCGACCTGTATCGCCTCACAGAGGATGAAGCCGCCGACCTGGGGCTGGCCGATATCGGCGAGGAGGGCGTGCTCGCAATCGAGTGGGCCGACCGCCTCGGGCGACCATTCCCTCGCGCGCTCACCGTGTCCATCGACACCGCAGGCGACGACCGGCGGCGTATCGTCATTCCCGATCTGTCCGCCGCCAACGCTGCGGCACCGCACTGCTAGCCGGATTGTCCTTCGTTCTCTTGAAGACGACTTCACACGTCCGTGGCACAATGCACCAGCATTTCGCGAATCTGACGACAAGGAGCACGCGTGATCAGACTTCGGCGTATTTTTTCCGCGCTGGCCGTCTCGGGTCTCCTCGCGGCCGCAGTCCTGTCGGCCCAGCAGCCGCCCGGCTTGTCCCCGGACGAACGGAACAAGCGGCTTGCGACCGAGAAGGAGCTGCAATCGATTGCCGTCGTCGATCGCAAGATCATGATGCCGATGCGCGACGGCGTGCGCCTCGCGACGGATATCTACCGCCCGAAGAACACGTCGGCAACGGTGCCGATCGTGTTCGTTCGCACGCCGTACAACTTCAATTTCTGGGACGTGCGCAACGGCGTGCCCGCCGACCTGACGGCGGCGCTCACGGCGGTGAAGCGGGGTTATGCGTACGTGGTCCAGAACGAGCGCGGGCACTTCTTCTCTGAGGGCAACTACGACATTCTCGGTGCCCCCACCACCGACGGCTACGACGCGATCGAGTGGCTGTCGAAGCAGCCGTGGTCCAACGGGAAGGTCGGCACGACAGGCTGTTCCTCGACGGCCGAGTACCAGTTGGCCATCGCCTCGCTCGGCCACCCGGCGTACACAGCGATGAACGTGCAGGGCTTCGGCGCCGGAGTCGGGCGCGTGTCGCCGTATTACGAGCAGGGCAACTGGTACCGCGGCGGCGCCGTGCAGATGCTCTTCATCGCCTGGCTCTACGGCGAACAGAACCAGGTCCGGCCGATGTTCCCGCGAGACACGCCCCGCGAGGACCTCGTCGCGGCCTCCCGCCTGTTCGATCTCGCACCGCACATGCCAGAGGTGGACTGGTCGAAGGCGCTCTGGCACCTGCCGGAGCAGGACATCTTCCGGAACGTGGACGGTCCGCGAGGCATCTTCGCCGACCCGATGCCGGTCCCGACCGGGGGGCGGATGATTCAGCGAGCGCCCAACGACCCTGCCTGGAACAAGGGAGGGCTGTGGCACGACGACCGACCCATCAACGTGCCCGGCCTCTGGTTCATGTCGTGGTACGACGTGTCGGTCGGCCCTAATCTCGCCACCTACAACCATGTGCGCCGCACCGCGAAGCCCGGAGTCGCCGATCAGCAGTGGGCCATCATCGCTCCGGTCACCCATTGCGCATACTCACGCGCCACGGAAGACACGGTGGTCGGCGAGCGGAGCGTCGGGGATGCACGGCTCGACTACAGCGAGATCACCTACGGCTTCTTCGACCGGTTCCTCAAAGGCGAGCCGAGCACGCGGCTGGACGCCCTCCCCAGGGTGACGTATTTCACGATGGGCTCGAACAAGTGGCAGACCTCGAACACGTGGCCGCCCGAGGGAGCGGAGGAGATGACCTTCGCACTCTCGAGCGGGGGCAAAGCCAACGCGATCGTCGGCGATGGTGCGCTCGTCGCCGCGCCGCCGGAGAAGGACGCGCCCGACGCGTTCACCTACGATCCGATGAACCCGGTGACTTCCTACGGAGGCAACGTCTGCTGCACGGGAACGGCAATCCAGCCGGGCGCGTTCGATCAGCGGAAGGTCGAGGCGCGGGCGGACATTCTCGTCTATACCAGCGAGCCGTTCGCGGCGGGCTTGGAACTGAGCGGCCCGATTACGCCGACGCTGTATGTGGGCTCTGATGCGAAGGACACCGACTTCACGGTCAAGGTGCTCGACGTCTACCCGGACGGCCGTGCCTACAACCTGGACGAGTCGATTCAGCGCATGCGCTACCGCGCCGGCTACGACCGGCCTGCGTCGTGGATGGAGCCGGGCAGGGTATACAAGGTCACGCTGCAGCCGCTCACGACGAGCAACTACTTCGCCCCGGGGCACCGGTTGCGCATCGAGGTGTCGAGCAGCAATTTCCCGCGGTTCGATCGCAACCTGAACACCGGCGGCAACAATTACGATGAGACCACCGGAGTCGTGGCGCACAACGTGGTCCATCACTCGAAGCAGTACCCCTCGCGCGTGACCGTAACGGTCGTGAAGCCGCCAGCCCCGACAAGCTCGAAGGAATAGGCGGGCTCGGAGCGGAGCCGAATCCAGAGGGTGTTTCATGCATCGAGCGTTGTTGAGCGTTGCTCTGGTGGCCAGCCTGACGGTGCTGCTCTCAGCGCAACCGGTGTTCCGCGGCCCTGATGTCTTCCCCGCCGACGAGTTCGCGGCGCGCCGGGCGAAGGTGATCGACGCGATCGGCGACGGCGTCGCCATCCTTCAGGGCACGACCGAACGCGCCGGCGAGGAGCCGCTCCGGCAGAACAACCAGTTCTTCTACCTGACCGGTGTCGTCGAGCCACGCGCCCTGGTGCTGCTCGACGGCCGCACCCGCAAGACGACGCTCTTCCTGCAGCCCGCGAACGAGCGGCGGGACGACCGGATGTTCGGCCCGGCGCTCGCCCCAGGCGACGACGCCGCGCGCGCCACCGGGATCGACGCCGTGCTGCCCCGCGAGGAGTTCACGCGCGTGGCCGGAACGCTCGGCGGACGAACCATCTACACGCCGTTCCGTACCGAGGTGCTCGGCAGCCAATCGTCGGGTGATCCCTCGATCCTGGCGCGCAACACGGCGGAGGATCCGTGGGACGGGCGCCCGTCGCGCGAAGACGTGTTCCGGCAGAAGCTGGGCGCAGCGGCACCGGCCGCGGTGCTGAAAGACCTCGATCCGCTGCTCGACGCGATGCGCGCGGTGAAGAGCCCGCGTGAGGTTGCACTCATTCGCGAGGCCACTCGCCTGGCAGGGCTTGGCATCATGGAGGCGATGCGCGACGCGCGGCCGGGCATGGCCGAGTACGAGCTGCAGGCGGACGCCGAGTTCGTCTTCACGAGGGGCGGCGCCTTCGGGCCGGCGTACTTCGCGCTGGTGGCGACAGGAACGAACACGTACTATTCGCATTACCATCGCAACACCGCCACCTTGCGCGACGGCGACCTCGTGCAGTTCGATTACGCGCCCGACTACAAGTACTACCAGTCGGACGTGACGCGCGTCTTTCCCGCGAACGGCCGGTTCACACCGCGGCAACGCGAGTTCTACACCATTTACCTGAAGCTCTATCGCTCGCTGATGACGTCGATTGCGCTCCACGCGACGCCTGCAGAGGTCGTGCGCGCGGCTGTCGCCAGGATGGACACCGTCATGGCGTCGTTCCCGTTCACCGACCCGGCGATCAAGAACGCAGCAGCCACATTCGTCGACACGTACCGGACGCGCACGACGGCGCGCGGCATCGGACACAACGTCGGGATGGAAGTGCACGACGTCGGTGGGCTGCAGGCAGAGACGTTCGAACCAGGCCGCATCTTCACGATCGAACCGGCCATGCGGATAGACGCGGAGCGGCTCTCGATCCGCCTCGAGGACATGATCCTCATCACGGACGCGGGCTACGAAAACATGTCGGCGTTCGTGCCGACCGAGATTGACGACATCGAGCGCCTGATGGCCCAACCGGGCCTGAGCGACGCCGCACTGAACTTTCCAGGGCACTAGGATAGTGCGCCTGCCGGCGGTACTCACGCACGCTCTGGTGGCAGTAGTCGTCGTGATCGCAGCGGGGCTGTGGCCGGAGCGCGCCTGGTCGCGGCAAGAGCGCATTCAGATCGCGATCATCGACTTCTACGGCCTCAACCGCCTTTCTGCATCCGACCTCCGCAGGGCCTTGCCATTCAAGGAGGGCGACACCCTCCTGGTCACGGGCGACGATCGTCCCGCCGCGCTGGCTGCGGCCGAGCAGGATGTGGCGAAGGTGCCGGGCGTGGTTCATGCGCACGCGGCGCTCGTCTGTTGTGACGAGGGTCGCGCGATCGTGTTCGTCGGCATCGAGGAACCCGGCGCGCCGATCACCCACTTCCGCACCAGGCCGACTGGGGAGGCACGATTGCCGCCAGACGTGGTCCGTGCGGGCCAGGAGTTCTCGGATGCCCTCACCGCCGCCGTCCTGCACGGTCGTGCCGCGGAGGACGACTCGCAGGGTCACGCTCTGTTCGAGGATCCCGCCACGCGCGTCGTGCAGATGCGGTTTGTGGCGTACGCGGCGAGAGACGTCGCACAGCTGCGCCGGGTCCTGCGCGAGTCCGCGGACGACGCGCAGCGCGCGCTCGCCGCACAGGTCCTCGCATACGTGTCCGACAAGCAGAGCGTCGTCCAGGACCTCGTCGAGGCGATGGACGACCCGTCGGCCGACGTACGGAACAACGCGATGCGCTCGCTTGCGGTGTTCGCGCGAATGACACCTGACCGAGCGCACGCCGCGGTGCGCGTGCCCTACGAGCCCTTCGTCCAGCTGCTCCACTCGCTGCTCTGGACCGATCGAAACAAGGCAGCGATGGCGCTCCAGGGCCTTTCCGTGAACCGGGATCCGCTGCTGCTCGACCTGCTGCGGGCCAGGGCACTCGCGCCGCTCGTCGAGATGGCACGCTGGAAGAGCGCGGGACATGCCGAGGCCGCCTTCACGGTTCTCGGCCGAATCGCGGGCCTATCCGACGAAGACATCCAGGCTGCCTGGCAGGGCGGCGACCGCGAAAGGCTATTGCAGCGATTCGCGGTTCCGGCGCACGGGTGAGTGGCGCTCGTACGAGTTGTTGCGGCGGAGACTTCGGCGCGAGTGGACGCCACCGCCTGCTGTGCATCTGCCGTCAGTTACCCCGACGACCTAGTCCCTGGAATCGTTGGGTTGATGCCGGAGCGCGGCGCCCGGCTGGCGAGGCGCGACGACCGAAGACATGGGGATATCTGAAGGAGGAGCCACTCCGCCCTGCCCGGGAGTTATGTGACTCATCACGATTCCAGGGGACTAGCGACCGAGGCGCAGAAGCTCACGGCGGCGGCGGACGAGGCGTGCGCTTCCGGGCGGTGAGCTCGAGGACGGCATCGCCGAGATGCGCGAGCAGGTCCGACGCCGTGAGCGCCACCTCCCCTTCGGCCGCCTCCGCCAGGTCTCCAGCGGCGCCGTGCAGAAACACCCCGAGCTTGCAGGCGACCTCGGCGTCGAGCAGGTGTCCCAGCCAGCCCGCCACGATCCCGGTGAGCACGTCGCCCATCCCGCCGCTCGCCATCCCGGCGTTCCCGGTCGGATTGATGAACACGCGCTCGTCCGGCGTCGCGATGATCGTCCGATGCCCCTTGAGCACGAGGTACACGCGGTGCGATGCCGCGAAGGTGCGGGCGAGCTCGACGCGGTTCGCCTGGACGTCGGCCGTCGTCACTCCGGCCAGGCGCGCGAACTCGCCTGGGTGCGGCGTGATGATGACATCGCGCCCCTCCGCGCCGGCGAGCCGGTCCGGCTCCTCCGCGAAGGCGTTCAGGGCGTCGGCGTCGAGCACCAGCGGAACGCCCGCCCGCTCGACCAGCGTGTGCACGAAGCGGACGGTACTCGGTGCGGTGCCGATCCCCGGACCGAGCGCGATCACGTCGTACGGGCGTTCGAGCAGCCGGTCCAAATCCATCAAGCGGAAGCCCGCCGTCGTCTGCTGCCCCCAGGGCCTCTGTCATGTACTCCGGCGCCATGGCGGCGAGTACCGCCTGACACCATGCTGGTGTCGCAATCGTCACGAGCCCGGCGCCGGAACGGAGCGCCCCCATGCCCGTGAGGTGTGCCGCGCCGCTGCGGCCCTGGCTGCCGGCGATCACGAGCACGTGACCGTAGTCGCCCTTGTGTGAGTCGAGCGGCCGCGGCTGCACGAACGGCCGCATGTGTGCCCGCGTCAGCAGCTCGATGTGCTGCCCTTCGACGGCCTCGAACACCTCGTCGGGGATCCCGATGTCCGCGATGATGATGTCGCCTGCCTGCATCTCGGCCGGCGGCAGCACCAGCGGCAGCTTCGGCGCGCCGAGCGTAACGGTGACTGCGGCCTCGATCGCGTCGCCGATCAAATCCGGCGTATCAGCCGACATGCCGGACGGCAGGTCCACGGCGACGACGGGAATGCCAGAGCCGTTGATGTCTGCGACGACCGTCTCGAGCATCCCCTGGAGCGGCGTCTTGAGGCCGGTGCCGAAGATCGCGTCGACGATCAGGTCGCACGACGAGATCTCCGAGAAGTGCAGTTCCCAGGTCTGACCGTCGACGATCTCCACGACCGTGAGGCCCAGGCGACCGAGAATCTCCAGGTTCGTCCGTGCATCCCCGCGGATCTCCGCAACGACGCCGAGCACGAACACCGAGACGTCGATGCCGCGCTGGTTGAGCGTCCTGGCGACCACGAAGCCGTCGCCCCCGTTGTTCCCGCGCCCGCACAACACGGCGACGTGGCGCTCGGCGAGATCCTCGAAGCTCGCCTCCATCGCCGCGACCACCTGGCGGCCGGCGTTTTCCATCAGGACGATGGCGGGAATCCCGATCTCCTCGATGGTTCGCCGATCGGCCTCGCGCATCTGGTTGCTGTTCAGCACCCGCATTCGGCGGGAGTCTAGCACACGGTCCGGCGATGCTGATGGGGGCGCCGGGAGCGCTTCGCGCACCCGATCTGACGGGGGCACGCGCGCGCATCCCGAGCGCCGCGCGCGGGCCGCTGGCCCGCGTAGCGCCTCATTTGCGTTGACGCGGCATCCCGCGCATGATCAAGCCCGTGCGCGACTGGAGCATCGAACCGCATGTCGACTGTCATCAACGTCAACGGCCGGATCGCCCACGGGACCGACGCCACGATCCCGGTGCTCGACCATGGCTTCCTCTACGGCGAGGGTGTGTACGAGGTGTGCCGCACGTACCGTGGCCACCCGTTCCTCTTCGACCGGCATATGCGCCGGATGCGGAACTCGGCGGACCTGCTGGCTTTGCCCGTGCCCTTCACCGACGACCAGGCGCTCGCTCTCGTGCGCGAAACGTTGGATGCGGCCGCGCTCGCGACACCCGGGCTTCCCGGCCGCGAAGCCTACGTACGGCTGCTGCTCACGCGCGGCGTCGGCGAGCTCAGTTACGATCCCGCGCTCTGCCCGGCCCCCTCCGTCGTGATCATCGTCAAGCCTCACATCGAAACGCCCGCTGACATCTACACGAACGGCGCCCGTGTCTCGCTCGTTCCCGTCGTGCGCAACCATCCGCGGTCGCTGAACCCACTGATCAAATCGAACAACCTGCTGAACAACGCGCTCGCGATGCAGCATGCGTTGAAACAGGGAGCATTCGAAGCGGTGATGCACAATCACCGCGGAGAGATCGCGGAGTGCTCGCAGTCCAACCTTTTCATCGTGAAGAGCGGGAGGACGGTCACGCCACCGATCGACGCGGGCCTCCTCGCAGGGATCACGCGCGAGTTCCTCTTCGAAGTGGCTGAAGAGATGGGCGTGCCGATGGCGGAAGGACGAGTGCAGGACGAGGACCTGCTCGGTGCCGACGAGGCGTTCTTCACCAGCACCACCAGGGAGGTGGTGCCGATCGTCCTCGTCGACGAGCACCGCATCGGCACCGGTCATCCAGGACCGGTCACCCGCGCGCTGCTGGAGGGTTTCCGCCGACGGGCGGACCTGGTCACGAGCGCGCAGCAGGGCTGAGGGCGTGCCGCACGCGGCCGCGACGGGCGGTCCCGCGCCGTAAGTTCCACCGGTTGCTACGTTGGGCAGAAGAACGCGCAGCCCCGCCGGACCGCTGCATCCGCATCACATCCTGCGTTTGGCAGTCTTCAACCGCCGGTCAGACGCCAGCCTTTTCGGCATACGTGTCGGCGGACGGGCACACGCAGAACAGGTTGCGATCGCCGTACGGGTTGTCGATCCGCGCGACGCTCGGCCAGAACTTGTTCGCACGCACGAACGGGAGCGGAAACGCCGCCTGCCGGCGCGAGTACGGGTGCGGCCACTCGTCGTCCGACACCATCGCGGCGGTGTGGGGCGCGTTCTTCAGCACGTTATCGCGCGCATCCGCCTTGCCCGACACGACCGACTGGATCTCGCCGCGAATCGCGATCATCGCGTCGCAGAACCGATCCAGTTCCTCCTTCGGCTCGCTCTCGGTGGGCTCGATCATAAGCGTGCCTGGCACCGGGAACGACACCGTGGGCGCGTGGAAGCCGTAGTCCATCAGTCGCTTCGCGATGTCGATCTCTTCCACTCCCGCCTGCTTGAAGGCGCGCATGTCGAAAATCATCTCGTGGGCGACGCGGCCGTTCTCGCGTGCGTAGAGCACCGGGAAGTGGGCCTCCAGGCGGGCCTTGATGTAGTTGGCATTCAGTAGCGCATACGTGGTCGCGGCCGTCATACCGTCGCCGCCCAGCATCGCGATGTAGCCGTACGAAATCAGCAGGATGCTCGGGCTCCCGTACGGTGCGGCGGCAACCGGTTGAATCGCCTGGGTCCCGCCAGTCTCGACGAGCGGGTGTCCCGGGAGGAACGGCGCGAGGTGTGCTGCCACGCCGATTGGTCCCATGCCAGGGCCGCCGCCGCCATGGGGGATGGCGAAGGTCTTGTGCAGGTTGAGGTGGCACACGTCTGCGCCGATGGCGGCCGGGCTGGTGAGGCCGACCTGCGCATTCATGTTGGCGCCGTCCATGTACACCTGCCCGCCATGCTCGTGCACGATCGCGCAGATTTCCTGGATCCGGTCCTCGTACACGCCGTGCGTTGACGGGTAGGTGATCATCAGCGCGGCGAGGCGCGACGCGTGCTGAGCAGCCTTCGCGCGCAGATCGTCGACATCGACGCTCCCGTCCCGCGCGGTCGCGACGACGACGACCCGCATGCCCGCCATCACCCCGCTCGCGGGATTGGTGCCGTGCGCCGACGCGGGGATGAGCACGATGTTCCGTTCGTGGTCTCCTCGCGAGCGGTGAAAAGCGCGGATCACGAGCAGACCGGCCAGCTCCCCCTGCGCGCCCGAGTTCGGCTGCAGCGAGACGGCGGCGAACCCGGTGATCTCGCAGAGCGCCGCCTCGAGCTCGCCGAAGAGGCGGATGTACCCGGCCGCCTGATCGACAGGTGCGAACGGGTGCAGGCGGCTGAACTCCGGCCAGGTAAGGGGCAGCATCTCAGCGGCGGCGTTCAGCTTCATCGTGCAGGATCCGAGCGGAATCATCGACGTCTCGAGACCGATGTCCTTCGCGTCCAAGCTGCGGATGTACCGCATCATCTGCGTTTCGGAGTGATGCGTGTTGAACACCGGGTGAGTCAGGTAGGCGCTCGTGCGGCCAAGCGGCGCCGGGTACTGATCTGCAAGGCGGTCCGCCAGGGCCGACGCGTCCAGCGCCGGCGCGGGCTTTCCCGCGGCCGACGCGAACACCGCAAGGATGTTCGCCACGTCCGCCGTACCGCACGTCTCGTCGAGTGCGATCCCGATGGACGTCTCGCCGACATACCTGAAGTTGATGCCCGCGGCGAGTGCCCGCTCCCGAACCGCCGCCGCGGTCGCACCCGGCACGCCGGCGGTGTCGATCCGGAGCGTGTCGAAATACAGATCGTTGACCTGGCGGTACCCCATCGCGACCAGCGCGTGTTCGACGATGCGGGCGAGCGTGTGAACGCGTGTGGCGATGGCCTTCAACCCGCGCGGGCCGTGATAGACGGCGTACATCGCTGCCATGTTGGCGAGCAGCGCCTGCGCCGTGCAGATGTTCGACGTCGCTTTCTCCCTGCGGATGTGCTGCTCGCGCGTCTGCAGCGCCATCCGGTATGCGGGATGGCCGTTGGCGTCGACCGACACTCCGATCACGCGACCCGGCGCCTGCCGCACGTAGGCCTCGCGGGTGGCGAAGAACGCGGCGTGGGGCCCGCCGTACCCGAGCGGCACGCCGAACCGCTGCGAGTTGCCGACGACGACGTCGGCACCCATCTCGCCGGGCGGTGTGAGGAGCGCCAGCGCGAGCAGGTCGGTCGCAACCGCCACCAGGACGCCCGCCGCGTGGGCTCGTGCGATGAGTGCAGTGAGATCCTCGACCCGACCGGACTCGTCGGGATGCTGCAGCAGCAGCCCGAACACCTCGTCGCTGAACGCCGCGTCAGCCGCATCGATCACGCGCACGGCCAGGCCGAGCGGCTCGGCACGGGACTGCAGCACCGCGATCGTCTGGGGAAAGACACGATCCGACACGAGGAACGTGGTGGCCGTCTTCTTCGCGTGCACGCGGTGCAAGAGCGTCATGGCCTCCGCCGCGGCCGTCGCTTCGTCGAGCAGCGAGGCGTTCGCCACAGCCATGCCCGTCAGGTCGCTCACCATCGTCTGGAAGTTGAGGAGCGACTCCAGGCGGCCCTGCGCGATCTCGGCCTGGTACGGCGTGTACGGTGTGTACCAGCCGGGGTTCTCCATGACGTTCCGCAGGATGACCGCGGGCGTGATCGTGTCGTAGTACCCGAGGCCGATGAACGACCGGAGCACCCGGTTCTCCGCGGCGATGCTCCGGAGACGCGTGAGGTAGTGATGCTCGCTCTCGCCCGCCGGCAGCGCGAGCGGCCGCCCGAGGCGGATCGCGGCGGGAACCGTTTCATCGACCAGTTGATCGAGCGAACCGACGCCGACGGTCTCGAGCATCGCCGGCAGATCGCGCTCGCGCGGGCCGATGTGCCGCGCCTGGAAGGTGTCGGACGTGTCGAGGCTCATATGGCTGTCCTGCAGGCAGAATGAGGAGGAGACACGGTGTCGGACACATCGCGCCGCCGGGAAGATGCAAACGCCCGGATCTGAGAGATCGAAGCGGCGTCGACGATCGTAGATGAGGTCGACGGCCCGGCTCCGCAGAAGCACTCTCCTACTTCACGACGTCCGCGTATTGAGTGCTGTCGAGGAGCGCCGCCGTTTCGGCAGGATCGGCCAGACGGATGCTCACCATCCACGCGCCGTGCGGATCCGAGTTGATTGTCTCCGGGGTGTCCTTGAGCGTCGCGTTGACTTCGACGATCTCGCCCGACACCGGCGCGAAGATCTCCGAGACCGCCTTTACGGACTCGATCGTACCGAGCGCGTCGCCCTGCGACACCGTGCGGCCCACTTCCGGCAGTTCGACGTACACGACATCACCCAGCTGCTTCTGGGCGTAGTCGGTGATTCCCACCCGTCCCTGGTCGCCGGTAACGCGAATCCACTCATGGTCGTTCGTGTACTTCAGGTCGGCCGGATACATGTCAGCTCCTCGGTCGCTTGTAGAAAGGCAGCGGCACGATGCGCGCGCGCGCGCGCCGGTTCCGCACGTCGATCTCGAACTCGGCATCCGGTGCGAGCGACGCTGGCACGTAGGCCATGCCGATGGCCTTCTTCAGAAACGGCGTCTGCGTGCCGCTCGTGACCTGGCCGACCGGGAAGCCGTCCACGACCACCGGATGGCCGTGCCGCGCGATGGCACGATCGACCATCTCGAAGCCGACCAGACGCCGTGCCGGGCCGTGCCGTTTCTGGGCCTCGAGGACATCACGACCGATGAAGTCTCCCTTGGTCCAGGACACGATCCACTCGAGGTCGGCGTCGAGCACCGTCGTCGTGTCGTCGATGTCGTTGCCGTAGAGGCGCATCGCCGCTTCCAGCCGCAGCGTGTCCCGTGCGCCGAGACCCGCGGGCTTGATGTCGAACGGCCTGCCGGCCTCGAGCAGTGCCGTCCACACGCGAGGCGCCGAGGCGGGAGGGACGAACAGCTCGTATCCATCCTCGCCGGTGTAGCCGGTACGCGATATCGTGCAGCGAACGCTCGCGACCTCGCCGTGGGCGAACCAGTAGTACTTGATCGTGCCGAGGTCCACGCCCGTGAGCGGTTGGACGATCTGCCGCGCCGCCGGCCCCTGCACGGCGATCAGGGCGTAGCGAGCGCTGCTGTCCACGGCGACGGCGTCGCCGACGCCGGCGATGTGCTCGCGAATCCAGGCGAAGTCTTTGGCCACGTTCGAGGCGTTGACCACGAGCAGGAAGTGATCGGAGGCAAGCCGGTAGACGAGCAGGTCGTCGACGAACGCGCCATTCGGCAGCATCAGACCCGAGTATTGTGCCTGGCCGATCTTGAGCTTTGCCGCGTCGTTGCTCGTGATCCGCTGCACGGCGGCGAGCGCGTCTGCACCGGCGATCTCGATTTCGCCCATGTGGCTGACGTCGAACAGCCCCGCACGCGTTCGAACGGCCAGGTGCTCATCGGTGATGCCCGAGTACTCCACCGGCATGTCCCAGCCCGCAAACGGCACCATCCGTGCGCCGAGCGCAACGTGCTGCGCGTGCAGAGCAGTCTTCCTGATCGCGGAGGTGTCGAGCTGTGCCATGGCGGGGTGTCGGGCGAGACGCCGGCGAACCGCTGCCGGACACTAGACGGTACTATGCGGATGAGAGCCGGTCAAGGCGCAGCGCGGGCGTTGCCGCGCATTGCCACACCTGGATCTCGGACTCGATCGAGGTGTGAATCGGGGACGCCGTACGCGCCGAGCAGCGGCCGGATCCGGGCCCCGAGGCTACCGGAAACTTGGCCCCGGTCATGCTGAGCATTCGGCCATGGATGCCATCGCCGTCGAGCCGCTCATCGAGTCCTCACCCGAGGTAGCGCGAATCATTGTGCTGCTGAACGATTCGTCGGGCGCGGCGGCCAGCGCTGGCAGCGACGAGCATCCCGCGCTGGCTCAGGTACAGCAGGCGTTCGCCGCACATGGGCTGAACGCTTCGATTCTGGTCGGCGGCGGCGACAAGCTCGCAGCGCTTGCGCGGCGTGCGGTGGCCGACGGTGTGCGCCTTGTCGTCGCGGGCGGGGGCGACGGCACGATTGGGGCGGTCGCGTCCGTGCTCGCGGACACCGAAACCGTCCTCGGTGTCCTGCCGCTCGGCACACTCAACCACTTCGCGAAAGACCTGGGCGTTCCGCTAGACGTGACCGAGGCGGTGGCGGTGATCGCGGCAGGGCAGACTGGCTCGGTGGATGTGGGCGAAGTGAACGGCCGGGTGTTCATCAACAACTCCAGCCTCGGCCTTTACCCATCACTTGTGTACCAGCGCGAGAAGAGACGGCAACGAGGCCGAAGCAAGTGGGTCGCCTTCGCGCTGGCCGTCGCAGGCGTCTGGAGGCTGTTCCGGCGCGTGCGGGTGCTCGTGCGAAGCGAACACGGCGCCCGGATCGTCCGTACGCCGTTCGTATTCATCGGCAACAATGCCTATCAACTCGAAGGCGTGCGCATCGGCGCGCGCAAGCGGCTCGACGCAAGGACATCTGCACGTCGCGATGGCGCCGGGCATGACGCGTGGTGAGGTGCTGCGGGTGCTTGGACGGGCGGTCGCCGGGCAGCTGGCCGCTATCGATCATCTGGACGTATTGCTGACGCGCGAGGTGACAATTGCCGCGTGGCGGCGCCGGCTGCCCGTGGCGCTCGATGGCGAGGTCACGCTGCTGCGCACGCCGCTGCGCTACCGCGTACGGCCCGGCGCATTGCAGGTCTGCATTCCGCGAGAGGCGAAGGGCTGACGGCGGTGCTCGTCGACGGGCGACGGTGAACGTCAGTGGGCGACGGTGAACGAATGAGGCGAATCGTCCATCTGTCAGATGTGCACTTCGGGCGCACCGATCCCGCGATCGTCGCAGCCGTTCTCGCGGTCGTCGGCCACATCGATCCCCAGCTCGTGGCCATTTCGGGCGACCTCACCCAACGGGCGCGAAGTTGGCAATTCCGCGAGGCACGGGCATTCCTCGACGCCCTGCCCTGTCCCCAGCTGGTCGTGCCCGGCAATCACGACGTGCCGCTGTACAACGTCGCGCGGCGCTTCCTCGATCCGCTGGGCAACTACCGCCGCTACATCACGACGAACCTGCGGCCGGTCCACACCGACCCGGAGTTCGTGGCCGTCGGCCTCAACACGACGCGCTCGTTCACGGTAAAGGACGGCACGATACGGCCGCCGGATCTGCGCCACGCCGCCGAAGCGCTGCGCCGCGCCGACGCGGACGCAGTCAAGATCGTCGTCGCACACCATCCGTTCGAGTACCCGGACGATGCCTCCACGCGGTCGCAGAAAGCCGCGGTGATCCGCGCCCTGAAGGCGCTGGCCGACGCGGGGGCCGACGTCTTCCTGACCGGACACCTGCACCTCGGCTACACCGGCCAGACCGCCGCGCGCTACCGCATCTCGGGCCGCACTGCCGTCATCGTCGAGGCTGGCACTGCCACCTCGACCCGGAGGCGGGGCGAGACGAACAGCTTCAACGTGCTGCACGTCGAACGCGCGGCGATACTGGTCGAACGGTGGCAATGGCAGGCGGCCTCGTCCGCGTTCGGGATCGTCGACGCCCAGACGTTCGATCGCTCGGACATCGGCTGGAGTTCCCGCACGCCGGCCCGGCCCGCTGCGGAGCTCCCCCAACCGGCATCCCGCATATAATCGCGGCCGCCATGCACCGCACGCTCTGCGTATCGCTCGCCGGCATGCTGCTGGCCGCGGTGCCGGCGGCCGCGGGCGGCATCCCGGCCGGGCGGCCGCAGGACGATTCCCGCCGCGTGACTGTGACCGACCTCGACGGGCGGTCGGTGCAGCCGCTCGCACGGCTCGACAGCGCGGCACGAGGAGCCGTGTTCGTGTTCACGCGGTCAGACTGCCCTATTGCCAACCGCTACGCGCCAGAGCTCGAGCGCCTGCGCAGGCGGGCCGCGGCGGCATCGGTCGAGTTCTGGCTCGTCTTCGTCGACCCCGGCGAGAGCGTCGAGGCGATCCGTGCACACCTGACGGCGTACGGCTATACCGGCCGCGCGCTACATGATCCCCGAGCACGATCTGGTGCGCGCCACCGGCGCGACGATCGCACCGGAAGCGGCTGCGTTCGTACGCGACCTCGCTGCGCCGCGGCTCGTCTACCGCGGACGAATCGACGATCGGTATCGGGATGCGGGCCGGATGCGACCAGCAGCAACCACGCACGATCTGGAGGCCGTGATCGACGACCTCGGCGAGGCGCGAGTTCCTGCACTCCGCGAGACGCAGGCGGTGGGATGCGTCATCGCTGATTTGCGATGAGTCCGCGGGCCGCTCTGATCACGATTGCGGTGGCTGCCGCATGCGCAGTCCCCGCGTGCACGCGCACGCAGTCGGCGGAACACGGCGCCCTCCCGACCTTCACACGCGACGTGGCGCCGATCCTGTTCCGAAATTGCGCTCCCTGTCATCACGCCGGCGGCCCCGGGCCTTTCCCGCTGCTCGCGTATGCCGATGCGCGCCGCCGCGCCCGCCAGATCGTAAAGGTCACATCGCGCCGCTACATGCCGCCCTGGCCACCTGAACCGGGCCACTTGCGGTTCGTCGGCGAGCGTCGTCTGAGCGACGGGCAGATCGCAACGCTTCAAGCGTGGCAGCGCGCCGGCTCTCCCGAAGGTGAGCCGTCCGCGCTCCCGCCGGTGCCGCGCTTTACACCGGGCTGGCAACTCGGCACGCCGGATCTGGTGCTCACCGCGCCGGAGTCCTTCACGCTGCCGGCCGAAGGTTCCGACACCTTCTGGAACGTCGTCCTGCCCGCGTCCGTGGATCGCACGCGGTACGTGCGCGCCATTGAAATCCTGCCCGGGAACAAACGGGTCGTGCACCACGCCAACGTCGTCCTCGATCGCGGCGGCACCGGCCGAATCCTCGACGCGAGGACGCCCGGCGTGGGATTTCCGGGAATGGACATCGAGGTCGCGTCCGACAGCTTCGAGCCGGATAGTCATTTCCTGTTCTGGAAGCCGGGGACGCCCGCGGCGCCAGAGCCCGCCGACATGGCGTGGCGGCTGGATCCGTCAACGGATCTGATCCTCAACATGCACCTGCAGCCCTCCGGCCGCCCCGAGCAGATTCTGCCGTCCATCGGCCTGCACTTCACCGATCAGCCGCCGACGCGCGTGCCGATGCTGCTGCAGCTCGAACACGATGGCGCACTGGACATCCCGCCTGGCGACCCCGCCTTCAGCGTCACCGACGAACTGGTGCTGCCGGTCGACGTGCAGGTGCTGGGGCTCTATCCGCACGCCCACTACCTGGGCAAGATCGTCGAAGGGACGGCACGGCTGCCGGACGGCACCACGCGCTCCCTGATTCGGATTCCCGATTGGGACTTGAACTGGCAGGCGGTGTATCAGCTCGCGGAACCGCTCGATCTGCCGAAGGGCACAGTGCTCTCGATGCGCTGGACGTACGACAACTCCAGCGGCAACGATCGGAACCCGTCGAGCCCGCCGCAGCGCGTCCGCAGCGGCAACCGATCCGCCGACGAGATGGCACACCTCTGGGTGCAGGTGCTGCCGAAACAGCCGTCCGATCGCCTCACCCTGCAGGAAGCGCTGATGCGGGCCCGGCTCGCAAAATATCCCGGAGACTTCGTCGCATTGGCCAATCTGGGAGCGGCCCTCCACAGTGCCGGCCGCATCGACGAAGCCATCACCGCCTTTCGCGACGCGCTGCACGCCCGCCCCGATCACGCCGCCGCTCGCAACAACCTCGGCGCCGCGCTGCTCGCCGCGGGCCGCACCGACGAGGCCATCGCGGAGTTCACCCGCACGCTGCAATCACATCCCGACTATCTCGACGCCGCCTACAACCTCGGCACGGCCCTGCTTGCGCACAATCGTCCGCGTGAGGCGCTCCAGTACCTTGACCGTGTCGCGCGGGCGCGGCCGGCCGATGCACAGGCGCTCGCCGCGCTCGGGAATGCCCAGGCCATGACCGGGCGCTTCGACGCCGCACTCCAGACGCTCGGACGTGCGCTTCAACTCCGGCCAGACGATGCCCAGGCGCAGTTCAACGCGGGGCTGCTCGAAGCGCGGCGGGGCCACCGAGCCGAGGCAATCGTGCACTTCGAGTCGGCGCTGCGCCTGGATCCCGCGAACGCCGAAACCGCAGCCGCGTTGCGTGAAGCACGTGCGTTGCCGCCGCCTGTCCACGCCCGTTGAGACGGTGGTGAACCCGAACCTGGATGCGGGAGGTCGGATGCAGGATGACGAATGCCGGAGAGAAGAAACCGGTCGAGATCCACATCCGTGATGCTGCATTGTTCATTCACGGCGCAGTCTTCATCACCCTGGAGGCGTGCGCTCGCGCAACGGTGCCCATCGATGCATTTGCGCAGAGATTCTCGCGCCGGGCGAGCGCGCGCCGCTCCGACGAGCAGCACTATGGTAGGGTTTAGCCACAAGGGGACCTCATGGCTGCCGACGAAACGGCCCGACTGGCGGCGCTCGCGCGGTACAGGATTCTGGACACCGAGCCTGAGCGGGCATTCGATGACCTGACGCTGCTGGCGTCGCAGATCTGCGGCACGCCGATGGCCCTGATCACGCTCGTCGACGCCGACCGTCAGTGGTTCAAGTCGCGCGTGGGTGTCTCGGTGACCGAGACGTCGCGCAGCATCGCCTTCTGCTGCCCACGCGATCGAGCAGCACGACATGTTCATCGTGGCCGACGCGCGCGGTGACGAGCGGTTCCGCGACAACCCGATGGTCACCGGCGAACCCCGCATCCGTTTCTATGCCGGCGCACCTCTCGTCACGCCGGACGGACACGCGCTCGGCACCCTCTGCGTCGTCGACCAGGTGCCGCGCACGCTGACCGCCGGACAAGTCGAGGCGCTCAAGGCGCTCAGGCGCCAGGCCGAGGCGCAGCTCGAGCTGCGCGCCAAATTGATGGAGCTGACCGACGCCCTCGCCGCCCGTGACCGCGCGGAGGCCGAACGCACACAGCTCATCGAGCAGCTCGAATTGCAGTTGTCGGGCGTCCAGCGCCTGACGGCCCTCGTGCCCTACTGCTCGGCGTGCCAGTTCAACGTCGTCATCCCCGCGGACCCGCGCAGCATCGGCACCATCACCGACGGCGTCACCGAGCTGCTCCGCGAGCGCAACTGGTCGGATGCCGAGATCATGGGCGTCGAGCTGGCGGTGCAGGAAGCCGTGGCAAATGCGATTCGCCATGGGTGTGGCAGCGACCCTGCCAAGCAGATTCAGTGCATCCTGACGTGCAGTGAGACCGGCGAGATTACCGTCGTCGTACGCGACCCGGGCGCCGGCTTCGACACGCGCCGTGTGACCGACCCGCTGCACCCCGACAACATGCTCAAGACCGGCGGGCGCGGCATTTTCCTGATCAACCAGTTGATGGATGAAGTCGGATTCAGCGACGGCGGGCGCGAGCTGCAGATGCGCAAGCGGCGCGGGGATGCCGAGGGCATCGGCTGAGTCGCCGTCGATCTCAACGCGCGGGCGCTGGCGCCGGAACTGCCCGGCGCGTCTCTCGCTCGACGTGCCCGCAACGTGCGCCACCGTGTCGATCCAGACCCCGCGTGACGGCTCCCGCAGGTACGACAGCAGCTCGCGCAGCATCGACACGCGCGTGACTTGCCGCCCGTGCGTCGTGCCGATGTCGTGTCCTGCCAGCACCAGCCACTGCCCTGCCGCGATCGCGTCGTCAACGGCAGCTTGGAGCTGGCTGAAGTCCATATCGTCCATGGAGTAGCCGAAGATCTGAGCGCGATCGACGAACCCGGGGTCGTTCGCCGCTTCGTCGAGCCAGCCGCGCCCGGCGAGAAACAGCTCGTTCACCATCGGCACGTAACTGGTCACGCCGGCGCCGCGACCAACGAACTTCTGGCCGCACGGGTAGGCGAATGTGGCCGGCGTGACGCCGGTCGCCTCCGCAATCATCCGGTTGGCGCTCACCAGCTCGGCGCGGATACGTTCGAGCGTGTGCTCCTCGAGCGCGCGCGCCCGCGCCCATGGAAAATTGCCGCTGCACGGATGTGTGGTCGTGTGGTTGCCAAGCTCGTGTCCGGCCGCGGCGGCGTGTCGCCAGTCCCCGGCACGGGTGCCGATGTTGTTGGCAGTGAGATAGAACGTGACGCGCGTCCCGAACTCCGCGAAGAGCGGAACACCCACATCCAACTGCGACGCGCGTGCATCGTCGAAGGTCAGGCTGACGGCGGCGCGCCGGCCAGTCGGCCAGGCAAATGCCGGCGCGCCCGCGAATCCTGCGCCGCCAAGCTGCCGCCGACAGGATCGAGTGCCAGCGTGAGAACACACGCGAGCACCGCCGCGCGAAGAGAGACAAGACACATGGGTGTACCTCTGTAGCGCGCGCACGCATCGGGCGCTGTGTGGCAAAGGCACGAATTATAGCGACGGCCTACAATCACGTCATGTCGGACGCCCCGCCCGCGACGGGCGGCAAGAAACGCGGAGACGCGGCCGCGCTACCAATCGCCCGGCGGCTCGTGCGCGCCACCGCGGCGCGCGGGCTGACGCGATTTCCGCTGCTCTGGCGCCGCGAGTATCCAGCCGAACGGCTGCCCATGGTGGGCTGGTACGACCCGCTGCAGCTGCTCGATGCGGGCATCAAGTCGCTGGTCTCGAACATCGTCGGCGAGCGGTCGGATCAGCGCATCGTGCAGGCGCTCGCGAACCGCAGGCCCGAGTACTACGACTACACCTTCCACTATCGCGACGGCCGCGGCGGGCCGTACGTGGATGCGACCCGGCCGCGGGAGGAAATCTGGATCGACTACGTCTGCGACACGGGGGACGGCTGGAACTCCGACCTACGCGGTTGCGTACACCGCGTCGCAGCACACGCTCGACGTCGCGGCGGCCGACGAGACAGCGCGTTACCAGCTCCCGCGCGGCGACCTGCTGGTCTTTGGCGGCGACGAGGTCTATCCGACCCCCAGCCGCGCCGCGTATCACGGCCGGCTGATCGTCCCCTGGGAGACGGCGGCCGGAGACGCCCGCCTCGACGAGTCGCCACACGTGTTCGCGATCCCCGGCAACCACGACTGGTACGACGGCCTCAGCGCCTTTGCGCGACTCTTCTGCTCCAGCGTCGGCGGGCGTCACTTCGCGGCCTTGCGTACTCGCCAGCGCCGCAGCTACTTCGCCCTGAAGCTTCCCTGCCACTGGTGGCTGATCGGGTCGGACGGACAGCTGCAGGCGGATATCGACACGCCCCAGATCGAATACTTCCGGGAGGTCGCCGATCGGTACATGCAGCCCGGCGACCGCGTGATCGTCTGCCTGGCATCACCCGTGTGGGTGCAGGCGCACAAGTACCGGGAGTTCGGGGCCGTGTTCGACGAGACCGACCTCCTGTATCTCCGCGACGAAGTCTTCGCTCGCCGCGGCGTTCAGATGTCGGTGTTCCTGGCCGGCGACAATCATCACTATCGCCGGCACCAGGAAATCGATCCAGCGGAGCCTCAGGCGCCGATCCAGAAGATCACGGCCGGCGGCGGGGGCGCATTCCTTCACCCCACGCACGATGAGGACGTGAGCCTGCTCGAGGAAGAGCGGGCAATGCCGGACGAACCGCGCCGCCGCTACGGGCTCGCGGCGAGCTACCCCGACGTGGCGCAGTCGGCACGTCTTGCATTCGGCAACCTGCTCTTCGCCTGGCACAACCCGAAATTCGGCATCATACCGGCTGCGCGTGTACGTGATGACGATCTGGATGGTGAGCGCGACGATGACGCATCCCCGGCCGTCAGGCGCGGGCGAGGCGGCGACGCTGACCATGCGCGCGTTCGATCACAACCCGGCGCTGGCGCTGTGGATTGTCGCGCTCCTCGGTACCTTCGTGACGTTCACCGACACGCACTCGCGCATCTACCGCGTGCTCGGCGGCACCGTGCACCTCGCCGCGCACGCGGCCGCGATGTTCGCGGTCGGATGGGGCGCGCTCGCGGCGGCGGGATGGCTGGCTCCGCCGTGGCCATCGGCCCGCTTCGGTGTGGTCGCCGTGTTGGCGATGACGGGAGGCTGGCTCGCGGGATCGTTCCTGACCGGGCTCTACCTGCTGGTCTCGCTCAACGTGTTCGGGCGTCACAGCGAGGAGGCGTTCTCCGCGTTGCGGATCCAGGACTACAAGAACTTCCTCCGCCTGCACGTGGCGGCGGATGGGACGCTCACGATCTACCCGATCAAGCTGCCGCGTGTGCCGCGCCGCTGGCGCACGGCGCGACCGGAGGACTCTGCCCGCACCCCCTCGCGCCTCGTTCCCGACGAGCCGCTCGAACCCGCGCTGATCGAGCCGCCGATCGTGCTGCGAAGAGGATGAGCGGGGATCTGCGTGCTCCCACCAGGCCCGGCCGCGACTTACTCCGTCCAGACCAGCACGACGCTGCCGTCATGGGCCTCGTGGTCGACGAGCAGCCCGGGACCCGCCGCTTCGATGTCCTTCACCGAAATCTTCTCGCCGCGCAGGCGGAACGTGTCATGGCCCATCTTCACCTCGGCGCTGCCCGGCGACAGCCGCACGACCCAGAACGGCACGGTGATCCGGCGGAGGCGGTTCTCCCGCGGCTCGAAGGCGAGGACGTGGAGAGAATCGATGACTGCATCGCCCGTGGCCTTGCGCCGTACGATGTGGGCCTGCTCGTGTTCATCGATCGCGAGGAGCGGCGCCTGGCCGGCGAAGCGGCTGCGCACGGCCGCGAGCTCTTCCGAGGCACGTTGAGGCGTGGCGCTGGACGAGGTGATCGACGAGCTCTGGTAGACGAGCCACGCCGCGCCGCCAAAGAGCGCCGCGCCAACCAGCAGCACCAGTACGATGGCACCCAGGGCGGCCCAGAGGCACCCGCGTTTGCTCTTGGCGTCCATGGCTCTCCAGGTGATCAGCGTCCGAGGCCGACCGCGCCGCGCACGCCGTGAGCCACACCGCCGGCGCCTAGGCGGATCGTGAACTGGTGGCGATGAGCACTTCGTGCACCGCGGCCGTGAGGTCCTCGGCGGCGAAGGGCTTGGCGAGGCATCCTTCGGCTCCCACGGCGTGCGCGAGCCGCTCGAGGTCGTAATGCGCGGACACGACGAGCGCCGGCGTGTTCCATTGCGAGGAGTGCTGCCGCTGGCGCAGGCGGAACTCGACGCCATCCATCCCGGGCATCATCAGATCGAGCACCACGAGCGCATACGGACGCTGCTCGAGCGCGTCGAGCCCTGCACGGCCGTCGGCCGCCAACGTGACCTCGAAACCGTCGGCGACCAGCACCGCCTGCATGAACGCCGCGAGGTCGGGATCGTCTTCGACCAGCAGGATGCGTCGGTTCGTCACGGGTGCACCGCTCTAATGTTAGGACTGCTTGCGCCGCGCCGCAGGCGGTCGCAGTCCCGCTTTCATCGGCCGCCGCGGCGGCTCGCTCACGCGCGCGCTGAAGCGCTCACCGCAGGCGATGCAGAGATGCCAGCAGAATCCTGATTTCGAGACCGGCTCGGCACGGAGACGCTCCGATCGGCAATAAGGGCAGCGGACTTTTTTTGGTACGATCGACATCGCGGACACCCGTAGAAGAAGACGGCGCATTCTACACCCTCCCGGGTGCCGCTTGGGTTTGGCACGACGCGAACGGGCGCCGCGGTGCAGTAGTTCGGACCTTCGGTAGCAGGCCCGGAGTCGTGGGCTGGCGAATCGTTCCGTGATTCACGCGCGGTCATTTGGCGTTTCTGTGCTCACTGGCACAGGATCGCGAACATGCCCACCACAGACATCATCATCCGCCTAGCGCGCCGCGACGATCTCGGCGCGCTGGGGCGGTTCGGCGCCGTCCTGCTCCGCACGCATCACGAGTTCGATCGCGCCCGGTTCATGGCGCCCGGGAACGATCCAGAGGGCGGCTACGCGTGGTTCCTCGGTACGCAGCTGGGAACGCCGGATGCCCGGATTCTCGTGGCCGAGCGCGGCGGCGCAATCGTCGGCTACGTATACGTCGCCATCGAGCCGCAGTCGTGGAAAGAACTGCGCGACGAGGCGGGCTTCATCCACGATGTGATCGTGGACGAACGCGCCCGCCGGTCAGGCGCCGCGACTGCATTGCTCGACGCCGCGGTCGATTGGCTGCGGTCGCGCGGCGTTCCGCGCGTGGTGCTCTGGACGGCGCACGCAAACGCCGGCGCGCAGCGACTCTTCACGCGCCTCGGCTTCCGTCCGACAATGATCGAAATGACGCGTGAGCTGGACGATATCCGAGGCTGATTGCGGACGTCAGTGCCGCGCGGCACAGGGCTTGCGGCTCGCAGGCCACCATGGCCGATCTGCTCGACACGATGCTCGCCGAGCTATCCGAACTTACCCAGACGGTTGCCGATCTCGAGCAGCAGCAGGAGAGCATCCGTCTCAAACTTGCAAACTTGAGGGCCTTGCAGGTCGAGTTGCTGGGAACGGCGGACGTGCTCAACCGGAAGCGGCATCACGCTGAGGTGATGGTTCCGGTGGGGCGCTTTCTGTACCGCTGAGTACCCGCTCCACGGAGACTCGACGGCGGCGTTCGCTTCTCGAACCCGAGATGTCGCAGGATGCCCGTTCTAACCCTGTGGCAGGCGGCGATCGATCGCATATGGGGCCCTGCGCATACGTCGCTCGGCGCCAGGCGGGCACAGCGAGCGCACCGTCCGAACGAAACCTTCCAGTTCCACCGGCTTCTCGACCACGGCATCGAAGCGAAGCGATTCAGCCCCTTTGACGAGGCCGGCGGCCGCTGTAACCATCACAGTGGGAACGGTGCGGAGCAGCGGGTGAGCGCGCATCACGCTCAGACAGTCGGTTCCCGTCATCCGCGGCATCATCTGGTCCACAACCATGAGGTCAGGGGCCTGCCGCTCGGCGAGCGCGAGCGCCTCGACCCCGTCGGGTGCGGCGATGACGTCGTAGCCATGCTCACTGAGCACCATGGCCAGGAGGAACCGCGTGTCAGGGTCATCCTCGGCTAACAGCACGCGCTTCCTGTCCATGTCCCGCGACTCCCACCCTTCATTATCGCGGAGTCTCGCCGTTCGGCAACCTGATGCAGCGTTCAGGCGCGATTGCGAGCCCTGGAGGCATCGTCGAGCCCGACAAGGTACTCGAACCACAAGCGTTCGACCTGTTGAATCCACACGAACGAGCTGACCTGACGCATCGGATTGAAGAAATAGAAAGAGTGGAGCGCGGTCTCGAGATGCCCCGCCGCCCTGATCACGCCGGCCTGGTATGTAGCCCAACTGTTCGTCTGAGCAGTCGGTTTTCGCCGGACTGTGCTCACGTACCGGCCTTGGAGCTCGCGGCTCAACCGGCGCACCGCACCGGTATCGCCGTCGAGTTGCCCCAGCAGCGCACCGCCTTGCTGAAGACAGACTCGCCGAGCGACACGGTCAAACGCAGAGTACCTTCTGGGTCGCGCCGCACGATGTCGCCGATTTCGCCACCGGGCCGCCGCGTGGACCGTGGCACATCGACAGGGTGGGCCCAGCCGCCGCGTGTCGAGGCCAGGGCATGGCCGGACCATCCGGTCAGCAAGACTGTCATGACGCCTCGCTCCTGATGAGTGGGTGACGCTTCCTCGCAGCACGCGAGCCGCAACCGCTCGTGCTGACGCGCCCGCCCGCGCCTGCCGCCACACACCGTAGACCGCGGGACAGTCCTGAATGGCCTCGCGGACTCACGATTCCTCACCCGGCCGATCAGAGGCTGCCATCGACTCGCCATCGCCGCTCCAATCCGCAACCGCGGTCGACGCGACATCGCCAGGCCGATCGCGGTACTCGAGATATGACTGCAGTGTGTGATAGCTGATCCCGAGCACTTCGCACGCCCGGCGCTTGTTGTCTGCGCAGCGCTGCAGCACCAATCGTGCGTAGCGGCTACCCCATGCCCGCATCGTCTCGTCTCGCGCTGAGCGACGGCAACAGCACGTCGTCGTAGTCTCCGCGCAGGCTCGGGGGCAGATCGTCGAGCTCGACCCGATCGTGCGATGCGAGCGCGACGATGTTTTCGACGACGCGCTGGAGCTCGCGAACGTTCCCAGGCCACTCATACTGGCGAAGGGCGTCCTTGACGGACGGCGACAGCTCGAGCCGCCTCGTGTCGCGGTGGCGATCGAGAAAGTACTCGGCGAGCTCGACGATGTCGGCCTGCCGCGCCCGCAGCGGCGGGACGGAGATGCCGATGCCGTTCAAGCGGTAGAACAGGTCGGCGCGGAACAACCCGCTGGCGACCATGCCGCTGAGACTTCGGTTGGTGGCGGCAATGATGCGCAAGTCGACCCGGTGCGCGCCGTGGCCGCCGACGCGTTCCACCGCCAAGTCCTGGATCGCGCGGAGCAATTTCGCCTGCGCCGAGGCGGACAGGTCGGACACCTCGTCGAGGAACAGCGTGCCGCCGTCCGCGTGCTCGAACTTGCCGCGGCGGCCGCGGACACCGGTGGCCGTGCGCTCCTCGATGCCGAACAACTCCGCCTCGAGCAGCGTTTCGACGAGAGCCGCGCAGTTGATGGCCACGAACGGGCCGGCGCGGCGCCGGCTCACGTCGTGCACCGCGCGCGCGACCAGCTCCTTGCCGGTGCCGCTCTCCCCCTCCACAAGGACAATGAAGTCGGTCGCAGCGACGCGCTCGATGCGGTGGCGCAGCATGCGCATCACGGCTGTGGATCCAATCAGCGGCGCCGCGCCGTCAGGTGACCGTACCGTCGTCGGTCCGAGGGCCGATGACTCCGTGGCGGGCTTGCGCGAACCGTGGCGGGCGCGTTCAATCTCGAGGAGCAGTGCGGCCACCTGTCCCGCGGCGTGCAGCACCTGCAGTTCCCATGCGTCGAAGGACTGCGTCCGGGCGCTCACCGCTTCGAGCACCAGCACACCCGCCTTCGGATCACCCGGAACCGGCACGGTCACGGCGCGCGCATTGACGCCGGGCGGGCTGAACGTTGCGCCGCTAGGCGCTTCCACCAGGCGCAGGTGCTCCGCGCGTACCAGCCGCCGCGTCACCTCTTCGAAGATGGGCCGGAGCGCCGCGTCAGCGCGCTGCACCGCCGGCGCGAGCGACGCCAGCAGGCCTTCGATTCCGGTGCGGCGATCCCGCTGTCGCGCGTGGGCGGCGAGGACGACAGACGCTCCCGGGGACGTGGGGGCACTCGACATGCTGGCTCCTCCGTCGGTGTTCGTCTTGGACACACGCGTGTGCGGAGGGGCGTTACAAGCGGGGTGCCACGAACGACGTCCGGTTATTTCGGCCAAATCTGCAGAATTCGCCCGTGCGCACGACGAGGCGACCCGCGCTTTCGGGTAGCGGGTGCCCGGCCAGGCGTTTTGGCGGGAGCGTCCGGGCAGCAACTACCCGGCGTGACTTTGGACTTAGGGGGCCTTGGCGGCGAGGACGCCGTTACAGGCGATATCGGGTCTGAGCTCACTCGCTACGAACCGCTGCTCGCCCGTACCTGGCGCACTATTTCGAGGATGGCGTCGGCAACCGGCTGCGGGACCTCGAGATGCATGCTGTGGCCACTGGCGACCAGCTGCAGGCGTCCGCGCCGGGACCACCCCGCGAGTCGCTGCTGCGACTCCATCCGAGCGGCCTCGAGTGTCTCGGGCGGCAGGTTGAGCCCCTTCGCGTAACCGCCATCGCGTCGCGCGAGGACGATGAGCGGCAGGTTGCCGAGAACGCCGTCCTGCGACCGGGCGGCCCACCGGGCGATGTACTCCGGCGCCCAGTCACGTTGGCTGTTTTCCGCCTCCTCGAGCTCGGCGCGCCCCGAGGCCCACGTCTGTAGCGCTCGCAGCGGTTCCGGCAATGCCATGTAGACCTGCTCGAGCGGTTCGGGGGGAGCGGACGCGTGCGGCACAGGACGATGCTCCTGCGGCGAGATGCGGTCGTGCGGCGCGGGCACCGCGCGGCCCTTTGCAAATTGCCGGAGTTGCTCGGCCGTTGGTCCCATCTCGATGTACTGCGTGTCGCCGACCGCCTCGACGAGGACCAGGCCCGCCGTGTCAGACCGATGGTGCAGCGCGAAGTTCCGCACCGGCCCGCCCCCGAAGGAGTGCCCCACGAGCACGTAGGGGCCGCGTTCGCCCGCCGACGCGAGTGCCTCCGTGAGCTCGAGGTTCAGCTGGTCGAAGGTGCGGGGTTTCGGCCCCGGTTCACTCCATGCGTAGCCCGCGCGATCGTACGCGCACACGCGTGTCGTTGGAGCGACACGGTCCTGCACGAGGACCCAGTCGAACGAAAAGTCGTCGAGCCCGGTCTCGATCACCACGACGGGGCGCCCGGCGCCGGTGCACTGGACGTGCAGGAGGTGTTCGCCCGCACGAACAAGGCGGCCCCGCGGCGGCGGTTCTGCGAACGCCGTTGAGGCCGAGCAGCCGATCGCCACCGCAGTCAGGGTGCACCAGAGACGCATACGCCCTCCATGCCGGCGATCCTCGCCCGTTGACCGGTTGACCTCCAGCTGCCGCGTTACAAGTACGGGGCGGCACCGGTCAGGTCTGGGCGCGCGCCGGTTCTTGGCTGCTCTGACGACGCTGGCCAGACCGGTGTTCATCGGGACTCACCTCTCGCCCCGGCGATCGGTGTCTTCGCCCCTGCGAGTTCCGCAATTACGTCGATGGTCGCTTCGACCGAGGGCATCCGGCGCTTCGCGCCGGCGCCCTGACAGGTCACGAGCGTTCGTGTGCCGGATGAAAAATCCGGATGCGCGGCCGGCCTCTGAAATGAGGGCGCGACGGCCGGTCTATCTTCGTGGCGTTCTGACCCATGCCCAAGCACACTCTCGTGACCGGCTCTGCACGATCTGGGAGACCGTTCCACTCGTCGCGCGTGCCGTCTTGGGTCCGATCGGGCCGACCTCCGGTTCAGGCTCACTACCGGCGCCGACCGGGCGTGGATCGAGCTGCCCGGTACCGTTCATTGCCGATTCTCGTACCACTTCAAGTTGGCGGTGGAATCCCCGACGCACACCACGTCGAGGCGCTTGTCGCCGTTGACATCCGCGGCCGCGCACCCGGAGCCGGCCATATCCCCGTCGTCGAGCGTCTGCCGTGCCCAGGTGTGTCCCGCTCGGTCCGCGCGATACACGTAGATGCTCCGCCGCCCCTGCCGCTCTCCTGCCACGATCTCGTCGCGGCCATCGCGCTCGAAATCTCCGGTGAGGAGGGTGTGCCCATCGACGATCGCATCATCGATGACCTGCCGGGCCCACGTTCCGTCCACCTGGCGATAGACGAGGACCTGATTGCCGTGCCACGGCTCAATCGTCGCAAGAAAGCGCTCGCCGCCCAGATGTCCGACCGCCACCTCGCTCGACCCGCTCCGCGGCCAGGAGGCGGGGTTGCCTTTGACGATCTTCGAACGGCGCCAGCGACCTTCGTTGAATTCCAGCCGGTGTACACCCAGAAAACTCGCCGTGAGCAAGGACTCTTTCATGCCGCCATCCCAGGCGGTCGGCAGGATCGCGTGCACGACGCCTTCTTCGTGGTCGTCGATCACTTCCCGCGCCCACGTGCCCGGACGATACGCATAGATGGTGACGCGGTCGCGGTACTCGGGCGCCACGGCGCGCGAACCAATGAGCGGGCAGTTCACCAGCCATTTCCGGCCGGTGCCCTCGACGTCCATGAATCGCACCCGGTGTGACGTGGGCACGCGGTCGATCTCCTTCATCGACCAGGGCTGTGCGGGATCTCCCTTGTGCGTGAGGATCGACAGCACGCCGGGCCGTTTCGTGTAGACGGTGGAGAACTCGTGGGCCACGGCGACCTCAGGGATGCCGTCGTCATCGACGTCCCAGGCCGCCGCATTGATCGGTTGCCCGATGCCGCGAGCGAGCACGTGCGGCGTCCAGTCCGGGTTCTCGTACCAACGCAGTTCGTCGAGATCGGCGGCGACGACGAGGACGTCTGGCCTCCCGTCCCTATTCAGGTCCGTCACCACCGCCTGATAGCCGCCTGCAAGGCCGGTCGCGATCGTATGAGGCACGAAGCGCGCTGGCGGCTGTCGGTCCGCCGGCGACATGCGCGTGACGCCCCCGGACATCGCCAGGGCGGCTGCCAGCGCGACGATTCCGAATTGCGTGGTCATCCGAGCAAGAGGGCTTCAGAAATCAGCCAGCGGGCGAATGGCGTCCGAGGATCGCATACTCCAACGAAAGGGTTCCAGTTGCGGGCAGCACTCCCTGCTTCACCAGAGGCGGCGGCACCCCTGATAGGCGGGCGTCATCAGCGGCACGCCGGCGCCGAGCAGCACCGGGATGCGAGACTTCCGTGTCCACCTGGCCGGCATCGGCATCCAGCAGGCTGCGGAAGAGCGAGGCGCCGCCGAACAGGGCGATGTCCTTTCCCGGCCCTTCGCGCAACTCGCGCACGACCTCCCTGCCCTGTGTTGATTCTCGTCACGGCGGGATAGTCCTACTGCCGCAGCGTGGTCGAGAAGACGTAGATCCGCAGACCCGGCATCGAAGCCTGCCCTGCGCTGACCATCATGGTGAAGGTCCGCCGGCCGGTGAGGAGCGTGTCGAACTGCTTGAACATCGCGGCGAGTCGATCTCGGGATCCTGGACGATCCATGCGATCTCGCCGTTCGGTCCCGCAATGTAGCCGTCGAGACTGATTGCGCCCCCGTAGCACCTGACGCACGGCACCTCTCCTGTGGGTGTCCAGTCGCGGTCGTGCAAGCTCTCGCCCGGCTGCTAGGTAAGGACCCCGCTGCGTCGCTAGTTCCTCACGTACTCCAGGAGCCCCTCGAGACCATCGCGATGCGCGAGCGATTGGCCTTCGCTCTTATTGCGCAGCCAATACATGATTTCTTTCACGGGCACCGGTTTCGAAGCGGTCACGTTTCCCTCCAGCAGCTCGAGGGCGGACTCGCCGTCGAAATGCACGCCGCGCCGACGGAACTGTTCGAGCGCCAGAGCGGCAGCCTCGAACTCTGTCAGGGTATCAATCGTGGCCGACGGAACCTCCTCCCCGAGGCGGTGGTCGCGCAGCTTGGCAATGTACTCAGCCATGAATCCCTCTCACCTAGTCTCACCGTTCGAGTCTCGCCGAGCCGCGCCTTACACGCCCGCCAGCACGTGGCGCAGCACGGTCAGCAGCTCGGCGGGATCGGCGGGCTTGGGCAGGAACGCCGCACAGCCGGCGTCTTCTGCTGCCTGCCGATGCCTGTCGGAGGCGTGGGCAGTGACCATCACGACCGGAACATCTGCGGTGGCCGGGCTTTCCTTGAGACGGCGAGTGGCCTCCAGGCCATCCATGACCGGCATCGCCAGATCCATCACGACGGCGACCGGGTGGTGCTCGAGGGCGAGCGCGAGGGCCTCCGCCCCTGTGCTCGCCTCGATCACGTCGAACCCGAGATGGTGCAGCCAGACCCGCCAAAGATACCGAAGGGCTTCGAAATCTTCAGCGACCACGATCACCTGCGGCCGGGGCGTGCGTCGGCGGTCGGCTGTGTGTGTGTCCATGTTCTCTGATAGAGCAGCATGGCGGCACACCAGCAGCCCGAAGACCTTTTACCTACAACCTTCGTTCCAGACGAGCGCACCGTAGCGAACAAACCGATTCCGCCAGGCCGAGCTCGACTGCCGACGGCAGTGGCTCGCCATGGAGGTAGGTGAGATCTGGGTCCAGAGCGGGCTTGCAGGAAGTCGAGCGGCCGCTTACCGCTTGTCCAGGTGCACCTTGTGGATCAGCCGGTGTACCCAAGGGCCGAGAACGACGGCCATGATGGCGATGAACAGAAGACCGCTGAACAGCGCGTAGAACGCGGCGAACAGCTTGGCGAACTCACCGTCGAGGCGATCGACCGGGCCCATCCCGCCCAGGATCATCGACGCGTTGAGGAACGCGTCGATCCACGCGAGTCCGCCGAGGACGTGATAACCCACCGTGCCAACCGCGTCGGCGGTTGCGACGAGCGCGAGAGCGCCGAGGGCATGACGAAGCGCGCGCTGGATGAAAGCGCGCCAGTGCAGTAGCGGCTCGGTCGAGTGTTCGTACATCGTCGCGCCGCATTCACAGGACGGGGTCGCCCCGGTGCTCGCGCCGGGCCGCGCAGATTACGGGGGCGTCAGCCTGATCGACGAGATGCAGTCGTTCATTCCGTCGTGAGCGCATCGGCCGGCCACCAACTGGAGATTGGAGAGGTTGCCGGTCACAACGAGAGAGTCACCCTCGTAATCGGTATCACGATACACCGTGGCACGCCACCCTGGCGCGAGCCGGATCGACGAGATGCAGTCGTTCCAATCGTAGAACGTGGTGCTGGTGCCGTCGTAACCATCCACCTCGTGCTCACACGGTCCCTTGAAATCGGTCAGGTCGCCGATCGATTGTGTGAGAAGCGCCGAGCCACCCTCGTAGTTCGCGTGTTCGTACAAGGTGAGGCCCGCGGTGACATCGGACGGTGCCGCTGGCAGCATTCCCTGGCCGCCGCACGACGGAAGCAGCAGGGAGACGAGCACCGCCGCAGATGCGACCGGCACACGCCTGCCGGTCGAAAGTGTTCGCGGCGCGCGGACGCCAGCCAGCCTGCCGCTTGAAGCGGTTTCAACCCTCATCGTCGCCTCCACCCGCGTCTAGGATGGGCGATCGAATCGTTACAACCAAGCGGCCTGACATCCGCTCGATTCCGTACTTATTTCTTAACTGTCGAGTTGACTCAACACGGCCGACGCGGGCTGTGGAAGAACTGAGCCGTTGATACCGTAAAAATGGCCCGTTTTCTGCACAGGACCCGCCGGGTCGCTCCCTTCACTGTGGCCGAGTACCCACGGTGGGTAACGGAAGGGGCAATCAGGATACCGCGGAGGCATATGGCGAGGGTCGTAAAAACGGTTGCGCGCGTGTCGTATGCCTTCGTGGTTATGAACTATGCCGCCGTCGCTGGGCTCTTCAGCCTCGTCCGCCGCCATCCCCTCTGGCGTTAAGGTTCAGGTCGCACGTCAAGCCGAGTAATGCCGGACGGAATCCCGCGCCTCGCGGGCTGGCCGCCCTTGCTTGGTGTTAGGCTCAGCGTGAGCGCTGCCGGCTGCGCCGCCATCGGCGGTATCTTCAAGGCCGGCACGTTGGTCGGTGCGTCGTCGCGGTGATCGTCGTAGCAGTCGTGCTGTTCCTGGTTCGCAGCGTCTCCCGCTAGAGACCGCTCGCTCTTGCGCTCTGCCACCTGTTTACCTCCCAGGGGTTGCGCTCCTGCCCCAAACGCGCTAGAACATCTCATCCGGACATCCGACGGCATCACGGGCGCCGCAGCACCGCGTGGCAGGAGGCTGAGCGCGTATCCGGATTCCCGATCTTTCCACGCCTCGACGAACCTCAGGAGACCTGCATGAGCCGACCGCTTCCCATCGGCAGCAATGCCCCGGACTTCACCGCCATGACTACAGAAGGGCCGATTCGTTTTCACCACTGGCTCGGTGACTCGTGGGGCGTCCTGTTCTCTCACCCGAAGGACTTCACACCCGTCTGCACCACTGAGCTCGGCTACCTGGCGCGGATCAAGCCCGAGTTCGATCGCCGCGACGTGAAGATCATAGGCCTGAGCGTGGATCAGCTGGAGAGCCACCATGGCTGGTCCAGGGACATCGCCGAGACGCAGGGCGCCGCGCCCAACTACCCGCTGATCGCCGATGCCGATCTGGCGGTCTCCAAGCTGTATGGCATGCTCCCGGCGGACGAGGGCGAGAGCTGTGACGGCCGTACCGCGATGGACAACCAGACCGTGCGGAACGTCTATGTCATCGGTCCCGACAAGAAGATCAAGCTCATGATCTCGTACCCGATGAGCACGGGTCGCAACTTCGACGAAGTGCTGCGCGTGATCGACTCGATGCAGCTGACCGCGAAGCACAAGGTCGCCACGCCGGTAAACTGGCGCGACGGCGACCAAGTCATCATCCTGCCATCGGTGAGCGAGGCCGAGGCGAAGGAGCGGTACCCCGACGGGTGGACGGCGCCGAGGCCTTACTTGCGCTACGTCCCGCAGCCCAAGGCGTAGAACACCGGCGCGTGCCTGATGCGAAGGCGCCAGGCACGCTGTCGGTCGGGCAACTTGCCGGGAGTACGCGCCGGATCGTGAACGGCGTTGTCACAGCGGCAGCAACTCGACGCGGCGAAAAAAGATCTCCGCCCCTTCCGACTGCAGCATGATGCGCCCCGACGAGAGACTCGCGTCGCGGCCGCCGTTCACCGGCACGCCATTCACGTGGACCGCGAGCGTGCGCCCACGGCATGTGACCTCGAGCCGCGTCCACTGGCCGGCGGGACTCTCGACGTCGTGGCGACCGCGGAAGCCGAGCGTGTCGGCCCAATCCACGTCCCTCGCGAACCAGTTGATCCGGCCCGTCGTGAACGTCTTCAGCACTCCGTCTGGCGCGAACACCGGCTCGCCATCGCGATCCTGTGCCGAGGGGGCGGTGAGCGTGGGGGTGATCGACGCGCCCGACGCGTCGTAGCCGGCGACGAGGATGATGTCGCCGGTGCCCCCTTCGATGACCTGCGCCTCGATCGAACGCAACCACGGACCGTTCATGTCGCGGGCGGTGTTGCCGAGCGGTCCCTCGCCGTGAACGAGCACGCCGCTGTCCCGCGCGGCCCTCTGCCGCGCGCCCCACGTCAGCAGCCCCCACCGGAACTCCACCACCAGGCGGTAGTCGGCATAGCGTTCGCGCGTTGCGATGCCGCCCCAGTGCTGTCCGCTGATGCGGATCGCGGGCGCGCCGTCGACCTGTTCCACCACAGAAAAGACGCGATCGGGATCGCGGTCGTGGTGATCGACGAGCCACGTGTCGAAGCCGGAGAGATCGCGCCCGTTGAAGAGCGTCACCGCCGCGCTCGGACGGATGACCGCCGGATCCTCCGGGGGCGGCGGTGCATCAGGTCCCAGAGTTGCCGCGACCAGACACGCCAAGGCAGACAGGCACCACGTACGCATGCCGCATGGTAGTGCGTCCGCGCCAGCCTTGCGCAATTGCGCGAGTGCGGGAGTCAAATCCGACCGACGGCCCACGTCTGGTTGGAGGATGAGATCGTGCTGACGGGAGGTCGCTGCCGCCCTCTGTGCTGCGGGCCTCTGCGGTGTTCGAACGACGTCTGAGTGGAGTTGAAAAGGGCGCCGTAGGCGTCCCGAGGATCAGACACTCCGGCACCGCGCCCGGAGTGTCTGTCAACGGAGCCGTGTGCGGACCTACTTGGTCGAGAGAGCCTTCTGCGTGACCTTGACCTGGCTCGCGTGCATCGTCCCGCTCATGTCGTGATAGGTGACCGTCACCATGTCGCCGGCGCCGACGGCGTCCGACAGCGTCATCTTCTTGCCTTCCGCCGCCTTCTCGTTGGTCTTCGTCGTCAGGCCTTTGCCGATGATCTTCGTCGTGCCGTCCACGGTGAATGTCATCGACTCGGATCCCTTCGCAACCGTCAGCGAGTCTCCGGTTGCGGAGGTCACCTTGCCCTGCACCGTCATAGCCTTTCCCGCCGGGGCAGCCTTCTGCTCCGGCGCGGCCGTCTGGGCTGCTGCCGTCGTGGTCACCGTCGCAACCGTGAGCAGTGCCAGGACGACTCGCCATGCATTCTTCATACAACCTCCAGAGAAGCGCCCAGGCATGATTGCTCCGGGCAAGTGAGCGTGGGTCCTCTTCGATCGACCTAAAGCTAGGCTGACCGCGCGATTCCGTCAAGACCCGAGAGCTAACCCGGCCGTAAGATCCCGGCGGAATGCGTGCGTTATCATGCGGCCGTGATTCACCGCCTCCTCGTTCCCCTCGCCTGCATGTGGCTGGTCGCGATCCCCAACCGCACATCGGCACAGGTCCCCGCCGCCGACGCGCGGGGAGAGGTGCTGGTCATCCTCTGGTTCGACACCGAAGACTACCTGCTGCCAGCCAGCGACGACGCCGCAAAGCGGGTGGCGGAGATCCTGACGGCGCGAGGTGTGCGCGGCACATTCAAAATCGTCGGCGAGAAGGCGCGCGTGCTGGAGCGGCGCGGCCGTACCGACGTGATCGCCGCCTTGAAGCGCCACGACATCGGGTACCACTCCAACCTGCACTCCGTCCATCCCACGCCGGCCGAGTATCTTGCCGACACGGGTTGGACCGACGGCGTCGAGGAGTTCGCTCGCCGGGAGGGCGGGGGCGCCGCGGACGTCAGGCGCGTGTTCGGCGTTCCGTCGCTCAGTTGCTACGGGCAGCCGGGATCCTCATGGGCGCCGCAGGCGTTCGCCGCCCTCCGGCAGATCGGCGTTGTCACGTCCGCCGGCGTGCCGACGTACGTGGACGAAGGCACGCACGCCGGCATCGGTGAGCAGCCGTTCTGGTACGACGGCGTGCTCACGGTCTACAACATGGGCCGCAATGCCACCCGCATGGACCTGTTCGCGCCAGGTGGCCTGGAGACGGGACGCGCGGACTTCGAGACCATCTACCGCCGTATGCGCGCGAACGGCGGCGGCCTGATCAGCATCTACTACCACCCGGCCGAATGGGTCCACCGCGAGTTCTGGGACGCGGTGAACTTCGCACACGGCGCGAATCCGCCCCGCGAGGACTGGAAAGCGCCGCCGCAGCGAGCGCCCGCGGAGACCGAGGCAGCTCTCGAGCGGTTCGCGGCGTACATCGACTTCCAGCGCTCCCTGCCGGGCGTGCGGCACGTGACCGCTTCCGATCTCGCTGCCATCTACCACGACCGGATCCGTGAGAGTGGGCTCGACCGGGCAGCGGTGCGGGATGTGGCAACGCGGCTTGCGCCCGCCCTGGCGCTGGATGTCATGCCGGATGACGCCGGCCGGGCACTCTCTCCCGCGGACCAGTTTGCCGTCATGACACGTGTGCTCGCGCTCGCGATCGAACGAGGCACGACGAGCGCTCATGTCGACGTTCCGGCGCTGCTCGGCCCGGTCGAAACCGCGCCGCCGGGCCACGACCTCGATCTGCCGTGGCCCGCCTTCCGCGATGCGGTCCTCGAGACGGACCAAGAGATGCGGGTCCGCGGCCACGTGCCTGCGCGCATCTTCGTCGGCGCTACGCCGCTGGCACCCGCCGACTTCCTGCGCGCGGCCGCAGCGGTGGTGGCGGGCATGCTGCAATCCGACGCCTCGCAGACGCCGATGTTTCCCGCGCGCGTGGCGGTGCCCGGCGGCACGGCGGTCGCAACGGAGCGCTTCATCGCAAAGGACTCGCCCGAGCTGTTCGGAGGGTGGGTGATCCATCCTCCGGGATTCCGGGCGCCGCGGGTGATGGAGCTGGCACGACTGCAGGCGTGGACGCTCAAGCCTGCGGAACACTGACCTCAGCCCAAGAGAGATATCAATGACGAGCCGCTTGAGCAGACGCGCGTGGTTGACGAGCCTTGGCGTCGGACTGACGGCAGCCCGCGCACACCCGGCGGGAGCCGTGCAGGCTGCTCGCCCCGCGCCGGCCCGGCCAGCCGCGCACACCGATACACTGCTTCTGAAGGACTTTCAGCCTCGGAGCATGCTCGTCGTGCCGGAGACGCCGGTGGATCGGGCGCGTTTCCCGGTCGTAGACGTGCACACGCATCCGACCGTCCGGGCCAGGCGCGTCGCGGGCGTGCCGCACGGTGAGGCCGTTCGCGTGGACACCCCACCGGCGGACGCGCTGGCGATCATGGAGCGCCGCAACCTTCGCACGATCGTCGACCTCACGGGCGGAGTGGGTTCGGGGCTGGCGGAAACAATCCGCACCTTCCAGCAGCCGCATCCAGACCGGTTCGTCGTGTTCACAGAGCCGTCGTACGATCGCATCACCGACGCCGGCTATCCGCGATGGCAGGCCGACGAGCTAGGGCGCGCCAAGCAGGCCGGTGCGCGTGGTCTGAAGGTGCTGAAGGTCCTCGGACTCTATCTGCGTCAGCAGGTGACGACCGGACCCCTCGTCACGATTGACGATCCGCGCTTCGATCCCATGTGGGATGCCTGCGGTGCGCTCGGTCTGCCGGTGGCGATCCACATCTCGGATCCGACGGCGTTCTTCCTGCCGATTGATGGGCACAACGAGCGGTACGAGGAGCTGCAGCACCATCCGGACTGGTCATTCGCCGGGAAGGACTTCCCCACTGACGCACAGCTGCTCGCGGCTCGGGATCGCGTGCTCGCGCGCCATCCAAAGACGACGTTCATCGGTTTGCACGTCGGGCACTCGTCGGAGAATCTCGGGGCAGCGTCCCAGGCGCTCGACCGCTTTCCCAACCTGCACGTCGAAATCGCCGCGCGCATCGGCGAACTGGGACGCCAGCCCCGCGCATCGCGCCGGTTCTTCGACAAGTACCAGGATCGGATCCTGTTCGGCACCGACGGCGTGCGCGACGCGTTGTACCCGTTCTACTTCCGGTTCCTGGAAACGGAAGACGAGTACTTCGAATACGGGCCGGGCCCAGTTCCCGCGCAGGGCCGCTGGCGCATCTACGGAGTCGGTCTTCCCGACCAGGTGCTCAAGAAGGTGTACTCGGAGAACGCGGTCCGGCTGCTCTCGCTCTGAGCCAGCGGGCGAACGCGTCGATGGGCTGCGCGGGCGTCCGGACGTCTGCCGACGTCGGTGGTTGATCCTGGCGAGGATCCCGTGAACAATCCTGCGGATGAAGCCAATCCTGATCATCACCGGCGATGCGGGCGAAAGCTACGAGTGCCTCTACGCGCGTCATCGGCTCCTCGAGGCCGGCCTCACGCCGCGAATCGCGGCGCCAAGCCGCCGGCGCCTCCACCTGGTCATCCATGATTTCGAACCTGGGTGGGACACCTACGTGGAGCGCCCCGGGTACGGCGCCGAGGCGGACCTCACGTTCGACGAAGTGCGCGTCGACGAGTACGAGGCGGTGCTCGTGCTCGGCGGCCGCGCGCCGGAGTACCTGCGGCACGACGCGCGCGTGCTCGACATCGTGCGTGCCTTCGATCGCGCGGAACGATGGGTGTTTGCCATCTGCCACGGCGTGCAGATCCTCGCCGCTGCGGGGCTGGTGAGCGGGCGACGCGTGACGGCGTACGAGAATTGCCGCTGGGAGATCGAGGCGGCCGGCGCCACCTACGTCACCGACGAACAAGCCGTGCGCGACGGGCGCATCGTCACCGGGCAGACGTGGCAGTCCCACCCGGAGTTCTACCGGCTGGTGTTTGCGTGCCTGGTGCCTGCGCGAGCGGAGTCCGGTGTCGCCGCACCCGCCTGAGGCCAACGTCGGAAACGGGCTCGCGGACCGCGCGGCGGGAGATCGCGCGGCGCTCGATCCGTACGTCGATCTCGGCGGCCAACGGCTGTTCGTCGAGCAGTGGGGCTCCGGACCTCCACTGGTGTGCGTGCACGGCCTCGGGGGAGGCGCTCATTTCTTCTCCGCGCTCGGTCCGGCGCTGGCGCCGACACGGCGCACGATTGCGTTCGACTTGCCTGGGTCGGGGCGCAGCCCGCTGGACGGGCCGTTCTCCTTCGACGCGGTGGCCGACCTCGTGATCGAGCTCGCGGCGCACCTCCGGGTCACGGACATCGTCCTCGTCGGCCACTCGCTCGGCGCCATCGTCGGTCTCGAGGTGGTGCGGCGTGCTCCGGGCCTGGTGCGCGCGTTCGCGTCGGTCGGCGGGCTGCCGGCCCCGACCACCGCCTCGCGTGACCGTATCGCGCAACGTGCCGAGGCCGTCGCGCGCCACGGGCTCGCGGGAATCGCAAACGCTGTGGTCGAGGCCAACTTCTCGCGGCGTACGCGGGAGGAGCGACCTGAGCTCACGGCCCTGTTCGGTCGCCTGTTCGAAACGCAATCGCCGCGCGCCTATGCCGCGACGGCCCGGGCCCTCGCGGAGTGGGCCGCTCGCCCGTTGCCACCGTTTGGCGTCACGAAATGCATGGCGGTGACAGGAGCGGAGGATTTATACGCGCCACCTGACGCCGTACGCGCGTTTGGGACGACGCTGCCCCCCGGCGCGCGGGTCGAGGTGCTCGCCGACTGCGGGCACCTGCCGTTTCTGGAACAGCCCACGCGGTTTGCTGCGCTCTTGTCGGAGTGGCTCGGGGACGTACTCGACTGAGCGGCTGATCGATCAGGCGTGACCGCGACCGCGTTGGCGCTGGATGGCCTTGTACGAAGCGCCGGCGACCAGGCCGCCTATCGTGTACCACGCCACGGTCATCAGGCGATTCGACCAGGCATGCACGTGAGGCGGGCGGCCGAGCCCGATGGCCGGCGGCAGTGCGAGAGCGCCGAAGCCCGCCGCGAGTCCGAGCGCGGCGCCTGCTTGCACCGCGTATTGCCCACCGAGCGCCACGGCCGAGTAGTAGGCGGCGTTGGAAAGGAGATCACCGGCAAGCGTCGCGCGGTACAAGGCGCGACCGGTTGGCGGCTGTTTGCCGAGCCGGTGTGCGCCGCGTGCCATCGCGCGCATGCCCAGAACGTCCATCCGCGGGGCATTCGGCAGGCGGCGCCGCGCGAGCTGGTGTACGGCAGTGAGCGCCAGCGCTCCGGCGGTCCCGCTTGCGACCGCCGCCCCGAGCGTGGGCTCCCGCCGAGCTGAATGGCGTACGCGCTGCGTCAACTCCCAGAGTCGTTGCTCCACGCGCAGTTCAGACGTGTCCATCGCAGGTTCTCTCCGCCCGCGAGGCTGCAACCACCGTGCCTCCGCGGCACCGCGCAGACGTCTTCTGCCGGATGCGCTTCTGCTGCGGCTCATCGTGGGCTCGTCGGTCCAGCACAATGCCGCTCTGGCACGCGGTCGATCCGGGCACCTCGGGCCATTACACGGAACGCGCGCTCACAGGAGAGGTCGGCTATCATCCACCGGCGGCACCGGACTGCCCCCGGCAGGAGTGCGCGAACGCGACCACCTACTTGGTCGAGGGTGGCATCGCCTTTGGGCAGAGGAGCACCGAGATGACGCGATGCGAACGGCTTGTGCTGGCTGTGATCGTAATGGGAGCGGCGACTCTGGGAAACACCGGCCTGCGCGCGCTCGATGATGCGCGGCCAGGGCTGAAGGCCCACCGCTTCTCCCCGGGCGATTTGGGCGAGCCCTCTACACCCACGGCCAACCCTCCCAAGGTGGTCGCCCAGCCCGCGGGGGCGGTGCTGACCCTTCCCCCGGGCTTCACCGCAGCCATCTTCGCCGACAACCTCGAACGTCCTCGCCAGCTCGTCGAGGCGCCGAACGGCGACGTATTCGTGTCGGACTCCTCCACCGGCAGCGTGCTCGCGCTCCACGACGCCGACGGCAATCACGTCATCGACCCCGCCGAGCGATTCGAGTTCGCCACCGGGATCAAGCAGCCGTTCGGCCTCGCATTCCGTGACGATCATCTCTACGTCGCGGCGACTGACGGCATCCTGCGGTTCGGCTATGCCGACGGGCAACGCGCGTCCGCAGCTCCACCCGAGAGGATTGCCGACCTGCCGAGCGGGCCGACAGGGCACTGGACGCGGAACATCCGGTTCAGCCCCGATCGGGCCTGGCTCTACGTCACGGTGGGATCCTCGTCGAACATCGATCTCGAGCCGGATCCGTTGCGCGCCGCCGTGCTCCGTTTCAGGCCCGACGGGACCGGACGCGAGGTTGTGGTGACCGGCACCCGCAACCCCGTCGGCCTCGACTTCCACCCGAAGACGCACGAGCCGTGGATTGCCGTCCAGGAGCGCGACGGCCTGGGGGATGATCTCGTGCCCGACTACGTGACGCGCGCGCGCGCCGGCGCGTTCTTCGGCTGGCCGTACGCCTACATCGGCGCCCACGAAGACCCGCGGCACAAGGGCGCGCGGCCAGACCTCGTGAAGGCGTCCGCCGTCCCCGACGTCATCCTGCAGTCACACTCTGCGGTGATGGGACTCGCGTTCTACGCTGGCCGCCAGTTTCCAGAGCGGTACCGCGGAGGCGCCTTCGTCGCGCTGCGCGGATCGTCCAACCGCGCGAAGCGCACGGGGTACAAGGTCGTCTTCGTTCCGTTCAGGGAAGGCGAGGCGATCGGCGGGTACGAGGATTTCGTGGTCGGCTGGATGCTCGGCGAAGACTCGCCAGAGGTCTGGGGCCGGCCGGTCGGCGTCGCGGTGCTGAAGGACGGGTCGCTGCTCGTCAGTGACGACGGTGCAGGCAAGGTCTGGCGAATCACGTACGCGGCACCGGCCCGGGCACACTGACCCGCGTACCCGGAGCGTGCATGCCCCCTCCTCTCGAGTCCCAACCCGTATGCAGAAAAATCAACCCACCAAGCGGTTTCCAAGATGGGGGCGGCAGCTCTTGATCCACCCCCCGGTCTGACTTGTGTCCCTCTTGCGTCAGCAAAACAAATGTCGCCGTGGACGCAAACAACACGCGCCCGGGTTTCCGGCCACTGCTTGTCGCGACACGTTGATGCCAACGGCATGTGCGGTGCTCGAGCCAGGTATTGCGGGTCCAGGGGGAACGCCTGGTGTTCGCCACGAGGCTTCCCCGTGGTGATCGCCACTCTTGACGGCGTTCTCCCGGTCCCGCCCACCCATGAAGAAAGCTCCTGGCCTTGAGAGGGTCGAGAGGCCCCCACCGTCGCATTCCAAGGCGCGTGGTGACACGATTCCATCGCGGTCGATGCGATGGATTTCCGCGACATCGCCCGTCTCATATCGCCTCTGGTTCGTAGTCGCTCCACCACTGATGTCACGTCCGGGCGTCGCATCTTCGGTGTGGCGGCGTCAGTCACGTATACGGCTCACCTTCAGAGAAACTGCCGTCGAGCCGATGACGAGGTTATGGACAAAACGACCGTTGATCTGCGCATCGGCGGCGACCACTTCCATGTCGAGCGGGACAGCATTACCGGTGAGATGTTGTATTTCCTTAATGATCTCGCGGTGACGGTGACCGCTTACCTCGCGCAAATGCAGCACTATCGCGAAATGGACTTGCAGAGGCTTTACGGACGACGGCAGTGATTTGCCAGCGCCTGCAGCGGGGATGTCAGTGAGGAGATCATCGGGGCGGTCCTTGGCGACCTTGGAGCCGTAGGGTTGGGGTAGTGCTTCAAGTAGTCGAGGATCTTCGCGTCCAGGGCCGCAGAGTTCGCGCTGTCGCCAGTCCCCGCGTGCTCACCCACCGGTCGCAGCCATCCGTCGCCGCTCTCGAGCGTCAACGTGATCGGCGGTGGGTCCGCGGTGAACTTGTAGGCGGTGGGTACCAGCAGCCGCCTGTCGCCGTCCAGCGCCTCGGCATGTAAGAAGCATCGGCAATCGAGAAGATGCCGCCTCCTGAGCCCGCTGTGGCCGACGCCGCTGGTCTGGCTTGTCGCCCGGCTTCGTGTCGTGGTGAACGATCAACACCGCGCACTCGGCCTCACGCATCAAGCGCCGGATGAACGTCACGAGTGGCTTGAGCTCGCGCGGTCCCTGATCGGCTGCCGCCGACAGGCTGCGGATCGGGTCGAGCGTCACCAGTCGATAGCTGGCGGCCACCGCCTGCGCGATGACAGCTTCCTGCCACTCCGGATCGTCCAGGTTAAGGCCCTTGCCGATGCTGGTGTGGAGCATGGCGGGTGGTGCAATCAGCCCGGCTCCGGCGAGCATGGCGTCGAACCGCTGCGCTCTGGGCTGCCACCCGTCCTCGTCGGTGATGTACCAGGCCGGGAGGGCGGGCCCGGTGTCGATCAACCCGAGCGCGAGTCCGTGGTCCGTCGTCAGTGCCAGATTGAGCCTGACGTGAGGAGCACGCGGTGACGGCAGGCTCAGTATTTCAGCACCGAAAACACACTCTCGCCGGCGAGCCGCTCGCGGCCGTTCAGCGCAACGAGCTCGATGAGAAAGGCGAGGCCGTGCACCGTGCCGCCAAGACGTCGCACAAGGGCGGTGGTGGCTTTCGCCGTACCGCCAGTGGCGATGACATCGTCAACGATGAGGACGCGTTGCCCCGGTGAGACCGCGTCTTGGTGGATCTCGAGGGAGTCGGAGCCGTACTCGAGGGCGTAGCTCTCGCTGACGGTCGTCGAGGGCAGCTTGCCCGGCTTGCGAACGGGGGAGAAGCCGGCGCCGACCCGGTCGGCCACCGCACCGCCGAGGATGAACCCGCGGCTCTCGATCCCGACGACCACGTCGATGGCGGCCGATGTGAACGGGAGCGCGAGGCTGTCGACCACGGCGCGAAACCCATCCGGATCGCGCAGCAGCGTCGTGATGTCGTAGAACAGAATGCCCGCCTTCGGAAAGTCGGGCACGTGCCGGATTTTTTCTTTGAGGATGTCCATGTGCGATGTCGGTCCTGGCGCTCAGGGATCGATGCGGAACCCGTGATGGCGCTCTGATGGCGGCGCGGGATCCACGACCACGTCGTCGATCCTCGCACCGGTGGGTCCGCGCCGGATCGCGCGCTCGAAGCGGATCAGCGCGTCGTAATCGCCGTGGGCCTCGATTTCCACCGCGCCGTCCGGCAAGTTCCGCACGAACCCCTGGATTCCCTCGCGCGCCGCGGCATCGCGCGCGAAAAACCGGAACCCGACGCCCTGCACTCGGCCTGACACGACGTACCTGCGCCCGGTGAGCATGCGGAAGCGCGATTATAGCGGAGGGCGGGGTGACGGTCCGCCACGCACGTCTCCTTCGGTGTAGTGCCCGCCTTCAGCCGGGCCATCGTCCTTCCGTGTAGTGCCCGCCTTTTCAGGCGGGCCATCGGCGGACGCCTGCCGCTGCTGGGTCACACGGAGCGAGGTGCCATCGAGATCGACGAGCGCAAACTCACGCCCCGCCGTGGTGGTGTGTATTGCCCCCAGGCCCGGGGCGCCGGCCGCCACCAGAACCGCGCCCCAGTCGGCATGGCACCGATCGACGTCTTCTACGTTCATGTGGAAGGACCCGGCCGGACGAGCGGCAGCCTCGCACCCCTGCCGCACAAACGACAACGTCACCGCATCGCGGCGGAGTATGAGGTATCCGCCAGGCAGGTCTTCCCGGAAGAGCGTCTTGAACCCCAGCGGTGCGTAGAAATCGGCGGTCCGGTCGAGCGATCGCGCGGGCAGGAGACGATTGGCTGAAATCCGCATGCGGACGAGACCTCCGGCGCGTGCATGTGGGATCCGGTTCGCACCCGACGGCGCGTCACGCGTTAGGACGCCCCAACGCGTCAAGCAGTCACATCGACGGTCAAGCGATCAGCGGGAATGAGCGCGAACGGACGAGCTGTAACAGGATACACCGGTATCGGTACTCGCGATCACCGGCCGTGCACGATGCACAACGCGCGACAAAAATGCACGCGCGGGGGCGGCGCGCGTTTTCTGCCTCACGCTCGTCAGGCGGTCAGTCCACTCCGTGTAGTGCCCGCCTTCAGGCGGGCCTAGCGAATGTCGCGTCAGCGCACAACGCCTGTGCGTCAGCCGGGAACGTCAATCTGCATTGTGCATTCCCCGCCCTACCTGCACTCCCCGCTCGCAGGCGTAACGGACGCGACCCGGACGTAGCGCTCGTGCCGCTGGGTGGTGCCGCCCGTACCCGCTGCGGTCTCGTTCGCTTCCTGGCGGTTCGGCTGGCGCGCGGCCTCGTGTTCGGCCTCCGCGTCGGTGAGTTGGCGTCCGGTCACCTGCAGGCGCTTCCCGACGTGTTTCGTGAGGTCCAGTTTTGTGGCGCTGGTCACGAGTTGGACGAAGGGATCTCCCTGCGTCCCCTCTGTTGATGTGCCCTGCGTTTGCGCCGGCGTGCGTGCCGGCTGATCGAGGTTGAGCCGGTAGGTGCCCGGAGCGTTACCCGCCTGCAGGCACCCAGTCCACGTCTGCTTCGACGCGGACGCCGGGGCAGGCGGCGCGGGCTGCGGCGGCGGCAGGGTCCCCTGCAGGAGCAGAGCGAAAAGGACAAGCGTGATCACGTATCACCTGGATGCCGCAGTTCAAGCGCCGCCTGCGCCACGCCGGCGTAGTCGCCGTGGTATTGCACGAAGCCGTCCTGCAGCGTGGTGTTGTGGCACGAGTAGCCGAAGACAATCGCCAGCGGTTCGCGGCCGGCGCCGTCAACGCGCAGCACCGGCACGCCATGATCGACAGGACCGGCGGGCGTGAACGTCGCCCGGCGATTCGCGGCGAACGAGGCTTCTCCCCTGGCGTAGCCGATCCGCGCAGGACGGAGACGCGTCAGTGCCTCGCCGGCCACTGCCACGAGCTTGCTCTCGAGTTGCGCCGTGTACGCGCGGACGTCATCCCACTGCGCGGGAGTGAGATCGTACGCGACCGACAGCTGCTCGTCGACAACCGGGCCGCAGTGCGTGTGGCTCGCGTTGAACAGGATCTCCGCCCGCCTGACTCCATGCAGGCGCTGCAGCTCCGCCGCAACCCGATCGGTCAGTCGCGCGGTGACGCCGAGCAGGTCGACGGTCACGAGCACCACAGGGCGCCCGTCGCGATGCTGAAGAGCCAGCGCTTTGGCGCGCAGCGGCAGCGCAACGCCCTGCGACGGCTGCGTGCGTCGGGCGAACCCGGCCATCCACAGCGATCGCTCAGGCGTGATGTCGAGGCTCGCCGCGCCAGCAAGCCACGAGGACACGCGTGCCGCGGCGCGCGCCGAAGGCGAAACGGCCGCGGCGGCCGCGACGATGCGGAGGAACCTGCGACGGTTCATGGGGCAAGGACCGGCGGCAGCCGCTTCTTCGTCGCCTGCTCGAAGGCGAAAGCCATCTCGATCAGGCGCGGCTCGCTGCACGCCGTTCCCGTGAAGCTGACCCCGAACGGCGCCGGGCGCGCTGCGAAGCCCTCGGGAAACGGCACCGACGGCGCATTCGGGATCATGCCGAACGGGACCATCACCGTAGGATAGCCGGCCTTCGCGGCGATCGCCGCGCCGGCGCCGCCGGGAAACAACAGCGCATCGAGACCGTGCGCCTGGAGCGCGGCGTCGATTCCCTGGTCAGTGGACAGCCGCAGGTCCTTCGCGCGATCCGACGCATACCGCGCGCGGTCGGCTTCGAGGTCCACCTCGTCTGAGATGTCGAGCAGCGACTGCCCGTACTTGATTGCGCCCATCTTCGCGTGCGCCGTGTTCCACGCACGCAGCTCCGTGAGCGTCTGCACCGGCGCGGCGTTGCCGAGCGACGCGAGCCACGCGTTGAAGTCGCGCTTCATGCCGTACTTGAACACGATTGAGCAGTCGGCATCCGCCTCCTTCGGTGTCGTGCACACGCTCCACGCCAGGAGGCTGTCATCGGCGGCTGCCGCCGAGACGCTCGGGATGTCCACGGGATCCACGACGACCGCGCCGGCCGCGGCGAGCGCCGCGATCGCCTGCTGCATCACCAGCTTCTGCCCTTCGTCGAGCCCGCCGCGGGAATCCTTCTGGAAGGATGGCGTGACCGCATCGTAGAAGAAGGCGCGCGGGACGCCGATGCGGGCGCCCTTCAGCCCGCCGGCCGTGAGGTGCGGCGTGTAGTCGCCACGTGGCGGTCTCGCGCACCGCGTCGTGGCGTCGCCCTTCGGATCTGGCACAGCCCCTTCGAGCGCGCCGAGCAGGATGGCCGCGTCGGTGACACTGCGAGCCATCGGACCCGCCGTGTCCTGGTCGGCGGTGATCGGAATGATCCCGTAGCGGCTGATGCGTCCCACCGTCGGCTTGATGGCGGCGAGCATCGTCTGGTTGGCGGGGCTCAGAATGGATCCCGACGTCTCGGTGCCCACGTTCGCCGCCCAGAAGCTCATCGCCGTGCCCACGCCGGAGCTCGAACCGCCGGTGCTCAGTGCGGGTCGGCCATCCGCGGTGGCCTCGCGCGGATCGCGGCGCGGATCGTACGGGTTCAGCCCGTACCCCGCCACCGCGTTGTAGTTCGCGGGCATCGGCGTCGGCGGACCGGCCACCCAGTTGGCGAGCTCGGTGAGGTTCGTCTTCGCAATGATCACTGCGCCCGCGTCGCGCAGGTTCGTCGTCACCGTCGCGTCGTACGGCGGAACGAGATCGGCAAACGCGAGCGCACCGCCCGTCGTACGCAGGCCCTTCGTCAGGATGATGTCCTTGAGCGCGATGGGGATGCCGTGCAGCGGCCCGCGGGCCCCGCGCCGGGCGCGCTCGCGATCGCGCGCGTCGGCTTCCGCCAGCGCCTGCGGGTTGACGGTCACGACCGCGTTCAGCCGATCTTCGTAGATGGCGATTCTCGTCAGGTACTGAACGACGAGCTCGCGCGAGGTGATGCGCCCTTCGTTCATTGCCTGACGCATCTGCGGGATGCTGGCCTCCGTGACGGAGAACGCGTCACCGCGCGGAGCGCCGGGCGGCGATTGCCACGCCGCCGAGACGAATACCCCTGCGAGCAGCGGAAGCAGGAACGACAGTCTGCGCATGCGCCGCAGATTCTACCTGCTCACGTCTGCTTGCGCGTTCGCTCCTGCACCGTGCGCTCCTTGCGAGACGCTCGCCAGCTCACGCCAGCAATGCCACCAGGCACGTCGGGTCTTTCAAGGTGCTGGCGGGGACCGTGCGCTCCCCGCGCACCTGTTCCAGCGGCACGACTTCCGTTGTCCAGCGGGCCCCGGCGAGCCGCAACCCAATCATCACGGCGGCACCACCGTCCGGCGCGGCTGCGTCCGCGGCGGCCGCGCCGGCCAGGGCTGCGAGCGTGCGATCCAGGTCCGAGACGTGTGCCTGCGAACAGCGCTGCAGCAGGTCAGGCCGAACCACGCGGCATCGCAACCCGAGCCGCTCCCGCACGAGCGCCGCGACGTACGGCGACGGCCCGGTACTCCGTCCGAAGATCACCTGCCCCGCGGCGTCGCGTTCGACCAGCGCATCCGCCATCCGCCCGGCGAGAAACGCGCCGGCGGCGTCGCGCACGCCTTCGGCCACGGTCACGACGGCGATGCCCGTGCGCGCGTGCTGATTCCGCACGGCAGCGAGGAACGACGCCTCGTCGAACGGCACTTCCGGCACGAGCATGAGGTGCGGCGCGTCACCGGCGTGTGATCGGGCGAGAGCGGTCGCGGCAGCGAGCCAGCCGGCATGCCGGCCCATCGTCTCCATCAGCACGACGTCCTCGTACCCGCGCATGCTCGCGGCGTCGGCACCGATGTCGCGCACCGATGCAACGAGGAAACGCGCCGCGCTCGGGAACCCGGGACACACGTCGGTCTCGGGAATGTCGTTGTCGATCGTCTTTGGAATCGCGATCAGGCGCAGCGGTGCCCGTGAGGGGCGCAACGACAGGGCGCGGCCCGCAGCGATGGTGCCATTGCCGCCGATGAGGAACAGCGTATGAATCCCACGGGTGGCGAGCCGGGCGAGACCATCGTCGAGCTCGGGAGCCGTGAGCCGATCGCGTCCTCCTCCGAGAGCCATCCCAGGCGACGTCTCGACGGCCGCCAGCCAGTCGTCGCTCGCGTCTTCGAGGGATCGCCAGTCGCCGGTGGTGAGCGCGCGCAGCCCCTGATGGCCACCGTGCAGCGTGCGACCGGGCGCGCACTCGCGCCATCGCCGGACGAGTGCGGCCAGTGAGCGATTGACGACGGCGGTGGGCCCGCCGCATTGGAGCACGAGCGCATCCATGACACAGACCTGATGGTGACGCAGTGAACCGCGCGGCCATCCACGCGCTGCGCGGTTGGTCCACGCTTTCTGTCCCATGGAGGCTAGCACGCGAACCGATGGAGTTCTCGCGGTACAATGCGCGCCCTGTGCCCACGTCCACCGAGTTGCCGCCGACCGCTCCGTCGACAAGCCGGAGGTCTTCCCGCCTGGTCGACGGCGGACCTGCCCGCTCCGCCGCCGTTCACCGTGCGCCACGTGCTGCGCGTGATCGGCCCCGGGGCTATCCTGCTGGCCACGGCAATCGGCGGGGGCGAGTGGCTCGTCGGACCGGCGGCAGCGGTCAAGTACGGCACCAGCATCATGGGCATCGCGACGATCGCCATCGTGCTGCAGCTCGTGTTCAACCTCGAGGCGATCCGCTACACGCTCTACACCGGCGAGCCGATCTACACCGGATTCATGCGGCTCGCGCCCGGGCCCACGTGGTGGGCGGTCGTTTACATCGTGCTGACGGTCGTGCAGCTCGGGTGGCCCGCCCTCGCACTCACCGCCGGAGCCACGATCTTCAGCATGGGCGCCGGCCGGCTCCCGGGCAGCGATCCGGCAGACGTTCAGGCCGTGCAGTGGCTCGCCGTGGGCGCTCGTGGTGTTCGTCGCGCTCATGCTGCTCTTCGGCGGCACGGTGGAGCGGATGCTCGAGTACGCGTCGTGGAGCATGCTCCTCTTCATCTTCACGTTCCTGATCGCGGCGAACGTCATGTTCGTGCCGGCCCACGACTGGTGGCGCACGCTGATCGGCTTCTTCAGCGTGCGCAGCCCGGACGGAGCGATCGACTGGGGCCTGCTCGGGGCGCTCGCGGCCACCGCGGGTTCGGGCGGCGTCGGCAACCTGACCATCACCAACTGGATCCGCGACAAGGGCTTCGGCATGGGCGGACAGGTGGGCGCCATCGAGAGTGCCGTTGGCGGACGCCACACCCGGCTGTCGCCGATCGGAGTGACGTTCCCGGTGACCACTGCCAATCTCCTGCGATGGCACGCGTGGTGGCGCTACGTGGTCATCGACCAGGTGTTCGTGTGGGCACTCTTCTGCGGTATCGGCATCTTCCTGACGGTGAACCTCGCGACGAGCGTCGTGCCCCCGGGCAGCGACATGCAGGGTCTGGCGACGGGCGCCTATCAGGCGCACTACATGGCGGCGCACCTGTGGCGGGGGTTCTGGGTCCTCACCCTGCTCAACGGATTCTGGATCCTGTTCTCCACCCACCTGGGCAACACCGATCTCCTCGTGCGCACGGTCACCGACCTCACGTGGACCGGCAGCGCACGGGCTCGCCGATGGGCGCGCGGGCAGGCGTCACTCATCTACTACGCGGTGCTCGCCGCCTTCTCGTGCTGGGCGGTGTACACGATGCGGCTCGCTGGCCCGTTCGCGCTGTTCAAGGTGATGGCGAACGTCGCCGGCTTCGTGATGGCGGTTGCCGGCGTGCAGATCCTGATCGTGAACCGGCGCTTCCTGCCGCGCGCGCTGCGCCCGCCGCTCTATCGCGAGGCCCTGCTCGTGTTGTGCGTGTGCTTCTACGGCTTCTTCGCCCTTCGGGTGGCGCTGCACACGTTCTGGTAGGACAATTGGAACCATCAGCCTCTGATCCGCGAAGTCCGATGGCGAGGTCCTGACTTGAAGCTTCCGATCGTCATCGTTGTCACCGCGCTTGTCTGCGCTCTCCCGACGCTCACGGCCGCACAAAGAGAGTCGCCGGCTGCCCAGACGAACATGTCGGGGGCCTGGGAACTGAACCGTGAGGCCAGCAGCCCCACTCCCGCGGGCATCGGTCCCGACCCGGGAGCTGGTGGGCATGGCGGCCATCCCGGGGGTGGCCGGGGTGGGTTTGGCGGACCCGGGATGGGTGGCATGGGCGGGCACGGTGGACCCGGTGGAGCCGGGACCCAGCCGGACAAGCAAGAGATGCAGCGCATGCGCGATCTCACGCACGAAGTGCTCGTCGCACCCACGCGGCTCGTCATCAGCCAGGACGGGGACGTGGTCAATTTCACCGATGACGAGGGCCACGTCCGGCGGTATACGGCCAACGGCAAGGAAGAGAGGCACCAGCTCACGTCGGGGACGGTAGCAGACGAAGACGCGCTGGGAAGACGGCGCGCTGGTGATGGAGCTCGAAATCCCGCACGGGATGAAGCTGTCGCGGCACTTCGCGGTGGCCGTCGCCGGCGACGCGAAACAACTGGTCGTCAGCACGGAAATCGCCGGCGGTGACCGCGGCAGTCCTGGCGGGAAGCACTCGCCGTTGAAGGCCGTCTACGACCCGGCGTTCACGGAGCCTTGAGGGCGTCAATCCCAGGGTGCCGACGCCGAGCTCAGGCTCGACGAAGCCCGCACTGCAGATAGAAATCCCGCCGCGAAACCGCTGTCCCGCACGGACGAACGGTCCTCCGTGGCGACGACCCGGCCTGACGCTTCCGTCGCGACGTCGGACAACTCGAACGACGCCCACATGCTTTGCGCTCGAGCGCCGCCGGACGGTAGAGTGCTCGCCGCGGGCGCACGCGAGACGCGGCTGGAGGCACACATGTGTGACGTGAGCAGGCGCAACTTCCTGTCTGTCGGAGCAGCCGCGTTTCTGGCGGCTACCGCCGAGGAGCAGCTGCTTGCCGGCACACCACCGGCGCAGGCGCCCGCGGCAGGCGTGCAGGAGGTCGCACCAGGTGTGTTCTTTTTCGAGAAGGATGCCGCCACAACCGGGTCGAACAGCGGCTGGGTCGTGCTCGACGATTACGTGCTCGTCATCGATACGAGCTTCCCGTCTGGCGCCCGGCTCGTCCTCTCGGCCATTCGCGCCGTCACCGACAAGCCAATCCGCTTTGCCTTCGACACGCACCACCACGGCGACCACGCCTACGGGAACCAGGTGCTCGCGGATCAGGGCGCCACGCCGGTTGCGCACGTCGGCGCGCTCGAAGAAATGCGGCGGCTCGAGACCGGGCAGTACGGCGGCGCGCCTGGACGGTGGGAGTCGGAGGCGAAAGAGCGGGAGGATCTGCGATCTACCCGTCTGAAGGCTCCGTCACTGCTGTTTCCGTCGCAGCTGTTCTTCGACGATGGCAAGCAGCGCGTCGAGCTCGTGCACTTCGGCACGGGGCACACGCGCGGCGACGCGCTCGCGTGGCTGCCGAACCAACGCGTGCTCTTCAGCGGCGACGTGTGCGTGAACGGCGCGTACAACTTCGTCGGCGACGGCGATGTGGGTTCGTGGATCAAGACGCTCGACGCGCCGCGCAAGCTGGGCGCCCGCGTGCTGTGCCCGGGGCATGGCCCGCGGGGTACGGCGGCGCTGCTCGACGATCAGCAGGCCTACTTCCGCGCGCTCGTCGCCCTGGTAGACGCCCGGCTCGTGAAGACCGGCGTACAGGACGCCACCGCGCTCATCGAGCCGCTGAGGGCAACGATCACAGCGAACCCGCAGATCGCCCGCTACGCGAGCGGCACGACGTACGACCCGTTCGCCGCGCACGTGGAGAAGGTGTACGAAGAGCTGACCGGGCGCAAGCTGCGCGTACCGCCCGGCGCCGGCCTCGACGCGCGCAACGAGCATGCCCGTGCCCATGGGCACGCGTGACATGGCCAATCGGTGGAGGATCCGGGAGGCTGTGGAAGAGCGAGCCTGGTTCCTGGTCGGTGACCGGATCGGAGGGTGACCTACTCCTCGCCCCCGGCGCGACGACCTTCCTTCGTTTTGGCCCGCTTCTTCTTCGATTGGATCCGCCGTTCGCGTGACCCGGCCGTCGGCCTGGTTGGCCGGCGGGTTCGCGGCCGGTGCGACGCCTGCTGCAGCAGTTTCACGAGGCGCTCGCGGGCGGCCTCGCGGTTTTGCGCCTGGGTGCGATGCTCGCGGCTGTCGATGACCAGGACACCGTCGGCGGTCACCCGCTTGCCCGCCAGCACCAGCAGGCGGCGCTTCAGCTCGTCCGGCAATGACGAGGCATGAACGTCGAAACGAAGCTGCACCGCGGTGGCGACTTTGTTGACGTTCTGCCCGCCCGGGCCCGACGCGCGCACGAACCGCTCGTCCAGCTCCCGCTCGTCAAGCGCCAAATGGTCGGTGATGTCAATCATTAGGACGGTGAGCACTGATCTCGGCGGGCGGCGGGCGGCTGTCGGTCGGCCGCGGGCGGTTGGCGGCTGGCGGCTGGTGCGGATCCTGACAACCTGCCATTTGCATCCTGCATCCTGCATCCGACATCCTGCATCCGCCATCCCTGAGCCCACTCCTTGCATCGGTTGTCGAGTATGCCTCACCGCCGCACATCGTCCAGCCCTTTCTTCATGTTTGCGACCGGAATCGAGAACAGCGCGCCAACGATCGAGCAGGGCGCCCATCGAGTGGACGAGATGGATCGCTGCGGCCACTATGCCCGCTGGCGCGAAGACTTCGAGCTGGTGCGCGAGCTCGGGATTCGCTTCCTGCGGTATGGCGTCCCGCTGCACCGCGCCTACCCTGGTCCGAACCGCTTCGACTGGACCTTCTCCGACCAGACGTTCGCCGCGCTCCGCGAGATGGACATCGTGCCCATCGTCGATCTCTGCCATTTCGGCGTGCCCGACTGGATCGGCAATTTCCAGAACCCCGACTTCCCGGAGCTTTTCGCGGCGTACGCCGGCGCATTCGCGACGCGCTACCCGTGGGTGCAGCTCTATACGCCCGTCAACGAGATGTACATCTGCGCCCTCTTCTCGGCGCAGTTCGGCTGGTGGAACGAGCAGCTCTCGAGTGACGACGCGTTCGTCACCGCCCTCAAGCACATCGTGAAGGGCAATGTACTGGCGATGCATGCCATCCTCGACGCCCGCCCCGATGCGATCTTCGTCCAGAGCGAGTCGTCCGAGTACTTCCACGCCGAGAGCCCGACGGCGATCAAGCCGGCGGAGATCCTGAACGCCCGCCGCTTCCTGTCGCTCGACCTGAACTACGGCCGGCGCATCGAATCGGAGATGTACGAGTTCCTGATGGACAACGGGATGACGCGGGACGAGTACCACTTCTTCCTGGACCACTCGCTCAAGCACCACTGCATCATGGGGAACGACTACTACTGCACCAACGAGCACCGCGTCGCCCCTGACGGCCGCACGAAGGGCGCGGGCGAGATCTTCGGCTACTCGGAGATCACGTGGCAGTACTACGACCGCTATCGCCTGCCGGTCATGCACACGGAGACCAACCTGGCCGAGGGTCCCACCGGCGGCGAGTCGGTCAACTGGCTCTGGAAGGAATGGGCCAACGTGCTGCGCGTGCGCAACGACGGCATCCCGGTTGTCGGGTTCACGTGGTACTCGCTGACCGACCAGGTGGACTGGGACACGGCACTCCGCGAGGACAACGGCCACGTCAATCCGCTCGGCCTGTTCGACCTCGATCGCCGCATCCGGCCGGTCGGCGCGGCCTACAAGCAGCTGATCGCCGACTGGCGCCAGGTGCTCCCCACGATGAGCGTGTGCCTCCAGGTGCCCATCGTCATGCCCAAGGAGCAAGGGGGTGAATGGGCGCAGCGCCAGCGCGCGGAGGCGCGAAACACCGCGGTCGAGACGAACACCTCGCCAGCAAACAGCGATTCAGCGGGGGCACGGGGATGAGATTCAAGGAGAAGGTGGCGATTGTCACCGGCGGCGCCAGCGGCATCGGGCTGGCCACCGCGCGGCGTCTCGGCTCCGAGGGCGCTCGCGTCATCGTCGCCGACCTCGATGCCGCAAAAGGGCGGGCGGCCGCCGAGCAGGTACGCGCGGCCGGGGCGCTCGACGCGGTGGCGTTGCCGTGCGACGTCGCGCGCGAAGACCAGGTGCAGGCGACCGTGACCGACGGCGTTCGATCGCTTCGGCCGCCTCGATGGCGTCGTCAACAACGCCGGTCTCATGCTGTTCCGGCCGATCGCGGAGCTGACCGGCGAGGACTGGATGCGCGTGCTGCACGTCGACCTGCTCGGCGCGTTCTACTTCACGAAGCACGCGTTTCTGCGCATGGCGCCAGGCGGTGCAATCGTGAACGTGTCGAGCATCCACGCGCTCGAGACATCACCGCTCGTGGCCTGCTATGCAGCCGCAAAGGCCGCGCTGCTCTCGCTGACGCGCACCGCCGCGCTCGAGGGGAAGCCGAAGGGCATCCGGGTCAACGCGATCCTCCCTGGCGCCATCGACACGCCGATGCTGTGGGAGAACCCGAACGTCAAGTCGGGCGCCGAGACAATCGATCCGGCCGACGTCGGCAGGCCCGAAGACATCGCCGCCGTGATCGCCTATCTCCTCTCAGACGACGCGCAGTTCGTGCAGGGCGCGATGGTGCGGGTAGACGGAGGGCGCCTCAATCGCCTCTAACCCCGCTGCGACGCCTGGGTCGGTCGCATCCGACACGGCCGCGCGCCGCCTGCCAACTCATATAGGCTCTCCCGATGCGCCACTCCACCTTCCGATCCTGCTGTTCCGTGCTGCTGATCGGTGTGTTGACGACGCTGCTCCTGAGCGCACAATCGCCGGCAGGGTCCGACACATCGAACCACGTCGTCATTATCAGCCTCGACGGTTTCAAAGCGTCGGCGCTCGCTGACCCATCGGTGCCGCTCCCGACGCTGCGGCGGCTGGCCGCGCGGGGCGCGACCGCGAACGGGATGCGTCCGGTGAACCCGACAATCACCTGGCCGAACCACACGTCGATGATCACTGGGGTGACGCCGGCGAAACACCAGGTTCTGTTCAACGGCGTGCTGGTCCGGCAGCCCGGTCTGCCGCCGCACGTCGAACCGTGGCGCGAAAAGAAAGACATGGTCCACGTCCCGACGTTGTACGACGTTGCCCACGAGCGTGGGCTGACAACGGCCCAGGTGGACTGGGTCGCAATCTGGAACGCCCCGACGGTCACGTGGGAGTTTCGTGAGGAGCCTGATCCGGAAGGACCGATCGCGCGAGAGATGATCGAGGCGGGAATCGTCTCGCAAGAAGACGTTGACCACTTCCGCGAGAAGAACATCGTCTTCAAAGATCACCTCTGGGTGACTGCGGCCGCACATATCATCCGCGTGCACCGCCCCAACCTGATGATGGTGCATCTGCTCACACTGGATTCCATACAGCACCGCTATGGCCCGGGAACGCTCGCGGCCACATCGGTCATGGCGCACCTCGACTCGCAGGTCGCGACCATCGTTCAGGCAGTCGAACAGGCCGGTCTGGCCGAACGGACGACGTTCGTCATCGCCTCGGACCACGGATTCAGGAACGTCAGGCGCCAGATCATGCCGAACGCCGCGTTCCTGGCGTCAGGACTGCTCGCCGCCACCGACGGCCGGGTGACTCGCGCCGAGGCATACCTCTTGTCGGAAGGCGGGACCGCGTTCGTCTACCTGACGCAGCCGGATTCGACCGGGCAGCTGCTCGCGCGCGTGAAGCAGGCGCTCGTCGGGATCGAAGGCATTGACAAGATCATCGAGCCGGCGGAGTACCCCGCCTATGGCCTGCCGTCGCCTGCCGAGAGCGATCAGGTCGGGGCGTTGTTTCTGACCGCGAAGGAGGGATACGCATTCTCCGCGGCTGCGGGCGGGCAGACCATCGCCGACGCCGTCGAGGGCGGCCTCGGCACGCACGGTTACCTTTCCACGGATGCCGATCTGCAGGCACTTTTCATTGCCTCAGGTCGCGGGATCAAACCCGGGGTGATGCTCGATTCAGTGAGCACGATCGACCTCGGGCCGACGATGGCACACCTGCTCGGCATCGAGCTGGAAGGTGCGGAGGGGCGGACGCTGCGAGAGATCTTGACGGAACCCTAGTGGCCGACACGCCTCCCGGCCACCGGGCCTGGAACCGTGTGCCCCCGCCTGACTGCCGTGACGGGATAATATTCGCGAACACGCGCCCGGAGGTTGGATACTCACGAATGGCAGGTTGGACGGCTGCCGGATCGATTACACGTTGGCTTCGCGGCGCACGATGGCGGGCGTCGCGCGCCTCGCCGGCCCTGGACAGGCAGTTCCACGACGCTCTGTTCGCGGCCCAGGCGTACGACCCGTTCACGCCGTCCTATCCGGGGTATGTGACCATCCGCCGCTTCGCCGATCTCGCCGCGGCTCGGCTTGGCGGTGTCGCCGTCGCCGCCGACGTCGGGTGCGGACCCGGCGAGATCACGTGCGAGCTGGCGCGCCGCCTGCCGCACATCCACTTTGCCGGGTACGATCACAGCGCCTCCGCCATCGAGCGCGCGCGGACCCACGCTGCCCGCCTGCATCTCGCGAACGTGTCGTTCACGGTGGCCGACGCGGCGCGGCTGACGCTGGACGCGAACGTCGAGGCGGTCCTCCTCTTCGACGCCTTCCATCACCTCACCGAACCTGAGGCGTTCCTCGCTCGGCAGGTTCACGTCAGCCGATGGCTCCTGATCGAGCCGGCGGGCGATCGTCTCGGGCGATGGCGGTGGGAAGTCGACTTCGATTGGGTGGTGTTCGAGCTCGACAAAGTGCGACAGCGGTTCGAGGCGATGGCGTCGCGGGTGCTGCCGGAGTCACGCCCGGCCTCGCCAGTGGTGCCGTCTCCCGACGATGCCGCGGTGGAGCGCCGGTATGCGTTGGAGGACTTCGAGCGGTTCTTCACCGGATTCGGCGTCAGCGTCCAGGGTACGGTCGCCGGCCTGATGTCCTACCCGCCCGACCCTTACTCACGCTCCGCCGAGCGCGACCGATTCGGCGAGTTTGCGTACGAACTGTTACGAGAAGCGGATGCGTGCCTGCGCGCACAGGACCGCGACCTGGGCGCGCGACACTGGTTCATCTGCGCCGAGCGCGGCGCGACTGGCCAGTCCCGCCGGCCGGCACGCGCCGAGCCCGCCGCTGCTGGCGGACCCGCGGTGCAAGGGCGTTACGACCTGGAGTACATGTCCTGTCAGGGCCCCGATGCGATCGCCCCCGACGCAGCGGTGCACTTCGCCCTTCACATCAGGAACAACGGCTGGGACACGTGGCGCAGCGACACGCAACCTCCCGTGCTGGTCAGCTATCACTGGCTCGATCGGGCCGGCAAGACCGTCGTCCGCGATGGCGTGCGCTCATCGCTGCCGCAGCCTCTGCAACCGGGCGAGTCCACGATCGTCCACGTCACCGTGATGGCGCCTTCCCAGGCCGGACGCTATCTGCTGCAATTCGATCTCGTCCACGAAGGCGTGACGTGGTTCAGCGAAGTTGGGCAAGCCCCGTTCGAGAAGCCCTGCGCGGTTGGCCACTCCCTGCGCCAGGCGTGACACCGCCGATGTGAAATCAGAGCGGCAGCATCAGCGCGGGATCTTCCCCAGCAGCCATCCGGACGATGTGCGCGCGATGCTACCGCCGCCGTCGGAGGGCCCAGAACAGGAGCGCGATAATCCCTGCCACAAGCAGCCATTTGGCGTTGCCATCTCCGATTTGAACTTCGATGGCGTCTTTCACGCGCATCGCCCCGTCGGCGATGCCGTCCAGCATCCCGCGTTCGACGATGGCTTGTGCGATGATCGGCAGCAGCACGCCCTTCCCGTGACGAACACTACCACGCCGCGCACACGACGCGGGATTCGATGATGTGCGTGTGGAACTTCAGCGCGCGGGTCCGGGCTCGCAGGTATACGTGCCGTCACGTCGCACGATCAACCGCGCCCTGGCTCTCAACTCTTCAGCCATCGATGGGGAGAACAGCACCAGAAAACCGCGTGTGACGAGCAGTGGGGTCTCGCACGCGATGGCGATCCCGCCGCGATCGACGACATAGACCCGCCAGGTGAGGGTCCGCCCGGAGCCAGCGCCCTCGGCCGACGTGACCCAGAACAGCACCTCGAGGAGATCGCGCTGGCCGGGTCCGGCCGGCCCCGGGTCGTGCATCGAGATCCGCTCGAACACCATGCTGAACTGGCCCCACTCCTGTTCGTGCAGAGTGGGCCCGTCCTGGAGCGCCAGGTGGTCGGGCGTGAGCTCCAGAACGCCGCCGCTGGCGACCGGCAGCCATTGGGAGACGAGTCCGTCGCGGAACCCGCGCGTCGCCAGCAGTGTCGCCGCACGTTGATCGTCGGCGGAGAGCTCGCGTGTCAGGCGCGCGAGGGCGGCGCGCCCCAACTGCTGCAGATCGTAGCTGTCGGCGGTCGATGTGCCGGCGTGGAGATACAACGCGTATGCGCGCCGCACGTCCTGCGGCACGCCGAGACCGCGCTCGTACATGTCGGCCAGCGCGAAATCGGCTGCGGCGGAGAGATGCGGCGCGGCCAGGGCCACGAGCCCGAGCCAGGACGCGGCGCGCTGGTAGTCGCCCTCGGCGTAGAACGTCAGCCCCTCGGAGACGACCTCCTCGGCCGACTTGCCCCCCTGGATAATCGGAACCGGTGGCTCCGACGGGCCGTCGAGCGTCGCGAGCAGCACAAGGACCGCACCGACCATACCTCCGCAAGTACGCAAGGGCCACACCACGGGCCGAACGCGAGCCAGGCTGGCTGCGCCCGTGATTCGAATCCGGTCCGACCCGCGCCAACCACGAATTCGTCGGCGGGATTCGAAATGGTCGGCGGCTGATGCCAGTGTGCATCGATCTGCGGCAGAATGCGACGGAGCGCGTGCGCCGAACCAGGTGAACACGCGCCGATTGTCTTGAACGATGAAGTGGTCGCAACCAGACATAAGACGTGCACTCGCGGCCGGCTGTGTTCGGGAAAGAAAGAGGAAGCGAGTACCTTCGCGCGGCGCTGGCAGTTCTCTGCTGTGTCGGACTGATGGCCCGAGGGCAGACGGCCGCCCAGGACACGGGGACAGGCGATCGCCCGCCCGCGCGTACACCCGACATCCATTTCGTACCGACGCGCCAGGCCATCGTCGAGGCCATGCTGCGGCTGGCGCACGTGGGACGGGGGGACGTCGTCTACGATCTGGGGTCGGGTGACGGGCGAATCGTCATCATCGCCGCGGAGAAGTACGGCGCCCGCGGGGTGGGCATCGAACTCGTGCCGCGCCTCGTCGAGATGTCACGCGAGCTGGCGCGACAGGGTGAAGTGGCCGACCGCGTGACGTTCATCGAGGGCGACCTGTTTACCGCCGACATCTCGGCGGCCACCGTCGTCACGCTGTACCTGTCACCGAGCATCAACCGGCAGCTGCTTCCGAAGCTGAAACACGATCTCAAGCCAGGCACCCGCATCGTGTCGCGTCAGTTCCGTCTGGGCTCGTGGATTCCGGACGTGACGCTGCGCGCCGACGACGGAACGGACCTGTTTCTGTGGATCGTGCCCCAGTCAGCGTCACCCTGACCTCGACCGTGATCACGTTAGCGCGGCAACCCAATTCGTCTCAGCAGGTCATCAAAGCGAGGGTCGCCATGGAGGCTTCGCCAGATTGGGTCCGTCTTCAAATAGGCCAGGCGGTTGAACCGTTCGTCGTAGGCCTTCTCCAGCGAAGCGAACGCCTGATCCGTGGCCCCCAATCCCACGTAGACGACCGCGAACGCCAGACTCGGCGTATACCGGTGCTTCGCCCCTTCGGCGAGCCCCCGCACGATATTGAGCGCCGCCGGCCGGTTCCCAGTCCGTGCCAGCAGATGGCCGATTAGCGCCACTGACATCGCGTTGCCGCCGTCGAGTGCGGCGGCCTTCTGTGCGATCGGCAGCGCCTCGGCGTACTCTCCAAGTGCGGCGTAGTCGGAGGCCATCACCTGGTAGGCCAGCGCGAAGTTGGGATCGAGATCGATCGTGCGCCGGCACTCGTTGATCCCGTCTTCAAAACGTCCGGCGAGACTGAGCTGAACAGACAGGGTGTGGCTCAGCGACGCCGAAGTGGGATCGGCCTCAACTGCACGCTGGACGGTGCGAATCGCCTCCTCGTGGCGGCCCGATACTGTCAGGTAGAAGGCGTAGTACGGGTGGCTCTCCAGCACCGCACGGTTCAGGGCACGAGCGCGCTCGAAGTGGCTGACTGCGGCAGACCAGTCCCAATCGTAGGTAAAGCTCGCATAGCCGAGCGAGATGTGAGCGTCGGCGAGATCCGGATCGATCTCCAGGGCCCGTGTTGCGGCGGCCTCCGCGTTCGGCATGATGTCGCGCGGTGGGAACGCGTTCGAGAACGACGCAAAGCTGTACGCGTCGGCAAGAGCCGCGTACGCGAGCGCATATGTCGGGTCCTTGTCGATTGCCTGCGTGAAGTCACTGATTGCCTTCAGGACCCCGTCGCGGGTTTTTTTGTTCCATTGATAGCGGCCCTGCAGATAGAGGCGATACGCGTCATTGTTCTCGGTTGGCCGCTTCGTCAGGCGTTGTCGCTGGCCGGGCGTGAGGCGGAGCCGCAGCTTCTCGGAGATCTCGCGTGACAAGTTGCTCTGGAGCTCGAAGAGGCTGGTTGTCTTGCTCCGGGTACTCGCCGCCCCAGAGCTGCGAGCCGTCAGACACGTCCATCAGCTCCGTGCGCACGACGACCATGTCGCCGCGTTGCAGCAATCGGCCGGACAGGACGGCACGGACGCTCAGTTCTCGACCGATCGCTTGGGGATCCACATCCTTGCCCCGGTAGCGAAACACGCGGCTGCGCGCCGTCACCTTGAGGCTCTGAACCTGTGACAGGTCTCTGATCAGGCTCTCGGTGATGCCGTCGCTGAGGTACTCGGAGTCGGCGCCGCCATCGACGTTGGCGAACGGCAGCACGGCGACCGAGTCGATTGCCTGGCCACGCCCGGGCAACCAGGCGTACCGCACCGCGCCAAGCGCAAGCGCCAGGACCGCGACCCCGATCGCCGTGAGCACCCATCGGTGGCGCGCCGCGCGGGCGGACGCGCGGCCACCGCCAATGCGGGACGACGCCCCGACTCGAGATCGCGTGTGAGGCGCTGCAGGTCGGCGCGCAGATCAGCCGCGTTCTGGTATCGCAGCGCCCGGTCCTTCTCGAGTGCTCTGGTGAGGATGTCTTGCAGCCGCGGTGGCAGCACAGGGTTCAGAAGCGTGGGATCCACGGGCGTGCGGTTGAGAATCGCGTCGTGCGTCGTGCCGGCAGTCACCCCCGCGAACGCCTGCCGTCCGGTCGCCATCTCGTACAGCACGGCGCCCAACGAGAACAGGTCCGTGCGCGGGTCGAGCGGTTCCCCCCGCACCTGCTCGGGCGACATGTACGCGATCGTGCCCAACACAGCGCCATCACTCGTCAGTGCTTCCATCGTCGCGCCCGCTGACGCGGCGCCGACGGCGCCGTCGACGCCGGCGAGATCGGCCGATCGGGCCAGGCCGAAATCCAGTAGCTTGGCCGAGCCCCGCGAAGTGACGAACACATTGGCGGGCTTGATGTCGCGATGGACGATGCCGACGGCGTGCGCCGCGGCGAGTGCGTCGGCGATCTGGCCCCCGAGTGCGAGCACCTGATCGATCGGCAGCGCGCGGCCGGCGATGTGGTCGTGGAGTGTCGCGCCGTCAAGCAACTCCATGACGATGAAATAGCGGCCCGCATGCTCGCCGACGTCGTACACCGCGCACACGTGTGGATGGTTCAGCCCAGATGCTGCGCGGGCCTCACGACGGAAGCGTTCAACCGCCTGGCGGTCGTGCGAGAGTTCCTCTGAGAGAAACTTGAGCGCGACGGTGCGACCGAGGCGGGTATCCTCGGCACGATACACGACGCCCATGCCGCCGCCGCCGATCGCCTCGAGGAGCGCATAGTGAGAGACTCGGCTGCCGATCATGACTTGCGCGGAGTGTAGTCCGCGCGCCCTGATCTTGCCAGCTGGCGCACATCATTTCGGCAGCACCGAAACGAGAACTGGGCCGAAACGAAATCGGGAGGTGTGTGCGAAAACGCGACGCGGGGCACCGCCGCGGCATGCAGCAACAGCAAGCACTTCGAAACCCGGCTTCGTCTCATCCCTTACTGCTGCGCGTAGCGCTTGGCCGCGGCCAGATCCTTCCGCAGCTCCTCGGCCGTGCGGCGGGGGCCGTACCCGGGCGTGTCTCGCTGGATGCGCCAGCCCTCCTTCAGCGCGCCGGCATCTACAGTGTCGAACCCGAACTGATCGAGCAACTCCGTGACCCTCGCCTTGGCGCGCTCGTCGTCGCCGGCGATCACCAGCGCCCGGCGGTTGGGCGTGCCCTTCGGCTGTCCGTGCGCCGTGAGCTCGGCCGCGTAGATGTGGTTGAACGCCTTGACGACCTTCGATGTCGGCAGGTGGGCCTGCAGCAGCTCCGCCGTCGTTGTCGATTCCGAGTCGAGTTCGGGGATGTGGCCGTCGCGCTCCGGGTAGTAGTTGTTCGTGTCGATCACGATCTTGCCCGCGAGGGGCTCGACGGGGACGGACCGGTAGTTCTTGAGCGGGACGGAGACCACGACCAGGTCGCCCGCCCTGGCCGCTTCGGCGGGCGTGGCCGCGCGAGCCCGCGGCCCGAGCTCCTTGATGAGATCCGACAGCGTCTCCGGCCCTCGTGAGTTGCTGATGACGACGTCGTAGCCGCTGGCGAGTGCGAGACGTGCGAGCTGGGCACCGATATGCCCCGCACCGATGATACCGATGGTTGCCATGACAGTCTGATCCTCCACGAATGGCCGCGCAGGCCGGCAGCCGTCAGCGCAGCATCTTCGATCGCGCGCCCAGAACGGCCTCCACGGCGGCGAAGTTCAACGGGTTTGACGAGATGGTGATCGAAGCCCGCGGCCCGCGCCCTCACACGGTCGGCCTCCTGGCCGTAGGCGCCCAATCGACGGAGCGCATCAGCGCGCCGGAGATTCCACCGCCGGCCATGAACGCAGTCGCGTCTTGCTCAATTCCGTCCACGCGCTTGTCTTCCATGCGATGTCATCAACTTTGTGGCGCGAGCGACACGCGATCGGGGACTGGGCGAGCTCCACGGCGGCTGCGGGTTCGAACGATTATCGCAAATCCTTGGGTTCGAGACGCAGGTGTCAGCCTTGGTTCAGGGCTCAGGCAGAGCTGAGGCACCTTGACGTCGCCGCATTCTCCGGTAGTGCCGACCTTCAGGTCCGCGTTCCACTTCGACGGGTTCGCTGTCGAGGTCGCGCGGCTCACCCTGACCTTGCGCCGCATGTGCGCGCGGCAGGAAAATGAGCGGCTCGTGCATCGTGATGAAGGAGGTCGAAATGGCAAGAGCGAAGAACCCGATTCCGGCAGGACATCACACGGTCACGCCGCAGCTCACGCTCGACAATGCGGCCCAGGCGATCGAGTGGTACAAGCAGGCGCTCGGCGCAGAGGAGAAGGGACGCGCCGTGGGCCCGGACGGCAAGATCATGCACGCCGAGATTCAAATCGGCGATTCACGCATCATGCTGAACGACGCGATGATGGGCGGCAGGGGCCCGCAGGCGATGGGCGGGTCACCGGCGTCCCTGTGGCTCTACGTCGAGGACTGCGACGCGCTCTTCAACCGCGCCGTCGCGGCCGGCGGCCAGGTGGCGCACGGCGCCATGGGCAAGATGCAGGATCAGTTCTGGGGCGACCGCTGCGGCACGATCAAGGATCCGCAGGGGTACACGTGGACGATCGCGACGCACAAGGAAGATCTCACGCCGGAAGAGATGCAGCAGCGGCAGGATGCGTTCATGAAGCAGTTCGCACAGGGCTAGCTCGATCGGTGTTGGCGACAGGATGCCGGATGTCGGATGTGCAACCAGCGTGCATCCGGCATCCGGCATCCGAGAGTCGCGAATCCGCGTCGCCGCGTCAGTCGGACAGCCCAAACTGAACGGTCACGGTCATCACGATCTCAACCGGCGAGCCGTTCAGCAGCGTCGGCGTGAAGCGCCACTGTCGGACGGCATCGACGGCCGCGATGGCGAAGTCCGGATGGACCTGCGCACTCACGACTCGAACAGAAGACACCAATCCGTCCGTTCCGATGACGGCTTCGATAGGCACGACACCCTCGAGCCCGGCATCGCGCATGCTCGCGGGGTACACGGGCTTGACGTCCTTCGTCTTCTGCGGAGCGCGGATGTTCCCGCCGACGCGCAGTGCAGATCCTGCTGCGAGCGAGCCGTGCGCCGAGCCCGGCCCGCGCCGGTCGGTGACCACGATTGATTCCTGCACCGTGCCCACCTGCAGGGTAATCGCGCGCTCCCAGTCCCGCGTGTCACTCAGCACGAGCTCATGCCGAAGCGGTCGGAACCCGCGCATCGAGGCGCTGAGAACATAGTGGCCCGGACTGATGGGCGGGAACTCGAAGCGCCCCGAGGAATCAGCCGTCGTGCGCCAACTGGCTGAGTGCTCGCCATCGAGCGTGAGCGCCACCTCGGGCAGCACTCCGCCGGTGCTGTCGAACACGTACCCGGTCAGCGGCAACGGCTCCGTCTGTTTGGGCGCACTGGCGGCCGCTGCACCGACGGCGATCGCTGCAAATCCGATCACGGTGATCGCGAGATGCCGGCGCGATGGCTCACGGCGATTCCGATGTGTGTTCAGCATGGCGGTGATTCTCCATTCGAGTGATGAGGGACGAGCAATCGGGACGGCGGACGCGAGCGTGAGTCGTGGCGTGCGACACGCGCGCGCGATGTCGACGAGCTCCGCCGCATACTGCGCCGGAGCGACACCGGTCCGGAGCACGGCGTCGTCGCAGGCCTGTTCGCTCTCCCGGCGTAGACGGCGGCACGCGAGCCAGAACAGCGGGTTGAACCAGAACACCGCCCGGGCGATTTCGGCCGTGAGCTGCACCAGCCAGTCGCGCCGGCGCACGTGCGCAAACTCGTGCGCCAATACGATCTGCATGCGGCGCTCGTCCCATCCGTCCGCATCGCAGGGCAGGAGCACGCATGGGCGAAACAGGCCCCACGTGGCGATCACGTCCCGCGTGCGCGTTCTGAGCAGTGCGATCCTGCCGCGCCATGCGTAGACGGCCGCCACTCGCTCGGCGCACTGAAGCCACCGATCATCGATTAGGCGCTGCGCGCCCGCGGTGATCCTCGAAAGCCGGATGAACGCGGCGAGGAGCAAGCCGATGGCGATCGCGCTGCCGAGCGTGAGCGCGCCGGCCACGACGTCGCCGATGCGCCGACCTGCCGCAATCGGGGCGACCGGCTGGATGGTTGTGGCAGGCGCATTCGACACGACTGCCGGCTCAGCCGACATCACCGTGAGACTGCGAGCGAGCGGCACATCCCACTCGGGCATCACCAGCGTCAGCGGAGCGGCCATCACCGCTGAACAGACGCCGGCCGCCAGCACCATGTGACGAACCGCTGCCGACCGATGACGCAAGGTGGCGCACGCGGCCAGCGCGATCCCGAGCACTACGGAGGACCGGACTGCGGCGTCGAAAATGACTCCGGCCAGCGTCATCGCGGTTCCTTCCTCGCCGCTTCAATCAGCCGGGCGATGCGATCGAGCTCTTCGTCTGACAGGTTCGCCGCGTCCGGACCGATGAGCGTCGTCACCAGGTTTGCGGGCGAACCCTCGAAGAAGGTGTCGACCAGATGCTTCAATGCCGACCGGCGAGCAGCGTGCCGCGACACCACCGGGCAGTACACATACCGAAGGCCGTGCTCCTCGTGACGGACATGACCCTTTTCCTCGAGCACGCGCAACTGTGTTCTCACGGTGGAGTCGGTGGGGCCGCCCGGCAGCTCACGCCTGATTTCTCCGGCGGTGGCGCGTCCGAGACGGTAGAGCGCGTCCATGATCTGGCGTTCCCGCTTCGTCAGCAGTGTATGGATGGGCGTCTTCATGTTATTTTAATAACATAAATGCGACAAAACTAGCATGAACACGAGAGCGTGTCAAACGCGAGGTGGCACCCACCACTACGCATGTCCGGCGGCTCACGAGCTACGCCTTGCGCGCCTGGCGCCAGCGGCTTCCGGATCGGTGGCGAGATCTGGCGGAGGCGGTGTGAGCGCGACGTGCGATTGAGGCTGCCCACGCCGGAAGGCGAGCAGGCCGCGCGTGCGCTGAGGAGCACAAGAACGACGATGCGGAAAGTGAGGCGGACGGCCGGGGACGTATACGGAGGGGCGGCGAAGAAGGGCTCGACGTCTCCGTCGAGCCCTTCCGCCTGTTGGCGGGCGATCTCCAGCTCTATTTGCCGGCGGCCTTGTACGCCTTCCGGTACAGCTCGTAGGTATTTTCGGCGCAGACGAATGTTTCGGAGACAGCAATGGGTCCGAAACGTACGCGCCGCCCAAAATTCCACGACAGGGACCTGCTCATGTCCTGCGGGCGAGATTTGGGACGCGGTACGACGCGGCATGGCGCGAGGGGGGACGCCTTACCCGTCGTCCATTTGGGGTGGTTCCCACGCCAGTTGGCGAGTGCGGTTCCCACCGGCGCGGCAGTGACTGAGAAGGGCGGAGCGAGGCGCGTGGGCTATGCCGTGTGTGACCGACGCCGCGTCATATCGCGGACGCCGTGATCAAAGCGCGCGAGGTACCATCCGAGTCCGACCAACTGTCGCTCGTGATCCGCTTGCCGCAGCACGGCTTCGATGACGGTCGGCAGCCGCTCGTGGATGGCCGTCCCACTCGCCCCGATCGTCGAGACGCGACACATCGCGCCCGTGCGGACCACCTCGATGGTCGTGACCTCGCGTGGACCTCGGCGGAACACCCAGCGAACTGTCATACTGCAGAGGTATCGGCGCGGCCGCTGGCGAGCGTCAGGGCGAGACGATCAACGGAACCAGGGATGCGGGGCGGCGCGGCTCGCGCGTCACGCACAGCTGTGGGAACGAGCCGCGGGCGAGGCGTTCGGTTGTGAGTGACGTGGGTCAGGGCATCAGCAACGCCGAGAGCGAGGCGGCGTCGGTGGGCTTCACGACAAACCGAGCTCCCGCCGCCGTGACCGTGCGGCATAGTCTCGAATCGGGGATGGCAGACATCGCGATTGTGATCGCGGCGGGCCGCGCGAGCGTCAAGAGATGGGCGGCATCCGCCGCCACGAGCCGCGCGTCGGCCATCAGCACGTCGAACGCGGACCGTGAGAGCCAGCGGGTGCCCTCGTCCACGCTGCCGCACGGGACCACGTCATGCCCATCCTCCGCCGAGCACGGCGGTGCACGCCATCCGATACGCCACGTCGTCATCGATCACCAGGACGCGCATCGTCTTCTCCAGGGCAACGACTCGATTCGTCGCTAGCAACCCGGGCAATCTCCACGCCGACGTCCACAACCAGCACGGTCGGCATAGGGAATCGCTCCGCCCGGCCGAACCCAAAAATACGGTGGCAGTATACGCCGTGGTGTGCAGGCATCCACGCTTCCGCTGCACGCAACTTCAAACGGCTGAGCTCATACTGACCAGTATGGCTCCCCCCAAAGTGACGTTGTACGTGCGAGATGATCAGCTGTGGCATCGGGCACGGGACCTGGCCGGACCCGGCGGCCTGTCAGCGCTGGTCGATCAGTGTCTCCGAGATTTCCTCGACCGCGAGGACGCGGCGTCGCTCTCACGGCCCTCCGTGCTCGAACGCGCCCGGCGGCTGCGGCAGGAGGCCGAGGCACTCGTGCGGGCGCTGGAGTCCGAGGTGCAGTTGCCGCCGAACCGTCCCAAGCGCCGGCGGCCCGCTCACCGACCGTCCGGGCGCTAACGCAACTGAGGCCGGTCCTCTACATGCTGTGAGTGGCTCCGCTCGCGATGGCGACAGCTGGCCGTCGCAGTGGAGCGACGCGTGCCGCTGCGCGAATCCGACCTGCGAACGCGCCAGACGTGAAGCGCCAGTATCGAGGGTGACGGCTCAAGAGTTGTGGGTTACGCCGGAATTAGCTCGAGGAGTCAAGCGGCCGGATGACCGGTGCGGCGCGTCGCCCAAACCTGTCCGTCCCAATCCGTACGGGCACGAGGGTATCGAAGTCCTACGGCACGCTACGGAAGCCGAACGAAAGTGGGGTTTTTGGGAGGAAGTTGGTCGGGGCGAGAGGATTCGAACCTCCGACCCCTCGGTCCCGAACCGAGTGCTCTACCAGGCTGAGCCACGCCCCGACAACCTGACGATACTACCCTACCTCGGCCTCCTCCGTCGAGGGTCGTCCCAGGGGGTTCAGCGCTCTCCGGCTCTGGTGCGCGACTCACCTTCCCCGTCAGGCTCCGCGCTCGCCCGCGCGTTGTCCAGGGGAAGGCCCAGCGCCTCGAGGCGTCTGAGCTGCGCGTGCGCCGTGAGGTCCGGGTGCAGCGGCGTCACCGCCACCAGTCCGTTCACCACCGCCTGGTAGTCGGAGTCGTCGTGCGGCTGCCAGTCGTCCTGCGCTTCGTCGATCCAGTAGTACTCGCGACCGCGGGGATCCACCCGCGCACTGACCGAGGTCACGTGATTGCGCCGCGCCTGCACCGACGTGCGGTACCCGCGGATGGCGCCGCGCGGCACGTTGACGTTCAGGAAGGTCCGCCCGCCGAGCGGGTGCCGCAGCAAGGCCTCGGCGACGGTGAGCGCCGCCTGCGACGCATACCCGAAGTCGTACTCGAGCCCGCCCTGGAGCGAGACCGCGATCGCGGGAATCCCGAGCAGCGCGGCCTCGAGCGCGCCTGCCACCGTGCCCGAGTAGGTCACGTCGTCGCCGATGTTGTAGCCCTTGTTGATGCCGGACACGACGAGATCGGGCAGACCCCTCAGAACGGTGGTGACGGCGAGGTTCACGCAATCGGTCGGCGTGCCGTCGACGGAGAACACCCGCGGGCTCAACTCCTCGATGCGGAGCGGGCGCCGCAGGGTGAGCGCATGACCAATGGCACTCGCCTCGGTCATCGGCGCGACGATGGTGACGTCGCCGAGCGCGGCGAGCGCCGCCGCAAGCGCGTGGATGCCGTCGCTTCGCACGCCGTCGTCATTCGTCACCAGGATGCGGGACATGGGCGACATTGTATGCGCGGACGATCGCGGGGCGTGATCACGGCCGGCCTGAAGGCCGGCACTACGCGGGATCCCATGCGGATCACGGGCCGGCCTGACGGCCGGCGCTACGCGGGATCCACGCGGATCACGGTCGGCCTGACGGCCGGCGCTACGCGGGATCCACGCGGATCACCGTCGACCTGACGGCCGGCGCTACGCGGGATCCGCGCGGATCATGGGCCGGCCTGAAGGCCGGCACTACGCCAAGATCCACGCGGATTACCGCCGAAGACGCGTATAATCGCCGCGGCTCGACAGGTCCAGAGGGATACGAATGACGTGGTGGTTGTGGCTGGTGCTCGGGCTCGCGCTCACCGCGATGGAGTTGTTGTCGCCGGGCGGGTTCTACCTGATTTTCTTCGGCCTCTCGGCGCTGCTGATCGGGACACTGCAGCTGCTCGGCCTGAGCGCGCAGGTCTGGGTGCAGTGGTTCCTGTTCACCGCGCTGTCGTTCGTGCTGCTCGCGCTCTTCCGAAATCCGGTGCTCAAAGCGTTCCGGCCGAAGGACGTCGCCGTCGATCAGCTCGTCGGCCAGATTGCCATTCCAATCGAAGACATCGTCGCCGGCGGCGTCGGCAAGGCTGAATTGCGCGGCACGGGGTGGAACGCGCGCAACGAGCACCACGGGCCGCTTTACAAAGGGCAGCGCTGCCGCGTCCGTCGCGTGGACGAACTGATGCTCATCTTGACGCCCGAGTAATCACCTTCCGACAGAGGGCTCCATGGATCTCGTTTCCGGCACCGCGATCGTCTTTTTCCTGCTCGCGATTCTCGCGATCATCATCTTCGCCAAGACCGCGATCGTCGTCCCCCAGCAGAGCGCATACGTGGTGGAGCGTCTCGGGAGGTTCGCGGGCGTGCTCGACGCCGGGTTCCACATTCTCGTGCCCTTCGTGGACGTGATCCGGTACCGGCACTCGCTCAAGGAGCAGTCGATCGACATCCCCGCGCAGGTCTGCATCACCCGCGACAACGTGCAGGTGGGCGTGGACGGCGTGCTCTACCTGAAGGTGATGAACCCGGAGCGCGCCTCGTACGGCATCCAGGACTACCTCTTCGCGATCATCCAGCTCGCACAGACGACACTCCGCAGCGAGATCGGGAAGATTGATCTGGATCGCACCTTCGAGGAGCGCACGAACATCAACCTGTCGGTTGTCAGCGAGCTCGACAAGGCGTCGGAAGCGTGGGGCGTGAAGGTGCTCCGCTACGAGATCAAGAACATCACGCCGCCCGAAGACATCCTCGCCGCCATGGAAAAGCAGATGCGCGCGGAGCGCGAGAAGCGCGCAGTGATCCTCACGTCGGAAGGCCAGCGCGACGCGGCGATCAACACGGCAGAAGGCAACAAGCAGCAGACGATCAAGAACTCGGAAGCGAGCCGGCAGCAGTCGATCAACGTCGCCGAGGGTCAGGCGGAGGCCATTCTCGCCATCGCGAGCGCTACGGCGGAAGGGATTCGCCGCGTCGCCGAATCGATCGGCGTGCCCGGCGGGCTCGAAGCGGTCAACCTGCGCGTGGCCGAGCAGTACGTCGCCCAGTTCGGCGAGATCGCGCGCGGCAGCAGCACGCTGGTGCTGCCGGCGAACGTCGCCGACATCGGATCGATGGTCGCGCTCGCGATGACCGCCATCAAGCAGCAGTCGGGACCGGGGCCGAGCCCGACGCCGCCGATGCCGCAGCGACGTTAACCGTTCACCGTTCACCGTCCACCGACGCCACCCGGAGGCTGGCCGGCCTGAAGGCCGGCACTACGCGGTGTCCCGGCACGCCGCGGCACGAGGCGGGCGTCCGGCACGACGTGCGCGCGTGTCCGTCGGCACTACGCGGGTCTCTCGTCGCTGGCGACCACCTGACGCTCCGTCCGCACCAGCATCACCAGCAACCCACTGGCGACGAGCGCGAGCGATGCGCCCAGGCCGAACGCGACCGGGGCGCCCCACGTCGTCCACACGACCCCGAACACCACGCTCGCCAGCAGCGACCCGAAGCCGATGATCCCGTGGAAGATGCCGAACGCCGTGCCGCGCAGCGCGGGCGGAGCGAGGTCGGCGACCATCGCCTTCTCCGTGCCTTCCGCGAGCGCAAAGTGGATGCCGTATACCAGCAGCCAGGCGGTCAGCGCCGTGAACGATGCGCTGAACGCGAAGCCGGCGTACACGATCGCGTAGATCACCCACGACGCCACGAGCACCGGCTTGCGTCCCACGCGGTCCGACAGAGCGCCGCCGTAGGTCGACAGCCCCGCCTTGACGACGTGCAGAAGTGCCCAGATGAGCGGGATGAACGCCGGCCCTCCAGCCGCCTCGGTGAGACGCAGCAACAGGAACGCGTCGGTGGAGTTTCCGAGCGTGAAGATCACGACGACGGCCGCATACGCGAAGAACGAGCGCGGTAGGCGCGGACGAGGGTGGCGATCGGCTTCGAATGAGGTGGTCGTCCCCTCGGAAACCGCGTCCCTCGTTTTCTCGAGGTCCGCATCCACATCGCGCACGCGCCACACGAGCGCGACCGCGATCGCGCCCGGGACAGCGGTCAGCAGGAAGAGAGTGCGGTACTGGCCTGGCGCCGCGAGCAGGAAGACGCTCGCCACGAGCGGTCCGACGACGGCGCCGGCGTGATCCATCGCGCGATGAAAGCCGTAGACGCGCCCGAGGTCAGCGGGATCGGCCCAGCACGCGAGCATCGCGTCGCGCGGTGCGCTGCGCACGCCCTTGCCAACGCGATCGCCGAATCGGATGACGAGCACCTGCCACCACGCGGTGGCGACCGCGATGAGCGGCCGCGCGGCGGACGACAGCGCGTAGCCCGCAACCACCAGGCGGCGGCGCGCCCCGGTGCGGTCAGCGACGCGCCCCGACACGATCCGCAGAACGCTGTTCGTCCCTTCCGCGATGCCTTCGATAATGCCGAGCGCGACAGGTCCCCCGCCGAGCACGCTCGTGAGGAAGAACGGCAGCAGTGGATAGATGGCTTCCGACGCGGCGTCGGTGAGCAGGCTCACCCACCCGAGCAGCCACACCGCGGGCGGGAAGGGTCGCCGCACCATGGGGCGCAGTCTAGCAGTGGATTTCGCGAGCCCGCCTGAAAAGGCGGGCACCACGCGGGACTCTGGCCTGACTGAAGGCGTGCCTACGCGGGTTGTGGCCTGCCTGACGGCCGGCCCTACGTGCGGCCTGACCGGCACGATGGTTGCTCTGTCGCCGGCCGTGGCTCGCACAACCAATATGGCGCCCCTGCGCCGCACGCTGAAGCGCGTGTTCGGTCTCGACGAATTCCGGCCCGGACAGGAGGAAGTCATCCGATCCGCGATGGAGGGCCGCAACACCCTGGCCATCATGCCCACGGGAGCTGGCAAGTCGCTCTGCTACCAACTGCCGGCGCTGCACCTCCCCGGCATGACCCTCGTGGTATCGCCGCTCATCTCCCTGATGAAGGATCAGGTCGACAAGCTGGGCGGACTCGGGCTCGACGCCTCGCAGGTGAACAGCACGCTGACCGCCCGCGAGTCCGACGAGACCTTCGAGAACATCGAACGAGAGACGGCGGAGTTCATCCTGACGACCCCCGAGCAGCTCGCCGACGTGAGCTTCCTCGAGACGCTCAAGGGCAAGACGATCGATCTCTTCGTCATCGACGAGGCCCATTGCGTGTCGCAGTGGGGCCATGACTTCCGTCCCACCTATCTGGCGCTCGGAGAAGCGCGGCGCAGGCTCGGCTCGCCGCCGCTGCTGGCCCTCACCGCCACCGCTCCCCCGGCCATCATCGATGACATCGTCCGGCAGCTGGACGTACTGGATCTGCACATCGTGAACACCGGTACTTTCCGCCCCAACCTCTTTTACGCGGTCATCGCGACCCAGACAGACGAGGAGAAGCAGCGGCACCTCGCGCGGCTGCTCACCGACACCGAGGGTACCGGGATCGTGTACACGTCCACGGTGAAAGCAGTCGACGACATCACCGAGTTCGTCCGGTCGCTCGGCCATCCGGTCGCCCGCTACCACGGTCAGCTCGGCGCGCGCGAGCGCAAGGAGACGCAGGACCGGTTCATGGCCGGCGAGCTGCGGGTGATTGTGGCGACCAACGCCTTCGGCATGGGCATCGACAAGCCGGATATCCGGTTCGTCGTGCACTACAACATGCCGGGCTCGCTCGAGTCGTACTACCAGGAGTCGGGACGCGCGGGTCGCGACGGCAGTCCGGCACGCTGCGTCCTCTTCTACCAGCGGCTGGATCGGCGGACGCAGGCCTTCTTCCTCGGCGGACGGTATCCGAAGTTCGACGCCATCGCCAGCGTGCACCGCGCGCTCCAACAGCTGCGCGCCGACAGTGAGCCGGTAACGCTCGACGCGGTCCAGAAAACTGCGGAGGACGTGCCGAAGAGCAAGGTGCGCGTCGTACTGGCCGCGATGAAGGATCTCCATCTGGTGCGCCACGAGGAGGGGCGGTTCGCGTTGCTGAGGGCGGGCCTGGGCGCGAGCGACCTGGACAGCATCTCGCGCGCGTACGAAGAGCGGCAGCGCGCGGATTACGACAAGCTCGAGCGGATGGTGCTGTACGCGCAGACCGCGCTCTGCCGGTGGAAGATCCTGCTCGATTACTTCGGCGAGCGCGTCGATTGGGACAGCTGCCATGCGTGCGACACGTGCGCGAGACAGCAGACCGTCCCTCCCGTCGAGGCGCCCGTCTCAAAGCCGGATTTCTCGCCCGAAGGAATCCATCTCCGCGAGAAACAGCAACCCCGCACCCCGCAGGTGCGCAAGGGCGACCTGCTCGTCGTTCCGGTCCACGGGCGCGGAGAGGTCATCTCTATCGACGGCGACAAGATTGAGATGCAGTTCCCGGATGGGGCTGTCAGGAAGTTCAAGCGTGATTTCGTCGTCCAGTCGGAGCCGATTCCGCGGGAGGAGCCGCCGGCGGCCTGAGGCGCCCCGCAACGGCGGCTGAGGCCGGGCACGTCGCGACGCCAAGCGGCGCACGCGAAGGCCACGCGCCCCTTGCGCGCGTATCGCACCAGCGTTACAACTGGATCGTGCCCACTCTGAAAGACGTGCTCGACGAACGGACGGCCGCAGCGGCCGCCGAGCTGTGCGAGCGTATCGACGAGAAACGAATCCGCTGCCTGGCGTGCGGGCACCGCTGCCCCATCCCGGAGGGCGCGGTCGGGGTCTGCAAGGTACGCGGCGTCCGGAACGGCGAGCTGTACGTGCCGTGGGGCTACGTCGGCGGGATCCAGTGCGATCCGATCGAGAAGAAGCCGTTCTTCCACGCCGTGCCCGGCGCGCTGGCGTTCAGTTTCGGCATGCTCGGCTGCGACCTGCACTGCAGCTACTGTCAGAACTGGGTGACGTCGCAGGCGCTTCGCGATCCGGAGGCCGTTGCGCCACCCCATGTCACCGCGCCCAGGGATCTGGTCACGGCCGCTCTCGAGCAGGGCGCGCGGGTGGTCGTCAGCACCTACAACGAGCCGCTCATCACGGCCGAGTGGGCCGTCGCCATCTTCAAGGAGGCGCGCGCCGCGGGCCTCATGACGGGGTTCGTCTCGAACGGCAACGGCACCCCGCAGGTGCTCGACTACATCCGGCCTCACATCGATCTCTACAAGGTCGATCTCAAGAGCTTCAACGATCGCCGCTACCGCGAGCTCGGCGGACGACTCGAGCCGATCCTCGAGACCATCCGGCATCTGCACGCGAACGGCGTCTGGGTGGAGATTGTCACGCTGCTCATCCCCGGCTTCAACGACAGCGACGAGGAGATCGCGCGGCTGACCGAGTTCGTTGCGAGCGTATCTCCCGACATCCCCTGGCACGTGACGGCGTTTCACGCCGACTACCGCATGACGGATCCGGCCAATACGACGCCGGCGATGCTGATGAACGCCGCCCGCATCGGCCAGCGCGCCGGGCTGCGGTTCGTCTACGCCGGCAATCTGCCGGGCCGCGTCGGCCCGCTCGAGGACACGCGGTGCCCGTCGTGCCGCCGAATCCTCGTCGAGCGGTACGGGTATTTGATCAAGAGCTACGACCTGACACCCGAGGGCCGCTGCCCGGACTGCCTTACCGCCCTGCCAGGCCGCTGGGATCGGGCCTTTGCCACCCAGCGGACGGCGTGGCCGTTTCTACCAGCGACGCGCATCTCACGCTGACGCGCCGCCTGGCGGGCCGCGGGCGGGAATGCGCGAGACTTGCGAGAAGCGCCCATGGTGGCAAGCCGCCAGCTCCCACCCGCCAGGCGCCAGCCCGCCCGGCGATCAATAATCATCCGTGCCCGTTTTCGATCGCCTGAAGCGGCCGCTCGGCAGTCTGCGCATCTCCGTCACCGACCGCTGCAACCTGCGCTGCCAGTACTGCATGCCGGAGGAGGAGTACGTCTGGCTGCCGCGGCACGACATCCTGCAGTTCGAAGAGATCGCGCGCCTCGCCGGCGCCTTCACGGCGCTCGGCGTCGAGCGCGTGCGGATCACCGGCGGTGAGCCGCTGCTCCGCCGCGATCTGCCGACGCTGGTGCGGCTGCTCGCCTCAAGCCGCACGATCGACGATCTGGCGCTCACCACCAACGGCGTGCTGCTCCGAGATCTGGCACAGGCCCTCCGCGAGGCAGGACTCCACCGCATCACCGTCAGCCTCGACACCCTGCGCGCCGATCGGTTCCAGGCGCTCACGCGTTTCAACGAGCTGCCGCGCGTGCTCGCCGGCATCGATGCGGCACGCACCCACTTCGAGCAGGTGAAAATCGACTCGGTGATCGTGCGCGGAACGAACGACGATGAGATCGTGCCGCTCCTCGACTACGCGACGACCATCGGCGCCGAGGTGCGGTTCATCGAGTACATGGACGTCGGCGGCGCGACGCGCTGGTCGCCCGATCGGGTGGTGTCACGCGCCGAGATGCTGGGCGCAATCGAGGCCGTTCACGGCCCCGTCACGCCCATCCTCGACGGCTCATGGGCGCCGGCTGATCGCTTCACGCTTGGTGACGGCCACACGTTCGGCATCATCTCGTCGACCACCGAACCGTTCTGCCGCACGTGCGACCGCAGCCGCCTCACCGCCGATGGCCTGTGGTTCCGATGCCTGTACGCGCGAGACGGAACGGACTTGCGGGCACTCGTCCGATCCGGTGCGTCGGACGACGCGATCCGCGACGTGATTGCGGCAACGTGGCGTCTCCGCGAGGATCGCGGGGCGGAATTGCGGGCGGCTGAACGGGAGCGCACGCCCGTGATCCCGGTGAGCCGCCTCCGGCGCGATCCGCATTTGGAAATGCATACGAGGGGGGGCTAGGAGGACGGGAGATAGGCTTGGAGGCTGGCGTGCTGGGATCGAGGGCCGGAGCTGGGCAGACCGTCGCTAGCGCCCAGCCCCCAGCCTCCGGCCGGTTTTGCGGCTACGCCTTCTCCGCCGTCTCGCGCGCGCAGTGCTGGTCGAAAGCGGTCGTGAGGTCGCGGACGATCGCGTCCATGCCCTGGCTTTCGATCTGCCGGCGTTCCATCATCCACACGAGCTGACCATCGTGCAGCAGCGCCACGGCCGGGGATGAGGGCGGGTAGCCGGTGAGGTACTCGCGCGCGCGGGCGGTCGCCTCGAGGTCGGCGCCCGCAAACACCGTGGTCATGTGGTTCGGCTTGACCTGGTGCTTCACCGCTTCGGCGAGCGCGGGCCGGGCGCGGCCGGCCGCGCAGCCACACACCGAGTTGACGACGAGCATCGTCGTGCCCTTGCGGCTCAGCGCCTTGTCGACCTCGGCGGCCGTGCGCAGTTCCTCGATGCCGAGTTGGGTGAGCTCTTCGCGCATGGGCGCGACAAAGAATTCGGGATATGCCACCAGGATCTCCTTGTTGGTTCAAATGAACGCCCGGCCGCGCTTCAGAAGGCGCGGGCCCGAGTTCCGCTCCACAGTCCGCTTCACACGACGGCCCCGCTCCCAGGCAACATTGGGGGACGGCTTCTGTTTCTGTGCGTCGTAACTCTATTGTGACGCACTTCTCGCCGATTCGTACGACGCTGCTCGTGGACCGTCCACCTTCTGCGGACGGCCGTTTCGTTCTGTACTGGATGATCGCCCAGCGCCGCGTCAGCTGGAATTTCGCCCTCGACCGGGCCGCCGCGTGGGCGGGCGAGCTCGGCAAGCCCCTCCTCGTGTTCGAGCCAGTTCGCGCCGGCTACCGCTGGGCCAGTGATCGTCTGCACCGCTTCGTGATCGACGGCATGGGCGACAACCGGACCCGCCTCGCGCGCCATGGCGTCACCTACTTCCCGTACGTCGAACCGTCGGCCGGGGCCGGCAGAGGGCTGCTGACGGCGCTTGCCGCCGCACGCTGCCGTGGTCGTCACCGACGATTACCCGGCCTTCATGCTGCCCCGGATGGTGGCGTCGGCGGCCCGACAGGTGCAGGTGCGGTTCGAGGCGGTTGACGCGAATGGGCTGCTGCCGATACGCGTGGCCACGGGCCCATTCGTGTCGGCGTACGCGTTCCGCCGGTTCCTGCAACGCACGCTGCCCTCGCACGTCGGTGAGCGTCCATCGGCCGAACCGTTGGCAGGCCTTGCGCCCGCAACACCGGCGACCGTGCCGGCGGAGGTGCTCCAGCGCTGGCCCGCCGCCGACCTGGACCTGTTGATGAGCGCGGGCGGCCTGCAGGCGCTGCCGATCGATCACACTGTCACACCCACGACGCTTCGCGGTGGAACCACGGCGGCCGAAGCCGTACTCGCGCGGTTCCTTTCGACTGGCCTGGCCTCGTACGCGGACGGCCGCAACGACCTGGAGCAGGACGTCACCAGTCGGCTGTCACCATACCTGCACTTCGGCCACCTCTCCACCCACGCCGCTGTCCACCAGATCCTGGAGCGCGAGGGCTGGCTCGGCGACCTCACGCGTCGGCCGACTGGCGCGCGGGAAGGCTGGTGGGGGGTGAGCGGGCCGGCCGAGGCCTTCCTCGATCAGATCGTCACGTGGCGCGAGCTCGGCTTCAACATGTGCGTGCAACGGCCCAGCGACTACGACAAGTACGAGTCGCTGCCCGCCTGGGCACGAGCGACACTTGCGGCGCACGCCGGCGACGTGCGGGAGCACGTGTATACGCTCGCGGAGTTCGAGCGAGCGCGGACGCACGACCCGCTGTGGAATGCCGCCCAGGGTCAGCTCGTCGCCGAGGGGTGCATCCACAACTACCTGCGGATGCTGTGGGGCAAGAAGATCCTGGAGTGGACCGCCTCGCCCGAGGACGCGCTGGAGGTCATGATCGAGTTGAACAACAAGTACGCCCTCGACGGCCGGGACCCGAACTCGTACAGCGGCATCTTCTGGACGCTCGGACGATACGATCGGCCGTGGGCGCCTGAACGGCCCGTGTTCGGGACGGTGCGGTACATGAGCTCGGCCAACACCGCGCGGAAGATGCGGGTGAGGCCATACATCGAGCGCTACGCGCCTGGAGCCCCGGCCGATGCGCAGGGGGCACTGTGGTGAATGGGGCCGTGGCCGCCAGCACGTTCTGAGGCACGACGATCAGGAACAGCAGGGATGAGCCGCGCCTCGAGCGCGCATAACCGGCGTTGCCTGAGCCTGATAATCACCACCAATAGAAACTCGGCTCCTGATAAACTCACCTTATGGGTCAGACGCTTCTTCAGAAAGTGTGGGACGCCCACACCGTGCGGCAGCTGCCGACCGGGCAGACACAACTCTTCATCGGCCTTCACCTCGTCCACGAGGTCACCAGCCCGCAGGCCTTCGACATGCTGCGGGCGCGCGGGTGGACCGTCGCGTTTCCCGACCGCACCTTCGCAACCGTCGACCACATCGTACCGACGACGACGAGGCAGCGGCCGTTCCTGGACACGATGGCGGAGCAGATGTTGACCGCGCTCGAGCGCAACTGCCTCGAGCACGGCATCCCGCTCTACGACCTCGGCAGCGAGCACCAGGGCATCGTCCACGTCATCGGGCCCGAGCTCGGTCTCACGCAGCCGGGAATGACGATCGCGTGCGGCGACAGCCACACGTCCACCCACGGCGCCTTCGGCTCGGTCGCGTTCGGAATCGGCACGTCGCAGGTGCGGGACGTGCTGGCCAGCCAGTGCCTCGCGATGGAGCCGCTGAAGGTGCGGCGCATCACGGTCACGGGACGGCTGCCCCACGGCGTCTACGCCAAAGACGTGATCCTCACGATCATCCAGCGGCTCGGCGTGAAGGGCGGCGCCGGCTACGCGTACGAGTACGCCGGCGACACGATCGCGCGCATGTCGATGGACGAGCGGATGACCATCTGCAACATGTCGATCGAAGGGGCCGCACGCGTCGGCTACGTCAACCCGGATCGTACGACCTTCGAGTACCTGCGCGGCCGGCCGCTGGCGCCGGGGGCCGCCGCATTCGACGAGGCGGTGCGGTGGTGGTCCTCGATCGCTTCGGACGCCGACGCCCGGTACCACGACGAGGTGACGATCGACGCCGCGACCCTCGAGCCGACGGTCACGTGGGGTATCAACCCCGGTCAGTCCGTCGGCGTTGGCGGACGGCTGCCGTCGCCCACGGAAGTGACAGCGGCGGAGCGGGCCGGCGTGGAAGAGGCGTTGGCGTTCATGGGGTTCGATGGCGGCGCCGCGATGGCCGGCACCCCCATCGACGTGGCGTTCGTCGGCTCCTGCACCAACAGCCGCCTCTCCGACCTGCGAGAGGCAGCTCGCGTCGTCGCGGGCCAGCACGTGGCGCCGGGCGTGCGGGCGCTCGTCGTGCCCGGCTCCGAACGCGTCCGGCGCACGGCCGAGCGCGAGGGGCTGCACGAGATCTTCCAGGCGGCCGGCTTCGAGTGGCGGGGCGCGGGCTGCTCGATGTGCCTGGCGATGAACCCGGACCGGCTGGCCGGACGCGAGATCTGCGCGTCCTCGTCGAACCGCAACTTCAAGGGGCGCCAGGGCAGCCCCACCGGGCGCACGCTGCTGATGTCCCCCGCCATGGTCGCCGCCGCGGCGATCGCCGGCGAGATCGTGGACGTGCGCCGGGTGCTGTCCGGCGAGGAGGTCGAAGCATGAGCCGCATCTCCAGCATCACGGGCCGGGCGCTGCCGCTCAGGGGACACGATATCGACACCGATCGCATCATCCCCGCGCGGTATCTCGTGGCCGTGTCGTTCGAGGGCCTCGAGCGACACGTGTTTGCCGACGACCGGGCCGGCGGCAGACATCCCTTCGACGATCCCCGCTTCGCGGGCGCGACGGTGCTGGTCGTCAACCGCAACTTCGGGTGCGGCTCCTCGCGCGAGCACGCTCCGCAGGCGCTGCAGCGCTGGGGCATCCGCGCGATCGTCGGCGAGGGCTACTCCGAGATCTTCTTCGGCAACGCCGTGCAGCTCGGGCTGCCGTGCGTCACCGCTTCGCCCTCTGCCATCGAACAACTGATGGTAGCGGTCGAACAGGACCCACAGATCACGCTGACGGTCGATCTCGAGACGATGACCGTCGCGATGCACTCGCTGCGGGAGTCGGTCACGATGCCCGCCTCGGCGCGTGATGCGCTGACATCCGGGCTGTGGGACGGGACGGGACTGCTGCTGCAGAACTTCGACGAAGTCCGCGCCACTGCCGCGCGGCTGCCTTACATGGCCAGGGCCAAGGGCTGAGGGCTAAGGGCACGGAGTTGCGCCGCGTCAGTGTGCCGCGGAGGCTGGCCTTTTGCCCTTAGCCCTTGGCCTTGTGGGCGCCACAACCCGTCCGAGGCGCCTCAGTCGGGGTGCTGCTCTTTCGCCACCGTGAGAAACGCCGCCGCCGCATGGGACAGGTCTCCGGCGCGCCGGTAGACCAGCCTGAGCTGCCTGACCAGGCGCACCTGCGGGATCCGCACCGCCGCCAGTTTGCCGCTGCCGATCTCCGAGAGCGCGCAGCGCTTCGGTAACAGCGCGACCCCCATCTTCATCTCGACCGCCCGCTTGATCGCTTCGAGGCTCGGCAGCGCCACTTGGATGTTGATCGGGGCGTGCTTCTGCTCGAACGCCCGCAGCACGCGCTCACGCGCCGGCGACGGGTCGTTGTGCGCGATGACCACCTCGCGGCCGAACTCCGCCATCGTCACCTGCTTGCGGCCGGCCATCGGGTGCTGCGGATGCACGAGCATCACGAGCTCGTCCGGCCCCATGTTGATCGTGTGCAGCCCGCGCTCCGCTGGCTGGAACGTGATGACGCCGAAGTCGAGACTCCCCTGCGCCACCTCGACGCCGACCTGGCGGGACGGCACGCGCCGCACGTCCACCTGAATCTGGGCGTGGGCCGCGCGAAAGCGGGCGATGAGCGGCAACAGCGCGTGGACGGCTGCCTCGTTGGCGCCGATGAGCACGCGGCCGCGGCGCAGGTCGCGCAGCTCGCGGACGGCCTGCTCGGCTTCTTCCGAGAGCCGCATCAGCCGTTGGGCGTACTCACGCAGGACGCGGCCAGCCTCGGTGAGCGCGCCCTGCTTGGACGAGCGATCGAACAAGCGCTCGCCCAGCTCGTCTTCGAGTCGCCGGATGGCCTGGCTCACGGCCGGCTGCGTGCGATGCAGCTTGGCGGCGGCGCGCGAGAAACTGCGCTCGGACGCCACGGTCAGGAACACCTGGAGCTCTGACAGATCCATGCCGCCCACCTATAAACTACACTTATTCAAGCGTAAGAATTATAGACTTGACCACTGGTCGTCCGCAATTCACAATTTCGACGGGAGGCTCCATGGCAGACCGCATCACGATCTTCGACACGACGCTGAGAGACGGTGAGCAGGCGCCCGGATTCTCGTTGACCGTGCCGGAGAAGCTGCAGCTCGCCCGTCAGCTCGATGCGCTCGGCGTCGATGTGATCGAGGCCGGGTTCCCGATCGCCTCCGAGGCCGACGCCGAGGCGGTGCGGACCGTGGCCGCCGACGTGCGCCGTCCCGTCATCGCCGCGCTGGCCCGCTGCCGCCGCGACGACATCGACCGCGCGGGAACGTCGGTGGCCCCCGCCGCGCGGCCGCGGATCCACACCTTCATCGCCACGTCGGACCTGCACCTCACGCGCAAACTGAACATCACGCGGGAGGCGTGTCTCGAGGCCGCCGTGGCCGCCGTCACGCAGGCCCGCCGCTACACCGACGATGTGCAGTTCTCGGCGGAAGACGCGACGCGCAGCGATCTCGACTTTCTCTGCCGCGTCATCGAATCGGTCATCGACGCCGGCGCCACGACCATCAACCTGCCCGATACGGTCGGCTACGCCACGCCCGACGAGATCATCGCGTTCTTCACGACCGTGCTCGGGCGCGTACCGAACGCGGGCCGGGCGGTCTTCAGCGCGCACTGCCACGACGATCTCGGCCTCGCAGTCGCGAACACTCTCGTGGCGCTGCAGGCGGGCGTGCGGCAGGTGGAGTGCACGATCAACGGCATCGGCGAGCGTGCCGGCAACGCTTCGCTCGAAGAGATCGTGATGGCCACGCGCGTGCGCTCCGATCGCCTGCCGTTCGAAACCGGGATCGTGACCCAGGCGCTCTACGCGACCAGCCAGATGCTGACCGCGCTCACCGGCGAGCCCGTCCAGGCCAACAAGGCAATCGTGGGCCGCAACGCCTTCGCACACGAGGCCGGCATCCACCAGGACGGCATGCTGAAGGATCGCCGCACCTACGAGATCATGCGGCCCGAGGATGTCGGTGTGCCCGCGACCACCCTGGTGCTGGGCAAGCACTCGGGGCGCCACGCGCTGCAGCACCGCCTCGACAGCCTCGGTGTGGAACTGTCGCGGCTCGAGCTGGACCGTCTCTACCGGCGGATGATCGCGCTCGCTGATGCGCAGAAGTCGGTCTCCGACACGGAGCTGGTCGAGCTGATCGAGGCCCAGCGCACTGCGCGTGAGCCGCAGCCGGCGCACGCCGTGGTCGGCCACCAGCACCGCCACGGCGGCGGCCACGAGGAAGTCGGGTACGGACACGGCGTTTAATCCGTTTCCCGTTATCCGTTTCCCGTTATCCGCAATCCGTAATCGTTACCAGTTACTCGCGCTCTGAGGTCCGAGTCGGGCGCAACGATCGCCGGAACGCCTGGCGCGGACCGCGTCTGTCCCCCCGCAGGATCCGTTGACGGCTGACGGACAACGGATAACGTCCCATGAATCACTCAATCGTTCTTCTCCCCGGCGATGGCATCGGGCCAGAGGTCGTCGGCGCGGCGCGGCTCGTGCTCGAGACCGTCGCCCGCCGCTTCGGACGCGAGCTGACGATCGAGTCGTGTCCGATCGGCGGCGCCGCGTTGACGCAGGGACTCCCCTCGCTCCCACCGGCCACGCTCGCCGCGTGCCAGCGTGCCCAGGGCGTGCTGCTCGGCGCCGTGGGCGATCCGGCCTTCGACCACCTCCCGTCAGCCGAGCGCCCGGAGGGCGGCCTGCTCGCCCTGCGCAAGGGTCTTGGTGTGTACGCGAACCTGCGTCCGGCGCGGATCTGGCCCGGCTGCGACGGTGCCGGCCCGCTCAAGCCGGAGGTGGCCAGGGGATCCGATCTGCTGATCGTGCGCGAGTTGACCGGAGGGCTGTACTTCGGCGAGCCGCGCGGGATCGACCGCGCAGCAGGCGTGGCGTTCAACACGATGCGCTACTCGGTGGCCGAGATCGAACGCATTGCCCGCGTGGCCTTCGAGGCGGCGCAGCGCCGGCGCCGGCACGTGACCTCGGTAGACAAGGCCAACGTGCTCGAGACCTCGCAGCTCTGGCGGGCCGTCGTCACGCGGGTCGCGGCCGACTTCCCCGACGTCACGCTGCAGCACATGTACGTGGATGCGTGCGCGATGGCGCTGGTCACGTCGCCCTCGCGCTTCGACGTCGTGCTCACCGAGAACCTGTTCGGCGACATCCTGTCGGACGAAGCCGCCGTCATCGCCGGGTCAATCGGGCTGCTGCCATCGGCGAGCATCGGCGATGGACCAGGATTGTTCGAACCGGTGCACGGCTCGGCGCCGGACATCGCGGGCCGCGACCTCGCGAATCCGATTGGCGCAATTGCGTCCGCGGCGATGCTGCTCGAGCACAGCTTCGGTGCGGTCGACGAGGCGCGCGCCATCGACGCAGCCATCGAGCGGGTGCTCACGGCTGGCCACCGGACCGCCGACTTCGCCGGCGCCGGGCCCAGCGTGCCCTGCAGTCGGATGGCGGCGCTGATTGCCGCCGCCCTCGCGGGATGAACTACCTTGAGCTCTGCGGGCTGCTCGCCGGCAGCATGACGGCGCGGCGGCGCTGTCGTTCGCGGCGCGACGTCCGACTCCGAAGCGCCGCCCCAGATCTCAGGCGACGGTCTTCCCGCTGGTCATCATCCTCCGTGTCGTCTCCGTGCAGATCCTCGCTGTGACAACGCGCTGAACGAAGCCCCCATGTCGCGCCCGACTCTGTCGGGCGTGGCGACCACCCGGGCGAGGTCAACGCTCCGCAGGCTTCGCCTCGTCCACGAGCGCCGCATAGGTCAGCGTCGACACGTGCCAGAAGAGATCGTGCTCGTTGGGGGGGAAGTGCTGAGCGAAGATCAATGTCATCAGGTGTTCCTTCGGATCGATCTTGAAGTCGGTCGTCGCCGCGCCGCTCCAGCCGAATTGACCGACCGAGCCGAGCCGCGACGCACCGGCCAGGCTGACGCGCACGCTCCCGCCCAGGCCGAACCCTTCCCAGTCGTTCGAATCGATCGTCTCGTGGGACAGTCCGCTCAGCTGATTCGCCTCCATCAACTCCACGGTCTTCGGTCCGAGGATGCGCACGCCGTCGAGCTCTCCACCATTCAGAAGCATCTGGCCGAAGCGCGCGTAGTCGCCGATGGTGGAGAACATCCCGCCACCGCCCGACGGGAACAGGCGACCTTGTTCATCCGGATACGGGATATCACCTGACACCAGGCTCTTCGCCTCCGTGAGCTGCCCGTCTTTGCCGGTGGTGTAGACCTTCGCCAGGCGCGCGCGCTTCTCGGCCGGCACCGCGAAGCCGGTGTCTTTCATCCCGAGCGGCCCCGTGATGCGCGACTCGATGAAGGCATCGAGCGGTTGGCCGGACACCTTCTCGACGATCGCGCCCAGCAGATCGATGCTGATCCCGTACCGGAACGACTTCCCAGGCTGCTGCGCGAGCGGCAGTTTCGCCGCGCGTTCGAGGAAGATCGCCATCGTTGGCGCCACGAGGCCCTTCGAGTCGTTGTAGATCTTGTCGATCGGATCCTTGCCGAAGCCGTAGATGTAGCCGGAGGTGTGCGTCAGCAGCTGCTTCACCGTGATCGGCGTCTTCGCCGCGACGAGCACCGGCGCCTTGACCGTGCCGCCGGTCATCACCTTCGGTTTGGCGAAAGCGGGCAGGTACTTGCTGATCGGGTCATCCAGCTTGAGTCGCCCCTCTTCGTGCAGCATCATCGCCGCCACCGACGTGATGACCTTCGACATCGAGTAGATGCGGAAAATCGTGTCTTCCTCCATCCGCAGCTTCTGCTCGCGGTCGCGCATGCCGTAGGCACGCGTCTCGACGACCTTCCCGTTCCGCGCGATCAGCACGACGATGCCGGCGTGCCTTCCGTCGTTTACGAACTCGTGCATGCGCTTGTGGAGCCGCTCGAGGCGTTCGACGGAAAACCCCTGGGACTCGGGCGTGGCAGTCGGCAGCGACTGCGCGAGTGCGCCCTGCGCCCAGACGGCGACGAGCAGCGTGCAACCGAGCGCCAGGCGCGGCAACGATCGGAGTCGTGAGGTGTGTGTCATGGCGAAGCATTTTCGTCTTCGAGCTGATCCGCGTCAACTTGCCGGCCGCGAGTGTCAACGCGCAGTGGAAATGTTCCTCGCGCCTTCGCAATGCCCTCCGCGACGGCCCCTATAATCCATAGGTCGGGAGCACGTGAGCTACCGTTTCCGCCCTGCGTTGTGGAGTGCCGATGCGCCGCCTGTCTCTCGTCCTCCTGCTCGCCACGCTCGTCGGAACGACGGTGTCCCACGCCGCGCGACCCGCGGAGCGCTGGTGGGCGCACGTGCAGTTTCTGGCCGACGATGCGCTGGAAGGGCGCGACACCGGAAGCCCGGGGCACCGCAAGGCGGCTGAGTACGTCGCGGCGGCGTTCAAGGCGGCGGGACTGGAGCCCGGCGGAACCAGCGGGTACTTCCAACCGGTCGCGTTCGAGTCGCGGCAGTTCGTCGAGGAGCAGTCGCGCCTCGTGATCGTGCGCGACGGCAGGGAGGAGCCGATCGCGTTTGGTGACGCCGCGATCGTCAACCTGCGCGTGCTCCCCGCCCGGGAGATTGACGCCCCGCTCGCCTTCGTGGGCTACGGCCTGAGCGTGCCGGAAGCGGGCTACGATGATCTCGAGGCTGTCGATCTGGCAGGGTGCATCGCCGTGGTTGTGGCCGGTGGGCCCGCGACGCTCAGCGGCCCCCTGCTCTCGCACGCATCGTCAGTGCGCTGGGCGGCCTTGCGGCGCGCGGGAGCGATTGGCGTTGTGACCATCCTGCGCACCAGCGACGTACCGTGGGATCGCATCAAGGCGCATCGCCTCGCGCCGGTCAAGGCGCTCGTCGACGATCCGTTGGGCGACACCACCGGGCAACAGATCGCGCTGACGGTGAACCCGCGGCACCGCCGAACAGTGGTTCGCGGGATCCGGGCGCACGGCGCCGCCGAACTGCTCGCGCTGGCGGCGGAACGGCAAGCCGCTGCCACGGTTCGCGTTGACGGGACGGCTGCGGGCCACTCTGGTGACGTCCACTTCGCCGCTCGAGTCCGACAACGTGATCGGGCTGCTGCCGGGAACGGACCCTCAACTGAAGAACGAGTACGTCGTGCTCAGCGCGCACCTCGATCACATCGGGCGCGGGGAACCCGTCAACGGCGACAGCATCTACAACGGCGCGATGGACAACGCGTCGGGAACGGCGACGATGCTCGAGGCGGGCCGCCTGCTGCACGAGTCTGGCGTGCGCCTGCGGCGATCGGTCGTGTTCCTGTCGGTCACCGCGGAGGAATACGGACTGCTCGGCTCGCGCTATTTCGCCGCGCACCCCACCGTGCCGGGCTCGGCGCTTGTGGCAAATCTCAACACTGACATGTTCCTGCCGCTCTTCCCGATGCACTCGCTGATCGTGAACGGCCTCGAGGAATCCGACCTGGCCGACGACCTCCGACGCGTTGGGCGCGCCGCCGGGATCGCGATCGCGGGCGACCCGGAGCCCGAGCGCAACGCCTTCGTGCGCAGCGACCAGTACAGCTTCATCCGGCGCGGCATTCCGGCGGTGGCGTTCAAGATCGGATGGACCCTGGGCTCGCCGGAGCACGAGATCGTGAAACGCTGGCGGGCCGAGCGGTACCACGCGCCCTCGGACGATTTGAGCCAGCCGATCGATCTACAGGCGGCCGAAGATTTCACGCGCTTCTACACGTTGGTCGTGGAGGCGATTGCGAATCGCGACACGCGGCCGCGGTGGAACGACGGCAGCTTCTTCAAGCGCTTCGCCACCAACTGACGGCCTGTAAACGAGCGCGCCGCTGTCTCCCGCCAGCGACGTGCTAGTGGCCTGTCCTTGTCATTTGTCGAGTGGATGTCGGAGCGCGGCGCCCGACTGGCAAGGCGGGAGGAGCGAGCATATCGGGGATATTCGAGCGACGAGCAACGCCGCCAGTCGGGATGCCGCCCGACAGGCACTCGAATGACAAGGACAGGCCACTAATTCCGGTGCTCCAAAGAAACGGGCTCGTCGCCCACGACATCTTGTGGCCGGAGACCTCGAGAACTACAAGCGTCCGTTTCATGCCACAAGGTGTGTCGCAGCACGTGGGGCACTCACTTGTGTTGTCACCCATCAGTCACGTGGGGCAGGGCTTCAGCCCTGCAAATCGTGCTCGCAAGCAGGCCTGAAGGCCTGCCCCACATGACTACACAAGTGAATCGCGGGTTTAGTGATCAGGCTCGAGCCAACACCGCCTGCGGCCAGCTGCCTGCCCCGTGTAGGCGGCGGCGCGGCGACACGGACGTGATCGGCGCTTGTCGCCGCATGGCAGTGCTGATCGCATCGAAGCGGCGCTCGGACTAGCGCGGCTCGAGCAGCCTGCCGAGCAGCCAGCCGACGATGCTCATCACCAACGCACCGAGGATGGCCGTGCCACAGCCGGCGACGTGGAACCCGGGGACGATTGCCGCAGCCAGCGCGAAGCACGCACCGTTGACCACCAGGTAGAACAGCCCCAGGGTCAGCACGGTGAGCGGAAGCGACAGAAGGGTGAGCACCGGCCGCACAAGCGCGTTCACGAGACCGACGACGAGCGCGGCGACCGCCAGCACGCCGTAGGAACTCACCGACACGCCGCTCACGAGGCGCACGGTCACGAACAAAGCGAGCGCCTGCACCAGCCAGTGAACGAGGAACGAAATCATGAGGTTCTCTCCGGCGCCACCAGAGCGCCACCAGGCCGCGAGAATCGCGGCGAGCGACGGCCGGGCGCCATTATATGGTCCCCGGTGGGGCAACGAGGTAACAGGCGCTGGTGAGTGGCCCGGGTGTTCCGGCGAGGCGGCGATCGAGACGGGCATCGTGGTCGCCACCGACTGGACGTCGGCTGACGGCGACTCGTTCGATCGCCACAACTGGAGCAGCGTGTCGCCGTCCTGATCCCCGCAGCGTGGGCTAGACCCGCGACGGGCCCACGCCTGCCGCTTCGTACGACAGCGGGCCAGCCGGACTGCAGTTCGATGTACCCTGTCTGGATGTCATTCGCCACGCTGCCGCTGCACCCGCTCCTGCTCAAAGGGCTCAAGGACCTCGGGTTCGTTCGCCCGACTCCCATTCAAGCTGATGCGATTCCTCCGGCGCTTGCCGGCCGCGACGTGCTCGCCTGCGCGATGACTGGCAGCGGCAAGACGTTCGCGTTCCTGCTGCCGGTACTGCAGCAGCTCATGACCCGCCCGCGCGGGCTGACACGGGCGCTGGTCGTCACGCCCACCCGTGAGCTCGCGGCGCAGATTCTCGAGGCGCTCAACGACGTCGCCGTCCACACGCCGATTACCGGCGCGGCGGTGTACGGCGGCGTGTCAATGGGGCCGCAGGAACACGCCTTCCGCACCGGTGCCGACGTGATCATCGCCACGCCCGGGCGGCTGCTCGATCATTTCCGGCAGCCCTACGCGAAGCTGACGGGGGTCGAGTATCTCGTCCTCGACGAGGCCGATCGGATGCTCGACATGGGTTTTCTCCCCGACATCCGGCGCGTGCTTCGGCACCTGCCCGAGCGGCGGCAGACGCTCTTCTTCAGCGCGACGATGCCGCCGCCGATCGCGGCACTCACGCGCGAACTGCTCCGCGATCCCGCGACCATCAACCTGCAGCGCCAGTCCGCGCCGGCGGTCGGCATCACGCAGGCCGTCTACCCCGTCGAGCAGCGCCTCAAGTCGGCGCTGCTGCTGGCGCTGCTGCGCACCGGCGCGATGCAGGAGGCGCTGGTGTTCACGCGGACGAAACATCGGGCCAATCGCCTGGCCGCGTACCTCGTCGCGCAGGGGATTGCCGCCGAACGCATTCACGGCAACCGCTCCCAGGGGCGTCGCACCGAGGCGCTCGAAGGCTTCAAGTCGGGGCGGTACCGGGTGCTCGTCGCGACCGACATCGCGGCGCGCGGGATCGACGTCGAAGCGCTCGGCCACGTCGTCAACTTCGACGTGCCCGCGGTCCCCGACGATTACATCCACCGCGTCGGCCGAACGGCCCGCGCGGAAGCGACGGGCGATGCCTTCACGTTCGTCTCGCCGGAAGAAGAGACTGACCTGCAGGCAATCGAGAAGGCCGTGGGCAAGCGTCTGCCGCGCGTGACGCTGCCTGGCTTCGATTACTCAGCGCGCGCAGACTCGCTCGAGATCCCGCTCGCGCAGCGGATCGCCGCGATCCGCCAGCGCCGCTCCGCCGAGCGGTCACGCTCGCACGGCGCACGGTCCCAGAGCCGCCCTTCTGGGTCACCCGGGCGCCAGGACTCCGGCAGAGGCGAGCGCCCGCCGCAGCGTCGTGATCATCCGGCGCAGCAGCCACGGCACTCGAATACGGCAGGCCGCAGCCGCGGACCGCGACCGAGCGGCGGCGGATCGCGGGGGCCCGGACGGCCGCGCTAGGCGCCAACCGTACGGGCATGATCTTGCCGCTGACAATCCGACCGACCGACTCTTGGGCCAGGTGACTGGAGGCAGCCATGGCACGCGTCGTCATCCGTTTTTGCGCGTATTGAGTGTCCGGCCTGCACGCCGTCCGTGTGGCGGCGAGACTGCGCCGTGAGCTTCGGATCGACGTCGAGACCGAGCACGCCCGGTATGGCGAGTTCAAGGTGCTCGTCGACGGCACGACAGCTGTGGAGGGAGGGCGGCTGGCGCTGCTCGGCGTGCTACCGTCCGTCCGCAGCGTCGTGACTGCCGTTCGCGACCGTCTGTCCGATGTGACGTAGCAACGGGCGGAGCGGCGGTGTTGGACTCAGTGAGCCACGCGTCGCCCGAACGCTCCGACAACGGGGTGCACCAGGCGATTGAAGTCCGAGTAGCGCATCCGGATCGCGTCGGTGTGCGTGCCGGCGTTGAAGACGATCTCCGAGTCGGCGCAGAGCGTCTGGTCGACGAACACCGGCTGCCCGTAGAGCGTGCCGAAGGGCGGCATCGCGCCGGCGTCGCAATCCGGGTACAACGCGGTGAATTCGTCCTCCTCTGCGATACGCAGGCTCCTGGCGCCGACCAGTTCCCGCAGGCGCGCGGGATCGACCACGCGATCCGCTGGCACGACGGCCTGGATCGGCGCATTGTCGGCGACACAGATGACCGTCTTGGCCCAGGCGCGGCCGGGCGTGTGCGTCACGGCCGCTTCCTCCTGCGCGGTGATCGCGCGCACGTGCGACAGCGGCGTGTACTGGACATGATGGGCCGTGAGATACCGCTCGATCGACGCGGGAATCATGACGTCCTCCCTTCGCAGGACCGATCTCGGGGACGGAGCGACTCCTGCCGCGACCGGCAGGACAGGCGAGAGCGCCCACACGAGTGAACGAGGCGCATGCCGCCAGTATAGTCCCGGGAAGCAGACACGACGCTTCACGAGTGCGTCCAGGTGCCCCGGGTATGTCGCTGCTTGTCGGCCTGTCTGGCGACGGCAGCAGGCGTGGGTGTGGGCGCCTTGCTACGTCGGCGCGCATTTGAATCGCCCGGCTAGCGTGTTCAGAGTACAGCCACCGACTGGTGTTTAGCGGTACGGTTGACGGGACGGGCCGACGTGGGCGGTCGCCTACCGGTCCTCGACTCCGCGGCCGGTTCTCTTTCGCACTCATTCATCCAGCCGCCTGCCCGCCCGCCATCCCCGTGGCGTTGCCGTCTTCACGAGGCCGCGTTCACGTCCGGCGCCGCCGTCCCGGCCTGCTAGGGTCGGCGGAGTCAAGGAGGCGCGATGGCCGATCCTCGAGCCGACTGGTCCCAGCCGGCCACCTTCGATGCCCGGCATTTCGACCGCTTGATCGCGGCGTTGCGCGCCCTCGGATACACCGTGTTCGGCCCCCGTGTCCGCGATGAGAGCGTGGTCATCGACGAGATCGAGTCGGCCGCCATGCTGCCTGCGGGCTGGGAAGACCAGCAGGAGCGTGGCCGCTACACGCTCACCCGCACCGACAGCCCGCGGTTGTTCGGCATTACGCACGGCGCGCACTCCTGGAAGCGGCTGCTCCATCCGCCGACCGTACGGCTGTGGCGGGCCGAGCGCGGCGCCGGCGGCTTGCAGTTCACCGATGGCGACCCGGCGCCGCGGCCGATGGCGCTCGTCGGCGTTCGGCCGTGCGAGCTGAAGGCCATCCACGTGCAGGACGGCGTTCTGCTCGATCCGCACGCGTCGGACGCCGTATACCGCGCGCGCCGCGAGCCGGCCTTCATCGTCGTCGTCCAGTGCGCGCGCGCTGGAGGCACGTGCTTCTGCGCGTCGATGGAGACGGGGCCGCGCGCACGGGCCGGCTTCGACCTGGCGCTCACCGAGATGGTGGGTCCGGACGGGCACTGGTTCCTGGCGGAGGTAGGCACGCATCGGGGCGCGGAGGTCCTGATGCTGGTGGGCAGCCGCCCGGCGACGACACGCGAGATCACGCAGGCCGAGCGCTCGGTGAGGGATGTCGCCGCTCACATGGGGCGGCGCCTGGATACGGCGGACCTTCCGGCGCGGCTGGCCGGGCGCTATGGCCACGCGCACTGGGACGAGCTCGAGGCGCGCTGCCTGGCCTGCGGCAACTGCACGCTGGTGTGCCCGACGTGCTTCTGCACGACCGTCCAGGACCACGCCGATCTCGGGGACACCGCGTCGGATCGCATCCGTCGCTGGGACACGTGCTTCGCTCCCGAGTTCTCGTACATCCACGGCGGCAGCGTGCGCTCTTCCACGCACGCGCGGTACCGCCAGTGGCTCATGCACAAGCTCTCCACCTGGCATGCGCAATTCGGGACGAGCGGGTGCGTCGGCTGCGGCCGTTGCATCACCTGGTGTCCCGTCGGCATCGATATTACCGAGGAGGCGGGGGCGGTGGCCGGAACGCCGGCAGCCCACGCACGGACTGTCCGGGCTGGCAAGCGTTCCGCACCGGCCGATGCCGCGCCGGCGCACGTGCAGGTATGCAAGTGAGCGAGGAGCCATGAGCACGACAAAAACGCTCGAGCCGATCCTGTCGGAGTTGCCGGTATTCAAGGGAATGAAGCCGGACCATCTGGCGCTGATGGCCGGCTGCGCGTCCAACGTGCGGTTCGACGCCGGCGAGTTCGTCGGGCGACAGGGGGAACCGGCCGACCGGTTCTGGATCGTCAGGCAGGGCTCGGTCGCGATCGAGATCCACGCGCCGGGGCGCGGCACCGTGACGATTGCGACGATAGGTGCGAACGAGGTGCTCGGGTGGTCGTGGCTGCTGCCGCCGCACCAGTGGCATTTCGACGCGCGCGCGCTGAGCACCACGCGGGCGCTCGCGCTCGACGGCCGGTGCCTGCGGGGGAAGTTCTCGACCGACCACGAGCTCGGATACGAGGTGATGTGCCGGTTCGCACCGCTCATCGCGCAGCGCCTCGAGGCGACCAGCATCCAGCTGCTCGATGTATATGGCACACACGTCTGACGTGATCACCACGATCGACTCTGCCGGCGGCGTCACACCGGGCGGCGATCCGGCGGGAAGCGTATCGCCGGAACTGCGCGGCGGCGCGTACGAGACGCAGGGTCGGCTGCCCGACGTCATGCGGCCGCGCCCGTTCCGCATCGTGCACGTGCACCAGGAGACCCACGACACGTTCACGATTGCGCTCGTGCCGACGGAGGGCGCACGCACGTTCACGTTTCGCCCCGGGCAGTTCAACATGCTCTACGCGTTCGGCTCGGGCGAGGTGCCGATCTCGATGAGCGGCCACGCGGGCGACGTGGAGCGGGTCGTGCACACGCTGCGCGCGGTGGGCCCCGTCACCGACGAGCTCCATCGCCTCCGTGCCGGCGCCATCGTGGGCCTGCGTGGGCCGTTCGGCACGCCGTGGCCGGTCGAAGCCGTCGAGGGGTCGGATATCGTCCTCCTGGCCGGCGGCATCGGGCTGGCGCCGCTGCGGCCCGCGCTTTACCACGTGCTCGCCCGTCGCGAGCGGTACGGCCGCGTCGTCGTGCTGTTCGGGGCACGCACGCCGCACGACATCCTGTTCACGCGCGAGATCGAACTGTGGCGCGGCCGCTTCGACATCACCGTGGAGGTGGTCGTCGATCGCGCAGCGACGGGGTGGCACGGCTTCGTGGGTGTCGTCACATCGCTCATCCCGGGGGCGCCGTTCGATCCGACGCAGGCGGTCGCGATGGTCTGCGGGCCCGAAATCATGATGAAGTTCGGCGTGCAGGAACTCGCCGCCCGCGGCGTCCCCGCGTCGCGCGTGTACGTGTCGCTCGAGCGCAACATGAAATGCGCCGTCGGACTGTGCGGTCATTGCCAGCTCGGACCGACGTTCATCTGCAAGGACGGCCCGGTGTACCGCTACGACACGGTGTCGGCCCTGCTCGGCGTCCGGGAGGTGTGAGGTGCGATCCGCGGCGCGACCCAAGCTGGCCGTCTGGAAGTTCGCCTCGTGCGACGGCTGCCAGCTCACACTGCTCGACTGCGAGAACGAGCTGCTCGCAATCGCGGAGAGCATCGAAATCGCAAACTTTCCCGAGGCATCGCGTGCCGTCGTGCGCGGGCCCTACGACGTGTCGCTCGTCGAGGGATCGATCACCACGCCGCACGATGCGGAGCGCATCCACCAGATTCGGCGCGCGTCGAAGCTGCTCATCGCCATCGGGGCCTGCGCGACCAGCGGCGGCATCCAGGCGCTGCGCAACTTCGCGGACGTGCGCGACTGGATTCCGCTCGTGTACGCCTCGCCGGATGTCATCGACACGCTGCGCACCTCGACGCCGATCGTGAACCACGTCGGCGTCGACTTCGAGCTCGCGGGATGCCCGATCGACAAGCGGCAGCTGCTCGAGGCCCTGACGGCCATCCTGCATGGCCGTCAGCCGGTGCTGCCCTCGCATCCAGTATGCGTGGACTGCAAACAACGCGGGACCGTGTGTGTGCTGGTCGCCCACGGGACACCCTGCCTCGGCCCGGTGACGCGCACCGGGTGCGGCGCCCTGTGCCCCTCCTTCGGGCGGGGCTGCTACGGGTGCTTCGGCCCGCAGCCCGGCGCAAACGTCGCGGCGCTCGGCGCCCGGCTCCACGAAGACGGGCTGGATAATCCCGGCCTGGTGCGGGCGTTCCGCAGCTTCAATGCCGGCGCCGAAGCCTTCCGGAAGACGAGTGAGCTATATGAGCGCACCTGAGACGCCCGACACGCCTGCTCCAGTGACGCCTCCCGCGCGTGCCCCCGGCCTCGAGCCAACCTCTGGCGCGGTGAGGGTCGCAGAACCAGAGGTGGGCGCTGAATCCGAACCGGCGGAGACCGAACCGCACCGGGCCGACACCGAGTTGCACGTACCCGTTCCTGGCACGCGCACCGTGAAGGGTCGAGCCGGCGACGCACGATCGATCAAGGTGGACGTCCTGGCCCGGGTCGAGGGTGAGGGCGCGTTCACGGTCCGCGTGCGCAAGGGCACCGTCGTCGAGTCGTCGCTACGTATCTACGAGCCGCCCCGGTTCTTCGAGGCGCTGCTGAGGGGGCGGCAGTTCACCGAGGCGCCAGACATCACCGCGCGCATCTGCGGCATCTGCCCCGTCGCGTACCAGATGAGCGCGGTCCAGGCGATGGAGGCGGCCTGCGGCGTCACGGTGGACGGCCAGCTGCGTGCCCTGAGACGCCTGCTCTACTGCGGCGAATGGATCGAGAGCCACGCCCTGCACGTGCACCTGCTCCACGCGCCGGACTTCCTCGGATACGAGAGCGGGATCCACATGGCGCGCGACCATGCGGCGATCGTCAATCGCGGCCTGCAGCTGAAAAAGGTCGGCAACGACCTGATGACGCAGATCGGCGGCAGAGAAATCCATCCGGTGAACGTGCGCGTCGGCGGCTTCTACCGTGTGCCGGAGCGCGTCGAGCTCGCCGGCATCGAGGAGCGGCTGAAGTGGGCGCTCGATGCCGCGCTCGAAACGGTGCAATGGGTGGGCTCGTTCCGGTTCCCGGTGTTCGAGCGCGAGTACGACTACGTTGCGCTGCGGCACCCGGACGAGTACGCCCTGCTGTCTGGCGCGATCGTCTCGGGCCGGGGATTGAACCTGCCGGTCGCGCAATACGAGCAGCATTTCACCGAACACCACGTGCATCACTCGAACGCGCTGCACTCGACGCTGCGGGATCACGGGACGTACCTCGTGGGCCCGCTCGCGCGCTACAACCTGAACTTCGATCACCTCGCGGCCGTGGCGCGCGATGCGGCGCTCGCCAACGGCCTCGGTCGCACCTGCCACAACCCCTTCAAGAGCATCGTGGTGCGCGCGGTCGAGACCGTGCAGGCGATCGTCGACGCGCTCCAAATCATCGCCGCTTACGAGCGGCCGGATCGCCCGGCCGTCCCGATCGAACCCCGGGCGGCCATCGGCACCGGCGCCAGCGAAGCGCCGCGCGGGCTGCTGTACCACCGCTACCGGATCGAAGCCGACGGACGAATCGCAGAGGCGAAGATCGTTCCGCCGACCGCACAGAACCAGGCGATGATCGAGGCCGACCTTCGGCTATTCGTAGAGCAGCATCTTCAGCTCGACGACAGCGCGCTGACGTGGCAATGCGAACAGGCCGTGCGCAACCACGACCCGTGCATTTCGTGCGCGACGCACTTCCTGCGCCTCGACCTGACCCGCGAATGAGCAATCGGCATATACGGATCATCGGCGTCGGCAACGTCGGCCGCGGCGACGATGCGGCGGGACTGCTGGTCGTGCGGCAGCTGGCGAACCGCCTTCCTGCGACCGTGGACGTCATGGAGTGCAGCGGCGATCTCAGCCGGCTGCTGGAGGCGTGGCGTGACGCGACGATCGTCGTCGTGGTGGATGCGATGAAGACGGGGCTCGGGGCAGGCACGGTGCACGTTTTCGATCCCGCGTCGGCGCCGCTGGTGGAGAGCCCCGCAATCTCCGGCCACGGGTTCGGGCTCACGTCGGCCATCGAACTTGGCCGCGCGCTCGGCAACCTTCCCGAGCGGCTCCTGATCGTGGGCATCGAAGGCGTGGCGTTCGAAACGGGAGCGCTGGTCTCGTCCGAGGTCCGTGATGCGGTAAACCGGGCGGTGGACCTCCTGGTCGAAACGCTGACCGCGGAAGCAGGTTCCTTCAGCTGAGTTCTCAACCGGCGCCGCTCACCCACCGTATCGCCAGATACATATATAGCAGAGCCGTTTCCTCATGTCATGGCATGGCGAATCTTTCGCTCGCTGTTGAGTCATGGTGCGGGCATGGCCCAGCTACAATACGGACCGCACTGCTCCCTCGCAACACCACAACATCACCGGGGATCCCCATACGAGCGATGCCCGTTTCACAGTCGTGTGTCCTGATCGTCGAAGCCGTAGCCGAACTCCGACAGCTCATCGCCGAGCGCTCCACGCGGAAGGCTTCGTCGCAGGCCAGGCCGCGAACGCCAGGCGGTGAAGCTGCTGCAGTTGAGCCGAACAACTCTCATCGACAAGCTGCATCGCCTAAACCTGCCGACGAGCGAATGCTCCGTCGCGTAGCGGCCCCTCTTTACCCCAAGGTCCATGCCGCAGAGCAGGGTCAACGTCCCGGTTCGCACACGACGACTGATCGATGTCGCACGACCGGGCGCTTACCAACCGGCACTCTCGACATCCACTGGCAGCTCCAACATGAACGTGGCGCCGGGTCCGTGGTCTGCCAGCTCGACGCGTCCGCCGTGCTCGGCCGCTGTCTGTGCGGCAACGGTGAGACCGAGTCCGAGCGCGCCCGCAGCTGCGCGAGTCGTGAAGAACGCGTCGAAGATGCGCCCTCTGATTTCCGCAGGGACACCCGCACCGCTATCGGCGATCGCGAGTCGGATGACGCCGCCCGACTGGGAGAGATGGACGTGCAGCTCGCGGGTTGGTGCGGGGGCAAGCGCCTCCTGCGCGTTGGCGAGCAGATTCAGCACGGCCTGTTGAAGGTCGCGCCGGTTTCCGCGCACGGGGAACCGCTCTAGGGGCAGCTCCCAACCGACCGAAATCCCCGACCGTCCGAGTTCGTAGGACCGCAGCGTGAGGGCGCGGTCGACAATGGCGCCCAGTTCCAGTCGTTCGCCCTCAGCCGCAGGCTCCCGCACGTAGCCGATGACCTGCTTGAGCTTGCCACTCGCCAGATCCGCCTGCGCACCGACACGCCCCAGCCGTACCAGCACGTCCGCGGGCAGATCCTCGCGGTCGACCAGCAACTCCACGAGGCCGCTCATGATCTGCAGCGAGTTGTTGAGCTCGTGCGCGAGCGCCGATACGAATCGCGCGACCGTCGCGAGCCGGTTGACCTGCGCGAGTTGCTCAGCAGTGAGTGCGGGTGTGATCGTATCGTTACCGTCGTTCATTGAGCGCGCGTCCCTCGAAAACCGCTGCTCCCACGGGTGACGCGAGGTCAGCGCTTGTGGCGCGACCGGACGCGAGCACTCAGGGCCGGCAGTCCGCCTGTATGCGGGGCGTACACACGGCCCTGCGGTACCGGATCAATGCACGCTCGGGGCCGGAGGGACATGGAATCAAGCGGGCACCATGAACACGCGGCTGGTCCACTTCAGGCTCGCCTGAAGGCGAGCACTACGACGTGGAGGTGTTGGGCGGCCTGAAGGCCGATGCTGTCGCGTCCTACTCTACGCGGCCGGCGACGAACAGCATTTCGCCCTCGCGCTCGATGCGGAGCACGAGCGCATCACCGACTTTCAGCTCGTCGACCGCCGTCCGGAGTGCCGCGATGTCTTTGACGATCGTGCGATTGACGGCATGGATCACGTCACCCGGCTGCAGCTCACCTTCCCATGTCGGCGGTCCGGAGCGCAACGCCGCCGCGACGATCACGCCAGACGGCACGCGCAGATCCGGCAGCAGCTCGGCGAGCGGTTGAGCGAAGGAGAGTCCCAGGATGCCCAGACGCTTGATCAGATGCTCGTCGGGGCTCACCATGCCTGCAAACCGGTTCGGATCGTCTCCCCGCTCGATGATCTGCACGGGCACCTCGAGCGTCCGTGTTCCACGCAGAATCTGGAGCCTGACAGTGTCACCGATGGCGCGCCCATAGAGGTTCACCTGCAGCTGGCGCCCGTTCTCCATCGGTTTGCCGTCCAGCATCGCCACGATGTCTCCGGCTTCCAGGCCCGCCTTCGCTGCTGGGCCGTCCGGATCGACGTCACCGAGCACGACGCCCCAGCTGCGGGACAGCTTCAGGCCTTCGGCCAGCGATGTCGTGATTGTCTGCGCCCGCACGCCGATCTCGCCGCGGCGCACTCGTCCGTACTTCCGCACCTGCTCGAAGATGTTCCGGACGATGTTGCTGGGCGCTGCAAACCCGAGCCCCTCGTTGCCGCCCGACTGCGAAAGGATCAGCGTGTTGATGCCGACCACCCGGCCATCAGTATCGACCAGCGGCCCGCCACTGTTGCCCGGATTGATGGAGGCGTCTGTCTGGATGTAAATCATCGGATCGTCGGGCTCGAGTTGCCTGGCGATGGCGCTGACGACCCCGAGGGTCACGGAGCTGTCCAGACCGAGCGGACTGCCGAACGCCAGCACCAGCTGTCCGGAGCGCACCGAATCGGAGTCGGCGAGTTCCAGGAACGGCAGCGCCTGCTCGTCCACCTTGAGTACCGACAGATCGGTCTCCTCATCGATCGCGACGATCTGTGCCCCGACGAGGCGCGGTCGCGGCCCCACGATAGATCGCGTCGCCCCGCTTCGCGCCGCGGCGAGCTGCACCTGCACCTTGTAGGCGCCCTGCACTACGTGTGCGTTGGTGACGATGTAGCCGTCGGCGTCGAGGATGACGCCGGACCCGGTGCTGCGCTGTGGTGACAGCAGCGAGCGTTCGTCGCTGCCCTCGGCGGGCGTCGCGTATCCCACCGCGAACACCTGGACCACGGCCGGACCCACCCGCTCGCTGAGCGCTTCGAGCGTCCGGCTGACGCCGCGCAGGTCGGTCGTGACGACTGCCGCCTTGGACGGCCCCTGCTGTGCCGATGCATGGGGAACGGCGCAGCAAAAGATCGCGAGGGCAGGAAGGAGGCGTCTCGTCAGGGCAAGAACCCGACGTGAGTCCTCTGTGGCAGGCCGTGCATCGGCGCGTAGGCGTCGCAGCCGAGAGGATAGAATGAGCTGGTCCACGCGCCGGCGAGGCAGTGGCGAGGAGTTAGTCCGCATGCACGCGTGGCACGACATCTACGTTGACGACCATCTTATCGAGAAGGCATTCCCGGTCGTGATTGAAGTTCCGATGGGGAGCAAGAACAAGTACGAGCTCGACAAGGAGACCGGCCTGCTGAAGCTCGACCGGGTACTCTACAGCGCGGTGCACTATCCTGCCAACTACGGATTCATTCCCCGCACGTTCTGCGAAGATGGCGACCCGCTCGACGCGCTGGTGCTCAGCCAGGAAGCGGTCGTCCCCCTCACGATCATCCAGGCGCGCGCGATCGGCGTGATGCGGATGCGCGACGAAAAGGGGCTCGACGACAAGATCATCGCCGTGAGCGTGCGCGATCCGGCATTTGCCGACTACACCGACCACCCGCAGTTGCCCGGCTATATCCTCCGCGAGATCCGGCGTTTCTTCGAGGACTACAAAGTTCTCGAACACAAGCAGGTCGTCATCGAGAACTTCATGGGTCCGACCGACGCGTTCCGGATCGTGGCCGATGCGCTCGACATGTACCGCCAGCTCCGACGCGGCGAGATCACGACGGTTTGATTGGGACGGCGGCCGCGCCCGAGGCCCTCATGTCCTTCCACACGCTCATCGAACCGTTTCGCATCAAATCTGTCGAGGCGCTCAAATTCACCCGCCGCGAGGATCGCGTGCTCGCGCTCGACGCGGCCGGAGGCAACGTCTTCCTTCTGCACGCAGACGATGTGCTCGTCGATCTGCTCACCGACTCTGGCACGGGCGCGATGTCGGCGGCCCAGTGGGGCGCGCTCATTCAGGGCGACGAGTCGTACGCGGGGAGCCGCTCCTTCTTCCGCTTCCGCGACGTCGTCCAGGCGTTGACGGGGTTCAAGCACATCATCCCGACGCACCAGGGTCGCGCCGCAGAGCGCATCCTCTTCCACACGACGCTCAGACCCGGACAGGTCGTCCCGAACAACAACCACTTCGACACCACCCGCGCCAACATCGAGGTCGAAGGCGCTGAGGCCGTTGACCTGGTGATCCCCGAGGGGCGCATGCCGGCAGCGCCGCACCCGTTCAAGGGGAACATCGATGTGGCTGCCGTGGAACGGCTGCTCGAGGAGCACGGCGACAGGGTGCCGCTGGTGATGGTGACGGTGACGAACAACTCCGGCGGCGGGCAGCCCGTGTCGCTCGAGAACCTGCGCGCCGTGCGCGCGCTCTGCGACAGGCACGGGAAGCCGTTCTTCCTCGACGCCTGCCGCTTCGCCGAGAACGCCTACTTCATCAAGCTGCGCGAGGCCGGACAGCAACACCGGGCGCCGCGCGACATCGCCCACGAGATGTTCTCGCTGGCCGACGGCTGCACGATGTCGGCGAAGAAGGACGGCCTCGCGAACATCGGCGGCTTTCTCGCCATGAACGACGATGCGTGGGCGGAACGCGCGAGAAACCTGTTGATCCTGACCGAGGGCTTCCCCACTTACGGAGGGTTGGCCGGATACGATCTGGAGGCCATCGCACGGGGGCTGGAAGAGGTCGTCGAGGAGCCGTACCTGCGTTACCGGATCCGCTCGACGGCGTATCTCGGCGACAAGCTCACCGCCGGCGGGGTTCCCATCATCCAGCCGCCGGGCGGGCACGCGATTTACATCGACGCACGCGCGCTGCTGCCACACATTCCGGCGCTCGAGTACCCGGGCATCGCGCTGGTCAACGCGCTCTACATCGAGGCCGGCATTCGCGCGGCCGAGATCGGCACGGTGATGTTCGGACGGAACGCCGACGGCACCGAGTCGCCCGCGCCCATGGACCTCGTGCGCCTCGCCATCCCGCGGCGCGTCTACACGCAGTCCCATATCGACTATGTCGCGGAAGCGGTGTTGTACGTCGCCTCGCTCGGTGCCGGCCTGCGCGGCTACCGCATCACCGAGAGCACGCCCGTGCTGCGACACTTCACCGCGCGGTTCGAAGAAAGGCCAGAGGCCAAGGGCTAAGGGCGGCTTGGGGCACGCGAGACCTCACGTCTTTGGCCTCCAGCCCCTACCCTCCAGCCTCTCGCCTGGCTGTCCGTTTCTGGGACGGCGCAATCCCAACGCCGCAACAGGACGCTCGCAACAGCCACGCTGAACCAGTCGTAAGCTCTTTACGTCCAAGCAGTTGGCGCTCGCGATCGGCTGGCACACGGTTTGACCTTTGTCATCATGCGCGCGGCAGGATTTGCGGCGCGCACGCACAGGAGATCATGGATATTCCACGCCCGTCCATCGCACGACAGAAGCGCATCCGGCGGACGATTTTCGCCGTTGCCGGCCTGCTCGTGCTCGTGCTCGTGACCGTCGGTCTCGCGCAGCTGAAACCGGCGGCGCCGACCGTGGAGCTGGGCTCGGTGTGGCCCGACACCGTCAAGCGCGGGTCGATGCTCCGGCAGGTTCGCGGACCAGGCACGCTGGTCCCCGAAGACATCCGCTGGATCCCTGCCCAGACCGAAGGCCGCGTGGAACGGATTCTCACGCTGCCCGGGACCGTCGTCGAGCCCTCGACCGAGATCCTCGAGCTCAGTGACGAGCGCGTGCAGCAGGAAGCGCTCGACGCGGAGTTCCAGCTCCGGGCCGCCGAAGCCGATCTCGCGAGCGTGCGCGTCCGGCTGCAGAACGAACTGCTGCAGCAGCAATCGGCCGCGGCCGACATCCAGGCCCAATTCCACCGCGCGCGCATCACGGCGGAGGCGAACGAACAGCTCTCGAAAGAGGGTCTCCAGTCGAACGTGACGACGCAGATTTCGCGCGTCGAGGCCGACGAGCTCGAGAACCGCAATCGCATCGAGCAGGAACGGCTGAAGATCCGCGGCGACTCGGCGGAGGCGCAGCTCGCCGCGGAGCAGGCGCGCGTCGCGCAGCGTCGGGCGCTCTACGAGTTGCGGCGCGGCCAGATCGAGGCGCTGAAAGTGCGCGCGGGCATCGCGGGTGTGCTGCAGGTGGTGCCCGTCGAGGTCGGCCAGCGGGTGGCTGTCGGCGCCAACCTGGCCCGCGTGGCCGCACCGGGCCGCCTGAAAGCGGAGCTCAGGATTCCTGAAACCCAGGCAAAGGACCTCGAGGTGGGGCTCAAAGCGGTGATCGACACGCGCAACGGCGAGGTCGAGGGCCGCGTCGCCCGCGTCGATCCGGCCTCCCAGAACGGCACCGTGCTGGTGGACGTCTCCTTCACGGGTCCGCTCCCCCGCGGTGCACGGCCGGATCTGAGCGTCGACGGCACGATTGAACTCGAACGGCTCGATAACGTCATGTATGTCGGACGTCCCGCGTTCGGGCAGGAGAACAGCACGGTGAGCCTGTTCAAACTGCTCGGGCCGGCAGAGAAGCCTGACGCTGCCGAGCGCGTGCAGGTGAAGTTCGGTCGCAGCTCGGTGAACACCATCGAAGTCGTGGGCGGTCTGCGCGAGGGGGACCGCGTCATCTTGTCCGACATGTCTGCCTGGGACGGCCGCGACCGTCTCCGCATCCGCTGAGGAAGTGCTCATGAATGCACAAAACGACGTGCTGCTTCGGCTCGAGGGCGTCACCAAGGTTTTCTACACCGATGAAGTGGAGACGCACGCGCTCGCGGGCATCCACCTCGAGATCCGGAACGGCGAGTACCTCGCGATTGCGGGGCCGTCCGGCTGCGGCAAGTCCACGCTCCTGTCGATTCTCGGCCTGCTCGATACGCCGACGGGCGGCACCTACACGCTGAACGGCAAGCCGGTCGCGAACCTCACCGCGGCCGAGCGCGCTCGCACCCGCAACCGCGAAATCGGGTTCATCTTTCAGAGCTTCAACCTGATTGGCGACCTGACGGTGTTCGAGAACGTCGAGCTCCCGCTCACCTACCGCGGCATGAAGCCAGCCGAGCGCCGGCAGCGCGTCGAAGCGGCGCTCGAACGGGTCGGTATGGCCCACCGCGCCCGGCACCTCCCCAGCCAGCTGTCGGGCGGTCAACAGCAGCGCGTCGCGGTCGCCCGCGCCGTGGCCGGCCAGCCGGCGATTCTGCTGGCGGACGAGCCGACCGGGAACCTCGATTCTAAGAACGGTGAGTCGGTCATGCAGCTGCTGCAGGAGCTGCACCGCGCCGGGGCGACGATCGCGATGGTCACCCACGATCCTCGCTACGCCCGGCACGCCGACCGCAGCATCCACCTCTTCGACGGCCGCATCGTCGAGGAGAACGTGGCCGAACCGGTCTGATCCACGGCGGCAGGCGACCGGCACTGAGGCGAGGCAGCCGCGCGGCTGCCTCGCTGTACAATTGCGGATTCAGAGGACATCGAGCGTGGACCACGTCACTTCGGCGCCGTCGCCGGCCGAGCTCGCTGAGCGCGGACGTGCGATCATCAGCCTGCGGAACATCGAAAAGGCCTACAAGCAGGGCGTGCAGACGACCTACGTCCTGCGCCGGATCACGCTCGACTTCGCGCCAGGCGAGTTCGTCTCGATCATGGGGCCGTCGGGCGCGGGCAAGTCGACGCTGCTGCACATCATCGGGATGCACGATGCGGCCTGGACGGGCGAGTACTACCTGCACGGCCAGCCGATTCACGCGCTCGGCAAGAAAGAGCGCGCGGAACTGCAGAAGGCCCATATCGGTTTCGTGTTCCAGAGCTATCACCTGATCGATCACCTCACGGTGTACGAAAACCTCGACATGCCGCTGTCGTATCGCGACGTGAAGCGCAAGGAACGCGACAGCATGGTGTGCGACATCCTCGACCGCTTCCAGATTGTCGGCAAGAAGGATCTGTACCCTTCGCAGCTCTCCGGCGGCCAGCAGCAGCTGGTGGGCGTGGCGCGCGCGCTCATCGCCAAGCCGACGCTCATTCTGGCCGACGAGCCCACCGGCAATCTGCACACCGGGCAGGGCCGCGAGATCATGGAGCTGTTCACGGCGCTGAACCGAGAGGGGACGACGATCATCCAGGTGACGCACTCGGAGGCGAATGCCGCATACGGCAGCCGCATCGTGCGGCTGCGGGACGGGTGGCTGGTGAACGACTGATGCCGACCGAGTCGCCGCGGCCGCAGGCGCCCCCCGCCGACATCCTGCAACGGGCGCGGATACTCGTGGCCGACGATCAACCCGACGTCCTGCAGGCCCTCCGCCTGCTGCTCAAGGGCGAGGGCTGCGACATCGAGACCGCAACGTCGCCGGCTGGCGTCCTGAGCGCGGTCGAAGCCCGTGACTTCGACGTTGCGCTGATCGACCTGAACTACACCCGCGATACCACCTCCGGACAGGAAGGTCTTTCCCTTCTCAGCAGACTGCAGGCGCTCGACTCGCCGATGCCGGTCATCGTGATGACCGCGTGGGGCTCGGTGGATGTCGCGGTCGAAGCCATGCGCCGCGGGGCCCGGGACTTCGTCCAGAAGCCGTGGGACAACGAGCGCCTTCTCGCGGTCGTTCGGTCGCAGGTCGAACTTGGCCGCGCGCTCCGCCGCAGCCAGCGGCTCGAGGCCGAGAACAAGCTGTTGCGCGACCAGGGCGCGGGCCGGCCGAACCTGATCGCGGAGTCGGCGGCGATGCAGCCGGTGCTCGAGCTCATTGCGCGCGTCGGGCCGTCGGACGCCAACGTGCTCCTCACCGGCGAGAACGGCACCGGGCAAGGGGACGGTTGCGCATGCCATCCACGCGATCTCGACGCGGGCCGGCAAGCCGCTGATGACGGTGAACGCCGGCGGCCTCTCGGAAGGTGTGTTCGAGAGCGAGCTGTTCGGCCATGTGAAGGGCGCGTTCACCGATGCGAAAGCCGATCGCGTCGGGCGCTTCGAACTCGCCGAGGGCGGCACGCTGTTTCTCGACGAGATCGCCAACATCTCGCTGAATCTGCAGGCGAAGCTGCTGCGCGTGCTCGAAACCGGGGAGTTCGAGCGCGTCGGCTCGTCGCGCACGCGCCGCGTCAACGTCCGGATCCTCTCGGCCACGAACGCCGACCTCCACACGGAGGTGGAGACGGGCCGCTTCCGGCAGGACCTGCTCTTCCGCCTCAACACCATCGAAATCGCGCTGCCGCCCTTGCGCGATCGCCGCGAAGACGTGCCGCTGCTCGCGCGGCACTTCCTGCTGCAGCACGCGCAGCGTTACCGCAAGCGGCTGGCGGCGTTCGACCAGACGGCGATGCAGCTGCTGCTGGACCACTCGTGGCCGGGCAACGTGCGCGAGCTCGATCACGCCGTCGAGCGCGCCGTCCTGATGGCCCAGGGCGACACCATTGGAGCACGTGACCTCGGGTTACGGCCATCGCGCGAGGCGGCCGGCAAGCTCGAAGACATGAGCCTCGAAGACGTCGAAGGCTTTCTGATCAAGAAGGCGCTCGCCCGGTATGGCGGCAACGTGAGCCATGCGGCCAAGGCGCTCGGCCTCAGTCGCAGCGCCTTGTACCGGAGGCTCCAGCGTTTCGGACTGTGACCAGCGCCGCGGGCTCACCTCCAGCCGTGCCTCCGACGACCACCTGTCCATTCCCTGCGCACCGCAGGGTCACGCCGTGAGGTCCGTTCGCCGGTCTTTCGAGGACTGGCTCACCCACGACCGCCGCGTCGTGATGATGGCGCTCGGCGCCGGGCTGCCCGGCGTGCTGGTCTCGCTCATCCTGCTCTGGTTCGGCGACTTCTCGCCCAGGCTCCGCTGGACGCTGACGTTGCTGGTGTCGGCGCTCTGGTGGGGGATCGCGTTCGCTCTGCGCGACCGGGTCATCTTCCCGCTCCAGACCATCTCGAACCTGCTCGCCGCTCTCAGAGAGGAAGACTTCTCCATCCGGGCCCGCGGCTCGCGGCGGCACGATCCGCTCGGCGAAGTGCTCATCGAGGTCAACGCGCTGGCCGACACGCTGCGAGCGCAGCGCATGGGCGCGCTCGATGCCAGCGGGCTGCTCGGCGCAGTGATGGAGGAGATTCCCGTCGCCGTGTTCGCCTTCGATCCCGATCGGCGGCTGCGGCTGGTGAACCGCGCCGGCGAGCGCCTGCTCGCCCGCCCGTCCGAGCGGGTGATTGGCCTCAACGCCGAAGCGCTGGGTCTCGCGACCGCCCTCGAACACGAGCACTCCCCCACCATCACGGCGACCTTCCCCGGCGGGTCGGGGCGGTGGGAGGTTCGCAACAAGGTATTTCGGCAGGGCGGACTGCCGCTCGAATTGCTCGTGCTCACGGATGTCAGCCGCTCGCTCCGCGACGAGGAGCGCCAGGCCTGGCAGCGGCTGATCCGGGTGATCGGCCACGAGATCAACAACTCACTCGCGCCAATCAAGTCGATTGCCCACAGCCTCGAACGCCTGCTCACGCGCGAGCCGCGGGCCGCAGATTGGGAAGCCGACATGCGCGGCGGTCTCGCCGTGATCGGGTCGCGGGCCGATTCGCTCGGCCGCTTCACCGCCGCCTACGCGCAGCTCGCGCGGCTCCCCGCGCCGGCGCTGCAGCCGGTGTCGATCGGCGGGCTCGTGCCTCGGGCGGCCGACCTCGAGCGCCGCATGGCTATCGCCGTGCACGCGGGGCCCGCGGTCACGCTGCAGGCAGATCCCGATCAGATCGAGCAGCTGCTGATCAACATCATCCGCAACGCCGTCGACGCAACGCTTCCCACACTCGGCTGCGTGTCGATCGGCTGGGAGCTCGCCGACAACGCCGTGCGCATCTTCGTCGACGATGAGGGACCGGGGCTGCCGAACACGTCGAATCTCTTCGTGCCGTTCTTCACGACCAAGCCCGAAGGCTCTGGTATCGGTCTCGTGCTGAGCCGCCAGATCGCCGAAGCCCACGGCGGCACGCTGTCGCTCGACAACCGCCTGCCCGGACCGGGCTGCCGCGCCACCCTGACGCTGCCGCTGGCCTGAACACGCGCAGCGCCGGATGATCGATCCTCGGACGAGGAGGGACCTGAAACGAGGGTAAATTCAGGCAGCGCGGGCGACGGCTGGGCGCCGGCGGAAGCTCGAGGCCGGGAGGCCGTAAACGGCAAAGCCAAGGGCGCCGAAGATGACGAACGTGAGCGCGACGCCGACGATGATCAGCAGCACCGTGAGCGCACGGATCAACCAGATCCGCATGGTGGCGCTGTCGACCGACAGGCTGTTCGCGAGCGCGAGCACGTGTCCGGGGGCGGCTTGAGCGGTCATCACATCGGCCTGCATCGCGCGTTCTCCTGGGTCGAAATCAGCGTCTGGGGGAACCGGGCCACTTCGTTCACGGTCTGCAGGGGCAAAGACGGTACCCGGCCGCCGGCGCGCGCGCCGTTGCCATGGTGCGTGCAGCGAACTACAAGCGTATCAACCGTTAACAGGCGCCCACCCGTCCGCGCGTTGGGGTGTCACGTCCGGTGTCGTCTTCCCCCGGGCCGACAATATGCCGCCCTCAACCGACATTCCGCCGCGTGAGGGTTTCATCGTGCTCGTGACCGAGGGGGACGGTGTGTGGGCCCGACCACGCACGACCGATGCAGGACGTTTTGGCGAGGATGCGAGCACATGGCAGACGAATCACTCCCGACTTACGCTGAACCGGCCGTGCTCTGGCGGCTCCGCCACCCGGACGGCGACGTGGCGCGGGCGACTCTCATCCCCGGCTCCCCAACCAGCACGCTGGTGTACTTCGTCAACGACCAGTTCGAGCGCGGCGAGAACTTCGCGGACTGGGAACCGGCGGTCGCTCAGGCCGAGCGTGTGAAGCAGCAGTTGATCGAGGAAGGCTGGCGCGAGATCGGGGCGAGCTGAGGAATCGTTCGGGGGCGTCGTCACGGCGCGACCGAATGCGGCTGCCCGCCCCCGAGGAGGCGAGCGGCCGCTCCGCGCTGGGGTGGGCTACTTCTCTTCCTCGACCTGCACGTTGTGCGACGCCAGCGCGTCTTTCAGCTGTGCGTACACCTTCTCGCTGACACGCAGCACGATCGTGTCGCTGCCCGACTTGAGCGTCAGCCAATTGTGAGGCGTCTTTCCCATGTACATCGGAGCGGACATCGGCTGGGTGGCCGCAGTCGCCGGTTCGCCGGCGACCGGGGGAGGAGCGCTCGACACGCGGTGGGACGCGGTCGTACCGCTGTACGACAGCTTGGCCACTTCGGTCTTCGCCGCGGGATCGACGATCGTCATCGCGTCTTCGCCCAGCTTCATCGACACGGTCGTTTCGGCTTTGCGCGCTTTCAGGTCGACCAGTTTCAGTCCGCTGAAGCTGTTGGGCGCCTTCTTCTCGGCGCTCGGCGGCGCGCCGGCGGCCGGTGCCTGCGCAGCTGGCGCCTGCGCGGCGGCTGGTGCGGTGACCACAGCACCCACGATGATGACAGCGGAAATTCCAAGAACAACGGCTCGCATCGGATGTCCTCCTGTAATGTGTCAGAGCGGTCAGTAGAGCACCTGGGCCTCGCCGTTCTGGGCAACGAGGGCCTCGAACAACTTGACGATGACATCCCGCCGCGCCAGCAGCGGATCGATCTCGGCGGCGGTCACATATCCCTTGGTGGCGGCGGTCACCTGCTCCGCCGTGAGCGCGCGCAGCTTATCGAGCAACTGCCGATCGCACTTCTTCAGGTCCTTGTCGGACAGCAGCGTCTTGTTGTGCCGGAAGGCGCGGGTGAAATCGATCATCCACAGCTTCCAGTTGCGGTCGATCAGGACGTTGCCAAGGTTGCGATCGGTGTCGGCCACGAGCTGGGTGAAGACGCGCATGCGGTACATCTGCTCGTTCCACGCCTGCGGATTCGGCACCTGCACCTTCTTCTTGAGCCGATCACCCTCCTCCATCAGCACGTCGTCCACCCACCAGGCGAGCGCGCCTTTGTGCCCGTGCCACTCGCGTTCGACGTGAACCGGCATCATGTCGTCGAGGCCGACCAGTTCGGCGATCTTGTATGCGGCGAGCGAGTAGCGATAGGAGTCCACGAAATCGAGCTCGACCCGGCCGCCCTCGAAGTGTTCGATGGCCTTCCGCTCTTCGACCGTGGAGAACGCGGCATCGTGCGTGAGCGTGCCGTCACTGAGCGTCAGGCGTACGGGCCGTGTCACGCCTTTCGAGATGTCCTTGCCCTTGACGATCTTCGCATTGGCGAGAAACTCCCGGGCCTCGGCGCGGCTGAAGACCGGCGGCGCGGCCGGGGCCGGCGGCAGCGGTGCCTGTGCCCGTGCTGTCACGGCCGTCAACGCGAGCGCCGCTGCCAGGACGGCGCACCGCAGGCGCAGCGAGCGCGCCGTTCCACGGCGGTCCGTCGAAACGTGTCGGTTTCCCTTTGTCATGTTGAACGCGGCGGAGCATACGCCCGCTGTGTGCGCAAGTCAACGAAAACGGGGCGTTGTTACACCTCGCCGGACGATCGGGTCGCTCGCTGGGGCCACGGCCCACGGCCCGCGGCACCGTGCGCGAGACGGCACGGCGCGCGAGTGACATCTGCCTCGCGGGGCCGGGGCGCACGGGCAGACGGGAGTTCAGCGCGGATGATTCGACGGGCGTGTGGCTGAAATATAATCCGTGATGCGACGTGTGAGCGCCGCGCGCGCCCCCGGGAGGATGACGGACAAAATGAAACTGCTGAATCGTGCTGCCCTGATCGTGCTCGTCGGATTGTGGATCGCTCCGAGCGTCTCGGCGCAGGTCGCTGAGCCGAGCCCGCCGGCAACTCCGCCGCCGGCGCAGGAGCCGGTGACGGTGGCAGACGAATCGTTACAACGCGGCTTTCTGTCGTCGCTCGTCCACCAGCTCGGGGCTGACCTCAAGCACATTCCCCGAAAGAACAGCCTCTACTGGCTGGCAGGTGGCTCCGCGCTGGCTCTCGCGATCCATCCGGCCGACGAGGAGATCAATGCGCACCTGGTAGGCTCGGATTTCGCCGACGGGTTCTTCGCACCCGGAAAGGTGATTGGCTCGAGCGCGTTCATCATCAGCGCATCGGTCGCGACCTACATCGCCGGCCGCGCGAACAAACAGCCGCGCGTACGGCACCTCGGCATGGACCTGATTGAATCGACGATTCTCGCCGAAGGAATCACGCAGCTGATCAAAGTGGCCGTGAGGCGCGATCGGCCAATCAACCCTGACGGCAGCGACAATCCGGGCTACTCCTTCCCCTCCGGCCACGCCACGGTCACCTTTGCCGCCGCGACCGTGCTGCAGCAGCACCTCGGGTGGAAGGCTGCTGTACCGACATACCTGGTGGCCAGCTACGTCGCGATGTCGCGCCTGCACGACAATCGGCACTTCGCGAGCGACGTCGCCTTCGGCGCGACCGACGGCATCATCATCGGCCGCGCCGTCACATGGCACGGCCGCCACTTCTACGCGATGCCGACAATGGTTCCTAAGGGCGCCGGCCTGATGGTCTCGATCGCGCACTGACGAGGGGACCGTTCACCCGTTCGGGCTCCACGACAGGCGAGTCAGGTGACTTCGCGCAGGCCGGCCTGCTGGTCGATCACGGTCGGCTCGTCGGAACGGTCGGACGGAGGGCGCGCCGCCTCGCGCACGATGTCGATCAGCGCGAGCGTGACGGCCACGACGACCGGCCCGAGCACGAGGCCGAGCACGCCGAACACCTGGAGGCCGCCGAGCACCGCGAAGAAGATCAGGAGCTCGTGCATCCGGGTGCGCTGGCCCACGAGCTTGGGCGAGAGGAAGTTGTCGATTGAACCGATCACGACGACGCCCCATCCCACCAGGATGGCGGCCTTCGTGTACTCGCCCGTGAGCGCGAGGTACACCGCCGCGGGCACCCAGACGACGAACGATCCCGCCATCGGGATCATCGACATGAAGAACATCACGACGCCCCAGAGCAGGGGCGACGCCAGTCCGAGAAACCAGAAGATCAACGTGCCGAGCGTGCCCTGGATGGCCGAGATTACCAGCACGCCGTAGATGGTGGCGGCGATGACGTCCCGCGTGCGAATCGTAATCTCACGGGCGTGCGTCCGCTCGACCGGCAGCATCTCGTACAGGGCATGCCGCAGGCGTTCGCCGTCGCGGAACAGGTAGAACATCGAGAAGACGACGAGTCCGGTCTGCACGACCGCGCCGACGACTCCGCCGACCACGACAAGCGTGCTGCCCGCCAGGGCGGCGCCCCAGAGCTGCATCCGTTCGGCGATGAACTGGCGCGCCGTCTCCCGATCGATGTCCACGTACTCGCCCACGCGGTCGAGCAGCCACGACAGCAGCGGCGTGCCGCCGTGGGAGAACAACTCGCTCCCGCCCTGCAGGTGGGCCGCAGCGCCCGTCAGCTCGCGCACCACGGCAATGGTCAGCAGAGTCACCGGAAACAGGATCAGGACGACGACCAGCAGCGTGGAGGCGGCGGCCGCCGCCGTGGCGCTTCCGGTTCGTGAGCGGATCCGGCTGTGCATCGGGTAGAAGACGACCACCAGCACTGAGGCCCACAGCAGCACGTTGAGAAACGGCTGCAGCATCAGCCAGCAGAGGTATAGCGCAGCGGCGAGCACGACAGCGAGCGTGATGAGACCGGGCATGGTGAACGGGCAGTGCGAGATTCATACCCTCAGCACGTCCGTCAGTTGAACACCAATCCCACTGTGCCAGCTCCGCCGGCGCCGTCCGGTCTTCCCCCGTCAACACCCGGAGCAGAGACACGGCTCGCCCGCCGATTTGGCGTAGCATCCGCCCCGTCGGCTGCGAGATTCCCAGCAACTCTTCCGGAAAGATTCGTGGTTTCAGTCGTGCCATTTGGATGATTGACATGAAATTCCTGCCGGAAACGACCGGGGGCATTGGCGCGGCCCCTGCCAAGATGGTCTGCGGGCTCTCTGCACCTGCAGCGGGCCTCACGCTCCTCCGATGCATCGCAGGGCCACCACGGTTCTGTGTATGGGGTGTCACCGATGACCACGGTTCCTGAATTCCGGCACGCGTGCTTCGGCGCGCTCATCCTCATCTGTTTGAGCAGTTCGGTGGCGGCACAGACACTCAGCGTGTCGCCTGGATCGTTGCGCTCCTACTCCACCCTCTATTCGATTGGCGCCGAATGGGACGTCACTGGCGACAGCAATCACAACGCCAGTGCGCAGGTCGACTATCGCGTCGGCGGAACAACCAACTGGAAAGCCTCGCTGCCCCTCGTGCGCGTCGATTACAGCGGCAGCAACATGCTCGCCGGCAGCGTGATGTTTCTCGCCCCGGACACGAGCTACGACGTGAGACTCTCGCTGGCCGATCCCGACGGCGGCGGCGAGACGCGCATCCTCAACGTGCGCACGCGCCCGCTGCCTGCGGCGACGGTCAACGGCCGCGTCTTCCATGTGGTACCCGGAACGGGCGGCGGTGACGGATCCGCGGAGTCGCCGTTCGGAGGCGTGGCGGCGGCCGAAAGCGTTGCCCAGCCAGGCGATACGTTTCTGGTGCACGCGGGGGCCTACGGCGGCCGCGTCCGGTTCTCGAAAGCCGGCACTCCGACCGGCTACGTCGTCTGGAAGGCGGCCGGCGACGGCGAGGTGCGGATGAATGGCATCGACGTGGCGGCGAGCTATGTGTGGCTGGACGGCCTGGCGGTCAGGAACCAGTCGTACGGTGTGCTGTCGTTCAACTCGCCTGCCGGCGTCGTCATCACGCGCTGCACGCTGGACGCCAATCACTACGGCATCTACCTGCAGGGTGCCGGCACCAATTGGTACATCGCCGACAACACGATCCGTGGAGACACGGCGGCCGTGTCCGAGAGCCTCGATGGCGAAGGCATCGACCTGAACATCACCAGCGGGCACACCGTGGCCCACAACCGCATCACCAACGTCGCCGACGGGATCTCGTATCCCTACGTCAACGTGGACATCTTCGGCAATGACATCTTCGACACGTCCGACGATGGGATAGAGGCGGACAACGGCCGCGCGAACGTGCGGATTTGGGGCAACCGCATTCACAACGCCGTGCACAACGGCATCAGCTTTCAGCCCCAGGCGGGCGGCCCCTGGTACATCGTCAGGAACCAGATCGCCGGCAACAAGGAAGCGGCGTTCAAGTTCCGCACGACCGATCGCTTCGTGCTGCTGCACAACACGATCGTGAACTGGGGCACGGCCTGGCCTGGCACCAGCATGATGTGCTGCAATGAGGACCACCTGTTGCGTGCGTACGCCCGGAACAACCTGTGGGTATCGGTGCAGGGCGGCCAGATCTGGGGCTTCGACGCGGGCACCCGCGACTGGCGCACGGATATCGATTTCGACGGGTTCGATTGGGGGAGCGCCAGCAACCCGTTCGAGTACGGGGGTGTCACGTACAGCACGCTGCTGGGGCTCTCGAACGCTTCGGGCCTCGAGGCGAACGGCGTTCGCGTCTGGAAGGAGAGCTGTTTCGAGACGTTCGACGTACCTGGTCCCGCGCCCACGCCCGTGCCACCCCAGGTGATGACCTTGCAGGCGGGATGCCCGGCGGTCGACGCCGGCGTGGGCCTGAACGGCTTCAACGACGGCTTTTCCGGCAATGCGCCGGACCTCGGCGCGCACGAATACGGTCAGCCGCCGCCGACCTACGGTCCACGCGCGGCGACGCAGCCGCCGCTCGCGCCAGGCCTGCTCGTGGCCACCGTGGTGTCGAGCACCCGCGTGGATCTCCGCTGGACCGATCAATCCAACTCGGAGAACGGGTTCCGCATCGAGCGCGCCGCGGCCGCCCAGCCGTTCGTCCTGCTCGCGACGGTTGGGCCGAACGTGATCGCCTACAGCGATCTCAGCGTCGCGGCCGGCGGCCAGTACACCTACAGGGTCGCGGCCTACAACGAGGCCGGATTGTCCGCCTACTCGAACACGACCTCGGTCACCACGTCGTCCGGGAGCACGCCTTACGGCGGCACGCCGGCGGCATTGCCCGGCACGGTGCAGATCGAGAACTTCGATGACGGCGGTTCTGGTGTTGCGTATCTCGACACGACCTCGGGCAACAGCGGCGGCCGATACCGGGCAACCGATGTCGACATCGACAGCACCACCGACACAGGGGGCGGTTACAACGTCGGCTCGACCCGTCCGGGCGAGTGGCTCAAGTACTCGGTGACCGTCGCGAGCGCGGGCACGTACGCGCTGGAAGTCCGCGTCGCGAGCGTCGGCAGTGGCGCCAGGTTCCACGTCGAGATCGATGGCGTCGACAGCACGGGCGCGATCGGGATGCCGAACACGGGCGGGTGGCAGAGATGGCAGACGGTGACGAAGGCAGGACTGTCATTGAGCGCCGGGGCGCACGTGATCCGCCTCGTGTTCGACGCAGGCACGACGGAGAACGGCGGGGTTGGCAACTACAACTGGCTGCGCCTCACGGCGGCCGCAGCGACCTCGACGCCCTACGGCGGCACACCGGCGGCCGTGCCGGGCACGCTGCAGATCGAGAACTTCGATGAGGGCGGTTCTGGTGTTGCGTATCTCGACACCACCTCCGGCAACAGCGGCGGCCGATACCGAGCCACCGATGTCGACATCGACAGCACGACGGACACGGGCAGCGGCTACAACGTCGGCTCGACGCGTCCGGGCGAGTGGCTCAAGTACTCGGTGAGCGTCGCGAGCGCCGGCACGTACGCGCTGGAAGTCCGCGTCGCGAGTGTCGGCACCGGCGCCAGGTTCCACGTCGAGATCGATGGCGTCGACAGCACGGGCGCGATTGGGATGCCGAACACGGGCGGTTGGCAGAGATGGCAGACGGTGACGAAGGCGGGAGTGTCATTGAGCGCCGGGGCCCATGTGATCCGCCTCGTGTTCGACGCAGGCACGACGGAGAACGGCGGGGTTGGCAACTACAACTGGCTGCGGCTCACGACCGCAGCAGCGACCTCGACGCCCTACGGCGGCACACCGGCGGCGCTGCCGGGCACGGTGCAGATCGAGAACTTCGATGAGGGCGGTTCTGGTGTTGCGTATCTCGACACGACCTCGGGCAACAGCGGCGGCCGATACCGGGCGACCGATGTCGACATCGACAGCACGACCGACACAGGGGGCGGTTACAACGTCGGCTCGACGCGTCCGGGCGAGTGGCTCAAGTACTCGGTGAACGTGGTGAGTGCGGGCACGTACGCGCTGGACGTGCGCGTCGCAAACGTAGGAACTGGCGCGCGTTTCCACCTGGAGATCGATGGCACCGACCGCACGGGCCCCTTGAGCATGCCAAACACGGCGGGGTGGCAGACGTGGCAAACGGTGACCAAGGCGGGGCTGTCGCTCACTGCGGGTGCACATGTGGTTCGACTTGTATTCGATACCGCCACCTCGGAGAACGGGGGCTGCGGCAACTTCAACTGGATGCGGCTGTTGGCGAACTGACGGACGGGTGCCTTCGGCCGGGCTGTCCGATGCGCGGAAGGCTGGTGGCGGTACGGGACTATCCGGGACCTCTCCTGCCCGGTGTCTCACCTCTCAGGTTCCGCACTCATCGGCCGCTCTCACTGGAGCAGGTAGATCCGCACTGATCTGTCCGCCTTCCAGAGCGATAGCTCCGGATGGTCGCTCAGGCGCGCCACACGCGGCGCGCTCAACTTGTTGGTGAACACGATCACCTTGGTCACTCCAAGCTGCCGCAGGTACTGGACGGTGGTCCCTTCGGGAAACGCGGCGAGGGCCGCAGCCGCCCGCCCGTAGCTCGGGGGCGTGAAGCTGGAGTAGCCGTTGACGAGCGGATGCCAGAAGCGAGTCGAGGCCAGCATGCAGTCGACGTTCGCGAACAGCTCACGCGGGCGAGGGAACGGAAAGCAGGCAACCACCTCGTGAGCGCTCGTCCTGAGGTTGTCGAAGATTGGCGGAATACCCTCGAATGCGCGGTACTTGATGGGCGCGCGCAGCGCTTCGAGGTGGGCGCCGAGCACCAGCACCACGCCTATCGTGATCGCGCGACGCCTCTGACCGCGTCCCAGCACAGCCAACCCAAAACCCGCGAGAATGGCAACCGCGGCTAGAAACAGCTGGCCGAAGCGGACGGCGCCGCGAATGCCGGCCATGATCGGGAACACCCGAGACACCGGGGCGTACAGCGGAAAGGCGGGACCGAATGACATGGCAAACGCCACAAGGCCAAAGGCGATCGCCATTCGCGCCCGCCGGTCTCTCCATGCCACGCCGCCAATGACCGACGCGAGAACAAGCCCCGAGGCAATGACGCCGGGAAAGAGCGCATCCCGGTCGAAGAATCGATGGCTCCAGAGACTGAAATGCAGCCGGCCGCCGGTGGCCAGATAGTCGGTGAGATGTGCGGAATATTCCAAGACTTCGGCCGTCGACCGCGTGAAGCCGTGCTCGCGGCTCACGCGCAGATACGGCAGCAGGAAGGGCGTCAGCGCCAGAACCGCGAGGCCGGCTGACAGCAGCAGCAGCCCCGCCACACGGCGAAATCGCGGCCCAATCCAGTCCGCCGGCCTCGCCACCACGGCCGCCACTAGAGAAAGCGAGGTAAAGGCGAGCAGGTATCCGCACGTCAGCGCCTGCAGGACGAACCAGCCCGCCAGGTGCACCGCGTCCCTGACGCGCGGCGTGGTCAGCAGCCGATCGAGCGCCCAGAGTGCGAGCGGGAAGAATTCCAGGTGCTGGTCCTGGATCTCGGCAAACCGCGTCAGCGTCAGGGCGTTGAACGCCATCAACGACCCGCTGAGAATCCCGGCGAGACGAGACCCCGTCCACCGTCCAACGACCAGGCTGGTCGTCCATCCGGTCAGCGCGAGCCCCGCCATGAGCACGAGGTTGTATGCGAGGACCGGCGACGCACCGGACCACAGCAGCGGGGCAGCCATGACCGCCTGGACGAGCAGATGGTCCGAATACGCGAGCGTGTCGCGCTCAGGATAGAAGACGTTGGCATCGAACAGATGCCGCGGATCGTGCACGAGCTGGTGGGCGTCCCACGCAAGGATCCATTCGTGATGCACCGTATCGGCCGTATCGTTGCGCGACAGCCGCCCCGGGTCTGTCGCAAGCGGCCACGTGTGGACGACAGCGAGAACGACGAAGAGTGCCAGGCTCGTTAACGGAAACGTCAGATTGGTGTGCTGCTTCACCTGAAGACTGGCCTTTCGGGCTCACCCAGCACTCTCGCTCCGCCCAGGGCAGGGCGTTTTACAACCGGTGGGGAGCCACGGGTGCAAACAATTTTCGTGCTTGCGGACTGTTGACCCGGGGGGATTGCCAGCTCACCCTAAACGAAAGGGCGCCCCTAAGGCGCCCCTGAATAGCCTTCCCGCCGCAAGCTGGGAAGCGGAAGATTGGTCGGGATGCCGGGATTCGAACCCGGGACCTCCTGCACCCCAAGCAGGCGCGCTACCAGGCTGCGCTACATCCCGAACGGGCAGGTCTGCTCGCTCCGAGGGCCGTCATCACTCCGTGACGGCAGGCTCGTTGCGGCGGCGTTTGGACGCCCGCGCGCGAGGAAGGGGTTCCTCGGTCGCCGCAGTCTCGCTGCCATTCGCCGGAGCGGGCGGCCGTTCCGCCGAGAGCAGGTCGAGCAGCGCCCGCAGGCCGTGGCGGACACCGTCGATGCGCGCACGCGCGTCGCTGGAAACGGCCGGCGCCGCCGGTTCGTCGAACGGCAGCTCGTCTTCCTGCGGCACGCCGCGCTCTTCGTCGAGGCGGCGCCGTGCGCCCGCGATGGTGAGCCCCTCGCCGAACACCAGCTGCTTCAGCCGCTGCACGCGCTCGAGGTCGGACCGACGGTAGAAGCGCGGCCCGCCGGCGGCGCGCGACGTGCCGAGATCCGGGAATTCCTTCTCCCAGGATCGCAGTACATACGGCTGCACCTTGACGATTTCGCAGACGTCAGCCGACTTGAGCAACGCCCGCCGGGGTGTCTCGAGTGATGGCTCAGCCACGTCCGCTCTGCATAGGCTCTTCAGGTCCGCGCTGACGACGGAGTATAACATGCACCCTCGACCGCATCCCCGCGTGCCTTATGCCTTCTTCGTCCGCCCCGCGCGGCGGCGGACATGGATCCGGATGGGCGTGCCGAAGAAGCCGAATGCATCGCGCAGCCGGTTCTGCAGGAACCGCTCGTAGGAGAAATGGAAGTTCGTCGCCACGTTGGTGAAGAACACGAACGTCGGAGGCGCAACCGCAGTCTGCGCCGCGTACATGATGCGCACCTCGCGCCGGCCGGGGCTGGCGGGCGGATGCTCCGCCGAGATTTCGGCGACGAAGCGGTTCAGTTCACCCGTCCCCACCCGCTTGCGCCGCGAGGCCGCAACGCGATCAATCATCTCCAGCAGCCGCGGCGTGCGCTCGCCTGTGGCAGCGGAGATGTGCATGACCGGCGCCCAGTCGAGAAACTTGAGCTGGCGGCGGACGGTCTCGTCGAACCCCTTCGAGAAGTCGGGGCCGCGGTCCTTCATCATGTCCCATTTGTTGGCCGCGATGATCACGCCGCACCCGGCCTTGTCCGCCTCGCCAGCGATGGTGGCATCCTGATCGGTCGCACCTGCGGTCGCGTCGACGAGCAGCACGACGATGTCCGCGCTCTCGATGGCGCGGCGCGCGACCATCACGCTCAAGCTCTCGACCTGGCCCGATCGCGCGACTCGCCCGGGGCGCCTGATTCCAGCGGTGTCAACGATCCGGAACGTCCGCCGATGCCAGCGCAGTACGACATCGACCGCGTCGCGTGTCGTCCCCGGCACCTCGCTCACCACCATCCGCTCCTCGCGCAGCAGGCGATTGACGAGCGACGACTTGCCGGCATTCGGACGCCCAACGATCGCGATGCCAACCTCCTGCGGCTCGGCGTGGCGGGCGGTCTCGTCGGCGTCTTCGCCGCTGCTCGCCACCGGGCGGGCGCCGCGCGATCCGGGCAGGCGCGTCACGACCGCGTCGAGCAGATCGTCGACACCCGTGCCGTGCTCGGCGGAGATTTCGACGATCGGGCTCAGGCCGAGCTCGAAGAACTGCACGGCGCCTTCACGCGCGGTGCGCACGTCGGTCTTGTTCACGACCGCGATCATCGGCGTGCCGAGCGCGCGCACCTGTTTGACGACGTCCAGGTCTCCTGGCACCAGACCGGCCTCACCGTCGAAAACGACGAGGACGAGATCCGCCTGCGCGAGCGCCCGGTTCCCCTGTTCGACGACGAGCTCATGCAGCGGGTCCTCGCTGGCGCCAAACAAGCCCCCGGTGTCCACCATCGAGAAGCGGGTCTCGTTCCACGTCACCGGCTGCTCGATGGTGTCGCGTGTGGTGCCGGCCACGGACGTGACGATCGCGCGTCGCGTGCGCGTGATGCGGTTGAAGAGCGTCGACTTGCCGACGTTCGGACGGCCAGCGAGCACGACGAGAGGCAGCGTGTGATCCACTGATCAGGTTCTCCCGGCCGTCAGCCGCCCGGTCAGGAGGGGCAAAGCGTCGATTACCCGCCTAGGGGACCGGCACAGAAGGTTTCTTGACTCCATAAGTCCAGCCTTTTATGATACTTAACGAATTCCGAGGAGCCGCCTGCATGATCAAGCTGGACATCGTGAACGAGGTTTCGAAAATTGCCGACATCACGAAGGTCAAGGCCGAGCTCGCCGTCGACGCGGTGTTCGACGCGATGCGCGTCTCGATGCAGCGCGGTGAACGAATCGAACTGCGCGGGTTCGGCGTCTTCCAGGTGAAGCCGCGCAAGCGGGGGATAGGCCGCAACCCCCGCACCGGCAAGGAAGTCCGCATCCCCCCGGGGCGCACGATCCGATTCAAGCCCGGCAAGGACCTCCAGAATATCAGCTAGCCGGCCCCTGCACTCCGGGAACTGACGATTGTCCACCTCCGCACGCTTTCCGTCTGCCCCGCCGGAGTTCGATCCCGCACCGTTCGGGTCGTCTGCCGAACCCGGGTTCCAGCCTGCCGCCGCCTGGGAGCGGCGGGCGCCGGTACGACGTGGGCGCCCGTGGGTCAACGCTCTCCTGCTCCTTGCGACCATCGCCACGACGACGGGCATGGGCGCGCTTCACTACGCGTCGTTCCGGGCGGGGTTCACAAGCACGATCCCGGCCTTCACCTTCTCGCTGCTCCTGCAGGGCCTCTGGTACAGCGCGACGATCCTGGGCATCCTCGGCTGCCATGAACTCGGGCACTACTACGCGTGCCGGTACTACAAGATCGATGCGTCGCTCCCCTATTTCCTGCCGGCGCCGATCCTGACCGGAACGCTCGGGGCGTTCATCCGCATCCGGGAGCCGATCTACACGAAACGGATGCTGTTCGATATCGGCGTCGCTGGTCCGATCGCCGGCTTCGCGATCGCCGTCCCGACTCTTGTGATCGGCCTGATGCTCTCGAATCTGGCGCCTTTGCCGCCGACGTTCAGCGGCCTCGCACTGGGAGAGCCGCTGCTGTTCAAGGCCGCGGCATGGGTGATCTGGGGCGCCGAGCCCAAGGGCTACGCGCTGAACCTGCACCCGATGGCGTTCGCCGCCTGGTTCGGGCTGCTGGCGACGGCGCTGAACCTGTTTCCGATCGGGCAGCTCGACGGTGGCCACATCGCGTACGCTGTGCTCGGCCGCCGGGCGAACTTCGTCACCTTCGGCGCGATTGGCTGCGCGCTCGTGCTGACGTACTTCTCTTCGAGCTGGCTGGTGTGGACGGCGCTCGTCATCACCATGCTCTTCGTGTTCGGTCCGCGACACCCGCAGACCGGCGACGAACACGTGCCCCTCGACCGACGGCGCGTGGCCGTCGCAGTCCTCGCCCTCGCCATCTTCATCGTCTGCTTCACGCCGGCGCCGATTGAGGTCATTCAGCTGCTGCCGCATTAGAGTTCGGAATTCGGAACGTGGAGTTCCTGATTAGTTCCGAGTTCTGCACTCGGACTTACTTCGGAATACAGGAACTCGAGATTTCGACGAACACCTCTGCGCTCACGCGAAGGCGGGAGTTCCGAGATCCGGCCTCCGCAGTCCGGCCGAATTCCGAACTCCGTGTCACATCACCGTCAGCGGATCGATGTCGATAGTGACTCGGCGCTCGAGGTCTGGCATCTCGGTGACCGCCTGCTGCAGCGCCTCTCGCATGGTGGTGCGCCTGGTCCCCTTGAGGAAGATCTGCGCGCGGTACTCGCCGCGCAGCTTGCCGAGAGGAGCGGGAGCGGGACCGAGCACGCGGAACGCGCCGCCGCTGGCGTGCCCGCGGACGCGGGCTGCAAGGTCCGCGGCGTCCTCCATGGCACGACCGAATGCGGGCGCACGCACGAGCGCGTTGATCAAGCTCACCATGGGTGGATAGCGCATGGCTCGCCTGTAGCGGATTTCGTGGTCGTAGAACGCGCGGTAGTCCTGCCGGCACGCGAGCTGGATGCTGTAGTGGTCGGGGAACAGCGTCTGGATGATCGCCTCGCCCGCCACGTCTCCCCGTCCGGCACGGCCCGCCACCTGCGTCAGGAGCTGAAACGTCCGTTCGCTGGCGCGGAAATCCGGCAGGCCGAGACCGACGTCGGCTGAGATCACGCCGACGAGCGTGACGGCCGGGAAGTCGTGGCCTTTCGCGATCATCTGGGTGCCGACGATGACGTCCAGCTCGCCGCGTGCGAAGCGCGCGAGCACCGCTTGGATAGCACCCCGGCGCTGCATGGTGTCGCGATCGACTCGCGCCACACGTGCAGCAGGAAGCAGGCGCAGCACCTCCGCTTCCACCTGCTCGGTGCCGTAGCCGACGTGTTCCAGGTACGGCCCGGCGCAGTTGGTGCACGCCTTGGGAACCGCCGTCGAGTGGTTGCAGTAGTGGCAACGTGCGCGCGGCGCTCCCTGCCTGGGGCGATGCACCGTCAACGAGATGCTGCAGTTGGGACAATCGAGCGTCGCGCCGCACTGGCGGCAGAACACAGAGGTCGAGAATCCTCGCCGGTTGAGCAGCAACAGCGCCTGTTCGCCCCGCTCGAGACGCTCCGCGAGGGCGGTCACGAGCGCCGCGCTCAGAACGACGTCGGGACCTTCGGCTGCCAGCACCTCCCGCATGTTGACCACGCTTACGTCTGCGAGCGGCCGATCCAGCACACGCCGCACCAGCGAGACGAGCTCGTAGCGGCCGTCGAGCGCATGACGATAGCTCTCCATCGAAGGCGTCGCCGAGCCGAGCACCACCAGGGCACCAGCCTGCCGGCCGCGCACGATGGCCAGGTCACGGGCGTTGTACCGCGGCGTCTCTTCCTGTTTGTACGACGGATCGTGCTCCTCGTCGACGACGATCAGGCCGAGATCGTCGAGCGGCGAGAAGATAGCGGACCGCGTGCCGACGACGATGTCGATGTCGCCATTGCGGATGCGGCGCCACTGGTCGTGGCGTTCGCCGTCCGAGAGGCCACTGTGCTGCACCGCCACGCGCGCGCCGAACACGTCGCGGAACACCGCTGCGACGGCTGGCGTCAGTGCAATCTCGGGCACCAGCACGAGAACCTTCCGGCCGCGCCGCCGTACGTCAGCAGTCATCCGGAGGTACAGTTCCGTCTTGCCGCTGCCCGTCACGCCGTGCAGCAGGGCAACGTGGAACGCGCACGCCGCGACCCGCGTGCTCAAACGGCCGAACGCGTCCGCCTGTTCGTCTGTGAGCGTCCGGCTTCCGGGCGCCTCGCCCGTGGACGCTCCCGGTTTGCTCGCGGCCAGAGCCGCCGCTGACGCGAACGGATCGCGTTCGCTCCGCTCATCGCGCACCGCCACGAGGCCGCGGCGAATCAGCCGGGTCACCGTTTCGGGGCCTATTCCACGCTCCTTCAGCACGCGCGCGGGGAGACCGTCGGGCGAGCCGTGCAGCGCCACGAGGGCCCCGACCTGCTTCGTGCCAAGCGCGCCCAGCAGCTCCGATGTGCTCGGATGAGCGTGTCTGGCAAACGCAACATCGGCAAGCTCCTGCCCCGCGACGGTCAAGGAGACGACACGCAGCGTCCGGAACGCGGAGGCCTTGCCTTTGATTGCCTGCGCGGTCGTGGCGAGCCCGTCGCGGAGCAGCCCGCGAATGACCGCGTCAAGGCTGCCGCGGCCCGCCCCGGCCGCAGCGCTCAACTGGCGAGGTGTGAAGCTGCGCCCGTCGGCCAGCGCGCGCAGGACCACTTCCGGCGCACCACCCCCCTCACCGGACGTCAGCGCCAGGCGAGCGCGGCCGGCCTCAGTGATCGAGACGCGCCGCTCGCTCTCGACCCACGCAAACGGCGGCATGGCGGCCGCGATCGTTTCTCCCGCACCCGCCGCGTAGTACTCCGCCGCCCACAGCGCGAGATCGATGACGTATCCGGGCAGGAAGGCACCATGATCCAGCACCTCCACAATCGCCTTGAGCTGCATGTCTGGCGGCACCTCGGGAACCGTGGCGACGACACAGCCAGTCACCTGCCGCGTGCCGAGCGGCACGAGCACCCGCGCCCCCCGCACAGGCGCGGGCATGCCGTCAGGAACCGCGTAGGTGAGAAGGGGCAGGAAGGGAACGGGGAGGGCTACTTGGACGGGCATTCAACGATGTCGGATGCAGGATGTCGAATGTCGCAGGTCGGAACTCCCGTCGACAGGATCGCCACGACTTTCATTCAACGTCCAGCATTCTGAGTCCTACATCCGGCATCCTGCATCCGGCATGGAACTGTTGTCGCATCAAATGTCCGTCTTCAGCGCCGCCATCACCATCTTCATGTCCTCCCACACCTCCCGCTTCGCAGCGGGGTTCCGCAGCAGGTAGGACGGGTGGAACGTCGGCATCACCTGGATATCGCCGATGCGATGGAAGCGCCCCCGCAGCTTCGTGATCGGCTCCGACGTCCGGAGCAGAGTCTGCGCGGCAAACTTGCCGAGCGCGACGACGATGACGGGCTCGAGCACGTCGATCTGCCGCATGAGAAAGGGCTCGCACTGCTCGATCTCGTCGGGTTCCGGGTTGCGATTGCCGGGCGGGCGACACTTCACCACGTTGGCAATGTAGACGTCCTCACGCTCGAAGCCCATCGCGTTGATGATTTTGGTCAGCTGCTGCCCGGCGCGGCCGACGAAGGGCTCACCCTGCACATCTTCATCAGCTCCGGGGCCTTCGCCGACGAACATCAGTCGCGCCTCGGCGTTGCCGACGCCGAACACGACATTCGTGCGCCCCTTGTGCAGCTTGCACCTCGTGCATTCTCCGAGATCCGCGCGCACGATCGCCAAGGCGTCCGCACGCGAGCGGGAGCTGGGCGCTATCATGGATTCCTGCGCTGGTGTGAGCAGCGGCCGAACAGCAGCAGCGGCCGGAGCGGGCGCCGCAGCGACGGACGCGGTGACGGTCTCGTCATCGCCCGCGGAAGCCGCTCTTCGTCCCGCGTCGCCGTTCGGGCGGACACGCCATGCGAGGTCACGTGAGAAGCCGGACACGCCGAGATCGGCGTAGAACCGGAGGTGCTCGGCCACGTCGCGGGGATTGCTGGGCATTGGAGCGTGGGTTACGAGACCGGAATCGGAAGGGCCGCGAGCAAGGTGGCGACCCGGTCGAGAATGGTGCCAGCCACGGCCGCCTTGCTGGCCAGGGCGATCGGCTCGTCGGGGCCGTCGCCGATCAAGGTCACGGCGTTGGTGTCAGCCTCGAAGCCGGCGTCACTGCGCGAGACGTCGTTCGCCACGATGAGATCCATGCCCTTCCGCAGGCGTTTGGCTCGGGCACGCTCGACGACGTCGTGGGTTTCGGCGGCAAACCCTATCAGTACGGGACGCGCGCCGCCGCGTCCTGCACGCCACGCGGCCAGGTCGGCCAGGATATCGCGCGTCCGCGTCAACTCCCACGTCACACGCTCGGCGTCGTGCGGGATCTTCTGCGCGGCGGGCATGGCGGGCGTGTAGTTGGCCACGGCCGCAGCCATGATGATCGCGTCCGCACCGCCTGCCCGTGACAGCACCGCTTCGTGCATCTCGGCGGCGCGCCGGACCTTCACGACCTCGCGCACCGCGGGCGGCCGAAGAGCCGTTGGACCCGTCACGAGCACGACTTCCGCCCCGCGGGCCGCGGCCTCGGCCGCGATGGCGTAGCCCATGCGCCCGCTCGATCGGTTGCCCACAAACCGCACCGGGTCGAGATCTTCGAAGGTCGGGCCGGCGCTGACGACGATACGCCGGCCCCGTAAAGCGGCGGCGCCACGCAGCATCTGATCTGCCGCGCGCACCACATCGTCAGGCTCCGCCAGCCTCCCTCTGCCGATCCAGCCACACGCGAGGAAGCCTTCACCAGGATCGACGAAGCGCACGCCGCGCGCTGCGAGAGCGGCCAGGTTCCGCTGCACGGCGTCGTGCTCGAGCATGTGGGTGTTCATCGCCGGCGCCATCAGCACCGGCGCTCGCGTGGCGAGATAGAGAGAGGACAGAAAGTCGTCGGCGATGCCGTTCGCAAACTTGCCGATCGTGTTCGCGGTCGCCGGGGCGACGAGCAGCAGGCCGATGTCGGTGGCAATCGAGATGTGCTCGATGTCGGCGTTGGCGCCTGGGCTCCACTGGTCGGTGATGACGCGCCGCCGCGTGATCGCCTCGAACGTGAGTGGGCCCACGAAGCGGCGGGCCGAACGCGTCATGATCGCGACGACGTCGTGTCCGTGCTTCTGGAGACCGCGTGCGATCTCCACGGCCTTATACGCGCCGATGCCGCCGGTAACGCCCATGGCGATCAAGGACATGTCTGCGCTTCCTGGCTCCAGGTTCCGGATTCCCGGCCGCGTTCACACGCGGCGTGTTGCGGCGCGGAAGCTCTCGATGATGGTATCAGCCCTCGGCTGCATCACGCGCAGCTTCGACCGTTCGGCTTCGACGATTGACCGCAGGCGCGCGACGCCGCTGTCCAGGTCCTCGTTGACGACGACGTAGTCGTACTCGCACACGGCGGAGACCTCCTGCTGTGCCACGGCGAGCCGGCGCTGGATCTGGGCCTCCGAGTCCTTGCTGCGCCGCCGCAGCCGTTCCTCCAGCACCTCGAACGACGGTGGTAGGACGAAGACGCCGACGTGCTCGAATTTCGTGGTGCGCACCTTGCGCGCGCCCTGCACGTCGATGACCAGCACCAGGTCGGCGCCATCCGTCAGCGCGCGTCGCGTCTCCGCCGCGCCGGTGCCGTAGAGGTTTCCGAACACTTCGGCGTGCTCCAGCAGGTCACCCGCCGCGATCATCGACTCGAAGCGTTGACGGGAGATGAAATTGTAATCGACGCCATCGGCTTCGCCTGGGCGCGGCGCGCGCGAGGTGAACGAGCGCGACATCGCGATCCCGGGCATGTCGCGCACGAGCCTCTCGACGAGCGTGGTCTTCCCTGTGCCCGACGGCGCCGACACGATGAACAGCAGCCCGCTCATCTCATCTCACTCGACATTCTGGACCTGCTCGCGCAGCTTCTCGAGCTCGGCTTTCGCCGCCACGATCAGTTCCGACACGCCGATTCCGTCGGCTTTCGAGCCGATCGTGTTGATTTCGCGGTTCATCTCCTGGAGCAGGAAATCCAGCTTGCGCCCGCACGCCTCGGGGCCGTCGCTGAGCGTATCCCAGTGCACGAGGTGCGCGTGGAAGCGCGTGACTTCCTCGCTGATGTCGGAGCGCGCCGCGGTCCGGACGATTTCGGCGGCCAGCGTTCCCCGATCGAGCGACACGTCGGCTGCGAGCTCGTGGACGCGTTCGTGCAAGCGCGCCTCCAGCATCGTGCGTCCGTCGGCGGCGGCGGCGGCGAGACGCTCGATCAGGCTGGCGAGCGATGCCCGCCGCGAAGCAAAGTCGGCGCGAAGCTGCGCCCCTTCGTGCGTCCGCATCCGGTCCAGATCCGTGAGCGCCTGCTCCACCGTCCCCTCCACGGCATCGAGCAGCGCAGCCGGCAACGGTTCCGCCGTCGCGGCCGTGTCGCGAATCGACAACGCCTGCGGCAGCCGCAACAGGTCGCCAGGCGTCAGCCGCCCCTCGATCAGGCCCTGGTCGCGCGCCTGTGCGAGAGCGCCCTGCAGCGCAGCAACGAACGCGGCGTTCAGTTCCACCTGCAGCGCCATCTGCTGACGCGGCTGCAGGCTGACGCTCAGTTCCACGCGTCCGCGCGCGACGTGCCGCTGCACGGCGGCGCGAAGAGCGGACTCCCGCTCGCTCATGCTCGACGGCGCCCGCAGCTGAAGATCCAGATAGCGGTGATTCACCGCCCGGATCGTCACGCCGATCACTCCCTGCTCGTCCTCGTGCGTGATCGACGAAAAGCCGGTCATGCTCTTGATCATCGGTCGTCCTCGCGCTCTCCCACCGCCACACGCGCCTGGTCCGCTCCGGCCTCGACGAGCATCGGGGAGAGTGGCTGGCCGCGCCGCCCCTCGAGCAGCTGCATCGAGTGCAGACGGGCGTAGACGCCGTGGGGGCGCGTCACGAGCTCGTCGTGCCGGCCCACTTCGACGACCCGTCCGCGCTCCATGACGACAATGGCGTCGGCCCGGCGGATCGTGGACAGCCGGTGCGCGATCACGAACGAGGTCCGGTTCATCATCAGGTTCGCCAGCGCATTCTGCACCAGCAGCTCCGACTCGGAGTCGAGCGCCGAGGTCGCTTCGTCCAGGATCAGGATCGGCGAGTTCTTCAGGATGGCGCGTGCGATCGCGATCCGCTGCCGTTGGCCGCCCGAGAGCCGCTGGCCGCGCTCTCCGATCTCGGTATCGTACTGCGCGGGCTGGGCCATGATGAAGTCGTGCGCGTGCGCCGCACGCGCGGCGCTTTCGATCTGTTCACGGGTCGCGCCGGGAACGCCGAACGCGATGTTCCGCGCGATCGTATCGTCGAACAGCACCGTGTCCTGCGTCACGATGCCGATCTGCGCACGGAGCGACCCGATCGTCACGTCGCGAATGTCGACCCCATCGATCAGGATCGTTCCTGCGGTGACGTCGTAGAAGCGCGGCAGCAGGTTGACGAGCGTCGTCTTCCCCGCGCCGCTGCGCCCGACGATGGCCACCATCTCGCCCGCCCGGACGGTCAGACTGAGGTTGCGCAGGATCGGGCGCGCGTTGGCATCGTCGTACGTGAAGACCACGTCCCGGAACTCGATCGCACGGGCAAATGGAGCGAGGGCCGGCGCCCCCGGCCGCTCCCGCACTTCCGTGTGCTCATCGAGCACCTCGAAGATGCGCTCCGCCGCCGCGATCGCCTGCTGCAGGCTGGCGTTGACTCGACTGAGCTTCTTCACCGGCCCGTACATCAGCAGCAGGGCCGCCACGAACGACGTGAACTCGCCGGGTGTCAGCCGCCCCGCCCCGATGGCCCGGCTGCCGTACCAGAGCGCCACGGCGATCGCCATTCCGCCCAGCAGCTCCATGAGCGGCGGCAGAATCGACACGATCCGCGTCACCGTCATGTTCGTGCGGTAGAGCCGATGCGACGCCGCCTCGAATTTCTTGGCTTCGCGCTCCTCCGCCGTGAACGCCTTGACGATGCGATGGCCCGTGAATGCTTCGGTGCTGACGTGCGAGAGCTGTTCGAGGGCTTCCTGGCTGCGCCGCGTCGTCTTGCGAAGGCGTCGCCCGAGCTGCGCCAGCGGATACACGACGAGGGGCGCGCCGGTGAGGCACACCAGGGCGAGGCCCGCATCATAGTAGAAGAGCAGGCCGGCATACCCGACGAGGGCGAGCGACTCCTGGAGCAGATCGCCGATCGTCTCGGAAACGGCATGCTGCACCTGGCCCACGTCGTTGGTGACACGCGAGAGCAGCTGCCCGGTGGCGTGGCGTGCGAAGAAGCTGGCCGACTGCCCGAGGATGTGCCGCTGCAGCAGGTTGCGTAGGTCGCGCACGACCCGCTGCCCGATGTCGGCCATCAAGTACGCTGAGAAGTACGATCCGAGGCCCTTGAAGATGTAGAAGCCGACGATGAGCGCCGCTACGAGCGACAGGTCCTCGCCGTGCGGCAGCACCTTGTCGAGAATGTCCTTGATCAGGTACGCGAGCGCGGCCGACGCTGCCGCGTACACCAGCATCGCTGCGAGCGCCCACGCGAAGCGCAGGCGGTACGGCGTCGCGTAGCGAAGCAGTCGGAGGAGTGCGTTCACTCAGTGAATCGGAATTTCAGCAGGACCCAGAGCGCCGTGAATCCGTCACGCCAGGTGATCTTCTTGCCCTCGTCGTAGCCGCGGCCGTCGTACGTGATCGGCACTTCGTAGACCCGGTACCCGCGCTTGAAGATCTTCGCCGTCAGCTCCGGCTCGATGCCGAAGCTGTTGGACCGCAGCGTCATCGACCGCAGCACCTCGACCCGCATCACCTTGTAACAGGTTTCCATGTCGCTGAGCATCGTGTTGTAGAGCACGTTGGTCAGCAGCGTCAGCAACCGGTTGCCGAGGTAGTGCGTGAACAGGAACACGCGATGGCGGCCAAGAAAGCGCGAGCCGTAGACGACGTCGGCGCGTCCCCGGCAGATGAGTTCTATCAGCTCCGGATACTCTTCGGGAGAGTATTCGAGGTCGGCGTCCTGGATCACGACGATCTGCCCCGACACCTCTTCGAAGCCGCGCCGAATCGCCGCGCCCTTGCCCTGGTTCCGCTCCTGAAAGACAAGCTTGAAGCCATGCCGCCTTTGCAGCGCGGTGAGGAGCTCCCGCGTGCGGTCTTTCGAGCCGTCGTCGACGACGATCAGCTCGATCCGGAGCGGCACGGCGAGCACGCGGCCAACGATCTCCTCGATCGTGGCCTGCTCGTTGTACGCCGGCATCACGACCGAGACGAGCGGATCGTGGAGCGTGCCGCGAAGGCCCGCCATCAGCGGCCGATCGAAAAATAGGAGAAGCCCTGCGCCTGCATCTGCTCGGGATTGTAGATGTTCCGGCCGTCGAAAATCACGGGCGAACGCATCAGCTTTCGCATCCGCGGAAAGTCGGGCTCACGGAACTCATTCCACTCCGTGACCACGGCGAGGGCGTCGGCGCCTTTGAGCGCGTCGTAGCTCTTGTCCGCCAGATGGATCTTCGCCCCGAACAGGCCGCGTGCGACGCGTGCAGCTTCCGGATCGTAGGCCTGCACGCGCGCTCCTGCCGCGAGCAATCGTTCGACGATGGTGATGGCCGGCGCTTCACGCATGTCGTCGGTGCGCGGCTTGAACGCGAGTCCCCAGAGCGCGATCGTCTTGCCGGAGAGCGTGCCGAAGTGTGCCTGCATCTTCGTCACCAGGCGGCCTTTCTGCCGCTGGTTGACGCTCTCGACGGCCTTCAGCGTCTCGAATTCGTAGCCCTTGTCGGCGGCGAACTTGAGAATCGCCTTGACGTCCTTCGGGAAGCAGCTGCCGCCGTAGCCGACACCGGCGAACAGGAAGGACGACCCGATCCGGCGATCGGATCCGATGGCCTTCCTCACCTCGTCGATATTCGCGCCGAACGCCTCGCAGACGTTCGCGACCTCGTTCATGAACGAGATGCGTGTGGCCAGCAGCGCGTTGGCGGCGTACTTCGACATCTCGGCACTGGCGCAGTCCATCACCATCACGGGCGCCCCGGTACGGGTGAACGGGGCATACAGCTCGCGCATGATCTCTGCCGCGCGCGCGTCCTCGGCGCCAACGACCACGCGGTCCGGCTTCAGGAAGTCGTCGATCGCCGCGCCCTGCTTGAGGAACTCGGGGTTGCTCACGACGCTGAACGGGTGCGTCGTTTCGCGGCGGATGATATCGCGGACCCGCGCCGCGGTGCCCACCGGCACTGTGCTCTTGTCGACGATGACCGTGTAGCCGTTCATCGCGCGCCCGATGTCACGGGCGACGGCCTCGACGTGCTGCAGGTCAGCCGATCCGTCTTCGCCCTGCGGCGTGCCGACGGCGATGAAGACGATCGAGGATTGCCGGACGGCCTTGGTCAGGACAGTGGTGAACACCAGCCGGCCCTCGGCCGTGTTGCGCTGCACCATCTCCTCGAGGCCGGGCTCGTAGATGGGCATCCGCCCGCGGCGCAGCACGCGGACCTTGGCCGCGTCCTTGTCCACGCAGATCACGTCGTTGCCGTTCTCCGCGAAGCAAGCTCCGGCGACCAGTCCGACGTAGCCGGTACCGACAATCGCGATCTTCATGCTGGGGACTCCTGGATCAGGGGCGCGCGGGTATTGTGAAGAAAAACACACAAACGTACCACACCGTCCCCGGGCGAATCAACATGTTGAGAGCCAACGACTTGGGAACTGTCCGCCCGCCCTTGCCCCTCGCCGGGCTGCCCTGCTAGCCTTCCGGCAGGTGCACGTTCTGCTCGATTACCGCCCTGCCCTGCGCGACCGTTCCGGTGTCGGCGAGTACGTCCACGAACTGGCCGCCGCGCTGGCGGATACGGCGCCGCAGGGCCACCGGGTGGACCTGTTCACGAGCTCCTGGAAAGACCGCCCCGACCCGCAGCTGGCAATCGACTCGGCCGGCATCGTTCACGACCGGCGCGTGCCGGTGCGCGTGCTGAACTGGCTGTGGCACCGCGCCGGCATTCCACGGGTGGAGCGGCTCGTGCCAGGGCCGTTCGACGTCGTCCATGCCGCACACCCGCTGTTAATCCCGTCCCGCGCCGCCGGAATCGTCACGATCCACGATCTGGACTTTCTCGACCATCCGGAGCGCACACGAGCTGAGGTGCGGCGCGACTACGGAGACCGCGTCCGAGCACACGCGCGCCGCGCCGACGGCGTCCTCACTTCCTCCGGTCACTCGTTGCGCCGGATCGTGGACGCGTTGGCGATCCCGCAGGGCCACGTGGTGGTCGCGCCTCCCGGACCGCCGCGCTGGACGGGGGGAGGCCGGCGGACGCCCAGGAATCCGAGGGGCTACGTGCTCTTCGTGGGCACGCTCGAACCACGGAAGAACCTGGGAACCCTGCTCGACGCCTACGCCTCCCTGAAGGCGCGGGAACCGGACCTCCCGCGGCTGCGCGTTGCGGGGCGTGCACCGGCGTCAGCGGCGGCGTGGCTGCAGCAGATGGCGGACCCACCGCTGGCGGGATTCGTGGACTACCTCGGCTACGTACCTGATGGCGAGCGCCGCGCGCTGTTCGAAGGGGCATCGCTCCTCGTCGTCCCGTCGTGGCACGAAGGGTTTGGCCTGCCTGCCCTCGAGGCCATGGCCCTTGGAGTGCCGGTTGTGACGTCCAATCGTGGTGCCCTGCCGGAGGTGGTGGGCGACGCCGGTCTCCTCGTTGCGCCCGACCAGCCCGGGGCAATCGCCGACGCAATCCGGCGCATGCTGCGGGACGAGGGTCTCGCCCAGACGTGCGTGACGAGGGGGCTCGCGCGGGTGGCGGCGCTGTCGTGGAGCGCATCCGCGCGCACGGTGTGGGCCCTCTATGCCGACGCGGTGGCACGGCGGGCGAGGCGACATGCACATCGCGATTGACGCGCGGGAGCTGGTATCGCGACCGACGGGCGTCGGGCGCTATCTGTCATGCCTGCTGGAGCACTGGGCGATGGTGCCGGCGGCACAGGCGCACCGGTTCACCCTGCTGGCGCACGGTCCGCTCGCCGTGCCGGAGAGCGGACTCCACGTGCGTGCGGTCATCCGTCCCGGCGCCGGCGGCACCCGGTGGGAGCAGGCCACGCTTGCGGCGGCAGTGCGTCAGGCCCGCCCGGACGTGCTGTTTGCACCCGGCTATACCGCGCCGCTGCTCTGCCCAGTGCCTCTCGCACTGGCGGTTCACGACGTGTCGTTTGCCGCGCACCCCGAATGGTTCCCGTGGCGTGAGGGCTTGCGCCGTCGTCTCGTGACGCGCCTTGCCGCGCAACGTGCCCGCGTGGTGCTGACCTTGTCTGCGTTCTCGCGAGACGAGATCGTCCGACACCTCGCCGTCGATCCGACCCGCGTTCGGGTGATTCCGCTCGGGCTCGGGATGACCCCTGATTGGCACACGGCGGGACCGCCGGCGCCGCCGCGTGCGCCGCTCGTCCTGTTTGTCGGCTCGCTTTTCAACCGCCGCCACGTCGACGCGCTCGTCCGCGCGATGCCGTCGGTGCTCGAGCGAGTGAAGGACGCACGTCTCGCGGTCGTCGGCGACAACCGCACCTGGCCGCGGTTGGATCCAGCGGGTCTGGCCGACGAGCTCGGCATCGGCTCGCACGTCACCGTGGCATCATTCGTGGACGACTCCCGTCTGCGAACGCTGTACGCGGAAGCGTCGGCATTCGCGTTCCTGTCCGAGTACGAGGGGTTCGGCCTCACGCCGCTCGAGGCCCTCGCGGCCGGTGTTCCGCCGATCGTGCTCGACACAGCCGTGGCACGCGAAGTGTACGGGGCCGCGGCTACCTACGTGGCTGCGCCGGATCCAGGGCTTGTCTCCGACGCCGTCGTCGCCATGCTGACCGATCAAGATCAGCGTCGTCGGGTGCTCGACGCCGCGCCAGCCGTGCTCGCGCGGTACGACTGGGACGACGCCGCACGGGCGACGCTCGGTGCGATCGAGGATGCGGGCCGGTGACGGTGACGATCGTGATCGTGGCGTTCAACGCGCGTGAGGACCTGGAGCGTTGCCTGGTCTCGCTCAGACAGGCCCCACCACGTTCGACGCACGAAGTGATCGTCGTCGACAACGCGTCGACCGACGGCGCACCGGATCTGGTCCGACGGGCGTTTCCAGACGTGCGGCTTCTCGAGGCACCCGGGAACCTGGGCTTCAGCGCCGGCAACAACCTGGCGATCCGGGAAAGCCGCAGCGAGCTGCTGCTGCTGCTCAACCCGGACACCGTGGTGCCGCCCGGTGCCGTCGATACGCTGATCGCCGCGCTCAGGGCGCACCCGGAGGCAGCGGCGATCGGGCCGCGGCTAGCCGACGCCGAGGAGGGCGCCGAGCTGTCGTTCGGGCCAATGCCGAGCCCGTGGGGCGAGGCATGGCAGAGATTCCTTGGCGGGGCGCACCGGCGCCGAGTGTGGCCCATTCACGGGTGGGTGGAGTCGATGACGCGCCAGGACCGCACGGTCGCGTGGGTCAGCGGGGCGTGCCTGCTCGTCCGTCGCGCGGATGCGCTCGCGGTCGGTCTGCTGGACGAGCGTTTCTTCCTCTACTGGGAGGATGTGGACTTCTGCGCCGCGCTGCGCGCGACCGGGCGGACGGTGCGGTTCACGGCGGCGGCCACCGTGACGCACCTGCGCGGCCGTTCGGCAGTGGGCCGCCGTCCGGCGGTGACGGCGGCCTACCGGCGCGGCCAACTCGCTTTTTATCGGAAATGGAAGCCGCGATGGGCGCGGCTCCTGGCGTCCTACCTGCGCTGGCGCGGCCAGGATCCCGAGAAAAGCCCACTAGAATAGGGCTGTCGTGCCGGGCGGGACGTCGAGAGCCGGCCACCGGACGAGCGGCCGAAGGACCGCCTGCGTGCGCATAGCGATTGATACCCGAAAGCTCCACGACTTCGGCATAGGAACGTACATCCGGAACGTGGTGCGCGGCCTGGCGCGCATCGATCACGAGACGGAGTACGTGCTGCTCAGTCAGTCGCAGGACGTCGCCCTGGCGGAGTCGCTCGGCCCCAACTTCCGCGCCGTGGCCGACACGTCGCGGCCGTACTCGGTCCGGGAGCAGCTCTCGATTCCGTGGGCGCTCCGGCGCGAGCGCGTCGACCTGTTTCATGCGCCGCATTACGTGCTGCCGCCGCTCAGCCGCGGCAAGTCGGTCGTGACCATCCACGACTGCATCCACCTCATGTTTCCCGAGTATCTGCCCAACCGGTTCGCGCTCGGCTACGCGCGCGCGTCGCTCTGGGCGGCGGCTCGCGTCTCGAACCGCATCCTCACGGTGTCGGACGCGTCCAAGCGCGACATCCTGCGGTTCTTCGACGTCGCACCCGAGAAGATCAGCGTCATCTACAACGGCATCGACGAACGGTTCCGCGTCGAACCGCCCGAAGAAGAAATGTCGCGGGTGACGCAGCGGTATCAACTGGCCGGTGACTTCGTGCTGTACGCAGGTAACGTGAAGCCGCACAAGAACCTCGAGCGCCTCATCGATGCGTTCCAACTGCTGCGGCAGGACGGGTTCGATGACCTGAAGCTGATCGTCATCGGCGACGAGATCTCCAAGTACGCCGAGCTGCGGCGCGCCGTCCACCGCTACAACCTGCACAAGTACGTCCGGTTCCTCGGATACATGCCCGACGCGACGCTGGCGGTCCTCTATCGGCTCGCGGCCGTGTTCGTCTTCCCTTCCCTCTATGAGGGCTTCGGCCTGCCGCCGCTCGAAGCCATGGCGAGCGGCGCACCGGTCGTGACCTCGAACGTGTCGTCGCTGCCGGAGGTCGCCGGCGACGCCGCGGTCCTGGTCGATCCCCGCGACCCGCGCGCGATCGCCGACGGCATCCGGCGGGTCTTGACCGAGCCCGGCTTGCGGGACACGTTGCGCGCCAGAGGCCTCGCACGGGCCGCCGAGTTTTCATGGGAGCGCTCGGTCGAACGGATCCGGCAGATCTATGCGGAAGTGGCTGCCGAGGCCTGATGCGCGTCGCCCTGGTTCACGACTGGCTCACCGGAATGCGCGGCGGCGAGAAGGTACTCGAGTCGCTGGTCGAACAGTTTCCGTCGGCCGATCTCTTCACTCTGGTGCACGTGCCCGGCACGGTATCGCCCGGGATCGAACGGCTTCCGCGTCACACGTCGATGGTGCAGCGGTTCCCCCAGGTTCGGCGGTGGTACCGGCACTACCTCCCGGTGTTCCCATTGGCGGTCGAGCTCTTCGACTTCGATCGGTTCGATCTAATCGTCAGCAGCAGCCACTGCGCGGCCAAGTCGGTCGTGGCGCCGGGGCGGGCGCGGCACATCTGCTACTGCCACACGCCGATGCGGTACGCCTGGGACCAGTTTCCCAGCTACTTCGGCCCCGAGCGGTTGGGCCGGGGGGGCAGCCGCATGGCGGCGGCGGTTCTGCGGCGCCTGGCCCGCTGGGACGCCGCAACCGCCGGGCGCGTGGACCGCTACGTCGCGAATTCCCGGTACGTCGCGGCGCGAATCCGACGGTATTATGGTCGGAATGCATCAGTGGTGTATCCTCCCGTAGACACGGCGTTCTACAGTCCAGACGGCCGGGCACCGGAGCCATACTTCTTGATTGTGTCCGCGCTGGTCCCCTACAAACGCATCGACGTCGCCATCGAGGCCGCGCGGCTCGCGGACATCCCGCTGCGCATCGTGGGCGACGGGCCTGACCGCGCCCGGCTCTCGGCCGCCGCACCGCACAGCGTCGAGTTTCTTGGCACGCGCAGCGATGCCGAGATACGCGAGCTGTACCGGAGCGCCACTGCCGTGATCATGCCGGGCGAGGAGGACTTCGGGATTGTGTCCGTCGAGGCGCAGGCCTGCGGGCGGCCCGTGGTGTCGCGCGCCGAGGGCGGCGCGCTCGAAAACGTCGTTCACGGCGAGACCGGCGTGCTGGTGACCGGCGCTGGCGCACAGGCGCTGGCCGCCGGTCTGCGCGAGGCAGCCGCGCACCGCTTCGACGCCCGAGCGATCCGCCGCCACGCCGAGCGATTCAGCCGTGATCGCTTTGCCGCCGAGATGGTGGCGACCGTGGAGCAGACGCTGAGCGCCGGTCAGGGGCACCGGTGGTAAAGCGACACAACCGCCTGCTCGTCGCCTGCTATGTGCTGTCGGACGCCGTCATCGGCCTCGCCGCGTTTCTGCTGGCATACCTGATCCGCTTCGAGACGCCTCTCTTCCCCGTCACCAAGGGCTACCCGCCCATCGAGCAGTACATCAACGTGCTGCCGTTCATCGGCGTGCTCGTCCCGTTCGCCTTTCACGTGCAGGGGCTCTACCGGCTGCGTCGCGGGCGCTCGCGCGTCGACGACTTCTTCGCCGTTCTCGTCGGCAGCATCCTCGCGGTGGTCTTCGGGGTCGTCGCGACGCTGTACTTCCAGGCGTACTACGTGCCCGACGAGATGAAGGACCGCGGCGCGTACGAGGTCTCGCAGCTCGTGTGGGCGTTGTTCCTCGTCCTCAACGTAATCCTCACGTTCACCTCGCGCGAGGTCGTGCGCGAGCTGCTGGAGCGTCGATGGCGCGCGGGTATCGGTCTCAAGCGAATTCTCATCGCCGGCGCCGGTGAGCTCGGCCGGCTGGTCGCCGACAAGATTCTGGAGCACCGCGAGCTCGGGTACCACATTGTCGGGTTCGTCGACGACCGCGCCGGCGGTGACATGCTGGGCCATCGAGGGCTGCCACTGCTTGGCACCCTCGACGAGGCCGGCGAGATCGCGGCCCGCGAAGGCGTGGACCACCTGTACGTGGCGCTCCAGGCCGACGAGTACCTGCGCATGCTGCAGCTGCTCGAGGCGATCGGCCAGGAGTGCATCGACGTCAAGGTGGTGCCCGATCTGCTGCAGGTCATCGCGCTCAAGGCGCGGCTCGAGGATCTCGACGGCATCCCGATCATCAACATCAACGACGTCCCGCTGCAGGGGTTCAACAGCGTCCTCAAGCGGTCGATCGACATTGGCTTGTCGGCGGTGGCGCTCGTTGCGCTGGCGATCCCGTTCGGCGTCATCGCCGCAATCATCCGCCTCACGTCGCGCGGGCCGGTGTTCTACCGGCAGGAGCGCATGGGCCTCGACGGCAAACCCTTCGTGATTTACAAGTTTCGTTCGATGTTCCAGGACGCCGAGCGGGAGACGGGGCCGGTATGGGCCAGCCAGGACGACCCCCGTTGCACGCCGGTCGGCCGGCTGCTGCGCCGCACCAACTTCGACGAACTGCCGCAGCTCTGGAACGTGCTCCGCGGCGACATGTCGCTCGTGGGACCGCGGCCGGAGCGGCCGTTCTTCGTCGATCAGTTCAAGCAGCGGATCCCGCAGTACATGCTCCGCCACAAGGTCCGCGCCGGCCTGACCGGGTGGGCACAGGTGAACGGGTGGCGAGGCAACACCTCGATCGAGAAACGCATCGAGTACGACCTGTACTACATCGAAAACTGGTCGGTTTCTCTCGACGTGAAAATCATGTGGCTCACCGTGCTGAAGGGCTTCTTCCAGAAGCACGCCTACTAGAACCGCCGGTCGGCCCGGGCTGCTGACAGCGTCAGCGGCACACCTCGCAGCGTCGGCCGCGAAGGACGCTTTATCATGAAACCACGAGTGGTCATCACCGGCGCCGCCGGGTTCATCGGCTCGCACCTCGCCGAAACGCTGCTCAATCGCGGCTACGCCGTGATCGGCATCGACAACCTGCTGACGGGCGATATCGCGAACATCGCGCACCTTCACAACCGCGACTTCACGTTCATCAAGCACGACGTCACCAACTACATCTACATCGACGGCGCTGTCGACTACGTGCTCCACTGGGCGAGCCCGGCCAGCCCGATTGACTACCTGGAGCTTCCGATTCCCACGTTGAAGGTCGGCGCGCTCGGGACCCACAAGGCCCTCGGGCTGGCGAAGGCCAAGGGCGCCCGGTTCGTCATCGCCTCGACTTCGGAGGTGTATGGGGATCCCCTCGAGCATCCGCAGAAAGAGACCTACTGGGGCAACGTGAACCCCGTCGGCCCTCGCGGCGTGTACGACGAAGCCAAGCGCTTCGCCGAGGCGATGACGGTCGCCTATCACCGGTATCACGGCCTGGATGCGAAGATCGTCCGCATCTTCAACACCTACGGCCCGCGCATGCGGCTGCACGACGGGCGTGCCGTGCCGGCGTTCATGTCACAGGCGCTGCGAAACGAGGACGTCACGATCTTCGGCGATGGCTCGCAGACCCGCAGTTTCACGTATGTCACCGACCTCGTTGACGGCATCATCCGTTTGATGCTGTCGGACGTGAACGACCCGGTGAACATCGGCAACCCGCGAGAGACAACGATCGGCGAGATCGCGCGAACGATCATCCGGATGACGGGCTCGTCGAGCCGGATTGTCTACCGCGATCTGCCCGTTGACGACCCGAAGGTGCGCCAGCCTGACATCACGCGGGCGCGGACGCTCCTCGGCTGGGAACCGAAGGTACAGCTCGAGGAAGGCCTCGAGCACACCATTGCCTACTTCCGGAGCAAGCTCGCCACGGCGTAGCTCGCGCGTCCGCGGGTGCGACACGGGCTCCGCCGCCCTCAGTCGGCCTGGTTGGCGATGTGCGCGGCGTGCGTGATGTAGTGCAGGCTCGAGGCGATGGTGATGGCCGCCGAAGCGTAGACGAAGACGTCGAGCAGCGGCGATGCTGTCTCGAGGTAATTGCAGATCATGAAGATCAGCGCCGTCGCGATGTAAAGCGCCGTGGCGGCCTTCCCGAGCAGCGACGGCTTGAAGGTGCGGGGCCCGATCGCGAGGTTGACGATCGCGACCGTCAGCACGATCGCGATGTCGCGGCTCAGGATGATCACCGTGAGCCACAGCGGCATGCGGTTGACGAGGGTCGTGCCGGGCACCGTGAGCACGATGAACGCGCTCGTCAGCAGCAGTTTGTCGGCCATCGGGTCGAGCCAGGCGCCAAGCGTCGTCTTCTGCCCCGTTCGCCGCGCGATCAAGCCATCGAGCGCGTCGGTGACTCCCGCCACGAACAGCACGGCCAGCGCCCATCCGAGGTGCCCGTAGATCACGAGGAGCACGAACCCGGGGATCAGCAGCATCCGCAGCAGCGTCAGCTGGTTCGCGATCGTCAGATTCGTCATGCGCGTCGTCACCGCCGCCGCACGCCAGCGGCTGGACCGGCCGAGGCCAGCAGGGCGAGGCGGTCGGCCGCCCCGACGAGCTCCGCCCCTGACACGGGACGCGCGGGTTGAAACGCATCACCCGCGAGCGGCAGCACCCCTGCGGCCACGGCTTGCGAAGCCGCTGGGTATGTCGGGTGGCTCGGCGACAGGTCGGCCATCTTCACTCGCGCCGCCTGCCACTCGACCCCAGCTGCCGGCCGTCGCGCGGCGATGAGCGCCAGGACGCGGCCGACGATCTGCGCGAGATCGACGCGCCTCACCGGCTGCTGCGGCTGAAACGTGTGATTGGGCAGCGGCTCCATCACACCAGCGCGGACGACCGCGATAATCCAGGTGGAGGCCCAGTGGGTGCGGACGTCGGTGACGAGCACGCCTGGCCTGTCTCCCGCGGGCGCCAGCAGGGAGGCCAGCGTGACACCGAGGACTGCCGCGACATCGCCGCGGGTCACCTCCGCCAGCCCCGGGATCGCATGGTACTCCGCAGGCAAACGGGCGACGGCTGCGCGGCGCCGCACGTCGTCGAGCTTGGCGGCCACCTCCGGGTTGGCGTCGATCGCCTGCGCGGCGGCGTAGGCAGCGGCGGCATTCTGGTAATCGCCCTGCCCCGCCCGCAGATCTCCCAGCAGCACCTGGGCCTTGGCATCGGACGGATCGAGCGACAGGGCCCGCTGAACGTGCTCAATGGCCGGCGCGATCTGTCCGGCGCGCTGGTCCACCGCGGCCAGCTCGCGAAACAGGAACGCGCTCTCCGGCGACTGCGCGATCGCCTGGGCGTACGCGGCGCGCGCCTCGTCGAGATGCCCCTGCTCCGCCGCCCGGCGCGCGGCGGCGATCCTGTCCTCCGCACTCCTGAAGCGCAGGACCTCGATTCGCGGACCCAGGTCGAGTGAGGGATCCGCTGCCGCCGCGGCTTCGAGGTTCGCGAGGGCCTCGGCGTCGCGGCCGAGCGCCAGCAGGGCCTGGGCACGGCCGGCGAGCGCCGGAGCGTACGCGGGCGCGTGCTTCAGCGCGGAGTTGAAGCGGCCGAACGCGTCATCTGGCTGCCGACGCGCGAGCAGGACGTAGCCGAGCCCGCTCTCGGCCGGCGCGAACTGGGGCCGGCGCTTGAGGATGGCGTTGAACTCGCGTTCAGCCGTCCGCAGGTCTCCCGACTGCAGCCAGGCCCAGGCGGCGCGCTGCCGTCCGGCCGTCGCCGCGTCGAGGTCGGCGCCGGGAGCAGGAAACACGAAGTCCGGGAAGCTGGGTGCGCCGCCCACCGGCGGTGGCGGGGCCGTTCTGGCCGCACACGCCGCGAACGTCCCCAGCCAGGCCACGAGAGCGAGGCGGCACATCATTCTGACCGGCGAGTACGTGGTCATGAGGGCGGCGGCCCCTGCAGCCGTGGCAACACCCGCCGGGGGACGTCGGCGTCAATCGACACGCGGCCGTCGAGCGTCACGTGCCGCAGGACGCGCGCGTGTCGATAGACGCGCGCGACCCGTTCCGGCGTGTCGGCGGCGTGCGCGTCGAACTCCAGCGTGACGCGCCGGACGTCGAGGGCGAGCCGCGAGGCCATGGTCTCGAGCAGCTCGCCACGCCCATCTCCGGTCTTCGCCGACACGTACAAGGCGGCCGGATCGGCCATGCGGAGGCGCTGCAGCTCGGGCGGGTCGAGCAGGTCGCACTTGTTGTACACGTCGAGACGCTCGACCTCGCTGGCGCCGATGTCATCGAGCACCGCCCGCACCGCGGCGAGGTGCCGCTCACGCTCGGGGCTCGCGGCGTCGATGACGTGCAGGACGAGATCGGCTTCGTTGACTTCCTCGAGCGTGGCGCGAAACGCAGCGACCAGGGTGTGCGGCAGGCGCTCGATGAAACCGACCGTGTCGGACACGAGCAGCTCGCGGCGGTCGGGGAGGCGCACGCGCCGCACGAGCGGATCCAGCGTGACGAAGAGGGCGTTGCTGGCTTCGGCGGTCTCGCGCGTCAGCAGGTTGAACAGCGTCGTCTTGCCCGCATTCGTGTACCCGACAAGCGACACCGTCGGAATCGACTGTTTCTGGCGCCGCTCACGGAGCTGTGCCCGCCGGCGCCGCACCTCGTCGATCTCGCGCGAGATCTGCTGGATGCGCTGGCGGATCCGCCGTCGATCGGTTTCGAGCTTCGTTTCCCCTGGCCCGCGCGTCCCGATGCCCCCGCCGAGCCGCGACAACGCCGTGCCCGACCCCGCCAGGCGCGGCAGCAGGTACTCCAGCTGCGCGAGCTCGACCTGCCACTTGCCTTCCCGCGTGCGCGCACGGCGCGCGAAGATGTCGAGAATCAGCTGCGTGCGATCGAGCACCTTCCGCTGAACCCGCGCTTCGATCTCGCGCAGTTGGGCCGGCGTCAGCTCGTTGTCGAAGATGACCACGGCTACATCGGCCTCCTCGCACGCCGCGGCCAGCGTCGCGACCTTGCCGCTGCCGAGGAACGTGGAGGGATCGGGCCTGGCCCGCTCCTGCGACATGCGCAGGACCACCGACGCCCCGGCGGCGTCGGCAAGGCCCGCGAGCTCGTCGAGCGAGCGCTCCGCCTGCAGCCGCCTGGAGCTGCCAGTGATCAGTCCGACGATGGCGGCGCGTTCGGCAGCAGGGGCGTTGCGGGGTGGTGACATCAGCCGGTGGTGAATGCGGGCTGAACGGGGAAAGGCCGAGGGTCTACTTGGTGTGCGTGTCGAGAAATTCTAGCACGCGCTCCCACGGCACCGCGCCTGGGCGGACGAGCAGCGGCGGCTCCGCGGTGACGTCCACGATGGTGGATGGCAACCCGCCCGGAGCCTGGCCGGCATCGAGCAGCAGGTCGAGGCCGCTGCCGGCGAGCATGTGCAGCTCGTTCGGATCGGCTGTCGGCGACGCCCCGGAGCGGTTCGCGCTCGTGGCGGTGATCAATCCGCCTGCAGCCAAGGCCAGGGCTCGTGCGACCGCCGAGTCGGGCACGCGCACCCCCACGAGCCGGATGTCACTCGGCACGGCCGGCGCGAGCCGCGCATCGGCCGCGACCAGCAGCGTCAGCGGGCCAGGCCAGAAATGACGGGCGAGCAGTCGCGTGCGGGCGGTGAACCGCCCCGCGCCTTCGGCGGCAGGCTCGTCGCCAGCGATCAGCGGAATGGCGCGCTCGGCAGGCCGTTGCTTGACTGCAAACAGACGGGCCACCGCGCCGGGATCCCTTGGATCCGCCCCGAGTCCATACAGCGTGTCGGTGGGATACGCGACGATGCCGCCGCCGCGGATGACCGCGGCGGCCGCAGCGATAGGCGCGGGGTCGGGACGGAGAGGATCGACGAGCAGCCGAATCATGTGGACGACGCCCGCTTGGCGCACGGGACACGTGCGGTCAGAATACTGCGTCACGTCCGTTCCCGCACGGGCCGATCCCGATGACACACCTCCTGCAGCTTCTCCTCGTGCTCGCGCTGATCGTTGCTGCTGCCAAGCTCTCCGGCGCAGCGGCCAATCGCGTCGGGCAGCCCGCCGTCTTCGGCGAAATCCTGGCCGGCCTGGTGCTCGGCCCGACGATGCTCGACGTGCTCGGTTGGCCCGTGTTTGCCAGCGCGATGCTGCCGGCGCACGGCCCGGCGCCGGGTCCGCTCATCGGATCGCTCCGGGATCTCGCCGAGATTGGCGTGATCCTGCTGATGTTCATCGCGGGGCTCGAGACCGATCTCGTGGAAATGCGTCGTGTCGGCAAGGTCGCGTTCTGGGCCGCGTTCGGCGGCGTGATCCTGCCGCTCGGAGGCGGCGCGCTGACGGCGATGGCGTTTGGCCTTCCGTTTTTCTGGACGGGCCTTTTCATCGGCACGATCCTCACGGCGACGAGCGTCAGCATCTCCGCGCAGACGCTGATGGAGCTGAATGCGCTTCGCTCGCGCGAAGGCTCCACCATCCTCGGCGCCGCCGTGATCGACGACGTGATGGGCATCATCCTGCTGTCCGTCGTGGTGGCCTTCGCACGCGCAACCGGCGGCATCAGCATGGTGGAGATCGCATGGATCGTCCTGCGGATGCTCTTGTTCTTCGGCGCGGCGATCCTGCTGGGCCGCTACTTCGAGCGCGTCGCTGCCTGGGCAGACCGCCTGGCCGTCAGCCAGGGCCTGCTCGCGGTGGTGCTCGTCGTCGCGCTGCTCTACGCCTGGGCGGCGGAGTACGTCGGCGGCGTCGCCGCGATCACCGGCTCGTACCTAGCCGGCGTCCTGTTCGCGCAGACGCGGTTCAAGTCGGCCATCGACCACGGCATCCACCCGCTGACGTATTCGATGCTGGTACCGGTCTTCTTCATCAGCATCGGCCTGCTCGCGAACGGCCGCGCGCTTGGCAGCCAGGTGCTGTTCACGGTGCTGCTCGTCATCGTGGCTATCGTCGCGAAGGCAGTGGGCTGCGGAGTGTTCGCGCGGATGTTCGGCTTCACCACGTCCGAGTCGGTGCGCGTCGGCGTCGGCATGATCTCGCGTGGAGAAGTGGGGCTCATCGTCGCCGGTTATGGCCTGGCGAACGGCTTGATTGGGATCGACGTCTTCTCCGCCTCGGTGATCGTGGTGCTGGCCACCACGATGATCACGCCGCCGCTGCTGCGCCTGACGTTCCCGCGCCGTCCGTACATCCCGGCTCCGGCCGTCGAGGAGACGATCGCCAGCGAGCCGCAGGAGACGGAGGGCCACTGAGCCCGTGCGCCTCCGATCGGGATGCGCAGCGGCATCAGTTCGAGCCGAATCGTGCGACCTCAGTAATCAGTATCAGGCGTCTGCGACGACGGGCGTCTCCGTCACCGGCGGATGCGCGATCATGACGCGGCGAACGAGCACCGCCAGGAGGCAGAGCGCCAGCGCGTCTGCGCCAAAGACGATGCGGATGTCCGTGGCAGCCAGAAAGCCGCACGCGACCGGGCTCAAGGCGAGACCCGCGAGCGAAGCGCTCGAGAGAAAGCCGAAAGCGGCCCCGCGCACGTGCGCTGGCACGACGCCTGCGGCGGCCGCGTACGCCGCCGTCATTGCAGCGCCGATGCTGCCACCGAACACGGTCGCCGCGCCGACCAACGCCCACGCGTTGCCAATCACCACAAACAGTGCCACGGCCCCGGCAGACACGAGCGCCGCACTGCTGATCACGTCCCGCGCCGACCATCGGCGCAGCAGCCGGGCGCAGAAGTGGTGCCCGACCGCCGCCGAGCACGCGAGCGCCGAGAAGACGGCGCCGGAGACGAAGGCGACGCGAGCCGGCTGTACGCCGAGCGCCGCAACGTGGAGCGGCAGCACCGGCCCGAAGCTGCGATCCACGAACTGGAGCCCGAAAATCGCGGCCATCAGCAGCAGAAAATTCTCGAATGCCAGCACGTTGGCGAAGGTGACCCGGGCTGGCCCTCCGGCGGCGTGCGCGTGGTGGAGCGGAGGCTCCTTGTAGAGGACGAGCAGCTGCACCAGCGCGATGACATAGAAGGCCGAGGTCACGAGGAACGCGGTGCGCAGGCCGACGAGCCCCGCGACAATGCCGCCGAGCACCGGCCCGAGAGCCGGCCCGAGCCGCTGGGCCGTCTGCACCGTGCCAATCGATTGCGCTACCCGATCCTTCGGCGAGGAATCGGCTGCCATCGCGAGGCAGAGCGCCCCGTATCCGGCGAACAACCCCTGGACGGCCCGCAGCGCGAACAGGTGCCACGCGCTCGTGACCCAGGCCATGGCTGCCATGATCACGACGAAGCTGGCCAACGACCGGGCCACCATCAGTTTCCGCCCGAAGCGATCGGCGAGCCGGCCCCAGGCGGGCGCCAGCAATGCGGTGAGCGCGGGCGTGACGCCGAGCGTGAAGCCCGTCCAGAGGGCGATGCTGCCGACGTCGCGAACACCCAGCTCCGCGATGTACAGCGGCAGGAACGGCATCACGAGCGTGAACCCGGTGAAGCCGATGAAGCTCGCTGCCGTGAGCGCGGTCAGGTTGCGGCGCCACCGAAGGGCGGGATCGGGTACTGGCGAACGGCCGCCGCCCACGTTCGGGACGCCCATCGGTGTCGTCCGCCTCAGAACCGGATTTTCACGTCGTCGGCGTCGTTGACGTGGATGCTGTCGATGAAGCGGACCTGGCGCGGATCGGTCTGCATGACGAGCGACTCGGTGCGGATACCGTCGCCGAAGAAGCGGACGCCCTTCATCAACGATCCATCCGTCACGCCCGTGGCCGCGAAAATCAACGAGCGGCCTGGCGCGAGGTCGGCTGCCCGGTAGACCCGCCTCGTGTCCGCGATGCCCATGGCCTGGCAGCGCGCCTCGTCTTCGGGCGTGCGCACCACGAGCCGCGCGTAGATTTCGCCGTTCAGGCAGCGCATCGCGGCGGCCGTGAGCACGCCTTCGGGTGCTCCGCCGGTGCCCATCACGGCATGAACCCCCGTGCCGACTACGGCGGCGACAATGGCCGCCGAGAGATCACCGTCGCCGATCAGGCGGATGCGCGCACCGGCCGCACGGATGTCGGTAATGAGCCGCTCGTGGCGCGGCCGATCGAGGACGACGATGACGAGATCGTCGACGTCCCGATCGAGCGCCTTGGCGATGGCGGCGAGGTTGTCGGCGACGGGCGCGTCGATATCGACGGCGTTCTTGGCCGGCGAAGGAACGACGAGCTTCTCCATGTAGAGATCGGGCGCATGGAGGAGCCCGCCGCGCTCCGAGGCGGCGAGCACGGCGATGGCGCCTGGCGCTCCCGTGGAACACAGGTTCGTTCCCTCGAGTGGATCGACCGCGATGTCGATCTGCGGCGGTCCCAGGCCGGCGCGCCCGTTGGCGCGCCAGACGTTTGCCAGCCCCACGCGCTCGCCGATGTAGAGCATCGGCGCTTCATCGCGCTCACCCTCGCCGATGACGATGCACCCGTCAATCGGCACGCGGTCCAACTCCCGCCGCATCGCCTCGACGGCGGCGTGATCCGATCGCTTGCCGTCGCCGAGCCCCATGGTGTGCGCACAGGCAATGGCGGCCTGCTCGACGACGCGGAGGAACTCGAGCGAGAGATCGGATTCCATGTGTGTCAGCTATACGGATGCCGGACTCAGGATGCCGGGCTCTTCAGGATGCGAATGTCAGACTGCGACGTGACGGCCGGTAGTGCCAGGGGTCGGCGGTCCCCAAGGGATCCAACGTCGGTGCACTATCCGTCGACTCGCCACTCTGCAACCTGCATCCGCCTTCACCGTGAAACGACCGCAGTCTCGAACGGCGGCAGGTCGCACCGGGTCGGCCGGTCCGTGCGGTACCCGAGGACGTAGTCAGCCTGCATCACCTTGTGGATCTCGCGGGTGCCCTCGTAGATCACAGCGCCCTTGCAGTTGCGGTAGAAGCGGCCGACCGGGTACTCGTCCGAGTATCCGTTGGCTCCGTGCACCTGCACCGCGTCGCTCGCCGCACGCTCGGAGGCCACCGTGGCAAACCACTTCGCGAGACCGGTCTCGCGTGTATTGCGCCGCCCTTCGTTCTTCAACCAGCCTGCGCGCAGCCACAGCAGCCGCGCCGCCTGGTAGTCGGATTCCATCTGCGCGATCATTTCCTTCACGAGCTGGTGTTCGCCAATCTCCACACCGAAGGTCTTCCGCTCATGCGCGTATTTCGCGCTGGCATCGCGGCACGCGCGCACCAGGCCGGTCGCCCCGGCAGCCACCGTGTAGCGGCCCTGGTCGAGGGCGAACATCGCGATCTTGAACCCCTCACCCGGCCGCCCGACCATGTTCGCGGCGGGCACCTCCACGTCGTCCATCTTGAACGATCCGGTGTTGCCGGCGAGGATGCCCCACTTCTCCTTCAGCGTGGCGCTCGAGAACCCCTTCATGCTGCGCTCGACGATGAACGCACTGATGCCAGACGTGTCACGGAGCTTCTTCTTCTCGAGGTCCGTCCACGCGAACACGAGGAAGTTGTCGGCGACGTCGGCGAGCGAGATCCACATCTTCTCGCCGGTAAGGCGGTAGTTGTCGCCCTGCTGAATGGCCACGCTCTGGATGCCTCGCACGTCGGAGCCCGCGGCGGGCTCCGTGAGTCCGAAGGTCGCGATCTTGTGCCCGCGCGCCTGCGGCACGAGGTAGCGCTGTTTCTGGTCTTCGGTCCCCCAGGCCAGCAGCGAGAGCGAGTTGAGGCCAACGTGCACCGAGAGAATCACGCGGAGCGATGTGTCCACGTACTCCAGTTCCTCGCTGGCGAGACCGAGCGCGATGTAATCCATCCCGGCGCCGCCGTACTCCGCAGGAATGCACACGCCCAACAGGCCGAGATCGGCCATCTGCGGCAGGACGCGGGGGTCGAACCGGTGCTGGCGATCGCACTCCTTGATGTGTGGCGCGACCTCGCGCGCCGCCCACTCGCGCACCGATTGTTCGAGCAGAAGCTGTTCGTCCGACAAGTCGAGGTTGATCATGCCAATACCCTAATGAAGTAATAAGCGCTGCTGCGGCCGATGGTACCACACGGTGCAGGTCGGAGAGCCCAGGGCGAGCGTCGCATCAGTGCAGATGCCGCACCGCCCGTTTCAGAGCGGAGATCGAGTGATTGGCCGTGCCGAAATGTGTCGGGAGCGACGATGGGCCGCGCCATCGGCGATTACCAAACGGCGCTATGTTCCGGTTGACGATGGGCTCAGGTACGCAGGCTTGCGGAAGAGGATCTCGCGCAGATTGGTCTTGAGCAGGAAGGAGTCCGACACGCGCAGCGTCTCGAACAGCCGGCTGATGTCCCGGTTCTGCAGCACGCGCTGACGGCCGCGCGACGCGGGATACGGCCGCTGCCGCAACGTCTGCTCGTCGGTGATGATGAACTTCGTGTAGTGCAGATCCGCGGGTTGCAGCGACATGCTGAAGAACCCAAGCAGCGCACCGTCCACTTTCATGATCCGAGCCAGGGCGATCGCGAGCGCCTGCGCGGCAGGGGCCTCGAGATAGTCCATCAGGTCCCAGGTCAGGATTCCGTCGATGCTGGCGGTCGGTTGCGTCAGGCGGCTGGCGAAGAACGCGGGCAGGTCGGCCGTCTTGCCCGCGCGCACGTGCTGCTCGAGGTCGGCATAGAGATCCTCGATGAACACCTTGCAGCCGAGCGTCTCGCCGAAGAACGTCAGGTTCGGCCCGATCACGGGACCGAGATCGAGCAGCACCGGCGCGTCCTGTGCTTTGAGCGTGCGCAGGAATTTGCTGAGCGCCTTGGTACGTTGAGGGGGCGCCTCGAGCGTCGCCGCGGGGATGTCCGGCGCCGGCGGCGCATCGGGAGCGTCAGACGCCCGGCGACTCCCCAGGCGTGACAGGAAACCAGCCAGACCGCGGCCCGACTCGTCCGACAACTCGACTCCTCACGTGCGACAGGTATGCCGGACGGCGGCAGGCCGCCGTCCGTGGTTGGAGAGCGGTTCTAGACGCCGACCTTCTGTGCCGGCGCGGGCGCGGGCCTGGCCTCGGCCTTCGCCTCCGGGCGAGCGGCCTTCATGCCGCCGCCGCGCTGCATGTCGACGCTGCCGCGGAAGTGTGAGCCTTCGGCGATCGCCACGCGCGGCGAGATGATGTCGCCGTCAACCGATCCCTTGTCGCGGATGTCGACCTTCTCGCTCGCCGTGACGTTGCCCGTGATCTCCCCGAGCACGATGACGGCTTTCGCGAAGACCTCCGCCTTGATGCGGCCGTTCGGCCCGATCGTGAGCACGTGATCGCGCAGCTCGACGCGGCCCTCCACGTAGCCCTCGACGGTGAGATCTTCGCTTCCGTTCAGCTCACCCTTGATGACGACGGATTTGCCGATATTGACGACGTCACGCAACACCGCGCGTGGCTCCTCGTGCCGTACCGCCATTACAGGCGCCGGAGCCGGCGCAGCCGCTGGCGCAGGGGTTCCTGGGGCCGGCCCGGTTGGCTTCACCGCCTCATCCCGTTTCCACATCGTTCAAACCTCCGCTGTCGCGTGTGTACTGTCGAGCTCATCACCCCGGAAATCGGGTGTTCTTGCCGTATGGGGGGAACCGGGCCCGGTCAGTATATTAACCCGTCAAAACGTTGTCTACTCGTTTTAGTATCGGCACTTAGCGAGAATGCTACACTTCTGAACCAGATGCGGATTTATCTCGATTACAACGCCACGACGCCGCCGGCGGATGCCGTGGTCGAGGCGATGAGCCGAGCGCTCCGGGACCTGGTCGGCAATGCCTCGAGCGTCCATAGCTACGGGCAGCAGGCCAAGAGCGCGCTCGACGTCGCACGCGGGGCGGTAGCCGCGCTGATCGGCGGGGAGCCGTCCGAGGTGGTCTTCACGTCCGGGGGAACGGAGTCCGACAATCTCGCCATCCGGGGCGCGGCCGAAGCGCTCGAGCCCACCGGACGTCGCGAGGTAGTTGTCAGCGGGATCGAGCACGAGGCCGTGCTGCAGACCTCGCGTGCCCTCGCGCGGCGCGGCTGGACCATCACGGTGCTGCCGGTCGGCGGCGATGGCCTCGTTTCGCCCGAGGCCGTGCGTCAGGCGGTTTCCGATCGGACAGCGCTCGTGTCGGTGATGCACGCCAACAACGAGGTGGGCACCGTCCAGCCGGTGGCGGCCATCGCGGCCATCGCCCACGAGCACGGGGCACTCGTCCACACCGACGCCGTGCAGTCGGCGGGCAAGATTCCCGTGTCAGCTCCGGCCCTGGGCGTCGATCTGCTGACGGTTTCGGCTCACAAGTTCTACGGTCCGAAGGGTGTCGGTGCGTTGTGGGTGCGCCGGGGCGTGCGCCTCACCCAGCAGATGACCGGCGGCCGACAGGAGCGAAATCGCCGCGCCGGCACGGAGAACGTGCCGGCACTCGTCGGCATGGGCGTCGCCGCGAGCCTTGCGCTGCAGACGCTGGAGGTCCACGGCACGCGCATGGCGGCCCTGCGCGACCGGCTCGAGGCCGGCGTCCTCGACGGCGTGCCGCACACGGCCGTCAACGGCGCCCGCGACCTGCGGGTGCCGAACACGACGAACATCAGCTTCGAGCGCGTCGAAGCTGAATCGCTCCTCATCGCGCTCGACCTGGAAGGCGTCGCCGTATCGACCGGATCCGCCTGCTCGTCTGGAACGCTGGAGCCGTCGCACGTATTGAAGGCCATGGGCCTCGGATCCGCGCGCGCACAGAGTTCCCTGCGCTTCAGCCTCGGCGCAGCCACCACCGAAGCGGAGATCGATCGCGTGGTCAGCGTGCTGCCTGGTCTCGTGCGGAAGCTCCGGGCACTCACCCGCGCCGCTGTCGGCGCATGACCGCCGAGCCCGCGACGCGTCCTTCCCGCGTCGTCGTTGCCATGTCCGGCGGCGTCGACTCGTCGGTTGCCGCGGCTCTTGTCGCATCCAGTGGCGCCGATGCGATTGGCGTGTCGATGCAGCTGTACGACCAGCGCGACGGCGCCTCGGGCGAGGGTTTCGGAAGCTGCTGTACGCTCGACGATCTGGCGGATGCGCGCCGCGTCGCCGCGGCGATCGGCATTCCGCATTACGTGATGAACTTCGAGCGGCAGTTCGAGGATCAGGTCATCGCCAATTTCGTTGGCGAGTACGTCCACGGCCGCACTCCCCTGCCCTGCGCCCACTGCAACAGCGACCTCAAATTCGCCACGTTGCTCGAACGTGCCCGCGGCCTCGGCGCCGAACAGCTCGTCACCGGCCACTATGCACGCGTCGAGCACGACGAGGGCACGGACCGGTATCGCCTCCGGCGCGGCCTCGACGCGTCCAAGGATCAGTCGTACTTCCTGTTCTCGCTCGATCAGGCGCAGCTGTCGCGCGCCAGCTTTCCGGTGGGCTCGCTCACGAAGGTGGAGGTGCGTGCGCACGCGCGCCGGCTTGGTTTGCCTGTCGCGGAGAAGCCCGACAGCCAGGAGATCTGCTTCGTGCCCGACGGGGACTACGCGAATTTTGTCGCGAAGCACGCTCCGGATGCTGCCCGTGGAGGAAACATCATCGACCGGACCGGGCGCGTGATGGGCCGCCATGAGGGCATCCATCGGTTCACCGTCGGTCAGCGGAAGGGACTGCGGCTCTCCACGGCGGAACCGCTATACGTCCTCGCGCTGAACGCGGCCGATCAGCGCGTCGTCGTGGGTCCGCGCGAGGCGCTCGACGAAACCCGACTCACCGCGTCAGGCGTGAACTGGATCGCCGGCGCGGCGCCGACAGGCCTGCTCCGCGCGGCCGTGCAGATTCGGCATCGTCACCCCGCCGCACGCGCGGCCATCCACGCCCTCCCCGACGGACGGGCGCGCGTCGAGTTCACCGAGCCCCAGCGCGCCGTCACGCCCGGGCAGGCGGCAGTGTTCTATGAAGGTGACGAGGTGATTGGCGGCGGCTGGATCGAGCGCACGCACTGACATGCTCGGCGGCATTCGGCGCGTTCCGAATCCCGCATCGAGAACTCAGGCCGTGGTCGCTGCCTCGCCGATGTGCTGCGGGACGCCTTCGAGATACTTTTCCGCGTCGATTGCCGCCATGCACCCGCTGCCCGCGGCCGTGATGGCCTGGCGATAGATGTGGTCCTGCACGTCGCCCGCAGCGAACACGCCCGGGATGCTCGTGCGTGTGCCGGCGTGCGTGATGATGTAGCCGCTCGGGTTCATCTCCAGCTGGTTGGCGAAGAGGCCCGTGTTCGGCGAATGGCCAATCGCGACGAAGATGCCGTCGACCGGCACTTTGGTCCGCGCGTCCGTCACGAGATCGCGCAACGTGATGCTGGTGACCTCGCCTTTGGCGACATCGCCGATCTCCTCGACGATGGAGTTCCAGACGAAGCGGATGCGAGGATTGGCGTGAGCCTTGTCCTGCATGATCTTCGACGCGCGGAGCTTGTCGCGGCGGTGCACGAGCATCACCTCCGAGGCAAACCGTGTCAGGAACAGCGCCTCTTCCAGCGCTGTGTCGCCGCCGCCGACGACGGCAATGGGCCGTCCCTTGAAGAACGCGCCGTCGCAGGTAGCGCAGCTCGACACACCTCGTCCGACGAGCGCCTTCTCCCCGGGCAGGCCCAGCCACCGCGCTGAGGCGCCGGTCGCGATGATCAGCGCCTCCGCCGTGTACTCGGCTTCGGCCGTGCGGATCGAGAACGGCCGTCGCGCGAGATCGACCGACGTCACGTCGCCCTGCAGGATCTCGGCGCCGAAGCGCAGCGCCTGCGCCCGCAGTTCCTCCATCAGCGCGGGCCCCATGATTCCGTCACGGTGCCCGGGCCAGTTCTCGACCATCGTCGTGAGCATCAGCTGGCCGCCCGCCTCGTATCCCTCGATGACCAGCGGCTTCAGATTCGCGCGCGCGGCGTAGATCGCCGCCGTGAGGCCGGCCGGCCCGGAGCCGATGATGAGGACCTGCCGACGCGTGCTCATGACAAATGCTTCTCGATGATGGACGCGAGCTGCTCGCGGGTCGCCTGTGCCCCGACGATTTGGTCCACGACCTGGCCCGACTTGAACACCAGCAGCGTCGGGATGCCGCGCACCGCGTACTGCATCGGCGTCCGCGGGTTCTCGTCGACGTTCATCTTGCCGATGACGGCGCGCCCGTCGAAGTCCGCCGCCAGCGCGTCGACCGTCGGTGCGATCCGGCGGCACGGCATGCACCACTCCGCCCAGAAGTCCACCAGCACCGGTTGGCTGGATTGCAGCACCGTGTCACCGAAGTTGGTGTCGGTGATCACCTGAACCTTGTCTGACGCCATGAATTCTTGTCTCCGTGCTCGGACAGCCGCACTTTCACGCCCAGGACCGGCGCGAATCGCTGCCGGCTGATGTCGCCGCAGGGCTTCGTGCGCCCATCAAACACACGAGTGTATCAGATGGCACGACCCTCTTTTCCTTCACTTAGGACGCCCTCCGGGCGCTTGCGGTGACAGCCGCGGAGGCCTGCCCGTGGGAGCGCCGCGCCGCGATCCGCCTCGGCACCCGGCCTTGCGCTCGTGACGACGTCAGGCCAGAATCGCGGTGTGCCGCATGACGCCCGCCCCCGCGCACCTGGCCGGCTCGAGCCACGGGAAATCATCGAACTGCGCGCCCTGAAGACCCAGCATCCGGAGTTGGCGACGGCAGTCGCCATGCAGATTGAACTGGTCGAGCTGCAGCGCCGGATGCAGGCCAGGATGAGCACCCCGTTCGTCCAGCACTCCCAGGGGTTCGTGGACGAGCGCATACAACGCGGCGAGCGGCTCGTCGACTTTCCCGACATCCGCCTCGAGTGGTCCGACTTCCGGCTCGTGTTCCGGCAGACAGCGGACGTGCTGCGGCGCTACGAGGTCATCGAGTCTTCCGACCACACTGCGATCCAATCGCTCGCGCGCGATGGGGATCGTCTACAAGCGGTGACCACCGATTACTACACGCGCACGCGGAATCCCGATGCCGCTGTCGGGGCGGCCGACGGCCCGGGGATGCTCGATCAGGTGCTGGCCGTGGCCCTGCGGCCATTTCTCGCGCGGTGCGCTGACGTCTGGATGACCAGGCTGGATCCGGCCGCGTGGAACCGCCCGTGGTGCCTTGTCTGCGGCGGTGAGCCGGATTTCGCCGTCCTGCCGGCCGGGGGGGATCGCTGGCTGATCTGCGGTCGCTGTGCGGCCCAGTGGCCATTCAGCACGGCGTGCCCGTTCTGCGGCAACGACACGCCCGGAGGGATCACGTCGTTCGCCAGCCGCGACGGGCGGTACCGGGTGTACGGCTGCAACGAGTGCCGCAAGTATGTGAAGGCGTATGACGCCCGCGGAACGGGGCGCCCCGTGATGCCGGCCGTAGACACCATCGCGACGCTGCCGCTCGACGCGGCGGCGATTCAGCGCGGCTACGACGGCTGAGGCCGTTCTATGGCTGTTTGGGCTCGACCGGCGCCAGCAGATCCTGCGCCTTGCTGCTCAACCAGTTGAACAGGTGGCGTGTTTCCATGAAACGCCCTGCATTCGACGAGGCGCCCAGCACCACGACGGCCACTTGCTGGTTGGTTTGGGGGAGGCGCAGCAGGGTGGCGAGGCAGTAGCCGGCTTGGGAGATGAACCCCGTTTTGCCGCCGCGCACATCGACATCGCCCTTCATGACCAGCTGATTGGTGCTGTGCACGCTGATCACCCGGCGGCCCGTGCGCACGGTGTAGTACGGCGTGCGCATGATGGACGCGACCCGCTCGTCTGCCGCCGCGAAGGCAATGAGCCGCGCCATGTCGAAGGCCGACGACATGTTCGATGCGTCGAGCCCGGAGGGATCGCGGTAGGTCGTGCTGTCGAGCCCGAGCTCCTGCGCCTTGGCGTTCATGCGCGCGACAAAAGGCGCTGTGCCTTCGGGCGACGTCCGGGCGAGGGCCCGAGCGGCCGCGTTGTCCGACGCGATGAGCGTCAGGTGGAGCAGGTCGTCGATACTCACGCGATCGGCGGGACGCAGGTATGTGTGGTTCGCGGCGAACGTGTCGGAGCGGTCGATGAGCACGAGCCGCGTCAGGTCGGGCTCGCCCTCGAGCACGACGGCAGCGGTCATTACCTTGGTGATGCTGGCAATCGATCGCTTGTCCTGGGAATTCGCTTCCCAGAGCACCTGACCGTTCTCAGGGTTGTAGATAATCGCGGCAGCCGCCCGCACGTCGGGCACCATGGCTCCCGACGCGTCCATCTTGTAGCGGGGTGTCTGAGCCTCGAGCCACTGTGTGTGCCTCGCCCGCGCGCGCGCCAGGCGAGAGCGCGGTACGGACACGGTGCGAGCACGCGTCACGCGTCCCCGGCGTGTGCCCGCTGTCTTGGTGGCCGACTTCCCCTTGTCCGGCCCGCTCTTCCGTGCGGTTGTTCCCTTCGTGCGCGTGCGCTGCGCCGTCGCAGCGTCCGCTTCGACAACCCAGCCGCTCAGACTAATGACGCAGACGGCAAGAACGGTTATCCAGTTGGACGTTCGTATGCGCACCGTGGGTAGCCTCTGGGGGATTGACACCGTCTGAGTCATCGGCATAGTAGCAGACAATCTGTAGGGCGCAAAGCACTTAGACACGAATTGCCCACGTTGGCCCATCCAAACGATACACAGCCGTGCGTTCCTGTATCCAAATCGCCTGCCGAGCCCTGCAATAAGAGACAGCGGCTCCCGCAACGGCAGTGTCGAGCGCGACGGTCCGTGTGTCTCGTGGGCCCTTACCCTTCTCGCGGTGCGGCTGCGTTCTCAGCGCGAGCGACGGCCCGTAACCGTTCCAGCTCACCCGCACGGCCACCGCTCAGGGCTCGCCGCGCGAGAACAAACCGGAGAAGCGCGGCGCCATGAACCGCCGTCAGCAGGGCCAGGTCCAGGGAGTCCTCACGGGCGCGGGTCGAGGGATCTGCGGTTTCGCCCGCCGCGACGATCACGCACAGGTAGTTGGCACAGACCACCGCGACGAAAATCCAGAAGAACAGCGGGTCACCGGCGGCGGCTGAATCGTGCCTCGCGAGTTCGGCGCAGGTAGATTCCCATCCCGGAGCCGCGCGACGCTCCTCGAAGACGACCCGCAGGTACGCCGCGATGCGCTCGGTGCTGCGCACGATCCCGAGATTCACCTCGAAGGCCGCGAAGAGCACCACGAGCGGCAGCGCCAGCAGTGGTGCCGCCGGCAGCACGAGCATGATGGCGGTGGCCAGCGCGGCCCACGCGACCCAGGCAACGGCGAGAAACAACAGGCGAGCAATCGCCCGGTCGCGGATGGATGCGCGCAGCGCGCGGAACTCCTCGAGCTGAATCGGGTCGATCGCCATTGGTGCGCCGACTATCCGCATTGGCACTGCGGCTGTCAAGAGCGTGATCCAACCGGTTGGCACCGGCATCCAACCGCACCGAGTCGGCGGCCTTTCCTGGCGGCGTGGATTCCCGCATGGACGCCTCCGCGACGCTCCACTCCTACGCCATCGCCCGGATATTTTGTGTGAACCGAGCTGCGGCCGCGGCTGCCGTCTCGAGACACGCACCGCCGAAGCGTCCGAACCTCAGCGGTACAGCATTTGCTATCAAGAAACAATCGTGGGGTGTTGTATGAGTCTGGTGCGGTTGCTAGGTTTCAGCACGCTCGGTTGTGGATGCGTCATCGGACGGTACCGCGACGTCGCTACCAGCCGGGAGATCAACTACGTCGAGGAGAAGGGCGCAGAGTGCCATCAGCAGGGGCACCGCCGCAATCACACTCTCTCCTCTCTTCGGCGCGAACCCGTCGCGATCGCACGCGCTTCCTGAGCGCGACCACCGCCCCGGCGGTCGCGCGCCAGCGCCGATCCCGGGTTAAGATCCGCGTTCGTGTCCCGCGCGCTCACTCCTCATACGGTTCTTCATCGCGGCAGCGCCACCTATCGCTTCTTCCTCGGTGACTGCGTCGAAATCCTGCCGCAGCTCTCGTCTGGTTCTGTGCAGACGATTGTCACCTCACCGCCATACAACCTCGGAATCTCGTACCGGACGTACGAGGATCGTCTGCCGAGCGCCGACTACCTCGCCTGGACCGGCCAATGGGTCGCAGCCGTGTCCCGCGTGCTCGATCCCCTCGGCTCGCTGTTTCTCAACGTGGGCAGCAAGCCGACGGACCCGTGGACCGCGTTCGACGTGGCCCAGGCGGTCCGGCCGCACCTCCAGCTCCAGAACACGCTGCACTGGGTGAAGTCGATCGCGATCGATCAGGATGCAGCGGGCGGAGCGGCGGGGCTGACCGGCGGTCTGGCCGTGGGGCACTACAAGCCGATCAACAGTCCGCGGTTCGTGAACGACTGCCACGAGTTCATCTTTCACTTCACGCCGACCGGCCGCACGCCCCTGGACCGCCTGGCCGTCGGTGTGCCGTACCAGGACGAGTCGAACATCGGACGATGGCGCGGGGCCGGCTCAGGCCTGCGCTGCCGCGGGAACACGTGGTTCCTGCCGTACGAGACCATCCAGGACCGCAACGAGGACCGCCCCCATCCGGCGACCTTTCCGCCCCGGCTGCCGGAGTACTGCCTCCGGCTGCACGGGCGCGATCGGATTACTGAGGCTGCCGACCCGTTCCTTGGCCTCGGTCACACGGCAGTGGCGTGCGCCCGGCTCGGGTTGAGCTTTGTCGGAATCGAAATGGACGAAGGCTATCTGCGCGAAGCGGTGGCCCGGACGCGGGCGGCACTCGACCCGCCGCTCGCGCCGCGTCTCTTCTGATCAGGGCTTCTTCGGCGCCGGGGGCGGCTTGAGGGAATACGCGGTCCGCGACCAGACGTTCACGCGCTCGCGCATGGTCTTGATCTCCAGCTTGCGCGTTCGTTTGGTCGGGTCGGGGTTCGTCGAGTAGTACCCGACGACGTAATAGTCGCTGGTCTCGTTGTCTATCCGCTTCAACGCCTTGTCGAAGTCGTTCTGGTTCACGACGGCAAAGCCGCCGGTCAGGTCTGCGAGCGTCCGGAGGCTGTCCTGGCTCTTTCGCACGTAGTTGGCCCACTCGGTCGGGTCGACGTTCTGATCCAGGTCCGCCCCGGCGACAAGGCCCCGCGGGTCGATGGTGTAGAGCGTGGCGTTGGCGCGGTTCGCCGCGCGCGTCAGTTCCGACAGCTCGCGCACCAGATCGGCGTCGGCGAACTCGTTGCTCTGACGGGTGAACGGGTCGTAATCCTGGCCGGGCATGGACGTGTCGCGCTTCTGCCCGAGGATGTTCGGATCGCCGTATCTCGCGCCCTCGAAGGGATTGAAGTCGTAGCCGTTGCTGACGTAAATCACGGCCTTCCGGCGGTTGTGGATCTTCTCGAGGTTGTTCACCATGTCGTACGCGGTCGAGAACGCGACGTGCGCACGGTAGCGCAGCTCGCTTGGCCCGTTCGGCCCCTGCCCCGATTCGATGATGTCGCTCGGCTTCAGCGCCCCGCCCGTCATCTTCTTGATCGCCTCGTCCATCCGCTTGCGGTCGTATGTCAGGTCGATGGCGATTGACGAGGTCCCGGTCGAAACGACACCGAACATGTCGCCCTCGTGGACGAGTTCCTTCGCGATCTTCTGAAACAGCTGCCGCAGCCGCGGCGTGTTCCCGAAATCGAGGTGCAGGTCGTCGACGAAGAACAGGAGAATGCGGCCCGCGGTGTCGTTCGGGGGGCGAGCGGGGGGCAGGATGATGCCTTCCTGCGGGGGCGGCGGCGGCGGCAACAGCTGGTTGAGGACGCGGCCCCCGTGCACGAGCGTGAAAGTGGCGATCTCTTGCCTGACGCCATCCTCGAAAATCTGGAAGTCGTCCTTCTTCAGATCCGCAACGAACTGTCCCGTATCATCTCGTGCGATGACGTCGGTGGTGACAAGGTCGATGGCAACGCGAAAGGTCGGCTGACCGCCCTGCCCGGTCGGAGCCGGGCCCGGGGCGCCGGCAGCGGGCGGCTGCCCCTGCGGCGCGGGTGCCTGCGCGGCCAGCGTGACCGAAACGAACGCCAGCGCAACCGCCAGGCGGAAGAGGGCGGGAAGACGGATGTGCATATGACAGGTAGAAGTATAGCGCGCTGGCGGGTGGCCCCTGTTCGGCTCTCGGCGGCGGCAATCGTCCGAACCGACTCAGGACCGCGCGTCGGCGACTGAAATTGTGACGCTCCGGCGTGGAGTCCGGTCTGCCTTCTCAGTCTGTCTCTGTGGCGGGGGCCTGCGGCCTCGTTTCCCCCGTGCTGACGCCGCCCGCGGTCGACGCGCTGGTGCCGGCTGGCTCGGGCGGCGAGTCGCCCCGCCGGCGACGGGAGCGCCCGAGGCTTTGGCGAACGTGCTCGAGCACGCGCTCGAATCCCTCGAGACCGCGGAGGACATCGTCGTCTGTGACCCAGGCGTCGGGGTTGAGCCGTTCGGCGAGGAGGCGCAACTCGTCAGCCACGGCCCCGTCACTCACCTGAGTCGAGATGCGCGCAACCACCTCGGCATATCGCGCTCGGACACGCGCGAGTCCCTCCGAACCGAGCGCCCGGTGAACGGCGGACGGTTCGAACACGGGGTCACCGTCGGCGAGCGCGCTGGGGTCGGTCTCTGGCAGAGGAGGCGTCGCTGAAACTGGCGGGTCGAGTCGTGCAGCCTCAGGTGGATCGGGAGTCGAGATGTGAGGAACAGTCGCGGCGGACGTCGCGTCCTGTCGTCCGGAATCCGGTCGCATGGCGCGGTCACGACCTCGTCCTCGGCGGGCGCGCCAGCCCTCTGCCGGTTCTGGCTCGGGCGGCCGGGTCTCGAGGATGACCGGCCAGTCGAACACGATCTGCGGGTTCGCCTTCTCGATCGCGCGGATAGCATCCGAGTCGAGCGCCGGTCGGCCGACGCGCACCGCGGGTGGTGAGCGGAACCAATACAGGATGGACGTGCGCTCCCGGCCACGTCGCCCGGTCGAGTGCACGAGAAACGTGTGTTCGTAGCCCCGCTCGTCACGAGTGAATCGAAGGCGGGGCACGGCCGCTACCTGCGCTTCTGCGCCTTTCGCGGCGCCACCTTCCGGGCCGGGGCGGCCTTACGGACGGCCGCGGCTCGCGCAGGCTTCCGTTTGGGCGAAGCCTTTCGCGCCGGACGCGCGGACGGCTTGGGGCGCGCTTTCGCGGTTCTCGCCGGCGGCTCAGCCCTTCGGGCGGCGCGCGGCCGGGGCGCGGCAGCGACCGGTGCTCGGCCCGCGGGCACGCGCACGGATTTGGCCACGATTGGCTGTACGCGGCTCGCCATGGTCATCGATGGCTCCGAAGCCCGCTGGATCAGGGTGAATCGCACCTGATCGCCCACGTTGTCGTAGCTCCAGAGCTCGGTCAGCGATACCTGGTAATCGGTGGCCATGCGGCGGGCGACATCGATCGCACTGGCTGGCACGTAGAGGTGGAACGGGACCTTCAGCCGCCCGAGGCTGGCCCACTGAGACATGGCCTCGAGATGGTTGACCGATTCGACGGTCTCGACCTCCGCCACGCCCAGCACCTTCCGGCCCTTGTCGCCGGCGTACAGCACCGCATCCGGATAGATGGCTTTGAGGCCGGCGCCCACGGGCGCGTTCTGCTCAACCCCTGGATTGATGCCAACCTCGAACCGGCGGCGGTACCGGGCAGGCAACAAGCGGATGATGCGGTCATGCTCGAGCTGCTCGCGCACCGGCCGGACCAGAATCGGACTCACCATTTCCTCCGCAATGCCCCGTCGCCAGAATCAGACGCCATACTATACACAAGCCGCAGCTGAGATTCGCGCCGTTTCGGCACGGGACAGGGGTAAATTCGTCAAATTGCCCGCCGAACCACGCAATCGTGAGGGACCCTGACATCTGATAGTCTTTGTGGGCCCGGCATCGTACCTGGGCTGTTCATGTTCATTAGGGTACGTACGCTCGATGATGAGACCTGTTGTTCTTCTGCTGCTGACCGCCCTGGGCGCGGTCCCGAACGCTTCGGCTGAGCCCGCCTCCCCCACCACCGGCGTTCCCCCCGCACTCCAGAAGCTGCTGCTGGAGATCCGGCAGGCCGACAAGGGCCAGTTTGCCGTTTCCGAGGAGGATGGTCGTTTTCTCCGCCTGATGGTGGCGTCGAGCGGCGCCCGGCACGCGCTCGAGATCGGGGCCGCGAGCGGATATAGCGCCATCTGGATCGGGCTGGGACTCCGGGAGAGCGGCGGCAAGCTGACCACAATCGAGTACGACGCTCAGCGAGCCAGCGAGGCGAAGGCGAACATCCACCGCGCCGGACTGGACGATGTCGTGACTGTCATCAGCGGTGATGCCTTCAAGGAGATCCCGAAGCTCCAGAACCCCTTCGATTTCGTCTTCCTCGATGCCTGGAAGCCGGATTACCGGAAGTTCCTCGAGCTCGTCTATCCGCGTCTCGTGAAGGGCGGCCTGTTTCTCGCCCACAACGTCGTCAACAAGCGTGACGAGATGAAGGAGTTCCTGACCGCCATCGAAGGGAACGCCGACCTGTTCACGACCATCGTGGCGCCGTCGGGCGAGGGTATGTCGGTGTCCTGGAAGCGGCGCTGAGGGCGGCGTGGTTCCCGTCCACATCATCGGTGTGCCGCTCGACCTGGGAGGGGGACGGCGGGGCGTCGACATGGGACCGTCTGCGCTGAGAATCGCCGGGCTCGCCCCGGCAATCCAGGAGCTTGGCTACGCGGTCGTCGACAAGGGCGATCTCGAAGTCCCGATTCCTGAGACGCAGCAGCCAGGCGACGAGCGCAAGAAGTACATTCGCGACATCGCGCGGGTCTGTACCGCGCTATACAAAACGTCGCTGGCCAGCCTCGAGGCCGGGGCGCTACCGCTCGTGCTCGGCGGCGATCACAGCCTGGCCGCGGGATCGGTGGCGGCGACCGCTGAGAGGGCACGAGCGGCCGGCCAACCGATCGGCCTCATCTGGGTGGACGCGCACGGCGACATGAACACGCCGGGCAGCAGCACCAGCGGGAACGTGCACGGCATGCCGCTCGCCGCGCTGCTGGGCCCAGAGCCAGGAGAACTTTCCTGCATCGGCGGCGTCTCGCCCAAGGTCAGCCCCGAGCACACGGTGCTGATCGGGGTGCGCAACCTCGATGCGAGCGAGAAGCTCCGGGTGCGGGAATCGCGCGTGCACGTCTTTACGATGAAAGACATCGATCGCGCGGGGATCGCCGCCGTTGCGGAGCAGGCCATCCAGCTCGCCGGGCGGGGCACGTCCGGCTTGCACGTGTCGTTCGACATCGACGTCTGCGACCCGTCGGTGGCGCCCGGCGTCGGCACGCCGGTCCGGGGCGGACTCAACTACCGGGAGGCGCACATGGTCATGGAGATGATCGCCGACTCAGGCCTGCTGCGCGCGCTCGACATCGTCGAGGTGAACCCCACTCTCGACATGCACAACAGCACCGCCGCGCTCGGCACCGAGCTGGTGCTGTCGGCGCTCGGCATGAAGATCCTGTAGCGCGCCGCGCCCGGCGCGCCGCAAAAACGGCCGTTCACATTGTCTGGAGGAGAACACGTATGCGTACCTGGAAACTCGCGGTAACGGTCTCTACGATCGCCTGCACAATCGCCGTCGCTCACGCGCAGGCCCCCAAGAGCCCGCACGAAACGACCAAGGCCACGATCGACGGAGCAGCGATCTCCGTGACCTACGGCCGCCCGTCGGTGCGGGGCCGGAAGATCATGGGGGCACTGGTTCCCTATGGCACGGTTTGGCGCACGGGCGCGGACGAGGCGACCACGCTGACCACGGACAAAGCCATCCAGATCGGCGGCACGAGCGTCCCGGCCGGCACCTACACGCTGTACACGCTGCCGGGCGAGAGCGCCTGGCAGCTGATCGTGAACAAGCAGACCGGCCAGTGGGGCACGGAGTACGACCAGAAACAGGACCTGGCGCGCATCCCGCTCAAGAAGAACGCGACCGCGGCCCCGGTCGAGCAGCTGACGATCAGCGTCGACAAGAACCCGGCCGGCGGCGGCGTGCTGAAGATCGCGTGGGAGAACACCGAGCTGACGGCCCCGGTGACGGTCAAGCAGTAGGGCTGCCAGGCTGTTGAGCGAGACAGTTCGATGCAGATGTCCGCTGCAGGATGTCGGATGTTGAAGTTCGGCTGATCTTCTACGTCCTTCATCCTGCATTCGTCATGCAGGGTGCCCTCTTGCACTACGGCAGCCAGGTTACACCTTGATGGCGTCGGTCAGTTCCTTCACGGCGGCCGCCGACTTCTGGAGCGCGGCGGTCTCGTCCGCGGTCAGCGTGTACTGCATGATCTGCTCGACGCCGCGGGCGCCAAGCTTCACGGGCACACCCACGAACAGGTCGTGCACGCCGTACTCGCCCTGCAGGAACACCGAGCACGGCAGAATCTTCTTCTTGTCCTTCAGAATCACGTCCACCATCTCGGCGGCCGCGAGCCCGGGCGCGTACCAGGCGCTCGTGCCTACCAGCTTGGTGATCTCCGCCCCGCCCTCAGCGGTCCGCTTCGAGATCGCCGCGATCTGATCCGCCGAGAGCAGCTCGGTGATCGGCACGCCGGCGACGGTCGAGAACCGCGGCAGCGGCACCATCGTGTCGCCGTGCCCGCCGAGCACGAACGCGTGAACGTTCTCGACCGAGACATCGAGCGCTTGCGCGATGAACGTGCGCATCCGGGCCGAATCGAGCACTCCGGCCATGCCGATGACGCGCTCACGTGGGAAGCCGCTCAGCCGGTACACCGCCTGGCACATCGCGTCGAGCGGGTTCGCCACCGGCACGATGATGCAGTTCGGCGAGTACTTGACCACCTGCTCGGTGACCTGCTTCATGATGTTGTAGTTCACCTGCAGCAGATCGTCGCGGCTCATGCCTGGCTTGCGCGGCACGCCCGACGTGATCACGACCACGTCGGAATCCGCGCTGTCTTCGAAGTTGTTGCCGCCGATCAGGCGCGCATCGGACCCCTCGATCGGGCATGCCTGCAGGATGTCGAGCGCGATGCCCTGCGCCTTCGTTTCGGCGATGTCGATGACCACCACATCGGCGAGCTCCCGGTTGGCGATGGCCCGCGCCACCGTGGCGCCGACATTGCCGGCGCCGCCCACGACGGTGACTTTCCGGTTCATGCCCGCACCTCGGCCTGCATGTTCCCGATGATCGCTGCAGCGAACTGGGACGTCTTGAGCTCGGTGGCGCCCTGCATCAGGCGTGCGAGGTCGTAGGTGACGCGCTTCTGCTCGACGCTGGCGCCGATGCCCTGCTCGATCAGGTCGGCCGCCTCGTGCCAGCCGAGATGACGGAACATCATCACCCCCGATAGCATCACCGATGCCGGGTTGATGACGTCTTTCCCGGCGTACTTCGGCGCCGTGCCATGCGTTGCCTCGAAGAACGCGATCTCGTCGCCGATGTTCGCGCCCGGCGCCATGCCGAGCCCGCCCACCTGCGCCGCGCACGCGTCCGACAGGTAGTCGCCATTCAGGTTGGGCGTCGCGAAGACGTCGTAGTCGCTCGTCCGCGTGAGGATCTGCTGGAAGACGCTGTCGGCGATGCGATCGTTGATCAGGAGCTTGCCCTCGGCGGATGCGCCGCCCCAGACTTCCTCCTCGGTGACGATCCGATCGCGGAACTCCGCCTTCGCGAGCTCGTAGCCCCAGTCGCGGAACGCGCCCTCGGTGAACTTCATGATGTTGCCCTTGTGCACCAGGGTGACGACCCGCCGGTGGTTCGCCAGCGCGAACTGGATGGCCATCCGCACGAGCCGCTTCGTGCCGGTTTCGGACATCGGCTTGATCCCGATGCCGGAGTCGGGCGCGATGTTCTTGCCCATTTCGCGGCGGAGGAACTCGATCAGCTTCTCGCACTGCGGTGTCCCGCGCGCGAACTCGATGCCCGCGTACACGTCCTCGGTGTTCTCGCGGAAGATGACGACGTTCATCAGCTCGGGGTGCGTCACGGGCGACGGCGTGCCGGCGAAGTATCGCACCGGCCGTACGCAGGCATACAGATCCAGCACCTGCCGCAGGGTGACGTTCAGGCTCCGGATGCCGCCGCCAACCGGAGTGGTCAACGGACCCTTGATCGCAACGCGGTACGCCTTGACCGCCTCGAGCGTGTCGTTCGGCAGCCACTCGTTGGTGAGGTTCTTCGCCTTCTCGCCGGCGAGCACCTCGAACCACACGACGCGGCGCTCGCCGCCGTACGCCTTGGCGACCGCGGCGTCGAACACGCGCTGGCTGGCGCGCCAGATATCAGGACCCGTGCCGTCGCCTTCGATGAACGGAATGATGGGATCGCTCGGCACGATCCACTGCCCGTTGCGGCGAGTGATCGGTGTGCCTTCCGTCGGAGGCGTCAGATGTGTGAATTGAGCCATAGGACCTTCCCGGCGGGCGTGCGCACAGGGCGCGCGTAATGAAGTCGCGGCGTTAGGTCACGTCCCCCCGGCGCGTGACCCGGTTGTGCACAGCAGCTGTGGAAAACCCTGTGGATAAAGCTGTGGAAGCTGCGCACGAGGCCGCATGAAACCGACGTGAAAAGCGGTTTGCACCACCGTGGTGCGTTCGTCGGGCGAGTATACTCTAACCGCTGCGCGCTGACCTCCGCAGGCGCGCCGCGACGAGCTGCCGGCGGACACGCGAATCGATGCCGCCCACCACTCAGGTTTTCATCATCTCCATCCGGACCGACTTATGAAGATCGTCATTGCCGATGACTTGCCTGCGTCTGCCGCCGACCTGTTGCGCGCCATCCCCGGATGGATCGTGGATGCCCGCGCCGGGCGACCTCTGCCAGAGCTCGTCGCGACGCTCGCCGATGCGGATGCCCTCATGGTGCGCAGCGCCACGAAGGTGACGCGGGATCTCATCGCCGCGGCCCCTCAGCTGCGGGTGATCGCCCGCGCCGGCACCGGCGTCGACAACGTCGATCTCGACGCCGCGACAGCGCGCGGCATCGTGGTGATGAACGCGCCCGGCGCGAACAGCATCAGCGTGGCGGAACTGGCCATGGCCTTCATCCTCGCGCTCGCACGGCCGATCCCTGCGGCCGATGCCGCGATGAAGACCCAGAAGTGGGAGAAGAAGAAGTTCACCGGCAGCGAGGTGCGCGGCAAGACGCTCGGCATCGTCGGGCTCGGGCGCATCGGGCAGGAAGTTGCGCAACGGGCACGCGCGTTCGAGATGCAGATTCTGGCGCACGATCCCTACATCTCCGCCCAGGTGGCGGCTCAATATGGCGCGCGGCTCGGCACGCTCGACGAGGTCTGCGCGGCCGCCGACTACCTGACGCTGCACCTGCCGGTCACCGCGGCGACGCGGCACATCATGAACGCCGAACGCCTGGCCCGCTGCAAGCACGGCATCCGCATCGTCAACACCGCGCGCGGTGAGCTGATCGACGACGAGGCGCTCGCTGCGGCGCTGCAGACAGGACAGGTCGGCGGCGCGGCGCTCGACGTGTTCGTGAAGGAGCCGCCGGCAGACTGGACGCTTGCCAGCCTGCCGAACGTGATCGCCACGCCGCACATCGCCGCGTCCACGGGTGAGGCGCAGGAAATGGTCGGCGTGGAAACGTCAGAGGCCGTCCGTGATTTCCTCGCTCACGGCATCATCCGCAATGCGGTGAACTTCCCCTCGCTGCCGGCAGAGGAGTTCGTCCGGCTGCAGCCCTTCATCACGCTCGCCGAGCGCCTTGGTTCCCTGGTGTCGCAGATGGGGGACGCGCACATCACCAGCGTGGGCGTGCGCTACTACGGCGGTCTCGCGAACGGCCGCAACGATTTGATCGCCGCTGCGGTACTCGTCGGCCTCTTCAAGCGATACCTCGGGAGCGGCGTGACATTGATCAACGCGAAGGCGGTGGCCGCCGAGCGAGGCATCGAGCTGGTCGAATCCCACAGCTCGCGCGCGCGGAACTACACGTCGCTGCTGTCGCTGCAGGTGCACACCGACGCAGGTCAGCGCTGGGTGGAAGGGACCGTCGTCGAGCACGGCGGCGCGCGCCTCGTGCTGGTGGACGGAGTGCCAGTCGACGCGCCCCTCGAAGGCACGCAGATTTTAATCAAGAACAACGACCAGCCGGGTGTCATCGGCGCGGTGGGCACCGTGCTCGGACGCCACGGGGTCAACATCGCGAACTTCGCTCTCGGCCGCAGCGCCAAGTGCGCGATCGGCGTCGTCGGCGTCGACGAAGGCGGTGACGCGATGCTGACAGGCGAAGTGATCGCAGAGCTCAAAGAGATTCCCGCCGTGCAATCAGCGGAACTGGTGCGCCTGTGATCTGAGCGTCGAGGGCCCGAGTCTGACGGCGCGTGTCGGATTGTCGTCTCGTCGTCGCCGCAGTGACCTTGCGTCGCCCACACGGGCGGCACGTCCGGTGGCCACTCCCAGGGACGCAGACGTCAGTGCAACACGAGGGGGAAGGTTTCGTCGTTGACGAGATCCCGAAGCTCCACTGCGTCGGCGCCGATTCTCACCACCTGGAAGCGAAGCGCGATCTGCTCGCCTTCCCGTACCAGGTACAGCTGTCGCGGCGTGGCGATCACGGCTGTTCGCACGGGAGCAGCGTCGCTTTCCTCGGCGGCCACGCCAAGCAGCTGCATCGGCGGCCGATCCGCGCCGACGGTGCCGACGGCCTGCTCGGGCGGCGCAACGGTGGCACGGCGATGCGCGGACGCCACGGCCGCATGCTGCGCTGGCGTACCAAACCGGAACGGGTTGCGCGACGAGGGCTGCGGGGCAGGCATTTCGTCCAGTCCGTCGCGCAAACGGCTGATCTCGACGTCGAACATCGTTGCACGCCACCGCTCAGAGGCCGCTGAGACGGCCGGTGCCGCCGTGCGAGTAGGCGGCCGCGGCGCTGCGGGCGCGGGCGTCGGCCTCGGTGTCGTGGTGCTCTGGGCAACTGCCCACGCCGTGAGTCCGCCCAAGACGCCGACGATCAGGAGAACGCGGACGCTGGCCATTCGAACGCAGCCATCGTAGCATCAGCGCTGCCCGGCGGCCAGAACGCAGCCGCTAGCTCCGGGGGCCACCTGCAAGCCCGGCGTCGTGGCCATGCTATGATTCGACGTGCCCGTCGCAGTTGTCGCCGACGAGACCTCGCTTCCTGCTCTTCCCCGCTGCATCGTCGTCATCCCGGCCCGCTACGCGTCATCCCGCTTTCCCGGGAAGCCGCTCGCTCGGATCGCCGGTCGCACGATGATCGAGCACGTCTATCGCCGTGCGGCCGCGGCGCGGAGCGCCACCGCCGTGATCGTCGCGACTGACGACCTCCGCGTGGCCGAAGCCGTGCAGGCGTTCGGCGGCGACGTGCGGATGACGCGCGCGAGCCATCGGAGCGGCACCGAGCGGCTCGCCGAAGTGGCGGCGTCACTCGCGTGCGACCTGGTGGTGAACGTACAGGGGGACGAGCCGCTCATCGACCCGCGGATGATCGACGAAGCGGTTGCTCCGTTGGCGGCGGATCCGACGCTGCCGATGGGCACCCTGCGACGCGCAATCGACGACGACGCGGAGCTGGCAAGCCCGCACGTCGTGAAGGTCGTTGTCGACTGCAGCGACCGCGCCCTCTACTTCTCCCGGGCGGCCATACCGCGCCGCCGTGATCCGGCGGGACCGATGACCGCGGGCACGTTCAAGCACATCGGCCTGTACGTCTACCGCCGGGACTTTCTCCTGACGCTCGCCGCACTGCCGCCGACCCCGCTCGAGGAGGCGGAGGTGCTGGAGCAGCTGCGCGCGCTCGAGCACGGCTATCGCATCGTCGCAATTGAGACCAGCTTCGATTCCATCGGCGTGGACACGCCGGACGACCTCGATCGGGTGCGCGCGCTGGTCGAGCGCGAGCGCGCCGCAGCACCCGCGCGGTAGGTAACCCAGATGACAGGCCGCTCCACATTTGCAGGCGGATGGTGCCGATGAACACCTATGACTCGAGGACGATCAAGTACATCTTCGTCACTGGCGGCGTCGTGTCGTCGCTCGGCAAGGGCCTGGCGGCCGCGTCGATCGGCGCCCTGCTCGAGGGCCATGGCTTCCGGGTGGCGCTGCAGAAGTTCGACCCGTATATCAACGTCGATCCCGGCACGATGAGCCCGTACCAGCACGGCGAGGTGTTCGTCACCGACGACGGCGCTGAAACCGACCTGGATCTCGGCCACTACGAGCGCTTCACCAGCATGGTGACGACGCGGAACAACAACTGGACGACGGGCAAGATCTACCAATCGGTGATCCAGAAGGAGCGCCGCGGCGAGTATCTCGGCCGCACGGTGCAGGTGATCCCGCACATCACGAACGAGATCAAGGACAGCATTCGCGCGGTGGCGAAGGACGTCGACATCGTGCTGGTCGAAATTGGCGGCACGGTCGGCGACATCGAGAGTTTGCCGTTTCTCGAGGCGATTCGACAGTTCCGGCAGGACGTCGGTCGCGACCAGACGCTTTACATCCACCTCACGCTCGTGCCCTGGATCGGAACGGCCGGCGAGCTGAAGACCAAGCCGACGCAGCACAGCGTCCGCGACCTGCGCTCGATCGGCATCCAGCCCGACATCCTGCTGTGCCGCACCGATCGCGTGCTGCCGCGCGACGTGAAGCAGAAGATCGCCCTCTTCTGCGACGTCAACGAAGAAGCGGTGATCACGGCGCGCGACGTGGACACGATCTACGAAGTGCCGCTGGCGCTCGCCGAAGAAGGCATTGATCGGATCATCCTGAAGCTGCTGCAACTGCCCCGCTCCGATCGGCGGATGGAACGCTGGGAACAGCTGGTGGACAGCATCCGCCATCCAAAGGGCGAGCTCACCATTCACGTCGTCGGCAAGTACGTCGGCTACGAGGATTCCTACAAGAGCCTGAACGAGGCGCTCTATCACGGCGGCTTTGGCCACGGCGTCGCCGTGAACATCCACTGGGTGGAGGCCGAAGCCCTCGAGGAACCCGGTGGCGAGCACCTGCTCGACGGCGCGCACGGCATCCTGGTGCCGGGCGGGTTCGGCAACCGGGGCACCCGCGGCATGATGCGCGCGGCGGAGGTGGCGCGGTCGCGTGGCATCCCGTACTTCGGCATCTGTTACGGGTTCCAGTGGGCCGCCGTCGAGTACGCGCGGAACGTCTGCGGCCTGACCGAGGCCGATTCGACCGAGTGTGCACCCGACACGCCGCAGAACGTGATCTACAAGCTGCGGGATCTGCTCGGCGTCGACGACCTGGGCGGCACGATGCGCCTGGGATCCTACGAATGCGAACTGCAGCCGGGGTCGCTCGCCCACCGCATCTACGGCGTAACCCCCATCCACGAGCGTCATCGCCATCGCTACGAGTTCAACTGCCTGTACGAGCGCGCGCTCGCCGAAAAGGGCTTGGTGATCTCGGGGCGGTCTCCGGATGGCAAGTTCGTCGAGATCGTGGAGTTGCCCGGCCACCCGTGGTACGTCGCCGTGCAGTTCCACCCCGAGTTCAAGTCGAAGCCGCTCCGCCCCCATCCGCTCTTCGCGAGCTTCGTGGCCGCGAGCTACGCGCAGAAGCTGGCGGTCTCGCCGGCACCGGCGGCGGCTGGGTCTGCAGCCTGACGTGATTGGTGCGACGCGGCCGGCGATTGGCCGAAGCGCGCGAACCCATCGGGTATGATCGCAGCCGTGCACGCGGTTGAGATTGGCGCGGTGACCCTCGGCGGCAGCCGCCCTTTCGTACTGATTGCCGGGCCCTGTGTCATCGAAAGCGAATCGCACGCCCTCGGCCTTGCACACGCCATCCAGGCCATCGCGGCGCGCGCGGGCGTGCCCTGGATTTTCAAGGCTTCGTACGACAAGGCGAACCGCACGTCCCTGGCGTCCTATCGCGGGCCGGGGCTCGAAGAGGGACTGCGCGTGCTCCAGCGCGTGCGACGCGATGTGGGCGTGCCGGTGCTGACGGATATCCACGAGCCAGCGCACGCTGAAGCCGCCGCGGCTGCGGGGGTCGACGTGCTGCAGATTCCGGCGTTCCTCTCGCGCCAGACCGATCTGATCGTCGCCGCCGCCCGCACCGGCTGTGCCGTGAACATCAAGAAGGGGCAGTTCCTCGCACCGCTCGACGTCCGTCACGCGATTCGCAAGGTGACCGACTCGGGTAACACGCGCGTGGTCGTGACCGAGCGCGGGTTCTCGTTCGGCTACAACAACCTGGTCGTCGACATGCGCGCGTTCCCGATGATGCGCGAGTTGGGCTGGCCGGTGATCTTCGACGTGACGCACAGCCTGCAACTGCCCGGCGGCGGAGACGGCGTGACCGCTGGCCTGGCGCAGTATATAGAGCCGCTTGCCTCGGCCGGCGTCGGAGCCGGCGTAGATGGCGTTTTTCTGGAGCTGCACGAAGAGCCGGCGCGCGCCCGGAGCGACGCACAGAACGCGCTCGCGCTCGCGCAGCTGGAGCGGCTGCTGCAACGCCTCAAGCGCATCGACGCGATCGTGAAGGAGGCGTGATGGCGAGAGCGCTCACGCCGGATCTCGGGCTCGCGCGCAGGGTGCTGCGGACCGAGGCGAACGCCATCCTCGGCCTGATCGATCGCCTGGATGGGCGTTTCGCTGATGCGGTGGTGATGCTGCGCGACTGCAAGGGCCGCGTGATCGTCACCGGCATGGGCAAATCGGGCATTATCTGCCGCAAGATCGCCGCAACCCTGTCGAGCACCGGCACACCCGCGTTCTTCCTGCATCCGGCGGAAGCGATCCACGGCGACCTCGGCATGTTGCATCGCGACGATGTCGTGATTGCGCTGTCGCACAGCGGCGAGACGGCCGAAGTGCTGCGCCTGCTCGAAACGATCCGCCGGCTCGGGGCTCGTCTCATAGCGGTGACGGGGTCGCCCACCTCGACGCTGGCCCATGCCGCCGACGTGACGCTCGACTGTCACGTGGCGGAAGAAGCGTGCCCGCTGAACCTCGTGCCCACCGCGAGCACCACGGCCGCCCTGGCGCTCGGCGACGCGCTGGCGATGACTTTGCTCGTCGAGAAAGGGTTCCGCGAGGAGGACTTCGCCAACCTGCATCCGGGCGGCAAGCTGGGCAAACGGCTGATGCGCGTCGAGAGCCTCATGCACGCCGGCGACCTGGCGCCGGTGGTGGACGAACGCACGCCCATGCGCGACGTGATCTACGAGATGTCGCGCAAGGGCATGGGCATGACGTGCGTCGTCCGCGACGGCCGGCTGGCCGGCATCATCACCGACGGTGACCTGCGGCGCCGGATGAGCGACACGCCCGAGGTGCTGTCGCTGAGCGCCGCCGACGTCATGACGAGCCACCCGGTCACGATCGAAGCCTCACTCCTGGCGGCGCAGGCCCTGCACGTCATGGAGCAGCGCAAGATCACCTCGCTCATCGTCGCGACGGCTGACGGGATCGTGCAGGGAGTGCTGCACCTCCACGATTTGTGGCGCACGGAGTTGTTCTGAGCGGCGAAAGACACGCCGAGGCTGCGAACGACAGCGGCATGAACACCGAGACCCGCAAGACACGCATGACGCTCGACGCCAGGGCAGCGCGCGTCAAGCTGTTGCTGCTCGACGTGGACGGTGTGCTCACCGACGGCAAGGTGTTGATGCACGCCGATGGCAGCGAGTCGAAGCGCTTCGACATCAAGGACGGCGCGGCGCTCGTCTGGGCGCAGCGCGTCGGGCTGCGTGTTGGCCTGATCTCCGCCCGCCCGTCAGCGGTGACGGAACGGCGCGCGGCCGAACTGCGGATTCGTCTCCTCGTGCAGAGCCACGGGCCGAAGGTGCGCGCCTACCAGCAGATCCTCCGCAAGGAAAAACTGGACGACGCCGAAATCGCCTACATGGGAGACGACCTGCTCGACCTGCCGGTGCTGACACGCGTGGGACTGGCCGCCGCGCCTGCCGACGCCGTCGCCGACGTGCGGACGCGCGTGCATTTTGTCGCCACGGGCACGGGCGGCAACGGCGCCGTGCGCGAGCTCGTGGAGCTGCTGCTGCGGGCGCAGGGTCTCTGGGAGCCGTTCGTCGCGGAGTGGACGAACGGAACGGCGCCATGATGGCCGACTACGGCCCGTTCCTCGCCGCGCTGGTCGCGCTCCTGCTCGGCCTGGCGGTGGGCAAGGCGTGGGAGCGCTACAAGCTGCGGGACGGCCGCTGGATCGACCGGCGTAAGGCCAGACAGTCGCCGCACTACATCATCGGCCTGAACTTCCTCGTGGCGGGCCAGATTGATCTCGCGATCGACGAGCTGACCAAGGCGGCTGCGCTCGATGCCGATGCGCTCGAGATCAACATGATTCTCGGCAACCTCTATCGCGAGAAGGGGCAGGTGGGCCGCGCCGTCAACGTGCACCAGGCACTGCTCCAGCGCCCGGCGCTGACGCGGCTGGAGCACGCGCACGTGCTGCTCTGCCTGGGGCTCGATTTCCGCAGCGGCGGCTTCATCGATCGCGCGCACGAGGCCTTCAAGGAGGTGCTGCGGCTCGACCCCGGCAACCGCTACGCGATGATGAACCTCCAGAAGCTGCACGAGGAGCAGCAGCAGTGGCAGGAGGCCTACCAGCTGCAGCAGCAGGTGGCTGCACTCGACCCTGCGGCGGATCCGACCCGCACCAACGGCGTCCTCGCGTTCCTTGAGAATGCTCTCGGCGTGGATGCGCAGCGCGCCGGCGACAGCGGCGAAGCGGCCCGGCGCTTCCAGGCGGCGATCGAGCTCGACCCCCACGCCGTGCCCGCCTACCTCAATCTTGGCGACGTGCGGCTCGCGCAGGGGGATCCGGCGCACGCGATCGCGGCGTGGGAGCGGGCGATCGACGTGTCACCCGGCCGCGCGTACCTGGCCTTCGACCGCCTGCAGGCCACCTATCCGCTCGTGCACGCACCCGAACGGTTCGCTGAGCTGTGCCGGTCCCTCATCGCCGCCTCTCCCCAGGACTGGCGCGCGCGACTGGCGCTCGCCCGGCACCTGGCGGCAAACGCGCAGGCGGGCGAGGCCTTCGAACTGCTGCTGCAGGCGCTGTCGCACAACCCGCACGCGCTGGTGATCCACCTCGCCATGTGGGGCGTGCTGTCGAGTCTCGGCTGCCCCGGCGATCTGATTGACCGCTACCTCTCGCTCACCCGCGACGTCATCTTCTATCTCGATCCGCACATCTGCACGCGCTGCCGCTACCGCAGCACGGAGTTCCTGTGGCAATGCCCCCACTGCCACGAATGGAATTCGTTCGTCGAGGAGAGGATCGCCACGGCGCACGACGACGAAGTCTCAGACTGACAGCATCACCACCAGCGCATCGACGGCTTTGTCGGTCTCCGCGTGGCTGCCGTCGGTGCGAATGACGTGGTCGGCGCGGCGCACCTTCTCGGTGAGGGGCAGCTGCGCCTCGATTCGCTGACGCGCGGCCTCACTCGACAGACCATCGCGGGCCATCAGGCGTCGAAGCTGCTCGTCGGGAGCGCACGCGGTGACGACGACGGCGTCGAAGTCTCCCTCACGTCCGGTTTCGTACAAGAGTGGGATGTCGGCCACGGCACAGGCCATCGCTGGCAAGGTGGCGAACCACGCCTCGATCGCACCATAGACCGCGGGATGCACGATCGCCTCGAGATCACGCCGCGCCGCCTCGTCTCCGAACACGAGCGCCCCCAGCACCTTTCGATCGATCCCGCCGTCCGGCAAGCGGATGGCGGCACCGAATCGTTCCACCGCCCGCACCGCGCCTGGCGTACCTGGCGCGAGCGCGGCGTGCGCCAGCGCGTCGGCATCGATCGTCGGGACGCCATGGTGGGCAAAGCGGCGCCGCACCGACGACTTCCCCGTCGCGATCCCGCCGGTCAGCGCGACCTTGCGCATGGGCCGGTGGATCAGGCCTGCGACAGCGCCGCCGGCCGGACTGCGACGCGGGCCTCCGCTGCCACCAGCGTGTTGTTCAGGAGCAACGCGATCGTCAACGGCCCGACGCCGCCGGGCACGGGCGTGAGCGCGCCGGCAACGTCCGCCACTCCAGGGTGCACGTCGCCCACTACCAGGGCGCCACGCTTGGCGAACGCGCCTCGCCGTGGTGACTCAGGCGGGAAGAGGCGCTCGACTTCGGCGATGTCGGTCACGCGGTTGGTGCCCACGTCGATGACGGTCGCGCCGGGCTTCACCCAGTCAGGCTGCACGAACGCCGTGCGGCCGATGGCGACCACCACGAGGTCCGCCTCGCGGACGACCGACGGCAGGTCTCTGGTGCGCGAGTGGCAGATGGTCACGGTGGCGTGCTCGTGCAGCAGCAGCATCGCCATCGGTTTGCCGACGATGTCACTGCGCCCAAGAACCACGGCGCGCGCCCCCTTCAGCTCGATCCCCGACCGGCGCAGCAGCTCCATCACGCCGCGGGGCGTGCACGGGGCGAGCACGGCCCGGTTCTGCACGAGCAGCCCGACGTTGACGGGCGTGAACCCGTCGACATCCTTGGCCGGATCGATCGTGTCGAACACGACCTGTTCGGCATCGGGTCCCATCCCGTCAGGCAAGGGCGACTGCACCAGGATGCCGTCGTATGCATCGTCGTCGTTCAGCCGCCGCACGGCCGCCAGCGCCTCGTCGAGCGAGGCGGTTGCAGGCACCCGAATGAGGTCAGTACGGCAGCCGACGTCGCCGGCTGATTTGAGCTTGGTCGAGACGTAGATCTCGGACGCGGGATTGGCGCCCGCGAGCACAATCCCCAGTCCGGGTGGGCGGCCAGTACGCGTCGTGAATGCCGCGATGCGCGGCCGCAGTTCTTCGCGAATCTGGTTGGCCACCGCGGTGCCGTCGAGAATGCGAGCAGGCATGAGAACCCCTGGAAGGAATGAGGCGTGTCGTCTGGGCGGCGGAGGTGCGCCGCTCGTCTCGCCCGATCATGCGCCAGCCGCACGGTGGTTCGCAAACGAGCCGGATCCCCGGGCAGGTGTGCGTCAGACGCGGCGCGGGGTGCCGGCGGCCTGCTCCAGATCCTTGAGGTTTGCCGGCCGACCAAGGACGACGAGGTCGTCGCCGGGGCGCATCACTGCGTCCGCCGACGGGTTGAACTCCATGTGGGCGCCGCTGCGCTGAATGCCGACGACGATGACGCTGAACCGCTGGCGCAGGTTGACGTCCACGAGCGACCGATCCGCGAGTGCTGACCCGGACGCGATTTTGATCTGTTCCATCGCGAGATCGAGGTTGCCGGAGCTGGTGGCGAGCTGCACGAAATCGACGACGGCTGGGCGCAGTGCCGTCTGGGCCATCTGGACGGCCCCGATCTGGTACGGGGAGAGAACGCGGCTGGCGCCGGCGCGAAGCAGCTTGCGCTGCGCATCATCGGTCTCCGCGCGTGCCACGATGAAGAGGTTCGGCGCCAGCACGCGCGCCGTGAGAATTGCGTAGACGTTCTCGGCGTCGGTGCCGACGGCCGCAATCAGGCCGCGTGCGCGGTCGATCCCGAGGCGGCGGAGCACTTCTTCCCGGCTCGCATCCGCCTCGACCGCCAGCATGCCGGCCGCGATCACCGCGTGCACGCGCTCGGGGTCGCGCTCGACAACGACGAACGGCGTGCCCTCGCGCCGGAACTCCTCGGCGATGACACTGCCGATTCGCCCGTAGCCGCAGACGATGAAGTGATCTTCGAGGCGATCGATCATCCGCCGGATCCGCCGCTGCTCGAGTCGCAGGTGCAAACCGCCCTCGACGACCACCGTCGCGAGCAGCGTGAATGTGTAAAGCGCTGTGCCTACGCCGCCGATGAGGAGCACGATCGTGAAGCCCTCGCCCGCTGGCGAGAGCACGTGCACTTCACGGTAGCCCACCGTCGTCACGGTGATCACGGTCATGTACAAGGAGTCCCACGCGGACCACCCTTCGATGACCATGTACCCCGCAGTGCCGCCGGCTATGACGAGCAGCAGCAGGCCAACAGCGAGCCCGGGACCGGGCAGCCACCACCGCTGGCTGGCGACGGGCCGCCGGCGCGTCTGCGACAGGCCGGGCATCCGCTCGATTACTCGAGCGACATCTCACGGCTCGGCAGCCCGGCGCGGAGGCGGCTGTGACGATACCCGTAGAGGAAATAGAACACGATGCCGAGCCCCATCCAGATGATCAGCCGCTCCCACGTGTGCCACGGAAGGCCGGCCATCAAGGCGAAACTCACGAGCGCCGAGAGAATCGGAACGAACGGCACGCCCGGAGTTCTGAACGGGCGGTGCAGCTCAGGGCGCTGCTTGCGCAGGAAGAGGACCCCGAGCGACACGATGACGAACGCCAGCAGGGTGCCTATGCTGACGAGCTGCCCGAGGATACCGATCGGCGTGAAACCGGCAGCTATCGACACGGCCACGCCGGTCAGGATCGAGGTGATGTGCGGCGTGCGGAAGCGCGGATGAATGCGCGCGGCCCAGGCCGGCAGCAAACCATCGTTGGCCATCGAGTAGAAGATGCGGGGCTGGGCCATCATCATCACGACCATGACGGAGCTGAGGCCCGCGATCGCGCCCAGCTCCACGAGCATCTTCATCGCGTTCAGCAGCGGCGCCCACGTCGTGCCCACCGCGCGGGCGGCCGCGGCGCTGATCGCAACGACCATCGGGGCCGGCGATCCCTTCATCTGCTCGTAGGGCACGAGGCCGACCATCACGCCCGACACGAGGATGTACAGGATCGTGCAGACGATCAGCGATCCGAGGATACCGATCGGCATGTCTTTCTGCGGGTTGCGCGCCTCCTGGGCGGCAACCGAAACGGCGTCGAATCCGATGTAGGCAAAAAAGATGACGCCCGCCCCCCGCAGGATGCCGCTCCATCCGTACTCGCCGAAGGTGCCGGTGTTCGGCGGGATGAACGGATGCCAGTTCGCCGGGACGACGAAGAAGGCGCCGGCGCCGATCACGATCAGCACGACGGCCACCTTGACGATGACGATGACCGCGTTCACGGTCGCCGATTCCTTGATCCCGATCACGATCAGGATCGTCACGGCGACGGCGATGAGGACCGCGGGCAGGTTGAAGACCGCGGTGACCGGGCCGCCGGCGGTCTGCACGATCGTGCCGGGCGCGGCTGCCAGGTGAGCCGGAAACTGCACGCCCACGAAGTCGTTCAGAAAGCTGGTGAGGTGACCTGACCAGCCCACCGCGACCGTCGCGGCGCCGAGCGCGTACTCGAGAATCAGATCCCAGCCGATGATCCAGGCAATGAACTCGCCAAGCGTGGCGTAGCCGTAGGTGTACGCAGAGCCGGCAATCGGGACGGTGGAGGCGAACTCGGAGTAGCACAGGCCCGCCAGCGCGCTGGCGATGCCGGCGAGCACCATCGACAGCACGATGGCGGGGCCGGCGTGCGCCGCCGCCGCCTCGCCCGTCAGGACGAAGATGCCGGTGCCGATGATCGCACCCACACCCAGCGTGACGAGATTGACGGGCCCAAGCACGCGCTTGAGGCTGTGCTGGCCGGTGTGGCCTGCTTCCGCTTTCAGCTGCTCAATGGACTTCGTTGCGAATATCGACCGCATTCATCCTCCGCTGGCCGCCACACATGGGCTGGAGGCCGGGATTATACACGCCGTCTGCCATCACGGTGACTGCAGCCGCTCGACGTAGGCGCGCGTGCGTGCCTCGGGATCGCCCGTGGCGAAGAGATCGCCAATAACGGCGACGCTCGTCGCTCCGGCTGCAATCACGGCCGCCGCGCGGTCGAGCGTGATACCGCCAATCGCCACGACGGGCAGAGGCGTGTCCACTGCGTCAGCGGCGCTGGCGAACCGCACCAGCTCGATCCCGACGGCGTCGTAGCCGGTGTCTTTCGTGCGGGTGCCGAACACGGGCCCGACGGCGAGATAGCTGATGGGCTCCGCGCGAGCCCTCAGGACCTGCTCGCGCGTGTGGGTCGAGAGCCCGATGATGGAGGTTGGCCCGAGAACGGCGCGCGCAGCCCTCGGCGTCAGATCGTCCTGTCCGACGTGCACGCCCGCGGCTTCCGCCATGCGCGCCACGTCCGCCCGGTCGTTCACGACCACAATCGCGCCGAACGAACCGGCGGCGGCCACGATCTCGTCGCACCACGCCAGCAGCGCGCCGCTCGGCACCCGCTTGGCGCGCACCTGGAGCAGGCGTGCGCCGCCGTTCAGGCACGCGCGCGCCGCCTCGGGCACGGTCCAGCCGTGCGCAGCTGTCACGTCCGCATCCACGATGGCTGTCAGGGACGGCAGGATCACCCGGCGGCCTTCAGCTCGCGCTTCGCATCGGTCGTCAAGTACCGATCCATGAAGGCGGTGCTGAGGCGGCCAGCCTGGAAATCCGGCTCTGCGAGGAGGCGCAGGTGCAGGGGAATGGAGGTGCTGATGCCCTCGATCACCGTCATTTCGAGCGCGCGGCGCATGCGCGCGATCGCTTCCTGCCGGTCGCGGCCGTGGACGATCAGCTTGGCGATGAGCGAATCGTAATACGGCGAAATGGTGCACTCGGTGTGTGCGCAGGTGTCGATCCGCACGCCCGGCCCACCTGGCGCGCTGAACGCGTGGATGACGCCGGGCGACGGCCGGAACGTGTCGGAATCCTCGGCGTTGACCCGGCACTCGATCGCATGCCCCGTGAACGTGATCTCGCTCTGCTTCACCGACAGCCGCTCACCCGCCGCGATGCGGATCTGTTCCTTGACGATGTCCACACCGGTCACCATCTCGGTGACCGGGTGCTCGACCTGCAGCCGCGTGTTCACTTCCATGAAGTAGAACCGCCCGCCCGAATCCATCAGGAACTCGAAGGTGCCCGCGTTGGTGTACTGCACGGCGCGTGCGGCGTCGACGACGATGCCGCCCATCTTGCGCCGCATCTTGTCGGTGAGCGCCACCGACGGCGACTCCTCGATCAGCTTCTGGTGCCGGCGCTGGATGGAGCACTCGCGCTCGCCCAGGTGCACGACGCTGCCGTGGTGATCGCCCAGCACCTGGAACTCGATGTGGCGTGGCGCGATCACGTACTTCTCGATGTAGACGTCGCCAACGCCGAAGGCCGCTTCCGCTTCGCGCTGTGCGGTCTTGAGCGCGGTTCCGAGCTCGTCGGCCGACTGGACGACCCGCATGCCACGGCCGCCGCCGCCCGCCGTGGCCTTGACGATCACCGGGTAGCCAATCTCGCGCGCGATCTTGAGTCCCTTCTCCTCCGAATCCACCGGACCGTCGCTGCCGGGGAGGATCGGGACGCCCGCCTTCCGCATCGCGCGACGTGCGCGCGCCTTGTCGCCGAGCAGCCGGATGACCTGCGGCGACGGGCCGATGAACCTGATGTGGCACGCGTCGCAAACCTCGGCGAGATACGCGCTCTCGGAGAGGAACCCGTATCCAGGGTGGATCGCATCGGCGCCGGTGATTTCCGCGGCACTGATGATGGCGGGGACGTTCAGGTAGCTCGTGGCGCTCGGTGGCGGGCCAATGCAGACGTCTTCATCGGCGAACCGCACGTGGAGCGAGTTCTCGTCGGCCTCGGAGTAGACGGCCACGGTCTTGATGCCGAGCTCGCGGCACGCCACGATGACGCGCAGTGCGATTTCGCCGCGATTGGCGACCAGGATCTTCTTGAACATGGCTACTTCGCCCGGATCGCGAACAGCCGCTCGCCGTACTGCACGGGCTGGCCGCTCTCGACGTAGCACTTGACGATCTCACCCTCGTACTCCGAGGTGATCTCGTTCATCAGCTTCATGGCTTCGATGATGCAGAGCACCTGGTTCTTGCGGACCGTATCGCCCACCTCCACGAACGAGGCCGCGTCAGGTTCGGGTGAGCGGTAGAACGTGCCGACAATCGGGGACTTGACGACAGCGAACTCGATCTCGCTTTCATCGTCGCCTGATGGAGGGGCGGGAGGAGCTGTAGAGGACTGCGCGCGCGGGTGCAGCCGGCGCCGCTACGACTACCGGTAGTGAGCCGACGGCAGCCGGCGCGACCGGAGCCGCAAGCGTGACCACCTGGGAGCCGGTCTGGCGGCGGATGCGGATCTTGAAGTCGTCGCGCTCGAGCTCGAACTCCGACAGCTCGTGCTCGCGAACGATCTCCAGCAGCTGCTTGATTTCTTCGAAGGTCATCGTGTCATGGACGCGCGTTCGGACATCGCGCTGCCGGCGCTCAGCACACCAGCAGGTCGCGGCCGACGTTCGTCAATACGTCACACCCCTCCACTGTCACCAACACATCGTCTTCGATCCGCACGCCCCCGAATCCGGGCAGGTAGGCCCCGGGTTCAATGGTGACGACCATCCCCGCCTCGAGGACCGTGGCCTCGGGCACGTGCCCGGGAGGATACGCCCGGGCCGCGCTCGCCGGGTTCGCGCGCGCCACGCGCGGCGCCTCGTGCACCTCGATTCCGAGGCCATGCCCGGTGCCGTGGCCAAACGCCTCGCCGTAGCCATCGGCGGTCAACGCGTCTCTCGCCGCCCGGTCGACGTCGGCGATCGCCGCACCAGGTGCCACGGCTGCGATCGCCGCTGCCTGCGCACGCCGCACGGCATCGTAGACCCGCACCGCCTCCGGGGCAGGTGGGCCAATCGCCACGGTGCGCGTCAAATCGACGCAGTATCCGTTGTAGACCCCGCCAAAGTCCAGCACCACGAGGTCGCCGTTTCCGAGGCGCCGGTCCCCCGCCCGCGCATGCGGTAAGGCGGAGTTGGGCCCGGAGGCGACAATCGTATCAAAAGCTGGACGGGTGAACCCGGTGCGCCGCATGCCGGTCTCGAGCCCCAGCGCTACATCGATCTCGGTCAGGCCGGCACGAACGTCGGCGAGCACCCCCTGGAGGACGGCGGACAGTCGCCGGGCTGCCTCCCGAAGCGTCGCCTGCTCGCCGTCGTCCTTGCGGAGCCGCGCGTGTTCGACGATTCCTTCCGTCGGGACCAGGTCCACCCGGGGGCCATCCCGCAGCATGGACTCCATCCACCGCAGGCGGCTCACGGTGAGGTGCGCGGCCTCGAAGCCCACGCGCGAGACGGCCAGCGCAGCCAGACGCGCCACGAGCGTTTCCTCGTAGCTCGGAGCCGCCTGGCAGACGACGAGGTCCGGGCAGGCGGACGGGCTCGCCTGCAGTGCGGAGAGGGCGGTCATGTAGCGAAAATCGGTGACGAAGTGCAGGGCCTCCTGCGTCAGCACGGCAATCGCGGAGCTTCCGCTGAAGTTCGTGAGATAGAAGATGTTGGGCAGGTGCGACACGACGAGTGCATCGATGCTCGCATCGACGAGCAGCCGCCGCACCTGTGCGTGGCGAACGGTGAGCGCACCGGACAAGGCGAGGGTCACGCTGGCTCACCTCGATAGCACTGGAGGACGCCGCGTTGGCGCGCGGTTCGGCGGGCGGGATTTCGTTCCAGCCCCGCGCATCCGAGGCGTGCTGCGGCCTCGAAGCTGCCGTGATGGGAATACCCCGCGGGTGACTGCGGCAGCGCGATCGAGGCCCGGTGCGGTAAGGCGCGCATGGACGACAGTGTACTTTCAGATCTTGCGGCTCAGAACGCGCATAGCCGAATTGAAGTCGATCCGCGGCCGCCGTGTTTCTCCGCCGTGCTCTGTCCCGCCGACCGCCCGAGACCGTGGGCGCGTTCACCATCGTGGCGGCCTTTTAGCCTTGGCCTCATCCGGCTCCCGATCACGGCCCCGGCCGCGGCACCAGGAGAATGTCGATAGCACGCGGCACGTGCGAGCGGGCGTCTCCCATCAAAGGCGTGATGCGAATCGTGACGGTCGTCTGTCCGGCGGAGCCGGGCACCGGCTCGGGTGCGGTGTAGAAGACCGAGGCGCGCCCGTTGCTCGCGGTGGTGAGAGAGCGGGCGGACAGGCGACCGAAATCCTGTACCACGCCCTGCACCATGATGTCTGCTCGAAGATCGAGTGCGGCAACCGGGCGCCCGTATTCGTCGAGCGCGGCGACGGCGACGGTAGCCTGTGACGTGCCGTCCTGGCTCAACACGTCGGGCGTTGCCTGGAGCACGATCGCGAGTGCGAGTTCGGAGGGTCCGGTGATCGGCGGCGCCTCAGTGCGCGTCAGCGTGCAGGCGGCACCGCCTGCCGTCAGGACGGTGACCACTACCGCCGTCCTCAGACGCGCAAACGATGGTTGAGGGGGGCTCATTGCGGATCGTCCCAGTCCGCGAACACGACCAGAAGCGCACCCGCTGCGCTGACTTCGTGTCCGGCACGGTCGTGGCCATAGAAGATCACGTCGGCGACAGCGGAGATCGCCAGAGCCCCACCCCCGCCGCGCAGGCTGCTCAGCGGCGGTTCGCGTTTCGCCTGCGCCCGCACCAGCTCGAGCCCAAGGGGCGCGGGCCCTGTGCCGTCCACCGTCACGGTCACGGCGGCGTCGAAGCCGTAGGGCACGTCCACGCCCGGGACGCTGCGGCCATCGGTGCGGCGATAGGAGACGCGGTATCGGCTGACCGTGACTGCGTTGTTCTCCGTCGGTGTTGCAGGGCTTTCGGGCTGCCCGATGTCCTTCAAGGCGACGCGAAGCTCCGCCCGGCCTGAATCGGCGAACACCGTGGGCGCGGATGTCTCGCCCGCCGCCACGCTCCGCCCGACGAGCGTCTCGACATCGGAGTGCAGCACGTTTGACAACTCCGCCGGCTCCGCACCTGACGCGCCCTCGAGACGGTCGATCACGAGCACCACCGGCGCGCGCCCGGTGAGCACCGTCTGGCCGCAACCGCTGCCACCCGCACCCGCAATCACTGCGACCGCCGTAGCCGCCCGCATGAGCGCAACGCGCATCGCCCGCTGCGAGTCACCGTGGGTGGCCGGCACCCATGTCGCGAGATCTCCCGCGAGGTTCCGCGGCTGCGGCACCGGAGTCCACCCGCCCGCCTGCACCGTCGGTTGCCACATCGCCTTCTCCCAATCGCAGCGACCACACAGCTCGTAGCTTTGCTTTCGTCGCATTCGGCCCGCCTGGAAGGCGGGCGCTACGCGAACTTCTCAGGTTCTGAGGATTCTCGGCGTGATGAAGATCAACAGCTCCCTGCTCTCGTCCTGCACGCCTTGCCGGCGGAACAGCCAGCCGAGCAGCGGCAGCCGGTAGAGCACCGGCGTTCGATCGGACACCGCCTGTGCGCGGCTCACGTAAATACCGCCAATTACCGTCGTCTGACCATCGTTGACGAGCACCTGGGTCATCGCGCGCTGCGTGTCGATCGGCGGAATCTGAGAGGTGCCCACCGCGCGGCTGAAGTCCGGGGACGCGTTCTCGACGATGATCTTCATGATGACGGTGCCGGCGTTCGTAATCTGTGGCGTCACCTTGAGCGTCAGCGCCGCGTCCTTGAACGTGACCGCGACCGTGTTGTTGGCGACTGTTTGAATCGGGATCTGGACGCCCTGCGTGATCTCGGCTTCGACGTTGTTCTGCGTGGCCACGCGCGGCGTGGACAGCAGCCGGCCCTGCCCCGCGCGCTCGAGTGCGCTCAGCGCCACGTCGAGGCTGAACGCGCCGTTGACCGCGCCAAGCACCAGGCCCACCGCGGATGTTGCTGTCGCGATGCCCGAGATCCACCGCCGTCGGGGTTGCCGCAGGGCCCTGGACGAGACCCGTTCGCCCTGTGATCGAGCCGCTGTTCGGAAACGCCAGCGGCGTCGTGTTCCCCAGCTCCGGCGCGACACGGCCGCGGAGCCCCCACTGCACGCCAACCGTCCGCGCGAAGTCGCGGGAGGTCTGAACGATCCGCGCTTCGATCTCCACCTGCGGCTGTGGCGCGTCGAGCGCAGTGATGATCGTCAACGCCTGATCGATGGCAGGCTGCAGGTCCGAGAGGACGAGTGTGTTCGTGCGGGCATCGACCTGCACCGTGCCGCGTTGCGTGAGCGCGCTCCTGGTCACCAGGCGCGCGACCTCATCCGCTCGGGCGTAGTTCAGGGCACGTGTGGCGATGCGCAGCTCGCCCGAGAGCGCCTGCTCCTCCGCCAGCTTCCGGCGCTGCTTTTCTTCATCGGCGAGCACCCCGAGCGGCGCGATCCGCACGATCGTCCCGTCGACGACGTACCCCAGTTTGTTCGCGCGGAGGATGACGTCCAGTGCCTGATCCCACGGTACGTCACGCATCGCGACGTCCACTGTCCCGCGCACCGCCGGATCGATCACGACACTCAACCCGCTGATGTCGGCAAACGTGCGCAGCACTGCTCTGAGGTCTGCCCCCTCGAAATCCAGGGTCACCGGCGCGCCGGTGAACGTCCGCCCCTGGGGCTGCACATGCGCCAAGCCATCGCCCCTCTCGTCTCTTCGCGAGGTCGTCGGCTCGCCGGGCGTGTGCGGCTGATCGCCAGCGGCACACACGCGCGGCCACGGGGTGACAGGCGCGAGCACGACGGCGGCCCACAGGACCAGCATCAGCGCGGCCCGCACGCTAGCGGCGCTCCGGGCGTTCACGGAGCCCTTTCCGGACCTGCCGCCGCGCGCCCGCCGAATCCAATCGGTCGGCATCGGCGACCAGCAGCAAGCCGTCGGACACAACCGCCTCCACCACGCCGTCGCGCAGCCGATCGCCGGCAGTGACGATGTAGTGCCTGCGGTCGGGCGCCTGCACGAACGCCACGCTACGACCCTGGGCGTGCAGCACGCCTCGAACCGAGATCTCGTCAATCGACACACCGGGCAATCCTTCGACGCGGATCGGCGGCGGCGGCGGTGATGCTTCCCGAGCGACAGGGGCGGCCCCGCGCACGAAAGGATCGCGTGTCGCGGCGACGATATCGGGTCCGCTGGTGAACCGGGGCGGTTGCTGCGCGGCAATCGTGCTTGGGAGCGCGCAGAGGAGGACGAGCGCGGCCGAGCAGCCGAAGAGAACGTTCATGGCAGGCCCTCTGTCGGCTCGTCGCGTTCACCGGCTACGCGCGTCGTGTCAGCCGTACGCGTCGCCGCATTTGGCGTGCTGTCTGCGTGACCCGGCGCGTCGGTCGCGTGGCGATGCACGAAGGCGGTGACACGACAGCTACCGGTCACAGTGATTCCATCAGCTGCGGTCCCGGGTGAGTGAAGCCGAAGTGCGGTCACCGTCAGGAGGCGACGTTCATCGGCCACTGCCTGGAGAAACCGGACCAGGTCGTTATAGGCAGCCTCGAACTCGAGTGTGACGGTCCACTCCGTCTCGGCGTCGCGAACCAGGGCTGGCGCCGGGGTGAGCCGGGTGATCGACAGTCCGGCCTCTTCGGCGATCGCCTGCACGTCACGCAGAGCACCCGACGCGTCGAGCGCCGCCGGTACTGCGCCGTCGAGTTCACCAAGGCGCTCGTTCAGCACGTGTCGCCGTCGCAGGATGTCTGGGATGCTGCGCTCCGTAGTGGCGGCCTCTGCCAGCTCACGACGAGCGGCGGTGAGTGCGCGTTGCCGCGCGACAAGAGCGCCGCGCGCCGGCTCGAGCCAAAACACGTGGAAGCAGCCAATCATCGCCGCGGATACACCGGCGCCGACATACGCTTGCTGTATCCACGTCAGCCGCGCGAACGTGAGTTGCATACGGTCGTCTCTCGTCAACTCTCGTGCCTGGAACGCTCCCGAACGCGAGCGCCCGTATCCGTTTTCTGCGGCGAAGCAGGCGCCGCCGCGGCCGCGCCGCGAGGCCGCCGGAAGCCTCGAAGCGAGAAGGCAGTCACCTCCTCGTCCGTGTCGCGGCTGGTATGGCTCTCGAGCACTTCCACGCCGCCGTTGAACAGACTGGAGCCCTGAAGCTGCTCGGCGAACGCGAACACCGACGCCAACGCGGGTCCTCGTCCCTCGATGCGGACCGCGCCCGCCCCTTCGTCTGTGATGGCGGTCAACCAGCAATCCTCCGGCAGCGCACGGCTGATCGCATCGAGCAGGCGCACCGGTTCCTGCTGTGAGACGCGGAGTGCCTCGAGCTGCTCGACACGCTTCTGCAACTCGCTCGCGCCGAGACGCGCGGCGTCGGCCTGGATCGACTGTGTGCGCCGGATGGCGAGCGCGCGTTGCGCGGCGGCGAGGTCGCGCGTAAGGCGGCTCGACGCCTCGCTGATGTCGCGGGCCCAGAGCGAGAGTCCGCATGACGTGAGCGCGAGCAACAGCGCGCAAGCCGCCGCGCCGCGTCGGCGACTCGCGGATCGAGCGCTACCGGACGCGCTGCCGCCCGGCACGGAGCGCAGGAGGTTGACCCGGGTCACCGGCGACCCTCTCGGTGGAGGGCAAGACCAACCGCGACCCCCATGGTTCGTGCGTGGAGGTCGCGAACGGCGCCGGCGTGCCCAGGCGGGTCACCGAGCAGGCGGAAGGGATCGACGGTCTCGACGGGCGTGTTGAAACGGTGCTTGAGTGCGTCGGTCAGTCCATGGAGAAGTGACCCGCCACCCGAGACCACCAGCCTGTCGACGCGTTCGGTGCCGGTGGTGGAGCGGAAAAACTCGAAGGTCTTGCGGATCTCGTCGAGCAGCGCGTCGGTGATTGGCCGCTGCGCCGCCGCGAGTGCCCCGCGCTGGGCGCGATCTTCCGGCGCTTGTCTCTTGAGTGCGTCCGCCGTTTCGAACGACACGTCGAACGCGCCCTGGAGCGCCTCGGTATACGCGTCTCCAGCGAGCGGCACGTGCCGGACGAAGGCTGGCTCCCCGTTGACAACGATCGTGACCGTCGTGGCACGGGCGCCGATGTCCAGGAGTGCGACGACCGCCGCGCTCACGGTCGCTCCGCTTGCCTGGTGCGCGTGGTGCAGGGCCAGGGCGCCAACGTCCACGACCACGGCCGTCTGTCCCGCGTCGGCGATCACGGTCGCCAACGCGTCGACGGTGTCGCGGTGAGCCGCAACCAGGAGCACATCCAGCGTCTTGGCCCCGTGGCCCGCGCCGAGCGGCTCGTAGTGCCACCGCACGTCCGCGAGCGGAAGCGGTACCTGCTGCTCCGCTTCCCAACGGACCGCATCCTCGAGTTCGCGCCCGGTCATGGCCGGCAGGGTGATGCGTTTGACGATCGCTGCCTTCGCGGGGACGGCCACCGCCACGGGGGCGGGCCCGAGGCCGGCACGGTCGAACAGGCACCGGACGGCGGCGGACACCGCCGGTCCGTCTGCCACCGAGCCGTCGATGACGGACCCTGGTGGAATCGGCCCTGCGGCAAAACCTGCTACCCTGTGGCCCTGACCTGCCGGCGTCAACTGCACCGCCTTGAGGGTGCAGGATCCGATGTCGAGACCCACGAGCCGTCGTTTGTTCCGGAACCCCGTGGTCTCTGCGATCTTGCGCACCAGCGTTTGCGTCACGCCTCTGCTGTAAGGCAAGGCTGATGCCGTGGCTGAATAAGACGGTTGGCTCACGGCGCCGGAAACCCGGCGGTGCGCACGCACGCACGCTGCGAAGCGCGCCAAGACCCCGGCCGACCCACCCGTGGTCGCGCGTCGCGCGACGCTCCGTGGCGGACCTCGTCTGCTTGACAGTCCCGCGAACCGTGCGTATCATTTGGGTTTGCCGTCGCTCGATTAGCCTCGGGAAGGAACCTCCACTCATGCGAACGTTCGTCGCCAGCGCCAAGAGCGTTGATTCGCGCTGGCATGTCATCGATGCGGAAGAGCAGGTGCTCGGGCGGATTGCCACGCTCGCCGCGCGCCTGCTCCAGGGCAAGCACAAGCCCACGTATACGCCCTACATCGACACCGGCGACCACGTCGTCATCGTGAACGCCGATCGCGTGAAGCTCACCGGGGCGAAGGAAGAACAGAAGCTCTATCGAACCCACAGCGGCTACGAGGGCGGCCTGCGGGAAGAGCGCGCGAAGATCGTGCGGCAGCGCAAGCCGACCCGCCTCGTCGAAGAGGCCGTGCGAGGCATGCTGCCGAAGACGAAGATGGGCGACGCGATGTACGGCAAGTTGAAGGTGTACGCCGGTCCGGCACACCCGCATGCGGCGCAGAAGCCGACGAAGATCGAGGTAGCGTAACGTGGCAGTCACCGAATACTACGGCACCGGCCGTCGCAAATCGTCCACCGCCCGCGTGTTTCTCCGGCCCGGATCGGGCACCATCACCATCAACCGCCGCGCCTTCGACGATGCGTTCCCCACCGAGGCGCTGCGCACCCAGATCAAGACCCCGCTCGTCGTCACCGAAAACGCCGACAAGTACGACGTCGTGGCGACCGTGGCCGGCGGTGGCGTGGCCGGCCAGGCTGGTGCGGTGCGGCTCGGCATCGCGCGCGCGCTGGTCGTGCTGAATGGCGACCTGCGCAAGACCCTCAAGAAGGACGGACTCCTCACGCGCGACGCGCGGATCAAGGAGCGGAAGAAGTACGGGCTGGCCGGTGCGCGGAAGCGTTTCCAGTTCAGCAAACGCTAGAGGTGTGGTGCGCCCGGCCGACGGCCGCGGCGCCTGGAGCATGTGGGAGGCAGCTTGACCGCGATCGCCATGAAAGATCTGCTGGAGGCCGGCGTGCACTTCGGCCACCAGACGAAGCGCTGGAATCCGAAGATGAAGGAATACATCTTCGGCGAACGCAACGGCATCTACATCATCAACCTGGGCAAGACGGTCAAACTGTTCCGCCAGGCGGAAGAGTACGTGGCCAACGCGGCCGCCGAGGGCCGCACCATCCTGTTCGTCGGGACGAAGCGACAGGCTCAGGACGTGATCGCGGAGGAAGCCGCGCGTTGCGGGATGTATTACGTCAACCAGCGGTGGCTTGGCGGGCTGCTCACCAACTTCACGACCATTCAGCGCAGCCTCGGACGCCTGCGCGACCTCGAGGCGATGGTCACCGACGGCCGTTACGACACGCTGTCGAAGAAAGAGATCGCGCGCAACGAGAAGGAGAAGCGCAAGCTTCAGAAGAACCTCGATGGGATCCGCACCATGGGCCGCCTCCCCGACCTGGTGTTCATCGTCGACACCCGCAAGGAGAAGATTGCCGTCGACGAGGCGCGCAAGCTGAAGATCCCGGTCATCGGCATCGTCGACACCAACTGCGACCCCGACGAGGTCGACTACCCGATCCCCGGTAACGACGACGCGCTGCGCTCGATCCGGCTGTTCGCCTCGCGTATCGCCGATGCGGTGCTCGGCGGACGTGGCGTTCGCGAATCCGCCCACGCCGAAGGCGCCGAAGGCAACGACATGCCCGGCGACGACCGCCGCCAGCCGCGCACGGTGCGCCGCCCCCGTCCCGAAGCACAGGCAGTGGCCTCGACCGCGGCCTCCGCGTAGCACGGCCTGCACGGCGACACGAGCTTCCTGCGCCGGCCCGGGCTTCCCGGCCGGCGCTTCTTTCTGTACGACCCCAGACCACAGCCGGCCTGAACGCCGGCACGATCGAGAGCGACGAGCGGAGAACACGAATGGCAATTACGGCAGAACAGGTGAAGGCCCTCCGGGACAAGACCGGTGCGGGCATGATGGAGTGCAAGCACGCCCTGACGGAGACCGGCGGTGACGCGGAGAAGGCGATCGACGTGCTGCGCAAGAAGGGGCTGGCCTCAGCCTCGAAGCGCGCCGGCCGCGCGACGAGCAACGGCGTCGTCGGCAGCTACATCCACACGGGCGGCAAGGTCGGCGTGCTCGTGGAAGTGAACTGCGAGACGGATTTCGTGGCGCGCACCGACGAATTCCAGCAGCTCGTGAAAGAGATTGCGCTGCACATCGCAGCGGCCGATCCCCGTTACGTGCGCCGCGAAGACGTGCCGGGAGACGTCCTCGACCGCGAGAAGGACATCTACCGTGGACAGTTCGCCGACTCGGGAAAGCCGGGCAACGTCGTCGAGAAGATCGTCGAGGGCAAGCTTGGCGCGTTCTACTCGCAGGTGGTGCTGCTCGACCAGCCGAGCGTCCGCGATCCGGAGGTGACGGTGTCGCAGATGGTGGCGCAGGCCTCGGCCAAGACGGGCGAGAACATCACCGTGAGCCGCTTCGCGCGGTTCAAGGTCGGCGAGCTCGCGGCACAGTAGCGATGCGTGCAGGCCCGGGCTGGCTGGTCCGGGCCCGCTCGACGCGGCGTTGATATAATCCACAGCGCATGTCCTCCGCGCCCGTCCCAGCGCCGCCTTCCCCCACCTACCGGCGCATCCTTCTCAAGTTATCCGGCGAAGCGCTGATGGGCGAGAAGGGGTACGGGATCGATCCCGCGGTGACAACGCAGATCGCGCACGACGTGCAGGAGATCCAGGGGCTCGGCGTCCAGACGGCGATCGTGATCGGCGGAGGCAACATCTTCCGCGGCGTCGCGGCGAGCGCTCGCGGGATGGACCGCGCCACGGGCGACTACATGGGCATGCTGGCGACCGTCATCAACGCGCTGGCCCTGCAGGATGCACTCGAGCAGCAGGGCGTGTTGACACGCGTGATGTCCGCGATCGAGATGCGTGCGGTGTCGGAGCCGTTCATCAGGCGGCGTGCGATCCGCCATCTGGAGAAAGGGCGCGCCGTCATCTTCGCGGCCGGCACCGGAAATCCGTATTTCACGACCGATACCGCCGCCGCCCTGCGCGCAATGGAAATCAAGGCCGACGTGATCATGAAGGCCACCAAAGTGGACGGCATCTACACGGCCGACCCGCTGAAGGATCCGACGGCAGAGCGGTACGATCGCATTTCGTATCTACAGGTGCTCGAGCGGCGGCTGCAGGTGATGGATGCCACCGCCATCTCCCTCTGCATGGACAATCGCCTGCCTATCCTGGTGTTCAACCTGCGCACGCCAGGCAACCTGCGCCGCGCGGTGCTCGGCGAGCCGATCGGGTCGACGGTATCGGCCTGAGCTCGCGCGGGTTCCACGCTCTGGAGCTGACACGATGGACGTCAACGACCTCAAAGGCCTTTTTGCCGAAGTGAAGACCCGGATGGACGCCGGCATCGACCGCGTGCGCCGCGACCTCGCCAACGTACGCACGGGCCGTGCGTCGGTGGGCATGCTCGACGCGGTGCACGTGGAGGCGTACGGCGCGCGGATGCCGCTCAACCAGGTGGCGAGCCTGTCGATCCCCGAACCGAGCCTCATCGTCGCGCAGCCGTTCGATCCGTCCCTGATGGGACCGATCGAGAAGGCGATCCGCTCGTCGGATCTGGGCCTCAACCCGTCGAACGACGGCAAGGTGATTCGCGTCCCGATTCCGGCCCTCACCGAGGATCGTCGCAAGGAACTGTCCCGCCACGTGCACAAGCAGGCCGAGGAGGGCCGCAACGCCCTGCGCAGCATCCGCCGCGACGCCAACGAGCGGCTGAAGAAGCTGCTCAAGGACCACATGATCTCCGAGGACGACGAACGCCGCGGTCTCGACGAAGTTCAGAAGATCACGGACCAGCACATCAAGATCGTCGACGAACTGCAGAAGAAGAAGGACGAGGACTTGCTCGGGCATTGACGCGGGTGGAGGGCGGCGGGCGCCGGGCGCCGGGCGCCGCAAGCGGAAGACCCCTTGGCCTCGTTCGTAGCCAGCCGCTCAGCCGCCAGCCGCCAGCCGCCAGCCGCCAGCCGCCAGCCGCGAATGATGTCCTACTTCTCCCACCTCGAATGTTCCCGCCCCTGCGGCGCGGGTCCCTTCGATCCGCGCAAACCGCACCATCTCTGTGTGTGCGGCGCTCCCCTGCTGGCGCGGTACGACCTGGCGAGCGCGCGCGCCTGGCCGCGCGGGTCGCTGCGCGAGCGCGTGCCGACGATGTGGCGGTATCGCGAGCTGCTGCCGGTGTTCGACGAGGAGACGCCAGTCACGCTCGGTGAAGGCTTCACGCCGCTGTTCCACGCGACACGCCTGGGCACCGCGCTAGGCCTCGAGCGGCTGTACATCAAGGACGAATCGCTCAACCCGACAAACTCGTTCAAGGCGCGCGGGCAGTCGACGGCGGTGACGCGTGCGCGCGCGCTCGGTGCGCGGACGCTGTCTGTCCCGTCGGCCGGGAACGCCGGCACCGCGCTCGCGGCCTACGCCGCCCTGGCGGGACTCGAGGCGCGCGTGTTCCTCCCGCGTGACGTCAAACCGGCGTTTGCGCGTGAGTGCGAGCTCTATGGAGCCCATCTCACTCTGGTCGACGGCCTCATCACCGACGCGGGGCGGGTCGCAGCCGAACAGGGAGGGCCGCTCGGCTGGTACGACGTGTCTACGCTGAAGGAGCCGTACCGGCTGGAAGGAAAGAAGACCATGGGGTACGAGCTGGCGGAGCAGCTCGAATGGCGGCTGCCCGACTGGATCATCTATCCGACTGGCGGCGGGACGGGCCTCATCGGGATGTGGAAAGCGTTCGAGGAGCTCGAAGCGATCGGCTGGATCCGCCCCGGTGGGCGGCCGCGCATGGTGACGGTACAGGCCGATGGATGCGCGCCGATCGTAGGCGCGTTCGAGCAGGGTCTGGATCGCGGCGTGGTGATCGAGCATCCGCAGACCGTGGCGGATGGATTGCGGGTGCCACGCGCAGTTGCCGATTTCCTGATGTTGCGCGTGCTGCGCGAGAGCCATGGCACAGCGCTCGCCGTGAGCGACGGATCGATGATCGACGCGATGCGACGCATCGGGGCGGCCGAAGGCGTGAGCGCGGCGCCCGAAGGCGGTGCGGCGCTGGTCGCAATCGAACGGCTCGTGGCGGAGGGCCTCATCGGGCGGCAGGACACCGTGGTGCTGTTCAACACGGGCGGCGCGCTGAAGTATCTGGATGTCTTGGGGTGATTCTCAGCGCTCAAACCCTCACTCCCCGAACCCGATTCCGACCGCCCGCGCGGTTCTCACCACGTCCGAGTCCAGCGGCACGGTCCGCGTCCTCCCAACGATCTCGGCGAGCGGCACGGTGACGATGTGCGGGGGGCGCGACGCCACCATGCAATCGTGCTCGCCGGCGAGGAGGACATCGACGGCGGTCGCGCCGAAGCGCGTGGCCAGCACGCGGTCGAAGCTGCTCGGCGATCCCCCGCGCTGAAGATGGCCGAGCACGACCGTGCGGGTCTGCTTCCCGGTGAGGCGCTCGAGCCCCGCGGCGACGAGTTGGCCCGCGCCGCCCAGTCGCTCTGCCTTGCCGACGGCGGCCGCTTCGATGAGCGACACGTCGCCGTCTTTCGGCTTCGCGCCCTCGGCCACGACAACGATGCTGAAATGGGCACCGAACGCGTCGCGCGCGTCAATTCGCGCGGCGACCGAGTGGATGTCGTACGGGAACTCCGGGAGCAGGATGACGTCGGCGCCGCCGCCGACCCCGGCGTAGAGGGCGATCCACCCCGCATACCGTCCCATCACCTCGACGACCATGACGCGCCGGTGCGCCTCGGCGGTCGTGTGCAGGCGATCGATGGCGTCGGTGGCAAAGGACACCGCGGTATCGAACCCGAAGCAATTGGTGGTGCCGACGATGTCGTTGTCGATCGTCTTCGGCACGCCGACGATTGGGATGCCGAGCTGGCTGAACCGATGCGCAAGGCCGAGTGTGCCGTCGCCGCCAATCACCACGAGGCCGCCAAGTCCCATGCGGTGAAACATCTCGACGATCCGGTCGGCGTACTTCTGCTCTGAGCCGTCTGAGGTGGTGATCCGGCGCACGAACGGATCGCCGGTGTTGACGGTGCCGAGGATCGTGCCGCCCCGCCGGAGAATGCCGGTCACGTCCTTGGTCGTCAGGACGCGGCAGCGATTGAACTCCAGCAGGCCGTCGAAGCTGTCTTCGATGCCGATCACGTCCAGCCGGGCGTTGACGCCCGCCTTGACGACGGCGCGGATCACGGCGTTCAGACCCGGCGCGTCACCGCCGCCGGTGAGGACCCCGATTTTATTGATGGGTTTTGACATGTGCAGCAGAGATCACGGGAGTCGCGCGGCAGCGGCGGCCTGTCGGCGTGCAGAGCGGCGGTGATGGCAAACAGGGGATTTTCGGAGTATAGCACTCGAATCCGAGTGACCTTCCACCCAACCGTTTCGCCTGCCGGCACCGGGTCGCCGCGTTGCGACCGTTCGCGGGCGCATGCTACACTCCGGGGTCGCTTTGCGGAGAAGTGCCTCGCCGCCGCTGCGACACCTGCCAAAGTGGGCGGCTAGCTCAGCTGGGAGAGCGCTGCGTTCGCAATGCAGAGGTCGGGGGTTCGATCCCCCCGCCGTCCACCACTCTTAACCATTTCGCATCAATAATTTACAGGACTCAAGCAGCAACGGCTGGTACCCATGCGTCAAGCGCGGGGGTGCATTAGGGGTGCAGAACCGTCGCGAACAATCGGCTGCCTGACATCGGCCTACGTCGAGCCTACCGCCTGCGGGGAGCCGATTTCCTCGCCCCGGTTCCTAGGAATCGAACAGTCGTCCGGCGCCGCTTCGCTCTGGACCGCCATTCCTTCGTCCATGCCGCGGGGATAAGCTGCCTCGCTGCAACGGTGCCCACCGTTCATCGACACTCCCGGATCGTGATGCGAACATCGGCGACCGCCGGACGTCTTCAGCGGTCAGCCGAACTCCCCCGCTGCGATGTGCTACGCGGAGGCGTACTGGCGATACTGGGCCGCAAGACGGGGGTTCGCTTCCTCAGGGGGACTCGACGGGTTGTGCACGCCCATCGACCGATGGTTCGCAGAACCACGGGGCGCATAATATTCAGCTGCGGGATCGCCTTATTGTCATCGTTTCCGGCGGCCCGCACGAGCAGGCTGTTGACCCGACCGAAGGACATCGAGCTGCTCGTCGAGCACGCGACCGCACCTGTTCTCAGCTCCGTCGAGTTGCGTCCTCCTCATGCGACGGCGATGAAGACGCATATGCGTGGCGGTCACGGCGGTGTTCCAGCCCGTGCCACAAGCAGGGGCGTTCCCGTGGGTGGCTGCAGAACTCACGTGCCGATGTGTGTCCGTCTTCCATAGCTGACAACTGTCGAGCTTTACGTTACCATTCGCTACCCTGCAGTCTGCCCCGGACGAGGCAATCGGCCCAGTCCTGCCTGAGAAACTGGTTTCGTGCGTCGTTACCGCCGATTGTCCGTCGACCGTCACGAAAGGCCTGCTACATGCGATCGGCTCTTCGCCGCGGTCTGGGACGCGTCTCCACAACCTGCCAAACGGAATCGTCGGGGCCTGTTTCCACCGCTCGGGCGAGCACGCCGCCGCGGAACCGAGGCACCACGCCTGCTTTGACGAGCGAGGACTTCCCCGAACCGCTGTCGCCGACGACCATCACGAGCGAGTCGGTTCGGAGCCGCTCGATGACATCGCGAGTTTACGGCTCGCGGCCAAAAAAGAGGTGAGCACGGTGGCTATCGAAGGCTTCTAAACCCAAGAAGGGTTCTGCCTCGACGATCGCTGAGGCTCGCGGCGCCAAGCGTAAAAGGCCCCGCGGATCAATTGGGCGAATGCTCCGTCACGCTCGACGCCGCGAACTCCCTGATGTTGAGACAAGAACGAGGGCAGCGCTTCCGGTGCGACACCGTCGGCGAGAATCGGAATGATTGGGTAGTCTGGACTGGCGTGGGCGCGGGGATCTGCGTACTCACATCAAAGCCGTGACGCCGCAACTCTGCAGCGACTCCGACAAGTCCAGTCTGCCTTGTGATCTTCTGCGTATTCCGTTTAGTGGGCAATGATCACCTCTTCGGCCCTGTGTCGGTCGACGCAAATTCGACGCGGCCTCGTGCGGCTACCGTTCAATTATCACCGATCGGTCCGCCGCACCGCAGGCTTCGGCCGGCTCCGCTGATACATCCCCAATTGTTGACGCAGCGCCAGGTTCTCGAGGACCAGCGCGCGGGACCCGCCGCAGAGCAGAACCACGACTCGAATTGTCCGCACCAACCGGTCGATCATCGCTCAGCATAGCCTGATCGCCAGGCGCGGGAAGTACCGTCGAAACGAGAGATCCGAGTTTTGGCGAGGCACAGGTCGTTTGAAAAACGCGCCGGGCGCACCGTTGGCATCCTTATTCAACGAAGTCCGACGCATCTGGGATTCGTCGGGCTTGACTCAATGGCAGTGCAGCCGACCACCATTTTCATTCGTTCCGAACGGTGCGCCGAATCGCCTGGACCCTCTGAACCATCAGGACCACCCCGACAAGTAAGCCGCTCGCGGGCCACGCCGAGCCGGCCTCACCGTTCCAACGCCACAGCGCGAATGCGGAGATGCCAATCGCCGCAGCGAACATCACGATCGATATATAGCGATGCAACATCCCAACGCTGGTTTCGGCCCAGATGGCCAGCGATCGAAACACGAGCCTGCCCTCTGGCGATGGAGCGCACTGCGCCTTCAGCTTGCAGAATCTGCAATGGCTGGCACGAGCGCGGTACACGGCGAACCGCTTATCGTCCTGCACTCGGTGCAATTCCAGGAAGTTGCCATCAGGACAACGATAGGCGTCGCGCGCTTCGATGTATTCGAAGCCCCGTTCACCGTAGCGTTGGGCACGTGCGAAATGCATCCGCGCGACAGCTTCGACGATTTTCGCTCCGATCAACAATGCGGCAACGTAGACGAGCACGATCCACAGTTCAAGATCGACGGGCGGGCTCCAACTCCACGTCGAGTTCATGAAGCTACCCCTGTGAGCCGGCCGTCACTTCTGTGTAGAGTGGGCCTTCGCCGCCCACCGGCGCGAGTTCTGGCGCGACAGGCTGAGGCCTCATCCGGAACACCGACTTCGCGGTCAGATACACCAATGGCAGCGTTCCCACGATGACAGCGACATCACCGGGCAAACGCAGCCACTCGAGGTAGGCGTGCTGTTCGAAGAACTCGAGCGATCGGGCGTGCCAATATCCATTCGTGACCACGTCAGCCAGTTGCAAAATGCCGATCGGAAACAGGTTGGCGAACACCATCCAGGCGAGCCCGAGATTGAGGGTCCAGAACGATACGCTGAGCAACGGTTCACTCCAGTCTTCGGGCCGGAGGTAGTACCGCAGCGCGAAGACCAACAGGGATATCGCCAGCATGCCATACACGCCCATCATCGCGGCATGCCCGTGGTTGGCCGTGAGTTGCGTGCCGATCTCGTAGTAGCTGACGACGGGCAAGTTGATCAGAAACCCAAAGACTCCGGCGCCCAGAAAGTTCCAGAAACCCACCGCGACCAGGAACATGACACCCCAGCGATGCGGAAACTGGAACCGGTCAGCCCCTTCCTGCTGTTGCGCCCCGAGTTGCAGGAACGTCCACGCCTCGACCGTCAGGAACGTCAGCGGCACAATCTCCGCGGCAGAGAAGAACGCTCCAAGCGCCATGTGGATGGCGGGCGTTCCGCTGAAATACATGTGGTGCATCGTCCCGACGACACCGCCGAACGAGTACAGGATGATGTCCAGGTAGATGACCCGCGTCGCGGTCTTCGTCGAGATCACCCCCAGCAACACGAAGATGTAGGCGACCATGATGGTGGTGAACAGCTCCATGAAGTCCTCGACCCAGAGGTGCACCACCCAGAAGCGCCAGAAATCGGCGATCGCGAAATCGGTGCGCGGGTGTGCCGCGAGCCCGACCGCGTAGAAGAGGGGAATCGAAAGCGCGCTATAGAAGAAGAGGTACGGAAGGTTGCCGTAGTGCTCGACCTTCAGTTTGGGCCGGAGGGCCCGGAACACGATCGCGCACCAGAGCACGAGCCCCACGATCAGCAATATCTGCCACAGCCTCCCCAGATCGAGATACTCCCAGCCTTGCGCGCCGAGGAACGGCCGCATACTGCCGGTGAGCCACCCCTTATAGCTGGCGGCTTCACCGGCGAGGCTCCCCACAACCACCACGACCAGGGCCAGCGAGGAGCGTCACGCTGAGAACGCTCTGGCCACGTGGCTCCGATCCCGAAATCACCGGCGCGAGATAGATCCCCGCAGCCAGGAAGGCGGCGACCACCCAGAACAATCCGAGTTGAAGGTGCCACGTTCGCGCGAGGTTGTAGGGAAGCACGCTGGCGAGGTCATATCCGAAAAAGCCACCGGTTTCCGCGTGGTAGTGCGCGGTCGCACCACCGAGCAGGGTCTGCACACAGAACAAGGCGGCGACGATGAAAAAATACCAGGCCGTCGTGCGCTGCGCCGGCGTCAAAGACACTTCGGACGGCGATCGGAATCGCAGTGTGCGTTTCTCTTCGGCGTGCCAGCCAAGCAACGAGGAATAGCGGCCGAACAGGGCCAGCACCAGACCTGTTCCGCCGAGGAGGGCGATGATCGACAGCGCACTCCATACGACGGCTTCCTGGGTCAACTGATTGCCAACGAGTTCCTCGGGAGGCCAGTTGTTGGTGTACGAGTGGGGCTTGTTGGGACGCCTCGCGGCCGCAGTCCAGGACGTCCAGGCGACGAACGCCACGATCTGGCGCCTCACGGCGGGGTCCGGTACGGCGTGCGGTCCGAGTCCCCCACCGCCGCTCTCTGAGCGATCCAGCACTTCCCGCTCGTAGTGCTGGCGCAGGACCTCGAAGGCCCGCGCTTGCGCGTCTGGCCAGGTCAGGACATCGGTCGCGGGATCGTAGCGGTTCTCACGGAGCTCTTGACGCACGCGCTCAGCGGCCTCAGGGGTATCCCCATACGCGCGGCGCATCTCGAGCGCCAGTCGATGCAGGTAGTCGGCGGTGAAATCCGGTCCGAGGTACGCGCCGTGACCGTAGACAGAGCCGTACTGCATGAGGCCGTACGTGAGAAACGATTCCTGGCCGGCTCGAATGTCGTTCTCCGTGAAGACCGTCTGTCCCGAGTCTGAGACGATCCGGCCGGGAACCGGCGGACTCTCCTGGTAGATGCGGATCGCCAGGTAGCCCAGGATCGCGAACCCAAAGAGGAAGGTCAGGACGACGGCCTGAAGCCACCACGAGGAAACGTCCATCTTCGGGAGAGTCGGTCGTTCCATTGGAATTCCTCGGGCTTGCGCTCTGGACAGAGCACGCACCATAAGAGCGTTTTTGTTGTCCGCCGGGGATGGGCGCGGCGTGCCCATGTCAGCTCACGCGGGCGTTCCACGAGAGAAGGCGCCGCTCTTGCCGGCGGCGAGCAACTTTTCCGCGTCGAGCATGCCAAAGAGCTGAATCAGCGACGCGACCGCGCCCGTCCATCCCGTCTGGTGGCTGGCGCCCAGGCCCGCGCCGTTGTCGCCGTGGAAATACTCGTAGAAGAGGAGGTAGTCGCGCCAGTGCGGGTCCTCCTGGAACGTCTTCGTGCCGCCGTAGACCGGCCGTCGCCCGGACGTGTCCTTGAGGAAGATCCCCGCGAGGCGGTCGGCGATGTCCTTGGCGACCTCGAAGAGATTCATCATCCTGCCGGAGCCCGTCGGGCATTCCACCTTGAAGCTGTCGCCGTAGTACGTGAAGTAGTTCAGGAGCGCCCTGATCAGGATCACGTTGACCGGCATCCAGACGGGCCCGCGCCAGTTGGAGTTGCCGCCGAACATCCCGTTGTTCGATTCGGCCGGCAGGTAGTCCACGCGGTGTTCCTGCCCGTGCACGTTGAAGGTGTACGGGTGCCGCTCGTGGAACTTCGAGAGCGCCCGGATGCCGTGCGGCCCCAGGAACTCGTTCTCGTCGAGCATCTTCGACAGGATCCGCCGGAGCCGGTCCTGGTTGACCAGCGCCAGCAGTCCCCGCTCGGCCACGCCGAAGTGCCCCGGGCCCGTCGCGTGCATCGTCGCCGCCAGTTCGGGCATCCGGCGCTGGCGTTCCTGGATGACGGCCGTCACCCGCGGGACCCGCTCGCGCTGCCACTTCTCGACCACCGTGGTGGCGGCCAGCGGGAGGAGCCCGACCATCGAGCGGACCTTGAGGCGCGTGGACCGTCCGTCCGGGAGTCGCAGCACGTCGTAGTAGAAGCCGTCCTCCTCGTCCCACATGCCGTCCGCGCCAGGGCGGTTCATGCCCAGCGCGATGAAGTAGAAGTGCTCGACGAACTTGGACACCATGTCTTCGTAGGTGGGATCGTGCGCGGCCAGCTCCACGGCCAGCTCCACCATGTTCTGGCTGAAGAGGGCCATCCAGGCCGTGCCGTCCGCCTGTTCGAGGTGCCCGCCGGTCGGCAGCGGCGCGCTCCGGTCGAACACGCCGATGTTGTCGAGGCCGAGGAAGCCGCCCTCGAACACGTTCTTGCCGAAGCGGTCCTTGCGGTTGACCCACCAGGTGAAGTTCAGCACCAGCTTGTTGAACGTGGCTCTGAGGAACTCGAGGTCCACTTCGCCGCGCAGGGCCAGCTCGGTGCGGTGGAGGAAGAGCGTGGCGAACGCGTGGACCGGCGGGTTCACGTCGCTGAAGTTCCACTCGTACGCGGGCATCTGGCCGGTCGGGTGCAGGTAGGAGCCGCGCAGCATCAGCTTCATCTGGCTCTTGGCGAAGTCGGGATCGGCGATCGAGAGCGGGAGCGCGTGGAAGGCCAGGTCCCAGGCCGCGTACCACGGGTACTCCCACTTGTCCGGCATCGAGATGACGTCCTCGTTCAGCATGTGGAACCACTCCCAGTTCCGGGTTTGCCGGAAGCCGGAATGGAGCGGGTTGGAGTTGTGCTCGTCGAGCCAGTTGTCGCCGTCGAAGAAGAAGAACTGCTTGCTCCAGAGCATGCCGGCAATGGCCTGGCGCATCACGTTGGCCGCGTCCGTGCTCAGTGAGGGCGGCGTGATGGCCTGGTAGAACTCGTCGGCTTCACGGCGCCTCTCGTCGAACAGCGTGTCGAACGCCTTGCCGAACGGCTGGTGCTTCTGTTCACGGGACGCTGCTCGAGAGACGCAGGCGAATCACCGCCGTCTCGCCTGCGCCGACGTTGACCTCGTAGTGCGCCGCAACCTTGGTGCCCTGCTTCTCGGGATTCACCGCGTGCTGGCGGCCGTTGACCACGAAGTCGTTGATGCCGTCCTTGACGTGCGCGCTCTCGTTCTTCTGCCCCGGGAAGAGCCGTTCGTGGTTGGTTTCGTTCTCGGTGAAGAGCAGCGGCACGTCGCCGTCGCACGACAGCACGAGCGAGCCCAGCAGCGGATGCGAGGCGGCGACCGCGGAGGTGCCGGCCGGCCCCTCGATCTGCTCCAGGTGCGGCTTTTCGGCCGCCCGGTTCGACGCGGCAATCCACGGCGACCAGTCGTTGCGGAACCACAGCGTCGGCAGCAGGTGCAGGTCGGCCGCGTCCGGTCCGCGGTTGGTCGCGGAGATCTTCACCAGGATGTCGTCGGCCGCGCCCTTGGCGTACTCGACGAACACGTCGAAGTACCGGTTGTCGTTGAAGACGCCGGTATCGAGCAGCTCGTACTCCATGTCGTCGCGCGAGCGCTGGCTGTTCGTCCGTACAAGGTCGCCGTAGGGATAGGCCGCCTGCGGGTACTTGTAGAGATATTTCATGTACGAGTGGGTCGGCGTGCTATCGAGGTAGAAGTAGTACTCCTTCACGTCCTCGCCGTGGTTGCCCTGGCTGTTGGTCAGCCCGAAGAGCCGCTCCTTGAGGATGGGATCCTTGCCGTTCCACAGGGCCAGGCTGAAGCAGAGGCGCTGCTTGTCGTCGGAGATGCCGGCGATGCCGTCTTCGCCCCAGCGGTAGGCGCGGGAGCGGGCGTGATCGTGGGTGAAGAAGTTCCAGGCGTCGCCGTTCTCGCTGTAGTCCTCGCGCACCGTGCCCCACTGGCGTTCGCTGAGATACGGCCCCCACTTCTTCCAGGCGGCGGTTCCCGTGCGGGCTTCTTCCAATCGAGCGTGTTCCTTCGTCGCCATGGGCTCTCCTCACTCTGATCGACCCGGTCACGCGTCCGCGAACTGGATGACGACCTTGATGTCGTCCGGCTGGCGGTGCAACGCGTTCATGAACGCTTCCGGCTTCTCACGCCGCGAGAGCAGGCGCGCCAGCCACGTCGCATCCGCGCGAGCGAGGACCTGACCGGCCTTGTACCAATGCCGCTTGTTGGCGTTGACGCTTCCGACGATGACGTTGTTCTGGAGCACCATCGTCGCGGCGATGTCGGCGGTGGACTGGCCGACGGTCCGGCCACCCGTGCCGACGCCCGTGAGGCAGACGATGCCGCCGGCGGCCACAACGTTGACCGAGTCGGCGATGACCTGGCCGACGCCCGTGCACTCGACGATCACGTCGGGCTGGAATCCGATGTCGGCGACGCCACCGGCGTGATATGTCGCCCCCAGGGCACGAACCAGATCGGGCTTGGCGCCCGATTCGACGCGATCGAGAACGTGAACCTCGAACCCGTGCTGCTGGCCAACCAGCGCCGCCAGCAGACCGATTGGTCCGGCGCCGGTGACGAGCACCTTGCGCCCCTCCCAGAAGGCACGCTGGCTGATCGTTTGGACCTGTTCCCAGGCCTTCGTGACAACGGTCGTGGGTTCCAGCAGCACGCCAAGCAGGCCGAGCGACGGGTCGACCTTCATCGCGTACTCGGGCTCGATCCGCCAGCGCTCCGACATGAAGCCGTCGATTTCCTTGATGCCGCGCTCGGTGTACTTGCCGTTGCGGCACATGTCCCATTCACCAACCGCGCAGTTCGGGCACGGCACCGGGTCGGGGCGCCGGACGATGCCGACGACCAGGTCGCCCTCGCGGAACGCGCTGGTCGGACCCGGGTCGATGACGCGGCCGAGCGACTCGTGGCCGAGCACCAGCCGCGCCTTGCCCGGCGGTGCCCAGCCGTACTTGCCTTCGACGATCTCGACGTCGGTCCCGCACACGCCGACGGCGATCGCCTCGACGAGCACGGACCCGTCGCGCGGGTCGGGCTCTGGGATGTCATCGAGGCTGGCGCTCCCCGGTGTGTGTGGCAGGACGGTGATGGCCTTCAAGTCGATCCTTTCCGCTACATCAGTCGGTGAGCCGAAGACGCGGGTTGCAAACCGGCGACAAATACCGACGCTTACGGGGTCATTTGTCAGATGGATTGTCGGTACCCGAAAAACTCGTGATCCTGGTGGTAGCCGCCGTAGCCGCCGCCGATGTCGGCGAAGTCGGCGACGAACTCCAGGCCCTTGATCCACTTCACCTGCTTGAACCCGAGCTGCGTCTCGTTGCGCAGCCGCAGGGGCGCGCCGTGGTCGGGCGGCAGCGGCTTGCCGTTCATGTCGTAGGCGAGCATCGTCAGCTTGTAGCGCATCTGCTCGATCGCGTGCACGTCGTAATAGATGCCTCCCTCGGGACCGTCAGCAAATGAGTAAAACACGACCCACTTGGCCTCGGGCTTCGGGCGAACGAGGTCGAGGATCGTCTGCAGCGACACGCCGCCCCACTTGGCGACGCCCGACCAGCCTTGGATGCAGAAGTGCTGCGTGATCTGTTCGTGATGCGGCAGCGCGCGCAACTCCTCGAGCGAGAGGTCGACGGGGTTGTCGACCAGCCCGCCGATCCGAAGCCGGCAACCCGCGAAGTTACGTGGCGAGCAAGGCCGCGTACTTCTCGGAGTCGGGGAGTTTCCCGTTGCGCCAGAAATACGGAGAGATGTCGCGCTCGGTGTAGACGCCGGCCGTCGAATCGACGTGTTCGAACAACCCCTGAACCGGCCCGATCAGCGCGAACCCGACACGCTGCACGACACGCGGGTGTCGCAACGTGAGCGGCGTGGCCGCAACCCAGCCGACAATGAGCACGACCATCGAGAGCGCGAAGACGGTAAAGCCGATCCAACTGTCGTCGTCGCGCCCCCCGTAGATGTGGTTGAGGTTCGCGCGCAGACCGGTCGTGAACACGAAGAGGACGTGCGTCACGATGAAAATCAAGAACCAGACAAACACGAGGAAATGGAGGGATCGCGCGGTCTGGATGCTGAGCACGCGACTGAGCCGCTTGAAACGCGTCGACAGCGCGGGCGACATCCCCAGCCCGGTGATGAGCGCCGCGGGGGCGGCGATGAAGATGGTGATGAAGTACGCGATCAACTGGAGGCTGTTGTACGCGACCCACCCGTGCTCTGCCGGCCACTGTAACGACAAGTACTGAATCTGGACGGAGAGCGCATTGGGGAACACGTCCCAACTGGTCGGCACGACTCGCCGCCAATGGCCAGTGGCGAACAACAGCACGTAAAAGACCAGGCCGTTCAGGAGCCACAGCGTATCGACACCGAGATGCCACCAGCGCGCCAGGCCGATGGAGTGCCGAAGGCCCGGAAGACCGATCTGTCCAGGCAAGCTGACCGAGTCTTGCTTCGCCGTCCACGACCCCTCGGTCGGCACCTCTTTTTGGAAGCGGAACCAGTCCTTGCCCGGTGTGCTGTGCCGGGTCCAGTACAGCCGCGGATGGTCACTGAGGATCTGTATTCCAGACCGGAGGATGAAGATCATCAGGAACAGGTTGAAGAAGTGTTGCACCCCGACCCAGACGGGAAACCCCGGGTTCTCGTGCGCCTCCGCCGACACGATGGTGCCGGGATACCGGGCGATGAAGTCCTCGACCGACGGGATCGTGCGCAGACCCTGCGCGACCGCCACCGCGGAGATCAGGACCACGAAGCCGATCGGAAGCAACCACAGGAGATTGAACCACCGGTTCCGGCCGACACGCACGCGCGGCGGGATTCCGTACGATTCGGGGAACCACTTCGTGACATCGACGGCATCCTCGCCCACCGTGAGCTGCTGCCGAAAGCTACGCACACCGTCGGGCGACATTGGGGCTGGGGTCCAGCTCGGGCGCTCAGGCATTGATCTCAACTCCTCGGCGGCGGCGATCGAATGTCAACCCGTTGTTTTGGCAACGCTACTTGTCAGGCGTGGAATCGATCAGCACGACGCGGCCACCGAGACTCTGGATCGGCCGGTTGTTGTGCCTGAGGTGCTCGAGCTTCGTGAACGCGGCGATCTGCGCGCGTGACATCTCGATCGGCACCTTCAGCACGTACCACGTGATGCCCTCGGTGCAGGGCGGTGTGGTCAGCGAACCCGCGTAGGTAAAGAAGGTCCTGTCGGCCGGCAGCAACGCGGCGGCATCGATGGTTTCTCCCGGCCGAGCCACCGTGTCGCCTTCCTTGGCGGGCAGGCTCTGGAACGCCGGCGCGAGCGCAACGTTCTCCTTGCCGGCCTGAATGAAGACGGCTACGACCACGGCTGGTTTCCCGGCGGCGTCGACGTGAACGAGGTGCATTTCGAGCGGATACGACGTGCCGTCCACGGTGTGCTCGCTCGGGTCGTGGAAGTGGAATTGCGCGAGCGTCCACGTGTCTTGGCTTCCCACGCGGCCGAGGGTGGAGCCCGCCTCGTACGTCATCTGTTCCGTGTGGCCGTTGTTGGTCATCGAGAGGCTGGACGGCTTGTACCCAAACACCAGATTCGGGAGGTCCTGCGGTGTCGCCATGCCTGCGCGCAGGTTGATGGGCGCCTGCTGTTTGCCCGTCGAGCACGTCGCATCGCCGGCGAGTGTGCCCCACTTCGCGGGACCGACCGTCTTGGCGCTGTCTTCGTAGGCCCAGTGCTTTTCCTGGGCGGCCGCGGGCTCGCGGCTCGCGGATTCCAGCGCCTGAGCCAAGAGCGTGGAGACCGCGACACCCATCATCACGACCATGGCTTGGTTGAATCGCTTCATCGGAATTCCTCGTTCAATATGTCGAGATGACTTGTGCAGACTACGCTCTTTCTGGCCGGATTTGGTCAGATTTCGACGGCGAGCCGTGCTGCCAGCGTCAGTCGATTGGCGCCGATTGCGAAATCGTTGCCACGACATGTGGCCCTGAGACCAATAGCCATTTGGCTCGGATCACCGGCATGACGGTGCCGTTCCGCGGAAGACTCCTCGTTGAAGGGGTCGCCCTCGTGTAAGACCCGGTTTCCGCCGCCAATGAGGACGGAGAGGGTTACAAGGCCGGCATCGGGACGACTGCGATCGGCGGGAAGTTCGACTTCTATGGCGACGAGCGCCGCGGCATTTCCGTCGCGGTGTATCCACAGCTCGAATTCGCGCCGGCGCACGGGGCCGAGAAGGGACTCTCGGAGGCCGGCCAGACCATCGTGCTGCCGCTCCTCGTCGCGCGCGAGTTTCACGCGTTCACGTTCGGCCGGTAGCCGGGCGTGCTACCCTCGACAGCCGTGGGCCGCGACATCAGGCTCGCGCTCAGGCGGCTCGGCGCGACGCCTCTCTTCACAACCTTCGCGATTCTCTCGCTCGCGGTCGGCGTCGCGATCACGACAGCCGTGTATTCGATCGTCGATGCGGTGTTCCTGCGCGGCCTCGGCATCCACGAGCCCGATCGCGTCGCCGTCATCGTCACCCCGTACAGCGGACGGCTGCTGACCGGCACGGTGTCGGAGCCGGACTTCCGCGATGTGCAGACCGCCCAGACGTCGTTCTCCCACGTCGCCGCGTCCGCCACGTTCGTTCGCCGCCTTGCCCTGCCGTCCGTGACGGAGATGGTCATCGGCGAGTCGGTGAGCGGATCGTACTTCGCCACGCTCGGCGTGGGCGCCAAGCTCGGACGCACGATTCAGCCGAGCGACGATGCCGGCGGCGGACGTGTGGTGATGCTGAGCGATACGCTGTGGCGACGGCGGTTCGCGTCCGATCCGCGGATCGTCGGCGCCACCGTGGCGATCTCCGGAGAACCCTTCGAGATTATCGGCGTGGCGCCGGCCTCGTTCAGCGGTCCTCGCGGATGGCTGGTGGGCACGCAGTTCTGGATTCCACTCGGTACCGAGTCACGGTTGAAGGAGTCCCCCCGGACGGCGGCGCCGCGCGCCACAGCACGAGACGATCGACGGCTCACCGTCTTTGGCCGCCTCGCAACGGAGGTGACGATCGCCGCGGCATCGGCGGAAATGCAGACCATCGCCGAGCGGCTCGACGAGTTGTTTCCGCCGCGATTCCGTGGCAAGGGCGTCGGCGCCACGGATCGCCCGTGGCGCGCAAAGACCATGGCGGCGATCTCCGACGACGAGGACTCCGCCGTGCGCCGGTTCGGGATGACGCTCGTGGCGCTCGTCGGGTTGGTGCTGGTCGTCGCCTGCACGAACCTCGGCAACCTCGTGCTCGCCCGCGGAAGTACACGGCTGCGCGAGCTCGCCGTGCGGCGCGCCCTCGGCGCATCGAGGTGGCGGCTCGTGCGCGAACAGTGTCTCGAGAGCGTGATGCTGGCGGCCGGCGGCGCATTCGCGTCCTACGTCATGTTCGAGCTGTTGCGCGTCGTGATGGACACCGAGTTCAGCCTCGCCATGCCTTTCGGCGGCCGTACCACGCTGTCGTTTCATCCCGCGCTGAACGTGCCGGCGCTGACGATCGCGGTCTCGTCGCTCCTCATCGCGCTCGTCGTCTTCGGCCTCGAGCCGGCGATTCAGCTGACGCGCACGCTCGACGTTCGCGGCGCGCTCGCCGGCGGATCGGCCGCCGGACCGCAGCGCGGCCGGCGCCAGCGGCTTCTCCTGCGGTGGCAGGTCGCCATCGCGGCCGGGTTCTTCATCATCGCCACCATGTTCGTGAAGTACCTCGATCGCGGAGGCGCGCCATGATTCCGGCATCGACCTGGATCGAATCGGCGTCGCCGTTCTCAATTTCGACACGCCGGAGTGGAACGAGCCTCGCGCACGGCGCATCTTCGACCGGGTACTCGACGAGCTGCGGCGCCATCCGTCGGTCGAGGCGGCCTCACTGTCGAGTGGATTGCCCTTCGGCGTGCCGAGTACGCTGCGTCTGTCCATCTCACCACTGGAACAGACGAGCGCCGCGCGAATGGACCCGCAGGTGGTGACGACGATCGCCGGGGCCCCCTCGATGTTCCGAACGCTGGGGGTGGAGATCCTTCGTGGACGCGGTTTCGACGATCGCGACGGGCCGGCCGCGCCACGCGTCGTGGTCCTGAGCGAATTCACGGCACGGCAGATGTTCGGTACCGCCGACGTCGTCGGGCGGGAGATGGCGGTCGGCCAGACGCGGTCCCCGACGGCCACGATCGTCGGCGTTGCCGCCGATACGGACGTGGGCAGTATCTTCGCGGATCCGCGGCCACTGGCCTACGTGCCGCTGACGCAGCACTACCAGCCGCTCATCACGGTCGTCGCGCGGGCATCCGGATCGGTGACGAATGCGGTGGGCGCGATGCGCGAGGCCATCCGGCGTGCCGATCCGGACGTGGCGGTCGACACCATCGGGACGGGACGATCGGTGCTCGCCGGACCGTTTCAGGTCCTGCGCGGGCTCGGCATGACGGCGGTCGGCCTCGGCGCGATCACGCTGCTTCTCGCCATGGCGGGCCTCTACGGCATCCAGTCGCATATCATTGCAAACCGCACGCGGGAGATCGGCGTGCGGATGTCGTTGGGGGCCACCGCCGGACAGATCAAGCGCATGGTGCTCGTGGACGGCTATCGTCCTGTCCTCGACGGGCTCATCTTCGGGTTGTCGATTGGCCTCGTCGGCCGGGCGATCGCGCGCGCGTATCTCGAGCTGGACGTCGCCATCGTCGATCCGTGGATGCTGGTGGTGACGCCGATTCCGTTGATCTGTGCCGCGTTCTTTGCCTGCTACTTGCCGGCCCGCAGGGCCGCGGCGGTCGATCCCAACGTAGCGCTCCGCAGCGAATAGCCACGCCGGTAGTTTTCTGCCGTTCGTTTCCTATGAAAACTTACAGCAGACACGACTTTACCCGAGAGGAACGCGCGGCGAGAGCCAAGGTTGCGATCAGCGCGGCGTTTGAGAGCAAAGAGCAAGCCTTTCTCGACTTCGTGCTCTCTCACTACGTCCGTGTTGGCGTGCAGGAACTCGACCAAGAGAAACTGACCCCATTGTTGCGGTTGAAATACAACAACTCAATTGCCGACGCGGTGGCTCACCTGGGCAAGCCTGAGGACATTGGACGAGTCTTCATCGGCTTCCAGAAATATCTGTATCAGCAAGAAGCGCATTCGGCCGGAACACCGTTGAACCGATAGTTCGATTAGTCGTCGCCGTCTGGGCCGAACGCTCGTTGCCCATGGCAGATCTCAAAGGAGGGCCGAAAACGACCTAGCCCCGCTTTTTGTCGCGCGCGGATAGGCGCTGGAGGGCGACGGTGGGCGAGATACCCGTGTCGGTCGTCGGGTCCAAAACTCCCAACTGGTTCGACACGCATCAGATCCCCAAGAACGCCGCATACGCGATTCCCGACGAGGCTGCCACCCGGCTAATGACGGCTTCTCTGGACGTAACCGACCCAACTGCCGCGACGAGAGTCGTCTCTGACGCTGTCGATCACTTTGGTCGAATCGATGTCCTCGTCAACAACGCGGGCTACGGTCTCATCACGCGTTTGAGGAAATGTCGCCTGAACAAATCCACCAGCACGGAGAGAAAACCGCCAGTTCACCTGCCGGTCGGCGCCGACGCCGTCCAGCTTGTCGAGCAGCATCACAACTTTCTTAAGCACGAAGCCGATCATCGCGAGCGGGTACACAAGCGACTCCACGCCCAAGCCGCCGCACTCGGCCTTCGGCTCGTGCCGGCGGCCGTTGTTCCTTAGGAGATCTGCCGCCCGGCAAGAGTACTCTGACGCCGCGCAGGAAATGTTGGAAACGGCTTGAAATCGGCCGGTGCGGCGGTTTGCTAAACCCTCAGCCGTGTGTTGTCCAGCACGCTCGCCGGCCACTAGCGAGCGATCATCGAAGACGCCCTGCGGGCGAGCGGCGGCCGGGTGTCCGGCCTCTCCCGGAGCGGCGGCCAGGCTGGGCCTGGGCATAGCGCGGTCGACGCTCGAATCGACGATCGTGGCCTCGGGATCGACAAGAGCGTCTTCCACCACCTCCGGGCGCGGAAGTAACCGTCTCTCCCCCTGTTGGGGCTGATTTCCAAAACGCGTTCGTCGCGGCTGGGATGCAGAGCAGTCGTGCTCGGGTACTGAATAGCCTAGCGGCCGACCACGAGGGGCCGACTTCTTGCCGACGACGAAATTCGGTGACCGGCGCGCTTGTGTTGCCGTGACCACATCCGACGATCGGGTCCTGGACGCTTACCTTAGGTGGAGCACGCGTATGCACCTCGAAGCATTGCAGGATATCGCGCGCCGCATCTCGAGCGAGCGTACTGTCGATGGTGTGTTGCGACGGATTGTCGAAGGCCTGAGCGCGCAGCGGAGCGTCGCCTTGGCTCGGGTGTGGGTCGTCGGCTCCGGTGATCTGTGCGACTCCTGCAAGGTCCGATCATTGTGCGCGGATCAGACGGCATGCCTGCATTTGGCGGCGAGCGCCGGCACGTCGCTCCATGGAGAGTCCTGGTCCCGCACCGACGGACAATTCAGACGGATACCTCTTGGACAGCTCAAGGTGGGCTCCATCGCAGCTGAGCAAACGGGTTTGCTGTTGCCCGATTCCCACTCGGAGCGTTGGGCTCGACCTGAGTGGGTGCAGTGTGAAGCGATTCAGAGCTTCGCGGGCCAGCCCCTCATTTTTCGAGGACGAAATCCTTGGCGTGTTAGCAGTCTTTCGGCGGGAATCCATCAACGAACATGAGTTCCGGTGCTACGCATGTTCGCGGATCAAGCAGCGTCAGCGATTGTCAATGCGCGTGCGTTTTCAGAGCTCGAGCGCCTGCGCCAACAGCTCGAATCTCACGACGTCTACCTCAAAGAAGAAGTCGCGACAGCTCTAGCGTTCGGCGACATCGTCGGCGGGAGTCGGGCGCTTCATCAAGTTCTCGACCAGGTCGACGACGTAGCTCGTACCGACGCGACGGTGCTGATCTTGGGCGAGTCAGGTACCGGCAAGGAATTACTCGCGCAGGCGATTCACAATCGCGGTCGACGTGCACACCGGCCATTTGTCCGCGTGAACTGCAGTGCGATCCCACGGGAGGTGTTCGAGAGTGAGTCCTTCGGCCATCTTCGCGGGGCATTCACCGGTGCGCTGCGCGATCGGCCGGGACGGTTCCAAGTCGCTGACGGCGGAACAATCTTTCTCGATGAAGTCGGTGAGCTGCCACTCGACATCAGATAGAGCTGGCGTCGGGCGGTGTGCTGTTTCTCGACGAGGTGACCGAGATGACCCGCGCCGCGCAGGCGAAGTTCCTGCGCGTGCTGCATTAGCGTGAGTTCGTGCGTCTGGGTGGCACGCGCCCGGTGAGAGCCAACGTGCGCGTGATCGCGGCCACCAACCGGGACCTGCATGATGCTGTAGCAGGGGGCCGGCTCCGCGCTGACCTCTACTATCGACTGAACGTGTTTGACATCTACATTCCGCCGCTCCGGCATCGGCGCGCGGATATTCCTGCGCTCGTGCTCGGCTTTCTTCGCGAGTTCGATCGCACGGCCGGTCGCGGCATCGACATCACGTCCGACGCCATGGCCGCACTGCTTCACCACGACTGGCCCGGCAACGTGCGCGAGCTGCGCAACGTCCTAGAGCGGGCGACCATCCTGTGCGAGGGCGAGGCGATTCGTCCCGAGGATCTCTCGCTACGATCGGAGTCGCCGGCGCAGGGCGACAGCACCGACCTCGAAGTCCTCGAGCGCCGCACCATTGAACGCGTGATGCGCGACGCCAACGGCAACAAGGTGGAGGCATCACGAAGGCTGGGGATCTCGCGGATGCAGCTGTACGGCCGGCTTCACAAATACGGGCTCGAGACTCGGCCCGTCGAGGCACTCAGTGACATCGCCAATGACGGATCGCGCGGTCGATGTAAACGACCCACGAGCGACACCTCCGTCGCGGCACCGTATTTAAGGCGACGGTCATAGAACCGTCGCCTCGTCTCGTGTTTGTTCTTCTTTTCGATCGAACCGAGTGAAAAAACGCGCAGACTGTGCCGTGGAGTCTGCGCGTCACAGGGACAGTCAGACCGGTCGAAAGTCTCGGTTTTTACTGGATCACGAGGCTGGTGTCAGCCAGCACCTGGAACACACGGCGTCAGGCGCTCACGATGCCGGTCCCGTCGCAACAAGACGGTTCTGATCACCGGGGTCAGCGCAGGCTCCGCGCGCCACCTTCCATGCGAAAAGTATCAGTCGACAGGACCGTTCAACAAACCTACGATGATCCGAATGCTCGAGGCACAACGGGCGTAGGAGTGCCTCAGGCGACCAAGCAATAGTCACGGTCCGCGATCTCGGAATGGATCTGTCGCGTTACACATTGGCGACACTTTATCAGGACAGCGAGTTCGTGCTGTGCCGAGGCCGGGGCACAGCAAGTCCAACGCCTGATCCACCCTCGGTACTCGTAACAATGCCTTCGGCGGAGCACCCAACAGCCGATCGCGTTCGGATGCTGCAGCACGAATTGGCCCTTCAGGCCGAGCTCGATTCGGCCTGGGCGGCGCGGCCGCTCGCGCTCTCGCATTTCCAAGGCCGCCCGGCGCTGATTCTCGAGGATCGCCTCGACAAACTTCCCGGCTATACGGTATTGACGGTGATTCATGGCCGTCCTCTGCGACTCGCTCGCGGCTGAATTGAGAACATGTGTAACGCCCGTTCCTTCCAAGGAGTCACTCGCGTGGCGTCGAGGCCGGACGATCCCGGCCCCGACTGAAACAACTTCATTGAGATCGCGTCTAGCTGTTGATCTCATCCAGGAACCCGCCGACCGCCTTGCCGACGCGCTTCAGCCGGCGGATGTCCCGCACCGTGAGATCCGGATGGGCGACGTACCAGCCTTCTGCCTGGATCTGGTGGTTGGCGATCCAGTCCGGGCACTCCGGGCTGCGGATCCCCGGCCAGCCTTCCCAGGCAGAGAAGAGGACGTCCAGGCCGTCGGGGATCTTCGCCACGAAGTCCGCGATGTAGGGGTCCCACTCACCGTCGTAGGAAGTGGTGAGGAGCATCTTCGTGTCGTTGTCCAGAAACACGAAGCGCATGTCATGGACGGTGCCGACCCTGGCGCACATCGGTTCGTATCGCGCTAACCGTGACCGACTTCTGTGTCAGAACTGTGTCACATGCCCCAGAAACCCCAGTCAAAACACTGTGATTTACGGGGACACTCCGATGCACATCGTTGTTGCGGGAAGTCGTTGATCGAGAGAGCGTTGGTGCGTGCCGGTGTGCGTTACTGAGCGTGAACGGAATCAATTTTCAAGCGTGAAAGGGAAAGACCGCGCCCGCCGGCAATAGGCCTTTGAGTCCGAACGTACCGTAATTCGGTGACCCCTTGGGTGTCTCAATGACGACCATTACGCAGTCGTCCTCGAAGGGTTCCAGTCGGTCGAGTGATGTCGGTCGTCGCGGCGTGTCGGAGACTTGCGAGCCGTCTTCTATCGTCGCGTTCGTCGGGCCGCCTTGGGCCGTTCGTCGCCTTGGTCGCCGTAGCCGCTGCGCACCTTCTTCTTGGCCTTGCGAGCCTTGTCAGCTTTCTGCGAGCGGCCGACGTCATCCATTTCCTTGAAGCGACCTCGCGTGGGGCGCTTGGCGTAGGCGCTGGCTTTCGGCCGGCGCACCAGATCGCGTTTGCCCGCGGGTCTCGCGCGCTTCGCACCTGCACGTTTCTGAGTCTTTTTCGCCATGTCGTCCTCCGGTTTGGCCCGTTGTCTCGCGCGACGTCTCCGAAGTTGCGGAAAGCAGGGCTGGCTCCGGCCTCAGCGGCTGGCTCGTGCAGAGTCGGTGCAGGACCAGTGTGACGCGGTAGTCATCGACTGATCGTCGCGGCGGCACATCGTCACGTCCGGCCTCGGCGCACGCACTGAGCGAATCTACTGGTCGATGGCGCGTGAGACTGTCGCCTGGACGACGGTGTTGGCAAGTCGGGCGACGTATGGTGCGTTGAGTGAGGACGCGATCGCCGAGCGAGCTGCACCGTCGACGTGCAGAGAACAGAATGGGTAGACGGGGCGGCGGACTACAGCTCGAGCCGAGCGAACAGGTCCTCGACCGTTCGGTAACACTCGCACGCGCCCTGCTCCAGTCGCACGCGATCGAGCACGTTCACGCGACCGTACGCATAGCTGATGATGCCTTCCTTCTGCAGCGCGCTGGCCACCACGCTGACGGTCTGACGGGAGGAGCCGAGCATCATCGCGAGGAACTCCTGGCTGAGCTGAAATGCCTTGCGCCCCGCGCGGTCGTGCGCCATCAAGAGCCATCGGCAGCAGCGCGCTTCCACCGAGTGGAGGGCCGAGACATGCGGCGGACTGCATCATCAGGCCCATCAATCCCTGACTGTAGCGTTGGACGCGCTCCCGAAACGGGCCGGCCCGCTCCACTTCAGTTCGAAATACTGCGACGGGCAGGGCGACGGCGGTCGCACCAGGCACCTGGACCATGGATTCACTGTTCGATGTCGCACCGCCGAGGAACGCATTGATGCCGACCAATCCTTCAGCGCCGATGGTTGCGACCTCCACGGCGGATCCATCCAGCATCATCGTCGTCACCGACACCACACCGCCCTCAGGAAAGACGATCTCGTTGATGTGCTCGTTGGGTCGCTGCAGGACGAGCTTGTTGGTCAGTGCGAGCGTTCGCAGGTGCGGAGCGAGACGCTCGAAGTCCTCGTCGGGAAGTCGCGACAGCAGTCGATTGCGAGGGCGTATGCGGCGGGTCTCGGTCTGCATGGAGCCTCAGGCGCAAGCCTCGACGCCTCAGCAGGAATGCCTTCGATTATTCCACGTCTGGCCGTCTCTGCCACGGCCTGCGCGCGCCTACCGTGGCGCGTTCGACACCGCCGGTCAGACAGGTGCTGGGCGCGGCCAGCGGCGACGTCGATGCGCACAACGCACCCATAGCGAAAGCTGAATTATGGCCAAGTCGAAAAAGTTACGTCCCGAAACACCGCTCGCCATCGATCCGAACAGCCGCGCCACGGTCTCTGGGCCGGCGGACCCGAAGCCGCTCGTCGACTCTTCGGATGACCTCACGGCGAAAATGGCGGCCACTCAGCAACTGGCTGCGGCCCTGCCCTTCAACGCCAGCAAGGCGTTCGAGTACGACCCAGAGGCGGCGATCCGGCCGGAGCCGGGCGTGTCCATCGAACCTACTGACCCGATTGTGGGGTCGAGCACTCTCCAGGAAAGCAACGGGTCGGACAAAGTGGGCAGCGGCGGACCCGTCATCGGCGAGAACAAGACGAACGGCCCCCTGGATCGCGTGCGAGTGGATTCGAGCAAACGGACGCTGACGACCAATCAGGGCGTCCCCGTTGCTGACAACCAGAACTCGCTGAAAGCCGGGTTGCGCGGACCGACCCTCCTCGAAGATTTCATCCTGCGTGAAAAGATCACGCACTTCGACCACGAGCGCATTCCCGAGCGAATCGTGCATGCGCGCGGCTCCGCGGCGCACGGCATCTTCGAATGTACCAACGCGATCCCCGAGTTCACCCGCGCGTCGCTCTTCGCCGAAGTCGGCAAGCAGACGCCGGTGTTCGTGCGGTTCTCGACGGTGCTCGGCGAGCGCGGATCGACCGATACGGCGCGGGACGTTCGTGGATTTGCCGTCAAGTTCTACACGGACGAGGGCAACTGGGATCTCGTCGGCAACAACATCCCCGTCTTCTTCATCCAGGATGCGATGAAGTTTCCAGACCTCGTGCACGCAGCGAAGCCGGAGCCACACTTTGCGATGCCGCAGGCGGCGTCGGCCCATGACACCTTCTGGGACTTCGCGTCGCTCATGCCCGAGATTACGCACATGTTGATGTGGGCGATGTCGGATCGGGCGATTCCGCGCAGCTATCGCACGATGCAAGGTTTTGGCGTGCACAGTTTCCGGCTCGTGAACGACGCCGGCGAGTCGACGTTCGTCAAGTTTCACTGGAATCCTGTCGCCGGAACGCATTCGCTGGTCTGGGACGAGGCGGTGAAGATTTCGGGCGCTGACCCCGACTTCCATCGGCGCGATCTGTGGGAAGCCATAGAGGCCGGCGCGTATCCGGAGTACGAACTAGGGCTTCAGATCATCACGGAGGAGCAGGCGGAGCGATTCACTTTCGACGTGCTCGATGCCACCAAGATCGTTCCCGAGGAACTGGTGCCGCTCGTGCCGGTGGGACGACTGGTGCTCAACCGGAATCCCGACAACTTTTTCGCCGAGACGGAGCAGGTGGCCTTCTGCACCGCGCATGTGGTCCCCGGCATCGATTTTTCGAACGATCCCCTGTTGGCGGGACGCATTCATTCGTACGTCGATACGCAGATCTCGCGGTTGGGCGGGCCGAACTTCCACGAGATCCCGATCAATGCGCCCGTGGCGGCGGTGCACAACAACCAGCGTGATGGCATGCACCGGCAAGCCATCAACCGCGGTCGCGTCGCCTACGAGCCGAACTCGCTGGCTGGGGGATGTCCCTTTCAAGCCGGCGCCAAAGGATTCGTCCCGTTCGCCGACAAGGTAGAGCCCGAGGCCAGCAAGCTGCGCGGCAAGCCCGAGCGGTTTGCCGAGCACTACGCTCAAGCGCGTCTATTCCTCGACAGTCAGACGCCGCCGGAGCGCACGCACATCATCAACGCGTTTCGCTTCGAGCTGTCGCGGGTGCAGACCCCCGCGGTCCGGGAGCGGATGGTGTCCGGCCTGATGAACGTCGATCGCGAGTTCGCCGAGGCGGTGGCCACCAGTCTTGGGATGCGCACCATGCCAGCGCCGATGCCCAAGGTGCTCGAGACGGACGTGACGCCAGAAGTCGACGTCTCACCGGCACTGTCACTCATGGCGCGGCCCGGCGACGGCAGCATCAAAGCACGGCGCATCGCCATCCTGGTCGCCGAGGGCGCGGAGAGTCAGTCGTTGGAGGCGCTTGCCAGCGAACTGCTCGCGGCCGGTGCAGTCCCGCGCTTTGTCGGCGCACGCCTGGGTGAGGTGACGCTGACCGGCGGGGCACGGCAAGTCGACGCCACCGTCGAGACGATACCGTCGGTGCTCTGGGATGCCGTCGTCATTCCTGATGGTGACGACGCGGTCGAACAGCTTGGGGTCGACGGCCGGGTGCTCGAATTCGTCAAGGACCAGTATCGTCACTGCAAACCGATACTGGCGATTGGGTCGGCGACTGGTCTTCTACAGAAGGCAGGCATTCCGGAAACACTGGTCTCAGGTCACGCGGATCCCGGCCTGCTGCTCATGGAAGGCGACGATACGACCGGCATCGCCGCCTTCATCGCCGCCATCGCCAGGCATCGGCACTTCGAACGCGAAACGGATCCGCCACGAGTGTAGGGTCGGACCATCAACATCAACCACAAAAGGAGAGACGACATGGCTGAAGCAGGCACGCTCCACGACGCATTCATTGACGAACTGCGGGACACGTACGACGCCGAGAAGCAGCTGACGAAGGCGCTGTCCAAGTTGGCGAAAGCGTCGTCGAACCCCAAGCTGCGTCAGGCGTTCGAGAGCCATCTTCAAGAGACGCAGGGCCAGATCGCACGGCTGGAAAAGGTCTTCGCGAGCCTGGACGAAAAGGTGCGCGGCAAGCATTGTGACGGCATCGCCGGCATCATCGAAGAAGGCAAGTCGATCATGGACGAGGACTTCGATGAGACCACGATGGACGCCTGCCTGATTGCTGCCGGCCAGCGCGCGGAACACTACGAGATGGCCGCCTACGGCACGCTCGTCGCGTGGGCGCAGGCGATGGGTCACACCGAGGCCGCCAGGCTCTTGCAGCAGACGCTCGACGAAGAGAAGGCCGCCGACAAGAAGTTGTCGGGACTGGCTGAAGGCGGGATCAATCAGGGCGCGGCAGACGCCGCCCAGTCGGACGATGAGGATGCGGCGCCGGCAACTGTCGGCGCCGCCGCGAAGAAGACACCAACATCGAAGGCGAATTCGGGCAATCGTCGCTGATGCGATTCCGTTAAGCCTAACGCGAGGAGAACATTATGCCGAACAAGACCACCCACGGCAGCAATCCCACGACAGCTGATGTAAGAACGGCGGCCAGTGACATCACGGAGCGAGCGCGGAATGCCGCGGCGTCGGTGACCGATGCCGCGGGCGACGCAGCGGCGGCTATCGACGAGAGACGGTCGACGGCCGCCGACGGACTCGACACGGCCGCGTCAGCGCTTTATGACAGGGCTGCCGACCTACCTGGGGGCGAAACCGTCCGCAACGTTGCGCGCGCGACAGCCGATCGACTCAGCACCGGCGCCGACTACGTCCGCAGTCACGATGCCAAGCGCATGATGGCGGACGTCGAGTCGTTCGTGAAAAGCAACCCGGGGCCGGCGCTCGCGGTTGCCGCGGCGTTCGGATTCCTCCTCGGTCGGGCCCTGTCTCGCGACTAGTCGACCGGGCAAGGGAGGAGGTGCTCCGTGGCTGAAGAGCGATCCGTATCCGACGTCTTCCAGGACATTCTTCGAAATCTCCAGGAGATGGTCCGCTCCGAGATCCGCCTGGCGAAGGTGGAAATACGCGGGGAGGTCAAGCGAGCGGTATCGTCCGGCGTCTGGATCGCTGCCGGTGGTGTTGCAGCGATGAGCGCGTGGATCTTCCTGCTGTGGGCGTTGGCATACGCACTCGCAACCCGCATGTCGATGTGGGCGGCAACGCTGATCGTCGCGCTGGTGATGGCCGCCGCTGCGGCGGCGCTCCTCATGAGCGGCATTCGAAGGGCCAAACGTATACACGCGATTCCGGAACGGACGGTCGAATCGGTCAAGGAGAATCTCGAATGGATGAAACAGCCAACCAAATAGAGGCGCACATCGATCGGACTCGAGAACGCCTGGGCTCGAATCTGAGGGAGCTGGAGGACAAGGTCGAGGCCGCCACGGATTGGCGCGAGCATTTCCGAGAACGGCCACACGTCTTTCTCGGCGCCGCGTTCATCGGTGGGATGGTGCTTGCGAGTGCGCTCAGGTCCAAGTCTGCTGGTCGCCCACTGTCCGGTGTCGCCATGAACCCGGCCGTGGGAGGTCACGGCTCGGTGCAGGCGCAGGCGCGGGAGCTCTGGAACAACGTCCAGGGGGCCTTGGTCGGCGTGGCGACTGCGCAGATCAAGGACTACATCGGCGATCTGGTACCCGGCTTTGATGAACACTATCGCCGCGCCGAGCAGAGAGCCGCGGCGGTCGATCCGAGTCGCTCGTGAGACGCGTGCGAACCGGCGACCAGCCTGCTAACCGCACCGGCATCGACGAGATGCCTGACTGCACAACCCGAGCACCCTTCCCTTCGGCTCGAGCCGCGCGTCCTGCTGTGCACCAGGGACACGCCGTTTCGGGACAAAGACAAAGAAGACGGCTGCATCAAGGTAGTGCTCAAGCCATAGCGGATTTCCCATGGAGAAGACGGTCCCTCAGCTGGTGAACACGATGCTCTCGCGGTATGACGCGGTTCTCCTGGACATCGACGGCACGCTCGTGGACAGCAACGGGGCGCACGCGGCCGCGTGGTCGGACGCGCTCGCGGCCCATGGCCGACACCACTCCCCGGAACAGATTCGCCCGCTGATCGGCAAAGGTGGCGACAAGCTGCTTCGGGAACTGGCTTCGCTGGACGACGAATCCGGCGAGGGCAGGAGGATTGCCGAAGCGCGCGTCGAGATATTCCGGAACCGTTACCTGCCGACCCTCAACCCCACGCCCGGCGCGGTCGCGTTCGTCGAGTGGCTCTTGGAAAGCCGCCTGACAGTCGTCGTCGCCACGTCCGCGAAAGAGGACGAGGTGAAGGCCCTGCTGACGATCTGCGGTGGGCAGGCGTTGGTGAAGGACGCGACGACGTCGGACGATGCCCAGCGATCCAAGCCTGATCCCGATATCCTCGTCGCTGCCTTGGAGAAATCCGGCTCATCACCTGACCGGGCCATCATGATTGGCGACACGCCCCATGACATTGAGGCGGCACGCCGTGCCGGGCTTGCAACGATCGCATTTCGATGCGGCGGGTGGGATGACGCCGCACTTCGAGGGTCGATCGCAATTTACGATGACCCGAAGCAGCTCCTGGATCGCTTGGGCCAATCGCCGTTCTATACGGAGACATTTTAGGGGCTTGGCCAGAACTCATCGTGACCGCGGGCCGTGAAAGAAGATCTCGTCGGCTTATCGAGCGCGGTCCTGGTGGGAAACCATCGAGCGGCATCGCTGCTCACTCGTACCACTCACGTTCGGCGCCTGACGCCTCAACGGACTCGACCGCGACGAACGACCGAGTCTCAGTCTACGAGTCGGAGATAAGTCACTGTGGAATGGTTTCGCGACCGTGCATTGACGCTCGTGCTGATGGCGATGTTTCTGGTGTTTCTCGCCGCACAACTGGTCACGGGCCTGTACGAATACAACGCCACGCAACGGGAACACGGCGAGCCACTCGTAAGCATGACCGGCTACCTGGCGACCGGGCATCCATGGGAAGCACTCTTTGAGAATTGGGAGAGCGAATTCCTGCAGATGGCCGTATTTGTTCTGCTGACGTCGTGGCTCGTGCAGAAGGGATCACCGGAGTCGAGACGACCCGGCGCGACGGAGCTGGTGGACACCGACCCCCGTGACTTTGCTCATGATCCGGAGGCTCCGTGGCCAGTCAGGCGAGGCGGCTGGATCCTCCGGCTCTATGAGCATTCACTCGGGCTCGCATTCATTCTGCTGTTCCTGCTGTCGTGGATCGGCCATGCGCTCGGCGGTTTCTCGGACTATGCCGCCGACGAAATCCTCCACCACCAGCCGGAGCCGGCGTTCACCGATTACGTCACCTCGTCGCGTTTTTGGTTCGAGTCGTTTCAGAACTGGCAGAGCGAGTTCCTTGCCATCGCGGCGATGGTGTGGCTCGCCGTCTACCTTCGACAGCGCTGGTCGCCGGAATCCAAACCGGTGCACGCACCGCATGCCGAGACGGGACGTTGAGAAACCCTTGGTAGATCGCTCGGCCCTCTGGCCAGACCAGGATTCGACTCGCCTGTTCATGGGAGGGATTTCTCATGCGCTCGTCGGTTTCAGTGTGACCGGGTCGCTGCTGGCGCTTGTGACTGGTGCACTCGTGCCGCCGCGGGCATGACGCGAAAATGGGTGCGATGCCGGTGCAAGGGCCCCGAATCTACGCAGACGTCAACGCCGTCGTCGGTGGGTATCTGCGCGATCTAGCCTTCGCACAGTCGTCGCAGCAGAAGATGTTCGGATACAAGCGCGCCGCGGCGGCAATCTTCGCGCTCGACACGCCACTAACCGATCTGATCGGCGCGGAAGGCGCGTGGCCCAGGATTCCTGGAATCGGGCCTGGCTCCGCACGAGTCATCCGCGAGGTGCTGGAGACCGGCGGATCGCCGACGGTTGAACTGGCGATCGAAGCGAGTGACCGCCATGCAGATATTCAGCGGCGCCGCCAGCTTCGGCGACACTTTCTGAGCCGTGCGGAAGTTCGCCGAATTCTATCGGATTCCTCATTCGCGGGTCCCACCGTGGAGCAGTACCTCGGCGACCTGCAAATGCACTCCGAATGGAGCGACGGCTCCCCG
>CAVOPA010000012.1:0-26551 GCA_963697705.1 Vicinamibacteria bacterium
GCGCGTGCGCGGCAGCAGGCCTCGGCGGGCGAGATTGCCGACGTAGACGAGGATGCCGACGAAGACGGCAAGCTTCAACACATCCCAGCCGCCACCCCGCGGCAGCACGGTCCACAACAGCCACAGCACCGGCTGCGCCACGCACACCGCCCACACAGACCCGTAGAAGTAGCGGCGCTCATGGCCCTCGTTCTTCGTCGACGCTTTCACGCGCGGCAGGAGGCCGAACAACCCCAGCGCCCAGATCGTGCCGGCCAGGGGGAAGTAGGCGACATCGTAGATCTGGCGCAGCTGCCACGCGCCCGTGGCGATCGCCCACAGCAGGCCGGCGGCGTTCAGCACCGCGAAGGTGATGACGGCGCTCCAGGCAAACGTGTAGCAGATGCGCCGGTAGAGAGGGTTCGGCTTGTCTTCGGTGAAGCGGAGGATGTAAGGCGCCGGCTCGACGCCCGGCAGCTTGCCGGCGATGCCCGGCGAGGCCGGTGCCGGCCAGCACGATCCCGAGCCAGGCCGCCATCCGCCGATCGAAGCCGTGCGCGAAGAGGTCGAAGGTGAGCGGTCCCGGCGCGATGAAGAAGGTCCAGATCCAGATCGGCCAGTGGTTCAGGCGATAACTGATCTTGTTTCGTTCCCGGATCTTCCGGTCGGATGCCCGCTCCACCAGCCGCGCGTGTCCGAGCTGCTGATCGTAGGCCGGCGGCACGAGGCCGACCAGGGCTTCACGGGCGTTTCGTAATTTTGATTCCACAGGGTCGTGATTCTCCTTGGGCCAGGTCGCGCCGTGAGGGCTACTTGCCCGCAAGCGCCAGGATGGCCGGCGGCGGGCGCAGTTCCTCGTCCCGAACAGTGTCGTACTCGACGCGCTCGAGCGTGAGCAGCGATTCCACGCCCATCGCCCGCTGCAGGGCCGTGATCGGCGTGAGAATCCCGCCGAAGTCGCGGTACTCGCCGTAGGTCGTGACGACATCCGGCACGCTGCCCATCATCGACGTGCTCGTCATGCGGCTGCCGAGCTTGAGACCGCTTCCCGCGTCGAAGTACTCGACCGACTCGAAGCCGGAGCGTCGCACCAGCTTCACGGTGAAGCAGTCGTGTCCCTCGAACGGGGCACGGGCAACGACCGTCGTCGAGGCGTAGTCTGCCGGATTGTAGATGTCGGCGTAGAAGTCGGCAGAGTACAACGTCTCCTCGAGCTCACCGCCCGACAGCACGCGCGGCCCGATGGCCGGATCCATCGACCAGCCGATCGCGCCGTCGTAGCCGCGCAGCATCTCGCCGAGGCCCGCGAGCGTGATCCGGATCCGGATGCGGTTCGGCGCAGCCGCGAGGATCTCGAGCGGCCCGGCGATGCCCTGCGCGCGCAGCTCGAAGCGCCCGAGCGCGCGGCGCGATCGGTACTTGCGGATCGCACGTTCGCCGCCGACCGCCCGGGTGTAGCGCGAGAGGATCTCCGACGCGGCCGGCAGCGTGCCGGCGTGTGTGCGGGCCGCCTGCGCCTTGTCCGATTGCGCCTTGCCCGTTCGGGCCGTGCCCGATGGCGCCGCGCCCGACTGCGCCGCGGCACCGCCGCCAACGCACGCAACAACCGTCGCGGCTGCGAGCACGCCGGCGACACCGCGCATCCCGGAACTCACTTTCCGCCTCCGCCGGCCCATCGCACGGCCGCGTCGAGGACGGGATCCTCACCGGCGGCCACCGACGCCAGCGTTCGCCGCACCGGTTCGTCGGGCACGACGCCCCGTCCTTCGATGCGCTCGCCCGACACGGTGACGAAATCCGCGATCGCGTACTCGAGCACGTCGCCGTTCGGCAGCTTGCGCAGCAGCGCCGGCAGTGCACCGCCAGGCGTCCGGGCGCCGAAGACACGGGCCCGCCCGGCCGCCTGCATTCCGCCGGCGAACACCTCCGATGCGCTGTACGACGTGTCGTCCACGAGGATCGCCAGCCGCCCCGCATAGGGCGCCACCCGCTTGCCGTCCGGCGACACCAGGCGCGGGTTCGCGACCAGGCGCAGCTCGGAGTCCCGGGTGCGCAGCGTGCCGAGGCTGCGCGGCGTGTCGAAGAAATGACCGGAGACGCCCATCAGCATCGTCAGCACCCCTCCGGGGTTCTGGCGCAGGTCGATCACGAGACCGGGGGCCGCGCGCGACTCGTCGACAGCGCGATCGATAGCCGGGGCGAGCGGCGTCATCCAGATGTTGAAGTGGACGTAGCCGACGGCGGCGCCTCCCGGCGCGGTCAGCAGCCGTTGATCGAGGTGCGCCGCGAGCGCGGGCAGGTACCCGAGCTTCACCAGCTGCCCCTCGCTCGCCTCACGCGTGAGCGCCAGCGTCCGGACGCCGCCGGCAGGATCCCGGAACTCGACCGACACCGTACTGCCGGTCGCGCCGCGCATGAGGCTGGCGGTCGCCGCCCAGAGGCGAAACCCATTTCGGTCACCCGCGGTGCTGCTTGCGATCGATCGCAGCGCCAGTCGCGGATCGTGGCCGCTGACCTGATCGATGATCCAGCCAGGACGCACGCCAGCGCGGCCGGCCGGGCTCGACGCGACGACACGCGTCACGACCGGTTCGCCCTCGATCGGGGTGATCTCCACGCCGATGTCGCCGGCAGCGTTGAGGGTGCCGTCGCCCTCGGTGGCCGCCGCTGGTACTGCGCCGGCCGGCAGGATGTCGAAGTGCGATCGGCCGAGGCGCTCGAGCATCTCGCGCAGCACCTCACGGACCGCCTCCTCGGTCCGCGCGCCCGCTGCACGCGGCCGGAACTCGTCGCGGAGCGCGGCCCACTCCGCATCGGCCTTCGCATCCTCCCCGACCAGCGTGTCGTGAATGGTCTGCCATGTGGCATCGAAGGTCGCGGCACCGTTGACGGCAAGGCCGACCGCGGCCGTTGCCGGAGAGCCGGCCTGTGCAGGACCGGCGGCGTGGACACTTCCGCCAGGCGGCGTCAGCCCCGCAGCGCAGCCCAGCGCCACGGCGAGGGCCAGACTACGGCGTCGTCGCAGGACGCCGAGCGCGCCGGCACCGGATTGTCGCAACCTTCTGGGGCTGAGGACCATGGAGATACGAGGCAGAGCACTATCATCGCACGGAGGACGGGCTCGATGGGCTGGGGCTGGGGGCTGGAGGCCGGGACGTGCTCGGAGCGACGGCATGGCACCAGGGCGACGACTGGCAATCGTGTGTAACGGACAAGCAGCCGGCCCGCCAGCCGCCCAGCCAGCCTCCAGCCTCCAGCCTCCAGCCTCCAGCCTCCAGCCCTTAAGATCGTTGCCCCCGCGCCCTCGGCGATTGCTCGAGCAACACTCTCATGTCGCCGTGCAGCGTGCCGTTGGTGCTGAACGCGTCGCCGCCGTCGATCCGGGCGACACCGGTCCAATCGGTGAACGCACCGCCGGCTTCCTGCAGGATGGGCACGAGCGCGCAGCAGTCCCACGGGTTCATGGCGGGGTCGATCATCGCGTCGAGCCGGCCGCTCGCGACGAGGCAGTGGCCGTAGCAGTCGCCCCAGCCGCGCAGCAGGTGCACGGCGCCGTGCAGCGCGCGCAGGCCGTCACCGAGGCGCTCGCTCAGCATCCGGGAGTCGGAGCAGCCGACGGCCGCCTCCGCCAGGGTCGGCGTGGACGACACCCTGGCGCGGCGCCCGTTCCACCAGCAGCCGAGGCCCGACCCAGCGGCGAAGGTCTCGCCGAGCGCCGGGAAGTGGCACACCCCAACTTGCGGCACGCCCTCGATCTCGAGCCCGACGAGCACGCCGTAGAGCGGCACGCCACGAATGAACGACTGCGTGCCGTCGATCGGATCCAGCACCCAGCGATGTGACGAACGTCGTTCGTCGTGCCCATACTCTTCGCCGAGCACGACGTGTTCGGGATACCGCGCGGCAATCAATTCGCGCAACAGCATTTCTGCGCCCCGGTCGGCAATGGTGACCGGCGAGCGATCCGCCTTGCGCTCGACGCCGACCCCGGTCTGAAAGTGCGCCAGCGTGCTCTGCCCGGCCGCCCAGGCAGCATTGACGGCGAATTCTAAATACGAGGACAGGGACATGGGCTTCGGGCTTCGGGCTTCGGGCTTCGGGCTTCGGGCTTCGGGCTTCGAAGGTTGGAGTTCGGGCGCAGGGTTTTGATCCTGCGTTGCTGGCTGTCTCTCTCGCAGGATTCTTGCCGCTCAGGTCCTCGGATTTCCGCCGCTTCGAGTTGAACAGACCCGGCCCGAACCCCGCAGCCGGAAGCCCGAAGCCGAGGGAATCACCTGAACACGTCCGGCCCTTCCGGAAGCGCCATCCCATCGTGTCGGGGCTCCGAGGCGCCGAAATGGACGCCGTCGGTACGCGCGAGGATGGCCTGGCCCCAGCCGAACTGGTTACCGCGCGGGGGCTCGACCTTCAGCTGGTGGCCGAGCGCCGTCAGCGCGTTGCGCGTGGCTTCTGGCACGAGTGCTTCGATCTGCACGTCGCAGCCGGTGAACGTACTCTTGGTGAACCGCCCGGCCTCGAGCGCTTCCTGCGGCGTCAGTGCGAAGTCGGCGATGTCGGCGACGAACTGCGCGTGCGCCTGCGCCTGGTTCCATCCGCCCATGATCCCGAAGGCGATCCGCGTGCCGTTCTTCTCCATGAAGCCCGGAATGATGGTGTGGAGCGGCCGCTTCCGCGGCGCAAGCGTGTTCGGCTGGTTCGGCTCGAGGGTGAAGAGCGCACCGCGATTCTGCAGCATGAACCCCGCGCCGTCAGGCACCAGGCCCGAGCCGAACCCCGAATAGTTGCTCTGAATGAGCGACACCATGTTTCCGTCGCGATCGATCGTCGTCAGATAGATCGTGTCGTGCCCCTGCGCGCTCGTGATGCCGTCGAGGACAGCGGGTTCGACGGCGCACTGTGCCCGCGCCGGATCAATCCGCCGGGCGCGATCGGCCGCGCGCGTCTTGCTGAGCAGCTCGCTGACCGGCAGCGTCGAGAAGCGGGGGTCCCCGATGTAGCGCAGCAGGTCCGCGTAGGCCAGCTTCTTGGCTTCGATCATCACGTGAAGCGCCTGTGGGCTGTGGAATCCGTATTCCCCCAAGGGGAAACGCTCCATCAGGTTGAGCATCATCAGCACCGCGATTCCCTGCCCCTGTGGAGGGATCTGGCTCACGGTCCACCCGCGATACGTCGTCTGGATCGGATCGACCCACTCTGGCTGGAACTCCGACAGGTCGGCCTCGGTCATCGTGCCGCCCGCGTCGTGCAGCACTTTCACGATCGCAGCAGCCGTGGGCCCTTTGTAGAAGCCGTCGCGGCCGCCTGCGGCGGCAATCAGCCGCAGCGAGGCTGCGAGATCCGGGTTGCGGAACACATCCCCCGCCGCTGGCGCGTGGCCGTCCGGGAGAAACGTCTTGCGTGCGTTGGGATTCTCCGAGAGCATGCGCACCGAGCCGGGACTGCCCCACCCGCGTGCCGTGACCTCCGCAACGGGAAACCCCTCCGTGGCGTAGAAGATGGCGGGGGCGAGCAGGTCCTTGAACGGCAGCCGCGCAAAGCGCGTGTGCAGCGCGTCCCACCCGGCCACCGCGCCCGGGACGGTGACGCTGTAGACGCCACGCTGCGGCATCTCGGTGACCCCCTCCGCCGCCTCCTTTGCCGTGGGCGTGCGGGCTGCACCTCTGGCACGCAGCAGCTCCGGCGTGAGGCCGGAAGCCGCCCAGCCGCTCGAATTGAGGCCGTACAGCTTGCCGGTCTTCGCCTCGTACACGATAGCGAACAGGTCTCCTCCGAGCCCGTTGCCGGTTGGCTCCATCAGCCCGATGGTCGCGTTGGCAGCTATGGCCGCGTCGATTGCGTTTCCGCCGCGCTCGAGGATCTGCACTCCCGCCCGCGCGGCCAGCGGCTGGCTCGACGCGACGATGCCGTAGCGGGTCGCGACCATGGAGCGGCCGACGATTGGACGCGGCTGTTCAGCGGAGAAGAGGGAAGCGCTCGACAGGACAGTCACAAGCAGTAGGGGGATGCGCATGACGGGTTCCGGGTTCCGGGTTCTGGGTTCCAGGTTGGGTTCCAAGGTTCCTCGTTCGTTCCGGGTTCCGGGTTCGGCGTTCCGGGTTCCAAGTTCCGCGTTCGCACATCTTAACGCTCGTATAGCGAGCCGACGAATCTGGCTGCGCTCGAACCGGCGAAGCCGCCCGAGCCCAACGCATTGCTCTGACGCCGAACTTCGGGAACCAAGAACCTGGAACCCGGAACGCGGAAGCCGGAACCCGCGAACAAGGAACCCGGAACGAACGAGGAACCCAGGAACCCAACCTGGAACCCAGAACCCGGAACCCGGAACCAGCAGCCGCTCCCTCCTGCTAGACTCGCGCCCATGTTTCATCGCAAGGCCGTACTGGCTGCGGCCGTCCTGTGCACCGGGCTGGCGGGCACCGCATGTCGATCGCCCAGGCCGGGGCCGTCGGCCGACTGGCCGACGCACGGCGGCGATCCGGGCCATCGGCAGTTCTCGTCGCTCGACCAGATCAACACCGGCAACGTCGGTCGTCTGAAGGTCGCCTGGAGCTACCGTACGCGCGACGCGCAAGAGGACAACCGCTCGCAGATTCAGTGCAACCCGATCGTCGTCCACGGCGTGCTCTATGCCACGTCCGCCGGATTGAAGACCTTCGCGCTCGATGCGGCCACCGGCCGTCAGCTGTGGACATTCAACCCCTTCCCCACGGGGACCAGCGCGCATTCTCTCGGCGTGAATCGCGGCGTCGTGTTCTGGGAGAGCGGCGACGATCGCCGCATCCTGGTCGCGGCGGGGCAGCGGCTCTACGCGCTCGACGCGCACACAGGGAAGCCGATCCCCTCGTTCGGCGCGAACGGGAGCGTCTCGCTGTTGGAGGGGCTGGGGCGCGACGTCAGCAAGTTGTACGTCTTGTCGAACACGCCTGGCGGTCTCTACAAGGACCTGCTGATCCTCGGCACGCGCGTGTCGGAGGGCCCCGGGCCCGCCGCACCCGGGCACATCCGGGCCTACGACGTGCGCAGCGGGAAGATCCGATGGACGTTCCGCACGATTCCCTCGCCCGGTGACTTCGGCTACGACACGTGGCCGCCGGACGCCTGGACACGCATCGGCGGCGTCAACCCCTGGAGCGGAATCAGCGTCGACGCCGCACGCGGCCTCGTGTTCCTGCCGGTGGGATCGGCGTCCTTCGACTTCTGGGGTGGCAACCGGCAGGGCGCGAACCTGTTTGCCAACTGCGTGCTCGCCCTCAGGGCGGACACCGGCGAGCGCGTGTGGCACTACCAGCTGGTGCACCATGACCTCTGGGATCGCGATCCGCCGGCTGCACCCGTGCTCGTGACGGTGCAGCGGAACGGCCGGGCGGTGGACGCGGTGGCGCAGGTCACCAAGTCGGGGTACGTCTTCGTGTTCGACCGCGACACCGGCCGCCCGCTCTTCCCGATCGAAGAGCGCCCGGTGCCCCGGTCGGATCTCGTGGGCGAAGCCGCCTGGCCAACGCAGCCCTTCCCGCTGGCGCCGCCGCCCTTCGCGCGCCAGCGGCTCACGGAAGACGACCTGACCACGATCACGCCCGCCGCCCATGCGGCGGTCCTCGCGCAGTTCCGAAAGGTGCGGTCGAACGGCCAGTTCGTGCCGCCGAGCACCGAGGGCACGGTCATCTTCCCCGGATTCGACGGCGGCGGCGAGTGGGGCGGCTCCGCCTTCGATGACCGTTCGGGCTTCCTCTACGTGAACGCGAACGAGATGCCGTGGATCCTCACGATGGTGGACCTGAAGAAGGTGGGCACCGGCCCCGCTGCCGCCGGCCGCCGGACCTACGACATGAACTGCGCGGTGTGTCACGGCGCCGAACGCAAAGGCGACGCGATGAAGGTGTACCCGTCGATTGCGGAGGTCTCGAAGAAGCTGTCGCGCGCCCAGGTCGAGGAGATCATCCAGCACGGCAAGGGTGTCATGCCTTCATTCGCATCCCTCAGCGCAACCGATCGGAAGACGCTCGTAGCGTTCCTCTTCGGCGACGCCGAACGGCCCCTCGGCCGGCCAGATCCCAGCGAGGCTCCAGACGAGACGATCCGCTACTCGCACACGGGCTACAACCGGTTCCTCGATCCAGACGGCCGCCCCGCGGTGAAGCCGCCCTGGGGCACGTTGAACGCGATCGATCTGAACAAGGGCACGATCGCGTGGACCGTCACGCTCGGCGAACTGCCGGAACTCTCGAAACAAGGTATTCCGCCGACGGGCACCGAGAACTATGGCGGCCCCATCGCTACCGCCGGCGGGCTCCTGTTCATCGGTGCCACCAAGGACGAGAAGTTCCGCGCCTTCGACCGCACCACCGGGCGCGTGCTGTGGGAAACCTCACTGCCGGCCGGCGGCTACGCCACGCCTGCGACTTACGCTGTCGGTGGGCGCCAGTACGTCGTCATCGCGGCCGGCGGAGGCAAGATGGGCACCAAGTCGGGTGACGCGTACGTGGCGTTTGCGTTGGAGGGGGGAAAGTAGTTCTCATTTCGTTTTCAGTTCTCGGTCAGCCTTGCAGTCGTCGGTCGCCCGTCAGTATCAGAGATCTGATGACCGAAATCGCCCGGGGACTCGGAACGGCAACGGCCGGTGGCTGGCAGACGAAAGCAAGCGAACTGACCCCTGAAGACTCAGAACTGATGACTGAGAACTGAGCCGTGTTCACCCTCATCTACAACGACGCCGGCAAGCCTCACCGGCACGTGCTCCGGTCGGGCACGACGACGGTCGGGCGTGCGCCGGGGAACGATCTGATCCTGCATCACGGCAGCGTCTCCAGGCGCCATGCCGTGTTCGAGGTCAATCAGACGACGTGCCGCATCACCGACGTCGGCAGCCGCCTGCACACGTACCGCAACGGCATGGCGATCCAGACCACCGAGGTGGTGGACGGTGATGTCCTGACCCTCGGGCAGGTTGGCCTGACGGTGCAGGAGTCCGAGGAAGGGGTCGCGCTGACCGAGAGCACCACCGAGCCGGGCTCCACGTCCACGATCGTGCGAAAGGCCGGGTTGCGGCGGGGTCCGGTGGGGCAGGACACCGCGTCGGCCCGCGCGAACCGCCTGCTGCAGCTGCTGGCCGACGCCACGGGCGTGCTGGCCCGCACGCGCCGCATGTCCGAGATCCTCGATCGCGTCGTCGCGCTCACCTTCGAATCGGTGGCCGCCGGACGCGTGTTCCTGCTGCTCCTCGACGAGCACTCGCACGAGCTGGTGCCACGCATCGGCCGCACGCGCCACGGCGACAGCCCCGGGCCCGTGAACATCAGCCGCACGGTGCTCGGCGCGGTCATGCGCGACAAGACGTCGATGCTGTCGACCGACGTGCCGCAGGATCACCGCCTCGATACGTCGGAGAGCCTGGTGCTGCAGAAGGTCCGCTCCTTCATGTGCGCGCCGCTCTGGACGGAGCACGACGTATTCGGCGTCCTCTACGTGGATGCGCCGGAAGAGAAGCGGTTCTCGGAGTCGGATCTCGACATGTTCACGACCGTTTCGAACTACGCGGCGGTGGCGATCGAGCAAGCCCGCCTCGCCGCCCGCCTGCTCGAGGAGACACGCCGCCGCGAGCGGCTCCAGCGCTACCACTCCCCCGCCGTGGCCGAGCGGATCGTCAAGCAGCAGGAGGGCGACACCGACACGGTGCTCGAGGCGCAGGAACGCGAGGTCACCGTCCTCTTCGCCGATCTCGTGGGCTTTACGACATGGTCCGAGCGCATGGCCCCGTCCGAGGTGGCAGCCACGCTGAACGCGTTTTTCACCGCGATGACGACCGTCATCTTCCGGTTCGAGGGCACGCTCGACAAGTTCATCGGCGACGCCGTGCTGGCGGTGTTCGGCGCGCCGCTCGACCAGCCGGATCATGCGCTGCGCGCCGTGCAGGCGGCCGGGGCGATGCGCGAGGCGCTCGCACGGCTCAATGAGTCGCAGGCGCAACAGCTCCGGATGCGCCTGGCCGTCAACTCCGGCATTGCCCTCGTCGGCGATATCGGCGCGCCGATGCGGCGCGAGTTCACCGTGCTCGGCGACGTCGTCAACATCGCCGCCCGCGTGCAGGGTCAGATCTGCGAGCCGGATCAGATCCTGATCACCGGCGCGACGTTCGATCGCCTCCACGGCGCCGTTCCCGCGACGGCGCGAGGTTCAGTCCAGGTCAAGGGAAGAGTGGCGGCGGTATCGGTCTATGAGATCTAGTCGTTTCGATTCGCCCGAACAACGCGTAGTGCCCGCCTTCTCGATTCGCCGCCACGGTAGGCGCGCCTTCAGACGGGACGTGCCGCCCGTCAGATCGTGAGAGCACGCGCGAGCCCTGTGTCACTGGCAGGCCGCGTTGCCCGCCCAGGCATGGCCAGAAACGTGATGCTCGCGGGCGCGAAGGTGACCGGACCCGCCACGATCTGGCTTCCGTCGAGGGCAGGGAATCCGCCGCTCGCCAGCATCGCCAGGGGCCGTCCGTTCAGTTGGACCTGGCGATCTTCCAGTTTCTCCGCGCTCAAGGTGTAGCGGTCCGCCGGCACCGGGAGGTCGATCGAGCCAGGCGTCGTGCGGTTCGTATTGATCGCCAGCACCGTCACCCCGCCGGGATGACCGGGAAGGCAGTGGGCGTAGAGGTGCAGGTCGCTCGCGGATGTGGCGGCGTCGAGCACGGTGGGAGCCATGAGCCGATGCCACAGCACGGCGGCCCAGTAGTTCGGGCGCGGCGTCAGCGTCTGCTGGTCGATGAGACCGTATTCGCTGGCTGCGAGGGTGTTGTGGAAGACGGTCTCGACGCCGCGCCTGGCGAGCCGCCCGAGCTGCTCGAGATAGCGGAAGCTGTCCACGAACGTGACCGCCCATGGATTTCCACCACAGGCCGCATCCGCGGTTTCCGTCAGCCACATCGGCGTGCCCGGCGCGTACTGGTCCCGGAGCGCCGCGTAGAACGCCTGCACCGTCTCGGTGCGTGCCAGCCAGTCCTCCGAGAGCGCCGCGTCCGGCGTCGTGCCGTTCATCCCCGTACCGAGGGACGCACACCGCATCGAGACCGCGCCGTAGAAGTGGTAGGAGAAGACGTCGAAGACCGGCCGCGGTGCCGCCGCGAGCAGGTCGCCCGTTTTCAGGAGCCCGGGCATTGCCGTGCCCGTCAGCGAGATGCCTTCCCCCACCGAGCCCGGGCCGAGGATCCGCATGCCCGGCGCCGTCATTTTGACGAACCCCCGGAACACGGCGAAGTCGCGCGCAAACCGGGCAGCGTCGTAGCCGGGAGGCGCACCGCCCATCGCAGCGAAGGTCGGCTCGTTGAAGAATTCGGCGGCCACGATCTCGCCGCCCGCCGACTTCGTGAACGCCAGGAGCTTCCGGGCCTCGTCCGGTGTCCATGCACCGGCCGCGTCGCGCGTGCCGTTGCTGATGGCGAACGACGAGACCAGCGCCGCCTTCGATGCCTGCGCGAACCGGATGACAGCCGCCCATTGGGCGCGCGTCAGCACACTCTGGAATCCAGGCGGCGCGGCGGCGGGGGCGGGATCGTCGGAATCGTGGAAGTACGTCGAGTTCGCCCAGGTGCCGCTCACGCGCATGTACGCAGGCCCGAGTGCGGCGGCGAGGGTCCGCAGCCGGACGTTCGACAGGTCGATCGGCGGCCGCGCCTGGAACAGGTTCGGATCGAGTCCGACCTGAGGCGCTGCGCCGGGTTGGTTCGGAGCCGCGGGGGGCGTGCTCCGCACCGGGACCGTGCCGCTTGCGGTGTACGGCTTCCAGAACCTGCCGCCCACCACTTCCGCCATCTCCACGTTGTAGGACTGGAACCGCTCGTCCACGGTGGCGATGCGCTTCATCGTCGCCGGCGCGAGCACGACACGAGCCGCCTCAATCCGGGGGGCGGTCCCCGCACTGGCGACGAGACCGACGAGCGCCACGCCGGCGGCAGCACCAGCCGCCCGGTTCTTCATCATCGCAAGCCCCTTGGGTATCACCACAGAGTCCGGCACGTGATGAACCGCGGCCATCTTCGCACAACCGCCGCGGCGAACCCCGTTGGCGGCGAGGCTTCCTGCGTGTTGGGTCTCTGCCCGCGCACCAGAACACAACCGGCGGCGCGGCCGACGCCGGGCGAAGCCGTGCTATTCTCCGCGTCGTTTGAACGAACTCCTCGCCCGCCGTGCGTTCACCGCCGGGAGCCGCGAGTACCTCTGGCTCGATGTGGTGCTCGCCGCCATGTGGCGCGGCGACTGGGCGCCCTTCGAAGCGACGCTGCGGGAGGGGCTCGCGTGCGCGTCTCATGCGGACGCCACCGGCGAGGAGGCCGGCGAAATCGCCGACGAACTGCTCACCGACTTCCGCTACGCGCGCGATCTGATCACGGCGGCCGACGCGGAGGCCTGGCTCGAACGCGTCAGCGTGACCGCCGAGCAGCTGCACGCGTTCTTCGAGCGCTGCGCGCTGCGTGAGCGCTGGTCGGCCGACCTGCGAGCGATTTGCGCGTCGCATCCGGCGGCCGTCGTCGACCTCGCCGACGCGCTTCCGGCGGAGGGCATCTGCTCGGGCGCGTTCGATCGCTTCGCGCTCGCCCTCGCCGGCCGCGCTGCCCTGTTCGAGGGTGACGCGCGCGATGACGGCAGCCGGCAGAAGCCGGTGGACGCGGCAGCACTGACCGCCGTGCTCGCCGAACACGCGGACGTGCTCGCGGCCCACCCGGCGGCCGAGTGCCTGCCTCGCCTCGCGCGCATTGCCGCGATCGATGCAGTGTTCGAGGCGGCGGTGGCCCGCGAGCTCACGGACGCCGCGCTCAGGTCGCGCGTTCTCAACAATCGGCTCGACTGGATGCGCGTCGCCATCGAGCGTCTCGCCTTTCCGGAGGCGTCGATGGCGCGCGAGGCCCTGCTGTGCTGCCGCCAGGATGGCCTGACCCTCGGGCAGCTGGCAGCCGACATCAACCGCCGCCTGGAGTGCGAGGACGTCCTGCTCCAGACCTGCGGCCCGGACATGAAGGCCGTGTTCCTGAGCGCCGCGCCCGGCCAGGTCGTCGGCCCCGTCGAAGTCGGCGACTCGCACCACGTGCTCGTCGTCCGGCGCAAGCAGCCGCCCGTGCTCGAGGACCCCCAGGTGCGCGCGCTCGCGGAACAGGCCATCGTCGAGTCGCTGCTCGACCGCGAGCGCAAGGCCCGCGTGCGCTGGGGCCTGCGGTACTGAGACATGCCGTCGGACCGCGGCATCCTCGAAGACCTGCCCATTCTCCGATTCCTGCCGGAGGACGCCCGCACGCTCGTCGTGCGGAGCTTCGTGCCGGCGTCGTACCCGTTCGGCAGCGTCATCGTCGAGGAAGGAGCGGCGAGCGAGGCCATCCACGTCATCGTGTCCGGCCGGGCGCGGATCGTGAAGCGCGGCGAGGGCGGCGAGGACATCGCGCTCAGCATGCTGCGCGCCGGCGACAGCTTCGGCGACGTGGAGATGCTGAACGGCACGCCCAGCCCGGCGACCGTCCGCGCGAGCGCGGAGGTACTGGCGCTGCGGCTCGATCGGCCGGTGTTCGACGCGCTGCTCGACGTCAACCCCGAAATCCGCACGTATCTCGAGCTGCAGGTCAAGCACCGCAAGCTGCAGGTCTTCTTCAAGAATTTCCCGGCGTTCTCGAAGGTGCCGGCCGAAGCGGTCGTCGGCATCATCCTCGCCGAGCTCGACCCCGTCGCGTTCGATGTCGGACAGACGATCTTCAAGCAGGGCGATCCGCCAGGGCCGCTCTACCTGATCGAGTCAGGACGGGTTCGCCTGTGGGCCGCCGAGGGCGGGCGCCGCAAGCACGTCACGCAGCTCGGACGCGGCGAGTACTTCGGTGAGATGTCGGTGTTCCGCCGGCTGCCTCGCGCGCTCGGCGCCGAAACGCTGACCCCGTGCTCGCTGCTCGCGCTGAGCGCCGAAACCTTCCAGCGGCTGCTCGACACCTTGCCGGAGTTCCGCGCCGAGATGGAGGCGCGCATTGCGCAGTACTCCTACAAGGACGTTGCGCAGGTGCCCGCCGGCGTCGACCAGGAGCTGCTGCCGGCCGGCGCGGCGGCCCAGGAGCAGGTCAGCGACGCGCAGGTCGATCAGCAGGATCGCGCGACCGCGGCGCCCGACCTGGCGCCGTTCGAGACCGAGGGCCGCTTCGTCAAGCGGGCGCGCCGCATCCGCCGCGTGCCCCTCGTGCGGCAGATCGACGAGATGGACTGCGGCGCAGCCTGTCTGGCGATGATTTGCCGCCACTTCGGCCGGCTAGTGAGCCTGGCGCGAATCCGTCAGCTCGTGAACACCGGGCTCGACGGCACGAGCCTGCGATCGCTCTGCCAGGCGGGCGAGGAGCTGGGCCTGGCAACGCGCTCCGTGAAGACCTCCCTGCGGAACCTCGATCGGATGCCCCTGCCGGCGATCGCGCACTGGGACGCCGACCACTGGCTCGTCGTGTTCGACGTCACCCGCACGCACGTCCGCCTCGCGGATCCGGCGCTCGGCATACGGCAGGTGCCGCGAGACGAGTTCGCCGCCCGCTGGTCGGGTTACGCCGCGCTGTTCGAGTACACGCCGCAATTCGAGCACGCGCCGGTCTCTGCCTCGAACATCTCCTGGATGTGGCCGTTCGTGCGGCCGCACCGGCCCCTGCTCTGGCGCGCGCTCGCCCTGGCGGGCATCGTCAGCATGATGCAGATGACGCTGCCGGTGTTCACGCAGGTCATCGTCGATCGCGTGCTCGTCGAGCAGGACGTGTCGCTGCTCAACCTGCTCATCGCAGGTATGGGCTTCACGATCGTCTTCATGGTGGCGTCGCTCGCGGCGCAGCGATACCTGCTGTCGTTCGCGGCGGTGCGTATCGACACCGGGGCCCTCGACTACGTGATGCGGCGCCTGCTCGCGCTGCCGCTCTCGTACTTCGCCAGCCGGCGCACGGGCGACATCCAGCGCCGGCTGGATGGCATCCGGCAGGTCCGCGATTTCCTGGTGCAGTACGGGATCGCGGGTATCACCGCCGTCGTGCAGCTGACCGTCACGCTCGCGCTGATGTTCGTCTACAGCCCGAGGCTCGCGTTGGTGTTCCTGGCCACGGTTCCGCTGTATGCGCTGCTGATGCTCGCGTCGGTGAAGTGGCTGCGGCCGAACGTGCAGCGGCTCGAGGAGGCCTACAGCCGCTACCACTCGTACCAGATCGACGCGATCAAGGGCGTCGAGACGGTGAAGGCGCTCGGCGGCGAAACCGCGTTCCGCACGCTGATGCTCGAGCAGTTCCAGGGCGTGGCACGCCGGCTGTTCCGCGCCGACTTCACCGCGATGTCGTACGAGGGCGCGATCGACGCCGTCACCTTCCTCGGCCTCGGCCTGTTCCTCTGGGCGGGTGCGCACGAGGTGATGAACGGCCGCCTGACCATCGGCAGCCTCGTCGCCTTCAACTCGCTCGTGGCGCTCGCCACCGCACCGATTCGCGCCCTGCTCGCACTCTGGGACAGCCTGCAACGCGCGACTGTGCTGCTCGATCGCCTGAACGACGTCTTCGAGCACGAGCCCGAGCAGGGCGCCGATCGCACGGCGCTCAAGCCCGTGCGCTCGCTCGAAGGACACCTCGCCTTTCGCGGCCTGGGCTTCCGCTACGGCGGTCCGGAAGCGCCGCCGATCCTGCAGGACATCACCGTCGACATCCCCGCCGGCAAGACCGTCGCGATCGTCGGCCGCAGCGGCTCGGGCAAGACGACGCTGGCCAAGTGCATGGCGGGGCTGCTCGAACCGACCGAGGGCACGATCCTCTTCGACGGGCAGGATCTGAAGTCGCTGAACTACCGGGATCTGCGGCGGCAGATCGGCTTCGTGCTGCAGGACAACTACCTGTTTGCCGACACCATCGCCCGCAACATCGCCTTCGGCGAGGACGAGCCCGACGATGGACCGGGTGCTCTGGGCTGCGCAAGTCGCGAGCGCACACGAATTCATCGAGCGGCTGCCGCTCGGCTACGACACGAAGATCGGTGAAACCGGGCTCGCGATCTCCGGCGGGCAACGGCAGCGGATCGCAATCGCGCGCGCCATCTATCATAAGCCGCCGATTCTCATCTTCGACGAAGCGACCAGCGCGCTCGACACGGAATCTGAGCGGGCGGTGAAGGAGAACATCGACGGCCTGCTGAACGGGCGCACGTCGTTCATCATCGCCCATCGGCTCAGCACGGTCCGGGGCGCGGATCTGATCCTCGTACTCGAGCGCGGACGCCTCGTCGAACACGGCACCCACGACGACCTGATGGCAAGGCAGGGACTTTACTACTACCTCTCCAGCCAGCAGCTCGGAGGGTAGGGGACGACGCGGTTCCGGGTGCCGGGTTCTGGGTTCCAGGTTGGGTTCCGGGTTCCAGGTTCGTTCCGGGTTCCTTGTTCGAGGGTTCCGGGTTCCGGGTTCCAGGCTCCGGGGTTCCCCGTTCAAGATGGTTCCGCGTAGGTCGAGTCCTCGTTGAGTTTGATGTGGCCACACAGCCGGACGCCGAGACTGGCGGGACCAACCCGGAACCTGGAACGTGGAACCTGGAACCATTGAACGAGGAACCCGGAACGAACGCGGAACCCGGAACCCAACCTGGAACCCAGAACCCGGAACCCGGAACCGCAGAGATCCCAAATGTCCGACCCCCCCTTCCTCGATCCGTCTCCGCCGCCGCTCGCCGCGCGGGCGTTGTCGATCATCCTGATCGCGCTCTTCGCCGCCGTCGTCGTGGCGATGGTGGTCGTCACCGTGCCGGAAACCGTTCACGCGCCGTTCCGGCTGGTGCCGGTTCGCGGTGCCGATCCGGTGCGTACGCTCCACGAGGGCATCGTTCGTGAGGTCCGCGTGCTCGAGGCCGAGGCGGTGACCGCCGGCCAGCGGATGTTCGTCGTCGTCTCGGAACCGGTCGGCGACCGGGCATCCGAGCGCGGGATCCTGCAGGCGCAGCTCGGGGGCTTCAACGCCCGGCTGGCCAACGAGCGTCTCCGCTACGACAGCCAACGGCAGGCTGACGAAAACGAGCTCGCGCGTCTCACCGGACGGCTGCAGAACCTCGGACGACAGCGCGCGCTGAAGGTCCAGCAGTTGACGCTGGCGCGCGAGGTCGCCGACCGGCAGGACCGCAGCGTTCGCGAGGGCCTGACCAGCTGGGTTGCTGCGAGCGCGCCGCGACTGCAGGCCGATCAACTCGCCCTGGAGCTCGAACAGCTCGACACCGAACAGGCCGAGACACGGTCGGCGGAGGAGAAGCTGCGATACGAGATGGCGGCGCGCGCCGCCGCGTACGTCGAGCTGCAGCGGTCTGTCCGCGAGGAAGACGCCCGCGCCCAGGCGAGGAAGGGCATGCTCGATCGCGAGCCGGGCGGCGACAGCAACGAGCTGCACATCGACGCCCCCTGCACGGGCACCGTCCTGTCACTTCACGTTCAGGCACCGGGCGCGATCGTGCACGAGAGCGACGTGCTCGCGGAGGTCGCCTGCGCCGACGCGCGCCTCCAGGCCGAGCTGCGGCTTCCACAGCAGGGCCTCGCCCTGGTCCGCGCCGGGCAACCCGTGAAATTGATGTACGACGCCTTCCCGTACCAGCGCTACGGCGTCCGTTACGGATCGGTCCGCTGGGTGAGCCCGGCGTCGGCAGGCGGGGCTGATGCCGCGAACTTCCGCGCCTTCGCCGCGCTCGACGAAAGCACGGTGCGCGTGCGGGGCGAGTCGCGCCCCCTCTCGCCCGGCATGGGCGGCCGAGCCGCGATCATCGTCGGACGCCGCTCGCTGGTGAGCTACGCATTCGAGCCCGTCAGACAACTGCGCGAGACGATGGAGGGAGGGGAGGCGGGAAGAAGCCGACCGTAAGGATTGGCGTTCGGGACGCGCTGGAATCCTCTACAATCTGACCGAACGGGCCGATCAATCGAGCAAGGGCTCGCCGAAAGGAAACCCATGGCCAAGAAAGCTGCGAAACCCGCGAAGCCGATGAAGGACCTGAAGACCAAACAGTCGACCGACAAGGCCGTGAAGGGCGGCGGCGGCGAACAGAAGATCCCGTAACGCTGGGCCCGACACCGAGGACCGAGGCCGCCGGGGCGGCCTCTTTTCACGTACGCCCGTTTCGGCCATGCTGTCGGCGATGGCCGTTCCGAAGGGCGCGCTCATGCGCGCGATGGTGCTCGACGGGGCGGGAGCGCCACTGCGCCTCGCCGCGCTGCCGCGACCGCATCCAGGACCGCACGACGTCCTCATCGAGGTGCGCGCCTGCGGCGTGTGCCGCACCGATCTGCACATCCGCGATGGCGAGCTGTCGCGGCCCAAGCTGCCGCTCGTGCTCGGTCACGAGATCGTCGGGGTCGTTGCCGCGCGTGGTGAGGCGGTCGACCACCTCGTGCCCGGCGCGCGCGTGGGCGTCCCGTGGCTCGGCTCGACGTGTGGCGCCTGCCGCTTCTGCCGCACGGGACGCGAGAACCTCTGTGCGGCCGCGCGCTTTACGGGATACGACCGCGACGGCGGCTACTCCGAGCTCGCGGTGGCCGATGCGCGGTACTGCTTTCCCATCCCCGACGAATACGGGGACGCCGACGCGGCGCCGCTGTTGTGCGCCGGCCTGATTGGCTACCGCGCGCTCCGCCGGGCCGGCGATGCGGTGCGCCTCGGGCTCTACGGCTTCGGCGCCGCGGCGCACATCGTCGCGCAGGTCGCCGCATGGGAAGGCCGGCGGGTATTTGCGTTCACGCGGCCGGGCGACAGCGCCGCGCAGGCGTTTGCGCGGCGACTCGGAGCGGTGTGGGCGGGAGACTCGAGCATGCCGCCCCCGGAGCCGCTCGATGCTGCCATCCTCTTCGCTCCGGTGGGCGCGCTGGTGCCGGCTGCACTGACGCATGTCGAGCGCGGCGGCGTTGTCGTGTGCGCTGGCATTCACATGAGCGACATCCCATCGTTCCCGTACGAGTGGCTGTGGGGCGAGCGAACGATCAGCTCGGTCGCGAACCTCACGCGCCAGGACGCGACGGATTTTCTCGCCATCGCACCCCAGGTGCCGGTGCTCACGGCAGCAGTCCCCTTCCCGCTCGAGGCCGCCAACGACGCACTCGAGGGACTGCGACACGGGCGCTTTCAGGGGGCGGCGGTGATCGTGGTGTGAGTGGGCTGGAGGCTGGTGGCTGGTGGCTAGCGGGCTTGCCGGATGCAAAATACTTTTCCTCGAACCTCACACCGCCAGCCGCCAGCCGCCAGCCGCCAGCCCCACGCCCGCCGCCCGCCGCCCGCCGCCCGCCGCCCCTGTTAGACTCTTGCCCCATGCTCTCCCACACGGCGGCGGGCCCGTCCGAGCCGGAGGCGTCGTCGATTGCCCGCGCCGACGCGCGGCGTTCGCCGCGGAGGGGTCGCCGGCCGGGGGTGCTGCTCGTCGGCCTGAGCCTGGCGCCTGGTGGGACGGAACGGCTCATTCGCGACCTCGCGGATCGGCTGCGCGACGATGTGCGCGTGGCGGTGTGCTGCATCGATCAGGCGGGCGCGTGGGGCGAGTCGCTGGCGGCCTCGGGCATTCCCGTGACGGCGCTCGAGCGTGGACCCGGGTTCCGGCCGTGGATCGGCGCACGCATCGCCAGGGTGGCTGCGCAACACGGCGCCGACGTGATCCACTGCCACCAGTACTCGCCGTTCGTGTACGGGTGCGTCGCCAGGCTGCTGCGGCCGGCGCGGCTGCTCTTCACCGAGCACGGCCGGCTGGCCGACGCGCCGCCCTCGGCGAAGCGGCACAAAGCCAACCAGGTGCTGCGCCATCTGCCTGACCGCGTCTTCACCGTGTCGGCAGACCTGAAGCGGCATCTGGTCACCGAGGGCTTCCGGGCGGAGCAGGTCGAGGTGATCTACAACGGAATCGACATCGGCCCGGCGCCGGGCGAGGCAGCACGCGTCGAGGCGAGGCGCGCCTCGGGTTGCCGGACGAGGCGTTTGTCGCCGTGACGGTCGGACGCCTCGATCCTGTGAAGGACTACCCTGGCCTGGTGCACGCCTTCGCCTCGGTCGTGTCACAGTCGCCCGGTGCGCGCCTCGTGATCATCGGAGACGGTCCGGAACGTGATGCGATCACGCGCGCGATCGCCGAGCGCCGGCTGGAAGATGCCGTGGTGCTGGCCGGACATCGCGAGGACGTGCGCAGGTTGCTCGCGGCGGGCGATGTCTTCGTCAACAGCTCGGCGTTCGAGGGAGTCTCGCTGACGATCCTCGAGGGCATGGCCGCCCGCTTGCCTGTCGTCGCCACGCGCGTCGGTGGCACGCCGGAGATTGTCGGCGCCGGTGCGGGCGTGCTCGTGCCGGCGCGCGATCCCGCCGCGCTCGCGACCGCGCTGCTGGCTCTCGTCCGCGACGACGGCATGCGCCTCGGTCGGCGCCGGCGCGCGGGCAGTCGAAGAGCGCTTCACGCTCGATCGGATGATCCGGCAGTACCTCGCCGAGTACCGGGGAGACGCCTGACATGTGCGGCATCTGCGGCGTGATGGCGCTCGACGGGCCGCTCGACCCATGCGCTGCGGGCGGGCGTGCGCGCGATGAATGCGGCCATCGCGCACCGCGGTCCCGATGGCGACGGCTTCCACGACGGCGCGCGGCGACGCTCGGGCACCGGCGGCTCGCCATCATCGACCGTGCGGGCGGCGCGCAGCCGATGGCCAACGAAGACGGCACGTGCTGGATCGTCTTCAACGGCGAGGTCTACAACCACCACCGAATCCGCCCGGTTCTCGAGGCGCACGGCCACCGCTTCCGCACCGCGTCCGACACGGAAGCGATCCTCCACGCGTGGGAGCAGTACGGCCCGTCGTGCGTGGATCACCTGGAGGGGATGTTCGCATTCGCCATCTACGACGCGCGGAAGCACGAGCTCTTCGTCGCGCGCGATCGGCTGGGCAAGAAGCCGCTCTTCTACGGCACCTTCGGCGGAGCGCTCCACTTCGCCAGCGAGCTCCGGGCGCTCGCGCCAGCCCCGCGTGGCGCGGTGACCTCGATCTGTCGGCCCTCGAGGGCTACTTCTCGCTCGGCTACTTCCTCGCCCCGCACACGTCGTACAGAGACGTTCGGAAGCTCGAGCCGGGCCGCTGGCTCCACGTCGCCAACGGGCGAGTCACGACGGCGTGCTACTGGGACGTCACGGAGTTCGGCACCGACACGCGCGACGACGCGGCGCTCGTCGCCGATGTCGACGAGACGCTCCGCACGGCGGTGCACGAGCGGCTCGAAAGCGAAGTGCCGCTCGGGGCCTTTCTCTGCGCGGCGGCATCGACTCGGGGCTGGTCGTGTCGTACATGGCCGAGGCGCTCGGCGATCGGCTCGTCACGGCGATCGATCGGCTTCGCCGAGACGGCGCACAACGAGCTCGAGGCGGCTGCCCTCACGGCGGCGCACTTCGGCACGCGGCACCATGCCGAAGTGATCGAGCCCCGGCTCGACGAGGTGTTCGACGCGGTGTCGATCACATGGGCGAGCCGATGGCAGACTCGTCGGCCATCCCGACGTGGTACGTGTCGCGATCGGCCCGGCGCCACGTCACCGTCGCGTTGAGCGGTGATGGCGGCGACGAGACGTTCGCCGGCTACGACTTCCGCTACGTGCCGCACGCGTGGGAGAGCCAGGCCCGCCGGCTCGTGCCGGGCACCCGGACGCCGGCTGGCCGCGGCTCGGCGCTGGGTGGACGGGCCTGCCGCGGCCCGCTTCGCGTCGGCCGTGCTCGAGACCTCGGCGCGATCCCGGGGTGGCGAACTACCTCTCGGTTCCTGGGCCAGACGCGTGGGCTGTTCGCCCTGCCCGGCGGCTGCCGACAGCGCCGTCTAATGATGCGGTGACGAAGCCGTACCGACGTGGGGTAGCGGGCGGCGCTGCAGCGGGCGAGAATGCGGAGCTGAAGCACTACCTCCGAACGACCGGGTGGGTGCCGGTATCACGCTACCCGCTGCTCGAATCTCGCAATCAAGTCAGCGCAGCTGGAATATGGCTGAACTTCGAGGGAATGGCGAAGGCCCCGCATCTTGCAGGTAACAGGCCGACGATGGCCCTGCCGCTGCCCGGGCCGATAAGGAGAACGCGAAATTGACGAGCGAACACCCCCGCTGGGCAACTGCGGATCGTGAGCCTTCGCTCATCACGGGGTCGTGCCGCGTGGTGCTTCACGCGACCCGAGTGGGACGGTACACCCTTCGAACAGAGCGCGAGCTCGATACGGGACAGTACTTCTACTATGTGGACAACGTTTCGGTGGACATCAACAAGTATCTCGCCATCGTTCGAGAGTATTCGGCGGCACACGGGTAATCCCGCGCACCGACTGGCGCCCGCCGCGCATTGTGCAAATCCGAGCTCGCTGTGCGTCACCGCATCAGTGACGTGGGGCAGGGCATCCTGCAAATCGGCGCACGCAGCAGGCCTGAAGCGCCTGCGCCACATGCACTACGCATAGTGATCGCGGGTTTAAGGCTGTCGCGTCAGCCCGACCCAGCGCCAGCCCTCGCCGACATGCTTGAACCACACGTGCACCGGGCGCTGCCAGGCGGTCGGGCCGCCGTCGGCCGTGATGTCCACCTGCACGAACGTGCCCGGTGAGCGGGAGAGGCCGGCAGGCGCGGTCAGCGACGGTGCGCTGGACGTGGTCTCGCCGATCGACGCCGTCTCGCCGGTGGCGTTGTCGAACGAGAACCACGTCGCGCGGTACTGCGGCGGCGCAGCAGCCACACCGGCATCCACGGCTGCATTCGCAAACGTCAACCTGCCCTCGGCGTCGAGCGCCGGCCTGACGACGGGGTTGATCTTCGAGAGGTACACGCGCCCGATGGTGTTGCGGCGCTTGATCAGCACGTCGCCGAGCAACCGCTCGGCCGCCGGATCGCTGAAGTCAGCCGTCTTCACGGCGGCGCGGATCATCTCGTCGGTGAACGCCATCACCCGCAGCGCCGCCCAGAAGGTGTCGTCGTCTCGCGCGCGCAGCACGGCGGCAGTGGGCACTCGGGATCGCCACTGCTCCGGGTCGAACGCGTCGCCCTCGAACCGCCCCACTTCGGGCCGCTCGTCGAACGACGCCGTCTGCCATGGCTGCAGATAGAAGCCGAGGCTGATGAACCGCTTCCACGCGAGCTCTCCCTCGTACAGATACTCCCATCCCTCGTGGAACTCGTGCGGCCCCTCGGCGCCGGTGCCGAAGGTGGATCCCACATCCTGCAGGTAGTGCCGCACGCGCGTGCGGCCGCCCTCGGCGATCACGCTGTCGAGCGTGTTGCCGGCTTTCATGTCGACGAGGTTCGTCCACGCGCCGAACACCTTCAGTGCGCGCAACGATCGCCGGTGCTCGTGCGGGACGATGTCGTTCGGATCGTCGGGGCGGGTGCCGTGATAACGGAAGCCGCCGACGATGCGGCCGGGGAGCTTGCGCGCGGCCAGCACGCGGTACGTGCCGTCGGCGTTCGGAGCCGCGCGCCTCAACACCGCGCGCACGTCGGCCATCGTGAACGGCCGCACGTGGTTCGGCCGCACCTCGTACTTGAGGCCCTGGGCGATGGTCAGCGTGTCGGGGTGCAGCACGGCCAGATACGACTCGACCTGGTGATAGCCGAGAGCCCAGAACAGGCGCATCGCGACGGCAATCGCTCCCGTGGCGGCACGCGGCTCGTCCCGCGGATCGAGCGTGAGAAACCACACCTCGTCGTTGGCATCGGTGACCGTGAACCCCGGCGCGAAGCCCTCGGTCTTCGGCCGGATGACGGTCCACGGACCGACGGCCGGGCCCGCCGATCGTGTTCGCGCCCCGCTCGAGATCCGCCACCGAGAACGGCTGCGCGTAGATGCGGTTGGTGAACCAGCTCGAATCCGGCACCTCGTCAATCGTGTTCACGTCCCTGGCGCGGACGTCCGGGGTCGGATCGCCGGGCTTCGTGAACAGGTTCAGCAGGACGTCGCTGACGAGATCGATGTCGCGATCCTTCACCGCAGACGCGTTCTGCGTCTCAGGTTCAACCCCCAGGGGATCGTCGTCGTAGAAGCGGGGATTCGATCCCGACAGCGGCGCGCCCGTGCGCGAGCAGGGCCAGACGCACAGCGCCAGCACGAGGGACGCGGCGTCCGTGCAGGAACACGCGTGATGTGGAGGTCGGTGTCATGGGCGATCAGAAGGCGGGCTTGCCCGACAGCACCAGCTTCCATCCGTCGGAGCCGTGCGCGACCTCGACCCGCAAGGGGCGTCTGTGCGGGGCCGTGGAAGCGGCCGCCGACGCCCCAGTCTGTCTGCATGCGCTCCGACCAGAGATCCGCACGGTGCGCCGCGACGGTGCCGGCGTCGAAGAAGAACGCCACGTCGAAGGCGGTGCGGTTCGGGAACCAGCGCCACTCGGCGCTCGTGATGAGGGCGTTTCGATCCCGGAAGCGTCCCGTGGAGTACGCCGCGCAGCACGCTGCCGCCGCCGAGCGATGGCATCAGGAAGTACGGCACCACATCGTCATCGTCGAACGTGGCCTGCATGCGGCCCCGCAGCGACAGCACCCACGTTTCGTTCAGCACGGGGATGTGCTGGACCACGCTCGCGTCGAGGCGCTTGAAGGTGAACGTGTTGTCGGGATCGTCGAACCGGTGCAGGGTCAGCCCGTAATAGCCGCCAGTGCGGCTGTAGCCCGGCGAGGTGCGCCAGTCGATGCGCGCCGGTCACCTGGCTGTGCACGAACCCGGGGTTCGCGCCCAGACCGGGTGCGGTCTCAGCCGTGTACTCGGTTTCAATCGATGGGCGCTCGGAGCCCTGGCCGGGTTCGAGCTGGTAATGCTCGTAGTCAACGCCGCCGGCGAGCACGGCCCAGCGCGCCGGGTGAAGCGTGGCGGCGCCTCCGACGTAGGACTCCTTGAACCGGTAGTTCGCGCGGGCGTCGGCATCGGTCTCGATGCCCAGGCCGTAGTAGCCGACGCGAGTCGCGTCTCGCCAGCCCGCCCGGGCATCGAGCGTCAGCCGCCCGCTCAGATGGCCGGGAGATGTCGTCGTTATCTCGAGCAGTTTGTAGTTCTTGACGGAGTAGAGCCCGTGCAGGTCCGCCGTCGACCGATCGCCGTAGTAGCGGAGGAAACCGGCCCCGAGCGTGAAGCCGCCGCCGCCGTAGACGCTGTCGATGTACGGGTACAGCCCGTCCCGCGGCTGGAGGAAGGTGTCGTGCACCTTGGTGACGATCTGCTCCGCGCGGGTCGGCACGCCGGGACCGAGGTGCCGTGCCTTCTCGGCCTGCTCGGCCGCGATCACGTCCGCGCGCAGCCCTTGAGCCCACGAAGGCGAAGGCATCGCGAGCAGGGCGCCGATGACGACGACGAACGCGGCCAAGGCCGGTCTCTGGCGGCGGGCAGCGAACCCTCTGATGAGCGGCGTGGGCACAGAGACGGGCATTGGGCTGGCGGCTGGCCCGTCATTCTACCGCGGAGCAGGGCCGACCGGTGCGATAGCCGCCCGCCAGCTGCTCGAGCGGGCGGACGTCCATGAGCCGTACGGGCTCCGACGCGAGATTCTCGAGTGCCAGCGTCGGATCGTTGCGATCGCATCGCACCTTCACCGCGGGAGAGAGCGTTCTCATGATCAAGTGACGTTCCAAGGGGCTAAGGCTAAAGGCCAAGGGCTCAGGGCCCCTCTCGGCCTCGGGCGCAAAGCCATGCGAAACGTTGTGACGGTGCACAGGCAGCAGGTGTATCTCGTCGGGCCGTTGCCTTGAACGCGAAGGCCTTTAGCCCTCAGCCTTTAGCCCTTAGCCTTCGGCCCCTGGAGCCCACATAATCAACGCATGAACCTTGCTGAAGCCCTGACCGGGGCCGTGATCATGGGCCCCATGACGAAGGGCTCCAACCTGCCGTACCGGCGGCTCTGCGTGGAGCTCGGCGCTCGCGTCACGGTGAGCGAGATGACGGTAGCCCGGCGGCTCAAGCAGAAGCGCCGGTCGGAGTTCGCGCTGATCCGGCGGGCGGTTGACGAGCCCTGCTTCGCCGTGCAGCTCGCGGGCTCCAACCCGGAGGAGATGGCCTGGGCCGCCGCGCTCGTCGAATCGCGCGGTGCGGATTTCGTCGACGTGAACCTCGGCTGCCCCATCGATCACTTCACGCGCAAAGGCCTGGGCGCCGCGCTCTCACGCCAGCCTGCGCGCGTCGCCCGCATCGTCGGCGCGATGGTCAAGTCGGTCGAGCGCGCGCCGATCACGGTGAAGATCCGCCTGGGGTGGAACGACAAGGATCGCAACTACCTCGACGTGGCACGCGCGGCGGTGGAAGCGGGGGCGCAGGCGGTGATCGTGCACGGGCGCACACGCGTGGCGCGCTATCGCCACGCCGCCGAGTGGGACGCGATCGCGGAAGTCGCTGCGGCGCTGCCGGTGCCAGTCATCGGCAACGGCGATCTGCTCTTCGGCCACGAGATCGCCGCTGCGCGGGAGCGCGCCGGATGCGCGGCGGTCATGGTCGCCCGTGGGGCTCTCATCAAGCCGTGGATCTTCCGCGAGGCGCTCGACGGTTACCGGGATGTGCCAGCCGAGGAGCGGATCGCCGTGTTCCGCCGCTATGTGGATCTCGCGCTCGAGCACTGG
>CAVOPA010000013.1:0-164558 GCA_963697705.1 Vicinamibacteria bacterium
CCGCGGAGGTGGCAGTGGTCGTGGCCGACCCCTGGCAGGGTCGCGGCATCGGCACGCTGCTAGTGGACGAGCTGGCGCCCCGCGCCCGCGCCCGCGGCATCCGCCGCTTCACGGCGACCATGGCAAGCGACAACGTGCCCGCCCACCGCCTGATGGTCAAGCTGGCCCGCCACGCCGAGGAGCACCGGCACGGCGCCGTGACCGAGGTGGTCACGGAGCTGGCGGCGTAGCGGGCCGTCACATTCGGGTGGTCGCCCGTGAGCCGCCGGAATCGAGTGGAACGTCAGGCGGAACTATTCAGCACAACGTTCATCTCGACCGCGCCGCCCGGATAACCGGCGCCGCCACGAGTAACAGGACACCACGCCGGCGCAACCGGAGGCGCACAAACGAGCCCCGGCACCTCAGGCCACCGCACACCCACCCCGCCGCAGTAAACGCCGATCCCGTCGGGCCCCGGGGCCCGCCCCCTACGCCACCGTCCAAGTCTCCCCGGAGTGCAGCAGCTTCTCGAGGTCCTCCGTGCCCAGGTCCGCCCGGGCCTCCTCGAGCTCGAGCGCCAGCTCCTCGCCGTACACCGGGCGCTGAACATCGCGGAACACCCCGATCGGAGTGGGGCCGGTCGGGCGCGCGGCCAGGTGGGAGAGCTCGAACGCCAGGCTCGGCTCCTCGCGGTGGGCGTCGTGCACGAGGAGCGCCTCTTCCCCCACGTCCGCCACGTCCACCAGGTCGAGCCGGCCGTTGGCGCCTCGCGCGACGCCGCGCTCAGCTTCGGCGCCGAAGCGGATCGGCTTCCCGTGCTCGAGCCGGATCTGGTTCTCCTCGCGCTGGCCCTTTGCGCGCACCGCGTCGAAGGCCCCGTCGTTGAAGACGTTGCAGTTCTGGTAGATCTCGACGAACGAGGCGCCGCGGTGGGCCGCGGCGGCGCGCAGCGTGTCGGCCAGGTGCTGTTTGTCGGTGTCGACCGTGCGCGCGACGAAGGTGGCCTCGGCGCCGAGCGCCAGGGCCACGGGGTTGAACGGGTGGTCCTGAGAGCCGAAGGGCGTGGACTTGGTCACCTTGCCCTCCTCGCTCGTGGGCGAGTACTGGCCCTTCGTGAGGCCGTAGATCTGGTTGTTGAACAGCAGGATCTTGATCGGCACGTTGCGCCGCAGCGAGTGGATCAAGTGGTTGCCGCCGATCGAGAGCGCGTCGCCGTCACCGCTCACGACCCACACCGAGAGGTCGGGCCTCGAGGTGGCCACGCCGGTGGCGAGCGCAGGCGCACGGCCGTGGATGCCGTGCATCCCGTACGTATCCATGTAGTAGACGAAGCGTCCCGCGCAGCCGATGCCCGTGACGAAGACGATCCGGTCGGGCGGGATGCCCAGCTCGGGCATGAACGACTGCACCGAGGCGAGCACCGCGTAGTCTCCGCAGCCGGGGCACCAGCGGGTCTCCTGGTCGGACGAGAAGTCCGCCTTCGTGAGCGGCTGGGTCGCGGGAACGGCATTCTCGGACACCGCCTCCTCGCCCGGCTGGCCGAAGCCGAGGGCGTCCACGCCGTGCCCGTTCTCGCTCACGCCGCCGCCCCGTTGGAGGAGCCCGGCCCGACTCGCTCGAGGATCTCGGCGATCACGTCGCGGGTGAAGATGGGCAGGCCGTCGACCTTCGTGTAGCTCTCGCAGTCCACCAGGTACTCGGCCCGCAGGATCTTGACGAGCTGACCCAGGTTCATCTCGGGCACCAGCACCTGCTCGTATGCCCGCAGCACCGCGCCCAGGTTGGCCGGCAGCGGGTTGAGGTGACGGAGGTGGGCGGCGGCCACCCGCACGCCATGCTCGCGCCGGACGCGCCGGGCCCCGCCCTGGATCGCCCCGTAGCTCGACCCCCAGCCGAGCACCAGCAGCGAGGCGTCCCCGTCCGGGTCGTCCACCTCGAGGTCGGGCACCTCCACGCGCGCGATCCGCTCCGCTCGCAGCCGGGTCATGTGGTCGTGGTTCTCCGGCTGGTAGGAGATGTTGCCGGTCACGTCCTCCTTCTCCAGGCCGCCGATCCGGTGACGCAGGCCCGGCGTGCCCGGCACCGCCCACGGGCGGGCGAGGCGATCGTCGCGGAGGTAGGGCATGAACGCCCCGTCCTGGTTCGGGCCGCCGGCGAAGTCCGGATCGATGTCCGGCAGCGAGTGTGCGTCCGGCAGGAGCCAGGGCTCGGACGAGTTCGCGAGGAAGGTGTCGGAGAGGAGGATCACCGGGGTGCGGTGCTCCACCGCGATGCGGGCCGCCTCGATCCCGGCGTGGAAGCAGTCCGACGGGGTGCAGGGGGCGATCACCGGCAGCGGCGACTCGCCGTGCCGGCCGTAGAGCGCCGCGAGCAGATCGGCGGCCTCCGTCTTCGTGGGCATCCCGGTGGAGGGCCCGGCGCGCTGCACGTCGATCACGACGAGCGGCAGCTCCATCGCCACCGCCAGCCCGATGGTCTCCGCCTTGAGGTCCATGCCGGGGCCGCTCGTGGCCGTGACCCCGAGCTGTCCCGCGAAGGCGGCCCCGAGCGCCATGTTCACCGCGGCGATCTCGTCCTCGGCCTGGATCGTGCGCACTCCCAGGCGGCGGTACCGCGACAGCGCGTGCAGCAGCTCGGACGCGGGCGTGATCGGGTAGCTCGCGTAGAACAGTCCGAGCCCCGACTTGACGCCGGCGGCGATCAACCCGTACGCCAGCGCCTGGGTGCCGTTCACGTTGCGGTACGTGCCCGGCGGCGCGGGCGCGGGGGCGATCTCGTAGGTGACGGCGAGCAGCTCCGCGGTCTCGCCGAAGTTGTAGCCGGCCCGGAACGCGGCCAGGTTGGCGTCGCGCAGGGGCGGCTGGTCCGCGAACTTCTTCGCGATCCAGTCCACGCTCGGCTCGGTGGGCCGCCCGTACATGAACGACACGAGCCCGAGCGCGAAGAGGTTCTTGCAGCGGGCGGCGTCGCGCGAGGTGATGCCCTCGATCCCCTCGGTGGCGCGCACCGTCATGCTCGTCATCGGGACGCGGAACACCTGGTAGCCGTCGAGCGTGTCGTCCTCGAGCGGGTCCGCGTCGTAGCCGGCCTTGCGCAGGTTGTGGCCCGTGAAGCCGTCCTCGTTGAGGATCACGGTCCCGCCCTTCTCGACCGTGGCGAGGTTCGTGATCAGGGCGGCCGGGTTCATCGCCACGAGCACGTTCGGGTGATCGCCCGGGGTGAGGATGTCGCGCGAGGCGAAGTGGATCTGGAAGGCGGAGACCCCGTGCGGGGTACCCGCCGGCGCGCGGATCTCCGCGGGGAAGTCCGGCAGCGTGGCCAGGTCGTTGCCCACCACCGCCGTCGCGTCGGTGAAGCGGCTGCCCGTGAGTTGCATCCCATCGCCGGAGTCGCCGGCGAACCGGACGACTACGCGATCAAGTTTCTCGACGGTCTTCTCTTCCACGGGCGGTGGAAGCACGAGTCTAACCAGGCCCTCAGTCGGGCAGGCGCACCACCGGCGGGGGCCGCCAGCGCCCCGTGAGCGCGGATCGCCGCGGCTCGTAGATCCGCATGATCATGCGGAAGCGACCGCGCGGGGCGGGGAGCCAGTTGGCCTTCAGCGAGCCCTTGGGTCGCGCGCTCTGGATCGCGAGCGTGAGCGACCCGTCGCGGCCACGGCGCAGTCCGGCCGTCCGGTCGCCGATCGCGTAGCGGCGCAGCGGGTTCGGATGGAGGTAGCCCTCGGTGTCGTACATCGTGAGCGACCAGAACGCGTCCGCCGGTGGCAGCTTGCCCTTGGCGAAGCGGATCCGGTAGCCACGGGTCCCGCGCAAGGGCCGGCCGCGGCTGTCCGTGAGAGCGGACGGATACACGGTCTCCTCCGCGGTGTTGGCGCCGAGCGCGAACCTCGCGATCACGGCGCGGCCGAGCCAGTTGCGCCCGTAGTCGCCGATGTAGCCGAGCGAGACGAGCCAGCCGTTGTTGCGGCCACGGCTGTAGCCGTTCACGTGGTCCACGGCGCGGCTGACCATCTTCGGGCCCGGCCTTGGCTGCCGCAGCGAGCGCCGTGCGCACCGCGCCCGTGGCCTGCGTCGACGGTGTGAGCCCGGGGCCGATGCCCACGGCACCGAAGGCCTTCAGCGCACAGGCGTCGCCGTTCGGCGGCGGGTTCGCCGCAAGCGCCGCGCCCAACTGGTCGAAGTAAGCCAGGCCCGTGGGCAGCACCAGCTTGTTCAGCATCGGCGGGAAGCTGGCAAGCACGAGCGGGGCGGCGCGCTCGCCGGCGGACCAGCGGGCCAGCGGCGTGAGCCGGTATCCGCCCATGAGCTGCGTGACCGCCGGAACGTCGGCCGCGCTCTTGACCAGCGTGCGGCCGATCAGCCAGATCAGGTTGGTCGGGCTGCGAAGCGGCTTGGCCCCGGCCGGCAGCGCGCCGGAGTACCCGGGTGGCACCAACACGTAGGACCCCTGCTTCGTGCCGGTGGTGCGGCGCCCGACGTAGGCGAAGGTGTTCGAGTAGGCGTCCATGAACTGGAGGACGTAGTAGCGCCCCTTGGTGTCCGGCACGTCCACCACCAGCGGCCCGTCCGAGAGGTCGATCTGACCGACCGTGTAGGTCGTGTCCACGTTGGGAGACACGACCGTGCGGACCGCGGGCTCCACGAGCTCCCCGATGCTCGTGATCTGATTGCGCGGGAAGCGGGGCACCGTGTTCGTCACGCTGATCGGCGCGAGCCCGTACACGTAGGCGGCCACGCCGGTGGAGTACGCCTTCCGCGCCGCCTGGCTGTGGAAGCGGCGCTCGCCGCGTGCGAGCGCCGAGGCCTCGAATCCGCGCAGGTCGGCGGCGCTGGAACCGAGCGCGCATCGCGGCACGGCGGGCGACGCCGCCGAGGCGGTGGCGGGCAGGGCGGCGCAGAGGGCTAGCCCGGCGATGAGGACGCGACGCACTGGCGCGCAGTGTATGGATGCCCCTCGCCACAGCGCACCGGCGCGAGCGCTCGACTACCCTTTCGCGCCCTTTGCCCGCCGGAGCGCCCCCAAGATGAAGGTCTCAGTGCCCAAGGAGCAGGCCCAGGGCGAGCGCCGGGTGGCGCTCGTGCCCGAGGCGGTCCAGCGACTCGCCAAGAGCGGGATCGACGTGGTGGTGGAAGCCGGTGCGGGCACCGAGGCGGGCCAGACCGACGCCGCGTACGAGGAGGCGGGAGCCGCGCTGGGAGACGGGTTCGGCGGCGAGGTGGTGGCCAAGGTGGCCCCGCCGTCGGCCGAGGAGATCGGCCGGCTGCGCACGCGGCGCCGTGCTGATCGGCTTCCTCAACCCGCTCGGCGGCGGCGATGTGGTGCGCGCCCTGGCCGACGCCGGCGTCACGAGCTTCGCCATGGAGGCGATCCCGCGGATCACGCGCGCCCAGTCGATGGACGCGCTCTCGTCCCAGGCGACCGTGGCCGGCTATCGCGCCGCCCTGATGGCCGCCGAGGAGCTCCCGCGCTTCTTCCCGATGCTCACCACCGCGGCCGGCACCGTGCGCCCCGCCAAGGTGCTGGTGCTCGGCGCCGGCGTGGCCGGCCTCCAGGCCATCGCCACCGCGCGCCGCCTGGGCGCCGTGGTCCAGGCCTTCGACGTCCGCTCCGCCGTGAAGGAGCAGATCGAGTCGCTGGGCGCCCGATTCGTCGAGCTCGACATGGGGCTCGAGGACGCCGAGGCCGCGGGCGGCTATGCGCGCGCTCTCACCGAGGAGGAGCAGGAGCGCCAGCGCGAGCTGCTCGCCGAGGTGATCGGCCAGGTGGACGCCGTGATCTCCACTGCCGCCGTGCCGGGACGGCGGGCGCCGCTGCTCGTGACCGAGCAGGCCGTGAAGAACATGAAGCCGGGCTCGGTGGTGGTGGACCTGGCCGCCGAGACGGGCGGCAACTGCGCCCTCACCGAGCCGGGGGAGACCGTCGTGAAGGAGGGCGTGACGATCGCCGGGCCGCTCGGGCTGGCGTCGACGATGCCCGACCACGCCTCGAGCCTCTACGCCCGCAACGTCACGTCGCTGCTCGAGCTGATGGTCGAGGAGGGAGCGCTGAAGCTGAACTTCGACGACGAGATCATCGCCGGGGCGTGCATCACCCGCGACGGCGAGATCGTGCACGAGGGTGCGAAGAAGGCAACGGAGGCGGCGTAATGGACCTGATCACCGAGCTGACCATCCTCGTGCTCGCCGGGTTCGTGGGCCTCGAGGTCATCTCGAAGGTGCCGAACACGCTGCACACGCCGCTGATGTCGGCCACCAACGCGATCCACGGCATCGTCCTCCTCGGCGGCATCCTGCTGATCGGCGAGGTGCACGGCACGCTGAACAAGTTCCTGCTGGTGATCGCGATCGCCTTCGGCACGATCAACGTGGTCGGCGGGTTCCTGGTGACCGACCGGATGCTCGAGATGTTCAAGCGCCGGCCGGAGCCGAAGAAGGACCCGCGCTCTTGACGCTCGCGGCCTTCTCGCTCCACGACTCGGACTTCATCCAGGTCTGTTACATCGTCGCCTTCTCGTGCTTCATCCTCGGCCTGCGGCTGCTCAACAGCCCGGCCACCGCGCGCCGCGGCAACATGGTCGCGGCGGCCGGGATGGCCGTGGCAGTTGCCGCCACGCTGCTCGACGAGCGGGTGGGCAACTACGGGCTGATCGCGCTCGGCATCGGCATCGGCACGGCGGTGGGAGTGCCCGCGGCGCGCAGCGTGAAGATGACCGCGATGCCGCAGATGGTGGCGCTGTTCAACGGCGTGGGCGGCGGGGCGGTGGCGCTGATCGCCTGGGCCGAGTTCCGCAGCTCGGGCGGCGACCTCCCCACCGACGTGGTCATTCCCCTGGTCTTCGCGGCGATCGTGGGGTCGGTCTCCTTCTGGGGCTCGAACATCGCGTTCGGGAAGCTCCAGGAGATCCTCCCCGGCCGGCCGATCCAGCTGCCCGGGCAGCAGTTCATAAACGCCCTGCTCGCGATCGTGGCCGTGGGCTCGGCGGTCGCGATCGCGGCCGGCTCGGAGTCGGAGGGCCTCTTCATCCTGCTGCTGGTGGCCGCGGCGATCCTCGGCAACATGTTCGTGCTCCCGATCGGCGGCGCGGACATGCCGGTCGTGATCTCGCTGCTGAACGCCTTGACGGGCCTGTCGGCTGCCGCGGCCGGCATCGCGCTCGACAACGTCGCGCTGATCGTCGGCGGGATCATCGTCGGCGCGTCCGGCTCGATCCTCACGAACCTGATGGCGACCGCGATGAACCGGTCGATCCCCAACATCATCGCCGGCGGCTTCGGCGGCGTGATCGTGTCCACCGGCGGCGGCGACGGCGAGGAGAAGCCGGTGCGCTCCACCGACGCGGCCGACGTGGCCATCCAGCTCGCGTACGCCGACAAGGTCGTGGTCGCTCCCGGCTACGGCATGGCGGTGGCGCAGGCACAGCACACCGTGCGCGAGCTGGCCGACGAGCTCGAGAAGCGCGGAGTGCGCGTGGACTACGCGATCCACCCGGTGGCCGGGCGCATGCCGGGTCACATGAACGTGCTGCTCGCCGAGGCCGATGTGCCCTATGACCATCTGAAGGAGATGGACGAGATCAACCCCGAGTTCCCGGAGACCGACGTGGCGCTCGTGATCGGCGCGAACGACGTGACGAACCCGGCGGCGCGCGATGTGGAGGACTCCCCGATCTACGGCATGCCGATCCTCGACGTGGACAAGGCCGGGCAGGTGATCGTGCTCAAGCGCTCGATGAACACCGGCTTCGCCGGCATCGACAACCCGCTCTTCTACAACGAGAACACCGCGCTCCTGTTCGGCGACGCGAAGAAGTCCGTGGCCGCCGTGCTCGCAGCGGTCAAGGAGCTGTAGGGCCGAAGCACGCGGCTCGGCCGCGTGCGCACGGATGCCATCAGGAGCCTCCGGCTAGAGAAGGCTCTCCTGCCCCGTCGTGGCCACGTTCCCGCGGCGCCGCGGCAGGCCCGCCGCCTCGGCGAGGGCCCTCTCCACGTCCACGAGGATCGCTCGCTCGGAGCGCGACGCCACCACCGGCTCGCCGAGGCCGTCCACGTGCACGTAGGTGCGCCTGCCGTCGCGCCGCTCGGAGCCCTCGATCGGCACCAGCGCGAACACGCGATCCGCGCGAACGAACTTTCCGTATCCGAGGGGCACCATGCGGGGGTCGCGCTTGGCCATCGCTGAGACCGACGATACCGCCGCGGGGAGCGGCCCGGGCGAGCTACAGGGCGCTGGTCTCGCGGCGCCGCGCGGCTTCGCCGCCGGCGCCCATCAGCTTGGAGGCGTCCTCGGCGCCGCGCTCCGCCACGTCGCGCGCGAAGGCGGCGTCCATCTCGGCGGTCCGGGCGTCCGATCCGCGGTCGAGCAGGGGCCCCAGCACACCGCGCAGAACCAGGATCGCGCGCACCCAGCCCGGGAACACGACCGTGCGCGCGCGGCGTTCGATGCCGTCCACGACCTTGCCGACGGCGTCGGGCAGCGGGTAGGTCTTGCCCAACGGCCCGGGCAGCTCGAAGCGGAGCTTGCCGAACACCGGATGGGTGTCCGCGCCTCGCACGAGGTCTGTGTCGAGGAAGGCGAAGTACCCCACGCCCACGTTCACGCCGAGGTGGGCCAGCTCGGCGCGGAGCGAGTTCGCGAACGCCTCGGCGCCGGCCTTGCTGGCCGCGTACGCGGCCATCCCGGGACTGTGGGAGGCCGCGGCGGCGGACGCGATGACCAGGACGTAGCCGCGGCGCTCGATCACGTGGGGCAGACACGCGCGCACCGTGCGCCACACGCCGAGAAGGTTCACCTCGATCGTGCGCTCGAAGGCCTCGGGGTCCATCGACCGGACCATCCCGGCGGGGCCCACGCCGGCATTGGCCATCACCACGTCGATGCCGCCGAAGCGCTCCACGGCCCCCTCGACCGCCCGCTCGAGCGCGTCCACGTCGGTCACGTCGGCCTCGAACGCCGCGGCCTCCGGCCCGCACTGCTCGGCCACCTTGGCGAGCTCCTCCGGCTCCAGCCCGACGAGCGCGATCCGGGCCCCGCGCGCTGCCAGCTGGCGGGCGCTCTCCGCGCCGATACCTCTCGCCGCGCCGGTGATCAGGACGGTCTTGCCGCGAAGGTTCATGGCCGAGCACTCTAACTCGCTAGCCTCGCGGCCCGTGGGATCGCTGGCCGACCTTCAGGAGGACCTCAGCCCCGAGCAGGCCTCGGAGCTGGCCGCGAGCGGACAGGTCCGGCTCGTGGACGTGCGCGAGACGCGCGAGTGGGACGAGGGCCGCATCGCCGGCGCGCGCCATGTGGAGATGGACCACCTCTCCGAGGAGGCCGGCTCGCTCGCCGGTGACCCGCCGGTGGTCTTCTACTGCCGCAGCGGGCATCGCTCGGCGGTGGCGACCCAGGCGTTCCGCGCGTCGGGAGTCGTGGCGTACAACCTGGCCGGCGGGCTGCTGGCCTGGGTGGAGCGGGGACTACCGCTCGAGCCCGACGACGGCCGCGTGGCGATCCACTAGCCGACGCCGGTCAGCTGCCCCTGGTAGGGCCCGCGACCGGTGAGGCACGCCGCGCCGCAGCGCGCGCCGAGCGCGAGCGCGTCGGGCAGCGACATGCGGGCGCCGAGCCCGTAGGTGAGACCGGCGGCGAAGCTGTCGCCGCAGCCGTAGGCGTCCCTGACCGGGCCCGGCAGCGGCGCGGCCTCGAAGGCGCCCTCCCCGGAGGCCGCCTCCCAGCGCCCGCCCTTTGCTCCGGCGGTGCGCACGACCGCGCGCGGTGGCGGCTCGAGCTGACCGGGCTCGTAGAGCTCGCCACGGTCGGCCGCGCTGGCCACGAGCGCGTCGAGCTCCACGCCCGCCTCGGCGAGCGTCTCGAGGCCGCGCACGGTCGCGACGAGCACGCCGGCCGAGCGCGCCGCGCGCACGCTCCCCGCGTCGCCGGCGGTGAGGTACACGGCGTCCGTGTCGCGCAGCTCCTGCCACGGCAGCGGGTCGTCGGCCCGCGGCCCGAGCCGGTCGCCGATGACGGTGATCGTGCGCTCGCCGCGGGCGTCCAGGTGTACGAAGGCGCGGCGCTGGGGCTCGGGCCGGAACGCCGCCTCGACCCGCAGGCCGTGCTCCTCGAGGGCTCGCTTCGAGCGGTGGCCCAGCTCATCGTCGCCGAGGGCGGTGTACAAGGTGGCCGCCCCGGCCAGCTTCGCGAGCTGCACCGCCGCCACCGCGCCGCCGCCGCCCACCTCCTCCCACACGTCGCTCGCATGCACGATCGCCCCGGCCGCGGGCATCTCGCCGACGACGGCGAACTCGATCCACTCCACGTGCCCGACCACGGCGGCGCGCATGGCGGCGCAGTGTAGGCCCGTACGCTGGGGGCGCATGGCGGACGGACTCGACATCGGGCGCGGAGTGGTCGTGCCGCTCGGCGAGGTCGAGCTGCGCACCAGCCGCTCGTCCGGTCCCGGCGGTCAGCACGCGAATGTCACCGCCTCGCGGGTGGAGGCGGTCTTCGACGTGGAGGCGTCGTCGGTCCTAGGCGAGCCGGAGAAGCGACGGATCGAGAGCCGCGCCGGGCGTGTCGTGCGCGCCAGCGCCCAGGACACCCGCAGCCAGGCTCGCAATCGCGAACTGGCGCTGGAGCGCCTCCGGGCACGGCTGGAGTCGGCGCTGGCCGTGCAGCGCCCGCGGCGCGCGACGAAGCCCACGGGCGCCTCGCGCCGGCGGCGCATGGAGTCGAAGCGCCGGCGCGGCGAGATCAAGCGCGGGCGCCGGCGCCCGCCGGCTGAGGATCACTGAGGGGCGGGCGGGCGGCGCTTGCTCGCGGGGTTCGCGTTCCGCGGACGCCGTGGGCTGGGTGAGGAGGCGGCGGTGCGGGGCGCCCGCGCGAACTGTGTCCGTTTGGCCCCACCCCCCGGGGCGGAAACGGCACAGTTCGGGCGCCACCCGCCGGCGTGGCGCACAAGGTGCGCCTCCCGTGCCAGCTCCGTCGCACTCGGAGCTGCCAGCGGTGTCCCGGGCGGGGCGCCCGCCAACTGATGCGATTTCCTCCCGCTATGCGGGCATAAGTCGCATCAGTTCGGCCCTGTCCGGCGCGAGGCGCACAACGTGCGCCGCAGGTGACCCGGGCGTAACACCCGGAGCCCAGGGCGGTGAATGCGCACCACCCCCTTACCCAGCCGCCGTTCAAACGGCCGGCCCGAGTCCGGCGGGGTCGCCGGTCAGGCCGGCGCCCCGCCGAGCGACAGTCCCCTGCCGCGCCCCTACGGCGAGGACGGAGCCACCGCCCCGCCGCCCTCGCCGCCCGAAGGCGCCTCGGGCTGCGGCGTGGTGACGGTGGGCGTGGCCGGAGCCGAGGTGCCGCCCGAGGTGCCGCTGTCGGGCTGCGGTGTGACCGGCGTGGCGGGCGTCGTCGTGGTGGAGGTGTTCGTCTCCGTCGTCGTGGTCCTGCTCTTCGAGCTGGTGCCCAGGTTGTCCGGCGTGGTGGGCACCCCGAGGTTCTCGGGCGTGCTGCTGGGACTGTCGTCGTCGCCGCCCAGCGCGGTCGCGATCAGGACGATCAGGACCAGCGCGACCACGGCCGCTCCCACCGCGGCGAGACGACGGCGCCGGTAGACGGCGTCCGCCTCGGGACGGCGTGGCGGCCGACCGCTGCCCGAAGGGCGCCGGCCGGGGTCGAGTCGGCGTGTGGGCGGATCCCCCAAGAACGGCGAAGGTAGCACTTGAGCGCGCTGAATCGCGCGCTGCGAGGGCCTCGGCGTCAGGCGAAATGCAGGTCCGTGACCTCGTCCTCACCCACGGGCTGGGCGCAGGTCGGACACCACCTGCGCATCTCCACCGGGGTGCCGCAGGCCTCATGGCGCGGCGTGTCCCCGCCCTCGCGGTGACGCGAGCCCCAGTCGGCGAGCAGGCGCAACGCGTCCGCCAGCTCGCGGCCGGCCGCGGTGAGCTCGTAGACGAAGCGGGGCGGGCGCTCGGAATACCGCTCCGCGAACACCACGCCCTCGGCCTCGAGCCGGCGCAAGCGGCCGCTGAGCACGTTGGGGGCGATCCCGGACAGGTCCTCCTGCAGGTCGCCGAAGCGGCGCGGGCCCTCGAGCAGCGCCTCGACCAGGAGCAGCGCCCAGCGGTCGCCCACGCTGTCCAGCGCCGCTGCCAGGGGTGAGGCGGCGGGGTCGGGCACGGTCGCTGATGGTAGGCGCACGGCCTTCTGTATGGTAGTCACTTGCAACTAGCAAGTCAGTAGGAAGGATTGGAATGACTGATCTGGCGGAAATGCAAGCAACGATCGCGGCAGCGGCCGAGCGCAGCGGTCCCGCGGTCGTGGGACTGGGACGCGGCTGGGCGCTTGGATCGGGCGTGGTGATAGACCACGGCAAGGTGCTCACGTGCGCGCACAACCTGCGGCGCGAGGAGGTGACCGTCACGCTCGCGGACGGCACTCGCGCGAGCGGCTCGGTGGCCGCGGCCGACTCCGATCTGGACCTGGCCGTGCTGAGCGTGGATACCGGCGACATAACGCCCGATCGCGTGGGAGCCCGGCGAGGCACCCGGCATCGGGAGCCCGGTGCTGGCGCTCGCCAACCCCGGCGGGCGCGGGCTGCGCGTCACGCTCGGGTTCGTGTCGTCGGCGGGACGCAGCTTCCGGCTGCCGCGCGGCCGGCGCGTGCAGGGCGCGGTGGAGCACACCGCCCCCCTCCCCCGGGGCTCGTCGGGGGGCCGCTCGTGGACACTGCCGGGCAGCTCGTGGGCATCAACGCACTGCGGCTGGACGGTGGCTTGATCCTCGCCCTGCCGGCGAGCGCGGACGTGAAGCGGCGCGCCTTCGCCCTGGCCGGCGGCGAGACGCCCCAGCGCCACCGGCTCGGCGTGGCGGTGGCCCCGCCGCGGGTGGCGCGCCGGATGCGGCGTGCCGTAGGGCTGCCGGAGCACGACGGCCTGCTCGTCAGGGCGGTGGAGTCCGATAGCCCCGCCGCTCGCGCCGGCCTGGAGCGGGGCGACCTGATCGTTACCGCCGGCGGTCGCGCGCTCGAGGGGGTGGACTCGCTCTACGCGGCGCTCGACGAGCTTCCCGCGAAGGAGCCATCGCTCACCCTCGCCCTGCTGCGCGGGACCGATGAGCGCGAGGTGGAGGTGTCCTTCGGGGAGGAGGCGGCGTGAGCGCGGTCACGGCAGGCGAGCCGCCCGCGGTCGCGCCATCGGAGGCCGAGGCCCTCGACGCCTACTCGCGCGCCGTCACGGCCGTGGCCGAGCGCCTGATCCCCTCGGTCGCGAGCCTGAGGGTCATGCGCCGGACCCGCGGGGGCAACGTGCCCACCGGCTCCGGGAGCGCCGTGGTGCTCACGCCGGACGGGTTCTTGCTCACCTCCGCCCACGTGGTCGGGCGCTCGTCCGCCCGCGGGAGGGCGAGCTTCGCCGACGGCCGCGAGGACCGCTTCGAGGTGGTGGGACGCGATCAGCTCTCGGACCTCGCGGTGGTGCGCGCGGACGGCGGCGAGCTCACGGAGGCGGAGCTGGGCGAGGCCGACGCGCTGCGCGTGGGCCAGCTCGTGGTGGCGATCGGCAACCCGCACGGGTTCAGCGGCTCGGTGACCGCGGGCGTGGTTTCTGCCCTCGGCCGTTCGCTGCCGGCCCGTTCGCGCCGGGCGGCGCGCGTGATCGACAACGTGATCCAGACGGACGCCGCCCTCAATCCGGGCAGCTCCGGGGGCGCACTCGCCGACAGCCGCGGCCGCGTGGTGGGCGTGAACACGGCCGTCGCGGGCATGGGCCTCGGTCTGGCCGTGCCCATGAACGAGGGCACCCGGCGGGTGATCGCCGCGCTGATGAGCGAGGGCCGCGTGCGCAGGGCCTACCTGGGCATCGCCGGCGGCCCGCGCCCGCTGCCTCCACAGGCCCGCTCCGCCTGGGGCTCCGGCACCTGCATCGAGGTCGTGGAGGTGATGGAGGACAGCCCGGCCAACCGGGCCGGGATCCGGCCCGAGGACCTGATCCTGGAGATGGACGGCCGCCGTCTCGAGCGTGTGGAGGATCTCCAGCGGCTGATGGTGGCCGAGCTGATCGGCGCGCGCGTGGAGGTGGTGCTTCTCCGGGCGGGCGGCCAGCGCCGTGTGGAGCTGGTGCCCGGTGAACTGGAGGCCCGATGAGCCCGGATCCGCCCACGCTGTTCGACTGGGCCGGCGGAGCCGAGGCGCTCGAGCGGCTGACCGAGACCTTCTACGACGAGGTCCGGCGCGACCCGATCCTGGAGCCGGTCTTCCGCCAGATGGACGAGCGCCATCCGCGCCACGTGGCCGTCTGGCTCGGCGAGGTGTTCGGCGGCCCGGACCTCTACACCCGCGAGCACGGCGGCTACCCCCACATGGTCGCGAAGCACCTCGGCAAGGCACTGACGGAGCCGCAACGGCGCCGCTGGGTTGAGCTCATGCTCGACGCGGCGGACCGCGCCGGGCTCCCGGACGATCCCGAGTTCCGCTCCGCCTTCGTGGCCTACATCGAGTGGGGCACGCGGCTGGCGCTCGGCAACTCGCAGCCGGGGGCGCGAGCCGCCGGCGGAGGCCCCCGTTCCGCGCTGGGGCTGGGGCGAGGCGCCGCCCTACAACCCCGGCACGTGACGCACGGCGAAGCCCGCGGTCGTGCGGGGCGCGCCCTGCCAGCGGGTGCCCGCGCGGCCCCTGCCACTCGTGTCGAAGCGCAGCCCGGCCACGACCATGAAGATGTGGCCGGGGTTCGTGTAGATCGTGATCCACTTGCCGGGCCCTTCGCGGCCGAAGCCGATGAAGTCGCCCGAGGTGAGCGGGCGGCCGAGCAGCCCGGCGCCCGCGAGCGCGAACGACACGGAGCCCGAGCAGTCGTAGCCGCTGTCACGCCAGGCCCCGTGCCCGCCGCCCCACCGGTAGGGGAACTTCGCGATCTGGTTGCCCGCGAGGATCACCCGTTTGACCACGTCCGGAGCGTCTTCGGGAGCCACGGCGGTCCCGTCGCGCGCCACCCGTGCCCTCGGCCCGGTGGGCAGGTAGGCCGTGGACGTGAGGTAGCCGCGGAAGTCGGTGAGCGCAGCCCGGGCCTCGCGCAGCTCGGCGCGCACCTCGGCGTCGGACTGCGCCCCGGGGCTTGGGCGGTCCTCGCCAGGCGCCGGCTCCTCCCGCGGCGGGCGCGCCCGCCCCTTGGAGCTCCACCGCGCGCGCACTGGAGCGCTCGCGAGTGCGCTGCCTGCGATCCGCGGCAGCGCGCGCCTCGCGCGCGGCCTCGGGCGTGAGCACGGGGTCCGAGGGCTCCGCGTTACCCCCGCGATCCGACCCGCAGCCCGCGGCGGCGAGCGCCGCGACCAGGACGAACCCGGTCAGCCCGCGGGGCGCTCGGATTGGAAGCGAGCCTTCCACTCCTCGTAGGGCATTCCGTAGACGATCGCCCGTGCCTCGGCGTCCGGCAGCTCCACCGATCGCTCCTCGGCGGCCTCCCGGTACCAGCGCGCCAGGCAGTTGCGGCAGAAGCCGGCCAGGTCCATTAGCTCGATGTTCGGCACGTCGGTGCGCTCGCGCAAGTGCTGCACGAGACGGCGGAAGGCAGCCGCCTCCAGCTCGGTCTGCGTCGCGGGATTCATATCCGTGGAACCATAGGGAGGTGCAAGAACGACACCGCGCCGGCGGCAACCCCAACATCCCGTCCGACCCCCTCGGAGTTCCCGAGCCTCACGACATCCTCGCGGCCGAGGAATTCGGGATCGGCGCCGCCGAGGCGCGCTGGCCTCCGAATCCACTCGGCGCCGGCCCGCCGCACGACACGCTGGCCGCCGAGGAGTTCGGCATCGGCACTCCCGACGACCGCTGGCCGCGCGACCCCAGCGGCTACCACGTGCCGCACGACGTGCTGGCCGCCGAGGCCTTCCCCATGCCGGTGCCCGACCGCGGTGGCGCGGTGCCGCCGGACGCGCGGCGGAACCTGCTGAGGATGCTGGTCATCCTCGTGAGCCTGGGCGCGGTGGCGCGGGTGGTCCGCCGGCGGCAGCGGGCGGCTCCGGCGACCTAGGGGTAGAGGTCGCCCGCCTCTCCGGTCACGGTGATCGCCGTGACCGGGCAGTTGGCCGCCGCCTGGATGATGTCGTCGAGCGGCGCGCCATCCGGATCCACGACGATGGCCTTGTCCTCGTCGTCGAGCTGGAACACGTCGGGCGCCGTGTCCACGCAGTCACCCGAGCCGATGCACAGGGCCCGGTCCACGACGATCTCCAGGCGGTCGGGGCTCAGTCGCGCTTACCGCGGCCGTAGAGCAGCTTCAGGGCCCGGCCGATCAGCTTCGTGGTGCTCGCCTTGTACGGCAGCATGTGCATGTCCTTCTTGGGCGCGAAGCGCGTGACCAGGATCGCCTGCTTCTTCGTGTACTTGCGGATGCCGTCGGCCCCGTGGCGCGTGCCCATGCCGGACTCCTTCCAGCCGCCCATGGGCAGCTCGAGGGCCACGTAGTTGATCTGCGCGTCGTTCACGCAGCACACGCCGGCCTCGATGCGCGCGCGCCAGGCGCTCGCCCTTGGCCAGGTCCTTGGTCCAGACCGAGGCCTGGAGGCCGTACGGGCGAGTCGTTGGCGAGCCGCACGGCCTCGTCGGCGTCGGCCACCTTCATCACCGGCAGCGTGGGGCCGAAGGTCTCCTCGGTCATGCACTCCATCGAGTGGTCGACGTCGAGAAGCAGGGTGGGCTCGTAGAAGTCGCCCGGTCCCTCGCCGCGGTGACCGCCCACCGTGGCGCGCGCGCCCTTGGCCACGGCGTCGCGCACGTGCGAGTCGATCAGGTCCATCTGCGGCGGCGAGGTCACCGCGCCGATGTCCACCGACCCCGGGTCGCCGGGCGGGCCCTGGCGCAGGCCACGCAGCTTCTCCTCGACCTTGCCCACGAACTGGTCGTAGACCGGGTCCTCCACGTACACGCGCTCCACCGATATGCAGGTCTGGCCGCCGTTCTGCATCGAGTAGTGGACGGCCGCGTTGGCCGCGCGCTCGATGTCGGCGTCGGCGAGGACGATCATCGGGTCCTTGCCACCCAGCTCGAGCCCGACGGGCGTGAGCGTGCGCGCCGCGCGCGCCATCACCTTCTTGCCGACCTCGGTGGAGCCGGTGAACATCACGAAGTCGACCTCGTCGATCAGCGCCTCGCCGACCGAGCCGCCGCCCGGCCGCGACGATGAAGACGTCCTCCGGAAGGCCGCACTCGCGCAGGCCCTCCGCCATCAGCAGGGAGGTGAGCGGGGTGAGGCTCGCGGGCTTGAGCACCGCCGAGTTGCCCGCCGCCAGCGCCGGGATGCAGTCGCCGAACGAGTTGGTGAGCGGGTAGTTCCAGGGCCCGATCACGCCCGCCACGCCGACCGGCTCGTAGCGGACCACGAGCTTCCGGCCCATCACGAACGGGCTGCTCGAGCGGATGCGCTCGTCGGCCAGGTACTTGGGGGCGCGCTTGGCCCAGAAGCCGAAGGCGGCGGCGGCATAGCTCACCTCGGCGAGCTGCGCGTCCTCGTAGGCCTTGCCGTTCTCGGCCATGATCGTGCGGGCGATGCGGTCCGCGTTGTCGATCACCCACTTCTGCGCGCGCCGCAGCACGCGCGCGCGGCCGTCGAAGCCGAGCGCCTCCCAGCCGGGCTGCGCCGCGCGTGCGCGGGCCACCACGGCCGCCACCTGATCGGGCTCGAGAGCGGGGACGGATGCGATCACCTCGCCCGTGGCCGGGTTCTGCACCTCGATGGTCCTGCTCTGGCCGTTCTTGCTTCCCGCGGCCAGCCCCTCGATCGTCGTCTCGGCCACTGATCTTCCTTTGTTCGCTCGAATGCTCAGGGCGAGCCTACCCGAAGGTGAACGCGTAGCCCGTGACCCCCGGGGGCAGCTCGAGCCGAAGCGTGCGGTCCTCGACGCGGGGCAGCGAGACGAGCCGGTAGAGGCGCTGGCTCTTCACGCGCAGCCGGCCCGCGCGGACATCCGCTCCGGCCTCGCGCGCGGCGATGGGACGTCCGTCGAGCAGCACCCGTCCCGTGCGCGGGCGACCGCCCTGCGAGCTGAGCACGAGGTACACCTTCCGCGCGACGAAGCGCGCCGAGAGCGCGGCGTCGCGGACGGCGGTTGCGGAGTCCCGGCTTCCTCGCCAGACGCCCGCAAGCGCGAACCGGCTTCGCGGAAGGCGGCGGCTCGGCGGGTAGCTGTGCACGCCCTGCGCGGCCGCTCCGGGCACGAAGCCGCGCGCCCGCTCGTAGCCGAGGTACGTCTCAGGGGTGGACGTGCCGGCGGCGGCAACCTCCCCGGTCACCCGCGTGTAGCCCCCCAGGGAGCGCGTGCCGCGCTCGCGCAGCAGCGCGCGGATCGCCTTCTCCGTGGCCCCGTAGTCGCCCTCGCCGAAGTGCGTGTAGCGCACCCGGCCCCGAGAGTCCACCAGGTACTTGGCGGGCCAGTACTGGTTGCCCCACGCGGTCCAGGTGGCGTAGTCGTTGTCCTGGAGCACGGGGTAGCGCAGCCCGTTGCGGGAGATCGCCCGCATCACGTTGTCGGTGTCCTTCTCGAACGGGAACTCCGGCGTGTGCACGCCCACGATCGTGAGCCCTTGGCGGGCATAGCGCGCGTCCCAGGCCCGGACGTGCGGCAGTGTGCGCAGGCAGTTGATGCAGGTGTAGGTCCAGAAGTCGACCAGGATCACGCGGCCACGGAGCCCGGCCAGGCTCAGCGGCCGGCTCGCGGGCGTGTTGAGCCACGGGCCGGGGCCCGCGAAGTCGGGGGCCTCGCCGAGGACGGGGTAGCCCTTGGCGGCGACGGTGGTCGACGCGGGAGCCCGCCGCGTGTCGAACTTCGATCGCCCGCGGAGGCCGGCGAGCCGGTCCTCGACGGCGTCGGAGCGCTCCAGCGCCCCGGTCGGGTTGGCGCACGAACGACGGGCACGTCGTTCGCGAGCACGGTCTGGAAGCGGAGATCGAGGTCGAAGCTCATCGCCAGTGCGGTGGCGATCATCACCGCCCCGAGCGTGCGCTGGAGGGCCAAGCCGCGGCCCATGCTGCGGAGGCGGCCGAGCACGCTGCCGCCCTCCGTAGGCGATCGCGAGCAGCACGATCGCCGAGCCCACCCCATAGCCGATGGCCACGGCAATGAGGTCCCCGGAGGCGCCGCTTGTGGCCGCCACGGAGATCACCGCGGCGAGGATCGGCCCCGCGCACGGCGCGTAGAGGAAACCGAGCGCTGCGCCCACGAGCACGCCCGGACCAGAACCCGGAGCCCGACGTGGACGGCCCGAAGCGCGTGAGCCTCGTGAACGGGCGCTCGACCACCTCCGCGAGGCGCGGCCAGATCAGGGCCGCGCCGAAGAGCACCAGCGCGGCGATGGCCAGCGTCCGGGTGAACCCCTTCGCGAGACCCACCCCGTCGATCACCGAGGCGATGCCCACGATCGCGATCACGAACGTGACCGTGAGCCCGCTGATCACTCCCGAGCGGACGGCGGCGCCCGCCGGTCGCGCTCGCCGAGAGCAGCGCGGGCAGAACGGGGAGCACGCAGGGCGTGAGCGCGGTACCGGCGCCGGCCAGCACGGCGAACGCCACCAGAAGGGCCATCACCGGGAGTATGCGCAGCGGCCTTAAGAACGGATTAGCCTTGCGCGCCCGTGTCCCCCCGCAGCATCGACGGCGTGAGCAAGTTCTTCGGCATGCGCTGGGTGCGCGCGGACGAGGTGCGAATGGCCGTCCGCCCGGACTTGATCAACGCTGCCGGCCTGCTCTCCGGCGCCGCCACCTACGCGCTGGTGGACTACTGCATGGGCTCGACCCTGTGGCGGGAGACGACCGAGGACGAGGGGATCGCCACCGTGTCGATCTCGATCAACTACGTGGCCACTGCGACCGAGGGCGAGGTGGTGTGTCGCACCACGCTCGACCGTCGCAACCGCCGGCTCGCGGTGCTCCGCAGCGAGGTGACGAGCGACGACTCGCGGCTGCTGGCCACCGCGATCGGCAGCTACACGATCTTCCCGCGCCGGAAGGTCGGGGCCTGCTAGACCGACCCCAACCCGGCGATCGCCTCGTCCAGCTCGGCGTGCATGGGCGCCGCGCGGCCGAACTCCACGATCTCGAGCACGCGCGCTATCGGGCCGCCGGGAACGACGACGAGGCGGAGCGCCTGCCGGCGCGCGGAGAGGTGCCGGACGAGCTGGAAGAGCATCGCGATGCCGCTCGAGTCGATGAAGGCGAGGTTCGAGAAGTCCACGACCACGCCGCGCGCCGCGTTGGGCACGGCCGCCTCGATCCGGTCGCCGGTGGCGGCGGCCTCCGCGATGTCCAGCTCACCCGTGACACGGGCGATCACGACCTCGTCCCGCTCCTCGATCTCGAGCCCGACCAACCGCTCCGCCACTAAGAGTCCCCCTCTCCGCCCAGCTGACGCTGAAGCCGCACCCGGGTGCCGTCGGGCCCCGGTGACACCTCCACGGTATCCATGAGCGCTCGCATCAGCGAGAAGCCGCGGCCCCGGTCGCCCTCGCGCGGCGACCGCCAGGCGCCCCGGTCTCGAACGGTCAGGTCCACCCGCTGTCCGTCGAGCGCCCCGGCAACCTCGAACGGAACCTCGCCGGCCGCTCCGGCGTGCTCGATCGCGTTGGTCGCGGCCTCGCCGCAGGCGGTCACGATCTCGGCCGTCTCCTGGTCGTCGGCGCCGGCGTGGCGCAGCCAGCGCCGCAACAGGCCGCGCATGGACGACAGGGCCTCGGGGGCGGCCTCGAACTCGTTCCGGATGCGGTCGGTCATGGGCACGTTGCGAAGGGCGAGGATCGCGACGTCGTCGCTCGCGCCCCCGCCGGGGACGAGCGTTGCAAGCAGGTGGTCGCAGAGTGCCTCGGGATCGGGACCCACGCCGTCGACCACCTGCCTCAGCAGCGCCATGCCGTGGTCGATCACCGCGCCCGGTCGCTCCACGAGGCCGTCCGTGTACAGGACGACGGAGCTGCCGGGGCTGAGCCCGGCCGACGCCTCCTCGAAGCTCGGAAACGGGAGCACACCGATTGGCACCGAGCGCGCGCCGCGGAGGAAGCGCGCCGAGCCGTCCGCGTCGACCAGCAACGGCGGCATGTGCCCGGCGTTCACCCAGCTGATCGTGTTCTCGGCCGGGTCGACGATGGCGAAGAGCAGAGTGGTCATCTGGCTCTCCTCGGCCTCCGTCCAGAGCAGCCGATTGAGCTGCTCGAGGGCGATCGCCGGGGCGTGGCCCTCGAGGGCGTAGGCGCGCAGCGCGCTGCGCATCCGGCCGACCATCGACGCCGCGGCGAGACCCTTGCCCGCCACGTCTCCCATCACCATGCCCACGCGCCCGCCGGGGATCGGGATCACGTCGTACCAGTCACCGCCCACCTCCGCCTCGGTGGCGGCGGGTAGGTAGCGCGCCGCCGCGGCAAGACCGGGGAGTCGCGGAAGCCTGTCCGGGAGAAGGCTCCGCTGCAGCGTCTCGGCGATCTTGTGCTGGCGCTCGTACACGCGCGCCCGATCGACGCCGAGTGCCACCCGGTCGGCCGCCAGTCGCAGCAGCCCCATGTCGTCCGGGGTGAAGCGTCGCGGGGCGGCCGTGCACACGACCAGCACGCCGGTCACGTCGCCCTCGGCCAGCAGCGGCACCCCGATGAGCGAGTCCAGCTCCAGGTCGCGCAGCGCCGGATCCTCCACGTCCGCCGCGGGGTCGTGACTCAGCATCGACTGGCGCGACTCCGCCACCTGGCCGGCGAAGCCCTCGCCGAAGCGCAGCGGCTCGCGCTCGCCGACGCCGCTGCCGCCCGCCGACGCCCTCAGCACCAGCCGTTCGTCCTCGGCGAGATAGATCGTGGCCGCGGCGGCGTGGAGCACGCTCGTCACGCGCTCCACGAGCTCCGGAAGGATGTCGTCGGTCGTGCGGTGGGCCAGCGCGGCGTCCACCAGCAGCTGCGTCCCGCGCACCATTTCCGCGACCCGCTCCGCCTCGACGCGCGCCGCCTGCTCGCGGAGCAATGCCTCCCGCTCGCGCTGGCGACGGCGCCGCTCGCTCACGTCGCGGATGAACGCCGACAGGGTGGCCTCGCCGCCCGCCTTGACGCTGTGGAGCGTCTCCTCGGCCGGGAAGGTGGTGCCGTCCTTGCGCCTCAGCTGCGCCTCCACCTGCATGACCTTCAGCGGTTCGGAGCCCTCCATCAGGAGAGCTCGCTGCGAGTCGTGCTCGGCACGGCCCTCGTCGGTGAAGATCAGGTCGCGCAGCGGGCTGCCGATCGCCTCTCCGGCGGACCAGCCGAAGAGCCGCTCGGCGGCGGTGTTCCAGGCCGTCACGAGTCCTGTCCGGCCGTCGATCGATACGAACGCGTCGGGAGAGGTGTCGAGCAGGAGGCGGGTCCGGGACTCGCTCTGGCGCAGCTCGAGCGTCCGCGCCTCCGCCTCGGCGGCCTCGCGGCGCAGCCCGCTGAGGAGGCGCGCCATCAGGAGACCGGTCACCGCCGGCGTGCCGACGGCAAGGGGCCACCGCAGCACGGGCCCGTCCTGGATCGCGAGCACCACCGCGTAGCTCACGCCGATCCAGCCGAGCTGCACCAGCGCCGAGCGCATCGTGAAGAAGTAGAAGGAGAAGAGCGCGGTCCACGAGTAGAGCAGCGGGTAGAGCAGCGTCATCCCGACGGCGAGGTTGGCCAGCGAGACCATCAAGGTCCCCACGGCCACGAACACGTGGAGGTGCCACTCGCGCAGCCGTGCCGCGTTCAGGTACAGGAGCGCGGCTATGGCCAGGGCGGCGATCACGAGCGCCAGTACGGCCTGCTCGTCCACCTCGGCCGCGTGCGGCATCACCAGCGTGAGCACGCCCACCGCCGCGCCGGCCCCGAACAGGTAGGCCAGTGAGCGCGCCTTGACCCCGAGGTCGAAGAGCTCGGGGAACCCCCTGGAGGGGCTGGGCGGGCTAGATCGGGGGATCCCCACTGCGAGCTGACAGCCGGGCCAGGGCCTCGTGGCACTGCACCACGCGTCGCTTGACGGGATCGTCGTCGGCGCGATCGTGCACGAGGTCCCACGTCTTGTCGGCCACGTCGCGAGCGCTGTGCGGCGTAGCCTGGCTGCAGAGCATGTCCACGAGACGCAGCTCGAACGCCTGCAGCTGCTCGGCCGGGTTGCCCGGCGGCATACGCGGCAGGGCCTCGGCGGTGGCCTCACGCCACATCGTGGTGGCAAGCACGAGGCGGTTGCGCAACATCATCTGATCCACGTGCGCCGACACCGTACAGTCCTGGCGTGGCGCGGTTCCACCTCCTTCGCGTCTTCTGTGAGGCGCGCGATACCGGTGGCAACCGGCCTCGCCGTGTTCCTCGAGGGTGCCGAGGTGCCGCCGCACCACCGGCAGCGGGTCGCCGCAGAGCTCGAGCTGAGCGAGACCGTGTTCGTGGACGACGCCGCCGGAGGCGTCATCCGCATCTTCACGCCCAGGGCCGAGCTCGACTTCGCCGGGCACCCGGCAGTAGGCACGGCGTGGCTGCTGGCGAGGGAGCGGGCCCAGGTCGCGGAGCTCCGCCCACCGGCGGGAACGGTGGCGGTGCGCCACTCGGGCGAGGAGTCGTTCGTGGCCGGACGCCCCGAGTGGGGGCCCCAGTACGAGTTCCGGCAGCTGTCGTCCGCGGCCGCTGTGGACGCGGCCGCCGCCCCGGCGGGCGAGCAGGACATGGCGGCGTTCTGGGCCTGGGCGGACGAGGCTGCCGGCGTGGTGCGGGCGAGGGTGTTCCCGGTGGCGATCGGCATACCCGAGGATGAGGCCACCGGAGCCGCCGCCGTCCAGCTCGCGGCGCTGCTCGGCCGCGAGCTCGCGATCCGCCAGGGACAGGGATCGCTCATCCGCGCCCGGCCGGCCGCGGACGGCTGGGTGGAGATCGGCGGCCGTACGGTGCTCGATGACGTGCGCGAGCACCTCGTGTGACCGCGACCACGCTTGCCGGGATGGCCGAAGCCGTAGAGTCAGTCGCGGTGACCGAAGGCCAGCGGCCCCTGGAGCTGATCCTGGCTCGCAATCTCATGGCGGGCCTGTCCACGCCAGCGTTCCTCGTGGACGAGGACGCGGTGGTCGTCTTCTACAACGAGGCGGCCGGCATCCTGCTCGGCAGGCGCTTCGAGGAGGCCGGCCGTATGCGCCCGGAGGAATGGAGCAAGGCCTTCGGGCCGATCGACTCGGTGGGCAAGCCGCTCGAGCTCGAGCAGCTGCCGCTCACCATCGCCCTGAGGCGCGGGCGTCCCGCCCACCACCGTTTCCGGATCCAGTCGCTCGAGGACGGGGAGCACGAGATCGAGGTGAGCGCGATCCCGATCGTGACCTCCGAAGGCACCCGCGGGGCGATGGCGATCTTCTGGCCGACGGAGCCGGAGGGATCAGACTGAGATGAAGGTCAAGGTCTGGGGGGCGCGCGGCTCCGTGCCCTCACCGGGGCCCGAGACGACGCGTTACGGCGGCAACACCTCCTGCGTGCAGGTCACGCTGTCCGACGGCACCATCGTCGTGTTCGACGCGGGCACGGGGCTGCGCAGCCTCGGCCTCGCTCTGAACGAGGAGCCGGCGCGGGTGGACATCCTGCTCACCCACCTTCACCTCGACCACATCCAGGGCATCGTGTTCTTCGCTCCCGCGTTCCGCCCGAGCACCGAGCTGGGGATCTGGGGGCCGAAGGCCGCCGACGCCTCGCTGCAGGAGCGGATCGGCCGCTACATCTCGGCGCCGTTGTCACCGGTGGAGGTGCGCGAGCTGCCCTGCCACGTGGCGTTCCGCGAGGCCCCGCTCACCGAGTGGCAGATCGGCCCCGCCACGCTGCGGGCGGCGTCGGTGACCCACCGCGGTCCCACGCTCGGCTACCGGCTCACGGAGGGCGATGTGTCGGTCTGCTACATCCCCGATCACGAGCCCGCCCTCGGCGCCCATCTCGAGACCGACGAGCCCGAGTGGATCTCCGGCTACGAGCTCGCGCACGGGACGTCCCTGCTGCTCCACGACTGCCAGTACGCGGACGAGGAGTACCCGGACCATGTGGGCTGGGGCCATTCGCGCCTCTCCGACGCGCTCCAGTTCAGCAGGCGCGTGGAGGCAGAGCGGGTAATGCTCTTCCACCACGACCCGCTGCACTCGGACGACTACCTCGACGCCTTCTACGACACGGCGGTCAATCGCTGGACCGAGCTCGGGGGCCTGCCCGAGCAGATCGAGCTCGCGGTCGAGCGTCGCGAGATCGATCTCGGGACGCTCCAGAAGGTCTGAGCCAGGCTCAGCCCGGCCTCAGGCGGCGCCCGCCCCCGGCCGACATGAACGCCACTGCGGGGCCGAGGCGGGCCTCGCGCCGCAACGTGGCGATGGACCGGCCCGGCTGCACGGCAGGGCGCGGCTCGCCCAGGAGCGGCCCGAGTGCCGCGGCGGTCACGTCGAGGCTCTCCACACCGAACGCCAGGCCCCAGAGGCGCGCCGGCCCGTCGCGGTCGGCGCTCACGCGGGAACCCTCGGGGGCCTCCACCACCTCCAGGATCACCTCGCCCATCCGGAAGAACGCCTGTCTGGCCGAGCCACCCGGGGTCTCGCCCTCGCGCCGCCGGCGGAGGTCGAGCCCCGCCCCCTGCAGCGCATCCACGGTGCGGTCGAGCGCGGGGCTCATGACCACGAGGTGGTCCAGCGCCAGCACCCCGTTCGGGTGCACCCCGCCCGCCGCCGGGGGGCGCTCGGAAGCGGCCGTGGGCAGCCCGTCGAGCTCCAGCGAGACAAGGTCGCGCACCGACCACCCGACGATCCCGCGGCGCTCGCCGGGACCCGCCAGCGCGATCCGAACCGTGCCGACCTCGCACGCGTCCCCGACCACATCGAACCCCGCGGCGCGCCACGCCTCGGGCGCGTCCGCCACCACGAGCTCGTCCACCGTGGGCTGGGGAGGCATCGCCGCGGGACGCTAACGGCCCGTGGGCCGCGGGCCGCGCGGTCATGGCGGCGCCGTTGGGCGGGCGTCTCAACGGCTCGCGCGCGTCCTGTTACCCGGACGTGGTGTCTCGTTGCACTCGGCGTGCGCGCCCGCCGGCGCCCTCGACCCCCTGGGCGAGTTAACCGTCCCATACGCGAATAACTCGCCCAACCCCCCGAGGCGATGTAAGGGACACCACCCGAATGTGACGGGACGCAGACGGAACAGCCAGCCGCTCGTCCCGGGACGCCCGCCGTGCGTCCGCTTAGATTTCTGCGATGGGAGCGATCGTTGCGAGGGCGCCGCTGCGGGTGGCGCTCGGCGGAGGCGGCACGGACCTGCCGTCGTACTACAGGGAGCACGGCGGCTTCGTCGTGTCCACCGCCATCGACCGCTACGTGCACATGGTGGTGTCCGCTGACTTCCAGCACCGCTACCGCCTCAAGCACCTCGAGTGGGAGGAGGCCGAGCGCCCGTCCGAGGTGCGCCACCCGATACTGCGCGAGGTGCTCACGCACCACTGGGAGGGCCCGCCCGTGGAGCTGGCTTCGGTGGCCGACGCGCCGCCCGGCACCGGGCTCGGATCGTCGGGGGCGTACACGGTCTGCGCCATCAAGGCGCTTCGGGCCGCGGCGGGGATGGACACCGGCGCGCCCGAACTGGCCGAGGCGGCCTGCGAGATCGAGATCGGCGTGCTGGAGCGCAGGGTCGGAAAGCAGGACCAGTACGCGGCCGCGTTCGGCGGCGTGCGCGCCTACACCTTCCACCCCGACGACTCGGTGGAGGTCCGGGCGCTCGCGCTCCCCGACCGCGTGAAGCAGGCGCTCCGGGACGAGTGCCTCCTGTTCTTCACCGGGCGTGAGCGCTCCGCCTCGGACCTGCTGTCCGGGCAGGTGTCGGGCACCGAGTCAGGCGACCTCTCGGTACGGAACGCGCTCGACCGCCTCCACGAGCTGGGCCGGCAGACCTGCGCGGCGCTCGAGGCCGGCGACCTCAGCCGCTTCGGCGAGCTGATGAACGAGCAGTGGGAGGCCAAGCGCAACCGCGCCCCCGGGACCGTGATCGCCGAGATGGACGCGCTGCGCAAGCGAGCGCTCGCCGCGGGAGCGCTCGGCGCCGTGTCGCTGGGCGCGGGCGGGGGCGGGTTCGTGCTCGTGTACACGGCCGATCCGGAACGCACCCGCGCCTCGCTCGAGGACGTGCGGGAGCTGCGGTTCGGCACCGATCCGCACGGCTGCGTGGTCCAGGCCACACCCTTTCCCGCGGCTGCCGGCGCGGGTTAGAGTGGCGCGGCGGTGAAGCTGCTCCGGGCACTGGCGCCGGCCCTCGCCCTGCTCGCCTGGGCGCCCGCGGCGAACGCCGCCGAGCGCGACTTTCCGCGCAGCTTCCTCTGGGGCACCGCCATCGCCGGCCTGCAGAGCGAAGCCGGGGGGCGACCCGCGAATGCGGACCCGCGCAGCGACTGGTGGGTCTGGAGCCACGACGCCCAGAACATCCAGAAGGGCTGGGTGAGCGGCGACCTGATCGAACGTGGGCCCGGGCACTGGAATCGCTTCCGCCGCGACATCGACCTCGCCGCGGAACGGCTGCGCTCTGACGCGTTCCGCCTCTCGATCGAGTGGAGCCGGGTTTTCCCGCGCTCCACGGCGAGCGTGCGCGTGGGCAAGCGGATCGACCGCGGCGACCTGCGCCGCCTCGACCGCCTGGCGAACCATGCGGCCCTGCGCCACTACGCGGCCGAGCTGCGCGTGAGCCGGCGGCGCGGACTCGAGCCGTTCGTGACGGTCAGCCACTTCTCCCTCCCCGCCTGGGTCCACGATCCGATCGCGGCGCGTGACACGCTCGCGGGCCGCGCGCCGGACGCGCCGCTCCCGAGCTTCCGGCGCGGCGGCTGGCTCGACGACGCAGCCGTGCGGGAGTTCCGCAAGTACGCCGCCTACCTCGCCTGGAAGCTCGGGCGCCGCGTGACCTACTGGTCGCCGATCAACGAGCCGCTCGTGGTCGCGGCCAACGGTTACGTGAACGTGCCCGGGGCGTTCGCCGGATATTTCCCGCCGGGGGCGTACTCGTTCACCGCCGCCATCCGCGTTGTCACGAACCTCGTGCGCGCCAACGCCGTGGCCTACGACGCGATTCACGCCCTCGACCGGAAGGCGCGCGTGGGGCCGGTGCACAACATGATCGCCTTCACCCCCTCCGACCCCGGCTCGGCGGCCGACCGGCGCGCCGCCGACCACGCCGACTACCTGTTCAACCGCCTCTACCTGAACGCGGTCGTGAGGGGCCGCGAGGACCTCGACGTGGATGGCCGGGTGACGCGCGCGGAGCGCCATCCCGAGCGCGCCGGCAAGGCGGACTACATCGGCGTGAACTACTACTTCCGCAGCCGCGTGATCGCACTCGGCGGCTCGCTCAGCAAGCGCATCAAGCTGCTCGACTTCCTGCCGCGGAACTCCTACCGCTCGGCGCTCGATCCGATGGCGCCGCTCTGCCCCACCGCGTGCACCGACTTCGGGTGGGAGGTCTATCCGGAGGGCTTCCGGCGCTCGCTGAAGACGGCCGGCTCATACGGTCTGCCGGTGTACGTGACCGAGAACGGCCTGGCCGACGCGGACGACCACATGCGGGCGGACTACCTCGTTTCCCACCTGCGCGCCCTGCGCGGCGCGATGCGCGATCGGCTGGCACGCGTGCGCGGCTATTTCCACTGGACGCTCGTGGACAACTTCGAGTGGTCCTCCGGGTACTTCCCGCGCTTCGGCTTCTTCTCCTACGACCCCGTGACGCTGCGGCGCACGGAGCGGCCCAGCGCGCGCGTGTTCGCGCGCATCGCGCGGACCGGGAAGCTCCCATAGGCGGCTAGGACAGCCCCAGCGCCCGGGCGGCGGCGGCCGAGCCCGCGGCGGCCACTACCACCAGGAACAGCGACCCCCGGAGCGCGATCGCAGTGGCAGCGGCGGCGAGACCGATCGCGCGGGCGTCGAGCGTCAGGTCGCGGTCGTGGGCGAACGTGCCCACGACCACGAGCGCGGCAAGCACGGCCGGGGCCAGGAGCGAGATCACCCGGATCGCCGGTGGCGACAGCTCACGCCCGCCCACGGCCACCGGGCCGGCCGCCTTGATCACCGCCGTGACGAGGGCGAGCACGCCGATCGTGATCCAGACGTCGGTCATCCGCGCCTCAAGCCGATCAGCGCTACGAGACAGGCCGCGAGCACGGGCACTCCTGCCGGCGCGACGGGCGTGAGGGCAAGCGCCACCACGGCGCCTCCCAGCGCCACCGCCACCTCCGTGCGGCTGTCCAGCTCCTCCACCAGCAGAGCGAGGAAGAAGGCCGGATAGATGGCGTCCAGCCCGAACTTCGCCGGGTCGCCTATCGAGTCGCCCACGAGCACGCCCACCGCCGTGCCGAGCACCCAGGCCGGGTACTGCGGAATGGTGGCCCCGATCAGAAGATGGCGGTCGAAGCGCCCGTCGCCCTGATTTGCGAGAGCCCACGACGCGTCCACCACGGCCTGGCCCGTGGCGGCCCGCCGGGCGCGCGAGCCGGGGAGCGAGGGCGCCAGGGCGATCCCCATCGGAAGGAAGCGGGCGTTCAGCAGGATCCCGGCTGCGATCGCGGGCAGCGCCCCGCCGCCCGTGGCGAGCACCGCGAGGGCGCCGAACTGCGCTGCGCCTGCGAACAGCACCACCGACATGACGATCGGCGCCACCGGCCCCATCACCGGCCGCGCGAGCACGCCGAACGACACGCCCACGAGCGCGGCCACGAGGGCGAACGGCATGCCGGCACGCAGGCCGGGTGCAAGACGGCCTGGGCTCACCCGAGGCGCATGCTCCAGGGCGGAGCTTCCAGCGCCTTCTCCAATGCCGCGCCACCGCCGCCGATGACCGGCGGGCCGTGGGTGACCAGCACGTGCTCGGCATCCAGGTCGAGGAGCGGGTGGAGCGTGGGCAGGAAGCGCCGCTCGTACCAGTCCCGCCGCTTGGCGTCCTCGATCTCCTCCCACACTCGCAGCTCGCCGTCCACGCCCACCACGGCGTCGCCGAACGCCAGAGCATCGGCGAAGGGCAGGTAGAGCGGCATCTCACGGCGCCGGGGGCTCCCTATCGGAGCGGCCTGTACGCCGAGAGGAAGCGAGGCGCCGGGCTCGATCGGCCGCATCGGGACGCCCGGGCCGAGCCGAGCGGCCACGCTTCGGTGCGCGTGGACGCTCACCTCGAGGTCGGCGCCGTAGCGCTCGTAGACGAGCGCCGTGGCGCGCACGTGGTAGTGGATCGTGATGCAGGATGGCGAGGCTCCGTGCGCCGATGCGCTTCACGAGCGCGTCGAGCTCCTCCCAGTCGGGGGGCATCGGATCGATCAGCACCAGCTCGCGCCCCGCCGCCACGGCGAAGCTGGCGACCTCCCTGCCCCAGGGGTGGCGCGGGCGCCACTCCGGATGGGGAGCGCTCCAGCGCCAGATCCCGGGGGTCAGCTCGTCGAGCACGCGGTCACCACCATACGTGCCGCGCTACACCGGCCTGGTAGAACACGCGGCGATGAAGGGACCGGTGGAGATCGCGCCCGGAGTACACGGCCTCGGCTCCGAGTACGTCAACTGGTATCTGATCGAGGAAGGCGGTGGGCTGACCGCCGTGGACGCCGGACTGCCGGGATTCCGGGGGCATCTGGACAAGGACCTTCGCGCCATCGGGCGTCACCTCTCGGACGTAGCCGCGGTCGTGCTCACCCACTCCGACGCCGACCACACCGGGGTGGTGCCGGCCCTCCAGGAGGCGGGTGCCCGGGTGCTCATCCACGAGCAGGACGAGGACACCCTTCGCAGGCCGCGGCAGAAGACAGGCGACGCCAGCCCCAGGCACATCATCCCCTACCTGCGCCAGCCCACGCTGTGGCGGGTGCTCGGCCACATGACGCGATTGGGCGGCGCCCGCCCGCCGAAGGTGGAGGGCGCCGAGACCTTCGCAGACGGCGCGGTGCTGGACGTGCCCGGCGCCCCCCGCGTGGTGCACACGCCCGGCCACACGCCGGGCCACTGCGTGATCCTGTTCGAGCGCCACGGCGCCCTCTTCGTGGGCGACGCGCTCTGCACGTGGAACCCGCTCACCGGAGCAAGGGGCACTCAGCTGATGCCCTCCGCCCTGAACGTGGACAACGAGGGCTGCTTCCAGTCCCTCACCCGGATCGAGGCCCTCCAGGCGCAGTTCGTGCTTCCGGGGCACGGGGATCCCGTGCGCGAGTCGCCGGCCGCGGCCGTGGACCACGCCCGCCAGGTGAGTCTCGGCTAGGTCGCTAGACGCTCGACCGCGTCGTTCGTTAGCCTCCGAGGAGAGGCCGACGCGGTTTGCTTGACCGGTGCAGGGAAGGCCGCCGAAAGGAATGAGCGTGCCTTCATGACCCAAGCCCAAGTAAGTCCATCCGCCATGCCGGCCCAGCCCGGCGCCGCCGACGTCGAGCCGGTCGCGCACGAGACCCGCGACCGCATCGCCACCGGATTCATCACGGTGGCGCCTTTCATCGCACTCGGTTTGGTCGGCTGGCAGGTCTGGAACGACTTCCTGCGCTGGAGCGACGTGGCCGTGTTCCTGATCCTCTACCTGCTGACGGGGCTCGGCGTCACGGTCGGATTCCATCGTCACCTGACGCACAGGGCCTTCAAGACGACGAAGTGGCTGCGCGCCACGCTCGCGATCCTGGGCTCGGCGGCGATCGAGGGTCCGGTGACCGCCTGGGTGGCCGACCACCGCAAGCACCACGCCTTCGCCGACAAGGAGGGCGACCCGCACAGCCCCCACGTCGGTCACGAGGGCGGCTGGCGCGGCGCGCTGAGCGGCCTCTTCCACGCACACATGGGCTGGCTCTTCATCCACACCCACCGCGGCGCGAAGCAGCGCTACGCGCCGGACCTGATGAAGGACCCGGTCGTGCGCTTCGTCGATCGCACCTTCCTCGTCTGGGCCCTCGGTGGGCTGGGCGTGGCGTTCCTGCTGGGCTGGCTGATCGGGGGCACGATGGAAGCCGCCTGGACCGGGCTCCTGTGGGGCGGTGGCGTGCGGATGCTGGTGGTGCACCACGTGACCTACAGCATCAACTCCCTCTGCCACTTCTTCGGCGAGCAGCGCTACGAGACGGGCGACCACTCGCGCAACCTGCTCTGGCTCGCCCTCCCCACGCTCGGGGAGTCCTGGCACAACAATCACCACGCCTTCCCCACATCCGCCGCCCACGGGCTGCGCGGCCGGGACATCGACCCCTCCGCGGCCGTCATCCGGATGCTGGAACGATTCGGCCTGGCGTGGGACGTTGTGCGCGTGAGTCCCACCCGCCAGGCACAGCGGGCGGCCGGCTAGAGGCCGTGGCGAGCACTGCCCAGCTGCGACGCGAGCTCGAGGCGGCCCTTCCCGAGCGGCCGTTCCACCTCGAGCTCTGGGACGGCACCCGCGTGGCCGCCACCTCGCCACCCGAGACCACCTTCCACGCGCGCTCGCGCGACGCCGCCGCGCACCTGCTGCGCGCCCCCGGCCAGCTCGGCCTCGGCCGCGCCTACGTGTCCGGGGCACTCGAGCCGGACGACATCGACGCGGCGCTGCGGCTGCTCGACGAGTGGAAGCCGCCCCCCATCGACCGCGCCACACGCGCGCGACTGGCGCTCGCGGCGGTGCGCGCATGCGGCCCGATGCGCCCGCCGCCCGTCCCGGCCGCCGAGCTGCGGCCGCGCGGACGGCGCCACAGCCTGCAGGCGCGACGCCCGCGCCGTGCGCCACCACTACGACCTGCCGCCCGAGTTCTTCGCGCTCTTCCTCGGGGAATCGCTCACGTACAGCTGCGCGCTGTTCACGCGCGGCGCCACGACGCTGGAGCAGGCGCAGGAGGAGAAGCTCGAGCTGGTCTGCCGCAAGCTCGACCTGCAGGAGGGCCAGCGAGTGCTCGACGTCGGCTGCGGCTGGGGCAGCTTCGCGATCCACGCGGCTGAGCGGCACGGCGTGCGGGTGCTGGGCATCACGCTCTCCGAGCCGCAGGCCGCCGTGGCGCGCCAGCGCGTACGGGAGCGCGGCCTCGACGACCGCGTCGAGATCCGGGTGGCCGACTACCGCGAGCTGCGCGACGATCCGTTCGACGCAGTGGCGAGCATCGGCATGGTCGAGCACGTGGGCGCGGGCCAGATCGACGTGTACGCGCAGCAACTGGCACGCGCCATGCGCCCGGGCGGGCGGCTGCTGAATCACGGGATAGCGCGCATGCGCGATGGGCGATCCCGAGGCCGGGCCGTTCTCGGAGCGCTACGTCTTTCCCGACGGCGCACCGCTCCATCTGTCGCGCATCCAGCTCGCCGTCGAGCGATCCGGGCTCGTGACCGACCACGTGGAGGGCCTGCACGGCAACTACGAGGTCACGCTCGGCCACTGGGCGCGCCGGCTCGACGAGCGCCTGGACGAGGCCGTGCGCCTGGCCGGCGCGGAGCGCGTGCGCGTCTGGCGGCTCTACCTCCGTGCCGCCCGGCGCGGGTTCGAGAGCGGGTTCACCTCGGTCTACCAGGTCCAGGCCAGCCGACCCGGAGCTCAGCGGCCGCGGCGCAGCGCGTGGAGGCCGCTCCGGCACCGGAGCGCTCGGCCGTACCGGCGTAGCTCAGGAAACCCCGCTGGCCTCCTCACGCCAGGCCACAGGCTCGCCCTCGGGGCCGGGTGGGGCGTGCGACGTGAACAGCGCGGCCAGTGCCGACACCAGCCCGGGCAGGCCCTTCGGGCCGCGCGCGAGCTCCAGCTGGCGCGCAGCCCCGATGCCGTCGGCGAGCGCCCGGACCGAGAGGAGCTCCTCGGCACAGCCGAGCGCGTGGGCGTGCGGCAGGCACGCCTCGAGCAGCAGGTCGAGCTGAAGGCGAGCGGGCACGAGCCGCTCGCGGACCGGGTCCAGCATGCGAGCGTCCATGCCGTCGCGGGTGGCGATGAAGCGGTTCTCCTCGAGCAGCTCCGGATGTCCGAGCACCTCGGGCGTCATATAGCCCTCCTCGAGCTCGAGGCGGGCGATGCACTGCACGAGCGCTGTGAGCGCCACGGTCTCGGCGACGGTGCTCTGTGCGTCGAGGATCCTCACCTCCACGGTGCCGAAGCGCGGCTGCGGGCGAACGTCCCACCAGAGGAAGGTGGGCTCCTCGAACGCCCCGCAGCGCAGCAGCACCTCCACCGCGGCGACCCAGTCGGCGTAGTCGCGGAACGCCCGCGGGATGCCCACCCGCGGGAACGCCTGGAAGAGCGGCGTGCGGGCCGACGCAAGGCCGGTGTCCCTGCCCTGCCAGAGCGGGCGAGTTGGCGGAGAGCGCGAGCAGCAGCGGCAGGTGGCCCCGCATTCGGTTCATCAGGTCGATCGCCGCGTCCGCCGAGGCGACGCCCACGTGCACGTGGAGCGCAAACGTGGGCTCCCGGCGCGCGAGCTCCCGCATCGAGTCGTACACGTGCTGATAGCGCGGGCCGGTGGACACGCGAATCTCCTGCCAGACCGCAAACGGATGGGTGCCGCTCGCCGCGGCACGCAGGCCGAGCGTCCGGAGCTGCGCCTCGAGCGCCCCGCGCAGGTCCTCCAGCTCGGCCTCGACCCCGGGCACGTCCTTGTGCACCCGCGAGCGCAGCTCCAGTGCCGACTTGTGGGTCTCGGCCGTCACGTGCGACCCGAGCTCCGGCGCCAGCGCCGGCAGCACCCGATCGATCTCCTGCGCGAGCGACCACCCCTGGGGGTCGATCAGCATGATCTCCTCCTCGACCCCGAGCGTGTAGTCGGTCGGTGACCCCTCGGCCGACCACCGCGCCCAGGAGGGGATCGTCATGCGGCCAGCGCCGCCGGCCGCGACGCGTATCGCTGCGACGCCTCGACCAGGCTCGTGAAGAGGCGCATCTGCTCGGGGCGCTCGACCAGGCACTCGGCGTGCCACTGAACGCCGAGGACGAAGTCGCGGCCGGGTGCCTCGATCGCCTCCACCACGCCGTCCGGCGACCAGCCGACGGCCAGTAGGCCGCGACCGAGCCGGTCGATCGCCTGGTGGTGGAACGAGTTGACCAGCAGGTCCGGACTCCCGAGCACGTGCGCCGACGCGCTCGCCGCGGCCAGCTCGACCGCGTGCGTGACCCGCTCGGCGGGGGCCGCCTGACGGTGCTTCACGGTGCCGTCCGTCGACTCGGGCAGGTGCTGGACCAGCGTGCCGCCCATCGCCACGTTGAAGAGCTGCGCCCCGCGGCAGATCGCGAGAATCGGCAGGTTGCGTCCGTGCGCCTCGCGCGCCAGCTCCAGCTCGAAGCGGTCGAGCTCCGGCTCGGTGGGCCCCAGCTCGGCGTGCGGAACCGCCCCGTAGCTGTGCGGGTGGATGTCGGGCCCGCCCGAGAGGCAGACGCCGTGGAGTCGCTCGACCAAGGGCTTGACGGCCTCCGACGGCATCGGCGGGATCACGAGCGGCAGGCCGCCCGCCGCCTCGATGGCACGCAGGTAGGCGAGACCGAGGGCCATCTCCTTGCGCGGCGGCTCGCCCTGCGGGGTGGGCTCGACGCTCTTGGCCACGCGCATCTCCGACGAGGTGACGCCTATCAAGGGTCGTGAGCTCATGACAGGACCCAAGTATCCTTGCCTCCGCCGTTTTGTGAGCTGTTGACCACGAGTGCGCCCGCGCTGCGACCGAAGCGGGTGAGGCCGCCGGCGGCCACCTCCACGTGCTCGCCGCAGCACACCGCGAACGCGCGCAGGTCCACGTGCCGGGGCACGAGCACGCCGTTCTCGACGGTGGGATGCCGTGAAAGCATCACGGTCTCCTGAGCCACCCAGTTCCCCGGCTCCGACTCCACCTGTGCGGCGGCCAGCTCCAGGTCTTCGGCGTTGGCATGAGGGCCGACGACGATTCCGTGGCCGCCGTGGCCCGCTCGCGGCTTGAGCACGATCTCGTCGATGCGGGCAAGGATGCTGTCCCTGACGGCCGGAAGGCTCAGGTCGTAGGTGGGCACGGACCGGATCAGCGGCTCCTCGTGCAGGTAGAAGCGCACCATCGCCTCGACGTAGCCGTGCACGAGCTTGTCGTCGGCCACGCCGCTGCCGAACGCGTTCAGGCACGCCAGCCGGCCGGTGCGGCAGGGACCCAGAAGCACCTCGGCCAGCCACGTGGGGCGACCCTGGCCGTCGTGCAGCCGGTCCTCGTCCGTGCGCCTGTAGACCACGTCCACCTCGCGGCTGCGGCCGTCCACCTGCGCACGCAGCCGGCCACGGCTCGGATACAGCTCGTCGTGGGTCACGAGCGGGATGCCGAGGCGGCGGGCCATCACGAGGTGCTCGTACCAGGCGCTGTTCCCCGGACCGTCGGAGAGCAGCACCACGTACGGATCGCCGTCGCCCTTCGGCGCCGCGGCGCGGAGCGCCTCGCCGAGCTTGTCGTAGACCGCCGACAGCGAGCGCCGCTCGGCCGGCGGCGGGAACGGCAGCACGCGGTCGACCACGGTGCGAGCCGCGCTGGCGTAGGCGAGCCCCGAGGGTGTGCGCAGATTGTCCTCGAGCACCGCGAGCAAGCCCGTCGGCACCGCGCACGAGGTCCATGCCGGCCACGGCCGTGTAGTGCCACGCCGGCACTTCCACCCCGATCATCCAGGGCTCGAAGTAGACCGAGGTCTCGATCGCCCGCTCGGGCACCACGCCCGCGGCCACGATCGCGCGCCGGCCGTACACGTCCGCGGTGAAGGCGCTCAGCGCCCGCACCCGCTGTACCAGGCCGCCCTCCACGAGCTCCCACTCCGCGGCGTCCATCACCCGCGGGACGGGATCCAGGTGAAAGGGCTCCTCGGAGTCACCTGACCCGAAGCTCACTTCCAGCCGCTCGACCTCAGCGGAAACCGAGGTGGCGAGCTCGCCGAGGTCCAGCTCCGCCAGCGCGCCCATGCAGCCGCCGGTACGCGGCTCGCGGGGTCCCCGATGCCTCGAACGCCTCGTCGTAGAACCCGTCGTCTTCGAGCTGGTAGTCCAAGACCCCCGTAGTCCCGCCTGACGGCAATGGCGGTGCACCCATCGGAACAGGCTAATGCTGTCCAATCTCGCCGTGCTTTAGACCTCTGCCCAAGCTTTGGCCTGGTCGTTTGGACGGTTGGTCCAGGCGCGGGCCGCAGCGGAGGCCCGAATGGAGAGCGTGTCAGTCGTCGGAGCCGTGGCCCGAGTTGTCGGAGCCGCCGCCGGAGTCGTCGGAGCCGTGGCCCGAGTTGTCGGAGCCACCACCGTCGTCGCCCGAGCCCGACCCGCTCGAGTCGCCGCCACCACGATCGCCGCCGTGGTCGTCACCGGTGGTCGTGGAGGGGGTGGGCGGGGGCGACAGGCGACGCCGTCCGGCGGCCGTGGACGTGGTCTCCGGCCGCGCCTTCCGCGCGGCGCGCTCGCGGCGCTTGCGCTGCGCCGCGCGTGCATCGTCCCGAGAGGCCGCCGGCGGCGCGAGCGCCTCGCCCGCGCTCAGCGGTTGCGCCGAGAGACCGACGCTGTCGTCCGAGATGGCGTTGGCTGCGAGGCCGATGCCGACGGCGGCCACCAGCCCGGCGAGGGCCAGGGCCGCGTTGCGGAGAATTCGGCGGGGACTCATCGAACCGAGGCTAGCCGCCCCCGGGTAAGGGCCGGTCAAGCTGAAGGTCAGCGCTCGGCAAGCTCGCCGATGGCAGGCGCACCTCGGCGCGCGCTCCTGCCACCTCGCGGTTCTCCAGACTCGCCTCGCCGCCCCAGCGCTGGGCGAGCGCCTGGACGACTGCCAGTCCGAGGCCGGTGCCGTCCGTCCCGCGGCTCCCCGACCCGCGATAGAAGCGGTCGAATACGCGCTCGCGCTCATCGCCCTCGAGCCCGGGGCCCTCGTCGCTCACCGCCATCCGTCCCCAGCGGGAGTCGCCCCCGAACTCGATCGTCACGGTCGTGCCCGGCGGCGAGTAGTTGAGCGCGTTCTCGACGAGGTTGTCGAGCATCGCGGCCACGTCCGAGCGCGAGGCCTCCACGGCCGGCGCGTCGTGTCCCACCACCCGGAGCTGGTGTCCTGAGCGGCAGGCGGGCGCCTCCCAGCGCTGATGCGCCGCCTCCGCCTCCTCGGGAAGGGACAGCCACTCCGCCCGACTGCGGCTCGGGCTCGCGCGCCAGGGTCAGAAGCTGTCCGAGGAGGGCCGCCAGGCGCTCGGTCTCGCGCTCCGCGGCCGCGAGCTCGGCCTTGACCTCGGCGTCGCCGGACTTCAGCTCCGCGGCCTCGATGCGGAGGCGCAATCCGGTGAGGGGCGTGCGCAGCTGGTGGGACGCGTTGGCCACGAACTCCTGCTGCGCGCGCAGCGTCCTGCGCGAGACGTCCGGTCATGTCGTTGAACGCCGCCGCCACCTCATGCTGCTCGCTCGACCCCTCGGGCCGGGCGCGGGCCTCGAGGTCGCCGTGTGCCACGCGCCTCGCGGTGCCCGCGAGCGAGCGCAGCGGCCGTGCGAGCGAGCCCGCGAGCAGCCAGGCCACGCCGAGCCCGAGGAGGAGGGCAGCCAGACCCACGCCGATCAAGGCCAGCACGTCGTTCCTCACCTCCGTCCGCACGGTGTCCACGCTCTGCGTCACCCGGACCGCGCCCACGGTGCTTCCGCCGCGTACGACCGGGACGGCCGTGAACAGCACGTCCTCGTCGAGCGTGTTGCTGTGGCGCGTGCCTTGGTCCGCACTGCCGCGCAGCGCCCTCGCAACCTCCGGGCGGCTCGCGTACGAGGCTCCCCCGAGGCCGGAACCGGCCGAGTCCGCGAGCAGCCGCCCGCGCGGGCCCACCACGATCACGCGGCCGCCGAGGTCGCGCCCCGCCCGCTGGAGCACCCGGCCGAGCTCGCGCCGATCGCCGATACTGCTCGCCACGGTGGCCGCCAGGATGGCTGCCTGCCCCTGCGCCTCGCTCTTGATCTCGGCATCCACCCGGCGCGAGAGGTTGAGCGCGAGCGGCACCTCCAGCGCCACGATCACCAGCACCAGCACGTAGGCGAACGCGGCGAGCAGCCGCGCCCTCAGGCTCACCGCGGCCGACCGTCCCCGAGCTCGTCCGGGCCCGCGAAGCGGAAGCCAACGCCGCGGACCGTGTGGATGAAGCGCGGGTCGGCCGAGTGGTCGCCGAGCTTGCGCCTCAGGCTCGACACGTGGACGTCCAGGGTCTTCGTGGACCCGAACCAGTTCACGTCCCAGACCTCGTCGATGAGGCGCTCGCGCGTGACCACCGAGCCGGCCTCGCTGAGGAGCAGCTCCAGCAGCTCGAACTCACGCCGCGTGAGGTCGAGCTCGGCTCCGCGCGAGTGTGACGCTGCGACGGTCGCGGTCGAGGCGGAGCTCGCCCACCTCGAGCGACCCGCCGCTCTCCTCCCTGACCGCGGCGCTGCGTCGCAGGACGGCGCGGATACGCGCCACCACCTCGCGAGCGCTGAACGGCTTGACGACGTAGTCGTCCGCGCCGAGCTCGAGACCCACCACCCGGTCGGTCTCCTCCCCGCGCGCCGTGAGCATGATGATCGGCACCTCGGAGTCCCGCCGCAGCTCGCGGCAGACGTCGTAACCCGAGCCGTCGGGCAGCATCACGTCGAGCAGGACCAGGTCGGGAGGGCTGCTGCGCGCCTCCTCGAGCGCAGCCGCCACGGTTCCGGCGACCCTGGTCTCGAAACCCTCACGCTCGAGCGCCTCGGCCAGTGGCACCGTGATCGACTCCTCGTCCTCCACCATCAGGACCGTCGGCCTTGCTGTGGGCATCGGCGGGATGCTAGGCGCCGTGCCAGCGGCCGGACGCACGACGCCGGGGGCGACCTCCATGGTCACCCCCGGCGCGGGAACGTCGGAGCGGCCGGATCAACCGGGGCCGCTGCCGCCGTGTCCACCCTCGTCGTCGTCTCCGCCACCGTGGCCGGAGCGGTCGTCGTCGCCGTGCTCGTCGTCGCCACCGCGGCCGGGCCGGAGTGGTCGTCGCCGGAGTGGTCGTCGCCGGCGGCGTCGTCGCGTCCGCGGTCGTCGACCTGGTCGTGAGCAGGCGCCGAGTGGTCCTCGGGGCGCACGGGGCCGTTGCAACGTGGGTCGTTCGCGTGCTCAGCCTCGTCGCAGGGACCGGACACGTCCTCGCCGCGCTGCGGAGCATCGACGCCCGTGTCGGGCACCGCGACGCCCGTGCAGCGCGGGTCGTTCGCGTGCTCGGCCTCGTCGCACGGGCCGGACACGTCCTCACCGCGCTCGCGGACCCGGTCCTCCGTGGTGGTGGTCCGGTCCTCGGTCGTGGTGGTGCGGTCCTCGGTCGTTCCGGTCGTGTCCTCGGCGGTCGTTGCACCGCCGCGGCTCGACGAGCCCGACGTGTCCACCGCCGCGACCACGACCGCGGCGAGCACGCCCACGAGCACGACCGTCAACAGACCTGTGATTGCCTTCTTCATTCCCAACTCCCTTGGTCGACTGCGTGGGATCAGGATGCGGAAGGCCGGTACAGCCACCGTCCAGGCGCGGGTAAGGAGTTGGTAAGGCTCTGAGCGGGGGTTGCGGGCGCCGCGGGCTACGCCGCAGCCGGCAGCGCGAACGCCGCCACGGCCACGAAGTGAATGACCGCCGCGGCCACCACCAGCACGTGGAACACCTCGTGATAGCCGAAGACCGCGGGGCGCGGGTCGGGGCGCTGCAGTGCGTAGACGACCGCACCGGCGGTGTACGCCACGCCGCCGCCCAGGATCAGCACGAGCGCCGCGATGCCGGCCCGGTCCACGAGCTGAGGCGCGGCCACGCACGCGAACCAGCCGAGCGACACGTACGCGACCGCCGCGAGCCAGTTGGGTGCGCGGATCCAGACCAGCGAGAAGACGACGCCGGCCGCCGCGCCGGCCCAGACCCCCGCGAGGACCACGACTTGGGTCGAGCCCGTGAGCACGAGCGCCGCGAACGGCGTGTAGGTGCCGGCGATCAGCACGAAGATCATCGAGTGGTCGAGCCGGCGCATCCACGCCCGCACGCCCGGCCGCCAGGTCACGCGGTGGTACAGCGCGCTCGTGCCGAGCAGCCCGGCAAGCGCCGCGGCGTAGACGGCCGCGACCACGGTCGCGCGACCGTCGGGCGCGAGGATCACGAGCACCGCGCCCGCGGCGAGCGCCACGAAGAACGACCACTGATGGACCACGCCGCGCAGGCGCGGCTTGACGGGGCCGAGGCCGGGCACCGCCCTGTCGGCCGCGGCGTCCATCAGCGGATCTGCATGCCCGAGATGGCGCGCGCGATCACGAGCCGCTGGATCTCGGAGGTGCCCTCGAAGATCGTGTAGATCTTGGCGTCGCGGTGCATGCGCTCCACAGGGTATTCCCGCGTGTACCCGTTACCGCCGAGGATCTGGATCGCCCGCTCGGTGGACCAGACCGCCACCTCGGCCGCCTTCAGCTTGGACATCGAGCCTTCGGCGGCGGTGAACTGATGGCCCTGACGCCCCATCCACGACGCCCGCCACACCAGCAGGCGCGCGGCGTCGATCTCCATCTTCATGTCCGCCAGCGCGAAGGCGATCGCCTGGTTCTCGATGATCGGGCGCCCGAACTGCACCCGCTCCTTGGCGTAGTCGAGCGAGAACTCGTAGGCCGCGCGCGCGATGCCCAGCGCCTGGGCTCCCACGGTCGGCCGGCTCACCTCGAAGGTCTGCATCGCGGCCTGGCGCTTGGCCCGGGTGCCCTCACGGGTGCGCGCGAGCCGCTCGTCGAGCTTCTCCTTGCCGCCCAGGAGGCAGGAGCCGGGGATGCGGCAGTCGTCGAGGAACACGTCCGCGGTGTGGGACGCGCGGATGCCGTGCTTCTTCACCTTGGTGCCCATCTCGAGTCCGGGCGTGCCCTCTGGGATGACGAAGGCGGCGTGCCCGCGCGAGCCCAGCTCGGGATCGACGGAGGCCACGACCACGTGGATGGCGGCGATGCCGCCGTTGGTGGCCCAGGCCTTCTGGCCGTTCAGGACCCACTCGTCCTTGGCCTCGTCGTACTTGGCGCGGGTGCGCAGTGACGACACGTCCGATCCCGCGTCGGGCTCGGAAACGCAGAACGCCCCGACCTTCGGCTCGGCCTCGGTGCCGTAGCACTGGGGCACCCACTCGAGCAGTTGCTCGGGCGTGCCCGATGAGTAGATCCCCGCGACGGCCAGGGTGGTGCCCATGATCGCCATGCCGATCCCGGCGTCGCCCCAGAAGAGCTCCTCGTTCACGATCGGGAAGGTGAGCCCGGTCTCGTCCGCCCAGAACTGGGCGATTCCCTCGAAGCCGTAGAGGCCGATCTTCGCGGCCTCCTGGATCACGGGCCAGGGCATCTCCTCGCGCTCGTCCCACTCGTGGGCGGCGGGACGCACCACGCCCTCGGCGAAGCCGTGCACCCAGTCGCGGATGTCGCGCTGGTCGTCGGAGAGCTCGAGCGAGAAGGCGGCGGAGCTCTCGGTTTCGGCGCTGACGGTGGCGGACATCGGGTTCCGATCGTCGGGTTCGATCGAGAAGGATCCTGCATCGATGCATATGATTCTGCTGTTCATGGCCACAACCGGCCGCGAGAAACCCGTACGGGCGTCACAAGATTCGGCAGGACTGGCGGCACCGCCCTGGGAAGCGCTCCCGCCCGGAACCGCGGCCGCCCTGCGGCCAGGGCTCGACCGCACGGCCGACGAGATGATCGAGGCCATCAGGACTGCCGTGCCGGCCTACGCGCGTCCTCTCGAAGGGGCCTTCGGCGAGGGCATCCGGACCGGCGTCATCCGCGCGCTGGAGCAGTTCGTGAGCGCGGCGGAGGGCAGGCCGATGCGACCGGCGCGCCGCCGGGACATCTACTTCGAGCTCGGACGCGGCGAGGCGCGCGAGGGCAGGGCACTCGACGCGCTGCTGGCCGCGTACCGGGTGGGCGCTCGGGTGGCCTGGCGCCACGCCGCCGCGGCGGCCCGAGGCGCCGGGCTCGGGGCCGATGCGCTCGCTCCGCTCGCCGAGGCCGTGTTCGCGTTCATCGACGAGCTGTCGGCACGCTCGGCCGAGGGCTTCGCCTACGAGCAGTCGCTGGTGGCCGGCGAGGCGGCCGGCCGGCGCCGCGCGCTCGTGCAGCTGATGGTCGCGCGGCCGCCCGCCGAGCCCGCCGCGGTCGAGGACGCCGCGCGCGCGGCGGCGTGGCAGCTGCCCGCGACCCTGGCCGCGCTCTTCTGGCGCGGCGACGACGAGCAGCGAGCCGGCGCACCGTCTCCCGATCGGCTCCCCGTCGGCGCGGCTGCGCGACGACAGCGTCTGCGCGCTCGTGCCGGACGCCGGGGCTCCTGGCCGGCTCGCGGAGCTCAGGCGCATGTTCGACGGCGAGAGCGCGGCGCTCGGGCCGGTGGTCCCGTGGCAGGAGACCTGGCGCAGCGCGGCGCGTGCCGGCTCCGCGCTGGCGCTGGCCGCCGAGGGGCTCCTGCCCGCCGAGGGCCTTCTCCTGACGGACCAGCACCTCCCGGAGCTCGCCCTCTTCCGCGACCGCCGGCTGCTCGACGATCTGGCGGCCATCGGCCTCCGCCCCCTCGACGGCCGCACGGCCGGAGCCAGAGCGCGCCTGCTCGAGACGCTCGGCAGCTGGCTCGACCACCAGGGCCGCGTGCCCGACGTGGCCCGCGCCCTGCACGTGCACCCGCAGACCGTGCGCTACCGCCTGGCCCAGCTGCGCGAGGCGTTCGGGCCCGCGCTCGACGACCCGCGCGGGCGCTTCGAGCTTGCGCTGGCGCGTGCGGGCCCCGGGCGCGGCGGAGCCGCGCAGCGCTCCGCCGCGGCCGGCGCCGGCGCCGGCCCCCCGGATAGGCGAGGACGGCGGCATCGAGAGCGATCCGGGGCCGTCCAGACCCGACCGTCGTCGGAGGCTGCCCGCAACGAGGCGTGAGCGCCGTGCTCGCCGGGTAGGCGGACGCCATGACGAAAGATCAAGACGATAACGCCGACTACCGTGCCCGCCGCTACGTCGAGGCGGCCGTGAAGCTGAGCGAGAGCGGCAACGACCAGGCCCTCACCTACGCGGTGCTGGCCCAGACGCACGCCACCCTGGCCGTGGTGGACGCCCTGTCGGAGATACGCGACGACCTGCGGGTCCGAGCCTAGCCCGCCGGGGACGGGCGCGATCTGGCAGGCTTCGACGCGTGCGTCCGATCGCCAGGCTCTTCTCCGGTCCGCTGTTCGCCCTCGCCGGCCTGAACCACTTCGCGATGCCGAAGGCGTACGTGGCGATCATGCCCGACTACCTCCCGGCGCACCGCGAGCTGGTGTACGCCTCCGGCGTGGCCGAGTTCACGTCGGCCGTGGCCACGCTCCATCCGCGCACGCGCCGCGCCGGCGGCGTGCTGGGCATCGCCACGCTCATCGCGATCTTCCCCGCCAACCTGCACATGGCCCTCCACCCCGAGCGCTACCGCAAGATCCCGCCGTGGGCGCTCTACGCCCGGCTGCCCCTCCAGGGAGTGATGATCTACTGGATGTGGCTGGCCACGCTGGCGGACGACTAGGTCACCGCTGGCGGCGGCGGGCCTCGGGCCGGAGGTCCGGGTTCTGCCAGCCGGCGTCGGCCGGATTGACGTTGGTGCCGGGCGGGACGATCTCGTCGATGCGGTCGAGGACCTCGTCCGTGAGCGTGATCTCGGCGGCGGGGAGCTGCGACTCGAGGTGCTCCATGGTCCGCGGACCGATGATCGCCGCGGTCACGGCCGGGTTCCGGATGACCCACGCGATCGCCAGCTGGATGAGCGACAGCCCCGCTTCCTCGGCCACCCGGGCAAGTGCGTCCGCGGCCTCCAGCTTGCGCTGGTTCTCGGGCTTCGACATGTCGTAGCGGTCGGGGATCATCACCGCGCGACGGGAGGTCTCGACCTCGCCGTCGAGCCGGTAGCGACCGGACAGCCAGCCGCCCGCCAGCGGACTCCAGGGGATCACGCCCATGCCGTGGCGCGAGCAGGTGGGCAGCACGTCCGCCTCCACTCCGCGCACGAGCATCGAGTACGGCGGCTGCTCGCTCACGAAGCGCTCGCGCCCGCGCCGCTCCGCCGCCCACTGCGCCTCGACGATCGCGCTCGCCGGGAACGTCGAGGACCCGACGTAGCGGACCTTGCCGGCGTGGATCAGGTCGGAGAGGGCCCCCAGCGTCTCGTCGATGTCCGTGTCGGGCTCGGGGCGATGGATCTGGTAGAGGTCGATCCAGTCGGTGCCCAGCCGCCGCAGGCTGTTCTCGACCTCGCGGATGATCCAGCGGCGCGAGTTGCCGAACTCGTTGGGGTCGTCGCCCATGCTCCCGTGGACCTTGGTGGCGAGCACCACGTTGTCGCGGCGGCCTCCCTTGAGCGCCTTGCCGACGATCTCCTCGGACTCGCCGCGCGAGTACACATCCGCGGTGTCGACGAAGTTGATGCCGGCATCGAGAGCCCGGTGGATGATCCGGATGGAGTCGTCGTGGTCGGTGTTGCCCCAAGCCCCGAACATCATCGTTCCGAGGCAGAGCGGGCTCACGCTGACGCCTGTGCGTCCGAAGTTCCGCTGCTCCATCGGTGCGCACAGTAGCGCCACGCGCCTGCAAGCCGGCGTGCGCGCCGTCGCCGGCCGTCCTTAGCCTCGCCGCGTGCTCCGGGAGATCGAGAACGCACGCTTCGAGCGCAGGCTCACGCTCGCCGGGCGCCGCTACCGGCTCGTGCGCGGCGCCACCCCGCTCGCGCGTGCCTGGGGAGCGCGCCGCCAGCGCGCGCTCGAGGCCCGCGCGCGCGCGGCGCCCGTGTCGCTCGTGGCCGATGCCCGCCGGACGTGCTGGTGGTTCGAGGGACGCTTCTACTGGGCGGACGCGGAGCTCGCCGAGGGCGACGTGCTCGCCCTGGTGCGCGAGCGTGAGCGGCGGCTGCGGCGTCGTCTCGAGCGCGCCCACGCGGCGCTGGCGGGCGGCGCGCGCGACCCATCCGGCCGGAGGCCGATCCCGCGCGAGGTGAGGCTGGCCGTGTTCGAGCGCGACGGCGGCCGCTGCGTCGAGTGCGGGTCGAGCTTCGAGCTCCAATACGACCACCTCATCCCGCTCGCCCTCGGTGGAGGCAGCGGAACGGACAACCTCCAGCTGCTCTGCGCCGACTGCAACCGCCGCAAGGGAGCGGCGCTCGCGTGAGGTTGTGCCTGGCCACGCGCCACCAGGCGGAATAGGGTGCTCCGCAGATGAGGATTCGAGCGGGTCGCCGCCCGGCCCGCGTAGCGCTCGCCGTCGCGCTCGCCCTGCTCGTCTCGCTGCTCGCGGCCGGTACATCGGCCGCGCGTGCGCCCTGCAACGGCGACCGGAGCCTGTGCGACCGCCACTTCGACCACGTGGTGCTGCCTGCCGCCCACAACGCCATGTCGGCCGCGTCGCTCGGCTGTTGCCTTCCCGAACCAGCAGGTCGGGATTCCCGACCAGCTCGCCCAGGGGGTCCGCGGCTTCCTCTTCGACACCTACTACGCCCACCGCGAGCCGGACGGCACGGTGGTGGTCGACGCCGACGCCCACGCCTCAGAGCAGCCTCTACCTCTGCCACGTGGCCTGCCAGATCGGCGCCACGCCGCTGATCGATGTGCTGCGTGCGATGCGCTCGTTCCTGAACAAGCACCCGAGGAACGTGCTCGCCATCGTGAACGAGGACTACGTGAGCCCCGTCGACTTCAACCGCGAGTTCAAGCGAGCCGGGCTGCGACGCCACGTCTGGCGCGGCCGCACGGGTCCGCGTTGGCCCACGCTGCGCACGATGATCCGCCAGCGGCGTCAGGTCGTGGTCCTGGCCGAGCACGACTCCGGCAACGTTCCGTGGTACCACGAGGCCTACGCCGGCATCCTCCAGGAGACCAACTACAACTGGCCGCTGGCGTCGCAGATCACCGATCCCGCCAACTGGCCCGCGAGCTGCGCGCCGAACCGGGGCGGCCGCACGGGGTCGCTCTTCCTGATGAACCACTGGTCGCCGCCGTTCGGCTCCCACGCCCGCCGGCTCGGCCATCGTGAACGCCACCAACGTGCTGGTTGGGTCGTGCACGGGCCTGCCGTGCCGCCCGCGGGCTGATGCCGACGATCGTTGCCGTGGACATGTTCCAGAGCGGCGGGCTGTTCGCGGCCGTGCGCCAGCTGAACGCCGACCTCGGCAAGGGGCACTAGCCGGCCGCCGCGCCCAGCGCTCGGCCCAGGCATTGAGCCGCGGGTACAGCGCGAGCAGCTCCCTTCCCTCCGCCGTCAGGGCGTAGCCGTCGGGGCGCACCTCCACCGCCCCCGCGTCGCGCAGCTCGCGCAGGCGCGCGTTCAGCACGCTCGACGACATGCCGGCGCACTGCTCCTGGAGCGCCCGGAAGGTCAGCGGGTCCGAGCGCAACTCCCAGATCACCCGCAGTGCCCAGCGCCGCCCGAGGAGGTCGAGCAGCGCCATGATCGGCACGCCCGTCCGGGAGCCGCGGACCGGGCGTCCTGGTCTCGGTGCCGACACGACCCACATGATACGCTTCTGAAATCGAAGCACCACCGCGCATCGAGCCGTTGTCGCCGCCATACGAGCCGGAGCTCGAGCAGCTGCTCGTGCGGATGACCGGGACCGACGCCGTGGACCCGCTCAAGCTGTTCCGCACGCTCGCGGTGAACGAGGCGATCGCCTCGCGGATGAGGCCGCTCGGGGCCGGTCTCCTCGGACACCCGACGATCGCGCCGCGCGACCGGGAGATCGTCATCTCCCGTGCCACAGCCCGTTGCGGCGCGGAGTACGAGTGGGGCGTGCACGCTGTGGCCTTCGGCCGGGCGCTCGGGCTGGGCGACGCCCAGCTCGCCGCGACGGTGCACGGCTCGCCCGCCGATCCGGCCTGGTCGGAGCACGACGGCCTGCTGATCGAGCTCGTGGACGAGCTCCACGACACCGCCACCGTCTCGGACGGGCTCTGGAGCCGGCTCGCCGCCGAGTGGAGCCCGGGCCAGCTCGTGGAGCTGCTGGTGCTCGCAGGCTGGTACCGCCTGATCTCGCAGGTGATCAACGCCTGCGGCGTCCAGCACGAGGACTGGGCCGAGCGCTTCCCGGCCCCGCCCGACTAGCCCGCGCCCAGCGTCCGCGCCCCGGCCACCGACTCGCGGCAGACGTAGCGGAAGTGCGCCAGCCAGAAGCGCCGGAGCGCCCGGTAGGCCGGGCCCTCGGCCACCTCCCAGGAACCGAAGCCGCTGCGCTGTGAGTCCAGCGCGGCGAAGCGGTAGCTGTGCAGCGCGTGGAAGCCGGGCGCCGTGACCTCCCACGTCACTCGGTCGTGCGGCTCCATCTCCACGATCTCCGCCGTGGCCGGGAGCTTGTAGAGGTAGCGCGACTCGATCGGGTTGAAGGCGAACCGGAGCGTCGCGCCCACCCGCAGGTCGCCGCCCTTGACCGAGGAGCGCCAGAAGCACGGGTTCCAGGTGGGCCAGCGCGGAACGTCGAGGAAGGTGGCCCACAGGCGCTCCACCGGCAGGGCCACCTCCGCCCACCCCTGCACCGGCAGCGGCGGCGAGTGCGCGATCGTGCCGCGGCGGCCACTCGGCTGCGGGCCCGCGAAGGGATCCGCGGGGGCCGGGCCGGCAGCGGCTGCTTGGACGTCGGACACGCGGCCCTCAGTATCCCCGTCTCGGCGCGAAAGCGCTTGCGGGTCGCTAGCTTCCGGCGCCCGGCCATGCGACCCAGGAGACGAGAGCTGCCGATGGTGGTGGCCGCGGCGGCGGTCGCGGCCCTCGCGACGGCCGTCCCCGCGGTGGCCATCCCGTGGGACCCGGGTGGCGCCGTGCCCCCCGGCCGCACACCGCCCGCGCAGCGGCCCGACCCCGACTGCGACCAGAGCTATGCCGATGACCGCCCGCGCGGCGGCCCGGCGGTGCGCTTCGGAATCGGCCCCCGTCTCGCCGGGGAGGCGGGCTCGAGCCAGACCACGCCCACCGTTCGCGAGGACGTAGGCAAGCGCGACGCGGCCCTGAGGCGCCTCAAGGGCCGGAAGTTCCTGGCCGTGCGTCTCAACCGGCTCTTCCAGGCCGACGGCCGCTCGGGCATCGCCGAGTTCAAGCGGATGGCAGCGCACTACGCCCGGCTCGGCCTCGAGGTGGAGCTGCAGGTGCGCTACCACCCGCTCGACCGGGACGACGGCGACATCGGCAAGTGGCTGCGCTTCGTCCGCTCGGTCGTGCGCGCCTTCGGCCCCAACCGGAGCGTCACCGGCCTCCAGATCACGAACGAGGTGAACATCGACTACTCGAAGAACACCTCCGACGGCTTCTACAAGCGAGCGGTGGACGCGCTCGTAGAGGGTGTGATCACGGCCAAGCGAACCTCCCTGAAGCTGGGCTACCGCCACCAGCGGATCGGGTTCAACTACGCCTTCCGCTCCTCCGGCGCCGTACACGCCACCGACGCCGCGTTCTGGCGCGCGGTGGGCCGGCGCGGCGGCGCCCGGCTGCGGAAGGCCACCGACTGGATCGGGCTCGACATCTACCCCGGCACGTTCACCCCCGGGATCCTCCTGCCGGTTCCGATCGCCGACTTCGGCGATTCGTTCCTCGAGGGCGTGGCCCAGCTGCGCGAGTGCTACATGCCGAAGGCCGGCTTCAAGCGCTCCACGCCGCTGCGCATCGAGGAGACGGGCTACCCGACCGGCCCCGGCCGCACAGAGGCCACCCAGCTCAGAGCGGTGCGCGAGCTCGTGCGAACGGCCGTGGCGTACCGGGGCACGTACGGGATCAGCGACTTCCGCTGGTTCGGGCTGCGCGACAACAACAGCGCGGGGCCGACCTTCCAGTCCTTCTTCGGGCTCCTCGACGACGACTACGCGCCGAAGCCGGGATTCGCCGAGTACCGCCGGCTCATCGCCCGGTACGGCCGCCGCTGATCAGGCGGCGGGCGCCCGCGCGGCCACGATCCACGTGGACGCCGGGGCCCACACCCCGTCGGGCCGCTGGAACTCGGCTGAGCTCGTCGCGGAGGCGGGCCTCGATGCGCGGCCTCACCTCGTTCGCGTCGTCGCCCGCCAGGCGGATCACCTCGCCCGCCGGGCCGAGCGCGGTCACGAGCTCCACGGCCCCGTCCAGGTCGTCGCCCATCTTGATGTCGAGGTCGGTCCGCGTGAGCACCACGTCCTGGAACCCGGCTGCCAGCAGGACCGAGCTCGTCGTGTCCGCGTCCGCCATCGAGAACGGGCCGGGACCGCAGGTGGGCTCGTCAGAGTCCTCGTTGCGCTCGAGGAACTCGGCCACGAGTAGCTCCGCGCGGTGGAGCCAGTCGTTGTCGAGCTTGCGGCGCCAGACGACCATCGTCAGGAGGCCGCCGGGCACGAGGGCGAGCCTGACGTTGCGCAGCGCCGCCACCGGGTTGGCGAAGAACATCGTGCCCATGCGCGAGAACGCGCGGTCGAAGTGCTCGTCGAACTCGGTCACCTGAACGTCGCCGACGACGAAGCGCACGTTGCCGAGCGCGGCCTGCTCCGCCTCCGCTCGGGCAACCTCGATGAAGCGCGGGGCCACGTCGATTCCAACGACCCCGCCGTCGGGTCCGACCAAGCCGGCAATCCGCTGGCTGGTGTCCCCGAACCCGCAGCCCACGTCGAGCACGCGCTCGCCGGGCTCGGGCGGGTACAGCGCCAGGCAGCGCTCCCCGTGTGCCCCGAGGCCGGCGGTCACCAGGTGGCGGAAGCTCACGAAGCGATCGAAGAGCGGGCCGTTCCAGGCCTCGAGCGTCTCCTCGTTCGAGGGGGCCACCGGCTTGAGGTCCTGCGCGTGGCCAGGCGCGCCCGGTTCCATGGGGGTGATGGTAGCGCCGCGTACGGCAGCAGGTGGGGTGTCGCAGCCGGCTCTGCCGTCCGGTTGCGGCGTGGTGTCCCGTGACGGTCGCGTGCGCGGCCCGCATCCACGAGAGAACGTTGGGGCAGTTCCCCTACCGTTCCACTCGATTCCGGCGGGTCACGGCCGACGACCCGAACGTGACGGGACGCCGACGACAGCGCGCCGCGCCGGCGGCGCTCAGCGAGCCGAGGAACGCCCGCGGCGGGAGCGCGAGCGGCGCCCGCCGCCCCCGTTTCCGCCGGCTCCGTTCCGGGGGGCTCCGGTGCGGCCGTTCGCATGGCCCCCGCGGCGCTCGCCGCCCAGGCCGGCCTGCTCGAACTCGGCGTGCAGCCGGAGACCGTGGGCGATCTTCCGGACGTCCATCGCGTCCTCGTGCGTCACGAAGGTGGTGCCGCGCCCGGTGCGACCGGCCCGAGCGGTCCGGCCGACGCGATGCACGTAGCCGTCGCCGTCGGCGGGCGGGTCGAAGTTGATCACGTGACCGACGTGGTCGATGTCGAGCCCGCGCGCGGCGACGTCGGTGGCCACGAGCGTGGCCACGTGGCCGGACGCGAAGCTCGCCAGCGCGCGCTCCCGCTGCCCCTGGGACTTGTTCCCGTGCATGGCGAGCGCCTCCAGCTTGCGCGCGCGCAGGCGCTTGACGAGGCGGTCGGCGCCGTGCTTGGTCCGCACGAACACCAGGTTGCGCTCGGAGTCCTCGCCGCGAAGCTCGCCCACGAGCGCGTCGAGCTTCGAGTCGCGGGTCACGGCCACGAAGCGGTGCGTCACGTCGGCGGGCTGCTCGGGATGGGGCGCGTGCTCGTGCCGGCGGGCGTTGTGGGTGTACTCGTCGGCCACCCGGGCCACGACACCCTCGAGGGTGGCCGAGAAGAAGAGCGTCTGCCGCTCGCGCGGGAGGCAGTCGACGATGCGGTCAACCGCCGGGCGGAAGCCCATGTCGAGCATGCGATCGGCCTCGTCGAGCACCAGGATGCGGGCGTGATCGAGCGCAAAGGCGCGGCGCCCGATCAGGTCCTCCAGGCGACCGGGAGTGGCGACCAGGATGTGGGCGCGGCGGGCGAGCTTCGACTGACGCTCGATGCCGGCGCCTCCGTAGACCGCGGCGATCGAGAGCGCGCGGGCATGCGCCAGCGGACGCAGCTCCTCCACGATCTGACCGGCCAGCTCGCGGGTGGGAACCACCACGAGGGCGCTCGGGCGCGGATCGGTGGCCTCCAGGAGGTCCACGATCGGTGCTCCGAAGGCGAGCGTCTTGCCCGACCCGGTCGGCGACTTGACGAGCACGTCGCGTCCAGCGCGGACGTCGGGCATCACGAGTTGCTGAACGGGGAACGGCTCACGTATGCCCTTGGCTGCAAGGGCCTCGACCACAGCGTTTGACACGCCCAGGTCGGCGAAGGTTTGCTTATTCATGTGACTCCTTGTTTGGCGGCCGCGGGGGCCGCAAGACGATTCGGGAGATTCGACTGACCCGGACCGCCGGAGCGCACGAGACAAGAACCTCGCGGACGGCATGGCCGCCCACGTGACTGAAGCTAGCAGCTTCGCACTGCTAGCGTCCCGGCCTAGGTCCAGCCTCGAGGGGCTGGGAAAAGAAGTGCGAGCGGTCGCAGTCGTTGCTCGATGGGCACCTCAGCGTACGCAGCACAACGACGTGGGAGGTACCCATGGCAACAGGAACAGTGAAGTGGTTCAGCGACGACAAGGGCTTCGGCTTCGTCACCCCTGACGAGCCGGGCAAGGACCTGTTCGTGCATCACAGCGAGATCGCAGGCGAGGGCTTCCGCTCTCTGGCCGACGGCGCGCGCGTGGAGTACGAGGCTCAGCCCGGCGACAAGGGACCGAAGGCGGTCAACGTTCGCACGATCTGATCGCGCGAGACTTCGCTTGAGCTCGAAAGCCGCCCGCAAGGGCGGCTTTCGTCGTTCCGGGCCGGCCTAGGGGTCGATCACGTTGCGCGGATCGGGGCGGCGCTCGGGCGGCGCCTGGCTGTAGTCGCCGAACGGCCCGTCGCGCTCGGCCACCGCCGCGCCCAGGCCTTCGTCCTCGACGAGGCGGATGAAGCGCTCCGCGTCGGGGGTGTTGCGCATGAGGCCGTCCAGGATCGGGCCGAGCGTCTGCGTGGCCCCGAGCCCCATGTTCTCGTAGGCCTGGTTGACCACGAGCTTCTGGGCCGCGAGCTGCGACGCGGGGATCGAGGCGAGCCCGGCCGCCAGCTCGGCCACCGTGGCCTCGAGCTCCGCGAACGGGACGGCGCGGTTGATCAGGCCCACGTCGGCCGCCTCGCTCCCGGTGAGCGGCTTGCCGGTGAGGGCGTGCTCCTTGGCCTTCGCGAGGCCGAGCCGGTAGATCCACATGCCGGACAGGTAGGCGCCCCACATGCGGCTGTACGGCGTGCCGATCACCGCGTCCTCGCTGGCGATCACGAGGTCGGCGCAGAGCGCGAAGTCGCTGCCGCCGCCCACGCACCAGCCGTGCACCTGGGCGATCACCGGCTTGGGCGCGCGCCAGACGCTCATGAACTTCTGGGTGGGCGCGATCTCCGGCGCGGTCGCGAGCGCGAAGTCCTTCCCGGGATCCCAGCGCCCGTCGCTGGTGATCCACTCGTCCCAGTGGTGGAAGCCCTCGCCGAAGTCGTAGCCGGCGCAGAAGGAGCGCCCGGCGCCCCTGACCACGATCACCTTCACCTCGGGGTCGCGCACGGCCAGCCCCACCGCCGCCTCCACCTCGTCGGGCATCGGCGGCACGATCGTGTTGAGCCGCTCGGGGCGGTTCAGCGTGATCGTGGCCACGCCGGCCTCGACCCCGTAGAGAATCGTCTCGAAGTGATCGCCGCGGCCGGCCATGCCGGCACCGTAACGGCTAGGCGGCGGCGCTGCCCGCGGTCAGCGGGACCTGCTCGGGAACGCGCGGCCGGTCGCGCAGCACGGCGGCCGCGCCGCCGCGTGGGCTCAGCGTGATCGCACGGCGGCGGCTCACTTCCATGCGCTCGCCCGCGGCCTGAAGCTCGCTGCGAGCGAGCACGGCGCGCAGCACGATCTTCATCTCGAGCAGCGCGAAGCTCGCGCCGAGGCAGCGCCGCCGACCGCCACCGAACGGGATCCAGGTGTAGGTGCCGGGCGCCTCGTCGAGGAAGCGCTCCGGACGGAAGGCGTAGGGATCGGGATAGAGGTCCGGGTCGTGGTGAACGAGGTAGGCGTTCGCGACCAGGCACACGCCGGGTTCGTAGTCCCAGCCGCCGACCGTGACGGGCTCCTTGACCAGCCGTGGGGCGGCGTTCGGCAGCACGGGCCGCCGGCGCAGGGTCTCCTGGACCGTCGCCGTCAGGTAGTCGTCGCCGTCGTCGGCGTCGAGCTCCTCCACGAGGCGTGCCAGCACGGCGGGCGTGCGCGCGAGTCGCTCGAAGGCCCAGGCCAGCTCCGAGGCGGTGGTCTCGTGCCCGGCCACGAGCAGCGTCATGAGCTCGTCGCGAAGCTCCTGGTCGGACATCGGCGAGCCGTCCTCGTGACGGGCTGCCAGCAGCATCGCGAGCACGTCGTCGCGGTCCGCGGACTCGCGCCTGCGCTCGTCGATCAGCTCGAAGAGGAGCGCGTCGGTCTCGTCGCGCAGGCGCAGGAAGCGTGCCCAGGGGCCGCGGCCGCCAAGCTCGCGCTGCATGAACGGGAGCATCCCGAGCGGCCTTGCGCCGAGCGTGAGGATCGAGGTCAGGCGCTCGCGTATCGCGTCGAGGCGGCGGCCGGGATCGAGGCCGAACACGGCGCGGAGGATGACCTCGAGGGTCAGTCCCTGGAGCAGCGGGTGGAGCTGCACCGCCCGATCGCGCGGCCAGCGCGACGCCTCGCGCTCGGCCACCTCGGCCATGAGGCCGGAGAGGCGCTGCATCTTCTCCCCGTGGAACGCGGGCAACATGAGCTTGCGCTGCTCCAGGTGCTCGCCCTCGTCGAGGAGGATCACGGAGTTGCGCCCGATCACCGGCTCGAGGATGCGCGCGCCCTCGCCGGGGTGCAGCACCTCGGGCGGAGCGGTGAAGACCTCGCGGAGCTGATCGGGGTCCGACAGCATCACGAACGGCGGCGTCTGGAGCAGGCGCACGGTGAAGCGCTTCCCGTAGCGCCGCCGATTGGCCTCGAGGTAGGAGACCGGGCGCGTCCACCAGGCGATCGTCTGAAGCTGCCTGCGGCTGTCGCGGACCGGGTGGAAGTGAGGTCGCGGGCAAGGCTGGTTCTCCTCCTCCACGGGAAGGTACGGCAGAACGCCCGCGTCGCTGTGTGACCATCGGCACACAACGACACCGCCGAATAGCGTTGCGCGCGTGCCCGAGCCGTTCATCCACCGCGAGCGCGTCCGCTTCGGTGACCTCGACGCGATGCGCCACCTCAACAACGTCGTGTACCTGCGCTACTTCGAGAGCGCGCGGATCGCCTATCTGTCGGAGCTCTCGCCGGACCACAGCCCGTCCAACCCCGAGCGCGGCTCGTATGGCCTGATCTTCGCCGAGGGGCACATCAACTACCGCTCCCCCGTGCACTTCGACGAGGAGGTCGAGGTGCATTGCTCCATCGCCGAGGTGCGCCGCTCGGCCGTGCGGATGGACTTCGCGATGCACGTGGGCGAGCGACTCGCCGCCGAGGGCTATGGCTGGCTCGTGGGGTTCGACTACGGCGACCAGAAGGCGATCCCGCTCCCCGAGGAGCTGCGCAGCGCTCTCGAGTCGGCGAAGAAGCCGGGCTCGCAGTGACCCGGTGCGCGACGCTTGTGTTGCCGGCGCCCTAAGAACCTGTGCTCGAAGCCTGCGCGATGGCCGAGAGCGGTCAGAGACCGAGCAGGGCGCCGGACACGAGCGCAGTCGCTAGCCGGAGGCTACGGCGAGCATCGTGAACGGCGATCCTGCGACGGTAATGGCCGCTCTCGGACCCGCTGCAGGCTTCTGAGACAGGTTCTAAAGACCACGGGCCGATCTCCCGATGGAGATCAGAGCATGCGTTTCGCGAGCATTCCGGCGCTGGTGCTCGCAGCGCTCGCGCTGCCGCTCCCCGCCGCCCACTCTGCGCCGCTCAACCGGCCGGACGACCCGGTCGTCGTGACCGGTGCGGGGACCCCCGGGCTGGTGGGCGCGGCTCCGGGCGACGTGGTGGCCTTTGCCTGGTCCGGCAGCTGGCAGCAGATCCCGGTTCAGGTGGACGAGCGCAAGCTGTTCGACCTGCGCGCGGCCTACCCGACGCCGTTCGACTGCGCCGGGAACACGCTCTGCTACGTCCCCTTCTCCACCCCGGCAAAGCTCCGCTATGCCGACCCGAGCACGCTCGTGGGAGCCGACACCGATCCCGCGCTCGACGCGAACGACGAGATCGCCTTCATGGCCAAGGACACCGCCGCCGCGGCGGGTGCAGCCCCCGACCCGGCCGGGACGGTCGCGGGCTCGCGCGTGGAGGTGAAGGTGTCCGACTCGCTCGACGGCGGGGTGGGGCACGCGTACCTGTTCCGCCAGGACGGCACGCTCGACCCGAGCGCCGGCCGGCAGTACGTGAGCTACAGCTTCAGCCTGACCTCGGGCGCCTATCCGGGGACCTACAGGTTCGCTGCGGGAACGAATCCCGAGAGCTCGACTGTCGTGACGCCGTACTACTCGCTCGGCTTCATCGACCGCTGGCGCGAGAGCCAGCTGCGCGTCCTCCGCGGCGCCGCCACCGGCGCCGACATCCTCGACCGCACCGAGAGCCAGTTCAGTCCCGACTATTGCGGGCGCAGCACCCTCACCTTCGCCGGCGGAGAGGGCGCCTTCCTCGCGAACCGCAGCGGTCCCGGTGCGCGCGATCCGCGCCTATCTGGGGGCGAACAGCGGTCCGATGACCGAGCAGCAGCAGGTCTTCTACGAGGGCCGCGAGGACGACACGATCTACCTCCGGGTGCACGGCATCCCCGGCGTCATGAGCTTCCTGGACTACAGCGCGGCAGCCACCGGGATGACCTACCGGAACAACAACAACCCCGCCGGCGTGACGATCGACGGCCTGGCCGACGCCGTGAACCCGGGCACGCTCACCTGGGAGAGCGTGGACGGCCCGCAGGGCGGCCTGACGAACGTCCATCGTGGAGCACCACGGTCGCCGCGAGCAAGTTCACCTCGTTCTACCGCGACCTGGCGAGCCCGCCGGCGGGCCAGACCCCGTGCCAGGGCGACGCCGGCTTCTACGGCGCGAGCGGCCCCTACATCAACGGCACGATCAACGACACCAACGAGCCCGCGAACGGCAGCGCCCCCGCCGAGCGCCTCAGCGGCACCCGCACGATCTTCTTCGACGCTCCCGGATCGCGAACGGGCCGCTGCGCCGCCAGCAGGTCAGCGCCCGCCTCACCACCAACCTCGACCCGCCGCCCACCACGCCGCCCACCACCGTCACGCCTCCGGCCGGCACGCCCCCACCGGATGCGGGCACCCCCCCGAAGGCCGCGCCGGCGCTCAAGCTGTCCCTCGCGCTCCGCTATCGCAGGGGGCACGGAAGCTGTAGACGCCACCGGGCCGTTCTCACCCTCAGCGGCTCCGGGCTGAGCCGGGTGCTCCGGGCCGGCCTCGTGATCCGCAAGCGGACGCTCGCGACCGACCGCGCCCGGCCGTTCCGGGTGACCGTGACGAAGAAGCGGCTGCGCGGCCACCGCAGGGGGCTGGTGAGAGTGAAGGTCCGCCTGCGCGGCGGAAAGCTCGTGACGCTGAAGCGCCGCGTCCGGGCGCTCTGCTGAGACGCACGCGCGATCAGGCTGCCGGCGGCGGATCCGCGCTGTCCACGAACAGGTCCACGATCGGCTCGCCGCCCTCGACGTACATGTAGGGGCTGAAGTCGGTGACGCCCTCCTCCGCGAGCACGTCCTCGCAGAGGAAGGTGTTCCCCGTGCACTCGCGGCTGGGACGGGTCACGATCGCGTAGGCCGCGTCCGCGTACAGCTCGGGCCGGCGCGCCCGCGCCATCGCCTCGTCACCGCCGAGGAGATTCTGCACCGCAGCGGTCGCGATGATCGTGCGCGGCCACAGCGCGTTGGAGGCGATGCCCGCCTCGCGGAGCTCCGCCGCGAAGCCCAGAGCGCACATGCTCATGCCGTACTTCGCGAGCGTGTACCCGATGTGCGGTCCCAGCCAGCGCGGCTCGAGGCTGATGGGCGGCGAGAGCGTGAGGATGTGTGGATTCCCGGCCTCGCGCAGGTGCGGGATGCAGTACTTGCTGACCACGAAGGTCCCGCGCGTGTTGATGTCCTGCATCAGGTCGTAGCGCTTCATCTCCTGCGCCTCGGTGCCGGACAGGTTGATCGCCGAGGCGTTGTTCACGCAGAGATCGATCCCGCCGAAGCGCTCCACCGCCTGTTCGACCGCGGCAGCCACCTGCTCCTCATTGCGGATGTCGCCGACGATCGGCAGTGCGTGGCCGCCGGCCGCCTCGATCTGCTCGGCGGCCGTGAACACCGTGCCCTCGAGCTTGGGATGTGGCTCTGCGGTCTTGGCGATCAGCGCGACGTTCGCGCCGTCGCGGGCCGCCCGCAGTGCGATGGCCAACCCGATGCCACGGCTGGCGCCCGAGATGAAGAGGGTCTTGCCGGCGAGCGTGGTGGTCATGGCCTCAGGCGGCGACGCGAGCGACCGGCTCCACAGCGGGCCGGGAGGCGGAGAACCGCAGCGCGTCGTCCTCGATCGCGCCGTACCGCAGGACCCGGAGGTCGCGCGGGTAGTTCTGGTAGAGCCGCCAGGGCCGCTTGGACCCCTGCTTCGGGAGCTTGTCGAGAGCGCGCAGCACGTAGCCCGAGGAGAAGTCGATGATCGGTTCCGCGGTGACCGAGGGGTCGCGGTGCTCGGGCACGCATTCACGGTATCCGTGCTCGTCCATGTAGTTCACCAGCCGGCACACGTAGTCACAGGTCAGGTCGCACTTGAGCGTCCACGACGCGTTCGTGTAGCCGATCGAGAAGGCGAGGTTCGGTACCCCGCTCAGCATCAAGCCCTTGTAGCTGAGGCTTTCGGAGAGCTCGACCTTGCGTCCGTCCACCACGATCTCCATGCCGCCCAGCAGCCTCATGTTCAGGCCGGTCGCCGTGATTATGAGATCCGCCTCGAGCTCGTCGCCGGACGCCAGCCTCAGGCCCTTCTCCGTGAACGTCTCGATGCGATCGGTGACCACCGACGCGCTCCCGCTGCTCAGCGCCTCGAAGAGGTCCCCGTCGGGCACCAGGCACACCCGCTGATCCCACGGGTTGTAGCGGGGCGTGAAGTGGGTGTCCACGTCGTACCCGGCCGGAAGGTGGCGCTCGACGCCCCTGCGGAGCATGGCCTTCATCAGCTGCGGGCGGCGGCGGCAGAGCTGGAAGAAGATCATGGTGATCAGGACGTTCTTCCAGCGCACCAGGGCATACGCGAGCTTTGTGGGCAGCAGGCGCCGCGCGAGGTTGGCCAGCGCGTCCTCGGCGGGCAGTGAGGCGACGTAGCTGGGCGAGCGCTGCAGCATCGTGACGTGTGCTGCGCTCTCGGCCATCGCCGGCACGAGCGTCACCGCGGTGGCGCCGCTGCCGATCACGACCACGCGCTTGCCGGCGTAGTCGATGTCGTCGGTCCAGTGCTGCGGGTGCACGATGCGGCCGGCGAACCGCTCGGTTCCCTCGAACCCGGGCGTGTAGCCCGCGTCGTAGCGGTAGTAGCCGCTGCACATGAAGAGGAAGCTGCAGGTCAGGGTGACGGTCTCCGCGCCGTCGCCGCGCTCCACCTCCACGGTCCAGCGCGCATCGGCACTCGACCACTCGGCGCGCACGACTCGGTGGCGGAAGCGGATCTTCTCGTCCACGCGATAGGCACGGGCCGTCTCGCGCACGTAGTTCAGGATCGACGGGCCGTCGGCGATGGCCTTTGCCTCCGTCCACGGCCGGAACGCGTAACCGAGCGTGAACATGTCCGAGTCCGAGCGAATCCCCGGATAGCGGAAGAGGTCCCAGGTGCCGCCCACGTCATCGCGTGCCTCGAGGACCGCGTAGCTCTTGCCGGGACACTTCATCTCCAGCTGGCACCCGGCACCGATGCCGGACAGGCCCGCACCCACGATCAGCACGTCGAGATGTTCAGGCGAGGCCAAAGCTCTCCGTACGGTATCCGGACTCGCAGCGCCGGAGGGTCCCCGGTGGAGTCAGGCGCTGCCCAGGGCCCGCCCCTGCGCCAGCCCGGCCGCGATCACACGTGAACGGGGGCGGGGGTCCATCAGGTTCCCGCCGATCGCCGCGAGCGAGGCCGAGTCCGGTGAGACGGTCGTCACGCGTGCGCCGCGCCGCTCGAGCGCCAGCCCCTCCACAGCGGCGATCGAGCGCGACAGCAGACCGAACGCGCCGAGCGGTCCCTCGAGGCCGGACCGCACGGACCCCGTCGGGTTGAGACACAGCACGCGCGTCCCTCGGCCGGCGGGCGCCCGGTCCAGGTTGGTCGGGCTCCAAGCGCCGCCGTCGACATAGCTGCGCCCCGCCACGACGACCGGCCGGAACACCCCCGGGATGGCGCACGAGGCCTCGACCGCGGTGGCCACCGACACCTCGGGCGCGCCGGCCGTCCCGAACATGACCCGGCGGCCGCTCGCAAGGTCCACCGCGGCGACCGACAGGCGACCGTCCCAACGCGCACCGGCACGCTCCACCTCGCGTGCCAGCCGGCCGAGCGAGCGGCGCCCGGTGGGCACCCGGGCGAGCGCGACCTTCCGCATCAGCGCCCCGCCGGCCTCCGTCGCGCGGAGGCCCACCACGGCCAAGGGTGCCGTGGCGCTGCGACCCACCGCAACGCCGAGACCTACGGCGACCCCTGGCAACCCTCTCTGGCCGGCCACCGAAGCGGCAGCCGCCGGTGGCTGCTCGGGAAACTCGCCAAGGCGCGAGCCCGGCTCGACACCGGCTGAGAGCGCGGAGGCAACGATCGCGCCCGCGGAGGTGCCCACGAACCCGTCGCAACCCGCGGGGTCGAAGCCGGTTGCCTCAGCAAGCCCGGCGAGCAGCGCGGTCATCCAGGCTTCGCCGAGGATCCCGCCGCCGCCGAGCACGAGCACCTGTGGGCCCGCGACTCTCGCGCTCACGGGCCTACGGAATGTCGCGCGGCACGTCTGGGTCGGGCATCGGCTCGTCCGTATGCACGCCGTGCTCCAGATGCGGCGGCTCGGGATCCGGCCCCTCGAGCTCGTTGGGCGGGTCCGGCACTTCCGGCAGCACGTCCGGAGCGTTCGGGTTTGCGCGGCGGCGGCGGAGCAGGTCCCAGCAGCGGTCGAGCTCACCGCGAATCGCCTCGAGCCGGCCATGTCCCGCTTCGTCGAGCCGCCCCTGCTGCGAATCGGCCCAGAGACGGTGCTCTTCATCCACGAGGGCGTCGATGCGGTCTAGAAACGAACTGTCAGCCACGGAGCAAAGTCTAGGCCGAGCCTCCGGGCGGGGACCGGGCCCCGGCGTTTACGGCGGCGGGGTGGGGTGTGGTGGCCCGGGGCGCCGGGGCTCGTTTGTGCGCCTCCTGTTGCGCCGGCGTGTGTCCGTTGCGCGTCGCGGGCGGTTGTCCGGGCGCCGCGATCGAGATGAACGAGATGCGGAATAGTTCCGCCTGTCGTTCCACTCGATTCCGGCGCCTCACGGGCGACCACCCGAGTGTGACGGCACGGGGGCGAGCAATCAGCCGCGCCTGCGGCGGGGGACCTTTGCCTTGCTCAGGTCGGGCGAGTGCGCACCCCGGACGATCAGCCGTGGGCGCAGACCGCACCCGGGCGCCGAGGTAACCGGACTCGAGTGGATGCCTCGGCCGTTCTCATACCAAACGAGGGTCTTCCCGTCGGGCGACCATGAGGGGTCGGGCTCGGAACCGATCTTGCGCCCCGGTCCGATCGCGCAGAGGGGCTCGGACGCGGTCGATGGCTTGAGAGTGCGGTAGATCTGGATGGTGCCGACGCTCAGATCGGCGGTGTCGGCGCGGAGCGGGCGCCGCATGGTCGCGAACCTGTTGCGGGTACGCGTCAGCTCGGCGTCGGCAAGGATGTAGGAGTTGGTGCCGGTGTCCGGGTCACGCCCGGGGTCGCGGTAGAACTCGGCGCCCCTCGTCCTCTGGCCGACCCGGTTCGTGAAAATCTGGGCGTTGAAGATCCCGTAGCTGGTGCTGAGGACTCGGCTGGAGTCGATCCAGGCGGGATAGTTGTAGTCGTAGAACCCGTCCGTCAGCCCGATCTCCTTGGGGGGGCTCTTCCGAAAGTCGAAGAAGTCGGTGAACCAGGCGGACACCGTGGGACGGGTCTCCGACCTGCGCGGGTCGTAGAACGTCGAGTAGACGGCGTTCTGGGTCGCCGCGATCCGGCCGTTCGGGGAGAGGTCGACGAAGAACGGCTCGGTCGACAGGCTGGGCGACGGGTTGACCGCCCACTGGCGCGCCCGGACGATCCGTCGGCCGTTGGGGCGGAAGGAGTGCAGGAAGACGCCTTTGAGCGCGACGATGGTCCCGTTGTCCGCGATGCTGGGGGAGTAGTACGGGTTGCCGCGGCTGCCGTCCTTGGTCACGCGGACCTGACCCGAGCCGTCGACCCTCGACATCCAGACGTTGCTCTTCTTGATGAAGACCATCGAGGCGCTCTGGGCCGGAGCAGCCGCCACGAGTCCGACTACCAGCAGGGCGAGCGCGATCAACCCGAACCGGGCCACTCGGCCACGCTACTTGCCCCAATCACAGCCGTCAACGAACCGATGGACCCAGGCGGCGGCACGTCGGAGCTGGGCCGAGTCGGACCGCCGGGCGAGCTAGGGTCGCGCGTCCTGCCCGCGGACCTTCCCCCGAACCCGTGCGACTTCGGCCGGCCCATCGCCGAGCGCGTCGTCCTGCGCCCGCGCGCAGACACGTTCTATTCGCGCGACACGCTCAATCCCGACCTCGTGCGTGTTCCCGGCGGCTACCGCCTCTACTTCTCCGGCAACGAGCGGGCGACCGACGCGGGCTACTGGCAGACCGGCCTCGCCGTCGCGGACTCGCCGCTGGGGCCCTTCCGTGTCCGGCCGAGGCTGCGATTTCCGTTCCTGAATGGCGGCACGGTCTGGGACGGGCGCCGCTACTGGCACGCCGCGAACAAGACGGTCGACATCGGCGGCAGCGGCCCCGGCGCGCTCTACCGCTCACGAGACGGACGTCACTGGCGCCGGCTCGCCGACGTGCCCGCGCCCCCGCCGCCCGCCTGGGACGCGTACCGCTCCGATTTCTATGTGGTCAAGCGCCGCAACGGGCTCAACATCCACTACGCCGGCCGGCCCGGTCCATCCGGCGCGGATCTCGGCATGCTGCGCTATCGGCACGGCCGTTTCCTCGGCAGCAAGCAGGTGTTCGTGCGGACGTGGCCGGAGTGGGACGGCCTCGACCTCGGCGAGCCTTCCCTTTTTCACGCGCGCGGCCGCGACTACCTGCTCTACGCGGCGCTCGGCGAGAACGGCGGGCCACGGCGGATCGGCCTCGCCTACCGAACTGACGCAGGCTTCGTGCGCTGCCCGCGTCCCTTCGTAAAGCTGTCGCCGCGCTACCCCCAGAACGCGATCGACCCCGAGCCGCTGGTGCAGAACGGGCGGCTCTACCTCTACTTCGGCGGCGGCGTGACGCCGAGCCTCGGCGGCCATATGCACGGCACGATCTGGCTGCGCGTCTATCACGCACGGGCTCCCAGCCGGCGTCCTGGACCGTGAATCTCGCAGCTTCGTTCGCGCTCAGGGCGTGCCGACCGGCTCGCTCGGGACCGCGCCGGCGGTGGTGAGGTCGTCTCCGACGTGAGGGAGCGGCTCCGCGTGTCCGGGGGCGCCGTTCCCGGCAGCCGCGATCGCTGACAGCAGCGAGAACACGCCGGCTATCGCGAGCACCCCGTTGCGAGGCTGGCGCGGTATGGCCGGGCCGGCTGCCCACGTGGCGCCGAAGTCGACCGCGTCGCAGATCGCGGCCGCCGACAACCACTGCCGCGCCGAGCCGTCGTTGCGCGCCACCGCCTGCATGCCGCCGAGGCCGACTGCGAGGTCGCGTGCGCCCACGGCGCGAGCGAGTACCTGCGCGCCGGGAAGCCGTGCCTGCTTCCCGATCCAGCCCCGCTCCATGAGCTTCGGTTGGGCGATGAAGGCGACGCCGAAGACGAAGCGGCCGAATGAGATGAGACCCGCGAGAATGCGCATACGGGTTGTCTACCAGACCGGGGGAACGACCGCGCGCGGTCGGGATACTCGGCGGGCGATGTCGCAGGAGAACGTGAAGGTGGTGCGCGAGCTCTACGAGCTCTTCCCGGATCTGGCTGCTCCACCACCTGCAACCGAGTTCTTGGAGCTCTTCGACCCCGAGGTCCACCTCGACCAGACGCGGCGTGTGTTCAACCCCGCGAGCTACGACGGGCAGGACGGTGTCTTGCGCGCGCTCGCTGAACTGCGCGAGGCCTGGGAACACTTCGTTCTTCAGCCGGAGCGGTTCATCGAGGCCGGCGACGACGTGGTGGTTGTGCAGTCGGTGCGCGGCCGGGGACGGGGTAGCGGCGTCGACGTCCTCGGTCGCTCGGCGTCGCTGCACACCCTGCGCAACGGAAGGATCGTGCGCTTGGTCGTCTACCAGGACATCTCCGAAGCCCTCCGGGCCGCCGGGGTCTCCGACTAGCTACGCCATGTTGATCGCCACGTCGTCGGCGACGTTGCCGAGCAGCGTGTAGTCGCACCGGGTCTCTTGTAGGAGGGATCCGGGCACGAACTCGTTCACCGGTCCATGGGCGACCAGGCGGGCGATGAAGCGCTGCCAGGAGACGCCGCCCCCGAGGTCGCCGTCGAGCCAGAACGAACGGTGGCGGGCGCCGAGCACCTCGCGCGGCCCGATCGTCGCCGCTTTCGGGGGCACCCACGACCAGTCGCCGCCGAACGAGTGCAGCGCGTTCTGCATGACGGTCATCGGGTGTAGATCGACGATCCGGGCGCCCGCCTGCTTGTAGGCGTCGATGTCGCCTTCGAACTCATGCCCGAGCTGGGGCTCCCAGAAAGCGATGTGGCCGCTCCAGCCGATCCCGCCGTAGCAGACGTCGGCGCCGCCGCGCTCCTCGATCCGCTTGGAGTAGTCGCCGATCGTGTCGTGGCTGGGGAAGTGGATCTGCGACTCCGGCGGACGCAGCTCGGCGTCGATGCGCCCGAAGAAGTGCTCCTGCATCGCCCGCGCGAACGATCCCGTCCACGAGGCTGGTGCCGTCCGCCCGTCCTGGTCGGCGTACTCGTCCATGTTGAACGTATGCACGTGCCCCAGCGAGAGCCGCTCGTCGTTGATGCTGCGGGCTGCGAGGGCATACTGCGGCATGGGCCCGACGGGGAGGATCAGCGTGAGTTCGCGGCCCTCCTCGCGCGCTGTCCGTATGCGGCCGACGAGGTCGTCGGCGAACGCCGTGTAGAAGGCAGCCGGCTCCTCCTCGAGGCGGATTCGGAAGTCCCGGTTCGGGTGGTCGACGACGCGTTCGCGCGGGATCGCGCGGACGCGCGCGCATGCCTCGGCGTCACGGAAGCTGATGAACGGGGCGAGGCCGTAGCGGAAGGACATGAGGCCCCCGCGTCGTCAGCCGCTAGCGATTCTCCGGGCAGTAGCGCTCATACGCGCCGACGCACACGTCGTCCCACGACGCGAAGTCGTCGGCGATGACCGTGTCGCCGATGTTGTCCTTGCGGATCGTCTGCGGCTTGAGCAGGATCGTGGGCACCTTCCGCGTTCTCGTTGTCGACCTTGGCGTTGAGGCCGGTGGGATTCTCGCCGCGAGCCAGCTGCACCGCCAGCTTGGCGGCCTTCGTCGCCTGGTCCTTGATCGAGAAGTACACCGTGAAGGTCTGCTCGCCGGCCAGGATGTGCTGGAGCGCCTCGGTCGTGGCGTCCAGGCCGCTGGTCGGGATCGCCGCGAGCTTGCGGGACTTGCGCGCCGCGATCGTCGAGTTCGCGAGCGTGTCGTTGGCCGCGAGCGTGCCGTCGAAGTCCTCGGAGGCCTGCAGCATCTGCTCGTAGATCGTCAGCGCCTTCTGGCCGTCCCAGTTCGGCACGGCCTGCTCGGCCTCGACGTCGATGTTCTCGCCCTTGCTCTGGAGGATCTCGGTGTTGCCCTTCTTGAGATCGGTGGCGAACGAGTCCGTGGGCGCCCCGTAGAGGATCGCGATCCGCGGGGAATCCTTGCCCTTGAGGTCCTCGATCAGCCCCTCGGCCTGCAGCCGCCCGGCCTCGGTCGCGTCGCCTGAGACGTAGTAGTCGGCGTTGCCGCCGACGGTCAGGCGGTCGTAGTCGATCATCGTCACGCCCTGCGACTTGGCGTCGTCGATGATCGCCGCGCCGCTACCCGGATCGAGGTTCACGAGCAGGATGACCTTGGCGCCCTCCGTGATCGCCTGTTCGGCCTGGCTGCGCTGCGTCGCAACGTCGCCCTCGGCGTTGTTGATGAGGTAGTCGTCCTTCGAGAGACCGTCGGCCTTGAACCCCTGCTCGAAGAAGCGCCGGTCCGCCGTCTCCCACCGGTCCGAGGACTTCGAATCGGGAAGGAGGACGGCGATCTTCCCGCTCAGCTCGCCGCCGGACGCGCCTCCGTCGCCGCCGTCGCCGGAGTCGTCGTCGCTTCCGCACGACCCCATCGCGAGCGCCAGCAGGGCCGCCGCGATCGCCGCGGTCAGTCGCCTCGTGCTCATCCCTCGATCCTCCTCTTTCGACCGCGGACGGTTGGGAGGTTCCTACCCGGCAGGCGCGGTCAACACACGTCCGTCGGCGCAAGCGTGGTTGCGGGACAGCCCGTCGGGGTCAGTCGAGTGGTGGTCCTACGAGCTCGATCCCGTGCTCGCGGGCGGCCGCGGCGAGCACGTCGGCCTGCTCGGGCGTGGGCGGACCCTGGGCCGTCGGCAGCTCGGGCCGCTCAGCCGGTCGGCTGACCGCGCGCACGCAGCGCTCGCAGTGGCCGCGCGAGCGATCGCGGCCAGCGAGGCTGACCTGCTCCTCAACCACCGCCTGGCGCGCCGCATCGTCAAGGCCCACAGCGACTGGCTCGACGAGGTGGAGCGGGAGCTGGGGTGACGAGCAGGGTTGCGTCCGACGACGGATCCTTCAGCGGGACCTTCGCCGAGTCCGCGCGTGGAGGGTCTTGCCGTCTTTCTGGGCCGGTGCGATCGTCGCCTTCTCCCGGCTCCAGATTCGGATGAACGCCCGCCGTGAGGCCCTGCGACTCGGCCACGCGCTGCAAGAGCGAGATGAGCTGCGAGCGCTCTGACGCGTTGAGGGCAGACAGCAGCTCGACGTCGCGCTCGTTGGCTGTGCGCTCGAGGTCGGCAAGCAGGTCGCGCCCAGCGGGCGTCAGGTAGAGCGTGTACGCGCGCCGGTCGACGGGGTCACGGCGCCGCTCGGCGAGCCCGCGTTGCTCGAGATCGTCGACGAGCGCGACCACGGCGCTGCGGTGGATCCCGAGCGCGTTGCTGAGCGCCTGCTGGGACTGGCCCTCGGAGGCGGCGAGGTGGCTGAGCATTCCGAAGTGCCGGGGGTGAAGGTCGAGTCGCGCGAGGCGTTCGGCAAGTTGCCGATGCGCGTGGGTGCCGAGCTGGGCCAGCAGAAAGCCGGCGCGCCGGCTCAGGCCCCGCGCCGGGGATGCCCGCGCGCTGGGCGGTTCTCCGGACACCGTGCCGATAGTACCGCGCTCGGAGAACTGTTCTTGCTATAAACAGTTCCGAGCACAGCATATCTGGAAGGAGGAACGAGAATGACCACGGTCAGCGTTCGCTACATCACCGACGACGTCGACGCCGCCGTTGCCTTCTACGTCGCGCAGCTGGGCTTCGACGTCGAGATGCAGCCCGGACCGGGCTTTGCGGTGCTTTCGCGAGGCAACCTGCGCCTGCTTCTCAATCGGCCCGGCGCGGGCGGCGCGGGACAGCCGATGCCTGATGGCCGCCGTCCCGAGCCCGGGGGCTGGAATCGTTTCCAGATCGAGGTCGCAGACCTCCAGCGCGAGGTCGCGGCGCTGCGGGAGGCTGGGGCCAGCTTCCGTAACGACATCGTCACGGGGCGGGGCGGCAGCCAGATCCTGCTCGAGGACCCCTCGGGCAACCCGATCGAGCTCTTCCAGCCGGCCGGCGCCTGAGCGCTGGTCCTTCGAACCCGGACTCTGAAAGGAGCTCAAACGATGCCATCCGTGCCGAACCTCACCACCAACGTCCTGCTGCGCAGCGAGGAGACCGACGGCCACGTGTCCGTGACCGAGATCGTGGTCCCGCCGCACAGCGCCGGCCCCCCGCTGCACACGCACGACTTCGACGAGGCCTTCTACATGCTCGAGGGCGAGCTGATCTTCCAGGTCGAGGACGCCGCTCGTCACCAAGGGCGCGGGCGAGCTCTCCTTCGCCCCGCGCAACGTAGCCCACACGCTGGCCAACCACAGCGACGCGCCCGCGCGCTACGTGCTCGTCTGCACGCCCGCGGGCTTCGAGCGCCACTGGGCGCGCATGGCCGCCGAGGCGGCCGGGGTCGAGCCGCCGCAGTGGGCGCTGCAGCCGATCCCCGAGGTCACGGTCGTCGGGCCGCCGATCGCGGCGCAGGCCTGAGGCCGGCCTGGCTACTTGCCCCGGAAGGACGGCTGGCGCTTCTCCGCGAAGGCGGCGGCCGCCTCGCGGTGGTCCTCGGTGAGCATGGTGCGCAGGTGGTGGGTGACCTCGAGGTCCATGCACTCGCCGAGCTCGTCGCCGTTCTCGGCGCGGTTGAGGTTCTCCTTCATGTAGGCGAGCGCGATGCGCGGGCCGGCGGCGAGTCGTGCCGCGAGCGCGAGCGCCTCCTCTTCGAGGCGCTCGTCGTCGACGACGCGGTTGACGATCCCGAGCCGCTCGGCCTCGTCCGCCGAGAGCCGCTCGGAGAGGAAGTAGAGCTCGCGGGCGCGCGCCGTGCCGACCAGCCGGGTGAGGAACCAGGTCCCGCCGTAGTCGCCGGCCAGGCCGACCCGCGCAAACGCGGTGGTGAGGACCGCGCCGCGCGCGGCGATGCGCAGGTCGCAGGCGAGCGCGAGCGCGAGCCCCGCGCCGGCCGCGGCGCCGGGCAGCGCAGCGATCGTCGGCTTGGGCATCGCGTGCAAACGGCCAGAGGTCGCGCGCTGGCTGCGGCGCTGGACGGCCACCAGCGCGTCGTAGTCGATCTTCGCGCCGTTGCTCTCGGCCATCGCCTTGACGTCGCCGCCGGCGCAGAACGCGCCGCCCGCGCCGGTGAGCACGACGCACGCCACGTCGTCGTTCTCCTCGGCCTCCTCGAGCGCCCCTGCGAGCGCCTCGAGCATCGCCGGCGAGAGCGCGTTGCGTCGCTCGGGGCGGTTCATCGTGAGCACCGCCACACCGTCCTCGACACGGACCAGAAGGTCCTGCGTGTCGGTCTCGATCGCAGCCATGGACGTAGGGTATTGGAGGTGCCCGGCTCGGAGTCAACCGGCGTTCGCCTCCGTCAAGCGGTGCTCGTCGCGCGCGACCTCGAGCCCTCCTACGAGCGCCTGCGCGACGCGCTGGGGCTGGGCGAGCCGTTCCGCGACCCGGGCGTCGGCGCCTTCGGGCTGCACAACGTCGTGTGCGCGCTGGGCGAGGACTTCCTCGAGATCGTGTCCCCCACCCAGGAGGGCACAGCCGCCGGGCGCCACCTCGACCGCCGCGGCGAAGGCGGCTACATGCTCATCTTCCAACTCGACGATCTCGCGGGCGCCCGCGAGCGCGCGCGGGCGCTCGGCGTGCGCACCGTGTGGAGCATCGACATCGACGACATCTCCGCCAGCCACCTGCACCCCGCCGACCTCGGCGGGACGATCGTCTCGATCGACCGGCCGCTGCCACCGGAAAGCTGGCGCTGGGGCGGCCCCGACTGGATCGGCCGCGCCGGTGAGGGCGCGCCCGGGCGGCTCGCCGGTGTGACCGTGCGCGTCCCGGACCCCGGCGCGATCGCGGCGCGCTGGGCCGAGGTCCTCGGGCTCGAGGCCGACGGGACGACGCTGCGCCTCGACCGCGACCAGCACGTCGCCTTCGAGCAGGGCGACGAGGGACTCTCCGAGCTCGCGGTCGAGCTGCCCGGCGGAGCGACCGAGCCGCTCGCCTTCGGCGCCGCGCGCGTCGTCCGCGCCTAGGCGCCGGGGACCGTATCCGAGGCCGCGAACGCGTCGATCACCGCGCGCACGGAATCCAGGCCACCCACCGGTGACCAGAGCAGCGTGTGCTCGAAAAGCTGATCACGTCGGGCCTCGAATTGGGCGCGTACCTGTTCGGCCGTTCCGGCGAGAGCGATCGCGTCGACCATCTCGTCCGACACGGCCGCCGCCATACCAGCAAAGTCGCCACGCTCCCAGGCGGCGCGGATTTCGTCGGCCTGCTCGTCGAAGCCGTGATGGCTTAGGACCGGCCGGTAGGTCGACACGGTCGAGTTGAACGCGACGACCGCGCGGGCCGTCTGGCGAGCGGCGGCGGCGTCGACGTCGACAAAACACGTCACGTAGCCGGCGATCGGCACCGGAGACGCGCGGCCTGCCCGCTCGGCGCCGCGTGCGAGGGCCGGCCTAACGACCTCGCGCGTGTACTCGGGCGTGAACAGCGGATGGCCGACGAGACCGTCCGCCACAGCGCCGGCCGCCTCCACCATGCGGGGGTTGACCCCGCCCATGTAGATCGGCAAGTCGACTCGCACTGGCGGCGGGACCGGAGCGGTGGGGTGCACGACCGTGCGGTAGAAGCGACCTTCGTGCTCGAGCGGGCCCTCGTGCAGCCGCAACAGGCGCCGTATCAGCGGCACGAGCTCTTCCATTCGCCCAGCGGAATGCTCGCCGTCCAAGCCGTGCCAGTCGCGCTGCATCTTGGGCGTGCCGGTGCCGAGCCCGAGGATCAGGCGGCCGCCGGAGAGATCGTCGAGGTCGCGCGCCTCGGCGGCGAGCACGAGCGGCGTGCGGCCGAACGCGTAGGCGATCGCGCTGCCCACGGTGACCCGATCGGTCGCCTGCGCGACCGCCGCCAGCGAAATCGTTGCCGAGCGGTCGGGGAACTCGGTCGTCCACACCGACTCCAGCCCGGCGCGCTCGGCCAGCCGCGCCGCCGCCACCGTGTCATCGATGCTTGGCAGCGAGAGGACCACGCCAAGCGAGCTCACCGTGCCGCGCTCCCAGCGGTGATCCAACCCGACGACGGGCGTGTCACACGTTCAAGTACGCGGGCTGCGAACGGCATCTGCCGCGAGCGCCACACCTGTCGCTCCTCGAAGGGCCAGGCGTAGATCGGGTTGCCGTCGCGAACGAGCCCGAGCACGCGCGGGTCGGCCAGCTCATCGGCGGACCACTCGTATAGGAGCTGCAGGCGCGGCACGATGACGGCGTAGTCGAGCATCCGGCCCAGACGCTGCTCGTCCGCGATATAGCTCTCGACGTCGAGGGTGAGCGGATAGCGGTCCGGGAGCACGCGCCGGAGTGAGAGAAACACTCCCGCCATCCCGAGCCGCGGATCGCCGACCAGGCGGCCGACCGGAGCCAACCGTCCCAGCGCCAGCCGCGGCGCCGCATTCAGTGCGTGCGCGTACAGCACGCGCACCAGCGCAACGTTCATGAAAAAGCGCTCCGGTGAGCTCTCGGCTTCGGCGAGTCCCCGGTGCTCCATGTAGGCGCCCACGATGCTCGTGTTATGCGCTCGGTACCAATTGCGCCCCGTCGGCCGCGCGCTGAACTCCAGCCAGAGTCGCACGGCCTGCGACGACGGCGCACCGCCCAACCCACCCAGCAGCGCGACGGTTTCGCATCCGTCCCGCAGCAGTTGATCGTTGACGGTCCGCCACCACACGCTGCCTGGCGGCGACGCGTCGAGCGGGTTGAGCACACCCCGGCGCGCCTGCCAGCGCATGAACGACAACGCCGCCCGTCGGAACGGCAAGTGTCGCGGTGCGTGGCCCGTCGGGCCGTGAAAGACCCGCCCCATCAATGCAAGGCGCGCCGCCGGATCGTCGCGCGCGGCCGCGACCTGCGCCTCAGCCCGGGCGAGCGCGCTAGAGCCGGTCGGCGGCAAGGTGACCGGCGGGCCCTAGGACCCCGCCTCCACGGTGCGGAGTGCCTCCGAGCGGTCGAGGAAGACCTCGCAGCGCGTCACACGGCCGTCCGCGATCTTCCAGATATGCGCCGTTTCGCGATCGAGGCGGACACCGCTGAGATGGCCCTGGGCGACTACGCGCACGAGGACCACCACCTGGTCGCCGGCGACGAGGAACCGCTCGGCCATCAGCCGCCACTCGTCCCAGATCTCCTGGGTGACGGCGATCCAGCGCTGCAGGCCGGCCCGGCCGCGGAATGCCTGTGCACCCTCCGGATAGCTGGGCGGCGGGAGCAGCTCGAAACTCTCGTCGAACCACTCGCCGTACGCGTCGTCGAAGTCGTGGCGACGATCCTCCTGGATGTCCTCGATGAACCGGTAGGCGTCGCGCACGAGCTTGATCTGGACGGCCTCGCGGTCTCGCACGCGCGCCGTTTTCTCGACTCTGGCCGGCATGCCGCCCAGTATTCCAGCGGGACGGCGACGCCACATACGGCTGCCCGGCGAACGAGAGGTGTGGCCACCCGTACGGCGTGGCCGGCGCGATAGCGCCGCGAACCCCGCCGCGGACGCGGCGCGGTCCCCTCTCAGTCAGGCACCACTCGATAGGTGTGCCCTGCCGCGATGAGGCGATCGGCAAGCACGCGACCCATCGCCGACGCAGGCGTGAGCACGCCCGCGGCCGCGGGGAGATCATCGAGCGCGAGGCAGAGCGCGCTTTCGCCGAGCATGACCGCCGTCGCCTTGTAGCCAGGATCGCCCGATGCGCGGATCTCGCAACGCAGGCGCTCGCCGCTGCTCGTCGTCGTGTGGATATCGATGTCGAAGAAGCCGCGCTCGCGGGTGCTCTCCGACGGTCCCTCGCCGGGGTCCGGGAGGACGCGGTCGAGCAGCTGGCGCGCACCTGGCGTGGCAAGACCCGCGAAGACGCCGGCGATGCCGCCCGCGACGCCCGCGGCCTTCGCGCCGCCGAGCGGTCCGCGGCCGGTGAGCATGAGCTCGCGGTAGCGAAACCGACGGCCGTAGGCGTGATCTTGAAGTGCATTGCTGCGGCGCACGACGCGGGTGTTGACGCTGCCCATCACGAACGGCGCCAGCCAGCCTCCGAGCCGATCGTCGCGGAGCGGCTTCAGGGAGTCACTCTCCGAGCCGAGATCGGGCTCCGCTGCCCGGTCCGGACTCAAGCGCGTACGGATCGGCCAGCACGCGTCGGCTCGGCGCGTCCTTCTTCACCGTGTCGACCGCCGTTCGCAGGGAGTCGATCGTGCCGCCGCTTGCGCCGCCCCGCATGGCCTTGACGACCAGCGACGTCTCCCCGAGCTCGCCATGACCGCCGGCCTGCGCCGCCTCGTGCAGGAGCAGCGTGCCTATATCGGATGGGATCGAGTCGAAGCCGCAGGTATGGACGATCCGGGCGCCGGTGGTCCGTGCCGCAGTCTCGGCGGTGTCGATCGCCCAACGCATGAACAAGACCTCGCCGGTGAGGTCGGCGTAGTGCGTCCCTGCGGCCGCGCATGCCTCGAGAAGCGGCTTGCCGTATTTGAAGTAGGGGCCGACGGTGGTCGCTACGACGCGCGTGGATTCCGCCAGCGCCGCAACCGCATTGCGATCCTGGCTATCGGCGATCACGAGCGGCCAGTCGACGCCGAGCTCCGTCCGTGTGCGCTCGAGCTTCGGCTGCGAGCGCCCGCCGAGTGCGATCCGGACACCAGGCGGTGCGTGCTCGGCGAGATACCCGGCCGTGAGCCGACCGACGAAGCCGGTTGCCCCGTAGACGACGATGTCGTGGTCACGCGTGGAGTCAGTCACGGGCAGCAACCTACCTCTCACGGACTGGAGGGTCGCTCGGCGGCCGCCGGATAATGGTGCGGTGATCCTGTTTGACGGGGCGCTGCGAACGAGGCTCGGTACGAATCTGCGCGCTCACGAGCGCCGAGTGTGGCCACTCGACGGACGGAGGCACGCGGCAGTGGCGATCGCGCTGCTCGACAGCGATGCCGAGCGCGACGATGGCGACCCCCTGCACGACATCGACATGTCGGGGCTCCCATACGACCCGCGGGGAGAGGGCGAGCCCCCTCCCGATGGCCGGATGGTCGGCGTGGCCGGCGGCGCGGCCTTTCTCCTCTGCCGCCGCCCTTCGACGATGCGCAGGCACGCCGGCCAGTGGGCTCTACCCGGAGGCAGGATCGATGCTGGGGAAACGCCGCTCGACGCCGCGCTACGTGAACTCGAGGAGGAGCTTGGAGTCAGCCTGAATGCCGAGAGCGTCGTCGGCTGGCTCGACGACTACGTGACGCGCTCCGGATTCGTCATCACGCCGGTCGTGCTCTGGTGCGGTGCGGACCCCGCGCTGAAACCGGACCCCGATGAGGTCCTTGCTGTCTACCGCGTCGGCCTGCACGCACTGCTGAACGGCGAGCCACGTTTCGTCCCGATTCCGGAAAGCAAGCGACCGGTTCTGCAGCTGCCACTCGGCAACGATCTCATCCACGCGCCAACAGGGGCGATCCTCTACCAGTTCAGGGAGGTTGCTCTACGCGGGCAGAGCGGCATGCGGATCGATCACTTGGAGGAGCCCGTCTTCGCCTGGCGATGAGCTTGGGTGTTGCCTGGGCGTCTAGCGGTGTTCGGGGTTGGCGAAGTCGAAGCGGCAGCCGGCGTCCCATTCAGAGCGCTGGTTGCCGTGGGCGGGGATGCCGCCGGCGTCCTTGAGCATGCGGGCGAGGTGCATCAGGTTCCAGGTCATGAACGTGGTGTTGCGGTTGGTGAAGTCGTTCTCGGGTCCGCCCGATCCGGGGTCGAGGTAGCTCGGCCCGGGGCCGGCCTCGCCCATCCAGCCTGAGTCGGCCTGCGGCGGGATCGTGTAGCCGAGGTGCTGGAGCGAGTAGAGGATGTTCATGGAGCAGTGCTTGGCGCCGTCCTCGTTGCCGGTGATCAGGCAGCCGCCGACGCGGCCGTAGTAGGCGTACTGGCCGTTGTCGTTGAGCAGGTGGCTGTTGCCGTAGAGCCGCTCGATGACATGCGTGCAGACCGACGACTTCTCGCCTAGCCAGATCGGCGCCAGCAGCACGAGGATGTCCGCGGCCTGGACCTTCTCGTAGATCGCGGGCCAGTCGTCGCGCTCCCAGCCGTGCTCGGTCATGTCCGGTTGCACGCCGGTCGCGATGTCGTGGTCGATCGCGCGGATGACCTCGACCGAGACGCCGTTGCGTTCCATGATCCCCGCGGACAGGTCACCGAGCGCGCGGGTGTTGGAGACCTCGGGCGAGCGCTTCAGGGTGCAGTTGATGAAGAGCGCCCTGAGGTCCGAGAAGTCCCACTTGGACTCGGTCGCCAGGGCTTCGTGCCTTTCGGCCAGGTCGGGCATCGTCACGTCTCCTCCTTGGGGATCAGAACAACCTGCTTCGGGCTATGTCTGCCGCGCCCCGTTCTGTTTCACGTCTCCGCGCAGGAGCAGGCTGCCCGCGAGCGGGAACAACAGCACCGAGAGCAGCCCGGCGGCGATCAGCTCGGCGCTCTCGGCGCCGCCGATCATGCCCACGTCGCGGCCGATCGCCGTGGCGGCGACGATGAACGGCAGCGACGTCGCCTGGAAGAGGCCGGCGACGGCGGCGCGGCGGGCGCCGACAAGCGGCCGGTAGAGCAGCGCCGGAAGGCCGCGCACGACCGCGAGCGCCAGCAGGAACACCGGAACCATCGCCAGGTTCGACGGGTCGTCGAGCAGGGCGTCGAGGTCGAATCGCAGGCCGCTCGCCACGAAGAACACCGGGATGAACACGCCGAACCCGATCGCCTCGAGCTTCAGCCGGAACGCGGGGTGGGTCATCACCTCGTCGCGATCGGCGAGCGTCAGGACCGCGCCGGCGGCGAACGCTCCGAGGATCACCTCGAGACCGAGCTGCTCGGCGACCGCGGCGAACGCGATCAACAGCACCATCGCCCCGCGCACCCTGATCTGGGCGGTCGTGTCCTGGAGCCGCAGCAGGTCGTCGCCGATCCGCTTCGACCGTTCCGCCCCGCGCACCACGAAGAAGACCGTGGCCGCCAGCGCGAGCAGGCCGCCGATCAGGACGAGCGTCGCCCCGGTGCCGCCCTCGCCCGCGAACAGGACGGAGAGCAGGATGATCGCCCCGAAGTCGGCGATCGACCCGGCAGCCACGACGAGTTGGCCGAAGGGCGATTGCGATCTCACCGGCGTCCTTGAGCACGGGGATGATCACCCCGAGCGACGTGGCCGAGAGGATCACGGCGACGAGGAGAGGGGTCTCGGCGAGGCCACCCGCCTTCAGCGCCAGGCCCGCGACGACCGCGATCCCGAAGGACAGGACCCAGCCGCCGCCCGCCACGCGCAGCAGACGCCCGCGGAGCTTGTCGAACTCGACCTCGAGACCGGCGAGGAAGAGGAGGAAGACGAGCCCGATCGTCGCGAGCACCGAGATCGTCTCGTCGATCTCGACCCACCCGAGCCCGGCCGGCCCGATCGCGATCCCCGCCGTGATCTCGAGCACGACGGCGGGCAGCCGCACGCTCGGGAAGAAGCCGAGCAGGAAGGGCGCCGCAAAGGCCACCGCCACGACCAGCAGCAGGCCGGAGAACGCTGGCTCGTGCATGCCCCCTCAGTCGGCCGGGGGCGGGAGGCGTTACGCCGGGCCTAGTCCCGTGTGCGCTTCCAGTCGCGGAACTCGGCCAGCAGCACGTCGGCGGCCCCCTGCGGCAGGGTCTCCTCGCTGAGCGTGCCGACGACCGCCAGCGACTGACGGATCTGCTCGATGTACGTGACGCAGGGGTCGCACAGCTCGAGGTGCGCCTCGAAGCGCTCCAGGTCGCCCTGCGCCAGCCGCATCTCGAGGTAGTCCGTGACCAGCTCGACGAGCTCCTTGCAGGTCATTTCCGGCGCGGGCTTGTGCCGACGTCTGAGTCTCATGTCTGTGTTGCGGCGTCGAAGTGGCTCTCAAGAGCGTTGCGGACCGCCGAGCGTGCACGGTGGAGGAGCACACGCTGATTGGTCTCCGCGACGTCCAGCGCGTTACATGCCTCCTCCGCCGAGAAGCCCGCAATGTCACGGAGGGTGATGATCTCGCGCTGGCGCGGCGGCAGCCCGGCGATCGCAGCGAGCGCGGCGTCGCGCGTCTCGGCCTGCTCGAGTCGCTGCTCGGGCCACGGCTCGGGCGGCGTCTGCCAGTTCCCCGGATAGGGATCATCGGCGGTCCGGAACCGATCCGGATCGACCGCCGGCCCATCGCCTCCCCTTACCGTCGCTGACGAGAATGGCACGCTCCGGGACTCCTTGACCCCACGCGTCTTGGCGATGTTGGCCACGATCCGGAACGCCCACGTCTTCAGCGACGAGCGCCCCTCGAAGCGATCGAGCGCCCGCAGGATGCCGACCCACGCCTCCTGCACGACCTCCTCCGCGATCGCCTGACTCGACACGTGCGCGCGGGCGAGGCGCAGCATCGACGGCCCCCACGACTCGACGACCGCCATGAAGACGGCCTCGTCGCCGTCCCTGAGCGCCATCAGCAGCGCGGTCTCGTCCCGCGGCAGAGCGGTGGCCATCCGGCGGCGATCCTCGCATGTAACGAATGTCGCCGCCAGCCGACAGTAGACCGTGAGCCGAAGTCAATCGAGAGGGGCTGGGATGGCACTGGCACGTGTTGTGTCCTTCGAAGGAGTCAGCAAGGACCGCATGGAGGAGATGAGGAACGAGATGAGCGGACAGCGAGCCGCCCGAGGGGCTTCCGGCGACGGAGGTTGTGGTGCTGCACGACCCTGAGGCCGAGAAGTCGCTCGTCCTCCTCTTCTTCGAGTCAGAGGACGACTACAGGCAGGGCGACGAAACGCTGAATGCGATGCCTGCCGGAGACACTCCGGGACAGCGCAGCTCGGTGACGAAGTACGAGGTCGCGATGCGCATGACCCCCTGATCGCCGATGTCGATCAGACCGCAATCAAGGAGGCAGACGTGGCCGATATAGCTGTCAAGAGCTTCGATTCCCCAGACGAGACACGGCCGTTCGAGGACAAGGGCGAGATGCGGATCGTCAACGTGGGCGACGAGACCGTCGGCCGGGGCACGTTCGAGCCTGGCTGGCGCTGGGAGGAGAACGTCAAGCCGATCGCCGGGACCGACTCCTGCCAGACCTATCACCTTGGCTACGTGCTCTCGGGTCGGATGAGGGTCTTCATGGACGACGGCAACGAGCAGGAGATCGCCCCCGGCAGCGTCTTCGTCATTCCGCCGGGACACAACGCCGAGGTGATCGGCGACGAGCCCTGTGAGACGCTGGAGTTCGGCCAGGCGAGTAAGTACGCGCAGCGCCAGTAGCTACTTGACTGCGGGAAGAGGCCTCAGTACGACGAGCTTGAAGCCGTGCTGATCTACTCGATGGGCGTCTCGGTCGACGGCTTCATCGCCGACCGCGAGAGCTGCGCATGTTCCGCCATCCGGTCGTGGTTGGTGGCGGCACGCCGTTCCTGCCGCCGGTCACCGAAGACGTCCCGCTGGACCTGATCGAGACCAGGACGTTCGGCTCGCGCGTGATCTACGAGCGTTACGGGCGCGCCCGCGATAAGTCGGACTGACACCGCCGTCCGAGTCATCAGCGCCTCGCCGGACCGGGTGTTCGCCGACGGCTCGGGGAGGTCTAGGCCTACTCCGACAGCCCCACGGCTTCGAGGGCGGCGGCTCTGGAGGTATACGCCTGCCAGTAGGCGATCTTGCCGTGGCGGAAGCCGAACACCCAGGTCGCGGGGGCGGACATCTCGACGCCGCTGCGTCCAACTGCCTCCCAGTGGCCCGAGACCAAGAGCTCGTCGTCGACCAGCTCGAACTCCTCGGCGAGGATCAGGAAGGTCTCCCACACCTCCTTGTGCGTGTCCCACCAGGCCCGGACCTCGTCATGCCCACGGCAGACCTCGCCCTCCAGCGCCGCGCCGACCGGAACCCCTTCGACATCGGAGCACAGGTGAGCGACGTAACCCTCGATGTCCCCGCGGTTCCAGGCCTCGAACGCGCGCTCCACGGTCTCAACGTTCTCCTGCGACATCGCCCGCCCAGTATCCCCGGGTTGGCCAGCGGCCTTTAGCGTTCCACGCGATAGCGCACATGCGTCGCGTGCGGTGAGTGGAGGGTCTCGACTGGCGTCAACCCGAGCTCGGCGATCCCGTCGAACAACCGCTCGCCCTCCCCGAGAAGCACAGGGGCGATGTCGAGCGTCAGCTCGTCCACGACCCCGGCCGTGAGCGCCTGACGCACCGTCGAGGCGCCGCCCGCGATGTCGACACCGCGATCGCCGGCGATCGCCGTGGCCTGCTCGAACGCCGCTTCGAATCCGTCGGTGACGAAGTGAAACGTGGTGCCGCCCTGCATCTCGATCGGGTCGTGGGCGTGGTGGGTGAGGACGAAGACGGGGGCGTGATACGGCGGCTCGTCGCCCCACCAGCCGCGCCAGTCCTCGTCCCAGGCGCCGCGGATCGGGCCGAACATGTTGCGGCCCATGACGTAGGCACCGCGAGGACGCATCAACCAGCTCTGGGCGGTCAGATCCGCCTCGTCCGCCACCTCGCCAAGATGCCAGGCGTGGACCTGCCTGCCGCCGACGCCGAGCGGGTTCTCGCGGCTCTGGCTCGGCCCGGCGACGAAGCCGTCGAGCGAGATGGACATGTGGCAGGTAGTCAAGGTCATGGCGTCTTAGACTGACACCAGTCGCGGAACTCATCGGCGCGACTCGCTTCAGCGATGTTCCTCGGACGCCTCCGGAAGGAGCCACCCGCGGCGAGCACCGTGGCGGACGGCTTGTACTTCATCGGCGTCCACTACCTGCGCAAACGCAAGTCAGCGCTGCTCGTCGGCGTCGGCGAGGACGCCACGATCGTCGCCGGCAAGATCGCGGCGACGTCGAGATGATGGAATTGCGCTCCAATTGCTACCGGGGTATAAGAGCGGCCGACCGGAGCAACCAAGAAGGGAAGGCGTGGCCGAGTCGCATTCTCGCGTCCGAAGTTGGGGAACTGTCGCCGCCTTCGCCCTCATCATCGCCGTCAACATCGGCGAAGGGATCGATGAGGGCTTCGACTTCTGGAACTGGCTCCTGATCGCCCTCGGCGCGGTGTTCATTCTCCAAGCCGTGTACCGCCTGCGAACGTAGGCAGCGGCGGGGGGCCCTGGATGATGGGCGGCGTCCCACCCGCCTAACCCGCCGGGGACGAGCGCCCCGGGTGCGGCCGCGGGCCGGGCTCCACGGGCAGCAGGCTTCGTTCGCCCGGCAAGAGGATTCGAACGTCGACCCCCGGTGCGAGCCGGGCCACGGCGCGGGCGAAGTCCCGCGGTGGCTCCAGCGGGTCCAGGCCGCGCTGCGCGCCCAGGGCAGTCAACGTGCCCCAGTGGATCGGAACAGCGATGCGCGGTCGAACCAGCGATGCGGCGTGTGCGGCGCTTTCCGGGTCGAGATGCCCGGGCGGGAGACGCGGGCCCCAGCCCCATACCGGCAGTGCTGCGACATCCACGCGACCGGCCAGCGCGGCCATTTCGGGGAACAGGTCCGTGTCCCCGGCGAAGTAAACACGCACCGGCCCCTCCAGCAGGTACCCGAGGGCGGCCAACCGCCGGCCGATCGGATAGCGGCGGCCATCGTGGACCGCGCGCACCGCCTCGACCGAGATGCCGCCCACGGCGACCCGGTCGCCGGCGTCGACCTCGACGACGTCCCGTATGCCGCTCCTGCGCAGGAGCATCCCGCAGCCACGCGGCGCGATCACCGGGCAGTCGCGCGCTACCTGCCGCAGCGATGGCGGATCGAGGTGGTCGTGATGCGCGTGTGACACCAGCACCGCGTCGAGCGCTGCCAGGTCCTCCAATCGGGGCGAGGGAGCGGTTCGCCGGATGTGGGCGATGCCGGGGCCCAGTACCGGGTCTGTGAGCACTCTCGCGTCGGCGAGCTCCAGAAGCAGGGTGGAGTGACCGATGTAGGAGAGCGCCGAGTTCACAGAAGGTCGATGGGCACGAGCCGCCTAAGGTCGCGCCAAGCGCCGTCCGTTAGTCGGGGAGCTGGGATTTCTCCCCCACGCCCGTGGGTAGCTCGGACCCTGAGCTCATCGGTTGTCATGAACTTCAAGCGTGTCAGGATGGACCCGCTCGCCGTTTCGATGTCGGTGGGGGACGCTTCGTCGTGGACCCGCGCTGCTGGGGAGGGCTCAGGCGCTCGAGTTCCTCTACACCTTCCGCGCGGTGGACAACAAGATCGTGAGGAGCCAGCTCTTCCCCAGCGTCGAGGCCGCGGTGGAGTTCACGGCGCGCCCGCGCCCGCGTAGCTGTAGTTCCTAGCCCGGCCCGGTGAGACGAAGATCGCGCGGATCGCTGGTGTTCGTGCGGAACAAGGGTCGTGGCCTGTCGCTCCGCGGCGGTCCGGTCAGCGCCCGTAGCGCGCCGTGATGGTTCCGCTCGCCAGCACGCCTTCGCGCAGCGCGCTGGCGACCTCGTCGGGGTTCGCGCCGGCGTCGATCCGTGATGGGTCACGCAGCGCGTAGACGGACCACACATAGCGGTGCGCGTCGTCGCCCTCCGGTGGGCAAGGCGCGGTCCAGCCGATCTCGCCGGCGCTGTTGCGGCCCGCGTGACCACCGTTGTCGACGGAGCCGTCGCCGCGCGGACTGAGCCCGTAGCGCGTCACGTGCAGGTATGTGCCGCCCGGCGCGTCGGGGTCTGAGACGACGAGCACGAGCTCGCTCGTGCTCGGTGGGACGGTGCCGGCCTGGACGGGCGGCTCGTCGCCGGCGCCGTCGCACGTGTACCGCTGCGGCAGGCGGGAGTCGTTGATGAACGCAGGGCTCGACACACGCAGCGCCGCCGGCGCGCGGGGCAGGTCGCTCGAGAGCCGCTCGCCGCCGTCGCCTCCGCAGCCCGCGGCCAGCGCGGCGACGGCCAAGAGCCAGAGCGCTGGCCGCATGGCATCCAGACTACGCCGACGGACCCGCTCCCGACGGCGGCTCAGGCGGGGCGGGTGCGGTTCGCGACCGAGGCAATCGGCGGGCGATGAGCGCGCCGCTCGCGGCGGCAATCGCCGTGACGCCGTCCTGACGAGGAAGGCGAGGTGCACGACATGGTCCGCAAGGCACGGGAGGCCGGCTACTGCGACGTGCCCTGCGTGTGGTTCTGCAGAAAAGATAGACCCCGCGTTCTAGCGGGGCCTTCTGGAGTAGCGGGGCCCGATTCGTCCCTCCGAGCGACGCTCCGATCGTCCAGCGATATCGCGTGGCGGCTTAGGCGACTGCATCTCAGTAGCGCTTTTCGCGCAAAGCGACAGCGAGCGGATTGGCTGACGCGGCCGTCGCTCGTCGTCCGCTGCGAGGCGCGGGCGTCGAGCGAGAGGCTCGCTCTTCGCGCATTCCAACGCTGAACGGCGCGCCGGGCGGTCTGATGCACACCGGTCCCATCGGGGTCAGCGACGCGGTCTCCAGGTTGCCGCTTCGTTCGGGGCATGGCGATCGCGCCCGAGCCGGCGGATCGGTCGTTGACGCTCGGCCTCGGCCTGCTCCGTCGCTGCAATAGCCGCGCTACGATCCGCGCCGTGATCGCCGGGGCGCACACGATCATCTTCGCCGAGGACGCCGAGCGAGCCCGGCCCTTCCTGCGCGACGTGCTGGGGTTCGAGGGGGTGGACGCGGGCGAGGGCTGGCTGATTTTCGCGCTGCCACCGAGCGAGGTCGCGATCCACCCCGGCTCCGGCTGGGGCCGCGGACCGGGGGATCACGCACTGTTCCTCATGTGCCATGACATCGAGCGGACCGTCGCGGAACTCGGGCGTAAGGGCGTCGAGTTCGTGTCGGCGATCGAGGACGAGGGCTGGGGCCGGATCGCCCAGTTCAAGATCCCCGGCGCGGGCGAGATCGGCTTGTACCAACCCAGGCACCCAAGCCCGCTCCCAGATTTCGCGTAGCGGCTGAAGCGCCCGTTCCGGAATCCGGCGCTGGGTGCTGCCGACGCCCCGACCGTATGTGCCCCTGGAGCCGTTCCTCATCACCCAGTTGGGATGAGATACCGAGGTCTGCGCGATCAGCGTCAAGATCGCGCTCTCGGTTGCCGGATCTCGCTGCTCAGGGCCGGACCCCGCGGGTGTCCAGTCGGCGGCGGGATTCGAACCCGCGACCTTCGGGTTATGAGGAAGCCCGAGCCGGTCTCGCCCGGCAGAGTCCGCTCTGTAGAACCGTTTTCGATTATCTGAGCTGAGGTGAGTTTCGCTCGGTTTGGTACCTCCGTTGGTACCTCGCCTGCTGCGACAGGCGGTCACGGCACCGCCCGCCTTTCGCTGGCAGCGGGAACGCAGTACGGTGCTCCTAGAGCCCTATGGACTTCCGCATTCTGGGGCCGCTCGAGGTGCGTGACGAGCGTGGCTCGGTGGCGTTGGGTGGACCTAAGCGGCGGGCGGTCTTGGCCGTTCTGTTGTTGCGAGCCAACCGCCCGGTGAGGGTCGACGTTCTCGTTCAGGCACTCTGGGGCGATGACGCGCCGCCAACCGGAGTCAAGGCCGTGCAGGTACACATTTCTCGGCTCCGGAACGCCCTTCGCGATCCGGCGATCTTGGCGACGACGCCCGCGGGCTATCGCTTACGGGTACAGCCCGGCGAACTCGACCGCGACCGCTTCGAGACCTTGGCCGAAGAAGGCGGGTTTCATCCGATGTGCTGCGAGAGCTAGAATAAGTAGTTGTCGTCAACAATATCAGGGATGATGTGGCTGGCCGTCCCGCACGAGGGCCCCGGGGGTGCTGCGTGTGGTCCTGAACCGCGCTGCTGACCTGAGGCACGCTCCCGAGAGGATTCATGCGCAATACCGCACCCAAAGACGCAGCGGAGATCGAGGCGCTCGAGACGCGCGAATGGCTCGAGTCGCTCGACTACGTGCTCCAGTCGGGTGGGCCAGCGCGAGTCAGCCGTCTGCTCGCCGCGCTGAGCGTTCACGCTCGACAGAACGGCGTCACGCAGCCGTTTACGGCGAACACGCCCTACGTCAACACGATTCCTCCGGCCGATCAGCCACCGTTCCCAGGCAGCCGCGAGATCGAACGTCGCATCAAGAGCCTGGTTCGATGGAACGCCCTCGCGATGGTCGTCAAGGCCAACAAGCTCGAGGACGGCATCGGCGGTCACATTTCGACTTACGCGTCGGCGGCCACGCTCTATGAAGTGGGGTTCAATCACTTCTTCAAGGGCAAGGGCGACGATCACGACGGCGACATCATCTACTTCCAGGGACATGCTGCGCCGGGCATTTACGCGCGCGCGTTTCTCGAAGGCCGTCTCTCCGCAGACAAGCTCGCGAATTTTCGCCGCGAGTTGAAGGAAGGCGGCGGCCTCTCGTCGTATCCGCATCCGTGGCTGATGCCCGACTTCTGGGAATTCCCCACGGTGTCGATGGGCCTCGGCCCGATCAAGTCGATTTACCAGGCACGGTTCATGCGCTACCTCGAGGATCGCGGTCTCAAGAAGCGATCGAACTCGAAGGTCTGGGCATTCCTCGGCGACGGCGAGACGGACGAGCCTGAGTCGCTTGGTGCGATCACGCTCGCGTCACGCGAGAAGCTCGACAACCTGATCTTCGTCATCAATTGCAACCTGCAGCGACTCGATGGTCCCGTTCGCGGCAACGGCCAGATCATCCAGGAACTCGAGGCCGCCTTCCGAGGTGCTGGTTGGAACGTCATCAAGGTGATCTGGGGCGGCGAGTGGGATGCGCTGCTCGAGAAGGATCACGACGGGCTCCTGGTCAAGCGCATGGGAGAAGTCGTCGACGGCGAGTATCAGAAGTACGCCGTCGAGTCCGGTGAGTACGTTCGAAAGCACTTCTGGGGAGCCGACCCGAGGCTGCTCGAGATGGTCAAGCATCTCTCGGACGAGCAGCTCAAGAAGCTGACGCTCGGCGGACACGATCCGATCAAGGTCTATACGGCCTATAAGGCCGCCGTCGAAACGACGGGTCAGCCGACGGTGATTCTGGCGAGGACGATCAAGGGATACGGGATCGGTGAGGCGGGTGAAGGCAAGAACATCACCCACCAGCAGAAGAAGATGAACGAGGACGAGCTGAAGGCGTTCCGAACCCGATTCGGCATCCCGATTGGTGATGAGGACGTGGCCAAGGCGCCGTTCTACAGGCCACCCGACAACAGTCCCGAAGTCACCTACATGCTCGAGCGGCGAAAGCAACTCGGTGGCTTCGTTCCTTCCCGCAAAGTCCAGCTCGAACCTCTCAAGACAGACAGCCTCCCGGAGCTATTCAGCGAATTCCATCAGGGCAGCGAAGGCCGCAAGGCGTCGACGACGATGGCGTTCGTGCGGATGCTGGCGAAGATGCTGCGCGACAAGGAAATCGGCGAGCTGGTGGTGCCGATCGTTCCCGACGAAGCGCGCACCTTTGGCATGGAGGCGCTCTTCAGGCAGGTCGGGATCTACGCGCACGCCGGTCAGCTCTACGAGCCGGTCGACATGGACACGCTGCTCTATTACAAGGAAGCCAAGGAAGGGCAGATCCTCGAAGAGGGCATCACCGAGGCGGGCTCGATCTCCTCGTTCATCGCCGCAGGCAGCGCGTACGCCACGCATGGTATCAACACGATTCCGTTCTTCATCTACTACTCGATGTTCGGCATGCAGCGCGTCGGCGATCTGGTGTGGGCCGCTGCCGACACGCGCACGCGCGGGTTCCTGCTCGGTGGCACTGCCGGACGGACGACGCTGTCGGGTGAGGGGCTGCAGCACCAGGACGGGCACAGTCACCTGCTCTCGCTCGCCGTGCCGAACCTGATCTCGTACGACCCAGCGTTCGCGTTCGAGATCGCCGTGATCATCGAGGACGGCATCCGCCGGATGTACAAGGACGGCGAAAGCATCTTCTACTACATCACCGTGATGAACGAGCAGTACGAGATGCTGCCGATGCCTGAGGGATCGCGCGAAGGGATCCTGAAGGGGCTCTACAAGCTGCGCTCGTCGGAGAAGAAGGGCAAGGTCAAGGCGCGCGCACAGTTGCTGGGCAGCGGCGCGATTCTCAACGAAGTGCTCAAGGCGCAGCAGATTCTCGACGAGAAATACGGTGTTGCCGCGGACGTGTGGAGCGTGACCAGCTATCAGGAGCTCTATCGCGACGGGCACGCGGCGGATCGATGGAATCGGATGCACCCCGGTGACAAGCAGCCGCGTGTGCCGTACGTGGCGCAGTGCCTCGCGGGAACCGAGGGGGTCATCGTCGCGGCCAGCGACTACGTCAAGGCGTTGCCCGACTCAATCGATCGCTGGACCGGACGGCGTGTGACGTCACTCGGCACGGATGGCTTTGGCCGCAGCGAGGGTCGCTCGGCGCTGCGCGACTTCTTCGAGGTCGATACGAAGCACATCGTGCTCGCGACGCTCGTCGATCTGGCGCGCGACGGGAAGATCGAAGCCTCGGTGGTCAACAAGGCAATCAAGGATCTGGGAATCAATCCCGAGTAAGCCGAATCCAGCGATCGGACTGCCGAAGCCGAGTCGTGACGGCATGACCGAATTCAAAATCCCCGAACTGGGAGAGAACATCGCCAGCGGCGACGTGACCCGCGTGCTCGTCAACGTCGGTGACACCATCGCTCGCGATCAGCCGGTCCTCGAACTCGAGACCGACAAAGCCACGATCGAAGTGCCCTCGTCGGTGGCGGGCGTCGTCAAAGAGATCAAGGTCAAGAAGGGCGACAAGATCAAAGTCGGCGCAGTGGTGCTGACCGTGGACGCACCGGCCGGCGAAGCTGCCGCGCCTGCGGCGAAGGCTGCGGCACCGGCGGCCGCGCCCGCCGCGGCACCAGAAACTCCGCAGCCGCCGCCTGCCGCGCCCGCTCCTGCTCCAGCACCAGCGGCGACACGCCCTACGCGCGTCGTGCCGATGCCTGTCAGGTCTGCGCCCGAAGCTCCTGCGCAGCCCGCCGCTGCCGGTGAAGTTGGAGGGAGAGCGTGGACCGGCTGCTCCCGCGTCACCGGCGGTGCGACGTCTGGCGCGCGAGATCGGCGTCGATGTCAACGCGATCCAGGGAACGGGGCCGAGCGGCCGCATCACGCAGGAAGACGTAAAGGAAACCGCGCGACGGATCCTGAGCAGCGTTGGATCGGCAGGTGACTGGCAGCAGACGGTATTGCCGTTCGCGCCGCGCGGCCGCTGCCTGACTTCCAGAAGTGGGGCGAGGTCGATCGCCAGCCGTGGAGCAACATCCGGCGCGCGACCGCCGAACATCTCAGTTACGCCTGGACGACCATCCCGCACGTCACGCAGTTCGACAAGGCGGACGTGGGTGAGCTCGAAGAGTTGCGGAAGCAGTTCAAGGAGAAGGTCGCCAAGGCGGGTGGCAACCTCACTGTCACGGCGATGCTCGTTCGCGTGGTGGCGACGGCGGTCCGAAAGTTCCCGCAGTTCAATGCGTCGATCGATCTCGAGCGCGGCGAGATTGTCTACAAGAAGTACGTGAACGTCGGCGTTGCGGTCGATACCGATCGCGGTCTCCTTGTGCCGGTGATTCGCGATGCCGACACGAAGAACATCACGGAGATCGCCGTCGAGCTCCAGAAACTGGCGGAGCGTGCGCGCGACAAGAAGCTGTCGCTCGACGAGATGAGCGGCGGCGGCATCACGATCTCGAACCTTGGCGGCATCGGCGGCACCTACTTCACGCCCATCGTGAACTGGCCCGAGGTGGCCATCCTCGGCGTCTCGCGCGGGAAGACCGAGCCGGTCTGGAAAGACGGGCGCTGGGAGCCGCGTCAGATGCTGCCGCTTTCGCTCTCCTACGATCACCGCGTGATCGATGGTGCAGACGCGATGCGGTTCCTTCGTTGGGTTGTCGAGGCCATCGAACAACCCTTCCTTCTGTCATTGGTGGGTTAATGGCGGATTCGGTTCAGATTGCGGTACTGGGTGCCGGCCCTGGCGGGTATGCAGCGGCCTTCTATGCCGCTGACCTCGGTATGCAGGTCGCACTCATCGACGAGGAGAAGAACCCGGGAGGCGTGTGTCTCTATCGCGGGTGCATTCCGTCGAAGGCGCTTCTGCACGTCGCAAAGGTGATCGACGAAGCGAGGCACGCCGGCAACTGGGGCGTCAGCTTCGGCGAGCCCTCAATCGACGTCAACAAACTTCGTTCCTACAAGCAGGGCGTCGTCGACAAGCTGACGGCAGGCGTCGGCAGCGTCGCGAAACTGCGGAAGGTGAAGTTCATCCAGGGACGCGCGACGCTGACGAGCCCGAACGTCGCTCAAGGTGTCAGGCGCTGGCGGCGCAGAGACCGATCTGCAGTTCGAGCATCTGATTCTCGCAACCGGGTCGATCTCCGACGCGCATCCCGTCGCTCTCGATCGAGAGCGATCGGATGATGGACTCGACCTCCGGTCTCGAACTGCCGGACGTGCCGAAGTCGCTGCTGGTCGTCGGCGGCGGTTACATCGGCCTCGAGCTCGGCTCGGTCTACGCCACCCTCGGGAGCAAGGTCTCCGTCGTCGAGATGACGCCGGGACTTCTGCCCGGCGCCGATCGCGATCTCGTCGGTGTGCTCGAGAAGCGTCTGAAGAAGTTGTTCGCGGCCATCATGCTCAATACGAAGGTCGTGAAGGTGGTGGAAGAGGGCAAGGGCATCCGCGTGACCTTCGAGGGCGACGTCGCCGAGAAGGAGCAGACCTTCGATCGCGTGCTCGTTGCCGTCGGCCGTCGTCCGAACTCGAAGATTCCGGGCCTCGAGAAGACCGCGGTCAAGGTCGATGCCAAAGGGTTCATCGAGACAGACCCGCAGCGCCGGACGGCGGAGCGGACGATCTTCGCCATTGGCGACGTTGCGGGTGAGCCGATGCTCGCGCACAAGGCGTCGCACGAAGCGCGCGTAGCCGTCGAAGCCATTGCCGGGCACAAGGCAGTCTTCGAACCGCAAGCGATTCCAGCCGTGGTCTTCACTGACCCGGAGATCGCGTGGTGCGGTCTCACCGAGGCGCAGGCGCAGGCCGAAGGCATCGAGGTCGAAGTGGCCAAGTTCCCGTGGGGCGCCTTGAGCCGCGCGATCACGGTGGACCGGCCGGAGGGTCTCACGAAGCTCGTGCTCGAGCCGAAGACCGGTCGCGTGCTTGGCGTCGGCATCGCCGGTTCAGGCGCCGGTGAGTTGATTGCGGAAGGCGCGCTCGCGATCGAGATGGGTGCCACGGCGGAGGACTTGAAGCTCGTCATCCATCCGCATCCAACGTTGTCCGAGTCGGTGATGGAAAGCGCCGAAGTGTTCTTTGGTCAGAGCACGCACGTGTATAAGCCGAAACGGAAGGCCTAACGGTTAGTGGATGGTGGTTAGTGGATGTGGTTGGTTAGTTCGATGTCGATCGTGACCACTAACGACCAACCACCAACCACCAGCCGAGACGAGGTGACATCGTGACCAGGTTGCTCACGACGTTTGCAATCGCCGGGGCGTTGGGATTGACGGTCGCAGCCGCTCAGTCGCCGGCGGAGATGGAGAAGCACATCGCGGCCGCCAAGGTCGCGGCTGGCACCGAACACCCGGGCATCTTCGACCGCATCTGCACGGAAGCACGAACAGTCGGCGCGCCTCGCGGAGGTGGAGCCGGCGGTGCCGGCGCCGGACGTCGTGGAGGTGGTCCGCCTCCGCCACCCGCGCGCGAGACGTGGCACGCCGAGCCGGCCAAGGTCTTCGACAACATGTACTACGTCGGGATGACCGAGTACTCGTCGTGGGCGATCACGACGTCGCAGGGCATCATCCTGATCGACGCCATCTACGACTACTCGGTCGAAGACGAAGTCGACGGCGGCCTGAAGAAGCTCGGACTCAATCCCGCTGACATCAAGTACGTCCTCGTCAGCCACGCGCACCTCGATCACGCCGGCGGCGCGAAGTACCTGCAGGACAAGTACGGCGCACGCATCCTCATGTCCGCGGCCGACTGGGATCTGCTCGATCAGCAGAATCCGCCGTGGAAGCCGAAGCGCGACATGGTGGTCACCGATGGGCAGAAGCTGACGCTCGGCGACACCACGCTGACGATGTACATCACACCGGGACATACGCCGGGCACGGTGTCGTCAATCGTGCCGGTGTTCGACAACGGTCAGCGCCACATCGCGGCAGCGTGGGGAGGAACCGCGTTCAATTTCGGGCCGGACAAGGCGCGACTCCAGACCTACGCCGCCTCCGCGGCGCGGTTTCGTGACATCGTGACCAAGGCCGGTGCCGATGTCCTGTTTGCGAACCACACCGACTTCGACGGCACGAAGATGAAGATTCCGGCGCTTGCACGCGCAAGCCCGGTGGTCCGCTTGTGATTGGCACCGATGCGGTGCAGCGTTATGTGACCGTCGCCAACGAATGCGCGCAGGCGGCGGTCGCCGCGCTGCCTTAGTGGAGAGCGACAAGTTCCATGTTCCGGATCCACGTTCCGGGTTCGTGATCTGGTTCGGATGCCGTTCAGAGATATGTGACGGTCGCCGACGAATGCGCGCAGGCAGCGATTACCTCGATGAACTCTGAACGTCGAACTCGAACGGTGAACACGAACGTGGAACCCGGAACTCGGAACATGGAACGGCGGACGCATTCACACCGCAGGTTCTGTGTAGTAACGTAGTTAAGGTTTGCCACTCGTCTTTCGTCCCATTCGGAGGCAGTTGATGGAGGCAGTCCCCGTCAAGATCGTGCCGCGGGATTTCGGAGAAACCCGCCGGCGCGACTGGTGGTGGGTCGAGCCGATGATCGTGTTCGCGGTCTTCGGCAGCTTCGTGGTCTATGCGACCTGGGCCGCGTTTCAGAACGCCCACTACACCTACGGCCCGTATCTCTCCCCGTTCTATTCGCCGGAAATCTGGGGCGACTCCCACCATGCGTGGCTCGGCCCGAAACCTGGCTGGTGGCCGGCGCTCGCACCGTTCTCGCCGGCGTTGCTCATCCTGCCGTTCCCCGGTCTCTTCCGCTTCACCTGCTACTACTACCGCGGCGCCTACTACAAGGCGTTCTGGATGGACCCGGTGTCGTGCACGGTGGGTGAGCCCCGCAAGACCTACTGGGGTGAGCGGACGCTTCCGCTGATTCTCCAGAACGTCCATCGCTATTTCGCCTACGCGGCGGTGCTCTTCCTCGTCGTGCTCACCTACGACGTCTGGCTCGCGCTCTGGTTCACCAATCCCGCGACCGGCCAGGCCGAGTTCGGCATCGGCCTCGGCACCATCATCCTCGCGGTGAACGTCGCGCTCCTGAGCAGCTACACGCTCGGATGCCACTCGATCCGTCACCTCGTAGGCGGCGTGAAGGACGAAGTGTCAAAGTCGCCGATGCGGCACGCCTGCTACAACTGCTCGAGCGCGCTCAACGGACGGCACATGCTGTTCGCCTGGTGCAGCCTCTTCTCGGTGGCGCTGTCGGACGTGTATGTCCGTCTCTGCTCGATGGGCATCATCTCAGACACGAGGCTGTTCTGATGGCGGTGTATCAAAGTTACAGCTACGACGTGCTCATCATCGGCGCCGGCGGCGCCGGATTGCGCGCGGCGATCGAGGCGGCGTCGAGCGGCGTGTCGGTAGGTCTCATCTGCAAGTCGCTCCTTGGCAAGGCGCACACCGTCATGGCAGAAGGCGGCATGGCGGCGGCCATGGCCAACAACGACGACCGTGACAGCTGGCGCGTCCACTTCGCAGACACGATGCGCGGCGGCCAGTACGTGAACAACTGGCGCATGGCGGAACTGCACGCGAAGGAAGCGCCCGATCGCGTGCGCGAGCTCGAGGGATGGGGCGCGGTGTTCGACCGCACGCCCGATGGCCGGATCAACCAGCGCAATTTCGGTGGGCACCGGTATCCGCGCCTCGCGCACGTCGGCGATCGCACCGGCCTCGAGCTGATTCGCACGCTGCAGGATCACGCCGTCTACACCGGCATGACCGTGCACATGGAGCACACGGTCATCGATCTGATTCTCGACAACGGTCGCGCGGCCGGTGTCCTCGCGTACGACCGCGAGCGTGGCCGCTTCCACGTCTTCAATGCCAAGGCCATCGTCCTGGCCACGGGAGGCGTGGGGCGGGCGTACAAGATCACGAGCAACAGCTGGGAAGGTACCGGCGACGGCCACGCGCTGGCGTATCGCGCGGGCGCCGAGCTGATCGACATGGAGTTCATCCAGTTCCATCCGACCGGGATGGTCTGGCCGCCGAGCGTGCGCGGGATTCTCGTCACCGAAGGCGTGCGCGGCGAAGGTGGCGTCCTCAAGAACAGCGAGGGACGCCGGTTCATGTTCGACGACATTCCGGACAACTACAAGCCGCAGACCGCCTCCGATCCGGAAGAGGGCTGGCGCTACACCCAGGGTGACAAGAGCGCCCGTCGTCCGCCCGAGCTGCTCACGCGCGATCACGTGGCGCGCTGCATCAACCGCGAGGTCAAGGCCGGCCGTGGCTCCCCGCATGGCGGGGTGTTCCTCGACATCGCGTGGATCAAGGAAAAGCTCAAGGACTCCGAAGTGCACATCAAGCGGAAGCTCCCGAGCATGTACCACCAGTTCAAGGAACTGGCCGACCTCGACATCACGAACGAACCGATGGAGGTCGGGCCCACCACGCACTACATCATGGGTGGGATTCGCGTCGATGCGGACTCACAGATGTCCACGATCCCTGGCCTGTTTGCGGCGGGGGAGTGCGCGTCGGGCATCAACGGTGCGAACCGACTCGGCGGGAATTCGTTGTCGGACCTGATCGTCTTCGGCAAGCGCGCCGGCGAGTACGCGTCCGCGTGGGCGAAGGAACATCCTGCGCCGCTCGTCAGCGATGTCCTCGTCGAGTCTGCGATGAAGACGTCGCTCGCGCCGTTCGAGCGCGGCGACCGCGGCGAGAATCCGTACAAGGTGCAGGCCGACCTCCAGGAGTCGATGCAGGCACTGGTCGGGATCGTGAGGACTGAAAACGAAATGCGCGAAGCGCTGATGCGCATCGCCGATTTCAAGGAGCGGGCGGCGCGCGTCGGCGTGTCCGGCCATCGCGAGTATCACGCGGGATGGCACACGGCGCTCGACCTGCGCAACCTGCTGACGGTTTCCGAGGCGATCGCGCGCTCGGCGATCGAGCGCAAGGAAAGCCGCGGCGGACACTTCCGTGAGGACTATCCGGACAAGGTCGCCGAATTCAGCACGATCAATGTCGCAGTCAGGCAGGGAGCCGGCGATGTCATGGAGATCGGCCGCATACCGATCCCGCCGATCCCGAATCACCTCAAGCAGGTGATCGAAGAACAGAAGTCGTAGGAGACGGCCCACGAATGGCGACCACAGCGACGTTCAAGATTTGGCGCACGCATCCGGAGAAGGACGGCACGTTCCAGACCTTTCACACTGAGGTCACAGACGGCATGGTCGTCCTCGACGTGGTGCACAAGATTCAGGCGGAGCAGGCGCCGGATCTCGCGGTGCGCTGGAACTGCAAGGCCGGCAAGTGCGGTTCGTGCTCGGCCGAGATCAACGGTCAGCCGCGCCTGATGTGCATGACGCGTCTGAGCCAGGTCAACCTGCACGAGCCGGTCACCGTCGAGCCGATGCGGGCGTTCCCGCCGATCAAGGACCTGGTGACCGACGTGTCGTGGAACTTCCGCGTCAAGAAGGGCATCTCGAAGTTCAAGCCGCGGACACCGGATGCACCGGATGGCACGTGGCGGATGGCGCAGAAGGACATCGACCGAGTCCAGGAGTTCCGGAAGTGCATCGAGTGCTTCCTGTGTCAGGACGTATGTCACGTGCTGCGCGATCACAACAAGCACGACGAGTTCATCGGTCCGCGGTTCCTCGTCTACGCGGCGAACCTCGAGATGAATCCGCTCGACACCGAGGACCGCGTGGCCGCGCTCAAGGACGAGCACGGCATCGGCTACTGCAACATCACCAAGTGCTGCACGAAGGTGTGTCCGGAGCACATCCACATCACGGACAACGCGATCATTCCGCTCAAGGAGCGTGTGGTCGATCGCTATTTCGACCCGATCACCAGGCTGCTGCGGATCTTTCAGTAGAAAGACATACGTCAACTCCCAACTCCCAAGCTCCAATTGCCAAACTCGAGCTGTTTTGGAAGTTGGGAGTTGGATGTTGGGCGTTGACGCCGACCAACCTCGTAATCCCAATACGGTTCTTGAGTTCAGCGCCCGGGCGACGATGTGCCGCTACGGGGCGTTGTGTGCTGTTTTCGCCGGTACGTGGCTTGCCCCTATGCGTACCTGGAGGAACAGCATGACCTGGTTTTTCTTTGCGGTGATCGTCGTGGCGAGCTTTGCCCTGCTGAAGGTCCGTCGTCGGCGCAAGGCGCAACAGAGCGACAGCAGCTATTTCGATTCGAAAGCGGCCTGAGCCAGTCGCCTAGATGGGGTCGGGGATGGCGCGCGTGAAGGCCACACCGGCGCGATAGGTCGGCGTGGGTCCGATCTCGAAGATCGACCACGCGACTACCGCTACAGCCTTCACCGAGCCCCGTTCCGGCGCCAGCACGACCCGGATGCGCTGTCGCGGCTTGAGGACGGTCTCCGAGCGTACCTGGGCACCCGCTGGCGAGAGGTCAATCAGGGTCACCGGCTGACCGTCGACCATCACCCGTTCATCTTCTGCTGCGCGAATGCGCTGGGCCCGCCGCTCGGGTCGCGGCGGAAGCGCGTATGCGAGATCGCTGAGCCAGTCCTGCGGATGCGCATCGCCAGGACCTGACGCGATGAGGTCCGCCGCCCGATCGGGCGGCAGCAGACGCACTTCGATTCCACGCAGATACCGCTCGCTGTGCAGCCGATCCATCAACGTCGACCCATCGCCGCTCGCGGCGACCGCCTGCTCGATCACGACGACCTCGGGCTGCGCTTCGTCGATCAGATCGATCGCGAAGGCGAAGTTCGTGAGCGGCACCGTGATGACCTGACTCTGCTGACCCCCACGCGCATTCCATGCGGCGAGGAGCGACTCGGAGCCGACGAAGACGGTACGCCGATGTTGATGACTCGAAGCGGATTTCATATCTGTGATTTGTCATCACAGTTTGGAGCAAGAAGGCAGCCACAGAATGGGCGCCAGCCTAACCGTTTGTGTTGCCGAGGCTTGTCACGAGGGCTCCGCGGCGGGTGTGCGCGAAGAGGAATTATCTGGCCGACGAAAGGTCCATCTCGCCCAGAAAGTCTCGTTTCAGGGCTGATAGAGCTTCACGCTTCCGCACCGCGGTGGGCTTCGAATGCGTCGGCCTGTTCGTGTGCGTGGTAGGACGATCGCACGAGTGGACCGGACTCCACGTGCACGAATCCGCGATCAAGTGCCGCCTGTTTGAGCGCGGCGAATTCGTCGGGATGGTAGTACCGGACCATGCGCGCGTGCTTCGGAGACGGCCGCAGGTATTGACCGATGGTGAGAATCGAGACGCCAACGGTCCGCAGATCGTCGAACACGGTGAGGATCTCATGGTGCTCTTCACCCATGCCGACCATGATGCCGGTCTTGGTGGCGATGTCCGGGCGGTGCGTGCGTGCGCGATCGAGCAGCTCGAGCGAACGAGGATAGCGGCCACCCGATCGCGCCATGCGATAGAGCCGCGGAACCGTCTCGATGTTGTGATTGAGCACATCGGGCGACGCGTCGAGAACCGCATGCAGTGACGACTCGATCCCCTGGAAATCCGGGATCAGCACTTCGATTCGACAGCCAGGCACCCGCTCACGCGTCAGTCGAATCGTCTCCGCGAAGATGAAGGCGCCGCCGTCGGCCAGGTCATCGCGATCGACCGACGTGATCACCGCGTACTGCAGGCCCATGCGCGCGACCGCTTCGGCGACGCGACCCGGTTCGGCCGTGTCCAGTTCGTTCGGCTTGCCGTGCGCCACCGCGCAATACGCGCACGCGCGTGTGCAGACATCGCCGAGGATCATGAACGTGGCGGTCCCGTGGTGCCAGCACTCGCCGATGTTCGGGCAGCGTGCGTCCTCGCACACGGTGTTGAGCCGGAGGTCCTTCATGATTCCCTTGAGCCGGATGTAGTTCTCCGACCCCGGGGCGCGGACCTTCAACCAGGCGGGCTTCGGCTCTTTCGGGCCGACAAACTGCAGGGGCGCTTCAACGGACATCCATAGATATTTTACTCTGTGAGTCTTTCTAACCACGAAGGCCACGAAGATCACGAAGTTAATCAACGCCGGGATCGCGGGGATCGCAGGTCAGTCGCACGGGCGCCGCGGCTGATTCTGCGAGTGCTGGCCCCAGCCATTCACGCGGTGTCGGGCCGAGTTCCTCTGCCCACAGCACCGTCGGCGCAGAGTTCACAAACGTCGTCAGAGAGTGTCACGCGTTTGTGACTCCTGCGCCGACGATGCTGCATCGCGCGCAGCGCGTCACCGCGTGAATGGTCCCCCGCGATCCCAGCGATCTCCGCGTTAAGAACTCCGCGTCCCCGCGCCTCCGCGGCCAAGACTGACTGACACGCATTGACAGCATCGCTGAAGGCAGTAAGCATCAGCCCCGTGGGAAAACTCGAGATCACCTGGCTCGGACATTCAACGTTTCTGATCCGGACCCCCGGCGGAAAGCGGCTGCTATTCGACCCCTGGCTGGCGAACAACCCGGCGTGCCCTGCCGCCCTCAAGAAGCCCCCGCAGGTCGATCTGATTCTCGCGTCGCATGGGCACGGCGATCACATCGACGATCTCGTCGCGTGCGCGCGGGCCAGCGGCGCCCCGGTCGTTGGCGTGTACGAGCTGTGTGATTGGGTCGAGCGCAAAGGGATCCAGAACACCGCACCCATGAACAAGGGCGGTTCGCTGAAGATCGCGGGTCTGGTCGTGTCCATGACCGCCGCGAGTCACAGCAGCGGATTTATCGAGCACGGCCAGATGATCTACATGGGCGAGCCGTGCGGCTTCGTCGTCCGCCTGGAAGACGACAGGACAATCTACTTCGCAGGCGACACCGACGTGTTCGGAGATATGCGGCTGATTGGAGAGATCTACCGCCCCGAGATCGCGTTCCTGCCGATCGGCGATCGCTTTACGATGGGGCCTCAAGGCGCGGCGCGCGCATGCGCGTTGCTCGGGGTGAAGCAGGTCGTGCCGATGCACTGGGGAACGTTCCCGCTGCTGACGGGAACGCCGACCGCGCTCAAGCCGCTGGTTGAGCCGATCGGCGTTCAGGTGTTGGAGCTCAAACCCGGGGAGACCGCTTCTTAGAAGAACTTTCGCGAGATATTGAAGCCGATGTACCAGTCTTCGTTGTCAAACCCGCCGCGCGCGATTTGAGCCGGCGTCGTCCCGATGTTGTTCGAGAAATTGATCTGGAAGACGTGGCCGCCGGCTCGCTTCTCGACACCGAACGTGAGGTGATCGACACCAGGCGAGTATCCGATGCGCGGAATGTACTCGCCAACCACATACACCGTCGGACGGACACGCAGGCGTCCTCCGATTCCGAACAGGAAAGTGTCGTTGTCGTCGGTGAGTTCGCTCGGCAACTGGTTCGAATTGTTGACCCAGATCGGCTCGAAGTAGAGCGCGCCGTGGCTGCCCAGCTCGTGCGAGAGCACGACACCCAGTGCCGGTGAATAACTGTCGCTGAAGTTGTCTGTGCCGTCCATCGTCGCGATGACGTCCAGGCCTAACAGTCCGTTGTCTTTCTGCTGCAACCCGCTGTACTGCGCGAAGAACTCGATTGTCCGGTTGCTCGTGCGGTAGATGCCGATCTGCGTGCCGCGCATGATACCGAACCGGTACTCGAGGCCGATCTGCGCGCCGCTGTCGAGGCCGAAGAGATCCTCGGCGAGGTCACTGAAATCGCCCTGCCCGAGCGGACGCGCAAAGCGATGCGTGACGCGGAACGCGCTCTTGTACTTCGGGACGCGCAACGTCGTCGGCAGATTGACGAGCGTGAAGTCCGGCTGCGATCGATTCGGATCCCTGTCAGGATCGTCGTCGGTGCTGGCAGCAGGCGGTTTCTGCTGCGCCGATGCGACGACTGGCGCCGCGAGCGCGCACACCGCCGCGAATATGACGAGTCTTGTCCAGGTCATCGTGTGTGCTCCTCGCTAGTTATTTGGAGCACCGATCTCGATCCATCGCCTGATGACGAGAATCTGACCGGCCTCGAGATAGGGACCGTTCAACGGCATGCGGACCCCGGCAATGGTGGAGCGCCCTTCGAGCTTGTGAATCAGGTAACTGTTCTCGGGGTCGCCGGGGATCACGCGGACGGCACCGGCCTTGAAGCGGCTCGGGACGTTGACGAGGTTGTTGTACGAGACCGCCGCAGTGAGATCGAGACCGTTGAACCGGCTTCCGACGGCGTTGTGGCAGTTGGTGCACGCAGGACGCCCCGCGGAGTCGCCGGAGCTGAAAATATGTTCCTGAATGCTGCTGAAGGTTGGTTCGAGATCAGGTGTTGGTCCTGTCAGTTCCGATAGTGATTCATCACACCCGACAGTTCCGAGAGCGAGAGCGATCAGCACTGCGTATCCGAGCCTACTTAGTTGCATTCGGCTTCACCTCCGTGTTCTGAACATCGCGAGTTAGAACGACGAGCTGGCCTTGCATGTCCTCGTGGCCGTCGCCACAGTACTCAGAGCAGAGGATGGGGAACTCGCCAGCCTCGCTCGCTGTGAACTCGATGATGACTGGCGTGGTGCCGCGGGGGATTTCCTTCTTGACCTTGAACTTCTTGATCTCGAAGCCGTGCACGCCATCGGCCGAGACGACGCGCAGGCGCACACGCTCGCCAACGGCGACCTCAATGCGTGCGGGTTCGAACGCAAAGCGGCGCGCGACGACATCGATCTCGCGTGGTGCGTCCTGCCGCGCGGCACCATTGACGGTCCATGCCGCAGCACCGACAAGGACCGCAACCGCGATCAGTCGAACAACTGAAGTTCGTATAGCGAACATGCGTGAGCACACCCCCCGAGTGTGCAATGTTGAGCAAGGCCGGTGCCCGTCAAGGTATTTACGGAATAGGCCTGAAATCGCGCGAAGGGGCTTGCCCTAGAGCCTGGAAATCCAACAGGTGATCCAAAAAGATGAAGGCAAAATGGCCGAGTTATACTCTCTCGGTTACTGACGGAGCATAAGGGGCCCGTCACAGGAGAACGACTGCCGTGGCGTACATCATCTGCGAACCATGTGTGGGCACGAAGGACACCGCGTGTGTCGATGTGTGCCCCGTGGACTGCATCCATCCGCGAAAGGATGAACCTCAGTTTCAGTCTGCGGAAATGCTGTATATTCACCCCGACGAATGCATCGATTGCGGTGCATGCGTCCCTGCGTGCCCAGTCGAGGCGATCTTTGCGCTCGATGAAACTCCGGAAAAGTGGACGAACTTCATTCCGGTCAACGCCGCTTTCTATCAGAGGACGTAGCCTACAAACATATTCGTGAGCTCCGGGCTCACACGTCAGGCCAAGGGTGGGACCATGCGGATGTCGCGCCGGCTCGTCAGAACCGTTCAGGGGGTAACCTGCGCGGCAGCCCTGCTCGTTGGTGGATCACTTGCGCTGAACGCTGACATCGGCGGCGACGCCGATCTGCAGCTTCAACTCGGATCTCTTCTCTACGACGAGACGCGCTACCAGGAAGCGCTCGTCGCCTTCACCGAAGCCGCGAAGAGCGACGATGCGCGTGTGGCAGTGGCCGGTCGCAAGGGCACTGTTCGTACGGCTCTGAAGGTCGCGGAGTTCCTGCGCGCACGACAGGAAGCGGAGGAACTGGTCAAGGTTGCGGGCGAGGATCCCGAGGCCTTCGCACTTCACGCCGACGCCCTGTGGTCGGCCGGCCTGTTCGATGAAGCCGAGCGCGAGTACCGGGCGGCTGTCGACCGAACCCCCGGGTCGGCGCGCGCGCGTTTCGGTCTTGCGCGATCGCTGGCCGCGACCAGCAAACTCGAAGACGCGCTCGACGCAGCACTGACGGCCGCTGCGGCCGCTCCCCGCGACGGTGAGATTCACGCGCTCGCCGGTGACATCTACGAGCGCCTCCATCGCTTCGCGCAGGCCGCCAACTCGTATCGCAACTACATCAACCTGCTGCCCAACAAAGATCGCAGCGACAAGGCCGCGTGGGCGCGGGCGCAGGTCGAGTTCCTCGACTCGTTCGGCGACGTCGCACCGGTCGATATCGACGATGAGGATCTGGCGACGCTCCATACGCTGCCCTTCAAGCTGGTGGCGGACAAGATCGTCGTGCAGGCGCGCGTCAATGGCGGACGTCCGCAGGACTTCATTCTCGATACCGGTTCGGAAGAGAGCGTGCTGTCTCGAGAGACAGCGTCGCGAGAGCGGGTTCGCCCGGTCACGTACACCTTGAGCGCCGGCGTTGGCGAGGTAGGGCTCCGCGGCCTTCAACTCGCGCGGGTCAAGTCACTCGATTTCGGCACGCTGCAGGTGCGCAATCTGCCGGTGCTCATCAAGAACCCGGCGCTCCGCGGAATCCCGAAGCGCGAAGGCGAGTCGTTCTCGCCGTTGTCGATCGGCATGTCGATGCGCATCGACTACAAGGAGCAGTTGCTCACGATCGGCCGCCATCTTCCGCCGATCACGCCGGATGTCAGCCTGCCGATGCGAATCAATCGTCTGGCGATGGTCCGCGGTCTCCTCAACTCGACGCACCCGGCGTACTTCGTGGTCGACACGGGAGGTGAGGTGATCTCGATCAGCTCAGAGACGGCGAGCAGCCTGCCGGCGTCGCCATTCCGTCGCATTCCACTTCGCGTGTGGGGCACGTCGGGATGGGATCGCGAAGCGTTTCTCATGCCGGGACAGAACCTCGACTTCGAAGAGATCGAGTATCGAAACTTCCCTCTGGTCGTCCTGAACCTGCGCGCGCCGAGCATCCTCCTCGGCTTCCAACTCGGCGGCATCGTCGGTCACAAGTTCCTGGCGCCGTTCCGCGTCACGATAGACATGGAGCGGAGCGAGTTGCTGCTGGAACGTTTCTAAGAAGCACGAAGACCACGAAGAACACGAAAACCACGAAGCGGGCGAGAGCAACGCATGCGAAGGCTATAGCGGTCGTCGTGTGCCTGTCCGTGGCACTCCTGTCCGCGCAGGTGCCGACTGACTTCGCCGAGCGATACCGCCACGCGTCGACGCTCTACAAGGACGGCAAGTACTCGGAGGCGCTGAAGTCGTACATCCAGGCGTCGGAGTCACCAGACCCAGCGACCGCACTCGATGCGCGCAAGGGAATCGTGCTCGCGGCGCTGCGCGTTGGAGAGTTCACACTCGCGCGGCGCACGGCGTCGGTCTTGTCGTCGAACGATCGCGATGGCGAAGCCTTGACGCTTTCCGGCGATGCGCTGTGGGCGGCGGGATTCTTCGACGAGGCCGATCGCGAGTACGCGCGAGCGTTGGACGTCGACACCAACTCTGCGCGAGCACGGTACGGCATCGCCCGTTCGCTGAGCTCGCGATCGCGCCTGGCCGAGGCGCTCACCGAGGTCGAGGGTGCCATCGAACTGGCCCCGCTCGATCCCGACCTGCCGGCACTGCAGGGAACCGTGCTCGAGCGGCTGAGCCGGTTCGGCGAGGCCGCAAAGGCCTACGACGCGTACGCGAGCCTGTTGCCGAAGCGTGAGTCGGCGGCGATCTCGATCGCGCGCAGCCGCGCGTCCCTGCTGCGAAGCTTTTCGAAGCGCACGCCGCTCGAGGTGAACGCAGAGGATGCGAACCGGGCCCACACGCTTCCGTTCAAGCTGGTGAACAACAAGATTGTCGTCATCGGACGACTGAACGGCGTACAGGTCGAGTGGATCCTCGACACCGGCGCCGAGCGCACGGGCATCTCGCCGGATCTTGCGAGTGCCGCCAGCATTCGTACGGTGAGCACGACGCTGACCGCTGGAGTCGGCCGGACGGGCGTTCGACTGATCCGCCTGGGGCGCGCCGACCGTCTCGAGCTCGGAACGCTGACCGTGCGCAACGTGCCGGTCGCGATACGGGCGCCGGGGATTGGCGGGCCGGCGCGCTGGCAGGGGCAAAGCCTGTCGCCGATCGCGCTGGGGTTCTCGGTGAGTGTCGACTACGGGCGCAAGCGAGTCGTGCTCGCGCGGACGCTGACCGACGAAGAACCGGCGACGGGTATCACGCTGCCGATGCGCGTCCAGCCGCTGCCCCTCATTCGCGGCACGCTCAACTCGACGCATCCGGCGTACTTCGTTGTCGATACCGGCGGTGAAATCATCTCGATCGGCTCGGACACCGCGGACCTGCTCGGGATGAAACCCACCCGTCATATTCCGATTCGTGTGCTGGGGATGTCGGGTCCGGACGAGGACGCATTCCTGCTGCCGGGTGTGGACCTCGACTTCGAGGGCGTGAGCCTGCGTCGCGTCGGTCTTGCCGTTCTGAACCTGCGTGCGCCGAGTGTGCTCCTCGGCTATCAGGTCGGCGGCATCGTCGGCCACAACTTCCTGAGCCGTTACCGCGTGTCTATCGATGTGCCGAGGAGTGAGGTGAGGCTGGAAAGCGCGAACGCGGGCAGTACGCAGTAGACGGTATGCCGTAGGCAGAACGTCCTGATCGCAGCCTACCGCATACTGCCTACCGCTTACCGTTTAGAAGTCGTACCCGATCCAGACCGAGAACTTCACCTTGCGGAACTCGTCGCTTCCGCCGTACGGTCTGAACAGCGCGTCCTCCCAGTCCTTGTTGAAGAGCGTCTTCCACGCCCAGTCGAAGTGAATCGGGAAGCCGAGCGCGAAGGTTTCGAGGCCCACGCCGTACGACGCGCGCGCGTCAACCAGGCGGAACCCGTCGACCACGACCGGTGCGCCGTAGACAGGGGTCTGGGTGATGCCCGTGAATATGAAGCTGTTGATTGGGGTGTAAGACTCGCTGCTGTTGGTCCACCACTTGAACTGCTGGCCGTCGAAATGGCCGCCGCCCATGTTGGTGAATAACACGCCACGGATTCCTCCGAGGACGCCGATCGGGGTCAGCATCGCCTCGATCAACGGGAAGCGGAGCTCCGCGTTGAAGAAGGCTGTCGTGTCGCCGACGAACTGCAGGTATTCGTAGCCGCGCATCTCGGAGTTGCCGCCGAAATACATGAAGTTGGGCGCATCACCCCAGCTCTTGAACCCACGGGCCCTCAGCGCCAGGAGACCCGTCGCGCCGAGTTTCTTGTAGTAACGCGCGTCGACGTCGGTCGTCTGTCGCGAGAGCGAGCCGGCGATTTTCGGCGCGACCTCGTATCCTGCTCGCACCGTGCTCCCGGACAGCGGACCAAACTCACGGAAGACGGTTGTCTCCTGCACGAAGGTCACGCCGAGCGGGAGGAGCGAGCCCGAATTGAGCAGCGGGCGACCATAGTTATCAACCTGATACTGCTCTGAATACGCCTGCAGGGAAGGATCGTTGAAGTTCTCGGTGTACTGCTGGAAGCTGCCGGTCAGTTCCACCCTCCGGTAGCGGTTGAAAGGCCAGATGCCGAAGGCCGAAAAACCGCGGATGGTGCGAGTCGCAATCGAAAGATCGCGATCGATGACGCCCGAGAAGGACGGGTCGTAGAAGACGCCTTCGAGGTTGCCATAGAAGAATTGTGTCTGCGAGTAGCCTTGCAGCGCGTAATTGAAGCGGTGCGCGAGATTGAGGTACGACATCGACAGCGTGCGGTACTGCGAGATCGACGCCGCAAAGATGCTGAACTGCTGGTCGCCCAGCACATCGCTGAACGTCACTGCCGTCCCGCCGAATATGTCGCCGCTGCTCGTCACACCGACGTTGACCGGCGGGCGGCCGTCCATGAACATCTTCTCGAACTTGCCCTTCTTCGCTTTGTTGTCCGCAACGATGGTGTGAGACAGCGGCGCCTGGAAGTCGATGATCGGCCCGGGTGCTCCAAAGTCTGAGGACGCCGCGGTCACGATCGGATCGCGGTTGTCGAGCGCGTGCAGCTCGTACTCGCCCTTGTAGTACGTGACGATGCCGATCTTCGGATTCGCTGTGCCGTCCTTGAAGACCGTGGTGTAGAGATTGCCGCTGACCGCGTCCGTGTACTGCCGCAACTCACCGTTCTTCAGATTGAGCGTCCAGACGTTGTAGATCTGGCCGTTCCGCGCCACGTCAGGGTCGATCGGCTGTGCGGGATCGGTTGCCGTCGACGGGAACACCAGCGTGTTCTCATCCAGGAACTGCGCCGAGGCATCGTCGTGTGTTCCGAACGTCAGTTGTGTCTTCTGTCCGGTCGCAATGTCCACGCGGAACAGCTTCTCGTTTCCGCTGACGCGTGCGATGTAGACGATGGATCTGCCGTCGGGCGCCCACGTCGGCGCCGAATCAGCGAACTCGTCCTTGGTGATATTGGTGATCTCTTTCGTCTGCAGGTCACCAACGAAGATGTCTCCCGTCCCGTTTTGAAGCGCGGCGAAGGCCATCTTGCGTCCGTCAGGAGAGAAGTCCGGTGACTCGGGGTCATCCACCAGGCGAGCATCGAAGCGCTCCTCGATCTTGCCAGTCAGCACGTTTTGAACGATCAGCGTTCGGCTCTTCTCGGTGCGCACGAAATACGCCAGGCGGTCTCCGGTGTTCGACCACGAGAACCATGGCACGGTGACCCAGCGGCCACCAGGTGTGACGATGAACTCGAAGCCGAGGCTCTGATCGAAGCCCTTCGTGAGATTTCGCACGACGCTGCCGTCGTGTGAGGAGACGAGCAGGATGTCGCCCTCGCGATCGCGCGCGTTGCCCGAGAAGATGGCCAGGAGATCGCCCGAGGGAGACGGTTCAACGGTGTAGGCGCCCCGGAACGGTGTCTTCTCCGGATTGGGCATCAGGTTGCGTCCGTAGTCGGCTGGCCGCTCCTTGTCCCGGAACGGCTTGAAACGATCCTTGAGGTATTTCTCGAACTCGGTGTCGAATTCATCCGCCGAGATCTTGAACGCTTCTTCGTAGGCGTCTTCGCCGCCGCCGATCACCGACTTGCGCAGCGAGAACAGGTATTGCCGCAGTCCTTCCTTGCCCCACTTCGCTTCGATGAACTCGAAGATGGCGTGGCCAAGGTTGTAGATCATTCGCGCGCCACCGACGTCGCTGTATCCCTCGAGCTTGCTCATCTTCGGGACGATGTCAGCGACGGCCGCGTCGCGGACGGCCATGAGGTCGAGCGGACGCCACGCGCCCGTCATGTAGTCGGCGAGACCCTCGTGCACCCAGAGCGGCGTGCTTCGGCGAACGAGCGTGGCCGGGATGATGTCGTAGTCGAACTGGTGCGTGAGTTCGTGCAGGATGAGCCGATAGAGCAGATCGGGCGGCTCGTCCATCGGCATCACGATGCGCTGACGGATCGGCTCGGCAAATGCGCCGACGCCCTCCTGCGCCGCACCCGGAATCACGTTCTGCTGCTGGAATTCGCTGCTCGTCTGGAAGAGGATGAGCGGAACCTTGTGCGCGAGATCGTGTTTGAGCTCCGAGCTGATCTGCTGATATGCGCTCTCGGCATACCCGGCCATCCGCTCCAGGTGCGGTTCGATCTCGGGGTAGTAATAGATGATGAAGTGGTCCGTCTCGTACCGGAACCATTCGAACTTGTCGTAGCGGATCTGGTTCTTCCCGAAATACGGAACGTAGGGGGTCTGGGCTGCGACTGGCACAGCGAAGGCCACGAACGCCAAGGCCGCCATCACCCGGAGCAGAATGCCGCACGAGGTGCGGGTGCTCATGTCAGTTCTCCTTGCAGGGATTCCGCCCTGCGCGTTCGGCACGCGAACCGGGTTGCGCGGCGAGTCGCGATCTTACCGCCGACCTAGTTACACTCGCAATCCGAGGAATCACCACCGCCCGAGCAAAGGATGTGCCTTGGAGTATCGCAGCAAAACGAATGGGAATCGACCCGCACGCGTGGCTGCCGGCGCACACTGTCCTGTGTCTTCGTCCTCGACAGGTATACTTCGTGGGGGCCCACGTCCAGGAATTTTCCGACCGCCGTCCGGGTTTGATCTAGTGGGTCTCGGTATCGCCGATGTTCCGACGTCGCCAGCCTGCGGACGCTGACGCGTTCGGCGCGGAGGTTCTGCGTTACCTCGAGCCGTTATACGCGACGGCTCTGAGGCTGACCCGGAACCGGGCCGATGCCGAAGATCTGGTGCAGGACACGCTCGTCAAGGCGTTCCGCTTTTCGGACAAGTTCGAGCCCGGCACGAACCTGAGAGCCTGGCTCTCGACGATCCTGCACAACACGTGGAGGAATCGGGTCCGCGACGCGGGTCGGGAAGCGGTCGAAGTCGACAGCACCCGCCTCGAAGAGGCCGAAGCCGCGGCAGATGGTGCATCCGGAAGCGAGACGCCCGAGCAACTCCTGCTCAGGAACACGATGGACGGAGACCTCCGCGCTGCACTCGACGAGTTGCCGGACGTGTTTCGGCAGGCGGTTTGGATGCGTGACGTCGAGGAGTTCTCGTACGCGGAGATCGCGAAGATGCTCGATGTGCCAATCGGAACCGTGATGTCTCGCATTTCTCGAGGGCGCCGGATGTTGCTCGACCAGTTGCGGAAGACGAGAGCCACTGCATGAGTGAGTGTCGCCGGATCGGTGAATCGCTCGCGGCCTACGCCGACGATGTTCTCAAACCGGCTGAACGCAGCGGCGTCGAGCGTCACCTGGCCGCGTGCCCCGCATGCCGGAGACAAGCTGACAAAGAGCAAGGAGCGCGACGTTTGTTACGACGCTCCTCGAAGCAGTTGTTGAGCGAGCCGCTGCCTCCCGGGCTTCGGACTCGATGCGAGGCGCTGGCCCGCGAGCGTTCGGTCGCTGCGCTCGCCAGGTTGGGTCCGTGGTGGCGCGTTCGTCTCGTTCCCGTTCTCCTCACCGTCGTTGTCATGATCTTTGGCGCGTCCGCGTTCCTCTCCATTGCGACGCGTCATTCGGACGCGCTCCTCGCCGCGCAACTCACCGCCGATCATTCCAAGTGCTTCAAGCTGCTCGGCCCGCCCGATGGCACGGCAGCCGATGCGCTCAACATCGAGCGCATGCTGCTCGAGCAGTACGGCTGGAAGATTCACGTCCCATCGTCGTCGGCAGAAGACGATGTGCAGCTGATTGGCGCGCGCCGCTGCCTCTACGGAGACGGACTCGTGCCGCACGTGATGTATCGCGTGCACGGTCAGGATGTCTCGTTGTTCGTACTGCCTGGCAGCGCCCGAAAAGCGGACGATCTCGTGACGCTCGGCCATCGATCGCAGATCTGGTCGCGCGATGGGACAACGTTCGTGCTCGTGTCGGCTGCGGATGCTGGAGGCATCGCGAGCGCGTCCCGATATGTGATGAAAGAAGCACGATAGAGTAGGAGCCACATGAGCATGCAGGACGATATGAATCCAGACGACGCAGGGCAGACGGAGGCGACCGGTCCGGAGCCGGCAGCCCAACAGGAGCCCGAGAAGCCGTCCGAGCAGACACAGTCACGCAAAGCCGTGTGGCTCGCGATGGGAGCCGTGGCGCTCGCGCTCGGGCTTATTTGGGTAGCGCCAGGTATCGAGCCGCATGTCGATGAATCGGCACCGGGAAGCGCTGCCGACTACCCGGGCGAGCCCGAGGACTCTCAGGCTTCTGGCAAGCCGGCACAGCTCGATTTCACGCTCAAGGACATGCACGGTGTCGACGTGCACCTCGAGTCGTTCAAAGGGAAGGTCATTCTGCTGAACTTCTGGGCGACGTGGTGCGGTCCTTGTCGGGCAGAGATTCCGTCACTGGTCGAGCTTCAGGAGCAATACAAGGACGATCTCGTGGTTCTCGGCTTGTCTGTCGATGACACGGCGGAGAAGCTGCTGCCGTACGCCGCTGAGTTCAAGATGAATTACCCGGTACTGGTGGGCAACGGACGCGAGGACGTGCAGGAAGCGTTCGGTCCCCTCTTTGGCATTCCTGTGTCGGTGATCATCGGTCGCGACGGCGTCATCGCGAAGAAACACTCCGGTATCGCGACGAAGGAACAGATCGAGCGAGAGATCAAGACACTGCTTTAGCCGGATCGCCAAGACACGGCTGTAGTATGATCCGAACATGCTGAAAGGCTTCACGCATGCCCGCCTCGCCTGCGGCTGCCGTCTCGCATTTCGAGAGGGCGTCGAGGGGAGTCCTGTGACCGTCGTCATCGACGTGAAGGCTCCGGGGTGCGTGATCTCGCTGCACGTCCAGCATCTGCCGTTGTACGACTATCGCGAGGCGCTGCGTCCGCCGACGCGCTTCCTTCCCATCGAAGAAGAAGAGTTCGAAGAAGAAGGCTAGGACGAGTTCACGATCGTGAATCAGCCGTAAGGCGGATTTACGTGAACTGGATTCGCAGGTCGGCGACGAGCGGCAGATGATCTGACGCCATCAGCGACAGGCGTGTGCGCGGCAGTTCCACCTTCACGACTTCAACCTGCCCCTCGTAGTAGATGTGATCGAGGTGCAACACTGGAAACACGCCGGGGTACGTCCGCCGTCGTCGAAGGTGCGCGCGCAGGTCGATGCTCTGGAGTTGTTCGTTGAGCGTGGACGTTGCCAGTCCTTTCATCCACTCGTTGAAATCACCGAGGACGATCTTCGGGCTCCCAACCCGGCGATCGTGCACGATGGTCTTGAGGCGTCCGGCCTGATGTCGTCGCTCGAGAAACGCCGTGCCGAGGTGGACGTTGTACAAGTGCAACAGGTTGTCGCCAAATGCCACGTCGACGCGCTGGCATCCGCGTGGCTCGCAGGTTTTCCACGAGAGGTCGTAGTGCGCGTGGTGAATGATCGGGTGGCGGCTCAGGACGACGTTGCCGAACAGGCTGCCGCGCAGATGCCGCGTCGGCGCCATCACCCAGCCCATGCCAAGCAGCGCGCCGAGCTCTTCCGCATGACCAGGTGAGTTCGGCCCGGCACCGATCACCTCCTGGAGCGCGATGAGATCCGGATCGATCGTCCGGATGACGTCAGCGATGCGCGCCGGCAGCGTGCGTCCGTCCAACCCGCGGCAGCGATGGATGTTGTAGGTGGCGACGCGGATCGTCCGCTTCCGTGACTCAGTCATTCGCTGTCAGCACTGTAATTCAGAATGCGCATTACGTAAGATGACCTCATGGCGAAGCTTACGAGCGAACTCGAGGTTGCGTGTCCCTGCTGCGATGCTGTCCTCGTGATCGACCTGAACCTTCGTCGCGTGGTCAGTCACACGATGCCCGAGCGCAGCGACAAGCCGGAGTTGAACGATGCGACTCGGATCCTCGAAGCGGAGGCGGCTCGGCGTGAGTCACTCTTCGAGCAGTCGATCGCGGCTGAGAAAGGCCGAGATGATGCCCTCGCGCGCAGGTTCGAAGAGGCGCTGAAGAAGGCGAAGCAGGAGCCGGTGACGAGGCCCGTGCGCGACTTCGATCTCGACTAACACAACGCGTCAGCCGCCTCCTTGCAAACTCCTCGGGCAGCGGCATCCACCGGTCGCGACCCTTGTAGTACTTCCACGGCTTGTATCCGTGCGCCTCGCGGAAGGCGCGATAGCGCCGGCGCATCGCGTCAGCTTTTCGATCCGACGAGGCGATCTTGCGATGCGGCCAGTCGAGCAGCATCTGCTCGACCTTCCAGACGCTCTTTGTCGAGAGCCGCCAGTCGTACGTGCCCATCACGCGTAGATCGACGACGGCGTACGCTTTGATGCGTCCAGTGAAGTCGATGTACGACTCGAAGTAGCTGAGCGCCAGCGCCCGCGGTGTCGCAAAGAGCGGCCGTCGCCCATGAAGCCCTGGATCGCGTGAGCGCGCGACCGAGCCCCATCCGGTACTCGTTCGGTACACGAAGATCACGTGATCGAGCAGATCGATCGACTCGAAGCTGAGAACGAGCGGTGGATAGCGATGTTGCTCGAGGACGACAGCGGCGAAGAGAGCGGCCTCGAGGCAATGCGCTGTGCCCGTACTGACAACGCCACGAAAGCTGCGCAACGTTTCGCCGCCGACCTCGGTGTTGTAGGGCAAAGCGTTGAGCCACGTCTGAACGGCATCCGGCGTCCGCAGGCGTGCCACGAGACGACGCTCCTTCGGCGTGAGCGCAAGTGCCGGCGGATCGACCGGGTCAGTGCGTGGGAGCGGGCGCGGCGCTGAGGTCGGCAACGAGTTCGGCCGGCGTCCAGGAATTGCCGCTGTGCGCGGTGACCAGGCGGCCCTCCGGATCGATGACGGCGGTTCGAAGGTTGTGCGTGATGTCGATGGCGTTCTGAGGATTGTGCTCGACGTACAGACCGAACTGCGATGCGAACTTGTTGACCTCCGTGGGATCGCCGGTGAGGAACGTCCAGATCGCCGGATCCGCTTCACGACGGCGTGCGTGCGCCTTCAGAATGGCCGGGCGATCGAAATCGGGATCGAGCGTCACGGTGAGCAGACGCACGTCTGCGAGTGCTGGCGTGCTCGCGATGGTCTTCTGAATCGACGCGAAGTTCCTGTCCATCAGCGGGCAGAAATCCGGCAGCGGGCAGCGTGTGTAGATGAACGTGACGGCGAGCCGATGTCCCTTGAAGGACGAAAACGTGCGCGGCTTGTTGTCCTGATCCACGAGCGACGCATCCTTCACTGATTGGCCTGCGGTCAGGATGTCGGCCACCGGCGGAGGTGGCGGCGGCTCGGTGATCTCCTTGTGTCCGGTCTTCGTGAGCGACGACAGGTAGGCCTGGGTCTCTCCAACGACGAGCGTTGCGGTGACGAGATCGCCGGGCTGCTTGCCCGAGAGCAGCGTATCGTCGTTGACCGTAAACGGCATCGTCATCCCCTGCATGAAGCCTTTGATGTCCCCGTGCTTGATGACGACTTCGCGCCGCTCCGGGCGCACGGCGAGGATCTGGCCTTGCAGTTCGAATTGACGGAAGTTTGCGTCCGACGCCCGGCTGCACGACGTCAGTGCAAGCAGGCTGATGAATGGAACCCAGAGGAGGCGCATCACGTCCACTGTAACAATTCTCCCACGACCGACGTGATATAACCCGCCTTTGCCCATGCAACTAGCGCTCGAACTCAAGCGGGTCAGGAAGACCTTCGGCACGACCGTTGCCGTCGAAGGGATGGATCTCGCCGTGCCACGCGGTGCGCTCTACGGCGTGATCGGACCGAACGGTGCGGGCAAGACGACGTGCATCCGGATGATCATGTCGATCCTGTTTCCGGACTCGGGTGAGCTGTCGGTTCTTGGCCAGCGCTCCGCGCTCGAGGCCAAGGATCGCATCGGCTATCTCCCGGAAGAGCGCGGCGTCTACCGGAAGATGAAGGTCGGCGCCTTTCTGACCTACATGGCGCAGTTGAAGGGACTTGCTGGTGACGATGCCGCGTCACGTGTGCCGCGCCTGCTTCAGGAGGTCGGCCTTCCTGGCGTTGAAAGCAAGCGCTGTGAGGATCTGTCCAAGGGGATGCTGCAGCGCGTGCAGTTTCTCGGCGCGATCATCCATCAGCCGGACCTGCTGATCCTCGATGAGCCGTTTAGCGGACAGGATCCGGTGAGCGTCCGCATCCTGCGCGACCAGATTCTGAAAGAGCATCGCCGTGGAGCGACCGTCCTGCTCTCGACGCACGTGATGGCCAACGCCGAGGAGATGTGCCAGCACGTCGTGATGATTCATCAAGGGCGCAAGGTGCTGGACGAGGCAATGTCGGGACTGCGGCGGCAGTTCGATCCGCGGACGATTCACTTCGAGCCGCTCGAAGCGAACGCCAACCCGTCGAGTCTCTCGGGCATGAGTGGAGTGGAGCGCGTCGAGTCGGTCGATGGGACCTATCGAATCTCGCTGATGCCTGGAACAGATCCCGCCGTCGTCATGGCGCGGCTGGCAACGGCGGTTGCGCCCGCACGCATCGAGCTGGCGCGTCTCAGGCTCGAGGACGTCTTTGTGCGGATTGTGGCGGAAGGGGAGCACAGCGACGCTGTTTCCCGGGCGTTGCGCGCCAGCGTGACCGCCCCGGGGCCAGAGGGAGCACTGACATGAAGCAGAGCGTCAGACGGATCGGGCTCGTGGCCGGCCGCGAATTCCTCGCGGCCGTCATGAACAAGGGCTTCGTCGTCGGCCTGCTGCTCATGCCGGCGATCATCGCGCTCCTGGTCGTGGTGTTTCCGCGCCTGATGAATAGGAACGTGCCGCCGGTTCGCGGTGAGGTGGCGGTGATCGACCCGACGGGCCAGGTTGCGACCGGGCTGCGCGCGGCGCTCGCACCCGATGCGATTGCGGCCCGGCGACGCGACAGTGCGACGCGCGCGTTGCAGAACGCTCCAGAGGTTGTGCGCGATGCGGCCACGAGCACGCCGGCGATGGATCGCGCCATCGGCACGCCACCACAACTGACGATTCTCGAGCGTCCGGCGAACGCCGATCTGCAGCGAGAGAAGCAGTGGCTGACGGAACCCGTCGCAGCCGATGGACTGCGTCATCTCGCGCTCATCGTGTTGCAGCCCGACGCCGTCGTGGCCGGGGCAGGCGGCGCCAGAGTACGGGTCCTACGAGCTCTTCATTCCGCAGAACATCGACGACCGCCTCGAGACCGAGCTGTACGACGCCGTCAGGGAGTCTCTCGTGGCCGCCCGCATCAGGACGCACAACCTCAATCGCGCCGAAGTAGAGGCGGTGATGAACGTTCGGCGCGCGGCGTCGGTGACCGTAGCCGTCGGCGAAGAGCGCCGAACCAACGTCGCGTTCAATCGCTTCCTGCCGTTCGTATTCGCTGGTCTTCTTGTCTTTGGCATCATGATCGGCGGACAGACGCTCCTCACGCAGACGGTGGAGGAGAAGTCGAACCGTGTGATCGAGGTGCTGCTCTCTGCGGTGTCGCCGGTCGAGCTCATGGCGGGGAAGATCCTCGGACAGATGGCGGTGAGCATGCTCGTGCTGGCCTTGTACATCGGCATCGGGCTGTTTGCGCTCATGTCGTTCGCGATGATCGGCCTGCTCGATCCGGTTCTGATTCTCTATCTGGTCCTGTTCTTCCTGATTTCCTATCTCCTGTTTGCCGCCGTCTTCAGCGCCGTCGGTGCTGCCGTGAACGAGATGCGGGAAGCGCAGTCGCTGATGACGCCGGTGATGCTCATGCTCATGGCGCCCTGGATGTTCGCAACGGTCATCGGCCGCGAACCGAACTCGACGTTCTCCGTCGCCCTCAGCTTCATCCCGCCGGTCAACACCTTCGCCATGATGATCCGACTCGGGTCGGCCACGCCGCCTCCGACGTGGCAGGTGCTGCTCACCATGCTCGTGGGCCTGGCGGCGGCGTGCGTCGTCACCTGGTTCGCGGCGAAGATCTTCAAGGTGGGCCTGCTGATGCACGGCAAGGCGCCGAACATGTCGACATTGATACGATGGGCGAGGGCAGCCTAGCGTTGGGAGTTGGGAAATTGGGAGTTGGGAGTTGACGTTTGGCGATATGGGTTGGAACCTCCGGATACAACTATCCCGAGTGGAAGGGAAGCTTTTATCCCGAGACGCTGCCGGCGGCGAAGATGCTGCCGTACTACGCTGAGCGCTTTCCGACCGTCGAGATCAACTACACGTTCTACCGCGCACCCAACGAGAAGATTCTCGCGGGCTGGAACTCGGCGACGCCCGAGCGGTTCAAGCTGACGTTGAAGGCGCCGAAGCGGATCACGCACGACAGCCGCCTGCGTGATTCCGGCGATCGTGTCCGGCAGTTTCTCGAAACTGCGTCTACCCTCGGTCCGAAACTCGGCGCGCTGCTCTTTCAGCTCCCGCCCAACCTGAAGAAGGACCTCGCGCTCTTCGATGCGTTTCTGGAGACGTTTCCTCCGCGCGTCTGCGCGGCGTTCGAGTTCCGTCACACCTCGTGGCTCGACGAGGAGGTCTACGCGCGTTTACGGGAGAGGAACCTGGCGCTCTGCGTGGCTGACAGCGAAAAGCTCTCGACCCCTGTCGAGATCACGGCCGACTACGCCTACTTCCGTCTTCGAGATGAGGGCTACGTGGCTGACGACATCGCGCGCTGGGCCCAGACGATCACCGAGCGGACGTCAGCGTGTCGCGAGGTCTTCGTGTACTTCAAGCACGAAGAGGAAGGGAAGGGGCCGGAGTTTGCGCGGATGCTGATGGAACAGCTGCGTGTGACGTAACGAACCGGACCACCTGCTCTTCGGCCCAGTAGCCGTCGTACCCGTCGCGAGCGTGCTCGACGAACGCACAGTGCCCGCCGTGCGTCGTCACGATCGTCGTCACGCGCGAATTGCCCCTCACTGCCGGATCGTGAAACGGTCCGACCGGCACAAACGGATCATCCGCGGCGGTGAGAATGAGTGCCGGCACCGCGATCCGATCGATCACCCGCATGGCACTCGCCCGATAGTAGTAGTCGGCCGCATCGCGAAAGCCGTGATGCGGGGCGGTGTAGGCTTCGTCGAACTGGCGGACCGTCCAGATGCGACGTAGCGGTTCGAGCGTGAAGACACCGGGCACGACAGCCGCCTTCCGTCGTATGCGCGCCTTCAGCCGCCGAACGAAGTTCCACTGGTAGGCCACGTTTGCTTTCCGCTCCAGCGCCTTCACGCACACGGCGAGGTCCATTGTCGGCGAGACCGCGCAGACCGCTTTGAGCTGCGGAGGAGCTGCATCACCGAGATCGCCGGCCAGCTTGAGTGTCAGGTTGCCACCAAGCGAGTAGCCGGCGACAGCGAGTGCACGGATGCCGTCGCGTTCAATCAACTCGCGCAGGACGAAGAGCGGGTCGTTCGTCAGGCCCGAGTGGTAGAGACCGCGCGACAGATGCTCGGTGTCCCCGCAATTGCGCTGATTGAGCCGCACGACATTCCAGCCTCGCGCCCACGCCTTGTCCGCCATTCCCCCCATGTAGTGCGCGAGGCTCGAGCCTTCGAGGCCGTGGAGCAGGATGAGCGTCGGATGCTCCTGCGGCCGGTCGTGCCAGTGGCAATGCGCCAGCACACGCGCGTCGGCGGCGACATCGAAATATCGCGCGACGGGCGCAGGGAGTCGTGGGAAGCTTCGCGGTTTGCCCCAGGCGTAGAGCGTCTGCACATGACCCCCGGAGAATCGGGGCCGGAACTCGAGTTGAGTGAAGGTCACGCGGATGTAATCGTCGGTCGTCCCGGATACGGACGCACATTTTGAGCTTATCATCACGAGATGCCTGAATCGGTTGACGCCTTTCTGCTGCAGCACCTCACCACTCGACTGGTTGACGAATTCCCGGTACAGGTCGAGAAATGTCTCCACGTCCTGAGTGAGGATGACCTGTGGTGGCGGCCTCACGAGCAGTCGAACGCGGTCGGCAATCTCGTCCTCCATGTCGCCGGATCGAATCGCCACTTCCTCGAGCACGTCATCGGTGGTGTGCCGTTCGCTCGCGATCGCGACGCCGAGTTTGCCGCCCGCGGTGGACGCACGAAAGCCGATGTGCTGCAGATCTGGAAGGACGTTGCGGGACGAGTGAGCAAGGTCCTTCACGCGCTCACGCCGGATCGGCTCGCGCAGGTCACGAGCGAAAAGAACAAGTCCGTTGCGGAAGTGCTTCTCCACGTCACTCACCACAACGCGCTGCACATCGGACAGATCGTCTGGATCACGAAGCTGCGTCAGCCCGGGACGATCCACGAGCTCTTGCGACCCGCGTCACCGCCCTCGCGCTAGATCGTCAGCGTCTCCTATTGACATTCGATAGGAGAGGCGGCACACTCGCCTTCGTATAGACATCCGATACGAGGGCACCGATGTCACAACCGCGTGCGAGCCTGCTGCAAGGCACGCTCGACCTCCTGATTCTGAAAGCGCTGTCGGCCGGTGAGCTCCACGGCCTTGGCGTCTCTCGACGCATCGAGCAGATCACCGGCGGAACGTTTGTCGTCCAACCGGGCTCGCTCTTTCCCGCGCTGCATCGGCTCGAGGAATCGGGCTGGTTGACGTCGATGTGGGAGGCGTCGGAGAACAACCGGCGGGCGAAGTTCTACACCCTCACGAGAGCCGGTAAGCGTCAGCTTGGCGAAGCGACGGAACAGTGGAACCGTGTTGCGCTGGCGATGACCAAAGCGCTGGAAGCCTGACGAGGGTCAAAGGTCAAAAGTTAGGTAGGTGACCCATGTTGTTGGCGCGGCTCCGATCGTTCCTGCGAAACGTCCTGAACAGGGATCGCGTCGATCGCGACTTGGACGATGAGATGCGTGCCGTGCTCGAGGATCTCGTCGACGAGCACCTCCGCGCGGGGATGTCGCCAGCCGAGGCGCGACGCGCGGCGATGCTGCAACTGGGCGGGATCGAGCCCGTCAAGCAGCAGGTGAGAGACGTTCGCTCGGGTGCGGTCATCGACGCTCTGTTCCAGGATGTGGGCTACGCGTTGCGTGTTCTGCGCCGCAGTCCGCTCTTCACTGTGACTGCCGTTCTCTCGCTCGCAATCGGCATGGCCGGCACCGCCGTGGTCTTCGGCCTTGCCGACGCGTATTTGTTTCGAGAGCCGCCTGGAGTCGAAGACTCGGATCGGCTCGTCGAGGTCGGTCGAATCGATGCCGGGGACGATGGCGGTTTCTACAGCGGCGACGGTTTCGATACGTTCTCGTATCCGAATTACCTGGACTACCGCGAAAGACAGACCGTCTTTGCGGGGCTCGCCGCCTATCACGTCGGGGGTATCGCGAAGTTCGGGCTTGGAACGTCCGAGAACGCGGCGCGTGTGCCCGGCGCGTACGTGTCCGCCAATTACTTCACCGTGCTGGGTGTCCCGATCGCACTTGGACGCGGATTCCTGCCTGAAGAGGAGCAACTGGCGAATCCGAGTGCCGTCACCGTCATCAGTCACCGGCTCTGGCAGACGCAGTTCGGCGGCGAGGCGTGGCGTCGTCGGAAAGACCGTCCATCTGAACGGCCGTCCGTTCACGATCGTTGGCGTGACGGCGCCGGAGTTCGGCGGATATTCCATCGATCAGCAGAGCCTCTGGGTCCCAATGACGGCGTACCCGGACGGCGATGACCTTCGGCGCGTCGGGCTGCGAGGCCGGCAGTGGCTGATGGGGATCGGGCGCCTCAAGGACGGCGTCACGATCGATCAAGCCCGAGCCGAGATGGCGCGTATCGCCCGTGATCTCCAGCGCGAGTATCCCGACGCCAATCGCCGTCACGGTCTCGGGGTTGCGGCTGCGGGTGCTGTTCCAGTTGGCGTCCGCTCGATTGTGAATCGCTTCGTGAGCCTGCTCTTCACGCTCGTCGGACTCATCCTGGTCATCGCGTGTTTCAACGTGTCCGGCATCCTGCTCGCGCGCGGTGTCGCGCGGGCACCGGAATTGAGCCTGCGCCTCGCGCTCGGCGCGGCGCGTCACCGGATCGTGCGACTGCTGGTGATCGAGGGCGTGATTCTGGCCGCTGCGGGTGCAGCAGCCGGCCTGGTGGGAGCATGGGGAGTCATTCGTGTTCTCGGACGGCTGATTCCGCTTCTCCCGCTCTTCGACGTGAGCGTCGACCCGAGCATTGACTGGCGTGTCATCGTGTTCTCAATCGTTCTCGCCATGATCGTGGGTGTGAGCTGCGGCCTCGTGCCCGCACGTGCGGCCACGCGCATCGATCTCGCGCCAACGCTCACTCGTGACGGCAGCGCTGGCCTGGAGCGGTTTCGCGCTCGCTCGGTGTTCGTTGTGGTGCAGGTCGCGCTCTCCGTGCTCCTCATGGTGTGCGCGCTGCTGTTCGGTCGATCGCTTCGACATGCGGGGGAGATCGATCCGGGATTCGCCGTCGGTGGCGTCGAGGTGGTTGGCCTGGACCTTCGGCTCGGCGGCTATGACGAGCCGAGAGGGCGGGAATTCGCCCAGCGACTGATGTCCCGGATCGAGGCATTGCCGGGGTTGGAAGCGGCGGCCTCGGCACGTGTCGTCCCACTGACCGGCGAGCGCGAGGGTGGACGCGCATGGCTGCCCGACGACTACGGCGATGAGCGTGCCATCGACGCAAGTCAGAACATCGTCACCCCGGGATACTTCCGCACGCTCGGGCTCCCGCTCATCGCCGGCCGCAACTTCACGGCATCCGATCGCACAGGCGCGCCCGCGGTGGCCATCGTCAACGAGACGCTCGCCAGGCGTGCCTGGCCGGGGGAGACCGCGGTCGGCAAGCGGCTCGTGCTCGGCGTCAGCCGGCGCCCCATCGAGATCGTTGGCGTGGTGCGCGCCGCGAAGTACCGGACGATCGGCGAGCCGCCCAATCCGTTCTTCTATGTTCCGGCGGCGCAGCGATACGAGACCGTCGCGTGGATCCTCCTTCGCCCGACCGGTCCCAGCGCGGTCCCGCAGGTGCGAGCCGTCATCCGCGAGATGGATCCGAACCTGCCGATCGTGCAGGCCGCGAGCCTGGCCGAGATGACTGCGTTCACGCTCTTTCCTCAGCGTCTGGCGGCCTGGCTTGCCGCGATTGTGAGCACGATTGGCGTGTTACTCGCGGCTCTCGGCGTGTATGGAGTGACGGCCTATCACGTGAATCAGCGAACGCGCGAGATCGGCGTTCGTCTGGCGCTCGGCGCCCTGCGAGGGCAGGTGCTCGGGCTGATATTGCGCCACGCCGGGCGGCTTGCGGTGGTCGGCACTACGTGTGGTCTGGCGATCGCCGCCGTGCTGACGCGCCTGCTCGAGGGCATGCTCTACGGCGTCCGTCCGTTAGATCCTGTCTCGTTTGCGGGCGGCGCCATCGTGTTGGGTGCGCTGGCATTCATCGCCAGCCTGGTGCCGGCCACGCGCGCGGCATCGATCAATCCCGTCGACGCGCTCAGAATCTAGGTGACGGCCGTGCTGTTTGCTCGCCTCCGATCGCTGTTCCGCAACTTGTTGAATCGAGATCGCATGGCGCGCGAGCTGGACGAGGAGTTGCGGGCCGCGGTTGAGGTGCTCGTGGACGAGCATGTGCGCGCGGGGATGTCGCCGCCGGACGCGCGACGCGCGGCGCTGATCGAGCTTGGCGGCATCGAGTCGGTAAAGGTTCAGGTCCGCGACGTGCGCACTGGCGCGTTTCTCGACACGCTCATGCAGCGACATTCGCTACGCGGCGCAGACTCTCGTCCACGATCCGGTTTTCACGCTGACTGCAGTCCTGTCGGTGGCGATCGGGATCGGCGCCACGACGACCATCTTCACTCTCGCCAACGGTCTGCTGCTGCGATCTGCCACAGGTGTCAGAGACCCGGGTTCAGCTGGTGGATGTCGTGCGCGTCGAGCGCGGCGGGGCACCGGGTGTCTCTTTGCTCTCGTATCCGGAATACGTCGACATTCGCAGAGGGGCGACGACGATTGAGGATCTCCATGCTTACCAGCTCTTGCTGGAAGCGTCGAGCTTACGGGTCGGACACTGGCGGCGCCGAGCGTGCCTTCGTGACGGCCGTCTCGACAAACTTCTTTCAAGCGCTCGGTATCCAACCGGCTGCGGGCCGCCTCTTCGAGGCGGCGACAGCGAGCAGGCGGGAGCGAGTGCGCTCGTCGTCATCAGCGATCGGTTCTGGGATCGTCGCTTCAGCCGCGATCCCCACATCATCGGTCAGTCGTTCAAGATCAACGGATATCCGTTTACTGTTCTCGGCGTCGCGGCCCAGGGATTTGCCGGAACGAGCGTGATGGCTCCCGATCTCTGGATACCGCTCGGTATGCTAGCGGCTATCAAGCCGGAGGACGGCAACCGCTTGCTGACGGGCCGCCAGGTGGGGTGGCTCGTCGTGAGCGGCAGGTTGCGGCGGGGCACATCGAAGGCCCGGGCGTCGGCGGAAGTGGCAGCAATCGGCCGTGAGCTGGAGCGCGCGTATCCCCAATCAGACCAGCCCCCGCAGGGCATTGCGATGGACGGGCTCGTCGATCGGGCGTTCGATGGCTTCGTGTGGAGCGTCGAGACCTCGTCGCCCATTCCGTCCGGACTCCGTCTCATCGCGGCTGGCTTTCTGACTGTTCTCATGGTCGCTCGTCTCAACGGTGCTCGTGATTGCCTGTGCCAATGTGGCCGGGATTCTGCTCGCGCGGGCAACGGCGCGCCGCCGTGAGATGGCAGTTCGCGTAGCGAGTGGAGCCGCCCGCGGGAGATTGATCCGGCAATTACTGACGGAGACAACATTGCTGTTCGTGTTTGGCGGCCTGGTGGGTCTGCTGCTGGCACGGATGCTGACATCGCTGCTGGTCTCGCTCCTCCCGGCGTTTCCCGTTCCCGTCAGCCTGTCGGTGCCACTCGATCAGCGTGTCGTGGCGTTCTCGCTCGCCGTCTCCTTCGTCGCGGCAGCGATCGCCGGGCTGGCGCCCGCGCTGCGTGCCTCGAGATCCGACGTGGTGTCAGCTCTGAAGGACGACGTGTCCGCCACACCAGAGCGATTGTGGCTGCGGCATAGCTTCGTCGTGGCGCAGGTCGCGTTCAGCCTGCTGCTCGTGATCGCGGCGGGGCTCTTTGTGCGCGCTCTCGAGAACAGACGGTCCCTCGATGACGCGCTCGATCCGACCGGCATCGATACGGTATCGATCGATCTCTCGATGGCGGGATACACAGAGGCGACTGGTCAGCAGTTCTCGAGTTCCCTGATCGAGCGCGTTCGGGCGCTCCCCGGTGTTGTGAGCGCCACGATCGCCGATCGCGCACCAGGCGCAGGAGCAATGATGCTGGGGGGCGTATCCGTGCCGGGCGTGAGCCCTCCTCCGGGGTCGGCCTACTTCGCTCTCAAGTGGACGTCGTCCTACCTGGCTACTTCGGCACGCTCGGCGTTCCCATTCTCGAGGGACGCGACTTCACGGACCTGACCGCAAGGGCGCCGAGCCGGTGGCGATCCTGGGCCGGAGAGCCGCCGAACAGTTCTGGCCAGGTCGAACCGGCGTCGGCCAGTTCATCATCGTTCACGCACTGGGCCCGGGTGCGCAGACGGCGCCTGTGCGTTTGCGTGTCGTGGGAGTTGTGAAGGACGTGTCGCGGGAGGGGCGGCCCGACATCTACGTGCCCCTGCCGCAGCGCTATCACCCAACGTTGACGATCCTCGCACGACGAGACTCCGCCCGCAGTGTGACGAACGAGTTGCGCGACGCGGTGACCGCATTAAATTCCGACCTGCCGCTCCTGTCCGCACAACCACTGGAAAGCCTTGTCAACGGCCCGATCGAGACACAGTTGCGGGTGGCAGCTACCGTGGCCGGCGTGGTGGGCGTGGTCGGCCTGATGCTGGCGGCCATCGGGATCTACGGCGTCACGGCGTATTCAGTGTCTCGGCGCACGCGCGAGATCGGGATTCGGCTTTCGCTCGGAGCGCGAAGCGCGAACGTCGTCGGCCTGGTGCTGCGACAGGGAATGTTCCTCGTCGCGACCGGGGCCGGCATAGGCCTGCTTCTTGGCCTCGCGGCGGGTCGCCTAGTCATGGGGCGCGGATTCGGTCCGGGCGTCGAGGTGCCGCCTTTCGACGGTCCCACGTTCCTGGGGGCTGCGCTATTGTTTGCGGTTGTTGGTCTCGTCGCGTGCTACGCCCCCCTGCGACGAGCCATCCGCATCGCCGCCATGGACGCGCTACGGTACGAGTAAATCTGTGAACGGCGCCGACGCCACTCAGTGGGCGAGCAGGAGTTCGAGCGGCGAGGAGACGCCGCGGCGGGTTTGAAGGCGCTGCGACGTTGACCGGAATCGTTGCTCCGCGCGCCGGCGAAGACGCCGCATCGCCCGGAAACTCAGTGGCCACTGGCGCTCGACGGACCGTCGAAACCGGCGGCTGAACATCGCTGGCTGCGCCGATATGACTGTGGCCAGCATGCAGTGGCAGTTTCGGCGAATCAGATCGAGGCAGTCGCTGGTTTCCGCGCCCGCCGCTGCGCGCTCGCGATCGAGCACGACGTCGATGAAATTCATGAGACGCGCGGTCAAGTCGTCGACGGTTCCGGCCTCTGCTGCGAGCGTGAAGAGCGTGTGGTGTCCGTTGATACGATCGGCGGTGACGTCCTGCAGGTCGTCGAGCAACTGAAGGAAGACGCCATAGCCGAACGCGAAGCGCTCCTGGTCGATGGTGGCGTCACCCGCGACGAGGTACAGGTCGGCAAGGACTGACGCGCCGCCCTTCGCGAAGCTGATCTCACACAACACGGATTCCGCCAGTCTCCGACCCTGCTGCCGCAGGCTGTCGACCTGCCCTCGGTGTATCGCCAGGATGCTGTCCCAGACGTCGGCGTACCGGTCGCGTGGAAATTCTTCTTCGATCTGGCTCACCAGGGCACACGCGCTCGCCTCCGACCGGTCTCTCGCCATCACGTGGTGACCGCATAGTCGTTGGCCGAATCGATCGTTGAACGCACGTTTGTCGTCCGAGGACCGATCGAGCGCGTCGAGCACGTTGTCGGTTACCGGGTAGAGCATGCTGTACGCGAACAGACCCTGCGTCAGGCAAACGGGAACACCGAGCAGCATCTGAAGGTTGTTGCCGATCCAGACGTTGCGCATCGCCTGCCACAGATCGTCGAGTTTCGATGACGAATCGAATGCGCGTGCCTGGCGAACGAACGCGACGGACGATTCGTAAAAGGCATCGCCGAACAGCAGACGACGGTAGCCGTCGGGCCAGCCGAAACGGCGCTCACCGAAGTCCTGCAGTGTGACGCGCAGGCGATCTCGCCACACGCGTTGCTCGGTTGTCTGTTCGGGGTGCTCGTCGACGCGAAGCGCGATCTCGTCGATCAACTGACCTGTGGCCCTGGCATTTCGCCACTGCTGCCATCGGGTTACGCCAGGGCCGAGTCGCGGCAGTTCGGATCGCGTTGCGTTCCACGCATCGAGGCACGCGTCTCGAAGCGGCACGAGCCGATCGCAGAGAGGTGACGCGTGCTCGACGCGGTTCGCAATCAGAGTGCTCATCGATGCCGAAGGACTCCGGCATCAACTACGCACTGCGATCCTGAATGTTCCCTACACGAACGGGTTCTCGTCAGCGCTTGGACCGTACATCGACGGAAGCGGCACGTTCTGAATCCTCAAGTAGACGCTCAACTGACCGCGGTGGTGAATGAGATGGCTCATGACGAACGATCGCCACACCGCCGCCTTGGGCATCGAGAACAACGTCTTGCCATCGTGTTTGAGCGTCCACGGCGCCATGAGCTCGGCGTCCGATTTCCCCACGAGCGCGGCGCGGGTACCCGCAACGTGACCGTCGAAGAGCGCGAGGAGTGCCGCACCGTTCGTGACCGCGGGCAGCTGTTGCCCGCCGCCGAGATCGAGCTCCGACTGATTGATCGTGATCGATCCCCACATCGGAACCGTCGCGACGTGTTGAGCGAGCTGGCCGAGGGTGTACGACTTCTCGTGCGGCTTCCAGCCGAATCGCTCCTCCGGTACTCGCTCGAGCAGCTTGCGCGTCACGGTCATCTCATGATCGAACTCGGGCAGCAGCGAATCGACGATCGCCATGATCAGGCTCCTCCCGGCCGTCCGAAGTTCACGCGCGGAAGCGCCTCGGCTTCTTTCGGCGCGTCGAAGAGCGCGTGCTCCTTGAACCCGAAGAGCGACGCCGTGATATTCGACGGGAACTGCCGCCGCGAGGTGTTGTACGCCTGCACACGCTCGTTGTAGCGCATGCGCTCCACCGCGATTCGATTCTCGGTGCCCGCCAGTTCGTCCATCAGCCGGGCGAACTGCTCGTTCGATCTCAACTGCGGATAGTTCTCGACGACGACGAGCAGTCGAGCGAGAGCGGCAGTCTGTTCGTTCGCCGCCTGCATCTGCTGCTCCGGTGTCGTCGCGCCTGCGAGCTTCGCGCGCGAGTCGGCGATGCGGCCGAAGACGTCCTGCTCCTGCTGCGCGATGCCCTTCACGGTCTCCACGAGATTCGGGATCAGGTCATTGCGGCGCTGCAGCTGGTTCTCCACCTGCGCCCACTGCGCCTTGATGCCCTCCTCCTGACCGACGAACGTGTTGTACGAGCAGCCAGTCGAGCCGAGAACGACCAACGCCAGCCCGACGGCAAGGCCTGCCTTGCGAATCCACGTCATTGCAGCACTCCTCATCATCAGTCTCCAATCATCTACCAGGACCCGCCACCACCGCCGCCACCGCTGCGGCCGCCACCGAATCCACCGAAAGCCTCCGCCAAATCCACCACCGCGGCCCAACCCACCGCCGAACCCGCCGCCGAACGGGCCGATACCGCTCGACCATCCGCCACCGCCACCCCAGCCGCCGCGGAAGCGTCGTCGTCCGCGCATGCGGCCCGCGATGACGTTGATGATCATGAACAGCACGAACAGCGCCACGATCCAGCTGCCGCCAGAGCCCGCCTGCGGCGCGCTGCGTCGCTGCTCCGGCCTCACGCCCTGGAGCGTGACGTTGCGTCCCTGGGCGATGCGGCCGATCGCGCGCTGCGTGCCGGCGAGTATTCCCTCGCCGTACTCGCCGCGCCTGAAAGACGGCGCCATGTCCTCGCGAGTCGTCTGACCTGAGAACCCGTCGGTGATGAACTGCTCGAGCTCGTAGCCGACTTCGAACTTTATCCGCCGCTCTCTGATCGCCACGAGAATCAGGAGCCCGTTGTCGCGACCGCGCTCGCCGATCCCGCGCCCGTGGTTCTCGAACATCTTCACCGCGTACTCGTCGATCGTTCCGTACGGTGCGAAGGTGTCGATCGTCGCCACCACGACGACATCACCCGTCGTCTGCTGAAGCGACCGAATCAGCGAGTCCAGTTCTTTCGCGCTCGCGCTGTCGATGACGTGCGCAAAGTCGTTGACCGGTTGCGTCAGCTCCGGCGGAAGCGTCTGCGCCTGCGCGGGTGTCACCGCGAGCACGCAGACGCACACGACGTGAAGCAGCATCGCAGCTCCCACGCGTGGGAGCTGCCGACCCAGATGGCGTGACATTTCTATACGCGCCATCCGTCGACAGCACGTGCGAGCTGTTCGACTGCGGCCAGGTATTCGGGAAAGAGACGTGACGGATCGGTCGCGGGAACACCGGGTCGACGTTCCAGGTTCAACATGTCTGCGACCAGCTCCTCGGGTATGCCGACGGCGCGTGCGCCAGCACGCGTCACTTCGCTTCTGTTATTTGTAGTGACGCGATTCAGCCGGGCAACGTTCCGAAGCAGCTGGGTGAATGCGGGCGCCGAGGTCGTCACCAGCTCGGCGACGTCGGTCGGCCGGCCACCCGACTCGATGAAGGCCTCCCGGAGGTGAACCAGATGACTCTTGGCCTGCTGTTCGCACGCCCGCCGCACATCGTCAGATGCGATCGTGGCCGAGCTGAAGGGATTGTCGCCGTAGACGAGTTCATGCGCGCGGATGATCTCGCCGTATTCGAGCGGAAAGGTGTCGAGCGAGCGCATGAACTCCTGCGACGGCAGGATGAGCGGCGTGGCAATGTGGGCCCGGCTCCAGCGCCGCGCGAACTGTGCGCACGACTGGAGATCCTCCGCGGTCAGGCTGCTCACGAGCGCCAGGCATGTCAAGGGCGTATCGGTGTCGCCTTCGATGCGCCGTCCGTATGCGACGACCGCGAGGAGGCGAGTGCCGAAGACATTCCGCAGATCACTGACGAGGGAGTCGGCCGAAGTCTTCCACGTTGAAGTCATGGGCAATTGTACGACCCGTTCTCGGTCTTCGGTCCCCTGTTCACGGTCTACGGTAGTTTCATGGTTAAGGTTCAGAGACTGAGGACCGAGGACTGAAGACCGTACAATACAGCTCATGCGCCTCCGGGAGCTGAACATCGGATGTGTGGGTGGCGGCACAGGCTTGCCGAGCCTGATCGGGGGCCTCAAGATCAACCCGTGGTTGCGCTTGAGCGCCGTCGTCACCATGTTCGACAGTGGCGGCAGCTCGGGTCAGCTTCGTGATGAGCTCGGTGTGTTACCTCCCGGTGACGTGCTCAAGTGTGCGCTCGCGCTGGCGCGCAACGAGCGCGAAGCGCGGAGCGTGCTGTTGTCGCGACTGCCCACGCTCGAGCAGCACGATCGGCTCGCCGGACATACCGGCGGCAACCTGCTGCTCTCCATGATGGAAACCTACAGCGGCGACTTCCTCGCTGCGGTCGATGGGCTGCGCGGTCTTCTTGGATGCCGTGGACGGGTGTTTCCGGTCAGCGTCGAGCGCGCGTCGATCTGCGCCGAGTACGCGGACGGCACGTTCACGCGCGGCGAAGTCGAAGTGGACGCGGGGCAGGCGAGCGGGCACGAGGTCAGACGAATCTGGCTCGAACCTCAGGTGTCCATTCATCCGGTGGTGGCCGATGCGATCCGTTCGTTCGATGCCGTCATCATCGGGCCGGGGAGTTTCTTCACCAGCCTGATGCCGCCGCTCCTGGTGCGAGGCGTGAAGGAAGCACTGACGGAGATGCGCGGTCCGATCGTCCTCATCTCCAACCTGCTCACCGAAGGCAGCGGGATGGAGGGCTTCACCGCCGCTGATGCCGCGAAGTGGGTGTCTCACGCGATTGGCCGCCCGGTCGACGTCGTCATCGCCAACACGAGCCGCTCCTCGCCCGAGATGCTGGCGAGATACGCAGCCGAGCACAAGACGCCATTAGAGCTTGGCAATCTGGACTCGAGGATCGAAACTGTTCTTGGGCCGTTCTGGAAGACCGAGATCGCGCGTCACGATCGGCAGCGATTGTCGTTCGCGGTCTGGTCGGTGTTGAGCGCAAGGCTGCTGCGCGATGTTCCCGAAGCGATGATCAGTCCGGCAACGCAAACGCAATGATGTTGGATCCGGACGCGATCGCGACGTACTGCTTGCCGTCGAACTGATACGTCATCGGCGACGCCTTCCAGAGCTGACTCGTCTGGAAACTCCACAGCGGCTGTCCGCTCGTCGCGTCAGCAGCCATCAGTGCGCCGCTGTCTTCTCCGAAGAACACCACGCCGCCCGCGGTGGAGAGCACGCCACCCCACGAATTGACGGCGCCTGATTGCGGCAGCTCCCACTTCGGTTTGCCGGTGTTGATATCGATGGCGCGCAGAACGCGCTGCGCTGGTTCATTCGGCGCCTGTCCGAACGAACCGCCCATGAAGCCCTTGCCCGCCTCCCACTCCATCGGCGTGCGAGTGAAGATGCCGCACTTGTCGTTGGTCTGCACGTAGTACAGACCGGTGACGGGATTGAACGACGCCGAGTACCAGTTCGACGCGCCGTCGAGCGAGGGACAGACGCGTTTCCCTTCGAGGGACGGCTCCATGTTCGGCGCCTTGATCGGCCGGCCGGCTTTGTCGAGTCCCGTCGCCCATGTCACGTTCTTCACGTACTGCGTGCCGAAGAGGAACGCGCCATTCGCGCGATCGAGCACATAGAAGAATCCGTTTCTGTTTGCCTGCACCAGCAGACGACGCGGTTGGCCCTGCCAGTTCACGTCCACGAGAGCGAGCGGCTCCTGTGCGTCGTAGTCCCAGACGTCATGCGGCGTGAACTGGAAGTGCCACTTCAGCGCACCGGTCTTCGGATCGAGAGCTACCACTGAATCGGTGTAGAGGTTGTCGCCGAGCCGATCGTCGCCAATGAGATCCGGGCCCGGATTGCCGACCGGCCAGTAGAGCGTGTCGAGCTGCGGATCGTACGCGCCCGTCATCCACGTCGTGCCGCCAGGATGTGCGATGCCTTTGCCTTGCCACGTCTCTGAGCCGCGTTCACCTGGTGCAGGCACCGTCCAGAATCGCCACACCTCTTTGCCGGTCGCTTGATCGAATGCTGCGACGAATCCGCGCACGCCTTCATCGCCGCCCGACGTGCCCGTGATGACCAGATTGCCAACCGGAAGCGGCGCTCCCGTGGCGTTATAGTTCTGCCGCCAGTCGGCCATCTCGGTTTCCCAGAGCAGGGATCCGGTGTGTCGATTGATGGCGATGAGATGCGCGTGATCGGTGACCATGAACGCCCGGTCGCCGGCGACGCCGACACCGCGATTGACACCGCCAGCCGCGTTTCCGATCAGGCCTTTCGTTCGCGGACGCTGATAGCGCCAGATCTCGCGACCGCTGCCAGCATCGAGCGCGTTGAGCTCGTTGGCGCTTGTCACATACATCACGCCTTCGACGACGACGGGCGTTACCTGGAGGCGCGCGCTGTTGAGGCTGTAGATCCACTTTGGCGCCAGCTTCGCGACGTTGGCCGGCGTGATCTGCGAGAGCTGGCTGTAGCGGCTGCCGTTCGTGCCGCCGTTGTAGCTGGGCCAGTCGGACTGCGACGTCACGCGGCGATAGGACGAGGAGTTGCCGCGTAGCAGATGGATCTTGCCGTCGCTGCCGAGCACCTGTGCGTCGCTGAGGCTCTGGTTGAAGACGACGCCTTCGAGCGATCGTCCATCCTCGAGTCGAAGTGTTGCGCGTGTCGGCGTGAAGCCGCCGCGCGGCGTGATCGTGCGGAGATAGCGAATCAGTTCGCTCGATTCAGTCGACGTCAGCGACGCGAACGGCGGCATGCCGAGTGCCGGTCGGCCTTCGCGCAGAAGAGTCGTGAGGTCCTGATCGGAGAGCGCCGGAACGCGCGTCGCAATCGCCGGCCCGAGCTCGCCACCGTTTCCATCAGTGCCGTGACAGCCGGCGCACCGGTTCACAAACGTGGCGCGACCCGGATCGACCGTCTGGGCGCTTGGCAGTGAGGCGAGCAGAATCAGGGCGGTGATGGCGAGAGCGATGCGCATGCGCGCAGTGTAACCGAAGCAGGTTATCGCTTCGTTTTTGGCTTGGCGCCTTCGTGTGGCGGATTTCTTCGCGGTCGTTGCTTTCGGCGTTTTGGCCTTGGCTGCTCTGGCCTTCCTCGGCCCCGCTTTCGAATCCCGAGTCCCGGCCCCCGACTCCTCGGGCCCGCATCTGCATTGCCTGCGCGACGATCTTGTCGAACATCGCGCCCGTCTCACCGCCCTGGGCGGGGCGATTCGATCGCCAGATGTCCGGATTCTCTTGCGACAGGATCTCCGCGAAGTCGCCCTCGCTCTTCACGCTGAGCGGCGCGAACTCGGCGATGTCGAGCTCGCCCGACGACCACTCGTCGCGATGCTTGATGAGCAGCCACGATCGGCCTTCCTGTCCCCGGTTGCCGGCATAACCACCCTTGGTGCGGACGAGCACCCACGATCCTTTCAGCTTGTATCCGTCGAGCGTGAACTTCAGATCGCCCTTTTCGATCGCCTTATCCACATCGTCAACCTGCGGCGTCCATGTGCCGCGGTCCCACAACATGACGATGCCGGCGCCATAGCCGGAGGGGATGACGCCTTCGAACTCGCCGTAGTCGAACGGGTGATCTTCGACGTGCATCGCGAGCCGCTTCGTCGCCGGATCGAGCGAGGGTCCTTTCGGGACCGCCCAGGAGAGCAGCACGCCGTTGTGCTCGAGTCGAAAGTCGTAGTGCAGGTGACTGGCCAGGTGCTTCTGCACGCAGAAGAAGCGCGAGGTTTTGCCGGTTGGTGACTTGCGCGGCTTGTCTCCCTTTGGTTCGGGAGAGGTCTCGAAGTCTCGCTTCTCTTTGTATTTCTCGAGTGCCACGACGCCCCCGTGACTACTTCACATCACCCATGAGTCGCCGCACCGGCTTCACGAGCACGAACATGACGACGGCCGCGACGATGAGCGTTCCGCCCACCCACTCGAGGAGCGCATCGATCGGCATCGTCTCGATCAGGCCGGCCGTCCATCCGGCGAGCTTGTTGCCGAACGCCAACGAGAGGAACCAGACGCCCATCATCAATCCGACGATGCGGGCGGGGGAGAGCTTGGTGATCGCGCTGAGGCCGACGGGGCTGAGGCACAGCTCGCCAAACTCGGAGAAGAGGTTCCACGCGATGAGCCACCACGCGCTGACTCGCAACGTGTTGTCGGCTGCCACCGCCGCTCCGGCCGGAAGCATGATGATGAAGGCGAGGCCCATGAAGAGAAGCCCGAACGCGAACTTGGTAGGCACCGATGGCTCGCGCGGCCCGAGCCTGATCCACAGCCACGCGAAGACCGGTGCGAGCACGATCACGAAGAACGGTTGGGCAACCTGGAACCACGACGACGGAAACTCGAATCCGAGCAGGTGGAGGTCGGTGTTGCGATCCGCGAAGAGCGCGAGTGAAGAACCGGCGGCTTCGTAGCCAGCCCAGAACAGGATCGCGAAGAGGAACAGCACGACGATCGCCGCGATGCGACCCCATTCACCGGACGTGAAGCCCAGCACGCCGCCCGGAGCGGACGTCGTGGTGGAGTGAGTGGCGGGTGATGCCGCCGCTCGCATCCGCTTCTCTTCGGCCATGCGCGCGATGGCGGGTTGCAGATGTCGCTTGTCGAACACGTACTGCACCAGTCCCAGCGCCATGCCGATCGCGGCGCATCCAAAACCAAGATGCCAGTCGATTCTCTGCGCGACGTAGCCCGCGATGATCGGCCCGAGCATCGCGCCGGAGTTGATCCCCATGTAGAAGATCGAGAAGCCCGCGTCGCGCCTGGGATCGCCCTGCGGATACAACGACCCGACGAGCGTGCTGACGCTCGGCTTCAGCAGGCCCGTGCCGATGACGATGAGCGCGAGACCGGCATAGAAGAAGGGCAACGCGGGAAACACGAGCGAGAGGTGCCCGAGCATGATCAGGATGCCGCCGTAGAGCACGCTGCGGTACTGGCCAATCAAGCGATCGGCAATCAGGCCGCCCACGATGGCGGCGCCCCACGCGGAGCCGGTATATGTGCCGTAGAGAGATGTGCCCTGGGCGTCCGTGAATCCGAGACCGCCGTTGGCCACCGGCGTCACCATGTAGAACAACAGGAACGCGCGCATGCCGTAGTAGCTGAAGCGCTCCCACATCTCCGTGAAGAAGAGCGTGGCGAGTCCGCGCGGATGCCCGAAGAAGCGCGTGTCCACTGCCGACGCCGTTGTCGGGCCCGACGCCGAGAGCGCGTCCGTAAGCTTGGGCGGATTCATCACTCGAAGGATAACGTGGAACAATGGAAACCGTGCGTGTCCTGCTGATTTCCACTTACGACCTCGGGCGCCAACCCCTCGGTCTGGCCTCGCCGGCGGCATGGCTTCGAAACGAAGGCGTCGAAGTGACCTGCGTGGACACATCGCGCGACACGCTGACGGACGATCAGATCGGCGAGGCAGGACTCATCGCCTTCTATCTTCCGATGCACACGGCGACACGACTGGCCGCCCCTCTCATCGCACGCGCCGGCCGCGTGAATGCGTCAGCGCGTCTGGCGGCGTACGGGCTGTACGCACCGCTCAATGCCTCGTGGCTCGGCGAACAAGGTGTCACCGTTCTCGGTCCCGATGCGGAAGCAGACCTGCTGACCCTGGCGCAGCGTCAACTCCCAACTCCCAACTTCCAACTCCCAACTGACAACCCCCAAAGCCGAGAGCCGAGAGCCGAGAGCCGGCGTCGTTTCATGCAGCCCGATCGCGTCGGTCTGCCACCGCTGGCTCGTTACGCGTCGCTGCAGATGCCTGACGGAAGCCGCACGGTCGTCGGATCGACCGACGCGACACGCGGATGCAAGCACCTCTGTCGCCACTGTCCGATCGTGCCGGTCTACGGCGGAACCTTTCGCGCGATTCCGATCGATGTCGTCATGGGCGACGTCCGCGCGCAGGTGGCGGCCGGTGCAGAGCACATCTCGTTTGGCGATCCCGACTTCTTCAACGGACCGACTCACGCGCGGCGCATCGTCGAGGCCGTCGCGAAGGAGTTTCCGCGCCTCACCTACGACGTGACAATCAAGATCGAACACATCCTGCGTCACGTCGACATGCTCGGTCTCCTGCGCGACACCGGTTGCCTCATGATCACGAGCGCCGTCGAATCGATCGATGACGAGGTGCTCGTGAAGCTGCGAAAGGGACACACGCGAGCGGATTTCATCGACGCCGTTGGCTTGTGCAAGCAGGCGGGCGTGACGCTGGCGCCGACATTTGTCCCCTTCACACCCTGGACGACGATCGGCGGCTACGTCGAACTGCTCGAACAGCTCGATGCGCTGGAGCTGGCTGACGGTGTGGCGCCGATTCAGCTCGCGATCCGTCTGCTCGTGACTGCCGAATCGAAATTGCTGGAGCTGCCGGACATTCGCGATCTCCTCGACCCGTTCGACGCCGGGTCGCTCACGTTCCCGTGGCGTCATCCCGATCCGCGCGTGGACGATCTGCAGCGCGCCGTCATGCAGATCGTTGGTGGAGCGTCTCACGCCTCGCGCGGCGACACATTCGATCGCCTCCTCGCGCTCGCCACAGGCACAGAGGACCGCCCCGCGCGTGCGAAAGGTGCGATGCCGCCGTATATGACCGAGGGGTGGTACTGCTGCGCGGAACCTGGTCCCGAGCAGCTCGATCTGGTGTGAAACGCGTTCTTCTCCTCGCGACGACGACCGGATATCAGATTCGTTCTTTCGGCGAGGCCGCCGAGCGTCTTGGCGTGCGTCTCGTGTTTGCGAGCGATCGCTGCGATCGACTCGAGGACCCCTGGTGGGATGCTGCCATCCCGGTCCGGTTCCACGATATGCCGTCGTCCGTCGAGGCCGTGGTCGCTTCCTTTCGTGGGCGAGCGGCTGACGAGAGACCCGACGGCGTGATCGCAGTGGGCGACCGCCCCACCGTGTTGGCCGCACACGTCTCCGCTGCACTGGACCTTCCTGGGAATCCTCCGGCCGCAACAGAAACGAGCCGGAACAAACTCGCGGCGCGTCGCGCCTTCGCAGCGGCCGGCTTGCTGACACCTCGTTTCGAGGTCGTGTCCGTTTCTGAGTCGCAGGCACTCGCCCTCGTCGCTCGCCTATCCCGTCGTCGTCAAGCCATTGGCACTCTCAGGAAGTCAGGGCGTCATTCGCGCGGACGACGCCGAGTCACTTGCGCAGGCGATGGATCGCGTCGGTCGTTTGTTGCGAACGACGGACGTGGCGATCGAGCGCGAGAACGCGCATGAATACGTGCTGATCGAGACGTTCATTCCGGGGAAGGAATACGCCGTCGAGGGTGTGCTCACCGATGGTGCGTTCCAGGTCTTCACGATCTTCGACAAGCCCGATTCGCTCGATGGCCCCTTTTTCGAGGAGACGATTTACGTCACTCCGTCACGAGCGAGTGCCGAGACGCAGAAAGCGATCGTCGGTGTTATCGCCTCGGCGATCCGGATTCTCGGACTACGTCATGGTCCCGTGCACGCCGAGTGTCGCGTAAATGATCAGGGAATTTACGTACTGGAAGTGGCCCCTCGCCCCATTGGGGGATTGTGTTCGAAGGCCATTCGATTCTCTACTGGGGACGGAGGATTTGCGACTCTCGAAGAAGTACTCTTGCGTCACGCCCTTGGAGAGCCCGTCGGCACATACCGCCGAATTAATCGTGCGTCTGGCGTGATGATGATTCCGATTCCGCGACGAGGGGTCTATCGCGGAGTAAGCGGAGTGGAAAACGCCCGACGTATTGCAGGTATCGACGATGTGATCATCACGGCGAAGCCTGATAGCACGCTGGTGCCTTTACCTGAGGGCCGGAGCTATCTGGGGTTCATCTTCGCCACGGGCGATTCACCCGCGTCTGTCGAAGAGGCACTGCGGCGTGCCCACGAGAGACTTGATTTCAGCATCGATCGTGACGTGACCCTGATTCAGTAAACACGTGAAACTACGGGCTCGAGAGCGGTACCGAATCGCGGTATTCAGCGTTACTTAGTCTGCTGTGGTACGTAACCGGGTGGCAGCGCGGCACTGGCTCCGAAGAAGAAATCTTCCATATGCTTTCCGATCAGTTCCTGCGCTTCTTTCTGCCACGGCATCAAACGGTATTCGTTCAGGATCATTTTCTGACGGTCTTCCCAGAGCTTCCATGCCTGCGCTGAGACGTTTTCGAAGATGCGTTCACCCAGTTCTCCCGGCCACGGTAGTGAGTCGAGACCTGGAAGTGTCTTTTGAAACTTCACGCAGAACACCGTGCGACCGCTCGTGTTTCCGGCGGGAGTCTGGTTTGGTAACGGTCCGCAATCATCCATGTGTGAATGTTACCTCCCTTGAGACGATCGTGCGAAAGGACCAAATCGGCATGAGGGGTTTTCCTGAGGCCTATACGAATTACACAACCATTCGGCCGCAGTGTTTGAATCCGAATCACCTGTTTTCCCGATGAAAGCGCCCTGTCCCCGTCTTTGTATGCGCTCAACCGCAACTCGCCGCACTCCTCAACCGCTGGCACATACCTTGAAGTTCGGCTACTCCGTAACGCGGGGTCTCGCGATTGAGGAGGGGACCTCACGATCGAATCACTTGTTTAGCGTTTAGGAGGGTGCCGTGGACGGAACACGCAAGGAACGTCGAGGGTTTGCTTCGATGAGCCGTGAAAAGCAGCGTGAGATTGCCAGCAAGGGGGGACGTGCCGCCCACGAGAAGGGTACTGCGCACGAGTGGACTCCTGATGAAGCGCGCGCTGCTGGTCGCAAGGGTGGGCAGAGCAGCCGAGGAGGGCGAGGAAGACTTGTGCCAATTTCTCCTTCCGAGGTGCATAATTTACAAGTGGAACCTGGCACCGGCCGGGAGCCTGGCCGCGCGGATTAACTAACTGGCCGCGCGCGCTGTACGTCGTCGCCGGGATGAAGAAGAGGGACGTCTGTTGCGGAAGCTATTGTGGGTGTGTCTACTGGTGACGTTCTCTGTTGGAGTGGCAAACGGGCAAGCGCCGGCTCCGCAGAATTCAAACTCTCAGAACACGCAAGGTGAACTTGTTCTGCAGGGTGATACCACACCACGCCCGGCGTTACCGACTTACTTCGGCGACACCGGGTTGTGGTTTGTTCCTACCGCCGAGACTCTTCCTGCGGGAAAGACCTCGTTCAGTCTCTATCGAGCCAACTTCGATCGACAACAAGGACTGACCGACGTCGGTGAGTTTGGAATCACCGGTGCCATCGGTCTGGGTCGTGCCGAGCTCTTCGCATCGTGGCGGATTGGACGTTTCAAACGAAACATCAGTCCGATTTTCATTCCCACGAATTCCGAGTTCGGCGGCGTCAACAACGAGTTCCCCTACCAGCGCGATAGCTGGTCGAAGAATCTCGGTGAGCCGATTGTCGTGGGCGCGAAGTTTGGTCTGCTTGTCGCAGTCGCGTGGAAACGGGATGGCGCTCGCTCCACGCGTAATGCTCAAATTCCCCAGTGGTGGAGCGACGTCAGCCAGTACGAAGGACTATTCAGGGACCTTCGATCTGGTAGCGAGCGGAGAAGCTGGTGGACGCTTCGAGCTGTCGGGCCTGGTCGGTTATGTCTTTCGAGGGGACTCCGACGACTTCTCGGTCACAGACGGTTTCAGGTGGGGCTTAGGTGCGGGCTTCCCGAGCCGTGCGCCGTTGCGCGTGCTGGTCGAGCTCGAAGGGGAAGTACCAGTCGATGACGCAGTCCTCGTAAGCAACCCGCCCCTCATCGCTCTGGACGGAAGCATCGCACCGCTCTCCAGCGATACGTCCAACAACACCTCGTTGAAAGCCGGCCTGGTGTGGCAGTCCAAGGGCGGATTCTTCCTGCATGGCGGAGGCAACTACAGCTTCGGCACCGGGAAGCAGACGATTGGTGGCGTTGAATACGAGCAGAGCGCATGGGGCTTTGATGCGCGCATTGGCTGGCATTCCGGTGTCACGCCACCTCGCCATTGGGAGCGTGTAGCACCGCCACCGCCACCGCCACCGCCGCCACCACCGCCGCCGCCGCCACCGCCGGCTCCGAAACCGCCACCACCGGCGAATCGGAACCCGACGTTCAACGTGGCTGCGTCCTGTACTCCGAATACGGTCCAGCCCGGTCAGACCTGTAAGAGTGCTGCCCAGGCAACGGATCCTGACGGTGATGCGGTGACGTATCGGTGGACCGCACCGCAGGGCACGTTCAATCCTGCAGACGCCGCCAACAGCACGTGGACGGCGCCGAATCAGTCAGGGCCGGTGGTCCTTACGGTGACGGCGACAGACGGGCGCGGAGGTACGGCGACGTCGACCGCGACAGTGACGGTTGCGGCGCGTGAAGTGATCGCGTTCGAGGACGTGCACTTCGCGTTCGATCGATTCAACTTGACTCCGGAAGCCGTGAAGATTCTCGACGGTGCCGTCGCGAAGCTCCAGGCCGACCCGGCCATCAACGTGACGATCGAAGGGCATACGGACAGCATCGGCACGTCCGAGTACAACCTGGCGCTCGGCGAACGTCGCTCCAACAGCGTTCGTGACTATCTGTCGATGCGAGGCATCGCAGCGAACAGAATGCGCACGGTCAGCTACGGCGAGGAACGTCCGGTTGCGACCAACGACACGGCCGCAGGACGCGCGATGAACCGTCGCGCTCACCTGTTGGTGGTGTTGCAGTAGACAGTTCACGGAGAGCTGTCGTGAACACACAAACGCGGGGGCTTCGGCCCCCGCATTTGTATGTACGGGCGATCCAAACTGCGAACTGTGAACTGCCGACCGTGAACTGGAACCGTGAACTGTGAACTGCCTAGTGCGGGACCGCTTCCACCTGCACGCGTGCGTCGTTGAAGCACGCGCCGCCGCCCAGATCGGTCAGCGTATCGGGAACGAGTGCGTTCGCGGTGTAGCCGTTCGAGGTGTGCCGACGCCAGAGGCCTTTCGGCAGTGAGACAGTGCCGGGACGAATCCACGAGCCAATCTGCAGATTGCAGCGCACTTCGCCGAGCGCGTTGAAGATGCGCACGGGAACACCATCGTCGAGATGACGTGCGGCGGCATCTGTGGGGTGCATCAGCAGTCGCACTTCGGGTCGCGGTAGCTCGGCAAGCGTCGAGCTGATCGTTCGGTCGCTCGCCGGAGAGATCAGCGCGAGTGGGAACTCTGTCGTCGCCGGATCAGAGCGATAGGTGTAGAGACCTTCTGGCGCCTCTCGTTCGAGTGCGACAGGAAACAGATCGACCTTGCCGTCACTCGTGCGTGGCATCACGTCCACGAACTGTATCGGGCGGCCGTCGAACGGCGGGACGGCGGCACCATGATCGCGCAGCGCGTCACCGATCGCCGCCGGCATCTTCGAGAACACGTCGAGCATCTCTTCGAGCTCGCCCACCGGGTCGGTGTCCTCACGCAGGTCGAGCAGGCCTAAGAGCTCGCCGAAGACCTCGGCGTTCGAGCGCGCCTCGCCAACGGCTTCGATCACCGGTCTTGCCAGTCTGAGTCCGATTGGGCCGTACGCGCGCGGAATGTCGTACCCCTCGAGGAATGTCGTCGCGGGCAGCAGGACATCGGCGTAGTGCGTGGTGTCAGTCATCACCTGCTCGAAGACGACGGTGAAGAGATCGTTGCGCTCGAGCCCGCGCAGGACACGACGCTGATCCGGAGATGTGGCAGCCGCATTCGAGTTGTAGACGAACAGCACTTTCACGGGCGGATCGCCTTCGGTCAGCACTCGGCCCAGCTGATTCATGTTGATGCGACGGGTCGAGGCTTCCGGCGCACCGATCCACGTGCGCTGAATGCCCCACGCCTCGGTGTTGCTCATCGCGTAGCCGCCGCCGCGTACACGGAACTTTCCGCCGACTGCAGGCAGCGCCAGGATGGCCAGGCTGGAGTTGCCGCCGTTGCGATTCCGTTCCTGTCCCCACCCGCAGCGAATCAACGCCGGCGACGTCGTCGCGTACCACTCGGCAAGCCTGGCGACGAGCTCAACCGGCACGTCTGCCTCTGCCGCGGCACGTTCGAACGTCCACGGCAGCGCCTTCTGTCGAAGTCGCTCGGCGTTGTGCGTGTGCTGTTCGAGGAAATCGCGATCGGCGAAGCCGCCCTCGAACAGATGTCGATGCATGGCGAGTGCGATCGGGAGATCCGTGCCGGGTCGAAGTGCCAGGTGTAGATCCGCCTGCTTGGCAAGCGGCGTCGTTCGCGGATCGATGACAATCAGCTTCGCGCCGCGGCGCTGCGCCTCGCGGAGATACGGCACCATGTGGATGCCTGACGCGGAAGGATTCAGGCCCCAGACGATGATGAGTCGCGCTTCCGGATAGTCCTGGTAGGTCACCGACGGCATCTTGCCGTAGAGGGCGCCGTTGGCTGCGCCGGTTGGCGCCGCACATACCGTCCGCGCGAGGCGGGACGCGCCGAGACGACGAAAGAGCGTGGCATCGCCCGTGTCCTGCGTGAGCAGACCGTTGGATCCGCCGTACGAATACGGGAGGATCGATTCTGCGCCCCACGTGTCGCGCGCCTCCCGCATGCGATCGGCGACCAGATTCAGCGCTTCGTCCCACGACACACGCTCGAACCTTGCGCCTTCGCCCTTGGGTCCCTTGCGCACTGATGGGTACAAGAGGCGATCGCTGCCATACACGCGCTCGCCGAACCGCCGCACCTTCGCGCAGATGTATCCGTCGGTAATCGGATTGCTCGTCGATCCATCGATTTTCGTGATACGGCCGTCCTGAACGGTGACGTTCAGGCTGCACCCGTCAGGGCAGTCGAGAGGACATGCGGTCTCGACAATGTGCTCGGGGGCGAGCGACGGATCGGGCTTCATGGATCGAGTCTATCCCTGTTGGGAGGACTCTTGTAGGTCAGCCAATTGGTCGATCGACATCGATTCAGTCGACGATCATATCGAGGGCCCAGCAATCGCCACGGCGGACGCTCTCTCCTGTCACGACGGCCATCGGCGAAGAGAAGCGCGGACAGTTGGTCACGATCGTGTGGTACTCGCCGAATTCGCCACAGGGATCGACGCCGATGGATTCCAAGCGACGCACGGTCTCTTCCGTCAGCGTCAGTCCCAGCCAGGACCGATCCAGGAGGGGCTCTCGTACGGTGACGAGCCGGGCCTCTCCGCCGAGCGCGATGAACTCGCGGACGAGCTGATCCGTGGGTTGCGCCCAGAGCGGCATGATTGCCGTGAGGCCGTGCGCCTGGCACACGCGCTCATTCCATTCGCGATGTCCGTCACCCATGATGTCGCCGAACACGACGTGGGTGATGCCTCGCTCCGGCAAGCGCGCCAATGTCGCGATGTATTCCTCGGTGTAGGTGTCCCAGCTGCAGCGGGCGGAGAACTCCTCCAACTCGAGCCGGGCCGCGTGTGCCGCCAGGATGGCTGGTCGCAAGCCGTGCGAACGGCTTCGCCCGCCGTCTTCATTGAACATCGTAACCATGGCCACAATGTGGAAGCTGTTCCATGCTCGCAGCATGGCCAGGCAACAGTCTTTGCCACCGCTCCACGAGATCGCTGCCTTCGGTTTCGTCATGCCGGATCGTCCTTGGTCGCCCTTACATATTGACGACACACCGACGGGGCGAGGTCAACGATGAACGACGCTGAACGGCCCCCATCAGCACGTCGGCTTCCGGGGCCATCGGACTGAGCTAGAATGCCCGCGCCAATGAGGTGCGGGACGAAACGCGGACGGATTGTGAGCCGATAGAGGAGGACGCGATATGGATCCTGTCAGACGGAAGCTCCTGGCAGCGGGCGCTGCGGCGACGGCGATGGCCACCGCGTCGCGCGTGTTGGCTCAACAGACGAGGCAAGGAGAAAGCGCCATGTCGTTCTACGAGAAGGGCCCCGTTCGCATTCACTACGAGGAATCGGGCAAGGGGTTTCCGTTGCTGCTCATTGCCGGTGGGGGACTCAACTCGTCGATCTCCGGTTTGAAGAGCGGCGATCCGTTTCACCCGATCGAAGAGTTCAAGGGCGAGTTCCGCTGCATCTACTCGGACCTGCGCAACGCCAACACCGGTCAGTCGTCGGGCCCCCTCGAGATCGACCGGCCCTGGGATGCCTACACCGATGACCACATCGGTCTGATGGATCACCTGCGCATCGACAAGTTCATGGTGCTGGGCTTCTGCATCGGAGGTCCGTTCATCTGGAATCTGCTGGAGCGGGCACCCAATCGGGTTGTCGCTGCGGTACTCGCGCAGCCGAGCGGATCGCGCCCAGAGATGCGCGATCTGTTCTACGAGAACAACATCAAGGGGTGGGGTCCCGACCTGGTGAAACGCCGGCCCGATATCACGATGGAGACGGTGGACAAGTTCCTGACGAAGATGTACCGCACGAACACCGACTTCGTCTTCACCGTGACGCGCGACTTCGTCCGCAGCTGTAAGACTCCCGTGCTGATTCTGCCGGACGACATCCCGGCACATCCGTACGCAGTCGCCATGGAGGCTGCGATGCTCGCGCCGAACGCCGAAGTGAGCATATTCCCGTGGAAGGAGCCGAAGGAGCGCATCCCGCTGGCCGTGCGTCAAATCCGCTCGTTCCTGCGGTCACATCGGCCGGCGTCGTCGTAGTCGTACCTCCTTCAGCGACTAGCGACGTGGTTCCGGAAGCGCGAACACGTAGAGTGCCTGCCCCGTCGTTGGGACGCGGATCTCCGGGGCGATCGTCGATGGCACGAGCCGAGGACTGCCACCGCCAAGGCCCGTCGTCACCGCGATGTACTGACGGCCGTCGACGGAGAACGAAATCGGGAAGCCTTGCACGGACGTCGAGAGTCGCGTGCGCCACAGGACCTTACCGGTCCTCACGTCGACGGCTTTGAACTCGCGATCGAGATCACCCACGAACGCCACGCCACCAGCCGTTGACAGCACAGACGTCAGGAACGGTGCCCGCTGCTGCAGCGCCCACGTTTCTTTCAAGCTGTTCACGTCGAATGCTGCGAGCTTGCCGATGTTCCCATCGGTGCCTGGCATCTCGTAGAAGCGCCGGTCCGCACCGCCGCCGCTGCCGCCGCCCGCGACCTGTTCGATCTTCTGCGCGCGAATCGCGATGCAGCTCTGGCTGATCGGAACGATGAGTTGGTTGGTGGCCTTGTTGTGGCTCATCGCCTGCCAGTTGTGTCCACCCTCGGTGCTCGGGCATCCATCGATCCACTGGCCGACTTCGTGGTCGATGATGTCCGCGCGGTAACGCGGTTCACCAGTCTTCGGATCGAAACTCTCCCAGACGTTCTGGAACGTTCCCTCTTTGTGACCGAGATACTTGCCCGTCTTGCGATCGAGCTTCCACAGGACGGCATCCTTGCCCATTGTGAACACGAAATTCTGCCCGCCGCTGTCCACGAGCACGCGCTCGAAGACAATGTCGAGGTCCAGTGCTTCGCCGGGCGCGTGAGAGTAGTACCAGGCCAGCTTGCCGGTGTCCACGTCGAGCGCCAGCGTTGAGCTCGTGTAGAGCGCTTTGTCGAGCGTATACATGCCGCGGCTGACTGGCATCCACGGCTTGGCCTGTGCAGTGCCCCAGAACGTCAGATTCAGATCCGGATCGTAGCTGCCGGTGATCCATGTCTCGCCGCCCGCGCGGAACAGACTCGAGAGGCTGCCCCACGTGTTGCCGCCAGGTTCGCCGTCTTTCGCCACTGTGTTGAAGCGCCACAGCTGCTTGCCGGTCTCGGCGTCGTAGGCGCTGATGAAGCACTTCTGCTCGACGTACTGCTGGCAGCCGCCCATGCCCTGGATGACTTTGCCTTTCGCGACGAGTGGACCACTGGAGCTGCCGCGGCCATCGGGCATCGCGACATCCCATGCCACTTCACCGGTGCGCGCGTTGATGGCGACGAGATGTGCGTTGCTCAGCGCGAGATACAGCTTGTCGTTGTAGAGCGTCATCCCGCGCATCGCGATGTTGACGCCGAGACGCTGCTCCCAGATCAGATCGCCGGTCTTGCCATCGATCGCCTGAACGATGCCGCCCGTGTTGTTCAGGAAGACCGTCCCGTTGTAGGCGAGCGGTGAGGGCTGATTGGTTCCCCCCTCGTTCATTGGCCAGATCCACTGCAGCTGAAGATCCTGCGCGTTGTCTCGCGTGATCTGCGTCAACGGGCTGTAGCTCGATGCGTACTGATCGTGTCGCAGCATCGGCCAGTCGCCCTGAGCCGGATTACGCAGCATGTCGTCGGTGACGCGCGCGAAGTTCTTCACCTCGCCCTTCACCGTGAGACCGGTGGGTGGTGGCTCCTGCCCGCGTCCGCGTCCACCGCCTGCGGCTGCACCTTGTGCGCCGGCGCCTCGCCCTGCCGGCGCCTGCGCGGCAGCGGCCTGCGGAGCCGCGCCGCGTGCGGGAGCAGCAGCCGATGGAGCGGGACCACCGATCCTGACGTCAGTCGTTGGCGTCAGTGGCGTCGTGCCTGCGGGAACGCCGTTGAACTGGAGGATGTAGGCGACGATGTTCGCGTAGTTGTTCTCGGACAGGCCGCCCGGGTTGTCTGCGGGCATCGAGTTGCGAATGAGGGTGTACAACTCGCGCGTGCTGCGCGTGCGCCATCCACCGATGAATCCTTCGCCGGCAAGTGGCGGCGCACCCATCAGGTCTGAGCCGTGACATGAAGCGCAGTTCGCCTCATATGCCGCTTTGCCCTGAGTCGCCTGCTCCGCGGTGTACGGCCCGCCCGCGGGCTGCTGTCCGGTGAGTAACACGCCTGACGCAACCAGACTCGCAAACGCCAGCAAATGAGCCGAGCTCTTACGCAACATCATCGTGACCTCAGGATGGCTTACTTTGACCTTTGACCCTTGACCTTTGACCTTTGAACCTTTCCCCTCGGCTACTTCAGCAACCACCCCCAGAGCGTGCTGCCATCGGGGGGAACACCCTTCGCCGTGTGCAGTTGCACGTACAGCTTCCCTTGCTTGAGTGCTTCAACCTGTTCCACCGTCAGATCGATCGAACCAGAGAGCTTTCCACTGGCGGCCTGGGTGACTGTGAGGTCGCCGATGGCTGCACCGCGTGCGCCCTTGGCGATACCGCGATGGAGCCGGGCAACGGTCGCCGGAGAGGCCAGGCCATCGAACTCGCCGGAGATCGTCAGCTTGCGTCCTGCCAGCGTGGCTGTGGCCGAACCCTTGCCGGTGACATTCGGCCGATCGGTTGGCGTGGTCGGCACCCATCCCAGCCGGGCCGCATAAGTCTCCGTGCCCTGAGCTCGTAGCGGGAGGGGAAAGGCGAGTGCCGCAAGCGTAATCGCAACAAGAGCGAGACGAATCATTCAGTACCTCTGGGACGCGCGTATCTTACAATGTTGCCGCCGAACCCTGAACCTCCCCAAGCCCGAAGCCCCCAAGAGTCGCGATGACAAAGAATCCTGCATTCCAGCTCGATCGACGGTCGTTCCTGCGCGTGTCGGCGTTGGCCGGTGGCGGCATGCTTGTCGCCGCGTACCTCGATCCTGTTGCGCGAGTCGTCGCGCAGGGACCCGGGCAGGCGTTTGTTCCTAATGCCTTCATCACGATCACGCCCGACAACGTCGTCACGATCGTCTCGAAGAATCCCGAGATCGGTCAGGGCATCAAGACGTCGCTGCCGATGATTCTCGCCGACGAGCTCGGCGTACCGTGGGCGGGCATCCGCATCGAGCAGGCCGACCTCGATGAGACGAAGTACGGCCGGCAGAACGCAGGTGGAAGCACGGCGACGCCGACCAACTGGGATCCGTTGCGGCAGGTGGCCGCGTCGATTCGCGAGATGTTGATCGCGGCGGCAGCGCAGGAGTGGAACGTGCCGGCGTCCGAGATTGTCGCCGCCGATGCCCGAGTGTCGCATCGCGCAAGCAACCGTAGCAAGACCTACGGCGAACTCGCGTCACGTGCCGCGACGCTGACGCCGCCGGATATGTCGAAGGTCAAGCTCAAGGCGGCCGCCGACTACAAGATCATCGGAACGTTCACGCGCGGTGTCGACAATGCGCGCATCGTTACCGGTCAGCCCACGTTCGGCATCGACTTCACGCTGCCCAACATGCTCTGGGCCGTGTATGAGAAGTGTCCCGTCTACGGCGGCAAAGTCGTGAGCGCGAACTACGATCAGATCAAGGCGATGCCCGGCGTGCGCCACGTGTTTGCTGTTGCCGGCACCGGCGACCTTCGCGGCCTGATGCCTGGTGTCGCCATCGTCGCCGACAGCTGGTGGCAGGCGAAGACCGCGCGCGAGAAGTTGCAGGTGCAGTGGAACGAAGGCGCGACTGCACAGCAGAGCAGTGAAGCCTGGGCCCGTCAGGCGAAGGAACTCTCGACGCAGAAGCCCTCGTTTCCGCTGCGCGTCGATGGCAACGCCGAGCAGGCGCTCGCCGGCGCAGCCAAGGTCGTCGAAGCGGCGTACGACTATCCGTTCATCTCACACGCACCACTCGAGCCCCAGAACTGCACCGCGCATTGGCACGACGGGACGATGGAGATCTGGGCGCCGACGCAGACGCCGGCCAACGGACGTCAGCTCGTGTCCACTGCGCTCGGTATCCCCGAGGCGAACATCACGATCCACATTCAGCGCGCTGGCGGTGGATTCGGCCGTCGTCTCACGAACGACTACATGGGCGAAGCCGCAGCCATCACCAGGCAGATCGGTGTGCCGGTCAAGGTGCTGTGGACACGTGAAGACGACATGCATCATGACCATTACCGGCCGGGAGGATTCCATTTCCTCAAAGCGGGCGTCGATTCGTCCGGCAAGCTCGTGGCGTGGCGCAATCACTTCGTGAGCTACGGTGACAACTCGAAGGGCGACCAGGGCTTCTCGAACTCCGCGAACATCCCGGGCGTCGAGTTCCCCGCCCGTTTCATCCCGAACTACGACTTCCAGGCGACGCTGATGGCGCTCGGTGTGCCGACGGGTGCGCATCGCGCGCCGCGCAGCAATGCGTTCTCGTTCGTGTTCCAGTCGTTCATCGACGAGGTGGCAATCGCCGCCGGTAAGGATCCACTTGCGTTCCGGCTCGAGTTGCTCGAGACGCCGATCTTCCCGGATCCAGCGCAGGGCGGCAACGGCTTCGATCACGTGCGCGCCCGCGGAGTGCTCGAGGCCGTGCGAGACCGGTCGGGCTGGGGTAAGCGAACGTTGCCCAAGGGCACCGCGATGGGCGTGGGGTTCCAGTACAGCCATCGCGGCTACTTCGCCAACGTCGCCGAGGTGAGCGTGGACGACCTCAATCGCGTGAAGGTGAACAAGGTGTGGGTGGCGGGCGACGTGGGACGGCAGATCGTCAACCCGAGCAGCGCGATCAACCAGAGCCAGGGCGCCGTGGTCGAGGGCATGAGTCACCTGATGGGATGGGAGATCGCGATCCAGGGCGGCAAGGCCGTGCAGAGCAACTTCCATCAGTACCCGACTGTGCGAATCACGCAGGCGCCCGAGGTGGACGTTCACTTCGTCGTGACCGACAATCCGCCGACGGGTCTCGGCGAGCCTGCGCTGCCGCCGACGATTCCAGCTCTGGCAAATGCGATCTTTGCGGCAACCGGCAAGCGGATTCGATCGCTGCCGATCTCGAAGCAGGGCTTCCGCTGGGCTTGATGAATCATTGTTGAATGAGTGATCTTTGATCTTTGAATCGTTGTTGATCGTTGATTGCTGATTGTTGATTTGCTTTCAATCCTCAATCGACAATCACCAATCAACAACAAATCACTAATCAACAATCGGCCCTCAACAATTCCGTGGTACCCCACATCGTCATCATCGGCGGCGGCTTTGGCGGGCTCTCCGCTGCTCGCGCTCTTCGCCACGCGGACGTTCGTGTCACGCTGATCGATCGTCGCAACCATCACGTCTTTCAACCGCTGCTGTATCAGGTCGCGACCGCGACGCTCTCGCCCGGTGACATCGCCGCGCCGATCCGTTGGATCCTGCGCGGCATCAGGAACGTGAGAGTGCTGCTTGCGAACGCCACGTGCATCGATGTGGCCGCACGGCGCATCGCTCTCTCCGACGGCGGTTCGCTCGACTACGACTGGCTGATCGTCGCCACCGGATCGAAACACGCGTACTTCGGTCACGACGACTGGGAGCCGAATGCGCCAGGCCTCAAGACACTCGAGGATGCCATCGCGATCAGGCGGCGCATCCTGATCGCATTCGAGCGTGCCGAGCGTGAGGAGGATGCTCGCCGACAACGCGATCTGCTCACGTTCGTGATCGTCGGCGGGGGACCAACCGGAGTCGAGCTTGCGGGGACGCTGGCCGAGATCGCGCGACAGACGCTGCGCGACGAGTTCCGCACTATTGATACGACACGCGCCCGCATCCTCCTGGTCGAAGCAGGACCGACGATCCTGCAGACGTTCCCCGAGAACCTGCGCGATGCCGCACGCGCATCGCTCGTTCGCCTGGGCATCGAGGTTCGCGAAGGTGTTGCCGTGACCGCGGTCGATTCGCTTGGCGTCATGATCGGTTCCGAGCGCGTCGATGCGGGAACAGTGCTCTGGGCAGCCGGCGTTGCTGCCTCGTCGCTGGTGAAGACACTGGGCGTTCCACTCGATCGAGCGGGACGCGTGGTCGTCGAGCCGGATCTGTCGATCCCTGGTCACCCGGAAGTATTTGTCGTCGGCGATGCCGCGGCGTTCACGCATCAGGGCGGCAAGCTCCTGCCGGGAGTCGCGCAGACGGCGATGCAGGGCGCACGTCATGCGGCGAAGAACATCCTGCGACGGCTACGCGGTGAGCCGACGAGGCCGTTCGTCTATCGCGATCTGGGCAGTATGGCAATCGTGGGTCGCCGTGCGGCCATCAGCGACCTCGGGTGGATCAGGCTGTCGGGAGCGCTGGCCTGGCTGGCCTGGCTGTTCCTGCACATCTTCATGCTCGTGGGCTTCAGGAACCGAGTGGTCGTGTTGTTCGAATGGGCCATGGCCTATCTCACGTTCCAGCGAGGCGCCCGGTTGATTACCGGTGACACGAAGACGACCCAGTTCTGAGTATCATGTCCGCACGATTCAAGGAGTGACCTATGCGAGCGCAGCCCATACCGGTCCTCGTCGTCGTGTTGTTCGTCGGTGTTGTTGCCCTTCCCGCGATGGCCATCGCGCAGTCTGCATCGAAGTCGCCGCGTACACCGTGGGGTGATCCGGATTTGCAGGGGGACTGGACCAGCCAGAGTGAGCTTGGCGTTCCGTTCGAGCGCGCGGCGGAGTTTGGCACTCGACAGGAGTTGAGTGACGAGGAGTTCGCGAAGGCCGCCCAGCGGCTCAGCGCCGAGCGAGAGCGCGACAACGCGGAATTCGATCTGGAGTCTGCCGATCGCAGCAACGCCGGTGCCGTGGGCTCAGCGACGTCGCCGCCACCGCACTGGCTCGAACGCGGGAATCCATCACGACGAACGTCGATGGTGATCGATCCGCCAGATGGGCGCGTCCCGGCGATCACCGCCGACGCGCGCGCCCGGATCCAGCGGCAGGTGCGTGGCAGCTTCGGCAACGGCCCATTCAACGGTCCCACTGACTTCACGCTCTACGATCGCTGCATCACGCGCGGCGTGCCGGGCTCGATGTTCCCGGCGGTCTACAACGCGAACACGCGCATCGTGCAAGGTCCGGGCTTTGTCGCGATTACCTACGAGATGATCCACGAAACGCGCATCATCCCGGTTGATGGCCGCGATCACATCGCGTCGGACATCCGTCAGTACCATGGCGACTCGCGCGGCCGATGGGACGGCGACACGCTCGTGGTCGATGTGCGGAACTTCAACGACAGGGTGAACTACCGTGGGGCAGGCCAGAACCTGCATCTCGTCGAACGCTTCACGCGCGTTGGCAACGAGGATCTGCGGTACGAAGTGACCGTGGAGGATGCGACGACGTTCGCAAAGTCATGGACGGCTGCGCTCAATATGAAGACGCAGCCGGACGAGATGTTCGAATACGCGTGCCACGAAGGCAATCACGCGATGTTCAACATGCTGAGCGCCGCGCGCGCGGCAGAGAAGACCTCGGAGTCGGGATCGACCAGGTAGTGCGGACGCAAAAACGGCGGGTCCTCAAGACCCGCCGTACAACGCCTGCTGCATACCGCTTACTGCCTACCGCCTACTGCTTATCCACCACCACGCGTCCCTTTTCGCTCTCGTACACGTGGTAGCGATTGCCGTCCTTGCACGATGCGAAATAGTCGTTCTCTTTCTGCACCTTCACGGCGACAACTTCGCCGCACGGCTGCCCGTGAAGGGCGATCACTGACGTCAGGTCTTTCTTGAGCGCGTCCTCGTCCTGCGCGAACGACGGCGCAGCCAGCGCGCCGGTGAGAAGAAGCGAGTAGGCGAATGTCCGAATTCGTCTGTTCATAGTCTCTCCTGCGTTCATACATCGAGGGCGGCAAACTTCTTCGGGTCCGCCAGAAGCCCCCAGATCACCTCGCGTGAGGCCACGATGTCGGACGCCAGCTTCTGGTCCTTGTCCTGGAGCAGCGACAGCACCTTCATCATCAACATGTCGTAAGACTGCCGCAGTTGCGGCATCGTGCTCTTGCCCTTGCCGGCATAGAGGTCACGGAATCCGTCCAGCAGATCGTCCACCTGATTCTTCAGCGTCAGCTTCGTCATGAGGCCGATGGCTTTCGTCGACTTGAGCTGCTCCTTCAACGCCGTGAGATCCAGCGTTGGGTTGGGTGACGTCGCGCGCGGTGCCGTTGTCGTCGGCTTTGCTGCTGCTTGAGCCGGCGGTGTCGCAGGCTTCGCCGTCGGCGCCGGCGTCGCGGGTTTTGTCGGCGCGGGCTTCGCCGTAGCCGTTGGTGGCGCAGGTTTCGCGGGGGGCGTCGCTGGAGCAGCGGGTTCTGCGGCCGGAGCCGACGCTGATGGCTTCGATGGCGGCGCAGGCTTCTCCGGCGACCCTTCCTCCTCGGGCTTGTTTGTCACAGTCGATGGCGGCGGGGGGGATGGCTTCGCCGGGGCAGTCGTCGCCGGAGGCGAGACATCAGTGGTCGCAGGAGTCGGTTGTGGCGTCTCCGGCACCTTCCGCGCGCATCCCGCGGCACCGATCATCATGGACAACATAATCACAACAACACGCATCAGCTGATCTCCTCTGCGATTCAGCAGAGAGACTCACTGCGAGATCAATGCCAGACCTCGTGAGCGGAATGCAGCTGTTTTGGGCAGATCACTGTCACCGATTGCGTCGAGCTCAGGCGTAATGGTCATTCCTGCCGCAGCGCGGCAAGCGGCTCTACACTTGCGGCCCTTCGTGCCGGCACCCATGATGCGATCGCTGTGACCGCGCTCAGGAGCGCGAGCACGGTGGCATAAGTCGGCAGATCGTACGGTTCGACGCCGAAGAGCAGCGATTCTAGCCAGCGCGCCAGCAGCAGCGAACTGCCGATGCCGACAACGGCGCCGATTGCGACAAGCCGGAAGCCACCAGCCACGATCGATCCGGTGAGCCTTCCGAGTGGCGCGCCCAGCGAGATGCGAATACCGATCTCCTTCGTGCGCTCGGTGACGAAGTACGACAACAGTCCATACAGGCCGAGCGCGGCGAGCAGCAGTCCACTGATCGCAAACGTCGCGGAGACGAGCGCGTTCAATCGCTCGCGCGCGATGCTTTCGCCCATCGCTGTTTCCATCGTCATCACAGACGTGACCGCGAGGTTGGGATCGATCTGGTGAAGCACCTCCACGGCGCGGCGCGCGAACGCCGCTGCCTGCGGCGCGCGAATCAGCAGCGACATGCCTGCTTGCGGCATCTGCTGCTGGCTGTAGAAAACTGTCGGCCGGACTTCGCCGCGAATCGAGCCTTCTGGCACGTCTCCGACCACTCCGATGATCTGCCGGTATGGATTCTCGGGTTGCATCCTGACGGAGATTGATGTCGACAACGGATCGACATCACGCAGGTACTGCCGCACGAATGCATCGTTGACGACGAAGCCGGGTGCGGTCCCTGGAGCCTCGTCGGTCGAGTCGAACTCGCGTCCGCGAAGAACCGGGATGCGCAGCGTCTTGAAATATCCGGACGTCACGACACGAATCGTCGCAGATGGGAAGTCGCTCGGCGACGCCGGTACCGGCGTTCCAAGACGATGGAAGCCGGTTCCGCCACGCGGACCGCCAACGACTGGCAGACTATTGCCAGCACCGGCGGATTCGACGCCGGGCATCGATCGCAGCTCACCCAGCACGCGGGCGAAGAACTCCGAGACGCGTGGTGGCGTGTAGCGCGAGCTGGGTAGTATCACCTCCATCGTCATCAGATTGCTCTTGTCGATTCCGCTGTGCGCGGAGGTCAGCGCAATCACGGTTCGCACCAGCAGTCCGGCCGCGCAGAGCAACACGATGGTCATCGCGACCTGCGCCACGACCAGCCCCTGACGAAGACGTGCAGACTGCGTGACGTTGCGGCTGCTCTCGCGCAAGCCGGTGACGAGCGAGCGTCTCGCGACCGAGAACGCCGGCATCAGGCCGACCGCGATTCCAGTGGCGAGAGAGATGCCGAGTGCATAGACCATCACACGCCAGTCGAGGTGGACCTCGGAGACACGCAGCAACCCTGCTGGTGCGAGCGCGAGCAGGCCGTCGATGCTCCATCGAGCGACAGCAAGGCCGAGCAATCCGCCACCAAGTGCCAGCAGGACGCTCTCGACGAGCAGTTGCCGCACGATCGGCAGACGCCCTGCGCCGAGCGACGCACGAATGGCGATCTCGTGGCGCCGCGATGCCGCACGTGCCAGGAGCAGGTTCGCCACGTTGAAGCAGGCGATCGTCAGGAGCACCGCAACGGCTCCGTAGAGGACGATCAGCGAGCGCTGGACCTGGCCGGTCAATTCTTCGCGCAAGGGCACGAGGGTCATGCTGCGGTTCTTGTTGAAGTCGTATCTGGCGGCGAGGCCGCTTGTGATCGTCTGCAACTCGGCGTCGGCCGAAGAAAGCGTGGCATCGGGCGCAATGCGGGCAATGACATCCGTAAACCGCCCGCCGACCTCCCGCCATGGTGTGCCTCGATCGAGGCCTAAGGCGCCCCAGTAGTCAGTGTCCTGATAGATGAAGCGGAATCCCTGTGGCATCACGCCGATCACCGTGACGGGCGTGTCGTCGAGTTGAATCACGCGGCCAATGACGTTCGGATCACTGTTGAAACGTCGCTCCCACAGCCTGTGGCTGAGGACGGCGACCTTCGGGGCCATCGGCCTGTCGTCGTCAGCGTTGACGACGCGACCAAGCAGCGGCTCGACACCGAGCACCTTGAAGAACTCCCACGACACGTACTGTCCGTTGAGCTGCTCGGGCTCGCCCATGCCGGTGAGGGTGCGAGCGAAACTGAGCCAGACGCCCATTGAGCTGATGGTGCGGCTCTGTTGCTGCCAGTCCAGCCAATTGGCTGGCGAAACGCCATTCGACGACCGTGGGGCGGAGGGCGACGCTGCGGGCCGGTCGAGGCGCCTCTCATAGATGCGCACGATGCGATCGCCATCCGGATAGGGCAGCGGACGGAGGAGCACCTGATCGACGACCGAGAAGATGGCGGTGTTGCCACCGATTCCGAGCGCAAGCGTGAGGAGGACCGCCAGCGCGAAGCCGGGGCTGCGGCGCAATCCGCGGATGCTGTGCCTGACGTCGCGAAGAACGCCGTCCATCGATTCCATTATTCGGACCGCCATCGCATGCCTCCTCGTCGCGGCGTGCGCGGCACGCCGACGTGATAGACGTCAACGCGGCGGGGATGGTTGGCCGGCGGATTACGTGCGGGCGGGATAGCGGGTGGCAACGTAGTTGTCGACGAGAGCGCGGAAGCCCTCCGCCAGCTCGTCGTACGTGCCTCGAAGCGTCGTGAAGTGCTCACCGTCGATGAAGACCGGGCAATTCGGCGCCTCACCGGTGCCTGGAAGGCTGATGCCGATGTTCGCGGCCTTCGATTCGCCGGGACCATTCACGACACAGCCCATGACGGCGAGCGTGAGCGTCTCCACGCCCTCGTAACGCTTCTTCCAGTCGGGCATCTGCGCACGAATGTAGTCCTGCGTTCGCTCGGCGAGTTCCTGGAAGGTGCTGCTGGTTGTGCGTCCGCATCCCGGGCAAGCGGTGACGCTTGGCGCAAACATTCGCAGCCCGAGAGCCTGCAGGAGCTCGCATGCCGCGTAGACCTCTTCGCGGCGATCGCCGCCCGGCCGCGGCGTCAGTGACACGCGGATCGTGTCGCCGATGCCCTCGTTCAGCAGGATGCCGATCGCAGACGCCGACCAGACGAGCCCTTTCGTGCCCATGCCGGCTTCGGTCAGACCGAGGTGCAGAGGCTGGTCGGTCTTGCGCGCGAGATCGCGATAGATCGCCAGCAAGTCTCGCGGTCGCGATACCTTGCACGAGATGATGATCTGATCCTTGCGCAGGCCTGTCTCGATGGCGAGCTCCGTCGAGTCGATGCCAGAGATCACCATGCACTCGTTGAGAATCTCCTCGGAGGTCTTGCCGAGGCCGCGCGTCGTGTTCTCCTGCATCTTGTCGACGACAAGCTCCTGGTTCAGCGAGCCGCCGTTGACGCCGATGCGAACGGGCTTGTTGTGATCGATCGCCACTCTGCAGATGGTGGCGAACTGCTCATCGCGACGCCTGCCGGTGCCGACGTTGCCGGGATTGATGCGGTACTTGTCGAGGGCGGCGGCGCAGTCGGGATACCGCGTCAACAGCAGGTGGCCGTTGTAGTGGAAGTCGCCGATCAGCGGGGCCGTACAGCCCGCGTCGAGCATGCGCTGCTTGATCTCAGGAACGGCGGCGGCTGCTTCAGGCAGGTTGACAGTGACGCGCACCATCTCCGAGCCAGCTTCCGCGAGCTCGATGCACTGACGCGCGGTTGCCTGCGCGTCCGCCGTATCCGTCATCGTCATCGACTGGACGACGACCGGCGCGCCGCCGCCTACCTGCACGCGGCCTACGCGAACGCCAACGGTCTTGTGAAGTCTTACTGTGGACACTCAGTCAATCATAGCCGTAGGCCGGGTCTTGCTTTCCAGACCCGGCGGGGTCCAAAGAACAGGACCGCCCTACGCGGTTTCCTTCCAACCGTCCTTGAGCAGAATCCCGCGGATCTGGTCTGCGCGCGCCAGGGCGAGATCGAGAGTGTCATAGTTTTCCGCCCGGTCCATGACGCCGTCGAAAAACCATGTGACAGTCGTTTGCCCATCTCCTGGAAAGATCGTCGCGTGGGCTGTCGAGCGGCCGCGTGACATGCGCCACAGCACGGTCGGATCGGACGATGACATCATTCGGGTCTGGCATTTTCGCGCCCGGGCATGATGACCGTCTGGCCAAGTGTGTGCTCGGCTCGCTCACATGTGGGAGATTTCGTGACGATCGTCCCCACGACTCGGCCGAGGAAGTCCCGGAAGGTCTTCGCCTCGCATCCGCACGGCAGGGCTTTGACAAGTGGTTCGCTCATCGACACCGTTCATTGTACCGATGTCGGTTGTAGTTGATCGGAGCAGCGCCTCGCCGTAGTCTGGGCTGAGTGCGGAAGGGAGGGGGCTCTATGCCGTCGATATTGCAAGTGCTGGCGAACAAGGGGTCGCGAGTCTGGTCGATCTCGCCGGATGCAACCGTGTTCGAGGGGCTGACGCTGATGGCAGACAAGAACATCGGCGCGTTGCTCATCCTGGAGAACGATCGGCCAGTAGGCATCATGTCGGAGCGCGACTACGCACGAAAAATCATCCTCGAGGGGCGGTCGTCGCGCGACACGAAGATTCGCAGCATCATGACGACGCGCCTGATGCGGGTGCATCCGAGCGACACCGTCGAGCACGCCATGTCGTTGATGACTCGCGAGCACATTCGACACCTGCCCGTCATGGACGGCGACTCGGTGCTCGGTTTGGTCTCGATCGGCGACCTGGTGAAAGCGATGATCAATCAGCAGCAGTTCACGATCGAGCAGCTCGAGCGGTATATCGCTACGTAACCGGTCAACTCCCAACTCCCAAGATCCAACTCCCAGGAGCCAAGAACCGATTGGAGGTTGGAGAGTTGGAAGTTGGGAGTTGGGAGTTGATTAGTGTCCCAGGGCGAGCAAGGCCGCCGAGACCACCGCCAGCCCCCACAGGACAGGCCTGACCTCGCGTGCGCGCCCGACAACCGTGTACATCAGCGCGTGAAGTAGAAATCCCCACAGGATGCCCTGTGAGATCGACAGCGTCAGCGGAATCAGGACAATCGTGACGAAGGCGGGGAGCCCATCCTCGAGCGCCGTGAAGTCGATCGTCGTTACGGCCTGAAACATCGCGAGGCCCACCAGCAGGAGTACCGCGGCGGTCGCGTAACCCGGTACGGCTGCCGCGAGCGGCGCGACGAACAGGCACGGCAGAAAGCACAGCGCGGTGACGATCGAAGCGCGTCCCGTGCGCGCGCCCATGCGAATGCCCGCGATGCTTTCGACGTACGCTGTTCCTGGAGAGGTGCCGACGAGCCCGGCGCCGAATGTCGCGCAGGCATCGACGATGAGTCCGCGTCGGAGATTGATTGGTGTGCCGTCGCGATCGACGAGGCCCGCCGCACTCGCGACACCCATGAACGTCGACAGCGAGTCGAAGAGATCCGTGACGAGGATGGTAATCATCGCAGGCACCAGCGCCAGGCGCAGCGCGCCCAGGACGTCGAGTTTGAGAAACACCGACGAGAAATCCGGCGCGCTCACAATGCGTTCGGGAGGCGTCGCATAGCCGAGGCCCCACGCCACGGCCGTGACAGCGAAGATCGCCGTAAGGAAGGCGAGCGGATTCTGCCGTCGCATCAGCGCCGCCGCGATCAGCACGCCCGCCAGCAGGAACGCGGCACGATGATCGAGCGTGCCGAGTTTAAGGAGCGTTGCGGGGTCAGACTCGATCAAGCCAGCGTTCCGCAATGCGATCAGCGTCAGCAGGAGACCGATTCCGGCAGCCGTAGCCAGTCTCAGCCCCGCGGGAATGGCCATCGCGATCTGCTCGCGAAGCGGCGTGGCGGACACGATGAGAAACAGCACACCTGCCCAGAACACGATGCCGAGCGCCGTCGGCCACGGTACCTGCTGCTGCAGCACGATGGTGAATGTGAAGAACGCGTTGAGCCCCATGCCCGGCGCGACGGCGAATGGGAGTCGTGCGTAGAGTCCCATGAGTAGCGTCATCGAACACGCCAGGAGCACGGTCGCCGTCAGCACCCCGGAGAAGCTCATCCCGGTGCCCGGCGACGCGAGGATGCCCGGATTCACGACGACGATGTACGCCATCGTGAAGAACGTGGTGATGCCGCCGATGACGTCGCCCGAGATGCTCGGTTGGTGGCTCGTGGTTGGTGATTGGTGGTGGTTCTTCGTTCGGGGTCCGGCCGGACTGCGCTGCATCTCGGGTATTCTCGACTCTCAACGCCCAAATCCCAACTTCCAATTCCCAATGTGAACTGTGAACCGTGAACTGTGAACCTCCACTAACCACCATCCACCAACCACCAGCCACGTGACCGCGATCATCATCGGCGCGGGCGCGGCTGGTTTGGCGACCGCCATCTTTGCGAAGAGAGCAGGGCCGACTCTCGATGTCCGGTGTCTCGACGGCGCGACGAAGATCGGCGCGAAGATTCTGGTCAGTGGTGGATCGCGATGCAACGTCACCAATCGCGTCGTGACCGACCGTGACTTCTGGGGCGGCTCGTCTCGGACTATCCGGAACGTCCTGCGGGCGTTCCCGGCCGATCGAGCGGCGGCATTCTTCGAATCGCTTGGTGTGCCCCTGCACGAGGAGGAGGACGGCAAGCTGTTCCCTGATACCAATCGATCGCGAACGGTGCTCGACGCGCTGCTGGCCGAAGCAAGTCGCCTGGGCGTGGTGGTGGAGACGGGGAGGCGCGTCAGCGCAATCGCGCGTGGACCACAGGGTTTCATCGTCGAAACGGCCGACAGCTCTCGCTTCGACGGGCAGAGCGTTGTGCTGGCGACAGGTGGACGTTCGCTTCCGAAGACTGGGAGCGACGGCTTGGGCTACGAGCTGGCGGGCGGGCTCGGGCACAGCGTGCATCGTGACGACACCGGCGCTCGCGCCGCTCGTGCTCGAGGGTGATCGTCATGCCGCGCTCGCGGGGGTGACGCATGACGTGGCGTTGAGTCTCCGCGTGGCCGGCTCGACAACGGTGCGCATTGAAGGGTCGATGCTGTGGACACACTTCGGAATCAGTGGGCCTGCCGCCTTGAACCTGTCGCGCCACTGGCATCGAGCGCAGGTCGCGGGAACGCGCGCTGAGGTCTGGCTGAACGTGTGTCCGGGTGAGACGTTCGAATCGATCGAGGAGTGGTGGCTGGCGCAAGAGCGCGCGCGTCCGCGCGCTCAGGTGTCGACCGTTGCTGGCGACGCGATTGCCTTCATCAGTCGCCGAGGCCTGGATCGCCAACAACGCGATCGATCCCGAAACGACGTTGGCGCATCTGTCAAAGAACGCTCGTCGAACACTCACGCACGCGCTGCTCGACACGCCGCTCGCCGTGCTCGACAGCCGCGGGTACTCGTACGCCGAGGTGACCGCGGGTGGCGTCCCGCTCGAGGAGATCGATGCGGCAACGATGCAGTCGCGTGTGTGCCCGGGGCTGTTCCTCGTCGGCGAGATTCTCGACGTCGATGGACGCCTTGGCGGCTTCAACTTTCAATGGGCGTGGTCGTCGGGGTGGGTTGCCGGCCACGCAATTGCGAAGGCGAGTCGCGAATGAACGATCCCAGCCACTGGCTCACCAGTCATCATCATCTGTTGCCTGCGAGTGGTGATGCTCTCGACGTGGCGTGTGGATCCGGCCGCAACGCACTCTGGCTTGCTGAACAGGGATACCAGACGCTGGGTGTGGATCGAAACAAGACGGCGCTCGACGATCTGAGTCAGGAGGCCGCGCGACGAGGGCTCTCGATTCGGACGCAAGCCGTCGATCTCGAAAATGGCCAGCCCTTCCTGGAGCGAGATGTATTCGATCTGATCGTCGTCGCGCATTATCTGCATCGGCCGCTATTCCCGAAGCTGGTGCATGCGTTGCGTCCGCGAGGCGTGCTCGTCTACGAGACCTTCACACGCGGTCAAGCGGCGCGTGGAAAGCCAACCAATCCCGCGTTTCTACTCGAGCCGGGTGAACTCGTCACGCTTGTTCGCCCTCTCGAGATCCTCGCGAGCCGAGAAGGCGATTTCGAAGAGAAGATGTTGGCCAGTGTGGTGGCCGCGCGAAGCTGAACCTTCGCCACTACGGTGTCGGCGCACCTGGAACTCCCGCACTCAATCGGATTCCACGACGACGGTATTCAGGCGTTTCGTGGTGAGTCTATCGCCGCGCATTTGCCGAGCGTCGCATCATCGAAGACGCGACCAAAGCAATACCCAACAGAACCGCAGAGGACGGTTCGGGCACCGTCGTAGTTGCCGTGCGGATGCCCACAGATCCGATTGCGGCGTCGAACGGCCCGTCGTCCGAAACAGCGGTGAGATTGTAGGCACCGACGCCGCTGAGATCGATGAGAGACGGATCGGCAGGTATGAACGGCGTGAAATCGAGAGTAAAGCCTATGCCCGGAACTGATCCGCTTCCGAACCCGGTTACCGATGCCAGTTGGCCGTCGAAGAAAATCGCTTGAAACGTTCCAGCGCCGGACGTCAAGCCAGCCAAGGTGACGGTTATTGCCTGGGACAAGACCGTCTGCGTGAACGTCAACGACGTCATAGGTACTTCGCTGACTCCTGGCGCCGCGGCAGCGGGGTCTGCCGTAAACGATCCCAAATCAGCGAGTGTCGACGAGTCGAAAAGGATGTAGTCGACAGGAACGGCGGTGGCAGGTCTTGTCACGACAAGACCGAAGAGAATAGCCAAAACAACGGTGAGACGGTGAGTCTTCATGACGCCTCCTTGGATCGACCCGTGTGTGACCACATGCCGGTCAGCCCCCGGCCGAAAGCCGTGCAACTACCGTGATAGGCGGATGCTGATCCGTTTGCGACGGGCCAGGGCGATCGCCGCCGCACCTATGGCCAGCAGCGACAGTGAGCCAGGCTCGGGAACGGTCCGCGGTTCACTGTAGATGAAATCGTCCATCACTACGACATCGACGGGAGGTCCGTGAAAACAACACCCGTGGCCGGCACCGTCGTTCGGCCCGAGTGCAGAGTTGCCAGTCGTGATGCGCGCCCTCGTGATCAACTCGCCCGCATCGAACTGCACGCCCAGGAACGAAAGGCCACCGCTTTTGGAGGCGGGGGAAAAATCCCTCCAGGGCCAGGCACGACCTCAGTGAAGAGCGGTGGTGCAGCAGCGTCCGGTTCTCGGCCATCAAGCCCGAAGAACTCGATCTGCGTATAGCAACAGAAGTCCACATCACTGAAGACCGCTCCGAATGCCGTCACGACCGCCGCTGCTGCTGGTGAACCCGGGATGAAAAACGTGACATCCGTCACGTTGCTTCCGACTGGCGTGAACACGCGACTCGGGCTGAAGGTGCTGAACGTTGTCGCGTATGTCGGGTTGTCGATGATGTCGTCGAGAATCGCCTGCTCGAACCCGCTGCCCGGCGTCGTGAACAGTGCGCCACGCGTGTTCTTGAAACCGGCGAAGCTGGGACCCACCGCCGCAGTCGTCGTCGCCCCACCGCCGTCCCAGTTGATTTCGCGCCGTCCTGACGCCAACGGGCCACTGTTGTTGCCATTGTTCGGCAAACCCAGCGCAAAGCGGAAGTTATCGACGGTCGCCTGAATTGCCGAGGCATCCGACCCAGAGGCCTCAAACACGATCGGGCCGGCAAGCGCGGCTGGCGGAAGCAGGGCCAGCAGCAATGCCCCGAGCACCGGGGAAAAACGGATATTCATCTCAACCTCCACGAACCTGTCTCGCGCCTCGTGTGGCAGAGGTACGCGAGCGAGCGACAGCCGCAGGCCGTCGCCCTGACCCTCGACGTATCTATCAACGTTTGCCGGGCCGTTTCTGTACGGCGTGTGGGCCTTTATTCAGAAATCGTTGAGGTTGAGGTTGGGTTGGGGTTGAGCGATCAGTCTCCTTTAGTTTTCATGGGTCCCAGCAAGTCCCGACCCGGCGGCCAATTCTGATCTTTCGGAAGGTGCCACAACTCGAGGCATGTGCCGCACTGGAACAAATCGACGCCGGGAATGCGCAGGACATACCCGAGATCTTTCACTGCCTGGCTGTTGCAATACGGGCAGTGTGTCCGCGCATTCGGCATTCCGAAGATACCTCCAAGACGAACACGGAGGTGCAAACCACGCGTCACGAAATCCCGTGCATTGATACGCAGGTTTCACGGCAGGTCTGCTTCGACCCAGACGCTGTTCTCGCTGCTCTGGCAAATCAAAAGTCGCAGTAGCTACCTACACTGCCAATACGACCCGGCGAGCAGTCCTTGCAAGTTGTTGATAGAATTCGAATCGTTAGTTCCTGGCCGGAGTGGTGAAACTGGCAGACGCGCCGGACTCAAAATCCGGTGGGCTTAACGCCCGTGTGGGTTCGATTCCCTCCTCCGGCACCATCTCTATCTACCGCAAGTAAAGGGGAACGTGCGCGAGAATGACGTAGCCATTTGCCTTCGCGGGCGCGAGCTGAGTCGCCGGCGCGGCGAGTTGTTCACCGGCATCCTTGAGCATCGCTTGATCGGTAATCGCGTAACGACGTAGATGGCCTCTGTCTGGTGTCCCACCATTGCCATTGCCGCCGACCGCGCCACCCCAGCTCTTTCAAAATTCCGAACGGCCGTTCGCCGGAAATCGTGCGGAATGCGTCCGGGCACTCCGGCGACTCGACATGCTGCTCTCCAGGCTGCATAGAAGTTCCGAATTGGCTTGCCGCGCCGGTGGAACACGGTTGCGATAATTCTGGCGTCGGCGCGTTCGAGAGCTTCCGTGTGTTTCTTCTGCGCCTCCAGTACGGAACGGAGCTGGGGCGTCAGGTGGAACATCCGTCCCCGTCGATTCGTCGTCTCTCCGGGCTCCAAGCGTATCCAGCCGCTCACGAAATCGACGTGACTCCATCGGCACGTCAACAGCTCGGACTGGATACGCCAGCCAGCACTCGATGCCCGCGCGCACTCCAACGTCGTGGTCGTCGCACTCGCGAACGAACTCGTGCGGAGCGCGTGGGCAGTGCTGACGCGAGAGGAACGCTATCGTTCTCCCGTGTTAGCGGCGGCCGCGGACAGCGCCTAGGCCGAGTGCACCCAGCAATGTAAGCACCAGCGTTGAAGGTTCGGGTACGGTTGTCGTTGCGGCGCTGATGTCGATTGGGCCGGTGGCTGAATCGCCGATGATGTCCTTCGTAGACGCATCGAGAGCGAAGCTCCCGACGATGTTGAGATCGATCAAGGATGGATCCGCCGGGACGTTGGGGGTGAAATCGAGAAAGAACCTGATGCCGCCCGGAAGATCTCCTGATCCGATGGCGCTAATCGATGCGATCTGGCCGTCGAGAAAGATCGCGCGAAACGACGGGACGTCGCCGACATCGATGTCGCCAAGCGTGATCGTGAGATCGCCGAACGGTGGCACTTCTTCAGTGAACGTCAACGCCGTCATGTTGACGTTACTCTCACCAACCGGAGCCGCCAGAGAGGGATCGATAGTGAATGTTCCCAGGACGCTCAGTGACGATGTCCGAAAGATCGTGTAATCGACCGCCGCTGTCCCTGCGTGTGGGAATTTGGTGGAGTGCTCAGGAACCGGGAGTGCCGAAGCACTGGAGTAATCCTCTCGTCTAACCCGCGAACAATCGTGGGGACGCTCAACCGGACGCGGTGTATCAAGGCTCTGCGAAGGGCGAATCGTTATCGAGATTCGACATGGCGTGTGGATTAGGCCTTGCAACCCTTATGCGGAGCGTGCTGTTAGCCGGGCTAACACGATTCGCATTTGGAGGGGCTTTGTGGATGAGCCGCTTCAAGGCTTAACCGCTTTAGTTGTCGATGATGACTCCGCTATTCGGAAGTCGATAGCCCGCATTCTCAGGCTGGCAGGAGCGAAAGTGTCGGTGACCGGCTCGGTTGAGGATGCGTTGCAATTATTAACAGAGAACAGATGGGATGTCGTGGTCACGGATATCGGCATGCCTCGCCTCAGCGGCTTCGATCTGATCCGCCGAGCGCGCGAACGAGGCCAACGCGTTCCGATGATCGCCGTGACGGCTTTCGACGCGCCGGAACATCGACGCCAGATCTTCCGGCACGGGTTCGCCTACCACCTCACCAAGCCGTTTGATCCCGACCACCTCGTCGCTGTAGTGGGCGAGACGGCCCGGAACGGACAGCCGTGCAGCACCAGCTCTGACTCACGACACGAAAACGAGCGTGGGATCGGGTGTATGCTCGTCGCTTTCCAAACCATCAGCCCAAAGGACGCGAACAATGGGCACCGCCCGAACGTATTGCCCCGACTGTGAGAGCCGGGCCATTGTGGACCTTGCCGATATTCTCCCCAGTCCGAGGGTCGACTACTTTCGCTGCTGTGACTGCCTGTGTTGGTGGTTCGTGCCCAAGGGTGCAGACGAGCCCGCCACTCGCGCTGTCTTCGGCAACCTGAATGCCTCGGCGGTCAAGAACAAGGCCGGGTAAGTGGCCCTATCGGATCGCAAACTCGCCCCGGATAGCATCCAACCATAGCGACGCGACGATTCGGCCGGTCTCGATGTTGGACGCTCGCCGCGTTCGGCCACCGTCCCGTCAGAGATTGCGGCTCGCACCTCGACGTCGGCCTCGTCATCGTCGTGATGGTGCAGACGCGATTCGCCACCTCGCAGGGTTTCGCAAAGAAAAAGCGCCGTCCCAGTTTCAGCGTTCTTTGCGAGATGTCAGAGAATCGACTTCACGACCCATTTGCCTAACCAAGCACGCCTTATGGAATGGCCCCGCCACGGATGATGGTGGACCGGGCTGTTGGGTGACGACTCCTGTGAGCGGAGCAACCTGAGCACCGTCATTGGTCGCGTGGGCCAAAGGGTCATACCACCACGGGTCGCCTTCAATCAGTTGGTTGCAATCGAGACACTGAAACGTCAAGGCCACGACTCCACTTAATTGCTCTCCGCAGCCGCTCGCACGTTGTCCAGCCACTCCTGCGCCAACACTCGCGCCGAATCGATGTCAGGCATCATCTGCGAGCGGAGAGGCGAATCACCGAGGTAACCGACCCGAAGTTCTACTCCGGGACCGGAGGCATCGAACATCGCGCACGCTAAGAGGCGAGTGCTCGAAGCCTCGAACACCTGCCAACAGATTCCTACCGACCCCGACGTTTTGGACTTCGTCATGAATGAGTTCACCCACGACATCGGTGGCGGCGATACTCTGGGCCTGAGGCCATGCGAAGGAAGTTGTTCCGGTCCAGCGAAACGGCTGTTGCCGTAAACATCGCGTTTTCTGTCGGAGTACGACAACTCAATGTCGTGGGGCAACTGAGAACGGCAGAACGCCGCAGATGCTACGTGTCCAAGAGACTTCGGTCCATACTGTGTTTCTGCTAGCTGAACTTCACCCTCTCTATGTGCTGCTCACGGTGGTCTGGGACTATCGCATGGCTACGGTCGTATACAGGCTGACCGCAACGCAACCTTCAGCTCGGACGGGTGCACCACTCCAGCTCATTCAGCGATCGGACAGGCTAAGATCCTCGCGTGAACCCCGGTGTGACGATGCTCCAGCCGCGGGGAGGACGACAGGTCTCGGCTCCCGCTCGCACCACCGGTGCGCTCGCGCCCGAAATCCTCAGTCAATCGGCTTACCGGCTCCGCATCCTCGCACTGCTCTACGCCTTCACGTTCTTCATGGCCGGGGTCTTCCCGAACCTGATGTCCCGGCAGGCGTTCGCTTTCTTTTGGGGCAATCCGGAAAACTGGGTGCCGAGTCTCGTCTCGATTGCCGTGGCTCTTGTCGTTGCAGCCTTCGCCACGAGCACGCGCGTGCCGCTATCGACGGTCATGAACGTCGGCCTCGTCTTCGAAGTGGCGAGCTGCTACGGCATCTCGCTCGCCGAATACCTCGAGCCGACGCGCCTCAATTTCAATGGCTGGATCGGTCTGTCGTGGGTGGCCGTGTGGGCGCTGCTTTTCACGGTGGTGATTCCTACCCGGCCGGTCAAAGCCACAATCGTGACGTTCCTGTCGCTGACCTCAGTGCCGGTGGTCATCGCCTTCATGGTGCTGACGCGACGGACCACCTTCAGCCCGACCGCCGACACCTTCTTCTTCTGGATGGTGCTGCCGTACCTGCTCATCACCATCATGGCCTACGTCGGCGCGCGAGTGGTGTACACCCTAGGCAAGGAAGTCACCGAAGCGCGCGAGCTCGGAAGCTATCGTCTGGTCGAGCGTCTCGGGCAGGGCGGCATGGGCGAGGTGTGGAAGGCAAAGCATCGCCTGCTCGCACGTCCCGCGGCCGTGAAGCTCATTCGAGCGTCGAACATCGGCGATGCGAAGTCAGACGACGTCGTCCGACGATTCGAGCGTGAAGCGCAGGTGACAGCGGGCCTCTCGTCTCCGCACACGGTGCAGCTCTTCGACTTCGGTGTGGCCGACGATGGGAGCTTCTATTACGTCATGGAACTTCTCGAGGGTCTCGACCTCGAGCGGTTCGTGCACCGCCACGGACCGATGCCGGCGGAACGCGTGATCTACGTCCTGCATCAGGTCTGTCATTCGCTTGCCGAAGCGGAGTCGAACGGGTTGGTGCATCGCGATATCAAACCGGCCAACCTGTTTCTGTGCCGCTACGGAGGCGAACACGACTTCGTGAAGGTCCTCGACTTCGGCATCGCCAAGGCGGCGGCGCCGGACATGCTGGAGACAGGGACGATCGGCATCACGCAGGACAACATATTCCAGGGCACGCCCGCATACATAGCGCCCGAGCAGGTGTTGAATGGATCGCGGGTGGATGGGCGCGCTGACATCTACGCCACGGGCTGCGTCGCGTACTTTCTGCTGACAGGTGAGCCGCTGTTTACCGGCGACACGCCGATGGCGATCGTCGTCCATCACGCGCATACGCAACCGGCTGCGCCCTCGAAGCGCTCAGAGCTTCCGATTCCGCCCGCGCTCGATCGCGTGATCCTCGATTGCCTGGCCAAGAATCCAGCGGATCGGCCGCAATCGGCGCGCGAGTTGTCTCGCAGACTTGCCGGAGTAGGCGGCATCAAGCCATGGGACGAGGACCGCGCCCGCCAATGGTGGGACACCCATCGTCCAGTCCAGAAGGGTCCGTTGGCACTCGCGGCCGAATCCACGTAGCGCACCGGCGCGTCCATTCGATATCATCCGAAATCTATGCGGATACTGGTGAACCTCGCGTCGGTCATTTTTCTGGCCTCATTCATCGCGTGTGTAGTGCTCGGCAGCGAACAGGTGGTCAACGGTCAGGCCGCAAGCAAGAGCGTCTGGGACGGTGTGTTCACAGCGGCGCAGGCCGAACGCGGACGAGGTTTCTACCTCGCCAACTGTTCCGAGTGTCACGGCGCTACGCTCGAGGGCGGCGAGAAGCAGGCCCTCAAGGGCGACCGGTTCTGGGCCGACTGGCAGGAGACGACGGTCGACTACATGCTCGGCCGCATCAGCAAGAACATGCCGTTTTCAGAGGACGGATCGCTCGCAGGCACGCTCGGCACCCCGACCTACGTGGACATCGTCACGCACATTCTCAACTCGAACGGGTTTCCCGCGGGTCCGAGTGAGATGACGGCCGCGTCGAGCGTTGGCGTTCAGATCGTCAAGAAGGGTGGTCCGAGTGAGCTCCCCTCGAACAGCTTCGCGCACGTCATCGGTTGTCTTGCGAAGGGAGAGGGACGCGACTGGAAGCTGACGATGGCCTCGCGTCCCGCGCGCGTCTTCGAGAGTCAGTCGCCCGACGTCAACGCGCCTCTCGGCGATCGAGAGTACACGCTGAAGTTCGTGCTCACGTCGCTCGACAAGTACGTCGGCTATCGCATGTCGGTCCGCGCGACGCTGATCGGTGAAGGTGGGCGCGACGGTCTGAACGTTCGCGGAATCGCGCCAGTCAACGCGACCTGCCAGTAGCGGTAGTTTCAGATCGTTGGTCTGAACAGGTCTGAGAGCGAGAGCGAGAAGCCTGGGATCGAAGCGGTCGTCAGGACGGCGCTATCGGCTGCGGACAAAGTCGAGCGCGCATCGAGCGCGCTGCGTTCGCGCCGATACACGGTCACCTGACTGCGGTCGGGATCGACGATCCAATACTCCCGCACGCCGCC
>CAVOPA010000014.1:0-90044 GCA_963697705.1 Vicinamibacteria bacterium
AGCTGGACGGGCGGTTCTCGCTTTCGGAGGCGCGGTTCACGAGCTACGACGTCCAGAAGCGGATCACGATGCTCAGCCAACGCGCGCGCGGCGACACGGGCGACGTCGCCGGCGCAAGCGTCGTGTCCAACATGCACGGCCGCTTCGTGCTCAAGGACGGAGTGCTCCGTCTGTCGGAGCTGACCTTCGCCGTCCCTGGCGCGGTCGTTCGGTTGGACGGCACCTACGGCCTTCGAACGCAGACGATGGATTTCACGGGCGACCTCCTCCTGGATGCGACGCTCGCGCAGACGACGACCGGTGCGAAGGCCACAATCGCGAAGATCCTCCAGCCGCTTTTCCGGAGCGCCAAGGGCGGGACGAAGCTGCCCATCCGGGTGACCGGCACGCGCGAGAAACCGCAGTTCGGTCTCGATATCAAACGCGCGCTTACTCCCGGACCGTGACACGTACCGTTGTGACAACAGCGCGCTGCCGGGGTCAGCGTCGCGGCGCGAACAGCGGCAGCCGTGGAAAGCAGGTCTGGAATCGGCGCGCGTCCCGCGTCAGGAGCGTCAACCCCTCGAGTGCCGCATGGGCGCCGATGTAGAAGTCGGGCAAGTGGAGCGCCGGAGCCCACCGCCCCGGCGGTATTGCAGGATGACCCTGGCGGCCAGAAAACCGGCTTCCCACGGCGCGCGGCGGGTGAAGATCGCCGGATCGAGTGCGGCGTCGAGCTCCTCGATCCGGTCGAAGCCCAGGGACAACTCGGCTGGGATCCTGGCTCGGCGGCGGGCCATCATCCGTTTCGGGCGTCGAAAATAACGAGAGGTCTATGAGCAGCGAGGAGACCGCGCCTGAGGGCGTGAACCTGTGGACCGCCTCCGAGCACGCGCTCGCCTACCTCGAGAGGGCGAGCAGCATCCCGCGACGGACCGAGGGTGAGACATCGCTCGTGGAGTGCCTGCCTCCGGGAATCCGTCGCGTCCTCGACCTGGGGAGCGGGGATGGGCACCTGCTGGGGCTCGTGATCGCCGCTCGCCCCAGCGTGGCCAGCAGTGTGGCGCTCGACTTCTCGGGCACGATGCTCGAACGTTTGCGGGCCCGCTTCGCCCCCGACCAACGTGTCTCCGTCGTCGAGCACGACATGGACTGTCCGCTGCCGCCGATGGGCACCTTCGACGCGATCGTCTCCAGCTTCGCGATTCATCACCTGACGGATGCGCGGAAGCTGGCGCTCTACCGCGAGGTCTTCCACCTGCTCGAGCCAGGCGGCGTCTTCTGCAACCTCGAACACGTCGCCTCGCCAACGGTGCGACTGCACGACGCGTTTCTCGCCGCACTGGGCGTCGCGCCCGCTGACGAAGATCCGTCGAACAAGCTGCTGGACGTACACACACAGCTCGAGTGGCTGCGTGCCATCGGGTTCGACGACGTGGACTGCCACTGGAAATGGCGCGAGCTGGCGCTGCTCGCGGGAGTGAAGCCGCGCAGCTGACCTCGCCCATAGCTCACTTCAGCTGTGCGGCTTCCCCGGTGTCCGCCAGCATCGAGGCGGACTCGTCGCAACGCAGCGGGCCGATACCCTTCTCGCAGAGCGACTGCGATCAAACCGGCCGCGCAGCACGCGCAGTCGCTCTCGGCAATGCTGGATCAGCTCGTGGCATGGGCACCGCGCTCCGCACCGTGCGCGACTCGGCCATGCAAGCGGCGTGATCGGGCCGGCGCCGCGGTCGAGAACACCTCCGACTCGCGGAATGCAGGGCCGCGCGCCGGAACTACCGCAGCACCGAGGCCGGCAGGTCGAAAGTGCCTGGTTCGTGACCGTGCAGCCGTTCGACCTGCGCGCGGGCGCGGTCCAGCGCTTGAAGTGACACCTTCCAGAGGTTGAACAGCGTGGGCGCCGTGAGGTGCGTCGCGCCCATGCGGACGACGAACGCCAAGGCATCCGCGGCGAGGGCGTCGGGCCGATCGGAAGGCCGGGTGTCGGGGTGCACGTTGGTGACGAGCACGACCCGATCGGCATCTTCGGCCACATCCTGCAGCGTCTGGAACACCTGTGCCACCTCGGGGCTCTTCTTCTGGATCGCTTCGGTGCTCGCCGACGGAATGAGCAGCAGCCTTCGCTTCCCCTCCATCCGCACGGTGACGGTCGGCCACGAAGAGGTGTCGACCAGGTCGGTGTCGAACTTGAGGGCCGTAAAGACGTCCCGCACCGCCTCGCCGAGCGGCGGCCCGACGGCTCGCAGGAGACGTGCGAACTGCCCCATCACCTGCAGGTCGGCCATCAACCGCTGAATTTCGCTGAGGCGGTTCTGGTAACCCGCGGGCATTTCTGCCACCACCCACTCGGGACCAGGATCTGTCAGAAGCTCAGTCATGTTGCCTTTCCGCAGCTAGGGTATACCCGTCTCGTATCGGCCGGATGCATGAAGATCCGCTCTGCCGTGGTATCGTCACCGCCTCCCCCAGAGGCCATGGCCGACGCCGTAACCCACCCGCCGTCCAACGTTCGACCAGTCACTTTCCCCGTCCACACCGGCGGGCCACGTCAGGATGGCCGGCACGCTGCGCGCGTCCTGGACGCCTGGTGGGTCGAGCCGGCGCGGTATGCCGCGCTCGTCCTGTTCGCGGGCTTCATTGTCTGGGGGCTCGCGGCGCCCGCGCGCACGGGTCGCGCGTTCTGGACGGTGGCCGTCGCGTCGCTGCCGCTCGTGTTCGTCCTCGCAGGCTACCATCGCTGGCGCCGGATCTGCCCGCTCGCCTTCGTCGCGCAGCTGCCGTCGCGCCTCGGGTGGGGCGGCCAGCGCCGCGCGGGTCCGTGGCTGCAGGCGCACGCCTACCACCTGGCCTTCGCCGTGTTCCTCGTCTCGCTGTGGCTGCGGCTCACGGCCACGAACGGTGACGGCCACGCCCTCGCGGCGTTCCTGCTGGCGCTCAGTGGCGCCGCTATCATCGTCGGCCTGCGGTTCACCGGCAAGACCTGGTGCAATTACGTCTGCCCCATCTCCTTCGTCGAGAAGCTGTACACCGAGCCGCGCGGGTTGCGCGACACTCCGAACTCGCAGTGCACCACGTGCACGGCGTGCCGGCCGGCGTGCCCGGACATCAACGAGGAGAACAGCTACTGGAAAGAGATCCTGCTGCCGGCAAAACGCGACGTCTACTTCGCGTTCCCGGGAGTGGTGCTCGCCTTCTATGCCTACTACTTCCTGCAGTCGGGCACGTGGGCGTACTACTTCGACGGCGGCTGGACGCGCGAGCAGGGGTTGTTCCGCACCGCCTTCGTTCCCGGCGTTGACGCCCACACGGCCGGTTTCTACTTCTGGCCGGGCGTGCCGCGCGCCGTGGCTGCCGCACTGACGCTGCTGGCTGGCGGAGTGGTCAGTCATGCGGCGTTCCGGGCGTTCGAGCCCGCCCTCCGCCGCGCCTGGCGCCGCCGCTACGGCACCGACGACGCGGCTGCCCTGCGGAGCGTGGTCTACACCCTTGCGGCATTCGCCGCGTTCGTCTCGTTCTATTCGTTCGCCGGCGCTCCGACGCTCCGTCTGGTGCCCGGCCTGCCGCACGCATTTCAGATCGTGGTCGTGGCGACTGCGACGCTTGGCCTCGTGCGCCGCGTCGGGCGCCGCCAGTCTGCATTTGCCGAAGAGACGCTGGCCCGCAGGCTCGTCGCGAACTGGAAATGGACCGACGCGCCCCCGCCGCGAGACCTGCGCGAGGCATTTCTGATCCACACGATCAGATCCCGGTCCCAGGACGACGCCCGGCGGCAGATGCTGGACCTGTACAAGTCCGCCATTCGCGACAGCGTCGACAGCGGGATGATCTCGCGGCGCGAGGTCCATCGGCTCGACGCGCTGCGGCGCCAGCTGCAGATCTCCGACGCCGATCACGAGCTCGCGATGTCGGAGCTCGCCGATGAAGGCGGCGGCATGGCGGCGACGCACGCGCGTGCGGCCTCGCCGGAAAAGCAGCTGCAGCTCGACACCTACGCAGAGGCGCTGGCAGTGCACCTCGATCGGCAGCAGCAGGCGCCCACCGGCATCGACGACGCCTTCGTTCGCGAGCTGCGCGCGCGCTACGGCGTCACCGTCGACGAGCACGCCGCTGTTGTCGAGCGGCTGCTCCGGAGTGACGGTCTCGCCAGCCACCTGACCGGCGTGCCGGCGGCAATCGAGTGGCTGGCCGCGACCGTGCAGCGGTTCGAGTCGCTACCGTCGCCGGCCGGCCGGTTCCTCGTGCGGCTGCTGCGCCGCCGGTGGGCCCGCGCCGCCGACAGCCTGGTCCGCACCCTCGTCGGCGACGAGTCGGCGACACGGGCGCTGCGCGACGGCCTGCTGGACGACGACCCCGAGGCCCGCGATGTCGTCGTCGGCGTCGTCGGATCGCTCGTGTCACCCGGCATGGCCGCGTCGCTGACGGCCGCGCTCACACGCGCCCGCCGGGAGGTCGGTGACACCGCCGACACGGCACGGCTGCTGCGCGCCCAGCTCACGAGTCCGGAGCCGTACCTTCGTGCGACCGCGCTCTACCTGCTCGAGGGCATGGACCAGGCGCGCGACGCCGATTTCGAAACGCTCGAAGCGGACGAGCATCCCATCGTGCGCGAAACGGCGGGGTTCGCGCGCGCGCGCGCCGCCGGTGCGGTGCCGGGGATGACGGCGACGCTCGAGAACATGATCGCCCTTCGATCGATCGGGATCTTCGATGACCTCGACCCGGAAGACCTGGCGCAGCTTGCCCGTGCGGGAACGGAGACGTGGTTCACCGAGGGTGAGTGCCTGTGTCGTGAAGGCGAGCCGGGCGACGAGGTGTTCGTGCTGCTGGATGGCGAGGTGTCGGTGTCGCACAGCGGCAAGGCCGCGGCGACCGAAGGGCCGGGCAGCTGCATCGGCGAGCTCGCCGTGCTCGACCCGGCGCCGCACGAAGCCACGGTCGTCGCCGCGACCATCGCCGTGCGCACCCTGCGATTGACCGGCGGCTCGTTCCGCCAGGCGCTCGGCGCGAGTCCCGTGGTGTCCGAGGGGATCATCCGCAGCCTCGCCAGGCGGCTGCGAAGAGCGAGGACGCCTCAGAAGGTCGACCAGGTCTGAAGGCCACCTCACTCCAGGCCCAACCTCCGTCCAGCCTCCAGCCTCCAACCGCCAGCCTTCTGTGCCCTTGAGCCCGTAGCCCTTTCTATCGCTTGTCCGGCGAAAACGTCCTGAGACTGAGCAGGAAGGCGATGACGGCGTCCTGATCGGCGGCCGGCTGCTTGAGAAACGCGTCTCGCGATTCCTGCGCTTCGCTGCGGCCCGCGGCGCCGACCGCGACGGGCGCATCCTCGCCGTGGAGGAGAACCGCTTCGCGAAGCGTTCCTGCGCGGTTATCGTGCAGCCACGGGCCCGTGTTGCCGACACCCCAGAGTTCCGCGGTGAGGAAGTGATCGGCCGGGATCGTGACCGCTGCGTCGTTGTACTTCAGATCCTCGGAATCGGGACCGACCGGTTCACTGGGGCCTGCCGGGTCGGCGAGCACGCGGCCCATCGCGTGCCGCTTGAGGTCACCATAGAGGCGGACGACGGCGCCACCCCCGGCGCGTGCTTCGAGGCGCGGCGCCTGCGCGTCCTTCAGCACGTCGAACGCAAACGGCCGCTTCGGGTCGTAGTCGCTGTCGAGCGTTGCCAACGCGGCATCGTAGTAATGGCCGTTGCCGCGCAGCGTCGGCTCTTCGAAGCGCGTGTTGAGGAGCGGCATGTCGGGCGTGTGGCAGCGTACGCAGCCGATGGCGGCAAAGTTCTTGCGCCCGGCCTCGATGCGCCCGGCCTCCGCCGCACTCGGCGCCTTGAGGTAGCCGAGCGCCGCCAGCCGTCCCAATTCAGTCGGCGTCTCCTGCGCGGCTGTGTACACCGTCATCGCCGTGATGTCGCCGACGGAGAACTCGCGGCCGACGCCGTCGCCATCCACGTCGGGGTGCTTACCGGCGCCCGCCTTCTTCCAGACGATCTCGTCGCCGATCATCCCCATCCCGCCCGCAGCGGCACCGAGCGTGATGTTGCGCACCATGGGGGCGTCGCCCTTCCATCCCATCGGTCTGACGACGAGGTCTGGATCGATCCCCGCCACCTTCGACGTGTCGAATTGCACCGTTCCGTCAGGCTTCGCGGTCGCCGCAATCGCGCCGAAGCTGGTGCCTTTCGACGCCAACTCACGAACGGCGGGGGTGCCGGGCGTCTTCTTCGCGTCGGCGGCGGCGCCATCCCGGATGGCCTGCAGGTCTTCGGTCATCTCCTGCGCCAGCAACTGGAGAATCCCGTCGCCGAACAGCGACGTCACCGAGCGGATGTTGACGTCGGTCGTGCCCTTCTTCTCCCGCCCGACGCTGCTGTGCGCGAGGCCGGCAGACGAAGGGAACGGCACCGCGTGACACTCGCCGCACGCCTGCGAACCGGGGCCGCGCGGCCCCGGCGGCGCAAAACGTGACACCTTCGAGCCGTCCTTGCGCACGGCGCTGCCGACGCCGTCGAGGCCGTTGTACGCGGTGTGGAACAGTGCTTCGCCGGCCGCGAACAGGCGCGCGAAGGTGTAGCCGCCGGCGGCAATCTCGTGCGACTCGACGTGCGCCGGCAACGGGAATGCCGGCGCTTCCTGCAGCACGATCGCCGGCAGTTCCGTCCCAGCCGACGTTCCGCGCGCCGGCTGGGCCTGCGTCTTCACGCGCTCCGATAGCAGCGCCACAGTCAGGACGCCACACGCGGCAACGGCAACGTACGCTCGAGGCGACATCGTCAACCCTTCTCTTTCATGGCGTTACTTCCTGAGCGCCGCCGTCCAGTTCAGCACTACTGCGGCCGGCTGCACCGCATCGCGGCCGAGCGATGCGACGACGAGAAACCGCTGTCCATCGGGCGCGGGGCGGTAGTGGCCGCGCATCACCGGGTCCGCAAAGGGTGCCTGGAACAGCTCCTGAGGGGCGCCCGCCGTGAATGCGGGGCCGGCCTCGATCGGCACGGCCATCAGCCGTGAAGCCGCGCGGTAGAACAGTTCCCGGCCATCAGCGCGCCAGAAGACCTGGGTGCCTCCCTGCGTCGAGATCTGCCACTTGTTGCGGGGCTCCGGAAACTCCTGCACGTAAATCTCGTTGCGGCCCGATTCGACGGATTGGTACGCCACATAGTGGCCGTCTGGCGAGAAAGTGGCGAACAGCTCATCGAATTTCGTTTTCACGACCGGAAATGGTTTCCTGTCGCCGGTGAGGGGCAGCGCCCAGATGTCCCAGCCCGTGTCCTTGCTCTGGCTGGTGAACAAAAGCACCGAGCCATCGCGCGACCAATCGGACCCGTACTTCGCGTCTGGACTCAGGAGCAGCGGCTCGGCCTCGCGAGTACCGGAGGCGTCCTTGACGAACAGGTCGCCGGGCCCCTTGAGACGCGACGTGAACGCGATCTGACGTCCGTCCGGGGACCACAGGGGGTCGAGGGCCGCCGCGGTGTCGAAGGTGAAGCGCGAGGTGACTCCCCTGACCAGGTCGCGCATCCACAGGTCGCCGCTGTTTCCGGTCCGGCTCGCGTCGAACACCAGCCGCTTGCCGTCGGGTGAGAACGCGGTGTCGCGATAGTCGCCGATGACGTCGATCGCCGGGGTCTCCTTGCCGCTGCGATCCATCCAGAGCAGGCGGCGTCCCCTCGCGTCGCCGGCACGATACGTGAGCACGCCGTTGCGGGAGACGGAAAACGACGCGAGGCCGACGCTGTCGACGCCGAGGCCCTCGCCCACGGGCACGGGCTCACCGGTGACTTTGAGGGATCGCGCATCGAACGGGTGCGCCACCAACGTCTGCTCCCTCACGTACAGCAGGTACCCGGGATCTGCGTAGAGGACGCGCGACGTGGTCTTGAAGAGCGGCGCCGCGTCCTTCGTATCGAGGGTCCCGATCATCAGCGTCTGCGCGTCGTCGGAGCCGTAACTGGTGAACAGGTAATGACGGCCGTCGGGCAGGAACTCCGGCCAGCCTGCACTCTTCCGCCCGCTTGCCGCGTCGTCGGTGACCGCCGCCTGTGCGACGCCGCCGGCCGCGGGCACACGCCAGATCGGATCGTTGCCGCGCCCGTCGAAGAGAATCACGTCCGCTGCGCTCCACGATCCATCCGAGCCAGTCGGGGCGTCGCACACCGTTTGGGGTGGGCCGCCCGCGATGTCGACTTTCTTCAGCTTTCCGCCGGCCATGAACGCCAGGAAGCGGCTGTCGGGCGACCAGAACGGCCGCGTCACGCCCTCGGTGCCGTTCAGCGGACGCGGGTCGAGGGCGTCGAGGCCGCGCACCCAGATCAGGCGCTTGCCGTTGACGTCGGTGGCCGCAAACGCGATGGCGCGGCCATCGGGCGAGACGACGGGCGGGCTGGGGGCAACGAGACCCTCCGGAGTCGGCAGCGCAAATCGCACCAGCGCCGGCGGCTCCGGCGCGCGACGCATCCAGGCTATCCCGAACGCGATCGCGGCGATCGCGCCCAGGGCACATCCTGCCCACGCGACGCGCTCGCGCATGCGTCGGCGCACGGCGACGACCGGCGAGAGCCCCACGCGCGATCCACCCTGCGCGACCCATTCCAGTTCGGCCGTGATGTCGCGCGCCGTCTGCCAGCGATCCTCCGGGTCCTTTGCCAGGCAGCGCGCGACGATACGCTCGAGGGCCGGCGGCGTGAGCGGCAGCACTTCCTGGAGCGGCCGCGGCGTCGTCGCGAGCACGGCGGCCATGACGGTCGACGCCGACCTGCCCTCGAAGGCGCGGTGCCCGGTCAGCATCTCGTAGAGCACGCAGCCGAAGGCGAAGATATCGCTCCGCGCGTCCACGTCGCGTCCTTCAATCTGCTCCGGCGCCATGTACTGCGGCGTGCCGACGACCGTGTGCGCGCCGGTCAGCGCCGCCACCGTTGCGTGATCCGACGCGTCGGCAGATCGCGCGCCGGACAGCACGGCGGAGCTCGCGGGCATGGCGAGCTTGGCGAGCCCGAAGTCGAGAAGCTTGATCCCCTGCTTCGTCAGCAGGATGTTGGCCGGCTTCAGATCGCGGTGGACGATGCCCTTGCGGTGCGCCGCGTGGAGCGCCTCGCAGATCTGCACCCCGTACGCAACCGCCTGGTCGACCGGCAGCGGACCGGCAATCGGCTTCCCGTCGATGAACTCCATCACGAGATAGCCGCTGCCCTCGTGCTCGCCGACATCGTGGAGCGTGCAGATGTTCGGGTGGTTCAGGGCGGAGATGGCCTGGGCCTCGCGTTCGAACCGTTCGGTGAACGGGCCCTTGATCGTCTTGACGGCCACGTCGCGATTGAGGCGGATGTCGCGCGCGCGATACACGTCGCCCATGCCGCCGGAGCCCGTGGGCTCGGCGATCTCGTAGGGCCCAAGGCGAGTACCGGGTCTCATGCTCATGTGGCGAGGATTATAGAAGAGTCGGGTGCGCTGCGGGGACAGATCGTGAATGCCCATCCTTGCACCGCGCCCACCGCGTCAGCGCCAACGAGCATCCAGCTCGACACGTCATTCTGATCAGCGTTGTATAATTCCGCGCACTCTGGGAGGAGTTCCGATGCAGCATTCGAACGACGGAAAAATTGACCGTCGGTCCTTTCTCACGGCCGGCGCCGTCGTGGCGGGGTCGGCGATTGCCTCGAGCGCGCTGTCCTACGGCCGGATTCTTGGCGCCAACGATCGGATCGCGCTCGGCCATATCGGTGTCGGCAATCGCGGCAGCGGGCTGCACGCGATGGTGTCCAAACTGAAGGGCAAGCACAACATCGAAACGGTGGCCGTCTGCGATCTCTGGAAGGACAACCGCGACCGGGCCGCGGCCGAGACCGAGCGCAACTACGGGCGGCCGCCACGGGCCTTTCAGCACTTCGAGGAGCTGCTGTCGCTCAAGGATGTAGACGCGGTGGTCATCGCCACGCCAGAGCACTCCCATTCGCCCGTGCTGAAGGCGGCAGCAGAAGCCGGCAAGCACGCGTATTGCGAAAAGCCGATGGGGAACGTCCTCGAGGAAGTCAAGGCGGCGCGCGATGCCGTGAAACGAGCCGGCCTCGTCGTCCAGATCGGCACGCAGCACCGCAGCGAGCCGTACCAGTTGGCCGCACGGGAGGTGCTGCGCCGCGGTGTCCTCGGCGATGTGAGCAAGTACCAGATCGTGTGGAACTACAACGGTCCCCGCTGGCGCGGCCGGCCGCAGGTGAAACAAATCCGTGAGCAGGACACGGACTGGAAGAAGTGGCTGATGACGAAGCCATACCGGCCCTTCGATCCGCAGCTCTATTTCGAGTTCCGTCTGTATCGGGAGTTCTCGAGCGGGATTCCCGATCAGTGGATGAGCCACGGCATCGATTTGGTCCACTTCTTCATGAACGACGTGCCGCCGAAGTCGATCGTGGCCCACGGAGGCGTCTACGCCTGGCACGACGGCCGCGAGAACCCCGACACGTTCCAGGCGCTGGTCGAGTACCCGATCGTTCCTGGCGAGCTACTCCACCTCGTTCGGGAACGACAGCGACAGCTTCTCGCGCATCATGGGGAAGAAGGCCACCCTGATCAACATCGGCGGCGAGGGCAGCCCGAGATGGAAGGTGGTCGAGGAAAAGGGCAACCACGAAGACAACCCCACCATCGAGCGCCCCGAGCAGTGGGTGACACTTCCGGGCGACGACAAGCCAGGCCCCATCAACATCGGCGACGAGGACCTGTCGCATCTATCAAACTGGTTCGAGTGCCTGCGCAGCAGGAACCCGCAAACCCACGCCACGGTCGACAACGGGTTTCTGCACTCCGTCGCCTGCATCATGGCAGCGGAGTCGTACTGGCAGGGAAAGCGGCTGTACTACGATCCGGGCACTGAACGGATCACCGACAGCGCGCCCGGCAGGTCCTGAACGCGACCGGCGACATCGACGCGTGCGTCGGAGCAGGACTCCGAGGCTCTGAACCGGATGCTGCCGGTTTCGCGCCGCCGACCAACTCGCACTCGATCCCGCACCCTCCAAGGGTCGGACGTCCTCCAGCGGACGGATGCGATCCAAGCACGGCCTTCCACGTGCTCAGCCGCAGCGAGGCCCGATCAGAGGAGGGATGAATCCCCGGCCCTCGGCTCGTCTCAGGATGCATCGCGCGTCTCTCTGAGGATCAGCTCATGTCGAGATTGAAGAAGCTCTGGGCCGTGGTGACGAAACGAAACAGCGGGTCGGGTCGCATCGAATGCGGAATGCCCCTGGACGATCGCAGCGAGTGGTGTGCGATCCGCGGACCCGGCTCGAGATGGAGCGCAAAAGCGCGGACGTGATGCCCCCTCGAGCCTGAACCGCCGCCCAGCGTGACGATTTCGGGCACACGTTCGCCTGGATCTCACGCGAGGACGTCGAGTGCCGGCACCTGGTGCCCGACCCGACCAGGACCACGTTTATCCGAGAGTCACGGGTCGCAAACCGGTGCGCCCGACCCACCCGCGACACAGCCGCCGCCCTGCGGCGCGGTGATTCAGGTCGCAGCGCGCCTAGAAGACGAGGCGGAAACCGAGCCGGAATTGCCGCTCGTCGATGCCTTCCCGCGCGAGGTCCTGCACCCCCGTGATCGTCATGAAGTCCTCGCCGTCGCCGATGTCGTTATCGGGGATCCCGAGGTGCGGCGTGTTGGTAAAGTTGAACGCTTCCATGCGGAACTGCAGCTTGACGTTCGAGGTGAAAGGGAACTCCCGCGTCAGCCCGAAGTCCCAGTTGAAGGCACCAGGCGCGCGCAAGTAGTTGTAGCCGGTGTTGCCGAACCGCGCTTCGTTCACCGCGGCAAACGACGAGGGATCGTAGTATGGCGTTCCGCTGCCGACCCCCCCGAGCTTGACGACGGGCTTCACCTGGTCCGCGGTCTGGGTGCTGCCCGGGAGGTTCAGCGACGTGCCGTCGGCGAGCACCGTGAAGGGTGGACCGCTAATCATACTGATCGTGTTGTTCACCTGCCATCCGCCCACGATGTACGAGAGCACGCCGCCGTCCTGCAGCCACCGCCGGTCGCGGCCGAAGGGCAGCTCCCACGAGCTGTTGATGCCGACGTTGTGGGTGCGATCGGTGCTGATGAGCGCGTAGTTGCGGCTCGAGTACGCCAGCGCCTGAACGTTCGGCGTAAACGAGCTGTTCTCGTTGTCGCTCTTGCCCCTCGCCAGGGTGTAGTTCACGTTCAGGCTGAGGCCGTCGGCGAACCGCCGATTCAACTGCGCCTGCATTGAGTTGTACTGCCCCGATCCGACGGGCTGCAGGAAATAGGTGGTGGCCGTGCGGCCGTACGCAACCTCCAGCGGCCTGCCGTCCTCACCAGCGCCGATGACCTGGCCGGCATTGATGTCTCTGATCCCGAGCTGTCGTGTCGAGCGCGTGCCCACGTACCCAATCTGGCCCGTGAACTTCCAGGGCAGCTCCCGCTGGACCGTGACGTTCCACGACTGGATGTACCCGCGCTTCAGATCCTTCGGGTAGCCGGCCCACGCATAGTTGCTCGGGATGTCGATGATGCCGTTGCCCGGATCCGGCACAGCAATCGCGTGAATCCCCTCTGACAGCGACGCTGATTGGCGTCAGGCCGTCGGGCGATTCGAGATTGAGCTGCGTCAGAATCGGGTAGTTCGCCCGAACGATCTCGATTCCGTAGTACGGATCGTTGGTCAGGCCGTAGCCCGCGCGGATGACCCACGTATCGTGGACGCGATAAGCCGCGCCCACGCGCGGGGCGAAGAGCGTCTTGCTCGCCTTGATGCCGCAGTCGGTGGGTATGTCGCCGATGCCACAGAGCAGCACCTTGTTGGTGGTGGGGTCGTAACGCTCGATGCCGCGGTCGGGCCGGACCGGAAGCGGGTAGTACTCCCACCGGGTGCCATAGTCGAGCGTGAGGTTGTCGCCGACGTTCCAGCGATCACGGATGTAGAAGCTGAAGGGGTTGGCTCGCACCCTGTACTCGTCCGGCACCTGCAGTGTTCTGCCTGCGTTGCTGGCCAGGCCGAGCACGAATGCTGCCGCGCTGTTGGACCGGGAGCCGTCGGAGGTCTGCTGGCAATTGCCCGACGCGGGATCGACGACCTCGCACCGCTCCGTGATGCCGCGGCCGAAGTCGAACCCGCCCTGCGCGCCGAAGCCCCCCGTGATGAACTCCGCCTGCGCGTGGTTCAGCCCCGTGCGATAGAAGTCGGCGCCGAACCGGATGCTGTGCTTGTTCTTCAACCAGTTGAAGTTCACGACGTATTGCGCCTGCGGATCCTGCCGGTAGTACGGCATGAAGTTCTCGTTCACGCCGACGTTGGCGAAGTCTCCGTCGTCCCCTTCGAACGTGAACGTGGGCCAGCCGCTCTCGAAGAGGCGCGTGCCGTTGGTGCCCGGAATGCCCAGCACGTCACTCCCGATGTTCGTGCCGAGGCCCGGCTGCTCCGAGTTCGTCACCTGCTTCGCAAATCCAAAGTGTGCGTCCATGAGGAACGTCGGGCTGAAAATATAGGTGCCCATCACGGTGGTCCGGTAGATGTTGCCGTGACCGTGACCAGGGTTGCTGCTGCCGCCAATGGGCTTCCCTATCGCTTCCTCACCGAATATGGTGGGCACCGACGTCTCGAAATGGAGGATACCGAACGTACCGGCAAGGTTGAACTTGGAATTCACGTTGTAGTCGATCTTCGTGTCCACCTGCCGGCGGTCGGACTGGAACGGGCCCTGGGAGAAGAAGTTGCGGCTCGCCCGGTCGATGTTGTTGGCGGGAATGTGGCTCGCGATCTGCTGCGCGATCGGATCCATCCGTGCCGCGGGAATGATGTTGAGGCACTGCGGATTCGTCGCGGTGTTGCACAGCGCGTAGTTCGGGTCGCCGGGAAACACCTGGAACTGCGTCCGCCCGGTGCCGTCCGCATTCCCGGTGAGCGGATCGTAAATCGGCGAATCTGACCCTGAGAAGTCACCCCGAAGCATCGACGGCATCGGTATGGTGTCCGTCCGGTCGACGACCCGATGGTCCCTCGTGCCCTCGTAACTGACGAAGAAGAAGGCCTTGTTCTCCACGAGGCGGCCGCCAAAGGTCCCGCCGTACTGGTTGTAGCTGGCCTCCGGCTTCTTGCCGGTGTTCAACGCGGCGTCACCGAACCGCATCGGCCAGGCCTTCAGGTCCTGGTTGGTGAAGTACTCGAAACCGGATCCGTGGAAGGCGTTGCTGCCGCTCTTGGTCCGCACGTTGATCGCGGCTCCGCCGGCCAGCCCCTGCTCGGCGCTCATGCTGCTGGTCACGACGTTGACCTCGTCGATCGCCTCGAGCGTCGGCACGTACGAGGAGACGTGCGGCAGCTGGACGTTGGCGGTGCTGACGCCGTCGATGCGCGTGTTGTTCTGGTCGTCGCTCGTCCCGTTGACCGTGAACTCGAGTGATCGCGACGGATTGCTCGGGATGGAGTGCGAGTTGATCGGGGGCGCAAAGCCTGGCAGCAGGCGGTACATCTGCTGGTAGTTGCGGCCCAGGGGCACCGGTGCATTCTCCAGCTGCTGCGCGACCAGGGTGTCGTGCACCTCGGCCGTGTCGGTCTGGAGCCTCGCGCTCTCGGCCGTGACGGTCATGGTTTCGCCCATCGCGCCAATCTCGAGCGTGGGGTCCACCCGGGTGACGGCGTTGATGGTGACGGTGACTTCCTTCTGCTCGAAGGCTTTGAAGCCCACCTGGGTGGCCTTCAGCTCGTACACGCCCGCCGGGAGGTTCGAGAAGGTGAAGTGCCCTTGCGCGTCGGTCACCGCCTCACGGGAGAGGCCTTGGTCGGGGTTGGTGATGACCAGGGTTGCGCCAGGAAGCGCGGCGCCGGTCGCATCTTTGACGTCGCCCACGACCGATCCGTAGAGCACCTGCGCCGCGGTGTCTCGCGGGGCGAGCGCAATCAGCACCAGCACTCCCAGGCACAGTAACGAGGCGGTCCGTCTACGTGTACCTGCGATCATGGAAACCTTCCTCTTGAAGGAACTGAAGGCGAAGCGATCCCGTCCGTGGGCGGCTGGCAGTATACGCCAACTCACTTCGGTCGCCGACGTGGAACAGAGAGCGCCCCGGCTGCCGCCCTGGTCACGAACGGCCACTCTGTCGGGCGAAGCAGCAGACGGCCCGTGGTTCGAGGCGCTCACGACCAAGCGGCGGCCGCTGTCGGCAGCTGGCTATCGGGGTCTGCCCGTGCCTTGCCGAAGGACAACGACTCGGTCGGGTTTGACGTTGTCCCACGTTTCGCTGGAGCCGTCGGGCCACTGCACCACGAGGCCCCGCACGTCGGAACCCTCCCCGAGGCCGAAGTGAACCCGCACATCGCTGGCACTCAGATAGCTCGAGTCCGTATGCACCCTGCGCCATCGCGGCGCCGCGCCGTCCCGCAGTAGCGCAACCCGTGCGCCGATGCCGGACCGATTGCTCTTCGTGCCGACCAGGCGCACTTCGAGCCAGTGCTGCCGGGCCCCGACATCGTTGTGAAGGAGGCGCACGGAGCCGTTGTTGTTGGTCACGAGGACATCGACGGCCCCGTCGTTGTCGATGTCGCCGATCGCCACCCCACGGCCGACATCGATGCGCTGGAACGCAGGTCCGGCGCCATCACTCACTTCGGAGAACCGGTGCTGGCCTTCATTGTGAAACAGCAGGTTGCTCTGACCGTAAGGGTACGGTTGGGCTCGTAGCGATTCGACGATGGTGACGGCGCCGTTGGCGATGAACAGATCCAGCCGCCCGTCGTTGTCGTAGTCGAACCAGCTCGTCCCGAACCCGGTGAAGCCGAAGGTCGGCGTTGCCAGGCCATCGTGCGCCGTCACCTCTTCGAACAGGCCCTTGCGGTTCCCGCGGAAAAGCGTGGCGCCTTCACGAGTGAGATTGGTCACCAACAACGTGAGGGTGCCATCATCGTCTACTTCCTCGGCGGTGACACCCATTCCGGCCTTCGCGCGGCCCTCAGCGTTGTACGCCACACCGGCTTCCAGGGCTGCCTCGCGGAAGGTGCCTCCTCCCTGGTTCAGCCACAGCCGGTTGGCTGCCGTGTCGTTCGCGACAAAGATGTCCGTCTGCCCGTCCCCGTTGAAGTCCGCACAGAGAACACCGAGCGCCGGTCCGTAGGAGGATCCGATTCCCGAGGACTCAGTGACGTCGGCGAATGTGCCGTTGCCGCTGTTGTGAAACAGCCGGGAAGGGACGGGCGTGTAGGCCATCGGCGTGCAGTAGTCCGGCTCGCCGGTTGGCGCATAGCAATGCTTGTTGCCCTGGGCCGTGAAGTCCACATAGTTCCCGACGAAGAGATCCAGGAAGCCATCGCTGTCGTAATCCAGGAACGCCGCGCTGGTGCTCCATCGGGCATCATCCACCCCGGCCTTGCCGGTGACGTCGGCGAAGGTGCCATCGCCGTTGTTGTGGTACAGGACGTTGCCCCCCACGTTTGTCACGTACAGATCGAGAAACCCGTCGTTGTCATAGTCGCCGGTCGCTGTCCCCATGCCGTAGCCGATGTGACCTACGCCCGCGCTCTCGGTCACATCGACGAAGTGCAGCGTCCCGGTGGGCGACAGCAGGTTCCGGAAGAGACGGTTGCCGGGTTTGCCGCCGGCGGGCGGCGGGAAAAGCGGTTGCTGGCCGGGATCGAGCGCGGTGCCCTGGATCAGGTAGACATCGAGGTCGCCGTCGTTGTCGTAGTCAAGGAGCGCCGCTCCGGCGCCCATGATCTCGGGCATGAAATGGTCGCCTGTCGCTCCAGTGACATGCTGGAACGTCAGGCCCACGTCTGCGGCGATGTCGCGGAACAGCGGAGCGGGCACCGCGGCAATGCTGAGAGCAGCCACCGTGAGCGCCAGAGAGACGTGCTGCCTGTTCATGGCGTTTCGGCAGTCGTCAGCGTTTCGCCAGAGCCGGGAAGTTCCTTTCGATGCTGGCCAGCAACTCGTCCTGCCCGCGAGCCGCTGCCTGCTCCCGGGCGGTGCGGGCGTACCTCAGTGCTTCTGCGCTGTTCCCGGCCCGTGCGTACGTGGCTGCCAGCGCATAGAGGTAGCGGGGCGTGCTCTCGTCCTCCGGCGTGAGCGTCTTCAGGAAGTGCTGGATGGCTTCGTCGTATTCCGCCTGGTTGGCCCGAAGGCGACCCAGGTGAAAATGGGCGGCCCGATCATTCGGCCGATTCTCGAGGGCTTGCTCGAAGTGCCGCACGGCATCGTTCAATCGGCCTTGCTGCTCGGACAGCGCACCGAGATTGTCATGCGCGTCGGCGTAGTACGGATTGATTGCGAGGGCTGCGCGAAACGCCCGTTCTGCCTCCTCAGGTCGACGCTGTTTGAGCAGGAGCACGCCGTAGTTGTAGTGAAGATCGGCCTGATTGCGATCGAGATCGAGCGCAGCCTGGTAGTGCTGGGCCGCCAATTCGTACTGACCCAAACGGCCATGGAGCGCGATGAGGTTGATGTGCGCCTGCACGGCCTTGGGGTCCACGCGCAGGGCTTCCTGCTGTTCGTGAATCGCCTCGTCGATCCTGCCGGCGCGTTCGAGATCCGCTCCGCGACGAATGTGAGCCACGGAGCCCATGTTGAGTCGGGCGACTGCGGCGCGCAATGGGTCGTCCAGCGGTGGGACCGAGGTTCTGTTCTGCTCGTACCAGCGGAACTGCTGCCGATAACGTTCGTCGTCGCCCAGTGTGCGATAGACCAGCGCGAGCGCGTAATGAGCAGCGCCATAGTCCGGAAACAACTCGACGGACCTGAGGTACGCGGCGGCGGCAGCCCTGACATCGCCCCGAGCCGCAGACACCCGACCCGCACCATACTGGGCGTCGGCGCTCTCGGGATGCGCCGTGCGGACCGCTTCATAGACCTCGCCACTCTCCTGCCATTTGCCGATGGCCAGCAGACTCTCGGCGAGCTTCAACTGGGCGGGCACGTATCCCGGGTGCATGCGCAAGGCGTCGGCCAGCGTCCGGACCGCGTCCTCGTGACGTCCCTGGGCCGCCTGCACCCACCCAAGGTAGAAGCGCCACCGGAACGACTGGGAATCGAGTTGCTGAGCCCGCCGATAGCAGAGCGCGGCGGCATCGTACTGCTCGTAGGCGTCCAGGACCATACCGAGCGCCCCGGCCGCCTCGGGATCTGCGGGCTGCGCATCGGCCGCTGCATAGGCCTGCTGAAGCTGCTCCCGAATGGCCGGCAGAAAATTGCCCATCTCCAGCCTGGGCAATGAGTCCCCACCTGTTGGCTGGAGGCGCGCGTCTGCGGGTCGAGCGAGCGCCAAAGCAAGCAGAAGGATGACCGACATGCGCTGAGACCGCGGATGTCCCGCCCGGACACGATAGCCGACATTAGAGGCCGCTCGACGACGGGGTCCGCCTCGGACGTGAACCGAAGCCCGGCTATCGGACACGCCCGCCCCCCCGGCCAGAGCGCAGATTGGCCCCATGACGCGCCGAGTATGACCCGCGCCGACGCCGTGTCAAGCGCGACGCGTCTCGGGTCAGGCGTCGCGCCGCGTCACGGGGCATACTCCCTGCGCGCCGAGGGCGGGGCGTCATTGAGGATCGTCAGAGCAGGATCGGTCACCGAGGTGTCGTCGTCCCAATCTTCACGATCACGGAAGGGCATGTGGGGGGACGCGGCGCAGTGCCCCGGGCTGCCAGCGCGCGCTGACACGCCCCCAGCGTTTGCTAACGGGAGCCATCGGGAGATGTTCCCCGATCGGCAGGTCGGCAGCGATTTTCACCCAAAGACCATCGACTTGTTAAAACGACCGTTTGGCCCGCGGGTCGGAGTGGCCTACCGCTTCCGCGAGAAGTGGGTGGCACGTGCGGGGAACGGGTCGACGAATCAAGCCCACGGTGGAGAAGCTCGGTGGAGTCGGCCGTGGAACGCCCTATTACGATCCGACCGCCTTCGCAGAAGTAAATGAAGCGCGATTCGGCAGCACCGGCGCGTTGATGGCCAGTGCGAGTTCGCCCGCGCTGGCCATCCCTCCCCCGCCCTGGAGCGTTGGGAGGCGGGGTAAAATCGCGGTATGGCACGATTTCCCCGCTCCAGCGTCATTTTTCATGTCGTTCGCTCCGTGGGACGCCTCGTACCGATCCTTGGGGCGATCGCGCTCGCAACGTCCATCGTAGCGGCCGCCGGCAAGCTGCCCGCAGTCGACGGCGACGCGCTGCTGCAGCACATCAAGGTGCTCGCGTCCGACGAGTTCGAGGGCCGTGCGCCAGGCAGCAGGGGCGAGGACCGAACCGTCGCGTATCTCCAGGAGCAGTTCCGCAAGATGGGCCTCGCGCCCGGCAACACCGACGGCACGTTCATTCAGCAGGTGCCCATGGTCGGCATCACGCCGTCTCAGGACTCGCACCTCACACTCCGGAAGGGCAACGAGACCAGGGTGCTCACCTACCGCGACGACGTGGTCGCGTGGACGAAGCACGTCGTCGATCGCGTGTCGGTCGACGACTCGGAGCTCGTGTTCGTGGGCTACGGCGTGCAGGCGCCCGAGTTCAACTGGGATGACTACAAGGGCGTCGACGTGAAGGGCAAGACCCTCGTCATGCTGATCAACGACCCCGCGGTGCCCGATCCGCGCGACCCATCACGGCTCGATCCCAAGATCTTTGGCGGCAAGGCCATGACCTACTACGGCCGCTGGACGTACAAATACGAGATCGGCGCCAGGCTGGGCGCCGCGGCCGTCCTGATCGTGCACGAGACCGGGCCGGCGGCGTACCCGTTCTCCGTCGTGCAGAACAACGCGAACGAGCGTTTCGATCTCGCGGCACCGGACAAGAACCTGGGCCGCTCGAAGGTGGAGGGCTGGATCACGCGGGACGCCGCCGTTGCGCTCTGCGCGATGGCGGGTCAGGACTTCGAGGCGTTGAAGAAGGCGGCAATCACCCGCGAGTTCCGGCCCGTTCCTCTCGGCGTCACCGCCTCGATCGCGATCACGACCAAAATCCGGCCGGTCGATTCGCAGAACGTCATCGCGAAGCTGGAAGGCAGCGACCCGCGCCTGAAAGACGAGTACGTCATCTACACGGCGCACTGGGATCACCTCGGCATCGGCGAACCCGTGAACGGTGACCGCATCTACAATGGCGCCCTCGACAACGCCTCGGGCACGGCGACGATGCTCGAGATCGCGCGCGCGTTCACGAAGCTGCAGCCGGCCCCGAAACGCTCGGTGCTCTTCCTCGCCGTCACGGCGGAGGAACAGGGGCTGCTCGGAGCCGAGTACCTACGCCACGCATCCCATCTACCCGCTCACCAGGACCGTTGCCAACATCAACATGGACGGCGCGAACATGTTCGGGCGCACCCGCGACATCACCATCGTGGGCCTCGGCGCGTCGGACCTCGACGACTACTTGCGGCAGGCGGCCAAGGAGCGCGGCCGGACCATCTCCCCCGACCCTGAACCGGAGAAGGGCTACTACTACCGCTCGGATCACTTCAACTTCGCCAAAGCCGGCGTCCCGGCGCTCTACCCCGATCAGGGCGACGACTACGTCGGCAAGCCGGCCGGTTACGGCAAGATGGTGCGCGATCGCTACACGACGGAGGATTACCATCGGCCCTCCGACGAAGTGAAGCCCTACTGGGAGGTCGCCGGCGCGGTGGACGACGCCGAGCTGCTGCTCGACGTCGGATCCCGCGTCGCCGACGCGGCGACGCGGCCGGAATGGAAGCCGGGCAACGAGTTCAGGCGGATTCGGGAGGAGTCGTTGAGGAACAGTCAGAGCAAGTGAGCAGTCCCGACGACGCTGTCGCGCTCAATCCCGACGAACTCCGGCTCGCCGAGGTGATCTGGGACTACCACCAGCTGCACCACGCGATCACCACGGGTGACGCCATTCTCGTCCTGTGCAGCCACGACACCATCGTGGCGGAGCGCGGTGCGGAGTTGTACCTGGAAGGTCGCGCGCCGCTGCTGATCTTCTCGGGCGGGAGCGGCGCGATCACCAGCCGCGTGTGGGAGGAGCCCGAAGCCAATCTCTTCGCGCGCATCGCGGTTCGACTCGGGGTGCCTGATGATCGGATCCTGATCGAAAACCGCTCGACCAACACCGGCGAGAACGTACGGTTCACGCGTGATCTGCTCGCGGAGCGGCGGCTGAACCCGCGCTCGTTCATCCTGGTGCAGAAGCCGTACATGGAGCGCCGCGCCTTTGCCACCTTTCGCAAGGTGTGGCCGGACGTGCCAGTACAGGTTACCTCGCCGCGCCTGGGCTTTCGCGACTACCTCGCCCGCTACGCGCACGAGACGCTCTCCGCTCACGACATCATCAGCATCATGGTCGGAGACCTGCAGCGCCTCCAGGTGTATCCCGAGCGGGGATACCAGATCCCGCAGGAGATCCCCGAGGACGTCTGGGCTGCCTTCGAAGCGCTGGTCGCAGCGGGGTACGACGGGCACCTGGTGCGTATAGGCGCGGCGTCCACGAGCGCGCTCAGAAACCTTCATGCCCTTCTCCATCGAGTTCGCCTCCGAGCGGCTTACGCGGCGACGGCTGCCTGCGCGACCGGCCGCCGCAGGGCGAGATTGACGACGCCGCCGAGCACGCCGGCAGTCAGCAGGGCCACGCTGAGCGCGGGGGTCCACAACGGCAGCAGCCCGAGCGCGCCATCCACCGAATACACGCCGGGCCCCGTCAACACCAGCGCCGCGGCTTCGACGCCATACAGCAGCGGCACCTCGATGCCGTTCGAGGCCGCAAACACGCCGTGCTCACGATGCACGCTCCAGGCCGCCACGATCATCACCGACACGATCAGCGCCGCGGCAATCGGACCGAGGAAGCCGAGCGCGAGCATCAGGCCCGCCGCCACCTCCGTGCCCGCCGCCAGCGCCGCGAACAGGCGCCCTGGACGGAAGCCCAGCGCCTCGAAGAACCCGGCCGTGCCGGTCAAGCCATAGCCGCCGAACCACCCGAACAGCTTTTGCGATCCGTGTGCCGCCATGAGCAACCCGAGCGTCAGCCGCGCGAGGAGCAATCCTGCATCCATGTTCTGCACTCCTTGAGTCCGGCGACTGGATCATCCGTGCCGGTCTCATTAACTATACATTGAATAGTTAATTTACACAAGGTAGCGACTTGAGATTGTATTTCCAGCGCGCTATTCTGGGTCCGGACATGAAGACGTCGCAGCCGCACGTTCCGGAGCTCTGCGCCCGATTCCATCGCGCGAGCGAGCTGATTGGCCGCCGGTGGACCGGGGCGATCCTGTTCGTGCTGCTCAGGGAGCGCTGCCGATTCGCGACGCTGCGCGACGCCATTCCCGACATCACCGATCGCATGCTCAGCGAGCGACTGCAGGAGCTCGAGGCCGAGGGCATCGTCGAGCGCACGGTCATCCCCGAAACGCCGGTCCGCGTCGAGTACGCCTTGACGAAGAAGGGCCGCGCGCTCACCGCGGCCATCGACGCCATCTCCGCGTGGGCCGACAAGTGGGGCAACGCCGAGCCGCCGCCGCGCACCGCACGGCGGCGAAAGGCAGCGAGGGAGTGAGCGTGCGCCGACGTATGCTGGCCGCCGCCGCAGCCACGTTGCTGCTGATCACCAGCGTGGCGGCCCAGTCGCCCGCGCCGCCGCCAGCGGAGTCGCCGCCACAGGTCGAGAAAGCGTTCGCCGCGGGCGGCTCCATCTACATGGACCTGTCGGCGGGCGGCTACACCATCGAGGGCACGGCCGACCCGCGGATCCGCATCCGCTACACCACCCGCGAGCCTGCCGACGCCAGTTCCGTGCGGGCGACGGCGGACGTCTCCGGCACCCAGGCCCGCATCGTCGTTGCCGGACCGAAAAACGGGTTCAGCGTCCGCATCGGGATCCCCGTCCGCTCGGACATCACCGTGTCGCTCAGCGCCGGCGACCTCGTGCTCGGAGCACTCGAGGGGAACAAGGACGTCTCCGCCTGGGCGGGCAAGATCCAGGTGGCGGTGCCGAAGCCGGACGACTACTACTCCGTGCAGGCCTCGGTGACGGCAGGGCAAATCCGCGCCGAGCCGTTCCACGTCGAGAAGGGCGGCGTGTTCCGGTCGATCGCGTGGGAAGGCAAAGGCCGCTACTCGCTGCGGGTCCGTCTCACAGCCGGCGACGTGATTCTGCACGGCGGTGACGGCTCGAAATAGGGTCGCAACTGACTCTCGGGTTCCGCAGGCCCGAGGTCGCATCCGCGCAGAAACCCGAAGCCGCAGGACCTCAGTTCGCTGGCATCACGACAGCAACACGTCCAGTTGTTCCCGCGTGAGTGCCGACAGCGGCGTCTGGTCTTCGCGGATGATCGCGTCGGCGAGATCGCGCTTCTGCTGCTGGAGCGCGATCACCTTCTCCTCCACGGTATCGCGCGCCACGAGGCGGTACGCGAACACCGCCCGCGACTGCCCGATCCGGTGTGTGCGATCGACGGCCTGTGCTTCGACGGCCGGGTTCCACCAGGGATCCAGCAGGAACACGTACTCGGCGGCCGTCAGGTTCAGGCCGACGCCCCCCGCCTTCAGGCTCACCAGGAACACCGGGCATGCCGGGTCGGACTGGAATCGCTCGACGCGCGCCTGGCGGTCCCTGGTCTTGCCGTCGAGATACTCGTACGGGCAGCCCTCGGCGTCGAGTCGCGCCCGCACCAGCGCGAGCATCGACGTGAACTGCGAGAACACCAGCGCCTTGCTGCCTTCGGCCAGCACTTCCCGGAGCTGATCCAGCAGCTGATCGAGCTTGGCGGAGCTCTCGTGACGCCGCGTGGGATCGATCAATCCCGGGTGACAGGCCGCCTGCCGCAGCCGCAGCAGGGCCTCGAGCACCTGCATCCGTCCGGGGCCGGTGTTGAGCCGGGCCGGCGCTGACAGCAGCCGCGCCCGATAGTGATCGCGGAGCTCGTCGTACAACCGCCGCTCGTGCGCGCCCAGCTCGCACGAGATCGTCTGCTCCGTCCGCGGCGGAAGATCGCGGGCGACCTGCGCCTTGGTGCGGCGCAGTATGAACGGTCGCACCGCGCGCGCGATGCGGTCGCGGTCGCCGGCCGCTCCCGCCGACGCGATCCGGCCCATCCCGCCCCGAGCCGCGAGCACGGGGTTGGCGAAGTCGAGCACGCTCCAGAGATCCGCGAGGCGGTTCTCGATCGGCGTGCCGGTCAGCGCGAGGCGATGGCGCGCGCGCAGCGCACGGGCCGCCTTCGCTGTTGCCGTCGCGGCGTTCTTGATCGACTGCGCCTCGTCGAGCACGATGTACTCGAACTCGTGGGCCGCGAGCGCCGCCTGGTCCCGCCGCAGTGTGCCGTAGGTGCCGAGGACCACGTGCGCCTCGGGCACGCTGCGGTAATCGGCCGCGCGCGCCGCGTGCGAGAGATCCAGGACGCGGAGCGCTGGCGTGAAACGGCGCGCTTCCTCGCGCCAGTTGAACACCACCGACCGTGGAACGACGATCAGGCTCGGCCGCAACCCGCCCGGCTGCCGCAGCCGATCGAGCCACGCCAGCACCATCACCGTCTTCCCAAGGCCCATGTCGTCGGCCAGGCACCCGCCGAGGCCAAGCTCCCGCAGCATCGCGAACCAGCGGAGCCCGTCTCGCTGATACGGTCGCAGCGCGCCGACGAACGACGCGGGCTCCTCGACGGCAGCCGTTCCGCCGTACGAACGCAGCCGCGCGCGGAGCGCCTCGAGTCCTGCATCGTGCCGCCCTGCCCGATCCGGCTCGAGCAAGCCTTCGACCAGCACGGCCTCGCCGATGGTCAGCCTCGTGCGCTCGCCGTCACGGCGGCCGATGCGGGCGGCCATCCGCCACGAGCCCGCAATCTCTTTCGCGATCAACCCGCGCGATCCGTCCGGCAGCACGAGCGAGTCGGCGTCACGGTCGAGCGCGGCGAGGAGTTCCGGCAACGGCACCGCCACATCGCCGAAGTGTGCGGCGCCCTCCAGGTCGAACCAGTCGATGCCGGAGTGCAGGTGGGCGTCGACGCGCGTCAAGACGCGGTGCGCCGTCCCGTTCACCAGCACCTGCCACCCTTCGGCTGTGAGGACCCTCACGATCCCGGTGATCGCATCTGCCACCGCCGCGCGCGTGATCGCAGCGCCGGGAGCCACTCGCCATGTGAACGTCCGCCGCACGCCGAGCTGGTCGAGTCGCGCCGCACACTCGTCCTCGGCGCTGCGGTCGCGGCGCAGCACCACGCGTTGGCGCGCGTCGAACACGGCCGCGCCATCGTCTTCAGCGACGACGACGGTGCCGTATGTGAATGCGAGCAGCGCCGCCGCGCTGCCGGAACCTCGCACCACCTGCAGTTCCAGCCGGGGTACCGGGCTCGACGCGATGATCGTGAGCCCGAGGGACGGATCGACGCGCAACGGCGGAAAATGCGGCAGCGCGGACACCGCGGCGATCCACTCGTCGAGCCCGTTCTCCGGCACGGTAACCGACGGCACCGCCGAGAAGTGCTGCAGCCACCTCGACGAAGCGTCCGCGTCTACGAAGGCCAGCCGCGTCCCGTCTCGGACGACGTCGCCGTGTACCGCCACGCTCTCCAGCGAGAGCCGCGCGCCTCCGCGTTCGAGCACGCCGGCGATCTCGTGGCGGCCATCGGCGGCGGGACCGATCTCCACGTGAAACCGCCAGGCCGGCCCTTCTTCCCACGAGAGGCGATGCAGGTCGCCGTCGCTCTCGATGACGATGCGGCCCGCCGCGCACAGCCCGGGCAGCACGTCGTCGGCCAGCGGCCGCGTCAGCGTGAACGCCTGCTGATATCCGTAACCGTACGGGCCCGTCGCCCCGACCAGGCGCGCGAGCAGCGCGCGCTCGTCCGAAGGCACCGGAAGACTGCCCAAGCCAACGGGGCCGAGCGGCGTCGTCCTGGGCTTCGTCCAGCCGCCCTTCCGCCGCGGCGTGCGCGTGACGGGGCGCAGCGCGCAACGCAGCGGACCGCCGGGCGCGTTCGGCTCGAGCACGAGCAGGAGCTCGGTCCCCGCCGGCCAGCGCGGCTCGTGGTGCGGGTGCTCATGCTGGAACAACGTGCGTAGTTGATGCAGCTGGTCGCGCCACGGCTCACGGGGCGCCTTCGCATGCGCCCGCCGGTCCGTGTGCAGACGATCGGAGCGACCACTCCTTGTCACTCCAGCCGGGATGAAGGAGTCGATTTCTTTCGTATCGAGGTCGATTGCCCTGTACCCGTCTTCCAGGCCGGTTTCGGGCCTGTCGACGATCAGCCGCGGCTTGGCGACTGATGCCAGCGCATCGAGGTGCCCCCGGGCGACGGCGGCGTCGACTACGGCCCAGATGTGCTTGCAGGGTTCGAACCGGTCCTCGAAAAACGGACAGGTGCAGCACGCGACGAGCTGCGTGCCCTCGACGGTGAGGAAGACGTCGTATTCGTGCGTGCCCTGCACCAACGCATCGACGTGCACGGCGTCACCCGACACAATTCGCACTGCGGACGCGTACGAACGTGACCGGGCAACGACACCCGCGTGGACCGACGAGCGCAGGAAATCGAGCTGACGCGGCGTGAGTGGCATCCGGGAATTTGCCGCGATCCTTTCGGCTACGGCCTGTCTCCGGCGGGTGCGGCCGGTGTCCAGCCGGTCTTGTGGTAGTTCGGAAACGCGGGCCGCGCGTGCGTCGGCAGCGGTGTCTTCGAGAGATCTTCGAGCGCCACCTGCACGGCGCGTTCGAGCTGGGGATCGCGTCCGGCGCGCGCGAGCTTGGGGTCGAGCTCCACCTCCACATCGGGCGTGATGCCGACGTTCTCGACCTCCCACTGTCCCTGGAGACCGTAGATCGCACCGCGCGGTGCGGTGACGCGTTCGCCGTCCAGCAACGGCGGGTAGTTCCAGATGCCGACGAGCCCGCCCCACGTGCGCGTGCCCACCAGCTTACCGATCCCGGCGCGCCGGAAATACCACGGCATGGCGTCGCCGCCGGATCCGGCCGACTCGTTGATGATCATGCCCACCGCGGCAAGCAAGTAACAAAGTCATGTCGCATGATAGCGCCTGGCGCGGAGCGCGGCGTGTAACGCGCGAGCGCATCCTGACACGTCCGGCGGCCACCGCCAACGCCAGCAGCATGAGCACGAGCGGCACGACCGGAGGTCACTCGCATCCGCGCGGATGAGCATCCGCAATGGCGAGGAGAGTTACTGATCTTCGACACGCCGCAGATCATCGAAGACCAGCTGCATGTCTCGCCCGACGGCCGCTGGATCGCATTCAACTCGGACGAGACCGGCCGCTGGGAGGTGTACGTCGCGTCGTTCCCGGAGTTCACGGGGAAGCGGCAGATCTCCAACAACGGCGGCGTGCAGCCCGTCTGGCGGCGGGATAGCCATGAGCTGTTCTATCTCACGCCGCTCGGACAGCTGATGACCGTCGCGATCGGCGCCGGCCGGAGCGTCACGCCGGATGCGGGCGTACCGCGGCTGCTGTTCCAGACGAGCCTGAACCCATCACCGCAGCTCGGGGAGTACGCGGTCACCCCTGACGGCCAGCGCTTCCTGATAGTGGAGCCACTCGGAGGCAAGACCCAGGCGGTCACGCTCCTGCTGAATTGGCAGCGCCCCCGCATTGACGTCCGCGGTCGAAGCCTGCCTGCCATCGATCCGCGGGTGCAGAACGGGTGACCGGGGCCGGAGGCACTGTCGGCGACTGGCGAGGCGACACGCTCGCCGAGGCGGCACAGGCGCCGATCAGCCCGACGAGAACGGCGCCGGTGATGCCAAGAACAATCAGCGTATTCCGTAATGCGCGGCCGCGTACCTGTTCGATGTCCTCGATGTCGGCGATTGACACCGTCACCTTATCCCCCTTTCTGGGACCCTCGAGAAGCGACACCGTGATCGCATCGGGCGTGACGTCGAGCAGGACAGCTTTGAACTCCTGCCGGTCGGTCTGTTCGATGTGAACGACCGAGTTGAGCGGAATCTTCGCGACGCGCTCGGCGATCTTCCGCCGGTGCTTCGGAGTGGTGGCGTCACCCTGGTCCGCACCGAGCGACACCTCGTTCACTCCGGAGATACCCATCAGCAGCGCAAACACGAGCAGCACGACGGTCACGCGTCTCATGAGGTCCTCCCTTCGCGAACGAACTCGACGCCGGCGCGGAGCGGCGCCAGCCGCGTGTGCTCCAGGTCGTCGCGGTAGAACAGATTGTAGGTGTCGAACGGGATGAGCCGCCCGTCGGGGTGCACGATGTGCACGCAGGTCTTCTTCACCGAGCGCACGTCGAACGAATACGCGTCGATGAACTGCATGATGATGACGCGAAAGATGTTCTGGTAGCCGAGCTCTGGAGGGACGTCGAGCCGCGGCAGGCAGCAGAGCAGGTCGCGGAGGCTGCCGGCCCCGGACTCGGGCGAGTGGTTGGTGGCAAACAGCCGGAACACTCCATCCCGCACGACATCGTCCTGCTCGTAGACGATGGTGTTGCCTCCGCCTTCGATGAGAATTTTCGGATCGATCAGCCCGGTCAGCGGCATGACCTTGCCCCCGACCTTCAGCGCGTATGCCATCGCCAGGCTGTCTGGGTGGCACGGCACCGGGAGCACGTCCTCCGGTCGGAAGACGGTCGTCTGCTCCAGGATCCTGCGGCGCACCTCGCTGAGCGTCAGCCGATCGGTCGCCGGATTGAATGCTTCGAGGCGGCCGGCAGCCTGGATGGGCTGAAGCGCCACGCCGCGCACGCACGGCTGTTCCAGCGCGAAGTCGATGATCTTCCCGATCTCGCCGTCGTTCAGGCCCTTCTTCAACGTGACCACCAGCGTCGTCGACACGCCGAGCTCGTTCAGGCGATCGAGCGCGCGCCGGTGCACGTCACGCAGGTCGGCGCCACGCAGCTCCATGAGCGGCTGCCGTTCGAACGAGTCGAACTGCAGGTAGACCTCGAAGTCGGGCATGTACTCGGCGAGCCGCTTCGCGAATGCCTCGTCGGTCGCGATGCGGATGCCGTTCGTGTTGACCATCAGGTGCCGGATAGGCGCCGCCTTGGCCCGATCGAGGATGGCGAAGAATTCCGGGTGGATCGTGGGCTCGCCGCCGGAGATCTGCACGACATCGGGTTCACCCTCGTTCCGCACGACCGCGTCGATCAGCCGCTCAATGTGATCCAGGCTGCGGTACTGCTGCCGCGACGGCCCGCTGCCCGCGTAGCAGATGGGGCACTGAAGGTTGCAGTGATCGGTGACCTCGATGAGCGACAGGCAGGAGTGCTGCTGGTGATCCGAGCAGAGTCCGCAGTCGTAGGGGCAGCCCCACCGCACCGGTGTGTTGAACCGGAGCGGCATCTCGGGCGGTTTGATGAACACCTCTCGACACTTGCGGTAGTACTCGACGTCGTCGGCGAGCAGCACCCGCTCCTCGCCGTGCATCGGGCACCGCTTGAGCATGTAGACGGAGCCGGCCTGGAACACGATCTTGCCTTCGACCTTGCGATAGCAGGTCGAGCAGATCGACACCGCGACGTCGTAGAACAGGTATGGACGTACGCGCTCACCCACGCCGCACCTCGCCGACCAACCGCGGCACGTGCGGCGCGTAGAACGCGAGCGCGGCCAGGCAGGCCCACTGGAGGACGGAGAGCCCCGCCACGTGCGCCGCGGGCTTGATGAAGTCGGCAGCGAGCCGGAACCCGAGATAGGCGACCATGAACAGCTTGAAGCGATCGCCGGCGACGGGCAGGCGGTCCTTGAGCGCCGCGAAACCCAGGAACAGGAGCAGGAGAAACGCGATCTCGTACAGCTGCGTTGGATGACGCGGGATGCCGTCCCCGAAATCGATGCCCCACGGCAGACGGGTAGCAACCCCGTGCGTGCGATCCGACAGGCCGGTCAGGAAGCAGCCCACACGTCCGACCGCGATCCCGAGCACGAGTGGTAGCACGAGCAGATCGCCCGTGGCCACGGCCACGCCGAGCCGTCGCTTGACCCACTCGACCGCGATGAGGCCCCCGACCAACCCTCCCACGATCGTCTTTCCTGCAATCAGGCTGCTCGGGTCTGCCCACTGGCTCGCAAGAGCCGCCGGGTTCTCCATCCACGCGAGCAGACGGCTGCCCGCGAGGCCGCCGATCGCAGCGGCGACGATGATCCACCGGCGCGTTCGCGCATCGACGACGTCTCCATCGCGGCGACGCTGCCGGCGGTACCACGCGAAGGCGAGCGTATAGGCGAGCGTCTCGAACACCCAATGCGGGTGCAGAGAGACCGGCCCGATATCGAAGTAGACAGGAAAGCTACTCGTCACGTAGTGAACAGGCGGCTCACTATAGTCCAGTTCGGTCTTCGCACTTGAACCTCCGCCAACGGGCGAGATCTATTCGCTCGGTTCGGAATTCCACCGGGGAAGGCACGGGCCAGTCGGTTCGGGTCGCTCGTGTTGTCTCCGCGTCAGTTACGTGGGGCAGGGCTTGAGCCCTGCAAATCGGCGCCCGCAGCAGGCCTGAAAGGCCTGCCCCACATGCCTACACAAGTAATCGCGGTTTTAATTAGCGTGCTGCGGTTGTTCGCCACCGACAGCTGCCTTCGCCGGATGATGCGCTATCCTGACGCGTCATGGCCTTCACGGCGGGCACTCGCCTCCGCTCTCCGGTAGTGCCCGCCTTCGGGCTCGTCCAGACGAGCTCAAAAAACTCTGTCTCAGGCGTTCGTCAACGAGAGATCGCCGAACAGGTCGGATCACTCCCGACCGCATGACACTCGAGGGTCGACGTGAGCGAAGGATCGCGATCCCGACCATGGCGCGTGGCGGTACTCTGGACTCGGACACTGGTACTCGGCGTTCGGGCTCGCCCGCGCCATCCGGGAGTACCCGCGCGCCGAACTGGTTGCCGTGGCCTGGCACCAACAGGAACAGCTCGACGAGTTCGCGTCCCGGTTCGGCATCGAGGGCGTCGGCGACTACGAGACGGTTCTCGAGCGCGACGATGTGGACATCGTGCATCTCGCGGCTCCGGTGGCGGAACTCCCGGACCTCACCGTTCGCGCGGCTCGCCGGGGCAAGCACATGGTCCTCGGCAAGCCGATGGCGATGACCGTGCCGCAGGCCGATGCGATGGTGGCCGCGGTCCGTGACGCCGGCGTGACCTGCGTCGCCTTCCAGGGGCTGATGCGGTTGCAGGCCGCGGCCCTCAAGGCGCGTCTCGACCGCGGCGAGATCGGCGACATCGTCGTGATGCACCAGGCAAGTCGCTGGTCGATCGCCGAGGACTGGCCCTCCTCCGGCAGGGCCGGGTGGTTCGTCGATCCCGCACAGGTGCCCGGCGGCGCACTGATCGACGAGGGCATCTACTGGATCGACCTGTTTCGCTGGTTGGCCGCGAGCGAGATCGTCCAGGTGGAAGCCAGGACCCGGAATCTGGTGCACACAGACATCGCCGTCGAAGACTGGGGATTCGCCACCTTCACGTTCGCGAACGGGATCATCGCCACGCTCGAAGGCGCGTGGACGATCAATGCGCCACGAAAGACCGGGCCGTCGCCGAAACAGAACGCCGTCGTGCGGCTCGAGATCGTGGGGACGCGCGGCGAGTACGCCGACCAGCGGTTCCGGGCACCGGGGCGAGCCATTCTTGCCGCGGGCGCTGAGGGCTGGGTGTTCGAGCACCAGGCGGACGAGGCTTTCGCCAGCAGCACGCCATTTCCGCTGGACCACCTGATCGACTGCCTCGAAACCGGGCAGCAATCGCCCGCGAACCTCGACGAGGCCCGCACGTCCTTCGTGGTCGCGATGGCCGCATACGAATCGGCGCGCCTGGGGCGGCCCGTGCGCCCGGTGTACTGATGGCTCGAGAGGAGATGCACATGGGGACTGATGCGATCGGCGGCGTCACGCGTCGTCAGTTCGTGGTGGCGGTGGGCGCCGGGCTCACGATCGTGCCGCGGCACGTCCTCGGTGGGCGGGGGTTCGTGGCCCCGAGCGACAGAATCGGGATCGCGACCATCGGTGCCGGGCGCCAGGGCCTCGCGGTGACCATGAGCCTGCTGAAACGACAAGACGTGCACCTGGTGGCAGTGTGCGACGTGAACCGCGGCAGCCGCGACTACGCGGAGTACGGGGACAACGACACGCTGAACTCCGCGCGCGAACTGCTCGGGCCCGGCCACGAACACTGGGGTGAACAGTGGACCTCGCCTGGCCGCGTCCAGCTGACGAAGAGCTTTTCCACCAGCCTCGGCATGGGGGGCCGCGACCCGGCGAAGCTGCTCATCGAGGCCTACTACGCCTCGCGGTCGGGCAGCACCTCGTATGCCGGATGCACCGCGTACTCCGACTACCGTGAGCTGCTGGCCCGCCAGCGCGATCTCGATGCGGTCTATGTCGCCACGCCCGACCACTGGCACGCGCCGATCGCGATTGCCGCCATGCGCGCCGGCAAGCACGTGCTCGGACAGAAGCCGATGTGCCACGCCATCGGTGAGACGCGCCGCATGGCCGCCGTGGCGCGCGAAACCAAGGTCGCGACGTCGGTCACCATCAACAACCCGTCGACGGAGCACACGCGTCTCATCACCCAGTGGCTCGCCGACGGCGCGATCGGCACTGTTCGCGAGGTGCACAACTGGTCCACCCGTCCGTACTGGCCGCAGGGCGTTGAGAGGCCCGCCGACGTTCAGCCCGTCCCGGCAGATTTCAACTGGGACTTCTGGCTCGGACCCGCGCCCGCGCGGCCGTACCACCGCTCCTATCAGCCGTTCTCCTGGCGAGGCTGGTACGACTTCGGCTGCGGCTCCTTCGGCGACATGGGCTGTTACAGCTTCGCCGGCCTGTTCAAGATCCTCGAGCTCGTACCGCCCCTCGCGGTGGAAGCGAGCACGGGCGACGTCTACGAAGAGACGTTTCCCCAGACGTCGCTGGTCCACCTCGATTTTCCCGCGCGCGGACCGCACCAGCCGCTCCGACTGTCGTGGTACGACGGCGGCCTTCGTCCACCACGGCCGCCGCAGCTCGCCGCCGATGACGACGGCCCCTTCCGTCAGGGAGAGGAAGGCGTGTTGTACGTGGGCGACAAGGGCTTCCTGCTCGGCGGGTTCAACGGTGAGGACCCGCGCGTGTACCCTGCCTCACCCAAGTACCAGAGAGAGCGTGCTTCGGATCGTCCGAACGAGCATGCGCCCGAGTACGCGATCGACCAGTGGGTGGCCGCGTGCCGGGGCGAGGGACCCGAGCCGCTGGCGAGCTTCCCGCGACAGGAAACGGCAACCGAGGCACTGCTCCTCGGGTGCCTGGCGCAGAGACTTCCCGGCGAGCGGCTGCTGTGGGACAGCGCCAGCATGCGCATCACGAACAGCGAGCGGGCCAATCGCTTCGTCGACCCGACCTACCGGGCTGCCTACGCGACTTAACGGGAGGTTCCGGGACGCGCCATGTCGGCGCAGCTAATCTGGAACCCAGGGGTCGTGCCGCTCGAATAAGGTCGGACAGTCGGGGACGTACGTTTACCCCTGCCGGCCGGCGCCGCGCCTCGGGGCTAAAAACCAACAGCCGCGCGCGCCAGCGTGTGCCCTGTTGATAGTGATTTCGCGCCCCGCGTTATACTTCTCCAGCTCTGCCGCACTCCATCACTCAACCGAGGAACCTTGATGATCCGTCCCAAGCACCTGGTGTTCGCCGTCATCTTCGTGGTCATGGGCTACGTGCTCGCTCACAACGAGCGGTTCCTGGTGGAGCCGGACAACCCGGTGTGGGGGCACTACTCGAAGTACGGCTGGTGGATCCTGACGCACGGCGTGGCCGGCGCCGCGGCGCTCTTTCTGGCGCCGCTGCAGTTCTCCGACCGCCTGCGGAAGAAATACGCCCGGTTCCATCACGTGTGCGGGTATGTCTACGTGGCCGGCGTGTTCGTGCTGGCGCCCCTCGGCGTGCACGTCCAGTACCTCGCCGAGGGGATCGACAAGGGGCCTCGGTCCTTCACGGTGCTGGCGGGGGTCGATGCGGTGCTGCTCGTCCTCACGACGTCGATCGCGCTGGTGTTTGCCCGGCGACGCCGCCTGACGCTGCACCGCCAGTGGATGACGCGCAGCTACGCCGTCGCCCTGGTGTTCTTCGCAGGACGCTTCATCCTGGGCCTCACCGGCCTCGAGAATGCCAGCGTCGACATGGTGGAGGCAGTCATCTGGACCTGTCTCGTGCTGGCGGTCCCCGTCGCCGACGTCATCAACGAAGCGCACGAGCTTCGGCGGCCGGCGACGGTCCCGTTGCGGTCACCGTCGCGAGCGGACGCGCCGGCCGTGGCCGCTCCCTTGGCCTGAGGTCGCCCGCGCTGGCTTCGCAGCGCAGCAAACTCCAAACCCAGAACTCACGACGGTTCAGAGTCTACGCGTCCATGCGCAGCGCGACCGCCGGGTCGACCCGGGCTGCACGCCGCGCGGGCAAGTACGTGGCGAGCAACGCGACCGCGCCCAGGCCGACTGACACGGCTGCATAGGTCGGCGCGTCCATCGGGCCGACGCCGAAGAGCAGCACCGACATCAGCCGGGTGACGGCCATCGCACCCGCAACGCCAAGGACCAGCCCCGCCGCAACGAGCTTCAACCCGTGTGACACGAAGAGCGTCCGGATGTCGGCCGCCTGGGCACCGAGCGCCATGCGTACGCCAATTTCTCTCGTCCGCTGCGAGGCGATGTAGGCGACGACCCCGTAGATGCCGACGAGACCGAGCAGGAGCGCCACGACCGCGGCGATGGCCAGCATCGTCAACGCGAATGACGTCTGCGCCATCGAGCTCGCCCGAATCTCGTCCAGTGACTTCACGTTCGCCACCGGCAGGTTGGGGTTCACCGACCACACGGCCCGCTGCAGTTCGGCCATGAAGCCCGACGAGCCCATGCGCCCGGAGCGGACGGCGAACGCCAGGTTGCGTTGCACATAATGCTTCTGCGTCCAGAAACTCTCAATCGCGAGCGGCCAGTAGACGATCGCGGTCGGCGGCTTGGCGAGCCCGTTGTCCCGCTCGTCGCCCACCACGCCGACGATCTCGCGCCACGGATCGCTCGGCGAGTTGCGGACTCGCCTGCCGATCGCCGCGGCCGCCGTCTTGAAGTACTCGCGCGCGAGCGTGTCGCTGATCATCACGACCGAGGCGCGCTTGTAGGCGTCTTGCCACGTCAGCAGCCGCCCTGCCAACAGCCGGTTACCCATTGTCTCGACGAAGCCGGGCCCTACCCACTTGTACCGCCGGATTGGCGGCATCGGCCCATTCTCCGGTGTCACACCTTCGACGAACACCGGGTCGTTGCTGTCGTACCCGTCCATCGTCAGCGACGAGGTCACGCCCACCGAGGTCACCCCCGGCACGCGCGCGACGGCTTCGGCAATCTGCTGGTGCGTGCGCACGGTTTGATCCGGGTCGGCGACCACACCCTCGGGCACCTCGACGCGGAAGGTCTGTACCTGCTCGGGGGCCCTGAAACCAGGGTCCACCGAGCGGAGCGCCTGGAAGCTGCGGACCATCAGCCCCGACACGACCAGCAGCACGAGGGCCAGTGCGATCTCGGCCACAACCAGCACGTTGCGCGTGCGGTGGCGCGTCGGGCCCTCGCTGGCGGATCGCCCGCCTTCCTTCAGCGCGGCGACGCTCGGCTCCGCGTACCGGAGTATGGGTATCACGCCGAACAGCAGCGCCGCCGCGAGCGCGATCGCCAGCGTGAACAGCAGCACGACACCGTTGATCTCGATCTCCTGCAGGCGCGGCAGGCTGGTGGGACCGAGCCACACGAGCAGCGCCAGCGCTGCCCGGGCAAGGCCGACGCCGATCACCGCGCCCGCGAGCGCCAGGATGACGCTCTCGGCCAGCAGCGAGCGCGCGATCTGCCACCGGCTGGCGCCGAGCGCGGTGCGGACCGCGAGCTCCTGGTGCCGGCCCTCGGCGCGCACGAGCGACAGGTTGGCCACATTCGCGCACGCGATGAGCAGCACGATTCCGGCCGTGCCGAGAAGAGGCCACAGCACCTGGCCGATGTCGCCGATCACGTCGACCGACAGCGGCCGCACGTTCGGCTTCAGCTTGAGCTCGTCGAACATCTTGCGCGTGAAGCCGGGCGGCAGCGGGAACTTCTCCGGGAGCATCGGCAGCATGCGGGCGACGTCGGCATTCGCCTGTGCGAGCGTCACGCCGCGCTTCAATCGGGCCACACCGACGTAGCTGAAGTTCCCGATGAAGGTCTTCGCACGATCGAACTGGAGCGGAAGAACGATGGCTGCCGTCGTGTCGAGGAAGGTGAACTTCTGCGGCAGGATCCCGATGATCTCCACCGGTCTGCCGTCAACTGTGAGCGATTGGCCGACGACGTCTTTCCCGCCGAACCGCCGCTGCCAGTAGCCGTAGGTGAGGATCGCGCGCCGCGGCGCTCCGGGCGAGTCGTCCGCTTTGGTGAAGAGCCGTCCGCGCAATGGCCTGGTGCCGAGGAGCGGAAGTGTCCCGTCGGTCACGAGCAGGACGCGCACCCGCTCGGGCTCTCCGTGTCCCGTGATCGACACGGAGTCACCGGTGTAGATGCCGATATCCTGAAGCGTCCGGCCGTACTCGCGGTACGTGAAGTAGGTCGCAGGGCTCTGGTTGAGGTTCTCGAAGCCGGTGCCCGGCGCGAGGTGCCACACGCCGACCAGCCGCTCCGGGTCGGTGAACGGCAGGGGCTTCAGCAGTACGCCGTTCACGATGCTGAAAATGGCCGTGTTGGCGCCGATCCCGACGGCGAGGGTGACGAGCGTCACCGCCGTGAAGAGCGGCGCGTGAAACAGGCGCCGGACAGCGAAACGGAAAGCGGTCCACGGCATGGGATGGCCCTCGGCCGGGTTGACGGGTGTGCAGGTCCTCGGAGTAGACGGACACCGGGTGGCGCAGGTTTCATCGACCCGGCCACCATTATCGGTAGTGCCCCGCCTTCAAGCGGGCTCTGGATGCTGCCCGATCGCGTACCCTGTCCTTACGCGGAACCTGGAGGCCACCTCACAGGGTGTGCTCGGGCTCGAGTCCCGCATCGACACCACCGGCGTTTGTGAAGGCGCGCGAGCGGGACTCGCGATTACTCATGCATCTGTATCGACGCCTCGCTCGACTGTTGCTGCTTGCCGTCGTGCTCGTGCCGGCCTGCACCTGCATCGCTGCGTGCATGGCCTTCGACCGGCAGCCCAGTGTGGAGCGCGCGGCGGAGTTCACACCCGATCACATCGATCGCGCGAAGCGGATCCTCTCGGCGAACGACCCGCGCGGGATGAAGAACGGCACCGTGCGGACGGTCGCCGTCACCGCCGGCGACGCGGACCTGGCGCTCAATTACCTGGCGCACCGCTACGGCGACGGCAGCGCCGAGGCACGCTTCGCGTCCGGCCAGCTGCACATTCGCGCCAGCTGCCGGGCCTCCGTGCTGCCATCGAGCCCGTGGGTCAATCTCGACATTCGGCTCGTCGAAGGCTCGCCGCTCCCCGTGATCGAGCAGTTCCGTGCGGGCCAGCTCTCGCTGCCCGGCTGGTTCGCACAGCTGGTGCTCGAGCGCGTGGCCGGAAGCATGTGGAGCGGGGACGATCTCGCGGTGTTGCGGAACGCGGTGAAGAAGGTGGAGTTCGTCGACGACGGCGCACGCCTGACGTATGAGTGGAACAGGGACCTCGTTGATACGGTCAGGGCCGCGCTCGTGCCTCCCGAGGCGCGCGAGCGGCTGCGCGTGTATCAGCTGGCGCTGGCCGACGCCGCTCGACGGCTCCCGCCTGGCCGCGTGTCGTTGACCGACATCGTCACGCCCGTGTTCGCGCTGGCGGCGGAGCGAGGCGCGACCGCCGATCCCGTCGTGGAGAACCGCGCGGCGATCCTCGTGCTCACCTTCTACGTGGACGGCCGCTCCCTTGCCGAGATCGTGCCCGACGCGCGGGCGTGGCCGCGCGCGTCACGCCGCACCGTGACACTCAACCAACGGGACGACTTCCCGAAGCACTTCATGATCTCCGCCGCGCTCGCCGCCAACACCGGCGGGCCGTTCGCCGACGCGGTCGGCATTTACAAGGAGGTCGCCGACTCGAGGGGCGGCAGCGGGTTCTCGTTCAACGACATCGCCGCGGATCGTGCCGGCAGCCGCCTCGGCGAACAGGCGGAGGCACGCACGTCGGCGCGCACGCTCCAGGGCCGTCTCGGCGTGCCCCTGACCGAGCGCGTGCTGATGCCCGAGACGAGCGACCTGCCGGAGTTCATGCCCGAGGCGGACTTCAAGCGGCGCTTCGGCGGCGTGGGTGCTCCCGCATACACGCGCATGATGGCTGACATCGAGGCGCGTATCGCCGCGCTGCCGCTCTATCAGTGATGCGAGCCGACGGTTCCGGCGGTTGCACTGACTTTGCGCAGATCAAATTCCGATTGCGAAGCACAAGGGCCGCACCATGGCGACTCTGTTCTCGTCGGTGTAGTGCCCGCCTTCAGGCGGGCAATTCCGACAGAGAAGTCTGCCTTTATCGGCACTACGATCGTTTATGACGTGCACGACGATCGTGATGGCGGGCACTACACCGTTATGGCGAGCACCACCACGATCGTGATGGCGGGCAGTACGCGGGCACTGCAATCGACACGAGGCGGGCGCGACGAGCGCGACCACCAGCACTACGACCGGTCGAACCAGTCGTTTCCGAGGACCTGCCGCAGATGGTGCTGCAGGTGACCGACGTAGTCGTCCATGAAGTAGTCGAGCGTCGCCGGACTTCCCCGGGGAACGGGGCGCCAGGCGAGCGCGTCGAGATTGTGCCGGTGGTGCACACGCAGTCGCGCCGACTCGGGCGTCGTCTCCATCACTCGCGCCAGATGCAGGTTGAAGAATCCCCACAGCGAGACGAGCTCCGCCCAGGGCGCGTCCTGGTACTGCTGCGCCGCGACCCACGCGTCCTGCTCGTAGCCCGTGAAGATAAGGTCGTCCTGGAAGCGCGCCCGCACGAACCGCTGATGATTGTTCGAGGCGGAGTCGACGAGATGGCCAATCACTTCACGCGGCGACCACTTGCCGTCGCCCGGCCGGGCGAGACTCTGGCTGTCGGACATCGCCAGGAGTGCCGGCGTGCCGCGCGCGATGGCCGACCGCAGCGAACTGACGTAGTCCTGCATGCCGAAGCACCCCGAAGAACTCAGCTGGACATCAGAATACGCCGGCCACGCGTTTTCGATTGCGCCGCCAGACGCGTGGCAGGTGAGGAATCAACGCTCGAACCCTGAAGTGCACCCGACCTTCGGCGAACGCGGGCGAAGCGCCGGCCAGCTCCGGCGGTGTTTCACGCGACCGTGCTGATGGCCGCCGCTTCGGTGCCGATCGGCCCCGCTCCGACCCGGCGCTGGATGGTGTCGGCGATTCGCTCGGCATCCCGCGCGATACCGTGAATCATCGTCGAAGACAACGCGTACAGGAAGTGAAGCCCGACGAAGTACAGCCCGGGTTCACCGGGTACGATGCCGCGCTCGTGCACCGGCTCGCCATCCGGCGGGCATACGGGCGTCGGCACGTCGATCCACGAGAAGCCGGGGTGGAACCCCGTGCACCAGATCACGTTGGCGACGTCGAGGACCTGCCCGTCGGCCAGAAGCGGCTTGCCGTTGCTGACGCCCGTCATCCGCGGCGCGCGTTGGACGCCTGCCGCGGCCAGGTCTGCGGGCTTCACACGGATCAGCGGCCCGCCCTTCGAGATGACCGCCGGCCGGGCGCGCCGTCCCATCGGTGTGTCCACCGTGAGGATCCGATGAAAGACGACCCGGAAGACGATCGGCAGGAGGGCGCGGGCAATCCGGCTGTCGATCCGAAACGGCACGTGTCCCGGATGCCGCCCTGAGAGCCACGCACGGTGTGACCGTGCGATGTCGATGGCGATGTCGGCGCCAGAGTTCCCCGCGCCGACGAGGAGCACATCGCCGGGACGGAGCTGGGCCGCGTTCTTGTACTCACTCGAGTGCAGCTGCACGATGCCGGGGTCGAGCGCACGCGCAAACTCCGGCACGCGGGGCGCCTGGTAGGTCGCCATCGCGACCACCACGTGATCGGCCTCGATGCGGCGGTCCCCGGTATCGACGATGTAGCTGTTGCCATTGCGTGACAGCCGATTGACCTTCGCGCCCGTCCGCACCGGCAGGCTGAAGTGCTTCGCATAGTCCTCCAGGTAGTCGGCCATCTCGTCCTTCGTCGGAAAACTGAAGGCCGGACGCGGAAATGGCATCCCGATGAGGCCGTCGTACTTGGCCGGCGTGAACAGGCGTAGCGAATCCCACCGGTTGCGCCACGAATCGCCGATGCGCGGGTTGCCCTCGAGGATCAGGAACGACAGGCGACGCTGCGCCAGGCAGTAGCCCACAGACAGCCCCGCCTGCCCACCACCGATCACCACGACCGTCACATGCTCAGACATCGGGTTGTCGCTCATGGTCCCCTCCGAGATGGCGACGGACTGCATTCATACCGTAGAAAACAGCGATCGTCGCCCGCGGTCCGCATCGGCTGAACTGCGCAGCAGGCATGTCTGCCGTCATGGGCTGATGGGGACGAGTGTACGCCATGAATTATTCGACCGGCCATCGAACTGGGCACATGAAAACGCTGAATCCGGAACCGGAATGCCCCGTGGCGGGTTCCAGCCGCGGATGGCGTCAAGAGGGTAGAGCCCCTGATGGGCCGCTCCAGGAGGACAGGCCTGGAGACCGCAACCGGCACGCCACGTCGCCAGGCCGTCCCGCTGAACGGCGTCGACACCCCAATCTGCTCGCGACCATCGACGTCGTCAGGGACACGCCGGGGCTGGCAAGGTTCCGTTTTATTGCGCGGAATCGCTGGATAGCCGGCACGCACAGCCAAAACGACGATCCACGGCTTCATCCGTCGGCTCGCGGACGAGATGTCACGGGAGTTGAAGGTCATGGCGGGAGGATCGGGGACGCGCGTCCTGGCTGGTGCACGACGCTATCGTCCAGGTCCCAACACGCGGGCCGGACGTCCGATCCGGAGCGGCACGGTCATCGAACGACAGCGGCTCACAGCTGTTTGAAGGCGGTCGTTTTTGCCCGCAGAAACGCCTTGAGCGACGTTTCCAGGTCGGCGGGCAACGGCGCCGCCGTCGCATCGCGCAGGATACGCGGTGCGTTGCGGTAGGACATGACGAAGGCGGCGCATCGCGGGCATCCGGCAACGTGTGCGTCGAGCGCGGCGTGCACGTCCCCCGGCAGCACTCCTTCCAGGTAGTCCATGAGCAACTCGACACCGGAGACGCAGGCGATCTCCTTCATGGCTTCACCCCGACGAGATCGCTGAGATATCCGCGCAGCATCAGCCGGGCACGGTGGACGCGCTGCCGCACCGTTGCGGCCTCCACGCCGAGCGCGAGCGCCACGTCGGCGGTGGACATTTCCTCGAGGTCGCGCAGCACGAACGCGTCGCGATACAGGTCGGGCAACCGCCGAATGGCGTCGCGAGCTTTCCCGGCAAGGAACTGCTGGTCTAATAGTTCGTCTGCGCATGCGGCGACCTGCAGTTCGGCCGGGGTCGCCAGGTGTCTGCCCTGGGCATCAAACCGTGGCAGGAACACGTCGAGCGGCTCGGCCGGGCGCCGCGCACTGGCGCGGCGATGCATCAGCGCCGCGTTGCTCGCGATGCGGTACAGCCACGTTCCAAACTGCGACTCACCACGAAACGAGGGCAGGTGACGGTAGACCTGCAGGAAGGTTTCCTGCAGCACGTCGGGCGCCGCGGTGTCGCTCGTGAGACGGCACGCCAGCCGATAGACGCGCGCCTGGTACCGTCCCACAAGCGTCTCGAAGGCAGAGTCGTCCCCAGCCGCGGCGCGCGCGGCGACCGCTTCGTCGCTCGGTTCTGCCATGGCGGCGGCCATGCTGACCGGATCTACCGGCTCTTGATTGCCGCCTTGACCTTCGTCGCCAGCTCCGGCGTGACCTCCGTGATGCCGTGGTCATGGGCCGCGTGGGCGACTACCTTCTTCAGGAGTTCTTCCTCAGTCGCTGCGCTGGCTGTGAAAGGACAGTCAGGCACGATGTCGGCGCAGGCAATGTGTTTGGCGTTTTCGGTGGCGGCTCCAGTCATCCTCGTGCTCCTTTGAAATCTTCCGTTGTGCCTTGAGATGCCGGCGGGCGCGTCCTGTGACACCAGGGCCCGCGCTCGGGCGTCCCCACATCGAGACGAGGTCCTTGTCACACTGCCGGCTCCCGCGGCATCCCACTGACGAATGACACTCCACGTCGCAGGGCTCTGGCGCTACCCGGTCAAGACACTGGCCGGAGAACCCTTATCGACCGCGGTGATTGGATGCGAGGGTATTCCCGGCGACCGCATCGTGCGCGTGCGAGGCCCTGAGGGGGTGCGCACATCGCGGCGGCAGTACCGCCTCCTTGGTCTGCGCGGAACGCTTGATCCCGACGGCCGTCCTCGCATCAACGGTCATCCGTGGGACAGCCCGGACGCCCTCGCGCTCGTAAAGCAGGCAGCGGGCACCGACGCGTGGCTCGAGGCGTGGGAGGGCCTCGACCGCTTCGATATCCTCCCCTTGCTCGTGGCGACCGACGGCGCGATCGAAGCCTTCGGACGGGACGTTCGGCGGCTGCGTCCGAACATCGTCATCGGCGGCGTCGAGGGACTGAGCGAACGGGACTGGCCAGGCGCCGAGCTGCACGTCGGCGATGCGATCGTGCGGCTCGACTCACTACGCGGACGCTGCCACATGACGACCGTGGATCCCGACACCCTGCAGGTAGACCCCACGGTGCTGCGCGACATCGTCGGGCGATTTGGCGGCAAGCTGGCGCTCAACGCCAGCGTCGTACGCGCGGGTACAGTGCGGATCGGCGATCCCGTGCGGCTCGTGCTGGACGCCCGGCCCCGCGGTGAAGTGCTCGCGCGGATGTGACGAAACCGGAGGCGAGGAGAAGCAGTTTCTCATGCTCATCGCCCCTTGGCGAAGGTCCGTGTCAGCTCGTCGAACCACTCGGTCACGAGCGTGACGACGCCGCGGTTGGTCGATTCGGCGTCGGTCGACGGAAACATCACGAAGCGTTGGCCGTCGGCCGAGACGTCGTAGTCGGCGAAGGTATTGCCGCCGATCGAGATGCCCGTCACCCCGCCGCGAAACGCGCCCGTGAACAGGCGCGTCGGTTTGCCGGTGCGAATGCTGTCGCCGACCGCTTCGATCGACGCCGACATGATCCCGTCGTCCACGCGGTAGAAGAGCTCACGTCCGTTGCCGGCCCATCGCGGAAAGCCCCCGCCGGTGTCCGAGACCTGCCACCGGCCGGCTCCGGCCGGGAAGGGCCGCACGTAGACCTCGAGGCGCCCCGATTCGCTCGAGGTGTATGCCAGCCAGCGCCCATCGGGCGAGATGTTCGGATCCGCCTCACGGAAATTCGAGGCGAGCAGCGGCTCCACCTTTTTGTCCTCGAGCGTCAGCATCGAGACGTCGAAGTTCCCGTTCGGCCCCATGCCGGCGAAGACAATCGAACGCCCGTCCCTCGACCACGAGTTCGCCCACATCGGGATGTCGCTCTTGGTCAGGCGCTCCTCGTCGCCCGAGCCGTCGGCGCGCTTGCGATAGAGGTTGTCGGCGCCGTCGCGCCCGGAGCTGAAGACCAGGTACCGCCCGTCCGGTGACCACACCTGCTCGGTGTCTGGCGCGTCGTCGAACGTCAGCCGCGTCGGGACGCCGCGCTCGAGGTCGTACACCCAGACGTCGAAGTTGCCGTCCTTGAGCACCGTCAGCGCGAGCTGCTTGCCGTCGGGCGACAGGCGGGGGTTCGCGTAGGCGCCGCCCTCTTCGATCAGCTTGCTCGTGCCGCCCTTGCGGTCGACGACGACGATCGGATACTTGGCGACCTCGGGTCCACCGCGCAGATACGTCAGGACGCCAGTGGACGAGAACGTGAGCTGCGCCGCACCTTCCGTGGGATTCCAGAAGACGTCCTGCACGACCGGCGCCGGCGATCCGGTAACTTCGAGCCGCGAGAGGTCGAACGGCACGGCAAAGAGCGCCGCCTTGCTCACGTACACGAGATGCCCGGACGGCACGTATCTGCCGTAGGATCCGCCCTTCTGAAGGACCTTGCGCTGGCCGGTCGCCAGCGTGAGCACTTCTATCGTGGCGTTGTCGAAGTCCGCCGTCGCCTGCGTGTGCGACGTGAAGATGACGGCCTTGCCGCCGGGTAGAACCTGCGGCCACCGGTGCGTGACTTCCTTCCTGGCCTTGTCGAGCGTGGTGAGCGGCTGTGGCTCTCCGCCCGCCGCGGACACGCGGAACAGGCCGCTCGACGGGGTGGGCGCAAAGATGATCGTGTCGTCGGGCGCCCAGCTCGCGCCCCGGCTGCGGGTGACCTTGCAGAGCGTGAGCGGCGTACCGCCGCTGACCGGCACCTTCCGCATCTCCCCGGCCGTGACGTAGCCGAGCCACTGTCCGTCCGGTGAGAAGAACGGTTGATACGGCGAGCTCGAGCCCGTGTTCCCCTCCGCGAGCTTCGTCCCATCGAGCTGATTGAGGGCGCGGATATAGAGCTGCTGTATCTGCGTGGAGCCCGCGACGTACACCAGCCGCGTCGCATCGGGCGACAGCTCGATGCTCGAGCCCACGTCGGTGAACAGCGGCGCGTCCGAGACCTTGACGTCGGCGCGCAAGGCGAAAGACCCGCGTCTTGCACCCCATTGCTGCCACAGCAACGCCAACGCGCCGAGCAGCGCCACGACGCTGACGGCCGCAACAATCCATGGCAGCCGGGGGGAAGACGGCCGCGCCTGAATGACCGGAACAGCCACGCTGCGGCTGCCCGACGGCGAGGCATGGGCGAGGTAGTCGTCGATGATGATGCGCGCCTCGGCGATGGCCTGCAGCCGGCGCTTGCGATCGCGCTCGAGACAGCGCTCGAGCAGCCGGCGGATTGGGACCGGCGTCGAGGCGGGCAGCCGGTTCCAGTCGATGTCGGCGCGCAGCACGTCGGCCATCGTGTGCGACGTGGTCTCGCCCTCGAAGAGGCGGCGGCCGGCCAGCATCTCGAACAGCACCACACCGTACGCCCAGATGTCCGACCGCTTGTCGACCAGCGAGCCACTCGCCTGCTCGGGGCTCATGTAAGCGACCGTGCCCATCACGATGCCCGCGCGGGTCGCGGCGACGCTGAGGGTCGCCGACGCGCCAGCCTCTGCCAGCGCGGCGCCTCCGGCACTGCCCTCGAGGGCCTTGGCCAGGCCGAAATCGAGCACCTTCACCTGGCCGTCCGGCGTGATCTTCACGTTTGCGGGCTTGAGGTCGCGGTGGATGATGCCCTTCTCGTGCGCGGCCTCGAGCGCATCGGCAATCTGCTGTGCGATGTGCAGCGCCTCGACGAGCGGGATCGGCCCGCGGCTCAGGCGATCCGCGAGGTCTTCGCCCTCCACCAGCTCCATCACCAGCGCGCTGCGGCCGCCGGATTCCTCGAGGCCGTGGATGCCGGCGATGTGCGGATGACTGAGCGAGGCGAGGACCTGCGCCTCGCGGTGGAAGCGCGCCATGCGGTCTTTGTCGTTCGCGAGGTGCTCGGGCAGCAGCTTCAGCGCAACGTCGCGGTGCAGGCGCGAGTCGGTCGCGCGGAACACCTCTCCCATGCCGCCAGCCCCGAGCTTGCTGGTGACGCGATAGTGCGCAAGTGTCTCACCAATCATGTGCGCCGATTCTACAGGCCGGCTCATGTGGGCGCAATAAGGCTGCGCTGGCGCCAGGCTAGGGCTTAGGGCTTAGGGCTAAGGGCTGAAGGCTGCGGCCGAAGGACAGCCCTAGGCTCACCAGCCCCAGCCCCAGCCGCTAACCCTTAGCCCTTAGCCCTGGGCCCTCAGCCGGTTTGATATATAGTCCTCCTTCATATAGGAGCCGTGCATGTCTACGAACGCGCTCGCGGAAGCCAAGAAGGGCAGCGCCGAGATCGTCATCCTGGCCGTCGTCGATGACGAGGCGCATCACGGGTACGAGATCGCAAAGTTGATCGAGGAGCGGACGCGCGGAGACCTCACGTTCACCCTGGCCTCGTTGTACGCCACGCTCTACCGCATGGAAGACCGCGGCTGGATCCGCGGGCGGTGGGTGGAGAAGGCCGGACAGCGGCGGCGGTGCTATTACCGGATCACGGCCGCTGGCCGGAAGGTGCTCGGCGTGCAGCGCGAGGACTGGGGACGCTTCGTGGCGGCACTGGGCGAGGTCGCGGGCGTGCGGTACGCCTGAGGAGGGTGCGATGGAACGCCGACCTGATTGGAAGGCACTCGTCCGGCAACACGCACGTGCGAGCGGCGCCGCCGATCTCCCGGCGCACACCGTCGAGGAGCTCGCGGACCACCTCGAGGATTTGTACGCAGAGAGGCTGCGGGCCGGTGCCACCAACGCCGAGGCGTATCGCGCCGCGGCGGCAGCGCTTGCCGAGTCGCCGCTCGCTGTCGTGCCCCGGCCGGGGCGACGCCCGCCGGAATCACGTCCCGTCAACGAGGTGTCGGCCGCGCGCGGGCTCCCAGGCCTGGCCGGCGACTTCCGGTTCGCGTGGCGTCAGTGGCGGCGCTCCCCGTCCTTCGCGGCGATGGCCGTCCTGACGATTGGCCTCGGCGCCGGCGCCGCAACGGCCATCTTCAGCATCGTCGACACCGTGCTTCTGCGCCCGCTCCCCTTCCGGCAACCGCAGCAGCTCGTGGCCCTCTGGGAGAGCAATTCGGAGAAGGCCCTCCCCCGCGAAAAGCTGTCGCCCGTCAACTTCGTGGACTACCGCGCGACGAAGGCCGCGTTCGCGGACGCCGCTGCGTGGTGGCGTCCGGAGATCAACCTGGCCGAGCCCGGCCTCGAACCCGTACGCGTGAGCGCGATCGAGACGAGCGCCAACCTGTTCGAGCTGCTCGGCGTCTCCCCTCAACTCGGCCCGGGGTTTCCGCCCGGAGGTCCGCTCAACTCCGCCGAGCTGATTGCCGTGATCAGCGATCGCCTGTGGCGCCAGCGCTACAACTCGGACCCCGCGGTCGTCGGCCGACTGCTGCACGTGAATGCGGGACACTACGCGATCCGCGGCGTCATGCCACCCGGCTTCCGTTTTCCTGACGATGTGGACGTGTGGCTGCGATTGAACTGGGACCTGACGCGGCACAGCCGCGGGGCGCACTTCATGGAGGGGATCGCGCGTCTCAGGGCTGGCGTCAGTGTCGAACGGGCCGAGCGCGAGCTCGCCGCACTGAGCGGCCGCCTCGGCGACCAGTTTCCGCAAACAAATCACGGCTGGCTGGCTCGCCCCGTGCCGCTCCTCGACGACATGCTCGGGTACTACCGCCCTGCCCTGTTCGTCCTGGTCGGCGCGGTCGCCCTCGTGCTGATCACCGCGTGCCTCAATGTCGCGGGGCTCCTGCTGGCCCGCGCCACGGCCCGCGCGCGGGAAATGGCGGTCCGCGCCGCGCTTGGCGCGTCACGGTGGCGCCTCGTCCGGCAGGTGCTCGCGGAGAGCATCCTGCTCGCGGCCGCTGGCACACTGGCCGGCGGCTTTGGCGCGGTCGCGATCATCAAAGCCGCGCTCACGACCATGGCCGCGGACATTCCGCGGCTGGCCGGAGTCGGCGTGGATATCCGGCTGCTCACGTTCGCGCTCGGACTGGTCGCGGCCACGGCGTTGGCGTCGGGACTTGTGCCGGCGCTGGTGTGCGCGCGGACCGACGCCGGCGAGGCGCTCAAGGACGGTACCCGCACGTCCACCGGCGTTCGGGGGCGGCGCCTGACGCGGGGGCTGGTGATCGCCGAGGTGGCGCTGGCATCCATGGTGCTCGTCACGAGCGCACTGCTGGTGCGCAGCGTCAGCAACATGATGCGGGCTCCGACCGGCGTGCGCTCCGCGGGCGTCGTCACGGGGACCCTGCACCTGCCGGAGCAGGCATACGACACCTGGCCGAAGGTCGAACAGTTCTACACGACGCTGCTGGACGCCCTCCGGCGACGGCCGGGCGTGGAGGCCGCCGGGGTGGCGAACGCGATCGTGCTGGAGCCGGGTTGGCGCGTACCGTTCGACATCGAGGGGCGGCCCGTCGCGCGGGCCGATGAAGCGCCGATCGCGCAGCACGTGAGCGTGAGCAGCGGTTACTTCGAAACCTTCCGGGTGCGGCTGATTGCGGGACGGCTCTTCACAACCCGCGACACGGCGGCGTCCGAGCCGGTCATCGTCGTGAATGAGACGTTCGCGCGGCAGATGTTCCCGGGAGAGAACGCTATCGACAAGCGGGTCATCGTGAGGGCGGACAACATCGGGCCGCTCGGGCGCAACCTGTTCGGCGCGAGGCGGCCGTTCCGAATCCTGGGCGTGGTCGCCGATCTCCACCAGGTGCCGATCGGACAGGCCTCCGAGCCGGTCATCTACCTCACGCAGCGGCAGTTTCCGTTCCGCGCGGTCACGCTCGTTGCTCGCGGCCCGGCTGCGGCTGCCGTCGTGACCACGATGCGATCCGCGGTGCGCGAACTGGATCCGTCGCTGCCGCTCGCGGACGTGCGCACCATGGACGAACGGCTGGTCGCGGCCACGGCCGCGCCGCGCCTGCTCACAGCGGTGCTGACGGCCTTCGCAGCGCTCACGGGCGGGCTTGCCGCGGTCGGCGTCTACGGCCTGCTCGCCTGGACCGTGACGGACCGGCGCCGTGAGCTCGCGATCCGCCTCGCCTTCGGCGCGCAGCCGGGTGCGCTGGCGCGCCACGTGACGCTGCACGGCCTGCTGCTCGCCTCGATCGGAGTCGCCCTCGGCCTCGGCGCCGCGCAGGCCGGTGGGAGCATTCTGCAGTCGGTACTGTTCGACACCCGGACGACGGACGTACTGTCGATGACAGGTGCGGCCGTGCTCCTGCTGGCGGCGGCCGCCATCGCATGCCTGGCTCCGGCACGACGAGCGGCGCGCGTCGCCCCGGTGGAAGGACTCCGGACGGAGTGAACCGGCGATAACTGCAGGCCGTCGGACAGCACCGCCATCACGCCGGCTGAAGTCCGGGGATCACGGCCCGCCTGAAGGCGGGCACTACCGGATCTCGCGTAGTGCCGGCCTTCAGGCCGGCCGTGACAGCGCTTGTGCTCCGTGCGACGCCACGTGCTGCGTGACTCGCGTCAGCGTTGGGCGGCGGCCTGCAGCGTCCTGGCCCAGCCGAAGAGCAGCCTGATCTCGCCTTTGTCCTTCTCGGCATCCTTCGCCAGGCGGACGAGAATGCGCGAGTGATCCGACGTGGCTCGCGAGTACCTCGCGTCGAAGCCGACGTTGCGGACGAGGATCTGCGGGGTGCCTGCCGAGAAGTTGCCGCCCGTGGTGCTGACGGGATAGGCGGCGATGTGGCCCGAGAGCGTCGCGACGAGAATCTCCTTCCCGTCTGCGCGCCAGCTCAGGACGCGCGCACCATCCGTCGTGAGCGGCCAGGTCTGGTGGCGATCGGGAAAGGTCGTCACGTACACTTCGGCCCGGCCCGTGTCCGACGAGTCGAAGGCGACGAATCGGGTGTCGGGCGAAAAAACGCCTAGCTGGGTGTCGCCCGCCTTGACGTACGGCATGAGCGTTCGCGACTTCACCGACCAGACACGCAGCTCTTCGTTGCTGTTGCCCGTGTACGTGTCGTAGCTCACGAGCAGGTACTGGCCATCGCGCGACCAGGCCAACGGGTGTTCCCAGATGTTCCGGGATGCAATAGCCGTTTTCACGGCACCGGTCCGCATGTCCTGGATGCACACGTCGTCGAGAATGCCCGGCGGCTGGCAGGCGTACGCCAGCTCGGTGCCATCGGGTGACCACACCGGTGACCCCGCATAGCCGCCGCTGGTGCGCATGGACGTCACCGCCGTTCGCACGCCGGAGTTGACGTCGATGCGCCACAGGTCGCTGGCGCTGGTGCGGGCATCGGTGACCTGAGCCACGACTGAACGGCCATCCGGCGACAGTGCCATGTAGTAGGTCATCGCCTGCAATCCCCCGAAGCGAGACGCGACCCGGCCGTCCCGCGTGAGCATGGCGAGCTCAGACTCGAAGACGCCGGACTGTCCGGCGGCCGTCGACACGGTGGGTGCCGGCGGCGGGCGCAGGGCCAGCGTTCCGGTGGCCGCGGCCGCCGATACGGCTGCGGAGTAGAAGGATGTGTCGGTGGGCACGGCTTCACCGAGCGACACCGGTTCGCCGGTGATCCGGCCGCGTGCCAGATCGAACGGCGCCGCCATCAGCTGATCGTCGCGTACGAACACGACATAACCAGGCGGCGCGTAGACCGCGCCGGACAGTTCGGGCAGCAACTGGCGCACATCCGCCGGGTTATCGAGGGATCCGAGGTAGATCCCTTGCGCGCCGGCCTCGGCCAGCCCGGCCCAGTGCTTGGCCGTGAACAGGAAATGCCGTCCGTCGGGGAGCAGGCTGGGCCAAAGATGCTCCCAATCGGGGCTCGGGAGCCTCGTCGCGTCGGACGCCGGGCCGCCGGACGCACCCACACGGCGGATGTTCCCGCCGGACGAGCCGAAGAGCACGACGTCGCCAGCGCCCCACGACGCGCCCACGCGCAGGCCCCGGGCCACTTCACGCACCGGCCCGCCGTCGGCCGGTATGCGCTTGAGCACGTTGCGGACGACGAATCCCAGCTGCTTCGAATCCGGGGACCAGAACAAGCGATTGCCCTCCTCGGTTCCGGCCAGCGGCTGCGGCGCGGACTGATTGAGGGTGCGCACCCAGATGACGGGGATACCATCGGCGCGGCGCGCGGGATACGCGACACGCCGCCCGTCGGGCGATATCACCGGCACCCCCACCTCGCTGCCTTCGTTGTGGAGGAACGACAGTCGGAACGACGGCTGCTCGGTCCCCTCCCGGCCTGGCCATCGTCCAGACGTCACGAGCCACGCACCCGCGATGAGCGCCGTGACCGCGAGCGCTGCCAGCGCCCACGCCGTCATCTCTCGCGGCCGCGGGCGGGCGGTGAGCCGGCCCCGGGGTGCGGGCTCCGCATCGGCGACGCCCGACCGCCGCGCCATCAGCACGTCGTCAATTTCGAGCCGCGCGTCGGCGATGTTGTGCAGGCGCTGCTTTGCATCCTTCGTGAGGCAGCGTTGCAGCAGCAGCCGCAACCGCTCCGGCGTGCCCGCCGGGAGCGTGGTCCAGGCAGGTTCCTTGTGCACGATGGCACCGAGCACGTCGGTGATCGTCTCGCCCTCGAACGGGCTGCGGCCGGTGAGGAGCTCGAACACCACGCACCCGAATGCCCAGATGTCGGTGCGCGCGTCCACCGCTCGTCCGCGTGCCTGCTCGGGGCTCATGTACGCCGCCGTGCCCATGATGACGCCCGCCCTCGTCATCGCTGGGCTCGTGATCGTTGGCGAGGACACCGCGCCGGCGTCGGCGCCGCCGGTGTCGAAGGCCTTGGCCAGCCCGAAGTCCAGCACTTTGACGACGCCGTCGGGCGTCAACTTGACGTTGGCCGGCTTCAGGTCGCGATGCACGATGCCGCGGTCGTGAGCGGTTTCGAGCGCCTCGGCGATCTGCCGCGCGACGGCGAGCGCGTCGTCGAGCGGCATGGGACCGTGTGGCGATCCGGTCCGCCAGCGTCGGCCCTTCGACCAGCTCCATCACGAGGGCGCGGATACCCTCGGCCTCGGCGAGCCCATAGAGGTGCGCGATGTTGGTGTGATTGAGCGAGCCCAGGATCTCCGCCTCCCGCTGGAAGCGCCCCAGGCGGTCGGCGTCGGCGGCCATGGCGGGCGGGAGAAACTTGAGCGCCACGTCGCGTTTGAGCTGCGTATCGCGGGCGCGATAGACCTCGCCCATCCCGCCGGCCCCGATCACTGTCAGGAGCTCATACGGACCGATGCGTGTACCGGCGTTCAATGCCATCGACTCGAGATCACGCGACTGGCTTGTCTATCGACGTGGCGTGGCGCCATAAAACCCTCGCGTCGGTCATGGGAGTCTTCCAGGCACCTGCCGGGCTCGGCGCGGAGTATAGCCGACCCGGCGTCTACTCGGCGTCTTCAACGTGCGTCGTCAGTGTGGGGCAGGCTACTATGCGTCTTCACACCCGTCGTCAATGTGGGGCAGGCCTTCAGGCCTGCTGCGCCACGGCATGCAGGGCTGAAACCCTGCCCCACGCTAGCGACGCGGTGACAACAGAACCGAAGGGGACCAGCGGCGCGACCATCAGTGAATGGTCATCTGCCGAACTTCTTCATGGCGGCCATCATGCGATCCACGGGCATCGCGTAGACCCGCAAGTCGTTGGCGCCTGTCGTCGTCTCCGCGGCCAGGAGCGCGTTGGTGATGGCCGCCTCAGTGGCCTGCGCCGTGGCCTGGAACAGCGGCGTGATGCGATCGTTCGGCAGCATCTTGATGTCGGTCACCGGACCGTCGTTCTGCCAGGCGCGCGGATTGGCGGTGGAGAACGCGATGAAGATGTCTCCGGAGCTGTTGCCGCCGAAGCCGCCCTGCCGCCCGACGCCGACTGAGACGCGCGTCGCGATGCGCTTCAGCTGATGCGGCAGCAGCGGCGCATCGGTGGCGACCACGACGATGATCGAGCCTTGCTCCGGCGCGTCCTCGCGCATGCCGGCACGGGCGTCGTCGCAATGACGCCGGGGAGCATCCGGCGGCAGCGGATCGGTGTTCGCGATGCAGGGGGCGAGGTCGGGGATCTCCTCGCCGACCGGCACACCCGCAATACGCAGGTCCCGGCGCGCGCCGTAGTTGCACTGCACCAGCACGCCCACGGTGTAACCGCCCTGCTCCGCCGCGAGTCGACGCGATGCCGTGCCGATGCCGCCTTTGAAGCCGTGGCACACCATGCCCGTGCCGCCCCCGACGGCGCCCTCTTTGGGCAGACCGCCGGCGGCGCCGTCGAGCGCCGCGAGCACGTGCGCGGGCTTCACGTGGAAGCCGTTGATGTCGTTGAGGCCACCGTCGTAGGTCTCGGCCACGACCGGCAGCCACCACGGCTGCAGCGCGTTCTTCAGCGAGTTCTCCCACTGGATGATCGCGTCGCGCACCACACCGACGCTGTGGGTGTTGGTGATCGCGACCGGTCCTTCGAGCAGACCGCTTTCCTGCACCCAGGTCGTCCCCGTCATCTCCCCGTTGCCGTTCAGCGTGAACCAGGCGGCGAAGACGGGATCGGGGTTGGCCTTGCCGCGCGGGTGCACGACGGTGACGCCCGTGCGCACGGGGCCCTGCCCCACGACGAGCTTGCCGCTGCCGGAGATGAGCGTGGTCTGGCCGACTTCGACGCCGGCCACGTCGGTGATCGCGTCGAGCGGTCCCGCCGTGCCGCCGATGGGCAGCTTCAGGTCCCGCTCCCGAGGCTTCTGCGCCTGCAGCAACGCGGGAACGAGCAGGATGATGGCGATGACCGCCCCTCGAAATCGCATGGTGGCTCCTCTCTGCGTCGCACGCAGCGGATAGTAAATCTCGTGGCCAGGGCGGCAACACGGCCGTGGCCGGGTGATGCCTGGTCGATCACAGGCCCGGGAAATGTGCCTGCACATCGCGGCCACTCACTGACGCGCGCGCACGTCGAGAAAGAACGACGCGGCGGGACCGAACAGGTGATCGGACAACGCCCCGTTCACCGCCGGATCGAACGGGGCCGCCAGCACGAAGTCCGCCGATTGCCCCGGCTCGATGTCGGCAGCCGGATGTGGAAAGGGGATACCGGGCGTGTGCGGCCGGTGCGGCACCAGGTCGTCGTTGACGATTCGAAGCGTGTCACCCACGCTGGCGACAATCGTGCCGTCGCGTGTATTCCAGGGTCGACTGCTCGTTCCCGCCGGGATGTGGAACTCGACCACCGTCGGCCCATGCCCCGGCTCTGGCGCTGGTCCCGGCGCCGGAGCCGGGGCCGGCGCGGGCCCCGGGCCGGCGGCCAGGTGCAGCTCGCGGCGCAGGATGGTCGACGCGGATTCCCCGATCGCCTGCATGCGCGACACGAGGAAGGCATAGACGTCGTCATCGATCTCGACGGTGCCGGGCGGCGGCTCCAGATGCAGCTCGCGCCGCAGAATGGTCGATGCCGACTCGCCAAGATCCACGCCGCGCGAGAGGAGGAACTGCTGGACGTCCGGATCGATCTGAATGCGCTTCATCTGTGGTCCCCTGACGAGCCGACGCTGGCCTGTCACGCACTTACACCTTTACACCGACGATGGTATACCATGGTGTAATGGCGTTGAACATCAAGAATATCGAGGTGGAGCGCCTGGTCACCGAGGTGGCGCGCATCACGGGGGAATCGAAGACCGAGGCGATCCGCCGGTCGCTGGAGGAGCGGCGTGAACGGCTGAAGGGCGTCACGGTGCGGGCGCGCCGTGCCCGCGTGCTGCGCTTCCTGCAGTCGAAGGTGTGGGCGACGCTGCCGAAGAACGAACGCGGACGCCGGCTGACGCGCGCCGAAGAAGACGCAATTCTCGGCTATGGGCCAGGCGGCGTATGACGCTCGACTCCTCCGCCCTCGTCGCGATTCTCTTCGAAGAGCCCGGATATCTGGACCTGGTCGACCGCATCCTCGCGGCGGACCAGGCCCGGGTCGCGGCGCCGACGGTGGTTGAGACCACCCTCGTCGTCGCCGGGCGCCGGCGTTCACCCGCACCCGACCACGTGCTCGGCCTGTTGAAGGAACTCGGTATCCACGTTGTCCCCTTCGGTGACGCGGAGTGGCCCGTTGCCGTCGAGGCGTTCCTTCGTTATGGACGCGGACGTCATCCAGCGTCGCTCAACTTCGGCGATTGCCTGGCCTATGCCTCTGCCGCCGCAGCGCGCGACGCCTTGCTGTTCGTGGGCGACGACTTCGCCAAGACCGACATCACGGCCGCGTAATCCGCGGCTCGCAGGGTACGAGTTCCGCTGCCGTGTGTGACGTGCCGTGGACGATGGCGAGCTGGCCATACTTGCGTCCGATGGCCACCGCCGCCGCGCGGGGGATGCCGAGCACCAGAAAGCTCTCTTCAGGTGTCCACGACGCGTCCTCGCCTGCGCCGACGCCGGCGAGGGCGGTCCACCGGCGCTCCAGTTCGGCCCGCAGCGCCGCGTTCCGCCGCGCGTTCTCCGCGTCGGTCAACGGAACCGACGCGGGATTCCACGCGGTGACGAACGTCCACTCGCCGCAGTTGTGGCGAGCGAGCAGCCGCCGGAGCGGACGCGGGTTCCCCCCGATCCTGATCGCGATCGGCGGCGTGCCGTGCACCGTGAATGTCGTTCGCCTGTAGCTGTCCCAGAGCGCGAGCTCGCGTGTGGCGCGCTCGTGTACCTCGCGCAGCCCTTCGCAATCGAGCCGGTTGTACTCGAGCAGGTTGTGCCACGCCCGCTTGGCTCGTGGCTCCAGGCGCCGGTACCGGCCGTCAGCCTGCGCGAGCCGCCCGAGCACGTAGCGCGCCCAGAATGCCGGCCGTCCGGGGGTCAGCGCGGGCGGCGTGCGAATCCCCAGGTGGCGCATGTACGGCTTCAGCTCGTTCACCGCCGCGCCGCGATCGTTCAGCGGCAGTTGAATCGACGGCCGCACCAGCCGCCGCCACTTGTCAGCGGTCGGGATCGCGTTCGAGTGACGCGCGGCAAACCGGTGCTTTACGTGAGCCGCAACGTCCGTGGCCGCCGCGACAACCTGCGCGTCGAAGTTGCTCCAGCTGACGATTGGCCCGTCGGGACACTGGACAAGGAGCGTCGCGACGGCGGCCCCGAGCGATTCCGCCGTGAGCCCCGCGCGTGCGACACGGGCGCCGTGGAGTCGTGCATCGAGGATGGACTGCCGAAAGACCCGCTCGTCCGCTCGGCAGCCGAGTGCGCCCAACATCACCGGATGCGACGCGGCAGCCCGCGTCTTCCCTTCCGAACCGGGCGAAGCGGCGAGACACTCGAAGTCGATGAACGTGGTCACGTGGCTGACAGGGTGGGAGGAAGAGCACGTCGCATGAAGAATGCCGGATGCAGGATGCAGGATGTTGAGAATTGGCGTCAATCCTCCATCCGGCATCCTCCATCCGGCATCCTCCATCCGGCATCCGGGCTATCGTCCCCGCTGGGTGCACACCGGTCGTGCATTAGACTGGCTCACGCCATTCTTCCCTTCCGAAAGGACCTCGATGAGACGCGCGTGCCTGATCTTCGCTCTCGCCGCCTGGCTGGCTGCGCAATCGGTTCCGGGCGCCGGATCGGCCCAGGACGCGATTGCGGACCGCGCGCGGGAACTCCACTTCTCGTCGATCGTCCTCGACACGCACGACGACACGACTCAGTTCATGCTGGCGCCCGGCTTTGATCTCGGCGAGCGCCACACGATCGGTCACATCGACATCCCGCGCATGCGCGACGGCGGGCTCGACGCCCTCTTCCTCTCGATTTGGATCGACGGCCGCACCCAGGGCCCGGCGGCCGTGCAGAAGGCGCTCGACCAGGTGGACGTGATTCGCGAGACGGTGCGGGCGCATGCGAAGGACCTGGCCCTCGCGCGCACGGCCGAGGATGTGCGCCGCGCGCACCAGGACGGAAAGATCGCGGTGCTGATGGGCGTCGAGGGCGGCCACATGATTGGCAACGACCTCCGGATGGTGCGGGTGCTCGGCGCGCTCGGCGTCCGCTACCTGACGCTGTCGCACTTCTACAACGACGAGTGGGCCGACTCCTCCACCGACACGCCGGCCCACAACGGCCTGACGGACTTCGGCAAGGACGTTGTACGCGAGCTCAATCGACAGGGCATCCTCGTCGACATCTCGCACGTGTCCGACAAGACGTTCGCCGACGCGCTCGCAGTGAGCCGGGCGCCGCTCATCGCGTCCCACTCCTCGGTGCGAGCCATCGCTGATCATCCCCGCAACATGAGCGACGAGATGATCAGGGCGCTGGCCGCCAAAGGCGGGGTCATCCACATCAACTACGAGAAGAGCTTCCTCGACCAGGCCTACAAGACCGCGCACGCCAAGGCCTCGGGCGGCGTGGTGGCAGCGCTCGACGCGGTCCTCAAGACGTGCGGCGACGACGCGACGTGCGTGGAGCGGGAGAACACGGCAGCCGAGCAGAGGCTCACCGCGTCGGGTGCCCTCCCCCACGTGAGCTGGGAGCGCATCGTCGAGCATATCGACCATGTGGTGAAGCTGGTGGGCCCGGATCACGTCGGCCTGGGGTCCGATTTCGACGGCGCGAACATGCCCGACGGCATGGAAGACTGCTCGAAGCTGCCGAAGATCACCGAAGCCCTGCTCCGCCGCGGTTACGCGGAGGACGACATCCGCAAGATCCTGGGCGGCAACACGCTGCGGGTGATGGCCGAAGCGGAGCGCGTGAGCCGCGAGATGCAGGGCCAGTGATGGCAGCGGTCTCGGTGCACTCGATTGCGGCCACCACTCACGGCCGCTACTGCGTTCGCGCCGCCGGGAGTGATCCTGCCGGCGTGCTGATCGGGTGCCACGGCTACGCGCAGGAGGCGGAGAGCTTCGCGTCGGATCTCGAGCCCATTCCGGGTGTCGATCGATGGCTGCTCGTCTCGGTGCAGGGGCTGCACCGCTTCTACACGCGCGCCGGCAACGTGGTGGCGAGCTGGATGACGAGCCAGGACCGCGAGCTGATGATCGCCGACAACCGCGCCTATCTGCGGCAGGTCGTGGCGCGCGTCGGCGCCGAACACGCGCCAGGCCTGGCGTCCGCTGCGCCACTCGTGTTCCTCGGCTTCTCGCAGGGCGTCGCGATGGCGTTCCGAGGCGCAGCGGACGAAGCGCCCCGCTGCTCCGGGATCATTGCCCTCGGCGGCGACGTGCCGCCAGATGTGCGGGCACGCGAGACGTCGCTGCCTTCCGTGCTACTCGGCCGCGGACAGAGCGACGAGTGGTATTCGACGGAGCGCATGGCTGCCGACGTGGCGTGGCTGCGAAGTGTGGGCACCGATCTCACGCTCTGCGAGTACGACGGCGGCCACGAGTGGACGGACACCTTCCGCGAAGCTGCCGGGGCGTTTCTCAGCCGAGTTGCCGGCAGATGAGCAGACCCGTTTCTCCATCCGACATCCTGCCTCCAGGCTCCAGGCTCCGTTCTGCAGCAGCCTTCCACGCCGCCGCCCGCGCCGCCTGCGAATACTCCATGCTCGCACTCGATCGCGATCCCCATCCGCACCCCGCGGTAGTGGTCCATGTGCTGACGTCGGTCTTCGCCGGCAGCCCGCGCAGTTCGAAGATCAACGGCGCGGAGGAATAGTTGTAGAACGCAACCTGCGTATTCGGCGCCTGGGCCTCGTCGTCGTAGCCGGGTCGTCGAGCGATCGACTACACCATTGCCACCGCTGGTCGACCTCCAATTCATTCGAAAAGACGATCTCGCAGGGCGGTCCAACTCACTAATCCGGTGCTCACTGGTGTTGTCACCCATCAGTCACGTGGGGCAGGGCTTCAGCCCTGCAAATCGCGCTCGCAAGCAGGCCTGAAGGCCTGCCCCACATGACTACACAGGTGAATCGCGGGTTTAGGTGACACCGTGACTGCGTTACCCAGCCATGGCTGGATGAAGTGGACGCTGCACGTGCACCGCCGGCAACGCGACCAGCCCACGGCGCGAAACAGGGTATGCGGCTGGCTTCAGGAACGCTGCCGCCGACTCGGTTCAAGCGACGCCTCGCCTGTGAGCCCCGTCGTTCGGTCCGTCTTTCGCGCGGCAATCGATTTCAGACGACCCCAGTAGACGCGAACGGTCGCGAGCACAGCCACGACGCCGCCGATGAGCAGCTGCAGCGCCATGCTGCCGGTCCCCGGGTCAAGGTAAGCCTGCACGCTCCCGCTCAGGTAAGAGCAGAACATGAACATCGCGACGAACAATGCCACCGTAATCGGTTGCATCGAATCTCCTCCGAAATCGCGGGACACGTAAACTGGACGACCCTTCGGGTCGGCGCCTATCCTAGCAAACTTTACACGGTGTTTGCGCCGTGTTTACAGCAGCCAAGCCGGAGTTGGCCTGAACTGCTCGGCGGGGCTGCTCGCCGCCGCCGCGATGGTACGGCTGTAGACTGGACTGCCCGCAGAGGGTCTGGATTGGTCTATGTCTTCATCGGTGTCACCGGTCGAGCGCGTCGGCGCCTCCTTCCGGGATCCGGCCGCCTTCGTGTTCACGCGCGACGGCGTGTTGTACAGGCAGGTGAACGAGTCGGGCCGCGAGCTCTACGACGCGCTGATGCAATCCGGCCTCTACGACGCGCTCGCCGCGTCGGGTGACCTGGTCCGGCATGCAGAAGTGGGTCGGGATGTGGCCGCAGACGAGCATGCCTACCGGATCCTGCGACCGGACCGTGTGACGCTCATCTCCTACCCTTACGAGTGGTGCTTCTCGCAGCTGAAGGACGCGGCGCTGCTGACGTTGAGACTTCAACGGGCGGCAATGGCGCGGGGCATGTCGCTCAAGGACGCGACCGCGTACAACGTGCAGTTCGAGACGGGCCGCCCGGTCTGGATCGACACGCTGTCGTTCGAGCCGCTCCGCGTCGGAGCGCCGTGGGTCGCCTACCGCCAATTCTGTGAATTCTACGTGGCACCGTTGGCGCTCATGCGTTACACGGACGTGCGACTTCACCAGCTCTTGCGTACGTTCCTCGACGGCGTGCCCGTGGACCTGGCCAGCCGGCTGCTGCCTTGGCACACGAGAGCCTCCACCGGCCTGGGCGTGCACATCCACCTGCACGCCGCCGCAGGCCGACGTGCTGCGCGAAAGCAGGCGCCCGCCGGAGAGACCCCGGCGCAACGTCGGATGCCAAAGCATGCCTTGGAGGGCCTGATCGACAGCCTGGAGCGAACGGTGAAGGGGCTCGACTGGGAACCGGCGGGCACGGTCTGGGGCGATTATTACGACGCGACGAACTACAGCGAGACCGCGTTCGCGCACAAGCGCGAGCTGGTCGCGGCAGCCCTCGAGCGCGTCCAGCCCGCTCTGGTGTGGGATCTCGGCGCCAATGACGGGACCTTCAGTCGGCTCGCGTCCGAGCGCGGCATCCGGGTGGCCGCATTCGACGTCGATCCGGCGGCGGTGGAGAAGAACTACCGGCGCATGTGCGCCGGCCGGGAGCGGAACATCCTGCCGCTCGTCATGGACCTGACCAACCCGAGCCCCGCCTGCGGGTGGGCCGGAGAGGAGCGCCAGTCGCTCGTCGAGCGCGGCCCCGCCGACCTCGCGCTGTCGCTGGCCCTCGTGCACCACCTGGCGATTGCCCACAACGTGCCGTTCGATCACCTGGCGGCGTTCTTCGCGTCGATCGCTCGTGCGCTGGTGATCGAGTTCGTGCCCAAGGACGATTCGCAGGTACAGCGCATGCTGGCTACTCGTGAGGATGTCTTTACCGACTACACACAGGAGGCGTTCGAGCGCGCCTTTGCGAGGCGGTTCGAGATAGAGGCGTCCACACCGGTAACGGGCTCGCGCCGTAGTCTCTATCTCATGAAGAGCCGCGCAGACTGAAGGAGACGCGGGGCGTGATCGTCAGACCATGACCGACAAACAGCCCACGAGCCGCCTCACTGATTTCGCCTCCTCGGCCAACGCGGCCATTCTCCTCTCCGTGCTCTATCCGACCCTCTTCGCGTTCTCGCAGAACTGGCACACGGCGAGCGGGCGCGAGTGGGTTTTTCTCGCGGCGTTGGCCTTCGCCGTTGGACTCGTGATCGCCGCGCTCTATCACGTCCTCACCCCCTTCGCGACGGTGCTTCTTTCTCGTGTCGCGGGCCTCGAGGAGACCAACGCCAAGGCGATCGCGCAGGCGATCCTGCTCGCCGTCGCGTGCGTGGTTCCGTTCTTCCTGCTGTTCGACGGAACCTTTCGCGACATGCTCGGCGGCCCGAGGCGGGCGCTGGCGCTGCAGATCGCCGCGCTCGCGGCTGCCGCCTGGCTGTTCCGGGCCGGCCACGCGGCAAAATACTCTACGGTGCTGGCAATGGCGTCGGCCGTCAGCATCGTGGGCTTCGCACAACGCTATCTCTACGCGCCCCAGCCCGACGCCGGCAAGGCCGAGATCGCTAAGAGTCAGGATTTCGAGACCGCGACGCTCAAGCGGAAGCCCAACATCTATTTCTTCATCTACGACGCGTACGGGAGCAAGCACGTCTATAGCAACAACTTCGGCTTCGACAACTCGAAGCAGTATGCGGAGCTCGAGAAGCGAGGCTTCCGGGTCGTGCACACCCTCAGCAACTACGCCAACACGTGGGGCACGACACTGAGCTTCTTCTCGGGCAGCCACCACTACTACACGTTGAATTTCGGCAACGACGACACCACCGCCGGCCGCGACGTGCTCAACGGCAACGCGCACAATCCGGTCATCGAGACGTTGAAGCAGAACGGCTATCGCGTTCAGTTCGTGCATCCCAGCAACTATCTGGTCAGGGATCAGGGCCATCTCGACATCGCCTTTCCGGCCAACCCGCTTCTCAATGTCCTGCAGCTTTACGGCAGTGAGCGGCTGGACGAACTGAGATCTCAACCACAGGGTTCGCAAGGCGAAGTTGCTCGAGCAGCAGGACAACTACCTGCTCGAGCGCATTCCGCAAATCACCAAAGCGGATGCCGGGCCGTGGTTCACGTTCTTCTGGAAGCCGCTGCCCTCCCACGCCAACAAGCGCCTGTTCTTCACCAAGCAGCCGGATTTTGCGGAAAAGTTCATCGAGCGGACGCAGCAGGCCAACGAACGCATGCTGCCGGTCGTCGACAGGATCATACGCGATGACCCCAGCGCCATCGTCATGATCATCGGCGACCACGGCGCGTGGCGATATGCGGGCGCCGCGGACACGGACCCCGATCCCAATAAGGCCTTCAAGAAGCACGGCATAGGACCGGAAACGGCAACGCTCGATTTCTTCGGTGTGATGATCGCTATCCGGTCCGGGGGGCTCTGCGACTATCTCGTCTACCCCGGCATCACTCCGGTCAACGTCATGCGCGTCGTGTTCGCGTGCCTTGCAGAGCGGCGCGATCTCCTCGAGGGGAAAGCCGAGGATATCTCGATTTTCCGTGCCAGCAACAAGCTGTGGCTGACCGGGCGCGACGGAAACGTCTTGCCGGACTGGCAGGCTTTCGAGGCGCCCAATTGAGCGGCCAGCCCGCATCCGCCCAAGCCAGAGTTGTCGGCGCCCGGGGCTAGCTCAGGACACTCAGGAGATCAGACGTGGTGAGACGACCGTCGTATGGCGCGCTCCTGCTCGGCCTGATTCCGTTCGTCGCCATGTGCTTTTCCGTCTCGGCCTGGGACCGGGTACATCCAATGGTCCTTGGCCTGCCGTTCAATTTTTTCTGGCTGCTGTCGTGGATTGTCCTCACCCCGCTGTGCCTCCGGATCGCGTATCACCTCGAGGCCTCGCGGAACACTGACCAGACCCGCTCTCGCCGGCACGAGCAGGCCTCGCGATGAGCCCGAGCGCGATCGCGCTGACCGTCATCTTCGTCATCGTTCTTCTTGGCTCCGCCGTCGGGTTCTTTGCCGGCACACGCCAGAAGATGAGCCTGGAGCAGTGGACCGTCGGCAGCAGAGGCTTTGGCACGCTGCTCATGTGGCTGCTGATGGCGGGCGAGAGTTACACGACGTTTTCGGTGCTCGGCGCGAGCGGCTGGGTGTACTCGCGCGGCGGGCCGGCGCTGTACATCCTCGCGTACCTGACGCTCGGCAACGTCGTCGCCTTTTTCGTCATGCCGCACGTCTGGGAGTTGGGCCGCCAGCACGGCCTCCAGACACAGCCGGACTTCTTTCGCTCTCGGTACGGCAACAAGTACCTGACGGCGTTCGTTGCGGTGGTCGGTGTCGCCTGCATCGTTCCTTACCTGCAGCTCCAGCTGACGGGCCTCGGCATCATCGTCGAAATCGCGAGCTTCGAAAGCATCGGCCGCACGCCTGCGATGGCGATCGCCGTCACGCTCGTGGCTGGCTTCGTCTTTGTGAGCGGCGTACGTGCGGTGGCCTGGGTCAGCATCGTGAAGGACTTCCTGATGGTCGTCGCGGCCGTCTCGGTTGGCATCGGCGTCCCGTATGTCTATTTCGGGGGCATCGGTCCGATGTTCGCCGCGCTGGCGAGCGCCAGGCCGCAGCACCTGGTGATGCCCGGCGCCACCGCGAACCTGGGCCACAGCTGGTACATCTCGACCGTGCTGCTGACGGCGCTCGGCGGCTACATGTGGCCTCACGGTTTCGGCGCGAGCTTCACCGCCAGGAGCGGCGACACGCTCCGCCGCAACGCGATCGTGATGCCGCTCTACACCCTGACCCTCGCGTTCATCTTTTTCACGGGCTTCGCCGCCCTCCTGGTCGTGCCCGGCCTCGCCAACGGTGACCTCGCGCTCTTGACGATGGTGCGCAAGACCTTTCCGGCGTGGATGCTGGGTGTGATCGGCGGGGCCGGAGCGCTTACGGCGATGGTGCCGGCGGCGATTCTCGTGCTCACCGCGTCGGCGCTCTTCGCCAAGAATCTGGTTCGGCCCCTGATCGCACCGGCGATGACCGATGACCACGTGGCGAAGCTGGCCAGGGCGATGGTCGTGGTGCTCAGCCTGATCAGCCTGTACTTCGCCACGCACAGCTCCGCGACCCTGGTGTCGCTGTTGCTGCTCGGGTACGCCGGCGTCACGCAGTTCTTTCCCGGCGTCGTCTTCGGCCTCTATTGGCGGCGCGTCACGATGACAGGCGTGTTCACCGGAATGATTGCCGGCGTCACCTGCGCTACGGCGTTGATCCTCACCAAGAGAGACCCCTTCGGCGGGATGAACGCGGGGTTCGTCGCGTTGGGCGTCAACTTCGCCCTTACCGTTGTCGTGAGCGTGATCGGTGCCGGCTCGCGGCGTTACCGGGTTGGCGTGACTGCCGCCGGTATTCCGTCGTGAGATTGCTCTTCGGTGTCATTCGTCGCAGAGTGGGGGCGACCGTCCACCGGCGGGAGCTTTTTACCGGACTGTCGTCGTTGAGCCCTGAACTGGACTGACGGCGAGCGGGCTTACGAGGGCCGCGGCGGATGATCCTCGCGCAGGTGCCGTTCGAACAAGTCGATCAGCGCGCCGAGCCTGGCGTCGGTCGCCTTCCCCTGCTCGGCGAGCTCGATCAGCCGCGAATCGGCCCGGCGCTCCGAATCACGCAGGCGTTCCACCGTCCCGCCCAGGCGCTCCACAGTCCCGCCCAGGCGCTCGACGGTACCGGCCACGTCTCCGACAGCTGCGAGCGTGTGACCAGCGACCGTGGTCAGCCGGGCCACTGCGTCGGTGACGCCGGTCACCTTGTCTGCCAGGCCATCCACCTTGATCGACAGCCTCTCGAAATCTGCCGCGAACTGCGCCTGCTGCGCGAGCAGAAACTGCATGGTCCGCTGCATCTCCTCCGGCGACATCGGCTGAAATTCCACGAGAACGCCTCCCCTTTCGACGTGTCGGCCATTATCGCATCGTCGCTTCATGACACGGAAAAGCAAGTCGCCTGCCGTGCTGCGGCCAATGGAGCAGGCGAAATGCCACGTCGATTACAACCGAGACCGGCGGCCGATATCAGCGACCCAAGGCAGTACGGATGCGCGCGACGTGGTGCCAACTGTGGCGAACCGCGTGGTCCTCGACGACGAACTGCGCCGTGACTGGAGCACCGAAGCTCAAAGAGAACGGCGCCGCCCGATCCAGCTCCTCATCGGTGAACGCGCGAATTTTTTCGGCCGCCTGGCGACTGTTCGTGCGCAGCAGTTCGAGCGCCTCCGCCTTCGTGACCTTGGCACGCTCACTGGCGTGACCGGCATTCAACTCCGCGACGACCTGCCACGTCACATCGGTGACCGCCTTTCCGCTCGCGATGGCGCGGGCCAGGTCCACCTCGATGGGATAAACCAGTGCGACGTGGTTCACGGTCTGGCCCACCGTGCGGCGGTCGGTAGGGGAGATTGGCGTTCCCCACTCGGCGTCCGACAGTCCTTCGGCCAGGGCGGCCAGACCGGCGGCACCCTCCTCGATGCGGCCCGCGAGCAATTCAGCGCGGCGACTCATAACCCATCCTCCTTGACGACGTGTGGGCGGAAACCATTGACAGCAGCGCGCTCGTGCGCGGCGAGTCGGGAACAACGCCCGACACCGGACGCACAATCGAGCTCGATCCGTTTGAACCGGCAGAGCGTAGCACGAGGGTGGACGCGAGGGCGCGGCCGACGCATTCGAGTCTGTCGCTGAATTCGCTGTGGCGACCTGCACCACGCGGGTGTTCGGAAGCCAGCGCAATCAATACGCAGTCCGGGCGAGAAACGGCCTCCGCGCTAGCCCTTTTTCGACTGCCGTCTCGCCGACCAGTTCTTCTTCGTTCCGCCGCTGACCGCCCTCCGAGCCGCCGCCGACGCATGCCGCCGGCGAGCGGTCGGTCCGGTCCGCCGCGTCGGTGACGGGTTGGCGCGTTCCGCCAGGAGGACCTTCAGCGGCAGCTCGTCTTCATTGAACGAATCACGCAGGTGCGGGAACAGGTCGAGCAGGTACCTGATCTCCTGGACCATGTCGCGCAGCTGGATCTCGGCGCCGACCTTGGCCAGTTCGAGGATGTGGGCAGAATGCTTCGCCATGGCCGCCCGAGAATACCGCAAGCCGGCCGTTTCGGGCCCCATTCAAAGCCCACAACTCGCTTGAGTTGATGGTTGACGCGGGTCCGGTCGCCGGACAGCCCCACCCGTCCCCGGCGCCATTCGACCGTCGTCTCGAAGCAAAGAAGCTGCAGGGTGATCCCTGTAGTGCCCGCCTTCAGGCGGGCCAGAATCCGTTTTCAGGTCGGCCGTGAGCGAAGCGGAGTTTCCGCCCGCGAGCGTCGCCCCTTTGCGCCGGCTGGCAGGTACTGCCGTGTACGGGCAGGCTCCTCTTCCACTCCCTGCCAACGGGGACCGGTCACGACGCGATTGAAGACGCGCGCTGCAGGTTCTCGAGCATCCGCTGCCGATGCGCGATCCGTCGCACGTCCAGCACGCGGCGGCCAACGGGTTCCTGCGGCGAAAACGACGACCGCTTGACGGGCGGGGTCGCCCGCTCCCTGAACCGGCGCGCCCGTGCGCGATTGATCTCGGCGCGGTAGCACTCGAAGCAGAGCGTGTGGTCGCGGTCGGCGCGAACCTCGCCCCGGTACCTGAACCTGGCTTTCCGTTCCCGGCACGCCGTGCACAGCGTCCTGAAGCGCCGCGACCGACGATGACGTTCGCTGTTCGACATGGGCGACCTCCCCACCGGCCTCCGCCGGCTCCCCTTCGACGGAATCGAGGGTACCAACGGGGTCTGACAGGACAGGTCATGCGCCGTTCGTTCGCCCTGGCGGCGCCGGCGGACTGCCCACGGCCGCAGAGCCGCTGGCGGTCAGCTCACATCCGATGGCGGCGCGGAGAATCCCCTACAATCGGGCCGGAGCCTCTTCATGCGAAACGCCGAAGTCATCCGTCAGTGGAACATCCTCCAGGCGCTCGCGGCTAGTCGCCTCGGACAGACGATCGACCAGCTCGCCGAGCTCGCCGCCGTCACGACGCGCACGATTCGGCGCGACCTCGAGGCGCTCTCGGTCGCCGGGTTCCCGGTGTATGACGAGGTGACGGACGGCCAGCGGCGGTGGAAGGTCCAGAGCCGCCCGTTCGCCGCGATGGTGGAGCATGGCTTCACGCTTCAGGAGGTGTGCGCCATCTACTTCAGCCGCTCGCTGCTGGAAACACTGGCGGGTGGCCCGTTTCAGAAGGACCTGCAGACCGCGTTCGCCAAGATCGAACGCGCGCTGACGCCAGCCGTGCGCGACTTCCTCGACCGCGTGCCCTCCCTGCTGGCGACGAAGCCCCTCGCCGCTCCGGGTCGCTCGACCAAGGGGCGCGAGCAGGTGATGGCGACCCTCATGGACGCGGTGCTGTTCCGCCGCAAGGCGGCCATCACGTACTGGTCCGCCTCGAGCCGCCGCGTGAAGAAGTACGTGATTCACCCGTATCGCGTCGCCTACGGCCTCGGCGCCTTGTATCTCTCCGCGTACGTCGAGCAGTACGGCCAGATGCGTACCTTCGCGGCAACCCGGATTCGAGAGGTCTCGCTGCAGGAGGATCACTTCACGCGGGACGAGTCGCTCACCGGGGACCCCTTCCCGAATTCCCTCGGCGTTCACGAAGGGCCGCCCATTCACGTCGAGATCGAATTCACGCCGGATGTCGCTCCCTACGTCAAGGAGCGCAGGTGGCATCGCTCGCAGACGCTGACGGACCATGACGACGGCCGCGTCACGATGGCGCTGGAGGTGTGCGACGACTGGACGCTCCGCTCGTGGATCCTCGGCTTCGGGCCGCGCGCGCGAGTCCTCGCGCCGGCGGCGCTCGCCGAGCGAATCCACGACGACCTGGAAGCCGCGCTCGCCCGCTATGCGGGTCAGATGACGTCTGCCGCCACCGCGGACATCCAGAGCCGGCTGCAGCGCGTCCTGCCGTTCTGGAAGGAACCGTCCTCGAGCCAGGACCCTCGCGACCTGCTCGCGTAAGCCTGCTCCGCCAGATCCCCGTCCGCAGAGCCGCCCACACCGGCTTCGATCACCGCGGGCCACGTTCGCCGCAAGCGCTACGACTGGACCGCTGGTCACACGCGGCGGTAACGGCGACGCGCAAACCCGACGCCACCGCGAGGGCACAGCCGAGGATGCCGATGCTCGCGCCGACGGTCCGGCGGCGGCTCCCTGGGCCGCACGCCGAGCTCAGTCGTGATCGAGCAGGGCGTGTGCCAGCACGAGGCAGCGCGTCACCAGCAGCCGCTGGATTGCTAAGAGCGCGCGCAATTGCCGACCCGGCGGCGCTCGTGCTTCCCGCTCGAAGCAATTGGTTCTGTCGGCTGCAGGAGCACCGGAGAATAACCGATACGCCGGATGGTCAACAGGAGTCTCGTCACATGGCCATCGTTCTTCTCGTGCTGTTCCCGATCGCGTTCATCTTCGATACGGGGCTTGGGACGATCATGCTCGTTGCCGGGATCGTGCTGCAGTATCGGAAGAGCAGCGCCCGGGCGATCACACGCGCGCGCACGTCAGGGGCCGGTGACACTCAGAAGTCGTGGAAGGACCCTTGGGGAACCGGAGCCGCCTGAGACCATCCATCGCCAGCGTCGTCGAGCACCCGGGCCGAGTTCCGCGCGAGCCCGGGGGCGCTGCAGCCTCCGCAACTATTCCCAGTCCCGCTCGAGCCTGAGGGCGTCCAAGAACTCGCTCATCCTTGGGCGAGCCGCAGCCCGGCGAGCCCCAACGCAACTGAGTTGAGGACGCGCGCTCGCCGCCTCGCCGTCCGGGCGGCTACTTCAAGGTGAAGGCGATCGTGACCGTGCACACGACGTCCACGGGCTTTCCTTTCGCGCGGCCCGGCTTGAATTCCCATTGCCGGATCGCGGCGACTGCTGCGGCATCGAGCTCCGGGATGGACTTCCTGACGGCGACGTCCTTCACATGGCCGTCAGTGCCCACTGTGACATCGAGTTCGACCTCGCCCTCGATGTGCTTGTCCTTCGCCTCTTGCGGGTACACCGCATTGACCTTCTTCGTGGGGACCGGCTTCTCGGCCGCGTCCGGGGCCGTACTCGTCGACACGGGCCGCACCGGGGCGGTGGCTGCGCCCGCATAGGCGGCGAGGGTGAGGGCGAACGCGAGAAGCGTGAGGGCGCACACGGTGTGTCGTCTGCTCATGTGAACCTCCGATGCCAGCGCGCGGACGCGCCGGGCCAGGTGACGTCGATGCAGGAGGGCGGGCACGGCCGACGTGCCCGCAGGGGTGCGCAGGGCGACGGCGAGGAGTGTCTGCAGGTACTCGCGGCGTGAGCCGAGGAGGCCGGCAGCCATCCGGTCCACGACCTCCTCGCGGGCGGCGCGCAGCTCGCGCGCGACCCACCACGCGGCCGGGTGGAACCAGAGTACGCAGCTGGCGATCGCCTCGACGACGACGGCCGTGCAGTCTCCGCGGGCCACGTGCGAGAGCTCGTGCAGGAACACCGCGCGCGCGGTGCGGTCATCGGCGAGGACGGCGCGATCGACCACCACGATCGGCGATCGGCGGCCGAACGTGAACGGGGCCGCACCGTCGACTACGACGAGCCGCGCGGTGACTCCGAGCTCCTCGGCCGTGCGGTCGAACAGCGGCGCGGCAGGCTGGGTCCCGCGGTTCGCGGATCGGCGAAGGCGCGACCACCCTGCCACCAGGATCAGCAACCGCACGGAGGCGACGATGCCCAGCGTCGCGAGCACGAGCCCGGCGGCGCCGGGCCCGAGCGTCGCGGCCGCGCGTGAGGATCCGGAGACGACGTCGATCGTGAGCGCTTCGACGGCCTGCGGACGGACGAGAAGACCGCGGCGGGGAGCGCTGCTGCGAAGGCCACGAGCGCGGTCGCCTGCCAGGCCCGGAGGCGCACCTCAGGGGCGCGCACACGCGCGCACGCGAGCACCGTCGTCGTCGCGATGACGAGCGCGGTGGCCTGCATGCTCCAGGCAACAATCGCGGCGAGCACCTCGCTCATCGCTCGTTCTCATCGAGCGCGTCGATCACGCGCCTGAGCTCTTCGCGCTCCCGCGCGTCGAGGGTCTCCTGCTGCACGAGGTGCAGGCGCAGCGATTGGGTCGCCCCGTCGAATACGCGGTCCACGAAGTCCCGCACCATGGCCAGCAGGACCTGCTGCCGCTTGTGCGTGGGCACGTAGACGTACGCGCGGTCGTCCCCGCGACGCCGCGTGAGGTACCCTGGCCTCGAGCACCCGCATGAGCGTCATGACGGTGGTATAGGCGACGGGCCGTTCGACCGCAAGCGCGGTGTGGACGTCACGCACCGTCGCGCCGTTGCCGTCCCAAACGATGCGCATGATCGCGAGCTCCCGGGCGGTTAGGGTGAGACGGATGGGTGCGGCCATGGCCGAACTATTAACTACTAAGTAGTTAGTAGTCAAGCCGGACCGCTGCCGCTCGTCTTCCGGAGACCACCAGGTCGATGGACGTCGAGCCCTCGCCTGGCGCCCCGCCGCGAGGGCGTCGGCCTCGATCCTCACGTGCCGCCATGGCGGACCGCCGGGCTTCGTCGACCTTGGCTGCGCTCACGCGGTCAGCCCAATCGCGCCAGCAACACGTCGAACTTGGATCCGCGCGGAGCGAATCGAATGCCGGATACCCCGTGTGACAGCGCAGCGCACTCGAAGCTCCTCGTCCGGCTCGCGCGCAGGCACCGTCGAACGCGCTCGATGGCGCGCTCCGCCCGACGCGCGCCGGGCGGCGCCCGCGCGGGACTGGATCCCGTTCGAGTCTCGGTGCTTGACGCGCAGTACAGGCTGGCAGCATCGATCACGAGCAGTCGAAGGTCCTGCTCCTGGTCCATCCCGATACGACGGCGGCGCGGCAATCGGTCCTCGCCGTTATCGAGGCGTATCGCAAGACGTTCGAGCAGCAGTCCGTTCTGTGGGAAAGCGCGCGCGTGTGTGGCGCGGCGTAGTACGCATAGCTGCCCGCAGTGAGGGTCTGTCGTTTCGCGGCAGGGCTGCCACAGGCCTGCCGTGGACCGAGAGACGTCGCAAACAATGCTGGTTTCGTCCACACCTCCAACGTATACTCCGCCCCACCCCAGCATCCCGTTTTCGAGGAGAGTGACATGTCACGTGTGAAGACCATGCTGCCGGTGATCGCCGGCTTGCTCCTGGTGCTGTCCGCCATCGTGGTTTCGCAGGGGATCGGCAACGCCGCCGCAGACGAGGGCGAAGGAAGCAAGATCCGGATCGGCTTCGACATCGCACCGGTGCCGCTCGACATGGACGGCAAGAACCCTGCCCTGGTCGGCCTTGGGAGCTACATCGTGAATGCCCAGGCCGACTGCGCCGGGTGCCACAGCGATCCGACGTACGCGCCAGGCGGCGACCCGCACTTCGGCCAGCCCGAGCAGATCAACGTCGACACGTATCTCTCCGGTGGCGCCGACCTGTTCGGCCCGTTCGTTCCGCGCAACCTGACGCCGAACAGCAGCGGCCGGCCCGCCGGTTACACGCTCGAGCAGTTCCTCGCCGTGATGGATACAGGGGCCGACCTGAAGCACCTTCCGCCGCCCGTGCCCAGCCCGGACAACGACATCCTGCAGGTGATGCCGTGGCCCGTGTTCAGCAAGATGACGGACCGCGACAAGCGCGCGATCTACGAGTACCTGTCGGCGATTCCCTGCATCCCCGGCCGCGAAGGCGTGCCGGCGACCGGCAGAACCACGCGCTGCGATTAAACCCGCGATTCACTTGTGTAGTCATGTGGGGCAGGCCTTCAGGCCTGCTTGCGAGCGCCGATTTGCAGGGCTGAAGCCCTGCCCCACGTGACTGATGCGGTGACAACACAACCGAGCACCGGATTTAGTGGCCTGAGACCGCAGTTTCCCGCGCGTCCGATCGGGGAGGCGAAGCGATGCGTTGCGCCTGGGCCGAATTCATCGACGTGGCAGCGTCCTGCGCCGCGCAGGAGGTCAGCGTGACGTCATTGCCAGATGAATCGCCCGGACGGTCTGGATCGTGTCCGCCTCGCTTGCCCGCTTGTCTTCGCGATAGCGCTTGACGCGCGCGAAGCGGAGCGCAAGACCGCCCGGATACTGCGGACTCTCCTGCAGGTCATTGAACGCGATCTCGACCACGAGCTCGGGGCGCACGTGCACGGTGTAGGAGTCACGGCCGATCTCGAGCTGCAGCAGCTTCCCCGTCTGCCATTCGAGCATGGCGTCGGTCATCCCTTTGAACGTCTTTCCGAGCATGACAAACGCGTCGTGCTCCGGGTCTGTGGCGCCGAGATGGAGGTTGCTCAGCCAGCCGCGACGGCGTCCGCTCCCCCACTCCGCGGCGAGCACCACGAGATCGAGCGTGCGGGCCTGCTTGATCTTGAGCCATGCGGAGCCGCGGCTGCCCGCCGCGTAGCCCGCGCCGAGCGCCTTCGCCATGACGCCTTCGTGGCCGCGGGCGAGGGCCGCCGCCGCAAAGCGCTCCGCTTCCTCGCGCGTCGGACGGATGACGTGCGGGACGAGCGTCGAGGGCGCGAGCTGCGCAAGCGCGGCAAAGCGGTCCGCCTGCGGCGTGTCGAGCAGGGAGCTACCGTCCACGGCAAGGGCATCGAAGAAGAACGGCGTCAGCGGCACCTCGCGTCGCATCGCGTCGACGTCGAGGCGGCGCCCGAAGCGGCGCATGGTGACCTGAAAGGGTAGCGGACCGCCATCGGGACGAAGAGCAATCACCTCACCGTCCAGGATGATCTCGCGCGCCGGCACCGCGCGCGTCACCTCGACCACCTCGGGCACGGCGGCCGTCACGTCACGCAGGTTGCGCGAGTACGCACGCACCTCGTCGCCCTCCTTGTGCACCTGGACGCGCGCGCCATCGAGCTTGTACTCGAAGGCCGCGCCGTCCATCCGTGAGAAGGCATCATCGACGTCCTCCGCGGAGTCGGCCAGCATCGGCTGCACCGGCGTGAAGATCCGGACGGCAAACCGCTCGAGCGCCTGCGGGCCGTCGTGCAGGGCGGCCGTTGCGACCTCGGCGAGGGTGCCGGCCATCATTGCCGCACGGCGCACGCGAGCGGCGGGCAGGCCAGACGCCCGCGCGACGGCCTCGACGAGCACACCTTCGAGTGCCCCCTGCCGCAGCTCGCCGAAGAGCAGGCGCACGAGGAAGTCCTGCTCCTCGGCCGTCGCGCGCGCGAGGAGCTCGCGAAGGATGTCCACGCGCCTGGCAGGCGCCCCCGCTCCGGACATGCGAGCCACCGCGTCGAAGGCGGCGTCGATGTCGCGCAACGTGAGCGCGCCAGCCTCGGATGGCGGCACCTGCCGGGCGCTGCGGATCGCGGCGCCGCCGACCCCGAGCCGTCCCTGCCGCGGCTCGCCCGAGAGCGCCGCGATCGCGATGGGCACCTCCTCCCGCGACAACTGTTTCAGCAGTTCGGCCAGCCGGTCGATCTTCTCGAGCCGGCCGGTGACCGCGGCGACGGCGTTCGATGTACGTGCGAGCACGGACAGGAGCATTCAGACATCGTACACAGCCTGTGCGCAGGTAGTGTCCGGCGTCAGTCGGACCAGACGCACTGGCTTGTCGTTGTGTTGTTTCGACATCGACCTGCCGGGTTGCGTTCATGGTTTGCACACGATTCAGACGCCTGCGAGGACGCCCGCGCCCCTCCTTGTGCTACGTTCTTTGCCGGCCGCGGTGGCCGCCGCCACACAGCCGATGACCGAGCGACACATGGTGACCCTCCACACGCCACGACTCCTGCTCCGACCGTACGAGGCCGCCGACGCGGCGCCGATGATGGAAATTCACCAGGACCCGGAGGTGGCCAAGCACCTGGTGACGGGCGGGGCACCGGGCGGGATCACGGTCGCGTGGCGCAACATCGCGATGATGGTCGGGCACTGGCATCTGCGCGGCTACGGCCAGTGGGCGATTGTGGAGAAGGCGGACGGCCAGGTGATCGGACGTGTCGGACTGTGGAATCCCGAGGGGTGGCCCGGAATCGAGCTCGGATGGCTGATCCGCCGCGACCGGTGGCGCAACGGCTTCGCGACCGAGGCGGCCCTCGCGTCGCTCGGCTGGGCGTGGGACCACGTCGAAACCGATCACATCATCAGCCTGATCCAGCCCGACAACGTCGCGTCGATCCGCGTGGCCGAGAAAATCGGCGAGCGCCTCGAAGGCGACTACGAGATGAACGGCACGACGATGTGCGTCTACGGTATCCATCGGGACGCACGATCGCGAACCGCCTGACTACAGGCGCGCTCACCGGGGCGGGATCGGCTCCTTCACGCGATCGCTGGCACGCTCCACACCCTTCCGGGCTGCCCGCGCGGCCATCTAATTATGAGCCTGGCAGATCACGTGATCGTAGGCATTCGTGCAGTTGTGCATCGTGCATAGATCGATCAAGCCCCCCAGCACGGCTCACGACGGGCGCGGCGGATGATCCTCGCGCAGACGCCGCTCGAACAGATCGATGAGCGCGGCAAGTTTCGCATCGGTCGCCTTGCCCTGTTGCACCAGCTCACTCACGCGCGCATCGGTTGCCTTGCCCTGTGCTGCCAGCTCGCTCAGGCGCGCGTCGGTCGCCCTACCGTGCTCCGCGAGATCGGTGAGGCGCGCGTCGGTCGCCTTGCCGTACTCCGCGAGATCGTTCAGGTGCGAATCGGTGCGGTGCTGCGCCTCGATCAGGCCCTCGACAGTCTCCGCCAGGCGCTCGACGTTGCCGCCCTGGCGCTCCACGGTATTCACCAGGTCACCCACGGCGGCAAGCGTGTGCCCGGCGACCGTGGTCAGCCGGCCCACCGCGTCGCTGACGCCGGCTACTTTCTCCGTCAGGCGGTCGAACTTGATCGAGAGCCTGTCGAAATCTGTCGCGAACTGCGCCTGGTGCGCGAGCAGGAATTGCATGGTCCGCTGCATCTCCTCCGGCGACATCGGCTGGAATTCCACGAGAACGCCTCCTCTCCACGTGTCCGCCATTATCGCATCGTCACTCCGCGACACGACGGAGCAAGCCATTTGCCGTCGCGGCGGACAGGGTGCTCATGACGAGCAGAATCGTGTGACACGATAGGGAAGATAAGCCGGGTCTGGATTTCACCAGAATGCCCGCTATCGGACCCTGGACCGCCGAGGCGCACGCCCTGAACGTCCCGAGGCCCCAGACAACACTCTCTATGGCTCGATGACGATGTCCAGTAGATCGGCGACCGCTTACCGAGCTCCTCGCTGCTATCGTCGCCGACGAAGCCAGGGCGGTGCGGCTCGTACGAGCGAGGCCCGAGATCGCGCACGCGCGCGTCGCCCACGAGCGTCTCGTAGAGGAAGTCCCGCACCAGTTGTACATCGGCGATACAGCGCTCCATCTCGCGGCGGCCGCGCTGCGGCTGCTCGCCATGAGGGCGCTGATCGAAGCAGGAGCGGACTCGAACGCCGAGAATCGGCGCGGAGGGACCGCGCTCCACTATGCGTGCGATGCGCGGCCGAACGCGGGGAAAACGTGGAACCCGTCCAGGCAGAGGTCGGTGATCGAGCTCCTCCTCGACGCCGGGTCAGACATCGAGCACAAGGACAAGGCGGGCGCCGCTCCACTGCATCGCGCGGTTCGCGCGCGGAGTCCGCACGCCGTTCGTTGTCTCCTCGAGCGCGGCGCCCGCGTGGACGCGAATCACGGCAGGCAGCGCACCACGCCTCTCCACATCGCGACGCGCTCGACGGGCGCGAGCGGCACGAAAGGAGCGCGCGCCGAGCAGCAGGAGATCGTGGAGCTCCTTCTCCGATACGGCGCCGATCCCCGCGCGCGGGACGCGAATGGGAATCTGCCGCGGATTCGACCGTAAGCGTCGAGCAACCCCTGTCACGTGGGTCAGGGGAACACGTCGTCGCTGCGAAGCGCCAGGTCGGGCAGCACGAGCGATGCGACCACATCACCCCGCCCGGTACGCTGAGTCAGGGCGTAGGCGTTCCCGCGCAGCGCGTACACCTCGATCGCGCGGGCGGACGGATCGACAATCCAGTACTCGCGCACGCCATACCTGGCGAACATCTGCATCTTGCGCCCACGGTCGGTCGCCTCCGTGGACAACGACAGGATCTCCACACACAGATCGGGTGGGTCGCGGATGACGCGATCCAGGTCCACCAGGTGGGCCCGCTCGGCCGTGAACAGCACGACGTCCGGCTGCAGGACGTCGTACTCCGAGAACACGATGTCGATGGGCGAGTTGACCGAGAAACCGCCGTGCGCCGAGACGTGCCGGTGCAACGCCTCCGCAATCAGCTGCTGCACGACCTGATGCCGCGGGATTGGAGCAGGTACCACGAACACCTCGCCGTCGTACAGCTCATAGCGGCGCCCGTCCTCGGGGGCCTGCTCCAGATCGGCGTAGCTGACGCGAGGTCGCACGATCTTCACGGCCGCCATTTTACCGTCGTCTCGTTCTGCAGGCGCCTCTTCCGCAGTGCGCCCGAACTCGGCGCACGAGTCGAGGTCCGGGATGTCGGCGATGTAGCCGCCATCTTCGTCGCTGTAGAAGATGTTGATGTGGTAGTCGCTCGCGGCTCTCGTTCAATCTGTTCTGAGCCTCGCGCTCGAACTGCTTCCCTCGCCTGCGCAACGGACGATCCAGGGGACGAGAACAAGCCCGCGTGGTCACCCGACGGTCGGTGGATCAACTTCGCTCACTAAAGATGCTTCCCGCGCGGAGCGCCGTGCCCGGGCAGACACAGCCGACTGCACCTCGTCGTCTTTCGTGGCGCGCTGCACGAGCACGTAGCCGCCGGCCTCCAGTCGGTGGACCTCGATGGTCTCGTTCACGGGGTCGACGATCCAGTACTCCGACACCCCGTACCGGGCGAACATCTGAAGCTTCCGTCCGCGGTCCGTCGCTTCGGTGGACGGGGACAGGATCTCGACACACAGGTCCGGCACGTGGCGGATGGCACTGTGCAGGTCGACCAGGTGGGCACGCGCAGGCCCGAAACAGGATCACGTCCGGCTGCACGACGTCGTAGTCAGAAAAGACGATGTCGATCGGCGAGCCAACGGCGAACCCGCCGTGCCGGCGGCACACCGACGCAGTAGCTCGGTCACCGTGTGCTGCACCACCTGGTGCAGGGGTATCGGCGCAGGGACCACGTATACCTCGCCGTCGTAGAGCTCGTACCGGCGTCCGTCTTCGGGCGACCGCTCCAGGTCGGCAAAGCTCACGCGTGGTTGCACCCTCTCCACGGCGCCCATTCTACCGTCGTCGCAAAGCGAAGGAGGTGCCAGCACCTCGACCACGCGGCAGGATGCTGATCTGGCCTGTTTCGCCGGAAGGAGTCGCTCTCGGTGGTTCATCGACGCAGTAATGACGATTGCGGAGGGGATTGGAGGTTGCAGTTCTTGCGATTGCGCAGGGCCCGTCGTCGCCATGCTGCGACCAGTTGCACGCGCCCGCGCCGAACACTGAGAGAGCGAGCTGTGGGTGCGCGGTATCCTGATGCCATGCCCACCCCCGTGCCCTCGGACTATGACCAGCTGATCGCGAAGCTGCGGAAGATCGAGCAGTTGTTCGCGCGTCCCGGCACCGACGGCGAGCGTCAGGCCGCACAGCATGCGTCCGACCGGATCCGGGCCCGCCTCGACTCGCTCGAGCCAGCGGAGCCGGTCGTTGAAGTCCGTTTCTCGATGGCGGACGCCTGGTCACGGTCGCTGTTCGTCGCCCTCCTGCGGCGGCACGGGCTCCAGCCGTATCGCTATCGCGGGCAGCGCTACACCACGGTGATGGTGCGCGTGACGAGGTCGGTCGTCGACGAGACGCTCTGGCCCGAGTACCTGCAACTGCAGGCCGCGCTCGTCGAGCACCTGGAAGCCGTCACGCGGAAGGTCATCGCCGACGCGTTCGGTGGAAGCCACGAGGTGGAGGTCCGCGAGGAGTGACGGGACTTGGGTCTCGCCCGATACCCCCACCCGCGATGATGTTCGCGAAGACGCCCGTTCCAGCTGGTGCGCACGCGACGAACTGCAGCTTCTGTGTCTCAGCTTGTCGGACAGAACTCGGATTGCCCGCATCGAGGCGGGACTCTCGTATTTGCGGTGCTATGATCGCCGCCGTGAATCCCGCTGATATCCGGGCATTCGTCGAGCGCGACTGGGAGGCGGTTCAACGAGAGACGGACCGCTACTGGGTGGAGTGGAAAGGCTCCGTCACCATGGCAGAGGCCCTCGCCGCCGCCGACGCGCTCCGCAGGCACGCAGCGGCGGTGCGTCCTGGCTGGCCTGACGCCGCGGACCGATCTGCCGATCTCGCCGTCCACCTCCGCGTGTCGGACGCCCTCCGCGCCGTCACCCGACACGGCTCCCGTTGACCTGCTCGCCGCGCTTGCCGAGGCTCTGTCCGCCGTCAAGGTCGGGTGGTATGTCTTTGGGGCGCAGGCGACCCTGATCCGGGGACGTCCGAGACTGACGGCTGACGTCGACGTCACCGTCCGGCTCGAGCCGGCGACACCGACATGCTGCTGCATGCCCTCGAGCGCGGCCTGCCGCTGGACCTCGTGCTCGGTGGCCCTGGCCGGCAGCCCGGTGAAAGTGTCGCTGCATTCGGCGGCGCTGCATCCCACTCGCGTCGTTCGCTCGCTCAAATACAGGCCGGATCTCGCCGCTCATCGGGCATCCGCCTCGGTGCACGCGCCCTCCCGCTGGAGGATCTGTTCCTCTCGCGGGCCGTGCCGGTCCGCCTGGGCGATGTCACGGTGCCGGTCATCAGCCCCGAAGACCTGATCGTCACCAAAGTGCTGGCCGGCCGGCCCAAGGACCTGGACGACGTGCATGGCGTCTTGTGCGAGCGCCTCACCAGCCTGGATGTCGGCATCGTGCGGGAGACGCTCGCGATTCTCGAGCAGGCCCTCGACCAGAGCGACCTGCAACCCACCTTCGACGCCCTGCTCGCGCGGGTACGGGGCTGACCTGCGGCAGCGTTTGTCGGGCGCGGACGCTGCTGAAGACCGCAGCTGGCTGCAGAATGTCGAATGCCGAGCGACAGCCGTCCCGTTCCTGACGATCCTTCATCCTGCATTCTTCGTGCGCCAGCTCGAACATCGACACAGAAACCTGCGCGGCGGCGAGCGCGTCTGCTCGCGAAATCGCGGAACGATCGCGGATCGAGTACCTGTAACCTGCGCAGCAGGACGGGTATAAATGGCCATGCCCCGGATGCTCCCGTCCCATCCCGACGCCGACGCGCCGGAGTCCGAGAAGAAGGTCTTCGCCGCCTTCGAGCGCCAGTTGCCGAAGGACTGGACCGTCTTCCACTCCCGGCGCATCGTCCTGCCCCGCCGCGGGCCTGGCCCCGTCGTCGAGCGCGAGCTCGACTTCCTCGTCATCGATCCTGCCCGGTGAGCATGCGGGATTGTCGGAGCAGCATCTGTACGTGGCGGCGTCGCGGGCGCGGCATGTCTTGGCAGTGCTGGGGTATGCGGCACTGGCGTGATGTGGGCCGGCGCCGAGGCTTGCAGGCCGAAACTGAGGCCGGTCGGTGTGGTAACGTCCCCGCGTGACCTGCGCGTTCTGCGAGCGCATCGCCCAAGGTGAGCTCGTCGCCGAGAACGAGCTCGCGGTCGCTTTCTTCGACGCCTACCCGGTGACTCGCGGTCACTGCCTGATCATTCCCCGCCGACACGAGCCGGACTTCCTGGCGCTGAGCGCGGCGGAACAGGCGGCGGTCTGGGCGCTGGTGCCAGTTGCCAGGGCGCACATCGAGAAGACTGGCGACGCCCGACGCCTACAACATCGGTGTCAATGCGGGCGAGGCTGCCGGACAGACGATTGACCACGCGCACCTGCACGTCATTCCGTCGCCGGCGCGGGGACGTGGCGGACCCTCGCGGCGGAATCCGCTGGGTTGTCCCGGCGAAGGCCGTCGTACTGGGAGAAGCCGTTGAGCGGAGCTGGCAGATCGAGGCGCCATCGGGTTCGCCGAGAAGGTGCTGGAGTTGCTGGAGGAGGGACATGTACACCGCGACGTACAAATACGCGGTGCTGCTCGCGCTAATTGATCTCTGCCTCGAGCTCACCGAGGGCTCTGGTGCTCCACCGCGAGATGGTCACGACTCGTCAGCTGGCGGACAAGATCGTCGAGATCTACTGGCCGCACACCCTCCCGTTCGCGGTCCACTCGGCAGCGACGGTGCTCAAGCAGAACGCGACCGGCCAAGCCGAGATCGTGTCGGCCATCAGGCAATTCCGCGAGCGGCAGGCGCCGGACCCGAGCGTCCCGCGCTTGGAATCCCGGCGCGCGGCTCCTCGGGACTACGAGCGACTTGTGCGGCGCGTCGAGTGGAAGCTGATCGAAATGCCGCTGCCGCGGCTGCAGACGATGGGCCGGTCGCAGCGGCCGTTTATCTACGACATCTACTGGGACGACCGGATTGTTCAGCGCGAGGTAGCGCCCTATCTCGCCGGCGAGCCGAGCACGTTCGACAACCGGGTGATGCTCAAGTCGGGAGTCGGCGAGTACCTGCTGCAGCTGAGCGGCCTGCTGCGCCCGCTGATCCAGCGGCGCTGGGCCGCAATGGTCGCGCAGCTGAATCATCTGGAGGAGTCGCAGCTCGAGCTGTTCCTGTTCGGTGCCGATCGGACGCCCACAGCGAGAGTAAGGGCAGGACTATGGAGAATCCAGGACCGGCGCTGCTTCTATTGCGACGCTCGCGTGTCGGACCCGTCTCACGCCCACGTGGATCACTTCCTGCCGTGGTCGCGGTACCCGGACGACGGGCTCGATAACTTCGTCGTCGCCGACAGAGAGCTGCAACGGGTCGAAGAGCAACTCGCTGGCGGCGAACCGAACATTTGGCGCGCTGGACGCGCAGGTTTCAGGGTGACACGGCGGAGTTCTCTGAGCTGGCGGACCTTGCGGCGGGACTCAGGATGGGACCGCGGCGGGCTGAAGACTGTCAGCGTAGCGCGGGCCATCTACTTGCGACTTCCGCAGGATGCGCGGCTCGTGGCTTCGTGGGAAGGACTTCGTCGAGCCCGACTCGGATGCCATTCGCGATGCGCTCAGCGTCGACCGTATCCTGCGCCTGAACCGCGAGCATGCGAGTCCACGGAACTGACGGGACTGCAGCCTAAACCCGAACTGAAAGAGAACATCGGCCGCCCAGAGGGTTAGCGTCAAACTCCGAAGAGGCCACGACTGCCCGATTGATTTGAAAGGCCGTGGGATTCGCTCTGAGCTCACGACACAGTCCAGTGCCCCATCGTCGCGCCCGCCGCAAAGGCGGCAACTACCCAGCCGCCACCTTTGCGTGCCTAAAGAAGTCCGCCGGCATCGGGCGTCGCAGGCGCCACGTGAAAGCAATCGGCCGTTCCCCCTTATGCGACACGTAGTCGGCGGGCCCGAGGAACACGTACGGCGCCGTGCGTGTGCCGACGCGCGCGCGTCGTCGGACAAACAGCAGAATGTGACTCCCCTGCTGGTGATGGTGTATGTATCGCTGGCCGGTGCGGGACGCCTGCGTCGTGAACTTCGCGACGCCCGACCCGCCTCGCGGATCGGAGCACACGCTCGACTGAGCCCAGCCTATCGCGCTGCTCGAGGGAATACTCGGTTCTGCACGGTTCGCAGAACTCCTCGGAGCGCTCGCTTATGGCACCACGCGCAAGTTCTGCGACCGTCTGGAATGGAGTGGAGCTCCTAATCGGCTATGCCGGCCACAGTTGCGATTCTTGCGGGCGCTGGACGAACGCTCGATACTGGGTCGCCGCAAGGTGACAGGAGTGCGACAGCGCACCGGGCAGCATGTAGCGACGAGCGTCCGGCCCAAAGTTGAACACCCGATACAAGTGGAACACCTCTGGACGCGATCTCTGAGCACCGGACCTCGTTTACAGTCACGTTGAATGGAAAGGTACTTCCCAGTCCCGATGTCGTGACCTCGATCAATCTCGTGACCTCCGTCGGCATTGTACGACTGGACGTCAAAACCGGCACCATCGCCCCTGACCTGGGCCGTCCATTCGACGCGCTGGACGAGCTCGTGATGTCCCCCATCATGTAGACGCTTGCGCTCGAATTCGAGAACGAACTCCTCACCGCGTTGCCGCCAAGTCTCGGTTGGCCGCATCTCGCGCAACGAAGTCGACTCGACCGAGACGAGCCGACGGAGACCACACCGTCTGCGGAATACGCAGCGGCTCAGGCGGAGCGTTCTTCGGCGGGACGACCTCACATCGAACGTCCGTAAGCGTCCGGAGCAGCCGATGGTCTGAGCACCGGTCCGGCGACGAGCGGCTCGCGGAAGTCGCGATGGACATCGAGGAACTCCAGGACAGCGAGGTCGAGCAGCGCCTGGAAATTGAATCGGGGCTTGTACCCGTCGATGTATGGATGGCCGTGCAGAGTCAGAACGGCGCTGATGTTAGCGTGCTTGAATTCGACGGAACCTTTAGATCGATTCCGAAGCAGGCGGCGACGACGTTCGGTCGTGCTCCGCGTTGGTTGACGCGGAGCAGGTCCGGCCAGCGCGTCGCGGAGCACAGCGAAGTTAAGCGCCGACCGTAGCAGTCGACTTCCTCACGCGACCGATCTGCGCCCGCCATCCTTCAGCCTCTCACGGCGTTCACGAACCGGTCGCTGGCTCGACAGCGCGAACGACCGGCGATCTCCGTTATACGTGGCGTGCACGCGCCTCGCTGGTGACGTGCAGTCCTCAGTCCCGCGGGCGCGGCCCACTGACCTGCAGTCGTTTAACCTGTGCCGCGACGGATCATTGTTCTGCAAGGACGACGAACGGACGCGGCTAGTCAGACAGTGCACTTTCGCCACGAGCATCTTCGTGACGACCACGCCAGTTCCGATGCATCCACAATCATCGCGAAACCTCCGCGGTCATTGGCGCTGTAAGCAGCCTCACTGTAGACAACTCTCGAAACCGGCACAGCGCGTTCGCCAGCTGCATCTGCCTGGGCGACCGGCAGTCCGGCGCGAACAGGCGAGGGTTTGCCACGAGGACGACTGCGCATCGCGCTCTCGAAGTCGCGACGTTCAGCCGATTCAGGCTATAGAGGAATTCCATTCCACGCGGGGCGTCGGCCGGAGAGGACGTCGCCATCGAGTAGATGACGATCGGCGCCTCCTGCCCTTGGAAACGATCGACCGTCCCGACACGAGCGCCAGGCAGGCGATCGCGGATGGCAAAGACGTGTGCGTTGTACGGGAGCCACGACCAGGATGTCGTCGAGGCGAACAGCCGCCCGAACTCCGTCGGCGTTCACCCACGCAGCACTGAGCAGCCGGGAGACGAGCGCCGCGACGGCGTCCACCTCCTCGGGGGACGTGTTCTGATTCCCCTCGTGGTCCACCGGAAGCAGCCACAGGCCTGCGCCGTCCAGAATCACCTGCCCCTTCGAGGCGCTGATGTGCGAGCTGGCTTCTGGCGCTCAACCGGCCTTCGTAGAAGACCTCCGAGGTGAACGCGCAGATGCGCGGATGCATGCGCCACGTTTCGGGCAGGAACAACCCGCGATCGTCCGGCAGCGTCTGGGCGCCAGCGAGCACGTGATGCAGCGCGGAGACGGCGGTGCCCTCCGGATGGCAGCCCTGCGTCACCTGTTCGAGTTGCTGCGGGTCCCCGAGCAGGACCAGGCTCCTCGCCGCCTGCGCTACCGCAAGGGTGTTGGCCAATGACATCTGCCCCGCTTCGTCCACGAGCAGCACGTCCGCGATGTCGGCGGCATCTTCGCGGGCCCAGAGCCACGCCGTGCCGCCGAGGACGTCCGCTTCCCCATCCCGCAGTGCCTCGAGGGCGGGATCGTTCTGGGTCTCCTGACGGAACGGCGCAGCGGAATCCACGTCGTCCTCGCGGACCTTCTGGACGACTCGCACCGTCTGCTGCGGTTCGGCCGCCGCGGCGAGGACAGCGTCGAGCAGGTTACGAATGACTTTGTGACTGGGTCCCGTGACTGCGACCTTGCGGCCCGCGGCCACGAGCTCGCATATCATCCGCGCCCCGAGGTAGGTCTTTCCTGAGCCGGGCGGGCCTTGCACCGGAAGCACTCCACGATCGAGAGCACGAGCGAGTCGCCTGGCACGGCCCTCGAGTGTCTCGCCGGCGTTCGCGTCGCATGACTCGCCAGGAAGCAGGCGCGGAGCGGCGTTGAGCAGAAGGTCGCGGGCGGCGCGGTGCGCGTCCGCGCGTCCGTCCGCACCGTTGTCCGCAACCCACTCCCCGAGCCGCATCAGCGAGTCGGCGAGCACTCTCCCGTCGACCCGGTTGTGCGCGAACACTCGCGGCGGATGATCGTCTGCCCTCGCGACGAGTTTCTTCACGTCGACGATGCAGGCGTCCCTGTCGAGCCGTACGACCTCCCCGAACTTCTGGTCCTTCGCCGTGTACAGCTCTCGCTCCCGGATCTCGCATTCCTGCGGCGGAAACGAATACCGATTGACTGCCACACCCCGCTTCGTCATCGACAGGCGCGCGACGAACGAGAGGTCGGCCAGTGCCTGAGGCTCGTCGAGGTAGTCCTCAGGCGGCAGGTCGGCGAGCCGGAAGAACTCCCACCAGACGGACTTGTCCTCGCGCCGGTAGAAGTCCAACAGGTGCGCGAGCAGGTATCTCGCCTGCTGTTCTGGCGATCGTTGGATTCGTTCATCGACGACGCGGTCCAGGAGGCGCGCCGTCACAGCCTGGACTCGAAGGCGATGCTCGTTCAGCGCCTCGCTTGGCTCCGGGGATGCTGGGAGGGCCGAGGCACGTCGTGTCCCGCAGCCAGCAGGTGCGCCCGAACGCCCTCCAGCCAATCGCGCAACTCGCCGGCAGAGACGCAGTCGTCGCGGTTGTAGCTCTCGATGGCGGCAACCGTGTCGGGCGTGAGTTGGCCTCCGCCCAGCTCGAGGACGAGCTCGGCCGCGCGCAAGTGCGACGAAGCGTCGCGAAGCGGGATCTGTCGCGCGAATGCGTAGAGCGGCTCGAGGCTCTTGATCGAGTAGCGTTCAACACTTGCGCGAATGGACTGCCGGACGATCCCGTAGAGGTCGATGAAGATGCCGCCTCTCAGCAGACGATCGAGCGCGTCTTCGCGCGTGGCGTAGAGGCCCATCAGGCGCTTCAGCGCGGTGGGCTCGTACGGTGCGTAATGGAAGACGTGAAGATCGGGGTAGGTCTTCTGACGGTCGGTGACGAAATCCACAAACGCCTCGAAGGCGGCGCGCTCCTCCGACGAACCGAGTGCCCAACGGCCGCGGTACTCCCAACCAGCCTCGCCTCGAGTCGCGTAGCCGAACAGGTACTCCCGCCCGTCGTCGCCCACGAACGGATCGCCTTCGAGGTCGAGGAAGATCGTCTCCCGGTGAAGGCACCGGAAGGCGGCACAGGCCAAGTCCGGGCTCCACAGGCAAAGCTTCGTGGAGAACGCGCCCGTTACGGCGGCCCTGCAGTTGGATCCGGGCTTGCGCCTGCACTCTGAGCACGCTCTCGATCGAACCCCGGGAGGGCCTGGCTGGGAACGGAAGCGTGTAGTCGCCGAGCGACGCGAGTGTGGTGACTGACCACTCGGCGAGTTGCGCGATTTGCAACTTGGTGATGCCCGCGACGAGCGAGAGGTGATCGTCGGCCCTGCGCCGGTCGGCGCACTCCGACCACCACCGGCAGAAGTCGCACTGCGGCACCGGATCGGGATACGTCACTTCTTGCGTCGCGTCGGCAGCTCGAGCTTCCAGGCGCGCGCGAATGAGCCTGTAGATAGGCGCGATAGTCGTCGAACCTGTAAGTCTGGATCGTGAACGGCTGCCCGGGCGTGACGACATGGAAGCGTTCCGGCGCGGCGCCCTGCAAGGTCCCGAGCATTTCGGCGTAGGTGCACAGCTGGAGGATCGTTCCGCCTTTCGTCTCGGCCGAGAGCTTCGTGTCAAGGGGTTCGTACCAGAACGAGCCGAGCAGAGACGGGCGCTCGACGCGCCTCAGGATGTCCGCGCGACCTCCCCACAGACCGGTCACGAGCGGCGCCTGCACGATGACGGCGACACCCGTTCGCATCACCCGGAGCGTCTCGCCTGAACCCTCGGGGGTCACGGGCTGGTCGCGCAGGTCAACGACATCCAGTCCAGACCCTCGAAGGTGCTCGACGTAAGCCGTCTCGTGTTCGAACCCTCGCTGTCGCAGGGCCTGTGTGACACTCGGACGGTACGTGGGGCGCTTTGCGCATACCCAACGCCACCTCGAGATCGAGCGTGGTCAGATGGGGACACGCGAGGTGGTTCGCAAGGTCCGTCGGGGACAGCGCGAGGGTGAGCTCCGCCACAGTGGCGGAGTCAGGGCTACCCGTCCGTGCGGCGGTCGTGGTGAGAAGGCGCATCAGGCCGCCACTCCGGGGACGAAAAGATTCATCGCGCGGTCAATCAACTCGAACACCCACCCGTCCTCGTCGAATCCAACTCGGCCGAGCAGCCCGTTCTGCCATCGCGCCCGGAGTGCACTGGCCCCCTGCAGCGCGCCGACTGCGGCTCCCAGGACGGGACAGACCTGTCGGGACGGCTCGGCCGCGGACCTCGAACGCAGCACTACCCACCTGGAACCGGTCGGCCACTCACGACAGAGCTCCGCCAGTCTTGCTACGAAGGGATCAGCGTGCGTGAAGGTCAGGGGCGCCAAATCGCTCCCGGGGGTCGGCCCTCGAACGAATGAGAGCCGCCGTCATGCTCCTGCGAATGAGCGACGGAGTCAATGGCGCAAAAATACTATCCGGGCCCCTGCGGTGCGCGGATGCACACCCGTTCCGCGGACGGCACGCTCCACACGGCGAATTTCTTTTTGGTGTCACCGCTCCACTCTGAACCGCGAGAGTGACAAGGAAGGTCACGATACTGACGCTCGCGGGTCCGCCCGGTCGATCGCTCCTGGTCGATGAACGAATCGGGCGTGTTCCGCGGCCTCAACGGATATGGCGTAGGGCCGAGGCGGACCGCCGCGAAGTGCGGCCGGCCGACGGCGCCGTCGATCGCTCGCGGTGCTCGTCGACGACATGGCGGAGATCCAAAAGCGCAAGTCCGCGTGACCTCCCCTGTCCCGTGCGTCGTCTACGATCTGTGCATGCGCAGACCGAAGCAGACACACGCCAGAACAGCAGGGACGAAGACGCAAGCGCGCGGCCGACATGGTGATCCCCTCCGGTACACCGACGCGAACTTCGAGATCCTCCGCGCGCGGAAACGGCCGTTGTCGAGAGCCGGGCTCCAGGCACGCGCGGGCGAGGCCGTCACGGACCTGATCTGGGCTGTCTGCCGCTGGGGTCGCGGCTGGACGCTCGGCGAGTATCGCTTCGTCGTGTTCTCGACCGACCCGTCGGAAGACGTAAATCTCTACGTCCAGTTCTGGTCGGAGCCGCAGGAGGAGGTCTGCTGGGAAGTGTGCTCCGGCAAGTGGAATCCGCCGGCCGACGAGGTGATGGCAGGCGCGCCGAGTGAGATACGTCGAGCGCCTTGGCTTCACGATCGGCGGCGCGGCCGAGAACTTCCAGCGCGACGTCTGGATTCGCCGCCGGCGAGATGCGGCGCAGGCGGCCACGGTGGTGCTGGACATCTTCGACGACGCGTTGGGTACCGCGGGCTGACGTCGATCGACGGGCACCTCGTGTCCGACTCGCACGGCGAGATGCAGCGGGTGCACGGCGCGTTCACGCCGGAGGATTTGTGCAAGACGGTCGCGCGACTCGGGTGGATCGCGCGGCTGCGCGAGAGCAGGGACCAGGAAAACGAATCGGCCGCGGTGATCGATGTGCAGCGGGGCCGCGCGTGCGCGCAGCTCGTGCTCAGCGCTCGCGTGCCGGGCCAACGCGGCTATCAGTCCGCGTTCGTGGATGTCGGCGATCCGCTGCCGGCGGACGAAGCGCGAACACGCGTTGCCATGGAGCGAACGCCTGCCTTCCTCGAGCACGCGCCGATGCGCGTCGGCCGCACGCTGTATTTCGCAGGCGGGGTCACGGCCGACTGGCTGCTGACGCAAGTGGCGGCGGCGCTGGCAATGGCGCAACCCGTTCTTCCGACGCGCTCACGCCACGTGCATTGATGCCCGTCGTTCGCCGCGCTCCGGTTTGTTTTCATCGCGCCCCTCGCGTGGGGCAGGGCTTCAGACCTGCATACCAGGCGCGAGCAGGCCGAAGGCCTCTGCCCCACACTGACAACCGATGTGAAACGCGGAGGTTGGATAGTCCAAGCGCCGACGGGAGTCGCGTATGATGCCGCGTGCGGCGAGAGCATACCGGGCATGCGACTCTGAGGCAGGTGCGCCTCGAGAGTTCCCATGCTGTTCCCCGTAGGTAACGGGCATGCCGGTCACGGCAGGCACGAGGCTCGGCCCGTACGAAATCACGACTCGCCTGGGCGCGGGCGGAATGGGCGAGGTCTACAAAGCGCGCGACACTCGCCTGGGCCGAACCGTCGCGATCAAGGTTCTCAAGCCGGACCTGACTACCGACCCCGCCGCCCGACAGCGTCTCGAACGCGAGGCGCGCGCGATCTCGAGCCTGTCGCATCCCCACATCTGCCAACTGTTCGACATCGGTCACCAGGACGGGACCGACTTCCTGGTGATGGAGTACTTCGAAGGAGACACGCTCGCGTCGCGTCTGGCGCGTGGCAAAGTGGCGCCCGCCGATGCGCTTCGGTACGGGAGGCAGATTGCCGAGGCGCTGGCAGCGGCACACCGCGCGGGCATCGTCCATCGCGATCTGAAGCCTGGCAACGTCATCCTGACGAACGACGGGGCCATGCTGCTCGATTTCGGTCTGGCCAGGGCGCGCGAGGAATCGATCGCGGTCGATGGTGACGCGCCTACCCTCGCAGAGCCGCTGACCACCGAGGGCGCCATCCTCGGCACGCTGCGCTACATGGCGCCGGAGCAGCTGGCGGGCCGACCCGCCGATTTCCGGACCGATTCTTCGCGCTCGGGCTCGTGTTCGGCGAGCTGTATGGCCGCTCTCCCGGCGACACACGGCTGCCGGCGGACGCCGCCGCCTGGGCTGCCGGTCTGACCGCGCACGTCCCACGAGACATTCGCTGGATTGTCGACCGCTGCCTGCAGGACAATCCGGATGCCCGATGGCAGCACGCCGGGGACGTGGTCATCGCGCTTGAAGCCGTCACCCGCGGTCACACCTCCGCTCCCGCCCGTTCGCACCCGCTCGCGAACCGATATGTCCTGACAGCGCTCGCGATCATGGCGGCTGCTGCGGCTCTGACGGTGGCGTGGGTGACCGAGCGTCGCCCACCGGCCGTGGCACCCTCCCGCGTCGAATTCGCGTTGCCCATGGAGGACGGAGTGGTCTCGCGTCCGGCCGTGTCGCCCGACGGTCGCGCGGTCGCGTTCATCCTCTCGCGTGAGGGGCTCCAGGACGTACGGGTGCGCAGTCTCGTGTCGGGGCGGGTGTCTGTCGTGCCCGGCAGCACGGGCGCAGAGTTCGTCTTCTGGTCATCGGACGGGCGCGAGGTCGGCTACGCCGCTGAGGGCACGCTGCGGCGAAGCCGGCTGCCGGACGGGCCCCCGCAGACGATTGCGACGACGAACGGAGGCATGTTCGGCGCGACGTGGTCCGGCGACACGGTCCTCTTCTCAGGTGCAGGCGGAAACCGCATCTTTCGTGTGAGCGCGCACGGCGGGACACCCGCGACGTTGACGACGATCAATCCGGCGAAGCGGGAGACATCGCATCGATTCCCGCTGTTCCTCGCCGACGGTCATCACTACGTGTTCCTGGTTCGCAGCGAGGACGAACACGTCAGCGGGTTGTACGTGGGCGACGTGAACGAGTCAACGCGACGGCGGGCCGCCGCGGGTATCGATTCGAGCTTCGCCTACGCATCCGGTCACTGGTGTTCGCGCGGGAGGGCACGTTGTGGGCGCAGCCGTTCGATCCCGAACGGGTCATGGTGACCGGCGATCCGACGCCCATCGCCCATCCGATATTCGTGGCGCCGGCCGGACGGTGGGCCCAGGTTGCCGCGTCGGCGAGAACACTTGCCTACGCGACCGGCGACCTCACCCATCCAACCGTGCTGCGCTGGTTGTCTCGGGACGGGCGAGAGCTCGGCACGGTTGGCGAGAACGCACACCGCTGGAATCCTCAGCTCAGTCCCGACGGCCGCCAACTGGCGCTGTCGCGCAGCGCCAGCTCGGGAACGCAAGATTCGATTTGGTTGACCGATCTGAAGCAATCGATCGAGACGAACTTCACCCCTGGCGGAGGCATCAATGGGCATCCGGTGTGGGCTCCTGACGGAGCGCACCTCGCGTTTGCCACGAACGCGGACGGCTACTGGACGCTACAGGTCAAGGGGGTGCGCGATACTGATGCCCGGCAGGTCCTGCCATCAGATCACGTCTCGCGACACCCGCAGACCTGGGTATCGGACGACACCCTCGTGTACAGGAGTTGAACCAGAACGGCACCGGATCTCTGGCAGGTTCGTCTGAGCACGCCGGGTTCACAACGCCTGCTGGTCGGCGGACCCGGAGATCAGATTCACGCCGCGATTTCGCCAGACAGACGCTGGCTGGCGTACGCGTCGAACGAAACGGGCCGCTACGAGGTCTACGTGCGGCGCTACGGCGGGCCGGAGCGATGGCAGGTGTCTGCGACGGGCGGCGTCGAGCCGCGCTGGCGCGCGGACACACGGGAACTGTT
>CAVOPA010000015.1:0-186784 GCA_963697705.1 Vicinamibacteria bacterium
AGGAGATTGTCGCGTAGAAGTCCTTGCCGTAGTCGACCCAGAGCGTCTGACCCGGAGGGTTGTCGTTGACGAACGTCGTCCGTCGAACGCGCCGACGAAGTACTGACCGCCGGATCCGCCGGCGACCGCCGCCCGGGTTGATGTCGACGTCGAGCACCCATCGGATGTCGCGCCGGGTCGCCGTCGACCGGCAGCGGAAACGAATCGGGACATTCCCAGACGCCGCCAGTGGCGCCGGCCGGGCCGAAGTCGCTCAGCGTCTCCCACTCTTCAGGTCGGTGGAGCCGAAGAAGCGGACCTTGTGCTGATCGGCAAGCACCGTGACCATGACCCAGCGCGCGGGCGGCTCGTGCCAGAAGACCTTCGGGTCGCGGAAGTCCTTCAGGCCGAGATCGACGACCGGGTTGCCTGCGTACTTCGTCCAGGTCCGCCCGCGATCGTTGCTGTAGGCGAGGTTCTGGGTCTGTCTTCCCGTGGCCGTGCCCGGTGTAGATGGCCACCAGGCACGAAGGGTCGCCGTCGTTCGCCCGGCAGAACCCGCTCGTGTTGTCGCGGTCGACGACCGCGCTGCCCGAGAAGATCATGATGCCGTCCTCTTCGGCGAGCGCGACGGGCAGGTGCTCCCAGTGGAGCAGGTCACGGCTGACGGCGTGCCCCCAGCTCATGTGCCCCCACTTCGGGCCGAAGGGATTGTGCTGATAGAAGAGGTGGTATTCGCCCTTGTAGAACACCAGCCCGTTCGGATCGTTCATGAAGTTCTGGGCGGCGTGAAGTGGAACTGCGGGGCCGGAGCGGCTCCCGATAGTCCTGCGCGCTGCCAGCGGGTCGGTCGGCGGCGCTCGCAGACGACCACCGCGGGCAGTGCATGCGGCAGACGGTCGCACGCGTTCTCATCGCGCTCCTTCACTCGATGCCGAGTGTCCGCTGAATCTGTTCGAGCGAGGCGCCTTCGTCTCGGGCAGGAAGCGCGACCACCAGCACGAACTGCAGCACCATCATCACCGGCGAAGAACGCGAACGCGGAGGCGCCCGACGCCTCGGCGATGACCGGGAAGGTCCAGCTGACGATCGCGGCCCAGAACCAGTGGGTGAAGCTGCCGAGCGCCTGCCCGCGGGCGCGGACGCGGTTCGGGAAGATCTCGCTGATGTAGACCCAGATCACCGCGCCTTGCGAGAAGGCGAAGAAGGCGATGTAGCCGATCAGGCTGGCGAGCACGACCGTGCCGCCGCGCCGCGATGGAACGCCCACGCCGTGAGGCTCAGACAGCCGGCGAGACCAACCGCCCCGATCAGCAGCAGGAGCCGGCGCCCGAGACGATCGATCACCGTCATCGCCACCATCGTGAACACCAGGTTCGTGAGGCCGATGATCACCGATCTGCAGCAGGCGCTGGTGCGCTCGGCGCCGGCCATCCTGAAGATGTCGGCCGTGTAGTAGATCAGCGCGTTGATCCCGGACAGCTGGTTGAACGACGCGACCATCACCGCCAGCAGAATCGGCTTCAGGTACTTGCGCTGGAAGAACGGCTCGTTGGCCGCGACCGTTTCCTCGTGCAGCGAATCGCCGATCTCCCGGACCAGCGCCTCGGGCTGGTCGCTGCCCATCGCGCGCAGGACGTCGCGGCCTCTTCGCGGCGGTGCTCCTTGACCAGCCAGCGCGGGCTCTCGGGAATGCGCACGACCAGCACGAAGAACAGCGACCGCCGGCAGCGCGGCAATGCCCAGCATCCATCGCCAGGCCTCGGTCTCGGGGCCGCCGACGAGCGCGGCGATCAGGTAGTTCGAGAAGTAGGCGACGAGGATTCCGGCGACGACGTTGAACTGGCTGAGCGCGACCAGGCGGCCGCGCACGGCGGCAGGCGAGATCTCCGCGATGTACATCGGCGCGACGACCGACGAGGCGCCGACGGCGAGACCGCCGACGAAGCGGAACGTGACAAGCGACAACCAGTTCCACGCGAGGCCGCATCCCGCACGGCGGTGATCAGAGTAGAGCACCGCCAGCGCGCAGGAGGACCGGGCCACGCCCGTACCGCTCGGCCGGCGGCCCGGCGCCGATCGATCCGAAGATGGTGCCGATCAACGCGCTCGCCACGGTGAAGCCGAGCTGGTTGCTGTCGAGCGAGAAGCGCAGGCGCAGCGCGTCGGTCGCTGCCGGACATGACCGCGGTGTCGAACCCGAAGAGGAAAGCCACCAAGCGCCGCGACGCCGCACTGCGCAGGAGCTGCGGCGTGACTGTGCTCATGGCGTGCGGCTCCGGCGGTGCCCGGGCGTGGTGGCCCAGGTGCAGCCGGCAGCTTACACCAGCGCGCCGGGATCGCCCTGCCGCGTTCGGATCCGCCGCCGCGCCGGCCGCGACGAGATGTCCATCTCGCCACCGGCACGGGACCACGCGTCGCTGGTTCCGTCCGAGGGCGTTCCACCGGACCACGCCGCCGACGCCGTCCCAGGGTCGGGAATCCTGCTGTCCGACCCGTAGTTCTCGCCTCCGTGGGCTCCGGACTCGTCAATAATGCGTTTGGTGCAGGGGGACCGCCAATACTTCCTATCGTCATCGACCGGTCAGTCGATCACGGTGCCGTGGAACTGTGCTGGAGAATCGCGCGCGCGTCACGCTCGACGCGACTGCCGCTGCCGGTCTCCCCGGCAGAGAAGATACGAGCGGACCACGCTGTCTCTCTAAAAACTCCACTCATGCGTCAGGCTTGAAGCTGTTGTTGGAACGTGGCGTCGGTGGACGGGACAGAGGTATTGAGGGTTGCTCAACGCGCTGCTCCGCTCGATGACATTTCAGTCGACCCTCCCGTCGTGAGGCCGAAACTGGGCGGACCTGATCCCTGAGACCCAACTGACCTTGCGGCGTAGGTAGGCAGGGCTATGCCGCGCGGCGGTCGTATCGATGGTGGAGGCCGCCGACCTGCGGCGTGGCGATGATCGGGCCGCTCGCGGGTGGCGCGATCGGCCGCGGCTGTGGCGCATCCTTGGCCAGCGCGAGATGGGTGCGCGACTGGTGATAGTAAGAGAGGTAGCGCGTCAGCATCCGCGACAGTCCCGCTTCGTTCAGGACGATCACGTGATCTAGACACTCGCGTCGGATCGAACCGATCAGCCGCTCAGTGTGCACGTTCTGCCACGGCGAACGAGGAGCCGTGCGGAGATCCTGGATGCCCACGCCACCGACGGTAGCCGCGAGCGCCGCAAAGGCATGGTCGCGGTCGTGCACCAGGTAGCGCGGGGCCGTGTCGTCAGGAAACGCCTCGCGGAGCCGCTGCGCCGTCCACGCCGCCGTCGGATGTGCGGTCACTCCCACGTGGACGACGGTGCGACGGCGATGCGCCAGAATGACGAGCACGAACAGCAGTCGGTAGGTCACGGTCGGCACGACGAAGAAGTCTGCGGCGGCGATCTGGTCGACATGATTGGCCAGGAACGTCCGCCATGTCTGAGATGGTGGGCGTCGTCGGCGCGGCATGTATTTCGCGAGCGTCGCTTGGCTGATCGCAACGCCGAGCTTCGAGAGCTCGCCGTGGATTCTTGGTGCGCCCCACAGCGGGTTCGCGTCCGCCATGGTGCCGAATCTGCGGCGCGACTTCAGGAGGAACGGCGGGTCGGCCCGGACGATGTCGACTCTTCCCACGTCCATAGCAGCCGGAACCCTCGCCGATGCCACGCGAGGACGGTCTCGGGTCTGACGATAACGATGGCCGATCGCCACCCGCGCCAGACGCGCGACAGCCAACTCCAGAGCAGGCGGTCGGCTCGGGTCAGCCGCACGCGGCGAGGGCGTGTTCGCTCCAGGACTTGGAGCTGGTGCCGCAACGCGAGGATCTCCAGCTGCAGGGCCACCCCGCGTCCGCAGCGACGCCCGCAGGGTCACGAGCAACGAGATGATGACGGATCGCATCCTCGGAGACCCTATCCGTTGATGCCGGCAAGGTCAATGATTCCAACAAGAACTGGGTTTTCAGTAGGGACCGGTCGTCGCTCTGGTGTCGCGCCTAGCTGTCTGCGGCGCGGCGAGAGCATCCAGCGCCACTCGCAGCGTATCGGCGCCGATGTGTCCGTAACGTTTCGCCATTTTGGCCGTCGTACTCGGGCTCCAACCCATGATGGATGAGACGACTGGCAGCGATGCCCCGCGTTCGAGTAACCGCGTGCAGGCGGTATGCCTCAAGTCATGAAAGCGACACTCCACTGCCGCTTTCACCTTCGCGGCTTCCCAGGCGCTCTTCATTTCGCCCGCCGGGATACTCGGGTCGACTGTTTTGGCGTGCGGCTTCCGGTCATTGCCGGCGAACCCATAGTGCTCGCAAGGGAACACGCAATGCTTCGGCGTCCGTTCCGGGAAATTGGTCGCCCAGTTCTGCAACGTCACCAAGGCCGTCTCGTTCAACGGGATCACGCGGCCTGTTCCCGCTTCGGTCTTACTAGCGCCGACCGTTGCTGTCCTGTCTAGGAAGTCAATCTGCTGCCAGCCTGCGAGACGTTGCGATCACGCGCCCTGCTGCCGGTGGTAACGCTGGCGCTCCACACAGGCATCCGTCGTGGCGAGATCCAGTCGCTCAAATGACAACAAGTAGTACGGTGGCTACGTCGCCTGTCACTGCCCGGGATCGGCGTGAACTCGAGCGGTTCGACGCTCTGATGCAGGTTGAAGGGCGATGATCCTTCGGCCAGAATCACGCGATAGGCTGTAGTGCGGCTACGGCCTCACCCAGATGGCGGCTTCTAAAGTAGAGGCAGACAGATATGGCACGAGGCAGGAAGACCGGTGGGCGCGAACGCGGCACTCCCAACCGTGTGACGGTGGAAATCAGGAGCGCCTGTACGGCGCTGGTGTCCGACAGCGAGTATCGCAGCAGGCTGTTGGAGCGCCTCCGCACGGGGTAGATCGCTCCCGCGATCGAATGCATGCTGTGGTAGTTCGCGTACGGCAAACCGCGTGAGGTGGCGGAAGCCGACCAGCACATCACGATCGTTGGCAAAACGAGATCGTGGATCCTTTGCGGCAGGCGCGGCAGAGGCTGAACCCACCTCAAAATGCGGTCGGGTAATCTCTTAAATTTGGGTGCGAACCGCCGCCACGCACCATATCGATGGACGTTGACCAAATCCGTTACTGAGCATCGACATACCGTGAACGAAATGCACCTACACGTGCGTTTTAACTGGCCCAAATGGCGCCCTACAGGTCGCGTCTCGACCGATGAGCGCGTCGGTACGATTCTTGCGGCATGGTCGCCGCTATCGCGTCGTCCGAGCGTCAGATGGACTGTTTTCTGAATCGCAGTTTGGCGAATCGCGTTTGTCGCTGCCCCGGTGGAGCGGCGACGGAATGCACGGTCCGACAGCCGTCCGCTGCTGTTCGTGCGCCGCGCACCTCGTCGCAGGAACACTGGCGGCACATCGCGAACCAATCGACCTTGCGCCGACGCTTGTTCAAGGAGTGGATCGTCAAACACACTTTGCTTGCTTCATGGTTCGGCGCGGCTGTGCTGTTGAGCGCGTGTACCGGAAATCCGGTCGCGCCGACAAAATTAGACCGACATCCGCCGACGAAATTAGACACGTACCGTTTCACCGTGAGTGGCGGCGGATGGTGGATGCGGGATGTCGCTGTTCCCTACCGTCCGGCCAGCCTGAGTGTGATTTTGACATGGCCGGACGAACGGACAAATCTCGATCTCTATTGGACGAATGCGCACTGCACCATCGACCAGAACAGTGGCACGTTCACCGGCGCAGGCTGCCAGCTGGTGTCGAAATCGACGTCCGCTGGAGGCTGGAGTGAGACGGTGTATTCAGATTCATCGTTACTGCAACTCCAGGATTCCACGGTGCGACTGTTCGTCCAAAACTTGACAGGACCGTCACAACCAGCCGCCCTCAACGTCAGTTTCGTGGACCTCCGCTAATAACGCCGATTGGACGACGTCGGACGATAGAAACATTAGGGTCGTGCGCCGACATGCCAGCGGGAAACGGCGTACAACGCTTGGCAGAGCGTCGGCCAGATTCAGCATCTACTCGGCCCAGATCAGATCCCGGACCTGTGCAGCGCGGCTTCCCTCGCGGCCAGCCGATATTGGCGAACATCGGCAACCTCTCGACGCACGTCTGGCTGCCAACGTGAACTTGGCGCTGGATCATGGGGCGCTGGGGCTATTCCCCCGTTCACGCTTGGGCAGACGTCGTTCCTGAGGGGCAGGGACCCTTCCCTTTGGCGCCACGAGTTCCGGGAGGAGCAGTGGACGCGCAGAGGCGGGCCGGACGCCTTCCTCCCCGAATGCGCGCCCGACCAATCTACAGACGATGCCGTGCCATGACGCACGCCCCCCAAGCGCAGCCAGAGTTGTAACTGAAACAACTCCAGGTATTTACGTGCGTGACCACCTTGGGCAGCGACCATGACCGGTGCGAATTTCTCGCTAGAACCTCAAGCCGGCTGCGCCTCGCGAGCTGCAGGCTGAAATGGCGTGCCCGCCCTGTGTTCTATAGGGTGCGATCTGTGCATTAAGACGGACAGATCGTGGCTTCGCGCTTGCGGGCCAGATACACCGCTGCTGCTGGCGTTTGCTTCCAGATGTCTGCAGGTGTAAGCTCCCGGCCGCAATCATAGATCCCACCGCCATGGCTTCTGCAGCGGCATCATAATTATGGGAGCGTCCGATGTCCCACGTTTTTATCTCCTATGTTCGAGAGGATACTAACGTCGTAGAGAGCATCGCGCGTGCACTCCGCGCATACGATGTCGACGTATGGCTGGACAAAGATCAGATACAGCCAGGCGTTCGATGGGCGGATGCGATCCGGGAGGCGATCACCAACGGCGCATTCTACATGGCATGCTTTTCCACCGCCTACAACGCACGGACGCGATCGTACATGAACGAGGAGCTTACGCTGGCGATTGAGGAACTGCGACAGCGTGCCGCGGATCAGCGGTGGTTCATTCCAGTTCTTCTGGACAACTGTGAGGTTCCCCAACGCTCGATCGGCGCGGGGGAGACGTTGCGGTCGTTACAGTGGGTGCGGCTCTACGAGGACTGGAACGCAGGGATCGGTCGTATCTTGTCGACGGTTCAGCCGGATGCTGCGGAAGTGCATACATTGAAAGCCTCTCTGCATGATGTGTCCGCACGAGTTAGAATCCGGGCAGCGGACCGGCTCGGGGAGCTCGGATCACTGGCTTACATCGCCGTTGACAGCCTGGTGGGGGCACTGGACGATGAGAACGTCACAGGTCGAGCTGCGGCTGCTGATGCTCTCGGCAAGCTTGGCATCGGAAGGGAAGCTGTTGTGGAGAAACTCCGCGGTGTGCTGCGGGAGGGCGATGTGCCTACTTCGAGTAAGACTGCAGCGCGTGCGCTGGCCAGATTGGGACCTGTCGCCGTACCTGCGCTGTTGGAAGCGATGACGTCTAGCGCGTATGGCGTTGCGTCTCATGCATCCGACGCGCTATCGGCAATCATCAGCGATCCTACTGCCGTACCCGGTTTAATCGAGGCCCTGAATGCAGCTCTAGATGATATTCACGACTGCCGCGTAACTCCCACCGACGCACACACACATTCAGGGCTTCATGCGGCTATGCGCATTTGCGAGGCATTGGGCCGTATCGGGGAGCCGGCAGCGCTTGCAGCCCTTTCTCGAGCACAGCAGAGCAGCTGCGAATGGACCCGGAACGCCGCATCGGCAGCGATCGCAGACATCAAGTCACGTGATGCCTAGATAGCGCCGAGGTCGGCCGCTGACACGCCATTGTTAAACAACCGTCGGAAGGCGGCTCGATAATGATTACGCCGCAGTGTCGTCGAACCAGGAGGTCGCAGGTTCGAGTCCTGCAGGGCGCACCAAATCAACAACTTACAGCCGGCCATTTTCGATCGGTGAACAGTTGTGAACAATGTGTTCGCGATTGCCCCCAGCATGCGCTTCCCGAGACTGCCGTGCAGTTCGGAACCAGCCGATTTCTGAGCGCGACGCCGCGCGAACGCGCTTGAGCACCTGGTTCAAAACCAAGACCTCAACAACCTTCCGGTAAACTCCTCTGTCCATCGCCAAAACTCCGTGACGAGGAATCGCGCGCTTCACCGAAGCGGTCGACCAGTGTTTGAGCACGCTTCGTGGTCGAGTCTCTCAAGTGGAGATGTTCGCTGTCGAGGGGCGGCGCGGCGCTCGGATTGACCTCCGGCTCCACGCGCTGGAGCGCCGTTCGTCAACGATCAGGCTCGGGCTTCAGGCGGCGCGGCGCTCGTACCGATGATGCAGGCCGCCGACTTCTGGCATCGCGACGACCACCAGGGCCGTCGCCCAGCCGGGCCACAGCCGGCACAGTCCGACCAGAACCAGCGATCGGTCCGCCGCACCGCAGGCTTCGGCCGGCTCCGCTGATGCATCCCCAATTGTTGACGCAGCGCCAGGTTCTCGAGGACGAGCGCGCGGGACCCGCCGCAGAGCAGAACCACGACTTGAATAGTCCGCACCAGCCGGGTGATCATCGCCCAGCATCGCCTGATCCCCAGGCGACGAAAGTGCCGTTGAAGCCGAGAGATCCGAGTTTTGGCGAGGCACAACCGTAGACGCTCACCTCTCATGGCTGATTCCACCGGCAGATACGACGAAGCCCTCGGGATGGACGCGCCGATCTCGCGGCGCGACTTCCTCAATTCGACGTTGCTCGCTTCGGGCGTCTTTCTCACTCCGCGGTCGCCAGCTGAGCTGCTGTCGCAGGCGGTTGCGCAAGGAGACGAGTGGAGTGGCTTCGGGGGAGTCGGGGATTACGCGAAGTGCAACGGGAACACCTCGCAGGTAATGGTGGATGGTCATCAGATTCGCGATCGGGTGTTCGAGCGCCTCCCAGCTGAGGCGAACGATACAGGTGAGACCTACGACTGCGTCGTCGTCGGCGGAGGTATCAGCGGGCTGGCGGCGGCGTTGATCTTCAGGCGTCGCGCCCGGCCTGGCGCGACCTGTCTCGTGATCGACAACCATCCGATCTTTGGCGGCGAAGCGAAGCGCAACGAGTTCGACGTGGACGGCCACCGGTTGATGGCGCACCAAGGCTCGGCGTTCTATTTCGTGCCGTATCCGTTGAGCTTCCTCGCGCGGTTCTACGACTCCATCGGACTGCCGCAGCCGCGTCTCGAGTACCAAACGTGGGGAGGTTCGCGCCAGCGGATGGTCACGAGCAACACGCCGTACGGCGCGCCGGGAATGGACCAGGGACAGTTCGGTTTCTACTTCGGTCAGAAATTTGGCCGGACGCCGGGCGAGTGGGTGATCGATCCGCTGCGCCGGAATCTTACCGGAGCGCCGATCTCGAATGAAGTTCGAGACGAGGTGCTCAAGATCCTACGCACTCAGACCCGCGCTGACTTCCAGCGGCCATCCTATGACGGCGATCCGATCTCGCGCTCGCTGGACGCGATGACGCTCGAGGATCACTTGATTTGGTTGTACGGCGTCAGTCGGGAGACGGTACGAACCTACCTCGGGGATGAAGGCGGCGGGTTCGGGCTCGGCCCTGATGCGCTGTCAGCGATGACGCTGTACGCCCCTGATTTCCTGCATCCTTTGCCGGATCCAGCGGCGGAGCAGATGTTTCCCGATGGGAACAGCGGCTTTGCGCGGATGATCGTCAAGACACTCTTGCCGGATGCGCTCAGCGGTCCGAACACACTGGAAGGCGTGTGCCGCGGGATGCTGAACTTGGAAGCGTTGGACCGATCCGGTTCCGCCGTGCGCATTCGACTGAGCGCGACGGTAGTCTCGGTGCAGCACGACGGCGATCCAACGAAGTCGGACGCGGTGACTCTGGCATACACGCGCGGCGGCAAGGTCTCCACGGTGAAGGCGCGCGCGGTCATCGTAGCTGGCGGATCGTGGACGGCGAAACACATCGTCCGCGACCTGCCGTCGTCTCACCGGGAAGCCTACGGCCTGTTCTATCGGTCGCCCGCGATGATGGTCAATGTCGCGGTTCGCAACTGGCGATTCCTCGAGAAGCTCGGGATCAGCGGATGCCGCTGGTTCGAAGGCGTCGGGAGCTTCATTCAGATGCGTCACGTCGCTACGTGCGGCGCACCAGCGACGACGATCGATCCCGACCAGCCCGCCGTCATCACCGTGAAGGTGATCTACCCGACGCCAGGCCTTCCGACCGAAGAGCAAGGGCATCGCGGACGTGCCGAGATGCTCGGCACATCCTTTCGAGAGTACGAGCGGCGCATCCGGTCGCAGTTTGACGACATGTTCACTCGCGCCGGCCTCGACGTCCGCCGCGACATCGCCGGAATCATCCTGAACCGCTGGGGTCACGCCTACGTCAGCCCGCAGCCGGGTTGGTACTACGGCTCGAACGGCAAGCCGTCTCCACGCGATGTGCTGCGCGCCGCGCCGTTCGGCCGGGTCGCCTTTGCGAACACCGACCTCTCAGGCAACATGGATCATCGCAGCTCGATTATCGAGGCCGATCGCGCGGTCGGCCAGCTGCTGGATCAGGTGCTCGTGTAACCCGCCGGGGCATCCGGAGGACTGCCCACCCCTGCGGCGCCCGGTCCCTGAAGCGCGGCACGGGCGTCTCTTCCTTTCGACCGGCTAGCGGCACGATCAATGGTCGATGACCCGGCACGACGGCTATGCGAGCGTCGTTGATGTGCCGTTCGGGTGTACGCGCCTTTTCGACAGCGTGCTCTTACCGACGGTCGGGCAGCACGAAGTCGAACGAGCAGGCCGCGTATTGCCCATGGTCATCCTCGCGACGCTCGAGTGCGACGATCAGCGGCGCCTTCACCGCACCGACGACGTCCTCGTCGATCCACGGGTCACCCTCGAAGTAGATCTGCGTGGTCAGCATCTGAGCGTCCGGGTGCGTGATCTTGAAGTGGACGTGAGCGGGACGCCACGGCACCCGGCCAAGCGCTGCCAGCAGCTGCCCGGTCGCCCCGGTGTCCGGCACCGTGTACGGAGGCGGTACGACGGTTTCGAACTCGAAGCGCCCCTCGCCGTCGGCAGTGAACTGACCGCGCAGGTTGTACTCCGGTACACCCGGATGCACGAAGGAGTACTCCTTGTTTCCGTTCGCCTGCCAGACGTCCAGCAACGCTCCGGCCAGCGGCGAGCCGTCGAGGGAACGAACCGTGCCGGAGAACCTGAGGGTCTCGCCGTCCTCTTCCCGCTTCGGCAGGACGTACGGGAGTTCGAGCCGGGGTGCGCCGGGTACGTAGAACGGACCCTCGCAGTTGCATTCCGTGCCGCCGTGTCCGGCAAAGCTTTCGTTGTCGATCGCAGTCGCCATGAACACGTCGATCAGCAACGGGATCTCATGCTCCTGCGTGCCGGCCACGGTCAGCCAGTTGACGGCCTCGCGGTACTCGTCGTACGTGACGTGGTGTTTCTCGATGATGCGGCAGAGCGCGTCGTACACGTCCGTGAAGATCGCGTCCACGCGGGCGTTCTTGGTCGGCGCCGGGACTGTTGCAATCATGGGGGTTCCTTCTCAGTGGTCGTCGTTCCTCGATTCTCACCACCGACGTACGGATGGCTTCCGGCTACCGGGATTCCGGCGAGAACCCGCGGGATGAGCGATTTCAGCCCACCGTTCGACGCCGGTCAGGCGCACTCTGATTGCGGATAGCCCGGTGTGAGTCAGCAGAACGCTGGTTCTCGGTCCGTGGTCGGCGGTTCCCCTTCGACAGCGCGGATCAGGCTGTTGTCTGCGGCCCATTTTCGACAAGTGGGCGGGAAATGGCAAGCGGAAACGACCGCAGGAAGGGAGGCGCCGCCCGCGGCCGACACGCCTACCGACGTGACGCCACGTCGTCACCAACTGGCGTCGAAGGGGGAGCGTTTCACGGTTCGCGGCCTCGGACGGCTGGCCAACGAAAGCGATATCCGCAACGTGGTGATTTCCACACGCAGCGGCGGCACCCCATTCACGCCCACGATGTGGCCAGCGTGACGTCGGTCCGATGCCGCGGGAGGGCGCGGTCTCCTGCGACGGCCGCGGAGAAACGCTCTCGGGCATGATTGTGATGCTGAAAGGCGGCGACCGGCAAAGAGGTAGTGACGGCAGTCGAGAAGCGGCTGGACGACACCCGCCGACTGCTGCCGCGCGGCGCGACGATCCGGCCCTTCTACGACCAGGGTTACGTCGTCGGGGGCGCCGGGAACGCATGCGACGAGGCAAATATCGAATCTGGCTGACTCTGATCCCGTAGAATGCATGGCCGTGCAGAGAATCGAGTTCGAGCCTCGCAGGCTGAGGCGTGTTGCCGTCGTGATGTGCGGGAGCATGCTCTGGGGGGCCTCCCTGTTCGCCGCGCAGGGTACGCAGGAGACGCCGCCCCCCGACCCGAACGGTCCTCCATCGAAGCTGGCCGAGCCGGTGGCCCGTTTCGCTGCGCCCTCCGAGGCGCAGACACCAGGCCAGCCCTCCTGGATTCTCGAGCGGCGCGCCTGCGAGGGTTGTCCCCCGCGCAGTGTCGGCAGGGCCCTGTTTCAGACCACCGTCGTCAATGTGATGTACGGGGTGGCGAACCTCGTGCGCGGGCAGGTGACGGCGCGCATCACGCCCAAGACCTGGTGGGACAACATGGAGCAAGGGTGGGTCTGGGACCTGGACGACTTCACCGTCAACCAGATCGGCCACCCGTATCAAGGCAACAACTACTTCAACACGGGCCGGGCCAACGGCTTGAGCTTCTATGAGTCGGCGGCCGTGACGGCGTTCGGCAGCGCCACCTGGGAGTACTTCGGCGAGACCAACCATGCGTCCCTGAACGACTTCATCAACACGACGCTGGGCGGCATCGCGCTCGGCGAGATGTTTCACCGTACAGCCTGGCTCGTGCGCAACACACGCGCCACCGGGCGAGGGCGCCTGTGGAGCGAGATTGGCGCGACCGCGCTCGATCCAGTCACCGGGGTGAATCGATTCATGCGAGGGGATGCCTCACGCGTGACCGACAAGCCCGCGGACATGGTGCCTTCGAACCTGGGCGCGTTTGCCGCAGCCGGCGCGCTGTGGCGCGGCACGGAGGGCAACGCGTTCACGGCGGACGCACAGCCGTTCCTGGAGCTGGACGCAGTCTACGGGGATCCGGAAAAGGGGCACAGCCGAACACCCTACGACGCATTCGCGATGAGGTTACGATTTGGCGGCGGATCGAGCTTGAGCGAAGCCCGGGTGCGCGGCCGGCTGCTCGGACAGCCCTTGAAGGACGACAAAGTCCAGTTCAGTGTCGTGCAGAGCTACGACTTCCAGAAAAACGACGCCTACGCCACCGGATCCCAGAGCTTCGATGCTGCATTCGGGTTCACACAGAACCTCTCGTCCAAGACGAGGTTTTGGCTGCTGGGCTGGGGGGGCCTGACCGTCCTCGGCGCCATCGATTCACTCCCAATTGGCGTTACCGAACGCCCGGACGAGCCGGAGAACGGAGACGGGGGTCAGGGCGTTTCCGAGGGGCCGCGCTTTTACGACTACGGACCTGGATCGGACTTTGGCGTGACCGCCCTTTTCTCGCGGAACAATCGACCGTTCGCTGTGCTCTTCTACGAGGGCCGTCACCTCTACTCCCTCGACGGTGTGCGCGCGAACCACTTCCTGCAGCGCGGACGCATCGACCTCCTGCTGCCACTGCGAGGTGCGCTCGGCCTGGGCGTGACCGGCGAGTATTTCGACCGACGGACGTTCTATCAGGACGCCGACCGCACCCGTGTCAACTACCACTACCCCCAGGTGCGCACCTACTTCACGTGGAGGGTGTGGTGAGCCTCTCGATCGGCTCCTGGGTGCGCGGCCTGTGCCTGGCGCTTGCTCCGGTCCTCGCGTTTGCCCAGGCAGCCCCGCAGGCCCCGTCGAGCCAGCCGGCCGACGGCCCTTCGAAGATGTGGCTGGTGGCCGGAGGCGCGTTCGCGACGCTGCGCGGCGATTGTCAGACGTGCGAGGAGGACTACCCGTATCGCCACGCCGGGGCCGTGATGGTCGATCTCGGCTATCGGGTGAATCCTCGCATGGACGTCGGCGCCGAAGTGTACTGGATGCCGATCGACACCGCGCAGGGGACCATCCGCACGACGCACATCGATGCCGTCGCGCAGTTCAGGCCCTGGGCCTCGCAGGGGTTCTTCCTGAAAGGCGGCGCCGGGATGGCGTTCGTCCGGAACTGGGTGGACGTCCTCGGTCCGGACTCGTTCAACGAGAAGGCCCTGTCCGTGATCATCGGCGCCGGATGGGTTGTTCGGCCGACCGCGCGCGTCGGCCTGCAGGTGTTCGCCACGCAGCACGCCCTCGCCATGGGCGACTTGCAGGCCAGCCAGGGGCTGATTCAGGATGTGATCGGCAACCGATGGTCGATTGGGGCCGCCGTGGTCATTCGATAGCTTGCCTGAGCGCCGGCCAGTGGCGCCGTCTGGCACGCCTCTAGCGCGCACCTACGGTTTGGGTGCTGAAGGTCGCGGAATCTCTCCACCAGGCGGGGTGATCACGCCGAGCTTGGCCAGCACGCCGATCCAGTCTGCGTTCGCATGGTGCAACACAATCTTGCCGTCGACGATCTGGTCCATGAGCAGAACACTCCACGTCAGTTTTTGGCTCGTCGGAGCAACGCCGAACAGCGTGCCAAGATGAGTGCCGCGAAGTGTAGCGCGGGTCGCGACGGTGTCGCCCTCCGCAACTTGGTGCTCAATGGTCGTCTGAAGATCTGGAAAGGCGGCGCGGATAATTGGCTGTCGCACGACGGTTTGATATAACCCGGGATGTTCTTTGAGTGCATCGAAGTTCTGCTGATCAAGAGCCTCCAAAAACCGCCGGACGATCGCCTTGTTTTCTTCCATCGACATTGGCTGTGCCTCCGTAAGTAGAGCCAAGGCGCTCTTTCTGAGCAGTCGAGAGGTCCAGGACTACTACGACGATGGGGAGAGATGGTGGCGCGACGTGCATCAAGGTCCGCTGACCGAGTGATCTCACGTCACCGCTCGCTCTCGGGCCGAGACGGCTGCTGCCGCTGTTGTTGATAGTTCAGCCGTGAGCGATGCCCCGCTCGTCCACTCTGTCGTGTCTGAAGGTGTGCGTCAGAACCCGACGGCAATCGCCGTTCTGAACGCATAGCCGAGGCGCTTCGTCGTTCGCGGCAAGTCACGCGGTGCTCCGCTATTTTGGCCTGTATCCGACGGATGGAACGTGGGCCCACCTGTGGCTGTCAGCTGCCACTTCCTCCCCCTCGGCGCAACGTGAAGGGAAGGTCCGGCGAGCAGTCGCGCTCCTCCTTCGGCCTCAGCTTGCTCCCAGAAACCCTCCAGATCTTCCCCAATGGCCTCCACGCCCAGCGACACCGTCGTATTGATTCGTCTCGCCCAACCAATCGTTGTCAGCAGATCGACCGCATCGCGGCCTGGAACGCCGACGGGTTTCTGAAGCAGCACATTGCCGTTGACGCGCCACAACTCGGATTCTCGCGTGGCAACGACGCGAGCGAGCAGCACGTTGACGCCTCGTGCTTCATGAAGCACGCCGCCGCCCGCGGCGATCACCACGCGACGTGGCGCGAACGATACCAACACTTCGCCAGACTGCGACGTGCCATACGCCGCTGTCGCGCTCGTGGCAACGTCGACGCGACCTACCACGGTGAAGCGTCCTGTCGAGACTTGGACGCCGATGCGCTGTTCAGGTCCGCTTGCATCGGATCCGTGGAACGCGCCCTCTCCGGTGCCCAGGTCGACATCGACACGCACCTGGGTCTTTGCTTCAGGTGCGGTGGTCGTGAGCGAAAAGACGAATGGTCTATCCTGCGCCCGCGCCCGCGGCGTCACCGCAATGACGACCAAGACACACCACGCCACACGTCGCACAGTATGGTTCACCCCATCAGTTCGGCCATGACGAGATACCTTCCTCACAGAATCTATTTTGACCCGAACTGCATCTGCCGCGCCTGGGCGGCGATGCCTCGGACGATGATCTTCTCCGAGGTGGCGTCCCTTCACCTCGCCCTCGACGATCACGCGCCACTCGCCCCTGGGTCGTTCACTGACTCTCGGGCGACGTCCACCTGTATAGTCGGTCGGAGCCAGCCCCGGTTCGCGAGTGTTGTGCGACTGCTGCCGAATCGCCACCACGCGCCCCCGGTGAGGAACCGCAGCCCATGAAAGCCGCCGCCGCAGTGTGCGCCCTGTTGTTGCTGAGCGGATGCTCAGGAAGGCCAGAAGCCTCGCATGGGGCGCGCCGCATAATCCGCGAGGGCCTTTCGCATGAAGCTGCAGCAACCGCCGGATGATGCACTCCTCTGGCGCGTCGAGACCGATCACACTGAGGCGTGTGCTTCGTCGTGGCGGCACCGGACGGCGGCGTGGCGCTCTGTGTGGAGCGCAACGAGGAGCTCATGGTAGCCGAGTCATACGCCTCATCGGAGCGAGCCGTGGAGCGCTCCTGGGAGCCTCGCGCCGCGCTCGACCCGAATGGACTGCCGGCGAGGGGAACGATTGACGCCATCGCGACCGAGGTCTCCCGCGGGCTCCCTCGCGCTCTCCGCCCTTTGCCGTACTTTGGTAGCATCTCGGGCTTAAACCGTCGCTCGTTAGAGCCCTTGTTTTGCTCTGCCTGCGGGATGGACGCGCAAGTGGGCCGGAGGCGTCGTGAGCGCCGCGGCTCGTCGCCAACGTTAGCCGGACTACCCGAGACCCAAGTGCCCGACTCACAGCGACACTACCTGCTGCTACTCGTGGCGGTGCTCCTTTCGGGCGTGCCGGTGCTCTTTGGGTTCGTGCGTGCCATCAACACAGGCGATGACTTCCGATATCTCTGGCTCGCCGCCGCGGCCATTGTCGGCTCGCTGGCGGTCGTGGTGCCCGGGTACCGCGCACCAAGTCCCGCGCGCGTGTCTCTTGGGCGTGCGGTGGGAGCCATCGCCGCCGGAGCCGGCTGTGCCGCGGCTACGGCTCTCTTCCTTGGGGCGACTGCGGGTCCAGGAGTAGCGATAGTCGCGGGCGCGTTCGGGCTCTGCACTGGGACAAGTATGGTACTCGGCACCGTCGCGCGCCGACGGCGAACGCCGTGAACTTGCAGCGCCCCGTCTCACACGCCATCACTGCAGCCGACGAGTGGCGAGCCGATCACGGTGAGTTGGGGCATTGAGTTCGCGCGTAGGCGGGTTCTGAATACGGCGACAGCAGCGCTGACATCCAGCAAATAGTCCTGCGACGAGCGGCTACTTCCCGCTCAACATGGACGACCAGTTGGTCAGGACGGTCAATCGCGTGGCCTGCTGGACCTCCGGAACAATAAACAGAAACCGCTGCCCATCAGCCGTCACGTCGTATTGATCCTCGACGGGGTTGACCCAAAAGCGCATATCGAACAGCTTTCGCGGAGCACCAGGCCTCGCCGAGTCGGTCATGTCCACCGACGTCAGCGCGCCATCCAAGGCAAAATAAAATAGCTCGGCACCATCGGCGCGCCAGCGTGGCTGACTACCGCCGTTGGTCGAGACGCGCACTCGCCCACCAGGTCTCATGAAGGGCTGCACGTACACTTCCCACTGTGCCGTTTCATTGCCGCTGTATGCCAGCCATCGGCCATCACGAGAGACATGGGGTTCATCCACCATCGACGAGAAATCAGCCAGGGAAATCGGTGTTCGATCCTCGCCGAGAGGGACCGCCGAGATGTTTTGCGCACTCCGCTTGACAATCACGAAGCGCCCGTCGTGAGTCCAATCTTCCAACGCCGCGACTTGTGACCCGAATAGAGTCGTGCGCCCGGGCTGATCGATTCTCCGCGTCGACAAGCCGTCCACGGAGTTGAATGCGACTTCGCGGCTGTCTGGCGACCAGACCGGGTTATTTTCTGCATCGTCCCCTGTCGTGAGGCGTGCGTGGATGGGCCGCGTTAGCTCGATCAGAAACAGACTCCTGCCTGTTTTTGGATCATCCTCTTCCGCCACGACACGCTGACCATCTGGTGAGAGTGCGATCTGGTAGTACGGCCGGGACTCGCCGATTTCGTTCAGCTTTTGTCCCATCCTGCCAAACCACGTCAGTTTAGCTGGAGGAAATACGTCGGCCCTCAACCAGACCAGTGTGTCGCCGCTGACGTCGAAGGCGGCGCTCAGACCACGGAAGTCGAGGTCTGATCCGATGCTGGCCGGATCGCCTACCACTCGATTGTGCTCGGCATCGAAGCGCTGCGCGAAAAGCTTGCCCTGGCGCCCGTAGAGCAGATAGCCACGCGGGGAGGCTATGGCCCGCGCTGGCTCTGGCAGCAAGCGGGTGATGTCTGATGAATCCATCGTGCCCAGAAACACGCCACGGCGCGCCTGAATCTTGCTGTCCTGGGAATACAAGAACCGTCGACCACCAGGCAAGAACGACGGAAGATACTGGAGCGAAACTTCAGGGTCGTCTCGATACAACTCTGTCAGATGACCATCTGCGACGGACATCCGGCGCAGCCGTGGCCCACCGAGCAGGATGTACTCGCCGTTCCAGGCGCCGTCCGAGGGCACGATGCCGTCAGGTGCGCGCCCAATTGTCCGAGTGCTGCCCGTATCGATGTCGACCGCCCTAATTTCGCCGTGGACGACGACGGCCAAGGAACGGCTCTCCGGCGACCATGCCAGGGGCAGGGCGTGCTCGGTGCCCGCAAGCCATGTCGTCTGGCCGTCAGCCAGTCGGCGGACGACAATCGTCCGTCCGTCCTGACCTCCGGCTCCAGCAAACGCGAACAGCGATACGTAGCGACCATCCGGCGAGAGCATCGGATTCATCAACCAGACGTGGCGAAAGTCGATGAACGCCTGTACGGCGGGTGCTGCGGCCGCCGTCGGCGGACGGCTCCAAGGACGATAGAGTGCCGCAACGATGGTGGCCAAAGCCATTCCCGCGATCACCCACGGGATCACGACTCGACGTGACCGGGCCAGGGACGGGGTGAGGGCTCGTGGCGCTTCGACCAGATCTCCTAACCGTCGGAGCGCCAACCACACGTCGTGACCGCTGGACCAACGGTCCTCCGGATTCTTCGACAGGCACGTCCGAATGAACGCCTCGAGTGCGGGATGGATGATGTCTTCCGAGTTGGCGGGGAGCGGAGCCGGCTCGCGTTCGAGCACGGCGGCGATCACGCTTGCCGGTGTGTCGCCACCAAAGGCGCGCCGGCCCGTGATCATTTCGTACAGCACGCACCCAAAGCCGAACACGTCGGTGCGCGAGTCAGCCTCGACCCCTTGCAGTTGCTCGGGCGCCATGTAGTGCAACGTGCCCAGGAGCGTTCCCGCGGCGGTCAATGGGCCTTCGGTCACGAGCTGCGTGATGTTGGAGCCCGTGATCTGGACGCCTGGCTTCGCCAGGCCGAAGTCCAGGAGCTTAGCTCCTGACTTCGTCAGCATCACGTTGCCGGGCTTCAGGTCCCGGTGAACGATTCCGGCGCGGTGCGCGGCGGCGAGGGCGTCAGCGATCTGGATGCCGTACTGCAGCGCCTGGTCGAGCGGGAGCTTGCCGCGGGCGATCCGGGCGGCGAGGGTCTCCCCGTCCAGATACTCCATGACGAGGAAATCGATGCCGTCCTGCTGCCCGATGTCGTGGAGCGTGCAGATGTGTGGGTGTGACAGCGCCGCGATGGCGCGGGCCTCGCGCTCGAACCGCTGACGGGCCGCGGGGTCGCTGGTCAGGTCCGACGGAAGGACCTTGAGGGCGACGGTGCGGTCCAGGCGCGTATCTCGCGCGCGGTAGACCTCCCCCATGCCGCCCGCGCCCGCGGCGCTGATGATTTCGTAGGGGCCGAGTCGGACACCGAGCGTCAGTGCCATTACTTGTCCACGTTGTCGAGCATCCAGATGTTGCCGGTGACGGTCGTCATCGTGAGCACGGCATGGCGCGAGGAGACGTCCATGTCCGACTGGGGCATGTCGGGAGAGATGACCAGGCTGGGGGAATCAAATTTGGTAAGCGCGAACGGTTGGCCAGCCGGTGTGCCCCGTTCAGGATCGAACCGGATTGCCCACAGATTGAAATACGACGCCGGTCGTCGTGAGATGAAATACAAGCTCCGGCCGTCCGGCGCCCATCGCGGTTTGTCTGGCCAGATGTGATCGGCAGCGATCCGAATCCAGTGCTCGGGACGCGATCCATCGGCAGGAGCGACGACAATCTCAAATCGGTGAGCGCTGGGGCGCTCGTTCCTAAGGGCGACAAAGCTCAGCCACCGACCATTGGGTGACACCTGCGCTTGCCAAAAACCCACTTTCGGCTGGGATATCAACACCCGGTCCGGTTTGTCGGCATCGGGATTCGTCGTCGGCCAGAGTGCCAACGACGCGTCTTCGGGCCTGGAGGTCACGTAACTGCCGACGAGGCCCCGCTCGGCGCTCCAGTCGAAATCCAGGAACAGGTCTCTGCTCCACCGGCTGAGGAAACGCTCCTTGCCCCCCAACTGTTGGACGGCTGTCCTTCCGATGACCGGCTGCTTGTCCAGTCGAAGATATGTGTAGGCGATCGCCTTTCCGTCGGGCGACCAGGTTGGGTCAATTGCGTTGGTGACCACCGGCTTGGTCGTCCCGTCGACGATGTTCGCGATCCACACCTCAGGACGTTCGCTGCCGGGATGCATCAAGGTGTACGCGACGAATTGGCCGTCCGGTGAGAGCGCGAACGACACGGCTCTTGCGTCGTCCTCGGTCAGCGGTTTTCCGGAGCCGAGGCGACGCGCGAGCCGATCGAGGGGGAACACCCACAAGCGCGCGGACCCGTGCTCGGTGGTGAACGCGAGCCGCGTGCCGTCACGCGATAACGCCGCGGCCACATCCGGGCCGGCGCCGGTCGTGAGCCGCTCGGCCGACACCCAGCGCAACGTGTTCGGCTCGACACGCACTCTCCAGAGGTTGTAGACCCCACTCGATTCGGTCTGGACGTACAGCGCGGTTCCTGACGGCGTGCCATCGAAATCGCCGGCTCACAAAGTCGCCACCCGTAAAGGCCCGAAGCGGAAAATCCGGCGACTCGTTCGACTGGACGAACCGGGTTCCATCGCGAGCGATCGTGAAGAACCCGCGACCGAGCTGGCGGTGAGTGCCCATCACTGAGATCCGTCCGCTGGGATGAAGCGCGATCCAGGACCACGAACCGCCCCGTAGAAAGTCCGCGAGGATCTCGCGTGGTGCGCCTTCCCCGGGTGACACGACGAACAGGCGTACCGGAGCCTCGGAGCTGCCAAAGCGGGTTTCATCCACGAACAAGATCTCAGAGTTGTCTGGAGACCAGGATGCATGGGACCCGAAGGACGTCAGTTGCCGCTCCACGCCACCAAGTGCCGGCACGAGGAAGAGGCCGCCGCCGTCACGCTCGGAGCGGAACACGAGGGTGCTGCCATCCGGCGACCAGTCGGGTTGCGTGTCCTGCGCGACCGACCGCGTCACCTGCACGGGATCGCCGCCCCCAACCGCTTGCACCCATATGTCAAAGTTGCCGGTGCGGTCGGACGCATACGCAATGAAGCGTCCGTCCGGAGACCAGGTCACATCGGTCTGCAGCCCAGAGCCGAACGTCAGACGTGTCAGGGTACGCTGGATAGGGGCGATCCGAACACCCTGCTCGTTTGTGGGTCGATGCTGCACCGTCCACCACATACCGCCAACAATCACTGCCACGACGCACGCGACGAAAGTCGCAGTACGCCTGTGTGTGGTGAGCCGGCTCACCACAGACTCGGTCCCGGACCGCGGTCGGGGCGTGACGCCGGCAGGCACGGCGATCGCAGTAGGCCGGGTTACGGGGCTAGGCATTGGAGGCGCCGCATGACTGCTCCATGCCTGAACCGCCAGCTCGTTGTGCAGCGCCTGGAGATCGAGCAGCAGGTCCTTCATATGCTGATAGCGCTGCTCCCGATCCTTGCGCAGCGCCTTACCCACGATGCGCTGGAACTCGGCGGGCACGTCCGGGGTAAAGCGCAGCAGCGGCAGGGGCTCTTGGGCCAGGATTGCGGCGAGGACGTCGCTCGTGCTTTGCCCCTCAAACGGGCCGCGGCCGGCGACCATCTCGTAGAGCAGCACGCCAAGCGACCACACGTCCGTCCGGGCATCCACGATCTGGCCCCGGGCCTGCTCGGGCGACATGTAGTCGATGGTCCCAACCATGCGCCCAGCGTTCGTCCGAAAGGCGGTGAGAGTCGATTGACCTGCGGCATCCAGCGGTGACGTCAGCTTTGCGAGGCCGAAGTCCAGGACTTTGACGAAGGCATCAGGTCGCAGCATGACGTTCTCGGGCTTGAGGTCGCGATGCACAATGCCCGCGGCGTGCGCTGCTGTTAACGCGGAGGCGACCTGGACCGCGATGTCGAGGACCTGACGCCATGTGAGAGGAGGACCAGCAAGGGGCTGTCGCAGCGTCTCACCCTCGACGTATTCCATCGCGATGAACTGCTGGCCGTCAGGCGTTTCACCGACTGCGTAAATGGTGCAGACGTTCGGATGGTTGAGCGCCGAGGCCGCGCGCGCCTCCTGCCGGAAGCGGGCTACGCGGGACGCGACTTGTGTCAGGTCCGCGGGTAACAGCTTGAGGGCAACCTGTCGTTCGAGGTTGAGGTCACGGGCGAGCCACACCTCGCCCATCCCGCCGGAGCCGAGGGGGCGCACGATCTCATAGGCGTCCAGCCGAGAGCCGGGGCCGAGGGGCATGTTGGAGTGGGCGGGATTATACGCCCGTCGTCAGAACAGGAGCGGCTCAGCTCAGGAACCGCGGCGCGCTCCAAGTGTGGGGCATGTGCGGCACGCGGTGGCCTTGGTGGCCACCCTCCGTGCGGCCGGACGATGCGCCGGTGCGCGGTGACTGGAGAAGGGGCTCCGGTCGTGGTCGGGTCCTGAATATACGGGATAGCCGCGAGAGACTTCGAGTTCTCTAAGCCGCGAGGCTCGCCGACGCGCGAAAGCGCCATGAACCGCCCTGGCGATGAACAGCAAGCGGAGAAGACTACGATGTCAACGCTTCTGCAGCATTTGCCACGCGAATAGGATACCGCCCGCGAGAAAAGCGAGGTTGCCGATCTGGCTGAGTAAGACCTGCGCGGTGATGATCTCGGCTCCAATGAAAACCGCTCCCGTGACGAAGGCCAGGGCAGGCCAGCGGAGAGGTCCGCCAGCGTAGATGAGGGGAACAGCCATCGCGCCCACTCCCAAGAAGAAGGCGATTCCACCCACCATCACAGCTCCCAGGACGGGTCCGGACTGAAACGTCTCCAGCAGCTTGGTCGCGGCAGAGACGTTGGCTCCATCCGAGACGTAACGGCCTATCAGCATCTCCCCGACGAAGATAGCCGCGAAGGATGCCAGGCCAATGAGACTGAGAATCACGGAGGCATACCCTGCTCGTGGCGCGCGCTCCGCCGTGAGGCTAGCAACGGCGAGGATTCCCGGAATGATCGCCAGGATGCCAACGAACAGCAGCAGATGTGCAACATACCAGCGCGAGGCATGCGCGGCATGTTCCATGATCATAGACGCCTGAATTGCAGGGTCCCACGATTCGTGCGGATGAATGAGGTCTCCAACACTCATCAGGAGCGGCCCGAGGACGAGACTGACAGCTGCCACCGCTGTCCTGTCGCTCTGCATCGCTTGGGACATGATCAATCTGCGAAGTTTAGTTTAATCCGATGCCAGGAACCCCAGTACATCCCCGCGGGTGAGATGTCCCGCCGGGGTCCCAGAGCGTCGGGCATCGTCCTGAAACCACGCGGTGTTCAGAACCCGCCCGCACGCCGTCCACACGCACGATGAAGTCTGTGTCCCGCCGTCTGCAAGTGACGTCGACGTGATTGCAGCTTTAATTAGAGACCGGTCGAGGCGGCTCGGGCGGGCAGTATCGGCGCATCGTAGCGTCCACCCGGGGCTAGTAGCGTAGCCGCCGGCGCGCAGTGACGATCAGGGCTGCCAAGCCAACCGCGCAGAGCGCCAGCGCAGACGGCTCTGGAACCGGCTGCACCACGCTGAAGGTGACGGTGGTGGAGGACACGGGTCTGCCTGGCAGCGCACTCTGCAGGAGGTCGAGCGTGAGGCTCATCGGAACGGGATGGTAGAGCAAGGGAAAGTCGAGCCCGAACACATAGGCCCCCGGCACGCTGAACAGACTGGTCTGCTGCACGAGGTTCGAGAAAGGAGGCGGGCTGCCGCTCGGCAGCGAGAACGTGGCGCGCAGCGTGTCGGCGCCTTCCCCTGGCGACCCCGTGACGAAGGCGTCGAACGAGACGACGGCGCGGGATTCCGTGCCGAAATCGACCTCTTGACCACGGAGGACGGCACCCGGGGACGCCAGCAGATCGATCACCGCGAGGTTGCCGCTCGGCTCGATCCACAGCGCCTGCACGCCCGACAGCGTCACCGGATCGGCGGCGGCAGGCACCGATGATGTCGCTACCAGCAGCAGCGCACACGCCAACATCCACGCTTGGCCGTTCCTCAGATAGCGCATTCCCATGGCCTACTCTCCCCAAATCGCATGCGCACGCTGCCGAAGCAAGAATCAACCCTGGCCCGCTGACACGCCGGAATGAACAGCGGTTACCGACCACAGCTGGCAACTTCTCTCGTCGGGAGGCGTGGCGTGGCGGTGCTGATGCGAAAACAAGGCGGAAGTCTGTGCCTTCCCCTGCACACTCGGGATGACTTCCTCGGCGCTGGGCTGACTCGTAGCCGCCGCTCCCGGTGGCCCAGGTCCCATGTGAATACCAACGGGAAGGTCAAATTCTTCGGCAGCTGCCAGTAAGGTTGCAGGCGTTCGTCGTTGGGCGACATGCCGAGGTACTGCGGCGCGAGTTCACCAAGGCCGCGGATGTGACCGGCTTTAATTTCTTCGCGAAGCCATTCGGGAGCAGGGTGAGCTCCCCTGCTTCGGCCACGGAAACGACACCACTTGCCATCGGCGATAGGGCGACAGACCTGCTCAGCGAGCCGGACGGGCGCCGAACCGTCCGTTCTCGCAGGTATGTGGCGTGCTCCCGGGAGCCGGGGAACACCGCCGGCTCGACCTGAAGGGCTTCGAGCGCATCTATTGGTATCCGGACAGCCGGCGGCTGCTTGTCTCTCCGGCTCGTCCCAGGCCCAAAGAGTCGCTGCTACTCTCTCGACATTGAGAATGGCGTCCGCGAGTCCGTCACACCCGAAGGAGTCGTGTGCGGACTCGCACCATCTCCGAACGGCACGACGCTGTTGGTCAAAACCCGGCAGAGTGCATGGTTGGCGTACTCGCTACAGACGGGCGCGATGCGAGCGGTTGATGGCCTCGCAAGCAGCGAGAATCCCATGCAATGGGGAGCCGACAGTCGTTCACTATTCGTGCAGCACGAACCGCTTCCGTTTGCCAAGATCGATCATCTTGATCTGCAGACTGGCAAGCGGAGACTGTGGCGGGAGATCGCGCTGGACGATCCAGCCGGATTCAACCGGTCCGTGTCGAATGTGCTCGTCGCGCCCAACGGCTCGTACTGCTACAGCTACCTTCAAGGACTGAGCGAGCTCTATGTGTTGAGCTGATCTATGTCGTTGAGGGGCTCCGATAGAGTCGTGCATTGTTTCCCTGGCCGAATGCCAGGCCTTGTCGAGGCGAGGACCCATAAAAGCCACAGGTACTAAGTTGTGTTCTCCTGATCGTGTGCTCGAGCACCTCCGCGGTAGCCCAAGTCGGGACGGGCGCCAAGTCGCAAGAGAACGAACTCACCATGGCGGCGCTACTGGACAACGAGCTGTCCGATTTGGAGAAACAGTTCGTGGAGGCTGCCGACGCGATGCCGGAGGACAAGTACGGTTTCAAGCCGACCAACGGCGAGTTCGAGGGCGTGCGCACGTTCGGAGAACAGGTGAAGCACGTGGCGTTCTACAACTACGCCACGTTCGCGATCATGTTCGGAGAGAAGCCGCCGGCGGAGACGGAAGCCGACCGTGGACCTGAGGCAGTGCGAACGAAGGCCGACATCCTGAAGTATGCCCGCGATTCGTTCGCTGTTGGTCACCGCGCGACTGCCGCGATAAGCATGCAGAACGTGACGGCGCGGATGGAAGGCCTGCCTGATGTCGCCCACGGGGTAACCCGGTTACAGATGATGATGTTCGTCCTTCGACATGCCGCGAGCCACTATGGCCAGATGGTGGAGTACCTGCGTATGAATGGGATTATTCCGCCCGCCAGCCGCCCGACTCGGCAGTGACTCTCTCAAGTGCCGACGAGGCGAAGCTGACGCACCTGCCCGGCGGCGGCGGCGCTGATGCGACAGGACGGCGAGTGTCGCAGCCAGCACTCTTGGAGCACGTGGCACGATTGTGCGGTGCGCGCGCCGCTGTGTCGCGCGACGAATCAGCGCACTACCGGGGGGCGCGCACATAGGTGGGGCTCGGATCGTTGCCCTTGCGCGCGCGAATAGCCGTGACTCTTCGTCCGACTCCTTTCTGAATGTGCGGGCACGCTTGGCAGCGCCCTATCCGAGGATCGAGCAGCGCCCGTGGAAGCCTCGATTGCGATCCCGAGCCACCCTGCTCGGGCAACACAGCGCGTGCGCGCCATGTCGGCAACGGTGAGTGTTTGATTCTTGACCAACCGAAGCCGCGTGCGGACGTGACGTACAATGCGCCCAATTCCGTGCGGTGCGCCGTGGACGAAGCGGCGCCGAGCGTCAGTCGCGAACGCATTGTTCACAACCCGTCTGCCACGAAAAATCAGCGGCCGCCCATCTCGACGTCGAGTATCCGGCGCTCTTGTCCTTCTTGTGAGACCCGCGCGTCGATGCGACCAACTGGCGCGCCGAACACGCGATCCGCCCAGCCGTCGTGAATCGGAACGTCTGTGGCCGGAATCGCACGCCGCGTGGCGCGCCGACGCAGCAGATTCTCGCCAGTGTCGTCCGCACCATTCGTCAACGGCGCCTCGATCTCGACGTCTTCAGCACGCGGCTCCGTGCGCCACAGTTGATCGTCGAGGCCGCCTTCCAATCTCAGACGCTGTAGAATCACGCCTCTAAACGAAGAACAACAAGAGGAGCAGGCATGGGAGACAAGGGTGGTAAGAAGGACAAGGAAAAGAACAAGCAACAGCAGCTGGCGAAACAGAAACAAGAGGAGCAAAAGAAACAGGACAAGATGCGGGCACAGACTCCGTAGCACGAGGCTCACCGAGAGTACAGAGCGTTGAGACGCGCCTTTTGTCAGGTGGCGCCGCAACCGCTCATCCGCGTGAGCGCGACACGGCAGTTCCGACCGGCGTTCCGGACAGGGAATGGGAGAGGTGTCTCAGGCCCGCGGCGCGCCTCGACCGCACGGTCGCCGTGAAGGTCCTCGCGCCTGAGCATCACGTTGCCGGACCGGCAGGCCGTGACGATATTGTCACGATCGAAGTCGTCGCAGTTGATCAGCTGCGCTTTCGCCGTGCGATGGTCCATCTCGAAGCGCGGGGCGCGCCCGCTCTCGTCAAACACCTCCCACGCGGTGCGGCAGCCGTACCGGCACCTGGCACAACGGCTGCCCCTGTTGGGCGGAGCCCTTGCACGACATTCATGCGATGACCGAGCAGGACCAGCTGGCGGGCTACGACGAGGGTGGGACAGACCGGACGCCGGAGCTGCGGGCGCTCGAGACCCCGCCCAGTGTTCCCGCTTCGTCTTCTCCGGAGCTCAGGAGGCTGGTCGCGGTCGCGGTAGGAGCGATCGTTGTTGCGGCGCTGTACGTCGCGCAGGACGTCCTCATCCCCATCACGTTGGCGGTCATGCTGTCCTTCGTCCTCTCGCCGCTGGTCGATCTCCTTCGGCGGATCGGATTGTGGCGGGCCGCCGCCGTCGCGCTGAGTGTGCTCGTCGCGTTGGGAGCCATCGGTCTGATCGGCACGCTCCTCGGGAGTCAGGCCGCCACCCTGGCGGCCGATGTCCCGCATTATGTGGAGGTCGTCCAGAGCAAGATGGAGAGGATCCAGGCTCTTGCCACCACCCGCGTGGCGTCACTCACGCGGCTCTTCAGCGGAGGCAAGCCGGCGACGGCTCCGGTTGCCGTTCCAGCCGCCCCGCCCCGAGCGGGCAAGAGCGATGCGGCGGCTCTGCCTGGTGCTGGGACCGAGCAACAGCCGCTGGTCGTCGAGCTCGCACCGCCGAAGTCCTCGGTGCTCACGGTCGCCCGGGCCATCATCGAGCCGGTCGTTGGGCCCCTCGAGACCACCGTCATCGTCTTCATCGTCGCGATCTTCATTCTGATGCAGCGCGAGGACCTGCGCGACAGGTTCATACGCCTCTTTGGCTCAAGGGATCTGCACCGAACGACAATCGCGATGGACGATGTGGGCCACCGCCTCAGCCGTTACTTCGTGTCGCAGCTGGGCGTAAATGCCTGCTTCGGTGTGGTGATCGGAGTGGGACTCTGGCTGATCGGTGTACCGTCCGCAGCGCTCTGGGGGGTGCTGGCCTGTCTGCTCCGGTTTGTCCCATACGTCGGGCCGCTGCTGGCGGCCGTGGCCCCGCTCACGCTTGCGGCGGCAGTCGATCCCGACTGGTGGACGACCATCTACGTAGCGCTGTTGTTCGTGATCATCGAACCTCTCACCGGGTATGTCGTCGAACCACTGCTCTACGGCCACTCCACCGGACTGTCGCCCATGTCGGTCATTGTCGCGGCCGTCTTCTGGACGTGGATTTGGGGCCCGGTGGGCTTGATCCTCTCCACGCCTCTCACGCTCTGCCTCGTCGTGATGGGGCGGCATGTCAAAGCGCTCGAGTTCTTCGACGTACTGCTCGGCGACAGACCTGCCCTGTCGGACGTGAACCGCTTCTACCAGCGCACGCTCGCCAATGACCCGGACGAGGCGCTCGATCAGGCGGAGACGATGCTTGCGGATCGGTCGCTCGTGGACTACTACGACAGCGTAGTGCTGCCGGGGCTGAAGCTCGCCGCCGCCGACGAAGCACGCGGCACGATCAGCCGCCAACGCGCCACCGAAGTGACACGCTCGATACTCTCCGTCATCAGCGACCTCGAAGAGCATGTCGATGCCACGGACACGGGAACCTCGAATCAGGAGCGGATACAGGGGACCGCTGCCGGACTCATCGCGTGCGTCGCAGGTCGCGGCCCGTTCGACGATGTCGTGTCGGCGATGCTGGCGCAGTTGTTGGCCCAGCGAGGTGTCCCGGCGCGTCGAATCCCCCACACATCCGTCTCGCGGGAGATGATCGCGCAGCTGGATCTATCCGCCGTCACGGTCATCGCCGTGTCATACCTGGAGCTCGGGGGAGCGCCGGCGCACCTGCGCTACCTGATGCGGCGACTTCGGCACCGCGCTCCCCATGCGGCACTCGTCACGGGCCTGTGGTCGCCGGGCGAGCCGGTATTGAATGAACCGCAGGCGCAGAAAGCGCTCGGTGGCGATCGGTACGTCGCCTCCCTGCGTGAAGCGATCGACGCTTCGTTGGCGGCGCTGCGCGATCATTCCGCCTCGCCGGACGGGCCGCTCGGATCAGCTCCGCTGAAACCGCCGAGTAGTCACGCACACATAGATCTGATTGACGGAGCCGGGTGGGATCCACTCGGCTCCGCTTCCCACCATCTACTTCGTCGCGGCGATCATTGTTCCCTCGCTTCGGCGGGTGGCCCGGCGGCGCATCCGTCTGGTCCTCATGCCAGAGATGGCTGCAATCCCGACACCGGGCTCTGCCACCGGTGGGACCTAGAGAAGAGCACCGGCGATGGTGGCGGTGACGAAGTTCGCGAGCGTTCCGGCCAACATTGCCCGCATCCCGAGCCGCGCCAGGTCATGACGCCGGTTCGGCGCGAGCGCCCCGATCCCTCCGACCTGAATGCCAATCGAGCTGAGATTCGCGAACCCGCAGAGCGCGAAGGTGGCGATCGTGAACGACCGGGGATCGAGCGAGTCCTTGAGCGGCCCCAGCTGTGAATAGGCGACGAACTCGTTGAGCACCATCCGCGTGCCGAGTAGGTTGCCGATCGTTGGCGCGTCCCGCCACGACACGCCCATGCTCCATGCCAGCGGCGAAAACGCCCACCCAAAAATCTGCTGCAAGCTGAAACCGGCAAGTCCGAGGATTGCATTGGCGAGGGCGATGAGGGCCAGGAACGAAATCAGCATCGCACCGACATTCAGCGCGAGGGCGAGCCCCTCGGCCGTCCCGCGGCCGGCGGCGTCAATCACATTCACGTCGGTGTGTTCGACCTCGAGCTTCACCGTGCCGCTCGTCGCCGGTACTTCGGTTTCGGGCACAAAAATCTTGGCCATCATCAGCGTGCCGGGCGCGGTCAGGATGACGGCGGTGAGCAGGTGCTGCGCTTCGATGCCGAACAGGATATAGGCGGCCATGACCCCGCCTGAGATGTGAGCCATCCCCGACGTCATCACCGTCATCAGCTCGGAGGTCGTCATGGTGGCCAGATAGGGGCGGATCGTCAATGGCGCCTCGGTTTGACCCATGAAGATGCTGGCCGCCACGTTCAACGACTCCGCTCCGCTCGCCCGCATGAACCGGCGCATGCCGACCGCGAACAGGCGCACGATCACCTGCATCAGTCCCACGTAGTAGAGGATCCCGAAGAGCGCAGCGATGAAGATGATCGTCGGCAGCACCTGGAACGCGAACAGGACGCTGTAGCGGGCGCCCTCCGCACCGAGCACGGTCGTCATGATGCGGGGCCAGACGGCTTTGTCGCCGAGCGGACCGAAGACGAACGCGGCGCCCACGTTGCCGAAGCCAAGAAGCCAGTTGATGCCGCTGCCGAGGCTCGCGAAGAGCCGTTGGCCAGGGGTGGTCTTCAGCACGATTAGGGCGAATGCGATCTGCAGCCCCAATCCCCACACGACAGTGCGTCGATCGATCGCCCTGCGATCCGACGAGCAGGCATAGGCGATCGTCAGGATGACCAGCAGGCCCGCCACGGACTGGACCTTCGGAAGATTGGTGCTGTACGCGATGGCGGCGGCGATGGCCGCCGCGATGAGAGCGCCGGCGACGAGTTTCAGGTCTGCGCGCCGCCACGTGTTCCGCTGTGCACCGTCAGGCGAGTGGAGAGTCACGGGGTAGCAGCATACTCCGACAACGCAGCCTGCACTCAACCCGGCCGTCGCCGCTTCGTCATTTCCGCAGAGCCTTGCGGCTCAGTGCTCCCACGTAGCCGGCCGCGAGTTGCAGAAAGGCCATGTTCCCCGCATAGGCCGCGCCGGGAACACCGATGAACATGAGCGTGCTCGTCTCGGTGGCGACGACGGTGAAGCAGATAGCCCACCACGGGACGGTGCGACCGGTCAGGAAATACTCGCCCGTCGTGCGCTGAAATCGCGCGAAGCGTGAACCAAAGACGCTGATCGCCATGACGTAGGTGACAACCACCGCATAGTCAATCCCGTTGAGCCCCATCCGCCATCACCTCTCACGCGTCGCGCTCGACTGGACTTGTTTCCAAGGCGATTCGCACGACGGCTGGACCCGCCCGCGGCCCCGGTCACGATTCGCAACGTGCTCCGCCTGATCGGGTGGTCAGGTCGCAATTTGGCCGCAACCGATCCCGGTCGTGTCTTTGTGCGGGGCCGTACCTGCAGCGCGTGATCATCTGCGCGCTGGAAACAGGCTGCCGAATCAGTGAGATCCTCAGCCTGCAGAGGCGGGACGTGTCGTTGAGGCGCCGAGAGATTCTGCTCCGCGCTGAGAAGACGAAGACCGCCACGGACCGGACGATTCCGATCTCGGCTCGCCTCTTACGCTGTTCTGGACATGACAAAGAACGACGCGGCCGGCGAGCCGTTCGGTCCGTCGGCCTACGTGTTCGGGCACGCTACCGGTAGCAGATCCGGCAGGTCAAACGCGCGTGGCAGACGGCCGTGCTCAAGGCGCACAGTCATGCGCCGACGTGGACCTGGACGAAGGGACGGTCGAAGAAGGGGTCGGGAAGGCTCAGTGCCGAATCACAGGCGGCCTACCGGGCTATCGACCTGCACCTGCACGACCTCCGCCACGAGGCGGGCTCTCGGCTGCTGGAGGCCGGATGGCCGCTGCACGAGGTGCAGCACATGCTCGGACACGCGAACATCGAGCAGACGAGCACGTACCTGAACGCCACCCTTCAGGGCCTCCACCGCTCGATGAAGGCGTTGGACCACACGCGCGGACGCGTCGCCAAATCGCGCCAGTCCCGCCCCGCCTGCAATCCCGTTGCAAACGGACCCGCCTGCGACCCTCTGCCCGATGGCAACAGCGCCCCGCCTGCCGCCGCTAAACTGTTCGTGAACTGACGGTAAGGTTGGTGCGCCCTGCAGGACTCGAACCTGCGACCTCCTGGTTCGTAGGCTAATGCAGGTGCAGTATCTCGTTGGTTCTTCGTGGGTTTAGCTCGGCCGGGATCGCGGTATTGTGGGGTGTTCGAGAGCAAATTGTTCACAGATTGCTCACAACTGGGACGCGGTCACGCGGCGAACATTTTGCGCGCGCCGTTCGGCGGTTCGCATAACGCTCGTTCTCGGTCCCTGGTCAGCCCCGTCTCAGCCCCTTCCTCCTACGACAGCCGGGGTGGCGATCGAAACGACGAGCCCCAGCGACAGCGCGAGTGCACGAGTCACGTTATTGGGTTTCATCCTTGAAAGGTCCTTCTGCTATTGCGATGCTGGAGCGCTTCCGGGTTGACCGCGCTGGCGTACCTGCCGTCGAGATACGCCTCTATGATTTCGACAACGGCCTGCGCGAAGGTACGGTAGGTCAGATCCGCGAGCCAACCGAGGTGCGAGGTCAGCACGACGTTGTCGAGCCGTCGGAGTGGCGAATCGGGAGCGAGAGGCTCTTCCGCGAATACATCCAGTCCCGCCGCCCCGAGCGCTCCCTCGGCGAGGACACGCGCCAGCGCTCTCTCGTCTACGATGGCGCCGCGCGCGGTGTTGATGAGCACGCCGTCCGGTCCGATACGGCGCAGTCTTTGCTCGTTCAGGAGCCCGCGACTGTCCTCGGAAAGCTTGAGCTGCACGGTGACGATGTCGGCCTCCTCGAGTAGCGCATCGAGCTCCAGGAAGGTCGCGCCGGAGCGCATGGCACGTTCGCCGGTGAGTGTGGGCCCCCAAGCCAGGACCTGCATGCGGAACGCTTGCGCGAGCTGGGCGATCTCCCGGCCAATCCGCCCCAAGCCGAGGATCCCCAGCTTCTTCCCCGCGAGGGTTCGGCCCGCGAAGGAGGGCCATTCACCGCGGCGCATGGCTTGATCGGTCTGCGGTATGCGCCGGAGAACGGCCAGCATCAGGCCGAAGGTCAGCTCGATAGTGGAGCGGGCGATGAAGCTCATCGTTTCGATGTCCGACGATGCCATTCCCACGAGCACGCCCGCCTTGGTGGCGGCGGCCATGTCGATGTGGTACGCGTGGTTGCCGGTCTGCGCGATCAGCTCCAGCCCCGGCAAGGCCTCGAAGAACGCTGCATCGAAGCGGGTGCGCTCGCGCAGCGCGATCAGTATCGGGTAGCCCCGCAGCCGCCCGAGCGGGAGTTTCTCCGTGTACACGTCGACCGGGAGCCGGCGGCGCAGACGTTCGATCGCCGGGTCGGCCCCGAAGGTGCGATGATAGTCATCCAGCACTGCCACCCGCATGGCGGCTCACTCTTCCTTCTTGATCAGGCTCGAGAAGCTGAATCCCTTGTCGATCTTGGCGATACTCTTCCATGACTTTGCTCGACAAGGCCGCCGTGTCTCTTTCGAGAACATTACGTAGCGCATCACGTTCTCGGTATAGATCTACTTGACCTTGTCCTGGCTGTAGAAGGCGAGGGCGGCGATGCCCGTGACTGTGGTCTGCACCACGGCCGACTTCGCCCATTCCTTTTCGCCCAGCTTGTCCCGGAAGATGACCGCGATCGAGGGCCACAGGAGAACCGCGATGACCGCCACGATCGACAACCAGAAGAACACCTTGTCGAGCAGAGCATAGCTACGGCAACATCAGTGCCGTTCGGGTTAGCATAACGCTCGTTCTCGGTCCCTCGTCAGCCCCGTCTCAGCCCCTTCCCCTACGACAGACGGTTCGCCCCGCGTACCCCTCACGTGAGTCCGACCAGTCGGGCGCCCCTGCGAATGAGTGTCTGGTCGTCAGGGCCGAAGGGGAACGCCGTGAAAAAGTCCGCCAGGCAGTAGCGCGGGGAGGTGTGCCGCACGGCGGCGACGTGTGCGCGCGCTGGCTCGAGCGACCCCGCCAGTGCCAGGCAACACGCGGCGATCGCGTGGATGTGAGGAAATACGTTGGGGCGCGCAGCCGCTTTGACCGCCCAGCTCGCGGCCTCTTCGAAGTGCCCCAGGCGGACAAGTGCCATCGCCCGCGTGGCGAGCATGCCGAACAGCATCGGGTCGAACGGGCTGAGGTGGCGCGAGTAGTCGGCCTCGCTGATGGCCGCGCGGGCGTCCCCGACAATCGCGTGAACGAAGGCGAGGTTGTAGTGACCGAGCGCGAAGTTCGGGCTCAGTTCGATCGACCGCGTGAGCGCGCTGATCGATTCGTCGGGCTGACCCCGCAGCATGAGCGCCCGGCCCATCGCCCAGTGGACGGCAGGGTCGCGCTCGTCGGCCATGAGCCCCTGCGCCGCGGCTCGATACGCCTTTTCCATGCCCGCTGCTCGATCGTTCCAGTTCTGGAAGGCATCCTGGAAATGCGTGAACGAGAGTCCCGCGTAAGCGCGCGAGAACGTCGGATCCAGGCGGAGCGCCGTCTCGAAGAAGTGTCGGGCGTGCTCGTTGTCGGCCTGGCGGTACTGGTACATGTGCCAGAGGCCCCGATGGTGTGCGCCCCATGCATCCAGCGAGCTGGGTGGCTTCAGGATGGCGCGATGGCGTTCGAGGGTTTCGATCTCGCTGGCGATCGACGCGACAATGCGATTGCCGATCTCGTCGAGGACCACAAAGGCATCGTCGAATATGAGGTTGAAGATTTCGGCCCAGACGATCCGGGCGCTACGCGTTTCGGCTAGCTCCACGGTCACCGTCAGTCGTGTCCCCTGCACGCGTGTCGAGCCGCTCACGACGTAGTCCACATTCAGGAGGCGACCCGCCTCCTCTGCGCCGACGCTTCGCTCGTGCAGGGCGAAGACCGTGCCCTGCGCAATCACGAACAGGCTGCGCAGCTTGGCCAGCCGGGTGATCACGTCATGCGCGAGGGCGTCGGCAACGCCACCCCGAGCTTGCAGGGCCGATGAGCGGTCGATGAACGGCATGACCGCAATGGAGGCGCGACCACGACCAGCGGTGTCGGTGCCTGGTTCGTGGGACTCCTGAATCGCAATGCCCGTCGCCGTGCGCGCAGTACGCCAGGCGGTGCGAATCGCCGTGCTCTCGAGGCCTTCGCGTTCGAACAGATCGATGGTCGTCGCCAGGTGGGCTTCGGCTTCGCGAATCTCGCCTCGTCGCGCGAGCGCCTTGAAGAGGCACTCGTGCGCCCGCTGATCGAACGGGGCGAGCTCGAGCCACGTGTCGAGGTACACGAGCGCCTGGTCGTCGGGGGCGCGCATGACGAGCTGCTCGAGCACCGCCGTGCGACAGCTGCGAAGCCGACGACGCTGTGCCGTCAGCCAGGCGGTAAATACGGGGCTGCCGTCAATCGCCAGACTTTCGAGGAATTCCCCCTCGAATGATGCCGCGAGCGCCCCGAGTCGTTCCGGAGACAGCGTCTCGATGCCGGCCTCGGCGGCCCGAAGGACGTCGAGCACGTCGACCAGACATTGCGACAGATCGAGCTGAACGGTGTCCCCATGCGTGTGCACTCGCCGGCAGGCACGGTCGTCGAGCAGGCCACGGATCTTGCTCAGGCACCAACGCAGTTCGCCGCGCGGATCGTTGGGGACGTCCCACAAAAGTTCACACAGCGGGCTTCTGGCGACGGGCTTCGGCGCCAGCGCCAGGTACGCCGAGTAGCGCGCGCACCTTGCGCGAGGGCGGAAGCGCGACGGGGCGGCCTCGTCGAGACAGCCGCAACGGGCCGAGCAGGTGGATTTCGAGCGCGGCTCCGCCGCGTTGGACTGCTGCGCGCTGTGTACCGCCCGAAACGCCCACGTTGACATCGCGATTGTGCCTTGACGATTGGCGGATCGACAAGGGCGGCCTGAAGCCCGTCCGGCATCAGATTCCACGCGCGATTCCACGCCGGCGCCCACGCCCGCTTCCACGTGAGCGCCGTAGAGTCGTCCTATCGCGCCGGCTGGCCGCGCACAACGCCAGCCCCGTGGACGCGGGTCGACCCATGGTGGGACGCGCCTCGTCCGCGCAATTAACGGAAGGAGCGCCGATCTCCGGCGCTCCGGTAGGAGGACACGTTGAAGACCTTCGCTTCTGTGATCATCGTCGCCGGTTTGTTCCTGACCGCTGCCAGTGTTGCCATTCGCGCTGACCATCCACACGCCGGTCAAAACCTCAAGGACGCGAAATGGAGCCCCGCGCCGCCGCTGCTCCCGAAGGGAGCCGAGATCGCCGTGCTCGACGGCGATCCGACGAAGCCGGTGCTCTATGCCGTCCGTTTGAAGTTCCCGGCCCACTACGCGATTCCGGCCCACTCACACCCCACCGACGAGCACGTCGTCGTCACCTCGGGCGCGCTCGTGTTCGGGATGGGGGACGTGCTCGACAAACGCTCGAGCACCAACACGAAGCTGACCGTCGGCGGGTTCGTCGATGCGTCGGCCAACGTGAATCATTTCGCGTTCACCCGCGATGAAGAGACCACCATCGTGCTGTACGGAGAGGGACCCGTGGAGTTCAATTACGTCAACCCAAATGATGACCCGCGTAACCAACCCAACGCCGTGAGGCGTCAGTAGGCGTCGGAGATACCAGAAGGGCACGGGCGAGTCCGACTACCGTCGCCGGCGCTCGCCAGCGAGCCCCTCGCGCTCGTGGCGCGGTTCAATCGCCCCGGCGATGCTTCGATGGTGATCCCGAGCGAGTACCTCAAGGTCGTCGTCGCGCGGCGATCGGGAAGGGCCGGCGAGACATGATCACCGTCTCGCCGTGCCTGACCAACGGAGGAGGATTGATGGCGACTGGAATGTTGCAACAGCGCTCCGACCGTCGGGTGGCGCCATTCGATCGCGAGGCGGGTGCTGGACCGGGTGTCGTCTGCCTGCACGCGAACGCGAGCACCTCGGGACAATGGCGAGGACTCCTGGACCGGCTGGCGACGACCTTCCACGTGCTCGCGCCGGCTGCCTACGATGCCGGCAGGAGTCCCGAATGGGGCTCGGACCGAGTCATTCGTCTGCAGGATGAAGTGGCCCTGATCGAGCCCCGCAGCGCCGGCTCGCCGCTGAGGCTCGTTGGCCTTTCCTATGGCGGCGCGATCGTTGATGACAGCACTGGCGAATGCCTCGTCGAGATGCTGCGCCACCCATTCACTTTCGGTGGATGCCTCGAGGAGAATGCGCAGGCGCGAACGGCCCCAGAACAGCGCGGTGAAGCGATCGCGTGTCGTGGGAATCCGCCGGTCCAGCACCTCACCGGTCTCGGTGACGATGCGCACGTGGCTTTCCTTCTTGTGGAGGTCGATGGCACCATAGTCCATGGCTGGTCTTCTCCTGTGCGCCTCAAGAGCGCGGTTCAGTCGTGTGGAGCGCAAGCTACCACCTCACTGAGGAGACCGGCCGCTTCATCCTATCTACGGGATCGATAGAAGATCCGACACGGGACGTCGCTGTCACCGATCCTACTGGTTCTGGACAAGAGGAACCGCAAGGTCGTTGCGGCCGATGGCTACCATCGGCTGTGCGCCGTCTACGGTGTTGACGAGGACGCGTGGATCCCCTGCCGGGTCGTGTAGCCATCTCGAGCTGCGGCCCCCAGTGTTTGCCTTGGGAGAATATGACCGCGTGATGGCGGCCGACTGGAGCAAGGACATCCGAGCACACCGGGTCTGGCGCGAGCTGGACGACCCGAATCTCGTCATCGTCGCGAGCACCTTCGATTCGCGGCAGGCCGCCGAGGCTGTCTTTAATAACGCCACCCTGCGTGAGGCTATGGGGCGAGGTGGCGTAATCGAGTCCTCCCTGCGGATTGACTATGTCGATGAAGTAGCTGCCGGGAAGCGCTAGCGGCAAACTTGGAAAGAAGACACGATCGCGAAGACCTACCAACATACAGCAACCGTCCACTGAACTGGATCAGGGCAAGTCCGCGCCTGATGGACTACACTCGCGGCCGTTCATGCCGGACCAACGAGACGAACTCAGCGCGGCGCTCCACCAACTCACCGCCTTCACCGATGGCCTGCTGACGGTCAGCAAGCGGTTCCTGCGGCTCAGCTCAGAGGCCCGGCGGCTCCAAGGATGTCGTGTGCCGATGTAGAATCACGCCCCTTGATTGGATATCCCGTACGTCCAGGTTTACTTGGGAGGACGGTCTATGGCTCAAGTCGGAAAGGCTCATCTCCTCATCACCTTCGTCGGGCCCGCTGCGAAGGTCCCAGAGATCGACCGGTTGGTTGCCAGCCACGGCGCGTGGATGGCGGATACTCATCACCGTAGCGGTCCCAAGGCGTTGCTCAGCTACAGCTTTTCCTAGGGGCCGGAACTGCTCCATCCCACAGATCGGTGGTAGCATGCCGGGCATCCTCACGAAGGAGACAACATGCCGACCATCGTTGGATATCACGACATCACAAAGGGTCAGGATCATTGGCTCCGTTCGCCGAAGCGGAAGGAGCTGTTCGGACCGCTTGGCGTCACCAACATCCGGACGTTCGTGGATCCGCAGAATCCGAAGCGCGTGGCTGTGATGATGGATGTGCCGAACATGGATGCGTTGAACGCCGTCATGCAGGGCCCGGCGGCTGCAGAGGCGATGGCCCATGATGGGGTGGTGCCCGAGACACTGGTGATTCTCGTCGAGGCGTAAGCCGCGATTGCGAGCACTGACCGGGAGGCCCGAATCCCCTCTACCGGTTACCGGGCCACGCCGCCCGCTGGCGGTTGCCTCCATACGGGACCGAAGGCGCAAGAGCCTGCGGAACGCACTCGGGTGCGTGCAAAACGACCTGACGCCTTCCTATTCGGCTGCCTACCACCTCCGCGACAAGCCCGGGGCGGCTCGGAAGTGCGCCTCATCCCTCCCACCGGCGGAGCAGAGCGCGCGATCGGGGAGGTACAGGGACTCGCCCACCAGCCCGCGTTCCACGCGAGCGGCCGCATGAAGAACTCTCGGTTGTCACACCGCGCTGGCGGGTCGCGCTCGCTCTGGCTCCGCTGGCCGTCGAAGCGCGGGACGAGCACACGTCGTCGCGCAGTTCTTGACGAACTGTGGGGGAGCGCCGAGTCTCACATCGCGGCAGGCGTCGAGCCAAAAGAAGGACGGCGGACATCCACGACGCGACGAGATTGAACTCGGCGTCACTGCAGCCCCTCGACGATGAACAGCTCCGACAGCATGCGTACGTAATCGTGGCAGTAGGACTGTCCGTCGGGCGTAATGACAATTCTGAGGATGCTGTCGATACCTGCGGGATCCGCAGGGTGGATGGTCTTCCATACGGCTCGTTGCCCGGTCGCCGTGTTCACACGATCGATGACTGGCGGCCATGTGTCTGCGCGCTGCACGTAGATGGACCGCCCATCCGGGCTCCATTGCAGCGGCAGGTCGTCGGTAGACACGTAGGAGAGCCGAACGGGCGGCCCGCCGTCGATCGGGTAGCTGAATACGCCCTCCTGTGATCGACCGACGACGTACCTGCCGTCAGGCGTGGCGAGCCCGTCGGTGCTCACGTTCTCGGGAGAGATGGCGCGCACGGCCCCGTTCGCCACACCCTGCACATAGATGCGCGGGCCGTGGTCCTTTTCGACGCCTCCGAACACGATCTCGCGCCCGTCGGGGAGGAAGTTTGCCTCGAATCGCCCGACGAGTGGCCCTCGCGGGAGCGTTCTCGTCGATCCGGGTCCCGTGGGCACAAGGATCCAGTGCTCGCGGCCAGGGACCTCGGAAGTCAAGACCCATTTGCCATCCAGCGAGATGTCTTCGCCAAAGCCGTCGCCAAGCCGGATGGCGTCAGAGCCATCCGTTTCTCGAAGGTAGGTTGCGCCGTGTTCTCCGGCGCCTTGAAAGACCTCGCTCAAGAGCACCCTGCGTCCATCCGCAGAGAGCGCCTCGGGCCCGGAACCATCGACCCACGAGACCTCTCGAGTCTGTGGCTGCCCCGGCGGCAGGCACAAACATCCCATCTTCACCACCTGCGCGGCGATCAGGGCGCGACCATCCCGGAAGACATCCTGAACGGCCAATGGGGCGCCCATCGACGGCAGAATCACGCGCTCCCTTCCGGCCAGTGAGACAGCTCGAAGCACCCACCCCGACGTGTCATTCGGAGCTCGGCGAAATGCCGTGAACCACACCTCGTCACCCGACGGCGACCACGCGAGCCTGATCACGTGCGCCCAACCCGACGACAGGGTCGTCTTTCGGCCGGAGCGGTCGAGCACCACAATGCTGTGTCCGTCGATAAGGGCGAGTCGTTGCCGGTCAGGAGCGACCCGGACGAAGCTGAACGCATTCGGACCGTAGACGGTGGTCCCGACCGGAAACTCCACACGATCTCGCCGCACAATCGCGAGCTCGGAGTTTCCGGGGCTCCAATCCGCCGCCACGACCCCATCCAGGACGTCTCGAGCGGCTCCTCCCGCCAGAGACACGCGCGCGAGGACGCCAGCCTGCGCTCCTGCGGGGAGCGTCCTTACGACGTCGTGCCCGCCGCGCAGAAACGCCAGGTCGCCGGTCGATGACACACCGAGGAGTTTGGCCCCGTTGACGAGAGGTCGTGATTCGGAACTGCCGCGCCGCGTCATGAAGACCGCATATGGGTCTCCGCTCCACGACGCGCTGTACACGACCGTGTCGCCGTCGGGCGCGAAACGCGCGGCCGACACCGTCCCGGACCTGAACGTCATCCGGGTGTACCGCAGGCTCGCTTGCGCTTTCGCTCCGACGTCGCGGCGGACCGCAAGAAACCAGATGGGCAGGGCGCCAAGCAGCACGCCCGCCGCAAGCGTCATCGCGGCGCGTCGAGCAGAACCGCGCGTTCTCTCGCTCGAGCCGGCGCTCTGACGCTGCGCCGTGGCGTCCTCTCTGCTCCAGGCCAGCGCCGAACGGAGATCTGCCGCGCTCTGCCAGCGATCGTCGGGATTCTTCGCAAGGCACTTCTGCACGATGCGGTCGACGCTCGCGGGCACGCGCGGCGCCAGGGAAGACACTGGAGGCGGATCGTGCGTGAGCACGGCAGCCATCAGCGTCCCGCGGCTCTCGCCCTCAAACGCCGGACGACCGGACAACATCTCGAAGAGGATCTCGCCGACCGCGAAGATGTCGGTGCGGGCGTCGGATTCCCGTCCTTCAACCTGCTCGGGGGCCATATAGGCGAGCGTTCCGAGCACCATGCCTTCTTCTGTCAGCGGAAGGCTCGTCGCCGTGTAGGTCGTTTCCGCGGTTGCGCCCCGTGTGAGTTTCGCCAGGCCGAAGTCCAGGAGCTTCGCCCCGGCCAACGTCAGCATCACGTTGCGCGGTTTCAAATCGCGGTGGATGACGCCCTTTCGATGTGCGGCATCGAGTGCCGCGGCGATCTGCTCCGCGATGACGAGTGCACGGCCCAGCGGGAGGGTGCCGCGCGCGAGACGCGCCGCAAGCGTCTCGCCCTCCAAATGTTCCATGACGAGGAATGGCACGCCGTCGAGCTCGCCGACATCGTAAACCGCGCAGATGTGCGGGTGCGTGACTCGGGCGATGGCTCGCGCCTCACGCTGAAAGCGTTCGAGCTGCTCCGGGCCGGCCGGGCGTGACGACGTGAGGACCTTGAGGGCGACGGGCCGCTGGAGTTGCGGGTCGCGGGCGGAGTACACCTCGCCCATCCCGCCGGCACCCAGCGGGGTCAGGATCTCGTACCGGCCGATTCGCGTGCCCGTGGTGAGCGGCATGACGGCCCGAGATGGCTGGGAGCCACCATTTTACGCGACCGCCTTGCCCACATCCACATGATGTCGTCGGACCGGAACTCGTGGTCCACTCGCTCGATCTGCCCGACGCCCACTACGTGCCGAGTTGTAACTGGCTGTCCGACACCCTGGGGCTGCGCCTCGAGCTGCGCGATCACTTGCCCGTGATCGATGGCGGCGTTCACGACGATCACCTGTGGGGCCTGCGAATCGGGTTCACATGGCGCAGGTAGTCGCGCTGGCCACGTGAGCGCGGTCGCGTGACGGGGCGCACAGGACCAGGTGCTGCGGTGGACGGAGGGAGCCGCGACGATTCAATCCCGTGGCGAGTCGAACCGCCGGAGCAGCGCTGGCCACGCCTCTCCCCAGTGGAGTCTCGCCGTAGTATTGCTCCGGGCGAGCGGCGGAGCCGTACTCGTAACTCTGTCGGTCCTCAGTGCCCTCGTAGCGGGCAGTGCCGAGCAGCTGGTGGGCAAACTCGTGGACCGCCGCGCGACCAACTCCACGCCCGATCCCCGACACGATGGTGACTCGGTCAGCGTTCAGCGGCGCGTAGCTTTCTGCGCCGGCGGCGAGGAATGAGAAGTTCACGGCGCCGTCGCCGCCGAATGGTGACACGGCTCTGGAAGATCCGGCGACAGACACATCGCCGCGAAACCTCGGATCGCGGAGCTGCTGGACGACTCGGACGCGATACCGCGCGTCCCGTCGCTCCGAGAGCACGATCCTGAGCCCCTTGAGCGCCCGGGTGATCTCCGCCCGCGCGATGGCCTCGATGTTCTTCAGCTCCGCAGCCCTCAGGGGCCCACCGAACCGGGACGAACTGTAGGTCACGGGCTCGAACCAGAAACCCACGACCGCAGGCCGCTGCGACCCGCACCCCGGAACGCTGATCGTGAGGACAGCGGCAAGGGCCGCCTGGGCGAGCGTCGCCGTGCGAGCGGCTGGCCGGAACACTGCAGCAGTATGCGCGGTCCCGGGCGGAAAAGGCTGCGAGGGATCGGGTGCGGGCGATGTTGTGGGAGGGCGTGTTCTTCGCGACCTTCGCGATTGATGCTACTTGAGCAGCCGCACGTCCCCGCTGAATGTCTTGAACGTCAACTGACCACCGGCGGGGTTGTTGAGACTCGCGCGCATCGTCCGCTTCGACTTGCTCTGCACCGTGAGCGACACGGCGCTGTCGACGTCGCCGCTGAACGAGTCGAATTCGACCGTGCCCGCGGCGCTGTCCGGCAACCGCACCTCGATGTCGCCGCTGAACGTCTTGGCCCGCACCGACTGGCCTTGCTGCCAGGTCGCCGGAGCCAGGTGGATTTGTCCGCTGAACGTCTCGGCCTCCACCGACCCGGTGACCTCGTCCAGACGCACGTCCGACGAGAAGCCGTGCACTTTGTGCGTCCCGGTCACGCCGCTGACCTGCACGGGACTGCTGAACACCTTCAAGTCCAGGTTGGCGCTCTGGGGCACCTTGATCGTGAAGTCGGTCTCGACGACGTTCTCGTCTTTCTCGCCCCAGTCGGTGTCCCGCTTGTTGGCTTCAATCGTGACCGAGCGGCCATCGGACTGGATGTCGAGCTTGATGCGGTCGAGCCGCTCACGCGTCGCGCTGCGGATCGCGACAATCGCGACGTCCGATCGCGGTTCGCCGGTAATCTCGACGCGGCCCGAGAAGTTCTTGAGCGTCAACGTGCCGCCCGCCTGCATCGGCACGGTGCGTTCGACGCGTTCGGTGTCCTTGGTCGCGCCAGCCGACAGGGCAGGGATGCCCATCGCCAGCAGGACAAGGGCTGCGGTCAAAGGGGCACGAGGGGTGAAGCGATGAGCCATGGGCAGAGTCTCCTCCAGTCGCGTAGGAGTAGACGGAGATCAGGGGTCCAGGGTTGCCCGCCGCTACTGCGTGGCAGGCTCTTTAAACCCGCGATTCACTGGTGTAGTCATGTGGGGCAGGCCCTTCAGGCCTGCTTGCGAGCGCCAACGATGCGCGCCGGAGAGCAGCTCATCTGGGAGATACACTGCAGTGAGGATGACTGGCTCGCAGCCATTGCGGGAGGTCGCGGGTTCGCAGGCCGAAACGTGTTCGCCGTGTCTTCGGAATGAACTGTCACCCATGTGTCCGGAAGGCCCGCGGAGATCGGCGCGTGCTTTCAGGACAGGACGGCTGGAGACGATCGCCGGCCTACTGGCTCACCGGCGCAGGCCCACCGGCTATCCCTCCTCGCGATGCTCCTCGTGACGCCTCATGAGATCCGGCAGTTCCGCGAGTCCGAACTTGCACAACTGCACGATCGTGGCCTGGCGGCGATAGACTGGCGGCAGGGTATTGCGTGCCTCGTCCCTGCTGTCCGCCTCCACGACGATCCATGCTTTGTGCACGCCGTCATCGCAGCCGAAATCAGCGTGCGTCAGGAAATGTGAACCGCTCTCCAGGAGTACCCTGATCGCGCGGTAGCACGACGTCACGTGTGACTCGTGTGGGACCTCGATGAGGAACCTGGCCATGTGCGTAGTTTCCTACGTGGTCGCCGGGAATACAAGAATCGGTTGAGCGCCATCCCCAATGGTGTCGGCGGACGGGAAGAACCGGGGGGCCCTATCCCAGCCCTGACGTGTGGCGCAGCCTCAGGGAGCCGTCCTCTTCGAGCGCCTGGTGGCACGCCCACCGCACGGGGTGGCGCACGCCCTTCACCTCGATCTCCGCTTTCAGCTTGAGCCCCTTCCAGTCCGTCCCTCGTGGCAGCGCGAAGCGGGCCTGCCGGATCTTCCCCGGCAGCGGATAGCCGGGATCGAGTCCGCCCCCGACCCGGAGCGTCCCGTCGTCGTTCGTGACCTCCACCCGGAGCACGCCCGGCACCCCGGCGATCCCGTCATTGGCAAAGCCGACCACGAGCCCGTTGCGTTCGCCGCCCTCGTAATGCCAGACGTACGACGGCCGCACGCGGTAACCCACCCGGCGAGCGATGGTGTCGATCATCTCGGGGTAGCGGCGGTAGTACTGCATGACGTGTTCGGCCTTCTCCGCGTGCCAGTTCCAGAGCGACCAGTAGTTGGCGCCCACGTCCATGACGTGGGCGATGACGTTGTCGGTATAGGTGACCCCCTCGTCGAGACGCAGCGATTCCGGCGAGCCGTCGGACATCCCCACTTCGAGCACCGCCGCCACCCAGGGCGGCCGGTTGGAGATCGCCTCGATCTGTTCGTTCTCGACGAAGATGGTGTCGGTCCTCACCCAGTTGTGGCTGCGGATGGTGCGGTCGAGCAGCTCCGAGTTACCGACGCGGCTCCAGTCCGGCTGCGTGTTGGTAACGAGCGGGGTCTTCTTCCAGTGCTCGAGCTGAATTTCGAGCATCTGCACGAACGTGCGCTCCGCCGTCGCCCCATCCGGAAACGGATGGTCGGTAAAGGGCCAGGTATGGCCCTCCCCCCAGAAGCCGTACATGAACGTGTCCATGTACTCGACGAGCGGGCTGCCGTCGAGCTCGTCGGCCAGGAGCGCGTTCAGCTCGCGGAAGGCATCCTGGAAGACGGGATGGTCGTAGCGCGGCTCGAGGAATGTTCTCGGGCGAGGCCCACGCTTCCACTCGCCTCCCCGCAGCGGCACCATCGGCACCTTGTCGAGGACGAAATCGGGCAGGGCCGGCTCCTCGACGTCGGGATCGCTCATCTGGACGCGGAAGCCGACCCGCTTGCCGTACTGCTTCGCCATCGCGAGGGTCGTCCTCCAATACGCGTCGGGATCCAGGCGGCCCGGGCGCTTCTGCAGCTCGCGCCAGGTGGGCCGGACGTACAGTTTCTGGCCCAGCGGCACCTGCGCGAATGCCTCGATCGCCTTCTCCATGTCTACGCCCCGGAAGGTGTTGCCTCCGAAGTCGCCCGTGACATAGGTAACGAGACCCATGCCGTAGCCGGGCACGACCGCGCGAGAGGGTGTCGTGGCCATCACGACCTCGGAACCGGGGAGCACTTCCTCGGGCGGGTACTGCGGAAACGGTCCCTGGTAGAGGCGGTCTTTGACCGGCGGCGCCGTGCCCCAGTCGTAGCCGTCCCAGTTGTGGGCCGGGACGAAGCCCAGGGCGGGGCGGGCGGCGGCGGTCCCGAAACACGCGGCGCCCAGCTTGAGAAACAACCTCCTGTCCATTCAACCTCCCTCCGGCCCGCACGCGTCGGGACCCCGCTGATCAGCCCGCGTACGCGAGCGACAAGAATCACGCTGGAGATCGGAATAAACGTTACTCCCGTCTCATGAACGGCATTCAACAACCTACAGCTCTCTCTGCGAACCGCCTTTCCGGGCCGCTTAGATAGCGACTATCGAGCCAGATCCTCTTAGCCACGTCGTGTGTCACACGGACTTCCGGGCGCATTGGTCAGCTCTTGTCGTAACGCGACGGCGTGTCCCTGCCCAGCTCTTCCAATCGAGTAGACTCAGCATGACCCCAGCATGGCCCTCTCCCCCGGTGACAGACTCGGGCCCTATCGAAATCGTCGCGCCGCTCGGCGCCGGCGGGATGGGGGAGGTGTATCGCGCGACAGACACGAAGCTGGAGCGCGCGGTCGCGATCAAGGTGCTTCCCGACGCCCTGGCAGAGGACCCCGACCGGCTCGCCCGCTTTGCGCGCGAAGCCAAAGTGCTCGCCTCGCTGAACCACCCCCACATCGCGCAGATCTACGGCATCGAAGACGGCGCGCTGGTGATGGAGCTCGTACCGGGCGACACCCTCCGAGGTCCGCTGCCTGTGGCCACGGCTCTGGAGTATGCGAGGCAGATCGCCGAAGCACTCGAAGCCGCGCACGAGAAGGGCGTCGTCCATCGCGACCTGAAGCCGGGCAACGTCATGGTCACGCCCGAGGGCGTCGTCAAGGTCCTCGACTTCGGGCTCGCGGCGGTTGGAGATCCTGCGTCGAGCGGCGCGGATCCGGCCACTTCACCCACGCTCACCGTGCGCGCGACGCAAGCCGGCATGATCGTGGGCACGGCGGCCTACATGGCGCCGGAGCAGGCGGCAGGCAGGCCGGTAGACAAGCGCGCTGACATCTGGGCGTTTGGCGTGGTCCTGTTCGAGGTTCTCACGGGGCAACGGCTGTTCGAGGGCGAGACCATCTCGCACACGCTGGCGGACGTCCTCAAGGGCCAGATCGATTTCGGCAGGCTCCCGAAGGACACGCCCCGCGCGGTGCGCGATCTGCTGCGGCGCTGTCTCGAGCGGGACGTCAAGTTGCGCCTGCGCGACATCGGCGAGGCGCGGATTGCGATCCAGCATTGCCTCGCGAATCCAAAGGACGCGCCGGACGTCCCGCCGCCGGCGCAGGCCCGCTCCTCGCGGCTGCCCTGGGCGGTGGCCGCGTGCTTCGCAGCAGCGGCAGGCGTGGCGCTGTGGTCCGCGCGCTCGAATGGGATCACGCTGCCAGAGGTCCAACGGCTGTCGATCGATCTGCCCGATGCCGAACCCCTCGTTCCCGGAATCAGCGGGCGACTGCTCGCCATCTCGCCGGACGGCTCGCGGGTGGTGTACGCCAGCCGCCACGGTGAGACGACCCGCTTGTGCCTGCGCCGGCTGGACCAGCTCGAGGTCAAGCCGCTGGCCGGTACCGAGGGCGCCCTCAATCCGTTCTTCTCGCCGGACGGCAGGTGGGTGGGGTTCGCCGCCGACGGCAAGCTGAAGAAGATCCCGATTGACGGCGGGCCGCCTGCAGTGATTTGCGAGTCCGGAACGTTTACTGTCGGAGCCTCGTGGAGTCCCGACGGCTCCATCACGTTCGTTCCGGGGTTCACGTTCGGGATCGCGCGTGTCGCGCCGGATGCGGGTCACGCCGACGTGATCTTGAAACCGGATGCGGCGAGAAACGAAAGCAGCTACCTGTGGCCGCAGGTACTGCCCGACTCCATCCTCTTCACGGTGGGTACCGATTCCATGGCGTCGTTCAACGACGCCCGGATCTTCCTCGCGCCTCGCGGACGAAGCGGGCCGAAGACCCTGGTCACCGGCGGTGCGGATGCCCGGTATCTGCCGACCGGGCACCTGGTGTATGGCTACGGCGGCGGGCTGCTCGCGGCCCGGTTCGATCCGGCTCAGGGCAAGTTGCTTGGGTCTGCGCTGCCCGTGGTGGAAGGTGTGCGGATGAGTGCGTCGAACGGCGGCACTCAATACGATGTCTCCCAGACCGGGACCCTGGTGTATGTCGCCGGCGGAATGTCGGAGGGCGATTCCCGCATCGCGATGGTCGCCCGCGATGGCAGCGAGCAGCAGCACTTCGACGTGAAGCTGGCAGTCGGAGAGATGAAGCTCTCCCCGGATGGCCGGCGGCTCGCTCTCCGAACCTTCAAGGCGAACGACGATATTCACATCCTGGACATGGCCAGTGGCACGGCGCCGCGGTTCACCTTCGAGGGGGGCGATGAGCAGTCCCCCGTGTGGACGCCGGACGGGTCCCGCGTGATCTACAGTTCGGCACGCGGCGCACCCGCATCGATCTACTGGAAGGCCGCCGATGGCAGCGGCACGCCGCACCTGTTGAGCAAGGCGGAGCACCCGCGCCAGCCCTCGGCGATCTCGCCCGACGGCAAGTTCCTGCTCTTCACGGAAGAGCACCCGGCCACGCGACGCGACCTGTGGCTGATGCCGCTCGAGGATGGGAGCGCCACGCAGCCCAGGCCGTGGATTCAAACAGCGTTCGACGAGATGACGCCGTCGTTCTCACCGGACGGACGCTGGGTCACCTACGCGTCGAACGAGTCCGGCGACACGCAGATCTTCGTAGCTCGGTTCCCGGACGGCAGCATGAGGCGGCAGATCTCCACGTCGGGCGGAGCGGAACCGATCTGGGCCGCCAACGGCCGGGAAGTATTCTTCCGCAGACACACTGGAGACGGCGATCGGATGCAGGTGATGGCCGTGGGCGTGGCCACCGAGCCGACCCTCAGCGCGAGCCCGCCGCACGTGCTCTTCGAGGGGATGCACTCCGATCCCGACGTCACGGATCCGGTATGGGCCGTCATGCCGGACGGGAAACACTTCCTCGTTCTGAGGCCTCCCCTCGTCGAACCCGTCCGGCAGATCCAGGTCGTGCTCAATTGGTTCGAAGAACTGAAACGGCGCGTTCCGGCGGGAGCGAAGTAGGAGAGCGGCCCATCGCGGCGGCGGCCCGGCCTGACCTGCGCTGAGGGCGGCGTCGCCGTACTGAGCATCCAGAGGTGGAATCGGCCCGTTCTTCCCATCGAAGAACAGCCGCGTCGGCGGCGGGGTTGGTGGAGTTGGGGCACACGGCCTTGCTCTACTGCACCTTCCACTCCTGCAGGCCCGCCGACCATCCTGCTTGCAGCGTGACCTCGAGGCGCAAACCGCTCGTCGTCACTGGCGCGAACGAGACATCGTTGTACCGGTCCGTGAGCACACCGAACGAATCCTGCGTCTCGACCGGCTTCCAGCTGCCGCTGTCCTTGTAGAGCACACGCCACGAGGCGGGCACGCGCACCTCGCCGTGATGCGTGTCTTCGAACCAATACACCTGCACCTTCGAGACGGTCGCGGGCGTCGCGAACGCGTACTCGACCCATTCGGCCGTGCCACGATGCGGCCACCAGTCGAAGTACGAGGTACGGTCGTTCGACGCGGTCGGCTCCTCGCCGTCGTTGACCGCGCCGGCGCTTCGCTGCGCGGGCGAGCTCGTCACCGTACTGCCCGTCGCGACCGTCGGCCACGGCGTCGGCTTCGCCGCGGCGTCGGTGCGAGCGAGCCAGACGATCATCTGTCCTGGCCCGCGGTTGGCCCACGTGGCGTACGGGATCGCGACCAGATCCTGCTCCGTTTTGGTGACGCCTCCCTGGGCGTCGTAGGCAAGGCCGTTCACATGTCCCTTGATCACCTGGACGCCGTTCAGCAGGTCGGCGCGAAACTCGGTCGTGAGCGCCGTCGTGTCGGGCACGACGATGTTGCGGACCTTGCCGTGCGGGTTGTCGGGCCATTCGGCCGTATACACGATCGGACCCCGCTGCAGGGCCATCCGCCCGCGGTCTGCCTCGACGCCGTCGTGTGCCACCACTCGACGGATCGGCATCGGCAACGTGAGCTGGATCACGTCGCCCGGCTTCCAGGAGCGATCGATGGTGAGGTAGCCACTCTCGATCGACTGCGGGACCGCCTCGCCATTCACCGTGAGCGACACGCGCTCGTCGCTCGCGTCCATGAAATGGTAGAGATCGCTCGGAACCGGCTCATCGCGCGCCCACCCGGGTACGCGCACCTTGATTGCGAAGGGACGTGGGTGATCCGGAGTCACGGTGATTCGAACGCTGCCGTCCCATGGGTAGCGTGTGTCCTGCACCAGCGTGACGGCCCGGTCCGTGGCGGTTTCGACCTTCGCCGTTCCACCCGCATACAGATTCACGTAGATGGTGTCGCCCTGTCGCGCATAGACATACCCCGGCACCGAGGCCAGGAATCGGGTGATGTTGCCGGGACAGCAGGCGACGCCGAACCAGGGACTCCGTTGATGCTGGCCGTTCGATTCGAGCGGATTCGGATAGAAGAACAACGTTCCGTCGAGCGAGACGCCGGAGATGAGCCCGTTGTACAGCGTGCGCTCGAGCACATCGACGTATTTCGCGTCGCCGTGGAGCAGAAAGAGACGCTGGTTCCAATAGTCCATGCCGACCGAGGCGCAGGTCTCGTTGTAGGCGGTCATGTTCGGCAGCTCGTACGCCTTGCCGAATGCCTCGTTGCCGCCGGCGGCGCCAATGCCGCCCGTCAGGTACAGCTTCGTGCCGACCGTGTTGGCCCAGATCGTGTCGATCGCCTTGATGTACGCCGCGTCTCCGGTGAGCGCGGCGACATCTGCCATCCCTGAATACATGTACATGGCACGGACGGCGTGCCCGACCGGCTCTGCCTGCTCGATCACCCGCTGTTGTGCCTGGTTGTATTCGAGCCCGCGCGGGTTCGTCTTCTCTCCAGGCCGGGGCCCGCGCTCATCGAGCATGAACTTCGCGAGCGACAGGTAGCGCTCGTCGCCGGTGACGCGATACAGGGCCGCGAGACCCATCTCCACAATCTGGTGGCCCGGCCAGATCGACTGCTTGCCCGGACCGAAGGTGTCGACCAGCAGATTCGCGCTCCTGATCGCGACGTCGAGCAGCGTGCGCTTACCCGTGGCCCGATAGTGCGCGACGGCCGCTTCGAAGAGATGCCCGAGGTCGTAGAGCTCGTGACTGTCGTCGCGCTCGAGCTCCCACCGGTGCGTGCCCGACCACGGATGCGGGTGCTGGGGATCGATCGTGCGAGCCGTGTAGAGGTAACCGTCCTTCTCCTGCGCGGCCGCGATCCGTTCGATCAGACCGTCCACGTACGCATCGAGCGTCGGATCGGGCCGCACGCTCAGCGTGTACGATGCGCCTTCGATCACTTTGTACACGTCGGTGTCATCGAAGGGATACCCGGGCGGTTTCTTGTTCCCGAATGGCTCACCGCGCAGCGCCTTCGCCGCGCGAATGAAGTTGTCCACGCGGCCGCTCAACTCGCATTGCTTGAACGCTGCAGGGATGGTCGCCGTACGATTGGTCTCGATCCGCGGCGCCCAGAAGACATCGTTCAAGTGAACTGCGGTGAACGGCACCGGTTGAATCGGGTAGTCGCGGTGGGAGGCGGCGGTCTGCGCGGGTGAGGGCGAGCGCGGAACCGCACCCGTGCCGACCCATGCCGCACACGAGATCGCAACGGCGAGCCCGGCGATGAAGAGCGTCCGAGGAGAGAGCATGGCTATCACAGGTCGGCGCTACTGCCGCCGCTCGTGACGCGTGACGCGCGTGGTGCCCCGCCACAGGTCGATGGACTCCGGTCGGGGACGAGCACGCGCGACCGGCGCGGCCCCGAGTCTACCTCCGGCCCCTTCTGCAGTCGACAAAATCGTGCGGCTCATCCTTAGCCGTCAACTGGCGTGAGCAGCAGAAGGCCCAGTAGCGTCCCTAACTTCTGGTTCTCGGGAGGTCAAATGCTTGAGAGTCGCCGCGTCTTCGCCGGGCTCGCCATGCTCCTTGCCGTTGCGTGCTCCGATGCGGGCACTCGGGTTGCCTACGATATCGAGTCGGGCGTCAGCCAACTCGGCTCTGCCGACGGGGCTCGCGTCAGCGTGCGGCACCTGCCGAAGTCCTGGCCGGAAGGATTCTCGTGCCGCCAAGGACCGACCCGCGGCATACTTGCGCCCATGCGGATGACTCCACTGCTTGTCTTCGGGCTGATGACCGTGGCGCTCGCGGCAAGCGACGCCTATCCTCCGCCGCGATTTGCCGATCCCGATCGTGTGGCCAAACTGCAGTCCGCGATGCCGGAGATCGACCGCGTGTTCCGCGCCTATGCCACCGCCCACAAGATCCCGGGGATGATCTGGGGCGTGGTGATCGACGGCCAGGTGGCGCATCTGTCGTCGTTCGGGGTGCGCGACCGCGCCTCGCAGGCGCCGATCACGCCGGACACCGCCTTCCGCATCGCGTCGATGACCAAGAGCTTCACCGCGCTGGCGGTGCTGAAGCTGCGCGACGATGGCCGGCTGTCGCTCGACGATCCCCTGTCGCGCTGGATGCCGGAATTCGCGCGGATGGAGCGGCCCACGCGCGACACGCCGCCGCTGACCATTCGCCAGCTGCTCAGCCACAGTGCGGGCTTTCCTGAAGACAACCCGTGGGGCGATCAGCAGTTGAGCGCTACCGACGCCATGCTGGACGACTGGCTCGCCAGGGGCATCCCGTTTTCCACACCGCCGGGCACGCGCTACGAGTATTCCAACTACGCGTTCGGCCTGCTCGGCCGCGTGGTGACGAAGGCGGCCGGCATGCCCTACGAGCAGTACGTCCAGACGGAGATCCTGTCGAAGCTGCACATGAACCGGTCCACATTCCGGTTCGCGGACGTCTCGCCGTCCGAACGCGCCGTTGGCTATCGCCTGAAGCCGGACGAGACGTACGCGGAAGAGCCTCCTTTGCCGCATGGCGTCTTCGGGGCGATGGGCGGGTTGCTGACCACGGCCACCGATCTGGGGAAGTACGTTGCGTTTCACTTGTCGGCGTGGCCTGCGCGAGACGATGAAGACGCCGGTCCTGTGGGTCGTGGCTCCGTGCGCGAGATGGCGCACCTGTGGACGCCCGCGAACTTGACGGCGCAACTCGTGGACGGCAGGCTCAGGGCGTCCGAAAGGGGATACGGATTCGGGCTGGGCGTCACGTCGGACTGCCGCTTCGAACACATCGTCGCGCACGGCGGCGGATTGCCGGGATTCGGCTCCTACATGGCGTGGCTGCCGGACTACGGTGTGGGGATGTTCGCGATGGCGACCTTGACCTATTCGGGTCCGTCCGAACCGATCAGCAAAGCCTGGGACGTCATGCTGGCGACGGGCGGGTTACGCAGGCGCGAGCTGCGGCCGACGCCGCTGCAGGCCCGGATGCGCGACCACCTCCTGAACCTGTGGAACCGGTGGGACGATGCGGACGCGAAGCAGATTGCCGCCGTCAACTTCTTCCTCGACGCACCGTCCGCCGAGCGGCAAGCGGCGATCCGCGCGCTCAAACAGGAAGTCGGCGAGTGCACGGACGCCGGTCCCGTCATACCGGAGAACTGGATGCGAGGCCAGTTCAACATCACGTGCGCACAGGGCACCGTCGGCGTGTTCTTCACCCTGGCGCCGACCCAGCCTCCGGCCGTCCAGCACCTGTCGTTTCAGAAGCTGGCGTCGCCGGCCATACGGATGGGCGCCCCGACCGGCGCGCCGGCGGGCGTGTCCTGCACGCCGTAGCGATCACCGCGTCGCGGGCGAGTCACCAGGGTCGCCAGGCCGCAATCACCAATCAGCGTCATCTCCGGCCAAGCCAGCGGCGCCGCTGCCGCTCACTCATAGCGGAGTGCGGTGATCGGCTCTACCCTCACCGCGCGACGCGTCGGCGCGAGCCCCGCGATCGTCGCCGCAATCGCGAGCGCCACGATGGCGATTGCGACCGCGAGCGCGTCCATAGGCTTGACGCCATAGAGCTGGCTTTCGACATATCGGCTCAGCCACCACGTGGCGGGTACGCCAATCGCCGCGCCCACCATCGTGATGACCAACGTCTCCTTCATCACGAGCCAGCCCACGTCGAGAGCACGCGCGCCCAGCGCCATACGGATCCCGATCTCGCGTGTGCGACGCGTTACCGCATACGCCATCACGCCGTACAACCCCACCACCGCGAGCGTCGTCGCCAGCACGCCGAAGATGGTCGACATCGTCGCCATCAGCCGCTCGCTGCTCAAGGACCGCTCGACCTGCGCATCGACCGTTCGCATGTCGCTCACGGGAAGGTTCGCATCGAGCTGTTGCACCGTCCGCCGCATCGACTCGAAGACCGTTGTGGCCTCGCGGGCCGTGCGCACGTAGACGACGAAGCCGCCGGGGTCGTTCGCCTCGAGAAATGGGAAGAACAACTCGCGCGGCGTCTCGCCTCGCACATCGGTGTACTTCGAGTCTCCGACGACGCCGACGATCTGGATTGGCGTCTTCGTGCCCGGATTGCTGGCGTCGCCGAATCCAATGCGACGGCCGATCGGATTCGTGTTGCCGAAGTACTGTTTGACGAATCGCTGGTTCGCAATCGCCACCCGGAACGTGCGCTCCTCGCTGCCCACGTCGGCGTATCGTCTCGATCGGTGAAGTCACGCCCGGTCACAAGCGGGATGCCGAGCGTGCGGAATACCCGGGGCTGACAGTGTTGCAGAGTTGACTCGTGCTCTCGTCAGGCTTGAATTGATATCCTTCAATCGCGACCGAGCTGCTCCATTGATTGCCGTCCAGAATGCGCATGGTCGCCAGACTGGCGCTCTGCACGCTCGGAGAAGTCTGCACGCGCTCCAGCAGCTGCTTCGAGAACTGCTTGATACGCACGGCCGGATAGCCGTTGCGCGAGGGATCCACTTCGAAGGCGAGCAGGTTCGTCGTCTTGATGCCGATATCCACGGCGCCGAGGTTGGCGAGCGTCCGGATGAAGAGCGCCGCTCCCACGAGCAGCAGCAGCGAGACGGCGACTTGCGAGGCGACGAGCGCCTGCCGCAGACGCGCCCGGCCGCCCAGCACGGAGCCGGATTCCGACTTCAGCGTCGACGCCAGGTCGGTGCGAGTTGACTGAAACGCCGGCGCCAAACCAAACAGCACACCGGTCAGCGTGGCGACGGCGAACGTGAATGCCAGGATGCGTGCATCAGGCAGCGTCGAAACGACGGGCGTGGCGCCGGAATCGACGAAGAAATTGAGTACGAGCGGAGCGCCTGCTACGGCAATGGCGAGGCCGGCGATTCCGCCGGCAAGCGCCAGCAGGACGCTTTCAAGGAGCAGCTGCTGCACGAGCCGACCGCGTCCCGCGCCGAGCGCGAGCCGCATCGCCATCTCGCGCTGCCGGCCGGCGGCTCTCGCGAGCAGGAGATTCGCGACGTTCGCGCAGGCGATGACGAGCACCGCACCGGCAATCGCCATCAGCGCCCAGAGTGGCGTGGTCATGGCGCGTCTGAAGCTCGAATGCCCCTGCGAAGCCGACGTCAGGACCAGCCGATTCTTCAGGTACCGCTGGCGAGTCGGCGCCGATCCTGCCGAGAAGCCAGGCGCGCTCAAGTCCAGTCGCAGGAGCGAGCGAAAATACGGCTGCAGCGCGGCTTCGGCTTGTGCCTTCGAGACGCCCGGCTGCAAGCGTCCGAACACGCGCACCCACCGATACAGGCGATCGTCGAGTGCGTCCCACCCTGGCGTCACCTTCGCTTTCATCATCATCGGGACGAACACCTGCGTGGCTTCGCCGACGTCGATGCCGTCGAATCCTTGCTGCGCCACGCCGATGATCGTGAAGGGCTGGCCGTTGATGATCGTCTTGCGGCCGACTACGGTCCGATCGGACGCGAACCGCGAGCTCCAGTACGCGTACGTGAGCACCGCGACCGGATGACCATCCTTCAATCGGTCATCGTCTGGCGAGATCACGCGACCGATTGCCGCGCCAACGCCAAGCACGGGGAAGTAGGTGCCCGTGACGATCTCTCCTCGGACGCGTTCGGTCCGGCCCAGACTGGCGACGTGGAAGTTGTACCCGAATCGCCCGCATACACCCGCGAACACCTGATTGTGATCGCGGAAGTCCGTGTACATCGGGAATGACAGCTCACTGCCGTCACCCCAGTTGCTCCCGAAATGCATCCCGTCCATGGTCACTTGCACGAGCTGCTGCGGCTCCTTCACAGGCAGCAGTCGCAAGAGCACCTGATCGACGAGTGTGAAAATGGCGGTGTTGGCACCGATGCCGAGCGCCATCGACAGAATCGCGACGGCCGTGAAGCCAGGATGGTTGCGCCAGGCGCGAAGCGCAAAGCGGAGATCGGAGAGTAGATGACGCATGAAGACCAGCCTCCTATCCCAGTCCTGACGTGCGGCGCAGCCTCAGGGTGCCGTCCTCTTCGAGCGCCTCGTGGCAGGCCGACCGCACGGGGTGGTGGCGCACGCCCTTCACCTCGATATCGGGCGAAGCTGATTAGCGGAAGTTGTCCGCCAGCATCAGCTCGCTCCCCTCGTCGTCTACCTGTGAAAAGAGCAGGTAACGCTCGTCAGGAGAGAGGCTCAGCCCCGAGGCGATCCGCTGCGAGAGTTCGAACAGCAGCGTGCTCCGCCCAGTGATGGGATCATAGACGCTGATCGCATCCCGGCCTGACTCGCCGCGGACGTAGTACACGCCTCTTCGCCCGACGGCGAAGTTCCTGTAGCTTTTGATGCCGCGAACGGCCAGGGTCTCATCACCGCCGTGCACTGGCATCTGCCAGATCTCGTTCATCGACGAGGGGCCGAGGTAGTCCCACCGCTTCGTAAAGTACAGGACGGAGCCGTCGGCAGACTCCTGTCCGAAGAAGCCGCCACGTCTCGTGACCTGCACCGCCGGGCCCCCGGGGGAAGGTACCTTCCAGATCTCGTTGGCGCCGCTCCGCGTGGAGGAGAAGTAGATCCATCGGCCGTCGCGCGACCATGTCGGGACGCTCTCTTCGCTTGACGCGGCGCCAGTGGCGAGTTGCGTGGCCTGACCGCGATCGGCCGATACGATCGACGGCAACCAACGCGAGCCCATGAGCGTCACGAGCGCAAAGCGGCGACCGTCGGGCGACCATCGCGGCGCCTCCGCGAGGCCGCCCTTGTTGCGCGTGAGCTGCACCGGGTCGCCGCCCGTACTGTTGCACACCCAGATCTCGACCTGTCCCGACCTCGTGGAGATCAGCGCGATCTGTTGGCCGTCGGGCGAGTATTCCGGCCACATGTCCTCACGCGTGGAGTTGAGGAACTGCAGCGGCGTCGCAGCTCTTGTTCGCAGATCCAGGCGCATGACGTTGGAATCGGGCGAGCGCCGCTCGAACACCAAACGGCGGGCCCCGTAGGCCACAGCGAAGGCCGCGGCCTGGTCGCCGAACGCGATGCGTTCGGGCGGCACGTTCGGCGAATCGATCGACTGGCGCCACAGCGCCTGCGCGTGCTCTCGCAGGCCTGAAAACAGCACGCTCGCGCCGTCTGGCGCAAAGCCGAGTCCGTTCAACCAGAGGTGTGGCGCGGTCAGCTGCGATGGCGCGCCGTGCGGGGCGCCCTCAGCTGACAGCGGCTGCGCGAAGAGATCGCCCGACAAGGGGGCGACGAGACGATAGATCAGCAACGTCCGCCCATCCGGAGAGAACACGCCCGCGACATCCCCAATCCCGGTGAACCCTGCGGGCAATCCGACGAACGGCTGTTTATCACCGGTGTCGAGCGACACCTTGAACAACGACAACGGCTGGCCGGACTTCGCGCGATCATTCACGATCAGGTGGCGGCCGTCAGCCGTCCACGTAGGACCGAAGAATGCGCCGCCCCACGACATTACGTGCTGCTCCGGACCGCCGAGCGTCGGAATGGCGATGATTTCGTTGCTGCCGAACGGCGTGCCGCGGACGAACACGATCGTGTGTCCATCGGGCGACCACGACGGGAAGTAGTCATCTTCCGGGGCTGGTCGTCCGCTGCACCGGTGGACCCCCGCCCACCTGGAGTACGTATAAATCGAAATTGTCACTGCCCGGCCTGCGCCACGAGAACGCGACGGCGCCGCCGTCCGGCGAGATCGCCGGAAAGTCCTTCACACCCGGATACGTCGCAAGCGGCATCACCGTTACCGGCTGCTCCGGCGGCGGGCGGCGTCCGGCGAGGAACCATCCCGCCGCGGCGATGCCGATGGCTGCGATGACCGCGGTGCCGTACATGACACGACGGCTGCGCCACGAGGCCGCTCTGCGCCTGCCGGGTCGCAGCTCTTCTTCGACATCCTCCAGCACGACGCGTACATCGGCCATGCTCTGGAATCGCCTCGACGGCTCCTTCCGCAGGCAGCGGACGATGATCTTCTGGAGCTCGCGCGGCAGCTTTCCCGTGATCGGCTGCGGGTCCGCACCGAGCACCGCTGCCAGCGTGGAGATTGCCGACTCACCGCGGAAGGCGCGTTGCCCCGTCGCCATCTCGTACAACATCGCGCCGAAGCTGAACACATCGGATCGCCCATCGACCTCGCGGCCCTCGGCCTGCTCCGGCGACATGTACGCGGCTGTTCCGAGCACCGTCCCTTCGAGCGTCCTGAGATCGAGCGCATCCGTCTCGTTGTCGCTCCAGGCGGGTGTCGCCAGCAGCTTGGCGAGCCCGAAGTCGACCAGCTTGGTTGCGCCGTTCGCGGTCACCATCACGTTGGCCGGCTTCAGATCACGGTGCACGATGCCGGCGGCATGGGCGCAGGCCAGCGCATCGGCAATCTGGATCGCGTAACGAAGCACGTCGCCGAGCGGCATTCCCTTGTGCGGGATCAGGCGGGAGAGCGGTGTCCCGGGCACGTACTCCATCGCGATGAACCAGTCCCCGTCGGCCTGGCCGATGTCGTAGATGGTGACGATGTGCGGGTGATTGAGGCTGGAGGCCGCCTGCGCTTCCTGCATGAAGCGCTGGCGTCTGTCGGCGTCCCGGACCTTGTCGCGAGCGAACACCTTCAACGCGACGAGGCGGTTCAGCCGCGTGTCCCGGGCCTTGTAGACGGTGCCCATGCCCCCTTGGCCCAGGACCTCGATGGTCTCGTAGTGGAGGAGGCGCTGACCGCTCATGGCCGCGCCAGAGTATAGCGCGACGGTCGACGAGACGCCTTGCCGGCGGAATGCGGATGGTGCGCGAGCGGATGGCGACAGGGGCACGGCGAACGCGACCGAGAGCCTGTCCCGCGCCGAGGAAGATGACTAAACCCACAACTCGCTTGAGTTGATGGTTGACGCGGGTCCTGTCGCCGGACAGCCCCACCCGTCCTCGGCGCCAAAGCACTCGCCACGAGGGAGGCGCCTGCGCGGCGGGCGGGGCGGCCCCGTCCGGCGCCACCCGCTTCGGAGCATCAACTCAAGCGAGCGACGGTAGGCGAGAGGGGCACGGCGAACGCGACCGAGAGCCTGTCCCGCGCCGAGGAAGATGACTAAATTAACGCCGGTCCCGCCACCGTGGTGCGCGCTTGCCGAGGAAGGCATCCACGCCTTCCTTGCCGTCGTCGGTGACGAAGTCGCTCGCAATCGCATGTCCGGCCAGTCCGTAGGCCTCGGAGAGCGGCAGCTCGAGCTGGTCGTAGAACACCTGCTTGCCGGAGGCAATGGCGGCCGACGGCTTCGAGGCGATGAGTCGCGCGAGCGTCTCGACCTCGGCATCGAGCGCCTCCGGAGCCACGACGCGATTGACGAGTCCGATCTCCCGGGCGCGTTCGGCATCGATCGCCGCGCCGGTGAGCAGCATCTCCATGGCGTGCTTGCGGCCGACCGCCCGGCCGAGCGCGACACCGGGCGTGGCACAGAACGCACCAATGTTCACGCCGGGCGTCGCGAATGTCGCCGCGGTGGACGCCACCGCAAGATCGCAGGTGGCGACGAGCTGACACCCCGCCGCGGTCGCCAGGCCGTGCACCTTGGCGATGACCGGCTGCGGCAGCCGCGTGATCGTCATCATCATCCGGCTGCAGCGGGCAAAGAGCGACTCGACGTCGTGGACGTCGGCCATCGCCCGGATCTCCTTGAGATCGTGGCCGGAGCAGAAGCCGCGCCCACGTCCCGCCAACACGACCACGCGCACGCCCGGGTCCGACCCGATCCGATCGAGCGCCGACTGCAGCTCGTCGATGAGCGCACGTGAGAGGGCGTTGAACTGGCCCGGCCGATTCAAGGTGATCGTCGCAATGCCGTCCTGCGACTCGACGAGCAGCACACCTTCGATTTGGGTCGCGGCAGTCGGCGTCGTGTTCATATCAACCCTTCTGTGTCCTGACGTCAGAACGAGAAACCCGCGCGGAATGGGACGGTGCTCGTGGGCCTGGCACTCGGGATCTTCGCGGCAATCGGGATGCGCGATCCCGATGAGCGCCTGCGCGCGTTCAGCCACCGACCTGCCTTTCGAGTTCGATCCCGTGCTCGGCGTCGCGCGCCTCTCACGCCCGCCCGGCATAGCGCACGGAAACGACCGTGATGTCGTCCGACTGCTGCGCGCCTGCCGCGTGGCGGCGCACCGCGTCGAGGACGCCGAGGCTGGTCTCGCGCACGCTCCGGGCCGGCGAGGCACCCAAGTAATCCAGCAGTCGCTCTTCTCCGAAGAGCTCGCCATCCGGGTCCATGGCCTCGCTGACTCCATCGGTGAAGAGCACGAGCGTCTCGCCCTTCTGCAGTGCCAGCGTCTCGGTGCCGATGTCGGAGGCTGGCAGCAATCCGAGCACGCATCCCGTCGAGCCGAAGGCCAGTCGGGGAGGCTGCCCGGGTGCGATGAAGGCCGCGCCGTGATGCCCGGCGCTGGCGCACGTCACCGAGCCGCCCGCTAGGTCGAATACCAGGCACTGCAGCGTGACGAACATCCCTCGTGGGTTCTGCGCCAGCAGTTCGTCGTTCAGCTCACGCAGGATCACCTCGAGTGTCTTCCCCTGGCGCGCCATGCTGCGGAGCAGCGTCATCGTTACGGCCATGAAGAGGGCGGCAGGGATGCCCTTGCCCGAGACGTCGCCGACGGCGACCAGCACGCGGTCGGCGTCCAGCCTCAGGACTTCGTAGAGATCGCCGCCGACCTGGTGCGCGGGTTCGAGCACGGCGTGCACGTCCAGCCCCGTTCCGCTGACCTGTGCGGGCACGTCGGCCGGCAGGAGACCGGTCTGAATCTCGCGGGCGATGCGGAGGTCTCGTTCCGCTGCCTCTCTCACGGCGTCCGCGTACGACTTCGCCTTCAAGAGTGAACGGACGCGCGCCTTGACTTCGAGCACCTCGAACGGCTTCGTCAGGTAATCGTTCCCTCCGACCTCGAACCCGCGTGCCTTGTCCTTCACGTCCTCGAGCGAGCTGAGGAACATGATCGGCAGCTCGCGTGTCGCCGCCGATGCCCGCAGTCTCCGGCAGATGTCGTAGCCGTCGATGTCGGGCATCATGATGTCGAGCAGCACCAGATCCGGCGCACTGCGATGCACGGCATCGAGCGCCTGCTGTCCGCCGAGGGCGACCGAGAGCTTGTACTCTCCGGTGAGCGCCTGGACAAGGATGTCCACGTTCGCCTTCACGTCATCGACGATGAGCACGCGGCAGTCGGACAGCTCTTTCACCCAGGCTCCTTCGCGGTGGACGTCAGGCGTTCCCACCGTGCACGCGGGCCAGGAGACGCGATGCAATCCCTCGGGCCTCGCCGTATTCGTATCCATCGATGCACAGGCGCAGACGGCCGAGGTCATCGGCGGCCCAGTCGGGAAGACCCGACGTGCCGAGGTCGGCGAGCGCCCCGCTCGCGGACGAGAGGTCATAGTCCTCCAGCGCCGCGGCCAGGCGTTCGAGGGCGGCCCCGGCGCCCGCCGGATCGAACTCGCCGCCCGCTGTGGCGACGCCGTGATGCCCGGCCGGGCGGAGCGTCTCGATCGAACGGAGGACAACCGCGGCCCGTTCTTCGACCGCGGCGAGCAGGCCCGACAGGTCGATGCGGCCCTCGCGAGCCGACTGCTCGAGCGCTTTCGCCGCCGAACGCAGTCCGTCGGCGCCGAGGTTTCCGGATGCGCCGGCAATCGCGTGCGCATGCCGTGCGGCCATCACGCCATCGCCGGCAATCACGGCGGCGCGGAGGGCGTTGACGACTTCTTGCTGCCCCTCCGCAAACCGCAGCAGCATCCGTTCGAGGGTGGCGCGGTCGATCCCGAGACGCTGCAGTGTGCCGTGCACGTCGATGCCCTCGAGCACCGATTCGGACTCCCGGCCCGCGGCCGGACTGGCGCTCGACGCGGATGACGCCACCGGTTCGGTCGGCGAGACGAGCGTCGCGACCGCGGGAGTGGGCTGCGCCGGGAGCCATCGCCGCAGGGTTGCGACGAGTGCCCGGCGATCGATCGGTTTCGTCACGTAGTCGTTCATGCCTGCGGCGAGACACGCATCGAGGTCGGCCTTCATCGCGTTCGCCGTCATCGCGATGATTGGCACCGTCGCGAAGCGCGGATCGGCGCGCAGCGCCCGGGTCGCGGCGAGTCCGTCGAGCTCCGGCATCTGCATGTCCATCAGGATGGCTTGGTACCTCGCCGGTGCGGCCTCCGCCAGCTGGATGGCTTCACGGCCATTCCCCGCGATGTCGAGCTCGATTCCGAGCCGGCCGAGCAGCTCGATCGCCACCATCTGGTTCGCCTCGTTGTCCTCGGCCAGCAGGGCCCGCACGCCGGCGAATTCACGCTCGAGCGGTGTGTCGAGTCCGCGCCGCACCGAGTGGACGCGAACGCCCTGCGACTCCATGATCGCGTCGAACAGCGAGGAGGTGGTCACGGGCTTGCGGACGAAGACGTTGACGCCGAGCTCGGCGCAGCGCGCTTCCTCCTCCTTGCCAGCATACGCGCTGATCATGACGATCGGCAGGCTGCGGGTCTGATCGCGTGCGCGGATGCGCTCAGCCGCGCGGAGCCCGTCGATGCCTGGCAGCATCCAGTCGAGAATGACGAGGCTGAACGGATCCGGGCTGGCGGCGTGGTTGTGCTGCTCGAGCAGCGCCAGACCCTCCTCCGCGGTCGCGACGGACACCGTTCGCATCGACCAGCCACGCAGCAGCGTGTCGAGCAGTTCCCGGCTGCTCGCGGAGTCTTCCACGATCAGCACCCGGCCTTCGGTCAGGGTTGCCGGAAGCGCGCGTGCGGGCACTGCCTGCTGCGCTTCGGTCCCGAACCGGGCGGTGAAGACGAAGGTCGTGCCGACGCCGGGCGTGCTCTCGAAGGTGAGGTCGCCGCCCATGAGACGGACGAGCCGTCGGCTGATTGCCAGACCCAGGCCGGTCCCGCCGTAGTGGCGCGACGTGGAGGTGTCCGCCTGCGTGAACGCCTCGAACAGCTTTCCCTGCTGCTCCTTCGGGATGCCGATCCCGGTATCGCGCACCGTCACACGCACGGTGACATGGTCCGGCGCGTCGTCCGCGGTGGGCACTGGCTCCACCCTCAACGACACCTCGCCTTGATGCGTGAACTTGAACGCGTTGCCGACAAGGTTCGTCAGCACCTGACGAAAACGAAGCGCATCGCCTACCAGTCGATCGGGAACCGCCGGTACTGCATGCGTGACGAGCTCGACATGCTTGTGGATGACCGTGGATCGGAAGGTTTCAGTGACCTCCTCGAGCACGTCCCGGACGCTGAATGGCGCCTCCTCGAGCTGCAGCTTGTCGGCGTCGATCTTCGAGAAATCCAGGATGTCGTTGAGGATGCCGAGCAGATTGCGCGCCGACGCATGGGCGACGCTGACGTACTGGTGCGCCTTCGGCGGCAGGTCGGTCTCGAGAGCCAGACCGTTCATGTTGATGATCGCGTTCATGGGCGTGCGGATCTCGTGGCTCATCATCGCCAGGAACGATCCTTTCGCTCGATTCGCCTCCACGGCCTGCTCGCGGGCCGCGATGATGGCTCGATGGGACACCTGCTGCGCGGCGACGGCGGCGTCAAGGGTGCGGCCGAGCTCGCGCAATTCGCCGCGCTCGTCAGCAAACCCCGTACGGGCCTCGAGATCGCCAGCGCCCACCCTGCGCGCAGTGGCCAGGATAGGGCGTACCTCGCGCAGGAACAGCGCCTCGCCAACCAGCCAGGCCATGAACAGGCACAGCATTGTTGCCATCGCGAGAAGCCCGAGGCTCCGGCGCAGCCCGGCGTTCATCGCAGCCCGATAGGGCGCCAGGGCGATCCCGAGCGTGATGCGGCTCCCCGTCGGCTGCCCGCGAACCTCCAGCGCCGTGGCCACGTACAGACGCTCGACGCCGTCGAGGCCGGTCACGTCCCGGGCACTCGTGACGGTCCCGCCAAGGGTCGTGGCGTAGGCTCCCGCCGGCTTCCCCACATACTTGTCGAGCGCCAGGGATCGGTACTGGACGATGCCCTTGTCGTCGATCACGGTCAGGACCGTGCTCGCGGGCAGTCCGGAGCGTTCGATGAACCCGGGGACCCAGTCGATGTCGACGCTTGCCAGGACGACCGACGTCAGCATGCCGGTATCGTTCACGACGGGTTGTGCGAGGTTCAGGCCCGGCTCGCGCGTGATCGGATCGGGACGGAAGGCGCCCGTGGCGAGTTCGAGTGTGCGGCGGGCACGGTCGAACGCAAGCAGTCCGCGCACGCTCGCGGTGCGATCGAGTGGCACGGCGCTCGATCGCACGTCGCCGGTCGCGCCATCGGCAATCAGCAGGTTGTTGTACAACTGATCGTCCCGCAGCGCATCGACCAGCTTGCGGGTTGCTGCGGGAGCGAGCGAGATGACGTCTGAATCGGCGGACAGCACCTGGAGTCGATGCGCGCTGCGCGTGATCCGGTCGTCCATCTCGCGCTGCAGCAGCCGGACGATGCGCTGCGCCAGGTCGGTCAGGTTGGTGAAGCCCCGCTCTCGAGCGCGCCACTCGTCGTAGCCGAGAATCACGAGCGCGGGCACCAGCGCCATCACCACCAGCGCGAAAAGCCGTGCTCGCACCGTCGGCAGGAGCGAGGCGACACGATCGACGACGCGAGTCGTTGCCCCGCGCGTGATTCGTGTGGGTTCGTCGCCGCTGACGCTCATGAGCTGACGTTCTGCACAGGGCTGCGGGATTGTCCCCCCCGTGCGAAACTGCAGTCAACCCGGGGCAAGCCGTAATCGGGCGTTTGCGGTGACGCCGGCTCCTGCAGTCCCACGCCTCTCGTCCCGATGAGATCTGGATAGCCGCTGCATCTACCGGCGGCAAGCAGCTGCCGTATCAGGCGGAGAGTCTTAGTATGCGAACCATCTCCACCGCTCCCGTGCGCGACGTCATCATGTCGGTCGTCGTGTCGGCTGCATTGTTCTCCTGTCCGTCCATCGCCGCTGCGCAGGGTTTCGGCGTTGGCGCACGCATGGCGTGGGTCACGGCCGATTCGGATCTCGACGTCGATTCGGTCCGATTCATCGGCGGCCAGATCCGGATCCTGTCCAAGCGGTGGGGGCTGGAGCTCGCCATGGACCACCATTCAGAATCGTTCGAACTCCTCAACCAGAAGGTCAGCGAGACGCCGATTCAGGCGTCCCTGCTCCTGCGGATGGGCAGCGCCAAGGTGTCGCCATTCCTCCTGGGCGGCCCGGGGTGGTACCGACGGAAGGTGGAGCCGCTCGACGGAGCCGACGGCTCGGACGTGACAGCTACTGAGTTCGGCTGGCACGCCGGCGGCGGGCTCGAGATCCTGCCCTCGCGCCACTTCGGGATCCACGGCGATTATCGCTACACCTTCCTCGACTTCGGCCACAAAGACGATGGCGAAGGATTCATCGGCGGCCTGATACCGGGGCACCGGGGATCGATGTGGACGCTCGGGGCCACGATCTATTTTTAGACGCGGGTCGTTGAAGACACTGCTGGCGAGCGACTCGAGTTCGGCACGCCGGCACCGTTGTTCAGGACGCCGGTGGCTGACCCTGGCAGCCGGCATCGCTATCAGCCTGCCGCAGACGGCGGCGGTTCCTGATCAACGTGCTGGACACACGCAGCCCGTCGGTGCCACGTCGGGCAGAACGCCGCCATCACGCATGTCCATCCCTCGCGGCCGCTGTCGCCGCCAGCGACAGTACAATGGACGCGTGGATTTCCGCATGGACCGCCGCGCCCTGAAGATCACTACGTTCGCCGAGGACGCCCGCGCGAATCCGTCTCTGCGGCACTGGCGCAGCCGGCCTCCCGCTGAACGGGTGGCAGCCGTCGAGTTCCTTCGGAGGCAGTTCATTGGATCTGACGCCAGACTTCGACGAGTTCTGCGCGTTGTTAGCCGCCCGCTCCGTTGAGTTCGTCGTCGTCGGTGCGCACGCGCTCGCCTTTCACGGCGCGCCGCGCTTTACGGGCGATCTCGACATCTTCGTCCGGCCGACCGCGGAGAATGGCGCACGTCTCCTCGATGCCATCCAGGAGTTCGGGTTTCCGACTCCCTCACTCACTGCGGTCGACATCGCCGCCGGCGACAAGGTCATCGAGATGGGCGTCCCGCCTGTCCAAATCCATGTCATGAGCCACATCGACGGGGTGACGTGGGACGAGGTCTGGGCCACTCGGGAGGTGGGACGCTTCGGTTCCGGAACGGTGTCGTTCATCGGACGCGACGCTTTCCTTCGAAACAAGCGCGCAGCAGGACGGCCGAAAGATTTCGCCGACGTGGATGCACTGCGCGAGCCCGAGGACTAACGACGGGACCTTGTTCGTTCTTCCGATTACGAATGCGCACGCGACGCATCGACGCGACCTCGCGGCCGTCGCTGATATGAAGTGACGAGATAGAGACACGTGCTGTCGGGCGACCACGTCGGCGAGTCGGCGCGCTCTGGCTCACCATTAACAGGGCTGAAGCCCTGCCCCACGGAGTGACCGGCCGCGCACACTACCCGTCCCAGCCCCGGACACCGCGCGGCGGCGCTCGCCTGGCCGGCGGCGCTTTCAGGGGATGGGGGCGCGGGGATGTCCGGCACCCTCGTTGCTCATCGTCACGCGAGCCCCCATCCGTGCACCTGCCGGGAGTTGCTCCATGACGAACCTGTATGACGACCTGCGTTACGCCGTCCGCAGCCTGAGGAAGGCGCCGCTTTTCACCCTCGTCGCGGTCCTCTCGATGGGCCTCGGCATCGCCGCCAACACCTCCGTGTTCACCCTTGTGGATCAGGTGATCCTGCGCACGTTGCCGATCGATCGGCCGCAGGAGCTCGTGCAGGTCACGGCAGCGGGGACCGAGAGCTACGGTGGCGGCGCGGGCGACGGCACCGAGCTGTCCTACGCGATGTACCGAGACCTCCGCGACCGAAACACGGTGTTCGCGACCATGTTCTGCCGCGTGCAGACGAACGCGACGCTCGGCAGCGGCGGCACCACCGAACAGATCCCGACGGAGCTCGTGTCCGGCAGCTTCTTCCAGGGGCTGGGCGTCCGGCCGGCTCTCGGGCGGTTGATCGGTCCGGCCGAGGACCCGCGCGGGGGTGGCGTGCCGGTGGCGGTGCTGTCGCACGCGTACTGGCAGGCGCGCTTCGCGGGTGACGCCTCGGTGATCGGACGCACCGTGACGATCAACAACTACCCGTTCCAAGTCATTGGCGTCGTCGAGCCGCGTTTCACCGGGCTCGATCTCGGGCGCCCCGCCCGGATGTACGTGCCCGTCACGATGCAGCCACAGCTCGGTCCGGCGTGGCTGCACATCGATGGCCGCCGCTTCCGGTGGGTTCAGGTCTACGCCCGGCTCCGCCCGCCCATCACGCGCGAGCGCGCAAAGGCGGCGCTCGACCCGCTCTATGCATCGCTGCTCGCCGGGGAGGCCAGGGACGCCGCGTTCTCCGGCGCGTCAGCCGACGCGCGAAAGCGATTTCTCGAAGGACGCCTGACCGTGGACGACGCGTCGAAGGGGCACTCGGGCTTGAGGCAGGCGGTGACCGAGCCGCTGCTGATCCTGATGGCGATTGCCGGCGGCGTCCTGCTGATCGTGTGCGCGAACGTCGCCAACCTGCTGATCGCGCGCGGGGCCGCGCGGCAGCGCGAAATCGCGCTGCGGCTGGCGATTGGCGCCGGCCGGTTACGCATCGTCGGCCTGCTGCTCGCGGAGACTCTGGTGATTGCGGCCGCCGGCGCGGCAGCAGGATTGGTGCTCGCCAGTTGGGGAGCGGCCGGCCTGCTCGGTTACTTCGTCACGCCAGACAACCCGCTCGCGCTGAGCGCGGCGCCCGACGCCCGGATCCTGCTCTTCACGACAGCGCTCGCGTGTGTCACGGCGCTCGTCGCGGGCTTGTTGCCCGCGCTGCGCAGTGCGCGTGTGGCGCTCGCGCCAACCCTCAAGAGCGCCGGCGGCGGTGTGGTGAGCGAGCAGCCCCGGCTGAGGAAGACGCTCGTCGTCGTGCAGGTGGCGCTTTCGTTCGTGCTGCTCGTCGGCGCCGGGTTGTTCCTGCGCAGCCTGCAGAACCTGATGCGGGTGGATCCCGGGTTCAGGACGGAGCGGCTGCTGACGTTCGCCTTCGATCTCGGCGCCAGCGGGTACGACAGCGCACGGGCGCACGTGCTCCTGCGGGATCTCGACCGGCGCCTCGGACGCCTCCCGGGCGTCGAGGCGGCCGGCTATTCCTTCATGCCGCTGCTCGGCGGCGGCGCGTGGGGCATGGGCTTCACCGTCGAAGGCTACCAACCGGCGCCCGGGGCCGGCGCCGGCGCGCTCTGCAACGCCGTGAGCCCCGGCTACTTCCGCCTGATGGGCATACCGATCGTCGCCGGGCGGGAGTTGAGCGCGCGCGATGACCAGGTGTTGCCCGCGCCGGAGGGCTGGCCCTACCGCGTCGCGGTCGTGAACGAGAGATTCGCGCGGCAATACTTCAAGGGGGCCAATGCGGTCGGCCGCCACATCGGGATCGGCGAGGACCCGGGGACCAAGACGGTCATCGAAGTGGTGGGTGTCGCGAAGGACAGCAACTACCTTTCGATTCGAGAGGATCGGCAGCCGCAGGTGTTCTTCTCGTATCTGCAGTCGGGCGATGTCAACGACGTGAACGCGTTCGTGCGCACGTCAGGCGATCCCGCCGCTGTCATGCCGCTGGTGCGCCACGAAATCGCCGCGATCGACGCGCGCATTGCCGTCTATGGCGTTACCACGATCGAGCAGAAGGCGGCACGCAGCGTCAACAACGAGCGCCTCATCGCCACCCTCTCGACGACGCTCGCTGTCATGGCCACGCTGCTGTCGGTCGTCGGGCTGTACGGGGTGATGGCCTACATGGTCACCCGCCGCACGAGAGAGATCGGCATCCGGATGGCGCTCGGCGCCGTCGGCCGGCAGATCGCGGCCGGCGTGCTGCGCGAGGCAGGCATGCTCGTGGCGACCGGGCTCGTCGCCGGTGCGGTCGCGTCGTGGGCACTCGGACGGTTCGTGCGCAGCCAGCTGTATGGCACGACGCCGACCGACGGGGCGGCGATGCTCTTCGGCGCGCTGGTCCTCCTCGCCGTCGCCGGCGCGGCCTCGCTGCTGCCCGCACGCAGGGCGGCGCGCGTGACGCCCGTCGTCGCGCTCAGGGACGAGTGACGCGCGCCGGGCTCAGGGCAGCGGCCTGATTCCACGATGCGGGCAGGAACCCGTCCATCGCGCGTACCCCGGATCATCCGGTTCGCCCCTGCCGCCGCGCTGTCGTATAGTGCTCCCTCACAGATGTCACAATCGGCGTCGACTGATCAGCACGGGGCGCGAGGTCCGCGCCGGAGGAGGATCCATGGCGAAGTACCTGATCGAGGCGAACTACACCACCGACGGCGTTCGAGGACTGCTCAAAGACGGCGGCACGAAGCGCCGCGAGGCCGCCCGGGCCGCAATCGAGAAGGCCGGCGGCAAGATCGAGGCGTTCTACTTCGCGTTCGGCACCACCGACGCGTTCGTGATCGTCGACGGCATCGACAACGAAACGGCGGCAGCCATCGCCCTGACCATCTCCGCGAGCGGCGCAGTGCACATGAAGACCACTGTGCTGATGACGCCCGCGGAGGTCGACAACGCCTGCAAGAAGACCGTCGATTACCGCGCGCCCGGGGCGTAAGGTCCCGACCACGGCTGGCGCGGGGGGCTCGCCGCCCCCGCGCCCCAGTCACGGCGAGGCCCGCCGACGGAACGCATTGGGCGCCGGGCGCGAGCACTCGCTCGAACCTGTCCTGATGCGGCCCGAGCATACGGCGCCTCCCGGTCGCCCGCGACGCTCGCGTCCGCCGCCACAACCGAAGGAGCACCGATGGTCCCCGTGTCCCGGCAGCCGCGACTCAGACGAGCGCCATGCATCGCGTCGGTGTCGCTCCTCCTCGTCGCGATCTGCCCGCCCGCCCGCGCCCAGAAACCGCCTCCGCCTTCGACTGCTCCTCCGGATTCGCTGGCGCGAATGAACGAGGCCATAGATGCGCTCACGAGAAAGGTCTGGCCGAGCGTCGTCCAGATTCTCGTGACCAGCTATGGGCCCCGCGAAGAGGGCGCTCGGGGCGAGACCAGCCTCGTCGTCGGTCGACAGCGCTCGGTCGGTTCGGGATTCGTGATCGACGCCGACGGCTACATCATGACCAACGCGCACGTGGTGAGCGGTGCGCAGCGGGTCCAGGTCGTGCTGCCGTCAGACAACGCGGACGGGACACTGGCGACGGCCCTGTCTGGCAGGACGTACCTGGTCGCCGCGCGCATCGCGGGCGTCGCCACCGAACTGGATCTGGCCCTGCTGAAGATCGATGGCGTGAAGCTCCCCGCGCTGCCGCTGGCCACGTATTCGCAAGTCCGGCAGGGCGAGACCGTGTTCGCCTTCGGCAGCCCGATCGGCATGCGCAACAGCCTGACGCACGGGCTGGTGTCGGCCGTGGCCAGACAGGTCGATCCCGACTCGCCGCTGATCTACGTCCAGACCGATGCGCCGATCAACCCCGGCAACTCCGGTGGTCCGCTGGTCAACATCCGCGGCGAAGTCGTGGGTGTCAACACGTTCATCGTCTCGCAGTCCGGCGGCAACGAAGGCCTCGGCTTTGCGATTCCGAGCGCGACGGTCAGAACGGTGTTCCGGCAACTGAAGCAGTTCGGCATGCTACGGCGCCAGGAAATCGGCATGAGCACCCAGACCATCACGACGGGAATGGCTGCTGCCCTCAAACTGGTGAGGAACTACGGCGTCATCGTCTCGGATGTTTGGCCTGGCGGGCCGGCGGAGGCGGCAGGCCTCAAGGTCGGCGACATCCTGGTTTCAGTGGACGGTCAACCAGCCGACAACGTACCGACGGTCAACTACTACTTCCGGCTGAGAGACTCCGCCGACAACGTCCAGCTGGTCGTGCTGCGAGAAGGAGCCGAGAAAACCCTGAGCATCGCGGCCGTCGAGGAACGGAGCGACTTCGATTCGGTGGCCGCGGTGGCCGACCCGGAGAAGAGCCTGGTCGCCGAGCTCGGCATCGTCGGGGTCGAAATCGATCAGAACATTGCCGCGGCAGCGAAGGGACTGAGAGATCCGTACGGTGTCATCGTCGTTGCGCGCGCGGCAGGTGCGACGAGCGACGTGCCCGTTCTGCCAAGGGACGTCATCCGCAGCCTGAACAACCGGCCGATATCGACGCTCCAGTCGCTCCGGGACGCGATGCACGCCCTCACCCCCGGAACCCCGGTGGTCCTGCAGATTCAGCGTGAAGGGAGATTGATGTACGTGTCCTTCACGCTCGAGTGACGCCGCGCTGACGTGGCAGCGATGCGTAGGGGCGCGGCTGGCCCAGCGAGTCCTCCACGTACGCGTCCCATCGTCTTACAGGGGACGGCGCGGGCCTCACTTCCCGAGCGTCGCGATCCACACATCGCCCTCGGTGGCCGTCTCGGTGTACGTGATCCACCGATTGTCGCGCGATACGCCAACGCTTTTGCCGATTATCTGGCCACCGACGGCGAGGAGCGGCCGGACCGCGCCTGTGTCGGCGTCCACGACTCCGACGCCGTCGTGGCGGCGAACGATGAGACGCCGGCTATCGGCGAGCCAGGCGGGGGCGGCCCAGGTGGTCGCCTGCCCCTCATCGGCCGCGACACGGGAGAACGCTTTGGTGGCGAACGTGTAGATGCCCAGGCTCGCCACGGAGCCGTCGACGGGCGCGACCGGACCGGCGATCCGCCGTCCATCCGGCGACCATGCGATTGGCATGAACCGCTCCGTCGCGCTCATGGCAGGCTCGACTTCCTGCTGCTGCGGCGACGGCGCTCGCATGTCGATGACGCCCCACGTGTAGTATCCGTACGCGATCTGCGTGCCATCGGGCGACCACACCGGTATTCCCGGGTTGCTCGGCCCGGAACTGACCTGCGTGAGCCCGCTGCCGTCCGGCCGGATGGTCCACACCTGGTACTGCCCGGAGCGATCCGAGTAGAACGCGATGCGCGAACCATCCGGGGACCACGCAGGCCCTCTATCGCGATACGTGTCGTCGGTGAGCCGCCTGTACTCGGTGCCGTCGGTGCGCGCGATGAACAGGTCTTCCTGCGCGCCAGCCCCAGTGAAGACGATCCAGTTGCCGTCGGGCGACACTTCGTGGTCTCGCATCGGGCGCGTTCCCGGGACCATCGGTACGGGTGGCCCCGTCACCGTCTCGCGTGCGGCGTCGAAGGGCACACGCACCAGCTCCGAGCGGTAATCGAGGCCGGCGAACGCGATCCTCGTTCCGTCGCGCGAGAACGTGAGGTCGCCACTCCACGCCGACGGCGTGGTCATCGGTTCCGGATTGCCGAGGACGCGGCCGGTCGTCTCGTCGACTGGTACGCGCCAGAGGTTCATCGTGCCGCCGCGCGTGCTCGAGAAATACAGGTAGCGCCCGTCAGGCGACCACGCCGGGCTCCAGTCGAGCGCCGCGTCGTCGGTAACGGCGACCCCGCTCGTCGTCGCGCCGGAGCCGCGGGCCGCGATCGTCCAGATGTCACGCTGCCCGCTCTGTCCGCGAATGCCCCAGTACGCGATCCGCGCGCCGGTCGGTGACCAGCATGGCTGCAGGGCACGATCGCCGGCGGCCAGCGCTCGGGTCAGCCCGGACGCGACGTTCACGACCGTGAGCCCCCGCGCCGTTGCCGACAGGTCGGTTGGCGAACTGAAGGTACCCGTCGATACCACGATCTCGGTCCCGTCAGGGGACCAGCGAGGGGAGTACCCGACATCGGTGAGTCGGGTGACGGATTCTCCGGAGGCGGTCATCAGGAACACGCCCCCGCCGTCGCGGTCCGACCGGAACGCGATGCGCTCTCCATCGGGCGAGAACGCGGGCTGCAGGTCGCGCGCGGGCGGGGCGCCCGACAGGCGCTGGGCATGCCTGCTGCCCACTCTCAGGAGGTAGAGCGCCGTGTCGGTGCCCACCGCCTTCGCGTACACCACGGCCCGCCCGTCGGGACTGAGCGCAGGCGTGGCCTCGACGCCGGGTTCGTCAGTGACCTTGTCGAATCGCGTGAAGACCGACGCCGGCGGCGCCGTTGCGACGCGCGCGCTCTGGCGGCCTGCCAGCACGAGCGCGATCGCACCGAGCACGAGCACTCCTGCTGTCAAGACCCGGGACCGAAGGCGCCGCGCACCGGGCGCCACAGGCGGACTCTGTGACGTGGAACGCTCACCAGCCGCGGACGATCCCGTTGCCGACCTCAGCGCGAACGCGAGATCACGCGCGGACTGGAAGCGCTCCGCCGCCCGCTTCTCGAGGCAACGGCGCACGACGTTCTCGAACGCCGCCGGCCGCATGCCCGGATCGCCGCCGATGTCGGGCGGGTCTTCCCGAAGGATCGCCGTCATCGTCTCGGGCGCGGTTGCGCGCGAGAAGGCGCGACGGCCCGACGCCATCTCGTACAGCACGCACCCGAGCGCGAAGATGTCGGCACGCGGATCGGCGGTTTGCCCGCTGACCTGCTCCGGCGCCATGTATCCGACCGTGCCCAACACCGTGCCCGGATCGGTCGCCCCGGCGAACGTCTGCCCATCGGAGGTCTCGTCGGCGAGCGCCGTGACTTCCTGCCGCGCGAGGCCGAAGTCGAGGATTTTCACGTGGCCATCGTCAGTGATGAACACGTTCTCCGGCTTGATGTCCCGGTGGATGATGCCCCTTTCGTGGGCGGCGGCGAGACCGTCGGCGATGGAGGCGCCGATCTGCACGACCTTTCTCGTCGGCAGCGCGCCCCGACCGACGAGCGCGCGAAGCGTCTCGCCGCGGAGGAGCTCGGTCACCGCGTAGACGACGCCGTCCTGCTGGCCGAAATCATGGATGGCGAGGATGTTCGGGTGCGAGAGTGCGGCGACGGCGCGGGCCTCGCGCTCGAAGCGGGCGCGCGCCGCTTCGTCCGAGGCGAGCCGGGGCGGCAGGAGCTTGACGGCCACCTCGCGATCGAGCGAGAGGTGGCGCGCGCGGTACACCTCGCCCATGCCCCCGGCGCCGAGCGGTGCGACGATCTCGTACTGGCCGAGTCGTGCGCCGGGTGTCACCAACGCCTCCGATCCGAGTCGCGCGCGACGGCCTCGGGCAGCACCTTGAGGGCGACGTCGGGCCGCAGCCGTGTGCCGCGGGCCCGGTGGAATTCGCCCATGGCGCCAGCGCGAGGCGTGCCAATCACTTCGTACACGCCGAGACGCGTGCCGGGGGCGAGGGTCATTCGATCCGCGAATTATAGCCGCGCTGTCGAATACAGGGTTCCCTCACCCATTCACGATCGGCGTCGATCGATCGGCTCGACCGGCGAAGTTCGCGTCCCAGGGAGGACTACTCGTGTTTGAGCGCCGACATCGGATCGACGCAGGCGGCCCGGTACGCCGGAATCGCAGCAACCGCGAGTGAGACCAGCAGCAGGAGTCCACCGGCGCCCGCATACGTCGCCGGGTCTCCCGCCCTCACGCCGAAAAGGAGCGACGACAAGAGACCCCGCACTGCGATTGCAGCGGCCAGTCCGATGGCCAGCCCGCCCAGCACGAGCATGAGGCCCTGGAACAGCACGACGCGGAACACGGTCTGGCGCGCCGCGCCGAGCGCCATCCGGATGCCGATCTCCTGCGTTCGCTGATTGACGGTGTAGGCGATGACCCCGTAGATGCCGATGAACGCGAGCGTCGCGGCCAGCGCCGCGAAAGCCCCCACCAGCGACGCGTAGAGGCGCGGCCGGGCCAGCGAGTCGTCCACGTACTGTTCCATCGTCTTCACGGCGGACACCGCCTGCGTGCGATCGACATCGTGGATGGCACGCTCGATTGCCGGTGCTGCCACCGACGGATCGCCTGCGGTGCGGACGATGAGGTTCGTGATGTAGCCGGGCGCCTGCGCGTGCAGAAGGAAGACTGTCGGTGCCGGCTGCGCGGTCAGGCCATTGTGACGGATGTCGTCCGACACTCCGATGATTTCGGCCCATGCCTGGTTCGGCCCGGCCACCAGCACGCGGCGGCCGGTAGCTTGGCGTCCGGGGAAGTACCGCCGCGCGAACGATCGGTTCACGACGACAACGCGAGGGCTGTCGGCGCGATCGCGTCGATCGAACGCGCGCCCCTGCAGAATCGGGATCCGCATCGCGTCGAAGAAGCGAGGGCTCACGAGCGAGCAGTCGGTCGGCAAGGCGCCGGATGGATCCCCGGGCGTTTGGCCTTCGAGCCAAAACCCCGTGCCGCACTGCATGCCGGCCAGCGGCAGGAACTGGATCGTGCTCGCCGCTCTCACGCCCGGAAGGGTAGTGATCCGCTCGAGGATCCGCTCGAGCAGTGCGACCCGCTCCGCCCCCGGCCGATCGCCCAGGAAGATGCGCATCGTCACCGTGCCGGACGGGTCGAATCCTGGATCGACGTGGGCGAGGGCGGTGAAGCTTCGCAGCAGCAGGCCAGCGCCGACGAGGAGCACCACAGAAAGGGCCACCTGCACGACGACCAGGCCGCGCCGCATCCGATGGTGGCGACGATCCGCTGTCGTTCCGCGACTGCGCGAGGCGAGCGAGGCGTGGGGCTCGACCCGGCTTGCCTGCCAGGCGGGCACCAGGCCGAACACGAGCGCCGTCAAGGCCGCGAGTCCCATCGTGAAGGCCACGCTCGTCGCCTCCAGCCGGATGGGCTCGGTGCTGCCGACCGTCAGCACGCCGGCCGCCAGTGCCACCAACGCGCGCGTGGCCCAGGACGCGACGACAAGAGCAGCGAGGCCGCCGAGCGAGGCGAGCGTGAGGCTCTCGATCGTGAGTTGCCGCACGAGCCGCCCGCGACTGGCCCCGAGCGACACCCGCACGGCCAGCTCGGTCCGGCGTCCGAGCCCGCGCGCCATCAGCAAGCCTGCGAGGTTCACGCAGGCGATGAGGAGCACGGCCGCGACGACGCCCATGAGGAGCTGCAGCGCGTAGCGGCCGTCGGCCACGAGGTAGTCGTGGAGCGTCGAGACGAAGACCCCATATCCTTCGTCGAGCGGGTAGCGCCGCGCGAGCGCCGACGCGATGACCGCCATTTCCGACCGCGCCGCTGTCGAGGGAGATCCCGAGCTTCAACCGGCCGTAGCACTGGAAGGATCTCGAGCCGGTCGCGTCGGGCTTCGCAGGGTCGATCGGAAGCGGTGTGTAGATGTCGGGCTCTGACAGCCCGATTCGGAGGCCCGGCGGCGCGACACCCACGATCGTGAGGCCGGCGCCGCTTACCTCGAGCCGCTTGCCGAGCGCATGCGCATCGCCGCCGAACCTGCGCTGCCAGAACCCGTGGCCGAGCACCACCACGCCACCGTCACCGCCTGGCCGTGTTTCGTCCGGAGTGAACGTCCGGCCCAGCGTGGGGCTGACACCGAACACGTGGAACAACTCCGACGTCGCCTGCACCTGGGCCACCTGTTCGGCGCCATCTGCACCGAGAACGTTCGCGGGGATGACCTGGACGAGCGCGAGCGCGTCGAACGCATGCGCGCGCGCCCGCCACTCGAGAAAGTTCAGCGGATGCACCGCAACCGTCACTGAGGACCCGAGCGCCTGCTCGCGGAGGACGACGAGCCGGACGGAGTCGGGGTATGGCAGCGGCCGGAGCAGGACCGCGTTGACGAGGGTGAAGATGGTGGTGTTCGCGCCGATGCCGAGCGCGAGCGACAGGATCGCTACGGCAGTGAACCCGGGGCTCCTGCCGAGCGCGCGCAGCGCGTACCGTACGTCCTGGGCTGTGCTCTCGAGCAGGCGCAGGCCGCGAGCGTCGCGGCACTCCTCCTTGTGCTGCTGTACCCCGCCGAACGCCAGGCGTGCGGCACGAACGGCGTCGTCGGGCGCCATTCCGGCGGCGACGTTCAGCTCGATCTGCCGCTCGAGGTGGTACTGGAGCTCCTCGTCGAGATCTGCGTCGAGCTGGTTGGAGCGGAAGAGGGAGTGCAGCCGCATCCGGAGGAGGGTGAGTGCGCGCATGACGTCTTCTCCATGGGTCACGCGACCGGTTGGACCTGGTTCAGGCGGTGCGGACGATCAGGGAAATGGCCGACGATAGCCGTTCCCACTGGGCCGATTCCGTGGCGAGCGCCTTCCGTCCCGCCCGTGTGAGCGAGTAGTACTTCGCGCGGCGACCGTTGTCGCTCTCACCCCACGTCGACGTGATCCAGCCCTGGTGCTCCAGCTTGTGGAGCGCCGGGTAGAGCGAGCCCTGCCCTACCTGCAGCACGTCGTTCGACATGAGCCGAATCCGTTGTGCGATGGCCCAGCCGTGCGTCGCTTCGTTCGCCAGCACTTTCAGGATCAGCAGGTCCAACGTGCCTTGCACCAGGTCGGTCGGTTTGCTCACGAGGCAGCTCCCCTTGGTTACCGACAAGAAACATACACGCTCTCTTGTCGGTAATCAAGGGGAGCCCCGGCGAGGCGCGGCGAGGCGCGGTGGCAGGTGGTGTCGTTTCGACGGTCGAGCAGCCCGAGCGAGGCCGTGACGGTAGACTCCGAGTCTCGTCAGACATCGAGATCCGATCGCGACTGATGCGCCTATCGGCTGGTGCCGGTCACCGCGTCTGGGCCAGGCTGTTCAGGGCCTCTGACGCGAGGCTTCTCAGGAGCTTGCCGGCTGCGGCCGCGAGATCGCCGGGGAACCCCGCCGACAGCTTCTCGGTGCCTCGCACGACGTGCGTGTGCACCACCCGTTCGGCGTTCGTGGCTCGCAGCTCGATGGCGCCCACGAGGCGCGGGCTCTCGGCTGACTCGACGTGCCACGCCAGGAGCGTCACGCCTACCGTGAGGGCGTTGCCGGAGTCGACGACGCGCAGGTCGGAACGCGACTCCAGCTCGAGGCGCAGAGCCGTTTCGAGGTAACGGTCCGGCGAGGACGACCAGCGCCAGACTGGATCCTCGGCCAGTTCACCGTCCGGCAGCTGGTGCAGGACGCGCCGGCCGATGTGTCCGCGTGACTGTGTTTCGAGCAGCCGGACGGGCGTGGCAGTCGTCGCGGTCGATCCCTGCGGCGGCGGTTCGACGATCTGCGGCTCGATCATGCGGCCCAGCTGCGCATCGGGGCGCCGCAATCTGCAGCCGGGCGCCCCGAGACAGGCGAGGGCGAGGAGCAGCAACAATCGGGATCGGGTCAGGCGTCTCATCGGGGTTTCACTACAGAGGGTCGCGGACCGTACACCACCGATTCCGGCTGCTCTTCGAGCGCCCGGGCGAGCTCACGTATCTGCTGCAGGGAATCCCTGATCGCCGGAAGCGATCGCCGCAGGTCGTCGGCTGCGAGGCTCGTACGGTCCAGCGCATCACGCGCGGACTTGGTCGCGCCGGGAAGGTCGGCATTATTGATCGAGGCGCGCGTCTCATCCACCAGCGCGAGGAGCGTCCCGCCTGTGCCGATCAGCTTGTCCAGGTCGGTTGTCAGCTGCTCGAACTGCGTGCTCGTTGCCGCGAAGAACTTCCGTGAGTCGGCGCTCAACGCCGGCAGGTCGCTCTGCTGCACGATCCGCTCGACGTTGGTGAAGAACCGGTCGCTGCGATCCAGGCTCTCGGGAATCCTGAGCACGATCTCCCGGAGCGTCTGCAGCGTTTCCTCCGCGCGGTCCAGGACCTCGGGCAGGCGATCCCGCGCCTTCGACAACGGCGAGGGCATCGACGCCACGTACGGCCGGCTCGGTTTGAACGGGAGTGCCATCGGCGGCGGAGGATTCCGGGGGAAGTCGAGCAGCACGTATGCTTCGCCGGTCACGGGGTTCCCGATCACCTGCGCTCGCATCTTCGGAAACACGGTCTCTGCGAGCTGCTTCTCGATGAGGGTGACGTTCGAGCCAATCGCCGCCAGACGGTCGCGATACACCTGGAAGGTGATCTCGATGGTGTTCCCGACGGGATCGGCGCGGATGTTGGACACGCGGCCAACCGGGACGCCGCGGTACCGCACCGCGCTCGAGATGTCGAGACCGTTCACGTTCTCGGTGGTGTAGGTGACCATCTCGATCACCTCGCGGCTTCGCATCCGCTGGATGAAGAGCAGCGCCGTGGCGAGGATCACGACCAGTGCCACGACCACGAACAAGCCCAGGCGCGCGTAACTCCTCTCGACGGCCATCGGTCAGCCTCCCGATTCACTGATGTGTCGACGAGCGGGTGAAAAAGCTGTGCACGAACGGAATCTCCGATTCGTCGCGCAGCAGCTTGGGGTCGCCTCGCGCCACGATGCCTTTCGCGACCTTGTCGAGGACGATGCAGCTCGTGGCCACGAGAAAGATACTCGGAAGCTCGTGCGTGACGATCACGATCGTGATGCCGAGATCCCGGCTGAGCGCGATGATGAGCTGATCGAGCTCGAAAGCCGAGATCGGGTCGAGGCCGGCGGACGGCTCGTCGAAGAACAGCAGATCGGGGTCGAGCATCAACGCGCGGGCAATCCCGGCGCGCTTCTTCATGCCGCCCGAGATCTCCCCCGGCAGGTGCTCGGCGAAGGGACCGAGGCCAACGAGATCGAGCTTCGCTTGCACGAGCTCTCGCGCCGTGACCCCGCGAATCGGCGTCCATGTGGTCAGCGGCAGCTCCAGGTTCTCCGCCAGCGTCATGGAGCTGAAGAGGGCGCCCGACTGGAAGAGGACGCCGAAAGGCGGCACGCCCTCGTAGCGGTGCGGCTCGCCCACGCCATCGATCTGGATACGGCCGGACATCGGCCGCTCGAGGCCGATCAGGTACCGCAACAGCGTGCTCTTCCCGCTTCCCGAGCCGCCGAGAATCGCGAACGTCGTGCCCCTCTCGACCTCGAAGTTGACGTGCTCCATGAGCACGCGCGTTCCCCAGCCGATTCGCAGGTCCTCGACGACGATGTGTGGAGTGGGCTGCGGCATGCTCAGATACCGAGCACCACGGAGAAGAACGTGAACAGGGCGCTGATGACGATGACGGAGAAGATGGCCAGCACGACGGCGGTCGTCGTGCGGGCGCCGACCGCGGCGGCCCCGCCCCGCGTGGCCAGTCCCTGGCCGCAGGCGATCACGCCCACCGCGAGCGCCAGAAACGGGCTCTTCACCAGGCCCACGAGGAAGTGGCTCGCCGTAATGGCCTCCATCGTCCCCGTCACGTAGGCGCGCGGCGTCATGGCGGTGATGGTCGTCGTGGCCAGGAGACCGCCGACGAGCGCCAGCACGTCGCCCACCCAGGTCAGGATCGGCACGACCGCGACGAGCGCGAGGCACCGGGGCAGGACCAGCCACCTCACCGGGTCGAACCCCATGGACCACAAGGCGTCGATCTCCTCCGACACCTTCATCGTCGCGATCTCCGACGCGAGCCCGGCGCCGGATCGGCCGGCCACGACGATCGCCGTGACGAGCGGCCCCAGCTCGCGGAACTGCGCGACGACCACGAGCTCGGGCACGTAGACGATGGCGCCGAAGCGTCCGAGCTGCGCCACGCCGAGAAAGCCGATGATGAGACCGACCAGCAGGTTGGCAGCGCCCGTGACCGGCAGCGCATCGGCACCGATCTCCTGCAGCAGCCGCGGGAGCGAGCGCCAGTCGACCGACCGTGGCGAGGCGATCGCCCCTGGCACCGCGAAGGCGCAGCGCCCGATGAACTCGAGGGCACCGCGGACCGTGGCGGGCACCTCTGCAGCCGCGGCGCCAATCCGGGGCAGCATTCCCTTCAAGCGGCCGGGGGCCACCGGCCGCTCCGCCCTGGCTTTGAGGTAGACGGCGACCAGTCGCTCCGCCTGCGGGTTGCGGTCCCGCACCAGGCGCGTGCGGCGGCCGGCGGCATCCAGCCGGTACAGGAATCGGGCGAGCAGCGCCGCGCCGCTGCCGTCGATGCGGTCGAGATGCACGAGGTCGACGTCGACCGGGTGGCCTTCGGCGAGCCGCGGCTCGACGTCCTCCACGGCACGGTGTACCGCCATCGCGTGGGCCAGGTCGAACGTACCGGCTGGCATCACGCGTATCCGGTCGCCGTCTCGCTCGACACGGATGTCAACGCTCATGCACTACTTCGGGGTGATCTTCGTGATCTTGTTCCCCTGGATGCCGAGGCCGGCCATCAGCCCCTTCTGTCCGAAGACGAACGCGACGATGTCCTCCTTGATGGTGTTGGTCGTGGTGGTCTTCGCCATGCCCTCGTCTGCCAGCACGATGCTCGGGCCGACGCCAACTTCGAAACCCTTGGCGCTGTCGAGTTCAGTGAGGGCTTTTTCGTTCATGAAGAACATCGCGTAGCCGTAAGTCTGGCCCCCGGCCTGCAGCCCGAAGGACGCCCCGGTCGTCTTGTAGTAGGCGGCCGCGGTTCCTTTCTTCAACAGCGTCCCCTCGCCATACTGGCCGCCGACCCCGAGGCCAGCCTTCGTGACCTTCGGGAACACGAGGATCGCGTGTGCGCTCCCCGCGGCGGCCTTCGCCAGCGGCACGCTCGACGTCAGTTGCTGCAACGCCGCCTTCGAGTCCGCGGCGAGCTCGGCCGCAGCCGTCTTTCCCTTGTCCTGGGCCAGCGATGGATGGGGTGCACAGATCAGTGCGGTGCCCACGAGCATGCCTGTCAACCACGTTGCTTTCATCGTCGCGCTCCTTTGTGTCGTGCGTGCTGCTGTTCCTGTTCGTCGGTGTGCTGGGTGCTGTCTCACAATCCCGTTCGCGTGGCGGACGCGCCGTTGATGGCGGCCGCAGCAGCGGGCCTGGGCGTGCCAGGTTCCTGTTCGGGCTCTCGCATCGCGGCCACGAGCTCTCGCGAGCCCGCGCCCCATCGGGAGATCGATCGGATAGCCTGCGTGAAGGGGACGTCGAGCGGATGCACCCGTTCCCGCTCGAGGATGTAGACGGCCCCGGCCAGCGGCGTCGGTACCGACGGCACGAACACCGTGAACCGCCCGTCGCTGACCTCCTCGATGATGAAGCCGGGGACGAGCGCGTCCTCGATTTCGATGAGTGCCGGCTGCCACGCGTTCTCCTCGCCGTCTCCGGCCAACCGCTGCGTGAGGCTGCGCAGCAGGCCGTACCCCGGAAGCCTCTCGAAGAACACGCGCTCGAGACGTTCTCGCAATGCCCGCCCTCCGCGGGTTCGCACCGCGAGCCCGACTCCGAAGCAGACGACCAGCACCAGCAAGAGGGAGAAGAGTCCCTCTGCCGGCAGCCAGTCGGGCACCAGCGCGGCGAACGGCCGCACCAGCTTCGCGGCCGACTGCATGCCTTTGAGGAGCAGCAGAATCGCCAGGTAGACTGGCACCACGATGAACACGCCGCCAACCACCGTGCTCGTCACGAACTCGCGCGCGAACTTCATCGCCGGAGCCTCCCTGGATTCGCGAACCGCCGCGCATGTCAGCACGCGCGGAGACGAACGCTCCCCGCTCGAGTCCTCGACGCGCTGGGCGCCTCAGAACTTGAAGCCGAAGGCGTTGGACCAGCCGTAGTCGTTGCTCGAAAACCCTGCCGGCGGCCGGTTGTCGTAGTTGTCGAACAACCCAAGCCGGAGATACCAGTCTCCCGGCAGGTTGAAGTCCAGATCGAACCGATAGTTCAATCGGTATCGACCCGAGATCGTCAGGCTCGGATAGTACGTGAACCGAGTGAGCAGGTCGGTCACCTTCAGTTTCTCCGTCCCGAACTCCGTCCCGAGGTAAGCCTCGGCCGAGTCGTCTGACTGCAGCGCCGCGTCGGTGTAGTTCTCGTTGGTCCACGCCAGCCCGGCGCCAAACGTCAGGTGCTGCACCGGCGAGCGAAGCAGGTATCGCCCCAGTCCTGCGCCAATCGTCGTCCGCAGGTCCAGCCCCTGCTCCTCGCTGTTCAGGAAGTCCTGCGTCGTGTTCACGTACCAGCGGCTGCCCAGGAGATGCCGGAAGTCGTTTCCGAGGTCCCAGCGTGCGGTCTCGGGAGCGTTCGCCTGCGAGCTCCTGAAGATGTTGACGAACAGGGTGTCGACGTTGCGCTCAGCGCGATACGACAGGTTGCCCCCGAGCGAGAGCTGTTTCGCCGAATTGGTCTTCGTCAGGCTGTAGCCGAAGTCCAGAGCCGAATCGAACCGGGACCAGAACGTTCGTTCGAAGGGCTGAAGGGTCGACACTTCCGGCAGCTGCACGTTGTTCGCGGCCACTTCGACGGCCGCCTTCTTCTCAGGGTCCGGCTTCAACGAGCCCGAAAGGCGCTTCCCGTCGAAGGTCTCGACGAGGAACTGCCGGTCGCTCTCGATCGAGGCGATCTTGTCCCACTTGATCTTGAAGTCGGCGTCCGAGTAGTCCGTGGAGAGCGTGAGCACGTCCTTCTCGACACGCTTGATTTCCCCGACCAGCTTGTCACCGCTCGTCGTGATCACTACGTCGTTCGCCGCGTACGCGACGCCAACGCTGCTCATGAATGCCGCCAGCCAGACGATCGCCGTGAACCGCCCGTTCGCCATCTGTCCTCCGCGTGTGCCGGCGCGCATCGAGATCCGTTTCGCGCCGCTCGTCGGCCCGATGCGCTCGCACGAGCATCGCGACCGCGTTCATGCAGTCGGGACTCCCAGCACCGATGTGTCAACCGGTGCCGCCCTCCAGTGCGCTCCGGACCCTCGCCACGTAATCGAGGCCCCCGATGGACGCCACGTCCCTGACCTCGAGGACCGGCGCGGCGATGGAGGTCTCCAGGAGGCCGAGGAGCGAGCGGAAGCTGGCTGATTGGATCCGATGTGCGAGCCGATCGTGGTCGCTCCACTCCTCGATGTAGACCAACGTGTCCGGTTCGTCGGCGTCGATGCCGAGGTGGGTTCGAAGAGATTCAGGATCGAGTTGTGCGCCGACCCTGACCCTCGTGAGCGCCTGGAGCGTGTCCTCGACCCGACCCGGTGCGGCGGTCAAGCGAACCAGCAACTGCACCACGCCCGACCAATCAGCATCAGCTTTGCCACCGCGATGGCCCGCGCGAGGAAAGAGGGAACTTGTTCAACCGCAATCGGTTGCGATGTCTGCCCGGGCTCGGCGTCGGCCGGACACGAGGCGACGCCTCCCATATGCGGGAGATTCTACGATTGGGCGTTGTTCGAGCCGGGTCGCGTGATCCGCAGCTTCCGCATCCGGTTCTCGAGGGTGGTCGGAGGAAGGGCCAGGATTGTTGCTGCACCGCGCGGGCCGCGGATTCGCCATCCGGCCTGCTGCAGCACGGCAAGCACGTGGGCCCGTTCGACGTCGTGCAGCGTCTGGCCGGCGCCGCCTGGCGGGCGGGCGCCCACGGGCACGCTCAGCGTCAGGGTAGGACCGGTGGCCGTAATCATCGCGCGTTCCACGGCGTTCCGCAGTTCGCGGACGTTCCCCGGCCATGGGTAGCTGAGGAGGGCGTTCATCTGCACGCGCGGGATTGCGTCCACGCGCTTTGCCATCGTCGCCGACAGTTCCTCGACGATGGCCTTCACGAGAAGCGGGATGTCCTCGCGGCGCTCGCAGAGCGGCGGGACGGTGATCGGGAAGACGTTCAGGCGGTAGAACAGGTCGCTTCGAAACGTGCCGGCCCGTTGCGCCGCATCGAGGTCCTGGTTGCTGGCGGCGATGATCCGGATGTCCACCGCGATGGAGGATGGGCTGCCGAGCCGCTCGATGCGCTTCTCCTCGAGGACGCGCAGCAGTTTGGCCTGCACGTCCAGCGGCAGCTCGCTGACCTCGTCGAGGAAGATCGTGGAGCCGTGCGCCATCTCGAACCGGCCGATCTGCTTGGTGAGCGCGCCGGTGTACGCGCCCTTCTCGCGGCCGAAGAGCTCACTCTCGATCAGCGTGTGTGGGATGGCCGAACAGTTCACGTGCACCATGGGGCGTCCGCGCCGCGGGCTGAGCGCATGAATCGCGGCGGCGAATCGTCCCTTTCCGGTCCCGGTCTCGCCGAGCAGGAGCACGGTCGACGGCGTTGGCGCCACTTGCTCGACCTGCGCAAGGGCGCGACGGATCGCCGCGCTGCGCCCGACGATTTGGGCCGACGCGGCCGAAGTCGTGGTCTCGCGCAGGTGCCCGTTCTTCTGCTGCAGCTGGTCTCGCAGGCGCGTCGCCTCATCGAGTGCGAGCTGCAACCGCTCCTCGCCCATCTTGCGGTCGGTGATGTCGAAGCAGATCCCGAGCATGCGGTGAGCCGGTCGCTCCGGATCATCTGCAAAGGGCCGCCCGCGTACCTCGAGCCACCTCACCGTCCCGTCCGGCCGCAACAGCCGGTACTCGTCGCGGTAGGCGGACTGGCGCTCGCACGCCCACCGCACGCGGTCGCGGACACCGTGACGATCCTCCGGGTGAACGAGCTCGAGCACGTGCTGCAGCGGCACGTCCGCGGACGTTTGGAGTCCATAGAGTTGAGCGGCGCCCGCAATCGCGTGGAACCGCAACCGCGTCAGGTCGAGGTCCCACAAGCCCACGTGCGCCGATTCGACGGCGAGTGCCAGGCGCGCAGCGTGCTCGCGCAGCGCATTGCTGGTTTGCCGCTGGCTCTGCGCGAGCGGGAGTACTTCGCACAACCGCCGATGCGCGTCGTGGATTTCGGCGTCCACCCGCTCCGGCGGGACGTTGACGAACCGGACGAAGAGGTCGCGGAGCAGCGTCTCCATCCCGTCCGGGGTTTCGAGTTCCGCGCACCGTCCGCCCCGGATATCCGCCATCGAGCACCTCGGGTTTGCTGGAGCGCGACGCGCCCCCTGAAGGGGGCACTATAGCGCGGCGCTGCCATTGAAGAACCACGTTCTGCGTCCGGTCGAGCACGCCGTACCTTTCGGCCGTCCGGTCCCGTGCGAGCCCCTGGCCTCGCGGCCAGCAGACGGGTTGCCTGCGGACACGCATTGTTCTTGTGGCTCTGGCGTCGCGGTCGGGGTAGTATCCCGGTCAAGTGGGCTGGAACCGACAGGCTCCAACTCTTACGGGGCCACGCTGAGGTCCGCGGCTCTTTTGATCGAATCGACGAGCTTTGTGAACCTGCAAGGAGGCGGCACGTGCGAAGCATTCGACGTCTGTCGGCGCTGATCGTCGCGCTCGGGGTGTTGCTGGTCGCTGCCCCGGCGGGTTCGCAGGAAGTGGCCAAGCGGTCTGCCAAGCGTGCCGCAAAGGAAGCAACGGAAAGCGCCGCCAAGCAGGCGGCCGAGGACGCCGCGAAGAAAGCGGTGAAGAAGGCCGCGGCACCTGACGCGATCGATCTGAACACGGCGACACCAGCTGACGAAGCTCGGGCTCGACGAGGCGACCACGAAGAAGATCGTGGCCGGTCGCCCTTTCACCAGCGTGGATGACCCGAAGATCAAGGAAGCCATCCCCGCCGACGTGCTCGCCAAGCTGGAAGGAAAGGTCACCGTCAAGCCGTCCACGACGGCCGCGCCGGCGTCGGCGACTCCGCCCCAGACACCAGCGACTCCGCCGCAGTAGTCCACCGCGGCTGTACCGCTGCCGTAGCGCTCGGGCGCCGGACAGCCGAGTTGTGCGCGGTCCCGCTCCAGAGCGGCGGGTTCAACCCATTTCACGCGATTCGCGGCGAAGAGCAGTGAGGGGGCCCAACCGGGGATCGCGCGACTTCGGAGGCGGCTCGTTCCACCTCCCCTCGAGCGGTTTCCGATGGGTGCATCCTAAGGACGGTTGATACCGAACCGCGTGTGGCTGCGTCGGCTGCAGCGAAGGCCCTCCTCTCGTCCTTGTCGATGGCAACCATGCCGACCGCGCTCTTCGTCCTCGTGCGAATCGTCGCGAATCCAATCTCGAACGTCTTCCAGAAGCAGCTCACGCAGAAAGCGGCAAGCCCTGCCTTCATCATCGGCGCCGTCCATGTCGTGCTCGCGGTGGCGTGCCTGCCGCTCTGGTTCCTGCCGGGCGCGACCGTGCTGCGGGGCGGGCCGGGGTTGTGGGGGACGATGACGGTGTGCGCGTGCCTGGCGGTATCCGGCAACGCGCTGCTCGTCGCAGCCGTGAAGTCGACCGACCTCTCCATTCTCGGCCCCATCAATGCGTACAAGTCGGTCCTGGGCCTCGTCCTCGCGATCGCCATGATCGGCGAGTTGCCAACGATCCCGGGCGTGGTGGGCGTGCTGATGATCCTGGCGGGCAGCTATCTCGTCGTGGACCGTGTGCCGGATCAACCGCGGCGACACGCATTCGCGCGCTTCTTCCGCGAGCGCGGCATCCAGTTGCGATTTGCCGCGCTGGCGCTGTCCGCGACCGAAGCAGTCTTCCTGAAAAAGGCGATCCTGCTGTCGTCGCCGCTGACGACCTTTGCGCTCTGGGCCACGCTCGGCGCGGCGGTTGGCGCCGTCGGCATCACGTTCCTGCTGGGCCGTCAGGCAGTCGACGAGGTCCGGGTTTTCCAGAACGAAGCTGGAACGTATCTCCGGCTGGCGATTACGACCGGCCTCATGCAGCTCGCCACGGTCTTCACCTTCGGCGTGCTGCAGGTGGGGTATTCGCTGGCGCTGTTCCAGCTGTCGGCGCTGATCAGCGTGTTCCTGGGTTATCGCTACTTCCAGGAAGGGCACATGCGCACGCGTATCGTCGGCTCGCTGGTGATGACGGCCGGGGCCGCGCTGATCGTCGTGTTCGGCCGCTCCGGTTGACTGGCGCGTCCCGCATGCGCGCCAGCTTTTTACAGCCGAGTGCTCGCTTGTGCCGTGACCGCATCACGCATGTGGGGCAGGGCTTCAGCCCTGCAAATCGGCGGACGCAAGCAGGCCTGAAGGCCTGCCCCACAAGACGGGCGCGCTCGCAAGCGCAGACTGCGTGCGCGCCCGCGCGCCTCAGTCCTGCTTCACGCGGGTGATCGCGACGCTCAGATCCTGGCCCGCACGGTGGAGTGCGTGCGCAAACAGCACGGACCCCGTCTTGTCGAAGTAGATGCCACTCGGCTCGGCCGTGCAGTCCGTCAGGCTCGCGAACCGCACCGTCTCTTTCGCCGTCAGGTGATTGGTGCCAGGCACGGCGACCCAGATGTCCATGCCTTGCTCGTTGGTCGTATCTTCGGCGATGAACAGGTTCCCGTTCTTGTCCAGCGCGAGGTTGTCCGGATTCGTGAAGTCTGCCGGCGCATTCACGCCGTTGCGAACGTAGTCGGAGACGAACGCCGTCGCGTGCGTGGAATCACCCGAGGGCTCGCGCAGGTCGATGCGCAACACCCGATGCTCGTCGGTGACCGCCACGTAGAGCACGTTCGCTCCGCCACGATTGCTGCCGGTGCTCGTGGCCATCTCGACGTCCTCGGGACGACCATAGCCGGTCGCACCAGCAGCAGTGGCAGTCGCGTCGGCGTCCACCTGCACGGCATCGCGATCCAGCGGAATCCATACCGCGTCGCCAGTGCGATCAGAGTCGGGCGTCACGATCTTCAGAGCGTACAGCTGGCCCGATGACAGGTCACCTCGTCGGTCCGGGACGAAGCGAAAGATGTAGCCTCCCGGCGGGCGTCCTCCCGGTATGCCCGGTGCGGTTTCCGAGATTCCGTACACGTTCCCCTGCGGATCGATCCGCATCCCTTCGTGTGCGCGCGCGCCCAGGGCCGGCAGCGGCGTATCACTGCCAGTCACGGGATCGACTTCGTACATCAGCCCGGCGAGTGCCTGCGGCACCCGTGGATCGGGCGTGGACGGCAGACGCGCGATTCGCATCTCCTCGCCCGTCAGCAACGTGCCCCAGGGAGTCCAGACGAGGCCGTCGAGACGGTTCCAGTAGGCGCGCTGGGCCAGCACCCGCGTCTGGCCGGTCCGCAGATCCGTCACGCTCAGCATCCCGTTCTCGAGCACCTCGTGCGAGTGGTAGAGGAACTCGCCCGCGTCCGGGCCGTTCTCGTTCAGGACATGCATGTCCCAGTTGTCGGTCGTTCCGCCATCGCCTTCGCGTGCGATGACCGTCTGTTCATACCCGGGCGGGAGAAGATACGGCTGCTCGTGCGGGAAAGCGCCGGCGCCCCCCGGCACACATGGAGACGAGGCCGGCAGGGGCGTGAACTGGAACGGGCCCGATGTCACGCCGTCGTCTTGCGGTGCGGCGAACGCCGTGGTCTGCGACAGAGCGGCGGCGATGCACGCGGACAAAATCGCACGTCGAGGATGCATGTGAACCTCCTGGGATCCCGTGTGTGGTCCGATGCGACGGAAGAGGCTGAGCTTTTCGGCTTGGCCTGACGGGAACATCCATCTGTGGGTCAGGTAGCCCGTCCTGATCCGTCACACCAGCAGTAGCCGTTCACCGGCTAACGCGCGATCGATGACTGCGTGCTATCAGCGAGCAGAAAACCTTCAGTGGAAGCGGGTACTTCGCAACCCGGGTCTGCGGGGGATGCGGGGCAGGAACACGGCTCGACCGCACGCCTGTGGCGAAACGGCTGCCACTCGCCTGACGGAACAAAGGACTGAACGTTCCGTCTCGCCTTGCCGTATCACGTCCCATGTCGATGATCCAGGAGTTCCGGCACGGCCTGCGGCTGCTCGGGCGCAACAGGGGATTCGCCGCTATCGGCATCCTCACCCTGGCGCTCGGCATCGGCGCGAACACGGCGATGTTCAGCATCGTGAACGGCGTGCTGTTGAACCCGTTTCCGTACCCCGCGACCGACTCGCTCATGTTCGTCAGCGCGTGGTCAGCCCAGTTCAACGTGTCGGTGCCGCTGACCTACGCGGATTACCTGGACCTCCGGCACGACAGCCGGCTGTTTCAGCACCTCGCGGCGGCGCGGGGGAGTGGCTTCAACCTGACCGAAGCCGCGCGGGAGCCGGCGCGCGTGAAGGGTGCGACCGTTTCCGCCAACGCGTTTCCGTTGCTCGGGATGCAACCGGCGCTCGGGCGCACGCTGCAGGAAGCCGACGATCGGGAGGGCGCCGAACGGGTCGCGGTCATCTCCCACGCGTTGTGGACGACCCGCTACGACGGCGATCCGGGCGTGATCGGCCGATCGATCGGGCTGGACGGGCAGACCTACACCGTCGTGGGCGTGATGCCGGCCGCGTTCAAGTTCTGGGCAGCGGACGTGTGGGTTCCGATAGGGCTGAACTTCCTCGGCGAGTTCCAGCACAGCCGCGTCGTCCGGAGCGACATGTTCGGCGTCGGCCGTCTCGCACCTGGCGTCACGCGTGAGCAGGCACAGGCGGAGCTCGACGTCATCACAAAGCGCCTGCAGCAGGCATACCCGGACACGAACCGCGACATCGGCGTGCGCGTGGTGCCGCTCAAGGAGTCAGTGACGGCGAGCATCCGGCCCACGCTCCTGGTCCTGCTCGGTGCCGTCGGCTTCGTGCTGCTCATCGCGTGCGCCAACGTCGCCAACCTGCTCCTCGCGCGGGCGGCGACGCGCGAACGCGAGCTGGCGGTGCGTACCGCGCTCGGCGCGAGTCGCGGGCGCCTGGCGCGCCAGCTCCTGTTCGAGGCGGCCCCGCTCGCCCTGCTCGGCGCGACGGCAGGTCTCGTCCTGGCGCACTGGTTCACGCAAGGCGCCCTGCGGCTTGCGCCGGCAGGCAGCATACCGGCCGAAGCTGCGGTCGGCGTCGACTGGCGCGTGCTCGCCTTCACGGTTGGAATCTCGTTCCTGACGGCGTTCGGGACCGGACTGCTGCCGGCCCTCCAGGCCGCTCGAACGGATCCGGCACGGGACCTCTCGGACGGGGCACGCGGCGCCACGGCAGGAGGGCGCGCACACCTCGCCCGCTCGGCACTCGTCGTGTCGGAGGTGGCGCTCTCGCTGGTGCTGCTGGCCGGCGCCACACTGTTGATGACCAGCTTCAAGCGGCTGCAGGCGGAAGACCCGGGCTTCCGGCCGGACCACATCCTGACGCTGCAAGTCTCACTCCCGGCAACGCGCTATCCGGAAGCGCACCAATCGGAACGCTTCTTCACCGACGCCCTGGATCGCATTGGTAGCCTGCCTGGCGTGCAAGCGGTCGGCGCCGTGTCCGCGCTGCCGTTGTCTGGAACCGGATCCGACATGCCGATCGTCGCCGAAGGGCGGACCTACACCAGCCTCGATCAGTTGCCGTCCACGCAGTTCAGTGTCGTGCAGGGCGATTACTTCCGCGCGATGGGGATGGCCGTGCGCGCCGGGCGGGTCTTCAACGCCGGCGATACCGTCCACGCACCGCGAGTGACAGTGATCAACGAGGCGCTGGCCAAACAGTTCCTGCCCGGGAACAACCCGATCGGCAAGCGGGTGATGCTCGGCGTCCCCGACAACCTGATGCGCGACGACCTCATTCCCGGCATCAAGCGGTTCGAGTGGCTCACGGTCGTCGGCGTCGTCGGCAACGTGAAGAAGTTCGCGCTCGGCGACACGCCGACGCCGGAGGCGTACGTTCCGTACGTGCAGTCGCCGCCGATCGCTATCTTCCGCTCGTCGATGTTCATCGTCGCGCGATCAACGGGGGAGCCGCTGGCGCTTGCCGCCGCGCTGCGGGACCAGATCTGGGCGCTCGACCGAGATCAGCCGATCACGTCGCTGATGACGATGGACGGACGGCTGGCGGAATCGCTGCGCCAGCCGCGCTTCAGCATGCTGCTGCTCGGTCTCTTCGCGGTGGTGGCGCTGGTGCTGTCGCTCGTCGGCATCTACGGCGTCCTGTCGTACCTGGTGGCATCACGGACGCGGGAAATCGGTATCCGCCTCGCGCTCGGCGCCCAGCCGGCCCACGTCGTGCGCGGCGTGATCACGCAGGCCCTTTGGCTCGTGGGAGGCGGCGTCGCCCTGGGCCTCGCGGGCAGCTTCGCGCTCACGCGCCTGCTGACGTCCATGTTGCACGACGTGAGCCCGACGGATCCGGGCGTCCTCGGCGGGGTGGCCGCGCTGCTCGTCACCGCGGCGCTCGCCGCCTGCTACGTGCCGGCGCGTCGGGCGACGCGGGTCGAACCGGTGATCGCACTGCGGGCGGAGTAGACGGGGAGAGGGCCGGGGCTCTCTGGCAGGCTGCTGAAGAACACGGCCAGGACGCAGGCCATTTTTTTCACCGCGTAGTGCCCGCCTTCAGGCCGTAGGCTCAGGCGTTCTAGAGGGCGAGCGCCTCCCGGTGAAGACACCGGTGCAGGCGCTCGTGCTCCTCACAGTCTACTTGGTGCTCGACGCAGCGGATGAACCCAGGCCACTCAGGATCCCGTCGATCCGCTTGCGGTTCGTGTCGTCCCCGACCATCGCGCGCGCCTTCTGGTAGCTGCTGACGGCTTCCGCCTTCTTCCCGGCCTGCGCGAGTCCTTCGCCGAGGCTGTCGTACGCGTTCCAGGACGCCGGGTACTTCGCAACGTTCTGACGGAAGACAGCGATCGCTTCTTCCACCTTGCCTGCCTGCAGCAGCGTATAGCCGTACCCGTTCATGTCGGCCTCGTTCGCGACCGTCAGCGACTTGTCGCGCAGCTGCTGGGCCATCGGTGCATCGCCCTTCTTTTCGGCGACCAGCGCACGCGCGCGAAGCGTCTGGAAGTTCTCGTTCATCGCGATCGCGCGGTCGGCCCACGTCTGCGCTTCGTCGAGGTTGACGTCGTGACGCGCGCACCAGCTCGCGGCCTGTGAGAACCCCTGCCAGGTGAATCCGGCCGGCCCGCGCAGTTGCGTCCGCAGGCTGGCGGCCACGACGGCGGGCGTGTTCACGTCGATCCGCACCGGAATGGCCAGCTTCTCCCAGCGGAGCGTCGCCACGACGCTGGAATCCGTCGGCTCGTCGAACGTGTACGCGAGGCGCTCCTCGAAGCCGGACGGCTGCGGCGTCACCGTGACACGCGCCGCGTCTTCTTTCTCGTCGTAGAAGAAGCTGCCCCACGCGTGTGCTTCCTTGTTGAAGATCACCGTCCAGTCGGTTGCTGCCGGGATCATGTGCAGGCCGTAGCTGCCGGCCGGCAGCACGTGTCCGCCGACGCTGACCTCGGTGCTGAAGGTGATCACCGTGTTCTCGTTCGCGCCCGCGCGCCAGACCTGACCGCGGGGGACCAGCGTTCCCCAGACGTCCCGCTTGTTCACCGCGGGACGATGGTAGGTGACCGTGATGTCGGTGATGCCGACGCGTTGCGAAACCGAGGCCGCCGGGCTCGGTTGCGGGACGGTGAGCGGCGCCTGCGCCAAGCCCGGGCGGGCCATGGCGACCACCACGGCGGCAACGAAAGCGATGCGTGCGAGCATGGTCTCTCCCTCGCGCGGAAACGAACGCGTCGTGGGCGTCGCGTCGTTCGGGTGCGCCACACCTGTGTACGCCCGGTGGGACGCGCTGCTCAAGCCGGTTCGTCCCTTCGTCCCCACACGGCGGCGGCACGTCCCGGTAGAAATCCGCGGTTTCGGCCGCGAATCGCCCCAAGGATGCGCCGGACCGTCTCGGTCTCAGACCGGCCCGCCCGCGTAGGGCAGCCCTGGTCTCCATCCAGCGATCACAGTTCCCACCTTGGAGTAAGATTGCGCGCTCCGGCATAGCCTGACGCGTCCCTCGCCTGCCAATGGCGTCTGGCGCACCCTCGAGGAGGCCAGCATGGCCGACGCTCCCGATTCCCCCGAGCCTTCGCGGCCGGCGGGCTTCCCGTCGCCCGACGACCTGCGGGGGCGTGACATCGCCGCGGTCGATCCGCCGAAGACGGACGCCGCTGCCGTTGCTCCGGCACCCCCGAGCGCCGGGCCGTATCGGTTGAGCGGTCCGTCCGATGTGGCACGCGGCGGCGTGGACGACCCGGTCGTGGCGCGGACGCCGGAATCCGCACTGAAGACCTCCAGCGTCGCCCTGCGGCCGAAGAAGGCCTTCGCGCCTGCCGCCGCGCGCGGCGACTCGGTGCTCGAGACCGAAACCGTGCAGCCCGACGATCTGATCGAGGTCGAGTTCGAGCACGGCGAGCACCTGTGGATGCGGGGAGACGACTTCCGCATCAACTTCGGCCAGACGGTCATCGGACGCGACGCGACCGGCGCCGAGCACGTGCAGGTGCCAGTGACGCTGCCGATCGCCGCACGCGGACTTGCCACGCGGGGCCCTGTCGCGTGGGCCATCAAGGGGCTCAAGGTCTTCGGGGTCGATCTCGCCGGAGACTCGGCGAAGGCGATCGGCCAGCGGGTCGATTTTCCGCCCGAGCCATCGAACAAGCGCCAGGAGCCGGGGAAGCTATACCGGTGCAGCCCTGTCACCGGGGCATTCGAGTTGACGGCGACAGACATCAGCGCCGACACGACGGACGCGCCCTGGCTGCTGTTCCTCCACGGGACCTTGTCGAGCACGTGGGGCAGTTTCGGCGAGCTCTGGTCGAAGCCGCGCGAGGCGCAGCTGACCGCCTTGCGGGCCGCCTACGACAATCGCATCATCGCGTTCGAGCACGCGACGCTGACCCAGAGCCCGATTCAGAACGCGCGCGAGCTCGCGGCACTCCTTCCGCCCAAAGCCACGCTCCACATCGTCAGCCACTCGCGCGGCGGCCTGGTTGGCGAGCTGCTGTGCAGGGCCGCGGTCGTGTCGAGCGATGTGTCGAGCGATGTGTCGAGCGATCTGTCGAGCGAGCCTGGCGCGGCCACCGGCTCCGACCGACCGCTCCATCGTCTTGCTCCGTTCACCGAGGAGGAGCTGGCGAATTTCGCCGGCGATGAGAATCCCAGCTCCAACGAGCGGCTCGAGATGCTGCGCGGGCTGCAGCGCGAGCTCCAGGCGCGCGACATCCGCGTCGACCGCTTCGTGCGCGTGGCGTGTCCCGCGTTGGGCACGACGCTCGCGTCCGGGAGGCTCGACCGCTGGCTGTCGGTCGTGGGCACCGTTGCCGGCGCCGCACTGCCCGGGACGCCGCTCGCGGACGTCTTCAAGGACATCGGCGATTTCGTCGCGGCGATCGTGAAGCAGCGCACCGATCCGGCTACGCTGCCGGGTCTCGAAGCGCAGATGCCCGATTCGGCGCTGATCCGGCTGGTGAACTGGCCCGGCGTGCGTGTGCACGGCGAGCTCGCGGTCATTGCCGGCGACATCGATCCGAGCGCCATCTGGGCCCGTCTGCTGGTCTGGCTCTCGGACCGATTTTACGAGGGCGACCACGATCTGGTCGTCAACACGCCGTCGATGTGGGGAGGGGCGCGCCGGGCAGGCCTCGAGATTCTCAGTTCACCGAAGGGCCCGTCGGTCAATCACTTCACCTACTTCTCGGAAAGAGATAGTGCGGCGCAGCTGGTTGCGGCGCTCACGACGACCGGCACCCCGGCGGGATTCGAACCGCTGCGGAAGGCGACGAAACCGATCGCGCGCGCCGTGCCGGATCTCGGGACGGCGGCACCACGCCCGGTCGTCTTCGTGTTGCCGGGCATCATGGGGAGCGAGCTGGCCGACACGACGGGGCCGATCTGGCTCGCGTTGCTGTCGCTGCTGCGGGGCGGTCTCGGGCGGCTGGACATCGGGGCGGCCGGGATCACGGCGACCGCTCCGATCGCGCGCTACTACTCGGCGATCGTCGAGCACCTCGGCGCGACGCACACCGTCGTCCCGTTTGCGTACGACTGGCGCATCAGCCTCGCGGCGGAGGCCGACCGTCTCGCGGTCGCCGTGCGGGACCAGGTCGCGGCCGCAGCCCGTCACAACCAGCCGGTGCGGTTTCTGGCGCACTCGATGGGCGGCTTACTCGTGCGCGCGATGATCGCGCGGCATCCGGACGTGTGGCAGCAGGTCTGCGCACACGAAGGCGGGCGCCTCGTGATGCTCGGCACACCGAACCGCGGCTCGCACGCGATCACGGAGCTGCTCGTTGGGCGGGCGGTATTGCTCCGGAAGCTCGCCCGACTGGATACCCGCAACAGCCGCACGGACCTGCTGCGCATCATCGGGCGCTTCCCGGGCGTGCTGGCGATGCTGCCGTCGGCTCAGAACGACGACGACTACTTCTCCGACGGCACGTGGCGCGCGTACCACTCGCGCGTCGGGGACGCCGACTGGCCGCTGCCCGAGCCGTCCGATTTGCAGGCCGCTCGGGACATCCGGCGCGCGCTCGACAGCTCGCCGGTCGATCCGGAGCGCATGATCTACGTCGCCGGGTCGGCTGACGTGACGATCGCCGGGATGAAGCTCGCCTACGACCCGTGGCGAAAGCAGGACCGCATCGAGTTCGTCGCGACCACCCGCGGCGACGGGCGCGTGACGTGGGACAGCGGCATCCCGCCATCGGTGCCGACGTGGTACATGGACGTCGAGCACGGCGATCTCGCCGCGCATCCGCCGGCGTTTCCGGCCCTCCAGGAACTGCTCACGCAGGGCACGACGGATCTGCTCGACCGGCGCGCGCCCGCGTCGCGCGCGGCGGCCGACCTCTTCCCGCTGCCGCCAGCCGAAGACGACCGCTATCCAGACGAGGCCGATCTCGCCGCGGCCGTGGTCGGCGCCGGCTCGCGCAAGCGCCGCGCCCGTGCGCCGTCGGATCCGCCGATGGAGGTCCGAGTCGTGCACGGCAACCTCGCCTTCGCGCGGCACGTGATCGCGGTCGGGCACTACAGCGGCGACGCGATCGTCAGCGCGGAGCGGCACCTCGATCGCGCGCTGAAGGGCGCGCTGACGCGGCGGCACCAGTTGGGTCTCTATCCAGGGCCCCTGGACACCAGCGCCGTGTTCACGGACCCGCGATGCGCCAACCCGCTGTTCCTCGGGCTGCAGGGCGCGCTCGTCGTCGGGCTGGGCACGGTCGGAAGCCTGTCCGCCGCGCAGCTGACGCGAAGCTTCGAGCGGGCGCTGCTGGAGTACGCGCTCGAACGCAGCAAGCAATCACGACAGTCGTCGCCCGATGGCTGTCGCCTCGGCATCTCGGCGCTGCTGATCGGCACCGGCGCGGGTGGCATCTCCGTGGCGGACTCGGTCTACGCGCTCATCCGCGGCGCGGAGCGGGCCAATGCGACGCTGGCGGCGACGAAGCAGCCCGATCGCGTCGGCACGCTCGAATTCATGGAGTTGTGGGAGGACCGGGCAGTGCAGGCGCTCGAAGCGCTGCACATGTTGTCGGAACAGGCCGGCCTCCGCGGCCACTTCCAGCTGGCGCCGACGCTCGACGTGAGAGATGGCGGACTGCGCCGCCTGTCCTACGTCGAGTCGCCGGATTGGTGGCAGCGGCTCCAGATCCTGGGCGGGACCCGCGAAGGCGAAGTGCCCGATGGCGGGCTTCGCTTCGCCGGCATCACGGGCCGGGCGCGCACGGAGGTGCGCCTGCTCTCGACGCAGCGCCAGCTCGTGGACCAGTACGTCGAGGAGGCGGTCGCGACGACGCGCGACAATCGCGCCGTGGCCAGGACGCTCTTCGACCTGCTGCTACCCAACGACTTGAAGGAGAGCGCGCCCGACCAGGACAACGTCGTGCTGCTGCTCGACGAAGAATCCGCCCGCTACCCGTGGGAACTGCTCGAAGACGGATTGCGCGAAGGACGGAAGCCCTGGGTGATCGAGCACGGATTGCTGCGGCAGCTCGAGTCGGACGAGTTTCGGCGCACCATCCAATCCGTCACCGAGAACACCGCGCTCGTGATCGGCGATCCCCGGAGCAGCTTCGTCGAGCTCACGGGGGCGCAGGCAGAAGCCGAAGCGGTGTGGCGCACGCTGCAGGGCAGCTTCGTCGCCGAGAAGCGCATTCGCCCGACCACCCTGGAGGTTGTCAGCGCCCTGTTCGCCCGCCCCTACAAGGTGCTGCACCTGGCTGGTCACGGGGTCTACCGCTATGTGCCGCAGGACGCCGCGACCTGCCAGGCGTGCGGGCAGGCGCTCGGCGACACGGCACTGCGGCAGCAGCGTCGTGCATCGGTGACCGGCATGGTCATCGGCGACGGCGTGTTCCTCACGCCAGCGGAAGTGCAGCAGATGCGCCGGGTGCCCGACCTCGTGTTCATCAACTGCTGTTATCTGGGCCTCGTGGCCGCGAATCGCCCAGGCGCGGCGCTGACCGGGCAGCAGCGGGCGTTTCCCCGCCTGGCCGCCAACATCTCCACCGAGTTCATCCGGATGGGCGTCCGCGCCGTCGTCGCGGCCGGATGGGCGGTTGACGACGCGGCCGCGGCCACGTTTTCGACCACGTTCTACGACGAGATGCTGAAGGGTCGTGCCTTCGGCGAGGCGGTCAAGCACGCGCGCTGTGTCACGTTCGAGCGGCATCCCGGCTCGAACACGTGGGGCGCCTATCAGTGCTATGGGGATCCGGAGTACCGCCTCATCCTGACAGAAGGGGCGCCGAGCACGACGCAACCGCCGCGAATCGTATCGCCCGCGCACGCGGCGCAGGAGCTGAGCAACATCGCTGCCCGACTCGCCACTGGCGATAAGGACGGCACGGCGTGGGAACTCGCGCGAGTCGACGAAATCGCAACGCTCGTCGACCAGAAAGGCTGGAAGAACAACGGCCTGGTGCAGGCGACTCTCGCGCGGGCGTACGGCGAGGCGGGAAACTTCGACAAAGCGCTGCCGCTGTACAGGCGTGCGCTGTCGGCAGAAGACGCCAGCATTTCCGTTCGGGATATCGAGCAGCTCGCGAACCTGGAGGTGCGCCACGCGATGTCGGCATGGCAGGGGGGCGCCGCGCTCGCCGCCGAGGCGCGTGACGAGCTGCGTCGCGACTGCATCGCGCGGATCGACACCGCAATCAAGACGCTGGAAACATTGACGGGGCCGCTGCTCGGGTCCAAGGACGCGCCATACGGCCAGACGTCCGAACGGCTCGCGCTGATTGCGTCGGCATATAAGCGGCTGGCGATGATGCAGAGCGGCAAAAAACGCCTGCAGGCGCTCGATCGCATGAAGCGCTTCTACCGCGAATCGGCAGCGCTCGCGGAGACGCGGCAGGCGGATGTCGCGTATCCGCTGCTGAACGCCGTCGCGGCTGCTCTCGCGGAGAGCTGGCAGAACCGGACGGAGCTGACCGACGCGGAGCGCCTCGCGCTCAGCGCCGCAGTGGCGGACGACCTGGCGCGGGCGCGGCGGTCGTTGGCACAGCAGCTCGAACGGGCGCCCGCGTATCGGCTCTACGCGATGTCGGTCGACGCACATCTGCTGGAGGTGCTCGCCTCCGGCACGCTCGACGACGCGGCCATCGACAGCATCGTGGCGGATTATCTCGATTACCGCGCGGCGGGCAGCGTGCGGCAAGTCGACTCGGTGTTCGCACAATTCGACTTCCTGCGCACGATGGCCCGGACCGTTCAACTCCGCGACCGTCTGGACAGCCTGCGCCAGCGGCTCCGCCAGGGCGCCGCCCAGGGATCCTGACCAGGCGCTGCCGGACGACGACAACACACGACTCGCGCCGACACCCAGGGAGGCTTCATGGCGACATTCAAGCTCGTCGACGAACTGAACGCACCGTTGATTTCAACCGAGACGCCGAGCGCGAGCGGGCTGGCGAAGTTCCTGCCCGCGCCGGTTCTCGAGCTGATGGCGCTCCGGCCGGCGGCGAAGGCCCTCGCGCAGCCGCTGGCCGACGCGCCGACCAGCCCTGTCGCCGCCGAGTTCTCGTCGCGGAAGGCCTTGCCCGTTGCCGGCGACGGGCCGCTGACGCTGGATGTCGGCGCGCGCGTCGGCGTCGGTGTCTCGCAAGGCGGCGAGCTGCTCTTTCCGGCCGACGACCTGCGCGACGCGGTCACCATCGCCAGTGGCACCGCCTACGTGTCGCTGGGGATCTCCGGACGGCTGGCGGGAACGGGTACGGCGACCGCCGGGGCCGTATCGTTCGGCTTCTCCGGTGGCGCGTCGCTCACCACGCGGTACTTTCATCCGTTCGACCTCGCCGCCCGCAATCTCACCCTCGGCGAGGCGCTCGTCGACACCGTCGCCCACGCGGTGATCCCGCGAAACGCCGAGGATCTCGCCTCGCTCCCGGCCGGGGCGTTCGCGTCGATTGAAGGCGAAGGGAACGTGCAGTTCACCGGCTCCATGGACCTCGCGAGCGTCGTCAATCCGCTCGCGACGCCCGGGCTGCCGATCGTCGGCTCGGCCAAGTTGAGCGCCGGTGCCTCGGTGTCGGTTGGCGGAACGTTCCAGGCGTCCGGAGCGTTCGAGATTCGCGCCTCGCGGGTCTCGCCGGGCGTCGTGCGGCTCGCATGCTACCGGCGGACGGGCAGCACCCTCGAGATCAGCGCCTCGGCCTCGGTGGGCATCGCGGCGACGATCAAGGACAGCGATGTCGTCCAGAAGTTCGTATCGGCCGTGAGCGCCGACCCGAAGGCCGACCTCGCTGCGCTCGTCAACGCCAATCTCGCCGACGAGCAGATCGAGACGCTGCAGAAGGCAATCGCGGAGAGCGTGAACCGTACCCTGCGCATCGCGGCGGAGCTTCAGTTCTCCTCGGTGCGTCGGGGCGAGGCGCTGTTCGCGTTCGACCTCGAGACAGACGCGCTCGACGACGCCGGCCGCAGCGCCGTCGCCGACGCGCTCGGCGGCCGGCTCGCCGCGCTGCAGGCCGCGGCCGCGGCATCGGCACGAGGGATACGGATCGTCCACACCGGCATTCTCCGCACGCGCGAGCGCCGCACTGCCTGGCGCTTCAACCTGCTCGGGATCGTCAACGTCTCGAGCGTCGCGGAGCTCGTGAGCACGGGCTCGCTCTCGTACGATCCGCTCACCGGCGAGCTGAACGCCGCCGACGCCATCACCTCGAAGCACGTCGTCGTCAAGACGCGCCCCTTCGAGTCGGACGGTGAGAAGGTGCGAAAGCTCGTGCTCGAATCCGTGATGGTGAGCGCCGCCTACCAGGCCTCGCGGGTGACCGCCCAGATTGCCCTGGCGTGCCGGTGCTCGCACTTCGAGTCGCGCGCGAAGACGTCGACGCGCGACCTGCGCGAAGACTTCAACGCCGTCGCCGCAGTCGGTCTGGCCGACGCGGGGGAGGCTGCCCGGCGCATGGGCGACGAGCACGACTTCGGGGCCTCTACCTTCCTCATCGAGTGCGCCTTCGACCAGAACGCCGCCGACGCGCTGTTCATCGGGCCGGCGGGGGCGCTCTCGCGGGAGTACTACGAGCGGGTCGGCCGCAACGCGCTGCTGGCGCTGATTCCCGCTGATGACCAGGAGCGTGCCCACCGGCGTGCGGCCGTCGCAAACGACGCGCGATGGGCGGCCATGACCGCCGGAGGGCCAACGCAGATCCGATTCGAGTTGACGAAGACGCTCGGCGCGCAGCGGGCCGAGCACGTCGTGGGCGACTACCTGGTGATCCAATGGTGGTCCGACGCGATGGCCCGCTCGGCGGCGGCACTGATGGAGATGCGGCGATTCCTCGGCGGGCGCACGGCCGCCTCGCTGGCGACGGATCCGGCGTTCCACAAGCGGCGCGGTCAGCTCGAGGAGGCGCTCGCGGATGTAGTGAAAGACAGCAAGGCCAGGTTCGGCGACCCCTGGGGTCTCGTGGCACTCGACATGGCGGCGCGGCGGTCCGCGTCTGCACAGGCCACGATCGCGTCCCAGAAGCTGCTCGCGTTTTTCGATACGCGGGTCGCCGGTGCGCGCGCGATCGAGACGGTAATCGTCCCGGCGTCCAGAGCACTGGGATCGGCAACCAGCGCTCGCGACACGGCGCCGCGGCCGCTGACCGTGGACGAGCACGAAGCGCTGCGGCGCCACGCGATCAACCTCCGCATGGGCGCGTTATCGGCCGACGGCGAGATCCAGACCACCGAGGCCGACGTGGAGCGGCTCTTCACCGAGCTGCTCCCGGCCGAAATCGCCGCGCGCAAGGCGGAGGGTCAGAAAGCGCGGCGTCCTGTTCTATGCGCACGGCGGCCTGATTGAAGAGCGCGAGGGCCTCGAGCCGGTGCTCGCGCGCCTGAAGTTCTGGCGCCAGAACAACGTGTATCCAATCTCGTTCGTGTGGGAGACCGGCCTCCGCGAGTCCATCATGGACATCGTGCACGGCCTCGGCGGCACGCGCAGCCTCGCGGCGCGCTCCGTTGGCGAAGACCTCGCCGACGCGGTGCTCGAAGCGGCGGCGCGCCAGGGCGGCAAGGCCGTCTGGGGCCAGATGAAGCGCAGCGCTGAGGTTGCCGTGCTCGACGGAGGCGGCGGGCTGCTCGTCGCCGATCGCATGCGCGAGCTCTGGAACCAGCACCACGCCGATCTCGAGATCCATGCCGCTGGGCATAGCGCCGGCTCGATCTTCCACTCGCATTTCCTGCCGGCCCTGCTGTCGCGGAAGGCTGCCGCGGGTGCGCCGCCGCTTGACGCTCCAGACGCTGCACTTCCTCGCGCCGGCGTGCACGACCGACTTGTTCAAGACGAAGCTGATGGACCGCGTTGGCCCGGGAAAGGGCATTGAGGCGCTCACCATGTACACGATGAACAGGAGCCAGGAGCAGGCCGATACGGCAGGGCCGTACAAGAGGTCGCTGCTCTACCTCGTGAGCCGCGCGTTCGAGACCGTGCAGCCCACGCCGATCCTCGGGCTCGAGGAAAGCCTCCGCGACGACTTGAAGCTGATTCGCTTCTTCGGCCTCGCCGGCAACCAGAAGCGGGCCGACGTGCTGTTCTCGAAGTCCGCGCCCGACGCGCCGCCGCACAGCCGCACGACATCCACTTCGCACGGCGGCTTCGACGACGACGTCCCGACGATGAACAGCGTGATGCGCCGGATACTGGGCGCCGAGGACAGCACGGCGATCGTGGACTTCTTCCAGGAGCCGCTGGAACCCACGCGTGCACCCTCCCTGGCCGTGGGGCCGGCCCCCGAGAGCGCGCCTGTGACCCTCGAACCCGTGGCTGCGGCGCAGCCGGACGCCGAACGCGCGGCGCCGGGCCGCCACGGCGCACGCCACGCGCTCTGTGTCGGCATCGACATGTACGACGCGCCGTATCAGCTCGGTGGCTGCGTCAACGACGCGCGCAGCTGGCAGGCGGCACTCGAGAAGCGCGGCTTTCAGGTCACCGCGCTGCACGACAAACAGGCGACCCGTCAGGCGATCCTCACGGCGCTCGCCGGAATGGTGACCGCGGCGAAGCCCGGCGACGTCGTCGTGTTCCAATACGCCGGCCACGGCACTCAGGTGGACGACGTGGACGGGGACGAGAAGGAAGACGGGCTCGACGAGGCGTTCTGCCCCGTGGACTTCCCGACCGGACGCTTTCTGATCGACGACGACGTGCGCGCCGTGTTCAGCAAGGTGCGGCCGGGCGTCAACGTCACCTCGTTCATCGACTGCTGTCACTCAGGGTCGATCACGCGCGCCCTGGTGCCCGGCGGGAGGCCCTCTGCCAACGTGCCGCCTGGGAGCAAGCCGCGGTTCATCCCGTATTCGCCGGACCTCTCCCAGAAGCACCGGGAGTTCCGGGAGGACGCGCCGGATGCCGAACTGCCGGCGATCGCGGCTGACGGCGCGTCGCGCGGCACCGTACGGAGCGGCGCTGGGAGTGGCACCGGGAGTGCCGCCGCGATGCTCGACGTCTGCTTCTCGGCATGCCTGCCGACCGAGGTGGCATATGAGACTGCCGGCGCAGGGCAGTTCACGGCGCGTGCGGCGCGCGTGCTCGCCGAGGGCGGGGCGATCACGCACGCGGCGTTCATCGAACGCGTGATCGCGGCGTTCGGCGCGACCCCACCGCAGCACCCGGTGCTCGATTGCGCCAAGGCGTCGCGCGATCACGTGTTGCTGGAGCCGGCGGTCGCCGGCGTGTAGCGGGTCAAATGCCGATGACCGGCCGGCCCGTGGCCATGGGCATCGTGGGCGCGGGCATCTGGGGCAGCAATCACGCCCTCGCCCTCACGACACACCCGCGCGCGCGGCTGGTGATGATCTGCGATCGTGACGCCGACCGCGCCCGCCGCGCCGGCGACCGATTCGGTTGCGCCTGGACGACGAGCCTGGACGAGCTTGCCGGCAGCGCCATCGAGGCGGTCAGCATCGCGACCCCCGACCACCTGCACCGCGACCCCGCCGTGGCGATGCTGCGCGCGGGCAAGCACGTGCTCGTCGAGAAGCCGCTCGCCACATCGGTTGCCGATGCCCTCCTGATCGTCGCGGCAGCCGAGGCATCGGGCGCGCACTTGATGGTCGACTTCCACGCCCGCTGGCACCCGCTGTTCATGAGCGCCCGCGGCTACGTGGAGCGCGGCGAGCTCGGCGCGCCCGTCATGGCATACGCGCGCCTCAGCGACACGATCCACGTGCCCACCGAGATGCTGGCCTGGAGCGGCCACTCAGGACCCGAGTGGTTTCTCTTCCCGCACACGATGGACATCGTGCGGTGGCTGTTCCGCCGCGAACCCGTCGAGGTGTACGCCAAGGGCTACCGCGGCGTGCTCGACGGCATGGGCATCTCCTGCTGGGACGCCATCCAGGCGATGATCGGATTCGAGGGGCGGGCGTTCTGCACGTTCGAGACGTCGTGGATCGTGCCCACCAGCTACACGAACGTGGTCGACAACCGCTTGTCGCTCTACGGCGAAAAGGGTGGGCTCGAGATCCGGAACGAGCCGAACCTCTGGGCCTTCACCGACAGGTTTCACACGCCGTTCTCCTCCGAGTCCGTGACGCGCTACGGCAAGGCATGGGGCTTCCAGTACGAGCCGATCCGCTACTTCGTCGACTGCCTCGCCGACGGCATCACACCTGAGGTCACCGGGCGTGACGGGCTGATGGTGACCGCGATGATCGAGGCCACGCTGCGATCCCTGGCCGAAGGGCGCCCGGTCGCCATCGCAGAGGTGCTCGGCTCGTAGCGCTGCTCCCTGTTCGGTTTCCGTGCAACGGACACCGGCGCCCTTCGCCGCGGACGGAGGCCTTCATGCCACGATGATCCGCATGCGAATGCTGCCGGTCCTGAGTCTCACCGCGCTGCCTCTCGTCGTCAGCGCACAGTTACTCCTCCCCGCCGGCTACTGGCCAGAGTCGACGGCGGACCAGATACTCGCCAAGACGGAGACGATTCGCCTCGCGCCCGACCTGTCGGCCCTCAGCGCGGAGGAGCAGACGGCTGTGAAGTCGCTGCTCGAGGCAGGGGCGATCTTCCAGCAGTGGTACGAGGATGCGCGCCACCCGGAGGCGCAGTCCGCTCACGGCGAGCTCGTGCGCCTCGACGACCGGCTCGGACACCCGCCGGCCACCCAGAAGCTGCTGTCGCTCTATCGCCTGTTCCAGGGCCCGATCGCGATGACGCTCGACAACCGCCGCGAGCCGTTCCTGCCGGTAGCGCCGCAGGTGAAGGGGCGGAACGTGTACCCGGCCGGCATCACACGTGAGGAGATCGAGGCATTCCTGAAATCGCACCCCGACGAGCGCGCGTCCATCCTCGGCGAGCGGACCGTGGTGCGACGTGCCACGGCCGAAAACCTCGCCCGCGATCGCCAGGCGGTGGCAACCGGTGCGCTCCTCGCCCTCCATGCCGCCGTCGCGCGGCAACTCGACGAGCTGGCGCGCACGCCGGATCCGGCGCGTCTCTATGCCGTGCCGTACGCGATCGCCTACGCGGAGCCGCTGGGGCGCGCGTTTCGCCACCTCAATGCTGCCGCCGACGCGGTCGAACGGGACGACGAGGAACTCGCGCGCTACCTGCGCAACCGCGCGCGTGACCTGCTCACGAACGATTACGAAAGCGGCGATGCGGCGTGGGTCACCGGCCGGTTCCGGCACCTCAACGCGCAGATCGGCGCGTACGAGACCTATGATGACGCGCTGTTCGGGGTGAAGGCGTTCCCGGGCGTCAGCCTGCTGATCGTCGATGAGACAGCCACGGCCGACCTGCGGCAACGCCTGGGTGCGCTCCAGTCGATCGAGGATGCGCTCCCGTACGAGCACCACAAGCGCGTGCGCGACGACATCTCGGTCGGCGTGTATGACGTCATCGCCGACTTCGGCCAGGCGCGCGGCACCAATACCGCGACTATCCTGCCCAATGACCCGCTGTTCGCGCGGCGGTACGGGCGCACGATCCTGCTCCGCCGCAACATCATCGAGCACCCGGACATCGTCGCGGGCGACCTGCGCATCTGGCGCGCCGCGCTCGCCAAATCGCACGCGGACGATCTCGCAAGCGAAGGCGACTTTCAGCGGACGCTCTGGCACGAGGTGGGGCACTACCTCGGCGTGGACCGGGACGCGCAGGGCCGCACCCTGGACGCCGCGCTCCAGCAGTACTCGGCCGCGCTCGAGGAGATGAAGGCGGACCTGGTGTCGCTGTTTGCGCTCGATGCCATGCACCGGCGCGAAACGATCACACCGGAGACGCTCCGCGCCGTGCAGGCTGCCGGCATCCGCCGCGTGCTGCTGAACGTGAAGCCGCGGGCCGACCAGCCATACCAGACGATGGAGCTCGCGCAGTTCAACTATTTTCTCGACAAAGGGCTGCTCGTGTTCGACGGCGCGTCCGGGCGGCTCACGATCCACTACGACCGGTACGCCGAGGTGGTCGCATCACTGCTCCGAGAGGTGCTGGCGGTGCAGTACGCCGGCGACAAGGCGGCAGCCGGACGGTTCTTCGATCGGTGGGGCGCCTGGACGCCGGACGTGCAGGAGCGGCTGGCGGCGCGCATCCGTGACGCACAGGGACCGCGCTTCAGGCTCGTTCGCTATGCTGCCCTCGGGGAGTGAGCGGCAACAGGCCCAGTCTGGTGGGACAAGCGGTGCGTTTTCAATACCCTGCTACCGCGAACGGCTCCCGTCCGCGACAGTCCGCCGTTCCGGTCCCGTGAAGTTCACGCCGCTGGAGACGACGGGCAGGTAGACGCGGAAGGTGGCGCCGCGCCCGGGTCCGTCGCTGACGGCTTCGACACGACCGCCGTGCGCCTCGACGATGCGTTGCACGATGGCCAGGCCGAGCCCGAGTCCGGGGACAGAGCGATTGCTGCCGCTCTCCGCCTGGCGGAACGGATCGAACACGAACGGCATGAACGCCGGCGCGATGCCTCGCCCGGTGTCGCTGACCGTGAGCTCCACGCCGGCCGATGCCGGCGCGACGGTCACCGTGACGGTTCCGGCCTCCGGTGTGAACTTGATCGCGTTCGTGAGCAGGTTCCAGATCACCTGCTGGAGCCGTTCGGGATCGACCGTGATCAACGGAACGGGGGTGATGAGCCGCACGTCGATGGTGATCCGTTTTGCGTCCGCCGACGGACCGATGGCATCGAGCGCTTCGCGCACGAGAGCCGAGACGTCGGCTTTCGCCAGCTTCAGACGCAGCCGTCCGCCAGTGATGCGGGAGATGTCGAGCAGATCGTCCACGAGGCGCGCCTGCGCCACGGCATTGCGCTCGATGACGCCAAGCGCGTGCGCAACGCGCTCCGGTTGCACCTCCGCACGCACCAGCATCCGCGTCCAGCCGAGAACGGCCGTCAGAGGAGTGCGCAGCTCGTGTGACAGGGTCGCGAGGAACTCGTCCTTCAGACGGTTTGCTTCCTCGGCGCGGACCAGCAGCTGTTCGCGCTCCTCGATCACGGCCCGGTAACGCGCCTCGCTCTCCCGCAGCGCGAGCTCCGCATGCCGCCGTTCGGTGACGTCGCGGAGTACGACGACCTTGCCGGTTGTTTCGCCGGCGCGGCTGCGGACATCGCTCGATCGCACGTCGTACACGCGTGCGAGCGGCCCCTCGCCCACGGTCACATCCGCCGCTGCCGTCGTGCCGGCAGCGACGGGCCATCCGGGCAGGAGACGGTCGATGGCGCTGCCCGCGGCTTCCGCGCGCGTGCACCGCAGCACGGCCTCCGCGGCGGGATTCAGATCGGCGACACGCCACCGGCGATCGAGAATGATGATGCCGTCCCCGATCGACTCGATGCGCGCGTCACGAAGGGTCGGGACGGGCTCGAACAGCTCGTATCGGAAGACCGCGACCGCGGCGATGACGCCGGTGCACGTGAAGAGGAACGGCGTCGGGTCGATGATCGTTTCCTCCGTGCTGAGCACGAAGGCCATATTGCCGATCCACGGCACGAGGGTACCGGCTATCAGAGTCCGCGCGCGCTGCTTGTACAGGTAGGGCGAGTGCACCGCGTGCGAGACGAGCAGCACGAGACCCGCAGCCAGCACCACATAGGTGTAGATCACGTTGACCCAGAAAAACGCGGCGCGGCCGTGAATGACGCGGTAGGGGCCGATCTGTTCGATCGTCAGCCGTCCCCAGAACCAGCCGTGCCAGTCGTTGGTCCAGGCGATGGTGAGGAAGATTGCCGAGATGATCGCGACCGGAATGACCCGCCGCCACACGCGCCCGGGCGGCGAGCCGACGAACGAGAGAATGAAACCGATCCAGCCTGACGGCAGCAGCACCACGGCGAGGTACTTGATCTTGAGCGCGAACACCTTCGAGTCGAGATTGTCCGCCGACAACTCCCACAGGTACGTCGCGCTCCAGAAAGCAATCGTCAGCAGCACGAGGCCGTACCATCTCGCCCCTCGCACCTGCGGCCGGGCGAGCGCATACCACGCGAGCGGCACGAGGATGGCTGGACCGGCCAGCAGCGCAATCAGGGGAGGGGACATGGCCGGCCAGCAATTCGATAACTAATCACTCGACGCGCTGAAGTGAACGTGGGTGATCCCTGTAGTGCCCGCCGTCAGGCGGTGATCCCTGTAGTGCCCGCCTTCAGGCGGTGATCCCTGTAGTGCCCGCCTTCAGGCGGGCCGTTGGAGCGAGTTCTGGACGCAGGGCGGCTGACGGCCGCTCATCCTGAACGGTGACGCGCGCGCACAGCTGCCTCTCGCGCAGCCGCCGTCGCCGGTGTGGGGATGCGGCATTATATGCCCCCCGCCGCCGGGGGCGCGTGGCAATGGCCCGTGCGGCGCCGCGCGCTCATCCCACCAGCCACAGCCACGCCGTCCCGATGACGAGCGAGGCGAGCGTGATCGGGATCCCCACGCGCACGTAGTCGCCGAAGCTCACGTGTACGCCTTCAGCGGCGGCGCGCTCCACGACGATGATGTTGGCGACCGATCCGGTGATTGTCAGGTTGCCCGCGAGCGTCGAGGCCATGGCCAGGGCCAGCCACCCGGCGCGCGGATCCGGAAATCCAGGCACGACGGTCCGCAACAACATGACCGCGGGCACGTTGCTGACGACGTTGCTCAAGACCGCCGTGGCGCCCGTGAAGATGGGCAGACGGTGCAGGTCCCAGGCGGCGATCGGGCGGAGCAGACTCGCGGTCAGCCCGGCGCGATCGGCGCCGCCGACGATGACGAACAGCCCGACGAAGAAGACGAGCAGCCCCCAGTCCACTTCGTCGTACACCAGTCGCGGTTCGACCGTGCGCGTGACGAGCAGCAGCGCACCGCCGATCGCGGCGACGAGCGCTGGAGGGACGCCGAGCAGAAACCCGCCGAGGACGATCGCCAGCACGACGACCGGTTTCTTCCTGAGCGGCTCGTGCCGGAAGACGGGACTGTCGAGCGCGCGTACCACCTCAACGCGATCCATCGGTCCGCGCAGGTAGGCGTGGTGGATCACGGCCCAGTTGAGGGCGAGTCCGATGACGGCGACCGGCGCCAATGTGCCGAGGAAGTTGACGTATGGAATCGCCGAGAGCGATCCGATCAACATGTTCTGCGGGTTGCCCGTGATTGTCGCCGTGCTGCCGATGTTCGACGAGGTGGCGACCGCGATCACGTAGGGCAACGGCGGCAGGCCAAGGCGCCGAGCCATGTGCACGACGAGCGGCGTCAGCACGAGGCAGACGACATCGTTCACGAGGAACGCGGAGAGCATCCCGGTCATCCCGATGACGGTCGGCAGCAGGTGATGCGGGCGCAGCCTGGTGATCGCCCACTCGGTGATCCAGTCGAAGAAGCCCGCGAGCCGCAGGTGGGCGACGACGAGCATCATCGAGAAGAGGAGCACGATGGTCGCGAAGTCGACCGACGCCAGCGCCTCGCGCGCGCCGACGACCCGGAACGCGACCATGAGCACGGCGCCGATGATCGCGGCGCCCGGCCGGTCGATCTTCAATCCCGGAAACTTGCCGATCGCGAAGACGACGTAGCTGCCGCCAAAGACGAGATACGCGGCGAGGATGCGCGCGTCCGAGAGCAGCACGGGATCGAGCGGCGGCATGGCGCGGACCTGTTCAGTGACAGCCCGGCAGCCGGAAGGCGCCGATTCGCGTCGAGTACGCGGCGGCGCCCTTCTTCACGTAGTCGCCCACGTACCACACCGTGCAGTCGTCCGACGGATCGATTGCGGTCTGGGTGTAGTCCTCCCACCGGGTTGCGGCCTGGCTGTCCTCGCCCGTGACGAGCACCGCTTCGCGGAGGGTCAACGCGCCCCGGGGGTCGCCCGCCAGCCGGGCGGCGAGGCGCTGGCCGGGATACTCAGAGGATCCGCCGTACCAGTACCCGATCGCGATGTTGCCGTGCCGATCGATGGCGGGGCTGCCCATCCACCGGAACATCGTGTCCGGGGCATAGGTGCCCTGCTGGTACAGCGTCAGCTCGCGGTTCCTGTCGACGTGGAGCTCGTACCAGCGGACGCCGCCGCCGCCCGCAGCCGTGTTCACCGAGTGCACCGCGACCAGCGACTCGCGGCCGTTCACCTTGCGGTACACGAGCCGCGCCATGATCTTGTCGCCCTGTGCGTCGAGCCGCTGCGCGGTGCCCGGCTGCGGCACACAGGTGGTGAGCTGCCCATCGCACAGGTACCGGTACGGCGCGACGCGGATCTGCTGCGGTCCGGTGACCGATGTCAGCCCCGGGTTCGCCCAGTCCACGTGCACACGCCACGCGAAGATGCGGTCGTCCTCGAGCACCTGGTCCAACTGCCTGCCGCCGGCGGCAATCATGATGTTGGGCGCTCCCCGGGGCGGGAGCGCGGTGCCGTCGATGTCGGCGTTGTTCAGGAAGTTCACGTTGTCGATGACGAGGCACTGCTCGGTGGCCGGGGCGCCCGTGAGCATCTTCGCGCGATCGGCCACGCAGGCCTGCTTGCGCGTGGCCACCGTGGCGGAGATCCGATCGTCGCTGACGCTCGTCGGCACGTAGTACCCGTCGGGCCACACTGCAGGACGCGGGTAGTCGGGAAACAGCGGCCGCAGGAACTCGTACCGGAAGTACGCGCCGAGCGGATCGCTCGTTGCGCTGATCGCGTAGCACATCGAGTACGGGCCCTTCGCCCCGGCAGGTCGCTCGGCGTCGTCCTTGCGGTCGCGCGGACGCGGCGGCTCCGGCGCCGTAGAAGGCGCGGGTGGCGGAGGCACGAAGAGCGGTACGGCAGGGCCAGGCTGGTCTGCTTTGCCGGGTTGACTGAGCTGCGCCGGCTGTCCCGGCGCGGGGAGGGCTGCCTGGCCCGGTCTGACCGCGCCCCGCTGGAAGACCGGCAGCACGAACAGCCACCGGTTCGCGAGCTGGTCGTAGCGGACGACCGCGTCCCCGCTCACGTGTTGCTCGCAGGCGCCGCCGAAGCCCTTGAAGAGCGTGTTCGTGACCACCGGGCCGTACAGCACGCGGGCCGTGGCATCGTACCGCTTGCCCTGCTTCGTGTAGATCGACATCCGCGAGTTCACGATCTGCACGATGTGGTCGGGGCCCACGGCGAGGCTGTTGTCGGACGGGTTGCCGGCGGCAATCGTGCCATGCGGACCGACGAAGCCGACGCCGAGCCCGTCGAAGCTCTCGACGATCGCCGCAGCGGCACCCGCACCCTGGGCAGTCTGTTCGATCGCGGCGGCCCCGGCGGGAACGGTGATGACCGGCGGCGTCACCGGCACTGCCGCTTCCTGCGCAAGCACTGCGGCACAGAACACCGCTCCGATGAGACTCAGGCGCATCGTCGTTACCTTCAGCCGTGCACGCGAGGGACGCGCGGGTGACGGATCATGCCACACGCCGCCCGCACGGCGCGGTGTGCACGGCGGCCGTGACCGCGTCTGCTAGACTGCTTCGACCAAACCCCTGTACTCATTTGATTGGGTACGGTTCCGGGTTCCGGCTTCCAGGTTCCAGGTTGGGTTCCAGGTTCCTCGTTCGTTCCAGGTTCCCCGGGGGTTCAACGGTTCCGGGTTCCTTGGTTCCGAGTTCCAGGTTCGTCGCAGGCTCGATTGGAGCGACGGCGATATCAGGAACCCGGCACTTGGAACCCGGAACCCGTGAACAAGGAACTTGGAACGAACCCGGAACCTGGAACCCAACCTGGAACCCAGAACCCGGAACGCGGAACCGTACCCAACACAAGTGGAGTGCCGGGTCTGTACGGAACGCGGCTGCCTCGCTGCGAGGCGGTCGCCGCGTCGCGGTGCCGGAGTGGCGCCCCGCATGAGTCGCGTTCGCGGGCCGGGTCAGGCGCCGCGACGAGGAGACACAGGATGTTGACGAGAACACTGCTCATCGCGATGGTTGTGGCGCTCGGGCTCACAACCATGCTGCACGCCGCCGACGTGAACGGGAAGTGGACGGCGCAGGTGCCGGGGCGCGGCGGCCAGCCGCGCGATACGACGTTCACGTTCAAGGCCGACGGGGAGTCCGTGACGGGCAGCATGTCCGCGATGCAAGGCGACGTGCCGATCTCGAATGGCAAGCTGCAGGGCGACAAGTTGTCGTTCGACGTGACGCTGAACTTCCAGGGCAACGACGTGCTGCTGCACTTCAGGGGCCAGGTGGCCGGTGACGAGATCAAGTTCACGCGCCAGCGCGAAGGCGGCGACAACGTGCAGGAGTTTACCGCGAGCCGCGTGAAGTAGGTGCGGGCCCTCGCGTGCGTGGTGCTGGCGGCGGTGACTGGGTTGAGCGGCGGCCGACGCGACGATCCGCCGGCGTTCGCGCCCGGCCGACGCGTCCTGCTCGACGCCCATAATGCTTATCCCTATCACGGGCAGTGGGGCGACCGCGTCGTTCGGGCGCTCGCGACGGGCGTGCCGCTTGCGATCGAGCAGGACCTGACCTGGGTGTGCGCACCGCCGGCGCCGTGCCGATCGATCGTGGCGCACGAGGGGCCGTTCACGGGCGACGAGCCCACCCTTCGCGACTACTTCTTCGAGCGCATCCGTCCCCTCGTCGAGCGCGCACTCGCCGACGGCAACCGTCGTGACTGGCCGCTCGTCACGCTCAATCTCGACTTCAAGACGAACGAGCCGGAGCACCACGCCGCGGTGTGGGCAGTGCTCGGCGACTATGAGCCCTGGCTCACGACCGCGACGCGCACCGCGACGGCCGACGAGATCGCACCGCTCGACGTGAAGCCGGTGCTGGTGCTGGCGGGGAGCCCGGAGTCGCAGCAGGCGGCGTTTCACGACCGCGTGCCCGTCGGCGCCCGGCTTCGCGTGTTCGGTGCCGTGGAGAATCGGGATCAGGCGCCGATGCCAGGTCCGCGGACCAACTACCGCCGCTGGTGGAACCATCCCTGGTCGGTCGTCGAACCTGGCGGCGCGCCGGAATCAGGCGAGTGGACGGTTGATGACGCTCGGCGCCTGGCGACGCTCGTCTCACGCGCGCACCAGGCCGGCCTCTGGATCCGCTTCTATACTCTCAACGGGCTCGACCCCGGCGACGAGCCGCTCGGCTGGGAGCGATCGTATGACTTCGGCTCGCGCGAGGCCGTCATGCGCCGCTGGCGCGCTGCTATCGACGCGGGCGTCGACTTCGTGGCGACAGATCAATACGAGGCGTTTGCGGCCGCTCGCGGCCGCAGCGAGTGACCGCCGCGATGGCCGCGCTAAGGGCTAAAGGCTAGGGGCCCGAGAAACGACGCCAGCCGAAACGAACCCCCGGTTTTTCCGCGCGCTCCCGGGCGCTGAGCGGCGTCGAGGCGGAGGCAAGGGTGGAGACTCGACGGCTAGGCTGTGGGCGATGCGAAGCGCTTCTGTGAGCGTTCGCGCGCTTTGCGCGCTTCCTCGTCACGATTTCGAGGCCCTGTGCTGGTCTGCAGCGAGTGCACCAGCCGGTGCGCCGCCTCCGTGACCTCGTCGACGGCGCGATCGAACACGGGCTGGTTGACGCGTGACGGCCGTGTCGCGCCGCTCAATTTGCGGACGAACTGCAACGCCGAGGCGCGGATCTCGTCGTCGGTGGCGGGCGGATCGAAGTTCGCGAGCGTCTTGATGTTCCGGCACATGGCGGCTCCCTCGACACCTTCGACGATCGCATCAATCCCGCGCACCTGCAAGCAGGGCGATTCGAGAACCTGGAACCTCCACGTCGCCTCCGACTCGAGCACCGATCGGGCCCGGGACAGAAGAACCTGGCGTGAGTTTCGCTTGGGCGTCGTTTCTCGCCCTTAGCCCTTAGCCCTTAGCCCTTAGCCCTTAGCCTTCAGCCTTTCGCCTCCGCCCTGCTCTGTCCTCCCGTCCCAACCCGCACCGCCTGTTTTTCGGCTTTGAGCGCCAGTTCCATGGCGAGGAACACGTGCGCCTGCGGCATCGCCGTCTCGGTGCGGTTCAGCACATCGTCGACCAGCCGCTCGCCGTATGGCAGCGCAGTCTGGCTCGCGTCGATGTAGCGCGTCGCTTTCTGATCGACCAGGAACAGGTGGTTGGCGCCGGGCCGTCCGGCGATGTCGATGTTCTTGCGGACTTCGATGTACCCGTCGCTGCCGAGCACGGTGAGGCGCGTGTCGCCCCAGGTGTCGAGGCCGTCCGGCGTGAACCAGTCGACGCGGATGTAGCCGCCGCCGCCGTCGCCGCGCAGCATCACATCGCCGAAGTCCTCGAGCCCGGGGTACTCGGGATGGTGCACGTTGCCGACCTGTGACGCCACGACATCTGCGCGAGTGGAGCCGGTGAAGAAGAGGAACTGGTCGAACTGGTGCGACGCGATGTCGCACAGGATACCGCCGTAGCGCTCGCGCTCGAAGAACCAGGCCGGGCGCGACTTCGGGTTCATGCGGTGCGGGCCCAGGCCGACCGTCTGTATCACCGTCCCGATGGCGCCCGCCTTGACGAGCTCGCCGGCCCGAACGGTGGCCTTGTTCTCGTGGCGTTCGCTGTACATCACCGAGTAGATGCGCTTCGTCTCCGCCTGTACGCGGCGGACGTCCGCGAGCTGTTCGAGAGTGGTCATGCCCGGCTTGTCGACCATGAAGTCTTTGCCGTGGCGCATGACCTCGATGCCGAGCGGCGCCCGCTCGTTCGGGATCGACGCGCTCAGCACCAGTGTGATCGATGGATCCTCGAGCACCTCCCGCTCGCTCCCCGCCAGCGTCGCCTGCGGGTACCGCTTCGTGAACGCGTCGGCGAGGTTGGCCTCCTTCGCGTAGAAGGACTTCAGCTCGCCGCCACCTGCGATGGTGGCAGCTACCTGGCTGTAGATGTGGTCGTGGTTCAGGCCAATGACGGCGAAACGCAGCCGAGGTGGACCCTGACGCACAGGAGCGGCCTCCTGCGCGCGTGCCGGCCGCCCGGGCAGCGCCCACGCCCATGCGCTCGCCGCAGCCGTGATGACCGACGATTTCAGGAACCTGCGGCGGTCGTTGCGGATGCTGTGCATGCGGTCCTCACTCACCCGCGCACCGGCGCGCGTGAGGACGCATGTTACCAACATTCGCCAGAGAGACACCGCGCGGCCGTCGGCCTGAACCGTCAACCGTCAACCGTCGACCGTCGGCCTGAACCGTCGACCGGTCAACGGTCAACGATTGACGGTTAACGGTTAACGGTCAACGGTTAGCGATCAACGAGAGTAGACCGCCTCGAACTCCTCGTCGGACAGCCGCAGCCCTGCCGCCTCCATGTTCTCGTCGAGGTGTGCCCGTCGCGACGTGCCCGGGATCGGCAGCATCACAGGCGAGCGCTGGAGCAGCCACGCGAGGGCCACCTGTGACGGGGTGGCGCCGTGGTTCCGCGCGATCCGCGTCACCGCGCCGCCGGCGTGCCCGACTTTGCCGACCTGTAGCGGATACCACGGGAGGAACGCGATCCGCTCACGATCGCAGTAGTCGACAACAGATTCCCATTCACGGTCGGCAAGGTTGTACCGGTTCTGCACCGACACCACGGGAAAGAACCGCCGGGCGCGCTCGATCTGATCGATCGTGACCTCAGACAGTCCGATGTGCCGGATCAGACCTTCCCGCTGGGACGACTGCAGGAACCCGAATTGTTCGTCTTCCGGCACCGCGGCATCGATACGGTGCAGTTGATAGAGGTCGATGCGATCGAGCTTCAGCCGTCGCAGGCTGCCTTCGAGCGCTTCGCGGAGGCGCTCGGGCGTGCCGTTCGGCTCCCACCCATCAGGGCCGGACCGATCGAGGCCACCCTTGGTCGCGATGACGAGCCCGTTGGGATACGGGTAGAGCGCTTCGGCGATGAGCTCCTCGCTGACATACGGGCCGTACGATTCCGCCGTGTCAATCAGGTTGATGCCGAGGTCGATGCATCGCCGGAGCACGGCGATCGCCTCATCGTGATTCTCTGGTGGCCCCCAGATGCCGGGGCCGGTGATGCGCATCGCCCCGAAGCCGAGGCGATACACGGGGAGGTCGCCCCCGAGGTGGAACGTGCCGCTCTGCGCGGCGCTATTGGCGTTGAGCGTTGAGTTGAATGCCATGCCGGGAGACGTGCAGGGGAAATGCCAGATGCACGCCCGGGTGCTGGGCTGTGGGCGACCAGGTCCGCGCCGGTCGATCGCTCTCAGCCGCCCACCGCCCGCTGCTTGCCTCCAGCCTCCAGCCTCCAGCCGCAGCCATGTCCGGTGTGCTACAACGTCGCATGGCCATCCGCCCCGTCCTGCTTCTCGCCTGCGCTCTGACGCTGGCGTCCGGAGCACGTCCACACGGCGTGTCGCAGAGCACCCAGGCAGCCGTGCACCGGTTTCTCTACGTGGCCGAGCCCGGCATTCGCAACTACGTCGAGCACGGCGGCATCGGCGTGCTGGTTTTCGACATGGACAACGCGCACCGCTTCGTGCGGCGGATCCCGACGATGACCCTGACTTCGGGGGAGGAGCCGGAGAACGTGAAGGGCATTGTCGCCAGCGCCGCGACCGGGCGGCTGTACGTGAGCACCATCAAGCGGGTGCTCGCGTTCGATCTGGCCACCGACGCGCTGCTGTGGAACCGCACCTACGACGGAGGCTGCGATCGTCTGGCCCTCTCACCGGATGGCCGCGTGCTCTATGTGCCGTCGTTCGAAGGACCGCACTGGCACGTGCTCGACGCTCGCACAGGCGACCCGATCACCCGCATCGAGACTGGCTCGGGAGCCCACAACACCGTGTTCGGGCTGGATGGCCGGGAGGTATATCTCGCAGGCCTGAAGTCGCCGTCCTTGTCGATCGTCGACGCACGCACTCGGGCCGTCGTTCGCACGGTCGGCCCCTTCGGCAACATGATCCGGCCGTTCACCGTGAATGGAGCGCAGACACTCTGCTTCGTGAACGTCAACGATCTCCTCGGCTTCGAGGTGGGCGATCTGACCTCGGGAAAAGTGCTGCACCGCGTCGAGGTGACCGGGTTCGCGAAGGGACCGACGAAGCGCCACGGCTGCCCGACGCACGGCGTGGCCCTCACGCCGGACGAGCGCGAACTGTGGATCAGCGATGCGGCGAACACCCGCGTCCACGTCTTCGATGCGACGGTGATGCCGCCGAGGCAGGTCGCCAGCGTGGTTCTGCGCGATCAGCCCGGCTGGATCACGTTCAGCATCGATGGCGACTACGCGTATCCGTCGACCGGCGACATCATCGACGTCCGGACGCGGCGGATCGTCGCCACCCTGACCGACGAAGCCGGACGCGCCGTTCAGAGCGAGAAGATGCTCGAGATTGATGTCGCCGCCGGCCATGCCGTTGCTGCAGGCGACCAGTTCGGGGTGGGAAGACGGCGGGAGGGTGAGATCGGACGCTAACGGCCACACTGAACTCTGGGAACGCGGTTTTCTTGCGCGGCGCAGATCTGGCATGTGTCACGCCGGTCCGCATGCGGCCCCCGGACTCCCGCCTCGGGCCAGCCAGGTCGTGGTCACGGTGCGAAGCGCAAGCCGCGAGAAACCCGGTCAACAGGGTGATGAAAAAGGCACCCTGCATGAAGAATGCAGGATGACGAATGTAGGATTTGGCCGGGTTTCTACATCCGGCATCCGACATCCGGCATTCAGGCGTCGGTTAGCAGCCTGTTAAAGGGGACAGTCGCGCGGGGCTTTCCGTGAGACTGAAGGAGACGTATGCCGCAGCTTATCTCTGCTATCAATGCCGCGCTCGGAATCGGGCAAGATGCCACGGCGCTCACGTTCACGCAGATCAGCTTGCGCGGCGTAATCGTGTTCGTCGGCACTCTGGTGATCGTCCGTTGCGGCGACCGGCGCTTTCTCTCCCAGAAGACCGCTTTCGACGCCGTTCTCGGATTCATCCTCGCGTCGATGCTGGCGCGCGCCGTAAACGGCACGGCCGCGTTCTTTCCAACGCTCGGCGGAGGCTTTGTGCTCGTGATGCTCCACCGCACCTTCGCGTACTGGTCCCGCCGCTCTCATGCGTTCGGGTCTTTGATAAAAGGCCGCAGCGATGTGATCGTTCACGACGGCAGGGTCGACGAGGCGCTGGCCAGGCGCAATCGTCTGAGCGAACACGACCTTCTGGAGGACCTGCGTCTGCACGGGAACGTGGGGGAGGTGCGGGACGTCGCGCTCGCGGTCTTCGAGCGGAATGGGCACATCAGCGTCGTGCCGCGGGCACGCTCGTGACGCGGAATGCAGGAAGAACCACGCCACACACACGGTCAGTGGATGAGGTGTGGTCGTTACGCGCGGGGGCCAGGCGCGAGTGTGCATCGGCTGACAAGGCGCTGGAACCGGAACTTCACGCCGCCAACCGCCGGACTACTTCTTCTGCAGGAACAGCAGCGCCGCCCGCAGCTCCGGCCGATCGGGCGAGTCGGCCCCCGCGCAGATCGTCGCCAGCTGCGTGTAGTAGTCGCGCGCCTTGGCCGCCTCGCCTGACAACTCGGCGGCGTGCGCGGCGCCGTATACGCTCCTCAGCCGGTTCGGTTCCTTCGTGAGGTTCTTCTCGTACATCGCGAGCGCGTCAGCCGGCCGCTTCAACTCGAGCAGGAGGTCGCCGAGCGATTCGCGTGCGGGCACGAGCGGCCCCGGCGTCACGGCACTCTTCTCGGTCGCGTCCTCGCGATCGGCCGCTGCGCGCAGCAGGCGTTCGGCTTCGGACGGCTGTCCTTCGGCCAGCGCGATCCACGCGTTCGCCACCGTTCGCTGGATGTCGACCTGCTCGGCCCAGTAGGTGTCGTTCTTCTTCACCAGCTCGGCGTGGAGTTCTCCGAGCGCCGCCACTTCGCTTCGTGCGGCCGCCGCCGAACCCGTATGGGCGGCGCCGAGCGCCCGCGCGAAATGCGTCATCGCCGGAACCTGGGGCGTGTTGCTCGGCCGAACGACGAGAGCGGTCGCTTCCGCCCAGGCGCTTCGCTCGAGCGCGTAGCGCGCCGGGATGGCGGCCGCCGCGAAGTATCCGCCCGCGGTGCCAGCCGTGAGGCCGGCGCCCTCCTTCGGCAGCTGCTCGAGCAGAGCGGTGAGCGCGGTCGCGACGACCCCCGCCGCGGTGTCGCGCGCGGTCTGCAGGTACGCGTACACGAGATAGTCCATCGCGTGCATCTCTTCGCTTACGGCGTGCTCGCGGTGCGCGGCTTCGGCCGATCGGAGGTTGGAGTCGATCGACTCCTGCCAGGCGCCGACGCGCGTGAACGTGTGCGACGGCATGTGAAGCGCGTGGGGCGCCGAGGGGGCGATTTCCGCGTAGCGCCGTGCGGCGGCGAGCGCCTTCGGCGCGAGCGGCGGGACGTCGTAGGCGTGGATGATGTAGTGCGCGACGCCGGGGTGATCGGGCTGCCGGGCGAAGAGCGGCTCGAGCAGGGCGCCCGCGGCGAGCAGGTTCTTGTAGCTCTTGTCGGTCGGCAGCGCCGTCTGGGCGAGCGCGAGGGCGTAGAAGATCGTGGCTTCGGTGTCGTCCGGATGCGCCTTCGCCAGCTTCGACATGGCCTGCTCGTAGGCGAGCGCCCGCGTGCGCTGGTCCGTCGTTTCAACGTTCTTGAAGAGCTCAGCGGCGGCCAGCAGGTACTCGCGTTCGCGCGCGGTCTTCGGGGGGGCGGCGAGCCCCTTCTCGATTGACGCCCGGCCGTCGGCGATGGCTTCGGCCGGCCGGTTGAGCCCAAACGGGTTGCCGAAGTGCGTCAGCGCGATGCCCCAGTACGCGATCGCGCAGCCGGGATCCTTCGCGGCGACGCCGGTGAACGCCTCGCGCGCCTGCGAAAACCAGAAGGAGTGGAGCAGCGCCATCGCGCGGTCGAACGCGGGCTGCACGCCGGCAGCACAGGATGTTGCGAAGTGCACCGTGCCGAGGCGCTCCGGAGGGGTCCCGCCGTGCTCATGTTGCGCAACAGCGGTCGTCGCAAGCGCGAGGGCCGCCAGAAATGAAACCGCAGACTTCATGCGGACATTATGTAACGGCGGGCGGCGGGCGGCGGGCGGGCGGAGGGTCGGCGGGCGGCCCGGCGCGGGTTGGGGCGGCTTGCGGCAGGCGGCGTCGGCAATCAGTCACGTGGGGCAGGGCTTCAGCCCTGCAAAATCGCGCTCGCAAGCAGGCCTGAAGGCCTGCCCCAGATGACTACACAAGTGAATCGCGGGTTTAAAAACTGATAATCAGAACTCTCCCTACTCCCTGTACGCCGCGAGGATGTCGTCCAGCGTGATCACTCCCTCGATGCGCGTGCGGTCGGCCCGGTGCACGACGGGGAGGAGCGGCCGGTTCCGCAGCAGGCGCAAGGCGGTGTCGAGCGGCTGATCCCGGTGCACGGCGGCCACGCGGGTGTCCGGTCCGAGGGCCGACTGGAGCGACTCGCCGCCGTGCCCGCCTGCATCGAGCGCCTCGAGCTCGTTCATCGAGATGCCGGCCCAGATCGCACCGGCGAGCCGTACCGGCAGGGCGAGTTCGGGCGCACCGCCGGCGATCGCACGTGCCTCGCCGATGGTCATGCCGCCGTCCAGCACGAAGGTCGTCTCACGCATGGCGTCTTCCACGTTCCGTGGGCGCGTTTCACGCTGCTCTTCCATGGACGGCAGCACGACCCCGTCCTGGTGCGACAGGACTTCGAAGATCGGCGTGGGCTGGAAGCGCCGCGAGATCATGTAGGCGACGCTGTTCGAGATCATCACCGGCAGCACGATCGAGTAGTTCCCCGAGACCTCCACCATCATGAACACCGACGTCATCGGCGCGCGCAGGATGCCGGCGAACAGCGTGCCCATGCCCACGAGCGCGTATGCGCCGATTGGTCCCGTCACGTCCGGTGCGACGAGGCGGGCGATGCCGCACACCGCGCCGCCCAGCATCGCACCGGTGAACAAGGTGGGCGCGAACAGGCCCCCGGGCGTCCCGCTGGCGAACGAGAGCACCGTCGCGAGCATCTTCAGGCCGGCGAGCACCGCGAGCGTGCCCCACGCATACTGGTCGTGCATCGCCGCGTCGACGTGCTCGTAGCCGGCGCCCATCACCTGTGGATACCAGATCCCGACCAGCCCGATGATCGCGCCGGCGATTGCCGGCTGCAGGATCTGCGTCCACCGCGGCAGCGCCCGCAGCCGCGGCCGCAGCGTCGTCGCCAGCTTGACGAACACGAGCGCGGCGAAGCCGCCGGCGACGCCGAGCGCGGCATACGACACGAGCTCCAACGGGTGCGCGAGCGTGAAGGCCGGGACGCGGAAGAGCGGCTCTCCGCCCATGAACCACTGCTCGGTGACGACCGCGGCGACGGCCGAGAGTACGATGGCACCCAGTGCTCCCGCGCTCCAGGTGCCGATGACCTCTTCGATGACGAACAGCACGGCGGTGATTGGTGAGTTGAATGCCGCCGCGAGGCCGGCCGCGGCGCCGACCGGCGCGATCAGCCGCAGCTTGTCGCGCGACAGCTGCAGGTGCCGTCCGAAAAGCGACGCGAGCCCCGCGCCGATCTGCAGCGATGGATCCTCAGGGCCGAGGGAGTGCCCGCCGCCAATGGCCAGGGCGCACGTGAGGAACTTCGCGATCACCGTGCGGAACGGGATGTAGCCGTTCGAGATGTAGACAGCCGCCTTGGTCTGCTGAACGCCGCTGCCGCGCGCCATGGGGAACACGAACACGACCCCGGCCGCCACGATGAGACCGGCAAGAGCGGGCACGAGGACCACGCGCGGGAACGCCGGTTCGATCGCGGGGCCCAGCAGTGCGAGGTGGGTCCACTCGATCGCCACGCGGAAGCAGACGACGGCAAGACCGGAGAACATCCCGATGAGAATCGCGAGCAGCAGGAACAGGTGCGCCTCTTCGAGCCGCGGCAGGCGGACGCGCCGCGCCGGTGCGCGATCGTCCACGGGTGCTGCAGGGCGCAACATGGGCCGCTTCACCGTTCCGTCGCGCGTCGATCGCGCGCGATGAGCACCAGCGCCTGGTCGGCCCGATCCTGCGCCTCACCGCACCGGCGAGCGGTGATCTCCTCGACACGGAATACGAGATCCATCACCTGGTCGAGCAGGTCGGGATCGCGCGCAATCGCGATCGGTTGCGCCTGTGGAGCCAGCGCCTGCGCGCCGGCAGCGAGATCCTGAAGCTCATCACGTCCAGGCTCCGTGGATGTCTCTGCCGGATTCCGTGCGTCGCCGCCGATCCCCGGCGGTCGCGCACCAGGCGATTCTCGAGGAGGGGCGACGTTCTGAATGGGGGCGCCCACCGCGTCGGCGCACGCCGCGAGCCGCTTCGTCGCGGTCTCGAACGCGACGGTCGCGCGGCGTGCCCGTTCCCGGGCGCTGAGCCCGCGTGCGAACGGATCGAGGCCGATCACCGCGGTGACGACCTCGAGCCGCCCGAGCACGTGTGTGTTGGTAGGCTCGGCGGCCGCAACCTGCGCGAAGTAGCGTCGGGCGGTCACGTAGTTGGCCAGGGCAAAGGCCGACTCGCCGGCACCCTGCGCCGCGCGGACGCTCGCCGGATCCAGGCGCAGGGCGGCCGTGTACACGTCGAACGCGCGCCGCACCTGCTGCGCCTCCATCAGCAGGTCACCAACCCTGATGTGGAGCCCGGGATCCGGCGGCAGATCGGCCGCAAGCGCGATCAGCTCGCCTTCCGCCGCGGCCCGTGGGCCATGGCGGACGAGCAGATCCGCCAGTTCCAGGCGCGCCTCGCGACGGCGCGTGTCGGGCGCGCGGTCCCACGCGCCCTCGATGGCGTCACGATAGTACCGCGCCGCGTGCGGCACGTCGGCATCACGCGCGGCCAGCCGGGCCAGCTCCAGATTGATCAGGCCATCGCCCGGCGTGCCCTCCCGCAGCGTGAGCAGGTGCGCACGCGCTTCGGCGTCGCGGCCGGCGGCCGCGAGCGCCTGCGCGAGCCGCAGCCGCCGCGATCGGGTAGCCGCGAGGCTCATCGCGGTCCGCAGCGCGACGACCGCGTCACCCGCGCGGCCGTGCCTGAGCGCGATCTCGCCGTCCGTGGACGCTTGCGCGGCCAGCCGCTGCTGCTCGCGCCGGTACGCGCGAGTGGTCAGCGCCGTGAGCGCGAAGGCAGGGATTAACAGCAGAAAGAGCGCGAGCAGAACACGGTTGCGTTCGGAGAGCCAGGAACGCGGGTCCGACACGATTGCCGAGCTGGATTCAGCGACCACCGTTGATTTTGCCATGGCGCTCGCGCCGATCTCTGATGGTCCTGTGCTGCGCGTCCCGACTTCGCTACGGCAGAGGGCTGGCGCCCTTGACGACCACTACCCGCACGGAGACCGGCGGCAGGGTCGCGCCGCCGGCGCGTGCCGTGTACGTGAGGTCGTGTGCCGTCGGCGTCTGGTCTGCGTCCGCTGGTGTGACAACGGACACGATCTGCACCTGTGCGCCTGCGGCCACGAGCACCGTGGCCGAACGCGGACCTTCGTGCCAGCCCTGGGGGAGGGCGGCGCCTACCTGCACCTCGGCATCGCGATCCGTCCCGTTGATGACGAGCAGCGGGATCGACACCGGCTCGTCCTGGTCAACCGGGCCGATGAGGGCGTCAGCGGACATGGTGAGCGCCGGCAGCGCGTGCGCCTGCCAGAAATCACGATAGAACTGCCATGGCCCGCCAACTCGCAGGGCGAGCGCCGGCCGGGCCGCCTGCTCGCGAGGCCGGGGCACGAGCGGGATCGGCGCGGGCGTGATCCCCTCGAAGATGTCCCCTTCCGCGGTCCCGCCGACGTGTGACTTCGCTCGCACGAGGCGCAGCGGCTCGATCAGCGCGTCGCCACCGGTGTCGCCAACCGCCACGCGTTCGCGCGTCGCCGCGTCAAGCGAGGCGAGTTGCGCGAGCATCGTCTTGTACTGCGTGACGTGCGCGTTCAGCTGCTCGAACGCGAGCTGCCAGTAGGGGACGCCCTTCGCCTTCGAGATCTCCTTGACGGAGTACGCCGGGCCATGGCCGGTCATGAATCGCGTGTCGAGCGCGTCCGACATGAAGTACAGCTTCTTCGGCTGCCACGGTCGGAGGCCTTCGAGGTGCGACTCGAAGCGCTCTACCGGCTCGCTGACCTGCTCGGGATACGCGGCCGGGTCGCCGGCTAGATCGAACGCCTCGGTGGCGACGACGCTGGCGGCCTGATGATCGCCGTGGTTCTCGCCGATCACCTGCATCGGTAGCCACGTCAGCACGACCTCCGGCCGCGTGAGGCGCACGATGCGAAGGGCCTCGCCGAGCACCTGGCCGTGTCCCCAGTTCGCGAGCGAGCGCACCGGGTCCTGCCCCGGCGTATCGTGTCCGCTCAGGAACCACACGTGGGTGATGCCGAGCGTGGCCAGATCCTGCCGCGCCTCGATTTGCCGCATCAACCCCAGGCTGGCGCCGCGCTCGGCGCCTGCCTGGTTGCCGCCCGAGTCGCCGGACGTTGCGAAGACGACTGCGACCCGTTTGCCCTGGTCGAGGACGGCGTTGGCCAGGTACGTCCCTGCGAGCACGTCATCGTCCGGGTGAGCGACGATCAGCAGCAGATCCGCCTTGAAGCGGTCGTCTGGCTGCGGCGCGGCCGCAGCTGCCGGTCCCTGCGCGAGCCCGCTGACGCCGATGAACGAGAAAAAGGACGCGAGCAGAAGGCGTGCAAGGCGAGTCCGCATGTGGCTCCTGAGTGACGTGGAGTGACTGTCGCCGACGGATAACGGACAACGGATAACGGATAACGGATAACGTGTCGTCCACCGGTCGTCAGGGTAGAGTATCCGCCATGCAGCCGCGCATCTCGCTTTCTCTCGGCCCCACCGATTACCCCGTCGTCATCACCGCCCGCGAGCACGTCGTGCAGGCGGACGAACCATCCGAGAAGGGCGGCACCAACAGCGGGCCCGAGGCATTCGAGCTGCTGCTGGCGAGCCTGGGTGCGTGTACCGCGATCACGTTGCGCATGTACGCGCGCCGGAAAGGCTGGCCGCTCGACGGAGTGCGTCTGGGCGTCGGGTTCGACGAGGAGCAGGGCAAGCGGCTGATCCGGATGTCGCTCACCTGCGAGGGCGAGTTGTCAGCCGATCAGCGCGCCCGCCTCCTGCAGATTGCCAACGCCTGCCCGGTGCACAAGGCGCTGACCACCGGCGTGATGGTAGAGACGCGGCTCACGGACTGAACAACCCGAGACGGATGCAGCATGTCGGATGCTGGATGTCGGATGAAGAACGCCGGACCGCTATCCGCTATCCGCCATTCTGCATCCGACATCCGACATCCGACATCCTGCATCCTGCATCCAACATCCGTGAGTCAGTACCCCTCCCGCCCCACGGCTGCCACCGCTTTCCCACGGTGAATCCGGAACACGGTCGCGAAGTAGATTGCGACGAGCGGAATCCCCACGAGCCACCAGCGGATTGCCACGCGCAGGCTCGAGTCTGTCGCGCTCGCATTGTAGGCCGTGAGCGACAGCGCCTCGCCGCCGGTGGCGTGCAGCATCACCGGAAAGACAGCCGCGGCTGTCGACGCCAGCAGCCCCGCCAGGAACACGCCTGAGCCGATGAACGCGAGCAGGTGGGCTCGCCGGCGAAGGCCGACGAATACGCTCACCATACCCGCGGCCGCGACCAGCGCCGCGAGCATCGCGAGTGGGCGTCCGACGACCGCACCGAAGAAGCCCGGGCGCACGACGTTCGTGCCGACGCTGAGGAGCGGCAGCAGCAGCGCAGCGGCGGCATAGAGCCATAGCGCGACCATGTGCGTGCGCACGTGCACTGGACCATCGGTCTTCCATGCGAGGAAGAGCGCGCCGTGGGCGACGAGCACGACGAGCGCGAAGACGCCGACGCTGACGGTGTACCAATCGAGAATCCCCACTGGGTCACGCGCGCTGAAGTCCGTGAAGAGCGCCAGCGAGAACCAGCCCGACTGGTCGAGCGGCAGCCCGCGCAGGAGGTTCCCGAGCGCGGCGCCGAACAGGATTGGCAGCGAGATGCTGGCGGCAGCGAACACGAAGTCCCACGCCGCGCGCCAGGTGCCCGCCTCGAGATGGCTGCGGAACTCGATCGCGATCCCGCGCAGGATGAACGACCACAGCACGAGGAAAATCGCGAAGTAGAACCCCGACAGCCCGGAGGCGAGCACGGCGGGGAAGGCGACGAACAGGACGCCGCCGAGCGCGAGCAGCCACACCTCGTTGCCGTCCCAGTACGGCCCGATGGCCGCAAGTACCTGCCGGCGTTCCGCGTCCGTCTTCGCGACGAAGAGGTGCAGGGCGCCGGCGCCGAAATCGAAGCCGTCCATGACGACGTAGATCGCGAGCATCACGGAAGCGATGGCGAACCAGAGTTCAGTCATAGGGGGACCTATGGAGAAGGCTAAGGGCTAAGGGCTAAGGGCCAAAGGCGAAGGACCGCCAGGGTTCAGCCACGGTCGTTTACACCGCGACGGCTGCTCGCGCCACTGAGGGGGCATCTTCGGCGGCTTCCGGACCGTGGGCGATCTCGCGGCCCACCAGAAAGATGTAGAGGATGCCGAGCACCAGGTACAGGCCGCAGAAGCCGATCAGCGTGAAGAGCACCGTGCCCGAGTGCACGGTGGGGCTCGCGCCGTGTGCGGTCCGCATCAGGCCGTAGACGATCCAGGGTTGCCGTCCGAGCTCCGCGGTCATCCAGCCGGCCGTCGTCGCCACGTACGGGAACGGGAAGGCGAGCATCAATGTCCACAGCAGCGCGCGGGTGGTGAGCAGGCGGCCGCGCCACAGCTGCAGCGCCGAGATTGCCATCAGCACGATGAACAGCGTGCCGAGGCCCACCATCACGTGGAAGGCGTAGTAGAGCAGTTCGATGTTGTCGGGCCACTGGTTCTCGGGGAAGTCGCCCAGCCCCTGCACCTCGGCGACGAACGTGCCTCGCGCAAGAAAGCTGAGCATCCCCGGAACCTGAATCTGGTTGTCGAGCCGCCGCGCCGGTACGTTCGGTTGGCCGATGATGGTGATCCCGGCGCGCGGGCCGCTCTCGAAGCGCCCTTCCATCGCGGCCAGTGCCACGGGCTGGTATGCGGCGACGGCTTTGGCCTGCAGGTCGCCGGTCGGAAATGCCACGACCACCGCCGCAACGAGGCCGGTGACGACGCCCGTGCGCAGGAAGATGAGCGCCTGGTCGGCGTGCCGGCCCTCGAGCGCGTAGTGCGCGCCGACGGCGGCCATCACGAACGATCCGGTCACGACCGCGGCCGTCATGTTGTGCGCGTACTGCGCGAGCGCCCACGGGTTGAGGAGAAACGCCCAGTAGCCCGCGAGTTGCAGCGCGCCAGTGGGACCGACTTCGTGCCCCACCGGATGCTGCATGAAGGCGTTGGTCGCCACGATGAAGTAGCCGGAGAGCCAACTGCCGGCGAAGAGGGCCAGCGCTGCGAGGTAGTGGCCGTGCCGCCCAAGCCGGCGCTCGCCGAAGATCAGCAGGCCCAGGAAGGTCGACTCGAGGAAGAACGCGAACAGGCCCTCCATCGCGAGCGTGTGCCCGATCACGCCGCCGGCGTACTTCGAGAAGCTCGCCCAGTTTGTGCCGAACTGGAACTCCATCGGGATGCCGGTGACGACCCCGACGGCGAAGTTGATCCCGAAGATCTTGATCCAGAACCGCGCCGCGGCGTCGTAGCGGCGGTCGCCGGTGCCGAGGCCGATGGTCTTCAGGACGACGATGAGCAGCGCGAGGCCCATCGTCAGCTGCGGGAAGAGATAGTGGTAGGTGATCGTGAACGCGAACTGCAGCCGGTGCCAGAGAATGGGATCGCTCATGCGCAGGTCTCCGGCGGTCGCACGTCCCTGCGGTCGCCGGCGTCGCGCCGGCGGGCGGATGTTCGAGGATCAAGGAAGACTGCGTGACGTCCGCTGGTGCGAACCGCTCGGACGATCATACTTCGCTCTTGGCTGGAGGCTGGAGGCTGGAGGCTGGAGGCTGGAGGCTGGAGGCTGGAGGCTGAGGGCTGGGGGCTGGGGACGGTGGACTTCAAAGGGGAATTCCGGACGGGCGATGGGCGCCGTGCTATCCGTTCACGTTACGCGACGGGTACAGTCGGTATGTGCTGCGGTGCACCGCGCTGCCGTCGGTGCGCGGGGAGCACACCACGCCGGAGCTGGCGGCGCGCGTTTGCGGCGTATGGGTTGCCGGAGCGGATTCGGAGTGACAACGGCCCGCCGTTCGGGAGCCCGACGAGTCTCGCCCGGTTGTCGCGGTTAGCGGTCTGGTGGCTTCGGCTCGGCGTGTGGCCGGAGCGCATCACGCCGGGGCGGCCGCAGCAAAACGGCGCGCACGAGCAGTTTCATCGGGTGCTGAAACGGGAGACGGCGTGTCCGCCCGCGGCGAGCCGTCGCGCGCAGCAACGGCGATTTCGGACGTTCGTCACGGAGTACAACGACGAGCGGCCGCACGAAGCGTTGGACCAGACGCCGCCCGCGACCCGCTACACGCCGTCGCCGCGGCCGCTGCCCGGCCGGGTCCCGCGGCCGGTCTATCCCGCAGCCTGGGACGTGCGACGCGTTCTGTGCGGGGGCGAGATCAAGTGGGGCGGCCGTCCGCTGTTTCTCACGCACGTGTTAGCGGGGGAAGACGTGGCGCTCGAGCCGGTCGACGACGGCGTGTGGCTGGTGCGCTTTGCGGCGCTGCCGCTCGCCGTGTTTCACGAACGCGAGTGGGTCCTGCGGCGGCCGGACCGTGACTCGCCGCTTGCGCAGGTCCCTGGGTCATGAGGGACCTGCTCCACGGGCGGCGGGCGGCGGGCGGCGCATAATCATTGTCGACCCATGCACGACATCGCCTTCATGCACCTGGCGCTCGAGCAGGCGCGGCTCGCGGAGGCTGCCGGCGAAGTGCCGGTCGGCGCCGTGCTCGTCGTCGAGGGAGCGCTGGTCGCGCGCGGGTTCAATTGTCCGATTAGCGCAGTCGATCCGACTGCGCATGCGGAAATCGTCACTTTGCGCGCGGCGGCCCGCGCGGTGGCGAACTACCGGTTGACCGGGTCGACGCTGTACGTGACGGTCGAACCGTGCCTGATGTGCGTCGGCGCCCTGGTGCACGCGCGGGTCGGCCGGGTGGTGTACGGCGCCACCGAACCGAAGTCCGGCGCGCTCGGTTCAACGCTCGATGCGCTGGCGAACCCATTTCTCAATCACCGGTTCGAGGTGGTGGGCGGGGTCTGTGAGGACGAGGCGCGCGCGCTGCTGCAGCAGTTCTTCGAAGCGCGGCGCGGGCGTGGACGCGACGGTCAACGCTGAGCCGAGGAGCCGTGTCGTTTTTTCCGCGGCCCTCGCGAGGAGGCGTCCCCAGGGATTTCGATGCTGGAGCGCAACGGACTGAACACGTCCTGAAGTCCGCTCGAGCAGTGGATCGACGACACTCAACTAGTCGGTTCCGGAACGGGTGCGGTCGATCCTGCGGCGCGTAAATGCGCCCGTGTATAATCGATTGTTCTACGCGCGCCGCCAGGCGCACCAGCCGGCCACGCTGGGGACACCGGGCACGGAGAGGTACCGAAGTGGTCGTAACGGGGGCGCCTCGAAAGCGTCTTGTCGCGTAAGCGGCACGTGGGTTCGAATCCCACCCTCTCCGCCAAACTCAATCCTTTCGTTTCAATGAGTTAGCCGGCCTAGTGGGTTCCGTGCGTGCGATGGCGTGCGATGCGAACTGTCTCTTCGCCTCTGATCAGCGTCAGAAGTCGCAAGTTCAGGCCTGTTCGGGCCACGCGGGTTCTTCAAAAAGGGAATCGAACCCTGTCCCATCACCTGCGAAATGACGTCAGCGCAAGCGTCCGCGAGCGAGATCGGCGACCGTGCTGAGTGGCGACAAGTCGAACAAGCGCGCGAGCGCATGATCTCGCCACGCGGCACGCGCCACTCGGCGTCGGCATCCCCGCCGACCAGACGCATGGCCGGACCGGGCTGACGACGGTCGAGCCGGGAGGAGCTGGCGCGACTTCGCCGGGAAAAACCGTGGCCTCCAGGAGGAGCGCGACATCTCAAAAAGCCGCGGCCTTTCTTCACGAACTACCAGCGATGAGGTTCGCGTTCATCGCCGCGGAGGAAAGTCGAGCACGGGGTCACGATTCTCTGTCGGTGTTAAGCGTGTCACTCAGGCAACGAAGTCGTTCATCGAGGTAATACGCGAGTGCATGCTGATCGCCGCGGGGCTCGGCTCAGCGAACGAGCCAATCCCACTCCGGTGTGAACTTCTCAACGAAGGCCAGGGGAAGCTTGCAGTGCGGCGCCGGCGTTGCCACATGTCCACCGCATGACCGGCGAGTTCGGACGGGCCATCCTCCTCAGTGCCTTCTTGCGACCCCACCTTTTCGCCGATCAGATACCCCGAGTCCCGGATGTCGCGCGCCGCCTCGCGTTGTTCAATCCAGATGTCCGAGAATTCAGCCATCCTGGTCCTCGCAAAATGGCGCGGCGCCGCCCACATCCGAGCTGACGCTAGTTCAGATCCGGCAGTTGCGCGCGCGTGAGCCGAAGCGTGATCGAGCGCGCCTTCCCAGGTTCCCGGTCTATGAATCCGTGCGCCTGGAGCGCCGTGATCATCCGATGTACCACGGGAGGCGTGACTCGAAAGAACCGTTGAGAATCCGATTCAGCCGGTGGCATGCGGTGAATCTTCGTGTAGTCGATGGACGTCCTTATGATCAGGTTGCGCTCTCGCGCGGCATCCTGAAGTCCAGTCGCGGATCTCGCGTGCACGACGAACGGGCAGCGTCCAGTTTTCGATCGTGAGTCCTCTCACGCGCCCGAATTCGGCGGTGTTGTTCGTGACGAGCGCGACCGGCCGTCAGGTGGCCGTCGAACAGGGGTGGGGGCTCGCCCTGCGCAAGGGACCGTGGAAATATATCGAGCCCGGCGGCGGGACCTACGATGCGAATACGCGGACGGAGCTCGGCGGAGGCCCGTCGCCGCAGCTCTACGATCTCCCGACCGACCCGGGCGAGACAAAGAACGTCGCCGCCGACCACCCCGAGCGGGTCGAGGCGATGCGGGCCGATCTCGTGCGTCTCAGGCAGGCCGGGCGCAGCCGTCAGTAGACGTGGAGCCAACGTGCGCGCGAGAGGACGCTCCGCGCGTCGAGTCCACGTATGCACACGCTATCCGTGATCCGCTATCCGTTGTCCGCCGTGACCGTCGCCCGCCTTCAGGCGGGCCTCACGCGTCATCGACGTAGCGCCCCGTTCAGCCCCTCATACGTGCGCGCCAGTGCTTGATCGCTGGAGGGGTGCCCACAGCGACGCCGGGGACGGCTTCGTCATACACTGCGCCCATGCCACTGACCGCAGGTTCACGCGTCGGCCCGTACATCATCAACGCTCTCCTCGGAGCCGGTGGCATGGGGGAGGTCTACCGCGCGCGGGATACGCGGCTCGATCGCGACGTGGCGATCAAGGTCCTGCCGGACGTGTTCGCCGTGGACAGGGATCGCCTCGCTCGTCTCGAGCGCGAGGCGAAAGCGCTTGCCGCGCTGAACCACCCCAACGTCGCGCAGATCTACGGGGTCGAGGACACCGGCGCCACACGCGCGATCGTCATGGAATTGGTCGAAGGGGAGGATCTCGCCCAGCGACTCGCACGCGGGACCGCGTCCGGGTCAGGCGTGTTGAGCAGCACCGCCCGGCGGCAGGGGCTTCCACTCGGCGACGCACTGTCGATTGCGCAGCAGGTCATCGAGGCCCTGGAATGCGCGCACGACGCCGGTATCGTGCACCGCGATCTGAAGCCTGCGAACATCAAGCTGAGGCCTGACGGCCAGGTGAAGGTGCTCGACTTCGGTCTCGCCAAAGCGCTCGAACCGGAACTGTCCGGGGCGGCCGTGAGCGCCATGCACTCCCCGACACTGACCGCACGCGGCACCGCGATGGGCATGATCATCGGCACCGCGGCGTACATGTCGCCGGAACAGGCGAAGGGACGCCCGGTAGACAGGCGCGCCGACATCTGGGCATTCGGAATCGTGCTCTACGAGATGCTCACCGGACGCGCGTGCTTCGGCGGCGACAGCGTCGGCGACATCCTCGCGGCGGTGATCAAGGACGCGCCGGATCTCGACGCGCTGCCGCAGGACGTGCCAGCCGGAGTGCGGCGGTTGCTCGCGCGCTGCCTGGAAAAGGATCCGCGGCGACGGCTCAGCGCAATCGGCGACGCGCGGTGGGACCTGGAGGACGCATCCGCACCGGCGGCGGCCCGTTCAGCGGGAACCGCACGCGCTCGCGCCGTGGGATGGGTGCCGTGGGGCATCGCGGCGGCGGCGGCAGCGGCCGCGCTCCTGTCATGGGCGCGCCAGGCGCCCACTGTCGCCCCGACAGCGCCGGTCGATGGGCACTTCACTATCGAGCTGCCGCAGGAGGCGCCGGTGGTGACGAGCGACATTCCACGCTGGGCCGATATCCCGCTGGCCGTGTCGCCTGACGGCCGCACCGTCGTCTACGTGGCCCCGAACGGCCGCGGTACGCAGTTGTTCGCGCGCGGCATGGCCGATCTCGCCCCGCGTCCGATCGCCGGCAGCGACGGCGCGCGGAGTCCGTTCCTCTCTCCCGACGGCCAGTGGGTCGGCTTCTTCGCCGGTGGAAAGCTGAAGAAGCTCCCGCTCGCAGGTGGGACACCCGTGACGCTGGCCGATGCCCCGCAGGCGTACGGCGGCAGCTGGGGGGACAACGGCGAGATCGTGTTCGCGCCCGGCACGCGCGGCCTGTTCGCGGTGCGCGAGGAGGGCGGCACGCCTCGACAGGTCACGTCGCTCGCGCCTGGTGATGACCTGCACGTCTGGCCTCAGCGCCTCCCGGGCAACCCCGTCGTGCTGTTCACCGTCATCGCGTGGAGCCGCGAAACGACACTGCTGGCCGCCGTGAACCTCGACACCGGCGCGCGCTCGGTCGTGCAGGAGGAAGCGGCCTTCGGGCGGTACGTGCCGGGTCCGAACGGGAGCGCGGGACACGTGGCATTCGTCCGCGACGGTGCGCTCATGATCGGCCGATTCGATCCCGCACGCGCCGGGCACGCCAGCCCGCCACTCACCGTGCTCGACGGGGTGGACGACCGCTCGTTCGACGCCTCCAGCACCGGCGTCCTCGTCTACGCGCCGGGGACGGGGAAACCGGTCGATTACTCCCTCGTGTGGGTCGATCGCGCGGGGAATGCGACGACGATCAACGATCTGCCGCGAGGCTACGAGGATCTCAACCTGTCACCGGACGGGCGGCTCGTCGCGCTCACCGTCGAGGAAAGCGGTCCCGAGTCCCCTGCATCCGTGTGGCTCGCCGACGTGACCCGCCGGACGGTGTCGCGGTTCACCTTTGACGGCTTCAGCCGGGATCCGGTGTGGGCGGCGGACGGTCAATCGATCGTGTTCGGCGGCAAGCGCGGCGAGAACTCGTACGGGCTGTACGTGCAGCGGCTGGATGGGCGCACGCCGGCCGAACTGGTATGGGCCAGCCCCGTCCCGATCTGGCCGGATCCCTCTTCGTGGACGCCCGACGGCCGCACGATCATCTTCTCGACGAGTGGCGAGAAGACGCGGGATGACATTTACATGCTGTCGCTCGATGCCCGCAAGGCGCAGCCGTGGTTCGCCACAGCCGCCGTTGAGTACAGCGGACGCCTGTCGCCAGACGGCCGATGGATGGCGTACGCGTCCGATGAGTCCGGCCGCACCGAGGTGTACGTGCAGCCGTTTCCCGGCCCCGGAGCCAAACACCTGGTGTCGCAAGGAGGCGGGCAGAGCGCTATCTGGTCGCGCGACGGCCGGGAGATATTCTATCGACGAGACGACGAGGTGTTCGTGTCGCAGGTGGAGACGGCCGGCACCTTCTCGACCAGCACGCCGTCGCTGATGTTCGCCGGGCGCTATCGCGCCACCGGCCGCGATTACGATGCCTCGCCCGACGGCAAGCGTTTCGTCATGATGCGCGCCAACGATTCGCGGACGACAGACCGGCTCCGCGTCGTGCTGAATTGGCGCAGTTTGATGGACGGCAAACTCCCCGGCCGCTGACACGGCATCGGAGCCGATCACGGCCACGCCCGCGCCTTCAGCCAACGGGCCAGCGAGGCGTGAGAGCCGGCGCCTGATCGAGGAAGTTCCCTTGGCCTTTGTGCCGGACCCGCTGCCAGCGGCCGGTCCGGATCCCTGCGCGAGCAGTGAGGCGTGGCGCGCCAGCGTCACCACGCGCCGCCCCCGCGCGTCAGCGCGTCCAGCTCGCGCAGCAGCAACTCAGGTACGGCTCTGGGACGTCCTCCCGTGACACGAGGGAGAAAGCACCACCTTGAGTACCAACTTCTTGCAGGTCGCCGCGGTATCGACCGCCCTGTCGCTGGGCTGCGCGGTGACGAACGCGAGCCGCACATCCTCTCCGCCTCAGCAGACCCGCCCCAGTTCCATCACGATCACGTCGAGAGGCTCGACGTTGGTGAGCCGAGTAGTGGCATCCGTGACGGTCGGTGCCGCGGCGATTTCAAAACCAGCCTCGCTCAGAGCCGACACATACAGATCCCGATCCGATCCGGGTGGATATACGAACAGAACTCTTCCTTCCAGGTTTCTGGAGTCGACCGTGTCGCCGCTGCCCGTCAAATCTTCGCGTCTCCCGCCTGAATGCCGCTCAGCTCCAGAATCGCAGGACCGCCGTCGCCATGCATCGAAGGACTAGGCATATCCCTTGGCAATTCTTGAGAGCGTTGGTTAGATGTTAGCGGCCAGCGACCGTGCTGCGGGAGCACTGACAGACGCAACCGTTCAAGGGGAGCGGTGGAAGCGGAACCTGTTCCGACCGTACCCGATCAAGGCAGGAGCTAACGAACCTGGGAAGTCCGAGGATTACAGACGACGTGAACGCTGCAATTCGCACAGGCATTCTCTCGTCTCACCGACCGAGGATGGCGGCCCGACCATCCAGTTGCCTGCAGCGGAAGCAGCTGCACCCTTCCAACGTCTGACTCCGCACAGTATACCGCGTGACCATCCGGAGCGATCGTCTCAATGGATCGCGGCAAACACACGCGTGCAGCCATGCCCGGTAGACGCTTGCGAACGTTCCCGCCGCCCGTCGCCCCGGAACACGACGCGATGCTGTCCGGGACATGAGCGCATTCCGAGAGATCGAGGCCCACATCGGGCATCGGCCGCTGCTCGGCGGCGTGGCATTCAGTCAGATGGACATCTGATCCTCAGTCGAGGCGGGTTGGCGGGGTCCGAGACGCTTTGCCTCTGGACCCGAAGACGCGGACAGCCCACTACTGTGCCGATGAAGCATCCGTCCGTCAAACAGGCGACGTTCAGTCCGGACGGTCGCGTCATCGTCAGCGGCCGTGACGAGGTGATTCGGTTGTGGATGACGGATGCGGGCGAACCGCTGTCGTGGTCGATCGAAGGCGCGCACCCGCGCTGGGCGCGCGAAGCGGGCTGCGTTGGGTCGTCGACCCGATTAACAGTGGTGAGAAGACCCTCTGGCGCACCACACAAAAGCGCCGCGCATCTGGAACCTGCGCACGGCCGACGACCGCGATGATCGGTTAAGTCTACTCGCGCACGCCATCGCTGCAGGCCACGTTGATGCGACGGGTGCACTCGTCGATCTCGAGGTCGCCTCCCTGCCCTCGCCACGACGTCATAGGGCGCGTCGGATCAATCTGATGATTGCGCCCACGGCACGGGAAACGTAGTGGTCTGGCGCGCCGAAGCTCAGTTTTGCGGCTTGAGACCATAGTTCCCGCAGCACGTTCATGCACGCGTGATTCAGCGTCGGCGTTCGCCAGTCCGCCGGTGTCTTCGACCGACGGATGTTAGCAGGCCGTTAGAAGGTCAACATTCGCCCACGCCGGAAGGATGAGCGCGGAAGGTACTGCTCATGCCCCCCATGCGAGCGTGGCAACTCTGGAATCACCCCGACCTCGGCTCTCGCGGCCTCTCAGCTGCCCTGCCGTTCCCAGACTTCCTTGATGGTTTCGCCCTTCTCGTTCTTCCCCTCAACTGTCATGCTCTTTCCGTCGTCCGACACGGTGTACGTGCCGGCGAAGATGGTCTTGCCCTTGAGCTTCTCCGTCAACGCGATGGTCCGAGGGCCCTGGCGGGTCACCGCGAGCGTCAGCGTGTCGGGAACGGTCGGACCCGCGGGGCGAGACTCCGAGCCATCCGTCTTGCCCTTCCACGTGGCTTTGATGGCGGGAATGTCCCACGTCATCTGGTCGCCGGGTCCCATCTTCATCGTGAAAGTCTGCGGATTCCCCAGTTTGACCGACGTGGTCTTCCATGTGCCCACAAGACCGGCGCTGCCGGACGTCCGTGTGTACGTCGTCGTGTTGTCGAACTTCTCGCCGTCCGGACGGATTCCGAATTCATGAACGGTGAGCGTCTTGTCGTTCCCGGAGAGCGTCCAGTCGGACTGGCTCAGTTCCTTTCCCTTGAGCCACTCAGTTTGGTGGTAACTGCCGTCGGCCTGCTTCTGGATCGCCACCGTGGAGCCGGCGGGCGTATCGGTCTTGGTGCCGTCGGTCTTCACCGTGTAGGTGAATGCCGGGCTGACGAACTTGATGGCGCCGCTCCCCGCGTCTTCGATAGCCATCGTCGTGGCGGTGAAGTCGCTCTTCTCTTGATTGAGCGTCCAGTTCGCGTCGAACGGACTCTGCGCAGACACTGCAGGGGCGAGGACGATTACGGACACGAGCGTTGCGATGGTCGTCTTCATGGCGCATCCTCCCGTTGCCGGCGTGAGTGAGTCTGGCTGCGGATTATCTGTAACGGTGAGGGCAAATGCAATGCGCTGGGCGCCTGGAAGTTCGGCGCCGGCTCCTGTCAGTGCTCGGGAGCCACAGCGATCCCGCATGTCGGCCCGCGCGTCGCGCCGCTCGAACGCCTGCCAGGCCACCACCCTGCCGCCCCGTTGGCCGGGCGGTTCGCGTCAGACCCCGCGCTCGTCCGCCAAGGCGTGGAGCGCCGCGAACGGCTCGCACCGGTCGGGCGCGAAGAGCAGGGCGCGCCTCCTCACGCCCGAGACTTTGGCCCGCCAGCTGCTGAGTGATCGTTCCGCCATCTACCGTTTAGCCGGCTCGTAGAACGGTGATTGCAGTCGACGATGCGGATCGAATCGAACCGTCGGTCGAAGACTCTCAATCTTCGGTGACCACGAGAGCTCGGATGACATGCGGCAACGTCGTTCGGGTCGAAGTCAACGCCGTGTAGGCGCGCTCGTCACCCGACGCTCCTCGAGTGATCGTGGGTGACCAAATATCGCCGGTGCAAAGGCAGACGCGCCGGGAACGATGCAGATCGTGAGAAGCAGGAGAACAGCAACGCACCAACGAACATACATGCGACTCCCAAGCAGACGATGAACGCGGACGTCGGTTCGCGCGGACGGGCCCGGCGACCGCGTCAGCAGAACGTCGGGTAGGATCGCCCTGAGAATGCGAGACGCGATTGAGCCGTCCCTGCGCGACGACGCGGTTGGCGATATCATCGCTACACAACAGCGACCCGGAGAGGAGGTGAGATTGGCGAACCGCCACCCACCCGCACGCACTGACGGGCACCGGTGACACCGCAAGGCGTTAAGCCGGTATCACGGTGGCATCCACCACCTTGTCGAGTGCGATAGCACTACGAGGTTACGATAGCGAGCCGGTCATTCCATATCGGTCTTACGGTATCCCCGGACGACACAGTCGAGCTGACCCTCGCCCAACAGGCGGCAGGCTCTGCCGAACCAGCCGGATGCGGGAGCGATGGCGCCACGTGCCATGAGAGCAAACCCGAGCCAGAACGCCGCTCGAGCAGCGCACCGCCGGATTACCGGTCGGCCGGCACCATCGATGTGCACAACCTGGTGACGATTGAGTTGCGGCTCGCGGAGCGCGCCGGTCCTGCTTGTTCGATGGCCGACCGACGAGGTGACCGTCGAGCGTGCCAGAGATCTTCTCTCCCCGGTCGGGAGCATCCGTCGGGCCAGCGATTATCCTTGCGCCGGCCCACCTGAGGGCCTCAATGTTTTATAGCCTGACGGCGTTGGTTGAGCGCGACCACATCCGGCCGGATTGCGCGCGCCTGGCGTGGAGAGGTGCGCCTTGCATGCGCCGATGTGCGTGGCCGTTCGGCTGCTCCGAATGCGGCCGGATCCGCTGCGACCACATCCGTGAGCGGCCCACACACGAATGACGATGAGTGGGAATCCAGCACCGGTCCACACGAACTCCTCGTCGACCGAGAAGATTGCGCTCTTCAGGTCTCTCTTCCGAGGGCGCGCCGACGTGTACCCGCGGCGATTCGAGAGCAGGACGAGCGGCAAGTCGGGGTACGCACCGGCGTGCGCCAACGAGTGGGTACGCGGCATCTGTGAAAAGCCGCGCATCAAGTGCGCCGAGTGTCCGCACCGTCGATTCCTCCCGGTAACCGACGACGTCATCCGCTGGCACCTGTCTGGACGGGACGACGACGGGCAAGCCTTCGTGGCGGGCGTCTATCCGCTGCTGCTCGACGAGACTTGCTTTGTGCTGGCCGTTGACTTCGACAAGACCGGTTGGCAGCAAGATGCCACGGCTGTTCTTCAGGGTTGCCGACGTCTCGGTCTGTCGGCGGCGCTCGAGCGCTCACGCTCAGGTCGGGGCGGACACGTGTGGCTCTTTTTCGCCGAAGCCATTCCAGCCGCACTCGCGCGACGACTCGGATCATTCCTCCTGACCGACGCGATGGAAGAGCGGCCGGACATCGGGCTCGATTCGTACGACCGGCTGTTCCCCAACCAAGACACGATGCCGCATGGCGGATTCGGCAACCTGATCGCCTTGCCGCTCCAAAAGGGGCCGCGTGGCCACGGCAACACCGTGTTCCTCGACGACGATCTCACGCCCTGGGTCGACCAGTGGGCGTTTCTCGCCAGTATCCGGAAAGCAGACCGCGCGCAGGTCGAACGCATCGTGCAGGACGCCGAACGTCGCGGCCGCATTCTCGGCGTCCGTCTCCCGCCGCAGGACGATGGCGACGACGAGCCGTGGACCGCGCCACCGTCACGCCGTCGGACGGAGATGCCCATCCTCGGTGGGCTACCACAGACACTGGAACTGGTACTTGGAAACCAACTGTACATTGCCAAGGCCGGGTTGCCTCCGGGTCTGCGAAACCGTCTCCTTCGCGTGGCGGCCTTCCAGAACCCGGAGTTCTACAAGGCGCAGGCAATGCGGTTGTCCACCTATGACAAGCCGCGGGTCATCGCGTGCGCGGAGGATCATCCGCAGCATATCGGCCTGCCGCGAGGTTGCCTAGACGAGGTTCGGCAGTCGCTGCGTGAACTCGGCATCCGCACGACGATTCACGACGAACGCTTCGGCGGCCGCCCCATCGATGTGGAGCTTCCAGGGCGAACTGCGCACCGACCAAACGGCCGCGGCGCGTGCGATGCTGGCGCACGACACGGGCGTGTTAGCCGCCACGACCGCGTTTGGCAAGACGGTGGTTGCCGCCTGGCTGATTGCGCAGCGCGGCGTGAACACGCTCGTCCTCGTGCATCGGCGCCAACTGCTCGACCAGTGGGTCGAGCGGCTATCGACCTTCCTTGGCCTGCCGGCGACGTCTATCGGTCGCATCGGCGGCGGGCGGAGTCGAGCGACGGGTCGCATCGATGTGGCGATTATTCAGAGCCTCGTGCGAAAGGGCGTCGTGGACGATCGCGTCGCCGACTACGGACACGTGGTCGTGGACGAGTGTCACCATCTGTCCGCCCAGAGCTTCGAACAGGTCGTGCGCCAAGCCAAGGCGCGATTCGTCATCGGACTGTCGGCGACGGTCGCCCGCAAGGACGGCCACCACCCGATCGTGTTCATGCAGTGCGGACCGGTCCGACACCGAGTCGACGCGAAAGCCCAGGCCGCAGCGCGACCCTTCGAACACATCGTGCTCGTGCACCCGACGACCTTCCAACCGGCCAAGGCTCCGGATCCGGACAAACGCGTGGAGTTCCAGGCGCTGTACCAGGCGCTGATCGATGACGAGGCGCGCAACCGCCGCATCTGCGATGACGTCGTCGAGTCCGCAATCGCTGGCCGGTCACCACTCGTGCTCACCGAGCGGAATGAGCACCTGGATCGCCTCGAGCACGGCCTGGCTGGTCGCGTCCGTCATCTCGTCGCGTTGCGAGCTGGAATGAGCAGGAAGCAGCAGCAGACGGTCACCGGCCACCTGGGGTCCATCCCGGGTGACGAGGCGCGGGTCATCCTGGCGACCGGCAAGCACGTGGGCGAGGGCTTCGACGACTCGCGCCTGGACACGTTGTTTCTGACGCTGCCGGTCTCGTGGCGCGGAACGATCGCGCAGTACGCCGGCCGGTTGCACCGCCTGTACGACGGCAAGCGCGAGGTGCGGGTCTACGACTACGCGGATCTCAACGTGCCCATGCTCGCGCGCATGTTCGACCGGCGGTGTCGCGGCTATGAGGCCGTCGGCTACACGATTCTCCTGCCGGCGAGCGCCATTCCGGGCTGGCCCGCGAATGTGCCGCTCCCGTCGGATCCGCTTTGGAAGCGCGACTATTCGGGGAGCGTGCGCAGGCTCGTTCGGGACGGCGTGGACACTCCGCTGGCCCATCTCTTCGTGTGCGCCACCCGTCCGGTGTCACCCGATGCCGAGGGCGTCGATCGCGCTCGAAGCGCGACGGAGGCGTTCCTCTACCGGCGCCTGGAAACCCTACCGGAAACCAAGGGCCGTCTTCGTCTCAACGCCGCGCTGCCAATCGCGTTCGACGGCTTCGGGACGTTAGAGGTCGACCTGTTGTGCGATGAGGCTCGTGTGGCAGTGGAGCTGGACGGTGCCCAGCACCTGGCCGATCCGGTTGCATACCGGCGTGATCGTCGCAAGGACCAGTTGCTGCAAGAGCGAGGCTACTTCGTTCTGCGTTTTCTGGCCGAAGACGTGAGTAAGGAGCTGGACGCCGTGCTCGACGCCATCGTGCGGGCACTGAACCATCGCGACCGACAGCCTTCGATCGCCCGCGTCCAGGCCGTCTGCATCTCGAGACCTGGGCGTCCCTGAGTGCTGCTCATGTGTCTCTGAGGATCTCGGCGAACACGGCATCACTCGCGCGAAAGTTGGTGCGGCGCAGGCGTGCCACCGCTTCGGCGAGATCCAGGCCCTCAATCCGGCGATCAGCCGCCGCGCGCATGAGGCCCAGCGTGCCCATCACCGCCCAATCACGCCGGCGGGCTTCGCGGCGCGCGTCGCGCTCATCGATCAGCACCACCGCGGGAAGGAGAGTCGACGCCAAGGCAAGCGTGTCCCGCTCTCCGGGTCCCAGTCCGCGCGGGAGATCGGCGACCGTGCGCTCGGGCGCCTGGCATTCGAGCCACGTGGGTGGGTCGCTCGCCCACTCGCGCACGGGCGCGGGGGCCTGAGGATGCCGGAGTTCGTTCAGCACCGCGGGCGGAACCAGGATCCGGCTGAAAAGCGCGGGCAGGAGATCGATGTGCCCGATCAGAATGAGATAGTGCAGCGGCGAGGCGTCGGCAACGGCGATCACGCCGCTCAGCGCGAGGCCGTGTCGGGCCAGAGTCGGGCGGCGAGCGCCCGTTCGTCGGCAAGGTCCTCAACCGAGTAGTCGAGCGGCACACCGTGGGCCTTCAAGAATCCGTCGAGGGCGTCGCGCGTGGGGAGGTCGAGCACCTCACGGAGTTCGTGCTCCGTCAATCGGCCCATGCGATATGCGTCAATGACCAAGGCGTGAAAGGCGGCTTCCGACAGATCCTGGCCGGGCGCGGCCACGCGGTGGCCGAGCGCGTCGGGGAGGTCGAGCCAGATGCGCATGCACCCAGTATAAGGCGGGCGGCGGACTGTTCCCAAGCCGGTCGCCGCGAGTGCCCTCGACTGTGCACCACATCCTGTCGTTCACGCGCACGTCGTTGTTCGAGCCGAGGCCGAGGGGAGGCGCGACCGGGCTGCGGAGGCCCGGCTGGCATCGGAGATTAGAGCAATATGCGGCACGACCGGCGGCACGATATCGGTCGCCAGGATCGGACGCCTATTCACCGGGTGCGGTGGACGCACGGAGGCTCCGCACGCAACTCGTCCGGCGTGCGACAGCGTGCAAGGCGCCGCGGCATCGCTGGCATTAATTAATGGCAACGGCGGCACTGTGGATTGTGTAAGTTACAGAATCTAAACAGTCCCGTTGGGTTCGAATCCCACCCTCTCCGCCATCAAAAACACTCAGTGAATACCGCAATTATTTGGTGGTCGCTGGCGTGCGATGGCGTGCACCGCTTGCTACATTCGCCCGCAACGCGAGGGCAGGGTGAAGCTCAACCCTACCGCCGACACTGCGTCGATTGCGAAATCGGCAAACCTGAGGACTCGCGCTCCACCGAACGCGACGAGCGGCGCAAGGTTGGGGGCGCAATGCCAGTACGAGATCCACGTCTCGGCTACCTTCGGTCGCAGATTCTCCCGCAAGACCACCGGTGCGTCCGACTGGCTCGAAGCGCACCGGATCGGCGACCTCACGAAACGGCGGAGTCCTGGACCGGCAAGCCGGCACCCCATCCTCTGGCTCCAGACCCCGCGCCGGCGAAGGCTGCTCGCATCACCATCGCCGACGCGTTCAAGGTGTTCATCGCGAACCGCGAATCGGCAGGCCTGGCGCGCGCGACCCTGCGCAAGTACCACAGCGTCACGAAACAGCTCGCCGCCACGCTGAGAGCCGTGGTCACGTCATGCTCGATCAGATCACGGCGGCGGACGTCGATCTCCGGAGCGGCAGGAGCGGCTCACGAGAATTCTGAAGACGCCTTCAGCGACAAGCCGAAGCTCACAGCTATTCGGGGCGGGCGCGCCTGATTTCGTCGCCGTTCGGAATCGTTATTGGGGGCGTAGCTCGCAACTTATCGACTTCATTTACCCGTGGGCTGAGGTGACGTGAGTCGCGCCAGGTCTGACTGAGCCCGGCAGCCTTGGTGTCCGGACCGATCCGGAGAGTCGGCGTGTACGGGATGAACATCTCGGGCTGGACGCCTTCCTTGGTCGCCGTTCAGCACGTCCTGCCGGCGGCCAGTGACCGGGAAGGACGAATCCGTCAGCGACTCCGGCGGGCGCTCCAGCTGGGGAATGCGGACGGCCGCTGGCCGTATGACCTGAAATCGCCATCCCAAGACGAACCTGGCGAACGTGCATGCGTAGTACACGGTGGGGGTTGAATGCCGCGCAGAGTGAGAGCGGTTCCGCTAGGTTGCGGCGAGCGCATCCAGCGCGGCGGCCCGGCAGGATCTTCCGGCGGGGATGTTCCGGTGTGCTCCGACAAGCGAACAATGGATCGAGGAGGCGAGACATGGTCGAACGGACATGGTGGGAAACGGTCGAAACCAAGGGCGGCGAACTCCTGGATCGATTGAAGCAACTGATCGCCGAAGGCAACGTCCGGCGAGTGGTCGTGAAGCAGGAGGGACAAATAGTGGCGGAGTTTCCGCTGTCCGTCGGCGTGGTCGGAACAGTGCTCGCCCCGGTCGCAGCGGCCATCGGCGCGCTCGTGGCGCTGCTGATTCACTGCACGATCGAAGTGGAGCGCACCGAAGGGCGGGACGGATGACGCGGAGCTAATCCGCGGACTATCTCTCCCACCCGACGCGCTCACCCAGCCAACAGCTTGAACGCGTGGGTCCAGCGGTTCTGCAAGAATCCCGGAATGCACCAGAGCATGCAGAGCGGCTCGATCGCACGCGCCCCTTCGACGGCGCCCATGTCGGCCACCTCGAACCCGAATCGCCCGAGGATATCTGCCACCTGCTGTTTCGCCCCGTCGTCGTTGCCGCAGATGAACATCGTGGGCCTCGCGCCGCCGAAGTCTGGATTGACCATCAACGCGTTCCCCACGCAACTGAAGGCCTTGACGAAGTGAGCGTCGGGAGCGAGCCGCTGGAGCCGTTCCATCAGCGAGTCGTTCTGCGCCGTGAAGTACTGCAGGACGCCGTTCACCGGTGGAGCGTCCGCGATAGGGTTGGTGGTATCGATGACCGTCTTGCCGCTGAGGTGTGAAACACCAGCCGCTTTCACCGCCGCTTCAGCGGCACTGCCCTTTGTCGCCACGACGACCGTGTCACCGAACCGTGCCGCGTCCTCGAACGAGCCAACGGTCGCCTTCCCATGAGTCTTGGCACCCAGCTCGTCGCGCTTGCCCGGCGAATTCGTGCCTATCGTCACCTCGTAGCCGTGGGCCACGAAACCGTTGGCAAGGGTCTGCCCGACGACACCCGAGCCGATGATCCCGATCTTGCTCGTCATGACCACCACTCCTGTTCGCGCCGATCGTGTTCAGTATGGTCAGTATGCGCGCGGCCGGCGGCGCAGTCCCCCGCCATTCGGATAGGTCGGTTCCGGATGCGTCCGGTCGCCCGGGCCGGCTTGGCCGCGCATTCGATCGCATTCGATCGAGGAGTACGTCGCGAAGCTCTGGTTGCTGGCGCGGCCGAACTGAAGTTCCGCCCTACGTGCGCCCCACACCAAGCGCATCGGCAGCGCAGTCGTCGTGCCGTTCGCCATCGGCGGCGGACTGAACTTCACGTGCCGGCATAGTCCGCCGTACGTCCGGACACGATCGCTCGCCAGCGCGTAAATCGTCGGTCCTGCTTCTGCAATCGCTAACGTGACGCGACCGGTGCCTGCCCCGAGCTCGAGCACGGGACCGCCGCTCTCCAGGGCCTTGCAGCGGCACCACTCGAGGTCGCCTTGAAACGACGCCGGCGTCACCGCGTCGTACAGGTCTGGCTGATACGTCACCATGGCAGTGAACGCGCGAGACCGCGGCACGCCACCGCTTCGGAATGTGAGCCCATCACGCTGTGCCCAAGAAACCCGCGCACGCGGAAGATCCCGGGTTCTCAACTGGCCGGCCCGTACGTTGCGTTCGAGCTGGCTGTCGGAGACCTTCCCCGCGAATTCGACGTCCTATTCCAGCACAGACGCCAGCGATGCGCACCGGCTTCCTGTTTGCGATTCTCTCAGCATCGTGCCTGGCTGCAGCGGCCAGCGGGCAGGATGTCCCGCCCCGGGTGGCGAAGGGACGTTACGTCACCGTCGACCTCGTGACCGCGAGGCAAGCCGACGATGAGGTGTGGGCTGGCGTGCGGTTTCGTCTGGATCCGGGGTGGCACGTGTATTGGCGTAATCCCGGCGATTCGGGCGGGCCGCCCCGCGTGCGATGGACGCGGCTGCCGCCGGGGTGGTCGGCCGGCGAGATCGAGTGGCCGGCTCCGCAGCGTATCGCGGTCGACCGCCTGGTGAACTACGGGTACGCCGGAGAGGTGCTGCTGCCGGTTCGGCTCATGCCGCCCCCTCGTGGCACCAGGCCGCGCACATCCCCTGGCGATGGGGCGGTCGTGGCGGACGTTCGATGGATCGTCTGCCGCGATGTCTGCGTGCCCGGCAAGGCGGCAATCGGCTTGTCGCTCGACCAGATCGCATCGCCGGCGGCCGGCCAGTGGGCGGGGCTGATCGCACGCGCCCGCGATCTGGTGCCGCGTCCTGCGCCGACGTCGTGGCGCGCGACGCTTCGCGACGAGGCGGAGGCCTTCAGCGTGTCGATCTTCGTGGATGGCCGTGCCGAACGTGGAACGTTCTTCCCGATTGACGAGAGCCAGGTCGACGATGCGGCGCCGCAGCAGGTGGACGTGTCGGGCCAGACGATTCGGTTCCGCCTGCGCAAATCGGACCAGTTGACCACGACGCCCACGACCTTGCGTGGCGTCGTGGTGTTCGCTTCCGGGACCGCGTACGAGATCCTGGCTGCGCGCAACGAGAGGGACGCACCGAACTCCAGATGACAGGAGAAGGGAGAAGGCAATGACGAGAACACGGACCGTGGCAACTGCCGCGATGATGCTCTTCGTTCTATCGGGCGTGGGACACGCGGCGAAGGTCGGCGAGCCCGCACCCGACTTCACCGGGACGGATTCGCACGGCAAGACGGTGCGGCTGGCTGATCTCAAGGGCAAGTTCGTCGTGCTCGAATGGCACAACGACGGGTGCCCGTACGTAGGGAAGCACTACGGCAGCGGCAACATGCAGCGTCTGCAGCGCGAGTGGACGGGGAAGGGCGTCGTCTGGCTGACCGTGATCTCGTCGGCGCCGGGCGAGCAGGGCTACGTCACTGCCGATCGGGCCAACGCGTACTTCAAGGAGAAGACCGCGGCGCAGACGGCGGTGCTGCTGGATCCCAAGGGCACGATCGGCCGCCTGTACGACGCGCGGACGACGCCCCACATGTTCGTGATCGACCAGAAAGGCACGCTCGTCTACAACGGAGCGATCGACGACAAGCCGACCACCGATCGCGCCGACGTTCCCGGCGCGAACAACTACGTCTCGGCCGCGCTGACGGAAGCCATGGCCGGCAAGCCCGTCACGAAGGCGACGTCGCGACCTTATGGGTGCAATGTGAAATACGGGAGCACCAGCTGATCGGCGTAAGGAGGTGGGACTGAGGCGCGTCACGTCACCGCGACTGACGCGCCTGCTGCCGCCGAGCTCGAACCGCCGCGATTCGCTGCGAGCCAAGACCGCCTCGCCGACTGGTTCTCCAAGGGCTCGGTCAGATGGCGCAACCCGTCTTCTCTGCGTCAGCCCCGCCGCGCGGCCTCGATCGTGGCGACGTCGATCTTTTTTATCGGCATCAACTAAAGAGTCCTGTTGGGTTCGAATCACACCCTCTCCGCCACTCTGCAACACCTTGACACACAGCGACTTATTCGAAATCGCATCCAACGGATGATTGAACTGGCTCCTTCGCATGGGACGCTGTGATGCGTGGCCTCCAAATCACGCGGCGTAGCCCACAAGCTGCGACTCGCAGCCGGTCGTTCCATTGTGACTAGTGGTCGGGGCAGACCGATCTCGGCCGTTGTAGGTTTGTTAACAGGCGTGCCATCACGGCAGGAGCGGTGGCAAGGCTGACATGAGCGACGCCGGGGTTGTCGTTCAGTTCAAACCCGAAACAGTCCATCTTCTCCCAAACAGCGACGGAATCGTTCGTGATGTACTCCTGACTGCTGTCACCCGGCAGGAGAAAGAACTCCGTCGTATCGTCAACCAACTGCCCGACGGTCAAGTCCGGCAGCCCTATCCCGACCACGGTGTCCAGTCCTGATCCTTTTTCGGCGTATACATCCACATTGGGGAAGAATGCGGGGTTCCGAAACTTGACAAAGCCGATGTAGTAAGCACCCAGCTCTTCTGCCAGGTGCATCCCAGCGTCGCGGAACAGTTTGCGGTAGTGCTGTGGAGTGTAGGTGGCAGAACCAGCCTGGATGACAACTTCCTGGTTCTTGAACACAGCCGGATCAGAGGCGCTCATGTAAGTGGCCGGATGGCTTTGAAACATCAACGCGCTGACCTTTGCACTCACAGCGTCCACCGGATAGCTGGCGTCATTTATGTTGAAACCGGTGAACAAGAAGGAATACAGGAGTCCCTGACCGGGCAAGTTTCCCGCGATCGACGTGAACCCATGAATGAACTTGTTCTTCCAGGCCTGCGAGGTATGTGTCAGCAGGTAATGGGCATAGAGCGGTCCGTTGGAGTGGGCCAGCAGATGGACCGGTGTGTTCCCATTGTCTGCGTACGTCTCTTCGATCAGACCGATCGTCCGCTGCAGGAAACCGCCCATGTCTGGCGTCAGGCGCCAATCGTAACCCGCCACTCGGATATCAAGGTTTCGCGTGTAGCCGTTCGCTTCGAGCAAGGCGTACAGATCCTCGTAGAACGGGCACGGGCAGCTCTCGATTTTGCCGTAGTCCTTGATGGTGACTGTCACGCCGGGCTGCTCTGAAAACCTCTGGGACATCGGCACAGATGGCCGACGGTTGTAGACCAGCGTCATGAGCTTGTCACGGCAGGCAGGGCTGAAGCCGTTTGACTGGTCGCTAGAAACCCAGCTTCCGAACGTTCCACTCGCTGGGCAGTCGGGCGCCACCGTTTGGTTCTCGACTGTTACCAGCAGCTTGGTCGAGATGTAGCCAGGGAAAAGTATCACCGGCGTTCTGGTCTGTGCGATTCCGGTCGCCGGGAGGCCAGAGATAACGACAGAAAGGACGAAAAGTTGTAGAACACTCCAGCTTGCTAGTCTCTTCACGACGACCTCCTTACCGCGGACCGAGTTCACCCGAGTAAGCGCAAAATCGCCCTCGGAAACTACAACCACAACGCTGGCCGACGACGTTATCGCGCTTCTGGGGTTGCTCGCTGCGCCAACGCCCTTCCGATTCGCCGGTCCGTCACCCGTACGCTGCGGGCGAAGACTGTCCATCTCGTCAGTCCAAGCCACCTCTCCCCGCTCGATCGGCTGGGACTTCGCCACATGCTTGGCAGCGCCAATAGCTCGTGGTGATGACGACCTTCGCGAGCGTTCCGATTGCCTCTGAGCGACCAAATGGACATGGTCGATCGATCTTCAGGCGTTTCAGCGTCGGGCAGCGGGTTCATGGTGCGCTACCATTGACGTGATGAACCCATGTGTTGGCGAAATTCGGGTTTCATGACATACCTCCCGTCTCCCTGGGTGTAACCGGCGACTCAAAGGAAGTCGCGCGAATGGTTTACCGCTGAACTGTGACGCACGCTTTTCAGCGAACTCTCGGACAACTCGATATCGAATTGATCATCCAGCGGGCAAACGCGAGACGCTCGTCGGGTGCCCTGTAGTAATTGGCTCCCCAACTATCCTTATCGTAGTGACCCATCTTTCGCAGCGCCGAGATGATCTGTGAAGGGTTCAGCCGCAGTCGGACTAGTGCGAGGATCGCGATCCCATCACAACGAAGCTCTATCTCCTGTACCTTGTCATCTTGTTTGGACTCTCGCGCCAACCGGTATTCATCCCAGTAACCATTCGTGTGCCAGCTCGTGCGCCACGACAGCCTGTATCTCTTGCTGGCTGAGCAGGTCGAGCGCCTTTTGGGTGATGATCAGCGCGCAGCGTTCATACAGACCGATGAAAGTCGTCTCATTGTCGCCAATCACCTGGGGCTCGATGATGCCTCTCCGGCCGTAAAACTCGAGGATCGGTGCCAGCGCAGCGAGCTTGGCCTGGCTTTCGGCAGACAGCTGCACGTTGCTGTTCGGTGGCAGATTGGCAAGCGCCGCTGCCTTATACCTCATCGAAACCGGCGTTGGCCGTGCGAGTGTGAGGTATTCGTCGAGATGCTGCTCTTTGCTGAGGTGGTCGAAGTAAGCCAATACTCGGTTGGTGACGCTTCCTGGCGATTGTGCGTGAAGGTTGGCAGCTAGCGCCAGCAGCGAAATCGCTAAAACCTGATTCCGTGAGATCGATTGGTTTGCCATGGGCGTCTCTGGGGGGCGGCTTGCTCTTTCCGCCCCCGCGCCCTATTGCGAAAACCAACCTGCGAAACCCGCACGGCATCGATTTTTTTGGTTCCTTCCGTCCCCGATGCGGTTGAGAATGGAATTGTCGTAGCGGACCCGGCAGGCGGACGCCGCCGCTAGTTGGGAGAATGGGCAGATAATTGCGGGCAATTCCACCTGGCGTGGCCCACCAGACGTATCGTGATGAATGAGCCGACTCACGATGTCACTCGTCTGCTTCAGGCCTGGGGCCGGGGCGATACCGCGGCGCTGGACAAGCTCGTTCCGCTTGTCTACGACGAACTGCACCGGCTGGCCCACTGTTACATGGCGCGAGAGTGGGCCAATCACACTCTTCAGACGACGGCCCTGGTTCATGAAGCCTACCTCCGACTGGTGAACGCGAACGAGATCGAGTGGAAGAACCGCGTCCACTTCTTCGCCATTTCCGCGAATGTAATGAGGCGTATCCTGGTGGAGTTCGCCCGTTCACGCGGCAGTCAGAAGCGCGGGGGCGACGTGCGGAAAATGTCGCTCGACGAGGCGGCGATACTCTCCCCCGAGCCGGACGAAGACTCTGCTCGCCCTCGACAGCGCGCTGACTGCTCTCGCCGCATTTGATCCCAGGAAGGCGAAGGTGGTTGAGTTGCGCTTTTTCGGCGGGTTCACCGAGCAAGAGACGGCGGAGGCGCTGGGAGTCTCCTCCGACACTGTCCTGAGAGATTGGAAGTCGGCGAAGCTCTGGCTGTATCGCGAGATGAGGCGTGGGGAGGAGACGTGAATCCTGAACGCTGGCAGGAGATCGAACGGCTTTACAACTCAGCCCTGGCAGTCGAATCCGGCCAACGCGAATCTTTCCTCAAACAAGCCTGCGCTGGTGATGAGTCTCTGCAAAGAGAAGTCGAACAACTGCTTGCTTCTCAGTCTCGAATTGAACGCTTCATCGAATCCCCGGCGTTAGAGGTGGCGGCCAAAATCCTGGCGAAGGATCGGACGAAATCGAATGCGGCGAATCTGGTCGATCGGACGCTGACCCATTACCACATGGTCGAGAAGATCGGCGGGGGTGGTATGGGTGACGTTTATCGCGCCCGCGATGATCGTCTCGGACGGGATGTCGCCGTCAAGGTGCTCCCAGCGGAGTTTGTGACTGATCCGGAGAGGAAGAAGCGGTTCATCCAGGAGGCCAAGGCGGCCTCCGCTCTCAACCATCCCAACATCATCACGGTTCACGAGATTGCCAATGACCATAACGTGGACTTCATCGTCATGGAGTATGTGGCCGGAAAAACGCTGGATCAGTCGATCGGCCCCAAGGGATTGAGACTGCCGGCGGCGTTGAACTACGCGACCCAGATTGCCGAGGCGCTTGCGGCGGCGCATGCGGCCGGCATCGTTCATCGGGATCTTAAACCGGGCAATGTGATGATCACACCATCCGGCCTCGTGAAATTACTGGATTTCGGGTTGGCGAAGTTGACCGAATCTGCGCGAGGGAGTCTAGTCCCGTCGGAAAGCCAGCATCCGGATAGCGAGGAAGGCCGGATTTTCGGCACGGTTGCCTACATGTCGCCGGAGCAGGCGGAAGGCAAGGCGGTGGACGCACGCTCGGACATCTTCAGTTTCGGCAGCCTTCTTTACGAAATGCTCACAGGACAGCGCGCTTTCCAGGGAGACTCGAAACTGTCCACACTATCGGCGATCCTGCATCGGGAGCCGAAACCGGTCTGCGAAATCATCGTTTCCGTGCCGCCCGAGGTGGAGCAGCTCGTCAGGCGCTGCCTGCGGAAAGAGCCTGCCCGGCGCTGGCAGCACATGTCTGATGTGAAAGTCGCACTCGATGATGTCAAAGAGCAGTCGGAATCGAAGAAGCTGGGTGCGTCAATCTCGGCGGCGCCCACGCGAAGGACGCGGCGCTGGTGGTTGGCAGCCGCCATCGCCAGTATCGCACTCGGGGTTGCTGCGGTTTGGTACGTTGGCCATTCGAGAGGTCGCGGTTCTGTCGAGCCAATGACTGCCGTCCCTTTGACGGCATACCCCGGTGAAGAGGATTCTCCTACTTTTTCTCCGGACGGCACACTGATCGCTTTCTCGTGGAACAAAGACGGAAACAAGGACATCTATGTGAAGGTAGTGGATTCCGCCGCCGAACCGCATCGGTTAACGACAGACGCCGCGGAAGACTCCTTGCCGAAATGGTCTCCCGACGGACGTTCGATCGCATTTGTCCGCGACAAGAGCCTGATGCTCATGTCGCCATTCGGCGGATCTGAGCGAAGGCTGGCATCGGTAGCCGGGTCGAGCATCGACTGGAAGCCGGATGGGAAATATATCGTATCGACCGCAGAGAACCGTGGAGGAGTTTCCACAAGATCATTCTTGTCTCCGCGGATACAGGCGAAGTCACCCCGATAGACTACGAGCCCGAACCGGACAAGCGGTGGAGTCATGTATTAATTGCTGTTTCCCCTGACGGAGAGAGCATTGCCTGCTCGCGATACAAAGTTGGTGCCGCTGACCTGGCCGTAATCCCGTTCGGAGGTGGCACGGCGAGACACTTGGTGGCCGTAAGCCCCAGCATCAGGGGTCTGGTGTGGACCCCGGATGGGAAGGAACTTATCTGGGCGGAAGCGGCCGTGAACAATCCGGGGCTCCGCCGAATTGCGGTGGATGCTCGCGAGGGAGCGATTCCTCAACGCCTGTCCGGAGTGGGAGAGGACGGCCGGTATCCGGTCTTCGCACGTCCAGGATTCCATGGCGGTGTGCGCATGGCCTACTCGCTCCGGGTTCGCGACAACAGTGAACCTGTTGCGCGTGGATTTGTCAGCCGAAGGGAAAATGCTCGGAGAACCACATCCCATCGCCACGACGACTCGTGTGAATTTCGATCCCCAGATTTCAGCCGACGGCAGGCGCATTGTCTTCATTTCGAACCGCTCCGGCGTCTACGAGATTTGGGCCTCGGCAAGCGATGGCTCCAATTGTGTGAAGCTAACGAAGTCCGTCGCTTTGTTCCCAGGCTCTCCGCGCTGGTCGCCGGATGGGAAAATGATTGTCTTCGACGGGCGCGACGAGGCAGGCAACGCCGATATCTACAGCGTGCCTGCGGAGGGAGGGGCGGTACGACGCTTGACGAGCGAAACAAGTATAGAAGCACGACCCTGCTTCTCGATCGACGGTCGCTGGGTCTATTTCAGATCCGATACGTCCGGCGACCGACGCTATTACCGCATGCCTGCGGACGGGAATTCCCATCCCGCCGGGGAGTGGCAGCAGGTCATATCGTCTTATGTAGTGGAGGCCTTTCCCTCGGCAGACGGGAAGTCCCTCTATTTCCCCAGAGGCTTCGGCGAGGGGATCTTCAGCGTGCCCGCCGAGGGTGGATCCGAGAAGAAGGTGATGAGCGCGGGAAGGCCGATCTCTGGAGCATTACGGGAAGGGCAATCTACTACGTCGAAACACGAACGCGGCCCACCGGACGTGATGCGCTTTGATATCAAGACCGGGGTCACGACCAAGGTCGGCCCGATCGGCAATCGCATTGAGTCGGAACTCCTCTCCGGCCATGTGCGTGAGTCGCGATGAGCACTTCCTCGTTTATGTCGAACGGAGCGAACCGGAAGCTGACTTGATGATGGTGGACAACTTTCGGTAACGATTTCCCCCGGTTCGAGGCGCATTCGCCCCGACCTAATCTGGTAACTGGCGGCGGCTTTGGAGGTGTACATGGCCGCCCTGACTCCGCCTCGCCGACGGGACCGATCGATGCCGCACGCGCTTGGATTCGACGGAGAACGGATGCCCGCGGAGCCGTCCGATGCGTGCTTTCATCGGAATTTCGCCGTTGACTGACGAAGGGATGGGGTGACGCCATTCGGCCTCCGCCGTCGGTAGGAGTGGAAATCGTCGTGACGTGTCGGCAAGCAGCGAACCGCAAACGTCTCTCGGACAGACGCTGGCTGGCTCACGTGCGTGACTGCGTTGCAGGCCGCACCTGCGGCGGTTCGTGCTCGGTAATCGTGGTCGCTCTCACTTCCGGCGACGGATCAGCGTCCAGTGCCCGAGAGCGAGGCCGCTGCGCTCGAACTCTGCCGTGGTGTGCGTGACGAGCGTGAGGCCAAGGCGCCTGGCGTGCGCCGCGATGTACAGGTCGTTAGCGCGGATCGGGGCTGCCGACCGAGTGCCTCGACATCGAAAGCCCGAGTGCGGCGTAGTTGATCATGGCGAGTCCGCACCTGGCCCACGCCGGAGCACTGCGTGGCAGCGCGGGTCGGGTGCAGGAACACGTCAACGCTACTTGAGCTTCTGGAGCATCGCGCGCGCGTTCCCGTTGGCCGGGTCGAGTTCCACGGCGCGCGAGTACGCCTTGCGCGCGTCGTCACCCCTGTTCGCCCGGTTGTAGGCTTCGCCGAGACTATCGAAGACGTTGGACGATTCCGGGTACTGCCGCGCGTTGAGTTCAAAGAGCCGGACCGCGCCGGCGACATCACCCATGCCGAGCAGCGTGTATCCCAACCGGTTCAACTCGCCTTCCGCGAAGTCGTACGCGTTCGGCTCGGTCGCGCGCAGCCGCTCGTAGACAGCGATCGCGCCGTCGACGCCCTTCTGCTTGATGACGGGAATGAGGTTCCGCGCGATCGAGAGCCGTGGCGGCGTGTACGGCCGATGGTGCAGGATGTCGACCACTGCGTCGGCAATCTCGAGGCGCCGGCTGTCGCCGCTGGTCAGGATGATGATGGTGATGCGATCGTTGACGCGCCGACCGAGGAACGCCCTGCGGTCGCCCGAGTTGCCGGTATGCCAGATGAGGGTGTCGCCGTTTCGCTGCCCCACGTTCCAGCCGAACGCATACGTCGACGTGCCTTCCGCGACCGTTGCAGGCACGAGCGCCTCCGAAAGCGTCTTCGCGCCGACCAGTTTCCCGGTTGCGATCGCGCGATCCCACTTGAGCAGGTCGTCGAGCGTCGACGCCAGGCCGCCGTCGCCCTTGACTGCTTCGGCGGAGCGCGGTCCCGAGAGGGGCCGGGTCCGGCTCATCCCGAGCGGTCCAAAGATCGAGTTCTGCAGGAAGTCATCGAAGCGCTGACGGGACACCGTCTCCACCACCATCGCCAGCAGGTTGTAGCCGGCATTCGAGTAGCGGTATCGAAGACCGGGGCGTGCGAAGTTCTTGGATTGGCTGCGCACCGCCTCGAGCACATCGCGCTCGAGAAGGTTCGGGCGGTCGATCCCGAGGTCGCCGACGTCGGGGATCCCGGAAGTGTGCGTCAATAAGTGGCGCAACGTGATCGCAGGCCTGGTCTCCGCGAGCGCGGGCAGATACTGTCCGACGGGATCGTCGTAACGCAGGTTGCCCTGTTCGGCGAGCATCATCACCGCCATCGCGGTGAACCCTTTGGCAAGGGAGGCGATGTTGACCGGTTCGTCCAGAAGCGCTCCAGCATCCAAGCCGGGCGCCGCGATGGCCTCGCGATAAACCGGTACGCCGTCACGGGCGACGAGGATGACGCCGGTGAACTCTCCACTCTCGTGCAGCCGGACGAGCATCCGCCGTATCGTCTCGGGCTCGCTGCCCTGAGCTGCAGATCGATCGATCGGCTGTGCCAGGGCGACGCCGGGGGCAGCACAGAGCGCGAGGAGCAGATGCTCTGCCGCGAGCTTCATCATTCGCTGACGAACACCGTGGCAGGCCTTAAGCACCAGCATGCGGAGCTTGGACGAAGCAGCAGGCGAAAGGTTCGCCTAAAAACGAAGCGCCGCGATGCGCGGAACTTGGCGGAGTTCTTTCGGGCAGGCCTGCTAAACGAAGTAACGTCGCCGAGGCCTGAGGGCGGCCTGCATCAGAGCACCACGTTGGAGAGGACAATATCTGATCCTGATGCCCAGCGGAGCCGGGTTGCTTTCGAACCGGCGACGACCGCGCTCAGTGTCATTTACCTGGGTTCTTGAGCCACACCTGCCGAACCCACACGCCGCGGACCGTTTCGGGTTCTGTGCCTAGGGGGGTTGCCATCCCGAACAGGACGCGCGCGTTTGCCGGCATCGATGGCTGAGCACGAGGCACCAAGCCGCCCACACCGCGTAAGCGGCTGACCAGGCTCTGCGGCACCAGCGGCCTGGAAATGGGTCGGCCGGCGACAGGGCGCGGCAACGAGCTCAAGAGCTCATCGAACATCGACATCTGGCTGGGGCTGGCGAAAACCACGAAGTGCTCGCGCCCGCCCGCGCTTGTCACCTGCCACTGCGTGTCCTGGCCAGCCTGCTGACCGGGCAACTCGTGTAGCCGCTCGGCTGCCAGCGGATTACTCGACTCCTGGCCCTGAAGGGGGAAGAGCAGGTACGACTCGCCGTGCTCGTCTTCGTTGACGACGTAGACGTACACGGGTCGAGACGATTGAATCCTGAGCGCGAGCGTATCGCCGGGCGCCACTCGATCACCTGCGGCCAGTCGAACGGCCTTCGATCGCGAGAACTTGTAGAGCGCCGCGCTGACGGTATAGGTGTCCGCCGGGACGGCGCCCGGTGCCACTGAGGATGATCCGGCAGTCGATGATGTTGTGGGGGTGTCGCCAGCCACGCCCGACACGGTGGGGGAACGCCGCATCCATCCCGCACCGACGATCGACACAGACACCACGACGATGCCGACCGCTGCAATCGCGAGCCACGCGCGCGCCGGCAAGCCCTTGGGTATCGGCCGTGGCAGTGGATCGACTCCCTCGCTCATAAGGGCGTGCTCGAATTCTCCAGCAGTCTGATAGCGGCGCTTCGGATCGGGCGCGAGCGCCGACTCGACTGCGTGCACGAAGCCGGCGGGGAGATCCGGGCGGATGTCGCGCAGGCGCGTGCGCCGCCCCTCGTCGTGCCCGCGCTGGATTTCGATGCGGTCTGTCCCGGAGACGGGATACGCACCGCTCACGAGGTGAAAGAGGAGCACGCCGAGACTGTAGATGTCGGAGGCGCGCGTCGCACCCTGCTGAGCGAATATCTCGGGCGCGAGATACAACGGCGTGCCGGCAACGTCGGTCAGCCCGGATTCGGCGGACACACCTGTGCCGAAATCCATCAGCACGATGCGACCACCGCCTTCACGCATGACGTTTCGTGCCTTGATGTCACGGTGCACGAGCCCGGCATCGTGCACGGCGGCCAGCGCGCGACAGAGGTCGAGACCGATCAGCTTTGCCTCCTGCGCACTGAATATGCCGCGCGTGCGCAGTTCCGCATCCAGGGTGCGGCCCCGGATCAGTTCCATCCACAGGCCAACGCGCCCATCGAACCGATCCGCGCCGTAGACGTCGACGATGTTGCCGTGACTGATGCTGGCGAGGAGGCGCGCTTCCTGAAGAACCCGCGCGCGCCTGGCGGAGTCCTGTTCCTGTCGAGGCGAGAAGAGCTTCAGCGCCACTTCGCGGCCCAGGCTGTCGCGCGCGCGATAGACCGTTCCAAACGCACCGCGCCCAATCGGCTCCAGAATCACGAGAGGTCCCCAGGCGCCTGGAGTCACAGCGGGCGACGACGGCCCCTGACCCTCGTCCCTGGAGACTATCGGCGTGTGGTCGTCAGGCCGCCGGAGGGCCGCTGTCAACCCTGCCACGACGCGCAGTTCGGACACGACCGCGCGCTCGAGCGCATCGTGCGTGCTCGGTTCCGCCGCATCCCAGTCGATCGGCTGGTCGTCGTCGATGAAGGAGGCCAGCTCGATCAACCGGCTCTCGTCAGGATCCTGGATGTTCACGGGCCATCTCCTTGGCAAGCCGCACGATGGCACGATGCACCGCCACCTGGGCCGCGGCTGCCGTCGGCTTGCCGAGCAGCTCCGCAACTTCTTCGTGGCTCATGCCCCACTCACAGCGCGCGACAATCGCCTGTTGATCCTGGGGTCTGAGGCGTTCGAGCGCCCTTTCGTACCGCTCGATGGCTTCGACCCCGATCACGCGTTCGAGGGGCGACGGTTCGAGACTCTCCTGGTTGCTGTCAAGGAGGTCGGGTGCGGGCCGCCGTTGTAGACGGCGCGCCTCGTCGCGGATCCGGTTCATCAGCGACAGGCGAAGATACGCCTGGAACGACCATTCATGGCGAGGCTCGAACACCGGCACGTGCTCGAGCGCGTGCATCAGGACTTCCTGAACGATGTCGCCCGTATCGAGCGCCCCGCGCGCGCCCGGCGGCAGACGGCCGCGCGCCCATCGGTGGAGGCGTGGAAGGTAGCGCGCGCACAGTTGCTCCCGGGCGTCTGGCGCGCCTGTGCGGGCGCGCAGAAGCAGCTGGAATGAGGTCTCGTTCTCCGGTTCCGGAGTAGTAGCGCTCTGCACCGGCCGACTCCAGGGTTGGAACGACACCGAGGTCCCTCCGGGCCACCCGGACCATAAATCTGTGCCAGTGAACGCCGCTATCATACTGCTCCATTCGTGCGGAGACGTGTTCCGCCGGTAGGCACGCCGCAGATCCCGCCTACCCCATCAACGCTTGCCTGGCGGCTGTCATACACGTAGCCAGGGTAGGGGTGACAAATGACCTGCTCAGATGGCAGACATTCCGCCCGTCACCTGTATGAATCTCTGTTGGCGGTTCGTTATGACTTGTAAGGGGACTGGCAGGCAGGCACGGGACGATAGGGCGTTCCGCGGATACGCGTGGCCGCGGTTATCCAGAGAACAGGGCGACTGCTTCGGTCTGCCGGATTGTGGTTTACCGAGGCGCGTGGCTGGTCTAGACTCCGCAGCCTGCGTCGCGCAGGGCGTCCGCGTTCGGTTCGTTTCAGTCGATAAGTCGCCCGTCGGAGCCGGATTGGCCTCAGCTCCGAGCGTGTCGGGCCTGGAGGTAAGACCATGGCGCCAGACAGCAGCGCATCGGAGTCAAGTCAGTTATGACAGTGTCGACCTCGGACGAGAAGAGAGACCGCCGAAGTGGACGGTGATGGTGTTCATGGGGGCCGAGACGATCGAGCGGCAACGAGCCTCTCGATGACGCGGCCGAAGCCGACCTCGACGAAATACGGTTCGTCGGCGCGGGCGCAAACCCTCGACGTCTATCGTGCAAGTACATCACAGCGTCGGTGCGACGCAGCGTTATCACTTCGGCTTCGACCGCGGGGGCGGGAAGCAAACAGAGAAAAAAAGGAAATACCAAAGGGAGGATCCGAGCAAGCCCTCATAGAGTTCGTCAGGGACTCGATCGAAGAGTCGGGCCATCGACCGCGGCGACCACTCGATGCTGGTGCTGTGGGGCCACGCGTATGATTTCGCGTTCGGTCGCCGGATGACGCGCGGGGGAGTCGTCGACGCGATCGATTTCGTCGAGTTGAGCGGAATGCTCCAACGCCTTCAAGACACGATAAAAACACGGTACACACCCTGTACAACGACGTCAGCGGAGGCCGTCCGACGCTCGACATCATCGGCTTCGACGCATGCGACGTCGCGACCGTGGAGCTGGCGTGCCAGCTGCAGCCCTTCGCGAAGTATTTGCTGGGCTCGGAGATCGGCATTCCAATTCCGGGCTGGCCCTACGACCGGATCCTCGATCGACTCAAGAAGCCCGAGGGTCGACTCATGACGCCGCCGGAGTTCGGTTCGTACGTCGTGCGACGCTTCTGCGAATCGTACCCGGCTACGTCGCCGGTCTCGTTGACGTTCCTCAATCTGGCGCAGGCGACCGAACTCCGACACTCGCGAAAGTGCTGGCGCTGGCGCTGCTCGTCGCGATCGGCGACTGTGACAAGCGACATCGAATAATGGACTTGTTTACGCGATCACAGACGGGTGAAGACAGACCTTATGTCGACGTCGTCGATCTCTGCCTCAACCTGTTGCGTTACAGTGCAGACCCGCTCGTCGCCGAGACGGCGAGAGCGCTAGGTGATCTCCTGCTGAGCTCACGGCCTCCACTTGTCGGCGCCGTCCCACAGGCACGCGCTCGACAGGCGGAGGACTCCCGTTCATTGTGGACCACGGCCGCAACGCTGGCGAGCTCGCGAGGCTGAACGGCATCAGCCTTTACGCGCCACACGTTGCATTCGGCAACGACGTCGATGCCGTGAGGAGCCTTTACGACAAGTTCGTCTTTGCGCAGGAGACGGTTTGGAGCGGACTCGTGCACGCCCTAGCGAAACTGAGCTAGCCAGTCGCACGACAAGAGGAGGGATCATGGACGGTCAGATGAAGACGACTCCGCTCACCCGAGAGGATTTCGAAGCTCGCAGGCTCGCCGAGCGCGGCAGGGAGCCGGGCCGTGGCAGGGAGCCAGGACGAGGCAGGGAGCCAGGACGAGGCAGGGAGCCGGGACGAGGCAGGGAGCCGGGTCGCGGGAAGGAGCTGTTCGCCGATGGTCCCTCCCAGGTGGCTCAGGACGTCTTTCGGATGACGACCGACCTTGGCGGACACCTCATCGTCGCGTTCGTGGCCCCGGTCAGCGCGTCCCGCTCGAGTTCGGACTCCGGGTGCGCAGCGCAGTCCTCGCTGGCTGACGTGGAGGCGGCCTCGGCTCGCGCGCTCCTGCAACTGCTTGATCGATCAAGTGAGGGCACCCATCAAGTAGCATCGAGCGCACGCGCCAACGGGGGTCAAATCATGTGACTCGCCCTCCACTCGGGTTCCTGCGGTACACGGCGCTGCTCACGGTAGCGTCCGTCGCGCTTTCGGTCGGGCAGGAGCGCGAGCGAGTCGTTCCTGCGGACGCGGATGCACTGCTCGTCGCGGGGCTGTTTGACCAGGGCGAGGCGAGGGCCCGCGCCGACCTGGACACACTGCGTGCCTCGCAGGGGGACAACACCCGTGACGTGGCAACCGCCTCCGATGTTCTCGTGCGTGCGCTGGTGTTGAATGGTCGGGCGGCGCACGACGATACTCTCGTCCTTGCCAGGAGCGCGCTTCGAATCAAGGAAGCGCTCTACGGAACCGAGCGGGTTGAGCTCGTTCCCTCTCTGCTGAATCTTTGCGATGTACTCGACCGCCGCCGTCGAGTTCAACCAGGCCATCGCTGTCGCGCGGCGAGCCGTCAGCCTGAGCGAGCGAAGCGCCGGACCCGACAGCCGCGATGTCGCAACGGCGCTCTACCACTTGGGAAGCGCGCTGGCCAGTGCGCGCCGGGACGACGACGCCTTGAAGGTCCTGGAGCGAAGCGTTCAACTGAGAGAGCGGGCACTCGACAGGAATGATGTCGCCATCGCCAGGGCGCTGGAGGACCTCGGATTGGTACTGCAGCGGAAGGGCGACTACGCCCGGGCGGGTGCCGCGCTGCGGCGCGCCCGCGCAATCCAGGAGGCCGCGGACATCAATCATCCGGCTTACGTGCGGACGTTGAACTTGATGGCCGACCAACTCTGGTTCGAGGGCCACCTGCTCGACTCACGGGATGTCTCGAAGCGGGCGGTCCAAGTCGCCGAGCGCACGCTCCGCCCTGACCACCCAACCGTGGCGCTGTCGCTCCGATTCCTTGCCGCTACGCTGGCCGTTCTCGGGGATCTCGGGCAGTCGCTGGAACTGAAAATACGGGCTCTGTCAATCGCCGAGCGCAACTTCGGCCCAACTCACCCGTGACTGGCAGAGTATTTCCACAGCCTTGGGATTGCCGAGTTGGACTACGGGGATTACCCCTCCGCCCGACTGCACTTTCAGCAGGCGCTGAGCATCTACAAAGCCAGATACGGTGAATGGCATGAGCTCGTCGCGACCGGCTCTTACGTCATGGCGGAGGTCGATGCGCGCCTTGGCGATTACGACAGTGCGCAGCGGGAACAGCATCGAGCCGTGGCCATCTACTCCCGCATAGGCGGTCCGAACCACCCATATGTCGCTATCGCACTGACTGAGCTCGCGACCGTGTATCTCGAACAGGGCCTGCCGGCTCGCGCGCTTCCTCTGCTGGAACGCGCGCTCGCGATCCGGGAGAAGGCCCTCGGACCTGACCATCGTGACGTCGCACGGACGCTCGTCGACCTGGCGACAACGCTCATGGAGGTGAATCGGCCGGCTCGCGCGCAGGAGCTCGCGACGCGGGCCCTCCGCATCTCGGAACGGCTCGACGCGCCCGACGCGCCGGAGTACGCAACGATCCTGGCGCTCTATGCCAGGTTGCAGTCGAATCGCGGGGACAGCGCTGCCGCTCGGGACTACTACGAGAGGGCGCTGGCGATTCGGGCCAACGTGTTCGGCCCTTCACATCCTTTGTATGCCGAGGCACAGTCGGGGTTGGCTTTCGCCCTGGCCGCCGTCGGAGACCGCGGCGCCGCCGTGCGTATGGCATCCATTGTCGAAGCCACCGGGCGGGATCACCTGCGCCTGATGCTTCGCTCGCTGCCTGAACGCCAGGCGCTGAACTACGCGGCGGCTCGCCCTCGAGGGTTGGATCTCATTCTGTCGCTTTCCGGGTCGCTGCCCGAAGCCGTCCCAATGGCGCTCGATGGATTGATCCGAAGTCGAGCACTTGTCCTCGACGAAATCGCGGCGCGACAGAGCGGCAGACGCGTCGCGAACGAAGGCACCGATCCTCGGGGCGCGCTGACTTCCGCGCAGCAGCGGCTGGCCAACCTCATGGTTCGCGGGCCAGGCCCGATGTCGCCCGCGCAATATAAGGCCGTGATGGAAGCTGCGCGTCGCGAAAGCGAGCTCGCGGAGCAGGCGCTGGCGAGAAGGAATGACGAGTTCAGAGCAGAGCGTCATCGCGGGGAAATCGGCTTGGAGGAGGTCACAGCCGTGCTCCCGGCCGACGGGGCGCTCGTGTCGTTTGCTCGTTACCAACGCACCGCGTTCGCCGCCGCCCCGGCCCCTGTGCGCACCATACCCTCGTACGTCGCGTTGGTGCTGCGCCGTGACCAGCCAGCTGCGGTTGTACCGCTTGGCTCGGCGCAGAGCATCGACCGACAGGTGTCGCAGTGGAGATCCGACATCTCCGCCGAGGCCGTGCCGTCTGCCCAGGCGCCGCCCGGACGGCCGGTCCACTCTTCGCGCGGATCCGGCGACGTCTTGCGACGGCGCGTGTGGGACCGTCTGACGGCATATCTGGGGGACGCCACACGAGTATTCATCGTGCCGGAGGGTGCGTTGAGTCTGGTGTCATTCGCCGCACTCCCTGTTGGTCAGCGATCGTACATCCTCGATACCGGCCGGGTGATTCACTATCTATCTGCGGAACGAGACCTGGTGCCGTGGCCCCAGATACCCGCGACGCGAGGCGGCCTCCTGGCCGTTGGCGGGCCTTCGTTCGACGACGGCAGCCTGTTCCGTATCCGTGCCAAACGAAGCCTCTCGTCTAGCGTATCGAAGCTGCCGCCGATGCGCGGTGGAGATGCGCAGGCGTGCGGCAGTCTTCAATCGGCCTCGTTCCAGCCGCTCAACGGCACCCTTCAGGAAGTGCGCGACCTCTCTGGCTTCTGGCGGGGCAACCCAGCGACTGAATCCGAGCCCGTGCGCGTCCTCACGGGCCACGATGCGAGCGAAGCCGGATTCAAACGGGACGCCGCAGGGAGCCGCGTCCTGCATCTGGCCACGCATGGCTTCTTTCTGAGCGGGAGGTGCTCGGAGGGACCGAGTGGCACACGCGCGGTCGGTGGCCTGTCGAATGGTGGGGGCACGCCACCCCTCGATAACCCGCTGCTTCTCTCCGGCCTCGCACTGGCCGGCGCCAACCGCCGCGCGTCGGCGGGGCCGGACGAAGAGGACGGTATCCTCACGGCTGAAGAAGTGGCCTCGCTCAACCTGGAGGGCGTCGAGTGGGCGGTGCTCTCTGCCTGCGACACCGGCGTCGGCGAGATCAAAGCCGGCGAAGGGGTGTTCGGTCTGCGCCGCGCCTTCCAGGTCGCCGGCGCGCGCACCGTCGTCATGAGCCTGTGGTCCGTGGATGACCAGGCCGCGCGAGCGTGGATGCGGGCATTGTATGAAGGGCGCTTCCAGAAGCAGCTCAGCACTGCCGACGCCGTGCACGCCGCAAGTCTCGCAGTCCTGGCGGCTCGACGAGCGAAGCACCAAAACACCTACCCGTTCTACTGGGCCGGGTTCGTCGCTGCCGGCGATTGGCGCTGAGGCGACCGACGCCTCGGCTTCGTATTCCCGCTGCTCCCGCGGCGTTGATCCGCTCCCTAGATATTCCCGCCGCCGCGTTCTCGTCGTCTTCGCGCTCATTTGCCAACGTCGCCGCAGCAACGTTTGGATGACGGCTTCCCCCGGCCGGGAAGTGCCAATCCACCCTCCCACCTCCCCGCGCCGCCGACGTCACGAGCTGGCTCAGCCAAGCTAGGCAACCTCTCGCGCGCGAATGGAACGAGGGTGGGGCGCTCGGCAGGTCGTCGAGCCTATGCTGGGGTCGCTGCGGGTCTACTCATGTCGAAGGGCCTGCATCGGCTCGACCCGCGCGGCGCGCAGTGCCGGCACGAGGCACGCGGCAACCCCGACACACGCAATCACGGACGCCGTCACGGCCATCATCACGGGGTCGAACGTCGACTGCTGCCAGATCCAGTTGGTGAGCAGCCGGTTCGTACCCAAGCTCGCCACCGCGCCGAGGATCGCACCGACCGCGAGCAGGCGCGCGCCTGGAGGGCCTGGACGTATCGCGATGAATCACTGATGGGACTCCGCTATGTTCGTGCTCCGTGTGGCCCCTCGGTTGCCGATGATATATTGCGGTCTAAGCTTGGAGCAGCATGATGCGGTGGACCCTTGTGCCATTGGCGATCGCGGGCGCGATCCTCGTGCTTCAATCTCCGATTCAGGCACAGACCGACAACTCAGACTTGCCAGTGTCGGTAGAGCGGATTCGCGCAGCGCTGAAACAACCGCCGCCGCTCCTGCAGATTCCTGCGCAGTCAGGCGACACGCCGACATTCCGTGTCGAAGTCCGGGCACCGCTTTCTGTTCTGCAGCCCATCGAAGACACGCCATTCGACCCCACCTTCGGATTGCCGTCAGTTGGGGAACTGTTGATGGACGGCGTCGAAAAGATCGGATCGGCCGTTGTCGATTACAAGCGCCGCCGCGCTGAGCGTCGAGCACGGAAGGAGGTGGACGATGCGCTCGCGGCGTTCTGCGCGGTGCACGAGTGCTCACTGCCTGCCAGCAGGTAACGCTCGCGAATCCGTTCTACCGACACTGGCAAGTCTGAGTTGTCGGTCTGTGACTGGTGGGTGACAACACAAGGGAGCACCGGATTTAAGGCGAGCCGCCTGACACGGCGAAGGGGGACTGTCACGTGACTCCGGTGACAACTTATACAGCTGCTCCATCGTGGCGCTCGACGCGACGACCGGAGCCCGCAGCTGGCACTTCCAGTTCACGCCGCGGCCGAGGAACAACACGCGGACGCCGGCATCTACCGCCCCCGGGATTCAGAAGCTCCCAAGCAGCTGCCACTCGACGACCTTCGGACTCGCGTTCCAGCCGGAGTCCCAGGCCGAGATGACGTGGAGCTTGAAGTATTTCGCGCGGACCGGCTCGAACTTGAACTCCTGCCAGGGCGAGGGGTAGAGGCGGACGTTCTGCGTCTGAAATCGGCCGATCGTCTCAAAGGCCCCGAGCGGCGCGTCGTTGCCCGCGAGCAGCTCGAATTCCTTGATGTTCAGCCCGCTCGTGTCGGTCACCAACATCAGGAACGTGTCGAACGTGGCTGCCTGCTCCTCCTTGAACGCGTAGACCGCGTCTCCGCTCCCGGCCTGAATGTACTGCCAGTTGGTGGTGTCGTCGTCGATCGCGGACCGCCATGAATCGTTCGGGGCTGCCTTCAGGTGTCCGCCGTTCGCGGAGGACAGCAGGTTGATGCGCCCCTTCGACGACGCGGCAGGCGAGCGAGCAGCCGCACCTCCCGTCGTGGGGGTGCCCCCGGGGACGCCTCCTGCGTGAGCCCCCGCAGACGCGCTCGCCGTACCGGAAAGCTTGCCACTCGAGGCGCCGCCGGACGTGCCGTCGCGAGCGGTGATGACATAGACGAGTCCAGCGCCCGCAATGAACGCTCCGAGCACGGAAAGCCATGCAGGTACGCGTCTCTGCGCCGGCCTGCCCGCGGCGGCGCCCTTCACTCCTGGCGCCTCGATCCGGCGTGTGTCCGACTCGATCAGCCCCGCGAGCGTTTCGACGAGCTGCTGCAGCTCAGGGTGAGTGCGCTCGCCGTGCCAGGCGGTCAGGTCGGCAGCCTCGAGGCGCCGGAACTCGAGCGGGATGGTTACGGGCGCTATGAGCGCCGGCACGAGCGCGCCGCGCTCCGCCGCCGCCGACGCCTCGGTCCGGACCCAGCGGGACTTCACCGACTCCGCGGACCACAGCACGACGACCGAGCGCGCGGACGTGAGGGCCTCCTCGATCACGTCGTCGAACGTGCGTCCCGGCGGAATGTCGCGGTCCCACCAGACCGACCATGCGTGGGCTTCCAGTGCCGATGCCAGCTCCGCCGCGCGGGGCCGGTCGCCCTTCGCGTAGCTGATAAAGACGTCGTGAGCCATGGGGTGTGACGGAACCATCCGATTCACGAGCCGTGGCGGTGGGTCGTGATCGCGCTGCGAACTCCGGTGCAGGTGATTTCCCCCCGGGCGACGGCGAGTGAGCGGATCCGCACGCATTGACCTCCGTGGATGCGCGATCGTACACCAGCCTGGGTCGGATCACGTTGCAGCGTCGGCCTCGTCGCACCGAGGACCGCACCGGGTGCATCGGTCTCGGCAGCCGCTCATCGCCGACCACGCGGCGGCGGCCGCGTCCCGTGCTCGAAGGCGAGCCCTCGACGTGATCGAACTCCGCCGTGGTGTTCGTCGCGAGCGTGACGTGCGTGCCCGACCATGCGCCGGAAGCGGCGTCTGGCGTTTACGTGTGTGGCGGCCTCAACGGCGCGCAGACACGAAAGGCCGCCCGGCCGCGGCCTCACGCACCGCAACGGGAAGGTCGCATTGCAGCCGCTGCTTGACCACGTACCCGAGGGCTCCAACGGCTTTGGCCGCGAGCACGAAGGCTTCCTCGTCGTGCACGGTCAGGAAGACGATCGCGGCAATCGAACCATCGCGGCGCAGCCGCGCCGCCAGTTCGAGACCGGTGATCCCCGGCATCGAGATGTCGAGCACGATGACGTCCGGCTGCAAGGCCGCCGCGGCGCGGAGTGCCGCGCAGCCGTCTTGCGCGGTACCGACGACGGCGCAGCCGGGGATCAACACCGCTCCCGCACGAGCGAGCATCGCGTCGTTGTCGTCGACCAGGAGGACGCGAATCGCGTCAGACAATGTGGTTCTTGACGGCGTACTGGATGAGCTCAGCAGTCGACTTCACGTTGAGCTGCTTCATCATCTCGTATTTGTGAAACGCCACCGTGCGCGGTGTGATGTCGAGCAGCGCCGCCACTTCCTTCATGGAGTGCCCCTCGGCGAGCAGCTGCAGGAGCTCGCGCTGGCGTGGCGTCAGCGTCGCAGCCGGTCGGGGCTCGCCGCGGTGCAGCAGCGATCCCACGAGATCGGCCGTGATCAGGGGCGTGATGTACGACCGTCCCTGCATCACCTCGCGGATGGCCGTGGACAGCTCAGAGGCCGCGGAGCGTTTGAGCAGGTACGCGGAGGCCCCCGCACGGAAAGCCTCCGCCGCGAGGTCGGGGTCCTCGTTCATGGTCAGGAACACCAGCTTGATGTGCGGTGATCGCCGCTTGATCTGGCGTGCGGCCTCGAGGCCGTTCAAGAGCGGCATTGAAATGTCGAGCACGATGAGATCGGGCTTCAGGGTCTCGGCTGCGGCAACCAGCGCTCGTCCGTCGTTCACCTGTCCCACGATGTCCGAGTCGGGCGCCAGCAGCTTCTCGAACGCGCCGAGGATCAATGCGTGATCGTCGGCCAGCAGGACTCGAGGTCGCGTCATCAGGCTTACTGTACCCCGAGCCCCGCGCTCAGCGCCCGACGCCAGTGCCTGAAGTCCGTCTCAGCGTAGCAACCCGGCAGCCCGCCGCCTATGCGGAATCGGCACTGGCGGCCCACCCGCCGCCTTCGGTTTGGACGGCCGCCGTTGCCGACCGTGCAGGGCCGTGCGATTGAAGGCACCGGGCCGGAGAGCACAGGCCACCGGCCGCGCCCCACTCGCAAGTCAGCTGAGTTCCGCCGTGATCGAGTCGGTCAACGTTCGCTGGACGACGTGCGCCGGCACACTGGCTTCGACTCGCGTCCCCTCGCCGGGCCTGGAGTGGACCACGACGCTGCCACCGACGCCCTCGAGCCGTTCGGACATGCTGACCAGGCCGAGGCCGCTGCCCCACGCTCGTTCCACGTCGAACCCGGCGCCGTCGTCGACGATGGTCATCGTGAGCTCGTGCGCGGACCAGCGCAGATCGAGCGAGATCTGTCGTGCACCGCTGTACTTGAGCGCGTTCTGGAGGGCTTCCTGCGCCACGCGGAAGAGGCACAGGGTCAGCTCCTGCGGCAGCGCCGACGGCACACCGTCGTAGGCGAAGGTGATCGCGACGTCGGAACGGGACAACTCGTGCCGGAGGCCGTCCAGCGCGGCCACGAGCCCAATCAACCGCAGCTTCGCCGGGTGCAGCCGATGCGACAGGTCGTGGACGCTCCTGGCAATGCTCGTCGCGCGGTCGCGCGCGTCGGTGGCCAGCAGCCGTGCGTCGGCGTCGATCGACCCGCTCAACTGCTCGAGATCGATCTCGAGGAGCGCCACCTGTTGGCTGATGTCGTCGTGCAGCTCACGGGCGATCCGCGATCGTTCCGTGTCCTGCGCCTGCAGCAGCCGTGCGCCGAGGTCACGGATCCGCTCGTAGCTGTTCTGGAGGTCGGCTTCTCGCCACCGCAGCTCCGACTCGACCCTACGGCGCTTCTTGCTCTGGAGGAGGAGTCCCGCGATGAGGAGGGTCTGCGTAATTACGACCACAGCCGCGATGAGGATGTAGATGCCATACAGATCCCACGCGGAAGGCTCGCGGAATTTGACGATCGTGCCGGCCGGCAGCCGCGACTCCTCGATACGCCACCGGCGCATCTGCCGCGAGTCGACCTGCAGCACGTTCAGGTTCGGCGAGCTGACCGGGACAGCGTCGGCGCGCTCGCCGTGAAGCACCCGGAGGGCCTGCCGGGCGATGGCTTGCGCCTGCAGAACGTGGCTCTTCAGGCTTCCTCCGACGATCCCGTGGTCCATCGCCGATTCGACCCAGGAGTAGGTCGGGGCGTTGGCCCTCGCTGCAAGGCGATCGAGGTATGCAATCGGGTGGAAGATCCTGCCTGCACCGTCCTTGTCCACGACTACGTAGTACACGATGGAGTGCGAGGGGAGCGTTGCGAGACGCGCGTCGAGCTCTTTCGTCGGTAAACCGGTCAGATAGGCCACCGTGAGCCGGGGCTCGAACCGCGCGAACTGCGCGCGCGCGAGCGATTCATACGATCGGTCGCCGCTCCCCGCGCCGAGGATGACGAACACGTGGCGGAGGTCCGGCTGGAGCGCCAACGCGAGGTCGACGGAGCCGCTGAAGTCCACGGGCCCGAACACGCCCGTGGAGTTCTCGATGCGCGCCGTGCCTGGAGCGCTGGCAAAGAAGACGACCGGCGTGCCCGGGAACAGCCGATCGCGATTGACCCTGAGAAACTGGAGGGCGAGGTCTTGCATCGCGATGATGAGGTCGAATCGCTTCCCGGCATACTTCGAGCGGATGAAATCCTGGAACGCCGACTCGTACACCAGGTCGGGGAAGCGCCCGGGGTCCAGGTACTCGGCGTAATAATCGAGCCCCTCGGGCAGCCCATCCTCGAGGAGGCCCGGCAGCTCGCGTTCGCCGACGATCGCCACTTGCGAGTCGCGCCTGTTTGCATAGAGGACGAGCACCGACTTCTGTTCCGTCGCTCGCAGATCGACGGTCGAGCCGATCGCAATGGCGGCCAGCAGCGCGAACAGCCACCGCCGGATCGACCGGACACGCACGTCATCCCTGCGGCGATGAGACCCAGTGCTGGCTTCTGTTGTCACCGCATTGCTGTGGGGCAGGGCTTCAGCCCTGCAAAAATCGGCACGCGCAAGCAGGCCCGAAGGCCTGCCCCACATGGCTGCACGAGTGAATCGCCGAGGCGATCAGAAGTCAATGTCCGCGCTCAGCTTGGCGAACCGCGGCGTCAGGATCGTAAGCGGCTGCAGCCAGGTCCCGCCAGGAACGAACGTGTTGTCGTACGCGAGCACTGCGCTCGAGTTGAGCGCGTTGTAGACGTCGAGCGCCAGCAGCACCCGCGAGCGGCCGTACGTCAGACGCTTGGCGACTCGCAGGTCGAGCTGATTGACTCGATCGCCGTACTTCGTCCCTGGCGCGATGAGGTTCACCGTCACGCTCGTGGCGTTCCCCGACAGGTTCCGTCCGAGCGACGGCGCAACTACGGAGTTCGGCGCCGCGTAGTTCGCGGCGAGCAGCGCTCCCGGCTTGCTCTGGAAGGTGGCCGACACCTCGATGTCTGCCTTCGGAAGGGTGTACCAGGAGAGGGCCCGAAACTGGGTGAGTACACCGAAGCCGACGTGGCAATACGGGCTCACGGTCGTGACCGCGGAGCCGTTCAGACCGGCACCGAATGAGCTCGTGCCCGTCGTGGTCGTCGCCAGCTCCGGCAGCCGTTCGCGGACGCCGCAGTTGTCCGCGACGGTCTGGCCGGTGCTCGTGCCTCCGACGAAGAGGAAGTCCGAGCCGAGGCGAGCATTCACGTTCAGATCGATGCCGTTGAAGCGCTGCCACCATGACCCGAACGTCGACGAATCGGTGACCAGGTTGTCGACCTGTCCGGCCTTTTCGGGGACGACATCATACAGGCCCGGCACCACGTATCCGCCTCCACCGGGCAGGCGGGGATCCTCGGGAGCCACGAGGCTGAACCGGGTCAGATCGGCCGACTGGAGCGCCCGGTTGTCGACCACCGAGAAGCCGTGGAACGAGCGTCGGGTGTACGTCACTTCCAGGGCAGACCGCGGCCCGATCTGGCGCGCCAGCGACACTCCCAGATTCCAGTCCGATGGCCTGACATTCCAGCCCTTCAAGAGGCCGGGATCGAAGCTGTTGGTCAGGACGTTCTGGCCGAACCGCGTGTTCGAAATCACCCCGCAGGCGTCGCCACCGCTCGCCCGCAGGTCCTGGGCGGCGGGGTTCAGCAGGTCGCAATCGGGCACGAAGTTGTGGTTGGCATCGGTCCATGCACGTGTTACCCCCGCTGGTCCGAACACCGGGGTCGTCTGCGGCATGCGCAGCGAGGGGTTCGTGCTGGCGTAGGTGCCCGTCACGCCGGCGCCTTCGAGGTATTCGCCGAGGCGCACCTTGAGGACGGTCTTTCCGTTCCCGGCCAGATCGTAGGCGGCGCCCAACCTGACGGTGAGGTCCTTGTAGCTATCGACGCCCGCCGTCTTCGGTAGGAAGATGGGCGTAGCCAGAAACCGCGACGGCCCTTCCTGCTGCGCGGGGAACCAGCTCCACGATCGATCGAACCGGACGGCAGCCTCGAGCGTCAGACGGCGGAGCGACCACTGGTCCTGGGCGAACAGCGCCCCCCAGGCGACCCGCGCGTTGTTCACCCACGGCGAAACCGATTCGGTCAACTGGTTGGGGACGCCGTTGTCGACTCGGTACGTGAGGTTCTGATCGTTGGTCACCCACCGCCGATCGTCGGTCATCAGGGTGTGCTGATAGCCAGCCTTGAAGCTGTGAGCGCCCCTGACATAGGCAATGGACCCTTTGAAGAGGTACGAGCCCGTGTGAGCGACGCTGAAGTCCTGCGATCGGTAGACCAGCCCGGGGATGTTGCCGTTTGCCGCGCAGCCGCTCGCGCATTGCTCGACGATCCGCACCAGGCCGCGCGTGGGGTTGGGCTCCCGTTCGAAGTTGCCGACGCCGAAGTACGTGCCGCCGACGGCTGCCTCGGCGAGCAGGCGGTCGGTGAGGGGCGATGACCACGTGGCCTGTGCCACGTGCAGCGGACGGCCGAGGACGCCGACCGCCTCAGGGGAAATGCGGGCAGGTTCCGACAGCCCGGGCGTCGCGCCCGTGCACGTCCGACACAAGGCCTGCGCGTCCCAGAAGACCGCGGCTTTGTTCCGGCGCGTTACCTGCCAGGTCAGTCTGCCGCTGGCATTCTCGAACTTCCGGTCGGAGTACTCCCGTCGGCCGAGATCCGGCGCATACGACCACGCCTGCGGATCGCCCGCATTCACGTTGTAATAGACGTTCGGGCTCTCTTTCGTGCTGCCGCCCAGGTGCCCGGTGAGAAAGAACCAGAGACGATCCTTCCGGAGTGGACCGCCGATCGTCCCCGCCACGTCGTAGACCCCCGTGAGCGGCGTGGCCGCGGTGACCCCCTGGTCTCTCAGCTCCGTCGTCAGGTTGTCCGACTGCAGCCTGCCGCTGCTGCCGCTGGCGAACACGGACCCGTGATTCGCGTTGCTGCCGCTCTTCGGCACCACTTTCACGACGAGCCCGGCGGTTTCGGCTTCGCCCAGCTCCTCCCGTGTGAACTGCACTTCGTCGGCGGTGCCCACGTCGATGGCATAGCTGGTCGCCGAATTGCCGCTTGGAGGACTGCCCACGGTCAATCCGTCTAGCAGCAGGCGCCCTTCGTTCGTCCGCCCGCCGTAGACGGGGAACGACGTCGACGCCGTCGCCGTGACGGTGTCGTTGACGCTGGTGAGCACGCCCGGCACGACGACGAGCAGCGCGTTGTACGTGCGGGCAGTGGGCAGCGAGCGGAGCACCTTGCCGCTCAGCGTGAGCTCGTGGCGCGCACTGTAACGGTCGACCACCGGCGAGGCCTTCGTCACGGTGATCGTCTCGTCGACCGCCCCGACCGAGAGCACGGCATCGACAGTCGCCGTGAACGAACCGGTCAGCTCGACTCCGCTCTGCTCGAAAGGACGCCAGTCCCGGCGCGTGAACGTCACGGTGTACACACCAGGCCGCAGGCGCTCGATGCGGTACCGTCCGGAGGCGTCTGTAACGGCCGAGCGCACCTTTTCGATGAGCGCAGGGCTGGCAGCTTCGACCGCCACACCCGGCATGGGGGCACCGGAAACATCCCGTACCGTGCCCGCGAGGGCACCCTGGGCGAACGCGACTCCAGGCATCACGGTCAGCCAGGAGGCTGCGACAACTGTCCTCATCATCGGCTCGGGCCGCGGCAGGGGGCGCGGGGTCGGTTGCGTGTGGACCGAGGCGTCATAGTCTCAGATTACCGGCCTCTGGTAAAGGTAGTGGTCCTACCTGTTAGTCTTGCCAACCCGACCTGTCAGATCCAACAGTGTTCGAGACTTTCCCGCGGCGCTAGCCTGTCCTGCCATGGATCGCACGCGTCACGGGCACCCACCCCATTCGATGGGCGTATCTCAGGAAGAGATCGTCGCGCGCGCGGAGTCCTACCTGCGCACGCACATGTCTTCTCCGGTGTCCGTTTCCGGTTTGTCCTTCCTCGTCGGGCGCAGCGAACGTGCGCTCCGGAACGCCTTCCAGCGCGTGCGCGGCATGAGCCCGAAGCAGTACATGCGACTGGCGCGACTGCAGCACGTGAGGCGCGCCCTCCGCGGGGCCGGCAACCGGCACATCACCGTCACCAGCGTCGCCACGGAGTTCGGTTTCTACGAGCTCGGCCGATTCGCCGCCGACTACCGGCGGGCGTTCGGGGAGGCGCCGTCCGAAACGCTGCGCAAGGTGACGGGTCCTTCACTTTCCACCGGTGGGAGCGCACATGAACACGCTGGCACGAGCCAAAGCGACCAGCTTTGCGGGTGATATGAAGCCGGTGGCCGAGCGGGATGTGTCCGACGTGCCGTCCGTCCTCGAGGCGCCTCGCCCATCCGACGCGGCCTTCCAGCCGTTGGCACCCTTCGAGCCGCTGCTCTCGCCTGCCCGGCGGCAATTGGCCACCGAGCGGCTGATCGCCGACATGGGGATGCAGGTCGTCGCGGTCGACGCTCCGCACATCGATGAAGCGATTGCGGAGGGCCTGGCTCAGCTCGGCGGGGCCCTGCAGGTCGACCGGGTCGTCCTGTGGCGGAAGGCGCTCGACGGCGCCAGCTCCGAGGCGACACATCACTGGTCGAGCGGCGCGGACTCGCCCCCCGCTGCAACGCGGCCGCTGGCGATCCCCTCGAGCGTCAAGGCCACGCTCGACGCGGGCGAGCTCGCCTGCTTCTCGAACCTGTCCGAGGTCACCAGCCCCGGCGATCGCGACATCCTTTTGCGAGACGGGATCCGATCGGTTGCCTTCGTGCCGGTGGAACTGCCAGGCGAAACGACAGGCGTGCGGCGTGGCCTCATGGTGGCGTCCACGATCCGGATCGTCGACTGGTCGCCGACGCTCGTCGGCCAGCTGCGTCTCGCCTCGCTGATCTTCGGGCACGCGCTGGCGCGCCAGGCGACCGTGAACGAGCTGCAGTGGGCGCTCGACGAGCTGGCGCAGATGCGCGTCGAGAACATCGGCGCGCTCCACGAGCTCGGACGCACCGGGCCGCAGGGCCGCCGGTCACCTGACGTGACGCGTGCCGACCCGGGCGCGCCAGATTGCCAACCCGACCTCGAGAGCGTCGAACTCCGTCGCGAGGTGCGCGCCCTGAAGGGCACGCGCCTGTTGGCGGCTGAGAGCCCGGCCGCGCGGCGCGTGCTCGCGCAGATCGAACAGGTGGCGCCGACGACGGCGACCGTGCTGCTGTTCGGGCAGACGGGGTCGGGCAAGGAAGTGTTCGCGGAGGCGCTGCACGATCTCAGCCCGCGCAGGAACAAGCGCATGATCCGCGTGAACTGTGCGGCCATCCCGACATCGCTCATCGAGAGCGAGCTGTTCGGCCGCGAGCGCGGCGCCTACACGGGCGCGCTCTCACGTCAGATCGGCCGATTCGAGGCTGCGGAGGGCTCGACGCTGTTCCTCGACGAGATCGGCGAGCTGCCGCTCGAGGTACAGGTGAAGCTGCTGCGCGTCCTGCAGGACCGGGTGATCGAGCGGCTGGGCAGCTCGCAGTCGATCAAGGTGAACCTGCGTGTGATCGCCGCGACCAATCGAGACCTCGAACAGGCCGTCGCGGAGGGCAAGTTTCGAGAGGACTTGTACTATCGCCTCAACGTGTTTCCGATTCATGTGCCACCACTCCGAGAACGGGTGGAAGACATCCCAGCGCTGGTCTGGTCGTTCATCGACGAGTTCTCGTCGGCGTTCGGCAAGCACGTCGAGTCGGTGTCGAAGAGAAGCCTGCTCGCGCTGCAGGCCTATTCATGGCCGGGCAACATCCGGGAGCTTCGGAACACGGTCGAGCGGGTCATGATTCTCGCCACCGACTCCCGGCTGACCATCGACGCGCCGCGTCCGCCCCTTCCAGCTTCACGCAAGAGCCTCAAGATGGTGGACGTCGAATGCGAGCACATGCGCTCCGTGCTCGAGTCCACCGGCTGGCGAGTTCGGGGGCGGGGAGGCGCCGCCGATTTGCTCGGCATGAAGCCGACAACACTCGAGAGCCGGATGGCCAAGTTGGGCGTGGTCAGGGGTTCGAGCCCCGCGGCCGCGGCCATCGCGCGTATCGCCTGACCAGCCCCGTGGTGTTCGAGCACGACTGGCGCAAAAAGAACTTCCTCACGGCCAGTCGGGATGCGAGATGTACTGGACCGAGTGGTTGCGCCTGACCTGGTCGTCCGCACGACTGTTCGTGCTCGTCCCTTCACAGCCTCCGCAGGACACCACGGCATCACACCGCCCCCGGATCCAATGTCGGGACGAGTGGCGATCGGCAGGATTCTTCGTCTCGACACAGATTGATTGGCGGCTCACGCGGCCAGTGCTCTTGCTTCATCGCGAGCCGCCGCGCCCAGCCGGATGACGTCCGACGTGCGGCTGGCGGTGACGCGCGCAAGCGCGTTGCGCGTGTCCACGATGCTGCGGCTCCACTCGAGGACCGCGGCATAGTCGAATGCGCGGTGATCAGTCGTAATCACGACGCAGTCGAACTGCTCGAGCACGCGCCCGTCGATCGCAATCGACTCCAGAGCATGTGGACCGTGCCAGAACGCGGCCGCGAGAACCGGCACGTGCGGATCGCTATATGCGACCTCCGCGCCTTTCTCGTGCAGCAGCTTCATCACGTCGAGCGCCGGCGACTCGCGCACGTCATCGATGTCGCGCTTGTAGGCCACCCCGAGCACGAGCACACGCGACCCGTTGAGGGCCTGTCGCCGCTGGTTCAGCACGTCGATGACCTTCGACACCACGTATTCCGGCATGTGGCCGTTCACCTGGCCGGCGAGCTCGATGAAGCGGGCGTCGAATCCGCTCTGCTTGGCCTTCCAGCTCAGATAGAACGGGTCGATCGGAATGCAGTGGCCGCCCAGGCCTGGGCCCGGATAGAACGGCATGAACCCGAACGGCTTGGTGGCGGCCGCGTCGACGACTTCCCACACGTCGATGCCGAGCGTGTCGCACATCATCGCGAGCTCGTTCACGAGGCCGATGTTGACGGCCCTGAACATGTTCTCGAGCAGCTTGACCATCTCCGCCGCCTGCGTCGATCCGACGGTGACGACGCGTTCGATGTCGTTACGAGAATTGCCATTCCTTACCGACGCCTCGGTCATTCGGCTGCGGCTCCATTTCGCAGCCGATGGAAATACGCGGTATCGCACAGTTCTGTACAACGATGAGAGCGTGGAGATGTGGGCGCAGTCTGGGTTGACGGCCCAGCGCGATCGAGGACAGGCTGCGATCTCTGTCACCCTTCCTGCCGAGCTATTGTCCCGAGGCGACTACGTAATCAAGGTGAGCGGCATCGAGAGTGAGAAGGAGCCAGAGCCGCTCGCCAGTTACAGCTTTCGCGTGACGGCGCCGTGATAGGGCACAGCACATCGAGCGCGAGCGCGCGTTCACAATTGCGCGTCTGCGTCGACACCCGGCAGCAGCAGGCTCACGCTGTCACCTCGTCAACACCGAATGCTCGGTGGCAGTGAGAGCCTCATTGCGATCAGCAAGCGATGATGCCGTGGTTCCTCCGCCAACACGTGATTGAGTGCATCGTCAGAGGCTAGCCACACGAGTCGCTCCGATCACCAGCCTCACCGGAAGTTTTCGATCATCATCAAGTCACCCCCCTTGCGCATCACTCCCCTGAACAGAATGGTCTTCCCATCCGGCGACACGGCAAGGTTGACGTGGGGAGTGTTGGGAGGGAACTTCTCGAGCCTGCCGAGAAGCAGATCGCGGCCGCTGGTTACGTCAATGGCGTGAAGCGCCGGGTTCGCGCCCGGCTCACATGCGACGTAAACGACCGTCTGTCCGGCTGTCGCGAATGCTGACGACCGAACGCAGTCCACTACCCGGCGCGGTGGCCCTCCGTGTATGGGCAGAAGAAGCAGCGGGGAGTCGGCATTGGTGCGCTGGTACAGGAGACTGGCGCCGTCGGCTGACTCAATGCCCAGAAATCCACTGCCACCCGTTGTGATCTGATCTGGTTCGCCTCCGGTGGCTCGCATACGCCAGATCTCGCGTCCTTTCCCGCGGTCCTCCGAAAAGTAGACCCACCGGCCATCGTGCGACCAGGTCGGCACCGTCTGATCGCCCGCGTGTGTGGTCACTCGGCGAGGATTGCCACCTTCGGCATCGATTGTCCAGATGTGGACATGCCCGTCGTAGTCGAAGGCGTCGAAGGCAATAGAGTGCCCATCAGGCGACCAGTGCGGTGAGCCTTGCCAGTACCACGTTCCCTGGGTGAGTTGCTGTGCGTTCGAGCCATCTGCGGCAGCGATCCAGATCGTGACGTCGCCAGATCGTTTCGAGGCAAACGCAATCCGGCGTCCGTCCGGAGAGAAGTGTGGATCGGTCTCGAACGTCGATGACGGTGCAACCTGCTCGATCGGCGCCGCCGCGTTGAACCGATAGAGGTGGGCGTCCCGGTCGTACTGCGAAAACACCAGCCGATCCCTTGAAGCGACCGTTGCCGGATGCATCGTGTGGCTGCCGGCGAGCTCGATGCGCTCCGGAGAGTGATTCCCTGTCAGCCAGACACGCTGGATATCGACGCCGCCCCCCGCTTCATAGAACAACACTGATTTGCCGTCGCGCGTCCAGGCGAGACCGTCCAGTTGGTCCGCGGGCTGCTGCGTGAGTGTTCGGGCTGGACCCACCTGGCCATACGCAGCGTCAACGTCGACGACACGCACGTGACAATTCGTTGGGTAGTACAGAGGCGAGAACGCGTCGTGCTTGGCACAAGACGCATACGTCATCCGGCTGGCATCTGGAGAGAACGCTGGAGAAAAGTCGAACGCGGGAGACTTCGGGCGTGTGAGTGCACGAAGCGCTCCGCCTTGCACCGGGATGAGGTGGATACCGGCGGACGTTTTCACCGCCTCCCGCGGGTCGCGACCCGCTGCGATGTAGCGCCCGTCGGGGGACCAGGTGATTTGCGATGCGGCCGGCGAAAAGGGCACGGTGCCCGCGACGGGATAGTCGCTCACCTGTCGATCAGGCCCACCCAATGCCGACATGACGTGAATGTGGGCGACATTCGCGATCTGTCGGAGAAACGCGATGTGCAAGCCATCAGGCGACCAGCTCGGCGCGTAGTCGTCTGCGGGATCCGTCGTCAGGCGCCGGACGTTCGTTGACCCGACGAGCGTCACGTAGATGTCGACGTTGTCTCGTTTGTCGCCGTCCCACGCAAATGCGACCTGTTGGCCATCAGGAGAGAACGCAGGCCAGTCCTCTGTGCCGGCGAGCGTGGTGAGCCGCACGATCTGCGGCGGGGGTGGTGTTTTGCCGGCACCCGCCCGCCAGAAGAGCCACATGCCACCCGCAGCGACGAGCAGCGCGGTAACCACCGCTGAGACCCTGGCGTATCTCCGCGGCTGAACGAACGGCGCGATCATGCGCCGGATAACGCTCGGCCGCGGTGACGGCTCGACGGGCGGGAGTGATGTCGCGGCGGGGCCCTCCACGGCCGCCACGAAGCGATAGCCGCGTCGGGGCACCGTTTCGATGAAGCGCGGCCGGTCGGCTGAGTCGCCCAAGGTGTCGCGCAAGCGATTCACCACGGCGTTCAGCCCGTGGTCGAAGTCGACGAACGTGCCAGCGGGCCAGAGCCGCTGACGCAACTCCTCGCGCGTGACGAGATCGCCGGGGCGCTCCACCAGCAATGCGAGGACGTGAAAGGACTGAGCGGGAAGGCTGAGGCGCACGCCTCCCTTGCGCAGCTCACCTGCGTGCAGATCCAGCGCGAACGCGCCGAACCGGATGACACGAAGAGCCGGCCCTGGAGATTCACTCACTGGTCGCCCCTGAACCGTCGGCGAAGCGGGGATGGAGGCGGATTCTAGCACGTCGCGCCGTGTGACCCACCCGCCGAACACCTTGGTTGCGCAGGAGTTATCGCGTGACGTGCGTCCGACGCACGTAAGACCCGCCGGTCATTGAGGTAACAGCCGTCCGGTTCCAGCGTGTGCGCACCACCAACCAGGAGGTGCGTCAGTGCTGGGAGTTGGCCCTCGGGCACTCGCTGTCGGCTGGTTCGTCGTCGTGGTCGCCATCGGCAGGGCGGGGACCGCACAGACCGTGCCCGGCCCCCATGAGAACACTATCAAGCGGGCGCTGCAGCTGCTGCCCAAACAGCCAGCAAGGATTCTCGTCATCGATGCCGCGCAGGCACCCCGGGCCGTCGACGGTCACGGTCGGAGGGTCGAAGCGTTCGTCAGGCACGGAGAGAACGTCGTGTACTTGATCGCCCAAGGCGTGACGCTGCGAGGCGCACAGAACGGGCCGGGCGTCTACGACTACGCGCTCGCAGCTCTCATCTGGCATGAGATGGCACACCTCGGCGGTTCGGATGAGCGCGACGCGCAGCGCCAAGAGGAGGACCTCTGGACGCAATACGTCGCTGGAGGCCTGGTAGACACCCGTCGCGGCCTGAACTATCTGGCGCTGCTGAAGAAGCGTCGTTGAGCGTGCGGCGCTGATGTCTTCGACGCCCCGGGCCGCGAGTCCCGGACGCGAACTGCACAGGTGAGACCGCCTCGCGGCGTGATTGTCAACGGTGTTCCCGATGACTCAGCCTCGGCGGTCACTCATCGTGGCCTCGCTTTCGAGCACGTCGGCTCTCGCGTCCTCCGGCGCTCCGGGATCGCAAGCGGTTGGCCGCAATGATTGCACCGCAAGTAGAGGTGGTAGTCCGTGACCAGGAGAATGCTGAAGGCGGAAAGGTGGCAATTGCGGCAGACGAAATTCTTGAGAACGGTCCTACGATTCTGGGATTCCGGCGATTGAGAGGGCATCAGGTGCCTCTCGGAAGAGCCTTTACCGCGCGGGGAGGGGGACGTATACCTCCGAAATATACGCCTTGGCCTGCGCGGGCGCAAGTGCGCTCGACGGCGTCAGGTCGGGCCATCGGGCCATTCGACCGAGACGCTTCCGGGGTTGCTGTTTACCTGCACGCCCGCGCCGCCCGGGCGTCTGGAAGGCGGCGATCGTCTCCGCCCTCAACAGTCCCGGCTTCAGCATCGCCGAGCCGAGTCGCACAAGTCCGTCGGCGTGGAGAGGAACGCGCCAGCGCTCGCCACACAGGAGTAATCAGGTCGACGCCAACCCCGTGCGCGACGCTGTTCGAGTCCGTCGGTTTCGGCGACGACAGTGGGCGTCATCGCGAGGGGCTCGAACACCTCGCGGAGCATGAAACAGGCAAAAGCCTCCCGCGTAGCGCGGATATTGACCTCTGTACTCACTTGATCGGGTACGGTTCCGGTTCCGGGTTCTGGGTTCCAGGTTGGGTTCCTCGTTCCTCGTTCGTTCCAGATTCCCCCGGGGTTTCAACGGTGCCTGGTTCCCTGGTTCCGAGCTCTAGGTTCGTCGCAGGCCGGATTAGAGCGACGGCGATCTTACGAACCCGGCACTTGGAACCGGAACCTGTGAACAGGGAACTTGGAACGAACCCGGAACCCGGAAGCCAACCTGGAACCCAGAACCCGGAACCCGGAACTGTACTCAACACAAATGAGTTCCGAGTCTAAGATGACCAGGCGCACAGTATTTTCGGCCATTCCACGACTACGGGACCGTAGCTACAGACAACCGATCGAGTAAGTGCGGTGGGAGGTCCTTAGGGCTTTTCGGGCAGCGGCTGCCAGAGCTCAATCTTGTTCCCATCCAGGTCGTAGATCCACGCAAAGCGACCGTAGGATTCATCCATTCGTTTGGCATCAATCTTTACTCCCTCCTGTTTCAGGCGGTCGAGCAAAGCATCCAGATCGTCCACGATGTAGTTGATCATGAACGGTGCGTCGCTGGGATCGAAATAGTCAGTGGAGGAGGGAAAAACAGTCCAAACTGTGACGTGTTCCTTTTGCGGGTCGTCGTGTTCGCGCCACGGAAGCATCGCGCCGTCGCCTTTGTCAGCGAGCCCAAGATGCTTCGAATACCATTCGCGCATCTGATCACGATTAGCGGATTTGAAGAAGACCCCGCCGATTCCAAGGATGCGCCCGCGCTGCTCCATTTTGGCAGGCGGCTTCGACTTTTCAGGTTGCGGAGCTTGCACTTCCTGTCCTCCTTTGAGCGGGCCGAGATGAGCAACAGCGAGCCGAGCACACCTGTGACGACCTGGGACCGGACAGCCGCCGGACGATGTTGATGGAGCCGCCCGGCGGTGTACGACGGCGCACTGCTCGTGCGAGGAGCGTTTACGCGGGCATCTCCGAACCGATCGTCAGGACCAACCCGCTCGGGTCGGTGACCTCGAACGCACGGCTCTTCCACTCAGTGTCGTGCGGCTCCGACTCGAGCGTGATCCCGGCGCTCTTGGCGCGCGCGGCAATCTCGTCGACGTTCTGGGTCGTCGCCAGGAACAGGCGCACGCCGACGCCCTTCTTCCGGTCGCGCCCCTTCTTCCAATCGTCCTGGTTCAATCCAATCCGCGTCTTGCCGGCGCTCAGCATGACGCCGAGCAACGCACCGTTGTCTTCCCATCGTTCGCCGACTGTGAAGCCGAGCGCTTCGTAGAAGGCGATGCTCGTTTGCAAGTCATCCACGGTGAAGAGGGGAGTGACGCCGGTGACCTGCAGGGCCTGTTGAGTTGTTGCCACGATACGCCTCCTCGGTGCGATCGAACACTGCAATCCGCTCGTGCCGACGGAGTGACCTGGCCAGCGCGACGGTCGACCACACCGTCGCGCATCGTACCGATGTCTGCTGCGAACCTGCAAGCGCAGCCGTGCACCGCCACTTTTGAGCGGCGTAACCATGTAGACTTCGGATCGCCTGGTCGCCCAGGAGGACCGATGCTTCAACGAGCGCTCGTATTCGCTCTGATGCTGCCTACGGCCGGCGTGTGGTCATCACCACAAGCCGCGGCAGCACGCTTCACGCAAGACCAATCAGCCTGGCAGAGAACCGAGACCGAGCATTTCGAAATCCACTACCTGCCGGCGCTCGCACGTGAACTCGAACGAGTCACCCGAAGCGCCGAGCGCGCGTACGACCGGATCAGCGGGCGATTGAACTTCATCCTCCCCACGAAAGTGCCGCTGGTCATGTTCGCACCCTCGGGGCCGATGACCCAGGAAGAGGTCGTGGCCTATGCCACCAGCGACGAAGTCGCGCCGCAGCAACCACACCGAAGTCGCATCGTACTCCCACTCGGTCAAGGCGACACCGAGCTCGACCCACTGATGGTCCACGAGCTGACCCATCTCCTCGTCGGCGAAATCATCTTGCCGCAGAGTCCGGGAGATGGCGGCGTCCCGCGCTGGGTGCACGAAGGAATCGCGAGCTACATGGCAGGCGGCTGGTCCGATGACCAGGAGCGCCTGATGCGCGACCTTGTCGCGGCGGGCAACGTCCCGGCGCTGTCGCAACTGACCGGCGGCGGCGGATTCGCGAACCCGCGTCTGAACGACGCGCTCGGGCACGTCGCGTGCGACTACATCGAGAGCCGCTGGGGGCCCACCAGCATTCGTCGCTTCATCAACGCGCTCATCGTCCCGCGCGTGGACAAGACCTACTACGCCGTGTTCGATCTGACGCCGGCGGAATTCGACTCGGCGTTCCGGCACTATGCGGAACGCCGATTCGGGGCAGTCGTTCGCTGACATTTCGTCCAGCTCGCGAACGCGCGTCCCATTCGCCATTCGAGTGCCGGCAGGTGTATTCAGACATCCGCTCGCAAGGCGACGATGGAATCGAGACGCGAAGCGCGGCGGGCAGGAAGATACGTCTGCCAGTTGCCCACCTTACTATTCGCTTACGTCACGGGTTGGTCGCCCAGGATCGTTCCAGGCGCGGAAAATAGACGGCCTCAGTTTGCAAGCCGCTCGCTTATGGCTGCCAGCGTACGTGTCGCGTGCGCCAGCGTCTCGCGCATGACGCGCTTCGGCGAACTCGCGTTCGGCGGCCACGGCGGTTAAATATCGATCGAGCTCGCCGACAAGCTCCTTGCTCTTCGCATCCGCCGATTGAGCCGCCCGCTCTCGTACAAGCCGGATCTTCTCGAAATCGACGATCCCCTCGCGAAGCTTCTCGTAGCGGATGCTGCTGTGGCTTCCGGGATACACCAGGAACGTATCGCCTGCCGGCCACAGCACGTGTCGCGCGTCGCGGACCGGATCTGCCGGCCATGCGTCGTACGCCCAGCGGAGGAAGCCGTGGTAGCCGCGCGCCGCCGCGTACCAGCCAAGCCAGCGGCCCTCGACCGGCGGAGAGAAGACGAACGTATTCGGCTTCGGTGGCGTGCAGCACACGTAGTAGGTGGACGTCGCGCCTCGGGCCGATCGCGCCTCGATGTCCGTCACGTCTGGCTCCTTGCCGTAGACGGAGGAGTAATCGTCCACCAGGCCGTCCAGTTCGCGATGCCAGTCGCCCGCGTAGGTGATCCTCCATTGCGGCGAATGCGCCTTGATCACCTTGATCGCAGCCAGCGTCTGCTCGAGCGGGTTCTCGTTGATGCCGAGATAGGTCTTGCCCAACCAGCCGTTGTGGTCGAGATGCCCCTTCAAATCGTCGAGAAAGGCATGCCACGCGCCCTTGAACGTGTCGGACTCCGGTGCCCACTTCTCGACGACGAGGTTGCCCGTGCGTTGGTCCAGGTACCGGAAGCGATTTTCCCAGGGGAGCGGTGTGTAGATCGTGATCGCCTTGTTGATGCCCGCTTCCATCGCGAGCGTCACGTACTGCGTCGAATATGCGGTAGTCGAACGCCCAGGAGTCGTCTGTTCGCTTGATCCACTCGATCATCCCGCCTTCGGTCATGTAGGAATTGTCTGACCATGGAGAGTGGACCGCGTAGGTCGTGATGTAGTTGCCTCCTGCGTCCGCATAGAGCTTCAGGTGCTGCTTCAGGAGCGCCCGGTGCGCCTCGGACCACGGCTGCAACTCGTAGTACCACGCAATCACCCAGGGGTTCTGCCACAGATCGAGCCTGAAGCTCCACGCCGATGGCGGCGGCAACTCCGCTGCCTGCACCGTCACCTTCAGGCGGAGCTCCGTGCTCTGGGTTCGCGTCTTCACCGCCACCGTGCCCTCGTACGTTCCCGGCGCGGCCCCTGGCGGGATGTCGAGCGAGAGCCACACAGGCCTGACCGTTCGGCCCGGCAGGTCGAAACGATCCAACGCCTCGAGCCGGTCAGGGAGCAGCCACGCCTGCGTGCCTGCGGCGTCGCAGGTCGCATTGCTGGCGCCGGCCGGGTAATTCGAGAGCACGTAACGCACCATCTGCAGGCGGAGGCTCTCGCGAGAGAGCACGCGTCCCCTGCCGTCCGCAAGAACGCTCGTTTCCAGCCGCACCTGCTCCAAGGGGTCTCGTGACCAGACGAGGATGATGGCATTCAGCCGCTCGCCCCTCCAGCCAGTCCCTTCCCACCCCGTTGAGGCGCCACCGACAGCAGGCACTTCGCTCCTGAAGTAGATCTCGTCCGTCGATCCGAAGGCCGCGTGCAAGCCCGCGGTCTGCTCGGTCCACCGCTGTGGAGCCGTTGGCGCATCGTAGGCGAGCTCAGGCTCGAAGTGGGGACTGAGCACCGGGGTCCGCTCACGATCGACCTGACCGGGAAGGGCCTGGCCGGACGCGAATCCAAGAAAGCCATGGCACAAAGAGCAAATGAGAACGAATCGTCTCACCATTGCATGTGTCCCTCGAGCCTTACGATGCGCCTATTCTGCCTTTCAGGGAAGCAGTCGCCATCACGGGTGGGAACTTCGCCGGCGAGCTCGAGATGTTCCCGCTCAATTATAGAATTGCGAACAATGCTGCTTGAGGTTTGCGTAAGGTGCAGTTCATACGACGTCAGGAGCCCTGCCGTATTTTTGATAGTTGGTCTCTTCAGCGCGTCGGGCGAGTAGCGCGGACCTTCAGGTCTGCCCGCAACCCGAATTGCAGGGTGTCTAACTCGAGCAGTGACAGCAGAGTTACTCACATCGAAATTGTGAGTCATCAGTTTCCGAATCGGTGATCACACACATCCGTCGTCCTTATAATGACCGCTGGTGGGGAGGTAGGGTCATGAGGTGTTCACGTTCGTCCGTGGCCTCGCGATTCGTAATGTGGCTCGTGCTCGCGCTGTTTGTCGGAACGGCAACAGTCGCCGTCGGGCAGGTCACTTCGGGATCGATCAACGGCACTGTCAGAGACAGTACCGGCGCCGTCATTCCACACGCCACAGTCACCGTGGCCAACCCGTCGACAGGCGTCGCACGCACGGTGACCACGAACGATACCGGTGACTTCATCGTGCCCAACCTTCCGCCTGGGGACTACACGATCAGGGTCGAGGCACAAGGCTTCAAAGCCTTGGAGAAGTCGGATGTGCGCCTGAGCGCCACCGATCGACTCAATGCGGGCGCCTTCGAGCTGGAGTTGGGCGGCACGGCGGAAGTCGTGAACGTCACGGCGGGCGCCGGCGAGCTGCAGCTGCAAGCCAACTCGGGTGAGCGCTCGGATCTGATCACCGGCAACCAGTTGAACAACCTGGCGCTGAACGGCGGCAACATCCTCGATTTTGTCAAGGTCGTGCCGGGGATCGTCAGCTCCTTCGACTGCGCAGTCACCGGCACCGGCGGCATCGATGCCTTCAACGTCAACGGCACACGCGCCAATCAACACGAGTTCACGATTGACGGGTCCTCGAACGTCGATACCGGCAACAACGGCGGCACGCACGTCACGCTGAATCCTGACGCCGTTGCGGAGATGAAGATCCTGACCTCGAACTACCAGGCCGAGTTCGGCAAGGCGGGCGGCGGACAGCTCGTCGTCACCACCAAGAGCGGCTCGCGCGACTTCCACGGCAGCGGCCGCTACTTCGCGAGAAACGAAGCGCTGAACGCGAACAGCTGGTTTGCGAATCAGGACGGGACCGAGAAGCCCGAATACCGCTACAACTACTTTGGCTACGATGTCGGGGGACCGGTGCTGATTCCCAAGACCGGATTCAACAGCACCCGTGACAAGCTGTTCTTCTTCTGGGGCCAGGAATACTATCGCCAGCGCGTGCCGGGTGGGCTGGATCAGTTCCGGGTGCCGACCGCGGCGGAGCGGACGGGCGATTTCTCGCAGACCGCCGACGGCAACGGCAATCCGCTGGTCATCTACAACCCGGCCACCGGCCAGCCCTTTCCCGGCAACCGGATCGATCGGAATGCGCTGCCGCGCAGCAGTCGGTATTCGATGAGGTGTCGAAGATTCTCAACCTGTACAGCCTGCCGAACGTCGCCGAGAACAACGCGTACAACTTCTCGTCGCAGTTGTCCTGATGACAACCGATTCGCCAAGACATCCTGCGGCTCGACTACCAGATCAACGCCAGCAACCGCTTCTTCGGCGGCGGATTCAGATGACCCGAGTTCGAGAGTCCGATGCAGAATTGGAATCTGACCTGCATGGGCGGTGCCGCAGTTTCCCGGCTGGATTGCACCGGCGCCCGCCTTAACCCCGCGTCGAATCTGGTCACCACGATCTCGCCGAC
>CAVOPA010000016.1:0-8369 GCA_963697705.1 Vicinamibacteria bacterium
GCATTGAGCTGCCCACCCGCAGTCGCTTGTTCGATCCGGAGCGCAATGGCGAATATCGAGCGTCAGGCACTCCGGCACACCGACGAGGAGAAGCCTCTCGATCCGCTGCACCACCTCGGACTCGCTGAAACGTCGTCGCATTGTGTCGTCCGGAAGAGCGTCGCGAATCTGTCGCTTGATCGCGTGCGCTTCGGCAGCCAACGCGTCAGTCCCATCCAATGCCAGCAGGGCCTCGATCGCGACGAGCAGCAGCGCCGGATCCGCCGTTCGGCGCCCGAGCTGCACGGCAACGCCCACGTCGACGATGGCGTCGTGGGTCTGGCCGAGGCCGTGCAGCGCGTGCGCCCGTGTCACGAGGCCCAGCGTCTCGTACTTCGGCCGGCCTCTCGCGCGGCTCTGCCGAATACCCTCGGTCGCCTCGGCGACAGCCGTGTCGAGCTCGCCCCGTGCGAGCGCCAGCTCCGCTCTCACCTGACACAACCGCAGTCGCCACAGCCACTCGTGCCATCCTGCCGTGTTCACGGACTGTGCTTCCGTTTCGCGCAGGAGCGTCTCGGCCCGTCCGGGCTCGTGCCGGCGCGCGCACATCAACAGGAGGTCGATGCCGCCGCTCACGACGGTTGGAGAAAACTTGACGCTTCGTGCCAACTCGCGCGCCTCCAGCTGCAGCGCCTCTGCTCCCTCGTAGTCGAAGGCACTCAGATGGAAGCCGGAAGACATGGAGATGGCGCGCGCCAACAGCGGCAGCACGCCGTGCTTGCGGCCAAACTGTCGCGCCTCGTCGAAGACCCTGGCGGCGTCGGCGTACCGCCCAATGCCGCCGAGGCTCAATCCGAGGTTGCTGAGCGAGGACATCAACGACTGGCTGTCATGGGAGCTTCGTGCGATGTCTGCGTCGGACGCGGCAATCGCGACAGCCTCGCTCGCTCGTCCGGCGAGGTACAGCGCGAGCGTCGCCACGGTCAAGCTCAAGGTCACTGTTTGAAGGTGGCCGGCGCGAGCCCGCGCCGCGTGCTGCATCTCGATCGCGCCGCCGAGATCGCCGCCGGCTTGACGGCATGAGGCCAGCAGTGCCATGGCGTCGGCCGCGAGGACCGGCCGCTGCAGTCGTTCCGCAATCGTCAGGGCGTCGGCCGCGAGCTGCTCGGTGGCTGGAATGTCGAACAGCATGAACGAGGCGGTTGCAAGCTCGAGGAGAATCTGACAGCGCCGTTCGGCCTGTTCCGGCTGAATGTATCGCAGCGCGTGTTGCAGCTCCGTCCTCTCCAGCGCCCATTGCGCGAGCGCGCCGAACGCTCGAGCGCGCCGTGTGTGGAGGTCGAGGCGGCGCGCGTCGAGCTCCGCACTCGCGTCTGCGAACTCGAGCGACTGGAGCGCCATTTCATAGAAACGCGCGGCCTCCTCGTGCGCCATCGCGTCTGCGGCCCGATCGCCGGCTCGGGTGGCGTAGTCGATCGCCTTGTCGACCGGGCCGGAGGGCGCGGCTTGCGTGAAGTGGTACGCCAGATCGGCCAGCGGCTGATTCGGCCTGCCGTGCGTGAGGTGTTCGAGGGCCTCGCCGACGCGCCGATGGAGCCGGACACGCCTGGGCGCGGTGAGCTCACCGTAGAGCGTCTCCCGGATCAGGGCATGCACGAAGCTGAAGCGCCCAGGAACTGCAGGAACCTCCGTGATGAGTTGGGCGCCGACGGCTTCATCCATTGCATCGAGCAGCGCATCTTCCGAAAGATCGGCAAGGGCCTGCAGCACGTTCAGATCGAAGTCGCGACCAATCACGGCGGCGAGGCTCAGGGCTCGATTGCACGGCTCGCTGACCCGCGACAGCCGGCGGCCGATCACCTCCTTGATCCCTTCGGGCAGGCCCACGTCGGTCACGCGCCCACTGGTGCCCGCGCTGCCGGTGCGTGCGAGGGCTCCGGTTTCGTTCAGGTGCCGCACCATTTCACCGACGAAGAACGGATTGCCGCCGGTGCTGTTGAAGACGGCGTGCAGGAGCTGCGCTGAAGTCTCGGGTCCGGCGAGAGCGGCAATCAACCCCTGGACCTCGCGTTCGCCGAGACCGCGGAGCGACAATCGCGTGACGGCCTCTTCGCGTCGCAGATCTGCGAGCATTTCCGCGAGGGGATGCGTCCGCCCCAGCTCACTCTCGCGATACGTGCCCACGATGAGGAGCGAGCCGCCGGCGGACGATCGCACCACGTGCTTCAGCATGAGCAGGGTCGGCTTGTCGGCCCAGTGCAGGTCGTCGAGCACGACGACGACCGGCCGGGAGGTCGATGCCGCCGCAAGCAGCCCGCTGACGGCTTCGAACAGCCGGTAGCGTTGTGCGTCCGGGCTCATGGCCGTCGGCGAGGGCAAATCCGGAAGGCGTCGCAGCAGCTGCGGGATGAGCGGTGCCAGTTCGCCGCCACCGCCTATCGCCGCGAGGTTCTCCCGCAAATCCTCCCCGGGACAGACGTGCACGTACCAGTGGAGCGCTTCGACGAACGGCTGGTACGGCACCAGGGCTTCCTCGTCACTACGCCCAACGAGCACGGTTGCGCCTTCCTCGGCGCAGTCGTGTGCGAACTCGAGCGCCAGGCGTGTCTTGCCGATGCCCGGTTCGCCAGACAGCAGAAGCGCCTGTCGCCGGCCGTTTTTCGAGCGCGTCCAGATCTCCGCGAGGTGCGCGCGCTCGCGCTCGCGGCCGATCAGGCGAACCGCAGTCAGGACCGTTCCGACGATCGGCGGCGGCGGCAGGGACGCTCCGGATGCGACGTTCGGATCAGACGTGTGCGAGCCACGTCGCTGCAGGCCTGACGCGATGGTTTCCAGCACCAGCCGTACGTCCGCTGCCCTCTGGTAGCGTTGGACAGGGTCTTTCGCGAGGCACCGTTGCACCACCTCGCGCACGGGCTCGGGGACGTGCGGTGGCAGCGCGGCTGGCGGATCGCGCAGGATGGCCGAGAACAGCTCCGCAACCGTGCTGCCGTTGAACGGTCCCGTCCCGGTCAGCATTTCGTGCAGCAGCACCCCGAGTGCCCAGATGTCCACCCGCGCGTCGACGGCGCCCGCCCGCAGCTGCTCCGGCGCCATCGCGTATGGCGTGCCCGCGGCGCTCGCGGCATCCCCAAGCGAGGCCCGCGTCACCGCGTCCGGCGCCGTATCTACCCGCCGGGCCAGCCCGAAGTCCACCAGCTTCAGTCGGCCGCCCGACGAGATGATGGCGTTCCCCGCCTTCAGGTCACGATGCACGATGCCGCGGTCGTGCGCGTGCGCGAGCGCATCGGCGGCCTCGATGCCGTAGCGCACCGCATCCTGAGGCGGCAGCGCACCGGCTCGGGCGATTTCGGCCACCGACTGGCCATCGATGTACTCCATCGCGATGAACGAGCCCCCATCGTCGATGCCGACCTGGTACACCGTGCAGATGTTCGGGTGATTCAGGGCAGAGGCGCTGCGGGCCTCCTGCAACACGCGGTCGGGTGAGCCGGTCGGTTCGCCCGGTGCGCCGAGCACCTTGATCGCGACCTGGCGCTCGAGCATGGGATCGAATCCGAGGAAGACGACACCCATACCGCCACGTCCCAGCTCGCGCTCAATCCGATACTTGCCGAGCGTACTGCCAGGCTTCAGCGGCATTGTGATGCTCGCCCCGCGCGCTAGTACTTCTGGGACCGAACGGCCGGCTGCTGATTCAGCCGGCGGGGGTTGGGGCGTATTGAAGGAGGCATCCCGCCATCCCCTTAGCGTCCGAAGTTGAACTTGACGCCGAGCATCGCGCGCCGCGGATCCATGAAGACGATCGGCCGGGCGAAGTTCGGACTGAACTGGTTGTCCGACGCCAAATCCTCCTCGGCGGTGTCGTTGAGCACATTGAGCACGTCTACGAGCAGCTCGACGCTGCCCATGCGGCTGAAGAGGAACCTCCTCGAGACGCGCAGGTCGAGCAGCGATTGTGATGACAGCCGGCGCGAGCCGCGCGGTTCGAGCAGGATCCGCTGGTCACCCTGCGGCAGCGAAATCTGGGTGGTAGCCGCCCACGGCTTGCCGCTGAAGCACTGCAGATTGGCCGCAAGCACCAGGCCAGTTTTCGGAACGTCGACGGAGCCCATCACCTTGAACATGTGCGGGCGATCGTTCGGCAGCCGTCCACGCGCGTTGGTGAGGTCGTTGGGATCGCGGCCGAAGTTGGGGACAAACGGTGCCACCGGCGCGACGGTGCTGGACTGCGCGCCGCCGGGAGTCGTTCCGCTGGACACCTGCAGCCCGTCCACGCGCGAGTATGTGTACGAGCCAAAGGCCTGCCACCCGTGGGAGCGGCGCTTGTCGAGGGCCATCACCAGGCCGTTGTAGGTCAGCGAGTACCCCTCCGGGTTCGTCAAGAAGAAGCGCCGGTCGGCGGTGGAGTTGACGAGCACGTGGACCGGCAGGGTCTGGCCGTCGGGCAGCGTTCGCGTGTCCGTGCGATACATGCCCCCCACATCCGTGTACGCGATGTAGTCGCTGCCGGTCTTCCGGATGTACGCGAGCGCCACCGCCATCCCGCGCCCAACCTCGCGATCCACGCCGACGGAATACTCATCCGTCAGCGGCGCACGCATGTGGGGATCGACCTGCACGTTGAGCGTGGAATCGACCACGGAAACGAGACGTGTGTAGCCGCCCGTCGCTGCATCGAACGCCATGGTCGTAACCGGGGTGATACCCGGGTGGGTCGGACCGACCTCCGCCGTCAGGATGCCCTGGTGGAACCGTCCGTAGCTGGCGCGCAAGATCGTTCGCCCGTCGGCGGTGAGCTTGGTCGTGACCCCCAGGCGGGGTGAGATCAGGTTCCACGTGTACATCGTCCCAAGTCCCGGGATGATGTCTCCCGTTTCGTGCCCGTCGAGATCGATCGCGGGAAGGTCCTGCGTATAGGCGCGGTTGTGGTCGTACCGCACGCCGGCATTGATCGTCAGCCGGTCTCCTAGCGTCGCGGTATCCGTTGCAAACAGGGCAAACGTGACGAACTGGCCGCCTGAAATGGCGGGATCGCGGGAGACGGTCTGAAAGGGTTGACCGTTGTTGTCGACGAACCGCACGCCGGTCGGGATGATTTGTGTGGCGTCGTGCCCGCCCTTCTCGATCTGCGTGCCGACCTTCCACTGGTGATCGCCGCCCAACCATTGGGGCTGGAAATGCGTGAGCGTCGCCTTGACTGTGTTGCGGATGATCGTCAACTCGCCAATCTCCGCCGGCGCGCCGCTCGACACGCCCGTCACGCGGTCGAACCGGTTCGGGATGGCAAAATCGCCAGTGCTAGGGTCGTTCTTCTGTAAAAACACGAAGCGCCCGACCCGCAGATCCCAGAACGTGTTCGGTGAGAGCGTATGCGTCAAGTTGCCGAACGTCATGGTGGGCACGTGGGCGTGCTGCCGCACTGTGGCCTCGTACGGCGTCACGAACGTCGGAATCTGCGGGTTGACCCAGTGCTCGTCGTTGATGCTCGACACCAGTTGCAGGGCGGGCGTGAGCCGCCAGGTGACCTTCCCGAAGATCTTGTTCTGCTCGTAAGTGCGGGGAAAGCTCGGATCGGTGCCGGGCTGGCTGTCGTAGTCGCGCAGAAACTGATAGCCGGTGAAGAACCAGACACGGTTGCGGACGACAGGGCCACCAAGATTCGTTGTGGCATCGTGATATCTGATCCGCTCGTATCCGCTGCGCCCCTGGCCGCCTGGAACGGTCAGCGCGACCGGCTGACTGGTCAGACTCGAGGGCTGCCCGTAGTACGACGCGTCGTACAGGAACCGATCGCTGCCCTGCTTGGTGATGACGTTGAAGACGCCGCCCTGGATGTTGCCGAACTCGGCAGACGCCCCGACGGACTGGATTTGGATCTCCTGAATGACGTCAACGCTCGGCTCGGCGCGCGAGACCCCTGCGCACGGACACGTGAAGTTCGTGCCGTCGATGAGGAACAGGTTCTCATTGCTGCCGGAGCCGAACGTGGAGATGGTGTTGACCGAGCCGCTCGACGGCGACGTGGGCGACACGCCGGGCGCAGCCTTCATGAAATCGAACATGCTATACCGCCGGGTGGGAATGACGGGGAGGGACTCGGCGCCGAAGCGGGTCTCGAATCCGCTGCTTCGCGCTTCGATCCGCGAGCCGGATCCCTCGACGACAATCGACTCGGCGACGCCGGCCAGTTTCAACACCACCGTTCGCTCGAGCGTCGCGCTCGCCCCGATGCGGATGTTCTCCTCGTGGTACCGCGCGAATCCCGGCAGCTCGACATCGAGCGCGTAGGCTCCGGGCGGGAGGAGCGGGAAACGCAGTTGTCCTCGCGCGTTCGAGGTGATGGTCACCGGTCCACCAATCAGCGCCGGTGAGGTCAGACGGACGAGTGCGTCGGGAAGCACGGCGCCCTGTTCGTCCTTGACGGTTCCGACCAGCGAGCCTGTCAAATCCTGCGCAGCAGCCGCGCGAGCCAGCAGCAGGCACCCGGCGAGGAGCACCCACGCCCAGTCGAGGAGATGTGGCGTTGAGAGCGCGCGTCTGTCGAACTTCATGACACGCTCCTTGATCCGATTGGTCCGACCTGAGAGGCCCGTGATCTTACTGCAGGGCTGACGATGCAGCAACGTTATTCCGTGCATCGACAACAGGAGTTTCGGCGTCACTCGACAGATGTCAGCGCTGGTGCCGAGCGGTTGAGCTCATCGAGCGATGCGTTGCCAATATTCTGGCGGCGATGCCTGGCGAAGAACCCTCGTGGCCGACAACTACACGCGGTTGGCGGTTGCCGCGTATACTCTCCGTCTCTCCGCGGAGGTAAATGATGGAGCTTCCGTTGACGCCGCTCGAGTTCATGCGGCGCGCTCGCCGCCTGTATGGCAGCCGTGAAGCCGTCGTCGACGGCATCCAGCGCTGGAGCTACGAGCAGTTCTTCGATCGCTGCGACCGGTGGTCGGCGGCCCTCCAGCGGATGGGCGTTCGGCCGGGCGACCGCGTCGCCTACATCTCGCCCAACACGCACGCCCAGCTCGAATCGTTCTATGCCGTCCCCCAGATCGGGGCGGTGCTCGTGCCGATCAACTACCGCCTCGCGGATGAGGAGTTCGCCTACCTGCTGAATCACTGCGAGGCGAAGGTACTCTGCGTCGCCGAGCCGCACGTCGATGTCGTCGACACCATTCGACAGCACGTGCCCACGGTCGAACGCTTCATCGCGCTCGATGGTGGACGCCACGGATGGGAGGATTACGAAGCCCTGGTCGCGGCGAGCGCTCCCGACGTGAACCGCCCGGAGATCCGCGAGCAGGATCTCCTGACCATCAACTACACGAGCGGCACCACCTCCCGCCCAAAGGGCGTGATGATCACCCACCGCAACGCGTGGATGAACACGATCGGGACGCTCGTTCACCATCCCGCGTCGTGTGCCGACCGGTATCTCTGGACGCTGCCGATGTTCCACGCGAACGGCTGGGGATTCGTCTGGACGATCACCGCCACGGGAGGCACGCACGTCTGCCTGCGGAGGGTCGACCCGACGCAGGCGCTCGAGACCGCCCGCCGCGAGCGCATCACGATGCTCTGTGCCGCACCGACGGTGCTGATCGGGCTCGCCCACGCGCCGGCCGAGGCGAGAGAGCTGGCGCCGCGAGGGATCCGCGTGCTCACCGCGGGCGCCCCGCCGGCGGCGGCGACGATCGAACGAATAGAAGGGGGCCTCGGTTGGACGGTCACCCAAGTGTACGGGCTCACCGAGACGTCCCCGTTCATCACCATCTGCGAGCCGCGGCCGGAACACAGTCGTGATCTCGCCGAGCTCGGAGTGATCAAGGCGCGTCAAGGCGTCGAGCTCGTCACGTCAGGCGAGCTGCAGATCGTCGACGAGGAAGGCCACGAGGTGCCGTGGGACGGACACACGCTCGGCGAGATCCGCGTCCGGGGCAACGTCGTGATGGCCGGCTACTACAGGAACCCGGAAGCGACGGCGGCGGCCATGGGTGACGGGTGGTTTCGCACCGGCGATGCCGCGGTCGTCCATCCGGATGGCTATGCCGAGATCCGGGATCGCCTGAAGGACGTGATCATCAGCGGCGGCGAGAACATTTCATCGGTCGAGGTCGAGGCCATGCTGATGCGGCACCCGGCCGTGCGCGAAGCGGCGGTCGTGGGATTGCCCGATGCGCGCTGGGGCGAAGCGCCGCACGCGTTCATCGTGCTCGAGTCCGAGGCGCCCGTGGCGGTCGAGGAACTGCGCGAGTACTCCCGCGCGCATCTCGCGCACTTCAAGACCCCTCACACCTTCACCTTCGTTCCTGCCCTCCCGAAAACCGCGACGGGCAAGATCCAGAAGTACGTTCTGCGCGCGGGCCGATCGGCCATCGCCGCGCAAT
>CAVOPA010000017.1:0-2168620 GCA_963697705.1 Vicinamibacteria bacterium
CGTCGCGTTCGGGGCCGACTCCGGGCTGTGCTCTACGCGCTGGCCGGCATCGGGCATATACTGCGGCGCACTGTGGTTCCGCTGATCCTGGCGCTCGCTGGTGTGGATGGTGGCGCTCTCGGTGGCGGCGGCTTTTCGCGCCCGCCGCGTTCGCCTCACGTTGCCCGCAGCCGGCGAGTGGCCGTGGATGGCCATCACGATCGGTGCCGTGCTCTACGCGGGCTTCTGCGCGCTCGCCCCTGAGACCGAATACGACGCGCTCTGGTACCACCTGCATTTGCCGCGCCGGTGGCTCGCCGCGGGGCACCCGGTGGACGACGTGAACGAATACGCGTCGCTCTACCCGCTCGGCTGGGACCTGGTGTTCGGCGCCGCCCTGGCGCTGACGGTCCAATCGCCGCCAAGCTGCTGCACTGGCTGGCGCTGCCCGCATGCGCGCTCATTGCGGCACTTCTCACGCACCGTGGACCGACGCACGTCGCCGTGGATGGCGGGCGCGATCTTCGTCACGGCGCCGATCGTCTTCTGGGAGGCGACGACCGCCTGACGCTCACCTTGCGCTGACGCTCTATCTGGGCGTGGTGGTCTACGCGCTGCTTCGGGCCGACGACACTGCCGATCCCGGCTGGCTGATCGTCGCAGGCCTGCAACTAGGCTTCGCGTGCGCCACTGAAGCATCTCGGCCTCGTGGCGCTGGCGGCGATCGTGCCGCTTCTCGCGTGCAGTGGCTGCCGATGCCAGCCGGGCGGCGAGCAGTGGGCGGGGCGCGCACGAGCGGCTGTCCAGGCCGTCGCGGTCGTCACCGTCCTCGCTCTGCTCGTGCCGCTGCCGTGGTACGTTCGTGCGTGGAAGGCGTCGGGCAATCCCGTATTTCCCGACATGTATCGCGTGTTCGGCGCTGAACCGCCCGAGCGCTGGGGACGCACTCACCGAACGCGGGCTGCAGCAGTTCAAGGATCACTTCGGCCGGCCGCGCACGGCCGCTCACCTGCTGGCACTGCCGTGGGACATCACCATTCACGCGGCCCATATGGCGGTACGCTCGGGCCCTTACTGCTGGCCGGCCTGCCAGCCATGATCCTCGCGGCCGCCCGGCGCCGCCGGGCCTCTGCGCTGCTGGCGGCGAGCGCCATCTACTGTGCGGTGTGGGCCTCGCCCCTCAGCAGCTACCAGATGCGGTTCCTCGGTCAGCGTGGGCACCGTGTGCGGCAGCGCTCGCCGTCGGCATCCGGCTGGGACTCGATCGACTGCACGCGCGGGCCGGTCGCACGGGTCTGCTCGCCATCCTGTCGCCACCGTCGCCAGCCTGCCGCCCTGGACGGTGTTTCACGAGGGCGATCGGCGCGGGTGGGACGGGTGGCTGACGCACGCCGTGCACGAACCTCCAACGGCCGTCGTCCTCGGCGGCATCAGCGCCGACGACTACCTGCGCGCACAGGTGCGGACATACGGCGCGTGGCAGTGGATCAACGCGCATGCGCACGCGGGCCAGCGCGTGCTGACGTTCTTCAGCGGCGATCAGCTCTATGCCGAACGTGCACGCGTCTGGTCGGAAGCCGTTGTCGCGCGCGACGCCACGTGGGGGGCCACGAGCGGCGACCGCGCACGTGTCCAGGCAGAACTGCGGCGTCTGGGGATCAGCTATGTGCTCGCGCCGGCGGACGCATGGAAAACCGCGGAGCACGCGCGTCTGGATCTGCTGCGGCCTACTGTCATGGGGCCGACGCTCGAACAGGTATACAGCGATCGCTGGGCGGTTGTATTTGCGATCGCGGCCGCCGAACGGACCGGCCCTGGTCAGGCAGGCGGCGCAGTCGATCGTGCGAACGGCCGGTAGCCCTTCCCAGCGCTTGAGCTGCTCCGTCATGCGAGCGGCGATTACCGATCGATAGACGCGGAGCAGACCACCGGCTGACCGCATCTTCGGCTAGAATGCGCCCAAGCTTCCCCACATGTGACATCAGACGAGCGCTGCCGGCGCTTGACCGCCCGGCAAGGGTCTGTTCCGATCCACGTTGGAGCAAACCATGGCCAAACGTGAAAAACCGACCCAGCCCGTCCGTCCAAGGCGAGAGGCCCAGTACGCAAAGGGACGTCGTGATCCCACCCGGTGGGTTGGCGCAGGTTGACTACTCCGACGAACCGCCGTCCGCCCCGCCGGACAAGCGCATCCACCCCCGGCGGCCCCTGCCGCCAGTTCCCGACGACTGACCTGAGGAGTCGCAGATGGCCAAGAGCCCGGCACCGCGGAATGCGCGATCGACGAGAAAGGCGGCCAGGCCGAGGGTCTGGCGAGGCAACCACGGCAGTGTCGTTATTGCTCCCGCCACTCGGCGGCTGACGGCGGTGCGACAACTGGCCAGCCCGCCGCGCATCGATCGGCCGCGGAGGATTCATCCCCGGCGCTTCCCGCCGCGTGTACCTGAGGGAGAGGAGCAGATCGTCCGCGCCCGCTTGCTGCCGATCGCAAGGATGGCGGCGCGGGCGGTGTCGCCCGGCGACGAGCTGACCATCACGCGCAGCACCGAGCTGACTGGTCCCGGCGCGAAGAGCACCGCGTCGAACGTTGGTGAGCCGAGCGTCGCGGTCAACGGCGATGTCGTGCTCTACACCGGCAACTGGTATGCGGCCGTCTCGGTGGATGGCGGCAAGACGTTCCGCTTCCTCGACCCCTCGACCGCGTTCGCCAGGTTCGATCCGCCCGGCTCGAGCTTCTGCTGCGACCAGGTGGCGCAGGTACATCCCGTCGCTCGACACGTTCGTCTGGCTGCTTCAGTACAGCACCGGGGACGAGATCGACAATTTCCAGCGGCTGGCGTTCGCCAAGACGTCGGACGTGGCGCAAGGCCGGTGGCGCCTGTTCGACATCACCGCCGCAAACCTCGGCGTCGCCGGGACCTTCCTCGATTTTCCCGACCTCGCCCTCGGCGCCGGCGCGCTCTACATGACCACCAATGTCTTTCCCCCACGTTCGCAGCAGGTGGGGACGGCGGTGGTGCGGATCCCGTTCACCAGCATTGCGAACGGCCCGTTCAAGATCGACCGCTTCGTCAACTTCTCCCACCAGAGCTTTCGCGTCGCCCAGAACTGCGGCGCCACGGCGTTCTTCGCGGCGCACGAGTCCACGAGCTCGCTTCGGGTCTTCTCCTGGAAGGAAAGCCAGGCGATGCCGATATCGAAGACTGTCGGCGTCGCTCGCTGGATCGGCGGCGATGGGTATCGGTCAGACGCCGACAGGCGCCGCTGGCTCGACCGCGCCGACTCACGCATCACAGGCGCGACGCTGGCCGGTTCAGAGCTCTGGTTCGGCTGGGGAGTGGATCAGGGATCGAGCCGTCGCAAGAACCCGTTCGTGCAGGTGGCGCGCATCGACAGCACCACCATGCGCCTGGTCGAAGACGTTCAGCTGTTCGACGACGACGCCGCGACGTGCTACCCGGCGATGGCGACCAACGCGGATGGCGACGTGGGGATCGCCTACTTTCTCGGCGGCGGCACGCGGTTCCCGACGCTCATGGTCGGCGTGCTCACCGATCCGAAGAGGGTGTTGGAGGCCGCCACGAGCGGGCGGGGACCACTTCACGAGGGCGACGGCCGGTTCCATTGGGGCGACTATCTGGCCGTGCGGCCACTCCATCCGGGCGGCCGGCTGTTCGCCGCGTCGGGCTACGTCATGAAAGGCGGCGGCGACGGCAACGGAAGCAATCGGGATTGCACGCCCCGGTTCGTCGTTTTCGGGCGGAAGAAGCACGCCGGGCGGGCGCGGCCGACCCGACCACCGCGGACGCCGCGGGGCCGGCGGCGCGCCGGCGGCGGAGTGCCGTAGGCGCGGCCATGGAGCCGTTCTTCGACTTCGGCCTGTTCGAGCTGGCGGCCGTGCTCGGCCTGCTGCGGCTCGTGAAGTCGGCGAAGGCGCGCATCGGCGGGTGGAGGAAGACGGCCCGCCTGAAGGCGGGCACTACCGGGATCACGACCGCCGCCCAGGCGAGGATCACGACCGCCACCCAGGCGAGCGGTTCTACGCGATCACGGTAGCGCCCGCCTTTGGTGGCGCCCCGTCGTGCCGTTCATTCCGTGTAGTGCCCGCCTTCAGGCGGGCCCGTCGTCGTGGCGACCGCGTAGTGCCCGCCTTCAGGCGGGCCCGGTCGTCTGGCGCACCGCGAAGTGCCCGCCTTTCCAGACGGGCTCGGTCGTCGTGGCGCATCCGCGGAGTGCCCGCCTTCCAGACGGGCCCGGTCGTCGTAGTGACCGCGTAGTGCCCGCCTTCAGGCGGGCCCGGTCGTCTGGCGCACCGCGTAGTGCCCACCTTCAGGCGGGCCGCTCCCGTCCCTACGCCGTTCGCGCTGGGACCGGCGATGGGACTCGCACGACGGACCACTCGTACGGCATATAGACATGGCCGCGCAGGCCTGGTCCCGACTCCACGTGCAGCGTGGTGCGGCCGAACCACCAGTCGATTGCGCGTGTGGAGTCGGCGGGCCGTACCGTGGCGCCGATCGTGTACGCGCCCGGGAGCAGTGCGAGCGCTTCGAGGTCGAAGCGCAGGCGCAGGTCTCCGGGTTCACCGGCGATCCCCTCGGCCGGCGTGGCGCACTCGAAGAGCAGCAGCCCGTCCTCGTACGAGTAGACCATCACCTGGGCGACGAGCGGCGCGGATGTGGCGTGAACGCGCATCGCCAGCTCGATCCGCAGCGGCTGCCCCGATCGCACGACGATGGCATCGCGGCCCGTCCGATCGTGGGTGGAGAGCCCGGTAATCGACACCGTGCGCCCGCCCGTCCCGGGCTCGGCCGCCCCTTCCCGGTCGTCGCGGTTCACCTGGCGCAAGTACGTCGACACGATATCGGCGGGCGCTCCGTCGCCGGTGATGCGTCCGCCGGTCAGCAGCAGCGCCCGGTCGCAGAGCCGTTCGACGGTGCCGAGATCGTGCGAGATGAAGAGGATGGTCGTCCCGCGCTGCCGGAGGTCCAGGATGCGCTGCACGCAGCGCGCCTGGAACGCCGCGTCGCCGACGGCGAGCACTTCATCGACGAGGAGGACGTCGGGTTCGAGTTGCGCGGCAACGGCAAACCCGAGGCGCACGTACATACCCGATCAGTACCACTTCACCGGCACGTCGAGGAAGCTGCCGATGCCGGCGAACTCCACGATGCTGTCGAGGCGTGCGGCAATGTCGCGCCGTCGCAATCCGATGATCGTGCCGCTCAAAAACGCGTTCTCGCGTCCGGTCAGCTCGGGATGGAAGCCCGAGCCCACCTCGATCAGCGCTGCGAGGCGCCCGCGCAATCGGATCTCGCCGGTGCTCGGGGCGGTGATGCCCGAGAGCAGCTTGAACATCGTGCTCTTGCCCGCACCGTTCGGGCCGATGATGCCGAGCACCTGTCCGCGCGGCACCTCGAAGTCGATGTCACTGAGCGCCCAGAAGTCCTGCTTCGACGGGCGCAGCACCTCCTTCCATCCACGGCGTGCGCCGGGGCGGTTCACCCGGTACCGCTTGCCGACGCGTGAGAGCTTCAGGTCGTAGCTCACGTCAGACGACATCCGCCGCGGTGGCTTCCAGGTGCTTGAACCAGGCGTACGCAAACGGCAGGAGCACGACGGCCGACGCCGCCGACACCGCGAGCGACGGCAGGTCCGCCGGTCCGGTGTCGAGCACGCCGCGCCTGAAGTTCTCGATGATGCCGACGAGCGGGTTGAGCGAGTAGAGCGTGCGCAGCCGCTCCGGCACTGTGTCGAGCGGATACGCGACGGGCGAGGCGAAGAGCAGCAGCTGCAGCGCGATCGGCATGACCACGCCGACGTCGCGCAACCGCACCTGAGCCGCCGAGAGCAGCAGCGACAGGCCTGTCACCAGAGTGACGAGCACCAGAAGCGTGACGAGGACAAGGCCCACACGCGGCGTGAACGGCCGGCCGAACCACACGAACAGGCCGCCGAGCACCAGCCCGGCCACGGCGCAGTCGACGATTGCGGCGATCACATAGGTGAGCGGGAGGATCTCGCGCGGAAAGTAGACCTTCGTCACGAGCTGCGCGTGGCTGACGAGCGACTGCGTCGCGGTGTTGAGCGCATTCGAAAAGCACGTCCACGGCACGAGGCCCGCGAGCGCCACGAGCACATACGGCTCCCCGCCAGTCGGCACCCGCGCGATGTAGGCGAACACGACGGTGAGCACGAGCATCGTGGCGAGTGGCTGCACCACCGCCCAGCCCAGCCCGAGCAACGACTGCTTGTAGCGCACTTTGATGCGATGCACCGCCAGCGTGTAGAGCAGATCCCGGTGCCGCCCGAGCGCGTGAAGCGACCGGACGATCGCGCCGGGCGCGAAAACCGGCGGACGGATCACCGTCTCGACGCGGCTATCGGCCGCTACTGCTGACTCAAGCTCTTGCATGGGTACATCGATCCAGCCCGGCAGGAAGCAAGGGGTGTGCCTGGGGGAGCGCCGACTGGACGGGGCCTTCGGCGCGTTCCAGGCTCCGGGCTCCAGGCTCCGGGCTCCGGGGCTTCCTCTCGTGCTCGCTTCGCTTCGACGCGGGCTCTTTGGGCGGGCCTCGCCGGTCGCGGGGTGAGCTGCTTCGGTCCCAACGTCTGGCGCGGCCGTTCGGGCTGCGCAAATGCGGCCTGCCTCAGGTCCGAGCCGGCCTGGAGCCTGGAGCCCGGAGCCTGGAGCCCAACTCGCTATACTCCCCTGATGGCCTTCGCTCCGGAATATGTGCACTACGTCCTCAACGACAACTTCGAGGACGCGAAGGCGCTCTTCCTGTCGCCGTTGATGGCAATCCACTACGCGCACCTCGTCATGCTGGCCGACACGGGCATCGTCTCGCGCGCTGACGCGCACCGGATTCGCGAGGCGCTCGACGCGGTGGCGCTCGATGAGGTCCGGGGTGTCCGGTTCGACGGCTTGTGCGAAGACCTGTTCTTCTACGTCGAAGGGCTGCTCGTGGAGTCGTGCGGCGAGGACGTCGCGGGCCGGCTGCACACCGCGCGCAGCCGAAACGACATCGACATGACCATGTACCGGATGCGCCAGCGTGAGTTCGTGCTGGAACTGGTCGACGCCGTGCTCGCCCTGCGCGCCACGCTGCTCGATCTTGCATCGCAGCATGGCGAGACGGTGACCGCTGCGCACACGCACACGCAGCCGGCGCAGCCGACGACCATCGCGCACTACCTCCTCGCGATGGTCGAGCAGCTCGAACGTGACACCACCCGCCTGCGCGCGGCCTTCGAGACGACGAACCGCAATCCGCTGGGTGCGTGCGCGATCACCGGCACGGGGTTTCCGATCGATCGCGCCCAGACGAGCGAGCTGCTCGGGTTCGACGGTCCGACCGGCAACACGTACGGCAGCATCGCGACCGTCGATTACCTGCTCGAGAGCACGTACGCCACCGCGATCACGCTCGGCGGCCTCGGGCGGTTCGTGCAGGATTTGCTGCTCTGGGGCACGGCGGAGGTCAACTACGTGCGGTTCGGCGACGGCTTCGTGCAGTCGAGCAGCATCATGCCGCAGAAGCGCAATCCCGTCGCCATCGAGCACGCGCGCGCGATCGGCAGCAAGGCAGTGGGGCAGGCCCACGCCATCGGCCTGGCGGTCCACAACACGCCCTTCGGCGACATCGTCGACACCGAGGACGATCTGCAGCCGCTCGTGTGGTCGATGTTCCGCGATGCCACCCGCGCGGTGCGGCTGGTTGCGGCCGCGATGCAGACGGCCACCTTCGACGCGGCCCGCCTCGAGGCCCGCGCCGGTCATGGCGGCACGACGATGACCGAGCTGTCGGACACGCTGGTGCGCGAGCACGGGATGGCGTTCAAGACGGCGCACGCGATCGCCGGGCGCGTGCTGAAGGCGCGCGCGCAGAATCCTGACGTGCGGTTGAGCGAGACGCTCGCCGCGGTGTGTTTCGAGCTCGTCGGCCGACCGATTCTGTACAGCGAGGGGCGGCTGCACGAGATCCTGAGCCCGCGCTATTTCGTCACCGTGCGTAAGACGCCCGGCGGGCCGGCCCCGGAGGAAACCGCGCGTGCCGTGGCGCATTCGGCCGGTGTCGTGACTGCGGATCGTGAGTGGGCGGCCGCGAGACGGGAGGCGCGTGGCGTCGGCGCAACGGGCGCTCAAGGCACGGAGCGCGGCGCTGTGATCACGACGGCCCGGCTAAAGCCGGGCACTACACGGAATGCGGAGACGGACACGATATGCGAGGCCCGGCTGAAGCCGGGCACTACACCGAATCGCGAGACGCAGGGGCGCGCAGGCCCGGCTAAAGCCGGGCACTACACGGGATGCGGAGACGGACACGATGTGCGAGGCCCGGCTGAAGCCGGGCACTACACGGAATCGCGAGACGCCGGGGCGCGCAGGTCCGGCTAAAGCCGGGCACTACACGGAATACGGAGACGAACACGATATGCGAGGCCCGGCGGAAGCCGGGCACTACACGGGATCACGAGAAGAGACGTCATGCCCGGTCAAATCCGGGCCTCTACCGACATGACTGAGCGTTCGATTCGTCCTACTGCTATCCGCGTGATCCTGCTCGAGGCGCTCGTCATCCTGGCGCTGTGGTTCGTCGGGCATCACTTCGCCGGCTGAGATGCACTGGCTCGACTGGACGGTCGTCGGCGCCTACCTCGTCTGGGTCGTTCACGATGGCCTGAAGCGGACAAAGGGAAGCGACAAGGTCGAGGGCTACTTCCTCGCGAACCGCAGCCTGCCGTGGTGGGCGGTGGGGCTGTCGGTGATGGCGACGCAACTGTCCGCCATCACGCTCGTCGGCACCACGGGACAGGGGTATCGCGACGGGCTCCGGTTCGTGCAGTTCTATCTCGGGCTGCCGATCGCAATGCTGATCCTGTCGGTGACGGTGGTTCCGTTCTTCCATCGTGCCAACGTCTACACCGCGTACGAGTATCTCGAGCAGCGCTTCGACGCCAAGACCCGCGCGCTCACCAGCCTGCTCTTCCTGCTCTCACGCGGGCTGTCGTGCGGCGTCATCATCGCCGCGCCGGCCGTGATCCTCTCGATCGTGCTCGGCTGGAACCTCACGATCACGGTGCTCGCCATCGGGCTGCCCACTGCCGTCTACACGATGCTCGGCGGCGTGCAGGCGGTGACCTGGACCGACGTGAAGCAGATGGCGGTGATCGTCGCCGGCGTGGCGGCTGCCGTCTGCGTGCTCGTCCTGCGGCTCCCGGCCGACGTGAGCGTGAGCGACGCGCTCCACATCGCGGGCAGCACGGGCCGGCTCCAGGCGCTCGACTTCCGCTTCTCGCTCAGCGAGACCTACACCTTCTGGTCGGGCCTCATCGGCGGGCTGTTCCTGATGCTGGCGTACTTCGGCTGCGATCAGAGCCAGGTGCAGCGCTACCTGACGGCGAAGTCGCCACAGGAAGGCCGGCAGTCGCTGATGATGAGCGCCTACGTGAAGATCCCGCTGCAGGCCGTCATCCTGCTCACCGGCGTGCTCGTCTTCACCTTCTACCTGTTCACGCGGCCGCCGATGCTGTTCAACCCGCAGCACGAGCAGGCGGTCCGCGCCAGCAATGACGCGGGCACGTACGCCGCGCTCGAAGCCCGCTTCAACCAGACCTTCGACGAGCGGCAATCGGCGGCGCGCGGCGTGGAGGAGGCACGGCGGCGCGGCGACTCGGCTGCGATCGCGTCGCGCACCGCCGCGTTCAAGGCCGCCGACGCCACGCTCGAGGGCGTGAGGCGAGAGGCAGTGACGCTCGTCAAACGCGTGAGCCGCAAGGAGGAGTACACCGACGTCAACTACGTCTTTCCTACGTTCGTGACGACCGAGATGCCCATCGGGCTCGTCGGGCTCATCATTGCCGCGATCTTCGCGGCCGCCATGTCGTCAATCGCGGCGGAGCTGAACTCGCTCGCCACCGCCACGATCATCGACTTCTACCGCCGGCACTTTCGTAAGGACGCGACCGACACGCACTACCTGCGCGCCTCGCGCCTCGCCACCGCACTCTGGGGCCTGGTCGCCTGCGGCGTCGCCGTGTACGCGACGACGCTCGGATCGCTCATCGAGGTCGTGAATCGCTTCGGATCGTTCTTCTACGGCTCGCTCCTCGGCGTCTTCGTCCTCGCCATCGGCACCAAACGCGCGACCGGCCACGGCGCCTTCACCGGCCTCATCGCCGGAATGGCGGCCGTGGCATTCGTCGCCTTGCGCTACCCGCACATCTCATTTCTCTGGCACAACGTGGTCGGTGTCGCCGTCGTGTCGGTCGTCGGCCTCGCGGTTTCTGCACTTCGACCGGAGAACCGGCGGGAGGCATGAACCCGGAACCCGGAACCTGGAACCCGTGAACCCGAAACCCGGAACGAACCCGGAACCCGGAACCCAACCTGGAACCCAGAACCCGGAACAAGGAACCATCCCCTCGCCCCCACCCCCTTCCCCCTCCCACCTGACAGTAAAATGCCCGGATGACAGACGACCGCCCGCTGGTCGCGGTGATCATGGGCAGCAAGTCCGACTGGGAAACGATGCGCCATGCGGACGAGATGCTGCAGCTGTTCGGCGTTCCGCACGAGTGCCGGGTGGTGTCGGCGCACCGCACGCCCGTCCTGATGGCCGAGTACGCGTCGGCGGCGGAGCGGCGTGGCATCCAGGTGATCATCGCCGCTGCGGGGGGGCGGCGCACCTGCCCGGGATGGTGGCGGCGCACACCGTCGTTCCCGTGCTCGGTGTTCCGATCGAGAGCCGCGCGCTCAAAGGGATGGATTCGCTGCTGTCGATCGTGCAAATGCCGCGCGGCGTGCCGGTGGGCACGCTGGCCATCGGCGCGAGCGGCGCCGTGAACGCCGGCCTGCTCGCGATTGCCATCCTGTCGAACCACGACGCGGCGCTGCGCGAGCGGCTGCGCGCCTGGCGCGCGGAGCAGGAACAGGCGGTCCGCCGGGACGCGCTGCCGTGACCGGGCCGATCCTTCCGGGTGCCACGATCGGCGTGCTCGGCAGCGGCCAGCTCGGTCGCATGTTCGCGATGGCGGCCATGCGCATGGGCTATCGCGTCCACACCTTCTCGCCCGACGAGGACACGCCGACCGGCCAGGTGGCGGAGCTCGAGATCACCGCCTCGTTCGATGATCTCGAGGCGATCCGCGCCTTCGCGCGCAACGTGGATGTCGTCACCTTCGAGTTCGAGAACGTGTCCGCGGCGGCCGCGGCCGTGGCCGGCGAGCACGCGCCGGTGCGGCCGAGCGGGCACATCCTCCACATCACGCAGCAACGCGTGCGCGAGAAAGGGTTCCTCGCCGACGGTGGTTTTCCCGTGACGCCGTTTGCACGCCTCCGATCCGCCAGCGATGTGGCGGAAGCCGTCGGCCAGATCGGCACGCCGGCGGTGCTGAAGACGGCAAGCTTCGGGTACGACGGCAAGGGCCAGCGGAAGGTGGGCAGCCCCGAGGAGGTCCGCGTCGCATGGGACGAGCTGGGCGGACAGGAAGCCGTGCTCGAGCGCTTCATCGACTTCGATCGCGAAGTCTCGATGATCGGCGTCCGCGGCGCGAACGGGTGGATCGCGACCTACGGCCTGGTCGAGAACACCCACCGCGATCACATCCTCGACACGTCCGTCTATCCCGCGGCCGTGCCCGCGCGCGTCGAGCGCGAGGCGACGGAGATCGTGCGCGGGCTGCTCGAGCGTCTGGACGTCATCGGTGTGCTCTGCGTCGAGTTCTTCCTCAGCCGTGACGGCGGGCTGCTCATAAACGAGCTCGCGCCGCGGCCGCACAACTCCGGGCACCTGACGATCGACGCCTGTGTCGCCAGCCAGTTCGAGCAGCAGGTCCGGGCCATCTGCGGCCTGCCGCCCGGTGCCACCGAACTGCTGCGCCCGGCCGCGATGGTCAATCTGCTCGGGGATCTGTGGGCGGAGCGCGAGCCAGACTGGGCCGCCGCGTGCCTGGTGAGCGGGGTGAAGCTCCACCTGTACGGAAAGTCCGAGCCCCGGCCGGGACGGAAAATGGGTCATCTGACGGCGCTCGCGCGCGATCCACAGGAGGCGCTGCGCCTGGCGTGCGCTGCACGCGGGGCGCTGTAGAAAAACAGGAGGTGCCCGAATGACCCCGATGAAGCGGCTGGAGTTCGTCATCGATGCACTCGAGCTGTCGGCCGTGTGCGCGGTGCTCGAACAGGCTGGCGTCACGGGCTACACCGTCGTCCGCGAGGTCACCGGAAAGGGAGAACGCGGTGATCGCGGCGGCGACGACCTGACCGGGGCGCTCAAGAACGGCTACATCTTCTGCGCGTGCAACGACGCCCAGGCGCGCGCGGTGGCGGAGTCGATACGCCCGATCCTGCGGAGCCTCGGCGGGATCTGCCTGATCACGGATTGTTTGTGGGTCGAGCACTGACCGTGTTTTGACTGCATGGTCCGGATAGATCGCTCCCGGGGGCCAGTGGTCTACTGGCCAGCATGTTGATGACACACACGTCTTCCGCTCCACTCGCGACCAGCGACCCGCGCTGGACCGCCGTTGCTGCCCGCGACAGGCGCGCCGACGGCGCGTTTGTCTACGCCGTGCGCTCGACGGGCATCTACTGCCGTCCGTCGTGCCCCAGCCGGCGGCCGCGACCCGATCGGGTCGAGTACTTCCCTCATCCGCCCGCCGCGGCAGCAGCAGGGTTTCGGGCGTGCCGCCGCTGCGATCCGGACAGCGTCGATCCCGGCCCGGTCGCGCGCCGGGTCACCGCCGCCTTGGCGGTGCTCGAGCGTGCCGAGGCAGACAGCACGCCGTCGCTCACGGTTCTCGCACGGCAGGTCGGGTGCAGTGCGGCGTATCTGCAGCGGGCCTTCGTCCGCGTCCTCGGCGTCTCACCGCGCGACTATGCCGCCGCACGCAAGCTCGCGCGGTTCAAGTCGGGCCTTCGTGAGGGGCGCACGATTGCAGACGCCACGTTCGACGCGGGGTTCGGCTCCTCGAGCCGCGTGTACGAGCAGGCGGCGCGCGCGCTCGGCATGACGCCCGCGCAGTACCGGCGGGGCGGCGCCGGGCTGGAGCTGCGGTTCACGACCGCACCGTGCCACCTGGGAGTCGTGCTCGTCGCCGCCACCGAGCGCGGCGTGAGCGCGGTGTCACTCGGCGGCTCGGCCGAGGCGCTGGTTGCCGGGCTGCGGGCGGAGTTTCCCGGCGCCGTCCTCCACGAAGACGGCGCGACGCTTCGTGAGAGCGTACACGCCGTGTTGCGACAGATCGCGGGCGAGTTCTCCGCCACGCGCGATCTGCCGCTCGATGTGCGCGCGACCGCGTTCGAGCGCCGCGTCTGGAGCGCGCTGCAGCGGATCCCTGCAGGGGCGTGCGCGACCTACGGCGAAGTGGCCGCGATGATAGGCGCACCCGGCGCGGCCCGCGCCGTCGCCCGCGCCTGCGCTACCAATCCGCTCGCCGTCGTAGTTCCGTGCCACCGCGTCGTGCCGGCCGCCGGCGGCACCGGTCGGTACCGCTGGGGCGCCGAGCGCAAAGCCGCGCTCCTGAAAGCGGAGAAGGCGGGCGAGCGCTTGCCTGGCTCACCCGTTTGTCACAGAATTCGCCACGAATGACACGCACACGGTACGGCGTTGCGCCGTGGCTCGCCACACCGCGCGCGAAAACGGCGCGAATCTATCCGGCGCTCGCGGCGAAGCTCGAGGTTCCCGTCGCCATCATCGGCGGCGGGTTGGCGGGCGCTGCCACCGCCTACGCCTGTGCGGCCAGCGGCCTGCGCGTCGTCCTGCTCGAGGCCGACCGCATTGGGCACGGCGGCAGTGGCAGGGGACCCGGGCTCGTCCTGCAGACCCCGCCCGTCGACTTCCTCGAGCTCGAGGCGCTTCACGGCCGGCGGGTGGCCAAGGCCATCTGGACGTCGTGGCGCCGCGCGACCCTTGACCTCGCGGCATCGGTGCGCCGACTGAACATCAATGCGGGGTTCACCGCATCCGACGCCCTCACCTGGGCACCGACACCAGAGAGCGCGAAGCCGCTCGAGCGCGAGCTGGCGGCGCGCCGCGCGGCGGGACTGGAGGGCACCTGGCTGACCGGGCGCGCCCTCTCCGGGCTTGGTCTCAAGGGCGCCGGTGGGATCCGTACGCGAGGGAATGCCAGCGTAGATCCGGCCCGCCTGTGCCAGGGGTTCGCACGCGCGGCTGCCTCGCGGGGTGCGGCGGTGTTCGAGCGAACGGAGGCGACCTCAGTGTCGCGGACCAACGGACGCATCCAAATCGTGTCGCCACGCGGCGTTGTGCGATGCGAGACCGTAATTGTGGCAACAGGAGAACCGGCCGATCCGTTCGAGCCGCTGGCGCGGCACGTGGCGGCGTGTGACGGCTTCGTGGTGCAAACGCCGTCGCTACCGGCTGCCCAGCGAGCGGCCCTCCGCGATCACGGGCTGATCCTGCAGGATCGCCACAGCCCCCCGCATTGCCTCGCGTGGACGCCTGACCACCGCATCCTGTGGACGGGCGCGGATCAGCCCCGCACCCCCGCACGTCTCCGTCACCCAACGCTCGTGCAGCGCACAGGTCAGCTGATGTACGAGCTCTCGCTCGTGCTGCCCGACATCTCGGGTGTGCAGCCCGAACACGGGTGGGACGCGCCCTACTCGGCCGGGCGCGATGGCTTGCCGCTCATCGGTCCGCACCGCAACTACCCCAATCATCTCTTTGCGTTCGGCCTTGGGCTGAACCCGGCCGCTGCGTTTCTGGCGAGCCGTCTGCTCGTGCGCCACCTCAGCGGAACCGTCGAGAAGACGGATGAGGCATTCGGCTTCGGCCGCCTGCCGCGCTGACCCCTCCGAGCTCACCCGCTGACACCGACCTCACCTGTAGTGCCCGCCTTCAGGCGGCTTCGTTAGAGATCACCGCCGGCCTGGAGGCCGGCACTACACCGAGGTTCGGGAACTCGTGTAGTGCCCGCCTTCAGGCGGGCCGAGTGGGCCTGTATCGGTTGAATCGCTTGTGCCTTTCGGGCCGGGCATCCTGGTGGCGGCATTGCTCCTCGCTCGAATACTCCCGGCGTCAGCCAGGCGCCGCGCTCCGAAATCCACTACCGATTCAACCGATACAGGCCACTCGGTTCGTGCTTCGAATTCCGGTTTCCGGCCGTTCGCGTAAGAATGGAGCCATGCGTCGCCCAATGCCCATGCTCGCGGCCGTGCTTGCGCTCGTGTCGCTCGGTGTCCGCGCCGAGGGCCCCGCTGATCCGCGGGGCGAGCCTGGGCTCGCGTTGATGCTCCGGAAGCTCGCCACCGTCGGCACGATCATGCACGCGACCGCGCACCCCGACGATGAGAACAACGCACTGCTGGCGAAGCAGAGCGAGGGGCAGGGCCTGCGCGTCGTGCTTGCGACGGCGACGCGAGGCAACGGCGGGCAGAACGAGATCGGCCCGGAGCTGTTCGAGGCGCTCGGCGTCCTCAGAACGGAGGAACTGCTGGCCGCGCACCGCTTCGATGGTGCCGAGCAGTTCTTCACCCGTGCGGTGGACTTCGGCTTCTCATTCAGCGTCGAGGAGACGTTCGACAAGTGGGGGCACGACGAGATCCTCGGCGATTACGTCCGCCTCATTCGCATGACGCGGCCCGAGGCGATCATCACCATGCGCCCCGAGGGCGCCGGCGGCGGGCAGCACCACCAGGCGTCCGCACGAATCGCCACCGAGGCCTTTCGGGCTGCGGGCGACCCGACGCGGTTCGCCGAGCAGCTGCAGCAAGGACTTCGCCCCTGGCAGGCGCGAAAGGTCTACCAGGCGCGCTGGTACGGCATGTTCGAGCGCGATACGCCGCCGCCGGCGGAGAACCTGGTCACGGTCGACGGCAATGCCTACGACCCGCTGTTTGGACGGACCTGGGCGGAAGTGGGCAGCGAAGCGCGCGCGATGCACAAGTGCCAGGGCTTCGGGCAGCTGCTCGCGTTGCCCGGCCCGTTCGTCGTCAAGTACAAGCTCGTCGACACGACGCTGGCGTCGCAGCGCGATGCCCAGGAGCAGACGCTGGAGGACGGCCTCGACATGACCGTGCCAGGCCTCGCGCGGTTCGCCGGAGCGAACCCGCCGCCGACGCTGACGGCGAAGCTGGCGGCGATCGCGGCAGCCGTGCACGGCGCCGAGACCGCTTTCCGCGCACAAGGGGCCAGCGCCGCGCTGCCGGACCTCGCGCGCGGCCTGCGCGCCACGCGCGATCTGCGTGAGTGGATCACGTCGCCTGGGGCCTCGCTCGACGAGGACGCAGCCTTCGAAATCAATTTCCGGCTCGCGGAGAGCGAGCGCAAGTTCGAGCGGGCCCTGGTGACTGCCCAGGGCTTGCGCATCGAGGCCCTGGCCGACGACGGGATCGTGATCCGGGGGCAGACGGTCAAGGTGACCCTGATCGTGGCCAACCGAGGTAGTGGGCCGGTGACGATTGCAGAGACGCGAGTGAAGGGCTTTACCGACAACCTGGCCACCTGCAAGGCGGGACCGCTGGCGCCGGGAGCGATCGAGCGGTGCGAAGGCTCTCTGACGGTACCGCCAGACGCGCGGGTGTCAGAACCATACTGGCACCGTGCCGGCGAAGCGGGCCGCTATACGTTCGATGCCGACGCGCCGTTCGGGCTGCCGTTCCGGCCCACGGCGTTCGTCACCGATTTGGCCCTGACCATCGGCGAGGTGCCGGTCCACCTGTCGCTGCCCGTGCAGTATCGCTACGAGGGCAACATCTTCAGCGGCGAGAAGCGGATGGAGCTGAAGGTCGTTCCGGCCCTGTCGGTACGGTCCACACCGGAGATTCTGATTGTGCCCACCACGGCGGGGCCGCAGCGCACGAGCGACGCCACTGGGGCCGCCGGCACGCGCGAGGTTCGCGTCACCGTGACGAACAACGCGCCCGGTGCGGCGGAGGCGGAGGTGGCGCTCGAGGTGCCGCAGGGCTGGATGGCAACGCCTTCTTCGGGGCATGTGCGCTTCGAGCGGGCAGACGAGGCGAACACGGTGCGGTTCAACCTTGCGCCGCGCGGCGGCGTCACGCCCGGGCAGTTTTCCGTGAAGGCGGTGGCCCACGCCGGCGGCGCCTCCTTCGATCGCGGCCTGCAGGTGATCGAGTACCCGCACATCCAGCGGCGGCACATCTACGACACCGCGACCGCCACGCTCAAGGTCATCGACGTGCGGCTGCCGCCGGGACTCTCGGTTGGGTACGTCATGGGCGTCGGCGACCAGGTGCCCGCGGCTCTGGAGCAGCTCGGGGCCAGCGTGCGGATGCTGAACGCCGAGGATCTCGCGTACGGCGACCTCTCGCACTTCGACGCGATCGTCACCGGCGTGCGCGCCTACGAGCGGCGGCCGGACCTGCGTGCCGGCAATTACCGGCTGATCGAGTACGCCGAGGCGGGCGGCACCGTCGTCGTGCAGTACAACAAGTTCGAGTTCAACCAGGCGCAATACGGTCCGTACCCGGCGAAGGTGAGCGCCAGCCGTGTCACCGACGAGCACGCGCCTGTGACGGTGTTGCAGCCGCAGCATCCTGCCTTCACTCGGCCCAACCGGATCACCGACGACGCGTGGAGCGGGTGGGTGCAGGAACGCGGTTTGTACTTCCTCGGCGACCGCGATCCGAAGTACACCGATCTCGTGGAGCTCTCGGATCCGTTCGAGTTCAACCAGGGCCCCAAACGCGGTGCGCTCGTGGACGCACAGGTGGGACGCGGCCACTGGGTGTACGTGGGGTTGAACCTGTGGCGTCAGCTGCCCGCCGGCACCGATGGCGCCTACAAGCTGCTGGCGAACCTCGTGTCGCTCGGACGAGGCGCGGGCGGCGACGCGGCCCGCGCGCGGTAAGCGTCACGGCGATGGCTGAGACGCCTGACGTATTGGTCGTCGGCGGCGGCCCCGCCGGGGCCACGGCAGCCCGGGCCGCGGCGCTGGCCGGCCGGCGCGTCCAGCTGCTCGATCGTGCGCGGTTCCCGCGCAACAAGCCGTGCGGCGGCGCGATCAGCATGCGCGCGCTGCGGCGGTTTCCCTATCTCACCGATGCGCTCTCGCGCATCCCCGCACGGCGGCTCTCCCGCCTGTATCTCGAAGCGCCGTCTGGCGGCTCCGTCACCCTCACCTCACACGCGCCCGCGGCACTGATGGTGCGGCGCGTGGAGTTCGACGCGCTCCTGCTGGATCTGGCGCGCGAGGCTGGCGTCGACGTCGTCGAGGGAGTCGAAGTCTCGCGGGCGCGCGAATCACGTGACGGCGTGTGGATCGGCGCGCGTGACGGCCGGGAGTTCGAGGCCCCGCTCGTCATCGCCGCCGACGGGGTCAACAGCGTCGTCGCGCGCCGGCTCGGCGTCAACGCCGGGTGGCCGGCGGCGCACGTCGCCATCGACATGATGGAGGAGACGCCGGGCGATACGTTGCGCAGCATCGACCCGGAGACGCTCTGGGTGGCCTACGGGTACGGCGGCTCGGAAGGCTACGCGTACGTGTTCCCGAAGGCGCAGCACGTGAACGTCGGCATCGGCTACGTGCTCGAGTGGTTCCGCGAGCACGTCGATGAAGCGCCGTACGATTTGCAGCGGCGGTTCATCGGCGAGCTCCAGCGACGCGGCGTGCTCGAGGGCGCATCGAGCCGGCTGCATTTCACCCCGTTCCTGATCCCGGTGGGTGGGCCGCTGCCGAAGACGGTTACGCCCCGCGTGCTCCTGGCCGGCGACGCCGGCGGGTTCGTCAACGGCATCACCGCCGAGGGCATCTACTACGCGATGGTCTCGGGAGAGCTGGCCGGGCGAACGGCGGCCCGAGGCGCGACGAAGGGGTACGAGCGGAGGTGGCGCCGCGAGATTGGGGGCGAGCTCCGCGACGCCGTCATCGTCCAGCGCCACGTGCTCACGACCCCGCGCCGAATAGACGCGCTCGTCGCCGCGGCGCGCCGCGCGCCCGACGTCGCCAACCTGCTGATCCGCTACGCCATGGGCGAAGTCTCCTACTTTACTGCCCGCCGACGGCTGCTGCTCGGGTCTCCGCTGCTTGCCGTGCGCCTGTTCCTGGCGACACGGCGGCACGCACGCGAGCGCGCGGCGGCCACAACGGCGCGCGCAGCCCTCGGCACAAGTCCCGACCCGGCCCTCCAGTCACGGCGAAGACCCGTGTAACGGCCGAGCGTTCAGTGGCGACGGGCGGCCGCGGCCATCGTGTCGAACGCGAGGCCGCCCGTTCGACAAGATCGTGGACGCCGGGCCCGATGCAATTCCAACCAGCGCGAGGAGACAGCGCCATGATCGACACACCTGAGATCACAGACACGCAGACCAGGCAAACGGCCATCATCCGCTTCACCATCCCGCGTGCCGAGATCCAAAACGTGATGGGTCCGGGCATGCGCGAGCTGCTGGCGACTGTCGCCGCGCAAGGCATCGGCCCGAGCGGGCCGGTGTTCTGTCATCACCTGCGGATGGACCCGGGGATTTTCGATTTCGAGGTCGGCGTACCTGTCGCCAGCCCCGTCAGTCCCGTGGGCCGCGTTGAGGCTGGCGAGTTGCCCGCCGCGACCGTTGTCCGGGCCGTGTACCGCGGCGGCTACGAGGGGCTCGGTCCCGCCTGGGGTGAGCTCGACCGATGGATTGCCGCCCACGGGCACACGCCCGCTCAGGACCTCTGGGAATCCTACGCCGCCGGCCCGGAGTCGAACGACGACCCGGCGAACTGGCGCACGGAACTCGTTCGGCCTCTGGCTCACTCCGCAGTGTAGGGCCCGACTTCAGTCGGCCGGAGGGTGCCGGCGATATGCAGGTCGACAGCTGAACCCCGAGATCCTACTGGGCGAGGCTCGTTATCCGAATCCGGCGGTATTCCATCTGCCCGCGGTCGCCCTCGACACCGAGTGGCCCTGTCGTGGGCACCAGCATCGCGGTCTCGAGCACTTCGCCGTTGCAGGTGGCCTGCGCCATGCCGCCGCGGACGGTCACGATCAGCTCGTTCCAGTCCTGCGGACGGTAGCGCGTGAGGCTCTTGTACGGGCCGGCCAGGCTGTAGTCGCGGACCTGCAGTTGCTGCCCGCGAAGGTAGGCGCCGCTGTCGGCGTTCGGCGTCGCCCGGAACTCCAGCTTCAGGATGAAGTCCTGCGGAAACTCGCGCGCCGTCCAGAGTTGCTGGATCTTGCGGCCGTCCGGGGACGCGTTCACCACGAGCCTGCCGCCGATCGCGGCGAAGCGACCGTCGGGTGACGCCGTCATCCCATCGAAGCTGACGGCCTGATCGACGAACGGCCAGGCGGCCGCGTTCGGGTCCGACGCCTGCCACTTCCTGGCGTTCTCCCTGTCAGCCGCGGACGTCGGACGATAGCCCCACCCCGTGAGATCCCGTCCGTTGAACAGGCTCTCGTAACCCGGTTCGGGCGTGTACGGGTCGGGCGTTGTCTCGATGAACCCGAGCGTCGCCAGCACCGGGCGCAGCGCTGCCGCCCATCGTGCATATCCGATTTCGTTCGGGTGGAGCAGATCCGGGAACTCCCGCGCCGGTGCGTCGCCATTCGGGTCCGCGAAGAGCGTCCAGGTGTCGAGCACGTGCACGTGTGGGTCGCCCTTCACCGCCGCCAGGTAGAGCGCGTTGACAGCCTTGATCTGATCGGCCGGCCGCTTCTTGGTCGCAGCGCTGGGAAAGACCTGGCACAAGACAATCGGCATGTGGGGATTGTGACGCTCGAGGGCGGCCAGCATCAGGCGGAGATTGCCGACGACCACGTCTGGCGTGGCGCCCTCCTCGAGATCGTTGGTGCCGATGAGCAGCACAACGCCCGCCGGGTGCAGCGCGACGACATCTTCCTCCAGCCGGATCAGCACGCCGCGCGTGGTGTCGCCGCTGATGCCGCGGTTCGCGACCTTCATCCCGGGGAACGCCGCACCGAGTCCGCCGCCCCAGCCCTGGGTGATCGAGTCGCCGAGAAACACCACTGCGCCCTGATCCTGCTCGCGCGTCGCGTACCAGGCCGACCGACGCTCGCGCCAGAGCTGCTGGAACCAGTCATAGCGCCGGATCGGCCCAGCGCCTGGCAGACCATCGTCGGTGTCGGGAATGGCGAAGCGGCCGGTGTCTTCACCTGTGGCCTGTTGCCCAGCGGCTGCAACGGCACACGCGCCGACGACAAGAAGACACGCGAGAACGATCGGCAGGATCCTCTGCCCGAGGCGACTTCGCATCATTGCGGGAGCATATACGAAGGAGCGCGGGGCTTGTCTTGTCTCTCCCAACTCGGAAGGCGGAGTGCGGAGTTCGGAGTTCGGTTTGAATTCGGAGTACGGAATTCGGAATGCCAGGTGCGGAATGTATCGGCTGCGGGAGAAGTCAGGACGGCGACTTCTGGAGGAGCGCGCGCAGGGCGGGTTCGAGCGCGGGCCATTTAAATCGGAATCCGAGAGCCTGTGCCTTCGCCGGGACCACGCGCTGGCCGGTGAGCAGTGCGGCATCGGCCATTTCGCCGAGCACGAGGCGCAGAGCGAAGCGCGGGGCGCGCAGCGAGGTGTGGGCGACGGAGCACGCGGGCCAGCGTCGCCGCGAACTCCTCGTTGGTCACCGGTGTGGGCGCCACGGCGTTCAACGGTCCGGTCGCTTCGGGCCTGGTGAGGAGCCAGACCGCCAGCTCGATCCAGTCCTGCCGGTGAATCCAGGCCATATACTGGCGACCGCTGCCGAATGGTCCGCCGGCACCGAAGCGGAATGGGACCAGCATCCGCGCGAGGGCACCGCCGTCAGGCGCCAGCACGATCCCGCTGCGCAGCACGACAACCCGCGTGTGCGCCGAAGCGGCACCCATCGCCTCGTCCTCCCATTTGCTGACGAGGCCGGCGAGGAAGTCGGACCCGGCGCCGTCAGTCTCCGTGATGATTTCGGTGCCGCGCGCACCGTAGTAGCCGACCCCGGACGCGGAGATCAATACCGCCGGTGGTCGAGACGCAGCCGTGATTGCCCGGGCGAGGCTGCGTGTGGGCAGCACGCGGCTCTCCACGAGCACGCGCTTCCGAGCGTCGGTCCACCGCTGTTCGTCGAGGGCTGCACCCGTGAGGTTGATCACCGCCTCGGCGCCGTCGACCTCCGACGCCCACGGTCCAGCGTTGCCGTCCGGCGTCCACGTGGCCGTCCCCGGCGATAGCGCCCGGTCGCGCCGCGTCAGCACGATCGCCTCGTGACCCGCTGCGCGCAGGGCCGCTGTGAGCGGCGCGCCCAGGAAGCCGCTGCCTCCCGCAACGACGATGCGCATGGGGCCGATCATATCGGCTCCGGGCTCCTGGCTCCGGGCTCCGGCGGCTCGACAATGCGCATCGCTCAGGGATGAAGGCGACGAACTCTCACTCGGCCCAGCCGTTGACCCTCAGCCTTTAGCCCTGGCATTCGGTTGACAATCTGGCGTCGGGGCTCGTAGAGTAACTAACCATTTAGTTAATTCTAAACATGTCGCGCCCACCGAAGTCCCAGCGCCGTGATTCCCGCGCCGACGTCCTCGCCGCCGCCCGCGCGGAGTTCGCGGCGCGCGGGTTCTCCGGCGCCGGCGTCGATCGCATCGCCCTCGAGGCCCGCGTCAACAAGGCGATGATCTACTACCACTTCACCAGCAAGATCGGTCTCTACCGCGAGGTGCTGCGCGACGGGTTCCGCCGGCTCACCGACGATGCGCGCGCGGCGATCGCCGAGGCGCCCTCCGCGATTGCGAAGTTCGACGCCTATATCGGGAGCCTCCTCCGCACGGCACGCCGCCACCCCCACATCATTCCGATCATGCTCCGCGAGGTCGCAGGCGGCGGCCGCAATTTCGACCGCGAGACCCTGCGCCTGATGAGCGGATTGTTCCTCGTCGTAAAGGAGATCCTCGACGAGGGCCAGTCCGCCGGCGAGTTCCGCGCCGCCGACCCGATGCTCACGCATTTCATGGTCATGGGCAGCACGATGCTCTACGTGGCCAACGAGCCGATCAGGGCGCAGGTCCGCCGCGCGCACGTGCTCCGCCGCACCGCCGAGATCCCCAGCGGCAACGCGGCGATGGCAAAACACCTCGGCACGGTGCTGCGCCGCACGCTCTGCATGGATGAAGAGGTTCGTGAACATGCGTGATCCCCGGTCGACGGCCGTTCTGCTGATACTCTCTGTCGCCGCCGGCTGCCGCACGCCGCCGCCCTCCGACCGCGCCCGCGTCTCGGGACACGTGGAGGTCACCGAGGTGCAGGTGTCGGCCGAGGTCGGGGGCCGGCTGCTCGAACTGCGCGTGGCCGAGGGCGACCGCGTCGCGATCGGCGACGTGATCGCGCGGCTCGACACCCGCGACACCGAGCTCGCCATCGAGCGGGTGAAGGCCGAACGCCGGCAGGCTGATGCACAGCTGCGCCTGCTCCGTGCGGGATCGCGCGGCGAAGACATTCGGCAGGCCGGCGCACAATACCAGGCGGCAAACGCGGAGATCGAGGCCGCGCAGGCGGATCTCACCTCGGCGGAGGCCGACCTTGCCCGCTTCGAGGCGCTGCTGCAGTCGAACGCCGGCTCGCGCAAGCAGCGCGACGATGCGCTGGCGAGGAGAGACGTGGCGAGGGGGCGGCTGCAGGCCGCCCGCGAGCGCGCCGTCGCCGGCAAGGAAGGCATCGCCCGGCTCGAGGCCGGCGCACGCCGCGAGGAAATCGAGGGGGCGGCGGCTCGCCTCGCCGTCGTCGACGCGCAGATTGCCACGCTCGAGAAGGCGGTCGCCGACGCGACCATCACGGCGCCCGCCGCCGGCGTGGTCACTTCCAAGCTGGTCGACCAGGGAGAACTGATCGCGCCGCGCATGCCGCTCGTGGTGATCGCGGATGTCGATCACGCGTGGGCGGATGTTTTCGTGGACGAGCCTGCCGTGCCGCGGCTGCGCCTTGGCCAGGCAGCCACTCTGCACACGGACGCCGGCGGGCAGGCAATCCCAGGCAAGGTGACCTTCATCTCGCCGAAGGCCGAATTCACGCCGCGGAACGTGCAGACCGCCGAGGAACGATCGCGCCTCGTTTACCGCGTGAAGGTCAGCGTCGACAACCGCAGCGGCGTGCTGAAGGCCGGGATGCCGGTCGAAGCGGAGCTTCCCCTGCAATGAGCGACGCCGCGATCGTCGTCAACGGCGTCACGAAGCGGTACGGCGCCGTGCGGGCGCTCGACTCGTTGTCGTTCTCGGTGCCTGCGGGGCAGATGTTCGGCCTCATCGGCCCCGACGGCGCTGGCAAGACGACGACGATTCGCCTGCTCTGCGGGCTGCTGCGCGCGGATGCGGGACACGTGCGCGTACTCGGACGCGATCCCGTTCGCGAGCACGCGCACATCACGAGGTCGGTCGGCTACCTGTCGCAGCGCTTCAGTCTCTACGGCGATCTGAGCATCGACGAGAACATCGCGTTCTTCGCGGAAATCCACGGCGTTCGCGGATATGCGGCGCGCCGCGATCGGCTCCTCGACCTGACGCAGCTGCGGCCGTTCCGCGATCGGCTCGCCGACCGCCTGTCGGGGGGCATGAAGCAGAAGCTCGCGCTCGCGTGCACACTCGTCCATGAGCCGCGGGTCATTCTCCTCGACGAGCCCACGACGGGTGTCGACCCGGTGTCGCGCCGCGAGTTCTGGAAGCTGCTGTCGGAGTTCCTCGAGCTGGGCATCACGATCCTCGTCAGCACGCCGTACCTCGACGAGGCGGAGCGATGTGCGCGCGTGGCGCTGCTCCACGACGGCGGACTGCTCGCGCTCGATACGCCCGATGCCCTTCGCGCCAGCCTGCCCGGATGCATCGTCGAGATCATGGCGGCGGATCCGGTGCGCGCCCTGACCGTCGCACGTGACGAGCCCGGCGTTACCGACGTCCAGACGTTCGGCGAGCGTGCACACGTGCGGTTCGCGGCAGACGCTGACGGGGATGCCGTCGCGCGGCTGACCAGGCGCTTCGCGCGCGAGGGCGTGGACCTTCGCGCTCTTCGCGAGGTGCCACCGTCGCTGGAAGACGTCTTCATCGCTCGGTTGCAGGAGCAAGGAGACACGACATGGGCTGGTCGACGAGACGGCCCGCACCGGTCCGACGATCCGGAACGCCAACCACAACGCGGGGCAGACTGATGATCGAGAGCCGATCGACACCGTTGCTGATGACGCTCGCCGCCATCATCCTGACGCTCGCTTCCACACCCGCCGATGCCCAAGATGTTGCTCCGCTGCGCCTCCGGTGGCAGCCGCCGCAGACCGCCGAGGGTGACCAGCGGCCGGGCGGGTCGCTGCGGCTGACGCTCGATGAGGCCATCGCTGAAGCCACCGCGAACAGCCACCGCCTCGGCGAGCTGCGCGCGCGCGCAGCAGCCGCCAGCGCGGTGGTCGATCAGCGCAGCGCCGCGCAGAAGCCCGTCGTGACCACCCAACTCGGTTACCAGCGCACCAACCACGTCGATGAGTTCACGTTCTTCGCGCCAGTCGAAGGCTTCCGCGTGCTCTATCCCGACGTCCCGGACAACTACCGCAGTCGCATCGAGCTGCAGTGGCCGATCTACACGGGCGGGCGGCTGCAAGCTCTCGAGCGAGCCGCGCAGGCGGAGGTCGAGTTCAGCGGCCAGAACCTGGCGACCGCCCGGGCCGACCTGCGGCTCGAGGTGACCCGTGCGTTCTGGTCGATCGTGACGGCCCGCGAGTCGGCGCGCGTGCTCGAGGAGGCGGTGAAACGCGTAGACGGCCAGCTCGCGGACGTTCGGGCAAAATTCGATGCCGGTCTCGTCCCGCCGAACGATGTGTTGTTGGTCGAGGCGCAGCGCGCGCGGCAGCAGGTGTCGCTCCTCGAGGCCCGGAACCTCGCGGCCGTGACCGAGGCGGATCTCGCGCGGCTGGTCGGCGCCGCCGACGGCACCGCGATCGCGGTCGACGCCGTGCTCGAACAGCCAGCGCCGGCGACGACGAAAGACGCGGCGGCGCTGCTCACCGAGGGGCGAGCCGGCCGCTCGGAGCGCGCGGCCCTGCAGATCAGCACGCGGATCGCTGAGGAACGGCAGGCCGCCGCACGCGCCGGGCGGCTGCCAACCGTGGCCCTCATCAGCGGCTTCGATTACGCACGGCCGAACCCACGCATCTTCCCGCGCGCCGACGAATGGCAGCACACGTGGGATGTCGGTGTGAGCCTGAACTGGACCGCCTGGGACTCGGGGCGCACGCGCGCGGAAGTGTCCGAGGCGGCGAGCCTGGCGGAGGCCACCCGCGAGCGCCTGGCCGACTTCGACACGACCTTGGCGCTCGAGATCCGCCAGCGCACGCTCGACCTCGACTCGGCGACGGCGCAGATCGCGGCGGCCGGCGAAGGTGTCCGCGCCGCCACCGAGGCGCGGCGCGTCGTGCAGGAACGCTTCGCGGCCGGTGTGGCCACCTCGACCGATCTGCTCGACGCGCAGGTCGCGCTGCTCCAGGCGGAGCTCGATCGCACGCGCGCGCTCGCGAATGCGCGCCTGGCCAGTGCGCGGCTCGAGCGGGCACTGGGTCGCTGATGGCCGCCATCACCGTCCGGGATCTGACGCGGCGCTTCGGTGCGTTCACTGCGGTGGACCACGTGAGCTTCGAGGTCGCGGACGGCGAGATCTTCGGATTTCTCGGCGCGAACGGGGCCGGAAAATCCACCACCATCCGGATGCTCTGCGGTTTGCTGCGGCCGACGAGCGGCACGGCCGTGGTCGGCGGCATCGACGTGACGCGCGATCCCGAAGGCGTCAAGCGGCGCATCGGCTACATGTCTCAGCGCTTCTCGCTCTACGAAGCGCTCACGGTCGATCAGAACATCCGGTTCTACGGCGGCATCTACGGGCTCGACGGTGCCGCCTTCGACCAGCGGCGGCAGTTCGTGATTGAGATGGCAGGCCTGCGCGGGCGCGAAGGCACGATGACCCGCGACCTCGCGGGCGGGTGGCGCCAGCGCCTCGCGCTCGGATGCGCCATCCTGCACGAGCCGCGGATCGTGTTTCTCGACGAGCCGACCGGCGGCGTCGACCCGATTTCACGCCGCGAGTTCTGGCACCTGATCGACACGCTCGCCCGCGGCGGTACCACGGTGCTGGTGACGACGCACTACCTCGATGAAGCGGAACACTGCCATCGCATCGCCGTCGTCAACGCCGGCAGGCTCGCAGCGCTGGGCACGACCGCCGAGCTGCGCCTGGGCTTCGCGGAGCGTCCGATCGTGGAATTCCGCGCGGCCCAGCCCGTACCGCTGATGCGCGCGCTCGATCGGTTGCCAGGGGTCGAGAAGACCACCTTGTTCGGCACGGCCGTTCATGCCGTTCTGCGTAGCCGCAGCGTCGATGTGGCGACGCTGGCGAGCACGCTCGCGGCCGAGGGGCTCGCCATCAGTTCGGTCGCGCCGGTCGAGCCCTCGCTCGAGGACGTGTTCCTCGATGTCGTGGAGAGGACCGCATCATGAGGAAGGCGCTCGCGGTGGGCCGGAAGGAGCTGCGGCAGATCCTGCGCGACCGCCGTACGCTGGTGATCCTGCTCTTCATCCCGGCGTTCTTCCTGCTGCTGTTCGGGTACGCGCTCAACTTCGACATCCGCCACGTCCGTCTCGCGGTGGACGACCGCGATCGCACGCCCGAGAGCCGGCGCCTGGTCTCGGCGTTCGTCAACTCCGGCTACTTCGACCTGGCGGCGTACGTCGCCAGCGAACAGGAGGTGGTGGACCTGATGGATCGGAGCCGCATCCGCGCGGCGCTCGTGATCCCGCTGGGGCTCGGGCGTGACGTCGAGCGCGGCCGCGTGGCCCAGGTGGAAGTGCTGATCAACGGCGACAACGCGAACACCGCCGCGACCGTCATGGCCTACGCGGCCACGATCATCGCAACCGAGTCGCAGCGGTACGTGCCGGCGACCTTCGTCCGCGCCGCGACGGGGCCGCCCGTGCGCATCGAGCCGCGCGTCTGGTACAACCCGCAGCTGCGCAGCACGCTGTTCCTGGTGCCCGGTCTGCTGGCCTACATCGCGATGATCACGGCAGTCGTGTCGACCGCGCTGTCCGTCGTTCGCGAGAAGGAGCGGGGCACGATGGAACAGGTGCGGATGGCGCCGATCGGCACGCTGCCGTTCATCCTCGGCAAGAGCCTGCCGTATTTCGTCATTGCGATGATCTCGGCCCTCGGAGTGCTCTTCGCCTCGATGTTCATGTTCGACCTGCCGGTTCGCGGGTCGTGGCTGCTGCTGCTCGTGTCGCTGTCGCTGTTCCTGATTGGCGCGCTCGGGATGGGTCTGCTCATTTCGACCTTCGCCGACAGCCAGCAGGTGGCATTCCAGGCCGCGCTCCTGTCGTCGTTCCTGCCGACGATCATGCTCTCCGGCTTCATCTTCCCCATCGCCGGCATGCCGAAGGCGCTGCAGGTGGTGACCTACATCGTGCCGGCCCGGTACTTTCTCGTGGCACTGCGGTCGGTGGTGCTCAAGGGCGTGGGATTCGACGTCGTCGCGCCGTCCGTCGCGGCGCTGGCGATATTTGCCACCGTGGTGATGGGCCTGGCGGCAGTGCGGCTGCGGAAGGAGTGGTCCTGACGTGCGGCGGCTCCGCCACCTGATGCGCAAAGAGCTGCTGGAGTTGCGGCAGGACGTGAAGCTGTTCGGAATTCTGTTCGTGGCGCCGCTCGTCCAGCTGACGTTTCTCGGCTACGCTGCCACGACCGACGTCAAGAACGTGCCCGTCGTGGTCGCCGACGCAGACCGGAGTGTGGCGAGCCGAGAGCTGATGCAACGGTTCGAAGGCTCGCCTTACTTCACGATCGTGGGCGTCGTCACCAGCGTGAACGAGGTGGACCCGTGGCTCGAGCGCGGCACCGCGTGGATGGCACTCGCGATCCCCGCGGGATACCACCAGCGAATCGGCGCCGCAGACCCGGCCGCCGTGCAGGTGATCGCCGACGGAACGGATGCGAACTCGACGAACGTGGCGCTCGGGTACGCGCAGAACCTGGTCGCGGGCTACTCGCAGGAGCTCGCGGCGCGCCAGGCTGGGCTCGCCGCCGTGGCGCGGCCCGCCATCGAGGCGCGGCTGCGTGTGTGGTTCAACCCGCGCCTGGAGAGCCGCCAGTTCATGATCCCGGGCGTCGTCGCAATGCTGCTGCTCGTGATCACGACGAACCTGTCGTCGATGGCCATCGTCCGCGAGAAGGAGCTGGGCACGCTCGAGCAGTTGAACGTCACGCCGATCGCGCGGTGGGAGCTGATCGTCGGCAAGCTGCTGCCGTACGGCATCATCGGCATCGTGGACGTCGTGCTGGTGACGGCCTTCGCGATCTTCTGGTTCCAGATCCCCCTGCTCGGAAGCCCGGCGCTCCTGCTGGCGACGAGCATCATCTACCTGATGACTACGCTCGGGTTGGGTCTCTTCATCTCGACCATCTCCGACACGCAGCAGCAGGCGATGATGACGGCCACGTTCTTCTTTCTCACGCCGATGCTGTACCTGTCGGGGTTCATCTTTCCGATCGAGAACATGCCAGCTCTGATTCAGCCGATCACGTATCTCATTCCGCTCCGATACTTCATCGTCATCGTGCGCGGCATTTTCCTGAAAGGGGTTGGCCTGTCGGTGCTGTGGCCCCAGATCCTCGCACTCACCGCGTGGGGTATCGGCATCCTGGCGCTGGCGATCGCACGATCGCGGAAGACGCTGGGATAATAGGGGAGTGCGGATGAGGTCTCACGCGGGCACGTTTGAAGTGCGGATCGCCTCTCAGGTAGGCTGGCAAGCAACATCGATGGCGCGCCGGGGCCGGCCTGAAGGCCGGCACTACATCGAGGCGCCGAGCTGGACTGAAGGCGGACATTACATCGATGGTGCGAGGTGTCGGAGTCTGACCCATGCACACAGCGCTTGCCCTGATCGTCGCCGCCATTCTCGCCCAGGCTGCGGCCCCGTCTGCGCAAACGGATGACCCAGCGGATTACGTGAAGCAGGCAAGGCGCCTCGTGGCCGACGGGGCACACGACGAGGCGTTGGCCCTGTACGAGAAGGCGATCGCCGCGCAGCCGTCCTCCTTCGAGGCACACCTCGGCGCCGGCATCGTGCTCGACTTGAAGCTGCAGTTCGCGGGCGCACGCATGCACCTCACCAAGGCGCTGGAGTTGGCGCCCGACGAGGCCAAGGCGCAGGTGATGAACGCCCTCGCCGTGTCGTATGCGTTCGAGGGCAACGCGAAGGAGTCGGCGTCGTTCTACCAGAAAACCTTCGATCAAGAGATGGCGGAGTCGAACTTTGGCGCCGCGGCGGGGACGGCCAATGCGCTCGGGCGCGTGTACCTCGAAACCGGCGACGTCGCCAACGCGCGCCGGTGGTACCAGACCGGCTACGAGTCGGCGCGCCGGCAAGCGGACGCGACCACCGCCGAGCTCACGCTCTGGGAGTTCCGCTGGCTCCATGCACAGGGTCGCATCGCTGCGCGCGCCGGACAGCTCGACGATGCGCACAAGGCCGTGAGCGCGGCGCGCGCGCTCCTCGATCGCACCCCGTCGCTCAAGGACGAGACGCCATCGTGGCACTACCTCGCCGGATACGTGGAGCTCTACGCAAAGAATTACGCGAACGCGATCGAAGAGCTGCAATCGGCGGCCGCCGACGACCCGTTCGTGCTCTCGCTGCTCGCGCGGGCCTACGAGGGCGCCGGAGAGGCGGATCGTGCCCGCGAGACGTGGGCGAAGGTGCTCGAGTTCAACGGGCACTCGCTCCAGAACGCGTTTGCGAGGCCGATCGCGGTGCAGAAGGTGGGCTGAGCAGCGCTTCCTGAACAGTGCGTCTTCCCTTCACTACGAGCGCGCACTCTCGGGTTCCGCTGGCATCCGGGCCGCACGCTGACCCTCCTCGACGTCGACCTTCGACAGCAGCAGCGCCCCAGCCACGAAGAACACAATCACCGACAGGATCGCGTTGCGGCTCGAGCCCGTGAGCGCGACGGTCACGGCGAAGACGGCCGGCCCGAAGATCCCGGCGAACTTCTCGAACACCGCGAAGAAGCCAAAGAACTCCGATGACTTGTGGCGCGGGATCATCGTCGCGAACAGCGAGCGCGAGAGGGCCTGGCTGCCGCCCTGCACGGTGCCGACGAGAAACGCGAGCAGGTAGAACTGCCAGGCGGCCGTCATGTTGTAGCCAATGATGCTGATGGCCGTGTAAACGACCAGCGAGAGAAAGATCGCCTGCTTTGCCCCGATGCGCCCCGCGAGCCTGCCGAAGAGCACCGCGAAGGGGATGCCGACGAACTGCACCATCACGATGGCGCCGATGAGGGCGCTCTCCGGCAGGTTCATCTCGGCGCCGTAGAGGCCCGCCATGCGGATGATCGTGCCGATTCCGTCGTTGTAGACGAGAAACGCGAGCAGCATGAGCCCGGCCTGCCGGTACTTGCGGAACTCGCGCAAGGTGTCGAGCAGCTGGACGAACGACGCCCGAACGATGTTGCCGGCCGCCGCCGCCGCGGCGTCGGGCTTCACAGCGGGCTCGCTCACGTGCCGGAACAGCGGGATTGAAAACGCCGTCCACCAGACCGCGACACTGAGAAACGACAGACGCGACGCCATGCCCGCGTCGCGCAGCCCGAACCAGCCGGGCTTCATGATCCAGAAGAGGTTCAGCACCAGCAGCAGTCCGCCCCCGAGGTACCCGAGCGCGTACCCCGCGCTCGAGACCCGGTCCATCTCCGCGTCGGAGGCGATGTGCGGCAGCAGCGAATCGTAGAACACGAAGCTGCCGGAGATGCCGATGTTCGCGATGACGAAGAGCGCGAGCGCGAGGCGCCAGTCGCCCCGCTCGATGAAGAACATCGCCGCGGTGGACGCGACGCCCATCGCCATGAAGGCTGCCAGCATCCGCTTCTTGGCGCCGGCGAAGTCGGCATAGGCGCCGAGTACCGGCGAGGCGAGCGCGATGATCGTCAGCGCGATCGTCGTCGCGGTCGCGAACCGCGCGGTGGCAGTGGCGCCGGGCAGGCCGTCGGCAGCGACCGAGCCGTAGTAGACCGGGAACACCGCCGTGATGATGGTGCACTGGAAGGCGGAGTTGGCCCAGTCGTACATCGCCCACGCGCGCGTTTCCGGCCGGTCGAGGCCGATGCGATCGAGCAGCCTGCGCATTAGAAAGTCCTCCGCATGATCCACTCGCGCAACAGCGAGTCGACGACGGCGTAGCGGCTGGCGTCGCGCGTGACGACGTCCTGCCGCGTCAGGGCGGCGAGGGCGGCCTGCACCGTCGAGGGGCCGCCGAGCCTGTGCCGGTGGCGAACATCGGCCGAGAGCAGTTCCTGTCCGTCCTCGAGCACGACGGCGCGCAGCACCGCGCGCTGCGACAAGGTGAGCCGTTCCCAGGCTCCCTCGAACACGATCGCCTGTTCCGTCAGCAGGCGCCGGAGCGTCACGTGGAGGTGGTCGAGCCCCACCTTCCGCCAGCCTTCCGCGCGGGCATCGTCCCACACCTCGTGCGCGAGCCGCTGCACGTCGTACGGGAGCTGGCCCGCGACCTCGAGCACCGCCGCGGCGAAACCCGGCTCGGTGCGGATACCCGACCGCCTGAACCGAGAGTCGATGAAGCGCGCGAAGATGTCCGACGGGATCTTCTCGAGGCGCATCACCGGTCCGGCCTTGTAGAACGGCCGCTTCGGCCCGATCATCCGCTCCATCAGCGTCGGCTCGGAGCCGGCGAACACGTAGCCGACCTGGCGCTGGTGCTGCACGGCCGCGCGCAGCGCCTCTTCGACGCTGCCCCCGTTGAACGCGGCGACCGCCTGGAACTCGTCGAGGGAGACGGCCACCCGGCGGCGGCGGACGTCGGCAAGCCGCGCGGGCAGCTGGTATACCTCCGCTGCAAGGCGCGATACGTCGCGCTCCGTGCGCGCCGCGGGGAACGAGACCGCGAAGCCGGCCGTGCCGGCCCCGTCGGTCTCGAGCCGCACCTCCGGCCGCGCGGCGCCGAGGGCCTCACGGATCCACGAGGCCGCTCGCTCCCACCGTGTCGTCGCCGACAGCACCGCCCGGGCGTAGCCCTCCAGGAAGGCAATATACGAGCTGTAGCTCGAGACGGTCACCTGCACCGCGAGCACGCCGTCCCGTTCGAGCGATGCGAGCGCGCGGCTGATGAGCGACGACTTGCCGTACCGGCGGGGCGAGATGAGGAAGACCTTCTGCCCCGACGCCAGGTCGCCTGACAGGCGTTGGAGTTCGCCGGCACGGTCGACGAACGCGGCCGCGGGAACGACCTCGCCGTAGACGAACGGATTGTCCATCGATCTCCCGCCCTGATCGGGCTGATGTGCCGGGTTTGCGCGCAACGGCTGCCGGTCGCGTTACGTCATTCGAGGTAATGGTTACGCAGTCTAACGTAACGGTGGCGCCGGTGCACCCTGCTCCGGCGCGACCAGGTGCAGGCTGCGGGCGTGCCACACGGTGCGGGCGGACGCCAGCCAGGCGGGCTGTCGCAGCCATCCCTGGCCGCCCGGCAGCCCGCGATCGATGGCGCCCACGCGCAGCTCACCGAGCCGTCCGGCTGCGGCCGCAGGAAGCGTGGCTGAGAATACGGTCTCGCCGGCAGGGGCGGCCGCGTACCCCGCGACCCAGATGCCTTCCCGGACGATGCCGGGGAGAGACGAACGTGTCGGGGCGATGTCGTGCGGGACGGCGAACAGCAGCATGAGGCCGGCCGCGGCAGCTCTCACGGTAATCTCGGCTCGCACCGCGCCATCGGGCGTAGTTTCGCCGTGCAGAACCGCCTCGATGGGCGACTGGTCCACCACACCGGGGGCCCGGAACGCGAACGGGTGCGGCAGGGCGCTTGCCCGGACACCCGGGAGCAGCGGGCCCGACGAGGGCGCCCAGCCCGCGGGCGCACCGCGCGAGAGGTCGACATCCAGGCCCGGCTCGATTCCCGCGACCTCCCATGCCGCCTGCCCCGTCGAGTGATCCGCGACGTACTGCACCGCGCGCTGCAGCGGCCGCTCGAGCGTGTACGCCTCCGCCAGGTAACACGACGCAAAGGCGACGCTCAGCGCGACGAGCAGGGCGGGCGTCAGCAGCGCCCGGATGCGGCGACGCCCGAGCGTCAGTCTCGCGTCGGGCAGCGGCGGAAGCGTCGCCATATCCAACGCCAGCATCCCTGGTGCGGTCATGACGGCGACGACCAGCAGCGCCGAAGGGAACACGGTAACCGGCGTGATGATCGGCAGCCGCCCGAACAGTGGTACGCCGAAGCGCAGCATCTCGCGCGCTTCCGGCAGCCAGATCGCGCCGCTCGCGGCGATGACGACGACCGCGGCAAGGTGCGCGGCCGAACGATCGGCCGCTGGTGCGATGACCGCGACCGCGGCAAGCACCAGCAACGGCACCGCCCACAGGTAGGCGGCGGCGGGCACGAGCGCTTCGGCGGCGACAGTCAGTGCGAGCCAGAACAGGAGCGTGACCATCCAGACCGCGGACGGGTGCCGCACCGCTCGCCACGCGCGCGGCAGCCGATCGCCGATCCGCAGCAGGATCTCGACCACAACCACGAGCGTGAGAACGAGCAGTGCCCAGAATCGTGCCGGGTGCGCATACCACGGGTGGTAGACCTCGCGAGACTCACGCAGCAGCGCCGTGGCGCCAACCAGCGCCCCGGCGACGAGCGCAAGGCCGATGACGGCCCACGCGAACGTCCGCACCACACCGCTCACGCCGCCGAGGCGCGCCGTGACCCCCGTCGTGCGCACGAGCCCGATCGTCGCCAGCACGATCGCGAGCACGCTCATCGCCCGGCTGAAGGACGGGCGAAGCGCGATTGCGCCGGCGCCGGCGAGATCGAAGTACACAGCCTGCTGCGCCGACCGTTGCGACAGGTCGGTGCGGTCCAACGCCTCGACGGTCGCGAGCGCGGTTGTCCCCATGTCGGTAATTGCGCGCGTGGTCAGTCGATCGGGCGTGTCGCGCGGGGTGTGGTACGCGTAGCCGTCGCCCACCGCCGCAAAGTTGAGACCGGGGATGCCGGCTCGCTGGAATATCGAGAAGTCCGTATCGCTCGGCAGTCGGCGGTAGACTTCTGCCTGATACGACCCCCCGCGCGGCGCCTGCGCGGCATGCGCCCAGGCGTGAACCATCCAGGCATTGCCGGGGCCCGTCTGGAACAGCGGCACGGGCCCATCGGCGCCGACCGCGTCCAGGTTGACATAGGCGCGTACCCGCGCGGCGACCTCCGGATCGCGCACAAGGGCAGCCGCGCCCATCAGGCCCTCTTCCTCGGCGTCGGTCAGCAACACCATGATCGAGTGCTGACGGTCCCGCCGCGAGGCGAGCAGCCGCGCGCACTCCAGCGCCACCGCCGTCCCGAGCGCATCGTCGCCCGCGCCGGGCGAGGTCGGGCGCGAATCGTAATGCGCCATCACGCCGAGCGCGTCGGGGCTGGCACCGGGGACGACCGCAATGATGTTGAAGACGTGCGCGCTCAGCCCGAGCTCAGGGCGCGAGGCCTCGGCCTCCTGCACGCGAACGGTGTAGCCGAAGAAACGCAGCTGATCGACCAGGTACTCGCGCGCGCGGCGGTTCGCGTCTGAACCGGCGGGCCGGCTCCCGATCGTGCCCGCCAGCTGGTTGACGTGCGCGCGGGCGTTCTGCGACGAGAAGCGCGTGTCGGCCGTGCAGGCCGCCGCCGTCACCGCTACCCACAAGGTCGCGACGAGGCAGGGCAGACGGCGCGCGTTGGGCGTCACCTCGGCAATCCGGGATCCCGCATGGTTGATCACGCCTCAGCCTACCGCAGCTTGAGGCTGAGTGACCTGGGGTCGGCAGGGAGTCTATTCCGACGCCATCGTGTCGTCGAGCGAGAGTCGACCGGTGTAGATCGCCATGCCGACAACCGCGTCGACGCCCATCGCGTGGAGTGCGTCGACTTCTGCGCGGGTGGTGATCCCGCCGGCCGCGATCACCTGGCGGCTGGACGCGGCACGGACTTCCCGCACTGACGTCAGGTCGATTCCCTGCATGAGGCCTTCGCCATCCACCAGCGTGCACAGGAAGCCGGCGCAGTACGGTTCCAGCGCGCGCACGGCTTCGACCATCGTCAGGGCGAGCGTCGTGCGCCAGCCGTGGATCGTCACGTGGCCCGCACGGCTGTCCACCGCGGCGATGATGCGGTCAGCGCCAATCGCATCGGCCAGTTGTCGCGCAAAGCCGGTGTCGACCTGGCCATCGCGGAAGAGCGCCGAGCTTACGATGACGTGCGTGGCGCCGTAGCCGAGCACCGCCCGTGCACGTTCGATCGAGCGGATGCCGCCGCCGACACGGCACGCGCGCGCGGTGCAGACTTGCGCCACCAGCGCGTCGTTGCTGCCGGTGCCCTTTGCGGCATCGAGATCGATCAGCTGAACGACGGGAAACCGAGCGAAGCGATCGACCCACTTGAACAGATCGGCATCCTCGATCGCCAGCCGCTCACCCTGTACGAGCTGGACGACCTTCCCGTTTTGCAGGTCGATGGATGGGATGAGCATTTTTTTGAGTCCCGAATTCAGCTCCGGCGTGGTGCGGGTCGCGGCGTGGTCAGAGTCTCTATGTGAGTCTGAAGACTGGCGTATCGAGCCGGTCCTACAACCGCACGGCAATCCCGCGCTGACGGAGGTGTTGCTTGAGATCGGCGACGCTGTGCTCCGCGTAGTGGAAGACGGACGCCGCGAGCGCCGCGTCGGCGCGGCCGGTCGTGAACACGTCGGCGAAGTGCCCGAACGTGCCGGCGCCCCCTGATGCGATCACAGGGATCGGCACCGCGCCCGAGACAGCCGCGGTCATGTCGCAGTCGAAGCCGGCGCGCGTGCCGTCGCGGTCCATCGACGTCAGCAGGATCTCGCCCGCCCCCCTATCCGTGGCCTGACACGCCCACTCCACGGCATCCCGCGCGGCGGCGGCGGTGCCGCTCCGCACGTAGACCGCGTAGCCGTCTGCCGCACGTTTCGCATCGATGGCCACCACCACGGCCTGGCTCCCGTACCGCGCCGCCAGCCGGGTGATGAGGCCGGGGTCAATCAAGGCGGCGGTGTTCACGCTCACCTTGTCGGCCCCGGCCTCGATCACCGCCTCGGCGTCTCCCTCGCTGCGGATGCCGCCTCCGACCGCGAGCGGAATGAAGATCTCCGCGGCGACGGCGCGGACCGTGGCTGCCATCGCCTGCCGTTTCTCGAGCGTAGCGGTGATGTCGAGGATGACCAGCTCGTCGATGCCCTCGACGTTATACCGGGAGGCGAGCGCCGCCGGATCGCCCGCCTGCCGCAGTTCCTCGAACCGCACGCCCTTGACCACCTGTCCGTCGCGCACGTCCAGGCACGCGATGATGCGCTTGGCGAGCATCGTTCCCCTCACCGTGTGCGCTCGCAGAGCGCCACGAAGTTGCGCAGGATCCGCAGTCCGGCTTCTCCCGACTTCTCCGGGTGAAACTGCACGCCTGCGACGTGGTCCTTCTCGACGGCGGCCGTGAATGCGTCTCCGTGCACCGCCACCGCGCATGTCGCGCCGGTTACGGGCGCCGCATACGAGTGCGTGAAGTACACGTACACCCCCTCGTCCAGCCCGGAGAGCAGCGCCGACGGCCGTGAGATCGCCAGTGCGTTCCAGCCGACGTGCGGAACCTTCAACGTGCCGCCACGATCGTCGAGGCGCGCGCAGCTGCCGGCCAGCACACCGAGCCCACGGCAACCTGGCGCCTCGGTGCTCTCCTCGAAGAGCCACTGCATGCCGAGGCAGATCCCGAACAGCGGCCGCCCGGTCGCGATGCCGCCGAGGATCGCGGCTCTCCACGCCTCGTCCAGCGACGCGGTTGCGCCGAAGTGACCGACGCCGGGCACGACGACGCCGGATGCGGCCGCCAGATCGCCCGGCGCGCGCGCGAGCCTCAGGTCCGCGCCCGCCGCGGCGAAGCCTTTTCGCACGGAGGTCAGGTTACCGGCTCCGTAGTCGACCAGTGCGATCATGGGTCAGCGCCTGATGGTGGTCGGAATGGCCGCAGCCGAGCTCAAATCAGCCCCTTCGTGCTCGGGAGCGCACGAGCCAGCTGGCGGTCCTTCGAGCACGCCACCCGCAGCGCGCGCGCGAAGGCCTTGAACACCGCTTCGATGTGATGGTGGCTGGAGCGTCCGTAGAGCACCTTCACGTGGACATTGGCTCGTGCGCCGATGGCGAAGCCCTCGAAGAAGTCGTGCACCAGCTCCGCCTGGAGGTCGCCGACGCGCTTGACCCGCAGCTTCAGGTCGATTGCGGCGTGCGGCCGTCCGCCGAGATCAATCGCCGCGAGGCCGAGCGTCTCGTCCATGGGCATCAGGAAGTAGCCCGCGCGATTGATGCCGCGCCGATCGCCAAGTGCCTTCGACACCGCCTCGCCGAGCGCGATTCCCACGTCTTCCACGGTGTGGTGCTGATCCACGTCGAGGTCGCCCGTCGCGGTGATGGCGAGATCGAATGCGCCGTGGCGTGCGAAGAGCTCCAGCATGTGGTCGAGAAACCGGATCCCTGTCGCCACCGAGTACCGGCCGCGTCCTTCGATCGTGAGAGCCAGCCGGATCTCGGTTTCCGTCGTGCGACGTTCGATTACGGCTCGGCGCACAGGATGTCCTCCAGGGCGGCGAGGCACCGCGCCGTGTGCTCGACGACGCCCGCCGTGATGCGTACGCATCCTTCGCATCCGGGCTCACCGCTGCGGTTGCGGACGAAGATGCCGCGCGCCGCCAGTTGGGCGACGACATCGGCGGCCCGGTCGCCGACACGCAGAAGAACGAAGTTGGCACCGCTCCTCCAGCACGTCAGCCCCAGCCGCGCGCACAGCTCGTAGATCAGCGTTCGCGATCGTTCCACCTGACCGACGTACCATGCGAGCCGCGCGCGATCCGCGAGCGCGGCGCGTAGACCCGCGACGGCGGCGACGTTGAGGCTGTACGGCGGCACGATGGGGCGAATCCGCGCGAGCGTATCCGGATGCGCGATCAGGCATCCGGCGCGCAGCGCTGCCAGCCCGTGCGCCTTGGCGAAGGTGCGGCCAACGATGACGTTCCGTCGCGTCGCGATGAGCGGGAGCGCCGTGTCGCCGCAGAAGTCGTGGTAGGCCTCGTCGACGAAGACCAGCGCTTCGGGCGGGAGGGACGCGGCCACGGCGTCGATCGCATCGACGCTGACGCGCACGCCGGTGGGATTGTTCGGGCTCGTGATGAACACCAGCCGGGTGCGCGGGGTGATTGCCGCGAGCAGCCCGGCCACCGGCAAATCGAACCCCGGCTCCGGCATGACCTCCACCAGCAGCCCGCCCACCGCCCGTGTCGTCACGCCGTACATGTCGAATGCGGGCAGCGGCACGATGACCTCGGGCCGAATGGCGGTCTCGCCGGCGACCGTGGCGCGTACCGCGGCGACAATCGTCACGAAAATCCCCTCGTCGAGCCCGTTGGTCAGCACCACCTGCTGGCGCGGCATACCGAGGTACGCCGCTGTCTCGCGTTCGACGTCGGCGTAGTCGGGATAGAACGCGATGTCCTCGCCGGCGAGCTCCTGAATGGCGGCGAGCACGCGCGGCGAGCAGCCGGCCGTGTTCTCGTTCAGGTGCAGTCGGAGGCCACCGGGAGCCGCGGCGGGCCGCTCGTATTCACCGGTCATGGCACCCTCGCCTGGACGGATCGGGCATGGCCAACGAGGCCCTCGGCGGTTGCCAGCGCCACGACCGTCGGCGCGATGGCCCGCAGGCCGCGTGCCGTGAGGCGCTGCACCGAGACGACGCGGACGAAATCCGCCGCGCTCAGGCCGCCGCGAGACCGTGCCGCTTCGCCGGTTGGCAGCACGTGGTTCGATCCGATCGCGTAGTCGCCCGCGACCTGAGCCGTCAGACTGCCGATGAAGATGGCGCCGGCGCATCGCACGGCGTCCGCCTGCCATTCGTCGTCCACCACCAGGTGCTCGGGAGCCATGCGATTGGCCAGTGCCACCGCCTCCGCCGGCGTGCGCGTCACGATGATGCCCCCGTTGTCGCGGATGGCGGCTGGCGCCGGGCCCGCGGCGGGCATCTGCGCGTCGACTTCGCGCGCCACGACTCTGGCCAGCCGGGCGCGGGACGTGATGAGCACCGCTCGCGCGTCGGGATCGTGCTCGGCCTGCGCAATCAGGTCGGCCGCGAGCCACGCCGGGTTTCCCGCCTCTGAGAGGATCAGGATCTCGCTCGGGCCCGCCTGGAAGTCGATGGCGCAATCGCGCGCCACGTACGACTTCGCGGCCGCCACGTACTTGTTGCCCGGGCCGACAATCTTGTCCACGCGCGGGACGGTCTCGGTTCCGTACGCGAGGGCTGCCACGGCGTGCGCGCCCCCGAGGCGGAAGAGCCGCGTCACACCGGCGGCTTCGGCGGCGGCCAGCACCACGGCGTCTGGTCGCGGGCAGACGGCGACAATCTCGCGCACGCCGGCGATGCGCGCGGGAATTGCCGTCATCAGCAGCGACGACGGCAGCGGATAGCGACCGGCGGGAACGTAGCAGCCGACGCGATCGAGCGGCCGCACCCGCTGCTCCACGCTCACGCCGGGTGCAACGGCGATGCGCACCGAGCGCGGCCGCTGCGCACGGGCGACACGTGCGATGTGACGCGCGGCGGCGCGGATCGCGGCCCGCACGGCGCGCGGCGCTTCGTCCGCTCCTGCGGCGATCGCGTCGGCTGGTACTTCGAACGCGCCCTGGAGCGCGTCGAATCGCGCGGCATACCGCCGAACGCGCCGCATCACCTTCCGCGCGGACGTCCTCGACAATCCGCGCCACCCGCCGCTCCAGCGCGCGGTCGCGATCGCGGCGCGGCGCCAGCAGGCGCTCGACGCGGGCCGTATCGCCCGATCGAATGATCTCAATCATGGTCACAGGACAATCTTGTTCAGCGGGTACTCGACGATACCCTGGCCGCCGGCGGCCTTGAGTCGCGGGATCAGGTCGCGCACCGTCCGCTCCTCGATGATCGTGTTCACTGCGACCCAATCGTCATCGCTCAGCGGCGAGATCGTGGGCCGCTGGAGAGCGGGCAGCAGCCCGAGCACGAACGCGAGGTCGGCGCGCCGCACGTTCAGCATCATGCCGACCCGGCCCTGGGCTTCGATCGCGGCACGCAGCAGCAGCGCGATGTTCTCGATCTTCGTGCGCTTCCAGCCGTCCTCGAGCGCCGGCCCATTGGCGATGAGCTGCGTGTTCGACTCCATTATCGTGTCGATGATCCGGAGGCGGTTCGCGCGCAGCGTGGATCCAGTCTCTGTCGCCTCCACGATGGCATCCGCCAGCACGGGCGGCTTCACCTCGGTCGCGCCCCAGGAGAATTCGACGTGCACGGGCACGTTCAGCCGCTCGAAGTACGCGCGCGTGACGCGCACGAGCTCGGTGGCGATCGTTTTACCGGCCAGGTCCGCCGGCGCGCGGAACGGCGAGTCCTCGGGCGCGGCGAGCACCCAGCGCACCTTGCCGAAGCTCTGTTTCGCATAAATCAAGTCGGCCATCGGCTCGATCCGCGCGCCGGGGTGGCCGTTGGTGTGCTCGGCGATCCAGTCCTGCCCGGTGAGCCCCGCGTCGAGCACGCCGTCGGCGACGTAGCGTGCCATCTCCTGCGCCCGAATCAGCATGCACTCGATCTCGGGATCGTCGATCGAGGGGAAATACGAACGGGTGCTGACGTAGATATTGAACCCCGCGCGGGCGAAGAGCTGCACGGTTGCGTCCTGCAGTGAGCCCTTGGGGATGCCGAGTTTCAGTTTCATGATCGTCCTGCCGTGTCGTTCGTCGCTACGCGGGCCGGTGACGCCCGGACTTGAAGTCCGGTTCTACATGTCGTCAGGTGGTCGCGGCGAGCTCCCTGAAAAAACACGTTCGCTCACCGGTGTGGCACACGTTGCCGTCCCCCAGCCGGTTGACGCGCAGCAGCAGCGTGTCGTCGTCGCAGTCCACGAGCAGGCGGGTGACCTGCAGCCGGTTGCCCGACGTCTCTCCCTTCGTCCAGAGCGTGTTGCGCGTGCGGCTGAAGAAGGTCGCAAAGCCGGTCCGCCGCGTCGTATCGAGCGCCTCCTGGTTCATGAAGCCGACCATCAGGACTTCGTTTGTCTCGTCGTCCTGGATCACGGCCGGGATGAGTCCGTGCAGCTTGCTGAAGTCCATCTCCTGCTCCGCGCAAAAAAAAAGCCCCGCCGGTCCGGCGGGGCTGCGTGTGAGTGCTCTTGTGCGATCCGTCTAGTGTCTACGCGCAGCGCGGCCGGCCTGTCCGTGGCGGACATGATGGTGGTGCGCGAGGTGGACGCGGCTCGCCATGAGCCTTCGAGGCTACCCGACGCAGGCGCAGGGTGTCAAACGCCGGGGCTGGCGAAGCCGATCTGGGAAGCCGTCGAGGGTGCGTTCCGAATGGACGTGGACTACGCGATGCTGGTGAGGATCTACGGAGTGGACCCGCAGACAGATCGCCGGCTACAGCCCACCTGTGTGTCTTGGCTGCGAACGTCGAGAAGATCTCAGGCGATAGGAATCCTGGCGCCGCTCGGCTAGAACATCGTGTTCGCGTTCGCTGACGTTTCTGGGATGCGCTGGAGCACGTCCCAGTGCTCCACGACCCGGCCGTGGTCATCCAGCCGGAAGATGTCGATTCCAGCCCAGTCCCCATCGCTTGGCCAGTGCTGGCAGCAATGCAGCACGACGTACGGCGACTCCGCGAGCACGCGGCGGAACTCGACTCTCTTGCCCGGGTACTCGCGGGCCATCCTCTCGAAGTAGGCGATGAAGGCGTCCTTGCCGTCAGCCACCATCGGATTGTGTTGGATGTACGTGTCGCCTGCGTACTTGGCGATGGCCTCGGCTGGACGACACTGATTGAACATCAGGTCGTAGAAGGCCGTCACGGTCCGCTTCGCCTCGTCCGGTGAGATGGGGAACGTCATGCGCACCAGCCTAGCACTCGAAACTTGTACTCGGGATTGCCGAGTGCAACGATCGACGTGCGGAGCGGCTCAGCGTCAACTACAACCCACTACTCCGGCCGCGTCCAGCCCCAGGCCGTCGGTCGCGGCCGGCCGGGGGACGGTCCTTTTAACGGCCCTGGGGGAGGGCACGGCAACGGCGCGGTTCGACGCTCGTGCTGAGGTCGCCTGTAGAATCCCTAGGCATGCGTGCGCTTGTGTCCATCGCCTGCGTGTCGGCGCTGCTCGCGCCGCTGGCCTGCGTGGGGCGCACGCCCGAGCCGGTGCTCGTCTCGGCGGCGGTCAGCCTGAGCACGACGCTCGAGGAACTGGGTGCGCAATACATGCGCGAAACCGGTGCGCCGGTGCGGTTCAATTTCGCCGGCTCGAACGTGCTTGCACGGCAGATCGTCGAGGGCGCCGCGGCTGACGTGTTCATCAGCGCCGACGAGGCGCAGATGCGCATTCTGGAACAGGCGGGCCTGATCGATCCCGCCACACGCGTGGTGCTGCTGACCAATCAGCTCGCCGTGATCGTGCGCGAGGACTGGTCGCGTCCGCTTCGAACGCTGGCCGACCTCGCGGGCGAGGACGTGCGGCGGATCGCGATCGGCGATCCCGCGGCCGTCCCTGCCGGCGTGTACGCGCGGCAGGCACTCGAGCGCGCGGGCGTATGGGGGCTTGTCGAACGGCGCCTCGTGCCGTCGGTGAGCGTGCGTGCCGCGCTCGCCGCCGTGGACGAAGGGCTTGTCGATGCCGCGATCGTCTATCGCACGGACGCCGCAATCGCCAGGCACGCGCGGCTCGCCTTCATCATCAACGCGGCGGGTGGAGCGCCGATCGTGTACCCGGCAGCCGTGACGGCCCGTGCGCCGCACGCGGCCGCCGCGCGCGCGTGGCTCGCGTGGCTCCGCGGCCAGAATGCCCGTGCGGTGTTCCAGCGACACGGGTTCGGCCTGCCGGCCCAGGTCCCATGACCTCGGAGCACCTGCAGATCCTTCGCTTCACGGTGCTCGTGGCGCTCGCCGCCACGGCCCTGATGCTGCCGCCCGGCGTGGCCCTCGCGTGGCTGCTTGCTCGCGGGCGGTTCCCCGGCAAGGCGCTGCTCGAAACCGTCGTCACGCTGCCACTCGTGTTGCCGCCGGTGGCCACCGGGTTCCTCCTGCTTCGGCTGCTCGGGCGGCGGGGACCGTTCGGGGCCCTGCTCGCGCGCGGTGGCATCGACCTGATCTTCACGTGGAAGGCGGTGCTGCTGGCGATGGCAGTCATGGGGCTGCCGCTCGTCGTCCGCACCGCGCGCGCGGGCTTCGAGCAGATTACGCGCCGCTACGAGCAGATGGCCGAAACGCTCGGCGCCGGCCCGTGGCGCGTGTTCTTCACCATCAGCCTCCCGCTCGCGTCGCGCACGGTCCTCGCCGGCGCGCTGCTCGGGTTTTCGCGCGCCCTCGGCGAGTTCGGGGCGACGATCGTCATCGCCGGCAACATCCCGGGCGAGACGCGCACCATCGCCGTAGCAATGTTTGGCTATCTCGAGACCGGCCGCGACAGGGACGCCGCGTGGCTCCTGGTGGCTTCGCTGGTGATCTCGTTCGCATCGGTGTGGTTGTCGAACCGGCTGTCGCAGCCCGCGCATCCCAGGCCGGCGCTGCCGCGCGCCAGCGCCGCACCGCGCCGGGAGCAGCCGTGAGCGCGGTGCGCATCGATCTCGCCTTCACGCTCGAGCAGGATGGCTTCGTGCTCGAGATCGACCACCATGCCGACAGCCGCGTCCTTGCGCTCTTCGGACCGTCAGGGTCCGGCAAGACGACGTGCCTGGAAGCGATTGCGGGCCTGCGAGTGCCGGCGCGCGGCCGGATCGCGATCGCCGGACGCGAGCTCTACGAGTCGAACCGCCGGCTGCACCTGCCGCCGCGGCTGCGGGGTGTCGGCTACGTGCCGCAGGATGCGCTGCTGTTTCCACATCTCGACGTGCGCGGGAACGTGCTGTTTGGCGCCGCGCGCACACGCGCGCACGGCAAAGACAGCCGGGTCGCCCTCGAGGAGGTGCTTGCGATCGTCGAGGCGGCGTCCCTGCTCGACCGGCGCGTACCGGGGCTCTCGGGCGGGGAACGGCAGCGCGTCGCGCTGGCACGGGCGCTGATGTCCTCGCCCGACATCCTGCTGCTCGACGAGCCATTGGCGGCCGTCGAGCTGCCGCTGCGCCGCCGCATCGTTGCGTCCCTCGGGCGAATTCGTGACGAGCTCGGTGTACCGGTGATCTACGTCACGCACGATCCCGCGGAGTTGAAGAGCGTGGCCGATACGGTCATCGTGCTCGACGAAGGCCGCGTCGTCACCGTGGGAGCACCGGAGAGCATTGGCACCGACGCGTGAGGAATGGGAACGTCGGCCGCGGTCCCATTCGTCGCGTCTACCTGACGGCCGCCAGCACGCGCCCGCGTTCGTAATCGGAGCCGATGCGCTCGGCCGCCTTCACGACCGCATCTTTGGGAGGTCCATCCAGGCGCTGGTTCCTCGCCAGGACGAGGAGCACCTCGGCGCGTTCGTAGTCCGATCGCATCGAGTCGGTCAACGTGGCGACCGCGGTCACACCCGAGGCGTCGAGCCCGGGCCGGCGCGCCATTGTCGACAGCACGCGCTTGCGTTCGTAATCCGAGCCAATCGACGCGATGGCATCGATGTAGACCTGCCCGACGGCCGCGGCGAGCGCGGGCGGCACCTGCTGCAGCAGTTCCGCCATCTCGTAGTCGGAATCGATGCCTGCGGTTCCGTGCGGGATCGCGGCCGTCACGATGTGTGTGGCAATCGGCCCCGACACGCCAGGCTGGGTCAGTGCCGCGCCAAGCGCGTGGCGCGCCTCGTAGTCCGACTCGATTGTCCGCGAGGCATCCGCGTAGGCGGCGCCGGTGGCATTGTCGAGCGGAAATCGCTCGGCAGCTTTCTTCAGCACGACCGCGCGCGCGAAGTCGGAATCCACCTGCTCGCCTGCCTGTCTCAGGCTGTGCGCGAGGGTGGCCGAGTCCAGATTCGCCTGCTCGAACAACTGAACGAAGTAGACGTGCCGCGCCCAGCCGTTCTTGATCCGTCCGATCTCTGCGAGCACGCCGTCGGGCGCCTGACCTCGCGAGAATGCGCGCCACGCGGGTGTCCGCGCCGATTGCGAGCTCACGAACCACCTCGGGCAGCGTTCGGGCCAGCCAGGCGCGGCCTTCGGCGTCGGGCACGGTCCTGCCGTCGATCGTGTAGGTGCGCGCGATCGATCCGTCCTTTCCGGCGATCGCCTCGAACCGACGATGCGTCGAACCAGGAGAACCAGCCGTTCGAGGTTTCGAAAACGAACCTGCCGCCCGGCTCGATGCTCTTCAGGTCAGAGTCGTCGTCGGTGAACTCGATCCGTCCCTTGCCCTGCAGCTTCAGCGTCTTGCCGTTTTCGGTGCGCACGACGGACCACGAGGATCCCTTCGCGCTGTTCATGGACACGTCGCCGCGAGGCGGCACGGGCGGCGCCGGCGGCGCGGGCACGCTCTGCGGCGCAGCAGCGGGAGGCGCTGGCGGGGCTGGCGGCGCGGGCGGGGCGGGCACGCTCTGCGGCGCAGCACGGGGCGGCGCTGGCGGCGTGGGCACGTCCCGCGGTGCAGCAGCCGGCGGAGGTGGCGGGGCGGGTTGCACCGCCGGAGCGGGCGGGGCCGGCGGGGCTGGTGAAGCGGGTGCAGCCGGTGAAGGGGGTGGCGGGGGCGGCGGCCCGAACTGGTCAGAGGAGTCGATGTGCAGCGACCTCGAACTCTGAAGGGCCGCGCGTACCTGTTCTGCCAGTTGGCGCGCCACGTTGGCCATCTGCCGCGCCTGCTCCCGCATCGCGCGTGTCTGCTGCTCGCGCGCGGCGTTCAGCTCCGCGTGAGACGCATCGAGCACGCCACGCTGCAGCACGACGGCTCGCTCGGCCAGCTGGCGCGCGAGTTGCTCGATATCCTCGTGTTGTTCATGGAACTGCCGCGTGATCGCGTCCACTTGCGCCAGGCTGGCGGCGCGCGCACTGTCGTCGCGGGCGAGGCGCCCGGCACGCTCAATCGCCTGCTGCGCGTTCTCCAGGCCGTGCCGCATCCCGCGCTCGACCTCGCGCATGGCGTCGTCCCGGGCCATGGCTGTGTCCAGCCCCTCGGCAGAGTCGCGGATCGACCGCTCGACTTGGCGTTGTGCGTCTTCAAGCGCCCGCGTCACAGCCCGCTCGGCGTCGTGCATTTCGTTTGCGATTGCCGCGTTTTCCTGCTCGGCCTCACCCTGCACCGACGTGTCGGCCGGCGGCTGCTCGACGGGCGGGGTGACACGGTTGGGGAGCGCAGGGTCCTGCGGCATCGCTGAGCCCTCGGCACCGACGACGGCCGCCTCGGCCGGCTCGGCGAACGGCGGCATTCGCTGCACAACTCCCTTGAGACCTCCGGCGAGACCGGCGGAGGCCACCAGGATGGCCGTGAGCGAGAGCACCACCCAGCCCGAGGCCGCGAGCCGCGCAGGCGCGCGGACGCCGAGCAGCCGACGGACGCGCGACAGCAGCGATCCGCTGCTGACGGCCATCGCCACCCCAATCCGCTCGTGACGGCGCGTCTCGATGTCAGTCAATGCCCGCGCGTAGAGCACCGCGTCACCGCAGACGGATACGGCGAGATCGTCGCAGCAGTGCTCGCGCTCCACGCGGATCGTGTGCGACACCCACCACACGGCGGGGTGGTAGAACAGCACCGTCTCGACCAGCGACTGAACGATGTTGACGAGATAGTCGTGCCGCCGGATGTGCGCGAGCTCATGGGCCAGGACCGCTTCGATTTGCTGCGGCGACAGCCCGGTCATCGCCGAGGCGGGCAGCAGCAGCACCGGGGTCAGGGACCCGATCACGATCGGCACCTGGACGCGCGCCGACTCGAGCAGCCGCACGGGCGTGCGCAGCCGAAGGCGCATCGACAAACGTTCGACGGCGCGCACCCAGGCCTCGTCGGCTTCGAACGCATCCTCGCGAACGAGGCGGCGTGTGTGCCACCAGCCGCCCGCCAGGCGAACCGAGCAGACCGCCACGCCAAGCAGCCAGATCGCGACGAGCCAGGGAAACCACGTGGTCGGCGGCGCCTGCGCAACGTATCGCAGGGAGGCGATCGGCGTGGCCGAAGCCGCGTGTTCACCCTCCCTAGCGCCGGACGAGGGGCGCACGGCGGACGATCCTCGCGCCGCCACGACGGCGGGATCGGTCTCCGCTACTGCGCCACCAGCGAATGCGAGACGGTTGCGGTCAGCGGAAAATTCGGCCAGGTACGTGCCGGTCGCGACGGGCAGGATGGCCATGGTGGCGAGCGTCACGCACGCGAGCACGTACCGGGCGCGGGCCCACCTCCGCGGCACACAGGACAAGGCGAAGCCGAGGCCCAGCGCGGCGAGGGTTCCCTGCCACACGAAGTGCAGAAGCGTCCAACCGACCAGGTCGGTCATCCACGTCCATTGAGCGCTCATCGCGTCCCCCTCTCGCGGTCATCGAGTAACTGCCGTATCTGCGCGAGCTCCTCCGGCGATGCCTTCTTCGAGGAGAGGGCCTGCATGACGAGCTTCAACGAGGAGCCGCCGAACGCCCGATCCAGCAGGTCCTGCAGGAGCTGGCGCTGCGTGTGCTCCTCGCTTCGGCGCGGGGCGTAGACGTGTGTGCGATCGGTCTCGTCACGCTCGACCAGACCCTTGTCGGCCATGATCTGCATGAGCTTCAGGGCGGTCGTGTACCCGATCGCGCGATCGCCGCTGAGCGACTCGTGTACTTGACGAACAGTGCTCGGCCCGCGTTCCCACAGCACGCGCAGGATGGCGAGCTCAGCGTCGGTAGGCCTGGGCAGGCGCGGCTTCATGTGGCACTCCTCTGTGCTCGGCGTCTTTCTCTGGCGCATTATCTACGAGGGTCTTCGTAGTTGTCAACGAAAGCTTTCGTACACTACGGAGTTCGAAGCTCGGAGTTCGGGCGGCGTAGAGAATTCGGAGTGCGGAAGTCGTTCGGAAATGCAGGAATGCCAAAAGCGAACCGATCGGTCGATCGACGCGCCGGCCGCTGACACGAGGACGCTCGCGACCGCGAGAACTACATTCGCTTGCGGCCGGCACGGACGAACATGGGCCAGCGCACAGGCCTCGGCTCGTCGGGGTCGGGCCACTCGGCGTTCAGCACCGGGGCGATCTGATCAACGGGATCATCCCTGCGCGCGGCGCGGTACCGGTTCGTTGCGGACCATGTCCGAAGGTAGCCTTCGAATCCCGCGCGCGTCAGACGTTGCTCGAGCGCGAACGGTGGCACCGAGATTTCGGCGAACGGAAAGAGCACCTCACGGTAGTGCGTGTCGACCATCTTGCGTTCGGGCGGCCAGTAGGGACCGACGATCTCGTCGTGGAACCGCCGGAGCTCCTCGTCGAGAGCCGCTGACGACACGCGTGGCCGGCTGTAGCCCCAGACCGCGAGCAGCCCGTCTCTCGCCACGACGCGCTGCACCTCGGGAAAGAACCGCTCGAGCGGCAGCCAGTGCAGTGCCTGCGCGACGGTGACGAGATCCACGGACGAATCCGGGAGACCGCTCTGTTCCGCGGCTGCCGTGCGGTACTCGATGCGAGGGTGCGCGGTCGCGTGTTCGAGCTGGCTCGCGCTCGCATCGGTCGCGACTACGCGCGAGTAGTGTTCGGCGATGCCCCGCGCGGCCTGGCCATTGCCCGTCGCACAGTCCCACGCGAGATCGTGCCGCGCCGTGTGCGCGGCCAGCCACGTGAACAGGGCGGGGGGATAGGTCGGCCGGAACGTAGCGTACTGGGCCGCATCGGCGGAGAAGTGATCGTTGAAATCGGCCACGACGCACCTTGGAACAGGATGGCAGCGGTGGCAGCGGATGCGGGCGTCGATGTCACCGCATGTCGCCAGCATACCGTGACGGCCGCGGGAGTGGTCCTCGTTCCGAATTCCGGAATTCGAACTATGATGTCGCCCCTGGAGGCCAGATGCGAAGAACACTGACGATCGCCGCCGCGCTCGTAGCGGCCAGCGTCCTCACGACCATCCCTCTCGGCGCCGCCGCAACGACGCTCAAGGGCGAGGTCGTGGACGTGCAGTGCAACCTGAAAGACGCCAAGAACAAGGGGGCGGATCACGCCGACTGCGCGCTCAGCTGCGCGCGGCGTGGATCGACGTTGGGGATCCTGACGGCCGATGGCGTCTACACAATCACCGGCGATTACACGCTGGAAAACAACAAGAAGCTCCTCGAGTTTGTCGCCAAGCAGGTGGAGGCAAGTGGACAGGTGAGCGAGAAGGATGGCAAGAAGCTCATCGACGTGAGCACGCTCGCGGCCGCGCAGTAGCCGTCGGGGCCCGCACCGACAACGCCCCGCCATGGCGCCCGCGCGCCGGCGGGGCGTTGTTCTGTACACTTCTCACGGCTGGAGGCTGGAGGCTGGAGGCTGGAGGCTGGAGGCTGGAGGCTGGAGGCTGGAGGCTGGAGGCTGGAGGCTGGCGGGCTGCAGGCTGCGGGCGGTTGGATTCCTGTAGTGCCCGCCTTCAGGCGGGCCCTGTCTTTGAACAACGATGCTGATGTCATCCACAGGGTTCGTGCTCGTCGTGGGCGCGGGAGTCGGAGCGATCTTCGTATACCTGTTGGCGCGCGCGGTGGGCGCGCGGCGAATGGCGGAGGCCCGCGGCGCTCAGGGGGCGCAGCTGGCCGCGGCGGAGGCACGCCTCGACGACGCCGCGGAACGTGCCGCCGACCTCGCCGACAGGCTCCGCGCACGCGAACACGATGTCGCCGGCCTGCAGGCCCGCGCGTCGGCCCTCGCGGCGGAAAAAGCCCGTCTCGAGGGTGACCTCGCGGCAGCCGTTGATCGCAATGCGCTGCTCAAGACGGCAGAAGAGACGCTGCGCGAAGCCTTCCGCGCGCTCGCGTCGGAAGCACTGCAGCAGAACAGCGAATCGATGCTGCGCCTCACCCGGGCGACGCTCGGTGAGATGCAGACGCGCGCCGTCGCCGATCTCGACAAGCGCCAGCAGTCGATCACCGAGGTCGTGAAGCCCCTGGTCGAGACCCTGCATCAGGTCGACGCCAAACTGGGCCAGGTCGAGATGGACCGCGCGACGACCACGGCCAGGCTCGACGAGCAGATCCGCACGCTCGGCGCGGGCCTCACCACGCTCAACGGCCAGACCGGCGATCTTGTGAAGGCGCTGCGGCAGCCCCACGTGCGCGGCCACTGGGGCGAGCTGCAGCTGAAGCGCGTGGTCGAGCTCGCCGGCATGATCGATCACTGCGACTTCTTCGAGCAGCAGACCGCCACGTCCAGCGACGGGCGCTTCAGGCCCGACCTGATCGTGAAGCTGCCAGGCAACAAGCAGATCGTGGTCGATGCAAAGGCGCCGCTCGTGGCGTATCTCGAGTCGATTGAGGCTGACGACGAGACCCGCGCCGCGCGCCTCGTCGACCATGCGCGCCAGGTGCGCGAGCACATGACGAAGCTGGCGAGCAAGGCGTATTGGAGCCAGTTCGACGCCACGCCCGAGTTCGTCGTCATGTTCCTGCCGGGCGAAGCGTTCTTCAGCGCCGCGCTCCAGCACGACCCGTCGCTCATCGAGTTCGGCGCGGCCGAACGCGTCGTGCCGGCGAGCCCGACGACGCTCATCGCACTGCTCAAGGCGGTGTCTTATGGGTGGCGGCAGGAGCGCATTGCGGAGAACGCCGAGCAGATCAGCGCGCTCGGGCGCGAGTTGTACAACCGCGTGCTGGCGATGGCCAGCCACTTCGACGAGGTGCGCCGGGGACTCGAGAAGGCTGTGGACGCCTACAACAAATCGGTCGGCTCGCTAGAATCACGGGTGCTGCCCGCGGCCCGCAAGTTCAAGGAGCTGGGCGCCGCACCGGGCGCCGAGATCGACGAGCTCAAGCCGGTGCAGACGGCTGCCCGCTCGCTGCAGTCTTCCGACCTCACGCCCCTCCTCGACATCGTCGAGGCCGAGCCGCTGGAGCACGCGGCACTCCCGGCCGATGTGGGATTCACCCGCCGCGGTGACGATGGCGGCAGGTGGTGAGCGCGTGACGGGAGACCCGCGGCTGCGGCTCTACGTGGCGCACCATGGGGATGCGGTCGGGCCAGAGGAGAACCCGATGCGGCCGCTTTCGCCCAGGGGCGAGCGGCAGGTCGAAGATCTCGCGCGCGACGCGGCCGAGCGTGGCGCGAAGCCACACCAGATCTGGCACAGCGGCAAGCTGCGTGCGCGGCAAACTGCGGAGGCCTACTGGCGCGCGTGCAATCCTCTCGCGCAGTTCACGGCGGTCAGGGGCTTGCTGCCTGGCGATCCTCCCGTATGGATGGCGGAGCGCCTGCTCGCAGAAGAAGGAGAAGTGATGGTCGTCGGCCACATGCCGCACCTGCCACGGCTGCTGCGCCTGCTGCTCACGGGAGATGCGGACGCGCAGTCGGTCGAGTTTCCGCTGAACGGCGTCGTGTGCCTGGAGAAGCGGGCCGGCGCCTGGACCGAAGACTGGCGGCTGTCGCCGCCGGCCCGCTGAGGGTGTGCGGCTCAGAAGCGGAACGTGACACCGGCGCTCGCGCGCCAGAAACCGAAGCTCCCCAGAGACAGGTCGAGGCTGTCTTCGTCGATGTTTTTGATGCTGCGGAAGTACCGCATGTCGCCCCGGATCCCGACGCTGTCGCTGAAGAAGATCATCACCCCGCCGCCGGCGTTCACGCCGAAGCTGCTTTCATCGACGTCGAAGAAGTCGTCCACGTCGTCGACGCTGCTCCGCACCAGGCCGACGCCCCCCGAAATATAGGGACGCACGCCGCCGCCGGTCTGGCCGCCGATGGGGATGCCGATGATCAGGTTGCCCATCAACGTTGTGACGTTCCCGTTGATGGACGTGACTTCGTCGTTTTCGAAAAAGTTCGGCGCGTAGCCGAAATCCACTTCGAATCCGAAGATGCCTGCGCCCATGTAGCCCAGCGAGCCGCCGAAATTGACCGTACCGCTCTTGGCATCGAAGCCCAGCGCGTCCCCGCCAGCCTGAAGGTTGGCGCCGATGAACGGTGTGAATAGCCAGTCCGCGCGCGCTTGCGCAGGAATCGCCAGCGCCGCGCCGAACACGAATGCAACGAGCACACGCCTGAGTCGCATCTAAATCCCTCCGTCGTCGCATTACGCGACCATGCGGGAGGGCTGCAAGGGCCGTGCCCCGTGATCGCCGGCGCAGACGCGCGCCAGAGCGGAAAAGGGGCGGGCGAAACGCAGCCGGGAGCAAGTGGCCGAACGGCGTACGCGGGCGTGATCGCCGTGAAACGAGCTGCGGATTGGCCGGTCGATGACGAAAAGATTCGGGCGTTCGGCGTTGTGAATGGTCGGGCCCATGCCGGCCAATCCCCACAGCCTGGGGCTTTTCACCTGAGGCGGGATGCATGGTCTCGCAGCAGGTCCCACGCGCGCCGCACGTGCGCCTCGGTCGTGCGGAGGTTGCCGACGGCGAGCCGCAGCACGAAGTGTGCGCCAAGCCTGGTGTGCGACAGGAACACTTCGCCGCTCGCATTCACGGCATCGAGCAGTCGCTGGTTCAGCCGATCGAGCGAAGGCGCGTCGGTGTTTCCCGGCGGCTCCCAGCGGAAGCACACGACGCTGAACGGCACCTCGGCGACGCGGGCGAAGTGGGCGTCCTCGTCCACCCACGACGCGAACAGGCGGGCGAGACGGCAGTGTTCCGCGAGCCGGGTGCGGATTCCCTCGGCCCCGAAGTACCGGAGCACCATCCACAGCTTCAAGGCCCGGAAGCGGCGGCCAAGCTGGACGCCGGTGTCCATCAGATTCTTCACCGGTGCCGTCTCAGTCGTGCGGAGGTACTCGGGCACGAGCGAGAACGCACGCCGCAAGACATCCATGCGGCGGCAGTACAGCGCGCTCAGATCGAACGGCGTGAAGAGCCACTTGTGTGGGTTCACCACCAGCGAGTCGGCCTCATTCGCACCGGCGAGCACGCGGCGGTACTCGGGGAGAATGGCCATCACGCCCGCGTACGCCGCATCCACGTGCAGCCACACGCCCGCGGCCTTACAGATCTCCGCAATGTCGGCGACCGGATCGATGCTCGTGGACGAAGTCGTGCCGACGGTTGCGACAACCGCGAGCGGCAGCCGTCCGGCGCCGCGATCCTCCGCGATCGCGGCCCGCAACACGTCCGCGCGCATCGCGAAGCGATCGTCCACCGGGATGCGCCGGATTGATTCGAGGCCCAACCCGAGCGTCAGCACTGCCTTGTCGATCGACGAGTGCGTGTGCTCCGAGCAGTACACGGCGAGCGCGGGCGCGCCGAGGCTCGCGAGCCCCCGCTCCCGCACGCCGGGCACGGCCGCTTCGCGCGCGGCCGCCAGCGCATGCAGCGTGGAGATCGACGCCGTGTCGTAGATGACGCCCTCGAACGACGGCGGCAGCCCGATCAGCTCGCGCAGCCAGCCAAGGGCGACTTCCTCCAGCTCCGTGGCCGCCGGCGACGTGCGCCACAACATCGCCTGCACGTTGAGGCCGGCGGAGAGCATCTCCGCGAGCACGCCGGGGCCGCTGGCGCTGATCGCGAAATAGGCGAAGAACCCCGGATGGTTCCAGTGAGTCAGGCCTGGAACGATGATCTGTTCGAAGTCCGCGAAGATGCGATCGAATGGCTCCCCGGACTCGGGCGCCTGGCCCGGCAGCGCGGCGCGCACGTCGCCCGGGTTCGCGCGCGACAGCACGGGATGCCGGTCCGGGTGGGCGAAGTAGTCGGCGAGCCAGTCGACGACGCGATGGCCCTCCTGGCGGAACGCTTCGGGATCCATGTCACCGGTGTGCGCCATCTCACCGTTCTCCGACAGAAGCTTCCAACCCCAGACCGCTGCCCGATTTGCGCCAGGCCGCCAGCGGCATCTTATACAGTTGCTGGCGCGAGCGCCCCGCGCACACGGCGTCGGTGCGGCGGCGCGTGAGGAGTTCGCGGGAGTGAAAGACGATCATGCCTGTGATTGCCTACAGTGCCGAGGAGCGGCCCGATGGCGCGACCATCGCCCGCCTGTACCGTGCGGCGCAACTGCGGCGTCCCGTGGACGACCCCGATCGCATCGCACGCACCTACGTGGGCTCACCCCTCGTCATCAGCGCGTGGGACGGACCTCGCCTGGTCGGGATTCTGCGCGGGTGGACCGACGGCGCCTATGACGGGTACGTGTGCGACCTTGCGGTCGATCCCGAGTACCAGGCGCAGGGCATCGGGCGGGAGCTGCTGCGGCGATGCGTCTCCGGGTCGCCGGATGTGCAGTGGGTGCTGAGGGCGTCGCTCATAGCCCGCGAGTACGACGCGCACCTCGGATGGGCGCGAATCGAGAACGGATGGTACTGGCCGCGAGCGAATTAGAGCTGGAACGCACTTCTGCCGGGTACGGTTCCGGGTTCCGGGTTGTGGGTTCCAGGTTGGGTTCCTCGTTCCTTGTTCGTTCCAGGTTCCCCGGGGTTCAACTGTTCCAGGTTCCTTGGTTCCGAGTTCCAGGTTCGTCGCAGGCTCGATTGGAGCGACGGCGATATCAGGAACCTGGATTTTGGAACCGGGAACCCGTGAACAAGGAAGCTGGAACGAACCGGAACCTGGAACCAACCTGGAACCCAGAACCCGGAACCGTGGCTAATGTTCGACCGTGACGCCGACCGGCGACAGCACGCGAACGGTCACGGTGGATCCTGACGTCATCGTCGCGGCGCGCCGCGAGCTGGCCATGACGGCGGCCGTGCCGCCTGCCGCGCCTGTCGCCCCGCCGATGACGGCGCCCTTGCCGCCGCCGAGAATCGCGCCCACGATGGCGCCGCCAATGGCGGCCCCGCCCATCTTGGCCGCGCTGGAGCTCGCCGGCGACTCTCCCTCGCGGTACACCGTGTCGGTCTGCAGCGGCAGCGTTGTCCCATCCGCCAGGACGAGGGTGTGGAAGCGGACGCCGAGCCGCGCGCGGTCGCGCATCTTGCCGCCGCGCTCGACGAGCGTCACGGCGCCGAGCACCCGGGAGCCGGCCGGAATCGCGACCCGCCCACCGACCGCCACGTCGCGCGCGACCTGCGCCTCGACCCGGTCTTCCACCTGAGACGTTTCACTCGAGACCGTGTTCTTCAACTGCAGGCCGATGACCGAGTCGGCCGACACAACGAGCTCGTCCTGCCATTTCGGTTGTTCGACAGGCTCTACGCGATGGGCGATCTCCGCACGAGGCGGTTCTGCAGGATTCGGCTGCGTCGCGTCAGCACGCGACTCCGTGGGTGGCGGAGTGTCTGCGGGCGCCGGCACGGCAGGAACCTGCGCGCGTGCAGGAGCCGGGACCGGATTCGGCTTTGTCGGCTTGACGCGCCCCGCTGCGGGCTCGGTTCCGCTTTCCCGGGTCGCCGCAGCCTTGGTGGTCGTCTTCGCGCTCCGCGGGGTTGAAGCGGCCGGGGCCGGAGCGGCCGGCGTCGCGACGGGGGGAGGAGCGGCGTGGTCCTCCATCACCGCTTCGGTCTCCTGAACTGGCTTGCTTGCGTCCGCTGAGCTGCCGGCGGTGGCCGGCGCCGTCGCGGCAACCTGCGGAGCTGGTGCGGCGGCGTGCCGGGAGGCGAGATAACCGCCGCCACCGGCCGCCAGAAGGCAGGAAGCGCCGAAAATTGCGAGCCCGATCCGGGTATTGACCATTGAATGACTCCTCAGCCATCAGCAGACTGAGCAAGTGGTGTGCCCGGGCTGTGCCCACCGAATTCGCGGAATTGGCGCGTGTCCTGTGCTCCGGGCAGTTCCCCGTGTCCTATGCCGGCGACCAATGTCCTGTGTTGGCGGCAGGGGATCAGGCGAGCGCGCGGTTCTTGAGGCCAGCGCGGTGGTGCGCCGTCATGGCCGCGATGACGTGGCACACCCAACCGAACAGCCCGCCGGTGCCGATCCAGAAGCCTGGCGTCACGATGAGCCAGAAGATGCCGCGGAGGAAGTCACCGTTGTAGAACTGTCCGATCCCCGGGACGATCAGGCTCAGTACCGCAGCCGTTCCTGGGTTTTTCTGGGGATGCGTCATAAGGTGCTCTCTCGCGTTCGACGAGTGGAAGTGGTCGCCGGTTCACCACCGTGCAGTCCTGGACGTCGTGCGTGGACGTGCCCGGCGTGGCAGCGCCGCGAGTCGCGCGTGTGGCACGGCGCGCGCTGTTGCATTCCGCCGGACCGGGCGCGAGAATTGAATTCGCGTCCGCCAGTGGGGGCCACATTCATGATTAGTCGCCTTACGACAACCCAGACCGGGCGTGTTCTGACGCGTGCTCGCACCGGCAGCCGCACGGCAGGCATCGTGTTCGTGGCGGCGTGTGCGGCACTGCTCGTCATCGGGACGCCGACCGTTGCCCATGCCGTGAGCACACGTGACCTGATCGAGCTGTCGAAAGCCGGCCTCGGCGACGAGGTGCTGGTGGCGTTGATCGAAGCGGACGGCACTGTCTTCAATCTCGATGCGCCGAAAATCCTCGAGCTGCGGGCCGCCGGCGTGAGCGAGCGCGTGATCACCGCCATGATCCGCAATGGCGCTCACGCGGCGACCGCCGCCGAGGGGGTGGCGAGGGACGTGCAACCCGCGGCCGCGCTGCCGCCCTCATCGCCATCGACACCGCCGGAGCAGGACGGCGCGCCCTACTTCGTCGTCATCGGCGAGAAGGCACCGTCACCTCCGCCAACGCCGGCACCGACCTACTTCCTTCCCTGGATCCCCTCATGGTCGGGCGTCCAGGGGCGGCCAGCGCGCGCGCCGCAGCCGACGACGCAATACCGCGGCTTCGGACGGTTCATCAACGACGGCTGGATCGACCACTCCCGACGCTGAGCGTGCCCGACGTCCTGATTATCGGTGCGGGGATCGTCGGTTGCGCCGCCGGCGAGGCGCTCACGCATCAGGGAGCCTCCGTGGGCTTCATCGACCCGCGGGGCGTGGGGCTCGGCGCAACGCAGGCCTCTGCCGGCATGCTCACGCCTTACACGGAGGGCCTTCACCACCCGGTGCTCGAAGCGCTCGGGCTGCGCAGCCTCTGGTTGTGGGATGCATTCGTCGACCGGCTGTTCGACGGCCGCATTCCCGGACATATCTACGCGCGTCGCGGGTCGCTGGACATCGCGATGGACGATACCGAGGCGGCCGAACTGCAGACGCTCGCCCACGCGCACGAGGCGCGTGGCGTCGCCAGCCGCTACCTCAAAGGCGGCGACGCGAAGCAGCTCGAGCGGGACGTCACGGCCGACTGCGTCGGCGCGCTTCTCATACCTGCGCACGGCTATGCGAATGCGCCCGCTGTCACCGGGGCCCTCTGGCGGGCCTGTGAGTCCCGCGGCGCACAGGTGACGCGCGCGAGCGTCCACCGCATTCAACCGACCGCGAACGGGCTCACCGTTCAGACCAGCGAGGGCCGGCTGTCTGCGCCGACGGTGGTGCTGGCCGCAGGCAGCTGGGTGGGGCAGATCGCCATCGACGATGTCGATCCGCTGCCGGTGAATCCGGTGCGCGGCCAATTGCTGTACCTGAAGTGGCCCGAGCCTGCGCTCAGCCACATCGTCTGGGGCTCGCGGTGCTACGCGGTGCCGTGGCCAGACGGCACGCTGCTCGTGGGCGCTACGCTCGAGGACGTCGGGTTCGACGCGCGCGCGACCGTCGCCGGCGTGCGCGATTTGCTCGACAGCGTGTGCGAGCTCTTGCCGCGCGCATGGCAGGCGGGCTTTCTGGGCGCACGCGTCGGCCTGCGCCCCGGCTCGCCCGACGCGCTGCCGATCATCGGCCGCTCGTCACGCGTGCGCGGACTGGTGTACGCGACGGGACACTATCGCAACGGCGTGCTGCTCGCGCCGCTCACGGCGGACCTGATCGCGCAGATCATCCGCGGCGACGAGAGCGATCCCGCGCTGCCGCTCGTGAGCCCGAGTCGGCTGGGAGACTATTAGCTGGCTCCAAGCGGCCGCTGGCTTGTCACAATCCCTGGAGCCCGGAGCCTTATGCCCATGCCCTTGCTTTCCGACGACCAGATCACCTCCGCCCTTCTGTCGCTTCCCGGCTGGGTGCGCGACGGCAACGCGTTCCGGAAGACGTTTGCATTTGCCGGCTTTCCCGCGGCGGTCGCGTTCGTGACGCGTCTCGTCCCGGGCGCGGAATCGGCGGACCATCATCCCGACCTCACGATCTCCTATCGCCGCGTGACCGTGGCGTATACGACGCACAGCGAGGGCGGTCTCACGGAAAAGGACGTCGCCGGTGCGCGCATGGCCGAGGAGCAGGCCGGTCGAGTATGATGGCGTCTCCAATGGCCAAGACCGAACCGGCACCTGAACCTGCTCTGCCGCGCCCAGAGATCGGCGAAGCGCTCGGCATGATCGAGACGCGCGGCTTCGTCGGCATGGTCGAGGCGTCGGACGCGATGGTGAAGACCGCCAACGTGACGATCGTCGGCTGGCAGAAAGTGGACGCAGGCCTCGTGACCGTGCTGGTGCGCGGGGATGTGGGGTCGGTCAAGGCGGCGACCGATGCGGGCGCCGCCGCTGCACGGCGTGTCGGTGAGCTCATCGGCGTCCACGTGATCGCGCGGCCCGCAGAGGACCTCGAAAAGGTGTTCCCGATTCGGTAGATGGGAGGGGTCCGGACACAACCGAACCCGAACGCGGAACCGCACGCGTCGCCCATGATCCTCCAAGTCCTCGTTCCGGGCGGCGTCCTCCACGACCACGCTCTGGATCACACGTTCCCCCTCTGGAACGATTCCCTCACGCGCGAGCAGTACGCCCGTTACAACCTTGCCCAACTGCGGACGGCGTGGGGCGCGCAGCACCTGCAGCGCGTCGGCCTGGTCTCGAATGGCACGCTGCTCGCGAGCGCCAAGCGGTATCGCGTGCGGGTGCATCTCGACGGGCGCATCGTCGACACGGTCGGCATCGGCGCCGTCTTCACGCCGCCGGAGCACCGCGGGCACGGCTACGCATCGGTTCTCCTGCAGCAGGTGCTCGACCGGGCGCGCGACGACGGCGCCGCGATGGCGATGCTGTTCTCGGAAATCGCGCCCGCGTACTACGAGCGCCTCGGATTCGCCATCGTGCCGATGCAGCAGGCGCTGGTCGGTGTCCGTCTCAAGCCGGGCGCGCCGGCGGTGCTCGTGCGCACGGGCGAGCCGCGCGACCTCGATCTGATCGCCGAGACACATCACCAGCGCGCGGTCGGCTACCGGTTCTCGCTCGAGTACGACAGCGGCTGGCTGCAGTACGCGCTGGCCAAGAAGCGGATGCTGTCCGGACTGGGACCGCCGGGCACGCGCGACGTCGAGTTTTTCGTCTGCGAAGAGGGCACGCGCGCTGTCGCCTGGGTGCTGCTGCAGGTGGCGCGGCGTCGCGGCGACACCGAGCCGGAATCGTGGAGCATCGCCTCGTGCGGCGACCGCGATCCGTCGGGTGCACGCATCGGCGCGATGCTGCAGGCGCTGGTGGCGCGCACGCCCGGTGCGCGCCCGCCCGTCATTCACGCGTGGTGGCCGGCGCGGCTCGACCCGGTGCAGCTCGCCCTCTACCGCCGGAAGGTGAGCGGTTCCGTGCTCATGGTGCGCGCACTCCGTGAGGAGGGCCGGATCGCTCCGCCGATCGCGGCCGAAGACGTCCTCTACTGGCACGCCGACGCGTTCTAGCGCGATATCCTACCGATCTGGTCGGATTCCCGATGCCGCCTATCGGTGGCGCTGCATGCGTCGTGGCTATATAGTTCGATCGACCGGGGTGTTCACGCCGGTTGCTCGTCACCCTTACCTGGAAGGAGAAATACATCTATGAGGTGCCTGCTCGGGGCGGGCGCAGTCTTCGTCTGGGCTGCGACTCCGGCGCTTGCCGCCAGCCTGCAAGAGGCCGGGACACACCCGAAAGCCCCCCCCACCGACTTCATCTCGATGCTCTTCGTCTTCATGCTGGCGACCTTCATCGGCCTCGGCGTCATCACCCGGGTCTCGCGGCTGCTGCACACGCCGTTGATGTCGCTCACCAATGCCATCTCGGCCATCGCTGTCGTCGGTGCGATCCTGGTCGCCGGCCCGGCCGAGTACCCGACCTACATCACCGTGCTCGGCGCAATCGCGCTGTTCGCGTCGATGACCAACATCATCAGCGGCTTCCTGATCACCGATCGAATGCTGAAGATGTTCAAGAAGGAGCCGGGCAAATGACATCCCAGCTCGTTCAGATCTCATATCTCGTCGCAACGGCACTCTTCATCTTCGCCCTGCACTGGATGAACGATCCGAAGACCGCCCGCAAGGGCGTGTACGCGGGCGTTGCCGCCATGGCGATTGGCATCATCGGCACGCTCGGCCTGCTCGTCGGCTTCGAGTCGGTCCACTGGGGATGGATGGCCGTTGCGGCCGTCATCGGCGTAATGGTGGGCGTGCCGCTCTCGTGGGTTCCGCTCACAGCGGTGCCGCAGCGGACGGCGCTCTCGCATGCGTTCGGCGGTCTGGCGGCGGGCCTCGTCGGGACCGCGAAGTTCTACCTGTGGCTCGGCAGCGAGCCCGAGATGCTCACCTCGTTCCGCGTGTTCGCCATCGTGGCGGAGATCATCCTGGGGTATCTCACGTTCACGGGCAGCCTGCTGGCGGCCGGCAAGCTGCAGGAAGTCAGCTGGATTCCGCAGCGGCCCCTGACCTACAAGGGGCAGAACGCGATGAACCTCGGCCTGCTCGGGATCGCGGTCCTCTGCGGCGTCGCCGTCGTCGCCAACCCGGCGCAGTACGCATTCCTGTTCCCGGTCATCATCGCGCTCGCTCTCGTTTTCGGTGTGCTGCTCATCATCCCGATCGGCGGGGCCGACATGCCGACGGTCATCGCGCTCCTCAACTCGTACGCCGGGTTGTCGGCCGTCGCGATGGGTTTCGTACTCGACAACAAGGTGCTCATCACCGCGGGTGCGCTCGACGGGTCGTCGGGGCTGATCCTCGCAATCATCATGTGCCGCGCGATGAACCGGTCGTTCACCAACGTGCTGTTCGGGGCCTTCGGCCAGGTGCAGGCGAAGGGGGCGGCGGGCGAGCAGAAGCTCGTGAAGCAGGAGACGGCGGAAGGTGCGGCGCAGATCATGGAGCAGGCGAATACGGTCGTCATCGTGCCCGGCTACGGCATGGCGGTCGCGCAGGCGCAGCACCGCGTCCGGGAGCTCTACGATCAGCTGACGAAGCGCGGCGTCGACGTGCGGTTCGCGATCCACCCGGTCGCCGGGCGCATGCCCGGTCACATGAACGTGCTGCTGGCCGAAACGGAAATCCCGTACGACCACCTCGTCGAGATGGACGAGATCAACCCGGACCTGCCGCAGGCCGACGTGGTGCTCGTGATCGGCGCCAACGATGTCGTGAACCCGGCGGCGCGCCACGACAAGTCGAGCCCGATTTTCGGGATGCCGATCATCGACGCCGACAAGGCGCACATGTGCTTCGCGATCAAGCGCTCGATGAACCCCGGCTTCGCCGGCATCGACAACGAGCTCTACACCGCCGATCACACCTACATGCTGTTCGGCGACGCGAAGGGCGTCGTCGGCGAGCTGGTGAAGAATCTCTCCAGCGGGAGCGGGATGCACTGACATGAGGGGACAGGCACCCGCGTAAACGCGGGTGCCTGCCCCGCCCCGGCTAAGGGCTAAGGGCTAAGGGCTAAGGGCGCAGACGCGAGGTGGCCACGGCCCCGGCCGCAAGGCCATGCCTGCAGCCGACCTTTAGCCCTCAGCCCCTCAGCCCTTAGCCGGCCCTCAGCCCTTAGCCCTCAGCCCTCAGCCCTAGCCCTCAGCCCGCTTAGCCTCGTTGTGTATCCTGTCCGGCATGGACTACGAGAAGCTTGGCCTCTTCTATTTGGGACGCCCGTACGACCTCGCGGCAAAACAGAAGAAGGACGGCCTCGTCCTGTACGACTCGCGCGATCTTGTCACCCACGCGGTGTGCGTCGGCATGACCGGCAGCGGGAAGACGGGCCTCTGCCTGTCGCTCCTCGAGGAAGCGGCCATCGACGGCATTCCTGCGCTCATCATCGATCCGAAGGGCGATCTCGGCGACCTCCTCCTCACCTTTCCAGACCTGAGCCCGGCCGAGTTCCGCCCCTGGATCAACGAGGAGGATGCGCGGCGGAAGGGTGTGGAGCCGGACGCGTTCGCGTCCACGGAGGCGGAGAGGTGGTCGACGGGGCTGTCGTCCTGGCAGCAGGACGGCGCACGCATCAAGCTTCTGCGCGATGCAGCCGACATGGTGATCTACACGCCGGGCAGCGAGGCCGGTATTCCCGTATCGGTGCTGCGGTCGTTTTCGGCGCCGCCTCGCTCGATCCGCGATGATGCGGAGCTGATGCGGGATCGGGTGAGCGCGACGGCGACGAGCCTTCTCGGGCTGGTCGGCATCGACGCGGATCCGATCCGATCGCGAGAGCACATTCTCATCGCGACGATCCTCAACGCTGCGTGGTGTGAGGGGAAATCCCTCGACATCGCCGCACTGATTCAGCAGATTCAGACGCCGCCCGTCACACGGATCGGGGTGCTCGAGCTCGAAGCCTTCTACCCGTCGAAGGATCGCTTCGGTCTCGCCATGGCGCTCAACAACCTGCTCGCCGCACCCGGGTTCAGTGTGTGGATGGAAGGCGAGCCGCTCGACATCCAGCACCTGCTCTACACACCCGCGGGCAAGCCGCGCCTGGCGATCTTCTCGATCGCGCACCTGAACGACGCCGAGCGGATGTTCTTCGTCTCGCTGCTGCTGAACCAGGCGCTCGGGTGGATGCGCACGCAGTCGGGCACGACCAGCCTGCGTGCGCTGATCTACATGGACGAGATCGTCGGCTACCTGCCGCCGGTGGCAAACCCGCCGTCGAAGACGGCGATGCTCACGCTGCTGAAGCAGGCGCGCGCGTTCGGCGTCGGCATGGTGCTGGTCACGCAGAACCCGGTCGACATCGACTACAAGGCGCTCTCAAATGCCGGCACGTGGTTCGTTGGCCGGCTGCAGACCGAGCGTGATCAGATGCGCGTGCTCGACGGCCTCGAGGGGGCGTCGGCGAACGGTGGCGCGGCATTCGATCGCCAGGCGATGGGACGGCTGCTGAGCGCACTCGGCAACCGCGTGTTTCTCATGCACAACGTTCACGAGGATGCGCCAGAGGTCTTCGAGAGCCGCTGGGCGATGTCCTACCTGCGCGGCCCGCTCACGCGCTCGCAAATCAAGATCCTGATGGACCCGCGCCGCGCGGAATTCGCCGGTGGCGGCGGTACCGCCCCGGATCCCCCTAGTGCCGACCTTCAGGGCGGACGTGATCGCGGTGGTGCCCGCCTTGAGGCGGGCCGTGATCCGGTAGTGCCCGCCTTGAGGCGGGCCGTGAACCCGGTAGTGCCCGCCTTCAGGCGGGCCGTGATCCCGGTGGTACCGACCTTCAGGTCGGCCGCGATCACCGTCCGGTTCTGCCCCCCGACATCACGCAATTCTTTGCCCCCGCCCCTGGCGCCCCCGACTACACGCCGATGGTCCTCGGGGCCGCCACCGTCCGCTTCACCGATGCGAAATGGGGGCTGGACGAAGTTCGGGACGTCCTCGCCGTCACGCCCGTCGTCGATGCGCCGGTCGCCGTGGACTGGGCGAACGCGCAGGAGGCCGACTTCGCGCTCGACGACCTGTCGAAGGAGCCTGCGGCGAGCGCCTCGTTCGGCGATCTCCCACCCGCCGCGATGAAAGCCAAGAACTACGCGGAGTGGACGAAGAGCTTCACGGCGTGGCTCACGCGCGGGCAGACGCTCGATCTGCTGCGGAGCCCATCGCTCGGCGTCGTATCCAAGCCCGGAGAGAGCGAGCGCGACTTTCGCGTGCGGCTGCAGCAGTCTGCTCGCGAGGCACGAGACGCGCAGGTCGCGGAGCTGCGCCAGAAGTACGCGCCGAAGATGCAGGCGCTCGTCGAGCGGCAGCGCAAGGCGGAACAGGCGGTCGCTCGCGAGCAGGAGCAGGTGACGAGTTCCAGGCTGCAGACGGGCATCTCGCTGGCAACCACCGTGTTCGGCGCGATGTTCGGACGCAAGACCTTCATCCGCGTCGACGCTCGGACGCGCCACCACCGCGGCGCGCGGCGTTGGGCGGTCGATGAAGGAATCACAGGACGTGGGGCGCGCGCAGGAGAACGTCGCCGCCGTCCAGGCGCAGATGCAGGAGCTCGAGGCCAGCCTGCAGGCCGACATCGCCGCGGCGGAAGCGGCCCACACATCCGCGACCGAGACCCTCGAGACGCTCAGCCTCAAACCAAAGCGTACCGGCGTTCAGGTGAAGCTCGTCGCCTTGACGTGGGTGGCTCGGTGACGCTCTTGTGGCGACCCACGGCGGCCCGCATATGACGGACAAGCACGATCCTGACGAGGACGAGTCGATCGGCGGTGCCCCGTCCCGCGAGACGCCCGACGGCAACGGTGACGAGCTGGCTCGGACCGAAGGCCGCGTGTTTGCGACGCTCGATGAGAGCCCCGACGATGACATCGACGATGGTGAGGACCACGTCGTCGACGAAGACGAAATTGCTGGAGGGGTCGGCTGGAACGATCCCGCATCGGTGTTCGTGCTGTGCGCGCGGCGGCCGTTCGAGGACTGGGTGCGCGGGGTTCTCGGGGAAGGCGCCGAGTGGAGGCTTGCTGACGTTCGTCGCTGCCATGCGATCCTGGCGCCGGAGTTGCGAACGCAGGACGACGCCGACCGCTGGCTGCAGCGGAACTTCGCCGAGCTCTTCGCGTCGCAGCTCGAGGTGTGGATGACGGACGAGGAGGCCTGGCCGGACCTGACATTCGACACGTTCCGCGCGTGGTTCGACCTCGTGTTCGCGCCGACAGTCGACGACCTCCGCGACCTGGACGCCGAGCCGGGCCCGCCGCCGCGCGCGGTGACCTGCGCTCCACTGTCGCTGCGCGAGGTCCTCGCCGAGTTCCTGCGGCTTCCGCCCGACGGATCGCTCCATGTTGAGGTGGAGACCGGCGAGCTGTTCGCGTGGACGGACGAGGAGCTGGAGGCAATTCAGGCGGGCGACGCGAGCCGCGCCGGCGTCGAGCCCGACGACATGCGCCAGCTGCAGGAAGCCTTCGCATCCGAGTCGCTCGTCGAGATCGCGCATCGCGCGGACGTGGACAACCTCGACGCGATGGCCATGTTTGCATCGAGCATCGAATCGCGGACGATCACGAACCGGCTGATGGGCGCGATCGAGGGGAGAAAGGCGCGCCGCCGGTTCGCGGATGCCGTCGCGGTCGCCGGACTCCGGCACCGGTGGTCTCAGTGGCTCGAGCGCGCGGCGGCAGCCACGCTCCGCGAGTTCCTGACCGAGCGCGGCGTGCCCTACGTGGACGATCTCGAATCAGCGGAGCATGGCGCGCACGACAAGGCCGACAACGACGTGTGACATGGTTCCTTGGGTTCTGAATTCTGAGCTCTCCGACCGAAGAATCACCCACCCCGGATCCACAGCCCGGTCGATCTCTCGTTCGTGATCCCGTGATCGCCACCCGTCTCCGCCAGGTGCTCCTCGTCACGCTGGCCGTCCTCGCCCTCGGCGCTGTGCTCAGTTGGGACCTAGTCTCCGACGCCGTGCGCGGGCAACGATCGTCTGCGTCGACGGTTGAGCGCGCATCAGCTCCGAGCGCCGTCTCGCCGGCCGCGCCGCCTCCTCACTATCTCGTGGAGCACGGCAGGCGTGTCTTCGACGCGCAGTGCGCCGCATGTCACGGGCCACGGGGCGACTGGCCGATCGCTGCGCGCCTGAAGGGCCGCACGCGCGACGAGTTCTACGCGTTGCTGGACCATCTGCCGGCCGTCAATCCGGTGATGCCGGGATTTCACGGCGACGACGATGAGCGGCAGGCCCTGGCCGCGTATCTCGCCAGCCTGCGGTAGCGCCGCATCAGAATCAGGGTGGGAACGCCTCGCAGGACGGCACGACGGCGTGCGACCGTCCGAAAAGGCGTTGCGCTATTCGGTCATCACGCCCGGATCCTGCGGCGCGAGCGCGTATGTCGAGATGGTCGTGATGCTGCGCGGCGGTGAAACGACGCCCCGATGCCGCCATCCAACGTGTGCACGGCGTTGCGGGGCTCGACGCGAATGCTGAGGGTCAGGTGAGGCTCGGCACAATCAAGACGACATGGGCCCCGAGCGTGAGGATTGGTGGGGTCATGCCGGGCCTCGAACACCCGGGCGCTGCGTCGGCCCCGAGTCGCCCCGGTCCCGAGAGGACGCCTGTTGCGTAGTGATTGATGACCGGCAGCGTTGGGGCAGGGCGACGGTCGACGATCAGCGTCCCTCGGTCGGCCTTACCCCGTCGGCCCTTAGCCTTGGCGCCTGAGTTGGCCCTCGCCCTTCGGCGCCTCTCTAGTCCTCGATGATGACGCGGCTCTGCTCCCGCATGAACTGCTGGACATAATACGGTCCGCCGGTGCCGCGCCCGCTCGAGCCGCTGGCCTTCCAGCCGCCGAACGGGTTGATGCCAGGCCAGGCGCCCGTCGTCGCGCCGGCGCGCCGGTTGGCGTAGGTCACACCCGCCTCGATCCGGTTGAAGAACTCCTGGATTTCACGGCGTTCCTCCGAGAAGATGCCCGCGGTCAGGCCGTACTCGGAGCGGTTCGCGAGCTCGATCGCTTGGTCGAGCGAGATGACCGACGCAACGGCTGTAATGGGGACGAAGTACTCCTCCTGGAACACCGGGTGGTCGGCAGGCACGCCGTCGATCACCGTCGGCTCGACGAAGTAGCCGTGGTCGAACGGCTCGCCGGTGAGCCGTCTGCCGCCGACCAGCACGCGCGCCCCGTCCTTCACCGCGCGGGCGACGGCATCCTCGAACGTCTTCACCGCACTCTCGTTGATCACCGGGCCCAGCCAGACGTCCTTCTCGAGCGGGTTGCCAACCTTGATCTTCTTCGTCTTGTCGACGAGCAGCCGGACGAACTCGTCGCGCACTTTCTCATGCACATAGACGCGCGAGCAGGCCGAGCACTTCTGGCCCTGCGCGCCGAACGCCGAGCGCCAGACGCCGTCGCTCGCCTTGTCGAGATCCGCCGACTGCATCACGAGCGCGGGATTCTTGCCGCCCATCTCGCTGACGACGGGGCGTGGAATGCGGCGGGCGGCATTGTCGCGCAGCAGCTTCATTCCGACTTCCATCGACCCGGTGAAGACGATACCGTCGATACCTTCGTTGTCGATCAGCTCCTGGCCCGCGGTGCTGCCGCCGCCGGTCACGAAGTTGAAGACGCCGTCCGGCAGGCCGGCTTCCTTGCACATGTCGTACAGCTTCCGGCCGATCCACGGCGTGGTGCTCGCCGGCTTGAACACGACCGTGTTGCCGGCCACGAGCGCGCCACCGGCCGGCCCGGCCGCGAGCGCGAGCGGGAAGTTGAACGGCGAAATGACGGCCCAGACGCCGTACGGCCGCAGCACGCTGGCGTTTCGTTCGTTGGGGCTGAGCGTGGCCATCTGTTGTTCGAAGCCGTTGTGCGCCTCGACCTGGTCGCAGTAGTAAGACATCAGGTCGGCCGATTCTTCGACGTCGCCCACGCATTCGAGGCGGTTCTTCCCGGCTTCGTAGCCCATGATGGCGGAGAGCTCCCACCGGTGATTGCGGATCGCATCGGCCACGGCGCGCACCTTCGCGACGCGCTCGCGCCACGCGAGCGCTGCCCACGCGGGCGCGGCGGCGCGTGCGGCCGCTACCGCTTCTTTCACGTGCTCGCGGCCGCCGCTCTGGAAGTGGCCGAGAATCCACCGGGTGTCGATGGGGCTCTCGTCCTGGAACGTCTTCGCCGCCGTCACGGGCTGCCCGTTGACGAACATCGGGTGCGTCTGCCCGAACTGCTTTTTGACGTCGACAATGGCCGCATCGAGGGCGGCGTGCAGATCGACCATCTGCTCGGCGCTCATCGTGCTGTAGGTGATCTTCATCTGGGTGGTTTTCACGTCGGTTTCCATGAGGACCTCTCTCGAGTAGGGGCTGTAACGCTGGCGGCCAGTATTACAGCGTGTCATGAGCAGGGACTGGAGACAAGAGCGCTCAGCGATGTGCGAGCGAGTGCATTCTGGCGGCAGCCTGTCGTCGTGCCGGCCTTCAGGCGGTCGTAGTGCCCGCCTTCAGCAGGCTGCTGAAAAACGCAGCCTGAATGCAAAATGCAAGATGCAGAATGAAAATTGCCCGCGTTCACATTTTCATTGTGCATCTTTCATTCAGGGTGCCTTTTTCATCACCCTGTTAGGCGGGCCGCCTGAGCGGCGTCAAACGCTCAAATCCGTGAGCCGCCACCGCGTTCCGCCTGCGAAACGGGTCAGCGTTCGAGCACCTCGACGGCGCGGTCAATCGCGGCGGCCAGTTTGCGGCATTGCTGGCCCAGGCGCACCTCGTCGCCTGCCGCAATCGCTTCCGCCGGGCCGGGCAGGATCTCGGGGGCATAGGTGAACTTCGGCGCGTATACCTGGTGGCGGTACCACGGGCGCCCGGGAATCCCGTCGCCGTCGAGCAGCGCGCGCTCGACGAGCATGAGCGTGCGGTTCAACGCGTCACGGCCCGCCCCATCGGTGTGCGTCAGCGCGGCTGTCTGCCGTGCGTCGATGTGGGCCGCCGCCGCCGTGAAGCGCTGAATCGCGGCGTGCACGGGGGCGAACGGCGATGCCGCCTCGGTGCCGTTGGCCGCAACACGCGCGTCGGTCCACCGCTTCTCGATCTCGCCCGCGAACTCCTTCAGCCGGCTGGCGTAGGCCGGGTAGTCGAACGGCAGCACGTCGGCGTTCGCGAGGCGCAGCGCCATCAGGCCCCACAGCTTCGTCATCGCCGCGTGATAGCGGAACCCCGGGTCGCCGATGCGCGAGACCCACTGGTGGTCGTCGTAAATCGAGTGATACACACCGTACGGGCCGTCGAAACTCAGGTCGATGACCGGGATGCCGAGGAAGTTCAAAAACACCGTGTAGTCGCTGCCGCTGCCCAGCCGGTTGTTCACGAGCTCCGGTCCCTGCGCGTTCGGCAGCGACCCTCGTTCCGCGGCGACGGCATGCGTGGCGGCGGCCGCGACCGATTGCCGCGATCTCGGGTCGCGCACATCGCGCGTGGCTTCCGACACGACGCGGTTCAGCGATGGCACCGCAGACGCCGTGAACACCCGCCCTGACGCGGCACTGTCGACGTTGATGTAGGCGATCGCCCGCTGTCCCAGGTCCTCGGCGTACTGTTCGCCCCATTCGGTCGAGGACGTGAGCGTGAACTCCTCGGCGTCCCAGCTGGCGAGCACGATCGTGCGCTGCGGCCGGAATCCCGCGTTCAGCAGGCGGCCGAGGCTGCGCGCCAACTCCATCAACGCGGCCGATCCGCTCGAGGGATCGACGCCCCCGAACACCCATGCATCGCGGTGGTTGCCGAGGATGATCTCCTGATCGGGGTATCGCGAGCCGCGGATGCGGCCGACGACCGTCTGGATCTGCCGTACGGCGCTGTCGATGCGGACCACCAGGTGCACGGCGGCGCCGCGTCCGCCAGCGTGGTACGCAATCGGCAACGCGCCGCGCCACGCCGCGGGCACCTCAGGTCCACCGAGCGCCTCGAGGATCACGCGGGCGTCCCGGTAGGACATGGGGGCGCTGACGATCTTCGGGATCGAGACCGCGTCGGCCGCGGCGATGCGCTTGGCGCCCGGCACCGACGCCCACCCCGGCGTCAGCGGATCTCCGGGCACGAGAAAGTCATACGGGATGCCGCCGCGCTGGATGTGGCTCTCCGGTCCCCACGGTCCGTCCGGATACGTCTTTCCCTTGGCGTACCCATCGTCTGCAGGATCGGAATAGATGAGAATGCCCGCGAGCCCACGACGTTCGGCAGTGAGCGCCTTGAAGCCGCGATAGCTGTACGGCACGGAGTAGCGCACGAGCGCGATCTTGCCCGTGAGGGAGATCCCCTGCGCTTCCAGCCAGTCGTAATTCTCCGGGTTGCCGCTGCCGGCGTACACGACCTCACCGGTGAGGTCGCCCGAAGCCGAGAAGGCGTGGTACGGCAGGCCGGGGTCCGCGGTGGTGTCTCGATCCCCGGGCACGGCGTCTTCGCGCATGGTGGCTCGCCAGGCGCGTGGTGACGTCATCTCGACCCGCACCTCCTGCGGATACGGCAGCAGGACGTCGTGGGTGACGAGGTGGACGTCCTCGATGCCCCAGGCGATCCACTGCTGGCGCTGCCATTCAGCGAGGTGGCGGTTGCGGGGCGATCCCGCGACGTGGGGTTCCGCCGTGAGGTAGCGGTGGAACTCCTGGAGGCGCGACGGAGACGGGAGACGAAGAAACTGCGTCTCGACGCGGCGCTCGGTCGCGAGCGTCCCGGGTGCAAATCCCGAGATGGCCACAGCACGCGAGGATGCCCCCGCACCCATGAGCAACACCGCCGGTCCGATCACGCGCAGCAACCGTCGTATGCCGGTTCTCTCGCGCTCGACCAGCGTGGTGGAATCGCGCCCACCGCCCAAACCAGGATGCGCAGCGGGAATCGTGGTGACCATACTGAGGCGCGGCACCATCTGCGGGTCAGCGGCGGGAGGACCGATCCTTGAGCACGACGCGTGCGGCGTTCGCGCCGTTGGCGCCGCTGATGCCGCCGCCTGGATGGGTGCCCGCGCCGCACAGGTAGAGGCCCGCGATCGGCGTGCGGTGCTGTGCCCATCCGAGCAGCGGGCGCATGACATAGAGCTGATCGAGAGCCATCTCGCCGTGGTGGATGTGTCCGCCGGTGAAGCCGTACGTCCGTTCGAGATCGGCGGGGGTGATGGTCTCGGCGGCGAGGACGAGCGCCGGCAGTCCTGGCGCATACTGCGCGAGCGTCTCGACAACCGTCCGCTGCAGCGCCTCGCGCGCGTCGTCCCACCCGCCGGCACGCAGGTCGTACGGCGCGTATTGCACGTAGACGGACATCACATGCCGCCCGTCGGGCGCCAGGCCGGGATCGGTCAGCGTCGGAATCACGCACTCGAGGCACGGGCGTGTGGGGGGCTCGCCGTACTTCGACGCGTCGAATGCCTGCTCGACATAATCGATCCCCGGCGCGATGACGATGCGCCCGGCAAGTGCCTGTGCGGCTGGCAAATCCGCCGGCAGATCCGCGGCGGCCGCGAACGACGGCAGGCCGGACAGCGCGAGGTTCACCTTCGCGACGGTGCCGCGCGCGCGGATGTTGCGAACGCGCAGCAGGAACCCGGGATCCAGCCGCACGGGATCCACGAGACCGATCAGCGTGCGCTTCGGATCCGCATTCGACACGACGACGTCGGCCGGGATCTCCTCGCCGGTGGCCAGCCGCACGCCGCGTACGCCGCCGTCGTCGGCCTCGATGGCGGCAACCTCCGCCCCGGTCCGGATCTCAGCCCCGGCCTCGCCCGCCGCCGCGCCCATCGCCTCGGTGAGCCGGCCGATGCCGCCGCGCACGAAGCAGGGGGCGCCCGGCGCCGCCGGATTACGCGCCGCATCGAACAGCAGGGTCGCGACCGTCCCGGCGGAGCGTGGCCCGAGGTTGGTGCCGAAGACACCGCGGGCGGAAATGACCGCGCGGAGCAGGTCCGTCTCGAACCAGTCCTCCGCCAGGTCGGCCACCGGCATCGGCGCCATGCGCAGCAGGCGGTACGCGTCCGGGCGCCCGAGGCCGCGGAAGCGGCGGCCGGTCTTGACCAGGTGCCACAGCTCCGAGGCGTTCGGGCGATCGATGGACGGCGCGATCTCGCGCGCGAGATCGGCCAGCAGCGACGCTCCCTGCATCAGCGCACCGTGGAACGCCGGGAAGAGCGCGGCATCGCGTGGCGACCACCGCGCAATGTGGCGGGCCGTTTCCGAGACCAGGCGCGAGACCACGAGCGCACGGCCGTCCTCGCGGGGCGAGAAGCTGACGACGCCGGGCTCGATTACTTCGATGCCTCTCCGCGTCAGCGCAAGATCGTGCGCGACGTCCGGCCGTAGCGGACCGAACGCATGCGCCAGCGTTGGCACGCGGAAGCCGGGGAGCAACTCGGTCGTGATGGCCGCGCCGCCGACCTGGTCCCGTCGTTCGAGCACGATTGGGCGAAGCCCCGCCTTCGCGAGGTAGAAGGCGGTCACGAGGCCGTTGTGCCCGGCGCCGATGATCACGACGCGCGGCGTCACTCGATCGGCTCCAGTCGCCGCGCCCGGGTCATTTGGCTGGCCCCAGGTTCCGGGCTCCAGTCGAACAGCCTTCGGGTTGGCCGTCGTATCCGAGGCTTCGAACGTCCGCGAGGTAAGTGCCGTGCATCGTGCATTTCGCCGCGCTACGTCTTTGCGTCTTCCATCACCGCCCACGCGGCATTCCGTCCGGGCGCCGCCATGATGCCGCCGCCCGGGTGTGCACCCGACCCGCACAGGTACAACCCACGCACCGGCGTGCGGTACTTCGCCCAGCCCGGCGCGGGGCGCAGGAAGAACAGCTGCTCCAGCGAGAGCTCCCCGTGGAAGATGTTGCCCTCGGTCAGCCCGAACTCCCGCTCGAGATCGAGGGGCGTCAACACCTGCCGGTGCCGGATGATGTTCCGGATGTTGGGCGCGTACTCCGCGATGGTGTCGATGACCGCGTCGCCGAAGGCGTCGCGTTCGGCGTCCCACGTGGTGCCGCGCAGATGGTATGGAGCGTACTGCACGAAGCACGACAGGATGTGCTTTCCCGGCGGCGCCACCGACGGATCGGTCAGCGTGGGAATCACCATGTCGATGTACGGCCGTCGCGAGTACCGCCCGTATTTCGCGTCGTCGTACGCGCGTTCCATGTGGTCGACGCCTGGCGAGATCGACATTGCTCCGCGCAGGTGCGCGCCCGGTCCGGGCAGGCAGGTGAAGTTCGGGAGCGCGTCGAGCGCGAGGTTCACCTTGCCCGACGATCCGCGATACCGGAACCGCCGCAGGTGCTCCACGAACGCCGCCGGGAGGTGCGTTTCGCCGACGAGGCCGAGAAACGTCAGGCGCGGATCCGTGCTGGCCGAGACGACGCCGGCGCGCAGCTCGTCGCCGTTGTTCAGAACGACGCCCGCGGCGCGGCCATGCTCGACGAGGATCTTCGCGACCGGCGCGTTGGTGCGGATCTCGACGCCTGCCTCACGGGCCGCCGCGGCGATCGCGAGCGAGATGGCGCCGGTGCCGCCGCGCGCGAAGCCCCACGATCGGAACGCGCCGTCGATCTCGCCCATGTAGTGGTGCAGCAGCACGTAGGCCGTTCCCGGCGAGCGGACGCCGAGGAATGTGCCGATGATGCCCGACGCGGCCATCGTCGCTTTGAGCACGTCGGTGTCGAACCACTGGTCGAGAAAGTCCACCGCGCTCATCGTCATCAGCTGCGCCAGGTTGTAGCGGTCGCCCGGCGCGAGCTGGAGGAACCGGCGGCCCATCCCCGCGAGCGCACGCACGTCACGCGGGTGCAGCGACAGCGGATCGGCGGGCGTCATCTCGACGATCGGCTTGACGAAGCGCGCCATCTCCACCATGGCGCGCCCGTACTCGTCGTAGGCCTCCGCGTCGGTCTTCGAGTGGCGTGCGATCTGCCGGTAAGTCGTCGCGTGATCGTTCACCCGCCACAGGTAGTTCCCGTGCATCGGTGTGAACGTACCGTCGAGCGGCAGAATCTCGAGCCCGTGCCGCGCGAGATCCAGGTAGCGGATGATGTCGGGCCGGAGCAGCGAAACGACGTAGGAGCACTCGGAGAAGTGGAAGCCGGGAAAGACCTCCTCCGTTACGGCCGCTCCGCCGAGCACGTGGCGCCGCTCGAGCACCAGCACCTTGCGGCCCGCCCGCGCCAGATACGCGGCGTGCGTGAGGCCGTTGTGGCCGCCCCCGATGACGATGGCGTCGTAGCGCACGGCTGAATTCTATGTCGATTGCGTCGGAGACCCCGCACGTGGTCGACAGGCGGTGTCCGAACGAGCCGGGAAACCGCGGCCAGGCTCACTGCACGGCACCCACCCATGCATGCAGCACGCACGGAAACCCGTGATAATCCATCGCCCGCTCGAATGTGAACCCGAGCGCCTTCATGATGCGAATCGACGGCTCGTTGTCGCGCTGCGCGATCGAGACGATCCGCCGAAGGCCGACACGCGTGCGGAGGTCGTCGAATGCCACCTGCGCGGCTTCGGTGGCGAGCCCGCGGCCCCAGCGCTCGCGGATGATCCACCAGCCGATCTCCACGTCGGCGAGGGCCGCCACCGGTTCACCGCCGCAGAAGCCCACGAAGGCGCCGTCGTCTCGTGCGACCAGCCGCCAGCGGCAGTAGCCGCGCTCGGCGAGGCAGGCGATCTGCCGCAGGACAAACGCACGTGCCTCCGGCTCGGTCAAGGGCACGCCACCGTTGATGTAGCGCATCACCGCGGGGTCCTGCGCCAGCGCGAGAAACCCGGCCGTGTGCCGCTCATGCCACGGCTGCAGCAGCAGGCGGGCGCTGGCGGGCGGCGGCATCGTGCGCGAGTATAGGGCCCGACGGCGATCCTGCGTCGCCGACACCTCTCGTCCAGCGATGCGCCGAGGCCACGACAACGACTCAGCAGGAGTCGTTCCGGAACCCCGCGAACGCGTGCGCCGTGCTCAACGATTGGTCGCGCTTGTGATGAAATATCTGTGATAGCCTTGCGCCACTTGTGCTCTGATTCGCGCCAAAGCCGAGGAACTGGCCGGTGGACGACTTTGAGAACTCGACACCCCAGACGCCCTGCGCTGCCCATTCTGCGCATCGAGCAACATCCGGCCCGTCGGAACAGCGCTCCCCGGCCGCCTCGATCGTGAAGTGCTGATCGTGTGCGTGGCGTGCGCAGCGGTCTTCATCGTTCCAGCCGTTCGGGCGTAGACGTTAGCATCCGATGCCGGACACACCCCTCGCCATGGTCTCTGCGTGCCTGTGGGATCTGCGCGCCCAGTGCGAGCAGCAGCTCCGCTCCCTGACCGACGCGCAGCGCATCGCGGATCAATTCCACGGATCGTCGCCCGCTGCCGCCGAGCTCCTGAAGCGGCGCCTCGCGGCGAGCGTCGAATCCGTGCTCCGAAGCAACGCCGTGATCCGGGAGGCCACGCAGGACTGCGTCGACCTCGTAGAGCACATCTCCGCCGGCACTCAGGAACCGCTTCGGCCTTAGCAGTTCATCGGCGTCGAGGGCGTGGTCACGGCCTCTATGCCACCGCCCCGTTCCGCCACAGTCTGCACCTGAATTTGGCGCTCGCGTTCGGAGCGCCTCGTTTCTGCATAGAATTCCCGTGTGCCAATCGGGACTGCCTTCCATCCCCGTACGCTGCCGCTCTGCGAGAGCCTCAACTACCGCGAGTGGGCCGGCTACTACGCCGTCAGTGCGTACGAGGCCCACCACGAGCACGAGTACAACGCCATCCGCAACGCCGCGGCGCTCATCGACGTGTCTCCGCTCTACAAATATCTGGTGGCCGGGCCGGACTCCGCGCGGCTGGTCGACCGGGTGATCACCCGCGACGCCACGAAGGTCGGCATCGGTCAGGTGATCTACACGCCCTGGTGCGATGAGCGCGGACAGACGATCGACGACGGAACAGTGACGAGGCTCGACGACACGACGTGGCGCTGGACCGCGGCCGACCCCAGCCTGCGATGGCTGCGGCAGAACGCCGCCGGCCTGAAGGTGACCGTCGAAGACATCAGCGAGCAGGTAGCCGCACTGGCTCTCCAGGGCCCGACGTCGGGGGCATTGCTGCGAGCGGTTGTTGACGCAGACATCGCCGGTCTCAAGTACTTCCGCATGACCGACGGCGCAATCGATAGCGTCCCCGTCCAGATCTCGCGCACCGGGTACACCGGAGATCTCGGCTACGAACTCTGGATGCCGCGGGAGGACGCCCTGCGCGTCTGGGATGCCCTCATCGCGCGCGGCACACCGTTCGACATCCGGCCGACCGGGATGCTCGCGCTCGACGTGGCGCGCATCGAAGCCGGCCTCCTGCTCGTCGACGTGGACTTCAACGGCAGCCGAAAGTCCCTGATCGATGCCCAGCGCTACACGCCGTACGAAATGGGCCTGGGCCGGCTGGTCAGCGACGGCAAGGGCCCGTTCGTAGGGCGGATGCCGCTGCGCCGCGAGAAGCTGGCCGGCCCGAAACGGCAGATTGCGGGGCTCGAGATCTCCTGGACGGAAGTCGAGACCCTGTACTCACGGCTGGGGCTGCCCACGCAGGTGCCCACCACCGCCTCGCGCGTGCCGGTGCCGGTGTACCGCGGTGGCCGGCAGGTCGGCAAAGCCACGTCCACGACCTGGTCGCCGGTGCTGAAGAAACTCATCGCGCTCGCGACGATCGACGCGCCTTCGTTTGCCATTGGCACCGAGCTCGACATCGAAGTGACGGTCGAGGCCGTCCGTCATCGCGTCGGCGCCGTCGTCGTGCAGACCCCGTTCTTCAACCCGTCGCGAAAGACCGCGCCACTCTTGTGATCGCACCCGTTTCTCCCGCGCCACAGCCATGTGCCAGAGTAAGCCGACGTTGCAGGCATCGGAGGTGGTGCGCAGCGGACCGACCGGCCCCTCGCTTCACCACATGCAGTGGGCAGGATCTGCCAATAGCGGCCGGTCGTGTGTTGCGGAACATGCGTACGTCCTTCGGGGGGATCATGCGCGCGTGGTTTCTTCAGCTCCTGCTCTTCATCTTCTTCTCTGCACATGCAGCCGGCCAGGGCACGGCGGTACACCACCCGCCGCCCCTGGCATTTGGCACGAACATTGGTCATTGGCTGTCGCAGGCGAAGCTCGATCGCGCCGAGATGGCCAGCTTCTTCACCGAGACGGACGTCACGCGCATCAAGGGCTGGGGGATGGACCACATCCGCGTGCCCGTCGATTCGCCGCTCATCGCGAGCGACACCGACCGCGAGCACTTCTCCGAGGAAGGCCTCTCGTGGATCGACCGCGCCGCGGCGTGGACGCGGGCTGCCGGGCTGACGCTGGTGCTGGATCTGCACCACTTGCCCGGGCACGGGTTCATGTCGGAGGAGACGAACACGATCTGGACCCCCGGCGTTGACCGTCGTCAGGCGCTGGCACTCTGGACCACGCTGGCAACCCGCTATAGGGGCCAGTCACACGTCGTCTTCGAGCTGCTGAACGAGCCGGTGGCGCCGGAAGGGCAGGACGAGCTGTGGCACGCGCTCGCACGCGACCTGATTGCAGCGATTCGCGCCGTGAACCAGGAGAACTGGATCATGGTCGGCTCGAACCGCTGGAGCAATGTGTCGACGTTCGGCGTGCTGCCGAAGTTCGACGACGAACGGGTCATCTACACCTTCCACTTGTACGAGCCGTTCCTCTTCACGCACCAGCGTGCCAGCTGGGTGGTCGACGACATCAAGAATCTGCAGGAGCCCGTGCCGTATCCCGGCCCGCTCCCGCGCGCCCTGCTCACCACCGACTGGCTCGTGAAGCAGTATGGCTGGATGGCAGACCAGCCGTATGGTGAGGCGTTCCTTCGCGAGCGCCTCGCGCCGGTGCTGGCATTCCGAAACACGTATCGCGTGCCGGTCTACTGCGGCGAGTTCGGCGTGCTCGACACCGCGCCAGACTCCGATCGCCGGCGGTGGTATCGCGACGTCGTCGGCATCTTCCGCAGCGAGTCGATCGGCTTCGCCAACTGGAACTACAAGAGCGACAACTTCGGCCTCGTGAACCGCAAAGGCGTCGCCGATCCATCGCTCGTGCAGGCCATCGGTGCGTCCGCCGCCTCGGCCGGGCAGCGTAACAGCGTGACGCTGTTCGACGAATCCGGCGATGTCGGCGCGGTGCAGCAGCCAGGCTCCGTCGCGTCCACTGGCCGCGACAGCTTCGAGCTCTCCGGATCTGGCGCGAACATCTGGGGCGTGCGCGACGAGTTCTACTTCGCGTCGACGCGTGTGACGGGCGACCTCGAGCTCGTTGCCGACGTGTCATTCGTGGACGAGCCCGCGGCTCGCGGTGCGGCAGAGACGCCGCCCGATCCTCACCGCAAGGCGGGCTGGATGGTCCGGGCCTCGCGCGAGCCCGACGCGCCGTATGCCGACGCCATGGTGCATGGCGACGGCCTCATCTCACTGCAGTACCGCGCTCAGAAGGGTGCGCCTACAGCCGAGGTGCAGAGCCCCGTACGGGCGCCGGCGACCCTCAAGTTCGAACGCCACGGCGATGTCTTCTCGCTCGAAGTGAAGCCGCGCGACGGAGAGTTCCAGCCGGTCGGCGCAATCGTGCTGCCGATTGGCGGCGCCGTGCACGCGGGGCTCGCCGTGTCGGCCCACAACCCCGCACGCAGCGAGCGGGCGCGCTTCACCGCCGTATCGCTCATCGAGCGGCCGGCCGTTCCCGACGCGCAGCGCGTGACCGAAAGCTCGCTCGAGACGTTCGACATCGCCACGGGTCAGCGCCGCATCGTGTACCGCGGGCGCCAGCACTTCGAGGCGCCGAACTGGTCGAGAGACGGCGCGCGCCTGCTCATCAACCAGGACGGGCTGCTCTACACGATGCCGGCCGCCGGCGGGCCGCCGGAGAAGGTCGAGACGGGCACGGTCGGCGGCTGCAACAACGATCACGGCTACTCTCCGGACGGTGCCTCGATTGCGCTCAGCTGCGGCCCACAGGGGGAGTCTCGCGTGCACCTGGTGCCGGCACGCGGCGGACGGCCGCGGGTGCTGACCGAGGCGACGCCCTCCTACTGGCACGGCTGGTCGCCCGACGGTAAGACGCTCGCGTTCGTCGGACGGCGGAACGGCGACTTCGATATCTATACGGTGCCCGTCGAGGGCGGCCCGGAACGGCGTCTCACCATGGCGAAGGGTTTGGACGATGGTCCCGACTACACGCCTGATGGGCAGTGGATCTATTTCAACAGCGACAGGACCGGGGCGATGCGCATCTGGCGCATGCGGCCGGACGGCAGCGATCAGCAGCAGATCACCAACGATCCGACCTACGGCGACTGGTTTCCGCACCCGTCCCCTGACGGGCGGTGGATTGTCTTTCTGTCGTTCGATCCCACCGTGCAGGGCCATCCACCGAACAAGGACGTCGTGCTCCGGCTGATGCCCTTCGACGGCAGCGCTCCACCGAAGGTGATCGCGCGGTTGTTCGGCGGGCAGGGCACGCTGAACGTGCCGTCGTGGTCGCCTGACAGCGCGCGGTTTGCGTTCGTGAGCTACAGGCTGGTTCCTCCGTGACGACCGGCACCAGGGCCTGAGCGACTCGGCCCACTTGAAGGCGGCCACCGCAAGCAGGCTGCCTGCGAGTCGGTACTACGAGCGGGCGGCGGCCCTGCGCCCCTGTAATCGAACGATGATTGAAGTCGAAATCGACTGCCCGTATTGCGGTGAACCGGTTGCGCTCGCCATCGACGAGACCGGCGGGCGCGCCCAGACCTACATCGAAGACTGCGTCGTGTGCTGCAAGCCCATCGAGGTGACGGCGCGGTACGACGGGGAAGAGTTCGAGGTCATGACCCGAACGGGGGATGACTGACGCTCGCCGGCCGCCGACGAACGGCGCACAACGGAAGTGATAGTCTCCCGTGATGCTCAACAGGCGCGTCGCCGACCAGGTGGGCGCTGGCCGCTTCGTCTCGTTTTCCCGCGAAGAGTGGGCCGGGCTGCGCGCGGCGACACCGCTCACCGTCAGTGAAGCGGAGGTGGAGCAGCTACGCGGCGTCAACGAACGGCTGACGCTGCAGCAGGTCGAGGAGATCTACCTGCCGCTCTCGCGCCTGCTGAACCTCTACGTTGCCGCCACGCAGACGCTTCGCAAGGCGACCGATACATTCCTCGGCAACCCGGCGGCCACCGTGCCATTCGTCATCGGCATTGCCGGCAGCGTGGCCGTGGGAAAGAGCACCACCGCACGCGTGCTCCAGGCGCTGCTCAGTCGATGGCCCGATCATCCACGTGTCGATCTCGTCACGACCGACGGGTTCCTCCTCCCCAACCGCGTGCTCCACGAACGGGGACTGATGGCCCGCAAGGGCTTCCCCGAGAGCTACGACGTGCGGCGCCTGCTCGATTTTCTGATCGGCGTGAAATCGGGACAGCCCCGAGTGGCGGCTCCCGTCTACTCACATCTGCTGTACGACATCGTGCCGGGGCAGGAGCAGGTGCTCGATCGGCCCGACATCATGATTCTCGAGGGACTGAACGTGCTGCAGACGAGCGATCTGCACGCGGGACGGCGATCCGACCTGTTCGTTTCCGACTTCTTCGACTTCTCGATCTACATGGATGCGAACGCCGAGAGCATCGAGCGCTGGTACGTGGACCGCTTTCTCATGCTGCGCCACACGGTGTTCACCAGCGAGGCGTCGTATTTTCATCGGTACGCGGCACTCAACGAAGACGAGGCGGAGCAGGTCGCGCGCAGCATCTGGCGCGAGATCAACCTCGTGAACCTGAAAGAGAACATCGAGCCCACCCGCGAGCGTGCTCATCTGATCCTCGATAAGGACGGCCAGCACCTCGTTCAAAGCGTGCGGCTGCGGAAGCTGTAGACGGTAGTCGGGCCAAGGCTCCAGCTCAGGCTCCACGCCAACCTTCAGTGCGGCCCGCTCGCAACCCATAGTTGCCCTTCGACCGCTCATCTAGCGCAGCTTAGGTCCAACGTGCTCGCATTATTTTGCAAAGTGGAAAGTCTTTGGTGTCGGTACGCCACGAATCGGGTTACACTGCTCTCGCTTGAACGAAGTCCGTCAAGTGATGGGCTGAGCTGAATAACCGCAGCCGTTTTCGCAGGCAAACGGTAAAGGCCCGGCGACGGGCCGGAGCAATGCTGGGAGGAATGGCAATGAATCAGGCAGACGTGGCCTGGATGCTCGTCGCGACGGCGTTGGTGCTGCTGATGACGCCGGCGCTGGCGTTCTTCTACGGCGGGCCTCGTACGGTCCAAGAACGCGCTCAATACGATGATGATGAGCTTCGTGGCGCTCGGCGTCGTCGGCATCGCGTGGGCGCTCATCGGGTATTCGCTGGCCTTTGCTCCGGGCTCGCCGCTGCTGGGCGGACTCTCGCGCGCCCTCCTCCGCAATGTCGGCCTCGAGCCGCAGGGCACCATCCCGCACGTGCTCTTCATGTCGTATCAGGGCACGTTCGCCATCATCACGGCTGCCCTGATCTCCGGCGCGATCGTCGAACGCATGCGGTTCAGCGCCTACATGCTGTTCATTACGCTGTGGTCGATCGTCGTCTATGCGCCGGTCGCGCATTGGGTCTGGGGCGGTGGATGGCTGGCCACCCTCGGCGCGCTCGATTTCGCTGGCGGCACCGTCGTGCACGTGAACGCCGGCGTCGCGGCACTCGTCGCGGCGCTCGTGCTCGGCCCGCGCAAGGACTTCGCGCGGCAGGCCTTCCTGCCTCACAACGTGCCGTTCACGCTGCTCGGCGCCGGGCTGCTCTGGTTCGGGTGGTTCGGGTTCAACGCCGGCAGCGCGCTCGCCGCGAGCCCGTCGGCCGCTCTCGCGTTCACCACGACGTTTCTGGCGCCGATGGGCACGCTCGTCGTCTGGACCCTGCTCGACATGACACGCAACCAGAAAGTCACCGCCGTTGGCGGCGCCACGGCCATCGTCGTCGGCCTCGTGGCGATCACGCCGGCAGCGGGGTTCATCAGCCCGATCAGCGCGATTGCGCTCGGCGGCCTCGCCGCGATCCCGAGCTACTACGCCCTGCTCTGGCGCGTCCGCACGCGACTGGACGACTCGCTCGACGTCGTGGCGGCCCATGGACTGGGCGGCACCGTCGGAGCGCTCCTGACGGGCGTTTTCGCGGAAAAGGCGTGGAACACCACGACCGACGGTCTGCTGTTCGGCAACCCGGGACAGCTCGGAATCCAGGCCGTCGCGGTGCTCGCCTCGGTGGTGTACAGCGGGGCGCTCACGTTTGCGCTGTTGAAGCTGGTGGCGCTGGTCGTGCCGCTCAGATCCGCCTCGAACGAGGAGGGCATCGGGATGGACGTCAGCCAGCACGGTGAAGAGGCCTACGCGGAGGGCGAAGGCGCCATTCTCGTGCTGCCCGACCGCGCGGTACCGGCAGCCTCGGCGGTCATGGCGGCGGAGGGAGGACGCGCATGAAGCTCGTTATCGCGGTCGTTCGGCCCGATCGGCTCGGCGCGGTACTGGAGGAGCTGTTCAGGTCGGAAGTGCAGGGGCTCACGATCAGCCGCGTGCAGGGGCACGGGGGGGAACGGGAGCACGTCGAAACCTACCGTGGCACGACGGTGAAGATGGAACTCTCGGAGAAGGTGCGGCTGGAGATCGGCGTGTCCAACCACTTCGTCGAGCCGACGGTGCAGGCCATCCTGCGCGGCGCGCGTACCGGCGATGTCGGCGACGGCAAGATCTTCGTCGTGCCGGTAGAGAAGGTCTTCCGGATACGCACGGGCGAAGAGGATCAGGCCGCGGTGACGCCGGTGACGGTCGGCGCCTGATCCGCCCGAACCAGCTGCCCGTCCCGTCGTGCTCGGCAGGGGCGGGCGTCCGGGAACAGGGACCTGGGCGTCCGCCTCGCGTTTCGGCACCGTTCCTTGCACGTCCCCGGGGCAAGGAGGTTCGTCATGCGCAATGACTCGCCCCAGGCGCTGCTACCGTGGCAGGGGCTCGTGGCCGGTGCGGTAGGCGGCTTCGTCGCGGCGTGGGCCATGGAGCAATTCCAGGCGCGCTTCAGCCACGCCACCGGCGATAACGTCGACGCGCGGCAACGCCGGAGCGGTCATGCCCCCGCCTGGTCGGCCCGTTCACAGGACCAGGTGAGCGGCGAGAGTCGGCCAGCGACCGTTCGGACCGCCGATGCTGCCGCGGTTGCCACCGTCGGCCGCCGACTCGAGGCCTCCGAGCAGGACGCCGCCGGGCCGCTGATGCACTACGGGTTCGGGACTGCGGTCGGCGCGGTGTATGGGGCACTGGCGGAAACCCGCCCCGAACTCACGCGTCTCGGGGGGATTCCGTTCGGACTCGGCGTGTGGGCGAGCGCGGACGAGATCGGCGTACCCGCTGCGGGTCTGTCCGAGTCGCCCTGGGATCGTCCGCTCCGGGCGCACACCTACTCGATGCTGTCGCACGCCGTCTACGGCTTCACGACCGAGGCGGTGCGCAAGGCCGTGCGGGCCAGGCTGCGCTGAGCCAAACGATCATCCGATCACGACGTCCGGCTCGAGTACCATCCGGCCATTCTCGAACCGGACACCCGCACGTTGAATCCATTGCGCGACGGCTGCGGCATTCGGGGCTCCGCTCGCAGCTGCCGGCGCAGCTGGCGAATCGGCGCGGGGCGCTGGTGTCCGCGCCTCCTCCAGCGCGAGCCCGAGAAGCTGATTCGCCAGCTCCTCGCTGATCGCAATCCGTCCCCACACGCGCGCGCCGCGCAATTCCTGCAGCAAAGCCGTTCTGTGTGGCACCGTGGCATGTCGCGCCGCGCCGCCCGCGGACGATGGCGTCCCAGTCGGGTCGACCGCGATGCCCCCGTCGGGCACATCGGCGACCACGTGCACGCGGAGCCGGCCGTCTTCGCCATCGAACGCGAGCGTCTGCACGACGGCCATCAGATCGGCGACGCCTGCTCGTGACGCGATCGTCCTGAGATCCACGGCGACGCCGTCTTTGCCGATCTCGACGCCTGGCGGCGCCAGGCCCGCCGCGACGATCACACGGCTCAGCGCGCTCCACGTGAAGGAGGGCCGTGCGATGACCAGGTAGAGGCGGGGATCCGACGCCATGTCGACCGGCCCGCGGACGCGCAGATCGATCGACAGGCGCGTGTCGAAGCCGAACACCGACTTCACCATCGCGACGCCGATTTCGCGGTCCGCGCGCAGCGTGACCTTGAGGCCGGGCAGGTGGCGTTCGGCCGCGGCCTGCGCAACCAGCACGTCTACGAGGTGCTGCGTCACCGGGACGACTGCCTCTACATGGGTCCCCGCCAACGCCTTGAAACCCGCGGCACGGACCCGCTCCACGGCAGAAAGCACGCGGCTCGTCATTCCCGACGCCTCTGCAAATATGCCGCCCGGCCGTTTCGATGGCACGCTACTTCCTTACGTAAGCCCTGCGACGGGTGCCGGTGCACCGCGTGGACATAAGGATGACCATCGAAAGGATGATCTATGAGCCCAGAGAACCCTCAGTCCGGAAAGCGGGGCACGAAAGCAGGCAGCCGTTCCGGAAACGACAGGAATTTCGATACCGGATTCGACCCGGCTGTGCAGTCCCAGTCCGACCTTGGCGACGCGACTCCGTCAGCGGGCGATCGTAACAGCGCAGGCTTCGGTGCCACGGAGTTCGGCACCACGACGGGTGCCACCAACTACGGCACCACCGGCGGGTCCACAAACTTCGGGCAGACCGGCGGCAACGAGCAGACCTCCGGCATCCTGAGCCAGGTTCGGGACAAGGCCGCCTCGCAGCTGAACGAGCAGAAGACGCGCGCCACCGACAGCCTCGGCAGCGTGGCGCAGGCTGTTCGTCAATCGACGCACCACCTTCGCGAGCAGCAGTACGACACCGTGGCCCAGTTCGTCGAGCGGGCGGCCGACCAGATCGAACGCTTCTCCAACCACCTGCGTGAGCGCGACCTGAACGATCTCGTGGGCGAAGCACAGCGCTTTGCGCGCCAGCAGCCCGCGGTGTTCATCGGTTCGAGCTTCGCCGCCGGCATGCTCGCGGCGCGGTTCATCAAAGCGTCGCGCCCGACACGCAGCTTCGACGACCGCAGCTACTCCGGGTACGGCGGCGAGGGCGGCGGCTCTGGCGCAGCCTTCAACCGCGGCGACACGTTCGACCGCGGCACGTCGGGCACCGGGACGTCGTACGGCAGCGGCACGTCGTACGGGACCGGCACATCCTACGGCGGCGGCACGTCGTTCGAGCGGAGCACGTCGTTCGAAACGCCGACCGACAGGCCTGGCGACGTGACGGGCCGGGGAGACCTGTGATGGAACCGCGGAAAGACGACAAGTCGCTAGGGGAGCTGTTCAGCGAACTGTCGCGCGACACCGCTGAACTCGTTCGCAAGGAAGTGCAGCTGGCTCGTACCGAGCTGACGGCCCGCGCCTCGCGGGTTGGACGGCACGTCGTCTACATCGCCATCGGTGGCTTCATCGCCTACGCGGGCGTGCTCGCGTTGGTGGCCGCCCTGGTCATCGTGCTCGAGGCCGCGGGCCTCACCTGGTGGGCGTCAGCCCTCATTGTCGGGATCGTGGTCGCGCTCGCGGGGTACCTCTTCGTGCAGCGCGGGATCTCGGGGCTGCAGCGTGACAGCCTTACGCCAACGGAAACCATCGAAACACTGAAGGAGAATGCGGCATGGGCGAAGGGCCAAAGGACCTGAGAGACGATGCGGGGCGCTTCGACGCGCCGCGGAACGACGACATGGTCGGTCGCGGGGATCCGGACCTCGTTGGCCGCGCCACCACCGGCGCGGAACCGCTGACGCCGACGACCGGCGCGTACCCCTATGGGTCGGCCTCGTCCGGCAGGACCGCAGCCGACACCGCGCTCACGTCCACCACGCGCGAGGCCAACGCCTCGTCGGACAGCACGGAGACGGCGGCGGAGACCGCCGAGATACGGGCGGAGATCGAGCAGAAGCGCGCCGACATCAGCGAAACGATCGACGAGATCACGCAGCGACTGTCGCCGGGCAACCTCGTGTCCCAGGCGACGGACAGCGTGAAGGAGACGGCACGCGACACGATGCACCGCGTGAGCGGGACGGCAACCGACACCGCGCGGCGGGTCGCCGCGACGGCGAGCGAGACCGCGAGCCAGGTGGCCGACTCGTCCCGGCGGGTCGGACGCACGGCGGCATACCAGGTGCGCGAGCACCCCTGGTCGGCCGGAGCGCTGCTCGCCGGAGTGGGCGCGGCGGCGTGGTGGATGATGAGCCGCCGTTCGAGCGGCGTGGAGGAATGGGACGTGGACGATTACACCGAAGAGAGCCTCTACTACGACGACGACGATCAGTTCACGACGGACCGTGGCAACCGGTTCGTGAACGTCATGCGTGATAACCCGGTGCCGATCGCGCTCACGACCATCGGCATCGGCTGGTGGATGTGGAACCAGCGCTCTGGTGGCCGTCGCGTCACCTCTGATTCTGGCTACTCCGGGTCGAACTTCGATTCGACCTGGGACACGCGCAGCGGCTACGGCGCAGCCGGGGCAGAAGCGGGCGCGTATCGCCGGTTCGACAGTGATCGCGGCGTGTGGGTCGGCGGCGACGAAGGCGAAGCGACGACCGATCGCGTGAAGCATGCGGTCTCGGACGCCTCCGAGCGGGCCCGCGACACGCTGTCGAACGCCAGCGAGAAGGCGCGCGAGACAGTGGACGACGTGACCGTGCGGACGCGCGACGCGGCCAACCGGGCACAGCGGCAGATCGGCCAGTACAGCCGGCAGGCCAAAACACAGCTGCAGTACTGGATGGAGCACAACCCGCTGGCTGTCGGCGCCGTGGCGATGGCGGTTGGCGCAGCGGTCGGGTTGGCGCTGCCGGAGACCCGTCGCGAGCAGGCGCTGATGGGCGACGCGCGCGACCGCGTGGTCGACAACGCGAAGAGCATGGCCAGCAGCGCCGTCGATCGCGCCACCGAGGCGGCCCAGCATATCGTCGGCACCGCCAAGGACGCGAGCGATACGGCCAGCACCAGCGCCTCCACGGCCCAGGACGCGATCAGCCGCGCCTCACAGGCCGCGAAGGACACCATCAACAAGGCGTGACGACCGGCCGGGGCGCGTGGGCCCCGGCGCTACATCTGCCGTGCGCGTGACGCGAGCGCGCGCACGGCGTTTACCATCCCCATCAGCCCTATGCCCTTGCCCATCGAGATGTTCTGCCGAAAGATCTGCTCGACGATTTCAGGCGACACCGACTCGATGTCTGGTGGCGTCAGTCCGGACAGCGTCTTCTGCAGGATCGCCGCGAGCGCCTTCGCCGACACACCCGACGGGTTCTCGACCGCGAAGTGCAGGTTCAGCGTCCCGTCCGGATTCTTCACCGCCCACGCGTACGCATCCGACTCGCACTGGGGCACCTGGTGCGACTTGTCGAACGGCCGCTGCGCGATCTCCGGCGGCACCTCTTTGAACCGATCGGCGTAGCTCAGCAGAAGATTCGTGCGGTCCCCGGCGTCCGGGAACATCGCGAACGTGTCGAGGAGCTTCTGCAGCGACGGGGGATTCATCGAAATAACTGCTTTGCTCGTGTGCTGAGGCTCCGCTCGTTGTTGTTGGTTCGCGTGTTTCGCACGCTAGCAGCGGCAGCGGCCCCTCACTTCTCGATCGGCACCCCGACCATGTTGCCCCACTCGGTCCAGCTCCCGTCGTAGTTGCGCACCTTCTCGAACCCAAGCAGGTACTTCAGCGCGAACCACGTGTGGCTGCTGCGCTCACCGATGCGGCAGTAGGCGATGGTGTCGGCAGACGGCGCCAGGCCGTTCTGCTCCGTATAGAGCGTGCGCAGTTCCTCGGCGCTCCGGAAGGTGCCGTCATCTGGATTCACGGCGCGAGCCCACGGGATGCTCTTTGCGCCGGGGATGTGACCGCCCCGCATGGCGCCCTCGTTCGGAAACTCGGGCATGTGCAGCCGTGTGCCGGCATATTCCTCGGGGCTGCGCACGTCGACCAGCTGGCCGCGCCTCTGCATGTGCGCGAGGACTTCCTCTCGGTAGGCCCGGATATCCGCGTCCTTGCGCTCTGGCGCCTCGTAGCGGGTGGCCTCGTAGTGCGGCACATCACGCGTCAATGGACGATTCTCCTTCTCCCATTTCACGCGGCCGCCGTCCATGACCGCCGCGTTTGCATGGCCGAACAGCTGAAACACCCAGAAGGCATAGCAGGCCCACCAGTTGTTCCGGTCGCCGTAGAACACGATCTTGGTGTCGGCGGTCACGCCGATGCGCGACATCAGCGCGTTGAAGGCGTCGCGTCCGACGTAATCACGACGCACCTGGTCGTTGAGGTCGTGAGTCCAGTCGACGTGCACGGCGCCCGGGAGGTGACCGGCGCCGTACAACAGCGTGTCTTCGTTCGACTCGACGATGCGGACGTTGGGATCCTGCAGGTGCTCGGCGACCCACTCGGTCGACACGAGCACGTTCGGGTGTGCGTAGTGGCGCGATTCGATGGATGACATCCGAGAAGAATATCAGGAGCAATTCCGAATTCGGAGTGCGAAGTACGGAATCAGTTCGGAATGCGGGCGCGCCCGGCTCTACCTTGGGGCTGACCACGTGACAGCTGTAAAGCTGGCGTTAGCCGGGCTGCCGGGCATGCCACCCACAGTCGAGGCATTCGGGTGTATGTTCAGCCGATGATGATGCGCGCCTCGGCTCTCCTCGTCGCCATCGCAGCCGCCGTTGCGTTCACGGCCCCCTCGCTCCTGGCGCAGAACGATGCGGATCGCAAGGACTGGACCCAGCTGTTCAATGGCACGAACCTGGACGGCTGGACGGTCAAGATCACCGGCCACGAGCCTGGCGACAACTTCGGCGACACGTTCCGGGTGCAGGACGGCAAGCTCGCCGTCTCCTACGACAAGTACGGTGCGTTCGACGGCCAGTTCGGCCACATCTTCTACCGCGGCACGTGGTCGTATTACCGCATCGCTGTCGAGTACCGGTTCGTCGGTGAGCAGGCGAAGGGCGGACCCGGGTGGGCGCTGCGGAACAGCGGCATCATGGTGCACGGCCAGCGCCCCGAGACAATGCGGAAAGATCAGGACTTTCCGATTTCGATCGAAGTGCAGTTGCTCGGCGGCAACGGCACGGACGAGCGGCCGACCGCGAACCTGTGCACGCCAGGGACGAACGTAGTCATCAAGGGCGCCCTCTTCACGACCCACTGCCTCAACTCCACGTCGAAGACGTATCACGGAGACCAGTGGGTCCGCGTCGAAGCCGAGGTCCGCGGGTCCGAGCGGATCACGCACTTCGTCAACGGCGAGCCGGTGCTCCATTACGAGCAGCCGCAGATCGGGGGCGGAAACGTCGTGAACTTCGATCCGGCGGTGAAGAAGGATGGCACGCTGCTCAGCGAAGGGTCGATATCGCTGCAGTCGGAGAGCCACCCGATCGAGTTCCGGAAAGTAGAGCTGCTGAACCTCGTCGGATGCATGGATCCGAAGGCGAAGAACTACAAGTCGTATTTCGTCAAGGCCGACACGGGGAGTTGCCAGGTACTAGGCTCCAGGCTCCAGAGCATATGGCCCCCGAGGGCAGACACGCAGCCCGAGGCGCGAAGGCAAAGTCTGGAGCCCGGAGCCTGGAGCCAGGAGCCTGCCCCCCAGCGCTCAGCCCCCCGAGAGCTGCCTGAGGGCAAGGTACAACGCGTGCGTCCCGAGGCGCGCGTGCCCCTGGGCGGCAGTCGCGAGATACAACTGGCGCACGAGCGCGAGGCCCGGCAGGGCGAGGCGCATGCGGGCGGCTTCGTCGAGCGCGATCCCCATGTCCTTGATGAAGTGCTCGACCATGAACCCCGGGTCGAAGTTCCCATTGAGCACGCGCGGCGCGAGGTTCTCCAGGGTCCAGCAGCCTGCCGCCCCGCCGCGAATCGACTGCAGCATCGTCTGCAGATCAAGGCCGGCGCGCGCGCCGTAGAGCAGGCTCTCGCAGACGCCAATCATCGTGCCGGCGATCACGATCTGGTTGCACATCTTCGTATGCTGTCCGGCACCAGGGCCTCCCTCGTGGACGATGGTCTTGCCCATTGCCTCGAGGAGTGGACGCACCCGTTCCAGCGCACCCGCATCGCCGCCAGCCATGATCGACAGCGTCGCGTTCCGCGCCCCGACGTCGCCGCCCGAGACTGGCGCATCGAGGGCGGTCGCGCCTTGTTCGGCGGCGCTGCCCGCGATCTGGATCGCCAGTGACGGCTCCGTCGTCGTCATGTCCACGAGGATGGAGCCCCGGCGCGCACCGGCGAGCACGCCGTCGGCGCCGTAGTAAACCTCCCGCACGTCGGCGGGAAACCCCACCATCGTGAACGTCACGTCGGATTGTTCGGCCGCGAGCCGTGGCCCGCTTGCCCAGGCGGCTCCGCGCTCGAGCAGCGGCCGTGCCTTCTCCGCCGTCCGCGTGAACACGATGACGTGCGCTCCCCTGTCGAGCAGGTGCCCGCACATGGAGAGGCCCATGACGCCAGTGCCGATCCAGGAGATCCGGTACGAGGAGAGCTCGCTCATGCGTGGCAGATTATCGCAGGAGCGCGCGGGCGCGGTGACGTGTGCGGTTTTGTGGGGTGGGATTGAGGCGGGGAAGCAGATCCGATGCGGGTCGTCGTTGCCGAGTGCGCGGGTGTAATCAGACGTCCGGGTGGAGGCCGAAGCTGGCGCGCCGCCAGCCCCAGCCTCCAATCCCTGTCCGTCCTACTTCTTCGCGCCGATCGTCAGGTCGTCCTTCACCGATCGGACGCCTTCCACCTGCTTCGCCAGGCTGACCGCCTTGGCCCGAGCCGCGGCCGACGGGACCGTGCCCCGCAGCGTCACGACGTGCGCGTTCGTGTCGACGTTGATGTCGCTGCCGTCGAGCGCCTCGACGCCAACGAAGCTGGACTTGACCTTCGTCGTGATCCAGCCGTCGCTCACCGCCTGGCCGGCGGTTCCGGTCGCCCCGCTCGTGTCGTGCGCGACGTCCTTCGCCGTGTTCTCGGCGTGGTGCTTGACGTCGTGTGCGCTCTCGTTCGCGTCGTGATGTGCTTCGCGGCCCTCTTCACGCACGTCGGCGGCGGCGTCCTCGGTCGCGTTCTTGGTGTCCTTCGCCGCTTCCTTGGTGCTCTTCTTCGCGTCGTGTGCCGCGTCCTTCGTGTCGTGCCCGGTTGCGCGGGCGTCGGCGTCAGCATGCGCGAGTGTCGAATCGCGGTTGGAAGCCGTGTCGGCGGCCACGCCGACCCGCAGGTCGTTCTCCACCCGCGTCACGCCGTCGGTGGCCCGTGCAATCTCGGCCGCACGTGCCTTGCCGGCCTGCGACGCGACGGTGCCCTTCAGGAACACGACGTGGTTGCGGACGTCGACGTTGATATCGCTGTGCGCGAGCGCGTCCTCACCGACGAACTGAGCCTTGACCTTGGTCAGGATCCACGCATCGGTGATCGTTTCACCGGTCGAGCTGGTTGCCTGGCGCGCCTTGTCGTCTGCTGCCGTGCCGGCCTGCCGGGCGGCGGCGGGGGCGGCGCCGAGCGCCACCATCACACCTGCGGCGGCTGCTGCGTTCGTCCATGCTCGTCTATTCATGGCTCTTTTCTCCTGTTAATGATGGTCGACTACACTCGACAGGAGGAAGAGCAAGGACGGGGCCACGAGGGCGGGTACAATCAGTCGGATGAGCACCGCCCTGTCCATCTCCATCCAAAGGCTGCCGAGCGCAGCAGACCTGCCGGTGCCCGAGTACAAGAGCCGGCATGCGGCCGCAATGGATCTCGTCGGCGGCGGTCCGGGCCGCGGTTACGCTCGCCCCCGGCACCCGCGCGCTGATTCCGTGCGGGTTCTGCATTGCGGTGCCGGACGGGTACGAAGGGCAGGTGCGACCACGGTCCGGGCTTGCCGCGCGTCACGGCGTCACCGTCGTGAACGCTCCGGGCACCATCGATGCGGACTACCGCGGGGAAGTGATGGTGGCCTTGATCAACCTCGGCGACACTCCGTTCGTGGTCGAGCGTGGCATGCGCGTCGCACAGTTGCTCGTGGCGCCCGTTCCGCGGGTCACGTGGGTGGAGGTCGAGGAGTTGCCCGCATCGACACGTGGCGCCGGCGGATTCGGTCACACCGGCACTCAATAGCGCGCGTCCGCTTGGGGCAGGCCTCGCCACGGGATCGGCGACGATCGACCGGGCATCTGCCGGACGCGCGCGGTCAATTGGTATAGTTCATAGGTTGGACATGATTGTGTTCTGCAAGACCCGGCCGAACGCCGGCGCGACGTTCGTCCTCGCGCTACTCCTTTCGACCGTCGTGCCGTTCATGGCCGCCTGCGACAGGAGCGGACAGGCCACCGCGGCGCAGCCGATGGCCGGCGGTGGGCCGGTTGCCGTGTCGATGACGGTGCTCGAGCCGAAGCCCGTCGATCGCACGTCGGAGTACGTGGCGACCGTGCGTTCGCGCCGGACCACCGACGTCCGCCCCCAGGTCGAGGGCATCGTCACGCGGATCTTCGTGAAGTCGGGCGATCGCGTGGCCGCCGGACGACCGATCGCGCAGGTGGATCCGCACAAGCAGGAGGCGACGCTGTCAGGCAACGAGGCGTCCCGGGCGGCGCAGCAGGCGCAACTGCAGCTGTCGCGCGAGGAATTGAAGCGCCAGCAGGCGCTCTTCGACCAGGGGCTCGTCAGCCGCCAGGTGCTCGACCAGGCGCGCGCCGCCGTCGATACCGCTGCCGCAAGCCTCAGGTCGATGGAGGCGCACGAGCAGGAGAGCCGGGTCGAGCTCCAGTACTACCGTGTCACCTCGCCGACCGCGGGCGTCGTCGGTGACATCCCCGTGCGCGTGGGCGATCGGGTGACGACATCGACCGAGATCACCACGGTGAGCGACAACGCCGGCCTCGAAGCGTACGTCTACGTGCCGATCGAGCGGGCGTCGGCGCTGAAGCTCGGGCTGCCGGTGCGGCTCATGAACGATACGGGCGAAGTGCTCGCGCAAACGCGCATCGACTTCATCTCGCCCGAGGTCGACGACAAGACCCAGGGAGTGCTGGTCAAGGCGCAGGTGCCGTCCGACAAGGGCTTCCGCACGGAGCAGTTCGTGCGAGCGCAGATCGTCTGGAGCAGCGAGCCCGCTCTCACCCTGCCCGTCACCGCTGTGACGCGCATCAACGGCCAGTACTTCGCGTACGTGGCCGAGCAGGGCGACAAAGGCGGGCTGGTTGCGCGCCAGCGTCTCGTGCGGCTGCGGCCGCTGGCCGGCGCCGACTACATGCTCGAGTCCGGCCTCAAGGCGGGCGACCGCCTGATTGTCTCTGGTATCCAGAAGGTCACCGACGGCGTGCCAGTCGCCGCCGCGGAGTCGTGAAGCCACGAGGCTGCAGGAGACAGGCTGCGGGCCGCAGGCGGCGTTCGGCTCTTCGGCCGCCGCGGAAGCGCCTGCCGCCATCGCCCGCCCGCGGCCCGGCGGCCTGCAGCCTGCAGTGCGTAGCGTGCAGTCAGTACCCATCCGATAAGGCCCATGTTCGTTGACGTCTTCATCCGTCGTCCGATTCTGTCGAGCGTGTGCTCGCTCGTAATCATCCTCGCTGGCCTGGTCGCGATTCCGACGCTGCCGATCGAGCAGTATCCACAGCTGGCACCGCCCCGCGTGAACGTCAATTCGTTCTACACCGGCGCGAGCGCGTTCACCGTCGAGTCAGCGGTAACAAACCCCCTGGAGCAGGCGATCAACGGCGTCGAGGGTCTCGAATACATCACCTCGAACAGCACCAACAGCGGCACGTCGACGATCACGGCCACCTTCGAGCTCGGTCGCAGTCCGGATCTCGCAGCCGTCGACGTGCAGAACCGTGTCGCGGCCACTCTCGGACGCCTCCCCAACGAGGTGAAGAACGTGGGCGTGACGGTCACGAAGGCCACGACGGGCTTCGTGATGGGCATCGGCGTTTACGCCGAGCACGACGAATACGATTCCCTCTTCCTCAGCAACTACCTCGATGTCTTCGTGCGGGACGCGCTCAAGCGCATTCCCGGTGTGGCCGACGTGACCATCTTCGGCGAGCGCAAGTACGCGATGCGAGTCTGGCTCGATCCCACCCGCCTGGCGTCGCGCGGGCTGACCGCCGCGGACGTGAGCGCCGCTCTGCGCGAGCAGAACGTGCAGATTGCGGCCGGCTCCGTCGGTCAGCCGCCGGCGCCAGGCAATCAGCCGTACGAGATCTCGGTGCGCGCGGCCGGTCGTCTGACCGAACCGCAACACTTCGAAAACGCCATTTTGAAGAACAACGGCGGCACCCTTGTGCGCCTGCGCGACGTCGGCCGCGCCGAGGTCGGAGCCGAGACGTACGCGAGCCGTCTCCGGTTCAACGGACGCGACGCGGTCGGCGTGGGCGTGGCGCAACTGCCGACGGCCAACGCCCTCGATGTCTACAACCGTGTGAGCGCCGAGCTCGCGCGCCTCTCGAAGAGCTTTCCTCCCGGCCTCAAGTACGAAGTCGCCTTCGACAACACGACGGTCATCTCCGACTCGATCCGCGAGGTGCTCAAGACGCTGCTGGAGGCGATTGCGCTCGTCGTGCTCGTGATGTTCCTCTTCCTGCAGGACTGGCGCGCGACGATCATCCCGACCATCACGATCCCGGTGTCGCTCGTCGGCACTTTCGCCTTCGTCTATCTGCTCGGCTTCTCCATCAATACCCTCACTCTATTCGGCATCACGCTCGCGACCGGCATCGTCGTCGACGATGCGATCGTGGTCATCGAGAATATCCAGCGGCACATACACGAATTCGGGCGCACCCCCTTCGAGGCGGCCGGCGAGGCGATGGGCGAGGTGCTCGGCGCGGTGGTGGCGACGGCGCTCGTGCTCATCGCCGTATTCGTCCCCGTCGCGTTCTTCCCCGGCACCACCGGCAAGTTCTATCAGCAGTTCTCGCTGACGATCGCGTTCTCGGTGGCGCTGTCGGCTTTCAACGCCCTCACGCTGACGCCGGCGCTCTCGGCGTTGCTGCTGCGGGGCGAGCGCGAAAAGGGCATGTTCTTCCGGTTCATCGAACGGGTCATCGCGGCCGGCACCACTGTCTACATGAAGGCGCTGGGGCGCTTCGTCCGCATGCGGACCGTGATGGTGGTGCTGTTCCTGGTGTCTCTGGGGCTCACCGTCGCGGTCTATCGAGTCGTGCCGACCGGGTTCGTTCCCGACGAGGACCAGAACCTCGTCATCATGCAGTTGCAGGCACCGGAAGGCGCATCGCTCGACTACTCCTCGAGGATCGGGCAGCAGGTCGAGGCGGTGCTGGCGAAGGAGCCGGCGATCCGGGCCGTGTTCTCGGTCATGGGCTTCAGCTTCGGGGGCGCCTCGCCGAACCGCGGCATGCTCTTCGTCAGGCTGCTGCCGATTGATCAGCGGCTGAAGGCCGAGCTCGGCGCCCCGGCGGTCGTCGGGCGGCTGCGGGCGGCCCTCGGCAAGATCCCGGGCGCGCAGGTGGTCCCGTTCCTTCCGCCCGCGCTGTCGGGCGTGGGCACGCTTGGCGGCTTCCAGTTCGAGCTGCTGGACCAGAGCGGCGGCAACATCAACAACCTGGCGCAAACGACCAGGGACGTGATCCGCCAGGGCAACCAGCGGCCGGACCTGCGCGGGCTGTTCGCCACCTTCAGCGCGAGCGATCCGCAGTTCGCCATCGACATCGACCGGGAGAAGCTCAAGGCGCTCGGGATGCCGCTTTCGGAAGTGAGCGACACCTTGCAGATTTTCCTCGGATCGCAGTACGTGAACGACTTCGATTTCAACAACCGGGCGTATCGCGTGTACGTGCAGGCCGACCAGCAGTTTCGCGCGGCGCCGCAGGCGATCGGGGAGTTCTACGTGCGCACCGGCACCGGCGAGATGCTGCCCCTCTCGAGCGTGGTGAAGGTTCGCGAAGACACCGCGCCCCAGGTGATCACGCACTTCAACATGTTCCGCTCCGTCGAGATCAACGGCTCGCCCGCGCCGGGCTACAGCTCGGGACAGGCGCTCGCCGGCATGGAGGCCCTCTCGTCGCGAGTGCTGCCCGCGGGATTCACGTTCGAGTGGGCCGGTCAGTCGCTCGAGGAGCTGAAGGCCGGGCGGCAGACCTTCTACATCTTCGGCCTCGCGCTGCTGCTCGTCTACCTTACGCTCGCGGCGCAGTACGAGAGCCTCGTGCTGCCGTTCATCATCCTGCTGGGCGTGCCGCTTGCGGTCCTCGGCGGTGTGGGCGCACAGGGCCTGCGCGGGCTGCAGAACGACGTGTACTGCCAGGTCGGCCTGGTGATGCTCATCGGCCTGGCGGCGAAGAATTCGATTCTGATCGTCGAGTTCGCGGAGCAGCTGCGGGACAAAGGGCTCTCGATCGTCGATGCCGCGCTTCAGGCGGCGCGCATCCGCCTCCGGCCGATCCTGATGACGTCGTTCGCGTTCATCCTCGGCGTGCTGCCGCTCGTGTTCGCCTCGGGCGCCGGCCAGGCGGGGCGCCACTCGGTGGGCACGGCGGTGTTCGGCGGGATGCTCGTATCCACCTTCCTCAACATCGTCTTCATCCCGGTGCTCTACGTCGTCGTCCGGACGCTGGTGCCCGGGGGATCGGCGCGCCACGCGCAAGCGTGATCGCCGCCGCTGCCGCGCTTCGATACACCGGCCGGTGATCCTCTGACACTCCTCGCTCCACGCGAGTGGTTCTGCAAGAGTTGCGGCGGCTCGACGTTTGCAGCCTCTGACACTTCGGGTCTGGCGGCCGTTCCGCGACCCCTTTATCTGAATGCCCAACCTGCGTGGCGTGCCAGCGCCGATGCTCCCAACCGTTCTCGGGGCGCTGCTCATCGGCGTTCTCTGCGCGCCACTGCGCGTCGCGGCGCAGGACGCCTCGGCGCTCAAACGCCTCGCCCTCGAAGATCTCATGGACGTCGACGTCACGTCGGTCTCCCGGCGTGCAGAGCCGATCTCCGACGCGGCCGCCGCAATCGACGTCATCACGAGCGACCAGATCCGCCGCTCGGGCGCGACGACGCTCGCCGAGGTGCTGCGCCTTGCGACGGGGCTGGCAGTGGCCCGCGTCGACACGACCACCTGGGCGATCAGCGCCCGCGGCTTCAACAGCACCGCGGCCAATAAGCTGCTCGTCCTGATCGACGGCCGGTCGGTCTACACACCGCTCTTCTCGGGCGTGTTCTGGGACGTCCAGGACACGCTGCTGGCCGACGTGGACCGAATCGAGGTGATCCGCGGCCCCGGCGGGATCCTGTGGGGAGCCAACGCGGTGAACGGCGTGATCAACGTCATCACCAAGGCCGCCTCGCGGACGCAGGGTGGGAGGGTCGAGCTCGCGTCGGGCAACGAGGAACCCGGCCTCGCCACCATCCGCTATGGCGACGAGCTCGGAAGCTCAGCCCAATACCGGGCCTACGGGAAATTCAACTATCAGGACCCGCAGCGCACCGCCTCGGGCGAGAGCGGGGGAGATCCCCTTCGGCGGGTGCAGGTCGGAGGCCGCATCGACTGGAAGCGGTCCGACGCCACAGAGGTGGCAATCATCGGCGATGCGAACGTCGGCAGCATGGGGCGAGTGGATCGGCCGCCCACCGACGTCGTCGATGGCAACATCACCGCGCGCGTGCGGCATGTGACCTCACCCGGAGCGGAGCTGCAGGTGCAGGCGTACTACGACCGCACCTTCCGCAGCATGCCCGGCTTGCTGGAGGAGCATCGCGGCACCTGGGATCTCGACGTGCAGTACCGTGCACGCGTGAGCAGCCGACACATGCTGCTGGCGGGTGGCACGTATCGGTTGACGCGCGACCGCACGAGCGTGCCTCCGGCGGGTAGCTCCGCGCCGCCGATCGCGGTCGTCTTCGTGCCGGCCTCGCGGAACTCCCCGCTCGTGGCGCTGTTTGCGCAGGACGAAATCGCGCTGGTCCCGCAGAGGCTGACCCTGACGGTCGGTGCGCGCGGCGAGCACAACGACTACACCGGCTTCGAGTTCCAGCCGACGGTGCGCGCACGCTGGATCCCGCGGCCGCGCCATGTGGTCTGGGGCGCGGTGTCACGCGCCGTGCGCACGCCAACACGGCTCGACGCCGACGTGCGAACGGTCACTGCGAGCGGCCGCGTCCTGCTCATTGGCGGAGGCGAGGACTTCGTGTCCGAGTCGGTCGTCGCCTACGAGGCAGGATACCGCGTGCAGCCCGTCTCGATCCTGTCGCTCGACCTGGCGGCGTACCACAACGACTACGACCGGCTGCGCAGCCAGGAGCCCGGGCCACCGAACGTGCTGGCCAACGGGCTGCGCGGGCAGACGAGCGGCCTCGAGACGCAAGTGACGGTACGCCCCACAGGCTGGATGCGGTGGGAGGGATCGTGGACGCTGTTCGACAAGCAGCTCGAGCTGCGGCCGGGCAGCGCCGACATCACGCGAGGCGCCGACGAAGGAAACGATCCGCAACACCAACTCGGCCTCCGATCGTCGATCAACCTGCCACGCCGCACGGAGCTGGAAGGCTTCCTGCGCCACGTCGGCGCCCTCACCACGCCCGCGGTGCCTGCGTATACGGAGCTCGATCTGCGGGCGGGCTGGAGCGTCACCGACGACGTCGAGCTCGCTCTTGTCGGGAGAAACCTGCTGCACGCGAGCCATCCCGAGTTCGGGCCGCCCACCCCGCAGCGCGTCGAGATCGAGCGAAGTCTGTACGCGCGGCTGCGCGTGAGCTTCTGATGCGCCGCTGCGTCACCGCGCTCGTCGTCGGGGCCGTGCTGGCCGCTGTTGCAGCGGCGGCGGCCGCGGACTCCTCGGGGGAGTACGACGTCAAGGCGGCGTACCTGTACAACTTCGCCAAGTTCGTCGCGTGGCCGCCGCAGTCGTTTGCCTCGCCGGATGCCCAGTTCGCAATCTGCATCCTCGGGCAGGACCCGTTCGGGCCCTCGCTCGATGCCATCGTGCACGGTGAACGGGTCGAGGGGCGGCCGCTCGTGGTGCGGCGGCTGAAAGGCTGGGACGACGCGGAGCTGTGTCAGATTCTGTTCGTGTCCACGTCGGTGCAGGAAGATTTCGCACAGCTGCTGGGCGGTCATACTTTCCGCCGCACCCTGACCGTCGGCGAGGCGCCGCAGTTTCTCAGGGCCGGCGGGCACATCAGCTTTTTTCTCGACGGCCGCAACGTCCGTTTCGCGCTGAACCCGGCGAACATCTCGCGCACGGACCTCCAAATCAGCTCCAAGCTGATGCGAGTCGCCCGCATCGATCGCGGCACGGGGGCGACGCCGTGAGTCAGTGGCTGCGCGACCTGCCCATTCGCCGCAAGCTCACGACGGTCATCACGGCGACGAGCGCGGTCGCGCTCGTGCTCGCCAGCAGCGTCCTGCTCACGTGGGACGTGATCCGCTTCAGGGCCGACCTGCGTGACGATTTGCAGACATTGACGACCATCATTGCGGACAACAGCACGGCCGCGCTGTCGTTCGACGATCCGGCGGCTGCCAGCGAAACGCTCGGCGCGCTGGCGGCGAAGCCCCAGATCACGGCTGGTGCGATCTACGACAAAAATGGCGAGCTTTTTGCGGCATACCGTCCGACGGCGGCAGTGTCGCCACCTGGACGGCAGCCCACGGCGGACGGGCTCCGCGAGTTCTCGGGCACGATCGAGATCGTCCGGCCCATCGTGCTGCACGACGAGCGGATCGGCACGATTTACGTGCGGAGCAGCCTGGCCGATCTGTACCAGCGGCTGCGCGCGCGGATGCTCACCGTGGCGCTTGTGCTCGTGGCGGCGTGGCTCCTGACGTTCCTGCTGTCGTCGTGGCTGCAGCGGCTCGTGGCCGACCCGCTGCTGCGGCTGGCCGACACGGCGCGCGCGGTATCGGCGCGTCAAGACTACGGGCTGCGGGCGACGCCACACGGAAAAGACGAGATTGGGGTGCTCGTCACGGCATTCAACGACATGCTGTCGCAAATCGAACGCCGCGACGCCGAGCTGCTCTCGGCGAAACAGACCCTCGAGGCGCGGGTGGTCCAGCGCACGGCTCAGCTGTCGGAGGAGCTCGCCGAGCGCCATCGCGCCGAGCGCGAGCTCGAAGTGCGCAACGAGCAATTGGAGCAGACGAACCGGGAGCTCGACGACTTCGCCTACATCGCCTCGCACGACCTGAAGGAGCCGCTTCGCGGCATCCACAACTACTCACGCTTCCTGATCGAGGACTACGCCGGACGGTTCGACGAGGACGGTCGCTCGAAGCTCGAGACGCTCAGCCGCCTGAGCCGGCGAATGGAGACGCTGATCGACTCGCTGCTGCACTACTCCCGGCTCGGGCGCACCGACCTGGCGCTCGACGTAGTGGACGTGCAGGAGGTCGTCGACGACGTGGTCGACCGGCTCGGGATCAGCCTGCGCGAGCAGCACGTCGAAGTTCGGATTCCCAGGCGGCTGCCCGTCATTCAATCCGATCGCGTGCGGCTCGCGGAGGTGTTCGCCAACCTGATCACCAACGCGATCAAGTACAACGACAAGCCGCAGCGGTGGATTGAGATCGGCGTCGCGGAATCCCCGGTCGGCGGTGACCGGCCGCACGCGCCGACGTTTTTCGTCCGCGACAACGGCATCGGCATTCCCGAGCGGCATCTCGAGGCCGTGTTCCGGATCTTCAAGCGACTGCACGGTCGCGATCAGTTCGGCGGCGGCACGGGCGCTGGCCTCACAATCGTGCGCAAGATCGTCGAGCGCCATCACGGGCGCGTCTGGATCGAATCGTCCCCCGGCCAGGGCACGACGGTGTTCTTCACGCTGCAGAAGGAGACTGAATGATAGACCAGCACGGAGCGCCCATCCTGCTCGTCGAGGACAGCCCCGAGGACTTCGAGACCACCCGCCGCGCGTTCCGGCGCGCGGGGCTCCGGAACCCCATGCTGCACTGCGAGACCGGCGACGACGCGCTGGACTTCCTCTACCACCGGGGGCGGTATACGCCAGCCACTGCGCCGCGGCCGGGCATCATCCTGCTCGATCTGAACCTGCCGGGCACCGACGGGCGCGAGGTGCTCGCCGAGATCAAAGCCGAGCACGGGCTCGCAGACATTCCCGTCGTCGTGCTCACCACGTCGGCTGACCATCGCGATGTCGAAGCGTGCTACCAGGCCGGCGCGAACAGCTACGTGCAGAAGCCCGTCGACCTGGACGCGTTCATGAACGCGATCCAGCGGCTGCACGACTACTGGTTCGACGTCGTGATTCTGCCGAACGAGTCCTGATCATGGAAAAGCCGCTTCGCCGAATCTTGATCGTCGATGACAGTCCTGAGGATCGTGCCGTGTACCGGCGCTTCCTCAGCGGTGATCCCGCGCACGCCTACGACTTCATCGAAACCGATTCGGGTACCGAGGGCGTGACCCTGTGCCGCGCCCATCGACCCGACGCCGTTCTGCTCGACTACCGGCTGCCGGATCTCGACGGCCTGACGTTCCTCACCGATCTCGATTGTGAAGTCGATGGGGTAGGGGTTCCCGTCATCGTACTGACGGGCCAGGGCAACGAGTCGATCGCGGTCGAGGCGATGAAGAACGGTGCGCAGGATTATCTCCTGAAGAGCACGATGACGGTCGCGAGCCTGCTTCGTGCCGTGGAGAACGCGATTCAGAAGGTGACGCTGCTGCGGGGCATGCAGCGGCAGACGCGCGAGCTGTCGGAGGCGAACGCCGAGCTCCAGCGCGAGGTGGCGAACCGGAAGCGTGCGGAGGAGGCGCTTCAGCACACCTACGACGAGCTCGAGCAGCTGGTCGCGGCGCGCACCGCGGAGCTGTCTCGCGCCAATCGTGAGCTCAGCCTCGAGATCGCCGAGCGGCGGCGGATCGAGGAGGAGCGCGCCCAACTGCTGATTCGCGAGCAGCAGGCCAACCGTCTCAAGGACGAGTTCCTCGCCACCGTCTCGCACGAGCTCCGGACGCCGCTGAACGCCGTGCTCGGCTGGGCGCGCGTGCTGCGGTCGGCCGACATCGACCCGGAGCTGCAGGCGCGGGCGCTCGAGAGCATCGAGCGCAACGCGCAATCGCAGGCGCGGCTCATCGAAGACATTCTCGAAGTGTCACGCATCGTCACCGGCAAGCTGCGGCTGAAGGTGAGGACGCTCGACATGTCGCAGGTGATTGACGCCGCACTCGACGTAGTACGCCCGGCGGCCGAAGCGAAGGACATCACGCTCAGAACCGATATCCCAGAGCGGCCGTGGCGCGGCGTTGGAGACGCGGACCGGCTCCAGCAGATTGTCTGGAACCTGCTCTCGAACGCGGTCAAGTTCACGCCGCGCGGCGGCACCGTCACCGCGACCCTGGCGCGCGCCAATGGGGCGGACGAGATCATCGTCACCGACACGGGCAAGGGCATCGACCCGTCGTTCCTGCCCCACGTGTTCGCACCGTTCCGCCAGGCAGACGCCTCGACGACTCGCGACCACGGCGGGCTCGGCCTGGGGCTTGCCATCGTGCGGCAGCTCACGGAGCTGCACGGCGGCACGGTGCGGGCAGAGAGCCAGGGCGTGGATCTCGGCGCGCGGTTCATCGTCGCCCTGCCCGCGCAGCAGACGGCGCCCGGGGCTGCCCCGGATTCAGGCCGGCACCGCGCCGCGGCGTCCAACGGACCGCCCGACCTCGCCGGGGTCCGCGTGATGGTCGTGGATGACGACCGTGACGCGCGCGAGCTGCTCACGGCGACGCTGGGCTACTACGGCGCGGACGTGACCGCCGCGGAATCAGCAGCGGAGGCCCTCCTCCTGCTGCCGGAGGTGCGCCCCGACGTGCTCCTGAGCGACATCGGCATGAGCGGAGAGGATGGCTACTCGTTCATCCGGCGCGTGCGCTCGCTGCCGGCCGACCGCGGCGGTCTCATACCGGCTGTCGCCATCACCGCCTACGCGACGGCCGGCGATCGCGCGCTGGCGATGAGCTCAGGTTTCCAGCTGCACGTGCCCAAGCCGTTCGATCCCGTCGACCTCGCGCGCACGGTGCAACGCCTGACCGCCAGCCCTGTGAACGGGAAGTAGACCGCGCGGCCGGCGGGTTGGCGGGCCTTGGGTGCTCAGCGCTCAACGACAACAGGAAGATCCCTGTTGGCGATCGCCACATTGCCAGCGCTATCCGCGGCGTAGATCCGCACTTTGTACCGGCCGGCCTCGAGCGCCGTCGTGTCCCACAGCCCCTCTTCCGCGATGCCGTCCCGGACCGTGTTGGTCACGGTGTAGAGAAAGCGCGTACGCCGGGTGCCATACACCGGAATGCCGCTGCCGGGCGCATAGACGAGAGCCGGAGCGCGGGCGTCCTGGGGGAGCCTGGTGAAATCGATAGTAACGCGCGGTGCCTCGAAGCCGGGAGCGGGGGTGCCATCGTCGCGCAGCACCTGGTAGCCCAGGCGGAACACACCGAGCCGGCGGCGCCTGATGTTGCCATCGACCTGATCGTATGCGTCCGCCACGATCCGCACGCGTCCCGACACGACGAGCTGCTTGCCGGTCTTCGCGATCGGGTCTCCGGCCTCGGTCAGCAGGATGATGCCTCGCGGCGCGATGGTGGGCGGCACCGTGTCCACGAAACCCACGAGGGGAAGCAGGAGCGGATTCACCTCGCGGCCGGGCAGGCCTACGTTCAGGTGCACGTGGTTGAACCGGTTCGCCGTGCCTATCGCATCGCCCAGCTCGAACCGCGTCCCGCGGCGCACCCGCACACGGAGCGGGCTGCCGGCATCGTCGCGTACGATCGGGGCACGGGCCTCGTCGATCGGCTGCCCTTTCCGCTCGCGCCCGACCCGCACGTGCACGTAGGTGAAAGGGCCCACGCTCAGGCTTTCGCTGAGTGTGTCGAACCCGAGGGACGCGAGTGGGGCGCCGACCTTGCCGCTTGCGACTGCGCGCACGACCTCGCCCTCTGCCGCATGCACGTCGATGCCGGCGTGGAAGCGTTCCCGCGCGTCGGTCATGCTGCCGCGCGCTTCCCCCATGTTTCCCGCCAGTTCGTGCGGCTCGAACTGCGGGTCGACCGGCCATGGCAGCGGCCGGGCAGACAACGACGCGGCGGGCAGGCCCGGCGCCGGTGCGAGCGGCGAGCGCGGCGGCTCCGGCGCATAGAGTCCGACGGGCGCGACGCGGCGCAGCAGGAAATTGCCCGCGTCGGCGATCACCAGCGCACCCTGCCGATCGACCGCGATGCCCGTGGGGTTCTCGAAGCGGGCGCCGGGGCCGGGGCCGTCAGAGAAGCCACTCGGACCTCCCGCGACCACCCGTGCGTGCCGGTCCGGCAGCACCTGCAGGATCCGTCCGCGCCGATCGGTGAGGTAAAAGGTGCCGTCGCGCCCGGCTGCGACACCAATCGGCCGGATGAGCGAGACGTCACCATTGGCGTCGATCGGCAGCAGCGCCGGCGTGCTGACGTCGCCCGCCGGTGTCACGCGTCGCACGGCGCCGTTTCCCGTATCGGCGACGATAATTGTGCCGTCAGGAAGCACAGCGATGCCGCACGGCGTGTCGAACTGCGCCGACGCACCGGCGCCATCGCGAGGACCCGGCCCGCTCCCGCCGGCGATCGTCGTAACGGTGCCACGCTCGTCGATCAGGCGAATGGCATCGTTGTAGGTGTCGGCGACGAGCAGGCGTTCCGCGCCGCCGGCCTGCGGGATGCCCGGGCGAGGGGGAGGCGGGCGTTGCAGCAGGCGGTCGATCCACGACGGCTGGGACACCGCCGCCGTGTTCCAGGGCGCAATGGCAACTCCAATCGGGCCGTTGAACTGCGCCTCGGTGCCGCGGCCGTCCCGAAGCCCGGGCACGCCGCTGCCGGCTATGGTCGTGACGCGTCCGTCGGGCGTGACACGCCTGATGCGGTGGTTGCCGGTATCGGCGATGTAGATGGCCCCATCGTCGGCAACGGCGATCCCTGATGGCGTATGGAGCCGCGCGGTGCCGGACGGCCCGTCGGCGTATCCCTCACGGTCGCCGGCCACCGTGATTACACGCTCGCCCTCGAGTGCCCGGATGCGATTGCTGTCGTCGCCATCGGCGATATACACGCGGCCGTCGCGTCCGATGGCGACCGCGAACGGATCCGCGAACTCGGCCAGGGCGGCGCCGCCGTCACGCACACCGGGCTCACCGCGGCCCGCCAGCGTGGTGACCACGGCTGTCCACGCGCCTGCCGGTGGTGAGGGGAGAGCAGGCTTCCTGTAGTACCAGATTGCAGCCAGGATCGACACCGTCAGCAGGAGCAGCGCCGCGACCAGATTCTGAACCGTCCGTCTCGTCAAGAATCCGATCTCCTCGGCGCGCACCTTCGCCGCGGGCCGGCGCCACACACTCGTGTATACATCATGAGTCGCATCCGGCCGCGTCCGCATCGCAACAGCCGTCACCCTCGGACCGACGTCGGGCGCTACGCTGCCATCTCCGATAGCGCCTCGAGACGGTGACTACCCGAAACTAATCCGAGCGAGTCCGGCCGGCAGGACGGCGAGACGTCGAGCCGTCGTTAGCCGTTGGTCGCCTTAGCCCTTAGCCCTTAGCCCTTAGCCCTTAGCCCTTAGCCCTTAGCCCTTAGCCCTTAGCCCTTATCGTCTGGTACAATTACCGGTTTCGCCCGTCAGCAACCAGCCGCGGAGTACGCCCAGATGATCTCGGTCCACAACGTGTCGATGCGCTACGGCTCAAAGGTGCTCTTCGACGAGGTCACGACGACCTTCTCGCCCGGGCGCCGCTACGGCCTCACGGGGCCGAACGGCGCCGGCAAGACCACCTTCATGAAGATCCTCTCCGGGGACCTCGACCCGCAGAAGGGCACGGTCGTGCGCCCGAAGAAGATGGGGCTCATCCGCCAGGATCAGTTCGCCTTCGACGACAAGCGCGTCATCGACACCGTGGTGATGGGCAACCCCCGGCTCTGGAGCGCGCTGCAGGAGCGCGAGGAACTCTACGGCAAGGCCGACATGACCGACGCGGACGGCATGCGCCTCGCGGAACTCGAGGGCATCGTCGGCGAGGAAGACGGCTACACGGCAGAGACCGACGCCGCGATCCTGCTTCAGGGTCTCGACATCGCGGACGGCCGCCACGAGTACCTGATGCGCGAGATCACGAGCGACGAGCGCGTCCGCGTCCTGCTCGCCCAGGCGCTCTTCGGCAGCCCGCCGGCGCTGCTGCTGGACGAGCCGACGAACCATCTGGATCTCGACTCGATCCACTGGCTGGAGGAGTTCCTCACCTCCTATCAGGGCAGCCTCGTCGTGATCTCCCACGACCGGCACTTTCTGAACCGGGTCTGCACGCACATCGCGGACATCGACTACCAGACGATCATCACCTACACCGGCGGTTACGACGACATGGTGATCGCGAAGACGCAGTTCCGCACGCGTTTCGAGGCGCAGCAGGCGCAGCGCGAGAAGAAGATCGCGCAGCTCCAGGAGTTCATCGCGCGGTTCTCGGCCGGCACGCGCAGCAGCCAGGTCACGTCGAGGAAGAAGGAAGTCGAGCGGCTGCAGACCAACGACCTGGCGCGCTCCAACATCCAGCGTCCGTACATCCGCTTCACCATGAAGCGCCCGCACGGCCGCATGGCGCTCGAGTGCGAAGGCGTCTCCAAGGCCTACGGTGAGCACCACGTGTTCCGCAACTTCGGCGCGTTCGTCGAGCGCGGCGAGAAGATCGCGGTCATCGGCCGGAACGGCGCCGGCAAGACGACGCTGCTGCGCGCATTGCTGGCGGGAGAGACGACGGTTGGCGGCGTGCGCGTGCCGGAAGACGCCCGCGACGGCGGCAGCCTGCGGTGGGGACACGAGGTGTCAATCGGGTATTTTCTCCAGGATCAGACCGGCATCATCGAACCGGGATGGACGGCCGCTGACTGGCTCCACCAGTTCGATCCCGAGAAGTCGCGCGAGGAGATTCGCGGCCTGCTCGGCCAGATGCTCTTCGCGCAGGAAGAAGGCATGAAGCCGACGGCCGCCCTCTCAGGCGGCGAGACGGCGCGGCTGCTGTTCTGCCGCATCATGCTGCTGCAGCCGAACCTGCTCGTGCTCGACGAGCCGACCAATCACCTCGATCTCGAGTCGGTCACGGCCCTCAACATCGCAATTCAGAAGTACGAAGGGACCGTGCTTCTCGTCACGCACGACGAGGACCTGATCGAGGAGACCGCCACGCGCATCTGGCACGTCACGCCTGCCCGCATCGAGGACTTCAAGGGCAGCTACGAGGATTTCTCCGCGTTCGTGAAATAGCGGCGCGTTCGCGGCACCGTCGGCCTTCGAATTGCCCGTACGCCGACCGAAGCCCCTTGTAGCGGCCCGTTCTGTCGGGCCGTGGTGACCCTGACGAGTGCCGCCGGTCCGCCCCGATCGGACAACCACGCAAATACGGGCGGGCCGGCAGATTCGTCGTTCTCGAGAGGGCTGTCGCCGACGCCCGACGGAGTCCGGCGCTACACGGGGCTTCGCTCGGCGACTCTGATCATCCGAAGAAGCGCGGCATGGTGAGCGCTCACCGCAGTGGTATCGATATCTCGCGGCGGACGTATTGACCGGCAGTCCCGGCGAACGTGAGCTCCAGCCGATGCACGTCGGTTGCGCTGTCAGCCGGGCTGCTCGCCTCGCCCTCGTGCGGCAACGCCTTCAAGCCCTCCGGCAGCGCACCGATCTGCCGTGGCGTGCGCAGGTGGATCGCGTAGCGCTCACCCGGCATGCCTTCGAGGAGCAGCGTCAGTGCGGACGCGCCTGCCCGTGCCCGGAGGATGCGGAGCCCGCGGTTCATCGCACCCGCAGGCGCGGCGTCGATCCGACGAAAGACCTCCGTGCCCTCGTCGAGCCGGATCATCACGCTGACTGGAGTACTCGTGACCTGCCCAGGGTCGACGCGCACGAACTGGCTGTCGCCCTGCCGCTCGAGGTCGAACCTTGACGCGCGATCGTTCACCGTCACCGCACGCACCCGAGCATCGAGGGGCAGCGCCGGTGACAGGATGATGCGGGCGCCTGGCGCTGCCGCGGCCGTAATGGTGAACCGGCGTGTGCCGGCGGCCCGGCTGAACGCCAGCGCGAAGCGTCCCGCGCCTGCGGGGATGCCGCTGACCCGCAGCGTGTTCCAGTCCGCCGGCAGCTGCGGCCGGAGGGAAACGACGGCGCCGCCCTCGCGGGTGCGCGACCACCCGAGTCCGAGCAGCCCGCGCACAATCGGGCTCACCACCATCGCCTCCGACCACACCTGGTGGTGCGAGGAGCGCCCGAACGGCGCCTGCCGATCGCCCGATAGCAACTCCGTTACGTAACCGAGCGCGTTCGCATCGTCGAGCAGCGCGTTGGCCATCAGCGCCTGATAGCCGACCTGCGCGCGTCCGTAGCGGTAGGCGCCGACGCTGGCCCAACCGGTGAAGAGCGGCCAGACGGACCCGTAGTGGTACGACAGCGGGTCGTAGAGCTCGCTGCGGTTCGACAGGATGCGCTGACCCCAGTCGGTGGCGAGCGCGCCGCCGCCAATAGAGTCGATCTCGGCCTGTGCGTGATCGTCGGTGAGGATGCCCCACCACATGGGGACGCTCGTCAGCACGGTTCGTTCATCGTAGAGCCGTGCGCCGCGGATCGCGTCGAGTCGTGCCTGGCGGCGTTCGAGGGCGGGACCCGGTTCGGCACGCACACTGTCGGTGCGCGGCAGCTTCGTGGCGTAGGCGTACGCATGGCGGTCGCCCAGCCAGTAGGTCGACTCGGTACTCTGCCTCGCGCGCTCGCGCAGCCGCTCGGCGTCGGCGGCCATGGCGGCGTCGCCCATGACCTCGGACGCGAGCTCGCGCAGTCCCTCGAGTGCGGCGATCCAGGTGCCCTGCAGGTAAATTTCCTCGTGTGGCGGAGAGAGCGCGCCGCCCTCGACCCAGCCGTGCCCGACGCCGGTGTTCTCGATCAGGCCGTTGCCATCCGTGTCGGTTGCCGCGGAAAACCGGAATGCCTTCACGATGGAGGGCCAGGCCGCGCGGATGAAGTCTGCGTCGCCGGATGCGCGCCAGTAGTCCGCGTGGGCCGCAATGAACAGCGGCGTTGCGTCGGCGCTGGCCCACGGGTAGCCGTACTTCGTGAACCAGGGAATGAGCGACGCGCTCTGCGAGATCTCGTGCGGGATCTTGCCGTCGTCGCGCTCGAAGCCGCGAAGGAACTCGAGCGCCTGCCGCGTGGTGCCGAAGTCGCCGTAGCCGTTGACCGCGAACGTCGTCCAGATCGCGTCGCGCCCGAAGAACCAGGCAAAACCCGGACGCTCGCTGTCGCCCGACGTGCGGAACCCGGCGACCAGCCCCGTGCCGAGCAGCGGATTGGCAGCCACGCCCTTGTCGACGCCGACCTTGGCCCAGCGGAACGCCGCGTTCACCCTGTCATCCGGCGTCTCGACGTCCAGCGTCCCGGTCACAAGGCGCTGGTAGTGCTCCACGTTGTGCCGCAGCAGGTCGGGCACGCGTCCGAGCACCCGCTCGTACGTGGCGCGCGCGTCGGCTACGCCGGTCACGCTGCCGGCGATCACGATCGGCACGAACGTACCCGCGCCGGGTTCGATCGCGAACTGCACGGGAGTATCGCGCGGCTCTTCCTGGTACGGCATGAGCGAGCCTTCGCGGGCCGCCGGCGAACCGATCACACCGGCGAAGCGGCCGGTCTCCTCGGTGATCTCATACAGGTGTGCGGTGGGGTTCCAGCCGACGTTGCCGGTCTGCAGGCCCGCCGGCCACATCAGCCGCAGGCGCGGTCGGAAGGACGCGCTCACCGTCAGCGGCAGCGTGGACTCGATCTCGAGCAGCATCACGAGTGCGGGCTCGTCGAGCGGGGCAAACGTGATCTGGCGCACCGTGAACACCGAATGCGCATACGTGAAGGTCGTCTGCTCTGGTGTGGCGGTGATTCGCGCGAGCACGTCGCTCCCTGCGATTTCGAGCGGGTAGCCCTCGATGGTGAACGCGAGCCGCAGGTCGTCGACGAGCTTCATCGGATACACCCAGGCCTCGAGGCCACGGTGCTCGTAGCCGACGAACGCGGATCGCCGCCCGACGATGTCGACGAAGGCGCCCTGCCTGGTGGGTCGCTCGAGGCGGAGTCCGCTCGCCGGCAACTCGAATCGCGGAATCCCCGCCGGTTGAGGGGAGTCGATCCGGGCGCCGGTCGTCATGGCGGCCGAGAGCGCGAGGGCGAGCGTTACGGACACACGCGCGAGTGTCATGCCGATCCGTCCCCCAGACATGCAGTCGAAGCCTTCAGCTCAGTCGCGGCTGACCCGTCGTCCTTCGCGGGGCTCGCCCCAGCCCCAGAACCGCACTGACATGTCGTCGTTCGCGCCGGGTTGGAAGGTGATTCGCAGCACGCCGTCCGGCTCGAAGAAATCCGCTGGTCCCGACGCGGAGACCTTGCGTGAGGCGCCGTGCCGCTCGATGCCCAGCCTGTCCCCTGCCACGGTGATGCGCACGACTTCGCCGTCAGGCATGTCGTAACGGCCGGCATACGTCTCGAGCGTCGATGCGGGCACGACCGCCAGGGGCGGGTCAGTGAACGGGCGCCCGATCGCGAGCGCGGCGAGCCGCCGCGCAACGGCGTCTGGTTGCGAGGACTGGTTGTTGGACAACACCGCAACGTAGAGTCGCTCCGATGGAATCCGGATTACGTGACAGACGAACCCGGGAATGCCGCCAGCGTGCTCCGCCACCGCAAGCCCCTCGTGGCTGGTGACGGACCATCCCATCGCATATCCGGTAGCGCGGCCGGACGGGAGTACGTACGGCGCGAACCACCGCGCCCGCGACGCGTCCGACAGCAGCCGCCCGCGCTCGATGGCGGTGTTCCAAAGCGCCAGGTCGTCCACGGTGGACAGCAGGGCGCCCGCGGCAAACGGCTGGCTCATCGCGATGAACGGCGCGTTCGCCCATTCGTCGCCCGCGCGCCCGTAGCCACGTGCCCGCCGCGGGATCACCCGCAGGGGATCGTCGTACATCGTCTGGCGCATGCCAAGCGGCAGCACCATCTGACGGATGTAGTCGGCGTACGTACGTCCGGACACTTTCTCGATGACGAGGCCGAGCAGGAGATAGCCCGAGTTGCTGTACTTGAATCGGGATCCCGGCTCGAACTCGAGCGGTTTCGGCCCGAACATCTCGACGATCTGGCGCGGCGTCAGCTCCTCGCGCACGTGGGGGAACCACTCCGGCAGGTCCGTGTAGCTTGGCACGCCGGACGTGTGCGTGAGCAGGTGTTCGAGCGTCACGCGGCGCCCGTGCGTGTCGTAGCCGTCGACGTGCTTCGTCACCTCGTCGTCGAGCGCGAGCTTGCCCTGGTCTGCGAGCTGCAGGATCGCCGCGGCGGTGAACTGCTTGGTGACCGACCCGATACGGAAGACCATGTCGGACTCGAGCAGGACGCCGAACTCCAGATCGGCGATCCCGTAAGCGCGCCGGAACACGGGCCGTCCGTCCTTGACGACGATCGCCACGGCGCCGGGCGCGTCTTGCGGATAGTGTTTCGCCAGGAGCGCGTCGGCGCCGCCGACGAAGCCGGAGGGCATACGAGGCGCGGCCGGCGCGTCCGGCTTCTGCGCGAGCGCGGGCCAGACCAGGAGGGCCGACGCGAGCCCGAGGACGAGGATCGACGCGTTCGCGAACGCGCGGCCCAGCTGCAAAGGCATGCGGTGTATCCGAAGCGAGATTCTATCTCGCGTCGCGAGCCTGCAGCGGGCGTGCTATCGGCGGGCGGACCTGAGTAGTCTCGGGGGGGGCGCGGCCGGCGTCGCGCGGTGTTGTCCGACGCCGCCCATCGTCCAGCGCCACAAAGTGGGATCGTCCCGTCCCACCAACGGACACCAGTCCATGGCAGCGCACGCAAGATTTGATAGGGTAATCGCGGATTCCGCGCGCTTTCGCCGTTCGAGGCAGCTGGCACGACCTTTCGGTAACGAACCATCATGAGCACCTTCCTCCAGGATGTCCGCTACGCCGTACGCATGCTGCTGCGCACCCGCGGCTTCACGACGGTCGCCGTGCTCACGCTGGCGCTCGGAATCGGAGCGAACACGGCGCTCTTCAGCATCGTCTATGCGGTGCTGCTCAAGCCCTTGCCGTTCGAGCAGGCGGAGGACCTGACGATGCTGTGGTCCAAGACCGGACGCGGCAGGGGAGGCGCCACGTCGCCGGCGGATTTCCTCGATTACCGCACGATGAATACCGCGTTCGAGGATCTCGCGGCGATGGACAACATGCGCGCGGCGCTTACCGGGCGAGGCGAGCCGGTGATCATCCGCGGCGCCCAGGTGTCTGCGGGCTTCTTCCGGATCATGCGCGTCCGGCCGGAACGCGGCCGCACGTTCACCGCGGACGAGGATCGCGAGGGCGCGCCCCACGTGATCGTGCTCAGCCATGCTGTCTGGCAGGAGCGCTTCGATGCGGACCCGCGAATTGTCGGGCGAACGATCACGGTGAACGGCAACGCGTACACCGTGACGGGGATCATGCCGGCCAGCTTCGACTTCCCGCGCCTGATCACGAACAGGCGCACGGAGTTCTGGGTTCCGATTGCCTTCGACGCGGCGCGCGCGGAGCGGGGCGCCCATTTCCTGTCCGTGATCGGACGCCTGAAGCCGGGGGGCACGCTCGCGGCCGCCCAGGCGCAGATGGACACGATCGCCAGCCGCCTGCAGCAGCAGTACCCCGACACGAACACCAACTGGGTCGTGAACCTGTTTTCGCTCCACGATGAGGTCGTCAGCGAGGCTCGGCCGGCACTCTTCATGCTCACGGGGGCGGTCGCCTTCGTGCTGCTCATCGCCTGCGCCAACGTGGCGAACCTGCTGCTCGCCCGTGCCACGAGCCGCGCGAAGGAGCTTGCCGTGCGCTCGGCTCTCGGCGCGGGGGCGCGCCGCCTGCTCCGGCAGCTCCTGACCGAGAGCCTGGTCCTGTCGATGGCTGGCGCGTTCGTCGGCGTGCTGATGGCGGCGTGGGGACTCGAGTTCGCGAAATCGATCACGAGCGAATGGCTGCCCCGCTCGTGGGAGATCGCGATCAACGCGCCGGTGCTGCTCTTTACCGTCGCCGCGGCGCTTGTCACCGGCATCATCTTCGGTCTCGCGCCCGGCCTCCACGTCACGCGATCCGAGCTGAACGACACGCTGAAGAGCGGAGGACGCGCTACAGGCACGGCCGGCCAGCAGCGCCTCCGCACCGCCTTCGTGATTGCCGAAGTCGCATTGGCCTTCGTGCTGCTGATCGGGGCGGGCCTGCTGATTCGCAGCTTCCAGCAGCTGCAGAGCGTGCGACCGGGGTTCGAGCCGCAGTCGACCATTACGGCCGTCGTTTCGCTGCCCGACGCGCGCTATGCGCGGCTGACCTCGCAAGCCGCCTTCGTCGGCCAGCTGCTGTCACGTGTGCGCTCCATCAGGGATGTCCGTTCGGCGGCGCTCGCGTCGTTCGTGCCCTTCGACGGCAAGGAGACGCTGCTGACGTTCGAGGTCGAAGGAGAACCAGCGTCCCGGCCCGCCGATCGCCGGTTGGCGCAATGGCGGGTGGTGAGCGACGGCTTCTTCGCAACCATGGGCGTGCCGGTGGTACGCGGCCGCACGTTCACGCCCCGCGACAGCGAGTCGGCGCCCAGGGTGGCCGTCATCAGCACGTCGCTGGCGCACAGCTTCTTCCGGTCGAAAGATCCGATCGGGCGGCGGATCACGCTCGACGATCTGACCGATCCCAAGGCGGAGTGGTTCACGGTCGTGGGCATCGTCGAGGACGTGCGCTATCGATCGCTCGACACGGCGCCGCGGCCGCTCCTCTATTACCCCGCGAGCCAGCAGCAGTTTCCCGAGTTCACGCTCGTCGCCCGCACCGCCGGCGACCCGATGGGCGTCGTGCCGACGGTGCGCGCGATGGTGCGGTCGCTCGACCCGGCCATGCCGCTGCAGGACGTGCGCACGATGCGCGAAGTCGTCTCGTCTTCGATCGCGGGCGCCCGCTTCAGGACCAGCCTCCTCGTGACGCTCGCGCTCATAGCGCTCGTACTCGCGGCCGTCGGCGTCTACGGCGTCATGGCGTACTCCGTGGAACAGCGCACGCAGGAGATGGGCCTGCGGATGGCGCTTGGCGCGAGCCCCCGGGACGTGCTGCGGCTCGTCACCGGCCACGGCATCCGCCTCGCGGTCGCCGGCATCGCGCTCGGCGCCGTGGCGGCGTGGGGCCTCACGCGCGTGCTCGCCTCGGTGCTCTTCGGCGTCACACCGACCGACCCGCTGACGTTCGGAACGATCGCCGTGCTGCTGGCGGCAGTGGCCAGCCTCGCGAGCTATATCCCGGCCCGTCGTGCCACGAAGGCGGACCCGATGCTGGTGCTCCGCGCGGAGTAGAGTACCGGGCCGGGCTTCGGGCCCGGTCTTGATTGCAGTCGCGGTTAGTCCGATTCCGCTTCAGCCCCGCCCGCTATGGATTGGCGGAGGGCTGAAGCCATCTTCCCAGCGATCGTCAGAACACAGACTGTCGGCGCGTCCGCAGCAGAAACGCGTGTAAGCTGCCGTATGCTCTCGAGACGCATGCTCTTCCAGTTTCTCGCCGCGTGGGCCCTGTCGGCTCTCGTTGCCGCCGCTCAATCGGCGGCACCGGCGCCGCCTGCACTCGACCTCGCGAAATGGGAGAGCGAGATCCGCGCCTTCGAGGAGGCGGACCGTCAGTCCCCGCCGCCGACCGGCGGCATCGTGTTCGCTGGAAGTTCGAGCATCCGGCTCTGGACGAGCATCAAAGACGACTTCGCCAGCCTGCCGGTGCTCAATCGCGGCTTCGGCGGGTCCCAGATCCGCGAGGTCACGGCATTTGCCGACCGCATCGTGATCCCCTACAGGCCGCGCCTGATCGTTTTCTACTGCGGCAGCAACGACGTCATGGCGGGCAGGACGGTGCCGGAGGTGGTCGACGACTTCAAGGCGTTCGTCGCAAAGATCCGGAGTTCCCTGCCGCAGACTCGCATTATCTACATTGCCAGCGCGCCCAACCCCGCCCGGTGGGAACGCAAGGGCGACTGGCTCGACTTGAACGCGCGGGTGAAGGCCTACGCGGCGACGGACCCGCGCCTCACCTTCGTAGACATCTGGCCGGCGATGCTGAGCGACTCGGGACAGCCGCGACCGGAGCTCTTCGTCCAGGATCGCCTGCACATGAACGCGCGCGGCTATGCGATCTGGACCCGCATCCTGCGGCCCGTCGTCGAGAGCGAATTCTCGGCGGCTGGAAAGTAGAGTCCTACCCGTCCCACCATCTCGACAGATGCGACTGCGGCCGGCCTGGATAGTCGGCGTAGTGGCTCACGTCGTTGAACAGCATCAGCCGCGCGCGGACGGGATCCCTGAAGTCGACGATGTTCAGGCAGGCCGGCGCCTGGTCGAGGCGATCGCGATAGCCGCGGCCGTCGAAGCCGAGCAGGCTGCTCATCACGAGGCGAATGGTCGCCTTGTGCGACACGACGACTACATTCCTGCCCAGATGCGCTTCGACGATCCGCCGGATGACCGGCAGCGCGCGCGCCAGCACGTCCAGCCCGCACTCGCCGTGCTCGGGCGCGAAGGTGAACGGGTCTTCTTCCCAGCGCGCGTACTCGTCACCGAAGCGGCTTTCCACTTCGGCCCGGGTCAGGCCTTCCCACCGGCCGTGATCGATCTCACGCAGTCCGGGGTGCTCGAGCGGGGTGAGGCCGTGCGGGGCTGCGATCAGAGCGGCCGTGTCTCGCGTGCGCCGCAGCGGGCTGCAGTAGACCGCCGCCATGTCGTCGTCGCGCAGACGCTCGGCCAGCCGTGTCGCCTGCGCGCGGCCCTCGGCGGAGAGATCGACGTCGGTCGCCCCGGCGAACCGATCCTCGGAGGTCAGCACCGTGGCGCCGTGGCGCACGAGGAACACGCGGGTCGCGCTCATCCCGTGCCGTGGTGACCGCCGGCGCCAGGCCAATGCGACGAAGGATCATGTCCCAGCGCTCGTCGCCGTGCAGCGGATCGAACGAAGGGTCGACCTTCAGAAATGCGGCCTGCCCGGCCCGCTGGGCGGTGACCCGGTCAAGGTGCACGAAGGCCTGATCGATGTTGCCGGCCTGCGTCATCGCGACGGCGCTGGCGTACTCCGCGACACCGGCTGCCGCGGCCGTCTGGCGGAGCGCATCGGCGAACTGAACGCGCACGCGCCAATACCCGAGCCCCCCGTCGGCTTCGAGGCCGGCCTTCATGGCCGTCACCGCGGCTTCCTGCACCGGCGCGCCGAAGAACCAGCTCGCGCGGCCGAACGATTCCGCGGCGCGCTCGAGCAATCCGAGCCGCTCGTAGATCACGCCGAGAAACGAGAGCGCGTCCGGGAATCCGGGATCGAGCAGCGTGACCTCGCGCAGGGCATCCAGCGATTCCTGGTACCGCCGCGCAAAATAGAGCGTCCACGCCACCCCCATCTGCATCAGCAACGAGAGCGGGTCAAGCTCGCGGCCCCTGCGTGCCGCGGCAATCGCCTCGTCGTGACGGCCGAGCGCGGTGTGCAGCAGCCCGATGTACATGTGGGTGACGGGGCTGCGCGGCTCGAGCTCGAGGGCCTTGTTGAGGGCGTGTTCGGCGCCGATCCAGTCCCATGAGTGGAACATGCGGCAGACGCCCATCGCCGCGTGCGCCTCTGCGAGGCCCGGGTCGAGATCGAGTGCGGCGTAGGCGGCGGCCGACGCGCGCGTCATGGCGACATCGGTGGCCAGGTGGCCGTAGTAGCCCATGACGCCGTAGGTCTCGGCGAGCCCGGCGTACGCCCGCGCGTATTTCGGGTCGATCTTGATGGCCGCCTCGAAGTGCCCGATCGCCTTGTGGAAGCCGTCCGCCCTCCACTTGCTCCACTCGTGGCGTCCGCGCAGGTACTCCTGGTAGGCATCACCGCTGCCGGTCGCGCGTTTGCGCAGGCGCCGCTTCTCCGGGGCGGTCAGACGGATGCGCAGGGCCTCCGAGATCTGCCACGCGATCTGCTCCTGCAGCGAGATGAGCTCCGACACGGGATGGCGGTACTGATCGCCCCAGACCTGTGTCTCGGTCGTCACGTCCACGAGCTCGGCCTGGATATTGAGCAGCGAGCCCTGCTGCATCACCCGGCCCGTGACGAGGGAGTCCACGTTCAAGGCGAGGCCGACGGAGCGAGGGTTGACGGCCATCCCCTTGTACGCGAACACCGTGCTCCTGGGAATCACGCGCAGCTTCGGCAGCTGCGAGAGGCTGTTGATGATGCTCTCGGTGATGCCGTCGGACAGGTAATCCGCCTCGGTCTCGCCGCCCGCGTTCACGAACGGGAGCACGGCGAGCGAGCGCATCCGGGCCCTTCGCCGCGCGACGGTGGGCGTCGTAGCCGACGAGTCCGTCAGCAGGGACCGCAGCGCCGCCGCGAGCTCGCGCGCGGACGAGAACCGCTGGGCACGGTCTTTCTCGAGGCAGTGCGCCACCACGTCCGCGAGCCGCGGCGGGACCTGCAGTCCGAGCAGCAGCAGGTTGGGAGCGGGATCATTGAGCACCGCGGCCAGCGAATCGGCGGCCGTGGCACGTACAAAGGGCCGTTCGCCCGTGAGCATCTCGAGCGTCGTGCAGCCGAGCGCGAACAAGTCGGTCGCCGCATCCGCGGTTTCACCGCGGACCTGCTCCGGCGCCATGTAGCCGACCGTGCCGAGCACGCGGCCGGGCTCCGTCGCGACAAACGTGCTCGCCGCCGCAACAGCGGCCATGGCGTGCTCTGTGCGCGCCAGGCCGAAGTCGAGGATCTTGGGGTGCAGATCGCCGGTGATGAAGATGTTGTCCGGTTTCAGATCGCGGTGGACGATACCTTTTGCGTGCGCGGCCGCGAGACCGTCGGCCACGTGCGCCATCAGCTCGACCGCGTCGCGCCAGGGCAGTGGGCCGCGCGTCAGGCGGGTGCGCAGGTTCTCGCCTTCCAGCAACTCGACCACCGCGACCGGCTGGCCATCGACGAACGCGAGCTCGTGAATGGCCATGATGTTCGGGTGCGAAATCGCGGCGATCGCTCGTGCCTCGTGCTCGAAGCGCTTCCGCATCTCCACATCGTGGGCGAGATGGTCGGGCAGCACCTTGAGCGCGACGTCGCGGCCCAGCCGCGAGTCGCGGGCGCGATAGACCTCACCCATGCCACCGGCGCCGATGGGCGCGAGCACTTCGAACTGCGCGAGACGTGTACCTGGGGTCAGACTCAACGAGGCTCCTGTGCAGATCGACAGCCATTCTATCGCCCCGGCTTCGAACCCCCCGACCGGGCGTGGACGACCTCCGTACTGGCGAATTGCCGGGCCGCGGATCTATAGTACGGTCCCTCTTCACCCGCACGATCTCGACGAGGAACGACGCATGGCGACGAGGCACCTCCCCATCCGGCGTAACGCGCTCGGAGCCGGTCGTGCCCGGTTGCCCCATCCACCCAGCAGGTCAGGCCCGGAGGACGGTGCCGTCGGGCCAGACGCCCGGCGAGGGAGGCAGTTGTGACGACCACCATCGACCCACAGAACACCGGGGCGCAGCCCCGCACGTCCGAGGGGGACGGCGCCAGCCTGGAAAAGGTCCGCGACCTGCTCTTCGGCGTCCACATGCGCGACAACGACCGCAAGTTCGCGCGTCTCGAGGAACGGCTTGCGAAGGACACGAGCGATCTCCGCGAAGACGTGAGGAAGCGGCTCGCCGCGATCGAGTCGCTCATCCGGCAGGAGGTCGAATCGCTGAGCGAGCGGCTGAAGACCGAGCAGGACGAGCGCTCGACTGCGGCCAAGGACCTCGCGCGCGAGCTGAACGAGTCGGCCAGGACGTTCGAGCGGCGGGCGAGTCAACTGGACGATCAGTTGGCGCGCGGACTGCGGGATCTTCGACAGCAGCTGCACGAGCAGCACCAGGGCCTGTCGGACGAGCTGCGCCTGCTGGCCGACGACTTCGGCGCCCGTCTCTTGCGCGAGTCGCAGGAGCTGCGCGGCGACAAGGCCGACCGCTCGGCGCTGGCGGCGCTCTTCACCGAGATGGCCATGCGCCTGAACGGCGAGTTCAGGCTGCCTGGCACCGAGGACGGCCCGCGTGCGTGAAGCCCCCGCTGTCCCCGCCGCCACACCGAGCGGGGACGCGGAGCCGGTGACCGAGTTCGCCGAGCTGCGGTCGCTCATCATCGGCCCGGAACAGCGTGAGCTGCGCGCGCTCGAAGCGCGGCTGGACGATCGCGGCCGCGTGGCGCGTGACGTCAGCGAAGTGCTGCCGGAGGCCGTTCTCCTGCGCAAGCACGACCCGCACCTGACGCGTGCGCTCGCGCCGACGATCGAAGAAGCCATCACCACCTCGGTTCGCCAGAACCCGCAGCCGCTGGCCGACGCGCTGTTCCCGGTCATCGGGCCGGCGATCCGCAAGGCCATTGCCGCCAGCCTCAGCGGCATGCTCGAGTCCCTCAACCGCACCCTCGAGCACAGCCTGTCGTGGCGGGCCCTCCAGTGGCGCCTCACGGCGCTCAGAACGGGGAAGTCGTTCGCCGAGGTCGTGCTGCTCAACACGCTGGTCTACCGCGTGGAGCAGGTGCTGCTCATCGATCGCCGGACCGGACTGCTCCTGCAGCACGTGACGGACGGCTCCGCGCCGCCGCAGGACGCGGACATGGTCTCCGGCATGCTCACGGCCATCCGTGACTTCGCCCACGATTCCTTCCGCGTGGCGGAACACGAAGCGCTCGAGACGCTGCAGGTGGGGGACGTCACGGTCTGGATCGAGCAGGGCCCGTACGCGATTCTCGCGGCCGTGATTCGAGGCACCGCCCCGCACGAACTGCGCACGGCGCTTCAGGAGGCGCTCGAGTACGTCCACGCGTACCACGGCGACGCGCTTCGCGAGTACAGCGGCGACGCGGCGCCCTTCCAGGCTGTACGTCCAGCCATGGAGGCGTTGCTGCAAGCGCAGTATCGCCGCACCGAGAAGCCGGTCTCGCCGCTGATCTGGGTTGGCATCCTCATCGTCGTGCTGGTCGCAGGGATCTGGCTGGCGTTCGCGCTGCAGGCGCGGGCGCGATGGCAGGGATACATCGATGCGCTCCGGGCGGAGCCCGGGATCGTCGTGGTCTCAACCGAGCGACGTGGCGGCCAACGCATCGTCACCGGGCTGCGCGACCCGCTGGCGCGCGATCCGAGGTCACTCGTCGCCGCACATCAGATCGACCCAGAAAGCGTGACGGGCAGCTGGCGATTCTACCAGGCGCTCGATCCGGAGCTGGTGCTGCGGCGGGCCCGGCAGATCCTCCGGCCGCCGCCGGGCCTGACGTTACGGCTGGCCAATGGAGTTCTGATTGCGGAGGGCGCAGCCCCAGCCAACTGGATCATCGAGAGCACCCGGATCGCGCCCGCGATTGGCGGCGTGCTGAGCTATGATCCGGCCGGCGCGGTGAACGCGGCGATCGCCGACCTCGCAGGCCAGCTCGAGACCCAGCCCCTGCTCTTCGTCCGCGGGTCGGACGCGCTGGCGCCTGGAAGCGCGGACGTGCTGCAGTCGCACCTCACCCGCGTGCGTGCGCTCGACGAGCTCGCCGCTGCGACAGGACGCCGCGTCGCGCTCGAGATCACCGGGCACGCCGACAGCGATGGGCCGTCGGAGGCGAACGACCCGCTCAGCCTGCGGCGCGCCGAGCGCGTGCGCGCCGCGTGCGAGGGGGAGCGGCTCACGTCGACCACCATTCTTACCCGAAGCGTCGGCAGCCGGGAGCCGCTCGGAGAGAGCGTCGTCGAAGCTGACAAGCAGCGCAACCGCCGGGTGTCGTTTCGCGTGCGGCCGGCCGCCGGCGCGCCCAGCAAGGTGACGCCGCGATGATCCAGAAGAAGATCTGCATGCTCGGGGCGACCGGGGTCGGCAAGACGAGCCTCGTGTCCCGGTTTGTCAGCAGCCTGTTCTCCGACAAGTACCTGACGAGCGTTGGCGTCAAGGTGGACAAAAAGACGATCAGTTTCGGAGGCGAGGAGGTCACGCTGGTGCTCTGGGACATCTACGGCGAGGACACGTTCCAAAGCGTTCGCTCGTCGTACCTCCGGGGCGCGGCCGGCTACCTGCTGGTTGCGGACGGGACACGGCAGCTCACGCTCGACACCGCGCGCTCGCTGCAGAAGACGGCCGCAAGCGTCGCTGGCCGCGTGCCGTTCGTGCTCGCGCTCAACAAGGCAGACCTCATTGCCGACTGGCAGGTCGACGACAAGGCGCTCTGGAAGATAGCCGACGAGGGCTGGCCGATCGTGCGCACCAGTGCCCTGTCGGGCGCGGGCGTCGAGGAAGCGTTTCTGGCGCTCACTCGTGCGATGGTCGGGACCTGAGACGGATGGGGGGACATGACACGTGTCGAACGCAGTGCTCGCCGATATCTGCCTGGCCCTCGATTTCGTCGTGCTCGAACGCCTCGAGGGCGGATTCGTACGTGTCGGCGATCACCCGCTGCCGCCGTGGTTCGTCCGGGTCTTCATCCGGGCGCGGAACGAAGGTTCAGAGGTGGTCCTCAGCGACGTGTTTCCCGTGCTCGACTCGTTTCTCGTCGAAGCCGACCTGTTCTGGGACAGGGTCGGTGATGGCCGGCTCGCAAGCGAACCGTTCATCGTCACCGATTCGCTCGGCGACGACCTGGCGGTGGTGGCCACGGCCGTGGGACGCAACCTCCGGCGCTACCTCCTGATGCAGCCCGACGCCTCGTTTCCTGAACGGCGGCGAGTCCTGCAGCTCGCCCGCGAACAGGCGCTCGTCCACGAGCAGGTGGTGCGGCAGATACAGGAGCTCCGGCCGCCGGTTGCCACCCTCGCGCGCGTGACCGCCGGCCTGGCAGCCAGCGCGACGAGCGACGCGGCACGCGCGCAGATCGAAACGATAACGAGCCAGGTGGGCAGCCTGCAGCGGATCCTGAGCGAGCTGCCGCAGCGATCCCGGGGCGGATCGCCGACGCGCTGAACGGCGGGCCCCGCCACACGCAGCTGCCAGCCCGGCGCGCTTGCATCCGCTGCAACCCTGTCGGCCGTGGCGGCGAGAGGTCCTTCGACATCATCGCCAGCGCGTGTGCGCCTGTTATCATCAACGCCCCATGACACTCCGCGAGCTCGTTCACGGCTGTACGTTCGACGACATCCTGCTGGCGCCGCAATTCAGCCTGGTCGAGAGCCGCGACCCCGCCGCGATTGACCTGTGCTCCCGCCTGACCCGCCGGCTGACGATCAACCGCCCGGTGGTATCGGCCAACATGGATACGGTCACCCGCGCGCCGATGGCAATCGTCATGGCGGAGGAAGGTGGCATTGGGATCATCGATCGCGGCTTTCGGCCCGGCGACATCGGACCGCAGGTGCGCGAAGTCCAGGTGGTCAAGCGCTCGCAGCACGGCGTGATCCGCGATCCGTACACGATTCAGCCCGATGCCACCGTGGCGGAAGCCGCCGTTGCGATGCTGCGATCCCGCGTCGGCACGCTGGTGGTCGTCGACGGCTCGGGCAAGCTCGTCGGGCTGCTCACCGAGCGCGACATCCGGTTCCTGAGCGACAGCACGGCGCGCGTGGCGGAGCGGATGACGCCTCGCGATCAGCTGGTACTGCACGAGGGTGAGCTGTCGTTGCCAGCCGCCGAGCGTCTGATGATCGAGCGGAAGGTCAAGAAGCTGCCGCTCGTCGCCGGCGATGGCACCCTGCTCGGGCTCATCACGTCGAGAGACTTGCTGCGGCAGCGGCGCCTGCCGTTTGCCTCGCGGGACGATCTCGGCCGCCTGCGGGTGGGCGCGGCAATCGGCGCACGAGGTGACTTCATCGAGCGCGCGGCCGAGCTGCTGCGTGCCGGTGCCGACCTGCTGGTGATCGACATCGCCCATGGTCACTCGCTGGTCATGGAACGCGCGCTCGCGGCCGTGCGCGCGCGGTTCCCGGACGCAGAGGTGATTGCAGGGAACGTGGCGACTGCCGAGGGGGCGCGCTTTCTCGCGGATCGCGGCGCCAGTGCGGTGAAGGTCGGCATCGGCCCTGGCGGTGGTTGCACCACGCGCATCACCACCAGCTTCGGCGTGCCGCAGCTGCAGGCGCTCGTGGACTGCCGCGCCGCTCTGGGCGGCGAACTGCCGATCATTGCGGACGGCGGCATCAAGCGACATGGCAGCCTCTGTGAGGCGTTGCTCATGGGCGGCGACACCGTGATGCTCGGCAGCGCGTTCGCCGGCACCCAGGAGTCGCCGGGCGAGATCGTGCAGAAGTCCGTCCTGCTGCCCGAATCCCAGAAGCCGGTGCAAGTGCCCTTCAAGGTGCTGCGCGGCATGGCATCGATCCAGGCGATCAAGGATCGACTCGACGTCGAGGATGCCGACCTCATCGACCTGCAGGCGCTCGGCGCCGAGGGGATGGAGGTCAGCGTGCCCCTTCGCGGGTCGGCACGCAGCGTGTTCCAGGACATGATGCGGCACCTCTGCTCGTCGATCAGTTACGGCGGCGCAGATAGCCTGGCCGGACTCCGTGCGCGTTTCGATGCTGACCCGATGCGGTACGTCATCAAGCTGTCGCCGGCAGCCCGCCGCGAGTCATACGAACGGGGAGGGCTAAAGGCCAAGGGCTAAGGGCTAAGGGCTGAAGGCGGGGCCACGGACCAAACGACATGCCGGTTCCGCTGTGTTCCGCGCCGTGGCGTTCGCTGTAGCGTTCAGCGTTTCTGAGACCCTTAGCCCCGGCCCTGAGCGCCTGCCCTGAGCGTGGCCCTCAGCCCTCAGCCCTCAGCCCTCAGCCCTTAGCCCTCAGCCCTTGGCCCCTGTGGAGCTCGCCATGTCCCTGAACATCGTGTTGATCTATGGCTCGGTGCGCAGCGATCGGCAGGGAATCCGCGCGGCCCGCTTTGCCGAGCGCAGCCTGACGGCTCGCGGGCACGCGGTGTCGTTCGTCGACGCCCTCGAGGTGAAGCTCCCGCTGCTCGACCGGATGTACAAGGAGTACCCCAAAGGGGAGGCCCCGGCGGAGCTCGAGACCCTCGCGGCCCTGTATCGCGCGGCGGATGCGTTCGTGATCGTCACGGGCGAGTACAACCACAGCGTCCCGCCAGCGCTGACGAACCTGCTGGACCACTTCCTCGAGGAGTATTTCTTCCGGCCGTCGGCCATCGTGTCGTATTCAGGCGGTCAGTTCGGCGGCGTCCGCGCCGCCGTTCACCTGCAGGCAATTCTCTGCGAGCTCGGCATGCCGAGCATCGCGAGCACGTTCCCGGTGCCGCGCGTCTCGGCGGCATTCGACGAGCAGGGCCAGGAGCTCACGCCCGGCGCAGGCCGCCGGTTCGATCGCTTCGCCGCGGAGCTCGAATGGTACGCCGAGGCGCTGAGGCGACAGCGGCAGGAAAAGGGGAATCCGTACTGATCACAGACATGTCGGATGTCGGATGTCGGATGCTGGATGCTGGATGCCCGATGCGGAAGTGCCGATGGTGGCCCAGTTCGCGTTCGCATCCGACATGCTGCATTCGACATCCTGCATCCGACATCCAATGGCTCCTGCGCCATAATCCTCGGCAATGCCCTCCTCGTCGCGTACCCGCTTGATGGCGTCGGCCATTGCGGGCCAGTGGATCTTCGGCATCATCCTGGCGCTCCTGGGGCAGTTGTTCGGTATTCCCGCGGCGACTGCGCATGCCGGACTCGATCTCAATCGGCAGGCGTGGCTGCTGCTGGCGCTCTTCACGGGACAGCTGCTGTTCACGGCTGGTGCCGGTCGAGTCGTCGATCGCCTCGGGAGCACGCGTGTGCTCGCGGCCGGATCGTTGCTGATGGCCGCCGCCCTGTTTCTGCTGGCGTTTGCCGGTGACTTCGCGCAGGCGCTGTTCGCTGCGGTGCTCATGAGCCTGGGAGGAGCGGCCGTGAACGCGGCGGCAAACACGCTGGTTTCGAACCTCTATGGCGAACGCCGCGGGCCCATGCTGAACGTGCTCGGCGTCTTCGGCGCCGCCGGCTCCGTCTCGGTCCCGCTCGCGTTCAGCGGCGTCTCTTCGTACGAGCAGGCACGCACGCGCCTCCTGGTGCTCGCCACCGTGTGTGCGATCGCCGGCGTTCTCCACCTGCTCCAGCCGCGGCCACCGCAGGTCGCCGCAGCAGCCCACGAACAGCTGGCGACCCGATCGGCGTTGAGCGATCCGTGGATTGTCGCCTTGATTCTGCTGCTCATCCTCGACTTCGGCAACGAAGCGGTCATGGCGGGATGGATCGCGCCGTACACGCTGGCCGCCGTGCCCCGCGCGTCGGCAACCATGATGGTCGGCCTCTACTGGGGCGCGCTCGCCGTCGGCCGCATGCTGATGCCGTTCGTCCTGGCGCGCATGTCAAAGCTGATGCTGCTCGGATTCGCGTCGTCGCTCGCCGCGGCGGGCTTCGCTGCCATCAGCGTCGCAGCCACGCCGCTGACCCTCGGCATCGTCGTGCTGCTCACCGGCCTCGCCATCTCGCCCATGGCGCCGACCGCACTTTCGGTAGCCGGGGATCGGTACGAGCGCAACACCGGCGCCGTGTTCGGACTGCTGCTGTCGGTCGCCCAGTTGGGCGGCATGATCATCCCATGGCTCGTGGCGCGCGTGGCAGGACAGGCAGGGTTCCGCGCCGCCATCCTCGTGTCGTGCGGATGCGGCGTTACCATGGCCGTCCTGATCTGGTCGATGGTCCTCCGGAGCCGCCGGGCGGCGATAGCGGCAGCAGAGCCACGATGAAGATACCGTCCGCGGTCCTGTTCGATCTCGACGGCACGCTGATCGATACGACGGAGCTGATTCTGGCGTCGTGCCGGCATACGTTCCAGCGTCATCTGAAGGATGGATGTCCTCCGCGTGAGGCGCTGATCGCGACGTTCGGACGTTCGCTGCCCGAATCGCTGCTCGAGACCGCGATCGCCGAAGGCGTCGCGAATCCGCATGCGCTGGCCGCCGAGATGCTTGCCACCTACCGCGCACACAACGATGAACACCACGATGCGCTGATCCGTCCCTTCAACGGCATCGATGCGATGCTCGCGGCGCTCCGCGCGGCGGGACTGCGCCTCGCGGTCGTGACGAGCAAGCGAGAACGATCGGCGCGGCTCGGGATGGCACGATACGGGCTGGCCGACTTCTTCGAGGTGGCGATCTTTCACGACGATACGGTTCTCCACAAGCCAGATCCGGCACCGCTCGTGGAAGCTGCCCGGCGGCTGGACGTGCCGCCGGCGGCAGCAACCTATGTTGGCGACAGCGTGCATGACGTCGCGGCAGGACGTGCTGCCGGCATGCGCACCATTGCCGCCGCATGGGGCCCGTTTCCGCGCGCTCACCTGCTGGATGCCCGCCCGGACCACGTCGCCGACACTCCCGCCGCGGTCGTGGAACTCATCCAGGCGCGGCACGAGTAGGGACGCGGGCCAGTGAGGTTCGAGTGCGGTATCTTCGCGTAGTGCGACCGGTATCTTCGCGCAGTGCCGACCGGAGCCTTCGCGTAGCGCTGACCCTGAGGTCGGCCCGGAATCTTCGCGTAGCGCCGACCTTGAGCTCGGCCCGGTATCATCGCGTAGTGCCGACCTTGAGGTCGGCCCGGTATCGTCGCGTAGTGCCGACCTTCAGGTCGGCCCCGGGGGGCAGGCTAGCTAACCGATGTGGAAGCTGATGATGTGCGCTGCACCCCTCCTCGGCGTGGCGGCCGGATGGGCACCTCCACGCTCACCCCCTGAGCCGCGCCTCGTCCTCGCGGAACAGCATCCCGCGCCAGTGATCACGACCCGATCGCCAGGCGCTGAGGGGAACCGATTCGGCTTCGAGGGCGGACGCGCCGTGAAGGTGGGCGACACCTACCACCTCTTTACTTCGGAGATGGTTGGCGACCCGATGTGGGTCCGCATGAAGTTCGGCTACTGGACCAGCCGCGATCGCCTGCACTGGATTCGCGTCGGCACGGTGCGCGAGTCGAGCGCCGAGTTCGGCGGGAAGGATCCGCGCGCGGCACTGTGGTCGCCGCTGCCCGTGTGGGACGAGGACGGCAAGCGGTGGAACCTGTTCTACGTGGCGTATCACTCCGCGCCGGGAGACGGCACGAAGTTCATGCTCAATCACCACGGCCGGATCTGGCGCGCCGTCTCGCGCGTATCAGGACCTCAAGGCATTGCCGGTCCCTATGACGACGAGCGCGTCGTGATGGAGCCGGGGCCGGACTCGCTTCCGTGGGAGGGGCTGCAGGGCACCGATTCGTTCTTCCCCTACCGCGTGGGCGGCACGTGGCAGGCGTTGTACGGCAGCGCCAAGAGCGAGACGATGCCGATCACCCACTGGCTGGTGGGCCTCGCTTCCGCGCCGGCCCTCGGCGGTCCGTGGACGCGCGTGCGCACCCACAGCCCCGTTCCGATCGAGCCGAAGTTCATCGAGAACCCGATTGTCACCCCCGTTCCCGGAGGCGGATGGCTCGCGGTGTACGACAGCCAGGGCGCCGATACGATCGGCTGGGCCTACTCGGCAGACGGCATCACGTGGGGCGCAGGCCACCGCCTGAAGATTCAGCCCACCGCCGGCGCGTGGGCGAAGGACGTGCGGACACCGCTCGGGCTCATCGACGAAGGCGGCGGGCGATACACCGTCTTCTACACCGGCTTCGAGCAGGATCCCGACTGGGCGCGCCTGCTGCGCGGCGAGGGACGGGAGACGTGCGCCATCGGCTTCGCGGAGTTGCGGCTGGAGTAGGCGCGCACGCACTGCTGGACGTGAGTGGCGGATTGGCGCTACTCGTCCTGCGATGGATCGAGTAGTTCGCCGTGCTCAGTAGTCCTGGTCTGCCGCTCGAGACACGTCACCTCTCTTCAACTCAGGATTCTCTCGACCACCCGATCGAAGTCCCACAGCAGTCCCTCGCGCGGCGAGTAGACGCCCGGACGGTACGCGCGTGAGGCGATGCCCGCCTGTGACAGCTCCGACACGTGCCAGTCCTGGCGATTGACCTCGTCCCAGAAGTCGATCGCGTCCGACGGGTCGAACAGCGGGTTCTCGTGCTCCGACGGGTGGAAGTGCCACTCGCACACGATGCGCGTGTGATCGGGCGCGAGGGGCCAGAGCGTGTGCGTCATCACGTAGTCGGGATGAAGGCTCAGCAGCAGGTTCGGGAGCACGGCGTAGTAGTAGCCGTGGCGATGTTGCGCCCCAGTCAGTCCCGGCAGGGGCGGCCGCTTCTGCAGGCCGTCGCGGTTCATGGTGAAGATGCCGTCGCGGAAGGACATCGCGCCGCCGAACCAGCGGTCGGTCACGGGCTCGTTGTCGCCGCTCAGGTAATCGGCATTGCGCTGCAGGGCCGGATGAATCAGCGGGCAGTGCAGGCACTCCGAGTAATTCAGCATCACGAGCTTCCAGTTCGCCTTCACCTCGTAGACGACGCGGTAGGCGCGCCGCAGCTCGCCCATGTGCCATGCGGCGAAGCGTTCGGGCAGGCCGAGCAGCTGTTGATCGAGCGGCGCCGGCGACGTGTTCAGCGTCACGAACAGGTGGCCATCCCATTCGGCGACACCGACCGCGCTCAGAGCGTTGTCTTCGCGTCGAAACCCGGGCGCTCCGTCCATGTGCGGCGCGCCGAGCAGGCGGCCGTCGAGGTCGTACGTCCAGCCGTGATACGGGCACTGGATCCGATCCGGGAAGTGCCCGGTGGCCTCGGTGCAGAGGCGTGTGCCGCGATGACGGCACACGTTGTAGTGGGCCGCGAGCACCCCGTCCTTCCGCCGCGTGACGATCACGCTTTCGCCCGCGACCTCGCGCAGCACGAAGTCGCCTGGCGCCGCGACTTCCTCGGCGCGCCCGGCACACACCCACATTGCGCCGAAGATCCGTTCGCGCTCACGCGCAAAGATCGCGGGGTCGGTGTAGTAGCGGGCGGGCAGCGTTCGCTTCTCGACTGTCATGCGCCTGAAACCGCGTCGGGAGGGTTTTTTGCACGGGCCCATAACACGCGGGACGAGTCCAGCTCCTGCCGCTGAAGCCCTCCCGTATTCGAACCCAGATCGGACGGTATCGGCGCACTGGCCCCGTGTCAAGGCGAGAGGGTCCTCTGCGTCGAGACGAGCGGAGCCGACGCTCTGCGGGCAGGACTCAGTTCAAGTGCACGCGACAAGATGAACGGCTGGCGACGCTGCGTAGGGGGCAGGAGGAAGGGCTTCTCGACGCTGCGGTAGAATTCAACCTGCTGTCCCCAGCCTCGCTCTGCCATTCAGCCGTGGCACCGTGTATCCAATACGGTGAAATGGCCGGCGATCTTCCGCAATCAACCCATTGCCGGACCAGGAGTGCTCATGCCCGCAGCGTCACAGCCGACCTACGAAGATGCACAGCTCATTCTGCGGCTGTACGAAATGCGCCGGGAAGAGCGGCTGCGGAAGGCACGCGCCTGGTTCTCCTCGTCGTTCCGTGTGCGGATGATGGACGACTTCACGCGCCTGTGCCCGGTCGGATCTGACGAGAACGCGTCCTACCGCATGGTGCTGACCTACTGGGAGATGGTCGCGTCCTTCGTCACGAGCGGCGTGCTCCACAAGGAGCTGTTCTTCCAGAGCGGCCGCGAGCTGCTGTTCGTGTGGGAGCGCATTCGCGACCTGGTGCCGGCCGTGCGCCACGCCACGAGCGATTCAACCGCCGCCGTCGGCATCGAGGCGGTCGCGCGGGACTTCACCGCGTGGTGGGAGGCCTGCAGTCCCGGCGCACCCGCCGCCTTCGCGAAACGCGTCCGCGGCGAATAACGGCGTTCCGCCAGCCTGCATCCGGCAAATCGGCATCCGAGAGCCTGCTCCGCGTGTCCATCCGTCTCATCGCCATCGACATCGACGGCACACTGCTCGACCCGGCCGGCGGCATTCCCGACGAGAACCGCCGGGCGATCGCGTCCGCGCTCGATCGCGGCATCGAGGTGGCGCTCGTGACCGGGCGCGGCTACAGCTTCGCGCTGCCGGTGGCCGAGCGCCTCGGGCTGCCGATCGTGCTCGTGGCCAGCAACGGCGCCATCGTCCGCCGTCTCGACGGCACCACCCTCCTGCGCCGGCTGATGCCGCAGGACGTGGCGCGTGACCTGCTCGCGCAGACCGCGCTGTATCGACACGAGGCAGCCGTCGTGTTCGATCGACCGGCGGCGGGTCAGCTGGTCTCGGGCGGGCTCGATTGGACGCACCCGTCACGCGCCGGATATTACGGGAAGCACGCCGCGTTGATTGCCGAGACGGTGCCGCTCGAAGCATGCCTCGTCGAGGATCCCGTCGAGGTGATGTTCACCGGCGGCCTGACGCGCATGCGTGAGCTGATCGCCACGCTCGCGGCCGCACCCGCCGCCCACCGCTACGCCGTCTCGTTCGTCGAGTATGCGTGGCGCGACTTCATCCTGGTGGACGTGCTCGGCGCCGGCGTGACGAAAGGCACCACGTTAGCCGGCTGGGCCCAGGCCCTCGGACTCAGGCGCGAGGCCGTCATGGCGGTCGGCGACAACCACAACGATCGCGAGATGCTCGACTACGCCGGCACCGGCGTTGCCATGGGCAACAGCGTCGTCGAGCTGCTGGACGGCAGCTTTCACGTCACCGGGAGCAACGCCGAGGCCGGGCTGGCGCAGGCGATCGAACGCTTCGCGCTCGACACGTGACCTCTCTCCGGTGTGCCTACTGCGTTGCGGGTGGCGATGGCGCCCGCGTGTAGACGATCTTGCCGTCGAAGATCGTCGTCTCGACGACCGCGTCCATCACGTGCGCGTCTGGCTGGAAGATGTCGGACGACAGGATCGACGACGTCGGCGAGCAGATCACGCGCGAGCCTGCCCTTGCGCTGCTCGTCGAAGGATGCCCACGCCGCGCCGGACGTGTACGCGTCGACCGCCGCGGTGAGCGGGATGCGCTCGGCGGGATACCAGCCGCCCTCGGGCAGCCCGTCGACCGTCGTGCGCGTGACTGCGGTGTGGATGCCCGTCCGGGGATCGAGCGTCACTACCGGCCAGTCGCTCCCGAACGCCAGCCGGCCGCCGGCCGCCATGATGGAGTGGTAGGCCCACCCACGCGACGCCCGCTCGCCGCCGATGTTGGCGGTCCACACGGTCATCTGACTCGGGGCGGGCGTGCCATGGAACGGCTGCTGCGATGCGATGACGCCAAGCGCGCCGAATCGAGGGATGTCGGCGGGGTCGATCGTCTCGATGTGCTCGAGCCGATGCCGTCGGCCCCGCGCCGGGGCGGGGTTCGTCTTCGCGGCCTGCTCGATGGCGTCGAGTGAAGCGCGCACGGCGCCGTCGCCAATGGCGTGGACGAGGATCTGCCAGCCGTCCTTGTCCAGCCTCGCGATCCGGCGCGTGAGATCGTCGGCCGTGAAATACGGCAAACCGGTCGTGGCCCTGTTCTCGTATGGCGCGAGCATCGCGGCAGTGTGCGACTCGATGACGCCGTCCGCCATCAGCTTCACCGCTCCCGACTTGAGCAGAGGATCGTCCCGGTATTTGTCCCGCGCAGCCTCGATCGCCTGCATTTCGGCGGCGGTCGTGCGCGCCGTGACGGAAAGCGCAGCGTACACGCGGACCTGCAACTCGCCAGCGGTCCGCAGCTCGTCAAACAGGGCGAGTTCGTCCGGCGAGCCGCCCGCGTTCTGCACGCTGGTGACCCCGAGGCGCTGCGCTTCGCGGATGGCCGCGCGCAACGCGTCGAGGCGGTCGGCGCGGGTCGGCTGCGGCAGCACCTTCTGCATCAACGACTGCGCCGCCTCCTTCAGCACGCCGGTGGGCTCGCCCGTACGCGGATCCTTCACGATGACGCCGCCGGCAGGGTTTGGCGTTCGACGCGTGATCCCCGCGGCCGTGAGCGCCCGCGTATTCGCCCAACCCGTGTGGCCGTCGTAGGCCACGAGGTACGCCGGGCGATCGGACACCGCCGCGTCGAGTTGCTGGCGTGTTGGCAGCCCGCCCGGGAACGGGTCGTAGTACCAGCCGCGGCCGCGGATCCAGGGACGTTCCGGATGCGAGGCGGCAAATGCCTTCACGCTCGACTGGATATCGGTGAGCGTCGTCACGTCCAGCAGGTTGACGTTGGCCAGCGCGAGCCCGCCGCTCATCAGATGCACGTGCGCGTCGTTGAAGCCGGGCAGCACCGACCCGCCGTGTGCGTCGACCACGATGGTTTGCGCGCGGCGCAGCCGCTTGATGTCGCGGTTGGCGCCAACGCGGAGAATCTTGTTGCCGCGTATCGCGAGGGCCTCGGCGAATCTGGATGGCTGGCCGGTGTACACGCGGCCGTTGGTGACGATGAGATCGACGGGGCCGCTTGCGTCGTCGCGCTGCGCCCCGACGATGAGGCCGGCGATGAGCGTCCCGGCAACGATCAGGACCACGATGAATGTCGTGAGTCGAGACGCCATCTGAGCAGCCTCCGGTGAAGAACGCCCGGCCGGGTGAGGCATCCTTCGGGCGGCCCGATCTTAGCACGCAGTACACGGCGCCCGCGTGTCGCATGCCGCTCGACGGCGTGTGGTAAAGTCGCGGCCCCGAATGCCCACCGCGAGTTCCGCCCCTGCAGTGATCGCCGCCCCCCCGGGCGAAGGCGCGCTGCTTCGCGGCATCACCTTCTGGCCCGCCACGATGCTCGTCGTCGGGAACGTCATCGGATCGGCGATATTCCTCACAACCGGCGGCATGGTCGAGGCGCTCCCGTCCGCGTCCCTCGTACTGGCCGCATGGTTCGCGGGCGGCTTGATGGCATGCGCGGGCGGGCTCACGCTGGCCGAGATGGGCGCCATGCTGCCGCGATCGGGCGGCATCTACGTGTTTCTCGAAGAGGCGTACGGGCCGCTCATCGGGTTCCTCTTCGGCTGGACGATGGTGCTGATCGTGCTCCCCGGCGGGACGGCTGCGGTGGCCGTCGGGTTCGCTGAGTCGTTCAGCTACTTCTTCCCGGCGCTCTCGACCGCACACGTCGTGGCCACGATTCCGCTGCCGCTCGGTGCACTGAGCATCTCGGCCGCCCAGGTGCTGGGCGCACTCTCGATCGCGGCGCTTGCCGCGGCGAACATGGCGAACGTCGCAGTGGCCAGCCGGCTCGCTGCACTCGTCACCATGCTCAAGATCGTCGCGGTTGTCGCCATTCCAGTCGTCGCCATCGCCGCCTGGCCGCACGCGCCCGCGTTGACGCCCATCGTTCCGGCGGTTGCGCGGCCGTTCGCCGCGTTCGGTGTCGCGATGATTGCCGTGATGTGGGCCTATGAGGGCTGGGCTTACCTCGCGTTTGCGGCGGGAGAGGTACACGATCCGGCGCGTACGCTGCCGCGCGCGTTCATCTACGGCACGCTCGGGATCATGGCCGTCTACCTGCTGGTGAACGTTGGTTACTTCGTGGCGCTCCCGCTCGCCGCGATCAGCGGTGAGATGCGCGTGGCGGAGAAAGCGATGGGGGCTGTCGTCGGTCCGTTGGGCGCGTCAATCGTTGCCGCGATCGTCTGTCTCTCGACGCTCGGCTGCAACATGTCGGCGCTGCTCGCGGTGTCTCGCGCGGGGTACGCGATGGCGGCCGATGGCATGTTCTTCCGCTTCGCGGCGCTCGTGCATCCCAGGACCCGCGTGCCCCACGGCGCTCTGCTCGGCCTGGCGGGCTGGTCCTGCGCGCTGACGCTCTCGGGCAGCTACGAGCAGTTGTTCACGTACGTGATGTTCGCGGCGGTGCTGTTCAACGTGCTGGCAGGGCTCGCGATTTTCAGGCTCCGTCGGACACACGCGCATCTGCCGCGGCCGTACCGGACGTGGGGCTACCCGCTCGTGCCGCTCGTGTTCGTTGCGGGCTCACTCGGTCTGGTCGCCAACACGCTGCTGCAGCGCCCCGTCGAGTCGGTCGCGGGCCTGCTGTTGATGGCCGCGGGCCTGCCGGCGTACGGGTACTGGCGCAGGCGTCGCGTCCCGGCCTGAGTGCCGAATCCTCGATCGAGGATCCCGCAATGGAACAGCCCATGCGCATCGCTGTCATCGGAGCCGGAGCCGTCGGCGGCTATTACGGCGCCCTGCTGGCGCGCGCCGGACACGAGGTCACGCTCCTCGCGCGCGGCGCGCACCTGGCGGCCATTCGTGAGCGTGGGTTGACCGTCCGCGCGGCGCGTGGCGAGTTCACGGTCCACCCCCGCGCATCCGACACGCCTTCGGACGTGGGCGCGCAGGACCTGGTGCTCTTCGCCGTCAAGACTTACGACAACGGCACGGCGCTCCCGATGCTCGCGCCGCTCACCGCGGCCGGCACCATCGTCCTGACGCTGCAGAATGGCGTCGAGAGCCCGCGCGACGTCGCCGCCGTCGTCGGCGGCGCACACGTGCTCGGCGGCGCAGCCTACATCGCCACCGCCGTTGCGGCGCCGGGCCTGATCGAGCAGACGGGCACGCACCACCGCATCGTGTTCGGTGAGGCGTTCGACCCACCGGCGGAGGTCTCCGCGAGGGTCGTCGCGATCCGGGATCTCCTCGCGGGAGCTGGCGTCGAGGCCGAAGCCGTGCCCGATGCGCGCGTGCCGCTCTGGGAGAAGTACGTGTACCTCGCACCATTCGCCGGATTCACCGGTGCGGCACGACTGCCGATCGGCCCACTCTGGGCCGAGGAGGAGACGCGCGACCTGTTCATCCGCGCCTGTGCCGAAGTCGCGGCCATCGCGCGTGCGGAAGGCGTTCCCGTGACGCCCGACGTCCCGGCGCGCGTTCGCGCCTACGCCAACGCGCTGCCGCCATCCACGCGGTCGTCGCTTCTGATCGATCTGCAGCAGGGCAAGCGGATCGAGGTCGAGGCGCTGCAGGGCGCCCTCGTCCGGCGCGCCCGCACGCACGGCATCCCGGTGCCAATCATGGAGACGCTCTACGCCGTCCTGCGGAACCACGCCGGCGGTCAGCGCTCGTAAACGACGGTCCCGCCCCGCATCACGAGCCGTATTCGCAGCGTCGCGCTGATGTCGGCGAGCGGATTGCCATCGAGCAGCACCAGGTCGGCATCCTTGCCCGCGTCGACGGTGCCTGCGCGGTCGGAAATGCCCAGCAGGGCCGCGGCTTCGGCCGTTGCCGTTTTCACCGCCGCTGCCGGCGTGAGACCGGCCGCCACGTACAGCTGCAGCTCGCGATGGAGGCTCGCGCCCGGCACCACGAACTGCTGCGGCGTGTCGGTACCCGCAGCCACACGTCCACCCATGCGCACGTAGGCGGCGACAAACCGCTGCATGACGGGCAGCGCCTGCTTGAAGGCGCGCATCGTCTCGGGTGTCCAGCCTGCACGGCCCGTGATGTCCGCCGGGTCCCACTCGCGCGCCAGCACCTGCGGCGGAACATCCGCCAGCGCAGGGTCCCGCAGCAGATCGGGATCCTCCAGGCGCGAAAAGGCCTCGTGCAGCGCGAGGGTGGGGACGAGCACGACGCCGCTCGCGTGCAGCGCGCGCGCGATCTCGTCCAGCCGCGCGGGATCGAGGCGCACCCACTCCCGCTCGAATGCCGTCCAGCCGCCGAGAAAGTCGTCGTGTGCGGCCAGCAGCCGGGCCGGCTGGTCCGACGCCGCGTCGGCGATGCCGCTCAAATGCTCGATGCTGGTCACGCCGGCCTGTGCGGCAGCGATCGCCGTGGTCTTGCCGAGATGCGCTGCGACGGGCACGCCGCGGGCACGGGCCTCCTGCACGATCGTGTTGATCAGCCCGACGTGAAGGCGCGTGTAGACCTTGATCACACCGGCGCCGGCGGCGACCTGCTCGCGCACCGCGATCCGTGCATCGGCCGTGGTGCTGACGATCCGGGCGTCCTTCCAGAAGCTGCCGGGCCCGTCGAGCAACGCGCCGGCCGCGACGATCCGTGGGCGATCGGGCGCGTCCTCGCGCGCGAGCGGGAGAACGTAGTCGGGCCGGTTGTGCAGGTCGCGCACGGTTGTCACGCCGTACCGCAGGAAGAGCGGCAGCGACCAGCCGGTGACGTGCACGTGCGCGTCGATGAGACCGGGGATGAGCGTGCGGCCGGTTCCATCCAGGTTGCGGCGCGCGCGCGGAATGGCGCCCGCGCCCACGCTGGCAACCGCCGCGATGCGCCCCCGGCTCACGCTGACGTTCGCCCGCGCGGTCACCCGTCCGTCGCCGTGGACGACGCGGACGTTCCGGATCACGATGTCGGCAGGATCAGGCGCGGCACTGGTCATGACGCACGCGGTCGCCGTTACGAGCAGGGCTCTGAGCACCATCGACGGCGTGATCCTACCGCTTCTCGTTGCCGCATCCTGCGCGTCCCGCACGCGCGGGCGTCGGACAGAGTAGGATCCGCATGCTCGGCGGTCGGCGTCTATCGCTGTCCGCCCGCGCGTTCGCGATGCCGGTCCTCACCCCCCTCGTCATGCTCGCGACCATCACGCTGGGCAGCGTGGCGGGCGTGGTCGGGACCCTGCTGGGCCTCGGCGGCGGCGTGTTCCTCGTGCCCTTCCTCGTGCTCGTCCTCGGCATGCCGTTCCAGGCGGCGGCGGCGATCAGCCTGACGACCGTCATCGCAACGTCGAGCGCCGTATCTGGCGCCGCCGCGGGACGACAGCTGATCAATCTCCGGCTCGGCATGCTGCTGGAAGTGGCCACGGCGGCGGGCGGGTTGCTGGGCGGCATCACCGCGCAGGTGCTGGCGCCGTCGACGCTGCGCAAGCTGTTCTCCGTGGTCGCGGTGCTCGCCGCCATCATGGTGCTCGGGCGGTTGCGGCACTCGAATTTCCTTATCGGCGACGACCCTGACCCGGGCGCGCTCGGCGGGCAGTATCACGACGAGCGGCTCGGACGCGTCGTGACCTACCGGTTCAAGCGGATGCCGCTCGCCCTCGCCGCATCGTTCGTCGCCGGCAACGTGTCGTCCCTGTTGGGAGTGGGCGGCGGATTCATCAAAGTACCCGTGCTGAACGCGTGGTGCGGTGTACCGATGCGTGCCGCCGCCGCGACGAGCGCCTTCATGATCGGCGTCACCGCCAGCGCCGGGGCAGTGATCTACTACGGTCGCGGGACGCTCGTGCCGGCGTATGCGGCAGCGGCCGTCGTCGGCGTGCAGATCGGCTCTCGTCTGGGCCTGCGGATTGCCGCCCGCCTGAATGGGCTGTGGCTTCGCATCCTGCTGGTGATCGTGCTGTTCGCCGTCGCGGCAATGATGTACACGGGGGCGAGATGAGCCAGGCCGACATGCGTCGTGCCGAGGTCGCACTCGGGCGCGTGCTCACCGTCGGGACGTGGGTGAGCACCGCATGCCTCGCTGCCGGCCTCGCACTGACGTTCGCCGCCCCGGCGCGGCGGATCACGACTGTCCTGCTCACCGGCGGCCTCGTGGTGCTGTTGGCCACGCCCGTCGCCCGCGTTGCGGTCTCGATCGCGGAGTTCGCACGGCAACGCGATTGGCCTTTCGTGCTCTACACGTCGGTCGTCCTCGCGCTCCTGCTCGGCAGCCTGCTCGCGGCGCTGATCTGAGGGCTTCGCCGGAGGCGGATGGATCGCGGGTGTGCCTCGGCGTGGTTCGCGGCTGCATCCAGATTCGACCGGCCGCCCTCCTACACCGTGTTCGCCTCGAACAGTTCGAGCGCCGCCCGGCGCTCAATCGCAGGGACGAGCGGAAACGACGCGAGCACGTGCGCGAACTCCTCGCCGGTCAGGCCGTAGGCGCAGGCGCCGGCCGCGTGCATCGCCGCGGCGGCGTCGCGGTCGGCGGGGTGTTCGGCGAGCGCGCGGCCGCACTGCAGCAGGTCGCCGTGCAGCCTGCTGCCGGGCGCCGGGCGCGGCAGCGGCAACGCCTCCATCACGGCCAGCGAGACGTGTGTCGAGACGCGCAGCCGGACGAGGAAATTCGCCGGGTAGCTGTTGAACAGCGCGCAGAGCACCATCTGCTCGTCGATGTCGAGTGGCGTGCGCAGGCAGAAGAGCGTGTGCGTCGTGACACAACCGTCTGGCACAATGGCCGCGATGAGCGTCGTCTTGTTGGTGGCGCTGGCGACGTCACGGAAGGCGAGACGCTTGCGGCGGAACGTGCTCGCGGCGTCCAGCAGACGTGCCGCCGTGCCCGCCGGGATGCGCAGCGTGGCCGACGCGGTGTCGACCGCGAACGGGTGCACGTGCTTCCCTTCGATGATCGGCAGGCCGCGCCCGCCGGACTTGAAGTGTTGCCGATCGTCGCTGGCGTTCAACTCGCGCCCGAAGCGCACGTGCCAGCCGGCCGCGGAGCCGAGCGGCGGGTGGCCGCGGGCTGCTTTCTCCAGGATGGCAAGATCGAGCGGCGCGCGCAGGTCAGGGATGGCAAGCCCTGGCCCCGACAGCCGCTCGAGCAGTGCGGGCGTCAGAGCGAACCAGCCAGGTGCTCCGGCCGCCGGCGGGGTCTCGCCGAGCGCGTCGAGCGCCGCCGGATCCTGCAGGCCGAAGCGGCAGCGCACGCGCGCCGTTTCGCCGCCCCGGGTCGCCGTCAGCAGCACGAAGCGCACGCTTCGGTGAATCGGGAAGACGCCCGCGCGGTTGTCGAACCCGACGATCGAGTCGACGCGGCACTGGCGCAGCAGAAGGTGGCGCAAGGCCGCTGACCCGTGATCGTGCGCCAGGCCGGATGGCACCACGAGCGCCACGCGTCCGCCCGGTCTCGTGAGCCGCAGCGCCCGCTCGACGAACAGCTGGTACTGATTGGCGTGGCCCCGCGACTGCGTGTGGTAGAGGCCCGCGTCTCTGGTGAACCGCAGCACGGCCGCGTGCTCGCTCTTCTCGCCCGCGCTCTTCTCGCCGACATCAGGGCCGGCGTCGGCGCGCAGCATGTCCCACGGGGGGTTCCCGATGACCGCGTCGAAGCCGCCGTCCGGGTGCTCGCGTCCGTTGGCATCGAAGAACACCTCCGGAAACTCGAGCGGCCAGTGAAAGAAGCGCCGTCGCTCGGCGATGCGGCGGACGTCCGACAGGTGGTGGTGCGCGGTGGCGTCGGGAAGCGCGCTTCGCCCGGTCAGCGCATGCTCGACCAGCGCGTGGAACACGTTCGTGGACACCGTCGGGGCGCCAAACCAGCCGGCGCACCAGAGATCCGCGACTGTCCTCCATGCCTGCAGCGCGCCTGTCGCGCCAAGCTCGGCGAGCATCCGCTCCTTCCCGCGCACGACCGCCGCTGAGTCGTCGAGCGTCCGCTCGATCTCGTGGCGCACGGCCCGAACCGCGACCGCAGCGTCCGTGAGCACGGCCGGATCGAACAGCGGCAGCTGCCGGTCGTCGCGACGCGCGGCTTGCCTGCGCCCCGGAGCCTGGCGTGCGACGTCGTCCGGGGAGGCGCCGACGAGGCTGTCGCCCGTGAGCAGGTGGTGATCCAGGAACGTGAGCGGCTTCTCGGCCGCAAGCGTCGTAAGCCACAACGACAGCCGCGCCAGGTGAACGGCCATCGGGTTCAGGTCGACCCCGAAGAGACACCGCTGCGCCACCAGCCGGCGAAAGCCGGCGCGATCCGCCGGCGATACCTCTCCTTCGCGGCAGTGTCCGGCACCGATGAGCGCCGCCTCGTACGCGCGCGCGAGGAAGCGGCACGCGGCCACGAGAAAGGCACCGCTGCCCATCGCCGGGTCCACGATCCTGAGCGCCAGGATGCGGTCGGGACCGGCATCGCGGACCAGCGGCTCGAGCGCCTCGCGAACGAGGAAGCGCGTGATCGGCCGCGGCGTATAGAAAGTACCGGTCGCCTTCCGACGCGATACCTTGCTTCTGGTGAGTACGACGGCCGGTCCCGGCGCGGTACCACGCGCGGAACTCGCGGATGCCGCGAGCACTGGCTCGTAGTCGAGCAGCCCTTCGTACACGGCCCCGAGCTCTTCGACGCCGAGATCCCGGTACCACACGCGCTCCCGCAGGCCGCCGGCCCCTTCCATCGTCGACAGCGCGAGCACCACTTCTCGAACTCGGTTATCGGGCAGCGCCGCATGTTCGAGCAGCGGTGCGCGTGCCGGTGCGAAGAGCCGGCCATTGAAGGCCGTGACGCGCAGGTCGCCGGCCTCACAGCCGTGGTGTGCGAGGCGCGAGATGGCCTGGAAGGCTTCCCAGAGCCCGCGCGCAGCATCAGGGCGTTCGGCGGCCGAACGCAGCCACTCCATCGTGTAAGCATCGCGGTAGATCGGATGCCACGCCGGCACGAGGCCACGGGCCTCGGCGAAGCAGAGAAACAGGATGCGGTAGACGGCCGTCAGCGCCTCCTCGTAGAGCGACTCCAGTGGCGGCGTCCGCCTGCCGCGCCGCCCGCCACGACTGTCGAGGAGAGCGGCCAACAGGTGCTCGATTGCGCGGTAGACACCGGTCCGGAGGGCCGTGCACACCGATTGCCCGTGCGCGTCGGAGGCCGCAATCGCGTCCGCGAGAGCCCCGTCGGATCGATGCGTCGCTGCCGCGCTCAGGCTGGCGGCCGATGCGAGCGTAACCAGCAGGCGAGCCGTCGCCTCCGAATCAGCGGTGGACTCCAGGTCGAAGTCGAGGTGCCGTCGCGCAAACGTGCGGCTGGCGTCGAGCACGCGCAGATGCGTGCCGTTGAACAGCAGGCACCAGCGCACGTGCAGCGCCAGGCTCTCGCGGACCGAGGCGCGCCACGCCCTGTCGAGCGACGCGCCCCAGGTGGTAAGGACGATCGGAACCGACGCCCCGTCGGCCTCGAGTACCGCCATCCACGTGTCGCCGTTCAGCGGCCGCGCCGGCCGCAACTTGAACCCGAGCAACGAGGCGAGCGGCGCCGCGGCCACATCGAAGAGCACGCGCGTGCTCGATGCGGGACCACACCGCGCGCGCACCGCCCGCCACCACGGCGGGAGTGCCGCGATCGCGCGGCGCTCGTGCAATGCCGTCTCGGCGAGCAGCAGCGTTTCAGCGTAGGCCCGCGAGACGAGCGTTCCCGCGAAGCCGGCCAGTTGTGTCATCGAAGCACAAGCGCAACGACCGGTTCAACGCGCACACCGGCGACGCGTGCGTCCCGAGCGAATCGTTCCAGACGCGCGTTGTGCAATTGCCGGCGATGATCGCGTGCCGACTGTTGGCGCGCGGCTTCGTGCAGGGCGCGCCGATCGAACAGGCCGGGTTGCACCAGCGTGGGTCGCACGTCGCCGTCACCGCCGGTGAGATGCATCAGCGCCGACTCGCGTTTGCGTGCGCGTGCGTTGTGCTGCTTGTGCTCCTTGATGTCCTGAGCGAGACGATGGTCCCGTTTCTGCACGGCCGCCGCCCGCGCGCGCGGCAGGAGGGCGGCGACGAGCGCACGCGGCGTCGTCGCCGCCAACGCCAGCGGCGCGATTTCCACGTGGACGGCCATGATGATGGCAGCTGCCGCTCGACCGGTTTGCGTGAGCGCTTCGATGCGGAACCCGAACACGACGCCCGGCGTGAGGCCGAGGCGGGCCCGCGCGCGCGGCCGCACAATCGCCAGAGGCAGGCATTGTCGCCCGCGCGCACCGGTCCCGCGCGTCTGTTGTGACGGGTCTATCCGACGGGCCGGATCCAGCAGGTGGCAGAGGCTACGCTCGCCTTCGTTCGTGGGTGCCCACGCTGTGAACGGCGCGTGATCTCCGCCTTCGAGCGGGCTTGTCGGGCGCTCGTCTTCGGGAGCTTCGCCCTGGTGCGGCGCGGCCGCATCACCGAGCGCACCCGCGGCGAGCATCGTGTCGGTCACACCCACGCCGGCGTACGCCTCGCCGAGCGACCGGCGGATCTTCCGCACACGCGCGACGAGCCGCTCCAGCACATACGACTCGGCGGTCTCGCGTCCCACCATGTGAACGGCGTGCACGCGTCGCTGCTGGCCGATGCGATCGACCCGGCCGATCCGCTGTTCGAGCCTGACCGGGTTCCATGGCAGTTCGAGGTTGATCACGAGGCGACACCGGCCGTGCAGGTTGAGTCCCTCGCTCGCGACGTCGGTCGCGAGCAGGACACGCGCGCCGCCGCCGGTGAACACGCGTTCGGCGTCGCGGCGGTCGGCGCGGGAGAGGCTCCCGTGCAGCACGGCGATCGGACCGTAAGCGGCGAGCGCACGGGTTGCCGCGTGGAGCGTGTCGCGATATTCGGTGAACACGACGGCTGGTTCGTTCGCCCGCCGCAGCAGCGTCGCAACCCTCGCCAGCTTGCTCTCCGAGGCCGCCGCCAGCTGGGCGGCGTGGCCCAATGCGGCAAGGATCTTCAGCTCGCGTCCACGCTCGTCGAGGCCCGGCTCACCTAGCGCGTCCGGCACGTCCGCATCAACGGTGTCGGTCTCGCCAGGATCGTCGAACGGCAAGGGTGGCTGCTCCGGCAGGTCGTCTTCCGACCCGAGCAGCCGGATCCGATGGCCGACCGAGCAGTGCAGGGCCCATGCGCTCGACGCCGCGCGCTTCAGCAGCACCGTCATGGCGAGGCGTGCCGCTGCGGACTGTGCGCCGCGCTCGCGCCACACCGCCCGCGCGTACTGGCGGAGCAGAGCGTGCATCCGGCGTTCGGGCCCGCTGAGCGTGAGTCGCGCCACTCGGACCCGCCGCGCGCTGTCGAGTCCCACGTCCGACCGCGTCCGCCGAATGAACAACGGTTGCCGCGCATCGCCTGCGACCGCTCCGATCGCGCAGAGAGCAGCGAATTCCTCGTCGCTGCCGGCGTGGGGCGTCGCGGTGAGCAGCAGGACGTGCCGCGCGCACGAGGCCAGCGCCGCCGCCGCCACGCGCCGGTCGGTCCGCGCGCCCACCGTATGGGCCTCGTCGATCACCAGCAGATCCCAGGGCGCGCCCGACGCCGCGGCGAGCACCTCCGGCTGCTTGACGAAGTCGATCGAGGCGATCGCCGTGGCCGGAAGCGTCCACGGATTGACGGCCGCCGGCATCGTGCGCCGCGCGCTGCGGAGCGACGCGGCGTCGACGACACCGGAGGGGAATCGGAAGAGGCGCGCGATCTCGGCCTGCCACTGGTCGCGGAGGCCCGCAGGCGTGAGGATCAGCACACGGGCCGCGTCGCCGCGCGTCCGTAGCGCGGCAATCGCGAGCGCCGCCTGGATCGTCTTGCCCAGGCCCACTGCGTCTGCCAGCAGGACCACGCTCGCCTCTCCACGCACCAGCGCCGCCGCAGCCGCCCACTGCCATGGCACGAGCGTCAGACCCGGCTGGAGCAGCGTGCCGGTTCCGCCCGCCGCCGTCTCGCATACGTGGGCGGCGAGTTGGGCCGCGCCGCGACGCAGGCTGCAGACGCGCCATCGCGCGCGACGACCTGCGGGGACGACGCGATCGAAGGGCGTCAACAGCGCCATCGAAGCGGATTCACCGGGATGTCGCTCCGGCGTGAGCGTGAGGATCCGACAGGCCTCGTACGTCTCGATCCCTTCCACGCGCCACGCCGCGCCGCGTGCACGCACGTTCTGTCCCACCCAGGGCGGGATCGTGACGGTCGGCCCGGCGGTGTCGGCGCGCAGCGATTGCCGCCTCCGACTCTGTCGTGATCCGCGGTTTCCGCGTACACCCGGCCCGGAGGTCTCGATTGGCGCAGGATCCTTCATGGCGAACAGGCTCGAGATCAAGCTGGTTGCCACATGGGTAGGGCTCACGACGCTAGAGGAAAGTGGACCAGAACAAATTTTTGACTGGTCAGACCATATTTTGATCCAACAGTTTGGGACGATGGACGAGCGGCGGTGACGCCGAGGCTGAGTGAACCATGAAAGGCGAGACCTGAATGGACTCCCGAGCCCAACGCCGCTGACCGCAATCTCCTGCTTGACACCTGTACAGAGCTAGTGTTATTCATTTACTCGGATCAAACATCCGGGTCGGGGTATGGTGGTTTTACCTCTGACGTCGAAAGGTCGGGAGCAAATGAAATCCTCCGACGGCGTCACGGCAGAAATTGTCGTCCAGCACGTCCGTGGCTTGATTGAGCGCGGCGAGTTGCGGCCAGGCGATCGTTTGCCGGCGGAACGTGAGCTGGCGATTCAACTCGGGGTCAGTCGTCCGAGCGTGCGGGCAGGCCTGCGTTCGCTGTCGGCGATCGGCGTGCTGCAGACGCGGCACGGCGCCGGCACGTTCATCACCGACGGTCCGCCGACCCTCGGCAGCGAGCCCCTGAGCTTTCTGGCGGCGTTGCACGGGTTCACGCGCGACGAGATGTTCGAGGCGCGCCGCGCGCTCGAGGTCGGCGTGGCAGCGCTCGCGGCCGACCGTGCGAACGACGAGCACATCGCGACCATTGCCGAGGAGGTCACCGGCATGTTCGCCTCGCTCGACGACCCGCAGGCGTTTTTGATCCACGACATCCGCTTCCACCGCTCGGTCGCCGAGGCTTCCGGCAATCCGATTCTTGCCTCGCTGGTTGAGATGGTCTCCGCGCTGTTTTACGAACAGCGACGCAAGACCGCGCAGCATGGGCGCGATCTGAAGGAGTCTGCACATCTGCACCGGGCGATCTACCACGCCATCCGCGCGCACGACGCGAAGCGCGCCAGCGCGGCGATGGCCGAGCACCTCTCGGTCGCGCAGCAGGCACAGGCCCTCGAAACACCAGTGCGCGACGGACGACCGGCGAACGGGCCCCTCGAGACCCCAGCCCCCCTCGGCGCGATGCACGGCACGACCAGCGCTCCAATGCACGGTGCCAACGGAACCAACGGCAGCAACGGCACGCCCATCGGGGGGAACGGCGCCTCATATGGCAACGGCGCGTCTGGCGCACGCACACCCGTCGCGCCGCGTGCCATTCGCCAGGCAGCGCGGCTCGTGCCCTCGCCGCTGCGCTAGTCTGCGCCGCGATGGCCTTCTCGCCTCTGGACCTCACCGGCCGATCGGCCGTGGTGATCGGCGGCACGTCCGGAATCGGCCGCGCACTCACGCAGGGCCTCGCTGACGCCGGGGCCGACGTCGTCGCCACTGCCCGCCGCGCGGATCTGGTCGACCAGACTGCGTCCGAGATCGAGCAACGGGGCCGCCGCACCCTGCGCGTCACCTCCGATGTCACCGACACGGCGTCGCTGCGGGATCTCCTGGCCGCCACGGTGAACGCCTTCGGCAAGGTCGACATCATGGTGAACTGCGCCGGGCGCACCAAGCGTGTACCGACACTCGATCTCGCCGAAGACGACTGGGACGCGATCCTCGAAACGAACCTCACGGGAACGTTGCGCGCCGCCCAGGTGTTCGGGCGGCACATGGTGGAGCGGCGCTACGGCCGCATCATCAACATCGCGTCGCTCTCGTCGTTCGTCGCCCTGTTCGAAGTGGCGGCGTACGCGGCCAGCAAGGCTGCCGTCGCCTCCTTGACCAAATCGCTCGCGATAGAATGGGCGCCGCACGGTGTGTGCGTGAACGCCATTGCGCCCGGGGTCTTCCGGACGCCGCTGAACCGAACCTGCTCGACGGCACCGACCGCGGGCGCGAGTTCCTCCTGCGCACGCCGATGAAGCGGTTCGGACGTCTCGACGAGCTGGCTGGGGCGGCGGTGTTCCTGGCATCCGAGGCCGCCAGCTTCGTCACCGGCGAAGTGCTCGTCGTCGACGGCGGGTTCCTGGCCAGCGGCGTCAACCAGTAACCGCGAGCGTCGTCCGCACGTGCGGACCGGACGCGCTCGCCGGCTGCGTCCCTTTCCTACGAGGCGGTCCCGTGCCTGCGTCGCCGCTCCCTCTCGCCACCTCCGCGGCACCCACGACCGGCAACCGGATCGGCCGGTATCGCTGGACGATCTGCGCGCTGCTGTTCTTCGCCACCACCATCAACTACATCGATCGCAATTCGCTCTCGGTCCTGAAGACCACGATCGAGCGACAGCTGAACTGGAGCGAGGCAGACTACGGCTGGATTGCGTTTGCGTTCACGGCCGCGTATGCCGCCTTTCCGTCCATCTTCGGGCGCCTGATCGATCGTTATGGGGTGAAGACGAGCCTGGCAGGCGCGCTCGTGATGTGGTCGCTGATGTCGATCGCACACGGCGTCGTGCGAAGCGTGCTTGGATTCGCTGTCGTCCGTTTCCTGCTCGGCGCGGCGGAGGCCGCGAACTTCCCCGCGTCGATCAAGGCGATCGCGATGTGGTTCCCGCAGAAGGAGCGGGCGCTCGCCACGGGCATCTTCAACTCAGGTACTAACGTCGGCGTGATGATCTCGTTTGCGGTCGTCTGGCTCGCCGAGCAGTTCGGATGGCAGTGGGCATTCATCACGATCGGGCTCGTCGGTTTCGCCTGGCTCGCGTTCTGGCAGTGGGGCTTCGACGCGCCAGATGCGAGCAGCCGCGTATCGGCGGCCGAACTCGCCTACATCCGCGCCGATCAGCCGCCGCAGGAGGAACGGCTGCGGCTGCCCTGGACGACGCTGCTGCGGTACGAGCAGATCTGGCCGTTCCTGATTGCGAAGTTCCTGACCGACCCGGTGTGGTGGTTCTACCTGTACTGGCTGCCGTCGTACCTGTCGAAGGAGCGCGGCCGCAATCCGCTCGACAGCGCGATGCTGCTGGCGATCATCTACACGGGCGCCAGCATCGGCTCGATCGCCGGCGGGTGGCTGTCGGGGTTCTTGATCGGCCGTGGCTGGCGAGTGGGCGCTGCGCGTTACGGGGCCATGCTCGGGCCCGCGCTCCTCATGCCGTTCACGATCCTCGCCTACTACACCCCGAGCTTCACGGTGTGTGTGTGCCTGATCAGCCTGGCGACGGCGTGCCACCAGGCGTGGTCCGCCAACGTGTTCACCTCGTCCACCGACCTCTTCCCCTCGAAGGTATCTGGCTCGGTCGTGGGGCTCGGGGCTACGACGGGTGGCATCGGCGGCATGCTGATGACGCTCGTTGCCGCGATGACGATCCAGTGGACCGGCAATCAGCAGCTGATCTTCGTGTGGGCCGGCCTCATGCACCCGCTCAGCCTGCTCATTTTCTGGTTCTGGCTCGGACCCGACTTCCGGGTGGCGAACGTCGACGCTCCGCCGGATCAAGAACGCACGCACACGCCGCTGCTGATCGCGGGCGTCGTTCTCGTCGCGGTAGGCGTGACGCTGGCCGGCGTGATCTGGGCGAACTGGGACGTCTGCGTCAGGGCGGCCAAGCTGGCCGGCGCGGCGCAGGCGGCCACCGCCGCACTCGGCGTCTGCATCATCGGCCTGATGCTCGCGTATGCGGGCACTGGCAGGAGACAGGCAGCAGCCTAGGCCGCTGCCACGCCCCGCCCGACCTGCGTACACGCCATGAACATCGTTGACGCCCGCGTGATCGTCTGCTCGCCAGGACGGAACTTCGTCACCTTGAAGATCACGACCGCGGACGGGATCTCCGGCCTCGGCGACGCGACCCTCAACGGGCGTGAGCTCGCGGTGGCGACGTACCTGTCCGAGCACGTCGTGCCGCTGCTCGCCGGACGCGACGCGCGTCGTATCGAGGATACGTGGCAGTACCTGTACAAGGGCGCGTACTGGCGGCGCGGCCCCGTGACCATGGCCGCAATCGCGGCCGTGGACATGGCCCTCTGGGACATCAAGGGCAAGTCGCTGGGCGTTCCCGTGTACCAGCTGCTCGGCGGTGCGTCGCGTGACGCCGTCATGGTGTACGGCCACGCGAACGGCACCGATGTGGACGGCACCGTGGAGGCGGTGGCGCATCACATCGATGCGGGGTACGTTGCGGTCCGCGCCCAGAGCGGCGTTCCCGGATTGGCGAGCACGTACGGAGTGCCCAAAGGCTCGCTGCCGTACGAACCGGCGGAACGTGGCCTGCCGTCTGAGCACGCGTGGAGCAGCGAGCGCTATCTCTCGTTCGCGCCGTCGCTGTTCGAACGGCTGCGGAAGGAATTTGGCCCCGACGTCCACCTGTTGCACGACGCGCATCATCGGCTGACGCCGATCGAGGCCGCCCGTCTCGGCAAGAGCCTCGAGCCGCATCATCTCTTCTGGCTGGAGGATCCGGTCCCTGCGGAAACACAGGCGTCGTTCCGTCTCATACGGCGGCACACCACGACACCCCTGGCCGTGGGCGAGGTGTTCAACACGATCTTCGACTGTCATCTGCTGATCCAGGAGCAGTTGATCGATTACATTCGCACGGCCGTCGTCCACGCCGGTGGCCTGTCGCACCTCGTGAAGATCGCCCACCTCGCCGAACTGCACCAGGTGCGCACCGGGTGTCACGGCGCCACCGACCTGAGCCCCGTGTCGATGGCAGCGGCGCTGCACTTCGGGCTGAGCGTTCACAATTTCGGCGTCCAGGAGCACATGCCACACAGCGAGGAGACCGACCGCGTGTTCCCGCACCGCTACACCTTCGAGCGCGGGTTCATGCATCCCGGCGACGCTCCCGGTCTCGGCGTGGATATCGACGAAGCGCTGGCCGCGGAACATCCGTACGTCAGGGCCTACCTGCCAGTGAACCGGAGGCTGGATGGGACGGTTCACGACTGGTAACCTTCGTACGCGCGGTGCCGGGCTGCGGCGACGCCTCTCGCACCGCAAGCCCCTTCGAGCCTCGACAATACCGTGTCCCGTGTCCCGTGGAGGACAGTGACGTGAGAGCAGCAGTGATTGGAACGACGATGCTCTTGGCGATGGTGGCGGCTGTGGCAGCACGGAGCGCACGCCCTGCCCGCGTGGAGGTCGTTCGCAAGGACGCCGATCGGCGCGTGGACATCCTGGTCGACGGCAAGCCCTTCACGTCGTACATCTGGCCCACGGCCTTGAAGAAGCCCGTGCTGTTCCCGATCCGCACGGCAAGAGGAACCGCCGTCACGCGTGGGTTCCCCCTCGAGCCGCGGGCCGGCGAGCGGGTGGACCATCCGCACCACGTGGGGCTCTGGTTCAACTACGGCGACGTGAACGGGATCGACTTCTGGAACAACTCCGACGCGATTCCAGCCGCAGACCGGCCGAAGATGGGCACGATCCTGCACCGTGATGTCACGAAGGCGGCAGGCGGGGCGGATCGCGGCGAGCTCGTCACCACCTCCGACTGGCTGATGCCGGACGGCTCGGTCGTCTTGAAGCAGCAGACGGCGTACGCGTTCAGCGGCGACCAGACGTCACGAACGATCGACCTGGTGATCACGCTGACGGCCCAGGAGAAGCGTGTCTCGCTCACCGACAACAAGGAAGGCGTGCTCGGTCTCCGCGTCACGCGCGCACTCGAGGAGCCGAGCGACAAGCCCGAGGTGTTCACCGACGCGGCCGGTCGTCCGACGACGGTGGCCTCGCTCGACAACACGGGCGTGAACGGCACGTATCTCACGAGCGAAGGGACGAAGGGTGCGGCGGTGTGGGGCACACGTGGGAAGTGGTGCACACTGTCGGGCACCGTGGGTGACGAGCCGGTGTCGATCGCGATCCTCGATCACCCGCGGAACCCCGGTTACCCGACCTACTGGCACGCGCGCGGATACGGCCTGTTTGCGGCCAACCCGCTCGGCCAGAAGGCGCTCAGCAACGGCAAGGACGTGCTGAACTTCGCTATCGAACCGCACCAGGCCGCCACCTTCCGCTACCGCATCGTCATCGCGAACGCCGCCATGCCGGCGCCGGCGGTCGAAGCCGCGTGGACGGAGTGGTCGTCGCGAGCTACTGAAGCGTCACCTGAATCCCGCCAACCAGTCGCGCGATGATGTTGTAGAGACCGGACAGGATCAGGCCCCCGAGTGCTCCGAGCAGACCGTACACCACCGGAAGCACGAGGATGGCGCCGACGCCGAACAGGCCGCTCCAGAGCGGATTCGTGCTCTCGAAGCCGTTGCCCAGGGCCGCCCCGGTCAGGGCGACGCAGGCAAAGAGCACACCAGCGATGAGGCCGATGCCGGCGTACAGGATGCCCATCACCTTCGCAGACGAGACGGGGCCTATCTCCTTCAATTCCATTTCGCCTCCCGGCCACATGGGGCCGCGCGCATTCTACTGCGGTCGTCGCGCTGCCACGCTCGCGGGCCATCCGCGCAGATGCTCTCCGACCGGAGGCCCGGCTGAAGCCGGGCACTACACCTCGGCGACCGGCGGCTCGCTGAAGCCGGGCACTACACTGCGGCGACCGGAGGCTCGGCTAACGCGTGGGACTACATGTCGGTGACCGGAGACTCGGCTGAAGCGGGTACGACACGTCAGTGACCGCAGGCTCGGCTGAAGCCGGGTACGACACGTCGGTGACCGCAGGCTCGGCTGAAGCGGGCACTAGACGTAGGCCGCACGCTCGAGTGAATCGCACGGGAGGGCCACGTTCGACACGCCACGAGTGATGCATAATCGCGCCGTGACGCACATTGCACTCGTCGGCGCCGGCAACATCAGCGAGACGCACGCGCGCGCCTGTCGCGAGATTCCCGGCGTCGAGATCGTGGCGGTGCACGGGGCCAACCACGCCCGCGCGGCGCGGTTGGCCGAGCTGTATGGTGGTGTGCCGTACGACGAACTGCCGGCCTTGTTCGCCCATCGCCCGCTCGACGCCGTGATCATCGGCAGCCCGTCGGGGGTGCACGCGGATCAAGGCGTAGGTGCCGCCGAAGCAGGGCTGCACGTGCTGGTGGAGAAGCCAGTCGATGTCACCGTAGCGGCGGCCGACCGCTTGATCGCCGCGGCGGGCGCAGCGGGCGTGCGTCTCGGCGTTTTGTACCAAGACCGGACGCAGCCGTCGTTCGTGCGGCTTCGGGCGCTGCTGGGGTCTGGCGCGCTCGGACGCCCGCTGCTCGCCACGGCGCGGGTCAAGTGGTACCGTGCGCCCGAGTACTACACCGGCTCCCGCTGGCGAGGCACGCGTGCGCTCGACGGGGGCGGTGCGCTGATCAACCAGGGCATTCACACGATCGATCTCCTGGTGTGGCTCCTCGGCCCGGTGCGCTGCGTGCTGGGCGCCTCGGCGACGTTACTGCACGAGATCGAAGTCGAGGACACGACGCTGGCCATCCTCGAATTCGACAGCGGCGTTCGCGCCTCGTTCGAAGCAACGACGGCAGCCTACCCGGGGTACCCGCGGCGGGTGGAGCTCACGACGACCGAAGGAACCATCGTCCTGGAGCACGACCGGGTGATCGCCGCCGACGTGCGGCGATCGATCGACGGCCTGCTGCCAGACGTCGAACCCGATACAAATCGCAGCGCCTCGTCTCCTGTGGTATCCGATGTCCGTGGTCACCAGCGGCTCATCGAGGACTTCATCGCGGCGATCGGCGAGCGGCGCGACCCGCTCTGCAGCGGCGTCGAGGGCCGCCGCAGCGTCGCGGTCGTGGAAGCGATCTACGAGAGCGCCCGCACCGGCCGAGCGGTGGATGTCAAGTGAAGTCCATGTCACGCGTTGTCCGCATCGACCTGTCGCCCACCGACTACATCCACGTGCCGCAGGCGCCGCGCATCGAGCGGAGTCCGATCTGCAGCCGGGGACCGGGGAACGAGTGGCAGATGTGGGGCGTGTACGGCGTCACGGATGCCGGTGACCGCGTCGGCCTATCGAACCACACGTGGTCGCATCTCGACGCACCTTTTCATCTGTTGCCCTCGGGAGCGAGCTTCGATCAGCTCGCCCCGCGGCATTACCTCGCGCTGCGGACGCGGGTCGTCGACCTGGCGGAGACCGCACCCGAGCGACGGGAAACAATCGGCGGCGTCAACTACCACTCGCGCATCGACGTCGCCGATGTGCCCGCCGATCTCGAGGGCTTCGACGCGGTGCTGTTCGCAACGGGGTTCAGCGCGCTCTATGACCGGCGATATCCCATGACAGATGGGGCCGACGCGCACTATCCGAACGTGACCGCGGACGCCGCCAGGCGTCTCGCCGGCGTGCGCACCTTGAGGGTGGCGGCCATCGACGGTCCGAGCTTCGACAAGCCGGAGACCGAGGCCATCGCGCACCGCATTCTCCTTGGCCGGCAGCCGGAGCCGGTGCTGTTGCTCGAGACCCTGACGATTGCCCGGCTGCGTCGCCATTACGGCGCCGTGATGCCCGGCGAAATGCTGCTCACCGCGGAGCCGTTACGTGCGCTCGGCAGCGTGCGCCAGGACGGGGCGCTCGCGAGCGTCTACGCGTGGGCGCCGCAGCCCGGGCACGAGGAGTTCTTCGGGGAGTTCGTCGAGGCGATGCGGACTGCGACGCTTGTCGGGTGAGCCCGAAATTGGCCCGTCGCTGAACGAAGCCCCCTGTAGCGCCCGACTCTGTCGGGCGTCGGTGACACCGACAATATGTCTGTGTCCGTGTCACCACGCCCGACAGAGTCGGGCCGCTACGAGGGGCTTCGCTCGACAATCGGGCAAGTCGGTCGGTCTAGTCGGACACGTTCGTCACCCGCAGCGCGAACGCGGACGGGTCCCATTCGAGCGTCAGCGTTCCGGCCGGGGTGACGCCGAGGTACTCCGCAGGCTGCGTGGATGCCATCGCGAGCGCGTCGTCGAGCGAGACGCCGGCAAACCGCACCGTGTTCGCCACCGCGCGGTCCATAGACAGGGCGGATCCCGCGAGGTTTGGCTGACCTGGTACAGCGACGCGGCCGTTCTCGTCGAGCCGGACGGTGACGGCGCCAAGCTGGTACTCGCCTGGCGGCTGGCCTGCAGCTGCGATGGCATCAGTGACGAGTACCACGCGGCGCGGTGTCTTCGCGCGGATCATCGTCTTCACGGTAGCGGGCGGCAGATGATGGCCGTCCACGATGATCGACGCCAGCAGCTCGTCGGCGGCCAGTTGTTCCCAGATGAAGTTCGGATGGCGCGGCAGCATCTGCGCGCAGCCGTTCCCGAGATGCGTGGAGAGCGTGGCGCCGGCGCGGATGCCGGCACGGATCTGCTCGGGCGTAGCGGCAGTGTGGCCGATCGCGACCCGGATGCCCGTGTCGCGCAGGTGCTCGATCAGCGCGAGCGCGCCCGGCACTTCCGGCGCAATCGTCACCAGGCGCACGCGTCCACCGGCGGCGTCCTGCCGCCGTTTGAAGTCGTCGATCGAGGCAGGAGCCGTGTCTTCGCGGCGATGCGCCCCCCTGGCGCCCTCTTCTGGCGAGATGTACGGCCCCTCGAGGTGGAGCCCGAGAATCGCCGGCGTTCGTACCTTCAGCAGCGTGCGCGCGCACCGCTCGTACTCGTCGAACGGTCCCACGATGATCGTCGGCAGCAGGCGCGTGACGCCATGCGACCGCAGGACCGCGAGCGCATGCTCGATCTGCTCGACCGAAGTGGCCGGGTCGTTGAAGTCGACGCCTGCGAACCCGTTCACCTGGAGATCCAGAAAACCGGGATGCGTGAGCCGCCGCACACCGCCCGGAGAGGCATCGCGCTGCCCGCCGTGCGCATAGATCGAGGCCGACGCCGCCGCAGCAAACGGCACCGACAGAAAATGGCGGCGGGGGATGGGGTTCATGGGGCGAGACTCAGAATGAAATGATCCGCGTCAGTCCAGATATCGCTCGATCGGTGGCTTCAACAGCTCCTGCGACTGCGGGGTATCGATGTTCTCCTTCGTGATCATCCACACGCCGGTGTCGATGCGCCGTTCCACTTTCTTCCCCTGCAGGTGATCGACCATCGTCATCACCCCGAGGTATCCCATGTTGAGCGGGTTCTGCACGACGAGGCCCTGGAGCTGGCCGTTCTGCAGCGCATCGATGAACGGCTGGCTCGAATCGAAGCCGATGAAGGCAATCTTGCCGGCCCGGTCGATGTCCTGAAGGGCGAGCAGCGTACCCGCGGTGGCCGACTCGTTGACGCAGAAGATGCCCTGGAGGTCAGCGCCGAAGCGGTTCAGCAGGTTTTCCGCCGCGCGCTTCGCCGTGTCGCGCGTGGGGCCGGCGTACTGATCGGACGAGATCACGTGGATGCCGGGGTGGGCACTCTTCATCCGCTGCAGGAACCCGTTCTCGCGGAACGTGGTGCTCGCGGACCCCTCCTGGTAGCGGAGCAGCAGCACCTTCCCCTTGTCGCCAAGCAGCTGTCCCATGCGGTCGGCGGCCAGCTCGCCTCCCTTCAGATTGTCGGTCGCGACGAAGCTGACCGTCTGATCGGACGCGAGATCCGAGTCGATGATGACGGTCGGGATGCCAGCGCGCTTCGCTTCTTCCACCGGGCGCACGAGCGCCCGCTCGTCGAGTGGAGCCAGGACGATGCCGTCCATGCCCTGGCTGAGGAAGCCTTCGATGACCTGCACCTGCTGCTCGCGGTCGTCTTCCCGCAGCGGTCCCTTCCAGGTGATGTTCACCTTGATCCCGCGTCCGTCGAGCTCGCGCGCGGCCTTGATCGCGCCCGCGTGAATGCTCTTCCAGAACTCGTGAGTGGTGCCCTTCGGCACGACCCCGATTGCGTACGCCTTCGACGATTGCCCGCGGGAGCAGGCCGCCAGGCTGGCAAGAGTGAGGGCGAGCGCCACGACGGCGGGAGCACGCAGGCCACGGCGGGAGAGGACTCGTAGCATCATCAGGCAACAGCTCCAGCGAAACCGCGGACGACGACACCCACAAAGGGCCGATCATAGCTCAGGGCCGGCGGGCTGCGGTCGCGCGCGGTGCTTCGGCGACCTGGCCTGTGTGGCTCTGCTGCCCTCGGCCGGGATCCGCATTCATCAGGCGCGGCCGGCGAGTCGAGGCGACCCGTGCGATAGAATCGGAGAGCCCGTCCGATGAGCACACAAACTCGGAATCCAAAACCCAAAACCAAAAAGCCAGGACCGATACCGCCGACGCGCACTGAGAGATGACGACTGGCACCCGAGACCTGCAACTGAGAACTGACGACCGTGATCTGAGATGGCGACACCCTACTTCCTGACCGGCGCGCTCGGCTGTATCGGCGCGTGGGTCGTCAAGGCCCTGGTGGAGCGGGGCGATGTGCCGATCGTGTTCGATCAAGGCAGCGACCGGCGCCGTCTCGACGCGATCATGGAGCCGCACGATCTCGCCCGCGTCTCATTCGTGCACGGCGACGTGACGGATGGGTCCGCGGTTCAGAGGGCCCTCGAAAACTCCGGAGCGAGGCGAGTCATCCACCTCGCCGGACTCCAGGTGCCGACCTGCCGTGCGAATCCGCCGTTCGGTGCTCTCGTGAACGTGGTCGGCACCCTGCACGTCTTCGAGGCGGCTCGCGCGCTTGGCGTCGAGCGCATCGTCTACGCGAGCTCGGCGGCAGTGTTCGGTTTGAGCGACGATGCCGTGGACGAGAGCGTCGCGCCGGCACCGCTGACGCACTACGGTGTCTTCAAGCAGGCGAACGAGGGCAATGCGCGGGTTTACTTCCGCGACAACGGCGTGTCGTCGGTCGGGCTGCGGCCGTTCAGCGTCTACGGCGTTGGTCGGGACGCTGGAATCACGAGCGATCCGACGCGCGCGATGAAGGCCGCCCTGTTGGGGCGGCGCTTCGACATCCGCTTCAGCGGCGTGACCGATTTCATCTATGCGGCCGACACGGCAGTCGCGTTCATCGCGTGCGCAGATCAGGCGCCCGAGGGTGCGCACGTCTTCAATCTTCACGGGGAAGCGATCGACGTGGCCTCGATCGTGAAACTGATCGACATCAACCTGCCTGAGGCGTCGCGCGGGCTCATCGCCTTCGGCGGGCCGCAGATTCCGATGCCGCCGTCTCTCGACGACACGGCGCTGCGCGCGCTGATCGAGGGATTGCCGCGGACGGGCGCGGAAGCCGGCATCGCGGAGACGATCCGGCGGTTTGCGGCGCTTCGCGAAGCGGGACGGCTCGATACGTCGGATATCGACTAGCGTGCTCGTGCGCCCGACTGAGGTCCGGCGCCACCGTGGGCACCTATAGCGCCCGACTCCGTGCGGGCGTCAGGAGAAAGAACCGTGGCCGATCACCGCGCCCCCGCAGCCCCACTCGCCGCCTTCGCCATCGCGGTGAATCCCGCCGACAACGTTGCCGTGGTGAAGACCGCTGTCGAGCCCGGCCTCGTGCTTCGCCTGCCCGACGGTCGCGAGGTCACCGTCCAGGGCGCCGTGACGCCAGGGCATCGCTTCGCGACCCGGGCCATTCCGGCAGCGGAGCTCGTGCTGCAGTACGGCCAGCCAATTGGTACCTCGCGCGGAATTGCCGAGGGTGACGCCATCACGCCTGAGTCGATGAGCAACGAGGTGCCGGTGGTTCGCGATCTTCCCGCGGAGTTCCACGTTGAACCGCCGCACTACGTACCCGAGCCCGAGCGTCGCACCTTCATGGGATACCGCCGGGCGAACGGACGCATCGGCACGCGCAACTTCCTGCTCATCGTGCCGACCAGCATGTGCGCGAGCCACGAGGCCCAGCAGATCGCGATGATGGCCGAGTTCTCCGTCTACAAGCGCGATCGCTTCCCGCACGTGGACGGCGTGGTTGCCATCCCGCACAGCCGCGGCTGCGGATGCGCGGACGGCTCGAACATCCGGGTGATGCTGCGGACGCTCTCCAACTACGCCGCGCACCCGAACGTCGGTGGCGTGATCTTCATCGGCCTTGGTTGCGAGAAGACCAACCTGACGGAGGTCGAGCGCTACCTCCAGCAGGAGAAGCTCGATCTCGACAAGCCCGTCGTGCGATTCGGCATCCAGGAGACGGGTGGCACGCAGGCGGTCATCGAGAGGGGCCTGCAGGAGGTCGCGGCGATGCTGCCGATCATCAACGAGGCCTCGCGGGCGCCCGCCCCTGTCAGCGAGCTGATCCTCGGCGTGAAATGCGGCGGTTCCGACGGCTTCTCAGGCCTGTCCGCCAACCCGGCGCTCGGGCACGCCGCCGACCTGCTCGTGCAGCAGGGCGGTACGGTGGTGATCACCGAGGTGCCGGAGTTCTGCGGCGCGGAGCACATCCTGGCGTACCGCGCGAAGGATCGCGCGACGGGCGAAGCCGTGTACCAGATGGTGGACTGGTACAAGGAGTACGCCTCGAAGTTCGGCACGGCGCTCGGCGAGAACCCCAGCCCCGGGAACGTCGCCGGCGGCCTGCTGAACATCACCATCAAATCCCTCGGCGCCATCGCCAAAGCCGGCACCACCCGCGTCGAGGGGTGCTGCGGATACGCGGAGGTACCCTCCGGCAGAGGGCTGTGGCTGATGCAGGGGCCGGGCTACGACCAGGAGTCGACGCCGGGACTCGTGGCGGCCGGCGCCCAGCTGGTTGTCTTCACCACCGGCCGCGGCACCACGATCGGAAATGCGATCGCGCCGGTGGTGAAGCTCGCGTCGAACACCGCCGTGCACCAGCGGATGTCACGCGACCTGGACCTCTCGGCCGGCGGCATCATCGACGGCATCGAAACCATCGAGCAGGTCGGCGCGCGTGTGTTCGATCACGTGATCCGCGTCGCCTCCGGAGAGGTCTTCGCGAAGGCCGAGGAAAGCAAGCACCGGGAATTCCAGATCTGGGCCGAGCAGTCGGTCTCGCTGTGACGATTTCTCCGGCTCCGGACTTCAGGCTCCAGACTCCCGGCCTGGTTGGGCAACGAGCCATAACCCCGAACCGTCAGCCGTGGCGTGCCGCGCCTGCACCGCGGCTGTCTCGAACCTCTATCCCGGGGCGTTTGGCCGCAACCCGTCAGCCCGGACGCTGGGTCTGACGCAACCCTGGAGCCGGGCGCCTGGAGCCCGGAGCCTGTTTTCGTATGCGCGCCGCCGTTCTCGTTGACGTAGGCCGAATCGAGCTTCGGGACATTCCCAGTGTCCTCCCGGGCCCGCACGACGTGCGCCTGCGCGCCGCAGCCGTTGGCCTCTGCGGGACCGACTTCCACATCTTCGGCGGGCACGCCAACTACCACACCGATCACCGCGGAGTGCCCGTTCCGCTCGCGAACCACCCGCAGGTGCTGGGTCACGAGATCGTCGGCGTCGTGGCCGAGTGCGGCGAGGCAGTGGCGGGCCTCGAGCCCGGTAACCGCGTCGTTGTCGACCAGGGAATCAACTGCCACAGCGCGCGCCGGCCGATGTGCGAGTACTGCGCCTCGGGCGACTCGCACCAGTGCGCGGCCTACCGCGAGCACGGCATCACCGGTCTCCAGGGCGGGCTCGCCGAGTGCATCACGGTGCCCGCGGTGAACACGATTGCGATCACCGGCGCCATCGCGAGCGCGCACGCGGCGCTCACCGAGCCGCTCGGCTGCATCGTGCACTCGTGCGACATGGTGTCGCGCACCGACGCGCGCTACGGCCTCAAGCATCCGGATCCGGGCCGGCGTGTTCGGACCGTGCTCGTGAGCGGCGCCGGGCCCGCGGGCCTGCTGTTCATCCAGTATCTCCGCCGGGCGCTGGATTGGGACGGACCGATTCTCGTGAGCGAGCCGAACCCGCTCAAGCGCGGGCTTGCCGAACGCTTCGGTGCGCAGCCACTCGATCCCGAGGCAGACCTGATCGAGGCTGTGCGCGACCAGACGGCGGGCCGGCGGGTCGAATTCCTCATCGACGCCTCGGGTGCCGGCGAGCTGTTCCGGCATATCCCAGGGCTCGTGCGCAAGCAGGCCACGGTGCTGCTGTACGGCCACGGGCACGCGGGTGTCGATCTGAGCGTCATGAACAACGTTCAGTTCCTCGAACCGGCGCTCGTATCGCCGGTGGGCGCGTCCGGCGGATTTCTCGATGATCACCGGCCGGCGACGTACCATCGCGCGCTCGAGCTGATCGAGAGCCGGCGGATCGATGTCGCACCCATCGTCACACACCGGTACACGTCGCTCGAAGAGGTGCCCCAGGCGTTCAGCGGCGTGCACAGGGCGCCCGATTACGTGAAGGGCGTCGTCGAGCTCTGATCATCACGGAGTCATCATGCGTATCGTCTGCTTCGTCCCGAAAACCCCCGCCGATGCCGCGCCGCGCATGGGCGCGCTGCTGCCGGACGACGTCCATGTGCTCGACCTCGCGGCGGCGATCAAGGCCAGCGGCGCGGGGCCGCTCCTCTCCTGGTACGATCTCGACGGCTCCTATTTGCCGCACGCCCTCGCGTTCGTCCGCGATCTTGGCGACGACGTGCTCGCCGGCGCGTCGCGCGTGGCGCCAGCCGCGGTCGTGCCGCTCGCCGACATCCGGTTGCTCGCACCCGTGCCACGACCCGGCAAACTGATCTGCATCGGGCTGAATTACAGGGATCACGCGGCCGAGAGCAAGATGCCGCTGCCGGCGTCGCCGGTCACCTTCTCGAAGTACTCGACCGCGGTCACGCACCCGTCGGCGCCCGTGTACCTGCCGGCGGTCAGCCAGCAGGTGGACTACGAAGCGGAGCTCGCCGTCGTGATTGGCCGCCGGGCGAAGCACGTCACGCGTGAGCGGGCGTACCACTACGTCCTCGGCTACACCAACCTCAATGACGTCAGCGCCCGCGATCTGCAGTTCGCCGACAAGCAGTGGCAGCGTGGGAAGTCGTGCGACAGCTTCGCGCCGATGGGACCGGCGATCGTGACAGCAGATGCTGTTCCGAACCCGCACGTGCTCGGCATCCGCCTGCGATTGAACGGCGAAGTGATGCAGGATTCCTCCACGGCCCAGTTGATCTTCGGCGTCGACCAGCTGATTGCGTTCCTGAGCGAAACCGTGACGCTCGAGCCCGGCGACGTGATCGCAACCGGCACCCCCTCTGGCGTGGGCTTCGCGCGGACACCGCCGGTGTTCTTGAAGCCCGGCGACATCATGGAAGTCGAGGTCGAGGGGCTCGGCGTGCTGTCGAATCCCGTGCTGGCGGAGTGAGGTTGACGGGACGTAATGCACAATGCACAGTGCACAATGCACAACGTTGTGCCTCGCATGAACCCATGACGCCGCTTCTTCACGTCGACGGGATCGAGAAGCGATTCGGCGCGACCATCGCGCTCGACGGGGTGACCTTCGAGCTCCAGGCCGGGCAGGTCCACGCGCTCATCGGTGAGAACGGCGCGGGCAAGAGCACGCTCATGAACGTGCTGGCCGGCGCGCTGCCGCCCGACGCGGGGACGATCCGGATCAACGGTCAGCCGTACCGTCCCAGTTCGCCGCTCGATGCGAGCCGCCACGGGATCGCCCTGATCCATCAGGAGCTGTCGCTTTGCCCGCACCTGACGGTCGCGGAGAACATCCTGATGGGCCGTGAGCCGGCGCGGTACGGCATCGTGGACCCGGCCGCCGCCTACGCGCGCACGAGCGACCTGCTCGCCAACTTCCCGCACCCCGAGCTGCGGCCGCACCGCATCGTCGGGGAGCTGCCGATTGCGGCACAGCAGGTGGTCGAGATCTGCCGCGCGCTCGCGTCCGACTGCCGCATCCTGCTGATGGACGAGCCGACGAGCAGCCTGCAGCGAGCCGACGTGGATCGGCTGTTCGCGCTGATCGCGCGGCTGCGCGCGCAGGGGCTCGGCATCGTCTACATCAGCCACTTCCTTGAAGAGATCCGCGAGATTGCGGATGTCTGCACCGTGCTGCGCGACGGCCGCAGCGTGGCCACCGGCGGAGTTGCGGAGTCGACCAACGAGCAGCTCGTCGCGCACATGGTCGGACGGCCGGTAGAGAACCTCTTCCCGCCTCGCACGCGGCACGACGCCGGGGCCGAGGTGCTGTCGGTGAAGGACCTCCAGGCCCTGCCGGCGGTGCGCTCTGCGAGCTTCGACTTGCGCCGCGGCGAGGTGCTCGGCATCGCCGGACTAATGGGCTCCGGCCGCACGGAGATGGTGCGCGCCATCTTCGGCCTCGACCCGATGACAGGCGGCGAGGTGACGGTCTCTGCCGGGGCAAGAACGCCGGCGGTGCGGGCGCTCCGCTCGCGCATGCTGCGCTCGCGGCTGGCGTCCGGCATCGGCTACCTCAGTGAGGATCGCAAGGGCGAGGGCCTGGCGCTGACCATGTCGCTCGCCGACAACATCACGCTGACGAACTTCGAGGCGTGCGCCAGCCGTGGGTGGCTCCGGCTCGGCGAACAGCGTGACCAGGCGACCCGCTGGATGCGCACCCTGGGCGTGCGCGCACGCACCGCGGAGCAGCCGGCCGTGACCCTTTCCGGAGGCAATCAGCAGAAGGTGGCGCTCGCGCGCCTGCTGCATCAGCACTGCGACATCCTGCTGCTCGACGAGCCCACGCGCGGCATCGATATCGGCAGCAAGGCCCAGATCTACGAGGTCATCGCTCACGCCGCCGACGAGGGGAAGGCCGTGCTCGTCGTCAGTTCGTACCTGCCGGAGCTCTTCGGGTTGTGCGATCGCCTCGCGGTGATGAGCCGGGGGCGGTTGACGGCGCCGCGGCCGATCGGCGAATGGACACCCGAATCGGTCCTGCACGCAGCCATCGACGTGGAGGCCGTCGCCTGACATGACCACCGTCACCGAAGCGGAACAGGGTGCAGTCGCGGGCGTGCGCCGGCGTCAACTGCTGGCGCGGCTCGGCCCGTTCCTGGGGCTCATCGCCGTCATCGCGATCTTCGCGCTGATGACCGACTCGCCGTCCCAGTACCTCTCGGTCCGCAACTTTCGCATCGTCGTGGCTCAGACGGTCATTGTCGCGCTCGGCGCGATCGGCATGACCATGATCATCGTGAGCGGAGGAATCGATCTGTCGGTCGGATCGGTTATCGCGCTCACCGGGGTCGTCACGGCGCTCGGCTTACGTGACGGCATGACGCCGCTGCTCGCGCTGCTCGTCGGCGTCGCCGCCGGCGGGCTCATCGGCATCGTCAACGGGCTGACGATCACGCGACTGAAGGTCATCCCGTTCATCGCGACGCTTGGCATGCTCGGCGTGGCCCGCGGCGTCGCCAAGTGGGTCGCCGATCAGCAGACGGTGAACATTCCCGAAACATGGATCAACGAGCTCGCAGTGACGTTCCCGCGGCCCGAGTGGCTGGTCGTGGCTCCAGGGGTGTGGCTGTCGGTCCTGCTGGCGGTGCTGGCGGCCCTGGTGCTCAGGCGCACGGTCTTCGGGCGGCGGGTGTTCGCGATCGGGTCGAACGAAGCCGCCGCGCGCGCGTGCGGCATCCCGGTGGATCGGATGAAGATCTGGATCTACGGCCTGGCGGGCCTCCTGTTCGGGCTCTCCGGCGTGATGCAGATGTCGCGGCTGCGCCAGGGTGATCCCACCGTTGCCATCGGCACTGAGCTGGACGTGATCGCAGCGGTGGTCATTGGCGGCGGCTCGCTGAACGGCGGCGTCGGCACCATCCTCGGCTCGATGATCGGGGCGAGCATCATGGCCGTTCTGCGGAACGGCAGCCAGCAAATGGGCTGGCCGAACTACATCCAGGAAATCATCATCGGCGCGATCATCGTTGCCGCCGTGGCGCTCGATCGCGTGCGCACGCTCAAGAGGCAGGCCTGACCCCGCCGAAGCTGCGGGTTTTTCCCCACCGCGGCGAACAAATTGCCCGGCTTCGCGCCGAGCCCCGGAATGGTCGGCAAAATACCGCAGCAACCACGTCTGCTGAGGCGGCCCGGCCTTTGCTGCTGATCCGCCCGAGTGCGTCTGGAGCGGCCGTGGCCGCGCGACGAGCCCCCGACGCGCCAACCCGGAGGCAGGATGCACGACATCGATTCGGTGTTGACCGACCTCGAATGGCGCCGCGTGCGACGGCGGTTCACCATGCCGCACGTGTTTGCGATGCTCTGCAACGTCGGTCCGGCGTTCGCCATCTTCGTCATCCGGCACACGTCGCCGGCATTCGCGCGCTGAGCGGCCTCGGGCGGAAACTCCATTCCGGCACAGGCAGCAGTCTTTTCCGTTCGGGACCGCAGGACCCAGGCCAGACCGCTTTTCGCACTTCGCTCTTTGGTTCCCTCGTCCCTGGTCCCACTAGGCACCCCATTATCCTCAGCTGGATCCTGCGGCCCCGGACGGGGCTGTACGCTGCGCTGGCGTTTCGCTTGACCCGGCGACCGGCATCGTCGTCTCATGGGTCGCCGTGCCTGCTCGAGGCGTGCGCCAGTCGGAGCGGCATGCGCACCGCCGTGAGGCTTGGCGGATGTTCTCCGATCCGACAGAGTAGAGCTTCACGTTCGGCGGTGAACGGCCCACGGCAGGCGGTCAACGGTCGACGCTGATATCGACGTGAACGCGCAACGATGATGAAGCTGCTGCTGCTCGGTCACGGCCGCATGGGGACGCTCATCGAGGCGCTCGCGCCGGAGTACGGCTGCGAGGTGGCTGGCGTGCTGGACGACGTGTCGAACCCGCATGGCGAGGGTCTCAGGGCCGGCCGATGGGCGGATGTCGACGTCGCGATCGACTTCTCGATCGCCGCGGCCGTCGAAGACAACGTGCGCGGCCTGGCGGCGCTCGGTGTCAACGTCGTCATCGGGACGACCGGCTGGGACGAAGCGAGCGCACGCGTGCGTGAGGTTGCAGTGAGCTCCGGCATTGGCGTGGTCGCGGCTCCGAACTTCTCGACCAGCGCGATTCTCTTCGGGGAGATCGCAAAGACGGCGAGCCGGCTGCTCGCGCCGCACGCCGATTACGGCGCGTACATCCACGAGCTGCACCACGCGGCGAAGCGTGATGCGCCGTCCGGTACCGCCTTGTCGTTGAAAGCCGCGATGGAATCGTCCGGCTATGCGCGCCCGATCGACGTGGCGGCCACCCGCGCCGGCTCGATCCCCGGCACGCATACCATCGGCTTCGATGGTCCGTCGGAGACGATTACCCTGACGCACACCGTGCGCGACCGCGGCACCTTCGCCAGGGGCGCGCTCATGGCGGCCCGCTGGGTGCGGGGCCGCCGCGGCTGGTACACGATGCGGGATGTGCTCGGGTTGCCTGACTGATCGATCGCACCTGATCCTGTTGCGACGATGTGTCGGAAGAGAGAGGACCGTATGAGACAGCCCTGGACCGGAGTTGGCACTGCGCTGGTGACCCCGTTCACACCCGGTGGCGAGGTGGACGAGCCTAAGGTGCGCCGGCTCGCCCGACGACAGATCGACGGCGGCGTGAACTTCCTCGTGCCGTGCGGCACGACAGGCGAGAGTCCGACGCTGACCCACGCGGAGCATCTCCGCGTCGTGGAGCTGGTACTCGAAGAGGCGCGCGGCACCGTGCCAGTGCTCGCCGGTGCTGGCGGCTACAACACCGACGAGGTGGCCCACCTCGCCTGCGAGCTCGAGGACCTTGGCGTGCAGGGCATCCTCTCGGTGACGCCCTACTACAACAAGCCGACACAGGACGGCCTCGTCCGGCACTACGAGCTGATCGCGTCGCGCACCTCGCTGCCGATCGTGCTCTACAACGTGCCCGGCCGTACCGGCTGCAACATCGAGCCGCGCACCGTCGCCCGTCTCGCCGCTGTGCCGAATATCGTCGGCGTCAAGGAAGCCTCGGGCAACATGACCCAGATGTGCGAGGTCGTGCGCCTCGTGCCCGAGACCTTCATCGTGCTCTCGGGCGACGATGCGCTGACCCTGCCGCTGATGGCCGTGGGCGGACGCGGCATCATCTCGGTGGCGGCGAACATCGTACCCGGGCAGATGTCCAGGATGGTCGAGGCCGCCGAACGCGGCGATTACCAGACCGCACGAGCCGAGCACCAGCGCCTGATGCGCCTGATGCTCGTCAACTTCGTCGAGTCGAACCCCATCCCCGTCAAGGCCGCGATGGCCATGCTGGGGTTGCTCGAGGAGAGCTACCGGCTGCCGATGGGGCCGCCGTCGGAGAGCAGTCGGCTCAAGATTGCGGATGCGCTCGCCGAGATGGGGCTCGGGGTGACGCGGACTGAGACATCATCGCCGACACGCGCACTGTAGTTCGTCTCCCGTGAAGTTCGTTCGCCACGAGGAGGCGAACTGTAACGGCGAGCGACTGACGCGTGGACGCGTAGTGAGCTGTTCCCTGCAGTTCGTAGTTTCGTCACTCGGATGATGAAGGTGAACAGATCGCCAGAATGACTCGCGCCCTTGTAAGCCGGCTGAAGTCCTGAGGCGCCCCAGAGGCGACGCAGCAGCTACGAACCACGCAACTGCGGAAGACAACGCACTACACAGAGCGGCGCACTACTCGGACCGCTTTCGCCCATGTCACAACTACAGAAGGAAGTCACCGACCTGTTTTCTCAGAGCAGCGACGCGAGCGCCGCCGACGCCCGCGCCGTCTTCGAGCAGCTCCGGGCCGAGCTGTCCGCGGGCCGCGTTCGGGCGGCGGAGCCGGATCCGGCAAGCCCCAGCGGGTGGCGCGTGAATGCCTGGGTGAAGCAGGGAATCCTGCTCGGGTTCCGGTGGGGGGCACTGGCCGATGTGTCGATGGACCACGGGCGTTGGCCGTTCGTCGACAAGGACACGCTGCCGCTGAAACGCGTGTCGACAGCCGACGGCGTGCGCATCGTGCCCGGTGGGTCATCGGTGCGTGACGGCGCGTATCTCGCGCGCGGGGTGATCTGCATGCCGCCGATGTACATCAACATCGGCGCCTATGTCGGCGAAGGCACGCTCGTCGACTCGCATGCGCTCGTCGGGTCGTGCGCGCAGGTCGGGGCGCGCGTGCACCTGAGCGCCGGCGCCCAGATCGGCGGCGTGATCGAGCCGGTCGGATCGCTCCCCGTTATTATCGAGGACGACGTGCTGGTCGGCGGAAACACCGGGATCTACGAGGGCATCGTCGTACGCCAGCGCGCCGTCATCGCGGCTGGCACGGTGATCACGGGATCCACGCCGCTGTACGATCTGCCGAACGGACGCATCATCCGGCCCGACGAGGGGCAGCCGCTGATCGTGCCGCCGGGTGCCGTAGTCGTGCCGGGCGCACGCGCCGTGACCGTGGGTGAAGGCGCGACGTGGGGGCTCTCGCTCGCGACGCCCGTCATCGTCAAGTACCGGGACGCACGCACCGACACACGCACCGAGCTGGAACGATGGATCCGTTAGGCCTCGTGCCGCTCGCGCGGACGCTCGTCGACATCGATTCGACGACCGGGCAGGAAGCCGACTGCGGTCGCTGGCTGGCGGCCTACCTGCGGGGGCGCGGGTTCCGGGTCGAGGAGCAACCGGTGGACGGCGACCGGTTCAACGTGCTGGCGAGCCTCGAGCCGCCGCGGGTCGTGTTCTCGACCCATTTCGATTGCGTGCCGCCGTTCTTCCCGAGCCGCGAAGCCGATGGCCTGCTGCACGGGCGCGGATCGTGTGACGCGAAGGGGATCCTGGCGGCCCAGATTTGTGCGCTCGAGCGGCTGCGGGCGCAGGGTGCCCGCGACGTCGGGGGGCTGTTCGTCGTCGGGGAAGAACGGGGCAGCGATGGCGCGTGCGTGGCCAACGCCGTGCCGAACGCATGCCGGTTCCTCATCAATGGAGAGCCGACGGACAGCCGGCTCGGTGCGGCCACGCGCGGCAACCTTCGCGTGAAGCTGACCGCGTCAGGGAAAGCGGCGCATTCATGCTTCCCGGAGACCGGAGAGTCCGCGATCGAGAAGCTGCTCGACGTCCTCCTGCGGCTGCGATCGATCACCTGGCCCGAACGGGAGCCGCTCGGGCGCACGCACTACACGGTCGGCCTGATCAATGGCGGCATCGCCCCCAATGTCATCCCGCCGCACGCCGAGGCCGAGGTGATGTTCCGGACGGTGGGTCCGGCGGCGGACGTGATGTTACTGCTCGGTCCGCTGCGTGAGACGGTGCGCCTCGAGGTCATCCTCGAGGTTCCGGCGGTTACGCTCGAAACTGTCGCGGGCTTCGACACGGCGGTGTTCCCGTTCACCACCGACGTGCCGTTCCTCGACCGATGGGGTCTGCCGCTGCTGTTCGGCCCCGGCTCGATCCGTGTGGCGCACACCGATTACGAACACGTCGCGATCACGGAGTTGCACGCCGCGGTCGATCGGTACGTGGAGCTCGCGACCAATCTGCTCGCCCGCACCTAAGAACGCGCCGGCGGCGCGCCGCGATTGGCCGGAACCCTCTCGCTGCGCGTACAGAGGCTGTGGTGCTGCGAAGGGACGTTGTGAAGACCGGAGATGTCAGAACAGGACGTGTTGCTGTCCTGCTGTCAGCGAGAGGCGCTTGCCTTTCCACGCCAACGTGCCGGTCACGCCTGGGGGAAGGCTCACGTCTGCGGCGAGCACGTCGCCTGTCCGCGCGTAGCTGACCGTGATGACGCCGCGTGGCGTGGCAACTGAAGCCTTCGCAGCCGTCAGATTGCCCAGGTGCGGTTCGATGCGGACCGTTCCGAAGCCAGGCACGGCAGGTTCGACCCCGGCGACCGTCGTCAGCAGGTCGTAGTTCGGGTGCGCGCTCCAGGCGTGCGAGTCGGACCGCGTCGGCTCCGGCTTCTCCGCCCAGGTAGTGAGGCCGAGATCGAGCATCTGTCGCCACGGGCCGAGTCGCGCGAGATAGTCGTCACCAAGCCCCGCGCGTTTCATCGCGCGGAACAGGTAGAACTGGAAGTAGTACGTGGCCTGCGTGAGCGACCGATCGTCGAGCACGCGACGCATGAACGCCGCCTGCTCGGCCGGCGCAACGAGGCCGGCGAGCACCGCCAGCAGGTTGGCGTGCTGGCTGTACGTCCGCTTCGAGGGCGTGTCGCCGAAAAACTGTTTGCCCTCGTCCCAGGCGGTGCGCTTCACGGCCACCGCCACCTTGTCGGCGAGCGCGCGATAACGGCTCGCGCGTTCGGCGCTGCCGACCGCAGCATCCAGGTCCGCGGCTTCCCGCAGGGCGAGCACGAACTGCAGCGACAGCACGACCGACTCGCCGCCGTTGTCTGTGGGTGGCTCGCCGTTGTCGAACCCGGCGCCTTCGACCCAGTCGCCGAAGTTCCACCATTCGAGCCGGCCAAGCAGCCCTGACTGCCCGAGCCGCGCGGCAAACCAGTCCAGCGTGGCCTGAGCGCCGCCAAGATAGCGCCGGGCAAACGCGTCGTCGCCGCCCCACGTGTAGAGGTCGTGCATCATCCCGATCCAGAACAGCGAGAACGGCGGGATGATCTGCGGCAGCATCGTCGGGTAGCGGCTCTGGGTGAGGCCGTCGGGCAGGCGCGACTCGTCGAACAGCTCGATCGCGTTTTTCGCGAGGCGGTCGTCGCCACCGACGTAGAGCGACAGCAATGCCTGGATCCGCGTGTCGCCGACGTACTGGAGCTGTTCCCAGTAGGGCGTGTCCATGTAGGTTTCGTGCGCGCAGAGCCGGGCCGTGCGCCAGCCGACTTCCCAGATCTTCGACAGCACGGGGTCGCTGCTCTCGAACCGCCCTCGCTCCTCGAAGGGATATGCCGTGAAGCGCGCCCGGATGTCGTCCACGGCGAGCGGCTCGTCGGCGGTGGTCACGCTGATCTCGACATAGCGGAAGGTGCGCCACCAGAGCGGTCGGAACAGCCGGGCACGGCCGCCGTCCGCAACGAAGCGGTCGCGCAGGCCCGCAATGACCTTGCCCTGGATCTCGTTGCGGTTGCCCTTCGAGCCCTTCTTGCCCCCTGGCGCCTCTTCGCGCAAGGCCTCCGCGTACGTCAACGTGATCGAGGCGCCGCGGCCGCCACTGGTCAGGATCTCGGGGTAGGCCGTCGTCAGGTGACCGCGATCCAGCAGCAGCGTGACCGTGCTGTGCGGCGCCACCAGCCACGCACCTGCGCCCGGCGGCACTGCGGACGGGGGCTGAGCGCCGTCCGCACGAGCGATGCGATCGAAGCGCTCCAGCGCTTCCGCCATCAGCGGAATGGAGCGCGGCACCAGCATCCACCGCGACGGCGTGTCGCGGATGCCGCGCGGGGCGCCAATCGTGAGCTCGCTGACGGTCTTCCAGCTGGTATCGCTGAACTCGGGCGATTCCCAGCCCCAGGGATACCGCTCCCCGTCCACCTGCTCGCCTGGACCGCCGACGAAGTACTCGTGGAAGATCGACGGCCGATCGATCAGCAGCAGCGACACCGCGTCGTTGCGGACGGCCTTCCATCTGCGGTCGGTGTTGACCGCGGCTTCAGCGGCGGTGTCGCCCTGCACGAGCAGCCCGGTCTCGTGCGTCACCTGCGCCATCGGCGCCTCTTCGGCGAAGTTCCAGACGACGGCGGCGATGACGTTCGGTCCGGCGCGGAGAGCCTGGGCAATGTCCAGTGACTCGAACCTCCAGTGGTTCAGATCGCCGCGCGCGGGACCGGTCAGCAGGCGCTGACCGTTCACGAAGAGCTCGTATCGGTTGTCAGCGGTGGCATGGATCACGAACCGCTGCGGCGCCGCCGCGAGATCGAACGTCTTGCGGAAGTGATAGACGCCGAACCCTTTCGGCGGCGCGTCGGCGGGCCGAATCCAGTGCGCTGGCCAGCGCCCGGCCAGCAGCTCGGGACCGGGCCGCTGGGCCGCGATTGCCGCGCAGGCTCCCACGACGAGCGCGGTCGTGAAGGCCACGCGAGGAAAGCGCATGGGCATCAGCATCGCAGGTCACCCTGGGAAATGGTGCCTGGCACGATTTACAGCTGCGAGTACGCCGTCGGCCGAAGGATGATCGATGTGATGTTCGACACGATTTCCGGATCGGTGTAGCCCGTCGTCGCGCGCAACTTCTTCCACTCGGGATCGTCGATGAACGCAGCCCAGTTCTTCTCGCGGGCCGCCATGTCGTCGAAGGTCAGCATGTAGGTGAAGCTCGGGAGCCGGTCGCCTATCAGGTTGTTGCCGAAGAAGACAGGCCGGAGGCCGGTGCGCCTGAAGATGGACAGCTCCCCGAGCTCGCCGAACATCTGGAGCTTCTTGCGTCGGGCCATCAGGCTGTGGCTCTCGTAGGTGCGCAGTTCGACGATGCGTGGCTTGTTCCCTTCGGCGGACGGCGGGATCTCAATCGCCGGCATGAAGGAGGTCGCCGCCATCAATTGACTGTGGACACGGACGTACGCCGGATCCGTCGCCGGCAGGGTCGCATGCGGTTCGGCCGCCTTCTTGTACTCGGCGTCGGCATCGAGCCGCGCGGTGACGCCGGCAAAGTCCTGAATTGACGGATACGTGAGCAACAGGAAGATGGCAGGCGAGAGGGCGCCGTACATCGGCGTGAACGCGCCGACGGGTCGCACGCCGGCGCGGTTGAGCGCCGGAATGGACACGTTCTTCAGGTACTCGTGCATGCGGTCCGCCATCGGTCCGCCGCGCAGCTCGTACCGCCGCAGCTCGAAGTAGGCCTGCGAGGCCGTTTGTGCCTGTGCCATCGACCCTCCTGCCTCCAGGCCGGCCACACCCGCGGCCGCGATCGACGATGCGATGAATTCACGTCGCTTCATGGGAAACTCCTGCGGGCGTCAGCTCTCCTGTGGCGCCCGAAAGAACAGCGCGAAGAGCACGAGCACACCCGCCGCGAACGCCGCCGGGATCAACCAGATCGGCTGCCACGTGTGCAGTTGCGTTCCGCCGCTGGAGTACGTGTACTGATCGACCACCCATCCCGAGAGATACGACCCCACGAACATGCCGACGCCGAGCGTCACAAAGGCGATGAACCCCTGCGCGGCGGCGCGGATGTGGACGGGCGCCTTCTTGTCGACGTAGATCTGGCCAGTGACGAAGAAGAAGTCGTAGCAGATTCCGTGCACGATGATTCCGAGGTAGACCATCCACACGAGCGACCCGCCGTCGCCGAACGCGAACAGCACGTAGCGCACTGCCCACGTCAACATCCCAATCAGCAGCATCCACTTCACGCCCAGGCGAGTGAAGAAGAACGGCATCACGAGCATGAACCCGATCTCCGACATCTGCCCCATCGTCTGGATGGCGGCCGTGTTCGTGACCCCGAGCTCGGTCAGGTAGGGGTTGGTGAAGGCGTAATAGAACTGCAGCGGGATGCAGATGAGAAAAGACCCGAGCACGAAGATCGCGAACGACCGCTCCTTCAGCAGTTCGAGGGCGTCAAGGCCGAGAACGTCGCGCGCCGTCACCTTGTGCCCGATCCGGGCAGGAGGCGTGTGCGGCAGCAGGAGCGAGAAAAGCCCCAGCAGGGCCGACGCGCCGGCTGCGACGCGGAACTGCAGCGCCATCGGTTCTGCATGCAGCCCGCTGATCACGAACCCCGCTACGATCCAGCCGATGGTGCCGAGAACGCGGATGCCGGGAAACTCGCGCCCGGGATCCCGCATCTGGTGGAAGGAGAGCGAGTTGGTCAGCGCCAGCGTCGGCATGTAGCAGAGCGTGTAGGCGAGCAGCACCGGGTAGAACGTCGCGAAGTCGGTGAGCGTCGACACGTAGAACAGGAGGGCGGCGCCCGCGAGGTGCAGCACCGCGAGGAGGCGCTCGGTGGCGAAGAAGCGGTCGGCGATGAGGCCGACGAAGAACGGCGACACGATGGCCGCCAGCGCCGTCGTGCTGTAGGCCAGGCCGCTCTGCTGCCCTGAGAACTGCAGCGTCCGCAACAGGTACGTGCCCATCGTCACGTACCACGCCCCCCAGACGAAGTACTGGAGGAACATCATCACCGATAGCTTCAGTCGTGTCGCACTGGGCATCGTTGGGCCTGTCTCTCGGAAATCAGCGGAGCGGTCAACAACGGTTAACCGTTGCGGTCGAACGGTCAACGGTCGACGGTTATGATCCAGCTTTGTCCAGCACCTTGATCTTGACGTTGCGGAACGCCACCTCGTTGCCGTGGTCCTGCAGTGCGATGTGTCCCGTCTTCTCGAGTCCGTAGCGTGGCATCGCGTTGAACTTGCTTTTCGCCACGCGGTCCTTCCAGTCGGCGCTCCACAGCTCGTAGTCGACCGCCTTCATCCCGTTCAGCCAGTGCTCGACGTGCGGACCGTTGACGAGGAGACGCGACTGGTTCCACTCGCCGATTGGCTTCGGGACGGCGTTGACGGGCGGGTGCAGCGCGTAGTTGGCGGCGGCCCAGCGATCGGGCCCGTTCTTCGCGTCCGGGTGGCCGTCGTTGTCGATCAGCTGATACTCGGGTCCGGTGGTGAAGGTGTTCGGCAGGTCCGGCGCTTCGGCCACGTGGAAGAAGACGCCGCTGTTGCCGTTCTTCGCGATCCGCCAATCGAAGGTGAGATCGAAACTGGCGTACTGATCGACCGTGATCAGATCACCCGCCTTATCGACGCGGGTCAGCGCACCCTCAACCGCCTTCCACCCGTCGGGGGCGGTCTGCTGCTTCCACCCGCGCCAACCCGTCGTCGTCTTCCCGTCGAACAGCAGTTTCCAGCCGTCCTTCTTTTCCGCGGCCGTGAGCGTGTTCTGATCGTTCGCGGCAGTGAGCATGACCGTCGCGGTCGCCGCGAACAACACACCGGCAATGAACCTGCGCATGAGTCCTCCCTGGGCGCCGGCGCACGAGTCCGGCGAGATGAGCGAGCCCTGACGTCACCGGCCTGGCCAGCCTCGCGAAAACGTCCACTGCACCGGCCCGGCGCCCTCCGCGACACCGATCATCGCCGATGACCCCGGCGTGTTCTCGACGAGCTGCAGCCCATCGTACGAGGCCAGCACGCACAGCGTGGTCGCCAGCATATCCGAGGTCGTGGCATCGCGTGCCACGGCGGTCGCCTGCCGATGGCCGGTGAGCGGCTGACCGCTGCGCGGATCGAAGATGTGCGAATACCGAACCCCACCGATCTCGACCCACTGCTCGGCATCGCCTGACGTGGACACCCCTGCATGGGCCAGCGTCAGCGCCGCGGTCGCCGCGGGCGTCCTGCTGTCGAAAGGAGCGATGGCGACCCGCCACCCGCGCTCCCCGGGAGGCGGCTCGCCGACGGCGATGTCGCCGCCTGCGGCCACGAGCGCGCGCTCCACCCGTGCGCCGCCCAACATCTCGAGCGCGCGATCGGCGGCATAACCCTTGGCGATGCCCCCGAAATCGAGGCGCATGCCCGCACGCGCCAGCGATACCGAGCGGGCCGCCGGGTCAAGCCGCACGAGCGCGGCCCCGCTCACCTGCCGTGCGGCCGCGACGTCACTGGGATCCGGCAGCTCCGATTGCCGCCGTGCGCGACGCCACAGGTGCGACAGCGGCCCCACCGTGACGTCGAAGGCGCCGCCTGACCGCACACTCATCGCCTGGGCGGCAGCGAGCACTCGGAAGAGGTCGTCGCTGACCCGCACCGCTCGCCCGACCGCCTCCTTCGTGATTCGCATCGTCTCGCTGTCGTCGCGGTAATCGGTCAGCCGCGCGTCGAGTTCCGCGATACGCGCGAACGCCGCGCCCGCCGCACGCGCCGCCTGGCCCGCGTCGCCGGCGTACAGGACGACCGTGAAGGTCGTCCCCATGTGTGGTTCGCTGAACTCGAAGCGCGTGAGCGGGGCATGCGCGGCAGCAAGCGTGAGCAACGCGCAGGCCGCGAGGAAGGCAGCCACGACCGGACGAAGCCGAGAACGATGGGCGATCAAGTGGCAGAGCTGAGGCGATGCTCGACGACGCGGCGGATCAGTCCGACCAGATCGCTGGTGCCGACAGCGCGACAGGAAGGATCACGTTTCCGAGACAGCGCCGCCGGGCCGAGGAACTGTCGCCAGGAACAGACAACCGGCTCGCTGGCCCGTCGCGAAATCGCAGGGCGGGGCCCGGCGACGGGGGGCCGGCCTGCAACCGCCAGCCCCCTCCGGCCGCCAGCCCCAGGCCTGCAGCCTTCCGCGTCTGGCCGTCCTACATCGTCCCCGTGCCGGTCCCCGGGACCGCAACGGGCGGCGTTGGCGCCGGACCGAATTCCAGCTTTGATGGCGCGAGGCTCTCGGCTGTCGCGACGTACTGATCGAATGCGACCACTTTCCCGGTGTACGCCGACTCCCGTCCACAGATCGCGGTGAGCGTGCTGTCGGCTACCTGCTTCAGTTCGTTGAACGGCTTGCCAGCCCGAATGCTCTCGATCAGGTCCGTGTGCTCCTGCTGGTACGGATTCGTGAACTCGCCCGACCACTTCCACGCGTTCGGGCCGTTGATCTCGTAGCGGCGGCCGTCCTGCGTGTCCATCGTGCCCTTCGTCCCGACGAAGGTTTCGGCCACCAGCCCCGGCGTGCCCGGGATCTGCCGACACATGCTCTGCATCCGTACGCCGTTGGCGTACTGGTACTCGAGGCCGAAGTGATCGAAGATGTGGCCGTACTCCGGCGCCGTCCGCGCCTGGCGCCCGCCGACGCCGAACACGCGGACCGGGATCCCGTTCATCCCCCAGTTGCCCACGTCGATGTTGTGCACGTGCTGCTCGACGATGTGGTCGCCGGAGAGCCAGGTGTAATAGAGCCAGTTGCGCAGCTGGTATTCCATGTCGGTCCAGCTCGCCTCACGCGGCTTGTTCCAGAGCCCACCCTGGTTCCAGTACGCGCGGATGGCCACGACGTCTCCAATCGCGCCATCCTGCAGCCGCTTCATCGCCTCGCGATACGCCGCATGGTGGCGCCGCTGCGTGCCGGCGGCAATCGCGAGGCCCTTCTGTCGCGCCGTTTCCGCCGCGGCGACGACCGCCTTGTAGCCCGCGGCATCCACCGCCACAGGCTTCTCCGTGAACACGTTCTTCCCGGCGTCAATCGCAGCCTGAAGGTGCGTCGGCCTGAACCCAGGCGGCGTGGCGAGGATCACGTAGTTCACGTCGCTGGCGATGACCTTCTGGTAGGCATCCCACCCGGTGAACTGCCGCTCTTTGGGGACCGCCACCTTGTCGCCAAGCTTCTTCAGGTTCTCCAGGCTGTCGGCCAGGCGATCCGGGAAGAGATCACCGAGTGCGACGAGGCGGACGCCGGGCGCGGCATTGAGCACGTTCTCGATCGCGCCGGTGCCTCGGCCGCCGCATCCGACGACGCCGACGCGGATCTCGTCGCTGCCGGCGGCGAAGGCGCCCGGGATGTTCACGGTTGACGCGAGCGTTCCGCCGACTACGGCCGCCGTGGTCGTGCGGAGGAAGTCGCGCCGCGAAGACGAGCCGAGGGGGTCACGCTGGCTGCTCATAACGGGATGCTCCAAAAAAGCTCGAGGACAGGGGAGAGAGGCCTAGGATCATGTCTGTCAGTCGGCTTCGCGTACCACGCGGAAGCCAACGAATGTCGCGTCGGTGTGCCACCACTTGCTCTTCGGGTTCTGCGGATCGCGGCGGCTCCACTTCTCTTCCGACGTGCGTCGCGCTGCGCTGCGCAGGCGCGGAGGGTCATCGTCCCACGACCCGCCGCGTACGACGTGCGGGTAGAGGGCCTCACCGCCGTTGTTGAAGGGCGCCGCAGAGGAGGCGCCCGGCGTCCCGTAGAACGCCGCGTCGTACGCATCCGCGGTCCACTCGGCGACGTTGCCGTGCATGTCGTACGCACCCCAGGCGTTCGGCTTCTTCTGTCCGCCGAGGTGCGGCTGCTCGCCGGAGTTGGCCCGGTACCAGGCGTACTCGCCCAGCTGCGCCGCGTCGTCACCGAACGAATACGCCGTCTTGGTACCGGCCCGAGCCGCATACTCCCACTCGGCTTCGGTCGGCAGCCGGTACTTCTTGCCCGTTTTCGCAGACAGCCATTCGCAATACTTCAGCGCCGAGTAGTGCGTGATGCCGATGACCGGCTGCTTCTCCTTGCCCCAGCCCCATGATTCGTCAGCATAGGGTGGCGTCGGCCGCGAGACGGCATCCGCGCCTTCCTTCGAAAGGGCAGTCCCGAGCTTGCGCTTCTTCTGCAGGTCGAGGCTGAAGCCGAACTGGTCGTACTCGTCCCACGTGACTTCGATTTTGCCAATGTAGAAGCCAGGCAGCTTCACCGTGTGCTGAGGACCTTCGTCGGCCGCTCGCCCGGGTTCGCTCTCTGGGCTACCCATCACGAACGAGCCCGCGGGAACGGGCACCATGTCGAAGGTCACCTTGGTGTCGGGAATGGTTTCGGTGTACGGCGCCAGCGGCGCGGCGACTGCCTGGAAGGCGCCGACCCGAGCGCCCGCGGGCCAGACGAGCACCCCGGCAGCCGCGAGGGCGATGATCGAGACAAAAAGCGGGTATTGCATGAATACCTTCCGAAGCGAGGCAGGACCGGCACAGAGGACGATCGCGCCGTGCGAGCACGCGCTGGCGGGCTGTTCCGGGCATTCTACAGAAACCGGGTGGGATTACCAGTGCCCGCGAGGCAAGCACGGCCGTTTCGCTGCGGTGCAGTTCAGCCGCGCGCGACGGCTGCTTCTGGCGGCGAGCGGCGGATGGCGACCGGCCGCAGGCGCTCGAGCGCGCGGCGCGAGAGTATGACGACCGGAGCGTTCTTCTCGACCGGGCGCGGGCCGGGGCGGCGCTTGATGCGCACCCGCCCGATCCTGCAGCCGGCCGCGAACCCGATTTCCGCCAGCGCGGGCGGGATGTTCAGTTCCTTCAGCAGCGCGTGCAGCTCGTTGACGGGTAGCGTCCGCTCCTGGTGTGAACCGCCGCCGGCCTCGGCCGATTGAGATCGCCGGGCCCTGACGTGGTGTCCCCGGTGGGCCCACATCGCGAGGGGCGCCGGCCGTTGCCGGCGCGCGCGGTTGCCAACCGCCGATGTTGCCGGCGTGCGGCGACGTGCCGGCGAGCCGTCGTCCGGGAGGGCGTCGGTATCGGCGTCGGCACCGTCGTAGAGCGCGTCGTACCGGAGCGGCTCATCGTCGGCCGGCTGCTCATGGTCGGCGTGAGTCGTTTCGACGGCGCCGCCCGATGCCGCTCCAGCCGGGTGACGCCGCCCAGTCTTCCGGGCCGTCGTGTCTTCGCGACGTCCGGTGCGAGCAACCGCGCCGGTCGCGGCCACGGTCCCGAGTTGCTGCGCCGCCCTGACCGCATCGGCGAGTGCCTCCGCCTGCACGGTCAACTCCCGCACGACGCGCTCGCGGTGGATGTGCTCGCGCTCTGCCTGGCGCGCGGCCAGCTCGCGTTCGGCTTCTTCCCAGGCGGACGGTCCGTGAGCCGCCGGCTGATGCCGCGTCGTCCGGCCGGGTTCTGCCGCCGGCGTGGCGCGATCTCCGGTGTGACCCTCGGGCGGTGCGGGGTTCTCGTCCGGGTAGGCGGGCTCAGCCTGCACCAGGACCAGTGGACTCGTGCCCCCGCGTTGCTGGCGCCGCTCCCGTTCGAGGCGCTCGCGTTCGGCACGCTTGCGCGCGCGTCGCTCACGAGGCGTCAGCTCCTCGGGCTTCGCCGCTCGTTCGGCAAGCTCACGCTCGGCGGCCTCGCGGGCTACGCGTTCGCGCTCAGCCTCTTCACGGGCGACGCGCTCCCGTTCGGCGAGCTCCTCGGCGGCCTGCGCCAGGGCCAGGCGCTCCCGTTCCGCCTCCTCGCGCGCGAGGCGTTCGCGCTCGGCCTCTTCACGGGCGACGCGCTCGCGTTCGGCCAGCTCCTGGGCGGCCTGTTCGAGGGCGAGGCGCTCGCGTTCAGCTTCCTCGCGCGCGAGCCGTTCCCGATCGGCTTCTTCACGCGCCAGCCGCTCGCGTTCGGCTTGCTCCGCCACGGCCCGCTCGTGCTCAGCGCGTTCGCGCTCGGCCTCCTCGCGTGCGGATCGTTCGCGTTCCTCGAGTTCGCGGGCGGCCTGTTCGAGGGCCAGGCGCTCGCGTTCAGCTTCCTCGCGCGCCAGCCGTTCGCGCTCGGCCTCTTCGCGCGCCAGCCGTTCACGTTCCTCGAGCTGCCGCTGGACGGCTTCGCGGGCGAGCCGCTCCCGTTCCGCCTCCTCGCGCGCGCGGAGCTCGCGCTCGGCCAGCTCCTGAGCGGCCTGTTCGAGAGCCAGCCGCTCGCGTTCCGCCTCTTCGCGGGCCAGCCGGTCGCGCTCGGCCTGCTCCAGCGCGAGTCGCTCGCGCTCGGCACGCTCGCGCTCGGCCTCTTCGCGGGCGAGCCGCTCGCGTTCCGCCTCCTCGCGGACGCGGCGCTCGCGCTCGGCCAACTCCTGGGCGGCCTGTTCGAGAGCCAGCCGCTCGCGTTCCGCTTCTTCACGAGCGAGCCGCTCGCGTTCCTCGAGCTCGCGGGCGGTCTGCTCGAGTGCCAGCCGCTCGCGCTCGGCCTCTTCGCGGGCCAGCCGGTCGCGCTCGGCCTGCTCCAACGCGAGTCGTTCGAGCTCGGCACGCTCGCGTTCGGCCTCCTCACGGGCGAGTCGCTCACGCTCGGCGAGCACGCGCGCGGTCTGCTCCAATGCGAGGCGCTCGCGCTCGGCTGCTTCCTGGGCCAGCCGCTCGCGCTCGGCGAGCTCGCGTGCGGTCTGCTCCAGCGCGAGGCGCTCACATTCGGCCGCTTCGCGGGCGAGCCGCTCGCGTTCCGCCTGCTCGAGTACAAATCGTTCGCGCTCGGCGCGCTCGCGTTCTGCCTCTTCACGAGCGAGCCGCTCGCGCTCGGCGAGCTCGCGCGCCGCCTGCTCCAGCGCGAGGCGCTCGCGTTCGGCCTCTTCGCGGGCCAGCTGTTCCCGTTCGACGTGTTCGAGCGCGAGCCGCTCCCGCTCGGCGCGTTCGAGCTGCTCGCGCGCCGCACGCGCCTGCTCCGCTTCCTCCCGCGCCAGGCGTTCGGCGTTCGCGCGCTCAGCCGCCGAGCGCTCCCGTTCGGCGAATCCCCGTTCGGCCTCCTCGCGCGCCGTGCGTTCGCGTTCCGCCTCGGCGAGCGCCGCCTGTTCTCGCGCGCGCAGCTCGACCTCGCGCCCGTCCCGCGTTTCGCGTTCGGCCCGCGCGTCCTCGAGCAGCGACTCCTCGCGGGCGACGAACGTGCGCTCCGCCGCCTCGCGCGCGGCGAGCTCGCGCGCGGTCGCGGTGCGTGCGGCGGCGAGCGCCTGCTCGATGCCGAGCGATTCTCCGTCTGCGTCTGACGCCTCTCCCTGGGGCGCGGCAATCACATCACCCGCGGGCACCGCATCCCATGCCCAGTACGTGCTCGACGCATGCTCAGGGCGCGCATCCGCGGTCGGAGACGTATCGGCCTGTTGCAATACGGGCGCGCGCCGCCCGTCCGGCGGATCCGCTGGCGCGCGGCTCTCGCCCGTGCGCGTTGCGACGTGCTCGCGGTGTGGTTCCTTGGCGCGATTGAGATAGGTGCGGATCTCGTCGGCGAACACCTCGGGGTCGCACCCGGTGGCTTCCGGCGAACCAGGGCGGGACAGCAGCCGTCCGAGCCCGAACGGCAGCCGGCGCTTCTGTGCCACGGCCCCGGCATCGGGCGCCAGCATCGGGATGGTGAGCGTCTCGAGGTGTACGGCGTGCGCGAGCGTGCGCAGGTAGTTTGTGAGCTCCGCCTCGTCGCGCGGCGACAACAGCGCCGACACCAGGATCAGATCGGGCACGCGCACCGAGAGCGCCTGCACGGCGGCGTCCTTGGAGCCGACGAGCACCAGTTCCGCGCCAACGCGCTGTTCGACAATGGGCGTGAGCGCCTCGGCCTGGCTCGAATCAGGCTCGACGGCGAGGACGAGGGGCACGTCAGGTCCTGACCATGAATATGACCAGCAGGATGGCGATGGCCGTGAAGACCAGCATCGGTGCGTGGTCGATGCTCTGGTCGCGAGCGGCGAGCGCGATGGCGCTCCCGAGCGACGACAGAAAATCGCGCATGACCAGGAGTTCGCGTTCCGGCCCGCGTCTGCTCAGCATCTCCAGCTGGCGAGCCACCCGGTCGTCGAACACGATCAGCGTCGCGAGCACGGCCAGGAATCCCGACAACGAAGTGGCCAGGTCACGCGCCCGCAGTGTCAGCGAGATCCTCTTCACGGTTACTCCCTCGGACGCGCGTTCGCAAGGCATGTACCCCCCGCGTCAGATCCCTTCTATCGGCAGCAATCAGCCGCGGCTGAACGGTGCACCGTTTCCTGGCGCCGGCGCGCAGGACGCGCGCATCACGATTCGGAGCGGCGGCTTACAAAACTGGTCGGTGTCGCCGTCGCTGAACGTTGAGCCCGCAGGCGGCGTGACACGGCTCACGGCCACGTAAACCGCCGCTCTTGCTGTGGGTTATCACGGCGCGCGGGCAATCCGTCCCGGTGCGGCACATGCGTTGCGATGGTGTCTGCCAACCGCCACCCCGGATCGGGTCGGCGACATCCAAACAACGCGCGCCGTGCTCCGCGGCGCAGGAGGACGAACATGAACGCTCTCACGCATTTCCTCGCCAGCATCCGCAACCGCAACGACGAGGGACAGGACCTGCTCGAGTACGCACTGCTCATCGCGTTGATCGCGATCGTCTGCGTCGTGGCCGTCACGTCGGCGGGCACCGCGGTTCAGGCGCAGTTCGCCGCCATCGCCGCGGCCATCTAACAGCGCGGCACCGGGTGCGCGGCTTCGGCCACACACCCGGTGCCTCCACATCGAGCTGCGGGGGGATGACATGCGCAGGGTACTTGACGAACTCAGGCGGTTGCTGACGGACACATCGGGCCAGGACCTGCTCGAGTACTCGATGCTGATCGGGCTGATAGCGCTCGTCGCTCTGGGCGCGGTCACGCAGCTCGGGTTTGTGATCAAGACGACGTTCTGGGACAACATCGTTGCCGCCAACATCTGACCCGGTCGCCGCCGCCGTGCTCGTCACGGCGACGGCGGCAGCTGTCATCGACCTGCGGACGGGACGCATTCCGAACGCACTCACGGCGTCGGCCGCACTTGCCGGACTGACGCTGGCCACCCTGCGGCTCACCGGCGTGTCCGTGCCGATGGCACTCGCCGGCGGAGCGCTGGGGTTCGTGCTCATGCTCCCCGGGCGGCTGTTCGGGGGAACCGGTGGAGGCGACGTCAAGCTGATGGCCGCGTTCGGCACGTTGCTCGGCCCCGGCCACATCGTCATCGCATTTCTCTGCGGCGCCATCGCGGGCGGCGCCCTGGCACTCTTTCACGCGACGCGCCGCGGGCGCGTCACGGTCACCATCGCGCGCACGGCGCAGCTCGTCACCGGTCCTGGAGCGGCCAGGGCCGCCATCGACGCCGCCGCGCCGCAGACACGATTTGCCTATGGTCCCGCCCTCGCGGCCGGGGCCGTGTTCGCAACGCTGTGGCACTGAGGAAAAACGGGATGCGCAAGTGGCGATCGGAAACCGGCGCGGCGCTGCTCGAGGCGGCGTTCACGATTCCCATCCTGCTGCTGGTCACCGTGGGCATCCTCGAGTTCGGGCGTGCCTACCAGACCTGGCAGGTGCTCACCAACGCGGCGCGTGAAGGCGCGCGCATCGCGGTGCTGCCCGACTTGACCGCTCCCGTCGTGCAGCAGCGCGTGCGCGACTACATGCAGGCGGGGCAGCTGTCGCGTTACGGCACCGCAACCGTCACCGTCAACCGCGCCGCGACCCTCACCGTGAACGGCGCCGCCGTCTCGGCGTCGCAGGTCGCGGTCGACTATCCGTTCACCTTCATCGTCCTGCAGCCGGTGGCCCGGTTGATCAGCCCCTCGACCACGCTCGGCTCTGCCGTCACGATGCACGCCGAAGCCTTGATGCGGAACGAAACGCAGTAGCGCAGTCGCAGTCACCAGGAGAAGAGACCCATGGCCCGCACGCGCGTCATTCTCGTGCTGCTCGTCGCAATCGCCGCCGGAGGCGGCCTCGCGTACGGCACGTACACCTACGTTCAGAACGTGCCCGCCAGCGCCGCCCCGTTGCCGACGCGCCGCGTGGTCGTCGCGGCGACCGACCTCGCTGTTGGCTCGGCGCTGCGGGTCGAGGACCTTCGCGTGATCGACTGGCCCGCCTCGTCGGTGCCGGCCGGCGTGTTCGAGAAGCCCGACGCGCTCATCGGCATCGGCCTCGTCATGCCGGTGATCCAGAACGAGCCGATCCTGCCGATGAAGCTGGCCTCGAAGGAGGCGGGCAGCGGCCTGCCGATCATGATTCCCGACGGCGGCCGCGCGCTGTCGGTCCGCGTGAACGAGGTCATCGGCGTTGCCGGCTACGTGCTGCCCGGCACCCGGGTGGACGTCCTCGCGGTTGCCAGCGCGACCGACAACAAGGCCGACACGACCTCGAAGGTCGTGCTGACCAACGTGCAGGTGCTCGCGGCCGGCACCAAGATGGAACAGGACGGCGACCAGGGCAAGCCGATGCCGGTGAGCGTCGTCACGCTGCTCGTCGATCCGGAACAGGCCGAGCGCCTGACGCTCGCGAGCACCGAAGGCAAGATTCAGCTCGCGCTCCGCAATCCTCTCGACCAGGGGGCGCCGACCACGCCCGGCGTCCGGCCGGCGAGCCTGCTCGGCCAGGCCCCTGTCTCCCAGCTCCCCATGCCCGGGAGGGCTCGCGTCGCGCGGCCCGCTCCCGTTCTGCTCGCGGCGGCGCCGGTCGATCGGCCGCCCACGGTCGAAATCATCCGCGGTGACAAGCGGTCCGAAGAAGTCGTGCGTTAGGAGGATTCCATGAGCCCGAGATCTGCGTCAGGCGCCCCCCGGCCACTGAGCCCGTTGCGCGCCGTCGCACTGTTCGTCGCCATGAGCATGGCGGCGCCGCACGCGCAGTCGTTGCAGGGCGTCGTCGCCCGCAACAGCGAGCCGACCGCTTCCGCCCCGACTCCGTCGGACACGAGTGAAGTCCAGCTGCTCGTCGGCCGGTCCACCGTGATTTCGGTCGGGCTGCCGATTACCCGGGTGTCGCTCACGACCCCGAACGTCGCCGACGCGATGGTGACCTCACCGCAGCAACTGCTGTTGCACGGGAAGGCTCCGGGCACGATTTCGTTGTTCGTCTGGGATCGATCCGGCGGCATCACCCGCTACGAGGTCGTGGTGCAGCGGGATCTCAGTGAGCTGCAGGCGCGGCTTGCCCAACTGTTCCCCGGCGAAGGCGTCGCCGTCACGAGCAACGGCAAGGACGTGGTGCTCTCGGGGACGGTCTCCGGCAAGTACGTCATGGAAAAGGCCGCGGAAGTGGCCATGGGGTACGTCGACAAGAAAGAGGACGTGGTCAACCTGCTGAAGCAGCAGGACGGCGTGGCCTCGCGTCAGGTGCTGCTGCGCGTGCGCTTCGCGGAAGTGAGCCGGTCGGCGCTCACCGAGCTGGGCGTCACGCTGGCTGCCAACGGCTTCGATAATGGCCGCTGGTTCGGGCGCACCACGACGCAGCAGTTCGCCGCCCCGGCGTGGAACGAAGAGGGCAAGTTCGTCTTCAGCGACTTTCTCAACCTGTTCCTCTTCGACACGAAGAACAACCTGGCCGGCGCCATCCACGCGCTCCAGAACAAAGGCCTCTTCCAGAGCCTCGCCGAACCGAACCTGATTGCGGAGGACGGCAAGGAGGCGAGCTTCCTCGCCGGCGGCGAGTATCCGTACCCCGTCGTCCAGGGCACCGGCGGCTCGACGAGCATCGCCATTCAGTTCAAGGAATACGGGATCAGGCTCAACTTCCTCCCGACGATCGTGGGCACCGACCTGGTGAAGCTCAAGGTACGGCCCGAGGTCAGCTCGCTGGACTTTGCGAATGCCGTCGTCCTGCAAGGCTTCCGCGTGCCGGCGATCTCGACACGCCGCACCGAGACGGAAGTGGAACTGCAGGACGGTCAGACATTCGCCGTCGCCGGCCTGATGAACAACACCGTCACGTCGCAGTTGTCGAAGATCCCGGGCATCGGCGACATCCCGATTCTGGGCCTGCTGTTTCGGAGCAAGGCCGCGCGCAAGGATCAGACGGAGCTGGTGGTGATGATCACGCCGACCATTCTCCGCCGCAACTCCGCCGGGGTCTCCTCCACGGTCCCGAACATGGCGGAGCCGTTCATGCAGCCGCTCGAGAAGACGCTGCCCCCGCCGGCGCCGTGGAACCGTGATGGCCGGCCGCAACCCTCGAGCGAGGCTACGCCGCCGGCGGCGCCGCGCCCGGTCGCGGCCGCCGCACCGGCCCCGGTTTCACCTGTGGCGCCCGAGCCCACGCCAGGCACAGCGTCGGCGCCCGACACCGGCGCGGCGAGCCTCCCGGCAATGGCGGCGATGGCGCCCGAAACAGCGCCGGTGCCTGCACCGCAGCCGACGACCAGTCACTCGCCCGTTCCGGCGAACGGAAAGTCGAAAGCGGACCGCGCCGCCGAGAAGAAGGCCGCGGCGGATCGTAAGGCAGCCGACGCGCAGGCACAGCAGGAAAAGGTCGCGGCCGAGCGCGAGGCCAACAAAGCACGCATTGCTGCGGATCAGCAGGCACAGGCCGAGCAGGCCCGGGCCGCCCGGGAAACCGCGGCGAAGCGCGCCGCCGCAGAGAAGCAGGCGGCGAGCGATCGCAAGGCCGCTGCGGCGAAGGCCAAGGCCGACCAGAAGAAGGCTGCCGAGCAGAAAGTGCAGGCGGAGAAGGCGGCAAAGGAACAGGCGCGGCTCGACGCGGAGCTGCGGAACCGTAAGGCCGAGGCCGCCAAACGCCAGGCGGAGATCGAGCGGGAGCGCGTGGCCGAGGTCGCACGCGCGCAGGAGAAACTGCGCGCGGCACAGAAGGAATACGAGTCGGCGCTCGGCCAGAAGCAAGACTGACGTGTCGTGTCGTCGCGCCCGCAGCGATCTGCGACGCGGTCACACGTTCAAGAAAAAGGAGTCGCCATGAGACGCACGCTCGACCGGCTGCACCGTGACGAGCGGGGAATGTCGTTCGTCTTCGTCGGCCTGGGTTTCATGTCCTTTCTGGCCGCGACGACGCTGGCCATCGACGTGGGCATGTTCATGACCGCGCGCAGCCAGGCGCAGACGTCGGCGGACGCGGCGGCGCTCTCCGGGGCGATCTCCCTGGCCTTCGACGACTACTCGAACCGCTCGGCGTCGGGGCCGGCGGTGCAGAGCGCGCTCGCCGCCGGGCGCAGCAACCAGGTCATCGCCCGGCAGGTGAACATCCTCCCGGCGGATGTGACCTTCCCGCTGTCGCCGAGCGGCGTCAACAACCGCGTGCACACGACGGTGTACCGCACCAACGCGCGTGGCAACGCTGTGAGCACGATCATGGGCCGCTACTTCGGTATCGCACGGGCCGACGTGATCGCGTCGGCGACGGCCGAGGCGTCAGCCGCCAACGCGATGACGTGCGTGAAGCCGTTCACGATTCCAGACAAGTGGACGGAACGGCAGACAGGGTCGTGGGACCCGGGCGACACGTTCGACATGTACGACAGCCACAACAACCTGCTCGCGAACCCGGATGTCTACTACCCGTCCACCGACAGCCGGTACACGGGCTACAACTCGCAGACCGACAAGGGCCTGCAGATCACCATCCGGGCGGGGACGGGAAGCAACATCAACCCGAGCTTCTATTTCTCGTTTGCCGTGGGCAACCTGACCGGCGGCAGCCGTTACGAGTGGAACATCGCCAACTGCAACACGACCGTGATGGGCTTCGGTGACCTGCTGCTGCAGGAGCCCGGCAACAAGGTCGGTCCGACCAACTCGGGCATCGACGACGCTGATTGCCCAGGATCCGAACGCGCACTGGGACACCAGCGCGAACAAGCTGATCACGAACATCCACCCGAGCCCGCGGCTCACGATCCTGCCGGTGTTCGATCCGGTCTACTACGCGATCGGCGTCACGCAGGGCCGCTATGCGGACCTCAAGGTGGCGAACTACATCGGGTTCTTCATCGAATCGCGGCAGGGCAACAACGTCACCGGGCGCATCACGCCTGTCACCGGCATCCTGAAGGGCAGCCTCGGCGCGGCTCCCGTCGGGTCGTTCGCAAAAGTCATTCGTCTCGTGGAGTAACCATGGCGCAGCTTGCCGCTCTCGTCGTCAGCACCGACGAGGAATTCCGCCGCGACTGCGGCCGACTCGTGCGATCCGGCAATGTGCCGATCGGGATCGTGGACGACCGCCGCGGGTCGGAGCACGTGGACCCCGACCTGGCGTTCGTCGACCTCCGCGTCGATGCCGCGGGGAGCCTCGGCACGCTCGAGCGGCTCCGCGCCGCGCACCCGGCCGTATCGATCTTTGCGATTGCGCAGACGACCGAGCCCGATCTGATTCTTCAGGCGATGCGTGCCGGCGCCAACGAGTTCTTCGTCTGGCCGCTGCCGGAGGATGCCTTTCACGCCGCCGTCCGCCGGGCCGCGGCGCGACGGGAGACCTCGAACAGCGCCTCCCGTCAGCCCTCCCAAACGCTCCTGTTCTTCGGCGCGAAGGGCGGCGCGGGCACGACGACGGTCGCGGTGAACTGCGCGGTCGAGATCGCGCGGCTGGCGAAACCGACGCTCATCCTGGATCTCAAGCCGTGCTTCGGCGAGGCGGCGCTGTTTCTGGGCATGCGCCCGCGATTCACGGTGCTCGACGCGATCGACAACCTGCACCGGCTGGATCGCGACTTCCTGCGCGAGCTCGTCGCCAAGCACAAGTCGGATCTCGAGATCCTTGCCGGGTCCGAGCAGGCCGACCGCCCGTCGGCCGCCGACGCCGGCGCAATCGAGGAGCTGTTCCGCGTGCTCGGCCGCGCCTACGACTACGTCGTGGTCGACGCCGGCAACGCCATCAACTCGTGCACGATCAGCGCGCTCTACGCCGCAGACACGATCTTCGTCGTCGTCAATCCGGACGTGCCCTCGGTGCGCAACGCGCAGCGCATGATCGACCGCGTGCGGCAGCTCGGCGTCGGGGGTGAGCGCGTGCAGGTGCTGCTCAATCGCTCCGGCGCACCGGGTGTGACGTCCAGCCAGATCGAGACGGCACTCGCGTATCCGGTGCACCACCATTTCCCAAGTGATTACGCGGCGGTGTCCTCGGCGCTCAACTCCGGCGTGCCCTTGTCGCTCTCGAACCACTCGGAGATGGCCAGCCAGTTCAAGCAGTTCACGCGCCAGATCGTCTCCCCTGGCGAAGTGGCCGAGGCGCCCGTCGTGGAGAAACGCAAATCGGTCCTGAGTTTCAGCTGGTAGGCACGAGCGCGGCAGCGGGCATCTTCCCGTGCGCCGACCGAGGTGGACTCAACCCATGTCATCGGCTTCGATCATCCCAACGCCGGCCGCTGGATCGCCAGGGCCGAAACCGCCCACGCCGCCGGCCGGTGGTCCATCGCGCCCGGCTGCGCGCCCGGAGCCGCCGCGGCCGCAGTACATCCAGCTGAAGGCGAACGTTCACCGGAAGCTGCTGAACCGGCTGAACCTCGAGGCCCTTGCAACCGTCGATCGGGCGCGGGCCGAAGGCGACATCCGCACGCTGCTCTTCGAGCTGCTCGGCGAGGAGAGCCAGCCGCTCACGATGGCGGAGCGCGAGCAGATCCTCAGCGACATCCTCGACGAGGTCTTCGGGCTCGGGCCGCTCGAACCGCTGCTGCGCGACCCGACCATCAACGACATCCTCGTGAACACCTACAAGCAGGTGTACGTGGAACGGTCCGGTGTGCTGGAGCGCGTGCCGGGAACGTTCCAGGACAATCGCCACCTGATGCGGGTCATCGATCGCATCGTGAGCGCCGTCGGCCGCCGCGTCGACGACAGCTCGCCGATGGTGGACGCGAGGCTTGCCGACGGCTCGCGCGTCAATGCGATCATTCCGCCGCTGGCCGTCGACGGCCCGCTGCTCTCGATTCGCCGTTTTCCCAAGGAGCGCTTGAAAGCCGACGACCTGGTCAGCTACCGGGCGCTCACGCGGCCGATGCTCGACTTCCTCTCCGCGTGCGTGAAGGCGCGGCTGAACGCGATCATCAGCGGCGGCACGGGCGCCGGCAAGACGACGCTCCTGAACGTGATGTCGAGTTTCATCTCGGATAGGGACCGCATCGCGACCATCGAGGACGCCGCCGAGCTGCAGCTGCACCAGGAACACGTGGTCAGGCTCGAAACCCGGCCGCCCAACGTCGAAGGCAAGGGCGCGATCCGCCAGCGGCAGCTCGTCATCAACGCCCTCCGTATGCGCCCCGACCGCATTGTCGTCGGCGAGGTGCGCGGCGAAGAGGCCCTGGACATGCTGCAGGCGATGAACACCGGCCACGATGGCTCGCTCACGACCATTCACGCGAACACGCCCCGCGACGCGATGTCTCGAATCGAAACGATGATCGCCATGGGCAACGTCAACCTGCCTGAGAAGGCCATGCGCCAGCAGATCTCCGCCGCCGTCCAGGTGGTGGTCCAGCAGACCCGCATGTCGGACGGCTCGCGGAAAGTGACGAGCATCTCCGAGATCACCGGCATGGAAGGCGACGTCATCACGATGCAGGAGATCTTCCTGTTCGAGAAGGTGGGCGTGACGCAGGACGGCAAGGTGATGGGCCGGTTCCGCGCCACCGGCGTGCGCCCGAAGTGCGCCGAACGGATCAAGGCCGCGGGCATCCACCTGCCGCCGGATATGTTCGAGGGCGTCACGGAGGTGCGGTGATGCGGACGCTGTTGCCCCTCGTCATGTTCGTCGTCGGCGCCGGCACGATCGCCGGCGGCTACGCGCTCCTCGCCTGGCTGCCCGCGCGCCTGGCGCAACGCCGGATCGAGACCCGCATCGCGGGGCTGGCAGCCCCGTTCGCGGAGCCGGAGGATGATCGCACGTCGATCCTCAAACGCCAGATGATCGGGGCGCTCCCCATCCTCGACAAGCTCGCCGGTCAGATGCGCTGGGGCAGCCGCCTGGCCGACATGATCCGCCAGTCGGGGTCGCACATCGGCGTCAGCACCCTCGTTGTGATGTCGCTCGGGATCGGACTCGCCGTCGCCCTGATCACGGGTTTCCTCACGCGGATGCCGTGGGCGATGCCCCCTGCCGGCCTGGCCGGCGCCTCGGTGCCGATCCTGGTCATCATGCAGAAGCGCACCAAGCGGATGGGACGATTCGAAGAGCAGTTCCCCGAAGCGCTCGACCTGCTGTCGCGGGCGATTCGCGCCGGACACGCGTTCACGACCGCCATGGGCATGGTCGCTGACGAGGCGCCCGATCCGATTGGCCCGGAGTTCAAGAAGACCTTCGACGAGCAGAACTTCGGCATGTCGGTCAAAGAGGCGCTCGGGAACCTCGGCGATCGTGTGCCGCTCATCGACGTGCGGTTCTTCGTCACCGCGGTGCTGATCCAGCGGGAAACCGGCGGCAACCTATCGGAGATTCTCGACAACCTGTCGCACGTGGTGCGGGAGCGCTTCAAGATCCTCCGCCAGGTGCGCGTGTTCACCGCCCACGGGCGCATGACCGGGTACGTACTGATGGCGCTCCCGGCCGCCCTCGCCATCGCGCTGTCATTCATCAACCCCGACCACATGAACGTGCTTTTCGAGGACCACATGGGCCGGATGATGATCCTCGGGACGATCATCATGCAGGCGGTGGGCTACGTCTGGATCCGGCAGGTCGTCAAGATCGAGGTGTGACATGGCGGTGCTCGTACCGGTCACGGTATTTCTCATTGCTACAGCGCTCGTTGCCGTCGTCGGCCTGCGGTTCGTGGCGGCGCCGAGCGCCAATCTCGATCGCCGCCTGCAGGACGTCATCGGCGCCGGCATACGCGAGGAGACCCCCTCGCGCAGCAGCCAGATCAAAGGCTTCTTCAAGCGCCTCGGCGCCCGCGCGCCGCGTCTTTCGTCCGAGATCGGCAAGGTGCGCCAGCGCCTGATCCAGGCGGGCTACCGCGGCGAGGAAGCGTTGTCGGTGTTCTACGGCATCCGGTTCAGCATCGCCATTGTCGGGTTCCTGCTGTTCGCGACGCCAATCCTGATGAAGTCGAGCATCATGTTCGGTCTCGTCGGAAGCCTGCTCGGGTACGTCCTGCCAGGGATGGGCCTTGCGCGGCTGGCGAAACGCCGACAGCACGCCATCCAGCTCTCGCTGGCCGACGCGGTCGACCTGCTCGTCGTCAGCGTGGAAGCCGGGCTGGGTCTCGATCAGGCGCTGCTCCGCGTCGGCAACGAGCTGACGACGACGCACCCGGCGCTGTCGGAGGAGCTTCGCCTGGCGACGCTCGAACTGCGGGCCGGGAAGGGCCGTGCCGACGCGCTGAGGAACCTGGCCGTTCGCACCGGGCTCGAGGATCTCGGCTCGCTGGTGACCGTGCTGATCCAGACCGACAAATTCGGCACGAGCGTCGCGACATCGCTGCGTGTGCACTCCGAGGTGCTGCGTACCAAGCGCCGGCAGCGGGCTGAGGAGGCGGCGGCGAAGACGGGTGTCAAGATGATCTTCCCGCTCGTCTTCTGCATCTTCCCTGCGATCTTCGTCATCACCATCGGGCCGGCGGCAATCAAGTTCGTGCAGGTCATCTTCCCGCTGGTGCACAAGAAGTGACGCGCCTCCGGACCCGCCTCCATGAATGGTGCCGTGGTGAGTGAGACAGCCGTTCCGACGATTGAGCGCCGAGCGCCGGTGCCAGAAGCGCCGGCGACGTTCGAGGCCACGGGGCTGACTTTCGAACACCTGCGCCAGCTGCTGGTGAAGACGCTGTACACCGGTGAAGCCACGGGCCTCGTACTCGGGGAGCGGATGCGGCTGCCGTACGCGCTGCTCGAGCAGATGGTGGAGCACGTGCGGCGGGAGAAGCTGGTCGAGGTGCGCGGCTCGTCGGGTGGCGGCAGCGCCGGCTACCGGTATGCGCTCACCGATCTCGGTCGCGACCGCGGCCAGCACTACCTCGATTCGAACCAGTACGTCGGGCCCGCGCCGGTGCCCCTCGCGCAGTACTGCGCCTACGTGCGGCACGGCCGCGACTCACGGGGGTTCCTCGATCGCAGCCGGCTGGCAGCGGGGTTCAACCATCTGGTCGTCTCCCCGGAAACGCTCGACCAGCTCGGTCCGGCGGTGAACTCCGGAAAGTCGATCTTCCTTTACGGCCCTCCGGGCAATGGAAAGACCGTGCTCGCCGACGGAGTAGGCCGGGCGCTCGGCGGCGACATGTTCGTGCCGCACGCGATCGACATCGACGGGCAGATCGTCACCGTGTTCGATCCGGTCAACCATCAGGCGCTGGACGTGGCCGAGGAGAGCGGGCCGTCGATCATCAAGGCGGCGCCCCGCGATCGCCGGTGGGTGAGAATCAAGCGTCCGGTCGTGACCGTCGGCGGAGAGTTGACGCTCGAGATGCTGGACCTGAGCTTCAACGACATCTCGAAGTTCTACGAGGCGCCCCTTCAGCTCAAATCGAACGGCGGCGTCTTCCTCGTCGACGACTTCGGGCGGCAACGCATCCGCCCGCGCGACCTGCTCAACCGGTGGATCGTTCCGCTCGAAAGCCGCGTCGACTACCTGACGCTGCACACGGGCAAGAAGTTCGAAATCCCGTTCGACGTCCTGATCGTGTTCGCCACGAACCTGAATCCGGAGTCGCTCGCCGACGAAGCCTTCCTGCGGCGGATCCCGTACAAGATCTACGCGAAGAACCCCACGCCGGAGGAGTTCTCGAAGATCTTCGCCATCAACTGCAAGCGCCGCGGGCTGGTGTTCGATCCGGTCGTCGTCGAGTACCTGGTGCGGCGTTACTACGAGCCGCGCTCGATCGAGATGCGCGCCTGCCAGCCGCGCGACCTGGTCGAACAGGTGGTCGATATGTGCCGGTACGAAGGGCGCGAGCCGGCGATCAGCCGCGAGCTGCTGGACAAGGCCTGCGCCAGCTACTTCCTCGACGCACAGGCGAGCAAATCCGCCGCGCCCAGGGCCAAGCGGCCGGCGCGTCCGCGTACGCCGAAGGCCGCTGCCGCCCAGGAGACCGTCGAGTGGCCAGCCTGAGCCCGGAAACAACCTTCAGGCGTGCGCCCGCCGCGACGCTCGCCGGGCGCGACTGGTCGGGGCTGCAGGAGCTCGCCCGCGAGTTCGGGGCGCGCGCGTTCATCAGCGCCCTGTTCGTGGTCCTGGCGACACGCGTCGGCGCGGAGTTCGTCCGGACCGGGCACGTGACCGGCCTGCTCCTGCTCGTCAGCGAGTTGCTCGTCGTCATCCTGACGGCGGTCAGGCGGCCCGCGGCGATCGTGGATCGCACGTGGCACGCGCGCCTGATTGCGGCAGCTTCGATCATCGGTGTGCCCCTGATCCGCCCCATCGGCGAGGGCCTCGTTCCCGACCTGTACACCGCCCTCGTCTCGGGTGCCGGCCTGGTCGTGATCATCGCCGGGAAGGTGACGCTCGGCCGCAGCTTCGGCCTGATGCCGGCCCACCGGGGCCTGGTGTGCACCGGCATCTACGGATGGGTGCGGCACCCGATCTACGCGGGGTACCTGTTGACCCATGCGGCGTTTCTCGTCGCGCATCCGGACGGCCTGAACCTGCTCCTGCTCGTCGTCAGCGACCTGTCGCTGCTGCTGCGCGCCGGCTACGAGGAACGCACGCTCGCGCGCGATCCCGAGTACCTCGGCTACATGACGCGCGTGCGCTGGAAGGTCTGTCCCGGCGTGCTCTGACGAGGGCCTCGAGCTACAGCGTCAGCGCCGCGGCGTTCCATTGCGCCGCCTGCTGATCCGACCTGAACCACTGCTTGAGATCGACCACGACGGAGTCGCCCTCGCGGCGCACGGCGAAACGGTCCATGTTGCGCGTCGCCCGCCCGGAGATGAAGGTGCCATCCGGTTGGTACTTCGATTCGTGCCGCGGGCACTGGAAGCGCGAGTCCTGCTGCCGCCACCTGAGCGCGGTGTTCTCGTGCGGGCACGCGAGCCCGAATGCGAACACGCGGTTTTGATAGCGCACGAGGATAATCTGCGCGTCACGATCGATTGTGACGCCATCGGCCGCGGGCAGCGGATAGGTGCGCTCGTCGGCCTGCGCGGAGGCGCCCGTCGCCTCGGTTACCGGCAGTGCGGCCGCGCTCGGCAGCGCGAACTCCGACGCGAGCGCAGCGGTGATCGCCACGGTCGAAACCTGGCCGAGGAACTGGCGACGCGTCGTTCTATCGCATCCGTCACATTCCTCGTGGGAATCGCCTGCCGTGACGTAGAGGAATCTTCTGGTTCTCATGTTCGTCCGTCGATGATCAGGCCGCCACGGTCAGCCACGTGCCGGCCAGGAGGGCCGCGAGCCAGAGCACGAGGCTCGCAGCGGAGAAAAGCCGCAGGCGCGACCACCCGCGCTCGCCCGCACCACGTGACGCGGCACGTTCGGCCAGCACCAGCAGCCCGCCATTCGCCAGCAGCAGCGCGACCACGCCCATCTTGGTCCAGAACAGGCGTGAGTTGAGGAACGTCTCCAGATCCGCGGCAGCCATCAGCATGCCCGTGACGGCCATCACCGCGAGCGCGGGCACGACGATGCGATGGGATCGACCGGCGAGCGCCAGCGCCGCCTGGCGCGCCGCGGCATCCTTACGCCCCTCGAGCAGGTGCCGATCCGCCAGCAGCGCCGTACCGCCGCCGAAGAGCAGGCCGGCCAGGTGGAAGAACCGCACGGTGACCGATACCGCATGGTGATCCGCGTACAACGCTGCCCACCAGGTCAGCGCTCCCGACACCACCGCAGGGGAAGTCATCACCTACCTCGTAAGCAGCATGAACACATAGCTGGCCGTGGCGATGCTCATCGACGTGATGGCCACAGCGCGGTGAGCCGACCGGTTGCCGCTGCCATCGTCTCCCGGCGCGAGCATGGCGGTCGTCACGAACCCGGCATCGGCGGCAAGCATCATGATCCCGTGCGTCATGCGCCGAGTGCGACGCACCGGATCCTTGCGGCCCTCCCAGAGGTTCCACACACCCGTCACGGTATTGAGGCCGAAGAGCACGCCGATACTGCTGCCGACCACCGCGTGCGCCGTCCGCTTGCTGTCCGTGGAGTTCGGTGTACAGGCTGTCGCCGAGGGCGAACTGCGTCACGAAGAGCGGCAGCATCGCGATGCTCGCGTAGACGTGGATCTTGCGCCGCGTGTGGTAGGCGTCGCTGTACTCGAATGCCACCGGGCGCGGCCCCTGCGCGGGCGGGTCCTGGGCGAGCGCCGGCAGGGCGGACGACAGCGCAAAGGTGGGCACGGCGTTCGTCGTGCCCGGATTCGCAAGAAAGTCGACGCGCCATCCGCGACCGGTGGCGTACTGGACGACGGAAGCGTCCTGCACCGGCGCTGGTGCACTGAGCGCCTGCGCTTCGCTCTGGGCCACGCCTGCGCCCTGGGCGAGCGCGTACCCTGGCATCAGGATGATGATTGCGAGCATCAGACAATCGAGACGCAGCCGTTCGCGCATGAAGACGTCCTTTCGCGGTCGCACTCGCAGAGTGCCGTAGAGGGTGACGGGGAAGCTTCGCTCTGTGGACGAGCGGGGCACGCGGCGGGTGACCCTGACCGCTCCGCTCGCACGCTCTCCCTTTGTACACCCGAACCGCTGCGCATGCGGTGCGGCGCTTCGGCCACACGGATGGTCTCCGAAGCGGACAGCACCTGCACGCATCCGGTGGAAGGGCAACGCCCGTACCGCGAAGCGGTGCCGCACACGGCAGCGCGTCCGTTGCGGCAACGGCTGGGCGGAACGGTGCAAATTCGGAGCAGAACCCCGCGTTGGCGGCGCACCGCCGGTCGGCCCGCGCCGATCGTGATTGTTCGTTATCAAGCGACGACTGTTTCGAGACGTGAAAGCGCTCTCGAATTAGGGCAGTGGCAGCGACCGCGAGAGAGGTCAGCCGTCTACGGGTGATGTCAGGCGTCAGAGCCGGCGCCCTCGAGCCGTGCGACGGTGGCGCCGAGGTGCGACTCGGGCGCGTCCCAGAATGCGGAGACCAGTGGATGCCGCTCGAGCGCGGCCTGCACGATCCCGCGTTGCACGCCGGTGCCCCGTCCGTGAATGAGGCGAACCTCCCGGAGCCCAGCCTCGTGCGCGGCGTTCACGTACTCGTGGACGAGCGACGCGACGTCACGCGGATGGAACGCGTGCAGGTCGAGGCTGGCGTCGATCGGGAGTCGAAGCGGGCGGTCCATTGGATGCGGGATGACGGATGCAGGATGACGGATGCAGGATGTCGGATGCAGGATGTCGGATGCAGGATGTCGGATGGCGAATGACGCCGACTGCCATGCATTTCGTCATCCTGCATCCGGCATCCGGCATTCGACATCCCTAGTCTTCGCGCTCGTAGCGTGCGGTGATCACCGTTTTTATGCCGCCCCGCGGGGTGAAATCGCCGACGACGGTCATCCGTACGGGCGCACAGGCGGCGACGAGATCGTCGAGGATCTCGTTGGTGACGCTTTCGTAGAAGATGCCGCGCATGCGGAATCCGACGAGATAGTACTTGAGCGACTTCAGCTCGATGCACGACTCGCCGGGCACGTACTGGATGCGAATCGTGCCAAAATCCGGAAGCCCCGTCTTCGGGCACATCGAGGTGAACTCGGGGCAGTCGATGGCGATTTCGAAGGTGCGACCGGGCCGCGGATTGGCAAATGTCTCGAGTCCTGAACTTGACATCTTCGAAAATTCTAGCATCCTTGGGCAGAAATTCGCGATTTCCGAGCGGCGCGTCATTGACACTCGTGTGAAGCGCGCGCTAGGATACGCCGGATTTCGGCATGGTTCCGCACTGTCGCCGCGCGCGCGACATGTCGCGGCTGGAACGAGAGCGCGCTAGTAGTCAGGGGGGAAAGCACATGGCTGAAGCCCGCCGCATGGGCAAATCGGAACTCTTCTCGCATTTCGCCGAGCGCTTCGAGATGAAGCGGACGCAGGCGCGCGAGTTCTTCGACGAGTTGGCCGCGCTCGCCGAGAAGGAGCTGAAGCGCTCCAGTGAGTTCACACTGCCCAATATGGTGAAGCTCGTCGTCCAGAAGCGGAAGGCCCGGATGGGCCGCAACCCCGCCACTGGCGACGCGATCAAGATCCCGGCGAAGACGGTCGTGAAGGCCCGCATCGCCAAGCCGCTGAAGGACGCCGTCCTGCCGCGGAAGTAGGCGTGACGGCCGGGGCAGGACGCCCCGGCCGTGCTCGCGGGAGGGCAGCGGGAACCGCCCTCCCGCCGTTTGGCGGTTATCCGCCCCGCAGTTTCTTCGCCAGCTCCCGCACGTCGAGCCGCTCCATCTTGAACTTCAGCGTCGACAGCGGCAGCCCGAGATGCCGCGCCGTCGCGGTCACGTTCCAGCCGTTCTTCTCGAGCGCCCGCAGGATGAAGTTGCGCTCGAAGTGCTTGCACGCGTCGTCGAACAGGCTGCCCCCGGACTCCGGCTGCGCATCGAGCTGCGCGAACAGGAATTCGAACGGCAGGTCCTCCTCGGTGAGCCACTCCTTGTCGGTGATCGCGACGAGCCGCTCGATCAGGTTTTCGAGCTCGCGGATGTTGCCCGGCCACCAGTAGGCCTGCAGCGTGCGGAGCATCCCCTCCGAGATGCCCCGCATCTGCTTTCGGAAGCGCGAGCTGTAGCGCTTCAGGAAGAACCGCGCCAGCTCGGGGACGTCTTCCGATCGCTCCCTGAGCGGCGGCACCTTGAGCCGGACGACGTTCAGCCGGTAGAAGAGGTCCTCGCGGAAGCGCCCGTCCTTCATCGCCTTGTCGAGATCCACGTGCGTAGCGGCGATGAGGCGGAAATCGGTCTTCACCGGACGCGCGCTGCCGATGCGCTCGACTTCGCCCTCCTGGATCGCACGCAGCAGTTTCGCTTGCAGCTCGGGCCGAAGGTCGCCGATCTCGTCGAGAAAGAGCGTGCCGCCGGAGGCCAGCTCGAACTTGCCAATCTGCTGTCGGATGGCGCCGGTGAACGAGCCCTTTTCATGGCCGAAGAGCACGCTCTCCACGAGCTCGCGCGGGATGGCGGCGAGATTGACCGCGACGAACGGAGCGTCGGGCCGCTCCGACCCGCGGTGGATCATGCGCGCGAGCAGCTCCTTGCCCGTGCCGCTCTCGCCGAGGATGAGGACCGTGGCCGAGAGCTTCGCGACGCGCTGCACGAGATCGAGGATCCCGCGGGTGTTCGGGCTGGGCCCGGCCACGAACTCGCGATCCGTGGACTCGTCGACCTCCGTCTGCAGCCGCAGCACCTGCCGGCTGAGATCCTGCCGCTCGAGCGCGTGGCCGACCAGTGCGCGGATTTCCTCGCGGCGCACGTCCTTGGTGACGAAGTGGAAGGCGCCAAGCTTCACCGCCTGCACGGCGGAGCCGACGTCGGCTGTCGCCGACGTCATGATGACTTCCGCGGTCGGGTAGTTCTCGCGCAGGATGCGCAGCAGCTCGAACCCCGAGATGCCTGGTTGGTGGACGTCGACGATCGCGATGTCGACCTCGTCGCGGACCAGCAGCGCGAGTGCGCCTTCCGCGCTCGCGGCGCGCATGACCCGATACTCCTGCCGCAGCGCCTCGTTCAGCGACTCGCGGCTGGCTTCGTCTCCATCGACGATCAGCAGATTCTTCTGGCGTGCAGACACGTGGGCGAGCCGTAGTGTAACGCACCGGCGCGGTAAGGCTCGCGCGGCACCTCGCGGCCCGTTCCTGCCCGTCCTCCATTGACACCCCCCAGACCCCCGGATAACGTACGAGCTTTGCGGGGACTCGGGGAGCGTCGCAGTGACGGTGTGGTTCGCGATCGGGTTGGCGTTCGTGCTGGCGCTGTCGTCGTGGGTGCGCGCTCGCGGGCTGGCGCGGCGGCTCGAGCAGCTGACGCAGCAGTACTGGGAGCTGCGGTATCAGCAGGGACAGCTGCGGGCTGACGTGAAGCGGCTCGATCCGGAGTCGGAACCGCCTGCCCCGCCGCCGGCGGAGGCGCCGCCCCAGACCTTCATCCCGTTGTCTTCTCTCAAACGGTAGGGACGCGGGGCAGGGCACGGTCGCGTGTGCCTTCCCCTTCCGGAGACTTGCTCGTGGCACAAGCGTACGATCTCGTTATCGTGGGCGCCGGCACCGGCGGCTACGTGGCCGCGATTCGCGCGGCGCAGCTCGGCCTCAAAACCGCCGTCGTCGAGCGGCAGAAGGCGCTTGGCGGCACCTGCCTGATCTGGGGGTGCATCCCGACGAAGGCCCTCCTCGAGCACGCGCACGCCTACAAAATCGTGCAGCAGTCGAAGGAGTGGGGCATCGTGCTCGGCGGCGCGACGCCGTCGCTCGACGTGGCGCAGGTCCATGCGCGGAAGGACAAGATCGTCACCACCCTGACGAAGGGGATCGAGTACCTCTTCAAGAAGAACGGGATCACTTGGATCAAGGGCACCGCGCGCCTGCTCGGTAAGGGCAAGGTCGCGGTCACCGGTGATGAGGATCAGGAGCTCGAGGCCCGCGAGATCATCGTGGCCACGGGCTCACAGCCGCGTGGCGTTCCCGGCATCGAGATCGACCGGCGGCGGATCGTCACGAGCGACGAGGCGATCCACCTGAAAGAGGTGCCGAAGTCGATGGTCATCCTCGGCAGCGGCGCGGTTGGCGTCGAGTTCGGGTCCATCTTCAACCGCTTCGGGACCAAGGTCACGATTATCGAGCTGTTGCCGCGGCTGGTGCCGGTCGAAGACGAGGCTGTGTCGGCGGAGCTGCAGAAGTCGTTCAAGAAGCAGGGCATCACGGCGCACACGGGCACCACGGTGACGGCGGCGCGCGTGAACGGCGACACCGTGGAGATAGACGCACAGCTGCCCGGCGGCAAGGCGCAGTCGTTCCAGGCTGATTACCTGCTCGTCGCGACGGGACGCGCGCCGGTCACGGCGGGACTCGGCGTCGAAGACCTGGGCCTGACGCTCGAGCGCGGCTACGTGGTCGTCGACGAGCTGTATCGCACCAGCGTGCCTGGCATATCCGCGATCGGCGACGTCATCACCCTCGGCGGGGCGCCGCACCCGCAGCTCGCGCACGTGTCGTCGGCCGAAGGGATTCTCGTCGCGGAGCGGCTGGCGGGCCAGGAGGTGCGGCCCATCAACTACGACCACGTGCCTGGCTGCACCTACTGCGATCCCGAGATCGGCAGCGTGGGGCTGACCGAGGCCCGCGCGCGTGAGCGCGGCTACGACGTGCGGGTCGGCACGTTCCCGTTCAGCGTGCTGGGCCGGGCGCGCATGGCGAACGAAACCGAGGGCTTCGTCAAGATCGTGGCCGACACGAAGTACGACGAGGTGCTCGGCGTGCACATCATCGGCCCGCGCGCCACCGAGCTCGTCGCCGAAGCGGTGCTGGCGCTGCGTCTCGAGTGCACGGTCGAGGAACTGATCCGCACGATCCACGCGCATCCGACGATGTCGGAGGCGGTGGGCGAGGCGGCGCACGCGACGCACGGGGCGGCGATTCATGTGTGACGTTCACGGCTCGAGGCTCCAGGCTCCAGGCTCCAGGGCACGCGCCTGGAGCGAGACAGGACCGGGAGCCGGGAGCGCGGAGCCTGGAGCCTGATGCCTCTCACGCGCTCCCAGCTCCTCGAGCTGTACTACTTCATCCGGCTCACGCGCGATATCGAGGAGCGGCTGACGCTGCTCTATCGCCAGTCGAAAGTGGTCGGCGGCCTGTACCGCAGTCTCGGGCAGGAAGGCGAATCGGTCGCCTCGGCGTACGCGCTCGGGCCTGAGGACGCGCTCGCGCCGCTCATCCGTAATCTCGGCGCGATCGTCGTGCTCGGTGTGCGCCCGCGCGACATCTTCGCGCAATACATGGCGCGCGGGACGTCTCCGACTCGTGGACGGGATCTGAACGTCCACTTCTCCCACATCCCTCCGCCGGGGACCGGTGAGCGGACGCTCATCGGTCCGATCAGCATGCTCGGGGATTTGATCCCGGTCATGGCGGGCTTCGCCCTTGGCGCGCGGATGCAGGGCAGACCGATCGTCACCATGACGTACATCGGCGACGGCGGCACGAGCACCGGTGCGTTCCACGAAGGCCTGAACTTCGCCGCGGTGCAGAAGCTGCCGCTCGTGCTCGTCGCGGAGGACAACAAGTACGCGTATTCGACGCCCATCTCGCAGCAGATGGCGATCCGCGCGATCGACCAGCGCGCCGAGGCCTACGGCATTCCCCACGAGATGATCGACGGCACCGACGTGGTCGCCGTGTACGAGTCGGCGAAGCGCGCGGTCGATCGGGCGCGCGCGGGCGAGGGCCCGACGCTCATCGGCGTCGACGTCATGCGCATGAAGGGCCACGCCGAGCACGACGACCAGCGATATGTGCCCAAGGCGTTGCTCGACGAGTGGCGCGCGCGCGATCCGCTGGCGCGCTACCGGGGCTGGCTGCTCGCCGAGGGGGTCGCCACCGGAACCGAGCTCGACGAGATCGACGGCATGACACACGGGTATGCGGGAGACGAAGCGCAGCTGGCGGCTGCCGAGCCGATGCCGGATCCCGTGGACGGCACTCGCGGCGTCTGGGCGGGCGACGAACTGTTCGTGCCGCGCCTCGAGCTCGTGAAGTCGCCGTTTGCCGAGGCGTGATGCTGGCCACCTATCTCGAAGCGATCCGCGCGGGCCTCGGCGAGGAGATGGCGCGCGACGAGCGTGTCTTCACGATCGGAGAGGACGTCGGGGCGTACGGCGGCGCCTTCAAGGTGACCGAGGGTTTGCTCGAGCGCTTCGGCCGCGAGCGCGTCATCGACACGCCGATTTCCGAGACGGCGATCATCGGCGCCGCGATCGGCGCCGCCTACGCGGGGATGCGGCCGGTTGCCGAGATGCAGTTCATCGACTTTCTCGCGTGCGGCTTCAACATCTTCACCAACTTCGCCGCGCGAAGCCGCTACCGCTGCGGCGCAGGCGTGCCGCTCGTGGTGCGCGGTCCGTGCGGCGGCGGCGTCGGTGGCGGGCCATTCCACTCGGCCAACCCCGAAGCGAGTTACCTGAACACGCCCGGGCTGAAGATCGTCGAGCCCTCGACCGCCTACGACGCGAAGGGGTTGATCAAGGCCGCGATCCGCGACGACGACCCGGTCCTCTTCCTCGAGCACAAGTTCCTGTACCGCCGCAGCAAAGACGACGTGCCCGACGAAGACTACGTCGTGCCGATCGGGAAGGCGGCCGTGCGTCGCACCGGCACCGACCTGTCGATCATCACGTTCGGCGCGATGGTCCAGGTGGCGATGGACGCCGCGGGCGAGTTGGCCGCGGCCGGTATCGACGCGGAGGTCATCGACCTGCGCACGCTCGCGCCGTTCGACCGGGAGACGGTGCTCGCGTCGGTGGCGAAGACGAGCCGGGCGCTCATCCTCCACGAGGCGCCGCGCACCGGCGGGATCGGCGGCGAAATCGCGGCCACGATTGCCGAAGAAGCCTTCGAGTACCTCGACGCGCCCGTGACGCGCGTCGCATCGCTCGATACGACCGTGCCCTACAGCCCCCCGCTCGAAGCGGCGTTCCTGCCGAACGCCGCGAAGGTGGTGGAAGCCGCCCGGAAGTTGGCGGAATACTAAGACCGTTCACCGTTGACCGTTCACCGTTCGTGGTCCGCAGCATGGTTGCGGTCGACGGTAACGGTTAACGGTAAACGGTCAACGGTGAACGGAACTGAAGCCGACAAGGATCACCGCATGTCCACTCCAGTGCTGATGCCGCAGATGGGCGAGTCGATCGCCGAGGGCACGATTGTCCGCTGGATCAAGAAGGTCGGCGACGCCGTCGATCGCGACGAGCCGCTGTTCGAGATCTCGACCGACAAGGTCGACGCCGAAATCCCGTCGCCCGCCGCGGGCGTGCTCGCGGAAATCAACGTGAAGGAGGGGGAGACCGTTGCCGTCAACAGCGTTGTCGCCACAATCGGCGAGCCCGGCTCGGTCAAGGCAGCCGCTTCCGAGGGGGTGACGTCCCCCGTTGCCGCTCCCCAGCCGCAGCCGGACGGCTCTCCCTCATCGAGGAGCGCGCCGGCACGAACCGAAGCGCCGGCCCCCGCAGAGGTGGTCGGGGACGCTCCAGTCGCGGTACCCGCAACGGGGCTGGAGGGTGGCCCGTCGATGAGCGAGGTGCGGTCGAAAGACGAGCAGCGCCGAGCGAAGTCGTCGCCCCTGGTACGCAAGATCGCCAAGGAGCACGACATCGACATTCGCAGCCTCCAAGGCTCCGGCGTGGGCGGGCGGGTGACGAAGCACGACATCCTGGGCTTCATCGAGCACGAAGGCGGCGCGGCGTTGCACCAACCCGCCGCCGCGGTTGCGCCGCCGACCGGTCATCTACCTGCGTTCAGACCCGGCGAGGCCGTCGCTATCGCGCCCATGAGCGTGATGCGCCGGAAGATTGCCGAGCACATGGTCGTGAGCCGGCGCACTGCCGCGCACGTGCACTCCGTGTTCGAGGTGAACTTCTCGCGCGTGGCGCAGTTGCGCGATCAGAAGAAGGCGGACTACGAGCGCTCGGGCGCGAAGCTCACCTACATGTCGTTCATCACCAAGGCCGTGGTGGACGCGCTCCGCGCGGTGCCGATCGTGAACGCCTCACTCGACGGGGACAACGTCGTCTACAAAAAAGACATCAACATCGGCATCGCGGTGGCGCTCGACTGGGGGCTCATCGTCCCCGTGCTGAAGAACGCCGACGAAAAGAACCTGCTTGGTCTCAGCCGCGCGATCGCCGACCTCGCAAACCGCGCGCGCGGGAAGCAGCTCAAGCCCGAAGAGGTGCAGGGCGGAACGTTCACGATCACCAACCCGGGGAACTTCGGCGCGCAGTTCGGGCTGCCGATCATCAATCAGCCGCAGGTGGCGATTCTTGGCGTCGGCGCCATCGAGAAGCGCGCCGTGGTCATCGACGACGCGATCGCGATCAGGCCGATGGGATACCTGGCGCTTGGCTTCGATCACCGGCTGATCGACGGCGCGGTGGCCGACCAGTTCATGGCGCACGTCAAGCGGGGGCTCGAGGCGTTCGACGGTGATGGGGTGTAACCTTCAGCCTGTCACCTGGATCTAGCCGGCCATCACCTCCCGAACCGCCGCCACGACGACGTCCGGCCGATCGAGCGGTATCCAGTGTCCGCTCCGCCGGGCGATGACGTGGCGTCCGCGGCTCGAGCGGGCGGCGAGCCGCTCCTGTCTCGCCAGCTGGCCGGCATCGGAGTTCGTCTCGCCCGAAACGACCACCATCGGCACGTCGCCGAACTCCTGGTCCACGGGCACCGTCGCCGCGCTCTCGCCGATCGATTCGATTTGGCTGCCCAGCGCTTCGAAGAACTTCGCCTCCCTCCAGAACCGTTGTGCGATCGCACGCACGTCGGACGGCAGCTTCGCCGCAGGCGCCATGACTTCCTCGTCGACTCGCTGGAGTGCACCGCGGCTGGCGATGAAGGCCGCCAGCCGCGCGCTGCCGAGCGCGCCGGCCTGGGCAAGGGCCGCCACGACGTGCGTAATGCGCAACCGCGCCGCGTGACGCGCGTACCGGCACAGCTGGACACCGCGGCGGACCAGCGCCGCGTGAGCTGCTGACGGCGACACCCAGTCTTCGGGATACGCCGGATCGAGCAGCACGAGACCGGCCACGTCCTGCGGAAACCGCTGCAGGAACAGCCGGGCGGTGAGGCCTCCGAACGAGTGGCCCACAAGGATGTACGGCGGGGGCACGGCCGCGGAGGCAAGAAGGGCGCGAAGCTCCTCCACGATTCGGCCCGTGGTTCGCGGCAGCGGCCCCGCGTCGCTCCACCCGAAACCCGCGCGATCGAACGCACATGCCCGTGCGAACGCGGCGACCTCGGGGAGGACATAAGTCCAGCTGAGCGACGACGCGCCAAGCGCGGCGTCGAAGACAACCGGTGGGCCGTCAACGCCCTGGCAGTGCAGGTGCAACCGATGGCCGCCGACGTCGATCAGTCCTCCGGGTGCGGGGGGCAGACGCATGTGATCAGCCCGCGGGAAGGCTGCAGACTGCAGTCGACAGGCTACGGCGGTGGGCGGCGTATAGCCTCGGGCTCACCGGCCAATCCTGGCGCTGTAGCGACGACGGCTGACGTAGGTACGGAAGCGCCGTCACCGTCGCCGGACGGTGATGCTGCCGGAGGATGAGCGGGCTTCCACGAGCACGCTGCCGTCACCAGTCGTGCCCTCGAGTTCGTGCCCGCCGGTGGTCGTTACCTTGAGTGTGTGATCGGTGTGAATCGATCCGGAGTTGGTGTGTGCCTGCAGGCGAAACGACGTGTCCGCCGGGATGGCGAGCGTTATGGAACCCGAGCTGGTGGTGGCGTGCCACGCCGTGGTCGGCGTGCCTGCGATCTCGATGCTCGCGCTTGCCGTGGACGCTTTGATGCCGCCCTTCAGATCCGCCACGCGGATATGGCCGGATCCGGATGACACGTCGGCCGCGTTCGACACGATTTGCTGCAAATCGATCGATCCGCTTCCCGTCCGGATGCGCGCGTCTCCGGCGACGGTGCCGAGCTTGATCGATCCGCTGCCGCTCGACGAGAAGATGCCGCCTCTGGCGCCTTCCACGCGGATGCTGCCCGACCCAGTGCGGACCTCGACGGGTCCTTCGATCGCCCCGACCGTGAGCGCTCCAGAGCCGGAGGAGGCGGTCACGCCGCCCGCCAGCGCCGCAATCGACTGCGAGCCTGAGCCGGTCTTGGACGTCACGGACGTGTTCCTCGGGACGGCGACGGTATAGCTGATCGCAACCAGCCGGGCGATGCGCTCGTCCTCTATCTCGCCGATGCGAATCGTGTTCCCCTGCTGAACGATGGGCGGCCTGGCTTCGAGTTCCTTGACTGCCCGCGCAATCTCGTCGCTCGAGACGGTGGCGTTCCAGGTGTTGGCGCGGATGACGCCCGCTACGTGGACCGCCCCGTCGGGGCCAGTGCTGACGTCGATGCCGCCGCTTCCCGAGGTCACGGACAGTGAGACCGCCCCGCTGACCGTCAACGTCCGCTCGAACCGGCCTTCGACCGCGGCCCGCGCCGGCAGGGCCATGCACATCAGCAGAATGAATGCCGGTGCGACGCACCAGGCCTGCACCTTACGCATGGAGGACCTCCTTCAGGAAACAACCGCGCCCGGTAGCATGAGACGAGACCGCCTCGGCAAACGTTTGCCGGCTCCCTGGTGGTGTGGACGGACGCTCGGGTTGCCGTAGCGCGGTGACGCCGTCGACAAGGCTGTTCCGCAGTATTCTCAAGAAACGCATTCTCAAAGACGCTGAGGTGCGTTGTCGTGACGCGATGCCGTGCGTCACTGTCACTCTCGGGGAGTGTCCATGAAGGTAGCCTACGTCTTCGGCAGTCCGCGCGCGGCCAGCTACAAGCTTGGCAGCATGATCCTGCCGCAGCTCGAAGCCGGTACTCACGGCGTCGAAGTGGCGGGCATGTTCTTCTTCGACGACAACGTGTTCGCGCTCCGGCGTGGCGATCCGATCGGCGAGCGGCTGGCGCGCGTCGCGGCACGGACCGGCATGCTGTTGATGATTTGCGACATGTGCGCGCTCGAGCGAGGCCTTGCGGAAGGCGAGCCACGCTGGTGCGACGAGAACGGTCAGGGCCGTAGCGAGCCGGGCGAGTGCCGGGTGAAGGACACCGTCGCGCGTGTCGAGGTGGGCTGCTTCCCCGACTTGTACTCCGCTCGTGCGGCGAATCCCCCGGATCAGGTGATCACCCTGTAGGCTCGACACCACGGTCGCTGAGCCTTGCCGACAGCTCTTGAAGTCCGCCGCCTCGGGATCGTGCCCTACCAGGACGCCCTCGCCCTGCAGCGCACGCTCGTGGACGAGCGCCAAGCCGGCCGGACGCGCGACGTCCTCCTCCTGCTGCAGCATCCGCACGTCATCACCCTCGGCGTGAAGACCGGCAGCGCCAGGTCGCATATCGTCGCAGAGCCGGACGTCCTCGCGGCCAGAGGGGTCGAGGTGCAGGAAACGGGGCGCGGCGGAGACGTGACGTACCACGGTCCGGGGCAGCTCGTCGGCTATCCAATCATCGACCTCAAGCCTGACCGTTGTGACGTCCATCAGTATGTGCGCGATCTCGAGGAGCTGATGATCCGCGTTTGCGCGGACTTCAGTGTGACAGCGCGCCGCATCGGTGGGCTGTCGGGCGCCTGGGTCGACACGCGACGCGGACCGGAGAAGATTGGCGCCATCGGCGTGCGCATCTCGCGCTGGATCACGAGCCACGGGTTCGCGTTCAACGTGAACACCGACCTCGACTTCTTCCGCCTCATCGTCCCGTGTGGAATCGCGGACCACGGCGTCACGTCGCTCCAGGAACTGCTCGGACACCACGTGCCATTCGAGCGGGTCGAGGACGCCGTGATCCGCCACTTTGCCGGGGTGTTCGCGCGCGACCTCGCCGAACCTGGTGTCCGGCTTTGATAGCCGCGATCCACCTGAGCTGATCAACCGGATCGCTTTCAGGTCACGGCCACCACCTCGGCGTCAATCGAACCGCTGAGTCCACCGGCTCTTTCCGCCTGCGGCCGATTCCGCCACATCAGCTTTCCATTGCCAGGTCTGTCCCGAGCCGCTCACGCGCGGCCGCCTGTCGAGGATGGCTGGTAAATGGCGTCGCCTCAGCGGTTTGGGACCTAAATCCAGAGCGAGCGGAATAATCCAGGTCGGCTTCGTGTTCTTAACAAACACGAGGGACAGACACAACATGCGCGACCCACGGGAACACCGTCTCATCGAGCAACTGCGCACCGGCGATCAGCTGGCCGTCGCAGAGCTCGCGTCGACATACGGCACGAAGATCTACCAGCTGGCGCTCCGATACATGAAGAACCGCGAGGATGCGGAAGAAGTCGCGCAGGACGTCCTCCTGAAGGCTGTCAGGAAGATCGACGCGTTCAGGGGCGACGCAGCGCTGTCGTCATGGCTCTACCGGATCACGTTCAACACGGCGATGTCGCGGCTGCGAAACGCGAAGGCCGCGCGCGCGAGCGAGGCGTATGACGACAGCCTCGACGCGGGCCTCAACGGCGAACCGGCAACGCCCCGTGAGGTGGCCGACTGGTCCTCGCTTGCCGACGAGCAGGTGATGCGCAGCCAGATGCGCCGGCGGCTGATGAAGGCCGTGCTGGAGCTGCCGCCCATCTACCGGGTGCCGGTTGTCCTGCGCGACATTCAGGGACTGACGACGGAAGAAGCAAGCGCGGTGCTGAACGTGAAGGATCAGACCCTGAAGTCGCGTTTGCATCGGGGGCGCCTGATCCTCCGGCAGCGGCTCGCCGACTTCGCCACCGGGCTGACGCTGCATCGGCCGATGGCGGCTTAGGTGGTTTCTACGCAGCCACAAAGCGCAATGGACCACATCGCCGGCCAGGATCGGGCCATCGTCGTCTGATTAGAAACCGGCCGCCCGGGCCGGCATCGAACTGGAGTCGGGGACGCAGAAATCGTTCGGAGGGCGTGCTCGCGCCGTCTGACCACTCGCTATGGAGATTTCTGCGTCTCCGGCCTTCAGTCGGTAGTCACGAAGCCGCCGGCTTTCGGCTGCAGCTGGGGCGCCTCAAACCGGGTAGCTACTGCCTCGCTTCGAGCGTCACATCGACGGACAGTTCCTTCCCCTCGCGCAACACGATTACCTTCACCACATCGCCCACTTTCCTGCTGCGCAGCTGAAACGTGAAGTCCTGGAGGTTGGCGATGGCTGCACCGCCGAACGAGATCATCACGTCGCCCTTCTTCAGGCCCGCTTTGTCTGCGGGACTGCCGCTCCGCACGTCCGCGAACTTCACACCCTTCTCCGTGTCGCCAAAATCGGGGATCGAACCGAAGTACGGGCCGTACCCCCCGCCGCCTTCCGTCGTGCGCCGGGGCCGCACGGGCGGTTCGACGAACTGTGGCCGCTGCGGCCTGCTCGCGATCCGTTCAACGAGCGCCAGTGCGATCCGGGTCACCTCGGTTGCGCCAGGCACGTCGATTTTCTCCCAGTCGTCGGATGGCCGATGGTAGTCGGCGTGAAAGCCCGAAAAGAAGCTGATGACCGGCACCTTCCGCAGGAGAAACGAGGTGTCGTCGCTCGAGCCGACGCCGGCACCATCGCTGACCGATTTCAACGCGACGTTCCGTCCGCTCGCGGCCGTCGCGAGGTCAGCAGCGAGGCTGGGCGCTGATTCCACGCCGCTGACGAGGATGCGGCCCGCCGGCCGGCCGACCATGTCGATGTTGACCATGGCGATGGTCTGTTCGAGCGCGACGACGGCATGATCCACGTACCAGGCGGATCCGAGCAGCCCCACCTCCTCGCCCGCGAACGCGGCGAAGACGACCGTGCGTGGCGGCTTCGATGTGGCAAGCCCGATCGCGCGTGCGATCTCCAGGAGCGCAGCGGTGCCCGAGGCGTTGTCGTCGGCGCCGTTGTGAATCTGGCCGGCGGCATCCGGCGCCAGCGAGTGCCGTCCCCCGAGCCCGAGGTGGTCGTAATGCGCACCGATGACGACGGCCTCGTGTGCGAGCGACGGATCCGCACCCGCGAGCACGCCGATCACGTTTCGGATCTGCCGGCGGACCTTGCCGAACTCCTCCACGGACTCCACCTGCACGCCGGCGACGGGCCTGGATTGCGGCTTGAGGTCGCTGTCGATGGCTCGTGCCGCAGCAGCGAGATCGAGGCTGGTCCCGAGCGCCTGCTGCAGATGCGAGCGCTCGACGCGGAGCACGGCGATGCCGTAGTCGTCCGCCTGCGGGTCGCGTAGCCAGCCGGCGTAGTTGCCGGCGTCGGCGTCGTGGGACGGATCGACGGCGAGCAGCAGCACACGCGCGCCGCGCCCGCGCGCGACCATGGCCTTCTGCATCAGGCTCGCATGCTGGGTGAAGGTCCGGCCGTCGAACGGGCTCTTCTCGTCGTTCTCCTGCGGCTCGTGCGTGAATACGAGCACCGCCTTGCCGCGCACGTCGAGGCCTTCGTAGTCGTCGTATTTCAGAGATGGCGCCGAGATGCCGTAGCCCGCAAACACCAGCGGCAGCCGCCCCTGCGCCGTCGCCGACGCGGCCGTCTCGCCCGCAACCGAAATCGGGAAATACGTCTGCCCGAGCTGGAACACCGCGCGCCCCCTCGCGGCGGCGATCGCGAGCGTGTTGCCCGGCCGCACGTCGAGCCCGGTCACGATCGCGAACGGCTGGAACCACGAGCCGTCAACCCCGGGCCGCAGGCCAGCCGCCTGGAACTCGTCGGCGATGTACTGGCCAGCCCGCTCCAGGCCCGGTGTGCCGTTGCCGCGCCCCGCGAGCGCATCAGACGCGAGGAACTTCACGTGCTCGATGTAGCGCGCCTCGCTGATCGTCGAAGCGGCCGGCGACTGTGCCTGGGGGATGCCGCCGGCGCAGATCCCAGCGGCGGCCGCCACTGAGACGAGGACAAGACGAATACGCATGCTCAGAGCCTTGAAGAAACGCGACCCGATAGCCAACGTCCGCGAGGAAGTCGAGAGTCGAAGCGACGGCTACACGGGTGCGACGCGATCGCCCGCCGTTTGGAAACCCTGAATGCACGATATCGGATGCCCGAGGTAACTCTCGGGCGGAACTCCAAAGCTTCGTCCGGTTTCTCACGCAGCCGAATGCGAGCCGCCTTGCAACACCTGTCAGCCACGCGACAGGGCGGTGTCGAGCATTACCCGCTCGCGCGTGCTGAGGTCCGGAGGATGCAGCGCCCGGATTCCTGACAGACCGAGCGTGGCGGGCACGGCGGCGACGACCCGGCGGGCGTCGTACTCGCCGTCCAGCACGGCGAATACGGTGAAGCGGCGGCGCGAGCTCTCGAGAATCCCCGCAACCAGGCGCGCAGCAGCCGAGCCGAGCGCATACGGGCCGGGCGGCCAGCTCGCCTGCGTGTGCCGCTCGATCTGCGCCAGCAGGTGTGCGGGCGTCGAGGCGGTGATGGGAGCACCGCTGACGGTACACTCGGTCCACGCGAGAATCCACGAGCCGGGAACTCCCACGACGGCCAGCGCCACGTCGTCGGCAGAGCAACCGGCGCCGACGGCTGCCATCGCGCGCGCGGCCGAGACGAGCGCGCCTGGGGCGCTGCCAACGAAGCGCCGCCGATCGGCGCGCAGCTCGCGATGGGCGAGCGCCAGCAGATCTCGAGCGTGCGCGCCCGCGAACACGAGCGGCGCCTCTGGAGCGATCTGCTGAAGCCGGCGCACCAGGTCGAGGCCGGCGTCGCCTCGCCACTCGCCGTCCGCGCCGGCGCGATCGGCAATCACGACGACGGCGGCGCCCGCTGCCGCAGTGACATCGGTCGCCCCGGACACGTGTACGTCAACGCCCGAGATGGGCCCCGATTGCAGGATGTCGAGCGCCTTGCCGGCGGCGATCGCTCCGCTGCCGTCGATGAGCGTGATGCTGCCCGCGCACTCGCGGCGGGCGAGCGTCAGGGCGGTGGTCGCACCGATGTCGCCCGCGCCGATGATGGCGACCCTTGGCATCGCTGCGCTATATTACGGGGACAGGCACCGTCCTGTCGCGCGTCGGTGCGCGTCCCTTTGGCACCTTCTGTCCACTCACTCCATTCGAGCCATGGCCTCACATCTCGATTCCAGGATCGCAATCGTCACCGGCGGCTCGCGCGGCATCGGACTGGCGGTCGCCGCGGCGCTGCTCGAACAGGGCACGAGCGTTGTCATCAGCGGCTTGAGCCAGGAGCACCTGGACGGGGCACGCGAGACGCTGGCCGCACACGCGGACCGGCTCGAGATCGTACGCGCCGACGTGCGCCTGCGCGCCGATGTCGACCGGCTGGTTGCCGCCGCCGTGCAAGCGGTTCGGCGGCGTGGACATCCTGGTGAACAACGCGGGCATCGGCGCGTTCGCGAACGTCGCCGACATGAGCGATGACGACTGGCTGCGCGTGATCGAGACGAACCTGACCGGCGTGTTCTACTGCTGCAACGCCGCCATACCGCAGCTGCGCACCCGTGGTGGCGGCTGGATCATCAACATCAGCAGCCTGGCTGGCAAGAACTCCTTCGTCGGCGGCGCCGCCTACTGCGCCTCGAAGGCTGGGCTGAACGCGTTCAGCGAATCGCTGATGCAGGAGGTGCGGCACGACGGCATCCGCGTCAGCTACGTGATGCCGGGCTCGGTCGCGACCGAGTTCTCGCGCGGCGGCAGCACCAGCGGCACCGACTGGAAGCTCGCGTCCGAAGACGTCGCCCAGGTCGTCATGGATCTGCTGGCGCACCCGGATCGCAGTCTTCCGAGCCGCGTCGAGCTCCGGCCGTCGCGGCCACCGCAGAAGTGAGGGAAGCGGGTCACTCCTCCAGCAGCGCCGTCAGGCGCGCCAGGTCGATGTTCGCTCCGGTCAACAGCGCGGCTGCGCGCCGGCCCTCGATACCGGCCAGACGAGACGCAACCGCCGCGATGGCCGCGACCCCAGCCCCTTCGGCCACCAGGTGATCCTCGGCAAGCAGCGTGCGCACTGCCTCTCGTAACGCCGGTTCGGGCACGACGAGGATCCGATCGACCAGGTCGCGCACGAACGGCCAGGTGATGGTGTCCGGATCGACGTTGCCGCCGAGCCCGTCGGCGATCGTTGTTCCGACATCGATTTCAACGATGTGACCGGCGGCCCGCGCGGCGGCGAACGCGGACGACGCCTCCACCTCGACGCCGATCACCTCGATGCGCGCGTCGAGGCCCTTGATTGCCGTGGCCACGCCGCTGATCAGCCCGCCTCCGCCGATCGGCACGAGCACCGCCTGCAGGTCGGGTACCTGCTCGAGCAGCTCGAGCCCGATCGTGCCGGCGCCGGCGATGACGTCGCGGTCGCTGTACGGCGAAACGAACGCGTGCCCCGTATCGCGTGCGTGCTGCTGTGCCAGGCGCTCGGCCTCCTCGTAGTTGGCCGCAACCGCGCGCAAGTCGGCTCCGTGCGCGACGATCGCGCGGGTCTTCGTCTCCGCCGCCGTTCGCGGCGTGAAGACGATTGCCTTGATGCCCAGCTGCTCGGCGGCCCATGCGATTGCCCGTCCGTGATTCCCTGCGGACGCGGTCACGACCGTCACGCCGGTGCCGCGTTCCTCGACCAGCCGCAGCGCCGCGTTCAGCGCGCCGCGTGATTTGAAGGAGCTGGAGATCTGGAGGCTCTCGAGCTTCAGCAGGACGGCCGCGCCGCTGACCTCCGACAACCATCGCGACGGCACGACGGGCGTCGGGCGCAGGTACGCCGCGATACGCCGCTGCGCGGCGTGCACGTCGGACACGGAAACGGTGGGCATCGCCGAATCATAAGGCATACTTTTGCATGCTCCTCTCCACGCACACCGCGCCGCCGTTCTACAAAAACGGGTACCTCCTTGGCTGCGAGAGCACCCACGAGGCGGTCATCATCGATCCTGGCGACGAGGTCGACGAGGTGATCAAGGCGGTGCACGGATCTGGCCTGCACGTCACGTATATCCTGCTGACGCACGCGCATCTCGATCACATCACCGGCGTTGCCAGGGCGACGCAGGTGTTCAGCGCTCCGGTGCTGCTGCACGAAGCGGATCTGCCGCTGTACGACGCCGTCGTGCAGCAGGGCTTGATGTTCGGCCTGCGCGTCGACCCACAGCCGCCCGTCGATCGTTTCTACGCGGCAGGGGAAGTGCTGACGTTCGGGGAGTACGAGGTGCGGCCCCATCACACGCCCGGACACTGTCCGGGCGGGGTGTGCCTCCAGGTGGGACCAGCCGGACGAGCGGGGCTCGATCTCTTCGTCGGAGACACGCTGTTCGCCGGTTCGATCGGGCGAACGGACCTGCCGGGAGGCGACCACCAGACGCTCATTCAGTCGATCACGTCGGTTCTGCTGGCGTTCCCCGACGAAGCGCGCGTCTACTCAGGGCACGGCGAGCCGACGACCATCGGCAGGGAACGCAGGACGAACCCGTTTCTTCGGAATTGAGGTTGAACCGGGCCGGCGGGTCAGTCCCGGTCGACGGTCAGCTCGACCCTGCCAACCCGCAACCGATCTCCCGCTGCGAGCTGCAGCCGTGCCACCCGCTGGTCGTTGACCCACGTGCCGTTGGTGCTCTGCAGGTCTTCGACTTCGAGGGCATCAGCCGGGGTGACGCTCAGCCGGCAGTGCACGCGTGACACGAGTGCTGCATCCAGGACGAAATCAGCCCTCGTCGCCCGCCCGACGGTTTTGACCGCGCCGGCGGAGAGGCGAAAGGTCAGAGGCCCTGTCTCGGAGGGCTCACACGTCTGCAGCGTCCACATGCTCATTTTTGGAGGAATTCTGGCGGCAAACCCGCACAAGCCCCGCGGCTCGGATTGGGTGCGCCACGGTCGGGCTCCATGATAGCCCAAGTGAAACTTCCCCTTCCGGAGGCTCGTAATCACCCGGTAGCACCAGGCCAGCGGATCCGCGGCCCACGAAGAGGACGACATGAAAAAGCGCAGACTTTCGATTCTCGCCGGAGGCATCCTGGTCCTCCTGGTTGCGGGCACCTGGGGCTACACCTCCCTCAAGGGCGCATCGGTTGATATCGACCCGTCCAAGCTCGCGACCGTCGAGCGCGGCACCATGGTGCGGTCGGTCGTGGCGACAGGGAAGGTGGAACCGGTCACCAAGATCGAGGTGAAGTCGAAGGCGAACGGCATCATCGAGAAGCTGAACGTGGATGTCGACCAGATCGTGGCGGCCGGAACCGTGCTGGCGGAGCTCGACAAGGAGCAACTCCGGGCGCGCGTCCGCGAGCTCGACGCCAGCCTCCTGGCCAAGCGCGCGGCGCTCGCCGGCGCCGAGGCGCAGCTGAAGAAGAACATCATCGAGGCCGAGAGCCCCGACGTGGCGTTCGCGCGCCGCAACTTCGAGCGCGCCAAGTCGCTGAACGAGCAGAAACTGCTGGCCGCCTCCGCGCTCGATGACGCCACGAGCGCGCTCGAGATGGCGGAAAACCGTCAGCGCGCCGCGCAAGGGCAGCTCGTCGTGAGCCGCGCCCGCGTGACCGAGGCGCAGGCGGCCGTGGCCGAAGCCAGCGCCGCCGTCGAACGCGCGCAGGAGGATCTCGCGAACTCCACGATCAAGGCGCCCATCCGCGCCACCGTGCTCACGCGCGACGTGGAGCTTGGCAGCCCGGTGTCGTCAATCCTGAACCTCGGCGCCAACGCCACGCTCGTGATGACGCTCGGCGACATCGACGAGGTGTTCGTGCGCGGCAAGGTCGACGAGGCCGACATCGGCCAGGTGCGCCTCGGCCAGCGCGCGCGCATCACGGTCGAGACGTTCAAGGACAAGAAGTTCGAGGGCCGCGTCACGCAGATCTCGCCGATCGGCGCCGAGAAGGACAACGTCACCACCTTCGAGGTGAAGGTCTCGATCGAGAACGGCGCCAAGCAGTTGAAGGCGAACATGACCGCCAACGCCGAAATCGTCCTCGAGGAGCACCCTGACTCGCTCATCGTTCCGGAGGCGGCGATCACCTACGACGCGAAGCGCAATCCCACCGTCGAGATGCTCGATCCGGTCGCGAAGAGCGGCCGCAGGAAAGTCATCATCAAGACCGGCGTCGGCAACGGCACCAAGACGCAGGTGGTCGGCGGGCTGAAGCAGGGCGACAAGATTGTGCTCCCCTCCTAGACGAGTCTGAGGTTCCAGGTTCCGCGTTCCAGGTGCCGGGTTCGAACCAGTCGAACCTGGGAACCGAACCGAGCCCGGAACGCGGAACCCAACCCGGCACTGGGCAGGCGGAACAGAAGCCAGCACCCGGAACCCAACCCGGAACTTGGAACCTGGAACGTGGAACCGCAAGCATCATGAAGGAAGCCCTGGTCCAGACCTTCGTCAACCTGCGCGCGAACAAGCTGCGCAGCTTCCTCACGATGTTCGGCATCCTCTGGGGAATCGTCTCCGTCGTTGTCCTGTCGGCGACGGGCGAGGGGTTCCGCCAGGGCAACGAGCACGTGCTGCGCGAGCTCGGGAAGAACATCGGGATTACGTGGGGTGGGCGCACCAGCAAGCAGGTGGGCGGCGAGCGCGCCGGGCGCCAGATCTTCCTCACCGCCGACGACGCCCACGCGATTCAGCAGCAGGCGCGACTCGTGGCGGTGGCGACGCCGGAGCTGCAGCGCGGCGGCATGAAGGTGAAGAGCCGGTTCAACGCCGCGGCCCCCAACGTTCATGGCATCGAGCCGTCGTACCAGGACATCCGCACGCTCGATCTCGAGTCCGGCCGGCAGTTGAACTGGGACGACGAGCGGCAGGTGCGGCGGGTGGCGCTCATCGGCGCCGACATGAGCGACCAGCTCTTCGCGAAACGCAACTCTCTTGGCGAGGACATCACGATCAACGGGTTTCGCTACACAGTGGTGGGTAAAATCCGGCACAAGGACCAGGACAGCAACTACAGCGGTCCCGACAACGACAAGATCTTCGTGCCGTTCGCCGCGATGGCGCAGGACTTTCCCCGCCCCGATGCACCGCGCGGGGTCGTCTCCAACATCATCGTCGCGCCGAAGCAGTGGGTCGTCGACGACCTGCCGCGCCAGCTGAAGCAACGCACAGGGCGGATCGACGACATCGACTGGCCGCTCGAGCGCGACGTGCGGTCCGTGCTCGCGCGCCGGCACGGCTTCGATCCGGAAGATCGCGAGGCGATGTGGATGTGGGACACCTCGGTGAACTCGTTGATGTTCGGCCGGATGGTCGACACGATGAGCCAGTACTTCACCGCGGTCGGCTTCATCACGCTGGTGCTCGGCGGCGTCGGCGTCATGAACATCATGCTCATCGCCGTGCGCGAGCGGACGCGCGAGATCGGCGTGCGGAAGGCGCTCGGGGCCACGACCGCGAACATCATGCGGCAGTTCTTCCTCGAGGGGTTCATGATCACCCTCGTGAGCGGCGCGCTCGGTATGGGCGTGGCGCTCGGCCTCTGCGCGCTCGTGAACCTCGCGCCGATGCCCGAGCGCTTCAAGGGCATGATCCTCAGCCCGACGGCGGGCCTGATGACAGTGCTCTCGCTCGTCCTGATCGGCGTCGTGACTTCGGTGTATCCCGCGCGGCGCGCCGCCGAGCTGCCGCCAGTCGAGGCGCTCCGCTACGAGATGTGACATGACCGAAATCAGCCTCGACGCGCTCGTGCTCGATCGGCCCGCTGCTGGCGCGGTTTCCCGCATGCGTGGACTGCGGCTCCTGCGTGAGATCGCGCGCGAAGCGCTGTTCGGGCTCGCGCGCAACCGCTTCCGCGCGGGACTCTCGATGCTGGGCATCTCGTGGGGCATCGTGTCGGTGGTCATGCTGCTGGCGTACGGCAACGGCTTCCACGGCGCGCTCAGCCGCGGGTTCGCCAACGCGTTCGGGTCGGGCGTGGTCATCCTCTGGCCGGGCCAGACGAGCATGCAGGCGGGCGGCGAGCGCGCGGGCAAGCGCGTGCGCCTTACGCTGGACGATGCGCACGCCGTCGCGGAACTGCCGCTCGTGCGCTTCGCCAGCCCCGAGCAAGTGGAGAACATGAACGTGGCGTACGGCACGAAGCAGTCGAGCTACCTCGTGCGCGGTGTGTCGCCCGAGTACGGCGTGATGCGCTCGGAGTACCCGGCGCCGGGGCAGGGAAGATTCCTGTCAGCCGAAGACACGCAGTTGCATCGCAGGGTCGCGTTCATCGGCTCCGAGGTGAATCGCAAGCTGTTCGGTCAAGCCGATGCCGTCGGCCAGACCATTCGCCTCAAAGGCATGGCCTTCGAGGTGATTGGCGTCATGAAAGACAAGGCGCAGCTGTCGAACTACTTCCGCCCCGACAAGGAGAGCATCTTCATCCCCTACACCGTGGTCAGCCAGCTGTGGTACCAGCAGTGGCTGAGCGTGCTCGTCTGGCAGGCCGTGGATCCGATGATGGAGCCGAAGGCCGACAAGGCTGTCCGCGAGCTGCTCGCCAAGCGTCATGGCTTCAATGCGACCGATGAACGCGCGCTGCGCGGGTTTGGCTCGGCCGAGGCCGCGAAGATCACGAGCGGAATGACGACCGGTCTCAAGCTGGTACTGGGGTTCATCGGCATCCTGACGCTCGGCATCGGCGGCGTCGGCGTGATGAACATCATGTTCGTGTCGGTACAGGAGCGCACGCGCGAGATCGGGATCCGGAAGGCGCTCGGCGCCAGGCGGCGGCACATCCTGCTGCAGTTCCTGCTCGAGGGCGTCGTTACGAGCTTCGCCGGCGGCATCGTCGGCGTGCTGCTGTCGTACGCGCTCGTGTGGGTGTTCAGCCCGCGCCCGTTCCTGTCCGAGCTGCTCGACGACACGACACGGCAGCTCGACATCCAGCTGGTGCTCTCAACCGAACTGCTCGTGGTCTGCACGGGGATCCTGATGGTGGTGGGGCTCGTGAGCGGGTTGCTCCCGGCAATCCGGGCCTCGCGTCTGGATCCGATCGAGTCGTTGCGATACGAGTGAGGGCTAGGGGACTCTCTAAAGGCCAAGGGCTGAAGGCTAAGGGCTGAAGGCCTGGCCTGGTTCGCTGATCACGCTCCTCCGCCGCCTGCGGGAGACGGGGCTCGCGAGCGCCTCGGGGTCTGCCCCGCCCCATAACTCTTAGCCGTTGGCCGGTAGCCCTCGTCTTACCCCTTCTTCCCCACCTTCTCCTTCAGAAACGACGCCGTGGCGGACCCGACTTCGGGAGTCACGCTGCGGCCGGCCGGGCTCGCGGACTCGGTCACGTTACCCATGTCGGCGGGAACGAGGAGGTGGTTGACGCCCGGCAGCTTCACGAGCCTCACGCTGTCGGCGGGCACCTTCTTGCGCGCGCGGGCGAGCTCGGCGAGCGTGTCGGCGTGATGCGGGGGCACCTGCGTGTCGCGCTCGCCCTGGATGATCAGGATCGGTTGGCGGAGCCGCTCGATCACCTTGGCGGGATCGAACGCGAGAAGACTCCGGAACCACGGCGTGTCGGCCTGGCGCCGCACGTCGTCGGGCACGCCTGACCAGTCACCCTGCCCGAGCACGGCTGCCTGCACGCGCCGCTGGAGTGCCACGCGCGCTTCCCTGTCTTCCTGCGACAGGCTGCTGGCGGCGAGCAGGGCCTGTTGCTGCTCGAGCACCAGGTCGGCGCCGGATCCCGATGCACCCGCGGCGAGAACGAGCGCGGCGATCTCCTGGTCGCGCGACGCCGCGATCAGGGCCACGGAGGCGCCCTCGCCGTATCCGAAGACGGCGACTCGGTCGTCGTCGACGTCCTTGCGCTTCGACAGAAACCGGTGGACAGCCTGCACATCCTCGGCAAAGTCGGTCAGCGTCGCCGATTCTGCCCGGCCGCCGCTCTGGCCCACGCCACGCTTGTCGTAGCGCACGACGACGAACCCGGCGTCGGCGAGCATGCCGGCGACCTGACCGAAGATCGGGATGCCGGCCACCGTCTCGTCGCGGTCGGTGGCTCCCGACCCCGGGACCATGATGACGGCCGGGTAGTGGCCCTTCGCGTCCGCTGGCCCGGCAGGCCTGCTCAGGGTGCCAACAAGGTTGAACCCGTTCGCGGTGACGCGCACGGTCTCGTCTCCCGGCCGCGTGATGTTCTGCCGCCGCGTCGTCACCGACGAGACGTCTTCACGCACTACCACGAGTCCCTGGGCAAGAACGCCGAATCGCAGTAGCCGTCCCTTCTCGTCGACCCACACCTCCGCCTCGAGCGGCTGGCCGGGGTTCATGAACGTCACCGCGAAGCGACGGACGTCGACCGAGCGCTGCTGCGTCTCGATGATTTCGGGGCCGAGCCGACGCACCGAGAGACGGATCTCGGCCTGTGGGACGACGTAGGCCGCGAAGGTGGCCGTGTCCTCCGTCATCGCCGAGAGCTGGAGGGCCAGCGCCTCGAACGATGCGAAGAACATGTTCGGCAGCAGCAGCGTGCGGGCGGAGACGGCGTCGGACCTCTCGATTGTCTGTCCGAGCTGCGTCACTTCACTCGCGGCGCTGGTCCCGGTCACCGTGGTGTGCACCACCAGCGCCGACCCGCGTGCCAGGGCGTCGATGTCGAGACCAAGCGGTGTCCAGTCGGGCGCGTAGCGAATCGACATGCGCCGGGTCACCATATCGAGCGGCGGCGACAGCCGGCCGGTCGAGGTGATCGTCCATCCGCCAGCCGTGTGCTCGACCGTGCTCACCGCCTCGCCGAGCCTGGTGCCGTTGACGAACACCAGAAGCTGAGACGATCCGGCAGGCTGCGCGCGCAGGGTTCCGATGGCCATGATGCTCGCGCTTGCTGCGATCAGCAGCGCGCGCCAGATCCCGGAATGAGGGCGGGAATGCGGCATGTGGCTGAGCATAACAGAGGGACGCGCGGCGCCGGGTTCCTGGCAGAAAGGGCTGGGATCGATGCACGATGCACAATGCACTGGACGATCTCACCCGAATGTCCGGCTGCCCGCGGACGTGAGAGAACATGAGCGGAGTCCGGCGACACCTGACTACTTGGAGCTCGGGTAACCCGGACACTGCACGTAGGCCGAAGAGTCGGAGAACACGACATGGTCGACAGTTACGCCGGATATGACACCGCCCATACGCGAGCGGCGGTCGGTCAGCGCGGACCACGAGGGTGGCTGCGCGTGTCGGGTCGGGACGCGGTGTCGTTCCTCCATGGAATCCTGACCAACGACATTGCCGGCCTGCGCGCTGGCCAGTGGTGCTATGCCGTGTACCTCACGCCGCAGGGTCGCATGGTGAGCGACATGCGGGTGCTGCGGCGCGAGGGCGAGCTGGCCATCGAAATGGAGCCACACGTCGCGGAGAAGCTCGGCATGCGATTCGACGCGTCCATCTTTACCGAGCAGGTCCAGATCCTTCCTGGCGAGCCTTGGACGGCCGGCGAAAGCGTGCAGCCTGCGCTCACGCAGTCGGTCGTGACTTGCGGGCCCTCTGCTCGCATGGCCCTCGCCTCGGTGCTGGGTGACGAGCCGGTGGTGCGTGACATCGGCGCGAACGATTTCCGTGACGTGCGCCGCGACGGTGAGCGGCTGGTGCTGATCGGACACGAGGATCTCGGCGTGCCGGCGGTGGACGCGTGCGGTTCGCCAGCGGCCTGCGAGGCGCTGACGCGCGACCTGCTGGGCGCAGGGGCAGCGGAATTGGGCGCATCGGCTCTCGAAGCGCTCAGGATCGAGGCCGGAACGCCGCGCTTCGGGATCGACATGACTGAAGACACCATCCCGCTCGAAGCAGGCATCGAGGCCCGCGCCATCAGCATGACGAAAGGGTGCTATGTCGGCCAGGAGGTCATCATCCGTATCCTCCACCGGGGGCACGGTCGCGTGGCCAGACGGCTCGTCGGGTTGAACATCGAGGGCACGAGCGTGCCGGCGCCAGGTTCGCCGCTGGCGGCCGACGGGCGACGGGTCGGCATTCTCACCAGTGCAGCCTTCTCGCCCCAGACGCGGCACGCGATCGCCCTCGGGTACGTTCAGCGCGATCTCGCCGAGCCCGGCACGGCCGTGATGGTGGAGGGGACGGCCGAGCCGGCAAGCGTGGTGGCGCTGCCGTTCGCAGACCCTTTTGGTTAGGTCATGCCCGGTCCTGACGCGGGTCGGCGACCGCATCTCTTGCAAGATGCGCACGCTGGTGGTCGTGCGGATCCTGCAGTCACGTTCCCGGCTCCCTCACCCTTGTCTGATGGATTCTCAGTGTTTGGGTCGCAGCGGCAGATGGCACGTCCGTCGCTTCAGCACGCGGACATGAGCGTGCCGCTGAGTCCGTCTGAGCAGGTCACCCCGATCTTTGATGATATGCATTCATATGGTAATATGATGCATATGCGAACTACCTTGATCCTCGATGACACGTTGATCGCAGAAGCGAGGCGGCTCACCGGGCTCACCGAAAAGACGGCTATCGTGCACGCCGGATTGCAGGCATTGATTTCGCGGGAGAGTGCCAGGCGGTTGGCGAATCTCGGCGGCTCCGACACCCACGCGGCGGCGCCGCCTCGCCGTCGCACTGCGATGAGGCGTGCCCGCTGATGGTGCTCGTCGACACGTCGGTCTGGATTGACCACCTGCGGCGGCGCAGCGAGCGGCTGGCGGCAATGCTTGAAGCGGGCAGCGTGGCGTGCCATTCGTTCGTCATCGGAGAGCTCGCGTGCGGGCACCTGGCGCGCCGGGAGGAGTTGCTTGGCCTGTTGCAGCGCCTCCCGGCATTGCAGGTCGTCTCACATGACGAGGCGCTCGAGCTCGTCGAGGCCAACGACCTCGCTGGCAGTGGCCTCGGTTGGATCGACGTGCACCTGCTCGCCTCGGCGCGCGTGAGCGGCGTACGACTGTGGACAGGCGACGTGCAGCTGAAGAGATCCGCTGTCAAGCTGCAGATTGCCGCAGCGTAGCGCGAGCGTCCTCCTCGCCCCCGGCATTCCAGTCGGCGGGCACGTCGAGCCGCGGGTATTCTCTGTCAGGTCCGATGCTCGCGAAGGTGGGCTGGAAATCGGTTGAGCACATCCGAGCCCACCGCCAACCGCTCACCGCTCACCGCCCACCCGTCTACTGCCCTTCGCTGAGCAATTGAATCAGGGCTGCGTCTGCGTCCGGGAAATCGAGCGTGCGGAGTTCCTGGCGAGAGGTCCATCGCATCTCCTGTCCCAGCTGCGGTGTGGGAGTGCCGAGCAGCTCCACCTCGTAGAAATGAAGATCGACCGTCCGCTCGTCGTACGTGTGCGTCGTGGACAGGACGTGGCCGCCCACGACTGCGGCCACGGCGAGCTCCTCGTCGAGCTCGCGGGCCAGCGCCTGATGGTGTGTCTCCCCAGGCTCGCATTTGCCGCCCGGGAACTCCCAGCGGCCGGCGAGGTGCGTGCCTTCGAGGCGGCGCGTCAGGAGGAAGCGCCCGCCCTGCTCGATCACCGCGGCCGTGACGACAATCCTCGGGCGGGTCACGCGCGGCCCGTCGACCGGCACATCCGCGCCAGCGGACACGCGGTGCATCGCGGCTTGCGAGCCGTGCAGACCGTGGCCCCCAGATCCATCAGCGCCTGGTTGAAGTCGAAGACGCGCCGGTGCGGCACGAGCGTCTCCGACACGCGCCAGAGCCGTGCCTTCATCGCATGGCTCTTCGCGTCGCCGGCGCCGATGAACACACGAAACAGCACGCGCGCGACGTTGGTGTCGAGAATGGCGGCACGTTCGCCGAATGCGAAGCTTCGGATCGCGCCAGCCGTGTACCGGCCGATCCCCTTGAAGGACAGCAGCGTTGCTTCATCGGCGGGCAGCTGCCCGCCGAACTTGCTGACAGCCTCGCGCGCGATCGACTGCAGGCGGGTGGGGCGGATGTTGTAGCCGAGCGGTCGCCATGTGCTGGTCACGTCGGCCTCGGGCGCGTCGGCCAGGGCCGCCAGCGAGGGAAAGCGCGCCAGCCACTCGTAGTATTTCGGCAGCACGCGATCGACCTGCGTCTGCTGGAGCATCACCTCCGATACGAGGATGTGGTACGGATCGTCGGTCGTGCGCCACGGCAGTTCGCGACCGTGCCGGCTGTACCACGCCAGCAGCCGCGCGCGAAAGCGGCGGCGTGCGGGTGGTGGCGGCAGGGCAGCATCTGCTGGCGAGGTGCGCGCTCGGGTCGTCCGGCGCGTGTGGGCAGGCTTCGGCATCTCGGGATCGGTGCCCACGATATCGTACGCGCGCGGCTTGCTGCTCCGGGCGGGTGCGGCACTCGAGCGTCTCCCGCCAACCCCGGAGGTAGAATCGCGGGGTGAAGATCTACACGCGGACGGGAGATGCTGGAGAAACGGCCCTTTTCGATGGCACCCGCGTGCGCAAGTCGGACCCACGCGTCGAGGCATACGGCCACATCGACGAGCTGAATGCGATGCTCGGCCTGGCACTCGCGAGCGGCGCCGACGCGCTCCTCGCCGATCGGCTCGTGCAGCTGCAACGCGATCTGTTTGCGCTCGGGGCCCGGCTCGCCGACCCGACGGCGCGCATCGCCGGGCGTGTGCGAAAAGCGGCGCTCGGAGACGAAGACGTGCGCCGGCTGGAGGTCTGGATCGACGAGGCCGAGGCGGAGCTCCAGCCGCTCCGTCGCTTCATTCTGCCGGGCGGCGCCCCCGCCGGCGCGGCGCTGCACGTCGCACGCACCATCTGCCGCCGTGCCGAGCGGTGCATCGTGTCGCTCGGCGATGGCGCAGTCGACCCGGACCTGCTGGCCTACGTGAACCGCCTGTCGGACCTGCTGTTCGTGCTCGCGCGCCTCGCCAACGCGCGGGCAGGCGTCGCCGACGTGGAGTGGTAGTGTCGCTGGCCGACGCCTACGCGGCGTGCGCGAGCCTCGCAGCCGCGCACTACGAGAACTTTCCGGTCGCATCCCGCCTGGTGCCCGCGTCCATGCGGCCGCACGTCGCGGCAGTTTACGCGTTCGCGCGAACGGCCGATGACTTCGCCGACGAAGAGGGCTATTCGCTTGCCGAGCGGCATGCTCTGTTGGACGACTGGGAGCTGCGGCTGCGGCGCGCCGCGGGGATTGAGTTCGGTCGGCCTGTGCTGGCGCGCGAGCGTCGCGCGGACGAGGGCTTCGGCGGGTCCGACTCGCTCCCGGTCGCGGCGCATGAACGGCACGAAGGCCTGCTCCGCCTCCGAGGCCCTGATTCCCCCGCCGGCCCGCGAACCGGAGTCGATCCCGATGCGATCTTCCTGGCGCTGGCACACACGATCGAATCCTGTGCTCTGGATGTGAGCCTGTTCGAGGATCTGCTCAGCGCATTCCGGCAGGACACGACCGTCGCCCGTTACAGAACCTGGGACGACGTGCTCGATTACTGCCGGCGTTCGGCCAACCCGGTGGGACGAATCGTCCTCGGTATCGGCGGATATCGCCGCGCCGAGCTCGACAGGTCGTCGGACGCGCTCTGCACGGCGCTGCAGCTCACCAACTTCTGGCAGGATCTCGCGGTGGACTGGCGTCGCGGGCGCTTGTACGTGCCGCTTGCGGAGCGCGACGCCGCCGGCGCCGCGGATGCGGACCTCGACGCTGCGCGCATGACCCCTGAATGGCAGGCTGCGCTCACTAGTGCGGCGGCGCGAACCCGTGAGCTGTTCGAGCGCGGGCGTGCGGTGTGTGACGGCGTCGATGGCCGCCTTCGCTACGAACTGCGACTCACGTGGCTCGGCGCCGTACGAGTGCTCGACCGGCTGGAGGCCTGTGGCTTCGACGTGTTCCACAGGCGTCCGTCGCTCGGGGCCGCCGATGCGCCGCGCCTCGCGTGGGGACTGATCAAGTGGGGGCTACGGTAGGTGGCAGAGCTCCGATGACGCAGGCCGTATGGCGATGGCGGATGCAGGATGACGAATGACGGAGCGCGGCCACGAGGCTCACCGCGAGTCTCCAGCCTGGCGCCGACCGAGAACGATCCGGTCACCGTTGCTTGTAGTCTTTAGCGAAAGGACTGGGCGAGAGCCCGGAGCCGGAGCCTGACACCTTGTCTCGCGACACCAGCTTTTACTACTCGTTCCTCGTCCTCCCGGCCGTCAAGCGGGACGCGATCATCGCGATCTGGGACTTCTGCCGTGCCGTCGACGATGCCGTCGACGAACCGGGCATAGCGGATCCGCAGACCGCGCTCGATGCCTGGCGCGTGGAGATCACACGGTGCTTCGAGGGCGCGCCCGAGACGTCGCAGGGCAGAAACCTGAAGCCGTTCATCGGCGAGTTCCATCTGCCGCGGCGGCCGTTCGAGGATCTCGTGGACGGCGTGGAGATGGACCTGCGGCGGGCGCGCTACGAAACGTTCGCCGAATTGCACGAGTACTGCTGGCGGGTCGCATCGACCGTCGGCCTGATCTGCCTCGAGGTCTTCGGATACACCCGGCCGGAGGCGCGCGACTACGCCGTGAACCTCGGGATCGCGCTGCAGTTGACGAACATCACGCGCGACGTGCGCATCGACCTCGAGCGTGGCCGCGTGTATCTGCCGCAGGAAGATCTGCGGCGGTTTGGCGTGAGCGAAGACGACCTGCGAGCGGGCCGTGTTACCGGTCCAGTGCGCGAGCTGCTCGCCTATCAGTGCGTTCGCGCCCGCAGGTACTACGGGCTCGCGCGGCAGCTGCTGCCGCGCGAAGACGCGCGATCGCTCGTCGCCGCCGAGATCATGCGCGGCATCTACTACGGGGTGCTCCAGCGGATCGAGCGCGCGGACTACGACGTGTTCCGCGATGTCATTCGCGTGCCACGCCCCCGGCGGGCCGCTATCGCCGCCGGGATCTGGGCGCGCTCGCTCGCAGGCCTCCGTGCCCGCTCCTGACGTCATCGTCGTGGGAGCGGGGTTCGCCGGACTGAGCGCCGCCGTGGACCTCGCCGCGCGCGGCGCCCGCGTCCTGGTGCTCGAGGCGAGGCCGGGGCTCGGAGGACGGGCGACCGCGTTCCAGGATCCGCAGACAGGCGAGACCGTAGACAACGGACAGCACGCGCTGTTTGGCTGCTACCACGAGACATTCAGCTTTCTGCGCACCATCGGCACCGATCACCTCGTGCAGCTCGACGAGCAGCTCGAAATCGAAGTGATCGATCGGCAGGGCCGGCACTCGCGCCTGCGCTCGATGCGTCTGCCGCCTCCCTTGCATCTGCTCGGCGGCCTGCTGCGCTGGGGTGCGCTGTCGTGGCGCGACCGTGCGGCTGCCGCGTCGCTCGCTCCGGCGCTGGCGCGCGCAGTGCGGCGGCACCGCGCCGGCCAGCCGCTCGGTGAGCGCGAGCAACACGAGACGGTAGGCGCATGGCTGCGGCGCCAGCGGCAGACGCCGCGGCTGTGCGAGCTGCTGTGGGAACCGCTGGCGGTGGCGGCGCTCAATCAGCAGTTGGACGTGGCGGCGGCGGCGCCATTCGTCCGGGTGCTGGCACAGATGTTCGGCGGCTCGCGTCGAGATGCGGCAATCGGGCTGCCGCGAGTCCCGCTCGATGACCTGTATGCCAAACCGGCAGCGGCATGGCTCGCTGTTCGCGGCGGCGAGGTCAGGACGGCCTCGCCGGCACGAATTGTCTGCGATCGGGAGTCGGTCCCCAAAGTAGAGACCCGCGGCGAGCGCATCGACGCGCCGGCCGTTGTGTGCGCCGTTCCGTGGCACGCGCTGGAGCGTACGCTCGCGAACGTGCCAGCCGCGATGCGAGACACGGTGTCGGCCGCGTCGGCGACGGCGTCATCCCCGATCGTCACAGTCAACCTGTGGCTCGATCGACCCGTGACCGACGTTGCGTTCGTCGGGCTTCCCGGGCGCACCATGCAGTGGATCTTCGACAAGCGGCAGGCGTTCGGCGACGCGGCGTCGCACCTCTCGCTCGTGTCGAGCGGCGCCGAGGCGATTGTCGCCAAGGACAACGGGACGCTCATCGATCTGGCCGTCGCGGAAGTGCGCAATGCCCTGCCAGCGGCGCGCCACGCGGCGGTGCTGCGAGCCGTGGTCGTGCGCGAGAAGCGCGCCACGTTCTCGCTCGCGCCCGGTCAGCCGCGTCGACCGCAGACGATCACGGCTGTGAACGGACTGTTCCTTGCGGGCGACTGGATTGACACGGGGCTGCCCGCCACGATCGAGAGCGCGGTCGTGAGCGGGCACTGGGCAGCCGCGGCCGTCGCCGCGCGCGCCCGGTGAACGCGGTGATGCTGACGGCTACTGAGCACCACGAGCCTATTGAGCCCGCACGGCCCACCTGAAGGTGGGCACTACGTGAGCCCTACCGCTTCTCCCCGCCCGCCGAATCCTCCACCGGGAACCCGTCGTGCCGCGACCAGTCTTCAAAGGACCCGTCGTAGAGCAGCACCTTGTGGCCGAGGGTGCGTGCCGCGAACAGCGCGGCCGTCGCCTGCTGGCCGATGTGGCAGTACGCGATCACGGTATCGCCCGGCTTCACCCCCGCTGCCGCGAAGATGCCCTGCAGATCGGCATCCGAACGCAGCATCAGCTTATCGTCGGCGATGGCGCTGAACGGGATATTGACCGCGCCAGCGATATGGCCGCGTCGGTGAGGGTGATCGGGCCCGCCACCGGTTGACACGCCGGAATAGAACGCCGGATCCCGTGCGTCCACGACCGAGGTGCCCGCGGTCCGCAGGTGCGCCTTGACGTAGTCCGCATCCACGACCAGGGGTCGCAGCTGCAGTCGCGCGAGCGAGCCGGTGCGCGGGGCCGGCACGTCGGCGGTCAGCGCATGCCCATCGCGAACCCACGCCTCCTGCCCGCCATCCAGCAGCACCGTGCGGTCTCCAAGGCCGGCGTAATCGAAGGTGAAGATGATGCGGGTTGTCGGCGAGATCCAGTCCTTGCCGTAATAGACGACCACGCGCGAGGTGTTAGAGACGCCGAACGACTCGAGGCGCTGCCGCAGGACGTCGGCGGGCAGCATCTCCAGTGCCAGGCCGCCGCCGGTCCGATCAGAGACGGCGACATCACCGGTGGTGATGAAGCGGGCGCCAGGCAGGTGCGCCTGGTCGTAGGCGGCCTTCTCGCCGACGTGCAGCAGCACGAGGTCTGGGTCCTTCAGGTGCGCGGCGAGCCATGCGGTGCTGACGACCATCGCCTCACGCCCGGAGGCGGCCACCGGCCCGCCTCCGAGAGTCGTCAGGAATCCTGTCGCGAGCGTGACGAGAATTGCCGTGCGCATCTGACCAACCTCCGCGATGGTGAATCCTGATGGTGACGTGTTGTATTGTGCGCCACGCCCGTAAGCGATCTCACGTGGTTGTTCGATCGAGCACCGGTCGAGGCAAAAATGCCTGGGACCAGACGCCCGGCCGCATCAGCGAGAGTCGATTACGTCCCGCACCGTGACCGGTAGCTCTCCACGGTCGCGCTGCCCTCGGAGGCGTGGCTGCTGTCGGGAGTCGGACTTCCCCCGACGACGTAGATCGCGCCCTGGAAGAGCACCGCCCGTGCGAAATTGCGTGCCGTTGGCATCGGCGGCGCCTCCTGCCATGTGACGCCGGAGAGGCGCAGCATTTCCGACAAGCTCTCGCGTTTCGCCTGCGACTCGCCCCCGACCACGTGAATCGCGCCGCAGTAGACGACCGCCCCGGCCGTGCCGCGCGGTCCGATGGCCGGACCCGCGCTCCATCGATCCGCCGCGGAATCGTAGACGTCCACCGCACCGAAATCCGAGGGCCCACTCCGGCCGCCGATTGCGTAAAGCCTGCCGTCGAAGACGACCGCCGCTGGGCTGCCCTCGGAGCGCGGCAGCGGTGCACGCGCGGTCCAGGTGTTCAGCACCGGATCGTAGACGAAATGATCAGCGAGCGTGGACTGGGCATTGCCGCCGCCGAGCACGTGGATTTTTCCGTCGAACACGACGGCTGCGTGTCCGCCTCTCGGCGCGGGCAGGGCGGCGCGCTCGCTCCAGCGGTGCGCGGCCGGATCGTACGCATTCACGCGATCAGTCGGCACGTTGGTGACGGTGCTGAATCCGCCGATCACGTAGATTCGGCCGTCGACGACCGCAGCCGCGGCGGCGTTCAGGCCGTCGCCGGGCAGGGTCGTCTCGGGCGTCCACCTGCTGCCGTCGAACCGCTCGACCTGCAGCACCGGTGCCCTGCCCGCGCCGGTGCCGCCAATCGCGTAGATCCCGCCGGGCGTGCTGACGACCGCGTGCGCGGCCCTGGCGTGAGTCATGGGAGGCTCGCTCCGCCAGGTACCCTGGCGCGGCGCGGTGGGCGCTGGAGCGTCGGCAGGCGCGAGCGGCACGAGGGCAGCAGGCGCGCTTGCCGATGGCTGGTGCGACGGGGGACGGATCTCCGCTCGTGCAGCGTTCAGCAACGGGACCATCAGAACGCACGCGTGCAAGAGGGGAAGTCGCTGAGGGGTGGATCTGAGCTTCACGCAGTTCGTGGACGATCCGGGGCCCGGTAAAGTTGCAGCGGGGACTGAGAGCTGAACGTGCTTCACCCCAGCTCAGAAATGTATTCGCGCAGAACGGCATCCACGTCGGCATCGCGGGTGAACCCGAGGGCAAGTGCGCGGCTCGCGTCGAGCGCGGCGGGCCAACTGCAGACAACGCGGGCGATGCGCTCGTCGATGGCACAGCGTACGCGCTGGCGCGCCGCCGCCCCGGCGAGCCGTTCGAGGCTGTCGAGCATCTCGCCAGGCGTGACCGACAAGCCGGGAAGGTTGATCGACCGCCGGCCTTCGAGCGCCGCGGCAGGCACGGTCGCGGCATGTACAAGGTTTTGCGTGACCGTGCGAGGGGAGCTGATCCACAGGCGGGTGTCGAGCGGTACCGGGCACACGCTCTCGATGCCCGCCAGCGGCTCGCGAACGATGCCGCTCACGAACGACGACAGGGCGGAGTTCGGCGCGCCCGGCCGGATTGCCACGGTCGCGAGGCGGCACGACAGGCCGTCGACGAAACCGCGCCGCGAGTACTCGCTCACGAGCAGTTCGGCCACGGCCTTCCCGGCGCCGTACGACGATTGCGGCCGCAGGGCGGCGTCCTCGGGAACGATGGCGGGCAGCGTGCCCCCGAATACAGCGATGGTGCTCGCGAAAACCAGGCGCGGTGCCCGCGGCAGACGGCGGCACGCCTCGAGAAGGCTCCGTGTCGAGTCCACGTTGACCTGCATGCCGGCGTCGAACTCCTCTTCCGACTGCCCGCTGAGCACCGCCGCGAGGTGGTACACGACGGCAACGTCGGGCTCCACGACTGAGACGACGAAGTCCACGTCGGCCATTGTGCCCTGGCGGTGGGCGATGCGCCGGTCCTCGATGCGCGATCGCGTCACGTCGGCGGCGACGATGCGCGAGATGGGCGGCAGGCCCATCGGTTCCGCGAGCAGCGCCTGGATCAGGCGGCTGCCCAGGAATCCCGATGCGCCAGTGACGAGAACGTTCATCGTCCACATCCCCGGCTTGCCGCCGCGAGCCGTGCGCTGTGATCGTTCGCCGCCGGTCGCTTGGCGTTCATCGTCGATGAGCAGTGGCGCCGGGCCCGACACGCTGAGCCCTGTCCGCGTCCTCCCCGGGCATGTTACCGTTCGCCGCGTGGACATACCAGGCAGAGTCGCGCTCGTTACCGGCGCAGGCAGTGGGATCGGTCGCGCCGTGGCGCTCGGCCTGCTTCGGGACGGGTACGGGGTGGTGCTCGCCGGCCGGCGGTCAGATGCGCTCGAAGACACGCTGCGCGAGGCGGGATCGCACGCCTCGCGCGCGCTCGCCGTCCCCGCCGACGTCACCAGTCCGGACGCCGTGACGCGGCTGTTCGAGCAGACGCGGGCGTCGTTCGGGCGCCTCGACGTGCTCTTCAACAACGCCGGTGTCAGCGCCCCTGGTGTTCCGCTCGACGAGCTCACGATTGAGCAGTGGCGCACTGTCGTCGACGTGAACCTGACCGGTGTCTTCCTGTGCACGCAGCACGCGTTCCGCCTGATGAAATCGCAGCAGCCGCGCGGCGGGCGCATCATCAACAACGGGTCGCTCGCCGCTCATGTGCCGCGCCCGCATTCGGCACCGTATGCTGCGACGAAGCACGCGCTGACGGGGCTGACGAAGGCCACGGCCCTCGACGGCCGCGCCCACGACATCACGTGTGGTCAGATCGACATCGGAAACGCGGAGACGGAGATGGCTCGCCGGCAGGCGAACGGCATCCTCCAGGCCAATGGGCAGGTCGCCGCGGAGCCGCTCCTCGACCTGGCCCACGTCGTTCGGGCCGTGCTCTACATGGCAAACCTGCCGCTCGAGGCGAACGTGCCGTTCCTCACGGTGATGGCGACGAAAATGCCGTACCTGGGGCGCGGTTGATCGAGAGCGCGCCGCGACAACGCCGATGTGGACGCGAATCCCCAACCCGCTTGAAGAGGGAACTACGGGGATCACGGCCCGCCTGAAGGCGGGCACTACCGGGATCGCGGGCCCGTGATCGCCGCGGTCGCCTTCAGGTGGCCGGTGGTCCCTCGTAGCGCCCGCCTTCAGGCGGGCCGGTGGTCCCTCGTAGCGCCCGCCTTCAGGTGGGCCGGTGGTCCCTCGTAGTGCCCGCCTCAGGTGGGCCGGTGTTCCTCGTAGTGCCCGCCTTCAGGCGGGCCGGTGGTTCCTCGTAGTGCCCGCCTTCAGGCGGGCCCGTGATCCCCATCGGCCTGCTCCGTCCGATACACCCGCATCCCGCGCGCCAGGTAATTGGCGAGCGCTTGCGGGTGATCGAGCGTGCACGTGTGAAGCCACACGCGCGCAGCGCCGCTGTCGAAGGCGCGCTCGATCGCGGCCGTGAGCAGCGCACCGCCCACACCGAAGCCGATGAAGTCCGGGAGCAGCCCGAAATAGGCGACCTCAACCGCCTCCGCTGTCCGTTCGAGCTCGAAGTAACCAGCGGGTGTGCCGCGAACGTACGCGACCCAGGTTTCGAACTCAGGTCGACTGACGTACTGCAGCCATCGCGAACGGTCCCAATCGAGCCGGTCGCGCCATTGCCACTTGTCACCTACGGCCACGTACAGAAAACGATTGAGGTCGGGTGTCGCGACATCCACGCGGACCACGGTGAACGGGATGCGCGGATCTCCAGCTGGACGCAGCTCCGCCCGCGACGTGATCTCGAGATACGTGTCGTGACGTTCTTCATCAATGGCCCGTGCGCGGCAACGGATGCGCGGGAGCCGCCACCGGCATTCGTGATGCAGGGTGCCGGTTTTCATCGATACACCCTGTCAGACACGGCCCTCGCCAGAATCGAGGACGGCCCGGACCTTGTCGGCGAGCGCCTGCAGCGTGAACGGCTTCTGGATGACGGGCGTGGTGGGCAGCACGCTGCCCCCGCCGGATCGCCGGGTCTCGCCTTCGAGCACGACGAGCGACTGCAGCATCGGGTCGATGGCGGTCAGGCGTGCGGCCAGCGGTACGCCCTCCGCTGTCTGAACGCCGCCATTGGCGACGAGCAGGTGAATGCGCGACGGATGTGACGCGAACAGTTCGACCGCTTCTGTTGCTGACGTGGCGAGCAGCGCCTCGTACCCTCGACGGCGGAGCGCTTCGCCGGCGTAGTGCCGGAAAGTTTCGTCGGTCTCGACGACGAGAATCGCCTCGTGCGCCGTCGTGGCTACGGCAGATGCGGGCTGCGGGTTGCCGAGCGCGGGAAACAGGAGGGTGAACGCTGCTCCCTTGCCGACCGAGCTCTCCACCCACACGAATCCGTTGCTCTGCTTGACGATGCCGTAGACGGTGGCGAGCCCGAGCCCCCGGCCCATTCCCATCTGCTTCGTCGTGAAGAACGGCTGGAACGCATGCGCCTTTGCAACCGGATCCATGCCGTGGCCCGTGTCGGAAACCAGCAGGCGAACGTACCGGCCGGGCCTCAGCCACCGCCGGTCACGCGGGGTCCGGGCGCCAACGTCCATGGTGTCGACGCGAATGCTCAGCGTTCCACCGGACGGCATCGCCTCGCGCGCGTTCATCGCCAAGTTGACAACGACATCTTCGATCTGCCGGGCGTCGGCGCGGATGTCCGGCAGCTCGATGCCGGCCACCACTCGCAACGTTATGCTATCGCCGAGCATCGTCCGCAGCATCGGCTCCGAATCCGTGAGCAGGTGCACGAGGGAGAGCGGCCGAAGCTCGAAGACCTGCCGGCGCCCGAACGCGAGCAGCTGCCGGGTGAGCGATGCCGCCGCGGCGGATGCCTGGTCGATGGCGAGCGCCGATTCGCGCAGCGGTCCGTCGGCGGGCAATGCTCCGGCGAGGCGTTCGCTGTGCCCCTTGATCACCGTGAGCAGGTTGTTGAAGTCGTGCGCGAGGCCGCCGGCCAACCGCGCGAGCAGCTCCATCCGCTCCGCCCCGAGCAGCCGCGACTGCACGCGGGTGGCGGCGGTGACATCGACGATGGTGCCGCGCATGGATGCGAGCACCCCGGCTGCGTCCGTCACGACCGCAATCGAGCAGGACACATCGATCGGCTCGCCGCTCGCGCTCTGGAACTGCAGCCCGGACGGTCCGGCGCGGCCGCTGACTTGCGCCAGCGCCAGCAGTCGTAGAAGGGCTGGTGGGTCTGCCGAGTGATCGAGCAGGCTGCGGCCAAGCAGATCCGACGGCTCGGTGCAGCCGAGCATCTGCACGAGCGCACCGTTGCACCTGGTGATCTGCCAGTCGGGCGCAGCCTCGAAGCGGCCACACGCGTCCTCCTCGAACAGCTCGCGGCATCGGGCGTCGCTCGCCGAGAGCGCGGCCGCCGCACGCACGCGATCGGCGGCCGGCACGAAGGTCGAAACGGCCAGTCGCCGCCCGACGGCCTCGAAGGCTCGACACGTGTGCTCAACGGCAACCGGGGTGCCGTCCTCACGCGTAATCACGGCGAGATGCGTGACCGATGCGGCGACTCCCGAAAGCAGGTCCCGCATCCGCTCCGCGGTCGAGGGGCTCACATCCGCTACCGCGAGCGCGTCGAGCGAGGTCGCCGCCAGAACATCCGGCGCGAATCCCGTCAGGCGTGCGAAGGCGTGGTTCGCATACTCGACCCCGCCGCTCGAGGAGATCACGACCGCAGCGTCCGCCGCGTCGGTCAGCGCGCGAGCGACCAGGTCGCTGGAGACGCCATGTGCGCGGCCGTCAGCCTGCATCGGTCACATCGAGCGCTTGGCGGATTGACCGCAGCAGCGCCTGTCGATCGAACGGCTTGGCGATGAATCGCGCACCCGGCATCTCGCCTCCGCCTTCGGCGAACATCGGCTTGGGATATCCGGACATGTACACGACCCGCAGATCCGGCCGGTCCGCCTGCAACCGGGCAGACAGCTCGAAGCCGCTCATCTCGGGCATTACGACGTCGGTCAGCAGCAGGTGAATCGTTCCGGCGGCATCGCGGCTGATCTGCTCGGCGGCTGACGGGGTGGCGGCGGCGAGCACGTCGTATCCCGCCAGTTCGAGCATGTCGGCGACCAACTCGCGCACGCGGGCTTCGTCTTCGACGACGAGCAGCGTTTCAGTTCCTCCCTCGATCGCGGCGGCGTCTCCCGCGCCTGCCCTGATCGGCACGTCGCCTGCGCGGGGAATGGCGAAGGTCACCGTGGTGCCCACGCCTTGCCGGCTCTCCAGGTGAACCGATCCCCCGCTATCGGAGGCAATCTGGCGCACCGTTGCAAGCCCGATCCCCGTGCCCTGGTGCGACTCCTTGGTCGTGAAGAACGGATCGAAGGCACGCGCCTGCGTGTCCTGGTCCATGCCGACCCCCGTATCGGTCACGCTGATCGAGACGCAGCCGGCCTCCGCCACCGTCTCGTCCGCCGGCGCGCCGCCAGGCGGCACGTTCCTCGTCTGGATCGTCAGCACCCCGCCGCCGGGCATTGCATCGCGGGCGTTTACGGCCAGGTTCAAAAGCACCTGCTCGATCTCCGTGCGGTCAGCGTGAACCGGCCACAAGCCGCGCCCACGTTCGATGCGCAGGGAGACGTCTTCGCCGACGAGCCGGCGGAGGAGGTGCTCCGCGTCGTCGAGCAGCGCATTGACGTCGAGCACGGCCGGCGCCGGCGAATGCGGACGGCTGAAGGCGAGCAGGTGTCTGACCATCCCCGCAGCCCGCTCCGCGGCGGCTCGCACCGATTCGGCGGGCGCGCGCAGCCCGGAAGCCGCGGGCAGCGCGTCGAGCACGCGACCGATGTCGTTGACGATGATGGTAAGGAGGTTGCCGAAGTCATGCGAGATGCCGCCGGCGAGGCGGCCGAGCACCTCCAGCTTGCCCGCACGCCGAAGCTGCTCCTCGGCGTCGAGCGTGCGGGGCTCGATCGGCAGTCCCTCGCTCACATGCGTGACCGCCAGCATTGCCTGTGGCGGTACCTCGCCGTCGAGACGCCGCACCGACCCGTCGACGGTGTGCCAGCCGCCGCCGTCATCCTGCACCCGGACGCGTATCGTGGTCCGTGCACCGGTCGTGAAGGCCTCGCGCACGGCGCGGTGCGCCGCGGCGATGTCGCTCGGATGCACGACCTCCCACAACACCTTGCCGGAAAGGTCAGCCGGGATGACGCTGTGGGAATCCGAGCCCAGGAGTGTGAGGCAGCCCGACTCGTCGATGAGCGCCACGCGCTCTGTATCCGCCAGAGCGGGCGCGTCGAATTCGTTGGTCATGAGCAAGGAGCGCTGCGGTCCCCGCCCACTCGCGAGGGCTCAGTTCGTGCGCCCGCCCATGATAGCGTGCGTCGGCGGTTCTGGTGCGCGCACCGAGCCCTTACTGAATTGCTCGGTTTCGTCGAAGCCGGGCCTCAGTTCGTCGGCATGGCGCTGTCGACCTGCGGCGCCGGCGTCCGGTACGCCAGGCGAAGCGGCGAGAGTGACCCCGCGCCGCCCGCCAGCCGCCAAGCGAGCACACGGAAGCAGCCGCTCGCCGGCGCCTGTGGCAGGTGCTCGACCACCGGCCGCTGCCCCAGCACCGCATCGCGCACGGCCGGGTCCTGCACCACGAACCCATGGAAGCGGAGACTGCGACCGAGAAACCGGCTCGTGGCGATATCGAGCTGGCGGTAAACGAGACCGGCTTCTTCCGCGTCGCGCGCCGAGTTCACGACGATGCCCAGCTCGCGCTCGAAATCGCCGCCAGTCAGGATCTTCACCATCGCGTACGCATCGACGATGGCGGCCGGCTCGGGCGAAGTCACGACGAGCACGCGATCGGCCAGCGCCAGCAGGTCGATGACGTTGTTGGAGATTCCTGCGGCGGTATCGATCAGCAGAAAATCGAGATCGGCCACGATGCGCGCGATGAGCGACTCGAAACGGCCCCACTGCTCGGGCGTGAGCGAGGTCAGGGCACGGATGCCGGTGGCCGCCGGCACGATGCGGATGCCCGCCGGACCAGTCACTGTGATTTCGTCCAGGGTTCTTTCGCCCGAGAGGCAGTGCCCGAGGTGGAATGCGGGCGTGAGACCGAGCACGACGTCGATGTTGCCGAGGCCGAAGTCGGCGTCGATGATGCCGACACGATGCCCGAGGCGCGCGAGTGACGCCGCCAGGTTGACGACCACGTTCGTCTTACCGACGCCACCTTTCCCGCTGGTGATCGCCAGGATGCTGCCCCGTGCCGCGCTTGTGCTGGTGTGTGTCATGACAGTTGGAGGGCGGCGATTCGCCGAGAACGGATGCAACCAGGAGCTGCGTAGTCGCGCGACTCCGTTCGTCGCCGCATCACGCGTCACCGAGAGCCGAACACCCGCTGCTGAGCAAGTGCGATGCCCTCGGCGTCTACACGCCCATGGCGCGGCGATTCGCGCCTCGATCGCGCATTCGGGAGCCCCTGGCTGTCGGGGTGCCGACGAAAGCGACGGCGGGACGACCGCTACCAGCCGGGCGGCGCCGTCGTGACGGTTGACTCCAGGACTTCGAGTGATGCGATGCCGCGGCGATCACGGTCCGCCTCAAGGGGGCACGACGGGGATCAATGGGCTTTCATCGGCAATCGGATAGGGCTCTTCGATCGGATGGGATTGCGGCCTAAAGCTGGGCCGGTCCGGAACCGAGAACAGGGCGTGATCGTACGTGTCGCCTCGCCGTCACCACCGACGGTCTTCCGATCGCCGCGCCCGGCGACCGCCGTGCGGGTACCCCGGACCGCGGCTCCGGAGAGGCGCTTCACGGCCGCTGACCCGGCTCCCCACGCCCATGACTGAAACGACTCGCTTCTCCGTACTCCTGATCGAGGACGACCCGGCGCTGCGGCAGGTGATCGCCGATGGTCTCGAGGCCGACGGGTTCAATGTGGCGCAGGCGGCGGATGCCGCCGATGGGCGCGACCGTCTGCACGGCTTCGCTTACGACGCGCTGGTCGTCGATCTGCGGCTGCCCGACGCAAGTGGGCTGGATCTGCTCGACGAGGCGTTGACGCTGTTCCCGACGATGCGCGCGGTGGTGATGACGGGATTCGGCGGGGTGAGCGATGCGGTCACGGCCATCAAGCGGGGCGCCGTCGACTTCCTGATCAAGCCGTTCCAGCTCTCGCAGCTCTCGCGCGCGCTGCGCGGTGCGATCGAACAGCAGCAGCTTCGGCAGGAGAACGCCGAGCTTCGGGCGCAGCTCCAGAGCCGCTTCCGCTTCAACAACATCGTCGGGTGCAGCGCGCCGATGCGCGCGGTGTTCTCGACCCTCGAACTGGTGGCGCCGATGAACAGCACGGTGCTGATCGAGGGTGAGACCGGCACCGGCAAGGAACTGATCGCGCGAACCATTCACCACAACAGCCCGCGGCGCGACCAGCACTTCGTCGCGTTCAACGCCGCGGCCATTCCAGACGGTCTCGCGGAGGCGGAGCTGTTCGGGCACGTGAAGGGCGCGTTCACCGGCGCGGTGCAGGGGCGCACCGGGCGCTTCGAGCTGGCGCACAACGGCACGCTGTTCATCGACGAAGTCTCGACCATGTCACTGTCGCTGCAGGCGAAGCTGCTGCGCGCGCTTCAGGAGCGCCAGATCGAGCGGCTTGGCGAGTCGCGCTCGATCAAGTTCGATACCCGCATCATCGCGGCCACGAACCTGGATCTGCGGCGGATGGTCAAGGAGGGCACGTTCCGCGAGGATCTCTACTACCGGCTGAACGTCGTCCCGGTCAGACTGCCGCCGCTGCGCGCGCGTGGTGAGGACGTGCCGCTGCTGGCGCAGTACTTCGTGCGCCAGTCGTGCGAGGCCAACGGCGTGGCGGTGCGGACGCTCGGCCAGGACTGCGTGCGCATCCTCATGAATCACACCTGGCCCGGCAACATCCGTCAGCTGGAAAACGCGATGGAGCACGCCGTGGCGATGAGCGGGATCGACGGCCAGATCACGCCGGCGATGCTGCCGGAAGACATCCGGCAGCCCGGGGCATCGCGGCTCGCGCCCGCGGTTTCGATTCCCGAAGAAGGCATCAACTTCGTTTCGGTGGTGTCGCAGCTCGAACGCGAGCTGATCCTGCGATCGCTCGAACGGACGGGCGGCAACAAGCGGAAGGCGGCGCGGCTGCTGCAACTGAGCCGCACGACGCTGATCGACAAGCTGCAGCGGCTCACGGCAGCGCCCGACGGCGCCGCCGCATAACCTTTCCGCTACGTCCGGGGCCGATACGCGGGGATGCGCAGCGTCAACGTCTGCGCCTCGCCAGCGGTCGCGAGGCTGAGGCCACCGCCCTGCGATCGCGCCAGCCGGGCGGCGGCCCAGAGCTGCGCGCCAATCGTCAACGGCGTCGCAGGTGCCGCGGCGCCGGCGCTCTCTTGTGCGGCACTGCCGCCGCCCTCCGTCATCACATGAAGAGCGATCGCGTCGCCGTCGGGCTCGACGCGCAGGAGGACGCGGGCGTTCGGGCGATGCCTCGCCATTGCTTCAGCCGCCAGCAGGACGTCGAGCAGAGCCTGCAGGGTCCGGCCGCCGTCGGCGACGGCCCAGCACGGCTCCGGCACCGACGCGACGTCGATGGCGATCCGCGCGCGGCTCAATGACGCCCGGCGCATCGCCACGGCGGCGCTGACGACCTGCGACACATCGATTGGACCCGGCGTACCGGGCTCCGCACGAGAGTACGCCAGGAGCCGATTGATGGTTGCGGCCGCTGCAGCCGCCTGTTCGCGGATCGCCTGCACGCGCCGGCGCACGGCTGGCTCGAGATCCCGGCGCTCCAGCAGTTCTGCGCTGCCCCCGATCACCTGCAAATCGTTGTTGACGTCGTGCGCCGCGTTCGAGAACGCCCGCACGATCGTCCACAGCCGGTTGATTTCCTCGAGAGTATCGTCGGCCAGGTTCGCTGCGTCGGCGGGGCGCAGGGTTGCAGGATCCAGTTCTGTGAGCGCCACGGCGGGCCAGTGTAGCGGCGCCTCCGCCACACGGTCAACGCGCGGGCACCGCGCGGCCTAAGCGGGCGTGACTCGAGCTGCCGGCGCGAGCGCGAGTGCCGACTCTTCCTGTGTTCGCACTCGGGGCTCGCGCACCGGTGTGCCGGCCGGTTCTGAACGCCCTCGCGAACCGCCGCCGAAGAGTAAAATCGCGGGTTGCGCGTGGTGTGGGCCTCTGCCATTGGCTGACACTCGAGACCGGCACATCCGGGCCCTCCACGGGCATCCTTCGTTTCCGCTCCGAGTTTCAGTCACAGTGGCCTCGAAATGCGCTCCATCGTCATCCACTACCAGGAGATCGCCCTCAAGGGAAAGAACCGCCCGTGGTTCATCAGCCGCCTCGTGCGGCAGGTGAAGCTCGCGATGGCGGACCTCGACGTGCGCGAGGTCCGGTCGATCATGGGCCGCATCGAGGTGGTGCTCGGCCCCGAGGCGCCGTGGGAGATCGCGAAGGATCGGCTGCAGCACGTCTTCGGCATCGCAAACTTTGCGGTCGCCCGGCGCACGCCGCCGGATCTCGACGTGCTGACGACCGCGCTCCTCTCGGATCTCGAGGGCCTCACGCCGAAGAACTTCCGCGTGGCGGCGCGGCGCGCTGACAAGCGCTTCCCGATGCCCTCGCCCGACGTCGAGCGCCTGCTCGGGGCTCGCGTGCAGGCGGCGTTCGGATGGCCCGTGAAGCTGGACGACCCCGACTTCACCATCCGCATCGAGTTGGTCACCCACGAGGCGTTCTACTCGTTCGGCAAGGAGCGCGGCGCGGGCGGCCTTCCGGCCGGCGTGAGCGGCCGCGTGCTGTGCCTGCTGTCGGGCGGCATCGACTCGCCGGTCGCCGCGTGGCGCATGATGCGCCGCGGCTGCACCGTGGACCTCGTCCACTTTCACAGCTACCCCTTTCACGATGCGACCTCCCAGGAGAAGGTGCGCGACATCGCGGCGCTGCTGGCGCGGTATCAACTCCGCGTGCGCCTCTACCAGGTGCCGTTCGGACAGCTGCAGCGGCAGGTGGTCGTCGCCATTCCCGCGTCGCTGCGGATCGTCATCTACCGCCGCCTGATGATGCGCATCGCCGACGCGATCGCGCGCAACCTCGGCGCGCGCGCGCTGGTGACCGGCGAAGTGGTGGGCCAGGTAGCCTCGCAGACGCTCGAGAACATGGCGGTCATCTCCGCGGCGACGAGGCTGCCGATTATGCGACCGCTCGTTGGCATGGACAAAGAGGAGATCACGGCGGAGGCGGAGCGGATCGGAAGCTTTCCCATCTCGATCCTTCCCGACCAGGATTGCTGCCAGCTGTTCACCCCCCGCCATCCGGCTACTCGGGCCCGGCCCGCCGAAATCGAGGACGCCGAGCGGACGCTGCCGACGGCGGACATGGTTCGCGACGCGGCCCGGGCCGCCGTCGTGGAGGACTTCCGTTTCCCCGTTGTACAATCACCTGTTCAGCGCGATCGCTGATCCTCGGCTCTGCCGGGCCTTCCGCACTCATTCAGAGGAGTCTTCGTCATCATGCAGTTCCAGTCCGTGGATGAAATCCTCGCGGCCACCGCTTCGCTCGGGCGAGTGGAGGGAGACACGTTCGTGCCGTCGGGCGGCGCCGTCGACAGCGCGCTCGTCGATCGTCTGGCGCATACCGGCGCGCTCGGCGCGACGCCGGAGATCAAGGGCACGGCGCGGTGGATCCTCCGCAGCGTGGCGGCCGCGCGCGGCATCCGGCCCGCGTCGATTCACGACCTCTACATGGCCATGGGCCGGGGTGAGGCCAGCGGCTTCACCGTCCCGGCGATGAACATCCGCGTGATGTCGTACTACACCGCGCGTGCGGCCTTCCGGGCGGCCAGGCGGATCGATGCCGGCGCCATCATCTTCGAGATCGCGCGCTCGGAGATCGGCTACACCGAGCAGCGCCCGCACGAGTACGCCGCGATGATCACCGCGGCCGCGCTGCGCGAGGGCTTCACGGGTCCGCTGTTCATCCAGGGCGACCACGTCCAGGTGAACGCGAAGAAGTACCACAGCCCGGATCGCGAGAAGGAGTTCGAGACGCTGAAGGGCCTCATCCGCGAGGAGATCGCGGCCGGGTTCTACAACATCGACATCGACACCTCCACGCTCGTCGATCTCGACAAGGCAACGCTCGACGAGCAGCAGGCCGTGAACTGCGAGCTGGCGGCCGACTTCACCGAGTTCTGCCGGCGCTGCGAGCCCGAGGGCGTTACCGTCTCGGTCGGCGGCGAAATCGGCGAGGTTGGCGGCAAGAACTCCGACATCCACGAGCTGCACGCGTTCATGCGCGGCTACAACGCCCAGCTGCGCAAGCGCGGTGAGCACATCGGCATCAGCAAGATCAGCGTGCAGACCGGCACGGCTCACGGCGGGTTCGTCGGCGCCGACGGCAAGGTGCGGATGGACGTGCAGATCGATCTCGCGGCGCTCGAAGAGCTGTCGAGCGTCGCCCGCCGCGATTACGGCCTCGGCGGCGCCGTGCAGCACGGTGCGTCAACGCTGCCGCCCTCGGCGTTCGATGCGTTCCCGAAGGCCGGCGCGTGCGAGATCCACCTCGCGACCGACTTCCAGAACATGGTCTACGACCACCCGCAGTTCCCGGCGGACCTCAAAGCCGAGATGTACACGTGGCTGCAGGAGCACGCTGCCGAAGAGCGCAAGGACAAGGACACCGAACAGCAGTTCCTCTACAAGGCACGCAAGAAGGCGATCGGGCCCTTCAAATCGCAGCTCTGGACCATGAATGACGACGTGAAGGCCGCGCTCGGCCAGTCACTCGAGGAGCGCTTCGCGTTTCTGATGAAGCAGCTGAACGTCGGCGGCACCGCCGGCGCCGTGAAGCAGTTCGTCAAGGCGCCGGCGGTCACGTTCAGCCGCAAAGCCGAGCTCCAGGCGGCAGCGGGCAAGATCACCGCAACCGAGCGCAAGGCAGAAGGGCTGTCGGATTAGGCGTAGATGCTTCGTCGGTTCCGGGTTCCGGGTTCTGGGTTCCAGGTTGGGTTCCAGGTTCCGGGTGCGTTCCGGGTTTCAGGTTCGTTCTGGTTCCCGGTTCCGCGTTCTTTCGTTCGATTGCCGAATGCGGAACCTGGAACCCGGAACCAGCGAACCCTGGAACGTAGAACGCACCCGGCACCCTGGAACCCAACCTGGAACCCAGAACCCGGAACCCGGAACCGGGGCCCGCACCGCGTCATCCCCTCTCGAAATAGTCCTTGAGAGCTTCGTACGTGCTCCTGAACGCCAGGTCGTCCCACGGGATCTCGTCTGCCGCGAACACACGTGCCTCGAGGCACTCGTCGTCGGCGCAAAGGGTCCCGCCGGTGATCGTTGCGGCGTAGACGACGATGATCGGCGTCCGTCCGGCATAGGAATAAATGTCGATCAGGCCGTGGAGCTCGATCTCGAGACCGCACTCTTCGCGTGCTTCGCGGATTGCGGCAGACTTGATCTCCTCGCCGCGATCCACGTACCCGCCCGGGAACACCCACTTGCCAAAGCCAGGCTCGATTGACCGGCGAACGAGGACGATGCCCCCGTTGCCGTCGGTGATGATCGTGCCTACGGCAATCTTCGGGTCGAGGTAGAACACGAATCCGCACTGAGTGCAGACGAGCCGCCCGGGCTCGCCTGGCTTCAGCGTGCGGGACTCGAGAGCGCCGCCGCAGACGGGGCAGAAACGGTAGGGTGGATGCACTCAGTTCTCGGTGTCAGTCGTCAGTCTTCAGTTTTTGGCCCGCGCGCGCAACCGGCCCGCCTGAAGGCGGGCACTACACGATGCCGCCCGCACGGCGCGATGTCCCCGGCCGGAATTCCGAGCTGCGAATTCCAGCACTGCCGCGGGCAACGCGGGCGCTCCCGGTATAATCACCCGACATGTCCATTCTGAAGGTGGCGCGCATGGGCCACCCCGTTTTGCGCCGGCGGGCGCGTGCGCTCGAGCGGGCCGATCTCAAGTCCTCGGCGATCCAGAAGCTGATCGACGACATGATCGACACCATGGCGGAGTACCACGGCATCGGCCTCGCCGCACCGCAGGTGCACGAGGGCGTGCGCATCTTCATCGCGGGCATGCAGGAAGATGCCGGCGACGATGAGGAGGAGCCTGGAATCATTCCCGTGCCCTTCGTCAATCCCGAGATTGTTCCTCTTGGCACCGAGCAGGAAACCGACTGGGAAGGCTGCCTGAGCATTCCCGATATCCGCGGCAAGGTCCCTCGGCACGCGCGCGTCAAGATCCGCGGGCTCGACCGCGAGGGTACCCGGCGGGAGCTGCAGCTCGCAGGATTCCAGGCGCGCGTCGTCCAGCACGAGCACGATCATCTCGACGGCGTGCTCTTCCTGGACCGGATGACGAGCTTCGAGACGCTGACCTTCCTCGACGAGTACGGCAAGCACTGGCGGGACTAGTGGCCACTAGCAGAATGAACGAAAGCGCCCTGCGTGAAGGATGCAGGATACGGGATCCGGAAGAGCGGCCGGACCTCTGCATCCCGCATCCGGCATCCTCCCTTTCTGCCATGCTGTCCACGGCCTGTTAACGGCACCAGCATGGCTTCGGGGATGTCCAGCCTGCCGACGGCGGCGCCGTCGGTCACCCTGCGGAATGCGCCCGCGCACGCCTTCGACGGCGCAATCGCGGCGGCGCGCACGTGCTACTCGCCGCGCGTGGTGACCGCCGGGGAAGTCACCGACCGGCAGCGCGACACCATCGGCGCGCTCACGTTCGAGGCCGGCCACCACACCGTCTACCAGCACGCGCATTTCGAGTTCGGCCTCGAGAACATCTCGCGCCAGCTGGTCTGGAGCGTGCTGCACGGGTACCCGTTCTACAACTCGGAGCAGTCGAGCCAGCGCTACGTCAAGCTGAAGGAACCGCGGGCGTTCGTGCCGCCGATCAGCGGCGAGGCGCTGCAGGTCTACGAATGCGCCGTGCTCACGGCTTGGGACACGTACGCGGAACTCTCGGCGCTCCTCAAAGACGATGCGTTCGCGATCCTGAAGCAACTGCGGTACGTGACGCCGCGAGTCAGCGCCGAGCGGCTGAAGGGCATCGAGCGCGAGGCGGAGAAGAAGGCGATCGAGACAGCGCGATACGTGATTCCGATTGCCGCGTTCACCTCGATGGTGCACACGATCTCGGGGATTACGCTGCATCGGCTCCGCCGCATGTCGGCGGCGGGCGACACGCCGCACGAAGCCTCGCTCGTGATCGGCCGGATGGTGGACCTCGTCCGCGAGATCGATCCGCTCTTCTTCGAGAAGGTTGGCAGCGAGGAGTTGTCACCGTCCGACCTGCCCGAGGCGGAGTTTCCCCGCGCACGCGGCGATGGCGACGCGTTCGCGCGGGAGTTCGACGCTCGACTCGAGGGCAGGGTCTCGAAGCTGGTCGACAGCTCGCCACAGGCGCCGCGCGTGATCGCTGAGGCAGTGCGCGCTACCTTCGGTCTGACCTGCGATGAGATGCCCGACGAGGAGGCCATCGATCGGGTGCTGAACCCCGCACGCAACCGCTACCGCCTCGACGTGATGAACGTGTCGTACCACTCGCCGATGATGCGGGGGCTGCACCACGCGTCGTACACCTTCGCAAAGCGCCTCAGCCACACGGCCGATTCCCAGGACCAGCGCCATCGCATGGTGCCGGCGTCGCGGCCGCTCATGACATTTGCCGACACAACCCGCCCAGACTACGTGGTCCCGCGGCTCATCGCCGGCAACCCGCGGGCGCTGGAACTGTACGAGCGGGCGATGAACGAGTCGTGGCGGGCGAAGAACCGGTTGCTCGAGCTCGGCGTGCCCCTGGAGTTTGCGCTCTACGTGCTGCCGAATGCGAAGACGCTGCGGATGATCGAGTCCGGCGCCCTGATCGCGCTCGTCCACAAGTGGACGCTGCGCACCTGCTTCAACGCGCAGGAGGAGATCTACCTGGCGTCGATGGACGAAGTGGCGCAGGTGCGCGAGACGCACCCGCAGCTCGCGCGCCACCTCGGCCCGCCCTGCGTCGTGCGCAACGGCCTCATCTCGCCGCGCTGCACGGAAGGCACCCACTTCTGCGGCGTCCCCGTGTGGCGCAGCTTCCCGAACGTCGTCCGGCGCCTCTAAGCCGATGCGACACGCAGGGCTTCGGGCTTCGGGCTCCCGGCTTCGGGCCCTCCAGGAACACGCGCCCGTCGCATGCCCGCGCGCTCGAGTGACCAGCGCTGAGGCCGCGCGAGATGACGTCGATGTCGGTGGCAGCGGGAACGGCCCGCAGCCCGAAGCCGGCAGCCCGCAGTCCATTTCGTCAGGTCGGGACTAAGTGTCACCGCTCCTCATCATCTTCCTCACCGTCTTCATCGACCTGCTCGGGTTCGGGATCATCATCCCGCTGCTGCCGTTCTACGCCGAGCACTTCGGCGCGTCGGCGCTGATGGTGGGCCTGCTGTCGACCTCGTTCTCGCTCGCGCAGTTCCTGTTCGCGCCGTTCTGGGGACGGCTGTCGGACCGGATCGGGCGGCGGCCGGTGATCCTCATCGGCCTTCTCGGCTCCGCCATGTCCTACGCGTTCTTCGCTTTGGCGGCGTCGCTGCCGACGCTGTTTCTGGCGCGCACCCTTGCCGGCATTGCCGGCGCCAACGTCTCCACCGCGCAGGCGTTCATCGCCGACACCACCACACCCGAGACGCGGGCGAAGGGCATGGGGCTCATCGGCGCAGCATTCGGCCTCGGGTTCATCTTCGGCCCGGCGATCGGTGGATTCCTCAGCCACTGGGGATACGCCGCTCCCGCCTGGTTTGCCGCCGGCCTCTCGCTCGCGAACTTCATCGCCGCCATGTTCCTGCTGCCGGAGTCGCGTCCGGCCCACGCGAGAGACACATCGAGACCCGGCCGCATCGAGGTGATCCGCCGCGCGCTCGTGCGGCCGAACCTGCCGATGGTGCTCCTCGTGTACTTCCTCGTGGTCACCTCGTTCGCGAGCTTCGAGGCGACCTTCGCGTTGTACAGCGAGCGCCGGTTCGCGTTCACGCCCGCGACCATCGGCTACATGTTCGCGTGGATCGGCGTCGTGCTCGCCACCGTGCAGGGCGTGCTCGTGGGGCGCGTCGTCAAGAGGCTCGGGGAGAAAAAACTCGTTCCCGCCGCCATCTGCCTCATCGCGCTGGCGCTCGGTCTCGTGCCGCTCGCGTGGACGGTCCCGCTGCTGGCGGCCGTCGCCGGCCTGCTGGCGCTCGGAATGGGGTTCAACAGCCCGTCGCTCCTGTCGTCGATCTCGCAACTCGCCGACAACCGGGACCAGGGCAGCACGCTGGGCGTGTCGCAGTCGCTCGGCAGCCTCGCGCGCATCATCGGCCCGATGTGGGGCGGCTGGGTCTTCGACCAGTTCGGGATCGGGTTCCCGTTCTACACCTCGGCCGGCCTGATGTTCGTCGCCTGCGTATTGAGCGTCGTCGCGTTCAGCCGCGTGGAGCTGGGAGTCGAGGTGTGAGGCTGCCGCGCCTCATTGGCCTGGCGCATCGCGTGTGACAACGCCGGAGGTTGGATGACCACGTTCGAACACGAGATCGACGTTCGCTTTCGCGACTGCGACGCCCTCGGACACGTGAACAACGCCGTGTACCTGACCTATCTGGAGCAGGCCCGCTTCGCCCACTGGCAGCGCCTGACGGGCACGAGCGGCATCCCGCGCACGTTCATCCTCGCGCGCGTGGAGTGCGATTACCGGGCCCAGGCTACGGTGGGCGACCGCTTGGTCGTCCGGCTGAAGGTGGCCGCGGTTGGGAACTCCAGCTTCACGTTCGAGTACGAGATCTCGAACGGCCGTACGCGAGCGGTTGTCGCCACCGCGCGGACGGTGCAGGTGATGTACGACTACACCGCGGGGCGCTCGGTGCCGATCCCCGACGATGTCAGGGCACGCCTGGAGGGATGAGTCGAGCGTCGCCTATTGCCTGCTGGCCGACCAACCGGAACCGGTCATGGTGTTGCCGTTGACGCGGCCCGAGTACTTCTCGTTCCCGGCCGTGAATGTGATTTCCTCGCCGTTGATCCTGCCGCCCGTGATCGGCGTCGAGCCGACGGTGCCCGAGATCACCTGATACTGCTGCGTGAGCGTCAGTGTCTGGTCGCCGAGCTGCCACGTACCGGCGACCTTCGCCGGTACAACCCACGACAGCGCAGTGCACCAGGACGTGCACGGTGAGGCGGTCGCCTGCGCGTCGGGTTCCCAGTCGCCCATCGTAAACGTGTTCGACGCGACCCGGGTGCCCGGTTTGAGGTCGAGCAGTTTTGGTCGCAGCCGCAGGTTGATGTCGGGCAGCAGAAACAGCGTGATGACCGTCGCCTTCGAGAGGTCCGCCTCGAACAGGTCGCCCTTGGCGAACGTCGCCCTGTCGGACACACCCGCTTCCTTCGCCAGCCGCTCCGACAACGCGACCATGTCCGGGTTGAACTCGACGCCCAGCGCTGTCGCGCCCTTCTTGGCGGCGCTGATCACCGTGATGCCGTTGCCGGATCCGAGATCGATCACGTAGTCGCCCGCGGTGACGTGGGTCAGCTCCAGCATCTTGTCGACCGTCGCCTGCGGCGTCGGCACCCACACGACATCCTTGCCGGCTTGCCCGCTGACCGGCTCGGACGGGCTCTGCGTGCTCTGCGCCGCCTGGCCGTACGCATTGACCACCGCGAGCGAGAGCACCACGACGACCATGCGCCCAACGTGGCTGTAGCGAACCATACAAGACTCCTTCAGTTCGACCGTCGCGTTTTGATGCTGGCGTAGCCGCGAGCCCCGGTCCCTTCCGCAGTTCCGAACCGTTGCACACTCGACGGCAAGAAGTGCGCACCGAACCAGCGGTATGCAATGTCCATGTCCTCGCCGAGCCGCTGGACCATCGGCGGAGGACCGTGGAAGTATATTGCCGGTATGTCAGGTCTCTTCTCTCGCACGCTCGCGCTGGCGTTGGCCGCCATCAGTCCTCGAGTCGGTCACCACTTCTGGACGGCAGACCCGCGCGTCCGCGTACCCGATGACCGCCGTGCCGTTCTCCGCAGTGCGCCTCTCTGACGAGTTCTGGACGGCGCGCCTCGAGACCAACCGGACCGTGACCAGTCCATCCGGGTTCCGCAAGAGCGAGGAGGAAGGGGCGGCTGAGGAACTTCGACCACGCGGCGGGCCGCACAACCGGAAGAGATGCCGTGTCGCAGAGTTCCACGCGCGGATGTTACCCAACGTCGGTCGCTGAGCGTGGCTAGCGCAGAGTGTCGTAGCGAACGGCGACGATCTCGATGCGCTCGGGCCCGCGCGGCGCGCGAACTGTCACCGTGTCACCCACTGTTGCCGTCAGCAGGGCCTTGGCGAGTGGGGAGCGCCAGGACACACGTGCATCGTTGGCATCGAGTTCGTCCACGCCCACGATGGTGACCTCACGCTCGTGGCCGTGCGCGTCCAGGATGGTCACCGTCGCGCCGAACCGGACCTGCTCGAGCCCCTTGCCCGAGTTGTCCACGACCACGGCCCGGTCCAGAGTCTTGGACAAGTAATGAATGCGCCGGTCGATCTCGCGCAGCTTCTTCTTGCCGAAGATGTAGTCGCCATTCTCTGAGCGATCGCCGTTGCCCGCGGCCCAGGCCACGGTTGTCACGATCGGCGGCCGCTCCACCTTCCACAGGCGGACGAGCTCATCCTGCAATCGCCGGTACCCGGCGGGTGTGATGTAGTTCTTGACCTCGTCAGTCATGCGGACACGTTGCCATTGTGGGCCACGTGCCCTCCTTACGCAGCGCCGACAGCGGGCGCGCTCGGCGGCTGTCCGCCGCTCAGGCTCTCCGCTTGTATGATCGGCAACGCGCCTCTTCGACTCTGAACACGAGAATAGTCGGAGCCAGCGATTCCACGCGAGGAGAATGCGCATGCTCTCTGTCACGGCAGACCAGGTGTGGGACCATTTGAACGTGCTGACGCGCGACATCGGCGTCCGCCTCGCCGGATCTCGCGGTGAACGGCAGGCCGCGGACTATATCGCGTCGGTGTTCGAGTCGTGCGGCGCGGCCGTGACGGTCGAGTCGTTCCCTGTCAGGGAGCGGGCCGTCACGTCCGAGACGCTGGACCTGCTGATCGGCAGCGCGTGGCATCGACATCCCTGCTCGCTGTTGAGTAACGCGCCGGGCACGGCTGGCCGGGTCATCGAGGCGCCGATCGCGCTGATCGACGCCGCGACGGGGTATCAGCGCGACGACCTGTCGGCGCTGGCGGGCAAGGCGGTGATCCACCTCGGGACGCACATCGAAAGCCCCGACCACTACCGCCGTCTCATGGCGGCGCGTCCCGCGTTCCTCATGTTCGTCGACACCCGCTATCCGGCAGATGCCGTCACCGCCGACGGCATGTTCCCGGCCTACGTCCACCGTTTCGGTGCGGTGCCCACGGTCAGCATGGCGTACCAGGACGCGTGGAACGGATACGCCGCCGCCGCATCGGCGGCCAGGTTGTGCGTGGCTGGCGGCATGCGCGACAGCACGTCACAGAACGTCGTCGCCGAGCTCGCGGGGACCGATCCATCGGCCGGCGTCGTCTACGTCGGCGCGCATCACGACACGCAGGCCGGCTCCGTCGGCGCCGACGACAACGGGTCAGGGGTCGCGGCGGTCCTGTCACTCGCTGCCGCGCTCGCGGGAGTGCCCCGACGCAGGACGATTCGCCTGATCAGCTTCGGCGCCGAAGAGCAGCTGTCCGTCGGCAGCGCAGCCTACGTCCGGCGTCACCGGGACGAGCTGGCGGCAGACGGTCGCGTCATGTTGAACTTCGACGCGTTCGGCTCGCTGCTCGGATGGAACTATCTCGTGTGCAATGGCCCCGAGGCGATAGGCCACTTCTTCGTCCGTCACCTGGCAGCCGCGGATCTCACGGTCAAGACGAACACGGCGCTGATCCCCTACTCCGATCACTTCCCGTTCGTCGCGGCTGGTGTCCCTGCCGCCTGGATTGGCCGGAACAACTGCGAGGCCGGCCGGTTCTTCCACCATCGTCCGGATGATGACATGACGCGGGTATCGTGCCCGCTGGTCGCCAGCATCGTGTCCGCGGCGGGCGCCGGGCTGGCGGAACTCGCCGACTGCGAGGTGATGCCGTTCGAGGCGTCGCCGCAGCCGGTACTTAGCGGCGCGGCGGCCATGTGGGACGAGCTGTTCGGAGGCTGGGCAGGGTTCGGGGGCGGCTGAAGCAGGCGGCGGCACTGCCTCGGCTGACCCCCTCGCAAGCTTCCATAGTCCGCGCGCGATCGGCTGCGGCACTACTCGAACGGCCGCTGCCAGCGAAGCCCGGCGAACCCGCCGTAGTTCACGTCGGTGGAGATCAAGTGACAGCCGTGTTCGATCGCGAGTGCAGCGAACCACGCGCTGAAGCAGTGGTAGGGGCGGATGCTCATCAACGACACGAGGACATCAGGCGCCAAGACTGGCGCCGCCGCCGCGTGGGCCCGTGCGCCGTCTGGGCCCCTAAGTCACCCGCCAGGCCGACTCCGCGGCGCTGCGGGCTCACTGCGGCGATGCCCCGGCTGCGGTGTGGCACGACAGCTGCGCCAAAGTGCCGATGTGGCGCGCGTGATCCCACACGTACAAGTACGGCCGCCGATCCGGCACGCGCGCCGCCCACTCGCATGGGTGGCCGTCCCCCTGATCCAGCCCGTAGAGCACCGGCCCGGCCGCGTCGATCCCGTTACGCGTCAAGTCGGCCGGCGCCATTGATCGGCGCGATCCCACGCGGTCGGCAATCAGCACCAGCGCGTCGCGCAGCCCTGCGTCGCGCGTGCGGGTGAACGGGTCCATCCGCTCGACGATCACCGCATGCTCGATCCAGGCGTGGACGACGAAGGCGATCGGCATCATCAGCACGCTCACGACCAGGATCGCGAACATCCAGCGGTTGTGCAGCGGCGCCGCATCGAGGCGATCGGCGCGGAAGACGCTGGCGCAGACGAAGAGCACCGCGAACAAGAACACCTCGTAATGGAAGCGGGGGCCGTACTGATTCCCGCCCCGCTCGACGTAGAAATAGAGGACGGCGACCATGACGACGAGCATCCAGTCCAGCGCGCCGCGGCGCATCTCTCGCGGAGCCGACCGCAGGTAGAACCCGTAGGCCGGCAGGACGATCGCAGGGGTCCACAGCAGATGGCGCAGCAGATGGGTGAAGAGGATGTCGGCGCTCCGCAGCGGCCAGCCGTCCCGAAACCAGAGCGATTCGGTCAACGGTGTCGTCGTCAGCGTCAGGAAATCACCGGTCAAAGCCCGGTTGTAGGCGGCAAGCGCAATCACCCACGGGAGCCCACCCGCCGCGACGAGCGCCAGCGTCCGCACCCGCGGCACGCCGGGGCGCAGCAGGAACAGTACGATGGGCACGCCGCAAATCACGCCGGTGAGATAGCGGGCCACCACCGCCCATCCGATGAGCAGGCCGACGACCAGCGGCACCCAGAGCGCCCGGCGATCGTCGCCCGCCGCGGCCACCGCCGCGCCGAGCAGCAACACGCCGCACAAGGGGTGCGAGAAGTACGAGGCGGCGTTGAACAGGAAGAACGGTGTCATTCCGATTACCGCGGCGGCGAGCACCCCGGCACGGCCGCCGTACAGCCGCGTGCCCAGCGCCCATACCAAGCCGAGGGTGAGCACCCCGAGCACGGGATTGACCAGCCACGCGGGCACGCCGGCGGTCATTGCCATCGCGAGCAGCAGCGGCCACCCGAACGGGAAACTGCTGAAGGCGCGCGCCGGCTCCTGCACGATGTAACTGGTCGCAAAGAGTTCGGGAGGCGACGGCGCCGGATTCCACAGCCGCCCCGCGGCAAACGTCTGCGCCTCGTACAGGTAGTTGTACTCGTCGCTGGAATTCGGAAACCCGAGCAGCACCCAGCGGTTGATGGCGGCGAGCGCGAGCAGCAGCAGCGGGGCGGCGATGGCGATCACCAGGCCCGGGCGTTCGTGGGCGGTGTCGGCGACCGCTACAATCCGCGAGTAGAGCCGGACGAGGTCGGCCGAAAACGGCACGGCAGCGTGATCTTGCAATGCGACAGGCTACGCGAATCGCGCGTGTCATACCAATGTAACCGAGTATGCATTGGCCCCAGGCGATGGAGCAGTTCTTCGTCCCTCACTTGTCCGCGGCGGATCTCAGGGTCCAGGCGAAGCGCGCACTGATTCCGTACTCCGACCACCGCTTCCTCGCGACCGACGTCCGTGCCGCCTGGATCGGCCGAAACAACTGCGAGGCCGGCGGGTTCTTCCACCATCGTCCGGCCGATGACATGACGCGCGTGTCGTGCCCGCTGGTCGCCCGGATCGTGTCCGCGGCCGGCGCCGGGCTGGCGGAGCTGGCCGACTGCGAGGCGAGGTCATGCCGTTCGAGGCGACGCCCCAACCGGCACGTATCGTCGCGGCGGCCATGTGGGACGAGCTGTTCGGAGGCTGGGCAGGGTTCGCGGCGGCTGACGCTCATTGAGGGCGCGACCGTGGCGAGGGTCGCGCTCGGTTGCGGCGAGGGGTCGCGGCACTCAGGCGGTCGCGAGCGTAGAGCGGGAGCCCGCGCAGGCGGGGCTCGGGTGTGATGCTGTGATGCCGGACCAGATTGATCCTCTCGGCGGCTCGTCCTGGAGCGCACCGGCCACGGTTGCCGGGTTTCGGCAGTCGCCGCCGAACGAGACGCTGCTCGCCTTCGCGGCCCGCGAACGCGGGCGCGTGCCGCACCCCGTCGCGCTCGACGTCGGCTGCGGCGCGGCGCGGAACACGGTGCCGCTCGCGGCGGCCGGGTGGGATGTCATCGGTCTCGATCTTTCGTGGGCGATGCTGCGAGCCGCGGTCGAACGCGCGCAGCGGGAGGCCGTGCAGGGCCGCACGCAATTCGCGCTTGCTCCGATGGACGCGCTGCCCGTTGCAGCGGCGTCGGTCGAACTCGTCATTGCCCACGGCATCTGGAACCTCGCCCGAACAGCCGCCGAGTTCCGTGCCGGCATGCGCGAGGCGGCGCGGGTGGCGCGCGCGGGCGCCTCGCTCTTCGTCTTCACGTTTTCGCGGAGCACCCTCCCGCCGGGGCTGTCGCCGTTGGCAGGGGAGCCGTTCGTGTTCACGGAGTTCTCGGGCCAGCCGCAGTGCTTCCTGAGTGCGGAGCAGCTGGTCGCGGAGCTTGCCGACCACGGTTTCGATGTGGATTCGAACGTGCCGCTCCGTGAACTGAACGTGCCGCGTCCCGGAACGCTCCGCGTCGGTGGGCCTCCAGTGATCTACGAGGGAGTGTTCCGGCGTCGGTGAATCCGGCCGGGAACCGCCTGGACCCGGCCATGCGAGGAGGTCTGATGAGCCTGCTGAATCGCCCGGTTGCGGCGGGCCCGTCTACTGGCCCACTCGCGCAACGCCTGCCCGGCAACCGGAGTACTTGGCAGGATGCGGGGCGCAAGGGCTCGGCGGGCCTCATGTGACATGATTGACTCCGCATTCCGCTGCGCCCTACACTCGTGACGATTTCGGCCTACTATCGGGAAAACCTGCGCGCCATGGCTGACAAGAAGGGCTGGGGGACGACCGTGCTCGGGTGGTTCGTCGTGCAGGACGGTCAGCCTGGCAACGAGGCACCGCCCGACGCCACGTCCGATCAGGCAGCGCCCGCGCCGGAGCCCGCCACCTTCTTCGTGTCGCCCCCGCCCGCCGCCGAGAGCGGCCAGGTGGCGTTCGATCAGGTGTTCGAGGCCGCCGGAATCGCCGCCGAGGAGCGCGACCGGGTCACGAAGACGCGGGATTTGCTCGCCGCGCTCCCGCCCGGCACCGATGCCGCAGTCAAGAAGCAGATTGTGGAAGCGTCGCTCAAGGCCTTCGGCGTGCCCATCGACCGCATCATCGAGACGGGTGCGGCCGAGATCCAGGCGCTCGAAGGCTACATCCGCGTGGGCGAGTCGGACACACAGGCGCTCTTGCGCGAATCCGAGTCGCGAATCCGGCAGTTCGAGGAAGAGGTCGCGCGCATCCGCACCGTCATGACGGCCCGCGTGCAGGAGCAGCAGGCGGTGGCGCGCGCCTGCAACGACCAGAAGCTCGGGGTGCAACAGGTCCTTGAATTCTTCGGCCGGGAGGCGGTGGCCCGCGTCGTCCGCGAGTCGCCTCGCCTGCACGATCCCGCGGGCCGGCCGGGCGAGGGCACGGCCGAGCCGGCGTAGCGGCGCCGGCCCGTTCCTTCTCGAGAAAGAGGCAATTCAACATGGGTCTCGTCTCCCGTTTCGGCAATCTGTGGCGCGGCTTCCTGTCGCTGTGGATCTCGGACGTCGAAAAGCAGCATCCGGAGATCGCGTACGAGAACGCCATCAACTCGATGGTCGAGAAGTACACGCGGCTGAAGACCGCGACTGCGGCCATCATCCGCCGCCGTGAAGATGTCAACGCGCGGGTCCAGCAGACCACCAAGGACCTCGCGCAGACCGAGGCGGAGCTCGGCGCCGCACTGGAAACGAACCAGGACGATCTCGCCCTCGTCCTGATCCAGAAGAAGAACCAGCTCGCCGCGGACATGGCCGAGATGAAGGCGGAGCTCGACACTGCCCAGGCGGACGCGGACAGCGCGAAGCAGTCGCTCATCGGCGTGCAGAGCGAGATTCGAAAGCTCAAGGCGGAACGCGACTCGATGCTGGCAAAGATGCAGTCCGCACAGGCGCGCATCCGCATTCAGCAGCAGCTCGATGGCCTCTCGGTCGAAGCCGACGTGAAGGCGCTCGAGAACGTGCGCGAGCACATCAAGACGACGATCGCCGAGGCGAACCTCGGGTCGGAGCTGGCCGGCACGTCACTCGACGGGCGGCTCGCGGCGCTGCGCAACCAGGTCGGCGACGTGCAGGCGCGACAGCAGCTCGCGGAGCTGAAGGCCCGGAAGGCCGCGGCCGGACAGAAGACCATGTGAGGCCGGCTCGAACCGGAACGTCATCATGAAATTGACACCCTTCGCGAAGCTCTTCATCACCGTCGTCATCCTCGTGGTCGTCGGCTACGCCTTCTGGCACTACAAGGGCCACGACGTGCGGCAGTGGGCGGTCGGCAAGGCCGACACCAGCGCCAGCGCCGGAGGCTCCGTCTCGGCCAGCGACTTCGACTCGCTCCGGAACGCGCCGCCCGATCCGAAGCGCGGCTCGGGTGCCGAGGGCGTCACACAGGCGGCGCTCGCCGGGGCCGGCAAGCTCGGACGCCCGCTCGTGGTCGCCATCAACACGTGGGCAGGCCACGCGCCGGGCATCGTGTTCAACGGCGGTCTCGATTCGGGAGGGCAGTCGGGCTACGGGAAACGATACGGGCTCGCGGTGAAATTCGTGCTGATCGAAGACCCGGCCGCGAAGCTCGCGGCGTTCCGCAAGGGCGACGTCGACATCATGTGGAACACGGTCGACAACTGGGCGCGTGAGGCGTCGATCCTTGCCGAGCAGAACCAGAAGGCCCGGTCGATCGTCATGCAGGACTGGTCCCGCGGCGGCGACGGCATCGTCTCGCTGACGAGCATCAAGGCTGTCGAAGATCTGAAAGGCAAGCGGATCGCCTGCACCCAGTTCACGCCGTCCCACTTCCTGCTGCTGTACCTGCTGGCGCAGTCCGGCCTCTCACCCGACGACCGGGCCGCGGTCGAGAAGAACATCATCTTCACCCAGGACGCCCCCGCCGCTGCCGCGATGTTCAAGGCGCGGCAGGTGGATGCCGCCGTCACGTGGGAGCCCGACCTCTCGGCCGCCGTCACGGCGCGCGGAGACGAAGCACACGTGCTCGTCTCGACGACGGCCGCGACGAACATCATCGCCGACACGCTCTGCGCCAGGCAGGACGTGATCGATCAGTATCCCGAGAGCGTGCGCGACTTCGTGCACGGCTGGTTCGACGGAATCGACATGATGAAGTCCGACCCCGCGTCGGCCTACGCCGTCGTCGGCAAGGCGCTCAAGCTCGACACCGACACCGTTTCGGGCATGCTCTCCGGCCTGAAGCTGACGCCATATGCTGATAATGCGCAGTTCTACGGGCTGGCCGGCGGCAAGGCGCACTACGAAACGCTGTTCGACACCGCCTTCGTGATCTGGCGCAAGAAGGGGCTCGTGACGAGGGCCGTGTCGGCGGGCGACTGGGCCGACACGCGGTTCCTGACGGCACTGGCGTCGGCCTACCCGGGGCAGAAGGTGCAGGAGACCGCGCTGGCGGCCAGGGCGCCATCGTCGAACGACCGCGCGATCATCAACAAGCAGATCCAGATCCACTTCACGCCGGGCTCTGACGAGATCATGCCGGGCTCGTACTTCGTGCTCGACGCGCTGGGCGAGACGATGACGTCGTTCGGCAACACCTATCTGCGGGTCGAGGGCAACACCGATTCGACCGGTTCGCCAACCGGAAACATGACCTTGTCGGAGCGCCGCGCGCTCGCGATCAAGAACTACATCCTGAAGAATTTTCCGGGGATGCCGGCGACCCGCTTCCAGACGATTGGCCGCGGTGCGGCTAACCCGGTCGCACCGAACACGACCGAAACGGGGCGACAGTTGAACCGCCGCACCGACATCAAGGTCGTGCTCGCCACCGAGGGCTGAGACTCATTGTCGGATCGCTGCTCGGCCCGGTTACATGCCACGTCGTGAGCTCTTCGCCTTGCGCGAGCCGCTGGCGCCCCGGACAGCGCTGTTGCTGGGCCTCGTTGCGCCGACGCTGGTGCTGGGCGGCTGGTGCCTGTTGACCTACGGCGGGTTTGCGCCCCCGGACTTCCTGCCCTCGCCGAGCGAGGTCGTCCGCGGCACGCTGCAGCTGTTCATCCAGTACGACCTGCTCGACGCGATCATCGTGTCGACGCGGCGAATCGCCATCGCCTTCGCCCTCGCCTCCGCGGTCGCCCTGCCCCTCGGCGTGCTGATGGGCGCCTTCGAGCCCGTCAACCGCATCTTCGAGCCGATCGTGGCGCCACTTCGGTACATGCCGATCTCGGCATTCATACCGCTGCTGATCCTGTGGTTCGGCATCTACGAGAAGCAGAAGATCGCGTTCCTGTTCCTCGGCGTCTTCGTCTACCTGCTGCCGGTCGTTGTCTCCGCCATCCGCGCCGTGCCGGAGGAATTGGTACAGACCGCGCGCACGCTCGGCGCCAGCAAGGCGCAGGTGGTGTGGACCGTGCTGCTGCCGCCGGCGCTGCCCGAGATCTTCGATTCGTTCCGTGTCATGAACGCGATCTCGTGGACCTACGTGATTCTCGCGGAGGCCGTCAATCCGGAACACGGCCTCGGGTACATGGTGGAGCTCGCGCGTACGCACCAGCGGGCGTCCTGGTCGTTTGCCGGCCTTCTGGTCATCGGCGGGATCGGGCTACTGACCGACGTCCTGATCCGGATGATCTCGAGCCTGCTCTTCCGGTGGCGCGAGAAGGCATGAGCGAAGAGGCGCCGAAGACAGCGTCGCAGGCCGGCGAGCCCGGCACGGTGGCCGTCACGGTGGCGGACCGGGGCGCCGCCAAGGCGGCGACGTACACGGCCCCGCCTGCAGCAGCCACGCCGACACTGCGCGTCAGCAACCTGTCGGTGACGTATCGCGATCGATCCGGGCGCGCCACCGAAGCCGTTCGCGACGTTTCGTTCGACATCGTCAACAAACCGGACTGCGGAGAGATCGTCGTCTTCCTCGGGCCGTCCGGTTGCGGGAAGTCGACGATTCTCAAGGCCGTCGCCGGCCTGCTCCCTCCGACGAAGGGCGAGGTGCTGCTCGACGGCAAGCTCGTGACGGGCGTCGGCCGCGATCGCGGCATGGTCTTCCAGGCCTACACCTCGTTCGGGTGGCTGACCGTGCGCGACAACGTCGAGTACGGTCTCAGGCTGCAGCGGGTGTCGAAGGCCGAGCGGCGGGAGCGCTCCGATCACTACCTGAAGGCGGTCGGTCTCGACGAGTTCGCCGATCGCTACCCCAAGGATCTCTCGGGCGGGATGAAGCAGCGTGTCGCGATCGCCCGCACCCTGATCAACCGCCCGCGCCTGGTGCTGATGGACGAACCATTCGGCGCGCTCGATCCGCAGACGCGCTGGGGGATGCAGTCGCTCCTGCTCGACGTCTCGCGCACCGAGGACAATACGACGCTCTTCGTCACGCACGACGTGTCGGAGGCGGTGTATCTCGCCGATGCCGTCTATGTGCTTTCGAACCGGCCGGCCCGGATTCTTCACCGCGTCGACGTGCCGTATTTTCCCGTCCGCGACGCCGCCCTGAAGTCGGCGGCCGAGTTCCGCGCCGTCGAGAAGCAGCTGCTCGACCTCCTCTACGCGCCCCAGCCGCGCTCCACGTAGAATGTGACCGCATGAGCGCGCCAGAGAAGCCGTCGTCGGCCAGGCCGACGCCGCCGGCGACGCCCCAGACACCGACGCCGACCCCGCAGCCGGATCCGGCGATGGCCTCGGCCATTCGCGACAGCGCGGTGGATTTCGCGAAGAACGCGCTCTTCGGCAAGCGCCCGTATCTGAAGTTCGCGTTCAGCAACCCGTACAACCTGTCCCTGTTGCTTGGCGCACTCGCCGCGGCCGGCATCACGCTGAACCCGGTGCTCGCGATCGCGGCTCTCGGTGCCGAGGCCCTATGGCTGCTCTACGCCCCCGATTCCGCCCGGCTGCAGCACCTGTTGTGGGATCCGCAGTTCGAGCGGATCCGGAACGTGATGCTGGAGCAGCAGCGTGCGGAGCGCATGACCGGACTTGAGGATCACGTGCGCGCGCGGGTGCAGCTGCTCATCAATCGCCAGCAGGAGATCCGCCGGCTGGCGGCACAGAACCCCTCCTTTACAGGCGATCTGCTCCGCGGCGAGCTCGTGAAGACCGACAAGCTGGTCGACGCCTTCATCGATCTCGCGGTGACCTGCTCCCGCTACGAGCACTACCTGACCACCGTCGACGTCGCCGCCGTCGAACGCGAGCGCGGCCGGTGGGAGACGACGATCAGGACCGGCGAAGGCGCAGGCCCGGGGATCGACATCGCAAAACGAAACCTCGCGATCCTCGGCAAGCGTCTCGACAAGGTGAAGGAGATCCGCCGCTACCTCGATCTCGCGCGCGGGCAGCTCGATCTGATCGAGAACTCCTTCCAGCTGATTGGGGATCAGATTGTGACGATGCAGTCGCCGCAGGAGCTGTCAGGGCAGCTGAACGATCTGCTCGCTGGCGTCGAATCCATCGAGCAGAGCGCCGCCGACACCGAGCGGATGCTGAACGCGCTGGGGATCACGGCGTGAGCGACCCGCGCATCCTCCCGCCCTGGGCCGACGACCTGCGCCGCCGCTACTTGCGCGGCGAGTCGGCCATGTTCGTCCTCCATGGCAACGTCTACGACACGGTCGTCCATCAGCAGCGCGGGTTCGGGCTCACCGCGTTCCTCTCGGACGTGCTGCTCAGGGACAACAAGGACGCGATTGCCGTCTACAACGTGTCGACCGGCGTGCGCTTCGCCAAGATGGCGGCGTCTCCCGCCGTGGGCACCGAGGACGCGCTGCTGGCATCGCCCAAGGAGCGTGTGCTCGCCGCGCTCGAACGGCTGCTGATCGGCTCTACTCGGACGGCCGTCATCCTGGAGTACGCCGACACGATTGCCCCGTCGGGCGATCCCTCGTTCCAGGCAGACGGCGATCGCGCCGCCATCGTCACGCTGCACCGGTGGTCGTTTCTGCCGGAAATCGAACGGGGCGACAACGTCGTCCTCCTCGTGACCGAGAACCTCGCCGAGCTCTCGCCGAAGCTGGTGTCGAACCCCAAGGTCGCCGTCGTCGAAGTTCCCATGCCCAATCGCGAGACGCGGCGCGCGGCAGCCAGGCTCGCCGACCCCGCCCTGACCGATCGCGACGCGGACCATTACGCGGATCTGACGGCCGGCCTCAAAGTGGTGCAGATCGCGGCCATCCTGGCGCCGCCGCCGGCCGCCGAAGAGGATCGCGCGGCGCGTGAGACGTTCATCACCGGGATACTCGGCGGCACGCCCGATGCGGCCGCGCGCGCCCACAAGCTGGCCGCACTCACGGTTGGACTCGGCCGAGACGAGCTGCTGACGCTGCTCGCGCCAGGCGGCACGGCGCCGGAGACGGACACGGCGCCGGCGGAGCGCGCGCGGCGCGAGGCCGACCGGCTCATCGCGCGCCGCAAGCGCGAGATCCTCGAACGAGAGTGCTTCGGGCTGGTGGAGTTCGTCGAGCCCCAGCGCGGGTTCGAAGTGGTCGGCGGCATGGAGGAGGTCAAGAAGGACCTGCTGGTCATCGCCGAGAACATCCGCGAGGGCCGGACGAGCCGCGTGCCCATGGGCATCCTGTTCACGGGCCCGATGGGCACCGGCAAGACATTCGTCGCCGAGGCGTTCGCGAAGGAGTGCGGGCTCACGACCGTGAAGCTGAAGAACTTCCGGTCCAAGTGGGTGGGCGCAACGGAAGGGAACCTCGAGAAGATCCTGTCGGTCATCAAGGCGCTCGGCCAGGTCGTCGTCATCATCGACGAGGGCGATCGCGCCTTCGGCAACACCGACGGCGACGGTGACGGCGGCACCTCCTCCCGCGTGATCGCCAGAATCAAGGAGTTCATGTCGGACACGTCGAACAGGGGACGCATCCTGTTTCTCGTGATGACGAACCGGCCCGACAAGCTCGACGTCGACCTCAAGCGTGCGGGGCGCCTGGATCGGAAGATCCCGTTCCTCTACGCGCAGACGCCGGAGGAGGTCGAACAGGTTGTCGGCGCGCAGGTCCGCAAGAACCATATCGCCACGACCGTTGATTTCGCGGCGATCCGCGATCAGTTCTCGTCACGGCTCGTCGGATACAGCAATGCCGACATCGAGGCCGTGATCCTGCTCGCCAACGACGATGCTGCGCGCGAAAGCGGGGGCGACGCGACCGTGAGTGCCGATCGGTTCATCGCCGCCGTCTCCGACTACTTTCCGAGCCGCGACGAGGAGCTGCTCGAGTACATGGAACTGCTGGCGGTCTTCGAGGCCTCGAGCCGCCGGCTGCTGCCGGCGAAGTATGCCGCGACAGCGCCGGAAGCCCTCGACGCCCGCCTGCGCCAGCTCAGGGCGATCGTCGGCACGAGACGGTAACAAGCCGTTCAAAGGGCGGCCTGGATACTGGGCCTGGCGTGTTCGCGGCGCCAGGGGCGCATCGTTTCTACGAGGAGGCCATGGTCATCATCTTCGGCAAGGACTCGTGCCCGTACACGATGGCTGCGCGTGACGACTACGACGCACGCGGCGTCGCCTTCGAGTACGTGAACGTGAAGAAGAACCCCGCGCGGCTGTCCGAGATGTTGAAGTACAGCGGCGGCCGGCGCGCGGTCCCCGTGATCGTCGACGCCGGCGTCGTGACGATCGGGTTCGACGGCGGCACGTGAGGGGTGTAGCGGGCCGCAGGTGGCGGCCACGGCTTGTTCACTTCCCGCTGCTCGCGGGGATGACACCACCGATCGGTTCGTCCATGTCCACGCCGACGAACCACGTGGAAAGCGAACGTGAGGTTGACACAAGAGCTGGAGCGCGGCGTTGGTACTACCTCCACCCTGTTGAAGCGGGTATCAGCCAGCTTATGGAGGCACCAGAACGGGACTTGGTTTACGTAGTTTCGATGCTTGCTGGCTGATACGCGTTTGCAGCCGGCGGCCCGTGCGATCATGAGCCGCGCGGCCGAAACATGAGGCGTCAGCCGCGCGGAATAGATCCGATACGATCTAGCCAAGGCAAGCGAAATGATTGCTGCCCGACGCGCGACCGATCGGTGGCTGGCAGGGACGGTGCTGCTGCCAGCCATCGTCTCGGGCGTCCTCGCAGCCGCGTGCGGCCGTGTTTCTACGGCACCATCGACTTCCGCATCCCTCAGCGTGGGCCAGTGGAGCGGTACGACGGCGCAAGGCGCGGCAATCACCTTCGTGGTGTCCGCGGACGAAATCCTCACCACGATCTCCGTTGGGTACAATTTCAACGGCTGCTCCGGAACTCAGGTGTTCTCGAATCTGAATGTCCCAACGGCACCCGACATCACCTGTATCCCCGGACCGTGTTCGGGCGCCATTTCGTCGTATCGGTCCTTGGCCTATTCGACCGGCGCACGCGGGTCTGGCCCGACCACCACGCTGAACGGCCTGTTCCTTCCTGGCGGTCGAGCGCAGGGCGTGGTCACGTTCAGGGACTACCCCGGGTGCGGAACCGCGGCATCCGTGGAATGGATGGCAACGAGGCGTTGATCGCAACGCACTCCCGGGCTCCTCGGTTCCGAGTTCCAGGTTCGTCGCAGGCTTCATTGGAGCGACGGCGAGATCAGGAACCCGGCGCTTGGAACCCGGAACCGTGAACGAGGAACTTGGAACGAACCCGGAACCCGGAACCCGACCTGGAACTCAGAACCCGGAACCCGGAACCGTCCCCAACAGCAAGTGAGTTCGTCACCGTGAATTGCGCTCCGCCGGCCTGATGCCTTGACCTTCTACACGTCCTGCGGTATGTGTAGAAGGTAAAGGCATGACACGGATCGCCAACTCCCGCTCCGATATCCCCCAGGGCACGCTCGACCTGCTCGTCCTCAAGGCGGTGGAGCCGGCCCCTCTCCACGGCTACGGCATCGCACAGCGCCTGCAGCAGTTGTCGCGTGACGTCGTCCAGGTGCAGCAGGGCTCGCTTTATCCCGCCCTGCACCGCCTGGAGAACCGCGGCCTGCTCGCGTCCGAGTGGAAGCCGTCCGACACGGGCCGCGAAGCCAAGTTCTACCGGCTGACGCGAGAGGGCCGCCGGCAGCTGGCGGCCGAAGAGTCAGGGTGGCGCCGTCTCGCCGAAGCGGTAGCCCTCATCCTCGCGAATGCGGAAGGAGATGCGACATGAACTGGCTTGGGCGGCTGGTGCGGCGCACGCGCGCGGAAGCGGAACTGGCGGCGGAGCTGCGCGATCACCTCGAACGCCGGGTCGTCGATCTCGTGCAGCAAGGGCACGCGGAGCCCGAGGCGCGCCGTCTGGCCGCGCTGGAGCTGGGCGGAATCGAGCAGATCAAGGAGCAGTGCCGCGATGCCCGCGGCACCCGGTGGGCGCACGACCTCGCGCAGGATCTCCGGCACGGCGTCCGGGTATTGCGGCAAACTCCGGTGTTCACCGTCGTCGCCGTCTTGTCGCTCGCGCTCGGCATCGGAGCGAACTCCGCGATCTTCTCGCTCGTGAACGGCCTCCTGCTCCGGACCCTGCCGGTCGGCAAGCCTTCACAACTCGTGTTGATCGATCACGGTTCGTGGACCAACCCGATCTGGGAGCAGGTGCGCGACCGGCACGGGTCCTTCGCCCAGCAGGCGACGGCGTGGGGCACGGAGCGCTTCGACCTCGCGCACGGTGGCCAGTCGGAATTCGTCGAGGGTCTCTACGCGAGCGGCGCCTACTTCGACACCCTCGGCGTGCGCCCGATGCTGGGGCGAACGTTCACGACGGCCGACGACCGGCGCGGCGGCGGGCCCGACGGTCCGGTCGCGGTGATCAGCTTCCGGTGGTGGCAGTCCCGGTTTGGCGGCGCGGCTGACGTCATCGGCCGGCCGCTCTCGCTCAACCGCGCCCGGTTCACGATCATCGGTGTCACGCCGCCGGAATTCCTGGGGCCGATCGTCGGTCGTGCGTTCGACGTCACCGTGCCACTCGGCACCATCGATCTGTTCCGTGACGGCGACGAGAACGCCCTCGACTCGCGCTCGTGGTGGTGGCTCGACATCATGCTGCGCCTGAAGCCGGGGGAGACCATCGGCGAAGCGACCCGCGCCTTGCGCGGCGTGCAGCCGCAGATTCGCGAGGCCACGCTGCCTCACGATTGGCCGCCCCAGGAGCTTCAACGGTACCTGCGCGACGGTCTCACCCTCGTCAAGGCGGACGCCGGACCATCGGAACTGCGGCAGGAATACCAGCGACCGCTGCTGACGCTGCTGGCCGTGGTCGGCCTGGTGCTGCTGATAGCCTGCGCCAACATCGCGACCCTGCTCCTGGCGCGCGCCACCGCGCGGCGGCACGAGCTGGCGATGCGCCGTGCCCTCGGCGCATCCGGGTTCCGCCTCGCCCGCCAGCTCCTCGCAGAAAGCCTGCTGCTCTCTGCGGGAGGCGCCCTGCTGGGGCTTCTGTTCGCACGCTGGGGCACGAGCCTGCTGATCGCACAGCTCTCCACGTATCGCAACGTCGTGACGCTCGACGTGCCGCTCGACTGGCGCGTGCTGGCGTTCACCGCGGGTGTCACCATCCTGACGGCGCTCGTGTTTGGCATCGCGCCGGCGATACGCGCCGCGCGCGTGGATCCGAATGATGCGCTGAAGCAGCAGGGGCGTTCGACGACCGGAGAAGGCCGCCGCGGGCTGGCCAGTCCCCTGGTCGTCGTGCAGGTGGCGCTCTCGCTCGTGCTGGTCGTCGCCGCGGGCCTGTTCGTACGCACGTTCGCAGCGCTCGCGGCCGTCGACACCGGGTTGGACCGGGACCCTGTCCTCATCGTCACGGTGGACGCGCAGCACAGTCCCGTCGCGCCAGCGGACCGGACCGAGTTCTTCGACCGGCTGAGAAAAGCCGCGGCCGCACTGCCGGGTGTCGCGCATGCCGGCGCGTCGTTCCTGACGCCCATGAGCGGGATGGGCTGGAACAACTCCTTCGAGATGCCGGACGCCGCAGGTCTTCCCGAGACGGAGCGCGTGGTGTGGCTGAATGCGGTCAGTCCGGGGTTCTTTCAGGCGTACGGCACATCCCTTCTCCAGGGCCGCGACTTCACCGACGCCGATCGCCTCGGGTCGCCGCGAGTGGCGATCGTCAACCAGGCTTTCGTGCGGAAGTACGTCAAGCACCCGAGCGCACTCGGTCGGACGTTCACCCGAAACGGCCCGCCGGGCAAGCCACCGACCCCGCTCGAGATCGTCGGCGTGGTCGAGGACGCGGTATACCGGTCGCCACGGGAGGGAAAGCCGCCCACCATCTACCTGGCCTTGCAGCAGTCGTCCACTGCCTCGGGCGAGCCGATGGGACCTTCCGTGAACATCGCCGTCCGTGCCGCGGGCAGCGGCTCCCCGATGCTCCTGTCGAAGAGCCTGGCCGACGCCCTCACCAGGATCGAGCCGTCGATTTCGATCACTTTCCGGCCCCTCGCTGTCCAGGTCGACGCACTCTTCGTGCGCGAGCGGCTCGTCGCGGTGCTCTCGGCGTTCTTCGGCGCCCTGGCGCTGCTCATGGCGGCCATCGGCCTGTACGGCGTCACCGCCTACGCGGTGACTCGTCGCCGAACGGAGATCGGCGTGCGGATGGCGCTTGGCGCCGACGCCGCGCGTGTCGTCCGGCTCGTGCTCGGCCACGTGGCCTGGCTCGTGGGCGCAGGCGTCGGGGTCGGCCTGGTGCTGAGCCTCTGGGCATCGCGTTTGGTGAGCAGCCTGCTGTTCGGCCTCGATCCACACGACGCGAGCACGCTCGCCGGCGCCGCGACGATGCTCGCGGCAGTGGCGGCCGTTGCGGCCTGGCTGCCGGCGCGACGGGCCGCGCGCATCGATCCGGCGGAGGTGTTGCGGAACGGGTGACGAGTCAGATTCGGAGGAAGATCCGGCGCCGGTACATCCAGTAGAGGATGCCCCAGAACACCAGCAGCACGGTCGCGCCGCGCAACACGGGCTCGAAGGGCGCGCCAAGCACCTGGAACGGCGCACGTCCGAAGTGCGTGAGGAGCGACTCGGTGACGAAGTGCTCGAGCGTCCAGCTCATGACGTAGATGGCAATCGAGTTGGCGCCGATGACGAGCAGCGGGAACGCCCACCGCTTCCATCCCTTCAGCTCGACGACGGCGTAGAAGGCCGCGAGCATCAGGACGACGAGGCCGCCGCTGTACAGCGTGTACGATGAGGTCCAGATCCGCTTGACGATGGGATTGATGTGCAGCCACTGGAGCAGGAGGCCCGACAGCGTCAGCGCGAGCCCGGCGACGATCAGCCCATTCAGCTTGTCGCGCATCGAGCGTGACGTCTTCAGCCACATCCCCGACCACATCCCGAGCATCATCGTCGCGAGCGTGGGGATGAAGCTCAGAGTGGACCAGCCGCCCTCGTTGAAGCGGAACGGCTCCTCGCGCGGAAACAGGTTGAGGAACCAGACGTCGAACGCCCAGGACAGGTTCGAGTTCTTGTTGAAGTGGGCGAGGAACCCCGAGTACAGGTGTGGCCAGTCGGCTGGAACGCCGACGCTGGGGTAATCGAAACCGGCGGGCGGCAAGGGGTACAGCACGAACGCGGCCCAGAACCCGACCAGGATCGCGGCGAACACGGCGACCTGGACACGCAGCGACGCAAACGCGATCAGGAACAGGAACGTGTACCCGAGGCCGATCTGCGTCAGCGTGTCCTCGAAGGTCCAGTACGTCTGCGGGTGACGCATCGAGCGGAGGAAGATCCCGAGCAGCATCAGCGCGACGCTGCGCCACACCGCATGCCCCAGCATCCGCGTGAAGCGCTCGCCCCGGCCGGCGCGACTTGCGATCGAGAACGGAAGCGACGCGCCGGCAAGGAACGAAAAGGCGGGCTGGATCAGATCGTGGAGCGAGCACCCCTGCCACGGCACGTGTGTGGTGTTGAAGGCGACGAGCGCCCAGAAGCGGCTCGCCGGGAAGGCGTCGTGCAGCGTCCAGAGCTGCATGGCCTCGGCGAGCATCAGGAACATCACGAACCCGCGGAACACGTCGATCGACAGCACCCGCGTGACAGCGGGCGCGGTGGTCGCGTGCCGTTCGGTTGCAGGCCTGGTCACGGCCGCGGTTGCGCTGCTCATATAAGAGGGCATTCTACCGCTGACGATGCGATGGTGCACCGCGCACGAATCCTCAGAGCGCTGTTCGCGACGCGCAGGTGAACACACCAGCTGCGCGACACGATGAGGCTTTGCGGGCCGCGTCGAGGTCGAGCCTGAACAGGCGGAGCTGGAACAGACGCCTCCGTCTGTTCTCGTGGACCAGCTACCGCAGCTACTTCGGTGCGGCTGCCGACAGCCAGGTTTCGACCAGCGCGAGCGAGGGTCCCCCGGTCACCCGATACGCATCAGCGAATCGCGTCATCCGGGCATGGTCCTGCTCCGCGCTGACGATGGGCGCGCCATTCACAAACGCCTCGTACAAAACCAGCAGCGCCAGCTCCAGCAGCGGACCGTCCCGGGCGCCGGTCGCGAGGAGCTCGTCGACGGCGTCGAGGCCGTCGCCGTAACGTCCCGCCGCGATCGTGGCGGTCGCGAACAGCCGGTTCACCGCCCTGTCATCGGGCCAGCGGTCGCGCGTGCTATCGAGCACCCGGCTGGCCTGATCACTCTTGCCCTCCCGCAGCAGGGCTTCGGCCAGCAGGGCATGCACCGCGACCGTGTCGCCGAGCCTGATGAGCGCGGTCTGCCATGCACCAGCCGCCTCGCGGTCCTTGCCGCCCGCGGCATAGCACGCGCCGAGATAGACCATGGCGGGATAGAAATCAGGCGCAGCGCGGATCGCATCGCGGAACTCGGTCGCGGCTGCCTCGATCTTCTGGTTCGCGAGCAACGTCAGTCCCTTCAGGAACGCCGAGACTGCCGGTGCGCTCCTCGCGGTTTCGTCCGGCACGGCGAGCTCGCGCGCACCGGTCGTGCGCGCTTCGTCGAGGAGCTGGCTGACGGCTGGCGACGAGCTGTCCGGGCGTGCCGCGACGCGATCGAGAAACACCCCGAGCACCTCGGGTGCGAGCACCTGGCCGAGGGCAAACCGCGGCACCGTCGCAGCCGCATGCGCGGCGAGGTTCGCTCGTGTCACGGGCGCCGCGGCGACTGCACCCGGCGGCGTCGCGCCGCCCGCCAGGGCCCGCGCCGTTCCAGCGATCTCGAACCTGCGACGCAGCTCGCCGATCGGCTCGCCGCCCGAGAAGACCCTCGCGCGCGCCACGTACCGGCCAGGAGGCAACAGGCGCACCTCGGCGACGCCTTCGGCGAGCGCAGATCCTCTGGCCGCGTCGCGCGACACGTTGGCCTCTGCGGTGACAAGCGCCGGACCGTCCAGCGTGGATGCGACCTCGAACAGGACATCCGTCCCGGCGAGGAGCTCCGCCTGGCCCTGGAGATCGAGCTGCAGCGCGAGGCGTTCATCGGCGTCCAGTCCCTGCAGGGCGACGACCGGTGTCGCTCCAGGCTGCGGCGGCAGCCGCACGAGGAGGGGACCGAAGGCAGACAACTGCCCGACCGGCACCTTCCGGGCGTCCGCGCGATGATCGACCGAGCCCACATGGCCGGCGCTGTCCATGACCGCCATCCGCACGATGTAGCTTCCCGGTGCGATCGGCACGTTGACCGAGAACGGCAGCCGCTCGCTCGTCGCCGCCCCCAGCGGCTGCTCTTCCGTAACAACCTGTTTCCCCTCCAAATCCCGGATCACCAGCTGGAAGCTGGCATCCCCGTCCGCAACCCGCGACGCCTCTCCGGCCAGCACAAGCCTCACGCGCGAAGGATCGTCTCTGTCTGCGGCAACGTAGCTGGTGAGCCGCAGGCCGAGGCCGGTCGCCTGCGACGGGGCACCGAGCGCGGCGTTCATGCGAGCGCTCCAGTCGCGGTCTTCGTACGTGCGAGCGTCGAACATCGTTCGCGTTCGCACGAGCGTGTTGGCGGACGACACCTGCACCTTCAGAGAACGGGACTTCCCATCGAGGTCCGACGGCGCCCGCTCGACGCCGAGGCGGTAATAGCCCGCGAGCTCGTTTCCGAGCCGATCGAACGCGCCCTCCGCTCCGACCTGCACGCGGAACGACGCGCCGCCGGTCAAGCCGGCGAGCGTGTCGAGGGACCAGCCTTGCATCTGCTCGTCGGGCCCAGATTTCATCGGCATCGAGCGGCGGCTCGCTGACACTGTCGATACCGGCGCGAAGAACGTGAACAACCTCGCGCGCGCCGCCGCCGCGTCCGCCGCAACGGCTGAAAGCAACGACGTTTGATCGTGGTCGTCGAGCGGCAGGCCCCCCGAGATGAGGATGACGACCTTCTCCCCGCCGACACGCGTCAGCGACGAGAGCACCTGGTGCAGAGAGGCCAGAGTGGTGAGCGAGACGGCCTGGGTCGAACGCCACAGCGCGTCGGCTTCCATCTGGATGTTCCGGACGCACTCGTTCTGTGGTCCAAGTCCGAGGGCCGCTGCCGATGCGCCTCCCGCAGGGCTGCGTGCGGGTGGTGACGTGGCGCCTCCCCCGGACCCGGCCGAACCGCCTTGTGAGTTTCCGCCGCCTGCCGCGCCGCCCCCGGCCGCGCCGCCCGGTGAGCCACCGGTGCTCGGGCCTGCGGCCAACCCGCCCCCGCCAGCCCCGATGCTGTCGGTGCCGCACTCGCGTTCCGCCACGCTGCGCAGCGCGAACATGTTGTGGCTGGCGATGTCTCGGGCCTCGGTCAGGCTGCCGTTGTCCCAGACCAGATCGGTGTGGTTTGTACCAATCACCCGCTGAAGCGCGTCGCGCACCCGATCGTGCGCGAAGGTCAGCTCCACGTTCGGGCCAACCGGCATCACCATCAGCGCCGACCGGTCGTCTCTGGTCAACCGGCGAAAGAAGCTCGATGTCGCGGCCGCGAGCTGCCGCGCCATTCCCACTTCGAGCGTGTTCTGATCGACCACGAACACGAAAAGTCGTCCACTGCGCGCGCCCTCATTCGTGCTGACGGGCATCCCGTCCGGATCGACGGGCCCCGGCGGCGCGGCCGGCGTCCAGTCCACGAACTCGGCGGACACGACGCGGCGTGGCTGACCTGCGACCGACACCGTGAAGTCTTTGGCGGCCAGACCGCGCAGCGGCTGCCCTTGCCGGTCGAGCACGGTCGCCTCCACGCTCACGACCTCGACACCGGTGCGAAAGGGCGCCGGCTGGGCCGGGATTGCTTCCTGCGCCGCTGCGAGGGACGCACCGCACAGGAACGCCGCCACGATCACCGTGCAGATTCTCTTCATGGCTCACTCTTCGACCTGCTGTGACCAGGGCCCTGGTAACCGCGGCGGGCTCTGACCTCGTATTTGCCTTTGCGCACCCGCACGCGGATGCTTCGCCACCCGCCGTCCGCGCGGGTGTTCGTCGACACGTACGAAAGCACGTACTGATTCGACAGCTCGGCGATGATGCGCTGGAACACCGGTTCGAGCTCCCCGGTACTACGCGGATAGAAGACCTGGCCGCCGGTGGCGCGCGCGAATTCCGCCAGGCGCTCCCGGAGTGACTGGACCGTCGCTCCGGTGCCGAACGCGACGGAGTAGAGCATGGCGTTGCCGGCCTGCACGCGGGCGGCGGCGGCGTCTGGTGTCGTCAGGCTGTGGTGGTCGTCCCCGTCCGAGAAAAGAACGACCCCCTTGCGCCCGGGACTCTGATCCACCAGATCGACCGCGCGAACCGTCGCATCGTAGAGGGCAGTGCCACCCCACGCGGTCAGCAGCTGCACGGCATCCTGGCGCGCTCGCGGATCCTGCTCACGCTCGGTCACGATGAACGTCGTGTCATTGAAGCCGATGAGCGTCACCGCGTCTGCCGGCCGGAGCCTCGACAGGAGCTGCGTCACAGCCGTCTTCACCTCGCCGAGCGCCGCGTCCATGCTGCCGCTGACGTCGATCGCCAGCACGAGATCCAGCGGGCTGTCTTCGTTCGCGAAGGAAACGATCTGCTGCGGCACGCCGTCTTCCCAGAGCTCGAACTCCGATTTCTTCAATCCCCGCACGAACTTGCCGCCGTCGGTCACCAGGATCGGCACCAGCACCGCATCGACGTGGGCACGCTCCGAGTAACCGAGATCCTTCGTGCGGATGTTGGCAACCAGGCGGCTGCCGTCCGCCAGAGTTGCCACCACACGCACGTGATGCCCCCGCACCACCGGCCCCGGATCGAACGAGCAGCCGAAGGGCGACTGCTCGACGGTGCACACCAGCCGGCCGTCGACGAAGAAGCGCACCGCTTCGACTGCGGTCACGGGGACGATCTCCGCAGCGAGCCGCGTCGGGCCGCTGATGAACACGTCCGCCTGAGGCGCCGTGATCGACAGCGTCGGCGTCTGGCCGGCGCTCACAACGATGGCGGCGCTCATGGCGAGCGCAATGCCCGACGCGAACCTCATGGCCGCGGGTCCGACACTGGCGCGTCTGGCGCTCCATCAATCGGCACCAGCGGTCCGTCGGTCGTGAGGAGGGCCAGGTATTCCTCGAGACGCTCGCGATCGAGCGCGTTGACGTACTCCACCAGGCCGCGGCGGTCGTCTTCGTCGCGGCTGATCGTGGTGTTCACGAAGTCGAGCGTCGCCGACGCGAGCACCGGACCGAGAAGAGATGCCGGCATCTGCATGTCCGACAGGAGCTCGGCCAGGCGCAGATTCAGATCCGGAAACGTGCTGATCAGCATTCCGGAGCCCCAGCGGCCCGCGACGACCTCCCAGGGTTCGCGCGATGGCAGGCGCAGGCACAGGCATCCGAGCCGGGACCCGGCGGGCGCGCCCCACCCCTGCAGCGGGCTGTCGCCAGTCACGTCGCCGAGACCGAGCTGGAATAACTCGCCTGTCGACAGGAACGCGACCACGGCCGCGGGTTGCCGCGTGGCCTCCCAACCGAGGAGGCCCGCGCGCGCAGGGCTCAGGCGAAGCTCCTCGGCCAGCGCCACGGCCTCCTCCCTCGTTCGCACCGACCGGGTTCTCTCGCGTCCCCTCCTCACTGCGGCTGCAATCCGGTCCCGATCACCGTCGCTGAGGGCCGCCGAGCCGACGAGCACCGCCGCTTCAATGAGCGCCCGACGGTTGATGTCGGCGAGCATGGGTTTGCGCGGCGGCGGTTTCAGCGAGAGACGGACGAGTGACATCTCCGCGAGCGCGACGTCGAGACCGAGCAGAGATCCGGTCACCTGGATCCCGGTTTGCCGGCCCGTTGTCAGGGCTGGAAGCTCCCACGCCATTCCGTGGCTTGGCTGCCCAGGCAGCTCGAACGCGTGGTGCCGCGCCACGTCACCGGCGGTGACCCAGGCCCGATCGGGCTGACCCAGTGCGGCCGCGTAAGCGAGATCCATCAGCCCGCGGGCGAGAAGGTCGTCTGCAAGCACGCCGAGCGCCCTCGTTCGCCCTTGCTCGGTCTTCGCGCCGCCCGCCGCGCCGCCTTCGAGAGACGCACGGACCGAGACGGACCGCTCGCGTACATCGGCGGGCCAGACGCCCGGCTCGTCCCATCCGACGGCATGCGCCACCTCGGAGAGCGCAACCTGGCGCGCGCTGCGCTGTGACAGAGGGCCGGCCTCGTCCAATGCGTCTGCGATCGACACGAGCGCTGCTGCCGATGTCAGGTAGGGGCGTCGCTCGTCCCCCAGCAAGCGCCGCACGCGGAGAGCCTCCCCGTGCGCCAGGTCGACGCGGTACCGGGTCCCCTCCCAGTTGACGAGCGCAGGTGTGGCCGGGGCCGCTCCGCTGATGAGTGCCAGCAAAGAGTCGTCGAGAGCAACGGCCCCACGCGCATCGAGATGCGTCTCGATCCACCGAACCAGCGCACCCTCGTAATCACCACGCCCGCCCGGTTCGACCGACGAGAGAGACGAGACGAGCTCGCTCACCTGCTGCGGCGAGAAGGCGAGCCGGGACGCTGCGCGAACCAGGATCGCGAGCGTGCCCTGGAACTGCGTCATCGTGCGAACCGCTCGCCGCTCGTCGCCGATCGCGGAGAGCTGCGCCGCGCGCCTTGCGGCGGCCGCAAACACCGCTGGGTCCTCGATCGGGACCCGCTCGAGGGCGAAGGCAAGCGCGGGGTACTCCGCGGCCGCGCGCACGGCCTCTACGGTGTCGCGGGCGCTCGCCGGCGACAGCGTCCCGCTGAGGCGCGACGCAAAGAGCACGGCGTGATAGCGCCGCCGTCGCTCGGCCAGCTCGGCTCTGAAAACCTCGTCACAAAGCCAGGCGAACTCGACGGGCTTCCCCTCGGTGAGCCGCGACAGGTCGCCGCCGTCATGCGGTGCGACGCCCGCGAACACCAGGCTCCAGAACTCCTGCGTACCGGGTAAGTTCGGATGGCCGGCGGCGTTCACGGACAGATCCGCGAGGAGCAGTGCTGGATCGACCGGCGGACGCCAGAACGTGCGCTCGCGAACCTTCCAGCCTGGCGCTGCCCGCCCAAAGGCTGCGAGCAAACGCTGCGCGGTCGCCGCGCGATCGCCTTCGGCCGGAGCGTCGAGCCCGAGCGCGAAACGCACCTGCCCCGGCGTGAGCGGCGCCATCGCGCCGAAGAAATGCGTCAGGCCGGTCTTGCCGTCCGCGAGGAGCGCGCGTATGAAGGCCGGCGGGTCGTTCACACGCGCCTGTACGAGTGCCTCCCACGAGGCTTCGGCGTCAGAGCCCCCAGGCACACGCACCCTGCCTGCGATCACGCGCAGCGCGGGCGCGGCGAGCACGAACGCCGCCGCATGCCGCGACGCGATCTCTGCGACCAGGTCCGGCCGGCCGGCCAGCCACGCACGTGTGTCGTCGTCCAGCGAGAGCAGGCCGTAGTACAACAGGGCCGCGTCGCGTGACTCCAGGATCGCGCTCACCAGCCCCTGCGGCGGCGGCTGGCCCCCGAACACGGCAGCGATCCAGACGGCGGGCGGCAATGGCAGCGGCAGCGTCTCAGCCGTCGGTGCTTCGGCGGGGTGGTCCGAGCCTGCGGCCGATGCACGAAGGTACGCAAGCAACGCAGCGAGCGGCTTGCCGCGATCGCCTTGTGTGTCAACCGGTGCGTTGTAGAAGCGGCGAATCAATTCGGGCAGGAACTGGCCACGGTCGTCGGCAGCCGGATCGCCGACCGCGCGCATCGCCCCGTGCAAGCCGCCAGGGAGCGGCACGTCGTAGAGGGCGCCAGGCGGGTCTGCCGGCGCCGCGTCCGCCACGCGCACCAGCAACATCGCGCCGAGCAGGCACGTGCCGATAGCCTCAACAAATCTGGTGCGCTGCACGTGTCACTCTCACGGGTCGAGCGACGACGCTATTGCCGTGTGCCGGCTATTCTGCACCCGCTGCCCGGGAAAGCAAGCGCGGGTGTAAGAGAGCGGGGATGTGTTCCAGGCTGAATCGTTGCGGTCGTGGAGGCGGTGGCGAGCCGAAATGGTCGGTGCAGAGCTCGGCGTGCACGGGGGCAGCTGAAGACTGGATGAGACCCGAGGGCTCGAGGCCCTCGGGTCTGATGACACACAGGCTATTGCTCGAGGTTGCCGATATTGCGGGCGAGGAGGTGGTCTGTGCTGGCGCCGGATCTGGCGACGCGCACGTGCTCCGCCCATTCGCCGCGATGGCCGTCGGCGGTGATCATCGCAGCCGCGAACTCGATCGCCGGGTCGGGACCGTGCGCGAGGCTCTTCGCCACCATCGCATAGCCGTCGATGCCCGCGGCAAGCGCCGCGGTTCCCGGTGAGAACGGTTCCACTTGCTTGAACGTCTCGGCCAGATAGCCGGCGTCGAATGACGCCAGCCGCTCGGCGCCCTTGGCCCTCGCGCGATCGAGCAGCGTGGTAAGCAGCGCTCGTGCGACCGCCTGATCCTTCGTCGCATACAGGGCGGCTCGGCGCAGCGTCTCCATGCGCACGATGATCGGTGTCGCCGGCGTCAGCAGGGCGAGCGTTTCGCCGGTCAGCTGTTTGATCGGGTAGCTGGCGCGCATGCCCTTCCAGGAGTTCCCCTGGGCGTCCCACGGCAGCGAGGCTGCGTTCCCGATGTCGTACGGATGACAGACGAGCGGCGGTCCCGCGATGGCCGGGGCGGCGGCGAGCGTGACGAGCGCGAAGGCAAGCAGACAGTGCGTGACGTGATGCTGGCGCATGTGACCTCCTCGTGAACGTGTTGTGATCACGAAGACGCCAGCGTGCGGCGCGATGTTAACGACCGGGCGCACGCTCCCGGACCAGGCTCGCCTGGAACCTGCCGTTCGCACCGGCACGCGTTACGGCAAGCTGCGCTTCCACGTGCGCCACCACTCGATGTCGCCGAGCCCGAGCGCGCCCCACCATGCGTCGCGCATCGCCCGGTCGCCCCGCTCGATCCCCTCGCGCGTGACACTGGCGGGCGGCGGCACCGCACGCGCCAGCGCGTCGAACACCGCGCCGCGGGACGGAGCGGGCACCCGCGCCAGCAAGTGCCACAGCGTCACCGCATCGTCCGGCCGTGCGTCCGAGAGCACGTGCGAGAGCGCGGCCGCCTGCGCCTGTTCCGAGGCTGTGCCGGTGTCGAGCACGGTGAGCGCCGCCACGAGCGCCGGCGGGGCGTCTGTGAGGTACGGGTACCAGGGCCGACACCGGGACGGGTGGCGCAGCGGGCACCTGCCGGGACGAACGACTCCCGGCCCCCGTGCTCGAAGGCCACCCACCCGCCCGTGACTTCGATGAGCCCGCTGCCGTCCGGGCGCACTTCGAGCGTGTAGGCACACCCGAGATCAACCGCGCGCGAAGACGGCGTGTCGATGACGAACTGGCCGGGTGGCGCCCAGATGAGCGCGTGCACCACGCCGCGCGCCATCGTGAGGCGATGTGCGCCCTCCCGCGTTTCCGTGAGCCTCAGCCGGGTGCCAGGGTCGATCTCGAGTTGCCCGATCGTACTCACCGCGAGCGCAGCCCTCGACGAGGCGTCGGTCTCGAGCCACTCGCCGATCGGAAGCCGCGCCGCGTCGCCAATCGGCGCACGGCCCGCCACCGGGCTGCCAGCCAGGCGCACGACGGACCATGACCCGGAGGCGCGTGCCGGGCCTCGCCACAGGGTTGCGGCACAGGCAAGCACGAGCACCGCCGCAGCGGCAAGCAACGGGACTGATGCGGGGAGAGACTTGCGCGGCGCCCGGGGCCAGGCTGGCTCCGGCGTCTCCGATCGGAAGCTGCCCAGCAGGCGCTCGAGTTCCGCGACGTCAGGATCCGGCCGACCGTTCCTGTTCCAGAGATATTCGTCGGTCACGGTGCGGCCTCGCCGTCAAGACGGCTGCGAAGCAGTTTCATCCCCCGGTGCAGGTTGACGCGCACCGACCCTTCGGTCAGGCCCGTGCGCGCCGCGATTTCGGGTCCGGTCATGCCTTCGACGAGGCGGAGGATCAACGTCTCGCGGTACGCATCGGGCAGCGACCGCACGGCGTCGAGCACCACCAGAGCCTCGTGGGAGTCGTCGCGCGGTGCGGCAAGATCGCCGGGTAGTTCGACGGTCTCCGCGGGCCGCCGCCTGTGGTGATCGGCCGCGTGGTTGCGTGCGATTGCCGCCAGCCAGCCGGGGAACGCTGCCGCCTCGCGGAGCGACTCGAGCCTTTCGATTGCAGTGAGGAACACTTCCTGCACGAGGTCGTCCACATCGGTGCGAGGCACGCGCGCGAGCAGCACGCCGTGCACCATCCTCACGTGCGTGCGGTAGAGCTCAGCGAACGCTGCCCGATCTCCGCGCTGCGCGGCCACCACCACATCGGCCGTGGCGGGCGTCTGGGCCGGGGTCAGCAATGGCGCGGCTCCGGCCCGCGGCGCGGATAGCGGGAACACCAGCACGGCCTCGTTTGGCAGCACGACCTCTGTTGAGAAGACGCACGGAGACCGGTGGATGTTAACAGCGGCACGCCGACCGGCACCCACGGTGTCGTGGTGCGTGATCGCCGGTTCGAAGGCCGCGCCGACGAGGTGCGATACACCCGTCGGTCGTGAAGCGCCTGGTTGCGTCCCGCCGGTCTGCCAGACGGCGGTGATCAGCCGGGCACGCCCGCGGGTGGGAGGGTCATGACGATACGGCAGCCCGCGCGCACGCTCGTCTGAACTTCGACCGCGCCTCCGTGCAGTTCCATGCTCCGCCGGGTGGCCGCCAGGTACACCGCGGCATGGTACCCGCCGGGCCGTTCAGTCCATTGCACGTCGAAGAACCGCGCCAGCGTCGCCGCGTGGACGCCCGTCGACTGCTGCGCCAGTTCAATCGTCAGCGGGGCGCGAATCAGGTCGAGCGCGACACGATGACATAAGGTACGCGCACGGGTGTGCGGCGCGGTGCGCGTATTTATACCACGCTCGAGCTGGGGCGCGATTCGGCAGCAAGTTCGCCGCCCCCGAATCGGCAGGACAAGGATACGAAGAGGTCCGGTGCGACGCCCACTCGGGCACGTGGACGCACGCGGGCGCGCGCGCGCACGGCATTCGAAGGCCGCCGGTTCAGCGCTTTCGGAACAGCCGCTGTTGCAGCTTCTCCCGGTAGCTTCGGCTGAGTCGCAGGTGCGCGCCGTTCTGAAGGACCAGCAGGTACTCGCCGCTCGTCCAGGGCTGCAGTTCCTTGATGCGATCGGCGTTGACGATCCGCGATCGGTGGATGCGGAAGAAGCGCTCGGAATCGAGCCGCGCCTCCATGTCGTTCATCGTCTCGCGGAACACGTGGGTCTGCGTGGCGAGATGCAGGCGCACGTAGTTGCCCGCCGCTTCGATCCACTCGATCTCGTCGGTCCGCACGAAGAACACGCGACCGCCGGATTTGACGACCAGCCGATCCGGTTTCCGCTCCGGCGCAATATTGTCGACGAGCGCCATGATGCCCTTGCCGAGCTCGCCGGCGCGGTGGCCCTCGTGCTGCTTGCGCGCGTGTGCGAGCGATTGCTGCAGCCGATCGCGCCCGAATGGCTTCAGCAGGTAATCCAGCGCGTGTACCTCGAACGCCTGCAGAGCGTACTCGTTGTAGGCGGTGACGAAGACGACCATGGGCATCTGCGTGGGCTTGATCTGCCGGAGGACGCCGAATCCGTCCGCCGCGGGCATCTGCACGTCGAGGAAGACGAGATCCGGCGCAAGGTTCTGGATAGCCGACACAGCCTGGTTGCCATCGGAGCACTCGCCGACCACGTGCACATCAGGCTCCTGGGCGAGCATCCCCACGATCCGCTCGCGGGCCATCGGTTCATCGTCCACCACGAGTGTTCTGATGCTCATCATGCCTCCGGGGAAGATGGTTACCGCCGAGACGAAGCGGGCGGGAGGCGGGGCGTCACGTGTCCCGGCCGAAACCCACCACGCTCCGATTCGGCTACATACGGTAGTTCGACGCGCCGAGTTCCCTCGGGTCCGAACAGGCGGCCGCTGCCGCCTGTTCGGGACATCGCCGCGCCGGTGCCGGGTTCAGAAGACGAACTTCGCGCTGATCCGTGCCTGCAGGCCGGGGTTGAACAAATCTTCCATCAGGTACCGGGGATCGCGCGCGTTCGCCCCATCCGGTGAGGCGTCGAGCTGCGCGTTGTAGTCGTAGCCCTGCGCCAGATCGGTTTGCGACAGGTTCATCGCCGACGAGGCGCGGCGCGGCCGGTTCACCGTGTCGAAGATGTGGCGAGCGGTCTTCTGGTTGAACACGTTGAGCACGTTCAGCTCGAGGCGCAGCTTCTTGTCGCTCATCACCTTCACGTCCTGCGAGACGAGCAGGTCGGTCTGCGACAGGAACGGTGTGCGGCCGAGACTGCCGCGGCCGTCCACGAATATCGGAATGCGGTTGATGGTCTGAACCATCCGGCTCACGGGGGTGCCGCTGGCGCCGTAGAAGAAGGCGCCCACCTGCGTGCCAGTGGGGAGCAGGTACGATCCGTACAGCTTCACGGCATGCGGGCGGTCGGTGGCGAGTCGGCCGAGCACATCCAGGTTGCCGTGTGAATCCCACACGAGCTCGTCGAGGTCCCAAGCGCGGTTGGCGCTGCTGCCCGGGCGCGCGATGCTGCCGGCCTCCTGCTGTGCCGTCGCGGAGCTCCGGTTCGTGGTGGGGGTCGAGATCTCGTCAGAGTTCGACAGCCCGGCGTAGTTGCCGTATAGCCGGCTCAACACGTAGCTCGCGCTGCCGAACCAGTTCTTCGACACGCGGCGAGTGACCGTCAGCTCCAGCGCGTCGTACTGCCGCTTCGGCTTCGGCGTCGGGAACACCGCGGTCAGGCCGGAGGGGTTCATCGTCTTCGCGATGCCCTCGCCCGGGTTCACGTACTTGTAGACCTCGTTGCCGTTCTCCAGCACACCGAGATCCTCGATCGTCCGCCGGAGCTCGTTGTGCACGTAGTTCGCCGTGAACACGGTGTTCTGATTGAGCTGGTATTCGCTGCCCACGTTGAACGCGTCCTGGCTCATCGGCTTGAGGTTCGGGTCCACCGTGTCGAAGTTCGGCACACGGAGATCCTGGAAGCTGCCGGGCTCGTCGGTCCAGAGATTGCGGCCAGGCATGTTCTCGCCGCTCAGCGAGAACACGTCGGTCGTGTCGAGCGAGCGATAGTGCGCGTACCAGATGTCGCCGCCGAACCCGCCCCGCGCCAGCTCGTACTTGGTCCAGTCCATGTACCGTCCCCAGCTGCCGTACACCTTCAACCGGCCATCGCCGAACCAGTCGTAGCTTGCGCCGAGGCGGGGCGACAGCTTGTCCTGCCAGCCGAATTCGAAGGCGATGTCCTGGATGTCCGGCCTGAACGACGGGATTGTTTCGTGTTCGGTGCGGAGCCCCAGATTCAGGGTCAGCCGGTTGTTCAGCGTCCACTGATCCTGGACGTAGAGGGACAGGATGTTCGAGTTGACCTTGCCGCGCGTGCCGATGTCGTCGACCTGGTAATAGCCGTACTGCCCGCGATCCGTACGCCCGGTCGCCTGGCTCACGAACGAGCGATCCCACCACACTGTGACGTATCCGCCGGCGGGGTACGAGAGGTCCACGTCGTTGGAGGTGTGCTGGACGCCGAAGCCGCCCTTGAGGCTGTGCTGGCCGGCGAAGTTGATGGATTGAATGTAGTCGAAGTTCACGTACCCGCGCTTGGTGTGATCGAACTTGTTGATCTGCACGCGCGGGGTGTTACGGAACTGGACGCCTCCGCGGAGGTCGTCGGGGATCGGATAGGGGAGGCCGATGTTCGACGTGCCGTACTCGACGGGGTTCGTCAGCGGGATGCCGGTGTCCATGTAGTTGTCGTCGAAGAACCCGCCGCGCACGCTCAGGAGCGAGCTGTTGGTCAGGGTGAGATCGGCCGTGCCCGCGTAGCTGTACTGGGGCTGTTCGAAGCCGCGCGTCTTGTTCGGCTCGTTCGCCGCCAGTGTGCTGCTCAGGACGTTCGGCCCGGTGCCGTCGTAGGCCGGCGTGAAACCGGTAGACTTCGTGGGCGTAGCGAGCATCGAGATGCTGGTGCGCAGCCGGCTGCTCGGGTCGTAGCTGACCTTCCCGAACGCGCTCATGAACGTCTGGTTGCGGTCGATGCTGCCCTGTTCGGCCCCATTGTTGAAGTGATAGTCGTTGGTGCGGTTGACGTACCGCGGCGCAGCCGAGGCGAAGAAGAACAGCTTGTCCCTGATAATCGGGCCGCCGATCGAGCCGCCGACTTCGTTCCGGAAGTCCTCCTGCTCCACGTCCTGGTAGTAGTTCACGGTGACGTCGTCGCGCGGATCGAGCACGAGCCGCTTCACCGGCGCCGCGTTGAGCGGCGACCCACTGAAGTAATAGTGGCCTTCACCGTGGAAGGTGTTGCCGCCCGACTTGGTGACCGCGCTGATGACGCCGCCGAGCGCGCCGCCGTACTCCGCGCTGATCCCGCCGGTCTTCACCTGCACCTCCTGCAGGTACTCGAAGACAGCGTCCTGCCGCGCCGCGCCGTTGACGAGGCTGTTGGTCACGACGCCGTCAATCGTGAACGCGTTCTCCGACCCGCTCGCGCCGTTCACCTGGATGCCGCCTTCGACCTCGCCAGCATTGACCGAGGGAGACGAGATCGCGAGGTTCTGAAAGCTGCGGCCTTTCGGAATGCGATCGATCTCCTCGGCCGTCACGTTGTGCGCGAGTGTCGTGCTCCGGGTGTCGATCAGCGGCGAGTCGCCGCTCACCGTGACGGCCTCGTTCACGCCGCCCACTGCCATGACCGGGCTCACATCCAGTGTCTTGCCGAGCAGCAGGTTCACGTCCGGGTTTTCAGCCGTGGAGAACCCTGTGAGCTCGAACCGCACGCTGTACCGGCCAGGCTCCAGGTCGAGCAGGCGATACACGCCGTCACTGCCGCTGACGAGGGTGTACACCTTGCCGGTCTGCTTGTTGGTGATGGAGACGGTGACGCCCGGCAGCACGGCGCCGGTGTCGTCCTTGACGATGCCGGTCAGGCCGCCGAAGCGCTCCTGCGCCAGCGAGCGCACGCTGGTCGCGGCGATGACGACCGCCAGTGCCGCGAGCGCCAGCCGCCAACGGCGTTTCGAGACAGATCTGTACATGTGAGCTCCTTCAGCCCTGTCGCACGAGGGCGAACAACGTGAAACGAACCCGGAGCAACCGGGATTGATGACCGCAACACGAGCGAAGCCCGTGCCGCGCGGCCTCGCCAGCGCACCGGTCAGACGCGGCGAGCCATCCGCGTGACGAGGCGGCGCCTGTCGGTGGTGAACTCAACTGATGAGGGACAGTCCGCAGCAGGCAGGGACGTCGCCCGAAAGGGCAGGAGCAGCGATTCCAGGGCTGAAATCAAGTTTCGGGATTGGACGGGCGCGTGATTCAAAGACCCGAAGGCATTCGTCACACGGTTCGTCACGGGTGACGCCAACCCTCAGGGTCCAATCACGTGACTTCGCCCCGGGCGCCAGGGCCTCGCGACGCGATTTGTCGCGCTCAGGCCCGGCGGCTCATGGCTGCCCGCGGAGCGGCGGCGCGTCGACGGGTGGCGTGCGGCGTCTCCCACAGCCGTACGCCGCCCGTGAACGCGTTCGCGTTGTTGCCCGCCCGGCATCCGGGGGGCAGTTCGTCGAGCCGCTTCGCGTTGCCGCCGCCGAGAACGACGTAGTCCACCTGCAGCCCGTGACGCAGCATCTCGACGACCTCGGTGACGTGGCGCATCCAGGCACGCTTGCCGAATCGCTGATATCCGCGCTGGCCGACGTAGTCTTCGAACGTTCGGCCCTTACGATAGGGCAGGTGGGCCAGCTCCAGCGGTTGCACCACGCCGTCGATCACGAGCGCCGATCCGAGGCCGGTGCCGAGCCCCAGGTAGAGCATGCGCCCGCCATGATAGCTGCCAAGCGCCTGCATGGCGGCGTCGTTGAGCACGCGTACCGGTTTGCCGAATGCGGCCCGAAAGTCGTAGCGCACCCACCCGCCACCCAGGTTGTGCGGCTCACGCGCCGGGCGGCCGTTCGCGACCGGCCCCGGGTATCCGATCGACACCGCGTCGTACTTCCAGTCGGCGGCCGCCTGCTTCACCGCGCGCACCATGCGAGCGGCCGTGAGCTGCGGGACCGGAGGGGATCTTGACGACCGTGCGCTGACCGGGGTGACGGAGCTTGACGTTATGTCCGCCGACGTCGATAACGAGGATGCGCATGGTCGTGCCTCGGGTCAGCGACGCTCAGCGCGTCAGTTGAAGGAGCGGCGCGCTCTTGCGTGCGGCGCGTCGCGGAGCTTGATGCTCGACCTCAGCCATGCCGCCGGGCTATGGGTTTCGGTCATTCGGCACCTGCATCATGATTCGACGATGGGCATCCGCCATGCCGCATGTGCCGGCCATCCCGCGCCCGATGATACAGTTGATTTCAGTCATGGACATGAGGACGTATCCGAATCCCGCGGCCCTGATGGATGCGGCAGCCGCGGATGTCCTGGCGATTGCCGCCGATGCGATCGCGACGCGCGGCCGGTGCCTCGTCGCGCTGTCGGGCGGCGCCACCCCCAAGGGGCTGTACGAGCGGCTCGCGGCGCGCGGGCGTGCGGCGCTCGACTGGTCGCAGGTGGTGTTCCTCTGGAGCGACGAGCGAAGTGTGCCGCCCGATCACCCGCGATTCGAACTACCGCATGGCCGACGAGGCGCTGCTCGGTCCGCTCGGAATCGCCGCGGCGCAGGTCTACCGGATGCGCGGCGAAGCCGAGGACATCGAGGCCGCCGCCCGCGACTACGAGCACACGATCGCGACGCTCACCGGAGTGCAGCCCGGTCACGGTGTGCCGCAGCTCGACCTCGTGCTGCTCGGTCTCGGCGCTGACGGCCACACGGCGTCGCTCTTCGGCGACACCGTCGCGCTCGACGTGCGCGATCGATGGGTGGTGCGGAACTACGTCGCGAAGTTCACGACCAGCCGGCTGACCCTGACATTTCCGGTGATCCTTGCCGCCCGCGAGATCCGCGTGCTTGTGACTGGCGTCGAGAAGGCCCGCACGCTGGCCGCCGTGCTCGCCGGCGTCTGGGACCCCGACCGGCTGCCCGCGCAACGGCTCGCCCAGGCGACGGGCCGCGTGGTCTGGCTCGTCGACGAGGCCGCCGCCCCTGCCGGTGCTGTCCTCCGTCGGCCAGAGCCACAATAGCCACGCGAGCACCCGGAGCCCCAGCGCCGCAACCGCCAGCGTCGGAACCAACCATGCACGACACATCCAAACAGGCCAGCGCTTCGCCGGCCCAGACGCCCGCCGACGACGCCCGCACCACGCCGCCGGCGGGGCCCTGCACGATGGTGATCTTCGGCGCGTCCGGCGACCTCACCAAGCGCAAGCTGCTGCCGGCGCTCTACAACCTGCGGAAAGCCGGACTGCTCTCGGATCATTTCGCCGTCATCGGCGTGGCGCGCTCGCCGATGACCGACGACGAGTTCAGGCGCGTGGCGAAGGAGGATCTCAGCGGCTGTGACGACGGCCGGAGCGATCCCGCGGTGGTCGACTGGCTCGTGTTGCGCCTCCACTACATGCCAGTCGACGCAAGCGACCCGTCCTGCTACGCCGCCCTCGCCGCCAGGACTGCCGCCGTCGACAAGGATCACGGCACCGGCGGCAACGTCCTCTACTACCTCGCCACCGCGCCGGATCTCTTCGCTGAAATCGTGCGCCAGCTTGGGGACGCGGGGCTCACCGGCGAGCAGGGCGACTGCTGGCGCCGCGTCATCGTCGAGAAGCCGTTCGGGCACGACCTCGACTCGGCGCGCGCCCTCAACCGGGATCTGCTCGCGGTGCTCCATGAGACGCAGCTGTACCGCATCGATCACTACCTCGGGAAGGAGACCGTCCAGAACATCCTCGCGTTCCGCTTCGGCAATGGCATCTTCGAGCCGATCTGGAATCGGCGTTACATCGACCACGTGCAGATCACCGCATCCGAAAAGGTCGGCGTCGAGGGGCGGGGCGGCTACTACGACAAGTCGGGTGCGCTGCGGGACATGGTCCCGAATCACCTGTTCCAGCTGATCACGCTGACGGCGATGGAGCCGCCGATCTCGTTCCAGGCCGACGCCGTGCGCGATGAGCAGGCGAAGACCCTCCACGCGATCCAGCACCTGGGCGGCGAGGACGTGCTGCGGCGCACGGTGCGCGGCCAGTACGGCTCGGGTACCGTGAACGGCACCAAGCAGCGCGGGTATCGGAGCGAAGACAAGGTGCCGCCCGATTCGAACACGGAGACGTTCGTCGCGCTGGAGTTGTACATCGACAACTGGCGCTGGGCCGACGTCCCGTTCTACCTCCGCACGGGAAAGTTGCTGCCGAAGCGCGAGACCGAGGTGACGATCCAGTTCAAGCGCGCGCCGTTCGTGCTCTTTCGTGACACGCCGGTCGAGACGCTCGCGCCCAACCAGCTCGTGATTCACATCCAGCCGGACGAAGGCATTTCGCTCAGCTTCAGCGCGAAGATTCCAGGGCCGCAGCTGCGGCTCGGCAACGTCAACATGCGCTTCGACTACAACGACTACTTCGGCGAGCGCGCGAATACCGGCTACGAACGGCTCCTCTACGACGCGATGCTCGGCGACGCCACCCTGTTTCAGCGCGCCGACATGGTCGAAGCCGGGTGGTCCGTCGTGCAGCCGATTCTCGACGTCTGGAAGGCCTTGCCGCCTCGCCGCTTCCCGAATTACGCCGCCGGCACGTGGGGTCCCCCCGAGGCCGAGGAACTGATGGCGCGCGGCGGTCGTGAGTGGAGGAACGGAGACTGAGGTGGGCCTGACGCGTGACCACATCGTCTGGGCGTACCGGATCCTGCTCGATCGTGAGCCGGAGAGCGACGACGTCATCCTGCCGAAGATGCGCGGGTACCAGAACACGCGCGACCTGCGCAACGACATCGTCACGTCGGAGGAGTACCAGGAGAAGAACCGGGATTACGCGCAGATGAACGCGCGCACCCTGGTCATCAGGGAAATCGAGCCGGGGCTGCGCCTGGTCATCGATCTCGCCGATCACGCCATCGGGCTCAACATCCTGCGCGGCCGCTTCGAGTTGAACGAGATCGAGTTCGTCCGCCGCACGGTGCGCCCAGGGCAGCACGTCGTCGACGCCGGCGCCCACGTCGGGCTGTTCGCCATGCACATGGCAGTCGCGGTGGGGCCGTCCGGCTCGGTGCATTGCTTCGAGCCGTTCGAGGCCAATGCCGAGTGCCTCGAGCAGGCCGTGCGCGAGAACCGGTTCGACGGCCGCGTCGTCGTGGAACGCGCCGCCGTGGGCGCCACATCGGGCACCGCGCACCTGGTGTTCGCGCCGGCGACGCTGAACTCGGGCGGCGCGTTCATCGGCCGCCCGGACGAAGACGTCCTTCCTGGCCACGAGACACGGCCCGTTCCCCTGATCGCGCTCGACACGTATCCGCTGCCGCGGCCAATCAGTTTCATCAAGATCGATGTGGAGGGCGCGGAACCGCAGGCCCTCCGCGGTGCGGCGCGCGTGCTCCGCGAGGACAAGCCGATCATCCTGTCGGAGGTGCATCCGTCGCAGCTGGCGCTCGTCTCGGGTGTGTCCCCGGCGGCCTTCATCGCGCAGATGGCGGGGCTCGGCTATCGCTGCCATCGCCTGGGTGCAGGCGTGCTCGGCGCCGAGGTGACCGACGTGCACACCAACGGGGTGGAGTCGGTTGTGTTCGTCGCCCGGTAGCGGGCGGACGGACGGGCTGCGGTTCCCTGCCGCGCGTTGACCGTGCGATCGCTGAATGCGTCCTGTGGCAATACCCGCGATGAACCCCGGGCCGATGACCGGGGACGGAAACCAGACCTGGCTGATCGCCGGCGCGAGCACGGTGCTGGTGGACGCCGGGTCAGGCGAGCCGACGCACCGCGAGGCGTTGCGGCAAGCTCTCAACGCGGCGGGCGGGGCCGCGCTCGACATGCTCGTCATCACCCACGCTCACGCCGACCATATGGCGGGCGCGCCCGCCATCCATGCCGAGTGGCCCGGCGCTCACGTTGCGAAGCATCCCTGGCCCGACGTGGACCGGCGCTACCCGGTCCCCGTCGAGCCGCTCGGAGACGGGCAGCGCATCGCCGCTGGTGACGAAGAGTTGGCGGTCGTGTACACGCCCGGTCACTCCCCCGATCACATCTGCCTCTGGCATGAGGCGTCCCGGACGTTGTTCGGCGGCGATTTGCTCATCGCCGGCGGCACCGTGGTCATCCCCGCCTCGCGTGGAGGACGGTTGTCGGATTACCTGCGTTCGCTGCAGCGTGTGCTCGCACTGGACCCTGCCCGCGTCCTGCCCGCGCACGGCCAGGACATCGAACGGCCGGCCGACCTGATTCGTAGCAACCTCGCGCACCGGCTCCGCCGTGAGACACAGGTGCTCGATGCGTTGTCGCGCGGCCCGGGCACGCCTGCAACGCTGGCGGCGATGATCTACGATCGACTGCCGGAAACGCTGCAACGGATGGCGGAGGAAAGCGTGCTCGCGCACCTCGTGAAGCTCGAAGAAGAAGGCCGCGCTGTCGCGGACGGGGAACGGTACTGGTTGCTGTCATGATCGACAGGTCTGCTGCATTCGATCGGCCCGGGCTGATCATCACGCCTCAGGAACTGTCCTCGCTGTTGTCGAGCGAAGGGCCCCACCCGCTGCTGCTCGATGTCAGGGCAGCGGAGGAGTTCGCGGCCGGCCACCTGCCCGAGGCCGTGCACCTCGATCTGTGGGGATTCAGCCTGCCCGACACCGACGAGGCGCCGTTGCGGTCGTTCTTGTGGATGATCGAGCATGTGCTCGCGCTGCGCGGCGTGACGAACGACCGCCGTGTCGTGGTGTATGGAGACACGTCCGACGCGCGCGCGGCGCGCGTGTTCTGGTTCCTGGACTACTTCGGCCACCCTGGTGCGCAGGTGCTCGATGGAGGCGTCAAGGCGTGGCTCGCGGCCGGCCTGGCCCTCACGACCGCCGTGGTCACACCCGCCGCCTCGACGTGGACCGGGACGCCGCGGCCGGAGACGCTCGCGACCTGGCGTGACGTGCGCGACAGCCTGGGTCGCCCCGAGGTCGCCATTCTCGACACGCGTTCCGAGGGCGAGTACCGCGGAACCATCGTTCGCGCCGCGCGCGGCGGCGCAGTGCCGGGCGCTGTTCACGTCGAGTGGACCGAGAATCTCACGCCAGAGGGCACGTTCAAGCCTGCCGGCGACCTGCGCGCCATGTACGTCCAGGCGGGTGTAATGCCGGACCGGCAGGTCGTGACGTATTGCCAGGGCGGCTACCGCGCCGCGCACAGCTACCTTGCGCTCCGGCTGCTCGGCTACCCGCTGGTGCGCAACTATCTCGGATCGTGGAAGGAGTGGGGAGACCGCCACGACCTGCCGATCGAAACCCCCGGCCGGTGACATAATTCAATTGTGGAACCCGCGGGCGCCCGTACCCGCAAAACACCAACGATCCAGCCTGATTGATCATCATGTCTACGTCTGCCGTCATCGATTACATCAACCTCAATCGTGACCACTACGTCGAGGAGCTGAAGACGTACCTGGCCATCCCGAGCATCAGCGCATTGCCCGAGCACGCGGCCGACGTCCGCCGCTGCGCCGAGTGGACGAAGAACGAGCTCGAGCGAATCGGGATGCAGAACGCGCGCCTCATCGAAACGCCCGGTCACCCGGTGGTGTACGCCGACTGGCTGGGCGCACCGGGGGCGCCTACGATCCTCTTCTACGGCCATTACGACGTGCAGCCGGTCGACCCGCTGGAGCTCTGGACGTCGCCTCCGTTCGAGGCCACGGTGCGCGACGGCGAGCTCTACGCCCGCGGGGCCGCCGACGACAAGGGCCAGGTGTTCATGCACTTCAAGGCTATCGAAGCGCACATGAAGCAGTCGGGGCGGCTGCCGTGCAACATCCGCCTCTTCATCGAAGGCGAGGAGGAGGTCGGCAGCACGCACCTCGAAGACTTCATCCGCGCCCACAAGTCGGAGCTGGCATCCGACGTCGTCGTCATTTCCGACTCCGGCATGTTCGATCGCGGTGTCCCGTCGATTTGCTACGCGTTGCGCGGCCTGGCGTACTTTCAGCTCGATCTCCGCGGCACCTCGAGCGACCTGCACTCGGGCTCTTTCGGCGGCGCCGTCGCGAACCCCGCCATCGTGCTCGCCCAGGTGCTCGCGCAGATGAAGGATCGCAGCGGCCGCATCAGGATCCCCGGGTTCTACGACGATGTGCGGGATCTGACGGCGGAGGAGCGGGCAGAGTTCCTGAAGCTGCCGTTCAACGAGAAGAAGTACCGGAAGGACCTCGGCGCGCCAAAGCTGTTCGGCGAGACTGGCTACACGACGATCGAGCGCGCCTCGGCGCGGCCGACCTTCGAGGTGAACGGGCTGTTGTCCGGGTTCACCGGCGAAGGCGCGAAGACCGTCATTCCTGCCGTGGCGATGGCGAAGGTCAGCATGCGCCTGGTGCCCGATCAGACGCCCGAAAAGGTCGCTGACCTGTTCGAGGCTTACCTGAAGAAGATTATCCCGAAGACCGTGGAATGGAAACTCACGCGCATGCACGGCGGCAAGCCGTGGATCACGGAGTTCGACAACTGGTTCGTCCAGGCGGCCGCGCGGGCGATCGAGAAAGGCTTCGGCAAGCCGCCAGTGTTCAACCGGGAAGGGGGATCAATCCCGGTCGTATCCACATTTCAGGAAGAGCTCGGCATTCCCTCGGTGCTCTTCGGGGTCGGCCTGCCGGACGAGAACGCGCACGCGCCGAACGAGAAACTCGACCTCGGCAACTTTCACGGCGGGGTGATCGCGGCGGCGTATCTGTACGACGAGATTGCGAGGGGAAACAGGGTCGACGCCTAAGACGGTCCGATTTCCCGCGGCCTGTACGCATCGCCTCCCACGAGCGATGCGAGCAGCGGCGCGGTGACCTCGCGCAGGGTCGCCACGACGGCATCGGCCCCCGCCACCACCTCGGGCGGAAACGTGGTGGTCACCGCGATCGGTACGGAGCCGTGCCGCCCGCGCGGAGGCGAGTCCCTGTGTCGTGTCCTCCACCGCCACGACCCGTGATGGATCCATTGCGGCGCCCACTGACCTCCCGAGCAGTTCCACCGCGCGTGCGTACGGCTCGGGAGCCGGCTTGCCTCGCGTGGTCTCGCCGGCTGCCACGATGGCCGTGAAACAGGGCGTCAGCCCGGCCCTCTCGAGCACCATCAGGATTTCGTGGCGCAGCGCGCCCGAGGCGATGGCCATCGGCACGAGCCCGGCGAGCTCCCGGATGCGCTCAGCGGCGCCGGGGTACAGGGGCGATCCCTCCCGAAGCAGTGCCTGCATCCGAATCGTCTTTGCGGTCACCAGTTGTTCGGCCCACCGCCCGTCCGGCGCCAGCCCACGGTCGGTCGCAAACGCCTCGAACATGGCCGCATCGTCCAGCCCTACATAGCGCCCGTAGTACTCCTGTGCGCTCAGCGGGTGGCCCCGGACGGCAAGCACCTCCTGAAAGGCGCGGAGGTGCAGCGGCTCGCTGTTGACGACGACCCCGTCGAAATCGAGAACGATGCCCTGCAGCATGCGCGACGCTACTTCTTCATGCGCTCGCCCGCGCGGACGGGTATCTGCAACCGGTTCTCGCGCGGCGGGTACGGGCAGTCGTAGGATGAGTTGTAATAGCAGAAGGGGTGATACGCACGGTTGAAGTCGATCACGTACAACCCGGTCGGCGTGCGTTCCAGATCCATGTAGCGCCCGGCCGGGTAGGTTTCGGTGCCGCTCGTCAAATCCGTGAACGGCACGAACAGACGATCGAGGTCCTGGGAGCCGGCTTCGACGAACGCTGACAGCCCGAGTTGCTGGCCCCGCAGCGTGAAATCGAGGCGGCCCACCCGCACCATCGTGCGCAGCTGCCCCGTGGACGTCGGCATTTCCATTGTCTGGCGATCCGGATACGTGTGCAGCACCGCGGGCACGCGGTAGTCCAGGGAGATTGGGAAGTACGCCAGCGGCAGCAGCGCCTTCCGGCGCTCCTCCGGGATGGGCGAGCCCTCGCCTGCAAAGCCCTTGTCCTTCAACTCGCGGAACGACGCGATCTCCCCGAGGATGTGCTGTTCGTCGTCTGGAGGCGCGGGCGAACACCCCGCGAGCGCGCCGGAAACGAGCGCCGCCCACAGCGACAGCCGGGAAACGGAGCGGGTCGAGCGACGACACACGGACATGAGATCCATAGGGCGAAACCAGGCGCACCTGCGACAACTGATCTGACAACAGCGGGGACTGGAGTGCAACTCGCCGCGGCCACGGCGAGATCGGTGACGAACGCATCTTCATCCCGCCGGTGCTCCACAGCTCGTCCTCTGGAAGCGTGATGAGTCACATGACTCCCGCGCGGGCATCCCCGACCGGGCGGCGTTGCTCCTCCTTCAGATATACCCAATATCTTCGGTCGTCGCCCCTTGCCAGCCGGGCGCCGCGCTCCGGAATTTATGCAACCCATCACGATTCCAGGGGACTGGAACATCCGCACCGGCGATAAGGACGCCGTCTGATCCCGCTCACGTGAACAGATACGCGCCCTTTGCCACCGTGCTGTCCGCGAGGCGGCGCCGCCGCAGCACCGTGTTGATCGGCGGCACCTTGAGCAGCCGCCGCAGCGCGGCGAGCTCGGTCCGCAGCACATCACCCTCCGCGATCGCACAGAGCGTCTCGCGGGCGGTTGCCTCGATGCGCAGGGCGGCCGTCGCGACGAAGACGCACGCAGCATCGGCCTGCAGCGCAGCCGTCATGTCGCCGCCGGTTGCCGCCGATTGGGCCCGCAGCACGGCGCAGTCGGCGGCGAACGTGTCGATCAGCAGGTCGGCCAGCCAGAGCAGCACCTCCTGCTCGTCCTGCAGCTGCGTTCCGTAGCGGTTCATCGCCGCACCGGCCACCATCAGGGACGTCTTGCGGAAGGCATCGACCGCCCGCGATTCCGGCGCGAGCGGCGTCTCGTCACCAGTCTCGCCGGCGAGGGACGGCGGGCCCATGATCTCGTCGCGCAGCGCGCGTGCGGCGGCGGCGAGCGGCAGGTCGCCCTTCATCGCGCGCTTCAGGAGCATGCCCGGGATGAGGAGCCGGTTGATCTCGTTGGTGCCCTCGAAGATGCGGTTCACCCGTGCATCGCGGTAGTGCCGCTCGGCGGGGTAGTCGTGCACGTAGCCATTGCCGCCGTGTACCTGCACGTTCTCGTCGAGCACGAAATCGAGTACTTCGCTGCCGAACACCTTCGCGATCGAGGCCTCGATTGCGAACTCCTCGACCGCCCCGAGCAGCGCCTGGCTCTCGCCGCCTGCCTCGGCCTCCAATGCGCCGTCGATCAGCCCCGCGACCCGGTACATCAGCGCCTCGAGAGCATAGGTGCGAGCAGTCATCTCGCCCAGCTTGTGCTTGATCGCCCCAAACGACCCGATCGCCTGCCCGAACTGCCTGCGGCTCGCGGCATAGGTCGCGGACTCACCGATTGCCGTCTTGCAGCTCCCCAGGCACATTGCGCCGAGCTTGAAGCGCCCGAAGTTCAGCACGTTGAAGGCGACCTTGTGCCCCTTCCCCACCTCGCCGAGAAGGTTGGCGGCGGGCACCACCACGTCCTGGAGCAGGATTGGCGTCGTCGACGAGCCGTGCAGCCCCATCTTGTGCTCCTCCTTGCCGCTGGAGACGCCGCCGAATGCACGTTCGACGATGAACGCGGTGAAGTGCTCGCCGTCGACCTTGGCAAAGACGATGATCACGTCGGCGAAGCCGCCGCTCGTGATCCACATCTTCTCGCCGCTCAGCACGAAGCTGCCGTCCTCGCGGCGTGTCGCCCGTGCGCGTGCCCCCAGCGCGTCGGAGCCCGAGCCCGATTCACTGAGCGCGTACGCACCAATCACGTCGCCGCTCACGAGATCTGGCAGGTACCGCCGCTTCTGGTCCTCGGTCCCGAACATCAGGATGGGCAGGATGCAGAGGTTTGCCTGCGCACCGTACGTAGCGCCGAAGGACGCGGAGTGGGCCATGTGCTCCGAGACGACGAGCGAGCTGACTTTGTCGAGTTCCACACCGCCGTACGCTTCTGGCACGTTGACGCCGAGCAAGCCGAGGTCGCCGCACCGCTTCACCAGCGCACGGGCGAGCGCCCAGTCCTTGGTCTCGAGCCGCTCGAGTGCCGGCAGCACTTCCTGTTCCGAGAACTCGGCTGCCGTTCGGGCAATCAGCCGGTGCTCCTCGGACATCCGTTCCGGCGTGAAGACATCAGACGCGGGTGCGCTCTGGAGGAGCCACGCGCCGCCCCTGACCTTCGGTGCTGCCGTCGCCATGATTCAGCTCCTTCGGTTCTGTTGGCCTGCAGCCTCGTGCTGTGGCTGCGGGGTCGTCCTAGCGGCGGCCAGAGAGGCGGGCGCCGCCCGATCACATGCGCTCGAATATTCCCGCGGCGCCCATGCCGCCCCCAACGCACATTGTCACGAGCCCGTAGCGCGCGCCGCGCCGCTGCATCTCGTGCACCAACGTGGTCGTCAGCTTCGCGCCGGTGCAGCCGAGCGGGTGCCCCAGCGCGATGGCGCCGCCGTTCACGTTCACGCGTTCCGGATCGATCGGCAGTTCTCGAAGGCAGGCCAGCACCTGGGAGGCGAATGCCTCGTTCAGTTCGACGAGATCGATCTGTTCGAGTGACAGCCCCGCAAGCTTCAGGACCTTCCGCACGGCGGGCACTGGACCAATCCCGAACCGCTCGGGTTCGACGCCGGCGGTGGCGAATGCGACAACGCGTGCGAGTGGTGCCACGGCGAGTTCACGGGCGCGCTCGGCTGAGAGCAGGAGCACCGCGGCGGCGCCGTCACTCATCTGGGATGCGTTCCCGGCCGTCACCGTTCCGTCAACGTGGAAGGCCGGCCGGAGCTTGGCGAGCGCGTCGGCCGATGTGTCACGCCGAGGGCCTTCGTCGACGGAGAAGGTCAGCTCGCGGACCACCGGCATGGCTCCAGGCTGCGGCGCCGACGCCGTCCGCACGGTGAGCGGCACGATTTCGCGCTCGAAACGGCCCGCATCGATTGCCGCCAGCGATCGCTCGTGGCTGCGGAGCGCCCATGCGTCCTGCTCGCCGCGTGTGATGCCAGACTCGCGGGCATGGTTCTCGGCGACGAGCCCCGTGCTCAGGTAGACGTCGGGATACCCGTTCACCAGTGCCGGATTGGGCGAGACCTTGTGGCCGCCCATCGGGATGAGGCTCATCGACTCGGTGCCGCCCGCGAGGACCACGCCCGCGAAGCCACACATGATCCGTTCGGCGCCGTACGCGATGGCCTGCAGGCCGGAGGAGCAGAAACGGTTCACGGTGACCGCCGACGCGCTGACCGGCACGCCGGCGCGAAGGCTCGCGATGCGCGCCACGTTCAATCCCTGTTCGGCCTCCGGCATCGCGCAGCCCATGATCACGTCGTCCACCTCCGAGGGATCGACGGCAGGCGCGCGTGAGAGCGCCTCTCGCAGCACGACCGCCCCCATCTCGTCAGGCCTGGTCGTGCGAAGCGTGCCGGCAGGTGCCTTGCCAACGGCCGTCCGCACCGCCGAGACGATGACTGCATCGTGCATGTGACCTTCCCCTTTTTTGTGCCTCACGCTTCGGGTCGTCCGAACATCTCGGTGATCGCCCGAGCGACAGCCGCAACCTGGCCGTTGAACAGGTGGTTCGCGCCAGGTACCACCACGAGCCGCTTCGGCTCCGGCAGCTCCGCGAAAAACGCCTCCATGTGCGCGAGCGGGCAAATCTCGTCGCGCTCGCCCTGAACGAAGTACTTCGGTTTGCGGCTCGCCAGTAATTCGGAGAAGTCGTACATCTCGAGCGCCGGGGCAATGCCGATGAGCGTCGAGACGCGGTCGTCGCGCGCGCCCGCCGTGAGGGCAACGTAGGCCCCGAAGGAGAACCCCGCCGCCCACAGCTCGACGCCGGGATACCGTGACGCCATGAAGTCGAGACCGGCCCGGAAGTCCTCGAGCTCGCCGACGGCGTTGTCGAACACGCCGTCGCTCTGCCCGACCCCACGGAAGTTGAACCGGAGCACCGCGCAGCCCAAGGCCCCGAGCGCCTTCGTCGCCCGGTAGACACCCTTCGTGTGCATCGTGCCGCCGAACAGCGGATGCGGGTGCGCAAAGACCACGGCCGCGCGCAACCGCTCGCCTGCAGTGAGGGCCGGCGGCTCGAGCAGCGCCTCGAGATGACCGACGGGTCCGGCAATCCCGCGGAGACGGCGTGTGTTCATGTCAGCCGGCCGCTTTCCGCGGCCCCTCCCGGCCGGCCACCGCCGCCAGGTCGGCGCGCTCCACGAAGGCGGCCACCGTCGCGGCGAACTGCGCCGGCAGGGTGACGATGCCGATGTGTCCCGTGCGCTCGAACGTCAGGGTCTCCGCGTGCGGCACCAGGCGCGCGTAGCCGAGCGTGTGGTGCGGCGGCACGACGTGATCCAGCCCCGGCTCACCGGTGATCAGCAGCGTCGGCGCGGTGATCGATTCAATCGAGGCGGCGAAGTTTAACCCCTCCAGCAGTCGCACCCGGTCGCGCATCAGGGCTGGAGATGTCGGATTCGCCGCAACCCGCCAGAGCTGGCCCCCGGAAAACGCCAGCCGTTGCCGCGCGCTCGGGAGCGCCGCCCGCACCTCGCCGCGCGAACGGCGCCAGGCATTGACGCAGAACAGTGGCGTGAGCAGCCATGGCGCACGCAAATAGAAGCGCACGCGCGCATCGGGCGTGTAACCGGGCGCGAGAGCTGAGGCGAGCACGAGCGCCCGCGTGCGCTGGGCGCGAAGTGCTGCGTAGCGCGCCGCTATGAGGCCGCCGTAGGAGACGCCGCAGATCACCGCACTCCGCACGTCCGCTACCTCGAGCACGCGATCGATCTGGACGATGAAGTTGTCGAACCCGAGTCGGCGGTCGAACACGTGTCCGCTCGTCCGTTCTCCTGCGAGCGAGAACGAGAGCACCCGGAAGTGCTTCGCGAGGGCGTTCACTGCGGGGCGCATCCATTCCCAGCGCCCCTGGACACCAGGAACGAGAACGAGCGGGGTACCGGTGCCGACGTCAATCATGGAGGGTCGTACGACTCTGATAACTGGTACCGAACGATTGCGTCAGTTCCGTAACGTTTTCCCGGTCTTCAGCGTGTGCTGAATGCGCTCGAGCGTCTTACGTTCGCCGCAGAGGGCGAGGAACGCTTCGCGCTCGAGGTCCAGCAGGTACTCCTCGCTCACCGTCGTCTCGTGAGGCAACGAGCCTCCGGCGAGGATCCACGCAAGCTTCCGGCCGATGACGGCGTCGTGGTCGCTGATGCGCCCGGCGCGCCACGCGAGGTGAACGCCGAGCTCGAGCGCGGCGCGCAGCGACTCGCCGCCAACGCGAATGGCGGTTCGGCGCGGCGGCGCCTGGTACCCGCTGCCGGCTCGATCCGTCGCCCGCGCCTTCGCGTCGGCGAGCAGGCGCTCGCGGTTCATCGAGATGCCATCCACGTCGCGCAGGTAGCCGATCCGCACCGCGTCGGGCCCACTCGTGGACACCTTTCCGAAGCCGATTGTCTCGAACACGCGCTGCACCGCCGGCAGCAGGTCCGCGCGTGCCGGAAGGTGTTCCACCGCTCGCGCCAGCATCTCCTTGGTTCCCGCACCGGCGGGAATCAGGCCCACGCCGGCCTCGACCAGTCCGATGTAGCTCTCAGCTGCAGCCTGGGTGCGGTCGGCATGCAGGACGACCTCGCAGCCGCCACCGAGGGCGAGCCCCGCTGGCGCGGCCACCACGGGCACGTGTGCGTAACGCAACGCCGTCGTCGCGCGCTGAAACGACCTGACCATCAGGTCGATCTCGTCCCAATTGCCTTCCTGGGCCTCGAGCAGCAGGAGCATCAGGTTGGCGCCGGCCGAGAAGTTCGGCGCGTCGTTGCCGACGACGAGCGCAGTGAAGTTCCGCTCTGCTTCGGCGACGCCGGCCTGGAGCATCTCCAGCGTGTCGCCGCCGATCGCGTTCATCTTCGAGTGGAACTCGAGGCAGAGTACGCCGTCGCCCAGATCGACGAGGCTGGCGCCGGCGTTCCTGCGGAGGATCAGCCCCTGGTCCTTCGCCGTCCGTAGAATCTCGAGGCCCGGCGCAGCGGGCGGCGCCGGCGCGGCCCGGAATTGACGGCGTGGCGTGTCGAGCACTGCCCGAATAAGCGGCGGCACGTCGCCTTGGGAGGCCTGCTTCCGCCAGGCGTTCACGACCGCGTCGGTCCCGATTGCGTCGAACAGTTCGAACGGCCCGAGCTCCCAGCCGAAGCCCCACCGCATCACGCGATCGACGTCATCGATCGTGTGCGCAATCTGCAGCGCCACACGGGCGGTGTAGATCAAGGTTGGCGCGAGGGTCTCGCGAAGGAAGGCGCCGACCTTGTCCTCGCTCGCGAACAGCATGCGTAGGCGATCCCGCACGTCCTGCACCGGCCTGGCTGCCTCGAGTGCGGCCAGTCGTGCCGGCTGCCTGGCGCGATAGGTCATCGACGCCGGATCCAGTGTCAGGATCTCGGATTCCCCATCCGCGTTCTTCTCGCGCCGATAGAAGCCCTGGCCTGCCTTCTCTCCGAGCCATCCGCGCGAGAGCATCTCGTCGAGCAGACGGGGCACGCGGAACAGGTCGCGGTCGCCCTCTGGCAGCCGCTCATGGAGCGTGCGCGCCACGTGCGCCAGAATGTCGAGCCCGGCGATGTCGGCGGTCCGGAACGTCGCGCTTTTCGGGCGGCCGAGCGGCGGCCCTGTGATCGCATCGATCTCTTCGATCGTGTAGCGCCCGCTGGCGAGCGCCTCGAGAGCTCGAATGACGCCGTGGAGCGCTATGTGGTTCGCGATGAAGCCCGGCGTGTCCTTCGCGACGACCGTGCCCTTGCCGAGCCGGCGATCCGCAAAGCGGACGATAGCCGCAAGAACGGCGGGGTCCGTGTCGGGCGTCGGGACGATCTCCAGCAACCGCAGGTAGCGCGGCGGATTGAAGAAGTGGGTGCCGAGCCAATGCCGGCGGAAGTCCTCCGAACGGCCCTCGGCGAGCGCGCCGATTGGTATGCCCGACGTGTTCGAGCTGACAATCGACCCCGGCCGCCGGGCGCTGTCGAGACGCGCGAGCAGGTCGCGCTTCACCTCCAGCCGTTCGACGACGGCCTCCATGACCCAGTCGGCCTCGGCCACGCGTGCGAAGTCGGCGTCGAAGCCGCCGGTCGAAATGAGTGCCACGCTGTCCGACGTGAAGAACGGATCGGGCTTGAGCGTACGCGCGCGCTCGAGCCCGTGGCGCGCAACGTCGGCCGTGAGGTCCAGCAGCAGGGATGGGACGCCGGCGTTTGCGAAGTGGGCCGCGATCTGTGCGCCCATCGTGCCTGCGCCCAGGATCGCCACGGAACGGATGACCGGCATCCGCTCGGGCGAGGCGGGCATGGCGGCAGCGACGTCAGTCATCGGAAGCTCCACGTGCGCGTACCTTGTGGCGGTGCTCACCATGGCCGCGCAGGACACACGCGTTCATGAGATCGGCATCGCCTGCCACATCCGTAGACGCGCGGGCGGTCGAAGCGCGACGGCTGGACGATCGAATCCGGTGGCTCACTTCCACCGCGTCAGGATCGCTTCTCGCTCGAACAGCGCGACGCCCAGCACCACCAGCAGCACCCAGAGAGCACACAGGGCCACGAGCGCCATCGTGATGACCGGCACCGTCAACCGGATCACCCCGTTGAACTGCATCACGAACACCGCCGTGATCGGCAGGATCAGCAGCGCCCCGAACTGCTGCGCGGTACGGGGGTCGTTGACCCGCGAGGACACCAGCACCGCAATCTGCAGGGCGACGAGCGCCGCGACCGGACCGAAGCCCATCACCAGCAGCGCGGTGCGTGCGCTCACGACGGCCGAGAACACGTGTGGCGCGGCGAAGGCCAGCATCCCCGCCAGGTACACCGCAAGCGCCACGACCATGATCCCGAGCGACGGCAGCAACGCGCCGAGCCCTTTGGCGATGAGCAGTTCCGCCGTGGTGATCGGAGTCGCGAGCAGCGGCTCGAGCGTGCGGCCCTGCTTCTCGCCGATGAGGCTGTAGCCGGCAAAGGCCATCGCTCCCGTCACGGGGATGAGCAGCTGCAGCAGCATGAACTGCTGGAAGATGAACGTCTGCACGGCTGCTTCATCGCTCATCCTGATGCCCTGCGGGATCGCGCTGCGTTTGACGGCCCGCGCGAACTCGGGGTCGGCGGCGAGCGGCTCGCCCACGATCATCGGTATGACGAGCGCGATGAGAAACGGCAGCGCCACCGTGACGATCGCGAGGATCAAGACCGGCACCAGGGCGACGCGGTTCCGCCGCAGCTCCGCCAGTTCTTTCGCGAGCAGCGCTGACACGCGGTACGCGGCAAACGTCACTCGCTCGCCTCCTCGGCTGCCGCGTCGTTGATCAGCGCGAGGTACACGTCCTCGAGCGGCGCGTGCTCAGGGATTATGGCGAGCACGTCTGCGCCCGCATCCACCAGCGCCCGCACGATGCCCGGCGTGTCGCGGTCCACGTTCTCCATGTCCAGCGCGAAGCCGTCCTCGAGTGCCTGCACGTTGCGCCCGCCGGCTCGCACGGCAGCCTCGCGGTGCGCCGCCGTGCCGGCAGCGAGCCGCACGCGCACGCGGTGGCCGAACAGCCGGCGTCGGAGCGCATCGGGTGTGTCGAGCGCGATGAGCCGTCGCTGCAGCACGCCGATCCTCGACGACATCCGCTCGGCCTCGTCGAGATTGTGCGTCGAGATGATGATCGTGTGCCCCTGATCGCGAAGCGTGAGCACCAGCTCGCGCACGAGCCGCGCCGTCTGCGGGTCGAGCCCGGACGTCGGCTCATCGAGCAGGATCACGGGCGGCGAGTGCAGCAGCGCGCGCGCGAGCGCGATCTTCTGCTTCATGCCCTTCGAGAGCTGCGCCGCAAGGCTGCTGGCCCGATCCTCCAGCCCGAACATGGCGAGTGCCCGAACCACCGCGCGCTCAGGATGGGGCACGGCGTACAGGCGCGCGTAGACGAGCAGATTCAGCCTGACCGTCAGACGGTCCCAGAGTCCGGGCGCCTCGGTGAGAAACCCCACCTTTGCGCGGACGTCGTCCATCCGCTCGCGCACGAGCGGCACGCCCGCCACCGTGGCGGTGCCAGAAGACGGGCTGATGAGGCCGCCCAGCATCCGCAAGGTTGTGGTCTTGCCGGCGCCGTTGGGCCCGAGCAGGCCGAAGATTTCGCCCGGGTGCACCTGGAGCGAGAGGTCTTCGACGGCGACGCGGCTCTCGAACCGGCGCGTGAGCCCCTGGACGTCAATCATGCGGTCTGCTCCAGCGGCCGGCGAGCAACAGCGCGAACGCGCCAGCCGCCGTGATCAGCGCCACGATTTCAGGCGGCCAGCCGCGGAGCGGCCCGCCCCCGGTATGAAGATGGACGCCGACGAGCACGCTGACACCCGCGAGAATGGACGCCGCCGCTTCCGGCGCACCTGCGCGGCGCACGTGGAGCGCCGCGACGATCGGCACGAAGAGCACGACCGTGAGCAGCCCGTAAAAGACTTTCAGCGCACCGATCACGGTCGGGATCACCGTCGCCAGCGCGATTCCCGCGAGGCCGGCGCCGACAGCTGCGCGGCGCGCGACCGCGAGCAGCTGTCGGTCGCTCGCGTTCGGCCGCAGGAAGCGGCGATACAGATCCTGCGAGAGCGACGTCGACAGCATGAACAGCACGGCATCGGCCGTGCTGACCTCGGCGGAGAACACGGCGGCCAGCGCCAGCGATCCGACCGCGGGCGGAAGGTCGCGCGCGAGCACGGTTGGGAGCGCCAGGTCGGGCGACGTCAGCGACGGGTGCAGCACGCGCGCTACCATTCCGAGCAGGGCCGGGATGAACCCGAAGCACAGGAGGGCGAATCCATTCGCCGCCACGCCCACCCGCACTGCCCGCACGTCCACTGCACCGTACACCTTCTGCAGCAGCCCGGGCGACACCATGAACGACGGCCCGAGCAATGCCAGCAGCAGAACGGCGCTGCCGTGTGGGCCGGTGAACGCGAGGAAGCCTGGCGGGAGCGCCGGCGCGTGAACGAGCATGCCCCATCCTCCGGCCGCCGCGATGGCGATCGGCGTCGCGATCAGGAACCCGGCGAGCAGCACGACGAGCTGCGCGAGGTTCACCCACGCCGAGCTGAGGAGCCCGCCCGACACGAAGTAGCAGACGATCACGACGCCACCGAGCGCCGCGCCGGCCGGCCGCGGCACGCCGGCCACGACCTGCAGGATGGACGCGACGCCGATCAGCTGCGCCGCCAGTATGACGAGCGTGCCGGTCCACAGCAGGGCCGCCGTCAGCGCCCGCACGCGGCTGCCGTAATGCGCCTCGACGAAGTCGCCTACGGTCAGGTACTCGCGGCGCTTCGCCTCGCGCCAGATGCGCGGGCCGATCCACCACGCCAGCAGTAGCGATCCGATGCCCGCCGAGCCGTTCCACCACCACGCGCTCACGCCCTGCCGGTAGCCGAGACTGGCGGCTCCGACCGTCGATCCCGCGCCGATGTTCGCAGCTAGCATGGTCGCAAAAAGGAGGACCGCCGGGAGGGCGCGCCCGGCGACGAAGAAGTCGCCCGCGCCGCGCACGAGCGTGCCGATCGACGTCCCAAGCGCCACCAGCCCGGCGGAGTACGCGAGCAGGAGGACGAGATCCGTGTTCATGGGGGCTGAGCGATGGGCCTTGCCGTCGATCAGCGTCCGAGATCTCTCAGCGCAGGAAACCCGGCCACCGACGTGGCGGCCCGCACGGACCTGACGATGGCCTCTGCCGTCACGTCTGCGGCGAGCGCGCCGACGAGCAGCAGGTCGTCCGGGTCGGACCGCGCGGCTGTCGCGAGGACGAAAACGGTGTCGCCGTCCGCCGGCGTGTGCACCGGCCAGAGCGCACGAGCGAACCCGTCGTGCGCCATCTGCGCCAGCTTCACCGCCTGCGGCTTCGTGAGCCGCGCGTTGGTGGCGACGACCGCGAGCGTCGTGTTCTCGGCCGTGCGTGGCGGGACGGGCGGCGCCGCGCGCAAGAGCCGCCGGGCGTCGGCCAGCGATCGACCATCCTCGGTGCGCACGCCAGCGACTACGGCGCCGGTCGCCGGATCAATGACGTCGCCGATGGCGTTGACCGCCACGAGGGCGGCGACGATCAGGCCATTCGGCAGGACGACGGCGGCGCTGCCGATGCCGCCTTTCATCGCGCGCTGCATGCCGGCCAGTTTCCCGACGGTTGCTCCAGCGCCCGCGCCGACGTTGCCCTCGGTGACGGGCGCCGCGCTCGCCTGGGCGGCCGCGCGATAGCCGCAATCCGCGGTCGGCCGGATCCGCGGGTCGCCGACGCCGAGGTCGAACAGAATCGCTGATGGCACAATCGGCACGCGCGCGACGGCCGTCTCGAAGCCGATTCCGTGCTCGTCGAGCCAGCGCACGGCGCCAGAGGCGGCATCGAGCCCGAACGCGCTGCCGCCGGCCAGGACAATCCCGTCCACCCGATCGACGGTGTTGATGGGAGAGAGCAGATCGGTTTCACGGGTGCCGGGCGCGGCGCCGCGCACATCGACGCCTCCGATGGCTGCGGGGCTGGCCAGAATCACGGTGCAGCCGGTGGGGCGATCGGGCAAGGTGACGTGACCGACGGTGATGCCGGGCACTGCGGTGAGGGAGTTGTTGGCGGTTGCCATCGGCCTCGCGGGAGTGAGCAGCAGCGACGCGGCCAGCGCCGCGATCGCGGGCCGCGCCTGAATGTGGCTCACGTCAGTTCACCAACGCTCCGGAACCAGGCAGCGGCGGCGGCACGTAGGGCACCGGTGATGCGTGATGCACGACGAGGCGCCATCGGTCGTCGTGACGCACGAAGAGGTTCGTCGCCTGTGCAAGCGAGCTGTGGATCTCGTCGCCCTCGGCGGCGGCGATCCGCTCGATACAAGACACCCAGGCCACATCGCCGACGATGCGCACGCGCACATCGCCGGGTGTGACGGTGATCGCGGCGCCACCTTCGAACACGCCCCGCCAGCTGTCGCGGATCGCGTCCCAGCCCCGAAGCGCGGTGCTCCCCGGATGGACGCACTCGGCCCAGTCGGCCGGGAACCACACCTCGGCCATCGCGCCCGAATCGCGTGCGGACAAGGCGGCATAGAAGATCTGATTGGCGTCGGCAACGCCCTGCTGCTCCGGCGTCATATCGATGTGCGGGATCGTAGCATGCGGGAGAGGACGCGGGATGGCGAATACAGGATGCAGGATGATGCCGGACGCCGACACCGATGCGATCCTGCATCCAACATCAGCATTCGTCATCGACTCCTTCATCCCCTAACTCCCTTTGCCCGGCCGCGGGTCGAACACGTAGCAGCCGGGCGTGACCAGCAGCGTGCCGTCGCGCGCGAACGACAGGCTGGTGGGCGCGATGAGGCCGGCAGCGTGAAACTGCACGACGCGGCTCTTCTCACCCTCGGCGTCGTAGACGTACGTGAACGGCAGCGTGAACGCGATCCAGAGATTGCCGGCATGGTCGACAGTCGCCGTGCGCACGATCGGGGAGACGACGGGCAACTCGCGCGCACCGCGTCGTGACGGCCACGTCGTCGGCTGTGAAGCGAGCCAGGCATCCAGCTCACTGCCCTGAATCGCCCGCTCGAAGAGCAGCGTCCCTCGCGCGTCGTACTTGCGGTACCGCGGCTCGCCGGTCTGGAACACGAAGTAGTAGCCGCCCTGCGGATTGATGAGGGGAAGCCCCGTGTTCAATGCACGGTGCAAGTCCGGATCCGCTTCGTACCCCGTCGCGCGCAGCAGCCCGATGTTCCGCTGCGGCACCCCTTCAAGGGTGTACTCGGTGATCACCGCGCCGCGCTCCGGTTGGTTGACCAGGATAGACTCGCCCTCGTAGTTGATCGAGGCCACCCCGTTCAGCACCAGACCGCCGTATTGCACGCGCGCTTCGATGTGTCCGGGCAGGACGAAGCCGCCCAGTCGCGTGCCCTCGGCGCCGAACCGCTGCACGCGCTCGCGGCCGACCGGCGCGTCGGCGACGACGAACCGGTCGTCGGATGACACCGCGAAGGCGACCGGCTGGATGATGCGGCCCGATTCCTGGCCCACCTGCACGATCTTCGTCGCGGTCGTGAGGCCCGCGTCGACGCCGTATACCGTATGGCCCCGGCGGTCGAAGACGAGATACGCGCCCGATCGGAGCTGGTGAAACCCGGCCGGTTCCGAGAAGAGGCCGACCAGGTGCGGCGGCAGGGCGGATACGGATCGCAGCAGCTCCGGCGTCCGGGCGCTGCCCAGCCCCGTCGTGGAGAGGATGATGAGCACGGCGGTCGCAAGCACTGCGGCGCCCGAGGCGTGCGCGACGCGTCCGTGCGAGAACGCCCAGCGAGTCGTGTAAGATCGAGAACTCTGCAGTGGCATTACTCGTGGCCCCGGCTGCTGGCCGGCCGGCGGAACACGGTGGCGAGACCAGACGTGTTGGACAGACTCACAGCGGGTGTGGCGTGCCGCCACCTGCGCTGGCTCGTGCTCGCGGCGTGCCTGAGCTCCTGCGGCGATTCTCCTACCAACCCTGATCCCCCGGTTCCTGCACCGACCCTGACGTGTCCGGCCGACATCCAGGCGTCGGCACGACAGGGCCAGCCACCTGTGGTGGCGTTCGACACGCCCGTCGCCGCGGGCGGCAGCGCACCCGTCACAACGACCTGTGCACCGGCATCGGGAACGGCGTTCCCGCTGGGCACGACACGCGTGACCTGCACGGCGACCGACTCGCGGGGCCGATCAGGCACGTGCGGCTTCTCCGTGATTGTCTCAGCCGTGCCGGTGTTGTCGTCCGTGCGCTTCCTGGCCTTCGGCGACAGCATCACCGAGGGGACGACCTCGCCCGATCCCACCACGCTCGTGCTCAGCCTCACGGAATCGTATCCATACAAGCTGCAGTCCCTGCTCTCGGGACGCTATATCGATCAGTCGATTGTCGTCCTCAACCGCGGCAAAGCCGGCGAGGCGGCGTATCCGGACGGCATGATGCGGTTCCCGCGGGAGCTCGACGGCAATCAGCCGCAGGTCGCCCTGGTGCTCGACGGGGCGAACGATCTTTTGGCCGCGGCATCGACTGGCATGTTCAACGCGGCCATCGCGCGCATCACGACCGCACTCGAGGAGATGATCAAGTCGGCCAGGTCACGAGGCGTGCGCGTCATGCTCGCGACGTTTCCGCCCCAGAACCCGAACGGGTCGCGCGGTGGAGGAGCCGAGGCAGTGCCACGCCTGAACGCCGCAATAGCGAACCTCGCGGCAGACGAACGCGTCGTGCTCGTCGACCTGTACGGCGGGCTCGGCGGCACGCCGGCCGGCTCCATCGGCGTGGACGGTCTCCACCCGACCGATGCGGGCTACACGAAGATCGCGAACATCTGGTTCGATGCGATCAAGCGGGAATACGAGGCGGGTGCGCTGCACACGAAGGGCGCTGTGCCACGGCTGGTGTTCGATCCCGCGCGGCCGTGACGTCAGGGCCCGGCGCGCAAGGGTGCGGGCCGCGCCGGACCGGATCAGTAGCGCCCGATTTCACGGATGGCCGCCAGCACGTCGGCGGCCTGCGGCAGGATCTCTTCTTCGAGCTCGGGTGCGTACGCCACCGGCGTGTCCATCGCCGCCACGCGCCGCACGGGCGCGTCGAGCCAGTGAAACAGCTCGTCGGCGATGCGCGCGGCGATCTCCGCGCCGAACCCGCAGGTCAGCTGGTCTTCGTGCGCGATGACCACACGGTTCGTGCGCTGCACCTGCGCGCTGATGCCGGCCCAGTCGTACGGCATGATCGTCCGCAGATCCAGCACGGCGACGCTCAGGCCTTCCTTTTCCGCCTGCTGAGCCGCGAGCAGCGTGCGCTGCACGAGCGCGCCCCACGTGACGACGAGCACGTCCGACCCCTCGCGCCTGAGGGCGCTCTTCCCGAACGGAATCGTGAAGTCCGGGCCCGGGTAGACGCCCTTGTTGTACGTCTGCCGGTACAGGTGCTTGTGCTCGAGGAACATCACCGGGTCGTCGCACCGAATCGCCGTACGCAGCAGCCCCGTTGCGTCGACCGCGTTCGACGGGAACGCGATTCGAATGCCCGGGCAGTGCGCGAAGATGCTCTCGCCTGACTGGCTGTGATACGGGGCACCGCCGCGCAGGTAGCCGCCAATCGGGACGCGGATCACCATCGGGCAGGAGAAGTTGTTGCCCGAGCGGTACCGCATCATCGACATCTCGTCTCGGATCTGCATCATCGCCGGCCAGATGTAGTCGAAGAACTGGATTTCGACCACCGGCTTGATCCCGCGGAGCGCCATGCCGACGGCGCGACCGACGATGTTCGCCTCCGCGAGCGGCGAGTTGAACACCCGCGTGCTGCCGTGCGCTTTCTGCAGCCCGTGGGTCACCTTGAACACGCCGCCCTTGCCCGGCACCGACGCGAGCTTCGACTCATCGCTCGAGTCCGCGACGTCCTCGCCGAAGACGACAACATTCGGCGATCGCTCCATCTCGTCGTGCAGCGTGCGGTTGATCGCGGCCACCATCGTGTCGGGCTTGCCTTCGGTGTGCGGCTCGGCCGCGAAGTGGTCACCTGTTGGATCCACGTCCGGCGAGAACACCCAGAGCGCGGCGGTGTCGCGCGTGGGCTTCGCTGCGGCCAGAGCCGCGTCGGTTGCCTCCTGAACCTCGCGATCGATCGAGGCCGCGATGTCGCTCAGGTCCGCTTCGGCCGCGACCCCTTCTGCGATGAGCAGCCGCGACATCCTGAGCAGGGGATCGCGCGTCCTCTCCTCCTCGCGCTCCTCCCGTGTCTTGTACAGCCGCTCATCGTCCGAGAGCGAGTGCGAGTACGGCCGGGTCACGGTCGCACGCACCAGGACCGGGCCCCCGCCGGCGCGCACCTGCGCCACCGCCGCGCCCATCACGCCGTAGCTGGCGAGATAATCGGTGCCATCGACTTCCAGCACGGTGAGGTGCGGGAACGACGACACGAGGCGGGCGATGTTGCCGCCCGGCGTCTGCACGCCGACGGGCACCGAAATCGCGTAGCCGTTGTCCTCGACCAGGTACAACACCGGCAGCCGCTTCGTGCAGGCGGTGTTCAGCGATTCCCAGAACTCGCCTTCACTGGTGGCGCCGTCGCCGATCGAGATGTAGGTGACCTCGTCTGGATGGTGGCGCTCCTCGCGCCCCGCAATCGCCGTCACGTCCCGGTACAGCAATCCCGCTTCGGCGCATCCGATCGCCTGCAGCGCCTGCGTACCGGTCGGGCTGCCCTGCGAGACGATGTTCAGGCGCCGGCTGCCCCAATGCGAGGGCATCTGGCGTCCGCCGGACGCGGGGTCGTCTTTGGCACCGACCGACTGCAGGAGCATCTCGAGCGGCGTGACCCCGATCGCAAGGCAGAGCGCGCGATCGCGGTAATACGGGTGGAACCAGTCGTAGCCGCCGCGCAGGTGCACGCCGGACGCGACGAGCACGGCCTCGTGTCCGGCCCCGCTGATCTGGAAGTAAATCTGGCTCTGGTTCTTGAGCTGAATCTCCTTGTCGTCGATCCGCCGCGACAGGAGCATCAGTCGATATGCGGCAAGCAGGTCGTCTGGCGTGAGGCCGTGCGGCAGCTCGGATGCGGCCGTCACCGCACCGTCGTGTGCCGCCGCCTCGGGCCGTGCGACGGTGGCTTTCATGCCGGCCCTCTGCGGTCCAAATCCGGGGCTCCGCCGGGCAGCGAAATGTGTGTGCGTCTGGTACGGGGAGCGGGGCAGATCACGCCGAAAGTATAGCATTCGGCCGGTGCTATACTCCGGCCCTTCCGCCGGGCCGCGACGGCCACAACTGCCTCGAGTGCGGCCGCAACGCGTAACGGCCGCCGTTGTCGGCCGGCCGCGGAGCCGCCCGATTCCGCCCTGAAAGGATGCATCGTGTCGGACCCCGTTCGCCTCTATCGCTGGGATGAGATCGCGCTCGAAAAAGTGACCGAGATGATCTCGCGCAAGTTCATCACGGGTCACCGTGAGATGCTCGCGCAGGTGTACTTGAAGCGTGGCGCCGTCGTGCCGACGCACTCGCACGATAGCGAGCAGCTCAGTTATGTGTTGCAGGGCGCTCTGAAATTTCTGGTGGGCGGTGAATCGATCGTCGTCCGCGAAGGCGAAGTGCTGCACATCCCCTCGTGGGTAGAGCACCAGGCCGAAGCGCTGGAGGACACGTTCGAATTGGACATGTTCAGCCCCATCCGGCAGGACTGGCTGGACAAGACGGACGACTACTTCCGGAAATGACCTGCGCGCCTCAGTGAATGCGACGGTTCACGTCGTCGGCGCGCCCGCCCGAGTAGACGTCGAACTTCCGCTTCACGCGGTTGATCTTCCACTTCAGGTATCGGTACTTGATTTCGGCGATCGGGTGGAACCGCGGCGTCTTCGACTTGAGATAGAGGTAGCCCACCGCCAGGCCGCCAAGATGGGCGAAGTACGCGACGCCCGCGGTGGTGGCCGTCATAGCCGAATAGAGGTTCACCGCGCCAACGATCGCGACGAACACGCGCGACGAGACGGGGAAGAGCAGGAACAGGAGAATCTGACGGTGCGGGAAGTACAGCGCGTAGGCCATCAGCAAGCCGAAGATCGCGCCTGAGGCGCCGATCGTCATCGCCTGAGCGAGCTGCGCCGAGAAGACGCTCACCAGCATCACACACAGGCCCGCGCCGATGCCCGTGATTGCGTAATAGCGCGCGAAGAATCGCGTGCCCCACAATCGCTCCAGCTCCACGCCGAACATCCACAACGCGAGCATGTTGAAGCCCACGTGCAGCAGGTTGGCGTGCAGGAACATGTAGGTGACGACCTGCCACACCTCCAGGCGTAGCCACACGTCCGCAGGCCGCAGACCGAGTACCCGCACGGGATCCGGCCAGAAGCTCGTGAGCAGGAAGACGGCGATGTTCGAAATGAGGAGCCACTTCACGGCCGGCGTCAGCGGGCCGGGGCCGAACGAAGCGGTCATGGCGGAAGGCGGAGGATAGCGCCGCATTGATGAGCCTGCTAAATCATTGCGTTCCGGGCTGCGCAGATGCGCCGATCGTACCACACAGCTGCGCATCAGACCTGAGCAACTTCCATGCCTCGCGATCGCCGTGCAGCACCACGCGTCATGGCTCGCGGCGGGGTCTGACGCAGCTCGATCCCACACGATCGATTCCCGCGACTCGTCGCGATGCGCGCGGCCGTGAACACGTAATGGTGATGGTTCAGTCCGACGCGAACGGCGCGGGCTCGGCGAGACCACCGGCGCTCGCCGGGCGCGAGAGCTGTCCGCCAGGCAACGGCAGTGCACAAGCGGCGGCGGCGAGCGGCGCCAGGCCCATGATCATCAACGCCGGCGCGATGTCGACACGGTCCGCCAGCATGCCCACGAGTGGCACGGCCAGTCCCCCCGTGCCCCACGCAAAACCCATCATCAGCGACGAGACCGTCGCGGCGCTCACCGGCGCGAGCTGGTGGCCAAAGGTGACGTTGACCGGCAGCGTCGATTGTACGAAGAACCCGCCCGCCGCGAGGACGACGAGAAAGGCCCAGCCGTGGAGCAGCGGCGCCACGACCAGGAACGGGACAGCCGCCACGAGTGACCACGCAATCACGCGCTTGGCTCCGAATCGATCGGCCAGCGGTCCGCCCGTGAAGCCGCCCATGCTGCTGGCGAACAGGTAGAGCGAGATTGCCGCGGCTGCACCGCTGACCGAGACGCCGCGCCGTGTAAGCATCACGGGCACGAATGTGGCGAAGCTCAGAGCCGCGAGCGTCCGCAGCACGACAATCAGATACAGCAGCGTCAGATGGAAGGCGTACGGACGCAGGGCGCTGAACCCGCCGTCGGCCGAGATCCGGTGCGTCTCCTCCAGCACGGGGACGCGTCTCAGGCACATCCAGATCCACACGAGACCGGGCAGTGCGACGACCGGGCTCCAGTGCAGTCCCATCCGTTGGATGATGGGCGCAAACAGCAGCGGCCCCAGCGAGAATCCAAGCGACCCGCCTGTGATGTGGAGCGCCATCGCAAAACCCTGGCGCTGACCGGCGAGGCGGTGCACGAGTGCGGCGGCCGGCGGGTGAAAGGCGGCGCCGCCGAGCCCGCCGAGTACGAGGATAAACCCAAGCATGAATGGCGAGCGCGCAAGCCCGATGGCGCTCAGCACCGCGATGCAAAGCACCGGTCCGGCGACGAGCAGCACACGCGGGCGCCACCGGTCGGCGACATGGCCGAAGCCGAGTTGCGACACCGACGCCGCGATCTGAAAGCACATGGTCAGGGTGCCGGCGGCGGCCAGCGACAGGCCGAGCCGCGGGATGAGCAGCGGCAGCAACGGCGCGTAGATGTTCGAGTAGCCGTCTACCGCGAAGTGCGTCGCCGCCATCAGCAGGATCGTCCGATCGAGGCCGACCAGGGCCGAGGTGCGGCGCAGCATGGGTCAGGCGCGGCGCGGCCGCGCGACACGCGACCACAGCGCGCGCATCACATCGTTGATCTCGTGCAGGCCGAGCAGCCACGACGCGCCGAGCATTACGACCAGTGCGCCCGCGATGCTCGAGCCGACGCGGACCGCCTGGACGAGAAGCGCACGCCCGGGCAGGAGATGCGTCATCGACGAGTCGATCGCGTACGCCGTGGCCGCCATGGCGAGTGACGCCGCCAGGCTGCGGGCGCAGACGCCGAGCAGGCGGGCGCCCTCGATGCCGCCGAGCCGATGGCGGAGCATCGCGAGCAGCACCGAGGCGTTCAGGAGCGCCGTCAGCGACGTGCCGACCGCGAGGCCCAGGTAGCCGAAGCGCTTGACGAACGCGATATTGAGCCCGGCGTTCACGAGCACGCTGGCGGCGCTGACCATGACGGGTTTGCGGCTCTCATGCAGCGCATAGAACGTTGGCGACACGACTTTCACGACCGAGTAGCCGGTCAGTCCAATCGCGTAGCACATCAACGCGGCCGCCGTTGCGCCGGTGTCGTGCGGTGTGAACGCACCGCGCTCGAACAGCATGGCGACGATCGGACGGGCAAGCACGATGAGCCCGAGCGTGGCGGGCACGTTCAGGACGGCCATCATTGCGATCCCACTCGCCACCTCGTGGCGCATGCCGGGAATGTCCTCCCGCGCGGCATGGCGCGCGATGCCCGGCATTGCTGCGGTCGCGATCGACACACCGAAGATGCCGAGGGGCAGGTACATCAACCGGAACGCGTAGTTCAGCCACGACACCGCACCGGTCCCTTCCCCCGTTGCGAGCACGGTGTTGACGAACACGTTGATCTGCGTGGCGGCGAGCCCCAGGGTGCCGGGCCCCATGAGAATCAGCACCTGTCGCAACCCCGGCTCGCGCACATCGAGCAGCGGCTGATACCGATAGCCTTCTTTCCGGAGCACGGGCCACTGAATCAGGATCTGGCCGATGCCGCCGATCAGGACGCCCACGCCCATGGCGGCAATCGGCGGCAATCCCACACGCGGCATGAGCGGCACGAGCAGGATCGCGCAGAGGATGCTCGCGACGTTGAACATCGCGGGCGACAGCGCCGGCACGAAGAACCGGTTGAGCGAGTTCAGCATGCCCATGAACGCCGCGGCGAGGGCCACGAGCGTCAGGAACGGCAGCATGATCCGCGTCAGCAGGATCGTCAGCTCCAGCTTGCCCGGCACGCTGCTGTAGTCCTCGGCGAACATCGTCACGAGCGGCTGCGTGTAGACCAGCCCCGCGCAGACCAGCAGCGCGGTGGCCACCAGCAGCGCGTTGACGACGTGGTTGCCGAGGCGCCATGCCGCGGTGCGGCCCTCCCGGGTGAGGTACCGGGTGAACGTGGGAACGAAGGCGGCGCTCATCGCGCCCTCCGCAAAGAGGTCGCGCACGAGATTCGGGACGCGGAACGCCACGTTGTACGCGTCGACGGCATTTCCGGCGCCGAAGAGGTACGCCAGCACCTGATCGCGCACCAGGCCGAGCACGCGGCTCGTCATGGTGGCGACGCCGATCAGCCCTGCGGATCGCGCGAGCCGTCGTGCCGCCGGTTGCGTGATTTCTGGGGAAAGGACGCTGCCGGCCTCCGGATCCGGGCCGGGCGCAGGTGTGCTCATGTGCTGTCGCCAAGGGTACTACAGGGCCGCTGAGGGGACGGCGGCTCGTGCGGAGGTCGGATGAAGGAGGGCGGATGGGCCGCACTCAGAATTCCGGGTTCCGTCCTGCGGCGTACAAAAAGATGGGGTCGTCCGGTGGCCCGGTGACCCCTGGAGGATGGAAGAGGCGGGCGCCTCTTCGTCTGTGCCTTTAGACGACGAGCGGTCTGGAAAGTTGCCGCTCTCAGCTCAGCTTCCGGCGCACGGCCTCGTTCACCGCCTTGCCGTCGGCGTTCTTCCCGGCCAGCAGTGGCAGTGCCGCCTTCATCACGCGGCCCATGTCCTTCAACGACGTGGCGCCGGTCTCCTGGATCGCTCGGTCAACGGCCGCGTCAACCTCTTCAGGCGTGGCGGCAGCAGGCAGGTAGCGCTGGAGCACCACAATTTCGGCTGACTCCTTGTCGGCCAGCTCCTGCCGGCCTGCCTTGGTGAACTGCTCGATTGAGTCGCGACGCTGTTTGACGAGCGCGTTCACCACCTGCACCGATTCCGCATCGTCGAGGTCCCTGCCCTTCTCGACGCCCTTCATGGTCAACGCTGTCTTCAGCATGCGAAGCGCGTCGAGCGTGGTCTGCTCGCGCCGCTTCATCGCGGACTGTATCTCACCGGCAAGTTGGTCTATCAGCGGCACGATTATGACTCCTGGGTTGTCTCTCATCGGACGGACGGTTTCGAGCGCCGCCGGAAGTCCACGCGCTGCGAGCACCTGCGTCGTTGCGACCGTGCCGCGAGGAAATGCCGTTGCGCTGCCGGACGCGGCCGCGGGCCGGTCAGTGGTCCTGATCGGAGTCTCCCAGCGTCACATGCCAGCGATCGGTTTCCTGGTAGAAGTGATCGGGCACAGGCACGTCGTTGATCTTGACGGTGAATTCCATTCCCGACCTGACCGTGAAGTAGCCGGAGTTGCGCAGCCATTTGCGGTACGCGGCGTTCAGGACATACGTGCGCACCTTGTCGGAATCGGCGGCGCGTGCCTCGCGATCCACCCAGAGCAGCAGCGTCTCCGTCCCGGCGGCGTCGTCGGGATCGACAAGAAAGTCCACCAGGCTCGTCACACGGCCGCGCGGTTCCTGAAGATGGCGGTACACGGCGTACCCGTCGACCCGGCCCTCCCGCTTCAACGCGGCCACGGAATACCGCACGTGCGGCGCTTCGATGTACTTCCAGTTCAAGTAGTGCGCGTCACGGCGTACGGCGAGGTCGAACTTCGGGGCCACCCGCTCCCATAAATCCGTGAACTCGGGTGGAAAGCGCCGAATGATTTCAATCTCCGCGCGCAGCGGCCGCGATCGCGCCACGATCTTGATCACGGGCAGCGTGAGGACGGACACAACGCGATTCACGCCCTCGGGCCAGTTCGGCCGCTTGAACGCACGGCGGGTGAGCGGCTTCACGAGGCACGGCACCGGACCCGCCTCGGGCCAGCGAAGCTTCTTGAACAATTGATGGGAGGATTCCGACAGCCCGAGACCCAGTGAGGCGCCGACATTCCGGTCCCACGTGCGGAAGAGCACCTCGCCGACGCCCTGCCGTTGGCGCTCCGGGGCCACCATCACGTCGGTGCCCCACGACGCCGGCACCTCACGGCCGCGCACCCACAACCGCACCGGCATCGTCGCGTACTGCCCGATGATGCTCGGACCTTCGCGTGCGAGCCAGATGATCGGGGTGCCGTCAGGATTGTTCGGGTTGCGGCGGTATTGCCAGTCCCATCGGAGACGGCTCGCATCGGCGGCGTCGTTCCCGAAGACGCGCCGGTACAGCGCCTCGACGCTGCGCCGATCTTCTGGTCGGAAACGATCGACTTCGGCCATTGTCACGCAACGTCTGTCCGATTCAAGCGTCCGAGCCGGCAGCGAAGCCATAACTCGTCCTAGGGCCTGCGGCCAATTCTACACGGAGGCACGACGCCCGCCGGGGAACGACGGTTGCTGTGCGCGGCACTCCTGGACGAGAATCCGTCTGGTACCACCACATCCAGCCGTGACCAACCGAGTCTCCCCAAGCCCAGACCACGCAACAGCGGAGCTGTCTCTCGTCGTCCCGACGTACAACGAACGGAGCCGCCTCGCCGAACTGGTGCATGCGGCCTTCGAAGTGTTCAGGTCCGCCGGGATCGTCGGGGAACTGGTGATCGTGGATGACAACTCGCCTGACGGCACCGGCGCTGTGGCCGATGCGCTCACCAGCCGCTACCCCGTGCGCGTTGTGCACCGTGCCGCCAAGCTTGGACTGGGGTCTGCCGTGATGGCGGGCTTCGACGCGGCGAGCGCGCCCGTGCTCGGGGTGATGGACGCTGATTTCAGCCACCCGCTGGACCTCGTGCCGCAACTGCTGACGTTGTTGCGCGAACTGCAGGTGGATGCCATCGTCGGCAGCCGCTACGTGCCAGGAGGCTCCTCGAAGAACTGGCCGCTCTCGCGACTGCTCATGTCTCGCCTGGCGTGCCTGCTGGCGCGGCCGCTCACGCCCGTTCGCGATGCCACGTCAGGTTTCTTTCTCATCAGACGCGATGCCGTGGAGGGCGTGCGCATTCAGGCCGGCGGGTTCAAGATCTGCCTCGAGCTGCTGCTGCGGAGCACGGTGCGAACGGTCGCGGAAGTGCCGTACGAGTTCGTCGATCGCACGACCGGCCACAGCAAGATGAACTTGCGTGAGGCGCTGGGCTACTTCACGCAGCTTCGTCAGCTCTATGCAATGCGGCTGAGCGGCGCAGGCGCACGCCCTCGTTATCTCCGCCCGACCATACGCTGACGTTACTGCTCCTGCTGCGGCTTGGGCGGAACAGGAAGCTGTCCCGGAGTCGGCGACACGACCGCGCCCGCTGCGGGCACCGGCACCGGGCCGCCCGGCGGTCGAGCGACATTCGGATCGTTCTGACCCTGACCTTGCGGGTTGGGTGGCATCGGCTGGATGCCAGGCTGCGGCAGGCCCTGGGGGCCTGCCGGCTGCGGTTGTTCCTCCTGCTCGGCGGCGGCCTGTTCCGGCGCCTCCTGTACCGGCTGATCCTGATCTTCTACCGGCATCGCCGGCGCCACGACCTGCTGGATCTGCGGTGGCGGCGGCGGCGGCTGCGGCGCGGCGGCGTTTCGCGCCGGAGGAGCGACCGTCCCGGGCATGACGACAATGCGGTCGTATTGCGAACCGCCCTGAATTGCGGTCGTGCGCTGCGCAACCAGGTAGCCAGGCACGCTGCGCAGGACAATCTCGAGTGCCTGCTTCTCGGGCACATGCGAGAGTTCGAGCGTCAGCAGCGCGCCTCCGACCTTCTCTCCATTGACGACGCGCGTCTGGCCGAGTCGGCCCCATTCCGTCAGCAATTGCCGTAACGACACATCGGACGCGCTGATCGTCACGTACCCGTTCGCAAACTCCATCCGCAGCGGTCCGGCGCTGGCCGCGCGCGGGCTCGACAGGAGAAGCAGGAAAACAAACGCCGGAGGAACGATGGAGCGCATGGCTGTGACCCGGGGAACGAGGCCAGTATGGCGCACCGGGTATGCCCAATCAAGCGGGACAGCCCCGCTCATCAGGTCCTCGCCCGCGCCGGTCGGAACAGCACCGTCCCGGGGCACGCTATCTCGTCTGAAAGTGATCGATGACGCGGCTCAGGATCTCGTCGAGGTGCACCTGCGGTTCGTAGCCGATCAGGGCCGTGATCTTTCGCAGGTCGGGCACCCGCCGCGGCATGTCTTCGAACCCCGCCTCGTAGGCCTGCTCGTACGGGATGAGCGCAATCTCCGATGACGACGCGGCCAGATGACGCACGCGTTTCGCGAGTTCGAGGATCGTGATCTCTTCCGGGTTGCCGAGATTGAACACCTGTCCGACCGCGCGCGGCTCCGTCATGAGCTTTACCAGCGCCCCGACAACGTCGCCGACGTAGGTGAAGCTGCGCGCCTGCGTGCCATCGCCATGCACCGTGATCGGCTGCCCGGCCAGCGCCTGCCGGACGAAGTTGGGGATGACCATTCCGTACTGTCCGCTCTGGCGCGGTCCTACCGTATTGAAGAAGCGCACGATGATGACCGGCAGCTTCTTCTCTTTCCAGTACGCAAGCGCCAGGAACTCGTCGATCGCCTTGCTGCAGGCATACGCCCATCGATGTTTCGACGTCGGACCCATCACAAGGTCGTCGTCTTCGTGAAACGGCACCGCGGTGCTCTTCCCGTACACCTCGGAGGTCGAGGCAATGACGACGAGCTTCTTCTTCTTGTTCGCGTGCTTGAGGACGACTTCGGTGCCGTGCACGTTGGTCTCAATCGTGTGCACCGGCTCCTCGACGATCTTCTTCACGCCCACGGCGGCCGCGAGGTGAAATACGATGTCGCATCCGTCGATGAGTTCCGCGAGCAGCGGCTCGTTCGTGATTGACTCGATGGTGTAACGGAAGGCCGTGTGCGATTTCAGGTGCGCGATGTTCTCCATGGAGCCAGTGGAGAGGTCGTCGACGACGCTCACCTCATGGCCGGCCGCGAGAAGCGCATCCGACAGGTGCGAGCCGATGAACCCCGCCCCGCCCGTAATCAGAGCCCGCATGCCGTTGTGGGTCCTTCCGCGCTGGATGGGCCGACCCGCTGGGCGGCCCGCCACCCGCGGCGCGCGCGTGTGGCGCCGGTAAGTGTAGTGCACCCCTGGGGACGACACGCGGATTACGCAAGCGCGCAGGGCGTTTCTCGTCGGCCGAACGGGCGCTCGCAGGTGTTCACGTTCACGGCGTCGACAACGCACGCGTCCTTCAGAGGGCTGATTGTTGGCGGCGGAAACAAACCGCGCCGGTGAGCGCGTCGTTCGGCGGCCCGCCGAGGTTTGAAGGGCCGTCTGAACTCACCACGCGTGAGTTGAGACCAACTACACGTGGGACCGGGAATGGCGCTCCGGAACTCCAGGCGATTCGCCAGCGGGGCGCCCGCCGATCGCGCGGCGAAGCAAGAGCCGCCACGGGGTCAGCATCGACTCGACGATGACGCTGCCTGAGAGCTTCGACACGCCCTGGCGACGCTCGACGAAGATGATCGGCACTTCACCGATGCGCGCGCCGTGATCCGCCGCCCGGAAGAGCATCTCGACCAGGAAGGCATACCCCTCAGAGACGACGCGGCCGAGCGGGAGTGAGGCGAGCGTTTCACGGCGCCAGCAGCGATACCCGCTCGTGCAGTCGGACGGCCGCAGGCGGGTCACCGCCCGGATGTAGCGGTTCGCGAGGGCGCTCAGGATGATCCGCTGCAGCGGCCAGTTCACGACGCTCACGCCGTTCAGGTACCGGGAGCCGATCACGACGTCGTAGGTCGCCGTCGCGGCGACCAGCGCCGGCAAGTACTGTGGGTCGTGCGACCAGTCGGCATCCATCTGACAGATCACGTCGGCGGGGTCGTTGACCGCGCGGCGGATGCCGTCCAGATACGAACGGCCCAGCCCGCGGGGACCGCTGCGGTGCAACACCTCGACCCGGCCGGGGAACTCCCGGGCGAGGGCGTCGGCGACGCCCCCCGTGCCATCGGGCGAACTATCGTCGATGATCATCATCCGGTAGTTCTCGCGCGCGAGCACCGCGCGCACGAGATCGGGCAGGTTGTCGCGTTCGTTATACGTTGGCGTGAGGACGAGCACTTGCATGAGCGGTGGCGCGAAACGTGTTGCCGTGAGGGCGGCTCACGATCTCCTTCCGCAGTATATATGCGTGGCGGCGCCCATAATTAGATGAGTCGGCTTTTTGTTCCACAGGGGGGTCAGCGGCGACCCTCGAACCGGAGCGCCGCAATCTGCTCCGACACCAGGCCCATGAGGAAGATCACGACGGACACGACAATGAGCAGCACCGACGAGTTCGTGATGTGCGACTGCGTCGCGATCGTCCAGGCAGCGTAGCCCGCGCCGACGGCCAGGCAGAGAAGACTGACTGGGAGGAACACCCGGAGCGGGCTGAAGAAGGTGACGATCTTGACGATGATCAGGAAGAACTTCGCCCCATCGCGCGCGAACTTGATCTTCGAGCTGCCTTGTCTCTGGCGGGCCTCGATGGGCACGAACGCGACGCTGTAGCCCGCCTTGAGGCAAGCGAGAGTCGTCGTCGTGGGCGTCGAGAAGCCGTTCGGGATCAGGTGCAGGAACTCGGTCAGGACCTCGCGTTTTGCCGCCCGGAATCCGGACGTCAGGTCGGGGATGCGCCGGCCGGTGAGATAGGTGGCCAAGCCGTTCAGCGCGGAGTTGCCGATCCGCCGGCCGATGGTTGCCTGCGTGGCGCCCGCGCGCGCTCCTACGACCAGGTCGAAGTCGCCGAGGCGCTCGACGAGACGCCGGGCGTCGGATGGCGAGTGCTGGCCATCGCCGTCGACGATGAGCACGTGCGCCCCGGTCGCGCGGCGAAGCCCGCTCTTGACCGCCGCGCCGTTGCCCTTGTTGTATGCGTGCCGGACGACAATCGCGCCCGCCTCGCGGGCGCGTTCACCCGTGCCATCGCCGGAGCCGTCGTCCACGACGATGATCTCGTGCCACGGGCCTGCCGTGATGAGCGCCGCCACGACGTCGGCAATCCCGGCTGCCTCGTGGTAGGCGGGCACGATCACGGAAGTTGTCGAGGTGTCGGCCACGCGCGGATTCTACATTGGCGCCTGATCGGGGCGCCTCATGCCCGACGTGCACCTGTCGCCAGCGGCATTCGCCACGGCAGATCGCCCGAAAACGCAGTCACTCTGCCAGGAGCCGTTCGATTACCCCGTCCCAGGTCACGAGGCGTGCACGCTCGTATCCCGCCTCGCCATGGGCCGCGGCGCGGGTGCGGTCCGATGCGTAGGCGTTGATCGCCGCAGCGATCGAGTCCGGTGCTGGATCGCAGATGGCGCCGTTCGAACCATCTTCAACGAACTCCAGCGGGCCGCCGGCGTCGATGGCGGTGATGACGGGCTTGTGCGCGAAGAACGACTCGAGCGTGACGTAGCCGAAGTCCTCGTCGAAGGGGACGAAGACCACGACCAGGGCGCCTGCGTAGAGCGCGATCAGGGTGTCGTCGTCGACTGCACCAGCGAAGTGGACCCGGTCGCTGACGCCAAGTGCCTCGGCCCTCGCCTCGACGTTGTCGCGTTGCGTGCCGTGGCCGGCCACCACCAGGCGGATGCCCGGATCGACCAGGGTCATGGCCTCGACCACGAGATCGATGCGCTTGATCGCTTCGATGCGGCTGACCACGAGGACGTAGTCGCCGTGGGGACCCTTGCGCAGGCGCTCGGAGAGCAGCGGCGGATGGTAAAGCGTTTCCGCGGACAGGCCGTTGTACTTGTGGAGGCGTTTGCCGGCGTTCGCGGCGCCGGCGAACAGGCGGTACGACTCGCCGAGCATCTCCGTATCGAGTGCGACCAGGTGGCGCCGAAGCGCCACGTCCTGCTCGACATGCTCGAAGTCGCTGTACTCCGTTCCCGCGAGCTCATACGCCGCGCGGTACTGGTGCATCAGCCACGTGACCTTGCGCGGGTGCCGGACGAAGTACGCGGGAAATTTCGTCGCGATCACCCGATCGATCGCGCGGCCGTTCGCCTCGCTGAGATCCAGGAGGCGCCACGCCGCGGCATGCGCGAGGATCTCCTCTTTCGGGTACCACTTGAAGGGCAGCGACACGCGATCGGCTTCGTATCCGCGCGCCCGCAGCTGCGCCACAACGCTGCGCACGTGGATTTCCGCGCCGCCGTGCACGAACGGCACCTGCACCTCGCACACGACAATCGTGCGAATCATGACTTGCGTACTCTGTCGTGACTACACCAGCCGGTTGCACGGGGCGCCGGCCCGGCGCTGCGTGCCACAGGCCGCCACTCTCCCGGCCAGGCCACTAGGTTGCGAACCTGAAATTGATGACGTCGCCGTCAGCGACGACGTACTCCTTGCCCTCGAGGCGCACCTCGCCGTGCTCCCGGCAGGCGGCCATCGATCCGCGCGTGACGAGGGGATCGTAGGCAACGACCTCGGCCCTGATGAACCCGCGTGCGATGTCTGAATGGATTTCGCCGGCGGCCAACTGCGCGATGGTTCCGCGCGGGATCGACCAGGCGCGGCACTCGTCTTCTCCCACGGTGAAGAACGACATGTACCCGAGCAGATCGTAAGTGGCGCGGATGACGCGATCGAGCCCGGACTCCTGCAGCCCGAGATCGCCGAGGAACGAAGCGGCGTCGGCCGGGTCGAGCTCTGCGATTTCGAGCTCGATCTTGGCGCAGAGCGGTACGGCCCGTGTCGCAGCGCGGGACAGGAAGCCGCCGAGCCCCGTGGTTTCGGCCGCACGCGCCACATCGCTCCCCACACTCGTGACGTCCCGTTCATCCAGGTTGATGACTACGAGCAACGGCTTTGCCGAGAGGAACTGAAATCCGCGCAGCCGCTTGAGGTCGTCGCCCGCCAGATCCAGTGCACGGAGCGGTGCGCCGGCTTCCAACCCGTCCTTGCAACGCACCATGACGTCCCGCTCGCGCTCGAGGTCGGCCGTGCGGCTCTTCTTCAGATCCTTCTCGAGCCGTTCGAGACGGCGCTCCGCCACGCCGAGGTCGGCGAGGATCAGCTCGTCTTCCATCGCTTGTGCATCTCTGGCTGGATCGACGGAAGCCGACACGTGAGGCACCGAATCATCCCGGAACGCACGCACAACGTGCACGAGCGCATCCGCATTGCGATACGCCGCGACGTCAACCAGCGCCTGGGCAGTGCCCGTGGCTGCGCCGCCGATGTCGGCGAACTCCACCGTGGCTGGCACTCGCTTCCTGGGGTTGAACATGGCGGTCAGGCGGTCCAGGCGGGCGTCGGGCACCTTCGAGATTCCGACGGCGGCTTCGCCGCGCCCGTGCGCGCGGGTCTGTTCCCGCGCTGCGGTCATCAGCTGGAACAGCGTCGTTTTGCCAGTGGAAGGAAATCCGATGAGGGCGGCGCGGAGCATCGGCTTACCCGGTCAACGATCGCCGGGTACGAGGACGGATTGCCCTGGCGTCACGGCTCGCGGTTGCACAAGGTGCACATGCTAGCACGCGCAAAAGACGCGGTCGGTTGCGCCAATGTGCGCAACCGCTTCGCTTTCGGGGCGAAGATGCAGCGTAACTATCTGAGCCAAGAGATTTTCCGTTGACACGCCTTCAGCTGTTCCCTACTATCCCGGTGGACTGCTGTGGAGTGAAGTGGAGCAGAAAGCCGTACTCAGGGGCACCACGCCCGCCAAAATCGATGACAAGGGCCGCCTGAAGGTCCCGAACGGCTTCCGTACGCTCGTGCAAGCCACCCACGGCGCCGACGTGTTCGTCACCAGCCTCAGCGGCGAAAGCGTTCGCATCTACCCGATGCCCGTCTGGCAAGCCATCGAGGCCAAGCTCGCGGCGGTGCCGTCGAGTCACCCTTCGCGGGCCAAGTTTCTCGACCGGGTGAACTACTTCGGTCAGATGGCTGAGCTCGATGGCCAGGGGCGCGTGCTGATTCATCAGCGCCTGCGCGACAGCGCCAGCATGGCGGGCGAGGTGGATGTATTCGGCCAGTACGACCACCTCGAGGTCTGGAACCACGAACGGTTCGTCTCCAAGCTGCACCGCGAGCCGTTCACCGACGACGATGCGAAGGCGCTGTCGGAGTTCGGGATCTGACGATCCCGGTCCCGGAGGGCAGTTGCGTGTCCATCCACGAGCCGGTCCTCACCGCCGAGGTCTTGCGGCACCTCGCGGCTGATCGCGGCGGCCTGTTCGTGGATTGTACCGTCGGTCTCGGAGGTCACACCCGCGCACTGCTCGAAGCGGGCGCGTCGCGGGTCATCGGCCTCGACCGTGACACCGATGCGCTCGCGCTCGCGGCCCGCAGCCTGGCGGCGTTCGGCGATCGCGTCGAGCTCGTGCACGCCGACTACCGCTCGATCGCCGACGTGCTCGCCGCGCGCGGGATCGAGGCGATCGACGGCGCGCTCGCCGACCTTGGCGTGTCGTCGCTGCAGTTCGACGCCGAGGGCCGCGGCTTCAGCTTTCGGCGCGACGAGCCGCTCGACATGCGGATGGATCGCAGCCGCGGGCCGACCGCGGCCGACCTGATTCGGGAAACCGGGGAAGTGGATCTCGCCAACGTGATCTTCGAATACGGGGAGGAGCGCCATTCGCGGCGGATTGCGCGCGCGATCGTGGACACCCGCGCCCGGCACCCGATCGCGACGACAGGCCAACTCGCGGAGATCGTCCGGCGCGCGGTACGGACCCGTGGCTGGCAGCGGATCGACCCGGCGACGCGCACGTTTCAGGCGCTGCGGATCTGGGTGAACGGCGAGCTCGACGGGCTCGACGCGTTTCTGCGCGGTGTCGTGGCCCGCCTGCGGGATGGCCGGCGGATAGTCGTCATCAGCTTTCACTCGCTCGAAGACCGGATCGTGAAGCACACCTTCCGGGCATTGGAGCGTGCCGAGGCCGCCGTCCGCGTGCTGACGAAGCGGCCGATTCTCCCGGGCGACGAGGAAGTGGACCGCAATCCCCGGGCGCGCAGCGCCAAGCTGCGCGCCGCCGAACGCCTGGCACACGCGGGCACGGCCGGAGCCGCATGATGGAAGCGTTCGACTACGCGATCAGCAAGGACATCCGGAACAACCAGATCGTGCGTGAGATCGACCACTCGCGGCATCGCGAGCTGTGGCGGTGGACCGCCATCGGCACGGTGATCGTGGCGCTGCTGGTCTACTCGGCGTGGCAGCACTTCGAACTGCTGCGGCACGGCTACCGGATCGAACAGATGGAGCGCGCGCGCAAGCAGGAAGTGGAGATCAACCGCCATCTCCAGCTGCAGATCCAGACGCTCAAGTCGCCGCAGCGCATCGCGCAGATCGCGAGCAGCCAGCTTCACATGGTGGAGCCCACCGCCGCCGAGGCCATTGTCCTCGAGCGCGCGATCCCCGTCGATCCACCTGCCAAGTCCGTCGTGGCCAGCCGGTAACGAGGAGGCGTCCGGTGTCCGATCACGCTCCTGACTCCTGGCGGCGCACGATTCGCCGGCGGCTTGCCGTGGTGGTGGCCGTGTTCGCGTTCTGGTGTGTCTCCATCCAGGCACGCCTCGTCTACCTGCAGGTGTACCAGCACGACGCGTACGTCGCGCGTGCGGAGCGGCAGCACAACCGCACGCTCGACGTCGCCGCCAAGCGCGGTGAAATTCTCGATCGCAACGACCGTGTCCTGGCGTTCAGCGCCGACGCGGAATCGGCCTACGCGGTGCCGAGCGAGATCCGCGAGCCGGACAAGCTCGTCGCCGCGCTCTGCGGCGCCCTCGAGGGCTGTGACGGGAAGTTCCGTACCAACCTGCGCGAGCGGCTCGGTCGGCCGCGGTCGGCTTTCGTCTGGGTCAAGCGGCACATGTCCCCGGTGGAGGCGCGGAAGGTTGCGGCGCTCGAGCTCGAGGGCGTCGCCTTCATCAAGGAGAACCGCCGGTTCTACCCGAATACGTCTCTTGCCGCGCACGTGATCGGCTACGTGGGTGTCGACAACGAGGGCCTGGGCGGTATCGAAGCGGCGTTCGACTCGGTCATCAACGGGCGTCCGGGCACGGCACTGATCCAGACCGATGCACGGCGCCACGCGTTCAGCCGCACCGAACGCCCGCCGACCACGGGCGCTACCGTGCAGCTCACGATCGACCAGGTGCTCCAGTGGATCGCGGAACGCGAGCTGAAGGCAGGGGTCCTCGAGAACAACGCGAAAGGCGGGACCGCGATCATCATGGATCCATGGACGGGTGAAATCCTGGCCATGGCGAACGAGCCCACGTTCAACCCCAACGCGTTCGCGGCCGTTCTCGACAAGGACATGTTGAAGAACCGGGCGGTGCAGGACATTTACGAGCCTGGCTCCACGTTCAAGGTGGTGACCGCGTCCGCTGCGCTGCAGGAAAAACTGGTCACGCCGACCGACATGATCGACGTGAGCCAGGGCTCGATCACGATCGGATCGCGCCTGATCAGAGACATGCACCGGTACGGTCCGCTCTCGTTCGAGGACGTGATTGTCAAGTCGAGCAACGTCGGCGCGATCAAGGTGGGATTCAGGGTCGGCTCCGAGCGGATGCGCCGCTACGTCCGCCGGTTCGGGTTCGGGAGCATGCTGTCGCCCGACGTCCGTGGTGAATCGCCCGGCATCGTCTGGTCGCAACTGAACGACAGCGCCCTGGCGTCGGTGTCGATGGGCTATCAGATCGGTGTCACGCCGCTTCAGATGGTCACGGCCGTCAGTTCGGTCGCCAACGGCGGGCGGTTGATGGAGCCGCACCTGGTACGCGCGACCGACCGGGACGGCAATCGCACGCTCGTCCAGCCGAAAGTGCTGCGCGAGACCATCACCCTCGAGACTGCGTCCGAGCTGACGACGATCATGGAAGGCGTCGTCGATCGCGGCACCGCGAAGGCATCGAAGATCGACGGGTTCACAATTGCGGGGAAGACCGGGACCGCTGCAAAGCTCGTACGCGGTGCCTACTCGAAGTCCGACTACATGGCGTCGTTTGTCGGGTTCCTGCCGTCGCGCAAGCCGGTCGTCTCGATCCTCGTGGTCATCGACTCGCCGCACGGCAAGGGCTACACCGGCGGCGCTGTCGCCGCCCCGATCTTCAAACGCATCGCGGAAGCCGCCATCCGGCATCTCGGCGTGCCGCGGTCGCTCAACCCCGAAGCGCCGGTGCTCGTGAGCCGCCCGAGTGCGGAGCCGGCGCTCTCCACTCGCGTGAATACGCGTCGAGACGTCGTCCCGGCCGTCCTGCCGGTCGACGAGAACACCATGCCCGACGTGCGCGGGCTCAGCGCGCGCGACGCGGTCAAACGGCTGGTGGCGCTGGGCGTGCGGCCGCGCATGAACGGCAAGGGCTTCGTCGTCGACCAGCGGCCGGAGATGGGCGCCTCGCTCGAGCAGGCGAGCCAGTGCGAGCTGTGGCTGGAGCGTGCGCCGCGGGCGTCGCAGCCGGATCCGGGGACGCAGCCGTGACGATTGCCGAGCTGCTCAGCGCGATCGGGGACGACACGGCACCGGACCGCGTCGGAGCGCTGCCGCAGGCTGTCGGTCGCATGGCCGCCGCCGGCGTCGTGTACGACTCACGCAAGGCGGCACCGGGCACGGTGTTCGTTGCCGTCCGCGGCCAGCACGCCGACGGAAACACGTTCACGCAGCAGGCAGTGGCGCGTGGCGCGGCCGTCGTCATCACAGAGGAGCCGCCTCGCGCTGACGTGCCCGCCCCGACGGTGCAGGTCGCAGACGCGCGGCTCGCGCTGGCGTTGCTCGCCGACCGCTACTTCGGTCACCCGAGTGGTGATCTGTCGGTCGTCGGGATCACCGGCACGAACGGAAAGACCACGACGGCGTACCTGCTGCGGGCCGCCTTCGAGGCCGCGGGCCACCGCTGCGGGCTGATGGGCACGGTGACCTACAGCCTCGGTGACGAGGAGCGCGAGGCCACGCGGACGACCCCCGAGGCGCCCGACATGCAGGCCATGCTTCGCGAGATGGCTGACCGCGGGTGCCGCGCGGCAGTGATGGAAGTCTCGTCACACGCGCTCGCCCTCCGGCGCGTCGATGGCACGCGGTTCGCGGCCGGCGTGTTCACCAATCTGACCCGCGACCATCTCGATTTCCACCGCGACATGGAGGCCTACGCGATCGCCAAGCGCAGGCTCTTCGAGATGCTGCCCCACGGTGCCCCCGGGATCGTCAACGCGGACGATCCGCGGGCGCCCGTGTTCGTCGAAGCGGCACGGCAGCCGGTGACGTATGGCATGCGGCGGCAGGCAGACGTCTCGCCGGGAAACCTGACGCTGACGCTCGCCGGGCTGCGGTTCGAAGTCCGCACGCCGGCGGGCGCGGTGCAGATCACCTCGCCGCTGGTCGGCCGGCCGAACGTCTACAACATCCTCGCAGCGGTCGCGACCGCAGTGTCTCTCGGTGTGCCGCCGCAGGCGGTCGAAACCGGGATCGCCAGCCTCGCCGGCGTGCCGGGGCGCTTCGAAGTGGTCTCGGCTCCCGGTGACGACGTGACCGTTGTCGTGGATTACGCACACACTGACGACGCGCTGAAGAACCTGCTCGAGACGGTGCGCGGCCTCGCGCCCGGCCGTGTCATCACGGTGTTCGGGTGCGGCGGGGATCGCGATCGCACGAAGCGACCGCTGATGGGCGCGGTCGCCGGCCGCATGAGCGACGTCGTCATCGTGACCTCGGACAACCCGCGCTCCGAGGATCCCGCCACGATCATCGACGAGGTGATGCGGGGGATGCCGCAGCCGAGCGATCGCACGATCGCGTCGGGGACGGAGCGCCGCGTCAGTCACGGACCCGAGGCGTTGGCCGTGGTCGACCGGCGCGCGGCGATTACCCGTGCGGTGGATCTGGCCGACACCGGAGACCTCGTCGTGCTCGCGGGCAAGGGACACGAGAAGGTGCAGGTGATCGGCGAGCGCACGCTCAGGTTCGACGACGTGGCGGTGGCTCGCGAGGCACTCGTGCGGCGCCGCACGCGGCTGCAGGTGGGATGACGTGGCAGGGGCGCGCGCACCACTCGTGTTGACCGCCGGCGCCATTGCCGCGGCCGTGGGCGGGCAGCTGCTGAGCGGCAACGCCGCGCAGGTGTTCGACGGCTTCTCGATCGACTCGCGCACGACGCGACGCGGCGACCTGTTCATTGCCATTCGCGGCGAACGGCTCGACGGCGCGGCGTATGCGACCACGAGCCTCGAGGCCGGCGCGGGCGGCGTCATGCTCGCGCGGCAGTCGCGCGGCGCGATACCGCGAGACCGCCACGATGCGGTCCTGATTGTCGTGGACGACGCCACGGCCGCCCTGCAGATGCTCGGGCAGCACGTGCGGCGTGCCTCCGGGGTGCGCGTGACGGCGATTACCGGAAGCGCCGGCAAGACGACGACCAAGGAAGTGACCGCGGAGTTGCTCGCCGCGCGTCACTCGGTCTATCGGAACCCAGGCAATCTGAACAACCACATCGGGCTGCCGCTTTCGCTCCTCGACCTGCGCGCGCGACCGGATGTCGCGGTCGTGGAGCTCGGGATGAACCACGCCGGTGAGATCCGCCACCTCGTGGCGCTTGCCGAGCCCGAGGTCCGCGTGTGGACGAACGTCGGCGACGCGCACCTGGGCTACTTCGGCTCTCCAGAGGCGATCGCCGATGCGAAGGCGGAGATCCTCGAAGGCGCGGGTCCATCGACCGTGCTCGTCGCCAATGCCGATGATGACCGCGTGATGGCGCGGACGCGAATGTTCGCCGGACGGTTGATCACCTTTGGCAGGTCGAGCACGGCCGACATCCGCGCAACGCACGTCGAGGAGCTCGGCGTCGACGGCACGCGCGCACACGTCCGCACCCCTGATGACGAGGCAGACGTCGTCGTGCCGCTTCTCGGCGTCGGCAACCTCCTGAACGTGCTCGCCGCAACCGCGGTCGCGCACGTGCACGGGGTGGCCCTCGGTGCGGTCGTGGAGCGCATCGGGTCGCTCCGCCCTCCCAGGCATCGCGGCGAGGTCGTCAGACTGGCATCGGGTGTGACGCTCCTCGACGATTCCTACAATTCGAGCCCGTCGGCCCTGATGCGTGCGCTCGAAGTTGTCGGCCGGGATAGCCGCCATTCGCGCAAGGTCGCGGTGCTCGGCGAGATGCTCGAACTCGGCGCGTTCGCGCAGGCGCTTCACGTCGAGTGCGGGCACGCGGCCGTGAGCGCGGGCATCTCACACCTCGTGACGGTTGGCGGCGAGGCAGCCGCCGCGCTCGCCGCGGCCGCACGGGATGCAGGCCTCGGCCACGACGCGGCCGTCCACGTGGAGACGAGCGGCGAGGCTGCCGACCTGCTGCTCGCGTCGCTGGCGCCGGGAGACCTGGTGCTCGTCAAGGGTTCGCGAGGAATCGGCACCGACCGCGTGGTGGAGCGCGTGAAGGCGGAGTGGCGCTGATGCTGTACTCGCTGCTCTACTCCATGCACTCGGTGGCGTCCGTGCTGAACGTGACCCGCTACATCACCTTCCGCACGGCGGCCGCCAGCCTCACCGCGCTCGTGCTCAGCCTGTTGCTCGGGCCGTGGATGATCCGCAGGCTGCGCGACTTCCAGGTGGGGCAGGTGATCCGGCAGGAGGGACCCGCGTCACATCGCGCCAAGGCCGGAACGCCGACCATGGGCGGGCTGCTGATCCTGACAGCGTCAGTCGTGCCGACGCTGCTCTGGGCCGACCTGACCAACGTGTACGTCTGGATTGCCGTCGCCGCGACGCTGCTGTTCGGCGCCATCGGTTTCACCGACGACTACCTGAAAATCACCCGCAGCTCCCATCACGGTCTGCTCCCGCGCTACAAGATGGGCGCGCAGCTGCTCGTGGCGATCGGCGTCGGTGGTGCCGTGCTGGTGCTGTCTCACAACGGCCTGTACAGCACGCGCCTGATCTTCCCGTTCTTCAAGTGGCTCATTCCCGACCTCGGCGCGGGCTACGTCCTCTTCGCGGTGGTCGTGCTCGTCGGCGCCTCGAATGCGGTGAACCTCACCGACGGCCTCGACGGCCTCGCGATCAGCACCTTCGCGATCGCAGCAGCGGCCTACACCGCCCTGGCCTACGTGACCGGGCACCGTGTGCTGGCGGAGTACCTGCTGCTCGTGCGCTTTGCGCCGGCAGCCGAGCTGACGATCTTCTGCGGATCGCTCGTCGGTGCCAGCCTCGGCTTCCTTTGGTACAACTCGTATCCCGCTGAAATCTTCATGGGCGACGTCGGCTCGCTCGCGCTCGGTGGTGCGCTTGGCACCGTGGCCATCCTCATCAAGCAGGAATTGCTGCTCCTGATCGTCGGCGGCGTCTTCGTGATGGAGGCCGCGTCGGTGATCCTGCAGGTGGCGTCGTTCCGGCTCACGGGCCAGCGGGTGTTCAAGATGGCGCCGCTGCACCACCACTTCGAGCTCACCGGGTGGAGCGAGCCGAAGGTGATCACGCGGTTCGTGATCATGGGCATCATCTTCGCGCTCTTCAGCCTCACGACCTTGAAGCTGCGGTAGGGCGGCATGGACGGCGTGTTTTCGGTGGAGGGACTGCAGGTGACCGTAGTCGGCGCAGCGCGAAGCGGAGTGGCGGCAGCGGAGCTGCTCGCCCGCCGTGGCGCACGCGTCACGCTCAGCGAGCAGGCGCCGTCGATCGCCGACGCAGACCGGCTGGCGGCTGCCGGCGTCGCGCTCGAGAGCGGCGGACACCGTCTGGAGACTTTCGTCAGGGCGGATCTCGTCGTGCTCAGCCCGGGGGTCCCGCTCGAGCAGCAGTCCGTCGCGGCCGCGCGCGCGCGCGGCGTGCCCGTCGTCGGAGAAATCGAGCTCGCTTCTCGCTGGCTGAAGGGACGCGTGGTCGCGATCACAGGCACCAAGGGCAAGTCGACGACCGCCACCCTCACGGGACGGATGCTGGAGGCATCCGGGGTGCGGGTCCGCGTAGGCGGCAACATCGGCGTGCCGCTCTCGGCGCAGGTCGACGACTCGACACCGGACACGGTGCACGTCGTGGAAATCAGCAGCTTCCAACTGGAAAGCACTGATCGCTTCCACCCCTGGGTCGCGGCGCTGCTGAACTTCTCACCGGACCATCTCGATCGCCACCCCACCGTCGAGGCCTATGCGGCAGCAAAGGCGCGCGTCTTCCGGCGCCAGGGGCAGGACGACTGGGCGGTCGTGAACGCCGACGACCCCGCCGCGCGTGTGATCGCGTCCGGGGCCCCGTCGCGGCGTCGCTGGTTCGGGTTCGATCGCATCGTCGAAGGTGTCACGGTGGTTGGCGACAGCGTAGTGGAGCGGTCGACGGGGGATCTGCCTCTCGTGCCGTTGTCGGCCGTGCGCGTGCCGGGGCGACACATCTTGAGCGATGTGCTCGCCGCTTCGGCGATCAGCCGCATCGCCGGCGCCACGGCCCAGGGCATCAGCGCCGCCGTCAGCTCGTTCACGGGGCTCGAGCACGCGATGGAACTCGCCGGCGATATCGGGGGCGTGCACTTCGTCAACGACTCGAAGGCGACCAACATCGTCTCGGCGAAGAAGTCATTCGAGAGCGTGGCCTCGGGGCTGGTGGCGATTCTCGGTGGGCGCTACAAGGGCGGCGACTTCGCCGACCTGCGGCCGGCGCTCGAAGGACGCACGCGGGGCGTGATCGCGATCGGGGAGTCGGCCCCGCGCATCGAGGAGGCGCTCGCGGACGTGGTTCCGGTGGCCCGCGCGGCCTCGATGGACGATGCCGTGCGGCAGGCGTTTCGCCTCGCGACGTCGGGCGACACCGTGGTGCTTGCGCCAGCGTGTTCGAGCTTCGACATGTTCGGGAGTTTCGCGGAGCGCGGGCGCGCCTTCAAGGAGGCGGTCGCCAGGCTCGGAGGCGAGAACGCGGGTGGTCGTGAGCCGTGAGCAGTCGTCAGTCGGAACGCGGCGCTTGAGAGCTGGCTGCTGGGAACGCAGGCTGCCCCGGCCTGCGAAGCTGGTGTCTCAACCCCGGTCGACTGGCGACTGCTGACGGCTCAAGGGGTGATGGCGCTGCCTCACCCGCGAGCCTGATGTCGGTCAGAGTCGCTGGTTACTGTAGGGCTCTGGCGACGCGCAGGGGCGGCGCACGGTTCGGCAGCGAGGGCGTATTCGGAGTCTGGCCGCAGTGGCGGCGATCGGGACCGGTGACTCATGGCACGCAAACTGAAATCCGACAAGGTGCTCTTCTTTGCCACGCTGCTGCTCGTGTTCGCGAGCATCGTGATGGTGTACAGCGCGTCGGCGGTGATGGCCATGGAGCGTTTTCACCGCCCGTACCTGTTCCTGATCAAGCAGTCGATGTGGGCTGCACTCGGCCTCGCCGCCCTGGCGATCGTCATGCGCGTGGACTACCGCCTGTACCGGCAGCCGGCCGTCATCTGGGCGTCACTGGCCGTCGTCGGCGCGGGGCTGTGCCTCGTGCTGCTCAGCTCTCCCATCAACGGCACGCGGCGGTGGTTCGGCCTCGGCGGCTTCGGCGTGCAGCCGTCCGAGCTGGCCAAGCTGTCGCTGATCCTGTTCACGGCCGCCCTGCTCGAGCGCCGCATGCACCGCGTCAACGACCTGCGCTACGCCCTGCTGCCGATCGCACTCGTCAGCGCGATCGTCGTCGTGCTGGTGCTGCTCGAGCCCGATTTCGGCACCGCCGTGTCGATGCTGATTGTCGTGGCGCTGATGGTCTTTGCAGCCGGACTCGACTGGCGCTACTTCGCGGCCGTGGCGCTCGCGGCCATCCCGACGCTGGGCGCGATCGCGATCGCGGCTCCCTACCGCCTGCGCCGCGTCACCACCTTCCTGAATCCGGATGCCGATCCGCTGGGTAGCGGGTTCCAGATCCTGCAGTCGCTCATTGCCGTCGGCACCGGCGGCGTGACCGGGATGGGCCTGATGCAGGGTGTGCAGAAGCTGTTCTACCTGCCCGAGCCTCACACCGACTTCATATACGCGGTCATCGGCGAGGAGATGGGGCTCGTCGGCACCACGCTCGTGCTCGCGGCCTTCGCCGTCATCACCTGGCGTGGGCTGCGGATCGCGCTGCGCGCGCCCGATCCGTTCGCCAGCTTCCTGGCGATGGGGCTCACCGGGATGATCGCCGTGCAGGCCTTCATCAACATCAGCGTCGTGCTCGCGTTGCTGCCAACCAAGGGCATCCCGCTGCCGTTCGTCAGCGCCGGCGGATCGTCGCTGCTCATCAACCTGGTAGGTATGGGCATCCTGCTGAACCTGTCGCAGCATGCGTCCCCGGTGGCCGGCGATGGAGTGTGATGGCACGTCACCAGCAGGCGGCCGGCCCGCTGCGAGTGGTCATCGCAGGAGGCGGCACCGGCGGTCATCTCTATCCGGGCATCGCGGTGGCGCGCGAGCTGCTCAGGCGAATGCCGGACGCGGTGGTCAGCTTCGCCGGAACCGCCAAAGGGATCGAAGCACGCGTGGTGCCGCGCGAAGGCTTCGTCCTCGACGTGATCCGCAGCGGCGGCCTGAAAGGAAAGTCGGTCACGGATCGGGCCCGCGGCGTGGCGCTGCTGCCGGCCGGCGGGGCGGATGCGTGGCGAGTGATCTCGCGACGCAGGCCGCATCTCGTGATCGGCGTCGGTGGATACAGCTCGGGACCGGTAGTTGCGCTGGCGGCAATGCGCGGGATTCCGACGGTGCTGCTGGAGCAGAACGCCGTACCGGGCTTGACCAACCGCATCCTGGCGCCGCTCGCGCAAGCGGCCGCGGTCACCTTCGCCGAGACGCTCTCGTACTTCAGGGGAAAGGGGTTTGTCAGTGGCAATCCGGTCAGGTCGACGTTCGCCGAGCATGACACCGCTTCTCGGCGCGAGGAGCGGGATGCGCCGGTTGGGGTGCTGATCTTTGGCGGTTCTCAGGGGGCGCACGCAATCAACGTGGCCGCTGTGGAGGCAGCGCCCGAGCTGGCGCGGGGGGACATCCGGCTCGCGATCACCCACCAGACCGGCGAGCGCGATCTGGAGATGGTGCGAGAGGCATACATCAGCGCCCGGCTCGCCGCGCGCGTCGAGCCGTTCCTCTACGAGATGGACCGCGAAATGAAAGCCGCGCACCTGATCGTCTGCCGCGCCGGCGCGACGACGCTGGCCGAGGTCACCGCGGCAGGTCGCGCGGCGGTGCTCGTCCCGCTGCCGACGGCGACCGACGATCACCAGCGCAGGAACGCGGAGGTGCTGGCGCGTGCGGGCGCGGCCGAAGTCATCGACCAACGCGAGCTGTCGGGCACGCGCTTCGCTGCCGCCGTTCTGGCGCTCGCACGAGACCCGGAACGCCGCGCGCGAATGGCCGGAGCGGCGCGCAATCTCGCGCGGCCCGACGCCGCGCGCATCATCGTCGATCGGGCCCTCGCCCTGGTCGGCCGCGGCGACCTGGCGCCGGATGCTGCGGAGTAGCGCGTGCTGGGGCGCACGAGAGCGATCCACTGCGTCGGGGTCGGCGGGAGCGGGGTGAGCGCGATCGCGGAGGTGCTCCTCCGGCTGGGCTACTCGGTGAGCGGCTCCGATGTGCAGCCCTCGCCGACGACCGAACGGCTCGCCGGACTCGGGCTCGCGTTTCGTGCTGGTCACGACGCCGCGCACGTCGGAGCCGTCGACGTTGTCGTGATCTCGTCGGCGGTGCGGCTGACCAACGCCGAAGTGATCGAGGCGAAACGCCGGCGCATCCCCGTGATCCTGCGCGCCGACATGCTCGCCGAGATCATGCGGGCGCGGTTCTCGATCGCGGTCGGCGGTGCGCACGGCAAGACGACGACCGCGTCGATGATCGCGGTGGTGCTGGCCCACGCCGGCCTCGATCCCACGGCGATCATCGGGGCGCGCGTGCCCGCTTTCGGCAGCAACGCCCGGGTCGGCGCGAGTGAATACCTGGTGGCGGAGGCGGACGAAAGCGATCGATCGTTCCTGCGGCTGATGGCATCCATGACTGTGGTCACCAACATCGACTACGAGCATCTCGAGCGCTACGAGGGGTTCGCCGACCTGACGGACGCGTTCGTCGCCTTCGCCAGCAAGGCTCCTTTCTATGGCGCAGCGGTGCTCTGCATGGACGATGAGCACATCCGAGCGATCGTGCCGCGCGTGACGTCGCCGGTCGTGACCTACGGCGTGGACCGGGCCGACGCCACAGTCGGCGTGCGTGACGTGCAGCTCACCACCGATGGCAGCCGCTCCACGGTCGTGCGGCGGCACGTTTCGCCTTCCTCCGCTCGGCGAGCTGATGGCGATAGCACGCTCGGCACGCTCCGTCTCGCCGTTCCGGGACGGCACAACCTGCAAAACGCACTAGCCACCGTTGCCGTGGCGCTGGAGCTCGGCGTGCCGTTCGAGACAATTGCCGCGGCCCTGGCGGGTTTCGAAGGAGTCGAGCGCCGGTTCGAGCGAAAGGGTGCGGCGGCCGGTGTGGAAGTGTTCGACGACTACGGTCATCACCCGACGGAGATCGCGGCAGTGCTTCGTGCCGCGCGAACCGGACGCAGCGGACGGCTCATCGTTGCGTTCCAGCCCCACCGGTACTCGCGCACGCGGCAACTGCGTGACGAGTTCGGCCCCGCACTCGCGCTCGCCGACGCCATCGTCCTGACCGGCATCTACTCAGCGGGCGAGGACCCGGTGCCCGGCGTCACGCTCGAATGGCTCGCCGATGCGGTGGCCACCGCCGCGCCGGGTCGCCTCTCCCTGGTGCCCGACCTCGCCGACGTGCCCGCGGCCGTGGCGGGCCTCGCGCGACCCGGGGACGTTGTCATCACGATGGGCGCGGGGACGATCGGCGAGTGCGGCGCCCGCATTCTCGAGGAGCTGCGGCGATGCGCGTAGCCGCGCCGGCCGACAAGCGCTTCCGGCGCGCCCACGTGCGCCCGCCGCGTCGACGGCACTCGTGGACGCGCGTGCTCGCTCTCGTGCGCAACGGGGTCGCGGTCGCCTTGCTCGCGGCCGGCGGGTACCTGCTCGAGCAGCAGGTGGCGCACGCAAGCGCACTGCACGTCGATCACATCGCCGTGCGCGGAAACGATCGACTGTCGACCGGCGAGGTGCTCGTGCTGCTCGATGGCCTTCGCGGGCAGCACCTGCTCTCCGTGGACCTCGACCGATGGCAGCGTCGTCTGTTGTCGTCGCCCTGGGTGGGGCACGCGTCATTGCGGCGGGTGCTGCCGTCCACGGTGGAAGTGCTGCTTCGTGAACGGCAGCCGATGGCCATCGGACGGCTCGGCGCCGACCTCTATCTCATCGACGCGGACGGTCACGTGATCGACGACTACGGGCCGAACTACGCGCAGTTCGACCTCCCGATCATCGACGGTCTCGGCGGTTCGCCCGACCAGACCGGCACGGCGGTCGACGAGGGTCGTGCCGACCTCGCCAACCGGCTCCTCGGCTCGGTCGGCCGGCGTCCGGCGCTGCTGCGCCGCCTGTCGCAAATCGACGTGTCGAATACGCGCGACGCGGTGGTGCTGCTCGAAGACGATTCGGCGCTCGTGCACCTCGGCGACGACCAGTTCCTCGAACGCCTGCAGTCGTACGTGGATCTCTCGGCTGCGCTGCACGAACGCGTGACTGACATCGAGTACGTCGACGTCAGGTTCGACAACCAGATCTACGTGAGGCCGGTGGCGGCGGCCAGGATGACCGCGGCGCGTTAGCGCGGTCCAGCAGTCGGCGGATAGAGAACCGCGCACCGGCGCGATGGACGGCTCCCCAGGAGGATTCGTGGCACGCAGGGAACGCTACGTTGTTGGACTCGACGTCGGCACCTCGAAGGTGGCGGCGATCGTCGGCGAGATGCTCGACGACGGCAGCCTCGATGTCGTCGGCATTGGCGTTGCCGAGTCGCACGGGATCCGCCGCGGGGTCGTCGTCAACCTCGAGGCTGCGGTCGAATCGATCAAGAAGGCCATCGAGGAAGCGGAGCTCACGGCCGGCGTCGAGATCGACCTCGTGCACCTTGCGGTGGCCGGCCCTCACATCAAGGGCTTCAACAGTCGCGGCGTGATCGCGGTCGCGGGTAAGAGCCGCGAGATCACGCGGGACGACGTGCGGCGGGCAATCGACGCCGCGAAGGCGGTGTCATTGCCCAATGGACGCGAGATCCTGCACGTGCTGCCGCAGGACTTCGTGGTCGACGAGCAGGATGGCATCGGCGCACCGGTCGGTATGACCGGTACCCGGCTCGAGGTGAACGTCCACATCGTCACGACGAGCGCAACGGCCATCCAGAACATCATCTCGTGCGTGAACCGCGCCGGCGTGCGGGTTGCCGAGAGCGTGATCGAGCAGATTGCTGCCGGCGAAGCGGTGCTGACGGGCGACGAGAAGGAGCTCGGGGTGGCCCTCGTCGACATCGGCGGCGGCACGACCGACATCGCGATTTTCGAACGTGGCAGCCTCTGGCACACCGCCGTCATCGGCGTCGGCGGCGATCACTTCACCAACGACATCGCGGTCGGCCTTCGCATGCCGATCCCGGATGCCGAGAAGCTGAAACGCAAGTGCGGCTGCGCGCTCACGGCGATGGTGGACGAAGACGAAACCATGGAAGTCGCCAGCGTTGGCGGCCGGCGGCCGCGCGTGATGCCGCGCCGCATTCTCTCGGAAATCCTGCAGCCGCGAGCCGAGGAGATCTTCCACCTGGTGTGGGACGAGATCCGCCGTGCGGGCTACGAGAAGTCCCTCAACTCCGGGATCGTGCTCACGGGCGGCGGTGCCATTCTCGAGGGCCTGCCCGAGATCGCGGAGCAGATATTCGATCTGCCCATCCGGCGCGGGGCGCCGGTGGGCGTTGGCGGTCTCGCCGACCACGTCAACAGTCCCGCCTACGCGTCGGCGGTGGGACTGACACTGTTCGCACAACGCAGTCAGGTGGCCGATGGCGGCCGCACGGCTGGCGTCGGTGCGTTCGCACGAATCACGGGACGGCTCGGATCGCTGTTCCGTGAATTCTTCTAGGGCTCGGGTTGGGTATGGGGGGAGGCGTTGATGTCGGAAATGTACCGTTCCGTGCCGGCGGTGCGTGATCTCGTGGCTGACCATCCGAAGGAGATGCGGCTGATGCTGGAGGAAGAGCGGCGCGCGGGCGCGCGCATCAAGGTCATCGGCGTAGGCGGCGGCGGCGGCAACGCCGTGAGTCGCATGGTGCAGGCTGGCTTCGATGGTGTCGAGTTCATCGTCGCCAACACCGACCTGCAAGCGCTGCACGTGAACCCCGCGCCGGTCAAGCTGCAGATCGGCAGCAAGCTGACGAAGGGCCTGGGCGCGGGGGCCGACCCGAACGTGGGCCGGCACGCGGCGCTCGAAGACACCGAGAAGCTGATCCAGGCGCTCGATGGCGCCGACATGGTGTTCGTCACCACGGGACTCGGCGGCGGCACCGGTACCGGCGCCGCGCCCGTGATCGCCAGCCTCGCCAGCGAGCTCGGCGCGCTCACGATCGCGGTCGTGACCAAGCCGTTCAAGTTCGAAGGCAGGAAGCGCCAGACGCAGGCCGAGGCGGGCCTCGAGGCGCTGCGCGACTGCGTCGACACCGTGATTACGATCCCGAACGAGCGGCTGCTGTCGATCATCAACCGCAACACCACCTTCAACCAGGCCTTCGGCACCGCAGACGATGTGCTGCGGCAGGCGATACAGGGGATTTCGGACTTGATCCTCGTCCCCGGGCTGATCAACCTCGACTTCGCCGACGTGAAGACCATCATGGCCGGCATGGGCCTGGCGACCATGGGCACGGGCATCGCGGAGGGAGAGAACCGCGCGATGGAAGCCGCCAAGCGCGCCATCTCGAGCCCGCTCCTCGAAGGCGCCTCCGTCGAAGGTGCTCGTGGCGTCATCATCAACGTCACCGGAGGGCCCGACCTCTCGCTGATTGAAGTCAGCGAGGCATCGTCCATCATCCAGGAGGCCGCCCACGAGGACGCGAACATCATCTTCGGCGCGGTGATCGATGCCGCGCTGGAGCAGCGCGTGAAGATCACGGTCATCGCCACCGGCTTCGATCGCGCCGGCGCGATGCGCTCGCCGTCCGCCACAGCCAGCCAGACACCCGTGGACCTGCACGACTACACGACGCGCCTGCGTGCGCCCGCGCAATCGATCGATGTGGCCGCCACCTCCCGCGGCGCCTTCGCGCGCCGGCCCTCGCTCGATCTCCCGGCGGCTCTCGCCGCAGGCGCCGAAGATCAGGTGCTCAGGGACGACGGCGCGGGTGCGTTCGACGTGCCGGCATTTCTCCGGCGACAGTCGGAATAGCGACGGGCGGCCGTCGTGCGTTGAGCAAGTAGACGCCTCGGACCCGGGCCTGCCGGCGCCGCAGCGCCAGCACCGTTGTGGCGGCCCGGCACAATTCAGCTGCTCCCCCACCCGGCGCCGGGACCGTGGTCCCGGCGGTACCACCCGTGTTCGCGTTCGCCGTGACCGCCCGCACGACACCGCTGCCGCTCGAGACTGGCCTGGCCGCGGCAGCTGTGCCTGTGGCGGAAGACGGCGGACGCCCGGCATGCCTTGGTCTGCTGCCCGTGTCGGCGCAGGACGCCGTTCTGCCGGCAGTGCTGGCGTTCATCGTGTGTCTCGTCCCGCCGCAGCGAGTGCGCATGTGGGTACGTCAACTCGCGACCGCGGCGGTGGCCTCGTGCTCCTGGTAGGCCTGGAGGATCAAATCCCGAACGCGCTCCTGTGCCGTCGCGTCCGCCGCGGGGCGCAGCAACGCGAAGCTGCGACGCTCGCCGTTGACGCTGTACTGCCGTGCGGGGAACGTCACGTTGCGCGAGCCGCCGCTTCGGCGTTCCCAAATCCCGAAGCCAATCAGCTTCAGTCCCTCGAGCACTCCGTCGGTGAAATGCAGTTCGGCGTCAGCCAGCTTGCCTGGAGGGTTGCCCTTGTCGTTCGGCGTGATCTTGACCACCATGTCGGCCTCCGATGTGCGGGCCCACGCCCGGAGAGGGCGGGCCCGGTTTGGCGGAGTGGAGGGCAAGGCCGCTGCCGGACGAGGAAGGCTGGGCGGCGTGCCCTGAAGTGAATGTGGGTGCTGGAGTTCGGCGACGAGGGCTCGGGCGGGTGCGCAGGGCGTGACAGAGCGGGAGCGCGGGAGGGAACCGGTCGTTGCTAGTCGTCGACCAGGATGACGTGAGCAATCGCGACCGTCTGGGCGTGGGTGATGGTCAACAGGGCGCGTTTCGCACCCAGCCGTGCGAAGTGGCGTCCAGCCGCACCGTGAAACCGCAGTTGCGGTGGACCGCCGCGACGAAACACTTCGATGTCTCGCCAGAGCACACCCTGCGAATGCCCGGTGCCGATCGCTTTCATGCCGGCCTCCTTCGCCGCGAACCGCCCGGCAACGTGCGGCACGGGGTCCTTGCGTCGCCGGCAATAGGCCAGTTCCTCGTCGGTGAGGATGCGCGACAGGAAGCGATCGCCGTACCGTTCGATGGCGGCTGCGATCCGAGGGAGGTCGGTGGCGTCCAAACCGATGCCCACGATGGTCATCGCGCTACTCTACAATGTGAGCCGACCCCGTGACACCATGCTGTCTCGGCCCGCTGTCCTGACCTGTTTCCAATGTCGTCCGCGACCCGCCCCGTGCCGCCCTCATTACCCCCTGAGTTCATGTGGACCGAGCAGCCGTGGGGCTTACTGCTCCAATCAGTGCCGCTCGCGGAAATCGCGATCCATGGCTGGACGACCCGCGAGCTCGCCATTGTGCCGCGGGCTGCGTGCGAGGCCGAGTGGCATCAGCTTGCCGCCGTCGCTGGTGTCGAGCGGGGGTCGCTCGCGGCCGTCCACCAGGTCCATGGCGCGTCGGTGGTCGCCGCGCACGTCGGCACCGCCGAGCGGCCGCGCGCCGACGGACTCGTCAGCCGCGATCCGTCGATATTGCTCACCGTCCGTGTCGCCGACTGCGCGGCGCTGCTCATTGCGGACCGGCGCCTCGGCACGGTGGCCGCGGTGCATGCGGGCTGGCGCGGCACGGCCGCCGGGATCGCCGGGGCCGCTGTGGCGCGGTTGCGCGAGCTGCATGGCAGCCACCCGAACGACCTGGCCGCCGCGCTCGGGCCGAGCATCGGGCCGTGCTGCTACACGGTCGGGCCGGAACTGATAGACGCATTTGGCGCGAGCGGCCACAGCGACGCGGACGTCGATCGTTGGTTCCGCCGGGGTGATGGGCTGCACCTCGATCTCTGGGCGGCGAACCGCGATCAGCTCGCGGCCGCCGGGGTTCGCCCTTCGTCAATTTTTGTGAGCGGCCTCTGTACCGCCTGCCATCCGGAGTGGTTCTACTCGCACCGGCGGGAGGGGGCGGCCGCCGGCCGGCTCGCAGCATTCATCCGTGCGCCGGCGCGCTGATTGGGCGATTCTGCATCGATGCCGGCGGCGATCAGGCGGGCGCGCTGCCAGTAGACGAGTGCAGCGAGGGGTGGTAGAGGATTCGTGTGCAGCTCTCACACTGCACGACCTCCTCGCGGCGCCTGACGTCCTGATCGATCTGCGGTCTGACGCGCACGTGACACACGCTGCAGAGGCCGCCCAGCACCGCCGCCACCGCCGGGCTCTTGCGGCCGCGCGACACGGTGTCGAAGACGGCGTAAGCGCGCGGCGAGATCCGGGCGACCAGCGCCTGACGCTGGCGCGCAAGCTCCTCGAGGGAGCCTTCGGAGCGCCGCCGCTCCGCCTCGATCGTCTGCTTCTGAGTGGTCACCGAGCGCTCGGCGTCCTTCATTCCCGCCTCGGCTGCCGTGATCGAGGCGTTGATGTCGTCAAGGGCCAGCATGTTCTCGAGGATCCGATCCTCCAGCCGCTTGATTTCTTCGTCGGCCATCTGGATCTCGTGCTGGAGGGCGTGGTACTCGCGGTTGGTCTTCACCTCGATGGTCTGGTCGAGAAACTTCGACCGGCGCGCCCGGATCGCCGCAAGGTCCTTGTCCAGAGTTCGGCGCTCGGTCTCGCTCTCGATCTTCAGGGCGCGTGCCGAGGCGAGGGCCGCCTCCGCGGCGGCCAGCTGCGCGTCGAGGCCGGCGATCCGTTGTGGCGTGGTCACGACGAGCCGGCGCGCCTCCTCGGCGGCCGTATCGAGTTGCTGGAGGGCGATGAGGTGATCGAGGTCCTGGGACATGTCTCACGCGATGCGAGCGGCGCGACGACCCGCACGGCGCACCGGCGCCGCCAGATCACCGCACCAACAAAAAAGGCCCCGCATTCGCGGAGCCTGTGTGTGGCACGTGGTTCAACTTGCGGATGCGCGCGGCGCGGTGCATAGGGGGGAACTGTATCACACGGGCTCCGGCCCTCTCCTCCGGACAGCCCAGCCCGCGGGTCGACGCGGACGAGTGCCGTGACGCGCGCAGTGACGCCCTGTTCCTATTCCGCCGTGACCTTGGTCGATTCGACGCGATCGGTCACCGCGGTCGGTTGTTCGCCGAGGAACTCGACCCACTGCTTCTTCAAGGCGGGGTAGTGCTTGGCGGCTTCGACCAGGTCGAGGAAGCAGTCGATCGTGCCCTCGAACTGCTGTTGGAGCCGCGCGTTGACCAGGCGCTCGTCCTGCCCGAATGCCTCGTGCGCCTGCGCGAGCGAGAACATGTCGGGATATACCCGCGCACCGAGATGTTCCAGCGGGACGCGCAGCGCCCAGAGCCCGCGGTTTCCTCCGGCCATGGAGGGCGACGCGGACATCAACAGCGCCTGCCGGCCGTTGAACGGCTGGGGCCGGTAACGCGACACCCAGTCGATCGTGTTCTTGAGCACGCCCGGCATCGACGCGTTGTACTCGGGGGAGGCGATGAGGAAGGCGTCGGCTTCGAGCAGCCGCTCGCGCAGGAGGCGTGCGCCGCGCGGGATCCCCTCTTCCAACTCGAAGTCGCCGTCGTACGACGGGCACGAGAAATGGCTCATCAGCGCGTAGTCCGCGGTCGCTCCCTTTTCTTCGACGACTGACGCGGCGAGCCTCGCCAGCTGCGCGTTCACCGACTCGGCGCGCAACGACGCTGCAAAGACCAGCACCCTGATGGGCGTTCGGCCCTTGTCATCACTCATGGCAACCCTCCTCAACCAGGCGGACGCGACGCCCGACCGCGAGCGCGGATGCACGACGCAAGCCGGAGGGGATGTCTGACTGGCCGAAGCGCCCCACGGGCGAGGCGAGGCTGGTGGGCCCACCAGGATTCGAACCTGGAACCGACCGATTATGAGCCGGTCGCTCTAACCGTTGAGCTATGGGCCCTCACGAATGCCGGATGCGGATGCCGGATGCCTCGAGCCGAACGCGAATGCCGAATCTCGGATTGAGCAGCATAGCCCGAATCGAGCAGCGCAGAGTGTTCCGCACTCCCACGTCCGAGATCCTGCATACGACAGAACGTCGCCGTTATGGCGTCCGTCCCTCCAAAAACGCCCGCAGCTTGCGGCTGCGGGACGGATGCCGCAGCTTGCGCAGCGCCTTGGCCTCGATCTGCCGGATGCGTTCGCGGGTGACCGCGAAGCTCTGGCCGACCTCCTCGAGGGTGTGCTCGCTGCCATCGCCGACGCCGAAGCGCATCTTGATGACCTTCTCCTCGCGGGGCGTGAGCGACTTCAGCACCGACTCGGTCTGCTCCCGCAGGTTCAGGTTGATGACCGCATCCGAGGGCGAGATGACGTTCCGGTCTTCGATGAAGTCGCCGAGATGCGAGTCTTCCTCCTCGCCAATCGGCGTTTCGAGCGAGATCGGTTCCTGCGCAATCTTGAGGACCTTGCGGACCTTCGACACCGGGATGTCCATCCGCACCGCGATCTCTTCGCTGGTCGGCTCGCGTCCAAGCTCCTGCACCAGCGCCCGTGAGGTGCGAATCAGCTTGTTGATCGTCTCGATCATGTGGACCGGGATGCGAATCGTCCGTGCCTGGTCGGCGATCGCGCGCGTGATGGCCTGGCGAATCCACCAGGTCGCGTAGGTCGAGAACTTGTAGCCGCGGCGATACTCGAACTTGTCGACCGCCTTCATGAGGCCGATGTTGCCTTCCTGAATCAGATCGAGGAACTGCAACCCGCGGTTCGTGTACTTCTTGGCGATCGAGACAACGAGGCGCAGGTTGGCTTCGACGAGCTCCTTCTTCGCCTGTTCCGCCTGGATCTCACCGCGAATGACAGTCTCGAGCGTACGCCGCAGCCGCTCGGGGGTCTCCTGCAGCTCGTCGGACATGGCCTTGAGCTGCACCCTCAGGTCCTTCTGCCGCTTGAGGAGGTTCTTGCGGTCCTCCTCTTTGACCTTCTGGCGCTTGTTCTTCGGGTTCAGCTGCCGTTCGATCGCGTCGATTTCGCGCTGCACGCGCTGCACCGACTCGACCTGGTCCTTGATTTCCTCGATCAAGCGGCGCTTGACGATCTCGGTGAACTCGATGTCGCGGATCCGGCGTGAGAGGTCGACCCGACACCGCAGCATCTTCCACCGGTACTTGCGATATTTGCGCTTGTCTTTCTTCGGAATCTCGACCAGCTTCTCTTCGGCCTTCTGTACCGACACGCGGGCCTTGCGCACGGCATCGACCTGCCGCAGCACTTCCTTCTTCCGATCCTCGAGCTTGTCTTCCGTCAACTCGTCTTCCGAGAAGGTGACCAGCTCACGGACGGTGCGCTCCTCGGCCTTGAGGTCGTCGCCGAGCTGGATGACTTTCCGGGTGACCATCGGCGTACGCGAGATCGACTTGATGACCGAGAGCTTGCCGCGCTCGATCCTTCGTGCGATTTCGACTTCGCCCTCGCGGGTGAGCAGGGGGACGGTGCCCATCTCGCGCAGGTACATCCGGACGGGATCGTTGGTCTTGTCGAGCGCGCCGGGCGTGAGGTCGAGCTCGATCTCCTCGCTGCCCTCCGCCGTGCGGTCGAAGGTCTTCTCGTCGCGGAACTTCATCTGATCCGCGTCGAGCACCTCGATGCCCGCGCTGCCAAAGGTGTTGAACAGATCGTCGAGCTCTTCCGACGAGGTGATCTCCGAGGGCAGCAGTTCGTTGACCTCGTCGTACAGCAGGTAGCCTTTCTCCTTGCCGATGTTGATCAGCTGTCGTACCTCGTCGTACTTGTCCTCAATCGACAAGGGTCGCCTCCTTCGCAATACACATGATGAAAAGCCCCCGCGAGCGCCTGCGCCGGTTGGTGGCTACCACTGTTCGGCCCCGAGCGCCTCGATGCGGCGCTTGAGGTCGATCTTCTGCAATCCGAGCTGCTCGATGCGCGCAGCACCGCCGGGCGCAGCTTCCTGCTGCAGCCGGTCGATCTCGCGCTGCAGCGCCGCCCGCTCCCGGTCGTAGCGCAGGAGCCGCAACGCCCGCACGCAATCGTCGGCCGGGGCGGAACGGGTCGGATCGGCGCCGATGCTGGTCACCAGCTGCGCCTCCTGCTCGTTTAGACGCTCCAACAGCCGTATTGGTACCTGTTCGGCTGTCGCCCCATTCAGGCCCCGCGCGGTCTCGAAGACCCGTCGCGCCGCCAGGGCGTGCAAATCCTCGTCCTCGAGCGACCCGAGGGCGGCCAGCGCAGTCGCCGGTTCGTGCACCAGGGCCCAGATCAGGCCCCGCTCGGCCGGCTTGATCGTGAAAGCGACCGGCACTTCCCGGTCGGTCAGCGTCGTGCGCTTCGCCACGGCCGCCTTGCGGATCTCCGCCCGCACGACCTCCTCGGTTATGCGGGCCTTGTGGGCCAGCCGATCGGCGAACTGATCGCGCGCGGCGGCATCGGGGATCCTGGCCGCAACCGCCAGCATCGCCTGCAAGAACCCGCGACGTCCCTCGTCCGAACCCAGGTCGTGCTGCCGGGACGCGCGGTCGAGCAGGAATTCCAGGTACGGCTGCGAGAGCCGCAACTGCTCCTGGTACGCCTCGCGCCCGTGGCGGCGTACGAACGTGTCCGGATCTTCGCCCGGCGGCAGCAACGCGACGTTCACGGTGAAGCCCTCGCCGACGAGCATCTCGCACGACCGGACCGCTGCGCCTTCGCCCGCGGCATCGGGATCGAAGCTCAGCACCACCTTGCCGGCGAAGCGGCGCAGCAGCTGGGCCTGTTGCGGCGTCAGCGCCGTGCCGCACGAGGCGACCACCGCCCCCACGCCCGCCTGCACCAGCTGGGCGAAGTCGAAGTAGCCTTCGACGAGGATCGCGTAGTTTGCCTGGCGTATCGCCGACTTCGTGAGATTCAACCCGTAGAGCGTGCGGCTCTTGACGTAGATGGCGGTCTCGGGCGAATTCAGGTACTTCGGCTGCTGGTCCGGGTCCATCGCCCGGGCACCGAAGGCCACGACCGACCCCGAGTCGCGGCAAATGGGCACGACCAACCGGTTCCGGAAGCGGTCGATGGTGTCGCCGCCGTCGCGCTGCACGACGAGGCCTCCGCGCACGAGCAACGCGAGCGCAAACCCCTGCTGGAGCAAGTGCGCCTTCAACGCCTCGCGTGACGGCGGCGCGTACCCGAGCCCCAGACGTTCAGCGGTCGCCTGCGCGATGCCGCGATCCGCGAGCTGCTGGCGCGCCCGCGCGCCGGCGGGGCCGGCGAGCTGGCCCGCGAACCAGGCCGCCGCGACCTCGTGCACCTTCAGCAGGGCCTCGCGCTCCGCCGCATCGCTGCGCTCGCTCCCGTCGCGCGCCAGATCCGGCACGGGGATGCCGAAACGCTGCGCCAGCATGCGGACGGCGTCGGAGAAGCCCACCTTCTCCTGCAACTCCACGAACTTGAAGACGTCGCCGCCGACGCCGCACCCGAAGCAGTGGAAGAACGCCTTCTCACGGTTCACGTGAAAACTCGGCGTCTTCTCGCCGTGGAACGGGCAGAGTCCTTTATAGGTCGCGCCGGATTTCCGGAGCGGTACGTGATCCTGCACCACCTGCACGATGTCGGCCTGCAGACGCACATCGTCGATGAACGACTGGGGGAAGAGCGGCATTACTCCTTCAACTCCACCACCGTAACCCCGTCGCCCCCCTGGTTCGGCGGTGCGTGGTGGAAGCTCGCCACCTGCGGGTGATCCTTCAGCAGGCTGGCAATCGCCCGACGCAGCTGGCCGGTTCCGTAGCCGTGTACGACGCGCACGGACTTCTGCTCGGTGACGAGCGTTTCGTCGAGGAGCCGCTCCGTGCGCGAGAGCGCTTCGTCGACGTTGCACCCGATGACGTTGATCTCGCTCAGCAGACCGTCCCGCGGCTGGAGGTTCACGTTTACGCGCACCTGCGCGGATGGGGCCGGGCCGGCTGCCTTCCCGGCCAGCCGGAGATCCTTCACCTTGGCGCGCATCCGCTTGCCTCGCACGTCGATCTCGGCCTGCGAGCCCTGAATGGCCACGAGGACGCCTTCGAGGCCGACGCCGCCCACGGCCACCCTGTCGCCGACGATCACCGGACGCTGCTCGACCGGTTCGGGCGCCGCCCGGCCGGGTGCATCGACTCCCGCGCGCAACCGCTCCGCCACTTCCTCGATCGCCGCCTGCGCCTGCAGCCGCGCGGAGCCGGCTTCGCCAGTCGTGAGGCGCGGCGCCGCTGGCTGGCGCGTCACGCGATCTGCCAGCACGGAGGTGCGCTTCTTCAGGTCGGCCACGACGGCGTCGATCTCGCGGCGCGCCTCGCGCACGCGATCTTCGATGCGGTCGGTCACCTTGCGGCGGAACTGCTCCTCGCGATCCTTCAGCGACTGGTCCCGTTCGCGGAACTCCGCCTCCGCCACCTTGATCGCCTGGCGCTCGCGCGCGAGCGCGGCTTTGTCCCGCTCCAGGGCGCGCAGGTCATCGTCCACGCGCGCGAGGTGGTTCTGCAGCTGCGCGTCGCGCGTGCTCACCTGCTGCCGGGCCGACGAGATGATGGACGGCGGCAGCCCGAGGCGGGCGGCGATCTCGAGCGCGAGGCTTCGCCCAGGCGTGCCGTACATCAGCCGATAGGTGGGCGTGAAGCCGTCGGGATCGAACCCGAACGCCGCGCACGCCACGCCGGGCGTCGTCGACGCGTACGTCTTCAGGGCGTCGTAATGCGTGGTGCCGATCACCAGCGCTCCACGCTTGCGGAAGTGCTCGACGATTGCAATGCCCAGCGCCCCACCCTCGGTGGGATCCGTACCCGCCCCGATCTCGTCGAGCAGCACCAGCGCCGGGCGCTGCAGGTCACGATCCATCGAGGCGATGTTCGTGATGTGCCACGAGAACGTGCTCAGGCTGGCGGCAATCGACTGCTCGTCTCCGATGTCCGCGAACACGGATCGAAAGATCGGCAGCGTTGACCCCGGGTCCGCGGGGATGTGGAGTCCGGCCTGCGCCATCAGCGCCAGCAGCCCCGCCGTCTTGATCGCCACCGTCTTGCCGCCCGTGTTCGGGCCCGTGATCAGCAGCGCCGTGTTGGGTGGTTCCATCACGATGTCCACCGGAACCGGGCTCGAGGGCAACTCGTCGGCCTGATTCGAGTATCTCGCCGCGACCTGACGCATCAACAACGGATGGCGGGCATGAATGAGCACCAGCCGGCCGTCCTGCGCGACCGCCGGCGCGGTGCCGTCCATGGTCTGCGACAACCGTGCCTTGGCCTGCAGCACGTCGAGCTCCGTGGCCACGCCGGTGCTGCGCTGCAGGTCGTCGGCACGCTCACGAAACGAGTCGGTCAGCGCGAGCAGGATGCGGTGAACCTCTTCCGCCTCCTGTTCCTCGAGCGCGACAATCTCGTTGTTGACTTCAACGGTTGCGAGCGGCTCAACGAACAAGGTGGCGCCGCTGGCGGAGCTCCCGTGGACAATGCCAGGGATGCTGCCACGGTGCTCTGCCTTGACGAGGATCACGTACCGGCCGTTCCGTTCGGTGACCACCTGCTCCTGCAGGTACTTTCCCGTCTCCTTTCCGCGCAGATATGACTCGAGCGTACCGCGCAACCGGCTCCGCTGCTTGCGGAGGCGATCGCGGATGCTGCCGAGGGCAGCGCTCGCCTGATCCATCACCTCGTTCGGTTCCGCGATGGCGTGCCGCACACCCGCGATCTCGCGGCTGAACGACGCGACTCGTTCCGTGATCGAGGTGAGCCGCGGGTAGTGACCGCGAGCGCGCCGTACCGCCCCGGCGGCGCTCTCGACCGACTCGAGAAACATCGCCAGCGCGAGCAGACGTGAAGGCTCGAGCGCACGGCCCACGACGCCGAGCAGCGCCAGCAGCTCCTCGAGATCTTCTGGCGCGCGCAGCGGAAAGACGGGGTGATCCTCGAGGTATCGTTTTGCTTCCGTTGTCGCCTGCAGCGCCTCCTGGACGCGGCGTGCGTCGATGTCCGGCCGCACGGCGCCCAGCGCGGAGGCCCCCGTTGGCGTCAGTGCAAAGCTGCGCAACGCGTCGACGATGCGATCGAATTCGAGGGCCCTGAGGGCGCCAGGGTTCATAACGGGTGAAAAGACGGAACGTTCGGGCCGTGGGGAGTGACGCGGAAGGACCCTTGCCGAGTAGCCCAGACCCGGCGGCGGGAACCCGATAGTCTAGCAATCGACCGCGTGCCGGGTCAACCGTCAACCGCGTTTCGTGTCCGCAGAGGTTGTCAGCAGTGGGGTAAGTGATTGATGAGGCTGGCGATGCACCCAGCCCCGAACCCGTTGTCGATGTTGACGACCGACACGCCGTTTGCGCAGCTGTTCAGCATCCCGAGCAGGGCCGCCAGCCCGCCGAAGCTCGCGCCATATCCGATGCTCGTGGGTACCGCGATGACCGGTACTTGCACCAGCCCCGCCACTACGCTGGGTAGCGCGCCTTCCATTCCAGCCACCACGACGATGACACGCGCGTTCCGCAGGCGGCCGTGTTCGCGAAGGAGACGGTGCAACCCCGCAACTCCGACGTCGTACAGCCGGTCGACTGTGTTGCCCATCACCTCGGCCGTCACGGCGGCTTCTTCCGCCACCGGCAGGTCCGACGTGCCGGCGGCGGCGACGAGGACCACGCCGCTTCCAGAGGGTATGTCCTTTTGCTGCAGGGTGATAGCGCGCGCTTTGTCGTGGTACCGCGCGGTCGGGACGGCCGCGAGCACGGCAGCGTACGCCGCCGGATCGGCGCGCGTTACCAGCAGCGTCTGACCTCGCGCGACGATCCGCTCGGCAATACTTGCGATCTCGGCGGGAGTTTTGCCTAAGCCGAGGATGACCTCGGGGAAGCCCTGCCGCAGCGAACGGTGATGATCTACGCGGGCGAAACCAAGGTCTTCGAAGGGCAGGGCGCGCATGTGGTCCGCGAGCAGCACCTCAGCGTCGCCGGGAGGAAGCTCGCCGCGATGCACACGCTCGAGCAGGTCACGAATGTCGGGGCCGTTCATGGGGGATGCTATGAGCTTAACGCTTGCAGTGCGTTGACTTAGCGTCACTCGACAGTATAATCATCGGATTGTCTCGTTTGCACTCGCCTCGTTATGACGCCTCTTGAAACTACCGTTCTCGCCACCTATTTTTTCATCCTGATCATTCTCGCAGGCTACGGCTGGCATCGGTACTACCTTGTGTGGTCGTACATGAAGCACAAGGACCAGGTGCCGGTGGCTGCGGGATGCTTCGAGCAGCTGCCGCTGGTCACAATCCAGCTGCCCGTCTACAACGAGATGTACGTGGTCGACCGGCTCATCGAGGCAGTCTGCCGGATGGACTACCCGCGCGACCGGTTCGAAGTACAGGTGCTCGACGACTCGACCGACGAAACCCGCAGCGTGGCGGCACTCGCCGTGCGGCGGGCGGCGCTCGACGGGATCGACATCAAGTACATCCATCGCCAGGACCGCAGTGGGTACAAAGCGGGGGCGCTCGAGGCCGGCATGGAACAGGCGGCAGGCGAGTTCATAGCCATCTTCGACGCCGATTTCATTCCCCCGGCCGACTTTCTCCTGCGGACCATCCACCATTTCACCGATCCCAAAGTGGGTATGGTGCAGGCGCGCTGGGGGCACATCAACCAGGATTATTCGCTGCTCACGCGCATCCAGTCGATCCTGCTCGACGGGCACTTCGTCCTCGAGCACGGCGGACGGAACCGGGCCGGGCACTTCTTCAATTTCAACGGTACCGCGGGAGTCTGGCGGCGCGCCGCCATCATCGACGCGGGCGGCTGGCAGCACGACACTCTGACGGAGGATCTCGACCTCAGCTACCGCGCGCAGCTGCGCGGCTGGCAGTTCCACTTCGTGCCGGACCTCATCGCCCCGGCGGAAGTGCCGGTGGAGATGAACGCGTTCAAGACACAACAGCATCGCTGGGCGAAGGGCTCGATCCAGACCTGCCTCAAGCTCCTGCCGCGCATCCTGCAGTCGGACCAGCCGTTCGGCGTGAAGGCGGAGGCGTTCTTTCACCTGACGGCGAACTTCAACTACGTCCTGATGGTGCTGCTGTCGATCTTGATGTTCCCGTCCATGGTGATCCGCTACAACATGGGCTGGTACGAGATGCTGCTGATCGACATCCCGCTGTTCTTTGCCGCGACGATGTCAGTGGCGAATTTTTACATGGTGTGTCAGCGGGAAATCTACAAGGAACAGTGGGTGACGCGCCTGAAGTACCTGCCGTTCCTGATGTCGATCGGCATCGGTCTCGCGGTGAACAACGCACGCGCGGTGTTCGAGGCGCTCTCGGGAAAGCAGACCGAGTTCGCGCGCACGCCGAAGTACCACATCGAGCACGACACGGACGAGTGGGTGGGCAAGAAGTACCGCCAGGCCGGCCTGGTCCAGCCGCTCGTCGAGCTCTCGCTCGGCCTGTATTTCACCTTCACCGTGTTCTACGCGCTGTCGAACCGCATCTACGGCACGGTGCCGTTCCTCGTGCTGTTCCAGATTGGATTCCTCTACACGGGCCTGCTCTCAATCGTCCAGCAGTTCGCCGACGACAGCGTCGCGCTGAAGACGCAGGTGGCGGGCGGCGACTGAGTCACATCGCCCATGACCCCTTCCCGCCGTTCGTTCCTCAGGGCCATCGGGGCAGGCGGGCTCGCATTGAGCAGTGGGGCCTGCGCGACGCGGGAAGCGGGCCCCATTCTCGCGAGCGAAGCCCCGTCCACCCGCCACGGCGCAGCAATCCGGATCGGCAGCAACGAAAATCCTTACGGCCCGGGCGCCTCGGCCCTCTCGGCGATCCAGGAGGCACTTCCGGAGGCGAACCGCTACGCCTTCCAGGGCATGGCCGACACGGTCGACGCGATCGCGGCGCACCTGGGCGTGCCGCGGACCCATGTGGCGCTCGCCTGCGGCTCCAGTGAGATTCTCGAGGCGGCGGTTTCGGCGTTCACGTCGCGGGATGCCGGTCTTGTCACGGCATCGCCGACCTTCGAGCTGCCGGCCGACCGTGCGCACGGGAGGGGCGCACCGGTCGTCGAGGTGCGGGTCGGTGCTGATGGGCGGCTCGATCTGGCGGCGATGCTCGATGCGGCGCCGCGTAGCGGGCTGGTGTACGTCTGCAATCCGAACAACCCGACGTCAACGGTGCATGCGGCCGCCGACGTGGCGGCGTTCATTGCCGGCGTCCACGAGCGATCGCCAGAGGCCACCGTGCTCGTTGACGAGGCGTACCACGACTACGTCGACATGCCGGCGTACGCGACCGCCATCCCGCTTGCAACCGCCGACCCGCGCGTGATGGTGGCGCGCACGTTTTCAAAGATTCATGGCATGGCGGGGTTGCGGGTGGGCTACGCCGTGGGGCAGCCGTCCACCTTGCAGCGCCTGCGCCCATGGCTCGGCGGCATGACGATGAGCGTGCTCGCGTCGGCAGCGGCCCGCGCCTCGCTGGCCGACGGCGCGCACATCGACCGCCAGCGCTCGCTGAACCGCGAGGTCAAGGCGTTCACGCTCGCCGCTCTGGCGCGGGCCGGCTGCACGGCGTATGCGTCAGAGGCGAACTTCGTCATGGTGGACGTAGGCCGCGACTGCCGAAGCTTCGCCGCCGCCTGCGCGTCGCGGGACGTGCGCGTGGGCCGGCCGTTTCCTCCGCTCGATCACTACGCCCGGATCACGCTCGGCACGATGGACGAGATGACGCGCGCGACGACCGTGTTCGCCGAGATCCTCGCCGTGCGCCCGGATGTGACGGCGCGCTGGCCTCGCCCAGACTGGCTCGATGACATCGTCCAAGAGTGCTGACCGGGGCCTCGGCCTCTGCGCCACCTGCGCGCATGTGCGACCGACGCCGTCGGACAAGGGCGCGTTCTTCTATCGGTGTGCGCGGAGCAACGTCGACGCACGCTACCCGAAGTACCCGACCCTGCCTGTGATCCGCTGCGGCGGCTACGAGTCGCGGTCCTCCGGCGGACCGCGGTGAGTGTCGGCTGCCGCATGACAGTCGAGGTCAGCGGACGGGTGCCGTCGGATTCAGCTGCCTGAACAGCCACGCCTTCGCGACTTCTGGAAAGCCCCCAGCCTCGCCGAGATCGACCGGTAGCGTCGGCACAGCCATTCGCGTGCACGCGGCCGCCCGTCATCCTTTCAGCGCCTGCCGTCGACTATGATCGGCGCAATGAGCACCGCGTCCGATTCCAAGGTGTCCAAGGCCGGCCTCGAAGACGTCGTCGCGACCTCGTCCGGGATCTGCTTCATCGACGGCGACCGCGGCATCCTCGCGTATCGCGGGTACGACATTCATGACCTCGCCACGCACGCCACGTTCGAGGAGGTCTGCTACCTGCTATGGCACGGCCGGCTTCCCACGCGCGCGGAGCTCGGCGAGCTGCAGTCGCAATTCGCGGTCGCGCGTCCCCTGCCTGAGGGAATCGTCCGCCTGCTCCGCTCGCTGCCGAACGCCGACGCGATGGACCTGCTGCGGACGCTCGCCTCTGCGCTCGCGCACTACGAGACGGACGCGCCGGACAACTCGCCGGCCGCGAACTACCGCAAGGCGGTGAGGCTCACCGCACAGTTGGGCAGCCTGGTGGCCACGCTGGGCCGGTTCGAGGCAGGCGGCGGACCAATCCAGCCGGACGCGGCCATGGGATTCGCGGCGAGCTTCCTCTACATGCTCACGGGCCAGCGTCCGCGACGCGCTCTCCACTCGCGCGTTCGACGTGGCGCTCGTGCTGCACGCCGATCACGAGCTGAACGCGTCGACGTTCGCGGCGCGCGTGGCGGCCGCCACGCTCACGGATGTGCACTCCGCGGTCGTGGCCGGCATCGCGACGCTGAAGGGACCGCTCCACGGCGGCGCGAACGCCGAGGTGATGAAGATGCTGCTCGATCTCGGTCTCACCGCGACGCCCGAGAAGATCGAGAGCACGGTGCGAGGGCGACTCGCCCGGAAGGAGAAGATCCCCGGGTTCGGCCATCGCGTGTACCACACCATGGACCCGCGCGCGGTTCACCTGCGCCGGATGTCGCGCGACCTCGGGAAGCGCATCGGCCAGCCGCAGTGGTTCGAGATGTCGGAGCGCATCGAGACCCTGGTCAAGGCCGAGAAGAACCTGAACCCGAACGTCGACTTCTACTCGGCATCCACCTATCACTCGCTCGGCATACCGATCGCACTCTTCACCCCGATTTTCGCCGTCAGCCGCTGCGCGGGCTGGACGGCGCACGTGCTCGAGCAGCTGTCGAACAACCGCTTGATCCGCCCACGCGCCGAGTACACCGGTCCGACCGTCCCGCAGCCGTGGGTGCGGCTGGAGGATCGGTAGACGCGTCGGGGCTCGGAGGCCCGACTGAAGTCGGGCCCTACGCCGTCAGCGTCCGTCGGGCCTCCGCCGTCAGCGTCCGCGGCCATCAGCGTCCCGCGCCAGGCGGCTGCGGCGCCGTCTGTCATAATGAAGGCATCTTGGATCAGCAGTTCATCCGGAATTTTGCCGTCATCGCGCATATCGATCACGGGAAGTCGACGCTCGCCGACCGGTTCCTCGAGTTCACCGGGGCGCTCCAGGCCAGAGAGATGGAAGCGCAAGTGCTCGATTCGATGGATCTCGAGCGCGAGCGCGGCATCACGATCAAGGCCCACCCGGTTCGCCTGCACTACAAGGCCCGAAACGGCAATCAATACGTCCTCAACCTGATCGACACGCCGGGCCACGTCGATTTCTCGTACGAGGTCACCCGCTCGCTCGCCGCGTGCGAAGGTGCCCTGCTCCTCGTGGATGCATCGCAGGGTGTCGAGGCGCAGACGCTGGCCAACGCCTACCTCGCCGTCGACGGCGGGCTCGAGATTATCCCCGTCATCAACAAGATCGATCTTCCCGGCGCACAGCCGGACGAAACGCGCCGTCAGATTGAGGAGATCGTCGGCCTGCCCGCCGACCATGCCATCCTGGCGAGCGCCAAGGCAGGCATCGGCACCGAAGAGATCCTCGAGGCGATCGTCGAGCGGTTGCCCATCCCCAAGGGCCTGACGACCGATCCTCTGAAAGCGCTGATCTTCGATTCGTGGTACGACCCCTACCGCGGGGTGGTCATCGTCGTTCGGATGATCGACGGCGTAATCCGATCGGGCATGAAGATGCGCTTGATGGCGACCGCGCAGGAATTCCCGGTCGAGCAGGTCGGCGTGTTCCTGCCCAAGCCGCTGGTCGTCGACGAGCTCACCGCCGGCGAGGTCGGGTTCATCGTCGCGGGGATCAAGAAGGTCGACGACGCGAAGATCGGCGACACGGTGACGGAGGCCGCGCGACCGGCCCTGCAGGCGTATCCCGGGTTCAAGGAACTGCGGCCGATGGTCTTCGCGGGCCTGTACCCAGTCGAAGGCCACGAGTACCCGCAGCTGCGAGAGGCGCTGGAGAAGCTCCGCCTCAACGACGCGTCGCTGTTTTTCGAGCCCGAGACATCGGCGGCGCTCGGCTTCGGCTTCCGCTGCGGGTTCCTGGGCCTGCTTCACATGGAGATCGTTCAGGAGCGGCTCGAGCGCGAATTCGACATGGACCTGGTGACTACGGCGCCGGGCGTGCTGTATCGCGTGACGACCACCGATGGCGAGGTTCACGAGGTCGACAGCCCGGCGAAGATGCCGGATCCCGGGCGCATCGACAAGCTCGAGGAGCCGGTGATCACCGCGATGATCCTGACGCCTTCGGAGCACGTCGGCGGGATCCTGCAGCTCTGCCAGGACAAGCGCGGGGTCCAGAAAGGGCTCGAGTACCTCGCCTCCGATCGCGTGCTCGTCACCTACGAGCTGCCGTTCAACGAGGTCGTGCTCGACTTTTACGACCGCCTCAAGACCCTGTCGCGGGGCTATGCCTCACTCGATTACCACGTCACCGGCTACTGCGAATCGCCGCTCGTCCGTCTCGACATCCTCGTGAACGGCGATCCGGTCGACGCGCTCTCCGTCATCGTGCACCGCGACACGGCGTACGAGCGCGGCAAGGCGCTCGTCTCGAAGATGCGGGAGCTGATTCCGCGGCAGATGTTCGACGTTGCGATCCAGGCCGCGATCGGCAGCCGCATCATCGCGCGCGAGTCGGTGAAGGCGCTGCGGAAGAACGTGCTGGCGAAGTGCTACGGCGGAGACATCAGCCGCAAGCGCAAGCTGCTCGAGAAACAGAAGGAAGGGAAGCGGCGCATGAAGCGGGTCGGCCAGGTGGACATCCCGCAGGAAGCCTTTCTCGCGGTGCTGAAAGTAGGACAGGACTGATGGCTACGACGTTCAAGAAGTCCACAGGACGCGAGTACTTCGAGTCGATCGTCATTGCGGTGATCCTCGCCCTGTTCATCCGCACGTTCGTCGTGCAGGCGTTCAAGATCCCGACCGGATCGATGGAGAACAACCTCCTGGTCGGCGATCACCTGCTCGTGAACAAGTTCGTGTTCGCCCCGACGGCCTCCTCGATCGAGCAGAAGTTGCTGCCGATCGACCCCATCCATCGCGGCGACGTCGTCGTGTTCAAGTACCCGGAGGAGCCCGAACGCGACTTCATCAAGCGCGTGATCGGGCTGCCCGGCGAAACGCTTGAGCTGCGCCGGAAAGTCGTCTACATCAACGGCAAGCCGCTCAACGAGCCGTATGTGCACTTCCTCATCCCGCCGACGCCCGAAGGGCAGGAGGTGGCGAGCTACGACGTACGCGAGCGATACGGCCCGGTGACCGTGCCTGCCGATCACTATTTCGTGATGGGCGACAACCGGGACAACTCACAGGACAGCCGCTACTGGGGCTTTCTGCCGCGGACGTACGTGAAGGGCAAGGCCCTGATGGTCTACTGGTCGTACGAGGGCGACCGCGAGGAGTACCAGGACGAAGGGTTCGGCGCCGTGCTCCGCAACACCGTCTCGGTCGTCACGCACTTCTTCACGCGCACGAGGTGGGACCGGCTGCTGCACCAGATACGGTAGGACTCGAAATCCGGAATTCGGAGTGCGGAATTCGAAGTTGCTTTCGATTCAGCGCTCGGATTTCGGAATGCCAGGGGCGATTGAACGAGTTCGGCCATTCTCCTTAGCCGCCGCGCCCGCCGCCCGCCGCCTATCCCGTGCCTCCCAGCGCCTGGCGGGCCTCTCTGACCGCAGCATCCATCGCGCGGGTGAGGCGGAGCACTTCGGCTTCGGCGCCGGTGGAAAAGCCGGGATCGTGCAGGCTGGCAAGATTGATCCGGGCGTTGGCGGCGGCGCCGTTCAGCGCCGCGGCCAGCAGCTCGAACGCGACGCCCGCGTCGCTTGCGGCCGACGCGCTTCCGCACCGTGCCACCGTCACACCTTCGCGAACGGCCGCGTGGCAGGCGCGCATCACGTCGATCGGCACCTCCGTCGCGCCATGTAACGCCGCCTGGATGGCCGCGGTGCGCGCTTGTTTCTCCGGCTCACTGGCTTTGGGCAGGCGATAGGCCCGCATCACCCCCTCGTAGGCGTCGCTGTCCTGATCTACGAGGGCGGCGAGATGCTCGCGGCTGTGCCGCAGCTCGCGGCAGACGCTATCGAGGGCGGCGCGATCCGCATCCGTGCCGGTGCGTGTCCTGGGCAGCGCGGCCACCATCATGAGCAGCGAGGCGCCGACCGCGCCAGCAAGCGCTGATGCCGAGCCGCCACCAGGCGTCGGGGTTGGGGACGCAAACGACTCGAGCAGCTCAGTGACGGTGAGCGCGGTCAATCTCGCCATGTTGAGGGCTCCTTCGTGGCCGGTGTGTTCCGCTCCGCGCGCTGTTCATCTGAGCTCGTTTCCCGTACCGCTCAGGCCGGCTCCGACACGATCCGCCCGCGCTTGATGACTGCGCGAAGCGAAGGCGCGCCGGGGCGCAGCAACTCGACGACCGACCCGTTCACGACCACCGCGTCCATCTGCTTGCCAGGCTCGAGGCTTCCGACGAGCGCCTGCCGGTCGAGTGCGCACGCGGCATTGATGGTGGCGGCCACAAGCGCCTCCTCGAGCGTCAGGCCCATGCCGAAGCACGCCAGCGCCATCACGAAGGGCATCGACGGCGTGAAGCCGCCGCCCGGATTGACGTCGGTCGCGAGGGCGACGGGCACGTCTTCCTCGATCAGCATGCGCGCGGGCGCCGAACGTCCGAGCTTCAGATAGAAAGCCGCGGCCGGCAGCAACGTGGCGACGGTATCAGATCCGGCCATCGCCCGCGCCGCCTCGCGGTCGACGAAGATCAAGTGATCGGCGGACCGTGCCCGGAGCTCCGCCGCCAGCAGGGCGCCGCCGCTCGATGCGAGCTCGTCGGCGTGAATGCGCGGCTGGAGTCCCGCCGCGAGACCCGCGGACAGGATCTCGCGAGACTCCGCGACGGTGAACACGCCAGCCTCACAGAACACGTCGCACGACTCGGCCAGCCCCTCGGCCACGACGCGTGGGATCATCTCCTCGATGATCAGGCGCACGTAGGCGTCGCGCCGATCGCGGTACTCCGGCGGGATCTCGTGGGCGCCCATGAATGTCGGCACGAGCTCGATCGGGCCTTCTTCCGACAGCCGCCGGATCACCCGCAGCAGCTTCAGCTCGCTCTCGGTGGTCAGGCCGTATCCGCTCTTGACCTCGCAGGTCGTCGTGCCGCATCGCAGCATCTCGTCGAGACGGACGCGCGCATCGGCAGCCAGTCGCGCCTCGCTGCAATCCCGAGTGGATCGGACCGTGTGCAGGATGCCGCCGCCGTCGGCCGCGATGCCGGCATAGGTCGCGCCGGCGAGCCGCCGGCGCAGCTCGTGACGACGATCGCCGGCATACACGAGGTGCGTGTGCGCGTCCACGAACCCTGGCACGACCGTGCAGCCGGCAGCGTCCATCGCGGTGCATCCGGGCGTGGGCTCGACCTCGCGCGCACAGGCCGCCGCCGATCCCACGAACACGATGCGGCCGTCGAGCGACGCGATGCCGGCGTGCGGGATGGGCCGCGCGTCGGCCTGGGCAGCGCCACGCTTCGGCGCCGGACCCGCACACGTAATCACTTCGCTGGCGTTGGTGATGATGCAGTCGGCGAGCATGGACGGCAGACCTGTGCTTTTTGCGGCAGGCGCAGACCGGGGGCGCCGACATGGCGGCACGTCGAAGAGCCCCGTGTTCGCGGCTCATTCGGCTGGCCGCTGACGAGGTGATTATCCTGCTATTTCTGCAGGACGGTCGCAAGGCGCGCGTCGAGGGCCGCGGGCGTGATCCCTTCGAATACGACGCGCTTGGTCCGGCTGCGTTGACCTGAAGCGACGGCCACCGCGCGAGCGGGCAGGTGGAAGGCGTCGGCCAGCCAGGCGACGAGTGCGGTATTGGCGGCACCGTCGACCGGGGCGGCGGCAAGCCTCACGATTAGCTGAGCATTCCGTACGCCCGCGAGCGCCGTCCGTCCGGCCCTCGGCGTCACGCGGATCGTGCAACTGGCGCCGGAGGGGGTTGGCGTGAAGGGGGACATTCAAATGCACAATGCGCAAGGCGGGGTGTCCGAGACGGATGCCGACTGCCGAATGCTCAGAACCTAGTTCGCCGTCGATTGGCAGGCGTCGTCGGTGCGCGATCGCGGGTTAGGTTGTGCCCTGCCCGTTAGACCTTGTGCCTTGTGCATTACGTCGTTGATGGCGCCACCTGGACCAGGCCGAGCGTGGCTCGCAGGGTGGCGATCGTGGACTGAATCCCAGCCTCGGCTTTCTCACGCCGTGCACGCAGCGAGGCGATCTCCTGTTCGAGGGCGTCGAGTTCCGGTGTGGTTGTCTCCAGGAGGGCGGCCGCACGCGCCTGGCCCTCGGCGATGATGCGTTGCGATTCCTGCTCCGCCGTGCTTCGGATCTCATCGGCGAGCTTCTGCGCCGTCATCAGCGTGCCGCGCAACGTGCGCTCCTGCTCCCGGTGCTCCTCGACCAGCGATTGCGCGCGACCGAGATCGTCGCGGAGGCGATCGGCTTCGCGCAGCGCGTCTTCGTAATCGGCGGCGAGCTCGGAGAGGAACTCGGCGACCTCGCGGCGATCGAAGCCCCGAACGGACGTTTTGAATTGCTGCGTGGGCAGATCGAGCGGCGTGACCGTCACTGCATCGTCTCCTGGCCAACTGGGTGAGTGCGCGGGCCGAAAATGGCCGTGCCGACGCGCACGATGGTCGAGCCCTCCTGAACGGCCACCTCGAAATCGTGGCTCATGCCCATCGAGAGCTCCCGGAGACGCTCACCGGGAATCCCGTCCGCCGTGAGCCGATCGCGCAGCTCACGGAGGCGCCGGAACCACGGCCTGGCGTCTTCCGGATTGTCGGCCTCAGGCGGTAGCAGCATCAGCCCGACCAGGCGCGCCGCGCGGAGATTCGCCCGGAACAACCCCGGTACATCCGCCTCCGGCACCCCGAACTTGGTCTCTTCGCCGGCGAGATCGACCTGCACGAGCAGTTCCGGCGTGGTCCCGGCCTCGCCGGCGGCCGTATCCACCCGCCGCAGCAGGTCGAGGCCGTCGATCGAATGTACGGCGTGGAACCCTGCGGCGGCGCGGCGCGCCTTGTTCGACTGCAGGTGTCCAATGAGGTGCCAACGCAGGCGCAAATCCGGGGTCTCTGCAATCTTCTGCAGGCCTTCCTGCACCTTGTTTTCGCCGAAGTCGACCTGGCCCGCGCGGGCGGCCGCACGGACCGCCGCCGGCGGAAATGTCTTGGAGACGGCAACGAGGCGAATCGAGGAGGGGTCGCGGCCAGCCATGCGGGCCGCCTGCTCGAGGCGGCGCCGCACGGCCAGCAGGTTGGCGGCTATTCGGTCGGATTCGTCGTCGATCACTACTTCTTCATCGCGCTGATGAACTGCTTCACTTCCTCGGCGTGGGGCCCGCTCGGGTCGATCGCGAGGTAGCCTTCGAACGCCGTGACTGCCTTGGGCATGTCTCCGAGGTTCACGTAGGACATCCCGAGCCGATATTGCGCTTCGGAGTGCTTCGGATCGGCCTTCGTGGCCGCTTCGAACTTGTCCTTCGCCTCGGCGTACTTCTGCTGGTTCCAGAGAATGACGCCCTGGTTGTAGAGCGCCGCGGCGTTCCCGCCGCCGCCGCCGCCCGGTGCACCGGCCGCACCGGGCGCGCCCTGCGACAGCTCCGCAGCCTTGTTGCTCGCCGCGAGGGCCTCATCGAGCTTCTTCTCGACGTTGTAGACATTCGCGAGCGCATTCCAGGCTTCGACGTAGTCCGGCTTCAGCTCGGTGGCCTTCTTGTACGCGGCTTCCGCGTTGGCGTAATCCTTCTTCTGGAAGTAGGCATACCCGATGTTGTAGTAGCAGTCGTGGCAATTCGGGGCGGCAGTGGCCGCCTTCTGGAAGGACGCGATCGCCTCGTCGTAGTTCTGGGCCTTGCTCGCGGCCACACCGGCGTCGAACGAGGCTTGCAGGTCGGACATGCGCTTCTGGTTCTCTGCGCTGCCGCCGGCGGCGGCGGCGGCCAGTTGAAGATCGACCACGGACGGGTCACCGAGGCCGACGCGGAAGTTGTCGGCCACGGCCACCTTGCCGTCTTTCTCGGCGGAGATCTTGTACTCGCCGGGGTAGAGGCCGATCTGGATGAACTCGCCCTTCTTGTTCGTCTTCACCGTGAGTTTGCGCGTGACGCCCTTCGCCTCGATGAGCACCGCGGCACCTTCCACCGGCTTGCCGGCAGTGTCGGTGACCTTCCCCCGCAACCCGCCCGTCTGCGCCGCGGCGGGAGCGGCCAGCATCATCACGACGAAGAGCCCGAGCACGCCGGCCATGAGGCGGTTGAGTCGCACCATGTGTGTGTCCTCCGAATGAACAGACCCAATCATCAAAACGCTCCTAGTTTACTCCCAAAGTTCCGCCTGCTGCCCTGCTGGTGGCGTGCCCGGTGATGCCCGCTTGCGGGCCCGCAACCCTTCGACGATCGGCACGGAGTGAGACACCGCCGTCGCTGCCGACGCGCATCAGCGTTCCGTCCGAAAACGTCGTGCACGGCCGCTGCCGGTCGGCGTCCCGCCAGTTCGCGAAGGGAGTCTCTGCGGACGCCTCTGCGAGGCACCGCAGGTCGGTGTCGGAGCGCCGACCGATCGACGTACCACACGAGCACGAGAGCGCGTGGCCTGGCCATTGATGGCGAGCGCGCTCCCGCCTAAGCCAACCCTCGGCGGCTCACGCTCCTCATACCGTGCCGCACGCCATGAGCACCGGCGTCCGCGCCGCGAACACGCTTACGAACAGCCGGTATGGTACAGAAGCGGGCCTTCAAAATTGGTGCCCGAGCGGCTCCGCGGTCGACGCGAAGAAGCGCTCGATGTCCGCGGGATCCGACGTGATCGGCGCCGGAGGCAGCGACTCCAGGAAGCGACGACCGTAGCCCATCGTGCGCAGTCGCGGGTCGAGCACCGCGAGCACGCCGCGGTCGAGCCGATGCCGCAGCAGGCGCCCAAGCCCCTGCTGCAGCGCGAGAATCGCCAGCGGCACCTGGTACTCGGCAAAGGGGTCGCCGCCGCGCGCGCCGATGGCCTCGAGCCTCGCCGCGGTGATCGGATCCCCGGGCGGCGCGAACGGCAGCTTGTCGACGATCACACAGCTCAGCGCCTCGCCGATGACGTCCACCCCCTGCCAGAAGCTGGCCGTCGCGAGCAGCACCGCGTGCGGGGTCTCACGGAAGCGGGTGAGCAGCAGCGACCGTGGCGCGGTCCCCTGCACCAGGATTGGATACTCGAGCGCGTCCTCGAGGACGGGCTGCAGCAGCCGCAGCATCGCGTAGCTCGTGAACAGTACGAACGCCCGCCCCGCGGTCCGCTTCAGGATCGCCGTGATCTCGCGCGCGGCCGCGTCGCCGAACGCCGGCAGCTTCGGATGGGGCATGCGCCGCGGCAGGTAGAGGATTGCCTGTCGGGAATAGTCGAACTCCGACTCGAGGCGCAGCTCGCGCGCCCGGCCCACGCCGAGCCGGTTGCGCACGTAGGCGAACGAGCCAGCGACCGTCAGAGTCGCCGATGTCAACACGGTGGACGTGCGCCGATCCAGCACCGTCTCACGCACCGTCTGCGACACGTCTATTGGCGCCGCGCGCAGGAACACGCCGCGTCCGCGCACTTCCAGAAAGTACACGTAGTCTTCGTCCGACGCGCGCAGCAGGAAGCGCAGGTCATCGCGCGTCTGCCGGGCACGGCGCGCGAGCGACAGCAGTTCCTCGACTGCGGCTCCCTGCACGACGGGCTCGCCGGCGATGCCGGGCGCCTGGTGCACCAGCAGGAGCGTGCCCTCCAGGCCGTCGAGCGTCCCCACCACGTCAGCGCCCATCTCGGCCAGCGGGGCCAGCAGCTCCGAGGTCAGGCGAACTCGTTCCTCACGGGTCCGGCGGGACGCATCGAGCGTCGTGAAGAATTGGCGCGCGTGCCGCCGCAGGTGTTCGACGCCATCGAGCACCGCGTTTCGTTGCGGGGAAGGGAGCGCCCGTGCCGCCCAGCGCTCGATGTCGCTCGCCAGGTCCTCCACGGCCCACGTGCTCACGGCGATGCCGAAGTACTGCGTCGCGATGTCTTCGAGCTGGTGTGCTTCGTCGAGCACCGCATGCTGGCAATTCGGGATCACTTCACCGTAGGCGTTGCGGCGCAGGGCGGCGTCTGCGAAGAGGAGGTGGTGGTTGACGATCACCACGTCCGACTCTTCGGCGCGCTGGCGCATGCGGGTGACGAAGCACTCGTCGAATCGGGGGCATTCGCCACCCAGGCAGTTCTCGGCGCTGGCGGCCACGTCGTTCCAGAGCGGAAGGTCCTCTGGCAGGTCGGCGATCTCGGCGCGGTCGCCCGTCTCGGTGCGGGCGGCCCACGCGTCGATGATGGTGAGGAACATGCGGGCGTCGTAGCTGGCCGCGAAACCGGGGAGCGCGGCCGCCACGCCGGAAACGGCTGCCTGCTCCCGCAGCGCGGCGAACCGGTGCAGGCACAGGTAGTTCCCGCGTCCCTTCATGCAGGTCGCCTTGAAGGGCACCCCGAGGGCCCGCTCGAGGACCGGCAGGTCCTTGAAGTAGATCTGCTCCTGCAGGTTCTTGGTGCCCGTCGAGACGAGCACGCGCTCGCGCCGAAGGATCGCGGGGACGAGATAGGCGAGCGTCTTGCCGGTGCCGGTCCCGGCTTCGACCAGCAGCACGCCGCCCTCTTCGAGAGTGGACGCTACCGCCGCCGCCATCACGCGCTGGCTCGGGCGCGGCTCGAAACCTTCGACCGCGGCCGCTATGGGCCCGCCGGGTGCGAAGGCCCGGTCCACGGTCACGGCCAGCGGTTCGGCGGGGTTCCCGGGGTGGGCCGTCACTATGAACCGTGCACCGCCCTCGCGGAGCTACATCCGCTCAGGGTACAAGGGGAACTGCAGGCAGAGCGCCTCGACATCGCGCTTCACCGCGGCCAGGGCGCCTTCGTCGTCGGTGTTCGCCAACGCGCGGATGATCAGCTCGCCCACCTGGTCCATCTGGGCACCGGACATGCCCCGCGTCGTCACCGCCGGCGTGCCGATCCGAATGCCGCTTGCGACCATGGGCGGGTTCTTGTCGAAGGGAATGGCGTTCTTGTTCACGGTGATGCCTGCCTTGCCGAGGGCGGCTTCGGCGACCTTGCCCGTGAGACCCCGGGAGAACACGTCGACGAGCAGCAGGTGATTGTCGGTGCCGCCGCTCACCAGGCGGAACCCGCCGGCGGCGATCCTTGCCGCCAGACGGCTGGCGTTCTCCACGACGGTTTTCTGGTAGGCCGCGAACGAGGGATCGGTCGCTTCCTTGAAACACACGGCCTTGGCGGCGACGATGTGTACGAGGGGGCCGCCCTGCACGCCGGGGAACAGCGCCCGGTCGATGTCCTTGGCGAAAGGCTCGCGGCAGAGCACCAGTCCTGCCCGCGGTCCGCGCAGCGTCTTGTGCGTCGTCGTGGTCACGAAGTCGGAATGCGGCACGGGGCTCGGGTGGACACCGGCGGCGACGAGCCCGGCGATGTGCGCCATGTCGGTCATCAGCAGCGCGCCCGCTTCGTCGGCCACTTCGCGGAAGCGGGCGAAATCGAGCACGCGCGGGTACGCACTCGCGCCCGCGATGATCAGCTTCGGCTTGTGCTCATGCGCGAGCCGGGCCAGCTCGTCGTAGTCGATGCGCTCGTCGTCGGCGCGCACGCCGTAGGGAACGATGTTGAAGAACTTGCCGGAGAAGTTCAGCGGGTGACCGTGGGTGAGGTGCCCGCCGTGCGCGAGGTTCATGCCAAGGATGGTGTCGCCGGGCTTCAGCACCGCGAGGAACACCGTCATGTTGGCCTGGGCGCCCGAGTGCGGCTGCACGTTGGCGTGCTCGGCCCCGAAGAGGGCCTTGGCTCGCGCGATGGCGAGCGACTCGACGATGTCGACCTGTTCGCAGCCGCCGTAATAACGCCGTCCGGGGTAGCCCTCGGCGTACTTGTTCGTGAACACCGAGCCCGCGGCCTCGAGCACCGCGGTGCTGACGAAGTTCTCAGACGCGATCAGCTCGAGGCCGTGCGCCTGCCGTGCCGTTTCGTTGGCGATGGCCTGCGCGATGTCTGGGTCCGTGTCGGCCAGGCTCCGCGACATGAGGGAGGGCGTTGACGCGATGTGTGCGCTCATCGGGAATGCTCCGGGTGGACGGCCGCAATCGGCCGGGTGCGCCAATCAGGGCGTGACGGCCCGCTCGAGTGCGGCAATCTGTTCGACGCGGCGCTGGTGGCGGCCGCCCTCGAACGCGGTCGCCAGCCACACCGCGAGGATTTCGCGCGCGAGCTCGGGAGCCACGATCCGCGCCCCGATCGCGAGCACATTCGCGTCGTTGTGCTGGCGCGAGAGGCGCGCCGTATACAGGTCGTTGCAGAGCGCGGCACGCACGCCCGGCACCTTGTTGGCGGCGATCTGCTCGCCCTGGCCGCTGCCGCCGAGCACGATGCCCCGCTCGGCCCGACCCTCGACGACCGCGCGGCCGACCGCCGCACAGATCGCCGGGTAATCCGTCGGGGTCTCGTCCATCGCGCCGAGGTCGATGCAGTCGTGGCCTAGGGTGCCCAGGGCAGACCTGAGGTGCTCTTTCAACACGAAACCCGCGTGGTCTGCCCCGACCGCGATGCGCATTTCGAGCATTCTAGCAAACGCCCGTGTTTGCCGCCCTCGCACCCGTCGCGATAAGCTCACCACCGTTCGGCACTGTGGTGCCGCAAGCCTCCCGGGTGCACGGCTCCCCTGGTTATGTCCCAACCGACCATCGCTATTGGTCCTCGCGGCGAGGAGCGCATCCGCCGGGGACACCCGTGGATCTACCGCGCCGATATCCTCGACGTGCAGGCCGATCCCGGTGATACGGTCACGGTGGTCGGGCCGCGGCGCCGACGGCTCGGCCAGGCGCTCTACAGCGACCGCTCACAGATAGCCCTGCGCATGTTGACGCGCCTCGAGGCCGACGTCGGTCCCGATCTCTGGCGCGCGCGCATCGTGGCCGCGATCCGGTTTCGGGAGAGCCTGCAGATCGATGCGACCGCGATGCGGCTCGTGCACGGCGAGGCGGACCTGCTGCCGTCGCTGATCGTGGACCGCTACGGCGAGTGGCTGGTGGTGCAGGCGTTGTCGCAGGGCGTCGATCGTCTCCTGCCCGCGATCGTCGAGACGCTCGTGGACGTCGCACAACCGCTCGGCATCCTGGCCCGCAACGATCCCCGGGTCCGGCAGCTCGAAGGCCTCGAGCAGACAGTCGAAGTGCTGCACGGGTCCGTGCCCGAGATCATCGAGATCACCGATGCCGGCATCCGCTACGAGGTCGACCTGTGGCACGGTCAGAAGACCGGACTCTTTCTCGACCAGCGGGAGAACCGGGCCGCCGCGGCGCGCTACGCGAGAGGACGGCTGCTCGACGCCTTCAGTTACAACGGGGGCTTTGCGCTGACCCTGGCGTCCCGGTGCGACGAGGTTGTGGCGCTCGACATCTCAGCCGACGCGGTCGCCCGGATCGGGCGGAACGCCGCTGCCAACGGCGTGTCGAATGTCACCGCGCGCGAGGCGAACGTCTTCGACGAGCTGCGGCACTTCGAGCGCAGCGGCGAACGCTTCGACACCATCGTTCTCGATCCACCGGCGTTCGCGAAGAACAAGGCAGCGGTGCCGAATGCGATCGCGGGCTACAAGGACATCAACCTGCGGGCATTGCGGATTCTGCAGCCCGGCGGTACCCTTGTTACCTGCAGCTGTTCCTACAACGTCGATGAGACGCTGTTTTTCGACATCCTGCGCGAGGCGGCCGCGGACGCGCACGCGGCCGTGTCCGTGGTCGAGAAGCGTATGCAGGGTCGCGATCATCCGGTCCTGATGGGCGCTCCAGAGACGTACTACCTCAAGTGCGCGATTCTCAGACGGCTGGAGTGAACGGCTCCAGGTGGAGGCGACATGGGCCAGGACGTTCACTGCATCGCCACGTGGAATGGCCGGCGATCGGTCGGCACCGCGTCGCTCGAAACCGAGGACATCATCTTCCGCGGTGAGTTCCGGCTGCGGATTCCCTTCAAGAACATCAGCGATCTCACGTCGGACGAGGGGCGGCTGACGGTGAAAATCGCCGAAGGTGTCGCCATCTTCAACCTCGGTGCGCGCGCGCCGCAGTGGGCCGAGCGGATCCGCAATCCCAAGGGGGTTCTCGACAAGCTGGGGATCAAGCCGGAGATGCTCGTGTCCGTGCTGGGCGTCACCGAGCAGTGGTTCCTCGACGAGCTCACGGCGCGGGTCGAAGACGTGCGCGTCGGCAAGGTCGCGCGCAGCAGCGACGTGATCATCGCGGCCGTCAACACGCCTAAGGAGCTGACCCTCTTCGAGAAGCTGCAGTCCAGCCTCAAGAAGGACGGCGCCATCTGGGCGGTGCGGCCGAAAGGCGTGCCCGAGGTCTCCGAAGCGACAGTCATGAACGCCGCGCGTGACGCCGGGCTGGTGGATGTCAAGGTGGTCCGGTTCTCGGATACCCATACGGCTGAGAAGTTCGTCAGGCCGAAGCTGGCGCGGTAATCTGAATTCCTGGATTCAGGTCCGCGGCGCTCGGTGGTCTCGCTGGCAAACCGCGTGGAGCGCGTCGCTGACCACCCGCTGACTGGAGTGATCGATGAGTGTCCCTTCCCCACGCTCGGGTTTCGCCGGCGCGTTCCCTTCTTCGACCAAGGTCTACGTCACGGGCGCCTGCGCCGGAGAGCGGGTGGCTGTGCCGATGCGGGAGATCGCCCTCTCGGGGGGGAGCCCCCGCTGCGCGTGTACGACACGAGCGGACCGCAGGACTGTGACGTACGCCAGGGCCTCCCGTCCGTTCGCGGCGGCTGGATTGCGCGCCGCGGGCAGGTCGTCGAGGTACCACCGTCATACCGTCCCGGCGCCGGCAGCGCGCCGGCCCCTGAGGTTCCTGCCTCCCTGCGCCGAGCCGTGCTGCGCGGAACCGGGGCGGTGACGCAGCTGCACTACGCGCGCAAGGGCGAGATCACGCCCGAGATGGCGTTCGTCGCGGTGCGTGAAGGACTCGACGCCGAGTTCGTCCGCAGCGAGATCGCGCGCGGGCGAGCCATCCTGCCTGCCAACATCAATCACCCGGAGGTTGAGCCGATGATCATCGGGCGCAACTTCCTCGTGAAGATCAACGCCAACATCGGCAACTCCGCGGTGAGCTCGTCGATCGAGGAGGAGGTCGAGAAGCTGCGCTGGGCAACCCTGTGGGGCGCCGACACGGTGATGGATCTCTCGACCGGACGGCACATCCACGACACGCGCGAGTGGATCGTCCGCAACTCCGCGGTGCCAATCGGCACGGTGCCGATCTATCAGGCGCTCGAGAAGGTCGGCGGCCGCCCCGAGGAGCTGACCTGGGACGTCTACCGCGACACGCTCATCGAGCAGGCGGAGCAGGGCGTCGACTACTTCACCGTGCACGCGGGCGTGCTGTTGCGCTACATCCCGCTCACCGCCCGCCGGCTCACCGGCATCGTGTCGCGGGGCGGATCGATCATGGCGAAGTGGTGCCTGGCGCATCACCAGGAGAGCTTCCTCTACACGCGCTTTCCGGAAATCTGCGAAATCATGCGCGCGTACGACGTCTCCTTCTCACTTGGCGACGGCCTCCGCCCTGGATCGATTGCGGACGCGAACGACGACGCGCAGTTCGCGGAGCTGCGCACGCAGGGCGAGTTGACCCGGATCGCGTGGAACCACGATGTCCAGGTGATGAACGAAGGCCCCGGCCACGTGCCGATGCACCTGATCAAAGAGAACATGGAAAAGCAGCTCGAGTGGTGCGACGAGGCGCCGTTCTATACCCTTGGACCACTGACGACTGACATCGCACCAGGCTACGACCACATCACCTCGGCGATAGGCGCCGCCATGATCGGCTGGTATGGGACCGCGATGCTCTGCTACGTCACGCCCAAGGAACATCTGGGCCTCCCGAACCGTGACGACGTGAAGGCGGGCGTGATTGCGTACAAAATCGCCGCCCACGCGGCAGACCTGGCGAAGGGGCATCCGCGTGCGCAGGCGTGGGACGATGCGCTGTCAAAGGCGCGGTTCGAATTCCGGTGGCGCGATCAGTTCAACCTGGCGCTCGATCCCGTGACCGCCCGCGCGTACCACGATGAGACGCTGCCGGCTGAAGGCGCCAAGGTGGCGCACTTCTGCTCGATGTGCGGGCCGAAGTTCTGCAGCATGGAAATCACGCAGCAGGTGCGCGACTATGCGGCATCGAAAGGCCTGGAAACGCGCGCTGCCGTCGAGGCCGGACTCGCCGAGAAGTCGCTCGAGTTCAGGCAGGAACGCGAGATCTACGTCCCGACGCCGGACGCAGCCGTGCTGCAACCCGCGACACCGGACGAGGCGCGTGGGAGATGATCGGACGCCGGCGCGTCAGAACGCCGCGACCAGCTGGATCACCGTTGGAAAGCGCTCCGGCTGGCTTTTCGGGATCGGGTTCGGATAGCCAGCCGATCCTGCCCACGTGAAATCCTTGACGGTAACACCGGGCGGGAACGCCATCGATTCCGGACGGTACCGGCCGACCTCGAACATGTAGGTCGCGGGCCGCTCGAACACGATGTCGCCGCGTTGTTTGAGGGCGGTGCGGTAGTAGGCGACTACTTCTTCCAGCGTCGCCTTCGTTCCGAACAGGTAGAAGCGCTGGCCCCGACCCGCATCGTACGATTGGATGAACTGCGAGTCTGGAAACAGCGGCAGCCCCAACTGCTGCTCGGTGGGCGCCTGTTCGCGGATGACGGTCGGGGCGGCCTTCGGCGCAGCCGCCGCCGGGGGCGGCGGAGCGACGGGCGGCGGGGTCGCCTGCGCGTTCGCCGTTGAAACCGTGACTGCGGACGCGATCAGCCACAGAACCCCGAGCTGCTGGAATGTCGGTCGCATGGTGAGATTATAGCGAGGCGGTGGTTCGGAGGCCGCCGAACATACGCTTGCGCGCTGCACTCCCGATCCATCAACTCAGGTACGATCCTCGCAAGACAAAATCGCGGCGCCGGCGGCTTCAGAGCAGTGGCCTGAGTTACCTGGTGAGACGCCCGCCGAGAGGGCGGCTGGGAATTTTCCGTCCGCCCTCGGGGTTGTAATCGGAGACGACGCCTTCGCGAGAATCGGGTGGCTTGCGTACACCCGGGGAGCACGTCCTTGAAGCCGCCGGTCGGTGGCGGCGCTGGTCGCGGGACGGCTCCCGCGTGCACGACATAGATAGATTGATCGGCGGGCGTCGCGCTGACGCCCGCCTTCACACAACCATGACCAACACTTTGAAAACGGCGATGCTCCTGGCGGTGCTGAGCGCGCTGCTGCTGTTCATCGGCGAGGCGCTCGGCGGCGCACAAGGGTTGCTGGTGGCGTTCCTCTTCGCCGCGGGCACCAACTTCGTGTCGTACTTCTTCTCGGACAAGATCGTCCTCCGCATGTACCGCGCGCAGGAGGTCGGGGCAGGGCACCCGCTGTACGCGACCGTGGCGAGGCTCTCCCAACGCGCGGGACTGCCGATGCCGCGCGTGTATGTCATTCCCGACAGCTCGCCCAACGCGTTTGCGACCGGACGCAATCCGCAGCATGCCGCGGTGGCCGCCACCCAGGGGATCCTGCAGGCCCTCGGCCCGGACGAACTCGATGGCGTGATTGCTCACGAGCTCGCGCACGTGAAACACCGCGACATTCTCATCAGCTCGGTGGCCGCGACAATCGCAGCGGCGATCATGATGGCGGCGCGGTTTGCGATGTTCTTCGGCGGCAGCCGCGACCATCGCGAGGGCGCGAACCCCGCGACGCTGCTGCTCATGATGATCCTGGCGCCGCTCGCGGCCGGACTGATCCAGGCGGCGATTTCGCGGTCGCGTGAGTTCGCCGCCGACGCGGCCGGAGCGGCGATCGCCGGTTCGCCGATCGGCCTCGTCACCGCGCTGCGCACGATCGAGGCGGTCGCGCAGCGTGTGCCGCTCGAGGCCAACCCGGCGACGGCGCACATGTTCATCATCAAGCCCTTCAGCGTTGGCGGCGTGATGGCTCTCTTCAGCACACACCCGCCGACCGAACAGCGCATCGCCGCTCTGCTGGGACGCTCCTAATCGGCAGCCCACCGCCCTGTTTGCCGCACGGACCTACTCGTGTGGCTCGCGCCCGGCCGCTCCGTGCGGCGACTACATCGCTCGATCAATCCCGCAACTCGAACAGCAACAATCGCTTGAGCACACGGCGCAGGTCTCGGTCCGCTGTGGCCTTCGTTTTGCTCAATCCCCGAGGCAGGAGGCCGCGACGTGGAAGACTTCGACATCGCCCAGAACAAGGTCGGAGAATCGGCGCAGCGGATCGTGGATCGCGCGGTGGAGGAGTCGCGGCGGCGCGACCATGCCGTCCTCGGGAACGAGCACATCTTCCTGGCATTCGCCCAGGTGGAGTGGGATCTCTTCGCCCACGTGATGCGCGATCTCGAGTTGAATCCGCACGCGATCCTGCAGGCGCTCGAGGAGCACCTCAACATGGTGCCGGCCTTCGCCGGGCGCGATCTGCGCGTGGCACCGGCCGCAAAGCTGGTCTTCAAGCTGGCGCTGCACCATGCCAGCCGGGCCGGACGGCAGACCATCGAAGCCGCCGATCTGTTCTCGGCCATCTTCGAGGAGAGCCAGGGCATTCCAGTCTCGATCATCAGGCGGCATGGCGTCGAGCCGGAGATGCTCGTGTCGCGCATCTCGACGCGCATGCGCGACATCGAGATTCGCGAGGAACGCCTGAAGAAGCGCTTCGAGCTGCCGCCGTTCCTGAAGCACTTCGCCACCAACCTGAACCTGCTCGCCCGGCAAGACCGCACCCCGCCCGTGTTCGGCCGTGACGAGGAGATCCAGCAGGTGCTCGAGATCCTCTGCCATCGTGAGCGGGCGAACTCGGTGATGCTGATCGGCGAACCCGGCGTGGGCAAGACCGCCATCGTCGAGGGTCTCGCGCGGCGGATCGAGTTCGAGCCCGAGACCGTGCCGGTGCGGCTGCGCGACTGCCAGGTGGTGAACCTGCAGATGAACAGCATGGTGGCGGGCACGATGCTGCGGGGCATGTTCGAGGACCGCATCCAGAACGTCATCCGCGAGCTGAAGGAGCGCCCGAACCTGCTGCTGTTCATCGACGAGGCGCACACGATGGTCGGAGCCGGCTCCGCGCTCGGAGCTCCGTCCGATGCCGCCAACGTGTTCAAGTCGGTGCTCGCGCGTGGCGAGGTGCGCATCATCGGCGCCACGACGCTCAGCGAGTACAAGGAGTACATCCAGGAAGACGAGGCCCTGGCTCGCCGCTTCCGCACCGTGCAGGTCTGCGAGCCGACGATCGACGAGACGCGCCGCATCCTCTACAACCTGCGGCCGCGCCTCGAACGCAACTACGCGGTGCGTATCCTCGACGAGGCGATCGAGACGGTCCTCGACATGTCGCCGCGCTACATGCGCCACCTGCGTCTGCCCGACAAGGTGATCGGCTGGCTCGACACCGCGTCGGTCCGGGCCGAGATCGACCGCCGCTTCGAGGTCCGCACTGAGGACGTGGTGTCGGTGATCTCCCACGTCGCGGGGATCCCGCAAGACATGGTGTTCCGCGAGGTGACCGATCGCTTCAAGGACATCGAGACGCGCCTCTCGTCACGGGTCATCGGCCAGCACAAGGCGATCTCCGCCGTGGGCCGCAGGCTCGTGCTGAACAAGGGGCCGCTCAAAGACGGGTTCGATCGGCCCGACGGGGTGCTCCTGTTCCTCGGCCCGACCGGCGTCGGCAAGACCGAGCTCGCCAAGTCGGTGGCCGAGTTCCTGTTCGGCGACGAGAAGAAGATGATCCGCGTCGACATGTCGGAGTACCAGGATGGCGGGGTCGCCGTCGACAAGCTGATTGGCATGCCGCGCGGAATCGTCGGCTCCGAGCGCGGAGGCGTGCTGACCAATCAACTGCGCGATACACCGTATTCCGTCGTGCTGCTCGACGAAGTTGAAAAGGCGAGCCCCAGCCTGCTCAATCTCTTTCTCCAGGCGTTCGACGAGGGCTGGCTGACCGACGGGCGCGGCAAGCGCGTCTATCTCAGCGACGCCATCATCATCATGACGTCCAACCTTGGCTCGCAGCACTTCCGCAAGCTCACGAGCCCGCTTGGCTTCGGCAGCGGTGCCCAGGCAGATACGGCTGCCATCGAAGGCGAAGTGATGCGCGAGCTCGAACGGCGGTTCCCGCCGGAATTCCGCAACCGCATCGACGAGGTCGTGCTGTTCGCGCCGCTGACGAAGCCCGAGGTGCGCCAGATCGCGCAGCTCTATCTCGACGACGTCGCCCAGACGCTGCGTGTTCGCGGTAAGGGGCTGCAGGTCGACGATGAGGCGCTCGACCTGATTGTCGAACAGGGCCACAGCCTCGCCTACGGCGCGCGCTTCCTCAAGCGCGTCATCGACGAGTGCGTAAAGCTGCCGATCAGCGAGCACTGGTCGGCGGGGCAGCAGTTCCGTGTGCGCGCCGAAGGCGGTCGCGTGGTGGTCGACGGCAGCGGACCGCGGCTCGTGTCGTCGTCTGCGAAACCGCCCGAGCTCGCCTACGGCACGTAGCGGGAAACCGGATGCCGGATCATCCCCACTCGAACGCGCCCTGCGGAGTGGGCGGGGGTGGCGCGTCGGGTTCGCGTGTCTGCCGCGGGGGGCGTTCGCTCGGCGTCATCCCGTAGCGCGCCCTCAGCGCGCGCACCATGCCCTGCACCTCGGTCGCGTACTCCCGCGTCGCGTACTTGGATCCTCCCGCGTACAGCTCGTCGTAGGCCGCGGTGAGCTCCGGGTACTCCCGACCTAGAAACTCGAGGAAGTGCGTGCGCGTGCCGCCCTGCAGGTACAACACGTTCGCGCCCACGAAGTGCGCCCCGTGGTCGGCAACGGCGCGGATCGTCTCCTCCACTGACTCTCTGGTGGTCGTGATGCCTGGCACGAGCGGCGCCATCAGCACACCCACGTGAACACCGGCATCGGCCAGGGCTCGCACGGCCTTCAAGCGCTGCCACGGCGAGGCGGTGCCCGGCTCGAGGCGGCGCCACGCGTCCTCGTCCACCGAGGGAACGCTGATGTACACGGTACAGGCCGACGCCGCGGCGACGGCGGTCAGCAGGTCGGCGTCGCGCACGACCATCGGGCCCTTTGTAACCAGGCCCACCGGCGTCGCCGACGCGCAGAGCGCCTCGAGCGACTGCCGCGTGAGCTTGTAGTGGCCCTCGATCGGCTGGTACGGATCGGTGGCGGTGCCGAGCGCCACCAGCTCGCGGGTCCAGGAGGATCGGCCCAGCTCGCGGCGGAGCACGTCGGGCAGGTTGGTCTTCACCAGGATCACGGTCGCGAACTGGTCGTCTGCGTCGAGCTCGAACTGCTCGTGATAACGCCTCGCAAAGCAGTAGTGACATGCATGCGTGCAGCCGCGGTACGGATTCAATGTCCAGCGGAACGGCATGCCTTTCACCGGGTTCAATGCCGACCGGCACCGCACTTCCTGGTACCGCGCATCGTCTGCTCTGCGCTGTGCCTCGCTCAAGGCGTCGGCGCCGCCGTCGCGTACGAGCCTCGCGACGTCGCGCGTCGTGGGATGGAGCGTGAGCGGGAAGAGTGCAGGGTGCGTGTCAGCCATGCGAAACATTCCGTATCTCACATGAGTTCGCTTTATGTTCGCCATCATGATGTTCGTTTGCCATTGATGGCGTCAAGCCCAGCCGCCGCGCATTGGCGCAACGCAAACAGAAGAGTTTCACAGTGGCGTGAGGTGAACCGCCGACACCGGCGGGCATCGGGCCGACGTCAGGGAGGCCGGGCCCGGGCCAGGAGGACGCCCGAGTTCCGGCCTCAGGAGTGCGAGCCGCCGTCCTCGCGCTCGACGGCGTCGCGCCAGAAGTCCAGGAGGTCGTCGAGGGTGTGCTCGAGAGGGATGGTCGCCTGCCAGCTCGTATCGTGCGTGAGTCGCGTGTGGTCTCCGATGACGATCGGCGCGTCGTGGGGCCGATACAGCGCGGGATCCGTTTCGACATCCACGGGCGCCCTCGCGCGGGCGCGAAGCCCGTCGAGCACATCCTGCATCCGCGGTGCGCGGCCCGAGCAGATGTTGTAAACCACGCCGGGAGTACCCCGTTCGACGACCGCAATGTACGCCTGCACCGTGTCGCGCACATCGGTCAGGTCGCGCCTCGGCGCGAGATTGCCGACGCGCAACAGGGGCTCTGCGCCGCCGCGTTCGATGCGCGCGATCTGCCGCGCGAAGCTGGCGGCGGCAAAGGAAGGCGCCTGCCGAGGCCCGATGTGGTTGAACGGGCGTGTGACGAACACGCGCTGGCCGCCGCGCGCCGCGCGCACGGCGAGCTGTTCCTGCGCAAGCTTGCTCACGGCATACGGGCTGGCTGGTGCGAGCGCGGCATCCTCCGTCAGCGGGTCGCTGGAGTCACGATACACGCTGGCGGAACCGGGCACGAGGATTCGCGCGCCGAGCGCGAGCACGCGGTCGGCCTCGAGAAGATGCTCGGTGCCCATCACGTTCACCTCGAGCGTCGAGGCGACCGCCTTCCACGACTGCCCGACGTGGGCCGCGCCCGCGAGGTGGAAGATTACAGACGGACGGAATGCCGCGACGGCCTCCTGCACCGCCATGGGATCGAGCAATTCGACGCTGCGCCACTCGACGCCAGATGGCTGGTGGCTGAAGAACGCAGGCGTGTCGGGGCGTGCCCAGCCCTGGACCGTGGCGCCGCCGGCGAGCAGCGCGTCGACCAGGTGGCTGCCGGCAAATCCCGCGGCGCCGGTGACGAGCACGGGACCGTTCAGCATCAGCCGAGCGCCGTGCCGTACTGCTGCTGGTAATACGCGCGGAATGCCGGGTCCTGATCCTTGATCGGCCGCCACCACCACTCGTTGGCCACGTACCACTCGACGGTCTGCCGCAGGCCAATGTCGAAGTCTGTCTCGGGCGCCCAACCAAGCGCGCGCAGCCGCGCGGTGTCGAGGGAGTACCGACGGTCGTGTCCCTGGCGGTCGGGTACGTGCCGGATCAGGCTCTCGGGCCGATCGACGAGCGAGAGGATGCGGCGGGTGATCGTCGCGTTGGCGACTTCGTTGCCGCCGCCGATGTTGTACACCTCGCCCGGTTGCCCCCGGTCGATGAGCAGATCCACCGCGCGGCAGTGATCGAGGACGTGCAGCCAGTCGCGCACGTGGCCTCCGTCCCCATACAGCGGCACCGGCAGCCGGTCGATGGCGTTGGTGATGAAGAGCGGGATCAGCTTCTCGGGGAACTGGTAGGGCCCGCAGTTGTTGGAGGCGCGGGTGATCACGACCGGCACGCCGTAGGTCGCGAAGTAGCTGTAGGCGAGTCGGTCGGCCGCCGCTTTGCTCGCCGCATACGGATTCCGCGGCCGCAGTTCGTCCGTCTCCCGGCTCGCGCCCTCGGCGACGCTCCCGTAGACCTCGTCGGTCGAAATCTGCACGAACCGTCGGAGCCCCGCAGCCGCGCGCGCCGCTTCGAGCAGCACGAACGTGCCGATCACGTCGGTGCGCAGAAAGTCGCCGGCCGCCTGAATGGAGCGATCGACATGCGTCTCGGCCGCGAAGTGCACGACAATGGCCGAGCGGGCCACGAGAGGTGTCACCGCGGCGCTGTCGCAGACGTCGGCGCGCACGAAGGCGTGACGTGGATGATCCAGCACATCGTGCAGGTTCTCCAGCCGGCCCGCGTACGTGAGCTTGTCGAGCGTCGTCACGCGCCAGTCGCGATGGGCGGCGAGCGCATGCCGCACGAAGTTGCTGCCGATGAACCCGGCCCCGCCGGTAACGAGCACCTCGATCATGAATGGCCTGCTGTGCGCGCCTCAGTACCGGGCGTTCCCGCCCGGACCGCCCATCGCGCCGAAGAAGTTCGCGAAGGTGCCGATGCCCGCCAGCGTGAACGAGATGTTCAGCCGATGGTCCTTCTGCACGGGGCTGTAGGACAATCCGCTCAAATTGTAGGTCTGATACTCGACCGCGAACCCGCAGCACTGCGCATTGTAGTAAGCCAGCATCCGCCGCTGCAGGAAAGTCCCTCGCAGCAGGTCGTAGTTGAACTGGTACATCCCGCCGTACTTGTTCTCTTTCAGGCGCACGGTAGTGAGCCCGTTGACGTAATGATCGAGGCGGCTGGGATCGTTGAATCCCTGAAGCCCCTGCACGAAGCGGCGCTGGCTCCACCCGACGGCCGCCTGCAGCCATCGCTGCCAGTTGACGGTGCCGTCGGCGGCCATGGTGCGGAACGCGTGGAACTGCGTGTCGTACTCGGCGCGATAATTCGCGGTCACGTGATCGGTCGGTACCGCCCGCACGGCAATTGAGAGTGGTGAGAAGCTGCTCGGCGCGGTGCCGTTGAAGCTGGTCTGGTAGTAGCGGTCGTAGATTGCGGCGCGTGCGTCCGTGTAGTAGCTCTGACCGATCGTGGCGTTGAGGATCTCCCGCGACTGGCCGTTGCCCGCCGGCTTGCGGTACAGCCGGTTGGCGACCCCGTAGGCGAGCCGCGTGGTCTGCCCCACAATCGTGTCGGTGGAGTCGATCTGCACGATCCGGTCGAAGTTGTCGATGCTCGAGACGCGCTCGACGTTGAAGAACGGCTGGATCGAGTGCTTCAGCTTCTCGGCGTACTTGCTGCCGGGAAAGGTCCAGATGCGATTGAGAACCGGACCCGTCACCTGCGACTGCAGGTCGACGTAGTTGCGGCCGATGCCCTGCGCCACCTGCTTGCCGCTCTGATCCCGGCTCTCCGTCCAGTACGTGCTGCGGAAGGCCACGGTCGAGTTCGCGGTGAGGAACTGCCACTTGGTGAACGGGATGCGCACTCGGGGCAGCAGGTCGAACCGCGTCAGGCTCTGATCGACGACATCCGTTTCGGATTTTCGCTCGACGATGAGCCGGTTGTACTCGCCGTTGACCGAGAAATAGGCGAAGCTGCCGAACAATGGCCGCTCGTTCCGGTTGATCAGGAGCCGCGGCGCGCCACCACGCACCGAAGAACTCGTCGTTCCGTAGAAGTACTCGCTGCGGTCGGCGGTGGCCGTGATGTTGTACTCGCGCAACGGGCCGGCAACCGACCCGCTGAGGACCCGCTGGCGGCGCGACGCATCGTAGACGTTCTGGTGATACGTCTGCTGCACCTCGATGTCGGAGAAATAGTTCGCACGGAAGCGCGCCCGGAACGCCCTGCTCAGGCGTTGCGACCCGGCGCCGTCGATCTCGTAGCTCTCGCGCGCCGGCGTCGTCGTGGTGTCGTATTGCGCCTCGTGCTCCCTGAGGGTGTAGAAGCGCATCGCCCCTTCGGAGCCCCCGGTACGGACGTAGCGGTACTCGGTGCCAACACCCTGCCCCGTTTTGGAGAACCAGTCGTGCAGCACCGTGAGGTCCTGGCTCCGGTTGATCGCCCAGAAGAACGCGTTGCTGAGCGTCTGGCCGCGGATGGTGGAGGCCCCGTACGACGGGATCAAGATTCCGGTCGCGCGATCGTCCTTCTGCACGGGGTAGTAGAAGATCGGCATGTACAGCAGCGGCACGCCCTTCACCTTGAACAGCGAGTTGGTCAGGATCGCGTAGTGCTCGAGGTTCAGCGTGACGGAACTAGAGGTCAGTTCCCACCTCGGCGTCGGCTGGACGCATGTGGTGAAGCCGCCGTGCGTGATCTTGTACTTCTCCTCGCCGAGCTTTTGCAGCGTCTCGCCATAGAAATAGACGTCGGGCTCCTGCGTGCCGAAGATGCTGCGGTCCTTGGCGACGCGCTGCGGGGAAGGCGCGGCAAGCGTGGCGCTGCCGCTGGCGTTGTAAAAAGTACCGGTCTTCGTGCGGGTGTTGAACTCCAGCCGGTCGGCGGCTATGCGGCTCGTTCCGCTCGTGAACACGACGTTGCCGGTCGCGATCAGGCGGTCTTCATCGTTGAAGATCTCGATCTCGTCGGCGAAGAAGGTCTCATCGGTGCAGATCACTTCGACCTGGCCCACGAGTTTGACGTGGTCCTTCCCAAGCCGTTCGATCGTCCACTGTCGTGAGGTGGAGGTCTGGCAACTGCCCAGTTCCTGTGCGGTGGCGCGGGAACCGCCGGCCAGCGTCAGGCAGAACACGATCAGGATCCCAAGAGTATGGCGCATCACGGGAACAGGCACGCGCACGAGCACGTGGATGGAGGAGCAGGTGCAGGCGGTCGCAGAATATCACGCGACACGGACGGGGCCAACACGATCGCCGTGCCCACGAGCGTTACCGCTGGCCGAGCAGTGTCAGCACGTGACCCGCCAGATACAGTGATCCGGCGGCGACGATGAGGGGGGCGTGCGCCCATCCAGCCGCGAGCGCTTCGCCGACGTCCGGGCATACCTCCAGATCGGTGATGCCCTCCGAGCGAGCCACTGCGGCCAGGTGCTGCGCGCCGGCGGCTCGCAGTCCTGGCGCCGTCGTAACGATGAGCGGGCGGGCGACCCCGGCGAGCGGCCGAAGCATGCCGCCGAGATCTTTGTCCCCCATCGCGCCGAATACGATCGGAAGACCGGCCGGCCACTCGGACTGAATGTAGCCTGTCAGTGCCGAAGCGCCGGCGGGGTTATGTGCACCGTCGACCAGCACCTTCCGGTCGTCGCCGGCGTGCACGATATCGAGTCGCGCCGGCCACCGCGCGCCGCTCAGGCCGGCAGTGATCGCCGCCTCCGGCACCGCCAGATCCCCTTCGTCGAGCAGTTCGAGCAGCCGCACCGCGACGACGGCGTTCTGCACCTGGTGATCACCGCGGAGCGCGAGCACGAGCGGCGGGTAGCGGCGTCGCGGCGTCGTGAGATGAAGGAGCGTTCGCCCTTCCGCGCGCGAATGGTCCGCGACGCACTCCGCCGAGGCATCGTGCAGCGGGGCGTCGCGCTCCGCGCAGGCCCGTCGGACCACGCCCGCGCGCCGCGGCTGGCAGCGGGCCGATCACCACCGGGATGCCGCTCTTGATGATGCCGGCTTTTTCGAGGGCGATTGCCTCCAGCGTCGCCCCGAGGTGCTGCTCGTGATCGAGCGCAATGGAGGTGATTGCGGTGACGACCGGTTCGACGATGTTGGTGGCATCGAAGCGTCCGCCGAGACCGACCTCGAGCACAGCAATCTCGACGCGGGCACGCGCGAAGAGCACGAACGCCGCGGCGGTAATGACTTCGAAGTACGTGGGGTGCACCTCGAGAGTGCCTGCGGCCGTCAATGTCGCGATGGCGCTGCGGACCGTGCCGATCGCCTCGTCGAGCGCATCCGCAGTCACGGACTCGCCCTCGACCGTGAAGCGCTCCTCGAGCCGCACCAGATGGGGCGAGGTGTAGCGGCCCGCCCGGTGCCCGGCTGCACGGAGTCCCTCGTCGACCATCGCCGACACGGATCCTTTGCCGTTGGTGCCTGCGATGTGCACGGAGCGGAACTGCCGCTCGGGATGGCCGAGCGCCGCGCAGATCGCCTGGATGCTCGAGAGACCGAGCTTGATGCCGAAGTGTTCGAGGGAAGTCAGCCAGGCGCGCGGGTCGCGCGTGGCAGACGGCTGGTTCACCGGACGCCCGCGGATTCGGCGGCGGCGATCTCCGCCGCCGCAGGCGCGGGGGCGGCGCACATGAAGCGCAACGCCCGGGCGATCGCCTCTTTCAGCTCACGGCGATCGACGACCATGTCGATCATCCCGTGATCGAGCAGGAACTCGCTGCGCTGGAAACCCTCCGGCAGTTTCTGTCTGATCGTCTGCTCGATGACGCGCGGGCCGGCGAAACCGATCAGCGCTTTCGGCTCGGCGATGTTCAGGTCGCCGAGCATCGCGAAGCTCGCCGTGACGCCGCCGGTTGTCGGATCCGTGAGCACCGAGACGTACGGCAGCCGCGCCCGGTCGAGCCGCGCGAGTGCGGCGCTGATCTTCGCCATCTGCATCAGGGAGAGCGCGCCTTCCATCATCCGCGCGCCGCCCGAGCAGGACACGATGACGACCGGGAGCCGCCGATCGATGGCCCGCTCGATGGCTCGCGTGATTTTCTCGCCGACGACGACCCCCATGCTGCCGCCGATGAAGGCGTACTCCATCGCGGCGATGACACACGGTTGGCCGCCGATGTCGCCCGTGGCGGAGAGAACCGCATCCCTGACGCCGGTGGCCTGGCGCGTCGCTCGCAGTCGTTCGGCATACGGCTTCGTGTCCACGAACCGCAGGGGATCGACTGACGCCAGCCCTTCGTCATGAGCGACGAAGCGGCCGCCGTCGACCAGCATCCGCATCCGGTCGGCGGCGCCGATCCGGAAGTGATACGCGCATTTCGGACAGACGTGCAGGCTCGCGGACAGTTCCTTGTTGTAGATCGCCTGCGAGCAGCCGGGGCACTTCACCCACAAGCCTTCCGGAATCTTGCTGGCCTTTGCCGGGGACGATTCCATGGGCTTGCGGCTCTTCTTGAACCAGGCCATAACCGGCGAGCTTAGAAGGTTGCCGCGCTGAGGTCAAGAAAAGCGCTTGCCGCGATCCGCTACCCCGTCCTGGGCACATAGTAGCGGGTGCCCTTGCCCATTGTGTCGATCTGGCGGACCAGATCGTCGAGCATGTCGTCGCTCGAGGCCGGCGCAAACTGCGAGGTCTCGACGACGAGGAGCGGACTTGCCGTGTAGTGGAAGAAGAAGTGGTGATACGCCTCGTTCAGTTCCTGCAGGTACTTGGCGTCCGGCACGATGCGCTCGACGTCTCCATCGTCGGCCTGCCCGCGCGCGCGTTTCAGCAGGACCTCGGTCGGCGCCTGGAGGTAGATCACGAGGTCGGGCGGGGAGACGTCGCGCGCGAGCAGATCGTAGAGCCGCTGGTAGATGAAGAGCTCGTTGTCATCGAGATTCAGGTACGCGTAGATTTTGTCCTTGTCGAACAGGTAATCGCAGACGGTCTGCTGGCTGAAGAGATCGGCCTGCTTGAGCGCCGACTGCTGACGATGACGGCTGAGAAGGTAGAAGAGCTGCGCCTGAAGTGCCGCGCCAGGACGTTCCGCGTAGAAGTCGGCCAGAAACGGATTCTCTAGGTCCTCGAGGCCGAGCGTCGCATCGAGCCGGGTGGCGAGTCGTTCGGCGAGCGCCGACTTGCCGACCCCGGTCGGTCCTTCGATGGCGATATGCCGGAACATGAGGTGGCGCGAGTATAGCCAGCGCGCCGCGCCAGCGGCAAGCCGCGCTGATCTGCGTTATGATGCGGCCCCGCGGCGACTGAGGGGCCCTGCGATCGGTGCGGCTCGCGGCGCCGCGGCTTCCGGCTGCGAGCATCCGACCGCGTCTGCCGCCCACCGGCCCGTCCCGCTCCAATAACATGGGAACCGCGTTTCGACGATCGGCTTCGTGCATCGCGCCACTCCGCGCGTGAAGACACTGGACCAGAGACGTGACACGCACGACATCGCTTGCCATTCTTGCGGCCGGACTGCTCGCGTCCGGGTGTGCCAGCGCGCCCCGGGCCCCGACCGCGCCTCCGGCGCCGACGTTCGCCCAGTCGCTCGCCTGGATCATCCGGCTCGAAGACCAGCGCATCCTGCGCGGTCAGGCCGCGCCGCCGCCGGCGGCGGCGACGAGCGGACGTCGTGGCGCGGTCACGCCCGCAGCGACCCCACCGGTCCCCGACCTGCTCGCGGCGCTGTCCGACCATGATCCGCGCGTACGCCGGCGTGCGGCGCTGGCGGTGGGCCGGGTCGGCCTGGCCGACGGCATCGTCCCGCTCACCCAGGTGCTGTCGTCCGACAGCGATCCGGAAGTGCGGGAGATGGCCGCGTTCGCGCTGGGGCTGATCGGCGAGGGCGCCGCAACCGACGCCCTGACGCTCGCGTTGAAAGACCAGTCCCCGCTCGTGCAGGGGCGGGCCGCCGAGGCGCTGGCTGCCGTGGGCGCGACAGCCCACGCCGCCGAGATCGCGGCGATGATGCGCCCGCACGTCGACGCTGGCGTGCTGCGCCCGATTGGGCCGGACGATCTGACCTACCCGATGGCGCCGGCGGTCGAAGCGGTGCGGCTCGGCGTTTACGCGCTGACGCGGCTGAAGACGTACGAGCCGCTCGCCTCGGTTGTGCTCGACGGCAGCGGGCAGCCGGTGTCGCAGTGGTGGCCCATCGCCTACGCGCTCGGCCGCGTCGGTGATCCCCGAGCCGCGGCGGCGCTGACCGCCTTGACGCGCAGCGGCGGCGTCTACTCCCGCGCGTTTGCCACGCGCGGACTCGGCTATGCAAAAGCTATTGACTCGGTTGCCGTGTTGACCGCGCTCGCCGAGGATGTCGCGCGCCAGCCGCTCGTGGCAGTCGAGGCGGTGCGGGCGCTCAGCGCGCTGCAGGCCGGCGCAGCGGCGCCGGTGCTCGTCGGCGTGCTGCAGCGGCCCGGCCTCGATGCCGCGTTCAAGGTCGAGGTGATCGCGGCGCTCGGTCACATCGGCTCGAGCGACGACGCGGAGTCGCTGCTGGACTTCCTGACGGATCCAGCCCCCGGCGTTCGCGCAGCGGCGTTCGGAGCACTCGCCGCCCTCGACCAGGCACGCTTTCTCGCCGCGTTGTCAGGCCTCGAGCCAGACCGCCAGTGGCCGGTACGGGCGGCCGTCGCCACGGCGCTCGGCACGCTTGGAGCCGAGCAGGGGGCGCCGCTGCTGCTGCCGTTGCTGAAGGACGAGGACAAGCGCGCCGTGCCGGCGGTACTCACGGCGTTGGCCGCGGTCAAAGCGCCAGACATCGAGCGCATATTGCTGGAACACCTGGCGACAGACGATCCGATTGTCCGCGCCGCGGCGGCGACCGCACTGGGCGATCTGCGGCCGACGGCAGCCGTCCCTGCGCTCGCCGCGGCGTATCGGACCGCCGAGCGTGATCCCACCGTCGCGGCGCGCGGCGCCATCCTCGGTGCCCTGGCGAAGTACGGGCGCGCAGCCGCGGAGCCGACCCTGACGGCAGCGCTGGCCGACAAGGACTGGGCGGTGCGCGTGCACGCGGCGGCGCTGCTGAAGACGCTCGATCCGGCGCGCGACACGGCGTCCGCCATCCGGCCAGCCCCGACGACCGTCGACGCGGCGACCCTCGCTTCGAGCCCGATCGTCTCGCCACCCTATTCGACCCACGTGTTCGTGGACACCGACAAGGGCACGTTCCAGATGGAGCTCGCCGTGCTCGATGCTCCGTTGACGATCTACAGCTTCGTCGCGCTCGCGCGGAAGGGCTTCTTCGACGGGCTCAGCATTCACCGCGTGGTGCCCGGCTTCGTGCTGCAGGACGGCGATCCGCGCGGCGACGGGGAAGGCGGCCCTGGCTACACACTGCGCGACGAGATCAACGAGCGCCCGTATCTGCGCGGTACGGTCGGCATGGCGCTCGACTGGCGCGACACCGGCGGCAGCCAGTACCTCATCACCTACGGGCCGCAGCCGCACCTGGACGGGCGCTACACCGTGTTCGGCCAGGTGATCAGCGGGATGGACGTCGTGGAGCAGCTGCGCCAGAGCGATGTCGTGCGGCGCGTGCGGGTGTGGGACGGCGTGCAGTAGCGGGTACAAAAAACGGGGGCGCAAACCTTCGCGCCCCACGGATACGGGTGTCGGGTGTTACCGCTTCTTCGCGGCCGCCTTCTTCTTCCCGCCCTTGGCTGCTTTCTTTGCCATGCGAATCCCCCCTTTCATCCGTGTGATGGTGCGAACGGGTCATCCGCGCCAGTGCCGGTGAGCTGCCGCCTGGCACGCGTGCCGGCTGCTGCCGGATGCCCTCGCCTCGTGTGCTGCCTCCGCGTCATGCGGATGGCGAGCGAATGCGTGTACATGAAGAAGGGGGTGTACTGACCACCCCCCTGCGGCCTTACCGCTTCTTCGCAGCCTTCTTCTTGCCGCCAGCGGCCTTCTTCGCAGCTTTCTTCGCCATTTCTCCTCCTGGAGCGGTGGCTGCTCAGCGTGCCCACCGTTATCGGGTTGTAACAACGGGTGGTCTGAGCGGTCCACCCTCATACAAGATGTAGATTATGGATGAGAAAAATTATGTGTCAAGCACAATGTTGCGCGATTGTCAAAAAAAACGCCCTCGAAGTGCAATCATTTTTGCGTGCGCGTTGTCAAGTCGAGCTCGGAGATCGGGATCGCGAGGTGCGCGGTGCCGATGCGCGCGGAACGCGCGTGTGCTCGAGGGCGTGCGTGTGGCGCGCAGAGGTCAGCGTGATCGCGGAACGGGCGACGTTTGCGCCTGCAGGCGTGTTACCGCCCGCGCGGCGAGCTGCCGCGTGCGCGCATCGGCGCCGAAGACGCGGCTCGCGTTGCGGTACGACTCGATCGCGCCGGCGCGATCGTGCGACGACTCGAGCAGCGCCGCGCGCTCGACGTACGCGCGCGCGCGGAAAACCGGCGGCGCCACCGGCCGTCCGGCAACCACGCGGCCGAAGAGGATGAGCGCGCGATCGGTTTCCGCGCGCGCGCGGTGCACGCTCGCCCGGCGGAAGAGCGCGACCGGATCGTCCGGCCGCAAGGCGAGCGCGCGATCGAGCTTCTGCTCGGCCTCGCCGAGCGCGCCGCGCTCGTATGCGCGCCAGCCGGCGAGCGAGAGTGCGTAGGCCTCGCCCGTGACGCGATCCGGCCGGCGCCGCAGTGCCGTCCGCGCCGCGTCGGCGGTTCCCGCGGGGTCACGCGGCGGTGCCGCGGCAATCGCGGCCCGATACGCGGCGGTCGCGAGGTGCGCACGGCCCACGCGATCCTCGAAGCCTCCGAGCAGGAGCTGCGCCTGCGCCTGGGCCCCATACGGCGCCGTCGCGCGATCGGCGATCACCGCCGTCGCGAGATCGATGGCGCGGTCTGTTTCGTAGAGGTCGTCGAGCCGCGCAGCCGCACCGAGCTGTGCCCGTGCGCGCGCGAGCGGCGCCGCGTGCACCCGCCCCGCCTGGGCCGCGACGAGGAGGTCCTGCCAGGCGGCAAGGCTGGCCGACACGTCGTGGAAGTACTCGTCCTCGACCTCGGCAATGCGCTCGGCGAAGAGCGGGTTGTGTGGATACCGTGCATGCAGGTCCTGCAACACCGCGAGCCCGCGCTGTGGCTGCTCCTCATACCAGAAGTAAATCCAGTGAAGCTGGTAATCGGCCTCGCCGCGGAGCAGCGCGCCCCGCTCGCGTGCGAGCAGCATGTCGTTGAGGCCTTCCGTCCTGTCGCCGCCCGGCAGCAGCAGGAGGAACCGCAGGATCTTCGCCGCTGCCGGCGCGATGTCGGCGTAGTACCTATAGAGGCCGATGCCGAAGCGCGCGTCGTACAGAGTGGGGTCGAGGGCCAGCGCCTTCTCGAGCGCATCCTTGATTCGTTTGCCGTCGCGGGCGGCGGCGAGCCGCTCGCGGCGGAGCACCTGCCATTGCACCCTGGCGCCGTACGCCGCCCCGAGGTAGAACCACGCCTCGGCGCGCTCGGGCTCGCGATCGGTCCATCGGCTCGCGGCCTCAATCGCCGCGCCGGCTTTCGCCCCGAACTCGGCATCGAGCGCCGTGCTCTGGTCATCGAGCTGGATCCGCCACCAGAGGCCGGCCACGTCGAGCAGCTGGCAGGCCACCGGCGGCGCCGGTCCGCACGCCCGCACCGTATCGGCGGCCGCATCGTCGAAGGCCGCATCCAGGATCAGCTCGTAGACCGCGGCCAGGCGCGCGGACTCGGTGAGCGGCGTTGCGGGCGGCGGGCCGGCGGCAAGTGCCGCGACGGCCACCAGCACGAGCCCCGGACGCCGGGTGATCACACCACGCTCGTGCGCAACCGCTGCTTGTCTGCGTGCCGCGCGATCGCCAGCCTGATGAGGCGATCGAGCAGGGCGGGATAATCGAGGCCGGTGGCGGCCCACAGCTTCGCGAACATGCTGATCGTGGTGAACCCGGGGATCGTGTTCACCTCGTTGACGACGAGCTGCCCGGTCGTCCGTGACAGCAGGAAGTCGACGCGCGCCATGCCCGCCGCATCGATGGCGAGGAACGCCTCGACCGCCATCCGGCGGATTGTGTCCTGCTGCTCGGCGCTGAGCGGGGCGGGGATGAGGGTTTCGGACTGGTCGTCGAGATACTTGGCTTCGTAGTCGTAGAACTCGCGTTTCGGCACGATCTCGCCTGGCACCGACGCCTCCGGGTTGTCATTGCCGATGACGCCGCACTCGATTTCGCGGGCCGCGGGCACGGCCTGCTCGACGAGCACCTTCCGATCGAACTCGAACGCGAGGTTGATGGCGGCGGCGAGCCCCTGCCTGTCGGCGGCTTTCGAGATGCCCACGCTCGAGCCCAGGTTCGCGGGTTTGACGAAGAGCGGGTACCCGAACGCGGCCTCGCAATCCGTGACGATCGCGTCGCGGTGGCGGTCCCACTCGTGGCGCAACGCCACGCGGCCAGGCGTGACCGGGAGCCCGCGGGCCGCGAAGACCACCTTCATGACGGCCTTGTCCATGCCGACGGCGGATGCCAGCACGCCCGCACCGACGTAGGGGAGGTTTGCGAGCTCGAGCAGACCCTGCACAGTACCGTCCTCGCCGAGCGGCCCGTGGAGCACCGGAAACACGACATCGAGGCTGAGCCCGGTCACGTACGCGTTCTCGCCTTCATCGGAACGGCTGCGTTCGATGGTGAGCAGGGGCTCGTCGGCGGGATACGCCACCATGTGCGCCTGGCGCCCGCCGCGGGTCAGGTGGGACGACTGGACGCGCGCCTGCTCGATCACTTCGGAGGCCGCGAGCGCCGTCGGCGCGCGGTCGGCGATGAGCCAGCGTCCGTCCTTCTCGATCCGGATCGGGATTGGCTCGAACCGATGGCGGTCGAGATACTTGAACACGGAGGCGGCCGAGGCGACCGAGACTTCGTGCTCGCCCGAGCGGCCGCCGTAGATGATGCCGATGCGGAGTTTCTTCACGGGCGACGCGGCTCCCGGCCGCAGAGTTCAGGCGCGCACCGCGCAACACGAACGGAACCAGGGCGGGGTGTTGCCGGGCGGCCCCACTAATATACCTGTATCGTCGACCTGTCCCGCGCAGAGTCCACACGCATCATGGCGTTCAGCTTCGAGTTGCTCCATACCGACGGCCGCGCACGCCGGGGCGTGCTGCACACCCCTCACGGCCTCGTGCAGACGCCGGTCTTCATGCCGGTCGGAACACAGGGCGCCGTCAAGGCGCTCACGCACGCGCAGCTGGAGGACGTGGGAGCGGAGATCGTGCTCGGGAACACCTATCACCTGCACCTGCGGCCGGGCGATGCCCTCATCGCGCGCCGCGGGGGGCTGCATCGTTTCATCGGGTGGACGCATCCGATCCTGACCGACAGCGGCGGCTACCAGGTGTTCAGCCTGAGCGGACGGAGACGCCTCACCGAAGAGGGCGTCACGTTCCAGTCGCACCTCGACGGCAGCGCGCACCTGCTGTCGCCCGAACGAGCGGTCGACATCCAGTCGGGGCTCGGCTCCGACATCGCCATGACCTTCGATGAGTGCCTGTCCTATCCCGCGCCGCACGACGCGGCAGAGGCGTCGATGACGCGCACGCTCCGGTGGGCGCGCCGCGCTCGCGACCGGTTCGTCGCCCTCCGTGACGGCGGATCGGACGATGTGGCGGTCACCAACCCGGGGCAGGCACAGTTCGGGATCGTGCAGGGCAGCGTGTATCCGGACCTCCGCGAGCGCAGCGCCGAAGGCACCCTGGCGATTGGATTCGAGGCGTACGCGATCGGGGGGCTGAGCGTCGGCGAGCCGGTGGACGTGATGTACGACATCACCGAACGGACGGCCGCGTGGCTGCCGGGCAATCGTCCCCGCTATCTGATGGGGGCGGGGACGCCGCTCGACCTCGTGGAGTGCGTCGCCCGCGGCGTCGACATGTTCGACTGCGTGATGCCGACCCGGAATGCGCGCAACGGCCAGCTCTTCACCCGAGAGGGTCGCATCAACATCAAGAACGCGGCATGGGCCGAGGACGACCGCCCCCCTGATGGGGTGTGCCGGTGCTACACCTGCCGCACGTGCTCCCGGGCCTATCTGCGGCACCTCTATCTGGCCGGCGAGATGACGGCTGCGACCCTGAATACACTGCACAATCTCCAGTTTTACCTTGACACGATGAGGTCGATCAGGGAGGCTATTGAATTCGATCGCTTCGAAGCGTTCAGACAAGGGTTTCATCAGGCCTGGTCCCGCCGACCGTCACGTTCATGACATCCGTACTCCCGTTCGACGCCTGCGTCGTGCTGGCCATGGGTACGCCCCCGGAAGGGGGCATAAGTCCGCTGGTGCAGCTGTTGCCGTTCGCGCTCATCCTCGGGATCTTCTACCTGGTGATCCTGCTGCCGATGCGCCGCCGGCAGAAGAAGGTACAGGAGTTCCTGGATGCTCTGAAGGTCGGCGACAAGGTGGTCACGAGCGGCGGGCTCTACGGCGTCGTGACCAAGCTCGGAGAGAGAGCGCTGCAGATCCAGATCGCCGACCGCGTGCGCGTCGAGGTGTCTCGCAGCGCCATCGTGGGTCTTCAGGGACAGGATCCGGTGGTCCCCGAAAGCAGCAGCACCTAGCTCGCGCAGTCGGTGCCGCCGGCCGGCACCGGCGTCACTTCGAGGGCTGGGTCCCTTTTCAGCGAAGAACGAGAGCATGACGAAGAATCTGCGTTGGCGACTCCTGGCGATCATCGCGGTGGTGGCGCTTGGCGTCTGGATGATTTACCCGATCGATCAGAAGGTGCGGCTCGGCCTCGATCTGAAGGGCGGCGTGCACCTGGTGCTCCGCGTGCAGACCGATGAGGCGCTGCGCGTCGAGAGCGAGACGTCGATGGAGCGCATGCGGAGCGAGCTGGTGAAGGCCGGCGCCGCGGGCGTGACCGCGACCGTGGTCGATCCGACCACCTTCGAGCTGAAGGGCGTGCCCGATGCACAGTCCGCGCTCGTCCGTCAGCTCGGCACCGAAATCGAGCACACCTACAACCGCGAGTCGGGCGCGGGCGGCACGTACCGCTTCGTCATGAAGCCCAACATCGCCGTGCAGATGCGTGATGACACCGTGATGCAGGCGATCCGCACCATTGAAAACCGCGTCAACGAGCTCGGCGTCGCCGAGCCCGTCGTCGCGCGGCAGGGCGGCGTGGATCAGATCCTGGTGCAGCTCCCGGGTGTCACCGACGTCGGCCGCGCCAAGGAGATCATCCGCTCGACGGCGCTGCTCGAGCTCAAGATGGTGGAGCAGGGTCCGACAACTACCAGGGAGGCGCTCCTCCAGCCGACCAACGGCGTCGAGCCTCAGGGGCAGGAGGTCGTGTCCGGCATCGGCGACACCGCAGCGCCGGGTGAACGGCCCTCGACGATGTACTACCTGGTGCAGAAGACGCCGGTCGTCACGGGCCGTGACCTGCGCACCGCGAAGCCGACGCTCGACGAATACAACAAGCCGGCGGTCAGCTTCTCGCTGAAGCAGGACGGGGCGGTGAAGTTCGGCAACGCGACCAGCGCGAACATCGGTCGTCGCCTTGCGATCATCCTCGACAAGCGCGTGCACTCGGCGCCCGTCATCGAAGGGCGCATCACCGACGAGGGCCGGATCTCTGGAAGCTTCACCCAGCAGGAGGCGGCCGATCTGTCGCTGACTCTGCGTTCGGGCGCGCTGCCGGCATCGCTGACCTACCTCGAAGAGCGCACCGTGGGCCCCAGCCTCGGCCGCGATTCGATCCGCGCCGGCATCGTCGCGTCGCTGGTGGGCCTCGCGCTCGTGGTCGTGTTCATGCTGCTGTTCTACAAGCTGTCCGGCATCAATGCGATCGTCGCGATGGGGATCAACCTGCTGGTGCTGCTGGCGCTGATGGCGTACTTCGGCGCCACGATGACCCTGCCCGGCATCGCCGGCTTCATCCTGACGATTGGCATGGGGGTCGACTCGAACGTGCTGATCTTCGAGCGTATCAAGGAAGAGCTCCTGGCACAGAAGGGCGTCAAGGCGGCCGTCGCGGCCGGCTTCGACCGCGTGTTCCTGACGATTCTCGACACGCACGTCTCCTCCCTGGTGGCGGCGGCGTTCCTGTTCCAGTTCGGCACAGGTCCGATCCGCGGGTTTGCGGTGACGCTCAGCATCGGGCTGCTCACCAACGTGTTCACGTCCGTGTTCGTTTCGCGCACGCTCTTCGAAATGGCGCTGGCGCGCCGGCACGCCGCATCGCTCAGCATCTAGGGCGGCGCGAAAGGCAACAGACTTCATGCAGATCTTCCACAACGCCAACTACGACTTCATCCGGTGGCGGTGGCACGCGCTGGTGCTGTCGTCTGTCGTCATCATCGGTGGCCTGGCGCTCGCGCTGGCGCGGAACGGCATGCCCCTCGGCATCGACTTCACGGGCGGGACGATCGTCGTCCTGCGGTTCGCGCAGCCGGTCACCGACGCCGCCGTGCGCACGGCCATCGACACGCTGCCCGGCGAGAAGGTCGTGCAGCAGTACGGCGACCCGTCTCTGCACGAGATCATGGTGCGGTTCCCGCAGACGCAGAACCAGGAGCAGGGCTTCGGGCTCGAGGCCAGCTCCAAGCAGGCGGTCGCGGCAATCGAGAAGGCGAACATCGGCAAGTTCGACGTCCTCAGCACGGAGGTCGTCGGGCCGGTCGTCGGCAAGGAACTGCAGAGCAAAGGCATCTGGGCGACGATCGCCTCGATTGTCGGCATCTGCATCTACGTGGCGATCCGCTTCCGACTCATCTTCGCCATCGGGGCGCTGGTCGCGACGTTCCACGACATCTTCGTCGTGCTGGCGATGCTGTCGTTTTTCGGCTACGAGCTTTCGCTGAACGTCGTCGCCGCCATCCTGACCATCGCCGGCTATTCGGTAAACGACACGATCGTCATCTTCGATCGTGTGCGCGAGAACCTCCGGTTGATGCGCCGCGAGCCGCTCGACAAGGTCGTCAACGTGAGCGTGAACCAGACGCTGGGCCGGACGCTGATCACGGCAGGCACCACCTTTCTCGCGGTGCTGGCGCTGTACGTGTTCGGCGGCGAGGTGTTGAAAGGGTTCGCATTTGCGATGCTCGTCGGCGTCATCACCGGCACCTACTCGACCATCTTCATTGCCGCAGCGATCGCGATCATCCTGAGCCGCCGTGAGTTCAGCCGGCGGGCAGCCGCCGCCGCGCCGGCGCGCGGCACGGCGGCCGGCAGCGCGGCGCCCGAGCAGCCGCGGAAGCCCCGGCGCAACGTGCGCGTGTCCTGATCACCTGCCGCGAGCGGCAGCCGCGGGCGGCCGCTCGACGCACCACTCCGTCTGCGCGTAACACCTTGTGATTGTTCTCGAAGCAGTGCTGCTCGGCGTGATCCAGGGACTCACCGAGTTCCTGCCCGTGTCGAGCTCCGCGCACCTGATCCTCGCCAAAGCATTTTTTGGATGGGATGCCGACCGGTTTGGCCTCTCGTTCGATGTGGCCTGTCACCTCGGGACGCTGCTGGCGGTGCTGGTCTACTTCCGGCACGACCTCGCCCGCATGGTCGCCGCTGCGCCTCGCGTGCTCTCCCGCGCGCAAGACGCGCCGGCGCGCCTGGCATGGCTCATCGCCGTCGGCACGATCCCGGTGGTGGTCGTGGGGCTTCTGCTCCGGAACCTCGAGGATCAGCTGCGCACGCCTGCCGTCGTCGGCATCACGCTGGCGCTTGGAGGCGTGCTCCTGTTGTGGGCCGAGCGGGTCGCACGGCGAACGCGGCAGGCGGAGGATCTCGGGAGCGGTGAGGCATTTGCGCTCGGCTGCGCGCAGTCCGCGGCGCTCGTGCCCGGCGTGTCGCGCTCCGGTGCGACGCTCACGCTCGCCCTGTTCCTCGGTTTGCGCCGCGACACGGCGGCGCGCTTCTCGTTTCTGCTCGGCGTGCCGGCCATTGCCGCTGCCGCCGCACACGAAGGGCTGAAGATGGCCCACGAGCCGCTTCCGCCCGGCACGGCCGAACTGTTCATGGTCGGCATCGCGGTGTCGGCTGTCGTGGGCTACCTCACGATCAAGTACTTCCTGCGGTATCTCGCATCGCACTCCCTGTCGGTGTTCGCCTGGTATCGGCTCGCCCTTGCGGCTGCGGTCGCCGTGTGGCTGATCGCGGGCCGCAACTGACCGACGTCATGTGGTCCTGGCTGCGGCGCCGCTTCATCACCGGATTTTTCGTCACCGTGCCGCTCATCATCAGCGTCGCGGCACTCGTCTGGATCTTCCGCGTCATCGACGGCATCACCGAGCCGCTCGTCTCGCAGTGGGCCGGCCGCGCGGTACCCGGGCTGGGGATTGCGATGACGGCGCTGCTCGTGCTCTTCGTCGGCGTCGCGGCGACGAACATGGTCGGCAAGCGAATCCTCCAGCGCGCCGAGTACTGGCTGCTGCACATCCCGCTGTTCAGGACCGTCTACGCCCCGGTGAAGCAACTGGTCGCGGCCTTCTCGCCCGACAACGAGTACGGGTTCAAACGCGTGGTGCTGGTGCAGGAGCCGGGCCGCGGCTACGTGCTCGGCTTCCTCACGCGCGAGTTCACGCTCGCCCGAGAGGAGGGCTCCGCCGCGCTCGTGGCGGTGTACGTGCCGACCAATCACCTGTATCTCGGGGACGTCGTGGTTTACCCGCGGGAGCGGGTGCTGTTTCCCGAGTTGAGCGTGGAAGACGGCGTCCGAATCTTCCTCACTGGCGGGATGGCCGTGCCACTGCACGTGGTCACGGCCGCGACGCTCGCTGGTGTGCAGCCGGGCGATCGCGCCGGCGCCTCCGAATCCGCGGGGCGCCCACCGGCCGGCTGACCCCCGCAAGTCCCGCCGCCGGACCACCATTCAGCCGTGAGCGTCCGGCCGGTTCGCATATAATTCGCGGGTTTGGGCTCGGCCGATCGGCCCTGTCCGACAGACGGCCACGCACGTCCCGTCTTCATCCATCCTGGAGACCGTCCGCATGTCATCGAGAAGCTGTTCAACGTTACGGCGCGAATCCTCGCCTGTCTGGCGCTGGTGCTGGCGATGTCGGTTGCGGCGCAGCCCCTGCTCGCGGCGGCACAGCCCGAAACGGCGCCTGCGGCCGCGGCGACCGAATCCGCAGCCCACGGCCAGGCGCACAGGCCTGGCGGCGAGGTCAACATCCGCGTACCGGATCTCTCAATGGGCGAGTTCCTCGGCGTCAATGGACACCAGATCCTGATGTCGGGTCTCGTGGTGTGCGTGCTCGGGCTGCTCTTCGGAGCCTGGACGTACGCGGCCGTCAAGCGGCTGCCCGTACACCCGTCAATGGCCGACGTGTCCGACCTGATCTATGAGACCTGCAAGGCCTACATGATCCAGCAGGGCAAGCTCCTGCTGGTACTCGAACTGTTCATCGGGACGATCATCATCGCCTACTTCTGGATGATCGGGTTCGAGGCGTACAAGATCGCGATCATCCTGGTGTTCTCGCTCATCGGCATGGGCGGGAGTTACGGCGTCGCGTGGTTCGGCATTCGCATCAACACGCTGGCCAACTCGCGCACGGCGTTCGCGAGTCTCAGCGGCAAGGCCTGGCCGGTCTGCGACATCCCGCTGCGCGCCGGCATGAGCGTCGGGATGATGCTCATCTCGGTCGAGCTGCTGTTCATGCTCGCCATCCTCCTGTTCATCCCCGGTGAATACGCGGGCCCGTGCTTTCTCGGGTTCGCCATCGGCGAGTCGCTCGGCGCCGCGGCGCTCCGAATCGCGGGGGGCATCTTCACCAAGATCGCCGACATCGGTTCGGATTTGATGAAGGTGGTCTTCAAGATCAAGGAAGACGACGCGCGGAACCCGGGCGTGATCGCGGACTGCACGGGCGACAACGCGGGCGATTCGGTCGGTCCGACGGCGGACGGCTTCGAGACCTACGGTGTCACGGGCGTGGCCCTCATCTCATTTATCGTGCTGGCCGTACCGGAGCCGCTGATCCAGGTGAAGCTGCTCGTGTGGATGTTCATGATCCGCGCGGTGATGGTCGTTGCCTCAGGCGTGTCGTACCTCGGCACCAACGCGGTCAGTCGCGCCCGCTACGGTTCGGTGTCGCGCATGCACTTCGAGGCGCCGCTGACCCTGCTCGTGTGGGTCACGTCGATCGTGTCGGTGGTGCTCACCTACATCATTTCATCGCTGCTCATCCCTGAGCTCGGCGGGAACACGTCGCTCTGGTGGCAGTTGTCGACGGTGGTGACGTGCGGCACCCTCGCGGGCGCAATCATCCCTGAGCTGGTGAAGGTGTTCACGTCGACCCAGTCGGGGCACGTGCGCGAGGTCGTCACCTCGTCGCGCGAAGGCGGGGCATCGCTGAACATCCTGTCGGGGTTCGTGGCAGGGAACTTCAGCGCGTATTGGCTGGGGCTCACCATCATGGGCCTGATGGCGATTGCTTATGGTGTCAGCACGCTCGGGCTGACGAGCACGTTCGGGGCCGATGGCCGTCCGATCATGCTGGCGCCTGCCATCTTTGCCTTCGGCCTGGTGGCGTTCGGCTTCCTCGGCATGGGGCCGGTCACCATCGCCGTGGATTCCTACGGCCCTGTGACCGACAACGCCCAGTCGGTGTACGAGCTTTCCACGATCGAGCAACTCCCCGGCATTGCCGAGGAGCTCAAGCGCGACTATGGCTGCGACGTGAATTTCACCGCGGCGAAGGACCTGCTCGAGGAGAACGACGGCGCCGGGAACACGTTCAAAGCTACGGCAAAGCCCGTGCTCATCGGCACGGCCGTGGTGGGGGCCACGACCATGATCTTCTCGATCATCATGGCGCTGACGCAGGGCCTGACCACCGGCATCAACAAATTGTCGATTTTGCATCCGCCGTTTCTGCTGGGGCTCATCACCGGCGGGGCGATGATCTACTGGTTCACCGGCGCCTCGACGCAGGCGGTCACCACCGGCGCGTACCGCGCGGTCGAGTTCATCAAGCGGAACATCCGTCTCGAGGACTCCACCAAAGCGTCGGTCGAAGACAGCCGCAAAGTGGTCGCCATCTGCACCCAGTACGCGCAGAAGGGCATGTTCAACATCTTCCTCGCGGTGTTCTTCTCGACGCTGGCGTTCGCGTTCGTCGAGCCGTTCTTCTTCATCGGCTATCTCGTGTCGATTGCGCTATTTGGCTTGTTCCAGGCGATCTTCATGGCCAACGCCGGCGGCGCCTGGGACAACGCCAAGAAGATCGTCGAGACCGAGCTGAAAATGAAGGGGACGCCGCTCCACGATGCGTCGATCGTCGGCGATACGGTCGGGGATCCCTTCAAAGACACGTCATCGGTGGCCTTGAACCCGGTGATCAAATTCACGACGCTGTTCGGCCTGCTCGCGGTGGAGCTGGGCGTCTTCCTGACGGGCTCGCGAGGGGCGACGCTCACGCACGGCCTGGCCGTCGTGTTCCTGCTCATCGGGATGACATTCGTCTGGCGTTCGTTCTACGCGATGCGCATCACGAATGCGCCCGAAAACGCCTGACCGGCGGTTGACTTGCTCGGAGGCGGCCGATACAATCGCCCGGCTTTCGGGGCCGGGCCGCCATGCCGAGCGAGACTGATGCGGAGAGTGGCCCGTCAGCGGCGCGGCCGCACGCGCGTGAGCCGCTTTTGGATGCGCGGTGTCTAAGCCCTGTAGCCGGCGCGAATCTTGCGAAACGCCGGACGTTCGACGCATTCGTTTGCTGACACGGCTGAGGGTCGTGTTCTTGTAATCGGCCGCTTGCGGCCAGGTCGTTAGGGTCTGAGGAGGGATAGTCCCCGTGCCACGCGATCTGTTCAACGATGTGGTTGACCCCCAGATCAGGGTTGGCGGGCAGAAGTGGTACACGGTACCCCTGTCGATCGTGGTCCACACGGTCATCATTGCGGCCATCATCATCATCCCGCTGATGGCGACCGACATGATGCCCGAGGTGCCGTCGATGATGGCCTTCGTCGCGGCGCCCCCTCCGCCACCGCCCCCGCCACCGCCTCCGCCGCCCCCCGCGGCGGCCCAGACGCCGGTCAAGCCGCTCGTCCAAGCCAACCCCAACGCGGCCCCGATTGAGGCGCCGAAGGAAATCCGCAAGGAATCCGGCATCGACACAGGGCTCGACATGGGGGTGGCGGGAGGTGTGGAGGGCGGCGTTCCCGGCGGTGTCGTGGGTGGTGTGGTCGGCGGTCTGCCCGAAGCTCCGCCGCCGCCGCCGCCGCCCACCGCGCCCGTGCGCGTCGGCGGCAACATCAAGGCGCCGGTGAAGACGAAGGACGTGCGGCCGACCTATCCAGCGATTGCACAGTCCGCACGCGTCCAGGGGATCGTCATCATCGAGGCCACCATCGGACCCAACGGCAAGGTGGCCGACGCCAAGGTGCTTCGGTCCATTCCGTTGCTCGACAACGCGGCCCTCGATGCCGTGCGCCAGTGGGAGTTCACGCCGACGCTGCTCAACGGCGTGCCCGTACCGGTCATCATGACCGTCACCGTTCAGTTCACGCTGCAGTAGCACGACAGGGATCGGTAACTCACTCACTTCGGAGGATAGAACGATGGGCGAAGGCGGTCTGAATCTCATTGAACTCTGGAACCAGATGACATGGGTCGCCAAAGGCGGTGGCCGGCATCCTGTTCATCATGTCGATGTGGTCGTTTGGCGTCGCCATCGAGCGCATCTATACGTTCGCCCAGGCTCGCAAGCAGTCGAAGCTCTACGCGCCGCAGGTCGCCAAGCACCTCAAGGACGGCCGGCTGAAGGACGCGATTGCGCTGTCATCCTCGAAAAACTTCCGCTACAGCCACCTCGCCAAGGTGGTGCTGGCCGGGCTCCAGGAATTCCAGTTTCAGCAGGATGCGGGCGGCGGCCTGAGCCGCGACGACTTGGTGGACTCGGTGCGCCGGTCAATCCAGCGCGCCACCGCGTTGACGCAATCAGACCTCAAAAAGGGCGTCAACTCACTCGCGACAATCGGCACGACGGCACCGTTCGTCGGACTGCTCGGCACGGTCGTCGGCGTCATCAACGCGTTTGTCGGCATCGCGGCGACCGGCTCGGGCGGCATCGGGGCGGTGTCAGCCGGTATCGCGGAAGCGCTCGTTGAAACCGCGCTCGGCCTGCTCGTCGCCATTCCCGCTGTGTGGTTCTACAATTACCTCACCGGTCGTCTCGACTACTTCAACGTCGAGATGGACAACTCATCGTCGGAGCTCGTCGACTACTTCATCAAGAAGACCGCCGCGTAGAGCGGACGGAGCCGGGTGGGCGGTTCGCCCCGCCCGGTCACCCCGATTCCAAGGCTGGGAGTAACGCGCCATGGCAATGCAACTGGGCGGCAAAGGCGGAGTCAAATCGGACATCAATGTCACGCCGCTCGTCGACGTCATGCTGGTTCTGCTCATCATCATGATGATCATCGCCCCCATGCTGCAGAAGGGCGTTGACGTCAAATTGCCGACTGCCACCAACACGCAGGACAAGCCCGAGACGCAGGAGCAGACCGTCGTCGCCGTCAGCGCGGACGGTCGCATGCACCTGAACCAGGTGGCGGTCCCCGACCGCGATATGCCGCAGCGCCTCACCGACGTGCTCGAGACCAAGAAAGAAAAGATCGTGTACCTGAAGGCGGATCAGGACGCGCAGTACGGCCGCGTGATGGCCGCGTTCGACGCCCTTCGCAAGGCGAAGGTCGAGAACATCGGCCTGATCGCCGAACGGAAAGCGCAGCAGCACGGCGCAGGCGCACCCACCGGAGGAGGCAAGTAATGGCCGCCCACGTACACCACGGCGCGGAAACCGTCGTCCGGGGAGAGGCGCCGAAAGTCAGCGCCGACATGAACGTCACACCGCTCATCGACGTGCTGCTGGTGCTGCTCGTCATCTTCATGGCGGCGCTCCCGCTGACGCAGAAGGGCGTCGACATCAACCTGCCCGCGGAAACGTCGACTGCGCCTCCCGACCAGTCCGTCAGTCAAATCGTGCTCGAGTTCACCGCCGACCGCCGCATCAGCATCAACAAGCAGGATGTGACACTCGCCGATCTCGAGAACCGGCTCCGGACCGTGTTCGAACAGCGCAAAGACAAGACGATGTTCATCGCCGGCGCGCCGTCGCTGCGCTATGGCGAGATCGTCGACGTGATCGACGCCGCCAAGGGTGCCGGCGTCGAGAAGGTCGGGATCGTCACGGAAGGCATGCGCACCGAAGCCCAGGGCGGCGCGGCGGCACCCCCGGGCAACTAGGCCTGGCGAGGGCACGATCCGGACGGCCACTTCGCGGTTCCCGCGGGGTGGCCGTTCGCGTGTACGGCCGCCGCGGGCCGCGGGCCGCCTCGCGTTGCATCCCACGACCTTCGCTGCTATCGTCGATGCGGGTGCAGCACCACGTTGATCGCCGGCGCTGAACCCACCCGCCGGCCACGGCCGATGCCACAGCTCACCATACAGAACGGCCCCCACAGCGGAACTGTGTTCCCGTTCGACAAGCCGGTTGTCGTCGGACGGGGCCGCAGCGTGGACGTCAAGATCGACGACGCCAGCGTCTCGAGGAACCACGCGCGTGTCGACAGGCCGGCCGACCATTGGCAGGTGTCGGATCTCGGCAGCGCGAACGGCACGTTCGTCAACGGTCGTCCGCTGTCGCGGCCGACTGTGCTGCACGACGGCGACCTGGTGGCGTTTGGCGGGGTAATCGCGATGTACCGCGCGCGGGATGGCGCGAACGCCACGCGTTCAACCTCCGCCGTGCGAATCATCGAATCGACCCAGCACCATCAGCGTGTGGTATCGGCGTTGCCGGCGCAGGACGCCGCCGCCGATCCCTTCGCCGGGCTCGATTTCGACGAGGCGCGGCGCGTCTTCACTCGTCGCCTCTCCTTTCTCAACGCGCTCGGCCGCCTGAGCGCGGAGGTCTTCGACCTGGAACGGCTCCTCGGGTTCGTGCTCGACGAGTTGTTCGCGACGCTGCCGCAGATCGAACGCGCGGTGGTTCTCCTCCAGGACGACACGACGGGCGAACTGGTGCCCCGCGCCGCCAGGGCGCGCACCGGGCCGCTGCCGGACGTCGAGGTGAGCCGCACGATCGTGCAGGACGCCTACACCCGCCGGGAAGCACTGCTGCTCGTCGATGCGCAGTCCGATCGCCGCTACGCGGCGGCGGAATCGATCCGCGCGCTCAAGCTGCGTTCGGTGATCTGCGCGCCGATGGTATCGGCCGGGCAGGCCTTCGGCGTGCTCCTGGTCGAGAACGGTCCCACCTCGGCGCAGCTCACGAGCGCGGACTTGAATCTCGTCGCCGGGATCGCCGGCACCGTTTCGATCACGATCGCTTACGCGCGTGTGCACGCCCGGCTCCTCGACCAGCAGCTGATCGAGCGCGACATGATGCTCGCGCGCAAGGTGCAGCAGCGCTTCCTGCCCGCGCGGCCGCCCGAGACCAGCGGCTACGGCTTCGCCGTGCACTACGAGCCGGCCATGGCGGTCGGCGGCGACTTCTACGATTTCCTGGCGCTCGCCGATGGCCGCGTCGGGGTGGCAGTCGGCGATGTCTGCGGCAAGGGCGTCGGTGCGGCCTTGTATGCGGCGAAGCTCGGAAGCGAGCTGCGATACGAGTCGGTCGGACAGTCCGAGCCGGCGGCCATCCTCGCGCGTGTGAACAACAGTCTGGCCGCGTGGAGCGAGGACGGCATGTTCGTGACGCTGGTTCTGGCGGTCCTCGAGCCGGGGTCCGGCCGTCTCACCGTGGCGTCGGCCGGCCACCCGTTTCCCATGCTTCGGACGCGCACCGGCGTCGTGTGCGACGTGGACGGCCAGCCCGGGACGGCGCTCGGCATTACGCCCGACCTGCGTTTCGAGCAGGGAGAGTACACGCTCGCACCTGGTGAGGTGGTCGTCTTCTACACGGACGGTGTCCACGACGCCGTCAACGCCGCGCACGACCTGTTCGGCAAGGAGCGGCTGATGCAGGTGCTCGCAGGCGTGCATGCGTCTCCAGGCGACCTGACGAAGGCCGTCATCGCCGAGGTGCGCACGTTCGCCGGCTCGGAGCCCGCGAGCGACGACATCACGTTGCTGGCAGTGGCCAGGCGCTAGTTCGATCCGCAGCGCTCGGATCACGTTCGTCCGCGGCCTGAAGCCGCGCCGGCGGGAGAAATGGCAAGGGCCGCCCGGCAGGCGGCCCTTGTCTTCGGCTGTGATGATGGCGATTCGGCGCGACCGGCTGACCGCCAATGAGGACGTGCTTAGTCGCCCGCCCCGGCCCCGGCACCCGCGCCGGCGCTCTTGGTCTTCTGCAGGGTCTTGGCCTTGTCGCGGAGCTGGTCCGCTTCCTTCAGGTACTGCTCCTGCCGGCCCCGATCCTTCTCCATGTTCGCCGCCAGGCGCAGCAGCAGGCCCTTGTAGACGATGGCTTCCATGTAGTCGCCCTTGATCTTCAGCGCGCGGTCGGCGGCGTCGATGCCCTTCTGCACGTACTCGCGCTTCTCCGGTTCCTTGAGGCGGAAGTCACGGAACGCCTTGTCCCAGTAGTAGGTCGAGATGGTGTAGTACGCCTCCGGGTTGTTGGGCTCGATCTGCGCCCGGGCCTCGAGAGACTCGATCGTCTTGTCGAACTGGCCCTGGCGATTGTAGTAGCTGGCGAGCTGCGAGTACACGGTCGGGTCCTTCGGGCGTGCGTCACGGGCTTTGACCAGCGTCGCCTCCGCCTCTTCGTACTTGCCGGCATCCTCGTAGATCTTCGACAGCGCGAAGTAGTTGGTGGGCTCGTTCGGCTCCATCTGGATCATGCGCTCGACAACCGGCTCAGCCTGACTCGGATCTTCCATCTTGTCGCGGTAGGCCGCTACGAGGTATTCGAGGGACAGCTTCTTCAGCTTGGGATCCTCGGACTTCTCCGCTGCCGTCTTGTAACCAGCGATCGCTTTCGTGAGCAGCGCGTCGTTGGCCGCCTCTCCCTTCTTCGCAGGCTTCCAAAGGTTGTCGTAGCTGTTCGCCAGGTAGAAGTAGGCTTGCGACAGCTTCGGGTCGAGGCTGATCGCCTCTTCGTATTTCGGAATCGCCTTGCGGTAATCTTGGGTGCCGTACGCACCGTTTGCGTCCTTCAGCGCCATCTTCGCCTTCAGGCCCGAGAACTGGCCGCAGCCCAGGAGCGCCGTAACGGCCAGGCCTGCCGCGGCAGCCATCACCGCTCGGCTCAATCGCGTGCGCATCAGTGCCCCCTTGAACCTCTCGTGAATTCGTGAAAAGGACGTCCGGTGAGGTTTCCCGGATGACGTGGCAGGTGGACCGGCGCATGGTGCGCCCTCGCCCGAGCCGCGCCAGTATATTGAACGCCAAAAACGCAAGTCAAGCAACCGACACGCCGTTCTCGGCGCCGCGAATCCGCTGTGTTCTATGATGGGATTGTCCATCGCACACACGTGACTTAGACACCGGGGGCCATGATTCGCTTCGAGGATCTTCTCGAGAAGGTGCGGACGTACAGCCCAGATGCTGATCTCGAGCTGCTGCGCGGCGCCTACGTGTTCTCCGCATTCGGGCACAAAGGGCAGGTGCGCCACTCGGGTGAGCCGTACATGGTGCACCCGCTCGAGGTCGCCGATTTTCTGGCTGACCTGAAGCTCGACGTTGTCGCGATCGCCGCCGGCCTGCTCCACGACGTCGTCGAGGACACCCTCACGAGCATCGAAGTCATCAACGAGCGCTTCGGCCCTGAGGTCGCGCACGTTGTCGAGGGCGTCACCAAGATCAGCGCCATCCCCTTCCAGTCGAACGAAGAGCGCCAGGCGGAGAACTTCCGCAAAATGCTCCTGGCGATGGTCGACGACATCCGGGTCATCCTCGTCAAGCTCGCCGACCGCCTCCACAACATGCGGACGCTCCACCACCTGCCGGAGGAACGGCGCGTCAAGATCGCGCAGGAAACGATCGACATCTACGCCCCGATTGCGAACCGGCTCGGGATGAGCAAGGTCAAGAACGAGCTGGAGGAGCTTTCATTCAAGTACCTCGAGCCGAAGTACTACGAATCCCTGCGGGCGCGCGTCGAGGCGCGGCGGAAGGCGACCGAGGGGATCCTCGACGAGCTGAAGACGACGCTCGCGTCGAAACTGGAAGAGGCACAAGTGCCGGTGGTGCGCATCGATGCGCGCACGAAGCGTCTCTACAGCATTGCTCAGAAGCTGAAGAAGCAGAAGATCGAGCTCGAGCAGGTGTACGACTTCGCGGCCCTGCGTGTGCTCACCACGTCCGTGAGGGACTGCTACGCCGCGCTGGGGATCATCCACAACCTGTGGTCGCCGATCCCGGGCCGGATCAAGGATTTCATCGCAATGGCCCGGCCGAACGGCTACCAGTCGCTCCACACCTCGGTGATCAGCGAGCACGGCACGCCGTTCGAGGTGCAGATCCGGACGCTGGAGATGCACAACCAGGCGGAAGAAGGGATCGCCGCGCACTGGAAGTACAAGGAGGGCCGCGTCGGCGATCAGCGCGACGAGCGCTATTTCCAGTGGATGCGGCAGCTGCTCGAGTGGCAGCTGGAAGTACGCGACGCGCAGGAGTTCATCCAGGACCTCAAGCTGGATCTGTATCCGGAGGAGGTCTACACCTTCACGCCGAAAGGCGAGGTGAAGGCGTTGCCCAGGGGATCGACCCCCGTCGACTTCGCGTACGCGATCCATACGGACGTCGGCCACCGCTGCGTCAGCGCCCGCGTGAACAGCAAGATGGTGCCGCTGCGCTCACGCCTCAAGAACGGCGACATCGTCGAGATCATCACGCAGGCAACCCACACCCCCAGCCGGGACTGGCTCAGCTTCGTGGTGACCGCGCGTGCGCGGAACAAGATTCGCCATTTCGTCCAGGCTGAGGAAAAGGCCCGCAGCATCGAGCTCGGACGTCGCATCTTCGAGAAGGAGGCGCGTCGCTTCGGCCTCAACATGAAGACGCTGCTCGACAGCGAGGCGATGGTGAAAGTCGCCGAGGAATACGGCGGCGGACGCGTGGAGGAACTGCTGGCGTCGATCGGCTACGGCAAGCTGGCCGCGCGCCTGGTGCTCAGCAAGCTGGTGCCGCAGGAGCAGCTGCAGGAGCGCCCCCCCGAAGGGAAGGTGGCCGCGGTCGTTCGCCGCGTGCTCGGCAGCGGCGAGGACCGCATCAAGGTAAGCGGCATCGACGGGCTGATGGTGTTCCGGGCCAGGTGCTGCAACCCGATCCGCGGAGAGAAGATCGTCGGCTACATCAGCCGCGGCAAGGGCGTTTCCGTCCACTCCGCGCGCTGCACCAACGTCGTCAACCTGCATTACGACCCCGAACGTCGGATCGACGTCGAGTGGGACACCGCCGTCGATGCGTCGCGCTATACCGTGCGGCTGACGATGCAGGTGGAGGACCGGAAAGGTATCCTGGCCGACGTCAGCTCCAAGGTGTCCGACATCAACACGAACATCACCAGCGTCGAAGCGACCACCGACGCCGACCATCGCGGCCGCATCGACATGACCGTCGAGATCCACGACTTGAAACATCTCGAGAAGGTGATGAAGTCGCTGCGCTCGATCGCGGGCGTGCTCGATGTCGAACGGGCGGTGCGGTAAGGAGGGGCTGCGGGCCAACGCCCGGGGGACTCAGGCGCGGGCGATGACGTCGATCTCGACGCGGGCGTCTCTCGGCAGCCGGGCGGCCTGGATGGTGGACCGTGCCGGCGCTGGCGACGCGAACATCTCGGCGTACACCTCGTTCATCGCCGCGAAGTCGTTCATGTCGGCCAGGTAAACGGTCGTTTTCACCACGTGCTCGAAGCCGACGCCGGCTGCCACGAGCACCTCCTGCAGGTTGGTGAAGACTTGCCGTGTCTGCGCGGCGACATCGCCGTCCACGAGCTGTCCCGTGTGCGGATCCAGCGGGATCTGCCCTGAACAGAACACCCAGCCGTCGACGATCACTGCCTGAGAGTACGGCCCTATCGCCTTCGGCGCCTGGTCCGTCGCCACACCCTCGCGCATGGGACGGTTACGCGGCCTTGACCACCTTGTTCGATCGCAGGCAGCGCGTGCAGACACGGAGCCTGCGCACGCCGCCGTTCACCAGGGCCCGCACCGTCTGCAGGTTGGGCTCGAAACGTCGGGGCCGCACGTTGTGAGCGTGGCTGATGGTCCGGCCGACAACCGGTCCCTTGTCGCAGATGTCGCAGCGTTTTGCCATCGGTCTTTCCTGGGATCCTGCGCGTGGTGTACGGTCGTCGGCCGGCTGCCGAGACAGGGCGCAAACGTCGGATTATAGCAGGTCTTCTCAGTCGGGCGGAAGGATCAGCCCGGCAGGAGCTGCGGCTGGAGGCGCCTCGAGCCAGCCCGCACCCGCTACTGGCGCCGAGCCGAACATGCGGCGCACCACGTCGAGATAGTCGACACGCCCGGCGCCGGGCGTCGCCGCCACCGCCCGGGCGCCGCGTTCGATCGCGCGAAGCGCCGCTGGTGCGTCACGCTCGAGGGTTCGCCCGCCGCCCTCACGCTCGAGCTCGATGATGGCTGCTCGAAGCTCCGACCGAAGCCGTTCGGCCGGCAGGGATTGCGTCTGGTGCTCGTAAATCACGCCACGAGCGCCCGTTTCGTAGGTCGCCGCCAGCGCCGCCGCGGCATCAGCGACATCGGCATCGATGATCGGGCGGAGCGGATCCGTCGCCTGGGCGCGGATGACGCCGAGCAGGAACATGAACAGTCGCTGTTGGACGTCCGTCAGACCCCGGACGGTCGGCACGATGATGGCGACGTCACGATCGCGTTGGCGCTGTTCGATGGCGGCCGGGTGCGCCCGCGCAGACTGGAGGTAGCCGCAGGTGGCGGGGCACCGAATCTCGACGAGACGCTTCGTGCCGCAGCACACCGAGCAGATGTTCCCGCCGACGCCGGGGCAGGCGCGCCGTGCCTTGCGAACGCCACAGAGGGGGCAGGTCATTTGCGGTCTCCGAGCTTCGCACACGGTCCGGAGGCCGTCAACGCCGCGTCTCTAGGCGTGTCTCCACGCTGTCACAGCTCTCTGCGACTGTCTCCGGTTGAGAGCACTGCGACCGCGAGGGAGACGCCGCTCTGACCACCCCGGCGCATCCCCGGGCGGCAGCAATGAACGGGTAGCAGGCTGCTGCCGATATCCGGAATACGCGTCATTGATGCGATCTCGATGGCGGAATGCCAGTTGCACTGCTGTCGGTGCGGCTTCAGGATGGCCGCATCGCGGGTGGAACGTTTTTGCGGGTGGTGATGCCATGGCTGACCGGCTGGTGCACGACCAAACGCCGATGGAGTACTTCAAGCAGCTCGTGGAGGGCGCGCTCGCTCACCAGCGGGTGCAGTCGTCCGAGCACACGACCTTCTACGTGGTGAATCTCCTCGCCGCTTTCGTCTGTCCCCAGCGTGAAGCGGCCGACGCGCTGCAGGAGCCGCTCGGCCTGCGACTCGCGCGCGCGCTGCAGACCGGCGGCGTTCAGCAGCGCGAGGGATTGCGGCAGGTCGGCGACGTGTCGCTCTTTCTCGCCGGGTTCTTCGCCGACAGCCTGACCCGCAAGCTCGTCGACGTCGATTACTACGTCACGCTGGGTGGCTACGCTTACGGCTCGCTCAGTCGTCGAGACGACGACGGGTGCGCACCAGTCTTTTCAGAGCTGGCCGAGAAGTTCACCCGCTTCGTCGACGTCCTGTCCGAGGTGAGCGACCGCAGCTGCACGAATTCCAGCACGGATCTGCTCCGGCTTTACGAGAAATGGCTGCGGACACGGAGTCCTCGCAACGGCGACCTCCTCCTCGAGCGCGGCATCGTCCCGAATCACTCCTTGCACTTGCGGCGTCTCCACTAGTGGCCTGTACCGGTTGAATCGCTAGTGCCTTCGGGCGGGGCATCCTGACTGGCGGCGTTGCTCCTCCCTCGAATACTCCCGGTATGCTCGGTCGTCGCGGCCTTGCCGGCCAGGCGCCGCGCTCCGAAATCCACTACCGATTCAACCGATACAGGCCACTAGCGATCGGCGCGGTTACGCTGGCGCGACGCTCTGACTCGGTCCCGCGGACCGAGGAATCCGGTTCGACGCCGCGTGAGTTTGTCCCCATTCGTGCTCGCGGGTGACGGAACACGGTCACTCGCTTACGTCGAACGTCCATCCATACCCTGCGCCGAACCGGACGAACCGATCGCAAGGAACGTGCGCCGTGCTGGCGGTTAGAACCGAACAGGGCGGGACGGCGTCTAACCGGAAGACCGAGGGCAGCCGGGCTTTCGAGGACCAGCGTTTGCGTGTAACCCATTGCTGAGGAACAACATCGGGTTCATGGCGGCGCGTCAAACCAGGTGACCTCACCGGAGGACGTTACCCGGGTCCGCTGTCCTCGCCAGGGCTCGTGAAGGATTTTCCTCTGGCAACGCGGAGCAGGTTTCGAGTAGAATTCGCGGATCTCAAGCTGGGCAAGCTTATTGCAGGGAGCACGCACATCATACCGGCGGGCGAGGCGCTCGCCGGAACAAGGAGTACGGTGTCATGAAGCGCAAGAAGGCGGTTGAGCACGACTCGCAGCGGACGCGTTATGCGGACCTGAAGGGCATTCTCGAGGATCGCCGCCGGGAGATCGTCAGCGAAGTGCAAGGGAAGATCCGCGACGTCCGCACCGAGGGTCATACATCCAAGGTGAACGACGTGCTGGACGCCGGCGAGAGCTCGGAAGCCGATATCCAGGAAGACATCGAGTTCGCGCTGATCCAGATGAAGGCCGAGACCTTGCAGCGGATCAACGAGGCGTTGGCTCGGCTCGAAGACGGCAAGTACGGCTACTGCTTCGAGTGCGGCGACGAGATTGCCGAGCAGCGCCTGCGCGCGTTGCCGTTCGCGGTCCGGTGCAAGGACTGCGAGGAGGCCCGCGAGGTGGCCGAGCAGCGTGAGCGGTCGTCGCAGCGGCGCGGCTCGTCCTCGCTGTTCTACGACATGTCCAGCTAGTTCACAGCACCGACGAAGCAGGCTCCGCCGGTGGGTGGGGCCTGCGCCCCCCACCGGCCGTTTCCCCGGACCCACACGACTGGTCCGACAAGGAGGATCGCTCCATGGGCGATCAGGACGAGACCCCAATACTCGAGGAGGTCTCGGCAGGCGAACGGCCGATCTCGATTCCGCCAGAGCTCCCCGTGCTCCCGTTGCGCGACACGGTGCTCTTCCCCAATTCGTTCATGCCGCTGGCGGTGGCGCGCGAGAGCTCCGTCCGGCTCATCGACGAAGCCATCAACTCGAGCAAGGTCATCGGTGTGTTCACGCAGCGCGACGCCGCGCTCGACGAGCCGCACCAGGAAGACCTTTATCCGATCGGCACTGCCACGCACATCCACAAGATGTTCCGGCTGCCCGACGGGAGCCTGCGCCTCATCGTGCAGGGGCTTGCCCGCATCCGTCTCGACGATGTCGTCGCGGTGCGGCCGTACCTGCGGGCCCAGGTGAGCGCCACGCCCGACGAGTTGCGTGATGATGATCGGCTCGAGATCGATGCGCTGCAGCGAAACATCAAGAGCAACTTCCAGAAGGTGGTGTCGCTCTCGCCGCTGCTCTCGGACGACCTGCAGACGCTCGCCCTCAACATTACCGAACCCGGACGCCTGGCGGACTTCATCGCGTCGAGCCTCAGCACGATCGGCACGCCGGTCAAGCAGGAGGTGCTCGAAACCCTGGACGTCTGTGCCCGCATGGACACGCTGAACCGGATCCTGATCAAGGAGCTCGAGGTGCTCGAGCTCGGGTCGAAGATCCAGTCGCAGGTCCAGTCGGAGGTCGGCAAGAACCAGCGTGAGTACTTTCTGCGCGAGCAGATGAAGGCAATCCAGAAGGAGCTCGGCGAAGGCGACGACCAGACGAAAGAGATCGACGAGCTGCGCGAGAAGATCGAGGCCGCGCAGATGCCCGAGCTCGTGCTCAAGGAGGCGCTGCGCGAGCTCGAACGGCTCGCACGCATGCCCGTTGCGGCGGCGGAGTACACGGTTTCACGCACGTACATCGACTGGCTGGTCGCGCTGCCCTGGGAAAAGCGCACCGAGGAGACGATCGATCTCGCCCGCACGAAGCGCATCCTGGACGACGAGCACTCCGGTCTCGAAAAGGCCAAGGACCGCATTCTCGAGTACCTGGCCGTGCGGAAGCTGAACCCCGCGGTGAAGGGGCCGATCCTCTGCTTCGTCGGACCTCCAGGCGTGGGCAAGACGTCGCTCGCCAAGTCGATTGCGACGTCGCTCGACCGCAAGTTCGTCCGCGTGTCGCTCGGCGGCATGCGCGACGAGGCCGAGATCCGCGGCCACCGCCGCACCTACATCGGCGCGCTGCCCGGTCAGGTGATTCAGGGGCTGCGACGGGCGGAGTCGAAGAACCCCGTGTTCATCCTCGACGAGATCGACAAGCTCGGGTCCGACTTCCGCGGGGATCCCAGCTCCGCGCTGCTCGAGGTGCTCGATCCCGAGCAGAACGACACCTTCCGCGATCACTACCTCGATGTGCCGTTCGATCTGGCCGAAGTGCTGTTCATCACGACGGCGAACGTGCTGGATCCGGTGCCGCCGGCATTGCGAGATCGAATGGAGGTGCTCGAGCTGCCAGGGTACACGGAGGAGGAGAAACTGAACATCGCGTGCGAGCACCTGGTCGAGAAGCAGGTGCTGAATCACGGCCTGACCGGTGAGCAGATCACGTTCACCGACGCCACACTCCGCGCCGTGATCCGCGGGTACACCCGGGAAGCCGGAGTCCGCAACCTCGAACGCGAGATCGGATCGATTTGCCGGAAGGCCGCCCGGCGTCGTGCCGAGGGCGACGAGTCGGCCCTCGCGGTCACGCCGGACGTCGTCACCGCGATGCTCGGGGCGCCGCGATTTCTCGACGAGGAGATGGAGGAGCGCACGAAGCACCCGGGCGTGGCAATCGGGCTGGCCTGGACCCCTGCCGGGGGCGAGGTGCTCTTCATCGAGGCGTCGCGCATGGCGGGTACGGGGACGCTGACGCTCACCGGATCGCTCGGCGACGTGATGAAGGAGTCGGCGCGCACGGCGCTCTCCTGGTTCCGTGCGCACGCAGGGGAATACGGCGTCGACGCAGACTTCTACAGGAACGCCGAGGTCCACTTTCACGTGCCGTCGGGAGCGATTCCGAAGGACGGCCCGTCGGCGGGGGTGACGATGGTCACGGCACTCGTGTCGGAGCTGACGCGCCGTCCCGTGCGCGGCGACATCGCCATGACAGGCGAAATCACGCTGTCAGGCCGCGTGCTGCCGGTGGGCGGCATCAAGGAAAAAGTGCTGGCTGCCAGGCGTGCAGGCCTACGCGAGGTGATTCTGCCGAGGCAGAACGAGAAGAACGTGATGGAAGACCTGAACGACGAGCTCAGGGCCGACATGACCATCCACCTGGTGTCGGACATTTCCGAAGTGCTGCTGCTCGCGCTCTCGCCGGCGCCGTCGTCCGCCGCCGATCGACCGCGCGAGCACAGCATCCAGGGAACGCTTCAGTAATTCGGAATTCGGAAAGCGGAGTTCGGAATTAGTTCGGAACTCGGAGTCCGGAACTCGGATTTACGTCGGAGTGCAGGGAGGGCGGGCTCGCGGGGCGTCTCGCTTGAGTGCGCCGCGGCCGTTGACCTCCCTGGCGGTCCGGGTTCAGTCAGGGTCTTCGTTTCGCCGCGGCCAGGGCCGCCCGCCGCCAGGCGTCACAGCAGCGCCAGCACCGCTGCTGTCTTCAGGTCCTTGATCTCCCCGCTTCGGATCATGGCCCGGACCTGTTCGAGCGTGAACACCTGCGTCTCGATCTGCTCGTCTTCGTCCTGGTGCGCCTCCGCGTCATCGGCACCGGGCAGGCGCAGGCCGGTCAGGCGGAAGAACGTCATGTACTCGGTGCAGTAGCCCGGGAGGGGCCACGCTTCGCCGAGGCGCTCGGCGGCCGCCGCAATCAGGCCGAGCTCCTCGTGGCACTCACGCCTCGCGGCTTTCTCGGCATCCTCGCCCGGATCGATGCTCCCGGCCGGCAGCTCCCAGAGATAGTCGCCGACCGGGTGCCTGTATTGCCGGACGAGCACCACCGCGTCTGGATTCGGCATCGCAGCCACGGCAACCGAACCCGCGTGCCGGACAGTCTCGACCTCTGAGTCTTTTTCGCGGTCGGGCATGCGTACCCGATCGACGACGGCCTGGAAAATCTTGCCGTCGTAGGCGACGCGAGATTCGAGTATCTTCGGTTTCTCGGACATTTCTCTGACTCCAGCCACCGGGCTCCGGGCTTCGTCTGGCTCCAGGCGGCTCCGGCTCGTCCCGGAATCGACAAGCGCCGGAGTCCGGAGCCCGGAGCCGAGGAACCGCCCGCCTACTCGTCGCCGGCGGGCGTTTGCAATTGCACAATCTCGTCCAGCACGGTCTGGAGATCGGGCGGCAGCGCGGCGGTGAACTCGAGCCTTCGCCCGTCGATGGGATGTGCGAAGGCGAGCCGTGCCGCGTGCAGGAACGGGCGCTCCAGCCGGAGGATCGGCCGCAGGTCCGCTGGGACCCGGCGGCGGGATCCGCCGTAGAGCGCGTCGCCAACGACGGCGTGACCGATGGCGCTCAGGTGCACCCGGATTTGGTGCGTGCGTCCCGTATGAATGGCGATCTGGGCGAGCGTGACCCCTTGCAGGTGCTGCACGCGAGTGATGCGGGTGACCGCCGTGCGCGCCCGCCTCGAGCGCGCCGACATCTTCTGGCGGTGCACCGGGTCGCGCCCGATTGCCGCGTCGATCCGGCGCCCGGCCTGCACGACGCCCCACACCAGCGCGAGATACTCCTTCTCGACCTCGCGATCGTGGAACTGCCGCGCGAGCGACTCGTGTGCCCGGTCGTGCTTGGCGACCACGATCAGCTCCCGACGTGCCGCGATCCAGGCGGTGCACGATCCCAGGCCGCAGCTCGCCGCCGATGCCGCTGAGATCCGTGACGTGGTGCAGCAGCGCGTTCACCAGCGTCCCGCCGGCGTGACCGGCCGCGGGGTGCACCACCATGCCGGCGGGCTTGTTCACGACGATGAGGTCCGAGTCCTCGTACGCGACATCGAGCGGGATGTCCTCGGCCGCGGGCTCCGCGGCGGTCGGCGCGGGCAGATCGACGACGACCGTCTCACCCGGCCGCACGCTCGCATTCGCGCGGACTGCGCGCGGCCCGACCTGCACGAGGCCGTCCTTGATCAGCCGCTGGATCTGCGACCGGGAGTGCCCTGGCAGGACGGCCGCCAGGAACCGATCGAGCCGCTCGCCTGCGTAATCCTCGGTCACCGCGAGCTCGACTCGTGACATGGGGGTCAGGACGCGCGCCTGACGGGTTTTCGCGCCGCGTTCGGTGACGGTTCCGGGCGACGGGCGAGCCACACGAGCATGACGAGGCTCAAAGGGACGAGCACGACCGAGATGAATTGTGACGTTGAGAGGACGCCGAAGACGAGTCCGCGCTCGTCGCCGCGATAGAACTCGATGACGAACCGCGAGATGCCGTACAGCAGCATATAGAGCCAGAACGTCCGGCCCGGGTAGGCGCGGCCCTTCTTCTCGCTGGTGACGAGCAGCACGAGGATCAGCGCTTCGGCCGCGCTCTCGTACAACTGCGTTGGATGGAGCGGGACGTTGAGCGGCGTCCCCACGTTCGCCGCCGCGAGCGGGTTGGTGAACGTCACCGCCCACGGTACCGTCGTCGGCCGCCCGAAGCAGCAACCGGCGGCGAGGCACCCGAGGCGGCCGACGGCGTGGCCGAGGGCGATGCCCGGCGCGAACACGTCGCAGGTCTGCCAGAGCGGCAGCTTGTGGCGCCGCATGTACCAGAACGCGACCAGCGACCGCGAGGATCAGGCCGCCGTAGAACACGCCACCCGATCGCGCCAACGACAGCAGCTCCGCCGGATCCCTGCGGAACTGGTCGAAGTCGACGATCAGCAGCAGCAGCTTTGCCCCGACGAGCGCGCTGATGATGATGTAGATCCCCAGATCGAGCATCCGGGTGGCGTCGAGCCCGCGGGCGCGTGCGCGCGTCATCGCGAGCTTCAGGCCCAGCAGGTACGCGGCGGCGAGCAGGACGCCGTAGGTGTAGACGGTGACGGGTCCGAGATGAAACAGGTCAGGAAGCACTGGTCGACTCGCTCTCGTGTGTCATGTCGGGTGGCAGCCCCGCATGCGCGGGACGCAGCAGGTCGAGGATGATGATCGAGACGCCGACGGTGATGGCGGCATCCGCGACGTTGAACGCCCAGAAGTGCCAATCGCCCCAGTAGGCGTCCACGAAGTCAACGACGTACCCCTGCCGCAGCCTGTCGATCAGATTTCCCGCGGCGCCGCCCAGGATCAGCGCCAGCCCGAGCCGGGCGAGCCAGTGCGTGGCCGGCAGCTGCGTCGCATAGAGCGACACACCGACGAGGGCGGCGAGCGCCACGACCGCGATCACGATCGGCTTGCCGGGAAAATCCGCGGCGTTCAGGAACCCGAACGCCGCTCCGGTGTTCCGGACGTGCGTCAGATCGAGCAACCCGCGAATCACCGGCACGCTCTCGTGCAAGCCGAGATCGACCACGACGATCGCTTTCGTGATCTGATCGGCGATGATCACGAGCGCCACGAGCACCCACTCGAATCGCCGGGACAGGAGGGCGCGGGTGATGTGCGCCATGGTCACGATGCGACGAGCCCGGCGACGGCCTCGATGCAGCGGTCGCAGAGCCCTTCGCGGCCGGCCTCGGCGGAAACCGCCGGTACGAACCGCCAGCAGCGGTCGCACTTGACGCCGGTGGCACGTTCGGCGGCGAAGCGCGGCGGTCCGTCGCCGCCGGCTTCGATCAGCACGACCTCCGACACGATGAACAGCGTCGGCAGGTCGGCCGCATACCGGCGAAGGCGATCGTAGTCGTCGCCCCAAGCCTCGATCGTGAGCCGCGCCCCGAGGGAGGTGCCGACCACCTTCGCCTTGCGCTGCCGCTCGATCTCGACGTTGGCCTGGTCGCGCAGCAGGCGGAGCTTCTGCCAATCTTCCATCAGCGCCGTGTTGGCGAGCTCGTCGAGCGTGGCCGCATCAGGGAAGAGCGCCATGTGCACCGATGTCTCCCGTGCGCCGGGCAGCACCTTCCACAGCTGTTCGGCGGTCACCGGCAGCACCGGCGCCATGAGCCGCGCGAGGCCATCGGCGATCGTGTACATCGCGGTCTGCGCGGCGCGGCGGCTCCGCGATCGCGCCGCGAGGGTGTACAGGCGGTCCTTCGAGACATCCACGTAGAAGGCGCTCAGGTCCACGGTCACGAGCGCGTTCAGCGCGTGGAAGATGACGGGGAAGTCGTAGGCGTCGTAGGCGCGCCGCATCTTCGCCGCCGTATCCGCGTACCGTGCCAGCGCATAACGATCGACCGCTTCGAGTTCGTCGGAGCTGACCGAGTCGGTGGCCGGATCGAAATCGTACAGGTTGGCGACGAGGATCCGGCACGTGTTCCGGATCTTCCGGTACGCCTCGACCACCCGCGCGAGGATCTCCTTGCTGACGCGCAGCTCGTCCCGGTAGTCCGTGGAGATGACCCACAGCCGCAGCACCTCCGCCCCGCTCTCCTCGACGATCTCCTGCGGCAGGATCACGTTGCCGACCGACTTGGACATCTTCCGCCCGTCGAGATCGATCAGGAACCCGTGCGTCAGCACCTCGCGAAACGGCGGCCGTCCGCGTGTCGCGAGTCCGACGAGCAGCGAGCTTTGGAACCAGCCGCGGTGCTGGTCACTCCCTTCCAGGTACAGGTCCGCCGGCCACGTCAGCTCCGGACGAAATGGCAGCACGGCCTCATGGCTCGACCCCGAGTCGAACCACACGTCCAGGATGTCGCGCTCGCGCACGAACGACGCCGCGCCGCACGCGGAACACGCCAGCCCGTCCGGCAGGAACTCCTCGATCGGCCGCTCGTACCACGCGTCCGCGCCGTACTGCTCGAACACCCCGGCCGCGCGCTCGATCAGCGCCGTGGTGAGCAGGGCTTCGCCACACGACGCGCAGTCAACCGCCGGGATGGGGACCCCCCACGCACGCTGGCGCGAAATGCACCAGTCCGGCCGGTTTGCCACCATGCTCTGAATCCGGTCCCGCCCCCAGGCCGGAACCCACGCGACGTCCTCGTCGATCGCATGGAGCGCGGCATCGCGCAGGGTGCGCCGGGCGCCGTCCTCACCGATTGACGGCTCCCCGTCCATGCGCACGAACCACTGCCATGTCGCCAGGAAGATCACCGGGTTGTGGCAGCGCCAGCAATGCGGGTACTGGTGCGTGAACGAGTGGTGGTGCCACAGGTGTCCCCGGTCGTTGAGGGCCTCGATGACGGCGGGGTTCGCCTCGAACACCTGCTCACCCGCGAAGAGGCCCACATCGTCGGTGAATCGGCCGTCGGGTCCGACCGGCGCGTAGATCTCCAGGCTGTACTTGCGGCCGGTCAGGAAGTCATCGGCCCCATGGCCGGGCGCGGTGTGCACGGCCCCGGTGCCCTGCTCGAGCGTCACGTAGTCGCCCAGTACCGCCAGCGAGTCGCGGTCGTACAAGGGGTGGCGAAACACCAGCCCGTCGAGGTCCGCGCCCTTGAACCGTGCGATCGGTCGAGCCAGAGGCCGGCCCACGGCGTCGGCGACGGCCGGTGCGAGAGCGGTCGCGATGATGACGACGCGGCCGTCTGCTTCGTAGGCGCCGTACTCGAACTCGGGGTGGAACGCGATCGCCAGGTTGGACGGGATCGTCCATGGCGTCGTGGTCCAAATCAGGACGGAGATCTTGCGCCCGGCCAGCGCCGGGAACCGGCGGCCCGCCTCCTCCGCGCTCGACGCGGCGAGCGCGAACTCGACGTAGATCGACGGCGACACGTGATCCTCGTACTCGACCTCCGCCTCCGCGAGGGCGGTGCGGCAGTGGATGCACCAGTGGACCGGCTTCTTCCCCTTGTAGATCAGCCCGCGGTCGACGAACCGGCCCAGCGCCCGGGCGATTGCCGCCTGGTACCGGTAGTTCATCGTCAGGTACGGGCGCTGCCAGTCGCCGAAGATCCCGAGCCGCTGGAACTCTTCGGTCATCACGCCGATGAAGCGCTCCGCGTAGGCGCGGCAGGCTCGTCGCACGTCGGCGAGCGCCATGTCCCGCTTCCTCGGCCCAAGCTCGCGGTCGACCTTCAGCTCGATCGGCAGCCCGTGGCAGTCGTATCCCGGCACGTACGGCGCATCGAACCCCGACATGGACCGCGACTTCACGACGAAGTCCTTGAGGATCTTGTTGAGCGCCGTGCCGAGGTGAATCTGGCCGTTCGCGTAGGGCGGACCGTCGTGCAGCACGAAACGCGGTCTCCCGGCTCGCGCGTCGTGAATGCGTTCGTACAAGTCGATTTCGCGCCACCAGGCGATCATCTCCGGCTCCGCGGCCTGGAGATTGGCCTTCATCGGAAACGTCGTACGGGGCAGGTTCAGCGTGTCTTTCCAATCCGCCATATGAATGGTGAATTGTACTCCGCTGGGGGCGGGCCCCTAAGACCAAGCGAACTCGCCAGGCGCCCGGCGCGTGCCGGCAACCCACAGGGTGGGATCGCACCTCGCCGGAGTCGTGCGAAGAGCAGAGAGGGGAGAGGCAGCAGAGACCGTATCTGGTACCGAGGATCCGAGAGCCGGAGGCCGAGGGCTCCGCCCTCAGCCCTCGGCTTTGTTCTTACGTTACCGACGGTTCGTCGACGTGTCCGGCCGCACATCCACCGTAAACTCGCCGCGGTTGTCGTTGACGTCGTCATCGTTGACCCCGAGGAACAGGCGCCCGTCGGCAGGCATGGTCAACGGCGTGGTCTGGTTGCCGATGGCGAACAGGCCGACCGGGCCCACACGTCCGATCAGGGCGCCCGCGAGCACCTGGGGCATCGGTCCGCTTGGACGTCTTCCGCTCGTCGCTCCAGCGGGTCCGGCCGTGTCGCTGCCGTTACTGCTGAGCTGTACTTGGCCGCTCGCGTTGAACGTGACGCGCTCGCCCCTGCGCACGGTGATGCCGGTGTCGGTCCAGCGCTGGTTGCCCGGCACACGGATCTGTCCGCCCGAGGCCGGCAGCATGGATGGGAGTCCCTGGGTCGGCGGAGCGGTAGGCACGGCGCGCGAGCCGCTCGGGCGCGCGAGGTAGATGCGCCGGATCTCATTCGACCCGAAGTCCCGGTTACCCGTGTCCGTGTGAACCGAGATACGCTTGGGCTGGGTGCCGCCGACGTCGTAGAGGTTACCGCTGACGACCTGTCCGCTGGAGAGCACAATCAGGTGCTTGCCGGACTGAATCTGGTTTACCTCGCTATCCGGAAAGCTGGTGCTCCCGCTGAAATCGATAACCGCCACGTCGCCGGTCGGGATTTGGCGGCTGGCTCCGCCGACGCGGACCTGGAATCCCGCACCGCCCATATCCACGAGCTCACACGAGAGTCGCTCCCCCGAGCGCAGCACGAAAGTCGCCGCCTGCTGAGCGAGCGCGGCCGTAGCCATTGCGAGCGCCAGGACGAAGCTCGAGGCCAGTAACAAAGCACGTCTCATTTGTAGTCCTCCTCGTCAAGTAAGGTCGAGCCGGCGGCATTCGCCGCCACGCATCGTCAGGGTGCAAAGGCGCGGCCACAACTGAGCATGCCAGAGCTGCGCGAAATGGCCTAAAATTCGCGGTTTTGAGAGCGATTCGGCCTCCAGCGAGGACAGCTCCCCCTCGTATAATCGAGCCATGGCCACCCAGGTACCAGCGCTCCCGTTGATGCTCCCCGTCCGCGAAGTGGTCCTCGATAACGGTCTCACCGTGCTCGTACAGGAGACGCATACCGCGCCGCTCGCATCGGTGTGGTGCTGGTACAAGGTCGGATCGAAAGACGAACGTCCCGGCCTCACCGGCGTCTCGCATTGGGTCGAGCACATGAACTTCAAGGGGACGACGAACATCCCGCGCGATCAGGTGAAGGGGATCATCGAGCAGTTCGGTGGAAGCTGGAACGGCTACACGTGGATCGACCAGACGACGTACCTGGAGACCGCGACGCGCGACGCGCTCGACCGCATGCTGTTCATCGAAGCCGAGCGCATGGCCAACGGGCTCTTCGATCCGGAGGACTGCGAGTCGGAGCGCACCGTGATCATCTCGGAGCTCCACGGTGGCGACAACGATCCCGAGCAGTTGCTCGACACCGAGGTGACCGCGGCAGCGTTCAAGGCACATCCGTACCGGCATCCCACCATCGGCTGGCTGAACGATCTCGAGACGATGACCCGCGACGATCTCTATGGCCACTACCGGCAGTTCTACATCCCGAACAACGCGACGCTCGTGGTGGTCGGCGACGTGGAGACGGATGTGGTGCTCCGGCGCGTGGAGGAGCACTTCGGCAGGATTCCGCCTGGTGCCGTCCCGTCGCGGATCCGCACCGTCGAGCCCGCGCAGGTGGGCGAGCGCCGCGTCACCATCGAGAAGGAGGGCACGACGGCGTACCTGAAGCTGGCGTACCATGCGCCCGCGGCCACGCACCCGGACTTTTTCCCGCTGCTCGTGCTCGATGCCGTGCTCACCGGCGCGAAGGGCGTGAACCTGTGGTCCTCGTTCCGCAATCCGCCGCAGCGCAGTGCCCGCTTGTACCGCGCCCTGGTCGAGCGGCGGCTCGCCTCGTCGGTATTCGGAGCGCTGCTCCCGACCGAGCATCCGTTCCTCTACTCGGTGGCCGTGACCGCGGCCGATGGCGTGCCGCTCGAAGCGGTGGAGGAGGCCGCCGTCCAGGTGCTCGACGACGTCCGCGCGAACGGAATCACGCCCGGCGAGCTGGAACGGGCGAAGCACCAGCTACGGGCCCGCCTCGTCTTCGAGTCGGACAGCGGCACCAACATCGCGCATCAGCTCGGATACTTTCAGACCATCGGCGACATCGACCTCTATCACCGCTCGTGGCAGGCGATAGACGCGCGTCACCGTGGACGCGGTCGCTCGCGCGGCCGCCTCGTGCCTGCGTGCCACCAACCGCAACGTCGGCTGGTTCAAGCCGTCCCGTAGGGCGGAGATCGCATGAGCACGCTCGTCCAGGGCCTCGCGCCCACTCGCGCCGCGCTCGGCAACGGTGCCGTGGTGCTGGCACAGCAGACCGCGACGCACGCCGCCGTGACAATGCTCGTGGCGGTCAGCGCAGGAAGCGGCCACGATCCGGCAGAACGGCTGGGGCTTGCGCATTTCGTCTCGAAGGTGATCGACCGCGGCACCGACGGGCGGACGGGGGATCAGATCGCCGAGGCGCTCGACGGGCGCGGCGTGACGCTGAATTCGAGCGTCGGTCGTCATCTTCTGACGCTCGGCTGCACGTGCCTCGCCGAAGACTTCGACGCCGTGCTTGCGCTCGTCGCCGATGTCGTCCGGCACCCCACGTTCCCCGCCGCGGACGTCGAAACCAGGCGCGGGGAGATCGTCACTGGTATCCGGCAGGACGAAGACAGCCCGGCGACCGTCGCGGTCGAGGGGCTCATGGGCTTGCTCTACCCGGACGGACACCCGTACGGTCGTCGCACCAAGGGCAGCGTTGCCAGTGTCGAGTCGATCACGCGGGCCGACCTGGTGGCGTATCACCGCGCGCAGTTCTTTCCCGCCGGCCTGATGGTGGTGATTGTCGGCGACGTCGCCGCCGTCAGCGCCATCGCGGCCGCAGAGCGCGCCTTCGGCGACTGGCTCGTGCCGGCCTCACCGCCGCTCGCCCTGCCACAGCTGTCTCCGGCGGGGCACCGTCAAAGGCTCGTGGTGCCGATGATGAACAAGGCGCAGGCCGATGTCGCGTACGGGTTCGCAACGATCACACGGCGTGATCCGGATTATCACGCCGTTACGCTCATGAACAACGTGCTTGGCCAGTACGGGATCGGCGGCCGGCTGGGCGATAGCATTCGTGAGCGGCAGGGAATGGCTTACTACGCGTTCAGCAGCTTCGACGGCAACGTCGGCGAGGGGCCGCTCGTCATCCGCGCGGGTGTCGCTCCGGAGAACGTGGATCGCACGATCGCGTCGATCGACGAGGAAGTCCGCACCATCGTCCGGGACGGCGTCACGGCATCTGAGCTTGCCGACGCGAAGCGGTACCTGATTGGGTCGATGCCGCGGAACCTGGAGACCAACTCGGGCATTGCGTCGTTCCTCCACACCACCGAGTTCTTCGGGCTCGGGCTCGATTACGACCGGCGCGTGCCGGCGCTGCTCGACCTCGTGACGCTGGACGAGGTGCACGCGGCCACGCGGCGGGTGCTCGACCCGGGACGTGCGTCGATCGTGATCGCGGGGCCGTACGATCCGCTGGCCCGTCCAGACCCGTTCAGTCCCGGCGTGACCCGCGCTGTCTTCTTCGACGTCGATTTCACGCTGATCTACCCCGGCCCGACGTTCCGGGGCGAGGGCTATCAGCAGTTCTGCGCCCGCCATGGCATCTCGGTCGATGCGTCGCGGTTCGAGGTCGCGGTGGCTGCCGCGTCCGCGGTGCTCGACGAAGCGCGCGACCACATATACGAAGCGGCGCTGTTTCATCGATACACGGCCGCGATCATCACCGGGATGGGAGGTGAGGGCCCGGCCGTGAATGCATGCGCCGAGGAGATCTACGACGAGTGGGCCGCCTGCCGCCACTTCGAGCTGTACGACGATGTGGCGGCGGCCCTCCGATCAATCGCGGCGCAAAGCATCCGCATCGGCCTGATCTCGAACAGCCACCGGTGCCTCGCCTCGTTTCAGAGCCACTTCGAACTCGAGGACCTGATCACCGCGGCCGTGTCCTCGTCGGAGCACGGCTACATGAAGCCGCACCCGAGTATCTTCGAAGCCGCGCTGCGCCTGATCGACGTGCCCGCGCCCGACGCGGTGATGGTGGGCGACAGCCTCACCCACGACATCGACGGCGCCATCCAGGCAGGCATGCGCGCGGTGCTGGTCCGCCGCTCCGCCGACATCGGCCCCGGATGTGCCAGCCCAGCCCACGGGCGGCCCGGCGTGGCGATCATCCGCTCGCTCGAGGAGTTGCCCGCAATGCTCCAGCACGACCGGGTGTGAACGGTGTCAGCGGCGTTCGGCCTGCGACCGGTTGGGCCGCACGAGGCGCGGTATCACCCCGGCGGCCATCCGAGAGCGCGCCCCGCGAGCAGGTGCAGGTGGATGTGGAACACCGATTGGCCCGCCTCGCGGTTGCAGTTCAGGACCGTGCGGTAGCCCCTCTCCCCGTAGCCCTTCTCCGCCGCGATCGCCGCGGCAAAGCGCACCATGCGGCCGACGAGGGCGTCGTCGGTTTCCCCGAGTTCGTTCAGCGTAGCAATGTGGCGCCGTGGGATGACGAGCGCGTGCAGGGGCGCCTGCGGGTTGATGTCGGTGAAGGCCACGAGCTCGTCGTCTTCACGGACGATGGCGGCGGGAATCTCATTGTTCACGATCCTGCAGAACAGGCAGTCGCTCATATCGTTCACCGTCGACCGTTCACCGTCAGCCGTTCAGCGCTCGCTGCGGCCGTCTGACGCTTGCCCGCCAGGGAGGGCGGAAGCTCCCCACCACACGTTAGTACAGGCTCATCGCAGTCTCAGTCCTCGCCGCGGCCGATGACGGCCATCCTGGGGATGCCCTGCAGGTCGTCTCGGATCGCGCGCACGACGAGCGCCGGATACTCCCGGACGATGCCGCGCACCTCGTCGTCTTGCCCGGCGCCGAACTCCATGAGCAACCGCCCGCCCGGCGCCAGCCGCTCGGCCGACTGGTGCAGGAGGGCGCGAATCAGCTCGAAGCCGTCGCGTCCGCCGAATACGGCTTCGGCCGGTTCGTAGTCCCGGACTTCGGACGACAGCCCCGAGCGGTAACGGTCGGGCACGTACGGCGGGTTCGACACGATCAGATCGATCCCCGGATCCACTCCCTCGAGGAGACTCGTACAGAGAAAGGCCACGGTCCCGCCGGCGCCGAGGCGTTCGGCATTGCGTCTGGCGACGGCGAGGGCCCGGTCGGAGATGTCCGTCGCGAGCATGTCGACGTCGGGCATCTCGAGCGCGAGCGTCACGGCGAGGCATCCACTGCCCGTTCCGACGTCCACGACACGCCAGCGACGCGGAGCAGGCGCAGACGACCTGGCCGGCTCGGAAGCGGGCCGCTGACCGGCGGACGGCCCGCCGTTCGGCGCCGCCACCCGCATCGCGAGCGCCTCCTCGACGATCAGCTCGGTTTCCGGCCGCGGCGTGAGCACGTCGCGGGTGACCTCGAAATCCCGGCCCCAGAACTCCCGATAGCCGGCAATCTGCGCGACCGGCTCGCGCCGCACCCGCCGAGCGACGAGCGGCTCGTAGGCCGCTTCGAATGCGAGCGGCGGCGTGTCGCTCCGGCGCGCCAGGTACTCGGCTCGGTCCCAACCGAGGGCGAGACGCGCAAGCACCTCGGCGTCGAAGGTGGCGTGGTGATCCGCGAGGCCGGCGGCGACCAGACGCACCCGCGCGGCGAGCACATGCTCGTGAAGCGTTCGCGCGGCGACGCCGGACGAATCAGGCATTGGCGCCTCCCTCGGTGGCTTCCTTGAGTTTCTCGGCCTGGAAATACGACACGACCTGATCGACCAGCTCCGATAAATCGCCGTTCATCACGTCGGTGAGCTGGTGCGTCGTGAAGTTGATGCGGTGGTCCGTGATGCGGTTCTGTGGGAAGTTGTAGGTGCGGATCTTCTCCGAGCGCTCGCCGGTACCGACCTGTCCCCGCCGCTCTTTTGCGATCGCATCCTGCTGCTTGCGCAGCTCCTTTTCGTAGAGCCGCGCGCGCAGCACTTTCATCGCCTTCTGCCGGTTCTTGATCTGCGACTTCTCGTCCTGCTGCGACACGACCTCACCGGTCGGGATGTGCGTGAGGCGGACGGCGGAGTAGGTGGTGTTGACGCTCTGGCCGCCGGGACCGCTCGAGCAGAACGTGTCGATGCGGATGTCCTTGGGATCGATCTGGATGTCGACCTCCTCTGCCTCGGGCAGCACCGCCACTGTCGCGGTGGAGGTGTGGATGCGCCCGCTGGCTTCCGTTGCCGGCACCCGCTGCACGCGATGGACGCCGCTCTCGTACTTCAGGCGGCTGTACACCCGCTTGCCCTCTATCGACGCGATCACTTCCTTGACGCCGCCGATCCCCGTGTCGCTCATGGACATCAGGTCGAGGCGCCAGCCCTGGCGCTCGGCGTATCGGCTGTACATGCGGAAGAGCTCGCCCGCAAAGAGAGCGGCCTCGTCGCCGCCGGTGCCGGCGCGGATTTCGAGCAGGACGTTCTTCTCATCGTTCGGATCCTTCGGCACGAGCAGCAGCTTCAGCTCCTGCAGCAGCGCATCGCGGCGTGCCTGCAGCGTGGCGAGCTCCTCCTGCGCGAGCTGACGCATCTCGGGATCGCCCGATCGCACGAGCTCCTGCGCCTGTTCGAGCTCTGCCAGTACGACCTTGTACTCGCGGAAGCGCTCGACCATCGGCTCGATTTCCGCCAGCGCGCGCGCGTGCTTGCGGTACTCGGACGGGTCCCCCTGGACGGCAGGCTCCCCGAGCAGGCTGGCCAGCTCGTTGTAGCGATGTTCGACGGAGGTCAGTTTGTCCAGCATGCTGTAATTCGACGTGTACGCGACGGGCTGCCGGCTACCGGCCACTTCCGCGGCCAGCACGCTGAACTCACCTGCGGTGGATCATCGTTGGTGGTCGAACGATCTGCGCCTTCTCTAGTTCACACCACCCGACACGGGTGGCAGGAACGCGATTTCGTCCGTCTCGGCCACTGCGGTGTCCATACGCGCGTAGTCCATGTTGCGGGCGGCTGAAATCGACGACGCGTAGGGAGCGAGGCCGGGATGCCTGCGGGCGAGCTCGACCCAGACCGTCCGGATTGTGGCCGGCGCCTCGACGTCGAGCACCAGTTCCCCCGCGCCGGCGATCTCGCGGAGCCGGGCGAACAGCCGCACCGTCACGCGCACGCGCGCCTCAACGCCTCGGCGCGCGCGGTCTCATCGTCCGGGTCGGCCGTCGCGCCTTCGATCCACGATTCACCGCCCTCGAAGTGCTCATGTTTCCAGATCGGCACAATCTGCTTCACTCGCTCAATCGCATAGCGGCAGGCGGCGAATCCCGCCGCGCGGTGCGGCGACGCGACGACGATGACGATGCTGGCTTGGCCGATCTCCAGCCTGCCCAGCCGGTGATGCAGTCCCAGGCTCGTCTCGGTCCAGTGCGAGTGAATCTCCCGTTCAATCCGCTCGAAGGCGCGCAACGCGAGCGGCTCGTACCCTTCGTACTCCAGGAACCGCACCGGGCGGCCGAGGTTCTCGCCACGGACCAGCCCGACGAAGCTCGCGATCGCGCCGGTTGGCGCAGTTGCTTCCCGGGTGACTGCGCTCGTCAACGCGCCGACGTCGAGCGAATCAAGGGTGAGCGCCAGACGTGCGGCGGGCATCAGGGGAGTATAACTTCTCGGCGGCTCGCGGCTCGCGGCTCGCGGCTCGCGGCTCGACCCTGCGCGCTTCGGAATTCACCAAGGGGCAACTGACCATTGATGAGAACCGGCAACTACACCCCCCTCCCCCTCCAGAAGTGTTCAACCGGTCCGTGCCCGTGACCGATCGGTGCCGCGTGTGCGATCGCGCCAGCGACGTACGCGGTCGCGTCCTGCACGGCGTCTGGGAGGGATCGGCCGCGCGCCAGTTGCGCGGCCAGAGATGCGGCGAAGGTGCAGCCGGTGCCGTGCGTGTTCCTGGTGTCCACGCGCTCGGTGACGATCTCGGTGAAATCGCGCCCGTCGAACAGCAGGTTCGTCAGTCGCGCGCCGCCGAAGTGGCCGCCCTTGATCACCACCGCCCGGCAGCCGGCGTCCACAATCCGCCGCGCCGCCTCACGCGCGTCGTCGCTCGTGTGAACGGGGCATCCCGCCAGCACTTCGGCCTCCAGGCGGTTGGGCGTGACGATCGCCGCAAGCGGCAGCAGCACCTGCCGCATCGAGGCGACCGCCGCGAGATCGAGCAGATGGTCGCCGCTCTTGGCCACCATGACTGGATCGACGACGATGTTGGGCAACGCCCAGCGGCGAATGGCGGCGCAGACGATCTCCACGATCGCGGCATTGGCCAGCATGCCGGTCTTCACCGCGTCGATCCGGATGTCCGCGGCGACCGTGTCGATCTGGGCTGCGACGACGTCCGGCGGCAGCACGTGCACGGCGGTCACGCGCTCCGTGTTCTGGGCGGTGATCGCCGTGATGGCGCACGTGCCGTAGACGCCGTGCGCGGCGAAGCTCTTGAGGTCTGCCTGGATCCCGGCGCCGCCGCCAGAGTCGCTGCCCGCGATTGTCAGTGCGTGGTGCATACGCTAGAATCCGGCCTTATGCCGCGCAATACTGCTTCGATCCAGTTTCCATCGACACCGACGTTTCTCGCGGCAGCGTCCGGTCGCGCCGAGGACCGCGTGATTGGATACGCCATCCAGGTGGCAGCGGTGGTCTTCGTCACCGTGCTGACCGCGGCGGCGTCCCAGGTGAGCGTGCCGCTACCGTTTACGCCTGTACCGTTCACCTTTCAGCCGGTTGTCGTGCTGCTGGGTGCCGCGCTGCTGGGGCCGCGGCTCGGCGCGTCGAGCCAACTGCTGTACCTTGCGGCCGGCATCGCCGGCCTTCCGGTTTTCGCCGCGTCGCTGACGCTGCCGCATGGCGGCGCGCGGCTGCTCGGCCCGACGGGCGGCTACCTGATGGCCTACCCAGCGGCCGCGTGTCTCACGGGCTGGCTGGCATCGCGCGGTTTCGATCGGCGCTATCTCACCGCGGTCGTCGCCATGCTCGCCGGGCTGACGGTCATCTTCGCCGGCGGCGTGCTGTGGCTCGCACAGTACGTCGGTGGGCTCGGGGCGGCGCTTCGGGCGGGCGTGTTCCCGTTCGTACTTGCCGACCTCGTGAAGGTCTGCTCCGCGGCCGCCGTGCTGCCCGCACTCTGGCGGCTAACGGGTCTGGGCAGTCGTACTGCCTGAGGCGTCGTCGGCACGTCCGAACACCAGGAAGTACTGGAACGGCAGGAACGTCTCTTTCCGCAGCAGCGCCAACCCGGCTACCTTCGCTTCGTCGATCAGTCGTGCCTCGTCCACCCGCTCGTCGGTCGGTGGGCCGGGGCCTCCGCCTGCCTTGTTGAAATCCACCACGCCGACCCGGCCTCCGGGTTTCAGCGCCGTCGCGAGCCGCGCGAGCCACGCGTCGCGATTCGTGAACTCGTGGTACGCGTCCACGATCAGCACGGCCTGCACGCTCGCCGGCGGCAGTCGGGGATTTTCGGCGTCGCCGAGCACGGTGCGCACATTCCGGAGCCCTTCGCGATCGACCCGTCGGCGGATGGCCTCGAGCATCTGGCTCTGGACGTCCTGCGCGTACACGACGCCGTTCGGACCCACGCGCCGGGCGAGCCGCACAGTGAACCAGCCGCCGCCGGCACCGATATCGGCGACCTGTGAGCCGTCTGCAATGGCCAGCGCGTCCATTACCGCGTCAGGCATTTGCCACACGTCGCGGTCCGGTCCTTCCAGATCACCGAGCGCCTCTGGCGGGAAGAGCCGGCCGTGACGGGGACGCTGCTGCGCAGACGCCGCGCTGATGAGGGTGGCGCAGAGGAGAAGGATCAGGGTGACGGCGCCGCCAATGCCGCGCACCACACGTGCCGCGCCAGCGCCACACTGCCCGGCTCCAGGCGCACGCGTCATCATGCGTTTCCTCCGCCCGGGATGCCGGGGCGCGTCATCGATTCCGGCGCCAGGATCGCATCGAGACGCGCCGGCTCGAGCAGGCCGCGCGCTAGTACCAGGTCGCGGATCGGACGGCCCGTCCGCACCGATTCCTTCGCGATCTCCGCCGTGGCCGCGTAGCCGATGTACGGGCTGAGCGCCGTGGCGATTGCCGTGCTGCGGTCGAGCAGCTCGCGACAGCGTTCGCGGTCCGCGGCAATACCGTCGATCGTGCGGGAGCGAAGCACCATCAGCGCCTGCGCCAGGATGGTGCAGGCGTGGAGCGCGTTCCACGCGATGACCGGCATCATGACGTTCAGTTCGAGCTGGCCCGCTTCCGCCGCGGCCGTGATCGCGGCGTCACATCCGATCACCTGGAAGCAGACCTGGTTCACCATCTCGGGGATCGACGGGTTCACCTTCCCCGGCATGATGGACGATCCGGGCTGCACCGCCGGCAGCGCGATCTCGGCGAGCCCGGCGCGGGGTCCCATGCTGAGCAGCCGCAGATCACTTGCGAGCTTGCCGGCTTCGACCGACAGTCGCCGCACCGCGCCCGACCACGCGACGACGTCCCCCATGCTTTGCGTGACCCGAAAGCGATTGGCAGCCGGAACGACGGGCACGCCGGTGTAGCGGGCGAGATTGGCGATGGCAGCGGTCGTGTAGTCGTCGCCCGCGTTCAGCCCGGTGCCGAGTGCGGTGGCGCCGAGGTTCAACTCGAGCAGCTGCACCGCCGCCCGCTCCACATCGTCTGCGCCGCGTGCCACGCAGGCCGCCCAGCCGCTGAATTCCTGTCCGAGCGTGATCGGCACGGCATCCTGCAGGTGCGTGCGACCGACTTTGAGAACGTCCGCGAACTCGGCGGCCTTCTGCTCGAGTGAGCGCGCCAGTGCCCGCGCCGCGTCGACCAGACGCGGTGTGGTCATCAGCAAGGCCAGGCGAGTGGCTGTCGGGAACACGTCGTTGGTGGACTGGCCCATGTTGACGTGATCGTTGGGGTGCACGCGGGTGTACTCGCCGCGCGCGCCCCCGAGCAGCTCCGAGGCACGGTTCGCCAGCACCTCGTTCGCGTTCATGTTGTGCGACGTGCCGGCGCCGGCCTGGTAGACGTCGACCACGAACTGATCGCGCAGCGACCCCGAGAGCACTTCATCGGCCGCGCCGACGATGGCCGAGGCGCGCTCGGCGTCCAGTCGTCCGAGTGAGGCATTGGCTTCGGCCGCGGCCTTTTTCACGAGTACGGTCGCGGTCACGAAATCGGCCGAGGCCGTCAGGCCACTGATCGGGAAGTTCTCGAGGGCGCGGGCCGTCTGGATCCCGTAGTAGGCATCGGCAGGCACCTGGCGCTCGCCCAGCGGATCCTTTTCTGTTCGCATGCGATTCGGAGTTCGGAGTGCGGGATTCGGCATTCAAACCGGAATGTCGAGCTCGGAGTGCGAAAGTACTCAGGAATTATACTGCGGTCATGTTGCCCTCCTTCTACTCCAGCGTGCTGGACCTCATCGTCAAGACCTCGACCGAATTGCCACCCGACGTGCGCGCGGCGATGCGCACCGCGATGACGGCCGAGCCCGGCGGCACGCGGTCGGCACAGGCGCTGCGGATCATCGCGGAGAACATCGACCAGGCGGCCGACGGCGAGGGCGCGATATGCCAGGACACCGGCATGCCGACCTTCGAGGTCAAGACGCCCGTGGGCGCGAACCAGATCTGGATGCGCGCGCAGATTCGCGAGGCGGTGGCCGACGCGACGCGGCGCGGGATGCTGCGCCCGAATTCGGTCGACTCGATCACCGGCGCCAACTCGGGCGACAACCTTGGGCCCGGGCACGCCGATCATCCACTTCGAGCAGTGGGAGCAAGGACTCGATCGAGGTCAAGCTGCTGCTGAAGGGCGGCGGCTGCGAGAACATGAACGCCCAGTACTCGGTGCCGATCGAATTGCCCAACCTGGGACGCGCCGATCGCACGCTCGAGGGCGTACGCAAGTGCATTCTTCACGCGGTGTGGCAGGCGCAGGGGAAGGGCTGCAGCCCCGGCGCGGTCGGCGTGTGCATCGGTGGCGATCGCACCTCCGGCTACCTTCATGCGAAGGAGCAGCTGTTCCGGACGATCGACGACGTCAATCCCGATCCGCGGCTTGCGGAGCTCGAAGCCACCATCATGGGTACCGCAAACCGCCTTGGCGTCGGCACGATGGGGTTCGGCGGAGCGGTGTCGCTCATCGGCTGCAAAATTGGCGCGCTGAACCGCCTGCCTGCCAGCTTCTTCGTATCGGTGGCGTACGACTGCTGGGCGTATCGGCGCCTGGGCGTGGTGCTCGACGGCGAGACTGGGGCGATCGTGCGCTGGCTGTATCGGGACCCTGTGAACCCGATCGTGCCGATGCTCGATCAGGCTGGCATTGCACGCACCGGGCTGGAGGTGGCGCTCAGCACGCCGCTCGACGAGGCGACCGTCCGATCCCTGAAGGTAGGCGATCTCGTGCTGATCTCCGGCCGCATGTTCACCGGTCGCGATGCCGTGCACGCGCATCTCATGAAGCACGAGCCGCCAGTCGATCTTCGCGGCGCGGCGCTGTATCACTGCGGTCCGGTGGTGCAGAAAGAGGGCGAGAGCTGGCGCATCACCGCGGCGGGTCCGACCACCAGCATTCGCGAAGAGCCCTATCAGGCCGACGTGCTGCGCCGTTACGGCGTGCGCGCCGTGATCGGAAAGGGCGGCATGGGTGCCAAGACCCTCCAGGCGCTCCAGGACACCGGGGCCGTGTATCTGAATGCGGTGGGCGGAGCGGCGCAGTTCTATGCGCGCACCATCGAAGCCGTGGACGGCGTGTCGTTGCTCGAGTTCGGCACGCCGGAAGCCATGTGGCACCTGCGCGTGAAGGACTTCCCTGCGATCGTCACCATGGACGCGCACGGCAACAGCCTCCACAAGGACGTGGAGGCGGCCTCGGCGGAGGTGCTGGCGGAATTGGGCTGATCCCTGATCCCTGCAATGCACAATGCACAACCACACCGCGTGTGATCACGGGACGACGCACTGTGCGATGTGATGGTGCGTTCGTGCCGCTCCGCCATCGAGCGGCACGAATACGCTGGGGCTGACGCGCGCTGGTTCTCCGGCGGCCGCTGCTATTTACCGAACACCTTCTGCAGGACCGCGTGCACCTGCGGCTCGAACTGGGCCTGGAGCGCGGCGCTTCGCCGGTCGAGCGTCTGAGCAACCTTGGACAGCTCCGGCTCAACCCGCCGAAGCCGCGCGTAGATCTCCTCGGGCGGTATCCGATGGAGCCACGGACGGAGATCCACGGCAACGGCGTGGCACCACCACGGCGCTCGCGTATACTCCTGGCCGAGCGCGATATCTGCGCCGTCCGAACCGCTCTGGCTGAAGTTCGGTGTGTCGCGCGGGTCCTTCACGGTATCCGCATAGTGGAACGCCTCGTCTGCCGCGACCCGACCGTCGTGATCGGTGTCGGGATCGAAGGCGAGTCCGACGCCGAACGGATCCTGGCCGGCCTGCGCCGCGATCCAGTCGCGTGCGAACGGATCCCAGTTCCCATCCGCAGTCACGTACGAGTTGTTCGGCTCGGTCGCCGCGGATGCGACGCTCGTCGCATCGGCCGTGCTGTGACTGAGGATCGGATCGTTGAATCCGCCGGCGTGGCACTGTTCCATCATCACGATCAGCTTGCGGTACTGCGGCAGTTCGCCCAGCTTCGCCGCGAAGTCGTTGGCGTAGTACCCGTCCCAGTCTGGATACGTGCACAGGTTCGCGGTGCCGGGCATCCCGTCGTAGCCGCCGTGGTTGTTGGTGTGAATGAGCAGCAGATCGTCTCGCCGGATCCGGTCCTTCACGTTGTCGAGCGCATTCTCGAGCGAGGCGCGTGTTCCGTCACCGGTGATCTGGATGCGGTAGGAGGTGTCGTCTCCCGGCCACTTGGTCTGCACGCCGTCCTGCGTGTTGAGCGTGCCGTCGTAGGAGAGCGCGAGGATGTTCGCCGGGTCGAACGAGTAGGTGTCGATCAGCACCCGGTAGAGGAATTCCATGTCGTTGAGGTGCCGCTTGTTCGACATGCCGGCGTAGAGGATTGCGTATCGCACGCCGATGGGGCGGCGGATGCAAGGAAATATCGGCCGCCGCGGCCGATAGAGATCGCTGTCCTTGACGAACTGCACCGGCTGGTGAAATGGCTTCAGCGTGCGCGGCGGCGCCTTGACGTACGGGGGGAAGGCAGCCGGCACAATCCGATCGAGCGCTCCGGATGCGGCGTCGTACAGGAAATACCGGCACTCATGGGCGAAGTTCGCCCTCGGGTCGTCGTCGGCGAATACGAGGAGGCTGGGCCTCCTGACCGAGATCGCCTGGCGCCTCGGGCCAACGAACTCGCCCTGCTTGAAGATCCGTGTGTCCACGTACAAGTTCGTGGCAATCCGCTGGCGGGATGACAACGTCGAGAAGGCGTGGCTCCTCACCGCGTCGAGCGGTGTGCTCACATCGGTGCCGGATACGGTTGCGCGGGCACGCGCACGCGCCGGCTGCTTTCTCTTTGCCATGAAGGCCTCCCAGGATGGTCTAGCGCGGTGTGGACGTGCTGTTCGTGCCTGCGCCCGCCCCATTGCCCTCGAGCGGCACGGCGAGCACGGCGGCTGGTACGCGCGGCGCCTTGTAGAGCACCCGCCATTCGAGGTGTGGCTTTCCTGGTCTGTCCGTCCCGAACGGGGGGAGCGTGGCGTCCGTGCTCCGGGTTGCGCCGGTGTCTGGCTCGATGCACACGTATCGGCACGCGTGCGCCCAGTTGGCCATCGGATCCAGGTCCACGAAGGCGAGACGGCCGGCCCACGGAAACTCCACGGTCGCCCGTGGGAACATCAGGGTGGTGCCGGCCGGGAGTGTTTCCGCCGCGAGGTAGACGACGCACGAGCCGACCTCGTCGGAGTTCAACTCCCTCAGCACCACGGCGCGGACTCGCTCGTCTGGCGACGGCATGGGGGGAGACTCTCCCACAACCGGAGAGGGGATGCAAGGCACGCGGCAACGTTCAGCAGCGGGTCGCCGGACGGTGTGGCGTTGCCCGCTCCGTGAGGAACCTCGGCGTAGTGCGCCTTCAGGCGACCCTATCGTTCGAAGCCGCGATGAGTCTCGTGGCGGCGGCGCAGGTGTCACCGGGATCGCGGCGGCTCGATGTCAGGCAGGAGTGCCGTGAGCAGGCCGAGGGCCGGGAGCCACGCGCACAACCTGAATACGAACGTCAGGCTCGTGGCGTCGGCAAGAATGCCGAGCGCAGCGGCGCCAAGCCCGCCGATGCCGAAAGCGAGGCCGAAGAAGAGCCCCGCAATCATGCCGACGTTCCCCGGCACGAGCTCCTGCGCGTAGACGATGATCGCCGAGAACGCCGACGCGAGGATCAGGCCGATGACGGCACTGAGCACGCTCGTGAGCCACAAATTGGCGTAGGGCAGAGCAAGGGTGAACGGCAGTACGCCGAGGATCGATCCCCAGATCACGTACTTGCGCCCGATACGATCGCCGACGGGCCCGCCGAGCACCGTGCCCGCGGCCACTGCTCCGAGAAACACGAACAGATGGAGCTGTGCGCTGCGCACTGACACGTGAAACGTCTCGATCAGATAGAAGGTGTAGTACGTGCTGAGGCTCGCGAGGTAGACGTACTTCGAGAAGACGAGCACGAGGAGCACCGCGAGCGCACCGACGACCTGCCGGCGCGTCAACGCGTGATGTGGCGCATGGCCCGGCCCGGCCCCGCCCGAGCGCGCGCGGGCGCGCTGTTTGTGCCACACCCCCACGCGCCAGAGCAGCATGATCGCGACAATCGGAGCCACTGCAAACCATGCCAGGCTCCCCTGGCCGCGCGGCAGCACGACGAAGGCTGCGAGCAGCGGACCGAGCGCCGATCCCGCGTTGCCCCCAACCTGGAACAGCGACTGCGCGAGCCCGTGCTGTCCACCGGACGCCAGTCGCGCCAGGCGAGAGGACTCGGGATGGAAGATGGACGACCCGACGCCGATGAGCGCCGCCGCCGCGAGCACGGTGCCGAAGCGCCCCGCCGACGCGAGCAGCACGAGGCCACAGAGCGTGAACGTCATTCCGGTGGCGAGCGATTGCGGTTTGGGCCGGCGGTCCGTGTAGTACCCGACCGCGGGCTGCAGCAGCGAAGCCGTCAGCTGATTGACCAGCGTGATGAGGCCGATGTGCCTGAAATCCAGCTGCAGCGCCACCTTCAGAATCGGGTAGATCGCCGGCAGCAGCGACTGCACCATGTCGTTCAGCAGGTGACTGATGCTGAGCGCACCGAGTACGGAAAATGCGGTGCGGCCGTACGTGGAAGCCGGTGTACCTGCGCTGGTCGCCATGGGGCCGTGTAAATCCTGTTGCTGCTCGCTCGCCGCGGCTGCTCGTGCCGCACGCGGGGTGACGTCGTGGAGTTCGGGACCTACTGTGGAAACCGACCTGCCGTACCGTCGAGTCGCGCGCGACGCAGCGCATCGTCGGCCACCGCCGCTGTGATTTCAGCGTCCCCCGCGCGCTGCTGCCCGTCGATCACCTCGATGTTGGCCGTGGCACCTTTGGCGAAGGGCGATGTCGTTGGGTTGCTCTGCGGCGGCACTGGAGTTCCAGCTCCGGAACGAGCGAACAGCCCGGCCGGGCTCCAGCACCTGCGGAGTGACGATGCGCTCAAGCGCGGGCTGCGCTGCGGCGGGCGCGGCAATCGCCAGGAGGAGCAGCAGCAGGTTCTCACGCATCGGCGGCTTCTTCCTCGATGCCGTGCGCGCGGTGCGTCTCTCCGCGCAGTGTCTGCACCACCACGTAAAGCACTGGAATCACGACGACGTTGAGAAAGGTGGCGAAGAACATGCCGCCTGCGACCGCGGTGCCGACCGAATGGCGGCCTTCCTGTCCCGCGCCGGACGCGAACACCAGCGGCATGACGCCGAGGATGAACGCCAGCGACGTCATCAGAATGGGCCGCAGGCGGATGCGCGCGGCTTCGATCGCCGCATCCATGATCGAGAGTCCGCGATCGCGGAGCTGTTCGGCGAACTCGACGATCAGGATCGCGTTTTTCGCTGCCAGCCCGATGAGCATGACCAGGCCTATCTGGCAGTAGATGTCGTTCTGCAGGCCTCGCAGCCCCTGCGCCGTCAGGGCGCCGAGCACCGCCAGCGGCACGCCCAGCATGACGATGCCCGGCAGGACGAAGGATTCGTATTGCGCCGCGAGCGTCAGGTAGACGAGCAGCAGTCCGATGGCGAAGATGTAGATCGACTGGCGTCCTGCCTTGATCTCCTCGAGCGACAGCCCGGACCATGCGAAGCCGAATCCCTGCGGGAGGGCGCGCTTCGCCAGCGCCTCCATCTCCTCGATAGCCTGGCCGGAGCTGAACCCGGGCGCCGCGCCGCCGTTGATCTCGGCCGAGCGGAACAGGTTGTAGTGACTGATGACCTGCGGCGCCGTCGTCTCGCGCACCCGCACCACGTTGGTGATCGGCACCATGCTGCCGGCGTCGGTGCGGGCGTAGAACTGCTCCAGGCTCTTCGGGTCGGACCTGAACGCCTTGTCGGCCTGCACGTAGACGCGGTACGCGCGGTTGTTGAAATCGAAATCGTTCACGTATGCGGACCCGAGGTAGATCTGCATCGCGCTGGTGATCTCGTTGATCGGCAGGCCGAGGCTGCGCGCCTTGTCGCGGTCGATGTCGACGGTCAGCTGTGGATCGTTCGCCGTGAACGAGCTGAAGAGCCCCGCGACCCTCTGCGATTTCGTCGACTGGCCGATCAGCGCCCAGGTCGAAGCAGCGAGCTGGTCGACGTTGCCGCCGGCCAGGTCCAGCACCTCGAAGGTGAATCCGCCAAACGCGCCAAGGCCGTTGATCGATGGTGGCGCGAAAGGAATCACCATCGCTCCCTGAATCCCGAACAATGCGCCTCGCAATCTGGGCAGCACGGCCTGCAGCCTGTGTTCGTCGCTGCGGCGCTCATCGAACGGCTTCAGCGACGCGAAGATCATCCCCTGGTTCGGAGCGCTGCCGCTGAAACTGAAGCCGACGATCGAGAACACCGACTGCACCTCCGGCGTGCCCATCAGGACGCGCTCCGCTTGACGCGCGACGTTCGAGGTGGCTTCGAGCGACGATCCGGCGGGCGCTTGAATGATGGTCAGGAACCATCCCTGGTCCTCTTCGGGCACGAACGAGCGGGGCACCCACTGGTACGCCAGCCACGTGAGCCCGAGCGAGACGACGAAGAGCGCCACGACCGCCCACCGGACGCGCATCAGCCTCGACAGGACGCTCACGTAGAGGTCGGTGCCGCGCCGGATCGTCGCCTCGAGCGGGCCGAAGAACCGTCCTTTGCCGTGCGCCGAACCGCGACGGAGCAGCCGGGCAGAGAGGGCAGGCGTCAGCGTGAGCGCGTTGAACGTGGAGAGCACGACGGCGAACGCGATCGTCAGCGCGAACTGTGCGTAGAGCCGGCCCGTGGTGCCGGGGAAGAACGCGACCGGCACGAACACCGAGATGAGCGCGAGCGACGTCGCGAGCACGGCGCCGAACACCTCGGTCATCGCGTCCGAGGCGGCGCGTGCCGCCCGCTTGCCGTACTCCTGGATGTGGCGCTCGATGTTCTCGATTACGACGATCGCATCGTCCACCACGATCCCTGTCGAGAGGACGATCGCGAAGAGCGTCAGCGTGTTGATTGAGAAGCCGAGCAGCTTCACGAAGGCGAACGTCCCGACCAGCGCCACCGGAAGCGTGAGCGCCGGGATGATGGTCGCGCGCCAGCTCTGGAGGAAGAGGAACATCACCAGCACGACCAGCAGGACCGCTTCGAACAGCGTCTTCACGACCTCTCGAATCGACTCCTGCATCGCGTCGGTCGTGTTGAAGGCGACACGATATTGCAGACCCGGGGGAAAGCCGGGCTTGAGGCGCTCGAGCTCCGCGAGCACGGCCTGCTCGACGTCGAGGGCGTTCGCGTTCGGGAGCGCGAGCACGCCGAAGCCGACGGCGTCGAACGACATGAACCGCAGGATCGAGGCGTAGGTCTCCGCGCCAAGCTCCGCGGCGCCCACGTCCTTCACCCGGACGAGCGTGCCTTCGGCTCCGCGCTTCACGATGACGTTGTCGAACTCGTGCGCCTCGCGCAGCCGTCCGGCGGCGCGCACACTGATCTGATACGTCTGTCCCTCGCGCGCCGGCGAGTCGCCGATGCTTCCGGCGGCAACCTGCACGTTCTGCTCGCGCAACGCGTTGACGACGTCGCCTGCGGTGATGCCTCGCCCCGCCAGCCGCACGGGATCCAGCCACAGGCGCATTGAGTACTTGCGCTCGCCGAACACCATCACGTCGGCGACGCCGGGCACCCGCTTGAGCGCGTCCTTCACGTACACGTCGATGTAGTTCGACATGAACAGCGAGTCGTACTGGCCTCGATCCGAGTACACGCCGGCGCCCATGACGAAGTTGTTCGACTGCTTCTGCACGGTGACGCCCAGCTGGCGCACTTCGGCGGGCAGGCGCCCAAGCGCCTGGTTGACGCGGTTCTGGACGTCGACGAGCGCCATGTCGCCGTTGCGGGTGACGTCGAAGACGACGGTGATCTGGCTGAGCCCGCTGTTGCTGCTCGCCGACGTCATGTAGAGCATGCCCTCGACGCCGTTGATCGCCTGTTCCAGCGGCGTGGTGACGGCGGTTTCGACCGCCTCCGCGTTGGCGCCCGTGTAGGCGGCGACGACGGTGACCTGCGGCGGCGCAACGTCCGGGTACTGGGCCACCGGCATGGTCGGGATCGCGAGAGCCCCCGCCAGGACGATCACGAGCGAGCAGACAGTCGCGAGGATGGGGCGGCTGATGAAGGTGTCAACGAACATGGGTCAACTCGTTGTCGCTGCCGCAGGCGCCTGCGGCGGAGCGGCGGCCGTGGGACGCACCGGCGCGACGTCGCCGATCTTCTGCAGGTTTGGACATGATGGCCAGCGTCGGCGGATGGTTGCGCAGCTGTGCCTTCACCAGCACGGATTGCTCCCCATCATCGCCTCACGGCGCAATGAACGTGATCGGATTCTCCGCGACGACCGTGCCGCTGTCGGCGAGGAGCTCCACCGGCGAGCCTGGGCACAGGTCGCTGCCGCTAATGGGACATCCTGCATTCTTCATCCATTCTGCAGCAAGGGTCTTCTCCAAGGTCCCGATCGTCCGCACTCTGATGTCGAACGGATGCGGGCGGGATCGACGCGCAGGCCATCGACCGCCACCGACGTTGCTCATCGAGCCTCGCTCGAGCCGGTTCTCCTGAACCCGTGGCTGATCGCGGCGCGGTCGAGATCGTTCGTTGCGAAGTCTTCGATCGCGAGCAGGGGGAACGGCGTCGGTCGGGCCACGTCGATGGTCTTCAGGTAGCCACCGCACCGGCGGCAGACCTCGAGCCGCTTGCCCGGCCGGTCCCGGTCGATCGGCATCGTCCGGAAGTGCTCGCCTGATTCGCCGCAGTAGGTGCAGCCGCGCGACTCCGTGCGCCAGCCGGCGGCGCAGTAGGCGCAGCGGTGCAGCCGCTCGCCGAAGAAGAACTCGGCCAGCGCTGGCCAGCCTCCGCACGCGGGGCACGACGCGCGGTTCCACACGGCGACGGCCTCGCGGATCGCCTCCCCGCCGCCCTCGAGGAGGGCGCGCTGGATCGCGTGCGCGATCGGCGCGGTGACGAGGTCGGCCGCCATCCACAACACCTGCACGTTGAGGCCGCCCTCAGACGCGATCGCGCGCGCCGCGTCGCCGTCGCGCGCCATGGAGGCCGCGCAGACCGACGGCAGATCGAGGCTCCCGCCTTCCAGGGCGCGGGCAACTTTCCGTGCTGCCTCGCCGGCGCCGCCCCAGGCAAGCTCGTCGAGGAACGCCAGCATCTCCGCGGCAACGCGTGTCATGGGCACACCGGGCACCTCAATCGCGCGCAGCACGGGTGTGCCGGATTCCAGTCGCCGGAGGACGGCGGATCCGTCCAGCACCTCGAGGGTGGGCGGCAGGAGCGCGCCCTCTTCGACGAGGCGAATCTGGCGCGCGAGCAGGCGGCGGTGAAGCCGCAGCGCCGTCGCATCCGCCTCCGGCTCAATCTGCTGCCAGCGGACCTCGGCCTGCAGAATCAGGGACATTGGAGCGGGAAGGGCTATCGGCGACACGGGCGAACGCTGGCCGAGTGGAGCACGCTCGCGGCGGTTAAGTCACTGTTTTGTCAGCAGCTTGTAGCCTATTGCCTCGGTTCGCTATAATCAGACGGTCAGGAGAGCGTAACAGATGATTGAGATCTCCCCAACCGCGGCGTCCAAGATCACCGAGTTGCTCGCCGAAGAAAACAAGGAAGGCAGCGGCCTTCGTGTGTTCGTGCAAGGCGGGGGCTGCTCGGGCTTCCAATATGGGTTGATGATCGAGGAGGCGGGCACCGACGCCGATCAGGTGTTCGAATCGCACGGGGTCAAGTTGTACGTCGACCCCATCAGCGTTCGTTATCTCGGCGGCGCTCAGGTGGACTTTCTCGACACGGTCACCGGCGGCGGCTTCACGATCAAGAACCCGAACGCCGTGTCGACGTGCGGGTGCGGCCAGTCGTTCAGTACGAGCTAGCGCCGTGGGCGGTGACCGTCGACGCGTCGTGTCGCTGCAAGCCGGCGCTTCGGTGCGGTTACGCGCTGCGTCACCCGCATGAGCACTACCATCCCTGACATCGATCGGCTCCGGCCCGCGGGCGCCAAGCGGTCGGGCAAGCGTGACCTCATCCTGAACGTGTTCCTCAAGCAGGAGGGACACCTCAGCGCCGATGATCTCTTCGACATCACGCGCCGTGAAGACCAGCGCATCAGCCGCGCCACGGTCTACCGCACGCTCCAGTGGATGGTCGATGCGGGCATCGCACGCAAGGTCGATTTCGGCGAGGGCCGCTTCCGGTTCGAGCACTCGTACCGGCACCCGCGGCACTTTCATCTGATCTGCAAGACCTGCAACCAGTCGTCGGAGTTTCTCAGCTCCGACATCGAGGCGTTCATCGAGGAGATCGCCGCCGCGCGCAACTTCGCCGCGCGCCAGAGCGTCGTTCAGATTTACGGCGAATGCGAGAACTGCCGCACCGGACGCCAGGCGCCGGCGATCGACGGGAGCACGACGGAATTGCTCTTCGCCCGTGACGCGCTGCGCATCGCCATCGCCACCGAGCGCAGCGGCCTCGAGTTCTACACCCGCGCGGCGGCTATCGCGCGCGACCCGCGCGGCCGAACCGTGTTCAAGAAACTGGCGGAGGAAGAACGCGAGCACCTCGGCACGCTCGAAGATCGCTACAAGGTGCTGCTCGCACGCGACCCGCAGCTCGAGTCGCACCCGACGTTCCTGTTCTTCAAGGGCGCGGCGAACGGCCTGTTCGCCGAAGGCGCCGCCAGTCTTGCCGCCGACGGCATCGACGACTTGAAGGCGTTGATGATCGGCATCCGCTGCGAGCGTGGCTCGCATCGGTTCTTCAAGCGCTACGGCGAACGCTTCGAAGACTCCGAAGGCAAGCTCATCTTCCTCGAGTTCGCGGACGAAGAGCGGCAGCACCTCGAGCTGTTGATCCGCGAGTACCGTGCGCTGCTGAAGCGTCAGGGCCGAGCCCGCCCTCCTCGTTCCGCCGCACGCGCGGCGACCAGTCCGGCCGCACGGCGCTGAACGTCCGGTGATCGATCTCCACCTCCATACCACGGCATCCGACGGCCGCTGCGACGCACCGACGCTCGTCCGCCTCGCGTGGCAGGCCGGTCTTCGTACCATTGCCATCACCGACCACGACACGATGGCGGCCGTGCCGGAGGCCATGCATGCCGGGCGTGAGTTCGGGCTCCGCGTCATCGCCGGGATCGAGATCACGGCGGTGCTCGACGACGGCGATGTCCATGTCCTGGGGTACTTCCTCGACCCGCAGAATCCCGAGCTGACGACCTTCCTCGGGCGACAGCGCGCCTATCGCGTCGAACGTGCGCGCGCCATGGCGCAGCGGCTCGCCGATCTCGGAAAACCCATCGATGTGGCCGCGCTGCTGCGACCGCTTGCCGACCGTCCGGACTGGGCAGTCGGCCGGCCGGCGATTGCGCAGGCGCTGGTCGCGGCCGGGCATGTGAACACGACGGGCACCGCGTTCGAGCGGCTGATCGGCGAAGGCTGCCCGGCATGGGTGCCCCGTAACGGCGCCACGCCCGTCGAGGTGATCCACACCATCGCGCGAGCAGGAGGCGTGGCCTCGCTCGCGCACCCAGGCCTCACGCGCCACGACGAGCTGATTGCGGAGTGGGTCGAGGCGGGCTTGCCCGCGCTCGAGGTTTACCATTCGGAGCACTCCGCGGCGGACGTCGCTCGATACACCGCGATGGCGCGCGAATGGGGGCTGGCCGTGAGCGGCGGCTCCGACTATCACGGCGATGAGCGCAACGGCCGGTCGACGCTCGGAACCGTGAGCTTGTCCGTCGAGGATCTCGCCGCGCTCGAAGCCCGCGGTCCGCACGCCTGAAGCGTCGTAGTGCTGCCCGCCAGGCGGCCGTTGCCTTTGGCCTCGTCGTGCCCGCCCTCAGGCGCCGTCGCCCTATGTTCTCGTAGTGCCCGCCTTCAGGCGGGCCGTCGCCCGCGTCGCGTAGTGCCCGCCTTCAGGCGGGCCGTCGCCTACGTCTCGTAGTCCGCCTTCAGCCGGTCTTCGCCAGGGGAATCTCGATGACGACCCCCGTGCTCCATATTGCCAATGTCCGCAAGGACTACGGCACGCTCAGGCCCCTCCGCATCCGCGAACTCCGGGTGCTGCCTGGCGACCTGGTCGCGATAATGGGTATCGACGCCGCAGGCGCCGAGATGTTCGTGAACCTGGTCACGGGCGCGATGCTGCCCGACGAGGGACAGGTGCACGTGTTCGGCTTCGACGTTGCGGCGATCACCGACGGCGACGAATGGCTGCGCACGCTGGATCGCTTCGGGATTCTCAGCGACCGTGCCGTGCTGCTCGACGAGCTGACCGTCGTCCAGAACCTTGCGATGACGCTCACGCTCGCGATTGATCCGGTTGCCGCCGATGTGCGTGGCCGGGTCGAAGCGCTGGCGGCGGGGGTGGGCTTGGTGCCGGAGCTGCTCGATCGCAAAGTGGCGACGCTCACCCCGTCCGGCAAGCTGCGCGTGCGTCTGGGCCGCGCGGTCGCGCTCGGGCCGGACCTGCTGCTCCTGGAACATCCTACCGCCACCCTGGCCCGTGAAGACGTGGCGGGCTTTGCCGGGGACCTGCGCCGGCTCGCGGCTGCCCGGGCACTGACGATGGTGGCGGTCACCGCGGACACGCTGTTCGCATCCGCGATGACGCCCGAGGTCCTGCAACTGCAACCCGCGACGGGCGAGCTCGTCGCGCAGACTGCCGGGTGGCGCCGCGTGAAGCGGCTGTTCGGCGCGTGACTACTTCTTCTCGATCACGCCGCACGCCGCGCGCGGCCCGCCGCTGACACCCGATTTCGGCTCGCCCGTCGTGCCCTGGTCCGGGTTCGCATGGATGATGATCGCGGAGCCGTCGGTGTCGAAGAGCGACAACGGTCCCTCGCTCAACGTCACCCGCGTCGTCCTCGCCTGCAGCGTGCCCGTGCCGTCCGTGCCAACCCGGAGGTTCGGGATGTCGCCCATGTGGTACGGATGATTGGCGTCCGGGTCGGTGTTGCCGGCCGGCCCCGGGTCGAAGTGCCCAGCTGCTGCGGTGAACGCCGGCGGCTCGCACTTGCCGACCGCGTGGAGGTGCACGCCGTGCAGACCGGGCTTGAGCCCCTTCGCCGTGACGGTGATCTCTACTTCCGTGCCGGTGTCGTACGTCATCTCGACGAGATCGGCTGTGCCCGTAATGCCTTCGCCCGCGATCGTGGCCTGTGCACGCGCCGTGGCCTTGCCCGCAGCGCGCGCCGACCCGGCCTGGCTGGCGTCCGACGGGTGAGCTGTCTGCGCGAACGCCGCGCTGCCGGCGGTCACGAACGCCAGCGCCGCGGCGAGAGCGATGCGCCTCTTCATGCTGTTGCCTCCTGCCTGTCGAATGATCTACACACTTCTGTCACGAACCACCGATCTTATACCGCGCCGTCACTGTCATCGGCAGAACGGCCGTGGTTAGCGCGACCGAGAACGGCGGCTGAGCGTGCGTCGGGAGGGAACAAAAATTGATTAGGGAAGCGGGCTTCGAGCGGCCCGCCTCGACCGGAGGGCGAGTCGATGCCGAGCGGAACCATCAAACGGTTGGTGCGTGACAGGGGATTCGGGTTCATTCGCGACGACAATGGGCAGGAGTGGTTCTTCCATCGCAGCGCGGTGCAGGACGGCTCCTTCGATCAGCTCAACGAAGGCGAACGCGTGAGCTTCGACGAGGAGCCGTCCGCCAAGGGTCCGCGCGCGAGCAACGTGAGAGGTCAAGCCGCCTGATACAGCATGGGCTGATTCTGTTCGATATCGACGGCACCCTGGTGATCACCGGAGGGGCCGGGCAGCGGGCGCTCGATCGGGCCTTCGAACAGCTGTTCGGCGTCTCCGCTGCGTTCGCCTCCGTCGAATTGCCGGGCCGTACCGATCCGCTCATCGTGGCTGACGCGCTGCGGGCGCACGGCATCGCCGGCCGTGACTACGACTGGGCGCGCTTCCGCGAGAGCTACGTCGATGCGCTCGCCGACGAGATGCGGCGTGACTTGCCCGCCAAGCGTATGCTCCCGGGCATCATGCCGTTGCTCGAGGTGCTCGCCGCGCGGGAGGATCGCGCGCTCGCGCTGCTCACTGGGAACCTTCAGCCGTCCGCGCGTCTCAAGCTCGAACACTTCGACCTGTGGCGCTATTTCCCGTCGGGTGCATTCGGCGACGATGCGCCCGACCGGAACGGGCTGGTGCCGATCGCCGTCGACCGTGCCGTCGCCCGAGGCTGCCCGCGGGTGCCGCCCGATCGCGTCGTGGTCATTGGTGACACGCCGCGCGACGTGGACTGCGCCGCCGCGGCCGGCGCGCGATCGATTGCGGTGGCGACAGGCGGCGCCAGCGCTGCGCAGTTGCGGGCCGCCGGCGCCGACGTAGTGTTCGAGACGCTGGCAGACACGACGCAGGTGGTTGCTGCAATTGACAAACTGATCACAGGATCGCCGTAGGGCGCAACGACACGTCCGGAGCAGCCAGGTTGATTCCGCTGAGAGCACGGCAGCGGGACGGCCTGGCGCGTAGATCGAGATCGGCACAGCCCGCCGCAGGAACTGAACGTCGATCCGCCGACGCTCGTTGGCTACGTGCCGAACTGCAGGCGGTCGGGTTTCGCGACACTCCACACGCCGAGGCAACTCTGGCAGCGGAAGTACAGGACGTACTCGGTGCGGAGGGTCACGCGGACATCATCGCGCCCGCAAAACTCGCAGGCGGGTGGCTCCAGGCGATGGAGCCGACGATCGGCGGGCGTGCCGGTGAGGCGCGCGTGCAGCGGCTGTCGAGGGCCCTCGGGGAGCATGCCCTGCCTCCGATCAACTGGGCGAACTGACGGGGAGCGGATGCACAGCGTAGCCGGGCGCTTGCTACCGCAACAATGGGGACTTCACGCCGTGGGCGCCGGGAAAATCGCCAACGAAGAGACGGCGAACAGAAGCGTGACGGGACCAGACGCACTCATCGACGTTGTGTGCGAGCCGCAGGTGGCGGAAGCGCCTGGGAGTCGAACCCAGCCTTCCCGCGGTCAGCGGGAAGCGACCGATTTTGAAGACCGGGAGGGCCACCGGGCCCCGTTCGCTTCCGTAGGAAGTGCGCGGTGTGCAGATCGAGCAGGGCCGACAGGATGCGCGCCGGGTCGGGGTGCGCGGCACCGCCGCAGGGAAAGGGACGCAGCAATGATCCCGGCCCCAGGCGGGGCCGGGCACGTTCGACTGGCTCAGCCCTCGATGAGCCGCACGTCACCCGCGCGCGGGCCCTTGGCGGAATCCTCTTCGGTGAACTCGACGCGCTGGCCCTCGCGGAGCAGCTCGAATACCTGGCTGCGGACGGCACTGCGGTGGAAGAAGTGCTCGGTGCCGCCCTCGTCGCGGATGAACCCGAAACCCTTGTCGATCAAGAGCCGTGCGATTGTTCCGGTCGGCATGACCGTGTCCTCCGATTGATACGACGACCCTGAGCACGCTCAGGGAGCGCGGCGGCACGGCCTGCGCACCGTGGTGCGCAACGACCCGCCGCCGTCGAACCAGGCTCTCGTCCCGGTCCGCCGCGTTCACTGCGCCGCAAATCTCTCAGCAGAACGCGGTTAATCCGACCTCGTCGGCCGTAAACTGAGCCACTATAGGGACTTCAGCCGTACAAAGTCAAGCCGCAGGCGTGGCTCGGCCGACTTGCCACCCGCCTTCTTCGTCCTCGTCCCCATCGTCCTCGTCTTCGTCTTCGCCGTCCTCCTCCTCGTCCTCTCCGACGTCGATATCGAACGGATCATCCTGGGCCCGGAGTGGCTCGTGATTCAGCATGTTGACTCCCGGCGGCTATTCTACGCTCCGTGCGACTGGCGGGGTTCGGCGTTTCCGGGCTCGAGTCCCGGCTTGGTTCCGCTTCCCTTCGGTCCGGTCAATCGTCGGGCTGTATCCGGTTCCCCGGTCGGGGCCCTGTTCAATAGAGTGGTGACGTGTCGCACGCAGACATCCCGGCCGTCGTTCTTGCGGCGGGCCGTTCGTCGCGCATGGGCGAGTCCAAGGCGGCGCTGCGGTTGCCGGGAGGGCAGACGTTCCTGCAGCGGATCGCGACGGAGCTGATGGCCGGTGGTGCCGGCTCGGTCATCGCCGTGGTCGCCGCACACGACGCGGCGACGTGCTCATCGCCAGCAGCCGCTTCGCTCGAACGGGTACGCTATGCCGTGAACCCCGACCCCGATCGCGGCCAGCTCTCGTCACTGCAGTGTGGCCTGGCGCTGACCCTGGACGCCACGGCGGTGCTCGTGACGCTGGTGGACGTTCCCCTCGTCAGCCGTGCGCTGGTCCGCGCGCTCATCGAGGCGTGGGAACGGTCCGGTGCCCCGCTCGTCCGCCCGACGCGCGCCGGACAGCACGGTCATCCCATGCTGGTGTCGCAGCCGCTCATCGGCGAGCTGCTGGCCGCGGAGCCCTCCTCCACCGCGCGGGCCATCGTCCGGTCCTACGCAAGTGAGGGTGTGGAATTGGACGTGCAGGAGGACGGGCCCTTCTTCGATGTGGACACGCCGGAGGAGTACCGCCGCCTGATTGAATCGCTCACCCGACCGTAGACGGTGACCGGCGGACGTCCGCGGGAACGTCTACAGTCAAACGGTGAACGGTCAAGCGAATGAATACTGTCGCTGCTCCAGCCGCCGATGTCATCTCGGAGCTGCTGAATCCTCCAGCGCCGCTGGAGGGCGAGACCGAGACACGGCTGACGATCCACCGCACGTCCGATCAGGACGTCAAGGAGCGGCAGGTCATCTTCTCGCTCGACGGCAAACGGATCACGGAGTTGCTGTACGGGCAGACGTTCACGTGCGAGATCCCGCCCGGCGTGCATCGTCTTCGCGCCTACAACACGCTCGTCTGGAAGACGGTGGAGTTCCTGGCGCCAGCCGGCACGCACGTGCACTTCACGTGCATCAACTACGCGCCGCGGGGAATGATCTACGTGCTCGGGATATTCGGCGTCGGGCCGCTGTTGGTGGCGCTCAAACCCGGACTGCCGCAGTTCGTGCGGCTGTGACAAAGGCTGAAGGCCAGAGGCGAAGGGCTAAGGACGGCCTGCTATTCGGGAATGCGCTTCGCGAGTGAACGATCGCGCCGTCTCGGTTATAGGAAAACAGAAAGGGCGCGACATATGTCGCGCCCTTTCGTGCGTCCGTCTGGCGGACGCGCCCGCTGAAGCAGTTCGTCAATCTACGGGCAGGTGACCGTGATCGTCGACTTGTAGGCCGTGTACGCCGACTTCGTCTTAGCGCCGCCGTCGGTCGAGGCAAAGAGCGCCGACCAGTCGCCGTTCAGCGTCTTGACCTTTGCCTCGTGGCCAGCCTGGTCTCGTTACCACCAGACAAACGTCTGGCGTCCGCGGCTTAGCGTCGTCGCGACCGAGTAGGGGGAACCTGAGGGACCTGTGCGAGGAAGGCGATTGTCGGGTGTAGGCGCGGTGTTCGTGCTCAAGTCGGATTGGCGAAGCCGCCCAGGTGTGCGTGCTCAAGGCACCAGTCACATTGCGAGGCGGCGTACTCAGCGCAGGCGGCTGCCGCGGGAAGACGCTGCGACCGACCGCGACCGGCCGGCACGACGGCGCGAAGGGAGGACGTGAGGGCGGTGCTGGCGCCCTTTCAATCGCGCGTGGCGCCAGAACCGGCGCCTGGGGCAGCGGCGCCCCGAAACAGGTAGTCCGCGGCGACGCTTGCCATTGCCCGAACGCCTGTCACGAGCGCGCTCTCGTCGACGAAGAAGCGTGGTGAGTGATTCGGAGCCACCGCGGACGCATCGACGCCCGGCGGATTGACGCCCAGGAAAAAGAACACGCCCGGAACCTTCTCCTGGTACTTCGAGAAGTCTTCCGCAGGCGTCATCGGCGCGACGTTCGCATCGAACCCGTGAGCCACGCGCTGGAGCGACGGGATGGTCGCGCTCGTGAGCCCCGGGTCGTTCCACGTGACGGGAGTGCCGTCGGTCACCTGCACTTCGGCCACCGCACCCGCGGACTCCGCGATGTGCGTTGCCGTTCGCTCGACACGCCGTCGCAGGTCGAGGCGCATGTCCGGGTCGAAGCTGCGCAGCGTTCCGGTCATGCGGACGTCCTCTGGCACGATGTTGTAGCGGCTGCCGCCCTCGACCGTGGCGATCGTGACGACCACCGGGCCTTTCGTGAGATCCATCTGCCGGCTCACGATCGTCTGCAGTCCCGTGATGATCTGTGCCCCGACGACGATGGGATCGACGCCAGACCAGGGTTGCGCCCCGTGCGTCTGCCGCCCCTTCACCGTGATCGCGAGGCGGTCGCTCGCGGCCATGATGCCGCCGGGCCGCACCATCAGGCTGCCGGACGTGCCGAGCCCGTGCGCGCTGAACACGTGCAGGCCGAAGACCGCCTGGACCTTGGGCTGATCGAGCGCTCCTGCCGCGATCATTCCGGCGGCCCCACCCTGCTCGCCGGCCGGCACGCCTTCTTCGGCCGGCTGGAACATGAATACGATGGATCCGGGCAGTTGCGCTTTCATCGCGCTCAGAACGGTCGCCGTGCCGAGGAGCATCGCCGTGTGCGCGTCGTGCCCGCACGCGTGCATCACGCCGACCTGCTTGCCTTCGTTCTCAGCGGTAACGGTGGACTTGAACGGCAGGTCCACCTGTTCGGTCACCGGCAGCGCATCCATGTCGGCGCGCAACGCGACGACGGGACCGGGCCGGCCGCCGCGGAGAACGCCGACGACGCCGGTGACCGCGACGCCCGTGCGCACTTCGAGTCCGAGCCGGCGCAGTTCCGCCGCGACGATGCCGGACGTGCGCACTTCACGGTTGCCGAGCTCGGGATGCTGGTGCAGGTCACGTCGCCACGCGATCACCTGCGCGTTCACGTCCGCCGCGCGCCGATCGATCTCCTCGTGGATAGCGGTCGGCGTGACGATTGCCTGGGCCCTCACCGGCGCGCGGCGCGAGCGTGAGCACGAACGGCACCGTGAGGACCGCGCGGCGAACGATGGTGAGCATGCAAGGATTCTAGCGCGTGCTCATGCTCCCCTCGAGGGCAACGGATCCGCCGCCGCGAGTGCCCGCCCGTTGCGTATGGCGTTGATGGTGAAGACGGCGAGCATTCCCAGCATCCCGCAGAGTCCGCCAAGATCCCACAAGCGGACCTTGCCGAGCCCGAACGGCGTGACGACCGGATGCCCGATTGCAGCGATCGCACCGATCGCCAGCAGAAGCCGGAGTTCGGTCGGGCCGAATCCGCCAAACGAGATGCGGAAGACGCCAAGCGCATGGGTGGCGAGGAAGCTTTCGGCTGCGAGCAGCAGGTAGCTCGCTAGCAGACCGCCGGCGACCAGTGGGCTCGCAATGCCAGACGCGGCAAGGCCGGCGAAGAGCACGACCGTGCTGGCCAGGTCCACGACGTGATCGACGTAGTAGCCATACCGCGGACGTTGCGCGTGCCGCACCCGCGCGAGCGTGCCGTCGAGGCTGTCGCCAAACCAGTTGATGGCGAGGAACACGGGAACCAACGCGAGCCACCTGCGCGATGCCGGCGCGGCCGCCAGCGCGCATCCCACGCCCGCCATCCCCGCCGCCCCCAGCCAGGTCAATCGATCGGATGTCACCCACACCGGCATCCGCGTCGCGAGCCAGACGAGCACGTCGCGCTCGCAGGCCGCGAGAACGCTGGCGTTGTGCCGGGTGTGTGTGCGCGTGGCGGGCGCGCCGATCCCCGTCGGAGACGAACTGAGCATTTCCGTTTCTCCTGTGCCTTTCGCATCCGCGATCCGGCCGTCGCTGTGATCGGCCGCTTCCACCAGCAGATGCGCCGTGCCGGTCGAAGACGGCTCAGGGCTGCTAGCGTCTCCTCACGCCCCGGCACCATGGGCCCGCTCTGGAACGCTCCATACCGGTCCATCCCTTCGAGCTCAAGCGAACGGCGTTCGTGTTCTGGGGCGTGAGCCGATCTTCTGGTGGGAAGCGAAGGTCTACGTGACCGTGAGGTACGTCCTGGCAGGCCTGCTCGGGCTGACGACGTCAGTCAGGCGCCGAACTGTCGGAGGTGATGGTCGGCGTGGAGGTACGCCCACCGGAGCCAGGCGGCGCGCGACATCTTCCCGAAAATCGGATGCACCGCCGTGTCGGCCGCCGCCGTTTGCGCGACGACCCGCGCGAGCAGCGCCTCGAGCGCGGAGACGTCCGCAGCGAATTCGCCCGGCGTCGTCCCCCCGTGCTCCTGATCGACCTCCGGACGCGTCGCGATCCCGGCCGGCCACGCCAACGGCACGTAGAGCGCGATCCACTTCACGAGTGTCCGCTGCAGAAGGCCCGTCGCAGGGCTGACGGATCTCTCGCCGAGGGCTACTCGGCACGAATCGCACAGGTGACAGATCATCTGGTGCGCCGACATCCGGCCCCACCGCGCGGCACTTCCGGCGTGCACCGTGGCCAGCCTGTGCGCGATTTCCGTCCGGCAGCGCTCGGCTGCGAGGGTCTTCATGCGATCAGGCGCGGCCCACGACCCGGTCTCCGCCGGCCTCGCGATAGGCGGCGAGTGCCCGAGCACGGCCCGCTTCCGCGTCCTCGACCAGTGCGCTGAATGCCGGATTGCTCCGCAAGGCGTCGAACTGCGGGCTGCGCGAGAGCGTCGAGGCGACGAAGTACCCCCTCGCGACCGCGCGCTGGAGGTAGGCGAGCCCCGCCTCGTGCTTGCCGACGTCGCACAGGAGCCATCCGACCTGGAACACCGCCTCGGGATCGTCCTGGATCTTGAACGTGCTGCGTCTGGAGATCGGATCGGTCATGTCCGCGGGCCGGCGCTCGAGCCAGGCCGTGAGGTACTCGATCCAGGTCTGGAAGAGTGGGATGCGCGATGACCGGCGCATCTCGAGCAGCTTCTCGCGCGCCTCGTCGCGGCGCCCGCCAAGTCCGAGACCAATCACCCGGATCCCATCGTCGGCACCGGCGATGAGGCGCGGCGGCTCGGCATCGAGGAGTCGATCGATGTCGCCCGCCATGAGCAGCGTCTGCGTGATGCTGGTCGGAACGTTCGGGTCGAGCCGGCGTGCTTCCGCGTGCGCCGCAATCGACTGTTCGTTCAGGCCGCAATAGCGGCAGGCGTGCACGAGCCCGGCGAACAGCTCGGGGTCGTTGCCGTGACGGTCGGCCTCGCCAAGCAGGCGCACGACGGCTGCCTGCGCCTGGCCGATGTCCGCCTCCAGCATCGCGTAGAACTTGTGCGCGATCGACAGCCGCGGGTTGAGCGCGAGGGCGTGGCGCAGGGCGTCTTCGGCCCGCAGCTCGCTGTCGGGCACGGCGTCGATGTACTTGCCGATGACGCGGTGGCAGCGACCGAGGTGCGCCCACGCGGGCGCGAACCGCGGGTCGAGCTCGAGGCACTGCTGGTACAGGTCGCGCGCACGGGGCAGTCCGTCGTAGGTCCGCGCGAGCTCGTTGGCGCGCAGGTAGTGTTCGTACGCGCGCGGGTCGTGCGGTCTGTCGGGTGTCGGCCACGCCGTGGCGCCGGCCAGCGGCACGGCCAGGGCGTCGGTGGCACGGCGCGCGATATCGTCCTGGAGCTGGAAGAGATCGCCCATGGACGACTGGACGGTGTGCGACGTGAGCAGCGTCCCGCCAGGCGCCTCTACGAGCTGCACCGCGGCCCGCAGCTGATCGCCCGAGCGCAGCAGCGTGCCCATGATCACGCGATCGACGTCGGCCTCCGCGGCGAGCATCTTGAGGTCCGGCGTCTCGGCGCCGAATCGTGCCGCCACGACGCTGGAGCGCACGATCAGCGAGGCGTGGCTCGACAACGAGGTGGCGATCGCGTCGGGCAGGCTGAACGCGAGAAAGTCGGTTTCGGGGTCCGGACGGAGGATACGGAACGGCAGGACGACGAGCCGTGTGAGCGGGTGCGCCAACGACGGGGTCGCCTCGCTCTGCGCGCCGCGCGCCGCTCGCAGCTCCTCGGCCATCGCGTCGGCAGACGCGGGCCGGTCGGACGGTCTCTTCGCCATCGCGTGGCGGATGACGCGGTCCACCGCCGCAACGGCGGGAGAACCGGTCAGCGCCGGCGCGTGCTCGAACTGTGTGGCGTGGAGCACTTCGACAATCGTGCGGCCGCTGAACGCCGGCCGGCCCGCAAGCATCTCGAAGAGGAGCGCGCCGGCTGCGAAGATGTCACTCCGCGCGTCCACGGCTTCGCCGGTCACCTGCTCGGGCGCCATGTATCGGGGCGTACCCATGAGCATCCCCGTGCGCGTCAGCCCGTCCACCGTGCTGAGCGCGCCGCCCGGCTCGGGGCGGGCGAGGCCGAAATCGAGCAGCTTCGCGCCATGGGCGGTGAGGAAGACGTTGGACGGCTTCAGATCGCGGTGCACGATGCCGCGGCTGTGCAACGCGGCAAGGGCGGCGAGGATCTCGAGCGCGATCGGAACGGCCTCCGACGTGCTCAACGGTCCGCGCCGCAGCCGCTCGGCGAGCGGTTCGCCGGCCAGCAGTTCCATCGCGATGAACAGCCGGCCGCCGTCCTCACCGACCTCGTAGATCTGACAGATGTTCGGATGGTTCACGCTCGCGGCGGCGCGGGCCTCCCGCCAGAGCCGCTGCCGTGCCGTGTCGTCACTGGCGGGCGCCGACAGCGTCTTGATGGCGATCGCGCGCTCGAGCCTGTCGTCCCGCGCGGCGTAGACGACACCCATGCCGCCTTCGCCCAGCTTGCGGTCGACCGCGTAGTGGCCGATCCGGGGCGGCAGGCGTTCGCCGCCGGGGGCGTCGGGAACTCCAGGAGCGGGCTGCGCGGTCGTCGCCCCCGTCAGCCAATCGAAGAGCGATCGAATCCCGCCCCGAGACGTATGGTCGGCCTGATGATCTGCCACGGGAACGCCGATCATACCTCCGGTGGCGGCGCCTCAGGTCGCATCCGGCCCAACGTGTCAGAGCGGCGGCCCCGGTTGCGAATGCGTTGGCGTCGGCTCTATGCTGAGGTTCTTTCGCAGTCGCGGTTCGCAGCGACCATGCGCACGTGCCGCACGCGACACCTGATTACAGCTTCACCGTCAACCGTGGCCCGCGTGGAATCGTCAGCCGTGCCGAACGTGCGCCGGACAGAGATGATCCAATCCGCTTCGGCGCCCGCGTCGTGTGCCGAATTTCGCCGCGTGGCGCGGATCGCCGGGCTCTTCGCGATACTCGTCTGGGCTGCCGCACGTCTCGGCCTCGGCCTCTCGATTGTGCGCGAGTTGACCGAGCTTCACCGCGGGTCCGTCAAGGCGTTCATGTGATGGTCCCGGCGGCGGGTCCTCCTTCACGTGTGGCTCCCGTTGCTCGACGCGAGCGCAGCGGCAAGTTCCGGGCTCGCTGCTGCGAGAGATTACGGCGAGGTCATCGGCCGGCCGTGATCGCGGCCCCGGGAGAGCGGGGCCGATTGCGAAGCAACTATCGAGCCGCCTCTCGCGCGCCTGGCGGGTGCCGGACTTCTGGCCGTGAGCTCGTACGGACCACCGTGCCTGGACCTCGATTGCCTCGCCTCTGGAACAACCAAGGAGCCATATGGGCGCTGCCCCGCCACGGAAGAAATCGGCGTCTCGTGTTCACGACAGGATCGCCGGCGACGCTCCGCCGATGCACTTCGTGGACTTCGCGGTCCGCGCCTGGCGCGAGGGGCCCTACGCCCAGGTGATGGCGCATTCGACACCCGCGGGCGCAACCCGCCAGCCGATCCCGGTGAAGCTCGGCGTGTTCACGCCTGCCGACTATCGGATCGCGATCGACGCGCCGCTCGCGCGCGCGGCGGATGTCGGCCGCGAACTTGCCCGCGTGTTGCTCCCGCCCGAGATCTGGCGCCTGCTGGGCGAGAGCCTTGCCAGCATCGCGGCACGTCCGGATCTCGGGCTGCGCATTCGCCTCTGCCTCGATGACGACCTGATTGATCTGCCGTGGGAGTTCCTCTATCGGCCCGACGTCGACGCGCCGGCGGCGCAGAGCGGCTTCCTCTTGACGGACGGACGCATCTCGCTGACGCGCGAGCCGCCGTCGATTGTTGGAGCGCACGCGTCCAGCGACCGTCCGCAGCGCGGCCTATTCGTCGGCACGATGTTCGACGATGGGACGGACGGATGGAGCGTGCGGCTGGAACACGGCAGCCTCACGAACGCCATGAGCCGTGTGCACGGGCTGCTGTCATTCGACTTTGCCCGGGCGGACGACAACACCGCCGTCGATCGGGCGCTGTCCGCGGGATGCGACGTCTTTCACTACGCGGGGCACATCGAGATTTCGAACGGGCGTGGCGCGCTCATTCAGTCTGCGCACACCGCGCGCCTGATGGCGCAACTGGACACGGTGGGACAGGGCACGTCAGCGGTGGCGGCCTACTTGCCACCGCTGGCGTCGACCGAGAGCGTCGAAGCGATCGGGCAGCCGGCGGCCTGGACAGCCAGCGATGTCCTGGCGGTGCGGCTAGCTGACGCCGGCACACGTCTGGCGGTCTTCAACGCGTGCAACAGCGGGCTCTGGCCGTTCGTGCGGCCGTTGATGCGTGCGGGCGTTCCGACGGTCATCGGCGTGCAGGGGCTGATCAGCAACATCGCGGCCCTGAATTTCGCCGAGGTCTTCTACAAGTCGCTCGCTGTCGGGCTCTCCCTCGACGAGGCGCTGACGTATGCCCGCCTGTACGTCCTCGAGCCGGAACGTTCGTACTACCCCTGCGACTGGGGACGGTTCATGGCCTACATGCCAATCGAGTCGGCCGTGCTCTTCCCGCGTCCCGAAGGCGGCGAGATCCGGAAACAACAGGACGAGATCCGCGCCGGCCGCAGAAAGACGATCGACAACCTGCAGGCGGCGATGGGACATCTCGACGGAGTGGGCGTGAGCCGGATGCTCTCCGACATCGCCAGCCGCAGCGTGCTCATCCTCGGGCGCTTCAAGGCGGACCGGAAACCGGTGCTCGATCTCATCCGACGCCAGATCGCCAACCCGCCATTCAGCTACGTGCCGATCTTGTTCGACTTCGAACGGCCGCAGGATCGGACCATGATCGAGTCGGTGCTCCGATTCGCGGCGGTGTCACGGTTCGTGATCGCGGATCTCTCCGACCCCAAGTGGGTGCTGGCCGAACTGCAGCAGATCGTGCGGAGCTTCAACTCCCTGCCCGTCGTGCCGCTCATCGACGCACACCAGGACGAAAAGGAAGTGATCGCGGAGTTCGAACGCTACGCGGCGGTCCATTCCGTCGTGCGATACCGGGACGGCGCGCATCTACGGGAGATTCTGGAGGCGGATGTCGTGAAACCCGCCGAGGCGCTGTACGCGAAACTCCGGCCGCGAGCCATCCTCTAAGCGCCTGCCGCTATGCCGGCAGCCGTCAGCTCGCCTTCGGACCCTGAATCGAGCGGTCGATCTGCCTGATCGCGCCGAGGTGATACGCCAGGTGCGCAATGCTGGCGATGACGCCGTTCAGTTCCACGCGGGACAGCTCGCGCGGCATCGCGAGCGCAGCGCGCCAGCGCCGTGTACTCTGGCGGAGGCGCTCGCGCAGCGCATCCCACTCGGCTTGGGTGACGGTTCCGCGCTGCCAGCTGGCGGTCCAGTCAGCGGTGCTCCACGGGTTCGGCTCTCCGTCGCTCCAGCGGTTCATCAGGTCGAGACCGTAGCAGACGTGGTCCACGTGGGCCGCGATGGACGCCGTGCCGGCCGACGATCGCTTCGACGCGGCCTCCGCAGGCAGACTATCGAGCGAGCGGAGCAACCCGGGGTCGCCGCTGTTCAGCATGTAGGCCGCGTCAGGGGCTGGTCCGTCGGTCAGCTCGGCAAAGAGCAGTGCAAGCGACGAGTGCAGCGCATCCATGTTGAAGCCCTCCCGCCAGCGTCGGCGCGTCACACATCATCAGCACGCTGACGCCGGCCAGTCCTCAGACGCCGAACTGGCGCAGGTGATGACCGGCGTCCGCATTGTTGCACGGTGGCGCCTGCCTGACCACGACCGCTCGAGCGCGCCTTGGTACGTGTGCTGCCGAGTCGATGCGCCCGCCCGCCGGGATCCTGGCGCCCGTGGCTCCGCTCGGTGATCTCAGCGGGCGTTGACGGCGTTTCGACGGTGCTGCTAAGATTCATGGTTGCCCATGGGCCTGTAGCGCAGTTGGGAGCGCGCCTGAATGGCATTCAGGAGGTCACCGGTTCGATCCCGGTCAGGTCCACCAAACCTTCATCCTCTGCCTCAATCGGCCGCAAGTCGCTGAAAGCCGGAGCGGTTACGGCGGTTCGAACAAAGCCGTTTCCGTCGAACGCGATTCCCTCTGGAAAGAACAGGTGTTGGAACCGCTGTCGCTGTTCGAGTGACGCCTGCACCCACAGGTCGGCGGCGCGCGGCAGAACGCGTTCTGCGAACGCCAGAATGCCCTCTACGTCGAGTTCCTCGAGCTGGCCTGAGTGGCGGTCGATCCGAGCGAGCGTGAGCCCCTCGCGCAGTTTCTCGGCGTGGCGGTCGTAGGTCTCGATGTCGATGGAGCGTTCGAAGAGGAATGCTTCGTCGAGACGGTCCAGCTTGTCCCGCGCTCGTCGCCGCCAAGGTCAACGACATCGACGAGGCCCCCCTCCCGCAGGTGGTCGAACGTGTCGCGGTCGATGTCGAGGTCGTGTTCGGGCACGACCCGGAAGGCGCCGACGGTGGCCAGGGTGCGGCTGTCCTCGCCGTTCAGCTCGTAGTCGCGATCACGATCAACGACCAGCTCCCGCTCCTCGCCGCGCGGCAAGTCAGGTCGTGCATCAGGCCGTCCCGCGGATCGTCGTCGTGCCGGTCACGCTGGTCGAACACGCGCGGCCGCCCGTCGTCGCGATCCCGCTCGCCGTATTCGCGCGGGTCATCCCATCGAGCATCAGACATCGCCCCTCCTCGGGTGGGTGTCGCTGTTTGGGTTGTCCGTGAAGACGCCCTGGCAGTGGCCGCGAGGGGTGTTTCAGGAAGGCACCGAGGCCGGGCGTGTCGCCGCGGCGTTCGGGGGTGGTCGTGATGGAATCCAAGCCGGGGCTCTGAGAGTGACCGAGCGAGCGGCGGATTCAGTCCGCGTGCGAACACGACGCAACGGGATCGCAGCTGACCAGAAAGCTGCTTCCAGAATTTGTACGCCTCTGAGCAACTCGATCCAGAGTTCGCACTCCCGTGGGCTGGCCTCGCGGACGCCTACTCAACCAGTCCGATCACCAGCGATGTCCTTCCGTGGGCGGCGGCGACGAAAGCCCGGCCCGCGGCCGCGCAGCGTTCGCCTCTGGCGCTGATTTGGCCGAGACGCTGACAGCGCTTGGCACAGTCGGTTACTGGCTCGACTGGGACTGGCCGGCAGCGGAAACCGCATTTCGAAAGGCCATCGCCGTGGAACCCAGCTACTCGCAGGCCCATCGCGCCCTCGGCCTCGTGCTGGTAGCGATGGGTCGGCATGAAGAGGCCCGCGAGGCGATGCGGCGCGCGCGAGAACTCGACCCGAACTACCCGATGCAGTCTGTGGTCTCCGCATACGAACGGTGGATGGCGCGAGACTACCGCCAGCGCTCGTATTCGCACAACAGGCCACAGCCGTCGATCCGTCGTTCTGGATCGGGTACTACCAGCTCGCGGCGGTCTACGAGCAGCTGGGGAACAGCGAACTGGCGCTCAAAGCTCTCGAGGAAGGTTTCGCGAGGTGAGTCTGCAAAAGCGACGCGCCGTCCCGACGCCGCATCCTTGCCGTGACGGCGGCTAGGTGAAGAGCGGAGCGGCCTGGCATCGGTCAGGACATCCGGGCCAGGCCGTTCCTCTATACCGACCCAACAGAGTCCCAACCAGCACAATGGTCGGGAACAGCACGGCCTGAATCCACTGTGGCGCGATGAGCACCGTCTGAGTCTTTCGATGCCTCCACAGGAGGTGGGCCATGTAAAAGAGGGGCGGTCGCCGCGCGGGGCCGCTGTTGATCACGTCGAATATCGCCGAAAGGAAGCGGTCCAGATCGACGACGGGTCTTGCGAAGCCATCAAACCGGAGTGTCTCGGTGCCGCCGTTCCACCAGCGGTGTGCGGAGCCCATCGGCAATCGCACGAGGCCACCCTGTTCGATGCGAACCTGGGCACCGTCCACTTCCGCGGCGAGCGTGCCCGCGATGACAGCCCCCTCCTCGTGCTCCTTGAAGTGAATGTGGAGGGGTGGACCGTCCTGGTTCGGTGGGAGCGTGCCCTGCAATTCCAGCCACATCTCGCCGTCCCGACGAATACGACGCATCTGCAGGCGCTCGCCGGAATGACGGTTGATCAGTGTCAGCCAGCCGTGCCCTGTTTCGATTGGCTCTTGTGGGGTCATCCCTTCCTCGCCTGTGTGCATCGCGCAACCTGCTACACTTGACACGATGTCAAGATCAACGAGGGTGCAGCATAGAAGAAGGCTTGACACGGTGTCAAGTCCGGACTCGAGGGCCCGCGTCCTGGATGCCGCGCTGAGGCTGATTCGCAAGCGGGGCGACGCCGCAGTCACCATGGCACAAATCGCGAAGGCTGCTCGCCTGTCCCGCCAGGCGGTGTACCTGCACTTCGCCGACCGCGCAGACTTGATGGTCGCGCTCGCCCGTCATGTCAACGAGAGCCTCGGCTTGCCGGCTGAAATTCAGCGCTTGATGAACAGCCCGACCGGTATCGAGATGATCGAGGCGTTCGTGTCGATGCAGGCGCGGGGAAACCCAGCGGTGTGGGCGGTCGCGCGGGCGATCGATGCGGTCCGTCGAACGGATGCGGCGGCTGCGCGCGCCTGGCAGTCCCGTCTGAAGTCCCGATTGGAAGGCTGTCGCGCCATCGTCTCGCGCTTGAAGGCTGAGGGCAGCCTGCGACCGGAACTGGACCCTTCAATGGCGGCAGATCTCTTGTGGACGATGACGTCGCTGCGGATGTGGGAAGACTTGGTCCTCGAACGGGAATGGTCGCCCGAGCAGTATCAGGTATACGTCACGAACGTATTGATCGGCGCGCTAACGTCCTCGCGATCCGACCTGTTCCGCAAACGCGATGGACTCGCGATCCCGGCCGCGCCTTGAGCCGTTCCCATTCGACTACTCGGCGCCATTCGGCGAACAGCCGTATGGGTTGCGGAAATCGTCCAGTGCGGCCCCAGCTGGTGCAAGACACTGCGAATCAATAACTTAGATGACTCGTCGGATAGTGATCATTGTCGTTCGAGCGCTCGAAGAGGATCAGGATCGGCTATCTCTCTAAACGTGCCTGGGCGAGAAATCGCCGGATCCCACGCATAGCTCTCATGGTGTCGGCGAACGCAGCAATGCCGCAAACGATCACGCGTTCGGGCCGAGAAGAGCAGGCCACTGCCCTGTGCATGTGCGATCGCTGAAATGACCGCATGCGGTTCGCCTGATTTGCGCTAGTCTGACGGCAAAGCAGAGGAGCTCCGTGGACTGGCTCAGAATTCTTTTCGAGACGTCGCCGATGACCACGCTTTTCCTGGTCATTGCGATCGGTTACCTGGTCGGCGACGTCAACCTCAAGGGGTTCGCGCTCGGCTCGGGCGCGGTGCTGTTCGTCGGTCTGGCGTGCGGCGCCTTCGCGCCGAAGGCAGCGCCGCCCGGAATACTGGGCACCCTCGGGCTGCTGCTCTTCCTCTACTGCGTGGGCATTCAGTACGGCGGCGAATGGTATCGCGGACTCACGAGCCCCTCCGGACTGAAAGCCAACGCCGCAGCATTGTGCGGTCTGGCCGCCTCGGCGGTGGTCGCACTGGCGATCCAGCGCACGGGCGCCGCCGGCCTGCCGGAATCTCTCGGGATGTTCGCTGGCGCCACAACGAGTACGCCAGCGCTGCAGGCCGTTCTCGACGCGCTCGGAAGCCAGGACGCTGCGGTCGGCTACAGCCTCGCGTACCCGCTTGGCGTCGCCGGACCGATCCTCTGCATGTACGTCTATCTCGCGATCTTCAAACCGAAGATTGCCGCTCCAGCGGACCGGTTGATGAAGCCGGTCGAGGTCCGTGTGCACAACGCGACGCTCATCGGACGACGCTTCGTCGATCTTCAGACGAGCCTGCCAAAAGGCGTGCAGGCGGTGGCGATCCGCAGCGGCGGGCGGAACCGCGTCCCGGATCCGACCACCATCGTCCAGACGGACGATGTGGTCCTGCTCGTCGGGAGCGATCCTGTGGCGATTGGACAGGCGCTCGAGTTGGTCGGCGAAGCGGCCGCGTCGATCGTGGCGGATCGAACCGCGCTCGACTACATCCGTGTCTTCGCGTCGAAGGGCAGCGTCGTGGGAATGCCCCTCGGCAGCCTGACACTTCCCGGCGGCTTCGCCTACAGTTACATCCACGTGCGACGGGGTGACGTCGATCTGCTGCCGGACCACGACCTCGTGCTGGAATTCGGCGACCGCGTCGGCGTGCTCTGCGATCGCGCGGATTTCGATGCCGTGCGCCGCTTCTTCGGCGATTCCATCAAGGGCGTTGCCGACTTCAGCTACATTTCTCTCGGTGTCGGCGCGGCGATGGGCCTCCTCGTCGGTTTGATCCCGCTTCCCATTCCTGGAGTCGGTCGGATCACGCTAGGGCTCGCCGGGGTCCTGCTGGTTGCGCTCGTGCTGGGTCACATCCGTCGCACCGGCATCGTATGGACGCTGCCGCTCTCGGCGAACATGGTGCTGCGAAACTTCGGGCTCACGGTGTTCCTGGCGCAGGTCGGCATCGCGTCGGGCCCCCAGTTCGCCGCGACAGTGAGGGAGAGCGGGTTCACGCTGCTCCTGCTCGGCGCCATCATCATGCTCGCGCTGATCGTGGTGACGATGATCGCGGGATGGCTGTTCGCAATTCCTGCCGACGATCTGTTCGGGATCGTCTCCGGTGTGACCGGCAATCCAGCCATCCTGGTGTACGCGAACCGCGCCATCCCCACGGAGCGGCCCGACATCGGCTACGCAATGGTGTTTCCGACGGTGACCGTCGCGAAGATCCTGTTCGTTCAGATCGCCGCAGCGGTCCTCGGCAGCTGACGGACAGGCCGACCCTGGGGGGTGAGGTCGTCGTCGAGCTCATCGACGCGCGGCGCGCCCTCGCGTTCGAACGGTACGCTGAAGTCCGGATCCGGCGTGGCGTTCGCCAAACGCTACTTCCGTTGCCACAGATCATCTCGCTGATCAGCTGGCGCGAACCGCTGGCGCGGCTCGGTCATGCGGTGACGCGAGTTCGTGGAACTTCGCTATGGCGCTCCGCGCGCCCAGAGCGATGAGACTCGCATTTGCTGCACCTCCAGTATGTTGTGCGCCAAAAAGATCAGGACAGAGTTGTCGGTTGCTCCGCCTGCCACCGGCTCCGGCTGCGACAGGTGGGCTCCTCCAAACGCTTCTTCTGGTCGATCGCCGAGCTCGAGTGCGCTCGCGCGAGGTGCGGCCGACGAGCCTGCCCCTCGATGTAACATCGCCCGGCAACCTGAACGGCTTGGTATGCCCACGAATCAGCGGAGGTCGATCCGATGGTGGCCAGCAGTTCGGCTTCAACCGAGGCACCGACAGGCACTGGGACGACGACGGAACCCAGGCGCTATCTCGCGCTCGACGCGTATCGCGGCTTCATCATGCTGCTGCTCGCGTCGGAAGGATTTGGCTTCTCGATGCTGAAGGGGGATCCCACGTGGGGCCGCGTCGCGGGCTGGTTCGATCACGTCCCCTGGGAGGGTCTGGTCTTCTGGGACCTGATCCAGCCGGCATTCATGTTCATGGTCGGCGTCGCCATGCCCTTCGCGCTGGCGGCGCGGACGGCTCGCGGCGCGAGCGAACGCGACAACTTCCGGCACGTCCTCGCGCGTTCTCTCCGACTCACCCTCCTCAGCCAGATCCTGATCTCAGTCGGCTCCGGCCGGATCAAGCTGCAGATGATCATCGTCCTCTCGCAGATCGCCTTCACGTATTTCCTCAGCTACCTGATCATGCAGTGGAAGTGGCGCTGGCAGGTAGTGACGGCCGTGGGGCTGCTCGTCTTCTGGATGGCGCTGCTGTTCGCATTTCCAGGCCCTGATGGACCGTACTCGAAGACCGGCCACGTCGGTCTGGTCGTGGACCGCTGGATCTTTCACTACGACTACGACCCTGCGTATTCGACCTTGAACTTCATCGCGAGCACGGTGTGGACACTCACCGGCGTGTGGACCGGCCAGCTCCTCATGGGACCGCTACCGAGCGAGACGAAGCTGAAGCGCCTCGCCGCGGGGATGGCGTTCGCGTTCGCCGCGGGACTGTTGTTGGGCATCTGGATCCCGATGATCAAACAGCTGTGCACCCCGTCCTTCGTGCTATACAGCCTCGGCTGGGTGCTGCTCATGCTGATCGGGTTCTATGTCGTGATCGAGGTCGCTGGCTATCGCTGGTGGACGTTTCCCCTCGTCGTCTTCGGCGCGAACTCGATCTTCATCTACTCGTTCAACATGGTGCTGCGCGAGTGGCTGGACAACGCCGTCGGCGTGTTCACGTTCCGCTACCAGGGAATAGGCACGCTGGCACCCGTCGCGCAGTCGGTGACCGTGCTGGCCGTGCTGTGGTCGCTCTGCTACTGGATGTACCAGCGGAGGATCTTCGTGAAAGTGTAGCCAGCCCCGGACCTGTCTTGACGCGAGGCGGCGCTTCCCCAACAATCCGCGAAGCGCGCTCGTGGGGCGACTCCTGTCCGCGAGGGAACTCCCGCCCACCTGGTTCTGGATGATCTCGCTGGCGCAGCGAGCTCGTCATTCGACTTCAACTGGCGCGGTTCTGCACCGCCGAGACGGCGGGCGCCCTTCGCCTCTTCTCTCTCATGACTTTCCGCCACGACGCGCCGAAATGGTCCCCTCGAACGAACCGGTGGTCGCGCCGTTGACCGGATCGTACAACGCCGCAAAACGAAACAGGGGCATTTGCAACGCCTTCAACGGGACCCGTGTCGCGGCGCGGTCGCCGACTCCTTCCCGCGCTCGAGATCGTCGTAGTCCGGCATGAACGTCCTGAGCCCGCCGCTCGCCGTGTTCCGGGAGTAGCCGGCGACGAGCTGACGCTGGTACTCCGCGGGAAAGAAGTCGAACGGATCCCGGGGATCGGCGTCGATCAGCCGCAGGTCGGCCTCGACCATCGTGAGCTTGCCGAACCTGATGGTTCCTCCCGTGAACGAGACGTAGTTGCGCGCGGCGGGTCCCGGGCGCGCACCATCCGGCACCGCAGGCTCACCGGACGAAGAAAAGGTGAGCGCCAGACCGCGATCGTTCACCATCACCTTCGACAACCGTCCGCGAATCTCGGGTGGCGGCAGCGCTTCGCCCGGAGCCATCACGATGTCGTTGTCCTCGATGGTCACATCGTGACGGTTCTTCAGGTGAACGAGGTCATCCAGCTCGAGGCCAAGCACGTGCAGGACGCCTTTCGCGGGCACGCCTGCGGCCTTCAGCGATTCGACGTGCAACCGCATGCGCCCCTCGTCGGTGACCGAGGCCGTGAGCGTGGTCGAGAACGGAACGGTGACACCTTTGTGCAGCTTCCCTTTGAGCTGAAGACGGCCGTCGCGGGCAGGGGCAACGGAGAGGTCCGACAACGGCGCGCCCTGATAGCCGAAGACGTAACGGTTCATGAGCGCCGCAAGGCTGGGCATGTCGATGGTCATCTCCGCTGCGCGGATTCGCAAGCTGTACGAGCGCTGATCGTCGAACACGGGTGGTTGCCCTGCGGTGCGGCACACCATCGTTCCGGCTAACTCGCGGATCTGCAGCACGATCCCGCGGTCGACGTGCAGCCGCACGTTGCGCATGGCGATATGCACGTCCTCGGCCTTCACGGTGGGTGCAGGCGCCGGCGCAGGCGTGGACGCCGCAGCGGCCGCGTGGGCGTTTTCGGGGCTTCGAGCGCACGTCAGGGTGCTGCCAGCGCAGACACAGCACACGGCCAGGACGAACGAACGGAGGTGCATGACGTCGTCCTCCGGCGACAGATCACCCTGGCCCTATCCAGAACGTGTGCCAGTACGAAAATGCGCACGCTCAGCGGCGCTGGATGCGGCGTCCGATCCGCAACGTTCGTTTATCGAAGCTGATTACACTCCGCGAAACCGACCGACCGAGCCAACTCGGGCGGAAGGCCGTGTGCTGACGGGCTGCGGTCAGCGATGAGGCGGCGTCGCCCGATCGCTCAGCGCGCGTGAGCGGGCAGAGGGGCGAACAAGGTCGCGATCTGCCGCGCGTCCATGCCGTGCGCCAGCGCGAGCGTCAGCAGGACCCGCGCCTTGAGCGGCGCGAGGTCTCCCGCGCGGAGCAGCGGCAGGTCGTCGGGACGATCCGCCGCGGCGATGGTCCCGGCGCCCGTGCGCGAGGCGATCACGACGGGGACGCCGGCGCGCGCGACGCGCCGCGCGGCCTCGGATTGCGACGGGGTCAACGCACCCGCCCCGGCGGCTGCGACGACAATGCCGCCGGCGCCGTTGGCGACCGCGGCCTCAATCAAATCGCCGTTCGCCCCTTGGTACGCGAGCAGCACGTCCACCCGCGGCAGATGCGTCTCTCCCGATATCGGCAGGACGCCCGGCGCGAGCGGAGGTGAGGCGGCACGCGCGAGCTGCACGCGCCCTCGTTTCACCGTGCCGGCGCGCTCCGGTTCGGGTGCATCGAACGCCCCCAGATCGGTCGCGTGCTGCTTGCGGACCTCCCGCGCGGCGAGTACCTGGCCGTGCATGACGACGAGCGTGCCGCGGCCTCGCGCTGCCTGGCTGCCCGCGACCCGCACCGCGTCGGCGAGGTTCGTCGGCCCGTCAGCACCAGGGCCGGGCCTCCGCATCGCACCGACCACCACGATCGGGCGATCGCCGGGGATCGTGAGGTACAGGAACCACGCGATCTCCTCGAGCGTGTCGGTGCCGCTCGTTACGACGACCCCGTCGAGTCCGGGATCCGCGGCAAGGACCGCGACGATGTGATGGGAGAGCCGCGCGCAATCATCGAGCGTGAGCGCCGCGCTCGGGACGTTCGTGAAGGTCTCCGGCTCGATGCGGGCCAGGTGGTTCGCGCCTGGCAGCCCGGCGACGAGCTGTTCGGCGCTGAGCCGTCCCGCCGGCGCATTCGCGATCGTGCCGCCTGTCGCGATCAGGCGCACGCGTGGCTGGCGGCCGGCTGCGTCTGCCGTCGCGGGCGTGGTGCTGGCGCCCAGCGTCGTGGCGACGAGCGCCCACGCGATCGCGCCCGCACGGACGCGAGCGACCGGACGCGCGATCACCCCTGCGCGCTGACCTGCGCCCGGGCGAGCCACTGCGCCAGCAGCTGCGCCGCGGCTTCGGGGGTCGTGCCGTAGAACGGCATCATGGCGTTCGGCAGTCCCGGCAGGCGCGCGAGGTGCGCGCGCCAGCGATCGCTGGCGATCCGCGAGACTTCGATGTGGTACGTGCGGCCCTGGATGGTTTCTGTGATGCGTTGCACGACAACCCTGTAAAAACGAAGCGACATTGATGTAAAGGAGCGTCGCCATTGTAGGCGTCGTGCGCCAGGGTTCAAGCGAAAGTCGACGCGAAGCCGTGCGCAGATTTCGCGGTGCGCGCGATCCGGGCGGCAGGCTCTCGAAAATAGATTTCCGCCGACAGCCTGTCCACAGGATATGCACCGCTCGTCCACAGGTTTTCCACAGCGGCCTGACCAGGTGGGCGCGGCGCCGGTGCTCCGCGGCGCCCCCGACCGTCGGCACTCGCGACGCGCGTGCCAGCCACTCATCCGTACCCGGGTTCCGAACTCCACATGCGCCGCGTGCGCGAAGAGCTCCTGCGGCCTCGACTCTGAATTCGGCGGGCGACGCGCCTGTGGCACACTAGACTAGATTTCTCGTGCTGGTTTCAATCGCCCGCGGTTTGTTCCTGTTATTCGCCACTCTGCTGAGCGTTTCGGCCTGCGCGGACGAGACGTCCCTGCTGCGCGTGTTCCTGCTCGACGGCACAACCCTGACGAGCTACGGCGAGTACGCCCGGGTGAACGACCGGATCATCTTCTCGATGCCGCTCGGCGCCGGGGCCGACGGGTCGCCGCGGCTCCAGCTCGTGAGCCTCCCGGCCCACAACGTCGATTGGACACGCACCAACGCATATCGCGACGTCGCCCGTGGCGCCCACTACGCCGCGTCGCACGGTGAGAACGACTTCGCCGTGATGACCGGTGAGGTTGCCCGCGTGCTCAACGAGATCGCGCTCGCCAGCGACCCCGCCCACCGGCTTCGTCTCGCCGAGCAGGCGCGCGCAGAGCTCGCCGAGTGGCCGGCGCAGCACTACGGGTACCGCGCCAAGGACGTGCGCGAGATCGCTGCGTTGATCGACGAGACGATCGCGGAGCTGCGCGCCGCAGCCGGCGGCCGCCAGGTGGATCTCAGCTTCGTCGCCAACGTCGAACCGCCTGCGCCCATGCGCCTGCTGCCGCCGCCGACCCAGGCGGAAGTGATCGCGCAGGCGCTGTCGATCGCCGAGATGGCAGATGTGCCCGCAGATCGCATCGCCATGCTCCAGGCCACGCTGGCGTTCATCGACGCGGCGCCTGGCGCGGCGACCAACCCGGGGCTGCGTCGGGCGCGCGCCTTCGCACAGATGCGCCTCGATGGCGAGGTCGACGCCGACCGGCGCTACGCCGAGCTCTCGCGCAGCCTCACGACACGAGCCGCCGCATACGTCGCGCACGCGGATGTTCGCGGCGTCGAGCGCGTGATGGCACGGGTCGATCCGCTCGACCGGCAACTCGGCCGCCGGCGGCCAGGGGATGTGCGGTTGCTCGTGCAGTCGCTGCAGGCGCAGCTCGACTCGGCCCGACGCCTGCGGTTGGCGCGCGATCGCTGGCGCATGCGACTGGCCGGCTATCGTTCGTACTCCCGGTTCGTGAAGTCGCCGCTCGAACAGCTCGATCTGATGCGTCCAGGGTTGCAGGACATCAAGACGCTGGCCGGGCCCGAGACGGCGACGCTGAACCGCCTCACGGAACGCGCGGCGCAGGCAACCCGTGAGCTCCGCCGAGTGATTCCGCCGCCGGACCTCGCGCCTGTTCACGCCCTCTTCCAGAGCGCGTGCCAGATGGCCGGCGCCGCCGTCGATACGCGCCTGAAGGCGATCGCGTCGGGGGACATGACTACCGCGTGGAACGCGTCGGCCGCGGCCGCCGGATCGCTGATGCTGCTCGGTCGCGCGCGCAGCGCGCTCGAGGAGTACCTGGCGCCGCCACGGCAGCCGTGATCACGCCCCGAGAGGTTCGGCTCGTCCGGGCGCCCTCCCTCCATGCCTACCAGCACGCCATCGTCACCAGCGCGTGCGCGGGCGGGGTCACGCTCGTGCGCGCAACGGCGGTGCTCGTGCCCACGCGCGCGGCCGCTCTGCAGCTGCAGCGCACCATCGAGCATGTCTGCCTCTCGTCGCCTCCGGCGGCGGTTGTCCTGCCCGACATTCTGACGCGCGGCGAGTGGTACGAGCGGCTGCGGACGTCGGCCGCACCGCCCGCAAGGTGGCTGTCGCCCTTCGATCGCGAGGTGATGCTGCAGGCCGGTGCGCACGAAGCGATCACCGAAGGCGCCCTCCCGCCGTTTCATCTGCGGCCCGCGCTCGTGGGCGAGATGCTGGAGTTCTACGACGAGCTCCGGCGCCGGCAGCGCCAGGTGCAGGATTTCGAGCGGCTGCTCTACGCCGAGCTCGAGCCGCGCGCGTCGAGCGATCGCGGTGCGGAACGCATGCTGCGCCAGACGCGCTTTCTCGTCGCGGCTTACCGTTCCTACGAGCGGCGGATGCGCGAGGCCGACACGTTCGACGAGCATGCATTTCGTGAATGGCTGCTCCAGAGCCGGGTACCCACGCGATACAAGCGCGTCGTCGTCGCCGTCGGCGATCGGCTCGTCGAAACCGGCGGGCTCTGGGCCGCCGATGTGGATTTGCTGCTGCGGGTCGATGGCATCGAGCGCATCGCCGTCGTGGCCACCGAGGCGCAGCTTGCGGCCGGGTTCCACGCACGCATGCACGATCTCGTGCCGGGCATCGACGAGTCGCCGGCTCCAGAGGCCCCCGCCGTCTTCGAGGATCGTACGCTCGTCGTCCCCGCCGACAGCACCGCCCTGCACTTCACCAGCCGGGATCGCGAGGAAGAGATCGCGGGCGTCGTGCGCCGCATCAAGGCGCGGCGCCGCGAGTCGCCGCTCGGCGCACCGCGGCTCGAACGCACTGCGGTCGTATTCGCGCGGCCGCTGCCGTATCTCTATGTGGCGCGCGGCGTGTTCGACGGGGCACGCGTGCCGTTTCAGTGTGACGATGCGCTGCCGCTCGCGGCTGAAGCCGGTGCGGCCGCGCTCGATCTCGTGCTGACGTTCCTCACCTCGGGAGCAGGACGGTCGGCGACGGTGGCCCTGCTGCGGTCGCCGCACTTCCTTCTGGGTCCCGGACCGACGCTCCTCTCTCCGAGCGCCGTCCAGGCGCTCGAGCGCGCACTGGCCGAGGCGAACTACGGCGGTGATTGCGCACGGCTGTCCGTCCTCGCCGACCAGTGGGAGCAGCCGCCCGCCGCGCTCGACCCCCGCGCCGCCGCACTGCGGCGCCGGGCAGCGCCGGCTGCGCGCGCGGCCGCGACGATCGCGGCGGAGCTCCAGCCGCTGTTCGGGGACGCGCCGGCGAGCGCGCACCTCGATTGCCTGCGCCAGTTCCTGCTGACACGCGGCCGCGTGTCGGACGTGCCGGATCACCAGCGCGAGCGCCTGTCGCGCACGCGCACGGCGCTCGTGACGCTGCTCGACGGCCTCGCGGAGGCGCACCGCCGGCACGGCGACCTCACGTGGTCTGCCGACGATCTGGCCGCGACCATTCGACGCTGGATCGAGGCGCAGACGTTCTCCCCCCGCGCCGGCGAGACCGGCGTGCACCTGGTGGACGCGACCGCCGCGCGCTTCGGCACCTACGAGGATGTGCATGTCGTCGGGCTGGTGGATGGCGAGTGGCCGGCCGTGCCGCGGCGAAACCTGTTCTACTCGCCGATGCTGCTGCAACCGCTCGGATGGCCGCCCGACTCCGCGCGCGTCGCTGCGGCGCGGGCCGGATTCGTCGACCTGCTGCGGCTCGCGCGCCAGCGCACCACCGTGTCGGCGTTCCAGCTCGAAGAGGACTCGCTCGTCGCACCATCCGCGCTGCTCGAGGATGTCGGCAGGGCCGGCCTGCAGCCGCTGGCGCGTGCCGACGATCGGACGCCGATCTTCAGCACCGAGGCGCTTCTCGCGCGCCCGGCGCCAAACGGCGTGCTCTCCGTGGCAGCCGAGACGTGGCTCGGCCTGCGGCTCGCGCGGACGGATGCGGCCGACGCCAGCTTCCATGGCACCTCGCTGCCATACGCACCGCGGACATACAGTGTGGGTGCCGTCGAGCTGTACACGCACTGCCCGTTCAAGTACTTCGCCCGCCACGTGCTGCGCCTCGAAGAAGAGGCTGACGACGAGGAAGGCCTGACGCCACGCGAGCGCGGCATTTTCATTCACGAGGTGTTCGAGGCGTTCTTCGAACGCTGGCAGATGGACGGCGGAGGCGCGATTACAGCCGCCGACCTGCCGCGGGCCCGCGCGCTACTCGAAGCGGTGCTCGCGCCGCGTCTCGCCGCGCTTGGCGGCTCGGATGCGGCGCTCGAACGCACCCGCCTGCTCGGATCCCCCGTCGCGCCAGGTCTCGCCGACCTCGTGCTGCGGATGGAGGCGGAGCGCGCGCTGCCGGTCCTGGGACGGCAGCTGGAAGAGAAGTTCGACGCCGTGTTCGAGCTGCAGGGCGCCGAAGGTCGGTGCCGCGTGCCGATCCGCGGCATCGTGGACCGCGTCGACCTGCTGGCAGACGGGACGCTGCGCGTGATCGACTACAAGTCGTCGCTGCCGCCGGCGCCGCTGCAGCTCGCCATCTATGCCGTGACAACGGCGCACCGTCTGCGCGGCCACCGCGGGCGCGACTGGACCGTCGGCGAGGCCGCCTACATCGTCTTCAATGGCTCGCGGGTGAAGTCGATCGGGCGGACGGCGGGCGAGCGCGCGCAGGCGCTCGTCGATGCCGAGTCGCGCTTCGTCGCCGCAACCGATGGCATCGAGGCCGGCGTCTTTCCGCCGCGGCCCGTCCAGCCGCACATCTGCAGCTCGTGTGCGTATGCCGGCGTGTGCCGGAAGGATTATGTCGCCGCGCTCGAGGATCTCGACACCACGCCTGCCGTTTGACGATCCCGCGGCGCCGGTTGCGGTGGATCTGCCGGATGCCGCCGATCGGGCGGCAGCGGTGGACCCGACGCGGAATGTCGTGCTCGAGGCGTCTGCCGGCACGGGCAAGACGCGCGTGCTCGTGGATCGCTACACCAACCTGCTGAAGGCGGGCGTCGATCCGGCCAACATCCTCGCGATCACCTTCACGCGCAAGGCCGCGGCGGAGATGCGCGAGCGCATCCTGCACAACCTCCAGAGCGCCGCCGCGACGGGCGAAATAGGCGAAGCGCGCTGGCGCGACCTGCGCGACCGCCTCGGCGACATCGCGATCAGCACCATCGACGCGTTCTGCCTCTCGCTGCTGCGTGAGTTTCCGCTCGAGGCCGATCTCGATCCCGGCTTCACCATGGCCGACGAAACCGAGGTGCTCCGGCTCATAGACGAGGGTCTCGATCGTGCGCTGCGTGTCTGCCGAGGCATCGCCGCCACCGACCCGGCGGTGGGCCTGCTCTTCGCCCAGCTCGGGGAGGCCCGGCTGCGGGCCGGCCTCGCCGTGCTGCTCGACCGCCGGCTGGTGGCACACGAGGCGCTCCGGCGGTTCCTCGTACACGGTCCCGCCGATCTCAACCCGGACGTGGTCTGCCAGCGCGCTGCGGCGAGGCTCGCCGGCACGCTGGAATCGGTCGAGGGGGGGCTCGCGGCGTTCCTTGCCGACGGCCCGCGGTTTCATCCGCGCTTCGCCATGCTGACCGGCGACATCGAGGCGCTGGTATCCCCGGCCGCCGCGGCCGCGGAGGGCCTGACCGCGCGCATGCGCCTCGTTGCCGACGGCTTGCGCGATCACTTCCTCAACGACAAGGGCGAGCCGCGCGCCCGATGGTCCTACAAAGCCTCAGACGCCGATACGCCCGAGGCGTGGAGGCGGCACCGCGATCGGGCGCAGCGGATTGCCCCGCGGATCGCCCAGGATCTGGCGCGGTTCAGCCGCGACCTGAACGTGGTGCTCTCGCACGGCGTGTGGCGGGTGTTCGAAATCGCGCTCTCCGAGTATCGCCGGACGCTCGCAGCGCACGCCGTCGTCGACTTCCCCGACGCGTTGTGGCGCACGCTCGCCCTGCTCGAGGAGATGGACGAATTCGCCCAGAGCCGGTACCTGCTGCAGGCGCGCTACCACCACCTGCTCGTCGACGAGTTCCAGGACACGAGCCAGGCGCAGTGGGAGCTGGTGTGGCGCCTCGTCCAAGCCTGGGGCGAGGGCCTCGGGATGGAGCAGGACGCGCCGCTGCCGCCGTCCATTTTCATCGTCGGCGACCGGAAGCAGTCCATCTACGGCTTTCGCGACGCGGACGTCGGTGTCCTCGCGCGTGCCGTGGTGAGCATCGCGGGCCTCCGGCCGGAGGGCAGCGTACGCCGCGCGATCCGCAAGAGCTTCCGCGCGGTGCCTGCGCTGCTCGCGTTCACCAACGACCTGTTCGATGCCGTTGAAAAGCAGGATCGGCCCGATGCCTTCGCCTACGGTGAGTCGGATCGCTTCCCGCTCGACGTGTCAACGCCTGTTGGGGAACCAGTGCTCGGCATCGTGGTTGCTGCGGATGCGGCGCTCTGCGCCGCACGGGTGGCGAGCGAGATCGATGCGCTCCTGGCCTCGGGGCAGGTGCGCGACAAGGGGAGCGGCCTGGCGCGGAGCGTCAGTCCGGGCGACATCGGCATCCTGTTCCGGTCGCGCGAGGGGCACCAGGCATTCGAGTCCGCGCTCGATGCCCGGGGAATCGGCTCCTACGTCTACAAGGGGCTCGGGTTCTTCGAGGCCGACGAGATCAAGGACGTGTTCGCGCTGCTGCGTTACCTCGCGGATCCCCACTCGCACCTGCGAGCCGCGGCCTTCATGCGCTCGCGTTTCCTGCGGCTGTCGGATCGCGCGCTGCAGCAGCTCGCGCCCGGGCTTGCGGATGCCCTGCGGGACGAACTGCCGCCGGAGGCTGCGCTCGACCTCGAGGACCAGGCCGTGCTGGCGCAGGCCCGCCAGGCGTGCGCCGCGTGGCTGCCGCTGGTCGACCGCCTTCCGCCCGCGGAGCTGCTCGATCGCATCCTGGCGGAGTCGGCCTACGGTTTCGAGATCGCCGGCCGTCGTGCCGCGCAGGCACGCGAGAACCTGAAGAAGGTGCGCGCCCTCGTTCGCCGCATCCAGAATCGCGGCTACGCGACGATGAGCCGGGTGGCCGAGCACCTCGACCGGCTCTCTGCCGGCGACGAGTCGAACGCGGTGATCGATGCCGCGGACGCCGTGAACCTCATGACGGTGCACGCAGCGAAGGGACTGGAGTTCCCGATCATCTTCCTGGTGAACATCGGCAAGGGAGCCGGCGGCAGCCGTTCGCCCATCCGGCTCGTCGCCGACGGCGGCGGAGGACAACCGTCGGTATCAATCGGCGATTACCTGTCGGACGCCGACGCGGATGCCGTGGATCGTGAGCGGGAAGAGACCAAGCGGCTGCTGTATGTCGCGGTCACGCGTGCGCGGGATCGGCTGTACCTCTCTGCAGTGACGCCTGGCGATCGCATGCACCGAGCCCGCGGCAGTCTCGCCGACGTCCTGCCCGGCTCGGTCACCGATTTACTGATCGCGGCCGCGGCCGATGGCGGTCCAGACGTTCTCGAGTGGAGCGGCCAGACGGCGCGACATCGCCTGCGAGTGTGCCGCACGGTGACACCCGCGCGCGGGGCGCCCGCTCCGTCCGATGCCACGATGGCCCGAACTGACTTCGGTCCGATGGCCGATGGTGGTGCCGACCTGCGGCTGCCGGCCACCGCTGCTGGTGGGCCCGCACCGCACGAGCTGCGCGAGTGGGGCGGCGACGGTCTGGGAGACTCCGCGCGTCTCGTCGGCACGCTGGTGCACCGGCTGTTCGAAGCCGTGGATCCGGCGGAGGAAACGGATCCCTCGTTGCTGGCGGAACGCCTGCTCGCCCTCGTGCGCCCGCGTGAACATGCGGACGCGACCGACCTTGCCGGGGTCATTCGTGAAGCGGTCGCCCGCTTCTCGGCTCTCGCCAGCCGGCCGGCCGTGGCCAGGCTGCTGGCGTCGGGCGAACGGCTGCACGAAGTGCCGTTTGTGCTCCGCCGCGATGGCGAGCTGGTGCACGGCACTATCGATACGCTCGTGCGCCTCGACGACCGCGTGACCGTCGTCGAGATCAAGACCGGCCGGCGCCGATCCGCGCACGAGCAGCAGCTCGCCGTCTACCTGGAAGCGGCGTCGGCTCTGTTCCCGCCGCCGCTGCGGGTGGACGGCGTCCTCGTGTACCCGGACGGTGACCTGTGGGCCTCTTCACGATAAGTCGCCGAACGCATACTGCCGACTCGCCCCTGGCGGCAGGCGCCGAGCTGATGAGCCATTCGCCGGTCGCCAGCTCGGCCCGGGACGTATGCTGAGCCGGTGCGGCTGGCAATGCCACCTTCTGGCGGACGCGGTGACGCTGCACGGGACCGGCGGTGATCACGTTCTCGCCAGCGGCACGGCGCGAGAGCACGGAATCACCCCATTTGCACGTATTTCGGCGGAACGGGTCTCGTACCCCGGGGTTGCTGTGCAGGCGCGCGTGACCGTATTTTCCATTGCGCCGCCGCGAGAGCATCCCGTACAGATCAACCGTTTGAATGACCGGCCGATCGCCGAGAGGAGCAGAGCGTTGGCATTGACTTGTCCGAATTGCGGAAACGATCGCAACTTCCAGGTGAAGACGGTGCAGATGCACGTGGTGCATCTCGAAGACGAACGGGTAGAGGTGTCAGACGAGGGGCGTCCGGCGGTGCTCGAGGTGCTGTGTGACGAGTGCGAGAACCCGCTCAACTTCGAGGAGTTCGAAGACGCCTTGCGCCGCGAAGTGATGCTGACCATCGGCGCCCGATAGCTCTCCGCTCTGGCCTGACCGCCGCCGCGAGCCTTGCGCCGGCGCGTCAGCGGGCCGGCTTCCCCGGTTCCATCACCCTCGCAGTCACGAGATACAGTTCGGGGCGGTGCTCCGTCGTGCGGCGGTAGCGCGTGCGGCGGCCGTGCCTCGGCTCGTCTGGCGTCAGCACGGCTCCGGCACGGGCTCACGCTGCGGCGTCTCGGTATAGCCGCACAACAGGCACTGCCGCGTGGAGTCCGGCTCGTGAGCGTCCGAGGCGACGACCTCTGCGGTCGTCAAGGCTTCGGCGCGCGTGGGTTGCAGAATGCCCCCGCAATCCGGGCAGATGCGGACTGTGCTGTGGTTCCGGTTCATGGCCGTCCTCGTCTCTCGAAAGCGCGCGATCGTAACACCGGGTTGGTGCCTTGACAACTTTCTGCGCGGCTCGTACCCGTACGAGCACGCGCGGGCGGATGAACACGTGTGACTGACTTCCGACGACCCCTGCACGACGAAACCGCCCCGCTGTACGTTGCCTTCTCGCCGTCTGCCGATCGGGCCTGCTTCGACGACGAGATCGCGATCGACTTCCCGTCGATCGGCGCTGTGGTGGACCGCATGCGCGCGGGCTTCCTCGGTAACGAGGCCGGGGCTGCGGCACACCAGTCGGCCATCAGCCTCTCGCCGCGGCAGGCATGGGCCGGGGCGACGGTGCCGCTCGACGTGCCCCTGCGCCACACGTGCCGCCGGTGCGGCGGCCGCGGCGAAACCTGGGCCGAACAGTGCGAGGGCTGCGCCGGGTCGGGCGAGTGCTCGCGCTCGCACCAGGTCCGGGTGCTCGTCCCGGCGGGCGTCACCGACGGCACCCGCTTTCGCTTTCTCGTCGCAGCGCCGCACGGCGTGCCCACGCGCATCGAAGTGACGGTGCTCGTCGCCTGACGGCGTGCCGACCCACCTGCGCGCCAGCCGCTTCGACCGGCACATCGAATTTCTCGGACTTCTCCACCAGCTCTGGGCCGCGTTCAACGCCATCCTCGGTGTGGCGCTGGGGCTGTTCGCCGTGTCGGCCGCCCTGCTCGCCGTGGCGCGCGAGCGCCGCCCCGGCATCGAGATCGCCGCTGGCGTGACGGCCGCCGGGTTTGCCGTCGTCGCCGCCACCGCCATCGTGTGGGCTCTCGTGCACGCCTGGTGCGGCAGCGCGCTCCGCCGGCGCGATCCCTGGTCGCGCGTCCTCGCTCTCGCGCTTGCGCTGCTGAACGCACTCCTGTTCCCGCTAGGGACGGTGTTGGCGTTCTACACGCTGTGGGTGCTGCTGCAGGAGGATGTGCGCGAACGGTTCAACGTCAACCGTTGACCGTTGACCGTTTACCGGACGGGCGGCAGATCGATCGTGCCCTGTTTCGTCCAGGGTCCGCACCTGGCGAGGCGCCTCAGCGTCAACCACGCCCCGCTCGGGAAACCGTGTGAGCGCAATACGGCGTCGGCGTAGCGGCTGCACGTGGGCGTGAAGCGGCAGCGCACCCCGACGGCGGGCATCAACGGGGAGGCGGCCCGCTGGTACAGGTGCACGACGGCAAGGGCCGCACGGGTGGACCACTGGGCCGCCGGCGGCCGCCTGCCGTCCAGCGCGCATGCACTCAACAACAGCACAAGTACGATCGTCGTGCGCAGGCGGGTGCGGGTGGACATGGGGGACAGGAGCGGTTCCGGGTTCCGGGTTCTGGGTTCCAGGTTGGGTTCCGGGTTCCGGGTTCGTTCCGGGTTCTGGGTTCGCGGGTTCCGGGTTCCGGGTTCCGGGTTCGGCTTCCGGTCAATGTCTCGAAAAACACGAAACGCCGGCCGGGGGGCGTCCCCGGGCCGGCGTTCATGGACTTCGGTTCCGCGCGTCAGAAGCGGGATGCGTACTCGCTGACGCCCGGGATGAGCAGCCGCCCGCCGTTGACCCCCTTGACGATGGCGACGACGTGGATCACGAGGATCGCGAGCCAGAGCCCCATCGTCAGCAGGCTGACGACGCACCCCAGCGCACCGCTCACCACGCTGATGATGCCGGTCACGATCATTATGGCGATCCAGAGCACGATTTCGGCAACCATCAGCACGATTCCGTGTTTCGCGTGCCACTGGACCTCGCGGTCGTCCTTCTCCACCAGGAGGGGCACGAGCGCGAGCAGCCACAAATAGGACAGGACAATCATGATGCTCCGGTTCTGTGACACAGAACCCGGGGCGACCGGTTCACTCATCGGCGGCTCTCCTTTTGTCGGGTGACTCGCGACGCGCGCCAGTCTACAGAACCTTATTGCGGCAGTCCAGCCGTTGCACGCGGCCGGACAGGCCGATTCTGAGGCATTTCGCGCGTTCGCGCAGCTTGTCACTCCGCGAGCGACCCGGTACACTTCCGGAACGACGTCCACGCTGCCATTCAGGAATCGATTGATGCCTTCACCCGTCCAGGAGACCGCCGTACTGACAGCGCTCGCCGCCGTCCGCGACCCAGACCTCGGCCGCGACATCGTCAGCCTGCGCTTCGTGAAGAACCTGGCGATCGAGGACGGCCGCGTGCGCTTCACGATCGAATTGACGACGCCCGCCTGCCCGGTGAAGGACCAGATGCGGGAGCAGGCGCGCGCAGCCGTCCTGCAGGTGCCCGGTGTGACCGAGGTCGAGATCGAGATGACGGCCGCCGTCCGGTCCGCGGGAATCCCCGACGGCACACGCGTCGCCGTACCGGGCGCGAGGAACGTGATCGCCGTCGGCGCGGGCAAAGGCGGCGTCGGGAAGACGACCATCGCCGTCAATCTGGCCGTCGCGCTGGCGCTCCGCGGCAGCCGCGTCGGGCTGCTCGACGGCGACATCTACGGGCCGAACGTGCCCTTGATGCTGGGTCTTCAGACGCAGCTGACGACGGACGGCAAGAAGATCCTGCCGGCCGAGAAGCACGGGATCCAGGTCGTCTCCATGGCGTTTCTCACCAACGACGACTCGGCCGTGATCTGGCGCGGACCGATGCTGCACGGTGCCATCCAGCAATTCTTCCGGGAAGTGGCGTGGGACGATCTCGACTACCTGGTGGTCGACATGCCGCCGGGGACCGGCGACGTCGCCTTGAGCCTCAGTCAGACGGTGCCCGTCTCTGGCGCCATCGTCGTCACGACCCCGCAGCAGGTCTCGCTCGCCGACACGCGGCGTGCGGTGCGGATGTACCAGAAGCTGAACATCCGGACGATTGGCCTGATCGAGAACATGAGCCACTTCGCATGTCCCTCGTGCGGCCACGAGAGCGACATCTTCGGGGCGGGCGCCGGTGAAGGCCTGGCGGCCGACATGGGCGTCCCGTTCCTCGGGCGCATCCCGATCTATCAACCGATCCGCGAGGGCGGCGATGCCGGACGACCGATCGTCACGACCGAACCCGACTCGCCGGCGGGTCGCGCGCTGTTCGCGGTTGCCGAGCAGGCGGCGGCGCAGATCTCGATCGCGAGCTACAACAAACCCACCATTCCGCTCACCGTGGTCCGTTGACGCCGCTAACGACGTCGGCGTGGCGCCGCCGCTCCAACAGCACGTGCGAAGGGCGCCCGGAAAGCGGAGCTGCGCCGGCCGGTTTCGCCGCCGCGGCGAGCACCGCTTTCGCGCGTGCTCAGCTGCGGAGTTATCTGAGTACACGGACCGCTTTACCGGTAGCATTCGGAGGCGACGTCTGCTCTCGACGGTCCCGGGGCTCCGGACGTCCGGCGGGTGTGGCCCCGCAACCGGAACCTTGATGAACATTCCCTACACGCGACACGCGCTCGACAACGGCCTGTCGGTCATCGTGCACGAAGACCACAATTGCCCGATCGTTGCGGTGAACGTGTGGTACCACGTCGGCTCCAAGAACGAGGTGCCCGGTCGTACCGGGTTCGCGCACCTCTTCGAGCACCTGATGTTCGAAGGATCCGCGCACCACGACAAGGGCTACTTCCACCCGCTGCAGGAGGCCGGCGCGCTGCTGAACGGATCCACCAATGCCGACCGCACCAACTACTGGGAGGTCGTGCCCACGAGCGCGTTCGAACTGGCGCTGTGGATGGAATCGGATCGGATGGCGCACCTCCTGCCGGCGCTGACCGCCGCCAAGTTCGACAATCAGCGCGAGGTCGTTCTGAACGAGCGGCGGCAGAACTACGAGAACCGTCCCTACGGCCTGGCCACGATGGCGACGGTGGCGGCGTTGTTCCCGCCCGACCATCCCTATCACTGGCTCACGATCGGATCGCCCGACGACCTGCGGGCGAGCACCCTCGACGAGGCGCGCGCGTTCTTCGAGCGCTACTACCACCCGCGCAACGCCTCGCTCGCGATTGCGGGCGACGTCACGGCGGAGGCAGCGCTCGATCTCGCCAACGCGTACTTCGGGGACGTGCCCGCCGGGCCGATGGTCGACCCCGTGCGGCGGGAGGCGGAGCTCGCAGGACCGGTGCGCCTGCTGCACGAAGATCGGATCGAATTGCCGCGGCTGTATCTGGCGTGGCACTCGCCCGCGATGTTTGCGCCCGGTGACGCCGAGCTCGATTTGATCGCCGACGTGCTGTCGAATGGCAAGAACTCCCGCCTCTACCACTCGCTCGTCTACACGCGCCGCATGGCCACCGAGGTCGCGGCCTTCCAGAACTCGCGCGAGCTGGCCAGCTTCTTTCAGGTCATCGTGACCGCGGCGCCGGGCTACACGCTCTCGGAGCTCGAGCAGGTCGTCGCCGAGGAGATCGCGACCCTGGCCGGCGATGGGCCAACGGAGAGTGAGCTCGAGCGCAGTCTCGTGCAGGCGGAGGCGCAGTTCGTCTACCGGCTGCAGACGGTCGGCGGCTTCGGCGGCAAGTCCGACCAGTTGAATGCCTACTCCGTGTTCCTGGACGAGCCCGGATACTTCGATCGCGACCTCGCGCGCTATCAGCAGACATCCACCGCCTCGCTGCGCGACCACGTGCGGCAGTACCTGATGACCGATCGTCGCGTGACGCTCAGCGTCGTTCCGCGCGGCCACACGGAGCTTGCGATCCCAGGCTCGGAACCCGTGGTGGTACGGTGACGCGCATCGACCGCTCGCGCCTGCCGGAGCTCGGGCCCGATCCCGAGTTCCATTTCCCGCGCATCGCCAAGCAGCAACTGCCGAACGGCCTCGGTGTGTGGACGGTGGAGCATCGCTCGGTGCCGGTCGTCACGTTCGTCCTCCTGCTCGGGGTTGGCGCCGCCACCGATCCGGCGGCGCTCCCAGGGCTGGCGTCGCTGACCGGCGACATGCTCGACGAGGGCGCCGGCGGTCTCACGGCGCTGCAGGTGAACGACGCGCTCGCGCGGATCGGGGCCCAGTTCGACACCGAGGTCGGGCCCGACGCGACGATCCTCACGATCACCACGGTCGCCCGCTTCGCCACGCGCGGCCTCGCCCTGCTCGCCGACATCGTCGTGCGGCCACAGCTGGACACGCGGGAGTTCGAACGCGTGCGGCAGCTGCGCGCGAACCGCCTGCGGCAGCTGCGGGATGTGCCGTCCGCTCTTGCCGATCGCGCATTCGCCCCGCTGCTCTATCGCGATCACCCATACGGGCACCTGGCAATTGGGACCGAGGACGCGCTGCAGCAGATCGCCGTCGACCAGGTGCGCGACTTCCACCGCCGCGCCTACCGGCCGGCCGACGCCACGCTGATCGTGGCCGGCGACGGCAATCACACCGAGCTCGCCGAGGCGGCGGCCGCCGCATTCGGCGACTGGGATGGCCGCCCGCCCCGCGACGCGGCGATTCACGACTCGCTGCAGCGCGCGCTGGCGCTGCCGCCGGTCGCGGCGAGTCACCTGGCCGTCATCGATCGCGCGGGAGCGGCGCAATCCGAGCTGCGGATCGGACACGTCGCCGTGCCGCGCAGCACGCCGGACTACCCGGCTCTCCTGCTGCTCAACATGGTGCTCGGCGGGCAGTTCGTCAGCCGCATCAACATGAACCTGCGCGAAGACAAGGGCTACACGTACGGCGCGCGCACGACGTTCGACTTCCGGCGCGGGCCGGGACCGTTCCAGCTGCAGGCGAGCGTGCAGACCGGCGCGACCGCGGCGGCGATCAAGGAAGTGGTCGACGAGATCGAAGGGATCGCCACGTCGAGGCCGGTGTCGGCGTCCGAGATGGCGCTTGCGCGCGCGGCGCTCACGCGCGGCTACCCGCGCAACTTCGAAACCGCGGAGCAGATCGCGCGCTCGGCCGCGCAGCTGGCGCTGTACGGCCTGCCCGATGACTACTTCGAGCGCTTCGTGCCGACCATCGCCGGGCTCGAGCTCGACACTCTCGCGGCGGTCGCCGCCCGGCACCTCCATCCCTCGCGCCTCGTGGCGCTCGTGGTTGGCGATTCGACCGTCATCAGCCCCACGCTGGGAACGCTGCCGTTCGGCGACCCGGCGATGGTGACACCCGACAGGGTCGTCAGCAACGGATAGCGGCCGTCACGCCGTGCCGCTCACGGCATCTGATTGCTCCCCCGATCTTCTGGCTGGCAGTACACTGCCGGCGTGAAGGCGATCAGGTTCCACGCACATGGCGGCCTCGACGTGCTCCGCTGCGAGGACGTCGCGGATCCCGTGCCGGGTCCTGGAGAGGCGCTGGTCCGGGTCCGTGCGTGTGCGCTGAACCATCTCGATCTCTGGGCGCGCCGCGGGATCGAGAAGGTGCGCATCCCGTTGCCGCACATCTCCGGCAGTGACGTAGCGGGCGAGGTGGTGTTTGCTGCCGACGGCATTCCGAGGCCCGGCACGCGCGTGATGCTGCAACCGGGCCTCAGCTGCGGCGTGTGCGGTGCCTGCCTGTCTGGTCACGACAACCTCTGCGCCAGATATGACGTGCTCGGATACAAGAGCAGCGGAGGCTACGCGGAACTGGTGGTGGTGCCGCTTGCCAACCTCCTTCCGATCCCGGACGCCCTGGGCTTCGTGCCCGCCGCCGCGTTTCCTCTCACGTTCCTGACCGCCTGGCACATGCTCGTGGCTCGCGCCGGAGTACGGGCTGGCGAATGGGTGCTCGTGCTCGCGGCCGGCAGCGGCGTGGGCCAGGCAGCAGTACAGGTGGCGCGCCTGCACGGGGCGCGTGTGATCGCCACCGCCGGGACCGCGGCCAAGCGGCAGCACGCCATGGAGCTCGGCGCGACGGCGGCGCTCGATCACCGAGGTCCAGCACTGGCTGACGAGGTTCGCGCGGTCACCGGCGGGCGAGGTGTGGACGTCGTCGTGGAACACATCGGCGAAGCGACGTGGGACGAGAGTATTCGCGCGCTGGCTCGCGGTGGCCGGCTCGTCACCTGTGGTGCGACCAGCGGACCGGACGGGCGCATCGACCTTCGGGCTCTGTTCGCGAGACAGATCTCGCTGTTCGGATCGTACATGGGGTCCAAAGGAGAGCTGGCGGTCGCCGCGGCGCTCCTGTTCGACGGCCGCCTCACGCCGGTCGTCGACAGCGTCTTTCCCCTCACACGCGTGGCGGAGGCGCAGGCCCGCCTCGAGAGCAGCAAGCAGTTCGGGAAGATCGTGCTGGAGATCTGACACGTACGAACCGCTCGCCCTCGCCGTTCGTCGTAATGTGCCAGGCGGAGTGATAGGCTAGGCATGCCCGGCCCCCGGCCGGCTCACCACGAGTCCTCCCCATGCAGCTGGTCCGATGGAGCGTCAGCCTGTTCGGCACGATCGCCGTCGTGTCGGCGGTGTTCGCTGCCGCGACGATCTGGCTCCTGCTGACCGATCCGGTCACCGTCGCTGACGCGGTCGACACCGGGCAGGTGTCGCCGCTCGTCAAGGAACTGGCCAGCGTCCTCTACAACGCCCTGGCCGGACTGCTCAAGTATCTCTAAGTCTGGTGGTGCGAGGGCGACACCGGGCGCGGTGCACTCGAGCGTCGCCCTGCGACAGCTGACCGGCCTTGTCGCCCTACAGCGTCGCGTGCAGGAAGCGCGTCAGCACGTAGGCGTCGAGGTACTTGAACGGCGTGGCTCCCGTGCTGTAGTGCCCGCACGGCAGCACCCTGAGCTCGTGCGGAATGTTGCGGCGCCTGCACTCACTGACCAGCGTGCGCGAGAGATCGACGGGAAAGGTCAGGTCGTACTTCGCGTAGACGAGCAGCGTGCGCAGCCGGTGGATGCGGTCGAGGAAGGTCCACGGGCTGATCGGGGCCCAGAGCCCCCGCAGGTCGTCGAGCGTCACGTGGCCTTCGAGTCCTTCGCGCACGTGCCGCGTCGACAGGCCGCGCCACACCACGTCGGCGAAGAACGGGGAGATGTGGTTCAGCGCCTGCGCCGTCACCAGCGGCTCGTGCGCCGCGGTCAGCATCGACAGGCACGAGCCCAGGCTGGTGCCGAGGATGCCGATGCGCTCGTATCCCCGATCCCGCAGCCACCAGATCGCTCGCCGCGCGTCCAGCACCGCCTGCCGGCAGACCTCCAGCGTCCGTCCCACGTTGGCGCTGACGATGTAGTCGGCGCGGGTGAACTCGGGCGGCATGCGCCAGTCGTGATAAGGCAGGCTCAGGCGGAGCGCGCTCATGCCGAACCGCGCGAGAATCCGCGCGAGGCCGATATGGCCCGATGCGTCCGAGTTCCATTGCGCGAGCACCAGCACCGCGCGCTTGCCGCGCGCCGACGGACGCGCCGGAAAGTACCGCGCGTGCACGACGTTGTTCTCGACGTGGGGCGTGACGAGCGCGCTCGGGAACGTCAGGCGCGCAGGTTCCTCGGCGCGGGCTGCATGCAGTTGGTATGCGGCGGTTGGCGATGGCGTGTAAAAGGCGTCCGTATCGGCGAGGACGTCCGCGACGTATTGCTCCAGCCGCTGGCGGGGATCGACCGGGCGCGCGTGACCGTTCGGTGGGACCCAGTCATCACCCCACTGAAACGGACGCACGAGCCGATCGGTGGCGGCCGAGGCGAGACGCCTCTCCCAACGGTGAAACAACGGAGCCAGCATGTGGAAGGAAGGACCGCACCAGTATCGCACGCGGGGTCGCCGCCAAACGTGTGCCGGCGGCGTCATGGGCCTCGATGTTGCAACGATGGGCGGCATGATTGAGCAGCCCAGCAATCCACAGCCGATCGGCGTCCCAGACGTCATCGATTCGCCGCCGCCCGACGTTCGCCCGGTGCCGCCGCCTGATATTCAGCCGGTGCCGCCGCCCGACGTGTTTCCGCCGCCGCAGCCCGACATACCTCAGCCGGGAACACCGCGTCTGCCGTAAGGCTCACACGCGAGCGCGGCCGCGAGCAGGGGCAGGGTGCCGCCGGTCCTGCCGATCAGTTGGACGCCGCACGGCAACCCGCGAGTGGTGGGCCCGCACGGGATCGTGACGGCAGGGTGGCCGGTGATGTTGAACGGCTGCGTCAGCCGCAGCATCACGTTGCGCACCGGATAGGGAGTGCCGGCGATTATGACCGTGCCGGCGCCCACACTCGGGGCTTCGATCGGCAGCGCCGGCGCCAGCAGCACGTCGCGCCCACTGAGCGCGGCGTCGACTTCGGCGCGTATGACCTCGCGCCCACGCCTGGCCCGCAGGTAGTCCTCCGCCAACACGAACCGCGCTGCCTCGAGACGCAGGCGTACGCCCGGCTGGTAGCGGCTGGCGTGACTCTCGAGCGTGACCCCGTGGTAGCCCGCGGCCTCTCCGAACACAATCGCGAGGTAGATGGCAGTGATTTCAGCGGCGTGCGGCAGACGCACGTCCTCGAGCGATGCCCCGGTGTCGCTGAGTTGCTGCTGCAGGTGTTCGACGTTGGCTCGCACGTCGGGCTCGAGGACATCCTCGAAGTAGTCGCGGAGCAGACCGATCCGAAGTCCGCTCACCGAACGCGCGGTCAACGTTTCGACCGGCAGGCCCGCGATCACGCAGTGGATGATTGCGGCATCCGTCACCGTACGTGCAAGCGGCCCGACGTGATCGAGCGTGTGGCTGAGCGGCACGACGCCGCGGCAGGACACCTCGCCAAAGCCCGGCTTCAGGCCCACGAGGCCGCAAGCCGCCGCAGGAATCCTGATCGAGCCGCCCGTGTCGGTGCCGATCGACGCCAACGACATGCCGGTCGCCACCGCCACCGCCGACCCGCCGCTCGACCCCCCCGGCGACCGATCACGATCGAGCGGGTGGCGGACCGGGCCGAATGCCGACTCGTCGCTCGTCGTGCCGAACGCGAACTCGTGGAGATTCGTCTTGCCGACCAGGACGGCGCCCGCTGCCCGGAGCGCGGCGGTCACGGGCGCGTCTGCCGCGGCGCCGAGGCGGCCGGTCACGTCGGACCCGGCCGTCGTCACCACGCCACGCTGATCGATGAGGTCCTTGAGCGAGATCGGGATCCCGTGGAGTGGGCCACGCCACCGGCCCTGCGCGATCTCGGCGTCGGCCGTTCGCGCAGCCGCCACCGCCTCGTCACCAGTGACGGTGATGAACGCGTTCAGCGTGCGGTTCCATCGCTCGATTTGCGCGAGGCAACTCTCCGTCAACGCCAGCGACGACAAGGTGCCGTTCCGGATTCGGCTCGATGCCGTGCTGATGTCGAGCGCGTGCGGCTCGCCCAACCAGTCGGACCGCGCCGATGACTCGGTCGCGTTCGCGCCGGGTGGCCGGGACTGCGCTGCGGGAAAGGGCGCGGAGTTTCCGCCACGATCGGGGTCTGCCGCCGCAGGTACGGCCGCGGTGTCGTTCCAATCCGCCGTTCGCAACGTCGCCATGCCGCGCGCGAACGCTTCGAGGACTGGCACCGCGCCGTCGAGCCCACGCGCGCGTACGTCGGCGACGGCGGCTGCCAGCCAGCGGTCTATCGTCACGGCGCGGTCATCGCCTTCAGGGGACGGAGAGCGGCCATCGCGCGGCGGAAATGCTCGATGAGGGTCGCGTCTGTCGCCCACGACCTCTGGCCTGTGGCCGACCACTTCGAGCGATCAGTCACCGAGTTTCACCGAGAGCGCGACGCCATCGCCCACAGGAAGAAACGTCGTGAGGAGCCGGGTGTCCGACGCGAGGCGGGTGTTGTAGCGGCGCAGCGCGGCGGTATCCTCGGGATCCCGCCTGGGTGGCGATACGTAACCCTCCACCACCTCGCCGTTCCACAGCACGTTGTCGGTGGCCAGCACGCCGCCCGGTCGCAGCAGCGCGACCAGCCGATCGAGCATTGGCTCGTACAGCTTCTTGTCGCTGTCCTGGAACACCACGTCGAAAGGGCCCGCAACCTTGTGGAGGTATCGGCTCGCGTCGCCGACGATCACCGAGACGCGCTCGGCAAGGCCGGCACGTTCGATATTCGACCGCGCGACCGCGGCGCGATCGGCGTCGTTCTCGAGCGTGATGAGCCTGCCCTCGGCAGGCAGCGCCTGTGCCATCCAGATGGCGGAGTACCCGATGCACGTGCCGACCTCGAGAACGCGCCTGGCGCCCGAGGCGATGACGAGCGCGCGCAGCAGGCGCGCTGAAGCGGGCTGGACGAGCGGAAGACCCTTGTCCCGTCCTTCTTCCTCGATCGCGCGCAGCAGGGCATCACCGCGTGCGTTCAGCCCATCGAGATACCCTTCAACCACGTCGTGGACGATTTGTCCCATGGCGAAACTGATTGTAAGCTGATCACCCGATGCGCCATACCAAGATTGTCGCCACGCTCGGACCATCCAGCGACACCGATGCCGTGCTCGACGATCTCATGCTCGCCGGCGTAGACGTCTTCCGCTTCAACTTTTCGCACGGGACGCACGAGACGCATGCGGCCTCGTACGCACGCGTCCGCGCGGCCGCGGATCGGGCAGGCCGCACGATCGCCGTGCTGCAGGATCTGAGCGGCCCGAAGATTCGCACCGGGTCGCTGGCCGGAGGCACGGCGATCCCGCTCAGCCCCGGGGACGAGCTCCGGATTGCGACCGGTGACTTCGTTGGCGGACCGGGCCGGGTGTCCACCACGTTCGCGCCGCTCGCGCAAGCCGTGCGACCGGAACAGGACCTGCTGCTCGACGATGGCCGCATCGTCCTGCGGGTGATCGCGACCGATGGCACGGAGATCCGTACACGCGTGGTGCACGGCACGGCGCTCGGTGAGCGCAAGGGCATCAACGCGCCTGGCGTGGCGCTGCCCTCCGCGGGGTTGACGCCGAAAGATGCCGACGATCTGCGCTTCGGACTGGCGCTGGGCGTAGACATGGTGGCGCTGAGCTTCGTGCAGACCGCCGCCGACCTCCAGGCCGCGCGGGCGGTCATGGACAGCAGCGGGCGCGTGGGTGTCCCGCTCATCGCGAAGATCGAGCGGCCGCAGCCGCTCGCTCACATGGACGAGGTGCTCGACGCCTGTGACGGCGTGATGGTGGCGCGCGGCGATCTCGGGTTGGAGCTCCCCCTGGAGCGCGTGCCGCGGGTGCAGAAGGAGATCACGGTTCGCGCACGGGCGCGCGGGCTGCCCGTCATCCTTGCGACTCAGGTGCTGGAGTCGATGCGCACGGAGCCGCGTCCCACGCGCGCGGAGGTCAGCGACGCGGCCAACGCGGTCGACGATGGCGTCGACGCGATCATGCTCGCGGGCGAGACCGCCTCGGGCGCGTACCCCGCGCGCTCGGTGCAGACGCTCGACGCGATCATCAGCGACGCGGAGGCGGTCGCGCCGCTGGCGGTCGAGGTCACCGGCGCCTCGCCGATGCATGCGGGACATGGCCGTGCGATCTGCGAAGCGGCCGTGACGCTCGCCACGCGCGGTGCTGTCCAGGCGATCGTGGCGATCACCAGGCAGGGCAACACCGCCCGTGTGCTGTCGTCGCTCAGGCCGGCGGCGCCGATCATCGCCGCCACCGGCTCTGTCGAAGTGGGACGCCGGTTGGCGCTCTACCGCGGCGTGCAGCCCTTCGTCGTCGCGATGGACGGCGATGTAGGCCAGATCGCACAGCATGTGGGCGCCGCGCTCACCGAGCGCCGCATGGTTGCGCCGGGCTCCACGGTGGTGCTGGTCAGCATCACCAACGACCTGTCACAGCGATACGCCAACTATCTGAAGCTGCATCGAGTCGGCTAGGCCACTAGACCCCAGACCCGCCTGTGTTCTCACCGCATTACTCGTGTGGGGCAGGGCTTCAGCCCTGCAAATCGGCGCGCCCAAGCAGGCCTGAAGGCCTGCCCGACATGCCACGCAGGTGAATCGCGCCGCGAGCCTGATTGCGCCGATCACGGTTGGTCCGTCTCCTGCTTCCGTAGCTCGCGGTATGGCCGCGCGACGTTCACGCCATTCGGTCCTTGCCAATCTCTTCTCCATCTTGGCCGCACTCTCGGCAACGGCGCCTGCCATGGCCCAGCCGGCTTCGGCTCCCGCGTCGCCGCTCACGTTCGTCGTTCGGGATACCACCCGCGTGGAGATGTGGAGCTTCTTCACGCCTGCGCCTGGCGGGGCCGATCCCGACTACGCCCACGTCGGCAACCGTTTGTTCTTCGGTGTTGAAGGTCGGCGCCCGCACGTGGACTTCACCGTCGGGCTGCAGTACGTGCAGTTCGGAGGCCTGCCAACGAACGCGATTGGTCCGGGCCCTCTCGGGGCCGGCGGTGCGTACTTCCAGCACGCGGGGCGCAGCGACAGCCGGCAACTCTACGTGCGGGCGATCAATGCGACGTTCAAGCAGGTGCTGCCTGGGCTGAACGTGCAGGTCGGCCGCATGGGGTACACGTCAGGCGCCGAGGCAGTATCAGGCGTACCGAAAATCGAAGCCGTGAAGCGCCAGCGGCTCGACTCGCGGCTGGTCGGCGAGTTCGAGTGGTCGCTCTACCAGCGTGCTTTCGACGGTGTCCGCCTGGACTGGAGGCGAGCGCCCACGCGGCTCACGGTGTCAGCGTTTCATCCCACGCAAGGCGGGTTCGAGGATGCCGCGGGCGTATCGATTGACGACCTCGCGATTGTCAACGGCGTCGCCACCTTCGAGCCCGGTCACCCGTTTCGCGGAGCCGAGTGGCAGGTCTTCTCGCACTACTATGCCGACACGCGCGCAGTCACGGCACGGCCGGACAACACCGGACGTGCCGCCGCGCGCGCGGACGTGCACGTCACCACCATCGGCACCAGCCTCGTCGGCGCGTACGCCACCCGTGTCGGACAGGTCGACGCGCTCGGATGGTTCGCGGGCCAGGGTGGGTCGTGGTACGAACAGGCGCACCGCGCCTGGTCGCTCGGTCTCGAAGGCGGGAATCAGTGGACCAGGGCACCGTGGCAGCCCTGGCTACGGGCGGGCTTGTTGTACGCGTCGGGCGACGACGACGCGAGCGACGCGAGGCACGGGACGTTCTTCCAGATGCTGCCCACGGTGCGACGCTATTCGATGACCACCGCCTACAGCCAGATGAACCTCAACGACCGTTTCGTCCAGGCGCTGCTCAAACCGCATCCCCGCCTCGCCATCAGGGCCGATGTGCACTGGCTCTCGCTCGCGCAGGCTGCGGACGGCTGGTACTACGGCAGCGGCGCCACGCAGGAGGAGGGGCGAATCTTCGGCTTCGCCCTGCGGCCCTCCGGTGGTCATACCGGCCTCGGCACATCGGTGGAAGCGTCTGCCGACTACACCGTCAACACGCACTTCTCCGTGAACGGGTTCTTCGGACACATCAGTGGAGGTGATGTCGTGCGTCAATCGTTTGTCGAAGACGAGTTGGCGTTCGGGTATCTGGAGACCGTGGTCAGGTTCTGAGGTTCACACAATGCACGAGCTGCATGGTGCGGGAGAGGCATGCGTGATTCAGAGAGCGAGCGTAGCGAGTCACTGCCCGGCCGTCGTCGCGGTGTCTCTCCTGGCCCGGGCCACCATCTCGCGCACTTCCTTCATCAGCGTGGGGACGTGATACGGAATGCCGTCCTTGATCGTCCACTCGATGCCGCCGCCGCGGATGTTCTGGCCGTTCACGTTCACGTCCGCGCCCGCAGGGTTGAGCACGTGCAGGTTCTCGAGCGGGTTGCCGTTGACGACGAGCAGGTCGGCCACGTAACCCGAGCGGACGCGACCGAGGCGATTTCCGAGCCCGAGGAGCTGTGCACCGTTGACGGTTGCGTGGGCGATCGCTTCGAGGGTTGTAAAGCCTGCTTCCTCATGCAATTCGAGCTCGCGGATCAGGCCGAACCCATAGAGCGACCAGATGTACCCCGCGTCATCGCCGGTCGTGATCAGCCCACCTTTCACCCCGAAATCACGGAGCGCGTCCATCCAGATCCGGTAGTTCTGTTTCCATCGCACTTCCTGCGTGTTCGTCCAGCCGATGAAGTACGAGCCGTGGCGATCGGCGCCGGGCTGCCAGAACGCCTCCATGGACGGGTGGAGGTAGTCGCGATACCAGGGCAGGTTCTGATAGCGCACGAGATCGCGGCTCGCCTCATAGATTGACAGCGTCGGGCTCCATGCGACCTTCTTCTCGATCATCAGATCGATGATGGCGCGAAGCTTCTGAGGATCGGCCTGTGCGAACAGCTCGCCGGCCCGGGCGAACCGGTGCACTTCGTCGTTCGAGTTCATGTCGGCGGGGAAGCGCTGCCCACCCTGGATGGCCGCATCGGGGATGCCATAGAAGTGCTCGATCGAGGTCACGCCGAGCTCGATGTAGTCGCGCGCGGTCGTCTCCTCGACGCCGATGTGCGCCGTCGTCGGAAGGCCCTGCGCGTGCGCTTCGTCGAGCACCGCCTCGAGCTCGTCGCGATCGAGCGACATCAGCTTCAGCCCGTCGGCGCCGTTCGCCTTGGCGGCTCGGACGCTCTCGCGCAGCGCCAGCAGCGTACGGCGCGGCCCGCCGGAAGGACGCGCGTAGAGCACGATCCGCGGGGCGATGATCGTGTGGGAGGCGCTCTCGTCGCGCCATCGTTTCGTCTTGTCGAAGTTGCCCCCGAGCTCGCGCGCGGTGGTCACGCCAGAAGCGAGATACAGGTTGCGCTCGTACTGGATCGGCTGCGGGATCCCCGGCATCCGCTCCTCGTGCCAGTGCATGTGGGTGTTCACGAACCCTGGCAGCAGGTACTTGCCGCGCCCGTCGATCACCGCGTCGGCGATCGGCAGCGAGTCGCTCGTCGCCGAGCGCACCTCCGCGATGACGCCGTCTTCCACGAGCACGTTCATCGGCCCGAACGGCGGCTTGCCGCTGCCGTACACGACCATCACGTCGCGCACGAGCAGCCGCTTGACCGCCTGGGCGTGGCGGGCCGTCGTCGCGGCGGCGGCAGCCTGCGAACGGAGCGATGCCGCGGCTGCAGCGATGAGGATTGCGAGCAGGAGGGCGGCGGAGGGGCGAGAAGTGGCACTCATTGTCGGCTTTCAGTCGTCGCGGCTCCGGCGGACCACACGGCCTCGACTCGCTCGCGCGGCGGGGCACCCGACGCGCGGCATCATAGCTGATAGAGTGCTTGGCGACATGAATTCGCAGCCGCTGGCCTATCTGATGCCGGAGTTCCTCGCGAGCGACGACGCGCGGCCGATCCGCATCCTGGCCGAGTACTTCGAGCCGCTCCGGCGGTTTCGCGCGCAGAACATCCAGGACACGGTGGTGTTCTTTGGATCCGCACGCACGCGCAGCCGCGAGTCCGCGGAGCAGGCGCTGGCGGCGCTCGGTGCACCCGGCGACGCCGATGCGCCCGCCGAAGACGAGACGGAACGGACGCGTGCCAACGGGGCGGTTCTGTCGTCGCGGTACTACGAGGATGCGCGCGAGCTCGCCGCACGGCTGACGCGCTGGAGCCTCGGGCTCGATGCGGCACACCACCGGTTTGTCGTCTGCTCCGGCGGCGGCCCTGGCATCATGGAAGCGGCCAACCGCGGCGCGCACGAGGCCGGCGGCAAGACGATCGGCCTGAACATCCGCCTGCCGTTCGAGCAGGGAGCCAACCCGTACATCAGCCGCGACCTGCACTTCGAGTTCCACTACTTCTTCATGCGCAAGTTCTGGTTCGCATACCTGGCGAAGGCCCTCGTGATCTTCCCCGGCGGGTTCGGCACGCTCGACGAGCTGTTCGAGATTCTCACGCTGTCGCAGACCGAGAAACTGTCGAAGCAGATCGACATCCTGCTGTACGGGACGAGCTACTGGGACACGATCCTGCGGCTCGAGCCGATGGCGGAGTTCGGCGCCATCTCGGCCACCGACCTCCAGTTGATTCATCGCGTCGACTCGGTTGACGAGGCGTTTACCACCCTGACAAAGAACCTGGTCGAGAAGCACCTGACGCCGCAGACACCGCAGGAAGCGAAGGCGCCGGGGATCGCCCGCACGCGCTCGTGACGCGGCGTTGAATCGCTCCCCGGGAACGCAACCGGAGCCGCACGAAAACCCAGGCCGGAGCCCGGCCGGCCCTTGCGATTGGTGAGAGCTATGGACGAATTCACACGCCGCGAGTTGATTGGGCGGTATCGCGACGGGTACGGAGAAGTGATGCGGGCGCTGGATGGGTGTACTTCTGAGGAGCTCGATCGCCGCACGGCTCCCGACCAATGGAGCGCGCGCGAGATTGTGCACCATCTCGGCGACAGCGAGATGACGTCCGCGATTCGCCTGAGGCGGCTGATCGCCGAAGAGGGCCCCCTGATCCAGGGCTACGACCAGGAGGAGTACGCACGACGGCTGTTCTACGATCGCCCCATCGAGGCGTCGCTGGCCGCCTTCAGGGCCGCGCGCGAGTCAACGGCTGAAATTCTCGATCGGCTGACGGCCGAGCAATGGCAGCGGCATGGGACCCACTCGGAATCCGGCGCCTACGATGCAACGAAGTGGCTGCAGATCTACGCGGCCCACGCGCACAACCACGCCGACCAGATCCGCCGCGCGCGGGTCCCCAAGACCCATAACCCATGACCACGAGGCTCAGCGAGCCCCCGCGCCACTACCCGCGGTAGAGCAGGAACTCCTCTCTGATCTCGTGGAACTCCTCGACACCCGCCTGCCAGCTCTCGACGATGTCCTCGAGCGGGAGCTGTCCTTCAATCTGCTGGCGGAGCGCCGGAGAGCCTGAGAGGATGTCGATGGGCATCTTGGTGCGTTCGTACTCGTACGGTGGCAGCCGCCACTCGAACTGCGCCGGGTTCGCGCGGTAGCACTCGAGGAGGAGCGCTGCCGCGGCTGCGCACGGGGCGAACGTGGCGCGGTTGGTCACGTGGATCTGGCATCCGCCGCACGTCGTTCTGGCGTGCTTCTGAAACGTCGGCTCGAACACGGCGGGGCGGAAGTAGGCGCCCTCGAGCCCGCGCGCATTCAGGCAGGCGGCGAAGCGCTCGGCGTGAATCCACGGCGCGCCGATCAGCTCGAACGGGCGTGTCGTCCCGCGCCCCTCCGAGACCATGGTTCCTTCGAAGAGCACCGTGCCGGGATAGACGATGGCGGTGTCGAGCGTCGGGATGTTGGGCGACGGCATCACCCAGCGCACGGCGGTCTGCTCGAAGTAGTTCGGGCGCGACCAGCCCTCCATCGGGATCACGTCCAGGTCCGCCCCGAGGGCGAAGCGATCGTTGAAGAGGCGGGCGAGCTCGCCAATCGTCATCCCGTGGCGCATCGGGATCGGGAAGAGACCGACGAACGACTCGTAGCCCGGCTCGAGCATCGGCCCTTCCACGGCGACGCCGCCGATGGGGTTCGGGCGATCGCACACGATGACCGGCACACCGTGGCGGCCGCAGGCCCGCATGCAGTTGGCCATCGTGTAGATGTACGTGTAGATGCGGACGCCGACATCCTGGAGGTCGATGACGAGTGCGTCGAGGCCCTCGAGCATCGCGGCGGTCGGTTCGCGCGTCTCACTGTAGAGCGAGTAGATGGGCACGCAGGTAGTCGCGTCCTTCGCGTGGCCCGTCTCGATCATGTTGTCCTGCACGTCGGACCTGAACCCGTGCTGCGGCCCGAAGATCGCGGCGAGCGTGACGCCCGGTTCGGAGCGGATCCGGTCGAGGATGTGCCGGTAGCCGGAATCGACTGACGCCGGGTTACAAACCACGCCGACCCGGCGGCCGCGGAGTGCCCCGGAATCGAAGAGACGTTCGCTCCCAAGCCTGACAGCCATGGTCAGATGATATGCCGTCCGACGCCGCGCACCCGGAAACTGAGGCCTGGCAGGATCCCCGCCCCCCGGAAAGGCTGGGAGGCACGATTTGACGGAGCCGGGGAGCGGGGGGCAGACTGGCGGGCGATGAGCACGTCGCTCGGGGCGGCCCTGACCGACGCGCTGCTCGACCGGCTGAGCGGGCGGGATCTCGATCGACACGGCACGCTGGTCATTCCGCTGGCGACCGTGGATCCGGCGGGATGGCCGCACATCGCGCTCCTCAGCTACTCCGAGGTCGTGGCGCGCGATCGGGAGCAGTTGCGGCTCGCAATCGGCGGACGCAGCGGCTCGGCGGCCAACCTGCGGCGCACGGGCCACGCCACGGTGCTCCTGTTCGATACCGGCGTCGTGCACTACATCAAAGGCAAGGCCCGCGAGCAGCGGCCCTCGATGCAGTGTTCGCCCTGGAACGCGGTATTCGACGTCACCGTGACGGACGTGCTCGCCGATGCCTCGGATCCGCACCGCGAGGGCGAGTCTTTCGTTCGGGGCGGCGTGCCGTTCTACTGCGATCCGTCGTGGGCCGCCGGACGTACGGCGGTGCTCGCCGAGCTCCTGTCCGACATCCACCGATGACATCTGTCACCCCCCGTCGCCTGATCGTCGGCATCACCGGCGCCAGCGGCACCATCTACGGCATCCGCCTGCTGGAGCGGCTGCGCACGCTCGACGTCGAGAGTCACCTGATCCTGAGCCGGTGGGGCGCCCGCACGCTGCTCCACGAAACGAGCTACACGGTGGACCAGGTGCAGCAGCTCGCCACCGCGACCTATGCCTCCGCCGACCAGGGCGCGGCCGTCTCGAGCGGCTCCTTCGTGACGATGGGCATGATCATCCTGCCGTGCAGCATGCGCACGCTGGGCACCATCGCGCACGGTGTCGGTGAGACGCTGATCCCGCGTGCCGCGGATGTCGTGCTCAAGGAACGCCGCCGACTGGTGCTCGGTGTGCGCGAGGCGCCGTTCCACGAGATTCACCTCGAGAACATGCTGAAGCTCGCGCGCATGGGCGTCATCATCTCTCCGCCCGTGCCGGCGTTCTACAACACGCCCCGCACCGTCGACGACATCGTCAATCACACCGTGACCCGGATGCTCGACCTGTTCGGTCTGCACACGTCCGATACCGCACGTTGGGACGGTGACATGCAACGCGGGGATCACGACTAGGCACTCACTTGTCTTCGTTACGGTTCCGGGTTCCGGGTTCTGGGTTCCAGGTTGGGTACCAGGTTCCGGGTTCCTTCCAAGTTCCTTGTTCACGGGTTCCGGTTCCAAGTGCCGGGTTCCTGATATCGCCGTCGCTCCAATCGAGCCTGCGCCGAACCCGGAACCCGGAACCCAGGAACCCGGAACCATCGAACCCCGGGGAACCTGGAACGAACGAGGAACGAGGAACCCAACCTGGAACCCAGAACCCGGAACCCGGAACCGTACCCAATCAAGTGAGTACAGGGGGTAAGCACCTGATGGCCACCCTTCCCGTCATCGACAAATACACCGGCGAACGCATTGGCGAGGTGCCGATTGCATCGGCCGACAATGTGGATCGCGCGGTCCGTGACGCGGCGCAGGCATTTCCGGCATGGAGCCAGACGCCCGCGCACGAGCGGTCGCGGGTGCTCCGCCGCGCGGCGGAGCTGATCGAGTCTCAGCGCGAGAGGCTGACGACGACGATTGCACGCGAGGCCGGGAAAGCGTGGAAGCACGCGGCGGGCGAGATCACACGCAGCGTGGAGACGTTCGTGTTCGCCGCCGAAGAGGCGAAGCGGATCCACGGCGAGACCATCCCGATGGACGCGTCGCCGTCGGGCGAGGGCCGGATCGGCTTCTACCTGCGGGCGCCGATGGGTGTCATCGCAGCGATCACGCCGTTCAACTTCCCGTTGAATCTCGTCGCCCACAAGGTCGCGCCCGCGCTGGCGGCCGGGAACACGCTCGTCCTCAAGCCGGCCGAAGAAACGCCGCTGACAGCCGTGGCGCTGGCCGAGATCCTCGCCGAGGCGGGCCTGCCGGACGGCGCCTTGCGCGTCGTGCACGGCGAGGGGCCGACGACGGGCGAGGCGCTCGTGCGCCATTCGGTGCCTGCCAAGATCTCGTTCACTGGCAGTCCGCCGGTCGGCCGGCTGATCGCCAGTCTTGCCGGCCTGAAGCGCGTCACCCTCGAGTTGGGGAACAACTCCGGCACGATCGTCGAGCCCGACGCCGACCTCGCCCGCGCCATCCCGCGCTGCGTGATGTCGTCGTTCGCCAACGCCGGGCAAGTGTGCATCAGCCTCCAGCGTTTGTACGTCCACGAGTCGATTGCCGATCCGTTCCTGCTCGAGTTCATCCGTCAGACCGAGGCGCTGAAGGTGGGTAACCCGCTGGCGCACGATTGCGACGTCGGTCCGCTCATCTCCGACGAGGCCGCCGATCGCGCGGAACAATGGATCCGCGAGGCCGAATCAGAAGGCGCGCGCGTCGTCACGGGCGGGCGCCGGGACGGGCGGGTGATCTGGCCGACGGTGCTCACCGGCACGCGGCCCGAGATGAAGGTGATGTGCCAGGAAGCATTCGCGCCGCTCGTCTCGATCGTGGCCTATCGCAGCTTCGACGAAGCGCTCAGCCTGGTGGGGGATTCGCCGTACGGGCTGCAGGCCGGCGTCTACACACGGGATTTGCAGAAGGCGTTCGCGGCCGTGCGCCGGCTCGACGTGGGTGGCGTGATGATCAACGACACGTCGATCTTCCGCGTCGACCACATGCCCTACGGCGGCAATCGCATGAGCGGCATCGGACGGGAGGGCGTGCGGTTCGCCATCGAAGAGATGACGAACATCCGGATGGTGGTCATCGGTTCCTGAGCGGCGGCAGAACAGGCTGCGCGCCCGGCTGTCGCTCACGTCTTCAGGAATATCCTCCTGTATCCCCCCGCGATCAGGGCAGATACGTCGGCGAGGATCCGCGGCAGGGCAAGTCCCCCGGGATATGCGAGGTAGCGGGGCTCCCACTCGGGATCGAACTTCTCTTTGTAGGCGCGTAGCCCCTTGAAGTTGTAGAAGGTTTGACCGTGTCCGTAGACGAACCGTCCCAGCTTCGCCCAGAGCGGCGCCACCGGTGAGTCTTCGAGGCCCGACAGCGGCGCCATCCCCAGATTGAACCACTCGTAACCCTCGTCTTTGCCCCACTGCATCAGCGCGGTGAACAGCGCGTCCATCACGCCGTTCGGCGCCGACGTGCGGTGACGCATCAGGTCGACCGACACCTCCACCCGGCGGGCACCCACCCAGACGTTGGCGAACGCCTGCACGCGTCCGTTCCGCTCGATGAGCGCGAGGGGACACCGGGCGATGTAGTGCTCGTCGAAGAAGCCGAGCGAAAAGCCCTTTTCCGACGACCCGCGCTCGGCGAGCCACTCGTCAGACACCTCACGCACTTCTGCGAGGAGCGCGGGGGTGATCGCCTCAGGCGGGATCACGCGAAAGGTGCCGCCGTCCTTGAGCACACGGCGCAGCGTCATCCGCAACTTCTTCGCGGTGCCTCCGCCGTCGGTGCTGAAGTGCGACAGGCGCACTCGGGCTTCCTCGCCGAGCTTGGCGAAGGTGAGGCCGAAGTCGGCGTAGCGGTGCAGCCACTCGCGCGTGACCTGGTAGAACACCGGCACCCCCTGGTAATCGTCGGCGTGCTCGAGAAACAGCTTCACGAGCGGCTCGCCGGCGCTCGCCGGTCCCACGGGGTCGCCGAGCGCCACCCAGGTCCGTCCCTGTACGGCATACATGAGGAACGCATCCCGCCGCTCGCTCCAGGCGAGCGCCTTGTCGCCGAGGAGGGCGAGATTCGCGAACGTGTGCTCCTGTTCGGCGACGATCGTCGCCGCGGCGGCGAGCTGCCGCTCGTCGGGCCACTCCACCTCGGGCGGCGGCGGTCGAAGCAGCTGCCGCAGTCCCACGGCGAGCATCGCCACGAACACGCCGACCGTCGCACGGAGGAACCGCGGCGCATCCTGCCGCTCCTCGAACACCCACCAGAGCTGGTTCGAGTACCTCGACATGGCGGTACGCGAACAGTCCGAGTGCCAGCGACGCGAGCACCACGGCGCCTATCGCGGTGAGCCAGGCCGGCGAGAACGGCACTTCGAACAGCGCGGCCTTGCGGTCGAACTCACGACGGGCGGGGACGAGCATGGCGAGCAGGGCTGCCATGAGGACTGCCTCCTCGTAGTCGCCGCCCTTCAAGAGCGACGCGAGGCCGCCCGACACGAGGCCGCACACGGCCAGGTAGTAAGCGGCATCCAGGCGGCGCGCGAGCCCCCACGCCACGATGAGCAGCCCAAACCCAATGAGGCTGCCGAAAAAGTGCGACCCTTCGAGCACCGCCAGCGGAAGGATGCGCGCGAGCGCCGCGACGCGCTCAGGCTGCGACGGCGTGGCCCCCGAGAACATCAGCACCGCGCCCGCCAGCAGCGTGAACACCGCCAGCAGTTTTGGGGCGACTGCCGTCGTGAGCGTCCCGAACGCGTTGCCCCATTGCACGACATGGTGACGTCGCTGGTAGAACTCGTCGACGAGCAGGACGCCCAGGGCGGCGACCAGCGGCAGCAGGTAGTAAATGACGCGATAGACCGCGAGCGCCGGCAGGAACTCGTCTGCGGTGAGCCACGGCTTCAGCAACAGGATCATCAGCGACTCGAACACGCCGATGCCGCCCGGCACATGGCTGACGAGCGCGATGAGCTGTGACGCGAGAAATGCGCCGAGAAAGAACGTGAAGTCGGGCCGCCACATGGGCAGCAGCACATACAGCACGGCGCCGGCCAGTGCCCAGTCGAGCGCCGAGAGCACGAACTGGGACGCGATGAGCGGAGGGGATGGCAGCGAGATGTCAGTGCCGGCGACGGAGACGGGCTGCTTCCAGAACAACGGCGCGGCCGCGTAGGTGGCGGCGACCGAGAGCAGCACCACGCCGGCTGTCCGCGTCAACCAGACCGGCGCGAGGCCGTTCACGCGCGCCACCGGACTGAACAGCAGGCTCCACGATCCCAGCACGATGAGGCCGAGCCAGAACGTGCCGGAGTAGAACACGACGACCCGCGAGATATCGCCTCCGCTCAGGCCCCACCGCGAGTAGAAGCGATAGCGCGCCGACGTACCAGATAGCAGCGCGAAGCCCACGTTGTTGGCGATCGCGTAACCAACGAAGGACGCCATCGCGACCTGCCATTTCGAGATCGGGCGGCGGATGTACACGAACGCGAGCTGATCGTAGCCGGTGAGGATGATGTAGTTGAGCACCGTGAAGACCGCGGCGAGCGCAACGGTCGCCGCCGGCAGGCTCCTGATCGCATGCGACAGGCTGTGCAACGAGAGGTGCCGCACTTCGCGGTTGAGGACCCACAACGCGGCCCCGAACAGCAACAGGCCGAGCAGCGGTGAGAGGCGCGTCCACAGTCGTCCCATGTGTCAGCGCGACCGTTCGGAGGGCGCGAGCACCGGCGCGAACCCAGCGAGCCCGGGATGGTCGCGGGCTGGTGTGTCGCGGAAGGGGCGGGAAAACGCCGGGAGGGTCGGGCGGGTGAACATGGGACGAAGCTGACGGCCGGGAGCGACTCTGGTATTCCCCAGCATCATGAACCAACGGCACGGGGAAATACAGCGCAAGCCCTGGTCAGTACCACCATCGCGTCGTGAGCCGCTCCGCACCCATCCAGATGGCCACCAGCGCCAGCAACACGATCGTGGCTGTGATCTCCGGCCACCGGTAGCCGAAGTACAAGCCTGCCGCGAGCACTGCCAGGCTCAACAGCAACCAGATGGGGATGAACCGCCTGGTGCGACGCTCGGGAGCAGCCATGTAACCGGGGCCGAGCAACCGGGGTGCCACAGAGAGAATCAAAGTCTCCGCGGGAACCTGCTCCCCCGAGCGCTCGTCTTCCGTGAGCAGGCTCACCAGCGACAGCTAACCACATGCGCAACCCACTCCGCACCGTACCGCTCGTCGCGTTCGTCCTGTCGCTCGGAGCAGTGGCCGTCAGCGGAGACCAGAAGGCGTCGCCCCACTCTGACCTCGACGAGTTCATGGCGCAGGTCCTCGCACGGCGCGACGAGAACTGGAGCAAGCTCCAGCAATACGTGCTCGATGAGCGGGAGCGCGCCGAGGTCACCGGCCCTGCACAGACCCGGCTGTACGGGCTCGACCGGGAATACACCTGGTACATCCGCGACGGCGCCTTCGTCCGCAGCCCCGTCCGGTTCGACGGTGTCGCCTTGAGCGAGGGCGAGCGGCGCGTGTACGAGGACCGCTGGATTGAACGCGAGCGCCGGCGCGAGGAGCGTCAGTCGGCGCCAGCAGGCGAACCCGCAAAGGACAAGCAGCCGGTGACCGCGCCGGACAAGCAGCCAGAGGCATCTGCGACCGACGTCGATGCGCTGCTCAAGCTCACCCGCGAGCCGCAGTTCGTCTCGGCAGCGTACTTCCTGCGGTTCAAGTTCGAGCCGGGCCGGTACGCGCTGGTGGGGCGGGAACCCTTCGACGGCCGCCAGGTGCTCAGGATCGAGTACTACCCGGCCCGCCTCTTCAACGATGACGACGCGAAGCCGGACGATCGCCGGCCGCACGAGAAGGAGGAGGACACCGACGCGCGCGTGGAGCGCCAGATGAACAAGGTCGCCCTCGTGACGCTCTGGATCGAGCCCACCACGCATCAGATCGTGAAGTACACCTTCGACAACGTCGGGTTCGACTTTCTGCCCGGCCGCTCGATTGTACGGATCGAGGATGTGCGCGCGTCGATGCAGATGGGCGAGGCCTTTCCGGGTGTCTGGCTGCCGCGCGCTGTCGACGGGCACGCCGCCTTCACGCTCGCGAATGGCACGTACGCCATCAAGTACGACCTCGCGTACTTGAACTACCGCCAGGCCGACGTGAAAGTAAAGCTGCGATGACGTGTGCGGCCACGCTCGTCGGAGTGCTCGCGCTGCTCGCCACGGGCGCGCGCCCGCAGGAGGCCGCCGCGCCTGAGACGATCGTCGAAATCCGCGTGCACGGCAACCACACCACGGCTGACGCAGACGTCGTGCGTCTGAGCGGCCTCGTCACCGGCGAGCCGTTCTCGGCGGCGAGGGTGTCCGATGCGGAGGCGCGCCTGCGCAAGAGCGGCCGATTCAGGAAGGTCACCATCCTCAAGCGATACCAGTCGATCGAAGACCCCGGCGCGGTCGTGCTCGTCGTGCTCGTCGAGGAACAGACGGGAGTCTCGGCCGACACGCCGACGCCCGGCGTGCTGCGGCGGTTCAAAGCGAGCACGATGTGGTTGCCGGTTCTCTCCTTCGAGGACGGCTACGGCTTCACGTACGGCGTGCGGTTCGGGTTCGTGGATCTGCTCGGCCGCCGCACGCGTGTGTCCGTGCCTCTCACCTGGGGCGGTGAGCGCCAGGCGACCGTCGACGTCGAGCGGCGCTTCACGCGCGGCCCTTTCACGCGCATCGTGGCGGACGCGGGCGTGACACGCCGCGAGAACCCGGCGCTCGAGATCGGCGACCGGCGGGCCGGCGTGGGCGTGCGCGCCGAGCGCGCCGTGTCGTCATGGTTCCGGATTGGCGCGACCGGCCGCCTGGCCGACGTGCAGTTCGGTGACATCGCGGACCGGTTGCGATCCGCGGGCGTCGAGGCGACGCTCGATACGCGGCGCGATCCCGCCTTCCCGCGCAACGCGGTGTTCGCGACGGCGACGGTGGAACACGAGTGGTTCGATCACGCCGAGGATACGCCGCGGGTGCTGACCGACGTTCGCGGCTACGTCGGAGTCGTCCGCCAGGTGGTGTTCGTCGCCCGTGTCCAGCAAGCGTGGTCGGCGAATCCACTGCCACTGTTCGAACAGCCGCTGCTCGGGGGCGCCGCGTCGCTGCGCGGCTTTCCGCTGGGGTACCGCATCGGGGACCGGCTCGCTGCGGCGTCGGCCGAACTGCGGATGCCGATTACGTCCCCACTCCGTGTCGCCCGCACGGGCATTGCCGTGTTCACCGACGCGGGCACCGTGTACGGCGCGGACGAAAGCCTGACAAACGCGACATGGGACAGGAGCGTGGGAGCCGGCTTCTTCGTCACGGCGCCTGTGCTCTCGATGCGGATCGACGTCGCGCACGGCATCGACGCCGGCACGCGCGCTCACTTCACGTTCGGGCTCGCCTTCTGAGCGACGTGCGAACGGCGACCAGGCGATTTCCCCAGTCAGTTCGGCGACTACGGCCGTGCTTGACTTTCGAGCGCCAATGAGACGTGTGTTACAATTTGCGGCCTGGTGGCGCACTGCGCAGTCAGTCGTTAGAGAACCGAACGAGCACGTCCTCACTCGCCTTCTCGCAACGCCTCCCTCCTGCAACGAGCCGCCGTCGACGCGACGCTGATCTCGGTCGTCGCGTGTCACACACCGATCGACCGCGATCGATCGGCAGGTCTCGCGCACGCGAGACAGGAGTGCAGCACATGAGTCGCAAGTTGTATGTCGGAAACCTGCCCTACGAGACCGGCGAACAGGATCTGCGCGAGCTTTTCAGCCAGAGCGGTTCGGTCGACACGGTGAACGTCATGCGCGACATGGCCACCGGCCGTGCGCGTGGGTTCGCGTTTGTCGAGATGGGCACCGACGAAGGCGCACGGAAGGCGATCGAGGACTTGAACGGCCACCAGTTGGGCGGGCGCGCCCTCACGGTCAACGAGGCGCGGCCGAAGCCTGAGCGCTCGGGCGGCGGCGGCTACGGTGCCGGCGGCGGTGGCGGCCGCTCGCGCCGCGAGCCCCGCTGGTAAACCACAGTCTCCCCACGCGCGGACCGGTCCCGCCGGTCCGCGCCTGACAGCTGTCTGTTCCCGCCCGCCTTTTCAGCCCTTCCGATCGCCTCATTCGAGCGACTTACGGCGCCCTCAGGGCGTCAGCGGATCCACGCCGGCGGTCGCGATCGTGTCCTACCGCGGCTGCGCGCCGACCGCCGCGAAGCCGCGTTGCTCGAGCAGCGCCTTGACCTCGGGATCGCGGCCGCGAAACAGGCGGTAGGCCTCGGCTCGATCGATCGTGTTGCCGTTCGACAGGATGTACTGCCGCAGCCGTTTCGCCACGATCTTGTCCCAGGGCCCGCCGGCTTCGAGAAACGCCTTCCACGTGTCGGCGTCCATCACCTCCGACCACAGGTAGCTGTAGTACCCGGCCGAGTACGCGTCGCTCGCGAAGAGGTGCGTGAACTGGGGGAGCCGGTGCCGCATCGCGATCTCGCGCGGCATGCCGATGCGCGCGAGCGTGTCCCGCTCGAACGCGTCCGGATCGACCACGCCGTCGCGGACCGTGTGCAGGTCCATGTCGACGATCGCGGATGACAAGTATTCGACGGTGGTGTAGCCCTGGTTGAACTTCTCGCTGCGGACGATCTTGTCGACGACCGCCTGCGGCATCGGCTCTTTCGTCTGATAGTGGCGCGCGAAGCGGTCGAGCACCTCGCGCGTCAGCAGCCAGTGCTCGTTCACCTGGGAGGGATACTCGACGAAGTCGCGAGGCGTGCCCGCCAGGCCCGGGTAGCGCACGTCCTGCAGGAGGCCGTGAATGGCGTGCCCGAACTCATGGAACAGCGTCTCGGCATCGTCCAGTGAGATCAGCACGGGCTCGCCGGCAGCCCCCTTGACGAAGTTGTTGTTGTTGGACGCGATCGCCGTGACCCGGCCGTCGAACGTACTCTGCGTGCGGTATGCGCTGGCCCACGCGCCCGAGCGCTTCCCCGCGCGCGCGAAGCTGTCGAAGTAGAACAGGCCACGGTGCGCGCCCGTGGGCGTGTCGGTCACTTCCCACACACGAACGTCGGGATGGAAGACCGGCACCTGACCGGTGATCTCGCGAAACGTGAGCTCGTAGCGCTGTTCCGCCGCCCAGAGCGCCCCGGCGACGATGTTTCCGAGTTCGAAGTAGGGTTTGATTTCGCTCTGCTGCAGGTCGTACTTCGCCTTGCGCACCTTGTCTGCGTAAAAGAGGTAATCCCACGGCCCGATCGCGGCGCCACCACTCTCGGTGTCGGCGATCGCCTGCATGTCGGCGACCTCCTCCTTCACGCGCGCGACGGCCGCCGGCCAGACCTGCATCATGAGATCCCGCGCGCGCGGCGGATCCTTGGCCATCGTGTCGGCCATCCGCCAATCGGCGTGCGTACCGTAGCCGAGCAGGACCGCGCGCTCGGCGCGCAGCTTCACGATGCGTGCGATGGTCGCATTCGTGTCGTTCGCATCGCCGTTGTCGCCGCGCTGCTTGAACCGCGTCCACACCTTCTCGCGCAGGTCGCGCCGGGTCGAGTAGGTCAGGAACGGGTCCACGCTCGACCGGGTGTTGACGATGGCCCATTTATCGGGAAGCCCGCGCTCTGCCGCGGCCGATCGAGCGGCGGCGACGAGCGAGGCCGGCAACCCTGCCAGGTCGGCTGCGCGGTCGAAGACCGTCCAGGTGTTCTCGTCGGCCAGCACCTTCGCGCTGAACTCCGAGAACAGCCCGGCGAGCGCCTGGTTGATGTTCCCGAGCTGCGCCTTCCCGGCGGCATCGAGCTTGGCGCCGCGCCGCACGAAGCTGTCGTACACGAGTGTCGTCAGCCGCTGCTGGTCCGCGGCGAGCGATGGCGTCAGCAGCGACGCGTGCACGGCGGCGATGCGCGTGAACAGGCGTTCGTTGAAGGTGATCTCGTCGCTCGCGGCGGCGAACTTCGGCTGCCACTCGCGATCGAGGGCCTGGTACGGCGGCGACTGCATGTTCGACGTCATGACGCCGAACAGGCGCATCAGCCGATCCCGGGTCTGCCCGGCGCGCTGCATGGCGGCGATCGTGTTCTCGAAAGTCGGCGGCTGCGAATTGCCGGCGATGGCGGCGATCTCGGCACGTTCCTCCGCCAGTGCGGCGGTGAAGGCCCCGGGGAACAGGTCCGGCGTGACGAGGTCCCACGGCGGCACGCCGCCGAACGGACCCGTCCACGGCGCGAGCAGCGGGTTTCCGCTTGCCCTGGCCTGCGGTTGCGCGGCGGCCTGAGCCGCCGGTGTGTGCGGCCGCGGCCCGGCGGCTGGCAGGGCGACGCCAAGGGCAAGACATGCGAGAAGTGATGCAAGCAGTCGACGCATGGCCTTGTACTCCACTCCTGTCCTTCTGTCGTGACCGATCACGTCTGACTCGGAGCTCATGTTGAAATCCCGGATCCGACCTGAGGCCGACGGACGGCGGGCAAAGAGTGGAAGTGGAACTGATAAGTTTAATGTGCTCAGCCGTGCGCCAGCTATGAGGGGATTCCCCAATGTGTATGTCGGGCAATTCCCTTAACAAGTGCTTGCAATTCCCTTAGGCCACCACGACAATGGTCCCGGACTCCCTCGCGAAACCGCGTCCCTGAGGAGCTGGAAGACAGCTTGCGTGCCGTCACCCTGCCGTGCCTGTACCGATGACACCCACGCTCGCTTCCACGTCCTGCCCGGGACGCCGAATGATTTCGTTGTGGAGCAACTCGATCCGCTGGCCCAAGTGGAGTCGCAGGTTCGCGCTGTCAGTCTGTGCGCAATGCCAGGAAAGCCCGGCAGAGATCTTCTCACCGTAGCATTTCGTCAGGTGTCCCGGCCGCAACATCTGGAGCGGAAGCCCGCCGAGCGCGGGCACGATGTGCTTGGTGACGGCGTTCTGGTAGGCCTCAATCGTGTTCATCCGGCGGATCGGTCCCACACTTTCCTCCAGCGATGTCGTCAACCGCTCGCCCAGCGTGAGCTTCGTGCGATGAATTCGATACCGCCACTGCATCCCGCCGGATCTTCCCTCGGCTCGCGTGCATTTGCCGAGGCTCATCGACTTCTGTAAGAGCTTGCGCTTGCCGGTGACTGGATCTGGCTCGCTGTAGCCGAGGGTAAATACGGCCGTCCAGCGGCCCTCTCCGCGCTGCACGAGGCCATAGCGCATCCGCGCACGTTCCGCTTTCGTCTTCCATGTCGTGACGTGGGGTGTCGGAGGTCGGCGGCGCGGGCGGAGGGACATGGTCTCCGTAGCCGGTTCGACCTGCTTACCTCAGGTTGACGGTCAGGGACGTTCTGGGCGGCTCCGCTCGGGCGTCCCGTCTGTTCCGTCGTCAGGATAGAGAGCCTGTGGGTCGAGGAGTGCGAAAAAGATGCGCATGTGGACGCGCCAAACAGGGACGTATGAGACAGGACGAGGTGGATCACGAACGTTGGAGATTCTGGATGAAACCGCGCGAAACCGCATGCGACGCAACGTCTGATAGATTTGCGTGTTGTGCCGCCGTTCGAGTGCGCGGCACGGAAGAGGACGTATGCCGACCATCGTGACCACGCCCGCCTTGCTGGCGAAGCTGAAGCTCGAGGACGTGAACCAGGGCGCGTCAGCCGGCGCCGACCGCTGGATCAGCGCTCCCGGAGCGCAGGAGCTCGTGTCGTACAACCCCACCACGGGCGAGCCGATTGCGCGCGTGCTGCAGGCGTCCGCGGAGTCGTACGACCAGGTGGTGGGAGAAGCGGTCGGCGCGTTCGAATCGTGGCGGATGACGCCCGCGCCGAAGCGAGGAGAGCTCGTGCGCGACCTGGGGAACGCCCTCCGCGAACTGAAGGAGCCGCTCGGTGATCTCGTGTCGCTCGAAATGGGAAAGATCCGCGCCGAGGGCCACGGCGAAGTGCAGGAGATGATCGACATCTGCGACTTCGCGACCGGCCTCTCGCGTCAGCTTTACGGCCTGACGATGGGCTCGGAGCGGCCGGGGCACCGGATGATGGAGCAGTGGCATCCGCTCGGGGTGGTGGGCGTGATCACCGCCTTCAACTTTCCGGTCGCCGTCTGGGCATGGAACAGCGCTATTGCCGCCGTCTGCGGCGACCCCGTGGTGTGGAAGCCAGCCGCGCCGACGCCGCTCTGTGCAGTCGCCGTGCAGCACATCGCAAACCGCGTCATGGCCGACCACGGCGTGCGCGGGGTCTTCACGCTGACGATCGGTCCCGGGCGCGCCGTTGGCGAGCGCATGCTCGGCGATCGCCGGCTGCCGCTCGTCTCGTTCACAGGCTCGACGCAGGTCGGCGAGCACGTTGCGGCGACGGTGGCCAAACGCTTCGGGCGGACGATCCTCGAGCTTGGCGGGAACAACGCGATCATCGTCACCGAGGACGCGAACCTCGATCTCGCGACGCGGGCGATCCTGTTCGGTGCGGTCGGCACCGCCGGCCAGCGCTGCACCTCGACTCGGCGCATCATCGTGCAGAAGTCGATCGCGGGCGAGCTGGTCGATCGGCTGGTGCGCGCGTACAAGCAGGTGCGCGTTGGCGACCCGCTCGATCCGTCCACGCTGATGGGACCGCTCGTCACGCCCGACGCGCTGACGGACATGTTTGCCGCCATCGACCAGATCAAGGCGGAGGGCGGCGACATCGTCGCCGGGGGCGGCCGCCGGACCGATCTGGGGCCGCAGTTCGTGGAGCCCACGATCGTCCGCATGCCCGCGCAGACGGCCATCGTCAAGGCCGAGACGTTCGCGCCGGTGCTGTACGTGCTCGAGTACGACGCCTTCGAGGAGGCGCTCGCCCTGCACAACGACGTCCCGCAGGGGCTGTCGAGCGCGATCTTCACGGAGAGCATGCGGAAAGCCGAGGAGTTCCTCTCGGCCAAGGGCTCCGACTGCGGCATCGCCAACGTGAACATCGGCACGTCTGGTGCTGAAATCGGCGGTGCCTTCGGCGGCGAGAAGGAAACCGGCGGCGGGCGCGAGTCGGGTTCCGACGCGTGGAAGACCTACATGCGCCGGCAGACGAACACGGTGAACTGGTCCACGGCGCTCCCGCTCGCGCAGGGGATCACGTTCGGGGACTAGGGCAGGCCGATCCCGGCCGACCTGAAGGTCGGCACTACAGGGATGACGCGTCAGGCCGAGTGCCCTGTTCGAGCTGGGCCCTGAGCGTGATCCCGCGTAGTGCCCGCCTTGAGAGGCCGGCCCGTGATCCCGCGTAGTGCCCGCCTTCAGGCGGGCCCGTGATCCGCGTCGCGCCCCATCCGCTCCAGACCGCCGGGTACAATTGCGCCGTGGAAGGCCCTGTTCGTCACTTCGCCCACTGTCCGCGCTGCGGCGCCCGGCAAACCGACACCCCCGAACGCGCCGGCTATGGCCCATTTCGCTGCCACGCGTGCGGGTTCACGCTCTTCTTCAATGCGGCGAGCGCGGTGGCGGCGATCATCGTAGGTGACGATGGGCGCGGCCTGTTCATCCGGCGTGCAAAGGATCCGGCCAAGGGCAAGCTCGGGATGCCGGGCGGGTTCGTCGACGCCGGCGAGAGCGCCGAACAGGCGCTCGTCCGCGAGGTGCGCGAGGAGGTGGGGCTCGAGCTGCTCGCGCCCGTGTACCTCGCCTCGTTCCCGAACCGCTACCTGTATGCCGGCGTCACATACAACACACTCGATCTCTTCTTCACCGGGTCGGTGGCTGATCCCGAGAGCGCCGCACCCCTCGACGCCGTCGAGAGCCTTGTGTGGGCGGACCCTCTCACCATCGATCTCCACGACATCGCATTCGACTCGATGCGCGAAGCGTTGACGCGCTATCGCGCCGGCGGCGCACGTCGATGACGGCTGACGAGCCCCGCGGCGTCGGCCGGGACGTCACGCCCGTACGCCACGCGCTCGTTGCCGGCGCGACGGGCCTCGTCGGCGGCCACTGCCTCCGCGCTCTGCTGGCGTCGACCGCGTTCGCGGGTGTCACGGCGCTGGTGCGCCGGCCGCTCGCATCGGCCCCGGCGGACCTCGACGTGCGCGTGGTGTCCTTCGACCAGCTTGCGGCGGCCGGTGTCGTCACCGCAACGGATGCGTTCTGTGCGCTGGGGACCACGATCGCAGCCGCCGGCTCGCGCGAGGCGTTCAGGCGCGTCGATCTCGAGCACGTCGCGTCGTTCGCGCGGTTCGCGCGCGATGCCGGCGCGCGCCGCTTCGTGCTCGTGTCCTCGGTCGGCGCCGATCCCGGTCGGTCGAATTTCTACCTCCGCGTCAAAGGCGAGGCGGAACGTGCGGTTGGCGCCGTCGGGTTCGAGCAGCTCGATATCCTCCGGCCCGGGCTCCTGATCGGCGCGCGCAGCGACTCCCGCCGCGGTGAGGCGCTGGCCCAGGGCCTGATGCCGCGCGTGTCGTTCGTCCTGGTCGGTCCGCTCAGGAAGTACCGTCCCATTTCCGCGGCGACAGTGGGACAGGCGATGGTCGGAACAGCCCTTGCTGACCATGGCGGCGTGCTGGTGCTCGAGTACGATCTCATCCGCAGCATGGCCCGTATGTCCGAGCTGCCAGGTGCGGGAGCGGAGTGACGACGACCAGGAGGGGCGATGAAGTGGCAAGCCGGTGACGACAGGTACGTTGAGGACCGCCGTGGCATGTCCCTCGGCCGCGGCGTGCCGCTCGGGATCGGCGGCACGCTCGTGCTTCTGGTGCTGAGCTGGTTGACGGGCACCGACCTGCTGTCGCTGTTCGGATCCGCCACACAGACGGGCGGGGGGCAGGTGGTCGAACGGCAGGCTGCGCCGGGCGACGACCAGATGAAGCACTTCGCGGGCACGATGCTGGAGGATCTGAACGACACCTGGGCGCGCGCCCTGGGCGGCCGGTACCAGCCGACGACCGTCGTCCTGTTCACCGATCAGGTGGATGCAGAAGGATGCGGCGTGGCCGGATCCGCCACCGGACCGTTCTACTGCCCGGCGACGCACAAGGTCTACATCGACCTCGGGTTCTACCGCGAGCTCGAGGAGCGCTTCGGTGCCCCGGGCGATTTCGCGAAGGCGTACGTGCTGGCGCACGAGGTCGGCCACCACGTGCAGGCGCTGCTCGGGATCGATTCGCAGGTGCGGCGCGCGCAGCAGTCGCAGCCGCAGCAGGCCAATGCGCTGTCGGTGCGCATGGAACTGCAGGCCGATTGCTTCGCCGGCGTGTGGGGACACGTGGCGTCGCAATCCGGACGCGCCGCGCAGAACAAGGTGGAGCTCGAGGCGGGGGACGTCGAGGAAGGCCTCAACGCTGCGGCCGCGATCGGCGACGACCGCCTGCAGCGCCAGGCGACCGGCCGCGTCGCCCCCGAGAAGTTCACGCACGGCTCGTCGGCGCAGCGGGTGCAATGGTTCCGCCGCGGCCTCGACAGCGGCAACCCCGACGCGTGCGACACCTTCGGCACCGCCACCCGTTGAGGCCGCGCTGGAGAACGTGATCAGGACGTATTTCGCCCCGTGTGAGACTTCGGCCGGGATGTAGTTTGCTGTTTCGCCGTCATCAGCGACAATCACCTGCTGGGACCGCGAACCAGGGTTGCGCTCTCCAACCGTACCGCGGCTGACGGGCGCCCCGATCCCTCATCTCCCGGCCTGGAGTCCGCTTCCCGATGCACGCGCTGATCGATCTGTTCGTCCACCTCGACGCACACCTCGCCGAGCTGACCATCTCGTACGGTCCGTGGATCTACGCCATCCTGTTCGCCATCATCTTCGCGGAGACCGGGCTGGTCGTCACGCCGTTCCTGCCCGGCGACTCGCTGCTGTTCGCGTGCGGCGCCCTCGCCGCGCGCGACATCCTCAACCCGTGGCTGACGTTCACGTTGCTGCTCGTGGCCGCCGTCACGGGGAACATCGTCAACTACTCGGTCGGCCGTTTCGTCGGCCCGCGCGTGTTCAGCGCGGCGGACCACTCGAGCACCTGGCATCGCCTCATGAACCGCGAGCACCTCGATCGCACGCACGCGTTCTTCGAGAAATACGGCGGGATGGCCGTCGTGCTCGGGCGATTCATGCCGATCGTGCGCACGTTCGTCCCCTTCGTGGCGGGAGCCGGCGCCATGACGTACGGCAAGTTCGCCTTCTACAACCTGGTCGGCGGGTTTCTCTGGACCGGCCTCTGCTTCGGCGCCGGACTGCTCTTCGGCAACGTCCCGGTGGTGAAGAACAACTTCTCGCTGGTTGCGATCGGCATCGTCCTCGTCTCGGTCGTGCCGATCGTGATCGAGCTGCTCAAGAAACGCGGCAAGTCGTCAGTTCTGGCGAACCGCCCCTGACTTGCCGCCGTCCTCGCGCGTTGAACGCGCCGGAAGCTCGCTGCGCGCGCCGTCGATCTCGCCGGGCCACTCGGAGGGCGTTGCCAGCGGCGGCGCGCCGGCCTGGTGCGGCAGCAGCAGCAGCCCGACGAAGAACAGGCCGAGCGCGATGAACGCCGCGTAGCCGGTCGCGGGTGCGTGATACTCGAGCCCCAGTCCGCCGAGCGTCAGTCCTTCGAGGGCGGCGGCGAACAGCTTGTGCGCGACGCTGCCCGCCGGCGCGGCGATCGCGTTGAGCACGACGAACCGCAGCACGAGCGCGGAGCCAAAGACGACGGCCAGGCTTCTGAGCAGATGGTGTGCCGCGGGCCGTGCCGCGGCCGTCGTCCAGAGCAGGGTGAGGTAGAACGCGCTGAACAGGACGGCCATCAACCCGCCCTCGGGCGTCAGCAGCGTGAACACCTGCGCCGACGCGAACAGCAGCGTGACGAGGACCGAGACGCCATTCGCGTTCGCGAGCGGCGCGCGTCTCGACGACACGAGACGCTCGGGCGCCAGGACGCCGGCGCGCAGGAGGAGTCCTGCGAGTATCACGGCCAGCACCAGCGCGAAGAGCGTCGGCCCGACGAAGCGGGTGGCGCCGCCTTCGCCGATTCGGACCGCCGACAGCCCGGAGACCCCGAGGAATACCAGCGGCAGCGTAATGGCTTCCCGGCCGGCGTTGACGTTCTGGGCCATTGGCGAGTGCACGGCCTACTGGCGTGGACGGAAGACGCGCATCGGATTCAGATCCGACAGCTCGCGCGTGAGACCCCGTTCGAGTTCGCCGCGCAGTTCGTCGGACGAGCGCAGGCCGAGTGCCGGATCCTCGACGCGGACGCGGTGCGAGGGCGCCGCCGCAATGGCGCGGTCGAGTGCCTGCAGCGCGTCGCGAAAGAGCGCGTCATCGTTGTACACGCGTCCCCACCCCTGGCGGTAGAACGAATACGCGACGTAGTACTGCGTCGTTGGATCGCGCGCGACCGGGTCAGCGCGGGCAAAGGCCAGCCGCGCTTCGCGGAACTTGTCGGTGCGGAAGTACTGCAGTCCCTCGGCGAAGGCCGCTTGATCGATGCGGTAGAGGCCGACGCTCGCGGCCAGGCCTCCGCCGACGTCGGCCATCGTCGCAGGCTGCGTCGCGAGCACCCACGCGAGCAGGCTCGAGGCGGCGAACGTCAGGACGAGACCGCTGATGCGAACGAAGGCGTCGCGACGCCCGAGCGCCTGCACGTCTCATCATACCTGCCGGGTCCGAGCACCAGTCGCCGAGGTCCGGGTCGTTGACAGCGCACCGCCACACCGCGCATGGCGGGCGCTGACACAAGTAATACAGTCCGTTCGCGCGCAGGCGTCTAGGATGGCGGGAGGTAACTCATCAGGGTCCCGTCATGCATACACATCCCAAAGGCACCCGCGCAACCGTTCTCCTGACCTCCGTGTTCGGCCCGTACGCGACAGACGACGAGTACGGCAGCCGTTCGATCAACCCGATGGAGCTCTATCACAACCAGGTCACGCGGGCGCAGGGGCCGTTCTCGCTGCGCATGCACCACCGGTCCTGGGGGCTCATGCTCATTCACGAGAACATCTCCGCGCCGCGCACGCTGCTCGACTTCCCGACGCGTGAGCGATTCATGGAGGAGATCACGACCAACGCCTACGACATCATCGGCATCTCATCGATCATCGTGAATGTCGGCAAGGTCCGCGAGATGTGCCGCCTGGTGCGGGCCCTCTCGCCGCAGTCGCGGATCGTCATCGGCGGGCACGTCGCGGCCATCCCGGGGATCGAGCGGATGATCGACGCCGATGTCGTCGTCAAGGGAGAGGGCGTGCGGTGGTTCCGCGCCTACCTTGGAGAGCCCCAGGATGCGCCCGTGCGGCACCCGGCAATCCCCTCGTCGTTCGGGTTCCGGCTGTTCGGATTCCGCGCCCCGCGCGGCGGCGGCAACCCGGCCGCGACGGTGATCCCGTCGGTCGGGTGTCCAATGGGGTGCAACTTCTGCACGACGTCCTCGTTCTTTGGCGGCAAGGGCTCGTTCATCGACTTCTACAAGACGGGCGCGGAGCTGTTCAGCGTCATGTGCGACATCGAGGCCAGGCTGCACGTGTCGTGCTTCTTCATGATGGACGAGAACTTCCTCCTTCATAAGAAGCGTGCGCTCGAATTGCTGGAGCTGATGAAGGCGCACGACAAGGCGTGGTCGATGTACGTGTTCTCGTCCGCCAATGCCGTGAGCAAGTACGAGATGCGGCAGCTGGTCGAGCTCGGCGTCGGCTGGGTGTGGCTCGGGCTCGAGTCGCCGCACGGCGAATACACCAAGCTGAAGGGCACCGATACGCAGGCGCTGACGCGCGAGCTGCGGGCGCACGGCATCCGCGTGCAGGGGTCCACCATCATCGGGCTCGAGCACCACACGCCCGACAACATCCGGCCCGAGATCGAATACGCGGTCGAACACGAGACCGACTCGCACCAGTTCATGCTCTACACGCCGGTGCCGGGCACGCCGCTCTACAGCGAGATGGCGGCGCAGGGGCGCATCCTGTCCGACGTGGACCTGGCCGACATCCACGGCCAGTACAAGTTCAACTTCCAGCACGCGGCGATCGGGCGCGACGAGTCGAAGACGCTGCTCGACGGCGCCTTCGCGCGCGACTACGAGCGGAACGGACCAAGCCTGTACCGCCTCGTCGAGACCATGTTCAACGGCTGGCGGCGCTACAAAGACGACGTGGACGCGCGAGTACGGCGGCGGGTGGCGCACGAGGCGCAGCAGATGAGGACCGGCTATGCGCCGCTGCTGTGGGCGATCGATGCGTATCTGCGGCGCACCTCGCATCCCGCGGCGGACCGTGTGTCCGCCTTCCGGCAGCAGTTCGAACGGGAGCTCGGCATCCTCGCGCGCACCACGAGCCGCCTGGCCGGGCCGGTGCTGCACTGGGCCGCCCGGCGCGACGCCGCACGGCACCCCCTGGGCCGGCCGCTGGAGCCTGCCACCTTCGTCGACCGCCGGCAGCACGCCTGAAACGGTGCGAGCCACGTCACGTGCGGCACGGCTGCCGAAGCCGCACATCGTGGCTCTCGCGCGATTCAGGGATCGTCGCGGTGTACATTGGGCGGGTGGCAGGGGAGCCTTTCGCGTCGCCGTTGCCGGCCAGCAGCGTCCCGGCACCAGCGGACTGGGCGTGGGTCCGGTTCGATCGCCGGGCCGCTGAACTCGCGCTGACGATTGCAACGCTGCTGCTGGTCGTCGCGAGCGCGCTCGCCGATCGGCTCGGACTGTCCGGCTCGTTGCACCGCACGATCGATGTCGCTGCGTACGTGACCGGCGGCTGGTTTGCAGTCGGCAGCACGGTCCCGCGGCTGCTGCGAGGCGAGTTCGACATCGACTTCCTGATGCTGCTGGCTGCCGGCGGCGCAGCCCTCACGGGCAGCCCGCGGGAAGGCGCGATTCTCCTCTTCCTCTTCTCTCTCTCGAACACGCTCCAGACCTACGCGATGGCGCGTTCGCGTCACGCGATCTCGCGCCTGCTGCAGCGCCGACCGCGGCACGCGACCGTTCTGCGCAACGGCGGCGAGATCCAGGTGCTCCTCGAGGCGCTTGCCGTGGGCGACCGGATGCTCGTGCGTCCCGGCGAGATGGTGCCGACCGACGGCGTCGTGCGCGAGGGCCTCACCGAGATGAACGAGGCGAGCATCACCGGCGAATCGACCCCGGTCGAGAAGCGCGCCGGATCGCTTGCGTACGCCGGCGCGATGAACGGCACCGGCGCCGTCGACGTCGAGGTCACGCGGCTGGCCGAGGACTCGACCCTCGCGCGCATCGTGAAGATGGTCGAATCGGCCGAGACGCACAAGGCACAATCGCAGCGCTTCCTCGAACGCGCCGAGAGCGTGTACGCGTGGGCCGTCCTCTCGATCGTGATCCTCCTCGTGCTCGTGCCGTGGCTCGTCCTCGGCCGGGCCTTCGACCTGTCGCTGTACCGCGGGATGGTGTTTCTCGTCGTCGCCTCGCCGTGCGCGCTCGTCATCTCCACGCCGGCCGCGATCCTCTCGGCGATCGCCAACGGCGCGCGCCATGGCATCCTCTTCAAGGGTGGCGCGTACCTCGAGAGCATGGCGGAGGTGCGCGTGATCGTCCTCGACAAAACGGGCACGCTCACCACCGGCCGTCCCGGCGTGACCGATGTCATCCTCGGCCCACACGCGCCGCCAGGGTTCACGGAAGACAGCCTGCTCGCATACGCGGCCGCGCTCGAGTCGCGGTCGGAGCACCCGTTCGCGCGGGAAATCGTCCGCGCCGCCAACGCGCGCCGAATCGAGCTGCCCCCGATGCGCGACTTCGTCGCGCTGCCCGGCCGCGGCGTTCACGCCACGCTCGACGGCTACAAGGTCTGGATCGGCGGGGATCGCCTCTACCGCGAGCACGGTGAGGCGATCGCGCCGGAGCTGGCGTCGGCGCAGGCGCGTCTCGAAGCGGAAGGCAAGAGCGCCCTCATCGTGCACCGCGAGCTCGATCGGCACGGTTCGATCGGCAGGCACGAGTCGAGCGGCGGCTGGCTCGGCATCATCGCGATGGCTGACACCGTGCGCGCCGGTGTGCCCGAGACGATCCGCCGCTTCAAGGCGCTCGGCATCACCCGCACGGTGATGCTGACGGGTGACAACCCGACGGTGGCCCGGAGCGTTGCCGCCCATGCGGGCGTGGACGAAGTCCACGCGAGCCTGCTCCCCGAGGACAAGGTCCGGCTGCTCGGCGAGATCCGCGCCGCCCACGGTCCGGTGATGATGATCGGCGACGGTGTGAACGACGCGCCCGCGCTGGCCAGCGCGTCGGTCGGCGTCGCCATGGGGGCGGCTGGCACGGACCTCGCCCTCGAAAGCGCACACTGCGTGCTGATGGGCGATGACCTGGGGAAGGTCGTGTACGCGCTCTCCCTCAGTCGCCGCGCCGTGCGCACCGTGGTCGCGAACCTCGCATTCTCCGCCGCGGTGATTCTGGTGCTCCTCGCCGCGCTTTTCACTGTCGGCATCCCGCTGCCACTCGGCGTCGTCGGGCACGAGGGCAGTACCCTCATCGTGTGCGCAAACGGGCTGCGGTTGCTGAGGACGCCGAGGGGGGATAAGAGCTAACCGGAAACTTGTGTTGGTGACGGTTCCCGGTGCCACGTACCAGGTTCCAGGGTGGGTTCCGCATCTTCAGGGTTCCAAGCCGGGCTTCCGAAATCAGCACGGAGTCTTCGGTACTACTCCAGACGGGAACCCCGCGTACGCACGGTGAAACCGGACCTCGAACCTGGAAGCCGGAACCGTAACCCGATCGAGTGAGTGCAGGAGTCAGCACGCGTTGGGCGGCAAGCGATGGCCGGCGGGCTGTCGCTGCACCGGCTCCAGAAGGAACTCGACCGGCGCCTCCGCCCGAGCCTGCCGCCTCATGCGGCCACCCTCGTTCACCGATCACGGCCGCCGCAGCAGCCGATCGAGCGTCTTTCGGACGCTTCGCTCGACCTCCTTGCGGAGCGCACGATTGAGGATCTGCTCGACGTCGATCGCGAACACCGGCGCCTCGATCGGTCCCGTGATGCTGAACGGCACCTCGACCTGTCCCTGCTCGTTGCGCGCGGCCGATATGTGATTGACGCTCGCAATCATGCGTGCGCTCACCTCTGGCGAGAAGCGGGCGGTGCCCGCCATGTCGATTGTTCGATCGACGCTGACCGCGCCCGCAGCCGTGGCCGTCATTTCTCCGGCGACGAGCGCTGCGTTCTGGGTGCGCACGGCGCCTTGCGCGAGCGACAGCGTGGCGGAGAAACGCTCGAACCGCGTGTCGCGCGCGTCTCCGGCCGTCACATGCAGCGCGCTGTTGATGGCTGCGAGCAGCGCAAAATTGTGGATCACCCCATTCGACAGGGCCACATCCACGGTGCCGCTCATATGGCGCTCGGCGGGAGCGTCGCTCGTGCCCTGGAGGCGCGCGGCCATTCGGCCGGTGCCGAGCACGCGATCGCGAGCAGTGGTGTTCGCCGACAGCAAGGCGTTGACGTCGAGCCCGTCGAGGCGCATGTCGAGCGTCCACGTGGCAGGCCTGCGATTGAACCGCACGCCGAGCGTGCCGCCACCCGTGCCGCCGTATGCCGACAATGCCAGCGGTTCAATCGTGAGCGCATCATTGGCGACCCGGAACGGCACCACGACGTGCGACACCGTCACAGTATCGAACTGCACGCGAGCGGCGCGGAGCCGCCCCGACGCCGTCAGCGCCCCGGTGCCGCGTGCGATCTGCGCTGTCAGCTCGAGCGGCGCTTCACCGGCGATCGCGAGACCTGCTGGCGCCGCCGCCCCGAGCAAGGCGAAGAGCGCGGGCAAATCCCCGGTGTGCAACGAGGGCGATTGCACGGATGCGGAGATGACCTGCGCACCGATATCGATCGTGCCGGCAAGCGCCGAGCTGCCGATGCCGCCTGCCATCGTCAACGTGGCCGCTCCGTCCGGCCGCTGCACGAGGTCGGCGTAACCAATACTGATCACCGCAACCGCTGCGGAGCCGTTTGGCACCCTCAGCAGGTCGTCCACGAGCTGAACGCGTCCATCGCGGAGCCGCACGCGTGTGACGACGACGGCCTCTGTAGCCGGTCCGCCGGGCACGCCGGCCGGCCCGCCCGTTGTCCCGGGTTCCGGCGAACGCGCGCGGGCCGCTGGGCCGGGCAAGACCCAGCGACGCTCTCGATCGCGGCGCACCGTCACCGCGAGACCTTCGATCTCGACAGCATTGATGACGATCGGCTTCGAAAGAAGTGTTCGCCACTGCGGCAGGATGCGTATACTGCGCACTGACACGCCCGGCGCGCGGCCGCCACCGTCCGCCACCCCGATATCGCTGCCGGTCACCGCAGGTATCGGCCAGAGGCTGACGTGCATGCGGCCGACCGTGACGGGCTGTCCGAGCAGCGCCGACGCGTGGCGTTCGGCCAGGCGTCTCAGCGTCTCCAGGTCGAGGGCGCGGTAGGCGAAGAGCCCGGCGAGCAGGCTCAACACCACAACAGCAATGACCAGCAGGCCGCGTCGAGAGGACATGATGATCTTCAATTCACGGGGGATGGTGGATTCTACCGCTGCGGCACATCCCAGTGGATGGCGGCGTTGCTACCACTTCCGTTGACCCACTCCGAGCCTGTATCATTTCGGCGCTCCCCATGGACGAACCCCAGGAACGGGCTCCGGGCACGACCACACGTGATTCGGACGGCGCCGCCGCTTGCTCGTCGGTATCACTCCTTTTCCGGGCGCAGCAGGGCGACGACTCCGCACGCGAGGAACTCTGCGCGCGCTACTTGCCGCGCCTCCGCCGGTGGGCGCACCGGCGCCTACCGCCATGGGCGCGACAGCATCTCGACACGGAAGATCTGGTGCAGGACACGTTGCTGCAGACGGTCCGGCACCTCGACGGCTTCACGCCGAATCACGAGCGCGCGTTCTCGGCGTACGTCAGCCAGGCACTCGGGAACCGCGTAAGAGATGCCGTGCGTGCGGCCAACCGGCGGCCCGCGGCCGAGCCTCTCGCCGACGACCACACCGCGAGTAATGCCTCGCCCCTGGAGGAAGCCGTTGGTCAGCAGACGCTCGAGACCTATCGCGCCGCGCTGGATCGGTTGCCGCCCATGGAGCGCGACCTCGTGCTCGCACGCGTCGAACTCGGGCTCCAGTATGCGCAGGTTGCCGAGCTGCTCGAAAGACCGTCCCCGTCCGCCGCGCGCATGGCGACGAGCCGTGCCCTCGTTCGGCTGGCCCGAGAGATGAGCCGTGACCGACGATGACGACGCGTGGCTCATCGCACTGGGCGCCGACGTTTCGGATGGCCGCCCCGTAGACTGGGAGGCTGCCGAGCGCCGCGTGCGCGAGCCGGGCACGCGCCGCGTGGTCGCCGAGCTTCGGCGCCTCGCCGCGGTCATCAGCGCGCGGTCGGGCGGTGCGGCTGGCGCGGACGCTCCTGCTGCTGCTGATCCCGAGCCGGCACACGGCGTCAGGGCGTGGCGTCACCTCGTCATCATCGAACGCGTCGGCACCGGCGCCTTCGGTTCGGTCTACCGCGCGTGGGATACCCGCCTCGATCGCGAGGTGGCCCTGAAGCTGATGCCGACGCGCAGCGCGACCGCGCGACCTCCGCTCGACGAGGCCCGCCTCCTCGCCCGCATTCACCACCCCAACGTCGTCTCGGTCTACGGCGCTGACGAAGACGCCGACGCTGCCGGCATCTGGATGGAATTCATCGAGGGCAGCACGCTCGCCGACCTCATCGATTCGCAGGGCCCCATGAGCGCGCGCGAGGCGGCGGGGGTCGGTCTCGACCTGTGCCGGGCGCTCGCCGCGCTGAACGCCGCCGGCCTCGTGCACCGGGATCTCAAGGCGCACAACGTGATGCGCGAAGTCGGCGGCCGCATCGTCCTGATGGACTTCAGCGGCGCGCGCGACGCCGAAAGTGCGTCGACGCGCGACCTGCTCGGCACGCCGCTCTACATGGCGCCCGAGCTGTTCGAGCGCCGTGCGGCGACGACGGCGAGCGAGATCTACAGCCTGGGCGTCCTGCTGTTCTACCTGCTCTCGGCTCGCCATCCGATCGAGGGCGCGACGCTCAGGCAGGTGCGCGAAGCGCACGCGTCGGGCGAACGCCTCGCCCTGCGTGCGCTGCGCCCAGACCTGCCCGAGATGGTCGTGCAGATTGTCGAACGCGCGACCGCGCGCGTGGCCGAGGCGCGCTACGGAAGCGCCGGTGACCTCGAGCGCGCGCTGCTGGGGGTTTTCGGAACGGAGGTCCGCGCTGACGGCGCCGCGGGGACGCACCTGTCGCGTCGGGCGGCCTGGCTCTGGATCGGCGCCGCCGCACTCGGCGTCGCGGCGCTGGCGGCGGCGGCCATGTGGAATTCGCGCTCACCGACGCTGGATCAACCACTGGTGCAGTTCTCGATCGTCGCACCAGTGAACACGGGCAGCTGGCCGCGCGTGTCTCCAGACGGCCGCTGGATCGTGTTCGGCGGGCCGCACGAAGGACGTTCCGTGCTGTGGCTGCGCGGTCTTCACGAACCAGAGGCGCGGCCGCTGGCGGCCGTGTCAGGGCGAGAGACGCCGTTCTGGTCACCCGATTCGCGGTCGATCGCCTATTTCGCGGACGAGAAGTTGCACCGTGTGGGCCTGGACGGCTCCCATGCGCGGACGCTGGCCGATGCGCCGGCGCCGCGGGGCGGCGCGTGGAGCCGCGACGGCACGCTGGTGTTCGCGCCGACCGGAGTTGCCGGGCTGCATCGCGTTCGCGCCGATGGGACGGGCCTGGCGCAAGTCACCACGCTCGACAAGACGAACGGCGAATTCGAACACAGCTGGCCGGAGTTCCTGCCCGACGGCCGACGATTCCTCTTCCTCGTGCGCAACCGGCGGGCGGAACGAGGAGGCGTGTTCCTGGGATCCCTCGACGGGACTGGCCACACGCGCGTGATCGCCCAGTACTCGCGCGTGGCATGCGCGGCGCCAGGGTTCGTCCTGTTCGCTCGCGCCGGCTCGCTTGTGGCACAGCGCTTCGACGCTGAGACGGGCGCCACGAGCGGGGACGAGCTGCCCGTGGCCAGCGGGGTGAAATCCCACAGCGAAGGCGATGGCGCATTCGATGTCTCCGCCACCGGAGTGCTCGTCTACCGCAGGAACGAGACGCTGCGGACGACCAGGCTGGTACTGCGGGACCGGTCCGGCCGCGAGCTCCAGGCGATCGGCGAGCCGGCCTTGTACCGGCACCCGCGCTTCTCCCCCGACGGTACGCGCGTCGTCACGGAACACGCGACATCGGACGCGACGAATGCGGACCTCTGGCTGTTCGATCTCGGGCGTGGCACGGCCAGCCGTCTCACGCGACACCCGGCGGCCGATCTCCGGCCGGCGTGGTCTCCTGACGGCCGCTTCGTCGCGTTCTCATCGGCGCGCAGCGGAGATTCGCACTTGTACCGCGTACCCATGGATCATCCCGGCGAAGACGAACCGCTGCTGGCGGTGGAAGGCGACGCGCTGCTCGATGGGTGGCTGCCCGACGGACGCTCGCTCGTCGCGACCCTGACGCGCGGCGGCGTCTGGCAACTGTGGTTGGACGGTCGCCCGCCGGTGCAGGTGCGCGGCGTCTTTCCGCAGGGTGCCGAGCCGAGTCAGGCGTCGGTCGCACCGGACGGGCGCTGGTTCGCTTACATGGCCGGCGACTCCGGCGCGCCGGAGGTGTACGTGGAGCCGCTGCCGCCGACGGGTGTCAGGTGGCAGGTGTCTACGGCCGGAGGCGGCGACCCGCAGTGGCGGGGTGACGGGCGGGAGCTGTACTACGTGTCGCAGGACGGCTGGCTGATGGCGGCCGACGTCGTGTCTTCCGCTTCCTTTTCGACGGGGCGGCCGCACCGCCTGTTCACCGTGGCGCTCCTGGACCTGCACGGACCTTCGGATTACGCCGTTTCGCCCGACGGCCGGCGTTTTGTCGTGAACACGGTGCTCGGACCTCCGCTCATCCCGCCCATCCAGGTTGTCGTCAACTGGACCGCACTCGCGTCGCGTTGACACGGTGACGTCGCGATTTCGCCACGCGCGGCAGCAACAGCCGATGCCATCACTCGCCTCGAGGACCGGGGAACTTCCCGCGCTGCTGCTGTCGGGGATCGCCCGTCACCGCACGCGAGTGCTCTGGGGCCTCGGTGTGGCCGCCGTGCTGCTGCGCGTAGCGCTCGCCTTCTACTGTCCAACGCCCTTCGGCTACGTGTACGACTACTACTACGAGGCGATCGAGCTGTTCTGGACGACCGGACGCCTGCCGCTCGCGAGTGACTGCTGGCAGTGCTACCACCCGCCGATGTTCTACCTGCTCGGCCTGCCGTTCTATGCGGCCGGCCGGTGGCTGACGGCGAGCCTGGAGAGTTCGCCCGAGTGGGGCCTGCGTTTCCTCTCGCTGATGCCGCTCGCCGCCGGCGCGATCACCGCGATCTACAGCTCCAGGCTTGTCGATCGACTGGTTGCAGATCGCGGCCTCTCCACTGTCGCCGTCGGGCTCGTCCTCGCCTTTCCGTGTCTGTTCATCAGTTCGTACGCTCCCGAGGGCGACATCGTCGTCTCGGCGTTCATGACGATGTTCCTGTTCTATTTGACGGAGTGGCTTGCCAGCGCCGAGGCCGGTCTGAAGCCGGGCACTACGGTGACGCCCAGGGATCACGCCGGCTGGCGCAGGCCGGCTGCCGTTGGAGTCCTCGCGGGTCTTGCCGCGGCAACGAAGTACTCGGGGCTGATCGCGCTCGCCACGGCTGGCGCGGTGCTCGGCATCCGCCTTCTGACAGGCCCCGCGCGACTGCGCGTTGTGCGCGACGGGCTCGTCGTGCTTGCCGCCGCCCTTGCGATTGGCGGATGGAAATACGTCGACAACAGCCGCCGGTACGGAACGCCCCTGTTTGCGAACGGTTCGGCCGGTGACGCGTTTTCGTCTACGCGCGAGTACTACTGGGACCGGTACGACTTCGTCTCGTTCTCGCCGCGCGCGATCGTCGAGGTCGCACAGCCGGACAGCGAGAAGGGCGAACTGACGTCGCTCGACGTGTACCGCAGCGTCTGGACGACGCTCTATGGAATGGCGTGGACGGACATGAGCTTCTTCACCGTGCCGGGCCGCATCAGCGATCCCGCGGCGCCGTATCCATGGAAGCACATGCCGCGCTCGGTCAGCCGCGCCGTCGTCTACCTCGCGCTCGTGCCGACCGCGCTCGCCGTGCTGGGTGGTGTGCTGCTGCTCGGCCGGCGCGAGTACCTGCCGCTGCACGTGATGCTCGCGCTCACGCTCGCGTCGTATTTCGCGTGGGTCGTCGCGCAAGACGACTGGGCACTCAAGACGAAGTACATCCTGTTCCTGCTTCCCATCTACATCATCTACGCCATGAAGGGCGCGGAGTGGATCCTGGCGCCCCGTGCGACGGTGCCAGGCAGTGTTGCGGCTGGCGTGGTGGGGATCGGGGTCGTCGTGGCACTCATCGCGCTCGTGGCGGCGGCGCACGTGTACGACCTGGCCTTCGCGCTTGGGCACCTCTGAGCGAGTTCGGCCATCGGCGCCACGACACCGCGCCATGACCGCTATCAGCGTAGAATTCGCCGGGCTCGGTCGTACGACCCACCGAGGGCGCCGCTCGTCAACCTCGAATCGCCAGAACAGGAGCAGCACCGTGACCTCACGTGCATGGCTCGCCTTCGCTTCGGTGTGGCTCGTCGCCGCCGGTTTCACCCATCGCGATGCTCGGATCGAGCCAGCACCGGTCACGATTGGCGCCGGCGTTGCTCCCGAAGAGATGCGCCCGAGCACGTACCTCTGGTACACGCATCCCGCGCCCACCTGGGACGACGCCCTGCCCGTCGGCAACGGCCGGCTCGGCGGCATGGTGTTCGGCAGGGTCGACGAGGAGGAGATTGGGCTGAACGAAGACACCTACTGGTCCGGCGGGCCGTACTCCACGACCGTGACCGGCGCATCGGCGGCCCTGCCGGAGGTTCGACGCCTGATCTTCGACGGCGAGTTCGTTCGCGCGCACAAGCTGTTCGGCCGCTCGCTCCTCGGCCGCCCCGTCGAGCAGCAGAAGTACCAGTCGCTCGGGTCGCTCGTGCTCGAATTCGCTGACCACGGCGACGTGTCCTCATATCGGCGCTCGCTGGACCTCGACACGGCGATCGCTGCCACCACCTTCACGCGAAACGGGACGTCGTTCACGCGCGAGACGTTCGTCTCGCCCGTCGCCCAGGTGCTCGTCGTGCGGCTCACCGCCGACGCTCCCGGACGCATCGCGTTCAGGGCGCAGTTGCGCGGCGCGCGCAACCAGGCGCACTCCAACTATGCGACCGATTACTTCCGCATGGATGGCGTCGCGCCGGGGCGCCTCATCGTCCACGGAAAATCACCGGACTACCTCGGTGTTCCTGGCGCTCTCCGCTATGTCTCCAGGCTGGACGCCACCGCCGAGGGCGGAGACATGCGCGTCGAAGACGACGTGCTGATCGTGGAGAAGGCGGACGCGGTCACCCTGCTCGTCGCGGCCGCGACGAGCTTCGTCAGCTACAAGGACGTGAGCGCAGACGCCGAAGGGCGAGTGGCCGGCGTAATGGGGCAGGCCGCGGGAACGCCTTTCGCGACCCTGCGCGCCGCACATATCGCGGAACACCAGCGCCTGTTCCGCCGCGTGTCGATCGATCTGGGCGCGACGGCTGACTCCGCCCGGCCGACCGACGAACGCCTCCAGCTGTTCACCGGAGCCAACGATCCATCGCTGCCGGCGCTGCTGTTCCAATTCGGCCGCTACCTGCTCATCTCGTCGTCGCGACCGGGGACGCAGCCGGCCAACCTGCAGGGTCTTTGGAACGCCGGCATGAACCCGCCGTGGGACTCGAAGTACACGACCAACATCAATACCGAGATGAACTACTGGCCAGCCGAGGTCGCCAATCTCTCGGAGTGCGCGGAGCCGCTGTTCCGGATGATCCGGGAGTTGAGCGACGAGGGCGGACGCGTCGCGCACGAGCACTACGCCGCTCGCGGGTGGGTCGCGCACCAGAACACGGATCTGTGGCGTGTCGCGGCCCCGATGGACGGCCCGAGCTGGGGTGCGTTCACGACCGGCGGCGCCTGGCTCGCCACGCACCTCTGGGAGCACTACCGGTTCACGGGCGACACCGGCTTTCTGCGGGAGTACTACCCGATCATGAAGGGCGCGGCGGAGTTCTTCCTCGACTTCCTCGTGCCGCATCCGCAACGGGGCTGGCTGGTGACGAACCCGTCGACCTCACCCGAAAACTTCCCGCTCGCTCCCGGAAACGTGCGGTTCTTCGACGAGGTCACCGGGTCGATGACCAACGGCACGACACTCGTCGCCGGATCCACCATCGATCTGCAGATTGTGAAGGACCTGTTCGCCAGCGTCGGCGAGGCGGCGGCGGTCTTGGATGTGGACGCGCCGTTCCGTACACGTCTCGTGGACGCGAGCGCCAGGCTCGCGCCGATGCAGATCGGCCACAAGGGCGACTTGCAGGAGTGGCTCGAGGACTGGGAGCAGCGCGAGCCCAGCCACCGCCACATCTCGTCGTTGTACGGCTTGTATCCGGGCCACCAGGTGACGCGCCGGCGCACGCCCGCCTTCGCTGCGGCGAGCCGCGTCGTCCTCGAGCAGCGCGGGCTCACGGGAAATGGCTGGTCATCGGCCTGGAAAGCGGCCTCGTGGGCGAGGCTTGGCGACGGCGAGCGCGCGCTCCAGAACGTGGCGTACGCAGCCAACCATTACACGACGGCCAGCCTGTTCTCGATCTGTTCGAAGGCGCCGCAGGTTGACGGGGCGCTTGGCCTGACAGCTGCGATCGCCGAGCTGATGCTCCAGTCCGATGACGACGCCCTCGAGTTGTTGCCGGCGCTGCCCGCCGCGTGGCCGGCTGGCGAGATTCGCGGCCTGCGCGCCCGCGGCGGCTTCGAGGTCGGGATCGCCTGGGCGCACGGCGCGCTCTCGACGGCCTCGATCCTCTCGACCATCGGCGGGCGGTGCCGCATCCGATCCGCGACCGGACTCTCAATCGCCGTGCAAGGGCGCCCGCCGCGCAGCGTGGAGAGTCATGCCGGCATCGCGGAGTTCGAGACCGTGCCCGGGGAGAGCTACGCCGTCACGCCGCGACCGTGACTGTGAAACAATGCGCGAGGGTCACAACTCATGCGGTTTCTCCCGCTGCTGCTCGCGAACCTCCGCCGCCGCAAGATCCGGACGGTCCTGACCATTGGATCGTTTGCGGTCGCGATGTTCCTCTTCGGGATCCTGGGCTCAATCCATTACGGGTTCCGGCAGGGCATCGACGTCGCCGGCGCCGATCGGCTCGTCGTGGTTGGCCGGACATCGATCATGCAGCCGCTTCCCATCACCTATCTCGCGCGCTTGAAGCGGCTGCCGGGCGTGCGCGATGCGGCGCACGCGACCTGGTTCGGCGGCGTCTACCAGGACGTGAAGAACTTCTTCCCGCAGTTCGTCGTCGAGCCCGACGACTGGCGCCGCATCTACCCGGAGTACGTCGTCAGCCCCAGTCAGTGGGCGGATTTCCTGGCCGATCGCGCGGGATGTGTCGTCGGCACGAAGCTCGCGCAGCGATTCGGCTGGCGACTGGGCGACAAGATCCCGCTCAAGGTGCCCGGCTATCTCGGCGGTGGCAGCTGGGACTTTCACGTGCGCGCGATTTACCACGGCACGCGGCAGGGCGACGACGAAACGCAGCTCTGGCTGCGGCACGACTACTTCTACGAGAAGGCGCCCTCCTACTGGCGGGGCATCGTCGGCTGGTATGTCGTACGGGTGGCGGATCCCGGCCGGGCGCTCGCGGTCGCCAAGGCGATCGACGCCGAGTTCGGCAACTCCGCCTCGGAGACCCGCACGCAGACCGAGTCGGCGTTCGCCGCCAGCTTCATGCAGCAGATGGGCAACATCGAGTTCCTGCTCCTGGCCATTGGCGGCGTCGTGTTCTTCACGCTGCTGCTGGTGACCGGCAACACGATGGCCATTGCCGTGCGCGAGCGAACGAGCGAGCTCGCCGTGCTCAAGGCGCTGGGATTTTCCGATCGGTTCGTGGTCGGCCTCGTGCTTGCCGAGTCGCTCGTGATTGCGGCCGTCGGCGGCGCGGTGGGGCTGTGGCTGGCGCATGCCCTCACGAAGCAGGACATCACGAGCGGCCTCATCCTGCTCTACCTTCCGCCGATCGCGCTCGCCGGAGGCGCGGCCTTCGCGCTCGGTACCGGGCTGCTCGCGGGCGTGCTCCCGGCGGTCGGCGCGATGCGGTTGAACGTGGCTACGGCGCTGCGGAGGGTCTGACCATGGCGATCCCGCTCGCCTACAACATCCGCAGCGCCATCGAGCGGTGGACGTCGTCGCTCGTGGCGATCATCGGGATCGCCGGCACGGTGGCCGTGTTCATCGCGATGCTCGCGCTCGCGCGCGGGTTCCAGGCAACACTCGTCTCGTCTGGTCTGCCGGCGAACGCCATCGTGCAGCAGTCGGGCGCCGATTCCGAGATGACCAGCGTCGTTCTGCTCGATGCCGTGCGCGTGGTCGAAGACGCGCCGCAGGTGGCGCGGCGGGGAGGGGATCCGCTCGTGAGCGCGGAGGTCGTGGTGATAGCGAATCTGCGGCTGCGCACGGGCGACGGCGATGCCAACGTGCAGGTGCGTGGGGTGTCAGGGCGCGTGCTGGACGTGCGGGACAACGTGCGCATCACGAAGGGCCGGTTCCTGCGACCGGGGCTGTACGAGATCGTCGTCGGCAGAAACGCGGCGCAGTCGTATGCCGGCCTGGATCTCGGGGCCTCGGTGCACATCGGCCCCGGCATCTGGCAGGTCGTCGGCTTCTTCGACGCGAACGGCAGCGCCTTCGACTCGGAAATCTGGGCAGACGCGGCGGTGCTGAACGGCAACTACCAACGCCCTCCGGGCGTGTTTCAGTCGGTCACCACCCGGCTGCGGTCCCCGGCCGACTTCCCGGCCTTCAAGGCGAGCCTGGAGCGCGATCCCCGCGTGCACCTGCAGGCGGTGCGAGAGCGGGAGTACTACGAGGCGCAGTCGCGCACCGTGACGACGCTCATCACGGTGCTCGGCGGCCTGGTGGCCCTGGTCATGGGACTCGGCGCCGTGCTCGCCGCGCTGAACACCATGTACTCGGCGGTTGCCGAACGCGGGCGCGAAATCGCGGTGCTGCGGGCGTTGGGCTTCACCGGCAGGACCGTCGTGCTCGCATTCCTCGCCGAGTCGATGTGGATTGCGCTGATCGGCGGCGTGCTCGGCTGCCTGCTCGCCTTGCCCGTGAACGGGATCACCACGGGCACCATCAATTGGCAGACATTCTCGCACCTGGCCTTTGCGTTCCGGATTACACCGGACCTGCTGGCGCTGGGCCTCGCCTTCGCGCTGCTCATGGGGGTGTGCGGCGGGGTGCCGCCGGCAATCCGTGCTGCCCGTGCGAACGTGTCGCGAACGCTGCGTGCGCTGTGACGGCCGGTGCACGCGCCGACCTGACTTATCATCGATACGCGCGGCCGCGACTGCCGGGTTCCCGACATGTCCCTCGAGCCACCGCTCGGCGACGGCCGGCGGCAGGAGTGCTGGGAATCGGTGCGGATCGCATCGGACTGCGGACGCGGCCGCGGTCACCCCGGCCGTGTTCACACGCGCAGCCCACGAGGAGTGCATGGCAGCCCTGATTGAAGCAATCGCGATCAAACGCAAGATGTTCTTCGAGTACGACGGCGCGCCGTATCACTGCATCGAGGTGGAGGTGTCGAAGCCGACGGCACGCGGGGGACAGACGCTCGTCCGGCTGAAGATGCGCAACCTGCTCACGCGCGCGGTGTTCGACAAGACCTTCAAAGCCGGCGAGAAGTTCTCCGAGCCCGACCTGGTCAAGGTGACGGCGTCGTACCAGTATTCCGGCGGCGACGGCTATCACTTCATGGACGACGAGACCTACGAGACGTTGACGCTCCGTCCGGAGATGCTGGGCGACGACCGTCTCCTGCTCGCCGACAACATCGTCGTGCAAATCCAGAAGTACAACGGCGTCCCGATTGGCCTGGAGTTCCCGCCACACGTGGAGATGACGGTGGCGCGGACGGAGCCCGGCACCCGCGGCGACACCGCGAGCGGCAGCGTCACGAAGGCGGCGACGACCGACACCGGACTCGAGATCCGCGTGCCGCTGTTCATCAAGGAAGGGGAGCGGGTCAAGGTCCACACCGAGACCCGCGAGTTCGCCGGGAGAGCCTGAATCGGGCGACGGTCGTCGTCTGCCGCCTTCAGCACTCGTGGTTCATCCTTGACCAACCGTTCGCAGTGAAGGCGACAGCATGCGAAGCAGGCCATGTCGCGGCCACCGTTAACGGTCAACGGCTAACGGTCAACGGATCTACGCCGTCACGATTCCGAGCGGCGGACGCGACTGCCAGGCCCCGCGAGTGAAGTCGGGGCAATCGACCGGCTGGCTCTTCGCTGCGATCGATTTTTCGCTCAGCTCCGACACCGAGCTCCACGCCGCGCCGTCGTAGACGTCCATGTCGGTCGGCGTCCCCGCCCGCAGGCACTGCACCAGCCGGAAGTCTTCGATGTAATCCATGCCGCCGTGGCCGGCCTCTTTGGACTGCTCCTCGAGCGCCCGCCAGATCGGATGCTCGTACTGGTCGGCGTATTTCTGCAGCGTGTCCCACTCGTCATGCGGGCTCGTGCCCTCGATGTAGACGCGGGGTGGGAGCGGGTACTTCTGCACGACACCCTTTGTGCCCTGGAGCAGGATCTTCCGGCTGTACGGCCGCGGCGTGTTCGTGTCGTGCGTCACGATGATCGTCTCGCCACGGTTCGTGCGGATGAAGGTGTTGACCACGTCGCCAAGGGCGTACTTCTGCTTCGCGTCCGGGCTGTCCGGTCCGAACGTCTTCGCGGCCCAGAGATTCAGCCCGCGCGACTTGGTGCTCACCGACACCAGCGACTCGAGCCGGTTGCCGCGGTTGACGTCGAGCCACTGGCACACCGGGCCGAGGCCGTGCGTGGGATACAGGTCGCCGTTGCGCCGCACGGAGTGCGCCAGCCGCCAGCGGCCCTCGTAATACGTCGGGCTCAGCTTGTGCGTTCGCAGATCGTGCAGGTAGCCGCACTCTGCATGCAGCAGCTCGCCGAACACGCCCTGCCGCACCATGTTGAGGATCATCATCTCCTCGCGGTCGTAGCAGCAGTTCTCCATCATCACGCAGTGGCGCCGCGTCGATTCGGAGGTCTCGACGAGCTGCCAGCACTCGGCGAGCGTCGGCGCCATCGGCACTTCGGTCGCCGCATGCTTGCCCTTCTTCATGGCCTCGACGCACATCGGCGCGTGCAGTTCCCAGGGCGTGACGATGTAGACGAGGTCCAGGTCGCTGTCGCACAGCTTCCGCCATTCCTCCGGCCCGCCGGTATAGGTGGCGGGCTTCGGCGCACCGGCTTTCGCACAGGCGGCCAGGCCACGCTCGACCTTCGCCGGCACGAGGTCGCAGAGCGCGCGCACCTCCGCATTCGGCACCTTCAGGAAGTTCGACAGGTGCGAGGATCCCTGGTTGCCGAGGCCGATGATCCCCACGCGGACGCGGTCGATCGGCGGCGCGGCGAGGGTCTTCTGTCCGGCGGCTGGCGCCGGCGCCTGTGACGCGGCGGCAGGCGCACCAGTCGCGGCGACGGCCGCGCCAAGGCCGGCGCCGATGGTGGTTTTGAGGAACTCGCGACGATCGGTCGTGTCGGACATGATGGCTCTCCTGCGCACATCACCGGGGGCGGGACGCGCGCTCGGCTGAAAATGGGTGGTCGTCTACCTGGTCAGGTACTTGTCCGGAATCGTCACCCCTGGGCGCTCGGCGTCCCACATGATCGCGGCGATCCACCAGCGGGTCCCCAGCTTCACGAGCTGCATGCTGTTGATGCCCCGCGCGAAGGGCTCGCCGCTCTTCTCGTGCCGTGACTCGTAGGTGCTGAACACGTGGGCGATGCGGCCGAACTGCTCGACGCGGTTCGAGACGCTCGATTCGAAGAAGCCCTGCTTGAGGAAGTTCGGCCCGGCGCGTTCGATGTAGCCGTCGGCGTCCATGGCGCGGTAGATCTCCTGCCCGTCGGGCCGGTTCCCCATGGGCATGAACCGGCATTCAGGAAGCAGGAGCGATTTGAAGCGGTCCCAATCCCGCGGCCCTGCCGGACCGGAGATCACGTCGTACACGGCAGCCACGATCGCGTCGATTGAACCGACGTCCTCGGCGCGCCCCTTCGGCCGCACCGTGGCGGGATCGACGAACGGAGGCGGTGCGGGCTGCGCGGCCGGCGCGGCGGGTGCCGGCTGCGCGGCAGTCGCCTGGCGCTCCGTGTAGGGCGCTGCCGTCGCGCTCGCGGCACAAAGAGCGACGCATGCGATCGCACGGGTCATGAACATGCCGCCTAGTGTACCGCCAACGTGACCCTGCGTCCTTGTTCGGCCGATGCCCTCGCCGCCGCCAGGATCTCGGTGACGACGAGGTTGTTCTCGAGCGACGACCGGCCGGACGGCTTCACGCGGCCACGCACCACGGAGACCAGGTACGAGACGGAATCGTGCTGGTCGGCCGCTAGCGGTGCCGGAGTGCGCATCTCCTCCTTTGCCCCGGGCAGGCGCACGCGCAGCCCATCCGCCCCGGCGCTGACGGCGTAGGCACGCTCGGCGTACACCTCGACGTCCTTCCGGCTGAACGGCCAATTCCACGACGCCTGGATGATCCCCTGCGCGCCCGCGTACTCGACGAGGATCGTCGCCTCATCATCGACGCGCGGGTAGACCGCAGGCTTGAACTGCTGGGTGACCGCGGTCACCGCGCGCGGCCGCTCGTTGTTCATCAGCCACGTCATGATGTTCGCGCCGTAGCAGCCGAAGTCGAAGAGTGCGCCGCCGCCGTTCTTCACCGGGTCGGTGAGCCAGCCGAGGAACTCCGGCCCGACGCCGATCTCCTTCGGGCCCTCGTGCCCGTCCATCGCGACCATCTTCCGGATGGCGCCGCCGGCACGCTCCGTCCTGATCACCCGATACGTTTCGACGAGGCTCGGGTACCACGTCGTCTCGTAGTTGACGATCACGGGAATGCCGCCGCTCCCGGCAGCCCGGCGGATCCGCTCGGCGTCGCTGACGCTGACCGCGAGCGGCTTCTCCATCATCACCGCGACGTGACGGCGAGCGCTCGCCTCGACCACGGCGGGGTGATCGAACGTGGAGGTGAAGGTGGCCACCGCGTCCGGGTGGGTTCGATCCAGCATCTCGTCCACAGATGCGAATCCGAGTGCGTCAGCCAACCCGTACTGCTTCAGAACGGCTGCCCTGAGCCCCGGCTCGGGCTCGGCGATGCCAACGAGCTCCACATCGGTGCGCCCTTTCAGCAACTCGAGGAAGCCGCGCACGTGCCCGTGCACCAGGCCTGCGATCGCCAGCCGCATCGGGCGGGCAGCAGACGGCTGTCTCTCGCGGGCGGCCGCGTCCAAGGGCAGTGTCGACCAGCCGACGATGGCCAGCATTCCCAAGCTGTGGGCAATCGTGCACGCGCGCATGAGGACCTCCAGTGATCGCCGAGGCCGTACGGCCCCTGCTGCCGCGGAGTGTATCGCGGCCCCGGCGTTACGTGGCGAGCGGGGGCCGGCCTTCGGTCTCGGCCGGCGGTGCGAACAAAAGCGTTGGGCGCGTTTCACCTTTGAGCACGAGCACGCCTTTCGATTGCAGCCCCAGCTTCTCGAGCACCCGGATCGAGCGCTCGTTCTCGGGATGCGTGATGGCGACGATTCGCGGGATGCGCAGCGTGTCGGCGCCGTAGCGCATCGCCGCGGAGGCTGCCTCGATCGCGTACCCCATGCCCCGGAACTGCGGCAGCAAGGCATAGCCCATGTCGACGTCGTCGAGGAAGTCCCGCTTCACCAGTCCACAGATGCCGATTGACTCGCCGGACGCCTTCACGACGACCGTGTAGAGGCCGAACCCGAAGCGCGCGTAGCTTGCGCGCGGACCCTCGTCGATGTAGCGGCCTGCATCCTCGATGCTGCGTACGCCTTTGTCGCCGATGTTGTGGATGAAGGCGGGGTCGTTCAGGAGCCGCAGCACGAACTCGGCGTCCTCCTGAACGGTCATGTAGCGGAGGAGCAGATGGGGCGTCTCGATCACGAACCGTGACGGGTCGGCTCCTCGGTCGGTTGCGGGTCGTGGATCCAGGTCCTGCGGCATGTGACTCCGGAGCGGCGTGTGCCGCGGCAGTCGATCCTTTTGGCCCGCCTGAAGGCGGGCACTACACAGACAACACTTGGCCCACCTGAAGGCGGGCACTACACAGACAACACTTGGCCCGCCTGAGGAGCCTGTGAACAAATTGGTTCTAAGATCGTGAGTTCTGGGTCTCGAGATTCTGTAGTGCCCGCCTTCAGGCGGGCCCGTGACAACGACGGCCGGATGAATTTTCGGTCAGGGCCCGCCTGAATGAGGGCGGCACTACACGGACAACATCTGAGATCGGGGGATTTTCTCATCGAATCGAGAAAGGCCCTTCCCGAGCTCAATCACCCTTTCGACACACCTCACCCGGCGGGCGGACTGAGGCCTGCACGGCGATGGTCCGCTCAAGCGTATAATCCCCAGCCTCCCGTGTTCCAACGCACCCTCAGGACGTTCGCTTGCGGGTGCATTGGCCAGCGGGCGACAGCCGCCGGATGTCGCCCGTTTCCAGATCCGTGCGTCCGGCCTCTCCACAAGGATGGCTCACGATGCGCCGCACACGTTTGCTCGCTTCCTCGGCTGCTCTGGCCCTCGTGTTGATCGGGTCCGCGCCAGTCGCGAACGCACAGGATGACTGCAAGGGACTTCCGACGTACGCTCAACTGAAGGCCGCGTTGAGCCAGGCCACGATGGACGAGACCTCGGGGCTGAACAACCACATGTGGGGCACGATCGTCGATCGCGACGGCGTCGTGTGCGCGGTGGCATTCAGCGGAACCGATCGCGGTGCGCAGTGGCCGGGCAGCCGCGTCATCTCGGCGCAGAAAGCCAACACCGCGAACTCGTTCAGCCTCGACGCGTCCTCGAGCGCGAACGGGTCCGGGCAGGCGAGCGGTCTCTCGCTGTCCACCGCCAACCTCTATGCGGCAGTGCAGCCGGGCGGCAGCCTGTTCGGATTGCAGGAGAGCAATCCGGTCAGCACGGCGGTGGCTTACAGCGGACCCTCAGCACAGCTCGGCACGGCGCACGATCCGATGGTCGGAGACAAGATCGGCGGCGTCAATGTGTTCGGCGGCGGATTAGGGCTCTATGCGGCTGGCAAGGTGTTGGTCGGCGGCGTGGGCGTCAGCGGCGATACGTCGTGCGCCGACCACAACATCGCGTGGCGCGTGCGCAAGCTGCTCGGTCTCGATCACCTGGAGGGTGTGGGCGGCGTGTCTGGCGACCCGGCGCGGCCAGACAACATCATCTTCGACATCACGCCGAACCCGAACGGCGGCACGGGCGTCAGCGCGGGCGGGTTCGGTCATCCCACGTGCCTGAACACCGCCGGCTCCGACACCCTGCCCCCGGTGCGAACCGTAGTCACCGGACAAGGAGGCCGAGGCGGGAAATGAGGCGTTCCTCATTTCCCGTTTCGGCTCTCGTGGCTGCGGCGCCGGATCATTCACCAGACCTTCACGCGGTCGTTCGGCTCGAGGTAGAGCCGCTGTCCTGGTTTGACGTCGAACGCCGGGTACCAGGGATCGAGGTTCCGGACCGTCGCTGCCCGATACGCATCGGGCGCGTGACCATCGGTGATGATCTGCTGCCGCAGCGCCGCCTCGCGCACCTTGCCGCGCCAGCTTTGCGCGTAGCTCAGGAAGAACTGCTGCTCCCCGGTGAACCGGCCGGACGCCGGCGCGTGCGCTCCGCTGAGCGACAGGATCCACGCGTCGTACGCCGCCGCGAGCCCGGCCAGGTCGGCGATGTTCTCGCTCAGCGTTTGCTTGCCGTTGATGTGCAGGCCGGGAAAGGCCACGTACTGATCGAATTGCGCGGCGAGCTGCGCGCCCGACGCTTCGAAGTGCGCGAAGTCCTCGGGCGTCCACCAGTTCGCCAGCTTGCCCTTGGCGTCGAACAGCGCCCCCTGGTCGTCGAAGCTGTGGCTGATTTCGTGCCCGATCACCGCGCCGATGGCGCCGTAGTTCACCGCAGCGGGCGCCGCCGGATCGAAGAATGGCGGCGCGAGAATCGCCGCCGGGAAATTGAGGGCGTTCTGGAGGGGAAGATTGACCGCGTTCACGGTCTGCGGCGTCATCGCCCACTCGGACTTGTCAGGCGGCTGGCGCAGGCGCACGAGGCTGCGGCGGTACTCGAACAGCGACGCCCGCTGGCTGTTCCCGAACGGATCGCCGCGCACCACCTCCAGGCCCGAATAGTCAATCCACTTGTCCGGGTAGCCGACGCCCACCCGGATCGTGGCCAGTTTCTCCCGAGCCTTGGCCTTGGTGGCCGGCGTCATCCACTGAAGCGCCTCGATGCGGCGGCCGAATGCCGCCACGATGTTCGCGACCATCGTGCGCATCTGGTCTTTCGTCGCCGCTGGGAAATAGCGCGCGACGTACAGCTGCCCGACCGCCTCGCCGAGCGCCTCGTTGGTCGCGGCCACCGCCCGTTTCCAGCGCTCCGAGATTTCGGGCGTGCCGCTCAGGGCCCGTCCATGAAACGCGAAGCGCTCGTTCACGAACGCGCGCGGAAGGACGCCGGCGTTCCGATCGATCGCGTGGAACGCGAGCCAGTCCCTCCACGCGTCGAGTGGCTCGCTCCCGACCAGCGCCGCGATCCCCGTGACCGCGCGGGGGTGCCAGACGATCACGATTGGCTGCGTCTCGAGCTGCGCGGCCGCGAAGAAGGTGGTCCAGTCGAGACCCGGCGCGCGACTCGCGAACTCACCTCGCTTCCACGGGTGGTTCGCCGCGCGGACGTCGAGCGACTCGAGCAGCGTCGCGTGGACCCGCGCGATCCGGCCCTCGAGCGCGACGATGCGCTGCGCTTTGCCTTCCGGATCCGCGATCCCGGCCAGCCGCAGCATCGCCGCGACGTGTGTGGCGTACTTGGCGCGGATGGCCGCCATTTGCGCCGAGTCGCTGAGGTAGTACTCGCGATCGGGCAGGTCGAGACCGCCCTGCAGAAGGTAGGCCGCGTTCTGTCCCGCGTCGTTGAGGTCGGGCGCGACCCAGAGGCCGAACAGCCGATCGGTGTGGAACTGGGTGTTGTTCAGCGGATCGACGTCGGCGCGCAGGTCTTCGCCGAGCACCCGCGCGAGCGCGCGGGCGCTGTCGATCGCGGCGATGCGATCGAGCAGTGGCCGGAGAGCCCGCATGCCGCTCGCCTCGATCGCCGCCTCGTCGGCGTAGCTGGCGTAGAAATCGCCCGCCTGGCGCTCCGCCGAGCGCGGCTGGGCGTGCGATTGGCCGGCGGACTCGAGCAGGCCGCGCGTGCGGCGCATCGCCTCCGCCGCGAGCACGTCCAAGACGCCCCACGTGCTCCGGTCGGGCGGAATGTCCGTGCGGGCGAGCCACGTGCCGTTCGCGAACGCGAAGAAGTCGTCGCCCGGCGCCACGGAGCCGTCCAGGCCTGCCTCGTCGAACGCTGCGGAAGCCGCGGCCAGTGACGTGCGCTGTGCGGGCGTGAACGCAACAGCGAGCGACAGTGCCGTGACGACAGGCACAAGCACCACTCGAGGTGCGTGCCACCGCGCGCCGCGCCGCAGGAAGCGCACCACGAGAACGGACACGGACTGTAGCATGCGCGATTCACTCCTCGCTCCAATTCTGACACCGGAGCCGGACGTTTCGCATCCAGGTCGGCTGGGTGTGCACGGCTTTCGCGGTCGATCAGTTGAGCGCGTGCGAGTGCGGGTTGACAGAGGGCGGCTCAGCACGTCGACGAACACCCGGGTCCACCTTCCAGATGTCCGATCGTCAGGTGGTGGGGAAGTGCGGGCCTGGCGTACCACCGTGCGAACGACGGTGACGCGGGCCGCGGGATGATTTAGAGTCACTGCACACCCCTGCACGTGTGAGGAGGCGCGGAGCTGAGCCATGAAGATCCTTCTGCTCTCGATGCCCGATTCGTTCGAGCACACGCCAGCGCTGGCGATGCGCTTTCCGAACGGCGCGCTCGCGTCGCTGGCCGGCAACGTCGATCCTCATCACACGGTGTCGATTGCCGATCTGATCCTGGTCCAGCGCTCGGTCGTCGCCACGGTGACGCGCCTGGTCACCGAGCTGCAGCCCGACGTCGTCGGTCTCTCGGTGATGACCTTTCAGCGGAAGACCGCGCGGAAGGTGATCGCGCTCGTCAGGGCGCTTCGTCCGCAGGCTGTCATCGTGGTCGGCGGCTACGACCCGAGCCTCGCGCCGGAGGCGTACGAAGACGACGGGTCGGGCGTGGACGTGATCGTCCATGGCGAGGGCGACGTCACGTTCAGGGAACTGCTCCGCGTGCTCGAGGCCGGCGGGGTGCCAGAACACGTGGCCGGGCTCTCGTACCGGACGCCGCACGGTTTCGTCCGGACGCCGCCGCGCGCCGTGACCAGGCTCGAAAGCGGCGACGTGCGCCTGCCGAATCGATCCGCGCGGGTGCTGAGCGGCTACACGATGATGGGCCGGCGCGTGGACGTCGTCGAGACGTCGCGCGGCTGCACGTATGACTGCAGCTTCTGCTCGATCATCGAGATGCGCGGCCGGAACTTCCACACGTGGGGCCTCGACCGCGTGCTCGCCGACATCGCCGATGCGCGGGCGCGCGGCGCGGGCGTGATCTTCCTCGTCGACGACAACATCACGCTGAACGTCCAGCGGTTCCGCGCGCTGTGCCGCGGAATCACGGATGCCGCGTTGAACGACATCGACTTCATCGTCCAGGGCATGACCTCGGCGATGCTGTCTGGCGGCGACGATCTCGCCCGGGAGATGCGCGCCGCCGGCTTCCGCTACGTGTTCCTCGGGATCGAGAACGTGCTCGACTCGGACCTGCAGTTTCTCCGCGCCGGGGCGAAGAACGCCGAGCGCAAGGGTGGGCGGACGATCGGCAGCGCGAGCACGCAGGCCGTCGAACTGCTCCACCGGCACGGCATGTTCGTGGTCGGCGGCCTCATCGTGGGCAACCCAGGCGACACGCGCGCGTCGATCGAGGCCAACCTGGCGTTCGCGCGCCGCTACGTCGACTGGCCCTACATCCAGCACCCGACGCCGTATCCGGGGACGCCGATGACGCGCGACTTCCGCAACAACGGTCTCGTCGTCAACGACGACGAGCAGCAGTACGACGGGACGACGGCGGTGGTCCGGACCGAGCACCTCGAGACCGAGGAGATCGAGTTCCTGCGCTGGCGCGCCGAGCGGTGGATGAAGTGCCGGCACCTTCCGGTCGCGTTCGCCCACGATCCGCTCTTCGTGCTGCGCCACGGGATCGAGATGGGCCGTCACACCTTCCGTGGGTCCACGTGGAAGACGTGGCTGGGGCTGGAATCGGAGCGTGACGCGTTCCGGCGCTACCGCGCCATCCGGCAGGACGAGCGCGAGTATCTGCGGGATGAGACGTGGCCAACCTTGCGACCTGGGGCCACTCAGGGCGTGCAGGTTCCAGCGTGAGGGGACTCACCGCGCGGTGCCCGCCTTCAGGCGGGTCCGAGGTCGTGATGTCGTAGTGCCCGCCTTCAGGCGGGCCCGAGAATCGTAATGTCGTAGTGCCCGCCTTCAGGCGGGCCCCGAGATCGTAATGTCGTAGTGCCCGCCTTCAGGCGGGCCCCGAGAATCGTAATGTCGTAGTGCCCGCCTTCAGGCGGGCCCCGAGAATCGTAATGTCGTAGTGCCCGCCTTCAGGCGGGCCCGACAATCGTGATTTCAGCCGTCAGCACCGCGCCAGCCGGAACGATGCCGGGAACGCCACGGCCGCCGTAGGCCAGGTGTGGCGCGATCTCCAACCGGCGCGTCCCGCCCACGCGCATGCCGTCTACCCCGTAGAAGAGCCCGTTGAACAGCGACCGGCGGTCGATGCGAACGTCCGTGAGCAACGTCTCGCCGCCATCCTCGAGCGTCGCCGCGCCCACCGGACCCCATGCGGTTGGCCAACGGACCGCCTCACCCTGGTTGAGCCACAGACGAAGGCGGATTCGGTAGTTGTGTTGTCGCCGCACAAGCTCGCCTGTCCCCGGCACGTCCGACAGCAGCGTCAGTCCCGATCGCAGCCGCCGGCGCAGCGGCTCGCCCTTTCGCGCCAGCACTGCGGCGATGTCTGCCAGTCCGGCGGCAGTCGCCATTTCGATCGGCGTGTCGCAATCGTCGATCCGCGTGCGCAGCTCCGGATCGGCGCCGGTGTCGAGCAGCATCTGCACCGCACGGTGGTTGCGCGCGGCGACGGCCATGTGGAGCGGCGTGTAATCGTTGATGCCGCGCCCATTCGGGTCGGCGCCGAACGACAGCAGCAACCGGACGATCTCGTCCACGTCGGTGCGTCGCGGGGAGCCGGGGGCGTCGTTGGTGCAGGCGAGCGCCGCGATGAGCGGCGGGAACCCGTCGTCGACCGGGGCATTGGGATCGGCGCCGATTTCGAGCAGCGTGCGGATGAAGGCGATCGGGCTGTGGTAGACGGCGTAGACGAGGCACGTGCCGAACGGCACGCGGCCGTTCGGCACCACGGCCGGATCGTCAACCGCGGCGCGCAACGCCTCGAGGTCACCCGCACGAAAGGCGTCGTCTATGCGCGCGATCCGTCGCGCTTCGGCGCAGCGTTCTTCTTCGGTCACCTGTCGCCCGCCCGGCGTGGTCGCACCACGTCTCGATCATGCGCTCTGCGGGCGCTCAGCGCCAACCGACCGATCAGCCGAGCGGGCGCCGTCCCTGGATCACCCGAATCAGCACGACGACGATCGCGATCACCAGGAGAATGTGGATCAGTCCGCCCATCGTGTAGGACGTGACAACGCCAAGAAGCCACAGAATGAGCAGGACAACCAGCAGCGTCGAGAGCATGTGCACCTCGTGGGCAGGATGCTAACTGCAGGGCTGCGCGGCGGTCTGTCCCGTTTTGAACAGAGGGTTCTCGGCGCCGCGGCGTATCCTCGCTCCAATGGCACCGCTTCCACGCATCTTCAACGCGCAGGCGTTTCTCGACTCCGAAGGATTGTCGAAGACCATTGTCGAGTACAAGCGGGATGATGTCGTCTTCGCGCAGGGTGATCGCTGCGAGAGCGTCATGTACATCCAGAAGGGCGGCGTGAAGCTCTCGGTGCTCTCGAAGGCAGGACGGGAAGCCGTCGTTGCGATGCTCGGGCCTGGCGACTTCTTCGGCGAAGGATGCCTGGCCGGACAGCCGATCCGAATCGGGAGCGCGACAGCCGTCGCACCCAGCAACGTCCTTGTGATCGAGAAGAAGCAGATGATCAACGTGCTGCACCGGCAGCACGCGCTCTCCGACCGGTTCATCTCCCACATGCTGTCCCGCCACGTTCGCATCGAGCAGGACCTGATCGATCAGCTCTTCAACTCGAGCGAGAAGCGGCTGGCGCGTGCGCTGCTGCTGCTCGCCCGCTACGGCAAGCGGGAGAAACCACGGCAGGTGGTCGCCAAGATCTCGCAGGAGACCTTGTCGGAGATGATCGGCACCACGCGGTCACGCGTCAACTTCTTCATGAACAAGTTCAAGAAGCTCGGGTTCATCGATTACGATGGCGACCTCGACGCCGGCATCCAGGTCAACAGCTCGCTGCTCAGCGTCGTCCTTCACGATTGAGGACTCACAGCTACGAGTGACTGATCAGACGGACCCGGTGTTCGGCTCCGAGCCGGTGTTGTCGCAGACCCGCGTGGCGTTGCAGGTCATCGGCATCATCCTCGCCGTGGCCGCAGCCCTCTGGATGCTGCAGCAGCTCGAGCGCGTGTTCCTCCTCTTGATGCTCGCCACGCTGCTCGCGTATGTGGTCGATCCGCTCGTGCAGCTCGGCGAGCGTCCGGTCTGGATTGGCGGGCGTTCGCGTCGTCTCGCGCGCGGGCCCGCCATCGCGCTGGTGTACGTGCTTGTCACCGGTCTCGCGTGCGGGGCGGTGATGCTGCTGTTGCCGACGATCGCCGACCAGGTGGACGACATAGCCGCACGGGCGCCCGCGTACACGCAGTCGATCCTCACGTGGGAGCACGGGTGGGCCCGGTATTACCAGCGCCTGCGGATCCCTGGCGGACTGCGCCAGACCATCGATCAATCGGTGGTGGCGACCGGTGCGGCGGCGCTGGAATACGCGAGGCAATCAGTGCTGGCCGTGGCGGGCGCCCTGTCGCATATCCCCTTTCTCCTGCTGATTCCAATCCTCGGATTCTTTCTGCTGAAGGACGGCGCGAGCCTGCGGCGCATGCTCGTTCGAGCCCTGCCCCAGCGTGGCCGCTGGCGAAGCCACAAACTGGTCGAAGAGCTGAATTCGACGCTTGCCGCCTACACGCGTGCGCAGCTACTGGCCTGTGTCCTCGTCGGGACACTGAGCGGCATTGGCTTCGCGGTGATTGGGATCCCTTATGCGGCGCTGCTGGGCGTGCTGGCCGGCGTCCTCGAGTTGATCCCGCTTGTCGGCCCGTTCGCGCTGGCGGTGGTTGCGGCACTGGTCGGCGCGCTCCATGCCCCGATGCTGGCCGTTTGGGCCGTCGGTTTCCTCGCCGTGCTCCGAGTGGTCGAAGACTACGTGATCTATCCGCGCCTGTTGCGCCGCAGCGTCCATCTGCATCCGCTGGCCGTCATCCTCGCCGTGCTGGCCGGCTCGGAGCTGGCCGGCGTGGCCGGCATGTTCCTCGCCATCCCTGTCGTGGCGGTGGGTTCGGTGGCGGTCCGGCACTGGCTCGAATGGCGGGCAGACGACGCCCTCAGCGGAGTATCGGCGGCTGCAGCCGTTGCTGGGTCCACGCCATCGGAATGAGCGTGCCGAGGTGCCGCTCCGCTGGACCCGGTGACGGTTGACGGTGACCGCACGGTATACTGCATCGCGTGGCGCCGAAGGCGAAACGTCCATTCGACGCGCAGGCCTTTCTCGAGTCAGCCAGGGTCGGCAAACGCCTCGTTACCTATGCGCGGCGGGACGTCATTTTCTCGCAGGGAGACCCCTGTGACACCGTGATGTACCTGCGCGCCGGCGGAGCGCGGTTGTCGGTGCTGTCACATTCCGGGAAGGAAGCCATCGTGGCCACCCTGGGCCCTGGCGACTTCCTCGGCGAAGGAGCGCTGGCGGGGCACCCGGTTCGCCTGGAGACCGCCACGGCGACGACCGACACGACCGTGCAGGTCGTCCCGAAGCGGCAGATGCTCGCCCTGCTGCACAGCCATCACGCCTTTTCGGATCGGTTCATCACCCACATGCTGGCCAGGAACGCGCGCCTCGAGGCCGACCTGATCGATCAGCTCTTCAACCCGAGCGAGAAGCGGCTCGCGCGCACGCTGTTGCTGCTGGCGCGCTACGGCAAGGGAGACAAGCCGCAGCGGCTGCTCCCCGCCATCTCGCAGGAAGCGCTTGCCGAGATGATCGGCACGACACGGTCGCGCGTGAACTTCTTTCTGAACAAGTTCAGGAAGCTCGGCTTCGTCGAATACGACGCCGACGGCCTCACGATCAATCCTTCTCTGCTCACCGTCGTCGTGCACGACTGAGGCGGCGGGCGGACGCGCGCCCGTGCGCTCAGGCTGTCTCGAATCCGCTCGGCGCGTCTGGTGCCGCGAGCGGCACCGTCGCGACGAAGACGCACCCCTTCCCTGCGATGTTGCGGATGTGGATGTCTCCGCCGTGTGCCCTGATGGCCTGTCGCGCAATCGAGAGCCCCAGGCCAAGGCCGGTGCGGTCCCGCGCGCGCTGCTCGCCGAACGGCTGGAACGGGTCTGCTATGTCCGGGAACCCGCCGCACTCGTCTTCGACCTCGATCAGCAGGCGTCCGGCCTCGGCGCGGGCGCTGAGCTCCACCCGTCCGCGGAGGTGCGTGTATTTGAACGCATTCATCAGCAGGTTCATCACCGCCGACGAGAGGAGCTGCGGATCCGCGTCGATCACCAGGTCCCGGCCGACGGGTTGCACGACGAAGGTGATGTCGCGATCCGCCGTGTGCAGGTTGGCGACAACCGTCACGGTATCGATGAAATCAGAGACACGGATGCGCTCGCGCCACGGTGGCTGACCCGTGAGGCGAATCTGCGTCAGGGTGCTGTCGATCATGCCGCGCAGGCCCATGAGGCTGCGGCCAAGCACCTTACCAGCGCTTCCGCTGATGGTGACCTCGGAGTTCTTGAGCACGTGGAACGCCAAAGAGGCCGAGTTGAGGAGATTGCGAAACTCGTGCGTGGCCCGTCCGACGCGTTCGATTTCGGCCGTCGCTGTCTGCTCAGCAGACATGCGCGTGTGCTCCGTCACGGCTTCCGCGATCGCCGTGTCGAGACAGCCGTTCAGCGTGTGGAACTCCTCCGGCGTGATCGGCGCCTGCTGCTCCGCGGCCAACTCCGTAACCGCCTGGCACACTTCGCCGTAGTGATGGACCACCTGCGACACGCTGTAACCGCGTGCCTGGAGCTGTCCGCCGTGGCGGGTTGCCGCGGACCCGATGGCGCTCGTGGGCGTGGGCATGCCAGGTGCCTCTCCCCTGAGCCTCTCCGACAACTGGGTGAGGAATAGCGGGATCCCGTTCTCAATCGGGTCCGGCGCCGACGCCTGCTGGGTCATGCCGGTCGCGGAGCCTGAGGCGGCCGCAGCAGCCCGCGTCGGGCCGGTCATCCTGGTCCGCGCAATGATCGCGTTGCGATGCGTGGTAACGAACTCGTGCAGCATGGTTGCACTCTGCGGTCGACCGCGGTGCTGTAGAGCGCGTGAAAGGCGGGCGGCGCATCCAAAGGTATCGCTGTGGCGTGCAGTCAGGCTGTTCAATCTTGAACAGTAAGATTTGGCCCTGCGACCCGCGATCCGAAGCGGCTCCGGCCGCCTGGAGTGATGGAACGCTGGACGATCCGTGGAACAGGACCTGACGGGCTGAAGGTCGAGGGCCGGCCTGAAGGCAGGCACTACACAGACGACCCCAACGGCCCGCCTGAAGGCGGGCACTACACAGACGGCGCCAACGGCCCGCCTGAAGGCGGGCACTACACAGACGATCGCCAACGGCCCGCCTGAATGAAGGCGGGCACTACACAGACGGCGCCAACGGCCCGCCTGAAGGCGGGCACTACACAGACGGACCCTGGTCTGCGCGAGCCGCTCGGGTCGAGGAAGGGGCCCGGAGGGGCTGTGCAATCGGGTACACGCGTTGACGCGTGAGGGCAGGTACAGTCGTGGCTGCCAGGAGCGCCCCGGAATCTGTCGGGGCGCGAGGAGCCGCGGTGTGGCGCAGGCGGACTCCGGACGGATCGAGCGCCCGACCTGCACGCGCGCGTCCAAGGTTTACGCACTCGCCAAAGAGTGTGGAGTGTCCCAGTCATGAACGTCAGACCGCTACACGATCGCCTCATCGTTCGACGCCTCGACGACCCGGCCCCATTGCCGGGTGCGCTCATCGTGCCCGACTCCGCCAAGGAGAAGCCGCAGCACGGCGAGGTGCTCGCCGCCGGCCTCGGCAAGACCAACAAGGACGGCAAGCGCGTGCCGCTGGACGTCAAGGCCGGCGACACGATCCTGTTCGGGAAGTACTCCGGCCAGGAGGTGAAGCTCGATGGGATCGAGTATTTGATCATGACGGAAGACGATGTCCTGGCGGTCGAGGGCGGCAGCGGCGCAGGGGGCATCTGATGGCGAACCAGATTACGTACGGCGATCTGTCCCGTCAGGCGATTCTGCGCGGCGTCGACAGCCTGGCGAACGCGGTGAAAGTCACGTTAGGGCCTCGCGGGCGCAATGTCGTCCTCGATCGGAAGTATGGCTCGCCCACGATCACCAAGGACGGCGTCACCGTTGCAAAGGAAATCGAGTTGAAGAACACGCTCGAGAACCTGGGCGCCCAGATGGTCAAGGAGGTCGCGAGCAAGACGTCCGATGTCGCGGGAGACGGCACCACGACGGCGACCGTTCTCGCTCAGGCGATTTATCGCGAAGGGGCGAGGAACGTGACGGCCGGAGCGAATCCGATGGCCGTCAAGCGCGGAATCGAGAAGGCGGTCACGGCGATCACGGCGGAGCTGACACGGATGTCGAAGCCGGTGAGCGGCGCCATGATCGCGCAGGTCGGCACCATCTCGGCGAACCACGACGAGACCATCGGCGGCATCATCGCGGACGCGATGACGAAAGTGGGCAAAGACGGCGTCATCACCGTCGAAGAGGCGAAGACGCTCGAGACGTCACTCGAGATCGTCGAAGGCATGCAGTTCGATCGCGGATACCTGTCGCCGTACTTCGTCACCGATGCCGAGCGCATGGAAGTGGTGCTGGAGAATCCGTTCATCCTGATCCACGAGAAGAAGATCAGCTCGATGAAGGATCTGCTGCCCGTGCTCGAGCTCGTCGCACAGGCCGGCCGCCCCTTGCTCATCATCGCGGAAGACCTCGAGGGTGAGGCGCTGGCGACGCTCGTGGTCAACAAGCTGCGGGGCACGATCCAGGTGGCGGCGGTCAAGGCACCGGGATACGGCGATCGCCGGAAGGCCATGCTCGAGGATGTGGCCATCCTGACGAGCGGCCGTGCCGTCACCGAGGATCTCGGCATCCGGCTCGAGTCGGTCACGTTGAGCGATCTCGGGCAGGCGAAGAAAATCACGATCGACAAGGATCACACGACCATCATCGAGGGCGCCGGCAGCGCGGCGGCGATCGACGGGCGGGTCAAGCAGTTACGCACCCAGGTCGAAGACACGACCTCCGACTACGATCGCGAGAAGCTGCAGGAGCGGCTCGCGAAACTGGTCGGCGGCGTGGCGATCATCAAGGTTGGCGCAGCCACGGAAACCGAGATGAAGGAGAAGAAAGCGCGCGTCGAGGACGCGATGCACGCGACCAAGGCGGCCGTCGAGGAGGGCATCGTGGCCGGCGGCGGAGTGGCGCTGGTGCGGGCGTCCCGTGTGCTCGCCGGGCTCGCGCTCGAAGGCGACGAGCGCGTTGGCGTCACGATCGTGACCCGTGCCATCGAGGAGCCGATGCGGTGGATTGCCACCAACGCCGGCTTCGAGGGGGCCGTCGTGGTTCAGCGCGTCAAGGAGCTGGACGGCGACGAAGGCTTCAACGCCCAGACGGAACACTACGAAGATCTCGTCCGCGCCGGCGTGATCGATCCGACGAAGGTCGTACGCTCGGCCCTGCAGAATGCAGCATCGATCGCGGGCTTGCTGCTGACGACGGAAGCGGTCATCTCGCGGATCCCGGAGGAGAACGCGAGCGCGTCGATGTCACACGGAGATATGTAGTGAGTTGGTGGTCGAGAAGCTCCGGGAGGACGGCGGCCGCGCCGTCCAGCCCGACGGCAGAGCCGCCCCAGGACACGCGCCGCAACGCCGGCGAGTACCAGCGGCTCCACGTCTACCTGCGCGATCGGTACGCTGACCGCGTCGTGCTGAACTTCGCCGATATCGAGGGGCTCCTGGGCTTCGCCCTGCCCGAGCGCGCGCGGCTGCAGCCGGAGTGGTGGAGTGTCACGCGCGCGACCGGGCGTGGGTCCGTGCCATCGGACGCGTGGACCCTGGCCGGCAGGACCGCCACACCCAACGTGCCAGCCGGGATCGTGGTCTTCGACCGGCAGGTCGCGCCGAAATCGCGCCGCGTCGCCTCACCTGAGGCCGCGGGCAGCGACGATGACGCAGCCGACGCGAGTCCCACGAGCTGATCGAGGCTCCATCTGCCGCGCCGTGGACCGGCATCAGTGGTCGAGCGGGCCAGTCGGCGCCAGCACGCCCGGTGTCGCGCCGGCGTGGAGCCTGCGACCGCGTCAGCGCCGGAGGTGGGCCTCCGGGCCGTCCAGAAACACCTTGAGCTCCCGATTGTCGGGAAAGGTCTGCGCGAGCCGCTGCGCCAGTACCGTCGCCTCGGCCGTCTGTCGTTCCCGCACCTGCAGGTCCCACAGCGCGAACTCCGCTTCCGTGTGGCTGTAGAAATCCGACTCGATGGCGGCCGCCTGCCGCACCGCGAGCAAAGCCCGCTTCCTGCTGCCGCCCCCAAGCAGCCATCGCGTGCCCCATGGCATCTTCGTGTCGACGACGTAGTCGATCCAGGCGCGGGCGACGAGTGCGCGAACGTTCTGTGGGTGGTCTTTGATGACGGCGTCGAGAGAGTGTCTCGCCTCCCAGTACTCGTCCCACCCGGTTTTACGACCGAGCGGCCCGAGCTGCAGCCAGACGAAATTCAGATCCAGCTTGCCAAGGTAGAACAGCGCCATCTCGTCGCGCGGGTTCTTCTGCAGCATGCTGCGCGCGAGCGCCTGGCCGTGCGTGATGTCTGCGAAGAACGCGGTCATCAACGCGGGGCACTCGGCGCAGTTCTTCAGCGCCCGCTCCTTGTCCCGCTTCTCCGATGTGGTGTGCCTCTCGTCCGGCGGCTCCAGTAATGCTTTGAGCTGAAAGAGCAGCGCGGAAGACCGCAGCTCGTCGTTCGCCAGATCCGCGGACTCGTACGAGCGCAACTCGAGCGCGAGGTCGGCCGCGGCCTTGTACCGCGCGTTGTAGAAGTGCGTCTGCGCATCCGCGAGTGTCGGCGCCACCGGCACTGCGGCGCCGGGTGCGTGCGATGCCGGCGGCACGTCCTGCCCCTGAAGCGTCGCTGCGCCGGCGCACAGGAGCGCCACTGCAGCCCAGCGGGTGAGCGCACACGCAACGGGAACGCGCAGTCTCGCGCCGTTCGGGGATCCGGGGATTGCAGATCGGTTCGTATCTCGCAGCGTCTGGAAATCCAGCAAACACGTCCTCCGGCCGTCGGTTCAGTCGTTCCCTATGACCGCCGGAGCGGCTGCATAGTCTGGGTGGCGGACATGCGTCGGGAACGAAGCGGCCGTCTTCGCCCCCGGGTCGGTCGTCCGCACGTGGATGCATTGAATGTTACACGGTCGCCGCGGCCGGTGCCCGCTGAGATGCGCGTGCGGCAGGCTCACCACAGAGCAGGTGCGCGCCTGCGGGTGTGGCGTGATGTCGTTCCGCGTAGTCCTGCCTCAGGCGGGCTATACTGCCGCCTGCCGCCGCAAACTCAACGTTCGCCACGCAGGATCGGTCCCATCCCGTTTCCCGCCGCGACCGATCAGGAGGGTTCGCACATGTCCATCGTGGATGACCTCGTCAGCAATCTCGTCGAGCGAAACAAGATCACGCTGAACGGAGCCTTTACCATCAGCCTCGTCGATGGCGGCGTGTCGCTCAAGGGCCAACTCTTTTCGACCATTCGAGATGAGAAGAAGAACAAGGACCTCCTCAACATCAAGGCTCCCATCGCCGCGGATGTCAAGGTCGGCGACATCGTCATCCCGCTGCCCCAAATCCGGTGAAGTGCATCGCCAGGTCTTCGTCAGCGTCTACGAATTCCAACCGGGGAGGTCAGCGTCATGTCTGATGTGGTTACGTTCATCGACACCATCGGCAAGGATGTCAGCGCCACCGTGGTGCCGAAGATCGAGAGTCTGGCCGGAGAGATCAGCAACCGGACCTTTACCCAGTACGGTCCCCGGGTTGCGGCGTTCGCCAATCAGCTCGTCAAGGACATCATCGACGAGCAGTCCGCCACTGTTCGCGATGTGGTGACCGGATTGATCCAGGAGGTGTTTCAGCGCTATCGCCCGGAGCTGGCCGGCGAGCTGCACACCCGGATCGTCCAGGGCGGCCTGGAGGTGACGGGACGAGGCGTCAGGCTGGATCTCAAGCACCGGGACACGGGCGTGTCGGTCTCGTCGCTGGACATCCCGGTGTCGCTCACGATCAAGGTGGACGCGCTCGGCGTCACCCTCCAGAACGCGACGGTAGATCTAGGCGTCGTCCGCTGATCCGACGGAGTGTCCCGACGACGGACGTGTGTTCCTGGTGACCAGGCTCTGACTCAGCGTGGATCTGATGTTGATCGAGAACTTCCGGTAGCCGCCTCGCGCCTGGCCGCGCGAGACGACGTCATTTGTGCCGCCCCGTGAGTGCGCCTCGGAGCTTGTCCGCGAGCGATCCGAAGCCCTCCCGCGGCGCCGCATCCTCGCCTGCCGAATCCTCGCGCAGTTCCTCGGCCGCCTGCGCGTCGGCTTGCGTCGCCGCCGTCCCCAGGGCTCGTGTCGAACCTTCCGGCACCAGCGCGACGCCGATTCGCTTCTTCTCGGGATCCACGCTCAGGATTTCGAATGCGCCGATTGTCCCGACCGGCACCGATCGGGACCACTGTTCCGACCTCCCGGTCGGCGGAAACGTGGAGGCGTGCGCCAGGCCCTCGACACCCGGCTCGAGCTCGACGAAGGCCCCGAACTCGGCAATCCGCGTCACCTTGCCGGTTCGCACCTGGCCGACCTCGTAGGTGGTGGAGACTGTCGACCACGGATCGTCGGTGAGCTGCTTCAAGCCGAGGGCGATCTTCTGCGTGTCTTCGTCCACGCGCAGGACCTTGACCGTAATCGTCTCGCCGGGCGTGACGACCTGCGACGCGTCCGACACACGCGACCACCCCATCTCGGAGATGTGGAGCAGGCCCTGCACGCCGCCCCCGAGGTCTACGAAGGCCCCGAAATCGCGCACGGAGGTGACGCGACCGGTCAGCACCGCGCCGGCGGTGATGGACTTCCTGATTTCGGCGGCCTGCGCGCGCTGCTCCTCCTCGAGCACCACACGCCGCGAGACGACGAGGTTCCTGCCGCCCTCGCCGTACTCGGTGATGCGGAACGCGTAGACGTGTCCTTCGTGTTCCGCCGGGTCCGCGGTCCGGTGGATGTCGATCTGCGACATCGGGCAGAAGGCGCGCTGGCGGGCGATCCGTACTTCGTACCCGCCCTTCACGACACGTTCGACCTTGCCCTCCACAGGGAGGCCGGCGCGGAAGGCGTCCGTGAGCTGCCGGTCGGTCACGGCCCCCCGTGCCAACTTCCGGGAGAGCGTCAGTCCCGCCGCGGTCGATACGACGATCGCCTGGATGCGGTCGCCGACCGCGACCTCCAGGGCGCCGTCGTCGTCTTTCAGCTCGGCGAGGTCGATTGCGGCTTCACCCTTGCCGCCGACGTTCACGAAGGCGACGTCCGGCCCGATCGCGACGATCGTGCCTTCGATGGTCTGGCCCTGCTCATAGTGCCGCGCCTGGCGCGACGCCTCGAACATCGCGGCGAAATCTTCTTCGTCTGGGTCGCTCACGGCGTGCTCCTGTGGTGGTGACGTGGTGTTCGGGTGTTCCCGGGCTCGCCGCTCGTCACGCTGACGCTGGCCCACTCGGGCGTGCCAGACTTTGGCAGCGGATGCGACATCGGTAGTGCCCGCCTTCACGGGCTCTTCCGTAGTGCCCGCCTTGGCAGGCGGGCTATCCGGATGTGTCACACTGCTGGCGTACAGGATCTCGGGCGTCGGCTTGCGCCTGATAGGCGGACCCCATGGGTGAATACTATTTCGATGGCGACCCTGCTCTCGACAGTACCCGGCGACACCTCGAGCGTGTATTGAATGAGCCACACCGTCACCGCTGGCCGTGGCTCGTGGCGGTTTTCGCGGGAGGGGCCGCATTCACGTTCTGGCGGCGTCGCTCGCGGGCCGGACAGCCGCCCTTGGGCGGCTCGTCGGCGACGGCTGGCCGAGCTCCCCGTGCGCTGACCGCTTCTTACAATTCTCGCCGATGACGACTGAGCACAGGAGACCCGCAAAAGAACCTGCGGGTCTCCTGTAGTGCCCGCTTTCAGGTGGTCCTGCACTGTGAACCACATGTAGTGCCCGCCTTCAGGCGGGCCTGCACTGTGAACACATGTAGCGCCCCTTCAGGCGGGCCTGCACTGTGAACTACATGTAGTGCCCGCCTTCAGGCGGGCCTGCACTGTGAACTACATGTAGTGCCCGCCTTCAGGCGGGCCTGCACTGTGAACAACTACATCGGTGACACACGGCAGCGTGAGGCGAGCAACCCTGTGGCTGTGCTGAGATCCAGATCGGCTACGAGAAGGCCTTCCCGGCCGTACGGCTGATAGCACTGCAGCGTACCGTCCGGGCGAACGACGGCCGACGTCGTCCCTGAACCCTCGCTGGCACAGTTCACCGACGCGAAGTAGCACGTATTCTCCGCCGCGCGGCAGAGCATCGCTTTCTCGTGAAACGTGTTGGCCGGATCGGCGAATGTCACTGGCCGATAGCTGCCGGATTCGGCCACGTGTGCGTGTGGGTGAAACACCAGCTGCGCACCGCGGCGCACAGCCCATCGCACGGTTTCTGGATAGCGCCAGCCTTCGTGGCAAATCACCACGCCGAAGGTCAGCGGCCCGACGCGGAACACCCGACGATCGGTTCCGAGAGCGGGATAGGCGCCTTCCTCCGAGGGGTCGATCTGGCCCTTGTCCTGCCACCCGGCGATAGTGCCGTCCGGATTGATCACACACGCGGTGATCTGCAAGCCGCGGTCGGTGACCCGCTCGGTGCCAAGAATCACGGCGATTCGGGCAAGTCTTGCGGCATCAGCCGCTGCGGCCCACGCACGCGCGAGGAACGCGGAATCGGGCGGCGGTGCGTTCTGGCCCGGCCACCGGTAGCCGGGGATGAAGCACTCCGGAAAGCAGATCACAGCCGCGCCTCGACGCCCCGCGTCAGCAATCGCGGACGTCGCGAGGCGCACGGAGTCGTCCGGTGTGGTGGGCACGCGGATGTTGGCCAGGGCGATACGGACGGTGCTGATGAGCGTCCTCCCTTCGCGATGTGCGTACGACTCACATGCCGTGACGGTCTGAGCGCTGGACGAACCGAAGTCGCAGACCGTGTCGACTCGGGTGTAGTGCCCGCCTTCAGGCGGGCCTCGGTCCGCCTGTCGGCGCTACTCGCTACGCAGAAGGTGCTGTGGGTTGAGCGTCAGCATGCGCCCAATCGGCGCCCAGGCGGCCCCGATCGCGGTGCCCATCATGATGACGGCGATGCCGGCGAGCACCAACGGCTCGGCAGCTGTCACGAACTGTGGCAAGTATATAGCCGCCCTGAAGAGCAGATCGCCATGCCGTCTGGTCGGGCGAGTTGAAGCCGCGAGTACGAACAGCGGCGTGACGGCTCGTTTCAGTCCCGGCGGTGCGAAGTCGTGAACAGAGTCGAGCTGAGTAGTCGTGACGTCGCAACTCATCAGGCGGAGTTCAATCGACACATCCGCCAGGTGACCCGCGCGGCTTCACACAGCTGTCGATTTCGTCGTCGGGTGTCTGATTACGTATGCCGACGGCGCCGGCTTGGTTCGCTCCATGCGTGTGACCTGTGCGCCGGCGGATCATTAGCCGCTCTCGGTGCTCGCTGTCGCCGCCTTGCGAACGTCCGCGGAGAATGCGACGGAGTGCGCGCGACGCTACAAGGCCGACAGGCAAACTCGCCAGGTTCATTCCGTTGGCGAGAATCTTTACCGGTATTCGCGCGCGACCCGCAGTCGATGACCGTTGAAGCCGGTATGGCCGTGAACAATCCGGACTGGACCTGAAGACGCGCGAACACGTGTACGTTGGGTTGCCCGGCCGGCGGTGATCCATCCCTGCAATCTCTCACCTCATGTGCAGTTGTGCTGGATCCGTGCGCTCACGTCGACGTAGCGTAACCGCACTTCGAGTCGTCATGCGTCGTGATTCTGCCGTCCTCGATGCGACTAGCGGGTTTCGAACCGCAGCCGGATACCGAGCGAGCCGCTCGATGGCAGGCAGGTGCGCGCATGAACTCGGGATTGATTGACAGCAATCTGCCGGAGGGCGCATGCGTTTCTTACATCTTGCATTGGCCACCGTGGCGTTGTTGTGGACGGCGCCGCACGCACAGGCCGCCCACAGCTGCAAGCAGGGCAAGGCAAAAGGGACGTTCACCGAGATAGCGGTGCCAGGAGCGGACGAGACAAACGTGACGGGAATCGCAGATGACGGAGCAGTTGTCGGAGTCTATAGAGCCGGCGACGTCACCACTTCGTTTGTGTTGAACGGCGGGATGTACACGGACGTGCACATCGCGGGCAGCACCACGACTCGAGTGTTCGACATCAACTCGAGCGGCGTCATGGCGGGTTCGTACGACGACGCTGTCGGAACGGGCCATCACGGCTTCATCTGGCAGGACGGGACGGTCACGACAATCGACGTGCCGGGCGCCATCGCGACGTCGGTGCACGGCATCAACGACGCGGGAACGGTGGTCGGCCTCTATCTCGTGCCCGGTGGCGACGATGGCGTGGAGCACGGGTTCGTATACCAGGACGGCGAGTTCCAGACGGTCGATTACCCCGGCTCGCCCAGCGGCACGCTGCTCGACATCAACAACGCTGGTACTGCGCTCGGCGGCTATGCCACCCCGACACCGCCTGCGTACTTCCTCTACACGGCAGCGGGTGCGTTCTCCACGGTGCCGGTCTGTGCGCCGCAGACAAATCTGGTCAAAATCTCGAACCAGGGCGACCTGATTGGCTCGATGCCGAGCGGCATCAACACCAGGGTGGGGATGGTTGCCACCGATCGTGGACTGCTGGTGGTGCAGGCGCCCGGCGCGAGCAGCTCCGTGTTGGCCGCGGGGAATGCTGGAGGTACGCTGGTCGGCGAGTACTGGGACGCCGCCAACTATCACCACAGCTTCATGTTCGTGCCGAAGTGAGCCGGAAGCGACGGAGGCCGCGTAAAGGCCCAGCCCCAACGTTCCGCGGTCGGTAACCCCGCCCAACCGGCAGACCACCCGCAGCCCCGCTCAACCGGAGGGCCGCTGCCCGAGGCTGGGTCCTCTCGTGAGCGGGACCTCGCAGCCTGTCCTGTGACCGTTACGAGCGGGCAGCGGCTTCCATGCCCGATACAATCGCGCGCGGATCGTAGTTACGGCCTCGCTTCCGCAATGAAGCCGTCGACGACATGCGCGAAGCGGTCGCGGCGCTCCGCTGGCGCGAGAGGGAGACGACCGATACCACCATTCGTCCGTATCTCACGTCACTGCGTGCGGCACTCGAAGGCGATCGCGAGAAGAGCCTCGCCGCGCTCGGGGGTTCCGCCACACTGCCGATCGACGCCGAGGCCCTGTATTACCTGGCACGTTACGTTCGCTCGTCTCGGCGCCGGCGATCGCGCTGTCGTGGAACTCCGGCGCGTCGTGGACGGCGGCTTCTGGTGCTACGACGCGCTCATACGGGATCGATGGCTCGATCCGATTCGGAGCCGCCCCGAGGCGCGGGCGGCGCTCGAAGAGGCCCGCGATCGCGCCGAGCGGTGTCGCGCCACCTTCGTCGAATCGGATGGTGAAACGCTGCTCGTGCTGACGTGACTCGGCCCCGAAGATGCCAGTCCGCAAGGCCGGTGAGAGTTCTGTGGACAATGGGTGGACAACCGGCGGCCAAACGAAAAAGGCCCGAGGAATCGGGCCTTTCTAGTGTTCTGGTGCGGAAGGGTGGATTCGGCAGGGCCAGTCCTGCGTGGTATCGCCTAAACCCACATCTCGCTTGAGTCGATGGTTGACGCGGGTCCTGTCGCCGGACAGCCCCACCCGTCCTCGGCGCCAAAAGCACTCGCCACGAGGGAGGCGCCTGCGCGGCGGGCGGGGCGGCCCCGTCCGGCGCCACCCGCTTCGGAGCATCAACTCAAGCGAGCGACGGTTTAGGCGCCAGTTGCCAGGTTTTGTTGAGAGTTTCGCGCGATTCGGTCGTCTCGCAGTCCCGCCTCGCACCGCGTGGTTCCGGGGAGCTCGTTAGCGTTTCGTTAGCTAAACGAACCACGCAATGATACTTCCCCAGAAGACCACTGGCACCCCGATCCACACAGCGACAGCCACCAGACTGAATGCCCAGTCGGGCTGGCCATTGGGAGAGGCGTCTACGAGTTCCTGCTCGTAATGGATGCGGTCCGGCCAACGCAAAAGCGAAGGCAACTCCCGTATTTCGAAGCGGTGCAGCCATGCGTCATCGAGCGAAGTTTTCTTCATCAGCCAGACGTATCGGTCGATCCGGGACTCGAATTAGAGGGGGACTGCGAACGCCATATTCGCTCGTACGCCCGTATGCTCATGCATCGTGACGTTGCGCGTGCCGGAACGGCTCGAGCGCCAGCTCGAGGCCGCCGCGCAGCGGGACGGCAACCCCTGTCTGCAACCATCCGGCGCCTGCTCTGCGCTGGCCTCCGCGCCGAGTCGGAAGCGACGGTTGATCGCCGGTGAGACGACCACCATCGACCGGTTCACGCCCTTCGAGGAGGTGCCCTCAGGCCGTCTGGGCCCTGCCCGATTAGGTGAAGGCAGATGTCGTTGAGGGGGAATCTCGGGGCGGCAACAAAACGGGGAGACCCGGCTGGGAGGAACAGCCAGGCCACCCTGCAGCGACAACGCGCACGCACGGCTCGAACCAAACCGTTGGCGGGGGCCGAGCCCGGACGCCGCACCCTGCGTCCCGCGGAGCACTGCGGCTACACGTCTGTGGCTCGCGCCCCACAGGATCGCCAGAGCAAGTGCCGAGCCTCAGCCGTGTTGCGCAGACACACGCAACAGATGGCGACCGTTCAGGAGGCCGCGAACGGCTGCGGATTAAAAGTTTAGTTTGTGAACGCGAGTGCCAAGCTTGCCTCGAAAGCGGGCGCGATACCTCCACGCACAGAGCCTCAGCGTCGGTCAGCTGCCGTGACCGCTTCACACATCTCCACTCGCGTCAGTTCGCTCTCATCGGCGGGATCCAGAACCACCAGCCGGGGTGCGTCCATATCACGCCGGCCCGTGGTAGAGCCAATGCCACAGCGCCCTCAGATAGCCGCCCTGGTACGCCATGAACGCAAACTCGCCGTCGGTGGTGATCGGAATCACGCCAGCAGAGCCATGCGCCTGCACCAACGATGGTGTTGCAGCCGTCGTTCACACACATCCGCAACGGCAGCCCCATGTAGATGCACCGGCGCCACCCGGCTCCGCAGTGAGGACACCTACTCACGCGGTTCGTGTGCTCCGCAGGCCAGATGTGTTCAGGCTCATTTCTCACGGCTCGGTCCCGAGCAAGCGTCGTCCCCCATCCGTATCATGCAACCGCACGCCGCGAGAGGAAGTCGGTTTCACCGACTCCGCGGGTGCACCGGTTGGCATGAACGCGACAACCACTGCGTCACAGCCGGCGCACCGTGGCACGACCACGAGACCGAGGCCGCGTGTCTTTCCAGCCACCAAGACCGCGCAAGCTGTATTTGATCGTCGGCGTGCCAGCCCCCCGCTCACAAACAGCACGCGGTATGCCCTAAGTCGTGGCGTGCAGCTGCAGACAGCGGCAGGAACGTCAGGTCCGAACAATCTTATGGCGCTCAGATGTTAGTCGCCTCATCGAGCAACAAACCGCCCAGTGGTCGCTTCCACGGTCCCGGGCTCCGAGGCCACGCCCTCGACCGTCACGAGCGCGTACCGATCGTCATCCGTGAGGGCCACGTCGTGCACGACGCGGCGCTTCATTGCCAGGCGCGCCAGCTCCTGCCCGATGGGATCTCGATGACAGAGACCGTTAGCGGGCTGTTAGCAACGGGCAGAAAAACATGACCGTTTGCTAAAGAATCGAAGGTTGTTGCGGAAGGGGGATTCGACCGGTCGCGTTTCGGCCCGTGCTCGTCGGAGGCTCTGCGCGACGAACTCGAGCAGGGGCTCCTGCACGATCTGACGCCAGCGTGTGCGATGTTCGGTTCGCCTCAGTCGCGGTACGTCGCGTAGAGATTCGAATCGTGGTCAATCTCGCGGGGGCGACTGACGCCCAGCCTCGATCGGCACTTCCTCGACTTTGCCGCAGTTGACATCGGATTGGCACTCCCTTGATACTGCCGGCAGCGCGCTGACAGGGCGCCACCCACCCGCGGCAAGGGAAGATTCCCACCTGTGCGCTCTGAGTCGTGTGCGTGTGCACCTTCTTTCAGCCTGGTTTGCAGCGGGGTACAGGCGATTCATGAAAGGAGGTCGCAATGACCGCTTCGAAATCGCTCCCCGCTCGTCCGTCTCTCGACTCCCTCCGCAAACAGGCCAAGAAGCTCGCGCGCGACATCGCTGCCGGTGACGCCGGTGCCATCGCACGTGCACGGGCGCACTTGCCGAAGGTGGACCTTCCCTTGACGCAGCGAAACGCGCAACTCGTGATTGCGCGTGAGTACGGCTACGCAGGCTGGCAAGACCTTACTGCCGAGGTAAGCAAACGCCTTGGCAAAGGTCTCGAGTGGGCGGCCGCGCAGGCGCGACGCGTCATTCACGACAACGACGTCGAACGCCTGAAGCAGCTGCTGGCTGAGTACCCAGCCCTACTTTCTTGGCATGGCGACGACGATGACGGCGGCCTGCTCGGAATGGCCACGGGCGCCTATGGCGACGCGGGCGACCCGGAGAGAGAACGGTGGTTCACCCGCGCGGCGCCCGCAGAGCTGCTGATCGACGCCGGCGCGGTCGTGACGCCATCCGTGTGTCAGGGCATCCTCGAATCCCGCGCCAGAGGGCTGCTGCAGCTGTTTCAGCGCAAAGGCCTGCTTCCGCGCACGCTCGAGTTCCTTGCGGCGCTCGGTGACGTCGACGCCGTTCGCACCGCTCTCGATGAGAACGGCCACGATCTCGCGACCGTCAATGAAGCGTTCGGGTGCGCCTGCCGCTTCCAGCACGAGGCCGTCGCGTCACTCTTGCTGGAGCGATCCATCGCGCTCGATCCCGACTTGGGCAGACACATCGATGGCAGCGTGGGCCGCCGCGCCTTCATCACGCACTTCATCGAAAAAGGACGATCGCACGCGACAGGGGCCGGACTATGGATCGCGTTTGTCATGGACCAGGTCTCGCGCGGTGCCCACGATGGCGATGTGACGGCGTTCGTCAGCGGGTTGCAGCGTGAGCCGCGACTGCTCGGTGACGACTGGGTGGACTTTCAGGATGGGCTCATCGGGGCGGCCACCTTGAACGATCGCGGGGCCATCATTGCCGCCCTGCTCGATCTCGATCCCGCGATACTGCGGCGCCAGCCGCCACCGCCGTCGCAAGCCATCGAGCACGCATTCACTTACGCGAACACGCACCTCATTCCATTACTCACCCGCATCTGGCCGGTGCCAGACGATCTGCCCCATGCGGCGGGGATGGGCGACCTCTCACGCGTGAAGCGCTGGTTCGACACTGGGGGCAAGCCGGCGCTGGGCGACCTCGCGAATCACGCTCCCGCCACCAGCGTACACCCGCGGGAACCTCAATGGGGCGAGGTCGGTGTGCAGCAGGTTCTCGACACCGCGCTCGCCTGGTCCGTCATCAACCGACACTTCGACGCGGCAGACTTCCTCCTCGAGCACGGCGCAAACATCAATACCAATTGGAACTCGCACGAGCCGGCGAGCATCCTGCACCATCTGGTCTTCTTGCCGAACCCTTACGAGTCGATGCGCTTCCTCATCGACCGCGGCGTCGACATGACCATCAAGGACTACCGTTGGAACAGTAATGCACAGGGTTGGGCGCGCTACGGCAACAACGACGAAAAGATGGCCCAATGGCTGGAGGAAGCGGAACGGCAGCGGGAACTGAGACGATGAGCATGCCCGGCGCACTTACCTGAGATGTGCGGGAGCCGGCGAGTGTCCAGGACCGGCGGTGGGGCCGCGGTGGACCAATCGACGAGCTGCTCATAAGGTGGCCGAGAGAATCGTCGGTGCCAAGTCGAACATACTGACTGCAGGACGCACCGAACGCTCCGACCTTCAGGATCGCTGCAGCCTCGAATTACCCTCGATCTCCAGTACGGCCGTCGGGGAGTTCAAGCTGTCAGCCGAAGCCGATCGGCGATGGCCATTGCGATCCTGCGAGCGGTGGGCGCGTTCGGGTGCAAGTCCCCTGGAATCCGCCACCCATCGTCGAACTCCACGAACACGTACGGCAATCCAGCGTCGTCAAGAATCCGCCGCCGTAACGTCCGTTCGACGTCATCTTCTCGATTGAACTGAGGGACGACGATGAGCGGCGTGGCGCCGCGTGCGGTGGCGAGCGCCGCAGTCGCGCGAAGCACTTCGCACGTCACCGCAATGCCGCGCTCGATCGTCGTCTCGCGGCGATACGGCACGATGAGCGTCGCGAGCGACATCAGCCGCGCGTGCGGGACCGCCGGCAGCCAGATCAATCCCGGTCCGAGATGCGGACGATTGTCGTCGAGATTCCGGCCGAGGAGCGCGGTCATGAAGAGCGTGACGAGCGCGACGGGCCGCTGAAAGCGCGGCAGTTCGGATTCGACGCGCAGGTACGACTGATCTGTCGCGTAGCCGTGCACCGCGAGGTTCGCGCTTTGCACGTCCATCAGCGCGCCAACCTGCGCCGGGATCGTCTCGTCCCAGTTCAGCCCTTCTCCGAGCATCACCGACTCGCCCGCAAAGATAATCGTCGGCCGTGCGGGATCGACGGGCTCGTTGACGCTACGCACGCGATAGCCGGCGGCGTCGAAGGCGAAGGAGATCGTTCGTCCGCCGACGGTCTTGTGCCCCTCGCGGCTCGGGACGAACGTCCAGCCGAGTCGCGGATCGGGACGCCGCAACGGCTCGATGGACGCGAGCAGCCACTCCGTCGACGGATGCAGCCAACTCAGAGCGAGTTGGCCTGCGCCAATCGCGAGAACGGCGGCGATCGCGGCGGCGATCACGGCAGACGGGCGTTCGGCCGCGAGTCGACCGATGCGCGGGCGCGCAACGAGCAGCAGAAACACGCCCAGCAGCGCGAGCGCGACTCGCGACGACGATTCGAGGAACACGTACCAGCGGCGCATCAGATAGAACGACGGCAGCAGGTGATGGTCGAACCAGCTTTGCGTGAGGACGATCGCGAGCACGATGAGTCCGATGCCGGTCAGTGCGACGAGCACTTCCGCAATCGCGCGTCGCGGCGACAAGCTCGACGGTGCCCGGTCAGTCACAGAAAGAAACCAGTACGGTCATTCCGCGAAGACTATGTTAGATGTAGAAGCTCCCGATGTCTGCTGGCACCCGATCGGCGCCGTTGGATCGACTGCTTCGACCTCTGCACAAGTGGGTGTGGAGCGATCACGATCGGCGTGTCCGGAAGCTGTTGATCTTCGGAGACGTGGAAACCGACGGCGGTCGCGACATCCTGCGCGCGTCCGAAGTCACTCCCGATCCATTGCTGCGCCGGCTCTACCTCGAGCACGCGATCGACGAACTGCATCACGGCGTGTTGTTCCGCGAGCGTGGTGAGGCACTGCTCCGGCAGCGGGGCCTGCGCGAGGGCGGATTCTTTTCCGGAAATCCGTTACCTGGCGGACACGGACTCGATGACCTCGTCGTCGAAGACCAGGGCGATCCGAGGCTGCTCGCGTTCCTCCACATCGCGGAAAAGACTGCGGCCGGACGCTTTGCGATCTATAAGGATTGCGTCGACGATGACCCGGCGACGCGCGCGATCTTCGAGGAAGTCCTGCGCGACGAAGTCTTTCATATGAACTACAGCTACCAGCAGCTCGGCCGCCTCACACCGGAGCTTCAGCGACGTCACGTCTGGCGTGCGCGCGGCACGAGGCTCTGGAATCGCTATCTGCGGGTCGCGGCCGCCATCGCCGGTCTCATCGGCAACACCCTGCTCACCGGCATCTACTTCATTCTGTTGCCGCCGTTCGCGTGGGCCGCCCGCCGTGCGGAGCGGCGCGAGACGCCGGGCTGGCGCGCGATCGCGCCCGACCGCCCGGCGTCGCCGACCAGCCAGTACTGATATGAAGATTCTCGGCATCTCCGCGCACTACCACGATTCGGCAGCCGCGCTCGTCGTGGACGGTGTTCCTGTGGCTGCCGTCCAGGAAGAACGCCTGTCACGACGGAAGAACGATGCGGGATTCCCACTGAACGCGATCGAGTGGTGCCTGGACCACGCGAAGCTCGACCCCGGCGATCTCGATGCCGTCGTGTTCTACGAGCGCAGCATGCTCAAGTTCGCCCGGATTCTCACGTGCACGCTGCGTGCATTCCCGCGATCGTGGCGATCGTTTCCGCATGCCATGAAGAACACGCTCGGCGAAAAGGTCTGGGTGCGCGGCCTCATCGCGTCGCACCTCGGCGTCGATCGCAGGAAGATTCTCTTCACCGGGCACCACGAGGCCCACGCAGCCGCGGCGTTCCTGACGTCGCCGTCACGACGCGCAGCCATCCTCACCGCCGACGGCGTTGGTGAATGGGCGACGCTCACGGCCGGCATTGGAGCCCGGGGCGAGCATCTCGGAGTCCCGGGTCTGCAGACCGGGGGAACCAACATCTCTCTCCTCCGCGAGGTCCGATTCCCTCACTCGCTCGGCATGCTCTACTCGACGTTCACGGCGTACCTCGGCTTCGCGGTCAACGAAGACGAGTACAAAGTGATGGGGCTCGCCGCCTACGGCCGTCCCACCATGGTCGATCAGGTTCGCAAGGTGATCCGCCGCACGCCGGACGGCGCGTTCGCGATCGTGCCGGAGTACTTCGAGTACCAGACGACGGCGACGCGATCGTATTCGTCGAAGTTCGTGGATCTCTTCGGGCCGCCGCGTCCGTCCTACGAGCCGATCGACGTCGAGACCGCCGAAGGCCGGCGATTCGCCGACATCGCGGCGAGCGTGCAGCGCGTGCTCGAGGACACGCTCGTGGACATCGCCCGCGCACTGCATCAGGAAACGAAGCTGCCGGATCTCTGCTTCGGCGGAGGTGTTGCGTTGAATGGCGTGGCCAATGCGCGCATCCTCGCGGAATCCGGATTCGAGCGCGTGTTCGTGCCGCCCGCGCCCGGTGACGCCGGTTGTGCGCTCGGCGCAGCGCTCTACGCCGATCGCCTGTACTTCAAGAACCCCGATCGCGACGTGCCCGATCATCCGTTCTGGGGCCCGGCAGTCGATGCCGCTCATCTCGCCCGGGCGGCGCGGGAAGACGATCAGCACGTGGACGAGCTCGACGACGCCGCGCTCGTCGAGCGGGTCGCGGCCGATCTCGCCGCCAACCGCATCGTCGGCTGGATGGACGGCGCCAGCGAGTACGGGCCGCGCGCGCTCGGCCATCGCAGTCTGCTCGCCGCGCCGCACGCGATCGGAATGCGCGATCGGCTCAATCGCGACATCAAGCATCGCGAGGACTTCCGGCCGTTCGCGCCGGTTGTCACTGCCGAAGCGGCGGATCGGTATTTCGAATTGCCCGCCGGCGGCGCGCGGCTCGCGCGCTTCATGTCGGGCGTGTTTCCCGTGCGGCCCGAATGGCGCGCCGAGCTCGCGGCCGTGACGCATGTGGACGGATCCGCGCGGGTGCAGGTGCTCGAGCGCAGCATGGCGCCGCGGCTGCACGCGCTGCTCGAGGCCTACGGACGCCGCAGCGGGATTCCCGTGCTCCTCAACACGTCTTTCAATGTGGCTGGCGAGCCCATCGTCAACGCGGCACTCGAGGGCTACTCGACGTTCCGCCGGTGCGGCATCGACGCGCTCGTGGCCGGGTCGGCCGTCGTGACCAAGCGCGCCACCGCGTCCGCGAAACTGGCGAAGGAGCACGTCGCATGATCAAGAAACGTGGCGGCATGCGTCGACGCATCACGATCCTTGCGAGCACGCCCGGATCGATCGCCGATCTCGCTCGCGGATTGTGGCGTCGCGACTCCGGCGCCCGCTGGCTCGCGCCGCTCGCGATCTTCCTCTGCGTGTTCGGCCTGATCCTCATCGTCGCCGCGACGGTCGAGGCGCTCGCGCCGTTCATCTACGCGATCTTCTGACCGATGGACGCTCGGGAGCTCGTCGCCTGCCCGGCATGCGGCGGCACGCTCTCAGCCGAGTGGTCGTGCACTGGATGCGCGATGCGCTTCGACGTCGCTGACGGTGTCCCCAATCTGCGATTGCCTTCGGATGACGTGACTGAGACGGTGCGCCGCTTCTACGAGAGCGCGCCGTTCCCGGGCTATCCGCCGCGTGAGAGTCTGCAGAGCCTCCGCGCGCGCGCAGAGCGCAATGCCTTCGCCCGACTCCTCGACCGCGCGATTCCCGGAAATGCGCGCATTGCGGACGTCGGATGCGGCACCGGCCAGATGTGTCTGTACCTCGCGAGCGCCGACCGCGTGGTGGTGGGCGCCGATCTCACGCGCGCATCGCTCGCGCTCGGCGCCGCCGCAGCCGCGCGATTCGGTCTCGAGCGCGTGCAGATTGTCGAGACCGACCTCCGTCAGCCCGGCCTCCAGCGCGGCGCCTTCGACCTCGTTTACTCGTCGGGCGTCGTGCACCACACCCGCGACCCGCGCGCGTCGTTCGGCAAACTGGTCGAGCTGGTACGTCCGGGCGGTGTCATCGTGCTCGGTGTCTACAACGCGATCGCGCGCATTCCCACGCGTCTGAGGCGTGCGGTGGCGCGAGTGTCAGGCTATCGTGTCGTGCCCTTCGATCCGATCCTTCGGGATCGCTCGCACGATCCCGAGCGCCGCGAGGCGTGGCTGCGAGATCAGTACCGGCATCCCGAGGAGCATCGTCACACCATCGCCGAGGTGCAGCGCTGGTTCGCGGAGCATGGCGTCGAGTATCTGCGCACGTATCCGAGCGCGGTCTTCGACGACACGCCCGAGGATTTGTTCACGCGCGCCGCAGACAACTGGGGGCTCGAAAGCTGGCTCACACAGATCGCGTGGATGCGCACGCTCGGGCGCGAGGGCGGATTGTTCTTTACGATCGGGCGGAAGGAGGAGTCACATCACGCCGGCGACGTGTCGAGAGAAGTCCCTTGAGTATGCCGAATGCATCGTCCCGCCGACGCGGCGCACTGTGCCTGCCCCAGGCGGCGGCTCGTTCGGGCGCTCCCACCGGTGCGAACGACTTGATTCTCGCGATCTGACGTCTCCCTTATCGCCTGCCGCAGGTCTCGCTCAGGGCAAGCCCCGAATGGGCAGATCGCGCTCCATCCGAACCTCGGCCTCCAGGTTCGCCCGATCGCGCCCGATGGTCGCGATCGCCAGAGTCCGCCCGCCGCGCCGGTATTCGACCGAGCAGTCGAGCGCCTCGAGCGAGCCGTCGATGACGACCTCGTCCCAGCGTTCTGCGTGGCCAACGTAGTTGATCGAGACGTCGTAGTGCCGACTCCAGAAGAACGGCACCGCGTCGAACCGCTCGCGCCCGCCGAGCATGTTGCGTGCGGCGACCTGCCCCTGGCGCTCGGCGACCACCCAGTGCTCGACGCGAATGCGCTCGCCCGTATGAGAGTCCGGCCACCGGGCGACGTCGCCGGCGGCGAAGATGCCAGGCGCGCTCGTCTCCAGGTACTCGTTCACCGCGATGCCGCGGTCCATTGCCAGTCCGGCCTGTTCCGCGATCGCCAACGCCGGCCTGACGCCGACGCCGACGACAAGGAAGTCGCAGTCGAGCGTGACGCCGCCGCTGAGCGTCACCGTCCGCCCGTCAAGCCGCGCCACCCTCTGACCCAGATGGAAGGTGACGCCTTGCGCCTCGTGCAGCGATCGCACGAGCCGTCCCACCTCGACGCCCATGACCCGCTCGAGCGGGGTGCTCTCTGGCGCGACAACATCGACGGAAATGCCGCGGGCCCGCAGTGACGCCGCGACCTCCAGACCGATGAAGCTGCCACCAACCACCACGACACGCCGGGCCGTTGCGGCCCGGTGAACAAGGGCGCGGCTGTCCGCGAACGAGCGGAGGTACCGCACGTGGTCGTCGTCCGCGCCGGGAATCGTCAGCCGCACGGGATCGGCGCCGGTCGCGAGGAGCAGCGAGCCGTACGGGCGATCAGATCCGTCGTCGAGACGCACGATCCGCCGGGCCGGATCGATTGACACCACATGACGGCCGAGGACCAGCTCGATACGCTGCTCCACGTAGAAGTCATTCGGCCAGAGCGGGATCCACTCGTCCTGCGCTTCACCGGCGAGGAAGTCCTTCGACAAGTTCGGCCGATCGACGGGCGGATCAGCATCGGCACTGATCAGAGTGAGCGGTTCGTCGTACCCCTGGCGTCTCAGCATCTCGGCCGCGGCCACGCCCGCCGCCCCTCCGCCGACGATGACAATCGATGATGGCAGCTGGCGGGCCGAAATCGACGCCGGTGTAGGTCGCGCCTCCGGCAACTTCTCCCGGACGAATATCCGGTCCCCCTCCCGCTCCACGCGCCAGCAGGCGATCGGATCCAGCGCGGGCGCGCGGAGCGCCTCGCCCGTACGGAGGCTGAAGCACGCGTGATGCCACGGACAGCGCACCGTGTCACCGACAACGAGCCCCTTCACGAGCGGCCCGCGGTAGTGCGAACAGTGCGCCCTGACGGCGAACAGTTCGGCGCCCGACCGCGCCAATACCACCTCCTCGTCACCCACGCGCCCGAGGATCATGCCCGTGTCAGTCAGTGCCGAGGCGGCAACCCCTTTCGACAAGTCGAGGGTCGCGGGCTCCTTCGTCTCGCTCATGGCCACATCCGTGCCGTGCGATCGTGAGACATCAACGTCTTCAACCTGCTCGAGGCCGGCTGTCGAGCTGGTCCTATCGTGTTCACCCGCCAACTATACAGAGTCGCACCCACGTGATGGACTGCATGTCGAGTCGGTGCGGTCATCGTTGGACTGCTGCCGCAGAGGTCGTCTTCCCCTGAAGCTGGCGCCACCCCGGTCACCACGAGGAAGGTCGGCGCCACACCCGACCGGCACGGATGAGGGAGGCAGTTCGGCGAGGTGCTCCGCCGCGTGTGTCGGCGCGGGACCGACGCGAGACGGGGCGGGCGCGGATCAGCGGGCTCGCGGTCTTCACTCCAGCGCCAGCTGCACGCCCACGCGGCCCTGGCCGAACATCGGGTCCACCGCGAACGTGGTCGTTCCGTGTCGCACCCGGATGGTGTGCGCTGACGCGACGCCCACGGCGGCGCCGTAGACCACATCGCTCGTCCAGTGCTCGTTCGAGACCACGCGCGCGGCGCCGACATAGCACGCGAGCGCGAAGGCCGGCACGCCGGCCTTCCAGCCGAACGTCCGCTGGATCTCGGAGGCCGACGCGAACGACAGGGAGGCGTGTCCCGACGGGAACGCGCGCGGATAGCCGTTCGGGCGCTCGCGCTGTGTGATGACCTTCAGCGCAGTGGCGAGACCGCCGCTGACGACCTGTGCCTGCAGGAGGTCGCGGCCGAACCTCGCTGCCGTGTCGTGATGAGTGGCCAGGCCGAGTCCCCACGCGGCGACCGCCGCGGGCATCTGCAGGGCCGCGTTACCGATGGCGTTGCCGGGCGCGAACGCGTCCGATGCCGGCGAGCCCACGTCCGCCGCCGCGCGCACGATGTCCTCGTCCCAGTGATGCACCACGAGCGTCGGAACGGTCCCGACGCCGAGCCACAGCGCGGGATCCTTCGACGCGAGCCGGCCGAAGTCAGCGAGCAGGTCGTGCACGAACCGGCTCGTGGCGGAGCGCTCGCGCGCGACGGCCGGGTCGGCGCTCACACCCGATCCGCCACCGGTTTCGGGAGAACGATCGCTGACGCCGATCGTCGAGCCCGTGCCTACGCCCTGGAGGATCGCTCCATGGACGACGGCCAGCGACGCGTGTCCGGACTCGCCCTGGGCCAGAGCTGTGTTCGCGCAGAGGGCGAGCACGACGGTGAACCACATGGGATATGCAGAGAACAGCGCGTCTCTGTTGTCCACGCGTGACCTCGAGTGCGCCCGGGCTCGAACCATTCGGAGAGGACGGTTATGACGCGTTGAGCGATTATACGAGCCCGGTCCACCGGCGCGTCGAACCCACGGCCAGTCGGCAACTTCGCTCAACTCTGTCAGTTCCGCCTACCCTAGAAGACGCGACTCTTGGCAACACCTCTCAGCGTGCCGCGAGTGCGGGACGTCTTTACGTGCAACCGAACGGGCTTCGACACCGTCCGTCACTCGTTCAAAACCCGTCCGACTCGTCGCCTGAGGCGGGCGATAAGCTGCAGGACGGCGGCGCAGCACGAGCCCGAGGCCGATTGCGCATAGGGTGAACATTACTCACCAGCTAAGGCGGCCTCTCGGAGAGACCCATGCGTACCGGTACAGCGGCTGTCGATCGCGGGAGCTGTTGGGCTGTGCGCGTGGTTCCTCCGTCGAGCGCATTCGAGTCGTAACCATTGCATGGACTCTGCTTGTGCTCGCTTCGGCTCTTGCAATGGCTCAACCCGTCGGTGCCATTAGACGGGCGGCAGCAAACCCACGATCGCCCAGACGCGCGCTTTCACGAGAGTGCGCCTTTGCGGCCTCGGACCTGGAGTACGGTATGCGAACGGTCATTGCTTTTCTCGTGTCGATGGCGCTCGCGCCGGTGCTGGCTCAGTCGTCCAACTCGTACAGGGTTACTCACACGTACGTGCTCGGCGGCGAGGGCGGATGGGACTACATCGTGCCGGATCCACAGACGCACCGGCTGTTCATCGCCCGGCAGAATCGCGTCATGGTCGTCAGCGAAGATTCTGGCGCGGTGCTCGGCGAGGTCGCGGCCGTCGACGGAGCCCACGGCACGGCCGTGGTGGCTGATACGGGTCGCGGCTTCGCCACCTCCGCCAACGATCAATCGGTGGTCATGTTCGACCTGCAGACCCTGAAGGTGCTCGGTCGCATCCCCGCCGCGGAAGATGCCGACGCGATCATCTACGATGATGCGTCGAGGCGCGTGTTCACGTTCAACGGCGACGCGCACTCCTCGACAGTGATCGATCCGCGCGCGGGCAAAGCAATCACGAACATCGCGCTTGGCGGCAAGCCCGAGTACGGTGCGTCGGGGGGAGACGGCAAGGTCTACGCGAACCTCACGGACACGAGCGAGATCGTGGAGATCGACGCGAGGGGCGCGACCGTCCTCCGGCGCTGGCCCACCGCGCCATGCAAACAGCCGGTGGCCATGGCGATCGACACGGCCCACCATCGCCTGTTCAGCGGGTGCCGTAGCGGCGTGCTGGCGGTCTCCGATTACGTCGCCGGCAAGGTGGTGGCCACGGTTCCCATCGGCTCCGGGGTCGATGGCGCCGGATTCGATGCGAGCACGTCGAACGCGTTCGCATCGAATGCGGATGGGACGTTGACCGTCATCCACCAGGACACGCCAGATCAGTACCACGTCGTCGAGAACGTGCAGACGCCGCCGGCGTCACGCAACATGGGACTCGATGCCACGACGCACCGGCTGTTCGTCGCGTCAGCCCGGTTCGGACCGGTGCCGCAGGGCGCCCGCCGAGGCCCGGTGCTGCCCGATTCCTTCGCGGTGCTGGTCATCGAGCCAGCGCAGCCCTGATTTTCGGCCGCTGGGCAGAGGAACGCTGGTCAGTGACTGAGTGCCAGCGAGACTCCAACCGAGAAGCGACGGGACAGACCGGACCCCGCCGACCGCACAACATCGCCGAGGCCTGGCTGGACCAGTCGGTCCGGGGACGTTGCGTTGTGGTGGTTCAGGGCGTTCAGCACCTCGCCGAAGAGGGTGACCGCATGTGGTGACGAAAAGAACGTGTGCTGCGCGTGAGCATCGAGTCGCATGTACGATGCGGCAGGTGATCGGGCAGCTTCTCCAGTGGACGACAGCGGCGCTGTCGGGCTGAAGGGGGCCGGGAGCGGCATGCCGGACGCGGCGCGAAACAGGAGCCCGGCGCTCGATTGCGGGCCGATGCGGAAGCGACCCGCGGCCGTGATCGCGTGTCGCCAATCACCCTGCTCGGAGCGCGAGTGATCCATCGTCACATCGGCCTGGCGCGTCATTGCGCCGCTGTACGACATCCATCCAGACAGACGCGCCTCCGTCGAACGCGTGACGACAATCTCGAAGCCGCGTGCCTCGCCCGCGAGCGCGTTTCTGATGGACGGCACGGAAATCGGCCCATCGCGCCCCGCCCACGGCGCGTCATAGCCCCGGAGCACGTCCGCTTCGAAGCGGTCGAAGTAGGTCACCTGCCATCGGACGCTGCGCAGGTTTTGGGCGACGTCCACGTCGACGTGCGTGGCGCGTTCCGCCGCGAGCCCTCCCGCGCCTCCCGCTGCCAGGACCGCGTCGAGATCCGGGAACTGTCGCGATGCCCCGACCGACGTGCTGAGCGTCCAAGCCGGCGCGAACCGCCACACGGCAAGCAGCCAGGGACTGACCGCGGAATCGTGCACAAGTGTCGAGGCGCCCGCACGCACGCCGGCCTCTAGGGACACGCGCCGAGCCGTGCGTGCGAAATTCGCATATGCCGCGTGGGTCGTCCACATCGCGCGGCCGACGCCGTGTGCTCGGTCACGCCCCTCGCGCGCTCCCTCGAGCCGCTCGACGTCGCCGCCCGCCATGACGACCCCGCCGAAGAGCGCACGTTGCACCTCGCCGCGATACCCCAGGGACTCGTTGCTGGCATGGCCGGCGAGCTGACCGGTGCCGAGAGTGCTTTCGAGACCTTGCCCAACCCAAAAGGCACGATGCCGTACGACGACCTTCGAACCAAGCGTCGAACGCCATCCGACGGTCACGAGCGCGGCGTTGTTTGTACCTGCGGAGAGGGGACCGACGAGCGGCTCGTCCGGCGCATCCACGACGGAACGACCGGCAAGCACCGTGACATCCGCCTGCTCCGTGGGCGAAAGGTCGTACACCAACTTCGCGTGCGCATCCGTAAAGGCGAATCCGACCTCGCTCTGCGACATCGGTCGCGGCGGCCACGCGCGATAGCTGTTGCGGACGCCGGCGATCCAGGAGCCGCGTCCGCCTGCGATGGGGCCCTCGCCGATGACGGCTGCGCTCGTGGGGGCTGCCGTGCCGACGACGCGTGTGGCCTCGCGCGACCCTTCCCGCAGGGTCACCTCGAGCTGCGCGCCGAGCGTGTCGTCGTAGGTGCGCGGGTACGCACCCGCCCGCAGCGTGAGGCGCTCGAGGACGTCGCTGCCGAACATGGCCAGCGTGCCCGCACCGTTGTGACCATAGACCGTGTGCTGGAGCCATCGGGTCGAGACGCCGTCGATGATGGTGGCAACCTGCCGGTAGGGGCTGCCTCGCACTGAGAAGTCACTGCGCGAGTCGTCGAGCACCGCGACGCCTGGCATCGCGTGGACCGCCGACAGCCCGTCGGCGTCCAGGGGAGTGCTCGCCGTCTGTAGCGCCGAACGATCGAACACGACCGCGCCTGGCGTTCCGTCTCCGCGCTCGGACGCCGCGAACACCGACACTCGATCGACGTAGGAAGGCAGCGTGACGGGTGGGTCCGCGGCGCGACCGAGTGGCGGGCGTTCCGATCTAGGGTGGTGGATGACGGGCGGCCGGCCTTTCACCGCCGTCGTCGGCGCGCGGACCACCAGGATGGTCATTCCCGGACCGTCCTCTGCCCGGAGCCCGTGCACCGCCAGGAGCTCATCGAGTTGCCGGCGCGGTGTCGTCGTCTTCGGTTCGACGCCGACGCGCATGTCCGGGGTGACCGTCTCCGAGCTGAACACGATCGCGAGGCCGTCTTGCTGGAGCAGGCGCAGGGCCTCTTCGAGGCGGAGGCCCGTGAACACGTGCTGGCCGGCCGATGCGCCCGTAACGGTAACGGCGCACAGCAGCACCACGACGCGGCACGTGGTCGCCCGCATGACTTCGCATCTTACCGCCCGGTGACAGATTCGAGATCAGCAGGCCGCCACGGTCGAGCCGTGAACGCAGTCCGCTGGTGGCCAGGGCTACGTGCAGGGCCTCCTCGGCGAGTAGTCCGTCGACCGATCCGTGCAGCCGAGTGCGGGCCGCAATGTGCGCCACGTCCGAATCGGCATACGTCAGGGTCCAGCCCTCCTCGTGGGCGATGTGCGCGAGAAACGCGTCGAGTGTCCGCCCCTCGATGGCGAACGGTGCAGCCAGGCTGGCGGTCCACGCCCACTCGGTCCCGAACGTCGGTATTGATCGCACCATGGTCCCATGGCCACTCAGCGTTGTTTCGGTGCCCGCGACGGCGTGCGTCACGCTGGCGCCGTGACGAAGCTCGACGGTTCCCGACCGGACCCGAACAAGAAGCGTGGACGGCAGCACGCGCACCGCGAATTGCGTGCCCAGGTCGCGCACGACTCCCATCGAGCTCCGGATCTCGAAACCGTGAGAGCCGGACGCCGTCGAAACATACACGGTCCCTGCGATCACCTCGATCACGGTGTGCCCGATGAATCGAACCCGCGAACCGCAGTCGATCCGCACGGAGCTGCCGTCCTCGGTCCGCAGGGCGGCCCGCGACCGAGTGTCGGTTGCGATCACATCGCCGGCGTGAACCGCCAAGGCCGGCGCGAGTCTCTGCGTCGCTCCGGTCGGCACTTCGATGCGCGGCTGTCCCTCTATCCGAGCAGACACCGCCACGCGCTCGTGGGGCGGTGGCGGCGTGGGCCGTGACCACTCGAGCCAGGCGGCGATCCCGAGAGACGCCGCGACGCCGGGCACGATCATCCCCCCCGCGAAGCGACGGATTCCGCCGCCGGCGCGCAGCGGCCCGCCACGACGCGTACACCTCGGCCTTGACGCGCGCGACGCGATGCCCCGGCGGGTCGGCGACGCGACCGGCCAGCCGCAGGAGATTGGCCGTGAGGTGTTCCTCGTCCATCATGAGTCCCCGCTCGGTCCCGGTTCCACGGAAGGCTGCTCGAATCGGCGGGCGTCGACCATCGTCGTGAAGGCGTCCCGAAAGGCCTGTCGCGCTCTCGTCAGTAGCGACTCGGCGGCCTTGTAGCCGAGGCCGAGGCGGCGCCCGATTTCGTCGACCGACGTGTCCTCGAGGTACTTCCACACGAGCGCGTCGGTGTACTTGCCGGGCAAGTGATCGAGCGTCACATGCACGAGGCTCGACAGCTCACGACGGCGATAGTCCTGCTCCGGGTCGTCTCGTGACAACGCCGCGACCGCGTCGAGGACGGTGCGCATGGCCGGCGACTCGTCGGATAACATCTGCGCCGACTGACGGTTGCGCTCCAGCCAACCCGAGATCTCGCGCCGGCAGAACGCGCAGATCCACGTGAACAACGCCGCCTCGCCCCGATAGGTGTGGAGCTTCGATAGTGCTTTGATGAGCGTCGTCTGCGCGACGTCCTCTGCCGCGTCGTCACCGCCGAGCCGGATTCGGGCGAACCGGTAGACGCGGGGAAGGTACTCCGCAAAGAACGCGTCGAACGCCGGCTCATCGCCCGCGAGCAGCCGGCGCGCGAGCTCGAAGTCGCTTTGTGGCATCCGCTGCACCGTCGCAGCTGGCTACGGTCTCCCCACCCATCATCGACGCGCGCGACATGGAGCGCGAGCAGACCGGGCATGTGTTAGAGGACCGAATCCGCAATATTCCTTCGCGCCGGACTGTCAGCGAAGGATTGTGCCGGGCGCGCTGCTCTAACGGGGTGCACACGCCGTCCGGGTCCACCGCGGGCGTCCCAAATCGCGAATGGAGATGTCTCATGTTGACGATTGTCGCTCGCTTCGTGCCGACGCTCATCGTGTGCCTCGCGCTGTCCGGACGCGTGGCCTCGGCTGGTGCTGTCGTGACTCCGATCTTCGATCCCTCAAACTTCACGACTCGCGTTCAGAATCCGTGGTTCCCCCTCGTACCGGGAACCACGTACTTCTACGAATCACACACCGCAGATGGCCTGGTGAGAACTGAGGTCACGGTCACGGCGGAACAGAAGCTGATCGATGGCATCTGGGCCACCGTCGTGCACGACGTGGTCTGGCTCGACATCGAAGGCGGACCGACCGTGCTCATCGAGGACACGCAGGACTGGTACGCGGCTGACAACGCGGGAAACGTGTGGTATTTGGGCGAAGCGACGGTCGAACATCTCTACGATGAGAACTGGACTCCCACCGGCACGTCCACTGAAGGCTCCTGGGAGGCGGGTGTGGACGGCGCCGAGCCCGGCTTCATCATGCCTGCCGACCTGCATCCCGGGCTCGCCTATCGCCAGGAGGACGCCGCCGGGGTGGCGGAAGACCTGGCAAAGGTCGAACGGCTGAACGCGAAGCTCTCGGTCCCGTACGGCACGTTCTCGAACGCGCTCGTCACGAAGGAATGGACGGCACTCTCGCCCGGCGATGTCGAGCGCAAGGTACTACGTCGCTGGGATAGGGCTTGTGCTCACCGAAGAGTTCCACGGTCCTGGCACCACCCGTGAAGAACTGGTGGCCATCACTGGGCCAGCCGTTCCGACGAGCCGTTCGGCGCCACGCGGTCCGGCCCGGTGAGACCGGACCACCACTGGAGCAATGCGATGAAGATGGAATGGGCACTGCCGGCCCTTGCGATCGCGCTCTGTGCGTACCCCGTCACCGGCGCAGAACCCTGGCGCGATCACTTTGAGGTGCAGAAGGCCGACCTGCTTCCGACCGGCAACAACCCGTTCATCACGGTGCAGCCGGGGCGCGTCCTCCACCTGACGCATGGGAAGAACAGCCTGACGGTCACCATTCTGCCCGACACGGCCGTGGTGGACGGCGTGACGGTCGGGGTCCTCGAAGAGCGCGAGGCGAAGAACGGCACCGTCGTGGAGGTGTCTCGCAACTTCATGGCGACTGACAAGAACACCGGCGACGTCTACTACTTCGGCGAGGACGTCGACAACTACAAGCACGGACAGGTGGTGGACCACGACAGCGCGTGGAGGGCCGGCGTGAACGGGGCCAGGTTCGGCCTGATGGTCCCCGGCAAGCCCATGGTGGGCCAGAAGTTCTACCAGGAGATCGCCCCGAAGGTGGCGATGGATCGCGTCGAGGTCGTCTCGACCGACGCATCGGTGAAGACGCCCGCAGGCGTCTTCGAGCATTGCCTCCACCTTCGTGAAACGACACCGCTCGAAGCGGACGTCAGCCACAAGTACTTCGCTCCGGGTATCGGGATCATCAAGGACGACGAATTCGAGCTCGCAGAGCGGCCTGGGCGCTGAGTGCGTGTCATGCTGCGCGAACCGGTCGGTCGTACGACGAGCCTGCACGGGCTGCTGCTCCCGTTGGCGGTGCTGACGATGGGCTCCGGGCTGGCTCGGGCGCAATCGACCGAGCCGTCAATCAGGCTCACCGTCGAAGAGGGCACCCCGCTTCGCGTCGTCGTCGAACGGCGGCTGATCATCAAGCGGGTCGGTCAGCCGATCGAGGCCGTGCTGGTCGACCCCGTGTTTGTCTACGATCGCGCCGTCATTCCCGTCGGCACTCGCCTGATCGGGCACGTCGACCGCCGGGAGGGCGTATCGAAGAAGCGGCGCAGCCTCGCCATGTTGAGCGGTGACTTCACGCCGCTGCACGACATCGGAGTGCGATTCGACGACCTCGTGCTCGCCGACGGCCGTCGACTGCCGGTCCGGACCGAGGTGTCCGCCGGGATCGAACGCGTGACGCTCGCGGTTGCGGAAGGGACCGAGAAGAAGCAGAACGTCGTCGTGCGTGCCGGCGAGGAGGTCCTGGAGCCGGCAAGACAGACAATCGCCATGCTCGGGCCGGGCCGGTGGGAGCGCATGAAGGATGCTGGATTGCGGGCGCTGCCCTATCATCCCGAGTTCTTCAGCAAGGGGACGGTGTTCGCCGCGCGCCTGCGGTCCGCGCTCGACGTCGGCGCGGCGGCGACGCCCGCCGAACGCGCCGAAGCCGGCGCCGCAGCCGCCCCGGGCAGCCTGTTGTCTGCGCGGATGGTCGGGCCGATCGACTCCGGGCACGCCTCGAAGGGAACGCCGGTCGAGGCCGTGGTCACGCGGCCCGTGTTCTCGTCGACGCATCAGGTGATGGTGCCCGCCGGCGCCAGGCTGACGGGTCACGTGACGTTCGTCAAGCGCGCCCGTTCGTTTCGCCGCAATGGCCAGGTGCGCTTTCGTTCGACTCGGTTCACGTCACCGGCGCCGATGCTGCGGCGCTCCTCGCGTCCCTGCACGCGGTGGAGGCCGGGAGCGGACAGCGAATCGCAGTGGACGAGGAAGGCGGCAGCAAGGTCACGAATTCGCCTGTGCGGTTCGTCGCCCCGGCGTTGGGCTCCCTCGCGCTGGTCGGGCTCGCGCAGGGACACCTCGACTATGACACCGATGGGGCGGGACCGGAGATGGCGTATGGCGGGCCGGTCAGCGGGAGCGTCGCTGGCCTGGTCGGCGCCAGCGTCACGGGCCTCGCGATCTCATCGCTGGGCCATCCAGCCGCGGTGGCACTCGGAGTGCTCGGCGTCGCGCGAACGACGTACTCGGCCGTCTTCGCGAAGGGCCGGGAGATTGTGTTTGCCGCCGACACGCCGATCCAGGTGCAACTCGCCCCTGGCCCGTCACGCCTCGAAGAAATGACGTCGTTGGTCCCGCGTCGATGGGCGGCGCGGGCCGGCGCCGATGTGTTCGAGGGGTGCCGTGCTCTCGTGGCGCTCGGATTCGTCGTGTGTCTCGCATCCGCTGCCGCAGGCCGGCAGTCGCCCAGGTTCCACGCCGATACGCGTGTCGTCGTGCTGCACGTGGCAGTGACAAACACGCACGGCGCCCTGGTCCCGCGCCTCGACCGCGACGCGTTCAAGGTGTTCGAGAACGGCCGTCCGCAATCCATCACGCTCTTCGGCTGCGACGATGTGCCGGTCTCTCTCGGGCTCGTGATCGACAACAGCGGGAGCATGCGATCGTCGAGGGCAGCCGTGGAAGCTGCAGCACTGGCGTTCATCCGCGCGTCCAATTCCCTCGACGACTTGTTCGTCGTGAATTTCGCGGACGACGCCAGGATCGACGTGCCGTTCACCCACGACCTGCACGCGCTCGAGACGGGCGTCGCGCGCGTGGACTCGATTGGTGGAACGGCTTTGCGCGACGCGATTCTGCTGGCTGAGGGTTACCTGCGTGACCACGCGTCGCAGGATCGCCGCGCGCTCCTCGTCATCACCGACGGACGCGACAACGCGAGCGTCGCGTCGGAACGCGAACTTCGCCGGGTCGTGGAGCGTAGCCGCACGGCGCTGCACGCGGTGACTTTCACTCCCGTGGGCCGGTTGCGGAACGCGAGGGGCGAGTCGGACGAGCTGGTGGATCTCACGAGACGCTCTGGCGGGATTATGCGCGAGGCGGCAGCCGCCACCGATGTGCGGGAGGCCGTCCTCGACATCGCCAGGCGGATCAGAAGCTCGTCACGATCGGTTACACACCTGAAAATCGATCGTTTGACGGATCGTACCGTGCCGTCCGCGTCGTGGTGGCGAGGCCTCACGGACTGACCGCGCACACGCGAGCCGGGTACTGCCATGCGGTGGAGCCTCTTCATTCTCACCTGCCTGTTCCTCTGCGTGACCGGCGGGAGCGCCGCTGCATGGCTGTCAGCAAATACCGTTTAAGACGCGGAGGACCTATGAAGAGCATCCATAGATGGTCGGCATCCCTCGGTGTTGTGGCACTGATCGCACTGAGCTCTCCCTCCGTTCTAGGACAGGCAAGTCCGGCCTCGGATGAGGGCCTCGGCGACAAAATCGCTGTCACGTACCTGGCCGTCCAGGAGGATGGGGCGCAGGTGCCGTAGCAGCGTGTCGCCGCCGCGATGTCCAGCCCGAATGCCGCGGCCGATCGCGCGTCAGCCTCGTACAGAACCAATGGTGCGTCTTCGCGGTCGAACAGCGTTGCGCCGCCTTTGAAGACGGCCATCTCGGCTCCCTCAACGTCGCACTTTACGAAGTCTGCGAGTGGTGCACGACGGCTGCTGAGGACCGAGTCGAGGGTCACCACATCGGCAGCCACTTCTGTGACCTTCCCGACGCGGCCCTTCGTCCAGTCGGCGAGGCTCGCCATCGTCTGGTCGATCGGAACATATAACGTTGTCCGGCCGATTCGGTCCGCGAGCCCAAATTCGTGCAGCGTCGCATTTCTCAGATGGCGAACGGTTTCGCGGAGCGAGGAGCGCCGCGATGGATTCACCTCGAAGGCGTGAACAGCGCCGGTATCCCCGGTCAGCGCTGACAGCAAAACGGTGTGTAGCCCCATGTGGGCACCGATGTCAAAGATCACGTCCCCGGGGCGCACCACACGGCGCATGATCTCCTGTTCCGACGGCTCGCACGGCGCGTGTATCCACGGGGAGCTTCCGAGCAAAAGATGAGACAACCCGTCGCGAAGATCGACGTAGACGTACTGGCGGTCAGGAAGGGCCACGGGCAACGCATGGAACAGTGGGACGTAGCGTGCCAGCAGCATCGGGCCGCCGGTGCTGCCTCGCCAGCCGGATCGGATCCAGCCCCGCATCGCGGCGGCGGCGAGGAATTGCAGTCCGTTCGGGGGCGTACCTGTTTCCGCTATGCGCAAGGTCACGCGCGGGATTGTGCCACGTCTTGGGCTTGATCCGGTTTCGTGGACATCTTCCTTGTGAGGGATACGATGTCCAGACCGATGCCAGAGACGCCGACGCGCCGGCCCTGCCGGCAGTTCACCGATGAGTTCAAAGCGAGCGTGGTGCGCCTGGTCCTCGATGAGGGGAAGACGGTCAGCGCCGCGGCCCGCGACCTCGATCTGACCGAGCGGCCGTGCGCGAGTGGGTCAAGCGCGCCCGCGCGAACCGGACCCAGGGGCGGAGGGGGCTGACGACCGCGGAAGGCGAGGAGTTGGGGCGGCTCCGGAAAGAGAATCGCGAGCTCCCGCTAAACACCACATTCCTGAGACTTAGTAGCTGGTGCGGAAGGGGGGATTCGAACCCCCACGTTCTTGCGAACGCCAGCCCCTCAAGCTGGTGCGTCTGCCAGTTCCGCCACTTCCGCAAGAGGCGAGATTCACGGGGCCGGACTGAAGTCCGGCTCTACACCGATAGAGCTACTTCTGCTGCGCTGGCGGGTTCGGTGCGGGTGCGGGCGTCTTGGCCGGCGCTGGCGTGCCGGCAGGCTTCGAGGCCGGCGCGCTCACCGGCTTCGGGGCCGGAAGGCTCCCCACGACCGACGACGTTCCGCGATGTCCCAGTACAGCCAGGGCGAGCGCCCCGATCATGAACAGTCCCGCGCACACGGCCGTCGCCCGCGACAGCAATGTCGCGCCGCTCCGCGCACCGAAGGCCGTCTGGCTGCTGCTGCCGCCAAATGCCGAGGCGATGTCGCCGCCCTTGCCCTGCTGCAGCAACACGACGAGCAGCAGCACGAGGCAGGTCAGGATGTAGAGCGTCGCAATCAGGTAATACAGCATGGAAATCCGTGCGGTGTCTGCCCACGTCTCGCGCGCTGGGCCGCCCGCCGGCACCCGCGCGAAACCCCGATTATAGCCGCACGTCCGCCTGAACGGCAAACGCCCTCAAGCCGAGTGCGCTTCCTCGGTTTTGAAGGCGGCGAGGGCGTCCTCGAGCGTGGGGTAGGTCTGGAACACCTGGTTCAGCCGCGTGATCTCGAGCAGTCGCGAGAGCGGTCCCTGCACGCCGACCAGCTTCACGTGCCCGCCGCGCTCCACGACCTTCTTGTACAGCCGGATCAGCGACGCGATGCCGATGCTCGACACGTAGCCCAGTTGTGAGCAGTCGATCACCAGCTTGCGCGCGCCGCTGTCGATCACCCGCTGCAGGTCGCCCGCGAAACCGGGAGTCGCGTACGAATCGAGACCTGCGTCGGCTGTGAGGATCAGGACGTCCCGATCCGTGTCGTGAAAATGCAGCTTCATCGTCGTCGTACTCCGCGGCATGCCGCTCGTCGCGGCCACGCGTGCCGGGTAGCGTCAGCCGCCGTGGTCAACGCCTGCCTGCCTCCCGCAACGGCAGACGTGCACCACGGGCGGTAGATTGTCGCACAAACCCAGCCGGATCGCCCGGGATGTGACTCACTGCGAGGCGTACATCACGATGACCAGTACAACGAGCGCCAGCAGCACGACGAACAGGATCTTCCACGGGCTCTTCGGGTACTGCCCGGCAATCATCCCCGTGTAGCCATTCACCACGACCTGGTACCTGGCGGCGCCGTAGGTGTACGCCAGCAGCCAGACGGGCACCAGGATGTGCTTGAAGGTCTGCGCCGAGTACTCGGGGGCGATGCGCAGATTCCGGTGGGTGTCGCCGGGAACCTGCTGGGCGCACAGGGCCTCGAGCTGCTGGTGCATCTGGTCCTGCGATCGCTTTGCCGCGTCGATCAGCACCACCTGGTAGTGCTCGACGACGAACCCGGAGAGAAAGGCGGTGTCGTACGGGACGAGATCAGTGGTCGGAAATGGCTGCACCTGCCGCAGCAGGTCCTGATCGATCCCCTGCGTGCCTGGCACGGGCTCGTCGTCGAACACGTGGTCCACGACGCCGGAGGCCGACTCCCATCGCACGTGCCGGACCTGCCGGGTCTGCTGGCGTCCCTGGCTGTCGCGGTAGCTTTCAGTCGTGTAGTAGTAGAACCCGGCCTCGGCCCACCACGGACAGTGCACGCGCGCGTCGAAGGTCCAGTAGGGGATGTAGAGGCCGTTGATCGTGTCGACGAGCGCGCGGCGCTTGAGCGCGCCGGGCGCGAACCACTTGCTCGCGTACCAACGCCGGATGTCTTCCCGCACGTGGCTCTCGGTCACCTTGAACGGGAGCAGGCTCTGCGGACGGATCGGCGCCTTGATCTCCTGGTAGTCCACCAGGGACGGCGACCCGCAGAACTGGCAGTTCTGGCCCACGCGCGATGCCTCGAAGACGCTCACGGCCTTGCAGCTGCGGCACTGCACGGTGCGGGTGCCGGGGCGCCACTCCCGCATGTCCTCCGGCATCTCGCGCAGCGTGCGCACGAGGTCGATCTCTTCGATCGCGCCGGTAGCGGCGTTGGTCTGATACGGCGCCTCGGTGCCGCACGAGGGGCACACGAGCCGCTGCCGGGCAGGGTTCCACTCGGCCTGCGCACCGCAGGCAGCACACGGATGCGTCTCGACGGCGGTGAGGTCGGACATCGAAGCAGGAACGGGCTGAAGGCTACGAACTACGGGCCCGCCTGAAGGCGGGCACTACCCACACGGCCCGCCTGAAGGCGGGCACTACACGGGATCGCTCGACACGCCGCGAGTCGGGCACTACGCACACGACACGGCCCGCTGCAGGCGGGCACTACGGGTCGCTCGGCACCGGCCGCCTGCAGGCGGGCACTACACGGGTTGAACTCCTACTTCTCGAGATATTCCTGGAGCGCCGTGCGCCTGACACGGTAGCTGGCGCCGATCTTCTTCGCCTGGAGCTCGCCCGAGGTAATGATGGTCATCACGTCTTCCTCGGAAACGCCGAGCGCCTGCGCCGCCTGCGCGGGCGAGAGCAGGTCTGGCAGCACCGCCACCGCCGATGCGGCTGCGGGAGCACCCGCTGCTCCGGGCGTCCCCACGGCACCGGCCGCCGCCGTCGCGGGCGCGACGACTCCACTCTGCTGCATGAGCTGCTGCGCGATCGCGAATCCGACTGCGAGCTGACTCGCGGTGCCTGCTGCACCGCCGCCGCCCGGCTGCTCCATGCCCTTGGCCATCTGGTACTTGACGAAGTCGTTCAGGTTGCCGACCGCCGCCATGCTCGATCGCTTGTCGATCGCGGCTTCGACTTCGGGCGGCACCGACACGTTCTCGACGATGAAGCTGGCGATCTGCAGGCCGTACTTCGCGCCGACCACGGGGTTGATCAGCGGCAGGAGCGCCTCGCCGAGCTCGCTGAAGCGCGTCGCCACGTCGAGCACCGGCACCTGCGCCGACGCGAGCGCATCACTGAACACGCTGACGATCCGCGAGCGCATGGTGTCGGCGAACTCGTCGAGCCGGAAGTTCTGGTCCGAGCCCGCGACCTCTTTCAGGAACAGCTTCGCGTCGGCGATCTTGAAGTCGTATGTGCCGAACGCCCGCGCGCGGACGATGCCGAAATCGGCGTCGCGCAGCATGATCGGATTCGCCGTGCCCCACTTGTTGCCGGTGAACAGGCGCGTGTTGAGGAAATACACGTCGGCCTTGAACGGAGACTCGAGGCCGTACTTCCACGACTGCAGCCGCGTCAGGATGGGAATGTTGTCGGTCGTGAGCGTGTGCTTGCCCGGCCCGAACGTGTCGCCGAACTCGCCCAGGTAGACGAACTGCGCCACCTGCGACTCGCGCACGATGAGCTGCGCGCCGCGCTTGATGGCCTTGTCGTCGTCGGGGAAGCGGAACGACAGCGTGTCGCGCGAATCGTCGGTCCACTCGATGATTTCGAGCAGCTCACCCTTCAGAAAATCCATGATGCCCATAGTGCCTCCGGCCCGAGCTGGCCACTTGCCTGCCGCGCTCGCGCGCGGGACAGGGCTAACGTAGCTGTAATACGCGTCCGCTGCAAACAGGTTCACGGTGGGCGGATGTGAACGGGAGAACCCGTCCATCGTTCAATCATCCTGTTACAGTAGTCGGCGGCGCGAGTGCTCCCCGGCCGTCGTCGCCAACGGAGGCCGCATGTTGTTGACTCCATTCCGCCGCAGCCGTATCTCCTCCCTGGTTGGACCCTGGCATCCGTCCCGGCCCGACGCGGTCTGTGTCGTGCGCATGGCGGCCGGCCTGTTCGCCGTGACCGGCGTGTTGCTCAACCCGCACCCGGCGGTCGCCGGGACACGGCAGGTGAATGTCGAGAGCCTCACCTACGACCTGAAGAACCCGGATCCCGCGCGGCGCCGTGAGGCGGCGGCGCGGATTGGCCAGAACAAGGTGCAGAGCGCCACGCCGGATCTCGTGGCGGCGGTGCACGACGCGGATCCCTCGGTGCGGCGCGCCATTGTCATCGCGCTGCAGCAGGTGCAGGACCCGCGTGCCCTGCCCGGCTTCGTCGCGCTCTCCGCTGACACCGAGAAGGAGATCCGCGACCGCGCGATCGAGGGCATGACGACGGCGTACCTGCCGCGGGAAACGGGGCTGGTGGTGACGCTGAACAAGGTGGCCACGTTCGTCAACCCGTGGTCGGACGAGTGGGGCGAGGTGGTCGCGGAACCCGGCCTGACGGCGGACCCGACGGTCATTCAGGCGCTCGAAGCCCGGCTGACGGACCCGGAGCCGGCGCTGCGCGTGAAGGCCGCGCGCTCGCTCGGCATCCTGCGCGGGCAGCCGGCGATCCCGGCGCTGCTGGTCGTGCTGCGCGAAGACCGCTCGAACGACGCGCGGTTCGAGGCGGCGCGCGCGTTACGGAAGATCGGCGATCCGTCGGTCGGCGACGAACTGCTGAAGATGGTCACGTATACCGATCCCAAAGTGCGGAACGAGGTGGTCTACACGCTCGGCCGGCTGCGCTATACGCCGGCGGTGCCCGAGCTCGGACGCCTGTACGTGCGCGAGTCGGCGGTGCCGGCGAAGCAGATGGACCGCGTGTTCCGCGAGCGGTTGCTGGGCGCGCTGGCGTTCATCGGCGACCCTGCGTCCAAGGACCTGTTCCTGCGTGAGAAGAACGGCACCGATGCGTCGCTCGTTCTCCACGCCAACGAGGGGCTCGCGCGCATTGCGGATCCGGACACGCTGGTCGAGATCTCGCACGATCGGCTCCAGCAGAAGGATCCCCGGATCCTGACCGCGCAGGCATGGGCGCTCTACCGCATGGGCCGCAAGGAGTTCCTCACCTCCGTCGTGGACGCGCTCGGCAGCCGCCGCACCAACGACGGCGCGAAGCAGTACCTGCTCGAGGCGCGGCCGAACGAGGTGCCAGACCTGTTCACGCACGTGACCAACCCCGACCCGAACGTGCGCGAGGCGCTGGCGGAGATTTTCGGTCTCATCGGCGATCCGCGTGCGGTGCCCTCGCTGCGGGAGCTGTCGGGTGACCCGAGTGGCCAGGTCGCCGCGCTCGCCTCACAGGCGCTGCAGCGGATCGACAAGCGCAGCGGTTCGTAGCGGTGTCCGTGCTGTCGGCGCCCGCGCGCAGGAGTCTGGCCGGCACGGCGATCGCCATCGCCGTGCTGACCCTGAGTGCCCTCGCGAGCGGGACGGTGTCGGAGGGCGGACGTCCGCACCTGTCGACCGGGTTCCAGGCGACGGGCGTTCCTCGAGACGCCGGTCAACCGTCGAATCCGGCAACCACCACGCAGCCCGCCGCGCCAGCGGCGCCGGCCGCGCCGTTCCCCGAGTGGCTGGAGGGCGTGCGCGCCGACGCTCTCGCGCGCGGCATCAAGCCCGAGACCGTGCAGCAGGCGTTCGCGGCGCTCGATCCGTTGCCCGTCGTCGTCGAACGCGACCGCACCCAGGCGGAGTTCGCGCTGACGCTCGAAGACTACCTGGCGAAGCGCTTGTCGAAGGGCCTGGTACGCGACACCCGCGCGGCGTTCAAGCGGCACAAGCCACTGCTGGTCAGGGTGAGCGCGAAGTATGGCGTCGACTCGGATGTGCTGACGGCGGTCTGGTCGATCGAGTCGAACCTCGGGCGCTTCAGCGGCGTGCGCCCGACGATTCAGGCGCTGGCGACGCTGGCGTGGGACGGCCGCCGCGCGGCGTTCTTTCGCGCCGAGCTGCTCGACGCGCTCACCATCCTCGACCGCGGCGACATCGAGCTGGCCCGGCTGAAAGGATCGTGGGCCGGAGCACTCGGGCAGCCGCAGTTCATGCCCTCCACCTACCTGCGCTACGCGCAGGACTTCGACGGCGACGGCCGCCGCGACATCTGGCGCTCGCTGCCCGATGTGTTCGCGTCCATCGCCAACTTTCTGAAGGAGAACGGCTGGCGCGCCGACGAGACCTGGGGCCGCGAGGTACGCGTGCCGGCGGATGCTCCGTCGGCCATTCCGGTAGCGGCACCGCTTCGGGTCGAAGGCTGCCGCGCGTTCCGCGAGATGACGGAGCCCCTGCCGCTGGCGCGGTGGTCGGAACTGGGCGTCCGCACGGTCACGGGGACGAAGCTCCCCAAGGCGGACCGCATCGCCTCCCTCGTCACCGCCGGCTCTCGCAACTTCCTCGTCTATCGCAACTACGAAGCGCTCCTCGCCTACAACTGCGCGCATGCGTACGCGCTCAGCGTGGGGTTGTTGGGGGACAGGCTGCGACAGTGACAGGCGGCGGGCGGGGGCGGCTGAGGCAGCGAGGCTGCGACGGCCTGGCAGCAATAGGCGCGATGACAGCCGAATCACGGCGGCATTCCGCCCGACTTGAGTCGGCACAGCGGTTACGAGACTCGGTTCATCGCCATGCTGTCCGACGCGCGATCAGACGAGGCTCGAGGTTTTCACCCTGCGACGAGTTGCGCTCGCAGCGGGACCGGTCTGATCGCCGACACCGAGCAGGCGGAGACGTTGCACGAGGCGGATAGATAGCGGTTTCGCCGCGGATGCGAGGCCGCAACTCAAGAATCGACGTACTCCGGCGTCGGTGCTCCGGCGAACACTCTTGAAGGATATTGCGAGGACGACCGACACGGCCGCACGACTGCAACGGCTCTTGAAGTCCCCATCGTTCGGCAGCGGCAAGTGCGCGTCTGCTCGGTAGAGTCGATGGCGACGGATCATCTGCCAGCTGCGAACACTGCGAAGCGCTTCTGTGATCGCGAGAGCATGCTCCGTGAGAAGCCGCAAACGCCCGGCCGGTCGCGTGCTGTGCAGCCTGAAGCCGTGTTCCGGCATCGACGCCCAGCGCTGCCAGCCGTCCCGCCGTCCAGCCGCCCGCCGCCCGCCGCATTTAGAACTCCTCGAATGCTCACCTTCCGAAACTCCACCGGATCGTTGTGCCCCGCGAAGCCGAAGTGGCCGGCCTTGCGGTCCTTGCCTGGGTGCGCCTTGTTGTCGAGGAACTCGGTGACCGTGCTCAGGTCGGCGTCGAGGATAGTCGTGCCGTTTAGCTCCACTTTGATCGTCGATCCCTTCACCGTGACCTGCTCGTAGTTCCACTCGCCGAGCGGCCGCAGGAAATCGCGCTTTGCGGCGACCATGCCGTATGCGGAGCCGTGAAACTGCCGCGGATCGAGCGTGTGGTAGACAGGGGCCGTGTTATCGAGCACTTGCAGCTCCGTCATGCCGACGTAGGCGGTATCGCCTTCGCCGGGGTAGCGGATCGCGAGGCCGTTGTTGCCGGCGGGCGGCAGCTTGAACTCGAGCCGCACGACGAAGTCGCTGTACTCCTTCTGCGTATAGATCGTGCCGCCCTTCTTCGGCTTGCAGCGGACCGCGCCGTCCACGATTTCGTAGTTATCGAGCGGCCCGGCCCAGCCGGTGAAATCGCGGCCGTTGAAAATCGACGTGAACGAGGCGTCGTCGGTCTCGGCAAGGATCCGGTTCGCTTCGTCCGCCGGAATCTCACGGACGAAGATGTTGCGCCAGCGGATCTCCCCGCCGTGCGTCTGCAGCTGGATGGGACCGCGCGCCCAGAGCGGCTCCTTTCTGTCCCAGAAGTTCTCCATCGTCGCGTGGTCGACGACGAGCTTCCCGTTCAGATACACCGTCGTGTTCGCCCCGACCTGGATGATGCGGAGCGCGTTCCACTCGCCGAACGGCTTGTCGGCCAGCACGAGCGGATCCTTGCCAGGTGCGCCGGGGCTGTTGTTGAACAGCCCGCCCGAGCCCTTGTCCGCGCCGCGGTCCCACTTGCCGCCGTCCTTCGTGTAGTCCCAGATCTGCACCTGGGGGTTGCCGCGCAGGTAGATGCCGCTGTCGGCCCTGGCGACGGTGCGGTATTCGACGAGCAGCTCGATGTCGCCGTACTCGCGGTCGGTGGTCGCGTACGGGCCCTGTCCGTCGTTGACCAGCTCACCGTTCTCGACGCGCCAATGCGCGCGAAACGGCTCCTCGTTGGTCTTCCGCTTCGCCGTGCGGTCGGCGTCGCTCATCGCGTGCAGTGCACGGGGATCGAACTGCTCGAGCCCCCACCACCCGGTGAGATCGCCGCCGTTGAACAAGGCCGTGAAGCCCTTGGGCGGCTGCGGATCGATCGGGCCAGCCACGGCCGGGCGCAGCCAACCGGCACCGAGCGTGAGCACGAGGAGCAGCACCAGGCGCAGGGCGTCACGCCTGCGCGCAGGGATGCGGATAGTCGTCGATGAGCAGTGCACGCGAGAACCTCCTGTGTTGTGGATGCACGACGCCAACGCGGCAGCGTCGGGCGAGCGCGAATGACGGCCCGCGCCGGGCCGGTTCCAGATGGGGATTTTCCTGCTCCTGGCGGACAGGCCCGCCTGAAGGCGGGCACTACGAGCAACAGGCCCGGCTGAAAAGGCGGGCACTACGAGCAACAGGCCCGGCTGAAAAGGCGGGCACTACGAGCAACAGACCCGCCTCGACAGGCTGATGAAGAATCCAGCCCTGGTTGCCTCAGTATTATTTAACGCGTAGTGCCCGCCTTCAGGCGGGCTTTAATCCAGAGCTCGCTTGTGTTGTCACCGCATCAGTGACGTGGGGCAGGGCTTCAGCCCTGCAAATCGGCGCGCGCAAGCAGGCCTGAAGGCCTGCCCCACATGACTACACAACTGAATCGCGGGTTTAGGGCCGGCACGACAATCAGACACAGGAGCGCGCTCAGGGCGTGGCGCGCGCGACGATCTTCGCGAAGCCCGAGGGATCCAGGCTGGCGCCGCCGACCAGCGCGCCGTCGACGTCGGGCCGCGCGATGAGCTCGGCGATGTTGTCAGGCTTCACGCTGCCGCCGTAGAGCACGCGGCATGCATCGGCCGCGTCGCCGCCGAACCACGCGCGCAGCCGCTGGCGGATGTGCGCGTGCGCTTCCTGCGCCTGCTCCGATGTCGCGGTGCGGCCCGTGCCGATCGCCCACACGGGCTCGTACGCGATCACGAGGCCGCCCACCTGGACGCCGGTCAGGCCGTCGAGTCCCGCCTTGATCTGTCGATCGAGCACGTCCATCGTCTCGTTCCGCTCCCGCTGCTCGAGCGTCTCGCCGATGCAGACGATCGGGATGAGATCGGCGGTGAGCGACGCCACGGTCTTGCGATTCACTGACTGATCCGTCTCGCCGAAGTACTGCCGCCGCTCGGAGTGGCCGATGATGACGTACTCCGCGCCTGCTTCGCGCACCATGGCGGCGCTGACCTCACCGGTGAACGCGCCCTCCTTTTCCCAGAACACGTCCTGCGCGGCGATTGCGACGGGCGAGTTCCGGGCCGCCTCCGCCACCGCGTGCACAGCGAGAAACGGCGGCGCCACGACGATGTCGACGCCGGTGACGTCTTTCACCAGCGTCCGGAATTCCTTCGCGTACACGACCGCATCGTGGACGGTCTTGAACATCTTCCAGTTGCCGGCGATGACAGGGGTGCGCATGGGGGAGATTCTACTCGGCTACGGGCTACGGGCTACGGGCTTCCGGCACTGGAAACGGCCAGAGCGCTCGGAGCGCCCCAAGGGCCAGGACGAGGTCCGTAGCCCGAGGCCCGGACGCCCGAAGCCCGGTGGATCTACTTCTCCGTCAGCGCCGCCACGCCGGGCAGCACGCGGCCGCCGAGGAACTCGAGCGACGCGCCGCCGCCGGTGGAGATGTGCGAGACGCGGTCGGTGACGCCCGCCTTGTGGACGGCCGCAATCGAGTCGCCGCCGCCAATGATCGTCGTGCCGCGCACGCGGGCGATCGCGTCGGCGATCTTCATGGTGCCCTTCGCGAACGCGTCGATCTCGAATACGCCCATCGGGCCGTTCCACACGACCGTGTTCGCCGTGGCGAGAATGTCGGCGTAGATCTGCGCCGTTTTGGGTCCGATGTCGAGGCCCATCCGGTCGCCGATGGCCGCGTCGTCGATCGCCAGCGTCTCCTGCGGCGCATTGGCCTCGAGCGCCGGCGCGACGACGTGATCGACCGGCAGCTCGAGGCGGACGCCCCGCTCCCGCGCCTTTTCCGTGATCGCACGCGCGCTGTCGAGACGATCCCCCTCGACGAGCGACTTCCCCGTAGGCACGCCACGCGCCTTGAGGAACGTGTAGGCCATCGCGCCGCCGATGAGCAGCGCATCGACCTTGCCGAGCATGTTCTCAATCACTTCGATCTTGTCCGACACTTTCGCGCCGCCGAGCACGGCGACAAACGGGCGCTCCGGCGCCTCGAGCGCGTGCCCGAGGTACTGCAGCTCCTTTTCCATCAGCAGGCCGGCTGCGCCGCGGCCGATCTGCTTGATGATCCCTTCGACGGAGGCGTGCGCCCGGTGCGCGGAGCCGAACGCGTCGTCCACGTAGAGATCCGCAAGTGCGGCGAGCTCGCCGGCGAACGCGGGGTCGTTCTTCTCCTCTTCGGGGTGGAACCGCAGGTTCTCGAGCAGCACGACCTTGTCGCCGGCCTGCGCTTCGGCCACTGCCGCGCGCGCGGCCTCGCCGATGCAGTCGCTCGCGAACACCACCTTCCGTCCAAGGAGCTCCGACAGCCGTGAGACCACCGGCGCGAGGCTGTACTCCGGCACCGGCTTGCCCTTGGGGCGCCCCAGATGCGAGGCGAGGATCACGGTAGCGCCCTTGTCGAGCGCGTAGCGGATGGTGGGCAGCGACGCGCGGATGCGGGTGTCGTCGCCGATCGCGCCGTTCTTGATCGGCACGTTGAAGTCGACGCGGATGAACACACGTTTACCGGACAGATCGAGGTCTTTGACCGAGAGTTTCATGAGGGGCTCCGGGCTCGGGGCTCCGGGCCCTGGGCCGTGACACGGCGCCGGGCGCGAGCCGCGCGAGCGGAAACGGATTGGTGGAATTGCGGGCACCGGCCCCGGGACTCCAGCCCGGAGCGGCAGGCTGAAGCCGTGATGCCGCCTGGAGCCCGGAGCCTGGAGCCTGAAGCCGAAGAGTATCTACAGTCCCTTGCTGATCATGAACTTCAGCAGGTCGACGCACCGGACGGAGTAGCCCCACTCGTTGTCGTACCACGACAGCGCCTTCACGAAGGTGCCGTTCATCACGGCCGTGTAGGCGGCGTCGACGATCGACGAGTTGGAATTACCTCGGAAGTCGATCGAGACGAGTGGCTCCTCGCAGACCGCAAGGATGCCCTTCAGCGGGCCAGCCGCGGCCGCCTTGAACGCCGCGTTGATCTCTTCCTTCGTCGTCGTCTTCTCGACGATGGCGGCGAGGTCGACGACCGAAACGTTGGGCGTCGGCACGCGTATCGAGATGCCATCGAGCTTCCCCTTGAGCTCGGGCAGCACCTGGCCGACCGCGCTCGCCGCGCCGGTCGTGGTCGGGATCATGGAGAGCGCCGCCGCGCGCGCGCGCCGCAGGTCCTTGTGCGGCAGATCCAGCAGTTGCTGATCGTTCGTGTACGAGTGAATGGTGGTCATCCAGCCCTGGACGATCTTGAACTCGTCGTTCAGCACCTTCGCGAGAGGCGCCAGGCAGTTGGTGGTGCACGACGCGTTCGAGATGATGTGGTGCTTCGCCGGGTCGTAGGTCTCGTTGTTCACGCCCATGACTGTCATCAGGTCGGGCTTCTTGCCCGGCGCCGTGATGATGACCTTCTTCGCGCCGGCTGTGAGGTGTTTGGCAGCCGCATCGCGGTCGGTGAACAGGCCGGTGCCCTCGAAGACGACCTCGACGCCCAGGTCCTTCCAAGGGAGCTGCGCGGGATCCTTGACCGAGAGGACCTTGAAGCTGTCGCCGTTGACCGAGATGGAGTCGCCCTCCGCCTTGACGTCGGCGTTGAGGTTGCCCAGGATCGAGTCGTACTTGAAGAGGTGGGCCAGTGTCGCGGTATTCGTCAGGTCGTTGACCGCAACGAAGTCGATGTCGTGGTTTCCAAGGGCGGCGCGCATGATATTGCGGCCGATGCGCCCGAATCCGTTGATGCCAACTTTGACGGCCATGATGAATACCTCCGCGTGCGTTCGGGTAGCGACAGGATGACGGCTGCCGGGATGAGTGCAGGTGGTGATGCGTGAGCGGGGCCGGCGACGGTCTCGTCATCGGGAGACCCGCATCTCAGCCCACTCGCAGATTCTAATGAACGCCTTGCGTGGGGTCAACGCGGCGACTATACTTCTCCGAAGAAAAGGCCCTTCGTTTTCACAGGTTTACAGGCATCGACGCGAATCGCCGGCAGGCGCGTTTCACCGCGTGCGCCAGGGGTAGGCGAGGAGCGGCGCCCCGTGCGCATGTATCTCATCTACAGCCTCCTGCTCGTGGTCATAGCCCTGGCCGGCTCGCCGTGGTTCGCCTGGCAGGCGCTGCGTCACCGGAAGTACATCGGCAGCGTGCGCGAGCGCCTGGGGCGGCTGCCGGTGTCCTTGAACCTCGATGGCGAGCCATCAATCTGGGTGCACGCGGTGTCGGTCGGCGAAGTGCTCGCGGCGCGCCCACTCGTCCAGTCGCTGAAGGCGCGATACCCCGGGCTTCGGCTCTTCGTCTCCACCACGACGATTGCAGGACAGCAGGTCGCCCGCGGCATCGCCGACGCCGACGGAGTGTTCTACTTCCCGTTCGACTTCACGTTCATCGTGCGGCGCGTGCTCGACGTGCTGCGGCCGCGGCTGTTCGTCATGGTCGAAAGCGAGATCTGGCCCAACCTGCTGCGCGAGTGCCGCCGCCGGAACGTGAAGATCGCCGTCGTCAACGGTCGCATCTCGAAGCGGTCCTATCCTCGCTACCGGCTGGCCCGCGCGTTCTTCCGCCGCGTGCTGGCGCTCGTCGATCGCTTCTGCATGCAGAGCGACGAGTCGGCGCGCCGCATCATCGCCATCGGCGCCGACCCTGCGCGAGTCAACGTGACCGGCAGCCTCAAGTTCGACGCCGCGGCGTTGCCGCCGGTCGCGCGTGGACGGGAGCGCGTGCTCCGGTTCTTCCGCGTGTCGCCCGCGCGCCAGGTGATTGTCGCGGGCAGCACCATGCGGGGCGAAGAGCTACCCGTCCTGCGCGCGTTCCGCCGGGTCAAGACCACGGCTCCTGGCGCGCTGCTGCTGCTCGCGCCGCGCCACGCCGAGCGTTTCGAGGAGGCGATGCACCTGGCGCGCGGTGAGGGGTTCGCCGTGTTGAAGCGATCGGAACTGCCGATCGACGTCGAGCCGCGCGCCGACGTCATCGTCGTCGATACCATCGGCGAGCTCGCGCAGCTGTACCAGCTCGCGACGGTTGCGTTCGTCGGCGGCAGCCTGGTCGAGACTGGCGGGCACAACATCCTCGAGCCGGCTGTCTTCGGCCGTCCGATCGTGTTCGGCCCGTTCATGCACAACTTCGCGGAGATCACGCGCGAGTTCCTCGTTCATGATGCGGCCGTGCAGGTGCAGTCGGAACGGGAACTGGAACAGGTGCTCGTCTCGTTGCTGACGGACCCCGTGCGGCGCGCCGGTCTCGGTGCGGCCGCGCGGGCCCTCGTGGAGGCGAACCGCGGCGCGAAGGACCGCACCATGGACGCAATCGGGCGGCTGCTGCCGCCGGGCCGTCCCGCCACCATTCACCCGTTCCGCGTAGTTCACTGATCGGCGCGGACGTGATCCGTTGAGCCTCTTCTACGCCCAGCTCGCTCGTGCCCGCCGCCGGTTCTATTGGTCGCGGCCGGAACGCCGCCGCCGGCTGGCGAGGCCGGTCATCAGCGTCGGAAACCTGTCGGTCGGTGGCAGCGGCAAGACACCGGCGGTCGAGCTGATCGCGCGCTTGCTGCACGCCGCCGGGCGACGGCCGGCGGTGCTCACGCGCGGGTACGGCCGCGCGCTGTCGACCGACGGCGCGCTGGTCGTCAGCGACGGCCTGCATGTCGTCGCCGATCTCGCCTGCGCTGGCGACGAGCCGCTGATGCTCGCACGCAACCTGCCCGGCGTCGTCGTCATCGTCTCGGCCGATCGCTACCTGGCGGGGCGGCTCGCCGAGCGCCGGTTTGGCTGCGACGTCCACCTGCTCGACGACGGGTTTCAGCACCTGCAGCTCGCGCGCGACATCGACCTGCTGCTCGCCGGCGACGAAGACATCGATCGGCCGTCCGTGCTGCCGGCGGGACGGTTGCGCGAGCCGCTCGATGCGGCGCGGTGTGCCGACGCCCTGCTGTGGTCTGGTCCGGCGCGCGACGCGCGCAGCGCCGGCGAGCGGCTGGGGCTGACGACCGCCTTCGATGTGCGCCGCTCTCCGGGCAGCCTGCACGGTGCGCCGTTTGGCGACGTGCGCCCATCGCCGGGCGCGCGCATCATCGCTGTATCGGCGATCGCCAGGCCGCGCCCGTTTGCCGAGGGTTTGCGCGCCGCTGGTTTCGACGTGGCGAGCGAACTGACCTGGCCGGATCATCACCGGTTCACGGTGCGCGACGTGGACCGCATCCGCAGGGCTGTTATCGAGTCGGGCGCGAGCGGCATCGTCACCACCGAGAAGGACATGGTGCGCCTGCTGCCGTTCCGGCCGCTGCCGTTTGCGGCTGCGTGGCAGCGCCTGGATTTGCGCATCGAACCCGCTGACGCGTTCGGCGCGTGGATCACGGAGCGTCTGCGCGAGGCGGACACGCGGGTCGCGGCACGCGTCGCGGAGACCGCGGCATGAGGCACCGGCTCGAGCTCGCCGCGGTGCGCATCGTGCGTGGCGTGATCGGCGCGATGCCCGGGGCGCTGGCGCGCCCGTGCGGCAGGCTCCTCGGCTACGCGTTCTATGTGTTCGATCGCGTGCATCGCCGTGTCGCCGATACCAATCTCGCCATGGCCTTTCCCCAGCGGACGGCCGACGAGCGGCGCACGATCACGCGGGAGATGTTCGGGCACTTCGGCTGCCTGCTGCTGGAGCTCCTCAAGTTCAGCACGCTCACCCGGGACGAGATGGATCGCCTGGTGGAATACGAGGGCGACGACCGCGCCCGCGCGGCGTATGCGCAGGGGAAGGGCGTGCTCTTCTTCACCGGCCACTTCGGGTACTGGGAGATCAACGCGATCATCCATGCGCTCCGGGTCGAGCCGTTGGCGGTGCTGGCGCGGCCGCTCGACAACCCGGGCCTGCACCAGCTGCTCGAAGACGTGCGGACGTGCACCGGCAACACTGTCATCTATCGCCAGGGCGCGATCCGGCGCGTGCTGCGGGTACTCCAGGCGAAGCACGCCGTCGCGATGCTGATCGATCAGCACATGCACAGCCCAGACGCGATCTACGTGAGCTTCTTCGAACGCCCGGCGGCGACGACCTCGATGCTCGCCGCACTCGCGCTCAGGACCGGCGCGCCGGTGCTGCCCGTGTTCGCCCTGCCGTTGCCAGGCGGACGCTATCGCATGATCTACGAGCGCGCCGTGGACCCGCCCGACGCCGATACCCCGGATGCCGTGCGCGAGTTCACGCAGCGGTGCACCGACGTGCTCGAGATGTACGTGCGGCGTCATCCGTCGCTCTGGCTCTGGATGCACCGGCGATGGCGTGACGCGCCGCTGCCGGCAGGGACGCCCGGCATGTTCCCGCCGGCGCGTGACGAGGAGTCGGAGTGAAGGTCGTCGTGCTGGCCCCGAACTGGCTGGGCGACGTCATCATGGCGCTTCCCGCGCTGGCGGACGTGCGACGCCACTATGCCGAGGCGACGTTGACGATTGCCGCGCGGCGCCCGCTCGCGGCGCTCGCGACGATGATTCCCGGCGTCGACGGGGGCGTCCCGCTGGATGGGCGAGGAGGCGCGCGCGTCGTGACGACGCTGCGAGGCGACATCGAGCGTCTGCGGAACCGTCAGTTCGATGCGGCGCTCCTCCTCCCGAACTCCTTCCACGCCGCGCTGCTCGTGCACCAGGCGCGGATTCCCGAGCGCTGGGGCTTTCGCGCCGATGTGCGCGCGCCGCTGCTGACCTGTGCCGTGCCGAAACCGCGCGGGGTGCGGCTGCACCAGTCCGAGTACTACCAGCACCTGACGCGGGAGCTCGGCATCCCGCCCGGGCCGCGTGTCGCCGAGATTCGCGTCGGCGACGAGCACCGCGCCGCCGCCGATCGCCTGCTGGCCGAACACGGGTGGGACGGGAGACCGCTCGTCGGCGTCGCGCCTGGCGCCGCGTACGGATGGGCGAAGCGGTGGCCGCCTGAGCGGATGGGCCAGCTGGCTGCGCGACTCGCCCGGGATGCCGGCGCTGGCGTCGTCATCGTCGGGGCCGCGGCCGATCGCGAGACGGTCGATATCGTCGTCGCAGCTGCGCGGGCAGCTGGCGCTGCTGCGGCCGCGATCCTCGACCTCGCCGGTAAGACCGACCTGCCGGCGCTCGCAGGCGTGCTGGCGCGCTGCCGCAGCTTCGTCTCGAACGACTCGGGAGCGATGCACCTGGCCGCGGCCGTGGACGTGCCCGTGGTCGGTATCTTCGGTCCCACCCGTGAATGGGCGACGTCACCGCTGCCGGGCCGGCGCGGCCTCGATACCGCGATCGTCCACACCGACGTGTGGTGCCGCCCCTGCATGCTGCGCACGTGCCCGATCGATCACCGCTGCATGACCGGGATCGCGGTCGACGATGTGATCGCGCCGGTGCTCGTATCGCTCGGCCATGCGCCCGCCTCGAGGGAGACGCCGTGAGGGCGGCGGTGTTCCTCGATCGCGATGGCACGGTCATCGAGGAACGTGGCTATCTCGGACGCCTCGACCTGATCGAGGTGTTCCCCTGGTCGGCCGAGGCGATCCACCTGCTCAACGAGGCGGGCTACGCAGTCGTCATCGTCACCAACCAGGCGGGCATCGCCCGGGGGCTCTTCGACGACGGCTTCGTGCAGGCAGCGCACGCGCGCCTCGATGCGCTGCTGCGAGAGCAGGGGGCCGTCGTGGACGGGTATTATTACTGTCCGCATCACCCGGACGGCATCGTCGACCGGTATCGCATCCGGTGCGGCTGCCGCAAGCCGGCGCCGGGGATGGTGCAGCAGGCGGCGGCCGATCTGAATCTCGACGTGCAGCGATCGTTCGTGGTCGGCGACAAGTGGCTCGACGTCGGCCTCGCGAGAAACGCCGGCGCGCGCGGCGTGCTGGTGCGCACCGGCTATGCCGGCGGTGAAGAGCCGATGCCGCCCCCGGGATGTGAGCCCGAGGTGATCGTAGACACGCTGCTCGATGCCGTTCGCTGGATCCTCGCCGCGCCCGCGGTGACATGCTGAGACCCATGCCACGTCAATCGCCGGTGCCAGCCGATCGCACGGTGCGCCTGCTCGCGCTCGTCGACCGCTTCCCGTCCCGCCGCGTTGCGGTCGTCGGCGATCTGATGGCCGACGAGTTCATCTACGGCCGCGTGGAGCGCGTCTCGCGCGAAGCGCCCGTGTTGATCCTGCGCTACGACACGACGGTGGTCGTCCCTGGCGGCGCCGGCAACGCCGCCAACAACGTCGCCGCCCTCGGCGCGCGCGTCCGGCTGGCGGGTGTCGTCGGCCGCGACGAGCCGGGCCGCCGCATGCTCGACGCGCTGCACGCGCGCATCAGCCGCACGCAGGTGCTGGCGCCGGCAGCGTACGACACGCCGGTCAAGACACGCATCCTGGCCGGCGGCGTGCATTCGGCCAAGCAGCAGGTGGTGCGAATCGATCGGATCACCAACGGCGCACCCGACAGCGCGATGCGCCGCGCGTTCGAGACGCGCGTGCTCGCCGTCGCCCGACGGGTTGATGCCGTGCTCGTGTCCGACTACGGGTCGGGACTGGTGACGCCTGTCCTCGTCGCGCGTGTACGGCGGGCGCTCTGGCGTGACGGCACGCGCGCCGTACCGATCCTCGTGGACTCACGCTATGCGGTGCAGAACTTCCACGGCGTCACCGCCTCGACGCCCAACGAGTCGGAAGTCGAGCAGATCCTCGGTGTGCGCATCGGCGACGACCTGCGCGCGCTCGAGGCAGCCGGCCGCGAGATGCTGAGGCGGACCCGGATGCAGGCGCTGCTCGTGACGCGCGGCGGCCGCGGCATGGCGCTCTTCGAGCCGGGACAGCCGACCGAGCACATCCCGATCTTCGGTTCCGACGAGATCGCCGACGTCACCGGCGCGGGCGACACGGTGATCGCGACAATGACGCTGGCGCTGTCGGCCGGCGCAAGTTTCGCGGACGCCGCTCACCTCGCGAACTACGCCGGCGGCATCGTCGTGATGAAGCGCGGCACGGCTACGGTGGCCGTCGAGGAATTGCGGCAAGCGATACAGGGCTCGAGGCAACGGGCTAGAGGCTAGGGGCTGAAGGCCAAGGGCGGTCTTGGAGACCCGATCGGTTTGCGAAGCCCGGTAGCCTTTCCAGTTCCAGCCTCGCAGCCTCGCAGCCTCCAGCCTCCAGCCTCGCAGCCTTCCGCCTCGCAGCCCCCCTTTCCCCTAGAATGTCCCGCATGCCCGTCCTCTTACTCCCCGATCTCGTTGAGCAGATCGCCCGTGACCGCGACGCCGGCCGGACGGTGGCCCTCGCGAACGGGTGTTTCGACGTCCTGCACGTGGGGCACGTGCGGTATCTCGAGGGCGCGGCCACCGAGGCCGATTGCCTCGTGGTGGCGGTGAACGACGACGCAGTCGGTCACGACGCTCAAGGGCGAGGGCCGGCCGATCATGCCTGCCGCCGACCGCGCGGAGCTCGTGGCGGCGCTTCGTCCCGTCGACTATGTCGTTGTCTTCCCGGGGCGCACGGTGGCGGAGGTGCTGGAGGCGATCAGGCCAGATGTCCATTGCAAGGGCACCGATTACACCGTGGAGTCCGTGCCCGAGCGGGCGGTCGTTGCCGCCTACGGGGGGCGGACCGCGATCGTCGGTGATCCCAAGGACCACTCCACGCGGGAACTGCTGGCGCGGGTGCGGGAGCGAGGGGCGCCGTCCTCGTGAAGATCCTGATCGTCCGGCTCGGGGCGCTCGGCGACATCGTGCACACGGTGCCCGCGGTGGCGGCGCTGCGGCGCGGCCTGCCGTCTGCGCAGATCGACTGGCTGGTCGATGAGCGCCACCGTGAAGTGGTGGATCTGGTCCACGGCATCGACACACGGATCGCGGTCGATCCTTCGGGCAAGTGGCGTGAGCTGCCCGCGATCGTGCGGCGGCTGCGCGCGACGCATTACGACGCAGCGCTGGACTTCCAGGGGCTGCTCAAATCGGCCGTCCTGGCGCGGTTGTCGGGGGCGGTGCGCGTGGCGGGATTCTCCCGGCATGCGCTGCGGGAGCGCACGGCTGCCGTGTTCTATACACGAGCATCGCGGCGTGCCGCGCGGCCAGCACGTGATCGGGAAGAACCTCCGCCTCGCAAGCGTCCTCGGGGTGGACGTATCGGACGTCGCGTTTCCGTTCGACGTGCCGCGGCAGCAGCCCGCGGTCGACGGGCCGTATGCGATCCTGAATCCGGGCGCCGCGTGGCCCAACAAGCGCTGGCCGCCGGGCTGTTTCGGCGAGATCGCCTCGTGGCTGCGAGATCGGCACGGGCTCCCCTCGCTCGTGCTGTGGGGCCCGGCGGAAGGAGACCTGGCGCGCGCGGTCGCGGAGGCGTCGGGCGGCGCGGCGCGCCCGGCGCCGCCGACGCGGATCGGCGACGTGCTCGCGCTCGCCCGCGGCGCCCGGCTCATGGTATCGGGCGACACCGGGCCGCTCCACCTGGCGGCTGCGGTCGGCACGCCCATCGTCGGGCTGTACGGTCCCACGAGTCCCGAGCGGAACGGCCCGTGGCGCTCCGCCGACGTGTCGATCTCGCGCAATCGTGAATGTGTGTGCCACCACCAGCGGCGCTGCCACCATCGCCATCGGCGCCCCTGCATCGAGCACATCACCGTGGCGGAGGTGCGCGAGGCCATCGACCAGCGGCTGCGGACGCCACGATGACGGGCCTGCAGCGTCTTGCGCGGCTGCGGGTGCCGCTCGGCTTCTTGTTCGGCGCGTGCGTGTTCTACTTCGCCCATCCGACGTGGCGAACGCTTGCGGCTGGCGCGGCCATCGGCCTGCTCGGGGAATCGATTCGCCTCTGGGCCGCGGGGCATCTCGAGAAGAGCCGCGAAGTGACGCGCTCAGGCCCGTATCGGTACACGCGCCACCCGCTCTATCTCGGCTCGTCGGTGATGGCCGCCGGTGTGGCCGTCGGCGCGGGGTCGTGGGTGGTCGCCGCGCTCGTGGTGCTCTACATGGGCAGCACCATCTCTGCGGCCGTGCGCACGGAAGAAGCGTTCCTCCGCAGCCGCTTCGGCGACGAGTACGCGGCCTATGCCGAGCGGCGCGCCCCCGAGATGGAGCGCCGCTTCAGCCTCGATCGCGCCTGGCGCAACAAGGAGTATCGAGCGCTGGCGGGTCTCGTGCTCGCGATCGTGGTCCTCGGGTTGAAAGCCGCCTTCTGGTAAGTGGGCGTCAGTCGCGCCGATCTCCTGTCGTGCCGACCTCAGGCGGTGCCGACTCCGTGTGCGTCGGTGTGGTGCCGACCCCGTGTAGTGCCGACCTCGTGTAGTGCCGACCTTCAGGTCGGCCGTGATCAGCATGGCTGAAGCGCTGGACGGCGCCTCATTCTCTGCGCCCGCCGCCGCCGCCCGCGGCCTGGAAATCGGAGCGAGGATTGGTTGACGCCGCCGCGGATCACCGGCTAAGATCAGCAGTCTTTTGGTGACGTGTGGGGTCGGCAGACAGGCCGGGCGGTTAGCTCAGTTGGTAGAGCACCGGCTTTACACGCCGGCTGTCACAGGTTCGAGTCCTGTACCGCCCACCAGCTTCTTGCGGCGCGGTCGCTGGCGTCGAGGCACGGCGAGCGTAGCGGCCGCTTCGGCTGGCGAGCCGGCATCACTCGAGTAAGACGACACGTTCAGTTCGGGGTCGTAGTTCAGTTGGTTAGAACGCCGGCCTGTCACGCCGGAGGCCGCGGGTTCGAGTCCCGTCGACCCCGCCAACTTCCCTCGCTACGCTCGGTCCGTTGACGGGATCGACGTCCTCAGGCGCGCCGTCGAGTCCTTCGGACTCGACGAGCGGGCTCGAGTCCCGTCGACCCACCGTGACGCGCGGCTCCCTCCTCCCTCTGTTTTCGCACGAGCCACTCGTCTCACAACGCGGGTACATCCTGAGTCGGGCGCGTAGATGTCGTGGGTGCCAACGCCGACGCCGAACACCCAGACCGGCAGGCTCGCTCGCGGAATCGGGCCCAGAGGGTCGTGGCGCAGCTCCGCCAGTTCATTCATCTTGGCCCCGACTGCTCCTCGGAGGCTGTGCATCAGGGCTATCACGTCATCATCAGAACGGGAGACGGTGTCGTTGCTAGTGGCGCTGGTTGGCCGTATGGTCTGACCATTCAACAGCTGTCGAAAGTGCCACTGGCGCAAGACTTCTGTTACGAATCGGTGCCGCAACCAAGGCCGGCGGAACGGGCCGCAACCGCACTTCCATTTTCGGTAATTCGCCCCGGCCCGAGGATCTGCCCGACGGGCTCCGGCGAGGACTTACGTCCGAGCAGCAGGACGTCGTCGCGTTGCAGGATGAAGCGGGCCGTGGCCAGGTCGTGGATGAGGGCCCAGTTCATCCTCTGGTTCAGATCAAGATCGAAGGCGTCGGGCGTGCGGTCCGGATCGCGAAAGCGCGCCTGCTGGATGCGGCGCGCGATCGGCCGGTCCTTCCGCCGCTTCCGTCCGTCGGCTGTCAAGGCGCAGCCGACTGGATGCTGTCGTTCCGGGAGATTGTGGACGTGGTCAGCGAGCGCCGGCCGCAGGACTTGAGCACGCGCGACAGCACACCAACGTCCATGCTGATCGTGCGGTTCGCGATGACGGCGTCGTGCTGCGTCCGTTGGAACTTCGCAATCCGCCGAGGCGGTGATCGCCGAGAGCGGGACGTCGCCGAAGTGCTTCTTGACGAGGCTGAGCCGTTCCTATTCCAGCTTGATCGTGCGCGGGAAGCACCGCATCCGCGTGGCATCCAGGTAGGCGCCGATCGCATCCTCAAGCCGCTTCGGCCCTTGTTCGTCGGCTGACAGCCGGCGGTGTCCAGCTTCTTCGACGAGCTCTCGTTCTCGGCGAGTCGCCGTTCGTAGATTCGTCGTGCCCAGGCGCTTCCGGTATCGACGGCCGGCAACGGTGAAGTCCGTCCAGCACTGACGACCGCGTTTCCAGACACTCAGAGCGGCAACTCTCCGATCTCCGATTCATCTCAGACGAGGAAACCGAAAGCAGTTGACTATCGGCGGACCGACTTCTTTGCGGACCTGGACCTCGCGGGCAGTCTTGACACTGACTTCTTCGCCGCCGTTCTCGCTGCGGCTTTCTTGGCGTTAGTCTTCCTTGCGGAAGTCTTCTTGGCGGCGGTTTTCTTCGTGGTCTTCTTCAAAACTCCGGCTTTGGCGGTGAGCGCCCTTACCGCCTTGCCGACAGGAATCCTGCTCACCTGCTTTGCGACAGACGTCGCGGCAGCCACAGCTTTCGTTGGCACCGCGGGTTTGCCCTGCCCGACGCGATTGCCCATCACGGCTCCCGCGACACCTCCTACGATTGCGCCTGCGGGCCCGGCGACTATGCTGCCGGCGACAGCGCCAGTCACGGCACCCGCGGCTTGTTTGGTGAGTGGGACGTTCGGACTCGAGTTTGATTCCTTTGCCATGACAGCAGTATATATGCGATCCGCTTGCTGCGCCGCGTCGCGGGGCCCGCCGGCCATGGGGCGTGACGGTCTCTCACGTATCGGTCGCAGAGATCGGCCGGCAGCTGCAGCGCGACCCTTTGTACTGGGCCGATGATGCGCATCTGCAGCGGGTCGGCCCTGCGTGGCGTCCCGGGATGGCTCATCCGAACCATCCGACGATTGCCTGGTCGGCCTGCGGCATAACCCTAGCAGGACTGCAGCCACGCCGCCGTTGATCGGGGCTCAGTTTCGACGGCCAACGAACAGGCCGCCGCCGCGGCGCGCGATGCGTGATCGCCGGAACGTCCTTCCCGTTCCGCGTGACGACTCGAGTGCATTGCGGCATCGCTGGGCATTGTAGCTTCACCGCCGAAGTCACGGTTCGAGGTCGACCTCAGGTCGAAGCCTGGCCGAGTCCCGCCAAGAACCCGCCAGAATGGCGGGATGCAACGCCGGATCGAATCCAGCCTGAAGAGGCGAGAGGGCACACAAATGTGACCGCAGACCCGCTCACGCCGCCGGCCGCCATAGTTGCAGATAATGTTGGTTGCGTGCCCGCGGTTTGAACCCTCGAACCGGGGACTACTGGTCGGCGCCGTTCGTGGCTTATCGCGCAAGTCCAGCGACCGATCAGAGGCCGGCCTCGACAATCGAACAATTCCGCCGGTGTTCAATCGGATACACCGCCGGCCCGCCTGCGGGTGTAGCGTGAACCTTTCGCACCGCCCTCACCACTCTCCCGGCCGACGCCGCCTCGATACGCGCTGCTGGCGGATGCCTGGAATTTTGATCGTTTCACCGCAGGCTGGAACACATGCCACTCGAGCACACGCGTTCTGCTGAAGCACTCGATCTTAACGTTGAGGTTCGACACACCGAAGCGCTCTTGAAAACGGGAGCTCTGCAAAGCGCAATCTTCAACAGCGCCAACTTTTCGAGCATCGCCACGGACGCGAAGGGGGTCATCCAGATCTTCAATGTGGGCGCCGAGCGGATGTTGGGCTACACGGCCCTGGAGGTGATGAACCGGATCACGCCAGCTGACATCTCCGATCCGCAGGAAGTGATCGCGCGGGCGCGGGCTCTCAGCGTCGAGCTCGATACGCCGATCATGCCGGGGTTCGACGCGCTGGTGTTCAAGGCGTCCCGCGGGATCGAGGACATCTACGAGCTGACCTACATCCGCAAGGATGGCAGCCGCCTGCCGGCGGTGGTCTCGGTCACAGCGCTGCGCGACGCCGCCGAAGCCATCATCGGCTATCTGCTGATCGGTACCGACAACACGGCGCGCAAGCAGGTCGAGGAGGAGCGCAAGACGCTCGATCAGCGGCTGCGGGACCAGCAGTTCTATACGCGTTCACTGATTGAATCGAACGTCGACGCGCTGATGGCCACCGATCCACGCGGCATCATGACCGACGTGAACAAGCAGATGGAGGCGTTGACCGGGTGCACGCGTGACGAGCTGATTGGCTCGCCGTTCAAGAATCACTTCACCGATCCGGCTCGAGCCGAGGCGGGGATCAACCGAGTGCTGACTGAAGGGAAGGTCACCAATTACGAGCTCACCGCGTGTGCTAGAGATGGCACCTTGACAGTGGTGTCCTACAACGCCACCACCTTTCACGACCGCAATCGCAGCCTGCAGGGTGTGTTCGCGGCCGCGCGCGATGTGACCGAGCTGAAACGCTTCGAACAGACGCTCACGCAGAAGAACGTGGAGCTGCAACACGCCAGCCGGATGAAGTCCGAGTTCCTCGCCAACATGTCTCACGAGCTGAGGACACCGCTCAATGCAATCATCGGTTTCTCCGAGCTGCTGAAGGACGGTGTCGCGGGTGATATGACCGACCAGCAGCGGGAGTTCATCGGCGATATCTTCAGTGCCGGCACGCACCTTCTCTCGTTGATCAACGATATTCTCGACCTGTCGAAGGTGGAGGCCGGTAAGATGAGCCTCGACCTGGAGCCCGTCGACGTCTCGTCGCTGTTCGTGAACAGCGTGTCCATCATCAGGGAGCGAGCCGCAGGCCGCCAACTGCGCCTCACCATCGATACGCCCGACGAACTCGGAGCTTTTCAGGCGGACGGCCGCAGGGTCAAACAGGTCGTCTACAACCTGCTGTCGAATGCCGTCAAGTTCACCAGTGAGGGCGGCCAGGTCACCCTCCGTGCCCGCCACGTCACCCGGGCCGCGGTCGGCCAACTCTCCGGCGCATGGACCGGCAGAGGGTTCCCGCTGGCCGAGAGTGACTTCGCGGACTTCCTCGAACTGAGCGTCACCGACAGCGGCATCGGCATTTCGCCCGATGGCATGGAGCATCTGTTCAGACCGTTCAGTCAGATCGACAGTGGCCTGGCCCGGAGATTCGACGGCACAGGACTTGGTCTCGCCATGGTCAAACTGCTCGTAGAGTTGCACGGCGGCACCGTCGCCGTCGAAAGTGCCGTCAACGAGGGCTCCTGCTTCACCGTGTGGCTTCCGCTCCGCGCGCTCGACGCGCCGGCCGCATCACGGCCACCGCGACCGCCCGCCCGCGTGTGAGCCGGTCACTGACTGCTCCGAGAGCAACCGCGGGTCCTGCGCCGCTTCCCATGGCAAGAATTCTGATCATTGAAGATAACCCCGCGAATATGAGGATGGCGGCGTTCCTCGTGCGGTCCGCGGGCCACACGGTGCTCAGCGCAACGGATGCCGAAAGCGGGCTGACGCTGGCGCGCGCTGAAAAGCCCGACTTGATCCTGATTGACATCCAGCTCCCCGGGATGGACGGCCTCGAAGCCACTATGCTGCTCAAGCGCGACGAGGCCACGCGATTGATTCCGGTGATTGCCCTGACCGCGCTTGCGATGAACGGGGACGAGGAGCGCATTCGAGCCGCAGGATGCGACGGCTACATTGCCAAGCCAATGCGCTACCAACACTTCCTGGCGGCGATCACCGGTCATCTGGGCCAGACGTCCTGGTCAGCTGCGGACCCGGCGATTACGCCCCGCCAATAACACCGACGATCGTCCACGAGCCGAACCGCCGGGCGAGCCGCCGGGCGCCAGCCTCGCGAACTCAACGCGGACCCGCCCGATACCGTTCAGCACCACGAGGTGCGTCCCGTCGCGTGACCAGCTGGGCGACCCGAGTACCGTGATGCGTCTCCGATGTTCGGTGGTCGCAGGCCGGAAGTCACCCGTTTCTGTCTACTGACGATGAGCCAGCGCGCATTCTTGAGGATGAATGAATTACGCGTGTGCCTGCGACAGACGGAACTCCCTCACAAGCTCGCTGACGTCGGCGGGTTCCTCGAACGCCACGATCCTGGCGTTCCGGAACGTGAACACGTGCACCCAGCGGAAATCCACGAGCCTACCGGTTCCCTTTGGGCCCTCGCGGCTCGTACCGAGCACGACGACCTTGTCGCCTGCTGCCAGGAAGTCCTGGGGCTGGAAATCGGCGATGTCGAAGGTGTTCAACAGGAGCCCGAAGAACTCGCGTACCGCAGGGACACCCTGGCGCAGACCGGCCGTCGGCAGGTCCGGAGCCCCAGGCGTCCGCCAGGAGACCTGGGGATCGAGCGGCGCCAGGATCCCCTCAAGATCGCCTCGGCCGAACGCCCCATACAGGCTGCGAATGACGTCGACATTCTGCTGCTCGCTCATTTCGGCCTCCTTCGGAGGAGCGCGACTATACAACGCCGGCTAGTCACGCTCGCCTGATGCACTCGTACCTAGGAGAATGTGCCATGAGATTCGGACGCGCTGCGCTGCGAGTAGAGGGCGCACGAGGCCAGTCCGTCGCGGTCTCTCGATTCGCCGACAGTCAGTCGATTCGCGGCTCATCATCTCAAACCCGCCAACTTCCCTCGCTACGCTCGGTCCGTTGACCGGGTCGACGTCCTCAGGCATCTGACGCGCCGCTTCGGCGCGTCAACTCGTCGGGCTCGCGTGGGGCGCCGGTGCCTGCTGAAGTCGTGGTCGGCCCTGGTCATCAGTTGCGGTCAGCCAGCGTTTACCGATTAGGGCCAGCATCAGAGCGCATCTCTGTAATCTTTCTTGAATAGCTTCGACGAAATCGTCGCCGGGCATGAGCGCGTCCACACGATGAACACGTCCTCCCTCGCAAGTTCGGTTCGTAAAGCCTGCAGACGTACCCAGGCGAGTCATCTCGCCGTAGCCGATGAAGATAATCGGCACCGGTGCCAGTCCCGCGTGCGCAGTATAGGGCAGTTCGCCGTCCCCGGAGATACCTACTCAGGGCCACGACGCTGTTGCAGAAGAGATGATCTTCGGGCCGGACATAAGGTCATCGCGCTTCGCGGACGCTGAGCCGCAAGTCGCGGGCGTGTTGATTCGTCGGGGTCTCCTAGTATTTTTGTTCCGCACTGCATAACTGGTCGAAACGCGGACTCCGACCCGTCGACGTGCTACGCTCCGGCCCTCAACCCAACTACGTCGTCGCTGCCCGTGGGCACGGCAGGCGGGACCATGTCCGAGACCCAGCACCGTTCTTCACGTCTATTGTCGATCTCCGTCGGAGTGCTCTGGATCGTGCTCGCGGCGACGCTGCCGGCGCGCGCGCAGAACACGACCGCGACTATCACGGGTCTTGTCCTCGACGACCAGGGACTAGCGATGCCGGGTGTGACCGTCGCGGTGCGCGACGCGAGCCGCGGCGTCTCGCGGACGACGGCGAGCGGGGAAGACGGGACCTTCGAGCTGGCGGGGCTCCAGCCGGGCGAGTACCGGCTGACGGCCGCGATCCCGGGCTTCGCCAACACCGAGGTCGAGGTGCGCGTGGAGGTGAACCAGCGGCTGCGGCTGGACGTGACGCTGCGGCCGGGCACGGTGACGGCGGACGTCGTGGTCCGCCAGTCGGTGCCGCTCCTCGACACGGTGAGCTCCTCGGTGGGCCAGGTCATCGACCAGCAGCAGATCGAGAACCTGCCGCTCAATGGCCGCCAGTTCCTCGAGCTCGCGCTCCTCGTGCCCGGGGCGCACACATCCCATGGCGCCAGCACGGGATCGACGCTGCCGCTCTACTGGCGGCCGGGGCAGAACTCGGCGATCAGCGTGACGGGCGGCCGGCCGAGCGCGAACGCCTTCCGGATCGACGGCACGACGAACACGGATCCCTCGTTCAACACGTACATCGTGAACCTGCCGCCCGACGCGATCCGGGAATTCCAGATCGAAACCGCGAGTTACTCCGCAGAGCTGGGTGCTGCGGGGACCGGGCAGGTCAACGTCGTGACCAAATCGGGGACGCAGTCGCTGCACGGCAGCGTGTACCAGTACTTCCGGAACAGCACGTTCGACGCGCGCCTCTTCACGAGCCCCGAGAAGCTCCCGCATTTCAACCAGCACCAGTACGGCGGCACGATCGGCGGACCGCTGGTCTTCGAGCGCACGTTCTTCTACGGCAGCTTCGAGGGCTTCCGGAGCACGCAAGGGCAGTCGATGGTGATGAGCGTGCCGCCGGAAATGTGGCGCATGGGTGACTTCAGCGAAGGTCCTCCCATCTACGATCCGCTCGCGACGCGGCGGAACCCGAACTACGACCCGGCCAGGCCGGTGAGCGCGAGCAACTCGCTGCTGATCCGATCCCAGTTCCCCGGCAATCGGATCCCGATGGAACGCATCGACCCGGTCGCGCTGGAGGTCCTGCAGAAATACGTCCCGCTGCCGAACACCGACGGCGCCATGGGCATGAGCATGGGCGGGTCGTTCAACAACTACCTCGACACGCGCGCTCAGGAGCTGAAGAACGATCAGAGCACGGTGCGTCTCGATCACGCGTGGCAGAACGGCGCGCTCGTGTTCGGCCGCTACACCTTCAACAAGGAGCGGGGCTACACGCCAGAGAACCTGCCCGGCTTCGGCTCGAACCACGACAACACGCTGCAGAACCTCACGACCAGCTTCGTTCAGCCAATCGGCGCGAGACTCGTGCACGAACTGCGGGTGGGCGTGGCCAACATGAAGCTGCAGCGCGTCGGCGAGTCCGCGGGGGCGGGTCAGAACCTGATCGCCGAGCTCGGCATCCAGGGGGTGGGGTTCGGCGGCGAGGACGCGTACGGGCTGCCGCTCTTCAACGCGCAGGGATTCCAGCCGATCGGCGACTCGCTGCTCTGCACGCCCTGCAACTACGACAACACGCTCGTGCAGCTCGGCGACCGCATCACCTGGGCACGGGGCAAGCACTCGCTCAAGGTGGGCGGCGACTACCAGTACTTCAAGTGGGACATGCTCGGGTTCTTCCAGAACCGCGGGTATTACCAGTTCACGAGCGGCTTCACGGCCGCAGACCGCGACCAACGATGGCACCGGACAATCACTCGCGAGCTTTCTCCTGGGCCTCCCGACCATCAAGCAACGCCAGGCCGGCCTGCCGTCCATGAACATGCGCCAGCCGGGATACGAGGTCTTCCTGCAGGACGACTGGCGCATCAGGACGCACCTGACGGTCAACCTCGGCCTGCGCTACGAATACCGGACGCCCCTGCACGACGTCCACAAGATCCTGACGAACCTGGTATGGATCGATGGCAAGCCCTGGGCGTACGCGGGCGGGCAGCAGGGATACCCGGAAGGGCTGGCCTACCCGGATCGCAACAACCTCGCGCCGCGTGTCGGCGCCAGCTACAACCCGGGCGGGGGCAAGTTCGTCATGCGGGCCGGTTACGGCGGGTTCTACGCCTACCCGGAGATGAACCTCTGGTGCAACCAGGTGCACAACGTGCCGCTCGTCTACCCCGAGATCCGGACGAGCAACAACTTCATCCCCACGCTGCAGGGGTTCGACTTCGCCGAACCCGTGCTGGGGAAGACCCCGGTCGGTTTCACGGCGATCGACCCGCACTGGCAGATCCCGTTCATCCAGCAGGCGAGCGCGAGCATCGAGCGCCAGATCGGCGGCTCGATGGTCGTGGAGGCCGGCTACACGGGGGCGTGGGGCCGCAACCTCGATCGGGCGCACCTCGTGAACAACGCCGCGCCGAGCCCGCTGCCGCTCGGCCCGCGGCGGCCGTACCAGACGATCACCTTCGTCGAGGGCACCGTGCTCCCCGACACGTGGCCGATCGCGAGCACGACGTTCCCAGTGGGGCCCATCAATCTGCTCGAGTTCACGGCGAAGTCGAACTACAACGCCGGGTACGTCCAGACGAAGCGGCGCTTCGCCAACGGGCTGAGCTTCCTCGCGAACTACACCTACGGCCGCAGCATGTCGGACTCGCCGTCGTTCCGCTCGGCGGCCATGGAGTCCGAGGTCGCACAGGACAGCTACGACCTTGCGAACGACTGGGGCCCGGCAGGCTGTGACATCCGGCACCGGTTCGTCGCCAGCGTGATCTACCAGCTGCCGTTCAGTGCGTCGGTCCCGTCCGGCGCGAGTGTCCTCGCGCGGCTCGGACGCTGGCTGGGCGGCGACTGGCAGATCGCGGCGATTCACCAGGCGCAGAGCGGCTTCCCGTTCACGATCAGCGTCTTCGGCGACACGGCCAACGCGGGCGCGCTGCTCAACGTGAACCCGGTGCGGGCGAACGTGGTCCCGGGCGTCTCGCCCGACCTGCCCGCCGACCAGCGCAACGGCGAGCACTGGTTCAACACGGCCGCGTTCGCCACGCCGCCGGCCTACACCTTCGGCGACGCGGGCCGGAACTCGGTGTACGGTCCCGGCCTCCAGAAGACGGATATCGCGCTGCAGCGGGACTTCCGTGTGGCGGGGCAGACGAGGCTCGAGTTCCGCGCGGAAGCGTTCAACGTGTTCAACCACACGAACTACGGCACGCCTGAGCGGTTCGTCAACACGCCCCAGTTCGGCACGGTGACGATGGCCGCCACGCCAGCGCGCCAGATCCAGTTCGTCGCACGGCTGAAGTTCTAGATCATCGTAAGCCTGGATAATGCTGGGGCCGTCACGCGGGCCTACATTGTTTTTCGGCGGCTAGGCTAATCCCCGAACACCGGCTCTCCGCGCCGGCTACAACCAAATCCTTCTCGCGAGACTGCTCGCGGAGGGCGGCGCTTTCAGCACCGACTACCCTAGATAGTCACCACTGTCGTGGTGCAAAGCGCAGTGGGGCCATGCGAATCCCGTTGAGTGCCGGGCGCAGGCACGCTACATACAGCCTGTCGTCGTGCTGGACGATCTCCGGCGCGGCGATGGCCAGTGTGACCAGGAGATAGCGGTCGTCGTGCACGCCGAAATCAAGCGGGTCTGGCGAGGCATACACGCGCGTTTCGGCATCGCGACCGTAGCGCTGCGTACGAAACAGGTAGAACAGGCGGGTGCGCTCGTGGTGATAGACGAAGGGGCATTCTGCGGAGGAGGGACCCGTACCTGACGAGCCCCCAGCGCTGACGATGGTCGATGTGCTCCAGTGCCGCAGGTCGGTCGAGACGCAGCAGTACACCGCACCTTTGCCACCCTGATGCGCGGTCGTGTAGCAGTAGTAGCGTTTGCCGTAGGCCAGCACCATCGGATCTCGCGTGTTCCCGGCTGGCGCATCGGAGAACATGCCAGACCCGCCGCTCTTCGTCAGTTGCCGCACGAACGCCTTGCCGTCTACGCTCGTCGCCAGGCAGATTTGTTCCCAGTCGCCGTACAGCATGTAATACGTCGCGCCCACCTTCAGCACGAACGGCGCCTGTAAGCCGCCTTGCGTCTCGCCGACGCACGGATCGGCCATGAGCGCGACGCCTTTCGGTGTCCAGTCGCGGTCAGTGAGCCGACGAGCTTGCCATCTGTAGAACAGGCGCGTTTTGCCTGGAGCTCTTGTGAAACGGATGCACGACCAAAGCTGCCACGTGCCATCAGCGGCGCGCCACATCCCGAAGTCGACCGGCTGCTGTTCCGGACCGGTGAGCGGACCGAGGTCGGGATTGTCCGCCACTGTCCAGAAATCGCCATCGATCTCCGGTACCCACGCCGCCTGCGACGCTGCGCTCGCCGCCTGCGGTTCGGTTATCGCACGTCGGCCAAGGAGCGCGAGCGCGCCGCGGCCCGCGGACTTCACGAACCCTCGCCGATCGATCCGTGTCGTCGGCACACTCGGCCTCCTACAGTCTCTTCAGGTCTCTCCGGGTACAGAGGCATCGAGTCTCGCGTACGAAAGCCCGGAAATTGCGGAGGTGATGTCCCTTCGAGTCTGCATAAAACGCTGCCAGACGATGCGTTCACGCGGGCCTCGACCACGCAGGTCACGTCGGATCACGTAGCGTGAAGGCCCGCGGGGCTGCCGCAAGAGTTATAATCCCGCGCTCCGGATGCCATTACTCTCGGGGAGCTGTCTCGGCCCATACGAGATACTCGACCTGCTCGGCGCGGGCGGGATGGGCGAAGTGTATCGAGCCCGTGACACGCGGCTCGATCGCACCGTGGCCCTGAAGGTCCTGCCCGGCTCGTTAACGTCGGATGAGCCGTCTCGCGCGAGGTTCCAGCGCGAGGCGAAGGCCATCTCCGCCCTGAACCATCCACACATCTGCGCCCTTTACGACCTCGGTCGGACTGACGGGATCGACTTTCTCGTCCTCGAGCTGCTGCAAGGCGAAACGTTGGCCGCACGTCTCGCGCGCGGCTCCGTTCCCCTCAGCCAGGTCCTGCGGATCGGCAGCGAGATCGCGGACGCCTTGGGCGCCGCGCACCGGCAAGGGATCGTGCACCGCGATCTCAAGCCGGCCAATGTCATGCTGACGCCCACCGGCGTCAAGCTGCTGGACTTCGGGCTCGCGAAGCCGGCTCCCATCCTGCCGTCCGGGGTCACGATGGCCCAGACGGCCGATCTCACCGCGCACGGGACGATTGTCGGCACGCTGCAGTACATGGCCCCTGAGCAGGTACAGGGGCTCGAGGCGGACGCACGCACCGACATCTTCGCCCTCGGTGCCATCCTGCACGAGATGGTGACCGGGCGACGGGCGTTCGAGGGACAGGGGCAGGCCAGCCTCATCGCCAAGATCCTGGAGACGGACCCGCCCACCGTGTCGAGCCTGGTCCCAATAGCGCCGCCCGCACTCGATCAACTCGTCCAGCGGTGTCTCGCGAAGGATCCGGCGGATCGTTGGCAATCCGCACACGACCTCGGGCTGCAGCTGCGGTGGATGCAGTCACAGGTGTCGGGCACGGCCATCGGCACGGCGACGGTGCGTCGCGCGCCGCAGAGGAGAGCGTGGCTCCCGTGGACCGTCGCCGCGTTGTGCGTCCTCGTCGCGGCAGGAGCACTGCTGCTGCCGTTCCGGCCTGCGGCCGTGGAGCCCGTGCCGCCGATGCGGTTCGACGTACCCCTGCCTCGCGACGCGCGCGCTGGACACGCCGCCGGACGGTCCCGTGATTTCACCCGACGGGCGATTGCTCGCGTACGCCGCCGCCCTGAAGGGCACGCGACAGGTGCTTCCGTGATCGACCTCTCGTCGCAACAGACCGCGGCGCTTGCGGGACACAGACGGTGCCTACCTGCCATTCTGGTCGCCCGACAGCCGTGCCGTCGCGTTCTTCACGACGGAAGGGCTCAAGCAGGTGCCGGTCGGCGGCGGGTCGGCGCGGACGTTGGCCCCCGCTCCTGACGGGCGTGGCGGCACGTGGGCGCCTGGCGTGATTCTGTTCGCACCGACGCCGCTTGGCGTCATCCACCGCGTCGCGGACACGGGTGGCCGCCGCGACAGCACTGGCCATGCCGCCACCGCCCAAGGGGGGCGGTTACTGGCTTCCGCAGTTCCTTCCTGACGGAAAGACATTCCTCGTGTGGGAGACGGGCGCACGCGCGACTGTACGCCGCTTCGCTCGACCATCCCGGCACGCTGAAGCCAGTGAATACCGGGGGTGAACCGGCGGTTTATGCCGCGGGCCGCCTCTTCTTCCGGCAGGGGACCACGCTGGTGGCACGGGGATTTGACGCGCGCCGACTCGAATTCTCGGGCGGCGTCGTGCCGCTCGCCGACAGGGGTTCCGTGTTCTCCGTTTCAACCGGCGGCGTGATCGTCTACCTGTCCGAGGCAGTTCGGCTCACGCAGCTGACCTGGTTCAATCGAGACGGCACGCGCAGAGGGACCCTTGGCGATCCGGGATACATAGGGGGCGTCGCGCTGGCTCCAAGCGGCCGGCGCGTGGCGGTGTTTCGTGACACGGGCGGAAACGTCGACCTCTGGATCGTCGACGTGACGACTGGCATCACGTCGCGGCTGACCAGTGACCCGGCACGCGACACTGATCCGGCGTGGTCACCAGACGAGCGGACGATCGCCTTCACGTCCAGCCGGTCGGGCCAGTATGCCGTGTACTCGAAGAGTCTTGTCGACGGAAAAGAGGAGCCGCTCACGCGGGGCGACGCCATGGTTGTTGACACCTGGACACCCGACGGCCAGTCGGTGGTCGTGCGAACCGTGGGCAGGGCCGTGTACACCGTGTCCGTGCACGGTGACCGCACGCCACACCTGCTCGTCGACACTCCCTACACGGAGGACGAGCTGCATCTCTCGCCGGACGGGCGATGGGTCGCATTCAACTCCGACGAGTCGGGCCGGTTTGAGGTCTACGTCGCGTCGTTCCCCGGATTCACGTCCAAGCAGCAGCTCTCCGTGCACGGTGGCGTGCAGCCGCAGTGGCGTGCCGATGGACGCGAGCTCTTCTACCTGGCGCCCGACGGTACCCTCATGAGCGTGGGCGTGAAACCCGGTGGTGAGTTGGGCCAACCGTCCGCAGTACGCGGTCACCGCAGACGGCCAGCGCTTTCTTGCTCTTGACGCTGGCGAGAGTCGTGCACAGACCTTCACGTTCCTGCTGAATCTGATCCGAACCGGGAGAGACCACAGGGAAGTAAGCGCTCAGGTCCCTGGCGCCACCATCCAGTTGCGAAACTCGTCCCAGACACCGCGCCAACATCCCTCGCTTTGCTCGGTCTGTTGACGGCGTCGCCGTCCTCAGGCCCGCGAGCGGGCCTCGAGTCTCTCGCGTCATCCACTCTCCCTCGGTCAGCACTCCCTCGCGCTGCTCGGCGTTTTTTGGCACCTCACGGCTTGCCGCAAGCAATCATCACGGCAACACCGTCATCGCCGGCACGCCCGCCTCTGGTTGAACAGCGGCGAGGCTTCGGCAACATGGTAAAGAGACGACGCGCCGTGTGAGTCGTCGTTGACGGTGTGATTGCAAAGATCCGCGAGCATGAAGTTGCAGGGACCGTTGTTCAGCCACACCCGATCGATGCGCTTGTCGGCCCTTTTGATGTCGAGGAAGGAGGCGAACTCGCCGATCTCGCTGAAGGGCACCTGAAAAGGGACGGCGACCGCGACCCAGAGCAGAAGCTCGTCGCCCACGGCTTTGACGAGCGAGTCGCCCGCGGGCTCGTGGATGTACGCGCCGAGCGTCAGGACCTGGCTCCTTGGCCCGAGGTCGATCCGCGGAGAATAGCTCGACCGGACGGATCTGGATCGTGTTTTGCGCAAACGTGAAGGACAGCGCCAATGCGGCGTTACGGCGCGCTGCGCGTCAGATGAACATTTGCGTCGGAGGCTGACATGAATGCTCCGGGGATTCGCCTGTTGTCTGTCGGGTCGCTGCTGTTCGCCACGTCGTTCGCACCTGCACGGTCCGTCGAGAACGTCGGCGGATGCACGCCCGGCACGTACCTCGCCGTCGAAGGCAGCGGCACCCGGAGCATCTGGACGTTCTCGAGCGACGGCACGTTCCAGGCGACGAGCTCGGCGGAGACGCTGTTCACCTTCAGTCACATCCAGGGCGCGTGGCAGCGGGAAGGCGGCCGTGGCGCACGGGCGGTCGGTCTCGACTTCGGGTTCGCCTCGCAGCAGGCGGGCGCCGGCGTTCCGCCGCAGTGGACGACGCGCATCGACGCCGCGTTGGAGTTTTCGAAGGACTGCCAGCAGGTCACCGGCACCTTCGACTTGCGCTTCTACGACGTCCCCGACGATCCGCTTGCGGCGTTGACGACGGCTCCGAACGGCAGCGATACGTTGATCGGGCGACGGCTTCAGGTCCCGTGACGCGGCCAGCGGTTCTAAGTGCTGCAGTCGGTTTGCCGGCTGGCGTTGCCGGCGGTCATCCAGTCAACCTCGTTCTGAACTGGTTCGAGGAGTTGTGCGCGAAGGCACCGATGCAGAGACGGGCTCTCCCAGCCGTTGCTGAGAGTCGGTCCCTCCCTCGGGTCCGACCGGTCATGTCGCAGACGCGCTGCTCGCAGAGGCTGATACCGGACGATCGGGCCGCGAACCCGGAGCAGCTTCCTTGGGTGATGCCCCATCAACGGGCCGTGAATCAGGCACGTTCCCCCCGAGTTCCACAAGGGCCTGGACGCCGGGTGCGGACTGCGTGCGGTCAGCCTGCTCGAAATTCGCGCACAATTCTCGATTGCCTGAAGCGAGTCTGCAGTGGCCCTTCCCTGATCGACGCAGCGAGATCCCTGAGCACCCGTTGTGTCGCCGCACGGCACTCTTCTGCTTCCTCGGATTGGTGCAGCCTCGCATGGGCGGCGGCGAGTGCAGCTGAGATCTTCCACTGAACCGACGGACACGGGTGCCGCTGCAAGGTGGACAGCCCCGCCTCATAGTGCGCAACGGCCTCTCGTGGCCGGTCCTCCATCGCGGCAACGTCGCCGAGCAGCTTGCGCGCCCAGGCGACGTGCTTCCGTCGGCGTGTGGTCCTGGCGAGGTCGAGAGATGCCGTCGCACAGGTGCCGGCTTCGGCAGGGTTGCCCTTGGCCAGCCAGTACTCGGCACGTGCGGAATGGAAACGAATCGTGTACACCCAGCGGAACCACTCATCTTCGGCCAGCAACCTTCCGGCCGCTGCCAGATGCTCGTCTGCCCTGTCGGGTTCCCCGAGACCGAGATGGTTGAGGGCGAGATTGATCCGCGAGTTCACGTCCCCTTCGGGAAAATTCATTTCTCGCGCAATGATGATGCCTTCCCCGTTCAGGCGGACCGCCTCCTCGATGTCGAACATCTCGCTGTGCAACCACGCCAGCGTGTTGGGCAGCCGCGGCAGCCAGTATCGCTCGTGATTGATCTCGCTGAGTCGCATGCCTTCGCCCAGATCGGCCAGAGAATCGGAAAGGCGGCCGAAGTTGCCCAGGCCAAGCCCGCGGATGAACAGCAGGCAGACGATGTGGAAGCTCGAACCTCGATGACGGGCCTCTGCGAGGGCCCATTCACAGGGTGCCAGGGCATCCTCGTACTCCAGACGCCAGCCGTGCAGAGCCGCGCCGTACCCCACCCCTTCAATCACATGCAGCGGAACCGGCGAGCGAAATCGGGTCTGCAAGACCGGAAGAGCCGGCGTACTCCACGTCTCCGCGGCATCGAGGTCCCCCATGCACATGCGCTCCATCGCCAGCACGATTTGCGACGACGCGACGGCGGTGTCGCTCGTTGCAGCACGCGCCAGTTCGAGCGCCTTGACGCCGAGCGCACGCGTCTCGCTGGTGCGCTTCAGATTGAACAGCGCAAGCGCGGCGCCGCATACCGCATCGACTTGGGATTCGACAAGGCCGGCATCGGAGGCGGCCCTTTCTGCCAGGCCGAAGTCCGCAACCGCATTCTCGAACTCGCTGACGTTGAGATGAAGTTCGGCTTGCAGCATCCCCGCCTCGAGAATCAGTCGATCCCGGAGCGGCGCTTCAAGGCGGTCGGCATTGGCGATGGCGCGTCTGCACAAATCGCTCGCTTCGTGGTTGGCGTACACCCTGGCGGCATTCCTGGCGGCCTGGAGAAACCAGTGCGCGGCTCGCTCGAATTCCCTTGCGGACGCGTAATGAATGGCCAGGTCGGCGGCGACCCTGGATGGGTCGTGCTGGTTGAGATCGGCAAGGCCATTGGCAATCAGCCGGCTCCATTCCGCTCGACGCGCCGGCGTCACTGCCGCGTAGAAGGCCTCCTGGTAGAGCACATGGACGAAGGTATAGCGCTGACCCGGAAGCACATCGGCGGGACCGCTTTCCCCAATGAGGGTGATAAGTGAATGAACCGACTCGAGCCGGGTGAGACGCTGCTCTGCGTCCGGTACGGGGCATCCGACTGCGATCGCCGTAAGCCGGGAGTCGAACTCCATGCCCTGAAGCGCCGCAGCCATCATCAGAAGCCTGTCATCCGCGTCGAGCAGCTGGATGTTGCGCTGGATGACGCTCTGTATGGACACGGGCAGTGAGTGGCGAACCTGGTCGAGGGACCACTCCATGTGCCACTGACCGTCGTGCCGGCGCGCAGCGCCGCGCTGTATCAGGTCGCGAGCGATCTCACTCAGGAAGAAGGGATTCCCGTTGCTGCGCGCCTGGACGACCGCGGCAAGCTCCCCCGGGAACCGGTTGTCCGGGAACACCACATCCAGATAGTGCGCCGTCTCCTCTCGATTGAGCCGCCGCAGGGGCAGCTCTACGAGCAGGCGGCGTTTGACCAGTTCGTGACGAACCGACACGAAGGGATGTGCCGACAGCGACATCTCCGTCTGCCGGTATGCACACGCGAGAAGAACGCGCGTCAGGTTGGGCCTGCTCAGAAGATACGCCAGGACCTCGACCGTGGATGCGTCGGCCCAGTGGAGATCGTCGATCGCGATGACAAGGGGGAGCACGGCCGTGACATGGGCGACGAAGCTGGCAAGCTCGCGCTTCACCCGCTCCGGCGATGCTACCCTGGCCCGTTCCGAAACGGATGCGAACGCGGGATCCGCTGTGGACCACAGCGGAGCGATCTGCACGTACCAGGTTGGCGCCGTCAGTTTCAACAGCCGCGTGATGACCGCGTGCTCGCCGGCACGTGTGAGGCGGTCCAGACTGTCGAGCACTGGAAGAAACGCTTCAGCGCCGGCGAGCCGCTGCGAGCAGGCGGAAAACGTCACGAGTTGTCCCGGCGCGTTCTCGATGCCGGCAATGAAGTGTTCGAGCAGAGTCGTCTTGCCGGCGCCTGGCTCACCCGTCAGACACACGATGCGGACACCGCCCGCACTGACCGCCTCGAGGCTTTCCTGCAGTATCCGATGTTCCTCGTCTCGAGGCAGGAATGGCCCCTGCAGCGACCGCGAGACACCATGCAGCGTGCGAGGTGGGCTCGCGAGGTCACGCTGCAGGGATGCGATTTCCGACGAGAGCGACGTGTCGCTCGTGCCGCGTCGATCCCGGTCCGACCGCCAGTGGTCGATTTCGTCGCTGTAGGCATAGACCGTGTCCTGCCGCGCGTGCGCATGACGGTGAACTGGCAGGAGTTCATCCTTCTCCCAGCGCTGAACGGTGCGGACCGACGTCTTCAGGTAGTTGGCGATCTCCTTCCAGGACTCGAATCTCGTCCGCGCAGACCCATCCATGAAGTGAATCCTACCCCTCGTCGTGCAGTGAACCAGATCGTCGCCGTCCTTTCAATCACCGGCTCCGCTCACGGGACGACGATGCGCGACAAAGTGCGACAGGCGCAGTTTGCGCCTTGATCCTGATCGTCTACGTTGGCACCTTGGAGCCCTCGGCGGCATCGTCGAATGCACAAGAGGAGGACTCTCATGGTGACAGAAAAGACCAGGTTGCCCGTCGTCTTGGAGGCTCCAGGCGTGACCATCCAGTCAACGGACTGGAACGGCATGGCGGCTCTCTACGTGCGCCTCAGTGCCGGTGCGGATTTTACGCCCGTTCTGAAAGGGCTGGCCGACGATCTGTGCAGTTGTCCGCACTGGGGGTACGTCACGAAAGGCGCCATCCATCTGAAGTACAAGGATGGCGGCGAGGAGATCGCACGGGCCGGCGATCTGTGGCACACACCGCCGGGGCATACAGCGTGGTGCAACGAGGACAGCGAATACATCGAGTTCAGCCCGCAACACGAGCTCGCGACACTGCTCGATCACGTTCGTAAACAGGTTCAGGCTTCGTTGCGGTGATGGAGTCTCGACGCCTGGCCTGAACGTGCACGCTACGACGCTGTTTGTGAAACGGTCTCTGTTAGCGGGCGCATTCACCCGCTAACAGAGACCGGTCGGACGTCTTCGCTCGAAAAGCGGACGTCCACCAGTTGCGAAACTTGCCCCGGACGCCCGCCAGATTTCACTCGCAGACGCCTGGAGCTTCATCTTGGCAAGCGAGCGCTCAGTTCTCGAGCGAAGTCTGTCCCGCCGACGCCAACGCCACTTCCGGTGAGCGTCCCAATCTTCGTCTCGGCGCCTGTTTGCGCGCGTGGTGCCGTTCGATCACTGCGCCATCATCTGCAGCCGGCGCGACGACATTCGACGTGCTCGCAGCCGCCCGCCGCGCACGTCGCGAGGTCTTACGGCGCGTCCCAGTCGAGCGCGTAGATGTCGTGGGTGCCCACGTCCAGTAGGACCATCGGTGACCCGTCAGGTGTGAACCCGATCCACGAGCCGACGAACCCATACACGCGGTCGAGGTTCTTCGTGCTGGCGATCGTCTCCGTTTGCCGGTCGGCGATCCGGATGCGCCGTATCTCGGTACCTGCTTCGTAGGACACGAACCGGCTGTCCGGAGACCAGCTCTCCCAGCCGACCGACGCGGTGCGGTTGCTGACGAGATCCGTCCACGTACCGGTTGCGAGCTCGAAAAGCACCATGCGCTGTGAGTCGAACGACAGGGCGGCGATATAGCGGCCGTCCGGCGACCAACGCGGCGAAAAGAGCCCCTGCGAGCCGGGCACGATTGTCATCTGCCCCGTATCGAGAGTCAGCAGCCGAATCACGGCGTTCGGCGAGCTGCTGGGTTCGAGGCCGGGCCCACTCCCCAAAAGCAGCTTCTTCCCGTCCGGCGACCAGGACACGTCCAGCTCTGGTCTCGGCCGGAGGTCACGCGTTGCGGTGTGCCGCCCGTCGTCGCCACGACGAAGATCTTGGCCGTGTCTGACGCTGTCCAGGCCGTGAACGCGATCCGCGTACCATCAGGTGACCAGCGGGGCAGTGCGGCACGCATCGGTGGAAACGTCAGCTGCACACGCCCATTCCCGTCCGTGCCGCTGCGCCACAGCGTCCCGTCGGGAAACGTGGTGTAGGCCACCGACCGGCCGTCGGGGGACACGGCCACACCCTCCGCGGAGAGGTCCGACAGGTACGGGACGAACTGTTTCGCCGCCGCGTCGTGGCGGACGAGCCGACCCTTGCGCTGGCTCCCAATCGCAAAGAGTCGTTTGCCATCCCGACTCGCGATGACCCCGGAGAACGGTATTGGCCCGAAGGTAAGCTGCACTGGGTCGTCCGCGCGTCGCTGGAGCAGGCCCGCGTGTTCACGGCGTGCCCAGATGTTGCCCGTCGCCTCGAACACGAAGTACCTGCCGTCGCCGGTCCACGTGCCGCAACACGGGTTCGCGGCGCCCGTCCAGCCCTGGAACAGCGCGTGACTGCTGGTACCGTCGGCGTTCGCCTCCCAGATCGATGTCGCTCCGGTCTTCGCGTCCTGGACCGAGTAGCGCAGGCGTTCGCCATCGGGCGACCACCTCGGGGCGAACGCCGGGCCTGGCGCCGTGATGAGCCGCCGCGACTCGCTCCCGTCGCTTCTGGCCACGCCGATGTCTCGTCCCTCGTGTGAAGAGGATGCGCGACTTGTCGGGCGACCACGCAGCGCCGTAACCGAAGCCGGGTTCGTGACCCTCAGATCCCCCAACCGGCGGGGCGTGCCTCCCAGCACCGGCATCGCGGCGAGTTCCACGTCGTCTTCCGTGGCGACGTTGGTCGAGACGAGCATTTCGGTGCCGTTCGGGTCGATGTCGAGGATCGCCCGATCGAGCGGCGTAAGCTCGATGATCTCGCCTCCCGTCACCGCCACTTGCGCCAATGCGAAGTCGGTGCCGCCCCTGCCGCGCAGGTGAGACGTCGAGAAGTACAGGCGTGAACCGTCCGTCACCGGCAGGGACTTGTTGTTGCCGTCGGTCGTAATCTGAGTGGTCGCTGTCACGCGTGGTGGCGGTAGCGGCGATCGCCACCACACCGCGAGCAACCCGCCTCCGACGACCAGCATGGCGGCCGCGACTGCCGCCACCGACCGGCTCTTGCGGCGCGGGGCGGACGCTGCCGATGCGGGGGCCGCAGCCGACACGCCGGAGACGGCCGCTGTCCGCCCGGACGCCGTGTCGCGCTTGAGGCGCTTGAGATCCGCCAGCATCTCGCGCGCGGACTGGTAGCGTACGTCGCGGTCCTTCTCGAGCGCCTTGGCGATGATGCGCTCGAGGTCGTTCGGAACGGCGGGGTTGATCCGTGCCGGCGGCACCGGGTCGTGATTGAGAATCGCGTCGAACAGGACGGCCGACGTGGCTCCCTCGAACGGTAGCCGGCCCGTGGCCATCTCGTAGAGCACCGCCCCGAACGAGAACAGGTCCGTGCGCGCGTCGAGAGGCAGCCCTCGCGCCTGCTCCGGGGACATGTAGCCCATCGTTCCGACGACGGTTCCAGGGCTCGTGAGTTGATCGCCTGGGACGCCGATGGTCGGCACACTCGAAACATCCACCTCTGTCGCCGTGCGCGCGTCGGGGCCGAGCTTAGCCAGGCCGAAGTCGAGCACCTTCGCGTGCTCGCGATCGGTCACGAAGATGTTCGCGGGCTTGATGTCGCGGTGGACGATGCCGCGCTGATGCGCGGCGTCGAGGGCGTCCGCGATCTCGATCGACAGATCGAGGAGGCTCTCGAAGGGCTGCGGCCGGCCCCCGATTCGGTGCTTGAGGGTGCTGCCCGCCAGGTACTCGAGGGCGATGAACGGCTGCCCGTGCTCCTCGCCAATGTCGTAGACGGTGCAGATGCCGGGGTGGTTCAGGGCCGACGCGGCCCTGGCCTCGCGCTGGAAGCGTTCGAGCGCCTGCGCGTCCGCGGCCACGGTGTCCGGGAGGAACTTGAGGGCCACCGTCCGCCCCAGGCGCGCGTCCTCGGCTTCGTAGACGACACCCATCCCGCCGCCGCCAAGCTTGCGCAGGATGCGGTAGTGGGAGAAGGTTTGTCCGATCATCAAGTCATGCCCGTGCGTTCTGCTGGATGGGCTTCATGATACGCGCAATCTCGGGGGTGTACCGCGAGATGACAATCAGGACGTACGGGACCTGTCAGAAGATTCTGGCCCTGATGGAAAGGGCTGAGACGCCCGGCGGTCAGCACACGCCATCGCGATCGCGAGTCCCGTCGACCCACACCGGCGGCCAATCCGGCAGCACACTTACCGCTTGTCGAACACCTCCACGTCGTGGACGGTTTGTCCCTTTGCATTCGTCCCGTCGGTGGTGATGGTCATGACCTTGCCATCCTTGGAGATCACGCGGGTGCCCGTCGCCACGACCTTGCCGGCCTTCTTCTGTGTGAACTCCCCCGTGAACGCGTCGATCCGCTTCAACGACAGTGCGTCGGCTTCCCGCGTGCCGGTAATGGGTCGATCCTTTCCGTCGTAATTGACGGTCCATTGCCCGGATGTGGGCGTTCCGTCAGCAGCAACGCCCTTCGAAGTCGCCTTGATCTCCTGTCCGGCGACAACGTAAGTTCGTGTTTCGCTCCTGGGTGCGGGACCGGGGTTGTACGTCGACTTCGTGATGCTGAGCTCCCACGTGCCGACCAGCGGATCGACGGCTTGCGCGGTCAGATGACTGATCCCCAACGCCGCCAGAATTGTTCCAAGGGTGACGGTGCGCAGAAATGTTCGCATCATCCTATCCTCCTGCATAAGCGTGTGACGTCTTCCCGCTCGAAGAAAGGCCTGCATGTCGCAACGAGCGGCAGCGCAAACCTTTCAAGATCGGGTTCGGGCCGTAAGCGCATGGCGTAGTCGAGTCCGATCACGGCCCGGCACTGCCACGCGATTCGAGAGAATTCAATCCTCGGATTGAGACAGGTGTCGGCAGGTTGCCTACTTGAGGATGACCTCGCGCGCGTACTTCGTGGCAACGACTTCCCGGTACTTGCTGCGATCCTGGTAGCCCTGCATCTGAGCCTGGTCGGTGCCCTCGACCTGCTGCAGCAGCGCGTCAGCCTTCTCCACATTGGCCTCCAGAGCCGCGAGACTCTCGTATTCCCTGAGAATCAGGAGATTCCACTCGCCGCCGTCGTCCAGCGTTCGGAGGATCTTGTACGACTTCTGGAACCCTGCCTTGATTTGCGCATCTTCTCCCTTTTTGAACTGGCCATCCAGATACTCCATGTACATCTGGTCCATCCCCCGCACGATGCGGATCGTCGTGACAGTCCAGACCGTTCCTGGCCTGAAGTACTTGTAAACTTGGCCCATGGCCGGCGTGACGATGCCTGCCACGAGCGTACCGACCAATAGCACTTTCTTCAGGTGTCTCATCATTTGTCTCGCTTTCTGAACCGAGGGTTTTGAGCGATTCCCAGACCGACCCGGTGGCAACACCCGGCAGGCCCACACGGCGCACAACGTGACGCATGGGTGATCTGGCGCTGCCTCGCGTACTTGGAGTGGGATTCCCGCTCCACGCCCGATACGGCGACCTGACGCTGCCGAGCGAGCATGGTGTCGTCGGATCCGTGCAGCCGGATACCGAACCAAGATTGCCTCTCTCGAGTTGCCCGAAGTGGCGCGCACCTCGAGCCATGCACGACACCAGAGTCGAACGATCGACGAGCGTCCGAACCTCAACGGGTACGCAGATTTCTGCACAGAGGTCGGCGAAATGCAAGCAAGAAGATTGCGAACACCGGGCCAGGTCGCGGCGCATCATCGCACGCCAAGGGCCGGCTACTGGAGCGGCGGCGTCCAGTTCAGAAGAACGTGGATCCGCTGGCGCTTGCTTTGCCCGGCAGCCACCTTCACCAGGAAGCGCTGGCCGTCGGCCGTGACGTCGTAGTCGTCGTAGTCCGGGCCCTGGACGACGGGCTTCAACCGGTCGGCTGGCATCAGTGGGGTGGGGATGCCGACCTTGATTCCGGTCGCTCCCAACCGGATGTCTACGGCCATCAGCCGCCCGTCGAGCGCCAGGTAGAAGAGCTCCTTCCCGTCGCCACGCCACCGGGGCTGCCCGCCGCCGCTGGTCGAGACGCGCACCTTCTCACCGCGCCGGCGGAACGGCTCCACGTAGACCTCGAAGCGCCCCGATTCGGTGGAGATGTACGTGAGCCACTGCCCGTCGGGAGAGACGTGGTGCTCGTCGGACGCAAAGCGGTCCTTCATCAGCAACTCGGGCGGACCATTCCCGTCGAGGGAAGCCGCCCAGAGTGTCCGCTCCGTATCTGCGATAGTCGTATAGAGCAGCGTGTTTCCGGTGCGTGACCAGCTCTCCGCGATGTCGCGCTTGCCGGGCGTCGCGCCGACCCCGCCCGGCAGCGGGGACGGGGGCTTTGATTCCTGCAGCCCCTTGCGGAGCAGGTTCTGGTCGCCGGTCGCATTCGACGAGAAGATGAGTTCCTGGCTGTCGGGGGACCACACCGGGTCGCGCTCGTCGGCAGGATCGGTCGTCAGTCGGCTCGCCACGCCGCGAGCGACGTCCATGGTCCACAGGTCGAAACGCCCCCCGGCATCCTCGACCTCCGCCACGACGCGTCTACCGTCCGGCGAGAGCGCGACCTGACCGTATTTCCCTGGCTCACCGAGCGTGCCGAGCGGCTTTCCTTCTCTGTCGAACCACCCGAGCCGGACCTCGCCCTGTCGTCCCGACAGCCATGCCAGCTGGCCGTCTGACGAAGCCGAGAACCAGCCCCACAAGGAGTCGTTGTTCCATGTCGCCACGTCGGTGGCGATCGGAACCGGCTTGCCCGCAGTCAGACGCTGCGCGTCGAAGGGACGGGCCTCGAGGACTCCGTCTCGCACCGCGAGCAGCTGGCCCGCGGCGTAAACAAAGCGGGCGCCATCCGGCAGAATACGTCGTCTTTCACCAGGTGCATCGACCGATATCACATGCAGACCGGCGTTCGCCGCGTTCGTGCTGCCGACCTGCACGAGAAGCTGGCGTCCGCCAGGCAGGAATTGGGGCCACCACTGCCCCAGCTCACCGCGCGACTTCTCGAGTGTCGTCAGTGATGTCGCCTCCCCGCCTGCCGCCGACACTTGGTACAGCGTTGCGTTCGCTCCGCCGGATGAGAACACGATCGTGCCAGCGTCGTTCCACGTGCCCCCGGTCATCCCGCCCCGCGGCAACGCGCAGACCCGCTGAACGGTGCCGCTGGCAAGGACAAGCTTCCTGATCTCGCCCGCCGCACTGAACGCGATCGACGTGTTGTCGGAGGACCAGAACGGGATCTCCGCGCCGTCGGTTCCGGGCAGTGCCCTGGTCTCGGGTGAATCCAGCGGACGAATCCACAACTGCGTGATGCCTGTGGACGAGAGACCGGCAAACACCACATGCTGGCCGTTGGGCGACACGGCGGGGGGAGCGAAGTCGGGGAAGGTCAGATCCTCGGGAGAGTCGAGGACGAAATGTGCAGCGCGCTGCTTCTCCGGAACCGTGGTCAGCCGCTGGTGGATGAGCAACACCACGAATCCAGAGAGGACCAGGGCGACGGTGGCCCAGACCCACCGCTCGCGCGTCCGGCCCCGACGTTCGGCGCGGACCGCGTCCCCGAGGGGGGCCGCCGGCATCTCGGCCTCCGCCGTCCCCGCCATCACCTCCTGCAGCTCCAGCCGTGCCGCGCCCATGTCGGGAAGTCGCTGACGCAGGTCCTTCTGCAGGCAGCGGCTCAAGAGCCGCCGGATGGCCCTGGGCGTGTCGCTCGGCAGCGCACCGAGATCGGGCTCCTGCGTCACGACCGCGGCGATCACGTCGGTCACCGTGCCTCCGGAGAAGAGCGTTCGGCCGGTCAGCATCTCCCACACCAGCACGCCGAACGCCCACACGTCCGCCCGCCTGTCCACCGGCTTCCCACGCGCCTGCTCCGGCGCCATGTAGGCGGCCGTCCCCAGAATCACGCCGGCTATGGTCCCGGTGTGGGCGAGGGTGGGCGATTGCGACACCATCGGCGCCGACGATCGTCCGTCGCGAGACTCGCCGGCCCACGCTTTCGCCAGGCCGAAGTCGAGCACCTTCACCTTGCCGCCGGGCGTGAGCTTGACGTTCGCGGGCTTCAGGTCGCGATGGACGATGCCCTTGTTGTGGGCTTCCTCGAGCGCTTCGGCGATCTGCGCAGCGATCTCCAGTGCCTCGTCGAGGGGAATCGCGCCGCGGGCGAGCCGCTCCTTGAGGTCTTCGCCCTCAACCAGTTCGAGCGCGATGAACGGTTGGCCGTCGGCTTCTTGGAGCCCGTAGATGGCGGCGATGTTCGGATGGTTCAGCGAGGCGAGGAGGTGCGCCTCGCGCCGGAATCGTCCGAGGCGCTCGGTGTCCTGGGCCACTTCGGGCGGCAGCACCTTGATGGCGACATCGCGGCCCAGCGTCGTGTCGGTGGCCCGGTAGACCTCGCCCATTCCGCCGGCGCCAATGGCCGACGTTATTCGGTAGTGCGACAGCGTCCGTCCGACCAGATCCGTCATCTTTTCCCTTCTGGCACGCAGCCAGTCGGACGTTCTTGAGGAGGCAAGCTCGAGCATTATACCGGGATGGCGGCACGACTCTGGCGACGCGACCTGGAAGCACGCACCCGTCGGTCAAGCGATGAGCGTCACGCCGCGCGAATTGTCCGCTCAGGTCCCTGCCGCAACCACCCAGTTGCGAAACTCGTCCCACACACCCCGCCAACTTCCCTCGCTACGCTCGGTCCGTTGACGGGATCGACGTAGACAAGTGGATTGGTCTTGGAACGCAGCGATTGCTACGCGTGCGGATCGAGGCTGATGCGATGGTTGCGTACGACACGACACGGTTTGCAGCGTGCGGGAGGCACGTGCACCGCAGATGCGCTATCCAAAGTGTGCGAACGGCGCCTACATCACGGGAGGCTTCAGTCGCGGCACTTCGGTCTGGGGGGAGTGAATCTCGTAGAGGCTGCCGCGTTCGTCCAGGCGATAGCGCGCGACCGGCCGTGCGATCTCGTTGCCTCGGACGTCGAGCCGTTGTGGGGCCTCGTCGGCGGGAGCGCCCGGCCCGTTCGCGTCCGCGGCGCCGGGGTCGATGAGCGACGCCGACGTGCTCGATGGTGTGCTGCGTGGGGCGTACTGCGCCGGGGTGGCGGTCCCGCTGTCGAAGATCAGGTCCGGCACCAAGAGGCTGCCGCCGAAGATCAGCAGCGACAGGGAGAACCAAAGCATCGACCGGGATCGGTTCATCAAATCACCCGCTACGTTGTCGCGGCTGCAAGGCAGGTACCACGGAAGGGTGCAGCCGGAGTAAGCGCTCGCCGTCGCGCTGGCTTGGCGCGGCCGTTGCAGCCTGAAGCGCCGGTACCTCCCATGCTGAATCCTCCCGATCCCTCGCCTGGCTCATCTCCAATGCCCGCGTCTCCTCGCCCGCCGCGCGCCTGGCCCCGCCCGCTGATCGCCGCGGTCGCCGTGATCGCCTTTGGTTTCTGGGTCGCGGCGGCGTCGGTGAGCTGGTTTGCGTGGAGTCTGGCGAGGGACCTGCCGAACCGCGAAACGCTGCGGAGCATCGGCGACATGGCGCAGTCGACGACGCTCTTCGATGCGCACGATCGCCCGGTGTTCACGATCTACAAGGAGCAGCGCATCGAGGTGCCGCTCAACAGGATCTCGCCGCACCTGGTGCGGGCGCTCGTTTCAATGGAGGACCAGCGTTACTACGAGCACCGGGGGGTGGATGCGGTGCGCGTGTTGGGCGCCATGCTCGCCAACCTGCGGCAGGGCCGCCGCGCGCAGGGCGGGAGCACCATCACGCAGCAGCTGGCCAGACAGAGCTTTCTCACCAGGGACAAGACCTTCGCGCGTAAATTCAAGGAGATCCTTGTCGCAGCTCAGCTCGAGCGCACCTACTCGAAGCAGGAGATCCTCGAGCTCTACTTCAACAAGGTGTACTTCGGGGATGGGCTGTACGGTGCCGAAGCGGCATCACTCGGATACTTCGCGAAGCACGCGGCCGATCTTTCAATTGACCAGGCGGCGCTGCTCGCCGGCCTCGTGAAGTCGCCGTCCACCTACGCGCCCACCGTGAGCCCTGAACGCGCGATCGCGAGGCGGAACAGCGTCCTTCAGGCAATGGTCGACACCGGTGCCATCACGCCGGCGCAACGGGATCAGGCGCGCAACGCGAAGCTCGTGCTGCGTGACGGGTTGCGACAGGATGAACCCCATGGCCAGTACTTCAAGGAACAAGTGCGCCAGGCGCTCGTGGAGCAATTCGGGTGGGAGCGTGTGTATCGCGGCGGCCTGAAGGTCTACACGACGATCGATCTCGACATGCAGACGGCGGCCGAGCTCCAGGTCGCAAAGAGCCTGGAGGAAATCGAACGGCGGCGGGCGCGCGCGCAAGAGCAGCGCCTGCACAGCGTGAAAGGGATGCCCGCGCCGCCCCCGGCTGGCCCGCCGCTTCAGGCCGCACTCGTCGCCATGGATCCGCTCACGGGTCAGGTTCGCGCGATGGTGGGCGGACGCAATTTCGAGCAGAGCCATTTCAACCGGGCCATGCAGGCCAAACGGCAACCGGGCTCCGCATTCAAGCCGTTCGTTTTCGCAGCGGCATTGGAAGCCGGCTACACACCGGCGTCGCTCATCGAGCGCCTTGACGAGCCCGTCATGACGCTGCAGGGCGAGTGGACACCTGAGGATGAGCACTCCGATGCCGACGCAATGACGCTGCGGACGGCGCTCCGCACGTCGAGCAACCGCGCCGCCGTGCGCCTGCTGGAGGACGTGGGCATCGCGAAGACCGTGACCTACGCCAAGGCGCTTGGGGTTGGCTCTGTGCCGAACGTTCCCTCGCTGGCGCTGGGGTCCGGCGAAGTGACGCTGATGGCGATGACCGCCGCCTACGCCGCATTCGCGAACAAGGGCATGCTGCCGCCGTCCATCCTCGTTCGCCGGGTCGAGGATCTCGAGGGCGAGGTGCTGTTCGAGAGCAAGGAGGCACCGAAGCGCGTGGTGAGCGAGACCACTGCATTCCTGCTCACGAGCATGCTCGCGGACGTGGTCAATCAGGGCACCGCATACAAGGCACGGCAGGTCGGGTTCACGCTGCCCGCCGGCGGCAAGACCGGCACGACCAACGACTATGTCGATGCGTGGTTCGTCGGCTTCACCCCGAGCCTCGCGACTGGCGTATGGGTCGGTTTCGATCAGCCGCAGACGATTCTCGCGAACGGGTACGCCGGCGACCTTGCGGTTCCGCTCTGGGCGCGCTTCATGCGCGACGCCACCAAGGGCGACAAGCCAGACTGGTTCTCGCCGCCAAAGAACATCGTCGGGGTGAACGTGTGCCGGATGTCCGGCAAGCTGCCGAACAAGGGTTGTGACGCCGTCGAGGTCCTCACCGATTCCGGCGAGGTGCAGATGCGTTCGATGGTCTACACCGACTACTTCGTGCGCGGAAGGCAGCCGACCGAGGTCTGTCCGCTCCACGAGGGACACGGGTTCTTCGACCGGGTCGCCGGCGTGTTCGGCAAGGACGGCGAGCGGCCCGTGCCAGCCGATGCCGCCGGCCTGCCCCCGTCCGACACGCAGACCAGCCCAACGACCGGTGTGGTCACTGGCGGCACGCTGCCGGACGGGCAGAAGGCGGCCGCGCAGGAGGAGCCGAAGAAGAAGCGCGGGTTCTGGTCACGCGTCTTCGGCGGCGGCGGGAAGGACAAGGGCAAAGAGAAGCCAAAGGAAGAAGACAAGGAGAAGGATCAGCACCGCTGAGCGGATGGTCGCGAGCCTGGTATCTGCCGCCGCTGCCGCCGCGACGATGGCGGCTCGCGGTGGAGCAGTGAGGGGTCTACGACGGGGATCCAGGTCCTAGTGCGCGCCGGCCCGCCTGAAGGCGGGCACTACACGGACACCGCGGGCCCGCCTGAAGGCGGGCACTACACCGATCGCGCGGGCCCACGTGAAGGCGGGCGCTACACCGACACCTCGGGCCCGCCTGAAGGCGGGCACTACACCGACACCTCGGGCCCGCCTGAAGGCGGGCGCTGCACCGACGCACGTGACAACACCGGCCGGGCCGGGGCCCTTGCTCCGTGTAGTGCCCGCCTTCAGGCGGGCCCGGCGTCCGCGCGTCCAACCGCGCTGACCACTGATACCGTCCAGGTCGAAGGCGTGCGTATGTTACGATTCGGTAAATTTTACCGAAGTCCATGCCCTTTCACGACATCGCCGGTCACCGGCTGACGCTGCGACTGCTCGCGCGGGCCGTTGCGAGGCGGTCGTTGCCGCCCAGTCTCCTCTTCGCCGGGGCACGCGGCGTGGGCAAGCACCGCACCGCGGTCGCGCTCGCCCAGGCCCTGAACTGCCTTTCGCCTCGATCCGACGTAGTGATCCAAGCCGGCGCCACCGGCGGCGAAACGACCCTTGCTGTCGATGCCTGCGGATCGTGCGCGGCATGCAGCCGCATTGCGCGTGGTATCCACCCCGACGTGCTGATGCTGGCACCCGACCCGGACGCGGGCAACATCAAAATCGAGGCCGTCCGCGAGCTGATCGATCGGGTCGGGTATCGTCCGTTCGAGGGCCGCTGGCGGGTCGTCATCATCGACGATGCGGATACGTTGGTCGACGCGGCGCAGAATGCGCTGCTGAAGACGCTCGAGGAACCGCCGTCGTCGTCGGTGTTCGTCCTGGTGACGGCCCACCCCGGGGCACTCTTGCCGACCGTGCGATCGCGCTGCCCGCAGATCCGCTTTGCGCCGCTCTCGGCGGCTGACATCGCCACGCACCTGCAGGGCGCGCAGGGGATGCCGGCCGCCGTCGCGCACGCGGCGGCGGCCGCGGCCGGCGGCAGCATCGGCGTCGCGCTCGCGTCGGGCAGCGACGCCGTGATGGGCATTCGCGGCGCAGCGCAGCGGCTGCTCGAGCGGCTGGCACGCCCGGGCGGCGTTCGCGGCCGGCTCGAGGCCGCACAGGAGATTGTCGGCAAGACACCGAAGGGTTACGGCGTCGGCGAGCGCGAAGCAGTTGCCATGCATCTGCGCGTGCTTCAGACCATGTTGCGGGATATCGGAGTGCTCTCAACCAGCGTGGAAGGCTGCGCGCTTGCGAACGCGGATCTCACGGCCGTTCTGGAGGACTTGCGGCCCGCGTTCGATCACGCTCGGCTCGTCCGCGCGTTTACGGCGGTCCAACGCGCGATCGACGCGCTCGGCGCCCCGCGGAACGGCAGCCCGAAGATCGTTGCCGACTGGGTGGCGCTGCATGTGTGACGACCGGGCGGACCGTCGATATGGTGACTCGTGGAGAACTCGGACCGCGGACCCTATGTGTCGGTGCGTCCTGGCCCGGTCAGCCGCACGCAGACCTTTCTGCTCGATACCGTAACCCGGCCGCCGGCGCTCGGCGATGCCGTCGTGATCCGGACGGAGCAGGGCACCACGCTGGCCTCGGTCGTGCCGACGATCGAGGCAGTGGCGGCACGCCGTGCGCTGCCGGCGACGAACGTCTACGTCCGCCAGGCTACCGATGACGACCGGGCGCTGCGCCAGCGCCAACAGCGCCGGGAGGAAGACGCCCGCCGCTCGGCGCTCGTCCTGATCCGGCAGATGAAGCTGGCGATGAAGCTGTCGCGCGTCGAGCAGGTGTTCGACGGCGGCCGGCTCATCTTCTACTTCACGGCCGAAGGACGCATCGACTTCCGCGAGCTGGTGCGACTGCTCGCGGCGGAGTTTCGCACCCGAATCGAGATGCGGCAGATCGGGGTCCGCGACGAGGCCCGGATGATCGGGGGCTACGGATCCTGCGGCCGCCCGCTCTGCTGCACGTCGTGGCTGCAGACGTTCGAGCCGGTCTCGATCCGGATGGCCAAGCAGCAGGACCTCGCGCTCAATCCCTCCAAGCTGTCAGGCCTCTGTGGGCGGCTGAAGTGCTGCCTGCGGTACGAGCTGCCGAACGCCAAAGGCGAGTTGCGCGGCGGCTGTGGTGACGAGGGCACCTGCAACAACCCGAATGGCTGCGGCACGGGTGGTTGCAGCTCTGGCACCTGCACCTGCCACCCGTAAGCAGATGGTGCGCCGCACGCTTCTTCATCAGGGGCAGCCGGGCGCAGCGGCATTTCGGACGCCGGAGCCATGCAGCCACGCATCGCGTTGACCGTGGGTGATCCAGCCGGCATCGGGCCGGAAGTCGCCGCACGGGCGGCGGCGGACTCCCGCGTGCTCGCGGCGTGCGAACCCATCGTCTACGCGCCCCCCGCGACCGAGTCGTACGCGCCCGGCGTGCTTTCGGCGCAGGCTGGCCGCGCCGCGTACAGCCTGATCGTCCGCGCGGTCGAAGACGCCGTCGCCGGGCGGGTGGACGGCATTGCGACGGCGCCCGTCAGCAAGGAGGCGTTCGCCCTTGCCGGGCTGCCGTGGCGCGGCCACACGGACCTGCTCGGTCACCTGACGGCGAGTCCGTTCGTCGCGATGATGTTCGACGCGCCAGAGTTGCGCGTCGTGCTCGCCACCGTCCATATCGCTCTCTCTGAAGTGCCGCGCGCGCTCACGCGCGACCTGATGGTGCGCACGATCGCGCTGACCGCACGCGAGCTGCCCCGGTTTGGCTGCGATCGGCCGCGGATCGCCGTGGCCGGGCTCAACCCCCACGCCGGCGAGCGCGGCCTGATGGGCCACGAAGACGACGAGGTGATCAGGCCCGCCGTGGCTGACTGCGTATCGGCTGGCATCGATGTCGTCGGTCCGCTGCCCGCCGACACCGTGTTCGTACGCGCCCACCGCGGCGACTTCGACGTCGTCGTGGCCTGCTACCACGATCAGGGCCTCGTGCCGATCAAGCTGCTCGCGTTCGGCCACTCGGTCAACGTGACTCTTGGCCTGCCCATCGTCCGGACGTCGGTCGATCACGGCACCGCGTTCGACATCGCCGGACGCGGCGTCGCCGACGCCGGCAGCATGGTCCATGCGGTGCTGCTCGCGGCCGACCTGGCACGGCGCCGCGCGCACTCGTCTTCAGAGGCCGCCCCCCGTTCCTGATGCGCGATCCGCAGCACGCGCGAGTGCCCGCCTGCGCACCTTCCGGTACACTGGTTGAATGCCGCCGCCCCCGACCGAGCGTCAGAAAGCCGAACGGATCGTCTCCGAGAACCGGAAGGCGCTGCACGATTACCACATCCTGGAGACGTTCGAGGCGGGTGTCGTGCTCCAGGGGACGGAGGTCAAAGCGATCCGCGAGGGCCGGGTCAACCTGCGCGACAGCTTTGCGCGGCTCGAAGACGGGGAGGTGTTCGTGTACAACGTGCACATCAGCCCGTACAGCCACCGCGGCTATGCCGACCACGAGCCCACGCGCAAACGCAAGCTCCTGCTGCACCGCCAGGAAATCCGGAAGCTGATTGGGAAGACCGTGGAGCGCGGCCTCACGCTCGTGCCGCTGCGGCTGTACTTCAAGGGCGGCAAGGTGAAGGTCGCGATCAGCCTCGCGAAGGGCAAGCAGGCGCACGACAAACGCGAAGCGATCAAGAAGCGCGAAACGGATCGCGAGACGCGTGCCGCGGTGAAGATGACGCGCCGGTGACCGCCGCAGCGCCGCGTGTCGCCGGCGATGGCGGCGCCGCCGTTCCGCAGGTTCAAGCGTTTGACAGCCCTGTGTACATCTACTAGTCTCAATTGGCCTTAGCGGCTCATATGTCCAAGAGAGCGATCATTACCGGCATCACTGGCCAGGACGGTTCGTACCTCGCCGAATTGCTACTCGGCAAGGGCTACGAGGTCTTCGGCGTCGTGCGCCGGCTGAGCGCGCCGAACGTGTGGCGGATCGAGCATCTGCTCGGCAAGATCTCGTTGCTCCAGGCCGATCTGCTCGACCAGCTGTCGCTCATCAAGGCGGTCGACGCAGTGCGGCCGCAGGAGTTCTACAACCTCGCCGCGATGTCGTTCGTGCCGGCGTCGTGGGACCAGCCGATGCTGACCGGCGAGTTCAACTCGCAGGGAGTCACGCGCTGCCTCGAAGCCATCCGGCAGGTCGACACCAGCATCCGCTTCTACCAGGCCTCGTCGAGCGAGATGTTCGGCAAGGTGCGGCAGGTGCCGCAGAACGAAGACACCCCGTTCTATCCGCGCAGCCCGTACGGCGTGTCGAAGGTCTTCGGGCACTACATCACCGTGAATTACCGGGAGAGCTACAGCCTGTTCGCGTGCTCCGGCATCCTGTTCAACCACGAGTCGCCCCGCCGCGGGCTGGAGTTCGTGACGCGCAAGGTCACCGATGGCGTCGCCCGCATCAAGCTTGGCCTCACCGACACGCTCAGTCTCGGTACGCTGACGGCGAAGCGTGACTGGGGCTTTGCCGGTGATTACGTGCGCGCCATGTGGACCATGCTCCAGCAGGACGCGCCGGACGACTACGTCGTCGCGATGGGCGTGACCCACTCGGTGCAGGAGCTCGTGGAGCTCGCCTTCGCGCACGCGGGGCTCGACTGGCGCAGGCACGTGCGGCAGGATCCTGCGTTTCTGCGCCCGGCGGAAGTGGACCTCCTGATCGGCGACGCAGCGAAGGCGCGGCGGGTGCTGCAGTGGGAGCCGGAGGTCGACTTCAACCGCCTCATCGCCATGATGGTGGATGCCGACCTCGAGCGCCTCACCGCCGCCCGCGAGCACGCCCGCGACCTGTCAGCTCGCTGACCTCGCGCGCCTGAACGCGCCACCCGGCAACTCGTCTCCCATGCACACGAGCGCTACTCAACACCGTGGGCAACCCCTCACAGGGACACGGTGCCCCTGTTCGACATGGCCTACAAGCCCGGCGTCGATGATCTCCGCGAGTCGCCCGCGATCGATGTCGCCCGGCTCCTGCAGCGTCGGGGGGCCAGGGTGACGTTCAGCGACCCCCACGTGGCGCGTGTGGACGATCACGGGTTGACGCTCGAGGGCGTCACGCCGGACGCTGCGATGACCGCGGGATACGACTGCGCGGTGATCACCACGAACCACGCCGCCTTCGACTACGCCCGAATCGTCGAGGGGTCGCCGCTCGTCGTCGACACGCGTAATGCGTTGAAGGGTCATACCGGCACGCATATCTTCAGGCTCTGAGCGCGTTCGACGCGTATCGGGTCGTTTCGGGGTCCTCGCGCCATGCACGTCCCGCTGCTCGATCTCCAGGCGCAATTCGCGACCATTCGCGACGAGGTGCTCGCCGCGGTGGAGCGCGTCTGCGACAGCCAGCGTTTCGTCATGGGCCCGGAAGTCGACGCCTTCGAGCAGGAGATTGGGACGCTGCTCAGGGTGAAGCACGCGATCGGCGTCAGCTCCGGCACCGACGCGCTGCTCGTGTCGCTCATGGCGCTCGGGATCGGGCCTGGCGACGAGGTCGTCACCAGCACCTATTCGTTCTTCGCGACTGCCGGCGCCGTGGCGCGCGTCGGCGCCACGCCCGTATTCGTCGACATCGACCCGGCCACATTCAACATCGACGTTGCGCAGGCTGCCCGCGCCATCACGCCACGCACGCGTGCCCTGATGCCCGTCCACCTGTTCGGCCAGATGGCCGACATGGACGCGATCGCCGATATCGCTCGACACGCCGGTATTCCCGTGATCGAGGACGCGGCACAGGCCATTGGTGCCAGCTACGGCGGCCGACTCGCCGGTGGCATCGGCGCGGTGGGGTGCTTCTCGTTCTTCCCCAGCAAGAACCTCGGCGCGTTCGGCGACGCAGGGCTCGTCACCACGAACGACGATGCCCTGGCATCGCGCGTGCGCCTGCTGCGAGTCCACGGCGCGGAGCGCCAGTATCACCATCGCCTGATCGGTGGCAACTTCCGGATCGACGCGCTCCAGGCGGCGGTGCTGCGCGTCAAGGCACCGCACCTCTCCGCATGGACCGCGGCCCGCCAGCGCAACGCCGCGCGTTACCGCGAGCTGATCGACGCGCACGGGCTCACCGGGCTCATCGCGTGCCCCGTCGAGGCGCAAGGGCGCACCCACATCTACAACCAGTTCGTGGTGCGCGTCGCCGAACGCGATCGCGTGAAGGCCGGCCTCGAGGCGCGCGGCATCGCCAGCGCGGTCTACTACCCGGTGCCTTTTCACCGGCAGGAGTGCTTTGCGTACCTGGGAGCCCGCCCGGATGGTTTTCCGGAAGCGGATCGCGCGGCACGGGAGTCGCTGGCGATCCCGATTTTTGGCGAGCTGTCGGACGACCAGCTGCAGTATGTGGTCGACAGCCTGGCCGCCCTCGTCGGCGAACATGCGGGCCGCTGACACGATCGCTTCAGGTCCCCGGCGTCGGCAGCCGGCCGTTACGCGAGCCGCTTCGCCCATCCGGTAGACTCTCCCGATGCCCGCGCCGCCAGCCGTTCAACCTCTCGCGTCCGCCCGAACGTCGCGCGTGCCGTCGCTGACGACGCAGATCTTCATCGGCCTGCTCGCCGGCGTGCTGATCGGCTATCTGTGGCCGGCGTTCGGCGTGTCCATCAAGCCGCTGGCTGACATGTTCCTGCGGATGATCAAGATGATCATCGCGCCGCTCCTGTTCTCGACCCTGGTGGTGGGCATTGCGGGCAGTGGCGATCTGCGGGCGATGGGGCGGATCGGCCTGAAGGCGATCATCTGGTTCGAGCTGGCGACGACCGTCGCGCTCGTCATCGGGTTGGTGATGATGAACGTGTTCCGTCCGGGAGCCGGTGTGGTGCTTCCGAACGCCGACACCCACGAGCTCGCGGCCATGGCCCGGAGCCAGCAGAGCGGGTGGGACATCCTGCTCCATCTCTTTCCGACCTCCATCGCTGACGCGATGGCCCGGGGCGACATCCTGCAAATCGTCGTCTTTGCCACGATCTTTGGCGTGGCACTCGCGGCGGTTGGCGAGAAGGGAAGGCCGCTCGTCGAGCTGCTCGACAGCCTCGCGCAGGTGATGTTCACGTTCACGGGCTACGTGATGCGGTTCGCTCCCGTAGGCGTGATGGCGGCCATCGCGGCGACCGTCGGCGGGCGGGGCCTCGCCATCCTGGTCACGCTCGGCAAACTGGTGCTGGTGATGTACGCGTCGCTCGCCATCTTCGTGCTGCTGGTCGTCGGTGGCGCGTCCGTCATCATCCGCGTGCCCTTCGTCACGTTCCTGCGGACGATCCGCGAGCCGTTTCTAATCGCGTTCACGACCGCGAGCAGCGAGGCGGCGCTACCAAAATCGCTCGAGGTGATGGAGCGGTTCGGTGTGCCGAAGCGGATCGTCAGCTTCGTGCTGCCGACCGGGTACAGCATGAACCTCGACGGAAGCACCTTGTACCTGTCGGCCGCCAGCCTGTTCGTTGCGCAGCTGGCGGGCGTCGAATTGACCGTGGGCCAGCAGGTCACGATGATGCTGACGCTGATGCTCACGAGCAAGGGCGTCGCGGGGGTGCCGCGCGCCGCCCTCGTGATCCTGACGGCCACGTTGAGCAGCTTCGGGCTGCCGCTCGAGGGCGCCGCCATCCTCCTGGGGATCGACCAGCTGCTGGACATGGGGCGGACGGCCGTCAACGTCATGGGCAACTGCATCGCCACCGCGGTCGTCGCGCGCTGGGAAGGGGTGCTGGATGACGAGCAGGTCGGCCGATCGCGGGCGGCCTGATTCCGCGCGCACCGAACACAGGGGACGAACTCGGATGATTATTGCGGTCACGGGCGCAGGCGGGCAGCTGGGGCAGGCGATGGTGCGCCGGCTCGCGGAGCGGAATACCGTGACGGCCCTCGCGCGTGCCGATCTCGATATCGCCGACGCCACGGCCGTGGAGCGCGCCGTCGCAGCGCTGCATCCGGACGCGATCGTCAACTGCGCCGCGTACAACGCGGTCGATCGTGCTGAAGACGACGTGCCCGCGGCGCTCGACGGGAACGCCTTCGGAGTGCAGAGTCTCGCCCGCGCGGCCGCGCGGGAAGGTGCGGCGCTCGTGCACTTCAGCACGGACTTCGTGTTCGACGGCACTGCGAGCCGGCCGTACGTCGAAGATGCACCGGTCGCGCCGTTGAGCGTCTACGGGCAGTCGAAGCTGCTCGGAGAGTGGTTCGCGCGCGCCGCGCCGCGGTACTACGTGCTCAGGGTCGAGAGCCTGTTCGGAGGGACACTGCCCCGCAGCAGCATCGACCGGATTACGGCCGCGATTCGCGCCGGCGATGAAACGCGCGTGTTCGAGGATCGCATCGTGTCCCCGACCTTCGTCGAGGATGCAGTGGCCGCCACCCAGGCGTTGCTCGAGCGCCAGGCCGAACCCGGCCTGTATCACTGCGTGAACAGCGGCGCGACGACGTGGCACGAGCTGGCGCAGCACATCGCGGATATCCTGGGGGTACAGCCGCGGCTCGTGCCCGTACGCCTGGCCGATGTCCCGTTACGAGCCCCTCGGCCGCGGTACTGCGCCTTATCGAACGCCAAGCTCGCCGCCGCCGGCGTTTCGATGCCCACCTGGCAGGACGCCCTCAGCCGATACCTGTCTCGCTGAGGAATGCTGCGACGGGGACCAGCCCAGAAGTGGTGCGGCACGCTTTCAGTGGGTCAGGTGTTCGACGAGCTCGGCGACGGCGAGGCAGGCGGTCAGGCCGGGCGAGTCGATGCCGGCGGCCTGCACCAGATACGGGTTCAGCGGATCGCGCTCGATGAGGAAGTCTTCGAAGGAACCTTCGGGCCCGTGCAGCTTGGGGCGGATGCCGCTGCCGCCGAGACAGAGATCTTCACGGCGCAATGCCGGCAGCAGCGTGCGGGCCGGCTCTAAGAATGCCTCCACCCGCAGGCGGTCCGTCTCGTAGTCGTCCTTGGCATCCTGAAAGCGAACCGTCGGGCCCACGAAGGACGCTGCCCCACGTCGTGCGCGTCAGATGCACGCCGAGGCCGTGGCCTCCTGGGATGCGGAAGGGGATACACGAGCGCCCGCACCAGGTGCCTGCGGGACGGCACCAGCTCCGCGTACTCGCCGCGACAGGGATAGATGCGGAATGGACGTCCGCCGAGCACGGCCGATACCTCGTCGGCGTAGAGCCCCGCGGCGTTCACCGCGACGCCGGCCGTGATTTCCTCCGCGTTCGTCCGCACGGCGATGCCGCCCTCGATCGCCCCGCCGCCGACCACCGGCGTCTCGGCGAGCCGGATCACGCCGAGGTCGTCGCAGAGGCGCGCCAGCGTCCGCACGAGCGCCTCGGGCTCGACGATCCCGCTTGCCGGCGACCAGATCGCCGCATGCGCGTGCACGTGCGGCTCGCGTCGCGCGCACGAACGCCGCGTCCACCATTTCGAGCCCCATCATCCCGTTGGCCATCCCACAGGCCATGAGCGCCTCGAGTGCGGGAACCTCGCCGTCGTGCGCTGCCGTCACGAACTTCCCACACTGCGCGTGCGGCACGGCGTGTTTGGCGCAGAACTCGTAGAGCAGCGCCGCCCCACGGACGCAGAGCCGCGCCTTCAGCGTGCCGGCGGGATAGTACAGTCCGCCGTGGATCACACCGCTGTTGTGCGTGCTCGTCTCCATCCCCGGCGCGCGATGCCGCTCGATCAGGCACACCGAACGACCAGCAGCCGCCATCTCGCGCGCACACGCGAGGCCCGTCACGCCGGCCCCGATTACGACGACGTCAACGTCGGCCATGATTGGCGTCTTTGACGCTGGTTTGAGTCTTCAACGCATTCCGAACCCGAACTCCGAGTTCGTTCCGCACTCCGCATGCCGTCTTCCGGATCTGGCAGGGTCTACCGGGATGCGCTGCGCAGCGTCAGGGTGAAGGTGCCGACGGGCATCTCGGCTTCCATCAGCAGCGGCAGCTTCTGCGCATCGTCCGACAGCCAGAGCGTCAGCTTCCGCGCGCCCACCTCGCCGCCATCGCCGAGGATGACTGGGTCGATCCTCCACGCCCTCATGTCCCCCAGCCGCGTCGACAGCGGCTCGCGCCCACGCACCGTCGCCCGAAGGCTGAACACCCGGCCGCCATCCGACACCGGAATGGTGACCGCGAGGCCCTGGTGCAACGCGAGAATACGCAGCGCCAGCACGGCCGAGAGTGCGTCGTGGGTCGGTCCGGGGAGGCGAAACGGCTTCTCCGGCCCCGGGCCCGGCGTGACCTCGAACTGCGCAGTCCGCTTGCCCTGGTCGAAGCGCGTCGCGCGCAGGCGTCGATGGCGGCCCTCTTCGCCGTAGATCGACCCGCGCTGCGGCAGCAGCGAGTACACGTCGAGCAGGGTGTCAGCCTTGTAGTAGGCGTGATAGAGCGCGGCCACGACGCCGGTGGCCCGGCCCTCGGCGGCGACGTAGTAAGCCACAGAGCCGTAGGACGGCTTCTTTGCGAGCACAGACAGCGTCGCCCTGCCGGCCGTCAGGTACGAGGACCAACCGACGTCGTACTCGAGCGTCTCTCCAACCTTGAAGGGCACAGGGCGCTCCGCGGGCGCTGCTGCGGTCGCCCGTGGCCCAGCCGCGACGATCGCGAGCAGCGCGATCGGCGTCAGAGCGACGCTACCCGCGAGGAGCGGTCTGCGATGCAGGCGCACGCCTCAGAGTCGCACGGCGACGGCGGCGTAGTCCATGTACGAAAACAGGCGACGGTTGAGACGTTCGGCGTTCTGGTTGAGTGTTTCGAAGGTTTCGCGGAGGACCGGCGGCGTGCTCTCGGTAACGGTGACAGGCTGCAGTCGTTCAGTCTGCGGCAGGGGGGATCTGTAGCGGATCTCGACTTGCTGGAAGCCGCTGGCGGTCAGAAGATACTGCAGCGTCTCGGGATGTACGGGGCGCACGTGCGTCATGTCGCGGATGTAGCTCTCGAAGAACGCGGTCCAGCACGTCGGGTTGATGGTTTCGAGGACAATGCGCGAGCCCGGCCGCAAGGCATGAAATGCGGCCTCCAGCGTGCGCAGGAGGTACTCGGGCTCGAGGTGTTCGATCACTTGCGCGGCGAAGAGGCCGCCAAGCGTGCCGTCGCCCGTGGCGAGCAGGAAGCTGAGGACGTCGGTCTCGTCGGCGACGAGTCCTCGAGCACGACAGATCTCGACCATCTCGTGATTGAGATCGAGCCCGCGCGCGGCCACGCCGGCCTCGCGCAGGAGGTCGAGGAACTCGCCGCGTCCACAGCCGGCATCGAGCACGTCGCGCGCGCCGGCGAACTCGGGCAGGTAGTCGGTCTGCCGCTTGCGGATCTCCTCGCGGGGCCCGCGAAACCGGTCTTCGAAGCCGACGTACTTCCAGCTGTCGAGCGCACGGCCCCCGCTGGGCGTACCGCCAGTGGCCCCTGGTCCCGTGCCGGCCGACAGCGGCGCGCCGCCGAGCAACCCTTCGGCGATGGGCCCGCCGGCATCGAGCCGTGCGGGCAACCCTTCCAGCTCGCGCTTCAACGTGAATGTCGCCTGGTTCAACGTCGCGACGGTCGATCGGATGTCCTGGTACGCCGCGTCGAGCGCACGCACCTGCGCCGCCAACCGGACCTCGCGCACTTCCAACCTCTCGGAGCGGCGGAGCAGTTCGTCGGCCACGGCGTTGATCGCCTGTTCGTCGATCAGCGCGACCTGCCCGAGGATTGAGCGATCCTTCGTGTCCGAGTACGGCGTGATCTGCTGCAGGTAGACGACCAGGTGCGAGTGGAACGTGGCGAGCAGCGCCTCCTGCTGCTCGATCGCGTGCAGTGCCGCCGTGATCGAGTCCACCAGTTCGCGCTGGTGGCGCACGTTGTTGTTGAGGTGCGTGACGACCTTGGCGTTGAACGCTTCCTGCCGGGCCAGCCACGGCGCAACGATTCTCCAGACGAGATGGGCAAGGCGTCCGCGTACGCCATTCGCCGACGGCGGCGCCGGTGCGACCCGCCAGGCCTCGTTGAGGGGCGTGATTTCCTGTTCGTTGTAACCGTCCGGCGGCGGGAGCGGAGGAGTGACCCCGGGCAGCGCGCGATCGACCGCGGTCAGCGCCTCGTTGTAGCTCCGATCTGCGGCCAGCCGCTCGTGCTCGAGCCGGGCGAAATCATCCTGGCTGACCGGTCGAGTCACCATCGCGTCAGCGACCAACGAGGCCGTCAACCGGACTGCTGGCCGTCGCGTACATCCGTCGCGGGATCCGGCCAGCGAGAAACGCCAGCCGGCCCGCCTCTACCGCCAGCCGCATCGCACGCGCCATCGCGACCGGATCGCTCGCGCCGGCAATCGCCGTGTTCATCAGCACGGCATCGGCGCCAAGCTCCATGGCGACGGCGGCGTCGGACGCCGTCCCGACTCCCGCGTCGACGATGACGGGGACTCGCGCCTGCTCCTTGATGATTCGCAGGTTGTTGACGTTCTGGATTCCCAGCCCTGAGCCGATCGGTGCGCCGAGCGGCATGACCGCCGCGGCGCCCGCGTCTTCCAGCTTGCGGCAGAGCACGGGATCGTCGATCACGTACGGAAGCACGACGAAACCTTCCTTGACCAGCACGCGCGTGGCCTCGAGCAGAGCCTCGTTGTCTGGGAACAGCGTCTTCTCGTCGCCGATGACCTCGAGCTTCACCCAGTTCGACAGCCCGGCCTCCCGCCCGAGACGCGCCGTGCGAATCGCCTCGTCCGCGGTGAAGCAGGCTGCGGTGTTCGGGAGGATGAAGCGTCTGGCGGTGTCGATGTAATCGAGCAGCGATTCCGTACGGCGATCGTGAAGGTTGACCCGGCGTACGGCCACGGTCACCATCTCGGCCCCCGCCGCCTCGTGTGCCTGGGCCATGACGGCAAACGAGGAATACTTGCCTGTGCCGACGATCAGCCGTGACGTGAACGTCCGGCCTGCGATGACGAGAGAATCTGGGGTGGCCATGGGATACGTGTTCGGATTGCAGCGGCTCTTACCGCTCAGCGCCGCCGCCCACGAAGTTGACGATTTCGACTTCGTCGCCCTCACGGATCATCGTGGTCTCGAACGATGCCCGGCGAACCACCACGAGGTTGTGCTCGACGGCGACTCGCCGCCCATCGATCGCCAGCGCGGCGAGCAGGGTCGACACGGATACAGGACCGTCGAGCTGGTACGGTTCGCCGTTGAGGGTGATGGTCACGAGCCCCGAGGAAAGCGCCTGCAGGACAAAGGGTACCTTTGCGTGTTCCGGCAAGTCAAGCGTAAGTGCTTGGGCGTGAGCACCTTCACCCTGCGGCGCGGCACGTCACTTCTGCGGTGCCGGCCGGCCGACGCTGGGGCCACGGGCGACGCGCACAGATCTTGCTGTCCGAGGCACACCGGGTTCGCGTCGCACCTGCTGAATCCCTCGACCCTCGTCGGGCATCCAAGGTGACGCCATGATTCCGGAGGAACTGACATGCCTGTCCACGCCACCTCTGCCGGTTCGGCGATCGACCGTGCCGCGCTGCTCGATCGCTTTCGTCGCGTGCGTGCCCGTTCACGGCAACTGTTCGATCTGATTACGCCAGACGCGTACTTCAGCCGGCCGATCACGCTGCGGAATCCTGTCGTGTTCTACGAAGGGCACCTGGCCGCGTTCAGTGTCAACACGCTGCTCAAAAAGGCTCTTGGCGCACCGGGCATCGACCCGGGGCTCGAAGTGCTCTTCGCGCGCGGCATCGATCCCGAGCACGAACTGCCTGGCGAGTCGCTGCGGGCGTCGTGGCCGTCGCGCGATCAGGTGATTGCGTACGTCGAGCAATCCGATCGCCGGCTCGAGGAGGTGCTGAGCTCGGCCGAGCTCGATCGGCCTGGGCATCCGCTGCTCGACCGGGCGGAGGCCGTGTTCGCAATTATCGAACACGAGGAGATGCACCAGGAGACGCTGCAGTACATCTGGCATCGCCTGCCCTTCGACCAGAAGCACCGGCCGGCACACCTGACGCTGCTCACGAAAGGCATCGTACCGCCGCGCGAGAAGGTGGAGATCCCGGCGGGAACGGCCACGCTTGGGGTACGGAGAGACGCCGTGCCGTTCGGGTGGGACAACGAGTTCGGCGAGCTGCCGGTTCACGTGCCCGCATTTGCGGTGGATCGGCACAACGTGACGAACGCGGAATTCCTGGCGTTCGTCGAGGCGGGCGGCTACGAGCGCGAGTCGCTGTGGGCGCCTGCTGCGTGGGCCTGGCGCACGAGCGAAGGGGTCACGCACCCGCTCTTCTGGGAGCGGCAGGATGGCCAATGGTACTGGCGGGGCATGTTCGATCTCGTGCCGCTGCCCGACGCCTGGCCTGTGTATGTGAGCCATGCAGAGGCCGACGCGTTCGCCCGCTGGCGCGGCGAGCGGCTCATGACGGAGGCCGAGTACCACCGCGCGGCGTTCGGCACACCCGAGGGAAGCGAACGTGCACTGCCTTGGGGCGACGCCCCGCCCGATCGGACGCGCGGCAATTTCGGCGCCCGGCACTGGGATCCCGTGCCGGTGGGATCGTACCCCTCTGGCGCGAGCGCGTTCGGCGTGCACGATCTGATTGGCAACGGCTGGGAGTGGACGTCATCGCCGTTCGCGCCATTCCCCGGCTTTTCGCCGATGGCGTCGTATCCCGAGTACTCCGCCGATTTCTTCGACGCCGCCCACTTCGTGCTCAAGGGGGCATCGCCGGCGACGCCCGCCGCGCACGTGCGCCGCAGCTTCCGCAACTGGTTCCGACCCCACTATCCCTATGTCTACGCCACATTCCGCTGCGCGCTCTGACCCGTCGCCGCTCGCCGCGTTCGCCGAGGACGTGCGGGCTGGCCTGCTCGCGCGCCCCAAGCGCCTGCCCGCACTCTGGTTCTACGACGCGCTCGGGTCGGCGCTCTTCGAGGCGATTTGCCGTCTGCCGTGGTACCGCATCACGCGCAGCGAGTCGGCCCTGCTCGCACGCCACGCGGCGTCGATCGTGGACGCCGCGGGCTCCGAGGCATCGTTCATCGAGCTGGGTGGTGGGAGCGGCGAGAAGCTCGCCGTCCTGATTGAGGCGGCCGTTCGGCGCGGGGTCCGCACCACGGTGCACCTGGTCGATGTGTCGGCGCGAGCGCTCGATCTGGCGGCGGCCACGTTGTCACGCTTCGCCGACGTGCGCGTCACGACACATGAGGCTACCTACGAAGCCGGCCTCAGCGCGATTGAGGCCCCGGTCCTCGGACGCCGGCTGGTCCTCTTTCTCGGCTCGAACATCGGGAACTTCGATCCGGAGGACGCGACCGCGCTGCTGCACCAGATCGCGGAGGCGCTCCGTCCGGGCGACCTCGTCTTGCTCGGCGCGGATCTCGTGAAGCCGGAACGCGACCTGCTCCTCGGGTACGACGATCCCATCGGCCTCACGGCAGCGTTCAACAAAAATGTGCTGCTCCGCATCAACACCGAACTCGGCGCCGCGATCGACCTGGCGAGCTTCGCGCACGAGGCCCGCTGGGACGCTGCGGCTTCACGGATCGAGATGCACCTGGTCAGCACGCGCCGGCAGGTCATCGAGATCCCGCGTGCACGGTGCCGCGTCACGTTCGAGCGCGGCGAGTCGATCTGGACCGAGAGCTCCTACAAGTTCCGTCCTGGCGGTCTCGTCGACATGGGCGCCCGCGCGGGGCTCGCGCCGGCCGAGCAGTGGGTGGACCGCACGGCCGGCTTTGCCTTGACGTTGTTCCAGGTCGCACCGGTCTGACGACTGGCTTGTCGTCGCGGTGTGCCGCCGTTCCGCGGGCCGCTTCGTCGTCACGCGCCCGGTGCCGGTCTTCGATCAGGGTGCATGCACGCGATTGCCGACCTGCAGTTCGCTCATCGCGAGCGTGCGGCGGGTGCCACGCATCGAGGACGGTGGTACTTCGAAAAGACCGCACATTCGACCCCGTAATCTGGTAGAACTGCTGAAGCACCCGCGCCGCCGTGCGGGCTGCACTCTTACACCGCGCGTAATCAGGAATCTTCAGACCGGGGCGTCATCATGATCATTGGAGTTGTGCGCGAATCATGGCCCGGCGAGCGCCGGGTCGCATTGGTCCCCGTGAGCGTCGCCGCGCTCATCAAGGCCGGGCACCAGGTACTCGTCGAGTCGAGTGCCGGATTATCGGCAGGTTTCACCGACCAGGCTTACACCGAGAAGGGCGCGACCATCGTGCCGTCGCGTGGGGAGGTGACGTCGCGCGCCGAGATGCTGCTGCGCGTGAAGATCGGGCCTGCCGGATTTCCGTCGACCGAGGCTGACCTCGCCGCGCTCCGGCCGGGGCAGTCGCTGATCGCGTTTCTCGATCCCCTCAGCGACCACGCGCTGGTCCGGCAGCTCGCCGAGCGGCAGGTGTCGGTGTTCTCGATGGAGCTGATGCCGCGCATCACGCGCGCGCAGAGCATGGACGCGCTGTCGTCGATGGCGACGATCGCCGGCTACAAGGCCGTGCTGCTGGCCGCCGTCACGGTGCCGCGGATGTTCCCGATGCTGATGACCGCGGCCGGCAACGTGAGCGCCGCGCGGGCGTTCGTCATCGGCGTCGGCGTGGCGGGCCTGCAGGCGATCGCGACCGCCAAGCGGCTCGGCGCGCAGGTGCAGGCGTACGACGTCCGGCCGGCGGCGAAGGAGCAGATCATCAGCCTCGGCGCCAAGGTCGCCGATGTGCCGCTCGAGGCCGCCGACGCGCAGGATGCGGGCGGCTACGCGAAGGCGCAGGACGAATCGTTCTACCAGCGTCAGCGCGAGGCAATGGCGAAGGTGGTGGCCGGGAGCGACATCATCATCACGACCGCGGCGATCCCGGGCCGCAAGTCGCCGGTGCTGATCACGGCGGCCATGGTGCGTGGGATGCAGCCAGGGTCGGCGATCATCGATCTGGCGGCCGAGCGCGGCGGCAACTGCGAGCTCACCCGTGCCGACGAGGTCGTCGTCGAGCAGGGCGTCACGATCCTCGGGCCGACGAACCTGCCCGCGACCGTGCCCTACCACGCCAGCCAGATGTATGCGAAGAACATCACCACGTTCCTCTCGCACCTGGTGAACAAGGAAGGGAAGATGAACTGGGATCTCACCGACGAGATCACGCGCGACACGCTCGTCACCCACAAGGGCGAGGTCGTGCACGAGCGCGTCAAGGGCCTGGTGCTCGCGAGCGCGTAAGACCGGATACGGCCCGCCTGAAGGCGGGCACTACAGGGATCAGCCCCGTGGCGGTCCCGTGTGGTGCCCGCCTTGCGCGCGCTTATCATCTTCGCGTAGTGCCCGCCTTCAAGGCGGGCCGTGATCCGCAGGACCCTCGCGTGGTGCCCGCCTTCAGGCGGGCCGTGATCCGCAAGGCCTCTTTCGTGTAGTGCCCGCCTTCAGGCGGGCCGTGGTCCGCCAGGACCTTCGCGTGTGCCCACCTTCATTCGGGCCGTGATCCGCAGGACCCTCCGCGTGGTGCCCGCCTTCAGGCGGGCCGTGATCCGCGTACCCCATCCTCCAGTAGAATCGCCTACTTAGTCTGTCGCACGCCGCTGACCTGGCGTGCAGAAGCGAGGATGGGAATGAATCGTCGCGCCGCGTCTCGCGCCCTGTTCGGAGTGGCGGTTGTCCTGCTCGCCGTGACGACCGCGCGCGTGTCCAGCCAGGTGCCGGTGTTCACTACCGCGTTTCCGGCGGAGGAGTTCGCGGCGCACCGCGCCGCCCTGTTCGCGAAGATCGGCGACGGCCTCGCCGTCGTGCAGGGTGCGCCGGAGACCGGGTCGTACCTGCCCTTCAGACAGAGCAACCATTTCTTCTACCTCACCGGTGTCGAGGTGCCGAGAGCGATCGTCCTGCTCGACGGGAAGACGAAGACCGCGATGCTGTTCCTGCCGCCGCGGAACGAGCAGATGGAGCGCATGGAGGGGCCGGTGCTCGTGCCCGGGTCCGACGCCGTGCGCCTGACCGGCATCGCCGACGTGCGGGCGAGCGAGGCGTTCAACGCGGCGTTTGCCGCGGCCGTCGCTGGTGGACGCGTCGTGTACACGCCGGCCCGCGGTGAATCCGTCGCGGCCGTGACGCCCGATTCTGCCATGCGCTCCGCCGCCGCGTCCGCCGCAGACCCGTGGGACGGACGGCCCTCGCGCGAGGCGGCGTTCGCGGCGAAGCTGACCGCTGCAACGCCCGGCGTCGACATCAAGAGCCTCGATCCGATCCTCGACGCGCTACGCGTGATCAAGACACCTCGGGAGATCGCAGCCATCCGGGAGGCGACGCGGATTGCCGGAGAGGGGCTGATGGAAGCAATGCGCGCGGCCCGGCCCGGGATGCACGAGCACGAAATCGAGGCGATCGCCGATTGGGTATTCAAGACCAACGGGTCGCAGGGGATCGCCTACTTCGCCCTCGTCGCCGCGGGCCGGAACGCAATCTACCCCCATTATCACGGCGGGTCCGCGGAGCTGAAGCCGGAGGACCTCGTCCTCTTCGACTACGCGCCCGACTACCGCTATTACGCCTCGGACGTGACCCGCATGTTCCCGGCCGCCGGCCGGTTCTCGCCGGTGCAGCGCGAGCTCTACGGCGTGTACCTGAAGATGTACACCACGCTCATGGCGTCGATTCGCCCGAACACTGCGCCGCGCGACATCCTGCGCGACGCTACGATGAAGATGGACGGCGTCATCCAGAGCTGGAGCTTCTCGCAGCCCAAGTACCGCGAGGCCGCCGAACGGTTCGTCGCCCAGCTGCGGAACAACCGGCGCGATGCGCTCGGCCACTTCGTGGGAATGGAAGTGCACGACGTGAGCATGCCGATCGATCGGCTCGAGCCTGGCATGGTCTTCACGATCGAGCCGGCCTTGACCGTCCCGGAGGACGACGTCTACATCCGCCTCGAGGACGTCATCGTCGTGACCCCGACAGGGTACGAGAACCTCTCGGCGTTTGCACCGATGGACATCGACGGGATTGAGAAGCTGATGGCGGAACCGAGCCGCTTCGATGCGCCGCAGGGGATCCGCCGCACGCAGAGCTCCCGTGATGAATCGGTCGCGCCGGCGAGGTCCCAACCCGTCGGCGCTGTTCGGCACTGACGCAGACGGCGACGAGCCGCTGTGATCGGATGTGGCGACGATGCGTCTTCTGTTGGCGGGGGCGCTGGTGGCGAGCCTCGCGCTACTTGCGATCTGGTCTTTCCAGCGGCGCCTGATCTACTTCCCCGCGCCGCACGTGCCGCGGCCGAAGGACGTAGGCCTGTCAGCAGCCGAAGCGGTGGCATTCACGTCGTCTGACGGCATTCGCCTGGCAGGCTGGTTCCTCGGGACACCGCGGTCGACCGCGACCGTGATCGTGTTCAACGGAAACGCCGGCAACCGCGCGTATCGCGCGCCGCTGGCGAACGCGCTCGCCGCGGCAGGGTTCTCGGTGCTGCTGTTCGACTACCGCGGCTACGGGGAGAACTCCGGTTCGCCGTCGGAGGCGGGGCTCGCCGCTGATGCGCGTGCCGCCCAGGCGTACGTGGCGGAGCGCCCCGGCGTGGACTCCGCGCGGATCGTGTATTTCGGCGAATCGCTGGGCACCGGCGTCGCCGTTCGCCTCGCGACCGAACGGCGCCCGATGGCGCTGGTGCTGCGGTCTCCCTTCAGCTCGCTGCCCGAGGTGGCGCAGCATCACTACGGCTGGCTGCCCGTGCGCTGGCTGTTGCGCGACCGCTTCGACTCGCTGTCGCGCATCGACTCGGTGAACTGCCCGGTGCTCGTCATCGCCGGCGATAGTGACACGATCGTCCCCACCACCCAGAGCATCCGCTTGTACGAGCACGCGCGGGATCCGAAGCGGCTGCTGGTCATCGAGCACGCCGATCACAATGATGAGGTTCTGCTCACCGGTCCGCAGGTCCTGTCCGCGGTGCGGGAATTCGTCGACCACTGGCAGCCGGCGAGCCAATAGCTACGCCTGCACCTCCGCGTTGGCGAACACCGCCGCCCCGAGCAGCCCCGCCTGGGGGTTGAGGATCACCTTCACGGGAATCGACTCGAGCAGCTCGCGCATGGGGGGCTTCGCGCAGAAGTGGTCGAGGAACAGACCCGTCCGCAGCGCCGGCAGGATTTTCGGCGCGATGCCGCCGCCGACGTAGAGCCCGCGTGTTGTGACCGCGCGCAGTGCGAGGTTGCCGCACTCCGCCCCGTAGGCCGCCACGAACAGCTCCAGCGCCTCCATGCAGCACCGGCACGTGCCGGCAAAGGCATTCCGCGAGATCAGCGCAGGAACATCCGTTTCGCTCGACGCGTCGTCGACCTCGGCGCAGGGCTTCGGATGTGTGAACGCGTACAGGTTGCGGAGACCGATGCCCGAGACAACCTGTTCGAGCTCCGGCCGTCCGTACCGCGCAATCAGCCAGGCGCTCAGTTCGAGCTCGCGCGGGGTGCGGGCGGCGAAGTCGGAGTGACCAGCCTCCGAGGGTGCAGGCACGAGGCGGCGGCCATCGTTGAACAGGTACGACTCGCCGAGGCCGGTGCCCGCAGCGACCAGGCCGGCATTGCCGCTCAGATTCGGCCGTCCTTCCTGGAGTAATCCGAGCTCATCCGGCTGCAGCACCGAGATCGAGTGGGCGACGGCCACCAGATCGTTCAGCAGGTGCACGGTGCCGAGTCCGAACTCGATCGCCACTTCGCTGCCGTCAACCACCCAGCCCACGTTGGTCAGCTCGGCGCGGTCGTCGATGACCGGGCCCGCGACGCCGAAGCACGCGGCGTCGATCACCGGCCGCCCTCCCGGCTGACGGTTCAGGAACGCATCGACCATCTCGACGAGGCTGCCGTAGTCGGCGGTCGGAAACGACTGGATGTTCAGCGGTGCAGGCCGCGAGGGCGCGCGCGAAAACAGGCCCAGCAGTGTCTTGGTGCCTCCGACGTCGCCGGCGAGCAGCATGCGGCGGATTGTATCCCACGGTGTTGTGGCGGACGTTCGTGCGGGCGGTATGATGCTCGAGGCCAGGCGCGCGAGCCGGGAAGAGTTCAGAGGGAACGGTGACGGAACAGCACTTCACGTCGCGCGAAATACTTGCCCGGCATCCCGGACTGACCGATGACCACCTGCGCTACCTCCGCAAATGGGGCCTCATCCATCCCGCGGGCCGGAAGGGACACAGCACGACGTACACGTTCGCCGACCTCGGCGTGATTCGCCAGGTGAGCGCGGCGCTCGACGGAGACCGGTCGTTTCACGCCGTTGTGCGGGCGCTGCTGGCGGAGCGCCACGGCCAGCTCGCGCTCGATTTCCAGGTAGAGGCGACGCCGGCAAAGGTGATACGCCTGAAGCCGCGCGCGTCCCCTTCGCCCTCCTCGACACACGCCGCTCCGCCTGCAGCCGCCGCGCCCCCTTCGAGCAGCGAAGCCGAGCGCCTGTTTCTCGCAGCCTCCGCGGCCGACACCGGTGACCCCGACGCGTTGACAGCCACCGCGGCCCATTACCGGCAGGCGCTCGCCCTCGACGGCGACCTGGTGCCGGCGCTCATCAACCTGGGAAACACGTACTACAGCCGCGGCCACATGCCGGAAGCGCAGGCGCTCTACGAGCGTGCGATCAACCTGGCTCCCGGCTATTACGAGGCCCACTTCAATCTCGGGAACGTGCTGCACGACACCGGACGTCTCGACACCGCGCGTGCTCTCGTACCGGGATGCGCTGGCGCTCAACCCTGGATGCGCCGAGGCGCATTTCTACCTGGCCGTGACGCTCGAGAAGATGGGGAAGTCGGCCGACGCGCGCCTGCACTGGCGCGCCTACCAGGAGCTCGCGCCTGACGGCGAATGGGCGGATCTGGCGCGGGAGTTCAGTGAGTAGATTCGTTAACCGTTAACCGTTAACCGTTAGACCGCTCGAACCGGTTGCGAAACAGTGACAGACCTCGCACAGAGTCGCCGGAAAGGATATCAACGGTCAACGGTCAACAGTGAACGGTCAACGGTCTAATATCGGTACGAGTCGTCGCGCTTCTTGGGCGTGCGCCGCAGCTTGAAGTACGTGCAGTCAGGGCACCAGGCCTCGGCATCGAAGCTGTTGGTGCCTGCAATCGGCAGCACGTCGCGGTGGCCGCAGCACTCGGTGCCGTCTTCCGGCGGACGCCGCCAGCGGCACGACCGGAACTTGATGACTGCAGCCGATATCGCCGGCGCCTGGACCGGCGTCACGCTCCCGGTCGCGGGCGCGGGATCGGTGACGGCGCTCGATTCGGCGACGCGCGCGGCCGGCGGCACGAGCGGGTCATTGGTGGTGTCGCTCATATCGTTATTGAAGTTGGACTCCAACGGACTTCTCCAGTGCGCGGAACGCGCGTTCTTCCTCGGGGGAGACCAGCGTGACGGCGGTGCCGTCCGCGCGATCGCGCCCCGTTCGGCCCACCCGGTGCACGTAGGACTCGGGCGTGTCGGGAACCTCGAAATTCACGACGTGCGTGATCCCGTCGATGTCGAGCCCGCGCGCGGCCAGATCGGTGGCAACGAGCACGGTGTACTTTCCGCTGCGAAACCCTTCCACTGCCGCCGTGCGCTCGCCCTGTGAGCGGTCGCCGTGGAGCGCCGTCGCCTTGATGCCGAGCCGCGCAAGGTCGCGCGCCACGCGATCTGCACCGCTCTTGCGGCGCAGGAACACCAGTGTCGGGCCGTGCACGCCGCGCAGGAACCGTGCGAGCCACGACACCTTCTCGCTCGACGGCATCACGTGAACCGTGTGCGTAATCGACAGCGCCGGTCCGCCCGCGCGTCCCACCTGGATGTGCTTCCCGTCAGGCCGGACGATCGCCTTCGTCAGCTTCATGATCTCGTCCGGCAGCGTGGCCGAGAAGAGCAGCGTCTGGCGCTCGGTCGGCAGCGTGCCGACAATGCGCTGGACGTCGGGCCAGAAGCCCATGTCCATCATCCGGTCGGCTTCGTCGAGCACGAGCACCTCGAGCCGCGTGAAATCCGGTGTCGCCGATCGCATGTGGTCCATGAGCCGGCCCGGCGTGGCCACGACGATCGAGACGCCCGCCTTCAGCGCCCGATCCTGCGGGTCCATCGGAACGCCGCCGTACACGGCCGCGCTGGTGATCTTCGTGTGATACGTCAGGCCCTGGATCGTGTCTTCAATCTGCACGGCCAGTTCGCGGGTCGGCGCGAGGATCAGGGCGCGGGTGCCGGCCAGCTGCTGGTCGGGCACGTTGAACAGGCGGTGCAGGATCGGCAGCACGAACGCGATCGTCTTGCCCGACCCGGTTTCGGCCGACGCCAGCACGTCGTGACCGGCCAGCGCGTACGGGATGACCGCGCTCTGCACGGGCCGCGTCTCGAGGTAGCCCATGTCCCTCATCCCCTGAAGGAGCGACGGGGACACATCGAACGACGCGAACGGTACAGGCGACACGTCGACGGGGGCCAGCTCGCGGTCTGAATACGTTGGTGGCGGCGGCATCCGTCGTCCGCTGCTCGAGCGCGAGCCCCCGGCTGACGATGGACCGCGCCGGCGGCGCGGGGCAGTGGAGCGTGAGGATGGGGAAGCCAAACTATCGTGCGCGGAAGGTGATGATGCCGCGAACCGGGTCATATGGCGAGACACCCACGGTGACCCGATCCCCCGGCACGACTTTGATTCGGAAGCGCCGCATGCGGCCACTGAGCTGGGCCAGCACTTCGTGGCCGGCATCGCTCTGCACGCGGTAGAGACCACCGCTGTGTACCGCGACGACGGTACCCTGGATATCAATCAGATCGTCCTTGCTCAAACAATGTCCTTTCGCGATTACGCAAGCATTGTGCCACACACAGCCTGGTGGGGCAAGGGTGAAGGGCCGGCGTGAAGGGCCGGCGCCCCTCTTCGCACCTGTCTTCGGGATGTCGCGAGCGGTCCGGCGTGAGCCCAACGGCTACCGCCGCGCCGATTCCCTGGCACCGCCTTAAGCCCTGGCCCGTAGCCTTGGCCGTCTTAAATCCGGTGCTCGCTTGTGGTTGTCACCGCGTCAGTCACGTGGGGCAGGGCTTCAGCCCTGCAAATCGCGCTCGCAAGCAGGCCTGAAGGCCTGCCCCACATGACTACACAAGTGAATCGCGGGTTTAGAGCCCCCGCACGGCCTCTTCAACCTGATGCGCCAGGGTTGGGTAGTCGGCGCCGCGAAGCACCAGTGGCGGGCCGAACTTCACCGTGACCACGCCTCGGCTGGCCATCCGGGCTGTGCGGTGCAGCACCCGGTCCGCACCCACGAGCCGCACCGGCACAATCGGCACGTCCAGCCGCGCGCCGATCATGCCGATGCCGGGCCGGAACGCGTTGATTTCACCCGCCTCGGTCCGCTGGCCCTCGGGGAAGATCAGCACTGAGAAGCCGGCACCGAGCATCTCGCCGATGTAACGCAGGGTGTCGCGCGCCCCCGATTCGCGCTGGGGGAGCGGGAATGCGTTGAAGAAGATCGCGGCGAGATAGTAGTTGAGGCTGTTGGTGAACCACTGCCAGACCGTGTGCTCCTGCGGGAAGAAGTGCGCCCGGAAGAATTCCTTCGCCATCGCCACGGCGACACGCGACCGCACCCGCCCGCGCATCGCCGCGAGAATGACGGGCGTATCGAAATGGCTCTGGTGGTTCGACGCAAAGATGACCGGGCCCTCGAGCCGGTCCAGGTGCTCGGCGCCCTCCACGCGAATGCGGGCGAAGACGCGCGCGAGCGGCAGAATCCACGTGGCGAGGCTCACCCGGCGCAGCAGCCGCACGGGCGCGGAACGGTTCCAGCGCGGAAAATCGACCGCGTCACTGCTCTCCACGGCTGCCGCCGGCGCGCGCACGAGCGACTCGAGGTCGGCCACGCTCTTCACGCCCGAAAACGCGGTCTCGTCGATGGTTCTTTGAAATCGATCCTCCAGCGCGACCATCAGCTCTATCCGCTCCAGCGAGGTCAGGCCCAGCTCCTCGATTGTCGTCCCCGGACCGACGGCGCGGCCGGCGGCATACTGTGCGAGCAGCGCCTCGACCGACTCACCCGCGCCTGCGCTCACAGGAGCGGCGCCCGTCGCCACCCAGGCCGCGATGTCGCGCCGTTTCAGCTTGCGCGTGCCCTCGGTTCGCGGGAGCTCCGCGCCGGGCCACGTCGAGAGCCCGCGAATCCTCTGGTGATCGAGCAGGCGCGTGTTGGCTTCGCGCACGATGCCGTCGGCCTCGGCGCCAGGTTCGAGCACGAGCACGGCGTGCACGCGCTCCTCGCTGCCTTGCCGTGCACCCACGACAGCAACGTCGCGCACGCCCGGCACGGCCGCGACGGCACGCTCCACGTCTTCCGGAAACACGTTCAGCCCCTCCGGCGTCACGATCATTTCCTTCTTGCGGCCGCGGATGAACAGGCGTCCCTCCGCGTCGACTTCGCCGACATCGCCGGTGCGGAACCATCCATCCTCGAATGCCTCGGCGGTGGCCCGTTCCTGGTTGTAATAACCCTGGGTCACGTTGTCGCCGCGTACCAGGATCTCGCCGTCCGGTGCGATCTTCACTTCCACGCCGTGGATGGTTTTGCCGACCGACCCGCGGCTCGCGCTGAATGGGTGATTGAGGCTGACAATCGGCGCCGTCTCGGTAAGCCCGTAGCCCTGCACGACGACGAACCCGAGCCGGCCCCAGAACTCCTCGAGCGCCGGATCCAGCGGCGCGGCGCCGACGACAAAGGCCCAGAACTTGAGGCCGAACATCCCGTGCACCCGGCGATAGCGCCACCACCGCCACGCGAAATGCTCTTTCCGGGGCGGCGGTTCCGCCGCCGTCGGGGAGGCGCGCAGGACGTGCTCACGCAGCACGTCGAGGATCTTCGGCACCGACACCAGCACCGAGATGCGGCGCTGCCTGATCTGACGCACGATGTCATTGGGGTTGTAACCGTGGATGAAGACGGTGGTGCCCCCGAGCATCGGCGGGATGAAGGTGGCCATCGACTGGCCGAACATGTGGCTGAGCGGCAGCAGGTTCAGAAAGCGGACGGGCGAGAACGGCCGCGAGTACCGGCGGTACTTCAGAACCTCGCGCTCCACCGGCACGATGTTGGCCAACAGGTTGCGATGCGTGATCACGACCCCCTTCGGCTCGGCAGTCGCACCCGACGTGAAGATGACCTCGGCGACGTCGTCGCGGGTCACGGTGGCATCGGGCACCTGGCTCGTGTCGTGCCAGTCGAGCCCCGCGAGCGGCCAGACGTCGAGGCCGGCGTCCTCTCCGCCCGGCTCGAACTGCACCTCGTGGCCGGTGAGGAGCACGCGGCCCTTCACGATGCTGCGCACGTGCCGGAGGAAGTCGACCGACGCGCGGTAGTCGATCGGCACCGCCACCACGCCCTGCAGCAGGCAGCCCCACAGAGCCGCGATCCATTCCGGCCGGTTCTCGGACCAGAACAGGACCGTGTCGCCCTTGGCGAGGCCGGCGCGGTGGAGCCGGGCGGCGAAGGCCCTGGCGGCGCGCGCGACCTCGGCGTATGTATGGGCGTAGCTGCGAAAGCCGCTGTCGTGGACGAGGAACTCGCCGCGGATAGTGGCCAGGTCGTCGAAGAAATCCAGCAGGGTTTCGCGGCGCGTCACTCGCACTATCATAAGTGGCCACGATGTCTTCGCTACCTCCGGCGCTCGCCGTCGGCGCGCTGTACGACACGTTCCTGCAGAAGGCGCTGCAGCAGTTCTTCTCGCGCGCGACGTTCGAAACCGAGCCGATCCTCTCTGCATCCTCGGACGGCCGGCTGGCCATCGAGCCGTCGGAGGACCCGTGCGCGCTCGTCGTGCGCTGGTTCGGCACGCGCTACATCCTGCGAGTGCCCGAGCGCCGGCCCTTCACGGAGCAGGAGACGCGGTTCGCCCGGGCGATCGGCTCCGTGCTGGCCGCACGCTACCGCGCGATCCTCAACCCGAAGCTGATGATCGATCGCGGCGAGCTGTTCCGCGGCGCCATCGAAGACCGCTACGTCGGCGCCTTCCTCGACAACTCGTCGTACGAGGTCACGACGGGAGAGCCGCGCGCGGACCGCATCGCGTCAGCGATCGAGGTCCTGCGCGTGGCTGCCCTGAGCAGCTACGAAAACCGTCCGATCTCGACCGGTGTGCTGCTGCTCGGCACTGAACAGGATCCCGCAGGACCGCGTCTACCGCGGCCGCCGGGCGCGCACTACTACACGCAGGCGCTCACGGGCGTGAAGAGCTTCTTCCGGCTGGTGGACGGGCTGCGGACCCTGTTCCTGCTCTCGCACGACGGCATGCTGATGGACATCATCGACGTGCGCCAGTGGGCGGAGCGGGCGTTCCGGCAGCGCGCCCTGACGGCGCCGTGCTCGGCCCAGTACGCCGCCCACGCGCTCGCCACATCCGGCGGCGGCCACGTCTGCCTGGTGTTGAGTCCGTCGCACGAGATCAAGGTGTTCGCGCGGGGAGCGCAGGTGCTCGCCTACCGACACGCGCACTGGGCGCTGCTCGATCTGCAGCGCAAGTTCGAGCTCTGGGCCGAGGCCGTCGGCAACGTCCAGCTCGCACAGTGCCTGTTCCGATCGGCGCTCGATCTCGCCGATGCACGGCAGGGCGCGCTCTTCGTGGTGCTGCGGACGCCAGCCGACACGGTCACGCACATCATCAGCCTGCCCGACCGGCTCGACATCGGGCTGACGGAAGCCGGCAACCTGGACGCGGCTCCGACCCGCCGTGACCTGCTCTACCTGCTCACGGGCCGCACCGTAACCGAGCTCGAACCGACGGTGCTCGCCGCGCTCGCGTCGCTCGACGGGGCGACCGTCACTGATCAGCAGGGGAACCTGATTGCCGTCGGCGCGATCCTGCGCCATCCGTACACCGAGTCACTTCGCGACGATGCCATCGTCGAAGGCGCGCGTACGACCGCCGCGATGAGCGCGAGCCGCTTCGGCCCGGTGCTCAAGGTCAGCGAAGATGGCGGCATCACGTTTTTCGACGAGCAGAAGGTGTGGGAGATTTGACGGACGCGGCCGGCTCAGGATCAAGCCCGGCTAAAGCCGGGCACTACGCGAGATCGGCTCACGCTCGGTCCCGCTGAAACCGGAGGGCAGGGGGCGTGATCCCGCGTAGTGCCCGCCTTCAGGCGGGCCGTGATCCGGTAGTGCCCGCCTTCAGGCGGGCCGTGATCCGGTAGTGCCCGCCTTCAGGCGGGCCGTGATCCCATGGCTCCGCGTGCCGGCCGTCACGATTGCGAGGGTTCGGGATCAGCCGGCACGGTCGTGCGTGGATGGCCGTCGGACGGCGCCAGCGGCGCCCGCTGTTGCCCTTCCGATGCAGCCAGGTCGCCCGTCGCCTCGTGCGGCCGTTCACCATGCCGCAGCGGCTCCGCGCGTCCGACCGGCTCCGCATCGGCGGAGCTCTCCACCACCGCATCGATCAACCCGTACGCGAGCGCCTTGCGGGCATCGAGATAGAAGTCGGTGCGCCGTGTGTCGCGGATGATCTGCTTCAGCGGCCGCCCAGACCTCTTGGCGAGGATCCGGTAGATTTGATCCTGCATCTGCCGCAGGCGATCGAGGTGGTGCTGTGCGGCGGTCGTCGATTGCCAGCCTGCCCACTTCGCAGGTTCGTGAATCATGATCCACGCGTGCGGGAATGCGAGGCGCCGCCCGGCGCTCGCGGCCTGCAGCAGCACCGATCCCATCGAGTAGGCCATTCCCTGGACGACGATCGTCACCTCGCAGCCGCGGCTCACGATCTCGCGAATAGAATCGTGCACGGCGAGGCCGTCCGTCACGTTCCCCCCGGCGGTGTTCAGGTAGAGGGTGATCGGCCGCGTGTTGTCGTTCACGAGCTCACGCATGCGCTCGATGACCTGGCGCGCGCTGTCCTTGTCGATGTCGCCGACGAGGTACACTTCCCGCAGGCGCTCCGACGCCTCGCGCTTGAGCACCTGCTTGACCGACTCGATCAGTTCGACGACCAGGCGATCGGTGAGATCCATAAACGTCTGATTTCCCCGCGCATCGACTGCCGACGGCCGGCGCGCGATGCACACGCCGTCCATGAATGCTGACGCTTCGCTGCCACTCGTGACCCTCGCCGAGATCCGGTCCGCTGCGGCCCGCATCCGCGGCGTCGTGCGCCGCACCCCGCTCGTGCAGGGCTCGTCGAGTCCCGGCGCCACTGCGGTGCTGCTCAAATGCGAGAACATGCAGGTCGCCGGCGCGTTCAAGATCCGCGGCGCCGCGAACATGCTCGCGCGGCTCGGCCGGGAGGATCTCGCACGCGGCGTGATCACCTATTCGTCCGGCAACCACGGACAGGCGCTGGCCTGCGCCGCGTCGCTCCTTGGTGTTCCTGCCGTGGTGGTTATGCCGACCAGCGCGCCATCCGTCAAGGTCATCGGCACGCGCGGGTACGGCGCCGAGGTCGTTTTCGCGGGCACGACGTCCGCAGAACGCAAAGCCGAGGCCGAGCGCATCCAGCAGGCGCGACGCCTCGTCATGGTACCGCCGTTCGATCACCCGTGGATCATCGAGGGACAGGGCACGGTCGGGCTGGAGATCATCGAAGACTGCCCGGGCGTAGAGGACGTCTACGTCCCGGTCGGCGGTGGCGGCCTGCTCGCAGGTGTCGCCGCCGCCGTGAAGGCGTTGAAGCCGGAAGCCCGCATCATCGGCGTCGAACCGGCGGGCGCTGCAAAAATGAGCCGCTCGCTCGCAGCCGGGGCGCCCGTGACCCTCGACCACACGTCGAGCATCGCCGACGGCCTGCTGCCGGTGCGGCCGGGTGACCTGACGTTCGCGCACGCGCGGACGCTCGTTCACGAGGTGATCACGGTCGACGAGGACGGCCTGGCCGATGCCGTGCGCTTCCTCGCACGCGAGGCGAAGATCGTCGTGGAACCCAGCGGGGCCGCCACCGTTGCTGCCATCCGGCAGCGATTCGGGTCACCCGATCGGCTCGAGAGGACGACGGTTGCGGTGCTCAGTGGCGGCAATATGGGACTGGAGAAGCTAGCAGCCATCTTCGCGGGCGCCTAGAGCGCTCGGCCGGGGACTGGCAGCGGGCTGCACGCGGCCGCTCAAAGTGTATGCAGTGTGCCTCGTCGATTGTGCATTACTCGTCCGTCCCCGTCCCGAGCATCCTGCGCGCGAGCGCGATCCCTTCCTCGATCGTTGTCACCTCTCCATCCAGCTGCCGCTCGTAGAGTGCCTGCAGCAGCTGCCCCATGGCAGGCCCAGGGGCGACGCCGAGCGGCATGAGGTGCCGGCCGAGCACCAGGCGCGCCGGCGGCTGATGCTCGACGCCCAGGGCACGGGCGCGCTCGAGAAACCAATCCATGGCGGAGCAGTCGAACGGACCGGCGCGTCCCGTGCAATCGGCCTTCGCGAGCCGCGCCAGCAGCTCGAGGTTCACCTTCTGCGCGAGGCGGCGGAAGGCGCCGTCGCCGACCTCGTCGCGCACCTTGTGCCACATGCCGGGTTTCAGGTGATGGGCGACGATGCCGAGGACCTCCGAGCGCACGTCGACGCCGTCGATGCTGTGGATGTTGAGCCGATCGAGGAAGGCCGTCGCCGGCGGGACGCCGGCTTCCTCATGTCCGATCGATCGGATGCGGCCGTCGAGAAACGCCGTCGTGGACGGCTTGCCGAAGTCGTGGCACACCGCGCCGAGCATGATGATCACCTGCTCGGGACGACCGAGGGGCGCGATTGCCTGGCGCGCCCGGTCGATGACCATGAGCGTGTGGATCCAGACGTCCCCTTCGGGGTGCCACTCCGGCTCCTGCTGACAGTCGATCAGCGCCGCCATCTCCGGCCACAGCCGTTGCACGACGCCCAGCTCGCGTCCGAGCGCAAACCCGATTGATGGCCGTTCGGCCTGCAGCAGCAGCTTCTCGAGTTCACCCCACACGCGTTCCGCGGGGAGATCGTCGAGCGGGATCGCGGCACAGATCGTCTGCGTCTCTCCGGCTACCGTGAGCTCGAACCGTGCGGCGAACTGCAGCGCTCTGAGCACGCGGAGGCTGTCGTCGGGGAACGTCTGCGGGTCGACCACCCGCAGCACGCCGCGCGCGAGATCGGCGCGCCCGTCGAACGGATCGATGTACTCGCCGGAGAGCGGGTCCCAGGCGATCGCGTTGATCGTGAAGTCACGGCGCCGTGCGGCCTCGCGCACGGACATCGTGGGATCGCCGGCGACGGCGAAACCGGTGTGGCCGCGCCCGACCTTCGACTCGCGTCGCGGGAGCGCGACGTCGACACCGGCGACCTTGTACACGGGAAAACTGCGCCCGACCGGTTCCACGCGGCCGAAGGGCGACAGCATGGCCGGCAGCTCGTGCTCGGCGACACCGTAGATTTCGAGGTCGAGATCCTTGGACGCGCGGCCCCGCAGGCGGTCGCGTACCCAGCCGCCGACGACGAGCGCGCGTCCGCCGCGCGCCTTCGCCGCCGCCGCGATGGCGCGGGCGAGCGTCAGGGTATCGTCGCCTGCTCGGTGCGGATCGGAATTGGACATGCGGCGGTCAACGGTCAACGTGAACGGTCAACGGTCATGACATACTGCCGCATCCGAAGGAGGCTCGCTCGTGCGCATTCCGTTGTCGGTTCTCATTCTCGGGATCAGCCTGGCCGCGGCGCCGTACGCACTGAACGCCTGGCAGTCTGCCGCCCCAGCGTCATCCCAGCCTCCGGCGGCGCAGGAGCCGCACCTCGCCAACATCACGCAGCTCACGTCCGACGGCGAAAACGCGGAGGCGTACTTCTCCTTCGACGGCCGCCGCCTGATCTTCCAATCGACGCACGGCGGCGCGGCCTGCGACCAGATCTACACGATGAACACCGACGGTTCCGCCCTCACCCGTGTGAGCAGCGGGAAGGGGCGGACCACCTGCAGCTTCTTCTACCCCGACGGACGGCACATCCTGTACGGTTCGACGTTCAAGGGCGGCGACGCGTGCCCACCCAAGCCCGACTTCTCACGCGGCTACGTGTGGCCCGTCTACGACACCTACGACATCTACCGCGCCAATCCCGATGGCAGCGGGATCGAGCCGCTGACGACCACGCCAGGGTACGACGCCGAGGCCACCATCGCGAAAGACGGCACGATCGTCTTCACCAGCGTGCGCGACGGCGATATGGAAATCTACTCGATGAACCCGGACGGTAGCGGCGTGACGCGGCTGACCCACCGGCCGGGGCCCGACGGCGGTCCGTTCTTTTCACCCGATGGGTCCCAGGTCGTGTTCCGGGGCCGTGGGCTGCAGCCTGGCAAGGAGCTCGACGAGTACCAGCTGCTGCTCAAAGAGAGCCTCTGGCGGCCGACGTCACTCGAAATCTACGTGATGAACCGCGACGGCTCGAACGTACGGCAGGTCACGGCGCTCCATGGTGCGAGCTTCGCGCCGTACTGGTATCCAGACGGCAAACGCATCATCTTTGCGTCGAACCACCAGGACCCGCGCGGCCGCGACTTCGACCTCTGGGCCATCAACGTCGATGGCACCAACCTCGAACGCATCACGCACAATCCCACGTTCGACGGCTTCCCCATGTTCTCGCCCGATGGCACGAAGCTGGTCTTCGCCAGCAACCGCAAGAACGCACACGAGGGCGACACGAATGTGTTCATTGCAGACTGGCACCCGTAAGCTCCGCGGCGCTTCGCTGGCTGCGCCGGTAATGCACCATCGTCGACTGATGCATCAGTGCCATCACGGCGATCTCGTAGCCATTCCGTCGGTCAATCCGTCACTCGTTCCCGGTGCGCCGGGGAGCGTGAGATGGCGACGTACGTTGCGGCGCGCCTGCGCGGTTGGCATGGACGTCGAGGTCTACGACGCGCTGCCCGGGCGGCCGAATGTCGTCGGCATCGCGGACGGCCGGGAACGCGGTCCAACGCTGATGTTCTGTGGTCACCTCGACACCGTCGGCGTCGAATGCCGGCACCGTTCGATCCGGTCGAACGCGACGGCCGCCTGTACGGCCGCGGCGCCCAGGACATGAAGGGTGGCATCGCAGCGATGATCCACGCCGCTGAATCCGTGCTCCACCGCGGTGGATTGCGGAAGGGCCGGCTCATCGTCGCGCGCCGTGGCGGACGAGGAATACGGGAGCGCCGGGGCCGACGCGCTGGTCACGCGATCGGCCGCCGACTACGCGGTGATTACCGAGCCGACTGATCTGCAGGTCGGCGTGGCGCACAAGGGCTTCTCGGCCGCCGAGATCGTGATGCACGGGCGCGCCGCGCACGGCAGCCGACCGGCCGACGGCCGCGACGCCATCCTCCGCATGGGCCGCGTGCTCGCGGCGCTCGAAGCGCACGATCGCTGGCTGCAGGCGCAGCCGCCGCATGAACCGTTAGGCACCGGCTCTCTTCGCCGCCGCTCGATGATCGAGGGCGGCGGTGAGCTGAGCAGCTACCCGTCCGCGTGTCGCCTGCAGTTCGAACGGCGCACGCTGCCGGCGAACCTTGACCGTGGCGGAAGACGAGCTGCGGGCGATCATGGAGCGCCTGACGATCGCCGACCCGGAGCTCACGGCGGACATCCGTCCGCTCCTGGCGCGGCCACCACACGCCCTTGATCCGTCACACCCGTGGCCTGCGTCCGTGCTCCGCGCGTGTGCGCGTAGCGGGTGCGTCACGCGCCTGGCTGGTCTCAGCTTCTGGACCGACGCCGCCATCCTCGGGGCGCATGGCATCGCCACGGCGCTTTTCGGCCCGGGTGGCGCAGGTCTCCACAGTTCGGAGGAATACGTCCGCGTGGATCACGTGATCGAATGCCGCGACGTGCTCGTGAGCCTCGTGGATGCGTGGTGCGGTGCGGCGGCGGGCATGTGAGCCCCGGCCGGCCGACAGAAGCCGGGCAAAGGAGGCGCGTATACCGCGCCGGGCCCGGCTTCGGCGGCTCGCCGCCGTGTTACGACACGGACTCAGAGCGGACGACCGAGCGCTGCCGGATGAGGTGGCGGGCCGCGTCGCCGCTGAACCGCGGGCGCGGCCGGCGGTCACCCGTGTCCCATCCCGGACTCTGGTACCCGCACGACGAGCAGCGCAGGAACATGCGTCCCCGTTCGAACTGCAGCATCGGGTCGTGGCCATGCAGCCCGCAGACGGCGGTCTGCATGTGATCGAGCGCTCGTGCCCACAAGCCACGCGCCTCGGTCGCGTCTGGGGAAGCCGTGAGGGGGGTCGCCGCGATCTCCTGGTAGTTGCTGGCCATGGTGCTCGGCATCTCCTCCCACTGCTTCCAATCCTTTAGAGGCTCCGGAAGCGCCGTGGGTTTCATGCCGAGCAATATCAAGAGATGTGCCAGTGAATGACGCGATCGTGTTAAATGCTGGGCTCGAACGGGTTACGCACCCGAGCGCCGTACCGGCGGTCAGCTGAGGGTATTGCGGTGGGTGGCGTGCGGGACTTTCGTCGCCCTGATCGGTGCAGAACCTTACGCGCGTATGTCGGCCTTTACCGTTCCGAGAGCAGTCCGCGCAGCACGAAGGCGACGTTTGCGGGGCGTTCTCCGAGGCGGCGCATGTAATAGGGAAACCATTCACGGCCGAACGGAATGTATACGCGCACGCCGTAGCCGTTGGCGGCGAGTGCGGTCTGCAGGTCCCGCCGGATCCCGTACAGCATCTGGAACTCGAAGCTGTCGCGCGAAATCGCATGCATGGTCGCAAACGCCTGCGCGGCAGCGATGATGGCGGGATCATGGGTGGCGAGCGCGGGAAACGTACCGTCGCGAAGCAGCAGTTCCATCATCCGGATGTAGGCGGCGTCGACATCGGCCTTCCGCTGCCACGCGACGTCGGCCGGCTCCTTGTACGCGCCCTTCACGAGCCGCACGCGCGCCCCGAGCGCGTTGACGCGGCGAAGGTCGGCCTCGCTGCGGTGCAGCGCCGACTGCAGCACCACGCCCAGATTCGTGAACCCCTCGCGCCAGAGCGTCTCGAAGATGTCGAGCGTCACGCCGACATAGGGCGAGTTCTCCATGTCGATCCGCACGAAAAACCCGTGCTGGCGCGCCGGCTCGACAATCCGCCGCAGGTTCTGCAGGCAGCGGTCGCGGTCGACGTCCAGACCGAGCTGCGTCAGCTTCAGCGAGATGTTGCGTGTGATGCCGGACGCGACGATGGCATCGAGCATGCGGGTGTACTCGCCCGCTGCGGCCGCGGCCTCCTCGAGGGTGGAGACGCTCTCCCCGAGGTAGTCGAGCGTGAGCGCCAGGCCGCGCGCCTCGACCGCGCGCGCGGCCTTGATGGCTTCCTCGAGCGTCTCACCGGCGATAAACCGACGCGCGAAGCTGTGCGGTTGCGCGAGTCCGTAGCGGGAGGCCAGGCGTTTGCAGTGTGCGGCTGCGGGCGAGCGCGTGGAAGGACGCTTTGGAGAGTGCGTCGATCATCAGTGCGTCCGGTCGGCGGGCGTGTGCAGCAGGTGCTCGAGCGAGCGCGCGTAATAGCGCAGCACGTTCCGCTCGCGGATGCGAAAGCGTCCGCGCTCCACCACCAGGACTCCACGGGGCACGAACGCACGCGCCGCCCGCTCGACCGTCTCGCGCGCATCGACGACGCCCATGTTGGCGCCGCTCGCCGCCAGCACCTCGATCGTCTCCGCCACGCGGCTCTCGAGCTCGCGGCGCGTGATCGACGGGCGCATGGCCGCCGCGACGACCGCCGTGGGCAGCACCTTCCCCAGCAGCCCGATGGCGCGCCGGGTACGGTGCGCGAGGTCGAGCACGTCGCTGCGCGAGTGCGGATCGTAGCCATCGACGGGGATGGGGGCGCCAAACGTGACGAACGCACGCGACTTGTAGCCGACGCCGTACCGCACCATCTCCGCGAGCTCGCGGCCGAAGCCCCGCTGCGAGCGTTTGAGCTTCTGCCGCGCCAGGATGAAATCCTCGATGACGACGTCATAGGCGACGGCGCACGGCACGATCACCAGGTCGGCGCGTCCGGCCTGCAGCGCGGCGTGAATGAGGCCGGTCTTCGGCGCCTTCAGCTCACCGCTGTAGCTGCGCCCTCCTTCGATGTAGACCATCAAGTCGTGGCGGTGGAGCAGCTCGGCGACGTAGGCCTTGAGCGTGATCAGGTAGACCGGATCCTTGGTGTTCCGCCGGATTGGCAGCGCGCCGGTCACGTGGCGATGCAGCAGGCCGAGCGCCCCGCCGAACAGGTTGATGCCCGCCGCCATGATCGGTGGCCGGATCTCGTGCTCGTCGAGCGCGAGCGGTTCGACAAGGTAGTCGATGTGGCTGCGGTGGTTGGAGGCGTAGAGCACACGGCCGCTGGCGGTCGCACGCTGCGGAATTTCGATATTTTCGGTCTGGCGGTCGATCTTTCGGAGAATGGGATAGAGCGGGTGCTTGAGTGCGCGGTAGATCGGGTACCGCTGCGTCGTCCGCAGCTCGTCGAGGTAGCCGCAGATACGGTCCCGCACCTGCGGCCCGGACTCGCCGTGGCCGCCGTGAATGTATCGGACGATGTCCTCGCGCGAGAGCACCGCCTCCGTGAGGTCGTCGAGCATCTCGTCGGACGGCACTATATCACCCGCTTTACCAACACGGCTCCAGGGCCCGGAGCTCTCGCCGGACCGAAGTCCGGCACGACGCAGTCGCTATTGGACCACACGATCACCGGTGAACGGTCAACGCCCAACGGTGGTCTCGTCCATCGCCCTGCACACCGCGGCCGTGAACTCGGTGGTTGTCGCGGTGCCTCCGAGATCGCGCGTCCGGACCTCGCCGGCCGCGAGCACCCGGTTGAGCGCCGCCATGATCCGATCCGCGGCGTCGTGCTCGTCGATGTGGCGCAACATCATCAGCGCCGAGAGGAGCAGCGCCGTCGGGTTCGCGAGGTTCTGCCCCGCGATATCAGGCGCGCTCCCGTGTACCGCTTCGAACACCGCGATGTCTTCACCGAGGTTGGCGCCCGGCACCACGCCCAGGCCGCCCACCAGTCCGGCGCACAGGTCTGACACGATGTCGCCGTACAGGTTCGGCAACACCAGCAAGTCGAACTGCTGCGGGTTCATCACCAGCTGCATGCAGACGGCGTCGACGATGCGCTCGTGGTAGGGGATGTCGACGTTCTCGCGCGCCACGGCCCGCACGCACTTCAGGAACAACCCGTCGCCGAGCTTCATGATGTTCGCCTTGTGCACGGCAGTGACGCTCGTTCGATGGTTCCTCCGCGCGTAGTTGAAGGCAAAGAGGGCGATCCGGCTCGATGCCGCGTGCGAGATGACCTTCAGGCTCTCGACCACCCCGGGCACCACTTCGTGCTCGAGCCCCGAGTAGAGATCCTCGGTGTTCTCACGCACGATGACCAGGTCGATGTTCGAGTAGCGCGAAGGAACACCCGCGATCGACCACACGGGCCGGACGTTCGCAAAGAGAGACAGCGCTTTGCGCAGGCCGACGTTCACGCTCGTGAAGCCCTCGCCGATCGGCGTCGTCACCGGGCCCTTGAGCGCGACCTTCGTCCGGCGGATGGCGTCGAGCAGCTCGATGGGCAGCGTCGTGCCTTGGCGCTCGAGTGCGAGCAACCCGGCGTCGTACGGCTCCCACTCGACGGACACGCCGGCGACCTTGATGATGCGGAGGACGGCCTCGGAAACCTCCGGGCCGATGCCGTCGCCGGGAACGAGGACGATGGTGTGTGTCATCGGGAGCCTGCGGCGCGCGCGGCGAGGCGCACGGACAGATGCGCCGCCACCTGTTCCAGCAGGGCGCGGTCGGTCTCGCCGAATGCCGCCTGCTGGTGACTGTCGATGTCGAGTTCGCCCAGCACCGAGCCGCCCTGCATGATCGGCACGACGATCTCCGACCTGGTCTCGACGCTGCAGGCGAGATAGCGGGGGTCGGCAGTCACGTCGTCGACGATGATCGTCATCTGCTCGGCGGCGGCGGCGCCGCAGATACCGCGGCCGAGCGGAATCCGACTGTGCGGCGACGGTGTGCCGACAAACGGCCCGAGCACCAGTTCGTTGTGCTCGAGCAGGTAGATGCCCACCCAGTTGTAGGCCGGCATCTCGCCGGCGAGCATCGCGACGGCTGCCGCCATCGCGGTGTCGGCATCGGGGGCGGCGGCGATGGCATCGCGGACGCGCACGGCCAGGGTCGAATCGATCGCGTGGGTCATCGAGGGTCCCGCGTTTCCCAGTAGACCAGCATCACGCCACCGGCGGTGGCAAACAACAGCAGCATCGTCGAGAGGCCGTGCAGCCGTCCGAAGGCGATCCGGCGTGCGTCGCCGGCCGGGAGGCTGGCCACCGGCTGGCCGATCTCGCGCCGCATGACCGCGACGCGCCGATCGACCCAGAAGCCTGACACCACCATCGCTGCGAGCATCGCCGCGGTGAGGGCCAGCCGCAGACCGAGCGCCCGGGGCCGCGGTCCGAGTAGTGCCATGCCCGTCAGCGAGACGAGCACGATGGCGGCCGCGCCATAGCTCACCAGGTGAAAGCGCCGGAGCATCTCGCCCACGAGCGAGGCGGCGTCGGCGGAGCCCAGCACGTCGAAGGCAGAAGGAGCGGCCACGCTGCCGATCGTAACCATCCCGCCCAGCCAGACCGTGAGCGCGAGAAGCGACACGAACCGCAGCGCCGACATCGCGCCATTATAATGACACGTCCGGCCGGCCGGCCCGGCTGCAGACGCTCGCGTTCCCGTCCGTTACCGCGCTCAACATGCCAGAGAGCTTCGTTGATCTCGACGCTCTGCGTTCGCGCCCCTCGGGCGGCGTCGCCTGGACCTCCTGGGGCGCAGCCGCTTTCGAACGCGCGGCCCGCGAGCGCAAGCCAGTGCTGCTTGCGATCGGCGCCTCGTGGTGCCGCGGCTGCGACGTCATGGATCGCACCACGTACAGCGACCCCGCGATTGTGAGCGCCATCCACGAGAGATGCGTGCCGGTGCGCGTCGATGCCGACCGTCGGCCTGACATCAACGACCGCTACAACCTCGACGGATGGCCCACGACTGCATTCCTGACGCCTTCCGGCGAGATCTTGACCGGCAGCACCTACGTCGTGCCCGACCAGATGGCGCGGATGCTCGCCGAGGTGGCGGAGGGGCTGACGACCGGGTACGACGAACTGATGGCCCGAGCCGACGCGGCGGCGCAGACCCGCCGGACCTCTCGCATGTCAGCCCGGTACGAACCCGATCGGGCGGCACCTGGCTGGCTGATCGAGCAGATCCTCGCGCAGCAGGATCCGGAGTTCGGCGGCTTCGGGGGCGACGGAAAGTTTCTGCACCCTTGGCCGCTGCGCCTGGCGCTCGCATGCCACGAACGTGAGCCCGATCAGCGGCTGGAGGCGCTGCTCACGCGCACGTTCGACGCGATGGCCTGGGGTGGCATCTTCGACGAGGTCGACGGCGGGTTCTTCCGGTACGCGGCCGGCCGTGAGTGGACTCGTCCCCACACCGAAAAAATGCTCGAGGATCAGGCCGCGATGGTGGGGTTGCTGGTCGATGGGTCCATCGTCTTCGACCGTGCGAGCTGGCGCGAGCGGGCGCGCGACGTGATGCGGTACGTGCAGCGCACCCTCGCCGACACCACCCGCGGCGGCTTCTACGCCAGTCAGCGCGCCGACGAAGACTATTACGCCGTGAACGCCTCGATCCGCGAAACACTCGATCCCCCGGTGGTGGACCGCACCCTGTTCACGGACGTGAACGCGCAGGCCGCCATCGCCTGGCTGCGCGCCGGCGAGGCGCTCGATGACGTCGATACACGGCGCTTCGCCGTACAGTCGTTCGAACGCGTGCTGCTGTCGACCTACAAGCCGGGCGAGGGCGTCGCGCACGTACACGACGCCGCGGGCGAGGTGCGGGGGCTGCTCGCCGATCAGGTGCATGCCGCCTGGGCGCTGCTGCACGTGCACGACGCGACCGGCGATGACACCTACCTGATGCTTGCGGAGGAGTTGGCGCGGACGACGCTGCGCACGCACTGGGACGCACCGGACGGTGGCTTTCTCGATCACCTGCCCGGTGGCGTCGACGACATCGGCCTGCTGCGGGATCGTGTGAAGCCCCTCGCGCTCAACTGTCTCGCCGCCCGCGTGCTCGCGCGGCTCGCGGTGCTGACCGGCCGCGAGGAACTGCACACGCGCGCCCTCGAGACCCTCGCATCGCAGACCGGCACCTACCGCGCGCTCGGCATTGGCGGCGCGCCGTATGGGCTGGCGGTTATGGACGTGCTCGGCGGGCCCTGAGGCCGCCCGGCCGAAGGCGGGCACTACGTCCTTGAGGCCCGCCTGAAGGCGGGCACTACATGCGTCGTCAGCCATCCAGCTGAAATCCAGCCCCCAGCCCCCAGCCCCCAGCCGCCAGCCGCCAGCCGCCAGCCGCCAGCCGCCAGCCCTTAGAATGTTAGACTCGCCTTTTCGGAGGTCCGCCCGTGCCGTCTGACCGCTCTGCGCTCGTCCCCGTAATCCACAACGTCGCCACACAGCTCCGCATCGATTCGGTGCTCTCCACGACAGCGGCCGGCAGCGGACATCCATCGAGCTGTGCCTCGGCGGCCGACATCGTGGCGTCGCTGTTCTTCGCGGAGATGCGGTTCGACCCTCAGCAGCCGCGGCACGAACAGAACGATCGCTTCGTGCTCTCGAAGGGGCACGCGGCGCCGCTCCTCTACGCGGCGTGGGCGGCGGTCGGCCTGTTCCCACGGAATCATCTCCTGACGCTGCGCGAGCTCCGCTCGGATCTCGAAGGGCATCCCACACCGCGCCTGCCGTTTGTCGACGTGGCGACCGGCTCGCTCGGACAGGGTCTGTGCGCCGGCGTGGGAATCGCGTTGAACGCACGGCGGATCGGGTCGAGCTATCGCACCTACGTGCTGCTCGGCGATGGAGAAACGGCTGAAGGATCTGTCTGGGAGGCGGCCGAAGCGGCGGCCTTCCACACGCTCGACAACCTGGTGGGCATCACCGACGTCAATCGGCTCGGCCAGAGCCGCCCGACGATGTGGCAGCACGACATGGAGGCGTACGCGTCGAAGTGGCGCGCGTTCGGCTGGCACGCCATCGTGGTCGACGGCCACGACATCAACGCGCTGCTCGATGCCTACGCGGAGGCGCGCACGATCACCGGGCGTCCGACGATGATCCTGGCGCGAACGTTCAAGGGCCACGGCATCCCGGCCATCGAAGACAAGGACGCCTGGCACGGCAAGCCCCTCAAGAAGGGCGAGGAAGCGGATGCGGCGGTGCGGGCACTGGAGGCGCAGTACGAGCCGGTGGCGGCAGACGCCGTGCAGCAACTGCTTGCCGCCATCCCCAAGCCGGCCGGGCCGAGCACGTCACCTGCGTCGCGACCCGATGTGCCGCCGCCGCCGTACAAGCTGGGCGACAGCGTCGCCACCCGAGAGGCGTACGGGTCGGCGCTGGCACGCCTCGGCGCGCTCGACGCGCGCATCGTGGTGCTCGATGCGGACGTGGGCAACTCGACCTTCAGCGAGAAGTTCGAGAAGCCCTTCCCCGATCGGTTCTACCAGATGTACATCGCCGAGCAGGTGATGGTCGGGGCCGCGACGGGGCTTGCCGCACGCGGCGCGATCCCGTTCCCGTCGACCTTCGCGTGCTTTCTGACGCGCGCGTACGACTTCATCCGGATGGCCGCGATCAGCAGCCTCAACGTGAAGCTGGCCGGCTCGCATGCGGGCGTGTCGATCGGCGAGGACGGTCCTTCGCAGATGGCGCTCGAAGACATCGCCATGATGCGCGCCGAGCCGAACATGACGGTGCTGTACCCGTGCGAGGCGGTGAGTGCCGAGCGCCTGGTGGAACTGGCCGCCTACCATCCGGGCCCGGCCTACATCCGTACCAGCCGCCCCAAGACGCCGGTCATCTACGAGCCGACTGAGGAATTTCACGTCGGCGGCTCCAAGGTGCTGCGCCAGAGCGCGAGCGACGTCGCCACCGTAGTGGGTGCGGGAGTCACCGTCTTCGAGGCGCTCGCGGCCTACGACCTCCTGCGGAAAGATGGAATCTTCATCCGCGTGATCGACGCGTACTCGGTGCAGCCGATCGACACGGACACGCTCGTCGCTGCGGGCCGGCAGACCGGCGGCCGGCTGATCACCGTCGAGGACCATTACGAGGCCGGCGGTCTGGGCGACGCGGTGGCGTCTGCGGTGAGTGCCGCGGGCCTCGCCGTGCACCGCCTCGCGGTGCGCGAGATTCCTCGCAGCGGCAAGCCCGAGGAACTGCTGGAGCGCTTCGGCATCGGCGCGAAGCAGATCGTCGAGGTCGTCAGGGCGTGACGGCGTCCGGCTTCAGCCGGACCTCGTCTCTGACTCTCCCTCGCAGCGTGATGATCACCGCTCGAGAAGCACTCCGACGCCTCGTCGATGGCAATCGCCGGTTCGTGGCTGGTGTTCGAAGCCACGACATCCTGACCAGCCCGGAGCGCCGTACCGAGCTCTCCACCGGCCAAGAACCCTTCGCTATCGTCCTCGGATGCTCCGACTCCCGGGTGCCGGCCGAGATCGTCTTCGATCAGGGCCTCGGCGACCTGTTTGTCGTCCGCGTTGCGGGCAACATCGTCGCCGCTTCGCAGGTCGGCAGCGTCGAGTTTGCCGCCGCCCAGTTCGGCACGCCGCTGGTCGTCGTGCTCGGGCACACGAAGTGCGGGGCTGTCGTCGCGACCCTGGACCAGCTGCAGCAGCCGGCGGGGAAGCAGTCGCGTAGCCTGCGATCCATCGTCGACCGCGTCCGGCCCTCGGTCGAGGCATTGCTCGCGACCGAACTCCGCCACAATCCGGAGGCGCTGGTGGCGAACGCCGTCCGCGCCAACATCCGCGTCTCCGTGGACCATCTCCGCCACGGATCGGAGATCATCGAAGGGTTGATTCAGACTGATGGCCTGCTGGTCGTCGGAGCCGAGTATTCGCTCGAGACCGGCGTGGTGGACTTCTTCGATGGGATGCCAGCACCTTAGCGCGTGGCCTCCAGCCCCTCGCCCTCAGGGTGATGAAAAAAGGGCAGCCCGCTAGCCCCTCTCGCCCCTCACCCCGACGAAGATCGCGTGGCGCGGCCCCCCCTTCTTCAGGCGGGCCCGGACGCGCGCGACCTGGACGGCGAACCCGTGGAAGCGCAGCCGCTGCTCGAATTTGCGATCGTCCCAGGCAGACCACACGGCCAGCACTCCGCCGGCGCGGAGCGCCACATACGCGGCAGAGACACCGGCGTTGTCGTAGAGTCCGGCGTTTTGCGGGACGGTGAACGCGGCCGGGCCGTTGTCCACATCCAGCAGGATTGCATCGAAGCCGGACGGCTCCGACGCACGCAGCACACGCCCCACGTCGCCGAGCTCGATCCGAACGCGCGGGTCTTTGACCGGGTGGTCTGCGAGTGATCCGAGCGGCCCGCGGTTCCATTCGACGATGGCCGGCAGCAGCTCCGCGACAGTGACGATAGCGCCCCGCGGGAGCAGGTCGAGGGTCGCGCGCAGCGTGAATCCCATGCCGAGGCCGCCCACGAGGACTTGCGGCTCGTCCATTGTCCGCGCGTGCTGACAGCCAAGCGTGGCCAGCGCCTCCTCCGAGCCGTGCCGGCGGCTCGACATCAGCGGTTTGCCGTCCACCAGGATCACGTACTCGGTGTCCTGCCGGGTGAGGCGGACCTGCCTTCCGTCAGGCGTACACGTCTCGCCGAGCAACTCCCACGGCTTCATCCGGCGCGATCTCCTGTGTGACCCACCTTGTCACACCGCTGTCCGACACTGGCCAGGTCCGGCCAGCTGGCCATCTCCGGTGGCCGACGAAGGAGACGCCCATGCCGATGTTCGACGGAGCCCTTGCGCGTACCCTGGAGTCCCTTGACCGCCGGCGCGCTGTCACCGAGTCTTCCCGAAGTGGGCTACGCCTTGCGCCGCAGCGGCCTTCGACCCTCGCCGACTGCCAGGATGCCGATCGACCGGCCGGATGCCGGCCGGACAAGTACCGCCTTCTGGATCTTCGCCGGCGGCGAGCACAAATCCGCGCGAGACGACTCCTGGCTGCCACCGACTGACGCGCGGTATCCAGCACGGCCTGGCCCGGTGGAAGCCGGGCCCTACGCGGGACCGCGCGACTGTCCGCGTCAGCGACGCTCCATGTCGTGCCCGCCTTCAAGCGGGCCGTCCGCCTCGAACAGACGACTGCGCCGGTGAAGCAACGCCGACGAGCTGCAACCCCGGCGCCACGGGCTCGAGACGGGTCACGCGGACGTGCACGTGCGGACGGCCCGCATCGCGCCACCCCTTCCGCGTCCTTCCTCTTGAATCCTCGAAGAGTGTACTAATGTCACCGATTCACTGACGCTGTCCTGACGGCGGCGTCAGGCTGACCGTCCCTGGATTCGGACCGATGTCATTCTCGTCAGGTGCCGGCTGTCTTCTCGTGCTTGCGGGTGTTCTCGTCGGCCATGCAGGGCGAACGACCAAGGGCCCGGAGCCCCGGAAGCACCTGGTGGCGCACCGCGGCGCCTCCGCGTACGCGCCAGAGCACACGTTTGCGGCGTACCGGCTCGCGATCGAGCAGGGCGCCGACTTCGTGGAGCAGGACCTTGCCGTCACGAAGGACGGCGTGCTCGTCTGCATCCACGACCTGACGCTCGAGCGGACGACCAACGTCGCGGAGGTTTTCCCAACCCGGTTCTCGGAAGACACGGGCGGGGTCGCACCCGGACGGCGCTGGTTCGTCGGCGATTTCACGGTTTCAGAGATCAGGCAACTCGATGCGGGCTCCTGGTTCGACCCCAGGTTCGCCGGTGCCCGGATTCCGACATTTCAGGAAGCGATCGATCTCGTCAAGGGCAAAGCGGGTCTCTATCCGGAGTTGAAGGATCCAGCGTTTTACCGCGACCGAGGCGTGAGCCCCGAGAAGCTGCTCGCGGCCATCGTCGAGAGGAACGGGTTGACCCGCGCTCCGAAGACACCGCTGGTCATCCAGTCCTTCGATGAAGCGACGATCAGAATGGTGGCGACCGCTTTGCCGGCGATCCAACGCGTGTGGCTGGTCGAGACGGCGAGCGCCGCGCGTCTGGACGACCCCGCCAAGCTGCGGGAGATCGCTACGTGGGCCACCGGCATCGGTCCGCGCAAGTCGATCGTTGCGGCGCGTCCCGAGGTCGTGGCGTGGGCGCATGCGGCGGGCCTGACGGTGACGCCGTGGACCTTCCGGTCGTCGAGCACTGGGACGTTCGGCTCCGTGCGCGAGGAGATGGCGAAGTTCCTGTACGAATACGACGTGGACGCCGTATTCACCGACAACCCCGATCAGTTTCCCAGGAACTGAGCCGGTGCCGGGCACGCCGATGCTCACGATGAGCCGTGACACGATGATGGCCCGCCTCGCGGGCCATGCGGGTTCGTGGGACGTGGTGGTCGTCGGCGGCGGGGCTACGGGGGCAGGCGTGGCCGTTGACGCCGCATCGCGCGGCTACTCCGTCGTGCTGCTCGAGCAAAGCGACTTCGGCAAGGGCACGTCGAGCCGCAGCACGAAGCTGGTGCACGGCGGTGTCCGCTACCTTCAGCGCGGCAACATCTCGCTGGTCATGGGCGCGCTGCGCGAACGGGCGGCGCTGCGTGCCAACGCACCGCACCTCGTGCGTCCGCTCCCGTTCGTCGTCCCCAGCTACGCGTGGTGGGAGACGCCGTTCTACGGAACGGGCCTGACGATATACGGCCGTCTGGCCGGCCGGCAGGGATTCGGTCGTTCCTCAATCCTCTCCCGCCAGGATGCACTCACGGAGGTCCCCACACTGCGCAGGAGCGGCCTCCGTGGCGGGGTGACATATTTCGACGGGCAGTTCGACGACGCCCGTCTCGTGGTGAACCTGGTGCAGACGGCCGCCGAGCACGGTGCGGTCGTGCTGAACTACGCCCAGGTCACGGGCGTGACGAAGAGCGCAGCTGGAGTCGTCGACGGGGTCGTCGCAATCGACGTCGAGACCGGACGCGAGGTGCGGCTGGCGGCCCGGGTGGTCATCAACGCGACCGGTCCGTTCGTCGACGGCGTGCGTCACCTCGCGGTGCCCGAGGCGCCGGCGCTCATAGCACCCAGCCAGGGCATCCACCTGGTGTTCGACCGATCCTTCCTGCCCGGCCGGAGCGGCATCATGGTGCCGAAGACGCCGGACGGCCGTGTGATGTTCGCGGTGCCATGGCATGGTCACACGCTGCTCGGCACGACCGACACGCCGATCACCGACCTTGCCCTCGAGCCGAGGCCGCTCGAACAAGAGATTGCGTTCGTGCTCGAAACGGCTGCCCCGTATTTCGAGGTGCCGCCCGCGCGGACCGACGTGCTGAGCACCTTCGCAGGCATCCGTCCGCTGGTCGCGCATCGCGGCACGCGCAACACCGCCTCGCTTTCGCGGGACCACACGATCTCCGTCGAAGCCTCGCGGCTCGTCACCATCACCGGCGGCAAGTGGACGACGTACCGCCGGATGGCCGAAGACGCCCTCGATACGGCGGTCGGCGCCGCCGGACTGCCCGAACGCGCGTGCGTCACACGGACGCTGCGCGTGCACGGGTGGGACCCGCAGGCGGATCGGCTCGGCACGCTGGCGACCTACGGGAGCGATGCCCCGCACCTGCAGGAGCTGGTGCGGGACGACCCGACGCTCGGAGAGCCCCTGCAGGCACCGGTGCCGTGCAACGGTGCGACAGTCGTGTGGGCCGCGCGAGCGGAGATGGCACGCACCGTCGAAGACGTGCTCGCCCGCCGCTGCCGCGTGCTCTTTCTCGATGCCGCCGCCGCGCGCGGCATGGCGCCCCAGGTGGCGGCCATACTTGCACGCGAGCACGGCCGCGATGCGGCATGGGAGCGGCAGCAGATCGACGAGTTCACGCGCCTGACCGAGCACTACTTGGTCCGGCCGGACCGCCCTTAGCAGGCATCGTTGTCCGTTATCCGCTATCCGCTATCTGACATCCCAGAGCCGACAGCCGACAGCCGACAGCCGGCAGCCGACATCCATACCCGAGATCCGGCATCCAGGCTCGTGAGGGTGTTGGGCGTCCGAGTGGCGCGCCGGGCGATCAGGTCGAACGTGGTCCGCCCGACGGTGGGGCTGGATTGGATGTTGCGGTTCGGTCGGCATCCCGCTGCGCGCGTTCGATCGCCGCCCGCAGCGCGCGTGCGCGTGCGTCGGCCGGGGCGAAGCGCAGTGCTGTGTCCATGTGGGCGAGTGCGCCACTGAAATCGTCGCGATCGAAGCATCGTGTCGCCTCGGCGATCGCGTCTGCCGCTCCCTGCTCGGGGCGCGCCTCCTCCACATCGGCGGAGGCGGTCCTCGCTGGCGACAGCGCCGCTGGCGCCGGCGCTGTCGCCGCGGCGTTCGCTTCAGCCGCTTCGCGCTCGCGCGGGATCCGCTGCGCCTCAGCGCGGAGGCGCTCGAGAGCGGCTGCGACCACGGGATGTGCCGGCTCGAACGCGGCCAGCGTGGCGACCGCCTCCTGGAATGCGCCCTCGCCGAACGTCCGATCGGCCTCCGCGACCGCAAATGCGGCGCGGCGCTCCTCGCTCGCTTGCCGTTCCATCGCGAGTCGTTCGGCTTCGGCCGCGAGTTCGGCCGCCTCGCGGGCATCCTCGATTCGCGCGATCTCACCCTGCCACTGACCGAGAGTTGCCTGCACGTCCGGGTGTCCTGGATCGAAGGCCGACAGTTCGGCGGCGATGGTCCGGACGCCGTCCAGGTCCTGACGCTCGAGCGCGGCATGCCCTTCGTTGATCAGCCGCTCGAGGTCGGCCCGGTGCTTCGCCTCCGCCTGTCCCGCCCGTGCTTCGATCAGCAGATCGGCCAGCTCACCGGCATCGGGCTCTCGCCGCAACGCCTGGTTCAGGGTTTCGATCGCGTCGTCGAAGTCGCCTTCCCTCATCGCCGACCGGGCGGCCGTGGCCTGCGCGGCGATAGCCCGCAGCCGGCGCTGACGTTCGGCCTCGGCTCGCCGTGCGGCAAGCGCCGCTTCGCGCTCCCGGCGCTCGGCGAGGTCGGCCAACGTGCGCTCGAGCTCCGCGAGCGCGGCCTGCACCAGTTCATGCGGCGCCGTCTCGCGCAGCCGCTGCAGCGCCTGTTGGTGGTCACCGGCATCGAAGTCGGCCCGCGCCAGTGCCACGGCGTCACGTGCACGTTCCGTCTCCTCGCGCGTACGCCGCTCCGCGATCGCTGCGGCCTCGCTCTCGAGTTCCGCAATCGCCGCCTGCACGCGCTCGTGCGGCGCCGCCTCGCGCAAACGCTGGAGCGCCTCGGTGTGCTGGCCGTCGGCGAACTCCTCGCGGGCCCGCGATACGGCGTCGCTCGCCGCGATCTCCCGGTGCTCCCGCGCCCGCCGCTCTTCGAGCACGCTGGCGGCGAGCCCCTGTATCGCCAGGGCTTCCGGCTGTCCGGCGTCCTGCGCCAGCACCTCCGCGGCCGCGCTGGCAGCCGACTCGAACGCGCCGGCTTCGACACTCTCTCGCGCGCGAGTCAGCGCAGCGGCAACCGCTCGCTCGCGTGTACGCTGCTCGGCTCGCGCCTCGGCGGCGCGCACCAGATCGTGCTCGAGCGCCGTCGCGTCGGCATCAGCCGGCCGCAGCGCCCGCAACTCGGCGAGCCACCGGAACGCGTCGGTGAAGGCGCCAGCCTGCAACCGTTCACGCGCCTGCACCAGCAGACCCTGAAACTGGCGATTCTCGGTGGCGGTTCGCACCTGCTCGATCAGGTCCAGCACGCGCAGGTCATCCGGGTCGAACACGGCGGCTTGCTCGGCGGCTTCGAGCGCCGCCTCCAGATCGCCGTCGTCGTAGGCCTTGCGCGCCGCGTCCAGATGCGTCGCCACCTGCGCCGCGCGTCGCTGCGCCAGTGCGGCGCGACTGATTCCCCGGGAACCGGGTGTCGCCGTGCGGGGGCGGGAGGACGGCAACGGCGGCGTGGTTGCCGTGACACCGAGGTCGGCCGCCGTCGGCGTCGACGGGGCGATCGTCTCTTCCCCGTAGGCCGCGTCCAAACGACGGCTCACGCCGGTGATCGCCTCCTTCATGTCCGCTAATGTCTGGTAGCGACGTGCGGGCGATTTCTCGAGCGCCCGCTCGAGGATGGCGTTCAGCTCCTGGTCGATGTCGGCATCGAACTGTGAGAGAGGCGCAGGTGTTCCGTGCAGCACCGCTTCCATGATGCGGTGTTGCGAGCCACCCGGAAAGGCCTGCCGATAGGTGAGCAGCTCATACACGACTGCCCCGACCGAGAAGATATCGCTGCGCGAGTCGACCGTTCCGTCGATCTGCTCCGGCGACATATAGCTCGGTGTTCCCATCAAAATGCCGCTCATCGTGACGCTGGCGTCGACCATCCGCGCGATCCCGAAGTCGAGGATCTTGAGCAGGCCCTCATCGTTGAGCATCAGGTTGCCCGGTTTGATGTCGCGATGAATGAGACCTGCCCTGTGGGCGTACGCGAGGCCACCACAAAGCTGCGCGGCCAGCGCCAGCTTTCGGCTGAGAGAGAGCGGGGCGCGATGCTGGATCAGTTCAGCGAACGTCTGGCCCGCGACGTACTCCATCGCGATGAAAGGGCTCTCGCCGTGCCTGCCGACGTCGTACACGGTGACGATGTTCGGGTGCTGCAACCGCCCGGCGCTGCGCGCCTCGCGCAGAAAGCGGTCGCGCATCTCCTCGCTGTCGACGCGAAGCAGTTTGAGCGCGACGAGGCGATCGATATCCGGATCGAGCGCGAGGTACACCACTCCCATGCCGCCTTGACCCAGGCAGCTGCGTACGTGGAACCGTCCAATCGTCGCCGGGTGCGGATGCATCCTCAATCCGAGAGCATGCGCCGTGAGCACGGCCGGATCGGCCCGAAGGGAGCGGACGCATTATACTGAACCGCCTCTAATCACGACGTGCACACGGGTGGTAGAGTCAGCACCTACGCGAGCGTCCAGGGCGAGCGCAAACGAATTGTCTGGGTATCCTGTGGCCGGTATCCTGTCGGTTTATCGTGACGGCGTCCTGTACCGCCAGGCTGAGCTGGCCGAGACGCCGGGCTCCGGATCGGGCGTGGTCCGGAAAACGATGTCGTGCTCGAGGATCCCCTCAAGCGCGTGTCGCGTGCCCACGCGGAGCTCCGACTGGAGGAGGGTGTCGTCACCCTCAGCGATCTCCACAGCGCGGACGGCACGCTCGTAGATGGTGTGCCGATCGCCTCCGCTGAGCTCGCGCTGGGGCAGTCCTTCAGCATCGGGCCCTACGTTCTCACGTGGGACACCCAACCCTCGAGCAACGGCGAGGGCAACGTTTCGACGTTGGCCAGCGTACCGGACGCGGGCGATCCCGTGACGATCGCGCCTCCGGCCAGCGTACCGATTGCGCAGCCCGCCGTCGCCGCAGCACCGGCCGGGCCGCCTTCGAGAATCAATCCTTCCGGGACGGTACGGCGACGCTCTGTTGGCGCTGTGCTGATCGCTGTCGCGGTGCTCGCCGTCATCGCGAGTGCCGCCGTGATCGTTCGAAACAAGAGATCGGCCGGCGATGAGGGACGCGCGCATATCGACGCCGCCCGTCAGCTCGTGAGAGACGGCCGGCCCGAGGACGCCATCCGCCTGCATCTCGATGCCGTCCCGCCTGACGACCCCGCACGCGAGGAGGCGCAACGGCTCCGCGCCCAAGCGGAAACCATGATCAAGGCGCGGACGGCTGCGGCAGCGCCAGTCGAACCGGCACAGGGCGAGCCTGCCGCTGTCGCTGACCCGCCTCCGGAGCCGGAGCCGGCGCCGTTGCCGGCCGAAGAGGTCCCGCCCACGGTGCGGACATCAGGCATGGAGAAGAAGCGAGCGGAGGCGCCGGCGTACCCGCTGCTCGAGCGGCGTCGAGGAGAATCGGCCGGCTCGTGGCAAAACCGATCCCGCGCCGCGTGGGAGGAGTACAACAAGGCTGCTGCAGCCGAACAGGAGGAACGGTTCGACGACGCGATTCGAACGTTCGAGGGGCTGGAGGCCGCGGAGCCTGGATATCGGGATGTGAGCACGCGACTCGAAGGGGTCAGAGCCACGCAATCGGCGCTCGCACGCCAGCTGCTCGACCAGGGCGTGCAGCAGCAGCGTCGCGGCGAATTCGGCGAGGCGTTGCTGACGTTCGAGCACGCCCGCAGGATCGCTCCGGGCCTGGCCGGGGTCGCCGAGCGGATCACCGACGCTCGCGTCGCCAAGGGGCGCGCCTGCCAACAGGCGTATGACGACGGGCTGAACTACTACAACGCCGGCAGATACCGCGATGCGGGTCAGCACCTCACGCGTGCGCTGGCGCTCTGCGATGACGGCTCATCACAGCACCACGACAGCGCCGAGCTGATGCGCGCCATGGAGCCTCGATGACGACACATGTGGAGTGCAAGGCGACAACGCGCCGGCACAGGTCTGGTTCCGGTGCGCATGTGCACCTCGCTGCCGCTTTTGCTGTTGTCGCCCTCATCGGGCCGTCCGCCGCCGCAGCGCAGGACCCGCCGCCGTTCGCCCGCTCGTCCACGCTGAAGGTGAAGACGTGGACGGACCAGCACCCCGCAGTCACGCTGGAGTACCCGGCGAAGGACTGGCAGGTGTCGGGCCACGGTCTCGCGTCGCTCGTGACGCTGGAGCACAAGACCGGTGATGCGGCGGCGGTACTCGAGTACGAAGTGCGCGAACGGCCCACGCCCGCGCGGCTCGTGAACGATACCTTCGTGGCGATCGAGCAGGACCTGATCCGCACGGCCGACCCGCAGGTCAAGGACATCAACGGACGCATCCTGACGGTCGGCGAGCGCCGGATCGTGATGCTGGACTTCACCCGTTCCTGGTCCTCCAGGACCGAGCGCGTTCGTGTCTACGTGATTCCCCTGGAGCGGCAGGTCTTTCGGCTGGTGTGCTGGGCCCTGCCCGAAACCTTCGGCCGCTACGAGCCGGTGTTCTCGCACATTGCCGCCTCTTTTGCGGGCTCGCCGACGCCCTGACGATCCCTCTCTCCTGGTGGAAGCGGCGGCCGACGCGAGCGGTCGGCCCGGCTGATGGCTCCGCTACAATGCGCCGTGAGCGAACGGTGCCGATGCAGGTGAACAGCTCCTCGAAGGACCGCAAGACACGCATTCTGATCTTCGTCGTGGCCTACGAGGCGGAGTCCACGCTGGAGACGGTGCTGGCACGCGTGCCGGACAGTGTCTTCGCTCACGACACGGAAGTGCTGGTCATCGACGACTCGTCCCGCGACCGCACGTTCGACGTCGGCGTGCGCTCCGCGAAGGCCAGCCGGCACCCGGTGACAGTGCTCTACAACCCCGAGAACCAGGGCTACGGCGGGAACCAGAAGCTCGGGTACCAGTATGCGATCCGCCACGGCTTCGACATCGTCGTGCTGCTCCACGGCGACGGGCAGTATGCGCCCGAGGCGATTCCAAGGCTGCTGGCGCCGATCCTCGACGGCGACGCCGATGCGGTGATGGGTTCCCGAATGCTCGTCGCCGGCGTGGCGAGGCAGGGCGGTATGCCGCTCTACAAGTTCGTCGGGAACAAGGTGCTCACGTTCCTGCAGAACCGGCTGCTCGGTTCCCAGCTGTCGGAATTCCACTCCGGCTTCCGCGCCTACAGCGTCGCCGCCCTGGCCCGGATTCCGTTCGGCTACAACTCGAACGTCTTCCACTTCGATACCGAGATCATCATCCAGTTTCTGCTGGCCGGCTGCCGCATCCGCGAGGTCGCAATCCCCACGTACTACGGCGACGAGATTTGCCGCGTCGACGGCCTCAAGTACGCCCGCGACGTAGTGGCGACCACGATCGCGAGCCGGCTGCACCGGTTGAACATTTTCTACGATCGCAAGTTCGACATCGCCGGCAACACCAATGCGCACTACCACCTGAAGCTCGGATACCCCTCGTCGCACACGATGGCGCTCGATGCCGTGGCGCCGGGCGCGCGCGTGCTCGACATCGGCTGTGGACCGGGGTACTTCGACGCCCACCTCGCCGCGAAGAACTGCCGAGTGACCGGTGTGGACCAGTTCCCGCCCGCCATGCCGGAGGCGTTCGAGACGTTCGTGCTCGGCGATGAGCTCGAGTCGGTCCCCGATCTCGATTTGCGGCAGTACGACTACGTGCTGCTGCTCGACGTCATCGAGCACCTCAAGGCCCCCGAGGCGTTGCTCGACCGGCTGCGCAGCGCCACCCGGAGCACCAACCGGAAGCCTACGTTCATCGTCACCTCCGGCAACGTCGTGTTCGGGGTCGTGCGGCTGCAGGCCCTGCTCGGCAACTTCAATTACGGCAAGCGCGGCATCCTCGACCTCACGCACACGCGGCTCTATACGTTCAAGTCGCTCGCGCGCCTGTTCGCGCAGTGCGGCTTCTACGTGGACCGGCTGGAGGGGATCCCGGCGCCATTCCCGAAGGCGCTCGGGCTGAACCGGACCTCCCGCGCGCTGCTCCGGATCAACGAGTGGCTCATTCGCGTGTCGAAGGGCCTGTTCGCGTACCAGATCTTCCTCGTCGCCACACCGAGGCCGTCGGTGGACGCACTGCTGGACCAGTCAATCGAGAGCGGGCGCGAGAAGACCGAGGCGCTGGCCTCCGCGGCACGCTAGTCCCCTGGAAGCGTGATGAGTCACACAACTCCCGGGCGGGGCATCCCGACTGGCGGCGTTGCTCCTTCCTCAGATATGCCCAATATCCTCGGTCGTCGCGCCTTGCCACCCGGGCGCCGCGCTCCGGGACTTGTGCAACCCATCACGATTCCAGGGGACTAGCTCGCACGTGGCCGTGACGCGACTTCTCAGCCGCCCGCCTGTCGCGCGCACGCGGTGGTGGTACGTGCCTCCGCTCATCCTCGCGCTGCTGCCCTTCGTCGTGTTTGCCCCGATCACCGTGATGTGGCGGGTCTTCTCCGGGCAGGACCTGCAGGCCTATTTCTACCCGTATCACGTGGTGCCCGCCAGGATGCTGGCCGACGGGCACCTGCCGCTCTGGAACCCGTACGTGTTCTCCGGCATCCCCCTGCTGGCCGACGGCCAGACGGCGATGTTCTACCCGCCGAACTGGCTGTTCTTCGTCATGCCGGCCGAGACGGCGCTCAACCTGGTGGTGCTGCTGCAGTTCAGCATCGCGGGCGTCGGCATGTTCGCATTCGCGCGCACGCTCGGATTGTGGCGCTCGCCTGCGGTCGTCGCCGCGCTCGCGTTCATGTTCTGCGGCTCCATCACCGCTCGTGTGGTGCATCTCTCGATCATGAGCGGCGCGGCGCTGATCCCGGCGATCTTCACCTGCGTCGAGCGCCTGCTCGCATCGGACCGCCAGCACGCCGGCCGATGGTGTGCCGCGGCGGCCGGTGTGCTGGGCCTCCAGGCAGTGGCCGGTCATCCACAGGTGCCAATCTACACGGCGCTGGCCGCCGGCCTCTTCACCGTGGTGCGCGCCGTCGAACGGCACACGGGCGGTGACGGATGGCGCCAGACGGTGAGAAGCGCCGTTCGGATCGCCGGCGCGTATGCGCTCGGCTACTTGCTCGCGGCCGTGCAGCTCCTGCCCTGGATCGAACTCGCGCGGCTATCGACACGCGCCGCCGGAACGACCTACGCGTTCGTATTCCGGACGTCCACCGCCGGTGCCGAGTGGCTGTTGTTCCTCTTCCCGTACATGCTCGGCGCGCAGGGCGAGAGCATCTTTGCCTCGGGTCCACTCGCCATCAGCGAGGCCGCGCGGATCTGGGAACACTCGGCATACGTCGGCATCCTGCCGCTCGCGCTGGCGCTCGTGGCCGCGGCACACTTCATCAGCCTGACGACACGCCGTTTCAGCACGGTGAGCCGGCAGACGGCCGGCGCGGACGACCCCGTGCTGCGACACCGGTGGTTCTCACTGCTGTTCCTGGTGTTGCTGCTCGCGACGGGCATCCTGATGGCCGCGGGATGGCACACACCCTTCGGACGGGTGTTGTTCGCGGTGCCGGGGATCGGCAAGCTGCGGGCGGTCGAGCGGGCGCTGGTGCTCGCGGCATTTGCGTTGACTGCCCTGGCCGGCTTCGGCCTGCAGCACATCGTCGAGCGGCCGACCGGCCGCAAGTGGCTGCTGGTCGCGGCAGTGCTCATCGCGTGTGGGCCAGCTCTCTTCGTGTGGCACGCGAAGCTGCCAACAGGGCCGCTGCCTGGTCTTTCTCCACAGGATCTGGCGCGCCTGTCGCCGGCGCTTCCGCACACGTGGGTTCCACTGCTGCTGGCGTTTGCGTCCGCTTTGCTGCTGGCATGGTGGAGCCGCACGGAGGCGGGGTCGCTCACCCAGGCGCTCGCCATCGCCCTCGTGGCGGCCGATCTCAGCCTCTACGCCGTGTCTTTCACCCCGACCGCGCCGCGGCGGCTCTATCGACAGCGGCCACAGGTCGTCGGCGTATTGCAGGAGGACACGGCCCTCTTTCGCAAGGCGACGTGGCTCGCCAGCAGCAACGACCAGGCGTACCGCGAAGCGCAGCACACGCTCGCCATGAGCTGGGCGATGGTGCACGGCATCGATGACGTCAACGGCTTCAACTCGCTCCAGCCGCGCCGCTACACCGACTACGTCTTCGGTCCGCGCGTGGACGACGTGTCGTACGGGTACTTGCGGGACGAGCGGCTGCTCCGTGCCGACAATCCGGTGCTGAGCTCGCTCAACGTGCGGTACGTGATCGTCCCCTCGGGCGATCGCCTCGCGCTTGGGCCGCACCTCCGACCGATCTTCGAAGGCACGCACGCGCGTGTGTACGAGAACACGCGGGCGTACCCGCGGGCGTACTTTGCCGACCGCATCCGCGCAGACGGCAGCCCGTCGAGTGTGTTCCGCCAGGTCACCGCGCCAGGCTTCGATGGCCGGCGCGAGGCACTCGTCGAGAGCGCATCGGCGCCGGCGTTGGCGCCGCCACGCGGTCCCGCGGGCGCCGAGGCGAGCCGCCCGGGACCGAATGCGCTCGACGTAGTCACGACGACCATCGAGCCGCGCTACCTCGTCGTCAGCGAAATGTACTTTCCGGGATGGCGTGCGTACGTGGATGGCGTCGAGACGGCGATCTACCGGACGAACTACCTGTTTCGCGGGGTCGTCGTGCCGGCGGGGCGGCACACCGTCAGGTTCGAATACCGGCCCGCGTCGGTGCTGACGGGAGCCGTCCTGTCTCTTGCTGCGCTCGCCGTGACGTGGCTGCTCGTTCGCCGCCGCTGACCGATCACGGCGCTGTCTTCGCTGCCGGATAGTTGTCGATCCACGCGCGTACGCGGGTCTCTACCACGTCGAGCGGCAGCGCCCCACCGAGCAGGAGCACATCGTGAAACTTCCTGACGTCGAACCGCTCGCCGAGCTTCTCCTGGGCTTCCTTCCGCAGCGCGCGGAACCGCAGCTCGCCGATCTTGTACGCGAGCGCCTGGCCGGGCCAGGAGATATACCGTTCGAGCTCCGTCTGGATGTTGTGTTGCGATAGTGCGGAGTTCTCGGCGAAGCACTGGCGTGCCTGCTCGATGTCCCATCCGAGCCAGTGGATACCCGTGTCGGCCACCAGCCGGCACGCGCGCCACATCTCGTAGGAATAGCGCCCGAAGCGTTCGTAAGGGTCGCGGTACATCCCCATCTCTTCGCCCAGAAACTCCGCGTACAGGCCCCAGCCCTCGACGAAGGCGGTCGTGACCGCATGGCGACGGAAGTACGGCATGCCCTCGAGCTCCTGGGCGAGCGCGACCTGTAGATGATGGCCGGGCACGGCCTCGTGCACGGTGAGCGCCGGCAATTCATAGAGCGCCCGCTGATCGAGGCTCGAGGTGTTCACCATGTAGCCTCCCGCCTGACCGGCGACCATGGATCCTGGCCAGTAGCGTCCCGTGGTGTAGCCCTCAGCGATGTCGGCAGGCACCGGCCGGACACCGTACGAGAGCCGCGGCAGCGTGCCGAACAGCGGCGGCAGCCCGTCGTCCGCGCGCTTGGCGATCTCGCTGGCCTTCTCGAGCAGCTCCTGCGGAGTCTTCGGGTAGAACCGCGGATCGGAACGCAGCATCTGCAGGAAGCCTGCGAAGGTGCCGGCATACCCGGTCTCCTTGATCGATGCGTCCATGAGCGCGCGGATGCGCGCGACCTCCGCCTTTCCGAGCTGGTGGATCTCGTCGGGCGTCATGCCCGTCGTCGTCTCACGGCGGACGAGGAACCGATACGAGGTCTCGCCGTTCGGCGTCGTGCGCCAGCTGATGGTGGAACGTGCCGCCGGTGCGTACTCCTGCGCGAGAAACGTGGCGAAGGCCCGCTCGGCGGGCAAGACGCGGTCACGCACGATGGCGAGGGCCCGGTCGCGATAATCGGCTTGCACCGCCGGCGGGATGCCGGCGGGCATCCGCGAGAACGGGAGCAGCAGCGGGCTCTGTTCGGCCTTCGTGTCCGCCTGCCGGCGGGCGACCTCGAGCACGCGATTGACGACGATGGTCGGCTGCGTCAACCGGGTCTCGATGCCGCGCCGCAGGTTGCCGATGCTCGCGCTGTAGTAAGCCGGCAGTGCACCCACCCGCGCCAGCCAGGCGTCTGCATCGTCACGCGAGGCGATGGTCGTGGTACGTCCGAGGTAGTCGCCGAGCGTGTGGAAGCCGTCGTCGTTCTGGAACGCGATGCGGTCGAAGTCGAACCCGACCTGCTCGACCGCCTCCGCGATGGCCCGTGAGAGCACCTGGTGATTGAGAGCCGACGCCGACGACAGATCGCGAATGCTGATCTGGGCCAGCTTCGCGCCGATGGCCGAGAGCTCGCGGCCGTTGGCCAGCTCGGTGTCCCGCGAGGGATCCGGCAACCGTCGTAACGCGTCGCGGTCGCCGTCGAGACCGGCGGTGATTGGATCGGCACGCTTGAGGATGCGCTCGAAGTCGCTGATGACACTCGCCAGCGCCGCTTCCGCCGGGCTGTCCTGCGTGTGTACCGGAGTAGAGGGCATGGCGAGTGTGAACCAAGAGACGAGGAACACCAGCATGAGCACACGCATGATCACGGCCCCAGAAGAACTCTCGGAGGAACTGGCCTGAACCTAGCTGGCGGAAGCACCGGTCGACACTACACGGCGTCCGAGACTGACGTGAACGTGAAATCCCGCGCCTTGATGGCGGGCAGCACCACGCCCGCGGACGTCCGCTCCGCGCGCCCGAGCTCCTCGATCTTGTTCAGCATGAACAGCGGGCTCTCATTCCAGCGGAAGTTCTTGATCGAACGCGCGATCTTTCCGTCTTCCACGAGGAACGTGCCGTCGCGGGTGAGGCCGGTCAGCAGCACGGTTCGTGGATCCAGAAACCGGATGTAGAAGAAATGCGTGATCAGCACGCCGCGCGCGGTGCTCGCGACGAGCTCGTCGACCGTCTTCGTGCCGCCCGCCATCTTCAGGCCGCCCGCGGGCCGTCCGCCGAATCCCTCGGCGCTACCTGTCGGCTGCTTGCCGTGCTTCTGCGCCCAGAACCGCGAGTACGCGAGGTTCTTCAGGATGCCGTTCTCGATCCACACCGTGCGGCCGACCGGCAGGCCCTCCGCGTCGAAGGGACGGACGCGCAGCTCGTGGTCGGCGGCATCGGATGTGATCGTGACGCGCTCGTCCGCAACCTTCTGGCCAATCTTGGTGCCGCCCTCTTTCGCCGAAAACGGGCTCCGGCCTTCATCCGCCTGCCGCGCGTCGAACGACCCCATCATCAGCGGGACGAGATCGGCGACGGCCTGCGGCTCGAGAATGACCGTGTAGGGCCCGGGCTCGAGCCCGACGGGGTTCCGCGACGCCAGCGCCTTCCGCGTGGCCAGGGTGCCGAGCGAAGCCGCATCGATGTCGCTCCACGCACGGGCGCCGGCGGCCGCCCAACCCGAGCCGGTCCCGTCCGGCGTGCGCACGGTCGTCGACATGCTGGCGTCGGTCGCCGCGTGGTACGCGAAGAGCCCGTTGCTCGTCGCAACCGCTCGCGCGCCGGCATTCAGCTCGATGAAGCCTGCGGCCAGCAGCGACTGGCCCTTCACCTCCGGCAGTTCGAGCACGCGCCGCGCCGCCTGCGCGCGAGCATCGGCGTCGAGCCCCGCCGTGGTCGCGTCGTACGCGTCGACGGTCGTGTAGCGCTGCGCCGCCAGCTCCGGCATCAGCTCCGGATCCTCGGGAGACAAGCGTGCGATCTGCTCCGACAGCGCCACCGCGCGGCGGAGCGATGCATCGTCGGCCAGGTTCGTGGTCGTCGAGGCCCGCCGCCGGCCAATCGTGCTGGTGATGGTCGCCTCGGTGTCGGTCGTGACGCCGGCCGTCGTGATCTCGCTCGCGGCGAAGCGCGTGTTCCCGCGCCACGTGGCGTCGGCGACGACGCGGCACTGGTCGGCCTTGCTGAAACCGAGGATGCGCCGCGCCAATGATTCGAGCGCCTGACGGGAGGGCGGCTCGTAGCTCACGACTGTCTTCCCGTGTTGACGACGGTCACGCCGCGGAACCGGGCCGGGGGGCAGCCGTGACTGACCGAGTTGCTCTGGCCCGGCTCTCCCTTCCCGTCACCGAACGATCCACCCAGCCAGTAGCTCGAGGCGCCGCCGATCATATCCATGCTGTTCCAGAACTCGGGCGTGCGCGCCTGGTAGGCCACATCCTTCAGCATGCCGGTGACCTTGCCGTTTCGTACTTCGTGGAACACCTGTCCCGAGAACTGGAAATTGTAGCGTTGGTGGTCGATCGACCACGACCCGCGGTTCCTGATCACGATACCGCGCTCGGTGGCGGAGATGATCTCGTCGAGCCCGATTGGCTGATCCCCCGGCAGCAGCGATACATTCGGCATGCGCTGGAAGGTGACGTTCGACCACGAGTCGGCGTAGGCGCAGCCGTGCGAGCGCGTGACGCCGGTGAGCTTGGAAATCCATGCCGCTTGCTCGCGGGTCGTCTGGTAATCCTTGAAGAGGCCCTTCTCGACCAGCAGCCACTCGTCGGCCGGCACCCCCTCGTCGTCCCACGCGCACCGAGCGAGCGACTCGGGCTGGGTGCGGTCGGCGCGCACGTTCATGAGGTCGCGGCCGTAGCGGAGCTGGCCGATGTGCCGCTCGGGGGGCGCAATGAAGCTCGTGCCGGCGTAGTTGGCCTCGTAGCCCATGGCGCGATCGAGCTCCGTGGGGTGGCCGATGCTCTCGTGGATGGTGAGCCACAGATTGGTCGGATCGAGGATGAGATCGTACGGGCCCGGGTCCACGCTGCGCGCAGAAAGTTTCTCGACCGCATGCGATGCCCATTCCGGCGCGTGCCGCACCAGGTCGAGCCCAGTCACGTACTCCCACCCTGCGCCGCGGGGTGCGATCTCGTGGTTGTAGCTCTGGAAATCGCCGGTGGCGACCGCCGTGGCCGTGAACTGCGGGCCGACGCGATAGAAGGTCTGCACCGTGAAGGTGCCGTCGGTCGTGGCGAGCGTCTTTTCCTCGCGCAGGAGCGCGAGCGAGCTGTTCACGAAGCGCACGCCCTTTACGCCGAGCGCTGCGTCGTTGGCCGCCAGCAGCAGCGCGATCTTCTCCTCGATCGGCACATCGAGCGGATCGGTCGCCACCGGGGTCTGCCAGGTGCCGGTCACCGGCGTGACCGGCGCGAGCACGACGGGGCGCTTCTGCACGGCGACAGCCGCGCGCGCGATCTGCGCCGCATCGCGTGCCGTCGCCTGCACGGACGTGGTGGACAGATCGCGCGTGGCGGCGAAGCCCCACGACCCGTTCACCAGTACGCGCACGCCGATGCCGAACGATTCAGCGTCCCTGACTCCGGTCACCTGCCGTTCGCGCGTGGCAATCGACTGGCTGCGATAGCGGCCGAGCCGCGCGTCGGCGTACGACGCGCCGGCATCCCGCGCGGCCTGCAGCACCGTCATCAGCAGGTCCTTGCCCGGGCCGTCGCCGGGTGTGGCGCCACCCGCGTGCCCGTGCGCGACGCCCGGCGCGATCGTTGCGCCAATCGCGGCGGCGCCCGCCCGCTTCAGGAACTCGCGGCGGTTCTCCATGCAGCGCTCCGTTCGTACATCCCGCGCATCCTGGCCGCGTCACGCGGCCGGCGTCCGCCCGACGACGATATCGAAGGTCGCCGCGAGCTCGCCGGCCGGGGAACCGGTCGCCGGCTTGAAGTCGATCGTGATCGACTCCCGCGCGCGGGGATCGGTGACAGATTTCCAGATGCCGTCCTGCGCGTTGCCCGGGTGTCCCTTGATATAGCACTGCGTCGTCAGCAGCTCGCGGCCGCCTTTCTTCACCTTGAAGTGAATGTGCGGTGTGCGTCCGGGATAGGGAACCGGCTTGATCGTGCGAAAGTAATAGGCGCCGCTGGCGTCAGTGAGGAAACGGCCATAGCCCTGGAAGTTTCCATCGCGCGCCTTGCGGGAGACGTCGCCGGAGTGGATGTAGACGCCCTCGTGGTCGCACTGCCAGATTTCGACGACCGCGTTGCGGATGGCGGCGCCCGTTTCATCGAGAATGCGGCCCGACAAGTGCGTGATCTCGCCGACCGCGGGCGTAATCCCGTCGTTGACGATGAGCAAATCGTTGTCGGTATCGAGCGGCAGGCGATCGGGATAGAACGGCCCCTCGGTCTGGGCCGCCGTGCGCGCCAGCTGCTCGGCGAACGCTCCCCGCACGGTAAATGCGGCCGCGCCGACCGCCAGCGTGGCGATGAACCGGCGCCGATCAGTGAGGATGAATGGGCTGTGCATCCGGATCTCCATGCGATAGCGCGGGCACCTGCACGTCGAGGCGTCCGCATCTTCGAAGTGACAATGGGGCGAATCTTAACCTGATGTGACGTAATCGGCTACGCCTGCCGGCTCCGGGCTGCGGGTCAGTCTCGCTGCACGCCGTCTTCATGCTGGCCGTATTCGGAGGGATCATCGCCGCGAACTGGTGCGCCCTGCTGTGCGCCTACTCGTCGGTCTTCCAGTGCACGGCGTCGAACCTGATCGTATCGGCGCGCCCCTCGGTGATGTGCTTCACGATCTGCGCCGCGTGAAAGCGGCCGTTCTCGATGAACCAGCGGCTCGTGTGGTAACCGCCGCACACCGTGCCGGCAAGGTACACGCCCCGGCGGCTCGTCTCGAACGTCGCTTCGTCGAACACCGGCGTGCGATAGGGGTCGTCGGCGATGGCGATTCCGAGCGTTTCGAGGAACCCGTAGTCCGGGCGGTAGCCGGTCATTGCGACGACCCAATCGTTCGCGATCTCTTCGAGCCCCGCCGGTGTGCGCAACACGATTGACGCATCCCGAATCGCTTCCAAGGCGGTGTTGAAGTACGCGCGGATGCTGCCTTCCTTGATGCGGTTTTCGAGATCCGGCTTGATCCAGTATTTGATCTTCTCCGACAACGCCGGCGTCCGCACGACGAGGGTGACCTCCGCGCCGTGGCGGTGGCAGTCCAGCGCGGCCTTGGCGGCAGAATTCTTGGCCCCGATGATCGCCACCTTCTGACGGACGTAGCGGTACGGCTCCTGGTAGTAATGCGTCACCTTCGGCAGGTCCTGGCCTGGGACGCCCAGCCGATTCGGCACATCGAAGAAGCCGATCGCGATGACGACATGGCGGGCGCGGTGATCACCGCGGTCGGTCACGACCCTGAACTCCGGCTTCGCGCCGCCGACCTCGACGACGCGCTCGTAGAGGCGTATGTCGATTGCCTCGCGGGCGGCCACCCCGCGGTAATACTCGATCGCTTCCTCGCGCGTCGGCTTGTAACCCTGCACGGGAAACGGGTGTCCGCCAATCTCGATCAGCTCGGGCGTGGAGAAGAACTCCATCCGGGCCGGGTAGCCGACGATGGAGTTGACGAGGGTGCCTTTGTCGATCACCAACGCCGAAAGGCCGCGCCGCCTGGCTTCGATCGCGCAGGCGAGCCCGACGGGCCCGGCGCCGACTACGAGGAGATCGTGCATGCGTCTTCTACTCTAGACGGTTCCGGGTTCCGGTTCTGGGTTCCAGGTTCTCAGGATGACGACCCGGGCCTTTTCGCTCGGTACGCAGAAACTCCCGTGACCAGGAGGTCACGGGAGTTTCGATTTTCGGTGTTCCTCGTGCGGTCCGAGCTACACGACGCTCGCCGACGATCGCCGCAGCACCGCGCTGAACATCGCCTGCAGCAGGCCGATGTGTTCCGCCAGCAGATCGAAGAGCGCCTCGCGATCGATCCGCAGCGCGACGACGTCGCGGGTGACGTGCGCACGCCAGCCGGTCGTTTCCGCTCCGCTCAGCGTCTCGTACACGCCTACCGTATCGCCCCGCCCCGCAGTCAGCGGCGTGCCTGTCGCCAGTGGTTCGAGGGCCAGTTCTCCGGCGACCAGCAAATAGATGGCCGGTGCGTCGCCGCCGCTAAAGAGCGTGTCGCCCGGAGCGGCACGCACTTCGCGAGCGATGGCGGCGGCCGCGCTCACATCGGCGGCCGAGGCGCGTGCGAACACCGGCAGTTCCTGCATCAGCAGAATCTTCTCAACCGGCTGCAGCGGGTCGGTCGACGCCCCACCCTCGACGGGGCCGACGGCGGCGCGCATGACGCCGCGCCAGGCCTCGCCGTTTTCGCGCTCGATGGCCATCCGCAGGAGGCCGTGCACGAGGTCGGGGTTCTCGGCGAGCAATGCCAGCACCTGCTCACTCCGTACCGCGAGGCAGATCGCGCGATCGACAGCCGTGATCGTGCTGGCCGCCGGGGCGCCCTCCATGACTTCCTCGAAGGCCAGCGCCGCCGGGGGACCTATCTCGGTCTGCGAGACGTGCCCGTCGGCGTCAACGGTGCTCCGAACCCTTCCGTCGAGCAGGAACTGCAGGTCGTCGGGACTGGTGCCCTGCTCGTACAGCACGCGCCCGTGCTCGTGCCGGACCTGACGTCCGGCATCCGAGATGTGGAACAGCTCGTCAATGGCCACGTAGTCGAACAAGGGCATTCGCCGGAGCCGATCGGCGAGCTCCACGGCGGGTAGCGGCTCCATCCAGCGGCTGCGGCGCTCGTCGGCGGCCATCCGCTGCGCGGCCAGCGCCCACGACGCGGCCTCGAAGACGTACCAGTCCTTGACATCGCGGTGTTCCAGCGCGTACTCCAGGTCGCCGGCCAGCGTCCACGCGGCGCGCGACTCCACGAAGTGGATGGCGGTCGCCGCGATGATCTGATCCGGGTCGTGCACGAGCTGCGCGAGGCTGTCCTCGACGTCGCGCACGCGCGACTTCAGCAGCACATTGCCGCGCCGCACCTTCTCCTCGAGCGGCACATCGTCCAGCACCGGGATGACCCGCTTGCGCATCTGGCCCGTCAGGAGGTTGTCGAGGTACTCGAGCGCGCCGGCGCGCGCGCGCCCGGTGGTGTGCTCGAGGGTCCAGCGCGCCGCGGCCACGTCCTTCCACGGGTAGATCACCTCGAGCAGGTGGTAGATGCGGTCCACCGTGCGACCGAGCTTCTCCCCGAGCGCTCGCGCCAGCAGCGTATCGCGCGCGACCGGATCCCTGACGACGACGTTGTAGTGGAGGCCCAGGTAGCTGAAATACCGGTTCGTCTCCTTGACCACCAGCGCTTCGATTGGCGGCTTCGGAATCGACAGCTCCGGATGCTCTCGCTTCAGCCGCCCGAGCGCGCGCAGCGCCTTGTAGCGCAGGAACCCGTCCGCCGCGTCGAGCGTGGAGACGAGCACGTCGACCGACGGCTGGGTGGGGATGAGCGCCAGCGTCGACGGGATATGGCGGCGCACCCAGATGTCCTCGCTCTCGTCGTGCAGGAAGAAGGCGAGGGTCTCGACGATGTCGTCCCCGTAGCCCACCAGCACTTCTCGCGCGGGCCCCTTCAGCAGCCGGTTCCGCAGCAGCGAGAGCAATGGCGCCACAAACAGGTAGTCGGACGCACCGAGGCGGCCGGCGCTGCGGATGGCTTCCTCGGCGACCTCGCGCGCCGGGTCGTACATCAGCGGCACGAGCAGCGGCCGGAACCGCGCCGATGTGATGTGCCCGAGCGCCTCGGCGACCTCGCGGCGTGCCGGCACCGCCGCCTGTCGGGTGTCGAGCGCGATCGCGCGCAGCGCCTCTTCCGCCGCGGCGACGTCCTCCTCGCGCGGACCCGCGGCAAGCGCCGCCGCCGCGGTCACGACCATCCGCGGATCGCGATCCTCCAGGTACGGGCGCATCAGCCCGGCAACCTGCTCGCCCCGGCTGGCGGCCAGCGCACCCACCGCCGCGGCCCGCACCTCCGGGTGATCGTCTTTCAGCATCTGCTCGATGCCAGCCGACCACCGGGCCTGCAGGTCAGGGCGCGCCGCTTCGATCGTGCGCAGCGCGCGGGCGCGGACCTCGGGCGAGGCGTGGTGGAGGAGCAGCGGCGAGATCAGGTGCCGCCTGTCGAAGCCCTCGAGCAGATCGATCGCATGCAGCACATGCCGCGCGTCAGGATGCCCGAGTTCCTCGACGAGCGTTTCGATCGTGAACAGGTCGGGGCCAGAATGCCGCAGGTCCTGCGGCTGGACGTCGTTGGTGTCGAGGCTCCGCCGGAACGCCACCATGTAGCCGCGTTTCGCGCGGAGTGCGAGGACAATCCACACGCGCCATCACGGCGATGCTGGCGTAGCTGATTTGCGGCCAGGAGAGGTTCAGGCCCCACGGCTTGATCAGCACGAGCAGGATCAGCGCGTTCGCCGCACGACCGATTCGATCGACGGTGACATCCACGAACGGCTTCGCCTTCGCCTTGATGTCGCCGGGCAACGGAAGGAAAAGGATTTCGCGCGAGGTCTTGTCGACGGTATAGCGGATCGACTTGTCGAACACCCGCGCGAACATCGGCGCCCACAACTGCGCCGCCACCAGCGTCAGCAGCGCGGTCGAGCCGAGGCCGATCGGCAGGATCATCAGGGCGAAACCGATCCCGAGAAATCGTTGGATCTTGCTCGTCAGCCACACCTGGATGACGAAGCCGATCAACGACGTGTACACCTGCACGTCGGCGAGCACCGCCGTCATCGCGTCAGTGCCCTGCGCCCCCTTGGCGGCTTCGGTGGCCATGCTCAACTGCTGATCGATCAGACCTGCGCCGATCGAGGTCATGGCGATCACGGCGGCGATGATCTGCAGATGGCGGCTGCGGCGCAGCATCTGGAGGGCCTCGCCGCTGCTGACGCCCTCCTCCTTGCCGGCCTGCTCGAGCCCGGCCAGGTCTTCGCTGCGTGTGTGCCGCACGACGAGGAGGACGACGATCGCGCAGAGGGCGACCACTCCCGCACTCACCAGCATCAGATTCGCGTTGCCGACCGTCTTGGTGAGCAGGGACGTGATGCTGCCGCCAGCGGCGCCGCCGAGGCTCGCACCGCCGCCGATGAAGCCGAACAGGCGCTTGGCCTGTCGCGGGTCGAAGATGATGTTGGCCAGCGTCCAGAACTGGCTGATGAGCAGAATCCCGTAGATCTGGCCGAAGAGATAGAAGCCGACGTCCACCGACGTCCAGCCCCACCCGGACGCGACCCAGAACGCGACGAGCAGCGCCACCATCGCGCCCTGCGTGGCCGGCACGACCCACTTTCCCGGCAGCAGCCCACCCAGCCGGCTGTAACCCTGCATGATCGCGCCGACGATGAACACGGAAACGAGGAGGACGTAGGGAAGGTTGTCGGCGCCGAGGGAGCTGATGAAGCGCGATCGCGTGATGGGCTGGATGATGTTGTACGCCATCATCGCCAGGAACGAGTAGGCGAACATCATCAGCGCCGTGCCCGTCTCGCTCTCGCGCAGCTCGACGATGGGTGAGATGAGGCGTCGCACAATCCCCATACGGACTGATTCCTTACGGTGTCTGTCGCCGTCAGCAGGCCCCGGCGTGCGCGACGGCACACCGAGCGGGTGCAGGGCTGATGGCGCATCTTACACCGCGGTTCGACCTGGTGAGGACCCCGCAGGGCGCGCGCTCCGGCATCGGCACAGCCTCGGGAAAGAACGCTCGGGACGAGAGCGGGCAGGGCCCATCTCCAAACCCCGAGCGCGGCATCGGCGCCCCGGCGTCCGCCGGCCGCCCGGAATCGGATACACTGCCCGTTTCATGCGCCAGCCTCGCGGTTTCTGGGCTCCGGTCCCGCGCCTTGCGACGCGGCTGCTCGGAATCCGCCCAGCGGAGCTCGAGCGCGGCGTACTCCTCTTCTGGTACCTGTTCCTGGTGATCGGGAGCTTCGTCGCGGGCAAGGCCACGCGCGACGCCCTCTTCCTCTTCCGGTTCAGCGCGCGCCAGCTGCCGTATGTCGACATCGCGGTGGCCCTGCTGGTCAGCGTGTGGGTGGCCATCTACATTCGCGTCGGGCAGCGCGTCTCGGTGCGCACCCTCATCAGCGGCAGCCTTGTCTTCTTCGCGTCGAACTCGGTGCTGTTCTGGTTCCTCTCGCACCGGCACGACTCGTCGGCGTGGGTGCTGCCGGTCGTCTACGTCTGGGTCGGGATGTTCGGCGTCGTGGCAGCGGCGCAGGTGTGGACGCTGGCCAACTACGTGCTCACCACGCGCGAGGCCAAGCGATTGTTCGGCTTCATCGGCAGCGGTGCGATCGCCGGCAACATCGTCGGCGGCTTCGTGGTGCAGCACACCGCGACGCAGTTCGGCGCCGAGAGCACACTCATCGGCATGGCCGTGGCGCTGCTGCTGTGTGCACTGCTCGTGGATCGGCTCTGGCGCCTGCGACACCTGGCGCAATCGGCTGATCCCGGGGAGGAGGAGGTGCGCGAGGCTGCCAGCCGCGGCCCGGCCGGGCTCCGGCAGAGCGTGCAGCAGATCGCCGCGTCCCCCTACTTGACAGCGATTGCTGCGCTGATTCTCGCGTCGTCCTTTGTCACGGCGGTCGCTGCCTGGCAGTTCAGGGCCATTGCCGCAGCGACGATCGTCAAGGACAAGAACGCGCTGACCGCGTTCTTCGGCAGCTTCGCCTTCTACACGGGCCTGCTGTCGCTGGCGCTGCAGTGGCTGCTGACGTCACGTCTGCTGCGCCGGTTCGGCCTGGGGGTGGCGCTGTCTGTCGTGCCGGTCGCGCTGGCGCTCGGGTCGGTGGGCCTGCTGGTCTCGGGCTCGCTCGCGGCGGTGATCATGCTCCGCGGCAGCGATCAGGTGCTGCGTTACGCGATTGACCGGCCCGCGGCGGAGCTGCTGTACCTGCCGCTCCCCGCCGAGCAGACGCTGCAGGTCAAGTCGTTCATCGACACGGTGGTCTGGCGCCTCGGTGACGGGCTCTCGGGCCTCGTCATCCTGCTGCTGGCCACCGGCCTGCAATGGCCCGCGGCGCAGATCGCCTGGGTGAACCTGCTGCTCCTGGCCGGGTGGCTCGCGGCCGCCTGGGTCGCACAACGGCAGTACGTCACGAACCTCGGGAAGAGCATCAAGGAACACCGCCGTCACGTGCAGCGCGCGAGCGTCACGGTACTCGACAAGGCGGCCACCGAAATCCTCACCGCGCAGATGGGCAGCGACGATCCGCAGCGCATTCTCTACGCGCTCGAATTGTTCACGGCGGGTCACTCCGGCGCCGCGCACCCGGTGGTCCGCGGGCTGCTGACGCACACGGCTCCCGAGGTGCGGGCGCGGGCCGTGGCGGTGCTGAACGAAGGCGGCGACCTCTCCGTGCGCGGAGACGTCGAGCGGCTGCTGTACGATCCGGACCTGTCGGTCCGCACCGAGGCGCTGCTCTACATCGCGCACCACGCACACATCGATCCGCTCGAACGCGTCGAGCAGCTCGGGAACTTCCCGGACTTCTCGATCCGATCGGCCATGGTGTCGTTTCTCGCGCAACCCGGCGAGACGCAGAACCTCGACGCGGCCCGGTTGATGCTCACGAGCATGGTGGAGGACGAAGACCCGCGAACTCAGCTCGAGGCGGCCCGGCTGATGGGACAGCTGCCCGACGCGTTCGACGCGCAGCTCGCCCACCTGCTTGCGAGCGACGACCCCGACGTGCTCCGGCACACCATGCACGCGGCCGGACGCTTCCGCAAGCGCGTCTTCATCGAAACGCTGATCGAGCGTCTCGGCGACGAGCGCGTCAACGCCGACGCGACGGAGGCGCTGGCCGAGTACGAAGACCGGGTGGTCGGCACGCTGCGCGACCACCTGATCGATCAGACCACGCCCGCGGCCATCCGCCGCGAGATCCCCGGCGTGCTGTTGCGCGTCGGGTCCGCGGCGGCCGAACTGGTGCTGACCGAGAGCCTGCTCGACGGCGACACCGTGCTCCGGTTCCGCGTGCTGACTGCGCTCAACAAGCTGCGCGCCTCGGGGTCATCGCGACCGCTCGACATCAAGCTGGTGGAAACGGTGCTTGCCGCAGAAGTCGTGGGCCATCTGCGCTCGTACCAGATTCTCGGCACACTCGACTACGCGGCCGATTCGAGCGAGCCGGTCGCGCAAGGCCTCCGTGAATCGATGACGCAGGAGGTCGAACGCATCTTCCGGCTGTTGAAGCTGCTGTCGCCCGCTTACGATATCGAAAGCGCGTACGTGGGCCTGCAATCCGCGAAGCGCGACATCCACGACAACGCCCTGGAGTTCCTCGAGAACATTCTGAAGCCGCAACTCCGCACGCTGCTGCTGCCGCTGCTCGACAGCGATTTCACCGCGACGCAGCGGGTCGAGCTCGCCAACCGCACGCTCGGGACGACCGTGACCACGCGCGAGGAGGCGACGACGCTGCTCGCCGAGAGCGGCGATCCCTGGCTTCAGTCGTGCGCCGCGTACGCCATCGGCACTTTCCATCTCGGGACGCTGCGCCACTATCTCGATCGCTGGGTCGATGCGCCCGACCCGCTGCTGCGCGAAACCGCCCGCCAGGCGAGAAGCCGGACCGGCGGGGCGGCCGCCTCCCTCGGCGCGCGGGCGGTCGAGTAACGCCAGTTTCTTCAACCCGACACGCTGCGCGCGTGGATCATGTCCCGCAGCCGCACGGCATCTCGCGGCGCGTGGCCGCCGATATCGTTGTTGAAGTACGCGAACACGTCCCGTCCCGACGCGTGCTGCCCATCCAGCCACTCCGCCCAGGGCTGCAGCTCCTCGTCGCCGTAGCGCCCGCCGTATTTCGTCACGCCGTGAAAGCGGACGTAGACGAAAGGGCCGACCGTCCGGATTCCGCTCGCCGACCCCATCATGTCGTGCAGGCAGAGGGCGACGCCATGTGCCGCCAGCACGTCGAGCACATCCGGCGCATACCAGCTCGGTTCCCTGAATTCGATGACATGCCGGACGCGCCGGGGCAGCACGCCGAGGAAATGGCGCAACCGATCGAGGTCGAGCGGCCACCGGGGTGGCAGCTGGTAGAGCACCGGTCCAAGCGTCGCGCCGAGCGGCGCGGCATGCTCGAAGAACCGCTGCACCGGTTCCTCCGGATCCTTCAGCTTCTTCATGTGCGTCAGATACCGGCTCGCCTTGACGGCGTAGAGAAACCCGGCAGGCGCGCGCTCGCGCCAGCGACGGAAGGTTTGCGCCTCCGGCAGGCGGTAGAAGCTGTTGTTGATCTCGACCGTGTCGAACGTTCGTGCGTAGTGATCGAACCACTCGCCGGTCGGCAGCGCGGCAGGGTAGAGGTCCCCTTTCCAGTGCTTGTATTGCCAGCCGGAGCAGCCGATTCGGATCATGGTCTCGCTCCGAGAAGCGGTCGCAGGCCCGGACGGGTTGACCGCCCGGTCGCCCCGGCACACGTGCTGGTGCGTCCCCGACGTGCAGGCGCGCGCAGCTTCCGCCGATACGCTTCATGCACGGGGAGTTCCGTCCGGGCCCCGGTGCGCGCTGTTGAGCGAAGCACCAATACGGCAGAGGTTTACAGGCGTCCAAAGCGCCCGCTACACTGCTGGCGGGCTGCAACGCTCCGCAGCAACCCAGCATCAACACTGAATCTCCGGCCCGCCGTTTCAGGACGCGTGTCGCCGGGTGCGCGCGACTGACAGCAGGCACGGCCCGCGGCCAGGTGCAGCGGAAGCGCGGAAGCCAGGGAGTCCAGGGTGTTTTCAGGCAGCTCTCGGTCTCGTAAAGCTCTCGTCATCACAGCCGGGTGCGCCGCCATCGCGCTGCTCGTCTTCCTCGGCGTGCGCCGCGGCGGCGACGCGCCGCGAGACCTCGCCTTCACCGAGCTGCTCTCCCTCGTCGACCAGGGCAAGGTGCGCGCGATTGTGATGTCGCCCGACAGCATGGGCGTGACGTTCGCGGACGGCAGCACGGGCCGCACGGTCGCCCCGGCGGGATACGCGGCCGCGAACCCCACGTTCCTGACCGGCCTCGCGAGCCGGCACGTCACGTTCCGCGTCCACGAATCGTCCTACGACAGGGCCTACTACTACGCGGGCCTTCTCGTCGGCGCGGCGTTCGTCGGGCTGATCGGACTCACCGTGTATCGGGTGACCGCCGGCCGCATGCCGTCGATGGAAGGCAGCGGGCGCCTGGTGACACGCGACACCACGGTCGTGACCTTCGCGGACGTCGCCGGTGTCGACGAAGCGAAGGACGAAGTGAGGGAGATCGTCGAGTTTCTCCGCGAGCCGGAGCGGTACGGATCAATTGGCGGGCGCATCCCGAAAGGCGTGCTGCTGGTCGGGCCTCCTGGTACAGGCAAGACGCTGCTGGCGCGCTCGATAGCCGGAGAGGCGGGCGTGCCGTTCGTGTTTGCGAGCGGTTCCGACTTCGTCGAGATGTACGCAGGTGTGGGCGCCTCCCGCGTCCGCAAGCTGTTCAAGGACGCGCGGCGCCACAAGTCGTGCATCATCTTCGTCGACGAGCTCGATGCGGTGGGCCGCAGCCGCGGCAGCAGCTCGCTCAGCCATGAGGAACGCGAGCAGACCCTCAACCAGCTGCTCGTCGAGATGGACGGCTTCGCCCCCAACCAGGGGATCGTCGTACTCGCCGCGACCAACCGGCAGGACATCCTCGATCCGGCGCTCCTCCGGCCGGGACGTTTCGACCGCCAGGTGATCGTGGGTAATCCCGACCTGAAAGGCCGCGAGGCAATCCTGGGCGTGCACGCGCGCAAGGTGTCGCTCACCCCGGATGTGGATCTGCGCAGCATCGCGCGCGGAACGCCGGGGTTCTCTGGCGCCGATCTCGCCAACCTGATCAACGAGAGCGCTTTGCTCGCCGCCCGCGCCGGACGCCGCCAGGTGTGCAACGACGATCTCGAGGCGGCGCGCGACAAGGTGCTGATGGGCGTCGAGCGTCGGTCGCTCGTGATGAGCGAAGACGAGCGCATCAACTGCGCCTACCACGAGGCCGGCCACGCGGTGGTCGCGGCCATGCTGCCCGGCGCCGATCCGCTCCACAAGGTGACGATCATCCCGCGCGGCCGTGCGCTCGGCGTCACCATGCAGCTGCCCGAGACCGACCGGCACACGCACACGCGCGATTACCTCGAGGCGAAGATTGCCATCCTCATGGGCGGCCGAGTGGCCGAGGAAATCTTCATGCGCCACATGACGAGCGGGGCCGGCAACGACATCGAGCGCGCCACCGAGATCGCGCGCCGGATGGTCTGCGAGTTCGGCATGTCGGCGCTCGGCCCGATCGCGTTCCGCCGGCCGTCGAATACCTTCGGCGCCGACGACCAGGGCGCCGGCTTCAGCGAGGCGACGGCTCGCCGCGTCGACGACGAGATCCGCGAGCTGGTCATGCGCGGCTACGAAGTGGCGCGGCAGCTGCTCGAAGAGCATCGCGGCGCCGTGCGCGCGATGGCCGAGGAACTGCTGCAGCACGAGTCGCTCGACGCTGACGAGATCCGCGCGCTGCTCTCCTCGTGCACGCTGTCACCGGTGGCGGCGATGCAGGCTGAGTAGCTCCGGCCCACCCCACAGCTCGCGGCCGCGTTCGAGAGCGCTGGCGCCGCGCTTTCCGGCTGGGCATCTTTCAGCCGGCGAATCGACGCCCGCTGTCTGTTCCATCTGGCGGGCGGCACTCGGGCGGTTCGCGGCGGAGCACAAGCAACACGAAAACACAAAAACCGACAACGGACCTGCCAGCGTCCGCCGTACTTGCCAGCGACGAGCGGCCTGCCTGAGGCACTGCGACGCGCGCGGGCCGCAGGCCCACGTCCAACGGCTGGCTTGGCCCAGCCCGCCTGGCCGCACCGGCCGCGTGTGCAGCTTGAGACATTGTCCAGGCGAGGATTCTGTATACGTGGCGTTGTTCCGAGTTGGCAGGCTCGGTCGTGTTCGTTTCCTGTCTTCGTGTCCTTGGAAATGCCTGCCGGTGGGCCACGTTGCCCACCGCGAGAGTAGCGATCAGAGACGTGGCCGGCGAGTGCGAAGCAATGCGCTCCGCACGCCCGTCAGCCCAACAGGCCTTTCGCCGCGAGGAGCGGCCTGACGCTCTCGAGGTCGGGATCGCGCGCGGCGCGGAGGCGGTTGAGGGCGCCAGCCCGAGGCCAGGTTTCCTCCAGGTACTTCATGGCGCGATCGGTGTCGCCGTGCAGCGCCAGCGCAATCGCGGCGTAATACTTCGTCGCCGGGTCGTCGGCGCCGCGCGCGCGGCGGTCTTCGAAGCTGCGGATGGCCAAGGTGAGGTGGCGCTCGGCCTCGGCGGACTGATCCAGGCGGAGGTAGGCTGCGCCCAGCTTCTGGTGCAGCTCGATCAGCGCACGGTCCTTGAGCACGTGATCGGTGGGCGCGAGGAAGGCGAGCTCGCGCAGGTATTCCTGCACGGCGTCGGCGTAGCGCCCCTCGCGGTAGTGAACGTAGCCCAGCCTGGTGTGCGCGCCCACCACGAGCAGCCCCTCCTCGCCCGAAATGTACCGCTCCTGGAGATCGACGGCGACGATGGCGGCCGCGCGGGCCTTGTCGTATTCGCCCTGCTCCGTGTAGAGGAAGGCACGCTGCAGGTGCCCGTATCCGAACTGCGGGTTGATCGCGACGGCCTTCTCGAGCGCCGCGATTCCCTGCGGGCAGGTCGCCGCGGCCGATCCAGTGGGCGCGGGCGAGCATGCTCCACGGACGCGCCTGGCCCGGCTCGAGCGCCGTCGCGCGTTCGAGCGACGCGATCGCCTCGTCCACGCGCCCGAGCGAGAGCAGCGCGGCGCCGAGCCAGGTGTGCGCGTCCGCGAGATCAGGGTCCAGCGCGAGGGCCCGGGTCTCGCACGTGATCGCCTTCTCCAGCAGTTCCGGCAGGTTCAGGAACGTCCCTTTCAGCTGGTACGCGCCGCCTAGCCCGGCCCATGCCTGCGCGTACTCGGGATCGAGCGCGATCGCCTTCTCGAAGAGCGACACGGCCCGATCCGGGGCATCGCGCGACGCCAGGCGCAGCGTCAGGACGCCGAGCGAGAAGAGCTCGTACGCCTCCACCGATCGTGTTTCCGGCTTCTCGATGTCGGCGATCTCCGATCCGGCGAGCTCGACCTGCAGCCCCTGCGTCAGCTCGAACACGATGCGGTCCTGGAGCCGGAAGATGTCGGCGAGCGCGCCGTCGATCTTGACGTTCCGCAGCACCATTCCGCTCGCCACCTCCACGAACCGGGCGGTGATGCGGATCTCCGTGCCGAAGCGCTGGAACCCCCCGGCAACGATCCACCGGGCGCCGAGACCCCGGCCGATGTCGATGGCGAACCGGTCGTCGAGCGCCTGTGCGTCAGCGGTCTGCAGGCTGCGGAGCGCGTCGAAGATGCGCTCGCGGCCGATCACCGTCAGGCCGTGGATGCTCTTCAGGTCCGAGCTGACCGTCTCGGCGATGCCCGATCCGATCCACTCGTCGGCCGGCTCGCGCGTGATGTTGGTGAACGTGATGACGGCGATCGAGCGGTTCAGCGGCTCTGCCGCCCCGCGCGGCCCCGATCGGCGAAAGCCGCTGGTGCGATGACGGCCCTCCTGTTCGACGGCAATCTTTGCGTTGCGCAGGTCGATGTAGAAGTCGCGCGCCGACTGGTAGCGGTAGTCGGCGTTCTTCTCGAGCGCCTTCCGCAGCATGGCTTCGACGTCCGGCGTCAGGGCGTAGTTGAAGCGCGCCGGGGCAAGCGGCGGCTGGTTGACGATCGCGTCCACGATCTCGGCGAAGGTGCGGCCCTCGAACGGCAGCCGGCCGGTGAGCATTTCATAGAGGACGACCCCGAGCGAGAAGAGGTCCGAGCGCCCGTCGATCGGCCGGCCGAGCGCCTGCTCCGGCGACATGTAGTACACGGTGCCCAGCACCATCCCCGCCATCGTGTGCTCGAAGGTGGCGGCCGTGGCGATGCCGGCCTGGGCCTCGGGGGCAACGAACTTCGCCAGGCCGAAGTCGAGCACCTTGGCGACGCCACGCGGCGTGATCATGACGTTGGCGCTCTTGATGTCGCGGTGCACGATGCCGCGCTCGTGCGCCTCGGTGAGCGCGTCGGCCACCTGCGACGCCACGTCGAGGCCGTCGGCCAAGGCGAAGGGACCGCGCGCCACGCGCACCGACAGCGTCTCTCCTTCGACGTACTCCATGGCGAGATACACCACGCCGTCGTGCTCGCCGATGTCGTAGATGGTGGCGATGTGCGGCGAGCGCAGCGCCGACGCGGCCCGCGCCTCGGTCATGAAACGGGCCCGCCGCTCGGGATCGTCCTGCGCGGCCCGCGGCAGAACCTTGATGGCGACCTCCCGTCCGAGACGCGTGTCCTCGGCGCGGTACACCTCGCCCATCCCGCCGCCGCCAAGCCGCGCGGTGATCCGGTAATGCCCCAGCGTTGATCCGATCACCGGGCGATCTTAACCGGAAGCGCCCCGGGCCCGGCGGTCGTCGCCACGCGACGACGCCGGCGTCGAGCGTTCCGGAACGTGGTGATAGAGTGAAGGCCCCTCTTGGAGCATTCGCACATGAGCTGCGGCCCACGGTGTCGCCCGTCTCGTCACTCGCTCGTGCGCGTCGCGTGCGGCCTCACCCCGCGTCCCGTCGGGGCTCGCGTGTTCGCGCTCGCCGCGTGGTGCGTGGCCCTGGCCGCCGCGAGTACGGCGCTGTCGCTCGTTGCGCCGCCAGCCGGCGCCGCCCCGGCCCCGAAAAGCGATCACATTGTCGCGATCGGCGATATCCACGGCGACCTCGACGCGTTTCTCGGCCTGCTGATGCGAGTGCAGTTGATCGATGCCGATCGGCGGTGGACCGGCGGCGACGCCACGTTGGTGCAGACCGGCGATTACATGGATCGTGGTCCCAAGGTGCGCGAGCTGCTCGACTTCCTGATGACGCTCGAACCGCAGGCAGCGGCCGCGGGCGGGCGCGCGATCGTGCTGATGGGCAACCACGAAGCGGCAAACGCCATCGGCAGCGTGCGGGACGCCCCAGTCAGCGCGTTCGCCGCCTTCGCCGACGCGGGATCGGATGCCCGGCGCGAGGCCGTGTATGCGGCGCACCTCAAGCTTGCCGAGGCGCGCCGCGCGGTGTTCGCGCGGACGGACCCGTCGCTGACCATCCCGAAGGTGTATCTCGTACCCGAGAAGGACGCGTGGATGAGCGCGCACCCGCTCGGCTTCGTCGAATATCTGGAGGCGTTCGGGCCGCTCGGATCGTACGGCAAGTGGATTCGCACGCGGATGGTCACGGTGCGGCTCGGCGACACCGTGTTCCTGCACGGCGGCATCAACCCGGAGGTGGCACCGAAGAAGCTCGAATCGCTGAATGAGCAGGCGCTCAAGGAACTGGCGCGCTGGGATCGGATGCGCAAGCTGATGGTCGACCAGCAGATCGCGCTGCCCTCGTTCACCTTCGAAGAGCTGCTCGACGCCGGCGGATCGGAACTGGCGCGGGTCGCGCGTCGAGGCGCGCCGCCGCGCGGCCGACGGGCAGATGGATCAGGCCGCGGTGGCGCAAGCGATCACGGCGCACCCGCTCGCCGAACTGCAGGCGCTCGGCAAGTGGTCGATCCTCGACCCGAACGGGCCGCTGTGGTTCCGCGGCTACGCCACCTGGCGCTCGGAGGAGGGCGCGCCGCGGCTCGACGATCTGCAACGCCGCTACGGCCCTGTCCGCTTCGTCGTCGGACACACGATGACGAGCGGATTCCGCGTGACGGCGCGCTTCTCGTCCCGTGCCTTTCTCATCGACACCGGCATGCTGTCGTCCTACTACCAGGGCGGCCGCGCGTCCGCGCTCGACATCCAGAACGGCGTGTTCGCCGTCATCACCAGCGACGGACGCCAGGTGCTGTTCGACACGGCCATGGGGAACGTGAGGTAGGGCTGACACGGGAGGCTAAGGGCCAAGGGCCAAAGGCTGGGGCCAGGGGCAGTAAACGCGGCTCGTTTTGCCCGCCTCCAGCCTCCAGCCTCCAGCCTCCAGCCTCCAGCCTCCAGCCTCCAGCCTTCAGCCGTTGCCTCGCCGCCCGCCCCCAGCCTCGAGCCCGTCCCCGTCAGTTGAACGACTTCGCCTCCCTCCACGCATCCTCGATTGAGACCGTCAGATCACGGCAAATCCAGATCGGCTGGTTGTTCTCGTACGGCATACAGTCGGCGCACCGGACGCTGCCGCCCTGCACGAGGGAGCGGCACTCCTGGTGCTCCTCGGCGCGGCCGCCGATGATGAGCAGCACGTCCCGGCTCGCATGCCCGGGACCCCACAACCAGTAGTTGTTGTGGGCGCTGATGGCCAACGGAGCGCCGCGCTCGCGTCCGAGAAAGTTGATAGCGCCCGCCTCTCCATAATTTCGCGCGACGATCACGGCCTTGGCGCGATCCGCCGGTGGCAACGCGGCGGCCACGCGCACGGCCTCTGCCACCAACTCGTGCCAGCCGAACATGTCGGCGAAGTACTGCGGCAGCCGGCCCATCGTGTGGCGCTCGCTCGGGGCCGGCTGGATGCCGGTCGCGCGCGCGTAGCGCACGTAGGTCTCGATCGGGAGGACGGGCACGGCCAGAGGGGCCGCGGCGACGCCGACGAGCAGCATCAACGCCGGCAATGCCACCCGCACCGGGGCGCGCCACCGGCCGTCGGCGGTCCATCGCTCGATCGCGATCGCGCCAGCCGCGAACAGCATCGGGTAGTACGGCGCCAGGTAGTAGTCCTTGCCGCCGGTGGCGACGAGCAGGACGAGGAGCGCCAGGTACGCCCAGCCGAGAAACCGCCAGGCGCGAGCCGCGTGCGCCGTGAGCAGCCAGACGAGCCCGCTCACCCACACGATCGCGTTCGCCGGGTTCATCACCAGCACCTGCTGCAGGACGAACGTCGCCGGCGGCAACGCCAGGTTCTTGTGCGCCCGTGCGTGCTGCATGAATTCCAGGGTGGGCCACCCGTGCCGCATTTCCCAGACCACGTTCGGCAGGAAAATCACGGTGGCCACCAGTGCCATCAGCCAGGGTCCGCGCGTGAACAGCGCGCGGCGGGCAGGCGACAGGAGCAGTCCCACGACCAGTGCGAACCCGAAGAACAGCATGCTGTGCTTGTTCTGGAGGGCAACGCCCGAGACGATGCCGGCATACACCCACTCGCGTACGTGCCCGCCGTCGAGAGCGCGGATGACGAACAGCGCCACCGCGCCCCAGAGCAGCGGTTCCCACGCGTTCATCGACAGGATGTGCTGAAGCGGCAGGTAGATGGTGGCCACGAGCACGGCCAGCGCCGCGAGACCCTGGCCGAAGCGCCGAGCGCCCAGTTCTCGCGCCAGCACGCCCGCGATGACGACCGTGGCCGCGCCCGCCAGCGCGGCAGGGAGGCGGATGGCCAGCAGCGAATCACCGAACAGCGCGCGTGTCGCCGCCGTGACCAGAGCGACGAGCGGCGGATGATCGACGTATCCCCAGTCGAGGTGCTCGGCGCAGGCGATGTAGTAGAACTCGTCCCGGAACCAGCCGTAGCCCTGGATGATGAACAGGTGAAACGCGAGCTTCACGCCGGCGAGCCAGAGGACGGGGGACTTCATACGAAATGCACGATGCACGATGCCCGATGCAAAGAGGCTTCGGGGCTTTTGGACCGCCCTTCCGTGCAGTCGCCACTTTCCGGCGCGAGCTCCAGCCTCCAGCCTCCAGCCCCAGCCCCCAGCCCCCAGCCGCCAGCCGCCCTCTATGATCGAGGCGGCGCGTTCGTAATCGTCTCGATCTGCGGCGAGTCGGGCCACACCGCGGGCGGGACGGCGGTGTACTGGGCGTGCGCGAGGCGATCCTGGAAGAGGGCCACGGCCGACGCGTAGAACGACAGCTTCACCAACAGCCGCGCGAGCACATAAATTTGCGCGACTATGAGCCCGAGGGTGATCGTGACGCCATCGCCGCCGGTGGCGCCGCGGGCCAGGAGCGCATAGGCACCGACGGCGGCACCGAACACGAGAGCGTTCAGCGCGAACACCGCGGCCGCCGCCGATGCATGCCGCCTCACGAAGCGCGCCCCTGCCAACAGTGCACCGATCATGCTGCGGCGATCTTCGACGACGGCGCGGACCTTCGCGTAGTCGAACACCACCATGACCGCGGCGACCACCAGCACGAACGCGACCGTGAGCACCGCATGCCACAGGAACGCAGTGCGTTCGACCGTGCTCTCGCGGGTCACCCAGCCGTAGAACCCGTGGAAGATCCATCCGTGCAACGCTCCGAAGACGAACGTCCATGCCATCAGGGCGAGCACGCCGAGGCGGAGAAAGCGAAAGAAGAACACCCCGCCCGCCGCGAAGAAGCCGTGCGCGCCGAGCCGGCGCTGGCGGGCGTAGCGGTCGAGGATGCCGCCGAGCAGGAACGTCCAAATCATCACGTACGCCACGAACGGCGCCGCGAACATCGGCCCTGGAGTTGACGCCGACAAAAACATGCTCACGTTGGCCAGCACCGCCGCGAAGCCGATGATGAACGGCTGGAACGTCTGGGCGAGCGCCGGCTGCCTGGCCATGAATTCCTGCCACCACGTCGCGTTGACCGCGGACGCGGCGGTCGAGGCCGCCATGCTCGATCCGAGATCGGCGACGATCGCGCGGTACAGCACGGCGGCCGGCTGCAGCGCGACGAGCGAGGTGACCAGCCAGACGGAGAACAGAATCGCCGGGGCATGCCACACCCGTCGCAGCCCGTCGGCCACGATCGTCACGGCCGCGCGATGGTGCGTCTCGGTCACACTCGTCTCAGTCCTCCCCTGACTCTCAGGCGACGGCCCTCAGACGAGCGCCGCCCACGTCAACAACGCGTCCTGCAGCCACACGAACCAGGCAGACGTCCACTTGCGGGCCGCGCCTTCCGCTTGCGGCTCGAGGGTCCACGAGTTGTTCGTATAGTTCACGTCGAGCAGGAGCGTGCGGTCTGGATCGACCTGCGCCGTCAGGGCGCGGACGGGCCGTTCCCATCGATACAGCTTCCAGCGATCGCGGCCGTCCCAGTCTTCGCGCACCTGCCGACCGTCTGCGAATGACACGACGAGGTTCACCGGCATGATGGCCTCGCCGTACCGGCGCACCACCAGTTCGGTCACGTACCGCGCCGGCCTGTCGCGCGCATCCTCCACATACGTGCGCTTGCCGGCACGCTCGACCCAGCCGTTCACGGACGCGGCACCACTCGAGAACCGCTGGATTCCGTAGTCCACCGTGTTCGAGTCCCGGTACGCGAGATCGAAGAACCACGTGAGGTCCTGGCCCGCGCCCTCGTTGATCGCCTGGAAGAAGTCGTCGGGCGTGGGGTGTGTGAACATCTGCCGCGCGAAGAACAACGACATGCCTCGCTGCAGGCGCGGCCATCCGACCATCTGCTCGAGCGTGTGCAGCCACACGGCGGTCTTGTTGTACGTGATGCTGCCGCCCGTCGACGGGTAGTAGCGCCACGACGGCGTCGCCTGGGCGTCGCTCTCCGCCGCCGCGCGGTAGGATTCGAGCCCGTCGTAGTCGGTCCGCTCCATCAGTACGTCGCGCAGGACCCACGGCACGAACCCGCCGAAAAATCGCAGTGTGACGTAGTCGGGGCGCGCCCGGTGCGCCATGACGCGAGCGGTCGAAAACGTGTTCAGCCCTTCGTCCAGCCACGCGTGCTCGAACTCGTTGTTGCCGACGAGGCCGTACCAGAACTGGTGGCCCGCCTCGTGAACCGTGACCTCCTCGGGGTCGCCCGAACCCTCGGGTGCGAGCCACCGCGTGCCGGCGGTGAGGAGCGTCGGGTACTCCATGCCTCCCGCGCCGCTCTGCCACGCTGGATCGATGACGGTGATGTGCCCGTACGGATAGGCGCCGTACCACTCGCCGTAATACTGCAGCGCAGCGCGCGTCGCGGCGAAGTGACGCGCCGCCTGACCCTCGTGCTCCGGTTGCAGCAGCAGCCGCATGTCCACCGGTGGCAGCCCGGCGTGCTCGAATCGCTCGCGGCGCTCCAGAAACGAGGGGCTCGTCGTCCAGGCGAAGTCGTGCACGTCTTCCTGCACGAACCGATGCATCGTCTTTCCGGTGGGCGTGTCGAGGCGCTGCTGCTCGCGTCCCGTTGCGCCCACGATCCAGCCGCGCGGCACCGTGATCCGCACGTCGTAGACGCCGTAGTCGGAGAAGAACTCCGTGCCTGCATGAAACTGGTGCGTGTTCCAGCCGGTGTTCTCCAGCACGCCGACCTTCGGAAACCACTGTGCGACGAAGTAGAAGTCGCCGACGACACCCGTGCGGGCAAACGTCCGCGGGACCTTCGACGTCCACGCGATCTCGACCCCGATGCTCTGGCCAGGCGCCACGGCACGGGGCAGGGGAACGCTCATCACCGTCCGGTCGTCCCGGTTGCCGTCGTCTGGCGCGATGAAGCGGCGCGAGGCGGTGAGATCGGTGAACGGCTCCGGAGCGGACGACAGCAGGCGGATCCCCGTGATGTCGATCCAGCCCCAGTCCTGCGGCCGGGGATCCGCCAGGTTTCGCCCGAACGGCGACACGGCGCGCTCGCGCATCCACGTCGATCGGGTGTTCGTCCAGGCGTTGTAATAGAGGTGGAACTGAAGCTCCGTGGCGGGCTGTGTGCTGATGTTGCGCCATGTCAGCACCTCGCGGCCCTGCAGCGTGCGGCTGCCAGGATCGAGCTCCACGTCGATCGAGTAGTTCGCGTTGCGCTTTGAGACGCGGGCGGCAGGAGCGGCGGCCGACGCGCGGCCGAGCAGCGGTGGTGCCCCCGCGGCGCGCGGCTGGGCCTGGCGGGCGGCCGCGATCGACCATCCGGCCGACAGCAGCACCGCGCTCACGAGGACCAGCACATGCGCCGAACGTCCCACCGCCATTGCGCCTCCGGGCGAATGCTACACCAAGGGACGCGCGCAGCAGGACAGGAGCGGCGCGCGCTCAGGGCTTCGGGCTACGGGCTGCGGGCGTCCGCCGCATTGGCGGCGCCAGCGCCTCGAGGGCGTCGCGCTCGGTCAGCGGTTCGATCAACCGGGCGATCACGAAGCTGCCGAGTCCGATTGACACCAGCAGCACGGCCCAGCCCTGGTGCTCTGCCGAGATCATGAGCCCGGCCGTCACGACCACCGCCGCGAAGATCACGTCGCCAACCTTCACCCACCGCATGGCGCGCGCGTGGTGATCGTGAATCCGGGAGGGCTTGTTGCGGGACAGGAAGACGAAGCTGAAACGCAGCACCGAGAGCACGGCAACCGTGGCGATCAGCACGAGGAACAGCGTGCGCACGTCGAGGACGAGGGTGAGGCCGCCCACGTGCCATTCCGAGCGGCCGATCCACGGGCGCACGTGCCACATCGGGATCAGCGTGAGCCAGTAGACCACCGCCGCCAGCCCTTCGTGGAACTGCCACCAGGACACGGCGTTGCCGGCAGGCGCGGTCATGACCGCGGGCATCCGACCTCTGTCGATTGCCTCGAGCGCGGCCTCGGCGTCCTCGGCCGACGACCAGCGCCTCGCCGGATCCTTCTCCAGGCATCGCGCGATGACCTCGGGCAGCCCTGGCGGAAGGCGCGCGAGCTCCTCTTCTTTGAATGGTTGCGGCGGGTCGTGGAGCACCGCCGTCCACGTTGCCAAGGCACCGGAATCACGAGGATGAGCGAACGGGTGCCGTCCGGTCAGCAGCTCGTAGAGCAGGACACCGAACGCGAACAGGTCGGAGCGTCCGTCGAGCGGCTCGCCCCGCAGCTGCTCGGGCGACATGTACTGCGGCGTGCCCACCCGCTGATCCGCGCCCGTGCCGCTCAGCGTCGTCCGCGGGTCGGGCGCCTCGACCTTGGCGATGCCGAAGTCGAGCACCTTCCAGCTGCCGGTGGACGTCCGCATCACGTTCTCGGGCTTCAGATCGCGGTGCACGATCCGTTGCCGGTGCGCGGCGCCGAGCGCGTGCAGCACGGCGAGCCCGACGGCGGTCGCGTCCGCCACGGACAGCGGCCCGTCGGCGAGCCGCTCGCGCAGCGTCGGTCCCGGCAGGCACTCCTCGACGATGTACAAGGCATCGCCCTCGTCGATGAGCGCGTGCACGGTGGCGATGTTCGGATGACCGGCGAGCTGCGCCATCAGCTGCGCCTCGTGCTTCAAGCGGCGACGGTGTTCCGCATCACCCGCGATCGAAGGCTTGAGGGCCTTGATTGCGACCTGCATGTTGAGCCCGATGTCACGCGCGAGGTAGACGACGCCCATACCGCCCGTGGCGATGAGGCGAACGATGGTGTAGCCGCGAACCTCCGTACCTGGCGGCAGCAGCGGCGCATCATCAGCCGAGAGCAGCTCGCGCATCATGCCTCCGGTGCTCGGTGCGCGCTCGGCGGCGGCGACGAGCTCGGTGATATCGCGGGTCAGGTGTTGATCCCCGCCGCACAGCTCCCGGATCAGCGCCGGCCGGCGCGCGGGCTCTGCCTGCAGCACCTGGATGAAGATGTCGGTGATGCGCGAGGCTGCGGCGTCGGGCACGCGGCTCGCTTCTCCTGCCGCTCGCGGCGGACGCGGGCCGTCGGTCACCTGGCTTTGCGCCCTTCGAGCTCGCGCAGGAGCCATGCCTTGGCGAGCGTCCAGCGGCGCTTGATGGTGGCCGGCGACGTCTCGAGCTGATCCGCCGTTTCCTCGACCGTCAGGCCGCCGAAGAAGCGGAGCTCGACGATCCGCGCCAGACCGGGACTCTCGGTCTCGAGACGCGTGAGGGCTTCGTCGAGCGCTTCGATCTCGATCGGTCGCACGCCGCCCGGCAGCATGCCCTCGTCCAGCGTCACCTGGTGCGCGGCCCCGCCGCGCTTGGCGGCATTGTGTGCGCGCGCGCGCTCCACCAGGATCTGGCGCATGGCATTGGCGGCGATCGCCATGAAGTGCGAGCGGTTCTGCACGTCAAGGCGCCGCGACCCCATCAGCCGCGCCCACGCCTCGTTCACGAGAGCCGTCGGCTGCAGCGTGTGTCCCTGGCGCTCGTGCCGCATCTGGCGGCGCGCGATCCGGCGCAGTTCGTCGTACACGAGCGGCGCCAGCGTGTTCATCGCGTCCCGGTCGCCCTGCCGCGCGGCAGCGAGCAGGCGCACGAGGGTGTTGGAATCGGTGGTCGGCACGACGTCCTCCGCCGCGCGCGAACGTGCGGGCGTGCGGACCGCAAAATTCTGACGGATCGCACATCGGACGGCAAGCGACGCGTATAATCCTTCGGGGCCTTCATCTCCCGCCAGCCGTCGGTTCGGCAGCCCACCCGTCCTCATCGAGCATCCGCACGGCCGGTTCTCATCGCGGAGTATCGTCATGTCTGTTCGTGTCTTGCACGTTGGGCTCGGGCCGATTGGCGCGGGCATCGTCCGGCAGGTGGCCGCGCGCCGCGGGCTCAAGATCGTCGGCGCCGTCGACGTCGATCTGGCCAAGGCCGGCCGCGATCTCGGGGAGATCGTCGGCCTCGATCGGAAGCTGCGCGTCAAGGTCGATCCCGATCTGCGGGCCGCGCTCAAGGCGACGGGCCCCGATGTCGTCCTTCTATGTACCAGCTCGACGCTGAAGGGCGTGGCGCCACAGATCGACACGATTCTCCGGGCGAAGAAGCCGATCGTGTCGAGCACCGAGGAACTCGCGTATCCCTGGTACAACCAGCGCCGCCTGGCGGCGTCCATCGATACCGCGGCGAAGCGGGCCAAGGTCGCGATCCTTGGCACCGGCGTGAACCCCGGATTCGTGATGGACGCGCTGCCGGTGACCCTCACCGGCGTCTGCGAGCGGGTGGACCGGATCACGATCAACCGCATCCAGGATGCGCGCATCCGCCGGCTGCCGTTTCAGCAGAAGATTGGCTCCGGCCTGACCCGCGAGCAGTTCGCTGCCAAGGTGCAGCAGAAGACGGTGCGGCACGTGGGCCTGACCGAGTCGATCGCGATGATCGCGGCGGCGATGGGATGGAAGCTGGATCGCGTGACCGACGAGATCCAGCCGAAGATTGCGGACGCGCGCGTCTCGAGCCAGTTCCTCACCGTGGAGGCGGGGCTCGTCTGCGGCATCATCCAGGACGGCGTTGGCTACGTTGGCGGGGAGCCCCGGATCCGTCTGCACATGGAGGCGTATCTCGGTGCACCGGAGTCGTACGATTCGACCGACGTCGAAGGGGTGCCGAACCTGTCGATGAAGATCGCGGGCGGCGTGCACGGCGACATTGCGACGACATCGATCGCGGTCAACTCGATCCCGAAGGTGCTACAGGCACCCCCTGGGCTGCACACGATGCGGAGCCTGCCGATCCCTTCATGGTTCAACGTGTGACCGTTCGTGCCGCCTCGATGATGGCTCCCGTGTCTCAGCTTGCTGTTGCGGGCCTGTCGTGATCGCGAGCCTTCCGTGACCCAAAGGCCACGACGACAGGTTGAGGCCACTCCCGGTTCGAACCGTCTTCTTGTTCAAGCCGTTTTCGAACCGCTCAAGAGAGCAACAGGGAAGCGCTCGAGCGCAGCGCCCAGTGCCAGCGCGCAGTTGGCGACAACGGGCGCGCCGGAGAACACGTTCGTCCAGTCCTGCCCTTTGATGCCCTCTGGCAGCAGCACGCGCGTGTCGCCCCAGAGCTCGGCGCCGATCGGCGCAGTGAGCGGATCCGGCAGCAGCGTCACCGTCAGGCGGGGGACGACGATGACCGCTGCTCGATCCTCGAACGTGCGGGCGAAGGCGAACACGTGCGCGGCGCGCGTGCCCGCCACCGCGAGCGGCAGGTAGGCGCCGCGGCGATACAGCTCGGGATCGGCACGCCGTGCGCGCAGTGCCGTGGCGGTGACGTACAGCTTGATGCGGCCGTCAGTCCGGTGGCTCACGAGGTGCGACAGCCGCTCAGCCGGGTCTGCGTCCAATCCGTTCGTCGCGCCATCGCGGCCCTCGTCATCCGTGAAGTGCAGCTGGGGCAGTGCTGCCAGGAGACGCTGGCGCTGCGCGTAATCGACCGGGCGGCGGTTGTCCGGATCGACGAGGCTGAAATTCCACACCTCGGTGCCCTGGTAGAAGTCGGGTACGCCGGGCGCCGCGATCTTGATGAGCGTCTGCGCCAGGCTGTTCCACATCCCGCTCTGCGCCACCCGCGCGGCGAGCCCGCGGAAGTCTGCGATGAACCGCGCTCCGCGTGCCGGATGCAGCGCCTGTCGGACGAAGTGGCCGACGGCCTCCTCCCACGCCCGGTTGGCGTTCAGCCAGCTGCTGTGGCGCTTCGCCTCGCGCAGCGCCTTGATCATGTACTCGCAGATCCGCTCCGCGAACTCTTCGCTCGGATTGTGGTCGAAGGCACCGAACGGCCAGGCGCCGAGCAGGGTCTGGTACAGCAGGTACTCCTCGTTGCGATCCGGCGCCGCGTGCCCGTTCACGGTGGTGTGGTGCCGCTTGTTCAGCCGGGACCAGCGTGCGAGCGCCGATCGCCACGCGCCGGGAATCTCCGACAGCACGCTGATGCGCGCGCGCACGTCCTCGCTCCGCTTCGTGTCGTGCGTCGATGTCGTCGAGAGCGCGCACGGCCACTGGCGCTGCCGCTCCGCGAGCCAGCCGTGCAGGGCGTGAGGTGACACGCCGAAGCGCGCCGGCTCGCCGCCGACCTCGTTGAGCGAGACGAGCCGGTTGTAGATGTAGAACGCCGTGTCTTCGATGCCCTTGGCGGTCACCGGGCTCGTCGTCTGCTGGAAGCGCGTGACGAACCGCAGGTAGTCGGGGCGCTCGTCTTCCGGGATGTAGTCGGCGCGCTTGAGCAGCACGTCGCGGATGAAGTCGAACACCTGGCGGGCGGTGGCCGGGTTGCGCCGCTTCGCTTCGTCGACGGCCCGATCGATGTAGAGCGCGTCGCGCGGGTCGACGGGCTCGGATCCCGCGGTGACGTACGTGCGGTAGACCGGGAAGCACGCGATGATCTCCCGGATCGCGTGCACGAGGCTGTTCAGGGTGAAGTCACGGTAGTGGCGGTTCCGCTCCGAAAAAAGGTTCAGCCGGTGTGCGAGCACGTTCATTTCGCCGGCCATCGAGACCTGCATGATCAGCTTCTTCTTCTGATAGGCGAGGTCGGCGAACGGGGCCCGGTCTCCCGTGAATCGCATATAGATGTCGTCGAAGACTCGCGCATTCGCCGGCTGCACGAGGACGCCATTCACCGCGTTGGCGAACTCGTACCCGGTCGTGCCATCGACGGGCCAGTCGTCGGGCAGCGGCTCGTCGGGCGCAAGGATCTTCTCGACCACCAGGAACAGCGGCTGATCGCCGTCGCCCACGCCCAGCTCGCGGGCGCGCGCCTGCAGGCGCCGCAGGTAATCACGCGGATCGTAGAGTCCGTCCACGTGATCGATGCGAAACCCGGAGATGGCGCGCTCCTGCAGCAGGCGGAACACGAGGCGGTGCGCCCCTTCGAACACGTCCGGATCCTCCATCCGGACGGCAGCGAGCTCGTTGATGTCGAAGAAGCGCCGGTAGTTGATTTCTTCCGATGCGACGCGCCAGTGGGCGAGGCGATACGCCTGCTCGCCGAGCAGCACATCGAGCAGGTCCATGCTCGACGGCACGCCAGGATCGCCGTTGAACTGCCGCACGTTCTCGGTGATGAAGGTATCGACGGCCTCGCTGCGGCGCGTGAGATCGCCGAGCCGCCGTTTGGCGACTTCCTTCTCCCGCTGGCGTTCGGCCAGCCGCTCCGGATCCTGTTCGTCGCGTGTGGGCAGGCGCTCGAGGCTCGTGATCACGCTGAGCAGCTCGATCAAATCGTCATGCTCCTCGCCGAGCTCTTGCGTCAGCACGTCCATCCGGTGACGGAGCACCCGCACGTACGATCGGGGCGCCAGCGGCAGCGTCGTCTCGAAATAGCGCACGCAAAAGGCGCCATCCTGGAACACCAGCTGGATTTCGCCGCGCTCGAGCACGGTGCCGTACTGATCGCCGAGGATGGGCAGCAGCACCTTGTGTGCGAGCTCCGGTTTGAGCGGCTGCCAGTCGATGTCGAACATCTTGGCGTAGCGTGAGCTCGGGCCGTTCTCGAGCACGTCCTGCCACCACCGGTTCCGCGACCGCGCGATGCCCATGTGATTCGGGACCACGTCGAGCAATTGCCCCATCCCGCGGGCGTGCAACGCGGCAACGAACTGCCGGTACTCCTCCTCGGTGCCAACTTCCGGGTTGAGGCTGGTCGGATCGGCGACGTCGTACCCGTGCGTGCTGCCAGGCACCGCCTGCAGGTAAGAGGAGCAATAGCAGTCCGTGATCCCGAGCGCGTCGAGGTACGGAACGAGGCTCGCCGCATCCGCGAACGTGAAGCCGGCGTGGAATTGCAGCCGGTAGGTGGACACCGGAATCCGGCGGCCGGTCGCTGACGGCGCCAGCCCGGCCACAGCGGTGGCGGTGTCAGGGCTCTCGCTCAACATCTCTGGGCTACTCACCGGGGGCACCTCACGTGTTCAAGGCACGTGCCATCGGCCGATATTGTCGGGCACTGGAACAAGGCTTGCTGAGGCGCACGGCATGCGCCATCTGTGTATCACGAGCGCCATCGTCGCCAGCCTTTCAGCCTGGTCGATGGGTTGTGCGCCTGCCCTTCGATCCACCGCGACAGGGCCGCTCGCGCCCCGGCAGATGGCTGAATTCTGGGAAGACGTGGACCCGCGGTCTCGCGATCTACTGCATGGCGTCGCGGGGCCACACGTGCAGCCCAATCCCGACGCCGTGTACACCGTCAAGGCGACCGACACCATGGGTTTCAGCGTCACCTATGACGTCGAAGACGACTCAGGCGTCGAGTGGAGCGTGAAGACCGGCGCCGAAGCGCAGAGCGAGGTCACCTCGTCAAGACTCGTGTGGGCGATGGGATATCAGCAGCCGCCGAACGCGTACCTCCCACGCTGGAACTGGCGGCAGGGCGAGGCGCGCCGGCTCGAAAACGGCGGACGATTCCGTCCGAAGCTGCCCACGCTGACGAACGCCGGCCTCTGGTCGTGGCACGAGAACCCGTTCGTGGGGACACAGGCGTACCGCGGGCTCCTGGTGCTCATGGTCATCCTGAACAGCACCGACCTCAAGGACGACAACAACACCATCTACGAACGCCGCGAGGGTGATCGGGTCGCGGGCCGTTGGTACGTGGTCAAGGACCTCGGCGCCACGCTGGGCACTACCGGGCGTGTCGATCCCAAACGTAACGACATCGACGCGTTCGAGCCGCACGGGTTCATCACCGGGGTGCGCGGCGGACACGTGACATTCGAGTTCAGGGGCAGGCACCAGGAGCTGCTGCGCTCGATCACGCCCGACGATGTGGTGTGGATGTGCAACCGGCTCGCTCGCCTCACGCCGGCGCAGTGGCACGATGCGTTTCGCGCCGGCGGATACGACGACGCCGTGTCGGCACGGTTCATCCGGCGCATCCAGCAGAAGATCGCGGACGGGCAGGCGCTGCACAAGCTGGCGCCGAAAGGAGGGCGAGGGTGATCGCACGTGCATGGATCGTCATGGTGCTGCTGCTGTGCACACTCGGCCCGGCGTCGGTGGCGGCGCAGCAGCAGACACACCCGCTGCAACCCGCGGCCCCGCAAACGGCAGACAGTCCCGCGCACTGGAATCTTCACGAGCAGCTCGAGTCGACGCGGACGGCGCTCGTCAGTCTGCCGATTGCGGCCGTGCTCGGGGCGGTGCTCGCCTTCCGGCCTCAGCGCCGGGGCACACCGGCCAGGAGCGCCGCCGTCATCCAGACCCAGATGATCCTCGCCGTCGTCGGCGCGATCGTGATGCTGGTCGTGGGTGCGAGCCTGGCGCGGGCGTTCGGGATCGTGGGTGCGGCGAGCCTGGTCAGGTATCGCGCCAAGGTCGACGATCCGAAAGACGCCGGCGTGATGTTGTCGACGCTGTCGGTCGGCCTCGCCGCTGGCGTCGGACTGTACGCCCTCGCCGCGGTTGGCACGCTGTTCGTGCTGGGGATGTTGTGGGTGATTGAATCGCTCGAACCGGAGCGTCGCAAGCTGTTCAATCTGCGCGTAGCGGCCGAGAAGCCAAACGAGCTGCGGCCCTCGCTCGAGGGGCTGCTGCGGCGTCAGCACATCGATTTCGAGCTGCGCACGACGTCGGACGAAGAGATCTGCTACGAGGTGCAGCTGCCGATCTCGCACCGCACCGATCGCCTCTCGAATGCAATCCGGGGCCTCGGGCCGGGCAAGCCGACGGCCGTCGAATGGGACGAGAAGAAGTCGAAGGGGTAGGCGCGGCGCGCGGGCCGCGCGGTGTGCTGGAGACCGTGGCGAGCGTCAGGATCGATAGTTTCCGAACTGGAGGTCGATGCCGAAGTCGTGTCCGCGGAGCAGGCGCATCGCTTCCTGAAGGTCGTCTTTCGATGGCGCGCTGACCCGCACCTGGTCAGCCTGGATCGCGGCCTGTACCTTTTTGACCTTCTGGTCCTTCAGGAACTTCACGATTTCGCGCGCGGCGTCACTGGAGATGCCCTGCTGCATCTCGATCGTCCGGCGCACGGTTCCGCCGGCACCGGCTTCGATCTCGCCGGCCTTGAAGTTCTTGACCGGAACGTTGCGGCGCACGAGGCGCGTCTGGACGATTTCCCAGAGCGCCTCGATCTTCATGCGGTCGTCAGCCGTGAGCACGAGCGTCTTCTCGGCGGCCTTGAACTCGATGTCCGCCTTGGCGCCCTTGAAATCGTAGCGCTGCGCCACTTCCTTGCGGGCCTGGTTCAAGGCGTTGTCGACTTCCTGCAAGTCCACGGTGGACGTGACGTCGAACGACGCGACGGTAGCCATGAGGTGATCCTACCAGAGCCGTCCGCGGACAACTGGACGTCGTGTGCACGGCCGGCGTACCGGTTCGATTACAATCAGCTATCACCGCCAGTAGCCACACTGATGACCAACGAACAGAAGCCGCTCGTGCTCGTGGTTGACGACTACCAGGATGCGCGCGAGATGTATGCGGAGTACCTGAACTTTTCGGGGTTCCGCGTGATCGAAGCGAGCACGGGGACGGAGGCGGTCGAAAAGGCGTTCGCCCAGCGGCCGGACGTCATCCTGATGGATTTGTCGCTGCCCGGCATGGATGGCTGGGCCGCCACCCGTCAGCTGAAGAACGACGAACGCACCAAGAGCATCCCCGTCGTGGCGCTGACGGGCCACGCCCTCGCCGGCGCGTCCGAGGGCGCGCGGCTGGCTGGGTGCGACGCGTTCGTCACCAAGCCCTGCCTGCCCGACGAGCTCGTGGTCGAGGTCCGCCGCATGCTGCATCGCGGCAACGGCAGCCCCGCCGGCGCCTGACGGGGCGCTGACCGCCGCCTTTCAACGGGACTTCTTCTTGCACTGCCGCAGGGGATGCGTCCGTGGCTTCCCCTCGTCGTCTGCCTGATGGCGGCCAGCATCTCACCGGTTCCCCGCGCACACGCCACGAATGCGCCTCGGGCTCCGCACCCGCCGGCGATACAGAAGCCTGCGACTGCAACCCCTCGACAGGCGGCGCAGACTCCGGCCCTTCGGTCGGACGTCCTCGCCGTCCAGGTCCTGCTCGATCGGGCGGGGATCTCACCCGGTGAGATCGACGGCGCGGGCGGCTACAATCTGCGCGAGGCGGTCACCGGGTTTCAGCGCGCGCGGAACCTGCCCGACACGGGCCTTCCTGACGCGGCGGTGATGCAGGCGCTCGGCGCGGGGCAGGGCGACAACGTGCTCACCGACTACACCATCACGGAGGTCGACGTCGCGGGGCCCTTCACCTCCGAGATACCCGGTGATCTGATGGAACAGGCATCGCTTCCTGCGCTCGGGTACAGCACCGTCCTCGAGATGCTGGGCGAGCGGTTTCACGCCAGCCCGAAACTGCTGCAGCGCCTGAACCCCGGCGCGACGTTCGCCGTCGCGGGCGAGATCGTCCGCGTCCCGAATGTCCCGCCGCCTCCTCCGCTCGCGCCGCGTGGCACCAATGGCCTCCCGAGCGTGATCGTCACGGTGTCGAAGAGCGAAAGAACGCTGCGAGTGGCCGGCGAAGACGGCGCGCTGCTGCTGCAGGCGCCAGTGACCGTCGGCAGCGAGCACGACCCGTTGCCAATCGGTGACTGGGAGGTCACCGGATTGTGGCCAGCCCCCGTCTTCCACTACAACCCCGAGCTGTTCTGGGACGCAGACGAGTCGCACGCGAAGGCGAACATTCAACCTGGTCCGAACAACCCGGTTGGCGTCATGTGGATCGACCTGACGCGGGACCACTACGGTCTGCACGGCACGCCCGAGCCGTCAAAGGTCGGCCACACTGAGTCACACGGGTGCGTGCGGTTGACCAATTGGGACGTGATGCGCGTGGCCGCGCTCGTCAAGAAGGGCACGCGCGTGGTGTTCGAGGAGTAGAGGCTGTGCGGCGTCGACTCGCGGCGGTCATCGGCGTGGCATTTTGCGCCGGCGCGCTCACGGCGCTCTGGGCCGACCGGCCCTGGGACAAACCTGCGCGTTCCGAGGCAATTGCGGCGCGCACCGACGACGCGCTCTCGACCGACGCCCCTGTCAGCGCCGTTGGCACGTACGGCGAGTCCAACGGCCACGCTGACGCGCCGCCTCTCGGCGGTGACCCCGTGCCGCCGTTGCCGCCGCCCTCGGACACGATCGGTGGCACTTCGCCGGCGCCCGCGCCCGTGACGCCGCCCGCCACCGATGCAGACGACGCCGTGACGTCGAGCGATCTCCGCGAGCGCCGCCTCGTGATTCCCGTGCAAGGCGTGCACGCGACCGAGCTGCAGCCAACCTTTCACGCACAGCGTGGCACCGGCGAGCACGAGGCCATCGACGTCATGGCCGCGAAAGGCACCCCGGTTCTGGCGGTCGACGATGGCGAGATCGCCAAGCTGTTCTACAGCGTGCGGGGCGGCAAGACCATCTACCAGTTCGAGCGCTCGGGCCGCTACTGCTACTACTACGCACACCTGGACCGCTACGCGAGCGGCCTCGCGGAGAAACAGCAGGTGACGCAAGGTCAGGTGATCGGGTACGTCGGCTCCAGCGGGAACGCGGACGCCGACGCGCCGCATTTGCACTTCGCGATCTTCCGTCTCGGCCCGGAGAAGCACTGGTGGAAAGGCACCCCGATAGACCCGTACCCCGTGCTCGCGCGCCGGTAAGCGCACCGGCCCCGTGTTGAACGTCGCTCGTCTCCCTGCGCTGCGGCGACTCTGTCATCGCCGTCGCCGGTGTGCGAGAGTGTCGCCGCTAATGCGACGAGTCTCTCTGGCGCGAATTCCGAAGTCGAACCCGATTCCGAACTCCGCACTCCGTCTTCCCCATTCAGAATGGCACGCCTCATCCTCAATCCCGCCGCTGGCACCGACGAGGGCCCGGCCCTCCTCGCGCGCATCAACGAGCGGTTACGCGCGCACCTCGGCAATCTCGACATCACCATCACCACCGGGCCCGGTGACGCCGAGCGCGCCGGGTTCCGCGCGGCGAGTGACGGCGAGACGCGGATTGTCGTCGCGGGCGGCGACGGCACGCTCAACGATGTATTGAACGGCGTGCATGCGAGCGGACACCTCGGAGACGTGGTGTTCGGACTGCTGCCGCTTGGCACCGGCAACGACTTCGCCGCCGTGATCGGAATCCCCATCCCGATTGATGACGCGATTGAAACGCTTGGCGAGGGCCACGAAATCGCCGTGGACGTTGGACGGCTCGACGATCGCGTATTCGTGAACGTGTCAGCCGGCGGGTTTGTCGCCGAAGCCTCCGAGGCGGTCACGCCCGAGCTGAAGACCGTGACCGGCAGGCTCGCGTACCTGATCGGCGGCGCGCAGGCCCTGCTGTCGTACGACCCGGTGCACGCGCGCATCGAGCCGGGGAGGGAATCGCATGTGCTCTATCCGAGCGAGTTGCTGGCACGGGTGCCGACGGCTTCGCCCGGCAGCGTCGCTGTGCACGAGCTCGAACTGCAGATGTTCGCCGTCTGCAACTCGCCGCTGATTGGCGGAGGACGCCTGATCGCTCCCGAGGCGCGCGTGGATGACGGCTGGCTGGACGTATGCGTGATCGAGGCGATGCCGATGCTGGACTTCGTGACGCTGCTGCGGCAGGTCGCACGTGGCGGCCACCTGGACGACCCGCGCGTCAGCTACTTCAGGACCCGCGACCTGCACCTGCAGTTCGATCGGGTGATCAAGGTCAACACCGACGGCCAGGTGCTCGAGGTGCCGTCCTGCCGCTATTCGGTCCTGCCGCGCGCGGCGCGGTTCGTCGCACCCCGGCCGGGCCCGACGCCGAAGCTCCCGGCATAGGGGCCGAGTTTCTCGGGCAAGGGGGTCGCTGCACGGTCCTTGTAAGATCGATCGGTGCCGGATTCCCTCGGTCCGATTCGCATCGGCATCTCCTCGTGCCTGCTCGGGCAGAAGGTGCGGTTCGACGGCGGGCACAAGCGCGACACCTTCCTGACCGAGACGCTCGGCCGCTACGTGGAATGGGTGCCCGTTTGTCCCGAGGTGGAGGTCGGGATGGGTACGCCGCGGGAAACCGTGCATCTCGTCCGCGAATTGGATCGCACGCCGCACGCGGGTGAGGGTGTGCCGGTCCGGATGATCGCGCCGAAGAGCGGCGCGGACTGGACCGAGCGCATGACCACCTACTCGCAGGCTCGCGTCGCCGCTCTTGCACGGCTCGACCTCTCGGGTTACGTCCTGAAACGAGACTCCCCCAGCTGCGGCATGGAACGGGTCAAGGTGCACACGCCGGGCGGCATGCCCGAGCGGATAGGGTCGGGCATTTACGCCACCGCCCTGCGCGAGCGGATCCCGACACTGCCCGTCGAGGAGGAGGGCCGGCTGTGTGATCCGCGGCTGCGGGAGAATTTCGTCGAGCGCGTGTTCGCCTATCGGCGGCTGCGGGCGCTCTTTGCTGCGCGGTGGACGGCCGGGCACCTGGTGCGGTTCCACACCGCGCACAAGCTGGTGCTGCTCGCGCATCAGCCGACGGCGTACACGGCGTTAGGGCGTCTCGTTGCAGGCGCCGGCGCGCTGCCGCGCGCGCAGCTGCAGGACCAATACGAGCAAATGTTCATGGAGGCACTCGCCCGCGTGGCCACGCCGGCGCGTCACGCAAACGTGCTGCAGCACATCGCCGGCTACTTCCGCGACGCGCTCGACGCCGGCTCACGTGCGGAACTGGCGGCGCTCATCGACGATCACCGCACCGGGATCGTTCCGCTCATCGTGCCAATCACGCTCATCCGCCACCATGTCCGGCGGCTCGGTATTGCATATCTCCAGGACCAGGTCTACCTCGATCCGCACCCCAAGGAGCTGGCGTTGAGGAACCACGTGTAGAGCATCGATGGCTGGAGGCTGGAGGCTGGAGGCTGGCGGCTGGCGGGCGGTTGCGGCGGATGGGGCGGGCGGTTGGCGGTTCGAGGCCCGAGCTGGCGCCCGCGCATTGGAATCCAGAGCCAGACAGGCTCCAGCCCCCAGCCTCTGCCATGTACGATCCACCATGCCCGAAGGCGACACCATCTACCGGTCGGCGCAGACGCTCGACCGGGCGCTCCGTGGGGGCGTGGTCGCGCGTTTCACATCGGTGCTGCCGGCCCTCACGCGCATCGACGAGGACCGACCGCTGGCCGGCCGCACCATCGAGCGCGTGTGGTCGCAGGGGAAGCACCTCCTGATCCAGTTCTCGAACGACCTCGTGCTGCGCACGCACATGCGCATGAACGGCTCGTGGCACATCTACCGGGCCGGCGAACGGTGGCGGCGGCCGCGGTCTCAGGCGCGGCTCGTGATCGAGACCGATGCGTTCGTGGCCGTCGCCTTCAATGTGCCCGTGGCCGAGTTCTACACCGCCCGGGAACTGAAGCGGGAGCCTGCGTTACGGGACCTCGGTCCCGACCTGCTGGGCGAGACCTTCGACGAAGCCGGCGCCGTGGCACGACTCCGGGCACGCGGGCGGCTCGGCATCGGCGACGCGCTGCTCGATCAGCGGGCACTGGCGGGAATCGGCAACGTCTACAAGTCGGAGGTCTGTTTCGTCTGTCGCATCAACCCGTTCACGCCGGTGGATCACCTGTCGGATGACGCGCTCCACGCGCTCGTACAGACTGCGCGACGTCTGCTCCAGGCCAACGTCGCTGCCGGCACAGACGCGGGGATTGCCACCTACCATCCACTCAGCCGCACTACCGGCGGCGCGGAGCCAGAGGAGCGGCTATGGGTGTACGGCCGTGCGCGACGCCCCTGCCGCCGGTGCCGCACGCGGATCGAACGGCAGAAGCAAGGGCCCGACGCAAGGAGCACGTACTGGTGCCCTCAGTGTCAGGGGACGGCGCAGTAGTTCGGGGGTTTTCGCGGTAGTTCGGGGGTTCGCAGTAGCTGGGGGCTTCGCAGCAGTTTTCAGTTCTCAGTAATCAGTGTTCGGTGTTTCTGCGACAGCACCCAAACCCAGAACCGAGAACCACACCAGAGCCGCAGACGTCAGTTCCCGGCGCGAGGCCCAGGCGTAAGTGCCCGGCGCGTCCCGGACGCCTGCAGCCCCATCGCCCCGCGGACGAAACCTGCGTCGACCAGATAGGGCAGAAGCGGGTGCTCCGCGACCGCGACGCCGTCGATGTGCGCGATGAGCATGCCGCCGCGGGTGTCGGATGTCGCGAGTGCGAACAACCGGGCGGCGACTGCCCTGGCGGTGATGGTGCGCGTGGGCTCCTCGTCGGGCAGGTACACGGACAGTTGACGATCGCCGCGTGCCAGGAACGCCGCAAGCCGTCCGTTGACGAGGATGACCGTGGCGCCCGCGGTCCGGGTCGGGCCGCGCCCATCCCGCGGCGGACCCGGGGGCGCGGGCCATTTGAGGATGGCGCCGTACGGGTTCGCCGGATCGGTTGCCGCGAGGTGCGTCACCTGCACGGCATCCGGTTCGTCGCGCACCGACCGCAGGAGATCGAGCGCGGCCGGCAGCGCGAACTGCATGGCTCCCAGGCCGCCGACGAACAGGCCGCGCCGGATGCGCCCGCCTTCCTCCATCGTCTTGAGCACGGCGTACACGGTCGAGAACCCGCCCCGCAACCCCTCGGCGGCCACCGCCTCGCGCGTGAGGACACCGTGGCGATTGAGGAGTTGCCGCGCCATGCCCGTCGCCCACTCCGTGGGTGACGGGCGCGGGCCGATCCGCGGCGCCACGAGTGACCAGCGGCCCTGCGCCGCGGGTGGCGTGGCGCGCCGCGACCGGTACGCGCGCGTCTGGCGGTCGCGGCGCGTCCGCGGCGGCGGGGCCGCGAACGCGCGAACCGCGTTGAACGAATCGTTGGTGACCAGCCCCTTCCACACGAGGTCCCACAGCGCATCCACGACCTCCTGCGGAAAGCCCCCGCCGCACGCCGCGTGAATGGCGGGGAAGAACGACGCGCCGGCGGTCTCGAGATGATCGACGATCGCGCGCGCGAGCCCCGCCGGTTCGACGGGTTCGACAGGCGGCACCAGCGCACGCAGGTGATCCGTGAGGTAGATCGCGATGCGGCCGTCACGATCGCCGAGTGGCTCGACCCCCAGCCACACGATCTCCCCCGCGCCCAACAGCACATCGAGGTCGGCGGGACGATAGCCCTCCACCCGGGCCGGCAGCACGTCGGCTTCGAGCACCGATGCCGGCAGCGGCGCGCCCTGCAGCTGCTCGATCGCGTCGAGCAGCGCATCGAGGCCGGGGCGCGGACGCACCACGCCCTGCCACACCGTCGCCAGCCGCCCCAGCGCGTCGGTCTCGACGGGCTCCACCTCTCGCCGCAGCCGCGCGAGCGATCGCTGGCGCAGCGTGCGGAGCACCCCGGACTCGCACCACTCGCGGTGCATCCCCCCGGGACGAAACTCCCCGGCGAGGACGCGTCCGGCGGCCGCGATCCGCCCGAGCACTTCCTCCGCGACCGCATGGCCGATGCCGAAGCGGTGCGCGCATTCGTCGGTCGTGAACGGGCCGTGCGTGCGCGCGAAGCGCAGCAGCAGGTCTCCAGCCGGGTCCCGCACCGGCTGCAGCAGCGATTCCGGCAGGCCCTGCGGCAAGGGCGCTCCGAGCGCGTCACGGTAGCGCGCGGCGTCCTCGACGGCGATGAAGCGCGGTCCGCCGGCGATCGGGACGCGCACGATTCGTCGGGCGCGCTCCAGGCTGCGCAGCACCGCGCCAACGTCGTCCAGCGCCGCGCGCGCCGCGACCTCCGCCTCCGTCATATCCCCGATCCGGATCAGCAGGTCGTGGACGGCGTCAGCGTTCTTCGCGTGATAGCGGGAATCGAGGTGCTGGAGCTGGTGCTCGTACGCCTCGATCACGGCGGGATCGAGCAACTCGCGCAGCTCGGCGTCGCCGAGCAACTCCCGCAGCTGGCTGTGGTCGACCGAGAGCGCCTGCGCCCGCCGCTCCGCGAGCGGGGCATCGCTGTCGTAGAGGAAGTTGGCCACGTACCCGAACAGCAGCGAGGAGGCGAAGGGCGACGGCGCCTGCGAGTCGACCGTGACGACGTGGATCGCGCGCGTGCCGACCTGGTGCAGCGTGTCCACGAGCGCCGGCATGTCGAAGATGTCGCGCAGACATTCGCGATACGTTTCGAGCAGCGCCGGGAACGATCCGAAGCGTGCCGCCACCGCCAGCAGGTCGGCGGCGCGCTTTCGCTGCTGCCATAGCGGGGCGCGTGCGCCCGCGCGGCGGCGCGGCAGCAGCAGCGCCCGGCCGGCGACCTCGCGAAACCGGCCGGCGAAGAGCGCGCTCGCGCCCAGCTGCCGGATGACGAGACCCTCGACGTCTTCTGCGGGCGGCAGCACCACCGCGGTATCGGGCGGCGTGTCCGTGTCCGGAAACCGCACGACGAACCCATCGTCGGTCCAGAGCACTTCGACATCGATGGCCATCTCTTCGCGCACGCGTGCCACGACCGCCAGGGCCCAGGGCGCGAGAACGCGGCCGCCAAGCGCGGACATCACGCACACGCGCCAATCGCCCAGCTCGTCGCGCGTGCGTTCGACGACGATGGTGCGGTCGTCGGGGACCGCCTGTGTGGCGGCCGCCTGGTCGGCGATGTACTGGAGCAGGTTCTCGGCCGCGAGGCGATCGAGATCGTGATCGCGCACGAGGCGATCGATCGCGGCGGCCGGCGGCAGGCCGCGCAGCTCGCGCACCAGGCGCCCGATGGCAAGCCCCAGCTCGCGCGGGCGCGCCGGGCCGTCGGCCTTCCAGAAGGGCATCTTTCCCGGCTCGCCGGGCGCCGGGGAGACGATCACGCGATCGTGCGTGATTTGCTCGATGCGCCAGCTCGAGGCGCCGAGGACGAAGGTTTCGCCGACGCGGCACTCGAACACCATCTCTTCATCGAGCTCGCCGACCCGCGCCGTGCCCTTTGGCGCTCCGGCGAGAAACACGCCGTAGAGGCCGCGGTCGGGAATCGTGCCCGCGTTCGCGATCGCCACGCGCTGCGAGCCTTCACGCGTGGTCAGCAGGCCTGTGATGCGGTCCCACGTGAGGCGCGGGCGCAGCTCTGCGAACTCGTCGGAAGGGTAGCGGCCCGAGAGCATGTCGAGCACGCCGTCGAAGACACGGCGGCTCAGGCCTTCGAACGGCGCAGCCGCCCGCAGGCGGGCAAAGAGGCGGTCGGCTGGCCACGGCTCCATTGCCACCATGGCCACGATCTGCTGCGCGAGCACGTCGAGCGGGTTGCGCGGGTAGCGCGTGGCTTCGACCCGCCCCTCGTGCATGGCGCGCGTCACCGCCGCGCACGCGAGCAGGTCGCCGCGGTACTTGGGAAAGATCACGCCCTCGCTGGTGGCGCCGACCTGGTGGCTGGCGCGGCCGATGCGCTGCATGCCGCTCGCGACGGAGGGTGGCGCTTCGATTTGCACGACGAGATCGATCGCGCCCATGTCGATCCCAAGCTCGAGCGACGACGTGGCGACGAGCGCCCGGAGCTGGCCTGCCTTGAGCGCATCCTCGATTTCGACGCGCTGCTCGCGCGCGATGGAGCCGTGGTGCGAGCGGACGAGCGGCTCGCCCGCCAGCTCGTTGAGCGCACCGGCGAGGCGCTCGGCGAGCCGCCGGCTGTTCACGAACAGCAACGTGGACTGGTGGGCACGGATGATCTCGAGCAGGCGCGGGTGGATGCTCGTCCAGATCGACGTTCGCACTGGACCCTGCGACGCCGGGCCGCTCGGAATGTCGGGCAGCACCGTCCCGATCTTCGCGAGATCCTCCACCGGCACTTCGACGGTGAGCGACAGCGCCTTCGGCTGGCGCGCATCCACGATCGTGACCGGCCGCCAGGTGGTCGGCGCCTGATCCGCGGCGAACTCGTCGTGGAGCGCCTCGCGGACCTCCGCCGGCGGTGTCGGCGCAGCGGCAGGGCGCCGCGCACGACCGCGAGGCCGGGCGGCCGTCTCAGGTTCGCGCAGTGCCGCGCCGCCGAGAAAACGCGCGACCTCATCGAGCGGGCGCTGCGTGGCCGACAGCCCGATGCGCTGCAGCGGTGCATCCCTGAGCGCCTCGAGCCGCTCGAGCGAGAGCACGAGGTGCGCCCCGCGCTTGGTCGGCACGAGCGCGTGAATCTCGTCGATGATGACGGTGTGGACCGAGCGCAGCGTCTCGCGCGCCTGCGATGTCAGCAGCAGGAACAGCGACTCGGGCGTGGTGATCAGGATGTCGGCCGGCTCACGCTGGAAGCGCGTGCGCTCGCGTCCCGGCGTGTCGCCCGTCCGCACGGCGGCGGCGGGGACGATGAACGGTTCGCCGCGCCCGCGGGCGAGGTTCGTAATCCCGGCGATGGGCGCTCGAAGGTTCCGCTCGACGTCGACCGCAAGCGCCTTGAGCGGGGAGACGTACAGCACGCGACAGCGTTCGCGTGTGTCGGGAACGGCCGCGAACATCAGACGATCGATCGCCCACAGAAACGCCGCGAGTGTCTTGCCGCTGCCGGTGGGCGCGAACACCAGGGTGGATTCGCCGCGCGCGATTGCCGGCCACCCGCGTGCCTGGGCCGCGGTCGGCGCGTCGAAGGACGCTTTGAACCAGTCGCGAACCGCGGGGTGGAACGATGCGAGCGGGTCGGCGGCGCGCGCGGCAGGCACGCCTCGATTCTACCGGCGCATCCCGGCGGGAGCGTGCACCCATCCCCGCGACGGGGCGGATCCGCGGGAAGGAGAGCCGGTATAATCAGGGGACACCATTGAACACGGATATGCGGACAGGGGATTGGCAGACATGGGAGACGCAGGCGAAGGACTGATCGACGCGGATGCGAAGATACAGGAACGCATGGAAGAACTGCAGTTGAGCCGCGCGCAATCGCGGCGGCCCGCAGTCAAGAACCCGGAACAGGTGCGCGAGATCGAGTCGCTGAAGCTCGCCCACACCGAGATGACCCGTCAGCTCGAGAACACGACGCACGAAGCGCGGCGCGCCCAGATCGCCAACGCCCTTGCCGAAATCGACCGCCGCATCGCGGCCACGCAAGCGGCGCTCGACGTCGTAGCGACCAGCGCTGACTACACTCCCGCTGCAGGCGGCCGCCGATAGAAACTCCGGCGGCTGCGTTGCTCCTGGTCAAACACCTCCGGGTTGCCGCGCCTTCGTGACGGGCGCCTCGGGACCGTGCGTGCGCTCAAGACACACGGGTCTCGTCGCCGGCGCAGGCATGGCCGGCGTCCGCGCGCACGGCTGGCAGGCCGCCGCTGCCGCCCGTGATTGCACTCCGCACATCCACGCCCACGCTGTCGCCGACCGAACTCGCCAGGCGCCAGCAATCCGGTCGCAGGTGCGCCGGCAGCGTGACCTCCGGAGGCGGAGTCGCGGCCGCCAGGTCGATCACCCGCAGGTAGTCTCCGGCCATCTGGGCGATCGTATGGTGACGTTCGAAATGGCGGCGCGCCGCATCTCCGAGGCGGGCGCGGAGAGCGGCGTCTTCGATCAAACGGCGCAACGCACGCGTCAGCAGGCCGACCTCGTCCGACATGTCGACGCTGATCGCGACCGGGGTCACCCGCTGCCCGTGCGTATCGATGTGTCGCACCGTCCAGTGGAGCGGCTCGAGTGTGGGGATGTGGGCGAGATGGACGAGGTCGGTCACAACCGTAGGGAGGCCTGCCGCGATGCAATCCACCCACGCGGCTGACGTCTCCCGTGCCGTCGGCCAACGCAGGCACAGCGCGGCATCCGCCGCGGCGAGACAGGCCGGCAGTTCCTCGTCGGCAACGTATCCGGTGACGGCGATGCAATCCGCAATACCGGCGGCTCTTGCCTCGGCGAGCGCGTCGGACGCGACGCCCGCGCCGACGATCAGCAGCCGGAGATCCGGGTGGTGGTGTCCCGTCGCGGCAATGGCTCGAACCGCGGCGCGAATCCGTTTTTCGGGCGTGACGCCCCCATAAGCAAGGATCACGAACGCGTCCGGAGCGATGCCGAGGCGCTGCCGGGTGCGGGCGCGGACGCGTTGGGCATCCTGTCCGCATTCACCGCCACGGGGATCCTGCACGCCGAGACTGATCTCGTCGACGGCCACACCTTCGAACGTCTCCCGGAGATCGGCGGCAATCATCGGGTTGTGCACCGCGACGCGGCGCGCCGACACGACGACGCTGCGAATCATCGGCCAGAAGTACGAAATGGCTCCGCCAAAGCCGTGAATCGCGAGGGCCGCCCGGTCGGCGGGCACGTCGGGGTGATTGAAGGCGAGCTCCGCCGCGTAGTCCTCCGAGCGGCGCCTCGCGAGCAGGCTCGCCGCGCGCGCGTGGTGCAGGTGCGCGTCGTGCAGGACGACCAGCCCCGGATACTGGAACAGGTAGGGCCACGTGTAGTCGTGGCACCCGGCGTTGCCGATCTGATAGACGATCAGATCGTAGGGAGCCTGCTGGTGCAGCCAGACGAAATCGTGGGCCGACCGCGCCGGCATGTGCCGCGCCTGCGCGAACGCCATCTCGGCAGCCGTCGCGACGAAGACATCCACCGCGTGCGCGGCGAGAACCGCCGGCAGCGCGTTGACGGAATATCGCGCAACACCGCTCCTGACAGGTGGGAGCGGAGTGAACCAGGCAAGCCGCACGACGGGATCTTACGCCGCTGGCGAGCACGGAGAAGCTCGGCGGTCAGGAGAAAAAGCGCTTCTCGTCCGGCCGAAGCCGGACCATGCCGACACAACGTTCCCGGCTGAAGCCGGGCGCGACGCGGATCCTGCGGGACGCGGGGCGGCTGGAGCCGGGGCGCTGCGCGGAGCCTGCGGCACGCGGCACTACGCGGGTCCTGCGCCACGTGGCGTGAGAGCCAGGCCCTACGCGAATCCTGCGGCACGTCACAGCGCTGAAGCCGGACTATGCGGACGCTGCGGCATGGTCGTCAACTGTGTCGCGCCGCGTTGACGGAACCTGCCTGCTCCGATAGCATTGACGCGAGGTTTGCGAATATCTTCACAAGCCGACGTGTGCGTGGCCTGAGTCGTGCACGGTCCGGTCGCTGCCCTCACCGACTCCCCGGGGACATACATGCAGAGCTGGTTGTCCATCCTGATGCTGTTCGCCGTCGCCATCGGCTTCGGGGCGTTCACCGTCTTCATGTCCAACCTGCTCGGGCCGAGCCGTCCGTCGCCGGAGAAGAGCGCGCCGTACGAGTGCGGCGTGCCCCCGGTCGGTGATGCGCGCGAACGGCAGTCGGTCAAGTTCTACCTCGTAGCCATGGTGTTCCTCCTGTTCGACATCGAGGTGGCATTCCTCTACCCCTGGGCAATGGCGATACGCGATCTCGGATGGGCCGGGTACATCCAGATCGTGCTCTTCACGCTGATTCTCGCCGCGGGGTACGTGTATATCTGGCGCAAGGGCGTGCTCGACTGGGGTCCGACGCTTGTGCAGCGGCGCGCCGCCGCCGCCGCACGCAGGAGTTCGCTTGGGTCTCGAACAGCAGCTTGAGCAGATGGAGATTCCGGTCCTGACGACGACCGTCGAGAAGGTCGTCAACTGGGCACGGAAGTCGGCGATCTGGCCGTGTACGTTCGGCCTGGCCTGCTGCGCCATCGAGATGATGTCGATGAGTGCGTCGCGCTACGACGTCGCCCGCTTTGGCGCCGAGGTCTTCCGCGCCTCGCCGCGCCAGTCCGATCTGATGATCGTCGCCGGCCGCCTCTCGCGAAAGATGGCGCCGGTGTTGCGCCGCATCTACGATCAGATGCCCGAGCCGAAGTACGTCATCTCGATGGGTGCGTGCGCCTCGGTCGGCGGCGTCTTCGACAACTACGCGATCGTCCAGGGCGTCGATCAGGTCGTGCCGGTCGACGTCTTCGTCCCGGGTTGCCCGCCGCGCCCCGAGTCGCTCATCTACGGGATCGTGCAGCTGCAGAAGAAGATCCTGGAGTCGAAGCTGTAGCGCGCCCTGGCTGACCTCGGTCGATACGCTCCATGTCCACTGCCTTCACGACGCCCGCGCTCGCCGATCACCTGCCGGCGGGATCCTTCGAGGTCGCGGCGTCCCTCGACGGGATGCCCACGATCACGGTGCCGGCGGAGCACCTGGTCGAAGTGAGCCGCGCGCTCCGCGACGATCCGGCGCTCGGTTTTCTCGTGTGCGTGGACGTCACGGCTGCCGATCATTTCCCGCGTGAGCCGCGCTTCGACGTGATCTACCACCTGGTGGCGCCGGAGCAGCGGCTGCGCCTGCGGATGCGCGTGCACGCGGGCGGCGCCACACCGACGGTGCCGACGGTGTCGAGCGTGTGGACGGCGGCGAACTGGGGCGAGCGCGAGGTGATCGACATGTTCGGGATCACCTTCGCCGGGCACCCCGATCCGGCGCGGATCATCATGCCCGACGACTGGGAAGGCCATCCGCTGCGCAAGGACTATCCGGTTCAAGTGACGCTGCCGGTCCGGACCTACGAGCCGCTGCAGCTCACCGAGCAGGAGTTCGCGGAGAACCTGCACGCCGACCGGGAGTTGCGGCAGCGACAGTGATCGTGGCCATGGACGCGCGCGCCGCGCGGATCGATGCGCTGTTTGCCGAGACGATTCGCGTCCACGAGGTGAGCCGGGCCGGGGCAGCCGTCCCCGTCCTCGCGGCGGTCGATGCGCTGCTTGCCGCGTTCGGCCGGAACGGCAAGGCGCTCATCTTCGGCAACGGGGGAAGCGCCGCCGACGCGCTGCACTTCGCCGCTGAACTCGTGGGCCGCTTCGAGCGGGATCGGCGCGGCCTGCCCGCGCTCGCACTGCCCGCCGACACCAGCGTGCTGACGTCGGTGGCCAACGACTACGGCTACGAGCGCGTGTTCGCGCGGCAGGTCGAGGCGCTTGGCGCCGCCGGCGACGTGGCGATCGCGATCTCGACCAGCGGCGCGTCGGGAAACGTGCTGGCCGCACTGGCCGCGGCCCGCCGATTGGGGATGACGACCGTCGGGTTCACGGGCAGGGACGGCGGCGAGGTCGGACGAAGCGTCGACATCCACGTGAACGTCGCCCACGATTCAGCGGCGCGCGTGCAGGAAGTGCACCGGACGCTGATCCACGCGGTCTGTGAGCTGGTCGAGGCCGGGATTTATCAAGGGGGCTGAAGGCTAAGGCTGAAGGCCGCAGCTCTGGAGCGAGCGAACGCCGAAGTCCGCCGGTATTGCCGGCTTTAGCCCTAGCCCTGAGCCCTTAGCCTTTAGCCCTTAGCCGTCTGTAGTATGCCTATCCGCCGCGAGACGATGACGGTCAACATGGGGCCGCAGCACCCCTCGACCCACGGGGTGTTCCGCCTCGTGCTCGAGATCGACGGCGAGGTCGTCGTCTCGGCTGTGCCCACGATCGGATATCTCCACACCGGCATCGAGAAGACGACCGAGCAGAAAAAGTGGCAGCAGGTGATCCCGCTGATGGAGCGGATGGATTACCTCGGTGCGCAGTCGAACAGCTACGCGTACGCGCTCTCGGTCGAGAAGCTGCTCAGCCTGGAGATGCCGGACCGCGTGAAGTGGATTCGCATCCTGCTCGTGGAGCTGCAGCGGATCAACAGCCATCTCGTGTGGCTCGGCACACACGCCATGGACCTTGGCGCGGTGTCGGTGATGCTCTACTGCTTCCGCGAGCGTGAGCTGATCCTCAACATCAACGAGATGATCGCCGGCTTCCGGATGTTTCCGAGCTACATCCGCGTCGGCGGCCTGCGTGAAGACCTGCCGCGCGAGTTCCACGACGCGGTGAATTCGCTGCTCGAGCGGCTGCCCGGCAAGATCAGCGATTACGAAGACCTGCTCACCAAGAACACCATCTTCCTCAACCGCGCGCAGGGCGTCGGCACCTTCACCCTGGAGCAGTGCTACCAGTACGCACTGCTCGGGCCGCTCGCCCGCGCGGCGGGGTCGACCTTCGACGTGCGGAAGGTGTTCCCGTATGCGGGTTACGACACCTTCGAGTTCGACGTCCCGACGCGGCAGCACGGCGACGTATACGACCGGTATCTCGTCCGGGTCGAGGAGATCCGCCAGAGCGTGCGCATCTGCAAGCAGGCCATCGACCGGATCTCGCCGACTGGCGAGTACCAGGTGAACGACCCGCGCGTGGTGCCGCCGCCGAAGGACAAGGTCTACACGGAGATGGAAGCGCTGATCCAGCACTTCCTCATCTACTCGCAGGGCTTCACCGTGCCGAAGGGCGAGGCGTACGTGCCGATCGAGGGCCCGCGCGGCGAGCACGGCGTCTACGTCGTGTCCGACGGCTCCAATCGCCCCGCGCGCGTTCACCTGCGGCCCGCGTCCTTCTACGCGTGCCAGGCAATGCCGCCGATGGTCGTCGGCGGGCTCCTTGCGGACGTCATTGCCGTCATCGGCTCGACCGACATCGTCATGGGAGACGTGGACCGGTGAGTTTTCATCCGACGATGCCGTATGACACCGGCATCCAGAAGTCCGAGCGGAAGTTGCCGCCTGAGGGCGAGCCGTTCGCGTTCACGCCCGAGCGCCGCGCGAGGTTCGAGGAGCTGGCGACGCACTATCCGCCAGAGCGCCGGAAATCGGCGATCCTCTATGCCATTTTCATGGTGCAGGAGCAGCAGGGGTACGTCTCGGCGAACGCCATGCGGCACGTCGCCGAGGTGATCGACTGCACGCCGGCGGAAGTCGACGACGTGGTGTCGTACTACGCGATGTTCTACCGGCAGCCGGTCGGCAAGTACGTCGTGCAGGTGTGCCGCACCCTCTCCTGTGCGCTCAAGGGCGCCGAGCGGGTCACAGAAGAAATCGGCCAGGCGCTCGGCATCCGTGTCGGCGAGACCGACAGGACGGGAACCTTCACGCTGATCGAAGTCGAGTGCCTCGGCGCCTGCGACCGCGCGCCCGTCGTCATGGTGAACGACGGCTGGCACGAGTCCCTCGCCCCGGGCACCGCCACCGCGCTCCTCGATCGCATCCGCGACGGGGGCGAAACAGTGTTGTCGGGGTGTTATCACAACGTGGAGAAGGGCTAAGGGCTAAGGGCCGAGGGCTAAGGGACGCAAGCCCTAAGCCTCAGCGTGGCCTTGAGCCCTTAGCACCTTAGCCCTTAGCCGGAGCCCTTAGCCCTTAGCCCTTAGCCCTCTATGGACCCCATCCTCACCCGTTTCGTCCGCGAACCGCACGCCTACACCCTCGACTCCTACTTGAAACAGCAGGGAGGTTACGAGGGCCTGCGCAAGGCGCTCGCGATGACCCCGGACGCCGTGATCGATACGGTGAAGCGCTCGGGCCTGCGCGGGCGCGGCGGGGCGGGCTTCCCGACCGGCATGAAGTGGCAGTTCGTCGACAAGAAAACGCCGAACCCGAAGTACATCTGCTGCAACGCCGACGAGAGCGAGCCGGGCACGTTCAAGGACCACCTGCTGATGGAGCGCAATCCGCATCTGCTCATCGAGGGGTGCGCGATCGGGTGCTACGCGATTGGCTCGTCCGTCGCGTACATCTACATTCGCGGCGAGTTCCTTCACGTCCAGACTGTGCTCGAGGAGGCGATCGCGGAGGCCTACCGCGGAGGGTATCTAGGCAAGAACGTCCTCGGCAGCGGCTTCAACTGCGATGTGTTCGTGCACCGCGGTGCCGGCGCGTACGAGGCCGGTGAAGAGACCGCTCTGATCGAGTCGCTCGAGGGCAAGCGCGCGCAGCCCCGGCTGAAGCCGCCGTTTCCCGCGGTCGTTGGCCTTTACGGCTGCCCGACAGCGGTGAACAACGTCGAGACGCTGTGCAACGTGCCGAGCATCATCGTCAACGGTCCCGAGTGGTACGCCGGGCTCGGCCCCGAGAAGAACGGTGGCCCCAAGCTGTTCTGCATCAGCGGCCACGTCGTGAAGCCGGGCGTGTACGAAGGCACGATGACCACCACGATTCGCGAGTTGATCTACGACTACGCGGGCGGCATCGCGAACGGGCGGCAACTGAAAGCGGTGATTCCCGGCGGATCGTCGGTCCCGATCCTGCGGCCCGACGAGATCGACGTGCAGGCCAGCTTCGATGCGCTGATGAAGGCCGGCTCGATGCTCGGCTCGGCGGGTCTCATCGTGATGGACGACACGACGTGCATGGTGTGGGCGTGCCACAACCTGCTGCACTTCTACCGTCACGAGTCGTGCGGCAAGTGCACGCCGTGCCGCGAAGGCGGCGACTGGCTGTTCAAGCTGCTGTGGAAGATCGAAACGGGCGAAGGCCGCCTGAGCGATCTCGATCTGTTGATGAACGTCGCCAACAACATCGCCGGCAAGACGCTCTGTCCATTCGGCGATGCCGCGGCGGCCCCGGTGCAATCGTTTTTGAAGCAGTTCCGCGGCGAGTTCGAGGCGCACATTCGAGAAGGCCGCTGCACGTGCCCTTCGGACTGGCGCGCGCGGCAGGCTGCACACGCACACTGAGACGGCCGCCGGCTTTTGATAAGCTGAGCGGCCGGTAGGGCTGATGGCTAAAGGCCAAGGGCTAAAGGCCCGACACCAGACATTCAGTCCTCAACCGTTGATCGTTAGCGTTGACGCTTGGCCCGTAGCCTTTGGCCCTTGGCCCTGAGCCCTTAGCCGTAAGCCCGTCCAGCATGGATCCCGTCCTCATCGCCCAAATCGCCCTCGTCCTGGTGGTCTTCCATGCGCTGCTGCTGTCGGCGGCCGGCATGGTGTGGGCCGAGCGCAAGGTGGCGGCACGCCTGCAGCAGCGCTTCGGGCCGACCTACACCGGATTTGCCGGCCTTCTGCAGCCATTCGCGGACGTCTTCAAGCTGTTCTTCAAGGAGGAACTGCGGCCGGCCGCCGCCGACAAGATCCTCTTCTACATCGCGCCCGTGATATCCGCCGCCGCGGCGTTCGCGGCGTTTTGCGTCGTGCCGTTCGGTCCCCCGACCGACTTCTGGGGCCTGCTCCCGCACCCCATCCCGCTCTATGTCGCCGACGTGAACGTGGCCGTGCTGATCGTCTTCGCCATTGCCTCGATGGGGGTCTACGGCATCGTGCTGGCGGGCTGGAGCTCCAACAGCAAGTACTCGCTGCTCGGCGGCCTGCGGGCCTCCGCGCAGATGATCAGCTACGAGCTGTCGTACGGCATGTCGCTGGCGGCGGTGCTCGTGCTGGCGAACTCGCTGTCGCTGCAGCAGATCGTCAACGCCCAGGGCGGTTACTGGTTCGGGTTCATCCCGCGGTGGTTCGTGTTCCTGCAGCCGGTCGGCTTCGCGATCTACATGATTGCGGGGATCGCCGAGACCAACCGCGCACCTTTCGACTTCCCCGAGGCCGAACAGGAGCTCGTCGCCGGCTACCACACCGAGTACAGCTCGATGAGCTTCGCGATGTTCTTTCTCGCGGAGTACGTGAACATGGTCACCGTGTCCGCGGTCGCCACGAACCTCTTCCTCGGTGGCTGGAAGGGGCCGTTCCTGCCGGAGTGGCTCGGGTTCCTGTGGTTCTTCGCGAAGGTGGCGTCGATTCTCTTCTTCTACCTGTGGCTGCGCTGGACGATGCCGCGGTTCCGGTACGACCAGCTGATGCAGTTCGGCTGGAAGGTGCTGCTGCCGGTGGCGACGCTCAACCTGCTGGTGACGGCTGCCGGGGTGATCTACTTTGGGTTTTGAAACCGTCGTCTTCTACCTGCTGGCCACGCTGTCGGTCGTGACGTCGCTGCTCGTCATCGGCCAGCGGAATCCCGTCTACAGCGTGATGCTCCTGATTGCGTCCTTTGCGTCGCTGGCGGGCCTCTACATCCTGCTCGACGCCCCGTTCACGGCGGTCACCCAGATCATCGTCTACGCCGGCGCCATCATGGTGCTCTTCCTCTTCGTCGTCATGCTGCTCAACGTCGGGCAGGAGGACGCCGCCGAGTACGACCGCTCCCACCCGTTCAACCGGCCCTTCGCGCGGCGGTTCGGCGCGCTGCTCGGGATCGTGTTCGTCGGGGAGATCGCCTGGGCCGTGTGGCACGTGACCACGCGGCAGCCGGCGGCGCTGGCGCAGGCCGCGCCGGGCAATGTGAGCTCGGTGCGCGAGATCGGCCGCGTGCTCTTCACCGACTACGCCTTTCCCTTCGAGGCGACGTCGCTGCTGATCCTGGTGGCGATGGTCGGCGCCATCGTGCTGGCCCGCCAGGACGCGGAATGAGGCGCTCGTGATCACGCTCAATCACTACCTGGTGCTCTCGGCGATCCTGTTCACGATCGGGACCGCTGGCGTCTTCCTGCGGCGCAACGTCATCACGGTGCTGCTCTCGATTGAGATCATGCTGAACGCCGTCAACCTGACGTTCGTGGCGGCAGGCCGGCAGTTCGCGGCCGTCGACGGGCAGATCATCGTGTTTTTCGTGATGACTGTAGCCGCGGCCGAAGCCGCCGTGGGCCTCGCGCTCGTCATTGCCCTCTTCCGTCACCGGGAGTCGCTGAACCCGGATGCCTTCACGAGCCTGAAATGGTGAACGGGCCCCCCGCGCTCCACGAGTCGTACGCCGTGCTCGCTCTCATTCCGCTCTTCCCGTTCGTCGGCTTCCTCGTCAACGCCTTCTTCGGGCGTCGCCTGAGCAAGGCGGTCTCCGGTGGCGTTGCCTGCCTGGCGATGATCGCGTCGTTCGGCGTCTCGGTCGCCTCGGTGTGGCAGATGCTGGGACAGCCCGGGCCCGTGCGGGCCGTGACCCAGAACGCCTACCAGTGGATCGCGTCGGGCGATTTCCTGATCAACATGGCGTTCCGTGTTGATCCGCTCGGCTCGGTGATGATCCTCGTCGTCACGGGCATCGGCAGCCTCATCCACATCTACTCGACCGCCTACATGCATGAGGAGACCGACAGCGAGTACGCGCGCTACTTCTCGTACCTGAACCTGTTTGCGGCCTTCATGCTCGTGCTCGTCCTGGGGACGACGTTTCCGGTGCTGTTCGTCGGGTGGGAAGGCGTTGGCCTCTGCTCGTACCTGCTGATCGGCTTCTGGCACCAGAAGCAGTCCGCGATCGATGCGGGGAAGAAGGCGTTCGTCGTCAACCGCATCGGCGACTTCGCGTTCATCCTCGGCATGCTGCTGCTCTGGACGACGTTCGGCACGCTCGATTTCCAGAACCTTGCGGCGCAGGTGGCCTCGCTGCCGCCGGAAGCGGGCTTCGGGGTCATCTCGATCGCGACGCTGCTGCTCTTCATCGGCGCGACCGGCAAGTCGGCGCAGATTCCGCTGTACGTCTGGTTGCCCGACGCGATGGAAGGTCCGACGCCGGTCTCCGCGCTGATCCACGCCGCCACCATGGTGACCGCCGGCGTGTACATGATCGGGCGTAACGCCGAGTTGTTCGGCCACGCCCCGGCCACGCTCCTGATTGTGGCGATCGTCGGCGGGGTGACGGCGCTCATGGCGGGCACCATCGGGCTGGTGCAGAACGACATCAAGCGCGTGCTGGCCTACTCGACCGTCTCGCAGCTCGGGTACATGTTCCTGGCCATGGGCATGGGCGCCTACGCCGCCGGCATCTTCCATCTATATACGCACGCGTTCTTCAAGGCCCTGCTGTTCCTCGGCTCCGGCGCGGTGATCCACGCGCTTGGCGGCGAGCAGGACATCCGCAACATGGGCGGGTTGAAGAAAGGGCTGCCGATCACCTATTGGACCTTCGTGGTTGGCGCGATCGCGATCGCCGGGGTTCCCGGACTCGCGGGGTTCTTCAGCAAGGACGAGATCCTCTGGCGCACGTTCGCGAACGGCCACTGGATCCTCTGGACGATAGGCGTCCTCACGTCGCTGCTGACGGCCACGTACATGTTCCGCCTCGTGTTCCTGACGTTCCACGGCGAGCGGCGCGTAGCGGCGGCGGCCGCACCGGCGCACCCCGAAGAAGAGGAACCCGCGGCACATGAAACGGCACACTCGCCGTCGCCATCGGCGCACAGCGCCGGTGGGCACGCGCACGACGCACACACAGGTCATGGCCATGGCGGGCACGGGCACCTGCACGATGCGCCGCCCGCGATGGCGATGGTCCTCGTCATCCTGGCGCTCGGCTCCGTGCTGGCCGGCTACGTTGGCGTCCCGGCGGCGCTCGGCGGCAACAACTGGATCGAGCACTACCTCCATCCGAGCTTCGTCGCCCACGGCGTCGGCGGCGAGCACCGCCAGGCGGACCGATCGTCGTCGCACGTGGCGATGGCCGGCGCGCCCGCGCCCGGCGAACACGGCGCAGAGAGCGCTGCGGCATCACACGGCACCGAGGGCGAGGGAGAAGGCTCGTCCGACCGCGTCGGGCTCGAGCGGACGTTGATGCTGATCTCGAGCATCATCGCGATTCTCGGCATCGGCCTCGCGTGGTACTTCTTCGTGAGCCGCCCGAGCGCTGCCGACACCGTTGCGGCGAGCGCCGCGCCGCTCTACCGTCTGCTGCTGCACAAGTACTACGTGGACGAGGCCTACGACGCGGCGATCGTTCAGCCGATCAAGCGCGTGTCGACGGGACTACTGTGGAAGGGCGTTGACGCCGGCCTCATCGATGGCATGGTGAACGGGACGGGCGCCTTCGTGGGCGCGGGCAGCTCCGTGCTGCGACGGCTGCAGACGGGATCGGTGCGCGCGTACGCCGTTTCCCTGTTCCTGGGCGTCGTGACGGTGCTCGGCTATTACATGTGGCGGTTCTAGTGACCTTCCCGATCCTCTCGTCCATCGTTGCGCTGCCGCTCGCGGCCGCGGTGCTGTTGCTGTTCATCCCGAATCGCGACGGATCGCGTGACGGGTTCGTGCGGCAGCTCGCGCTCGTTGCCTCGCTCGTGGTCTTCGGCCTGACGCTGCTGCTCTGGTCGCGTTTCGACGCCGCCTCACCCGAGTTCCAGATGGTGGAGCGCGTCCCCTGGATCCCGGCCTTCGGCATCGACTACTACGTCGGGGTCGATGGCATCAGCCTGCTGCTCATCGTCCTCACCGGGTTCCTGACGCCGATCGCGCTGCTCTCGTCGTGGGCCTCGGTGACGAAAAAGGTCAAGGAGTTCTCGTTCTTCATCCTGGCCCTCGAGGCCGCGATGATCGGCGTCTTCATCTCGCTCGACCTGTTCCTCTTCTACGTGTTCTGGGACGCGATGCTCATCCCGATGTACTTCCTCATCGGGATCTGGGGCTACGACCGCCGGATCTACGCCGCGGTGAAATTCATCCTCTACACGATGGCGGGCAGCGTCCTGATGCTGGTCGCCATCCTCGGGCTGGCGTGGATGCACGCGCAGGGGCCCGGCGGGACCTACACGTTCGACCTGCTGAAGCTTTACGCGCTCGAGATCCCCGCGCGGACGCAGTTCTGGTTCTTCCTGGCCTTTGCCTTGGCCTTTGCCATCAAGGTGCCGCTCTTCCCGTTCCACACCTGGCTGCCCGACGCGCACGTCGAGGCGCCGACAGCTGGTTCAATCATCCTGGCGGGCGTCCTGCTGAAGATGGGCACCTATGGGCTGATCCGGTTCGCCTTCCCCTTGTTCCCCGTGGCCGCCGCCTTTTTCGCCCCGTTCATCGCGGTGCTCGCGATCGTCGGCATCATCTACGGCGCGCTCGTCGCGATGGTGCAGCCCGACATGAAGAAGCTGGTGGCGTACTCGAGTGTCAGCCACCTCGGCGTGGTCGTGCTCGGGATCTGCGCGATGAACCTGCAGGGCATGCAGGGCGCCGTGTACCAGATGCTTGCGCACGGCGTCAGCACCGGCGGGCTCTTCCTCATCGTCGGCATGCTGTCCGACCGGCGGCACACGCGTCTCATCAGCGAATACGGCGGGCTGAAGACGGTGACTCCGCGCCTGACCGCCGTGTTCCTGCTGATTACCCTCGCGTCGATCGGCTTGCCGACGCTGAACGGGTTCATCGGCGAGTTCCTGATCCTGATCGGCGCGTTTGCGCGGAACTGGCACTGGGCCGCGTTCGCCGCTACGGGCGTCATTCTGTCGGCCGTGTACATGCTCTGGATGGTGCAGCGCGCGTTCTACGGCCCGGTCGGCAACGAGAAGAACGCCAGGCTGCCGGACCTGTCGCTGCGCGAGTGGTGCGCGGCGGCCCCGCTCGTCGCCGCGGCGATCCTGATGGGCCTGTTGCCGACGCTGTTCCTGAAGCCCATGGAGCCGTCGGTCACGCGAGTGGTGCAGCGCGTCACCCAGAGCCAGCGGGTCAACGTGCGCGCGCTGCAGCCGCCCTCGGGCGTCGTCGCGGGCGCCCTCGGCGGCGGGCGCGCGGCCCCGGGCGCCGCTGTCGCCGTTTCGGAAGTGGGACTCCGCTGATGCTCCAGTCTACGTTTGCCGCAATCGTTCCCATCGTGTGCGTGACGCTCGCGGCCGTGGCCGCGATGATCGCCGAAGCGTTCCGGGCGAAGGACGAGCGGATGCCGATCGGCGTGCTCGGCCTGATCGGTCTCGGGTTCGCGCTCGTCGGGAGCATCCTGCTGTGGGGTCGGAACGCCACCAGCTTCGGCGGCACGCTGCAGGCCGACAACTTCGGCCTGTTCATCACCATCACGCTCATCGTCATCGGCGTGCTCACGATCGCGCTCTCGGGTGCCACGATCGAGCGCGAGAACCTGCCGGCCGGCGAGTACTACGCCATCACGCTCTTCGCGATCGCGGGCATGATGATCATGGCGATCGCGACCGACCTGCTGCTCATCTTCCTGGCGCTCGAGATCCTCTCACTCGCGGTGTACGTGCTGACGGGCATGCGCCGCGACGACCCGCTGAGCACCGAGGGGGCGTTCAAGTACTTCCTCCTCGGCGCCTTCTCGAGCGCGTTCTTCCTCTACGGCGTAGCGCTGGCGTACGTGCTCACCGGCAGCACCCGGCTGGACCGCATCGGCAGCTACATGGCGGCCGAGGGGATGAACGTCAGCCCGATGATGCTGATGTCGGTCGGCCTTCTCCTCGTGGGCTTCGCGTTCAAGGTGTCGGTGGTGCCGTTCCATATGTGGACGCCCGACGCCTACGAAGGCGCTCCCACCGTTGTCACCGGCTTCATGTCCACGGCCGTGAAAGCCGCCGCGTTCGCCGCCTTTGCGCGCGTGTTCCTGTCCGCCCTCGAGCCGCTGCGCGCCGATTGGACGCCCGTGCTGTGGGTGCTCTCGATCTTGACGATGGTGCTCGGAACCGTGGTGGGGGTGGCGCAGTCGAACCTGAAGCGGATGCTCGCGTACTCGAGCATCGCCCACGGCGGCTACCTGCTGGTGGCGCTGGTTGCGGCGAACGAGGTCGGGAAGGCGGCGATCCTTTTCTACCTGTTTGTCTACGCCGTGACCAACCTCGGGGCCTTCGGCGTGATCGGCCTGCTCGGCACGAAGGATCGCCCGAACGACGAGCTGCGCGACTACGCCGGCCTCTGGCAATCGCGCCCGGCCCTCGCCGCGCTGATGACCGTGTTCCTGCTCTCCCTCGGCGGTCTCCCGCCGACGGCAGGATTCGTCGGCAAGTGGTACGTCTTCAGCGCCGCCGTGCGTGCCGGCTACTTCGACCTCGCGATCATCGGCATGCTCACGAGCGTCGTGTCGGTCTTCTTCTACCTGCGGGTCGTGGTGATGATGTACATGGCCGAACCCGCCGAAGGCGTCAGCCGTCCCGTCATCGGCACCCTCGCGCTGTCGGCTCTCGCGGTATCTACGATCGCCATCTTCTATCTGGGTATTCTCCACCCGCCTCCTCGATCTAGCCGCCGCCTCCGTCGGCACAATCTTCTAGCCTGCCGCCGGAGAGGCTCGCCGTAATCCGCGAGCAGGCCGATGCCGTAGTGCCCGCCTTCAGGCGGGCCGATCCAGCAGCGCCGTGATGCCGCGTAGTGCCCGCCTTCAGGCGGGCCGTGATCCAGCGCGCCCGTGACGCCGCGTAGTGCCCGCCTTGAGGCGGGCCGTGATCCAGCAGCGCCCGTGATGCTGCGTAGTGCCCGCCTTGAGGCGGGCCGTGATCCAGCAGCGCCCGTGATGCCGCGTAGTGCCCGCCTTCAGGCGGGCCGTGATCCAGGGCGCCCGTGATGCCGCGTAGTGCCCGCCTTCAGGCGGGCCGTGATCCGCTGGACGACTGAACGCGCGGCGCTCTTCAGCCCGTCGCGTGCATACTATCGTCGTCATGACTGGCGTTTGCGCAGTCTTCTGCGGTGTCTTTCGCTTGCATCCCGCTCGAGGCCATTGACACGCAACGAGCTGACGATGACGGCACCGGTGCAGATCGAGACTGCGCGGCTGACTCTGCGGCAACCCAGGATGGACGACGCTCTGGCGATTTTCGAGCGTTACGCGAGCGTTGCTGAAGTCACGCGATACCTGGGCTGGCCGCGCCACGAAACGGTGGAAGACACGCGGGCCTTCCTGCAGTTCAGTGCGGAGCAGTGGGAACGATGGCCAGCCGGGCCATACGTGATTCTCTCGCGCGCCGACGGTCAGTTGCTCGGTAGCACCGGACTGGGGTTTCAGACATCACAGGAAGCCGTGACGGGGTACGTCCTGGCGAAAGACGCCTGGGGCAGGGGCTATGCCACCGAGGCGCTGGCGGCGATGATCGAGGTTGCCGGCCGGACGGGTGTGATCCGCCTGTATGCCCTTTGCCATCCGGAACACGGCGCCTCCCGACGGGTTCTGGAGAAGAACGGGTTCGTTCGGGATGCCCCGCCGAGTCGACGTGCGGAATTCCCGAATCTGGCTCCGGGCGTTCAACAGGACGCACTCTGTTACGCACTGTCGCTCGACGGGACGAAAGGGCACGCGGGCTAACACCGGCCTGCAGTCGACATCGACCCTGAGCCGCCGCAGCTGAAGCCGAACGTTAGCCCGGCTCGGGATGCCCGCCGTGAGGCGGCGCAGCCTCGGATGGCAAATGTCGTGGAGCGAGCCGTGGCTCGCGACGTACCTCGTCACGGCCACGAAGCCTGCTCAGGGCTGACGTGCTTTCACGGGCGCGGCGGTCGAACCACCGGTTGCACCGGAGCCGATGCTCGTGTTCGTGTCCTCTGTTTTCCTGGTGGACGCCGTGCCGTGTGGCTGCCTGGCCTGCGTCGTCGCCGCAATGCGGAGCTGAGCTCAGGACGTAACAGCAGCCATGAAGAAGGTACTGATCGTCACGGGCGCAAGTCGAGGCATCGGCGCGGCGACTGCCCGCCTGGCTGGTGCATCGGGGTACGACGTGTGTGTGAACTACCGTCGCGACCGAGTGGCCGCGGAACGGGTCGTGACAGACGTCGAGAGCGCCGGTGCGAGAGCGCTCGCCGTGCGCGCCGACGTCTCCGTGGAATCGGACGTGCGGCACCTGTTCGAAGCGGCAGACAGGTTCGGAACGCTGGCCGGCCTCGTCAACAACGCTGGCATCCTCGAAGCACAGATGCGCGTCGATGCGATGGATGCGTCGCGGCTCCATCGCGTGCTCGCGACCAACGTCGTCGGCCCGTTCATCTGCGCACGAGAGGCGGTGCGTCGCCTCTCGCGCACCCATGGCGGCGCCGGCGGTGCAATCGTGAACGTCTCGTCCGGTGCAGCGCGGCTCGGCTCGCCGGGCGAGTACGTTGACTACGCGGCATCCAAGGGCGCGATCGACACGTTCACCATCGGGCTCGCTCTCGAAGTGGCCGCCGAAGGCATTCGCGTGAACGGCGTGCGGCCCGGCTTCATCTACACCGACATTCACGCCAGCGGAGGCGAGCCGGACCGAGTGGAGCGGGTCAAGCAGTTCGTGCCCATGAAGCGTGGTGGGACACCCGACGAAGTGGCCCGCGCCATTCTCTGGCTGCTCTCAGACGAGGCATCATTCGTGACCGGCACCTTCATCGATGTCACGGGCGGAAAGTAGCCGATCGTAGTATCCGGTTTCAGCCGTGCCGATCGCATCGGCCCTTCATCCGACGCTCCGCCAGGCGGGATGTCGTGACGCAATTACGCTGACTCTTCAGCAGGGCTGATAAACCGGGCAGTTGAATGTGACCATGCCGGAGATTTCCGCCAAGCCAATTGACCTGGACGGTATCCGCCCGTGGCGGGACATGTACCGGCTGGAGATGAGCTGCCAGATCGTTCACGATTCCATCCATGATCGCGCCGGCTGGACGCAGGAGTACCTCCTCTCCATCGCCGGGACGCCGGTGGGCTACGGGTCGGTCGCCGTCGCCGGGCCATGGAGCGAACACCCGACCGTGTATGAGTTCTATGTCGTGCCGACCGAGCGGCTCCACCTGTTCGATCTGTTCCGCGCCTTCATGCAGGCGAGCAGGGCGGTGTCGATGGAGGTCCAGAGCAACGACGTGCTCGCGACCGTCATGCTGCACGCGGTCGGAACGGACGTCACGAGCGAATCGATTCTCTTTCACGACCAGCTGCTCACCCGGCACAGTCCGCCTGGCGCCGTATTTCGCCAGCCGACAGCATTGGAGGAGCCCGATTCGTCGGTGGACGGACGGCGGTGGCGGGGCGTTGTAGAAATTGACGGAGCGGTCGGCGCGACCGGCGGCATTCTGTTTCATTACAATCGGCCGTACGGCGACATCTATATGGACGTTGCGGAGCCGTTTCGGCGGCGTGGTCTGGGCTCCTTCCTCGTGCAGGAACTGAAGCGCGTCTGCTATGAGGGCGGCCATGTGCCGGCTGCGCGATGCAATACCGGCAATATCGCGTCGCAGCGAACGCTCCAGAAAGCTGGTTTCGTTCCCTGCGGGCACATCCTGAAAGGCTTGCTGAAGGCGCCTGACGCGAGAGGCGGTCGCACTCAACAGGATGCCGGGTGATCCAACGCTCGCTGGTGGCAGCGCCGTCCGGCGGTTCAACGGTCCACGATCGGAAGATACGCTCGCCACGGTCCGATTGCGTCGCGGTACTGCTTGGCCATGACCCGCGCCGTCTGCGCCACGTGCCCGAGATCGTGCGCAACCCATGTCGCCAGCAGTTGGCGGAGCGTGACCGGCCCGAAATCCGGATGTTCCCCCTCGAGGGTCAACTGCGCGTCGGTCAGGCGCCATCGTGCGAGCGTCTCGAGGTTCTCCGCCCGAAGGCGGGCAAACTGGTCGAGCAACTCGCCCAGTGACCGGCCTTGGCTGTCGCGGAACTGGGCGAAGCGATCGTAGGGCGTGAAGCGCCGGTCTGCCCCCTGGGCGAGGATGATCCGCGCACGAGGGATCCAGTCGGTGCGCTCACCGTGGATCAGGTGACCCACGATGACATAGGGGCTCCACGTCTCCGCGCCTTCCGTCGCGTCGATCCAGAAGGGCTGGAGCCCCGCGAGCATCGCACGCAGAGTGTACCAGTACGTTCTAACACCGCCGTGCCGTTGGTCAGGTCGAAGTCCATGATGCTTCCCTTTATCACGTTCCAGCATGCCCGCCTGAAGGCGGGCACTACACGGGAGCGTCCGGGCACGCCCGCCTGAAGGCGGGCACTACGGGAGAGTCCGGGCACCCCGCGGGAGAGTCCGGGCACTATACGGGAGCGTCCGGGCACGCCCGCCTGTGAAGGCGGGCACTACGCGGGACGGGTACGATCCAAGGTGCAGGTTGCCCGGACGGTGCGCGTCCGGTAACGTCTGGCGATGTTGTCGCCCGGCGCCGCGCCTGTATCCACGTTCCCGCTCCCGCTCTCCGCATACCCGCCACCCTCGCCCGACGGTTTGCTCGCGACGCTCGGCGACCGCATACACGCCCAGCCGTTCAACCTCATCGCGACCGGTATTTTCGTGCTCGCCGTCCTGCACACGTTTCTCGCCGCGCGGTTCACCGCGCTCGCCCATCAGACACAGGAGCAGCACGACGCGCACCAGCGGGCACATCGACTGCCGCCGGTGCCGAACCTCCGCGCCGAGGCGCTCCACTTCCTCGGCGAGATCGAAGTCGTGTTCGGACTATGGGCGGTGGTCCTGGTGGCGGCGATGCTGCCGTACTTCGGATGGGACACCGCGAAGGAGTACCTGAACGCGGGCGTGAGCTACACCGAGTCGCTCTTTGTCGTGGTCATCATGGCGCTGGCCGCCACACGGCCTGTCGTGCTGCTGGCCGAAGCGTCCATGCGGCGCCTGGCATCGCTCGGCGGCAGTACCCCCGGCGCCTGGTGGCTCACGATCCTCATAAGCGGCCCGCTGCTCGGATCCTTCATCACCGAGCCGGCGGCGATGACGATTTCGGCGCTGCTGCTGGCCCGCCAGTTCTACGACCTTCGTCCCAGCATGCCTCTGAAGTACGCCACGCTTGGCCTGCTGTTCGTCAACGTGTCGATCGGCGGCACGCTGACCCACTTCGCGGCGCCACCCGTCCTGATGGTGGCGCGGTCTTGGAACTGGGACCTGGTGTACATGAACATCCATTTCGGGTGGAAGGCAGCGATCGCCATCGTCGTGTCGTGTGCCCTCTATTACCTGGTGTTCCTTGCCGAATTCCGCCGGCTGGCCACCCGTCCTCTCCAGCCAGACGTCGAGGTCTCGGAGGACGGCGTCGACGCCTCGCCCGTTATCGGGAGCCTGGCGGTTCCTCCCTGGGTCGCGGGCGTCCACGTGTTCTTCATTGCCTGGACGGTGATGAACGCTCACTACCCGCCGCTCTTCGTCGCGGGATTTCTCTTTTTCCTCGGCTTCGCACGCGCGACGCGACCCTACCAGAGCCCGATCGACCTGAAGCCGCCGCTGCTGGTCGGGTTCTTCCTCGCGGGGCTCGTCATTCACGGCGGGCTGCAGGGGTGGTGGATCGCGCCGACGCTCGCCAGTCTGTCAGCGAAACCGCTTTACTACGGTGCCATGCTCCTGACCGCGTTCAACGACAACGCCCTGGTCACCTACCTGGCGACGCTCGTGCCCAACCTCAGCGAGCCGATGAAGTACGCGGTGGTGACGGGAGCGGTAGCCGGCGGCGGCCTCTCCGTCATCGCGAATGCGCCAAATCCTGCGGGCCAGGCGATTCTCGGGCGCTTCTTCGATGGCAGCATCCTGCCCGTGGGCCTGCTGCTCGGCGCCCTGCTCCCGACCCTGGTCGCCACGCTGGCGTTCCAGCTCCTGTAGCCGCCTATCCCGTGCGCAGGGCGCGTACCGGATCGACTCGCGCGGCGCGCAGGGCGGGTCGGAGGGTCGCTACGAGCGCGATGGTAATCATGACGAGCGCGGCGGCCGCGAACACCCACGGGTCGGTCGCGCTGATCCCCGTGAGCAGGCTCTGTAGAAATCGCGTCAGCGCCACCGCACCTGCCGTTCCGGCCGCGATGCCCGTGAAGACCAGCAGCATCCCTTCGCGCAGGAAGAGTCCCATTACTGCCTGCTCGCTTGCACCAAGAGCCATCCGCACCCCGATCTCGCGCGTCTGCTGACCGACGAGGTGCGACAGCACGCCGTACAATCCGACCGCCGCGAGCAGCAGCGCCAACGACGCAAGGCCTCCCAGCAAAACCGTGTTGAACCGCTGTGGGCCGAGCGATCGGGTCACGATGTCTTCCATGGTGCGCGCGTCGCTTACCGGCTGCTCCGGGTCGACGGACCAGATCGCCTGCTGCACGGAGGCGAGCAGCGCCGCCGTGCCGCCGTCCGCTCGCACCACCAGGCTGGCCGGCAGCAGGCGCACGCACAGGGCTGTCAACGCATCGTTCTGCTGTGCCGCAGGCACGTAGAGGATTGGCGGCGCTTCCTTGCCGAGCCCCTCCTCGCGCACGTCGGCAACGACGCCCACTATTTCGCGTGGGAACGCATCGGCGAGTTCCGGCACGTACGGCCGTCCGACCGTGATGCGCTGTCCGATCGCGCGCGCTCCCGGCCAGTAGCGGCGGGCGGCCGTTTCGTTGACGAGCGCCACCGGAACGGCGTCACGCCGGTCCCGCGCGTCGAAGCGGCGGCCCTGGCGCAGCGGGATCCGCAGTGCCTCGAAATACGACGGCCCGACCGATCGGTATTGCGCGTTCCCGACGCCGCGCTCGGTCCCCGCACCGTACTGTCCCTCGATAGTGAAAGGGAGTTCCGGCCCGAGCTCCAGGGGCAGCGAGAGGGCAAACGCGGCGGACCGCACGGCGGGCAGAGCTCCGATGCGCTGCTCAACGGCCTCACCGAACCGCGCGAAGACATCGCCGCGCCCATATCGCGCCTCGGGCAGCGAGAGCTTCACCGTGAGCACGTTCTCGACACCGAAACCAGGGTCTGTGTGCCGCAACCCGGCGAGGCTCTTCACGAGCAGGGCGGCGGCAATCGTCAGCATCAGCGCGAGGGCGACCTCACCGGCGACAAGCAACCTCCGGAGCCGCGCGCTGGCGCGCGTCCCGGTGCTCCGCTGCCCACCCTCGCGCAATGCCTCCTCCACATTGCTCCGGCTCACCTGCCAGGCCGGCAGGAGCCCGAAGGCGACGCCAGCCAGAATCGACACGGCGAGCGAGAACCCGAGCACGATGGGATCGACGGTGATCCGTTCGCTTCCAGCGATCGGCACGGGATTGATTGCGAGCGCGGCCGGCACGATGGCGTACGCCAACAGCACGCCTGTGGCACCGCCGAGGCCGGCGAGCAGCACGCTCTCCGCCAGCAGGCCCCGCACGATCGTCCACGGCTGCGCGCCGAGTGCCCGCCGCAGCGCGATCTCTCCCTGGCGCCGCACCACCTGCGCCATCTGGAGGTTGGCAACGTTGACGCAGGCGATGAGCAGGACGACAGCGACGGCCGAGAACAGGATCAGGAGCGCGGGCCTCATGTCGCCGTACAACCGCTCCCTGAGCGGTTGTACCGTGATGGTTTCCCGGTCGCCCATCAGGCCAGGTGCATCGCGGCGGATCTGGTCGGCCACGACCGTCATGGCTGCGCGGGCCTGCGGCAGCGACAACCCGTGCGCCAGGCGCGCCACGACGGCAAAGTAGTTGGCGCGGCTGTCGCTCGACGGGGCGAACTGGAACAGCGTCCAGAGTTCCGCTTTGTCGGGAAAGCTGAAGCCAGGGGGCATGACCCCGAGGACGGTGTAGGGCTCGCCGTTCAGTGTGACGGTGCGGCCGACGATCTCCGGCCGCGCGGCGAAACGCCGATGCCACAACCCGTGGCTGAGCACCGCGAGCCGAGGTCCGCCAGGGACATCTTCGTCCGGCCTGAAGTCGCGGCCGATTGCGGGCCGCACGCCCAGCACGCCGAAGAACGCGCTCGAGACGCGCGAGCCGACGACGCGGTCTGGCGGGCCGGTGCTCACCAGGTTGAACCCGGAGCCCAGTGGGTCGTAGGCGGCGACGCCCGAGAAGGCACTCGAGCCAAGGCGCGCCCACCGGTTGAACTTCGGCTCTGACACCGCCCAGTTGTCGCCGCGCAGCAGGCCGACGAGCCGCTCGTCCTCTGGGAAGGGCAGCGGCCGGATCAGCAGCGCATTGATGACGGTGAAAATGGCGGTGTTGGCGCCGATGGCGAAGGCGAGCGTGACAAACGCCACGGCGGAGACGCCACGATTCTTCCACAGCAGCCGGGCAGCGAAGCGGAACTCGCGCAACCAGTTGGCCATGGGACCGTCCGGTGGATCGCAGACCGCTGGACGGAGCGGGCTGACGCGGGAGTATACGGCGCGAATCGCTCGATGGTTTCGCCGCGACCCCACGCGTGGGCGATCGCGCCTGGTCGGAGCGCGGCCAATTGACGGAGATCGCAGGCCTGAGCCGCGCGCTGGGTCGAGCGATTGGCGCCTTCGCAGTTCTGCATCCGGAGATCTTGCGTACGAAGCGGAGTGCGGTAGTATCGCCAGTGCGTTAACCAGCTACGGAGTGAGACATGACGATCGGCGAGCGAGCGGTCGGGGCAGTGACGGTTCTCGATCTCGAGGGGAAGCTCACGCTGGGCGACGGGGCGCCCGAGTTCAGGCAGGCGGTCGACGCGCTGCTCGCGGCGGGCCGCGTGAAAGTCGTGTTCGGCCTGCGAAGCCTGGGTCTTCTCGACAGCAGCGGCCTTGGCGAAATCGTGCGGGCGCACACGTCGATGGTCTCGCGCGGCGGCGGCGTCAGGATGCTGCAGCCCACCGAACGCACGGCGATGCTGCTGAAGATTACGAAGCTCTCGAGCGTCCTGCCGTCGTTCGACTCCGAGGAGGCAGCCGTCGCGAGCTTCGGGCAGTAACGGCCACTAGAGCTGTCCGAGCGCCGACACGATTTCCTCGTCTTCCGCTTCCGCGACAGTCCGCAAATCCAGCACGACCCGGTCGTTCTCAATCCGTCCGACGATGGGCGGGTCGAGCGAGCGGAGCCGTGCGTCGAGTGCGTCGGCGCTGAGCCCTTCGCGCGCGAGCGCGAGGAGCCGCGTGGGCAGGCCGCTGCCCGGCGCGCTGCCGCCGCCGATGGTCGACAGGCCGTCCACGACCTCTGTTCGCCAGCCGCCAGAGCCGAGTCGATGAGCGAGGCGTTCCGCCCGTGCTCCGATCACCTCCGCGCTCAGCCCTGCCATCCGCAGCACCGGCACCGCCTCGCCCGCACGCCCCGCGAGGTGTTCACCGAGCGTTGCTTCGAGCGCGGCGTACGTGAGCTTGTCGACGCGCAGCGCGCGCAGCAGCGGGTGCTTGCGGATCCTCGACAGCAGCGCCGTTCGCCCGACGATGACGCCGGCCTGCGGGCCACCGAGCAGCTTGTCACCGCTGAAACAGACGACGTCCGCGCCCGCTGCGACGCTCTGTTGCACGCTCGGTTCCTGCGCCAGCGGTGTGACGCGTGACGGCTCGATCGGCGTGAACCCGCTGCCGAGATCCTCGATGATCGGGATCGAGAACCGACGGCCGAGCGATACCAGGTCGGCAAGGGCCGCGCGTTCGACGAATCCCTCGATGCGGAAGTTGGAGGGGTGCACGCGGAGGATCGCTCCGGTCCGCTCACTGATCGCGAGCGCGTAATCTGCCGCCCGCGTCCGGTTGGTCGTGCCCACCTCGCGCAGCCGCGCGCCCGAGACCGCCATCACGTCCGGCACACGGAACCCGCCGCCGATTTCGACCAGTTCGGCGCGCGAGATCACGACCTCCCGGCCGCGCGCCAGCGCGGCGAGCGCGAGCATCGTGGCTGCAGCGCAGTTGTTGACCACGACCGCGGATTCGGCGCCCGTGAGGCGGCACAGCAAGGCCTCCGCGTGCGTGTCACGCGCCCCGCGCCGGCCAGCGGCGACGTCGTACTCGAGGTTGGTGTACCCGCCCGCGAGCTCACGGATGCGCCGAACGGCCGCGTCGCCGAGCGGCGCCCGACCGAGGTTGGTGTGGATGATGACGCCGGTGGCGTTGATCACGCGCCGCAGTGACGGCCGGAACGTGAGCTGCAGCATCACGCCGGCGCGCTCTTCGATGGTCGTGGCGATGGTGTCCGCCTCAGTCGCCGAATCGTCGCCCCTGAGGCGTTCGCGCGCTTCGCCCGCAGCTGCGCGCAGCGCCTCCACGGCCGCGGCATGCCCGTATCGGTCCACGAGCGCCTGCACGCCTGGCCGCTGCGCGAGCTGATCGATCGAAGGAATCGTGCGCCGTGTCACGTCGGGCGAGAATACCACTCGGGATGTCGGATCCCGGATGGCGGAGGCCGAATGTCGGATGGCGCACGTGTTCACCCGTCCGCCTTGCCTCCGGGCGGGGCTCACGCTACGATCACGGGTCCGGCTCACGTGAGTCACCGCCGCATGTCCAACGCCACTCGAAACCCGGACGCGTCCGACGTGTTCCCGCACGGACCGGGCACCCCCACGTACCAACCGCGCGAGCGCTTCTGGCCGTACGCCGACCTGCCGGAACAGCCGACGCCGGAGGAACTGGCGGCGCTCGATCCCGACCTGCACGCGGCCCTGTTCGGCGCGCCGCCGCGGCCGTTCTCCTTCACGCTGGCGTTCCCGCGGTTCGAGGCCTCCGACTACGAGCGTGCGGTCGCCCTGGCGCGAGCGTCGGCCGAGTACCGCGAGGCGGGTATCGGCGACAGCTTCCGTCACCGCGCCCGCTTCTACCCGCAGGATGCCGGTGCGCTCAAGGACCTGTTCGAGATCGTCGGCCGCTACGACGCTACGGAGGTGCTCGTCGACGATCGACCGGTGCCGTTCGCGCGCGAGCTGTGGCTGCCGCTGCTCTGGATGCTGACCTTGCGCGTGCCAGACGTGGCACGTGGCTGACAAAGTCTCGGTGGGAGGGATGTCGAGGACGAGAGGGATGAAAGCAGGACGTGCGAACCGCGGCGCCGGCATCCGGCCGCGTGTGGCCAGACGCCGGCACTCTGCGGGTTGTTGTCAGACCTTGATGACGTTGCCGGCCTGCGGACCCTTGGGGCCGTCAACGATCTCGAACTCCACCGCCTGGCCTTCTTCGAGCGACCGGAACCCGGCGCCGGTAATCGCCGAGTAGTGAACGAAGACGTCGCTGCCGCCCTCCCGCTCGATGAAACCGTACCCCTTGGCGTTGTTGAACCACTTGACCTTGCCTGTGATGCGCATACGTTCTCTGTCCTACTTGCTGTTCGCGGTGTCCGGAGCCGCGAGACTCACCGACCCCATCTCGGCGATGGGGCACAAAAAAAGACCGCGGATGGCGGCCTTCGACGCGCCGTAAAGCCCGCTGGCGTCGGCCGGATGATGGCAGAGAAGGTTGCAGAGTGTCAAGGCATTGGCGTGCTGTGATTTCCGAGGATATGGCCGGGCTGGAGAGACGTAATTCATGCGACGAGCACTGCTGAGCGTATCGAACAAGACTGGCCTCGTGGACTTCGCCGCTGGCCTCATACAACGTGGTTTCGAGCTGGTGTCCACGGGCGGCACGGCGAAGGCGATTGCGGCCGCCGGGCTGCCGGTCACCAACGTCTCGGACGTCACCGGCTTTCCGGAGATGATGGAAGGCCGCGTGAAGACGCTGCACCCGCTGGTGCACGGCGGCATCCTCGCGCGACGCGACCACCCCGAGCACCTCGCGGCCGCCGCTGCGCACGGCATCGGCCTCATCGACGTGGTGGCCGTGAACCTCTACCCGTTCGAGCGAGCGGCTGCCAACCCCGACACGCCGTTCGACGACCTGGTCGAAGAAATCGATATCGGCGGCCCGAGCATGGTGCGCGCGGCTGCCAAGAATTTCCGCGACGTGCTCGTGGTCGTCTCGCCCGACGACTATGCACGCGTGCTCGCGGCGCTCGACGAGCCGGCGGGACCGTCGCTGCCGTTCAGGTTCGACCTCGCCCGCACGGCGTTCGCGCACACTGCGGCGTATGACGGCGCGATCGCGTCCACGCTCGAGGCGATCACGCTGCCCGCGGAAGGGACCGCTGTTCGCGACCATTCACGGATCATCGGCGCTTCGCGCCTCGTGCTCGCGCTGCCCAAGCTGCGCGATCTCCGTTACGGCGAAAACCCCCACCAGCCAGCGGCGTGGTACGCGGCCGCGGCCGACGGGCTCGGCGGCGCCGCGGTGCTGCAGGGCAAGGAGCTGTCGTACACCAACCTGCTCGACCTCGACTCGGCCGCCCGCATTGCCGCCGAATTCACCGAGCCTGCCGCCGTTGTCATCAAGCACACCAACCCGTGCGGCGCGGCCACGGGTGCCACGATCGCGGAGGCCTACGTGCGAGCACGCGAAGCCGACGCGCTGGCAGCGTTCGGCGGGATCGTCGGCTTGAATCGACCGATCGACGTGCCCACGGCCGAAGCAATCGTCAGCACCTTCATCGAGGCGGTGGTCGCGCCCGCGGTGGAAGATGATGCCCGGCCAGTACTGGCGAAGAAGGCCAACATGCGCGTGGTGGTCGCCAGCTTCGAACGCGCGTCGACGCCGGGGCTGGAGCTGCGGTCCATTCTGGGCGCCGTGCTCGCGCAGGCGAGAGACGTGGTCACGGAGGCGCGGCACGACTGGAGCGATCCGTCAGCCGCGGGGCTCACGGTGCCGACCAGGAGGAGCCCGTCGCCCGCGGAATGGCAGGCCCTGCGCTTTGCATGGCGGGTCTGCGCGCACGTCAAGTCGAACACCGTGATCTTCACGGGACCCGATCGCACGCTGGCCATCGGCGCAGGGCAGATGAGCCGCGTCGATGCCGTGAACGTCGCGGTCATGAAGGCGGCACAAAGGGCGCCAGACCTGCTGCGCGGCGCGGCCGCGGCCTCTGACGCGTTCTTCCCGTTCCGGGACGGTCTCGACGCCGTCGCCGCCGCGGGAGCAACGGCCGTTGTCCAGCCAGGCGGTTCAGTGCGGGACGCCGAGGTCGTCGCCGCCGCCGACGAGCACGGCATGGCGATGGTGTTCACGGGACGGAGGCACTTCCGGCACTGATTCTCCAATTCGGAACTCGGAATGCGGAGTTCGGAATTAGGGTGGAGTTCGGAATTCGGAGTTCGGAATGCAGGGTACGGAGCGCATGCGCCACGCGTCAACGGTGAACGGTCAACGGTAAACGGTTAACGACAAGGATCAAATGAGAGCGGTGTTGTGGGACATGGACGGCACGCTGATCGACTCGGCCGAATATCACTGGCTCACGTGGCGGGACACGCTGGCGGGGGTGGGGCACACCCTCACCGACGAGCAGTTCGCGTCGTGGTTCGGGCAGCGGAACGACGCGATTCTGCGGCGCTACTTCGGTGACGCCATCACGCCCGCGGAAATCGCGCGGCTCGGGGAAGGGAAGGAGGCGGCGTATCGCGTCATGGTCCGCGAGCGCGGCATCGAACCGCTGCCGGGAGTACGCCGATGGCTGGCGCGCCTGCGCGACGCCGGCTGGCGACAGGCGGTCGCTTCGTCCGCGCCGCCCGCCAACATCGAAGTGATTCTCGACGTGCTCGGGCTCGAAGACTGCTTCGATGCGTGGGTGTCGGCCGAGGAAGTGGCCCACGGAAAGCCCGCGCCGGACGTGTTCCTGCGTGCGGCCGAGAAGGTGGGCGTCGCGCCGGCGCGCTGTGTCGTCGTGGAGGATGCGCCTGCCGGCGTGGAGGCCGGGCGGCGCGGCGGCATGCGCACGATCGGCCTCACCTCCATGGCCCGCCCGCTCGACGCCGACATCGTCGTCCGGTCGCTCGAGGACCTGCCCGAGGATGCGTTCGATCGGCTCGTGGAGAACCACGGGTGATCGCAGCCGGCGGCGCCTCCGACGGCAGGCGTGCCTCGCTGTTCGACACGCCCTCCGATCGGCGCGTCGCCGCGCTCGCGTGGGCCGCGGCGCTGGCGGCATCCTTCGTCCTCATCGCAATCACCCAGTTCAGAAGCGGTGATCCGGACTCGAACGTCTACGCGGGCATCTCCGCCCGCCTCGCCACTGAGCCGCTCGAGCGCTGGATTGCGCCGGAATGGTGGGGCCAGTGGAAGTTCGAGGGGCCCTTCCGGGAACATCCGATCGGCATCTTCATTCTTCCGGCGCTTGCCGCCCGGCTCGGATACCCGGCATCGCAGGCGGCCTACGCCGTCAACGGCCTGTTCCAGGCCGCGTCGATTCTCCTGCTGCAGCTGATCGCCGTGCAGCTCGTGTCGCGCCGGGACGCGCGCGCGCTCGGGTGGATCGTGCAGCTGATGCCGATCGCGTTCGTTTTCCGGATCCGGGCGAACCAGGAGTACGCGGTGCTGGCCGGCATCCTGCTCGCGGTGCTCGCGACGGAGCGGTCGCGCGAGCGCCCGGCATGGGCGTGGATCACCGCGCTCGGTTTCGTCTGGGCGCTGCTGGTGAAGGGTGTGTTCGGGTTTGTCGTGCCGATCGCCTGCGGCCTGTGGCTCGCCGCGGCCGGGTGGTCCGATCGCGGGACTGCCGGCCGGCGCAGCTTCGGCGGCGGCGCCTCGTCTCGGCCCGTCGCTCCCTGGATTGGCCTCGCCCTCGTGCTGCTCGCCGCACCGATCCTGACGATCGCGTACGAGTGGGCCTATCGCCGCGTGAGCGGCGATTCGTTTCTCGCGTTCTACACCGGGCCTCGCCTCAGGCCCGATGCTGTCGCCGGAGGCGCGATCGACCGTGCGGGGTACAACATCGTCTGGTACACGGCGCGCCTGGCCTGGTACGCGTTCCCGTGGAGCATCGTCGCGCTCGGTGCGTTGGGCGCGTGGGCGGTTGGTGGGCGCGGCCCCCAGGACGCACCCGGAGGGGATCGGCGTGCGATGCGCGGCCTCCTTTTCGCGAGCGCCGCGTCGCTCGTCCTGATCGTGTTGTTCTCGTTCTCCGATCGGAAAGCCGATCGATTCATCTTCCCTGCCTACTACTTCATGGCCGCGGCCGGCGGGATCGCGGCCATCTGCTCCTCTCCGATCCTGGCCAGGGTCGTAAATCGGCTCGATCGGCCCTGGGTTCCTGCCGCATGCTGGATCGCGCTCTTTCTGCTGCGCCTCGCAACCGGCTCGCACCTGCCGCAGTTCACGTTCTGGCGGTCGTAGCCGCTGCCTACCTCGCCGGCGTCAAGCCGCGCGCCGGACTACTGCGGGATTCGACGCGCGTCTGCTCGCTCCGCTCGTATAGACTGCAGCCTCCGGCAGCGGCCCCGAGCAACCGATGACACTCCTTCTTGGCTCCCGGATAGGCCGTTACGAGATCCGCGCACCGCTCGGCGCCGGCGGCATGGGAGAGGTGTACGTGGCGCACGACCCGAACCTCGGGCGGGACGTCGCCATCAAGGTGCTGCCCTCGGCGTTCTCAGCGGATCCTGACCGGCTCGCGCGCTTCGCACTGGAGGCGCGCGCGGCAGGCGGCCGGCAGTAACCGTAGACATGAACTGGACGGCCAGCCTGAAACCGTGAGCGGGGGCCGCTTGCTTCTCGTAGTGCCCGCCTTCAGGCGGGCCTGGACCGAGCACCCGAGACGCGTCACGCGTCCATGTGTCCCCGGTAGAACGCTGCGACCGCCGCCTGCTGTGGCGCCACGCTCTTCCTGACGCGATCGATTTCCTGCTCGCTCAACGGCGTGAACCCGCGCGCGATCGCGATGTTCTCCGCGACGAACTCGCGCTTCGGCATGCCGATGACGACGGTCGACACCGGCAACGTGAGCGCGTAGCGGAGCAGGCTCGAGATGTCGGTCTTGCCGGGGCCGGCGCCCACCAGCTTCTCCTGGCTCGTCACCTTCATCAGGCTGACGCCCATGTTCTTCTTCTTCGCGGCCGGCAAGGCGAGCTCCTCGAACTGCAGCGCCCGCGCGGGGTTCATCGCCATCTGCACGCAGTCGAGATCGTTCTGCTCGATCGCCTTCGCCATCACCGCGCCGTCGGTGTGGCTGGTCATCCCGATCGCCCGGGTGACCTTCTGGTCGCGCAGCTGGTACAGCGCCTTGATCGCGCCGTCAGGCGCCGTGATCGCGGCGAGGTCCTGCTCGTCGCCGAGGTCGTGCATGTGGAGGACGTCGAGGTGGTCGGTCTGCAGGCGCTTCAGGCTCGCTTCGACCTGCCGCAGTGCCGCGTCGCGCGTCCGGGCGGAGCGCGGAATCTTGGTCGCGAGCACGACCTCGCTCCGCCGCGTGCGCATGACCTGCCCGACGCGGCGCTCGCTCTCGCCATTGCCATATGCGATCGCGGTATCGAGGTAGCGGATGCCCTGGTCGATCGCCCCGTTCAGCACGTCGAGGGCGGTGGCCTCCTCTTCGTACATCAGGAACCGGCTGCCGCACCCGAACGCAAGGCAGGTGACCTGGAGTCCCGTTCGCCCGAAGGCGCGCGTCGGCAGCGCGGCGGCCGCGCCTGCATGAACGGATGCCGCGGCAACGCCAGCAGCCGTTAGTGTGGTCGCCTCGATGAACTCGCGCCGCGTGATCCGTGTGGCCATGCGTCTCACCTCGTGGTTGGATCCGTCACTGTCGTGCGGTGCCCCGCGCATCATACCCTGCCTGTTTCACCGCTTACAGGGGAGCGGCGATCCTGCCCGGCCGCCGTTCGTCATAAGATCGGCGGTTCATGGTGCCGCCCGACCGCGAGCTCGACACGCTGAGGTTCCTCGACCGCCTCTCCGGCCACCTGAGGGGCGTACAGGAGCCGCAGCACGCGCTTCGCTACGTGCTGCGCGAAGCCCGCGACTTCCTTGGCGCCGACCGCGGGTGTGTCGCGGTCGCGCGCGACCGGCAGTCACCGGCACAGGTGATCTTCGGCCTGCCGAACTCGGGCGAGTGGGACGTGGAGCTGCTCGCCCGGTTCATCCGCGTGGAGCGTCCGGTCCGCCCGGCCGACATGGCCGTCGTGCCGATCACGAGACGCGGACGAGGGTGGGCCGCGCTGGCGCTGGTGCGCGACGGCCGCCCGTACTCCCGCGGTGACAAGCGCCTGCTGCTGCGGGTCGCGGCGCTCGTCTCGGATCGGATCGCGCAGATGGATCGCGACCGGATGCTGGAGGTGCGCGACCGCATCGACCGCAAGATCCGCGAGCAGCTGCACCCGAAGGATCTCTTCTACCAGATCCTCGATGGCCTCCGCTCGCTCACCCGGTACGATCACTCGTCGGCGCTCCTCATCCGCGAAGACGGCGGCGACGCGATGGCGATCGCCGCCGAGCAGATCGCCTGGACCAAGGCCAAGAGCGTCCGCATCGGCCAGCCGCGGCCGTTCGGCGCGGAGGTGCGGGACGCGCTCGACCAGGGCCGCGTCTGCGGCTTCGACCGGCGTGGCGGCCGCTGGGAGGAGTGGGACGGTCGCCCCCTCGCCTTCCTGGCGGAGTGGCTCGACTTCAGCGATGACGCGCCCGGCGGCCGGCGGGAGCAGTCAATCCTCTGCGCACCGCTCGTCGGACGTGACGGCGTGTTCGGCGTCCTCAAGGTGGCGGCCAGCGACGCCGGGCGGCTGACCCGCTACGACGCCGATCTGGTGGACCGCTTCCGCTCGCAGGCGGCCCAGGCCATCGCGAGCCTGCAGCGCGCCGAGTCCCTCGAGGCACGCCTGCTGACGGCCGAGCGGCGGCACGCGATGGCCGAACTGGCGCGCGGCGTCTCGCACGACGTCAACAACGCGCTCGGGTCGATGCTGCCGCTCGTCCAGCAGATGCTCTGCGATCTGCGCGAGGAGCGGATCGACCGCGCCGTGCTCGCAGCCGATCTCGAGCAGGTGCAGCGCTCCCTGCAGGTCTGCCGCCGCATCTTCGGCGGCATGCTCGCGTTCGCGCGCGGCGGCGTACGGCGCGCCAGAAACGGGCACGTGCGCACGGCGGTGGAGACGTCGCTCGCGATCCTGAGGAGCGGCATCGAGCGGCGCGGCGTGCAGCTGTCGATCGAAGTCCCGGACGAGCAGGCCATGCCGCCGGTGGCCTGCGCGCAGTCGGATCTCGAGCAGGTGCTCCTCAACCTGCTCGCCAACGCCCGCGACGCGACCGATCACGGCGGGACCGTGTCCATCCGCGCCCGTCCCTCGCCAGAGGGCGTGAGTCTCGTCGTCGAGGACACCGGCCAGGGCATCGCGCCCGAGCACCTGCCGCGGGTGTTCGAGCCGTTCTTCAGCACCAAGGCCAGCGGCAACGGCCTCGGCCTCACGATCTGCCGGTCCATCGTGTGGGAAGCCGGCGGCACTCTGGACATCGACAGCACCGCGGGCGCCGGCACGCGCGTGCGGGTCACGATTCCGGCCGGCGCCTCACCGGCCGTGCAGACCGCATGACCCGCGTTCGCATCCTCGCGGTGGACGACGAGCCGGGAATGCTGCGCGCTATTGGGCGCGTCCTGGGCGCCGCGCACGACGTCACCATCAGCGGCTCGTCGCGCGAGGCGCTTGCGCGCGCAGCGGCCGCGCCGCCGGACCTGGCCATCCTCGACATCCGGATGCCGGAGCTGGACGGCTTCGAGCTGATGGAGCGTCTCACCGCGCTGCACCCCAACATCGACGTCATCCTGATGACCGGCAGCATCGACGACCAGGATGAGAAGCTCGTGCGCGCGATCCGCGGCGCCGCCTTCTACTTCATTCAGAAGCCGTTCGATCGCGACGTCCTGCGGACACTGGTGGACCGGTGCGTGGAGATGCGGCGGCGGCGTGAGGACAACCGCCGCTACGTCCAGCGCCTCGAGCGAGAGCTGGACGCCGCCCGCACGTTCCAGCAAGGGCTGCTTCCGGACGCGGAGGCGGTCGCCGGCGGCGTGCGCATCTCCTGTCGCCACACGCCATCATCCGAGCTCGGCGGAGACCTGTACGACTACGCTCCAGACCGGTCCGGCGGCACGGCGCTGCTCATCGCCGACGTGGCGGGGCACGGCGCGGCGGCAGCGATGCTCACGGCGGTCGTGAAGTCGGCATTCCGCGCCTCGGAGCCCGACGGCTACGATCCGCTCGCGGTCACCGAGCGCGTTCGCCGGAGCGTGGCGGCGTTTGGCGAGGAGCGCTTCGTGACCTTGATCGCGATGCAGATCTCACGGCGCACGCCCGGTCACGAGGGGATGCTCTCGTTCGTGAACGCGGGCCACCCGCCCGGGCTGCTGTGGAATGCGGGCGGGCGGCTCGAGCGCCTCGCCGCCACCGGCCTGCTCATCTCGCCTGCGCTGCCGTATCTCGGGTGGAACCGAGTGACCGTGCCCTTCGCGCCCGGCGATCACGTGCTCCTCTACACCGACGGCGCGACCGATGCGCTCTTCCGTGAGATGGATGGCGAGTCGCGTATCCGGGCGGCGATCGCGCAGCACGTGGCGGGCGGACCTGGCCTGCTCGACGCCATCCTCGCCGACATCGGCTGCCACCGTCCGCACCGCGCGCCCGAGGACGACATCACGTTGGTAACGGCCACGCTGTCTGCGTGATCGAAGGCGATTCACTTGTGTAGCCCCGATTTGCAGGGCTGAAGCCCTGCCCCACATCGCGCCGATTGCAGGGCTGAAGCCCTGCCCCACGTCAGATGCGGTGACAACGCCAGGCGAGCACCACTTTGCCCTGCCCGGCCGTCTCGCTGGCCCGGCGGTTGTAGAATGGCGCCGGAGATCACCCTGCCGTCCACGTCCGACTCCTCTCACGTCGATGTCGCCGCGGTCATGGCCGATCTGCAGGGGCGCGTACGTGCCAGGCTGCGGGAGCGACTGGCGGCGAGCGGATCGGTGGAGTTCGAGGATGCGGAGATCTTCGACGCCGTCGCCCGCGTGTTCCGGCGTGGGCTCGATGCGCGCGATCGCGGCGACCTGCTCCTGCCCGAACTGCTGCCCGACGAGGAAGACTGGCGTGTCGACACGCCGCTACGACTCTCCACTCACCGTCCCTTGATAGGCGGCGTGCTCCTGTTCGTCAAGACACGCGTGCTGCTCCCGCTGAACCGCTGGTTGTACCGAGTACACCCGTGAGCACTTCCGGCGGCAGCACCAGGTGAACCTCGCCCTGTTCGCCTGCCTTGAATCGCTCGCTATCGAGAACGCACGCTTGCGGCAGGACGTGGACGCGTTGCGCCGCACCGATCCGGCTTTCCCGACCGGCGCGCCGCGGCCCGGTCGATGAAGCTCGCATGTGTCGTCCACCGCTACGGCACGGACGTCACCGGCGGATCCGAAGCGCACTGCCGCTCGATTGCGGAACGCCTCGCCCTGCGGCACGACGTCACCGTACTGACGACGTGCGCGAAGAACTACGTCACCTGGCGCAACGCGTACCCGGCGGGGGAGACGAACGTCAACGGCGTCCGCATGCATCGGTTTCGGGTCGAGCGGTCCCGCCATCTCCACGCCTTTCACGACATCAGCGACCTGGTGTTCACGGGCGCCGCGTCGCTCGAGGAGCAGGCGCGCTGGTTCGACGAAAACGGTCCCTTCGTGCCCGGCCTGATCGAGCACGTGCGAACGCACGCGCCGGCGTACGACCGGATTCTGTTCTGGTCGTACCGCTACTACCCGGCCTTTCACGGCGTGCAGGCCGCACCAGAGCGCGCGGTGCTCGTGCCGACCGCCGAGGAGGATCCGCTGATCCACGCGCCGATTCTCTCGTCGTACTTCGCGCGGCCGAAGGGTTATCTCTTCCTGACGGCCGAAGAACGCGATCTCGTGACCGCGCGCATCGAAGGCGCCATTCCGCCGTTCGCGATCATCGGCGCCGGCCTCGAGGCGGCGGCCGCCACGCCGGCGCGCGAGGTGCTCGACTCTTTGGGGATCCCGCAGGCGTTCCTGCTCTACATGGGCCGCATCGAACGGAACAAGGGTTGCGAAACGCTGTTCCGATACTTCGATGCCTACCTGGCCGAAGGCCGCACGGCGATCCCGCTGGTCATGGCGGGACCGGCCATCATGCCGATTCCGGAGCACCCGCTGATTCGGCCGCTCGGGTATGTGCCGGATGACGTCCGTGACGCGCTGCTCGCGCACGCCCGGGCGCTCGTCGTGCCGTCGCCGTACGAAAGCCTCAGCATGGTGCTCCTCGAAGCCTGGAACCAGGGCGTGCCAGCCCTGGTGAACGCACGCTGTCGTGTGCTCAAGGGGCAGGTCGAGCGCGCGGACGGCGGCCTGCACTACGCGAACGTGCGCGAGTTCTGCGAAGGGCTGGAGCTGCTGGTACGCGAGCCGGACCTCGCACGCACGCTGGGCGCACAGGGGCGGGCCTACGTTGATCGCGAGTACAGGTGGCCGGTCGTGATGGACCGCCTCGAATCGCTGCTGGCGCACACATGAGCGGCCGCAGGCGGCCCGAGCCTGCCCGCCCGCCGCTGGCTCCAGGCTCCGGGCTCCAGGCTCCGGGGCTTGTCCGGTCTCTGGCGCAGACGGCCTTGGAGCCGAAAACGCTGCCTGGAGCCTGGAGCCCGGAGTCCTCCTACTTGCCGATCGCGTGCAGCAGTTCCTGCGGCGTGACCGTCGCCGGGCCGAACTTCCCGACGACCACGCCTGCCGCGTAGTTGGCGAGGCGGGCGGCTTCGGCTGAGGCGCCGCCGGCGGCGAGCGCCAGGCCGAGCGTCGCGATGACCGTGTCGCCCGCCCCGGTCACATCCGCCACTTCCCGCGCGGTCGCCGGCAGGTGACCCTCTGAGGCATCGTCGAGCAGCCACATGCCGTGCTCGCCGCGCGTGATCAACACGCCGGACGCGCCGGCGCGGTCGCGGAACGCCCGCGCAGCCATCCGGGCGTCGTCCTCTCCCCGAATCCGCAGGTGTGTGGCGATCTCCGCCTCGTGGTGGTTCGGTGTCACGAGGGTGGCGCCTGCGTAGTAGTCGAGGTGGGGGATCTTCGGGTCGACGAGCAGCGGCACGCCGCGGGCCTGTGCGAGCGCGACGAGGCGCGCCACCAGCGTGCGCGTGACCGTCCCCTTGAGGTAATCGGAAATGACGATGGCCTGTACCGTGCCGATGAGCGCCGCCGCGCCATCGATGAGGGCCGTTTCGATGGTGCCCTGCGCTTCCCTGTCGGTCTCGTAGTCCACCCGGGCGACCTGCTGGTTGCGCGTGGTCACGACACGCATCTTCGTCGTCGTTCGCCGATCGGGATCGGTCAGCAGTCCATTCGAGGCGATGCCGTGGCTGTCGAGCCCGGCGCGCAGTGTGACGGCCGCCGTGTCTGCCCCGACGAGTCCCAGGAGGTGCACCCGCCCGCCGAGCCCGGCGACGTTGGCGGCCACATTCGCCGCACCGCCGACGCGGCTCTCCTCGTGATCGAACGCCACGATGGGCACCGGCGCTTCAGGCGAGATGCGGTCGACACGCCCGACCAGGAACTGATCGAGCATGACATCTCCCACCACCATGACCGACGCCCGGGTGAAGCCTTCGACGATGGCGCGGGCGCGGTCGGGCGAGAGCGGCGGAAGGGTCAGGGCAGCCGTCACGCCAGCTCGGGACGTTCTGCGGCGAACGGCAGCGTGACCAGCACGAGGAACAGCATCAGGAACTCCGAGTCGCCGAAGTTGTATTCGAACATCCCGGCGGCCAGCATGCCGGCGATCGCGGCGAGTGCCGTGGCGGGGAGGCAGGGAAAGCGGCTCCGCCGGAGCAGCCGTGCGACGTCCACCGCGGCGATCCCGACTACGCAGAGCCACGCCGCGAGGGCCGGGAGTCCGCGCTCGGCGGCGATCTGCATGGGCACGTTGTGCAGGTGCGGGTTCACCTTCTCGACCGCGGTCGGATCGCGGTACTGCGCGTAGAGCCGCTGCACCATGTTCGGGCCCACGCCCGTGAACGGGTGCGTCTTGATCATCGCGACGCCCTCATGGAGCATCGCCACGCGGTCACGGCTCGTCGGGTCCTTCAGATCGAACATCGAGTAGAAGCGGGCCGTAATCTGCGGTGGTGAAATCGCGAAGAACACCGCCGCGACGATCGGAATCACCGGCAGCAGGCGGAAGTCCTTCATCGCGAAGAGCAGCGCCGCCACGGCGCAGGCGCCGACCCACGCACTGCGGGTGAAGGTCAGCACGAGCGCGACGAGGAGCGCCGGCAGCACCATTGCCGGCCACATCCTGTTCCGCGGCTCGAAGAGCAGCCGGGCGACGGCGGCCGCCACGACCAGCAGCAGCAGACCCGAATACGTCATGTAGTGCCCGAGCGCCCCTTGTGGGCGCTGTCCCAGGTTGTTGTAGTTGAACAGCCCGTATTGGACGATGCCCCACGCCGCGCTTGCCGCGCCGACCGTGATGACGACCTGCAGCACCGTCATGGCCCGCGTGCCGCGGCCGAACTGGTAGACCATGGGCACGATCAGGAACAGCACGAGCTGCTTCGAGTCGACGAAGCTCGCCGCGCTGTCGTACGAGGCAGCCGCCGAGACCAGCGTCAGCAGCGCGTACACCAGCAGCGGCCAGAAGAACCGCGGCACGCTCACATCTTCCTGGTGCATCACCGCGAAGACCGTCCAACAGCCGATGGTGAAGGCGAGCACGATCCCGGCCACCGCGATCGAGAGCTGCAGCGCGCCAACGAACACGAGCAGGCCGATCACGCCGGCAAGCTCGATGCGATCGTGCTGACCGGCGCGTGCCGCAAGCGAGACGGTCGTCATGCTCGTTACCGGCGCCCGGCCGATGCCGTCCGCATCGGCGGTTGCTGCGCGCCGGTCGCGGCACGCGCGAGCGCGCGCTCGGCGGCCGCGGCCACGGCCTCGGGTGTGATCTGCAGCAGGCAGCGGAAATCACCGGGCGCACACACGCGCTGATCGCACGGTCGGCAGGGCAGCGGGCCCGGTTCGACGGCCTCGGCCACGAGCAGCCGGTCGCGCCACGGCTCGGACCGCGCGCTCAGCGTGGGACCGTAGATCCCCACGATAGGCGTGCGCGTCGTCGAGGCGAGATGGAGCGGCCCGCTGTCGCCGCCGATGAAGAGCGCGGCCCTCGCGACGAGGACGCGCAGTTCCGCCAGGCCAGGCTCGTCGGTCAGCACGACGCGCCCGGCCGCATCCGGCCCGAGCGCCTCGCGGGCGGCACGGGCGATCGCGGCAGCCGCGTCGCTTTCCGACGGACCGGAGGTGAGCAGGATGCGCCGCCTCGGCGAACTGCGCGCGAGCGCGACGGCGAGCGCGGTGAATGCGGCCGCCGGCCACCGGCGGAACGGGTTCCCGGCACTCACGTGGATCACGATGAGCTCTGCACCAGGGGTGAGGCCGGCGGTGGCCAGCATCGTGTCCACGCGACGGCGCGCGTCGGGCGTCTCCACCATCTCGGCGGGATCCTCGGCGGGGTCGAGCGGGGCGATGCCGAGCGGCGCGAGCAGATCCGACTGGTTCGCGACCGAGTGCCGCGCCCGCAGCTCGCGCGGGCGATCGACGCGGTCGGTGTACATCCAGCTGCGGCCGGGAATCGTGTAGCCGATCCGCCGCGCCGCGCCGGTGATCCACGTCAGCCACGAACTGCGCGGGCCGCCGTGGAAGTCGATCACGAGGTCGAAGCGCGCGGCCCGCAGCCTCCGCCCGAGCCGCACGTCGTCGCCGATGCGGCGCAGACCGCGCGTGCGCTCGATGACGAGCACCTCGTCGAGGTGGGGATTGTCGCGCACGACGGGAGCCGCCGCGCCTTCGACGAGATACGTCAGCCGCGCGCCGGGGAAGCGCCGGCGCAGCGCCCGGATGGCGGGAGTCGTGAACACTACGTCGCCGACGAGCCGCAGGCGGATGAGCAGGATGTTCATCAGGCGGCCACGCGGCCCCTACGGCTCGATCGTGGCCTCGTCGATCAGCATCACGGGGATGTCGTCCTTGATTGGATAGACGCGGTGACAGGCGGGGCACTTGAGCCCCGTGTCCTGGTGTACGAGCGCCAGCGGCTTGTGGCACTTCGGGCAGACGAGCAGTTCGAGCAGCGTGGGATCCACAGCCATCGGGGCCGTCTCCTATAAGTCACGCCCACTATACCAGAGTCATTTTGCGCATCGGTCGCACCGGCCGGGGCTGATCGCCGCGGTCTGTGAAACAATTGGCGAAACCATGTTGGCCAGGGTCCCGGCGTCCGCCGCGCTGTGCTTCCTGCTGTTGCAGGCCCCCCTTCTCGTGTCGGCGCAACCAGTGGAGCACCCGGCGGGCACCGCCACCGCGCAGGCGTACTACCAGTTCATGCTCGGGCGCGACCTCGAGGCGAACGGTGAAACGGCCAAGGCGATGGCCGCGTACACCGCCGCCGCACGCCTCGACCCACAGTCCGCCGAAGTTCGTGCCGAGCTCGCCGGCTTTCTCGCCAGACAGGGTCACGTCGAGGACGCCTCGCGCGAGGCGCGGGCAGCACTGGCGCTCGATCCGGCGAACCACGAGGCGAACCGGATTCTCGGCAGCATCCTCGCCTCTCTCGCCGAGCCCGGCGTTGGCGGCGACGCGAGCGATCGCACGCTGGCCGAAGCGGCCTCGTATCTCGAGCGCGGACGGCGCGGCGACGGCGCTGACGCCGACCCCTCGATCGACCTGCTGTTGGCGCGCCTCTACGTCCGCGGCCGTCACTACGACCAGGCGATCGCGCTGCTGCAGGACCTGCTCGACCGCGAAATGATCCCCGAGGCTTACCTGCTGCTGGCCGAAGCCTGGAGCGGCGCCGGCAACATCTCCGAGGCGACGCGTGCCCTCGAATCGGGCGCCGAGGCGAACCCGCGCCTGCTGGTGTCGCTGGCCGAGATGTACGAAGAGCAGCAGCAATGGGGCAGCGCGGCGTCGGCCTACGAACGCGCCGCGGCGCTGACCCCCCAGTCGGCCGAGGTGAAGACCCGGTGGGCCGGAGCGCTGCTGAACATCCAGGACGATGCGGCCACCGCACGGGCGCGCCAGATGCTCGAGGGCCTGGCAGCCTCGCGGCCCCGTGACGATCGCACGCTCTATCTGCTCTCACAGGCGCAGCGGCGGTCGCAGGACCTTGCGAGTGCGGAAGCCACGGCCAGGCGCGTCATCGCGCTCGACCCGAAAGGGCTCTGGGGACCCTGGGCGCTTGCCCAGGTCCTCGAGGATCGCCGCGACTACGCCGGCGTCGTCACGACGCTCAGCGCCGCCCTGTCGGAGTTCTCGACCCGCGAGACCCCGCCACCGCGCCAGGCGCTCGCGATGCTGACGCACCTCGGGTTCGCGCAATTGCAGCTCGGTCAAAACGACGAGGCGGTGGAAACGTTCGCCAGGGCCAAGGAGGCTTCGGGCGGCGACGACACGCTCGACCTCTATCTCGGGCAGGCGTACCTCTCGGCCCGCCGATTCCCCGAGGCGCTGTCGGTACTCGGGCCGCTCCGGGCAAAGGACCCGCGCGATGTCCGGGTGGTGCAGCTCGAGGCGCGGGCGCTGGCCGGCGCCGGCCGCCGCAGCGAGGCCATCACGTCGCTGCGCGCGTTCATCGACGCCGGTACCGATCAGCCGTCCGCGCATCTCTCGCTCGCCGACATGCTCGTGGACGATGGCCGCATCGCCGAGGCGCACGCGGTGCTCGACGACGCGGCGGCGCGCTTTCCGGACAATGTGTCGGTGCCGTTCCAGCGCGGGGCCTTGTACGAGCGCGCGAAAGACTACGCGCACGCCGAGGAGGCGTTCCGGGCGGTGATCGCCCGCGACCCACGCCACGCGCAAGCGCTCAATTACCTGGGATACATGCTCGCCGAGCGCGGGGAGCGGCTCGACGAAGCGGTCACGTTGATCGGTCGGGCACTCGCGATCGACCCCGGCAACGGCTCCTACCTCGATAGCCTCGGATGGACCTACTTCAAGCTGCATCGCCACGAGGACGCGCGGAAGCAGCTCGCGGAAGCGGCCGCGCAGCTGCCGTTCAACTCCGTCGTGCAGGATCACCTGGGTGACGTGCTCGCGGCGCTCGGCCGGCACGCGGACGCGATCGCGGCCTGGCAGCGGGCGCTCGCCGGCGACCGTGAGGCGATCGACGAACGGGTCATCGGATCGAAGATCGCGAATGCGAAGGAGCAGGCGTCGCGGTGACGCGTGGATGCGCGTGCGGCGCGGCCCTGCTCGCCGCGATCCTCTGCGCCGGATGCGGCGCACCGAAACCGGTCGCGCTGCCCACAGCGTCGGGCACCCCGCTGGCGGACATCACACCCGTTCTCGGCGAAGCGCTCGGTCACTGTGATGCGGTGCGCACCCTGACCGCCGAGATCGGCTTGTCCGGGCGTGCCGGCCGGCAGCGCCTGCGCGTGCGGTTGATTGCGGGCCTCGCGGCTCCCGACGGCATCCGCCTCGAAGCCGTGGCGCCGATGGGACCGCCCGTGTTCATCCTGGCGTCCGCCGGGGATCAGACGACCTTGCTGCTCCCCCGCGACGATCGCGTGCTGACGGGACAGCCGCCCGCAGCGATTCTCGAGGCGCTCGCCGGCGTCCGCGTTGCGCCAGCCGACCTGCGCCGCCTCCTGGCGGGGTGCCCCGCCGATGCCATCGACGGCCGTGACGCGCGCGCGATCGGCGCCGAGTGGGTGCGCGCGGGCACTGCTGGCGGGAGCACGGCCTATTTCCGTCGCCTGGGCGGCCGCTGGCGCCTTGCTGCGCTGAGGGGGACCGGGCTCGACGTGGAGCTTGGGCCCGGCACGGGCCCTCAGCCTGCGTACGCGCGACTCCTCAGTCCTGACGCGAGCGCGGGCGCCGCCTTCGATCTGACATTGCGCCTCTCGCAGGTCGAGGTGAACGCCGAGGTCCCGGCGGAGGCGTTCACGGTGCGCATACCGGAGAAGGCGGCGCCGATCACCCTCGACGAGCTGCGGCAGTCGGGCCCGCTTCGCGATCGCTCCTCCTCATGATCTCGCTCGCCGTCCGCGCCCACGCCAAGGTCAATCTCGACCTGCGGATCCTCGCCCGCCGTTCCGACGGGTACCACGACTTGAGGACGCTGTTCCAGTCCTTGTCCCTGCACGATCGCCTGACGTTCCGCGCGCGGCGCGGTCCGTTCGCGATCGCGAGCGACGACCGCGACATGCCGCGCGATGCGAGCAATCTGGTATGGCGCGCGGCGCAGGCGCTCTGGACAGCGAGCGGCCGCGCCGGCGACGTGCGCGGCGTCGAGGTCTCGATCGACAAGCGCATTCCGGCGCAGGCGGGCCTCGGCGGCGGCAGCAGCGACGCGGCGGCCACGCTCGTCGCCCTGAACGGGTTGTGGCGGGCTGGCTTCGATGCCGGCGACCTGGCGCGGCTCGGTACGACGCTCGGCGCCGACGTGCCGTATTTCCTGGTCGGCGGCACGGCGCTCGGCCTCGGTCGCGGAGAGACGCTGTACCCCCTTCCCGACGTCCCCTCGATGGGTGTGCTCGTCGTGAAGCCCTCGTTCGGCGTCTCGACGGCAGATGCCTACGGCTGGTACGCGGCGGAGCCGCGGCCGCCGAGCGACGCCGTGCAGGCGCTGGCCGTGCCCTGGTACCCAGGACCGCTCGTGGTCGCCAACGATCTGGAGCGGCCGGTGATGCAGCAGCACCCGGAGCTGCTCGTGATCCGGCGTGCCCTGCTGCGGGCCCGCGCCGAGGTGGCGTTGATGTCGGGCAGCGGCTCGGCCGTCTTCGGCCTGTTCCCGACGGTTGTCGCCGCCCGGTCTGCGGCGGCGGGGCTCCGGAGCGCGTCGCGCGGCGCCCGAACAGGCGAATGCGGCGGCTGGCGGGTGATCGTCACGCGGTTCCTCGCGAGAGGGCCGTACAAGCGGAGCCTTGCGGCTCGGTGTTAAACCCGCGATTCACTTGTGTAGTCATGTGGGGCAGGCCTTCAGGCCTGCTTGCGAGCGCGATTTGCAGGGCTGAAGCCCTGCCCCACGTGACTGATGCGGTGACAACACACAAGCGAGCACCGGATTTAGGCCGAGTCGCCGGGTCGTTGGTCCCGATGAGCGGCGGGTGTGTCCCGGGGGCGGGCGCCTGTCGCGGTGCTTGCCGGCCTTGCGACCGATCGTATAAACTTCAGGTTTCGCACGACCGTGGTTGGGACGTCCTGCCGGTCAGCTTCCCCTGAGAAGGTTACGGATGCACCCCGGTCCCCTCGTGAAAACCCACGGACGGGGCCGTCGAGCCGAAGCGCATGCGGCGCGTCGTGCGGAATCGTGTCTGAGGGGCTGGCCGCGCGACGGACATATGAGCGGTTGCACGACACATGGGTGACTGCTTCATGCCCACCGGTTTTGGCCAGTTGAAGGTGTTCTCGGGCAGCGCGCACCCTCTGCTGGCCCGTGAGATTGCCGACTACCTCGGCATCACCGTCGGGCAGGCCCGGCTGCGGCGCTTTCCCGACACCGAGGTGTCGTTTCAGATCGACGAGAACATCCGCGGCACCGACGTCTACATCGTGCAGCCGACGTCGGCGCCGGTCGATGAGCACCTCGTCGAGCTGATGATCATGATCGATGCGTTCCGCCGGTCGTCGGCGGCGCGGATCACGGCGGTGATCCCGTATTACGGCTACGCGCGGCAGGATCGTAAAGACAAGCCGCGGGTGCCGATCTCCGCCAAGCTGGTGGCCAACGTGCTGAGCGCGGCGGGTACCAACCGGGTGCTGACCATGGATTTGCACAAGGCGCAGATCCAGGCGTTCTTCGACATCCCGGTCGATCACCTGTTTGCGGCGCCGGTGATCATCGAGTACCTCGCGCGGCGGGGGTACCCGGACATCACCATCGTCTCGCCCGACGCGGGCGGCGCGGAACGGGCGCGGGCCTACGCCAAGCGGCTCGGCGCGGAACTGGCGGTGATCGACAAGCGGCGTACGGAGGACGGGACGGCGGAGGTGATGAACGTGATCGGCGACGTCGAGGGCCGCACCTGCATCATCCAGGACGACATCATCGACACGGCGGGCACGATCCAGAAGGCGGCCCACGCGCTCAAGGCCAACGGCGCCGCGCGCGTGCTTGCCTGTGCCGTCCACGGCGTGCTCTCGGGTCCGGCCATCCAGCGGATCGAGGAGTCGCCGCTCGACGAGCTGATCGTGACCAACACGATCCCGCACACGCCCGAACGCGAGCGGTGTTCGAAGATCAGGACGCTGTCGGTGGCCCGGCTGCTCGGCCAGGCGATTCGCAGCATCCACGAGGAGACGTCGGTGTCATCACTGTTCGTCTGATCGCGTAGTGCCGACCTTGAGGTCGGCGATCGAGAATTGCTGTCGGTCCGACCGTCGTCGACCCCGGCCTGAGGGCCGGGGCTACAGGGAAGAGAAGAGAGAATGGACGCAACACTGCAGGCAGTCAAACGGGCAGACAAGGGTAAGAACGAGGCGCGTCGGCATCGCGCGGCGGGCCGGCTGCCCGCGGTCGTGTACGGTGCCGGCGCGGCGACGCCGGTCACAGTGGAGCCGAAGGCGCTCTCGCGCATCCTCCACAGCGAGTCGGGCGCGAACACGCTCATCACCCTTGCGGTGGACGGTGAGGCTGACGCGCGCGTGCTCGTGAAGGAATATCAGCTCGACCCGGTGACCCGGCACCTGCTGCACGCGGATTTCTACCGCGTCGCGATGGACAAGCCGATCACCGTCACGGTGACCGTCGTGCTCGAGGGCGAACCGAAGGGCGTGAAGCAGCAGGGCGGCATCCTCGACTTCGTCCATCGCGAGGTCTCGATCGAGTGCCTGCCCGGTGACATTCCCGAGCACATCGTCGTCGACGTCAGTGAGCTGATGCTGAACGAAGGCGTGCGCCTGCGCGATGTCGCGAAGGACGTCAAGTGGACGCCGCTCAGCGACCTCGACACCCTGCTCGTCCATGTCGTGGCGCTCCGCGTGGTCGAGGAGCCGGCGGCCGCGGAAGCGGCGACGGCGACCACCCCGGCGGAGCCTGAAGTGGCGAAGAAGGGGAAGACGGACAAGGACGAGGAGAAGGCCTGAAGCTCGTTGCAGGTCTCGGCAACTCGGGCGCCCGCTACCGCGACACGCGGCACAACGTGGGATTCCGGGTGATGGACGAAGTGGCGCGGCGCCAGGGCGCGGCGTTCGACACGGCGCCGGCCGACGCGCTGGTGGCCCGGCTGCGGCTTGGGGCCGAGCCGGTGCTGCTGGCGAAGCCCCTGACGATGATGAATCTCAGCGGCGAGGCGGTCGGCGCGCTGGCGCGCTACTACAAGCTCGATATCGGCGACCTGCTCGTCGTCGCCGACGATGTGAACCTGCCGCTCGGGCGGCTGCGGGCACGGGCCGGCGGGTCGGCCGGGGGGCACAACGGGTTCAAGTCGGTCACGCAGCACCTCGGGAGCGACGCCTACGCGCGGCTGCGCGTGGGCGTGGGCCGCGGTGATGCGAGGCGAGACCTGGCCGATCACGTGCTGGCGACGTTTGCGCCGGACGAGCGGCCGGTGATCGAAGAGGCAATCGCGGCGGCAGCCGACGCGGTGGCCCTGTTCGTTGCGGAAGGGATCGCGCCGGTCATGAACCGGTTCAACGCCCCGCCCGCGACGGAGGAGCGCTCGGAAGACAGCACACAGCGCGAGAAGGACAGTCAATCGTGAAAGGCCCGGCGCGTGTGGCGCCGCGGCCGACTGACTCCTTGCCCCGAGGCCGAGCGCGTTCGCGCGCTGGGCGCGCCGGATCCGAACGGCGCAGGGGCCGTTGGCGGAACAGCTCGTTCCGCCACCATCGACGTCCAGAAGGAGTGTTATGAGCACACGCAAGTACGAGCTCGTGTACGTCGTCTCACCGGAGCTGAGCGACGATCAGGTGACCGCCGTGCACGACCAGGTGCAGGCGATCGTCACGCGCTTCGGCGCCGAGATCGAGAAGACCGAGAACTGGGGCCGGCGCAAGCTGGCGTACGAGATTGGCCACCACAAGGAGGGCACCTACGTCCTCGAGGTGATCAACGGCACCGGCGAGCTGATGAAGGAAATCGACCGTCGGCTGAAGGTCGTCACCGACAGCGTCATCCGCCACATCGTCGTGCGGGTCGACGAGGAGGAGCGGGTCGTCACGCGCACGCGCACGCGCCGCACGACGCAGCAGCACCGCCGCCGGATCGCACGCGGGCTGCCGCCCGAAGTGCAGGAAGGCGAGAAGCGCCGCGACAGCGACGATCGCGACGATGGCGGCTTCGACGAGGCGGGGGTGTAAGCCATGGCGATGCAAAAGCGATCCGGAAGCGGCGGCGGTCGGGGCCGGTCGGGCGGGCGCGGCGCGAACGCGGCCACCGGGGACAAGGCACAGGCCCAGCGGCGCGGCGGGCTGTTCCGCCGGCGCAAGGTCTGCAAGTTCTGCGCGGACAAGATCGACGACATCAACTACAAGGACGTGAAGCTGCTGCAGCCGTTCGTCCCGGAGCGCGGCAAGATCCTGCCGCGGCGGATCTCGGGCACGTGCGCGATGCACCAGCGCAAGCTGCGCACGGCCATCATGCGGGCGCGCGTCATCGCGCTGCTGCCGTACGTGACCGACTGACGTCCGCGCGGTGTGGAGCGCGGCGGCTGGCCGCCTCCGCACTGCGGACGCGAAGAGGACAGTTATGGAAGTAATTCTTCGAGAGCACGTCGAGAACCTCGGGCAGCGCGGCGACGTGGTGAAGGTGGCGAACGGCTACGCCCGCAACTACCTGCTGCCGCGCAAGCTCGCGCTGACCGTCACCGAGGGCAACCGGAAGCAGATCGATCGGGAGCGCAAGGTCGCCGACATGCGCGAGGCCGAGGAGCGTCAGGGCGCCGACGCCATCGCCGCGCGCCTCGGGTCGCTCGAGATCGTGATCGCACGCCGCGTCGGCGAAACCGAGGCGCTCTACGGCTCGGTCACCAGCGCGGATATCGCGGAAGGCCTCGCGGCCAAGGGCGTCGAGGTCGAGCGCCGCAAGATCCAGCTCGCCGAGCCGATCAAGCAGCTCGGGGAGTTCCAGGTGCCGATCCGGTTGCACCGCGACGTCACCGCCAACGTGAAGGTCATCGTCGCCAAAGAGGGATAGTCTCTTTTCGTTGACCGTTGACCGTTGACCGTTGACCGTTGACCGTTGACCGTTGACCGTTGACCGTTGACCGTTGACCCGTCGGCGGTGATCGGTCAACGGTAGTCGGTAAACGGAAAAAGGGCCGGATGATCATCCGCCCCTTTCTTTTGCTACACTGCATCCCCACGCGAACGCGATTGTGCTCGCGCGGGACCCGCATCCATCCGTAATTCGATCCCGACAACGTCAGCCGTCCGCGTGCCCTCTCGATGCCAGACGTCGCTGTTTCCGAACGTACGCTGCCCCACAATCTCGAGGCCGAGAAGTCGGTGCTCGGCGCGATCCTGATCCACAACGAGGCGTTCAACTACGCCGCGGAGGTGATCACCTCGCGCGACTTCTACCGGGATGCCCATCGCCGCATCTTCGAGAAGATGGAGCGCCTCTCCGAGCACGCCGACGCCATCGATCTCGTCACGCTCAAAGAGGAGCTCACGCGCGCCGGCGAGATCGACGAGGTCGGCGGGCTCGCCTACCTGACGTCGCTGGTCGACGGCGTCCCGCGCTCGACCAACGTCGAGCACTACGCGCGCATCGTGAAGGAGAAGTCGGCGCTGCGCGGGCTGATCCTGGCGTCGCAGCGGATCAGCGCGCGGGCATACGAGGCGGAAGACGATCCCAACGTCATCCTCGACGAAGCGGAGCAGGCGATCTTCGCGATTGCCGAGAACCGCGCCCGTGTCGGCTTCCTCTCGATGCACGAGATCGTCAACGAGAGCATGCCGAAGATCGAGCTGCTGTTCGAGCAGAAGCGGCTCGTCACGGGCGTCCCCACGGGCTTCTCCGATCTGGACCGCATGACCCGCGGCTTCCAGGCCGGCGACCTCATCATCATCGCGGCGCGGCCCTCGATGGGCAAGACCAGCCTGGTGATGAACATCGCCGAGCACGCCTCCCTGAAGGAGGGCACGACGGTCGGCTTCTTCAGCCTCGAGATGTCGCGTGAGCAGCTCTTCATCCGCCTGCTCACGTCGGTGGCCCGCATCGATGCGCACCGCCTGATGTCGGGCGCCATCGGCCCGCGCGAATACCAGGGGCTGTCGCAGGCGATCGGCGTGCTCGGCGAAGCGAGACTCTTCATCGACGACACGCCGGGCGTCGGCGTCCTCGAGATGCGCGCCAAGGCGCGGCGCCTCGCCTCCGAGCACGGCCTCGGGCTGCTCATCATCGACTACCTGCAGCTGATGACCGGCCGCGGACGCTTCGAGAACCGTACGCTCGAACTGGCGGCGATCTCGCGCGGCCTGAAGGGCCTCGCCAAGGAGCTGGGCGTTCCGGTCGTCGCGCTCTCCCAGTTGAGCCGCGCGCCGGAAGCGCGATCCGATCACCGACCGCTGCTCTCGGACCTGCGCGAGTCGGGCGCCCTCGAGCAGGACGCCGACGTGGTCCTCATGCTGTTCCGCGCCGATATGTACCCGGACGCCAAGCCGGAGGATCAGGGGAAGGCGGAGCTGATCATCGCCAAGCAGCGCAACGGGCCCACCGGCAGCATCGAGCTGGCCTTTCTCAAGCAGCATACGCGGTTCGAGGATTTGGCCGGGGGATATCAGCGCGGACCGGACAACTGATTTCGGCAATTCGGAGTGCCGCTCGGTGCCTCTGAACCCGCGATTCAGTTCGTGTAGTCATGTGGGGCAGGCCTTCAGGCCTGCTTGCGAGCGCGATTGCAGGGCTGAGGCCCTGCCCCACGTGACTGAACGGTGACAACACAAGCTGAGCACCGGCATTTAGCCATACGTTCGGACCCGGCCTCGTTCGGGCAAACGGCCGGCAACGCGCGTCGTTTCCGTGGCGAAGTTCGAACGGCTGCAAAGCTACGGACGTTTCAGTTGTTGCGGGTATGTGCTGCGAGCTGGCAAGTGGTGGGCGTCAGGCGTTGGCGTCGTGATCCAGCCGCTCCTCAACGTTGAACGTTCGAAGATGAGCATTCCGAACTCCGAATTCCGCAGTCGGCCCTGATTCCGAACTCCGCATTCCGTCTTCCGAATGCTCGAAACACAGAATTGGTTCGCTCCACCGTCGCCCTGATCGATCTGGCCGCTATCGAGGCCAACTACCGTGCCATCACCGCCTTTCTGGCCGCTGAAGCGGTTGAAGGCGCGCCGCCCGCCGTTATCGCCGTCGTCAAGGCCAACGCCTATGGGCACGGCGCCGTTCCCGTGGCGCTCGCGCTCGAGCGCGCCGGGGCGGGGATGGTCGCGTGTGCCGACATCGAAGAGGCGGTCGCGCTGCGTGCGGCGGGGCTGCGCGCCGCCATCCTCGTGTTCGGCGCGTTGAGCGTCAGCGATCTCGGCGGGACTGTTCGAGCACGACCTGGTGCCGACGATCTCGACGCCGACCGCGGCACGGGCCGTCGAAGCGGAAGCCGCGCGGCGTGGGACGCGGATCCGCTACCACCTGAAGATCGACACCGGCATGCACCGGCTCGGCTTCCGGCATGACAACCTGCGACAATCCTTGCGCGAGCTGCTGGTCAGTCCGCACCTGCGGCTCGACGGCGTCTACACGCACTTCGCGACCGCGGAAGACGCCGAGCACCCGCTCATGGACGCGCAGCGCACGGCCTTCGCAGACGCGCTGGCTGCGCTCGACGGCATCGGCGTTCCCCGCGTCCGCCGGCACGCCGCCAACAGCGCCGCCCTGCTCCGCGACTCCCGCGTCTGGTTCGATGCCGTGCGTCCGGGCCTGCTGCTCTACGGTGTTGCGCCGCCGCCGCTCGCGACGACGCTCGCGGTGCGGCCGGCGATGCGGCTCGTCAGCCGTGTCGTGGCGACCAAGGGCCTGCGGCCGGGCGAATCGGTCGGCTACGGCGCGAAGTACTCTCCCGACACCGCGCGTCGCATCGCGGTCGTGCCAGCCGGCTACGCCGATGGGCTCGATCTTCGCCTCGCCGGGCGCGGTCACGTGCTCGTGGGCGGGCGGCGCGCGCCGATCGTCGGCGCGGTCTCGATGGACATGATCACCATCGACGTCACCGATGTGCCATGCGCGCCCGGCGACGAGGTCGTTCTTCTGGGACTGCAGGGCGGTGAGGTGATCGACGTCCGCGAGATGGCCGCGGCGATCGGCACGATCCCCTGGGAGGTCCTCTGCCGGATCGGCACCCGGATCGAGCGCATATATAATCCGGCCGAGGCATCCTGACCCAATCGCCGGATCGCCGGCCCCTCGTCTGACACGATGAAACCCGCGAAGGCCCTGTTCGTCTGCCAGGAATGCGGCGCGCAGTCGCCGAAGTGGATGGGGCGCTGCGCCGACTGCGGCGCCTGGAATTCGCTGGTGGAAGAGCGTGTGGCGGACGCTCCGGCCGGCGGCGGCGATCACCGTTACACGCTGCCCGGCCAGTCTGGCGGTGCGCAGCTGTATGCCGACGTCGAGTACTCGCACACGGCGAGGATCGGCACCGGGATCGGCGAGCTGGATCGCGTCCTTGGGGGCGGCATCGTGCCTGGATCGCTGGTGCTGCTCGGGGGGGAGCCGGGCATCGGCAAGTCCACACTGCTGCTGCAGGCGGCTGCCAACGTCGCCCGCGACATAGGCCCGGTGCTCTACAGCTCCGGTGAGGAATCTGAGCACCAGGTGAAGTCCCGCGGCGAACGCCTGGGCGTGGGCCGCGCGCCCCTGTACCTGCTGGCGGAAACCTGCCTCGAGAAGATCCTTGCCGAGGCCACCCGGCTGAGGCCCTCGCTCGTGGTCGTGGACTCCATTCAGACGGTATTTTCGCTGAAACTCCAGTCCGCGCCCGGCAGCATCGGCCAGGTCCGGGAGGCGGCCACGCAGCTCCTGTTTGCCGCCAAGGGTCACAATGTCCCGATATTTCTCGTCGGGCACGTGACAAAAGATGGCAGCCTGGCTGGCCCGAAGGCCCTTGAGCATGTGGTCGATACCGTGCTGTACTTCGAAGGTGAGCGGCACCACGCGCACCGGGTGGTGCGTGCCGTCAAGAACCGGTTCGGGGCGGTGAGTGAGCTGGGCGTGTTCGAGATGACAGGCGGCGGCCTGCGCGCGGTGCCGAACCCGTCGGAGCTGTTTCTGGCCGAGCGGCCGGCCGGCACGCCGGGCTCGGCGGTGTTGTGCTGCATGGAAGGGTCGCGGCCGCTGCTGGTGGAGGTGCAGGCCCTCGTCAGCAGCAGCACGTTCGGCAACGCGCGGCGCACGACGAGCGGCATCGACCCGGGGAGGCTCGCACTGCTGCTGGCGGTGCTCGAGAAGCGCGCCGGCTTGAACCTGATGGGCGAGGATGTGTTCGTGAACATCGCCGGCGGCATGACGGTGGACGAACCGGCGAGCGACCTGAGCATCGCCGCCGCCGTCGCGTCGAGCCTGCGGAACCGCCCCGTTGCCGCCGATACGGCGGTCTTTGGGGAGATCGGCCTTGCCGGCGAGGTGCGTGGCGCCTCACAGGCGCCGCTGCGGGTCCGCGAGGCCGCGCAGCTCGGGTTCAAGCGCTGCGTGCTGCCGCGCGCGAACCTCGACCCTTCGGATCGGACACTCGGGACGGGCGGCTGCGAGCTGGTGCCCGTCAGCACTCTTGGCGAAGCGCTCGATGTACTTATTTCCTGATCGCGATTTCTTCGAGCCTCGGTCGTACGTCGGACTGGAGTCATCCAATGGCCTGGTTTGTTCTCGCACGCGTGCTCTTCCTCGCGGCGGTGACGGGCGCGGCGGTGTTCCTGCAACCGCTGAATGCTCAGCCGATCCTGAATGCGGGCTTCGGCCTGCTGCTTGGCGCGATCGTGATCGCGTTCGAGTGGCGGGTCCGCGATTTGTCGGTGACGCACATGCTCGGCGCGCTGATCGGCGGTGCGATCGGGCTGGCGCTCGCGCGGATGCTCGTCGCCGCGTTGTTCTGGACGAACACTGCCGAGCCGGGCGTCGCGTTCCTGCACGCGCTGCTGGTCCTGGCGCTGACGTATCTCGGCGTGCTGATCGGCGGCCGCAAGGGTGAGTGGCTCGAGCCGTCGCGCCTGGTCACGCTGTTCCGCGCCGCGGGGCCGCAGCGCCGCTATAAGATTCTCGACACCAGCGTCATCATCGACGGCCGCATCGCCGACATCTGCGAGACCGGGTTCCTGGACGGCACGCTGCTGATTCCGCAATTCGTGCTGAAGGAACTGCAGCTCGTGGCCGATTCGGCCGACTCCCTCAAGCGCAACCGCGGCCGCCGCGGCCTGGACATCCTGCAGAAAATCCAGAAGATGTCGGGCCTCGAGGTGATGATCTCCGATCTCGACTACCCCGAGGTGCGCGAGGTCGACCTGAAGCTGATCGAACTGGCGCGCACGCTCCAGGGGAAGATTGTCACCAACGACTTCAACCTGAACAAGGTGGCGCAGCTGCGCGGCGTCGAGGTGCTCAACATCAACGAGCTCGCCAATTCGCTGAAGCCGGTCGTGCTCCCGGGCGAGATCATGAAGGTCTTCATCCTCAAGGAAGGCAAGGAGTACAACCAGGGCGTCGCCTACCTTGACGACGGGACGATGGTCGTCGTCGACAACGCGCGGAAGATGATCAGCAAGACGATTGACGTGGTCGTCACCAGCGTGCTGCAGACCACGGCGGGCAAGATGATCTTCGGGCGCTTCATCGACCCAAGCCTTGCGGCGGCACAGCAGGCCGCCGCGCAGTCCGGGGAACGGGACGAGCAGGGGCCGCCGCGGCGCCCGCGGCCCGTGCCCGTGCCGCCGGCGAATGCGGCCGCAGCCGGCCCCGCTGCTCCGGGTGCCGGGTCCGCCGCCGCAGCACCGGCCGCCGCCTCCTCGACGCCGGCGTCACCGGCCGCGGGAGACGTCGTGCCGTCATCGGGAACGGGAGGCGGCCAGTAGGTGCGGCGGCTTCCACCGTTTCACTGGTGGCGCACGGTCGGCTTCCTGGTTCCGGCAATCTCCGTCTACACAATCGTGCTTGGCACGGCGTCGCTCGTGTCGAGCCTCTTCGATCGTCGTGGTTATTTCGCGCACGGGTGTGCGCGCGCGTGGTCGTGGTTGATCCTCGCCACGACGGGCGTGACGGTGCACGCCCAGGGTCTCGACCGGCTGGAGCGCGCGCGCACCTACATCTTCGTGTCGAACCACCAGAGCATCTACGACATTCCGGTGCTCTTCGCGACGCTGCCGTGGCAGCTTCGCATCATCGCGAAGGAGTCGCTCGGCCAGTTCCCGTTTCTCGGCTGGCACCTGCGCCGGAGTGGTCACCTACTCGTGGATCGCAAGCATCCCGATCGCGCCGGAATCCTCCGCAAGTGGAAGACGCTCGTCAGCAAGGGCCTGTCGCTCATCGTCTTTCCGGAGGGCACGCGCAGCCCCGATGGCCGCCTGGGCGCGTTCAAGGCGGGCAGCTTCCTTCTGGCCGTCGAAGCGGGGCTGCCGATTGTCCCGGTGTCGGTGGACGGCAGCCGCTTCGTGATGCAGAAGGGACGGCTGATGACGTGCCCGGGCCACGTGCGGCTGACCGTGCACGCGCCGATCGAAACGACAGGTCTGTCAGTGAGCGACGCGCGCGCGCTCGGTGAGCGGGTGAAGGCGATCGTTGCGGCCGACGTAGGGTCCGGTGTCGCTGCCGCCCCGCAAGCCGAGGCGTGAGCCTGCTGACTGAGCAGCGGGCCTGCGCGCGGCGCAGGATCGGCGCGCGCGCCCTTCGTGAAGACACCGACACCGTTGGGTTGCGTACGCGAGGGTGCGGTGATCATGCCGCACCCTCGTGTGTTTCGGATGGTTCGATTCCGGCCTTCGGATTGTGCTCGCGGTCTTCAGACCGCGACCATCTCGGGTTTCTGCGCAGGTGCCTGCACCACCGCGGGCGCCGGCTTCCCGCCCGGCATCTCGACCTTCCCGTTGAACGTCGCGCCATCGGCCATCGCGATGCGCGGCGCCTTGACGTTGCCCTGCATGGATCCGCCGGCGAGCAGCTCGAACTTGTCCTTCACGGTGACGTTGCCCACCAGCTGCCCGAGGACTATGACCGCTTTCGCCGTGACTTCCGCGTCGATCCGCGCGGTCTTTCCCACGGTGAGAACGTTGTCGGGCAGGCTGATCTTGCCCGCGACCTGCCCATCGAGCGTGAGGTCTTCGGCACCGCTCAGCTCGCCCTTGATCGAAATCGACTGGCCCATGTTCATACGACGCTCCTGCAATGCGCGGCAGCGGGCGAAGCGCCGCGGCCTGGCGGTTTTCGATGCTCCGGCGCACGAGCCGCGCGCCGGAAATGTCTGAGAAGAACGGCCGAGCCCGGCCGCCAAGGTCGGACTATACCGCATATCGGATCACGCCCCGGCGCGCTGTAGCACGACCCGAAAACGGGCCCGCGGGTGTGACCGAACCCGCGTTCTGAGCCCCTCTTCTGAGCCGGTGTACGTGCGGGTTCTGGAAAGCGGGATGGGCCAAGGCCGCCGTACGCCGTGCGCCGTGTATCCCTCGACGGCAGGCGGTAGAATCCGCCCCGTGACCCTGTCCGTCTCCGCCGACCTGCAGTCGATCGTCCGCCTTGGTGCGCTCGCATTCGAGGGAGTTGCCGTCACCTCGCAGGAGCCGCGGCTGGACGCGCCGCTCGCCGATGCCGAAGCTGCCGTCCGCCTGCATCCGCCGGAAGAGAGCGCGGCCGTGCGCGCGATGTACCGCCGCACCGGGCTCGACCCCACGAAGCGCCGCCCGTCGTCGGAGGCGCTGCTGCGCCGCGTGCGGAAGGGCGAGGGCCTGCCGCGGATCAACACCCTCGTGGACGTGTGCAACTGGTGCTCGTTGGAGTTCCAGTTGCCATATGGCCTTTACGATCTCGATCGCGTGGACGGTGAGGTGACGCTGCGCCTCGGGACGGGGGGCGAGTCCTATCCCGGGATCCGGAAGGACGAAGTCCACGTAGCCGGCCGGCTCACACTCGCTGACGCGCGTGGCCCGTTCGGCAACCCCTCGTCGGACTCGGCCCGAACCATGGTGACGGAGGCGGCCACGCGCGCGCTGATGGTCATCTTCGCGCCCGCCGAGCTGCCAGCCTCTCGGCTGAATCACGTGCTCGACGTCTCATCGGCGCGCACGCTCGCGTACTGCGGCGGCCGGGAGATGTTTCGCGCACTCGTATAATCTTCCGTTGACCGTTGACCGTTGACCGTTGACCGTTGACCGTTACCGACTGGCGGGCGGCGGGCGGCTGCGCCGGACGGCTCGCGGCTGGCGGTTACCCTTGTCTTTCGCGCAACACTCGAACTTCCAGCACGATCGGTCAACGGTCAACGGTCAACGGTGAACGGTGAATGGTGAACGGATGAGAATAGTGGCGATCATCGCGGCGGGCGGACAGGGGAGCCGGCTTGCCGCGGGGACGCCGAAACAGCTGCTGGCGATTGGCGGCCGCACGATTCTCGAGCGCAGCGTCGCCGCACTCGAGTCGCACGCACGAGTGCAGGAGATCGTGGTGGCGCTGCCGGCCGATGTCGCGGCCGATCCGCCGGCGTTCCTGCGGGTGTTCAGCAAGCCGGTGCGGATCGTAAGCGGCGGCCCACGGCGGCAGGACTCCGTGGCGCGGGCGTTCAAGGCCATCGACCCGCCGGCCGACGTCGTCGTCATTCACGACGCGGCGCGTCCGTTCGTGGACGCGGCGACGATCGATCGCGCCATCGACGCCGCTGCGCGCTGGGGCGCGGCAATCGCCGCGATGCCGTCGCCCGACACGGTCAAGCTCGCACGCGAGGCTACGGGCGATCCGAGCGTGGAGGCCACGATCCCGCGCGAACGCGTCTGGCTGGCGCAGACGCCGCAGGCGTTCACGACGAGCGTGCTCGCCGCCGCCATCGCGCGCGGCGCCGAGGGCGGCAGCGGCACCGACGAAGCCGCGCTGGCGGAACAGGCGGGCCACGAGGTGCGGCTGGTCGCGGGCGACCCGCGCAACGTGAAGATCACCACTGCTGCGGATCTCGAACTGGCGCGCGCCGTCGCGGCCGGCGACGACGGACGGGAGGGACGCGGGATGGGCCTGCGGATCGGCATCGGGTACGACTCGCACCGGCTGGTGCAGGGGCGTCCGCTCATCCTCGGCGGCGTGTCCATCCCGCATGCCACCGGCCTTGCCGGGCACTCCGACGCGGATGCCGTCTGCCACGCGATCACCGATGCAGTGCTCGGCGCCGCGGCACTCGGCGACATCGGCCGTCACTTTCCTGACACCGATCCGCGATGGAAGGACGCCGACAGCCTGGAGCTGCTGCGTCAGGCCGCTGCGATCGTGCGGAACGCGAGCTTCGCAATCGTGAACGTGGATGCCGTCGTCGTGGCGGAGCAACCCAAGCTGGCGCCGCACGCAGACGCGATGCGCGCCCGTCTCGCCGGCGCGCTCGGCATCGAGCCCGGCGCGGTGAGCGTGAAGAGCAAAACGAACGAAGGCATGGGTGAAACCGGTCGCGGCGAAGCGATTGTTGTCCACGCCGTTGCGTTGCTGACGAGGCGGGACTGACGTCCTGGCCCTACACCGGCTCTTTACAGACGGTCGCTTCACACATGCGCCTCCGCTTCGCACCGAGTCCGACGGGCCACCTCCACGTGGGCAACGCCCGCACGGCCCTCTTCAACTGGCTGCTGGCGCGGGGCGCCGGCGGGACGTTCATCCTTCGAATCGAAGACACGGATGTCGAGCGTTCCAGCCGTGCGTCGGAATCGGCGATTCACGACGACCTGCGCTGGCTCGGGCTGACGTGGGACGAGGGGCCGGATGCCGGCGGTCCCTACGCGCCGTACCGGCAATCGGAGCGCCTGTCGCTGTACCGCGACCATGCCGCGCGGCTGCTGGCGCAAGGCGCGGCGTATTACTGCTTTTGTACCGCGGAGCAGCTCGAGGCCGCACGTGTCGAAGCGCTTGCAGCGGGCCGGCAGCCGAAATACGCCGGCACGTGCCGCACGCTGGATCCCGCCGCTTCCCGTGCGCGGGTCGCCGCCGGCGAGCCTGCGGTGGTCCGATTCAAGGTGCCTGACGCCGGCGAGATCGCCTTCGTGGATGCGGTACGCGGGAAGGTCGCCTTCGACGCGGCCATCATCGGCGATCCCGTGCTGGTGCGATCCGATGGCCACCCCGCCTACAACTTCGCCGTGGTGATCGACGATGCCCTGATGCGGGTGACGCACGTGATCCGGGGTGAAGACCACATCTCGAACACGCCGCGCCAGCTGCTGCTGTACCGGGCGTTCGGGTACGCGCCGCCGACGTTTGCGCACCTGTCGCTGGTGCTGGGGCCGGACCACAGCCCGCTGTCGAAACGGCATGGTGCGACGTCGGTCAAGGAGTTTCGCGACAAGGGCTACCTGCCGGAGGCGCTCTTCAACTACCTCGCGCTCATCGGCTGGTCGCCCGGGCAGGACGCGGAACTGCTGCCGGCGGCGGAGCTGGCGCGGCGGTTCCGGCTCGAGGACGTCGGGCACAGCGCGGGCGTTTTCGACGAGGAGAAGCTCGCGTGGGTGAACCGCCACTACCTGAAGGCGGCGGATCCCGCGCGGCTCGCGTCGCTCGCGGCACCCTTTCTTCGGTCGGCTGGCTACCTGCTCGACGATGCCCACGCCGTCGAGCCGGTAACAAGCGCTGCCACCGCAGCGTCGTCTGCTGTGACAGCTGATGACAATGGCCGCGCGTACCTGGAGTCGCTCGTGCCATTGTTCGCCACGTCCGTGGACCGGCTGCAGCAGGTGCCCGAGCGGCTGCGCGTCATCTTCGCGTTCGAGCCGGCGGGCGCGGTCGCAAACCCATCGATCGCGAGCGAGCTCGAGGCGCCGGGCGCACGCGCGGTCGTCGCGGCGCTCGCCGAGGATCTCGCGGTCGCTCCGCGCTGCACGGACCGCGAGCTGTTCCGCGCCGCGGCGCAGCGCGTGCGCGAACGCACCGGACAGAAGGGGCGGGCGCTGTTCCACCCGATCCGGGTGGCGCTGACGGGCGCGCCGGAAGGTCCGGAGCTGGACCTGGTGGTGCCGGCGATCGACCGCGGCGCCGAGCTCCCGGCGTCAGCCGGCGTTACCCCGATCATCGGCTGCCGCGAGCGCGCGGCCCAGTTCGCCGCTGCCCTGGCCGAGTGAGGTCGGGTAGTGCCGCCCTTCCGGCCGGCCTTTTGTAGTGCCCGCCTTCAGGCGGGCCGTGACCGTGACCCCGCGTAGTGCCCGCCTTCAGGCGGGCTGTGATCCGGTGGCACGTGGTGCATGTGGGCGTTTGACGTAGTGCCCGTCTTCAGGTCGGGCCGTGATCCGTCGCGCGTGTGCGTGTGCCATCGTCGTAGGGCGTGTTCGTGTAGTGCCCGCCTTCAGGCGGGCCGTAATCCCGTCGGCGCGTGTGCGTGGCCCCGTCGTCGTCGTTCGTGTAGTGCCCGCCTTCAGGCGGGCGTAATCCCGTGGCGCGTGTGCGTGCCCATCGTCGTAGGGCGTGTTCGTGTAGTGCCCGCCTTCAGGCGGGCCGTGATCTGTAGCGATGCTGATCTTCGGCCTCAACCCCGTGCTCGAAGCCCTGCGCGCCCGCCGCGTGCGCGTGGTCCGGGTGAGCGCCCGGGCCGACGAACGCATGCGCGCGGTCGTCGACGCCGCCCGCGGCGCCGGCGTCCGCGTGGAGCGCGTGGACCCTGCCACGCTCGACCGCGAGGCGCGCGGCGGCGTGCACCAGGGCGTCGTGGCCGAGGCCCGCGATCCAGATCCGTGCAGCATCGAAGACCTGGTCTACAGCGCCAGGGCCGCGCCGCTCATCGTGGTGCTCGACGGCATCGAGGACCCGCACAACGTGGGCGCGATCCTGCGGACGGTGGACGCCGCCGGCGCCGACGGCGTCGTGCGCCAGTCGCGCCGCGCGGCCCCGCTCGACGCCGCCGCCGCGAAGGCCTCTGCCGGCGCCGTCGCCTGGGTACGGGTCGCAGAGGTCGTCAACATCGCGCGCGCGGTCGAGGAATTGAAGGCGCTGAACGTGTGGACCGTCGGCCTTGCGGGCGACGCACCGCAGACCTACGACACCGTGGATCTGACGCTGCCGACCGCGATCGTGCTCGGCGCCGAGGGCGCCGGGCTCCGTCGTCTCGTGCGCGAGCGTTGCGACCTCACGGTGTCGATCCCTATGATGGGGCACGTCGACAGTCTCAACGTGTCGGTCGCCGCCGGCGTAGTGCTCTTCGAGGCGGCGAGGCAACGGCGGGGAATAGAGTAAAGCGCGTCATTAGACCCGGAACTCCAAAGAAACGGGCTCGTCGCCCACGACATCTTGTGGCCGGAGACCTCGAGAACTACAAGCGTCCGTTTCATGCCACAAGGTGTGTCGCAGACACGTGGGGCACTCACTTGTGGTTGACTAGGGTTCCGAGTTCCGAGTTCTGGGTTCCAGGTTGGCTTCCAGGTTCCGGGTTCGTTCCAAGTTCCTTGTTCACGGGTTCCGGTTCCAAGTGCCGGTTCGTAATTCGCCGTCGCTCCAATCGAGCCTGCGACGAAGCTGGAACTCGGAACAAAGGAACCCGGAACCGTTGAACCCCCGGGGGACCCTGGAACGAACGAGGAACCCAACCTGGAACCGAAGACCGAGAACCGGAACCGTACCAATCAAGTGAGTACAGGGGTTAGGTTCGAATGGCCACGATCAACCGCGACACGCGATCTGGACGAAGGCGCTAGCGACGTTTTGGCTGGTGCTGCGTCGGATGCCAACGCGTCAGTCGGTGTCGCTCACACGATCTTCGGAACCGAAAAGCGATTTATCAATTCGGCAACCGCGACGGCGTCTTCGTCGCGAAGCAAGGGATGAAGGGGTAGCGAGAGCACGCTGGCGCACAGCCGCTGGGCCTGTGGGCAGCGTGTGCCGGCGGTCGCACGAAACGCTGGTTGCGAAGGCAGCGGTGTTGGGTAGTGAATGAGCGTGCCAACGCCGTTCGCCGCGAGATATTGCTGCAGGTCGTCGCGGTGCGACGACCTCACGGTGAATAGATGGTACACATGTCCGGGATCGGCGGCGCGAGGTGTATCGATCAGCGGCGAGGTCAGTACGTCCCAGTACAATGCTGCTAGCTGTCGCCGCCGATCGGTGGCGGCCGGTAGCGCTTCGAGCCGCACTCGCAGGATGGCGGCTTGAATCTCGTCAAGCCGCGAGTTGAATCCCAACTCGGTATGAACGTTCGGAGCGGCCTGGCCGCCGTGACGCAGACGCCGGATCCGGTTTGCGATCTGCGCGTCACGTGTAATCACCGCGCCGCCGTCGCCGAGTGCGCCGAGGTTCTTGGTTGGGTAGAAGCTGAAGGCGCCGCCGACGGTCGTTGTGGCAACCGGCTGACCGGCGCACGTCGCGAGGTGGGCTTGCGCGCAGTCTTCGATGACGAGAAGGTCGAACCGTTCGGCGATGAACTGGATCGCGGGCAGATCCGCCGCTTGGCCGTACAGGTGGACAGGGACGATCGCCCGAGTGCGCGGCGTGATCGCGCGCTCGATGCATGCCGGGTCCAGTGTTCCACGTGTCCAATCCACGTCTACGAACATTGGTCGCGCTCCGGCAGCGACGATGGCCATCGCCGTGAACGGAGAGGAAACGGCAGGCACGATCACCTCGTCGCCCGGAACGATGCCACTCGCACGAAGCAGCAAAGACAATGCGTCCGTGCCGCTGTTCACCGCAACCGCGTACGGTGCCCCGGAGAGCTGCGCGAACTCCGCTTCGAAGGCGTCAACCTCTGGACCCAGGATGAACTGGCCGCGATCCAGCACGCGACGGATCGCGGCCTCGATTCGCTCACGATCCGGGCCGGGCTTGAGGTCGAGAAACGGAACCTCACGTCTCATGCGGGCCCACCGTCGGCCCCGAGCACCTTCGAATACATGTCCAGGTGTGCTCTGTAGAAGGCGACCGTCCGTGTCAGTCCGTCCCGGAGCAACACTCGGGGGCGCCAGCCGGTTTCGTCAGACAGGCGCGAGAAGTCTGCGTAGATACTGCCGATATCGATGTTCCGTCGATCGCTTGGCCAGGGGACATGCCGAGTCCGTCCGGTTCCCGCGACGCGCACCAGAAGCTCGGCGACGTCGCGAATTGCGGTGGGCTCGGCGCCTCCGACGTTGAACACCCGCCCGTTGCACCCGTCCGACGCTCCTGCACGCAGAAACGCATCGATCGCGTCGTCGACGTAGACGAAGTCGCGAACCTGATCACCGTCGCCGAAGATTGTGATGTCTGCGTCTTGAACGGCAAGCCCGATGAACCAGCCAATGAAGCCCTGGCGGTCGTGTGCAATGAGCTGACGTGGACCATAGATGTTCGTGAGACGCAGCGAACACGCACGGATGCCGAACGCGTCGTTGTAAACGAGATGGTCGTACTCGGCAGCGGCCTTGTTGATGCCGTTCACGTCCACGGGCCGGACGACATGCTTTTCGGTAACGGGCAACGTCTCGGCACGCCCGTACACCTGACGAGTTCCGGCAAACACGATTTTCACGGCCGTATTGTGCTGACGGCAGCACTCGAGCAGCGCGAGATGCGCGTGGCAGTTGATCTCGAGGTCGCCCAGAGGATCGCGCATGCTGTCGATGTGACTTACCTGACCGGCTAGATTGAAGATGATCTCCTGACCGGCCACTAGATCGCTCATTGCCGCGTCGTCCCGCAGGTCGGCGTTGACGACCCGTAACGCTTCTTGCAGCCCGCTGACGTTGAACGGGTGTCCTCCCGTACCCGCAATCATTGCGTCAGCAATGACGACATCGGCGCCGAGAGCCACAAGGCGGCGAGCGAGGTTGCTGCCGATGAACCCCAGGCCGCCGGTGACTAGCACGCGGCGGCCGGCATAGAAACCGTCGGTACTCAGTCACGAATGGGCCGTCTCGCTTGCTCCGGGTCCGCTCTTTCGAGCTCGATCGTCACCGCCCGACCGGCGGGTCTGGTAACCTTGTCCAGGAAACGGCGCATTCCTCGACGATGAACGGCGATACGCCGGCTGAAAGAGACGTGTGCATGCGGCAAGTCCATGAACGCTCAAGATGCTCGGATTCTGGCGTCTTTGCGGTACCCGCATTGCGTCCGTACCTGCCGCCCCTCGATCGCCTGCTGCCTTACCTGCGCGCTCTGGATGCGTCACGACAGGTACACCAACTGGGGACCGCTGGTCGTCGAGTTCAGTCGCCGGCTCGCCATGCAGTTGGGGGCACCACCCGAAGGGGTCGTCACGGCGAGCTCCGGAACGGCGGCACTCACTGGGGCCATTCTCGCGACCGCTGGCCGCGCGCGTAAGGATAGGCCGTTGGCCGTGCTCCCCGCATTCACCTTTGTCGCCACCGCGTTTGCTGCGGAGCAGTGCGGGTTCACGCCGTGGCTCGCCGATGTGGATGCCGATACTTGGCTGCTGAATCCTGAGCGTGCATTGGACGGGGTCCGCGCTGAACAGGTCGGCCTCGTGGTTCCCGTGGCAAGCTTCGGACGTCCCGTTCCACAAGCACCTTGGCAGCGATTTCGTGACCTCACCGGGATTTCTGTGGTGATCGACGGTGCGGCAAGTGTCGAAGCGGTAGCATCGGCTCCTGCGCTATTCGTCGGCGACATTCCGCTCGCGATCAGCTTCCACGCCACGAAGGCGCTGCCGGCAGGAGAGGGCGGGTGTGTGGCGACAACCGACACTGGCACGGCGCGAAGAGTTCTGCGGGCGCTCAACTTCGGCTTCTTTGGCACCCGGGATGCCGCCTCCGCTGGTACCAACGGCAAATTGTCGGAATATCACGCGGCGGTCGGGCTGGCCGCGCTCGACACGTGGCCAGAAATCCAGGCCAAATGGCTCGACGTCTCACGCCGCTACACGGACGCTCTCGCCGCGTCAGTCGCGGGCCGATTTATCGGTGCTCCTGATGTCGCGGGGTGCTATGCCCTTTGGTTGTGTAGCGAAGAACGCCAATCGTCGCGACTGATGGATTGCCTCCGCGAGGACGGCGTCGAGTTCCGCATGTGGTACGGCATGGGCGTGCACAGCCACTCGTATTTTGCGTCCGTCCATCGCGGGCCGCTGCCCGTCACCGAAGATCTCGCGCCTCGGCTCATCGGACTACCGGTCGCAGTCGATCTCTCCGCCGCGGAATTGGGAGGTGTGGTCGCTGCAATTGAGCGCGCGGCCAAGGACCCGCGTCAGGCGAACTCGTCGGAGCGATACGCCGGGAAGTAGGTGGTGTGGCTCGACTCTCGGCCCTGCGTCAGTTGGGCGTAGCGCACGGTTTGCAGCACACGTCCACAGAGCCATGCCGTGCGTGTGCCGGTCGCCCAGCCCCGCTTGAACGCGCTCAGTCCGTCGGTACCGTCGACCGAGCGCCCTCCGCCGAGATCCAGCCACCGTATTGTGGGTGCGAAGTAATGAATCGCATGCCATTTGAGCGCATACGAGGCTTGCAATTCATACCCTTCCTCGTCGACCGCGGTCAGGTGATCGTACGCTCTTTCACCCTGGAGGTACCAGATGTCCATCCCAACGACGTGGTCGTCCCGCATCGCCTTGAACATGATCGTGCCGGGGATCCGCAACTGACGATCGAACGCCGCACGCGAAAATCGCCGCGCGCCTGTAACCGCGTGGCGCTCGGCCAGAACCGCGAACAAACGTACCCAGTCGTCCAGGTAAGTCACGGGGTCTTCGCACAGAGCGACGTTCAGCATTCTGCGCGCACGAGCGGCATACGCACGGTGCGACTTACTGACAAAGGCAGCAGGGTCGCCGCTCGTATCGATTATGAAATGCTGCCGGTACGGATTGAGACGGTCGAAGGTCCCTCGGAGCATAGGCTCGTCGTAATCGCCGAATGGGTCAGAGATGGCGACGACGGATACCAAATCATCAGATAGCGCTGCCAGGTCCTCGTTCAAGGCGCCCCAGTTGCGGCAGCACAGGATCGGGTAGGTGCCCATTCCGTCGGTACGCGGCTGACTGGGGAATCGCACGCTTGAGCAGCCATGCTCCGCTCCGAGCCAGCGGCACGGGAGTGCCGAACTGGCTCAGCGATGCGGCATAGTCGGGATGAAGGTAGCCTGTCAGCATCAGAAATAATCGGGATGAAGGTAGCCTGACAGCATGAGGACGGTTGCCGTACCTAATCATAGATTTGATCGGCGTGTCGAGGTCGTGCGCATGGATTGGAAATCATTCTGGAATCACAGTCCACACGTCACAGATGACGATGTGTGTCAGCAGGTCGGCCGCACATTCAAGAAGGTAAGCTATTCACAGCTCCAGATCGAAACCCTGACGGCGACTCTCATCGCGTTGCTGGAACCGGGCCCAGACCAGACGCTGCTGGATCTCGGGTGTGGCAACGGGCTAGTAACAAGCAGGCTGGCATCGCAGTTTAGTCATGTAACGGCAATTGATTTTTCGGAGCCCCTCATCGACACCGCACGGCGTCGGTTTGCGGCAGCCAACATCGAGTACCGCCTGGCGGATGTCACGGATCCATCGATCTACACACATCAATACGACTGCGCGCTGATGAGCGGTGCACTGCAGCACATCCGCCCGTCGCAAGCAGATCGCATGTTTCATGCACTGGCCACAGCGGTGAAGCCCGAAGGCCGGGTGGTGCTCGGCGATGTGCCTGACCGCGAGCGTCGGTGGTGTTTCTACCGAGGGCCTGGTGGGCGGTTGCGGGTACTGGATCGATGCCCTCCGGGGCCGGCCCGTGATCGGCCAGTGGTGGAGCCCTTCTCACCTCCGACGGGTGGCTGGACGGTCAGGGTGGCGTGTGGAGATCCGGTATCAGCGTGCCGACCTTCCGAATCACTACTTCCGATACGACGCCGTGCTCCGCCGCGGTCTTCAGCAGCAGGCGGATGGGTCGCCGCCGTGAAAGCGACGGAGCGTCTCGTCATGCACCAGCGTACCGCTCGCGAGCAGCTGGTCGACTTGATCGCTCGCGACGAACTGCTCACGGTACTCATTGCGCAGTTGGCCCTGCTCGTCGAGTCGCATCCACCGCCTGACCTGCCAGCCGAACCCCTCCTGTAGCTGAGGATTCGCGGCGTAGTCACGGCGGGCGCGTGAGACCTTGTCCTGAAACCTTCCATAGCTACGGAACGGGTAGTGGAGGACGCAGGCCCCGTTAAAAATGGTCGCCGAAGTGCCTTTTCTGGTTCGGGCCGTATGATCGCCCTCACCAATCGCGAGGGCGGCATCGGCTCGTACCAGCACCTTTGGCAGGACGTTCGTGAAGATCCACGGCGGCTCGAGGGTGGTAGCGTGCATGTCCCGGCTCACGTTTCGCTCGGTGCGGCGCGCGACGCGCAACGTCAGCACGCGAATGGCGTGTCGATCGAGGTCGCAGCTGCCGTCGAGCAGGGAGCGCGCGCCCGTCATGTTGTATCGGGGGAGCGTCACGTGCTCGAGCTCTTCTCCAATGCCGCCGGGCGGGAAATCAGCGAATTTCATGGACGGGAGAACCAGGAGTTCGTCTGGATCACAGAACAAGCACCATTCGTCAGGTTCGGCCGTCCGCCGCGCGATTGCCAGCATGCTGTTTGAAGCATCGAGCGAGGCGAGGCCAGGGAACGGCACGAGTTGGATGAATCCCTGCGACATGCTCGAGCGAAGCAAATCCCTCGTTCCGTCGGTCGAGTCGTAGTCCATGGCGAGAACGCGACGTGCACCGAGCCTGCGATAGTGCGCCAGAAAGGACGGAAGAACGTCCATTGAGTCCCACGTCGTCGTCACCACCGTGCACAGCATGACAGCAGAATATTACGATTGGCTCTGGACTACGATGACGCAGCGTTCACGGCGCATGCCGGCCCGCGCACGCTTGGATACGTGCCCCGTATGAACCTTAACCTCGCTCGCCTCGAGTGCCGTTCCGCATTCGACCTCGGCGCCAGCCGGAGCACACCAGTGAAGGCGCATGGCGACGGAGAACGGGTCCGTCTGGTCGAATTGCGCGATGTGCTGTATCTGCCGGACGTGCTCGAGGAAGGTCAAAGCCTGTGCGTCGCGGGCCGAGGCTTCGTTCCCGCCGAATCCGTACTGGACTGCAGCTCCATCGAGTACTTCAAGAACGCTTGGCAGCAAAGGGCTGGCGACGACCGCACCGGCCCGAGGACCGCCGAACCACACGAGTTCAGCGGGCGGGCGTGCGTCGTCGGCAACTTGTTTTCGCGCAATTTCGGGCATTGGACGGAGGAACTGCTGAAAGTGGCGGTGCTGGAGGACGAGTTGACCGACTGCTGCTACGTCTTCTCGCATCTGCCCCGCTTCGCTCGCGAGTTTCTCGACCTTCTCGGCGTCGATGACCACCGCATCGTGCCCGTGACCGGCCCGATGCTGCTGCGACGAGCGGTGTTCACCACGAGCGTTCATCATGAGAACCTGGCGCGCTACCCAGGCCCTCTCCATTCGTTGCGTGCGCGTCTCGACCAAAGGCTGGCTGGAGCACAAAGCCGGTACGCCGAGCGGCTCTGGTTGGAACGCGGCGTCGGGGTCCGGAATGGCGGGACGACACTCAACAAGGACGAGGTTTATCGCTGCCTCGAGGGCCGCGGTTTCGACATCCTTGATCCGGCCACCCTACCTGTCGCCGAGCAGGTGGTTACGATGCGGAGCGCCCGCCTGATCGCGGGGTCCCATGGAGCGCAATTCGTCCACGCGCAGTTCATGCCTGAACGCTCATCAGTGATCGAGTGCTTCTCGCCGATGTTCGTGAATCCGTCCATTCTGCAGATGTGTCGAGTCCTCGAGCACAGCTACCAGCAGGTCGTGTCGCGAAATCATTTCATCGCGCCCTACCCGCACGGGCGCGACTGCGTCGTTGATTGCGAGCACCTGGCCCTGCTGCTAGACCGTCTGTCATGTCAGGTTCAGTGACACGTTCCAGCTGCTGGTGACGTATCGCTCGACCGAACGGCGGAACTCAGCCTCATTCACGGGTGACAGCCTGGAGAGAATATTCGGGTCGAGGCAGCGGGAGTACAGCGACGAAAGATACGACCCCTCGAGAGGAAGCCAGTGGGCGAGATCGAAGCCGATTTCACGGATCGTCGAACCCCATAGATGGATGAACGGCGAGGCTGCGGTTCGTTCGAGCACTTCGCGTTCGAACTCGGGAAAGAGCAGCTTGGGAGCCTCGGTCCAGTGCAGCGGATAGATTGCCGCGGTCGGGAGTTGATACGGGATGAGGTCCCGCCGATTCCTGAACACTCGACTGAGCGCGAGCGGGCCCGTGGAACCCCAGATGCTTGTCGCCGGATCGACGGTGGCGACGTAATCGAGCAGATCTCGCACTGCCCCGTGTCCCGCCGGAAATTTGAGCACCGCGTTGTTGATGATGCCCGGGCGCTCTTGGGCAAAGGCAATTGGGCAGTCCGGCACCTCGTCGGCATTGCACACCACGTCGTTGTCGACGAACCAGCCGCCGTATTTCGCCAGGAAGCGGTAGGCGAGCTTGTCGGCCGCTGTCTCGAATCCGCCGTGCGCAACGTGAATGTCCTTTTGAGGGCTCAGGTCTTCCGCATCCTCGCATCTGACGAATGGCGGCACGTCCGCCACCGCACCATAGGCATAGAGCGTGTACTGGTGGCCGTGCGCTTTGAACGAATTGATGGCGGCGTTGGCAATCGGTAGCAGGCGCTGTCCGATCCAGCAGGACGCGAACTCTTGGTGCGACGCCGTCTTCGCGGTAGACATATCTCGCTGTAATCTGATACGTACGAGGCGGTTCACCCGCCGCGTCGACAGAACTGACGGTTGACACGTATCGAACAGACTCGGGCATTGCCGCGCGCGTCTGTCGTCGCGCCAATGGGTCGCGTCATCGGTCAACACATTGATTCTGCAGTCCGGCCGCCTCGCAAGGCAACTGTATGCCAGTGAATACACACTCCGTCGAGCGATTCGCTTCCGCTGAGAGTGACAACGTCATTGCGGTTGGCGCTGTGTGAAGGGGACGGAGGCTCGCAGCATGGACCAACAAGCGCTGCTCATTCTCGGGATGCACCGGAGCGGCACCTCCGCCCTGGCGGGTGTGCTGGTGAGACTCGGATTCGATAGCCCCCGCACGTTGATGCCGCCTGATTCCACCAACGCGCTCGGTTACTGGGAGTCTGTTCCGATTATCGATTACCACGACCGCCTATTGCGCGAGCTCGGAACCTGGTGGGACGCCTGGACACCGTTGCCGCTCGATTGGGAAAAGTCGCAGCGTGCGACGACACTCGATGGTGAGCTTGCTCGGCTCGTTCGCAGTGAGTTTCCGCGTGGCTCCAGGTTCGTAGTAAAGGATCCGAGAATGTGCCGTTTTGTGCCGTTCTGGCTGCGGAACCTTCAAGCCATGAGCATTCCTGCGGCTGCCGTCCTCGTCGTGAGGAGTCCGGCGGACGTGGCCTCGTCACTCGCTGCCCGCGACGGACTGCTGCCAGAGTTCTCACTCCTGATGTGGCTGCGGCACATGCTCGAGGCCGAGTATGGGACGCGTTCCACTCCACGCTCGATCATCCGCTACCGTGACCTCCTGGACGACGGGCGGCGCGTCATGACGAAGGTGGGAGCAGACCTGGGATTCGAGTGGACGTGTTCGCCTGAAGCTATTGACACCGCCGTCGCCCAGAGCGTCAGACCTGAGCTTTGTCATCACGCGGATACATCGGCTGCGGTCGGCGTCAACCGGCCGCTAACCGATTGGGTCAATGACGCGTGCGCTGCCTTCGAGTTGTTGCTCGACGGGGACGACGCAGCGCGTCGGGAGGGTTCGCGACGGTTGGACGATATCCGGGTAGCGTTCGACGCGGCCGCTGCGACCTTCGGTCATGGCGATGAGGCGCTCAGGCAGGGATTGCACGAACACGCGGCAGCACTCGAAGCGGAGCGGACCGCGTTAAAGCACCACGTGGCCAACTTGCAGGCGCACAATCCTTCGGCTCGAGAGCGATCTCACAGCAGTGGTCCGCGCTGCCGACGCACAGCAGGCGATGCTGCACCAGCAGCTATCCGAGCTGCAGGGTAGGGTCTTTCAAATGGAAGGCGATCTCGCGATTGTTCGTGAAGAGCGCCTGGCGCTTGACGAGCGGCGGCAGCGGGTTGAACAGCAAATTTGTGAACTCGAACGCGAATTGGAATCCGCTCGGAGCCACGTGCACGCGTTGCTCTCGTCGGGAAGCTGGCGTGTGACCGCGCCCTTCAGGGCGGTGCTCCGGATGGTGAAGAAGACGCCCCGCGTTCGACAATGAAGGGGCGCCGCTGCCGCTATCGAACACTCGTGACGGAATCCACGTATCGCTCGCTGATATCGAACGACGGTCCCGCGCACGTCATGCGCCCGTGCTCGATCAACACTGCCGCATCGCAAAACCTTGTGACGCTGAGGGGGTCATGGCTGACGAGCAGGACCGTGTGACCGGCCGCATGCAGTGACACGGTATCGCTCCTCGCACTTCGCCTTGAACCCCGCATCGCCTACGGCGAAGATCTCGTCGAGCACCAGCACCTCTCGAACAGCTTCGAACGCCGTCGCGTAGGCCAGCCGCGCCGCCATGCCGCTCGAGTAGTGCTTCAGCTTCAGGTTGGCAAACCGCTCCAGCTCCGCGAACGCCAGGATGGCGTCGAGCCGCACGCGGATCTCCGCCAGCGTCAGGCCCATCACGCTCCCGACCAGAAACACGTTGTCAATCGCGTCCAGCTCCGGATTCCAGCCTACGCCGAGCTCCAGGATCGGCGTGATCGCGGCATGCAGCGCGACGTGGCCGGAATCCGGAGGGTAGATCCCTGCGATGATCTTCAGCAGCGTGCTCTTGCCGGAGCCGTTGCGGCCCATGATTCCCAGCGTCTCGCCCTGGTGCAGTTGCAGGCTGACCCGATCGAGCACGCGCAGCTCCTCGAAGCCGCGGCTGTTGAACGCGCCGAAGACGTGCTCGCGCACCGTGTCGCGCCGCACGCTCGGGATGCGGAATGACTTCGAGACCTCCTGGACCTCGATCACGGGCCGCATCAGAGGTACTCCGCAGCGCGCGGCGCAAACCGCCGGAAAATCAGCACGCCCGAACCCAGGATGATCGCGACACCGGCGGCCAGCACGACGTGCGCGCGAAGCCCCGGCACCACGCCGTCCACGAGCACCGAGCGCGAGAACTGGATGAACGGCGTCGGCGCCCACAAGTACAGCAGCCAGTGGTACCGCTCCGGCAGGATGCCGAGCGGGTAGATGATCGGCGCCACGAAGAAGCCCGCCTGCATGACCACGTCCCACACCTGGTTGAGGTCGCGGTAACGCAGGAAGAGGACGCTGGTGCCGAGGCCGATGCCGGCCACGACCGCGCCCAGCCCGATCAGATACAGGCCGAAGCACGCCACGCCCGCGGCGCTGGCGGCGTGGCCCGTCATCGCGAGAAACACCAGGATGACGATCGCGAACACGCCGAGCGTGATGAGCGGGTTCGACAGCGACGTGAGGACCAGGATCCACGAGGGAAACCGGGCCTTCGTCAGCAGGAATCCGCGCGTGTGCAGCGAGACCAGCGCCGTCTGCGTCCCTTCCGCGAAGAACGTCCAGAGGAACAGGCCGACGATCAGATTGAGGCGGTAGTTCGGGTCCGAGGCGAAGATCAGCGAGAAGACGGCCTCGAGCACCACGAACATGAGCAGTGGCTTCAGGAGCGCCCAGACAAAGCCGCTCAGCGTGCCGTGGTAGCGCGCCTTGAAGTCCGTGCGCACGAGCGTCCACACGAGCCCCCGAACAGCGGTCCCGCGCGAACCGAATCGTCGTCGGGCGTCAGCCTTGGTGCTGGCCGCGCCCGGTGGCGTGGCCCTCGCCGAATCGTCGCCTGCGGCGCTCGAGGCCGTGTTCGTCGGGGATGCCCGCATGGTGTCGTGAGAGGTCAGTGTAGCGTAGTGACGCCGCGAGTCGGCGGCCGTCGCACTCCACGCGACGTCCGGCGGCACCCCACACGCAGGCGCACCGGCCGCCGCTCGGGCGCGGAAGCGACGGCATGTTCTTCCGGCGTGATGGTCATTCGCTCCGCAGCTGCACGCGGGCGACACGTACTCCGAGCAGGCGAGCGTCGGCTGCTCGTGGATCCACCTCGCATGGCCGGAACGTGAGTGCCGGCAGGATGTCGATGCGCACCACGTCGTCGACGGTGTCCACGTGGGCAGCGAGATCGCGCCAGCCACCAGGTTCCACCGTGAATCTGGCACAAGGGACGCCATCCACACGCAGCTCGAGACCTGTCGGCAGCAGCGCCCGGCAGGTGAGACGGACTGTCGTGCGCCCGCGAGCGGGGGCGCGCAGGAACACGATGCCGTAACCCGACGTCCAGCGGTACGGTTGCCGGTCCATGAACTCCGGTGCGTGCCACCCGAGCCCCAGCGCGCCGACGTCGCCATCACCCAGCGTCAGGTCACTGGAGAGACGCTCGCGCTCGAGGGTGTCGGCGTAGGCTGCCGGGTAGCTCGGGACGACCGCGTTCAGGCGCGGAGCCCCGGTGCCCGGATCGAGCAAGCCCGCCAGCGAGTCGTCCGGGAGCACGCGCGAGCGCTGCACGACCCGGCGCAGTCGAAGCGTCTCCCGCGCCTGGCTGGCGTGCCACGTCCACGCCTGGGTTCTCAATCGCAACGCATCCCATCGGCCCTGGCGTGCCAGCGCCCACGCGCTCCCGGCTTCGAACGCAGCCACCCGCCCGGCGAGGCGGGCGATGGATCTGCCGGACAGCGTCTTCGCGAGCGTCCGCAGCCTGTTCCGGTGATCGAGGTACTCGTTGTAGAAGACCGGGCGGTCCGTGATCTTCATCGTGTGTCGCGCGACAGCAGCAGGCACGTAGGTCACCGTGTAGCCGGCGAGCCAGCACCGCCAGCAGAGATCCAGGTCCTCGTAGTAGAGGAAATACGCGGCGTCGAATCCCTCGAGCGCCTTGAACGTGTCGGCCCGCACGAGCAGCGCGCAGCCGCTGCCGGCGAGTATCGGCCCGGGCGTATCGTATTGGCCGCGGTCCCACTCCAGGTACCCGCGGTCCCAGCCGTAGCCGATTCGGTTCACCACCAGTCCGGCGCTGTTGATGATCGACGGCTCCGATGCAAGCATCACCTTCGGTACCGCGATTCCCGCGTGCGGCTCCGCATCGAGCGCCTGGACCAGGGCGGCGAGGCAGTCAGGGTCAATCGTCGCGTCCGGGTTGAGGAACAGCAGGTACTCGCCTGTCGCGACGCGGGCCCCTCGGTTGTTCCCTTCTCCGAACCCCGGGTTATCCAGGAAATCGAGCAGGACGACATCGCGATGATCGCGCCGGACGTGGTCGGCCGTGCCGTCGGTTGAATCGTGATCGATGACGATCACTTCGTGCAGCGGGTGGATCGAGTCGTGGAGCGAGGCCAAGCGTGCGAGTGATGTCGCGGCGGTTGTTGCGCGTGACGATGATGGCGCTGACGGAGGCTGAGCTCACGACGACCCCGCCACGAGCGACTGATACAAGGCTTCGGCCCTGTCGACGACTCGATCCCACGTGTACTCACGGAGCACCTTCTGGCGCCCGGCCTCGCCCAGGCGGCGCGCTCGCTCGGGATCGTCCAGCACCCGCCGGATGGCAGCCGCGAGCTCCTGCGCACTGCGCGGCTTGACGAGGTATCCGTCAACGCCCTCCTCGATGAGGGCAGCCTGCGGCCCGGTGCGCCCGCCGATGACTGGCTTCCCGCAGCTCCACGCTTCGAGGTAGACGAGACCGAACGACTCCACGTGTGACGGGTGGGCCATTACGTCGCAGGCCTCGTACCAACCCCACTTTTCGGCTTCCGTGACATCGTCACGCACAACCACCCTGGCGCGCCATGCCGCGGGAATGCGAGCGATGAACGGACGCAGGTGACAGGTCGAAAACTCCGTCGCTCCGCCCGCGAGCACAAGGTGAGCGGACGAGCCCTGCTGCCACAAGCGAACCATCGCTTCGATGGTCTCTTGAACGCCTTTGCCCTGCTCCTTGCGACCGCAGAACAGGACCAGCGACGCGTCTTCCGGGATGCCGTGGGTCTTGCGGAGGCCTGCGGCCGCGCCGAGCCGCGCGTCGACGGCGACGCCGCCGCCGACGACGGCGACCCGAGATCCGTCCACGCTCAGTGCCTGAAGCATGCGCTTCTCATAGACGGTCAGCGCCATCACAGCGTCGGCCCGTCGGAGCAGCCGCACGAGCGACGGGTTGTCGCTCAGCCATCGATCGCCCGGGTGCAGGCACGGCATGATGGCCAACGGCACCCGAGCCAGGGAAGCGGCGCGTGCGGCGTCCCAGAGCGGCAGAAACGGCGCGGCGGTCGCGGCGATCAGATCGGGCCGCAGCCGCACGGCTGCGCGCACCAGTCCCCGCATGTGCGGTCCGACCCACCACGCCTTGACCTTGCCGTAGCCCGGCCACTGGCGTGTGGACCAAAGGTGCGACGTGGCGTCCATCACGCGCCGGACGGCCGGTGGAAATTCGACGAACCCGAATCGGTGTACCGGCAACCCGTTGACCGTGTCGCGCCCGGCGGGCAGTGTCTGGCCGGCGGCTTTGATGAAATCGCCGCTCCGCCTCGCAGTGGACGTGAACGTCCACATGTCCCATCCTCGGGCCGCGAGTCCCTCCGCGAGCCGCTGGAACAGCAACTCGCTGCCTCCGACCGCCGGGTGGTAGTCGTGCACGATGTGAAGGACGCGCCGTGGGCGTGCGGGCCCGATCACCTGGGCGTGGGCTCCGTCGACGCCGCCGGGTGCGCCACGCTGGTGTCAGCACGCCTTGCGCGTTCGCGTGTGTCGGGGTCGGCGCCGAAGGCCCCGCGCAGGTAGTCGCGTATGCCAAGCCCCAGGGCGCGGATGGCCGGCCCGCGCGGCACGGGTGACGTGCAGACGACGTGCGCCACGTTGAACCCCGCGATCAGCCAGGGTCGGAGCCAGCTGCCGCCAGGCGCACGACGGCCGGCCAGAAGATGGTTTCTCGTGGCGAAGTAGATCAGCCGAGGCGAACGCACGCCGATTGAAGCGGCGCCGGCGTGAAGCACGGTGGCGTGTTCCACGCACGCCGTCCGGAACCCGTCCGCGCGTGCACGCAGGCAGAAATCGAGGTCCTCGAAGCCGAAGAAGTACGACTCCTCGAAGAGGCCGATGCGATCGAACACCTCGCGCGTGATGAGCATCGCGCAGCCGCTGACGGCGTCGACGTCGCAGACGCGCGGCGCCGAGAGCACACTCAACGCCCGGCCGAAGCCCAGGTGCCGCATCCGCCCCGTTCGGGTGCTGAAGCGCATGCCCTGCGACAGGACGTGATTCGGGTCGGAGCGCGACACCACGGAGGGACCGACGATGCCGAGCTCGGGATCGGCGTCCAGAGCGGCGTGCATTTTGGCGAGGCTGTCGGGCGGCAGCACGGCATCGCTGTTCATCAGGAACACACGCGCCGCCCCGCGCGCGAGCGCCGCCCGGATCCCGAGGTTGCAACCGGCCGAGAACCCCAGGTTCGTCCCACTCACGATCAGTTCGGCATCGCCGAGGTGCGACCGCAGGTATTCCAGCCGGCCATCCTCGGAGCCGTTCTCCACCACGTAGCTGCCGTGCAAAGGCGCCTGCGAGGCCCGCAGCGACGCCATGGCGAGCAGCGTATCGTCCGGCGTGCGGTGGTTCAGGACGATCGCGAGCGTCGCTGGGAATTCTGTCGGCGCGTGGTCATGTGCGCGGGCGGGAAACGCATGGACGCCGCCGCTGCGCCGCACGACCTCTGCGTACACGGCCGCAAATTCACCTGCATCTTCCTCGATCGACTTGACCGCAGGCACGGCTGCGGCGAGCTGTTTCAGCAGTGCCGGGCCGTCCAGCAGTCGTCGCAGCGCGTCGGCCAGTTCCGCCGGCGACGACGGATCGTACAGAAGGCCATTCACCCCGTCAGCGACGAGGTCCTGCGTGCCGCCGTCTCGTGCGCCGATAACTGGCAGGCCGCACATGAACGCCTCGTGGATGACGAGCGGTGAGTTCTCGGGCCACAACGAGGGGACGACGAGAACATCCATTTGCGCGTACACGTCCGGGGTGGATTCACGCTCGAAGCGTCCCATGAAGCGCACAGGGAGCCCGCGTGCCTGCTCGCGCAGCGTAGCCACGTAATCGGGAAACGTTCCAGTGTCGCCGAACACCAGGACTTCGAAGCGATCTCGCGGCAGCGCTCGCACCGCCTCGAGAAGCACGTGCACGCCTTTGTGCCACGCCAGCGTGCCGACGAATCCGATGCGCAGGACTCGAGACACCGCGCGCCGCGCCGGAATCAGCGGCACGAATCCGTAGTCGGACACGCGCAGCTTCGTGCGCGGGACGCCGAGGCGCTCGAACTCAGCTCCCAGGTGAGGCGACGGTGCGACGAACAGATCGACATCGTCGAACACCTGCTGCGCGGCCTGGAGGCGGAGCGACATATCGGCGGCTGTGACGCTCGGCCCGCGGAGCGGCAGGCGACGCATGGCGCCCTGCGCGAGGCTCGCGACCGCCGGCACGCGGCTGCGGAGCTGCGATGCGAATTTCCCCACGCCGGACGTCGTTGCCGGCCGCAGGGCGATGCGGCCGAACGTCAACATGCTGTTGAAGGGGTGTTGCGCAAAACAGCGGCTGCATCGTTCCGGATCGATCACGGCGCACACGTGATCCTCGGCGCGGTGCAGGCGCTGTCCGCCTGACGGGCACACGAGCACGTACTCGTGCAGGGTGGCGACCGTGGGGATTCCGAGCTGGCGCGCAATGGCCGGCAGCTCGTAACTGAGGTTCAGGAAGTTGTGGACGTGAAGCAGGTCGGGCCCGAGGGCCCGGAGCAGGTGCGTGAGCTGCCGTCCGAGCAGCGGTGACCGGTAGGTCTCCTCGAATGAGGTGAATGCCCAATTATTGATAAGCTCTGCAACCGGCACGCCCTCGTACATCCGCCAGTGGACGCTCGCGTGCGGACGCGCCAGATCGTACTCCGCACAGAGCACGTGGACGTCGATGCCATGCCGTTGCTGCGCCTGCGCCAGGTTGAATGCGTAGATCTCGGACCCTGCCTGGTGCCGTGGCAGGAAATCGTGGATGGCGTGAAGAATCCGCATCAGCAGCCGGCCGTGACCGCATGGCCCGATTGGACCGCTAGTGTACCCTAGGGGTCGCATGCACGGCAGCGACGGCGGTACGTGGCACCCGGCACTGGCGTGGCGGGCCAGCCGGGCGTCCGCCGAGGCCAGCGGGGCACGCGATCGTGCGCTGCGAATCCTGCACGTCACGCCCTATTACCACGATGCGTGGGCGTACGGGGGCATCCCGCGCGTGGTCAGCGCGCTGGCACGCGCGCAGGCGCGGCTGGGTCACGCGGTGACCGTCTGCACCACTGACGCCGGCACCGAGCGCCGCCTCGAACACCCGGACGGTCAGCGGCCGCGCCTGCGTCCCTGGTCCGCGCTCGGAGCCGATGGCCTGCGCATCCACGTGTTCCCCAACGTGTCGAACCGTCTCGCGTACAACCAGCTGTTCATGCCGATGGGCCTGTCTGCCTTCCTGCGACGACACGCGGGGTCGTTCGATGTGGCGCACCTGCACGCGTGTCGCAACATTCCGGGCGTCGTTGCCGCGCACGCGATGCGGCGCGCGCGCGTGCCCTATGTGCTCGCGCCGAACGGCACGGCGCCGCGAATCGAGCGGCGGCTTGGGGCCAAGCGCCTGTTCGATCTGGTGGCAGGCCGGCGCGTACTGGAGTCAGCGCGCCGCGTGCTGGCGGTGACCGAGATCGAGCGCCGGCAACTCGAAACGCTCGGCGTCCCGGCACGGCGGCTTCGCGTGATTGGCAATCCCATCGACCTCGACGAATTCCAAGTTGCTCGTGCGGGAGACGCCTTTCGCGAACGGGCCGGCGTTGGCACTGCACCTCTGATCCTCTTTCTCGGGAAGCTCACGCCGCGCAAGCGCGTGGACGTGGTCGTGCGTGCCTTCGCTGCCCTCGACGCCGCCGGCGCCCGACTCGTACTGGCGGGCAACGACATGGGAGCCGGCGCGAGCATCCTCCGGCTCGTCGACGAGTGCAAGCTGCGCGAGCGCGTGCGCTTCACCGGCCTGCTCGCGGGCCGGGACCGGCTCGACGCCCTCGCCGCTGCCGATGTCGTCGTGTACCCGTCGGCTGACGAGATCTTCGGCCTCGTGCCGCTCGAGGCGCTCCTCTGCGGCCGCCCTGTCATCGTCGGCGACGACTCGGGCTGCGCCGAAGTCCTGCGAGACGTGGAAGGCACCCGCGCGGTGCCGCTCGGCGACCCGTATGCGCTCAGGCAGGCCATCAGCGAGGGGCTCGCGAGCCAGGCGTGGCGATCGGCTGCGGTGGCGGGCGGCGCACGCATCGCGTCGCGGTACGGCAGCAGGCGGATTGCGGAGCTCGTGGATGCGATGTACCGCGAGATCCTCGGGCCCGCTATCGCCAGGAGGACAGATGCCTGAACGCGTCAGCCTCGTGATGCCCGTCCGAAACGGCGCGCCGTGGCTGTCGCGCGCGCTCTCGGCGCTGCTCGAGCAGTTTCCCGGCGCCGAAGTCATCGTGGTCGATGATGGCAGCGCCGACGAATCGCTGGCGATCGTCGATCTGTTCGCGGCGTCGCACGATGTCCGGGTGCTCCACGGTGCGCGGCGTGGCGCGGCGGCGGCGCTCAACCTCGGTCTCGCCGCGGCGTCGTGTGACCTCGTCGTGCAGGTGGACCAGGACGTCGAGATTCTGCCGGGGTGGGCCGACGCGGTGCTGGCCGGGTTCGACGCGCCCGACGTCGCCGCCGTGCAGGCGTGCTACGTGCCCGACCCGTGCGCACCGGCGATCGCGCGGGTGATGGCGCTCGACCTCGCGCTTCGCTACGCGCGCCTGGCAGGAGCGACGAACCACGTGTGTACCGGCAATACCGCCTACCGCCGCGCGGCGCTCGCGGCGGTAGGCCCTTTCGACGAGCGCCTGGGATACGGGTACGACAACGATCTCAGCTACCGCCTGGTGGCCGCGGGCTGGTCCCTCAGGATTGCGCCGCAGGGACGGAGCCTGCACCACTGGCGTCACGGCATCCGGGACTACCTCGGGCAGCAGTACGGCTTCGGCTACGGCCGGCTCGATCTCGTGGCCAAGCACCCTCGCCGGATCGCGGGAGACACTGTGTCGCCGGCGCCGATGATGGCGCACCCGCTGGTCTTCGCCGCGGCGTGCATTGCGCTCGTAGCCGCTGCAGTGGCCTACGCGGCGGGCGCTCCCTCATCACAGCTCGCCCTTACCGGGGTATCACTCGTGGGGCTGCTCGCGGCGGAGCGGTTGCATGCCGGGATTGGGGCTGCGCGCCGGCAGCACGACTGGGCGGGGCTGCTGTTTCCGATCGTCCACCTCGCGCGGGATGGTGCGTGGGTTGCGGCGATTGTCGTGTGGCTGACGCGGCAGGCGTTCCGCGGGCGGCACCTGCCGGGGCACAGCATGCGGCCGCGGCCGGTCATCCAGGGAGATCAGCGGTCGAACTGACCGGCGGCCGGTGTGCTCGGCGCCGGGCGCCGCTCCGGTCCTGCCGTAACATCCGGAGCATCGCCGTGCGTCGTCCGGTCCGCGCCCGTTTGGCCAGCCGGTTGTCCCGGCAGAATTCGGGCCGCCTGCGCGATCGACGCACGCAACTCCGTGTTCTGCGGCTCGAGAGCGATGGCCCTTTCAAAGAACTGTTGCGCGTCGGCGGTGCGGCCCTCGAGGAGCGCCACGGTGCCGAGTCCGAGCAGCGGGCGGCTCGACCGGGGCGCAACCTGGCGGGCTTGCTCGAACGTTGCCGCGGCATCGGCGAGGCGTCCGAGGGTCGTGAGGCACATGCCGGCCCTGAGGTAAGGCTGCGGCCCCGCCGGCTGCGCGGCGATTGCTGCGCGGTACGCGGCGACGGCCGCGTCGCAGCGACCGCCGCGTTCGAGCGCCTCGCCGAGCATCTGGTGCGGCCAGGCCAGGCCGGACGCGTGATCGGCCGCTTCCGTCCAGAGCCACACGGGGTTGCTCCACACCTGGTAGCGCGCGATCGTGCGCTCGCCGAGCACCACGAGGAGCAGCGCGACCGATGCCGTCAGCACAATTCGCGACACCCGGCGCGGCGGACCGAGCCGCGCCCACCACGCGCCGATGCCGCCGCCCACGGCGAGAAACGCGCCGATGCTCGGCAGATACACGCGATGTTCTGCCATCGGCTCCCCGACGTTCAACAGGACGAGCACCGCCGGAGGCAGCAGCATCACGAGGAACCAGGCCACGCCGAGCGCCGCGAGGCGATCGCGTACGCCGGCACGCCACGTCAGGAGCGCGAGCGCGAGCAGCCAGACCAGTGCGAAGAGCGCACGTGGATCCGCGAGGCCCGACATGGCGGGCACGGCGTGGTACACCAGCTGCGGTGACGCGAGGCACAGCAGCGACACGTAGCGGCGCACCGCGTCGGCCTCGACCAGCAGGTGCGACCAGTACAACGCCGGCCTGAGCGCGTGCTCCAATTGCCAGAGCACGAACACGCGGAGCGCAGCAACCGCAGTCGTCGCGGCGAGCACCGGCACGTGAAAGCGCCAGATGCGTCCGCGCAATCCTGGATGTGCGGCGCTCAGCAGCAGGTCGTAACCGAGAAGCACGAGCGGCAGCACGACTGCGAGTTCCTTGGCCGCGATGGCCAGCATCCATCCGCCGAGCATGGCGACGTACCACCGCGCGCGCCCGGAGGTGATGGCGTGCCGGAACAGGAGAATCGTCGTGAGCGAGGCGGCCGCGCACAGCAAATCCGCGCGCGCACTGATGTAGCCGACGGCCTGCGTGAGCGCGGGGTGCACCGCGAACAGGGCGCTCGTCACGACTGCGGTCGCGAGCGAACGATCGGGACGATCGGTTGTCGATGACATGGCGTCGAGCGCGGCGCGGCGCGCAACCGCGAACACGAGCGCGATGTTGAGCAGGTGCAGCAGCAGGCTCGTGACGTGAAAGCCGAAGGGCCCCGGCCCCCACAGCGCGCGGTCCATCGCAAACGAGAGACTCGCCAGCGGGCGCATGCTGTCGTGAAGGACGACGGCGCGGAGGTTCGGGTGCGGCTGCAGCGTGGGGTTGTCGACCACGGTGCGGAAATCGTCGTAGACGAATGGATTTCCGATCGCGGTGACGTGCACGATGGCGCCGCAGACGACAGTGGCCGCACAAAGCCAGCGCGCCCGCGCGGCAAAGGCTCTGCGGAGCATCGTTCCGAGTCGTCTCATGAATTGGTTCCGCCCAGTGTAGCAGCCGATTGCGGCCCCCCGTTTGCAGAAATCCTCGAACTGAGTAAAATGAGTGGTTCGTCCTGAGTCCGGGTCGGATACGGGCCGGTGAGGACGTGCGGGTTCGCCGGGGTTGGCAGTCTGGCACAGGACGTGCTAGACTTCACTCTTTGTCCGGCTGGCGTAGCTCAGCCCGGTAGAGCAGCTGATTTGTAATCAGCCGGTCGGGGGTTCAAATCCCTCCGCCAGCTCCAGCCTGAGCGGTTCGGGATTCTGCAGGTAAGCGCCGAGAAACAGCCGTCTTCCACGCAAAAAAACCGAGCGTCCGGATATTCGTGGACGGAGGCACGTGTCTGCGCGACGGCACTCGACGACAGCTGGCGAGGTTGCGGAGCGGTCAAACGCAGCAGACTGTAAATCTGTCGCCCTAGCGGCTTCGGAGGTTCGAATCCTCCCCTCGCCACCAGCCTTCGCCCGGAGATCGGCGCTTGGATTGCCCGCGCCGCGCACGCGGGCTTCGGCTCGGCAAGCCAGTCGGGCTGGGCAGCAGCAGGGAACTGGGCAAATCGGGAACGCGGTGAACGCGCTTGGAACGCTGGGCGCGTGCGGGCAGCACGTGAGTACGACGGCGGAGATTGCCGCGCCGAAGTGCGAGCGAGCGTTAGAGGCGAGCACGAAGGCGGGAGTAACTCAGTGGTAGAGTCACAGCCTTCCAAGCTGTTGGTCGCGGGTTCGATCCCCGTCTCCCGCTCCATCCTCTCCCAAGCGCTCGCTGCTTCGGATGGCAGGCCACTCCGCCGGGCGTCGCAGCAAGCATGTTGTCGGCCGTAGCCGCGAGGGTGCGAAGAAGGCCGACTTGTCCGCGTAGCTGCGAGCGACGCGAGCGTCTAGCGGAGGCCGATGTAGCTCAGTTGGCAGAGCGCGTCCTTGGTAAGGACGAGGTCACCGGTTCAATCCCGGTCATCGGCTCCAGCCTTTGCCGGCAACAGCGCGGGTCGCCTGTTGCCTCGAGCGGAGGCGGGCTTCGGCCCGGAAGTATCACGTGAGTGCTCGGCGCGCAGTCACCCGGGGGCAGACGCCGGCAGCGATGGATCGGTCAGTGGCAACCGGCGAGTAGCGACACGTCCGGTGGCGGTGAGTCAAGCAAGCGGGCGATAGCGGCACACAATTTTTCACGAGCGAGCGCACACATCATGGCGAAGGAAAAGTTCGATCGGTCGAAACCGCACGTCAACGTGGGGACCATTGGGCACATCGACCACGGCAAGACGACGCTGACGGCGGCGTTGACGAAGGTGGCGTCGGAGAAGGGGTGGGCGAAGTACATCTCGTATGACGAGGTGGCGAAGGCGTCGGAATCGCAGGGGCGGCGCGACTCGACGAAGATCCTGACGATTGCGACCAGCCACGTCGAGTACTCGACGCCGAACCGGCACTACGCGCATGTGGACTGCCCGGGGCACGCCGACTACATCAAGAACATGATCACCGGGGCAGCGCAGATGGACGGCGGCATCCTGGTGGTGAGCGCGGTGGACGGGCCGATGCCGCAGACGCGGGAACACGTGCTGCTGGCGCGGCAGGTGGACGTGCCGTGCCTGGTGGTCGCGCTGAACAAGGTGGACGCGGTCGACGACCCGGAGCTGCTGGATCTGGTGGAGCTCGAGGTGCGGGAGCTGCTGACGTCGTATGGCTTCCCGGGGGACGCGGTGCCGGTGGTGCGGGTGAGTGCGCTCGGCGCGCTCAACGGGGATCCGGAGGGCGTGGCGAGCATCCTCAAGCTGATGGATGCGCTCGACCAGTATGTGCCGCTGCCGCCGCGCGAGGTGGACAAGCCGTTCCTGATGCCGATCGAGGATGTGTTCTCGATCTCGGGGCGCGGGACGGTGGTGACCGGGCGGGTGGATCGCGGCCGGGTGAAGGTCGGGGAGGACGTCGAGATCATCGGGTTCCGGCCGACGGTGAAGAAGGTGGTGACCGGGGTGGAGATGTTCCGGAAGCTGCTCGACTCGGGCGAGGCGGGCGACAACATCGGCGTGCTGCTGCGCGGGGTGGAGAAAGACGACGTGGAGCGCGGGCAGGTGCTGGCCAAGCCGGGGTCGATCACGCCGCACACGAAGTTCAAGGCGGAGGTCTACATCCTGTCGAAGGAGGAGGGCGGGCGGCACACGCCGTTTTTCAACGGCTACCGGCCGCAGTTCTACATCCGGACGACGGACGTGACCGGGACGCTGCATCTGCCGGAGGGCGTGGAGATGGTGATGCCGGGGGACAACACGCCGATCTCGGCGGAGTTGATCACGCCGGTGGCGCTCGAGAAGGGCGCGCGGTTCGCCATCCGCGAAGGCGGCCGGACGGTCGGCGCCGGGACGATTACGGAGATTACGGAATAGCGGCTCCAGGCTCCAGGCTCCGGCCTCCAGGGCTTGTCTGGCTCAAGCCCCGAGCCGGACGAGCCCGGAGCCCGGAGCCCGGAGCCGAGGTTTTCTGCTATGAGAGACATCGTCACGCTCGCCTGCACGACGTGCAAGCGCCGCAACTACAGCACGACGAAGAACAAGAAGAAGACGACCGATCGGCTGGAGTTCAGCAAGTACTGCCCGTTTTGCCGCAAGCACGTCGGGCATCGGGAGTCCAAGTAGGAGGCTCCCGGCTCCAGGCTCCAGACTCCCGGGCTTGTCTGGGCTCCAGCCCGGAGCCTGACGGGGCCCGGAGCCTGCAGCCCGGAGCCAACGTTTTTGAAGGCCAATAGCTCAATTGGTAGAGCACCGGTCTCCAAAACCGGGGGTTGGGGGTTCGATTCCCTCTTGGCCTGCCAGATGGGCGGGTGTGGGTCGCGCGTGCGGTGCGTGGCCCGAAGCCCGAAGCCGGTAGCCCGAAGCCGACGAGGATCAATTTCGTGAAGACCAGCACCATCGACAGCGTGAACCGGCCTGCGGGTGAGGGCGGAATGCTCAGCCGGCCGGTTGAGTGGTGGACGACCCTGCGGACGTTCCTCACCGAGGTCCGCAACGAGTTGAAGCGCGTGTCGTGGCCCTCCCGGAAAGAGGTCTACGCCACGACCTTCGTCGTGATCCTCGTCTCCGTGTTCTTCGGCGTCTACCTGTGGGGCGTCGACATGGTCCTCAGCCACGGGGTGCAGTGGATCTTCAGGCAGTTCGGTGGGGCGGCATGACGGACGTCGCGACAACGAAGCACTGGTACATCGTGCACACCTACTCGGGCTTCGAGAAGAAGGTGGCCGAGTCGCTCGGACAGCGGGTGCAGGCCTACGGGCTGCAGGACGAAATCGGCGAGATCCTGATTCCCACCGAGGACGTGGTCGAGATGCGCGGCGGACGCAAGGTCGTCACGCCGAAGCGGTTTTTCCCCGGCTACATCCTGGTCGAGATGAACATGACCGACCACGCCTGGCACGTGGTCAAGAACACGCCGAAGGTCACCGGCTTTGTCGGCGCGGGCGTGCGGCCCACGCCGCTCACGAAAGAAGAAGTCGATCAGATCCTCGAGCAGGTGAAGACGGCGGCCGAGAAGCCGAAGCCGAAGTACACGTTCGAGAAGGGCGACCAGGTCCGCATCAACGAGGGTCCGTTCACCAGCTTCAACGGCGTGGTGGACGAAGTGAACATGGACAAGAACACCCTCAAGGTCATGGTCACGATCTTCGGCCGCGCCACACCGGTGGAGCTGGATTTCTTGCAGGTGGAGAAGATCTGATCGGCTCCGGGCTCCAGGCTCCGGCCTCCAGGGCATGTCGGCTCCCGGGAGCCAGACGCGGCCCGGAGCCTGGAGCCTGGAGCCTGGAGCCGAGAATCGGGCCGCAGGCATCGAGCGGCCCCGGAAAGAGCGATGGCCAAAAAAGTTCAGGCAATGGTGAAGCTGCAGATTCCCGCGGGCAAGGCGACGCCCGCTCCGCCGGTCGGCACCGCGCTCGGGCCGCACGGCGTGAACATCATGGATTTCTGCAAGAACTTCAACTCGAGGACGGCAGCCCAGGAGGGCCTGATCATTCCCGTCGTGGTAACGGTCTTCGCGGACCGCTCCTACACGTTCATCACGAAGACGCCGCCGGCCCCTGTGCTGCTGAAGCGTGCCGCCAACATCGCCAAGGGCTCGGCCGAGCCGAACAAGAACAAGGTCGGCACGGTCACCACGAAGCAGGTGGAGGAGATCGCGAAATTGAAGATGCCCGACCTGAACTGCGACACGCTGGAGTCGGCCGTCAAGACGGTCGCGGGCACCGCGCGGTCGATGGGGCTGGACGTGATTCAGTAAGGCTGACGGCTAAAGGCTAAGGGCTAAAGGCCAGGGGTTGAGGCGCGCAGTGCCCTTAGCCCTTAGCCCTTAGCCTTCAGCGTGGAGTGCCCCGATGCTCAGCCCGTCGGGTGCATCGTGGACCACGCCGACAGGCGTGGCAGGCTGAGGGAAGCTCAGGATGCATGGGTAAGAAGTACGACGCAGCGAAGGCCCAGGTGCAGGATCGACCCTACGTGCTCGAGGAGGCCATTCCGCTGGTGCAGAAGGTCAAGTTCACGCGGTTCGACGAGACCGTGGAGATGGCGGTGCGGCTCGGCGTCGATCCGAAGCACGCCGACCAGATGGTGCGCGGCACGGTCGTCCTGCCGCACGGGCTCGGCACGACGAAAACGGTGCTGGTGATTGCCGGCGCCGACAAGCAGCGGGAGGCGCAGGAAGTGGGCGCCGACCACGTCGCCGGCGAGGAGATCGTCGAGAAAATCCAGGGCGGCTGGATGGAGTTCGACGCCGTCGTGGCGACTCCCGACATGATGCGCGCCGTCGGCCGTCTCGGCAAGGTGCTCGGCCCCCGCGGCCTGATGCCCAACCCGAAGACCGGCACCGTGACCACCGACATCGCGCGCGCGGTGCGCGAGATCAAGGCGGGCAAGGTCGAGTTCCGCGTCGACAAGACCGGCATCGTGCACGCGCCGGTCGGCAAGACCTCGTTCGACACGTCGCGACTGCTCGAGAACGCGCACTCGCTCGTCGACAGCATCGTGAAAGCCAAGCCGCCCGCCGCCAAGGGCCGGTATCTCAAGAGCATCACCGTGTCGTCGACGATGGGACCGGGTGTGCGCGTCGATACGGCCAGCGTGGAGACGGTCAAACATTAACCGTCGACCGTTCACCGTCGACCGTTCACCGCGCTGGCCTGCGGCCGGCACCTGCGACGCGGCCGGACGGCAAAACGGACGGTCAACGTCGGACGCTCACACGGTTAACGGTCAACGGTTGACGGTTGACGACAGGGATCAGAGAAATGGCAGTCACGAGAGCTGAAAAAGAGACCCAGCTGGAAGGCCTCGCCTCGGCGTTCACGGGCGTCGAGACGGCCATCCTGGTGGATTACAAGGGCCTGAACGTGCCGCAGGTGACCGAGCTGCGCCGGCAGCTGCGCACGGTCAAGGCGTCGTATCGCGTCGTGAAGAACACGCTCGCGAAGCGGGCGATCAAGGGCACCGCGTTCGAGCCGCTCGACGCGCACTTCGCCGGGACGACCGCTGTCGCCTACACCGAAGACGATCCGGTGGCCCTCGCCAAGGCGCTCACGGTCTTTGCGAAGGGGGCGCCGGCGCTCCAGATCAAAGCCGCGATCGTGCAGGGCCGCTCGGCCGCGGCCGCCGAAGTGTCGGATCTGGCGACGCTGCCGGGAAAGCCGGAGCTCTACGCGAAGCTCCTCTTCCTGCTGCAGGCGCCGATGGTGCAGTTCGTCAGCGTGCTGAGCGCCGTGCCGCGGGACTTCCTGACGGTGCTGTCCGAGGTCGAAAAGAAGAAGTCGGAATCGTAAACAGGTACGTGGGGCAGCCCTTCAGGGCTGCATCCGTGCAGGGCTGAATCGCAGGGCCGAAGCCCTGCCCCACTCGGTAGGAGAGAGAACGATGGCGGAACTCACGCAGGATCAGGTGGTCGACTACGTCAAGAACATCACGGTGCTCGAGCTCTCGCAGCTCGTGAAGCGCCTGGAGCAGGAGCTCGGCGTCTCGGCCGCGGCGGCTGCCCCGGTGATGATGGCGGGCGGTGGTGGCGGGGCGGCGGCGGCGCCGGTCGAAGAGAAGACCGAGTTCACCGTGACGCTGACCGAAATCGGCGGCAACAAGATCAACGTGATCAAAGTCGTGCGTGAGGTCACCAGCCTGGGCCTCAAGGAAGCCAAGGACCTCGTCGAGAGCGCTCCGAAGCCGATCAAGGAAGGCATCCCGAAGGATGAGGCTGAGACGATCAAGAAGAAGTTCGAGGACGTCGGCGCCAAGGTCGAGATCAAGTAGCCGTAGTGCCCGTCTTCAGGCGGGCCGACCTGGTAGCCGCGGGCCCGCCTGACGGCGGGCACCACGTCGTTCGACTCCCTTCGTCGCAACGCGGCGCGTCCCGCGCGGTGGTGCCGGCCACCCGCGGGAACGCCCCGTGCGACCGTCGTCCTTCTCGTAGCGAGTCCTGACCCCGGGGCGTGCTCGCCCCACGGGTTCAGCCGGCAAGCGCGTTTTCCCAGGTGCCGCGATCCAGGCGGCCCCAGGATCTTCAGAGCATGTACAGCCTGCCCAAGAACGTTTATCGCGAGCGCATCGATTTCTCGAAGATCAACACGACCGTTCCGATCCCGAACCTGATCGAGATCCAGAAGAAGTCCTACGAGCGCTTCCTGCAGATGAACCGTCTGCCGTCGGAGCGCGAGGACGCGGGATTGCAATCGGTGTTCAAGTCGGTCTTCCCGATCAGCGACTTCCGCGAGAACTCGTCGCTCGAGTTCATCGAGTACTCGATCGGCAACTGGGAGTGCAAGTGCGGCAAGCTCGCCGGCCTGCACCACCTGCGGAAGCCCTGCTCGAACTGTGGCGCCACGCTCGTCGCCGATCCGTACGGCGATCGCGAGGTGCTCTGCCCGCGCTGCGGCACGGGCAACCACGCACGCGGCGACGTCTGCGACATCTGCGGCCAGACGGTCGCTTTGAAGCTGAAGTACGACGTCGACGAGTGCCAGGAGCGCGGCATGACCTACGCCGTGCCCCTCAAGGTGACGATCCGGCTCGTGGTCTGGAACAAGGATCCCGAGACCGGCGTGAAGACCATCCGCGACATCAAGGAGCAGGAGGTCTACTTCGGTGACATCCCGCTGATGACGGAGAACGGCACCTTCATCATCAACGGCACCGAGCGCGTCATCGTCAGCCAGCTGCACCGGTCGCCGGGCGCCTTCTTCCACGAAGACCGTGCGGAGAAGGAGTTCGTCGGGCAGATCATCCCGTACCGCGGCTCCTGGGTGGAGTTCAAGTACGACGCGAAGAACCTGCTCTACGTGAGCGTCGACCGCAAACGGAAGTTCCTCGCCTCGGTGTTCCTGCGCGCGCTCGGGCTGCGCGGCGCCGACGAGATCATCCGGCAGTTCTACACCGTGCACCGCCTGTTCCTCGGCGGCAACACCGTGCAGTGGGCCGTCTCCGACGGGATCGTCGGTCTGCGCTCGCGCCGCGAGGTGAAGATCCCGGGCGCCGACATCACCATCGGCGAGGGCAAGAAGATCACGGTGTCGGCCGTGGCTGCCCTCCGCAAGGCCGGTGTCGACCGCATCGACATCATCGACGACGCGCGAGCGGGCGCCTTCGCGGCGGCCGACCTGGTTGACCCATCCACCGGCGAGGTGCTGCTCGAAGCGAACGATGAGCTCACCGAGCGCGTGATCTCGATGGCGCAGGAGAAGGCCATCGAGTACGTGGACGTGTTCTTCCCCGAGGCAGACGAAGTCGGCCCGGTGGTGTCGGCGACGCTCAAGAAGGACGCGATCAAGACGCACGAGGAAGCGCTCGTGGAGATCTATCGGCGCCTGCGGCCCGGAGATCCACCCACGCTCGACAGCAGCCGATCGCTCTTCGAGAACATGTTCTTCAACCCGCAGAAGTACGACTTCTCGCGGGTCGGGCGCCTGAAGCTCAACACGAAGTTGAAGCTCAACACGCCGCTCGACGAGAAGATCCTGCACCCCCAGGACTTCTACGAGGTCATCAAGTACCTCCTCAAGCTGCGCAAGAACCCGATGAACGTGGACGACATCGATCACCTCGGCAACCGCCGGGTGCGGTCGGTGGGCGAGCTGCTCGAGAACCAGTTCCGGATCGGCCTGGTCCGCATGGAGCGGGCGATCAAGGAGAAAATGTCGGTCTACCAGGAAATGGCGACCGCCATGCCGCACGACCTGATCAACGCGAAGCCGGTGATGGCCGCGATTCGCGAGTTCTTCGGGTCGTCGCAGCTGTCGCAGTTCATGGACCAGACCAACCCGCTGTCGGAGATCACGCACAAGCGGCGCTTGTCGGCCCTCGGGCCAGGCGGGCTGTCGCGCGAGCGCGCCGGCTTCGAGGTGCGCGACGTGCACCCGACGCACTACGGCCGCATCTGCCCGATTGAGACGCCTGAAGGCCCGAATATCGGCCTCATCTCGTCTCTCTCGTGCTACTCGCGGATCAACGAGTTCGGCTTCATCGAGTCGCCGTACCGCAAGGTGAAGGACGGGCGCGTCATCGACTACGTCATGGTGACCAACACCGGCGGTCACCCGAAGTTCAAGGCGGGCGACATCGTCGAGGCCGACGACATCGTCAACGATGCCGGCCGATCGAAGAAGAAGGGGCTCGAATTCGAGCCTTACTCCTTCTACCTGTCGGCGTGGGAGGAAGACCAGTACATCGTCGCGCAGGCCAACGTGGAGCTCGACGACAAGGGCCGCATCCAAGGCGACCGCGTGAACGCGCGGAAGGCGGGCGACTTCATCCTGTCGCCGCCCTCCGACGTGCAGTACGTGGACGTCTCGCCGAAGCAGCTCGTCTCGGTGGCCGCCTCGCTGATCCCGTTCCTCGAGAACGACGACGCGAACCGCGCGCTGATGGGATCGAACATGCAGCGCCAGGCCGTGCCGCTGCTCAGGGCGCGCTCGCCCTACGTCGGCACCGGCATGGAGTACATCACCGCCCGCGACTCGGGCGCGGTGGTGCTCGCGCGGCGCTCCGGGACCGTGGACTACGTCGACAGCCAGCGCATCGTCGTGCGCGTGGAAGGCGAGGAGGAAGGCGTCAGCAAGGAGATGGGCGCCGACATCTACAACCTGACGAAGTTCAAGCGGTCGAACCAGAACACGTGCATCAACCAGCGGCCGATCGTCAAGGTGGGCCAGAAGGTGCACAAGGGCCAGGTGCTCGGCGACGGCCCCTGCACGGAGCTGGGCGAGCTGGCGCTCGGGCGCAACGTGCTCGTCGCGTTCATGCCGTGGCGCGGCTACAACTTCGAAGACGCGATCCTCGTCTCCGAGCGGATGGTGAAGGACGACTACTACACGTCGATCCACATCGAGGAGTTCGAGATCGAGGCGCGCGACACGAAGCTCGGGCCCGAAGAGATCACCAGGGACATCCCGAACGTCTCGGAGACCTACCTGCGCGATCTCGACGAGAGCGGGATCATCCGCATCGGCGCCTACGTGAAGCCGGGCGACATCCTCGTGGGCAAGGTCACGCCGAAGGGCGAGACGCAGCTCACGCCGGAAGAGAAGCTGCTGCGCGCAATCTTCGGCGAGAAGGCCGGCGACGTGCGCGACGCATCGCTCATCTGCCCGCCGGGCATCGAGGGGATCATCGTCGGCGTGAAGATCTTCTCGCGCAAGGGCATCGAGAAGGACGACCGGGCCAAGGCAATCGAGCAGGATGAGCTCGACATGATGGAGAAGAACCTGCAGGACGAGGTCCGCATCCTTCACGACGAAGTGAAGAAGCGCGTGATCCAGATGCTGCATGGTCAATCCCTGCGCTCGGATCTCTTCGATGACTTCGGGCGCGAGCGCCTGCTGCGCAAGGGGACCCCGCTCACCGACGAGGTGCTGCAGGAGCTCACCTACGAGCAGCTCGTGCGCGCGAAGCTCGATACCGACGATGCGTCGCTCGAGGACGATCTGCGGGCGCTCGAGCAGCGGACCGAGCGGCAGGTGGAGGTCATCCGCCAGCTGTTCGAGGAGAAGAAAGAGAAGATCCGCCGCGGCGACGAGCTCCCTCCGGGCGTCATCAAGCTCGTGAAGGTGTACGTCGCGATGAAGCGCAAGCTGTCGGTCGGCGACAAGATGGCGGGCCGCCACGGCAACAAGGGCGTCATCGCGCGCATTCTGCCCGAAGAGGACATGCCGTACCTGCCGGATGGCACGCCGGTCGAAATCGTGCTCAATCCGCTGGGCGTGCCGTCGCGCATGAACGTCGGACAGATTCTCGAGACGCACCTCGGGTGGGCGGCCCACGCCCTTGGTCTCTACTTCGCCACGCCGGTCTTCGACGGCGCGACCGAGATGGAGATCAAGAAATGGCTCGAGGACGCCGGCCTGCCGAAGGGCGGCAAGACGACGCTCTACGACGGCATGACCGGGACGTCATTCGAGCAGAACGTCACCGTCGGCTACATCTACATGCTGAAGCTCTCGCACCTGGTCGACGACAAGATCCACGCGCGCTCGATCGGACCGTACTCGCTCATCACGCAGCAGCCGCTCGGCGGCAAGGCGCAGTTCGGCGGGCAGCGGTTCGGCGAGATGGAAGTGTGGGCGCTCGAGGCCTACGGGTCGGCGCACATCCTCCAGGAGCTCCTCACGGCCAAGTCGGACGACGTGACCGGCCGCGCGAAGATCTACGAAGCGATCGTCAAGGGCGACGCCAGCTACACGCCGGGCTTGCCCGAGTCGTTCAACGTGCTCATCCGCGAATTGCAGTCGCTCTGCCTCGACGTGGAGCTGATCCCGATCCGGAAGAAGCCGCAGGAGTTGACGCCGGCTGAAGGCGAGCCGGTGCTGGAGCAGGTGTAGCTGAAGCAGGCTCCCGACTCCGGGCTCCGGGCCAGCATGGCCCCCGAGCCGGTTGGAGCCCTGGAGGCCGGAGCCTGGCGCCGGGAGCCGACGAGAATCAGAGGAAAAATGAGACCCAGCTTTCACGATAAGACGGCGCTGATGAAGGATTTCGACGCGATCCGGATCAGTCTCGCGTCGCCTGACAAGATCCTGTCGTGGTCGTTCGGCGAGGTCACCAAGCCGGAAACGATCAACTACCGGACGTTCAAGCCGGAGCGCGACGGGCTGTTCTGCGCGAAGATCTTCGGGCCGATCACCGATTGGGAGTGCCTCTGCGGCAAGTACAAGCGCATGAAGCACCGCGGCGTGATCTGCGACAAGTGCGGCGTCGAGGTCACGCAGGCCAAGGTGCGGCGCGAGCGCCTCGGGCACATCACGCTGGCGACGCCCGTCAGCCACGTGTGGTTCTTCAAGGGGCTGCCGAGCCGCATCGGTCACCTGCTCGACATCTCGCTCCGCGACCTCGAACGCATTCTCTACTTCGAGGCGTACGTGGTCGTCGAGCCCGGTGACACCGAGCTGAAGCAGAACCAGCTGCTGAACGAAGACCAGTTCCGCAAGGCGCGCGAGGAGTACGGCTTCACGAAGTTCCGTGCGCAGATGGGCGCGGAAGCGATCAAGGAGCTGCTCAAGCGCGTGCACGTCGAGCGTCTCGCCGGCGAGATGCGCGAAAAGATGCGCACCGAGACGTCGGCGCAGAAGAAGCTGAAGTACGCCAAGCGGCTGAAGGTCGTCGACTCCTTCAGGAAGTCGGCGAACCGGCCGGAGTGGATGATCCTCGACGTCATCCCCGTGATTCCGCCCGAGCTGCGGCCGCTCGTGCCGCTCGACGGCGGGCGCTTCGCCACCTCCGACCTGAACGATCTGTACCGCCGCGTGATCAACCGGAACAACCGGTTGAAGAAGCTGATCGAGCTGAAGGCGCCCGACGTCATCATCCGCAACGAGAAGCGGATGCTGCAGGAGGCCGTCGACGCGCTGTTCGACAACGGCCGCCGCGGCCGCGTGCTGCGCGGCGCGAACAACCGGCCGCTCAAGTCGCTCTCCGACACGCTCAAGGGCAAGCAGGGCCGCTTCCGCCAGAACCTGCTCGGCAAGCGCGTCGACTACTCGGGCCGCTCCGTCATCGTCGTCGGGCCGGAGCTGAAGCTGAATCAGTGCGGGCTGCCGAAGAAGATGGCGCTCGAGCTGTTCAAGCCGTTCATCTACAACAAGCTCGAAGAGCGGGGCCTCGTCGCGACCATCAAGCAGGCGAAGGAGATGGTCGAGCAGCAGAAGCCCGAAGTGTGGGACATCCTCGAAGAGGTGATCAAGGAGCACCCGGTGCTCCTGAACCGCGCGCCGACGCTCCACCGGCTGGGCATCCAGGCGTTCGAGCCGGTGCTCGTCGAGGGCAAGGCCATCCGGATTCACCCGCTCGTCTGCACGGCGTTCAACGCCGACTTCGACGGCGACCAGATGGCGGTGCACATCCCGCTCTCGCCCGAGGCCCAGATCGAAGCCTCGGTGCTGATGCTCTCGTCGCAGAACATCCTCTCGCCGGCCAACGGCGCGCCGATCGCGGTGCCCTCGCAGGACATCGTGCTCGGGTGCTACTACCTGACGAAGGCGAAGGCGGGCGCTAAGGGCGAGGGCCGCGCGTTCGGCACGATCGAAGACGTGCTGCTGGCGGTCGAAGCGGGCGAGGTGGAAACGCTCACCCCGATTCGCATGCGCTACACCGGCGACCTGATGGATCTGACCGCCGCGCGCGACGATCAGGACATCCTGCGTGCCGAGATCAAGCCCGTGGAGCGGGCGATCATCAACACCACCGTCGGCCGGGTGATCTTCAACGACGCGGTGCCGGACGGATTGCCATTCGTCAACGGGCTGCTGAAGAAGAAGGGCCTGCAGATGCTGGTGCAGTTCTGCCACCTGCGCCACGGGCTCGAACGCACCGTCGAGATGCTCGATCGCCTGAAGAACCTCGGGTTCCTCTACGCGACCAAGTCGGGTCTGTCGATCGGCATCGACGACCTGATCATCCCCGAGGCGAAGAAAGGCCTGGTCGAGCAGGCGCGCCACGAAGTGATTCGCGTCGAGGGCCAGTACCTCGAAGGGGCGATCACCAACGGCGAACGTTACAACAAGGTCATCTCGATCTGGTCGCAGGCGACCGAGAGCATCTCGGAAGAGATGTTCGACGAGATGAAAGAGCGCGACAAGGCGGGCAGCTTCAACGCCGTCTACATCATGGCCGACTCGGGCGCGCGCGGCAGCAAGCAGCAGATTCGCCAGCTTGCCGGCATGCGCGGCCTGATGGCGAAGCCGTCGGGCGAGATCATCGAGACGCCGATCACGTCGAACTTCCGTGAAGGGCTGACGGTGCTCCAGTACTTCATCTCGACGCACGGCGCGCGCAAGGGCCTCGCCGACACGGCGCTCAAGACCGCGGACTCGGGCTACCTGACGCGGCGCCTCGTCGACGTGGCGCAGGACGTGATCATCTCCGAGCCCGACTGCGGCACCCTCGACGGCATCGAATCGCGGGCCATCGTCGAGGGCGGCGAGATCATCGAGCCGCTGCGCGACCGGATCATCGGCCGCGTCAGCATCGAGAAGCTCGTCGATCCGCTCTCGGGAGCGGTGATCGTAGACGCGAACGGCGAGATCACCGAAGACCTCGCGCAGGAAATCGAGGAGGCGGGCTTCGAGAAGGTGAAGATCCGCTCCGTGCTGACCTGCGCGTCGCGCCGCGGCGTGTGCACCAAGTGCTACGGCCGCGACCTCGCGAGCGGCAAGCTCGTCGAGCTCGGCCAGGCGGTCGGCGTCATCGCGGCGCAGTCCATCGGCGAGCCGGGCACGCAGCTCACGATGCGCACGTTCCACATCGGCGGGACGGCGCGCGTGTCGGAGCAGACCACGGCGGAGGCCAAGTACGAGGGCACGGTCAAGTTCGAGGGCCTGCAGACGGTCCAGATCGGCGACAACGAGCTGGTCGTCATGAACCGCAACGGTTCGGTCGTCGTGCAGGACGCGCGCGGCCGCGACCGCGAGCGCTACCCGGTCGTCTACGGCGCGCGCGTGCGCGTCAAGGACGGGCAGACCGTCGACGCCGGCCAGACCATCCTCGAGTGGGACCCGTACACGTTCTCCATCCTCACGGAGGAGCCGGGGACGATCCGCTACAAGGACATCATCGACGGCGTCACGGTGCACGAGGACGTCGACGAAGTGACGGGGCTCTCGCAGCGGATCATCATCGACTCGCCGGACGAGAAGAAGCAGCCGGCGATCGAAATCCGCGGCAAGGACAACAAGGTCGTGCGCCGCTATCACATGCCATCGCACGCCCACCTGATGGTGGACGACGGCGACAACGTGGCGGCGGGCTCGGTGCTCGCGAAGATCCCGCGCGAGACGACGAAGACCAAGGACATCACCGGCGGTCTGCCCCGGGTGGTCGAGCTGTTCGAAGCGCGGCGCCCGCGCGACCCGGCGGTCATGTCCGAGGTCGAGGGCGTCGTCAAGCACGGACCGGTGGTCAAGGGCCAGCGGAAGATCTTCGTCGTCCCCGATGACGCGGAGCAGCGCGAGTACTCGATCCCGCGCGGCGTGCACGTCAACGTGCAGGAGGGCGAGCGCGTCCGTCCGGGCGAACCCCTGATGGACGGCCCGCGCGATCCGCATGACATCCTCAAGGTGCTCGGCGCGCGCGAGCTGCAGAAGTACCTGGTCAACGAGATCCAGGAGGTCTACCGGCTGCAGGGCGTCGCGATCAACGACAAGCACATCGAGGTGATCGTGCGCCAGATGCTGCGGTGGCTGAAGGTGGAGGACGTGGGCGACACCGAGTTCCTGATCGACGAGCAGGTGGACAAGTTCCGGTTCGACGAGGAGAACGAGCGCGTGATCACCGACGGCGGACGTCCGGCGACCGGCCGGCCCCTGCTGCTCGGCATCACGAAGGCGTCGCTCTCGACCGACTCGTTCATCTCGGCCGCGTCGTTCCAGGAGACCACGCGCGTGCTCACCGAGGCGTCGATTTCGGGCAAGGTGGACTACCTCCGCGGCCTGAAGGAGAACGTCACGATGGGCCGGCTGATCCCGGCCGGCACCGGGTTCGACTACTACCGGCACGTGACCATCCCGGCCGACGAGCCGCCGCCGCCGCCGCCGGTGGAGCAGCCGTCGGACGACGAGCTCGAGCTCGATCGCGAGATGGAGTACTTCGTGGAGCCCGAGGAAGCCCTCGGCGCCCACGGCGTGGAGCCGGTGGAATAGGGCGTAGTGTCGTGTAGTGCCCGCCTTCAGGCGGGCAAAGTGTAGTGCCCACCTTGAGGTGGGCAAACCGTAGTGCCCGCTATCAGGCGGGCGGCAAAGGGCGGGCCCCGCAAAGGCCCGCCCTTCGTTCGTTGTGGGCCTCGCGGCGCAAGCCCGCCTCTGGAGTGTGTGGACGATGTGGCTGCTGTTGATCGCGCTCTTCGGACTCCTCGTGCCGAACGGCCTCTTCGTGTACTGGGCGTTCGCCGAGTTCAACGGTCTGCAGCCAGTGCTGCAGGACAAGCTCGCGCTCGCCTTCATCCTCGATGCGCTGCTGGCCTTGGTGGTGCTCTGCGTGTTCTTCGCGCAGCATCCGATCGGCCGCGTGCGGTGGCCGTGGTTCGTCGTGCTCTCGCTCGCCGGCGGGCTCGGCTTCAGCCTGCCGTTCTACTACTGGCTGAACGCGCGTGGCAATCGCAGTCTCTCCGGCTGACCACCCAACGCGCCCAACCGCCCCTCATTGCAGACCCGATCCGTCGCCGGGCGCCGTAGTACTACGCGGTGAGACTCCGGATTCGGGCCGGATACAAACGCCGCCGCTTTCGGTGGACCGAGCCGCGTCGCGTCCGTCGTTCGCGTGTGCATCAATCGGCTCTGAAGACGTCCGCGGGCGCGACGCGCACGGCCCGCGCCGCCGGCACGATCGTCCCGCCAAGCGTGGTCAGGATGCAGATGCCCGCCGCAGCGGCAAACGTCACGGTATCCCCCGGCGTGACCCCCACGAGCAGTGAGTCCATGGCGCGCCCGCCCGCGTATGCCAACGCGAGCCCCGGCACGACGCCGGCCAATGCGAGCCGTCCGCTCTGCTGCACGATGTCGCGAACGATCCGCCGCGGTTGTGCGCCGAGCGCCATGCGCACGCCGATCTCGTGCCGCCGCTGCGACACCGTGAAGGCCAGCAGCCCGTGGATGCCGACACCCGCCAGCAGCAGGGCCACGCCGGCGAACGCGCCGAGCACCTGCACCTGGACACGGCGTGAGTCCGACTGCCGGGCGACGATGTCCGACAGCGTTTGAACATGGGCGATCGACTGTTCGGGATCCGCGGCCCGGACGATCCGGCGCAGTTCGGGCAGCAGGGCGCCAGGGGCGAGGGTGCTCGCGACGACGAGGTCCTTGGGCGTGAAGAACGGGAACGACTGGTCGTCGACCTGCATGTATGGCAGATAGACCTGCGGCTCGCTGCTCCGCTCGGGGCCTCGCACGCGCACGTCGCCGACCACGCCGACGATGGTCCGCTGCGCGTAGGCGAAATCGAACCGCTGGCCGATCGGATCGCCGACGGGCAGGTATCGGCTGACGAACGACTCGCTCACGACCGCCACCAGCGGCTGCGACAGGGTGTCGGTCTCGCGAACATCGCGGCCTCGGCGCATGGGTATTCCCATCGCCACGAAGAACCCCGCCGTCGTGAACCGCATGCTGGCGAGGCGCCCCGTGTGCATCGCCGCCGGCTGCCCCGGTACACCGACGGGGAAGATGCCGCCGCCGAATGTCATCGGCAGAAACGAGATGTATGCCGCACCGTGCACGCCGGGCAGCCGCCGGGTCTCCTCGAGCACCGACTGGTAGAACTGCCGTCGCTTCTCGGCGAGATCGTATTTCGGCCGGGAGAGCGCCGTCCTGAGCGTCAGCACGCCGTCTGTGCGGAAGCCGGGATCCGTGGTGTCGACGCGGTGCAGCGCGCGGAGCAGCAGGCCGGCCCACACGAGCAGCACGAGCGACGCCATTACCTCCACCAGGACGAGCGCCGACCGCACGCGCACGCCGCGCAGCCCTCCTCCGCGCACGCCCTCGCGCAACGCGGAGAAGTCGCCGGTCGCCGACGAGCGGAGCGCCGGCAGCACGCCGACGCCGATCGCCGTAATCAGCGTGAGCGCAGCCGCCATCGCGAGCGCCGGCAGATCGATCGAGGGCGTGTCGGGTGTCGGCAGCGAGAGCGGGATGAGCTGTGTCAGCGCAGGAACCGCAGCAAGGGCCACCGCGATGCCCAGCCCGCCTCCGGCGACCGCCAGCAGGACGCTTTCCGTCACCAGTTGCCGGACCAGGCGTTCACGGCTGGCCCCGAGCGCAGCACGCAGTTCGAGCTCGCGCCTCCTGCCGAACGCCCGCGCGACGAGCAGGCTGGCGAGGTTGGCGCACGCGATCAGCAGCACCGACGCCGACGCCGCGCAGAGCGCCAGCAGCATCGTCCGCGCTTTGACGGAGTACTCGTCGCGGAGGGCGAAGACGTCTGCGCTCATCTTCGCGTTCTCGGCTGGGTACGCGCGCTCCAGCCGCACCGCGGCCGCCACCAGGTCGGCGCGGGCCTTTTCCAGCGATATGCCTGGCTTGAGGCGGCCGACGACATTGAACCAGTTGTTGTCGCGCTCCTCGTTCAACCGTTCCGAGGTCGGCATCAACGTCCAGAATGTAACCTCCCTGTTCGGGAAGCTGAACCCTCTCGGCATGACGCCGACGATCGTATGCGGCGTGCCGTCGAGCAGCACCGTCCTGCCGAGCGCGCTCGCCTCGCCGCCGTAGAACCGCTCCCACAGGCCGTAGCTGAGGACCATGAGGGTGGAGCCTGCGCGTTCTTCCCTCGCCGTGAACAGCCGCCCGATCGCGGGCGCGACGCCGAGGACGGGCAGGACCTCGGAGGTGATGGTGCAGCCTGCGACGCGCTCCGGCTCCTTGCCGGCGACGAAATTGACTTCGACGGCGTGGTACGCGCCGATCGCCTGGAAGGACGTCGTCATCGTCTTCCAGTCGCGGTAGTTCGGCGGCGAGACCTCGAGCCGGTACCCAGGCGGATGCTGCCACAAGGTGACGAGCGACTCCGCACCCGGATACGGCAGCGGGCGGAAGAACACAAAATCGGCCACGGAGAACACGGCGGTGTTGGCGCCGACGCCGAGCGCCGTGACCAGGACTGCGGTGAGGGTGAAGACGGGAGTGCGCGCCAGCGTTCGGCTCGAGTACTTGATGTCCTGCCCGACCAGTTCGAGGTGCAGGCGTGCCGCCGTTGTGAGCACGTCGGCGATTGCCTCGAACCAGATCGCGAACCGGGCGGACAGTCCGGGTGCCTGCTGCAGCCGCCGCGCGAAGATGGCGGACATCTCGCCCCCGTACTCGCGGCGGAACGAGGCAGGCAGCACCTGCAGGAGGACGCGATAGGGCCGCATCACGAGCGCTCCGGCGACAGGCCCTGCTTGCGTGCGAGCCGCACGAGCGCTTCCATGCGTGCCAGCTCCGCTCGCACCACGGCACCGCCGAACGGCGTCATCCGGTAGTACCGCCGCCGCTCGTCGTCCATGTCGGGCGCCGGCCGTTCACTGGTTTCGACGATGAGGCCCTGTTCGAGCATGCGCTGGATGGTGCGATAGAGGGTCGCGGGACTGAGGCGGAGCACGCCGCCGGTGCGTTCCTCGACATCCTGGATCACCGCATACCCATGCTTGTCCTGCTGGGCCAGGGCGACCAGGATGTGGAATGCCGCCGCCGGGAGGGGCAGAAGCGCGGCGACCTCGTCGGGTTTGTGTCGCATCCGCTAACTGTATCCATAATGGATATATTGTCAATGGATAGAGTCGGGGTGAGTCGTTCCCCGTGTAGCGCCCCGCCTTCCTTTCCCGTGTAGTGCCCACCTTCAGGTGGGCCGGAAAAAGGACGCGTGTTCTGGCCAATGCGGGCGCCTTGTAGCCCACCTAAAGGTGGGCACTACAGGAGAATCGGAGGGAGGGCACAATGTAGTGCCCACCTTCAGGTGGGCCGCATGAGTGCCGGCATGCCTCGCTAGCGCGCGACGTTGGCGCGCGCGAGCCCGCTGACGGCCGCGCCGATGATGGCGGTGTCGTCGCCAGCGGGATCGATCTCGAACGCACTGCCCTGAAGCGGACTCATCTTCACGAACTCGACGAGCTCCGCCGCCAGCCGCGGCACGTCGACGAGCCGCGCCGACGGCCCGGAAAGATAGAAGCGCCCGGGTCCGTCCAGGTGCACGCTCGTGGCCGTGGCGGCCGCGAGCGCCCGGTGCCACAGGCGGACGAATGAGGCACAGCGATCGTCGCCGGCCGACGCGTTGGCGAACACCTCTTCCGGTTCCAGATCCAGGAAGCGCAAGCGCATGCTGCGCTGGCCGGCAATCCCCTCGAGGTGGCCCAGCCCTCCGCATCCGCACAGGTTCTCCCTGGGATCGAGCGAGACGACCACGTGTCCGCCCTCGCCCATGCCCTCGGCCTGCGGGTAGCGCCCGAAGCCCACGCCGCTGCCGAGCGTCCACACGCGGGTAACGGCGTCGAGCTCTCCGCGTGTCGCCGCGATGCCCGCGGCGACGGCGTCCGCGTCGTTCAGCACGTGCACGGGTGTCGCCGCCCGCATCGCCGCCGACAGCGAGCGTTCCAGATGGCAGCCCTTCATCTGCGGGAGATTGGGCGAGTCCTCGACGACGCCGGATCGGATGATGCCGGGGAAGCCGATGCCGACCGCGTCGATCGCCACGTCGCCGCGGACCTCGTCTACGAGGTCGCGGATGGCGTCGCTGATCTGGTCGGCCGGAAGCCCCTGCAGCGCGCCGGCCTCAGCCGCATCTCGCGGCCAGGTGCGGATCGGGCCCGTGAGGCGATGCTCGTGCACCAGGCCAGCGGCAATGTGCTCCATCGCGAGGACGCCAACGGCGTATGACATGTCAGGTCTCTCTTTCCCTCGCGCCTACAGCCCTACAGCCGCGTGAGCTTGTTCAGGCCGTTGAATGCAGCGGCCTTGTAACATTCCGCCAGGGTCGGATAGTTGAACACGGTGTCGACGAAGTAGTCGATCGTCCCGCCGAGCGCCATGACCGCCTGTCCGATGTGGATCAACTCCGCCGCACCCTCGCCGATGATGTGCACGCCGAGCACGGCCTTCGTTTCGCGATGGAACACCAGCTTCAGGCGGCCCGTGGTGTCGCCACGGATCTGCCCGCGTGCGATCTCGCGGTAGTACGCCAGCCCCACCTCGTAGGGGACGTCCTCGTCGGTGAGCTGCTCCTCGGTCTTGCCGATGAACGAGATCTCGGGAATGGTATAGATCCCGTAGGGGTAGTTGGCCGGATTCGAGTGCACGTCGAGGCCGAACGCGCGCGCCGCCGCGATGCGCCCCTGTTCCATCGACACCGACGCGAGGCTCGGAAAGCCGATGACGTCCCCGACGGCGAAGATGTGCGGCTGCGCCGTGGCGTAGTCGGCGTTCACCGCGATCCGGCCGCGATCGTCGGCGGTGAGACCGGCGGCCGCGAGCTGCAACGACTCCACGTTGCCCAGGCGTCCGACCGCGTAGAGCAGCACGTCGCCGGCGATCCGCTTGCGGCTGCGCAGCGCGGCGACGACGCCTTCGCCCGGCACCTCCTCGACGTGATCGACCTCCTCGTTCAGCCGGAGGGTGACGCGATGATCGCGGAGGTGATAGCAGAGCGCCTCCACGATCTCGGCGTCGGCGAACTCGAGCAGCCGCGGCCGCTTCTCGATGAGCACGACGCGGACGCCGAGCGCCGCGAACATGCACGCGTACTCCACGCCGATGACGCCGCCGCCGACCACGATGAGCGTCTTCGGCAGGTCCTGCAGCTGGAGGACCTGGTCGCTCAGGATGATCGTCCGACCGTTCACCGGCACCGTCGGCGATGTGGCCGGCACCGTGCCCGTCGCGATCACGACGCGATCTGCGTGACAGGTCGTTTCGCCGCGTGCGCTGACGAGTTTCACCGTGTGTGGATCGACGAAGCTCGCTTCGGCCGTGAACACGGAGATGCCGTTGCGAAACAGCTGCGCCTGCGTGACGTCGAGCTCGTTCTTGATCACCTGCTGGACCCTGAACGACAGGTCCGCCATCGTGATCTGCTCTTTCACGCGGTAGTTGACGCCGTAGATGCCCTGGTACTGGAAACCCGACAGGTGCAGCACGGCCTCGCGCATCGTCTTGCTCGGGATCGTGCCCGTGTTGATGCAGGTGCCGCCGATCGCTTCGCGGCGCTCCACGAGCCCGACACGCTTGCCGAACTTGGCGGCCTGGATCGCGGCGCGCTGGCCCGCTGGGCCGGACCCGATGACGAGAAGCTCGTAGCTGTCCATGCGACGGGCTGATTACTTTTGGCGGAAATGTCCGGAGTGTCAAGTGCGCCGCTTCAGCTTGGCGTTACGTTTCCTCCCGCTCTGGCGCCCGCAGGACGGACGACAGATTCAGGAGCTGGCGGGCGATCGAGCCGGGCCACTGGTCTACTCACTGAGCGCTTCGCCGCGCTCGTCACCGCTCGCCGCTGGCGTCGTGCGGCGCGAGCCTGGTCTCGATCCGCCGATCGGGCACCAGCCACATCAAGGCCACGGTGACGTAGATCGCGTCCGCGATCCACTGGTTCACGAATGCCATGACAATCGCGGCCGCGTAGAGGAACATCGAGAGCTTCCCCTTGCTGTCGCTGCCAACCGCGTCGGCGAGCCGGGGATTGCGGCGGCCGCGGAGCAGCATCTGCTGCAGGATGGTGTACGAGACGCCCGCCATCAACATCACGACGCCGTAGCCGGCCGTCGGAATGGACGCGAAGTGGTTCTCGCCCATCCACGCCGTCACGAAAGGAACGAGCGACAGCCAGAACAGCAGGTGCAGGTTGGCCCAGAGCACCGCGCCGTCGACGTGATCGGCGGCCTGCAGCATGTGGTGGTGGTTGTTCCAGTAGATGCCCAGAAACACGAAGCTGAGCACGTAGGTGAGGAACACCGGAACGAGAGGCCGCAGCGCATCCCACGAGGTACCATGCGGTGTCTTCAACTCGAGGACCATGATCGTGATGAGGATCGCGATCACACCGTCGCTGAAGGCTTCCAGTCGGGCCGTGCTCACCTGCGTCTCCCGAGCGCGCGTGGTTCGGAGCACCGGAACCGCCAGAGGCCAGCGTGACGCCATGGTGATCTCATGACGAACTCGTCACAGAGGCCTTGTGCGTGGCGCATTTCACGGTCCAGCCAGTCCCGCGCACGCGCGTTCGACCGGGGGCATGGGAGCAGCGTTCGGCGCGGCATCCGCGCCGGCCCGCCAACCGTTCGTGTGAGCGCCCATTGTACTCGGCAGCCCGCGTCGCCGATGTAGGATGAGCGCCGTCGCGTGACGGTTCCCGTCCTGCCCGTAATCGGGTTCGGCTGCATGCGAGGAGATCAGGATGACGACGATCTGGGTTCGGGTCGTGTTGGCGCTGGCGCTCGTGTGGACCGCGATCCCCTCGGCGGCCGCGCGTCAAAGCCCGGCGCCGACCGCGGCAGGATCCGGCGACCGCACGCCGATCCAGACACCGCTCTGGGCGAACGGCGCGCCTGGCTTCGAAAGCCGCAAAGACGAACCGGAGGTCGCCAAGGACTACTGGATTCGGAACATCCACAATCCGTCCATCACCGTGTATCTGCCCCCGCGGGAGAAGGCGACCGGCACCGGCGTCGTGATCTTTCCGGGCGGCGGGCACCGGCTGCTCGTGTTCAAGGCGGAAGGCGACGACCCGGCGCGCTTCCTGAACGGGCTCGGGATTGCGGCATTCGTGCTGAAATACCGGCTCGGGCGCGAGGATAACTCCCCCTACAAGATCGAGCAGCACCCGCGTGAAGACGCCTACCGGGCGCTGCGGACGGTGCGCAGCCGCGCCGCTGAATGGGGAGTCAATCCGCAGCGCATCGGGGTGATGGGCTTTTCGGCGGGCGGCGAGGTCGCGGCCCTGGTCGCCTACGGCCCGGGCGATCCCGACCCTGGCGCAACCGACGCCATCGATCGGATGAATGGGCGGCCGAACTTTCAGATCCTCGTCTACCCCGGGCCGTTGTTCATCCCGGGCACAGTGCCGGCTGATGCACCGCCGGCGTTCCTGGTAGCGGCCAACGATGACCCGTGCTGCGCGGTGCCGACGATTGATGTCCTTCTCCGGTACCGCGCCGCCGGTGCGCCCGTCGAAGCGCACCTGCTCTCGGGCGGCAAGCACGGCTTCAACATGGGCCAGCGTTCAACGCTCCACGCCGTGAACACCTGGCCGCAGCGGCTGGTCGACTGGTTGACCGATCGAGGCCTGCTGGAGCGGGCGCCGTGATCATGAGTGTCGGCGCGCCGTCACCGCTGGCGTTCGGATCAGCTACAGAATTCGTCCGCAGACACCGATAGTGTCAGGAGCCGCTGTCGGTTCGACGAGCCCGCAGCCGTCCACGTACGCACAGTTTCAGTCACGCTAGGTATTGCGCCGGTTTCGCTCGGCCGGTCAGGCCGCAGTGCGTCCCGACTTGGACCCCGTCAGTGCGGCCGGCGGGAACGAGTTGAACGCCGGGGCGGTGAGCAGGGTCCGTGCAGTCCGCGCCGCGCGCGTCCACGATCCAGAGAGTCGGCCCGGTATACGTCTCGTAGATGCCGGCGAGGCATCCGCAAGCCAACGGGCGGCCGGAAAGCAGGCGAAGGATGCGCATTTGGTTCCCCTGGGACGGTTTGATGTGAAGACTCATGCCCTGCCACGGCAGCCATGGAAAACGGCCCGAATGCAAGAGAGTCGCCGTGTCACGTTCACACCCGCCCGGGGCCGCCGGCCTGCTGGGTTCGTCGTATACTGAGCCGGCATTGCCACCGCAGCTCGACGGCTGCCAGTTCCGGTCCCAACAGCTCGCACACGACTCATGGTTCTGGCCCAAGCGGTCTCTGATACAGGTCCTGTCCGCAAGAACAACGAAGACTCGTGGGCGGTCGAAGACGACCTGCAGCTCTACGTGGTCGCCGACGGGATGGGCGGGCACAGCGCTGGCGAGGTCGCGTCACGGCTCGCCGTCGAGGCGCTCGTGGGATTCATCCGGCGCTCCCACGAAGACACCGACGTCTCGTGGCCGTATGGCGTCGATCCGACACTCTCGCTGCAGGCCAACCGGCTGCGGACCGCGATCAACCTCGCGAACCGGCGGGTGTTCCGCGCCGCCGAGAGCCATGACGACTACACCGGCATGGGCACGACCGTCGTCGCCGCCCTCGTCGCTCGCGACCGCCTGATTATCGGCAGCGTCGGCGACAGCCGGCTGTATCTTCTGAGCCGCGGTGTCCTCGCGCAGCTGACCAAGGACGATACATGGGCGGCGACGATGCTGGCCGAGCATGGGAGCGGGGATCCGCTCGCGCTCGCTCACCACCCGATGCGTCATGTCCTGACCAACGTACTCGGGGCGCGCGACAGCACGAACGTTCACATGTCCGAACACGCGCTCACCGCGGGTGACACCGTGATGCTGTGTTCCGACGGGCTCTACGGCGCCGTGGACGATCCCACCCTCCTGAACCTGATGCAGCAGGGCGGCGATGTCGGGGCCATTGCCGATCGACTCGTGAAGATCGCGATCGAGAAGGGAACGCGCGACAACATCACGGCGCTGGTGGTGCGATACGAGGCCGCGGCATGAGTGATGGCGGTGCCGGCGGGCGCGTTCCTGCGCCCTCCGGCCGGCAGCTGCCGAAATCGATCGGGGGCTACCGAATCCTCGAGCGCATCGGCAAAGGCGCCATGGGCGTGGTCTACAGCGCCCTGGACGAGCAGCAAAGCCGGCGCGTCGCCATCAAGGTGATGATGGCCGATCTCGAGGGCGACCCCGAGACGCGCGAGCGCTTCTACCGCGAAGCCAAGGTTGCCGGCCGGCTGCAGCACCGCAACTTGATCTCCGTCTACGACATGGGCGAGGAGGACGGACGCCTCTACATGGTCATGGAGCTGTTGCGCGGCGACACGCTCAACGATTACCTGAAGCGTGTCCACGCGCTCTCGCTCGAGACGACGCTCGATTTCATGAGCCAGATGTGCGAAGGCCTCGCCGTCGCGCACGTGCATGGCATCGTTCACCGCGACATCAAGCCCGGCAACATCTTCGTCCAGGATGACGGCAGCGTGAAGGTACTCGACTTCGGCGTCGCCCGCCTCGCCGACTCGAACATGACCGCCAGCGGCTTCATCGTTGGCACGCCCGACTTCATGTCGCCCGAGCAGGCCCGGGGCGCGGAAATCGATCAGCGCTCCGATATCTTCTCCACGGGCGCGGTGTGCTACTACATGCTCTCCGGCCGCAAGCCGTTTGCGGCGACCGACCTGCCGGCGGTACTGCACAAGGTGGAAGCCGAAGATCCACTGCCGCTCACCGAGCGCGAGGCGCCGGCCGGCCTCTCGAAGATCGTGTGGAAGGCACTTGCCAAGTCGGTCACGCGCCGATACCAGGAGCTTGGGGAGCTGCTCACGGACCTGACGCACTTCCAGCGCGACTACGATCGGCAGTCGCGGGAGAAGGCCGTGGCGGTGCGGACGCGCGTGCTGGCACTCGAGCAGGCGCTGCGCCAGCGGGCACTGATTGGTCGCGCGGCCGACGAGGATCTCTTCAGCCTCGCGCTGCGCGAACGCTACCCCGTGCTCGAGGACAAGGGCGCCGACGCGCTCGGCATCGTGCCGTTCCGACGCCAGGCCGTCCATGAAATCGAAGAGGAGGTGGAACGCCGCCTCCAGGTGCTCACCAGCAACACGCCCGGCGGCGGGCCCTCCGGGGCAGGAGTCCGCGTGTGAGCCGCACGCTGCAGGTAGACGACGGACGCATCCAGCGCGAGGTGATCCTGGTCGGGACGATGCTCGTGGGCCGCGATCCTGAATGCGAGATCAGCCACGCGGACCCGCGACTGTCGCGTCGGCACGCGGAGTTTCGCGTCACGGCCGAGGGCGTGCGTCTCCGCGACCTGGGCAGCCGTAACGGCACGCACGTGAACGGCCGAATCGTCGAAGAGGTGGTGCTGACGACCGGGGACGTCGTGCAGATCGCGCACCTCACGATTCGATTCAACGACGCGGCTGCGAACCGGACCGTTCACATGAGCCGCGGCGCGAGCCAATCCGCGGCCGCACCGAACGTCCAGGACGATCGCACGCGGGTCGTATCGCCAGCGGAGCGGTCGGCGGCGCAGCTGGCCACGGCGGTCGGTATCCACGTGCCGGCGCTCGATGACCGGACGCGGATGCAGCCGCCCCCCGTGACGCGCGCCAGCGACGACTCGCTCCCTGCGGTGCGCGTGGCCGGATCCGTTCGCGCGTCGGCGCGGCTGACGCAGACGACCGAAGTGATTTCCGCCCTCCCGATCAGCGATGTGGGCGAAGTGGTGATCCGCGAGGCGTCGGCAGAGCCACGACGGGCACTCCGCCCGGTCGACCTGAGCGTGCCTGCGCTAGGCAGCACCGCGTGGGGCCGCCGCGTGCTGCTGCAAGGGCTGGCGCTGGCAGCGCTCGTGCTGCTGCTCACGGCCGCGCCGCTGCTCGCGTGGGAGGTCCGTTTGTACGGCACATCGGCGCTGTCGTCCTGGCCCGTGCTGCTGCCTGTCGTCGCGGCCGCCCTCCTTGCGGGGGTGACCGTCGCGTCGCTCATCGCGCGGACTACGGCCCAGGGTCTCTCCTCCCAGGGGAGGTGAAGCTGGTGCCCCGGCTGGTGATATTTCGCGCGCAGCGGCTTCACCGCTTCATCGAGCTCGGAGATCGGATGCTCAAGGTCGGCCGCGGCGAACAGAACGACATCGTGCTGGATGATCCCGACCAGGTCGTGTCCCGCTTCCACGCCGAGCTGCGGCCTGAGCCGGCGGGATACGTCCTGGTCGATTTGAACAGCCAGAACGGCACGTGGGTCAACGCCGAACGGGTCGAGCGGGTCGCCATGCGTACCGGCGTGCCCGTCGCGATCGGGCCATACGAGTTGATCATCGAAGACGGCCGCGCCAGTTGACAGGAGCGCCAGTGGAAACGCCTCCGACATTCGGACGCTACCAGGTGATCGAGCGCGTGGGACGGGGCGGCATGGGCGTGCTCTACCGCGGCAAGGATCCCGTGCTCGATCGCGAAGTCGCCATCAAGGTGATGTCTGGTGACTTCTCGGCCGACGAGGGGGCGCGCGCGCGCTTCTTCCGCGAGGCCCGTGCGGCCGCACGCCTCCAGCACCGGAACATCGTCACGATTTTCGAGTTCGCGGAAGACGAGCACGGCACGCCGTACATTGCGATGGAGTTCCTGCGCGGGCGCAGCCTGGGGGCGCGCATGACGGGCGAGCTGCCGCTCTCGCTGGTACAAAAGCTCGACATCCTGACGCAGCTGTGCACCGGCCTGCACTACGCGCACGAGCAGGGCATCGTCCACCGCGATGTGAAGCCCGCCAACATCTGGGTGATGGACGACGGGACGATCAAGCTGCTCGATTTCGGAATCGCGAAGATTGCCGCCTCGACGATGACCAGCTCGGGCAACGTGCTCGGGAGCGCCGCGTACATGGCGCCGGAACAGGTGAGCGGTCGAGAGATCGACGGCCGCGCCGATGTGTTCGCCGCCGGCGTCGTGCTCTACGAGCTGCTGGCGAGGCGCAAGCCCTTCGAGGGGGACGCGCCGACGGCGGTGATGATGAAGATCATCAAGGAGGATCCGCCGCCGATCCGGAACTTCGCGCCCGACATCCCGGTGTCGCTCGTCAACGCGGTGAACAAGGCGTTGATGAAGGACGCGGATAAGCGGTTCATGCACGCGGGTGACTTCGGCGCCGAGCTGCGACTTATCCGGCTGGCTCTCGAACGCACGTCCGAAACGCTCAAGGGCGAAACGCCGGAGAACAGCGAGACCGTGTACGTGGCCACGCCGACGATGGCCCAGCCGCCACCGCCGGTGGGCGCGCCGCCGAAAGCAGCAGAGTCGCTCCAGGCACACCAGAGCCTGGCCGACGCGAATCTGCATCGCGGCCCCGTGCCGATAGCTGCGCCGCCGGCTGCCAGCCAGTTCACCACGTGGGTGGCCCTCGCGGCGGTGGTGGTCGCGGCGGTCCTCGGCACGATCGTGTTCATGCAGAAGCCCTCCGGGCCGGCGGCCTCGCCGACGGCCGCTGCGGGCGCGCCGGCGAGCGGCCGTGACGCCGCCGTGGTGCCTGTCTCCACGCGCGACGGCATGGTCAAGCTCGTGTCGGACCCGGCAGGCGCCGCGGTCACCATCAACGGGAACCCGACGGGGCTGGTGACACCGGCTGACATCGCGGTGAGCGATCTGAACGGCGCAAAAGTGCAGCTCTCGAAGAGCGGCTTCCGTCCGCACCTGGTGCGCGCGGGTGAAACGCAGATCCGCAGCGGCGTCGTGCAGGTGCGGCTCGACTCCACCGGGATCGGAGCGCCGCCCGCCCCTGGGGCGGCTGTCGCGCCGCCCGCCGCCCCGGCTGCGCCGCCGGTGGTGACCGCGGCTGTCCCGACGTCGTTCTCCGTCACGCTCTCCGGCAGCTATCCGTTCGAAGTACTGGACGGCTCGCGGGTGATCGGCGAGTCGGCCAGCGAGCACACGCTGACCATCGCCGGGCCGCGCGTGCTGCGCCTGCGCAACAGCGACTACCTGCTCGACTACTCCGTGCGCGTGGATGCCGGCCGCACGTCGGCGACCCCACCCGACCTCGGGCGCCTCACGATCCGCACGCCGCTCGAGACGTGCAACGTCTGGGTTGGCGGGCGTGATCTCGGTTACCCGCCGATCACGGAACAGAAGCTCGCGGGCGGCAATTACCGTGTGGAAATCAAGTGCCCGGACGGGGTGACCAAGGCCGACACCGTCACCGTGGATCCGGGAAAGCTGACGACGAAAGTCATCCGATGAGACGCTGCTTCCGCCGCAGCATGCTCGGTCTGCTGGTTGCCGCGTCGATGCCGGTGTTGGCGGCTGCGCAGGCTCCCGCGACGTCCGAGGATCTCGCCCGCCGCCAATACGAGTTCGGTCTCGAGTCCGTGAAGGCCGGTAAGTACACCGAGGGGCTGAAGGACCTCGAAGCCGTCGTCGACAATTACCCCGCCAGCAGTGCGGCCGCGGAGGCGCTGCTGGCGATCGCGCAATACCAGCTGCAGGTACAGCGGAACCCCGCCACCGCACAGGCGACGGCGGAGAGCGTGCAGAAACGGTTTCCGGCGTCAGATGCAGTGGCCATGTCGTATGTCATCGCCGGCCAGGCGATGGTGGCCAGAGGACTGACGCCCACCAGCGTGGAAGCGGCGCTCGCCAGCTTCGACCGGGTGCAGCGGTTGTTCCCCGGGTCGGACGCCGTCGCGCCGGCGCTGGTCGCCGCAGGCGATACGCTCCGGCGTCTGGGCCGGTGTCCGGAGGCGCTCGATCGGTTCGATACGGTCACGATGGCGTATCCACGGTCGTCGTGGGCGTCAGCGGCGCGGCTCTCGGCCGCCAGCTGCCTGGCCATGGGAGGGCGTCCGCTCGACGCCATGCAGGAACTGCAGCGTGTGATTCTTGCCGCACCCGGGAGCCCCGAGGCGCAGCAGGCGCGCACGCTCAACACCATCGTCTACCGGCTGTACGTGCGTCCGCCGGCCCAGTCGCCGTACGTGTTCTCCGGCAACTCGATCGCGGGCCCCACCGGCAAGCTCAAAGACGTCTCCGCGATCGCGTTCGGCCCCGACGGATCCCTGTTCGTGACGAGCAAGACGGGCGTGATTGCGCTCAGCCAGAAGGGGGCGACCGTGCGCTCGATCGCCGCCGTCGAGCCGCGCGCGATGTTCGTGGACGCCCAGGGCCGGGTACTCGCGGCGCAGAAGGCGCTGCTGGTGCAGGACGCCGCGCCGACACCGTCGATGCTGACGCTGACCGTGCCGCGCGAGACAGGCGCCCCCAAGGTGCTCGAGGACATCTCCGCGGTGGCCGTGCTGTCGACCGGCGAGCGCCTCGTCGCGGACCGCGGCCAGCGCGGCGTGTTCAGGTTCGATGCTGCCGGCAAGTACCTCGGATCGTTCTCTCCCATTCGTGCCAGCCGCATCTCGCTTGGCCCGGTCGAGCAGATCGCCCTGCTCGACAAGGACAACAAAACCGTTGCGGTGCTCGATCGGACGGGCAAGACGATCCAGCGCATCGCGACGAAGGCGACCGGCTACGAGCTCACCAATCCCACTGATGTCGCGTTCGACGTGCTGGGGCACCTCTACGTCCTCGACGGAGTCGCCGTGCACGTGTTCGCACCGGACGGAAAACTGGCGGCCACGTTTGCCGGCGGCGACAAAAACGCTCCTGGCGGCCTGCGAGAAGGGACGGCCCTGGCCCTCGACCAGGCGGCGCGGATGTACATCTACGACGACCGCGCGGAGCGGGTGCAGATCTACCAGTAATGCGATCACGAGCAGTGGAGACCGACGCATGAGAGGGATCGGCTGGCGGTGCGCTACAGTGGCGATCGCGCTCTGGGCCCTCCTCGGCAGCGCCACCGGGCTTCGCGGCGCCCAGGCGCCAACGACGTGGGACGCGGATCTGGCGGACGGCCAGCGGCTGTTCGAGGAGCTCGATTACGAGCACGCGGTTCCGCCCCTCTCGCGCGCGATCCTCGCGCTCGAGCCCATGGCCGCGCAGCAGCCGGCTGCGCGTGCGGCGCTCGTCAGCGCATACGGCATGCGCGCGCGTTCCCTGTTCGGACTCGACGATGCCGCGAAGGCCCAGGACGATTTCCGCGCGCTGCTCGGGATCGATCCGTCGTTCGTGCTGTCCGGACAAGTGTCGCCGCGCGTGGTGGCGCTCTTCGACACTGTCAAAAAGGCCGTCGTCGGATCGCTCGCGCTCGCCGTGGAGCCGCTCGACGCCACGCTCGAAGTGAATGGCCAGCCGGTGAGCGTCACGTCCGACGCGATGCCGCTCGCCGCCGGGGAGTACACGGTCAAGGCCACGCGGCTCGGTTACAAGCCAGCCGAGGAGAAGGTCGCCGTTGCCGCGGGCGAAACCAAGCAGTTTTCTCTCACGCTGGAGCGCACGTCGTCGGTCGTCTTCGTCGTCACGGTGCCGCCCGATGTCGAGGTCGTCGTCGATGGTCTCGCACGCGGCCGTACGACTGCCGGTGCGCTCGCGCCGGAGTACGCGGGGCTGCCGGGTGAAATCGGCGTAGCGCCAGAGCTCGTCTCACGGCCCCTCGTACTCGCCGACCTGACGCAGGGCACCCACACGGTGCAGTACAAGAAGCCTTGCTTCGTCACGGAGGAGCGCCGCCTCCCGATCGAGAAGCCGGAGGACTACCGCGAGGAGCCGGTGCGGCTCAAGCGCGCCGTTGGATCCATCGCGTTCGAGAGCACGCCGTCGGGGGCGGCCATCTTCGTTGATGGAGAGCGGCGCGGCACAGCGCCGGCAACGCTTGCCGATGTCTGCGAGGGGACGCGTGCCGTGGAGATGCGCGGGGCCGAGGGACGGCTGGTGCGGCGCATCGCCTTGAAAACCGGCGATGCGGTGACGGTCGAGGGCACGTTGAAGCCGGCGTTTGCGCTGCTGCCTGCGGGTTCGGGCGTGCAGCCGGGCGTCGCCGACCGCCGCGCAGACGTGGAGCGCGCGCTTGCCGCGTCGCAGCAGCTCACCGTGTTCATGCCTACCGGCCGCGAGGCAGAAGAAACGCTCAAGGCGCAGCAGATGCCACCCGAGTGGCTCGCCTTCGACGCCGCGCGGCGGCCTCTGGGAGGGGCCGCAGCTCTGAACGCCGCAGCACGCCGGGATCTCTCGATCCGGTTTGCCCGGGCCCTCGACGTGCAGGGCATCGCGGCGGTGTCGCAGCCATCCCCGAACTCAACCGACCTGGTCGTGGCGTTGCTCGCGGCCGGCGCGGGCGAGCCCGACGTCGTCCCGCTCACGCCGGAGCGCATGGACTCGATCACCCGGGCGACGGCGCGGTTCGACTACGTTCCTGCGCTGTCGCGCCGCGGTATCGGCCTGCTCGCTGCCGATGTGCTCAATGCGGAGGGGCTGATCGTCGTGCGGGTCGATCCCGGCAGCGCGGGAGCACAGGCGGGTCTCAAACCCGGCGATGTCATCGTGCGGGCGGACGGTCAGCCGGTCACCGACAGCACGCAGGTGCAGCAGCTGATCGAAGCCAAGCGGCCCGGCGAGCCGCTGGCGATCGAGGCGCACGACGCCGCCGGCACAGCGCGGACGGCGCAGCTGCCGGTCACCGAGAGCCCGCGCCTGATCTCTGCGGCCGACCAGGGCCTGCTGTTCAACCCGATCGCGCTGGCGCTGCGCAGCCGTCTCGCTGGCGCGGCCGCGAAGGACCAGCCGTTCCTGCGGCTCAATCTTGCGGTGGCGTTGATGCGGCTTGGCGATTACGCCGGGGCGCGCGAACAGCTTGACGCCGTGCAGTTGCCTGCCGGGCAGGGCATCTCGCTGGGGACGACCCAGTACCTGCTTGGCCTGGCGTACGAAGGGGAGGGCGACGCGGCGTCGGCCCAGCGCTCGTTTCAGTCGGCGGCGGCGAGTGGAGGGTTGCTGACCGAGGACGGTCCTTCGATAAAAAGCCTCGCCGCGCGTAAGCTCAACGGTGCCGGTCGGGGCTCCTCGGAGCCGTAAGCCGGTCCGCTTGCACGCCGATAGGGTGCGTGCTATATTCGTCAGGTTCTATCGCCGTTAGGAAACCCTATCTAACGGCGGCTCGCCGGAACGTGAAGCCTCCGATGGTCCGGCGCATCGGTTCATCGCAGCGTAAAACGGGCTCGTGCCCGTCGGTCGTTCCTGGCCACGCAGGCCGGGGCGCCGTTGCGCGATTCAATACATAGGGTCATCCGCTTCAGGCGCCAAGCACCGTTGCTTCTAGGCCTGGAGCACCTCGTAGGCAGCCGGGCTCGCCGCCTGCCGAGGCATCGGTTCGGGCAGTGCCCGAAGCTGTGCGTCCGGGGCCGTCGAGGCGTCCGGACGTGGTGTGTGGAGCAATTGTGCCGACGATCACTCAGCTCGTTCGACAGGGCCGTCACAAGATCGTGACGAAGACCAAGAGCCCCGCGCTGCAGGACAGCCCCCAGAAGCGTGGCGTCTGCGTGCGCGTCTTCACCCAGACGCCGAAGAAGCCGAACTCCGCGCTGCGCAAGGTCGCGCGCGTGCGGCTGACCAACGGCATCGAGGTGACGACCTACATCCCGGGCGTTGGCCACAACCTTCAAGAGCACTCGCTCGTGCTCATCCGCGGCGGCCGCGTGAAGGACCTGCCGGGCGTGCGCTACCACGTCGTGCGCGGGACCCTCGACGCCGTCGGCGTGCAGGGTCGCAAGCAGGGGCGGTCGAAATACGGCGCCAAGAGGCCGAAGCAGTAATCCGGCGAGGATCGAACCATGCCACGTAGACGAGAAATCCCACGCCGCGAGCCGCCGCCCGATCCGTTGTACGGCAGTTCGCTCGTGACCAAGTTCATCAGCACGGTCATGCGCGGCGGTAAGCGCAGCACGGCCGAGCGGATCATGTATCAGAGCTTCGACATCATCAAGGAACGCACCGGCGACGACCCGGTCAAGGTCTTCAAGAAGGCCATCGACAACGTCAAGCCGAGCCTCGAAGTGAAGTCGCGCCGCGTCGGCGGATCGAACTACCAGGTGCCGATCGAGGTGAACCCCAGCCGGCGGCTGTCGCTCAGCATCCGATGGCTCGTCGGCTATGCCCGCGCGCGCGGCGACGGCAAGACGATGCAGGAACGGCTCGCCAACGAGCTGCTCGATGCAGCGAACCTGCGCGGCGGCGCGGTGAAGAAGCGCGAAGACACGCACCGGATGGCGGAAGCCAACAAGGCGTTCGCGCACTATCGGTGGTAAAAGGCCCCAGGCTCCAGCCGCCGGGCTTCAGGCCGTGACCGGCTCCAGACCGGAGCCAGACAACGCCGGGAGCCCGGAGCCGGGAGCCCGGAGCCGAGTAGAGAAATGCCCAGGCAAGTAGCGCTCAGCAAAACCCGGAACATCGGCATCATGGCCCACATCGATGCCGGGAAGACCACGACCACGGAGCGGGTCCTCTATTACACCGGGATTACGTACAAGATCGGCGAGGTCCACGAGGGTACCGCCGTGATGGACTGGATGGAGCAGGAGCAGGAGCGCGGGATCACCATCACGTCCGCGGCGACGACCTGTTTCTGGAAGGAACACCGGATCAACATCATCGACACGCCGGGCCACGTCGACTTCACGGTCGAAGTGGAACGCTCGCTGCGCGTGCTCGATGGAGCGGTGGCCGTGTTCGACTCGGTCGCGGGCGTCGAGCCGCAGTCCGAAGCGGTGTGGCGGCAGGCCGACAAGTACCGCGTGCCGCGCATCTGCTTCGTGAACAAGATGGACCGCATCGGCGCCGACTTCCGCCGCACCCTCGAGCAGATCGAGACCAAACTCGGCAGCAACCCCGTCGCCGTCCAGATCCCGATTGGATCCGAGGATCAGTTCCGCGGCGCCATCGACCTGATTCGGATGAAGGCCATCGTCTACAAGGACGAGACGATGGGCGCGGACTATGAGCTCGAGGAGATCCCGGCCGACATGCAGGCCGAGGCGCAGGAGTACCGCGAGAAGCTGATCGAGAAGGTCAGCGAGTCCGACGACCAGCTGCTCGAGAAGTATCTGAGCGGTGAGGCGATTACCGAAGCCGAGATCACGCGCGTGCTGCGTGCGCGCACGATTGCGTCGGTTCGGGACGACAAGCAGCCGACGTTCGTGCCGGTCATCTGCGGCTCCGCGTTCAAGAACAAGGGCGTGCAGCCGTTGCTCGATGCGGTCGTGGATTTCCTGCCGTCGCCGCTCGACATTCCGCCGGTCGAGGGTCTGGACCCGCGCAGCAAAGAGGGGGCGACGGTCCAGCGCCGGGCCGCCGATGACGAGCCGTTTGCCGCGCTTGCCTTCAAAATCATGACCGATCCGTTCGTCGGTCAGCTCACGTTCTTCCGCGTCTATTCAGGCGTGCTGCAATCGGGGTCGTCGGTCGTCAATGCGACGAAAGGCAAGACCGAGCGCATCGGCCGCCTTCTGAAGATGCACGCGAACAAGCGTGAGGAAATCAAGGAAGTCTACGCCGGCGACATCGCGGCGGCCGTCGGCCTCAAGAGTGTGACGACCGGCGACACGCTCTGCGACGAGAAGCAGCCGATCGTGCTCGAGTCGATGGTGTTCCCGGAGCCGGTCATCTCGCTCGCGATCGAGCCCAAAACCAAAGCTGACCAGGAAAAGCTCGGCCAGGGCATGCAGAAGCTGATGACGGAAGACCCGACGTTCCGGGTCAACACCGACGATCAGACCGGGCAGGTGATCATCCGCGGCATGGGCGAGCTCCACCTGGAGATCATCGTCGACCGGTTGAAGCGCGAGTTCAACGTCGACGCCACGGTCGGCAAGCCGCAGGTGGCCTACAAGGAAACGCTGACGCGGCCGGCCGACGGCGAGATGAAGTACGCGAAGCAGACTGGCGGCCGCGGCCAGTACGGCCACGTGAAGATCCACCTGTACCCCGGCGAGCCGGGCACGGGCTACGTGTTCGAAAACGAGGTCGTCGGCGGCGCGATTCCGAAAGAGTTCATCAAGCCGGTCGACGAGGGGATCAAGGAAGCGCTCACGCGCGGCGTGCTGGCGGGGTACCCGATCGCCGACGTGCGCATCGAGCTCTACGACGGTTCGTATCACGACGTCGATTCGTCGGAGATGGCGTTCAAGATCGCCGGCTCGATGGCGTTCCAGGATGCCGCGAAGAAGGCGAAGCCCGTGCTGCTCGAGCCGGTGATGCGGGTCGAAGTGGTCGTGCCCAAGGAGTACATGGGCGACGTGATGGGCGACCTGGCGAGCCGGCGCGGACGCATCCAGTCGCAGGATGACCGCGGCGGAACGCAGATCATCAACGCGCGGGTGCCGCTCTCCGAGATGTTCGGGTACTCGAACGACTTGCGCTCGCGCACGCAGGGACGTGCGACTTACAGCATGCACTTCGATCGCTACGAGCAGGCGCCACAGAACGTGAGCGAGGAAGTCGTCGCGCGCGTGCAGGGTCGCGCCTAGACAGATGTAGTGCCCGCTTCAGGCCGGATGTGGTGCCCGCCTTCAGGCCGGCCATGGCGACAGCATGTAGTGCCCACTTCGGGAAGGCCGTGGCGACAGATGTACTGCCGGCCAATCAGGCGGGCCGTAGCGGTGGATGTAGTGCCCGCCTTCAGGCGGCCGTAGCGACGGATGTAGTGCCGGCCTTCGGGCCGGCCGTCGTGGTGTCCGACTGCGGGACGTGGGCCGCCAGGGCCACAGAGGATGACGAGGAACTGACGATGGCGAAGGAAAAGTTCGATCGGTCGAAACCGCACGTCAACGTGGGGACCATTGGGCACATCGACCACGGCAAGACGACGCTGACGGCGGCGTTGACGAAGGTGGCGTCGGAGAAGGGGTGGGCGAAGTACATCTCGTATGACGAGGTGGCGAAGGCGTCGGAATCGCAGGGGCGGCGCGACTCGACGAAGATCCTGACGATTGCGACCAGCCACGTCGAGTACTCGACGCCGAACCGGCACTACGCGCATGTGGACTGCCCGGGGCACGCCGACTACATCAAGAACATGATCACCGGGGCAGCGCAGATGGACGGCGGCATCCTGGTGGTGAGCGCGGTGGACGGGCCGATGCCGCAGACGCGGGAACACGTGCTGCTGGCGCGGCAGGTGGACGTGCCGTGCCTGGTGGTCGCGCTGAACAAGGTGGACGCGGTCGACGACCCGGAGCTGCTGGATCTGGTGGAGCTCGAGGTGCGGGAGCTGCTGACGTCGTATGGCTTCCCGGGGGACGCGGTGCCGGTGGTGCGGGTGAGTGCGCTCGGCGCGCTCAACGGGGATCCGGAGGGCGTGGCGAGCATCCTCAAGCTGATGGATGCGCTCGACCAGTATGTGCCGCTGCCGCCGCGCGAGGTGGACAAGCCGTTCCTGATGCCGATCGAGGATGTGTTCTCGATCTCGGGGCGCGGGACGGTGGTGACCGGGCGGGTGGATCGCGGCCGGGTGAAGGTCGGGGAGGACGTCGAGATCATCGGGTTCCGGCCGACGGTGAAGAAGGTGGTGACCGGGGTGGAGATGTTCCGGAAGCTGCTCGACTCGGGCGAGGCGGGCGACAACATCGGCGTGCTGCTGCGCGGGGTGGAGAAAGACGACGTGGAGCGCGGGCAGGTGCTGGCCAAGCCGGGGTCGATCACGCCGCACACGAAGTTCAAGGCGGAGGTCTACATCCTGTCGAAGGAGGAGGGCGGGCGGCACACGCCGTTTTTCAACGGCTACCGGCCGCAGTTCTACATCCGGACGACGGACGTGACCGGGACGCTGCATCTGCCGGAGGGCGTGGAGATGGTGATGCCGGGGGACAACACGCCGATCTCGGCGGAGTTGATCACGCCGGTGGCGCTCGAGAAGGGCGCGCGGTTCGCCATCCGCGAAGGCGGCCGGACGGTCGGCGCCGGGACGATTACGGAGATTACGGAATAGGCGCCCGACTCCCGGCTCCCGCCTCCAGGGCTTGTCTGGCTCCTGCCTGGAGCCGGACGAGGCCCGGAGCCCGGAGCCTGGAGCCCGGAGCCGAGAAGGTTCACCGATGGCTATGTTCAGCGACAAGATCCGCATCCGCTTGAAGGCCTACGACTATCGCGTGCTCGATCAGTCGACGGGCGAGATCGTCGAGACGGCGAAGCGGACCGGCGCGCGGTTGGCGGGGCCGATTCCGCTGCCGACGGAAATCAACAAGTGGACGGTGCTCCGTTCGCCCCACGTCGACAAGAAGTCGCGTGAGCAGTTCGAGGTGCGCACGCACAAGCGGCTGATCGACATCTTCGAGCCGACCCCGCAGACGGTCGACGCGCTGATGAAGCTCGATCTGCCGGCCGGCGTCGACGTCGAGATCAAGGCGTTCGGGAAGGAACACAAGTAGGACGGGATTTCCGGCTCCGGGCTCCCGGCTCCAGGCCCCCGGCCCTATCGGGCTCCAGCCTGAGCCAGACGCCGCCCGGGGTCAGGAGCCTGGAGCCTGGAGCCGACTAACATCATGGTCACTGGCATCATCGGCAAGAAGCTCGGGATGACGCAGCTGTTCGATCCGGACGGCACCGTACATCCGGCCACCGTCATCAAGGCGGGCCCCTGCGTGGTCGTGCAGGCGAAGACGGCGCAGGCGGATGGCTACGACGCGGTCCAGATCGGGCTCGTCGAGGAGCGGCCGGCGCGCGTCAACAAGCCGCTGGCCGGGCACTACAAGAAAGCGAACGTGCCGCCGACCCGCGTGCGTCGCGAGGTGGCCCTCAAGGGCGGCGGCGACACGCCGAAGCTCGGCGACCAGGTGCTCGCGTCCATCTTCCAGAATGGCGAGCGCGTGGACGTCATCGCGACCAGCCGCGGCAAGGGCTTCCAGGGCGTCATGCGGCGCCACAACTTCGGCGGCGGCGCCGGCAGCCACGGCTCGATGTTCCACCGCGCTCCCGGATCGATCGGCGCATCGTCATACCCCTCGCGCGTCGTGAAGGGCATGCGGATGGCGGGCCACACGGGAGCGGACCGGGTGACGACGCGCAACCTGAAGGTGCTTCGTGTGGACGCCGACAACCACCTGCTCATCCTCGAAGGCGCGGTGCCCGGCGGACCGAACGGCCACGTGATGATTCGCAAGGCGGTCGCCGCCAAGCCGGAACCCAAGCCGCAGGCGGAGAAGGCCCCGAAGGGCAAGGCCGCGGTGAAGGGGAAGAAATAGTTATCAGGCTCCAGGCTCCAGGCTCCCGACTCCAGGCGTTGTCTGGCTCCAGCCCGGAGCCGGACCGGGCCCGGAGCCCGGAGCCCGGAGCCCGGAGCCGAGAGAGATTCACCATGACTCTCGATGTCGTGAACGCGCAGAACGAGAAGGTCGGGTCGGTCGACGTCCGCGATGACGTCTTCGGCGGGCTCGTCAAGACCGACCTGATCTGGGAATCGGTGGTCCGCGAGAACGCGAGCAAGCGCCGCGGGACGCACGCGACGAAGAACCGCGCCGCGGTTGCCGGCAGCGGCAAGAAGCCGTGGAAGCAGAAGGGCACCGGGCGCGCGCGTGTCGGCGAGGTGCGCAACCCGCTGTGGCGCAAGGGCGGCACCGTGTTCGGGCCGCAGCCCCGGAGCTACGACTACGCGCTGCCGCGGAAGGTCGAGCGCGGCGCGTTGCGCGCGGCACTGGCCCAGAAGCTGAGCGAAGGGGTCGTGACCGTTGTCGACACGCTGGCCGCGTCCGAGATCAAGACGCGTGCAGCCGCCGAGATGCTGAAGGGGCTGGGGGCGGCAGCGAAGACCCTGCTGGTCGACGTGACGCTCGACGAGAAGCTGGCGCTCTCGGTGCGGAATCTCGACGGCGTGCAGTTCGTGCTCTCGAACCGCGTGTCGGCGCGCGACATCATGCACGCGAGCCGCGTCATCGCGACACGCGCGGCCGTCGAGCGGCTGCAGGAGGTGCTGGCGTGAAGCTCACAGACGTGATCCGGCGCCCGCTCGTCACCGAGAAGACGACGATTCTCCGCGAGGACGGACGAACGATCGTGTTCCAGGTCGCGACCGGCGCGAACAAGATCGAGATCAAGCAGGCGATCGAGAAGCTGCTCGGTTCGAAGGTCGACAGCATTCGGACGGCCATGGCCCACGGCAAGGTCAAGCGACAGGGACGCTTCGCGGGCCGGCGGTCGGACTGGAAGAAGGCCTACGTCCGGCTGAAGCAGGGCGAGAAGATTCCGGAGTTCCTCGAAGGCGCATAGGAATGACGGATGCCGCATGCCGGATGCAGGATGAGGGAGCGGCCAGGGCGGCAGCTCTGCATCCGACATCCGACATGCAGCATCCTGCATGACAAGGTTCGAATATGCCAATCCGCACATATAAACCGACCTCCGCGGGCCGGCGGTTCCAGACGGTGCCGGTGTTCGACGAGATCACCACGAGCGAGCCGCACCACCCGCTGACCGAGTCGTTGAAGAAGTCGGGCGGCCGCAACAACCGCGGCGAGCTGACGTCCTGGTGGCGCGGCGGCGGCCACAAGCGCCTCTACCGGATCATCGACTTCAAGCGCGACAAGAAGGACATCCCGGCGAAGGTCTCGACCATCGAGTACGACCCGAACCGTTCGGCGCGCATTGCGCTCGTCACCTACGCCGACGGCGAGAAGCGCTACATCCTGCAGCCGGCCGGCATCAAGGTGGGCGATACGCTCGTCTCCGGCACGAACGTCGACATCCTGCCGGGCAATTGCCTGCCGCTCAAGAACATCCCGCTCGGCACGCAGATTCACAACGTGGAGCTGAAGCCGGGCAAGGGCGGGCAGATCGCGCGCAGCGCCGGGTCGTCGGTGCAGCTGGTGGCCAAGGAAGGCGAGTACGCGTCGGTCAAGATGCCGTCCGGGGAAATCCGCAAGATCTTCCTGGAGTGCGTCGCGACGATCGGGCAGGTGGGCAACATCGACCACGAGAACGTGTCGATCGGCAAGGCCGGGCGCAGCCGCTGGCTGGGCAAGCGGCCGCACGTGCGTGGTGTGGCGATGAACCCGGTCGACCACCCGCTCGGCGGCGGCGAGGGCAAGACCTCGGGCGGCCGGCACCCGGTGTCGCCGTGGGGGCAGCCGACGAAGGGCTTCAAGACGCGCAACCGGAAGACGACCGACAAGTTCATCGTGACGCGGCGGAAGAAGTAACCATGAGCAGATCACTCAAGAAAGGCCCGTTCGTCGACACTCCCCTGCTCGAGAAGGTGGAGACGATGAACCGGGCCGGCGAGAAGAAGGTCATCAAGACCTGGTCGCGCCGATCGACGGTGGTGCCCGAGATGGTGGCGCACACGCTGGCGGTGCACAACGGGCGCAAGTTCATCCCGGTGTACATCACCGAGAACATGGTGGGCCACAAGCTCGGCGAGTTCGCGCCGACGCGGGCGTTCAAGGGCCACACCACGAAGACCGAGAAGGCGGCCGCCCCCGCGGGCAAGCCGGCCGGGAGCTAGAGATGGTTGAAGCCCACGCCATTGCCAAATACGTGCGGTCGTCGGCCCAGAAGGCCGGCCTGGTCATGGATCTGATCCGCGGCCGCGAGGTGAACCAGGCGCTCGCAACCCTGAAGTTCACGCGCAAGTCGGTGGCGCACGACATCGAGAAGGTGTTGCGCTCGGCGATCGCCAACGCGCAGCAGAAGGAAGGCTTCGGCGGCGACGTCGAGCGGCTCTACGTGCTCGCCTGCTACGCGAACCAGGGGCCGTCGATGAAGCGCGTGCGTCCGGCGCCGATGGGCCGCGCGTTCCGCGTGGTGAAGCGGACGACGCACCTGACCGTGAAGGTGGCCGAACGGCCGCTGAAGATTTCTGCAGTTGGCGCGCCCGGTGCGGGCCGCGGCGCCAGACCCGCGAAGAAGGCTGCGCCCGGCGCGCGCGCGAAGAAGGCAGGAGTGTAATGGGCCAGAAGGTTCACCCGATCGGGTTCCGGCTCGGGTTCAACAAGACGTGGCGCTCGCGGTGGTACTCCGACCGCGATTACGCGAAGCTGCTGCACGAAGACCTGGCGCTGCGCGCGAACCTGAAGAAGCGCTTCGCTCACGCCGGCGTGTCGAAGATCGAGACCGAGCGCGCCGCCAACAAGCTGAAGATCGACATCCACACGAGCCGGCCGGGCATCATCATCGGCCGCAAGGGCACGGAAGTCGACAAGCTGAAGCAGGAAATCCAGAAGCGCACGAGCCGCGAGGTCTTCATCAACATCCAGGAGATCCAGAAGCCCGAGCTCGATGCGCAGCTGATTGCCGAATCGGTGGCGATGCAGCTCGAAAAGCGCGTGGCCTTCCGGCGCGCGATGCGCAAGGCGGTCGAGTCGGCGCTGCGGTTCGGCGCCCGCGGGATCAAGGTACGGGTGTCGGGTCGGCTGAACGGCGCCGAGATCGCGCGCTCGGAGTGGTACCTGCACGGCCAGCTGCCGCTCCAGACGCTGCGCGCGGATATCGACTACGGCTTCGCGGAAGGCCACACGACCTACGGCCAGATCGGTGTGAAGGTCTGGTTGAACAAGGGCGAGCGGCTGCGGCCGCGCGTGGGCCGCGAAGAGGAATACCGCGACCGAGACCGCGATCGGGACCGCGGCCCGCGTCGGCCGGCGAGGATGTAAGACAGGCTCCAGACTCCAGGCTTCAGGCCTTGTCTGGCTCCCGACCCGGAGCCCGACTCGGCCCGTAGCCCGGAGCCCGGAGCCAGCAAACGTCAGAGGGTGTCGCATCATGTTGATGCCGAAGAAAGTCAAGTTCCGGAAGCAGCAGCGCGGCCGCATGCGCGGCAAGGCGTGGCGTGGGTCCGATGTGTCGTTTGGCGACTACGGGCTGAAGGCCATGGAGCCGTGCTGGCTGACCGACCGGCAGATCGAGGCGGCCCGCGTGGCGATGACGCGCTTCATCAAGCGCGGCGGCAAGATCTGGGTGCGGGTGTTCCCCGACAAGCCGATCACCAAGAAGCCGCAGGAAACGCGCATGGGCAAGGGCAAGGGCGCGCCCGAGCAGTGGGTGTGTGTCGTGCGCCCGGGGCGGATCATGTTCGAGATGGAAGGCGTCACCGAGACCGAGGCGCGCCGCGCCATGGAGCTCGCCGCCGCCAAGCTGCCGATCAAGACCCGGTTCGCGATGCGCTTTGCCGAGGAGCGGGCGCTATGAGCAAGAAGACAGCAGAATTTCGCGAGCTGAGCGTCGAGGACCTGCGCGCGCGCGAGCACGATCTCGACGACCAGCTGTTCCGGCTGCGCATCCAGAAGTCGATGGGGCAGCTCGATGTGCCGCTCAAGGTGCGGGTGGTCAGACGCGACCTCGCGCGGGTGAAGACGCTGCTGAAAGAGAAGCAGGCCTGATCCACACGCGTTTGTGGGGCAGGGCTTCAGCCCTGCTGGTTAGTGCATCGACGGAACGAGAGCCATGAGCCTGAAGAACGAAAAAGTCGGCGTGGTCGTGAGCGACAAGATGGACAAGGGCATTGTCGTCGCGGTGGAGCGCAAGGTGCGCAATCACCTCTACGGCAAGATCCAGCGCCGTACATCGCGTTTCATGGCGCACGACGAAGAGAACACCGCCAAGGTCGGCGACGAGGTTTTGATCGTCGAGACGCGCCCCCTCAGCAAGCGCAAGCGCTGGGTGATGACGCGCGTGGTCCGCAAGGCGGTCGCCGTGTAGCACGGCATGTCGGATGACGGATGCAGGATGCCGAATGCCCGACGCGGGCGTTACATCCTGCATGCGACATTCTGCATCGGCATCCGAAGGGGCTGCCATGATTCAGATGCGATCGATTCTCGACGTCGCCGACAACTCCGGCGCGCGGAAGATCTCGGTGATCAACCCGATCGGCGGGTCCACCGGGCGGTACGCGCGGCTGGGGGACCTCGTCACGGCGTCGGTGAAGGAAGCAGCGCCCGACGGCACGGTGAAGAAGGGCCAGGTCGTGAAGGCCGTCATCGTCCGGACGCGCAAGGAACAGCGCCGCCGGGACGGCAGCTACATCCGGTTCGACCGGAACGCCGCCGTGCTGGTGAACGACCAGGGCGAGCCGATCGGCACGCGCGTGTTCGGCCCCGTGGCGCGCGAGCTCCGCGAGCGGAAGTTCATGAAAATCATCTCGCTCGCGCCGGAAGTGATTTGAACCAGTGAGGCTCCAGACTCCAGGCTTCAGCCCCCGGGCCGCGTACGGCTCGAGGCGCGACATGGCCCGGAGCCCGAAGCCCGTAGCCTGAAGCCTGATTCATATGTCTCGACTCCAGACGCCGATTCGGCGCAACGACACCGTCGTCATCACCACCGGGAAGGATTCCGGCAAGCGCGGGCGCGTGCTGAAGATCGTGCCCGACAAGAACCGCGTGCTCGTGGAGGGCGTCAACCTGATCAAGCGCCACACCAAGCCGAACCCGGGCAAGAACATCAAGGGCGGCGTGGTGCAGCGCGAGGCGACCCTGCACGCCAGCAATGTGCAGCTGGTATGTCCCGAGTGCGGCGCGAAAACGCGCGTCGGGCACCGGGTGCTCGCCGACGGGCGCAAGGTCCGCGTCTGCCGCAAGTGCGAGGGAGTGGTCGACAAATGAGCCGCCTGAGAGAGAAGTACGTCAACGAAGTTGCGCCGGTGCTGAAGAAGGAGTTCGGGTACGCCAGCGTCATGGCGATCCCGAAGATCCAGAAGATCGTCGTCAACATGGGGCTGGGCGAGGCGACGGCGAACGCGAAGATCATGGACGTGGCGACCGACGAGCTCGCCCGCATCACCGGCCAGAAGCCCGTCGTCCGCCGCGCGAAGAAATCAATCGCGCAGTTCAAGGTGCGCGAGGGGATGCCGGTCGGCGCATCGGTGACGCTGCGCGGCGACCGGATGTACGACTTCCTCGATCGCCTCGTGAGCATCGCACTGCCCCGAGTGCGCGACTTCAAGGGCATCTCGCCGAAGGGATTCGACGGTCGCGGCAACTACACGCTCGGCCTCCGGGACCAGCTGCTGTTCCCCGAGATCGACTACATGAAGGTGGACAAGGCGCGGGGGATGAACGTCTCCCTCGTCACGACCGCCCGCACCGACGAAGAGTGCCGGAAGCTGCTGCAGCTGATTGGCATGCCGTTCAGGGCGAGCTAGCGGCGATCGACCGGGAGTTGCAGGGGATGTCGCCGGATCATCCGGTGGCGGGCACGAGACGACAGACGAGCAACGCGACAGACCAGGAACAGCATGGCCACGACCGCGAAGATTGCGAAGGAAACGAAGGCGCCGAAGTTCAAGATCCGGCTGCGCAACCGCTGCCGGCTGTGCGGGCGTCCGCGCGCCTACATCCGGAAGTTTGCGCTCTGCCGGCTCTGCTTCCGCAAGCTGGCCCTCGAGGGCGACGTCACCGGCGTGACGAAGAGCAGCTGGTAACCGGCAGAGAAATCGTAGTGGCCCGTCCCCGGACCGGCGGCGACACGCGGGACAGTCTCCCGCGCGCGGCGCCGCCAAGGCCGGCGGCTGGCAACTGACCACTACAGCGTTAGCCACGTAAGCAGGTTGAGAGACATGACCGACCCGATTGCAGACATGCTCACGCGCATCCGCAACGCGGTGCACTCGAAGCACACGCGCGTCGACATGCCGGCCTCGAAACTGAAGGCCGAGATCGCGCGCATCCTCCAGGACGAGGGATATATCCACGGCTTCAAGATGGTGGAGGAGCCGGTCGTCCGCGGCGGCCATCGCCAAGCCGGTGATCCGCGTGTTCCTGAAGTACGGTCCCCGCGGCGAGCGCGTCATCTCGGGGATCGAGCGCATCAGCCGCCCCGGCCGGCGCGTGTATTTCGGCCGCGACGACGTGCCGCGTGTGCTGGGCGGGCTCGGCACGAGCATTCTCACCACCTCGCGCGGCGTGATGAGCGGCCGCGAAGCCGCCCGCGCCGGTGTCGGCGGCGAGGTGCTGTGTAACGTGTGGTAGGGGACTGACGCTGTAGTTCGAGACTGACGCTGTAGTTCTTAGTTTCGGGTCTCAGTCTGGGGCCACGGTGTCGTGAGCAGTTCTGGAGCTGACGCGGTAGTTCCCAGCCACTCTTTGCTCGCTATCGGGTGGCTCTGAGGCTGACAGGCCCTGGAGCCCGGAGCCTGAAGCCGAGAAGGATCGAGTCTTATGTCACGTATCGGAAAGCGACCCATCCCGATCCCGAACGGTGTCACCGTGAAGATCGGCGAGGAAGCGGTCGAGGTGAAGGGGCCCAAGGGGCAATTGCGGCAGGCGTTGCCGCCGGGGATCACCTTCGCGGTGTCGAACGGCGAGGTGAAGGCGGCGCTCGCACGCGAGGACGGAGAGCTGCGCAAGTTCCACGGGCTCGCGCGGACGCTGGTGGCCAACGCGGTGCAGGGCGTGGCGGAGGGCTTCAAGCGGGAGCTCGACATCGTCGGCGTCGGCTACCGTGCCGAGGTCAAGGGCCGGCAGGTGGTGTTCGCGCTCGGGTACTCGCACCCGATCGTGCTCGACATCCCGCCCGCGATCGACATCACCGTCGACAAGCAGACGCACGTCACGGTGACCGGCGTCGACAAGCAGCTCGTTGGCCAGGTGGCCGCAAACATCCGGCGCATGCGCAAGCCCGACCCGTACAAGCAGAAGGGCGTGCGCTACACGGGTGAAGTGCTGAAGAAGAAGCAGGGGAAGACGGGAGCCTAGAGGCAAGGGCGAAGGGCTGAAGGCTGGCTTAGCCTCTTTAGCCCGTAGCCCTTGGTCCTTAGCCCTCGAGAGAGCCATGAAGATCAAAACGAAGGAAGATCGGCGCGATCGGATCAAGCACCGGATCCGGAAGCGGGTGACGGGCACGACGGAGCGGCCGCGCCTGACCGTGTTCCGCAGCCTGACCCACATGTACGCGCAGGTGATTGACGATCGCACCGGCACCACGATCGCGTCGGCGTCGTCGGTGGAGCCGGCGGTGAAGGCGACGTTCGGGGCGGCCGAGCGCGGCGGCAACAAGGCCGGCGCCGAGGCGGTCGGCCGGACCATCGCCGAGCGCCTCAAGGCGAAGGGCATCACGCGCGTCGTCTTCGATCGCAACGGGTTCCTGTACCACGGCCGCATCAAGGCCATCGCCGAAGCGGCCCGTCAGGCGGGTCTGGAGTTCTAGGGATGAAAACGCGCGAACGCATCGACCCGTCACAGCTCGACCTGAAGGACACGGTTGTCTCCATCAACCGTGTGACCAAGGTCGTCAAGGGTGGCAAGAACCTGAGCTTCAGCGCACTGGTCGTCGTCGGCGACGGCCACGGCGTGGTCGGCTTCGGGGTCGGCAAGGCGAAGGAAGTACCGTCGGCCATCAAGAAGGGCATCGAAGCGGCCAAGAAGGGCCTCATCCGCGTGCCCCTCCAGGGCACGACAGTGCCGCACCCCATCGTCGGCAAGTTCGGTGCGGGCAGCGTGCTGCTCAAGCCGGCGCCCGACGGCACGGGGATCATCGCCGGCGCCGCGGTGCGCGCCGTAGTCGAGGCCGCCGGGGTCAGCAACATCCTGACGAAGTCGCTGGGGTCGGCGAACCCGCACAACGTCGTGCGGGCCACCTTCACGGGACTGGCGGAGCTGAAGGATCCGGTGCTCGTCGCGCGGCTGCGCGGCAAGGACCTCGACGAGATGGCCGCGGCCACGGGGAACCGCCGATGAGCGAGACACCGACGATGGCAGAGCAGACAAAGACCTTGAAGGTCACGCAGGTGAAGAGCACCATCGGGTTCAACAAGAACCAGTTCGCCGTGCTGCAGAGCCTCGGGTTGCGTCGTATCCGTCACACGGTGACGATCGCCGACACGCCCGAGACGCGGGGCATGCTGCTCAAGGTGCGACACCTCGTGACGGTGGACGAGGGCTAAGGGCTAAGGGCTAAAGGCTAAGGTCAGGCGTGAGGTAACTGGCGCTGACCAGCGTCAGCCGCCGGCCGCCAGCCTGACAGGAATGCAACCATGGATCTAAGCAATCTCAAGCCGTCCGACAACTCGCGCTTCACGAAGAAGCGCGTGGGCCGCGGGCAGGGCTCCGGCAACGGCAAGACGGCGGGGCGCGGCCACAAGGGGGCGCAGTCGCGGTCTGGCTACAGCTACAAGCGCGGGTTCGAGGGCGGCCAGATGCCGCTGCACCGCCGCGTGCCGAAGCGGGGATTCCACAACCCGTTCCGCGTCGAGTACTCGGTCGTGAATCTCGATACGCTGGCGGAGCGCTTCGACGAGGGGACGACGATCACGCCGGAGCTGCTGCGCGAGCGCGGCCTCGCTCCGAACACCGGTCTCATCAAGGTGCTCGCTCGTGGCGACATCAGCAAGAAGCTGACGGTGCAGGCGCACAAGTTCAGCGGCAAGGCCGCCGAGAAGATTGCGGCGGCGGGCGGAGCGGCGGAAGTTCTCTAACCGAGACAGGGCGACATGTTGGAAAGCCTGCGGAATATCTTCGCCGTCAGCGAGCTGCGCAACCGCGTGCTGTTCACGCTCGGCTTGCTGGCGGTGTACCGGGTCGGCAACCACATCCCGACGCCGGGCGTGAACACCGATGCGCTGGCCATGCTCGCGGAGCAGGCGCGCAACACGATGTTCGGGCTCTACGACCTGTTCTCGGGCGGCAACCTGTCGCGGGTGACGATCTTCGCGCTGGGCATCATGCCCTACATCAGCGCATCGATCATCCTTCAGCTGCTGACGGTGGTGTGGCCGTACCTGGAGAAGCTGTCGAAGGAAGGCGAGCTCGGGCGCCGGAAAATCACGCAGTACACGCGCTACGGGACGATTTTCCTCGCGGTCGTGCAGGCGCTCAGCATCGCGATCTTCCTCGAGCGTCAGACGAACGTCGCCGGCGGCCTTCCGCTCGTGTACCACGGCGGGTGGGGCTTCCGGCTGATGACCGTGCTCACGCTGACGACGGGCACGGCGTTCATCATGTGGCTCGGCGAGCAGATCACCGAGCGCGGCATCGGCAACGGGATGTCGCTCATCATCTTTGCGGGGATCGTCAGCGGCCTGCCGCGGGCGGTGGTCACGACGTTCGACCAGCTGCGCACGGGGCAGATGGGGCTCATCCGCCTGCTGCTGCTGCTCGTGATGATGGTGGTCGTGGTCGGCGCGATCATCTTCATGGAGCGCGGACAGCGGCGCGTCACGGTGCAGTACGCGAAGCGGCTGGTCGGCCGGCGGATGTACGGCGGGTCGAGCACGCACATTCCCCTCAAGGTGAATACCGGCGGCGTCATCCCGGTGATCTTTGCATCGTCGATCCTGGCGTTCCCGGCCACGGTTGCGCAGATGTTCCCGAGCGGCAGCTGGGCCCGGTCGGTCGTCGATCAGCTCGCGTGGGGCATGCCGCTCTACAACATGCTGTTTGTGGCGGGCATCCTGTTCTTCGCGTACTTCTACACCGCGATCATCTTCAACCCGGATGACGTCGCGGAGAACATGCGCAAGTACGGCGGGTTCATCCCGGGTATCCGGCCCGGCAAGCGCACGGCGGAGTACATCGACACGATCCTGACCCGGATCACGCTGGCGGGCGCGCTCTATCTGGCGGCCGTCGCGATCCTGCCGGAGTTCCTGATCACCGGCTTCAAGGTCGCGCCGATTCCGTTCATCGGCGAGTGGCTCGACTCGGTGCTGCCGCAGTTCATCACGCAGGGCATGAACGTGACGTTCTACTTCGGCGGCACGTCACTGCTCATCATCGTGGGCGTCGCGATGGACACGGTGCAGCAGGTGGAATCGCAGCTGATCATGCGGCACTACGATGGCTTCATGAAGAAGACCCGTATTCGCGGCCGCCGGGGCTGAGCGCCAGAGCCGGGACGGATCACCCGATGTCGTTCAACCTCGTCATGATCGGGCCTCCCGGTGCGGGCAAGGGCACACAGGCCGAACGCGTCTGCCGGGCGTATGGGATTCCAAAGATCTCAACCGGCGACATCCTGCGGGAAGCGGTCCACGATGGGTCGCCGCTCGGCAAGCAGGTGAAGGAAACGATCGCCGCCGGCTCGCTGGTGAGCGACGAGATCATGATTGGCGTGGTCGGCGACCGCCTGGGGCGGGCGGATGCCAAGCGGGGGTTCATCCTGGACGGGTTCCCGCGCACCGTGGCGCAGGCGAAGGCGCTCGACGAAATGATAGAGGGCCGCGGGCCGATCATCGCGATTGTCATGTCGGTGCCGGAGCACGAGCTGGTGCGGCGGCTGGGCGTGCGGCGGGTGTGCGCCGATTGCGGGGCCACCTACGGCGGCCCGGGCAGCGTGACCGCATCGAGCGGCGCGGGCCGGTGCACGCGGTGCGGCGGGCTTCTCGTACAGCGCGACGATGACAACATCGATGTGATCCGGCAGCGGCTGCGGGTGTTCACGCAGGCCACCGAACCGCTGGTCCGGTATTACCGGGATCGGCCGACCTTCGCGGCAATCGACGGATTGCAGCCGCCCGACAAGGTCACCGCGGACCTGCGGGCCCACATCGAGGCGGCGCTGGCCATGAGCCGAGCGGGACGGGCCGAGGCGTGATCATCTGCAAGTCGCCCGCGGAGCTCGAGCGCATGCGGGCCGCCAACGCGCTGGTGTCCGATGTGCTCGCCGAGCTGAAGCGTGTAGTGGCGCCCGGCGTCACTACGGCGGACCTCGATGCGCTGGCCGAGACGCGCGTGCGTGACCGTGGCGGCGAGCCGGCCTTCAAGGGGTACCATGGATACCCGGCGACGATCTGCGCGTCGGTGAACGAAGAGGTGGTCCACGGCATCCCCTCGCGCCGCGAGCTGCACGAGGGCGACATCGTCTCGATCGACCTCGGCGCGCTGCTCGACGGGTTCTTCGGCGATGCGGCGGTCACGGTGGCCGTTGGCCGCATTACGGAAGAGGCTGCCGATCTGCTGCGGGTGACGGAGGAATCGCTTCACCTCGGCCTCGCGAAAGCCCGGGTGGGTTCCCGGATCTCGGACATCGGGCACGCGGTGCAGGCGCACGTGGAGGCACACGGATTCTCGGTCGTCCGCGAGTTCGTCGGCCACGGGATCGGGGCGGCGCTGCACGAAGAGCCGCAGATCCCGAATTACGGCGGCCCCGGGCGCGGGCCGCGGCTGACCGAGGGCATGGTGCTGGCTATCGAGCCGATGGTGAACCTCGGCAAGGCGGCCGTGAAGGTGCTTGGCGATGGCTGGACGGCGGTGACGCGCGACGGCCGGCTCTCGGCGCACTTCGAACATACGGTCGCGGTGACGGCCAAGGGGCCGCTCGTGCTGACGGCGCCCGGCGGCGCGGTGCTTGCTGGCCTGGATGGGTACTGGGAAAGAGCGAGCGCGCTCGCGTCCGGCTCACGCCGCTGAGGGCGTGTGACCCGGATCGCCGGCCGCGAAGTGCCCGGCACCATTGCCGAGCAGCTGCCGAAGGCGCTCTACCGGGTCACGCTCGACAGTGGGCACCAGGTGACGGCGCACCTGTCGGGCGACATGCGGCGCAACTTCGTCCGCATCCTGACCGGTGACCGCGTGCTCGTCGCGCTCTCGCCGCGGGACCTCGGACGCGGGCGAATCGTGGAGCGCCTCCGATGATGGATGGAAGACGGTGATCTATGAAGGTGAGAGCGTCGGTCAAGCGGATGTGTGACAAGTGCAAGATCGTGCGCCGCGAAGGCGTGGTGCGGGTGATCTGCACGAACCAGAAGCACAAGCAGAGACAGGGATAGGACTTCGCTTCTGGGCTCCTGGCTCCCGACTCCAGGCTCCCGGCGAGATCGGCTCCGGCCTGGAGCCCGACGCCGCCTGGAGCCTGGAGGCTGGGGCCGATCGGTAGAAGGAAAAACAGCATGGCACGTATCGCAGGCGTGGACCTCCCCCGGACCAAGCGGGTGGAAATCGGGCTGACCTACATCTTCGGCATCGGGCGCGACCGGTCGAACAAGATCCTGGCCGAGGCGGGCGTCAGTGGTGACATCCGCGTGAAGGACCTCTCGGAAGACGACGTGCGCAAGGTCAGCCGCGTCATCGAGGAGCAGGGGCGCGTCGAGGGCGATCTCCGCAAGGAGATCTCGATGAACATCAAGCGCCTCATGGAGATCGGCTGTTACCGTGGCATGCGGCACCGCCGCGGCCTGCCGGTGCGAGGGCAGCGGACGCGCACGAACGCGCGCACCCGGAAGGGCCCGCGCAAAGGCGCAATCGCGAAGAAGAAGACGGTGTAACGCATGGCGAAAAGCGAAGCAAGCGGAGGCGCCGAGAAAGGCGCCGGCAAGAAGAACAAGAAGGTCTTCAAGAAGCGCGGCGAGAAGCGCGTGGTGCACAGCGGGCTGGCGCACATTCAGGCCTCCTTCAACAACACGATCGTGACGATCACCGACATCGACGGGAACGTGATCGCCTGGTCCAGTGCCGGCGGCATCGGGTTCAAGGGCTCGCGCAAGGGGACACCGTTTGCGGCGACTCAGGCCGCTATCAACGCCGCGAACACCGCCAAGCAGGTCGGCCTGCGCTCGGTGGACGTGCGCGTGACCGGCCCGGGCTCCGGCCGCGAGTCTGCCATCCGCGCGCTGCAGACGCTCGGCATCGAGGTGAAGTCGATTCGCGACGTCACGCCGATTCCGCACAACGGCTGCCGGCCGGCCAAACGACGACGGGTCTAAAGAAATTCGGAGTTCGGAATTCGGAGTTCGGAATTAGTTCAGAGTTCGGATTGCGGAGTGCGGAACTAAGGTTGAGTTCAGGATAGACCGAAGGACGGCTGCGGGGCGATCGGGAGATCCAGGGGCTGCAGCCCACCGCCAGCCGCCTGATTTGACGTCAGAGAGACAGAGGCAAAGAACTACATGGCTCGTTACAGTGGTCCCGTCTGCCGGCTGTGCCGCCGTGAGGGCATGAAGCTGTTCCTCAAGGGGGAGCGGTGCTACACGGAGAAGTGCGCGATCGAGAAGCGCAACTTCGTCCCCGGCCAGCATGGCAAGACGCGGAAGCAGAAGATCGTCGGCTACGGCGTGCAGCTCCGCGAGAAGCAGAAGGTCAAGCGCATCTACGGCGTGCTCGAAGACCAGTTCCGCCGCTACTTCGAGACGGCGGACCGCCAGCGCGGCATCACGGGTGAGACGCTGCTGCAGCTGCTCGAACGCCGGCTCGACAACGTGATTTACCGCCTCGGCCTCGCCACCTCGCGTCCGCAGGCGCGGCAGCTGGTGCGCCACGGCCACTTCACGGTGAACGGCAAGAAGGTCGACATTCCGTCGTACTCGGTGCGCGCGGGCGATACGGTCGCCGTGCGTCCGACCAGCCTGAAGGCCCCGGCAATCGCCCATGCGATCGAGGAGGTCAAGGGCCGCGGCATTCCGGGCTGGCTCACCTTCGACGCCGGCGACCAGGTCGGCCGCATCATGTCGCTGCCGACGCGCGAGCAGATCAATCTGCCGGTGCAGGAACAACTGATCGTCGAGCTCTATTCGAAGTAGTTGTCAGTCGTCGGTCTTCAGCGTCAGCACACTGACAACTGATGACAGACGACTGAGAACTGAAAGCAGGCGGCACGTATCCGCCAGTCCCTGGCCCGCAGCCCTTCAGACCTGCGGCGGGAGGCCAGGGGCCATGACACGCAGGTCTGGAGGCCGGGCTGCCGGCCCGTTGGCGAAAGGATCCTCAGATGCTCTGGAAGAATTTTCAGCGCCCGAAGCGGCTCGAGCTCGAGCGCGAGACACTGACCGACCGCTTTGGCCGGTTCCACGCCCAGCCGTTCGAACGCGGCTTTGGCACCACGATTGGCAACGCGCTGCGGCGCGTGCTGCTCTCGTCGATTGAGGGCGCCGCCATCACTGCGGTCAAGATCGACGGCGTGCTGCACGAGTTCTCGCCCATCCCGGGCGTGGTCGAGGACGCGACCGACATCATCCTCAACCTGAAGCAGATTCCGATCAAGCTGCACGTCGATCACACCAAGACGCTCTACGTGCGGGTCGACAAGGCCGGAGAGGTCAAGGCGCGCGATATCGAAGCCGACGGCGACGTCGAGATCCTCGAGCCCGACGCGCACATCGCGACCGTGGCGGGCCACGGCAAGCTGCACATGGAAATGCGCCTGAAGCGCGGGCGCGGGTACGTGTCAGCCGACAAGAACTTCGACGAGGACCTCGGCATCGGCTGGATTCCCGTCGATTCCGTGCACTCGCCCGTCAAGAAGGTCAACTACCTGGTCGAGGCGGCGCGTCTCGGACAGACGACGGACTACGACAAGCTGACCCTGGATGTCTGGACCAACGGCGCCGTGAGCCCGCGTGATGCGGTGTCGCTCGCGTCGAAGCTGATTCGCGACCACCTGAATATCTTCATCAGCCTCGAGGAGAGCGGCGAGACCGTGTCCGATGCTCCCGCCGAGCAGCAGCGCGCCGGCGCGTTGAACGAGCACCTCGACAAGAGTGTCGAGGAGTTGGAGTTGTCCGTGCGCTCGTATAACTGCCTCAAGAACGCGAACATCCGCACTATTCGCGAGCTCGTGCAGAAGAGCGAGGCCGAGATGCTGAAGACGAAGAACTTCGGCCGCAAGTCGCTGACCGAGATCAAAGAGATCCTCCAGAGCATGGGGCTCAGCCTGGGCATGCGTCTCGAGGGCGCCGGGCAGGGAGTGGAAGGCTAGAGAACAAGGCGAAGGGCTATGGGCTAAAAGGCTAGGGTACAGGCTAGAGGGCAGGGGCTCCTGGCCTCCAACCCTTGGCCCCTGGCCCCTGGCGGCCTTCGCCCAAAGAATCGAACTGTCATGCCGCACAACATCGCACACCGTAAACTGGGCCGCGTCACCGAGCACCGGATCGCGCTGCTCCGCAACCAGGCCACTGCTCTCCTGCGGCACGAGCGCATCGAGACGACGCTGCCCAAGGCGAAGGAGCTGCGCCCGTTCGTCGAGAAGATCATCACCGTCGCCAAGCGCGGTGTTGCCGCCGGCGACGCCAACGCGCGCGTGCTGCACGCGAAGCGGCTCGTGGCGCGCGATGTCCACGATCCGGAGGTGGTCGGAAAGCTGTTCGACACGCTGGCGCCCCGGTTCGCCGAGCGGCCGGGCGGCTACACGCGCATCCTGCGCCTCGGCTTCCGCCGCGGCGACAGCGCCGAAATCGCGCAGATCGAGCTCGTCGGCAGCGAGTACAACCCGAACGCCGAGACCGAGAAGACCAGGCACGAAGCTGCCAAGCCGAAGAAGGGCGTCGGCGACCGCCTCCGCGCTGCGGCGCAGCGGATTCGCGGCAAGAAAGACGACGGGGCCAAGGAGGCCGACCGCGCCTCGCAGCAGCGGCCCGGCGCCACGCGGAAAGTCACGACGCCGCGCAAGGCCGGCGGAAGTTAGCCGCTAGTCGCGCACGAACGACCCTGCCGCCTCAACCGGCGGTCCAGACGGCGCGTTCACCTGTTCGAGGTGGATGCGCCGTTCGTCTGTACGGGCGCGAACCACCGTGAGCTGTTGTGCCGGGCCCGGCGTCTGCCTTGCACAATCCGGTTCTCGCAAGTCTCCGCTCGTGCTCACCGGGGACCTATCGGACATGGGAGGCCTGATATGAGGCGAATCGCCCCCGTTGTCGTGTCATCCCTGATCTGTCTTTTGCCGGTCGGCTCTGTCGGTGCGCGTCAGACCGCTGCACAGAAACCGGTCAAGGCTTCACGCGCGCCTGACGTCATCTACGTGCCGACGCCGCCCGGGGTGGTGAAAGCCATGCTCGATACCGCTAAGGTGACCAGCAAGGATCTGCTGTACGACCTCGGCTGCGGCGATGGGCGCATCGTCATCGAGGCGGCCAGGACCTACGGCGCACGCGGAGTCGGGGTCGACATCGATCCTCGACGCATCAAAGAGGCGCAGGCCAATGCCGCCGCGGCCGGCGTCACCGACCGCGTCAAGTTCATCGAGGGAGACCTCTTCGAGACCAATCTGCGGCCGGCGACCGTCGTCACGCTGTACTTGCTCGAGTCGCTCAACATGAAGCTCCAGCCCAAGCTCGTGACCGAGTTGAGGCCCGGCACGCGCATCGTTTCACACGCGTTCAGCATGGGTCCATGGACACCCGACCAGTCGTTGAACGTGGCCGGCCGCCGAGTGTACCTCTGGACGATTCCGCCCAAGTCCGCCGCGGGCGGCGGCGGCCATCCACGCTGAGTGAGGGCGGACGTCAGGCCCGTGTGCGTTGACAACGGCGGTCGCGCCAGACGACGCTGAGAGCGCGGTCGGCTGCGTTGGGAATGAAGGCCGGCTGCCACAGCACGACACGGATACAGCGTCGCGATGGACTATTCATACGAACAGCTGCTCGCGGGTGACGTTGACAGGTTCAAGCTGCTCCTGCGCGTGTTCGGCGAAGCCTTCAACGAGCTCGACACGTACGTGCAGGCAATCCCGAGCGACGAGTACTTGAGGGCACTGCTGTCGAAGCCGCATTTCATCGCTCTTGCGGCTCTGGACGAGGGCCAGAGAGTCGTCGGCGGGATCGCCGCATACGAGCTGGAGAAATTCGAACGCGACCGTCGGGAAATCTACATCTACGATCTCGCGGTTTTGGAAAGTCACCGTCGAAGGAGAGTCGCCACGGGGCTGATACGGGCACTCCGGGCCATTGCCCAGCGCCGCGGAGCCTACGTCATCTTCGTTCAGGCGGACCACGGGGACACGCCGGCGATACGGTTGTACGAGTCGCTGGGCAGCAAGGAAGACGTGTACCACTTCGATATTTCCGTTCCCGAACGCGGGACTCTCTAGGGGTTCAACCTCTCGTTATTCCGCGATTCCAACCGGCTGGCGCATCGGCTACAACTCCCACGCTGACCCGAAAACATCCAGTGCCCGCGCCGTTCCAAGCATCGCCCCGGCTCCAGCAGTCGTTCCGTGCGCTGCGTCACCGCAACTATCAGCTCTTTTTTGGTGGACAGCTGATTTCGCTCACCGGGACGTGGATGCAGTCGGTCGCGCAATCCTGGCTCGTCTACCGACTGACGGGCTCTGCCGCGCTGCTCGGATTCGTCGGCTTTGCCGGGCAGATCCCGGTGTTCCTGCTGGCGCCCATCGGCGGCGCCGTTGCGGACGCGCGCGGCCGGCACCCGATCCTGGTCGCCACCCAGACGGCGTCGATGCTCCTCGCCTTCGTTCTTGCCGGCCTCACGCTGGCCGGTCGTGTGCAGGTCTGGCACGTGTTCGCGATTGCGGCGCTCGTCGGGATGGTGAATGCGTTCGACATCCCCGCGCGGCAGGCGTTCGTCGCCGACATGGTCGGCCGCGGCGACCTGGTGAACGCGATCGCGCTCAACTCGTCGATGTTCAACGGCGCGCGGATCATCGGGCCCGCCGTGGCGGGCGCGCTCGTGGCGACCATCGGCGAGGGCTGGTGCTTCTTCCTCAACGGCGTGAGCTACGTGGCGGTCATAAGCGGGCTGCTGCTGATGCGCCTCGCCGCGCGTCCCAGGCCCAGGCGCGAGGGCTCCGGCCTGGCGAACATCATCGAAGGGTTCCGTTACGTGGCGCGCACGGCGCCTGTCCGTGCGCTGCTGCTGATGCTGGGACTCGTGAGCCTCGCGGGGATGCCCTACGCGGTGCTGATGCCGGTGTTCGCTGACAGGATCCTGCACGGCGGCCCGAAGGCGCTCGGCCTGCTGATGGGGGCTTCCGGACTGGGCGCACTGGCGGCTGCGGGCGTGCTCGCCACACGCGACGGGATCCGAGGCCTGGGACGGTGGGTCGCCCTTGCGGCCGCGGGCTTCGGCGTGAGCCTGATGTTGTTCGCGTCGTCGACGACGCTCTGGCTGTCGGCGGCGGCCCTCGTGCCAACCGGCTTCTGCATGATGTTGCAGATGGCTTCATCGAACACGCTGATCCAGTCGATGGTGCCCGACGCGCTGCGGGGCCGGGTGATGTCCATCTACTCGATGATGTTCATGGGGATGGCACCTTTTGGCGCGCTGCTCGCCGGGACGCTTGCGGACCGAATCGGCGCGCCGGCCACCGTCGCGGGCGGCGGCGTCGTCTGCGTCGTCGGCGCGGTCGTCTTCGGCTGGCGGCTGCCGGCGCTCCGGCCCGAAGCGCGGCGGATCATCATCGCCCAGCAGGCTGCGGCCGGGGAGCCGTCTCAGGGCATGACCGGCGCCGCGGCCCCGAACGATCGGTCCGCATAAACCTTCGCCCGATCACCGAATCCGGAAACGTGTTACGCGCGCCGTAAGGCGCCCGTCCGATTGGCGTGTGAAAACCGCCGGAATGGGACGGCATCGTTTCTGCTCAACCGGTGGTGGAGGCTTGAACCATGCGACTCGATTTTGTACTCGGTGGGCTGGTGGCGGCAGCGCTCGCGTGCGCCGGATGCGGCGGCGGCGGTTACAGCGCGCCAGCGCCATCTCCGACGCCGTCCCCGACGCCCGCCTCGGTGATGGTCAACATCCTTGGCGACCGCGGCGGCCAGTCGTTCACTCCGAACCCCGCCTCTCCGGGTGCCCCCCTGACGGTGGCGTGGAAGAACACCGATGGCACGGTGCACCGGATCGTTGCGAACGACAACTCGTTCGACACGGGCAACATCGGCGCAAATGCCACGAGCACGGCGATCACCGTGCCGAGCGCGGGGACGAACTACCACTGCAGCATCCACCCGGGCATGATCGGTTCGATCAACGGGGCGGCGGGCACTACGCCGCCGTGCACGGGTCCGTACTGCGCGCCGCAGTAGGCGAGGCGGCGCGCCGGCGATGGAGGCCAGGCGCGCCGGCTACACTTCCTCCACTTCCTCTCCTGCCCGCGCCGCCTTGGCGACAGCGATGATCTTCGTCTGGAGGTGCTGCGGCACCTCGTCGTAGTGCGAGTACTCCATGTTGTAGGTGCCGCGCCCGCCGGTGACAGACGTGAGGTGCTGCTCGTAGGTCAGCATCTCCGCCATCGGCACCTGGGCGCGGATGACGGTGAGGGCAGCGCGCGAGTCCATGCCGCTGATGCGGCCGCGGCGGCTGTTCAAGTCGCCCATCAGGTCGCCCGCGTAGTCGCTCGGCGCGTGGATCTCGACGTTCATCACCGGTTCGAGGATGGTCGGACGCGCGCGCGACATGCCGTCCTTGAACGCGAGCGACCCGGCGAGCTTGAACGACAGCTCGTTGCTGTCGACGGGGTGGAACGAGCCGTCGTACACGGTGGCTTTGAAATCGACGACGGGGTACCCGGCCAGGTACCCGCGCAGCCGGGCGTCCTGGATTCCCTTCTCGACGGCGGGAACGAACTGCCGCGGAATCGATCCGCCGAAGATGTCGTCCTCGAACACGAAGTCTGCGCCGCGCGGCAGCGGCTCCATCCGGATCTTGCAGTCGCCGAACTGGCCGTGGCCGCCGGTCTGCTTCTTGTGCCGGCCGTGCGCCTCGATCGACGCGGTGATTGTCTCGCGATACGGGATCCGGGGCGGCTTGAGGATCACCTCGACGCCGAAGCGCCGTTTCAGCTTGGCGACGGTCACCTCGATGTGCAGCTGTCCCTGCCCGGCGAGCAGCAGCTCTTTCGTCTGCGGGTCGCGCATGTAGCGGATGGTCGGGTCCTCTTCCTCGAGTCGATGCATCGAGGTGCTGATCTTGTCTTCGTCGCCGCGGCTCTTCGGCTCGATCGCGTACGACAGCACCGGCTCGGGGAATGCGATCGGCGCGAACACCAGCCCCGTGGCCTTGTCGGCCAGCGTGTCGTTGGTGAGCGTGTCTTTGAGCTTGGCCACGGCGCCGAGATCTCCCGCGCGCAGTTCCGGCACATTGGTCGCCGTCTTCCCCTGCATCACAGACAGGTGCCCGAGGCGCTCCGGCGCCTCGCGAGTCACGTTGAACACCGTGGTATCGGCCTTGAGCGTGCCCGTCATCACCCGGAACAGCGTGATCCGCCCCGCGAACGGGTCTGCCACCGTTTTCCACACGAAGGCGGCGTACGGTCCCGACGGCGAGGCCTCGCGCGTGATCTCCTGGCGCGTTGCCGCATCGAGCGCGCGGAACGGCCGCTCCGCGGGCGACGGCAGATAGTTGACGATGGCGTCGAGCACGAGCGGGATTCCGATGTTCGCCAGCGCCGAGGCGCACACGAGCGGAGCAATCTTGCCGGTCAGCGCGGCCTTGCGCAGGCCGGTGACGAGCTCCTCCTGGGTCAGCGTGCCCACCTCGAAGAACCGCTCCATCAGCGCATCGTCCGCCTCGGCGACCATCTCGATGAGCGCCTCGCGGGCGGCGGTCGCCGCATCGGCCATGTCCGCAGGCACGTCACCTTCGGTCGGCATTCCCTTGCCGTCGGTCGCGTAGCTGTATGCCTTCATCGAAACGAGGTCCACGATGCCGGCGAACCCGCGCTCTTCCCCGATGGGGATGTGGATGGGCGTGACGATGCGGCTGCAGGCCTCGCGCACGGACGCGAGTGCGCGCTCAACGCTCGAGCGCTCACGGTCGAGCCGATTCAGCACCACGAGCTTGGGGAGTCCGAGCGCTTCGGCCTCCTGCCAGACCTTCTCCGTCTGCACCTCGGCGCCCGACACCGCGTCGATGACGACGACGGCGGCATCCGCCACGCGCAGCGCGGCGCGCGCATCGCTCAGGAAGTTGGCCATCCCGGGCGTGTCGATCAGATTGACCTTCGTCTTGTTCCACTCGCACCAGGCGAGGCTGGCCGACAGGGTATGTTTGCGGGCGATTTCTTCTTCGTCTGAATCGGTGACGGTGGTGCCTTCGTCGACCTGGCCGAACCGGTTCACGGCGCCGGCATCGAAGAGGAGGGCTGCGGCCAACTGTGTCTTGCCGGATCCGCTGTGCCCGACGAGAGCCACGTTCCGGACGTTGGCTGCGTCATAGACCTTCATGGCTGGTATCCTCCGGAGCCCCCACGGGGCATCGCAGAATCATATCGAATTCGGAATGCGGAATTCGGAATTCGGAATTAGGGTTGAATTCGGAGTTCGGAATTCGGAAGTACTGCGGAGTGCAGGAAGTGGAGATTGCCTGAATCGTCGAATCCTCAACCGGGGTCGAAGGACGAGTCTGAACATCCTGCCTCGCCTCCGGCTTCGGCTCTGGGCTCACGGCCATTTCAGGCGCAGTTCCGCGGCTCTGCTTCGCGGCACACCAGTTGCTCACCGTGCGATCATGCGCTCGGATCTGAAGGAACGCACGAAACGTTTTGCTCTGGAGGTGCTTCAGGTCTCTCTACAGCTGCGACCCGACTCGCCAGGCTGGCTCCTTCGCGGCCAACTCGTGCGCGCAGGCACCGGGGTGGGATCGAATTACCGCGCGGCATGCCGCAGCAAGTCCAGGTCCGACTTCATCGCCAAGCTCACGACCGCCGAGGAGGAAGTGGATGAAACCAGCTACTGGTTGGAACTCCTGTTGGCGTGCCAGGCGTTCCCGACAGAGCGCCTCAGACCGCTGCTGCAGGAAGCCAATGAGCTCACGGCGATTTTCGTAAGCTCGGTCAAGACCGCGCGGGCGAACCGGCGGTAATCGCAACACGATCGGGTTGACGCCGTCGTCGGGAGCGCGCGCGGGCGAGCATGAGGCGCGGAGAGTGCCGTGCTTGCTTCGAGAGCGTCATGCGAGTGTCGGCTGTTGTTGCGCGACGCAATTCAAGAGCGGCCGTGCAGGAAGCGCCACAGGCCGCGGCCTTTCAACCCTCAGGGATTCGTAGCACTCCGTCGCTCCTGCAGTCCGCAGTAGTTCCGAATTCCGAACTCCGAAGTCGAACCTAATTCCGAACTCCGAATTCCGCATTCCGAATTCGGAATCTACTCGTACCTCAGCGCTTCGATCGGGTCCAGCCTCGCCGCCTTGAACGCCGGATACATGCCGAAGAAGATGCCGACGGTCGCAGAGAAGCCGAGACCGATCGCAAACGACCACCAGGGGAGCGACACCGGGAACTGCGTCAGCCAGTGAACGACCAGCCCGATCCCGCTGCCGAGAACCACGCCGAGCAGGCCGCCGAGCGCGGTGAGGAAGACGGCTTCGAGCAGGAACTGCCACAGGATGTCGCGGCGCTTGGCGCCGAGCGCCTTGCGGACGCCTATCTCGCGAGTGCGTTCGGTGACCGAAATCATCATGATCGCCATTACGCCGATGCCGCCCACCATCAGCGCGATCGACGAGATGACGACGAGCGCCAGAAACACCGCGCGCGTCAGCTGGTCGAAGACCTTCATGATGATGTCGGAGGTGAGCAGGTCGAAGTTGTTTTCTTCGTCCAGCTTCAGCCGGTGCCTGCTCCGCATCACCTGCTCCACCTCGGCGAGCATCTGCTTCTGTGACGTTCCCGGGTACGGCACGATGGCGATCATCAGAAATCGCGAGATGATCCCTCGAAACCGGGGCGGCGGGTACAGCTTGTCGTAGGTCGGCGCCGGGATGACCGCGAACTCGTCGGGGTTGCCCCCGAGCGGGCTCGGCCGCTTGCCCATCACGCCGACGACCGTGAACTCGGTCGGTCCAATCCGGACTTTCTTCCCGATCGCGTCGACGTTCTTGAACAGCGTCTCCGCCGGGGCAAAGCCGAGCACGACGACCTCGCGGCGATGGCTCGCTTCGTAATCATTGAAGAACCGGCCCTGGTCTAGGACCAGGTAATTCGTTTCAGGAAAGTTCGCCGACGCGCCGACGATCGCCATCTGCTTGGTGGCGATCTTGCCGTACGTCATGCGGAGCTGCTGCGTGCCGGGGCCGCCTCCCAGCTGGTAACCCACCAGCATCGCGGAAGGCGCGCTGGCCTTGATGGCGCGTGCGTCTTCTTCCGTGATGTCGGGCCGGCGTACCAGGTCCCAGAACTTCTTGCCCGCGGCGAAGCTGACGCCGCTCATCTTGGAAACGTAGACGGTGTCCGAACCGAGCTGGCGGATCAGGTTCTCCATCTGGTCGCCGAAGCCGCGGATGAGCGACGTCATGCCAACAATCGACGTGACGCCGATCACCATGCCCAGGATGGTCAGCGCCGAGCGCATCTTGTTGGTGACGAGCGTTCCCACGGCCATCGTGAGGATCTCGGCGAGCAGACCGTAGCGGAAGCGGGGGGTTCTCATAGCGTCACGTCATGTCGGATGGTGGATGCTGAATGCCGCATGTCAGACGCAACCAGCCTCACACATCGCGCTGCAGCAAACTTTGCGCTCGTCTCAGAGACAGCCGCCATCCGACATCCTGCATCCGACATCCTGCATCCAACATCCCGTCTTACTCTCTCCGCAGCGCCTCGATCGGGTCCAGGCGCGAGGCACGGAGGGCAGGGTAGAGGCCGAAGAACAGTCCGACGATCGCGGTCATGCCGAGGCCGAGGGGGATGGACCACGGCTCGATCCGCGCCGGCAGGGGCGTCGTCGCGGCGACGATCATGGCGGCGCTGAAGCCGAGCGTCGTACCGATCAGGCCTCCGACGAACGACAGCGTGGTCGATTCGGTGAGCACCTGCCAGACGATGTCGCGGCGCTTCGCGCCGAGAGCCTTGCGCAGGCCGATCTCCCGTGTGCGCTCGCTGACGACCATCAGCATGATGTTCATGATGACGATGCCGCCGACCACGAGTGACAGCGACACGACGCCGATCAGGATGGCGAAAATGCCGCGGGAGAAGTTCTTCCAGAAGTCCATCAGCGTGTCGGACGTGTACATGCCGAAGTTGTCGTCGTCTTTCGGGCGCAGGTGACGCTTCACCCGCAGCGCCACACGCGCGTCGTCCATCGCCTCGTTCAACTGGTCCGGTGTCGCGGGTTTGACCGTCAACTCCAGCGATCGGCGCGATCCGAACAAGTGCTGGTAGCTGCTGAGAGGAATCATCGCGAACTCGTCCTGCGAGTTGCCGAAGACGGACCCCTTCTTCTCGCTGACACCGACGACGCGGAAATGGGTGCCGTGGATCTGAATGACCTGGTCGATCGGGTTCGAGCCCTTGAACAACTTGTCAGCGGTGTCCCAGCCGAGCAGCACGACGGGCTGTCCGCGCTCGATCTCGGAACGGCTCGGCATCCGGCCGAAGGCGGCCGAGTAGGTGTTGAATTCCTCGTACCCCGCCGACACCCCGCGCACGCGGGTGCTCTCGAGCAGCACGTCTTTGTAGCTGATGTTGGCGTTCGCCCCAGCCTCGGCCATCACGGCGGTAATCGTGTCGCTGAACGACTCGACCGCTTTGACGTCGTGCACCGTGACATCGGGGTTCCGCCGCCACGCGCGCCGCTCCTCCTCGTCGTCGGTGATGAACCCGATCTTGTCGATCTTGAAGGTGCCGACGCCGACGTCGCGAAGGATCGCGTCGGAGACGTACGAGTCCATGCCCTGGATGAGGGACACGACGGCGATGATCGAGGTCACCGCCACGATGTTGCCGAGCACCATCATGAAGGAGCGCAGCTTGTTCGCCCAGATCGAGCTGATCGCGAGCCTCACGGCATCGAGGATTGCAGTCATGGCAGTCGGACGCTTGCGCAGGATACTGCTAGGACGCCTTCTTCGTCGTGTCCTTCTTCTTGTCCTTGGGTTCCGTCTTCGCTTGATCGCCGTCCTTCAGGTTCCGCACCGAGTTGAACGGCCCGGTGATCACTTCGTCGCCGGCCTTCAGCCCGGACAGCACTTCGAAGTACTTGTCGCCGGCGATCCCGGTCTTCACCGGAATGAACACGGCCGCGCCGTCTCGCAGGACGAACACGCCTTCCGTCTCCTTGCGCGTCTGTCCTGGCTCGAGCTCCGCGGCGGAGACCGTCGGCTCCGGCGTGGAGGCGCGCTTCTTCTTGTCGTCCTTCGGCGGCCGCACGATGTTGCCCTGCTTGTCGTAAACCAGGTCGCGTACCGCCATGGCCTGGATCGGTACGGAGAGCGCCTGCGTGCGCGTGGCCGTCGTGATCTCGGCCGAGCAGGTGAATCCGGGCCGCGCCTCCGCAATCTGTCCATCGATCTGGACCGTGACCTTGAAGTTCGTGGCCTGCTGTCCCGCCTGCGTCTGCGCCGTCGTCTGGAGCGGGCTGTTGCCGATCTCCGTCACTTTCCCGGTGAAGGTCTGGCCTGGCATGGCATCAATCGTCACCTTCGCCGGCTGGCCAATCTTGACCGTTGGAATCTCCGTCTCGTCGACCTCGACCTCCGCTTCGATGACGGACATGTCCGCCACCGTCAGCAGTTGCGTGCCAGCGTTGTTCATGGTGCCGACCACCACGTTCTCGCCTTCCTCGATGTTGCGCCGCGTGACGATGCCGTCGAACGGCGCGCTCAGCGTCACCTGATCGAGGTTGTAGCGGCTGGTGCTGAGCGATGCGGTCTCCTGCTGGATCATGTGTTCGCGGCTCTGGACTTCCGATTGCCGCGCCTCCAGCTCTGTCTCGCGTACCTTGAGCAGGCTCTCTGCCTGATCGAGAGCCTCGCGGGTCGTCAGCCCTTCCTTCCACAGCTCCCGTTGCCGCTTCACCTGGTCGCGTGCAAGCGACAGGTTCGCTTCCGCGGTCGCGACGCCGACCCTTGCCTGCTCGAGCCCGGAACGGGCGCCGGCGACCGCCGCCTCTCCGCGCTGCACGGAGCCGCGGAGGATGTTCGGATCGATCTGCAGCAGGAACTGGCCTGCCTTGACGCGGTCGCCCTCTTCGACGGCCAGCCTCGTCACGCGGCCCATCTGCACCGCGCTCATGTTGACGAACCGCTTCGCCTGGATCTTGCCGGAGGCCGAGACAATCGCCTGGAGGTCACGCGATTTGACGGCCTCGGCCGTGACGATGACACCCGGCGACTTCTTGAAATAAAAGGTCGCGCCGGCCATTGCACCCGCGAGCAGCACGATGCCGACGCCGATCAGGATCTTCTTCTTTCTCGACACGTGTCAGTGACTCCCTGCAAATGCGCGCATGACGCCGGCGATGATCCCGGCGATTCCGACGTAGGCTCCGACCAGCGAGAGTGCAACCGGACCGGTCCGGCGCCTGTACAAGACGGCCAGCCCGATGGCCAGCACCACCACCCACCACACGAGGAAGAGGTCAATCATGCCGAGGAACCGGGCGGGCAGACTGCCCTCGTCCAGAAACGGTGTCAGGACGCCCAGATTGGTCGCGCCCGACAGCGACTCTCTCGCGTAGTTTAGTGGTAGCGTGAACAGCGTCGAGATGATCGAAACGGCCCCCGCGTGGGTCACCACCGCGAGCACCTGCTTGTACTTTGCGTCCCCGCCAAGCCCGGCGTTGAACACGGCCAGCAGCAGGCCAGCAAGCGCGACGGTGATGACCGGCGCCATCACGATCGTCGAGCCCAGCGTGATGTAGCGCATCATCGGCAGCATGCGCTCCATCTGCCTCTGCTGCTCGTCGGTGACGGTGCCGCCCCACGCTTCCGTGCTGCGGATCTGCTGGTCGAGAAGCGCCTGCTGGCCCACCTCGGTGCTGAGCAGCGCGAAGTTGCCACCCGCCACCACGATCACGACCGCCAGCATCGCGCCGAGCCAGGTGGGATGGGCGACGATGCTCCGAAACGTCTGCCCGGGAGAAAAGATGACGCCGATCAGCCGAGCCGCGAGGTTCTTCTGCACGGCTTCGGGCCGCGAAGCGCTAGAGACATCACTCATGGTGACCTTCAGCTGGCGGGTGAATATAGCTGGCGGACAGTTTCTGGCCTATTGCCAGCGGTCCTGTCAACTATACGTCGAGGTGGGATCGGATGTTTCTTTTGGGGCAATCAACCACCGCCTGCGGAGCCCGACCTTCATCGACCGGACTAGAATCCAGTACCCTCACATGCCGCGACCTCAATCCGTTCGTCTGTCCCTGCTTCTCGCCTGCACCCTCCCGCTGCTCTCTTTCTCACCGCGCGTCGCGGCCGCGCAGGGCTTCGAACCCGTGGGTGCCCGCGCCCAGGGTATGGGCGGGGCGTTCGTCGCGGTGGCCGATGATGCAACGGCGACGTACTGGAATCCGGCAGGAATTGCCACCATCCCCATTTTTGACGCGAGCTTGACCTTTGGAGGCCTGGAACAGTCGAGCTATGACCGCTCATCCGAGGGCACGCCCAGGCCGGCGTGGCGGAGCCGTAATGCGAGTGTTGCCGGTGCGCTGCCAGTAGTTGGCGTCAGCTACTATCGGCTCCGGACCAGCCGTGCGGAACCGGCCCCTACAGGGTCCGACACCAGCGTCCGAGACGACGCGAATACGGCGGTGGCCGGAGAGGGGTCCAGCACCTGGAACCTCGGCATCACGCTGGTGCAATCGATCGGCGACACGGTGGTCGTCGGGACCACGCTGAGGATGGTCCGAGCCGGCGCTGAAGGGGCGGCGCTCGCGGCAGTCGATGCGGACGGTGCGCTCGATACGGTCGACGACCTGAACATCACGAGCGAGACGAAGTTCGACGCGGACCTGGGCGTGATGGCGTACATCGGCCGGGCCCGAGTCGGCCTGACGGTCAGGAACCTTGCCGCACCGACGTGGGACGCCGGCTCGTTGGCGCTCGAGAGCGATCGGCTCGTGCGTGTCGGCATCGGATGGGGGCCAGAGCCCACGCACGGACGCCGCGCGTGGTCGATCGCATCAGACGCGGATCTCACGACGGCCCGCGCCGTCGACGGAGATCGCCGTGCCGTGGCGCTCGGCGCGGAACGCTGGTTTCGGAATGGCCGCGTGGCGCTGCGCGGCGGTGCCCGTGCGCAGACGGTTGGCGACGTGCGGCCGGTAGCGACCGGCGGCGCCAGCGTCGGCGTCAAATCCGGCCTGCTGCTCGAAGCCGAGGTCACCGCCGGCGGTGACACGGTCGAGCGCGGCTGGGGCCTCGGCGCACGCGTGACGTTCTGACCGGTGCGGGTGCCGGGCGGAACGTGCCGGCACACCCATCGTGACAATCACCCGCTCACGTCCGCCGCGCTACGCATGGCCGCTCGCCTCGAGGAGCTGCTGCTCGCTTCGAAACGCCTGACACCCGAGCAGCTTCAGCACGGAATCCGTTACCAGCAACAGGCCGGCGCAGGGACACTGGAGAGCGCGCTCACCGCCCTCGGCCTTGTGCGCGACCACGAGTGCGCCGCGCTTCTGAGCCGCCACTACGGCGTGCCGTCGATTGCCCTCGACGCGTTCGCGATCGAGCCCGGAGTGATCGCGCTCGTCGCCGGCGATCGGGCGAGGAGGCACCTCGTGCTCCCGATCAGCCGCACCGGCGCCACGCTCACGCTGGCGATGGCGGACCCGACCAACGTGCTCGCGATCGACGACATCCGGTTCAACACCGGGTGCAATGTCGAGACGGTGGTCGCGACCGAAGCGGCGCTTGCCCAGGCGCTCGACAAGTACTATCTGCGCCGCGGTGCGCTCACAGCGCCTGCCGTGCCGAGCGCCCTCGATGCGGCGTCGCGTGCACTCGAAGACGTGTCGACGGCGGACACCGGGGATGCGGAGGCGCCGGAGGGTCTCGAGGAGATCAGCGCCGTTGCCCTCGCGCGGCAGGGGCACGACGCCCCCATCATCCGGCTGGTCAACATCGTCCTCATGTCGGCGGTGCAGAAGCGGGCGAGCGACATCCACATCGAGCCGTACGAGCGCGAGCTCCGCATCCGGTACCGGATCGACGGCATGCTGCACGACGTCATGGCGCCGCCGGTGAAGTTCCGCGATGCCATTACCTCCCGCCTCAAGATCATGGCAAGGCTCGATATCGCCGAGAAGCGGCTGCCGCAGGACGGCCGCATCAAGGTGCGGTATGCCGACGACGGCCGAACGAGGCATATCGACTTCCGTGTGTCATCGCTGCCCACGCTGTTCGGCGAAAAGCTGGTGCTGCGGCTGCTCGACCGCGGGACGCTGATGCTCGACATGCGCACGCTCGGCTTCGAGCCCGAGTCGCTGGCGCGCTTCGAAGCGGCGATCGAGAAGCCCTGGGGCATGGTGCTCGTCACGGGCCCGACCGGCAGCGGGAAGACGAACACGCTGTACTCGTCGATCGCGCGCCTGAACCGGCCGGGAACCAACATCACGACCGCGGAGGACCCAATCGAGTTCAACCTGCCAGGCATCAATCAGGTGCCGGTCCGCGAGTCGATCGGCCTGACATTCGCGACCGCGCTGCGAGCGTTCCTGCGGCAGGACCCGAACATCATCCTCGTGGGGGAGATCCGGGATCTCGAGACGGCGGAGATCGCCGTGAAGGCGGCACTGACCGGCCATCTCGTGCTCTCGACCCTCCACACCAACGACGCGCCCAGCAGCGTCAACCGGCTGGTGAACATGGGAATCGAGCCCTTCCTGGTTGCGAGCTCGACCACGCTGATCTGCGCGCAGCGCCTGGTGCGACGCCTCTGCCTGAACTGTCGTGAGCCGCACGCCATGTCCGTCCCGGCGCTCGTGCATGCCGGCTTCGATCCGGCGGGTGTCGAAGCGATTGTGCCGATGCGCGCCGTCGGCTGCCCGGACTGTCGCCACACCGGGTACACGGGGCGGGTGGGTCTGTACGAGGTAATGGACGTGACCGACCCCATTCGCGAGCTGGTGCTTGCGGGTGCGCCGGTCGTGGAGCTTCGCCGTGCCGCCGTGGCCGGCGGCATGGTCACCCTGCGCCAGAGCGGCCTGCGCAAGGTCAGCGACGGGGTGACGTCGCTCGAGGAGGTCGCGCGGGAGACGCTCGAGTGATGCCCGCCACGACTGCGCTCCGGCAACTGCTCGAGCGCACGGCGGCGCTCGGGGGCTCGGACCTTCACCTCACGGCGGGAGTGCCTCCGTCGGTGCGCGTTGATGGCCGCCTGCGCCCGCTCGACTTGCCGGCGCTCACGGCCGAAGAGACGCGGCCGTTGGCGTGCAGCCTGCTGACGCCGCCGCAATTGCTGCGGTTCGAAGAGACCGGCGAGCTCGATTGTGCGTTCAGCCTCAGCGCCGACGCGCGCTTTCGCTGCAACCTGTTCATCCAGCGCGGGGCCGTGGCTGGCGTGTACCGGCTCATTCCAGGACGGATCCGCACCTGCGCCGATCTGGGCCTGCCGCCTGCCGTCGAGGCGTTCGCACGTCGGCCGCACGGCCTCGTGCTCGTCACGGGCGCGACCGGCAGCGGCAAGTCGACGACCATCGCGGCGCTCATCGACTCAATCAACAGCGAACGCGAGGGCCACATCCTCACGATTGAAGATCCGATCGAGTACATCCACGCGCACAAGCGCTGCCTGGTGAACCAGCGCGAGATTCACACCGACACCCGCAGCTTCGCCGGCGCGCTCCGCGCTGCGCTTCGCGAGGATCCCGACGTGGTCCTCATCGGCGAGATGCGGGACCTCGAGACGATCGAAGCGGCGTTGCGGATTGCAGAGACGGGCCATCTCACTTTCGGCAGCCTGCACACGGGCTCGGCGGCGCAGACGATTACTCGCGTGATCGACGTGTTCCCGGCTCACCAGCAGTCGCAGGTGCGCACCCAGCTGTCGCTCGTGCTCGAAGGCGTGGTCTGCCAGGCGTTGCTGCCGCGGATTGGCGGCGGACGCGTGGCGGCGCTCGAAGTGCTGGTGACGACGAGCGCGGTGCGCAACCTGGTGCGAGAAGACAAGGTGCATCAGATCTACTCGGCCATGCAGATTGGCCAGGAGAAGGCCGGTATGCAGACCGCGAACCAGTCGCTGGCCCGCCTCTACGCCGGCGGGCAAATCACGCGCGACACGGCCATGCAGGCGAGCTCGCGCCGCGACGAGCTGCAGGAGATGCTGGCGCGCCCGGCGCGCACGCTGCCGCGCGGGTGATCGGGATGTGTGCCTGGCCGAAGGAGCGGGCTTCAGCGGAGCGGTGAGAGCACGTGGCAAGCTTTGCGTACACCGGACGGATCCAATCGGGAGAACGTGTCAGCGGCGAGCGATCGGCGGAGACCATCCAGGATGCGGTGTCCGCCCTCAGGCGTGAGGGGATCTTCGTCACTCGCGTCGGGCCGGCGCGTCCTGCGCCCGCGAAGACCCTTGCCGCCGCCGGCCGTCGGGTCAAGGCACGGAACCTGGCGGCGTTCACGCGGCAGTTCGCCGTCATGATCGACGCGGGCCTGCCGCTCGTGGAGTGCCTCGATCTGCTCGGCGCAGAAGAAGCCGATCGCCGGCTGGCGCGGGCGATTCGGCAGACCCGGGCAGACGTGGAGCGCGGGTCCGCGCTCGCCGACGCGATGAAGAAGCACCCCGACGTGTTCGACGCGCTCTACGCGAACATGATCGCGGCCGGGGAGGCCGGCGGCATCCTCGACACGATCCTGGACCGGCTGGCGATCTACATCGAGAAGGCCGCGAGGCTGAAGGGACAGATCACGTCGGCGATGATCTACCCCGTCGCGGTTCTCACAATCGCCATGGTCGTCGTCGGGGTGATCCTGTGGAAGGTCATTCCGACGTTCGCCGCGCTGTTCAGCGGGCTGGGCGCGGAGTTGCCGCTCCCGACGCGCCTCGTGGTCGCAGCCAGCGAAGGATTCGCGCGCGGGCTGCCCTGGCTGGTGGGCGGGGCCGTTGCCGGCGCCGCCGCACTCAACCGTTATGCCGCCACACCGGCAGGCCGCCGGTTCCTGGACCGGGGCCGGCTCGCCCTGCCGATCGTGGGACCTCTCGTCCGGAAAATCACCGTCGCGCGGTTCTGCCGTACGCTCGGGACGCTCATCGGGTCCGGCGTCCCGATTCTCGACGGGCTGACCATCACCGCCTCCACCTGCGGCAACGTCGTCGTCGAGGACGCCCTGGTCAGCACACGCCGAAGCATCGAGCGTGGCGAGACGATGGCTGCACCGCTGCAGCAGACGCGGGTGTTTCCGGCGATTGTCGTGCAGATGATCGGCGTCGGGGAGGCAACCGGCGCGCTCGACACGATGCTGGCAAAGATCGCCGAGTTCTACGAGGACGAAGCGGATACTGCCGTCGCCGGGCTCGTCGCGCTGCTCGAGCCGCTGCTGGTCGGCTTCCTCGGCCTGGTCGTCGGCGGGATCGTCATTGCCATGTACCTGCCGATGTTCGATCTCATCGGCAAGCTGGCGCGCTGATGTGCGACCGCGCTTTAGGTCTCACCAGGGCGTCGGCCGCAGGCGGCCCGGTCCATGCGGCGGGTGCCTCGAGAGCCTCGAGAGCAGTGGCGCCGGGCTGCTGCTCGTCGGTTTGCGGGCGAAGAAGTACAATCATGACGTCAGGCTTTCCGACAATTTCTGCCACGCGACCATCACAACGGGTCCGCGCGTTCGGGCGTCTGGGGACGCACGGCCAGAGATATTCGCCGGAAGTCTGAACATCTACGGGTCTGCCCCGGCACACCTGCGGTAAGGGCCGAGCTGGTATTCGGGTTGCACCCTGGCGACGCGCGCGCGGCCGCCACACGCGCAGATACGCGAGCGCGGCCGTCGCATCGCCAGACACGAACAGTCGGGTTACCCGGGTTCAGAGGAGACGACACGTCATGAAGCTAGGCGACGCCAAGGGTTTCACGCTCATCGAGTTGCTGATCGTGGTTGCGATCATCGGCATCATCGCCGCGATCGCGGTCCCCGGCCTGCTCCGGGCGCGGATGTCGGGCAACGAGGCCTCGGCCATCGGATCGCTGCGGGCGATCACCGTGGCCCAGATCAACTTCTCGGCGAACTGCGGTCAGGGCAATTACGCCGATTCGCTGACGAACCTGGCGCTGCCCCCAACCGCCGGCGGGGAGGGGTTCATCAGCGCCGACCTTTCACACGACCCGTCGGTGAAGAGCCAGTACACCGTCACGCTCACGCCGGGACCGGCACCGACGACCGCTCCGACGGTCTGCAACGCAGCCACGACGGCGGTGACATACGCGGCGACGGCGGAGCCGACGAACGTCGGCAGTTCCGGCACGCGATACTTCTTCACGAACGGCGGGACCATCTACCAGGACGCCGCGCCCATCGCGCCGGTGCAGACCGGAGCGCCCGCCACGGGGACGCCCATCCAGTGAGATTCCCTGGTTTCGGGTGGCGTTTGCCGCTCTGAGCGCCACCCGAGACCGGCACCGCTCTCATTTGACACACCGTCCAGACGCCCCGTACCATCGCTCGACAGCGCTCTTCCGCCTGGAGAATCATGACGCGTCGCACCGCCATCGGGCTGCTGGTGTTCTGCGTGCTCGGGCTCATCGTGTCGAGCCTGTCCGCGTACGTCCACTACCGCTTGTTGACCGAGCCCGGGTACACGAGCTTCTGCTCGATCAATGCCACGTGGAACTGCGAGACGGTCTACGAAAGCCGGTTCGGCTCGTTCCGTGGTGTGCCGGTGGCCATCGCCGGCGTCATCTGGTTCGTCGCGGCGACCATGCTCGTGGCGGCGAGTTGGCGTGGCGCGGCGGCACTGCCGGCGAAGTCTTCCGGCGACGCCGTGAAAACCGCGAGGCGCCCGGCTCCACCGGCAACACGGGACCGCTTTGCAGACTACGCCCCCTTGTACCTGTTTGCGTGGTCGGTCGTCGGCCTGGCGTTCGTGATGTACTTCGGGTACGCCTCGTTCGTCGTGCTGAAGACCGTCTGCGCGCTATGCCTGCTGACCTACGTATCCGTCATCGGGATTTTCATCCTGTCTGGATCGGGAACGGACCTCTCCATGCGATCACTCCCCGGCCGTGCCCTGCGCGATCTGCGCGCGCTGATGACCTCTCCCGCTTCGCTCGTCGCGGTGTTGCTCTTCGCCGCGTTCGCGGCGAGCGCCGTCGCCTTCTTCCCTCGCCAGCCGGAAGCGCGCGGTGAGGAGGCCGGGCAGGTCGCCGCAGCGCCGCAGGCGCTCAGCGCTGAACAGCAGACGCAGTTCGAAAAGTATTACGTGAGCCAGCCGCGGGTGCCACTGCCGGTCGCGAACGACGGCGCGAAGGTGGTCATCGTGAAGTTCAACGACTTCATGTGTCCGCCCTGCAAGCAGACCTTCATGGAATACAAGCCGGTCCTGACGCGCTGGCAGGCCAGCAAGCCCGGGCTGGTCAAGCTGGTGCTGAAGGACTATCCGCTCGACCCCGCGTGCAACGCCAACACGCCCCAGGGACAGCATCTGGGTTCATGCGAGGCGGCCGTCGCCGTGCGCCTCGCGCGTGAGCATGGCCGGGCGGAGGAGATGGAAGAGTGGCTGTTCCAGAACCAGGCGACCATGTCGCGTGCGATGGCGCGACAGGGAGCGCGGGAGATCGGCCGCGTGGCGAATTTCGAAGAGCGTTTCCCGTCGGTGATCGAGCTGGTGAAGGGGGACATTGCGCTCGGGGCGCAACTGCACGTCACCGGCACGCCCACCTTCTTCGTCAACGGCGTGAAGCTCCCTGGCCTCCGGGCGGAGTTCTTCAACGCCGCGATTGAGTACGAGCTGAAGCAGGCCGGCGTGAGGTGAACACGCCTGCCCCGCGCCGACCTTGCGAGTGATCCGGCCGGAGTCCGGCCGGCCCGCGCGGGGCCGCCGACCTGACATGCCACCCGCCATCCAGATCGAGCAGCTGACGAAAGACTTCCCGGTCGGTTTCTGGCGGCCGCGGCCGCGGCGCGTGCTCGACGCGCTGACGCTCGACATTCCGCACGGCGAAATTTTTGGCTTCCTCGGCCCGAACGGCGCGGGAAAGACGACGACGCTCAAGCTGCTGATGCAGCTGATCTTCCCGACCGCGGGCCGTGCCTTGATTCTCGGCCGTCCCGCGGGCGACATCGAAGTCCGCCGCCGTATCGGCTTTCTTCCCGAGGGGCCGTACTTCTACGATTACCTGACGGCGGAGGAGCTCCTCGAGTACTTCGCCAGCCTGTTCGGGTATCGCGTGCGGGAGCGGCGGGCGCGCACCAGCCGCGTGCTCGATGAAGTCGGCATCGGTGCCGAGCGGCGTCTGGCGCTCAGGAAGCTCTCGAAGGGTCAGATCCAGCGAGTCGGTCTTGCGCAGGCCCTCGTGAACGATCCTGAGGTCGTCTTCCTCGATGAGCCGTTGTCCGGGCTCGATCCAGTAGGTCGACGCGACATTCGCGCCCTCGTGATCCGGCTGCGGGACCGCGGCTGCACCGTGTTCTTCAGCTCGCACATCCTGTCGGATGCGGAGGTCCTGTGCGAACGCGTGGGTATCCTCGTTCGCGGGCGGCTGGTTGTGGCCGGGCGGCTGGCCGACATCCTCGCTGCTGACGTGCGCGGCTGGGAACTGGTCGTCAGCGGCCTTTTGCCCGATGCGTTCGAGCCGTTCAGGTCGGAGATCGCGCGCATCACGCGCATTGCCGACGGGCGGCACGCGCTGGAGCTTCGGCAGACCACCGCGCCCGAGCCGCTCATCACCCGGCTCGCCGCGGCCGGCGGGCGTGTCGTGTCGCTGACGCCTTTGCATCCGACGCTCGAGGAGTACTTCGTTCAGCAGGTGACCGGGCCCGGTGAAGGGCCCCCTGGAACAGGCGGGCCGCAGTGACTGGCCGCACGGTCGCACACGTCGCCAGTGCGGTTTTTCGCGAGGCCGTGCGCGACCGCGTGCTCTACAACCTGGTCGGGTTTGCGGTGATCCTGATTGGCTCCTCGCTCCTCGTCGGGCAGCTGACGGCCGGACAGGACGTGAAGATCGTCAAGGATCTGGGCCTGGCCGCCATGTCGCTTTTCGGGTTGTTCATCGCCGTGTTCATCGGCATCGGTCTGGTGTCGAAGGAAGTGGAGCGGCGGACGATCTACAGCCTGCTGGCGAAGCCGGTGCGGCGATCGGAGCTGGTGATCGGCAAATACGCGGGGCTGGTACTGACAGTCCTCGTGAACCTCGCCGTGATGGGGGCGATGGTGTTCGTAGTGCTTGCGTGGGTGTCCTGGGGCCAGCCGCCCGACGTGCGCCGCGCGTGGGAGGCGCCCGCCACCGACCCGCGCCTGCTCGTCGCCATGTTCCTCGTGTTCGTCGAGCTCGCGTTGGTCATTGCTATTGCGCTGTTCTTCTCCACCTTCACTGGTCCGCTGACGGCGGCGGTCTGCACCATCGCCCTTTTCGCCGCCGGACATTTCAGCGCCGACCTGCAGCACATCGGTGCAGTGCTGCGATCCCCAGCCGTCGGCGGCGCTGCGAGGGGCCTGTACCATGTGCTGCCCGACTTCGTGCTGTTCGACGTCAAGGCCGCGGTGGTGCATGGCTGGCCTGTTCCGGCCGGCCGTATCGCGTATGCGTCGGCATACGCCGGCTTGTACACCTTCGGCCTGCTGCTGCTTGCGATGCTCATCTTCTCGCGGCGCGACTTTCGATGAGCGCTTCCTCGCTCACCCGCAGCACTTCAGTCGCGGCCGCGGCTTGCCTTGCCGGCGCGATCGCCCTTCACGCGGCCGGCGCGAGCCGGGCAATGCCCGGCCGGGACGGAGATCGCGGCCAGCTGTACATGCGATCCGGCGAAACGCTGAAGCGGCTGGCGCTCTCGAACGACGCGCTGCTGGCTGACGTCTACTGGATCCGCGCCGTTCAGTACTTCGGGCGCACCAGGCTCGACGTACGGACCGGGAAGTCGTACGACCAGCTGTATCCGCTGCTTGACATCACGACGACGCTCGATCCGCAGTTCAACATCGCGTACCGGTTCGGGGCGGTGTTCCTCGCGGAGGCGTACCCGGATGGTCCTGGTCAGCCGGCGGCCGCGATCGCGCTGCTCAAAAAGGGGTTTGCGGCAAATCCAGGCCGGTGGCAGTACCTGCAGGACATCGGCTTCGTCTACTACTGGTGGCTGCACGATTACGCGGCGGCCGCGCACTGGTTCGAGAAGGCGCGCGCGGTGCCGGGCGCGCCGGAGTGGCTCGCGCCGCTCGCGGCGGTCACCCTGACGAAGGGCGGTGACCGCGCGGGCGCACGTACGCTCTGGGAGCAGATGCGCCGGACGGCGGACCACGCCTACATCCGGGCCGCGGCCGAGCACCGGCTCACGCAGTTGCGCGTGCTCGACGAGCTCGACGCGCTGAATACGCACCTCGCGCGGCTCCGCGAGCTGGCCGGACATCCAGCGACCACGTGGACCGATCTCGCCGCGCACGGGTGGATTCGCGCCGACCCGCCGATCGATCCGGCCGGCGTGCCGTACGTCATCGAGCCGGTGAGCGGCCAGGCCACCGTCTCTGACCGGTCGCCCTACTATCCGCTGCCGGTCGAGACGCCGCCGCCCGTTTCACATGAGCCGCGATCGTGATGCCTGATCGCATCGCGCTCGTCGTCGTGGCGCTCGTCGGCGCCGCCGTGGGCAGCTTTTTGAACGTCTGCATCGTCCGGCTCCCCGCGCGGCGATCGGTCGTGCACCCGCGCTCGCAATGCCCGCACTGTGAGCGGCAGCTGCGTTGGTACGAGAACCTGCCGGTGGTGAGCTGGATCGCACTCGGGGCGCGTTGCGCGGGGTGCCGCGGGCGCATCTCGCTACTCTATCCGCTCGTGGAAGTCGGCACGGCAATCACGTTCGTGATCGCGTGGCGCACCTTCGGCGCGACGCCGCTCCTCGCCGCACGCCTCGTTTTCCTGAGCGCGCTCATCGTGCTCGCCGTCACGGATGTCCGCGAGCGCCTGTTGCCCAACGCCATTACCCTCCCGGCGATCGTCGCGGGCATGGCATTCAGCCTGATCGCGCCGCCCAATTTCGTCGGCGCGCTGCTCGGCGTGTTGCTTGGCGGTCTCGTGCCGTTCGTCGTGGGCGAAGCCTATTACCGGCTGCGCGGGGTCGAAGGGCTGGGCATGGGTGATGTCAAGATGCTGGCGATGATCGGCGCGTTCCTGGGCGCGCCGCTCGCCATGCTGACGCTTTTCGCCGCATCGTTCCTCGGCGTGATCGTCGGCGTGCCGCTCATCATCCTGACGCGCAACCGGCACTATCCTGTGCCGCTCGGCACCCTGCTGGCGGCGAGCGCATTCGCGGCGACGTTCCTGGGGCAGCCGATCATCGACTGGTACACCCATTTGTACTGGTGAGCGCACTCGTGCCCTGCGGCCGCTTTCTCTGCGCCGCCGAGCTGCACCAATCTCCACCCCCGAGTCGCCTGTGATCGCAGGATCTGCTGTTCGCCCATGGGTGGTCTCCTGATGTGCGCCGAAATCCGGGTCAAGAGGCGCTATCAGGGGTTGTGGCGAGTTGGAGTGGCCGTTGCACGGTAACCGTGCAAGACGAAGCGGCCTCGCGGCTGATCCAGATGCAGCACACGTCAACGTGCTCGCGCGCCGGCGAGCAGGGTTTTTCGCTGATCGAAGCGATGGTGGCGATCACCTTGCTGTCGGTCACGCTGGTCTCGCTGGCCCACCTGTTTGTGGCCGCGACGCGCGCCACCATGACATCGCGGCAGGTGACGCGCGCGGTGATTCTGGCGGAGCAGAAGATGGAGCAGCTGCACGCGGTGGCCTGGGCCACGGAGTCGGACGGCTCACCTGTCAGCGACTTCACGTCGAATCTGGCGGCTTTCACGGCGACGGGGGCGTGCGCCGGTGCGGCGACCGGTGCGGCGGTCGGCCTGACGCCATCCCCCGCCGGCGCCCTCGAGGGCAACATCGATGGTTACGTCGACTACGTCGATGCGCAGGGATGCGGACTGGGTGGGGGCGTCGTTCCGCCGCTCGGCAGCGTGTATGTCCGCCGCTGGTCGATCGCGCCGTCGGATGCTGGACCAGACACGCTGCTGCTGCGGGTGCTGGTGACGGATCGCGGGCTGCGGCAGATCACGACCGGAGGCGCCGCGGACGGCCTCCAGCCGGGCGAGGCGATGCTCGCCGGCGTCAAGACGCGGAGGATCCCGTGAGCGCCTGTTCGATCGGTCCGCGCGCCGCGGCTGCGGCGGGCTTCTCGCTCGTCGAGATGCTGATCGCTACGGCGCTGCTGCTGATCGTGACAGGCAGCGCCCTCACCCTGGTAAACCCGGCAGGCGGCGCGTCGGCGGCGCAGCCCGAGGTGGCCGACCAGCAGCAGCGGTTGCGTGTCGGTGTCGACGCCATTCGCCGGGAGCTGATGATGGCAGGTGCCGGTACCTACACCGCGACCGCTCTCGGGCCGCTGGTCTACACGTTCTCGCCCATCCTGCCGCACACGGTCGGCACGCTCGTCCCGGGCTCCCCGGACCATCCGGACCCTGCTGCCATCACGATCATGTACGTGCCGCCGACCGCGGCGCAGACGACCACGCGGACCGACCTCACGAGCGAAGCCGCCGACCTGAAGGTCAACGCGCAGCCCGGCTGTCCGGCCGGTGACGTGATCTGCGGGTTCACACAGGGAATGCGCGTCCTGATCTTCGACGCGCTCGGCGGCTACGACGTCTTCACCGTTACGACCGTGCAGGGGGACGGCCTGCGCGTGCAGCACCGCGACAACCGGTTCACCACTGTCTACGCCGCCGGCTCGCACATCACCGAAGTGGTGTCCCGCACGTTTTACCTGAATTCCTCGGAGCGGCGTGTGTATGCGTACGACGGCTACCGGTCGAACCTCCCGATTCTCGACAACGTCGTGGGACTTCGGTTCGAGTACTTCGGCGATCCGGCGCCCCCCGCGTTGCGGGCGCTGGCGAGCGGCCCAGCGGCGCCGCTGACGTCCTACGGCCCGACGCCCCCTCCGGCCGGCATCGACAACCCAGCCGACGACTGGGGAGCGGGCGAGAACTGCGCGTTCGTGCTGTCGGGGGGACTCCAGGTCGGCCGGCTCGCAGACTGGTCCTCGGGGGCGCCGCCGGGCGCGCTGGTGCCGATATCATACGCGGCATTAACCGACGGGCCGTGGTGCCCGGGCGTCGCCAATGCGGGCGGTGCGGCGCTTCCCAACCGGTACGATGCCGACATGCTGCGCGTCAGGCGCGTGAGCGTCACAATTCGGGTGCAGGTCGCCGCCGAGGCGCTGCGGGGAACGAATCCCACTGGCCAGACCCTGTTCGTGCATCCGGGTACGGCGCGGACCGGTGAGCGCTTCATCCCCGACCAGGAGATCCGATTCGACGTGGCGCCCCGCAACATGAACGTGGGACGCTGACGTGACACGCAGACCGCACCTGCACGCGTTCAGCCGCCATTGCCGGCGTTGCCGCGCAGCCCGGGGCGCTGGCGGCGCCGCCGATGCAGGCATGGCGTTGATCGTTGCGCTGCTGGCCTCGCTGGTGCTGTCGGCGCTCGGCCTGATGCTGTTGATGGTCACCAGCACCGAGACGCTGATTGCGGGCAACTACCGCGACGGTGTGGAGGCGCTGCACGCGGCGGACGCGGCGCTTGAACGAGTCATCGCCGATGTTGCGCCGCTGACGGACTGGAGCACCGCGCTCGCCTCACCGGATGGCGTGGTATCGGCCATCCGATCGACCTTTGGCGACGCGGCGCTCAGCGCCGAGATGCTCGACGGCCGTACGCTGGATCTGGTGAAGACGACGAACCGGCTGAATTGTCCGCAGGTGTTTCCGCCGTCCTCCACCGCGTGCAGCGCCGCTCAGATGGACCACGTATCCGGCGATCGCCCGTGGGGAAGCAACAACCCGCGGTGGCGGCTGTACGCCCGTGGCTGGCTCACAGCGCTGGCGCCTGGTACCGGCTCGCCGTTCTACATCGCGGCGTGGGTGTCAGACGATCCCGCGGAAACGGACGGCGACCCGGCCCGGGATGGGATTGCCGGCGGCAATCCGGGTGCGGGAGTTCTCCAGCTCCGCGCCGAGGCGTTTGGACCTGGCGGCGCACACCGGGCAGTAGAAGCGACGATCGGGCGCGCCGCGGTGGGCGTGCGCGTCATCTCGTGGCGCCTCGTCCGGTGAGCACCAGGGTGCGTCATGGTGACCAGCGGCTCGACCGCCAGTCGCCCGGAGGTCAGGGGCGGCGTACGGTGCCTCGCCTCGCGTTGGCCGAAGGGCAAGGTGGTTACAAGCGCAGTGGCATCGTGCTGCTTCTGTGGCTGGCTCTCCCGGCATGGGGAGCGCTCGTTCCGGCCGCGCAGTCCCTAGCGGACGTGGCGAGAGCTGAAGCCGAGCGCCGAAAGACGATCGTGCGTCCGTCGCGCGTCTACACCAACAAGGACCTGAAGCCCGCGCCGCGGGCGGAGGCAACCGCACCTGTTTCGGAAAGCGACGCGCCGCCAAGCCCGTCGTCCCACGTGCCGGCCGATGGTCACTCCCTGACGACGCCGGACACGCCCCGGCCGGCCGGCTCAGAGGCGGTCACGGACGACGCGAACCAGCGTGTGGCCGATGAAGAGGAGTGGCGCCGCCGGATGGCGGCGGCGCGCGACGAGGTCGAGCGGAGTCGCACGCTGGCCGATGCGCTCCAGAGTCGTATCAACGCGCTTACCGCCGACTTCTCCGCGCGCGACGACCCCGCGCAGCGAGCGACACTCGGTGCGCAACGGGAGAAGGCACTCGCTGAACTCGAGCGCATGAAAGGGGAAATCGCTGCGAGGGAAAAAGCAGTCGCCGATCTCGAAGAAGAAGCCCGCCGTGCGGGCGTCCCGCCGGGGTGGGTTCGTTAACCGTTAACCGTTGACCGTTGACCGTTGCAGCGGCCCGCCGCTGATCAAGCCGCCTAGCCTTTAGCCCTTAGCCCTTAGCCCTTAGCCCTTAGCCCTTAGCCCGAGGCCTTTGGCCGTTGGCTCCTAGCCTGGCCTTCCCCCGTCGCAGCGTCCGCTACCCCCGAAGCCCGGTCCGCGCGAGCGCTTCGCCCAGTTCGGCCTCGGTTACGTCATCGACGACGACGGCGCGTCCGAGCGCAACGGGCAGCACGAAATGGAGCCGCCCGTTCACGACCTTCTTGTCGCGGCGGATGGCCTCGAGCGCGTCTTCGACGCGCAGGTCGGCGATCGAGGGCAACGGGCCCAGGCCGACGATCAGCTGGCCAAGTGCATCGCGCGCATCTGCGGGGAGTGCGCCGCGGGCTACCGCGAGATCCGCGGCGACGTTCATTCCGATAGCGACCGCCTCCCCGTGACGGAAGCGCCGGTACTTGGTGATCGATTCGAGCGCATGGCCAGCGGTATGTCCAAAATTCAGCAGCCGGCGTCGCCCGTGCTCCCGCTCGTCCTCCTGCACGACGGCCGCTTTGATGCGGCAGCTGGTGGCGATGATGGGTGACAGCACGTCGGCGCTGCGGCTGAAGATGGCCTGCGTGTTCCTCCGCACCTGCTCGAACAGAGCCGCATCGAACGCCATCCCGTACTTCACGACTTCGTAGAGGCCGGCGCGAAACTCGCGCCGCGGCAGCGACGCGAGCAGGAGCGGGTCGACGGCGACGACCTGCGGCTGGTGGAAGGCGCCGATCAGATTCTTGCCGAGCGCATGATTCACACCCACCTTGCCGCCCACAGCGCTGTCCACCTGCGCCAGCAGCGTCGTCGGCACGTGCGCCACGCGGATGCCACGCAGGTAGGTGGCGGCGGCAAACCCGGCGGTGTCGCCGATGACGCCTCCACCAACCGAGACGATGCCGGCTCCGCGGTCCGCCTGTGCGGTGACGAGCGCGTCGTAGACGCGGCTCGCCGTCTGAAGGGTCTTGGCCTTCTCGCCGTCGGGAATCAGGATGCACTCGAGCCGCGGCAGGGCGCGCGCGATCGCCACGCCGTGCAACCTCCACACGGTGGGGCTGCTGACGATGAACGAGCGGCCCGGGAATTGTTCTTCGGCCAGCAGCCGCCCGAGCTGTCCGAGCAGACCCGGTTCGATCACGACGGGGTAGTGGGCGGATTCGGTGCGGACGTCGATGCGAGTGCGATCCACGCGGGGTTCCTGTTGCGGGTGGTGGGCCGGATGCGCCGGAAGTCGATGGTAGGATAGCACCCGGTGGAGTTGCGGGCCGATTTCATCGTGGTGGGGGGCGGCATCGCAGGTCTCCGCGCCCTTGCCAGCCTGATCGGCCACGGCGACATCCTGCTGCTGACGAAGGCGGGTCCCGCCGAGAGCAACACGGGTTACGCGCAAGGCGGCATTGCGGCTGCCATCGGTCCAGACGACTCACCCGAACTGCATCTGGCTGACACGCTCGCCGCGGGTGCGGGGCTGTGCGACCGCGCGGCCGTCGATCTGCTCGTGCACGAGGGGCCTCGCTACGTCCGCGAGCTCGTCGACTGGGGCGTGCCGTTCGATCGGGGCGCGGATGGGGATCCGGCCCTCGCGCGCGAAGGCGCGCACAGCGTCCGCCGCGTGCTGCACGCGCGCGACGTCACCGGCCGCGAGATCGCCCGCACGCTGTGGAGCCGCAGCGGGGGCGGCGCCGCTGTCCGGGGCCTGCACGACACGCTGGCGACGACGCTCGAGATCGCTGACGGTGAGTGCCGGGGCGTCCGCTTCGTGTGTGATGACGGCCGGATCGGCCTGGCGCGTGCGCCCGCCGTGCTGCTCGCCACCGGCGGCGCCGGACGCGTGTTCCGCGAGACGACGAATCCCGCGGTCGCGACCGGCGACGGCCTCGCGATGGCGTACCGGTGCGGCGCACAGGTGAGCGACCTCGAGTTCGTGCAGTTCCACCCGACCGTGCTGAGCGCGCCCGGGTCGGCGCGGTTTCTGCTGAGCGAAGCGCTGCGCGGCGAGGGTGCGCGGCTCGTGAACGCGGACGGCGAGGCATTCATGGAGCGGTACGACCCCGCGGGCGATCTCGCACCGCGGGACGTGGTTGCGACCGCTATCGTGCGCGAGCAGCTGCGAACCGGACGCGGAGTCTACCTGTCGCTGGCGCACCTGGACGCTGCGCGCGTGCGCGCCAGGTTTCCGACCATCGCCCAGGTGTGTGCGGACGCGGGGCTCGACCTTGCGCGGGATCCGCTGCCGGTCAGCCCGGCCGCGCATTACATGTGCGGCGGCGTCGACACCGACCTCGACGGCCGGACGTCGATTCCGGGGCTTTACGCCGCCGGCGAGGTCGCCTGCACGGGCGTGCATGGGGCGAACCGCCTGGCGAGCAACTCGCTGCTCGAGGGGCTGGTCTTCGGCGCCCGTGCTGCCGCGGCGATGCAGACGCCTGCGGCGCGCGCGCAGCTGAGAGCGACAACGCTCGCACCGGCGACGATGCCCGAAGCCGCACCCGCAACGCCGCCTGCCGAGCCGGCCCAGGTGCCGCTGGTCATGTGGGAAGGCGCCGGGCTCGTGCGCGACGCGGAGGGACTCGGCCGTGCTGTGGCCCTCGTTGGCGACGCGAGCCGGCGGCTCGAGTTGGCGCTGGCCGCCGCGTCTCCGCGCGCCCGGTGGGAACAGGCGTCGATTGCGCTCGTGGCGTGGCTGGTCGCGCGCGCGGCGCTCCGCCGCGAAGAGAGCCGCGGTGGCCATCGGCGTGCGGACTTTCCCGCGCGCGACGACAGGCACTGGCAGATCCACGTCGCCGACCGACGTGCCGTTTGAAGGATATCGATGAGCAAGAAGCCTGATTCGAACGACGCTGGCAGCACCGCGATTACGCCCCGCTCGGAGGATTTCGGTCGCTGGTACACGGACGTCGTGCGCCGTGCGGAGCTGGCCGACTACTCGCCCGTGAAAGGCTGCATGGTCATCCGCCCGTATGGATACGGCATCTGGGAGCTGATCCAGCGCGATCTGGATGCGCGGTTCAAAGCGACGGGCCACGTGAACGCGTACTTCCCGCTGTTCGTTCCCGAGAGCCTGCTGATGCGCGAGGCGGAGCACGTGGAGGGCTTCGCGCCGCAGGTGGCCTGGGTCACACAGGGCGGCGTCGAAAAGCTCGAAGAGCGCCTCGCGATCCGGCCGACGTCGGAAGTGATCATCGGCACGATGTACGCGAAGTGGATTCAGTCGTGGCGCGATCTGCCCGTGCTCATCAACCAGTGGGCGAACGTGGTGCGGTGGGAGAAGGTCACGCGGCCGTTCCTCCGCACCACGGAGTTCCTCTGGCAGGAAGGGCACACGGCACACGAGACCGAGGAGGAAGCCGAAGCCGAAACGCGGAAAATCCTCGCGCTCTACAAGGAGTTCTCCGAGTCCGTGCTCGCGATGCCTATCCTCGACGGCCCCAAGAGCGCGAGCGAGAAGTTCGCGGGCGCGTCACGCACGTACTCGATCGAAGCGTTGATGGGTGACGGGCGCGCACTGCAGGCGGGGACGTCTCACAATCTGGGGCAGAACTTCGCGAAGGCGTTCGGCATCCAGTTCCAGGGACGCGACAAGGAGCTGCAGCACGCCTGGACGACCTCGTGGGGCGTGTCCACGCGCCTCATCGGCGGCGTCATCATGACGCACGGCGACGACAGCGGACTCGTGCTGCCGCCCCGCGTGGCGCCAATCCAGGTGGTAATCGTCCCGATTCCGCGCGGCAACTGGCAGGAAACGGTACTGCCCAAAGCCGAAGACATTCGAGCCCGGCTCACCGCGGCAGGCGTTCGTGCGCACATCGACGCGCGCGAGGAATATACCCCCGGCTGGAAGTTTGCCGAGTGGGAGCTTCGCGGCGTGCCGCTGCGCCTCGAGATCGGCCCCAAGGACATCGAGAAGCAGCAGGTCGTGCTCGCGCGGCGCGACACGCGGGAGAAGCTGCCGACGCCGCTCGACGGCCTCGAGGTGCGCGTCGGCGAGTTGCTCGAGGCGATCCAGCAGGCGCTTTTCGACAAGGCGTTGCGGTATCGCGAGGAGCACACGCAGGCGACGCATTCGTACGAGGAGTTCAAGCGTTTGATGGAGGGTCGGCCCGGCTACGTCCTGGCGCCGTGGTGCGGCTCGGAGGCATGCGAAGCCACGATCAAGGCCGAGACGCAGGCGACCATTCGCAACCTGCCCTTCGACGATGACGCTGGCCCGACCTGTATCCGGTGCGATCGCCCGGCCATCACGCGCGCGCGATTTGCGAAGGCGTACTAGTGGCCTGTATCGGTTGAATCGCTAGTGCCTTTCGGGCGGGGCATCCTGACTGGCGGCGTTGCTCCTCCCTCGAATACTCCCGGTATACTCGGTCGTCGCGCCTTGCCAGCCAGGCGCCGCGCTCCGAGAATCCACTACCGATTCAACCGATACAGGCCACTAAGCGACTTCGAGGTAGTGCTTAGTTCTGAGTTCTCTTGGCTCTGGGTCTTGGGTCGTGGGTGAAAGTAGTCCAGAACCCAAAACTCAGAACAGGGAAGCTGAACTGAACACCGAGAACTGACAACTGAGAACTACGAACTTCTCCCGCGGCAAGCGTAAGAACCGCCGCGTCACCGGGGAAGCAGGCCGGCGACCGCGTCTCCATGCCGGGCGCGCAGCCGTTTGACGACAGCGTGTCGTTTGGTGAGCTGCTCGCGCGAGATGATCGCGCGGGCGGCGTCTGCGAGCGTCGCGCGCCAGTCGGCGGCGTCGGCGCCCTGCGCCCGGATCAAGGTGCCGACCAGCGCTTCGAGCACTGTGGCATCGCCGATTACCCGGGCGGCCTGGACGAAATCGTCCGGCAGCGGCCTATCCGCCGTTTCGATGCTTTCGCGCAGGTCGTAGGCGGCAACGCGGCTGCCCCGGGCCGCGAGCGCCTGGTGCACGGCGCCGCGGACGGTCAGCCAGTCGCGGCGGCGACCGGGACGCGTTTCGGCCTGCTCGCGCTCGCGAATCGCGCCGACGAGGCGATGGAGCGTAGGGAGCGGCGTGGCCCCGCCAGCTTCGGCGACGAGGCCGAGGACGTAGTCGGGATCCGGCGGCAATCGATTACCGGCAGCCTCGCCGAGCGCGGCCACCGGATCGCCCGCGGGCACGATCTGCTGGTGCTCGACGAGCGCACGAACGGCTGGGTCCGCATCCCTGCGGAGCCGATCGACGAGCGGGCGCAGGGTCCGCGTGGGCAGGTCCGCGAGCGCGGTGACGGCCGCACGGCGAACCGCCAGCGGCTGTTTCGGATCGAGCGCGAGGCCGGTCGCGACGTCGAGCACCGCGGACCCGCGCGGCGCATCGAGCAGCGTGCGCGCAACGCCCAGGCCCGCGATGCGGACGTCCGGGTCGGGATCCCGCAGAATCGCGAGCATCGGCGTGACCGCCGCGGCGTCGCGGCAGCCTTCGAGTGCCCGGAGCGCCGCGATTCGCGTCTGCGGAGGGCTCGCGGCGCCGAGCAGCGGCAGGAGATACCGGAGCGCCCGGGCGCCGATCACACGCAGCCGGGCGATTGCGGCTTCGCGGCGGAGGTCGCCGTCGCGGCCGTCCGACGCGAGGTCTGACACGAGCTGGCGTGTGTCGCTGGCCGCCGACTGCCGGATGACCACGGAGTAAGCTTAGCCCATTGCGACCGGCGGACAAGGAGAGCGTATGGGCGGCAATACCTGGGCGCATCATGGCATCGCGCTGGCGTGGATTGCGGGGGCGGTGTTCATCGCCGCACCAGCCGCGGGACAACGGATGCAGCCAACGGCTACGGTCACCTTCAAGAGCGGCATGCAGGTGCGGGCCGAGATCGTGGATACGCCCGAGACCCTCGAGCGGGGGTTGATGTTCCGCACTTCACTGGGGCCGAACGAAGGCATGCTCTTCGTGTTCGAGCAGGCAGGTTTCTATCCGTTCTGGATGAAGAACACGCTCATTCCCCTCGACATCATCTGGATCGACGAGCAGTGGCGGATTGTCTCGATCGCCGAGTCGGTGCCGCCGTGCCGCGCCGACCCGTGTCCGACCTACCCTCCCGCCGGCAACGCCCGTTATGTCGTGGAGGTGGTGGCCGGGTTCGCGCGCACGCACGGCGTCGCGCGCGGCGATCGGCTGACGGTGACCGGACTGCCCGCCCGTCGCGGAGCGCCTGCGAAGCGGTAGTGCGAAGCGCAGGATGTAAATGCCCGTTCAAGACGCGGGCTAACCCTGCCGTGGTGATGTAGAATCCCGCAACCAAGCTGAGCCCTCGTATCCTCTGCTCCCCGGTAGCTAATGCCATGGCAGGTCCCACGCCCGAGTCCGCGCGAGACTCGCACAATCGTGTTCAACGCGAGTACTTCGACACGGTCGAGCGGCCCAGGCTGGCGCTCGGCGACACGCCCTACATCCGGCGCCACGTCGATGAAGTGATCGCCGTCGGTCAGTTCACGCCCGGCGCGTCGCTGCTCGAGATCGGCGCGGGGCTCGGCAAATGTACGCTGCCGTTGCTCGCGCGGGGCTTCGACGTGACGGCCAACGACCTCTCGCCCGTCCTGCTCGAGCGCCTGCGTGCCGCCGTGCCTCGCCCGATTCCGACGATCGCCTGCGACATCATCGATATTGCCGCCCACGTCGACGGACCGTTCGACGGAGTGGTCGGATTCTTCGTCCTGCACCACCTCCGCGACTTCGAGGCCATCTTTCGTGCGCTCGGGCGAGTGCTCCGGCCGGGTGGTCGCGTGGCGTTCTGCGAGCCCGTCGCGTGGAACCCGCTCTACTACGTGCAGATCGCGTGCACGCCGGGCATGCGCTTCTCGGGCGAGCCGTCGCTCACCTCGATGCGCCCGGGCCGGCTGCTGCCGTTGATGCGGCGCGCGGGACTGCTTGACGTGGCGTCGCACCCGCACGGGTACTTTCCGCCAGCCCTGAAGAACGTCGCAGTCGGCGACCGGGCGGAGCGCTGGCTCGAACGCCGCGCGTGGCTGCCGTTCCCTCACGCGTTCCAGGTGTTCACCGGCCGGGCGCCTGCATGAGCGGTCTACTGGAATGGCGGTGCCCGTCGTGCGGTGGGTCGCGTGTGCGCGCCAGCGCGGATGCGGCCAGATGCGACGCGTGCGGCGCCGGGCTGACGTGCGTTGACGGCGTGTGGTGCATGGAGAGCCAGCCCGCGCCAGAGCGTTTCGATCGCGCCGCGGCCGATCGCCTGGCGGCGATGGACGCGGACGATCACTTCTGGATGCGACAGCGGCGGCTGCTGCTCTGCCGGCTCATCGATCGGCTTGCCCGTCAGCGACAGACGATCGTCGAGCTCGGCTGCGGAGCCGGCAGCCTGCTTCCCGCCTGGGAACGCCGCTTCGCGTCGGTCGCCGCAATCGATGCCTATCGCCCTCTGCTCGCCAGAGCGCGTGCGCGCGTCCGCGCCGCGACCCTGATCCATGCCGACATCTGCGTGACACCGCTGGCCGGCGCGCAGTTCGACGTCGCGGCGGCGTTCGACGTGATCGAACACGTCGACCCCGATGCGCTGCTCTCGGAGGCGCGGCGGCTCGTCCGCCCGGGTGGACAACTGCTGCTGTCGGCGCCGGCGTTTCGCGCGCTCTGGAGCGCGATGGACGTACGCGCCGGGCACCGGTGCCGGTACGACTCGCCGTTGATCGGTCGGGAGCTCCAACGGAACGGGTGGCGATACGACGGCCACACGTATTTCCAGTGCCTGCTCTTTCCGCTCGTCTACATGAGCCGCCGGTTCGGGGCTCGCACCGCTGTCATCGAGCGCCGGCCCGGGCGGCTGCTCGATCGGACGCTCGGCGTGGTCAACCGGCTCGAAGTGGCGGCGTCGAGCCGATTCCGCGTGCCGTTTGGCTCGTCGATCGTCGCGTGGGCCACGCGCGCATGACACCCGGCACCGCCGTCGCAGCCGCCACCATCGAGCTGGTCGTCTTCGATCACGTGATCGATCGGGTGAGCGCCCTCGTCGCGTGCGGCGTCCACACGTTTCTCGTCGATTGGGAATACCTGGGGAAGGACATTCGGCAACTCGGCGTCGATACCGAAATCAGGCCCGGGACCCCGGCGGATCTCGCGGCCGTCTCGTCGGTCGCCGGCGCCGAGGCGTGGTGCCGCGTGAATGCTTTGGGGCCGCACACCCCCGCCGAAGTGGAGCGCGCGATCGCCGCCGGCGGGCGCGGGCTGCTGCTCCCGATGGTCAAGCGCCCCGCCGAGGTCGAACGTTTTCTCGACCTCGTCGCCGGCCGTGCCGCGACGGGCATCCTCGTCGAGACCGTCGAGGCGCTCGCGTGCGTGGATCGGCTGGCCTCGTTCCGCCTCGATCGCGTCTACTTCGGCCTGAATGATTTTGCGATCAGCCGCGGCAGCCGCTCGATTTTCCTCGCGTTCGTTGACGGCTCTGTCGCACGCGCCCGTGACGCGTTCGCCGGCACCTGCTTTGGCGTCGGCGGTTTGACGGCTGCCGATGCGGGCTACCCCGTGCCATGCCGGCGCCTGATCGAGGAGATGGCCCGCCTGCGCTGCGATTTCACCTTCCTCCGCCGATCGTTCCGACGCGATCTCGCGACGCGCTCGGTGCATGCCACCGTGGCGGGAATCCGGAGTGCCTGGCGCGACTGCCTTCTTCGCGACGATGAGGCGATCGCGCGCGATCATCGCAGCTTCTGCTCGATCATCCGTGAGCTCGCCTGAACCGGACCACACGGCTGCGCTCCTGGCGAGAAGTCGGCAGCTGCTCGCCGGACGGGTGCTCGTCACCGGCGCCACCGGGTTCATCGGTGCAAACGTCGTGCGCGCGCTGCTCGGCGCGGGGTCAGACGTGCACGTCACGCTGCGGCCATCCTCGTCCACATGGCGCCTCGACGAGGTGCTGCCACGGGTGCAGATGCATCTGGCGTCGCTCACAGATCCCGACGCACTCGACCGCGCATTCGCCTCGGCGCGGCCCGACGTGGTGCTGCACTTCGCCACGCCCCGGGCACACGAGGGAGATCCACGCGTGCAGATCCCGGAGGCCACCCTCCTCGGCACCATCCACCTTCTGCGGCTCGTGCGGGCGTGTCACGTTCAGCGCCTCGTCGTCGCCGGCAGTTCGCTCGAATATCGTCCGAGCGATGCGCCGCTCACCGAGGATGCACCCCTCGAGCCTGCGACGGTGCACGGCGCGGCAAAAGCGGCAGCGTCGCTGCTGTACCGGCAGGCCGCGCTCGGGACAGGCGCGCCCGTGTGCATCCTCCGCCTGTTCCACGTCTACGGCCCATGGGAGTCGCGGCACCGCCTGCTCCCGTCTGCCATTCGCGCCGCGCTCGACGCGGCGCCGCTGCCCCTGACGCGCGGCGGCATCGCTCGCGACTGGGTGTTCGTCAGCGACGTCGTCGACGCGGTGCTTCGGGCAGTGGGCCTGGATCGAAACGGGGAAGTCTTCAACGTCGGCTCCGGCCAGGAGTATTCCAACGAGGCCGTCGTCTCCTGCGCGGCTGACACGCTCGGCAGACCCATCCGGGTCATCCCCGGCCGGTTCCCGCCAGGAGCTGCTGACGTCGCACACCGGTGCGCCGATCGCGCCAAAGCCGCGAGACTCCTGGGGTGGGAGCCGCGGGTCACGCTCGGCGACGGTGTTCGGCAGACAGTCGCGTGGCTCGAGGCGAACCCTTCCGCCTGGTCCACTCGCGCAGACCAGCACCCGACGGCGGTGTGATCGCGTGACGCCGAGCCTGCCCCTCACGGCGGCGGAACCCGATGTGACCATCGTGGTGCCCGTATACCGGAACGCTGCGACACTGCCGGTGCTCGCGCAGCGGATCCGCCAGGCGATGGGCGACGCGGGGTGGACGTTTCGACTGCTGCTGGTGGTGGATGCGAGCCCGGATGACTCCTGGAGCGTTGTGCGGCAGCTTGCCGCAGCCGATCCGCGAGTCGGCGGCCTGTTGCTGGCTCACAACGTCGGGCAACATGCGGCCGTGCTCGCCGGCCTGCGCTCCGCCTGCGCGAGCTGGTTCGTGGTGATGGATGCGGATCTGCAGGACGCACCGGAGGCGATTCCTGCCCTGCTCGCGGCGGCCCGGGAGCACAGCGTCACTGTCTTTGCGCGCAGGTGCGGACGCTACGAGCGCTGGGATCGCCTCATCACGTCGCGCGTGTTCAAGACCGTGCTCCGCTGGATCGTCGAGGTGCCGGCGGACGTCGGCACGTTCTTCGTGGTGACGCGGGAAGTTGCAGAGGCGATGTGCCAGTCCCTGGCGCGATGGCCGCAGGTCGTCGTGCTCGCGCACCACTGTTCGCGCGCGTCCTGCACTGTGAGCGTCATGCGTGCCACCCGGCCGACCGGTGCCTCCGCGTACTCTTCCCTGGCCCGCGTCCGGGCCGCCGTGAGGGGCATCAGCTGCGCGGTGGACTGCCGGCGCCGGCCGCGAGTGCCCACGAAGCGTCCGGCGCACCGGCTGCCGCGCATCGCCGAGCGGATCAACCTGTGAACCACGCGACTCGGAGTTGGGGCGCCTCACGCGACGCGGTGCTCGCGATCGCGACCACTGGCCTGGTCTGTGTCGCCGGCGTGTGGCTGAATTTTGGTCCGCTGCACGACTGGGTCCGCTATCCGCTGTCGTACACCGACCGGAGCGACGCGCTCGCGAACCTGTGCGTGATCAAGACAGTGATTGAGACCGGGTGGGCGAATGGCAGTGCCGCGCTCGGTGCGCCGTTCGGCGCGACGTTCCTGGACTTCCCGCGGTCCGAGGTCGCCTTCCTCCTCTTCTACCGGGTGGCCGGCGTGTTCACGGCGAACATCGCCCTGATTCACAACGTGTTCTATTTCGCCGGCTTCCCCCTGGCCGCATGGTCTGCCCTGGCGGTTCTGCGCAGCGAACTGCGCGTGGCGTGGCCCCTCGCGGCGGCCGGCGGTATCGTCTTCTGCTGGTTGCCATACCATTTCCTGCGGCTGGAGCACCTGCATCTCGCGAACTACGCGGCGGTGCCGATTGCCGTCTGGCTCGTGCTGCGCGTGGCAGGCGAACGGCCGCCGTTTTTCGAGCGTGGCCGGCTCGGCCCGGCGACAACGTTCGTGTGGGTGGGGATTGCACTGGTCGCCGCAACCAGCATCTACTATGCGTTTTTCGCGGTCGTGCTCGTTGCGGCGGTCGGCGTCCTCGAGGCGCTTGCTGCCCGGTCGCCGCGGCCAGCGGCCAGTGCCGTCCTGGTAATCGCGGCAATTGGCGCAGCGCTCGCGATCGCACTGGCCCCGGCACTGCGCTACCGGGCGATCGCAGGGTCGAACCCGGCCGTCGCCGCGCGCTCGGTCATTGAGGTCGAAACGTACTCGTTACGGCCGATTCACCTGCTTCTGCCGTCGGACAGCGATGGGCTGTCGCCGTTGTCGTCGGTTGCGCGCACCTACAACGCCTCCGCACCGTTGATCAACGAAAACAGGTACGCCGCGCTCGGCGTGATCGGCGCGCTCGGGTTCGTGCTCCTCCTGCTGCACCTCTCGAGCGGCAACCGCGTGCTTCCGGCGAGCCCGGCGCTGGCGACGCTCGCACGCGCCAACCTCGCGGCCGTGCTGTTGGCGGTGACCGGCGGTGTCGGGTCGCTCCTGGCGGTGCTCGTCACGCCGCAGTTCAGGGCGCTCAATCGCATCAGCATCTTCATCGCGTTCTTCTCGATCGCTGCCGTCGTCGCCGCGATCGACTGCGTGGCTGCTCGCTTCGGGCCGATGCGCGCGCGTGCGACCTGTGCCGCCGCGATGGTCCTCGTCGTTCTGGCCTTCGTGGAAGGGCCCACCGCTCGCCCCGACGCCGCCGCGATCGCGGCAACGTTCGACAGCGATCGTGCGTTCGTCGAACGAATCGAGCGGCTGCTGCCCGCAGGTGCGATGGTGTACCAGCTGCCGTACACGCAGTTTCCGGAGGTGCCCGCCTTCCGGCGCGAACCGCCGTACTCGCCGATGCGCATGTACGTGCACTCGCGCACCCTGCGGTGGAGTTACGGCGGCATGAAGGGCCGTCCGGGAGATCTGTGGCACCAGGCCGTCGATCGCCTGCCCTTGCCCGAGCGCGTCGGGAGGCTCCAGGCCGCCGGATTCGCGGGGCTGGTGCTGGACCGCGCCGCACTCCCTGATGCGGGACGCGCCTGCGACGATGCGCTCGCGAGGCTGGGGGCGGGGGATCGCATCGACAGCCGCGACGGCACGCTCGCGTTCTACGGCCTCCCCGCACCCGGCGTGAACTCCCCGACGCTCCATTCGATGCCGACCGCCGCCGGACGCGGGTTCTACCCTGAGGAAGGCGACGCCCCGCATAGATGGAACTGGAGCTCGGGTAACGCCGAGCTCTTTGTCTATCACGCGGGCGACGACCTGCGGCCGTCCGAGCTCACGTGCGTGCTGCAGTCGCTGACGCCACGGCAGGTGACCATCCGATCACCTGACGAGCACACGACGACGGCGCAGGTCGCCGGCGGCGATGGCCGTGTCGCGCTGCGCCTGCCGGTCACTCTTCACCCGGGGTGGAATCTCATCCGGTACGAGACCGACCGGCCGGCCGTGCCTCCCGAGGGCGGACGAGACGTGCGCGCCCTGGCCTTCCTGGTGCGAGAAATTCGCGTGGTGCCAGTGCCCGGTCGCTGACCCCCACCACTCGCGAGAAACCCACCTCCGGGGCTGCGTACACCCGGCAATCCCGATCGGCCCCGCGGGCGTTCGCGGTAGGATCGATAACTCATGCCTCAAATGTACCGACGTGTCGCCGCCCTCGTCGTTTCCCTGCTGCTCGGTGCGGCTGCGTTTCAAGCCGCGGCCGCGCAGGACCCGTCCGCCCCGGTTCCCTTGATGAAAGAGGTGCGCGAAGGGCGGCTTCCGAACGGGCTGTCGTACTACATCCGTCAGAACGCACGTCCGCAGGGACGCGCCGAGTTGCGGCTCCTGGTCAACGCCGGGTCGATTCTCGAAGACGACGACCAGCTCGGGGCGGCGCACTTCATCGAGCACATGTCGTTCAACGGCACGCGGCGGTTCCCCAAAAACGAGCTCGTCTCGTACCTGCAATCGCTCGGCGTCCGTCTGGGCGGCGACTTGAACGCGAACACCGGCTACGACGAGACGATTTACATTCTCCCGATCCCGGTCGGGGACCCCCGCATGCTCGACACCGGGCTCTCGATTCTGCGCGAGTGGGCCGGGAATGCGCTCCTCAACGACGCGGATATCGACACCGAGCGCGGCGTGGTCATGGCCGAGCTCCGCAGCGGCCAGGCCGCCGACGAACGCGTGCGGCGGCAGACGATGCCGCGCATGTTCAACGGCAGCCGCTACGCGTCGCGCCTGCCGATCGGCACCGTCCGCAGCCTGCAGACGATGACGCCAGAGGCACTCCGGCGCTTCTACCGGGACTGGTACCGACCGGAACTGGAGGCCGTGGTCGTGGTCGGCGAGGTGAACCCGGATCTGATTGAGCAGCGCATCAAGGCTCTCTTCGCGGACCTCCCGGCGCCCGTGAAGCCGCGCGTGCGCCCCGAGCGGATCGACATCCCGCCGCGCACGGCGCCGGACGCATTGCTCGTGACCGACGCCGAATTGCCGTCGGGACGGCTGGATCTCACCACCTACGTGCGACCGCAGCCCTCCCTCGCCACGATCGGCGCCTACGACGCGCTGCTCAAGGATCAGCTCGTCAACCGGATGTTCGGCATGCGCCTGTACGAGCTGACGGACCGGCCGGTGCGGCCATTCCTGGCGGCGCAAGCGCAACGCTCTCCGATCGTGCGTGGCTACGAGGCGTTCGTCGCCACGGCCGCAATCGCCGGACAGGATCCCGTCGAAACGACGCGGCTGCTCGCGACCGAAATCGAGCGCGCACGGCGCTTCGGGTTCACGACCGAGGAGCTCGACGCGGCGAAGCGGGACGTGATGAACCGGTACGCCGAAGCCGCCGCCGAGCGCGAGACGTCGGATTCCGCGTCGCTTGCCGACGAGCTCGGGCGGCACTACTTCACGGACGAGCCCGTGCCCGGCATCGCGTGGGAGTACGAGCGCGTGAAGCAGGTGGTTCCCTCGCTGACGCTCGAGGCCGTCAACACCCACGCGCTGCTGGTGCTGTCCGAGCCCGGCAGCCAGCCGTTCGTCATGGTGGCGGCGCCCTCCGCGCAAGGCGCGACGGAAGCCGCCCTCCGCGACGCGGCGACCGAGGTGATGCGGGCCGACATCACTCCCTACAAAGGCGTGAAGATGGAGACGCAGCTCCTCGAGCAGGAGCCCCGGCCCGGCCGCCTGGTCTCTGAACGGAACGATCCGGCGCTCGGGACCACGACGCTGGAGTACGCCAACGGCGTGCATGTCGTGCTCAAGCCGACCACGTTCAAGACCGATGAAGTCGTCCTGTCGGCGGCCCGCTACGGGGGACAGTACCTGTTCGACGAGGTCGACCACCAGAACGCAGTGCACCTGGTGCAGACGATCGATGCGATGGGCTACGGCGCGCTCAGTCCGACCGGCCTCCAGCGTCTTCTGAGCACCAGGCGCGCGAACGCGAACGTCTCACTCACTGCCTACACCGAGGAAGTGGAGGGCGCATCGACGCGCGACGATCTCGCGACGCTGCTGCAGGTCGTCCATCTGAAGCTCACGAGCCCTCACCTCGACGTGGGGCGCTTCGAGGGCAATCGCACGGCGCTCAAAGGCTATCTCACCAGCCTGTGGAACAGCCCGATGACGCAGTACGAAGACTTCACGATGGCCACGCTTTCCGGTGGCCATCCGCGTGCGCCGCGCGTGGCAAAGGCCGAGGAGCTCGACAAGATCGATCCCGAGCGTTCGGTCGCCATGTATCGGGAGCGGTTTGGCAACGCGGGTGGAATGACGTTCGTGCTCGTCGGGAGCTTTGCCCTCGCCGACGTGAAGCCGCTCGTGACGCAGTACCTGGGCGGCCTGCCGGGCTCGCCCGGGCCATCACGCTTCCGTGACGTCGGCCTGCGCTACCCGACCGGGCAGATCGATCGCACGCTGCAGGCGGGCTCCGACAACAGTGCCGTTACCATCGTCTACGACGGGGAGCGCCCCTACTCGGTGGGTGAGGTGCTGAAGCTGGAGGCGCTGACCGAAGTGCTGCGGCTCCGCGTCATCGACCGCATCCGCGAGGAACTGGGCAGCGCGTATTCGCCCGGCGTCGTCAGCCAGTTTTCGAAAGTGCCGGTCGGTGAGTATGCCGTCCGCTTCGGGATCGGCTGTTCCCCCGATCAAGTGCCCATCGTCGAGCGCGCCATCGACGAGATCATCGCGGCGCTGCAGTCGAAAGGGCCGACGCCCGGGGAACTCGAGAAGGTCACGCGCACGTGGCTCAACGAGTTCAGCGTGCGGACCACGACGAACGATTACTGGTCGGATCGACTCCGCACCCGGGCGCTGGATCCGGAACTGGACGACGAGGGCCCGGATTATGTCGACCGCGTGAAGGCATTGACGGCGGCCGACGTGCAGGAGGCCGCGCGCGTCTATGCGAGCGGCGCGAATCGCGTGCGGCTGGTGCTCGCCTCTGACGACGCGACGGCGGGGCGCTAACGGTATCAGCGGCGCCGTGCCGAGTGTCGCAGCGAAAACGGAGCGGGCGGCCGCCGGCATGTGGGTCGCATGAGAGTCTTCAAGTTCGGTGGCGCCAGCGTCAAGGACGCGGCCGGCGTCCGCAACGTGTCGGCCGTCATCGGCCGGTTTGAGCACGACGACCTCGTGATCGTCGTGAGCGCGATGGGGAAGACCACCAACGCGCTCGAGGCGGTGGTGTGGAGCCACACCGGTGCTGGCGATGCCCGCGGCCAAATGGACGCCTTGCGGTCCACGCACGTGGCAGTGCTTGCGGCCGTCGCTCCGGCGGATGACGCGGCGGCCGCAGCGCTCGCCGGCCAATTCGATCGACTCGACGCGCTCCTCAGGCGGCCGCCGTTCGGCACGATCGACCGCGTCTACGACGAGATCGTCTCGTTCGGCGAGATTTGGAGCACGGTCATCGTGAGCGCTGCGCTCACGCAGGCCGCGTTCGAGAACACCTGGCTCGACGCACGCACCGTAATCTGCACCGACGACACTCACCGCAGCGCACGGATCGACTGGGTATCCGCGGAACCGCACGCTGCCGCGGCCTGGGCGGGCGTGCGCGCGTGCCCGAAACGCCTGGTCACGCAGGGCTTCATCGGCGGCGGTCCTGGCGGCGTCACCACCACGCTCGGGCGCGAAGGGTCGGATTTCAGCGCCGCCATCTTCGCCTACCTGCTGGATGCCGAGAGCGTGACGATCTGGAAAGACGTCCCCGGGATGTTCAATGCCGATCCGAAGCGGTTCCCGGATACCAGGCTGCTGTCGCACATCAGCTACCGTGAGGCGATCGAGCTGAGCTACTTCGGCGCCAGCGTGATCCACCCGCGCACGCTGCAGCCGCTCCAGAAGAAGCACATTCCTCTCTACGTGCGGTCGTTCACCAATCCGGAGGCGCCTGGCAGCACCGTCGATGACCGCAGCGACAACGACTCGCTCATCCCGTCGTTCATCGTGAAGCCCGCGCAGTTGCTCATCTCGGTCACCCCGCGCGACCTGAGCTTCGTCGTCGAGGAGAACATGAGCGAGATCTTCAGAGTGTTCGCTGCGCGCAAGGTGCGGATCGAGCTGATGCAGAACAGCGCTGTCGCCTTCAGCGTGGTGGTCGACGACACGCCACGGGCGCGCGGCCTCATCGAGGAGCTCGGACGGGACTACGAGGTCCGCTACAACGACGGGTGCGAGCTCATTACCGTGCGGCACTTCGACGAGCCCACGCTGAAGAGGCTGACGGACGGAAAGGACCTGCTGATCGAGCAGCGAAGCCGCCATACCGCGCGGTTCGTCCTGAAGTGAGTCGATTCGTCGTCGAAACGGCTCGCGGACGGTAGCGCCGGTGGCGTGCCCATCGGGTCCCACCCTCGGCGAATCAACCTCCACCCGCATCGTTCGCGGTCGGCCGTCCCGATTGACGCTACGGCCGGCAATGTTTGGCCTGCTGACATCCGACGGGCACATCGCTGTCGTGGGCCCGCCGCGGCCGGGTCCACCCCGCTTCGTCAGAAGCGCACAACCGGTCCGACGCTGAGTTCGAACTGTTGCGTCAGTGATCCCGTCAGGACTACGAGACACCCGCTGACTCCGACCGTGCCACACGCCCATGCGCCCACTTCGGGATCAATCAGGATTGGGAGCCATTTCGCCTCGGCGCGTATCGCGAACCTCGAGCCCAGAAACTGTTTCAATCCGGCGCCCAGGCCGAATGAGAACCGCGTGAAGCCGTCGTGCGCAGCGGCAACGTGCGTGGCACCGACGCTGCCCGTCAGGAACGATCGAAGGCCTTTTACTTCGGGGATGACGAACTCACGCGTGAAGTCCGCGTGAAACTGGTTCAACGTGACGTCTCCGAGCGACGCGCCCAGAGGTCGGAACGGCGCGTCGAACCGCAGCGTCGAAATCGACCGCGTCCATCGGAATTCAATCAGGGAGAACTCGTCGAAACGGACACCGGCAGACAGACCATAGCTCGAGGCGTCTTTGAAGCTGGCCTGAGTCGGCGTCGGCTGCTCCGCCTGCACGTCGAAGGTACCTCCAAACCTGACGCCAACGAACGGTGTCACCTCGAACGATTGGATGTCGACATACTGCGCACGCGCGGGTGTCGCGAGCACCAGCAGCGCCAGTAACGCTTGAAGCGTCACGCAGGCGGTCGGTCGTTTCGACGGCAGGCCATGACGGAATGCGAGCGTCATGTGCGTAGGGTACACCGTCCGACAGACAGCCGGGTCGTGCCACGTCAGCGAACCGGGCCGAATCGGGTTTGCGATCTGCTTTCGAACGGCTACGGATTCGCCGCGGCAATACCCCAGGCGGCGCGTACTGAAGCACTGCACGACAAGATCGTCTCGCTGGTCGACGACTTCGTCACATCAGGGCTGGTAGCCTGACAACAGAGCGCAGCGATCGGCGACGACGCGCGCTGAGCGGTAGCGATCTACTGGTTGGCGGGCGGCAGGGGCGGGGGCGTGGCCTTCGGGTCCCAACCGCGGCGAATCACCGCCACCTGCATCGTGCGCCGCCCGAACTGCTCGGCCTCGTTGCAGCTGCCCAGGTAGAGATCCAGCTCCCGCCCTTTGATCTCGCGGCCGGTGTCGGTCACGGTGTAGATGCCATCGTAGGCCTTCCCCTGGCCGTCGACCCGGAGGGTCGATCCCGCCGGCAGCACGCGCGGATCGGCCGCCGCCATGCCCGGCTTCACGCGGGCTCCCGATTGCGTCACCCTCCCCGTGCAGTAGGCGGTGACGCTGAACTCGCGCAGCTGGCGAGCGGGTACGGCGACCGCGGCCCCGGGCGGCGCCGTGCCGGCCGTGCCCACGGGCTGCTGCGCGTCCGCCGGCCCCGAGTGGCAGGCGAGCGTCGCGATCAACGCTGCCAGCATCAGCGTTCCCAGCAGCGGGCCGGGAGGCGCCAGCCGCGACAGTTCGCAGGCGCCACGTGTGTGCCAGGTCGTGTCATCAGTGCCCATGATCGATGGCCGCCGTCCAGTGCGCGACGTCCGCCGCCGACATCGTGCCGCGCGGGGCGATGCGCGCGTCCGCGTACTCCCACTGCTCCACGTCGATCAAGTACTGCTCGCGCGAGAGGATCGTGCCGTGGCACACGCGCTCGGCAGCGTCCGCCGTGAGCTCGCCCTCGAGGCGCGCCCAGAGCTCGCGCACCACGCGCGCCGGCACGCGCGTACGCTCCGACGGGTAGACGAACCCGAAGAGCACGAGGTGCGCGAAGAGCACGCGCCACCGCTGCCCGAACCGCGCGATGAGCCGGTCCCAGTCGATGCTGCCCGAGCACTTCAGGAGCAGGTGCGCGACGTCGGCGGCGTCCGATCGCTCGCGCTCCATCACGAACGCCTTCGACCAGATCATCTCTTCCACCGGCTGCAGCCGCACGCGCATGCCGAGCACGTCGGCCTCCGGCGCATGCGTGAACCAGTCGTCGTCCACCGTCACGACGCCGTTCCCGGAGCTGAAGATGAGATCCATGAAGGTCTCGCCGGACCAGGCCTTCGCCAGCCAGTGCGGAAACGCCAGCTCGGTGCGATAGTGCCGGCGCCGCAGCTCGCCCAGGGCGCGCTCCACGTCGTGCGGGTGGATGAAGATGTCGAAGTCCTTCGTCTCGCGCGCGATCGACACGTAATGCGAGTAGGCGTATGCGCCGCCGACGACGAAGGGGATGCCGGCGTCGTGGAGCGCGGTGAGCGCGTTTCGATAGAACTTCAGCCCGGGGTGGTGGTGCGGGTTGTACGCGGCCGGTTCACTGCTCATACCCGCGCTCCTGCGGTCGGGGGTCAGGCGGACGCGACGTCCGCATGCGGCGACGTGTCTCCGCCGCTCCGTGGCGCGGAGGGACGTGCGCCTCGCGCGTACTGCATGCCGCGGGCCCGGCCGTTGGCACGTCAGCCCCGCCCAGTGGCGCCGGCCAGTGCCGACGCCGCGTCCGCAGCATCGGCGGTCGCCAGCGTCACCGGCAGCTCGAGGATACGGAAGGGGTGATCCGGCGTGAGGGCCTTCATGAGCGGCAGGCTCACGTTGTACACCGGGACGCCCGTGGCCGTGCGCCCCTCCGGTTGCCCGCGGTGCGCGTGCCCGTGGACGACCGCCGACACCTCGTAGCGGTTGATCGGCTCTTCGAGGCGGCTCGAGCCGAGGAAGGGAAAGATTTCGAGGGGCTCGCCGTCGACCGTCTCGCGGATGGGCGCATAGTGGAGCACCGCGACCCGCGACCGCGTGCGCAGCCGTGCGAGCGCGGCCTCGAGCTTCAGCGCTTCCTCCACGGCCTCGTGCACGAAGCGTTTAAAGGTGTCTTCCCCCCACGGGCCCAGCGCGCGCGGGCCGAAGCCGCCTCCGAAGCCCTTCACGCCGGCAAAGCCCACGCCTTTCACCTCGTGCGAATCGCCATCGAGGACAGTGATGCCAGCATCGTGCAGGATGCTCGTGATCTCGTCCACGTGGCCGCCGTGGAAATCATGGTTGCCGAGCACCGCCAGCGCCGGGATCCGAAGGAACGAGGCCACCTCGCGGACGAGCCCTCGGGCCTCGTCCGGCGTGCCGTAATCGGTGAAGTCGCCACAGATCACCAGCACCTCGGCTGTCTGGCTGATCTGGGTGAACAGCGACTGAAAGGTGCCCTGCGAGTTCTTCCCGAAGTGCAGGTCGCCTACCGCGGCCACACGTACATGGCCGTTCTGTGGCAAGCCGGACGGCATGGCGGGACCGTTTGCAATCACTACGCCGGAGCCGGGCGGTGGACGGCGGCCAACTGGTGCCGCGTGGCGGCGGCCCGCGGGGCGCACTCCTCGGGACGGTTGTGGTGACCGGCGAGCCGGGCAAGGCTTGGGACGCCCCACCAGACGAGCTGTCTGGTTGCCGACCTTCTGGTACAATTCCCTGTTTGAGCGCGCCTTGATGCTCCTGCAGTGGGAGTGAGGTCGCGTCTGACCCAAGGCTCAGTCCCAACATGGCCCATGACTGGATTGCGGTGCGCGGCGCCCGCGTCCACAACCTGCGCAACATCGACGTCGATCTGCCGCGCGAGCGGCTGGTCGTCATCACGGGCCTGTCGGGGTCGGGCAAGTCCTCGCTCGCCTTCGACACCATCTACGCGGAAGGGCAGCGCCGCTATGTCGAGTCGCTGTCGGCGTACGCGCGGCAGTTCCTCGAGCAGATGGAGAAGCCCGACGTCGATCTGATCGAGGGCTTGTCGCCCGCGATCTCTATCGAGCAGAAGACGACGGGATCGAACCCGCGCTCGACGGTCGGGACCGTCACTGAAATCTACGACTACCTGCGCCTGCTTTTCGCAAACATCGGCGTGCCGCACTGTCCACGCTGCGGCCTGGAGATCGCGTCCCAGTCGCTCGAGCGGATCGTCGATCTCGTGCTCACGTTCCCGCAGGACGCGCGCATCAACGTGCTGGCGCCGGTCGTTCGCGGCCGCAAAGGCGAGTTCCGGAAGGAGCTCGAGGCCTTCAAGGCGCGGGGCTTTACCCGTGTGCGCATCGACGGCCAGTTCCGCGCGCTCGAAGACGACATCAAGCTCGAACGCCGCCGCAATCACACCATCGACGTTGTCGTCGATCGGCTGATCGTCCGCTCAGGCGTCGAACGCCGGCTGACGGAGTCGGTCGAAACGGCGCTCACCCTGGCGAACCAGATTGTCGTCATCAACACGCTCGACCGAGGAGACCGTCTCTTCTCACGGCGCCTGGCCTGCGTGGCCTGCGGGTTGAGCGTGCCGGAGATGACGCCGCGCGCCTTTTCGTTCAACTCGCCGCACGGCGCGTGCCCTGCCTGCCAGGGGCTCGGGGCGACGTGGGATTTCGATCCGGATCGGATCGTGCCGGATACGTCGCGCACGCTCCTCGGCGGCGCGCTCGCGCCCTGGAGCGCGGGCGATCAGGCGCTCGTTCGCGACGCGCTCGAGACGCTCGGCGCAACCTTCGGCATTGCGCTCGACGTGCCGTTTGCGAAGCTGCCGAAGAAGCAGCGCGACCTGCTCGTGTTCGGTCCGGGCGCCGCCCCGGCCGCCGTCGACGCGGCGCCGAAACGGCGGATGCGCGCCCGCGCCGGCCAGCCCTACGGGCGAGACTTCGAGGGCCTCCTCCCGAACCTGCGTCGCCGGTACGAAGAAGGCACGTGGACCGTCCAGGAGGAACTCGAGCGCTACCGGTCGCTGCGCACGTGCCCGGATTGCCAGGGAGCGCGTCTCAAGCCCGAGAGCCTTGCCGTTCGGGTGAAGGGGCGCACGATCCAGGATTACGTCAGCCTGCCGGTCTGCCAGGCGCTCGACGCCTTCACCAGGATCGAGCTGAGCGATCGTGAGCGGATCATCGCCGAGCGCATTCTTCGCGAGGTACAGGATCGGCTGCGCTTCCTCGACGAGGTCGGCGTCGGGTACCTGACGCTCGGGCGCAGCGCCGCCTCGCTCTCCGGCGGCGAGGGACAGCGTATCCGGCTGGCCACGCAAATCGGCTCGAACCTCACAGGCGTCCTCTACGTGCTCGACGAACCGTCCATCGGCCTGCACCAGCGCGATAATCGGGCGCTGCTCGGGACGCTGCACCGGCTGCGCGACCTGGGCAACTCGGTCATCGTGGTGGAGCACGACGAGGAGACGATCCGCACCGCAGACTATGTCGTCGACCTCGGGCCTGGTGCCGGCGAGCACGGCGGCCGCGTCATCTTCCAGGGGACGCCCGCCGAGCTCGTCGACACCGATCGCGGCTCGCTCACCGGCGCCTACCTGCGCGGCGAGATGGCGATAGAGACGCCCCGCGCCAGACGTCCGTCACTCAAGGGAGCGATCGTGATCCGCGGCGCCCGCGCCAACAACCTGAAGAACATCGATGTGGCGATCCCGCTCGGCGTGTTCACCGCCGTCACTGGCGTGAGCGGATCGGGTAAGTCGACGCTGGTCAACGACATCCTCTACCGCGCGCTCGCGCGCCAGTTGTACCGCGCCTCGGACGCGCCCGGTGCGCACGATCGCATCGAAGGCATAGAGCTCATCGACAAGGTGATCGAGATCGATCAGTCGCCGATCGGCCGCACGCCGCGGTCGAACCCGGCGACCTACACCGGCCTGTTCACTTTCCTGCGCGAGTTGTTCGCGATGCTGCCCGAGGCGCGCGCACGCGGGTATCGTCCGGGTCGGTTCTCGTTCAACGTCAAGGGCGGGCGATGCGAGGCGTGCCAGGGCGACGGCGTGATCGCGATCGAGATGCACTTCCTGCCCGATGTGTACGTGACCTGCGAGCAGTGCAAGGGGCGCCGGTACAACCGCGAGACGCTCGAGATCCGGTACCGCGGCAAGTCGATCGCCGACGCCCTGGATCTCACGGTCGATCAGGCACTGCCGCTGCTCGAGAACGTTCCGCCCATCGCCAACAAGCTGCGGACCCTGCAGGATGTCGGCCTGGGCTACATCGAGCTCGGCCAGTCCGCGACGACGCTGAGCGGCGGGGAGGCGCAGAGGGTAAAGCTCTCACGCGAGCTCTCGAAGCGGGGCACTGGTCGCACGCTCTACATTCTCGACGAGCCGACGACCGGGCTGCACTTCGAGGACGTCAAGAAGCTGCTCGACGTGCTTGGGAAGCTCGTGGATCAGGGCAACAGCGTGCTGGTCATCGAGCACAACCTCGACGTCATTCGGTCGGCCGATCACGTCCTGGATCTCGGACCCGAAGGTGGCGGGGCCGGCGGGCGTCTCGTCGCCGCGGGCACGCCCGAAGCGGTGGCGGCGTGTCGAACGTCCTTCACCGGACAGTTCCTCGCGACGGCGTTTGCGGCCGGGTCCGCCGCCGGCCGGCGCGCACTGGCGTAAGAGCCCTGTGGTAAATCGACCACAGTTCCGACGGGTTTCGATGTGGCCGCGGAGCCACGCCGAGGGCCTGATGTTGGGATCAGCGTCTGTGAGCGAAGCTACAAACAACAGCGATACAACGACTTGCAAGTCTCAGTCCGGCTCAGCATTACGCGGCATTCGGTTTGCTATTTGGGCGCCGTGAGCGATCTCCCCTGCCGCCAGAGATGCTAATGGACGCACAACGAACTCTCCGACGCACGATCTCGTGCGCCGGCATCGGACTTCACTCGGGCAAGAAAGTCACGCTTTCCCTCAAACCGGCCCCGGCAGACTTCGGTATCCGGTTCCGTCGAACGGACCTGGGCGGCCTTGAAATCCCTGCCAACGTGGGCAACCTCGGCGGCATTCAGTACGCCACCGGATTGACGCGCGACGAGGGCACGGTCGACACGATCGAGCACCTCCTGGCCGCGCTCGTCAGCCGCGGTGTCGACAACGTGATCATCGAGTTGAACACGCCGGAAGTGCCGATCATGGACGGCAGCGCGGCGCCCTTCATCTACCTGCTCGAGGAAGCGGGCATCAAGCGCCTGTCGGCTGGACGGCGCTTTCTGAAGGTGCTGCGCCCGATCGCGATGTCGCAGGGCGACAAGCGGATCGCCATCTACCCGAGCGATCACTTCAAGGTGACCTACAGCATCAGCTTCGATCACCCGCTGCTGCGCCACCAGGCGCGCACGCTGCGCGTGACCGAGGAATCGTTCGCGGAAGAGATCGCGCCGGCGCGCACGTTCTGCTTCCTCAAGGAAGTCGAGATGCTGCGGCAGAACGGCCTGGCGCTCGGCGGCTCGCTCGACAATGCGATTGTCATCGGCGAGACCGGCGTCCTGAACGCCTTGCGCTTCGAAGACGAGTTCGTCCGCCACAAGATCCTCGACGTCATCGGCGACCTGGCGCTCGTCGGGCATCCGATCATCGGCCACGTGGTCGCGCACCGTGGCGGACACGCCCTGCACACGGCGTTTGCGTCGCGTATCGTCGAGGAAGCGGATGCGTGGCGGCTGGTCGAGTCCGTCGGCGAGCTGGCCGAGAGCGGCCGCGTGCCCGTGCCCGTTGGCCGCGCCGCGAGCCTGGCCAACTAGAAACCGGCACGGCAGAAACGACAAAGGCCGCGGGTCGCCGCGGCCTTTGCTACGTACGCGACGCCTGGGCCGCGACGACGGATGGTGCCGAGCCCGTTTTCACCCGATCCACAACGGGCGCGTCGTCGTCGGCGAGCCGCACCGCTCGAACCAGTCAATCCCTTCGCTGACGAGGTCGAACTTCACGCGTGTAGCGGCCCGGTTGCTGCGGCCCCGGGATCTCGATCAGGACGTCCGCCTCGCCCCCGGCCTCGACGGTGTGGGGCAGCCAGGCGCGTGCGTAGTCGCGTTCGATGAGCGTGCCGTTGGCGGCGCAGAGCTGCGCGCCGAGGCGCACGAGACGCCGGCCGTAGCTCGCCTGCGACGGAAACGCGCGTGCGGAGAGGTTACGGACGCGCGTGCGCACGTGCAGCGGCCGACCGCGAAAGCCCACGAGCGGCAACCCGGGCAGCAGCGTGCGGACATCGATCGCCGCGCGCGGCGTGGCGCCGGGGATCGCGTTTCCGAGCCCGCTGTCGTCCCACACCTCGAACTTGATGCGTTCGAAGTCGGGCGTACCCGGCGCGAAGCGGCGCGAGTAGGCGTTCTCCGGGTGATCGGTGATCTCCCAGGTGAGCCGATCCACGCCGATGTCGGTCGCCATCTGCCGCGCGAGCGCCATCTCCGCGTCGCTGTCGTTCCAGTTGAACAGGATGTAGCGCCAGTTGATGAACGGCACGTCACGGCCGTGCCTGCGCTTCTCGTCGACCGCGGCGGTCAGGTTGGCAATCGCCTTGTTGAAATCGCCCCGCTGACGGTACTGCACGTAGGTCTCCGGCGTCGCGCCGTCGATCGAGAACGTCACCTCGTCGATCCCGGACTGGACGAGGCGCCGGGCCCGGTCCTCCGTGAGCGCCAGGCCGTTCGTGCTCGTGTAGAGATAGATGTGCGGGAACTTGGTCTTGATGTACTCGCACATCTCCACGGCGCGCTTGTGAAGGAACGCCTCGCCGTAGTTGAAGAAGTCCACCCGCCCGAGCGACGGGCCGGCCTCGTCGAGGACGCGCGTGAAGAGATCGAAATCCAGCATCCCGGCCTGCCGGGTACGTGTGATGCCCGTTTCTGGCGCGCAGCACGCCTGGTTGCACGAGATGTTGCAGGCTGCGGTGCATTCGACGTACAGGCGCGAGGGCAGCGGGCCGACGCCGAGGTCACGCTGTGGCGGCGTCTGCTCCCGTTTGAGCGGCAGCTTGAGCGGGCAATCGCCGCAGAACTTCGAGCCACCGGCGTTCAAGTCACGGCGAAGGCCGCTCGCCGTCTCCCCCTTCCAGATGGCAGCGACCGTCGCAGTGCGTGCGTCGCCGAGCACGCGCTTGCCGTACGGGTCGGCGCAGCCGCATACCATGCGGCCATCGCAAAGCATCACCATCGTGCTCCACGGCCACGAGCACGTGAAGCGGGTGGCGAGGTAGTTCAGGGACATGGGATGTTTCTGGTTCCGGGGCGAGGTGCCAGGTGCGTTCCTGGGTCCGCCCAACTACGGCGCGGCGGATCCCTTCGATCCGGCGCCACCGGTCTTCTCGAGCCTGCGCATGTAGGCTTCGAGCTTGTCGTTCTCGTATTTCACCGTGTTCAAGAACAGGCTTTCCGCGAGATAGCTCCGCAGCTCCTCCGCGCTCATCTGCGCGATGAGGTGGTTGATCTCGCGCACCATGTCCTCGAAGGTACGGTTGAGGGCGTGCTGTGCGGTCACCTCGTGGTACAGCGTCTCCATCATTGCCAGCAGGTCGCCGTCGAGCGCGACCTCGGCGCCGCCAGAAGTCTTGATGCTGCGCATGGCTAGCTCCCGAAGCTCTTCACGGCGCTCGCCTCGTCGCCGTGCAGCTCGAGAAAATTCTGCGCTCCGGTCATGGTGAGCATGGTCTCGACGCGCTTCTGCACCCCCGACAGCTTCAGCGCGGCCCCGGCGGCCGACGCCTGCCGGTACAGATCCATGAAGCACCCGATCGTGGCGCTGTCCACGTAGGTGACGCTCGAGAGGTCGATCAGCAGCTTCTTCTCGCCTCCGGCGATGAGGCCGATCACCGCGCCCGAAAAGTCGGACAGCAGGGGATACATCAACCGCGTCTCGCCGACGCGTACGATGGCGAGGCTGTTGGCATGCTCGATGTGCAGATTCATTCGTGTGACTCCGCTCTGTGGCCAGACTCTTCACCGCGCCAGCCTGCGGGCGGGTTTTTCGGGCGCTCGAATTCCACGCGCAGCACCTGGATCTGACGCGCGAGCTCGGTGCGCCCCCGGTTGATCCGTGACTTGACGGTGCCTTCCGGGAGATGCAGCTGGTCGGCGATCTCCTGATATGTGAGCTCACGAATGTCGCGCAGCATCACCGCCGTTCGCAGGGTGTCGGGGAGCTGCTGCATGGCGGCCCTCAGTAGTACGACACGGTCCTGCTGCTCCAGCACGGCATACGCGCTCACGTCGTGCGACCGCGGGGAGAGCTCGCCAGGATCGACGTCCCGGTTGATCGTCTCACGTTCCTTGCGCACGCTGCGGTAGTGATCGATGCACAGGTTCCGGCTCACGCTGATGAGCCACGTCTGGAAATTGGCGCGGCGATCGAAGGTGTGCAGTGACTTGAAAATCTTGAGGAAGATGTCCTGGGTCAGATCCTCGGCCTCGTCGTGCTTCCCGACGAACTTGTAAGCCACGTTGAAGACCTTGCGCCAGTGCTGCCGAACGATCATCTCCCACGCCAGCTGGTCCCCCTGCAGGCAACGCTCGATGAGCTCGTCCGGGGCGGCCGGCTGCGCAAGCGGTGTATCTGCTGGCATCTGGTTGACTAGGAATGCCGGGCGGGTGTCCGGGGATGATACCGCAGCAATTTTTGGGGTGTCAATCGACGCGCCGCCGCGTGCGCGTCGGCTAAGATGAAGGCCCGTGGCACCTTCCGCCCAGCCTTCCGTTCACCCGGTCGCCGCCGCGTTGCCCCTCGACGCCATCGCGGAGGCCGTCGGCACGCCGACGTACGTTTACGATGCGCGCCAGATTCGGTCCGCGTACCGGGAGCTCGACGGCGCTCTCATCGGCGTCCCGCACCGGCTGCACTATGCATTGAAGGCCAACTCGACGCTGGCGATCGCGCGCCTGCTCCTCGAGCTGGGCAGCGGCGCGGACGCAAACTCGGTCGGGGAGATCGAAGTTGCGCTGCGCGCAGGGTTCGACCCTTCGGGCATCGTGTTCACCGGCGTCGGCAAAACCTCCGCCGAGCTCGAGCGCGCGATCGTTCTCGGCGTGAAGACCATAAACGCTGAGTCAGCGGGCGAGCTGCAGCGGATCGCCGCTCTCGCCCGGGCCCACGGAACCTGCGCCGACGTCGCGCTGCGCGTGAACCCCGATATCGACGCGCGCAGCCATCCACACATCTCGACCGGGTTGCGCACCAACAAGTTCGGCGTGCCGATCGAGTCAGCACGGGCCCTCTACGCTGAGGCCGGCGCGACGGCCGGGCTGCGCCCGGTCGGGGTGCACATCCACGTGGGCTCGCAGATCACGTCGCTCGAACCACTCACGAACGCGGCGCGGCGCATCGTCGAGCTCGTCACCGACCTGCGCGCCGACGGCATCGCGCTCGACCACGTGGATCTCGGTGGCGGTCTCGGCATCTCCTACGACGGCGGGAGCGTCCCGTCATTGACGGATTACGCGGCCGCCATCGTGAAGGGTGTCGCGACAACCGGGCTCACCGTCGTACTCGAGCCCGGACGCGCTCTCGTGGGCGCCGCCGGCCTGCTCCTCACGCGCGTCGTGGACGTCAAGGAATATCCGGGCGGCCCGCGCTTCGCGATCCTCGACGCCGGCATGACGGAGCTGCTGCGGCCCGCGCTCTACGGCGCGTTTCACCGCATCGTCGCCGTCGCGCCGCGGCCCGGCGAGCCGCTGCCGTATGAGGTCGTTGGTCCGCTGTGCGAGAGCAGCGACATCTTCGGTCGCGATCGGCTGCTGCCGCCGCTCGCGCCCGGCGATCTCGTCGCCGTGCTCGACACGGGCGCGTACGGCGCCGTGATGGCGTCGACCTACAACCGGCGCCCGCTGCCGCCCGAGGTGCTCGTCGACGAAGGCGGTACGTGGCGGGTCATCCGGCGGCGTCAGACGATCGACGATCTGCTCGCCCTGGAAGCGTAGGGACGAATCCCGAGGTGTATGCCCGGTCTGCTCATCGCGTTCGAAGGTCTCGATCAAAGCGGGAAGGAAACGCAGGCACAGCGCCTGGCCGAGCGGCTCGAGGCGCTCGGGCACCGCGTGCGCCTCGCCTCGTTCCCCGACTACACGACGCCAATCGGCCGTGAGATCGGTCGCGCGCTCGGTGGCGAGCACGAGTACCCGCCGGACGTCATGCAGCTGCTCTACATCGCGAATCGCTACGAGCGGAAGCCCGAGCTGACCCGCTGGCTCGAGGCGGGTGACATCGTGCTCTGCGATCGGTACGTGGCATCGAGCGTGGCGTATGGTGAAACGCAGGGGCTCGATGCGAGCTGGCTCGCCGACACGCAGCGGCACCTGCCGCCGCCGACCTTGACTATTCTGCTCGACATTGCGCCAGCGACCGCGGTGGCGCGCAAGGCCACCGGCCGCGATCGCTACGAGCGCGATCTGGCGCTGCTCACCCGGGTACGTGAGAGCTATCGCCGGCAGGCCGGCACCCCGGCGTGGGCTCGACTCGACGGTGAGCGCAGCAAGGAGGATCTGGCGCGCGACATCCTCGAGGTCGTCACGTCTCGGCTCGCCCTCAAGTAACGCGCGGCCCCACCGTCTTTCGCGGTCGCGGCATCGCCGCGGCAGCGGCGCCGTGACCGAGCACGGCGCGCGCCACTGTCAGGGCGCGCACTTCCGCGACACCTCCCGCCTTCAACACGTCCGCGCACGCGTCCAGCGTCGCGCCTGTCGTGCTCACGTCGTCCACGAGCACGACGCAGGCGCCGGGCAGGCAGATGCGTCGCCAGCGGCTCCACGTGACGCGCCGCAGCGCGAACGCCCCCTGGACGTTCGACCGGCGCGCCGCGGCGGCCAGCGCCGATTGCGGCAACGTGTGCCGCGTGCGGCGCAGGGAACGCCACACTGGCCGGCCGAGCTCCCGCGCGATCGCGTCGGCCTGGTTGAAGCCGCGGCTCCACTCGCGACGGCGGTGCAGCGGCACCGGCACCACGGCGTCGGCATCGGCGAGCACGGTCCCACACCGCTCGCGTAGCAGCGCGGCGAGACGCGGCGCGACTGACCGCCGCCCTTCATACTTCAACGCGTGGACGAGATCTCGCAGCGTGCCTTCGTAGGGGCCGAGCGCGCGGGCCTGATCGACAACCGGCCGATGCGCTGCGCAGCGGTGGCAGCGCGGTCGCGACAGATGGCTGGGCGTTGTCGCGAGTCCAAGCGAGGTCAGCGTGCGGGCTGAAGGCAAGGGCTCGCCGCAGGACACGCAGTACGGCGGGGTGATGAACCGGATTGCCGTCCAGCACGGCTCACAGGCAGCGCCGCGCGTCGGATGGTCCGCGATGCGCCCGCACACGATGCACGGTGCTGCGAGCATAGCGGCCAGCACGCCGTCGAGCGCGTCGCGGGCGAGGGTCAGCACGGCTGGTGACGCCCGGCGCCAGCACGGGCAGGCGGCGTGCGCCAACCGATGGACCAGGGCTGCCTCGGCGACGGCCCTTCGGTCAGGCGCGCCGCGGTGAGGCGGGCGGCGGGGTGACGAGCGCACTCACATCGACGGGCGTCGCGTTCCCCCACAGGCGTTCGAGCCCGTAGAACGTGCGCGTTTCCTTGCCGAACACGTGCACGATGAAGTCGAAGTAGTCGAGCAGCACCCACTCCGCGTGCCCGTAGCCCTCGACGTGCGCCGGCTTCACGTGATCGCGACGGAGGGCTTCCTCGATGGCGTCGGCGATGGCCTTGATTTGTCGCGTGTTCTGCCCGGTGCAGATCACGAAGTAGTCGGTGAATCCGTCCGCCGCGCGAAGGTCCAGCACGACGATGTCTTCGGCCTTCCGGTCGGCTGCGGCGGTGACGGCGGCCAGGACCTGTTCTGGCAGGCCGGCCGGTGCGGTGGTCGCGCGCTTAGAGATGCTCTTGCTCATGCAACAGGCTCGCCGACCGGCCTTCGCTGTCGGCGGGAGAAGCGCTCGCGTCACGGGTGCGGTAGAGCGCATGACGATCAATATGCCGTTCCACGGCGGGCGGCACCAGCCCCGTGATCGGGCGTCCTTCGGCACAGCGTGCGCGGATGGCCGTGGACGATACGTCTGGCGTCGGCCGATTTACGAGGAAGATGACGGTGCGTCCGCTGCTGTCGTTCGCAGGGCTGCCTGTCAGCGGCGCATCCCGCATCCGCGGCGCGAGCGCGGGCAGCACCTCGCGCATGCTCGTCGCCGGCCGCCCTGGCCGGTCGACCACGACGAAATGCGCAGCATCGAGGAAGTGCGGGTAGTGGCGCCATGTTGCGATTTCTGCAAACGCATCGGCGCCCGTGATGAAGAAAAGCTGCGCGGGTGAATACCCCTGCGCGTGCAGCCGCTGCAGCGTCGCCGCCGTGTACGACGGCCCGGGCGCGAGCAACTCGATGTCGGACGCCCGCAGGGTCTGATCGTCCTGGATGGCCAGCGCCGCCATCGCAAACCGATGGTGGACCGATGCGGCGGGTTGCGCGCGATGCGGCGGGACGTGCGAGGTCAGCAGGAGCACCTCGTCGAGCTGGAGCGTGATGCATGCCTCCACGGCCGCAGCCATGTGGCCGACGTGAATCGGATCGAACGTGCCTCCGAGCAACCCGACGCGCCGCCTAACGATCATTCGTCCGGCGTCAGCATAACAGGTGGCTGCGTCAGCGGGCCATTCTCCGGCCCTGGGACTTCGGCCGCTTCGGCTGCGCGATTCTCGTCGCGCGCAGCCACCTCGCGGACGTGCCGCCACGCCTCTTCGAGCAGGGCGGGCACGCCCTGGCCCGTGACGCCGGAAATGCGAAAGAGCGGCAGGCCCAGCTCCGCGGCGCGCGCGGCGAGCGGGGCCACGGCGTCCTCGTCGATGACCGAGTCGATCTTGTTCGCGGCGACGATCTGGGGCTTGGCGGCGAGTTCCGGGTCGAACAGACTGAGCTCGCGCCGCAGCACGTCGAGGTCCTCGGCCGGCGGCCGGCCCGAGTAGCCGGACACGTCCACCATGTGGATCAACATCCGGGTGCGCTCGAGGTGTTTCAAGAAGCGGTGGCCCAGTCCCACGCCGCGATGCGCGCCTTCAATCAGCCCGGGGACGTCCGCGACCACGAAGCTGCGGTTGTCGCTGAGCTGAACCACTCCGAGATTCGGAGTCAGCGTCGTGAACGGGTAGTCGCCGATCTTGGGCCGCGCGGCGGAGACACGCGCGATGAGCGTCGACTTTCCACTGTTGGGGTAGCCGACGAGTCCGACGTCGGCGAGCAGCTTCAGGTGCAGGCGCAGGCGCTTCTGTTCGCCCGGCAACCCCGCCTGTGTCTTCCGTGGCGCGCGGTTCGTGGACGTCGCGAAATACGCGTTGCCGAATCCGCCCCGTCCGCCCTGCGCCACGAGCGCGCGCGCACCCTCCCCGGCGAGGTCGACCAGTGGGCGCCACGAGCGGTCCTCCGCGTCTTGCTCGTACACGATCGTGCCGATCGGGACGGGGATCTCGAGGTCGCGGCCGTTCGCGCCGTGCCGGTTCGAGCCCTCGCCGTGCTTGCCGCGATCGGCTTCGAACTCGGGATGGAAGCGGAAATTGACGAGGGTGTTGAGGTGGGGGCTGGCCACCATGTAGACCGAGCCGCCATGCCCGCCATCCCCGCCGTCGGGTCCGCCGCGGGGGATGAACTTCTCGCGCCTGAAGCTCAGAGCGCCGCGTCCGCCGTGACCCGCCGTGACCTGGATGTCTACTTCGTCAACGAACATGACGGGATGGAACCGGGGGCGTGAGGGGGACCGGCCGCGGCCGCCGGGAGTTCACGGGCGCCAAGGCGGTTCGCGAGCCGCCCCGCGCGTCACTGCTGCTCGGCGGGCTGCTGTTCGACCGTCTCGCCCGCGGGCACGACGCTGATGAAGCGGCCACGGGATCCGTGATCCTCGAACTGGACGCGGCCGCTGACCTTCGCGAAGAGCGTGTCGTCCTTGCCGAGACCGACGTTCAACCCGGGGCGGAACTTGCGTCCGCGCTGCCGCACGAGGATCGAACCGCCCGTCACGATGTTGCCGTCGAACCGCTTCACGCCGAGCCGCTGCGAGTTGCTGTCGCGGCCGTTGCGCGAGCTGCCCTGTCCCTTTTTATGTGCCATGACCGTCCTCGTGCTACCGGAGGATGCAGAGCTGAAGCCCCGCCCCACATGATCAGCTGCTAGGCTTGAATCTCGGTGATGCGCACGACCGTGAAGGTGCTGCGATGGCCCTTCGTCCGGCGCATGCCCTTGCGACGCTTCTTCTTGAACACCCGAATCTTGGGCCCGCGCGCCTCGCCCTCGACGATTCCCAGGACGCGGGCGCCGGTCACCACGGGGGTGCCGGTCACGATCTCGCCGCCGTCTTTCTCGACGAGGAGCACGTCGGTGAACGACAACTCGTCACCCACCTCGCGCTCGACCCGATCGATTGAGACCGTGGCGCCGGGCGCCACCTTCACCTGGTGCCCGCCAGTGTTGATAATCGCGTACACGACGTCTCTCCGTTGCCCTGGTGTCACTGGCAGCCGGTCGGCCGCCAGACAAAGAGGTAAGTGTAGCTGTACTGCCGCCGGCCTGTAAAGCTGCCTTCCAGCCCCAGCGCCTCGTTCTCTTACTTCAGCAGGATGCGGGAGCCTTTGATCTTCTGGGTGCTCAGCGTGCTGAGGAAGCTTGGAATCAGCCGATCCATCAGCTCGAAGTACGAGGAGAGCGCAGGCGTGCTCTGCTGCGGGCTGTAGAGCACTTCCTCGCGGAACGACTCCGAGTAGATCGTCGTGCCCGTGCGCCCGTCGATGAAGATGAACTTCGGCCGCAGGATGAAGCCCTTGCGCTCCATGTAGGTGCGGACGGGCACCACGCGGCGCCGCCCGAACGAGTCGTAGTATTCCTGCTCGCGCTGGACAAAACCCGAGCGCGCGTGCGGCGTGAACAGCACCGTACCCGTGACGATGAGCGGGTTCTGGTACTCCTCGCCGAGCTTCTTCCAGTAGTCGACGTTCGCGAAGATGCCTTCGAGCGGCTCCAGATCCTTCTCGTCCTTGATTCGGACCGTGTGCTGCGGATCCGCCGCTGGTTTGGCCGCCGCCGGCTTCTGGCTGCGATCGCCTGCAGGGGTAGGCGGCGCCTGACCTCCGTTGCTCTGCGTTGTCGTGGTCCCGTCGCCACTTCCAGTGCTCGGCCGCTGGTCGGCGGGCGGCGTGCCCTGTGCGGCCGTGCCCTGTGCCGGCGCGCCAGCGGCCGGCGCCCCAGGCGACGACGCCTCAGGCGGCAGCGGCGGCACCGTCCCAGACTCCGGGGCGGCCTGTTCGCGCGCGAGCTCGACGAGTGGGAGCACGTCGGCCTCGATCACGCGCAGTGGCGACTTCGAGCGCAGCTGGCTGCGCAGCAGCCGCACCGTTTCGAGGTTCGCGTCCACGTCCTCGGAGCCGCCCGCAATGAACCCGGCAATGAACACGCGCTGAAACGGCGTCACGTCCATCTTCGGCTGGATGGGCGTCTCGATCGGGATCTCGTAGAAGCTCGTGCAGCCCGAGACGACCAGGACGAGCGCGGCGCTACTTAGCGCTGCTGCGGTTCGTGCGGTCATTGATTTCCTTGAACAGATCGTAATTCTGCCGAAGCATGGCGTTGTCCGGGGCGAGCTCGGTCGCCTTTTCGTACGCCTTCCGCGCCTTGTCGAACTGCCCCTCGTGCTCGTAGGCGACCGCGAGATTGTTGTATGCGGCCGCGTAGGTGGGGTCGATCGTCGTCGCGCGCTCCCAGCGGTAGATGGCTTCGCGCCAGAGTCCCTTCTGGGCCACGCTGACGCCGAACTCGACCTGCGCCTTCGCGTCGCCGCGCGCATCAGCGTACAGGGGCAGGACGGTCAGCGAGAGCAGGGACGCTGCGAGGAACAGTCTGGCGATCATGGCCCGTGGCCCCACTATATAGAGTCGCAATCGCGCCACGCAAGCGACTTGACACGATCCCGCAGCGTTCCGCAGCAACCTGTGTACCGCGTGCCGCCGCAGGTAATCGGCCGAATTTCGCGCGCTTCCGGCGGCGGTCCTCTGACGCTGTCCTCAGAAAGTTGCGGCGTCCTGGCCACGTGCCTATAATCGAGGGCAGCCGAGGTCGGGCTCCTGTCGCGCAAGCGGCGGATCCGGCCTCGTCGTGTCTGCGGCCGAATCGCGCTCCGCCTGCTGGAGGTTGCGCATGACCGGCCGAGACTTCGTGGCGCTCTCGCTGCTCCCCGCCGCCCGCCGGCGCGCGACGCGCGCACTGGCCGCTCTCCCCCTGGAGACTCTCGATGCCCCAGACGCACTCGAGCTGCTGGTCGGCTACTGTGCGCGTGAGGCTGGTGACACCGCCGCGCTCGTGGCCCAGCTCCTGGTTGATGCGGACGGATTTCTGGCGCGTGGACGGGAACTCGACATCACCGCCGTCGCGCTGGCGGACGCCGACTACCCCGCGAGCTTGCGGGCAATTCCGGATCCCCCGGTCGTGCTCTGGGTCGCGGGCCGGACGGCCGCTCTGACGCCGCCAGGCGTGGCCGTGATCGGATCGCGCGGCGCGTCGGCCGGCGGGACAGAGGTTGCCGAGCGGCTCGGACACGATCTGGCCGCAGCGGGTGTGCCGGTCGTCAGCGGTCTGGCGCGAGGATGCGACGCGGCGGCGCATCGTGGCGCGCTCGCCGCCGGCGGTGTGACCATCGCCGTGCTGGGGTGTGGCCCTGACATCGTCTATCCCGCCGAGCACCGCGCGCTGTACCGGCGGGTGCGCGAGACCGGTGCGGTCGTCTCGGAGCTGCCGCCGGGCGCTCCTCCGCTCCCGGCGCATTTTCCTCAGCGGAACCGCATCATCAGCGGCCTTGCGCGAGGGGTCGTCGTGGTCGAAGCCTCCGAGAAGAGCGGGTCGCTCATCACGGCAGCCTGTGCGCTCGAGCAGGGCCGCGACGTCATGGCCGTGCCCGGCAGCATCCTCGGCAGCCGGCACCGCGGATGTCATGCCCTCCTCCGTGATGGTGCCCGGCTCGTCGAGACCGCGGCCGACGTGCTCGAGGAACTGGAAATGCCGATGCTCGCCTCGTCTCAGGGTACGGGCGTGGCTGGGGACCATGACGCACTGCTCGCGCTGATCTCCACAGAAGGCGAGGGCACTCTCGATGTGCTCGCCGAACGCAGCGGGCTTCCCGTTGCCGTGCTGCTCCAGCGGCTGCTGGCGCTTGAGCTCGCCGGCCGGGTGCGACGCGCGCCAGGGGGCCGGTTCGTGCGTGTTTGCGGGTAGTGGTAAGGTTAGGGGCTCCATATGGCAAAACCGCTCGTAATCGTCGAGTCTCCGGCGAAGGCGAAGACTCTGTCGCGTTTTCTGGGCGATCGCTACCACGTCGTGGCAAGCGTCGGGCACATCCGCGATCTGCCGGGATCCGCGCGCGAGACGCCAGCGGAAATCAAGGACAAGCACTGGGGCCGCATGGCGGTGGACGTAGACGGCGAGTTCAAGCCCTACTACGTGGTCCCGCTCGAGAAGAAGAAGAATGTCGCCGCCCTGAAGGCCGCGCTGAAGGACGCCTCGGAAGTGCTGCTCGCGACCGACCCCGACCGCGAAGGCGAGTCGATCAGCTGGCACCTGACCGAGGTGCTCAAGCCGAAGGTGCCGGTGCGGCGTGTCGAGTTCCACGAGGTCACCGAAGACGCAGTGAAGGAGGCGATCGCCAACGCCCGCACAGTGAACGACAGCCTCGTGAAGGCACAGGAGAGCCGGCGCATCCTCGATCGGTTGTACGGCTACACGCTCTCGCCGGTGCTCTGGAAGAAGGTGCAGACCGGCCTCAGCGCGGGGCGCGTGCAGAGCGTCGCGGTGCGCCTGCTGGTCGAGCGCGAGGAAGCGCGGCGCGCGTTCCGGACGGCCACCTACTGGGACCTTGAAGCCCGGCTCACCGGAGACGGCCGCGAGTTTCCGGCCACGCTCGTGCGCGTCGGCGATCAGCGGGTCGCGAGCGGCAAGGACTTCGATGCGGCGACCGGCGCGCTCAAGACCGCGGGCGTGCGGCACCTGGGCGACGCGGATGCGACGGCGCTCGCCGAGGCCGTTCGCCTCAACACGCCATGGACCGTGACCGGCGTCGACGTGCGGCCAGGCACCGAGCGGCCGGCGCCGCCGTTCACGACCTCGACGCTGACGCAGGAGGCCAGCCGAAAGCTCGGGTTCTCGACCAGCCGCACGATGCAGATCGCGCAGCGGCTGTTCCAGGGCGTCGAGATCGGCCGCGGCGAAATGGAAGGCCTCATCACCTATCACCGCACCGATTCCACGACGCTCAGCCAGAAGGCGCTCACCGAATCGGCGCGCGTGATCACGGAGATGTTCGGGCCGGAGTACTACGCCGGACCACGCCGCTACGCGACCAAGGTGAAGAACGCGCAGGAGGCTCACGAGGCCATCAGGCCGACCGACTTCCGCCTCGCACCGCAGCAGCTCGCGGGAATCCTCGATTCAGACGATCTCCGTCTCTACGACCTGATCTGGAAGCGCACGATGGCCTCGCAGATCGTCGACGCGCGCGTGCAGAAGACGACGCTCGAGTTCACGGTGACGACCGCGTCGGGCCCGGTTGTGTTCACGGCGAGCGGGAAAACGATCGAGTTCGCCGGGTTCCGTCGGGCGTACGTCGAGGGCAGCGACGATCCCTTGGCAGAGCTCGAAGATCAGGAAACCCTGCTGCCGGCGGCGCGCGAGGGCGATCGCGTGCATGCAGCAGGCGTCACCGAGCGTGGTCTGGAGTTGCTCGGCGTGGATCCCAAGCGGCACGAAACGCTGCCGCCGCCTCGCTTCACCGAAGCCGCTCTCATCAAGGAGCTCGAATCCGAGGGCATAGGCCGGCCGTCCACCTACGCCTCCATCATCGCGACCATCGAGCGCCGTGAGTACGTGTTTCGGCAGGGCAAGGCGCTCGTCCCCAGCTTCACGGCGTTTGCGGTCACCGAATTGCTCCGAAACCATTTCGCCGACTACGTCGACGTGGGGTTCACCGCGGAGATGGAGGAGGCACTCGACGCGATCTCGAACGGCGAGCAGAGCTGGCTCGAATTCATCCGCGGCTTCTACCACGGTGACGGCAAGCACGCGGGCCTCGAGCGGATCGCCGGCGCGTCGAAGGACATCGGCTACCCGGTGATCGACCTCGGTGAAGATCCCGAGACCGGCGCGCCCGTTCGCGTGCGCCTCGGACAGTACGGGCCATTCGTGCAGCGGGGTGATGGCGGGGCAGGGAACACCGCCTCCATCCCCGACGACTTTCCGCCGGCGGATCTGACGATCGGCCGAGCCCTCGAGCTGCTCAGAGCCAAGGCCGACGGTCCGCGCGTCCTCGGCGTGGACCCCGCAACCGGGCAGCACGTCTACGTGTTGCACGGGCGCTTCGGCGCCTATGTGCAGCGCGGGGAAACCCCGGACAAGTCGGACAAGGCGGCGCCGAAACCCAAGCGCGCGTCACTGACGGGCGGGTTGACCGAATCCACGGTCACGCTGGACGATGCGCTGCGGCTGCTGTCGCTGCCACGCGAGATCGGGCGCCACCCGGATGACGGAGAGCCGGTGGTGGCCAACTTTGGCCGCTTCGGACCGTACGTCAAGCACGGCGACGAGTTCCGGTCCCTCGAATCGGAGGATCTCGTCTTCGGCATCGATCTCGATGCCGCGCTGTCGCTCTTGCGCGAGCCGAAGAAGTCGCGGCGCCGCCAGGGCGCGACGCGTACAGTGCTGCGCGAGCTCGGACCGCACCCGCAGAGCGGCGCGGCGATGAAGCTGCTCGAAGGGCGGTACGGCCCGTACGTGACCGACGGCACCACCAACGCCTCGCTGCCGAAGGGCGCGGATCCGGCCGCGCTCACGAGCGAAGAAGCCGTGGGGTTGCTCGAAGCGCGCGCGGGGATGCCGTCGAAGAAGCGTCCGGCCCGGCGCGCTGGCGCGCCGCGTAAGGCTGCCGCCGGCCCGAAGGCGCCCCGCGCGCGGAAGCCCGAGCCGGTCGAAGTCTAACCGTTGACCGCCAGCCAGAGCCGGGAGGCCCGGAGCCTGCCCATGTCCCAGGTTCGTATCATCGGCGGGGGCCTTGCCGGTTCGGAAGCCGCGTGGCAGGTGGCCCGGCGCGGCGTGCGCGTGGTGCTGCATGAGATGCGGCCGCAGCGTCCGACGGCGGTGCACAAGACCGATCGCCTCGCGGAGCTCGTCTGCAGCAACTCCTTCCGCGGAGACAAACTCGATAATGCCGTCGGTCTCCTGAAAGAGGAGATGCGGCGCCTTGACTCGCTCGTCCTCCGGGCGGCCGCCGCCGCACGTGTGCCCGCGGGGGCGGCGCTCGCCGTCGACCGCCACGCGTTTGCGGATGCCGTCACGCGGGCCATCGCCGAACATCCGCTGATCACCGTTGTCCGCGACGAAGTGGGGGAGCTGCCGGCGCCAGACGGAGTGCCGACGATCGTGGCGACAGGCCCGCTGACGTCAGAGGCCTTGTCGGCGGCGATCGCGGCGTTCGTTGGCCGCGATCATCTCTCCTTCTACGACGCCATCAGCCCCATCGTCTCTGCCGAGACCATCGACCGGTCGAAGGTGTTCCGGGCGTCGCGGTGGGACCGGAGCCTCGGCCCGATGGCGGCCGCGCCGGCGATCGTGTCAGACAATTCCGCCGGGCCGGCCTGCGGCGTCGACGACGGGCAGGGCGACTATCTGAACTGCCCAATGACGCGCGCGGAATACGAGGCGTTCCACGACGCCCTCGTCCATGCGGAATCCGCGACCGTGCACGATTTCGACAAAGCGACCTTTTTCGAAGGATGCCTGCCGATCGAAGTGATGGCCCACCGTGGGCCCGACACCCTGCGGTTCGGGCCGATGAAGCCCGTGGGGCTCACCGATCCACGGACCGGCCGGCAGGCCTACGCCGTCGTGCAACTGCGTCAGGACACGCTTGCGGGCGATCACTTCAGCCTGGTCGGATTCCAGACGCAGTTGAAGTGGGGCGAGCAGGGACGCGTGCTGCGGATGATCCCCGGGCTCGAGTCGGCGGAGTTCGTGCGCTTCGGCATGGTGCACCGGAACACGTACATCAACGGACCGACGATCCTGCTGCCGACGTGGCAGACGCGGACGCGTGCGGATCTGTTCTTCGCGGGGCAGGTGAGCGGCGTCGAGGGATACGTCGAGTCGGCCGCGTCGGGGCTGATCGCCGGGCGCAACGCCGCAGCGATCGCTCGCCGCGAGCCTCTTTCGACGCCGCCGCGCACCACCGCGATCGGCGCGCTCGCGTACTACGTGTCGCACGCGGACGCCGCGCATTATCAGCCGACGAACATCACCTTCGGCATCATGCCGCCGCTCGACGAGATTGCCGGCACGCGTCCCAAGAAGGGTGCGCACCGCAAGCTGGCCGTTGCCGCGCGTGCGCTCGCAGATCTCCAGGCGTGGCTCGGGGAGACGCGGGAGCCGGCCCGCGCGGCGCCGGAAGACGCCATGGCCGCCCCGCGGAGCTGAGCGTGCCCAGCCGTTCACGGACGCCGCCGCCCTCGCAATCGCTGGTCGACGCGTTGCCGTCCAACGCGCTGCGCGCCCAGATCCGCGACTTCATCGAGTTCCTGCGCTTCAACCGCAACGTGTCGGAGCACACCGCGCGCGCCTACGCGAGCGATCTCGAGCAGTTCCTGGCGACGACCGCCGCCGCGCAGAAACGCCCGCGCCCGGAGATCACGGCGGCCGACTTCACGCCCGATGCGATTCGTGGCTACCTCGGCCAGTTGTACCGCACGGGCACCTCGCGGGCGTCGGCCGGCCGGAAGCTTGCTGCGGTACGGACGTTCGGGCGGTATCTGCGGCGGGAGGGCTTGATTGCGGGCGACCCCGCGCAGCTCGTGCCCTCGCCGCGCCGCGAGCAGAAGATTCCGGCGCACCTGTCGATCGACGAGATGAACACGCTGCTCGAGATGCCGGATCGCACGACCCCGCTCGGGCGGCGTGACCAGGCGATGCTCGAGTTGTTCTACGCGTCCGGGCTTCGCCTGAGCGAACTGGTGGGCCTCGATCTCAACGATCTCAATCTCAGCTCGCGGGTGGTGCGCGTGCTCGGGAAGGGCGGCAAGGAGCGGCAGGTGCCGCTGAACCACACGGCCGCCGAGGCGATTCGCACGTATCTGGCGGATCGCGACACGCTGGTGCGCGGCGCCCTCGCCGCCTCGCGCGTCAGCGACGAAGAGGATCCGCCCAGATGGCGCGGAGCGGCCGCCGGTGGCTCGAAGGCGTCGGCCCTCGCGCGACGCGCGGCCCGGCATCGGGCGCCGGAGCATCCGCTGTTCGTGAACTACCGCGGCGGACGGCTGTCGCCGCGCAGCGTCCACCGACTGGTGCGGCGCTACGTCGCGCTGTGCAGCACACGCCTCGGCATCAGCCCGCACGCGCTGCGGCATTCGTTCGCCACGCACCTGCTCGAACGCGGCGCCGACCTCCGAGGGATCCAGGAGATGCTCGGCCATGCGCGGCTCAGCACCACGCAGCGCTACACCCACGTGAACGCGGCGCAGCTGATCGAGGTGTACAGGAACGCGCATCCGCGGGCGAAGGGCCCGGGTCGACGCTGACCTCGCTCAGACCACCGCGGCGTCGGCTTCCAGGAACTGCGCCCGCCGGCCGCGCGGGAACTCGATTGCGAGTGTCTTGATCTTGTAGTTCATCACGCGCGGGCTGATCGACAGCAGCTCCGCGGCATCCTTCTGCACCCAATTCGACATCTTGAGCGCCTCGATGAGCGCGGCGCGCTCGATCTCCTCGAGGGGAATGCCCGACGGCGGGATCTTGACCGCGGTCGCGCCGTCGCGCCCGGCGTGCGGGCTGTTGATTTCGCCCAGGTGCAGGTCGTCCGGGCCGATGCTGTGGCTCTCGGTGAGCAGCATCGCCCGCTCGATCGCGTTCTCGAGCTCGCGGATGTTGCCCGGCCAGTTGTAGCGCATCAACAGCTTCTGCGCGTCGCCGTCGAGCCCATCGATCTTCTTCTTCAACTCACCCGAGAAGCGCCGGATGAAGAACGCCGCCAGCGCCGTGATGTCGTCCTTGCGGTCGCGCAGCGGCGGCATCTCGATCGCGACCACGTTCAGCCGGTAATACAGGTCCTCCCGGAACGTGCCCTGGGCGACCATGCTCGCGAGGTCGCGATTGGTGGCGGCCACCAGCCGCACGTCGACGCGCAGCGTTCGCGTGCCCCCGAGCCGCTCGAACTCGTGCTCCTGCAGCACGCGCAGGATCTTGGCCTGGGTGCTCGGGCTCATGTCGCCGATCTCGTCGAGAAAGAGGCTGCCGCCGTCGGCCTGCTCGAACCGGCCGATGCGCTGGCGATCGGCGCTCGTGAAGGCGCCCTTCTCGTGGCCGAACAGCTCCGATTCGAGCAGGTTCTCCTGCAAGGCGGCGCAGTTCACCTTGACGAAGCTGCGGCTCGCGCGCAGGGAGTTGTGATGGATGGCGCCGGCAATCAGCTCCTTGCCGGTGCCGGTCTCGCCGCGGATCAGCACGGTCGTGTTGCTGCGCGCGACCTTCTGGACGATGCCGAGCACGCGCTTCAGCGCCCCGCTCGATCCGATGATCCGGTCGAAATTGTAGATGTCCTGCTGCTCGTGCCGGAGGTAGTCGATCTCGTGGCGCATCCGCCGCATCTCGAGCGCCTTCTCGATCTTGAGCTCCATCTCCTCGATCTCGAACGGCTTCTGCACGTAGTCGAAGGCGCCCGTTTTCATCGCCTCGACCGCCGTGCTCACCGATCCGAACGCAGTCATCAGGATCACGGCGCTCGTCGGGTGAAGAGCCTTCGTGGTCTTGAGCACATCGATGCCGCTGCTGCCGCCCATCTTGAGGTCGCTCAGGACGACGTCGTAGTAGCCGTCGTGCAGCCGCTCGAGCGCGGCGTTGCCGTTGGCGGCTTCGTCCACCTCGTGCCCGGCCTCGGTGAGCGCGCGCACGAGTCCGCGGCGCAGCGCGTCGTGATCGTCAGCAATCAGGATCCGGCCCATGTCCGTGCTTCGTTCCTTTCGCGTCAGTCGCCCGCGGGCGCTGTGCCGAACGGTCCCTGGTGGCCGCCGACGACGGGCAGCGTCACCGTGAACCGTGTGCCGAGCCCGGCCACCGAGCTGACGTCGATGCGGCCGTCATGTGCGTCCACAATCTTGCGGACGATCGCCAACCCGAGGCCCGAACCCTGCGCCTTGGTCGTGAAGAACGGGTTGAACATCCGGTCCACCATCTCCGGCGGCAGCCCCGGCCCATCGTCACTCACCTGCACGACGACAGTCGCCACCTGCGCCGGGCTGTCCGGCTGCGTGTGATCACCCTCGACCGCGCTCTGCTCCGCCGACATCCAGATGGAACCGCTGCCGCCGAGCGCCTCGAATGCGTTGATCAGGAGGTTCGTGAACACCTGACAGAGCTGGTGACGATCGCCGTGGACGGATGGCAGGTCGCTTGCGATTCGTGTGTGCACCTGCACGCCGCCTCGGGGCGCCTTGCCTTCGGCGATGGCGAGCGCCGCATGCATCACGTCGGCGATGGACGTGCGCTCGGTTTCGAGCCGCACCGGGCGCACGTAATCGAGCACCTCGACAACGGTCGCGTTTGCCATCTTCGCTTCGTTGATGATGTCGGTGAGGATCGACTGCGCGTCCGGCGATTCAGGGACCTTGCGCCGGAGCAGGCCGGCCATGACTTCGATGCCGGCGAGCGGGTTCTTCAGTTCATGGGCGATCGCCGCCGCCATCTCGCCGAGCGCCGCAAGCCGATCCCGCAGGCGCTCGCGTTCTTCGAGCTGCTCGACCCGCGTGAGGTCCTTGAAGAAGAGCGCGATGCCCGATCGCGTGCCGTCCGCCGCGCGCACGTGCGACAGCGTGTACCCGATCACGCGGCCCGTCGACTTCAGACGCATCTCGACCCGGTTCGGGAGGTGACTGAGCTCGAAGGCGCCCGCGATCACCCGGACGATGTCGGGGTGGATCCGGAGCACGTCCGCGTACGGGCGGCCGATGTCGGTCTCGTCGGGGACCATTCCGAAGATTCGGTACGCCTCCGTGTTCAGCACCGCAAGAGAGCCGTCGGTCGTGACCGCGAGCACGCCGTTCCGCATGCTCGACACCATCTCGCGGAAGAACCGATCGTCGACGCCGGACGTCCGGGCCACGAGGCGGAACCGGCGCGACCTGACGACGCGGCTCGACACCGCATCGGAAGACATGTTCCGAACTGACTCGGGCGGCCGGGGAGTACGCGTGTGCGACGACATGTAGGTTGTCAGGGCCGCTCGCGCTGCGGGTGCGAGTCGGATACCGTCCGGCTTATCGGACGGTGGCTCCCGGAGGGTCAGATCCGAACCGCAGCGGCCGCACGCTCGCGGCCATCGCTTTAGAACGACGGGTTTCGGGCGGGGCCTGCAGGACTACGAGCGCGTCCCGGCGCTCTCGACGAGCTCGGACAAGGCTTCCCACTGGTGCATCAGCTCGCCCACTTCCCACATCAGCGCCTGATGGCGGTCGATGAGGGGCTGCGCCGTCTCGCGCTGCTCGTAGAAGCCGGGCGCGGCCATCGTGGCCTCGAGCTCGGCGATCGTGCGCTCGCGGTCGGCGATGCGGCCTTCGAGGTCGGCGAGCCGTGACTTGCGGGCCTGCAGTTCCCGGTCGCGCCGCGTTTGCTCGGCGCGCTCACGTTTCCGCGCCTCGTGTTCGGCTGCGGCGTTGGCCGGCCTGGCGCCGCCCGCGTCGGCCGGGCGCCGGGCACCCGCATCCTTCTTGGCTTGCTGCGCCTGGCCCGCCGCAGCCGGGACCGCCTTCGCCGGCGGGGTGCGCGGCCGCTCGGCCGCTGACGGGGCCACCGTCTCCGGGTGCTCCTTCCGCCAGAGGAACTCGGCGTAGGTGCCGGGGAACAGGAGGGCCTCACCACCGCCCACCTCGACGATCTTCGTGGCCAGCCGTTCGACGAAATAGCGGTCGTGCGAGACGAAGATGAGCGTGCCACCGTAATCGGCCAAGGCGTCGAGCAGCACGTCCTTCGAGTCGAGATCGAGGTGATTGGTCGGCTCGTCGAGCAGCAGGGTGTTCGACGGTCGCAACAGCATCCGTGCGACCGCCAGCCGCGTTCGCTCACCTCCCGACAGCACCCCCGCGCGCTTGTACACGTCGTCGCCCGTGAAGAGGAACCCGCCGAGGATGTTGCGGATCATCGGCACCATGTGCACAGGCGAGCCGTCCTGGAGCGTGTCGTGCACGGTGAGCGCCGGGTTGAGGCGTGTCGCCTCGTCCTGGGCAAAGTATTCCTTCACGACCTGGTGCCCCTCCTGCCGGACGCCGCTGTCAGGCGCTTCGACGCCCGACAGCATGCGCATCAGCGTCGACTTGCCAGCGCCGTTCGGTCCCACGAGCGCGATCCGGTCGCCGCGCTCGATGTGGAGCCTCAGGTCACGGAAGACGACGAGATCGCCGTATGCCTTCCTGACGTGCTTCAGCTCCATCACGGTCCGGCCGCTCTTCGCGCAGGCCGGAAACGTGAAGTGGATGCGCTTGCGTTCGGGCGGGACCTCGATCGGCACGACCTTGTCGAGCAGCTTGATGCGGCTCTGGACCTGCGCGGCCTTGGTCGCCTGGTAACGGAAGCGATCGACGAACAGCTTGATGCGTGCGACCTCTTCGTCCTGGTCCTTCTTCGCCTGGCGGAGCGCGTCCAGCCGTGCGTCGCGCTCAGTGACGTAATGGCTGTAGCTGCCGGGGTAATCGGTGATCGTGCGGAGGCTGAGATCCGCGATCCGCGTGACGACCGAGTCGAGGAAGAACCGATCGTGCGACACGAGGATGACCGCGTGGGGGTACTCGGCCAGGTAACCTTCGAGCCAGTTGCGCGCGTCGAGGTCCAGGTGGTTGGTCGGCTCGTCGAGCAGCAGCAGCCCCGGCTGCTGCAGCAGCAGCTTCGCCAGGGCGATACGCATCTGCCAGCCGCCGGAGAACGTTTCGGCCGGCCGTTCCGTGTCGGCCTGCGAGAAGCCGAGGCCGCGCAGCACCGTGGCAATCTTCAGGTCGATGGCATAGCCGTCGCGGTGCCGGAACTCCTCGCTGAGCTCGGCGTATCGCACCAGCATCGCCTCGTGCTCGCCTTCGGGAACCGACTCGTCTCCAAGCCGTGTCTCGAGCGCGTGCATCTCGGTTCGCACGTCGAGCAGGCCTTGAAACGCAGTCGCGACCTCGGCGTACACCGTCCGCCCGCAGTGCGCGAGCCCGTCCTGCGGCAGGTAGCCAATCGTGAGGCCGGACGGCTTCAGCACGGCACCCGCGTCGGGCTCTTCCAGCCCCGCCATGATCTTGAGCAGGGTGGTCTTGCCCGCGCCGTTGGGCCCGCAGAGACCCACGCACTCGCGATCGGAGATCTGCCACGTCACGTTGTCGAACAACGTGCGGTCGCCGAAGGTCTTGGTGAGACTCGAGAGCTGGATCATGCAGGTGGTTACGCAGCGGCCCGCGCGTGGAAGAGCCGGACCCACCGAGCTCAGCGGACTCACACGCGGTGCCACCGCGGACCGCCGTGGGCAGTCGGTGCGATGGCCGTTGGGTGCGCCGTTGGCGTGCGCGGAACCTGGAATTGTACCACGCAGCGCTGGGGCACGCTCCGTCGCCTCCGGGGCCGCGTAGAGCCGAACCGGCCCTTCCGCTGGTGGATCAGTGGGAGTCGGACACGCTCGGCCCATTGCGCGCCACGAGCACGAGGCCGCCGGCGCCTTTCCCTCCGAGGGCGACCGCCTCCACCCGTACGGCAGCGCCGAACGGCCCATCGCCGCGCTCGTTCGCGACGGCGAGCGAACGCGGGCCGGCGGCGGTCTCGTGGGCCCATGCCGCGAGCGAATCCCCCACGACATCGCGCAGTTCCCGTCCGGCGAGCTCGTCGCGGCGAAGACCGGCGCACGCGGCAAACGCGTCGTTCCCGCGCACGACGCGAAGCTCCGCGTCGCAGAGCACCGTCATGTCCTCGGTCGCGTCGAGCAGGCCTTCGAGACGCCAATGCCCGAGCACCACGTGCTCGAGCAGCACGACCGCTTCGATCGACATCGCCACCCCGCGGCCGAGCACGCCAGCGGCTGCCAGCACCCGCGCGTGGTCGTCGGGCGCGATATTGACGCCATCGAGCTGCAGCACCCCAAGCGCCCGGCGCCGTCCCCTCAACGGCACGGTGAGCGTCCGTGCGGTCTCGCCGCCAGCCATGCCGGTGGCGGCGGCAACCATCTCCGGTTCCGAGCGATGGAGCGCCGCGGCTGCCGCCGAAAGGGCGTCGGCGACTGCCACCCGTTCGGGCTGCTGCCCGTGTCCACTGTCGCTCGCGGCAGCCCTGACGAGATCACGTGCTTCGCGATCGTGCAGCCACGCGCTGACGTGGCTCGCGGCGAAGACGCGGGCGCTGGCGCGGCACACCTCGACGAGCGCATGGTTCAACCGCGTCGCTCCGGTCGTCGAGGCCGCGAAGTCGAGCAGCAGTCGGTCGACGTCGGCACGCAGGTCGGCCTCACGGTTCGAGCGCGCGCGATCGAGCGCCAGCACGAACGCGTCAGTCGCCGCCAGCACTCCCTCGGCTATTTCGTCCAGCAACGGAAGCTTGCGCGTTCCAACGAGCACGGCGCCGCGCGACCCGTCGTGCGCGACGAGCGGGGCCACCACGAGAACCGGGGCCGCGAGCAGCTGGCCGATCCGGGATCGGGGGCCCGCAGCCTCGACCGCGACGACGTGCCCGAGCAACTGCGCGCGCCCTATGGCCGTGCGCTCCGCCGGCTCCGGCGTCCACGCCTCGAGCGGCAGGTGGGGGATGCCCCAGCCGGAGCTCGCGCGCAGCATCCCGGGCCGGTCGTCCTCGTGCACCATCAGCGACGACACGCCGCCGCATGTTTCGACGAGGTGCTCGTGCAGCTGTGGCAGCAGGCCGGCGCCCCCGCCCGATCGCGCGAGCAGGCGGATAATGCGAGCGAGGATCGAGATCTGTGGCATGGGGGAGCCTGCGGTATTGTAGCTCGGCTGAGCTGTGACTGGGCGGATGACCGAGGCCGTAACGTTTCCGGCCGCCCCGTACAATGGAGATTCCGACTGTTCCCCCGCCGCCGGCGTCTAACCGGGTAATGACGCGTGGGTGCTCCGCAGCAGCCCACACGGAGGTTTCGGGGGCCGGCCGGCCAGCCTGAATGACGAGAACCGACGAAGAACTCGTTGCGCTGTCGATGCGCGGCGACACGGAGAGCTTCGATCAGCTCATCCTGCGATGGGAGCGGCCGATCTATGCCCTCGCGTACCGCGTGATCGGGCGTGAGGAGGAGGCCCGCGACGTCGTCCAGGAAACGTTCCTCCGCGCCTATCGCGGCATCGGCAACTTCCGCGGGCAAGCCAAGTTCTCGTCCTGGATCTACCGGATCGCGCTGAACCTGTGCCGCGACTGGATCCGGCGGGAGCGGCGCACGCCGGTGTCGCAGGTTCCCGAAGGGCTGGACCTCGCCGACATAGCGGCCGAACGCGGCCCGGTTGAGTCGATCGAAGAGCTCGTGGCCCGCCACGATCTCAGCCGGGTGGTAGCGAAGGCGATGGAGGAACTGCCGGACGAACAGCGAACGGCGATCATCCTGAAGGAGTACCACGGGATGACGTTCCAGGAGATTGCGGACCTGCAGGGCTGTCCGCTGAGCACGGTGAAGACCCGCTTGTACCAGGGGCTCACAGTGCTGCGGCGACGCCTGCACGACGAAGGACACCAGGCTTCAGGGATGGCGCAGTGATGACGCTCGTGATGCGATGCGATGAAAAGGATCGGCTCGCCGGGTACCTGTATGGCGAGTGCTCGGCGGCCGAACGGGCGGCCGTGGAGGCACACCTGTCCCGGTGTGCCGCGTGTGCGTCCGAACTCGACGATTTGAAGGCCGTGCGCCTTCAGCTCGCGGGCTGGAAGGCGCCCGACACGGATCTGGGCTTCCGCGTCACGCGTGAGCCAGCCCCGACCGACCCCCAGCCCCGGTCGTCGCGTGTTCCTGCATGGGCGCAGGCCGCGGCGGCGGTACTGGTGCTCGGCGCGGGCGCCGGGCTGGCCAATCTCCAGATCGAGTACGGGCGCCAGGGGCTGTCCGTCCGCACCGGCCGCCAGCATCCGGACGGCACACCGGCCGCCTTCACGGACTCCAACGCGCGGGCAGCCGGCACGCAGCCCATTGAGGGCCCGGCCGAAACACCTGTCACATCCGCGGATCTCAAGGAGTTCGAACAGCGGCTGCGGGCGGAGTTTGCCAGCGGGCAGCACCCGGGAACCGTCACGGCTCCGGCAGCGGCCACCGTCAGTCCCCGTGACCTGCTGTCGCAGGTCAAGGTGCTTCTCGACGAGCGCGACGAGCGGCACCGCAACGAGCTGGCGATGCGGCTGGCCGAAGTGGTCCGTGACGTCGAGGCGCAGCGGCGGAGCGACCTCGTGCGAATCGAGCAGACGATGGGACAGATCGAGGGCGTCACGACCGAGCAGGCCAAGGGACAGCGTGAGGTGATGAACTACCTCATGCGAGTCTCCCTGCCGCAGCGGCGGTGAGCGACCCCCGGACGTATATACGATGACGCGCAGGAGGACTTCCGTGGGCGGTGTGAAGACAGGGTTCATGGCGGGCGCGATGACGCTCGCCGCAGTCGGAATCGCGCTCGGGCAAGAGCCGGCCAGCAGCGATCAGGACCGGGCACGGCAAATCCAGGCGCGGTTCCAGATGCTCGCGATGGAAGGCGTGCTCGAGAAGGCCGTGCAGCTCGGTGCGCAGCGGATGCGCAAAGAGGTCGAGGCCGCCGCGCCGGATGCGAGTGACATGCTCCTCATCACGGGCGCGGCGCGTGTGCGCGGGTTCTGGCTCGACGGATATGGTGTCTTCTTCGATGTCGACGTGCCGGCGATGCGCCGCAGTCTCACCTGGACGCTGCGCGTACTGGAACAGGGCGACCGTGGTCTCGGGCCGGAGCTCGCCGCGCTCCGGCGACTCGCCGCTTCGGTCGAGAACCCCGCCGCACGCCGCGACTTGCAGCAGACGATCCAGCGAATCGAGGCGCAGGTGGGTTCCGGGGCGGCTGGCCCCGCGCCGGCGACGGGCGGCGTACGGAGCGTCTCGGGCGCGGCTGGCATGTCCGCGCGTGAACCGGAACGTCCGGCCGTGCTCGAGGACCCGGGCGCCGTTTACACGAGCGAGGTCAAGAACGCGCTCGTCGAGGCGATGATTGAATACAGTGCCGCGCTGCCGCTGGCGCCCAACGAGTGGCTGACCGTGGCCGCGCGCGACCAGGACGTCTCGCGCCTCCAGCCGGGGGATCCCTACGACGTGTCGACCATCCTCGTGCGCATCAAGGGATCCGACCTCGCCGCATTCCGGACGAGGCAGATCACGCGCGACGAAGCGCTGCAGCGAATCGAGTTCAAGGAGTACTGAGGCGCATCCCGCTCGACGTCTTCGCCGCGGGCCCGCGGTTTCCGGCGCGGATCCGGTAAAATGCCCGCATGACCCGCCGTCCTCTGCTCGTGCTGGTGCTCATCCTGGGCCTTGCCACCGCGGGTTGCGGACGGGGCGCCGATCTCGCGACGGCAGCGAAAATCGGCGACGTGACCACCGGGTGGTACGACTCCGGCGTCACCGACGACGGCAAGAACAAACTGGTCCCGAGCATCAGCTTCCGCATCCGCAACGCAGCGGACGCCACCCTCGGCAGCACGCAGCTGAATTTGATCTTCAAGCGCGTGACCGACACCGAGGAGTGGACGACGTCGTTCGTGCGAGGCATCGGCACCGACGGCCTCGCGCCCGGGGCCACGACCCCGCCGATCGTTGTCCGGGCCCAGCAGGGGTATACAGGTACGCAGGCGCGGCTGACGATGCTGCAGAACGCACAGTTTGTCGACTTCAAGGTCGAAATCTTCGGCAAGCACGCGTCGGCCACCTGGGTGAAGCTCGGTGAATACAAGATCGAGCGCCAGCTGTTGACCCGCTGACGTGCCCTCCGACAAGGCGGCCGCCGCCGCAGCGCAACCAGATCCTCCTTCCCTCGCCAGGCGCCTCGGCCCGCTCGACGCAGCCGCAGTCATCGTCTCGAACGTCATCGGTGGTGGAATCCTGTTCACCGCGCCACAGGTGGCGGCCAGCGTTCCGGATGCGTGGTGGTTTCTCCTGACCTGGCTGGCCGGCGGCCTGCTCGCGCTGTCTGGTGCGATGGCCTACGCAGAGCTCGCGGCCATGCGCCCTCGCGCCGGCGGCGAGTACGTGTACCTGCACGCCGCCTTCGGCCCGCTCGCCGCATTCCTCACCGGGTGGACATCGTTCGTGGCCGGCTTCGCTGGAGCCATCGCGGTGAGCGCCCTGGTGTTCGCCGATTACGTTGGACGGTTTGCGCCGATCGCGGCGGACCGCACCGCCCTCGTCAAGGTGCCGCTGCCGTTCGTGCCCCTGACCGTGTCGCCGCATGCCTTGACGGCGATTGCGCTGATCGCGGCCATGTCGTGGGTCCATGTGCGCGGCGTCGGGCCGGGGCGCATCCTGAGCAACGTGCTCGCGAGCCTCAAGGTCTCGGCCCTGGTGCTGTTCGTGGTGTGCGGCGTGTCGCTGGGACTGGGATCGACGGCACACTTCGCCCCGCGGCTCACCGTGCCTGCGGGAGGATGGCTGCTCGCGCTCGTGCCGGTGATGTTCACGTACTCGGGGTGGAACGCCGCCGCCTACGTCGCCGAGGAGATTCGCGATCCCGGCCGGAACGTGCCCCGAGCCCTCGCGCTCGGGACAGGTGCCGTGATCGTCATCTACCTCGCGTTGAACGCCGTCTACGTCTACGTGTTTCCGCTCGCGGCGCTGGCCGCGCTAGGCGGCAGCGTGCTCGATCGCGTGGCCGACCGGCTCCTCGGAGCGGCCGCCGGGAACGTGATGGGAGTGGTGGCGATCGTCAGTCTTGCCGCGAGCATCAGCGCGATGGTTTTCGCCGGCCCGCGCGTCTACTACGCCATGGCGCGCGACGGGCTGTTCTTTCCCCGTGCGGCACGCGTTCACCCGCGATACCGCACGCCGGCGGCGTCGATCATGGCGCAGGCCGCCTGGAGCGCCGTCCTGGTGCTCTCCGCCAAGGCCGACGCGCTCGTCAGCTACACCGGCTTTGCAGTCGTGCTGTTCTCGGGCGTGGCCGGCGTCGCGCTCTTCGTCCTGCGTCGGCGCCACCCTGGCGAAGTGAGGCCGTTCAGAGCCTGGGGGTACCCGGTCGCGCCGGCCATCTTCGTCATCGCGAGCGCGCTCATCGTGGTCAACGCGATCTGGCGGAATCCGAAACCCTCCGGTGCCGGCGTTGCGATCATCCTCGCAGGACTGCCGCTCTACTGGTATCTGCGACGGACCCTGAAGACGAGCGCTAGGCGGCGGAAGGCTGAGGGCTAGGGAAGGCTTAGGGTTGAAGGCTAAGGGCTGAAGACTAACGGCCTTATAGAGGCAGGAGGCCTGGAGGCTGGAGGCTGGAGGCTGAAGGCTGGAGGCTGGAGGCTGGAGGCGGAAGTTGGGGCCGGAGCAGAGGCCAAGGGCGTCGACGCCTCCAGCCTCCAGCCCTGTGCCCCAATCGCCCTGGCCCCTCAGGGCAGCGGATTCAACTCGCCGCGGTAGGTCACGCTTTCGTCGGCCAGGATCCGCACTTCGAACGTCATGGTCGCGAACCCGGCCTTTCGTACCTCGACGCGGTGCGGACCGGCCTCGAGCTCCAGCTTCTGGAACGTGCCGTCGAAGTCGTCCACGAGCCCGCTGAAGTAGCCGTCCACGTACACTTCGGCGTCGCGCGGCTTCACCTTGAGGCGCAGGTGGCCGGTCCCGTAGTAGCCGCTGCCACTCGAGCCGTAGCTGCCACCGCCCCCCCCGTAATAGCCGCCGCCTCCGTAGTAACCGCCGCTACCGTAATAACCGCCGCCGCCGTAGTAGGCTCCGCCGTAATATCCGCCGTAGGGGTAGTACCCGTAGCCCGGGTATCCGGCCCAGAACGGGTCGTAGTAGAAATAGCCCAGCCCCAACGCGGCGTAGCCGTAAAAAGCCGCGGGCCGGTAATACCAGGGCCGCCCGTAGTACCCATACCCGTATCCGGCGTAGGGCGGGCGGGTTCGCGCGGTGGCCTCGCCAACCGGGTAGCGGCCGTCGATCGGGCGCTCGCCACGCGGTACGGCGACCGCAGGCCGGCTGCCGTCGCTCTCGGCATTGGCCGCCCGCCGCTCGCCGCGGGGAGCGGTCGACGCCGGCTGCTCACGTCCACTGTTGGGCGCGCTGCGCTCACCGCGCGGGGCCGCTTGTGCACGCCCACCGCTACCACCGCCGCTGTTGTCCCGGGGGGCGCTGCGGCCGTGCGAACGATCGGTGCTCGAGGCCGCGCTCTCGGCATCGGCAAACGCCGGCGACGCGATGCGCGCTGGCGGTGCGGTCGGCGCAGCGGGCAGGGGCCGTGCGGCCGGGTCGCGAGGCATGCTGCGGCCCGCGGCGCGATCCTCACCACCTCCGGCGTATCCGCGCGCGCCGCCTCGCTCGGCGCCCGAGGATGCCGGCGGCGCCATCGGGCGCGGCTCAGCTCTGGGTACAGCCATGGCTGGCGGCGGCGGGGCGGCGGCCGCCGGAGCTGGCCGCTGCTTAGCATCCTGCGCCAACGCCGCAGGAGCCGTCGCCAGCGAGACCGCGCAGATCCCGGTCAGGACGACGAGCATCGATTTCATGGTATGACTCCTCACGAGCTACCTGGAAAGCAACCGCACTGCCACCAACGGTGGTTGAATTTTATCAGCAAACCGCGCCCTTCTCTCGGTGCCCTGCGCGGTGGTTGTCACCGTCGCAGTTCAGCGACGTCCCGTTTCCTTGACACCATTTTCGGGCAGCGACTAGACTGCCGGAACGGCCCCTGCACCGACGTCCTCACACGGGGCGCCCAGTTCCCGCCCCCCGGCTCCTGCGTTCATGTTTCACAGTACGACAATTCTCGCCCTGCGGCTCAACGATCGCGCCGTGATGGCCGGCGATGGCCAGGTCACGTTCGGCCAGACCGTGATGAAGCACAACGCGCGCAAGATCCGGAAGCTCTATCACGACCGAATTATCGCCGGGTTCGCCGGTTCTGCCGCCGATTCCTTCGCGCTCTTCTCCCGGTTCGAATCGAAGCTCGAACAGTACCGCGGACAGCTCGAGCGCTCGGCAGTCGAGCTCGCCAAAGACTGGCGTACCGATCGCGCCCTGCGCCGGCTCGAGGCGATGCTCGTCGTGATGGACCGCGAGCAACTGTTCCTGCTCTCCGGCACCGGCGACCTCATCGAACCCGACGACGGGATCGTGGGCATCGGGTCCGGCGGCCCGTTCGCGGTGGCAGCCGCCAGGGCGCTCGCGCGCCACAGCGCGCTCGACGCGCGCGTGATCGCACAGGAGGCGATGGCGATCGCGGCCGACATCTGCATCTACACGAATGCCAATATCGTCGTCGAGGAGCTCTGAGCTGATGCCGATTTCCCTTCCCGAGCGCACGGCGCTGTCGGCAGACGCGCTGACGCCACGGCAGATCGTGGCGGAGCTCGACAAGTACGTGGTCGGACAGCACAACGCCAAACGCGCCGTCGCCATCGCGCTCCGCAACCGCACGCGGCGTCAGAAGCTGACGCCGGAGCTCGCCGAGGAGGTCGCGCCGAAGAACATCCTCATGATCGGCCCGACCGGTGTCGGCAAGACCGAGATCGCCCGGCGCCTCGCGCGACTCGCGCAGTCTCCGTTCATCAAGGTGGAGGCATCGAAGTTCACCGAGGTCGGGTACGTCGGCCGGGATGTCGAGTCGATGGTCCGTGACCTCGTGGAGCTGGCGATCGACATGGTGCGCGAGGAGCGGCTCGACGACGTCCGGCCCAAGGCGCGGCAGAACGCGGAGGAGCGGCTGCTCGACCTGTTGCTGCCGCCCGCCACGCACGTGGACGTCGTGGACCCCGCGGCCGCGGGCCTGCGCGACCCGGCACAGCACACGCGCGAGCGGCTCCGCGAGCAGCTGCGCGGAGGGCGTCTCGATCAGCGCACCGTGGAAATCGACGTCCGCGAGCAGTCGTTCCCGTCCTTCGAGATCATCTCCGGGTCGTCGGTCGAGGAAGTCGGGATCAATCTGAAGGAGATGATGCCCGGCATGTTCGGCGGCCGATCGCGGAAGCGCAAGCTGAAGGTGCCGGAGGCGTTCGAGCAGCTGACGCAGGAAGAGGAACACAAGCTGATCGACATGGACAGCGTGGCGCGCACCGCGGTTCAGCGCGTGGAGCAGGGCGGCATCATCTTCGTCGACGAGATCGACAAGATCGCCGGGCGCGAGGGCGGACAGGGCCCCGACGTGAGCCGTGAGGGCGTGCAGCGCGATATCCTCCCGATCGTCGAGGGCACGACCGTCAACACCAAGTACGGGATCGTACGCACGGATCACATCCTCTTCATCGCGGCGGGCGCTTTTCACGTGTCGAAGCCCTCCGACCTCATCCCGGAGCTGCAGGGCCGCTTTCCAATCCGCGTCGAGCTCGAGTCGCTCGGCCGCGACGATTTCGTCCGCATCCTCACCGAGCCGAAGAACGCGCTGGTCAAGCAGTACATCGCGCTGCTCGACACCGAGGGCATCACGCTCACGTTCACCGAGGACGCGATCGACCGGATCGCGACGCTCGCCATGGAGGTGAACGACAGGACGGAGAACATCGGCGCGCGCCGCCTCCACACCGTGATGGAGAAGCTGCTCGACGAGATCTCCTTCGAGGGCCCGGACCTCGTGGACAAATCGGTTACGATTGACGACGCCTACGTCCGCCGCATGCTGGACGACATCGTCGGCAACGAAGATTTGTCCCGCTACATCCTGTGACCGACTCGTGCTCCAGCCGGTGATCGCCGCGCGCCCGCGCTCGGCGGCTGCGCGCCTCTTCGTGGTACTCGCGTGCGCGGCGCTTCCGCTCACCCTCGGGTGTGGGAAGAAGGGCCCGCCGCTCGCGCCCCTCTCGACATTGCCCGTTGCTCCGCCCCAGGTCTCGGCCTCCCGCGCCGACGAGGTCGTGACCATCCGGTTCACCGTCCCGACGGCGAACGTCAGCGGCGTCCATCCGGCCGATATCGAACGCGTGGACGTCTACGCCTGGACCGGCCCCGACGTGGCCGCCCCGCGCGTGTTCAAGCTGGCGAAGGTCGTGGCGAGCGTGCCCGTCCGGCCGCCGCCGCCACCGCAGGAGGCGGACGACGAGGGGCACGTGCCGCCGCCACCGCCGCCCGGTCCCGGAGTCGATCAGGGTGCGCCGACGGAGCTGCACGAAACGCTGCCGGCCGATGCGCGCGAACCGATCGACGTGTCCGATCCCAAAAAAAAGCCGGCCCTGGTTCGCGAGCCGAAGGTCACGCCGCCCGACACCATGCCGCTGCCGCCACCGCTCACGCGTCGGTATCTGGTCGTGGGCGTCAACCACGGAGGCAAGCGCGGCCCGGCCGCACCGGCGGTCGCAGTGCCGCTCTGGCCACCGCCGCCGCCGCCCACCGGCGTGATTGCAACGGCCCAGGCGACGGGCACGAAAGTCACGTGGAACGCCCCGCAGCACCTGCGACAGCCCGTCATGGCCCACGCGCTGCCCCCGGTCGCGCGGGCGGCGGCGCCGTCTCCGTCGGCTGCGCGACCGAATGCTTCCGCAGCCAGACCATCGACCGGTGTCCAGGAGGCACCACCCGCGACGGGTGAGCGATCGGAGGACCTGGACGACGACGAGGACCGGGATCAGCCGCCGCCGGACCAGAATCAGTTGCCGGCGGACCAGAATGAGCCCCCGCCGGTGCAGGATGAGCGGCCGGCGGAGCGTGGTGAAGCTCCAGCCCCTGCACCGGTGAATCCCGAACCGCCGGCTGACTTGCCGACGGGCAGCCGAACGGGATTGCTCCCCGCCGGTCTGGTCATGCCCTGGCCCTCCGTGACGATCGGCTATCACGTGTACGACGTCGCGTCGGCAGGTGCGCCGGGAGCTCCGCCGTCGCCGGCCGGCAGCCAGACCCCGGCTCCCCCGCTGCGGCTGACCACCGCGCCGCTGACGACGACGACGTTCTCCGACACGCGCGTCGAGTACGGCGTGGAGCGGTGCTACCTGGTGCGCACCGTGGAGATGGTCGGCACGCTCGGTGTCGAGAGCGCCTGGTCGGTGCCGGCCTGCATCAAGCCGGCAGACGTGTTCCCGCCGGCCGTGCCGAAGTCGCTCGCCGCCGTCGCGAGCGAGGGCGCCATCAGCCTGATTTGGGAGGGCAGTGAAGAGCCGGACCTCGCCGGGTACGTCGTGCTCCGCGGCATCGTGCCGGGTCCGCCGGCCGAGCGGCTGACGCCCGCCCCTATTCGCGAGACGACCTTCCGGGACACGACGGTGAAGCCGGGGACGCGCTACGTGTACGCCGTGATCGCGATCGACACGGCGAAGCCGCCGAACGCCAGCGCCCCGTCGAACCAGGTCCAGGAGACGGCGCGTTGACGGTTGACCGTTGACCGTGAACCGGTAACCGTTAGCAGGTAACACGGGATTTATGGAATCGTTGTACCGCATCGCAGATCAGGGAAGAATCGTCCACGCTGTGCTGCGGGGCGGCGACCTCTTCGAGATCGAGGGCGACATCTTCGACGGCTACCGCCCGGGCGCGCCAATCCCGGGCGGGCTCGCATCGGTTCGGGTGCTCGCGCCGGTCGTGCCGAGCAAAATCGTCGCAGTCGGGCTGAACTACAGGGACCACGCCGCCGAGCAGGGCAAGCCGCTTCCCGCCGAGCCGCTCATCTTTCTGAAGCCCTCGACCGCGGTGATCGGGCCCGGTGAGCCGATCCGGCTGCCCCCGGGCGCCGGGCGGGTCGATCACGAAGCCGAGGCGGGCATTGTCATTCGGCGGCGCGCGTATCGGGTCGCGGCTGCCCGCGCGCACGACTACATCCTCGGCGTCACCTGCGTGAACGACGTGACGGCCCGCGACATCCAGCGGCGCGAGAACCAGTACACGCGCCCGAAGGGCTTCGACACCTTTGCGCCCGTTGGGCCTGCCATCGCGGTTGGGCTTGACCTCTCAGATCTGGAAGTGCAGGGGCTCGTCAACGGCACCGTGCGCCAGCACTCATCCACGCGGCAGCTGATCTTCCCGGTGCCGGACCTCGTCGCCTTCATTTCGGCCGTGATGACGCTGCTTCCCGGGGATATCATTTCCACGGGGACACCGGCTGGCATCGGCCCGCTTGCGGCGGGAGACACGGTCACGGTGCGCGTGTCCGGCGTCGGAGACCTCGTCAACCCCGTCATCGCGGGATAGCAAGGAGACGGCAATGAAGATCTTCGTGGATACGGGCAGCATCAAGGACATCGAGGCGCTCGCGAGCCTCGGCATCATCGACGGCGTCACCACCAACCCGTCGCTCATGGCCAAGGAAAAGGGCGACGGCCACCAAATCATCCGCGACATCTGCCGCATCGTGCAGGGGCCGGTGAGCGCCGAAGTGGTCGCCACCGACACCGAGGGCATGCTCCGCGAAGGGCGCGAGCTGGCCAAGATCGATCCGCACGTGGTGGTGAAAGTGCCGTTCACCAAGGACGGCGTCAAGGCCTGCCACACCCTGGCGCGCGAGGGAACGAAGGTCAACGTGACGTTGATCTTCTCGGCGACGCAGGCACTGCTGGCCGCCAAGGTCGGCGCGACCTACGTGAGCCCGTTCATCGGCCGGCTCGATGACATCGCGACCGACGGGATGGCGCTGATCGAGCAGATCGTAGAGATCTTCGACAACTACGAGTTCTCGACCGAGGTGCTCGTCGCCAGCGTGCGGCACCCCATACACGTGGTACAGGCGGCGCGGCTCGGCGCCGACATCTGCACGTGCCCGCCTGCGGTGATCGAAAGCCTCTTCAAGCACCCGCTGACGGACGTCGGCCTCGCCAAGTTCCTGCAGGACTACGAGAAGGCGCAGGCGACGCTCGCGTCGTCCCGCTGACCGTTCACCGCGAACCGTTCACGGCTCACGCTCGATCGCCGACGATGGATCACTCGAACGACCTTGCGGAGCTCGAACGGCTCGCGGAACTGGGTGGCGGGGCCGAGCGGCTGCGCCGGCAGCACGATGCCGGCAAGCTCAGCGTACGGGAGCGGATCGATCTTCTGTTCGATCCGGGCACCTTCGAGGAGGTGGACAAGCTCATCACGCACCGGTGCCGCGATTTCGGCATGGCCGATCAAATGATCCCCGGCGATGGCGTCGTCGCCGGGCACGGGCGAGTGGACGGCCGGCCCGTGTTCGCGTTCGCGCAGGACTTCACGGTCTTCGGGGGCTCGCTGTCGGAGACCAATGCCGCGAAGATCGCGAAGGTCATGGACCTGGCCATGAGCATGGGCGCGCCGATCGTCGGGCTGAACGATTCCGGCGGCGCGCGGATCCAGGAAGGCGTGCTCTCGCTCGCCGGCTACGCCGACATCTTCCTGCGCAACACGTTGGCTTCGGGTGTCATTCCCCAGATCTCCGCGATCATGGGACCGTGCGCGGGCGGCGCGGTGTATTCGCCGGCGATCACCGATTTCACCGTCATGGTGCGCGGCACGAGCTACATGTTCGTCACCGGCCCTGACGTCGTGAAGACCGTCACGCACGAGGACGTCACGAAAGAGGCGCTTGGCGGCGCCATGACGCACAACGCCACGAGCGGCGTCGCACATTTCGCGGTGGACGACGACCGGGAGTGCCTGGCGCTCATCCGCGAACTGCTGTCGTACCTGCCGTCGAACAACATCGATCCGGCGCCGATCGTGGCCAGCAGCGACTCGCCCGATCGGGAAGACGAATCGCTCGATCATCTCGTGCCGGCGTCGCCCAACCAGCCGTACGACATGCACGACCTGCTGCGGTCGGTCGTCGACGGCGGAGCGTTCCTCGAGGTCCACGCGCACTTCGCGCGGAATCTGATTGTCGGCTTCGCGCGCCTGAACGGCGGGTCGGTCGGCCTTGTCGCCAACCAGCCCGCCCATCTCGCGGGCACGCTCGACATGGATGCGTCGGTGAAGGGCGCACGCTTCGTGCGGTTCTGCGACGCGTTCAACATCCCGATTGTGACTTTCGAAGACGTGCCCGGGTTCCTGCCCGGCGTCAACCAGGAGTACGGCGGGATCATCCGGCACGGAGCCAAGCTGCTCTACGCGTACGCCGAAGCGACGGTCCCCAAGGTGACAGTGATTACGCGGAAGGCATACGGCGGCGCCTACTGCGTCATGGCCAGCAAGCACATTCGGACCGATGCCAACTTCGCGTGGCCAACCGCCGAGATCGCGGTGATGGGTCCGGAAGGTGCGGTGAACATCCTTTACAAACGGGAGCTCGACCAGGCAGCCGACCCTGCGGCACTCCGCGCTCAGCGGGTGGACGAGTACCGTGAGAAGCTGGCCAACCCGTTTGTCGCCGCCGGCCGCGGGTTCATCGACGAGGTCATCCGGCCACGGGACACGCGCCGCAAGCTGATCGCGGCGCTCGCCCGCTTCGCCACCAAGCGCGATCGCAATCCGCCAAAGAAGCACGGGAACATCCCGCTCTAAGGGCTAAGGGCTGAGGGCTGAGGGCTGAGGGCGGAGGGCTCTAGAGGCTGGAGGCTTGGGGTAGCGACGGACGGCTCGCTGCGGGGTCGACGGCCATCAGTTCCACACTCTTCCGCTCAATGCGCTGGCTCGAGCCGTTCGGCACGGCGTAAGCTTCGGCGCGCCACGGGTGCCGGCCTCTTGCCGCAAGGGGCCGAGCCAGCCTTTTAGCCTCCAGCCCTGCAGCCCTCAGCCCTTAGCCCTTAGCCCTTAGCCCTCTAGCGATAGAATCTCCCTGTCTTGCCGACGATCAGGAAAGTCCTCGTCGCCAATCGTGGCGAAATCGCCGTGCGTGTCGTCCGCGCCTGCCGCGAGCGCGGGCTGGCCAGCGTGGCGGTCTATTCCGACTGCGATCGCACGAGCCGGCACGTTCGCATGGCGGATGAAGCGTGGCGACTTGGCGGCAGTGCTCCGAGTGAGAGCTACCTGCGCATCGATGCGATCGTCGACATCGCGCGGCGCAGCGGCGCCGACGCGGTGCACCCCGGCTACGGCTTCCTCGCGGAGAACGCGGCATTCGCCGAGGCCTGTGTTGATGCTGGCCTGATCTTCATCGGACCGACGCCGGCGGCGATCCGTGCGATGGGCAGCAAGACCGCCGCTCGAGATGCGGCCACCGCGGCCGGTGTGGCCGTCGTGCCCGGCAGCGGTGCTCCTCTGTCCGCGACCGTTTCCGAAGCGGAGGTCGCCCGGGCCGCGCGCGGCGTCGGCTATCCGCTGATGCTCAAGGCCGTTGCCGGCGGCGGCGGCAAGGGCATGCGCCTCGTCACTTCGGACGACGAGCTGCCGGGCGCGTTGCGTGCCGCTCGCAGCGAGGCGCAATCGTCGTTCGGCGACTCCTCCGTGTACCTCGAGCGCCGGCTCGAGCGGCCGCGTCACATCGAGGTGCAACTGCTGGGCGATCAGCACGGCACCGTCCTGCCGTTCGTCGAGCGCGAGTGCTCCATCCAGCGGCGCCATCAGAAGGTGCTCGAGGAGAGCCCGTCGCCGGTGGTCACGCCCGATCAGCGGCGAGCGCTCGCCGAGGCCGCCGCTCGTGTGGCGCGGCTCGTGGGCTACACCAACGCAGGCACAATCGAGTTTCTGCTCGACGCGGACGGCCGCTTCTATTTCCTCGAGATGAACACGCGGTTGCAGGTCGAACACCCGATCACGGAGATGGTCACCGGCGTCGACCTCGTCGAGTGGCAGCTGCGCATCGCGGAGGGAGAGCCGCTGACACTCGACGCCGAGGCGCTCATCGCGCCGCGCGGGCACGCGATTGAGGCCCGCATCTACGCCGAGGATCCCGACGATCGGTTCCTGCCCTCACCCGGGCTCGTCACGCACCTCCGCGCCGCGTCTGGTCCGGGCGTGCGCGACGATGGCGGCCTCACGGCGCCTGGGGAGGTGCCGATTTACTACGATCCGCTGGTGTCGAAGCTGATCGCCTGGGGCGAGGATCGCACGAAGGCCGTTCGGCGCCTGGCCCGCGCGCTCCGCGAATACGAAATCGAAGGCGTCAAGACGACCATTCCTTTCTTCCGCTGGCTGCTCACCGACGAGGACTACCTGGCCGCGCGGGTGGACACCACCTGGCTCGATCGCGTGCTCGCCGCGCGCGCCGGCCAGCCGTTCTGGGCGAGCGACGAGCCCGTCGTTGACCTGGCGTCGATCGCTGCCGCGATCCAGGCCTGCGCGTCGCCAGCGCCGCCGGCGGCTGCTGCGACTTACTCGCCGGTGGCCGGCGGGTGGGTGGCGGCCGCCCGCCGTGAGGCGCTGCGATGAGACCTCTGGCCCTCGAGCTCGACGTCGACGGGCTGGTCCGCAAAGTGCAAGTCGCGCGGGATGGTGGCCGCTTCGAAATCGTGCTCGACGACGCGCGCCACGTCGTGGACGCGGTTGCGATCGAGCCTGGCCGTTGGTCGCTGCTGATGGCCGACGGGCGCAGCCACGAGGTGGTCGTTGTCGCGAACGGCCACCAGGCGGCCGCCACCGTCCTTGTAGATGGCTCCGCCGTGCCTGTCGCCGTGAGGGATCCTCGCCGCCGGCGGGACGCCGGCGCGGCACATGGGCCCGGCGATGGTCCGGTCCGCATCGTGGCGCCGATGCCGGGGAAGGTGGTGCGCGTGCTCGCCACGCCGGGTGAAGCGGTCACGGCGCGCCAGGGCGTCGTCGTCGTCGAAGCCATGAAGATGGAGAACGAGCTTCGCGCGCCGCGGGCGGGCATCGTCGGAGAGGTGCTCGCGCGCGAGGGCGACCTGGTGGACGCCGGCGCGCTGTTACTGACGATCGGATGACCGACCATCTCAACGGGCCAGGGGATCCCATCGACGGTTCCGAGCCGCCCGCCGCGGAGCCGCCGGCGGCGTCGGTGCGCCCGCGTCGGGGCTGGGGTCGTCGCGTCGGCCGGGGAATCCTGCGTTTCCTGTCCATTCTCGCCATCCTCCTGGCGGTCGCGATCATCACGACGGTGTCGATCGATCTCGGTCCTGCGCTGCGGGCGCGCGCGGCGAAGGCCGGCGGCAGCTACCTGAAGCGCGAGATGACGATCGGCGGGCTATCGGTGCGCCTGCTGACCGGCGTCTTCATCGTGGACAACCTGCTGATTGGCGGGCTGCACCCCGGCGATCGCCCGTTCCTCACGGCGAAGCGGATTGAGATCACGCTGCCGCTCTCGGCGCTGATTCACCGCGAGGTGCTGTTCGAATCGGTGCGCATGACCGGCTGGACGATGGCCGTTGAGACGTGGCCGAACGGGCAGCACAGCTTTCCGAAATTCACGCGCGACGGACCGAAGGGCCCCAAACGGTTCGTCACCACGGTCAGGTCCGTGCGGGCGACGGAGGGTCAGTTCATCTTCGACGACCACGGCACGCCCTGGCGCACGGTGGCGCGCAACCTCGACGTCACCCTCACGCGCGGGTCGACCTACCAAGGCACGGCGCGGTTCTCGAACGGCACGGTGACCATCCAGGACCACCTGCCGATGCGCACCGACATGACCTCGCGTTTCACGATCGAGGCCGGGATCGCGCACTTCAGCCAGCTGGAGCTGGTGGCGGACGGCTCCCGGTCGCAGGCGATCGGTGAGGTGGATCTCGGGCGCTGGCCAGAGCAGACGTGGCGCGTACAGTCGCGCGTGCACTTTCCGCGAATGCGCGAGATCTTCTTCGAGCGCGAGCGCTGGCGGTTGACCGGTGACGGTGACTTCACCGGCACGTTTCACCTGTTCAAAGGTGGGCGCGAACTGAAGGGCACGTTCGCAAGCACCGAGGCGGGCGTGAACGACTACCGGTTCCAGGCGCTGCGCGGATCGCTCGTGTGGCTGCCGCAGAAGTTCGAAGTTACCGATGCGACCTCGCGTGTGTACGGAGGGACGGCGCGGTTCGGGTACGTGATGGCGCCGATTGGCACCGGGACGCCGACCAAGGCGATCTTCGACGCGACTTACCGCGACGTCGATCTGGCGCACTTCGCCGACAGCCTCGCGCTCAAGGGCATCAGATTTTCCGGCCGCGCCACGGGGCGCAGCCGGATGGAATGGCCGCTCGGACGGTTTTCTGCGGGCGTGCGCGGCGGCGGTGATCTCGTCGTGCAGCCGCCCGCGGGCGAGCTCGTGCTCGGCCGCTTCGCGCCGAGCGAGCTGACGAGCGAGGAGGAGCGGCTCGGCAAGGTGTGGGGACCGTTCGCAGCCCGCCTCCCAATCGCGCACGTCCCGATCGGTGCGGCGCTCACCTACACTTTCGATCCCGACTGGGTGAACATCGGCGCCAGCCGCTTCGCGACGCGCAAGACCTACGTCGAGTTCGAGGGCCGCACCGCGTGGGGCGAGCAGTCGACGATCCCCTTTCACGTGACCAGCGCCGATTGGCTCGAGAGCGATCGCCTGCTGGCCGGCATCATGACGGCGTTCGGATCCGACACCGGCGCCGTGGATGTCGGCGGCTGGGGCGAGTTCGACGGCGTGATGACCAAGGCGTTCCGTGCGCCGCGGGTCGAAGGGCATTTCAGCGGCGAGCGCATGCGCGCGTGGGACGTCGTGTGGGGCGATGGCGCCGCTGATATCGCCATCGAGAAAGGGTACGTGACGGTCGAGAACTCCGCGATTCGCAGCGGCACGTCGGTCATCGAAGCCGATGGGCGCTTTTCGCTCGGCTATCCGCGCAAGGATGGCGGGGAGGAAATCAACGCCCGCGTGCGGCTCACCGACCGGCCGATCGCGGACCTTCGCCACGCATTCCTCCTCGACGATTACCCGGTGGACGGCCGTCTCTCGGGCGAGTTCCACCTCTATGGCAAGTTCGAGACGCCGTTCGGCTTCGGCAGGATGGACATCACCCACGGCATCGCTTACAAGGAGCCGTTCGAGAGCGCGACGGCGTCCTTGCGCTTTGAAGGCGCCGGCGTCCGCCTGGACGCGATCGAAGCACTGAAGGGCGGCGGGCCGCTCTCGGGTGCGGCGTACGTCGCGTGGGCGGGCACCTACTCGTTCAGCGTTTCCGGCCAACGCGTGCCCGTCGAGACGATGGCCGCGCTCGCGTACCCGCAGGCGCCGCTCTCCGGCCTGCTCGACTTCACGGCCTCGGGCAGCGGCCGGTTCGAGGAGCCGCGATACGACGTCCGGTTCAGCGTCAGTGACCTCTTCATCAGCGACGAGGGCATCGGCGAGGTGACCGGCCGGCTGGCCGTGCGCAACGAAGTCATGACGGTGGAAATGGAAGCGGCGTCACCCCGGCTGTCGGTGTCGGCGACGGGCCGCATCGCGCTCACGCCGGAGTCAGACGCCGAATTGACGCTGCGGTTCACCGACACCTCGCTCGACCCGTACGTGCGCGCCTTCGAGCCGCGGCTGTCGCCGTTCACGACGGCCGTGGTCAGCGGCAGCATCCGCGTGGTGGGAGAGTTGAGCCACGCCGAACACCTGCTGGTCGATGGCACCGTCGACCGGGTCGACATGCGGCTGTTCGACTACGCGCTGCGGAACGACGGCCCCATGCGCCTGCTCCTCGATCAGCAGGTCGTGAAGGTCGAGCAGATGCGGCTGGTCGGCGAGAACACGCGGCTCGACGTGAACGGCACCGTCGGACTCGCCGACCGCCAGATTGCGCTGCACGCGACGGGCGACGCCAACCTGAGCCTGCTGCAGGGGTTCTTCCGTGATATCCGCAGCTCGGGCGAGGCCGACCTCGCGGCTGACGTCCGCGGTCCGCTCGACAAGCCCGTGTTCTCGGGAAGCGCGTCGATTGCGGGCGGCCGCATCCGGCACTTCGCGCTGCCGCACTCGCTCGACGCGATCAACGGACGGATCACGTTCGATGCGGGCGGCGCACGGCTCGATGGCCTCGCTGCGCGGCTGGGTGGCGGACTCGTGCGCTTTGGCGGCCGCATCGGCCTCGCCGGGTACGCACCCGGCGACCTCGATCTGACCATGCACGGCGAAGACATGCGGCTGCGGTACCCCGAAGGCTTCCGGTCGGTCGTCGATGCCGATCTTGCGCTCCGGGGACGCGTGGACGGCGCCCTGTTGAGCGGATCGGTGCTCGTCAAGAGCGCGGTGTTCTCGCGGCGCTTCGAAACGTCGTTGAACTTCCTGGAGCTGGCCGGGCGCGCCTCGCCGGTTGCAACGCCGAGCGGGATTGCCGGATTCCCACTGCGCTTCGACGTGCGCCTCGTGGCGCCGTCCACGCTGCGCGTCGAGAACAACGTGCTCCGGATCGTCTCGAGCGCCGACCTGAACCTGCGCGGCACCTACGATCGGCCGCTCCTGTTCGGACGGGCCGAGATCGAACGCGGCGAGTTCGTGTTCGAGGCCAAGCGCTACGTGATCACCCGGGGCACGATCGACTTCAGCAACCCGGCGCGCATCGAACCGTTCGTCGACCTCGAGGCCGAGACGCGTGTCCGGGTGCCGGGCCAGACCTACCGGGTGACCGCGAGCATCGCCGGCACGACGGCGCGCTTCCAGTGGGCGCTCAACGCCGATCCGCCGCTGCCGACGGTGGACATTCTGTCGCTGCTGCTCAGTAACACCGCGCCGACGGACCCCGAGCTGGCGCAGCTGCGATCGCCGCAGGAGGCCGAGCAGCAGCTGCTGCAGGCGCGCGCGGCGCAGCTGCTGGTGAGTCCGCTCTCGGCCGGCGTCGGGCGCGTCGTCGAGCAGACGTTCGGCGTCGACACGTTCCAGATCACGCCGTCGCTGAACGATCCGACGCAGCAGTCGTCCCGGTTCAACCCAGGGGCGCGGCTGACGATCGGAAAACGGATCTCGTCGCGCGCGTACCTTACGTTCTCCCAGAGCCTCACACCGCAGTCGACGAGCCGGGACCAGGTCATCCTGCTGGAGTACGACCAGTCCGACCGGCTGTCGTGGGTGCTGTCGCAGAACGAGGACCGCACCTACGCGCTCGAGATGCGGGTGAGGCACGCGTTCTGATGCGGCAGGCGCTCCGGTGGCTGCTGGTGCTGACGTCGGTGGCGGCGCTGCACCCGGTGCCTGCCGCCGGGCAGGACGCGGCCCAGGCCGCCGATCCCATGGCCGCGTACATCGGCCAGCCGGTGGTCTCGGTCGCCCTGATCCTCGAGGCCGTACCGAGCGCGGATCCGGTGCTTCTGGATCTCATCGTGGTTCGCGTCGGCAAGCCGCTCGCCGCGCGCGATGTTCGCGACAGCATCGCGCACCTCTTCAGCCTCGGCCGCTTCGAGGATGTGCGCGTGTACGCCGGTCCGGCGAACGGCGGCGCGGCGGTTCGGATCGAGCTGCTGCCCCTCCACGCGATCGGGCGGATCGCGTTCACCGGAGACGTGGCGCTCGACGAAGGCCTGCTCCGGCGGACCATCACCGAGCGCTTCGGCGTGTCGCCCTCGGCGGCGCGCGTGAACGACGTGGTCCAGGCGCTCACCGCGACCTATCGCGACCACGGCTACCTCGGGGCGCGCATCGAGCCGCGCACCGCGGTCGAGCACCGCGACGAGCGGGCCACCCTCACCTTCAACATCAATGCGGGCCCGCGGCTCACGTTGTCGAAGGTGAGCTACGAGGGGAACGCGCCCGGATCGCTGGCCCAGGCAGAGGCGCAGCTCGCGTTTGCGGCCGGTCAGCCGTACGATCGGACGCGCATCACGGCGAAGATCGCGTCGTACATCGCGAACCTGCGACGGCACGGGTACTACGAGGCGCAGGCGGAGCACTCGCTGCACAACACGTCGGCCGACGGGCGGACGGCGGAGCTCGTGGTGCATATCGACGGCGGCGCGCGCATCGTCGTGGCCTTTGAAGGGGATCCCGTTCCAGCCCAAGGTGCGATCCGAGCTGGTCCCGATCGAGCGCGAGGCGTCGGTGGATGAAGACCTGCTCGAAGACGCCGCCCGCGCGCTGGCCGAGTACTTCCGGGCGCAGGGGTATCGCGAGGCAGACGCGACCTACAGCCGAAATCCCGGCGAGGACGAGCTGACGATCGTGTTCCGCGCGACCCGCGGGCCGCTCTATCGCGTCGGGCGGGTCGAAATCTCCGGCAACGCGGGTCTCCCCATCTCCACCATCGCGCCGCTCATCCGGGCGCGCGAGGGGGAACCGTTCGTCGAATCGCAGCTCGACACCGACATCAGCGCCATCGTGAGCGCCTACCGGCGTGCCGGGTTTCCCGATGCGAAGGTGCAGTCGGCCGTCATCCCCGAGCCCGGCACCGGACCCGTGGCTGCCGTGATCCGCCTCTCGATCCAGGAGGGCGCGCGGGCCGTGCTCGGCACGATTGCCATTGCCGGCAACAAGGCGCTATCGGACGGGCAGCTGCGCGAGGGGCTGCGCTCCACGCCGGGCCAGCCGTTCTACCAGCCGCAGCTCGCCATCGATCGCGACGGCATCCTGTTGAAGTACTTGAACCTCGGGTATCGCACCGCCGATGTCGACGTCCACGTCGACTTCAGCCCCGACCGCGCGCGGGCCGACGTCCGCTTCGACGTTCGCGAGGGCCAGCAGGTGTTCGTCGATCACGTGCTCGTCGTCGGGAACGATCGGACGAAAGCCGAAACGGTTCGGCGCGAGATCGTGCTCAAGCCGGGCGACCCGCTGGGCTCGGACAGCGTCGCTGAAACCCAGCGCCGCATCACCGCCCTGGGCCTCTTCCGCCGGGTGCGCATCAGCGAGATCGATCACGGCGCGGCGGGCAGCCGCGACCTGCTCGTCGCCGTTGAAGAAGCGCCGTCCACGACGCTGGGGTACGGCGGCGGCGTCGAGGTGACCAGGCGCCTGGTGCGCACGTCCGCCATCGCGACCCCCGAGGAGAAATTCGAGTTCGCGCCGCGCGGCTTCGTTGAGATCGGCCGCCGCAACCTGTTCGGGCGCAACCAGTCGGTGAACCTGTTCACGCGCCTTTCCCTGCGGGCGCGCGGAGACTCGGTCGTGACCAGCGACGGCGTGCAGCCGGCGACCGACTTCAACGAGTACCGGGTGCTCGGGACGTACCGGCTGCCGCGCATCTTCCGGACGACCGACTTCGTCGCCAGCGGGATCCTCGAGCAGGGCGCGCGTACCAGCTTCGACTTCAACCGGCGCGGTGTGCGTGCGGAGCTAGCGCGCCGGCTTGGCCCGCACTGGAGCCTGAGCGCGCGATATACGCTCGATCGCACGGAGGTCTTCAACGAGACATTCATCGATATCGACCAGCTGCTGATCGATCGGCTCTTCCCCCAGGTCCGGTTGTCGAGCGTGTCGTCCTCCGTCATCAGAGACACGCGCGACGAGCCGCTCGGGCCGTCGCGCGGCACGCTGGTGGGCATCGATACGGAGCTCGCGGCGCGCGCGATTGGCTCGGAGGTGGGTTTCGTCAAGAGCTTTGCCCAGGGGTTCGTCTATCGGCGGATCCCGGGCCGTCGCGGGATCGTCTTTGCGACCGGCGCCCGGGTCGGGCTCGCCGCGGGTTTCGCGCGCGACGTCCCGCTGCTCGATGCGGAGGGAAACGAAGTGCTCGGACCAGACGGTGCACCGGTGATGGTGCCCGTCGACGACCTGCCGGCCAGCGAGCGGTTCTTCGCCGGTGGCGACACCACGGTGCGCGGCTGGGGCCAGGATCAGCTCGGCACACCTGCCACGCTCGACCTGAACGGCTTTCCGAAGGGCGGCAACTCGGTGGTCGTGCTCAACGCGGAACTGCGCGTGCCGGTCTGGCGGGATGTGGGCGTCGTTGCATTCCTCGACGGCGGCAATGTCTTCCGGCGCATAGAGGATTTCGACGTCAGCGAGATCCGGGGCGCAGCAGGATTCGGCCTGCGATACCGCTCGCCGGTCGGACCGTTGCGTCTCGATCTCGGATTCAAGCTGGATCGCCAGACGCTGCCGAACGGCCGGGAGGAGCGTCCGACGGCGCTCTTCGTCAGCCTCGGGCAGGCATTCTGATGACTCGCTCGCACCTGGCCGTCGCCGCCGCATTCGCGTGCGGCGTGCTCGCCGCGCCGGCGTTACCGGGGCATGCCGAGGACCTCCTCGACCGCGTCCTCGCGACCGTCGAAGGGCGGGTGATCACGTTGTCGGACGTGCGCACCGCGGTGCGGTTCGGGCTGGTCGAGACCGGCGCGTCGCGCGACGTGATGACGGAAACCCTCGATCGCCTGATCGACCGGCTGGTGATCCTGGCGGAGGTGGAGCGGTACGCACCACCGGAGCCGGATCCGGACGCGATTCGGCGCGGGGTTGCGGCGTTCCGGTCGCGCTTCCAGTCGGAGGCGGAGATCGCGGCGGCGCTGCGCGTGGCCGGTCTCGACGAGGCCGCACTAGCACAGTGGGCGCGCAACGACCTGCGCATCGCGCAGTACCTGCAGGACAGGTTTGCGGGTGCGGCCGAACCGACCGGGGACGACATCGAGAGCTACATCCGCGGGCACGCGGCCGAGCTGCAACGCACGGGCCGCCCACTGGACGATCCCGAGATCCAGCGGCTGGCGCGCGAGCGGGTGGCCGCCGAGCGTCACGACGCGGTTGTCGCCGAATGGGTGCAGGGATTACGGGCCCGGGCCGCGGTGAGCAGGACGCCGGCGCTGCAATGATCGAGAGTCCGGATCCTCTACATGCCAATCCCGCGGAGGAGCAGCAGCTGCAGCACCTGCGTGCCGTTGTACGCCGCGTGGCTGACGATGGGGCCGACGGCGCTCTTGCGCCGCAGGTACATGACGCCCCACGCACATCCGAGCAGGCCGGTCGCGACCGCGGCATCGAATCCCTGCATCAGGTGACCCGCGCCGAACGCCACGCTGGTGACAGCGAGGCCCACGCCCGGTCCGCCGAGGTGTGTGGTGAAGCGGCGCAGGAGAAACGCGCGCTGCACCTCCTCGCGCAAACCGCCGGCGACGATCGCGACGACCGAGAAGAGCCCCGCGTCACGCGTGGTCCTGATCAAGGGCTCGAACGGGCTCGTGGGCACGTTGTGCAGCCACGGGAACAGCCGTCGCACCGCGAGCAGCGTCACGCCTACGGCGAGAAACAACGCCGGCACCAGGGCGACCCCGAGCCATGCTTCCTTGTGCATCGACCGCCCCCCCAGCAGCAGCCCGCGCATGGTCTCGCCGCGTGCGTGCTGGAGCGTCGTGATCAGGGCGAGCAGCACGAGGGTGTCGATCATGGCGAGCGCGAAGAGCGGCCCGACCTGCGGCACTCCCGCCGTGGTGAACGGACTCCAACCGCCGAGTGCCAGGGCCGTGCCGATCACCAACTGCGTGGGCACTCCCGAGCACAGCAGCACTTCCATGAGGGCGGCGACGCGTTCCCGGCGCGGTCCGTCGATCCGGCCGGGCGCGAGCGCATCTTCGCGGGGCAGCTCCGCCGCCGCAGGCTCATAGAACGGAGTATCGGGCGCACTTTCCACTCAGGAAATGTACTACAGGGCGCCAGAGGGCTGGCCAGGCGGGCGCACAGGCAGTGTGATCACGATGGCACCCTGCATGAAGAATGCAGGATGAGGGATGTCGGATGCCGGCCGGTTGCTCGCATCCGGCATCCGACGTCTGCAGCCAGGCTGGTTGGTCAGCAGCGTGCCAGACTCACACGGCCGCCTGGGCGGTCAGGTGATTGCGTACCGTGCCAGGCCGCCCTCCCGGGTGTGCTCGGAAGGCTCCGGCCGGCACGCCCGCGCTGGTTGAGGTCGTGGCATGCGGCTTTACCCTGCGGGATGTCAGCGATACACTGAGCGCCTGCTGTCGGCGACATCGGCGGTCACCCCCGCGCTCGCGCGTGCGGGTGCGGAGGCAATCTCAGGGAATGCACGGTACCGCGGAACTGGAACTCGACGGCGTCACGGCGCCTGGCTTGGGCGAGCGGCTTCTGCTCGTCGAGGACGACCCTGCGACGCGGTACGGGCTGACGGAGCTGGTGCGCACCTGGGGCTTCATCGCCGATGCTGCGAGTGACGGGGAGGAAGCGCTGCGCAAGGTCACCTCCTTCCGCCCGGCGATCATCATCAGCGACCTCGCGATGCCCGGCATGAACGGTCTCGAGCTGGTGCGCCACCTCCAGGAGCAGGACCGCGACATCACGACGATCATCCTCACCGGACAGGGCACGGTGGAGACGGCCGTCGAGGCGATCAAGGTCGGCGCGTACGATTACCTCACCAAGCCGGTCGATCCGCAGCGCCTGCGGATCCTGCTCGAGAAGGTGGTCGAGCGGCAGCAGACGCTTCGTGAGGTGAAGGTGCTGCGGCGGCAACTGCGTGAGCGTGGCACCTTCGGGCCGATGATCGGGCACAGCCCGCAGATGCGGAAGGTCTACCAGGTGATCGAGCAGGCCGGGCCGACCGGCGCGTCGGTGCTGATCAGCGGCGAGAGCGGCACGGGCAAGGAACTCGTGGCGCTCACGATTCACCAGTTGAGCCCGCGAGCGGCCATGCCGTATGTGCCGATCAACTGCGCGGCGATCCCCGAGACGCTGCTCGAAAGCGAGATCTTCGGACACGAGAAGGGCGCGTTCACCGGCGCCTCCGAGCGCAGGCAGGGCTGCTTCGAGCTCGCCGATCACGGCACGCTGTTCCTGGACGAGATCGCCGAGATGACGCCGCAGACCCAGGTGAAGCTGCTGCGGGTACTGCAGGAGCGCAAGTTCCGGCGGCTCGGCGGCCGGATGGAGCAGCCTGTCGACGTCCGGGTGATCGCCGCAACCAACGTGGATCCCGCCGAGGCGGTGCACAAGAGCAAACTGCGCGAAGACCTGTACTACCGGCTGAACGTGTTTGCCATCGTGCTGCCGCCGCTTCGGGACCGCCGGGAAGACCTGCCGCTGCTCGTGCAGTCATTCCTGGCCGAGTTCAACCAGCGGAACAACCGGTCGATCATGGCGGTCAGCCAGGACGCCATGCGCATTCTCGAGGGCTATCACTGGCCGGGCAACGTGCGGGAATTGCGCAACGTGATCGAGCGCGCGACGATCCTGGCCGAAGGCGAGTTCATCGAGCCGAGGCATCTGCCGCCGGCGCTCGTGGACACGCCGCCATCGGGGCAGCCCGCCCTGGCCCTCTCGCCGGGCACGACGGTTGAGGAGGCCGAGCGCCGGCTGATTCTGATGACGCTCGAGCACACGCGCGACAACAAGACGCGCGCGGCCCAGATTCTCGGGATCAGCCTGAAGACGCTGCACAACAAGCTCAATCGCCTGAAGCTCCGGAAGGCCGCTCCGGAGCCCGAGCCGGACGGGCACTAGGAGGCTGCTGAGCAACGCGCCTGGATGCAGAATGTCGGATGCCGGATGCAGCAAACCGGCCGACGTCCTGCATCCGTCATCCTGCATTCTTCACGCAGGGGGTGCCTGTTTCCTCACCCTGCTGGGACCGCGCGGGCCCGCCCGGTGTATCGGTCAATTTCTGATACAGGACTGGGCGGACTTCGATCCCACTCCTGAGTACGTCGACGGCGCAGGGACCGTCAGCCCGCATCAATCACGGTAAGACCCATGCGGCTGAACATCAAGACCAAGCAGGTTCTTGGGGTGACCTCCACCGTCGGCGCCGTGGTGGTCGCACTCAGCCTGTACCATCTCGGCGCGCTGGCGAAGTTCAGCCTCGAGGAGAGCAAGGCGCGCGGCCTGCTGTTGTCGCGCGCGGTCTACCAGCGCGCGCAGGGGATTACGCCGAAGGCCGCCGACGCGTACGTGGCGCTGCGCGAAGACGCCGGCCTCAAGTCGATCCTCGAGTCGAGCATCTACTCCCGCGACGTGACCGACGCGGCCATCGTGGATCCGTCGGAGAAGATCGTCGCGCACTACGATGTCAGCCGCATCGATCGCGTCCTGCCGCCACGGCAGCAGGTGGACGACCTGCTCGCCCTCAGCTCGCTTCGCCAGCTCTGGGTGATCTTCACCGACCCGGGGCACGACGTCGAAGTGCGGGAGCCGCTCCTGCTCAACTCGCGCCGTTTCGGCGCCATTCGCATCGGCATCTCCACGCTGCTCGTGCGCCGCGAGCTCGAAGGCGCGCTGCGCCCGGCAATCGGCACCGTGCTCGGCGCGCTCATCATCGCGACGGTCGTCGCCATGCTGCTGGCGCAGCTGTTCCTTCGGCCCATTCACGTCATCAAGAGCGGTCTGAGCCGCTTGCAGCGTGGTGAGACCGGCGTCACCTTCGATCTGCCGAAAGACGAGTTCGGCGACCTCGGCATGTTCTTCAGCGCGGTCAGCGACAAGCTGTCGGCCGATCGCTCCGCCCTCGCCGGGCAGAAGGCCAACCTCGAGACGGTGGTCGATCGCCTCGAGGATGCGGTCGCCATCTTCAACGGGTCGGGCGAACTGCGGTTTGCCAACCCCGCCATGCGTGCGCTCGCGCCGCCGGACGGTGGAGCGCCGGCAATTCCGCAGGCCTGGCGTGATCTCGTGCAGAAGACGCTCACTTCACGCCAGTCGTACGGCCCGGTGTCGGTGCGCGCCCGTGAGGCGGCGGCCGAACAGGACAGCGAGTGGCTGGTCAGCACGCACGCCGTCGAGGACGTCGATCGGCGGCTGATTGGCGTGATGCTGACCGGGCGGAACCTCGACGCGCTGGCGAACCTGCAATCGACGCTGCGGTATTCGAGCAAGCTGACCGCGCTCGGACGGCTCTCGGCCGGCGTGGCGCACGAGGTGAAGAACCCGCTGAACGCGATGATGATTCACCTCGAGCTGCTCCGCCAGAAGCTGTCGGGCGCCCGTTCCGGCGCCAGCCTGCCTGGCCGCGGGCAGGGCGCGGCGCCGACAGAGACGGGCACGTCGGTCCTCGCCGTCGCGCCGCCAGTCGATCTGACGAGCGCGGTCGATCACGTGTCGGTCATCTCGAACGAGATCCGGCGGCTGGATCAAGTGCTGCAGGGGTTCCTGCGCTTCACGAGGCCCGAGGACCTCCACCTGCAGCCGGTGGACCCGGCCGCTCTGCTCGAGGAGGTGGCGCGGGTGATTCAGGCTGAAGCGCCAGCCAACGGCGTGCGCGTCGAAGTGAATGCCCCGCTCACCACCCCCTACGTGAACGGCGATGCCGGCATGCTGCGGCAGGCCATCCTGAACCTGGCCCTGAATGCGTGCCAGGCGATGCCGAACGGCGGCACGTTGCGGTTCGGTGCACGCCGCGGCGCGCGAGGGCGGGTGGAGCTGCGGGTTGAGGACACCGGCACCGGGATTCAGCCGGACCACCTGCAGCGCATCTTCGATCTGTACTTCACGACGCGGCAGAAGGGCACGGGCATCGGGCTCTCGATGGTGTACCGTACGGTGCAACTGCACGACGGCGACATCGAGGTGCAGTCGACGCCGGGCGTGGGCACGACCTTCCGCGTGCTGATCCCCGAAGCATGACAGCGACGCGTTGCCGGGAGAGCGGGTGATGAATACACCACGTCACGGCCTGCTGTGGATGGGAGCCGTGGTGATCGCCGCGGGTTCGTGGGCAGGCTGCGCACGGCAGAGGGCGCACGCGGAACCGGAACCGCCACCGCTCAGCGCTCCGCCACCTCCGTCACGCCTCCTGCCGCCGCTTGAAGCCGGGCCCATCCAGGCCGCCACGCCGCCCCCGCCCGCCGAGACTGCACCGCCGCCCGCGCCGGCCCGCCGGCGAACTGAGTCCGCGCGGCCGCCGGACAACGCGCGACAGGAGCCGAAGCCCACGGACGTGCCGAAGGCCGACGTGCCGGCGGAGGGCCAGCGCCCGCCGGACGAAACTCCCCGTCCCGCGGAGCCGGCCGCGGTGCTGCAGCTCGCACCAGCCGCCGAGTCCGACACCTCCGAACAGACGATTCGAAAGCAGCTGCAACGCGCCGGCTCCGATCTCAGCCACGTGGACTACGTCGCCTTGAACGCTGACGCCAAGTCGCAGTACGACACGGCGAAGCGCTTCATGGTGCTGGCCGATCAGGCCATCAAGGACCGCAACTTCGTCTTTGCGCGCACCCTCGCCGATAAGGCCGCAGTCATCGCCGGCGTTCTGTCGAGCAGATAAGCGGCCGCCGGCTACACACGTGGTACGCGCCACCTCCCGCGTAGGCAGGTGGCGACCGCTTTTCGCCCAGCCCTGGACTCCTTCCCTCGTCCGCGATGGTTGCACGCGGTGGCACTCCGATTGCTCCACTAAAGGACAACAACGATTCGCCTTCCCCCGCACTCCCGCGAGGGGAGAAAAGCCCACCCGAATCCCTGCCTGAGCACAGGGGAGGCGGTCTTCGGATCCCTCCCCACCTGCCCTCCCGCTTGCCGAGATTCCGGGTTTCGGGTCGGCCTGCCAGGTTCCGATTCCAGAATTGCCGGTTCGGCCACGTCTCACGACGGCAAAGGTATCCCCATCCGGATTCGCAGGTTCCCAGGTGCCTTGATTCTCACGTGTTCGAACGGGTTCGGGGTCTCTTGACGACCGCCTGAGCTCGTTCCCCGGCGGCATGTTCCGCGTCTTCACAAGCGTGTTTCAGGCGGCCCAAGCGGTGGGGCGTGCCCAACCCCAGCATTTTCTGTTGTTTTTGGCACATCTTGCGACTGCCCTAAAACACGTCCACAATATGTTGTGTGCTCCTGCTTGACAAAGCACCGGGCCAGGCGCATAGTTCCGCTCCGGCGCGCGGGAGAGCGGCAGCGTGCAGGAGCATCCCAGCTTCCTGCACGACGCCGCAGCGGGAACGCCTGAATCGCGCCAATCCACATTGAGAACGTTTGAGGCACACGCATCGGGGTGATGAGTGGCGCCGCTGTTTGGAGGAACACATGCAGACTCGCGCTGCTCAGGAGACCACGACTGTCGGTGAGCGGGTGGTTGACGTCGACGTCGTCCCGCCCGACGTTGCCAAGGACGCGGCCGGCGGACTGGGCCTGTCGTTCGCCCGCTATTTCAGCCGCCCGGGCGTGGACCCCTTCGACGACGTCGAGTGGGAGCTGCGCGCCGCCGTGATTGGCAACGAACGTGGACAGGTGGTCTTCGAGCAGCGGGATGTCGAGATTCCGAAGACCTGGTCGCAACAGGCCACCAACATCGTCGTCTCGAAGTATTTTCGCGGGCAGCTCGGCACCCCGGAGCGCGAGCGGTCGGTCAAGCAACTGATCGGGCGCGTCGTCACGACCATCACGGAGTGGGGCCGCAAACAGCACTACTTCGCGACGGCCGGTGACCTGCAGGCGTTCAGCGACGACCTGAAGCACCTGCTCGTGCGCCAGCAGGGCGCGTTCAACAGCCCGGTGTGGTTCAACTGCGGCTTCGAAAAGGCGCCGCAGTGCTCGGCCTGCTTCATCAACTCGGTCTCGGACACGATGGACTCGATCCTGACGCTTGCACGGACCGAGGGCATGCTCTTCAAGTTCGGGTCCGGCACCGGCAGCAACCTGTCGGCGATTCGCTCCTCGAAGGAACTGCTCGCGGGCGGGGGAACGGCGTCTGGGCCGGTGTCGTTCATGAAGGGCTACGACGCGTTCGCCGGCGTCATCAAGTCCGGCGGCAAGACGCGGCGCGCCGCGAAGATGGTGATCCTCAACAGCGACCACCCGGACATTCTCGAGTTCATCAACTGCAAGGTCGAGGAAGAGAAGAAGGCGTGGGCCCTCATCGACGCCGGCTACGACGGCTCGTTCACGGGTCCCGCGTACGCGTCGGTGTTCTTCCAGAACTCCAACAACAGCGTGCGCGTGACCGATGAGTTCATGCGCGCGGTACTCGACGACGGCGAATGGCAGACGCACGCCGTCACGACCGGCCAGGTGATGGACACCTACCGGGCGCGCGACCTGATGCGGCAAATCGCGGAAGGCACGCACATCTGCGGCGACCCGGGCATGCAGTTCGACACCAGCATCAACGAGTGGCACACCTGCCCGAACACGAGCCGGATCAACGCAAGCAACCCGTGCTCCGAGTACATGTTCCTCGACGACTCGGCCTGCAACCTGGCGTCGCTGAATCTGATGAAGTTCGTCGACGATCGCGGCGAGTTCGACGCCGAGGGGTTCAAGGCGGCGGTGCGCACCTTCATCACCGCGCAGGAGATCATCGTCGAGAACGCCAGCTACCCGACGCCGGCGATCGAGCGCAACAGCCGCGATTACCGCCCGCTCGGGCTCGGCTACGCCAACCTCGGTGCGTTGCTGATGTCTCGCGGGCTTCCCTACGACAGCGACGCCGGCCGTGACTTCTCGGCCGCCATCACGGCACTCATGACCGGCGAGGCCTACGCCCAGTCGGCACGCCTCGCGCGCGATCACGGTGGCCCGTTCGCCGGATACAACCGGAACCGCGAGCCGTTCCTGCGGGTGATGCGCAAGCACCGCGAGGCGCTTCGCGGCGTCGGCCAGAAGCACGTGCCCGCCGACCTGTACGCGGCGGCCAGACAGTCGTGGGACGATGCGGTGGAGCTCGGCACGCAGCACGGGTATCGCAACGCCCAGGCGACCGTGCTGGCCCCGACCGGCACCATCGGGTTCATGATGGACTGCGACACGACCGGCGTCGAGCCAGACATCGCGCTCGTGAAGTACAAGAAGCTGGTCGGCGGCGGGTTGATGAAGATCGTCAACCAGACCGTGCCGATGGCGCTGCGGCGGCTCGGCTACACCGACGCCGAAATCCGCGACATCGTCGATTACATCGACGTGAACGAGACGATCGAAGGTGCGCCGCACCTGCTCGAGAAGCACCTGCCCGTGTTCGACTGCGCGTTCAAGGCGGCCAAGGGCGAGCGCTCGATCCACTACATGGGCCACATCAAGATGATGGGTGGCACGCAGCCGTTCATCTCCGGCGCGATCAGCAAGACCGTCAACGTGCCGAAGGAGGCGAGCGTCGACGACATCACGCAGGCCTACATGGAGTCGTGGAAGCTCGGGGCCAAGGCGATTTCCATCTACCGCGACGGCAGCAAGCGGACGCAGCCGCTGAACACGTCGCGGGAGGCGAAGGTCGCGACCGAAACCGTGCAGCAGGCGGCGGTGGCGGCGGTTGCGGCACAGCCGAAGCCCGTGCGCCGGCGCCTTCCCGACGAGCGCCGCGCCATCACGCACAAGTTCGACATCGGCGGGCACGAAGGCTACGTCACCGTGGGCCTGTTCGAGGACGGCAGCCCCGGGGAGCTGTTCCTGGTGATGGCGAAGGAAGGCTCGACGATCTCGGGCTTCGCCGACGCATTCGCGCAGGCTATTTCCTACGCGCTGCAATACGGCGTCCCGCTGCAGGTGCTCGTGGACAAGTTCAGCCACACGCGCTTCGAGCCGTCGGGCATGACCAAGAACCACGAGGTCAGATTTGCGAAGTCAATCGTCGATTACATCTTCCGCTGGATGGCCACGAAGTTCCTGTCGGCGGAGGCCCAGTGGGACGCCGGCGTGAACATCGCCGACCCGCACGACCAGCCGTTGATCGTCGCCTCCGTCGCCCCCGTCTCCCAGGCGGCGCCCCCCGCTCCGGCCAAAGCGGGCGGCTACACGGGGGCGGCCATCCAGAGCCAGGAGGACGCGCCGCCGTGCACGACGTGCGGCTCGATCATGATCCGCAGCGGCAGCTGCTACAAGTGCGCCAACTGCGGCACGACGAGCGGCTGCGCCTGATACACGAGCGAAGGTCGGTGCCTCTCCGGCCTTCGCCGCTCTCCATCGGCCTTGGCCGCCCGGCTTTCGCGCGCGGTCGGCTCGCTCGGCCGAGGAGTAGCCTCCTGTAGTGCCGACCCTCAGGTCGGCCTGCTGTAATGCCCACCTTCAGGTTAGCCTGCTGTAGTGCCGACCTTCAGGTTGGCCGGCCGTAGTGCCGACCTTCAGGTTGACCTGCTGTAGTGCCGACCTTCAGGTTGACCTGCTGTAGTGCCGACCTTCAGGTCGGCTCAGTCACGGCCCGCCTGATGGTGGGGAAGCGGTAACCGTCCTCGAAGGGCGGAGCCAGACGGCTCCGCCCTTCGTGCGATTGGGCAGGAACGCATGCCATTAGGGCGCAGGGCCAGGGTCCGCATCGCGCTGTTGTTGCTGGTGGCCTCGGCCGCGGGCTACATCGCTGTGTGTACCTCGCTGGAACGCGCGCGGATTCGCCGCCAGGCGCCCAGTCCAGCCGCCACGGCGCTGGCTGCGCGTCGCGTCGACCGCGCCGCCCTCATGGCGGACTTGCGCGCGCTGGCCGACCCGGCGCTCCAGGGTCGACGGACGGGCACCCCCGGCGGCCTCCGTGCGCGGGCGTATGTCGCGTCGCAGATGACGGCGAGTGGACTGACGCCGCTCGCGACCGGGACCGCCCTCGTCGAGCCGTTCCGATTCGTGCACACCAGCGTCAAGGGATTCATCCTGCCGGGCCGTCCGTTCCGGACCGCGTACGAGAATGCGGCCAACGTGGCCGGTCGCATGCCGGGCAGTCGCGCCGGGCGGCAGGTGGTGCTCAGTGCGCATTACGATCACCTCGGCGTCCGCGACGGCGTCGTGTACCCTGGCGCCGACGACAACGCGTCCGGCGTGGCCGCGGTACTCGCAGCGGCCCGCGCGCTCGCCGTGTCAGGGCTCCGTCATCCCGTGGTGGTCGTGGCGTTCGATGCAGAGGAACTGGGGCTTCGCGGCGCGAAGGCGTTCGTAGAGAGGCACGCCGTCACCCCCGACAACACGGCCATCGTGGTGAATCTCGACATGGTGTCACGCAACGATCGCGGCGAGATCTTCGTGGCGGGCACGGCGGCTTCACCGTGGCTGGTGGACGTGGTCAGACGCGTCCAGACCCGGACGCCGGTGAAGCTCCTGCTCGGGCACGACCGTCCAACCTACCGCGCGGGACTGGTCGACGACTGGACGCACGCGTCAGACCAGGGGCCGTTCGCGGATCGGGGCGTGCCCTTCATGTACTTCGGCGTCGAGGATCACGCGGACTACCACCGCCCGACCGACACCGCCGACAAGATCAACCCGGTCTTCTTCGGCGACGTGGTCGACGCCGTCGTCGACACGCTCCTCACCCTCGATCAGACGCTTCCCTGAACGACCAAACCTGACGAACGAAGCCTGGATGCGGAATGTCGGATGCCGCCTGTGAGAACCGGCCGAGATCCGGCATCAGGCGTCCTGCATTCTTGAATCAGCACGGTGGCTTGCTGCTCACCTGCTAACGTTGCCGGGTTAGAGCCCCGGCAGCCGCGGGACCGTATTGCGCAGTGGTGGCGGGGTGAAAACCCCCTCATGGCTCAGCAGCCATGTCTTCCGCTCGAGACCGCCGCCGTAGCCGACGAGCCGTCCGTCGGCGCCGATCACGCGATGGCAGGGAATCACGAGCGGAATCGGATTCCGTCCGTTCGCCGCACCGACGGCGCGCACGGCCGTGGGCTCGCCGATCGAAGCGGCCAGCTCGCGATACGACCAGGTGCGGCCGGCGGGGATGCCGCACAGCGCCCGCCACACGCGCGCCTGAAACGGTGTGCCACCGGGTTCGACGGGGAGGCCGGTGAGCGCGTGGATATCACCAGCGAAGTAGCGCGTGAGGGCCGCGATGATCGACTCGCAGCCGCCCCTCTCGAACGTGATCGCGCCGTAACGTCGCGCGAGGTGCTGCTGCTCCCGGGGCCAGTAGTCGTCGAAGCCGAGCGCGCAGAGCACGCCATCGTTGGTGGCGACGTGGATCGGTCCGAGGGCTGAGGCGAATGTCGCCGTGTGGATGGACACCTGAACACCACCAATCGACCCGCGCAGCCGCGGGCCTTGCGCGCTCACAGAGCGGGTGCCGCGGCGGCGACGCTGTCGGCCGCGAGCAGGCGCCCGGCAAGAAGAACACACGTAATCCACAACGCGTCGGCGACAAGCAGGTGCAGAATCTGCATCCAGATCGGCGCGAGCAGGATCACGTTGGCGATACCGACGGCGAACTGCAGCAAGGCGAACCCCGTAGCCGCGTGCGCGAGCTGGCGCGCCGGGTCGTCGTCGCCGCGCAGAAGCCGGGGGGCGCCGAACGCGATCAGGAGGCCAGTCCCGATCGCGATCGCAGGATGCAGCACCCGCAGCCGGATCAGAACGTGCGACGTAGCCGACATGTCGTTCGACAGCCCCTGGCTCAGCGAGCCGCTGGGGAAGAGCGTGTCGCCGAGTGCCGCGACCGCGCCGCTGACACCCGTGAAAACGAGGGCGAAGAGCCCGAGCGCCGCGGCGGCCCCGCGCCACCCGGCGCCGCGCAGCCGCAGCGGCGCGCCGCCGCCGAGCCAGTGCGCGGTGAGAGTCAAGCAGGCCACGAGGATGAACGTGTTGGTCAGGTGCGCGCCCATGAACAGCGCGCGCGCCATCGTCGCGTTGTCGGCCACGAGTCTGAACAGCACGAGGCCGGCGCCGACGGCCGCCTCGGTCAGGATGAAGAACAACGCCGCCCATGCCCCGGCACGCGCTGCGTGCCGGGGCGGCGTCGCCCGCATCGTCCACACCAGCAGCGCGACCACGGACAGCAGCGCCAGGCCGCTCGTCACACGATGCGAGAACTCGATCGTCGTGGCGAGGCTCGGCGCACGGAGGAGCACCTCACCGTTACACAAGGGCCAGTGGCGGCCGCAGCCTGCACCGGAGCCGGTGGCGCGCACGTACGCACCCCAGAGGATGACGGCGATGTTGTAGGCGAGCACGCTCCAGGCGAAGCGAGCAATCCGCGTCAGCACGATCAATCATAACGGCTGGGGGCTCGGGACCTTGGCTGGGTGGTCAGGTGCGCGCTGGCATCGCATCACCGGAGCTCTGCCTTTTCTCTGTTCCGTAGCTGGCATTCCGAATTCCGGCATCAATCCTCGCACTTGGCTCATTCGAACCCCGCTCCGGTTCCGAACTCCGACACCGTGGTGTCAGCTTTGTCATCGGGCGTCAGCGATACAATGTCGCGCGTGATGCGGCATGCGGTGATGTTCGGCTCCCGGCGTGTTTCCTACCTCGAGGCGGGTGATCCCGACGGGCGCGTGGTCATCCTGCTGCACGCCTTTCCGCTCACCGCGGAGATGTGGTCGCCGCAATTGGCCGCGCCGCCGCCTGGCTGGCGCCTGATTGCCCCGGACCTCGCCGGGCTCGGCGGCACCGACGATCACGACGGTGTGAGTGCGGGGCTCGATGACTACGCCGCCGATGTGGTGGCGCTGCTGGACCGGCTGAAGATCCCGCGCGCCCACGTGGCGGGGCTCTCCCTCGGCGGGTATGTGACGCTCGCGGTGACGCGGCTCGCTCCTGAACGCGTTGACGGACTCGTGCTCGCCGACACAAAAGCGCCGGCTGACAACACGGAACAGCGCGCCGCGCGCGATCGCCTTCTCGACACGCTCGAAGCCGGTGGCCCTGAGGCGGTAGCCGCCGAGATGCTCCCGCGGCTCGTCGGGCAGACGACTGCGCGCGAGCAGCCCCAGCTGGTCGCGCAGATCAGATCGCAGATTGCATTGAACCCCGTGCCCGGTCTCCGGCGGGCGATCCGCCGCCTGCGCAGCCGGCCGGACGCCACGCCTGGGCTCGCGGCCATTACGGCCCCGACGCTCGTCATCGTCGGAGACGAGGATGTGTTAACTCCACCAGGCGACGCGGGATTCCTCGCCCAGCACATTCCCGGCGCACAGCTCGAGACTGTAACGGGCGCCGGCCACCTGTCCAACCTCGAGCGCCCAGAGGCGTTCACCCGCGTGCTGACGCGTTTCCTGGCGCCATGATGCAGATGCCGTGTGCCATCCTGCTCGCCGCAGTAGTCGTGTTCGCTTCCCACCAGGCGCCGGCCACGCCGTCGGCCCACGACGGGGTGCACCGGCCGCTCGACGGACTGCTCGAGCTGTACGTTCGTGACGGGCTCGTCTACTACCGGGCCCTGAAGAGCGACCGGCGTGCCCTGGATGCCTATTTGGCGACGCTCGAGCGCACGTCGCTCGACGGCTGGTCGCGCGACGAGCAGGTGGCGTTCTGGCTGAACGCGTACGACGCGCTCGTGCTCCGCACGGTAATCGACCGGTATCCGGTTGCCGGTACGTCGCGCGAGTACCCGTCGAAAAGCATCCGCCAGATTCCGGGCGCCTTCGAGCGCACCACCCACCGGGTAGCCGGACGCACGGTGACGCTGGACGTGATCGAGAGAGAAATCCTCGGTGGCTTCGGCGATCCCCGCGTGTATCTCGCCATCGGGCGCGGATCCGTCGGCGGCGGGCGACTGCGCAGCGAGGCGTTCACCGGCGGTGGGCTGGAGGAGCAACTGCAGCGTGTCGCCGCCGAGTTCACGACACGGCATCAGTTGCTCCGCGTGGATCCGGGGGCGCAGAAGATTTCGGTAACGCCCATTCTCAGCTGGCGGGAGCCGAACTTCGTGTCGGCCTACGCCGATCGCGCCGACCCGCGGTTCAGCGCCCGCAGCCCACTCGAGCGCGCGCTCGTGGTGTTCATCCTGCCGAATCTGCTGCCAGCCGAGAGGACCTTGGTGCAGGCCAACCAGTTCACGGTCAGCTTCCATGAGTACGACTGGCGGCTCAACGATCTGACCGGAGGCGCGCCGAGATGACATTCGCCGTTCGAAGGCCCGAAGCCCGACCGCCAAACGCCAAACCCAGAACTACAATCGTGTTCACAAACTGAGAACCAGACGGGCCCTGACAACACTGTTCTCGTCATGAACCTCGCTCTCACCGACAAGGTTGCCCTCGTCACGGGCTCGAGCCGCGGGCTCGGCCTGGCGAGCGCGCAGGCGCTGGCGGCGGAAGGCGCGCGGGTGTGCCTGTGCGCGCGGGGCACCGACACGCTCGGGGCCGCGGCTGAGACGGTCCGTGCGGCCGGCGCGGGGGACCGCGTGATTGCCGTCACTGCCGACCTCTCGACCGACGAGGGCATCCGCGCCGTCGTCGAGCGCACGATCGAGGCGTTTGGCGGCGTCGACATCCTCGTCAACAACATCGGCCTTGGCCGAGGTGGGACCCTGCTCGAGACGACCGACGACGACTGGCAGGAGGCGTTCGATCACACGTTGTATCCCGCCGTCCGCGCTTCGCGCCTCGTCGTGCCGTCGATGCGGGCCCGCGGGGGCGGTGTCATTCTGATGATCGCGTCGATCTACGGACGTGAGTCCGGCGGCCGCATGACGTACAACGCGGTGAAGGCGGCGGAGATCAGCCTTGCGAAGTCGATGGCCCACCAGCTCGCACGCGACAACATCCGCGTCAACAGCATCGCGCCAGGATCGATTAGCTTCCCGGGCGGCTCGTGGTGGAAGCGCCAGCAGGCAGACCCGGAGGGGATCGCGGAGTTCGTACGACGCGAGCTCCCGTTTGGCCGGTTCGGCCGGCCCGAAGAGGTCGGCAGCGTCGTCGCGTTTCTCGCATCGCCCGTGGCGAGCTGGATCAGCGGCGCCAGCATTGTCGTGGACGGCGGGCAATCGAGAAGTCTGATCTGACCATCGAAGGCAGGCGGCTGGCGCTGGCCGGCCGGTCGGACCCGGCCCCGACTTTTATGCACCTTTTACGTCTGACCAAGCCTGACGGCCGCGCCCTGATCCTGTACGCGCGCGATCCGCTGCCCGATACGCTCGACGCCCCGAGCGCCAACACGACGCCGGTCAGACCGAACTCGCACCTGCGCTGGCACCCGCTGCGCGGCGAATGGGTCGCGTATGCGGGTCATCGGCAGAACCGCACCTTCCTGCCGCCGCCCGAGTACAACCCGCTGGCGCCCTCGCGCGACCCGGAGAACCCGACCGAGGTGCCCGAGGGCCCGTGGCAGGTCGCGGTGTTCGAGAATCTCTTTCCGACCCTGACGCCGCTCGCGCACGATCCTCCGCAGACGATCGTCGAGACACGCCCCGGCAAGGGAGCGTGTGAGGTCGTCGTGTTTACGCAGGACGCTACCGCCTCCCTCGGCACCTTGCCGCTCACGCACCTGGAACTGCTCGTCGATGTCTGGGCGCAGCGCTACGAAGAGCTCGGTGCGCGGGACGATGTCTCGTACGTTTTCCCGTTCGAGAACCGCGGCGTCGAGGTCGGCGTGACGCTGCACCACCCCCACGGTCAGATCTACGCCTATCCGTTCGTGCCGCCGATCGCGGCACGCGAGCTGTTCGAGCAGCGCCGGTATTTCGACGCGCACGGCCGCGGCCTGCTCGAGGATCACCTGCGCGCCGAGGAGCGGGATGGCCCGCAGCGGTTCGTGTATGCGGGCAGCGACGTCGTGGCGCTCGTGCCGGTGTGCGCACGGTACCCGTACGAGGTCTGGGTCGCGCCGCGGCGCGGGGCTCCCTCGCTGGCCGCCTTGACCCAGGAGGAGCGTGCCGATTTCGCGCGCGCCCTCAAGACGGTGCTGCTCAAGTACGACGGACTCTGGAAGAGGCCATTTCCGTACATCATGGTCTTTCACCAGGCGCCGACCGACGGCGCAGCGCATCCGGAGGCGCACGTCCACGTCGAGTTCTATCCAGCCTACCGGATGCCCAACCGGCTGAAGTTCCTCGCCGGCAGCGAAACAGGCGCAGGCGTCTTCACGGCCGATACGCTGCCTGACGAGAAAGCGGCCGAACTGCGCGCCGTGGAGGTGTCCCTTGAGTAGCGGGAGCGACGCACTCGCCCGAGAGCACTTCACCCGTATCTTCCGCCGGCAACCGGCGACGGTCGCGAGCGCGCCCGGGCGGGTCAACCTCATTGGAGAGCACACCGATTACAACGGCGGATACGTGCTGCCGATGGCGATTCCTCAGCGGACGTGGGTCGCCGTCGCGGAGGGGCCGGAAGGCCGCGCGCGCGCGTCGAGCCGCAACCTCGGGGGCGGAGATCGAGTGCGCGAGTTCCGCATCGGCGCTGAGGCGCCCACCAGAAGCTGGGTCGATTACGTGCAGGGCGTGACTCAGGCGCTCGCGCGCGATGGGCATGCCCTCGGCGGCTTCGATCTCGCGCTCGTGTCCGACGTACCGCTCGGGAGCGGGCTCTCGTCGAGCGCCGCGCTGGAAGTGGCCGCGCTCCGCGCCCTCCGCGAGCTCTTCGACCTTCACCTCGACGACGTGCGGCTGGCGCAGCTGGGTCAACGCGCCGAGAACGACTTCGTGGGCGCCCCGGTGGGGTTGATGGATCAGATGGCCGCCAGCCTTGCAGACGAGCGAATGGCTCTCTTTCTCGACACGCGCACGCTCGCCTACGAGCAGGTGCCGCTCCCCGACGGTGGAGCGCTCCTCGTCATCAACTCCGGCGTGGCGCACAACCACGCCAGCGGCGATTACCGCACCCGGCGGGCCGAGTGCGAGCGGGCGGCCGCGGCCCTCGGCGTGCCGCAGTTGCGTGACGTGGATCTCGCAGACCTGCCGCGCGTCGAGGTGTTGCCGGACCCGATCGCACGACGCGCCCGGCACGTGATCACCGAGAATGATCGGGTGCTTGCGTCGGTGGCTGCGATGAAGAGCGGGGACCTGCGCCATCTCGGCGACCTGTTCACCGCCTCGCACGCGTCGCAGCGCGATGACTTCGAGGTGTCGGTGCCCGAGATCGATCTGCTCGTCGACCTCGCGCGTGCCGAGACCGGCGTGTTCGGCGCGCGCCTGACCGGTGGCGGGTTCGGCGGATCGATCGTCGCGCTCGTCGCGGCAGAGCAGGCACGCGGCATCGGTGAACGCGTGTCGCTTGGCTATCGCCAGCGATCCGGGCACGCCGCCACGGTGCTCGTTCCGCGATCCTCGGTACCCTGAACACGCACCTCGGTCAGGCGTTCCGGGCCGATCGCACGCACCGCGCATAGCCCCGCGAGGCTACGGCCTGCTACGAGTGCCCCATCCCTACTGACCAATCCAACGGGCTGAGTTCTTCCGCGAGCTAAGGCTCATTTTCGCTGCCCGCCCGCGCTTTGCGCGTCCTGCACCATACCGCGGGCAATCGGCCCTGAGACCCGGGCCGTTCTGCCCCGGGCACGCTTCTTGGAACCCGTGCTCGAGACGGGTGGCTCAACCCCCGAATTTTCATATAACGGATGTGAGCATGGACCAGCAGTCGAGCGATCCACAGAACGAGTTACGGCCACTCCCCACCTCAGCCCGAGCTGTGGAGAGCACTCGCGAGGTGTCGCGCGTGCCGTCCCTGCGCTCGCTCGAAGCCTTGCGTGCATCGGTGCCATGGGGGACTGAGCGTCGCATCAACGCGTGGCGCGACCTCATCGTTTTGTCACATCTCCGGTGGGATCTCGTGTTTCAACGGCCGCAGCACCTGCTGACGCGCTGTGCGACAGAGCGTCGCGTCTTCTTTATTGAAGAGCCAATTTTCGGCGACGGGCCGCTCCGTTCCGAGATCCAGCTTCGTGAGAACGGCGTCCGACGCGTGCTGCTGTATCTGCCGCACGGTATCGACGAGGCGTCAGTTCTCGATGCCCAGCGGCAGCTCATCGACATGCTCTTCGCCGAACAGCACATCGGCACGCACGTGCTCTGGTACTACACACCGATGGCACTGCCGTTCACACGGCATCTCAAGCCGCTGGCCGTGGTCTACGACTGCATGGACGAGCTCTCGGCCTTCGCGGGAGCCCCGCCGGCATTGCGGCAGCGCGAGACTGAGCTGATGAAGCGCGCGGATCTCGTGCTCACCGGTGGCCAGAGCCTCTACGAGGCCAAGCGGCACCTCCATCCGCAGGTCTACCCGTTCCCGAGCAGCGTGGACGTGTCCCACTTTGCGCGCGCGCGGCAGCCGCAGCGGGATCCTGCCGACCAGGCCGCGATCCCACACCCGCGGATCGGCTTCTTCGGCGTGATCGACGAGCGGCTCGATGTCGATCTGTTGCGGGAGGCGGCGGCGCTTCGGCCCGACTGGCATTTCGTACTGCTCGGACCGGTCGTCAAGATCGATCCGCGCACGCTGCCGCAGGGTCCGAACCTCCACTACCTCGGATCGAAGCAGTACCGGGATCTTCCCTCCTATCTGAGCGGATGGGACGTCGCCGTGCTGCCGTTCGCGCGCAACGAGTCGACGCGCTTCATCAGCCCGACGAAGACGCCCGAGTATCTCGCCGCCGGGTGCCCCGTCGTGTCCACGTCGATTCGCGACGTCGTGCGCCCATACGGCCAGCAGGGACTCGCACGGATTGCCGACGCGCCGGCCGAGTTCGTCGCAGCGATCGACGCCGCCATGCACGAGGATGCGGTCGCGCGGCAGGTCAGGGCCGACGCGTTCCTGAGCCAGATTTCGTGGGACCTCACGTGGTCCCGCATGCGCCAGCTGGTGGACGGCGTCGTCCGCGTCAAGCTCGCCTCCACCGGAGCCCCGGTGCCGATGGCGGGACAGCAGGCCACGCGGCCGGCGGTCTAGCCGGTCGCCACGTCTCGGCTGCCCCGCAGCCAGCGCGCCGGCGCTCCCGGCGGCGTCACTGATTCGGGCCGGCTCCTGCCGGCCCGCTCCACCCTGGGGGTTCGATGTTCGATTACCTCATCGTCGGTGCCGGTTTCGCCGGCAGCGTGCTCGCCGAGCGGCTCGCCCGCGTCGCCGGCAAGAAAGTGATCATCTGCGACAAGCGCCCGCACATCGGCGGCAATGCCTACGATCACTATGACGATGCCGGCGTGCTCGTGCACAAGTACGGACCGCACATCTTTCACACCAACTCGCGCGAGGTCTACGACTACCTGTCGCAGTTCACGGCGTGGCGGCCCTACGAGCACCGCGTGCGCGCGAGCGTGGACGGGCAGCTGGTGCCGATACCGATCAATCTAGACAGCGTCAACCAGCTCTATGGGCTGAACCTCACATCTTTCGAGCTGACGAAATTCTTCGAGTCCGTGGCCGAGACGCGCGACAGCATCCGCACCTCCGAGGACGTCATCGTCAGCAAGGTGGGACGCGAGCTGTACGAGAAGTTCTTCCGCAACTACACGCGCAAGCAGTGGGACCTCGATCCGTCAGAGCTCGATGCGACCGTGACCGCACGTGTCCCCGTGCGCACCAACCGCGACGACCGGTATTTCACCGATACCTATCAGGTGATGCCGCTCCGCGGCTACACGCGCATGTTCGAGAACATGCTGGATCATCCGAACATCAAGATCCTGTTGAACACCGATTATCGCGAGATCGAGGACGTCTTTCCCTATCAGGAAATGGTCTACACGGGACCGGTCGACGAGTTCTTCGACTACCGATTCGGCAAGCTCCCGTACCGCTCGCTGGAGTTCAGGCACGAGACACACAACGTCGCCGTGTACCAGCCAGCGCCGGTCGTGAACTACCCGAACGAGCACGCCTATACACGCGTCACCGAGTTCAAGTACCTGACCGGCCAGGAGCACCTGAAGACGAGCATCGTTTTCGAGTACCCGCGAGCGGACGGCGATCCGTATTACCCGGTGCCGCGGCCGGAGAACGCGATGTTGTACAGGCAGTATCAGGCCCTCGCAGAAGCGACTGCGGGCGTGCACTTCGTGGGCCGGCTGGCGACCTACAAGTATTACAACATGGACCAGGTGGTCGCGCAGGCTCTCACGCTGTTTGCGCGAATCAGCGGGACGAAGCGGAGTCAGGTGCTCGCGGCGTCGGCGTAGGCACGCGGGCCGGGGCTGCGCCGGTCGCGGCCAACCGCAGTCAGGTAACGCGCCGGCCGCAACGTGCCGGGCGCCGTACGAAGGAGAAAAAGACGATGGCGTATCTCGATCGATCCTGGTCCCCCCCACCACAGGTCAGGAGGGGCGCGCGGCGCAACGTCAGCGAGGCGGAACGGTGGGTGTCTGCGATGGCAGGCGTGGCCCTCGGTGTATGGGCGCTCGAGCGCCGCAACCGCGACGCGTGGGTACTCGGCGCGCTCAGCGCCGCACTGCTCTATCGGGCGAGCACGGCGTATTGCCCGGCGTACGCCGCCGCAGGCATCTCCACAGCCGAGGACGGCGACACGAAGCGCGCACTGTCAGGACCCGGCGGCGTGATCGTCGAGTCTGCGATTACCGTGAATCGTTCCGTGTCGGATGTCTATGCCTTCTGGCGGACGCTCGACAACCTGCCACGTGTGATGGAGCACCTGGAGTCGGTGACCGTGCTCGACGGGGCGCGCTCGCGGTGGGTGGCTGCGGCGCCGCTCGGCACGACCGTCGAGTGGGATGCCGAGATCATCAACGAGGTTCCCGACAAAGTGATCGGATGGCGCTCCGTGCCAGAGTCCACGGTTGCCACGGCCGGTTCCGTCAACTTCAAGCCTGACGGTTCGGGCACGAACGTCCGCGTGCGGCTCCAATACGATCCGCCTGGCGGCAAGCTCGGATCGTGGGTTGCCTGGGTGTTCGGTGAAGAGCCGTCGGTGCAGATCGAGAAGGACCTGCGCCGGTTCAAGCAGATCATGGAAGGGTGATCCGCGCCGGCGGCATGTTCGCCCAGCCTTGGCTGTCGGTCGTGGCCGACCGACGTCGGTGACCGTCCGGACAGCGGAGAATGGCTATGACCAGGAACCAGCGATTGGGATTGCTAGCGGCGGCCGGGGCTGGCGTGGCGATGGGGCGCGCGTGGCTGGCGCGGCCGCGCTACAGCTTTCGCGATCGCTCCGTCGTCGTCACGGGGGGCTCGCGCGGCCTCGGCCTCGAGATCGCGCGTCTCCTCGCAGAGGAGGGCGCGTCGCTGACGCTCATCTCGCGCGACGAGGGCGAACTGGGGCGCGCGCGGGCCGCACTGCAGGACACCGGCGCGCAAGTTCTGACCGTGCGGTGCGATGTGACGGAGTTCTCGGACGTCGAGTCGGCGCTCAGGCAGGTGGTGGACCATCACGGGCGTCTCGACGTGCTGGTCAACTGCGCCGGCATCATCCAGGTCGGCCCGATGGCCCACATGAGCCTCGACGACTACGAGGCCGCGATGAACGTGCACTTCCGCGGCCCGCTGCACACGATGCTCGCCGCGCTGCCCTACATGCGGCGCCAGCACGGCGGCCGCATCGTGAACATCGCCTCGATCGGCGGCAAGGTGCCGGTTCCCCACCTGGCCCCGTACGCCGCCAGCAAGTTCGCGCTCGTCGGGCTGTCGAGCAGCCTGCGCGCTGAGCTGGCCCCAGACGATGTCATCGTCACGACAGTCAGCCCCGGGCTGATGCGGACCGGTTCGCCCATCAATGCGTCGATGAAAGGGCAGCACGAGGCGGAGTTCGCCTGGTTCGCGATCTCGGATGCGATGCCCGGCCTGAGCGTCGCGTCCGCGCGCGCGGCTCGGCAGATCATCGAAGCAAGCCGCCGTGGACAGGCCGAGCTGATCATCAGCCTGCCGGCGAAGCTGGCCGTGGCAATGTACGGCTTGATGCCGAGCACGTTCGTCACCATGGCCTCGGTAGCAAACCGGCTCCTCCCGCGGCCTACCGGGGCCAGCGGCGACCAGCCGCGGCTTGGACGCGATAGCACGTCCCGATGGGTGCCCTCCAGGCTGACCACGCTCAGCGACCGCGCAGCCGTCCGGAACAACGAGCTGCCGCGGCCGCACCCCGCAACCGGACAGTAACCAGCGACGGCCGGTACAGCCGGGGTGAGCCCGGCCTGCGCCGCGGACGCACATCGCACAGCCCATCGGCCGAAGCTTCAGCGACCGGCGGCTGATGAACCCACCGCCCCGCCTGTTTCGCCGCTTGTTCGTGTTACCATCCCACCCCATGCCGGCGCGGATTCCCTTCGACGACGAGGAGAGCGGCGCCACGGGCACCGCGATCATCCGCCGCTCGTCGGGCGCGGTGAAGGAGCAGGCACTCGAGGCCGCGCTGGATCGCTTCGCGGCGGGGGCTCTGCACGGCCGTGCCGATTCGCCTGACGGCTGGGTGACCGCTGTCCGCACCATCGCGCCCCGTGCGGCCGTCCACGCGCCGTGGCCGGACGCGATCGACGCGAGGTTGCGCGCCGCGCTCGAAGCACGCGGCATCGCCGATCTCTACTCGCACCAGGCGGCGGCGCTCGACCATGCCCTTGCCGGCCGCAACGTGGTGGTCACGACGCCCACGGCCTCAGGGAAGACACTCTGCTACAACGCACCCGTCCTGAGCCGGATTCTGCAGGACCCGGCGACGCGCGCCCTCTACCTGTTCCCGACCAAGGCGCTCGCGCAGGATCAGCTCGCCGAGCTGCACGACCTCGGCGAGCACATCAATCGTGCGGCGGGCGTGGAGATCGGCGTCTTCACCTACGATGGCGACACGCCGCAGGACGCACGCCGTGCGATCCGCACGCGCGCGCAGGTGGTCTTGAGCAATCCGGACATGCTGCACGCGGGCATCCTGCCGCACCATCCGCGCTGGGCGAAGCTGTTCGAGAACCTGCGATTCGTCGTGATCGACGAGCTGCACGCCTACCGCGGTGTCTTCGGCAGCCATCTGGGCAACGTGCTCCGCAGGCTCCGCCGCATCTGCCAGCATTACGGCAGCGACCCGGTGTTCATTTGTTCCTCCGCCACGATTGCGAACCCGGGCGCGCTTGCCGAGCGCCTGGTCGAACGGCCATTCGAGCTGGTGGCGGAGAGCGGGGCGCCGCACGGGGAGAAGTTCTTCCTGTTCGTCAACCCGCCGGTAGTGAACCGGGAGCTCGGGATCCGCCGCTCGTATCTGTCCGAAGCGCGGCGGGTCGCGTCGGAGTTCCTGAAGCGCAACCTGCAGCTGATCGTCTTCTGCCAGAGCCGTCTCTCCACCGAGATCCTGACGACGTACCTGAAAGAGGACTTCGACCGGGCGCCGGGCGGCGGCGATCAGATCCGCGGCTATCGCGGCGGCTACCTGCCGAAGCGTCGCCGTGAGATCGAACGCGGGCTGCGCGAGGGCGCCGTGCGTGCGGTGGTCTCGACCAATGCGCTCGAACTCGGCATCGACATCGGTGCGCTCGACGTCGCGGTGATGGCCGGCTACCCCGGCACGATTGCCGCCACCTGGCAGCGCGCGGGTCGTGCCGGCCGGCGTGCCGGTCGCTCGGCCGCGCTGATGGTCGCGAGCAGTGCGCCCATCGATCAGTTCGTCGTGCGCCACCCCTCGTATTTTTTCGATGCGTCGCCGGAGCACGCGCTCGTCAACCCCGACAACCTGCACATCCTCCTCGATCACATCAAGTGCGCGGCGTTCGAGCTGCCGTTCGCCGCCAGCGAGCGTTTCGGCCGCGAAGATGTGCAGGAGATTCTCGGGATTCTCGCGGAAGAGGGCTTCGTGCACCGCTCGGAGGGCGAGGACGGCGAGGCGCAGTGGAACTGGACGACGGAATCGTATCCCGCCGACGCGGTCAGCCTCCGCTCGATCTCCTCCGACAACTTCGTCGTCGTCGACACCACGCACGGGCCGACGGTGATCGGCGAAACCGATTTCACGAGCGGGCCGTCCACCCTCCACGAAAAAGCGATCTACATCGTGGAAGGCACGCTGTACCAGGTCGAGCGGCTCGATCACGACAACCGGAAGGCGTTCGTGCGCGAGGTCGACTGCGACTACTACACCGACGCCATCACGTACTCGCGTGTGACCATTCTCGACGTGTTCCAGTCGGACGCCGGGGATGCGGATCATTCCGGTGTGGAGACTGGCCCGGGGCGGCGGTCGCACGGCGAAGTGCACGTCGTCTCACGCGTCGTCGGGTTCAAGAAGATCAAGTTCTACACGAACGAGAACATCGGCTCGGGCGAGCTGGACCTGCCGGAGCAGCAGATGCACACGACCGCCTACTGGCTCACCCTGCCGCGCGAGCTGATGACGGGTCTGCCGTTCAGTAGCGACGATCGCCGCGATGGCGTCATCGGTCTGTCGTTTGCGATGCGGCAGGTGGCGCAGCTGCTGCTCATGTGCGATCGCCAGGACATCGGCATCACGATCGGCAGCGGCGAGGATGCTGCGGCCGACGGCGCCCGCCCCGGGGCGGCCGCCCGGCCCGGCGCGGAGCTCGATGAACCCCGCGTGTTCGTGTACGACAATTATCCCGGCGGCATCGGCTTCAGCGAGCCGCTCTTCGGCATGCACGATCAGCTGCTCGCCGACACGCGTGCCTTGATTGCGAGCTGTGCGTGCGACCACGGGTGTCCCACGTGCGTGGGACCAGTCGGCGAAAGCGGTCCGCTCGCCAAGCAGGTGGCGCTCACGTTGCTCGATCGTCTCGTCACCGCGGCGTTGTCGGCGCCATGACCACGAAGCTCGGCATCCGCCTGCGCGAGATCATGCGCAACGGCTCGCGTCATGCGCAGCCCGCGCCTCACACACGAGATGGCGAAGACGGCCAGCCGGAGCGCGCGCTGGTCGTGCCCGTTCCGGACGGGAGCCGCATCGATGGCCATGCCGGCGTGCCCGTTGGCGTGTCGTTCGAGCCGGCGACCGCGAAGGACACGAGCAATGCGACGCCGCAGACCGTTGGCCGTCAACTGGCGCACGCGGCTGCCGCTGCGCTCGGGGGCCGCGTCCACGAATCGGCCGCGGGTCCCTGCGTCATCGTCGAGCGTCTGTACCGTCACGATCACCTGCACGGGCTGACGTCGATCGGTGAGTACGCGTGTCACGTGCACGACGGTGCCCCTGGCCTCTCGATTCTCGCCGGCACCGCCCGGCGGGATCACGAGGCTTCCGTCCATGAGTCGCGCCCGGGCGGCAGCCTGGCATTCGAGCAGCGCGGCGACATCCTGTTTCTCGATCTCGAGACGACCGGACTGGCCGGCGGTGCCGGAACCTATGCGTTTCTTGTTGGCTGCGGCTGGTTCGAGCCGGGCGGCTTTCGTGTGCGGCAGTACTTCATGGTCGGCCACGCACTCGAGCGCGCGCTGCTCGCGGCGGTTCGCGATCGCCTCGATTCGTGCGGCCCGCTCGTGACCTACAACGGCAAGTCGTTCGATGTGCCCCTGCTCGAGAACCGGTTCGCCTTCAACCGCCAGCGGCCGGCGCTCGTCGATTGCCCGCACGTAGACATGGTGCATCCCGCACGGCGCCTCTGGCGGGGGGCGCGGCCCCTTGTCAACCTTCCGGGGGCGCAACGGGAAAGCTGCACGCTGTCGGCGCTCGAACGGGCGCTGCTCGGCGTACAGCGGACGGGCGACGTGCCCGGCTTCGAAATTCCCACGCGCTACTTTGCCTTTCTGCGGTCTGGCGATGCGTCGCCGCTCGAGCCCGTTCTCGAGCACAACCGCCTCGATCTCGTCTCGCTTGCCGCGCTCACGGCGCGAGCGTTCCGGCTGCTCGCTGAGGAGCATCCAGCGGTGGATGGGCCGCGCGAGTGCCTTGGTGTCGCACGGATCTTCGAGCGGCAACAGCTGTGGGCCCGCGCCGAGGCATGCTACCGCCGTGCGATCGACCTGGCGTCGCACTCGTGGCTGGCGGAAGACGAGGATGCCCGGCTCGAGGCGCTGCACGCGCTGGCGCTGCGCTGCCGTCGCACCGCCCGATATCTCGACGCGGCCGCGCATTGGGAGGCGCTCACCCGCGCCCGCCGGTGCCCGCCCGCGCTGATGCGCGCGGCACTCGAGGCGCTCGCGATTCACCACGAGCACCGTTCTCGCGATCTGGAGCAGGCCCGCCGTTTCGCGGAGCAGACGCGGCACGCGGGCGGCGCACATCCCGCCATCGACCGGCGTCTCGCGCGCATCGATCGCAAGATCGGGCAGAGCGCCAGGCCCGTCGGCGTTACCCGCCACGCGTCGCTCTGGGGATAACAGGCTGACATGACAGCTCGCGCCAGGGTCGTCGACCGTGATCGCGACAGAGCTTCGCCGCACGCGGGATGAAGCAGCGCCGACAGGGAATCGGGAATACGGAAGGAGAGGGACCGGTCTGCCGGACCGGTCCCCAGGCGTCTATCGGCTGGCGGTCGTTTCGGCCTTCTTCTTGTCTGCGCGCGCCTTGGTCGCAGCCTTGCGGCCCTCGACGGTCTGGGCGCCGAACTTCTTGGTGAACCGCTCGACGCGGCCCTCGGTATCGAGGAGCTTCTGCCGGCCCGTGAAGAACGGGTGGCAGTTCGAGCAGATTTCAAGGTGCAGCTCGTTCTTGGTCGAGTGCGCCTTCCAGGTCGCGCCGCACGCGCAGCGCGCGTCGACCTCGTGATACTTCGGGTGGATCTCGGGCTTCACTGCAGGCTCCTCGGGTATTCGGACAACACGTGATTATAGCGGGTCCTGCTGCCGCTTCCAAGTTCCGCGCCCGATTGCTGGTTCTCGCAGCTCCCACCCGTCGGGAAACGGTCCGGCCGACCTGTGGTGCCCGCTTCAGGCCGTGACGCTCCCTGTAGTGCCCGCCTTCAGGCGGGCCGGGCCGGACGCCCCCGCGTAGTGCCCGCCTTCAGGCGGGCCGGACGCCCCCGTAGTGCCCGCCTTCAGGCGGGCCGGACGCCCCCCGTAGTGCCCGCCTTCAGGCGGGCGTGGCGTTCGCCGGTAATCTAGGGGACCTGCCAGTCCCGCTCCCAGCGATGCTCGCGGAGGCGCTGCAGCAGCTCAGCCGTGAGCGGCTCGGCGTCGCTTACGTCCAGGTTGGCCTTCACGTGCGCCGGCTTCCGCATGCCTGGAATCGTCGTGGTGACGGCAGGGTGGTGCAGGATGAACTTCAGCGCGAGCGCGGGCAGCGTCTCCCCCGGTGGCACGAGCGGTATCAAGCGATTCACGCGCTCGACCGTTTGCCGCAGGTGCGCCGGCGTGAAGTAGAGGTTGCGCCAGTCGCCTGTGGGCCACGTGGCGTCGGGCCGCAGCGTCCCCGTGAGGCTGCCTTCATCGAACGGGACGCGCGCGATGACGGCGATGGCGTGCTGCTGGCAATAGGGGAACAGCACGTCTTCGGGATCCTGATCGAAGACGTTGTAGACCACCTGCACGCAGTCGACGAGGCCCGACTCGAGCGCCTTCAGCACGTTCGCCGGCTGCCACCGGTTCACGCTGATCCCGAAGCTGGTGATCAGGTGCTCGCGCTTCAGATCGTCCACCGCGCGCTTCCAGCCCTCGTCGTCAGCCCAGGCATCGCTCCAGACGTGGAGCTGCTGCACGTCGAGTGTCTCGATGCCAAGATTGCGGAGGCTCTTCTCCGTGTACTCGCGGATGTGATCGGGAGGAAAGACGTCGCTGATCGGCGTCTCGGCCTTGCCCGGCCACACGCGGTTCTTCGGTGGGACCTTGGTCGCGACGTAGAGGCGCGTGCCCGGGTGGCGCCGCAACGCCTGTCCGAGGAGCTGTTCGCTGTGCCCCTCGCCGTACGCCCAGGCGGTGTCGAAAAAGTTGCACCCCAACCCGATCGACAGATCCAGCGCCTGGAGAGACTGCTCATCGTCTGAGCCCGTCCATCCGCCCATGCCCCACATACCGTAGCCGATTTCGGCAACCTGCCATCCTGTTCGCGGATACGTTCGATATCGCATCTCGCGACTATAACGCCTCTCGCGGGCGACGAGCGACGAGCGGCTGCCGACGTATCATCCCGTGGGCTGCGACTCCCTGACGACAGCCTCTACACGCAGCCGACGCGCTGGCCACCGATCGATCTCTGGCAGTTCCGTGACACCGACCGGCAGTTGCGTCGTCGGAAAGCTCTCGCTGCACCTGGCCGATGTTGTGAAAAACTGGGGTGATTGGCAGCCCGTTCCGCGGCATCAGGCTAATATCTGGTCCGTCATGAAGCTTTTCGCGTGTCTTCTGCTGCCGCTGTCGCTGGTGGTCGCAACCCAACAGGCAACGCGGCCGCTCCGGCCCGACCCGTCGAACGATTGCACCGACTGCGCGGCGTGGAACGCACCACGGGCGCCGAGCCGGCTGTTCGCCAACACCTACTACGTCGGGACGACCGGTCTCTCGTCCGTACTCGTCACATCGGACGCCGGCCACGTGCTCCTGGATGGCGGCCTGCCGCAGTCGGCCGCCAGCATCGACACGAGCATTCGTGCGCTCGGCTTCCGCACCGAAGACGTGAAGCTGATTCTCAACTCGCATGCCCACTTCGATCACGCTGGCGGCATTGCCGCGCTGCAGCGGGTGAGTGGGGCCACCGTTGCGGCCAGCGCTCCCGGCAAGACAGCGCTCGAGCGCGGCATGCCGACCGACGACGATCCCCAGGTTGCGTTCGGCCCGCGATTCCACGCGTTCCCGGCCGTGAAGAGCGTCCAGGCCGTGCGCGACGGCGAAGTGCTGCGGGTGGGTGGCCTGAAGGTGACCGCGCATCTCACGCCGGGGCACACGCCCGGCAGCACGACATGGACGTGGGATTCGTGCGAAGGCTCGCGCTGCCTGCACATCGTCTACGCCGACAGCCTGACGGCGGTATCGGCGCCGTCGTTCCGATTCACCGGTGACGCGGCGCATCCGAGCCGCGCCGACAGCTTCCGCGCCAGCATCGCGACGGTGGCGGCGCTGCCGTGCGATATCGTCGTCTCCGCGCATCCTGGCGCCGCCGGACTCGACGACAGGCTGGCTCGGCGCGGAACACTGGCCCCGGGTGCGCCCGGCGACCCGGTGGTCGACCAGCAGGGATGCCGCGAGTATGCCGCCCGCGCCGCGAAGACACTGGAGGTCCGTATCGCCGAAGAGCGCGGCCAGCAATGAATGGCGGCACGCCGACACGCGCATGGCGGTGAGGTGACCTGGCATCCTGGGTGGCACGACATCCAGGAACACCGTTGTAGTGCCCGCCTTCAGGCGGGCTCGTGATCCCCGACGGTCAGGGGTAGTGCCCGCCTTCAGGCGGGCTCTGTGATCCCCGACGGTCAGGAGTAGTGCCCGCCTTCAGGCGGGCTCTTGATCCCCGACGGTCAGGGTAGTGCCCGCCTTCAGGCGGGCTCGTGATCCCCGACGGTCAGGGTAGTGCCCGCCTTCAGGCGGGCCCATGATCCGCGACGCTCAGGACGGAGTGCCCGACTGCTGCGTACCCCGAGTCACAGGTTCCGCAGCTTCTGAGTGGCGACGGCAGGTGTGCGCGCGTAGATGCCGCACAGGGAAGCGACTTCGTCGGCGCATCCCCACGAGACCGTCACACCCGAGCCGCCGTGCCCGTAGTTGTGTACGATCGGCAGCCCGTCGAGACGCTCCAGCTCCAGGCGAACGGCAGTCCGGCACGGCCGGATACCGACCTTGTGCGCTCGTACGGGCGCGGTCGACAACACCGGCATGAGCCGGCCGCAATGCTCGCGAATAGACGCCGCGCTCCCTTCGTCGGCGCGCGTCTCGTACACGTGCTCCTCCGCCGTGCCGCCGAGAACGACGTCATGCAGGCGCGGAATGATGTACGTCATCGTGGCCTCGTCGACGCAGAATGCCGACACCTCCGGCGCGTCGACCACCATGACCTGCCCACGCACGCCGAACAGTTCTCCGTCGTGGCACAGCTCGCGTGCGCCGAGCCCGGTGCAGTTCACGACCAGGTCGGCCACACCGCGGATGTCGCCGAGCGAATCGATCGTTCGCCGGGTGAAGCTGGCGCCAGCGGCGAGCACTCGCTGTTCGAGCCATTCGAGATACATGGACATGTCGATGACGGGAAGACGCATGGCGTATCCGTCGGCATATCCCGGCGGGAGTTCGTTCCGAACCGCGCGTCGAAATCCAGGCACGAGGAAGGCCCACGGCGGATCATCCACCGGATCGCGAAAGAGCTCGACGCCTTCCCGCAACACGATGCCGGCCGCCGGATCGGCCGAGAGCCGCAGGAATTCCCGCAGTGTCACGCCGGCCCAAGCCGCCACACGGTCGGCCGGCTCGGCGCGATACGGGTACCAGATCGCCGCGGCGACCGCCGACGTGGTATCGAGCGCACGTTCCCGCGCCCATACCTGCACTGCATGACCGGCTTCTACGAGCCGCAGTGCCGACGACAATCCCGAGACGCCGGCGCCGAGAACGACAATCCGCATGCAAGGTGAACGATCGGTTACGGATGGACTGACAGTGTCGCAGTCGTCGACATCGCGGCGGCTCAGCGCATATGCGCCAGCGTGGTCCGGTCAATCTGGCAGGTGACCGTCTTCGTCTTTCCGATCATCGTCAACGTGATCGCCGAGGTGGGCGCAAACGGCGCGAAGTCGAAGTAGAACGTGCCGCCGCCATCGTCCAGGCTGCGCGAGGAGGGTTGCACGACCTCCTTGCCGCGCGCGATCGTGAGTCCAGCCACCGGGTTCTGTGATCGATGGAGGGGCTTGAGCCCGACGATGATGCGCGTGCGCTGGGCCTCGCCATAACTCGGGGTGGGCGCAGGCTGCTTGTGGCTGACGGCCTGCCACACCGTGTAGGCGACCTGCTTGTACGGCGTGTAGAGCGCCAGCGTGAACTCGTCGTTCGCGCACAGTTCGGCGTCGTAGAAGACGCACGCCGGCCGCGGCCCGGGCTGCTTGCCGCACGTGATCGCGTTCCAGTAGCTCTCGCGGCTGATCGGCTGGATCCCGTTGGTCCAGGGTGGCGCGATGGTGGGCGGGAGATGACCCTTCACCTGCGCGCGTGCCGCGGGCGCGGTGAGCGCGAGGACGACGGTGAGCGAGACAACGTATCTCAGCCGCATACCACGTTCAGCTCCGGCGGCGCACCAGCCTTCGGCGGGCACTACGCCAGACCGTAGGCGGGCACTACAGGACATCGTCGAGGCCCGCTTGAAGGGGGCGCTACAGGACATCGTCGAGGCCCGCCTGAAGGCGGGCGCTACAGGACATCGTCGAGGCCCGCCTGAAGGCGGGCACTACAGGACATCGTCGAGGCCCGCCTGAAGGCGGGCACTACAGGGACATCGTCGAGGCCCGCCTGACCGCGGGCACCACGGGCACTACTTCCCGTTCGCCATCGCTCCCAGGAAATCGGCGTTCGACTTCGTCTTGCCCATCTTCGAGAGCAGCAGCTCCATCGCCTCGACCGGCGACAGCGGGTTCAGCACCTTGCGGAGTACCCACACGCGATTGAGGTCTTCCTTCACGATGAGGAGCTCCTCTTTCCGCGTGCCGCTCTTCTGGATGTCGATGGACGGGAACACGCGGCGATCGGTGAGCTTCCGATCGAGGTGGATCTCCATGTTGCCGGTGCCCTTGAACTCCTCGAAGATGACCTCATCCATCCGCGAGCCGGTGTCGATGAGCGCGGTCGCCACGATGGTCAGCGACCCGCCCTCCTCGATGTTGCGCGCGGCGCCGAAGAAGCGCTTCGGGCGCTGCAGGGCGTTGCTGTCGACACCGCCCGAGAGCACCTTGCCCGAGGGCGGCACGATGGTGTTGTAGGCCCGTGCGAGTCGCGTGATCGAGTCGAGCAGGATGACGACGTCCTTCTTGTGCTCGACCAGGCGCTTGGCCTTCTCGATCACCATCTCCGCCACCTGCACGTGGCGCTGCGCCGGCTCGTCGAAAGTGGAGGAGATGACCTCGCCCTTGACCGACCGCTGCATGTCGGTGACCTCCTCGGGCCGCTCGTCGATGAGCAGCACGATCAGGTACACCTCGGGATGGTTCGTCGTGATGCTGTTCGCCAGGCTCTGGAGCAGCATCGTCTTGCCGGTGCGCGGCGGCGCGACGATGAGGCCGCGCTGGCCCTTGCCGAGCGGCGTGAGCAGGTCCATCACGCGCCCCGAGAGGTTCTCGGCGTCGGTCTCGAGCTTCACGCGCGTCTGCGGGTAGAGCGGCGTGAGGTTCTCGAAGAACACCTTCTCGCGGGCCTTCTCCGGCGGCTCGAAGTTCACTGCTTCGACCTTGATCAGGGCGAAGTAGCGCTCGCCGTCCTTCGGCGGCCGGATCTGTCCCGACACGGTGTCGCCCGTGTGCAGATCGAACTTCCTGATCTGGGACGGCGACACGTAGACGTCGTCGGGCCCGGGCAGGTAGTTGTAGTCCGGCGCCCGCAGGAAGCCGAATCCGTCGGGCAGGGTTTCGAGCACGCCCTCGGAGAAGATGAGGCCGCTCTTCTCGGCACGCGCGCGGAGGATCTCGAAGATCAGCTCCTGCTTCCGCATGCCGGTCGCGCCTTGCACTTCCAGTTGCTTGGCAAGCTGGGTGAGGCCCGACACGCTCATGTCCTTGAGCGTGGAGAGGTCAATCACCTGGGTCGGGGTGTCAGTCTTGGCGGGTGGCTGCTTAACAGCCGGTCCATCGTTTTCCACAGGTCTTTCATTCCTTCGCCGGACGCTGCCGAAACCGGCAGCACCGGGCCGTTGAACGCCGTCTCCAGGGCACGCTGGACGCGTGTGCGTTCGGCACGCGCCAGCTTGTCGTACTTGGTTGCGACCACGGCACCCGGCCAGCCGAGCCCGGCGAGCCAGTCGTAGGCGGCGAGATCGTTGTCGAGCCCGGGATGCCGCGCATCGACGAGCAGGATGGCGCCGGCGGCGGCCGGCGGCCGCTCGCGTCCAGTGCCTTCCCACGAGCGGAAGTACGCCGTCGTGAGTGCTTCGAACGCTTCCGCGGACGGCCGGCCGCCGCGTGCGTATCCGTATCCCGGCAGGTCCACCAGGTAGAAGGGCCGCGCCAGCCCACCGGTCACCCGGAACAGGTTCACGAGCCGGGTCTTGCCGGGCTTTGCGCTCGTGCGCGCCAGGATGCGTCCAATGAGCGCGTTGATCAGCGTCGACTTGCCGACATTCGATCGGCCGACCAGCGCGATTTCCGGCGTGCCGTCATCGGCAAACCCCTCGGGGCCCGCGGCACTCGTGACGAACTCGGCTTCGACGCGCACTAATGCGTGATCGTGTCGTCGCTCACGTCGACCTCGACCGGTTCCGTCGCTGCGGCCGGCAGGCGGCCGGGCAGCGCCTCGGTCAAGGCGATCTTCAGCACTTCGTCCATCGTCTGCACCAGGTACAGGCCGAGGCCGTCGAGCATGTTCTTCGGGATGTCCGCCAGGTCTTTCTCGTTGTCCTTCGGCAGGATGATGTTCTTCACCCCGGCGCGGTGCGCGGCCAGCACCTTCTCCTTCACGCCGCCGATCGGGAGCACCTTGCCGCGCAGGGTGATCTCGCCGGTCATCGCCACGTCGCGTCGCACGGGGATGCGGGCCAGTGCCGAGACCAGCGCCGTGGCGAGCGTGATCCCCGCCGATGGGCCGTCCTTGGGGATGGCGCCTTCGGGCACGTGGATGTGCACGTCGGTCTTGCGGTTGAAGTCCTTCGGGATGCCGTACTCCTCCGCCTTCGAGCGCACCCAGCTGAGAGCCGCCTGCGCCGACTCCTGCATCACGTCGCCAAGCTTGCCGGTCAGCGTCAGCGTTCCCTTGCCGGGCATGAGCGTCGCCTCGGTGACCAGGATCTCGCCGCCGACCTCGGTCCAGGCGAGGCCGGTCGCGATGCCGATCTCGTTGGATTCTTCCACCTCGGTCGAGCGGAAGCGCGGCACGCCGAGGTACTCGGTCACCTTGTCGGGCGTGACCTCTTCCTTGAAGGCCTTGCCCTCCACGACCACCTTGCGAGCCACCTTGCGGCAGATTGACGACACCTCGCGTTCGAGATTGCGGACGCCGGCCTCGCGCGTGTAGCGCTGGATGATGGCCTGGAGCGCCTCCTCGGTGAACGTCACGTTCTCGGTCGCCAGCCCCGTCCCCTCGACAGCCTTCGTCACGAGGAAGCGCTTGGCGATCTGCACCTTCTCCTGCTCGGTGTAGCCGGCGAGCTGGAGCACCTCCATGCGGTCGCGCAGCGCCTGCGGAATCGTGTGCAGCACGTTCGCCGTGCAGATGAACATGACGTGCGAGAGGTCGTACTCGACGTCGAGGTAATGATCGAGAAACGAGTTGTTCTGCTCCGGATCGAGCACCTCGAGCAGCGCCGCGGACGGATCGCCGCGGAAGTCCATCGACATCTTGTCGACTTCGTCGAGCAGGAACACCGGGTTCATCGACCCGGCCTTCTTCATCATCTGGATGATCTGGCCGGGGAAGGCGCCGATGTAGGTACGGCGATGGCCGCGGATTTCGGCCTCGTCGCGCACGCCGCCGAGCGACAGCCGCACGAACTTGCGGTTCATGGCGCGGGCGATCGACTTGGCCAGCGAGGTCTTGCCGACGCCGGGAGGTCCGGCGAATGTCAGGATCGTCGCCTTCGGCTTCTTCACGAGCGCGCGAACGGCGAGGAACTCGAGGATGCGGTCCTTGATCTTCTCGAGGCCGTAATGATCTTCGTTGAGGATCTCCTCGGCCCGCTTCAGGTCGCGGCTCTCCTTCGTCCGCTTGAACCACGGCACGGCGATCAGCCAGTCGAGGTAATTGCGCGAGACGGTGGCCTCGGCCGACATCGGCGGCATCGCCTCGAGGCGCTTCAGCTCCTGGATGGCCTTTTCCTCGACCTCCTGGGGCATCTTCGCCTGTTCGATCTTCTTCTTCAGCTCGTCGACCTCGTTCCCCTTGTCGTCCTTGCGGCCCAGTTCCTTCTGGATCGCCTTCATCTTCTCGTTGAGGTAGTACTCCTTCTGCGCCTTCTCCATCTGCTTCTTGACGCGCGACTGGATGCGGCGATCGACCTGGAGCTTGTCGACTTCGATCTCGAGGATGCCGGAGATGCGATTGAGCCGCTCGAGCGGCGACACGATCTCGAGCAGGTTCTGCTTCTCGTCGACGCCGACGAGCAGGTGCGCGGCGATGGTGTCGGCCAGCTTGCCCGGATCCTCGACGCGCACGGCGGCGATCATCGCGTCGTAGTGCAGGTTGTTCGACAGCTTCACGTACTGTTCGAAGAGCGCGACGACGCGGCTCATCGTGCCCTCGACGTCGCCGGTCGTGTCCTTCTGCTTCGGCAGCAGCTTCACGACCACGCGATAGAAGCCCTTGTCTTCCTTCCACTCGATGGCGCGCGCCCGGTCGATGCCCTCGACGAGCACCTTGATGTTGCCGTCCGGCAGCTTGAGGCTCTGCACCACGTTGGCGAGGCAGCCCATCGTGTAGATGTCTTCCGGCTTCGGATCGTCGATCGACGCGTCGTGCTGCGCGGCCAGGAAGATCTTCTTGTCCTTGGCCAGCGCATGTTCGAGCGCGCGCGTCGACGAGGGTCGCCCGATGACGAACGGCATCATCATGTGCGGGAACACCACGACGTCGCGCAACGGAACGATGGGGAGGGTTTCGTAGACTTCCATGGGAAATTTGGAATGCGGACCGCGGAATTCGGGATTAACTCGGATTTCGGATTGTCGAGTTCGGAGCTGGTTCGGATTGCCTGGAGACGAGCGCGAGGAAGCCAGAACGGTCGACACCAGCGAGACGCGGACAGCAAACGCTCGCGGCTGGCCTACCCATGCCGCCGTTCGACCGTAGTCCCGAATTCTGAACTCCGAATTCCGAACTAATTCCGAACTCCGCGTACCGCATTCCGGATTGCGACCCTATCCCGCCTTCTCGATGAGCGCGATGGGCTTGTCCTTGGCCTCGACGTGCTCGCGGGTGATGACCACTTCCCGCGCTTTCTTCTGCTGCGGCAGGTTGTACATCAGCTCGAGCATCATGTCTTCGATGATCATGCGCAGCCCGCGGGCCCCGATCTTCCGCTGCAGCGCCGATTCCGCGATCGCTTCGAGCGCATCATCCGTGAACCGCAGCTTCACGTTCTCGTACTCGAACAGCCGCTGGTACTGGCGCGTGATCGCGTTGCGCGGCTGCGTCAGGATCTGCATGAGCGCCGGCTTGTCCAGCTCGTGGAGCGTGCCGACGACCGGGAGGCGGCCGACGAACTCGGGGATGAGCCCGTATTTGATCAGGTCTTCCGGCTCGAGCTGTTCGAGCGTGGAGCCGATGTCGCGGTTGCGGAGCGACTTCACGTCGGCCTTGAACCCGAGCGTCTTCTTCCCGACACGCCGCTCGATCTGCTTGTCGAGGCCGACGAACGCCCCGCCGCAGATGAACAGGATGTTGGTCGTGTCGATCTGGAAGAACTCCTGGTGCGGGTGCTTGCGACCGCCCTGCGGCGGCACGTTGGCCACCGTGCCTTCGAGGATCTTCAGCAGCGCCTGCTGCACGCCCTCACCGGAGACGTCGCGCGTGATCGAGGGGTTCTCGTCCTTGCGGCAGATCTTGTCGACTTCGTCGACGTAGATGATGCCCTGCTGGCACTTCTCGATGTCGCCGCCGGCCGCCTGCAGCAGCTTGAGGATGATGTTCTCGACGTCCTCGCCGACGTAGCCCGCCTCGGTGAGCGTCGTCGCGTCGACGATCGTGAAGGGCACCGAGAGCAGCTTGGCCAGCGTCTGTGCGAGCAGCGTCTTGCCCGTGCCGGTCGGCCCGATCAGCAGGATGTTCGACTTCGACAGCTCGATGTCGTTTCGGCCGCGCGGCTGCTTCTGGATCTCGATCCGCTTGTAGTGGTTGTAGACCGCGACCGCCAGCTTCTTCTTCGTGCGTTCCTGGCCGATGACGTACTCGTCGAGGAACTTCTTGATCTCCTGCGGCGGCGGCAGCGACGACCGGACACCCCGCGTCTCGAAGCGGTTGTCGTCGGCGATGATGTCGTTGCAGACCTCGACACACTCGTCGCAGATGAAGACGGTCGGGCCGGCAATCAGCTTGCGGACGTCGTTCTGGTCCTTGTTGCAGAACGAGCACCGCAGCACTTCCGATTCGCCGTTCTTCTTCACCATTGGGGACCTTTGCAGGAATCCGAAGCCCGTCGTACGCGCCCGATCAGGAACCGTGCTCCGCGGTTCACAACCAGCTTACGCTCTCTTCCGGATGACGTCGTCAATGATACCGTATTCCTTGCCCTGGTCGGCTGACATGATGTAGTCCCGCTCCGTATCCTCCTGGATACGTTTCATCGGCTGGCCGGTGTGGAACACCAGGATTTCGTTCAGGCGCTCGCGCATGCGCAGGATCTCGCGCGCGGCGATGTCGATGTCGCTGGCCTGGCCAGCCAGCCCGGACATCAGCGGCTGATGGATGACGATCCTCGAGTTCGGCAGCGAATACCGCTTGCCCTTCGCCCCGGCCGCCAGCAGCACCGCACCCATCGACGCCGCCTGCCCGAGGCAGATGGTCTGGACGTCGGGCTTGATGAACTGCATCGTGTCGTAAATCGCCAGCCCGGCCGTGATCGACCCCCCAGGGCTGTTGATGTACAGCATGATGTCCTTGTCGGGGTCTTCGGCTTCCAGAAACAGCATCTGGGCGATTGCGAGGTTGGCGATGCCGTCGTCGATCGCCGTGCCGATGAAGATGATGTTGTCTTTGAGCAGCCGGGAGAATATGTCGTAGGCGCGCTCGCCCCGGTTCGTCTGCTCGACGACCATCGGAACCAGCTGCATGCGCGGATCGGGTATCGGTGAACGCATGTCGTGTCGTTAGCTGAGCGCCTGGCCCCTCGCCGGGCGTCGGTTGACGTGGATCAGCACGTCAGGCCCGGGGGAGTCCCCGGAACAGGTCGTCGGAGCAATCAATGTATCGGTTGGGGAACCGTCGAGGTGCAGCGGTAGCCATTTTGTGTGGGCCCCGCGGTGGTCGCGATCAGTCGCCGACAATCGTAGCACGGGACCTCAGAAAGTCAACCGCCTTCTCCCGCCGCAACCCGGTGGCCAGCCGGGAGATGCCGCCATCCTTCTCGAGCTGCGCGCGGACCGCCGCGGTCGTACGGCCCGTCCGCTCTCCGAACCGCGACAGCTCGGCTTCGATCTCCGGCTCGGTCACGGTCAACCCTTCGCGCTGGGCGACCTCGTCGAGCACCAACGCACTCGCCACGCTGTCGCGTGCGGCGTCCTGCTGAGCCTGTCGGAACGCCGCCCAGTCGATGTCGGCCTTTCGTGGATCGACCCCCTGCTCCATCAGCCGGCGCGCAAAGTCCTCGATACGTCGTTCCAGCTCCCGGTCGATGAGCGACTCGGGGACGGTGAAGGTGACCCACCCGGCCAGCTGTTTCAGCAGGTCGTTCCGGACGTCGCGCTCCGCCTTCTGTTCGGCCTCGCGTGTCAGGTCCTGTTCCACGCGGGCCCGCAAGGCGGCGAGCGTATCGAACTCGCCAAGGTCGCGCGCGAACTCGTCGTCGAGCTCCGGGACGACGCGCCGCTTGAGCCCCTTGATGGTGACCGTGTAGTTGACGGCTGTGCCGGCCATCTCCTTCATCTCGTAGTCGTCAGGGTAGCGGACCTCGAACCGCTTCGTCTGGCCAACGTCGATGCCGATGACCTCGTCGTCGAAGCCCGGCGGGTTGGCCGAGGCGCCGATCTCGATGGTGACGTCCTGATGGGTATCGGCCGCTTCACCACCGGCCTCGCGGACCAGGTCGACGACCACGGTGTCGCCGCGCTCAACCGGCCGCGACTGGACCACCTCGAATCGCGCCGCGCGCTCCCGCAGCGTCTGCAGCGTCTCGTCGACGGCGCCCTCCTGCAACGCCGCCTGCGGCCGGCGCAATTGCAGCGACGTGTACGGCTGCAGATCGAAGCTCGGCACCGTGTCGAACGTGGCGGTGAACTTCAGCGGCTGGCCTTCTTCGACGACGACGTCGCGGATGTCAGGCGTGTCGAGCGGCTCGAGGCCCCGCTCGCGTAGCGCGTCGTCCACGGCGCGCGGCACCAGTTCGTGCACCACGTCGTGCAGAATCTGGCTGCGGAACCGCTGTTTGACCACCCGCGGCGGCACCTTGCCCGGGCGGAAGCCGGGAATCCGTGCGGCCTTGCTGTAATCGCGCGCGACCCGGTCGATCTCGGCATCGACGGTGCTGCTGTCGATCTCGACGACGAGGTTCTTGCGTGTTTCGCTGACGTCGACGAATTCGGTCTTCATGACTGGGGGATCGATACGGGAGGTCCGCCCCGGGACAGGGCTTCTGCGAAAGGGGGGACTCGAACCCCCATGGCCTTACGGCCACCGGATCCTAAGTCCGGCGCGTCTGCCAGTTCCGCCACTTTCGCACGCCGGGACTGAGAAGCGAGCGTAGCACGGGCATTTCGACTGGGCAATAGGGTGGGCCCACAGTCCGCCTGCGAACAGCGCCTCGATTCCTAGTGTCCAGCGGCAGGCGCGACCACGCCGTCGACGTTCCCGCGCGGCGCGAGGTTGGTCAGCAGCAGTTCGGAGACCGTCCCGCGTCGTGCCGCGTGCGAGTTGATCGCGCGGCGTGCAGGGACTGTCCACAGCCGCAGACCGGCGCCGGGGGTGTCGGCGGCTCGCCGGTACATCGCCAGGATCGCCGGCGCGGATGAATTGCTCACCATCACGTGCCGGTCGCGGCGGGCGAGATCCACCACCGCCTCACAGAGTCGCACCTGGTCCGCGTCAGAGAAACGATCGGCGGTGTAGGCGCCGAATGCGGAGGTCGCGCTGAGCGGCGCGTAGGGCGGATCGAGATAGACGAAATCGCCGCCGGCCGTCTCGTCGAGGACGTCGTCGAACCTCGCCCAGCGGAGCCGCACTGTCGGCTTCGCGAGAGCCGCTGCGACGGCGCGGACCAGCATCGGATCCGAGATTCGCGGCCGCACGTAGCGGCCTGCCGGCACGTTGAAGGCGCCGGCGGCGTTCACGCGGAAGAGCCCGTTGAACCCGGTGCGATTCAGATAGATCAGCATCGCCGCGAGCTGGGCCGTGTACGCGTCCGGTCCCGCGCCGCGCGTCCGGCGCGCGGCGTTGAAGCGCTCGCGCACCTCGTAGTAACAGGCCTCGCCGTCCCGCGCATGACGACGATCGAGATCATCGAGGGCCTCGACGACTTTCTCGGGCCCGTCGCGCACTGCCAGGTAGGTGCCTATGAGATCCGGATTGCTGTCGGCCAGCGTCACCGGCACGTGCTCGAGCGCACCGCGCCGCAGCAGGTCGAGGAACACCGCACCGCTGCCGACGAACGGCTCCACGTAGCCGCGCAACCGTTCGGGGTAGAAGTGCCGGAACGCGGGAAGCAGCTGCCGCTTGCCCCCCGCCCATTTGAGCAGCGGCCGCCGGGGGGACTCCGGCACGGTCAAATCTCGAACCCGCGCTCGGCCCACCACCAGATCGCCAGGCCGCTCGCGAAGATCGCCGCCGCCGCCCCGTACACCGGGAGGGCGGGTGTCATCGCCGTCAGCACGGTGCCCGCACTGGCCAGGAACAGCCGGGTGAGGTCGGCGCTGACCGCCGCGAGCCCCGACGCGGTCAGCACCATCATCAGGCCGCCGAGGCCGGCGGCGACCGCGAGCCCGACGGCGACGTTGAACGCGAGATCGAGATACTGCTCGGCGCGCCAGCGCTCGCGCCGCAACCGCGACATCAGCGCCGGCGTGAACGCCGGGGACGTCTCCGGTATCGGCTGCGCGGCGAGCACGCCGTCGATCTGCCGCGCCATGGCGAGGGCGCGAGCGCAGCCCGCGCACGAGGCCAGGTGCGCCAGCGTCTCGGCGTCGGGCACGATCTCTCCTGCCGCGATCGGCTCAATCAGCGGGTCCACGTCTGTGCACACCATGGTCGCTGTCCCGTCTACGCCAGCTCGCCTTCGAGCAGCTTGCGCAGATCGCGCTTCGCGCGGTGCAGATGCGTCTTCACCGTGCCGAGCGGCAACTGGAAAATCTCGGCGAGCTCCTCGTATTGCACGCCGTTCAAGTAATGCGCCGCGACGAGGAGCCGGTAGTTCGCCGGCAGCCTTGCGAGCGCTTTGCCCAGCCGGTCCCTTAGCTCGATGGTCGCGAACGCCGTGTCCTTCGATCCGATCTGCCGCGCCGGACGGTCGCGCCCCGCGTCATCGTCGAGCCTGATCTCGGCCGGCTTTGCCGCCGCGCGATCCTGCAGGCACACGTTGACCGCGATCCGGTAAATCCAGGTGGACACACGCGCCGTGCCGCGGAAGTAGGGGAGGCCGCGATGCATACGCAGGAACACGTCCTGGGCGAGGTCCTCCGCCCGTGCGGGATCGCCAAGCGTGCGCGAGATGATGCCGAACACGAGCCTCCGATAGCGGCCGACCAGCTCCGCGAACGCCTCGTCACTGCCATCGCGGCACTGGCGCACGAGGTCGTCGTCTGTCAGATCGGACATGCATCAGCCGACAATGAACGGGCACCCGCAGTGCCGCGTGATGATTCCGCGGATGCGCCGATTGCGAGACCCCCAATGGCCCGTTAGACCGGGGCCGCGAGTGAATTGTTTCAGCCATCTGAAACAATTTCCGCCGGCGCCCAGTCTAACCGCACTGTCGAATGGCTTTCAGAGGAGGCCGACCGTGTTCGCTGGAGAAATGTTGACTGCCCTGATCCCGGTCGCGGTGCTCGTGGCCATGTTCGCGCTCGCCGCGTTCTGGATCTCCCGGCGGTCGCGCATGCGCGAGCTCGCCCATCGTGAACGGCTCGCGATGATCGAGAAGGGCCTGCTGCCGCCGGCGGAGCTCTTTCCCGGCGGCGCGCCCGTCGTCACGCTCGGCGCGGCCGAGCCGAGCGTCACCACCTCGAAGGCCGCGCTCCGCTTCCGCACCGCGGGCGTCATGTTCGTCGGCATTGGCGTAGCGCTGGCGTTGATCGTCGGTGTGGCGGCGGGCTCGCCGAGCGTGGGGCTGGGCCTCGGCGGCGCGATCGTGGCGCTCGGCGCCGCGATGATCGTGAACGGGGTGCTCGGCGCGCGGGAACCGCAAGCGACACGGTCCGCGCCCCAGCAGCCTGGCGCGCCTCTGGATATCGCTGCGCGGGAGTAGCAGGCGTGACGCGCGCGCCGACCCCCGCGCGTGTCCTCCGGTGTCGACGGCTCAGGTCAGGATCGTGGGCTGAACGACCGTCCCCGTAGCGGATGCGCGCCACACGCGTGATGTGGACCACGCCGGGAACGGATCCCACAGCCGCGTGACGATCAGCGCCGTTCCCAGGTACAAGGACAGCAGCCACCACGTCAGGGGACGCAGGCCCACGCCGCTCACCATGAGCGTGCCCACCCCGAACCTCAGAAAGTCCTGCGCGACGAAGCAATGACAGCGACTTTCGGCCGGCCCACACGACGACCAGCGCGACGACCGGCGTGCGGACGATGATCATGCACGCCACCAGAATGCCTGGCATCGCCACGAGCAGCGGCAGCGCGGGGCCGATGACGCCCAGCAGCGTGCCCGGCTCGTTCGCGTGACCGCCACGCGATCGTCAGAGGCGGAGCCCCGCCAGGTACTGCAGTGTCTTCGGGATCTGTTTCTCGGCCTGCGGCGATTCGTCCTCGATAAAGTGGTACTTGGTCCCCGATTTATTGGCGGCCCGGATAATCGGCGCCCAGTCGATCAGCCCGTCGCCGAGCGGCACGTTCGAATCGTCGGGCGCGTGGCCCGTCGGGTCGCCGATGGCGGTGCCCTTCCTCATGTCCTTGAGGTGCGTGAGCGGGAACCGATCGGGATACTTCGCGAACAGGTCCAGCGGCTTGGCGCCGCCGCGCACGGCCCAGAACACGTCCATCTCGAAGGCGACGAGCGTCGGGTCGGTACGCGCGGCGATGCTGTCGAACAAGGTGCCGTCGCCCGCGGCCTGAAATTCGTATCCGTGAATGTGATAGAAAAAGCGCAGCCCTGCCGCCTTGGCCTTCTTGCCGGCGGCGTTGAACACCGTCACCGCCTTGTCCGCGTCGGCGGCCGTGAATCGATCGCCATGCGGGATCCACGCACACCCGAGGTACTCGACGCCGAAGGTACGCGCGTCGGCGATCACGCCGTCGATGCCGTCGGCAAGCTTGTCGAAGTCCGCGTGCGTGCTGACGGCGCGCAGGCCGGTCTTCTTCAGCAGCGCGGCGTAATCGGCGACGCTCATCCCGTACGTGCCCGCGAGCTCGAGATCCGTCAGCCCCCAACCCTTCACCATGGCGAGGGTGCCGGGTACGTCGCCCTTCGCAAACAGGTGGCGTAGGCTGTATAGCTGCAGGCCAAGCGTGCCCGTGAACGGGTATTTGCGTGATCCGTCTGACGGCGCCTGCGCCACGGCGGGCACGGCGGACGCAAACCGAGCGGTGGTGGAGGCGAGCAGTCCGGTAGAAACGGCGCGCAGGAAAAAACGTCGGCTGGTCATGTCGCGGATTCTATCTGATACGTTCGATCTTCGCTGTCCAGGCGTTCTCCTACATGGCCGGTATGTAGAAGTTACGCGGCCTCCCGCTCGTGACGCCCCACGGGCCTGCATGACGCGCAGAATATTCAGGAAAAGGCCTGCCGCGGCCACGGCCCCGCGGTTGCACAGCCGTACGGTCGGATCCTCCAACGCCTCCGAGGTGTGTGTCCCGTGAGCAACCCGCAAGTCGTGCTGATAGCCGAGGACGACGACGACAATCGCGAAGGGTACGCGGAGTACCTTTCGTATCTCGGGTATCGCGTGGAGCAGGCCTCCGACGGCGACCGCGCCTGGACCCTCGTGCAGGACGTCCGTCCAGACGTCCTGTTGCTGGACCTCGCGCTGCCGGGCACCGACGGATGGGAGGTGGCGCGGCGAGTGCGTGCCGATCCGCACACCCACAACACCCTCATCATCGTGCTCTCGGCGTGCGTGTTTCCCGGTGACGTGGAGCGCGCGACGGCCGCCGGCTGCGACCTGTTTCTCGACAAGCCGTGCTATCCCGAGGCCGTTGCCGATGCGATCGCGCGGCTGCTCGCCGCTCGTGGCGGCACGACCCCTCCCGCCGTCACACGACCGAGCGTTTCCTGAGCAGGTCGCGGATCTCGCCGAGCAGCATTTCCTGCGGCGTGGGCGGGGTCGGCGGCGGCGGCTCGTCCCGGCGCAGCCGGTTCAGGCCCCGCACGAGCAGGAACACCGCAAAGGCCACCAGCAAAAAGCTGATCACGGCGTTCAGAAAGACGCCGATGTTCAAGGTCACCGCGCCGGCCGCCTTTGCAATCGCGACCGATGCGTACGGCCCGGGTTGGGCGCCGTCCTTCAGCACGAAGAACAGGTTGGCGAAGTCGACCCCGCCAAGCAGAAGGCCGACCGGCGGCATCAGGAGGTCGTTGACGAGCGAGTTCACGATCGACCCGAACGCGGCGCCGATGATGATCCCGACGGCCATGTCGAGCACGTTGCCCCGCATGGCGAATTCCTTGAACTCCTTGAGCATGGCGGCGTCCTTTCAAGGCCCGGCCTCCGCGCCTCTCACCGTGCGGCCGTGACCGGACCCGGTGGTGCGGAGAGCAATGCGTGCGTATTCCTATCAGAACTCGCGCTCGAACGTAAGGGGGATCGTCCCCGTGTTCATGTGCCTGCGTGAATCAATCGTGCAAGTGGTGGCCGCGACGCGCGGACGCGTGCCGTGACTCCAGCCAGCTCGACGCTCGGTGCCGGCGGCATCTGCCGCCGGGGCGAACGGGTTCTGCTATCGTGCGGCGAGGAGCACCCAGGATGCACGGCATCAGCAGGTTGGGATGGCGCGGCGTCGCGGCGCTGGCCCTGTGCGCCGGCGCGCTCACCCATGCCCAGACGGCCGGCGTCGAGGCGCGTGTCGACGCGTTGCTCGCGCGGATGACCCTCGAGGAGAAGCTCGGACAGCTGCAGCAGCTCGCGGGACAGGCCGAGGGCGACTACAGCCCCGAGCAGGAAGCGCTCACGCGCAAGGGGCTCGTGGGATCCCTGCTGAACGTGCGTGGCGCCGCGCGCGTCAACACGATCCAGCGGGTCGCCGTCGAGGGGTCACGACTCAAAATTCCGCTCCTGCTCGGGTTCGACGTGATCCACGGCTACCGCACGGTGTTTCCGATCCCGCTCGGCGAAGCGGCGTCGTGGGATCCCGCCGGTGCCGAGCAATCCTCGGCGATCGCGGCTGCCGAAACTGCGGCCGTGGGTCTGAAATGGACCTTTGCTCCGATGGTCGACATCGCGCGCGATCCTCGCTGGGGCCGCATTGCCGAGGGCGCCGGAGAGGATCCGTATCTCGGGATGGCGTTTGCGCGCGCACGCGTGCGCGGCTTCCAGGGGCCCGACATGTCGCGGCCCGATCGCGTGATGGCGTGTGTCAAGCACTACGTCGGCTACGGTGCGACGGAGGGCGGGCGCGATTACAACACGACCGATATCTCCGAGCGCGTCCTCCGCGAAACCTACCTGCCGCCGTTCCGGGCCGCCATCGCCGACGCCGGCGTGCAGTCGGTCATGAGCGCGTTCAACGACCTGAACGGCGTGCCCACGTCGGCCAACCCGTTCACGCTGACCGACGTGCTGCGCAAGGAGTGGAAGTTCGACGGGCTCGTCGTCAGCGACTGGGAGTCGGTCGGCCAGCTGCTCGATCACCGCGTCGCCGCCGACGGCGCAGAGGCGGCCGCGCAGGCGCTCACGGCGGGCGTGGACATGGAGATGGTCAGCCGCCTGTACAACACGCACGGCGCGGACCTCGTGAAACGCGGGCAGCTGTCGCAGGCAACGATCGACGAGGCGGTGCGGCGCGTCCTGCGGGTGAAGTTCCGTCTCGGCCTCTTCGATCACCCGTACGTGGATCCCTCACTCGAACGGACGGTGCTGCTGGCACCGCGGCATCGCGGCGCCGCGCGTGCCATCGCGGCGCGCTCGATGGTGCTGCTGAAGAACGACGGGCACGTGCTGCCGATCGCGAAGACCGTCCGATCGGTCGCGCTCATCGGACCGCTCGGGGACGACCGCGCCAACATGATGGGCAACTGGATCGGCGACGGCAAGGCCGACGATGTCGTCACCGTGCTGGCCGGGCTGAAAGCGGCGCTGCCTGGCGCGACCATCACGTACACGCGCGGCGCGGAGATCGCGGGTGATTCAACCGCCGGGTTCGACGCCGCGGTCGCCGCGGCCGCGCGTGCCGACGTCGTCGTGATCGCGATCGGCGAAGCGGGCGACATGAGCGGCGAGGCCATGGCTCGCAGCTCACTCGATCTGCCCGGCGTGCAGCTCGAGCTCGTGAAGGCCGTGCAGGCCGCAGGGAAGCCGGTCGCCGTCGTGCTTTTCAGCGGCAGGCCGCTGTCGATCGGGTGGATCGCCGAGCATGTGCCGGCCGTGCTCGAAGCCTGGTTTCCGGGCACCGAAGCGGGGCACGCGATTGCCGACGTGCTCGTCGGTGACGTGAACCCGGGAGGCAAGCTCCCGGTGACCGTGCCGCGCACGGTTGGCCAGGTGCCGCTCTACTACAACCACAAGAGCACGGGACGCCCGCCGACGCCGGACAACAAGTTCACGTCGAAGTATATCGACGTGCCCTGGACGCCGCTCTATCCGTTCGGATTCGGTCTGAGCTACACGACCTTCGCCATCAGCGACCTGCGCCTGAGCGCGTCCACCATTCGCCCGGACGGCCCGGTGCGCGTGTCGGCCACGGTCACGAACACGGGCGCACGCTCCGGAGATGAGGTCGTGCAGCTGTACATCCAGGACGTCGCCTCGACGGTGACGCGCCCGATTCGCGAGTTGAAAGGCTTTGCGCGGGTGTCGCTCGATCCCGGCGCGCGGCGGCAGCTCGAGTTCGTGCTGACGCCCGCGGAGCTCGGGTTCTACAACCGCGACATGCGCTTCGTCGTCGAGCCGGGTGTCTTCAAGGTCTGGGTCGGGAACAGCTCCGAAGGGGGACTCGAGGGTAGCTTCACCGTCCAGTGACAGCCTGCCGGCTCCCCGCCTCCTGCTGCGGCAGCCAAGCCGTGACGGAACCGGACCAGCGGCGACCATCTCCCCAGCCCGCCCGCCCTCCGGAACACCCCGCCGCACCTGGACGTCTCCATCCCCATGCGCAGCCTTCTCCAGGACCTCCGGTATGGCGCCCGCATCCTCCTCCGGGCGCCCGGCTTCACGACGGTAGCCGTCCTCGTGCTGGCGCTGGGAATCGGGGCGAACACCGCGGTGTTCACGCTCGTCAACGCGCTGCTCTTCCGGCCGCTGAACAACGGCGACACGCAGCCCGTCGTTGGGCTGTACAGCCGCGACACGGCCCGTCCGGATCGCTATCGCGGGTTCTCGTATCCCAATTACCTCGACGTGCGGGAACGCTCCGGTCTGTTCACCGAGCTCGCCGCCCTGGATTTTTCGATGGTCGGGCTCAGCGAGAACCGGGTGACGCGGCGCGTCTTCGTGGCACTCGTGTCGTCGAACTATTTCAGTGCGCTCGGAGTGGGAGCGGCACGCGGCCGCGCGTTCAGCCGGGAGGAGGAGCGGCCGGGCCGTGCCCGTCCCGTGGCTATCGTGAGCTACGAGTACTGGCGCCGCACCGGGTTCGATCCCGGTATCCTCGAGCGCACGCTGCGCCTGAACGGCCGCCCGTTCGCGATCGTCGGCGTCACGCCCGAGGGGTTCAACGGGACGACGGCGATCGTCACGCCCGAGATCTGGCTGCCGCTGGGCGTGCACGACGATGTGATGAGCGCCGCGTTCAGCGAGGGGCCGCCCCGGCGGCTCGACGATCGGGGCAACCACGGCTTGATGGTCATCGGCCGGTTGCGACCGGACATCACGGAGGCGCACGCGACGGCGCGGCTGGCCGCGCTCTCGACCCAGCTCGCGCAGGCATACCCGGCGGAAAACCGCGATCAGGCTCTCATGCTGCACTCCCTTTCGCGGCTCAGCCTGGGCACGCACCCGCAGGACGACTCGGACGAAGCCGTCGCCTCGACACTGCTGCTCGCCATGTCGGGCGTCGTGCTGGTCATAGCGTCCATGAATCTCGCCAACATGCTGCTTGCGCGGGGTTCGATGCGGCGAAAGGAGTTCGCCGTCCGCCTCGCGATCGGCGGCTCGCGCGTGCGCGTGATCCGGCAGCTGCTGACCGAGGGCCTGTTGCTATCCGTTCTTGGCGGCACCGCCGGCCTCGTGCTGGCGTTCTGGGCGACGAGGCTGCTGGTCGTGTCGCTCGTGCCGATCATGCCGCTGCTCCTGACGTTCGATCCGCGGCCCGACATCCGGGTCCTGGGCGCCACCGTCGCCTTCGCGGTGGCGAGCACGATCCTGGCGTCCCTGGGCCCGGCGTGGCGGCTCTCGCGCCCGGACCTGGTGCCCGATCTGAAGGCGCAGGGCCATCAGGATCGCGTGCGCCGCGGATGGCGGGCGCTTGCCTCTCCACGACACGTGCTCGTTGTCGGACAGGTGGCCCTGTCGCTCGTCCTGCTCACGGCCGGGGGGCTGTTCCTGCGCGGAGCACTGCAGGCGGCCGCCTCCGACCCGGGGTTCCGCCTCGACCGCGGCCTCGTCCTCGGGCTCGATCCCACGCTCGCCGGATACGACCCGGCAAGAACCGCGACGGCGTACCGGGACGTGCTCGCGCGCGTGCGATCGCTCGCCGGGGTCGAGTCGGCGAGTCTGGCCTCGATCGTGCCGTTCGGCGAGTTCACCGACATGCGCGATGTCGAGGCGGCGGGTGCCGGTCCGGCCGGGCGTCACGACGCAGTGGGCGCGCATTACGTCGTCGTCGGCGCCGACTACTTCGCGGCGCTGGGATTGCCGGTGCTGCGGGGACGCGGGTTCACGCGGGCGGAAGAAGAGAGTGGGCGGGGCGTGCGCGCCGTCGTGATCGACGAGCCGCTCGCACGGCGGCTGTGGCCCGACCGGGATCCCGTGGGCCAGTCTCTCCGCTTCGTCACACGGGACGCGGCCGCCGCGCCCCAGGCGCCGTGGGAGGTCGTCGGCGTCGTGCCCGGCGTCCGACACGACCTGCTCGATCGGGTCGCCCCGCCCCACGTCTATCTTCCGATGGGCAGCGATGCGCGTCCCGCGATGACCCTCCACGTGCGCGTCGCGCAGGGCGGTGACGCGGCGGCGCATCGAATGATCGGAACGATTCGGCGGGAGCTCCACGCGATCGATCCTGCGTTCCCCGTGCTGACCGCGCGGACGTTTGCCGAGCATCGCGACGCGAGCCTGATGCTGTGGCTGGTTCGCACCGGCGCCACGCTCTTCACCACGTTCGGCGCGCTTGCGTTGCTGCTCGCCGCGGTTGGCCTGTACGGGGTGAAGAGCTACCTGGTCTCGCAGCGCACCCGCGAGATCGGCATCCGCATGGCTCTCGGGGCACAGTCCGGCGACGTGCTCGGGATGGTGCTGCGGGACGGCGCGCAGGTGACCGCGACGGGCCTCGGCATTGGCCTGGCGCTGTCAGCCGGCGTCGCCCTGCTCCTGCGCAGCATGCTCTATCGCGTGAGTCCGTTCGATCCGGTCACGTTCGTCGCCGCCCCATCCGTGCTGGCGGTGGCGGCGTTCGTGGCGTGCTGGCTCCCTGCCCGTCGAGCGACCCGGGTCGTGCCGGTGGAGGCGTTGCGGAACGAGTGACGCTTTCGCGGCTGGCGGCTGGCGGCTGGCGGCTGGCGGCTGGCGGCGGGCGGCGGGCGGCGATGCGATGGGGAGATACGCGGCGCGCCGGCGGGCGCCGCTGTCGGCCACCATGCAGCCGGCCCACGGCCGCGGCTCCTGATGGCTAATGGCTGAAGGCTGAGGCCTCCGGCCCTTGGCCCTTAGCCTTTAGCCTTTAGCCCTCCTAGTGCACGGCGCCGCGATGCTCGCCGCCGCAGGTCTGGCAGGCCTGCTCGTCCGCCATCCACTCGGGCGGCGTGCGGCGGTCGCAGTACACACACGTCTGGAACCGCGCGGTGCGCCGTTCGCGCGTGGCGTCGATCAGCGCCGCGACGATGCTCATCGCGCGCGTGTCGTCGATGTCGCGCGATCGCAGCGAGCCCACCCTTAGCGGCATCACCACGGCGCGGCGGCCCTGCCGTTCTACCGAGTACTCGAACACTGCGATCGACGTGCCCTTCAGCCGGACCATCACCTCGCCCGGATCGCCCGACGTGAGCCACGTCGCGCCATCGTCTGCCGTCTCCTCCACCACAGGCGCCGCCAGGTGCGTCGTGATGAACGCGTGCCACTCTTCCCAGGTCATGTGGCTACCATTCTAGATCCGGAGATGAGCGGCCGGTCCAACACGGCCGCGCGGCCTCGCCCAGGAACGCGCTGCGCCTCGTGGGATCGGGGCGGCCGCGTGAAGGCGTGGTCTACGCAAAACAGAGTCTCTTTCTTCGGTTCTGAGAGCGCAGCCCATCGGATGCGCCGCAGCTCGTGTCCGGCTACGCACGGGCGGCCATTCTCGCGCTGTTCGGACGGCCGGGCTTTGGGGTACAACGGCGCCATGCCTGCCACCTCGCTCGCGCATCGCGCCTTCTGCTTCACACTCGTGCTCATCGCGTCACTGCAGCCGCACCGCCCCGCACGGGCGCAGGGAGGCGCGACCGCGCAGCCGTTCGTGCAGGTGCGCGGGCGCAACCTGGTCGCGCCCGACGGCACGACCCTGATCACGCGCGGCATTGGTCTCGGCAATTGGCTCGTGCCCGAAGGCTACATGTTCCACCTCGGGAAGGGCCCGGAGTCGCCGCGCCACATCGAAGCGCTCGTCGCCGACCTCGTCGGCCCCGATGAGGCGCGCGCGTTCTGGGCCGAGTGGCGCGAGCAGTACGTCACGCGTGATGACCTGGCGCTGTTGAAAGCTTCGGGCTTCGACACCGTGCGTGTGCCGTTCGCGTACCGGCTGTTCCTCGATGACGAACACCCCCAGGCGTGGCACGACGAGGGCTTTGCCCCGCTCGATCGCGTGATACGCGGGGCGCGCGAGCTGGGCCTCTGGGTGGTGCTCGACTTGCACGGCGCCCCTGGCGGCCAGACGGGCACGAACATCGACGACAGCACCGGCACGCCGTGGCTGTTCGAGAGCAGAGAGGCGCAGGATCGGATGGTTCTGGTGTGGCGCCGGATCGCGCAGCGGTACCGCGCGGAGCCGGCCGTGCTCGCGTACGAGCTGCTGAACGAGCCGATTGCGCCCTTCAACGACTGGAAGAAGCACAACGCTGCGCTCGAGCCGCTCTACCGGCGCGTGACGGCCGCGATCCGCGAGGTCGATCCGGACCACGTCATCGTCCTCGGGGGCGCGCAATGGAACACGGAGTTCGGCGTCTTCGGTCCGCCGTTCGCGCCCAACCTGGTGTATGCCTTCCACAAGTACTGGAGCGAGATCTCTGACGCCTCGATCGCACCGTACACGTCGTTCAGGGATCGCTACGACGTGCCCGTGTGGCTAGGGGAAACCGGCGAGAACACCGACGCGTGGATCGGCGAGATGCGCGCTCTGGCCGAGGCGCGGGGCATTGGCTGGGCGTTCTGGCCCTACAAGAAGATGGACGCGACCAGCGCAGTCGTCTCGTTCGAGAGGCCCGCCGGCTGGGACGAAGTGATCGCGCTCGGCCTCGTGAACGCTGTGGACTACGAGGCGCGCCGCAAGACGCGCCCCGCGCCCGAGCGGGCCCGCGCGATCCTGCAGCAGCTCCTGGCGAACATCCGCGTTGAGCGCTGCCGCCGAAACGAAGGCTATATCCGGGCGCTGACGGGGAACGTCCGCTGATCTCGATTGCCTTCGAGCTCATTCGTCCCGGTGCACCGTCTCCGGCGAGAAAGCTGGCGTGCACACGGCGATGTACTCTGCGCCGCCCTGAGCGGGCGTGCTGTAGCGGACCCACTCGCCTGGCGCGGTGATCACGGCCTGCCCGGCGCAGACGTCGAGGGCGCCGCCTTCGTGCTCGACCCGGAGCGTGCCGCGGAGCACCACCGTGATTTCCTCGAACGCAGGCCTTTGGCCGGGTTCGACCCATCCCTGCGGCGAGAGCATCCGCGCGACGCTCACGGTCGCGTGGCCGGTGTTCACATGGCCGGCATATTCCTCGATGCGCTTGGGCTTGCTGCCCGCGGCGGCGACCACCGACGGGGTTTCAATCAATCGCGGCATCGGGGGATTCTCATCCAGGTCGGGACGCGCCGCAACGGCAGCGGTGAGGAAGGACTGGCCTTCGTCGCAGAATCATCTGACACCGGAGAGTAAATCCCCGTTGTCAAGATCTAGCCGCGCTCGTTGGCGACTGTTATCCTTGAATTCTCACCGCGCAACTGCTCACGCGTCCACGTCCGCCCGAGGGTGGACCTACCCCGGCCACAGAACGAGTCGTATGCCAAAGCGGCTGATCGTCGCTGCGCTGCTCGCCGCGTTTGTCACGAGTTCCGCCGCGGTCCTGGAGGGAGCAGGGGCGGCCGGGCCACCGCTCTTGACGGTGGCCACGGCGGGGCGCCTCGAGCCGGGCGTAATCCGGATGGCGATGTCCACGGCCCGCTGCGCGCAGCAGATCCTGCCGGTCACGAACCGGCGTTTCCTCACGCTCATCGACTACTCGCGGCCGTCCACCTCCCCGCGCCTGTGGGTGATCGACCTCGACACCGAGCGCGTGCTCTTCGAAGAGCTGGTCGCCCACGGCCGAGGCAGTGGGGGCAACGTGACCGAGCACTTCTCCAACGAGCCCGGCAGCCTCGCGTCCAGCCTCGGCCTGTTCCTTACTGGCGACACGTACGTCGGGAGCAACGGCTACTCGCTTCGTCTCCACGGCCTCGAGCGGGGCGTCAATGACCGTGCGCTCGACCGTGCGATCGTCATGCACGGCGCGTCGTACGTGCGCGCCGGCATGGAGCGGCTCGGACGGCTCGGGCGCAGTTGGGGCTGTCCCGCCCTTCGGCCTGCGGTCGCGCGACAGCTCATTGACACCATCAAGGGCGGAAGCTTGCTGCTGGCGTACTACCCCGATGCGCAGTGGCTGGCGCAGTCGCCCTTTCTGCACTCGTGTCGGACGCCGGGGCCGGCGGCGGACTGAGCAGGGCCCGAGCCCGCGTAGCGCCGAACCCGGCCGTGGCAATCAATGCGACGGCTGCGTCGGCGAATGGACTCGCCGGGCGCAACACCTGGAGTGCCTGCCGTTCGGTGAGCGCTCCGGATTGCACCAGTTCCACCAGGGCGGTCAAGGCCGCGGTCGTGACAACGCGCAGGTGTTCGGCAGCCCGACGCACGAGGACGGCGCGCTCGAGTGCGCGCCAATCGCGCGCGTCTGGCACGACAAGAAGACACGTCAGGTCATCTCGCGACCGAACCTCGAGGCGCGCAAGCATCACGTCCCGGAGCCGCCCGCCCTCACCAACGCGCTGAATCGCCGCCGTCTCGTCGAACACCACCGCGAGATGGATTCCGTGCGGCGACGACCACAGGCTGCACCCCACATCCGGTTGCCCAAGCGAGACGCACCCAAGGCTTCGACAGATTCGTTCGAGCATCGTGTCGACCGCGTCGTTTGGGCCAGCGGTCACTGGGATAGCGTCGGACAGAACCCGGTCGGTCACTGCGTTGCGGGGGGGACGGTGTCTCGGATCACGGAGCGGAGATAGACGGTGCCGATTGGCCGCGTGGATCCCCCGATCGGTTCGATGGTGAGGCTGGCGCCGACGATGGGCCGCGGCAGGACGGGCGGGGGAGCGAACGTCATGTTGGCGCGTCCGTTCGAATCGACCGAGACCAGGCCTGCGCTCGTTGCCGTGACGGGAGTCGTCAACCACAGCTGGTAGATCCGCCCGGGCGGCGGTGCTGCGAGCCGAGGGCCGCTGAACGCCACGCCCTCCGAGCGGCTCCACAACACCTGCGCCGCGCGGCTGCCGGCTGCGCCCTCGATCAGGTCGAACCGTCGCAGGTCGGAGGCCGAGAGGATCGCTCCGAGCGCCTGCGCGCGCCGGGCCGAATCTTCCGCGCTGGCGACGCGCTCGTCTGCGTGCTGACGCACGGCTTTCAACTCGCGCCCGGCTGCGATGCGCGCATCAGCGGCGTTCCGTTCGGCCGCCTGCGCGCGTGAAGCGACGTCACGAACGCCGGCCTGCACGTACGAGTACAGGTATAGTCCTCCGGCCCCGACCACGAGGATCGCGAGTGCCAATGCCTGTGCAGCCCGCTGCCGCCAGAACGGCGCCGCGCCAGCGCTCGAGCGGGAGACGGCGTCGGCGGGCGCAGGCGCGGCGATCAGCGGAAGCTCGGGCCGCCGGTCGAGGGCTCGGGCGGTCGATGCCCCTGCAGATGACGCGAGCGCGAGACCGGGCACTGTCCCCTGTGGCTCGGCGCGCAGCTCGTTATGGAGCCGGACGACATTGTCGAGCGACCAGGGCTGGCGCTCGCCAACCTGGGGGCGCTGCTCGCCGATCTCTGCGAGCGCCGTCCGAACCTCCCGCGCGAGGTCGCCCATTTCCCGATGCAGCCGCTCTTCGATCGCTTCGAGCCGTGACTCCGCACGGGCGAACCCGGCCAACGCCTGATCCACTGCTTCGAGACACGTCACGGTCACGCGAGCGGCGTCGGCATCGAGCCGCTTCAGGGGCTCTTCCTGCTTCGCGCGAAGCGCCTGCCACTCGTGTTGCACGCTGCGTTCGAACTGGTGCATGCGTGTCGTGGACTCGTGCAGCAGCCGGCGCTCGATGTCGTTCCACTCACTGAGCCGCCCGTGCAGCTCGAGGACCGCGGCCGCGTGACGCTCGTCATTCTGCGCCCAGCGATTGAGGATCTGCGCGCATTCGGTCGTCATCACCGAGAGACGCGTCTCGAGGTCCTGCAGCGAGCCGGTCGCCTGGCGCATTTGCCGGAGAGCGGCAGCGACCTGCTCGAGCCGCAGGTCCAGTTCCGACACGCGCTGGTCTTCGGGCGTGCCACGCCGCGGACTGAGAGCCTCTCCCATTTGCGCGCGATGATACGCCAAACGGCTGCCGTGCCCAAGCCGATTGCGCATGCCACCGCCGCGCCCGCGAGCTTCCGTGAAATGCGCCCGCGGAACACGCCCGCGGAACGCGCTTGACTCGCGGCCCGTGCCGTAGACAATGTCAGCACATCCGATGCCGCTCGCGTTCTCGCCGTGCTCCGGCGCCCCCGCACCGTCTCGGCGCCCCGCGCCGCTACACCACGGAGAGGTGTACGAGTGATAGTCGACGCACCGGTACCCGGTGCGCTCGGCCATCGGGATGCGATCGCCCCCGCCATTCAGACCGACCTGGTTGCCTGGTATGCGGAAGGCTTCACCGATCGCTTCGGTGATCGCCTGCTCCTGTTCGACAGCACTGGACCTGCTCTGGAGCTCCTGCGGCTGAACCCACGGCTCACGGCGGTGCCCGGGTTCGAGGCCGCGCTTCGCGCGCGCGTCGAGGATCTGAAAGCCTTCAGCCACCCGGTGTTCGCCCGCGTCCGCTGCGTCACCACGCTCGACGACCCCCGACCGCACCTTGCGCTCGTGTCCGAGCTCGTGCCCGGCGAGCGGCTCTCCGAGGTGTTGCGCAGCGTCGAACGCCACGCCGTGCGGCCGGACCCCGGCGCTGCCGTGTGGTTGATTCGGCAGTTGCTGCCGGCCTTGGCCGCCCTGCACGAGCGCGGGGACGGGGTGGCGCACGGCCTGCTCGGCTCCGAACGCATCGTGGTCACGCCCGAGGGCGGCCTCGCCATCACGGAGTACGTCCTCGCAGACGGCGTCCAGCATCTCGGGTTGTCGGTTGCGGAGCTGTGGCGGCATTTCGGCATTGCGGCCCGCCAGACGACGGAGGGACCGCGCCTCGACGCGGGCAGTGACCTGGTGCAGATCGGGCTGCTGGCCGTGTCGGTACTTCTCGGCCGTCCATTGCGCGACGACGAATACCCGGCCGGCATGAGCGCGCTGCTCGACGATGCGTGCAGCGGACACCATTGGACGCTCTCGCCGATGCTGCGGCCATGGCTTTCGCGTGCGCTCGGAGTCGAGGGTGAACCGTTCGCGTCGTTGCAGGAAGCGCAGACTCAGCTCGAAGTTCTGCTTCCGGGGATTGCCGGTGGCTGGTCGCCGCGCCTGCTGCCGCGAGCCGATGCGCCTTCACTCGCGGCGCCAGGCGTGCGCTCCGGTGCCGACGCCCCCCCAACCGTGCCGCGCCCGGATTGGGACGCTGGCCGGTCGACGCGACCAGGTGTGACGCCTGCGCCGGCCGCCCTCGCCGCCCGGGCCTCGCCGTACCCGAGTATCGCGCCAGCCGGAGCCACCCGACCAGGCGGCGGAGTTCCGCAGGTGGAGCCGCCAGCGACCGAACGAACCGAGCCTCGCTCGCCCGATGCCGTGATGGTCGTGCGCCTTCGCCGCCGCCTGGCCGCGGTCGGACTGCTGGCGGGCATCGAGGCCGCGACGCTGGTGGCGATGCTCGCCATCTCTGGCTGGCCCGCGTGGACCGCGGCGCGCCCTTCGGCCGCTCCGGTGCCGCCTGCGGCGACAGAAGCGCTCGCGAATGCGGCCGGTCAGAGAGCCATCACTCAGGCGGTCGGCAGCTCTCGCGGAGATCCATTGCCAGGATCGGCAGGCTGGTTGGCGGTGAGCTCTGACGTTCCGGTGAACGTGTACGTCAACGGGGCGCTGCTTGGCTCCACCCTCACCGGCCGCTTCCAACTGCGTGCCGGGGAATACGACCTCGTTCTGACGAACGACGCGTCGGGTTATCGGCTGATGCAGAGGGTCCGCATTCGCGCTGGACGAACGATGCACGTCAGCGCCGCTCTCGCGCGGGAGCGACCGGCAGGGGACTCCGAGTCGCGATCGGTCCGCCCGCCGCCGTGAATCACCGCTCGCCGTCAGGCGCGCGACAGGCGATCGGCGGCCCGCACCAGCGTGTCGTCGGTCTTCGCGAAGCAGAAGCGCAATACCGGTGGCGCCTCGGTGGCATAGAGGAACGCCGACGTAGGTATCGACGCGACGCCATGCTCGCGGATGAGGCGCATCGCCATATCCCGATCGCTGCCGTCCCCGGCGCCTGTGTAGTCCATCAGCACGAAGTACGTCCCGGCGCAGGGCAGCGGCTTCAGCCGCGAGCCGGCGACGAGGGCGAGGAACCGATCGCGCTTGGCCTGATAGAAGCGGCCTACCGCGGCGAAATCGACGCCGCCGGCGAGGAGCTCGGCGTACGCGTGTTGGAGAGGAGTGTTGACGGCGAAGGTGACGAACTGGTGCACGCGGCGGATCTCGGCGGTGATGGCGGCCGGCGCCGAGACCCAGCCCACCTTCCATCCGGTTGTGTGAAAGCTCTTGCCGAAGGAGCTGACGACCGCCGCACGGCCGGCCAGCTCGGGAACACTCGCGATGCTCACGTGCCGCCGGCCGTCGAACGTGAGGTGCTCGTACACCTCATCGCTGAGCACCATCACGCTGGTGCCGTCGAGCACCGACGCGAGCTGCCGAATGTCGTCTTCGCCGATCACCGCGCCGGTCGGATTGTGCGGCGAGTTGAGCACCACCAGCCGCGTGCGCGTGCTCAACCGAGCGCGCACCTCGTCCCAGTCGAGGCGGTACTCCGGAAAACGTAGCGTCGTGAACACCGGCACGCCGCCGGCGAGCTGCACGGCGGGTACGTACGAGTCGTAGCACGGCTCGACGAGCAGCACTTCGTCGCCCGGGTGCACGAGGGCCGTGATGGTCGAAAAGATCGCCTCGGTGGCACCGGCGGTGATGGTGATCTCGGCGCCGGGATCGTACTGCGCGCCGTACAGCCGCTCGATCGACGCCGCGAGCTCCTCGCGCAGCGACAGGACTCCCGCCATCGGCGCGTACTGATTGCGCCCGCGCGAGAACCACTCGCCCGCCCGCGCCGTCAGCTCCGGCGCCGCATCGAAGTCGGGAAAGCCCTGCGACAGGTTGATCGCTCCGTGCTCCTCGGCGAGCTGCGACATGACGGTGAAGATGCTGATGCCGACGGCGGGCAGTCGGGACCGCGGGAGAAGAGGCATGGGGGATTGTACCGCACAATGCACAATGCACAACCCACAGTGCCTAACCTGCGCGGGCTCGACGCAAGGGGTGTCGCGTGGCGTGTTTGCGTAGAATCCGCACGTGACCCATCCCGCCGCCGTGTTCGCGATGGCCCTTTTCTACGCCGGCACCTACGCGCTCGGACGCTGGGCGGCGCGGCGGGGTGAGGACGGCAGCTTCACCGACATGATCGTGGCCGGCCGGCGGCTCGGCCTCGGTGTCGGCGTCTTCACCATGACGGCCACCTGGGTCGACGGCGGGTACGTCAACGGTACGGCCGAACAGACCTATGCCGCCGGACTCCTGGCCGTGCAGGCCCCGTGGGGATACGCGTTGAGCCTCGCGATCGGCGGGCTGTGGTTCGCCCCCATCATGCGGCGCCAGGGATTTCTCACGCTGCTCGATCCGTTCGAGCAGCGGTTCGGGCGGCGCGCGGCCGCGCTGCTCTACATCCCGGCGCTCACCGGCGAGGTGTTCTGGACGGCCGCGATCCTCACCGCGCTCGGCACCACCTTCGGCATCATCCTCGATCTCGACTTCGCGTGGTCCATCGTGCTCTCGGCTGCCATCGTGATCCTCTATACGAGCCTCGGCGGGCTCTGGTCGGTGGCGATCACCGACGTCGGCCAACTCGTCGTGCTCGTGGTCGGCTTGTGGCTGGTCGTGCCGTTCGTCGCGCATTCCGTCGGCGGCTTCGGGCACGCGTTCGACGTGTATCGGGCGCGGATGGCCGCGGCGCCGCAGGCCGTGAACTGGTGGGCGTGGAGCGACAGCGCGCTGCTGCTCGTGTTCGGCGGCATCCCATGGCACGTGTACTTCCAGCGCGTGCTCGCCGCGCGCGACGAGGCCACGGCGCGTGCGCTCTCACTGCTCGCCGCCGCCGGCTGCATGTTCGCGGCGATTCCGCCCGCGCTCATCGGCATCCTGGCTGGGGCCGCCGACTGGTCCGCGCGCGGCCTCGCCGCGCCAGATGCGGCACTCGTGCTCCCGTACGTGCTGCGCCACCTCACGCCACCGGCGGTGGCGACGATCGGTCTCGGTGCGGTGGCGGCGGCGGTGATGTCGTCGGTGGATTCGTCGATCCTGTCCGCCTCCTCCATGGCGGCGTGGAACGTGTACCGGCCGCTCGTCGATCCTCACGCCTCGTCCGCCACCCTGACGCGGATCGTCAAACGCACCGTCGTCGTCGCCGGCATCGCCGCCACGCTGATGGCCCTGCACGTCCGCAGCATCTACACACTCTGGGTGCTCTGCAGCGATCTGGTCTACTGCGTGCTCTTTCCACAGCTGCTGCTGGCGCTCTACGACCGGCGCGCGAACCGGTGGGGCTGCTACGCGGGGATGACGGTCTCGTTCACGATTCGCCTGGCAGCCGGCGAGCCGCTTCTCGGCCTGCCACGGCTGCTGCCGCTGCGCCTCGATACCGCGGAGCTGCCGACCGTGCCTATCAAGACGATCGCGATGCTCGCGGGACTCGCGACGATGTGGATCGTTTCAAGACTGAGCGCCCGCCAGTGCCCTCCAACGGCGCTAGGAGAGCAGTCAATGCGGAATTCGGAGTGCGGAACTCGGAATTAGGTCGGAGTTCGGAGTTGGACTTCGGAATGCCAGGTACGGAAGGGTGAACGGTCAAGGGTGCTGCTTATGGATAGCTTCACCAAGTCTTGCAGCCTAAGTTAGAACGGTCGTTTCGCATCTCCGTGACGTGACGCGCACTTCCTGCCTTCGTGCCTAGTCCGCCTGGAATCCGATCAGACTGAGTCCGAATTCCGAACGGGGCATCCCGACTGGCGGCGTTGCTCCTTCCTCAGATATGCCCAATATCCTCGGTCGTCGCGCCTTGCCAGCCGGGCGCCGCGCTCCGGGACTTGTGCAACCCATCACGATTCCAGGGGACTAGCTCCGAACTCCGAACTCCGAATTCAGACCTGATTCCGAATTCCGTACTCCGCATTCCGAATTGTGAAGTCAGGTGGCCCGGACCACCCCGTGCTCAACTCTGAGCACGGCCGTGCCCCACTCCTCGGCAAAGCGCTCGTCGTGCGTGGAGATGAGGATCGTGCGGTCTTCGGCGGCGAGCCGGCGGAGCAGCGCGCCGAGCGCGCCGCGCCGGGCAGGATCGAGCGACGCGGTCGGCTCGTCGAGCATCAGCAGCGGGGGATCCACGGCGAGCGCGCGCGCAACGGCGACACGCTGCGCTTCACCGCCCGACAACTCTCGCGGCATGGCGCCGGCGCGGTGATCGACCTCGAGCCGGGCGAGCAGTTCACGCGCGCGGCGCTCGGCGTCGGCGTGACCGATGCCGTAGGCGTGCACCGGCGCCAGGCACACATTGCGCAGCACGGTCAGGTGCTCGAACAGATGGTGGAACTGGAACACGAAGCCGACCCGGCGATGGAGCGCGTGCAGCGTCGCCTGTGACGGGGCTGCGGCCGTGAGGGTGACGCCGGCCACCTCGATCGATCCCGCATCGATTCGTTCGAGCGCGGCAATGGCCCTGAGGATGGTGGTCTTGCCCGTTCCCGACGGCCCCATCAGCGCCACGACGCCACCGCGCGGCACGTCGAAGCTCACGCCGGCCAGCACCTCGCGCGCCCCGCGGCGCAGGCGCACGGCGCGAACGCTCAGGACGACGCTCATCGAGTCGGCGCTTTCCATCGTCGTTCGAGACGCCGCGCCAGGGCAGCCAACGGCATCGACATCGCGAGATAAAGTCCCGCGCAGAGCGCGCCGGGCACGACCCAGCTGCCGATGTTGGTGGCGAAGATCTGCGTCTGCTTCGTCAGCTCGACGACGGTGAGGACCGACACGAGCGACGAGTCCTTGAGCAGCGCGACGAAGTCGTTCGTCATCGGCGCCAGCGCCAGGCGGAACGCCTGCGGCCCCCGCACCAGGCGCAGCACCTGCCGCTCGCTGAGCCCGAGGGTGCGGCCGGCTTCGAGCTGTCCCGTCGGCACGGCCTCGAGGGCGCCGCGGTAGATTTCGCTCTCGTAGGCGGCGTAGTTGAGCGCGAGCCCGAGGAGGGCGGCAACGAACGCCGGCAGCCGCACCGCCGCGGCGAGACCGTAATAGATGACGAACAGCTGAAGCAAAATCGGTGTGCCGCGTATCAGCTCGACGTACGCGGTGAGCGCCGCGCGCACGGCGCGCCCGCCGTACACACGCCCGCTCGCGATGCCGACGCCGAGGACGACGGCGAGTGCCATCGCCAAACATGACAGCACGACCGTGATCCCGGCAGCGCGGAGCAGCGATGGCACATAGCGCTCGGTCGCGTCCAATCGCGACTGTGGTCCCGCCGACAGCAGCGAGGTGCCGCCAATCGGCTCGACGGGCACACCCGACAGCACGCGCGCGAAGAGCGCCGGCTGATCCTCGTTCCACACGTGCCATCGCCGGAAGATCCTCTCGAGCGAGCCGTCGCGCATGGCGCCGCGCAGAATCTCGTCCACACTGTCGCGCAACGCGGTGTCGCCCGGCGCGAGCACGCCGACGTAGTGTCCGACGGCAACCGCGCCGCTCACGAGCGTGAAGCCCGGGACGGCCAGGCGCCGCCGCTCGGCGACCACGTTGTCGAGCAGGACCGCGTCGAGCCGGCCCAGCACGAGGTCGGAATACGGATGCACGTCATCGTCGTAGGAGACGGGCCGGAGGCCGTGCTCGCGCGCGGCCGCGAGCAGGATGTCGTACGCGATGGTGCCGGCGAGCGTGCCGACGCGCCGGCCGCCGAGATCGGCCAGCGTGCGAAAGCGCCCGGCGTCCGTGGTGCGCACGCTCAGCACTTCGCGAAACGCGTAATACGGAATCGTGGACGCCATCGCCGCCCGCCGCGCGGGTGTGTCCTCGATGCCGCTCAGGCCGATGTCGGCGTCGCCGCGGGCTACGGACTGATCGATGGAAGCGAACCCGACGAAGACGAACCGCGGCGTGCGCCCGAGGCCACGCGCGATGCGCTCGGCGATCTCCACGTCGAAGCCGGCAACGACGTCGGGATGATTGGGGTCGGCTTCGACAAACGGCGCGCCGCCCTCGGGGTCGCCGGCCCAGCGCAGTTCACGCGGAGCATCGGCCCCGGCGCGAGATGCCGCGAGCAGCACCAGCACCGCGGCCATGACGAACGGCCGCGCGACTGCAGGAGCGCTCACCCGGGGCTCCGCGGAAGCGGCACGGCCCGGTGTGGCGGCGCCGCGTGGCTCACCGGCACTTCATCAAGGCCACGTCAGCACCGTAGGTCAGCGTGAACGGACCGAGGGGATCTTCTGCCCGTCGATTGCGACGGCGAGGGTCATGCGTTCGCCGGACACGCGTCCCGTGTAGCGGGCGGCGGGCGGCGTCGGTTCGTCGCGGCGTTCGGGGCCGCCGTGCTCCGGCACATGCCGGCCGCGGGCGGCGAAACGGCCCTGCGCGTCGAGGACCAGCGGTTCGTCGATCGTCCCACGCCCGCAGTCGTACTCGATCGTTGCGCCGCCTGCGGCGACCTCCAGCCGTGCGTGCTGTCCGCCCCAGACGCCGGTCTTCACCCGTGCGGCCCCCGCTGGTTCGAACCCGTCGCCCTGCCGCGATGCCGCGACCAGGCCGACCGCGAGCGCGAGCAGTGCGGCACCAATCGCGGACGCGGTGTGAGTCACGGGACAGTCTCCAGACACGGCGGTGTCACTCACATCGTAGCAGGGAGTCCGGTTGTTGGAGCCGGCGCGCAGGCGAACCCGCGCGGTATCTCTGTTGGGGAGCGGGCGGGGGCAGTTGACGTCGTGCCGCAATGCCGTCGCGCCGTTCGCCTCCGGCGTCAGCCCTGTCCGACAGCCCGGAACGCCCGGTTGAACCACGACCACGCCGCGAACGACACCACGACGGCCGCGACCACACCGCCCGCGATCGCGCCAGGGTAGGGACGGGCGAGCCCTTCCGCGAGCACGCCGACGACGGTGGTGAGGCCAACACTCAGCGGCAGCGGCGCCAGGCTCCACCGGAATACGAGCACGTACGCGACGACGAGCAGGGTGCCGACGAGCAGCCCTGCGGCGGCCCATCGCAGCAGATCCGGCCCAGGGCTGCCGGCGCCCACGAGCACGCCGGTCGCGAGCAGTACCGCTCCGGCGCGCACGCGGTGAACCGACCATCCATCCGAGAGGCGATCGGCGGCAGCGAAGACGAGCGCGACGATCACGGTTCGGAGGCCGAAGCCGAACACGGCCGCGAGCGGCAGAGCGGCCGGAGGGACGGCGGTCGCGGCACCGGCCATCGATGGCCACGCGGGTTCTGCGCCTGCGCGAAGAAGGGCTCCGAGGGCGAGGACCGCGCACGCCACGCCGCCGGCGCCAAGACCCATGCGGGCGGCCTGTGCACGGGTGAGAGGCCCCGGAGCCGAGAGCCGCACATCACCCGCGGCGAGCGCGGCGATGGCCGCCACGACGCCGGCGCCGACGAGCAGAGCGACCGCGAGCTGCGCCGCCTGCAGCCCGAACGGCTGCGCGGTCGAGAACCCGGCGAGCCGGGCGGGCCATTCGTTGGCGAACGCCAGCCCGCGCACGCCCCCGAGGACGAGAAACAGCCGCAGCGGATCGTGCACCCGTGCGCCGCCCCGGCTCCACGCCACGAGCGTCACCGCCGCGAAGCCGAGGAGGAGTCCGCCGAGGAGCGCCGTGCCCGCGGCGTTGAATACGCCCGCTGCCGTGCGCCGCTCGCGTTCGGCCCGTTCCCATTCCTCCGGCACGTGCACGAAGCGCCAGGCGTCGGTGACCTCGCCGCCCGCGATGGCTACCGAGACGCGGAGCTCCCCTTGCGACAGGGCCGGCGGCGAACGGTCCTCGAAAGTGACGAGCCAGTCGGTGCGGGCGGGCAGCTTCGAAGGGGAGACGGCGACCTCGCGGAGGCGCGGCGCGTCGAGCCCGAAGCGGGTGCGCACCGTCGCGTACGCGAGTTGGCGCGCCTCTTCGGCCGAGAGGGTCACGCCGGCCGCGCCTTCCGGCAGCGTGTGACGGACGCGCACGGCCTCTCCGCGCGCGTCGACCGCGACGCCCCATTCCTCGGCGCGGGCGGCCAGATCGCCCTCGAACCGCGCCGCACGGATGCGCCACCGCGGCGCGGGCAGATACGTCCCGAGCAGCCGCCGGTACCTCTCGATGCCTGCCGTACGCATGACGAAGGCGTGGGGTTCGCCCGGCTCCGCGTCGGCCGTCGCGAGCAGGCGCCACGAGCGATCCAGGCGCGCCCCGTGCGCGGCCACCGCCGCCGTGGCGCGTTCGAGCGCCGTCTCGCGGGAGACGGGCAGACGCGGCACGTCGCGACCGAGCGACCATGCCGCGGCCACCGCGACGAGCAATCCCGCGGCGCCCGCGGCGAGCACTCCGCGGGTCACCCGCGCGGATGGCGCTCCGAAAGAAGGTCGCGCCGGGCGAGCCATGACCTCCCGCTCCGGTCGGTCGGCCGGGCGCCAGCCGCTGTTTCTCAGGCCGGGTGCGAGCGCGAGCCAGCGTCCTGCCCGCCACCGGCGCCACAGCACGACCCACAGCGGCACGAGCGCGAGCACGACGACGAGCGTGCGATCGACCCATATGCCGGGCGCGCGTGACACGAACAGGGGCAGCGCGAACCAGACCGTGTCGAACGCCACGTGCAGCACGATGCCGGGCAGCAGCCCGAATTTCAGGTACACGGCGCCGAAAAGCAGGGACGGCAGGATCAGTTCCACCGGCCGTGCGTAGGCGGGCTGGTTGGGATAGGGCGCGTGTCCGGCACCAAACACGATCGCCTGCACGACCATCGCGATGACGATCGCGGTCCGCCGGTGTCCCACGCGATCGCCGATCAGGGCGGCTCCCGCGAGCGGGACCGCGCGGAACAGGCTCTCCTCCCAGAAGCCCGCTTGCACCGACGGCGCCAGGGCCGACAGCCACGGCAGATACGTGGCGAGCACGTCGGGGTGTACCAGCGCGTCAGACGGCGTCCACCACCCAAGCCACCGCGAAGCGACCAGATAGAGCGCGACCTCGTAGGCGAAGAACAACCCGACGAGCAGGTAGCCTGCGACCGTGCGGCCGAGCACGGCTCGTGACGCACCAGCGTCCGGCGACCAGGCGCGCCACAACTGCGGGTGGTGTGGAAACGCGCGTCGCGACAGGCTCTCGGCGGCCATGAACGAGAGCGTGAACACGACGGTCATCGCCACCGCGCCGGCAGCAACGGATGTGGCCTGCTGCGCCAGGAACGTGGCCGTCGACAAGGCGGTGTCGTAATGCAGCCAGTTGAGCGGCCACTCGTTGAGCGTGGCGAGCATCTGGAGCGCCGCCACCGCGATGCCCCACGCCAGCGCGGGACGCCAGAGCACCCACCGCTGTCGCAGCAAGACGAACAGGCCTATCACGATGCCGCCGAGCCCGTAGAGCACGAGCATCGCGATACCGGAGGCGAACCCGATTGCCTCGTTCGCCGACCGCATCTCCTGGTAGCGTCGCTCGAACGCTTCGGGCACGCGCACGAAGTGCGTGATCTCGACGAGCCGATCGCCGGCGACGACGAAGCGCACTCGCAGGCGGCCGTCGCCGACCCGCTCGGGCCGTTCGTAGACGAGCGTGTGATCGATCCGGTGCCCGGGCTTGTCTTCCTGCGCCTGCTCGACGAGCGCGTACTCGGCGAGCGGCACGTGCCACGTGGCGGCGCCGCGTTCCGCGATCGTGCGCGCCTCGGAGGAAGCCAACCTTGCGCCGGGCGCCGTCTCGGGCAGGCGCTCGCTGAAGCCATATGGCGCACCCGCCGGCGTGAAGCGGATCCACGTTTCGTTCGGATCGCGCTCCCGGAAGTGCCGGACGCGCCAGGTGTAGGGCGCGTAGCGGCCGTCCCGGATCAGGCGTGCGAACGCCTCCTTGCCGCCTCCTTCGAGCTCCACGTAGGTCTGTACTTCCTCGTCGCCCCCGAACGTCGCCGCCTGGCGAAATCCCGGAGGCCCGAGATGCTCCCGTCTCGCAATCTCGCGCGCCCGCCCGAGCGCCTCACCGCGATCCATCCGCAGATCGATGGAGACGAGCGGAAACGCCGCCGAGAACTGGCTCCGCGCCGCGACGATCGCGAGCACCGCCAGGAGCGCGAACGAAATCCAGAAGAGCGGCTTCCGCGTCATGGGTGACAGTGTATGCGCCGGGACGCCCGGGCGTATGCGTGCAGCCGGCGGCGGCAGCTTCGGCGACCGCTTCCCGCGCCGGTCGCCCGTGGCCCGCCGTCCGGCGGGTCTCGATCGACCGTGTATAATTTCGCGCACATATCTGAACCGACCGGCCGATGCGCTGGCAGGGCGCGATGCGGGGCGTGTCGGAGGAGGCAGCGCGTGGCGAGAATGCGTCGTTGGTGGGGAGTGCTGTGGCTCGGAGCTGCGGCAGCGGTGTGGGTTTCGGCGGTGACGCTTGGCGCACAGGCCGGCGCGCCGTCCTCCGGCGGACAGCGACCGCCGGGAGCCGCTGCGGGACCGGCGCCCGCCCAGGGCGCCGCGCCCGGCGGCGGACAGCAGCAGGAACCGAAGAACCTGCAGGTCCTGCCCAAGGACATCTCGCACCAGCAGCTCGGCGAGATCATGCAGGGGTTTGCGCGCGGTCTCGGCGTGGGATGCGACCACTGCCACATGGGCGAGAGCATGGAGTCGATGGACTGGGCGAGCGACGACAAGGACGAGAAGAAGAACGCCCGCGAGATGATCCGCATGGTCCGCATGATCAACGAGAGGGTCGCCGCGTTGACCGGGACAGAGCACCCGCGCGAACAGGTCACGTGCGAGACGTGCCACCGCGGGCTGGCGGAGCCACCGCTTCCGCTCGGTGAGATTCTCGCGGCCAAGGCACTCGCCGGCGGGCCGGATGCGGCGCTGGCCGAGTACAACCGCCTGCACGTCGAAGCCGGTGACGCCGGGCAGTACGATTTCCGCGAGCGCGCGCTGAACACGGCCGCGCGCCGGCTGCGCGACGAGAAGCGCCTGCCGGACGCGATCGCACTGCTGCGGAAGAACGCGTCGCTGTTCCCGAAGTCGTCGGAGGTGGCGGCCATGCTCGGCAGCACGCTCGCGGAGAGCGGCGATACCGATGCCGCGCGGGCCGAACTTCAGCGGGCGCTGGAACTCGACCCGAACAACCGCTTCGCCAAAGGCGCGCTCGACAAGTTGAAGACAAAAACGCCCACGCCCTGATCGCGCGGGTCACACGTTGCGCTGTGGCCGCCGTGGCCGCCCTTCGCTCGTGCCCACCAGGCCGCGGCAGGCCAGTGGTGTGCACGTATAATCGCGCGCTCCATGTACGGGATCGGCACCGCCGTGACCACGAGCGTCAGCGCCGGCCGCGTGCTCACGGCGATCATCCTCCTCGGCGCCGCACTGCGAGGATGGGGCCTGTGGTTCGGGCTGCCGTTCGCCCAGGCGCGTCCCGACGAGACGGTCGCATTCGGCACCGCCGCCAATCTGCTCAGCGGTGATCTCGACCCCCATTTCTTTCACTGGCCCACGCTGCACCTGTACGTGCTCGCGGGCGTCTTCTCGGTCGCGTCGGCGGCGGGACGGCTTGCGGGCGCCACCGGCGACCTCGGCTTTCCGCAGCATGCGCTGATCGGTCGCGCGCTGGTTGCCTGTGCGGGCAGCGCGACCATTTACGTCACGTTCCGGCTCGCACGGCGTGCGGCCGGGCCCCGCGCAGCGCTCGCGGCGGCGCTCTTCCTCGCCGGTGCCGTCCTGCACGTCCGCGACTCGCACTTCGCGCTACCCGACATCGTCATGACGCTGCTCGCGACGACGTCGATCGGCTTCGTTCTGAGGTTCGCCGACGAGCATCCGGCCGGCACCAGCGGGGCGGCGTGGCACCTGAACAGCGCTGCCGCGGCCGGCGTCTTGGGAGGGCTCGCCGCGTCCACCAAGTACAACGGCGCCGCTGTTGCGGCCGGCATGGTGGCCGCCCAGGCGCTCACGATCCGCCGCACCGGCCGGCCGCCGTGGCGCGTCGCGTCGTGGGTGCCCCTCTGTGTGTACGCGGTGTTGTTCGCGATCGGGTTTGTCGCCGGCACGCCGTACGCACTGCTCGACCCGGTCAAGTTCTCCACCGACGTGGTGTTCGACCTGCAGCACCTCTCCGAGGGACATGGCGTCTCAGTGGGACCGGCCTGGCTGCGGCACGCGACCTTTTCGCTGCCCCTCGGGTTGGGCCTGCCGGTGTACGTGGCGTCGCTCGGCGGCGCGGTGATGCTCGCGTGGCGGCACCGGACAGCGGCCGTCGTGCTCGGCGCGTTCGCCGCCGCGTTCGCCCTCGCGATCGGGCGCGGCCAGACCGCCTTCGCGCGGTATGTCCTGCCGCTCCTGCCTGTGCTGTGTGTCTGCGCCGGCGCGTTCGCCGACGGCGCCGGACGCTGGCTCGCCGATCGACTGCGGCGCCCGCAGGGCGCGACGGTGATGCTCGTCGCCCTCGCTCTGGCGGCGCCGTCCGTCGTGAGCAGCGCGTGGCTCGACGTATTGCTCGCGCGCACCGACACCCGCGTGCTCGCGGCTGACTGGCTCTCGCACCGCGTGCCGCGGGGGGCGACGCTCTACGAGAGCGGCTCGGACTACGTGCGCCTGCAGCTGGCGGGCCTCAGGGTGCATCGGTGGAATTTCCAGGAAGACACTGGCCGGTTCGCCGGCACCGATATGCTTCCGGACTGGATGATCGTGCACACGTCGCCAGTCGGCATGTACACGCCGGTCCCGGTCCGGCTCGCGGGCCTGATCGTCACGGATTACCGGCTCGTGCGCCGCTTCGACGCCACCCGTCCCTCGACTTCACCGCGCGCCTACGACGTGCAGGATGCGTTCTTCCTGCCGCTCGGCGGATTCGCCGGCGTGGTGAGGCCTGGGCCGACGATTGCGATCTACCAACGCCGTTGGTCCAGCGGCGGCCATTGAGGCACCCGCGCGAGGACCGCGCGACTGCGCCTCCAGGACGGCCGGCGGGTATCCGAGGCGGCGGCGGCGATCGAATACACTGCCGCACCATGTCCTCGCCTGCTGACGCCGGCTTCCGCCGCGAGCTGGGTGCCGTCGATGCCGTCGTGGTGGTCGCCGGAGGCATCATCGGCGTGGGCATCTTCGCGAATCCCTCGAACGTCGCGCGCGTGCTCGATTCGCCGCTGCTCATCCTGCTCGCATGGACGATCGGCGGGGGGGTCGCCCTGCTCGGCGGGTTCATCTGGGCCGAGCTCGGCGCGCGCCTGCCGCACGTGGGCGGCCAGTACGTGTACCTCGCTCGCGCGTATCCGCCCATCGTCGGCTTCCTCTACGGCGTCGCGCTTCTCTTCATCATCAACGGCGGATCGCTGGCTGCGGTGGCGATTCTCTTCGCCAGCTACGTCGACCGGTCGTTCTTCCCGCTCGGACCGGCGGGCGTGCGCGCCGTGGCCGCGCTCGCGCTCGTGATCCTCACGGTCGTGAACGTCGTCGGCGTCCGCGCGGGCAAGCGCACGAACAACACGCTAATGGTCGCGAAGGTCGGCGGCATCCTGGCGCTGCTGGCGCTCGTTTTCACGCACGGGAGCGGGCCCGCGAGTCACCTGGCCGGCGACGGCGGAATGCGGGGGCAGATGTCGCTCAGCCTGCTCCTCACGGCGCTCGTGCCGATCCTGTTCTCGTATGGCGGCTGGCAGAGCTGCGGCTCGCTCGCGGCGGAGATCAAGGATCCGGCACGAAACCTGGCGCGCGCGAACATCATCGGCGTTATCGTCGTGATCGTGCTCTACCTGTCGTTGAACCTGGCGTACTTGTGGGCGTTCACGCCGCGAGAGATTGCGAATTCGCCGGCGCTCGCGGCCGATGTCGCGCGCCGGGTCGCGGGCGAGGCGGGCGCGCGCCTCGTCGCGCTGCTCGTCGTGATCTCGAGCCTCGGATTTCTCGGCGTGGTGATCATCACCGGTCCGCGGCTCTATTACGCGATGGCCCGCGACGGCCTGTTCCTGGCGCGCGCCGGACGGCTCCATTCCCGCTATCACACGCCGGTGTTCGCGCTCTGGTTCCAGGCGGGCGTGTCGATCGTGCTGCTGACGACCAACACCTACGACGAACTGCTGTCCTACACCGTTTTTGCCGATTGGCTGTTCTTCGGGTTGACGGCCGGTGCGCTCATCATCCTGCGGCGGCGCGAGCCGGCTGCCGTGAGCACCGCGCGCGCGCCTGGGCATCCCGTGACGACCGCCGTGTTCATCCTGGTGGCCGTGGGCATTGTCTCGAACAGCTTCGTGGCCTATCCGGTGCAATCGTTGATTGGCACCGCCATCCTGCTGACGGCGGCGGGAGGCTACGCCGTCGTTCACCGGACGGTTGCAACATGAAGACACCGGAACTCGCGTATATCGCCTGGTCGAAGGCGATGCCCGCCGCGGCGGTGAACCTGGCGCGGAGCGGCATCGATCATTGTCCGCGCTCGCTGCTCGGGTTGCGGGCTTCAGACCTGGTGACGCAGTTGCCCGTGCAGTACGGGTACGTGCCGCTCAGCGAGGCGATCGCGCGCCGCTACGACGTGAGCGTCAACCAGGTGTTCACGGTATCGGGCGGGACGAGCCTCGCCAACTGGGTCGCGTGCGCGGCGGCGCTGCACGGCTGCGCCGCCGGGGCGGAGGTCATCGTCGAGCGGCCCGCGTACGAACCGCTCCTGCAGATCCCGCGCATGCTCGGGCACCGGGTACGGCGCCTCGAGCGGCGGTTCGCCGACGGATATGCCATCGACCTCGATCGCTTCCGGCGCCTCGTATCACGACGGACGCGGCTCGCCATCGTGACCAACCTGCACAACCCCTCGGGTGCGCGAATCAACGCCGACACGCTGTCGGAGATGGCGCGGGTTCTGGCGCGCGTCGGCGGTTTGCTGCTCGTCGACGAGGTGTACCTCGAGTGCCTGTTCACGGAGCGGACGTTCTCGTCGGTGCACGCCGGCCCGAATGTGATCGCCACGAGCAGCCTGACGAAGGCGTATGGCCTCGATGGGCTGCGGGCCGGATGGATGCTCGGTCCTCCGGAGGTCGTGCGGCGGGCACGGTTGATTCACGATCTGCTCGGCAGCAACGGCGTCGCGCCCGGGGAACTGCTCACGCTGCGGGCGTTCGAGCGGCTCGACGCGATTCGTACGCGCGCGCAGGCGCTGCTCGTGCCAAACCTGGCGCGCGTCCGGCGCTTCCTCGGCAGGGAGACCCGCCTCCGCGCGCTCGTCCCTGACGGCGGCAACGTCGTGTTCCCGCGGCTGCCGGCTGGCATCGACAGCGATGCCCTCGCCGAGCACCTCGTCCGCGAGTATTCGACCCTGGTGGTGCCTGGCCGCTTTTTCGACTCCCCCCGTCACATCCGCTTCAGCTTCGGCACGCGCGGCCCGAGGCTCGCACGAGGTCTGCAAAACATCAGTCGCGCCCTCGATGATCTCCACCCCTGAGCCTTCAGGTCAGCAGGATTGAGCCTGGTTCCGCCCGCCGGGCGCGCTCCCCCGGATGTCGCTCGCAGTGCTAGACTTCCCACCGGCTGCGCGTTCCTCCGTGGCCACATGCGGCGGGATAAACGAGGGACGGGAGAATCGCCGTGCCGAACGACAACATCGATAACGAGCGCACCGGGATCTCGCGGCGCGAGTTCGCGTCGCGCGTCGGATTGGCCGCCGCAGCGGCGGTGGTCGGGCCTGCGCTGCACGCCGCGCCGCTGCCCGGCGCACGCGTGCGCGGCGCGAACGATCGCGTGGTGCTGGCGAGCATCGGCATTCGCGGCCAGGGCAACGCCCTCAAGCGCGGCTTCGCAAAGCTGAAGAACGTCGAGATCAAGACGCTCTGCGACATCGACGCGAATCTCGCACCCGAGCGCATCAACGACACGGCGCTGGCCGATGTCCCGACCTTCCGCCCCGGGTTCGAACAGGATCTCCGGCGCGTCTTCGACGACAAGGACATCGACGGCGTCATCATCGCCACACCCAACCACTGGCACGCGCTCGCGACGGTGTGGGCGCTCCAGGCGGGCAAGCACGTGTACGTCGAGAAGCCTGCCGCCCACACCGTGGCCGAGGGCCGGCGCATGGTGGAAGCCGCGAACCGGTACAACAAGGTCGTGCAGGTCGGCACGATGAACCGAAGCCGGCCGATCGTGCGCCAGGCGATCAAATTCATCCAGGAGGGCGGCATTGGGAAGGTCTACATGGCGCGGGGCCTGTGCTTCAAGCCGCGTCCCCCCATCGGGATCTACCCCGACGGCCCGATGGCGCCCGGCGAGCAGTACAAGCTGAACGTCGAGGCGAAGGCGGCCGAGCCGGCTTACGACAACGCCTACCTCTCGAAGGTGAACTACGACCTGTGGCTCGGGCCCGCGCCGGCGCGCGCCTTCAACCGCAATCGCTTCCACTACAACTGGCACTGGCACTGGGACTACGGCGATGGCGACACGGGCAACCAGGGCCCGCACCAGTTCGACATCGCGCGCTGGGGCCTCCAGAAGGACGAGCACCCGGTGACCATCAGCGCCACGGGCGGCTACTTCGGACCGGAGTCGTCGCAAGAGACGCCCAACATCCACACGTCGCTGTTCCGCTACGCGGACGGCACCGTGCTGGAGTTCGCAACGCGCGGTCTCCACACCAACGACGAGGGCACGCAGACCATCGGCAACCTGTTCTACGGGACCGACGGCTGGGTGTGGATCGATGGCGACGGCCGCAAGTGGCAGTCGTACCGTGGCTGGAAGGACGAAAAGGGCCCGGGCTCCGACGCCCCGCCCGAACAGGGCGGCAGCGATCCCCGCGTGCTCACGAGCATCGAGTCGCCCCATTACCAGAACTTCGTCGATGCGCTCCGCGCCGAGGACAGCAAGCTGCTCACGTGCGACATCCACGAAGGCCACCTCACGGCCACGCTGCCGCAGCTGGCGAACATCGCCTACCGTACCGGGCGTCAGCTCACCTTCGACGGTAAGACCGAGACGTTCGTGAACGACAAGGAAGCCGACCGCCTGCTCTCGCGCGAGTACCGCAAGGGCTTCGAGGTCAGCGGGACGATGTAGGACGGACCACCCGGCGTGGGTGGGCAGTGGCCCCGCGCCCACTGCCCACCGTCACTCTTTCAACGCGCCGTCAATCGGGAACGTCTCTCCGCTCCACGCGCGGCGTGCCGTCCACGCCACGCCGGGGCCCATCCAGAACGGATCGTCAGCCGGCAGACCGAGCGGCAGGAACGCGGTGGTCGCGAGATAGAGGCTACCGGTGGAGATGTACCGCTCGCCCACGCCGGGCTGGTGTCCGCAGAGCCCGATCTGCAGCCAGCCGCCAGCGTCGAACGTGCCGGGCGCGTCGAGCGTGCGGCGGATGACCGCATCGAGCGCAGCGCGAGCCTGGGCCGGCGCGACCGCATCCGGCAGTTCCCGGCGCAGCGACATCTGCGCCAGCAACTGAAACGCGCCGCAGCGGTACGCGAGCGAACGGCCGACCGGTGGGAAACTGCCGTCGGGGCCGATCAGCCGCTCCTCGATCGCCGCGTATCGCCGTGCGCGCGCGAGCATGGGGCCGCCGAGTGCCCGCCAGGCGTCGCGCGTTTCACCGCACACAGCCAGCACGTCGAGCAGCATCGGGTGGATTACGAAGCTGTTGTAGTAGTCCCAGTGGAACGCGGGCCCGTCGCCGTAGACGCCGTCGCCCTTGTACCAGGCCTGGTGCTGTTGGAGCGCGTAGTCCACGCGCACCTGGTCCCACGGCGCGCCGGCACGCGACAAGGCGGCTTCGACCATCGCCGAGAAGAGCAGCCAGTTGTTGTACCCGGGCGTGATGGTGCGGGTTGCGCCGAGCGCTTTCACCAGCCGGCGCTGCACCTGCGCGTCGAGGCTGCTCCAGAGCGCACCCGGGGCGCGCACGATCGCGTGCCCCAGGAACGCGGCATCCACGAGCGGCTGGCCGCCCTCGGTGAAGTTCAACACATCGGGTGAGGCCGGGTCGGTCGCGTGCGCGAGCGCGTCGGCGGCGAGCGCGGCGAACCTGCGGCGGGCGCGGCCTTCGACGCTGTCGTCGGCGGGCAGCTCGAGCCACGGCGCCAACCCGGCGAGCGTCCGCCCGAGCGCTTCGAGGTGCGTCACGGCCCGTCGGTCCGCGCCGCCCTCGACCGGCATCGATCGTTTCAACGTGCCCCGCGCGAGATGCGAGAGCACAGGCTCCGCGATGCGCGTCAGCCGCGCGATCCACGCCGCGCGCACGCCCGCGCCGTCCGCAAGCTCGTCGCTCCGGCCGTCGATTGCGAGGCGGCCCTGGAGATCGGGCACCGGCTGAGCCCTGCTGAATGTCGGCGGCAGCGTCTCAGCTCTGACTGTGTCGGCGTAGACGGACGCTGCGGCACCAGCCAGGGCAGCACGTTTGAGGAGGTCGCGGCGGCGGATGGTCCTCACGATCCGCTCCGCGCGTACGGCGGCGTGCCGGCTGCTTCGATGATCCAGGCGCCGGGCGCGAGCTCGACGCCGGCAATCAGCTCAGAGCCCAGCCGCACCAGCGGCTCGCGCTCACCCAATCGCTGCAGCCGGTACAGCGTGTTCTCGTCGACGACGAACCACTCGGGAAACTCGTTCAGGCGCACGTAGTTCCTGTCGAAGTGCCACACGCGGCGATGGCGCGCGTAATCGAAGACGATGCGGCGCGGCGCTGACATGCCGAGATCGAGGCACAAGCGCTCGCCGTCCATGACCGCGCCAACGCGCACCCCGGGTTCCCAGCGGGCGGGCCGCACGCCGCGGCTTTCCATCAACGCGTACAGCATCGCCGTCCGGTTGAAGTTCCCTTCGCCGTACCAGTTCTCGATGTGCCCATCCGGGTGCTGCATCGCGAGCATCACGGCCGTCTCGGATTCGATCCACGCCAGGGCGGCCGGATCCGGTTCGCGGTTGACCAGGTAGATGGCACCCTCGATCGTGTCGGCGTAGCCGTCGAACGATCCAAGCGGCAGGTTGGCTTCGGGCGGCCGGCGTTCCCACACGTAGTTGCGATAGCGCGGGAGCGCGCTGAGCACACGGCGCACGGCATCCCTGTACTTCGTGTCCCCGGTGGCCTGGTAGTAGGCATAGACGGCGCCGTACACGTACCCCCAGTTGTCGGACAGCTGTGTTTGCCGCGGGGCGAGCGTGGCGGCGTCGATCTCGTCATACAGGAGACCGTCGGCGTTCGCGGAGGCCAGCACGCGGTCGAGCATCTGGCCGATGACCGGGCGCCAGGACACCGCCCGCGGCGTCTGCCACGCCGTCTCCAGCGCGAACTGCAGCGTCAGGCCGACGATGATCTCGTTGCCGTGATCGCGAAGCCGCAGCCGGCCGTCGCCCGCATGTGTGGCGAAATTCCACTGCATGCTGGGCACGCCGTGATTGCCGGGCAGCACTTCTTCGACATACGCATCGCCGATTCGCCGGGCCCACTCGATGAAGCGCCGGTCGCCGGTCATCGTCTCGAGGCGCACGAGCACCTGCAGGTAGTCTCCGTTCAACTCGGAATCCGAGGCAGGCAGCGGGCCGAACCGGGACGCGACCGGCGCTTGGCGCATCGCGTCGACGGTGAGATCCAGCATGCGCGCCGTCCACGGCGTCTGCCCGAGATACTCGGTGACCGCCAGCAGGCCGTCCTTGGCGTATTCGCCGGCGCCGAACAGGCTCGGCGGCCCGAGCTCGCCGGTCGACAGCTCGAGGTTTGCCGGGATCGAGTCCTGCACGGTCGTGTAGCGCACCTCGTTTCGGAGCATCTCCAGCATGCGCCCGCTGTACATGTCGGGATCCGTCAATTGCGCCGTCAGCACGAGATACGGGTACAGGTCCGCGCCCGAGTTGTGCGGCGTATAGAGCCGGTGCGTGTCGCCGGCCGGCAGCCCTCCGGATCCTCCCGGGATGCGGTCGGGCAGGAGCAGCGTGCGGGGATCTGCGTGTGTCAGCCAGACGTGCAGCAGGCGCTGCATGGCAGCCAACGACTGCTCGAACCTCGCGCCTCGTGCCCGCGCTTCCGCAAACCGCGCCTCATCTGGCGCACGCGTCGGCGCCTGGCCAAGCGTCGGCGCCTTCGGCGAGCAGATCGCCGCCACCGTCCAGACGGTGACCAGCAGGCGACGTCCGCGACCTCGCGAGCCGGACGGGGAGTGCATCGCTCGATTCTCCTGGCGACGACGGCGTCGTCGCGCCTGGGCTGGGGCATCCACTGCTTTTCGAACAACGGTCTGAAGTGAATCACCCGGCTTCGCGGCCACATCCTAGCAGGGTGATAACAGAGGCGCCCTGAATGAAAGCGTCCCGTGTGATACCCTTCGCCAATCTCGTCTATGGTGGACACCGCGATCGAGAACACACCGCTCACCCTGCGCACCGAGCGGTCCCTGACGACCTACGCGGCCCCTATCGTCGTTTTCGGCGTGCTGACTGCGCTCGAGGCCTACCTCCCGGCGGGCAGCTATCCGGCGTTTTACATTGGCAAGATCGCGGCGGTCACGGCGGCGCTGGTCTACTTTCGTGGCCCGCTCGGCGACATCCGGCCATCCTGGGGTGTGGTTCCGCTCGCCACGGTGATCGGACTGGCAGTGCTGGCGGAATGGCTCCTGATTGACTGGCTGGTGCCGTATCCGCACCTCGGCTCGCGCATCGGATACAACCCGTTCGCGGCGATCGAGCCCGGTGGGATGCGCTGGGGATTCCTTCTGGCGCGTCTCTACGGCCTCGTGCTCGTGGTGCCGGTGATGGAGGAGCTGTTCTGGCGGTCGTTCCTGTTGCGGTATGCGACCACCGCGGAGTTCACGACGCTGCCGATCGGACAGTTCTCGTGGGCAGCGTTCTGGATCGTGGTCGGGCTGTCAGCGGCGGCGCATCCCGAGTGGCTGGTCGCAGCGATTGCGAGCGCCGCGTTCGCGTGGCTCCTGCACTACACGCGGAGCCTGTTCGCCGTCATCGTCTGTCACGCCGTGACGAATGCGGCACTCGGCGGCTACATCCTGACTACCGGACAGTGGCAGTACTGGTAACGCGGGCGGGGCAGCCGGTCAGGCCGCTTCGGCGAGGCCAGCGGCTTTCCGCCTGAGGACGAGGAGTTCCTCGAGCAGCGCAATGCAGGTGGTATCGCGGTCGCAGTAGACGCAGCGATCTGCCGGAAACGGGCACGTCTGGATGCCGTGCCGCATCCGGCGGATCAGCTGTTCGACCCTATCGTCCGGAAGCGGCTGGGCTGTCCCGTCCGGCATCGTAAGTTCCCCTTCGTGTACCACCGCCCTGCGTGTTTGCAACCGCAGGGCCGAGTTCACCTCTTCCGCGGATACGAAACATGACTGTGCAGCGACGAGCAGGCCTGCTAAAATACAGTAACCCCTCGCGTGGAGTGTCCCGTGCACTGGCGGTCGATTTGGCGGACCGGAGTGCCGCTCAGCCGACCGCGCAAGACCGCGTCAGGAGCACACACCCACCAGCGACCGCCTCTGCGAAAGGCGCCGCCATCGTGCCAACCCTGCCTCGCGGCGGGTTGCCGGCGGCCCGGAAGCGCCCAATACGGGGTGGCGAGCGTCTAAAGGGAGACAAGGAGAGCAGTTCCATGAGCAAGCGCCAGCCCCGCGATATCGTCTGCCCCCGCTGCGGCGTTCCCAGTGCCAAGGTGATCGGCCGGTCCGAATCACAGCCGGTAATCTACCTCCGCTGCGATGACTGCGGGCGCACGTCGATCGCGCCTGAGTAGTATCGGCGGGCCTGGAGACCTCAGATCCACTTCAGGCCCGTCATTCCCCTAATCCTCACGTCGGCAGCTTCATCTTCTCGGTCATGAATCGGCGCCACCGCGGGTCGGCCTCGAGGTTGCGGAACAGCGGGTCGCCCTTCATCTCCGCCAGGCCGATATCGCGCTGCGTGTAGGCGCGATCGAGCCACTCGAACGCCTTGTCGCGCTCGTTGCGCCACGCGTACACCTGCGCGATTTCGCGCGCCGAGTCGTCGCGATGTGTCGCGATGAGGTTGTCCAGGTACTTCGTGGACTGCGCGACCTGCCCGGCCGAATAGTGCGCGAGCGCCAGTCCGCGCGTGCGCGTCCGGTCCTCCGGTTCCTGTCCGAATTCGCGGAGCGCATCGTCAATCTGCCCTTTCAGCAGGTGGATCGCGCCGATCTGAAAGTGCGCATATGTGAGCTTCGGATCGAGCTCGAGCGCCCGGCGGAAGTTCAGGAGTGCGGCGTCTGATCTCTGGTTCTTTCGCTGCAGCAGGGCGAGGTTGTAGTAGATCTGCGCGTTGGTCGGTTCGAGCTCGGCCGCCCGCTGCCCGAGCGCGATCGCCTCGTCGAACCGGCCTTCCGTCCCGGCCAGCGCCGCCGCACTGCGGAGCGCGCGTACGTTGCGCGGCTCGAGCGCCAGTGCGCGTTTGAACGACGCATCGGCCGCAGCCCAGTCCCAGTTCTTCGTCATGCTGAACCAGCCGAGTGCCTGGTGGGCATCGGCCAGGCCTGGGTCGAGCTCGACGGCGTGCGTCGCCGCCTTCCACGACTCGCCGTAATCGGCGTCGCCGTTCACCGCTTCGCTCGCGCGCGCGAAGTACAGACGGCTCATCTCCGCGAAGACGCGAGCGTTGCGCGGGTCCAGGGCGGCTGCCTTCCGCAGCAGCTCCAGAGCCTGGTCGTAGCTCTCCGGCCCGCCCTTGTTCCGGAGGTACTGGGCATGCAGCACCAGGTTGTACGCTTCGGGATTCCCCGGCGTTGCGCTTCGCGTGCCGGCCAGCAGCGTGATCTGGAGGGCCGCGGCCACCGACCGGGCGATGTCATCCTGCACCGCGAAGATGTCGTCGAGCTTGCGATCGTAGGTCTCGGACCAGAGGTTGAAACCGTCGGGCAGCTTGGTGAGCTGCACCCGGATGCGCACGCGGGTGCCGGCTTTCGTGACGCTGCCTTCGAGCGCGGTGCCGATGTGCATCTCCTGCGCAATCGCGCGCACGTCCACCGCGCGGGCCTCTTCGTTCCGCTTCAACTTGTAGGCGGCGACGCGCAGGTCGGGCAGCCGCGCGAGGCTGTTCACCAGTTCCTCGGCCAGGCCGATCGTGAAGTACTCCTGGTCGTGCTCGGGGCTCAGATCCACGAACGGCATCACGGCAATCGACGGCGGGGTGGCGACCTCCGCGCCGCCGCCATTCGGCGACGAGGTGACCGCGATACGCGGCCACGCCGCCCAGAACGCCGCCGCGACGATCAGGAGCATCGCGACGCCTGCCAGCGCCATCCGCGGCCATCGCCATCTGCCTGCCGGCGCCGGGGCGGCGGGAACCGTCGCCGTCGCCGGGGCCGCCGTGCCGAGGCCGGATGAGACACGCACCGCGCTCGACGACCCACCGCGCGGCTGTTCCCCGGCCACACCAGGCGCAGCACCAGCGCCGCTCGGCAGCACGCCTGCGGCCGAGGCGCTGGACGCCGGCGTCATGTGCGCGTGGGAGCTGGAGGAGGCGTGCAGTTCCCGCGAGCCTCCCTCGAGTGCCCGGTACAACTCCCGCAGGTTGTTGTACAGATCGCGCGCCGTCTGGTATCGGTCGCGCACGTCTTTGCGCAGGCAGTGCGCGACGATTCGCGCCAGCTCGCCCGGCATGTCCTCGCGCACCTCCACGAGCGGCGAGGGCGTGTCGCGCAGGATGCTGGAGGTGACTGCAGCCGCGCTGCCGCCCACGAACGGGCGCTCGCCCGTCGACAGCTCGTACAGCAGCACGCCGAGCGAGAACAGGTCGCTGCGGTGATCGACGGGCTGTCCCTGCAGCTGTTCCGGCGACATATACGGAACCGTGCCGACGACGGCGCCTTCCGTCGTGAGCGTCGCCGCGCGCGTGCCGACGTTGGTCTCGCTGTCGATGCCGAAGAGGCCGCCGGGCGCCAGTTTCGCAAGGCCGAAGTCGAGCACCTTCACGCGCCCGTCCGGCGTGATCATCACGTTGGCGGGCTTCAGGTCGCGGTGAACGATGCCCTTTTCGTGTGCCGCCGCGAGCGCATCCGCGAGCGCGATGCCGATTTCGCAGACCTTCCGGATGGGCAGGCCGCCCGGGCGCACCCACCAGCTGAGGCTCTCGCCCTCGACCAGCTCCATCGAGATGCAGCGGATGCCGTCGGCGTCCTCAACCGCGTAAATCGTGACGATGTTCGGGTGATTCAGGGCCGCGACGGCCTTCGCCTCGCGCTGGAAGCGTTCGAGCCTGGCGGGATCCGACGCGAGCGACGGCGTCAGCACCTTCAGCGCCACGCGTCGATCGAGCGTCACGTCCTCGGCCAGATAGACTTCGCCCATGCCGCCGGCGCCAATCCTCTTGACGATGCGGTAATGGGAAATGCTCTGACCGGGCTGCAATGACAGGAGCGTGCTCCTTTATTGCGAAGTGGACGGATTGTACCCGATGCGGGAGTGAGACTTCGGGGATCCAGTTGAAAAGGTGAGAGTTCCCGGTCAACTGAGCTCGACGCGGACACCCGGAACCCGCACCCGAACCCGACCTGAACCGGGAACCTGAAACCGGGAACCTGGAACCTGGAACCCGGAACCGCTTCCCGTTCTCAGATCGGAAGCCAGTAGCTGACTTTGACGAGCAGGACGTTGGTTGCCGGCGCGCGGCGGAGCGCGTCGAAGCCGCGCCCCAGTGACTCGGCGGTGCCGCCTGCGCCTTGCCGGTCCTGTGACCACACCAGGTACAACGCCGATCCCGGCCGGAATTCCCAGCGGGTGACCAGGTTCGAGCGGAACTCGCGAACGCTGAAGTCCGGGTTCGCGAAGCTGTAGGTCGCGCCTGCGTCGCTCACCACGTACCTGTTCAGCCGCGCGGCATACGACAGCTCGTCGGCGCCGAACAGGTGAAAACGGTCGTCGTACACCGGGGCGCGCGGGTCTGTGACCTTCTTGAATGCGGCGTAGCCGCCGTTCGAGACGAACGGGCTGCCGTAGTACTGCACCGACAGATCGGGCGTGAGGTGGAGATCCGCGCGGATCGTCACGCCGACGGTCTGCTGGTCCAGCCGTGCCAGCAGGTACCTGGCACTGTCGTCCGGGCGCACCGTATCGACGTACTGCACGTCATCGGTGAGCGACTCGTAGAAGGCGTCGGTGGCGACGGTGACGGCGCGGGAGAGCCGCAGCCGGAGCCCGGCGGAGACCGCGGCGGACCGCACCGCCCCGGTCGGCCCGGTATGCCGATCCGTGCCGAGGGTGACGACCGCGCGTCGTGAGGCGTCGGTGCTGCCGGACAGGCTCGTGCTCAGGAACGGCTGCATGGCGAAGGCCGGGCCGCCGCGGAGCAGCCGCGTGTCGACCGCGGTATCGACGTAGTGAGTCGCGGCCGAGAGCGTCCACTTGTTCGCGAACTGCGCGTGGCCTTCGGCCGTCCAGACACCGTCGGTGTGCAGGCCGCCGAAGTCCCATGCGTCGCCGCGCTCGACGTTGACGCCGTAGGTGCGGAGTGCGCCGCGCGGCTCGGTCTGCTCGAACCCCACGCCGGTCTCGTCGCGAATGAAATCGGCCTGCCGCAGGTAGCCGATATCGTTCAGCTCCAGGCCGGGCGACACCCAGCGCAGCGTGTTCGACGCGCGCCATTTGCTGTTGCCATACCGTGCGACGCGCATGGTGCCGCCGTTGCCGGTGAGCGACGTCGCCGCGGGATCGACGCCCAGGTGCGTGGCGTCGGGACGCTGGAAATAGTGGACCGGGTTGTACTGCAGCGCCGCGATGGCCTCGCGGTCGCCGGTCACGCGGCTGATGGTGGTCTTGCCTTCCAGCACGTACGATCGGTTCGAGAAGAAGCGGACCAGGTCGACGCCTGCGGTGAGCGCATGCCGCGGCAGCACCGTAATCCCGGACTGGCCGATGGCGCGATCCGTGGAGGTGAATATCCCGCCGAGGATGGTGTTTCCTTTGTCCCAGTCCTTCTGCACGCGGGCGGCGATGTAACTGGCCCTGGGCTCCACCGGTTGTCGCCGCTCGACGCCCGCGAGCGACAGGCGCGCGGTTTCCTCGCCCGTGAGGCTCTGCAGGATGCCCACCGAGAGGCCGTTGCGCGTCTTGCCGGTCACCTTCACCGCGGTCAGGATGGAGGTGCTCTCGGGGGACTCCACCGTCTCACCATCTGCGAGCGGCGGCGCGTACGAGGGCGCGTGGCCTATGCGCCGCGAGTAGAAGAGCATGTCGCCGCCGCTGATGTCGGGGTTGTCACCGGCCACGGTGGTCGGCTCGAGACCGAACATGAGAAGGCGCTTGCCCTCGACGAAGAACGGGCGCTTCTCTTCGAAGAACGTCTCGTACGCCGTGAGATTGACCACCGACGGATCCGCTTCGACCTGTCCGAAGTCGGGATTGACCGTGGCGTCGAGCGTGAAGTCGGTCGTGAGGCCAACCTTTGCGTCGAGCCCGGCGGTGGCGTCGCCGGCGGCGGCCATGCCCGGCGCGGAGGAGACGCGGCCCACCGTGTGCGGCAGGAGCTCGATGTGCCGCGCCGGCCGCAGGTGCTCGATGCCGTGCAGCTCCCCGAGGTTGTACATCCGGCCCGTGCTGTTGCGGGGAATCAGGTTCCACTGATCCTCTTCCTGGAGGCGATCGATCCAGCGCCACGCGTGCAACCCCCAGACCTGGTCATCCTGCGCCGCATAGCGGAGCTGATTGAGGGGGATCTGGAACTCGGCCGTCCACGCGTCGGCTTCGAGCGCCACCTTGCCGTACCACACGGCGTCCCAGCTCGTGTCCCACCCTTCGTTGGTGAGTACGAGATCGAGCTTGGAGCCCGCGGCATTCAGGTCGAACTCGAAGCCGCTGCGCTTGTCGAAGTAGCTGTCGAAGCAGACGCCGACGATGTCGCCGGCGAAGCCGTCGCGGCGTGCGGGATACCGGTGGATCTTCTGCGGGTCGTCGTACGCGCGGATCGCGATATAGACGTTCTTCGCATCGAAGAGGATCTTGAGATCCGTGCGCGCTGACGGACGGGCTCCCTCGATGGGCAGCTGCTGCGTGTAGTCGCCCGACCACTCGCCCGCCCGCCACGCCTCGTCGTCGAGCCGTCCGTCGATCGTGGGTGGCGCGCCCGGCAGCCGCACCGTGCGGTAGATCCGCGGCGGGTGCACGCGGCCGAAGGGATCGGCCGCCTGCTGATCGCCGGCCCGCAGGACGGCCACGGATGCGGCGATGGCGACGACTGTAAGGAGGACCCGTGAACAGGTGCGAACGGTCATCACGGCGTGTGGTCTGTCGTCGGAGGGCGTGCGGCGGTCCATCGGCGAACACCGCCTCCGCCCGCAATACCACAGCCACTCTACACCGCGCTGGCTTTCTCTCGCACCGTCCGCTCCCTCGCCGAGGTGCGCCTTCCGCAGCAGCATCACGCTCCGGGACTGGCCGATGCCGCCGAAGATGCTGCGCGGGATCGCCTCGTGAACGATCGCCTGATGAAACGGCAGTCTAGAAGAACTCGTCGAGGCTTGCGTACAGGCGCGCCCGGGCCGGGCGTGGCAGACCGTGCATTTGACAGCCCCGCAGGTCGTTCCGCATACTGCTTGCTCTCCCATGCACCGCCATCGCTTCGCCTTCTGGGGCTTCAAGTCCCCGCGCGACTGGGTCGGTACGGCCCTCGGCACGCTCGAGCGCCAGATCATGGACCTGGCGTGGAGCCGGCCCGAACTGAGCGTCCGTGACGCGTGCGATCAGATCGGCGGTCAGGTCGCGTACACGACGGTGATGACGACCTGCGACCGGCTGTACAAGAAGCGTCTGCTCACGCGGCGCAAGACCGGGCGCGCGTTCGTGTACGCCGCCGCGCTGACCCGTGAGGCGCTCGACGGCGTCGTGGCGTCGGAGCTCGTCGGCGGGCTCCTGCAAGGTGATTCCGTCGAGTCGCTGCCGCTGCTGTCGTCGCTCGTCGACGCGGTGTCCGACCGCGATCGCGCGCTGCTCCACGAGCTCGAACGGCTGGTGGCCGAGAAGCGCGACGCCCTTGCGCGCGAGGACCGGCGATGACGCGCCTGCCACTCACGATCTGTCTCGCGCTGGCGTGGTTCTTTGCCGCCAATGCGCTGTTGTCGGTGAGCACGGCCGCGGCGCGCGCCTGGTGGTGCGCACGGATGCGCAAGCAGGCGCGCACGTCCCAGCTCTCCACGGGCGCCGCGCTCGGCCTGCGGCTGCTTCCATCGGCGGCGGCGGCGTTCTTCGTGGCGGCGATCTTCGTGCCCGCGTTCCTGGCGCACGAGTCCGCAGAAGGGCCGGAGCCGGTCGGTTGGGTACTGCTCGCGGGCGCCGCCGCGGCACTTGCGATGGGCGGCGCTGGCGTCAGGCGCGGGCGGGTGGCACGCCGGCGCGCCCGGGCTACGGCGGCGGCCTGGACGGCGAACGCCACGCCGATCGTCCTCGACGGCTTGTCGGGCACGGGCATCCGTGCGTTCGTCATGGAGGAGCAGTTCCCGGTCGTGTCGCTGGTCGGGCTCTGGCGTCCGCGGCTGTTCATTGCGCGGCACGTGATCGAGGCGCTGACAGCCGACGAACTGCGTGTCGCCGTGGCCCACGAGGTCGCGCATCGGCGCGCGTGGGACAACGCCAAACGGCTGTTCCTCTGCGCCAGCCCTGATCTGCTCGGTTGGTGGGCAGTCGGCCACGGCCTCGAGCGGCAATGGGCTGCCGCGGCCGAATGTGCCGCCGACCGTCGCGCTGTCGCCGATTCGCGCACGCGCGGACTCGATCTGGCCGCGGCGCTCGTGAAGGTTTCACGCCTGGCGGTCGGACCCGCACCCGGCGTGTCGCTGTTCAGCACGCTCCACGAGCACGGTGACATCGCCGGTCGCGTGTCGCGTCTCGTCAGCCCCGCGCCCGACCCGCAGCCGCGCTCGATCCGCGTGCGCGTGATCGTGACCGCGAGTGCCGCCCTCGTCGTGTGGGCGTCGCTCCCCTGGATTTTCCCAGCCGTGCATGCACTCACGGAGAACTGCCTGCGGCTGCTCCCGTGACCGTCAGACGCCTCTGAACCGCGTAGTGCCCGCCTTCAGGCAGGCCCCTGAATCCGGTGCTCGTCCGGACGCTCGTGGCTGCGACCTTCTGTCAACGACTCGCGAACCGCACATCTCAGTGCCGCTCGCGCAACGTCGCTCTCTCCTGGTAGCCACGCCGTACGCTTCCCGCGGCCGCCGCGTTGTACTCCATATGCCATTCGGCGCCCTCACCGCGGCCTGGTCCAGTTTCCGGCGCGACCCCTCGCCTTTACGGATATCATCGCCGCGGCATGCCACCCCAGTAGATCCGCGGCGGCATCACCACGGATCTGGACACCCCGACTGAGTTGCTGGCGTGCGTGCGTGCCGGCGACGAGACCGCGCTCGACGTGCTGCTCGAGCGGTCGCTTCCCGCTCTGCGGAAGTGGGCGCGGGGCCAGCTGCCCAACGGCCTGTCGTATCACCGTCGTCGCGGTGGACGCGCACGCCGTGACGGCACATTTCTGGAGAATGCGGTGACCCAAGGACGACGGGCGTTGTTTGCCTTGGCAGTGGCGCTGGCGCCGGTCGTGATCCTGAGCGCGCAGGACCACGCGGCAACTCCGGCGGCAACCGCGGACGCGTACGTCCTGCGGCCGGCGCGCGTGTTCGACGGCGATTCGCTGCACCCTGGCTGGGCAGTGCTGGTCCGCGGCGGCCGCATCGAGTCGGTTGGCCCCGCTGCGAACGTGCCGGTCGCCGGTGCGGCGATGATCGAACTGCCGGGCGCAACGCTCATGCCCGGGCTGATCGAGGCGCACGCGCACATCCTGCTGCACCCGTACGACGAAGCGCCGTGGAACGACCAGGTGCTGCGCGAGCCCGAGGCGCTTCGCGTGGCGCGCGCGGTCAATCATCTTCGCGCGACGCTCGCGGCCGGCTTCACGACGCTCCGTGATCTTGGCACGGAGGGCGCCGCCTACGCGGACGTCGGCCTGCGGCAGGCGGTCGAGCAGGGCATCGTGCCCGGCCCCCGGCTGCTCGTGACCACGCGTGCGATTGTCGCCACCGGCACCTACGCGCCGAAAGGCTTTTCGCCGGCGTGGGCAGTGCCGCAGGGCGCCGAGGAAGCCGACGGGCCCTCGCTCGTCCGCGTGGTGCGCGACCAGGCGGGAAAGGGCGCCGACTGGATCAAGGCATATGGCGATTACCGCGCCGGCCCCCACGGTGAGGCCGTGCCGACGTTTTCGCAGGACGAGATGACGCTGATCGTCGAGACGGCGCGCGGTCTCGGGCGTCCCGTCGCGGTGCACGCGTCAACGGCCGAAGGCATGCGGCGGGCCGTGCTGGCGGGAGCCGAGACGATCGAGCACGGTGACGACGGCACGCCGGAGGTGTTCCGTCTCATGGCGGAGCATCACGTGGCGCTCTGTCCGACCTTGACCGCGAGCGAGGCAGTCGCGCAGTACGCGGGGTGGAAGAAGGGGCACGACCCGGAGCCTGCCGCCCTCGAGCGGAAGCGCGAGTCATTCAAGGCGGCGCTGGCGGCCGGCGTGCGCATCGCGTCCGGATCGGACGTCGGTGTCTTCGCCCACGGCGACAACGCGCGAGAGCTCGCGCTGATGGTGGCCTACGGGATGGCGCCGGCTGCGGTGCTGCAATCGGCCACCAGCGTCAACGCCCGCGTGCTCCACCTCGAGAGCCGGATTGGACGCGTGGCTCCGGGCCTCGATGCCGACCTGGTGGCCGTGGCCGGCAACCCGATCGAGGACATCGCCGCCATGTCGCGCGTGCAGTTCGTCATGCGCGGCGGCGCGATCGTCCGGCGTCCCTGACCGGCGGGGTTCGGGTCGTTCCGCCCGCATTCGATATAGTGGGACGGCCCATGGCGCTTTCCGACACCAGGCGCGAGTACAGCCTTGGCGGCCTCGACCGCGACGATCTGGCCGCTGACCCCCTGGCGCAGTTCACGCGATGGTTTGGCGACGTGTCGGCGAGCCGCGGCCGCAGCCGCCTCCGCCGCATCGGCATCGCGCTCTACGATCTGTGGCACGCGGTGCTCGGCCATCCGCCCGTCGACGTGAATGCAATGGTGCTGGCGACGGCGGATCGTCACGGCGTGCCATCGGCGCGCACCGTTCTGCTCAAAGGCGCGGACGCGCGCGGCTTCACGTTCTTCACGAACTACGACAGCCGCAAGGGCCGTGAGCTCGCCGAGAACCCACACGCAGCACTCGCGTTCTTCTGGCCTGGGCTGGAGCGGCAAGTGCTGGTGAGCGGGGAAGTCTCGAAGCTGCCGGCGGCCGAATCGGAGCGGTACTTCAGGAGCCGTCCCCGGGGCAGCCGCATCGCCGCGTGGGCATCCAACCAGAGCGCTCCAGTGCCCGACCGCGCCGCGCTCGAGGCGCGCTGGCGCGACACCGCCGTCCAGTTTCCAGGCGAAGACGTGCCGTTGCCGCCGAACTGGGGCGGTTTTCTCCTGTGGCCTCGCCGCATCGAGTTCTGGCAAGGGCGGCCCAATCGGCTTCACGACCGCTTCTGCTACACGCGCGCGGCGGACGGTGTCTGGACGATCGAGCGACTCGCACCATGAGATTCCGCAATCCGCGTTCAGCACTACACTCCTCGTGATGCCCGCCTCGCTTCCCCCTTCCTACCGCTGGCTGGTGCTGGCGTTTGTCAGCCTGGCGATGTTCGGCAACTACTACTCGTTCGACGCGCTCAATCCCGTCGGGCCGCTGCTCGAGTCGCAGCTCGGTTTCACGCAGGCGCAGATCGGGCTGCTCGACACGTCCTACAACATCGCGGCGCTGCTCGTGCTGCTCGCGGGCGGTGTGTTCATCGATCGCGCCGGCGCCAAGCGCGCCATCATCCTCTTCGGCGCCATCTCGGTTGTTGGCGCGGCGGTGATTGCCTCGGCGCCGAGTCACCTCGTCATGGCGGCCGGGCGGTTCATCATGGGTGTCGGCGCCGAGCCGCTCATCGTGGCGGCCACTGCGATCCTGGGCCGCTGGTTCAAGGGCAAGGAGCTGGGCTTCGCGATGGGCGTGAACCTGATGATTGCGAGGTTCGGGTCGGTCGCCGCCGACAACTCCGCCGCCGTCGCCCCGGGGCTGTTCCACTCGTGGCAGCCGCCGCTCATCGTCGCCGCCCTCGTGTCGTGCACCTGCGTGATTGGCGGCGTGCTCTACGCGGTCGTCGAGCGCCGCGCCGAGCGTGCGCGGCCGATCGACGGCTCGGTCAGCACCGACAAGCTCGTGCTCGCCGACGTCATACGGTTCAACCGCGCCTATTGGTATGTCGTCGGCCTGTGCGTCACGTTCTATGCGGCCGTGTTCCCGTTCCGCCGGTTCGCGAACATCATCTTCGTGGATGCCCATGGCGCATCGCCGGAACACGCGGCGTTCCTGAACAGCGTGATTCCACTCACGGCCATGTTCGCCACACCGCTGTTCGGCCTGCTCGTCGACAAGATCGGCCGCCGCGCCCTGCTCCTGATGGCGGGCTCGTTCCTCCTGTTTCCCGCCTTCCTGGTGCTGATGGTCCCGCGGGTACCCGTGGTGGTCTCGGTGGGGCTGCTGGGCGTGGCCTTTTCGCTCGTGCCGGCGATCCTCTGGCCCGCGGTGACGTACCTCGTCGAGGAGACCCGCCTCGGTTCGGCATACGCGCTGATGACGTTCTGCCAGCAGATTGGGTGGGGCGTCATGGCCTGGGCCGTCGGACGATCGAACGACGCCTTTGGTGCAAGCGCGGCCAACCCCGGCGGCTACCTGCCCGGCCTCGGCATGTTCGCCGCCCTCGGGTTCCTCGGCCTGACGTTTTCGTTCCTGCTCTGGCGATCGGAGCACGGCCCGCATGCGCACGGGCTCGACACAATCATTTCCCGTTAACCGTTAACCGCTACCGCTACCGCTATCCGCTATCCGTTACCCGTTGTCCGTCAACCGTACGTCTCGAATAAATGGACGCGAGCGGGACTCGAGCAAGTAGAAGAAACGCCGGCCGCTGAGACTGCGCGTGTACGCCAGCAGTCAACGGTCGGCGTTCTGGGAACGGATAACGGACAACGGACAACGGATAAATTGCAACGGAGCGACCGGCGACAAGGCGCGATCGCGCGACCGCGGCTTCGAGCTACGTGTAGTACTGCTTGTACATCTTCCGCCTGAAGATCCAGCCGCCGAGCGGCCCCAGCCAGCCGAGCACGTGGTACATGTAACCGAGATCCATCATCTCGATCAGGTTCCCGTCCATGTCCTTTGCGAAGAAGAACGTGTGCCCGCGTGGTGAGCGTTCCGGTTTGCTGACACACTCCACGTCTTTGCTCACCAGGTAGTCGTACCATTTCTGCGTGTTCCTGACGTTGAAGGAGAAGTGGGTCAGGCCCACGCGGTTCCAGGGCACTGCCACCGCAGGCTGCTGCGGCGTGAACTCGAAGATCTCGAGCACGCCGCCGCCCGGGACGCGGATCCACCCGATCTTGCAGCCTGCCGTAGGTGCGTCCACGCCGAAGAAGCTCCGGACCCGATCGGGCGGCGTGTCGGCCACGCCGACCAGCGGGCAGCCGAACACCTCCCAGTAGAACCGGACGGTCTTGTTGAAGTCGGACACGGTCAGGCCGACGTGACTGAACGAGCGCGCTTTCACGGGCGTATGACTCCTGGCTTGTGAGCGTTCGGCCGACAGCTTTCAGTGTTCAGTCTCTGCCGGCGCCGCGACGGTATCGACGTGGGATCCCGCTGCTTTCCTCAGCCCGCCTGAAGGCGGGCACTACACGGAGTGTCGTGCTCTCCTCGACGCCCCCTGAAGGCGCGCGATTATACGGAGTGTCATGCTCTCCTCGAGGCCGCCTGAAGGCGGGCACTACACGGAGTGTCGTGCTCTCCTCGACGCCCCCTGGAAGGCGCGCGATTATACGGAGTGTCGTGCTCTCCTCGACGCCCCCTGAAGGCGCGCGATTACACGGAGTGTCATGCTCTCCTCGAGGCCGCCTGAGCGCGGGCACTACACGGAAAGTCAGGCCGTGCTCTCGTCATGTGCGGAGCTCCGTCCGGCGGATGTGCTCCGCGACGCGCAGTGCCTGCGCGGCGATCGTCAGCGCCGGGTTCACTGCCGCTGACGAAGGGAAGAACGAGGCATCGACGACGAACAGATTCCGGATGTCGTGGGCGCGGCAGTAGGGATCGAGGACCGACGTGTGTGGGTCGGCGCCGAAGCAGAGCGTGCCGCACTGGTGCGTCGTGTTCTTGTTCCGATGCGAGTGCGCAACCACGACCCAGAAGCCCAGGTCACGCAGCGTCCGCTTCAGCTCCCGGACCAGGCGATCGTGCGCGGCGACGTTGTTCGGGCGGTAGGCCAGCCGAACGCGTCCGTCCGGCGCGACGGTCACTCGGTTGTCGTCGTCTGGCAGGTCCTCCGACATCGCGAGCCAGTCTACCCCCCGCGCCACCCACGCCTCATACGCCCACAGCGGAATCCACGGCACGACAATCTGCGCCATCACGCCGTGCGTCCGGCCCTGCGACTGGATGTGGCCGAGCGGAAAGTCGTAGCCCGGGCCGCGCCAGTAGAAATCGTTGATGGCGACGGTCTTCTGAAAGACCGTCGCGTTCAGCCGGAACGGATGGAATCCCTGCATCATCGTCGCCAGGTGGGCCATGTAGCGGCGGCCGACGAGGCCCGAGGAATTGGCGAGCCCGGTCGGGTGCCTGGCGGTGGCTGACCGCAGCAGGAGCGCCGCGGAGTTCACGGCGCCGCAGGACACGACGAACAGGGGCGCGGAGACCTTGACCACCTCGCCGTTGCGCTCGACTTCGACGGCTTCGAGCGTCGCGCCAGACGGATCGGTGATCAGCCGCCGCGCGAGCGTATTCGTCCAGAGCTCGACGTTCGGCCGTCGCAGCGCCGGGCGCACGCAGCACACGTCGGCTTCGCTCTTCGCGTGGAGCTTGCACGGAAACGAGTTGCACGTGTTGCACAGCACGCATCCGTCGCGCTCGCCCGGCCGAATCAATCCGAGTGGCAAGGGGGACGGATGCAGGCCGCGGCCTCGCAGCAGCGCCACGAGCGACTCCATCCCCTCGGCGTGCTGGATGGGCGCACCCGGGTACGGCCCGCGCGGGGCTTCGGTCGGATCGACACCGTGCTGCCCGTGCACGTGATACAGGCGCTCGGCGTCGTCGTAGTAGGGCTCCAGCGTGTCGTAATCGATCGGCCACGCGGGCGAGACGCCGTCCACGTGCGCGACGGCCTCGAAGTCCTTGCGTCGCAGCCGGTAGAGCACGCTGCCCCAGAACTTCGTGTTGCCGCCGACGCAATAATGCGTGTACGGCTGGAACTCCCGCCCGCGGTCGTCGAGCCAGCGCTCCGTCGTGCGGTAGCGCAACTGCTTCCACACCGCGTCGGCGCTCCAGTTTTCCTCTTCCTGCGGCACGAAGTCGCCGCGCTCGACCAGGAGGATCCGCGCGCCGGTCCCGGCAAGGGCGTGCGCCATCGTGCCGCCGCCGGCGCCGGTGCCGATGATGATGATGTCGTAGCGTGACTCGCGCATGAGGGGCCAGGGTCAGAGGCGACGGGCGAGGAGCAGCAGACAGCCGGGAGGCTCCCGCGCCTCAGTTTTCCTCCGCCGTCGCGTACACCCGTTCCATCAGGACATGATCGGCGCGCGCCCGCTCGAGGCTCATTTCCGGCTGCGTGCCGAGGCGAATCGCGCACGCGAAGTCGCGATACATCGCCTGGTAGCCGCGCGCGTCGCGGATGCTCGGCAGCAGCAGCCTGGGCGCGCCCCGCCCTCGCACCAGCACGAACGCGCCGTTCGACTCGAAGGTGATGATGCCCTCGCGCCCGAACAGCTTCGACACCCGCAGGCCTTTCAGCAGCGACGGCACCTCGCGCGAGTAATAGAGTGCGCCGACGGCGCCGTTGTCATATCTGAACGCCACGAGCATGCTCTTCGCGCGGCGATCGGGGCCGTCGCGCGGCACCGTCGGCCGGTAGCCGGTGATGGACGTGATCGTCGGGCCCAGGCTGCCAGCCATATGCAGCCAGTGGATGCCTTCCTCGAAGAACGCGTCGCCGCCGGCCATCGTTTCGTCGTTGCGCCAGTCGTTCGCCGTCTTCAGCCGGCGTGCCAGCGTCGTGAAGTGCGCAAACACCATCTCGCCGATCGCGCCCCGCGCCAGCTGCCGGCGCAGGCACACGGCGAGCGGCTTGTAATGATCGTTCTCGCCGACGAGCACCACACGTCCAGACCGCTCGCGTGCGTCGCACACGGCATCGTAGTCGTCGAGGCGCGGAAACGCCGGCTTCTCGACGAGCACGTGCTTTCCGGCGGCAAGCGCCTGCAAGGCGAGATCGCGATGAAACCGCGGCGGCACGGCGACGACGACGGCGTCGACGCGCGTGTCTTCGATCGCGGCCGCATAGCCGGCGTAACTGCGCGATCCGCCGTACCGCGAACAATACGCCTCGGCCGCGACCCGGTCGCGGCTGGCATAGGCCGGGACGATCTCGCCGCCCAGCCGCCGGATGTGGTCGCTGTGCACACGCGTGATGAAGCCACATCCCAGGAAGGCGACGTGGAGGGGTTCACGAGTCGAGGACATCAGTTGGACAGGAGCGTCGTTTCCCCACCGGGCGCCGGGCCTGACGACACTCCATCATATACGGACGACGCAGCGGCCCGCCGAAACCAGTTTGACGTATCGCGGTGGCCGAACGGACCTGATCCGGTTCAGGCGATCGGCGTCCGGTCCGGGCTGGAAGGCCCCGGCACGACCGCTTCGGCTCTGAACATGATCAGCTCCCACCGGTCGTCGTTGACGTCGTAGCGGATGATGTAGGTGTCGCCCGATCCGCATGCCACCTTGAAGTAGCGGTGGTCGGGCGCCAGCCAGCGGTCGAGCACCCGGGCGACCTCGATGCGGCGTTCGCCGAGCCGGAACGCCCGCGGCGTCTCCTCGCCGCGGTGGCCCGCGTAGCACTCCACGTCAACGGGGATGATCACGGCCGGTCTCCACGTCGGGATCGCCTTGCACACCGTGTGCACCACGCGTGTTGGTTCCGGCCAGTGCCGGCGCTTCGTCACTCGAGGACACGTCGGATGCGCATTATCGTATGGACCGCCCAACGACCGCGGAACACGTCGTTGTTCGAACGCGTCACCGCAGATCGCCTGTGAACCAGGCGCAAGCGCGGGGCGAGCGAGCGCACGTTAGCGAACAGCCGGTTCCCGTTCTGCTGCCACCTCCCACACGGCGCCGCAACTGCGACACCGGCAAATCAGTCGCTCCGGCTGGGCATTCGATCGCACGTCTTTCGACTCGCAGATCGGGCATACCGAGCAGTTCCCGTCGGACATGCTGACCAAGTCAGCAAACATCGCGCCGAGCGTCTCCCCGATGAGGCCGTGCTTCGGCGCAGACGTGCGCCGAGTGGTCAGACCTCTGACATCTGGACGCGGTCGCGCCGGACCGTCCGATGTCTCGGGCGAGTCGCGCTCGCATCCGTAACGAGACCCGCGTCGCGCGGGTCTCGTCGTACGGTGATGACTGGGGAACCGGCCCGCCGCATCGACGAAGCGGCCGCGCTCGTACCGGATGCGCGCCGGTTGTCGCGAATCCGCTATTCCTCTGCTCGCGTCGGTGCAGCTTCGCGTGCGTCGAGCGTACCCGTGCGCGCGTGTCCGATCAGCTCTCGTGCAATCTGCGTGAGCAGGTTGTCTGCGTTCTCTTCCTCGGCGAGCGTCTTGCCGAGCAACTGCGCGACATCCCGGTCGTCCGATGCGGCCTGCGAGGGCGCGTGCCGTCCCGTAGCCCGAGATCTCCTAGTGCTCGACTTTCTGAGCCGCTGCCACGATGCTCAGATCCGCATTCGGCGGGTGGCCGTGGCGCGCTGTACTGAATGCGACTCGCGCAACGCGTCGATCGCCACCCGCACCGACTACGTGCTCTACGTGCGCTGCGCCGACTGCGGGTCCGTGTGGAGCATTCCAAGCCTGCAACCGCCTGACGCTCAGACACCTTGCAGTTCGGTTCTTTCTGCCTTTCAGTCTGGCGGCCGCGCAGCCGAGACGATCACTTGGGCGAAGGCGGCTCCGGGAGCGGAGCAGACGCGTGGTCCGCGACATACATCCACTTGCCGCCGACCTTCTTCGCCACTGCGGTCACACGCACCGTCATGGTCTGCGGTGCGCCGCCCGCCTGTCGGCTGCATCGTCACGGTGGCCGTCCCGTGGCCCAGGGACAGGTCGCCGGAGGTCGTGTAGGTCGAGTCGATCTTGGCCTGGGTGATGGTCACCGCGGCGAACCAGGCGGCGTAGACTTTGCGGATGGCGTCCTTACCACGCGCCTCGAACACGTCGGGCGGGTAGTAGACGGCCTCGGGCGCGTAGAGCGCGACGATGGCTTCGACATCGCCCTTTTGGGCCGCCGCGACCCATGCGTCGTCCACGCTCTTGATCCCATCGGGGGACTGCGCGCGCGCGGCGTCCGCCGACAGCCCGAGCAGCATGATTGCTACCAGCGAAAGCGTTCTCTTCATCGTGTCTCCTTGATCTGTGTCCGGCTGGACGGCGCGAGTATATACCGTCGAAGATGAAAGGCAGACCGAGGGCTCAGACCTTGACTCCGCGTGGGCGGGCAAGAGGAGTCGGACCGCGCACGATGGCCTCCACGCGGGAACACGCTTACACTCGGCATTTGACACACGGTCGTGCGGGTCTACCGGCTGGTTGATGTGTGCAGGGCGGGACCCCGATGCGGGGCTCGCCGCGAGGAGTGGAGATGAAGCGACTTGGACTGGCGCTGGTGCTTCTTCCGTGTCTGGCCGCCCTCGGTGCGGCGCAGGAGCCGACGGACTTCAGGCCCGCGTCCACCAACGTCTGGGATGCGCAGTATCCCCGGGTCGACACCAAGGGCAGGGTCGAGATCCGGCTGAAAGCGCCCGAGGCCACGAAGGTCCGGCTGAACTTCTGGAGCGGGCCGAAGATCGACATGGTGAAGGGGCCGGATGGCGTGTGGAGCGTCATCACCGAGCCGCTCGTGCCCGGCCTGCACTACTACACGTTGATCGTGGACGGCGTGGAGATGGCCGACACCGGCAGCCGCTCGTTCTTCGGCGGCAGCAAGTACGCGAGCGCCGTCGAAGTGCCCGAGCCCGGCTCGACCTACTACTCGATCCAGGACGTGCCGCACGGACAGGTGCGCGAGGTCTGGTACTCGTCGAAGGTGACGGGCACGTGGCGGCACGCGCTGGTCTACACGCCGCCCGGCTACGACGAGAAGACGAAGGAGCGCTATCCCGTGCTGTACCTGCAGCACGGCGGCGGCGAGGACGAGACCGGGTGGGTGCGCCAGGGGCACGCCAACAACATCCTCGACAACCTGATCGCGGGCGGGACGGCGAAGCCGATGCTGGTCGTGATGGCATACGGCTACGCGCGGCGTGCGGGTGAGCCGCCTCCGGACCTGGCCGGCAAGGGGTTCGGGTCACCGGAGTTCCGGAAGGCGATGCAGGACATGATGGCGGCCTTCGAGGCCGACGTCACGGAGGCGCTGATCCCGTTTGTCGACAACACGTTCAGGACCGTCGCGGACCGCGATCACCGGGCGATGGCCGGCCTGTCGATGGGCGGCATGCAGACGTTCCACATCACCCTGAACCACCTCGATTTGTTCTCGCACATCGCCGGATTCAGCGGTGCCGCCGGGCCGTTCATCCTCGGCCGTGAGCTCGATCTCAAGACCGACTACAACGGCGTGCTCGCGGATCCGGCGGCGTTCGCAAAGAAGGTGCACGTGCTGTGGCTGGGGGTCGGGACGGCCGAGCCCGAGCGGATGCGCGACAGCATCCGAAAGCTGCACGCGTCACTGACGGATGCCGGCATCGCGCACGTCTACCAGGAGTCTCCAGGCACGGACCACGAGTGGCAGACCTGGCGGCGCAACCTGAATGATTTTGCGCCGAGACTCTTCCGCTAGATTCCCGAGTCCGTCGCATGCTCCCGCCTGCGCGCGTCCACCTGCGACGTCGAGGCACAGCGAGAGCATCGCCGCGGTCACCGCGGTGCAGGTCGCCCTCGCTGTCACTGCGGCGTGAGCAGGCGGGTGAACGACAGGGAGGCGGAGCCCTGGGGGCCGGCCTGTGCGCGAGCCGGCTGCGCGCTCATCGTCGAGAGAAACAGTCCGAGGATTGGCAGCGTCGCCTTGATGTGCTGGTCCTTTCGTGGCGGGGCGAGGCGATCCCGATCGAACGCGGCGTCAGACGAGGCGACTTACCGGTACGAGTGCTTCAGCACTGCCTCCGGCAGCCGCGCGCCCTCCACCGCGATCTTTGCGGCGGCGTCCGCCATCTCGCGGAGGTCGTCAGGCGTGAGCTCGACGTTCGCCGCACCGAGGTTCTCCTCCAGGCGGTGCAGCTTCGTCGTCCCCGGGATGGGCACGATAAAGGGTTTCTGCGCGAGCAGCCAGGCCAGTGCGATCTGGGCCGGCGTGGCGCCTTTCTGCCCCGCGATCCGCTTCAGCAGATCCACCATCGCCACGTTGGCTTCCCGCGCCTTCGGCGTGAAGCGCGGAGAGTTGGTGCGGAAGTCCGTGGCGTCGAATGTCGTCTTGGGGTCGATCGTTCCCGTCAGGAACCCCGCGCCGAGCGGGCTCCACGGAACGAACCCGATGCCGAGTTCTTCGCAGGTCGCGAGCACGCCGTTCTGCTCCACATCGCGCGTCCACAGCGAGTACTCGCTCTGGATGGCCGCCACCGGCTGCACGGCATGCGCACGGCGGATGGTCGCCGGCGCCGCTTCGGAAAGGCCGAAGTGCTTCACCTTGCCCGCCGCGATGAGCTCCTTGACGGTACCCGCGACGTCCTCGATCGGCACGCCGGGATCGACGCGGTGCTGATACAGAAGGTCGATGGCCTCGACCTTCAGTCGCGCCAGCATCGCGTCGACCACATGCCGGATGTGGTCGGGGCGGCTGTCGAGCCCACCGGTGCGGGTCCCCGTCTGCGGCTCGATGTCCCAGCCGAACTTCGTCGCGATCGACACCTGCGCGCGAACGGGCCCAAGCGCCTCGCCGACGAGAATCTCGTTGGTGAAGGGGCCGTAGACCTCCGCGGTGTCGTAATGGGTGACGCCCCGCTCGAACGCAGCGCGGATAAGTCGGACGCCCTCCTGACGATCGGTCGCCGGTCCATAGACTCTCTCGAGTCCCATGCACCCGTAGCCGATCGCCGACACGTCGAGACCGTTTCTACCGAGTGTGCGCGTCTGCATTGTCGTAATTCCCCTGCCTAGTCAGACCTCGTCCGCCGCGACGCCATCCTGGCGGAGTCTCGCGATATCCCTCGTGGGCGCGCTCCCGAACAGGCGGGCGTACTCGCGGCTGAACCGCCTCCGGTACGTGCCTGGAAGGGCACAGAGACGGCGATGAAAGCACCGGCGCACGGCTCGTAATGCTGCCCAGTCAGCAAGGCGCCAGGATCACCAGCGTAGCAGTTGCGCCGCACGGCGCTTTGCACAATCTTCCAAAAATCTGGCCTGTTCTTCCGATTGGCGATGCCGGGCATCGCCGTGCTGCTCGGCCACACTGACGCGTTGCTGCCGTAGCTCGAGCCCGACCGCGCGAGTCCTCGTCGCCTGCCGCTACAGCACGGCGATATCCACGCCCACGCCCCGACAGCCGGACCACCGCGTGTTACGCGCGATGTCTACGCGAACGAAGTTTGGAGGATCAGGCAAAAATTTGATGGGTACCGGCCAAGGGGCGTCTACCCGCCCGCCTATTCTCTTCAACGCGCCAGCGGCCCACCGTGGACAGTCGGACGCTGCGTGCGGGACACGGGAGCCGACACCGATGCACACCTGGAGAACTCTTACGACGTCGTTGCTGCTGATCGCCGGCTTCGTTGCCCGATCGGCGGTCATGGCGCAGGAGCCTGGCAGGGTGGCTCCGCTGACCATCCAGGAACAAGGCAGCTTCGCGATCGGCGGGACGGTCGTGACCATGCCTGGCACGTTCGATCCGATCGCCCAGGGCGTCTACAACCCGGCCGGTACCGACCCGAAGGGACAGACCCTGCACGGCGACCATGCCTACGTCTTCTACCAAGTGCCGGTGCATGCTCGTCGCCTGCCGCTGGTCTTCTGGCACGGCCACGGGCAGTCGGCGAGAACCTGGGAAACGACGCCGGACGGACGCGAGGGCTTCCAGACGCTCTTCCTCCGCCGCGGTTACCCGGTGTACCTGATCGATCAGCCTCGCCGCGGCCGGGCGGCCCGCAGCACGCAGCCGGTGACCATTCCGGTGACGCCGGACGAGCAACTCTGGTTCGGGATCTTCCGGCTGGGCGTCTGGCCCAATCTCTATCCGGGCGTACAGTTTTCGAGGGACCCCACGGCGCTCGATCAATTCTTCCGGCAGATGGTGCCGAACGCGGGACCGTATGATGCCGACGTGAACACGAGCGCGGTGGCGGCGCTGTTCGACAAGATCGGGCCCGGCGTGCTGGTCACGCACTCGCAGAGCGGCGGTCTCGGCTGGCGCACGGCGCTCAAGAGCCAGAACATCCGCGCCATCGTGTCCTTTGAGCCCGGCGGCGACTTCGTGTTCCCGGAGGGTGACGCGCCGCCGCCCGTGACACTCGGGGGCCGCACGGTCACGCCGCGCACCGTGCCGCTCTCGGACTTCCAGCCGTTCACCAAGATCCCGATCGTCATCTATTACGGCGACAACATCCCCGACGAACCCAGCACCAATCCCGGGCAGGAGCAGTGGCGTGCCTTCCGCGCCATCGCGCGGCAGTGGCGGGACGTCGTGAACAGGCACGGCGGCGACGTGACGCTGGTGGAGTTGCCGGCACTCGGCATCCGCGGCAACACCCATTTCGCGATGTCCGACTTGAACAACGTCCAGATCGCGGACCTGCTGTCGAAGTTCCTGGCGGACAAGAAACTCGACTGATCCACCGGCGCGCGGTGCGGGAACACAGGAGATCGGCATGGCCAAGGAAGTGATCAACGAAGAGCGGCGGGCATTCCTCGGAACGTCCGCTTTTGTTGTCGTGGGCGCAGTGATGGGAGGTTCGCCCTCGGCGACGCCGACAGGAGCATCGGATCGGGCCGGGAGCGTGAAGATGCCGGCAGTGATCGGCTATCCCAACGCAAAGGGCGTGACAATCGAGCGGATCACGTATCCGGCGCGGAACCTGGGGACGACGATCGTCGCCAACCTGCTCAAGCCGGCAGGCCTCACTGCGACCGGCCGGTACGCGGCAGTCGTCGTGACGCACCCGTTCGGCGGCGTGAAAGAGCAGACCGCGGGACTGTACGCTCAGCACCTCGCCGAGCAAGGCTTCATCGCGCTCGCCTACGATGCCTCATACCAGGGCGAGAGCGGCGGCGAGCCTCGGCTGACGGAGGTGCCGGCGCAACGGCTCGATGACATCAGCTGCGCAGTCGACTACCTCGTGCAGCACCCGCAGATCGATCGCGAGCGCATCGGATCGCTCGGCATCTGCGCCGGCGGCGGCTACGCGCTGTGCCACGCGCAGACCGAGCTGCGTGTGAAGGCGGTGGCCGCGGTCAGCACCTTCAATCTCGGCGAAGCACGGCGCGAGGGCATGGGCACGATTTCCTACGAAGAGCGCATGAAGCGCTTGAGAGACGCGGCCGACGCGCGTTCGCGCGAAGCCCGCGGCGAACCCGTGCAGCTAGTGCCTGTCGTGCCGGACGACGCGGCCAGCTTCACGGAGCGAACGTCACAGCTCTACCGCGAAGGGCACGACTACTACCGCACGCCTCGGGCGCAGCATCCCAACTCGCCGAACCGGTACGTCTTCTCGAGCCTTCCGCAGCAGATGGCATTCTTCCCATTCGAACAACTCGACACGATCTCCCCGCGTCCGCTGTTGGTCATCGCGGGCTCCAAGGCCGACACGCTGTTCTGGAGCCAGCAGGTCTATCAGAAAGCCAGGGAGCCGAAGGAGCTGTTCGTCGTCGAGGGCGCGACGCACATCGATTTGTACGACCGACCGCAGTTCGTCATGCCGGCGGTGGCGAAATTGAAAGAATTCTTTGGGCGCCACCTCGCCGCGTCTCGCGGGGTGATACGGCCGGCCTGAAGACCGGCACTACACACGGAAACCCGGACCGCCGCACGGCCGGGTGCAGAACTCCTCACGCGAGAATCGAGAGATCGATCGCAATGGCTGAAGAACGCAGAAACGAACTGGGGCGCCGTGAATTCCTGGGAGCAGCGGGCAGCCTTGCGGCGATGTCACTGCTCGGCGGGTCGCAGTCAGCCCAGGCAACAGGATCTGGCAGCTCCACCGCAGCCCAGTCGAGCGGGCGGCGAAAGCTGGGGAAGCTCGAAGTGTCCAGCGTCGGCCTTGGCGTCCAGAACATGAGCCGCACGTACCAGACAACCGTCCCGTACCGGCCGGAGATGCTCAACATCATCCGGACCGCGTTCGAGCGGGGCGTCACCTTTTTCGACGCGGCCGAGGCCTACGGTCCTCATGAAGTCGAGCGTATTCTCGGCGAAGGCGTGGCGCCGTTCCGGGACAAGGTGGCCATCACCTCGAAGTTCGCGTTCGACATCGATTTCGAGACGGGCGCGTTCCGCGGCGGGCTGAACAGCCGACCCGACCACATCAAGTTGGCGGTCGAGGCCATGCTCAAGCGTCTCCGCACCGATCGCATCGATCTGCTCTACCAGCACCGCGTGGACCCGCAGGTCCCGATCGAGGATGTCGCGGGCGCCATCAAGGACCTGATGGCACAAGGCAAGGTCCTGCACTGGGGCCTCTCCGAGATGGGGCCCAACACGTTGCGCCGCGCGCATGCGGCGCTGCCCGTCAGCGCCGTGCAGAGCGAGTACTCGATGCTGTGGCGTGGGCCTGAGCAACAGGTCCTCGCCATCTGTGAGGAACTCGGCATCGGCTTCGTCCCGTGGAGCCCGCTCGGCGTGGCGTTCCTGACCGGAGCCATCGACGCGCGCACGCGCTTCGCTGACGGTGACATCCGCAAGGGCGAGTCGCGGTTCTCCCCGGAGAATCTGACCCACAACCTGGCGCTCGTGGACCTGGTGAAGCAATGGGCCGACCGGAAGCACGCCACGCCGGCCCAGATCGCCCTCGCCTGGCTGCTGGCGCAGAAGCCCTGGATCGTGCCCATCCCTGGCACGACACAGATGGCGCACATGATCGAGAACGCGGGTGCGATGACCGTGCAGTTGACGCCGTCCGAGCTGGCCGAACTGAATGCCTCGGTGTCGGCGATCGAGATCCAGGGCGCCCGCCTGCCAGACGGCGTGTTGCGAATGTCCGGCGTCGAGGCCCCGCCGAAGAACTGACGGCGTGCGGCATGGTCCGCGTCACAGTAACGGTCACCGCGATCGCTCTGCTCGCTCGCCGCCGGTCGGGCATTTCCGTCGGGGTCAGGCTGGCCAGTCGATTCAGCAGAGCGACCGCTGTTCGTGTTCTTCGTACGTTCAAACGTTCTTATTACACGACCAACTCTCGAGTGGTGACCAGGTGGATGAAATGCGTCCTGAAGCAGCTCGAGCGATAAGGGGGTGAGGCAGTCATGCGCGCAGTACGTGGCGACAGAGCCAGAATGGATCCCACGGTGACCAGGCTTCTCTTGTGCTTTCTGGCGGCGCTGGCGGCAATGGGTGGCGGCACCGTCGCGTCTGTGCAGACGCCCCCGCTCGTGCGGGTGGAGAGCGGCGAACTGCAAGGAGTGGTGGACGAGGGCGTCGAGTCGTTCAAAGGCATCCCCTTCGCGGCGCCCCCCGTGGGCGACCTGCGGTGGCGGCCGCCCCAGCCGGCGGCGCCGTGGACTGGCGTGCGCCAGGCCGCGGAGTTCGGCGCGGACTGCATGCAGGGACGGTTCGGCCCGCCCCCGGCCGCCAGGCGCGCCCGCGGCGCCGGCTCCGTCGGAAGATTGCCTGTTCCTGAACGTCTGGCGCCCCGCGAGCGCCACGCCAGCGGCGAAGCTGCCCGTGATGGTCTGGATCTACGGGGGCGGGTTCATGGGCGGCTCGGGCGCCATCGCCCATCACCTCGGGGACCCAGTTCGCCAAGCAGGGCGTCATCCTCGTCAGCTTCAACTACCGCGTGGGGCGCTTCGGCTTCTTCGCCTTCCCCGCGTTGAGCCGCGAGCGTCCTGACGAGACTCAAGGGCAACTACGCGTACATGGACCAGATCGCGGCCCTGCAGTGGGTGAAGCGGAACATCGCCGCGTTCGGAGGCGATCCGAGCAACGTCACCATCTTCGGATTCTCCGCGGGCGGCGTCTCGGTGCACAGCCTGCTGGCTTCGCCGCATGGCGCGCGGCCTGTTCCACAAGGCGATCGCCGAGTCTGGCGGTTCGCGCGACAGCGTGCTCACCGCGCGGCCGATGCGCGAGGACGGCGTCGATCCGAACTATCCGGTGTCGGCCGAGACGATCGGGATCAACTTCGCGCGCTCGATGGGGATCGAGGGCACGGACCAGGCCGCGCTCGCCAAGCTGCGCGCCCTCAGCGCCGAACAGGTCCTTCGCGGCGCGCCGGCCCAACCGGGGGCGAACGTGCCGTCCTACGAGACGACGCCGATCCTCGACGGCAAGCTGGTCACGGAGACGGCCGAGACCGCCTACAAGGCCCGCCACCAGCCGCGTGTTCCTCTCCTGCTCGGAAGCAACAGCGCCGATACCGCGGGGAACCGGATCAAGGCGACCACCAAGGAGCAGCTGTTCGCCCGGTTCGGCCAGTGGAGCGCCCAGGCGAAGGCGGCCTACGATCCCGACGGATCGACGGATCTGGCCACGCTGGTCTCGAGGGCCAACGACGACTTCGGCCAGGCCGAGCCGGCCCGCTTCGCCGCGAATGCCTTCGCGGCCAACGGGTCGCCCGTCTATCGCTACCGGTTCTCCTACGTGCCAGACGGCGATGCGGGAACAGATGCGGGCGGGGGCCCCGCACGGCGGCGAAATCGGCTTCGTGTTCGGCACGCTGACGGCCCGCCCGGGCTCGACGCCGACGCCCGAGGATCAGGCGGTCTCCCGGATGGCGCAGAGCTACTGGGTCAACTTCGCCAAGACCGGCGACCCGAATGGTGCGGGCCTGCCGACCTGGCCGCGTCACGATCCCAGCAAGGATCTGATCTTCGATTTCCGGCCCGATGGCACGGCGGGCGCGGGCCCCGATGCCTGGAAAGCGCGGCTCGACGTGACGCAGTTGGCCACCGACTCGGGGAAGCGGTCCGATTTCTGACCGGGTGAGCGGCGGGATCGACGGTGAGGCTGTCAGGAGACGACGAATGAAGCGTCAGCAGTCCTCGGTATGGTGGCGACAGGTGATCTTCGCGAGTGCCACGGTCGCGGGCGTACTCGGGGCCGCGGTCGGCGCAGAGGCGCAGGCACTCAAGGACCTGCAGACGCCAGACACGCCGCTGGTGCTGAAGGCACAGGGCAGCTTCTTCGTCGGCGGCGAGAAGGCCGACGAGACGCAAGTGGAGCTGGGGGGCCTCGGTCCCGGCGGCCACATCACCATCAACCAGATGTACGTGCGGTTCATGGTGCCCCAGGGCGGGGACGGCAACCTTCCGGTGGTGATGGTTCACGGCGCGACCCTGACCGGCAAGTCGTGGGAGACCACGCCGGACGGTCGCATCGGGTGGGACGAATACTTCGTGCGCAAGGGCCATCCCGTCTACGTCCCGGACCAGGTGGGGCGCGGGCGCTCGGGTTTCAACCAGGCGGTCTTCAACAACGTGCGCGCGGGTACCGTGCCGGCGGCGAACCAGCCCGCCATGTTTCGATTCAGCGACGAGGTCGTCTGGCCGAACTTCCGCTTCGGATCGACACCCGGGGCGCCGTATCCGGACAGCCAGTTCCCGGTGTCTGCCGTGGACGAACTGTCGAAGCAAGGCGTGCCCGACGTGAGTCGGCTCCCTCCCCACACCGAACCCCACGTTCAGGGCGTTGTCGGACCTGGCCACGCGGCTGAATGGCGCGGTGGTGATGGGCCACTCGCAATCCGGACCGTTTCCCCTCGAGACCGCGCTGCTGGCGCCCACCGCGACGAAGGGGCTCGTGCTCGTCGAGCCAGGCCGCTGTCCGGACACGTACACCGACGAGCAGATCAAAACCCTGGCGACGGTGCCGATCCTGGTCGTCTTCGGTGATCACCGTGACACGCCGACCGGCATCTCAACGCGGCCGTCGTGGCAGCTCTCGTTCGACGGCTGTCAGGCGCTCATCGCTCGCGTCAAGGCCGCTGGCGGGGATGCGCAGATGCTCGGCCCCGCCGAAACCGGCATTCGTGGCAACAGCCACATGATCATGCAGGACAAGAACTACCTGCAGATCGCCGATCTGATCCTCCAGTGGATCGATCAACACGTCAGCAAGCGGAAGGCAGCGAAATGAAGGGTGTCGTGGCCGCGACGAGCGCTCTGTTGCTGGGCGCCACATTCATGGGCCTGTTCGCTGCGCAGCCCACACAGCGGCTCGCGCTGGAACTGGTGGACTACGCCGCGCTCCCGGTGACGGCGGACAACACGAACGAGAACACGCGTGCGCAGCTGGCTCGGGTCAATTACCTGCGAGACGAACCTGGCGGCCGTCGTTTCTTCGTCAACGACCTCAATGGCCCGCTCTACATCCTCGACAAGCAAACCAAGGCCGTCACGACCTATCTCGACTTCAACGGCGCGGGTGGACGCGCGGGACTGTTCCCGAGATTCACCTTCGAGCGGAATTTCGCGACTGGTCTGACGAATTTCCTCTTCGATCCCGACTACACGCGCAGCGGCGTGTTCTACACGCTCCACATGGAGGATCCGGCAATTGCGGGGCCCGCGGCACCTAAGGCCGACGTCGTGTACCGGGCTCGATCTCTCCGGCTACACGGTCTCGCCCGCGGTGCCCACACCGACCGTGGACGGCCGGATCGAGCGCGAGGTCGTGTTAATCGAGTGGAAGGACCGGAACACGGCGAACACCACCTTCGAGGGCACGGCACGCGAGCTGCTCCGCGTCCAGCACCCGCTTCCGCAGCATCCGCTGGGCGAGATGACGTTCAACCCGGTGGCCCGCCCCGGCGATGCCGACTGGCGGGTCATGTACCTCGGGGCTGGAGACTCGGGTTCCGGCGAGCAACGCGACAGCCGCCGCCTGAACCCGCAGCGACTCGACACGCTCGTCGGCAAGATCCTCCGCATCGTTCCCGACCTTCGCGAGCACACGAGCACGAGCACGGTCAGCGAGAATGGGCGCTACCGCACCCCGAACGATAATCCGTTCTCGACGGTGCAGGGAGCGCGCAAGGAAATTTGGGCGTACGGCTTGCGGAATCCTCATCGGCTGACCTGGGACGTGGACCCGGCCCGGCCAAGTGCGCCCACGTTGCTGGCGTTCAATATCGGGCTGGTCACGTGGGAGACGGTCGTGATCGTCCGCAAGGGGGCGAACTACGGCTATCCACTGCGTGAGGGGACGCAAAGCATGTCGTCCTCGAACGGGATGGGCCCACTGCCCGACGAGGACACGATTCCAGTGCAGATCTCGGACACCGTAGTACGCGGCACGGTCACGCCCACGTACCCCGTGATCGAGTACCCCCACACTCTAGAAGCGGGTGGCGATGCCATCGCCAACGGCTTCGTGTACCGCGGCACCCTGATCCCGGCGCTCAGGGACAAACTCGTCTTCGGCGACATCACCACCGGCCGGATCTGGTACGCCGATCGTGCCGACGTGCTTGCGGCCGACGACGGCACCGCGACGACCCTCGCACCGATTCACGAGATGGTCGCCGGCCTGCGTCGACTCACCGAAGACAGATACCGCGACCGCGGCGGGAAGGGACAAGCGCTTCCCGGGATGGCAGCGGTCGCCGGCCGGGGCCGCGTGGACCTGCGGTTTGCGGTCGACGACGAGGGCGAGCTCTACATCCTGACCAAGAGCGACGGCATGATCAGGAAGGTGGTAGGTGCCCGAGCGGCGACTGCTCCCGAGCCCACTGCGGCAGTTCCCCCTCCGGGCACACCTCAGGCCGCTACCGGCGAGCCAGCCCCCAACCTCGAGAATCCCGTGGCATCCACGGCCCAGTCGATCGCGGCCGGGCAGCGGGCGTATGACGCCAACTGCGCCGTCTGTCACGGCCCCCTCGCTCAAGGGGCGGTCAAGGCCGGAATGACGATCTCCATCATCGAAGAGCAGCGAGGCAAGCAGCCGCCGGACCTCACGGATGATCAATGGGATCACGGCTCCCGCGATGGCGATATCTTCGCCGTCATCAAGCGAGGGCTGCCCCCCACCATGATGCCTGGATACGTTGGGCGCATCCCTGACGATGACATCTGGAGCATCGTCAACTACCTTCGCACGCTCCAGCGGAAGAGATAGGTGAGATCGCCGGTTCATGAAGTCGAACGCACAGCAGGAGTGAGGGATGATCCGAGTCACTGCAGCCGCCACCGCAATCACCCTGCTCGCCGCTGCGTCTGTTGATGCTCAGTCGCTGATCATCTCGCGCGGCGGCTCACGGCCCGTCCGGCCCGCGCCAAAGCAGAACTTCACCGGCAGCGCGCAGGTCGAGATGCTGTTCGAGGCGCGCGATCCCTCTCACGCGAGTGGTGGGACGGTCACCTTCGAGCCCGGTGCCCGCACGGCCTGGCACACCCATCCGAGGGGACAGATCCTGATCGTCACGGCCGGGGTCGGCCGCGTCCAGCGATGGGGTGACCCCATCGAGGACATCCGAGCCGGAGACGTCGTCCGGATCCCCGCCGGTCAGAAGCACTGGCACGGGGCGTCGCCGCAGGCGTCGATGACGCACATTGCCATCACCGAGCATCGCGACGGCACAACCGTCCAGTGGTTGGAAGCCGTCAGCGACGAGCAATACAACGGTGCGGCCGGTCGGGAAGGACGCTCGGGTGTGATCGTTCCGCTTCAGCCCTCATCCGAACAGACGTCCCCTTCGTCGAGTCCGTCGCCGCAATCCACCCGACCGTCGGGACCGCTGCAACAGAAGATCGCGCCGGGCATGGCGGCGCTCACCGACGATGTGCTGTACGGCGACGTGTGGAACCGTCCCGAGTTGTCGCAGCGGGACCGCAGCCTGGTGACCATCACGGCTTTGATCGCGATGGGGAAGACGGCGCCGCTGGCCGGCCACCTGGGTCGGGCGCTCGACAACGGGGTACAGCCCGGCGAAGCGTCCGGCCTCCTGGCGCACCTGGCCATCTACTGCGGCTGGCCCAGCGCAGTCGCGGCGCTCGAGGCGTACGACCAGGTGTACACCGCGCGCAAGATCGACACCGGAGCGCTGAGTGCCGTGGGCCCGCGACTGCCAGCGCCGGCCTCGGAGGCCGCAGCGGGCCGGCGCGGCGAATCAAGGTCTGGCGGCCGTCGCGCCGAAGTTCGTGCAGCTCACCAACGACGTGGTGTTCGAGGACCTGTGGCGACGCTCCGACCTGACGCCGCGAGATCGGAGCCTGGTCACCATCGTCGCCCTCGCCGCGATGGGCGATGACGAGCAGTTCGAGTTCTACCTGCGCCGGGGGACCGAGAGCGGTCTGACCCGCGCACAGATCACGGAGGCGTTGACCCATGTCGCCTTCTACGCCGGCTGGGTCAGGGCGACGAAAGCGATGACCGCGGTCGCGAGGACGCTCGGCAGTAGTCCTGAATAACGCGAGGCCCCTTCGCTGACCGGACGCTCTCGACGGACGGCGCGCGCGCCTCGCTCACGCACCGGTCGCCGTCAACCAGGTGATCAACCAGCGCACTCACGAGCCCATTCACGGCGCGTCGGCGCGCTCACGCCGATTCGCTGGGGTTGCGTTGTCACCTCCGAGAATCCCGCCTAGCACCTCCAAACCGAGAGTGAAGTCGCCGCAGCGACAACCTTCTGGCTACTGCCGCAGGCACCGGAGTGCCGTAACTCCGATTATCTCGGTTGTACGCCGTCTCGATGTCGGCGGTCAGTAGCTGCCGCCGACGGCGGCGAACCATGTGTGGGCCCGCCTCCCTCTCGCTCCTGGCCCTCGCGTCGTCGGCCTGGCGCACGGCGCTGGCCGCAACGGAAACCATAGACTTCAGACGCACCCTCGCTCGACAAGAGCCGTACCGGAGCGGCTCCGGTCGTATCCAGCCCTGGGTCGGTTGTTGCGCCGGGCACTCCCTCACGCGAGCCCGGCATCCCTGAGCATCGCCTTCAGCCACTCTCGCCTCGCCGCTCAGAGGGACTGATCGCCGCACCCTCCGTCCGCCGCTGAATCTGCCCAACGCTCACGACGCGACGTGTCGTCGTGACGCGCACCTCCAATGACCCGTCGAGGTCGACACTCGAATGGGTCGACTTGCGGATATATCCGTACTCAGATATAGTGCGCAGGTCATGCCCAAGCCTTTGCTGCCTGAGCGGCCGATGGCGCCAGCGGTCTTCCAGATTCTCATCGCGTTGGCCGACCAGCCTCTCCATGGATACGGGATCATGCTGGATATCGCTGAGCGCAGCGAAGGCAAGGTCAAGTTGAGCCCCGGCACGCTGTACGGGTCGATCAAGCAGATGCTCGAAGACGCCTGGATCGAGGAAGTCCCCAGCCGCGCCACGGCCGACGACGAGCGCCGGCGATACTACCGGCTGACGCGCGAAGGGCGTGAAGCTGCGCGACAGGAGATGGCACGCATGTCGGCCCTCCTGAACCATGCGCGACAGACGAGTCTCCGCTCGAATGAAGGATGAGACGTGAGGTGGTCAGAACGACTCTATCGATCGCTTCTACGCCTCTATCCGCGCGAATTCCGTGACGAGTACGGCGACGAGATGTCGCTGCTCTTCAGAGACCGCGCGTCCGAGGGCTCGGGCAGGTTGTGGCTGCAAGTACTCGGAGATCTGTTGTTTCACGCGCCGACGGAGCATTGGAGCACGATGAAACAGGATCTCCGGTACGCGATCCGGATGCTCCTGCGCGCCCCGACTTTTACGGCGACGGTTATTGCGACACTGGCTCTCGGCATCGGCGCGAACTCGGTCATCTTCAGCGCCGTGGACGCGGTCTTTCTGCGCGATGCGCCGGTTTCAGATCCCGATACGCTGGTCGATGTGTACACGTCATCCGGCAGTAGCCTCTACTCACGGTCGTCCTATCCAGACTATTTTGATTTGCGAGACAGTGAGACGTTCGCGTCACTGCTGGCGTATACGGAAGTGTCCATCACGATGGATGCGAACGGTCAGCCAGAACCTCTCACCGGCGAGCTCGTGAGCGGCAACTACTTCGACGTTCTGGGAATCGCAATGGCCGTCGGCCGCGGGTTTGTGCCTGACGAAGATCAAATCGGGGCGCCTGTTCGCGTGGCGGTCATCTCGCATGCGCTGTGGCAGCGGGGGTTCAACGGTGACCGGTCGTTGATCGGCCAGACGGTCCGTCTCAACAGCAACCCGTATACGCTCATCGGCGTCGCGCCGCCAGGGTTCCGTGGCCCCGTCCTCGGAGTGGCGACGGATGTATGGGTTCCCGCTGCGCTTCAGCCCGAAGTGGATCCGCCGGCAGCGGCCGTGCGCCGCGCCCGCGGTCGTTCCGCGATATTCGACCTGCGCAGCTCACGAGGGTTGAGAATGGTCGGTCGGCTGCCGCGTGGTGCCAGCATCGACCAGGTGGCGTCGCGCGCTGCGGTCATCGCCAGCCGCCTGCAGGCGGCATACCCGGATACAAACCGCAACCGGCGTTTCACTCTGACGCCGCTTGGCGAGGGCCGCGGCCTTCGCGTTGCCACCCGACCGATTCTGCGGCAGCTTGCCGGCGCAGTATTGATGGTGCTCATGGTGGCGTGCGCGAACGTCGCGAGCCTCCTGCTGTCGCGGGCGGTGTCGCGCGAAAGGGAGGTCGCCGTGCGGGTCGCCCTCGGCGCCAGCCGGACACGGCTTGTTCGTCAGTGGCTCACCGAATCCGTGCTGCTGGGCGTCTGCGGCTCGATCGCGGCACTCGTGGTTGTTTGGGCGACTACGCCCCTGCTTCACACCTTCGTGCTTCCGGAGGCTGTCGACCTCTCGGTGAACGGGCGCGTCCTCGCCTTCACGCTCATCGTTGGTGTTGGAAGCGGACTGCTCTTCGGCCTGGCGCCGGCTTTTCAGGTACGCCGACCAGATCCCGTGACGTCACTGCGCGCAGAGGGAGCGACCGTTGCGACCGGCGCTCACGCGGCGCGGCTGCGCGCAGCTTTCGTCGTGTTCCAAGTCGCCGTAGGTCTCGTGCTTCTCGTGGGAGCCGGGCTTTTCCTCCGCACGCTGAACAACGCGTATTCCGTCGACCTGGGCTACCGCATCGATCGCGTCCTGGTCGCTTCTCTCGATCTCCAGGCGCGCGGCTACTTCGAAGGCGGGCCGGGGGGGACCGATGCCGGACTGGCCGTGTACGAACGCATTCTCTCCACGGTAGACGCAATTCCGGGCGTGGTCGCCGCCAGCGCGGCACGGATGACGGTCCTCAGCGGCGGTGCCCGCTCGACCGCGGTCAGCACCGACGGCCGCCCCATCGACAAGGACAACAGTAATGCGCTGGGCGTCCGCGCGAATGTCGTCAGCCATCATTACTTCGAGACGATGAACATCCCGGTGCTTCGAGGACGCCCGTTCAATGCGTCCGACGGGCCACACACCGATCGCGTGACAGTCGTCACCAAGTCGTTGGCCGACCGGCTCTGGCCGAACCAGGAGCCGATAGGCAAGGCTTTGCGAGACGAACGCCAACAACTCCGGGTCGTCGGCGTCGTTCCCGACACTGTGTACACGAGCACGATTGAACACGAGAGGCCGCCGACGTACTACTTGCTGCTGGCGCAAAATTTCGAGTCGGGCGTGGCGTTGCACGTGCGCGCCGCTGACCGGCCACGGGCACTGGTGCCGGCGATTCGAGACGCCGTGCGGCGAGTCGACAGCCAACTGGCTCTCGGGCGCCCGCAACTGCTCGGCGACGTTCTCGATCGAACGCTCAGCAGCCAACGGATGTTGGCAACACTCGTGGGCTTCTTTGGTGGCGTCGCGTTGTTGCTGGCTGCTCTCGGGTTGTACGGAGTGATGGCACACGCCGCGACTCAGCGGACGCCCGAGATCGGCATTCGCCTCGCCATGGGCGCGCAACCCGCATCGATCGTCAGCTTGCTGTTGGCACAGAGTGTTCGACTACTCGGAATCGGAGCCGCCATCGGCCTCACGGGTGCGCTCGTGGGGACTCGGTACATCGAGTCGCAGTTGTTTGGAGTGACCCCCACCGACCTGGTGACCTTCGTGAGCGCGTGTGTCGTGCTTGCGATTGCGGGCCTCACGGCTTCCCTGATTCCTGCCTTCCACGCGATGCGCATCGATCCGATCATCGCCCTTCGGCGAACGTGAGTGAACGTGGCGCGCGTCGAAAGCTGGCCTTTCCCGGATGCGGCGCACCGCGACGCGCAGCGCCTGGCGCAGAAGACTCTCAGCGAGGTTAGAAGTGGGTCGCGGCATGTTCCATGCTCAATTCTAACGTGCGATCGTTTGCTCTTCAGCGGCCGACCAACTTCTGCAAATGCTCCGGGTAACGGGCGCCGTGAACCTCGATTTTCGACACTGCCTCCTCGATCTCCCTCAGGTCGCCGGCCGTCAGCTCGATCGATGCGGCGCCGAGGTTCTCTTCGAGGCGGTGGCGCTTCGTCGTGCCGGGAATCGGCACCATCCAGGGCTTCTGCGCCAGGATCCACGCGAGCGCGATCTGCGCTGGGGTGGCCTGCTTGCGCGCGGCAAAGGCTTTCAGCCAATCGACGAACGCCAGATTGGCCTTCCGGTTCTCCGCCGTGAAGCGTGGGACGACGTTCCGGAAGTCGGTGCTGTCGAAGCTGGTGGAGTCGTCGATCTTCCCCGTGAGGAAACCCTTTCCGAGCGGGCTGAACGGCACGAAGCCGATGCCGAGTTCCTCGAGCGTGGGGAGGATGTCCGCTTCTGGCTCGCGGAACCACAGCGAGTACTCGCTTTGCAGGGCCGCGACCGGTTGGACCGCGTGGGCGCGGCGGATGGTCTGTGCGCCGGCCTCGGACAGCCCGAAGTGCTTCACCTTGCCTTCCTGAATCAGTTGCTTGACTGCCCCGGCCACCTCCTCGATCGGTACGTCTGGATCGACGCGGTGCTGGTAGAGCAGGTCGATGCGGTCGGTTTTCAGTCGCTTCAATGCCGCTTCGGTGACCTCGCGGATGTGTGCCGGCCGGCTGTCCAATCCAGCGCTCTTCCCGTTCTCGAACTTGAAGCCGAATTTGGTTGCGATGACGACCCGATCGCGAACTGCGGAAAGGGCATCCCCGACCAGTTCTTCGTTCGCGTAAGGCCCGTACGCCTCAGCCGTGTCAAAGAAGGTGACCCCGCCGTCAACCGCCGCCCGGATGATGCCGATGCCCTCTTCCCGGGAGCTGGCCGGGCCATAGCCGAAGCTGATGCCCATGCAGCCGAAGCCGATCGCCGATACCTCGAGTCCGCTCTTGCCCAACGTTCGTTGCTGCATTTGCCCTCGCCTCCTTCATATCAGGCCCACCCATGCGGCACGTGCTCGGAGGGCGTCACATGGGTGAGAAACGTGCTCACCACCAATGCTATGGACATCGCTGTCGCGGTTCTTGCCTGAAGCTCCAAATCCTTGACTCGATCGTCGTGAATCTCCTTCTGGCCCTGATGCGCGGAAGCGATGAACCCACGATTAGCGGGCGCTCTCATCAGCCAGCACACCGTCCTGGCGGAGCCTCGCGACATCGCGCGTCGGCGCACTGCCGAAGAGGCGGGTGTATTCGCGGCTGAACTGCGACGCACTGAGGTAGCCCACCTGGCGTCCCGCACTGCCCGCGTCCAACATGCGCGCCAACATCAGGCGCCGCGCCTCGTGGAGACGCAGCACCTTTTGGTACTGCACCGGGCTCATGGACGTGACCGCCTTGAAGTGCTGGTGGAACGACGACACGCTCATGTGTGCCAGATCGGCCAGGGCATCCACCGCCAGAGGCTGCGCGAAGTGCTCGCGCACCCATGTCACCGCCTTGGCGACGCGCTGGACACCGGACTCCTGTTGACCGATCAGCGCGACCCGCGGGCCGATTGAGCTTCGCAGGAGGCGAATGAGGATCTCGTCGATGACCAGCGGCGCGAGCAGCTCGGCGTCCGTGGGGTGCGCCATCATCTCGACGAGGCGCGACGCCGCGTCGACGATGGCGGTCGTCGTCTGCCCCACGCACACGCCCCGGCTGTCACCGGGCCTCGGCACCCCGTGCGGGAAGACCTTGAGGCTCAGCTCGGCGATCTTGTACCCCTGCAGGTCGACCTTGAGCGCGAGGAAGGGCTCGCGATGGCTCGCCCGGACGATCTGGGCGGCGACTGGCAGCTCGACGGAGTACGCAATCATCCGTGACGGGTCGTAGGCGTAGATCTCGCGCCCGAGCACGACGACCTTCGCGCCCTGCGCGACGATGCACAAAGCGGGCGAGACGGTCGCCCGCACCATGTCGCGGGAAACCGCAGAGCGCCGGATCGCGTGGATCCCCGGCACGCGGAGTTGGAAAGAGCCATCGTAGGGTGCGTGCGCCGCGAGTAACTCGGCCAGTCGGGCAGAGCTCTGCGCCCGCGGCTCCTCGCCGGTAGCCTGTTCGGTCGGCCGCACCGTCGCTCCGGCGAGCCTCAAGTGTGCTCGGCTCGACCTGGCGGCGCGGTCGCCGCTCTTGGATACGACTGATCCGTGCTCCCTCATATTTCCAGCTCCTGGACCGCCGCGGTCACGCGGACGGGGATGGACGATGTTGTCGCCTCCTGCGGCGGCAATGCGCCCAGCATACCGCCCCAGCGTAGCAGCGCCGCCAAGCGATGGTTTGCAGGATCCTGCAAAAACCTGCCCTGTTCGTCCGAGGTTGTGTGGTGCAGAAGCTGCGGTGTGTGGGCCCACGGCACGCGGCCTGGCCGCTCGCAGGAGCTCGTCCGGCGAACTTCGGAGGAACAGGCAAACTTTCGGGGCAAACCGGCACGACGGACGTATCCGCGCTGCCTATCCTTCGGCAGGTGTCGGTTTCGGGCCCACGGCCGACGTGTGGTCGACGGGCAGCGGATGAACGGCCGCGGCGGGTCAGGAGAGGAGAAGGCCACACGTGGAACTTCAGCGATGCGCGAACTGGTGGCTATCGTCGTTGCTCGCCGGTATCACGCTCGCCGGCATGCTCGGCATCGATAGCCCTTTGATCCAGCCCTCGTAGAGATCTTCAATGGATGAGATCACGGACGACTCACTCGGGACATCGAAACACCACTCGACCAGTGATGCTGTTTCGCAGCTGAGCGACCACCCTCCGACAAGCGTCGACATGACGAGACGCGAGTTGCTGACGCTTGCCGCAGCCACCGGCGGTGCAGTGCTCACAGAATCGTTGTTGATGCCGGCGCCGTTGACCGCTGCAGCAGAAGTCTCCGTCGCACCTTCGTCATTGATGGGTGTGGTATTGCGCGTGAACGGAGCCGAGCACCGGCTGACGCTCGATCCGCGCACCACCTTGCTCGACGCTCTGCGCGAGGACCTGCACCTCACCGGTTCGAAGAAGGGCTGTGCGCTTGGGCAGTGCGGAGCGTGCACGGTCCTGATGGACGGCAAGCGTGTGAAGTCGTGTCTCTCACTCGCAGCGCTCGTGGACGGGCGAGACATCAAGACGATCGAGGGACTCGGTCAAGGCGGCGAGCTTCACGCGTTGCAGACCGCCTTCATCGAACGTGATGCGTTCCAGTGCGGCTACTGCACCGCCGGGCAGATCATGTCGGGCGTTGCGTGCATCGCGGAGGGTCATGCCGGATCTGTCGAGGAGATCCATAAATGGATGAGCGGCAATCTCTGCCGGTGCGGTGCGTACAAGCCCATCGCCGCAGCGATTGAACACGTCGCGCGTGCGACAAGCCCCACTCGCCGAGGTTGACCCATGCACCCCTTCACGCTCGAACGTCCACGCGATCTGGCGAGCGCACTGGCGTTGCGCGCACAGGCTGGTCGCAATGATGCCGTCGCGGAATACATCGCCGGAGGCACCGACATGGTGCAGCTCCTCCAGGAACACGTGCGCCAGCCTGAGCGTCTCGTGAGCCTTGGCGGGCTGCTCGACAGCCGGATCGATGTCGGGCCGCAGGGCCTCAGACTCGGTGCCGGCGCAACGATGGCGGAGGTGGCCGCAGACCCGAACGTCGCGGAGCAGTTCCCGGTCATCTCGGAGTCGCTGTTGGAGTCCGCCAGCCCTCAGGTCCGGAACCAGGCGACGATGGGCGGGAATCTGCTGCAGCGGACGCGTTGCCCCTACTTCCGCGACGTCGGTTACAGCGCGTGCAACAAGCGGGCACCCGGCTCCGGCTGCGCCGCACTCGGCGGCATGAACCGCTGGCACGCCGTGCTCGGCACAAGCGAGCACTGTATCGCCGTCCATGCGTCAGATTTGGCGGTCGCGCTCGCCGCACTCGATGCCGTCGTCGAAGTGCGCGGTGCTCACGGCGACCGCACCGTGCCGCTTGTCGACTTTCATCGCCTCCCGGGAGAAACCCCCCACTTCGAGACTGTGCTCGACGCAGGTGAGGTCATCGCGGCGATTACAGTACCTGCCAGTCGGGTGGCGCGACGGTCGCACTATCTCAAGGTACGCGAGCGTGCGTCCTTTGAATTTGCGCTCGTGTCGGCGGCGGTTGCCGTCGACATGGATGGTGACCGGATCCGCGAAGCGAAAGTCGCGCTGGGCGGCGTCGGAACCAAGCCGTGGCGTGCCACGCACGTGGAGGGCGCGCTCGCTGGTTTGACTCTCGACTTCGCGGCGCTGAGGCCTGCAGCCGCACTGGCGGCGGAAGGCGCTCGAGGATTCGGGCACAACGACTTCAAGATCGATCTCATGCAGCGCGCCATCGTGCGCGCTGTCCAGTCCGCGGGGGCTCGCGCATGACGCCAGGGCCTATTGGTCAACCCGTCAGCCGCATCGACGGCCCGCAGAAAGTCACCGGCGCCGCCACCTACGCCGCGGAATTCGACGTACGGGGCCAGGTTCACGCCGCGATCGTCCGCAGCACAATCGCCAATGGGCGCATCGCGGCGATCGACACATCGAACGCACAGCGCGCCGCCGGCGTGCTCGCGGTGATTACGCACCGCGACGCGCCCAAGCTGCCCTATCGACCACACAAAGCGACTGTCGATCCGGCCGTCGGTGAACGGCTGCATGTGCTCCAGGATGATCGGATCACGCATCAAGGACAGCCAATTGCCTTAGTGGTGGCAGAAACACTGGAACAAGCAGCGTACGCCGCGCGCCTGGTGGGTGTGACCTATACACCTGAGACTCCGGCCACCGATGTCACCCACGTCGAGCTCAGGCTGCCAACCCAGGAGAAGACAGATCAGGCGACAAGAAGGCCGCCCGAGACGAAGCGTGGCGATCCAGACGGGGCGCTGGCAACCGCGCCGGTCAAGGTCGACCACACCTATGTGATGCCGCGCGAGCATCACAACCCCATTGAACTCCATGCGACGATCGCCGCGTGGGATGGCGACCGCCTGACGCTCTGGGACAAGAGCCAGTGGGTGCACAACACGGCCGAGGAAATCGCCGCCGTGTTTGGCATCCCAGCCGAGAACGTTCGGGTGATTTCACCATTCGTGGGCGGTGCCTTCGGTTCCGCCTTACGGACGTGGCCGCACGTCACGCTCGCAGCGCTCGGCGCACGCGTAGTCGGACGTCCCGTCAAGCTGATGCTGTCGCGGCGCGAGATGTACTACAGCGTCGGTCACCACCCGTACACCGTCCAGCGCGTCGCACTCGGGGCATCACGCGAAGGCCGTCTCTCCGGGATCGTGCACGACGGCTACCAGGAGACTTCGACGTACGAGGAATTCTCCGAGGCGCTGCTGAATACGACGCGATTCCTCTATTCATGCCCGAGCGTCTATACGCGTCATCGCCTCGCCGTCATGAACATCCACACCCCGACCCCGATGCGCGCTCCCGGCGAGGTGAGCGGCAACTTTGCCCTGGAGTGTGCGATGGACGAGCTCGCTGCCGCTCTTGGGATCGACCCCGTTGAACTGCGCGTGCGGAACGAGCCGGCGCAGGATGAACACAGGAACCTGCCATTCTCGAGCCGCTCGACGTTGCAGTGTTACAAGACGGCGGCCGAACGCTTCGGCTGGAGCCGCCGGAATCCCACGCCCGAATCGATGCGGGACGGACAATGGCGGATTGGCTGGGGGATGGCGACCGCCAACTATCCGATGAACTACGCACCGGCTTCGGCTCACGCTCGGCTCCTTCCGGACGGGTCCGCCGAGGTGTCGAGTGCGGCCAGCGACATGGGACCAGGAACCTGGACGTCCATGACGCAGGTCGCCGCCGAGAGCCTCGGACTGCCGGTCGATCGCGTGAAGTTCACCCTCGGAGATACGCGACTGCCGAAAGCGCCCGTGCACGGCGGTTCGTTGACGATGGCGAGTGTCGGCAGTGCGGTGCAGGCGGCCTGTCGGCAGGCGCGTCAGAATGCTCTGGCACGTGGCGGCGGAAACGATCTCGTCGACGCGCTGCACCGGATCGGCGAGCCAGTGGAGGCCTCGGCCGATGTGGCGCCAGGCGACGAGAACAGGCGGTTCTCCATGCACTCGTTCGGCGCCGTGTTCGCAGAGGTGGCCGTCGATCCGGATCTGGGCGAAACCCGCGTACGCCGCCTCGTGGGCGCCTACGGTGTGGGCAGGGTCGTGAACCCGAAGTTGGCGACCAGCCAATGCATCGGCGCGATGATCGGCGGCATCGGCATGGCGCTCATGGAGCAGGCAATCGTCGACGGCAGAAACGGGCGCGTTCCGAATGCGAATCTTGCGGAATACGCATTACCGGTGCACGCGGACACACCGGCGGTCATGGAGGTGATGTTCGTGGACGAGCACGATCCGCATGTGAACCCATTGGGCGTCAAGGGCATTGGAGAGCTGGCGATGGTCGGCGTCGCACCGGCGATTGCGAACGCCATTTTTCATGCGACCGGCAAGCGCATCAGGGAATTGCCAATTACGCCGGACAAGTTGCTGTAACACTCCGTGCCGGCAAATCGATCAAGTGACACGGACTTCCGGTCTCGCGATCGGTTGGCACTCATGCTCGCCGTGGCGTGCGCCGTGCCCAGTGCCCAACGCGCCAGCAGCACCTCCGCCCGTTATGGATGCCGCACGGGCTCGAATTCGTATAGCGACGCGGCCAGCCGTTTCAGTCCGCGATCGTGAGCGATCAGGTCGAGGTGCAGTGAAGACCAGTCCGACAGCAAGAGGGCCTCGTTGCCCTGCCCGTCGTATGTCTTGAGGTAGCCGCCGCAGGACTCGCAGTGGTCGATGCGCAGGCCGCGTTCTCCCTCGATGGTCACGCTCGCGAGCCGCTGAGAGTCGGTTTCGCAAAACGGGCAACCGGTTCGCTTGAACTGCCAGCGCGTGCCGCAACAGCCGCACGAGAGCAGGCGCTTGCGTCCGGGATCGGCGCCGGCCAGCTGGGCCATCGCGGGAAGGGATCCGCACGTCGGGCAATACCGGCGAAGCCACCGATCCTCCTCTCGCCAATCGTCGAAGGCGTTCACCACGGGACGCAGGAACCTCGCCATCGCCGTCCACGCCAGATAACGCAGCAGCCCGGGGAAGGGGGGAGTGAGCGTCTCGTCGCCCAGCAGGAACTCCGCGATGCGGCGCGAGACGTTCGGCTCGCGCCGGAGGTCGGTCTCGAGAGCGCGGGTCTCGGCCGCGAGCCAATCCGGCGACGTTCCGGAGGCGAGTCGTTCGAGCAGCGCTGCCGCCATGCGCCCACCCGGTTCGAGATCGACGGCCGCGTCGGCACTCGACAGCAGCGGCACACCGGCGAGAAAGTCCAGGCGGTACGCGTCCCAGTCGGGAATCCGGGCGTCGAGGACCGGGATCCCGTCCGCCGCGCGATCGACCTGCGCGGCGAGGTCAGCGAGCGGCCGGAGGTACGAATGCGCCTCCAGCCACAGCTCCCGAGTCATCGGCTCAATGTCCCTCGATCGGCTGCGCCTTGGAGAGAACCGGCATCAGCCGGGCCGCCAGGCCGAAGAGGAAGATCGTCGCGGCGATCAGGCCGATCGACACGCCCCACTCGACGATCGACGGCAGATAGCTTTCCGGTGCGACCCAGGGCATCCGGCCCCGGAAGGTCATCGCGAAGAGGACGACGTTCATGCGGTTGTACGCCACGCCGGTAACGGCGAGGAGCGACGCGACGCAGAGCACGTCGGCCCGCTGCCGAAGCGACTTGCGGGCCAGCAGGACGAGCGGAAGCACGCCACCGAGCAGGATCTCGACCGCGAAGGCCAGGCCGAGGCTGCCGGCGAAGGCTCCCGAGAGCTGGCTGCGGATCGTCATGTCTCCGAGGCGGAACACGAGGTAGACGAGAAGCGCCCAGAAGGTGATCTGTCCGACCGAGGCGAGCCGCGTCATTTCGAGGGGGCGGCGCCATCCCTTCGCGATCCACATGTCGATGAGGATCACGAGCGCGGTGCCGGCCGCGATCGATGACAGGAAGAAGGAGACAGGCATCACGGGAGACCACCACTGCGGGGCGAGCATGTTCGGCATCAGCAGGTACAGGGCGCCGAGCGAGCTCTGGTGCATGGTCGAGAGCGTGACGGCGGCAATCGCCAGCATGATCGGCTCGGCCCTCTCGTCGCGGGCGCGGAAGATCCAGGCGAGGGCGCCGAAGATCACAGCGGTCCCCAGCGCGTAGAGGACGTTTCGCGACAGGAGGTAGACGAACAGCGTCACCGCTCCCGCCACGTAGGCGCCGTTCCAGCGCCGCCACGTCGCCGCGGCGCGGTGGTATCCCCACTGCTCGAAGGGGACCGGCAGGAATTCGAGCAGGAGGATCGTGACGTAGAGGCTGACGCACCACGAGACCTCGAACATGGCCGAGTGCTCCGGCGCATTCAGGACGAGCGCGTAGGAGTGCCAGGGCAGGCCGAGGTCGGCGATCAGGGTGACCGTCACGAAGGAGTAGCTCAGGAGGCCCGTGAGGACGGCGGTTCGGCCCAGCCCGTAGAGATCCTTGCGTTGGAAGACATAGATCGCGCCTGCCATCGCGAACGCGCCCGCGGCCACCGCGATCCACACCAGGTCGAAGACGATCCACAAGCCCCATGGGTAGGTGTCGGAGAGGTTGGTGCTGCCGCCGAGCCCCAGGGCGAATCGCGCGACCAACGAGACGCCACCGAACGCCATCAGCAGCAGGAGGACCCAATTGAACGGGGTCAGCAGCGTGCTCCGGAGAGGCTCGAATTCGACGTGCCCGTGGTCCTGGGAATGCCTCGACGCAGCCGACGCATCAGCCACGGCCTGAGCCCGTTTCCGGAAGGAGGCATACGCGGCGCCGAGCAAGGCGCCCACGGCCATCACGGCGGGGGGCACGGCGCCGAGCGCCGTCTTGGTGAAGGCCGGAAAGGGTTTCTCCCCGTACGTCGGGAAGCCGAGTTTCTCGAACGGCACTCTCGACAGGTACAGCACGCTCGTCCCGCCCAGCTCCTTCTCTCCGTAGATGTGGTCCACGTACTTGTCGGGCCGATCAGAGATGCGCTTGTGCGCGAGCGCCAGCATCTCTTCCCGGGTTCCATAGCGCAAGGCGTCGGCGGGGCACGCCTTGACACAGGCTGGGATCGCGATGGTGTCGGCGAACTGCTTGGCCGCATCGAGCGAGAGCGGCTGCCCGTTGAACGCCGTCGGCACCGGCTGGGCGGCGCGGTCGGCGCAGTGCGTGCACTTCGAGATCTTCGGGGAGCGCGTGTTCCAATCCGACGTCGGCACGTCCCACGGACACGCCATCGCGCAGTATCTGCAGCCGATGCAGTCGTCGACGTTGTACGACACCGGACCGTCGGCCTGCCGGTAGAGCGCCGTCGTCGGGCACGCGGAGACGCAGGCCGGTTCCAGGCAGTGGAGACACCGCTGCATGACGAAGGCGGATTCCACACCTCCAGGCTTCTGTGCATTCTCGAACTCGTGGAACGCGATGAGCGTGAGCGTCTTCGCGCTGAGCGTCGCCGGGTTCTGGAAGCCCAGATGATCTTGCAGCTCGGTCTGCTCGCCGTCGCGCTCGTTCCACTGCTTGCACGCCACCTGGCACGCGCGACAGCCGATGCAGTTGGAGATGTCGATCAGCGTCGCCCTGATCGGGCCTGCCGCCGCGGCTGGCTTCATGTGCGTCCCCTTGGTGCACCGGATCTGCGTGTGGCCGGGCGACCGGCCCTGACCACGTTGACGAGGCACGCCTTGGTCTCCTGCGTGCCCGCTCCGGGATCCGAGGCGTCGATCGTGAGGTGGTTGACGCTCGGGCCGGTCGACAGCCCCTGGAAGCCCCAGTTGTACGGCATCCAAACCACGGTGACCTCGCGGTCGCCGATTTTCAGCGCCTTCATCCGGTGCGTGACGAGGGCCTTGACCTCGAGCTCACCGCGCGCCGACGAGACGCGGACCCAATCCCCCGATTCCACGTCGAGCTGCTTCGCGAGGGCGACTGGCAGCTCGAGCACCGGTTCGGGGACGAGCTCGTTCAGCCAGGGAATGTTCCTCGTCGTCGAGCCCGCGCACCAGTGTTCGGCGACCGTCGACGTCATCAGCACATAGGGGAACTTGTCGGCGGTACCGATCGGCTGATGCGACGCGACGCGCGGATACTTGACCGTCGGATTGCTGTTGACGCCCGGATGAAGGACGTTTTCCACCGGGCTCTCGACCGGCTCGTACATCTCCGGCAGCGGGCCATCCTTCGGCACGTAGGCCACGTCGCGCCAATAATCGGTATACCTCGGGTCAGGGTCTGAGTACACAGCGGCGAAGAGGCGGCCGACGCCCTCCGCTCCCAAGTGGAACGCCCGCTGGCCGTTCGGCGTGTCGGGACCGTCGGTCAGGACGGGGACGTCGGGCAGATCGTGCCCCGTCCAGCGCTTTGCCTGCTCGTCCCACCAGACGATGGGTTTCGAGCCCGGATAGGGCTTGCCGTCCTTGTCGCACGAAGCGCGGTTGTAGAGGATTCGCATGTTGTTCGGCCAGGTCCACCCAAACCCGGGGTAGAGGCCGAGACCTCCCGGATCCGTTTGCGAATCGCGCCGCTTCGAGAGGTTCTCGCCGTTGGCGAAGACACCGGCGTAGATCCAGGCGCCGGAGGACGTGGACCCGTCGGCGCGAAGATCGCTGACCTTGCGAACGAGATCGCCTGCCTTGAGTCCGGTCTCCGGGTTGTCGCGCAGGGCGTAGCCGTTGATCTCGCGCAGGACGTCCTCGGCCGTCGTATAGGTCCAGAACGCCTTCCGGATGATCTCGTCCCTCGGCTCGGTCGAATCCTTGACCAGGTCGCGCACCGCGCGGAAGACGAGATCCACGATCGCGCCGTCGGGTTTGGCCTGCCCCGGCGGCTTGACGGCGGCGTGACGCCACTGCACCATGCCACCCGAGTTGCTGATGGTTCCGTTCTTCTCCATGAAGAACGCCGCGGGCAACAGGATCACCTCTGTAGCGATCGACTTCGGATCGACGCCCGGACGGCGCCAGAACGTTGCGGTCTCGGTCTCCCAGATCTCCTGGACCACGAGCGTCTCGAGGTTCGCCATCGCTTCGAACATCAGTGTGAGATTGGGCAGCGTGACGGCGGGGTTCTGGCCGACGATCCAGAGGAGCTTCAGGTTCCCGGCGAGGGCATCTTCGAACATCGGCAGGGTGCCGTAGTCCTTGGACGCGTTGCGCTTGGGCAGCCAGGCATACGCATAATCGTTCTCGGCGGCGGCGGCATCTCCGAAAAATGCCTTGAGCGTGTTGACGAGGTAGCGGCTGTCGGCGATCCCGTACTTGCGCACGTAGTCGTAGATGGTCGGCTCGGCATTCGACGCCGAGTTGAGGTAGCCCGGCATGTAGTTATAGAGCACCGCCATGTCGCACGCGCCCTGCACGTTCGGCTCGCCGCGGAGCGCGTTGACGCCGCCTCCGGGCTTGCCGATGTTGCCGAGCAGGAGCTGCAGGATGGTGAACGACCGGATCCCCTGCACACCGGTCGTATGCTGGGTCATCCCGAGCGCGTAGAGGATGGCTCCCGGCCGGTTCTTCGCCATCGTCTCCGCGATCTGACGGATCTGATCGGCCGGAATGCCGGTGATCCGCTCGCCCATCTCCAGCGTGTACCGCGAGACGAAGGTTTTCAGGCGCGAGAACACGCAGTGCGGGTCGTCCAGGCTGCTGGCGACGCGCGGCCTGCGTTCCGCGTCGAGCTGGTATCCCCAGGTCTTCGTATCGTAGGTATGGCGCTCCTTGTCGTACCCGCTGAAGACCCCGTCCTTGAACTCGAACGCTTCATCGCTCATGAAGAGCGCGTTGGTGTGCGTGACGACGTAATCCTCGTCGTATAGCTTGTTCACGATGATGTGGTTGATCATCGCGTTCTGGAACGCGGCGTCGGTGCCTGGCCTGATGCGCGCGTAGACGTCGGCCGCCGACGAGGTCCGGGTGTATCGCGGATCGACGTGGATGATCGTCGCGCCGTTCTCCTGGGCCTTCCGGATCCACTTGAAGGCCATCGGGTGGTTCTCGGCGACGTTGCTGCCTTCCACCAGGATCGTCTTGCAGTTCTGCAGGTCGACCCAGTGATTGGTCATCGCGCCCCTGCCGAAGCTTGCCCCCAGACCGGGGACCGTGGGGCTATGTCAAAGCCGGGCCTGGTGCTCGACATACGCCATGCCGAGCAGCCGGGCCGCCTTTTGAAAGAGGTAGCACTCCTCGTTCGTGTTCTGCGCGCCGCCCATGAAGCCGATCGCGTCGGTCCGATTGACCGGGACCTCCTTGTCGCCGACCTTCTCGGTCGCGATCCAGGTCGCGTCGCGCGTTTTCCGAATCTTCTGCGCGACCCGTGCGATCGCGTCGTCCCAGGAGATGTCCTCCCAGTGATCGCTGCCCGGCGCCCGGTAGCGAGGTGTCGTGAGCCGGTTCGGGGAGGCGTGCGTCGCGAACATCGAGATGCCTTTGACGCAGAGCGACCCGCGATTCACGATGTGGTCGTAGTCGCCCTCCATCGTCAGGAGCTTGCCGTCGCGGACGGCGGCGATCATCCCGCACCCGCACGAGCAGAAGTTGCACGAGGTGGTGAACTCGCTGACGTCCGAGAGCTTCAAGTCCTTGGTCGCGGCGCGCATCGCGGGTACGTCGAGGAGCCCGCCGACCGCGAGGCCTGAGCCACCGCCGAGGGTCAGCCTGAACAGGTCTCTGCGGCTGATTGTCGACCTCGGTGTGCCACTCCCATCCACCGGGCTCTCGGCGAGGTTCTGGAGCGGAGCATCCAGCGCGTCATCCATGGCTTTGTCGTCCGCGAAGAAGTAGTCCAACCATCGGCCGCCTGTCGTCGGGGATGGTGATGCTGTCGCGAAGCCTGCCGCGGCGGTGTCGAATGGATCGATGCGTCTGACCGACCCCATGCAGGGAGGAACACCCGGACCATAGCATCAGGTGGAAGGCGGGTCAACGGCGACGATATGCTCACGCACGTTCGAGTCTCTGACACACCGGGCTGCACGAAACTACTGCTGCGACCTGACGAGCTCGATCTTTCCCTTGTCGCTGGATCCCTTTCGTTCGGTCGTGCCCGTCATCCGCTCGCCATCCACGGTCAGGTAACACGTGTCGAACGCCACGGTTCGCCCTGGCCGTGGATGCGTCGTGAGGGTGACCCGGTTTCCTTTCACGACTCCATCCAGGGGATGCTGGTTCTGGTCATCCGGCCCGATAGAGCCCGTTACCTCGTCGCCGGTCTGCTTCAGCAGAGCCACACCGGTCATCGTCTCGTCGCCGAGTGAAATCGTCGCCTTCCATCGCCCGGTGACGTCGGACGCTCCAGCGTTCGCAGCCGCTGATGCAAACAGCAACAGACACAGAAACGCTCGTGCCTTCATTCGTGCCTCCTCTCGAGCCAGGCCGGTGGGTCGGATACAAGCGCTACGACAGGCTGGGTATCGGCCGGGGAGCTCCGGTCGGTCTCCTGCGTGAAAACGGATTCATTGCCGAGGGCGGCCGCGTTCAACGTCCGCACGCGTAGCACACAGGGGAACATCGTGTCCTCTGGCTGTCTCCACGACCGTCCGTATTGCGTCCACGACAACCTCTGGTTGGTCAATCGCCACGACGTGACCGGACTGTTCAGCGATTATCAGGCATCCTCGTTCTGACAGCGAGGCTTGATCTCGTTGCAACTGTCGCCAATGCTCGTCGGCTCCTCGTCCGCCGGTGACGACGAGCACAGGGATCGTGAGCTTGCGGCGCGAGCGCCTGACTTCCGATGCGCTCTCCCGAATATGGATGATTTCGTCAGCCGCCGCCTGGTATCCAGCTGCGCGAAAACTCGTGGCCCGTGCGAACTGGCGCACTGACGGAGCCAGCGATTCGACTCTCTGGCCGAACGATACGCCGAGCAATCGGAGCGCGCCGATCGTCGACAGCAGGGGAACGAACCACGCCATCCGCGGCACTTCATGGGCCTGGTCTTCGTGGGAGGCATCCACGAGCACGAGGCCTGCGGCGCGCTCGGGATGATCCGAGGCGAACACGCGGACGTCGAAACCCGCGATGGAGGCCCCCACGAGCACCACCGGTCCGCCAATTCCGCTCCGGGCGAGGAGTTCGGCGAGCTCGCTCGCGATGCGGCGTGCTGTCCGCGGCGATGGGCCGGCATCGCTGTAGCCCATACCTGCCCGGTCGTAGGAGCAGACACGCGTGAATCGGGCAACATCAGGTTGGACGAAGCCCCAGTCACTACTCGAGCCGCCGAGTCCCGTGTCGAGGACGACGGCCGGCGCGCCGTCCCCGGTGCACCATAGATGCAGCCTGTGCCCTCCGATGTCGACGAGCTGTCCGGGAGGCGAAGTCGCCGCGAGCTCGTTTCGAGTAGCAAGCCACTGGTACGTGGCGCCGGAGAGTGCGGCAACGACAAGGAACCCGCCCAGCACGACGACAATGCGCATCGTCCAGCGCCACACGTCGATATCTCCCGTCAAGCGTGCGCTCAGCCGAGTCACTCACGTGGTGAGTGGATTGCCAATCGCGCACTCGTCAGTTGCCCGTACCGTGTCTACCGCGCCCGAGTGCCGGCCTCGGCAGATTCCGCGGTCAGGGAATTAAGCAGGAACGTAAACGCCTTGCCTCCGCCGACCCGCTCCAGGCCGAGGAAACGCTGGCCGTCAGCGGTGACGGCGTACTGGGGAGTCGTGGCACCACCGTACGGCGCGATATTGGTCGTGAACAAGGGCGACGGCCGGCTCGCTATGAACTCTGTCGCGTGCATCGACACGCACGCTCATCAGCGAGCCGTCCGGGCTGAGGTAGAACAGCTCTCGGCCATCTCCGCGCCATTGCGGCTGGAAGCCCCCGCCGCTCGAAATCTGCCGTTTCGACGTGAACGTCGGAAACGCGGCGACGTAGATCTCCCATCGCCCCGACTCGTCGGACTGAAAGGCCACCCATCGCCCGTCGGGGGAGACATGCACTTCATCTTCGATGTACGGCGTGTCCGCGAGCAGACGCGGCGTGCGATCGCCGCTGAGCGGCATCGCATAGACGGCCTTGCCAAGGGTTCGGAAGATGATGAAGCGGCCATCGCGCGTCCACTCGTCAATGACAGCAGGCTCGCCAAACGTACCAAGCGGCTCCTCTCGTCCGCTCACCACGTCTTTCACGAATAGGGCCTGGCGCCCGGTGCGCTCCGAGACGAACGCCAGCGCGCGCTCGTCGGGTGACCATGAGGGGTCGACATCGTCGGCCGGGTCGGTCGTCAGCCGCGAGAAGATGCCGCTCGCGAGATCGATGTCCCAAAGATCACCGTGGTCGCCCTGCGCATCGAACCGAACGACCGTGGCGCGCCGGCCCCGCGGCGACAGCACCACCTGGCCATACGGCGCCGGATCCCCTAGCGTGCCCGTGTGTCGCCCGTTGCGGTCGAACCACGTCAGCCTCGACACGGCGATGCTTTCCGGGCGGTAGACGACGGTGCCACCGTCGGACACGGAAAAGAAACCGGCCACTCCAGCGAACCCGGCCCGATCAGCGATCTGGACCTCGGCTCCAGACACCTGCAGCCGTTCCGGATCAAACGGACGCGCGAACAGACCTTCTCCCCGCGCGTAGAACACGTGCCCGGCCGCGTACCGGGCGGGGGCGCCCTCGTCCAGAATTTTCCGGGTGCCGGGAGCATCGAGGGACGCGCCATACAGGGCAGGGTCATCCGCGAGGGTGAACAGCAGGTGATGGCCATCGGGTAGCAACTGCACCGACGCGTATCGCCTCTGTCCGGGCTTCCACGGAAGCGTCTCGAGAGTGGTGGCCGTGCCTCCCGTGGCGGCGACGCGGGAAATGGGACCGCTGGTCGTGAACAGGATCACCCCGCCGCGCCATGTACCGTCGGTGGGTATGCTGGGATCGAACGACGGGGTGTCGCAGATCACCCGTACGGGCCCTCCCGTCGCAGGGATTCGTTTGAGCTGTTTCAACCCTCCGTTCAGTGAGAAGAATGCGATCGACCGGCTGTCGGAAGACCAGAACGGACCGAAACCGCCCTCCGTTCCGGAGAGGACGACCAATCCCGTTGACGCCATGTCCCGTAAAGCGAGCTGGGTGCGGCCATCCACGTTGGTTTCGAACACGAATCGTTGCCCGTCCGGTGAAATCGCGCCCGTATTGAAGTCCATCTGCTGCATCTCGCCGGGCAGGACCAGATCAAAGCGTACCGGCGTCTGGGTAATCGCGGAACGAGATGACCGCAAGAGCGCCATCGCGACGAGTGCCGTGCAGACCATTGCCGCGAGGACGATCCACGGCATCCAGGCCACGCGCTTCGGAGCCACCGCCGCTGCTGGAACCAGCTCGGTACGGGAGCCCTGCGCCTGGATCCACTGCAGTCCCATCTTCACGTCGTGCGCCGCCTGCCACCGATCAGCAGGCGCCTTTTCGAGGCAGCCCTGGACGACGTGGTCGAGCGCGGGAGGCGTGAGCGGCGCGAACGACGAGACGACCGGCGGTTCGGTCTCGAGAATCTTTGCGATCAGGCTCGCCTGCGTAGTGGCCTCGAACGCGCGCCGGCCGGTGGCCATCTCGTACACGAGGGTGCCCAACGCGAAGATGTCGGTGCGCGAGTCCGCGGGCTGGCCCTGCACCTGTTCGGGCGCCATGTACTGCAGGGTGCCGACGAGGGAGCCCTGCGTCGTGTTCGTTCCTGGCGCGGTCGCCAGCATCGAGAGCTCCTGCCCGGCAGCGCCGACGGTGTGCTTCGCGAGGCCGAAATCGAGCAGCTTCGCCCCGGCCGGGGTGAGCATGACGTTCCCCGGCTTCAGATCGCGATGGACGATGCCGAGCCGGTGCGCGGCCTCGAGCGCATCCGCGATTTCAACGCCGAACCGGAGGACTTGGCCCAGTGGCAGCGGGCCGCGTGCCAGACGGGCGGCCAACGTCTCCCCGTCGAGCAGTTCGAGCACCAGATACTCGATGTCGTGCTCGCGGCCGATGTCGTGCAAGCGCGCAGATGTGCGCGTGGCTGAGCGCCGAGATCGCCCTGGCCTCACGGGTGAACCGCGCGGTGAACTCGGGGTCCTTCGCCAGTTCCGGTGCGAGGACCTTCACCGCCACGCTGCGGTCCAGGCGCGTATCGCGCGCCCGATACACCTCGCCCATCCCACCCGCGCCAAGCAGGGAGATGATTTCGTACGGACCGAGCCGCTCGCCGGCTTGCAGCCCCATCGGCGCGATTATACGCACCACTGATATTTTCGGAGCCCAGCTGACGTCCCTGGAGCCCTGAATTGCGGTGAGACGCCGCACGCTTTCGCGCCTGGACCGCAACGGGCACCTGAGGGAGTGCGTGCTGATGTCGCATTTGATGTACTGCGGCGTATCTTCTCCGCCGCGCATCCCGAGATCATTGGCATCGTCGTCTCGTCTCCCGACGCCCCGCTCACATTCGTGATATGGTCCGCACCTACACTCCTTCATAGACCCCCAAGGGAGGGCGTATGCGGCTGCTATCTCCGGGTACCCGGCGGCGCGTACTCGCGTTGGTCTTTGCCTCAACGGTTATGGCGTCACCCCTCCTGGGTGCGACGCTGCCGAGCGGGTTCCAGGAAACCATCCTTGCCGCCTCTGGGTTGCCGAACGCGACGGCCATCGCCGTCGCTCCCGACGGGCGCGTGTTCGTCTGCCTGCAAGCCGGCCAGCTGCGCGTGATCAAGAATGGCGTGCTGCTCGCGACGCCCTTCCTCACGGTCACCGTCGATTCCACTAGCGAACGAGGACTGATCGGCGTCGCTCTCGATCCGAACTTCGCGACCAACCACTTTGTGTACGTGCAGTACACGGTGCCAGGGACATCTCCTCACAACCGTGTGAGTCGGTTCACCGCAAACGGTGACGTGGCGGTCGTCGGAAGCGAAACGGTTTTGTTGAATTTGTCCCCGCAGGCGGCGGCAATTCACAATGCCGGTGCGCTTCATTTCCGTCCCGCTCCAGACGGCAGGCTGTATATTGCGGTGGGTGACAACGGGAACAGTGCCAACGCCCAGACGCTCAGCAACCTCCATGGGAAGCTACTCCGCATCAACAGCGACGGCAGCATTCCGACTGACAACCCGTTCTTTACGACTGCCACGGACCCAACCAGCGCCATTTGGGCCTTGGGGTTGCGCAACCCATTCACCTTTGCAGTCCAGCCGATGAGCGGACGCCTGTTCATCAACGACGTTGGCCAAGACACCTGGGAAGAAATCGATGAGGGATCAGCGGGAGCAAATTTCGGTTGGCCCGCGACCGAGGGTCCAACCAACGATCCTCGATTTGTCTCACCCACGTACGCGTACCAGCACAGTACCGGCACTCCCACAGGGTGCTCCATCACCGGCGGTGCCTTCTACAATCCGCTGACCGCCCAATTTCCGAGCGACTACGTTGGCGATTACTTTTTTGCTGACTATTGTGGCGGCTGGATCTACCGGATCGACGTGAGCGGGCCGACCCCAACGTTGGTGACCCCGGCATTCGCGACGGGGATTGCCTCGCCGATCGACCTGCAGGTTGCAGAAGATGGCAGCCTGTATTACCTCGCGCGCGGACCCTATGGTGCGCCGAGCGGCGTCGTGGCACGAATCACGTTCACCGGAAACCTCGGGCCGTCGATCACGCAGCAACCAGCCAGTGTCACCGTCTCGGCCGGGCAGCCTGCCTCATTCAGCGTAGCCGCCTCGGGTGCAGCGCCACTGAAATATCAGTGGCAACGGAATAGCGTCAGTATCTCCGGTGCGACCCTCTCCACATATACAGTGTCGAATACTCAGTTGTCCGACAGCGGCAGCCAGTTCCGCTGCGTCGTCACGAATGGCTACGGCACGGTCACGAGCGGCGCCGCGACGCTCACCGTACTGCGTAACGTGCTGCCGGTCCCCACTATTGCTTCACCGCCCCAGGGCACGCTCTACTCAGGTGGAGAAACGTTCACGTATTCGGGAACGGCGACGGACGCCGAGGACGGAACGCTTCCTCCTGCCGCATTCACGTGGGAGATCGTGTTTCACCACGACACGCATACGCATCCATTCATGGGGCCGATCACCGGAACCAGAAGCGGGACCTTCACGATTCCGACAGTCGGTGAAACGTCAGCCAATGTCTGGTATCGCATCCGATTGACGGTTCAGGATGCTGCCGGGCAAACCAACACCACGTATCGGGATCTATTGCCACGAAAGGTTCAGGTCACGCTGAGCTCGAGCCCTTCAGGTTTATCCCTGACCCTGGATGGCCAACCCATCGTCGCGCCGTACACGTTTACTGGTGTCGTGGGCATTCGGCGCACGCTCGGCGCGACGACGCCACAGACGGTGGGTTCGAGAACATACGAGTTCGTCTCGTGGTCGGACGGAGGGGGCCAGACACACGCGATCAGCACGCCCGCCACGCGGTACGACGTTCGCGGCTACGTACCGGAAGAAAAAGGGAAGGGGCTGACCACCTCGGGGTACGCGCGGCGAATCACAACCCGCAATCGGCCGATGCGGCCGCTCACGCGCCTGCCACCGGAGAGGAGACAACCCAGAGTCAAGGGCAGGGTCGATGCGGACCAGGTCGGCCGCAGCCAGTGTCGCCCAGCGCGAGAGGAGTGTGTCTCGTGCGGCAGCACGAGGCCGCGCGCACACTGAAAGGGGCTGTCGGGAAACCGCCCGCCGAGAAGCGGTGAGGATCAGGCCGGGCGACGCGACAGGTATTGCTCCGGCAGTTCTGCGAGGTGTTCGTCGGCGTCTGCCGCCGACTGGCTAAGCGCCCGCAGGGTGTCGAGAATGCCGCCGAACTCTTTCCGAAGGTTGGCTAGCGCGTCAGCATGGCCCTCCCGGTACTCCTCCAGGCACTTGTGTGCGCTGGTCAGCTCGCGGAGGAACAGTTCTCCCTGGGCGCGAAGATCCCAGAGGTGAGCGGAGGTTTGGTCCGGCATCAGGCTGCCGCCCCCGATCCGTCTAGCAGTTCAGCCATCTGCAGCCTCACGGCCGTGAACCGCGCGCTCAGCCCGGCCAACGTGGACTGCGCGGACGCGCGCTGCGAGGGCGTCGGCATTCTCTTGTCTCTCTCCAGCGTTTCTAACAGGCTGTCCGCGAATTGAGTGCCTGTTCGTAGCCGTGCGCCAGTCCGACGAGGGTCGCGAGCCACTCTTCACGGTGTTGCTCAGCGACGTGAGCAGAGAGGGGAGGGTGTGAGTCCGTGGCATCCCTCGCTTTAAGGAATCGGCATCCGAGCGTGCGAACGATACACCTTGTCTCATGGGGCCCAGCCCAAAAGAACCGTGCCTCAGGCCCTAGCGCGGCCCCCAATCGACACCGACCCACTACCTGCCTGCCGAGCCGTTCCGTTTTGGCAGTTACGGCTTGCAAGCCATCGGTCAACGAGATTGCGTTGACGCCCCTGGGCTCGAAAAAGACTGGTTGCCGCCATCCGCCCACCGCTGCACTTGACCGACGCGTGCCGCGTCGTCGCAGAGCGACCTCTACCCGCGTGACTGTCTCCACATCAAGCGTGTCGTAAACGATACGACTTGTGTCGGAACTGATTACGATCCGCACGCCGAGCCCTCCCGAACGTGGGCCTGCCCCGCATACCATGTCTGCATACCCATTATGGACAGACGGAACCGATCCAACGGGAGTCACCCGCCGGTGAGCGGCTTTGCGTGCCCTGAGTGCGCCGGTGCCCATGTGCGGCTTGCGACAGTGGCCGAGCGTTTTTTCTACCTTCGGTGCGAAGCCTGTCTGCACGTTTGGTCTCACCCCGAGAGACGGCTCAGGATCGACCGAAGAAGATTTGTTCAACCCGCGCGGGACGCATCCTGACCTGACGCCCGCACGCAACGGCCAACCAGGCATGGCCCTCCGCTGGGCCGACTAGCCACTAGCAGCGAGTAATCAACGCCAAGCCGCTCGCTGACCAGACGCTCGGCAGATTACCGCATGGGCGTCCATCGAGCAGCCATCGCCACTTCAACCCGCGTGGCTGGCCCGATGCGCTCAGTGCACCCCGATGCCTTGAACGCCCGCAGCACCAGGAATGCCGCTTCAAAGAGCGATTCCGCATTCACCTCCGCGACGTGCCGGATCCCCGCGCAGATCGGTGAGGGTGACGGTGCAGGGGGCGCGGCACCAGCGAATGGTCGCACTTTCGCTTTAGATTCGCCTATAACCGCCCAGCGCGGCATCGATCATCCGGATAATTCGGCGGGACGCGCACAGTCGTGCTAGGGTTGGCCCGCTATGCCAGACACCTGTAAGGTCTGCCCGATTTGCGGCTCCACTGAGGTGCAGGCTACCGCACGCAAGACGATCACGGTCTGCCACTGCCTGAAGTGCAAGGCGGTATGGCATGTGTTAACGGACGCGGCCACAGCAGCGGCCTGAATCTGGCTGGACCACGGTGCATGTTCGCGCTCACGCTGCGACGAATCGATTCGGAACCTGCATCCATGCCGAACCAAACGTCGGCTCACCTATGGGATCTCCGCGCCCCGGGAGAACTGTTCCTCCCCGAGCTAACCATCGCAAATAAATGCATGGAGGAGTATAGGGAGGGCCATCCTGACGCGCTAGCCAACCTTCGGAAAGAGTTCAGCGGGATTCTGCACACGCTGCGGGCGCTCAGCGAGGCGGCGTCTGGCGCCCACGCGCACGTCGCGGAACTGCCAGAGCAATACGCGACGATTCGCCTGGCTTGATCCCCGCCGCATCCCGTGGTTTCTAACGGTTTTTATCATGTCAACGATCCAGTGCCCAGTTTGCGAGTCGCCGAACATCGAGGCAGCCGTGGTGACATCAGCCTGGACTTACCTTGCGTGCCACCAGTGCCAGCACGTCTGGAAGCGAAAGCACTCCCGCCAGCGAGCTAGCCACCAACTGACCTCCTACAGCCAGGACGATGCCGTTCTATGGGCCGGCATCATGCCAGCTTCCACACGATCGGCTCGTCCAGAATCACCTGCGCCAAATTGACGATTTGCCGTCCCAGCGGTCGGGGCTGGGATCACCCGCGAACATTGCCTGCCCTCGGCGGGGCAGCGAGAAACCGAACTCTGGCGAGTGGTCAAGGGCTCGCGTCAACTCCGCTGCGTAGCGGTCTACCTGGAGATAGGGATCGACCTGCGTTTGATGGACGCCGAGGACTTTCATCGCACTGCGTTGTTGAAGGATCGCCCCACGGTGCAGGAGAGGGCTGAGGCGTGGCGGAACACGTTGAGGGTGCAGGGGTGGACCTGCGCGGCAAGTTGCGGAGCGGCGGAACAGGCGAGCCGCTCCTGATCCACCCGCCGATCTACCGCTTCCAGTCCCCCTGATCCCCGTGCCCTGACTTCACCGACGTCTTCGCCTTCGTGCGGCGATCTGCCGCGAGCGAGCGACGTTGTCCATCTCCTTGAACTGACCCACCTAGTTCGGCTCAGGCGTATCATAGGGGCACACTACTGGTTCAGCCGCCCTCGAAGACCAGCCCCGTTGCCGGAGTTTGCCATGGAATCAGCGGCCCCGGGTTCATCCGAAACTACACACGCAACCGTTGAGAGTGCGTTACCAAGCCTGACTTTCGGTCCTTACCGTCTGCTGCAGCGGATCGGCGAGGGCGGAATGGGCGAAGTGTGGCTAGCCGAGCAGACTCGCCCCATTCACCGTCGCGTGGCTCTGAAAATCATCAAGGCGGGGATGGACTCGGCACAAGTCGTCGCCCGGTTTGAAGCCGAGCGGCAGGCCCTCGCACTGATGGACCATGCAGCCATCGCGGCAGTTTTCGACGCCGGCAGCACACCGACAGGCCGTCCCTACTTCGCGATGGAGTATGTCCAGGGCGAGCCCATCACGGCGTATTGCGACCGCCATCGACTTGGCAATCGAGAACGGCTGGAGCTGTTCATTCGCGTCTGCGAGGGTGTCCAGCATGCCCATCAGAAGGGCATTATTCACCGCGACCTGAAGCCTTCCAACGTGCTCGTCGCCTTACAGGACGACAAGCCCGTGCCGAAGATCATCGATTTCGGTATCGCCAAGGCGACGACGCAGCCCCTGACGGAGCGGACACTCTTCACCGAAATCGGTGTCCTGGTTGGCACCCCCGAGTACATGAGCCCCGAACAGGCCGATTTGACAGGTCTGGACGTAGACACGCGCACCGACGTGTACGCGCTCGGCGTCTTGCTGTACGAGTTGCTGACCGGCACAGTGCCATTTGAGGGCAAGACACTCCGGCAGAAGGGGATCGACGAAATTCGGCGCGTGATTCGCGAGGTGGAACCGGCCAAGCCGAGCACACGGATTAGACAGCTGGGACACGCATCGGCGGAAGCGGCACGAAACCGCCAGTCCGAGCCAGCCAGACTCGTGAGCCAGCTTCGTGGTGATCTCGATTGGATCACGATGAAGGCTCTCGACAAGGAACGTACTCGTCGGTACGACACGGTCACGGGGTTCGCGACCGATGTGCGTCGGCATCTGAGGGATGAGCCGGTCGCTGCTGGACCACCTACTGTCGGATATCGAGCGGGGAAGTTTGTGCGCCGTCACCGTGCTGCGGTGGGCGCATGCGCGGTATTCGGGCTGCTGCTATTCGGGTTTACGGTGGCGATGGCGGTGCAGGCGCAACGGATCGCCCAGGAGAGAAACCGTGCGAACGAGGAAGCCGAGACAGCGCGGCAGGTGTCAAGCTTCTTGGTGAGTCTCTTCGAGGCATCGAAACCCGGAGTAAGGTCTCTTGATTCCGTCACTGCTCGCGAGTTGCTCGATGCCGGTGCCCGGCGGATCGACGAACAGCTTACGAGTAGGCCATCGGTCCGGGCGACACTGCACATGACAATGGGGGACGTCTACTTCCTGCTCGGAGGCACGAACCAATCTGCGGATGAGTACCAGCGGGCCGTGCGCCTCCGCCATCAGCTCTTTGGTCCTCGGCATCCTGATACGTTGGCCAGTTTGAGTGCTGCGGCGTGGACGTTGCGAGACGTTCAAGAGCGTGAACGCCGACTCCGCGATACGCTAGCCTTGCAGCGGGTAGTGAACGGCGTTGATCCGGACGATCTGAGCCGAACACTGATCCGATTGTCGTGGGCTGTTGACCGCCAAGGGAAGTATAGCGAGGCGGAAGCCTTGGCGGCGGAAGCGGTGCGTTCTGTGCTGTCAACTCAGCAGAAGCCTCATGCTCTCCTCGTCGAAGCTTGGGATGCCTTCGGCGCCGCTCTCTTACACGCTGCGCAGTACGGGCAGGCTGCGGCAGCATTCAAATCAGCTCTCGAGGCGGCTGTGGCGGTGTGGGGGCCGTTGCACTTCAGAACTCTTGGTTCACGGGAGAACTTGGCTTCTATCCAACTTGCGCAAGGTCGCTATGCTGAGGCGGAGGCATCGTATCGTGAGATCCTCCGAATGGATACTGTCCTTGCCGGAGCAAGCCACCCAAACAATTCAATTACATACGGCAACATTGGAGCGGCACTCTACTTTCAAAAGAAGTACCGCGAAGCGGAGAGCTACTATCGACAAGCTCTCGACGTGGCCCGTGCGGCCTATGGCAACTCTCATCCTGAAGTCGCGACAGGTCTAGCAAATTTAGGCCAGGCCCTGGATGCGCAAGGAAGGTTCCTGGAAGCCATCGCGACTCTCAAGGATGCTGTGAGTATTGGCCGCAAGACGTTGGGGAACGACAGCCCTGAACTGGCGGTGCCGTTGATTTTCTTGTCCGGCTCTCTGCGGAAGTTTGGGGCGCTTCAAGAGGCTGAGGCGCGTGCGCGAGAAGCCCTTGCCATTGATACGAAGCACCTCGGCGGCGATCACCCGCGGGTGCGTGAAGCGCAGGGAGCCTTGGGCTTGGCTCTGGCAAAACAGCGCCGGTGGGACGAAGCGGAGCCCTTGCTGGTGGCTCACGCGACGGCCCTTACGTCAAAGACGGATGTCGAAGGAGATCTCGACCTGACGGTGCAGCAGCTGGTCGAAATGTTCAAGGGGCAGGGGAGGCCAGAGAAGGCCGAGGAATGGCGTTTAAAGCTTCGCAGGTTAAACGCGAAGCGACAGTCAAAAACTGACAAATGACGGATTCTTCTGGCTTTCAGCGTTTCGACGGACCATTCTCCGTGCGGGAAGCACGAGTCTCCTGGCTACGGGCGTGACCTCGTCCTCACGATCCCCGTCCCCAACAGGCGACCTCGCCTCCCGGCAGAGCGTGGTTCCGCACAGGTCGAACGCTAAGACGCGCTTCAGGGAATAACTGCGAGAGCGGTCATGGCGTCGCGGGGCGAATGGTGTAGTTCCAATCCCCGTGGAACCGATGTCGCGTGAGCTGGATGGTGGCCATCTGCGCGTCGGTCACCGTGATCCCGGCGGGATAGCGCCCGCGATCGAGCTCCGCGCGGACATGCAGCCCCGCGCGGCTGTGCGTCGAGCCGATGAGGCTGACGATGGTGTTGACGTCCACCAGGGGCGTGCCGCGCCAGTTCATGGCGATGCGTAGGTGGTAACCTGTTCGATACATCGAACACCTGACGACGAGGTCGTTGCATGACGCTCGAATCGACATCGTCGACGGCAACCTCGATCGACGCAATACAACGAAAACTGATCATCGGCATCGTCGTGGCGACGCTGCTGACATTGGCAGTCGTGATCGCCGACCTGGCGATCGGCGGACGCCCTGATCCGCCGACGCTGCGCGCCGCCGCGACGCTGCTGGATGGCGCTTGGCGATTCCATACCGGCGATGACCCACACTGGGCGGACCCCAATTCAGATGACAAGGCTTGGGAAACGGTCGACATGACCGCCCTGCCGGGCAGCCACGACGGCGACGTGGGTCTGCCCGATTACGTCGGCGGGTGGATGGCGCACGGTCACCCCGATTATCACGGTTACGCCTGGTACCGGCGCGCGGCAACGGTGCCGGCCGGACGCGCCTCGTGGGACATCCTCGGGCCGACAGTCGTCGAGGACGGCTACGAGCTCTATTGGAACGGCCAACGGCTCGGCGGGTCGGGCAGGCTCGGCGCAAACCCGCGTGTCGTCGGCACACGTCCGCTGCGGTTCGAACTTCCCGCCGATGCGGCGGGCACCCGTGGCGTGCTCGCGGTTCGCGTATACATGCGCCCCAGGTCCGGGCCCAGCGCAGACGGCGGCGGCATGCACAGCCCGCCCATACTGGCTCCTCGGCCGATCAGCGATGCGCTCCACCGCGTGCAATGGCATCGAACCATCGCCGGTTACATCGTCGATGTGATCGAGCCGCTCGCCATGCTGGCACTCATCGGCCTGGTGCTCGTGTGCCGGTCCCGGAGCAGTCACAAGGGTTTCCTGATCTTTGCCAGCATCGCGCTGGCGCTGACGGCAGCGAGGCGCCTCAACAATGCGATCGTCGCGTGGACCGATCTCCAAGATCTGGCTACCTATGGGTGGCTGGCGTCCGTGATGTGGGTGCCAACCGTGGCCGCCTGGACGTTGGCCTGGAACCGCTGGTGCCCGGTTCCGTGGCGAGGCATTGATGTATCGGCGACAGTGCTGGCCGTCGCCGGGATTGTGGGCGCCGTGATGCATTCGGCGGTGGTGACGAGCGGCAGCCGGCTCGGGTCGCTGGCGCTGTTTGTCGTCATCGGCGTGCGCATCGCCGGCAGCGGACCCATGCGGATCCTGGCGCCCATCACGTTAGCCTCGATCATGGCCGGGATGTTCGGCGGCGAGCTGCTCGATCCGATAGGGGTGCCAGGCATCTGGTTTCCCTTCGGCATCGGCGTGTCGCGAACGCAGTACATCTACGCGATCGCTGTCCCGTTCCTGGCCTTTCTGATCGTGCAGACGCTGCCTTCAGCGAGAGAGCGTCGATGAAGAGTTGGTGGAAAGGGAGGGAGCGCGCTCCAGGTGCGATCCGCCTCGGCTGGAACAAGGTGCGTTCGAAAATGAGCCGTGCGCTCCAGTCCGCTTCTGCCGGTTCGCTCGACGCATGACACCGCCTCCGTCAGGAGGTGGCTTCGAGGTGTGGCCGGGGGTGGGGTCGCGACCATGTCCAGCCTGACACTTTGGCTCCTATCGATGACGCGTGGAATCAGGCGCCGTCGCAATGCGGCGGAGTTCGCCCGGATCGAGCCAGTTCACGCCGCAACGCTCGCAGGTGTCGATGACGACATTGCCCGGTCCGCCATACACCTGGTCGATCATGGGTTGGCCGCACGTCGGACACTGCAGGTGTCTCTCGCCAGGAGACTGGCGGCGAGGTGGCAGGGTCTGAACCGACCTCGGTTCGTAAAGCCGCGCGGCGTCGATCACCGCAGCAAACCAGCGCATCTGGATCAGCATCCCGAAGCACCCAGGGCAGCAGAGCAGCGGCACGGCGTCCACCCGACTTTCTGTCAGCGGCGTCGAGCAGAGCGGGCACCGCCGGTCCGTCGCCTCGAGCAGTTCCACGTACTCGAGAGCGGCGGGCAACTCCTGCTCGGTGCCGCAGTGGTCGCACGTCAGGCGTCCCTCTGCCATTCGCATCGACGCCCCGCAATTCGCGCAGTTCGGCATCGCGCCATTATCGCCGCACTGCGCAGGAACGAAGATCTCGACGGGGCCGGGAAGCGGGCGAGTTCGCGGGACTTCTCGAGACGCCCAGCGGCGTTTGAGCCCGCCGCGCGCGTGGCATGACCGCCGCGACGGGGGCGCCGTGCTTCGACCGTTGGCGATCAGAGGACGATTCGGTTAATCCGTCCACCGGATCGGATCCGGGCCAGATCGAGCCGAACGTCGTGACGTTCGACTCTTCCCGCCGACGGGCTCGGCCTGCGGTTGCACTCGAGCGGAGACATCGTGAAGGCGGCGTATCGCGCCGCGCGTAACCTGTTCAGCAGGCGCGACTGTGGGGTAGGGTCGTTCCTCAGGGGAGGCGCCTATAAGTGATGAAAAACAGTGAAATTGGTGAGCCAAACGTTCGCCAGTTGGAACCAGATCGTGCCGCTCCTACGGCGAATCGACCAGCTGCGGTTGGCGGCGTAGAGCATCGGTCGGCGACCTTCCCGAACGCCGTCAGCCCGGATCCGAGGACGGCTTTGCAGATTCCGTCGTGCGTTTTGCTCCTTGCTGCACCAGGAGCGCGGCGATGCGGGTCGCGCCGCACGCCTCGGCCATGTCGAGCGCGGTGAGCCCGTTGCCGGCGACGATGTTCGGGTCCGCGCCGTTCTGGAGGAGAAATCTGACGAGCTCCTCTCGGCGCGTTTCGTCGTGCGCGTGCAGCCCATCGACATCTTCGATCCCCAGCCACGCCGCCCAGTGCAGCGGGGTGCACTGCGGCACGTCCCATTGATCGATTCGTCTGTTCACCGCCGCCGGATCCTCGTTCAACCTGGCCTGGACGTGCTCACGCAGGTCGAAGCACACGGCGTCATGGAGATCGATCGCGCAGTGCACACGCAGCCAGTCGAAGACCTCCTGCTGTTTGTTGTGCTGCGCCCACGAGAGCGGAGTCGAGTTGAACGGATTGTCGCGGTTGCTGATGTCGGCACCCGTCGCGACAAGACGCTTCACCATCTCGACATCGCCCTCCCAGGCCGCGCGATGGAGCGCCGTGCCGTTGTTGACGCCGATCACGTTCCAGTTGCCGTCTTTCGCCAGCAGAAAGTCGACGGCCTCGCGCTGTCCGCGCACGTACGCATAGAGCAGCGCGAGCCCGATCGCGTCACGCTCCGGCATTTCCTTGCCGTCCCGTCGAGGCCGCGCCAGCAGCCGGCCGTCGCGATCGAAGAAGTCGCGCAGCAGATCCATCCGGCCAAGCGCCGCCGCGGCTAGTACATCGGCGTTTGCGCCGAGCTCGATCATCTTCTCGGCGGCACGCGGCGAGTGATTCGCCAGCGACGCACCCAGCGCGTCGTCCCGGGTCAGATCGAGACGCGCCCCGCGCTGGAGGAGCAGGTCCATCAGCGGCCCGGTCACGCCCATGTCGCTGGCCTGCTTGCCCGTGACCAGCAATCCCATCGTGTCGCCGCCGTTGGGTCCGAGCGTGCGAGCGAGCACATCGGCGCCAGCCTCCAGCAGGACGCGGGCGAGGTCGACGACGTTCGAGGGAAGCGGTTTGTCGCGATAGGGGTTGCCGGCGACGTGATGCAGCAGCGTCGCGCCGCTGAAGTAGCCGTACGGCGGATCGAGGTTCGTGCGCGCGTGAACAAGCGATGGATCCGCCGCAAGCAGGCCCCTCAGGCGATCGACGTCGCCGTCGTCCAGGGCGGTCAGTGCGGCGTCGAAACCGGGATGCCGTTCGATTCGCTCGATCTGTCGGGCCTGTTCGATGCGATGTCTGAGCTCGGCCCAGTTCAGGAAGCCGTACTCCCGGGCGACGACGAGCTGCGCGCCCGCAAGGGCCAGCGGCTTGTCGAGCACCGCCTCGAGCGGTGAGCCCTTCATCTCCGGATGATGCGCGGCGATTCGTCCTGCCGCGGAACGGTCGCGATCACGATGCGCACGGTGCAGCTCGTTCGCCTGAATCTGGAGCTGATGGAGGCTTGGACGTGGCGGGAGAGTTCGGGTAGGCACGCGCTCCTTTCGTAAGCGCCCGATGTCCGCGGTACGGGCCGAAAGAAGCGATTCGACTGCGACGACGAACTCAGGTGGGACTCGGTCCCTTTCCGCGGACTGGCGGCGCCCTACGCGCTCAAACGCGAGTGTCGAGCAGAATCGCCCGTCTGTCAACCCGAATGGATCGACGTCGCGTCGACACGCGTCCCCGGAGCGCGCAACCAGCGTGAGGAATCTAAAGGGGCGCATCATCGCGTCGAAGGTGGCGGCGAAGGAGACCTGGGCGACCGACGTGCGCAGGTGGCGACCGGGCGCACGAACAAGGGAGACGTGGGGCCCGCCCTTTCGCCCGCCGGCAAGAAGCTGTCCGCCACCTATCGGCTGTCCTACACGAAGCACGCGCCGATCGGCCCGACGATGGCCGTGGCCGAGGTGAAGGAGGACGGCACGGTCCACGTCCACACCCACACTCAGAACCCGCAAGAGCTTCGGGGCGAGATCGCGCTGATGCTCGGCACCACCATCGACAAGGTCGTCGTGCGCGCGTACCGGGGCCGGGCCACTACGGGAGGTCGAATGGCGGCAACGGTCCCCCTGATCCCTGATCCGATCCGGGGACCACTTCGGTGCAGACATGCGCGTATGGGGCGCGCAATGCGTGGCCTCCTGGGCATCGCGCGGCCTCGTACGTCGGCAGATTACGATGCAGCTAGGCGAGGTTCGTCCTCTGGATAGCGATCCACAGCGCACGGAACTTCTCGTGACGGGGCGTTTCGGCACCGAAGACGTATCCGACCTGGCGGTGATGCCCGTGCTGGGCGGGACCCAGCGCCGCGTCGGGAACCTTGCGCGCTTCCCATCGATGCCTGTAATCACGAGGCTGCAGTCGCATTGCGTGTATACCTGAGCGCAGCGCTCATAGCGATCCCACGATTTCCTCTAGCCGCCTGTGACTCTCAGACCGATTCCAGCGAGCCTCTAGCAGGGCGATGAAAACGGAGCACCGCTGCATGAACGAATGCAGGATGACGAATGTCACGGATCTGGCCACGGATTTCGACATCCTGGCATCCGACCATGCCGGCATCCAGGCGTCGGTCATTCAGCGAGCCTGCTGAGGATCGCTTCTGCGGGCTTGGCCAGGGCTGGAGATCGTGACCGGTCCAATCGGGGCGCATTCGATCTCGTAGGCGATCTGGGAGATCGTCTGGGAGCGGCTTCGCGAGCCCGGAGACGGCCAGACGACGGGAGTGTGGGCGGCGGATCGCAGGTTCGACCAGCGGATTCCTGAAGCGATATGTCTGCTACAGTTTCCAGATGCGATTCAACCGCTCGATACCACCCTGCACCGTGATCCCTGTGCTCATTTACCCGGACCCCGGCGCAGCAGCTGATTGGCTGTCACAGGCGTTCGGCTTTACCGTCCGCCTACGCATCGCCAATCACCGCATTCAGATGAAAGCCGGAGACGGCTGCTTCACCATCGCCGAAGGCACGGTGGCGCCAAACAACTCACATATCATTCAGGTTCGGATCGAGAATGCCGAGGGCCACTGCGAGCGCGCACGGCAGAACGGAGCCATCATCCTGACCGAGCCGCAAGGCCAACCCTACGGCGAGCGCCAATACAACGCTGAGGATTTTTGTGGTCATCGCTGGGACTTCACCGAAACTATCGCCGACATTGCCCCGGAGGAATGGAGCGGCGGTGCGTTTCATCTTGAGTGAATGAGTCGTGGTCCGCTTGGAACGCTGTCGAAGGACGTAAAGCCGGTCCGGTAGAAGTCCGGCTTCCACCACGGGCTTCTAGGCTAGCCCAGGACGCACTATTCAGAACCCGACTACTTGCCCGACGGATTGCCGCCAAATGTTGCGCGACCTCACCGCTTGTATTTCACATCGGCGAATTGGACGCGGACCCCGTCTGGATCTCGGACATAGATCTGATCCCCGTTCTCGAAGGTCGGCTGCGCGTTGGGTACAGCGGCCTTGAGTTTGGCCAGCGCAGTCGACGGATCGTATTGCTCGATCCCGAAACAGAAATGATCGATGCCGGCGCGCTGTGCTGAACCCGGCGCGTAGAGGCCCAAGAAAGCATTGTCGAAGCTAAGTTCGCAGAAGGTCGGGTCCTCCGCCCGCACAGCCAGACCTGTCAGAGATTGGTAAAACGCTTTGCTGCGGGCGACATCTGAGACGTACACAGTCACATGATTGATGCTGTGGGCCTGGAAGACGGGAGGCTGCTGTCGCACTGGCGCGACTACTAATGCCAGCCAATCGGGACGCTTTGACCTCGAGCCTTGACATACATAGCACCGCGATGTAAAATACTTCTACGTATGGACTTGAGCAAGGACCTGGTTGCTGCTTCCGCCACGCCGCTCGTGCTCGGCATCCTTGCCGAAGGCGACAGTTACGGCTACGCCATCATCAAGCGAGTGGCTGAGTTGTCAGGCGGGCACTTACGGTGGACCGACGGCATGCTGTATCCCGTGCTGCACCGGCTCGAGCGCCAAGGTCATGTCACGGCCAGGTGGGCCGCGTCCGAGAGCGGCCGCAAGCGCAAGTACTACCGGATCACGAAGGAAGGCCGGGCGCAGCTCGCCGCCCATCGGAAACAGTGGAAGGCCGTCGACGGCACCCTCCGGGGCGTCTGGATGCAGGCATGCACAGTATGACGACCTTCGCCGATCAGCCAATCGAGGATCAAATCGCGCAGTGGCGGGCCTACCTACGCCGCCGGCAGGCTGTTCACGGTCCCGACGTGGAGGAACTCGAGGGACACCTGCGCGACCAGTTGGCCGCGCTCACCGAGGCGGGCCTCGCCGGAGATGAAGCCTTCTTAGTCGCGGTCAAGCGCATGGGCAACCTCGATGCGCTGTCACGCGAGTTCGCACGCGCGCATTCCGAGCGGCTGTGGAAGCAATTGGTCGTGGCGCCCGATACTGACGCGCCGGCAAACAGCACCGAGCTCTTTGTCGTCTTGAGCCTTGCCGTCGCCGCGGGATTAGCCGTCAAGATGCCAGCGCTATTCGGTCTTCCGCTCAGCCCTGATGAGGAAGTACCTTCGTTCTACTTCCGCAACGCGAGCCTGTTCGTCTTCCCGCTGCTCACGATCTACTTCATGTGGAAACGCGGGTTGCATGCTGTGAGCGGCCGCTGGCTCGCGCTGCTCTTCGCGGCCGCGGTCGTGTTCGCCAACGTCTTCCCCTTCCATAATCCAGAACGGCTCGGCCACTTCCCACAGGGCAGCGACACGCAGGTGCTGGCGGTGTTGCATCTGCCCATCGCCTTGTGGCTGACGGCCATCGGTATAGCGTATGTCGGAGGCCGCTGGTTCTCGTCCGGCCGGCGTATGGACTTCGTGCGGTTCTCGGGCGAGCTGGCCATCTACTACGTGCTCATCGCGCTCGGCGGGGCGGTTGTCACCGGCTTTACGGCCATGTTGTTCTCCGCCATCGAAATGAACCCCTGGTGGTTCATCGCCGGCTGGCTGATCCCGTGTGGGGCGGCAGGGGCCGTCATGGTCGGATCGTGGCTGGTGGAAGCGAAGCAAAGCGTCATCGAGAACATGGCACCGGTGCTGACCAGGTTGTTCACGCCGCTGTTCACGATTCTGCTCCTTGGGTTTCTCGCGACGATGGCGTGGACAGGCAACCCGATCAACGTGAAGCGGGAGATCCTGATCGGCTTCGATCTGCTGCTGGCCGTCGTCGTGGGGCTGGTGCTCTACGCCGCCTCGGCGCGCGACCCGCAGGCACCACCCGACTTCTTCGACAGCCTGCAACTCGTGCTCGTAGTCAGCGCGCTCGTGGTCGACGTGGTGGCGCTGACGGCGATCGCACAGCGCATTTCCGAGTTTGGCTTCACTCCAAACCGAGTGGCCGCTCTTGGGGAGAATCTCATTCTGCTCGTGAACCTGACGTGGACGGCGTGGCTCTATGCGTCCTTCTTGCGTGGCCGGCGCTCGTTTGCGGCCCTGGAGCAATGGCAGATCGCCTACCTCCCTGTGTATGCGATATGGGCGGCGCTGGTGGTTGTCGTGTTCCCGCCCTTGTTCGGCTACCGTTGATGCCCCCACGGGCGCTGTACTGGGGATGGTCCCGAGTAGTCGCGACGAATTTACCATTGGCTCGCGAACTCGGGGCCAGCAACGTCGCGGCAGCACAGACCGGCTTGCACAATATAGACGTTTACGTCTATATTGTGCGGCGTGCCTCTCGCCGCGCTTGCTAATCGCCTCGTGCTGCCCCTCCTGGGCCTGCTGGTCGAACGCCCTGCCCACCCCTACGAACTCGCCGCGCGGTTGAACGAACGCTATCGCTTTCTCTCGACGCAGCGTTCCTCCGTCACGACGCTCGCCAAGTCTCTTGTCGAAGCCGGCCTGATCCGTCCGCAGCGTTCGAAACGGGTCGGCAATCGTCCAGCGCGCAAGGCCTACGAACTCACGGACGCAGGCTTGAAGGAATTCCGCGCGCGCGTCACCGCACAGATTGAAGAGGCTCCTGCCGCCTCTGACCGTTTCACGCTCGGACTTGCGTACATCGGCATTCTCTCGCGCACGAAGGCGGCGGCGGCCCTGCGACGACGCGTGGTCGCACGTCGTGCGGAGCTCGACGCCATTCCCACTCTCCCTCCTGGCGGGATCGAGGTGCACATGATCGAGATGGCCTACTGGAAGGCTGTCCTGGAGGCAGAGATTCAGTGGCTCAGCACGTTTTTCGATCGCATCACGAGCCGTGACATTGCCTGGCCGCTCGAGTCTCGAAAGGAGCGTTGACGTGAGCTTTCTCTTTGGTGTGTATCCCGGAGGTGCGGCGGGCAACGATGCGGGTGGACTGGCCAGCGGAGTTCCAGATGATGCCGCGTCGGTGCACGCGTTGCTTGACGATCTTCAAGGGCCTGACGCAAAGCCGCTCTTGGTCAGGTGCTATGCGCCGTTCATGGACGAGGCGGGACCGGGCCGAACAGATATCGCGGCCCCGAGGCGCGGTGAGTTGTACGCGGTTAACGGGCGGCTGCTCGATCTCGTCCTGCAGTACCGATCCAGCTCCGGCGACATCGAGGGATATGCGGAGTTTGTCCGCAACGCCATCGAGCGGTACGGCGCCATGACCCGAACCGTGCAAATCACCGAGGAGCCAAACGTCACCGGCAATGCGATGCTCGACGGCGACTATCCGGATGTCCTTCGGGCGATCATGGCCGGAGTGCAGGCCGCAAACGGCGAAGCCAGTCGCCGCGGCTTCGGTCATCTGAGAATCGGCACGAATACCACTCCGCTGTTCGGTCCGTCAGCCGGCTTCTACACGGAGCTCGTGAAGGTCGGCGGCGCGGCCCTCGTCGAGGGACTCCACTACATCGGCTTGGACATGTTTCCCGATGTCTTCAGGTCCCTCGGCGACCAAACCATACGAACTGCCACGGCCGGTTTGCTCCGCTATCATCGCTGCGACGTACTGGAGCCCGCGGGGCTCGGTCACCTGCCGCTGCATGTCACCGAACACGGGTGGCCGACGGGGCCGGACCGGCCGCCAGACCGACAGGCGTCGATCATAAGAGATGTGATCGAATCCGTGCTGGAGCACAAGGACGAGTTGGACATTGCCGCCTACGAACTGTTCTCGCTTCGTGACGCCGACAGCGGTAATCCGGACATGTTCCATCAGTTCGGCGTCATGACCGATGCATACCTCCCGAAGGCGGCATACGGGGTCTTCAAGGATCACGTGCGCTCTGGCCCAGTGACGGCAAAGAGGCTCGACGCCAACGGTGCGGCAACGCCGTGATTGACGAGAAGGCCCCAGAGATTTCCGCGTGCGATTCTGACTCCATGTAGACCAAGTCCGTTTCGGACATCGCCCAGTGCGGCCTGACTGCGGCAAGCTACTGACGAAAAATGATCTAACAGACGAGCGACTAATTAGCCACGCAAGTAGTTGATTCTAGTGATCTTGCGGAATGGCTCGCCGCACCGGACGATCTCCACACCTGGCTCATCCGTGACGCCGCCTGAATTCGAGAAGAGACCCGTGCCGCGCTACCATCGAGCATGCTCGAGCGCTGGGGGCAGGATCTTCGCTTGGCGGTCACTTCGCTGTCGCGCGCGCGGGGATTCAGCGCCGTCGCGATCACCACCCTCGCGCTCGGCATCGCCGGCGTCACGGTCATGTTCACGCTGGTCGAGGGCGTGCTGCTGCGCCGCTGGCCGGTTCACGACCAGTCGCGGCTGATCGTGGCGTGGAAGCAGCTGCCCGCTTCAGGGTTCGATCACTATCCCTTCGGCGAAACCGAGATCGAGGAAGTCGCGCGCTCCAGCCGATTGCTCGAGAGCGCCGCGGGCGTGACACGCACCGGGGTCTTTCGCTGGGTCCTTCTCGAGAATGGCGAGTCGAGCTATATCAACGGCGCGCCCGTCACCGGCGGCTTCTTCAAGGTCCTCGGCACGCGCGCGGCGATCGGCCGCGAGCTCACTCCGAGCGACGATATCTCCGGCGCTGAACCTGTCGTCGTGATCAGCGACGGGCTGTGGCGGCGGCGCTACGGCTCGAGCCGCGACATTGTCGGCCGACGGCTGCACATGGACGAGCAGGCGTTCACGATCGTCGGCGTCATGCCTCCTGGCATCGACTACCCGCGGGGCGTCGAGGTGTGGCGACCATCGGGTACGATGCCTACCGACGGCCCCTTTGGCGATGCGGCGCGGCGCGAGGTCGACCTGATCGCCCGCCTTCGATCTGGCGTCACGCCTGAGCAGCTGACCAGCGAGCTGACGAGCCTGACGCGGCAGTTCGAAAGGGAAGGGCGCCGCGACGTGCCCCGGGGACTCACGCCCATCGTGCGGAGCTTCGACGACACGACCGTCGGCGACATGCGCAAGCCGGTCCTCGTCCTGTTTGCCGCCGTCGGCCTGCTGTTGATGATTGCCTGCGCCAACGTCGCCAACCTGCTGTTGATGCGTGCCGAGTCGCGACAACGTGAGCTGGCCGTCCGCACCGCGCTCGGCGCCAGCCGATCTCGGATCGTCCGCCAGGTGCTGATGGAAAGCGGCGCGTTGGCAACGGTCGCCTGTGCCATCGGACTGGCGCTGACGCTGGTGGCGCTGCGGCCGCTCATGCGTCTCATTCCGACAGAATTGCCGCGGCCCGAATGGATCCGGATCGATCCGCCCGTCGTGCTGTTCACCGTGCTCGTCGCGCTTGCCGCGTCGCTATGCGCCGGCGTTCTCCCCGCCGTCTTCTCGGTTCGCACGGACGTGTTCGCGCAGCTGCGTCTCGGCGGCCGCGGGCTCACGACGCCGGCCAGCCGCTTCGGCCGTCGAGCCCTGGTCGTGTCGCAAGTGGCGCTCGCGGTGATGATTCTCGTGATGGCTGGCTTGCTGACCCAGAGCGTGAGCCGACTGCAGTCGCTCGACCTCGGCCTCTCGCCTGACGCGCTGGCATTCGTCGAACTGGCTCTGCCGGAGAAGAAGTACGCCGATCCGACGAAACACGCCCAGTTTCTCGACGAGTTGATCGGGCGCCTCGATCGCGAGCCCACCATCACCGCGGTCACGCCGGTCAACGTGCCACCGTTTGCTGGAATCGGCGGCTGGGACGTGCCGCACTTCGCCGCCGAAGGGCAGGACGCGTCGCGCGTCGAGGCCAATTCGTCGCTCAATCTCGAGTCGGTCTTTCCGGGCTACTTCGAGACGTTCGGCATCGTCCTGCAGCGCGGGCGGGCATTCACGACTGGCGATCGGCGGGACGGCCTTCGCGTCGCGATCGTCAGCGCCGACGTGGCGCGGGTGACGTGGCCGGGCCAGGATCCGATTGGCAAACGGTTGAAGATGGGCGGCAGCGATTCGCGCGACCCGTGGTGGACCGTTGTCGGTGTCGCCATGCCCACGCGCTATCGCGAGTTGACCAGACCGCGACCGACGCTCTACGTCCCGGCGGCCCAGTTCCAGATGACCGCCGCGATGCTCGCGCTGCGGACAACCGCGTCCTTGGATCACGTCGGGCGGCTGACGCGCGCGATCGTTCAGGACATCGATGCCGGTGTCCATGTGATGCACGTGCAATCCTTCAGTGGCATGCTCGACGCGCCGCTTGCGGGCCCTCGCTTCAGCATGCGCCTGGCCGCAACCTTTGCCATCCTCGCGTTGACCCTCACCGCGGTCGGCCTCTACGCCGTCATGGCGGCCTCCGTACGCCAGCGCGATCGCGAGATTGGCATTCGGATCGCCCTTGGCGCTTCGTCGAACAGCGTCAGGCGGCTCGTCTTCGGCGAGGGGTTGCGGCTCGCCGGAGCCGGTGCGGCAATCGGTGCCGCCGGAGCCGTCGCGGGTGCCAGGCTGATGCAGAGTCTCTTGTTCGAAACCGCCGCGCTCAACGCGGCGATGGTCGTCGCCGCCGTTGTGGTACTGCTGACAGCCTGCGGCGCGGCTTGCTACATCCCCGTGCGCCGAGCCACCGGCATCGATCCGCTGTTGCTGCTGCACGCGGAATAGTCGCCCGCACGCTGTACCTAGCGGGGCGCCGTTCGGCCGCCGCATCACCGGCTTGCACTCACGGCATCTTTACTTCAACGAGTTCTTTCAAACAAGAAAGTACATCCGGACCCTCATCTCCACCAGTCGATTCATTGGGTGCGGAGGGGCGTGGGTCTTCCTGACGCACGAGCAGGGAAGTAACTCCTTCGCTCTCGGTCAACTCGTATGTCATGAAGAAGTAGTGCTCTGGAATGTCTTGCAGATCGGGGCGAGAGAAGAACAGTGAGTACTTCAGGCGTGACTCCGGTAAGAACTCAAGAACGTTACCCTTCTGTTCAAATATTCGCCCGTTCCATTCGTTGCGGAAGATGATAGGAGTTCCGACCTCCCATGTTGTCAGCAGATCAGAGCCGTACTGCCATTGCTTGACCAGATCAGGTACGGTCAAGGCCAGCCAGACTTTCTTTGTGGGTGCAATAATCTTGACAATTGAGTCGGATGTTTTCACTTGCACGTCTCCAAGATGGTCGTTGTTGGCCTACGCTCGCATTGCCAGGTGTCGCAACTGGCGCCGAGTCGCCGCGGCGACTCGCGACGATGTGGAGGCGGACCATCCCGCGCTAGCTGCCGCGCGCTGGGCAAGACATTCTGGTTCGAGCGGCACAGATTCGCGCTTTCGTACCGTGCCTTGATCCGAGCGAGCCGAACATATCCCGGACGATCTTGCGAGGCTCACAGCATAACGTCAAACCGGCCTGCTCGAAGAATGTGCACAGCTTCGAACGGCGACAGGGACTGATCGAGGAAGCGGGCTCCCGTAAGACCTTGATCAGGTCGACCTGGAGCCATCTCAGATCGAAAGGCCGGGATCGCCCTCAATGACTTGCTGGCGCAGCAAAGGCCGCTCGCCCGGTTTCCAGAGCGATGCCGTGTGGACGACCCGGTAGCGAAGAGGACCGCCATCGGGACGATGGCTGCGCGTGATCGGGCGTGGAATGCAGACGAACTCGGTCCGCATTTCATCGTTGGTGAGCCGCACCGTCGCATAGCCGTGACCGCCCATATCCACGAATTCAAGGTGCGGGGAAAGCTTCGGATTGGAAACGGCGTGAGCGCGCTTCAGGTCGAAACTCCTGGCGTATTCGAGGCACGAGCGGACGCCGTGCTTGAGGAGCATGTTGTAGGTCCATTCGGGCTTACCCGCTGGCCGATCGGCCAGGAACAGCGAACGGAGCGGATGATCCTTGGGAAGACGGTGCTCATAAGCCTCCATCGTCCCAGGGCTGGCGAGCGAGGCGCCGACGAAACTGATCCCGATGGGCTCGAACGTGGCGGGTGGCAATAGGGAGGCGGCATAGCCGGCCCAAAAGCTGTGACGGTCGCCCGACACGATCGCGAATCCGGTGATCTTCGAATCGCGGACGAGGTCATAGATTTCGCCACGCTCGTGGTAGGCGCTGCCATAATCGCCGCTGCCGATCTGCGCGAACGTGTCGGCCGGCCACTTCTGCTTGGTCAGTCCATCGGGAAGGTTCTGCGGGTCGGCCCGCAAATCGAGGGCACCCAGCGAATTGCCCCAGATCTTCCAGGTTGCCGCGGACCGACGGAGCTGGTCCATGAACCATTCCTTCTGACGCGCCCCGAGGAACGTGCGCGGCGGTGAATCCTTTCGCGGATTAGGGATGCTTATGTCGCCAAAGCTGAGTTCGGCGGGCGGTTTGCCGCCGTTGAAGGTGCGGCCGGCATCGAGCGCGATCATCGCCGGTTCAGAGAACATGCCGTTGAAAGTCGGATCGTAAATCTTGCCAACGCCCTCCGCATCGGTCGGGTCGTCGCCGCAGAAGCTGTGCTGGTCGGTGAGAATCAGATCGAGGTGCCGGCCGTAGCGCAAAGACCGATAGGCGATCAGGCTGTTGATGGCCTTCAGATTGTTGGGTTCGATCCCGAGGCCACAGTCGTCCCACTTGTCTATCGGCACATTCTCCACCGCCAGCGCGCCGAACGTGTCGAACGATCCGCTCGGCGCCTTCACGCGCGCGGGAATATATTCGAACCATGCCTGGTTGGCGGCGACCTTGACAGTCTGGCCCGGTTGCGGGTCGCCCCCTGCCTGGACGATGCTCTGCCGGCCCTGCCAGGAGAATTCGTGATTGTCCCAGATGGCGACGAACGGCCAACGCGCTCGCGCGTCTTGCAGGTCGGGATCGGCAAGGTAGCCCTTGTAGACGACGCGATAGCCGTCGACCGTTAGCGGGTAATGGAAGTGGCCGGTTTGACCGCCATCGGGAATCCGGCCGACTTCGTAGATCGTGCGGTCGTACCGCGTCGGCAGCTCGTCGGGGTATTCGACGACCTCATAAATGAAATCACCGAGGTGGAGAACGAAACCGAGTTGATCGGCAGGCGCCGCGCGCTCATCCTCAAAGATCATCCGGCGATAGCCGTTGAGCTTGCCTTCATTGACGCTCTGGCAGCTGACGAAGGCGAAATTGACCGGCCGTGGATCGTTCGCCAGCGGCGCGGTGATCGTCCGGCCGACGCGGCTACCGTTCCCCTCTGCATCGGTGAAGCGGTACCAGTAGACGCGCGCAGGCTCGAGATGACCGACCAGCACGCGCGTCGTCCAATCCGATTCCGCTGAGACCGGCGCGGACGCCTTGGCGACGACCCGCCGGAACGCATCATCCTCGGCAATCTCCACCGTGAGCACATGCCGGCCGCCCGACTCGAACGGCCGCCGAGTCCAGAGGATCACGCTGCTCGGATCGGGATCGCCGGACGCGACGCCCTCCGGATACAGGTCGCGCCGCTCATGCCAGCCGGTGGTTGACGCTCGAGCCGAGCCGCCCCACGCCAGAGAGGCCCCCATCGCTGCGGCCAATTGAACGAACTCGCGTCGATTGAGCGTCATCGTCTATCCCCTTCACAATCTCTCCGCATGCCAAGCGACGTGATCGGGCATGAACGTCGAGATGAAATGATAGCTGTGGTCGTACCCCCGGCTGGTGGCGCAATGAGAGCGCGATGCCACTCGAAGGCGCGTTTGTCGACGAGCGGGCCCTCCTGCAGCCAACACCAGGCTACATGCGCCTCGTCAAGGATCGCATCCTCCATGTGTGAGTGGAACGAAGCCGCAGGCCTGGGCGGTCTGGGCGGGTTCTACGGCGCGACGCTCATCGAGCGCGCCATCGCGCGACGCGGCGTGGCCAACAGGTGAGCGGCGACAGCCGCGTTCACCACGCAGAGTCGTTCGTGACGGCCGACGATGCGCCGAACGTCCGACCGAGGGGATCAGCTTCGGTGAGAGCGATGCGGCTATGCAGCCGTCACGTAGGCCCCGTTGCGGAAGACGATGCCCGTGCTGTGCTCGGGCGCCTTGTCGAGCTCGATGCCGAGACGGTCGAGTGACGGCTTCAAGAACGCGACCGCGTTGTCCGTCACGGCCCGCTCCACGGTGTTCCGGGGGATGCCCCAGTTCGTCGCCAGGTTCATGCACTCGACGAGCGAGGTGCACGACCCGCTCGGGTCATACGATCGCACTCGCCCCGCGTCGTCAAGTCGTACCTCGAAATCGCGTCCCCACAGGTGCGCCTTCGTGGGCACCGGAGCGCCGATGAGCGGGCTCTCGTCGGCGACGAAGATCACCTTGTCTGGCCCCTTGCCGTCCACCATCAGCGTGACGGCGTATTCCGGCACGTGGATGCCGTTGGGGATCACCATCGAGTACATCCGGCGGTCGGTGAACTGCGCGATCATCCGGAGATCCTTGGCCGCGATCTTGTCCCGCGTGGCGGCGTTCAAGACATGAATGAAGCCAGTCGCGCCGGCCTGGATCCCTGCCTGGATGTCTTCTATCTCCGGGCGCACGGCCGTCGAGGCGTCAATCTGAACGCCTCGCTCGTTGGTGTTGACGGCCTTCAGCCACCCTGTCCGTCTGTCCAATGTGCCGGAGGGGTTTCGATCAGCTCCGTATCCTCTGGTCCGCAGTTGTTCCCCTCAGAGTCCGTGTATCCGATGAGTGTGCCCTCTTCGTCATGCACGTCGATTTTGAACGTGACCACGTGCCCCATACGGTCGAACGCACCCTCATCCACGCTGTGCGAGTGCAGCATCCGAACGCCCGTCACAAGCAGCCCGGTGTTCTTGTTGATGAGGAACATCGACCACCTCCGGTTTGTGTCTGGCCCAGCTTACCAGCGTAGGCGACCCGGCGTGGCTGTATCCGGCGCTCCTCAAGCTGGAGCAGATGGGGTGGATCTCGGCCAAATGGGGAAAGCAAGCGCCGGACGGGTAGTCGTCGGAAGGCGGCCGCGAGCGCGGAGGGACGGGGCAGAAATCGAAAGAGGCTGCAGCACTCTGGCCACGGCGTATAATCCCGCGCACTCCAACATGCCCCTCGGCCCTGGCTCTCGGCTCGACGCCTACGAGATCGTGCGCCCCCTCGGTACGGAAAACGAAGCGAGGGAAACGCGAGGGCAACATCCGGGAACGCGAGGACGGCATCTACGAAGCGAGGGTGCTGCTTGGCTACCGGGAAGGCAAGCCTGTCAGCGCCCAGCTACTACGGCAAGACGAGAGCATCGGTCACGCAGAAAATCCAGAAGGCAGTGAAGGACTGGGGCCGCGGCGTGATTGTGCGGCGGGCAGTCACAGACCGTGGAGCAGTTCCTTGACGCTTGGATTGAGGACACCGCCAAGCCTCGCCTCAGAGCTCGGACCTTCGCGGGATACAAGCATCACGTTGAAGAGAACCTCGTGCCGGGCCTCGGCAAGCTGCCCCTACGTCAGCTGACACCGCAACATGTGCAGCGGCTCCTCAACGAGAAGTCGGCTGGAGGGCTCGCACCGCGGACAGTCGCTGGCATTCGCGCAGTTCTGCGTGCGGCACTCAATGACGCCGTGGCCTGGAACATCATTGACCGAAACCCCGCGCAGCACGTTCGACCTCCCAGAGCGGTCCGGACGGAGACGGTCACGCTCTCGCCCGAGCAAGCGCGGAAGCTGCTCGACGCCGTTAAGGGGCATTGGCTTGGTCCGTTCATGTCTGTCGCACTAGCAGTCGGGTTGCGGCTGGGCGAAGCATTGGGGCTCGGCTGGGATGCGGTGGATTTGGAAAGAAGACGCTACGGGTCGTTCGGTCGCTTCAGCGGGTGAGCGTCGAGGGTCAGCCGAACCAAGTGGAGTTGGTTCGTTCCACCCGCAAGGGGAAGAAGAGTCGACTGGAATTTGTCGAGCCGAAGAGTCGAACGAGTCGGAGGACCGTCAGCCTCCCAGCGTTCGCGGTCAAGACGCTCAAGGAGCATCGGACCAAACAGAAGATCCAGCACATGGCGGCGGGCAGCGACTGGTTGGACACCGGCTTGGTGTTCACCACGCCGACTGGCGGTGCCCTCGATGACAGCAAGGTGCGGAAGGAATTCCTCGCGGTGCTGGAGAAGGCGCAACTCCCTCGCCTCCGTCTTCACGATCTCAGGCACACCTGCGCGACCCTGCTGATTGCCCAAGGGGCTCACCCCCGCATTGTGATGGAGACCCTTGGGCACAGCCAGATCAGCATCACGATGGACCTCTACTCGCATGTGACAGCCCCTATGCAAGCAGAAGCTGCCGACAAGATGGACGCAGCCATCGGATGAGCGGCTGATTGGGGTAGTAATTGGGGTAGTCCAGCCAATCCGACCGGGAATCCGAGGCTAAATCGCCAGGTTTGCTAAGGAAAGTGGTGAGCCCGGAAGGAATCGAACCTTCAACCTACAGATTAAGAGTCTGCTGCTCTGCCAGTTGAGCTACGGGCCCACATCGAGGTGGGTGGCCGCGTCGGCGCGACCGTGGCATTCAGTTGTTCGACCTCGCCGCCCTCGCACGCGAGCGCGTGCAAAGCGCGGATGGCGCCCGACAGGATTCGAACCCGTTCGCGTCGTCGTCGGGCGGCGCGACAGGACCTGAAACCTGCAGGGAGAGACAGCTTGCCACCGCCAAGGTGGCGCACCTGACAGGATTCGAACCTGCTCGCGTCGTCATCGGCGGCGCGGCAGGACCTAAAACCTGCAGGGAGAGACAGCTTGCCACCGGCAAGGTGGCGCGCCCGGCAGGATTCGAACCTGCGGCCTTTGGCTCCGGAGGCCAACGCTCTATCCAGCTGAGCTACGGGCGCATTCTGTCTGCTTCGTTCCGCCGCAGCTCGCGTTCGAGCTCGCCCAAGCACTCGAGCCCCACTCGCGTGGTGCGTGCCGCGCCAGGCGGTGTGCCTGAGTCCTGCCGGCCGCGGTGCGCGGGTGCCGCCTGCATCCGCGCCGCTCCGAGGACTCGAGCCCACTCGCGTGGTGCGTGCCGCGCCAGGCGGTGTGCCTGAGTCCTGCCGGCCGCGGTGCGCCGGTGCCGCCTGCATCCGCGCCGCTCCGAGGACTCGAGCCCACTCGCGTGGTGCGTGCCGCGCCAGGCGGTGTGCCTGAGTCCTGCCGGCCGCGGCGCGCCTGTGCCGCCTGCATCCGCGCCGCTCCGAGGACTCGAGCCCACTCGCGTGGTGCGTGCCGCGCCAGGCGGTGTGCCTGAGTCCTGCCGGCCGCGGCGCGCCTGTGCCGCCTGCCTCCGCGCCGCTCCGAGGACTCGAGCCCACTCGCGTGGTGCGTGCCGCGCCAGGCGGTGTGCCTGGTCCTGCCGGCCGCGGCGCGCCTGTGCCGCCTGCCTCCGCGCCGCTCCGAGGACTCGAGCCCACTCGCGTGGTGCGTGTCGCGCCACGCGGTGTGCCTGAGTCTTGCCGGCCGCGCCGGCGCGGGAAGCGCGTTGGCGCGCCCGGCAGGACTCGAACCTGCGACCTACGGATTCGAAGTCCGGCGCTCTATCCAACTGAGCTACGGGCGCACACGAACGCCAAGCATAGCGCGCGGCACGCGCGACGCGCAAGCCCGGACGGCTCACGATGCGGACGTCGATGCGCCGGTTCACGCGGTTCACGAACGGGTGCGGCAAGACGCTGGCGAACCACACGGCGGCTGTGGCGCTGCACGACATGCACGACAATTTCGCCCGCCTTTCACCAGTCGCTCCCCGTGACCCAGCGATGGAAACCGGGGTGGTGAATTACGCATGGAGCGTCGAGGCGATCGTGGGGCTTCTCGGTTAACCCGCAGGCCGGAGGGCGGATGGGGACAACGCCGCGCACGTTTCAGTCGAAAACGGGCCGCTGGCTGGTCGCCGTGCTAATGGTCAATGCTTCGACGCTCGCCGTCGTGGGCACCGTGACAATCCTCGCACTCTCCGGCCGATGGCGCTGGGTTCCGGCATTGAGCCTGTTCGTCGGTGCGGCCTGCGAAGTCTGGATGCTGCGATCAACCCGCTGCATTCTCGAGGACCAGCACATTCGTGTGCTCTGCGGTCCGTTCCGGCGCCTGATTCCCATTCGTCAGATCCGCTCCGTCACTTCCACACGAAGGGCTCTCGCCGGTCCGGCGCTCTCGTTGGATCGTCTTCGGATCGATTACGCGGGACGTCTGATTCTGATCTCTCCGCTTGCGAAAGACGAGTTCTTGGTCGCGCTCTCGGAGCTACGCGCGGTATCCGCCGGCGATTATTCAACTGACCCAACTAGCGAGCCGCCAAAGGGCTGCGCTCGAGGGTAAGCGCCGTGCGAATGGCCGCAAGGCGCCAGCCACCTGGAAAAGCGAAGAAGCCGGCGCAACAAGCCGCGTGCCAGCCGGGCTACTTGCCGGTTTCAAACTTGACCACTACCTGGCGCTGCCACCCGTCCACTGGGGCTGAACCGTGCCGCCTCAAGGACATGCCGCAGTGACCGACTGGGCGTCAACGCACCTCCGCTGGTCTGCGCTTTGCTGCGTTCGGCGCCGAGGAGACGCCGATGCCCAACAATGAACTCGACGATGAGGTCGACCCGCTCACCGAAGAAGACGACGTCGTCGATGCCGCGGATGAAGAAGACGACGAATTCGAAGACGACGAGGAAGAGGACGAGGACGACGACGTGGAAGACGGCGGCGACATCGAGGCGCGCGCCGCGTTCACGCAGGAGATTGGCAGCGAGGGCGGCAGCCCCGGCGAAGACATGGAGATCTTCCGCGCTGGCCGGAACACGGCCGGCAGCGAAGCGTCCGAGACCATGCCCGGCGGCAGCCGCGGACGCTCGGTCGAGCGGCGTGATGAGGAAGATGTTCTGATCAAGAGAGTGCCGTAGACGGATCCGGGCTCGTGGCGCGCCGCCGCGAACAGGAGGCGTGTCATGGCCTGGCAGCCGATTCAGTCACCCATGCGCCTGCCGTCCGAAAGCCGCTCGCTCTGGCTCGCTACGACGCCGGACACCTCGTACCCGGCGCTCGCCGGAGACCTCGAGACCGATGTCGCGATCGTCGGCGCGGGCCTGACCGGGCTGGTCGCGGCGTGGCTCCTCACGGAGGCTGGGCGGCGCGTCGCGGTCCTCGAGCAGGGCCGGATCGTGTCGGGCGAGACCGGCCACACGACCGCGCACGTGACCGAGCTCGTCGACACCCGCTACCACGTCATCGAGCGCGACTTCGGGTACGAAGGCGCACAGCTCGTCGCCCGATCGAACCATGACGCGATCGACCTGCTCGAGCGCACGTCCCGGACGCTCGGGATCGAGTGCGGCTTCGAGCGCGTGCCGGCGTATCTCTACTCCGAACACGCGACCGACATCAGCTTCCTGCGGAAGGAATTCGCCGCCGCCGACCGTGCGGGCGTGCCCGTGGAGTTCACGCAGGAGGTGCCGCTGCCGTTCGCGACGGCCGGTGCGCTCCGCGTGGCACGACAGGCACAATTTCATCCCCGGCAGTTCCTGCTCGGCCTCGCGGCGCGCATCGTCGCGCGTGGCGGGCAGATCTTCGAACTGACGCACATGACGGGCGTCACCGACGGCGAGCCGTGTGAGGTCGAGACGCGCAGCGGGACCGTGCGCGCGCGCGACGTCATCGTCGCCGCCCACGTGCCGGCCAACAACTGGGCCGCGCTCATCACGAAGCTGCCGGCCTATCGCACGTATGCAATCGGGGCACGCGGCGCGGCGCCGATCCCGCCCGGGCTGTACTGGGACACCGACGATCCGTATCACTACACGCGGACGCAGCCGACCGATGAAGGAGACGTGCTGATCATCGGCGGCGAGGATCACAAGACGGGCACCGAGACCGAGACGCTGCAGCATTTCGAGGCGCTCGTCGAGTACGCGCAATCGCACTTCGGCGTGGAGCAGGCCGACTACCGCTGGTCGGGCCAGATCATCGAGCCGGTGGACGGCCTGCCGTTCATCGGCCTGAACACGGGATCCGCACACGTGTACGTGGCGACGGGCTACTCGGGCAACGGGATGACGTGGGGCACGGTCGCCGGTCAGTTGACGAGCGACCTGGTGCTCGGGCGTGCCAACGCCTACGCAGAACTGTACAAGGCGACTCGGGTGAAGCCGCTCGCGGCGGCGAAAGACTTCATCACCGAGAACATGGATTTTCCCAAGTACCTGGTCCGCGACCGCACGACCAACGCGGACGTCGAAGGCGATAACCCCGCTCTCGTGCCGAAGGGTGTCGGGCGCGTGCTGGCGATCGACGGCGTGAAGTACGCCGTCTACCGCGCTGGCGATGGGCAGCTCCACAGCCTGTCGCCGATTTGCCCCCACATGCACTGCGACGTCGCCTGGAACGACGCGGAGCGGAGCTGGGACTGCCCGTGCCACGGCTCGCGGTTCTCGCCCACGGGCGAAGTGCTGAACGGGCCCGCGGTGACGAACTTGGCCCCGCTCTCCCTACCGGACGAGAAAGGGCTAACGGCGAGGCTGAGGGCTGAGGGCTGAAGGCTGAGGGCCAGGAGCCAGCATCTCGCCGCAGACCCGACAAGCCCTCCAGCCTCCAGCCCCCAGCCTTTGAATGATCCTTGACATGATCAACATCAACGAACACCTGCCGGCGCTGCGGCCGGTCATCTTCGACATTGACGGCACACTCGTCGACAGCAACGACGCGCACGCTCACGCGTGGGTCGACTCGCTGGCCGAAGCCGGGCATCACGTCACCTTCGAACGCGTGCGGCCGCTCATCGGCATGGGCGGCGACAAGGTGCTGCCGCAGCTTGTCGGACTGGAGGAGGACTCCCCCGAAGGGAAGCGGCTGGCGAAGCGCCGCGGCGAGATCTTTCGTGAGCGGTACTTTCCGCAGGTGGAGGGCCTGCCGGGTGCACAGGACCTGGTCTCGCATCTCGCCCGGCAGGGACATCCGCTCGCCGTGGCCAGCTCGGCGCGCGAAGAGGAACTCGCCGGGTTGCTGCGCTGTGCCGGTGTGGACCGTCTGATCCGGCGGCGCACGTCGTCAGGTGATGCGGAGCAGTCGAAGCCGGACCCCGACATCGTCAAGGTGGCGCTCGATACGCTCGGATGCGCGGCGTCGGAGGCGATCATGATCGGCGATACGCCGTACGACATCGAGGCGGCACGGCGTGCCGGCGTCGAGACCATCGCGTTTCGCAGCGGCGGGTGGACGGACGCGGACCTCGGCGGCGCGGTCGCGATCTACGACAATCCCGCGCACCTGCGGCGGGAGTACGAGCGATCACCGCTGCTGCGGCATCCGAGTCGAAGGTGAAAAGACTTGCCGGCCTGAAGGCCGGCACTACATCGCCGGGATCACCGGGCTGAACGTTTGGTCAGACCCGCCCGCCCGCCGCCCGCCGCCGGACCGCTCGGCTCCCGCCGCCCCGCCGCCTACCGTCCGTATCGCTCGACGGCTCTCAGGTTCACGCCCTTCGATCGACGGAGCTGTGCCCAGAGATCGCCGACCTTGCGCAGCCGCTCCGGGAGCGTGCGGATCGTGAAGTCGTGGCGATCGACGCCGCCGTCGATCTCGTCCCACGTGAGCGGCGTGGACGCGCCCGCGTACGCGCTCGCGCGGGCGCTGTACGCGCACGCGAGCGTCTTGCCCTGGATGTTCTGCAGGTAATCGACGTACACCATCGCCGATCCGCGGGCGCGGACGGTGCGCTCCACGGTTGCCGCCTGCGGGTGCTTCGTCGCGACCATCGTTGCCACGATCTGACAGTAGATGAGGCCCGCCTCGTACGGCGTGCCCGCGGGCAGCGGGATGAAGATGTGGAGACCGTCGGCGCCCGACGTCTTCGGGTAGCCGACGGCACCAAGCGCCGCGAGCTCGTCGCGCACCCACCGCGCCACGTCGAGCACGCGCGGGAACGTCGCGTCCGGCATCGGGTCCAGATCGATGGCCACGTGGTCTGCGATGTCGGGCGACTGCACGCGCGAGAACCACGGGTCCTGCGAGATAGCCGCAAGCTGCGTCATGTACAGCAGCGTCTTCAGCGAGCCGCCCACGAGCCGACTCGGCACGCCGTCATCGCCTTCGACCACCTCGACGCGCACGTCGTCCGGCACGGCGTCCGGCGCCTTCTGCTGATAGAACGCCTTGCCCGTGACGCCGTTCGGAAAACGCTTCATCACGAGCGCACGGTCGGCCACTACGGGCAGCAGGCACGGGGAGACCGCGACGTAGTACCGCATGAGGTCGCCCTTGGTGAGGCCGCCCTCAGGCCAGAAAATCTTGTGCAGATTGCTGACGTCCAGGCGCTCATCCCCGGGCAGCACCAGCACGCCGCTCGCACGGCGTGTCTCGAGATCCTGCAGCTGATCGAGAACGGATGTGAGGGCGTTGCTGCGGTGGGTGGGTCCCGCGCCGCCGCTCGCGGTCGTTATGCGGCCGGAGCGCTTGCGGGGCGCGCCTGACGCGGCACTCGAGGGACTCTTCGCCGCGCCTCGAGAGTCAGGCTTCACGGATGGCTTCGGCGCTACCGCCGCGCCGGCTCTCCCGGGGCGCTTCGCTCGCGCGGCAAGGCGTGCATCGGGCTCCCGATGGACGCGCGACGGCTCCACGTCATCGCGGAGGCCGAGATATGTCGGATGCCGCAGCTTCGCGTCGCTCGTCCACTCAGTGAACTTGACCTCGGCCACGAGCTCCGGTCGAATCCAGTGTGCTCGCTCGTTGGAACGCGGGCGTACGCGGAAGGGCGAGGTCGGGGTTTCGAGCGGCTTCATCAACGCTGCGACGCGGCGCAGCTCCTTCTCGTCGAAGCCGGCGCCGGTGTGGCCGACGTACTCGAGCGCGCCGTTGCCGTCGTATACCCCGAGCAGCAGCGCGCCAAACGCCGAGCGCGCGCCGCGCGGCTCCGTCCATCCCCCCACCACGAATTCCTGAGTCATCACCAGCTTCAACTTCACCCACTCCGGCGACCGCTTGCCGACGCGATAGCACGAAGCAGCGCGCTTGCCGATCAGGCCCTCCCAACCCTGCTGCTTCGCGCGCTCGAACATCGCCCGCCCGTCGCCCGCCGCCACGTCGCTCAAGCGGACGAGTGGCCCGATGTGCTTCGACAGCACCTTCTCCAGGTGTGCGCGGCGCTCCGTGAGCGGCAGCTCCACCAGATCGGCGTCTCCGTCGCGAAGGATGTCGAACGCGATGAACGCCACGCCCTGGGATGCGCCCGCGGGCGCCGACGCCAGGTGGATGCGGCCCTGCAGCTGCTGAAAACCCGCAGGCTCCCCCCGCGCGTCGAGCGCAACGATCTCGCCATCGACGATGAGGCGCCGGCGCACTCTCGCCGCGACCCGTTCGAGCGCATGGACAATTTCAGGGAACTGGGACGTCTTCTCGTTGCCCAGACGCGACCAGATGCTGACGCGACCGCCGCCCGCCGGCGGCGCGATTTCCACGAGCGCGCGGATGCCGTCGTACTTCGGCTCGTAGAAAAAGGCCGGGTCAGTGAGGCCATGCTCGGTGAGAGTCGCGAGCATGGGGCGAAGCGAGGAGATGTCTGGGACCGCCATGAGGTGCCACGCACAATGCACTCTGCACGGGCCGAAATGCAACTCACCACGGGATCACAGCCGACCTGAAGGTCGGCACTACACGGATGGTGGGCCCACTCGAAGGTCGGCACTACATGACTGCGGTCCCGTGAACCGTGTAGTGCTTCACGTCGGTCATGATCCCTGTAGTGCCGACCTTCAGGTCGGCGGAAGGCTGCCGCCACTGGCTCTACGCCGCGCGCTTCTTCTTCGCGCGGGCGGCCGGGGCCTTCGACTTGCCCGCCTTCGCCTTGCCGCCGGTCTTCGCCCTCTTCTTCCCGCCAGCGCCTTCGAGGCTTCTACGCAGGCGCTCCATGAGATCGACCACTTCGGCCGACTGCGGCTCCTCCGGCATGTGAAGCGTCGGCGCCCGGCCCTTCAATTTGGCGCGGATCACCTTCATCAGATTCTCGCGGTAGTCGTCGGTGTATTTGCCCGGGTCCCACTCCGCGGCGAGGCTCTCGACTAGGGCCTTGGCCATCTCGAGCTCCTGCGGACGGACGCCGCCGGCGGCGGGGAAGCTGAACGTGGAGATGTCGGCGAGCTCGTCGGCGAAGCGCATCATCGTGAGGACGAGCGCGCTGCCGATGACCTGCAGTGCCGCCAGGTGCTGCGTTTCGCGGAGGATGATCTTGGCGATGCCGATGCGGTCGGAGGCTCGGATCGCTTCCCGCAGCAGCGCGTAGGCGCGCTCGCCGCCCTTGGCGGGGAGCATGTAATACGGCGTCTCGAAGAAGCGCTCGTCGATCTCCTCGGTCTTCACGAAGTCGAGGATGTCCACCGTACGCGACTTCTCGAGCGCGGCGGCCTGAAAGTCTTCCTTCGTCAGAACGACGAAGCGGCCCTTCTCGTACTCGTACCCCTTGACGAGGTCCTCCCACGCCACGGGGGTGCCGTCGCGAGCGCAGACGCGCTGGAACTTGATCGGCGACTTGTCGCTCGCGTGCAGCATCCGGAACCGCGGCCGGTTGTCGCGGACAGCCGTATGCAGCTCGATCGGGATGTTGACCAGCCCGAACGAAATCGCTCCCTTCCACAGCGCGCGCGACATGCTCGTCCTCCCGGGAGACACTTCTCTCCTGGACGAGCATCAGCAAGCACCGGGCCAGTGAAGGCAGACTTTCAGCCCTGCAGACGTGTGGGTCGCCGCGTAACCGATCAGCAGGCCTGAACGCCCGCCCCGTCACTTTCGGGTGTGCAGGTGGCGCCTAGGCGCCAACGAAGCGCTTGCGGAGCTCGCGCTCGGCCGTCAACCAGTCCGCGAACGGGTCGCCCGGCTGTCGGCCACGCTCCAGATACAGGTGATACGCGCGCTCGGCGATCTGGTCGTGCGACAGTTGGACCGCGGCAACTTCGGCGACGGTCGTGAACGATGGCGCGACGGTCGCGGCCGCCTCGGCGCGCGTCTCTTCGATGACGCCTTCGGCGGTCACGGGGGAAACTCCCGCCGTCTGCGACGCAGGAGTGGCGGTGTCGGACTTGCGTCGGCTGCGGGCGGTTTTCGGCGCCGCGGCGCGGCCGTTTGGTTCAACCGGCGATGCGTGTCGGCTTTCGGGGGTGCTGGTCGTGTCGGAGTCGGTCTTGCGGATGTTGCGCTTAGCCATTAGTGCTTGCTACTCCTGAGGGAACCTGCCGCAGAGCTTCCTGCGGCGAGTGTCCATTGTAGCAAGCGGGGAGGTGGTTTCAGAACAGGTCGGACAACTCGGGTGCGGCAGCGCCGGCCCGAGGGTCGGTGCTGCCGCCGAATCCGGTCACCGCTTGCGCGCCGTGGTCGCCGCCGGTGCTGATTCCTCCTCGTCCTGCTCCTCCTCGTCGCCCTCTTCCTGCTCGACCTCGTAGTCGGACGCGAGCCGCTTCAGGAGATCGAGGGTGCGCTCCTCCTCGTCGAGGTTCTGCTGCAGGAGATCGACGGCTTCGTCCATCCCCATGTGCTGAGCGGCCTCGATCAGGCCCTCGTACGACGTGATCTCGTAGCGCTCGACCTTCTGCGCCGCGTGCAGGTTGTAGAACCCGAGGATGTCTTCGGACGGCTTTTCTTTCGAGAAGCTCTTCTTTTCCTTGATGAGCCCTTCCATCCCGGGGCACGGCTGCGCCTCGGCCTTCATGCCAAGCGTCTTGAACACCTTCTCGAGCCGCTTGATCTGACCCTGGGTTTCCTTCTTGTGCTGCTGGAATGCCTTCTTCGCCTCGCGGTCCGTGGCCTCGCCGGCCATATCGTCGAGCGATTCCAGCAGGCGCTGCTCGGCGCCGTAGATGTCCTTCAGGTTGTGTTCGAACAACTCGTCGAGCGTCGTGATTGGCATGCGGATGCTCCCTTTCGGTGATGTGAACGCACCTCACGGTGCAAAGGAGAAGAACTGATGGCAGGGCTGCAAGAGTACCGCCAGCCCGGTACGCGCTCGCCTAGTAATCGAGGATTACCGCCCCGGGCCGCTCGAAGCGGACCACCACCACGTCGGTTGCCAGCGTGAGGTCGAGGGCCGTACTGTCGGGCGCAAATGCCGGGCTCTCGGTCGAGAGCGCCAGGGCGAAGCGGTCGTCGAGTGAGACGATCTCTCCCGTGCCGCGCGTCAACGTGATCACGCCCGCGCCGCGGAGGCGCACGATGGCGAGCACGGCGTGCTTCTGATCGGCCGTGTCGCGCCGCAGCGCCAGCGTGTCGTCGTCGAGCACTTCCACCCGCACCGCGCCGTCCCGGTCGTTCAACGCCGCCGCCGTCCGCCGCAGCGTCAAGAGGGCTTCGTACAGTCGCAGCACCGACACGTGCGGCTCGCGGGCGCGCTCCGACCACCGCAGGCGGCTCGCCTCGAACGTCGCGGCGGCCTGCGGGTCGGGGATGCGCTCGCGCAGCGCCGGGTCGCGGAACCCTTCGAAGCCGTTGAACTCACGGCGCCGTCCCTCCGTCACCATCCGGCCGAGCGCCTCGGGGTGATCGGTGAAGTAGAGAAACGGCGTCGACGCGGCCCACTCCTGTCCCATGAAGAGCAGTGGCGTTTCGGGAGCGCACAGCAGCAGCGCCGACGCGGCGCGATACGCGGCCGGATCGATTTGGTGATGCAGCCGTTCGCCGAATGCGCGGTTGCCGACCTGGTCGTGGTTCTGAAGGCAGATCACGTACTGGGGCGGCACTCCGCCCATCGCTGGATCGGCTGCCGGCACCTCCTCGACCGCGTCGTCCTCGGTGCGGCGCAGGAACCAGCCGCAGGCGACCGTTCGTGCGATGTCGGGCACCGTGCCCGTGTACGCCGCGAAGTAGCTCTCGTGATCGCCGGCGAGCAGCCGCCGCACCTGGTGGTGAAAGTCGTCGGCCCACACGGCGTCGAAGCCCCAGCCGCCCACCTGCGGCGATCGCACCAGGCGGCGCGGCTTGCGATCGTCTTCCGCGATCATGAGCGCGTGAGGATGCACGTCGCGCACGCGGGTGGCGCACTCGGCGAGGAAGTGTCGCGGGCCGTCGTCCGAGAGCGCGTGCGTGGCGTCGAGGCGGAAGCCGTCGACGTGGTACTCCGACAGCCAGTGCAGCGCGTTCTCGATGAAGAACGCCCGGACGTGCTCCGACCCGTCGCCGTCGAGATTGACCCCGGCGCCCCATGGGCTGCGATGCCGCGTCGTGAAGTAGTCCGGCGAGTATGCCGTCAGGTACGCGCCCTCAGGCCCGAGGTGGTTGTACACGACGTCGAGGATCACGGCGAGTCCCAGTGCGTGCGCCGTGTCGACCAGGCTGCGCAGCTCGTCGGGAGTGCCGTACGCCCGCGACGGCGCGAACAGATCGACGCCGTCGTAGCCCCAGTTGCGCTCGCCCGGGAACTCGGCGACCGGCATGATCTCGATGGCCGTCGCGCCGAGCCTGGCCACCTCGTCGAGTTTCGCCGCCGCGCCGCCGAACGTCCCGGCAGGTGAGAAGGTACCGACGTGGAACTCGTAGATGATCAAGTGCTCGAGCGACGCGCCGGTCCACCCAGAATCTGTCCACGCGAACGCGCGGGAATCGACCACCTGCGACGGACCATGCACGCCCTCCGGCTGGAAGCGCGACGCGGGGTCCGGCAGCATGCGGTCTTCGTCGAGGCGATACCAGTAGCGATCGCCGGCGCGCACATCAACGGCCTCGAGCTCCCAGAACCCGCTCGCGTCGCGCTCCATCGGCGCCTCCGCCTCGCGGCCGGCAATGACCAGCGCGACGGACCTGGCTGCCGGGGCCCACACCCGGAACCGCACGCCCTGCTGCTCGACGAGCGCGCCGAGCGACGGACGCCACGCGGCAGCTGCCCTGTCGCCGGCCGGCCTCATCCCCGCGACTTCCACGTCACTCCCTCAGGCTGATGAAATTCGAAGCCTGCATACAGGATGTCGGATGGCGGCAGCGTTCGCGATCGCTCGTGCGCGCTCTCCGGCTCCGTGTTCCGTACCTGGCATTCCGAATTCCGAACTCCGAACTCGAACCTGATTCCGAACTCGATCCGAATTCCGAATTCGACAGAGCCTCACCCCTCAGTCGGCGCCGCAAGGGCGCTCAGCGGAATGTGCGCCCAATCAGGCCGGTTCTGCAGCTCGTTCTCGAGCTCGCCCGCGGCGCGATGGCGGATGAGCAGATCGAGCAGCGCCGCGACGTCTGCACGCGAGGGCGGCAGCAGCGGCGATGAACCGAGCGTCGCGAGGTAGTGCCTGAGAAACGTCGCCGCCATCCAGCGTTCCCACACCACCGCCCATGACGCCGCAACCGGGCTCGGGTGCTGCCGAGTGAACGCCATCAGGCCGACGGCGGCGGCGTACGCCAACGAACGCACCATGCTCGCCACGTCGACGAGCGGCGACGCCTTGCGCCGGCGCTCCTCGAGCGGCCGCGACGGGTCACCTTCGAAGTCGATGATGATGACGTCCTGCTCCGACCACAACAGCTGAGCGAGGTGATAGTCGCCGTGAATGCGGATCGCCTGACCCGCCGCGCCATCGTGCGGCGCCGCGACCCGGGACGGGGCGGGCGAGCGGAGGACGAGATCGGCCTGGGCGCGCGTGTCTTCTGGCAGCCGGTCCCGTGCACGCTCGAGCAGCGCGGGGATGCGGGCCATCCGCTGCGACATCGCGGTGACCATCGCGTCGATTGCGGCCTCGTCGAGCGGCTCCGGCCTGAACGCCGGATCGGCCGTGTCCTGACCGAGCGCGAGGTGCATTTCCCCGGTGCGGCGGCCGAGTATCGCCGCGGCGGTCAACGGCACGCCGATCGCGGCCTTCACCGGTTCGGGCGGCTCACGCTCGGCGAGCGCCACGAGCCCTTCGTCGGCAATGCCCGCCGGCGGCAGCGCCCCGCCGCCGGTGACGCGCTCGAAGTATCGTCCGAGCTCGTCAATCGTTCGCTCCCAGGTTTCCCCTTCGTTGTGCACCCGACCGTGCAACACCGCGAGCGCGACCTCCTCACCGCCCGTGCGAGCGTACACCAGCCAGCCGACGAGCGGCGGCACGCGGGTGAAGCCGGCACGCGTGAGACGGTTCCCGATTTCGATCTCCGGATTCGGGCCCGGCTCGAGCCGCCGCAGCAGCTTGAGGTGCTTGCGCGTGCCGAACGACAAGGAGCTGTTCGGCCGCTCAGGGGGTGACCGCCGGATCGGATGGAGAGCCGTGGGATCGTCGGGAAGCCACGCCTCCGTCCGCCCGGCCTCGAGCGTGCCGTGCTGCCCGGCCACGGCGCGGCTGGTGCGAATGGCATCGAGCAGCAGGTCGCACGCGTGGTCGTCGGCCACGGCATCGACGAGGAGCCCCTTGCGCGCGCCGGTGATGCGCGCGAGCACCTGGCCCGGCGCGGTCTTGGCGATTCGATCGGCGTCGGCGCCGGCAACGGTCGCGAGCGGCACCAGGTAATGGTCACGCCCGCCATCGGCCCGGTCGGCCTCGACGATCGTGAGGAACACGGGGTGCGCGCCGGCGCGCAGCACGCCCCAGTCGGCGAACCGTGCCGCCTTCAGCTGCCCGCGCGCGATGCCCGACCACCGCTGCGATTCGAGGAAGCCCGCCAGCGCGTCGCGCTCGATGTACCGCCGCAACGCCCCGTCGAGCAGCGTGTCCCACGCCACGCCGGCGAGCAGGGCCGGGCGCGCGTCGACCGATTCGACGACCGGTTCCGGCATGCTTGCGCGCGCCGCAATGGGCGTCACGCTGTGCTCGAGGCGGAACAGCAGATACCCATACGGTCCAAGCGACAGGGGGTACGGGCCGTCGCCGATGCGGGGAAACTCCGTCTGGCCGAACATCTCGACCGGCACGAGCCCTTCGAAGGCGGCGAGCTCGAGCGACACGGGCTGCGCCTGGCGCGAGAGGCTCAGGACGACGAGCACCGTCTCGTGCTCGTCGCGCCGGATGTACGAGAGCACCTTCCGGTTGGCGCAGTTCACGAATTCGAGCGCGCCACGCCCGAGCACCGCGTGCGCCTTGCGGAGCGCGATCAGGCGCTTCATCCAGTTGAGCAGCGAGAACGGATACCGCTCCTGCGCCTCGACGTTGATCGACTGGTAGCCGTAGACCGGATCCATGATTGGGGGCGCGAAGAGCCTTGCGGGATCCGCGCGGGAGAACCCGGCATTGCGATCGCCGTTCCACTGCATCGGCGTGCGCACGCCGTTCCGGTCGCCGAGATAGATGTTGTCGCCCATCCCGATTTCGTCGCCGTAGTAGATGACCGGCGTGCCCGGGAGCGTGAACAGGAGCACGTTCAGCAGCTCCACGCGCCGGCGGCTGTTCTCCATGAGCGGTGCGAGCCGCCGGCGGATGCCGACGTTCAGCCGCATCATCGGGTCGGCGGCATACGCGTCGTACATGTAGTCGCGTTCTTCGTCGGTGACCATCTCGAGCGTCAGCTCGTCGTGGTTGCGGAGGAACAGCGCCCACTGGCACGCGGGTGGGAGCTCGGGTGTCTGGCGCAGGATGTCGACGATCGGATGGCGGTCTTCCTGCCGCACCGCCATGAAGATGCGCGGCATGAGCGGGAAATGGAAGCCCATGTGACATTCGTCGCCGTCGCCGAAATACGGCCGCACGTCGGCCGGCCACTGGTTGGCCTCGGCGAGCAGCATGCGGCCCGGATACTGCGCCTCGAGCTCTCGACGCACCTGCCTCAGCACCGCGTGCGTCTCCGGCAGGTTCTCGTTGGTCGTGCCCTCGCGCACGCAGAGATACGGCACGGCATCGAGCCGCAGCGCGTCGACGCCGAGATCGAGCCAGAACTTCATCACGTCGATGACCGCGGAGACGACCTCCGGGTTGTTGTGATTGAGATCGGGCTGGTGCCAGAAGAACCGGTGCCAGTAGTACTGCCCGGCCACCGGGTCGTGGGTCCAGTTCGACTTCTCGGTGTCGGTGAAGATGATCCGTGTTTCGGGGAACTTCTGGTCGGTGTCGCTCCAGACGTAGAACTCGCGCGCGCGCGAGCCCCGCGGCGCCGAGCGCGCCGCCTGGAACCACGGATGCTGGTCGGAGGTGTGGTTCACCACCAGTTCGATCAGCACGCGGATGCCGCGCGCGTGGGCCTCGGCGACGAGCGCCTTGAAGTCGTCGAGCGTGCCGTAGCTCGGATGCACGTCCCGGTAATCCGCGATGTCGTAGCCGTCGTCTTTGAGCGGCGACGGGAAGAACGGCAGCACCCACAGGCAGGTGATGCCGAGGTCCTGCAGGTAATCGAGCTTGCTCGTCAGGCCGCGGAAGTCGCCGATGCCGTCGTTCGTGCTGTCGAAGAACGACTTGACGTGCGCTTCGTAGATGATCGCGTCCTTGTACCAGAGCGGATCGGGCGTGAAGGTCATGGCAGATTGAGGCCGCAGACACCAGGCCGGGTCTCGCCGGCCGCTGGCTACGTCAGGACGTCGACGGCCCCTTGCGGGTCGTGCGTCCGGGCTTCTCGTCGCCGGCGCCGACCGGCTCCGGCTCGGGCACCACTTCGGGACCCGGCACGTTCCGGACGGTATGTCCGGTCGGCTTCGGCGTGGGCTGCGCGGCTTCTGCCTGTGCCCACGGCGCCTGGGCCAGTGCGGGCTCCATGCGCGTGGCCTGCGTCAAGGCCACGTCCGACTTCCGGTCTCCGACACGCGGGATGATGCACACCAGCCTGAAGAGGGCGACCGAACGTCCGGCGGTCGGGTACGCGGTGTCGCCCTCGAAGCGGTCCGGCGTCGCGACCGCGTCGGCCGTGTCCATCAGCCGTTCCCACCGCTCGTCGGGCTCTTCGACCGGCAGCGTGAACTCGATCGGGTCGTGGTGCGCGTTGAGCAGCATCAGCAGCGTGTCGCCGGTCACCGGCTGGCCCCGCTCGTCGACTTCGTCGATGGCATTTCCCTCGAGCCGCACGCCGAGGCATCGGACGAACCCCGCGTTCCAGCTCTCGTCGGTCATCTCGCTGCCGCCGGGATCGAGCCAGGCGATGTCCTTCACGTCCGCGCCGCGCACGGCGCGCCCGCGGAAGAACCGGCGGCGCCGCAGCACCGGCTGCTCGTGGCGGATGCGTATCAGCCGGCTGGTGAACTCCAGCAACTCGCGCTGGGCCGGCGTCAGATCCCAGGACGTCCACGAGATCTCGTTGTCCTGACAGTAGGCGTTGTTGTTGCCGCGCTGCGTGCGCGAAATCTCGTCGCCGCCGCTCAGCATCGGCACGCCCTGCGAGAGCAGCAGCGTCGCCAGCAGGTTGCGCTTCTGCCGGTCGCGCAGCGCGTTCACCTCGGGGTTGTCGGTCTCACCCTCCACGCCGCAGTTCCAGCTGAGATTGTGGCTCTCGCCGTCGGTGTTGCCGTCGCCGTTGGCCTCGTTGTGCTTCTCGTTGTAGGTGACGAGGTCGTGCAGCGTGAAGCCGTCGTGCGCGGTGATGAAGTTGATGCTCGCGTACGGCCGCCGGCCGCTCTGCTCGTACAGGTCGTTGCTGCCGGCCAGACGGCTCGCCAGCTCCGATACGACGCCGCCGTCGCCGCGCCAGAACCGGCGCACGGAATCGCGGTACTTGCCGTTCCACTCGGTCCACAGCACGGGGAAGTTGCCCACCTGGTAGCCGCCGGCGCCGAGATCCCACGGCTCGGCAATCAGCTTGACCTGCGACAGCACGGGGTCCTGGTGGATGATGTCGAAAAACGCGCCCAGCCGATCGACTTCGTACAGCTCGCGGGCGAGGGCGCTCGCGAGGTCGAAGCGGAAGCCGTCCACGTGCATCTCGAGCACCCAGTAGCGCAGGCTGTCCATGATCAGCTGCAGCACCTGCGGGCTCTGCATGTTCAGCGTGTTGCCGCAGCCGGTGAAATCCAGATAGTAGCGCGGGTTCTCCGCCAGCAGCCGGTAGTAGGCGCGGTTGTCGACCCCGCGCAGCGACAGCATGGGCCCGAGGTGATTGCCTTCCACCGTGTGGTTGTAGACGACGTCGAGAATGACCTCGAGGCCCGCGGCGTGCAGCGCACGCACCATGCGCTTGAACTCCCGGACGCTGCCGGTCGGGAGCGAGGCGGCCGCGTAGCGGATGTCCGGCGCGAAGTACGAGAGCGTGTTGTAGCCCCAGTAGTTGGTGAGGCCGCGCTCGACGAGGTGGCGGTCGTGCGAGTGATGGTGCACGGGCATCAGTTCGACCGCCGTGACGCCCAGCTTCAGCAGGTGGCTGATCGCCGTGTCGGTGGTGAGCGCTTCGTACGTGCCGCGGATCTTCTCGGGCAGCCGTGACTGCAGCTTCGAGAAGCCGCGCACGTGCATCTCGTAGATGACCGTCTGGTGCCACGGCGTGCGCGGCGCCCGGTCGTCTCCCCACGTGAAGGCCGGATCGACGACGGCGGCCAGCGGCGCAAAGGGGGCGCTGTCCCGCCGGTCGAACGACAGGTCCGCCTCCGGGTGCCCGACCGAGTACCCGAACATCGCGTCGTCCCACCGCACCTGGCGGCCGATCGCCTTGGCGTACGGGTCGAGGACCAGCTTGTGCGGATTGAAGCGGTCCCCGTGCAGCGGGTCCCACGGGCCGTGGATCCGGTAACCGTAGAGCTGGCCGGGACGGACGTCGGGCACGTAGCCGTGCCAGATCATGTTCGTCTGCTCGGGCAGCGCAATGCACTCGCTCTCGACCGTGGCGTCGACGCTGTCGAAGAGGCAGAGATCGACGCGGGTGGCGTGCTCGGAAAAAATCGAGAAATTTACGCCGAGACCGTTCCAGGTTGCGCCGAGCGGATAGGGCTCGCCGGGCCAGATACGGATGGGATTGTCGGCGGAACGGGCGGCGACGCGCTGAGGAGCGTGCATACGTGCTCAGCTTAGCGTCGCAGGAAACGTGCCACAGAGACTGTGCCCGCCTTCAGGCGGGCCGTGACATTAGAGATGCCCGCCTTCAGGCGGGCAGTGCGAATCCTTCATCCGGCCGAATATCTGTCGTTCGCCCAAGGTTCCGCCGTATCCGAATACCCGCGCTCTTCCCAGAAGCCTCGCTGGTTGCGAGCGAGGAACTCGATCCGGCGGATCCACTTGGCGCCCTTCCACGCGTACAGCTTGGGCGTGATCATCCGGCACGGCCCGCCATGTTCCCGCGGCAGCGGCTGGCCTTCCCACGAGTGCACCAGCAGGACATCGTCTTCGACCGCGCGTGCCAGCGGCAGGTTGGTCGTGTACGGGATCCGCGTTCCGGGCGCGACGTCGTAGCCGGTGCAGAGCACGAACTGCGCCTCGGGCGCCGGCACTGCCAGTTCCGCGATCGTGCGGAAGCGCACGCCGCTCCACCGGTTGTCGAAGCGGCTCCATGTCGTCACGCAGTGGAAGTCGCTCACGTCGTCGGCTTGCGGCAACGCGAGGAAGTCGGCCCACGTGAGCGTCAGAGGATTTTCGACGAGACCGCCTACTTCGAGCCGCCAGCCCGCAGTGGTGACGTGCGGCACGTCGCCCAGGTCGAGCACCGGCCAGTTCTTCACGACGTGCTGCCCCACGGGCAGCCTGGGCATGCCGTCGCGGTTCGGCGGCCCGCTGCCCATCGGCTTCACGCGGCGCACATCGACGCCCACCGTCTCCGCGTGGAGTTGCCGCTGGCGTTCGATGTAGCGAAGGCGCTTCTCGACGAGAGTGTCGCTCATGATTCTTGACGGTCAACGGTCAACGGTCAACGGTCCACGGTGAACGGTCAACGTTTTCCGACCGCGACCTGGGCGGGCCGGAGCACCTCGTCGCCGATCTTGTATCCCCGCCGCACCACCCCGAGCACCTTCTCGTCGTCTTCATCGCGCGAGCCGGGCACCACGGTGACCGCTTCGTGCAGCAACGGGTCGAACGGCTGGTGGAGCGGCTCGATCGCCTGGATGCCGAAACCCTCCAGGCGCTGCACGAACTGCTGCCGCACCATCTCGACGCCGTGCAGCAGCACGTCGATCGATCGGGCGTCCCTGCTCGATTCGATCGCCCGGTCGAGGTTGTCGACGACTTCGAGCAGGTCCACGAGGATGGCACGCTTGCCGCGCTCGACTTCCTTCGCCACGTCTCGCCGCGCGCGGGCCCGCGACTCGTCGAACTCGGTCGCGGCGGCCTTGTACTGCTGGATGTAATCCTGCAGGACGCGGTCCTTCTCGGCGAGCCTGCTCTCGAGTTCTTCGACGTAGGTCGGCTTCCCGCCGGACGGCTCGGCGGCGGCTGCCGTCTCCCCGCGCGCCCACCAGCGGCGATCCACGACCTTCACCTCGGGGGCGCGCCCGGCCGCCTGGGCCGGCGCGTCATCTCGTTCATCGGTCATGGAATGACGATAACATCGCCGACCTCGACCCGGTGCTGGAGGTCATCGCTGGCAGGCACCCGATGGGCGTACTGCGTGGCACGAGGAACCAGGCCGGCGCCCGAATTCAAGGTCTCAACTCGACCTCGAGGCCGGATCGGCGCGCTACACCCCGATGGCCAGAACAGGGACTAAATTCCAGAGCTCGCTTGTGTTGTCACCGCATCAGTGACGTGGGGCAGGGCTTGAGCCCTGCAAATCGGCGCGCGCAAGCAGGCCTGAAGGCCTGCCCCACATGCCTATAGTGAATCGCGGGTTTAAACCTTGCATCCATGCACGCGCAGGAGCGTGACATGGAACCGAAGGAAAAAGACACGCCGGCAGGCGTCGGCCCGGGCATCACGGGTGCGAGCGGCGAGACGATCGAGAACACCGGGCACGATCAGGGTCTCGGGGGCACCGGGCACGCCGACGAGGCCGAGGCGGCGGGCATGCGACCACAGGATCAGTACACCGCCCGGCGCGACGCGCAGCAGGGCGCTACGGACGGGCAGGGCGCGGGATCGTCCACTCGCCTCAGCGGGAGCGCCTCTGGAAGCATCGGCGGTGGCGGACCGAATGCCGTCCCGGCGAGCGGCGATGCCGGACCCGGACGACCGGGTGGCGGTGGCAGCGGCGCGCTCGGCGACGTGCCCGGCGGCATCCGCAACGTCTCGCCGCCGAACGACAACGCCACAGACCCTGATCACATCCACGAAGGACAGGGGCAGAACCGGTCGGAACGCACCAACCACATCCGGGCCGGGAACCCGGGCACCGACGACGAGCACTGAGACCGCGGGTCGGGCCGCATCCGACGGCAGATCTATCGGACCATCGTTCTTCCGCAAGGCTCCGCCGCGTCTGGTGCGCCGTACGCCGACCGGATCAGGCGCGGTGGTCCCTCGCCGGACAGCACCAGCGTGAAGAGGCGCGAGTATTCCTCGTCGCAGAGGTCAGGCAGCGCCGGCCCACCGAGCGCCGCGATGATGCCGGGAAGCGTGTTGCTGTGGCCGACGACGACGACCAGCGCCCCGGCAGCCTGCCTGCGAACGGCCGCAGCGACAGCGCGCACGTGCGTGGGCGTGTCCGCGCCGGCTGGGACGACGATGGGCGTGACGTGCTGCTTCCGAGCCAGCGGCGCGGCGGTCTGACGAGTGCGCTCGACGGCGGTCGTGATGATCGCGTCCACCCGTGCGTCGGAGAGCGCGTCAGCGAGGGCCGCGGCTCTTGTACGTCCGGCATCGGTGAGACCAGGATCATCGGCTGGCGCCGGTGCCTTCTCTGCGTGGCGGACGAGGACGACCACCATGGGCGCCTGCTGCGCCTGGATGGTCGCGGCTGCACCGAAAACCGACAGAATCAGCGTGAGCGCATGCGGCAAGGGCATCATTCTCGTTGACCGTTGACCGTTGACCGTTGACCGTTGACCGTTGACCGTTGACCGTTGACCGTTGACGGTTGACCGTTCACTGCATCGCGTGTCCCGACTGCAGTCGCTCCTGGGCCACGCGCACGTGCGCGTCGTCGCCCATCAGATAGAGATCGTCTCCTGCTGCGAGATGGGTGTCGGCGGCTGGTGACGTGATGGTGCGGCCGTCGCGGCGAATGGCGAGGATCGTCGCGCCGGTGTCGGCCCGCAGATCGATGTCGGCGAGCGTGCGCCCGATGGCCCAGGCGTCGTTCGGGACGCGGAACAGCGCCACAGGCGCGGCGCTCAGTTCCGCTGGCAGTGCGTCGAACGGCAGCGGCGCGGCGCGTATGCTGCGGACGGGATCGGCGTAGGTCGCCGTGCGGTAGGTGCCGAGCAGCACTTCGGCGATGTTGCCGGGGACCTCCAGCCGGGCGAGCAGTTGCGCCAGCACCTCGAACGACGTTTCGATCTCTTCGGCTACGGCCACCGTCGCCCCGGCGCGTCGCAGGCGGTCGGCCTCGAGCCGATAGCGCGTGCGCGCCACGATGGGCACCGACGGCGAGAGCGTGCGGATCGATCGCACGGCACGTTCGGTCGCATCCGGATCGGACAAGACAGCGACCACCGCCGCGGCCGTTGCGACGTGCGCCGCCTCCAGCGCATCCGGCGCCGTCACGTCGGCGTACACGAGCGGTTCGCCGCCGGCGGCCGCCTTCTGCACGGTCCGGCCATTCAGATCCAGCACGAGGAACTCGACGCCGATGTCGTGCAGTGCGCGTGCGACCAGCCGGCCGCCGGCGCCGTACCCGAGGATCACCACGTGACCGGTCATCCCGCGGACCGGTGTTGGCGCCGGCCGGCGGGCTGAAGGCCACCATCCCGCCACGCGCACGCCGAACCCGGGGGCGAGGGCGACGAGAGCGGGTGCTGCCATCATCGTGAGAATGCTGGCGCCGAGCACCAGCTGCCAGTCGCTGCCCGCAAGGATGCCGGCGGTATGGGCGCTGCCGCCGAAGAGGAGCGAGAACTCGCCGACCTGCGCCAGCGCCAGCGCTGCCGCTGCCGCCACGCGCACCGGCGTGCCCGTCGTCGCGAAGGCTGCGATCGCCCCTACGGTCTTCACCAGGACGATCAGGGCGGCGACAACGAGCAGCAGGGGGATGCGCGGGGCGAGCACGCCGGGTTCGACGAGCATCCCGACGGAGATGAAGAACAGGCTGGCCAGCAGGTCACGGAGCGGCCGCACTTCCGCGTGCACCTGGTGACTGACCTCGCTCTCGGCGAGAACGAGCCCGGCGAGAAACGCGCCGACAGCCATCGACAGGCCCGCAACCGAGGTCAACCACGCCGTGCCGATGCTCGCGAGCAGGACCGCCAGCGAGAACGCTTCGCGCCCGGTCGTGCTGACCATTCGAATGAGGGCCGGCAGCACGACCCACGCGACCAGCGCGACGGCGATGAGCACGCCGGCAACGCGGAGAACGACCCAGGACAGCGCGGTGTCGCCCGCGCCGGGATCTCCCGTCGCAAACACCACAGGCGTCAGCGCAAGCAGCACCACCACGGCTATGTCTTGCAGCAGCAGGGTGCCAATCGCGAGCTGGCCGTGCGGCGCGTGCGCCTGGTTGTGACGTGTCAGTTCCTGGATCACGATCGCCGTGCTGGAGAGCGCGACGCAGATGCCCAGGACGACGAGCCGGCGTATGGAACCACTCCCGAGCGCGGCGACGAGGCCGCTGAAGATCGCGGCCGTGATGGCCATCTGCGCTGCCCCGCCGAACACGATGTGCCGCCACGTGCGGCGCAGCCCAGACACCGAGAAGTCGAGGCCGGCGGTGAAGAGCAGCAGCGCGATGCCGATCTCCGCGAGCAGCTCGACGTCGGCCTGCGCACCGACGATGCGCAGCCCGGCAGGGCCGCTGACGATCCCCGACAGAATCAGGGCGACGATAGGCGGCACCCCTACACGGCCGGCGACGATCAGCAGCGCCAGCGCAACGGCGTAGACGAGAACGACTTCCTGAAGCAGAGGGCCGTGGGGCATCTTATCCGTTATCCGTTATCCGTTACCGTTGACCGTTGACCGTTCGCCCCAGGCTCTCCCCTCGGCCGCTCACGGACAACGGTAAAACGTGAACCGTAAACGATCGACCTGTGACCGTCGACCGGCTCCCGTCGAGGCTCACTGTGAACTGTAAACGGTGAACGATGAACGATTGACCGTCAACCGTCAACCGTTGACCATCGGCGGACAACGGACAACGGACAACGGATAACGGATAACGGATAACGGTGAGATAAACTGTCCGCCCATGTCATCGCCCAGGAAAATCGTGCTCGCGTACTCCGGTGGTCTCGATACGTCGGTGATTCTGCCGTGGCTGAAAGAGCGGTACCCAGGGGTGCAGCTGGTCGCGTTTGCAGCCGAACTGGGGCAGGGCAGCGAGCTCAAAGGGATCGAGCGCAAGGCGAGGAAGAGCGGGGCCGATGAGGTCGTCGTCCGCGACCTGCGGCGGGAGTTCGCGGAGCAGTACTGCTTCCCGATGCTGCGGGCGCACGCCACCTACGAGTCGGACTACCTGCTGGGCACGAGCATCGCGCGGCCGCTCATCGCGAAGGCGCAGGTCGACGTGGCGCACGAAACGGGCGCCGACGCCGTCGCCCACGGCGCCACGGGCAAGGGCAACGACCAGGTGCGGTTCGAGCTGACGTGCATGGCGCTCGATCCCTCGCTCGCGATCATCTCGCCGTGGAAGGATCCGCGGTTTCTTGCCGACGGCCTGAACGATCGGGAGACGGCGGTCGACTATGCGATCAAGCACCGGATACCGATCACCCAGACCAAGGAGAAGCTCTACTCCCAGGATCGCAACCTGTGGCACATCTCGCACGAGGGCGGAGAAATCGAGGACCCGTCGAAGGAGCCGCTCGATCGCGTGTATACGATCACACGGCCCGTCAGCGAAGCGCCTGACAAGCCGGAGTACCTCGAGATCGAGTTCAAGCAGGGCAACCCTGTGGCCGTGAACGGCACACGGTACACGAAAGCGGGGCACGACCTGATCGCCGCGCTCAATACTGTTGGCGGCAAGCACGGCGTCGGTCAGATGACGCTGGTCGAGAACAGGCTCGTCGGCATGAAGAGCCGCGGCGTCTACGAGACGCCGGGCGGCACGATCCTCTACGAGGCGCACCGCGCGCTCGAACAGCTATGCCTCGAGCGCGACCTCTATCACTTCAAGCACCAGGTCGCCTTCAGGTACGGTGAGCTCGTGTACTACGGCCAGTGGTTCCATCCACTGCGCGAGGCGCTGCAGGCCTTCGTGGACCAGGCGAGCGAGGTCGTCACCGGGAAGGTACGCGTGAAGCTGTTCAAAGGGCGGGCGACGGCCGCCAGCGTCACCTCGCCGCTCTCGCTCTACGACACCAAGCTCGCGAGCTTCGCGATGAAGGACTACGACGTCACCGCGGCGCGCGGGTTCATCGATCTGTTCGGCCTGCCGATGAAAGTGCGTGGCATGAAGCAGGGCAGGGGGCGGAGGACACGGTGAAATGCACAATGCACAATGCACGATGCAGAATGCACGGAGTGCACGGTGCACGGCGCGGACCAGCGGCTCGGTGCGACTCGCGTGGGGCAGGCGTGAAGGCTACCCGGCCACAAACGCAGTGATGCGGCGGGAACCCTGCCGTCACTCGTAGCGGAGGGCCGTTACGGGCTCAACTCGTGCTGCCCGGCGAACGGGGCCCCACGACGCCACGGCAGCGGTGAGGGTCAGCACCGCGAGCACGAGGGCGAAGGTGATCGGATCGCTCGCGGCGAGACCCGAGACCAAAAATATCGCCAGCGGTCGCGTGACGATCAGCGCGACCACCATGCCGATGATCGCTCCCGCGCCGACGAGGGCGATCGCCTCGCGCAGAACCAGGCGCAGAACGTCCCGCCTCGTTGCGCCCAGCGCCATCCGTACCCCAATCTCCGGAATCCGCCGCGCGACCGTGTAGGCCATCGTCCCTGACAGCCCGATCGCGGTGAGCACGAGCGCAAGCACGCCGAGCGACCCGAGGACCGCGGCGCCCAGCTGGCTGGGCAGGAACGCCAGGCCGATACTCGAATAGAGGGTCGCGACTTCGGTTGCGGCCGACGGTTCGCTCTGCCGGAGCACGTGCCGCACGGGTTCCACTTGCAGCGCTGGTGGTGTGGCCGCGCGCAGCACGAACTGCAGCCGCCGGCGATCCATCACGGTCTGCGCGAGCGGCTGGTAGATCTGCGGTTCGTCGTCTTCGCCGACCGTCATGTTCTTCGTGTTCCCGACAACTCCCACGATCCGGTGCGGTTCTGTGTCGCCGCCCCAACGGAAGACGCTGCCAAGCGGAGACCGGCCGCTCCGATACCGCGCAACGAACGCTCGATTGACGATGACCACACGTTCGCCGGCGCGGTCACTCTCGGCGAACGCGCGTCCCTGGAGGAGAGGAATGGCGAGCACGTCGAAGTACGCGGGCGTCACGGCATTCCAATGAAACCTCGCGTGGACCTCGCCGGGTTCGTTCGTGAACGTCAGCGTGTTGGTGTTCGTGATGCCATCGGTGAACGGGACGATGCGCGCGGCGGCCGCCTGGGTGATGCCGGGCACGCTCGTGAGCGCCGGCAGCATGCGATCGACGTATGCCGCGATCGCTTCCGGGCTGCGATACGCAGCCGCCGGCAGGTTCACCTCCGCACGCAGCGTGTGCACGACGTCGAAGCCCGGGCTGATCTCGTTGGCGGCGACGAGGTTGCGTACGAACAACCCGGCGGTCGCGACAATCACGACCGAAACGGCCACCTGGCCGATGATGAGCGTCTTCCGGACCCAGATTCTCCGGTGACGCTGCAGGTCAGGCGCAATCGCTTCCTGCACCGTCTGCCACGCTGGCAGGAGCCCGGTCGCACAGGCGGCGAGCACCGTGATCGCGGCGGCGTATGCGGCCACACGCCAATCGATATCCATGTGGAGACGCAGCGGTACCGGGAGAGGCAGCTGGATCCGGCCCGCGGCGTCACCCGCCAGGCGCGCCAGCACCAGGCCGAATGCGGCGCCGAGCGACGCGAGCAGCAGGCTTTCGACGAGCAGCTGCTGCACGAGCCTCCCGCGTGAGGCGCCGATCGCGAGCCTGATCGCCATCTCCTGGCGGCGCGCCGATGCACGCGCGAGGAGCAGCCCTGCGACGTTGACGCAGGCGACGAGCAGGACGAGCGCGACGATCGTCAGCAGCACGACGAAGAAGAGCGCAACCGGCAGGAGCTTGCCCCTGACGCGCGCGATTCCGGCGACGGGCGACACCTGCACCGCGTCGGCGTAGCGGTATTCCCGGGGAGAGACGCTGTCGAGACGCGAGGCGATCGTCTGCATGCGCGCACGCGCCTCGCCGAGCGACATGCCCGGCTCGAGGCGCCCGTACATCGCGAGTGCCGTGTCCGGCAGATAGGACGGCACGTAGACGTCGGGCGAGAACCCGAGCCCGACGAGCGTCCGCTGCGCCGGCGGCAGCACGCCGATCACGCTGTATGGCCGTCCTTCGAGCCGCATGGTCCGGCCGATCACGCCGGGGTCGCCGTTGAAGTGCGTGCGCCAGAACTCGTGGCGGAGCACGACGACTTCGTCGGGATCCTGCGGCACGATGCCGCGGCCGAGCGCAACCGGCACGCCCAGCGCGGCGAAGTAGTTCTTGGTGACGGCGACGGCGAAGATCCGGCGCGTCTCGCGGCCGGTGTCCCAGTTGACGAACGTCTCCTCGTTCTCGCCGGCCACGTCGCGAAAGATGCCGCTGGCGCGCACGAAATCGACGACCTCCCGAGCCGCGTGACTGCTCGAGAGGCGGATCCCGACGATCGATGCGGGGTCGGTCACGGCGGGGCGGCTGAGCAGCATCTCCGCCGCGAGGGAGAAAATGGCGGTGTTGACACCGATGCCGAGACCGAGCGACAGGATCGCGCTCGCCACCAGGCCGCGGCTGCGCCGCAGGCCGCGCACGCCGTACACGACGTCGCGCCACAGGTTCTCGATGAACGTGAACCGCCACAGGTCGAGGGCATCCTCGGTGATCCGCGCGGCATTTCCGAGCGGCACCGGATTGTGATCAATGCGGGCCTGCTCCCGGTGGAAGGCCAGTTCCTCCTGGAGGTCGGCGTGGAGATGGCGACGGCGGATGATTTTCAACAAAAGGCGTCGCATTGGGCCCTACCTTGCCAGGACTCGGTGAACGGCTGACGACAGTCGCTTCCAGTGCTCGTGTTGCGTGTTCAGCAGGGTGCGGCCGCGGCGGGTGAGCTGGTAGTACTTCGCTCGCCGATTGTTGTCGGACACGCCCCACGACGCTTCGATCGCGCCGTCCAGCTCCAGCCTGTAGAGCGCCGGATACAGAGACCCCTCCTCGACCTTCAGCACGTCATCGGAGAGCAGATGGATCGTCTGCGCGATGGCGTAGCCGTGCATCGCGCCGCGCTGGAGCGCGTGGAGGATCAGCAGGTCGAGTGTGCCCTGGAGGAGGCTCGGGGCTTCCGATTTGCGCACAGCACTCCCTATGACGGTCTATGGGGGCACGGAGTTCCACAGGGAAGATGAGGTGTTCGCATCAGTCGAGGGTCAGCTCCGTTGACCGTTGACCGTCAGCGAGAAAGGGGCTGCAGGCTGGAGTCTGTCGCCGGCAGTGTTGGAGGGGATGTGGCCGGCCCATAGAATGCAGGCGACGCCTGCGATCCACAGCGCGCCGTCAGCATGAATTTGCGTCGCGTCGTTCCGCTGACCATGTCCTACGTCGACTCGGCGTTACTCAACCTCACTGAGTGGCTCTGCCGCCGGTTCCAGGTACTGACCGGCAGGACGAACGTCTGGGTTGCCGTCCAGCTCACGAATTTGAGCATTGTCGTCTACTTCGTGTGGGCTGCGGTCTACTTCTGGAACACCGACGCGGTCTTGCGGACCGCAGTGGCCCTGTTCTGTGGCGCGCTGTTGTACACGCTGAGCCAGACACTCCTCAAGGTCCCGATCGAAGCGTACGAGAACAGCGCGTATCACCGCGTCGCGAAAGGGCTGAGGAATCCGCGACGGGTCCGCGACGCGCTCCTGCGCACATCGTTTCTGACGCTGTCGATCGTGCTGCTCTACCCGGTCGTGCTCGTCTTCATCCATGCCCGCGCGCCGATCGTCCTCCTGACATACTCCTTGATCGTTCTGATGACGATCGTCTTGTACGTGCTGGCGTGCGATCCGCTTCCGCCCTGCGGCGGAAGGGTATGGGAGTGGGTGCGCGGCTCAGTCCAGCCGCAGGTGGCCCGGCCGGAATCGACCAACCGTTGAACGGCGCGCCAGCTATTTCGGGTGATTACGGCGCAGGATGTGGAACGGAATGGGGTGAGTGACGGGGTTCGAACCCGCGACTTCCGGATGGGGTGAGTGACGGGGTTCGAACCCGCGACTTCCGGAGCCACAGTCCGGCGCTCTACCACTGAGCTACACCCACCATCAGACGAGGCCCAAGTGTAGCAGACGGCTCGCAAATGCCGCAATTCTGCGGCAGTTTCGTTCATACGGCCCGCCTGAAGGCGGGCACTACACGGGATCACACGGGATCACGACCGGCCTGAAGGCGGGCACGACACGGGATCACACGGGATCACGGCCGGCCTGAAGGCGGGCACGACACGGAAACGACAATCACTCGGTTTCGTCGCGCGGGATCTCCACGAGGTGGCCGTCCTCGATGCGCACGCGCGTCGTGAATGCGTGGCTGGCGCGTTCACCCTTGGCGCCGTACATCAACTTGTCGGCGCGCTTCAGCAGTTCGCTCGCGAGCTTCCGCGCAATGGGACGCCGCTCGCGGACGGGGCCCATGAGGAGGCACACGACGCCGACGTCCACCTTGACCGGCTGCACTTCGAGGCGCGGATCCTCCGAAGGCCAGTCGTGCCGCTCGACCGCGTCGCGGAAGCGTTCGGCGATGAGCCACGCGACGCCGTAATCGGCGAGGTCCGGGATGAGGAAGCAGAACTCGTCGCCGCCGAGGCGCGCGTGCAGGTCGCGCGAGCGGCCGCGGCCGGTCTCCTGCGCGATGAGGTCGTCGGATCGGATCTGCTCGCCGAGGATGGTGGCGACGCGTTCGATGATCCGGTCGCCGACGGCGTGGCCGAGCGCGTCGTTGTACCACTTGAAGGCGGTGATATCGACGAGGCCGACGGCGCACCAGCGCGTGCGCTGCTCGAGGGCGAGAAACGACTCGAGCTGCTCCATGAACCGCCCGAGGTTCATCAGCTTCGTCTTCGGGTCGCGCCGCGTCTTGTCGGTCAGCTCGCTGACGAGCCGCTCGAAGTAATGCGAGATGTTGCTGACCGTCGCGTCGCGCTCGACGATCTCGTGGCGCAACGCCGCCATGCGCTCCGCAAAGCCGGCGAGCAGTGCCTTGATCGCTTCGTCCTTCGATTCCTGCCAGAGGCGCTCCTGGCGCGTCATCACGTGATCGATGACGCTGTTCAGCTCGGCCTCTGTGTGGCGGGGCAAATTCAGGTGATCGTGAATCCAGGTTTGCAGCTCGGCACGGGTGCCGGGCCGCTGAGCATCGGAGGGCGACGGTCGCGACGACCCAGCCGTCGTGACCTGCGGCGTGTCGCCAGGGGCATTCAGCATGCGCTCTCCAGAGTCTGGGTCAGCGGCGGCCATTACAAAGGGTGTGCCGCCTCTGCCGTCGGGTGTGCGGCGCGACACTATCGGGTGCACGTCGCGGCCCGGTGCGTGAGGGTCTCGACGGTGAACACCGGCGGGTTGTCCGCCTGAACGGCACTCGATGACGACCCGCTCTTGGCCCGCGGATCTGGCGCGAGGACGCCGCGAACCTGGACGGTATGGCCGACGTGCGCGGTAAGGTCCAGCCCTTTGGGCGCCCTCAGTCGATACGAAGCGGATGCGATTGCTGCACCGGCTGTGTCCACTCTTCCAACAGTTCCAGTAGTGGATGTCGCACCCTGCCCCTGGTTGAATGTCGGTGAGGAGGGGTTCACCGCGGTTCCGGGCTCCCCTACCGGCGGGGTCGGCACGGCAGTCTCCGTGGCCGTCGTTCCTGTTGGGGTACCGGCCGTCACCGAGCCGCTCGGGGCGTCGCCGGTCGCCGATGCTCCCGGCGCCGAACCCGTCTGGGGGGACGTCACGCTGCCCGGTGCCCCAGCCTGCTGCGTCAGGATGAACCCTTTACCATCCGGCGCCTTCGCGATACACCCGGTGAGCATGATGGCCGACGAGGTCGCGATGGCGGGATCGGCATGACCTGATGGCTGTTCCTGTGCGCCGGCAGCACCGACCGACAGGAAGGCGACAGCGGCAACGGACAGGACCGGGCGCTTCATCATGAGTTCCTCCGCGCCGCGTCTGTGCACAAGCGGGGCCACTTTTCGCCTGCCGATGCCGGATGTGGAGGCCATATACGGATAATGGGCTGGCGCGTGTCAGCTTCCGAGCGGAAACAGCCGCTCGAAGTTCCCGCCCATGATGAGATCGACGTCCGCGGAGGTGAGATTCAGCCGGTCGAGCGCCGCCATCTGGGTGTCGAAAATCGCCCGCTGCCAGCCGCGCGGGAAGAAGGACGAATCGGTGCCGAACAGCACGCGCTCCGGCCCGAGCACCTGGACGGCCTGCCGGAAGACGCCTTCGAGCGTCAGGCCGGCGGTGTATCTGATCCATGCATTCGAGCTCGAGGTGTCGAGGTGGATATTGGCCGACATGTCCGCCGCCATCAGCGCCTCGCGGAAGAACCCGGCCCCGAAGTGCGGGATGATGAACGGCACCCGCGGCCACGCGGACGCAAGCGCCTGCACGTCGAGCGGTTGCCCGAAGCGCGCCTCGAACCGGCTCGGCAGCGCGAGCTTCTTCCGGGCACCGACCGACAGCACACCGCAGTGAACGAACACGGCCGCCGCCGGCGTCGCGGCGACGGCCTCGACGATTGCGCCGACGCGCGCGTCGAGCAGCGAGTAGCGGTGCATCGCCGGGAACAGGCACACGCCGCGAAGGCCGTGCTCCACGAGGGCCGCCCGCGTCCGCTCGACGGCGCCTTCGGCGAGCGGGTTGACCATGAAGAACCCGACGAAGGCCGCCGGGAAATTTGCGACCGCCGTCGCGACCGACGCCTCGTCGCCCGGCACGCTGGCGATGAGCACGGCGCGCCCAACCTGGTGCCGGTCGATCTCCGTCATCCAGCGATCGGCGAGCGCTTCGGGTGTACCGGGCGCCTCCCACCCGAGTGCCGCCGGGATGGCGACGGCCGGCTCCTCATCGAATCGTCCGCCGGCGTCGCGCGCCAGCGTCTCGAAGAAACGGGGAGAGAAGAAGTGGCAGTGGACGTCGTTCAAAGGCATGACTAATCCAGATCTTCACAGAATTGGCTGCGGGCTATGGGCTTCGGGCTGCGGGCCAGTCCCGCTGGACGGGTGCGGGCAGTCCCTCTGCGATCGGGTCACCCCCAGCCCCAGCCTTCAGCCTGTCTCCTATCTTCTACAACACGCCTCCACCTGCTTCAGCAGGTCCTCGGTCGTCATTCTCACTGCGGCGGTCGGCGCGACGTCTACCTCCTGCAGCGCGTCGTAGGCGATCCGCAGCTGGCCGTGCAGACGCCGGACTGGATCGCTCGCCGTGGGCGCAGCTTCCTCATCGGTCGTCTGCGGAGGCGGTGTCAACTTGCCGTGCACGCGCGCGATCGCGTCGTAGACCCGCATCGACAGCGTGAACTGATCGTCGAGCGCCGCGGCCGGCGCCTTCACGCGCGGGTCCATGCGGACGACGAGCGGCTGCGTGGCGCGCACGGGCCCGGCCGTCAGCGTCACCGTGTACCGGCCCGGCAGCACCCACGGGCCGGCCGGCTGCCGCGGTGTGTCGCGGGGCACGGCCGCGATCGGGAACGAGAACGCGTCCGTTGCCGGCGCGGGGTAGTGCAGGTCCCAGACGAATCGATGCATCCCGGCGGTCTTCGCGGGGATGGCCGCCGGCCGGATCCAGTACGCCGGCACGTTGCCTTCGTCGGTCACGGGCGCAGGCACATCCTCGCTCGAGTAGTGGCGCACGACGCGTCCGGCCGTATCGCTGATCTCGAGCGTCACGGGCCCGCTCACCGGAGCGCGCAGCCAGTAATCGATGATGGCGCCGTCGGGCGGATTCTGCCCCGCCGGTTCGTCAGGCGGCAACGGCGTGTCGGTGTTCATGTTCCAGCGGACACGGGTCGCCTGCTGCGGCTCGTAGAGCAGCGCGTCGGCAGCGAGCAGCCGTGCATTCACCTGGCGCAGCGGCGTGAGGTCGTCGAGAATCCAGAAGGATCGCCCGTGCGTGCCCACCACCAGGTCGTCGTCTTTGATCACCAGGTCGCGGATCGAGGTCGCCGGCATGTTCAATCGGAGCGACTGCCACGCGCCACCGTCGTCGAACGACACGTAGACGGCCTGCTCGGTCCCGGCGAAGAGCAAGCCCTTCCGCTTCGGATCCTCGCGGACCGCGTTCACGATCGTGCCGTCCGGGATCCCCTGAACGATGGGCATCCAGGTCTTGCCCGCATCGCGCGTGCGGTAGATGTGCGGGCGCAGGTCGTCGAGCCGCAGCGTGTTCACCGCGGCATACGCGGCGTCGCGATCGCTGTGCGACGCGTCCATCAGCGACACCTTCGCCCACGGCCCGATTCCGGGCGGCGTCACATTGGTCCACGTGCGTCCGCCGTCGCCGGTCACGTGCACCAGCCCATCGTCGGTGCCGACCCACAGGCGGTTGCTGTCGATCGGCGACGGCGCGATCGTGTAGATCACGCCGCGGCGCGAGGCCGCCGCCGCGGGCGTGCCGCGGTACTTGCCGACATTGGATGGCGCCTCCCACGATGCGCGCGTGAGGTCTGGACTGATCGCGGTCCACGTCTGGGCGCCGTCAGTCGTCTTCCACAGCACGTTCGACGCGAAGTACAGCGTCTTCGGGTCGATCGGCGAGAAGAGCACCGGCATCGTGCGGACGACACGGTAGTCGGGTCCGCGCAGGATTGACGGCGCGACGTTCTGCACCTGCCCGGTGCGGCGGTCGAAGCGGGTCAGCTTGCCCCCGTACACGATGTCGGGATCCAGCGGGTCCGGCGCCACGTAGCCGTACTCCTCGGCGCCCACGGGCCGCCAGTCGCGAAACGTGATCCGGCCTTCTTCGCTGCGGCTGGCGACGCACGCCGAGCCGCTCTCCTGCTGTCCGCCGCACACGCGATACGGGAACGCGTTGTCGGCGATCACGTGGTAGAACTGCGCGGTCGGCTGGTTGTACCAGCTGCTCCACGTCTCGCCGCCGTTGACGGTCACGATGGCACCCTGGTCCGAGGCGATGAGGATCACGTCGGGCGCCTTCGGGTTGATCCAGATGCGGTGGTAGTCGTCGCCGCCGGGTGCGCCGCGCAGCGCCCCGAAGGTACGGCCCCCGTCCACCGATTTCCACGTCACCACGCTGGCGGTGAAGACGATGTCCGGGTTCGCCGGGTGCACCTTCACCTCGGCGAAATCGGAACCGCGGGCGGTGACACGGGGATCGGCGTTGACGAGCATCCAGCTCTCGCCGGCATCATCCGACCGGTAGAGGCCGCCCTTCTGTCGTGCATCGATGGTGAGGAACAGCCGCCCCGGGCTGCTCGGCGCGATGCCGATGCCGATCCGCCCGAGGCCGTCGGCCTCGAACGTCGGCAGACCGCGCGTGAGGGCCCGCCACGTCGCACCGCCGTCGATCGACTTGTACAGGCCGCTGCCCGCGCCGCTGAACTCGCCGTTTTCCCACGGGCCCTGGCGCGCTTCCCACAATGCGGCGTACACGATGTCGGGGTTCGACGGATCGAGCACGACGTCGATGGCGCCGGTGTCGGCGTCCTTGTAGAGCACCTTCTGGAACGTCGCGCCGCCGTCGATCGAGCGGAAGACGCCGCGTTCTTCGTTGGGACCGTACGGGTGGCCGAGCACGGCGACGAACAGCCGGTCGGGCGATCGGGGATCGATCGCGATCTGCGGGATCTGCTGTCCCTCGCGCAAGCCCAGGTGCACCCACGTACGCCCGCCGTCGCCCGACTTGTAGATCCCGTCACCGGTGGACAGGTCCGGGCGCTGCAGCCCCTCGCCGCTGCCGACGTAGATGATGTCGGGGTTAGACGGCGCGACCGCGATCGCCCCGATCGATCCGGTCGGCTGGTCGTCGAAAATCGGCCCCCAGGTGCGTCCGTAGTCGGTCGTCTTCCAGACGCCGCCATTCACAGCGCCGATGTAGAAGACGCCGGGCCGATCCGGGATCCCGGCCGCCGCCTTGGTGCGTCCGCCCCGATGCGGGCCTATCATGCGGTAGCGCATCTCGGCGGTGGCGGCGGCGACCAGGTCGGATGGTGACGCCGGTTGTGGCGCCGGGTACTCGCCATGCGCACCCACCAGTGCGCCGGCGGTGCTGAGGATGAGGACAGCGGCGAAACTCCGGAATCGCATGCCGCGCAGTGTAGCGCGGGATGCGGTTGTGACGGACGCGGGATGCAGGCTGTCGGATGTAGTGCCCGCCGTCAGGCGGGCCTCGTGCGATGTAGTGCCCGCCTTCAGGCGGGCCTCATGCAGATGTAGCGCCCGCCGTCAGGCGGGCCTCATGCAGATGTAGTGCCCGCCTTCAGGCGGGCCTCATGTAGATGTAGCGCCCGCCGTCGGGCGGGCCTCGTGCAGATGTAGTGCCCGCCTTCAGGCGGGCCTCGGGGCGGATCGCCACCGCGGAGTCCACAGATGCAGACCACGCTCGCCGCCCGCCTGAAGACGGGCACCACTGCAGCACTCGCCACCGCCGCCATCGTCGTCACTGCCGCGATATGCGTCGGCATCGCCGCGCTCGCTGCCCAGGAGGACCCCGTGAAGTACTTCCCCGCGTCCGATGTCGCCGCCATCTTCGCGAAGGGCGGCACCGTCACGCGCGGCGCCAACTACACCGTGATGGCTGCCCAGCGAACCGCCGCAGGCGAGGCCGAATTGCACGAGCAGGACACTGACGTCTTCCGAATCATGTCGGGCTCCGCCACGTTCGTGACCGGTGGCCGCCTGCTCGGCGGCCGCGAGACCGACCCGGGCGAGACGCGCGGCACCGGGATCGACGGCGGACAGACGCAGCAGCTCTCGGCCGGGGACGTGATCGTCATCGAGAAGGGGACGCCGCACTGGTTCAAGGCGGTGGACGGGCGTGTCGAGTACTTCGTCGTCAAGGTGCGTTGACGCCGGATGTACGCGGCTCGGCCGTAGACACAGTCTGGAGCCCGGAGGCCGAGGCGGGTACGGGCGACGTGAATGGATATGGCCTGCGGCGTAATGCCTGATGCACAATGCACAGGCGGGTGCCACCGGGCGCCTCGCGACTGACAGCGACTGGGGCCTGCAGCCGGGAGCCTGTCGATGACGTACGAAGAAACCGCCGCCTTTCTCGAGCAGCGCCAGGCGAAGTTCGACCGTCACGACGTCAACGCGCTCGCGGCCGATCACACCGACGGCGGTGTGGTGCGCAGCCCGATCTTTCCCAGCGTGCAGGGCGTCGTGAACATCCAGGGCTCGTATCGCGCGCTCTTCACGATGTTCCCCGACTGGCAGATCACCTTCGAGCCGCCGATCATCGACGGCGACCGCGCCGCTCACCCGTTCACCGCGCGCGCGACGCACACCGGCGAGTTCATGGGCATGGCCGGCACCGGCCGCAAGTTTCAGATCGTCGGCACGCTGCTCTATCGCTTCGATGATGGGCTGATCGCGGAGGAGCGGCGGATCTACGACTTCACCGGGCTGCTGATGCAGGTCGGGGTGCTGAAGGGGAAGCCCGCGGTGAAGGGGACGGATGCGACGTGATTTCTGCGACGCAGGATAAGGTGTTGACTAAAGAGCTGAGGGCTGCGTGGGCGATGAACCTCGATGCCGCGAAGCGCCCCTTGTAGCGCCCGTCTCAGCCGGGCGTCGGTGACTTGCGTCGGTGACCGCTCCATGACGGCGACAGCGAGAGCGCCGGAGACAACGCAATGGTGAGAACAGTCGTCGGTGCGCTGGTGATGCTGGTGATGGCGTGCGGGACAGCCGGCGCGCAGCACAAGATTCCGCCCATTCCCGAGACGGCCCGGGCGCCGGTGGTGTTGCCGTCGGGCCTGAAGTACATCGATATCAAGGTCGGCACCGGCGTGCCCGCGGTGAAAGGGCGCATGGTGCGCATCGCGTTCATCGGCTGGGTGTCGAAGACGCAGCTGATGTTCGATTTCCGCGATCCGCCCAACCCGCTTGCGTTCCACCTCGGCAAGCCGGACCCGAATGTCGTCCCCGGGGTCAACGAAGGTGTCGCCGGGATGCGCGTGGGTGGCAAGCGGCGCCTGATCGTCCCGGCAAAGCTCGGGCACGGCGCCCAAGGCACCAAGTTGATTCCCCCGAACAGCGAGCTGACCTACGACGTGGAGCTGGTGAGCGTCGCGAAGCCCGGGGTCTGATTTGCCCTTGGCCCTTAGCCGTCAACCCCCGCCCATCACCCGCAGCCGCAGCCGGATCCCGCGGGACCCTTCGCGTGTGCGCTGGTTACTTCAATTTTTCGATTGCCAGCGGCCGCGCGTACGCGTTCGCCGGATTATGCGACGTGATGGTCAGGATCTTGCGGTAGAGCTCCATCGCCGCCGCCTTCTCCTTCAGCCGCTCGTGTGCCTGCGCCATCAGCGCGAGGATGAACGGGTCAGTCTGATTGGCCCGTCGCAGCGCCGCCAGCGCCGTTTTCGCGTCGCCGGTATAGAAGTCGACGTAGCCCGCGAGGTAGGGAAAAAACGGTGCCTGCTCCGGGTTCGTGCCCTTGTCGAGAATCTGCTTGGCGGTCGCGAGGTGGCGGCGTGCCTCGGCCTGCTGGCCGCGCCGCGCAGCCACGCGCGCCTGCGCGTGCTCCCAGCGGAACTCCCACAGGTCTTTCTGCGCAGCCGTCAGGTCCGCTGACTTGAGCGCGACGTCGTAGCCGCGACGGTACCAGGCATCCGCCTGGTCGATGCCGTTCGACTCGAGGCACACGCGCGCCACCTCGTTGGCCACTTCTGCGGCGGCGACAAAGTCTTTTTCGGCCACCTGCATGTCGTACGCCTGCTGCTGGTACTTGAGCGCTCCCGGGCAGTCGCGCTCGAACGCGTACGACATGGCCATGTTCCGCAGTCCGCGAGACTTGTCCTCCGGCCTGGTCGCCGCGGCGACTGCCTTCTCGAGGTACTGACGCGCGTCGCCGTAATTTCCCTGCAGATCGAGGATGATCCCGGCCTGCGTGTTGGCCGGAAACGAGTCCGGCGCCGCGTCGGCGGCCTTTCGCGCGATCGCGAGCGCCTCGTCGAGATGTCCTTCCCGAAGCTGCTCCTGCGCCTGCTTCAGATCGCCTCCGGCCGCCGCGGGCTGCGCCGCGGCGGTGCCCGTGATGACGCTTGCCACGCCCACCGCGCACGCGAGATTACGCAACGTTGTTTTCATGGACGGATTATCGCAGACCGGGGGACTGACGCCGGAGGCTGGGGGCTGGAGGCGGGCGGCGGCGGGCGGCGGGCGACGGGCGACGGGCGGCGGGCAGCGGACGGCGGCGCCGGGAGCAGATCACAGCGTAGTGCCCGGCTTCAGCCGGGCGTGGGCGGCGCCTGCTGACGCGTCCGGTCCCGATCGAGCACGGTACAATCGCCGGCATGTGGATCCGCAGGTACGCGCTCGTGGGTCTGTTGCTGGTGGCGGTTTCCGGATGCGGGCCGCGAGTGCCCGCCGCGGTCACGCCTTCGACGCCGTCCGTCTCCGCGCCCGCAGGTGCACGCGACACGCACGAGGACCTGCACGCCGTCTTGTGGATGCAGACCGCCGCCGAGTATCGAGCGCTCGCGGCGGCAATCTATGCGCTTGCACTCCACGCGCTCGACGCCGCGCTCGAAGATCCGTCGTGGACCGCGCTCGTCGAGCAGACCGGCGCGTTCCAATCGCTGCCGCCGGTCGTGATCCTCGATCTCGATGAAACCGTCCTCGACAACTCGGCGTTTCAGGGACAGCTCGTGCGCGACCGCCGCTCGTATACTGAAGCCGCCTGGGACGAGTGGGTCCGGGCGCGCCTCGCGGGGGCCGTTCCAGGCGCCGCGGCATTCATCCACGGCGCCGAAGCGCGCGGCGTGCGCGCCTACTTCGTGAGCAACCGGGCCGCCGCCGATGAAGACAGCACGATCGCGAACCTCCACTCGCTCGGCATCGAGACCACTGGAGACCTCCTGCTGTCGCCAGGCGAGAACGGATGGACCACCGACAAGTCGGCCCGCCGCGCATTCATCGGCCGTGACCACCGCGTGCTGATGATCGTCGGCGACGACCTCGGCGATTTCGTCCCGGTGGCCCGGCTCTCGCTCCCCGAACGCGCGGCGCTTGCGGATCGCTACAAGGACCGGTGGCTGCAACGATGGGTGCTGCTCCCGAATCCGTCGTATGGATCGTGGAGCCGGGCCCTGACGCCTGGACTCACAGACGACCGAGCAGTGCTCGAGAGAAAGCTGGCCACGATCCGGGGGTACCGGTAAGAATCTTCGGATGGCGGCTGAGCGGCTGGCGGCTGGCGGGATCGTCGCGGCCATGGAAGTCTACGAAGGATCAGGCGTCGTGTCGCGAGCAGCGCGCCGCGGCGCGTATTTGCCCGCCTTGCTGCAGCCGGGATCCGACATTCTGCATCGAGGCGCATTGTTCAGCAGCCGTTCGCCCTCAGCCCGTAGCCCCTTGGCCCGTCTCGGTGCCCCGTAGCTGACGGTCGAGCCGCAATGGGACTACTCTGAACGACGGCCGTTGACGGTCAACGGATTAGGGAGAGGACTTTATGGCTCGCCGTCCAAGCAATCCTGCATCGCGGCTCTCGCGCCGCACGTTTCTGACGACCGCAGCCGCACTGGCCGGCGCCGCGTCCGGGCGCCGCGTGTTCGCTGGTTCGCAGCAGGCGGCTGAACGGCCGCTCGCACCGTCCGATCGGGTCGCGCTCGCCGTGGTCGGCGCGGGCGGACGCGGCGCCGACAACATCCGGGACGTCGATACGACCGGCGCGCAGATCGTCGCGTTGTGCGATTGCGACGAGCAGAACGCGGCCGAGTCGTTCGCGAAGTACCCCGACGCGCGGAAGTATCGAGACTGGCGCCGCATGCTCGATGCCGAGAAGACGATCGACGCGGTGCTCGTCGCCACTCCCGACCACAACCACGCGATCGTCTCGGTGGCCGCGATGCGGCTCGGCAAGCATGTGTACTGCGAGAAGCCGCTGGCGCACAGCATCTGGGAAGTGCGGCAGATGGCGAAGGTCGCGAGCGAGGCCCGCGTCGCGACGCAGATGGGCACGCAGGGCCACGCATTCGAAGGCACCCGTCGCGCGGTCGAGGCAATTCGGGCGGGCGTGATCGGCGACGTCGCCGAGCTGCACGTCTGGACCGACCGGCCGGCCGGCTGGTGGCCGCAGGGTGTGCTGCGACCGTCCGACGCGCCGCCCGTGCCTGCGACGCTCGACTGGGACGTGTGGCTCGGCCCGGCGCCCGAGCGTCCGTACAATCCCGCGTACGTGCCGTTCAAGTGGCGTGGGTTCTGGGACTTCGGCACCGGCGCCATCGGCGACATGGGGATACACAACCTCGACACCGCGTACTGGGCTCTCGAGCTCGGGACGCCGACCCGCGTGTCGATCCGCGAGTGCTCGCCCGGCCTGACCGACCCTGCCCTGAAGGAGACCGCGCCGCTCTGGAGCATCCTCGATTTGGAGTTTCCGTCGCGAGGCAGCCGACCCGCGGTGAAGATGGCGTGGTACGACGGCGGCAAGCTGCCGCCGCAGGAGCTGTTCCACGGCGAGAAGCTGATCACCAGGGACGGGGGCTCGCTCATCATCGGCAGCAAAGGGACGCTCTTCACCCGCACGTGGCACGGAGGTGAGACCGACAAAGACATGTTCGTCCTGCTGCCGCGCGACCGGTTCGCGGACGTAACACCGCCACCGCCCACGCTGCCGCGCACGCGCAGCCATCACCAGGAGTGGATCGATGCATGCCGCGGGATGACGAAGACCGAGTCGCCGTTCGAATACGCGGCGGTGCTCAGCGAGTCGCTGCTGCTCGGCAACGTCGCGCTCAGGAGCGGCGAGCCCGTCGAGTGGGACGCCGCCAGCATGCGGGTGACGAACAACAGCGCGGCCGAAAGGTTCGTCACGCCCGAGTTCCGCAAGGGCTGGCAGTTGTAGCCGCGGGACAGCCGTGAGCCGCGCGAACGATTGCAGGGCCGACGCCCTGCCCTACGGAAGGCCGTCATGATTCGTCTTCGCACCTGCCCGTCCCGCTCTCTCTCCGCTCCCGCACTCTCCGTCATCGCGTTGCTCGGAGGACTCTCGATGACGAGCTGCGCCCGCTCCAAGCCCGTGCAGACCACGCCAGCGCAGCCGGCAGCAAGCGCACCGTCCGTCGCGCCGCCGGCCGCGCCCGCGCCCGCGAACGCGCTCATCCCGCTGCCCGCGTCCGTGGCGCTCACGCCCGGGCAGTCCTACACCGTCGGTCCACAGACGGCCGTGTACGTGCCACCCGGGTCGGATGATCTGCAGCGGATTGGACGCATGCTGGCGGACCTGATCGGTCACGCCACGGAGAAGCCAATCGACGTGCGGCAGTCGGGAGGACCCGCGCCCGCGGGCGCGATCTCGCTGGCGCTCGAGCCCGGCAACACGGCACTCGGCGATGAAGGCTACACGCTCGCCGTCGGCACTGACGCCATCCGGATCGTGGCGCGGACACCTGCAGGCGTCTTCTACGGGATCCAGACGCTCAGGCAGCTGATGCCCGCGTCGATTGAATACCAGGCCCCGAACCCACACGCGGTCAGCATCCCCGCGGCGCGGATCGAGGATCGGCCGCGGTTCCCCTGGCGCGGCGCGATGCTCGACGTGGCGCGGCACTTCTTCGGACCCGCCGACGTTCGCCGCTACATCGACCTGATGGCCCTCTACAAGCTCAATCGCCTGCACCTGCACCTGTCCGACGATCAGGGCTGGCGAATCGAGATCAAGGCCTGGCCGAACCTCACGACACACGGCGGCAGCACGAGCGTGCGCGGTGGACCAGGCGGGTTCTACACGCAGCAGGACTACCGCGATCTGATCGCCTACGCAGCTGACCGCTTCATCATGGTCATCCCCGAGATCGACACGCCGAGCCACATCAACGCGGCGCTCGCGTCGGTGCCGGAGCTCAACTGCGACGGCGTGGCACCGCCGCTCTACACCGGCATCGAGGTCGGGTTCAGCAACTTCTGCGTTGACAAGGACATCACCTACAAGTTCATCGACGACGTCGTGCGCGAGCTGGCGGGGCTGACGCCTGGACCCTACATTCACATCGGCGGCGACGAGGTAAAAAAGATCACACCGGCGCAATACCGCACCTTCATCGAGCGCGTGCAGGAGATTGTGGAGTCGAACGGCAAGACGGTGATCGGCTGGGACGAGGTGGCGATGTCGAAGCTGCTCCCCGCAACGATCGTGCAGCAGTGGCGTCCAGGCGAGAAGTTCCAGGTGCCAAGCGCGACAAAGGTGATTCTCTCGCCCGCGCACAAGATCTATCTCGACATGCAGTACCACACGGCCACGCCCATCGGCCAGCACTGGGCGGCCTACGTAGACGTGCCGGAGGCCTACACCTGGGACCCTGCCACCGTCCTGCCCGGCGTCAATGAGTCGTCGATCCTCGGCGTCGAGGCGCCGATCTGGTCCGAAACGCTGGCGACGATGCGGGACGTAGAGTACCTGGCGTTTCCGCGGCTGGCCGGGGCTGCGGAGATCGCGTGGTCGCCTGGCGCCGGCCGCACGTGGGACGAGTACAAGCAGCGGCTCGGCGCGCAGGCTCCGCGCTGGACGGCCCTCGGGATCAATGCCTACTGGTCGCCCGCCGTGCAGTGGCAGCACTAATTCGGAATGCGGAATTCGGAGTTCGGAACTAGTGCCGAATTCGGAATTCGGAGTGCGGAAGTAGCTCGCAGTGCAGGAATGCGGGACTGGCACGAATGAAGGTTCGAATGGGGAAGTTACGAAGTTATCGAGGACGGGTCGGGTTCATCGCTGGCGTGCTGGTTGGAGGCGCGCTTGTTGGCGGTGCATCGGCGTGGTCGCAGGCAGCTGCGGCGCCGAAGTACACCATCGCGCTCGAGAACGAGCGTGTCCGCGTGCGCGACGTGACGTTCCCGCCGGGCGTGCTCGAGACCGGCATGCACACGCACAAGTACGCGCACGTCGGCGTCATCCTGACCGAGGGCGCGCTGCTCTTTACAGATCCCGCCGGCAAGACCGAGCGCGTGGAGTTCAAGGCCGGCAGCGTCGGATTCCGCGAAGCCAACGCCACGCACCAGGTCGCGAACCCCGGCACCTCGCCGATGCGCGTCATCGAGGTCGAGCTGAAGCCGTGAGCTGACGTTCCGTGTAGTGCCCGGCTTCAGCCGGGCAACGAGCAGAAGCCCGCCTGAAGGCGGGCACTACGCGGAGCGCGGTGCCGAACTCCCACCTAGTTCCGCAATCGGAACTCCGAATTCGGAACTAATTCCGAACTCCGCATTCCGAATTCCGCATTTCTTTATGCTGCTCGTCCGTTCTTGCGCAGCTTGTTGAGCGCACGCGCCTCGATCTGGCGCACGCGCTCGCGGGTGACCGCGAGCCGGCGGCCGATCTCCTCGAGCGTGTACTCGCGGTCGGTGCCGAGGCCATAGCGCAGGCGCAGCACCTCCTTCTCGCGATCGGTCAGCGGTTCGAGCACGTGCTCGATCTGATCGGCCATGTCGCTGCGGATGGCCGCATCTTCCGGCGAGCCGACGGTCTGGTCTTTCAGCAGATCTCCCAGCCGGGCCTCGTCCTCGCCCGCCTGGATCGGCGCATCGAGCGACGCCGGCTGGCGTGCCGCGTCCAGCAGCAGTTCCAGCTTCCCGAGCGGCAGGCCCATGCGCACGGCGAGCTCCGCCGGTGACGGGTCGCGTCCCATCTCGCGCGCGAACTCACGGCGCTCCCTGGTCATCTTGTTCAAGGACTCGACGACGTGCACGGGGAGGCGGATGGTGCGTCCGTAGTCGGCAATCCCGCGCGTGACCGCCTGGCGGATCCACCAGGTGGCGTAGGTCGAGAACTTGAACCCGCGGCGGAACTGGAAGCGATCGACGGCCTTCATCAGGCCGATGTTGCCCTCCTGGATCAGATCGAGCAGCGACAGACCGCGATTCAGATAGCGCCGCGCGATCGACACGACCAGCCGAAGGTTCGCCTCGAGCAGTTCGCGCTTGGCCTCGACGAGCGCCGCTTCCGCTTCTTCCACCGCGGCCACGCCGCGGCGGAAGGTCGCGGCCGGTATGCCGACGCGCTCCTCGAAGGCGGCGAGCGCCGCCTGCGCTTCCGGTGTTGCCGGCGCGGACTCGAGCTCGGCGACCTGCGCGGCCGTCCGCTGCAGCTCGGCACGCACCTCGTCGATGAGCGCCGGCCGAATCGGGAGATCCCGCAAGGAGGCCGCGATCTTGCTCCTGTGCCCGCGCGACGTTCGCCGCGCGGGTCTCCGCGTCGTACCTCTCCGCCCGCCGCCATCGGGCCATGCACCGCTCGAGCCGGCGCATGCGACGGAACGCCTCGAGCGTGGGCGCGGCCTTGTCCGGCGTCAGCTCGCCGCCATCGGGCAGGAGCACGAGCTCGGCGGCCGGCGCCAGCCCCTTGCGGACGTTGTCAGCAAGGCTCGCGATCGTGCCGAGTGCGCAGGGCAGCGCGGCCAGCGCGGTGAGCAGGTCGGCACGGCGTTCCTCGATGCGCCGGCCAATCTCCTGTTCCTGTGCGAAGGTGAGGAGCGGCCGTTTGCCGAGTTGACTGAGGTACATGCGCACGAGGTCGGCGTCTTCGTGGGAGACCGCGCCCGCCTCGAACACCTCGGCGGCCTCGGCAACATCGTCGCCGGCGAGGTCGGGCTCGTCGTCCTCATCGCCAGGCCGTTCGAGCACGGGCTGATCAGACAGTGCCTCGGGCTCCTCCTCCTGGAGCAGGCGCTCCGGTGAGGTGCTCACCTGCGGCAGGGCGTCGTCCTCGGCGTCATTCTCCGCGCCGACCGGCACCAGCCCGAACTGCTGGGCGCGTTCCCGCCAATCGAGCACCCGCACGTTGCGATCCGGCTCGATCCAGTCGATGAGAGAGGCGTCCTTCGCCGCGGGCCGCCGGTGTGTGCGTGTGGTTTTCGGGGTCTTGGTGGCCATGATCACTGCAGGCTATCGCAAGAATGTTGCCCTTCGGAAGCGGCGATCATTCTCCCCGAGTTGCGTCGCTACTGACATCAGCGCTGCGACTACTTCGGCGAACTCGGCATATCGCAACCGATCAGGAGCGTCGTGCGCGGTGTGGTAGTGCGGGTAGCGGTACGGGGCTGTGTCGGTGATCATGATCGCGGGGAATCCCTGTTCCCAAAACGCCCAGTGATCGGACCAGCCCACGCCCGGCAGCGACGCGGGCGCGACGGCCGCCTGCACGGGGAACCCGGTCGCCCGGCGGAACGCCTGTTCCACACGCCTGAGCAGGGCGCGTGATCTCAGGTTGCTGACAAGACCGACAAAATTGCCGGTGCTCGGGTAGAGCAGCCCGAGCGGCGCTGGGTAGTGCTGGGTGTTCGGCTCGCTGGTGTAGTAGCCGATGGTCTCGAGCGAGACCATGCCGAGGATGCGTTCGCCGCGCGCGCGACACCGGCGGGCGTAGACGAGGCTGCCCATCTCGGGTCCCTGGAAGAACGGCGGCTCCTCGTTGACGAACGCCACGAACCGCACGGTGCGTTCGGGGCGCACGGACCCCAGTGCCCGGGCAATCTCGAGCAGGGCCGCGATACCGGAGCCGTTGTCGTTCGCCCCGGGGCAGCCCGGCACGGAGTCGTAGTGCGCACCGACCACGATGATGCCGTCGGGATCCGCGGTGCCGGGCAGCTCCGCTTCGACGTTCTCCACCGCGTGTCCGAGTGCCGAGAACCGCTGGGCGGCCGTCGTCAATCCGCTCTGCCGGAGCTCGCGCGTGACATACCGCGCGGCTTCGTCGAGCGCCTCCGGGCGGAACACGTGCCGCTCGCCGATGGCCCCGGCGAGATGATCGACATGCGCCCGGAGCCGGGCCTCGAGGTCTGCCAGGCCCGTGGCGGGCTGGGTCACCCGGTCAGCGTATGCGAGGCGCAGGCCGGAGGCCCGGGCTAAGGGCTCTCGAGGGGCTGAGGCTGGGCAGGTCTGGTCCAGCAGGACGTGAGAGTCACGGCCCGCCTGAAGGCGGGGACTACGCAGACACGCGGCCTGCCACGCCGTGCTCTAGCCCGTAGTCGCCCTTCGCCTCAGGCCCTGGCGCCGTGACTCTCAGCGGCCTTCGCCCGGACCCTGACGGCTAGGCTCCTTTCAGGTTGCCCTCGAGCTCCTCGGCGTGGGCCGTGCGGCCGATCGCTTCGGCGCGGTCGATCGTCCCCTGTTGCACCAGCCGGGCGAGCGACTCCTCCATCGTGAACGACCCGAGCTTGCGGGTGATCGTGATCTCCTGGTGCAGGTGCTGCAGGGCGTTACGGCGCACGTGCTGGCGCGCGCCGTAGCTGGCGACCAGCAGCTCCGCCGCCGGCACCCGCCCCGTACCGTCCGCGCGTGGGATCAGCGTCTGCGTCAGCACGGCCCCGAGCGCCATGGCCAGCTCCTGGCGCACGGCGGCCTGCCGTTCCGAGGGGAACGAGTCCACGATCCGCGAGACGGCCGACGACACGTCCGTCGCGTGGAGCGTCGAGAGCACGAGGTGCCCGGTCTCGGCGGCGTTGAGCGCGAGGCGCATCGTTTCCGGGTCCCGCATCTCGCCGACCACGAGCACGTCTGGCGCCTGGCGGACGGCGGCACGGAGCGCGCTCACGAAATCAGAGACGTCGCTGCCGACCTCCTGGTGTTCGATCAAGCTGAGGCCGTGCTGGTGCTCGTACTCGATGGGGTCTTCGATCGTCACGATGTGCCGGCGCTCGCGTTTGTTGATGTCCGCGATGATCGAGGCCATCGTCGTCGTCTTGCCCGAACCCGTGGCGCCGCAGATCAGGACGAGTCCGCGCGACAGCCGCGCGAGCACCTCGATCGGCATCGGGAAGCGCAGCGACGCGAGCGTGGGCACCTCCGTCGGCAGCGCGCGGATAGCGGCGGCCGCCCGCTCGCGCTCGCGGTGAAGATTCACCCGGAACCGGTGGCGTCCATCGATCCGCAGTGACAGGTCGGCGGCGTGGCGCTCGCGGTAGTGCTTGAGGTGATACGCGGAGAGCACCGGGAGGACCGCGTCCTCGACGTCCTGGCCGTCGAGCGGTCCCTCGGGCAGCGGGTGGACGGCTCCGTCGATGCGGAGCGACGCCGGCGCGCCCGCAACGAGGAACAGGTCGCTGCCGCCCCGCGCCACGAGCGTGCGGAGCCAGCCTTCGAGTCGCGAGGGCGCGCGGCGTGCAGGCGCTGAGGCCGCCGTGTCGTTCAGGGCGTCAACGAGACGATCGATGTCGTCCTGCTGCATGGGTGGCGCGATTATATACAGCACCGTAACCGATGAGCGTTGACCGTTCATCGCTGATGCGGCCGGCTGGCCAGCGACCCTGTCTTTGCAACTGGAACCCCTGATGTCGCGTCCGAAGTGACCGACAGCAACCCGACTCGCTCCGACTTTCAGGGCCGCGATTCAGCGAAGGAATGCTCGGCCATGCGTTCTGCATCGAACCGACCGTCGGCGGCGTCAAAATGCGAATATGAACCGGAGCTAGACAGGCCCGGAGCCCGGAGCCTGGAGTCTGGAGCCGAGAAAAGAGCCCCATGCCACGCGTCAACGGCCTTCATCACATCACTGCGATCTCGGGACCGGCGCAGGAGAACCTCGACTTCTACGTCGGGGTGCTCGGCATGCGTCTCGTCAAGAAGAGCGTCAACCAGGACGATCCCGGCACCTATCACCTGTTCTATGCGGATGCGGAGGGACGCCCGGGCACGGACCTCACGTTTTTTCCCTGGCCACAGCTCGCCCGTCCGCGCATGGGCCATGGCTTGACCCACGTGGTCGCGCTCGAGGTGCCGTCCGGGAGCATCGATTTCTGGGGCACGCGCCTGCAGCGCTACGGCGCTCGCATCGAAACGCGGGAAAAATGGTTTGGCGATGACACGATCGCGCTCGTAGATCCGCACGGGCTTCAACTCCGGCTGGTCGCGCGTCCCGCCGGGCGCCAGTTCACGCCCTGGGACGCCAGTCCCGTGGCCGCGGAACACCAGGTGCGTGGCCTGTTCGGCGCGCAGATCTGGGAGCGCGACGCGAGCGTCACCGCCTCGTTCCTGACCAGCGTGCTCGGATTCGAGCACCTTGGGAGCGAGGGCGAATGGACTCGCTACGGCTTTCCCGACGCGGCGGGTGTCGTCGACGTGAAGGCCACGCCGGCCGTCAACCGCGGGGCATGGGGCGTCGGTGCGGTGCACCACCTGGCATGGCGCGTCGACGACGAACAACACCAGCTCGCCATGCGGTCGCAGGTGGCAGCCGCCGGCTCGCGGCCGACGGCGGTCATCGATCGCTTCTGGTTCAAGTCGGTGTACTTCCAGGAACCCGGCGGCGTGCTGTTCGAACTGGCCACCGACGGCCCCGGCTTCGCCGTGGACGAGCCCGCCGATCGCCTCGGCGAGACCCTCGTGCTCCCGCCCTGGCTCGAGTCGTCGCGCGGCGCCATCGAGCAAGCGCTTCCTGTACTTGGGGCCGCCCACTCCGCGTAGCGCCCTCCACTCCGTGTAGCGCCCGCCCACACCGCGTAGTGCCCGCCTTCAGGCGGGCCCGATCGAAAATCCATCCGCGATCGTTGTCGCGGCCCGCCTAATCCGGTGCTCGCTTGTTCTGTCACCGCATCAGTCACGTGGGGCAGGGCTTCAGCCCTGCAACTCGGGCTCGCAAGCAGGCCTGAAGGCCTACCCCACATGACGACACAAGTGAATCGCGGGTTTAAAAGGCGGGCACTACACGGAGTGGGCGGGCACTGCGCGGGATCACGTTTTCGGCTCGGACGCGCTTCGTGCGGCGGGATGAGGATCGCTGGACTATCATCGAGCCGCGATGCCCCCACGTCCCCCGCTCCGACACGGCCGGCAGGTCGTGCGCGTCGTCCTGTCGGCGACCGCACTGCTGTCGTTCATGTCGGTGTGGAAGGCGGCGGCGCTCGCGATCGCGGAGCTGGGCGTCGGCGCGTTCTTCGCCGTCGGGCTCGCGCGGGCGCTGGCGGGAGATTGGGCGCCCTGGGTCGTGCTCACGGCCGCCCTGCTCAGCCTGCTCGCGCGGGCGGCCGACATCGAGAGCTGGGCGCTGTTCATCCCGGGTGGACTCATCGGCCGCGCGGAGCACGCCTTCGGCCCCCGTGCGACCCCGCTGACGGCCGCGGCGATCCTCGTCGAGCGCCTCGTGCTCGCCGCGCTCGCCTGCGTGCTCGTCGGCCATCACGTCGCGGACTTCGTCGTCGCCGCCATCGCCGGCTGGCCTGCCACGGCGCGCCTCACCTCCGAAGAAGTCGCGGGTGTGCTCGCCACCGTGCTCCTCGGCGTGCTGTGGCTGCGCGCCCGCATGGGACACGATCTGCCGTCGCGCCTGGTCGCCCGCGGCGTGTGGATCGGGGTGGGCGTGCTCGCCGGCGTCGTGGTGTGGGGAGCAGTGACGCTCGTCCGCCACCACGTCCCTCTCGACGTGCTCGTGGGGGTTCCCACGCCGGGCCTCGGCGGATCCGGCTGGTGGATCGCGGACGTCGCCATGACGCTGCTGGTCGGCCTCGCGCTGACGGTCCCGCTCCTCGGCGGCGGCGACGCGCTGTCCCGGGGCGCGCACGAGTACCAGCCGCCGCGCATCCAGGCGCTCCGCCGCACCGGCACCATCGTCTCGCTCTTCACGCTCGCCGTTGCCACGCCGCTCGCGTTCCTGTACGTGCTGCTCGTACCGGGCAGCGCACAACCGCTGTGGTTCGACACGCCGCTGGCCGGCCTCGGCCAGCAGCTGGCCGGGCCACCATGGGCACGCGGCATCGCCGGCATCGTGCTGGCCCTGAGCGCTGTCCTGCTGCTGCTTCCCGCCGCGCACGCGGCGCTGACCGACGCCGAGCAACTGCTCCGGCGGCTCGCGTCTACGCACCGGCTCGCCGAGCGGCTCGGACGGCAGCACCCGCGATTCGGCACCTACGCATACGCCACCGACCTCGCCGCGGCAGCTGCCGTCCTGATCATCCTCGCGGGCAGCGGGCGCGTGCCGTGGCTCGCGCACGCGTATGCCGTCGGCGTCGGCGCAACGCTGCTCATCCGGCTGACGACGCTCGTGCGCCTTCGCACCCGCACGCCCGGTCCGCGCGTGTACCGCGTGCCGCTCAACCTGCGCCTCGGCCGCCTGCGCCTTGCTGCCGGCCTGGTCCTCGCGATTGCTCTCGCATCCGCCGCGCTCCTCGCGCTCGTGGCAATCGGGGATGTCCCCGCGATCGCGACCTGTGCGCTCGTGGGCGGCCTCGTCGTGGTGCTGGCCTTCGGCCGCCAGCCCGCGGAAGTCGAATCCGACGACCTCGACACGTTCGAGTTGATGCCGCCGATCGATCTGGCGGTGGGGCAGGTCGAGCCCAGGCCGGGGAACCTGCTCGTCGCGGTGCGGCACCCGCACTCGCTCTCGCACGTCGCGGCGGCGCTCCAGGCGGCCGGCGATCGCGACGTGGTCGTGATGACGGCGCGCCTCCTCGGCGTGGACGTCGAGGACGATGGCTCCGATCACCAGCAGCCCACGACTGCCGAGCGGCGGCTGCTCTCGCGGGTCGTGGCGCTCGCGGAGCGTTACCACCGCCCGGTGCACCTGCTGATCGTGCCGGCGCAAAGCGTGTTCGACGCGCTCGTCGCCACGATCACGCGGCTCCACAGCTCGGAGCTGTACGTGGGCGAGTCGTCGCTGTTGTCGGCCGACGACCAGGCCCGGCTGCTCGGGGACGCCTGGGAGCGGGCCGAAAAGCCCGAAGGCATCGACGTCCGCCTCGTCATCCACCATCACAGCGGCCGCGACGACGCGTATCACATCGGCGCGCATCCGCCGGCGCTCACGCCCGGCGATCTCGACTTGATTCACCGCGTGTGGCTCGACGCCGTCAAGGCCGTCGGCCCGCACGTGCACCACCACGACGTTGTCAGGGCGGCGCTCACGCAAATGGAACAGCAACTTTCCGGCCCGCAGCGCGACGAGGCGCTCGGCACCATCCGCCAGGTCGCGCGACCTGCCGACGAACTGGCGTCGGCGGTGCACGAGCGCGACTTTTCGCGGCTGCGCGACATGGTGCGCAACCGCCACGCGGGGGACCTCGCGGCCTTGCTCACCGATCTCGCCATCGAAGATCAGGTGGTCGTCTTCCGCGTGTTGCCGCGCAAGGATGCCGCCGCCGTCTTCGAGTACCTCACCCACGAAGCCCAGGAGGCGCTGCTCAAGGCCATGGCGCAGGAGGACATCGCCGCCCTCCTGAACAACATGGCGCCCGACGACCGCACGATGTTCCTCGAGGAGCTGCCCGCCACCGCCACGCGCCAGCTGCTCTCGCTGCTCACGCCGGCCGAACGGTCGGTCGCCGTCACCCTGCTCGGGTATCCCGAAGACTCCATCGGGCGCCTGATGACGCCGGAGTACGTCGGCGTGCGGGAGCACCTGACCGTCCGCGAGGTCCTCGACTACATCCGCGAGCACGGGCAGGACAGCGAGACATTGAACGTCGTGTACGTGGTCGACGAGCAGGGGCTGCTCATCGACGACATCCGGATCCGCGAGCTGCTGCTGACCGCCCTCGACAAGCCGCTCCCGGACCTGATGGACCGCCACTTCGTCGCGCTCAAGGCGACCGACGACCAGGCCACCGCGGTGGCCGCGTTCAGGGCCTACGACCGCAGCGCGCTGCCCGTCACCGACACCGCCGGCATGCTGATCGGCATCGTCACGATCGACGACGTGCTCGACGTCGCCGAGGCGGAGGCGACCAAGGACATCCAGCGCATCGGCGGGTCGGAGGCGCTCGACGAGCCGTACATGGACATCGCCTTCGCGAGCATGATTCGCAAGCGCGCCGGCTGGCTGACGGCGCTGTTCCTCGGCGAGATGCTCACGGCGACGGCGATGGGCGCCTTCGAGCACGAGATCTCGAAGGCCGTCGTCCTGGCGCTGTTCGTGCCGCTCATCATCTCGAGCGGCGGCAACTCGGGGTCGCAGGCCTCCACGCTCGTCATCCGCGCGCTGGCGCTCGGCGAGGTGGGCCTCCGCGACTGGTGGCGCGTCATCCGTCGAGAGATGTTCGCAGGCCTGGCGCTTGGAGGGATCCTCGGCAGCATCGGGTTCGTCCGCATCACGCTCTGGTCGGCGTTCTCCGACATGTACGGGGAACACTGGTTCCTCGTGGCGCTGACGGTCGGCCTCGCGCTCGTCGGCATCGTGCTCTGGGGAACGCTTGTCGGATCGCTGCTGCCGTTCATCCTGCGACGCCTGGGTTTCGACCCGGCCACGTCGTCGGCGCCGTTTGTCGCGACGCTGGTGGACGTGACGGGGCTGGTGATCTACTTCAGCGTTGCCATGGTGCTGCTGCGGGGGACGTTGCTTTGACGCTGCGCAGCCGACGGCTGGCGGCGCGGCGGCTGGCGGGGCGACAGGCGGGTGGCTGGAGGCCTGTCACGCACGACGCACAACGTACCAGAATGCGTAATGCACGGCACAACGCGACGCTCCGATTTGCCCCGCTGTTCGGTAGCGCCTCTTGTTGCGCCCGGCTCTGTCGGGCGTCCACCACGCGAAGGAGGACACATGATCGGTCGTCGTCAATTGCTCGGCCTGCTCGGCGCATCGGGGTTGCTGGCAGTGCCAAAGGCCGCCGCGGGGCAGCCGCGCGCCGCGCGTCCGTTCAACGGTCTCACGACTGGCGTCGGCGATCTGTACCGCCTGTCACACGCGAAAACGCGCTCGATCAGCCCGGAGAATTTCACCGGCGAGAAGGGCCGCGGCGCGACGGCCACCGAGGGGACCGGGGCGCAGGCGGCGCGCGATCTCGGCGTCGGCTGGAAGATCTCGCCGTCGGTGAACATCGAGCCGAAGGCAACGTTCACGCTCGCCGACATCAAGGGGCCTGGCGCCATTCAGCACATCTGGATGACGCCCACCGGCCACTGGCGGCACTCGATCCTGCGCATCTACTGGGACGGTGAGACCTCGCCCTCGGTTGAAACGCCGGTCGGCGACTTCTTCGCGTCGGGCTGGGGCAAGTACGCGCAAATCAACTCGGTTGCGGTCGCCGTGAACCCGGGCAGCGCATTCAACTGCTATTGGGTGATGCCGTTCCGGCGCTCATGCCGGATCACCCTGGAAAACATCGCCGAGCAGCGCATGACCGTGTACTACCAGATCGATCACACGCTCACGGACATCCCCGACGACGCGGCGTACCTGCACGCGCAGTTCCGGCGGGTCAACCCGCTGCCGTACAAGCAGGACTACACGATCGTGGAGGGAATCACAGGCGAGGGCCACTACGTCGGCACGCACCTGTCGTGGGGCGTGAACAACAAGGGCTGGTGGGGTGAAGGCGAAATCAAGTTCTTCATGGACGGCGATACGGATCACCCCACCATCTGCGGCACCGGCACCGAAGACTACTTCTGCGGCTCGTACAACTTCGAGAACCAGGACACGAAGAAGTACCAGGAATTCAGCGCCCCTTACTCGGGGCTGCCGCTGGTGGTGCGCCCCGACGGCCTGTACGACTCGCAGCAGCGGTTCGGGCTGTACCGCTGGCACGTGATCGACCCGATTCGGTTCGAACAGGATCTGCGGGTCACTATCCAGGCCCTGGGCTGGCGCGCCGGCGGTCGTTACCTGCCGCTTCAGGACGACATTGCGTCGGTGGCCTACTGGTATCAATCGGAGCCGCACACGCCGTTTCCGGCGCTGCCATCGAAGGATCAGCTCGAGATCGTATAGAGGCTCCTGACCGTCGTGTGTCCGGTCCGCTTCGGGGCGGCGCTTCATCAGCCTCCGTCGGTTTTTCCCGGCCGTAAGAACAACGGTTACAATTTCTCATGCCCGAAACCTCGCGCGACATCGAGGCCGCGTTCCGCCTGTCGGCGATCGTCGAGTCATCTGACGACGCCATTGTCAGCAAGGATCTGAACGGGACGGTCATGTCGTGGAATCGCGCCGCAGAGCGGATGTTCGGCTACACCGCCCACGAGATGGTCGGGAAGCCAATCACGACGATCATCCCTGCGGAGCGCCTCGGCGAGGAAGATCACGTGCTCGATTGTGTGCGCCGTGGCATCGGCGTGGATCACTACGAGACCGAACGTCGCCACAAGGACGGCCACATCGTAGACGTGTCACTCACGGTCTCGCCCATCCGGAATTCGGAGGGCACAATCGTCGGCGCCTCGAAGATTGCGCGCGACATCAGCGAGCGAAAGCGACTGACCGCTGAGCTCGAGCGCGCAAACCGCGTGAAGGACGAGTTCCTCGCCACGTTGTCGCACGAGCTCAGGACGCCGCTCAACGCCATTCTCGGCTACGCGCGCCTGCTGCGGCGCGACATGGTCGACGATGCGGGCCGCGAGCGTGCCATCGAAACCATCGAGCGCAATGCAACCGCACTGTCGCAGCTGGTCGCGGATGTGCTCGACGTGTCGCGCATCACCTCCGGCAAGATGCGGTTCGACATGCAACCGTGCGATCTCGCCTCGATCATCACGGGCGCAGTCGAGTCGATCGTTCCCGCGGTCGACGCCAAGCGCATCAGCCTGTCGCAGCACCTCGAGCCGCAGAGCGGCGTGGTGGCGGGCGACCCCAGCCGGCTGCAGCAGGTGCTGTGGAACGTGCTGTCGAACGCCGTCAAGTTCACCCCGGCCGGTGGACGGATCGCGGTCCGGATGATCAACGACACGAGCTGCGTCCGGATCGAGATCGAAGACTCGGGACGAGGAATTTCGTCGCAGGTGCTGACGCACATCTTCGAGCCGTTCCACCAGGGCGACAGCAGCACGACCCGTGAAGTGGGCGGCCTGGGCCTGGGCCTCGCCCTGGTGCGCCACTACGTCGAGATGCACGGCGGTCGTGTCTGGGCGCGGAGCGACGGCCCGGGAAAGGGCGCAACCTTCACGATCGAACTGCCGCTCGGGTGAGGCACGGGCCATCGGACGTGGGGGGATGTGCCAGTGCCGATTCGCGGGCGGCAGCGCACAGGGTCGGGCGCCGACGCTACTCAGGGCCGAAGCGGGAGGCGCCTGACCACGGTGTCGTCGCCGGCGCCGGCCGTCGCTCCCTCCTCGCGGCTGACGTAGTAGACGGCGTCTTCGCTAACCGTCGTTGCGGAAGCGGCCGGTATCGCAATCCCAGTGGCCAGCACCTCCGGAGAACGTGCCCGTGCGGTCGTTGGCTCGACCCGCACCCGCACGATCCGGCACGTGCCATCATCGAGGCGCTCCACCCCGAGCAGCGCGCCACTGGCCCAGCGGATGCGCGCGAACGCCGGCAGGGCGACGCCGCCCAGGCGCACCGCGACGGCGTGCCCCGTGCGGGTGTCGACGCGTGCGACGCCGCCGAGGTGCGCCACGTACACGATCCCGTCACCGGCCGGCGCGATGCTCGACGCGCCGGGTAGATCGAGCCGTGCGGCGAGGGTGAGGGCGCGCTCCTTCTGCCGCACCGAGAACAACCGCTGGCCAGCCGCGTCGAGCACGTAGACGATGGCATCGCGGGTGACGGCCACGTCGACGAACCGTCCGGGCATCAGGCCGTTCGGCAGATCGAGCCGCTCCAGCGGCCGGCCGGACACCATCTGCACATGGTGCAGCGCCGTCGCGCCGGCCTTCTCGTCGGCGCTCACCACCCAGAGATCGCCGCGCCATGGATCGATCTCGAAGGCGGCGATGTCATAGAAACCGGCCGATGCTTCACGGACCAGGTCCACGACGAGGTGCATCCGTTCGTCCACGATCACGAGCTTGCGGCTGCTGGCCCCGCCGAAGACGAAGCGGCCCGAGGCTCGATCGTGGGCGAGCGCGATCGGGGTCATCGCCAGGGCCGGCACACGCAGCGCCTCTTCGGCGCCACGCAGGCCGGGGGCGATCGGCATCGCGGCTGCATGCCTGGGGGCTGCGGCCGCTCCACCCGGTGCCGCCGGTCCTGCCGGGCGCGGTGACGGCGCTGGCGGAGCGGGGATCGCCGATGGCGTCGGAGGTGCTGGGATCGGCGCCGACGGTGAAGCCTCGCCCGGCGCGGCGTCCGGCGCCGGAGGCGGTGACATGTCACGCAGCCGCGCCGCCAGGTCGGGCCACTGCGGCAGCCGTCGCACGGCGGCGAAGTCTTCGTTGACGGCGGCGTCGGTCGTGTATCCGCGGTCGGCGAGGCGCAGCAACATGACCAGTGCGTCGTGCGGTCGCCCACTCAGGCTCTGCGCCCGCGCGAGCATATACATGAGCGCTTCGTCCTGCGGCGGTCCCTTCTGCACGGCACGCCAGGCGAGATCGTGAAAGGCTTCGTACCTGCTGCCCGGCCGCTGCGTCCAGCGCCCGCTGCCGGCAGTCGCGCCAGTCACCGCAATCGGGACGCGACGGCGCGGCCGGGTCCTGGGCGAGCATCATGGTGAGCAGGAGCAGGACGGGCAGGACGGCCATGGGATGCACATTGTACGGGGAGTCCCGCGGATGACGCGTGAGGGCAGCGTGGATGGGCCGTCTGTCGAGGCACCTGGATCGAGCGTGCAGCACCGATCGGCGCGGGCGGGGGCGTGCGGCAGGCCTCGACTCAGGCGCATGTGGCGACTGGCGGCAGGGCTCGCGCTCGTCGCGTGCGCCACCACGTCCTGCGCGCTGAACCGTCCCGAGGTGAAGAGCCTGCGCGACGCCGATGCCGATCAGATCGTCTTCGCCGACCCGATTCCGACTACCGTTTCTGCGCTGAACGCCGTGCCGTCCCACTGTGGCGCGGCGGGGAACCGTCGCGTCCGCCCGGAAGAGCGTCGCGTCTACCGTGTGGTCGGCCGCATCACCCGCGTCAAGCGCGAGGGCGACCACGACGTGCACATTGCGCTCGCCGATCTGCAGAACCCGCGTGAGCGGCTCATCGTCGAGTTCAAGGACCCCGACTTCCGCGGCACGGCGCGTTCGCCGCACCGGGCCCGGCTGGTCGAGGCCAGACGCAGCCTCGATACGCTCGTCGCCACGACCGGCGTCACACGCCTCGTCGACCTGAAAGGCGCGACCGTGCGCGTGACGGGCGTGGGCTTCTTCGACATGGGTCATTTCCAGATTGGCCGATCCCGCAGCTGTATGGAACTGCACCCGGTGCTGGCGATCGAGCTCGTCGCCCGTGACTGACACGCCTACCCGCGTGGTCGGCAACTGCTGGCCCGAATGGCGCCCGATCGGCAACGAGGCTGACGCGGCTACCTGCCGCCGTGGGACCTCGGCGTCCGCGTCGCCCTCACGATCGCCGGTCCGGCCGGAGCGGAGGCGCGGTTCGACTGGGTGAGGATAGACAGCGGCACGCGGGCCACCCGTAGTGCCCGCCTGAGGCGGACCGGGCCGCGGGGTTGTCCCGTAGTGCCCGCCTTCGGGCGGGCTGCGTGCCGCGTCGCTGGCGCGGTCAGTGCCCGCCTTCAGGCGGGCGCTCCGCGTCCTGCCGCGTTGACGGCCCGGCTGAAGCCGGGCACTACACGAGAAACGCGGGTCACGCGTAGTGCCCGCCTTCAGGCGGGCCGGTCCGCGTCCTGCCGCGTTGACGGCCCGGCTGAAGCCGGGCACTACACGAGAAACGCGGGTCACGCTGTAGTGCCCGCCTTTCAGGCGGGCCGCTCCCGCGTCCTGCCGCGTTGACGGCCCGGCTGAAGCCGGGCACTACACGAGAAACGCGGGTCACGCCGCACTCACTTCCCGGCGGCGCTCGGGCCGCCGTAGCTCACTCCGCGCTGCTGGTCGATCGTCACCACGGTGTCCACGCGCGTGATCGCGTATGCGACAGTGGGCCCGTTCGCCCAGCGGACTTCGAGTCTGTCGATCGTGGTGGCCTGGCCGAGGCCGACGTGCACCCGCAGGTCCGACTGCGACATCTGGCTGCGGCCGCTCGCCACCTCGCCGCGCACGCGGCGTCCGCCGGCCGTGACGAATACGACCGATCCGATCGCATCCCGGGGACACTTCTGCGCCGGATCGCCCCGCAGCACCAGCGTCAGCCAGTGCCCCCGGCGACCGTCGTTCCGCGCCAGCAGTGGTGCGCCGTCCAAGTTGTTCACGACCATATCGACGCCGCCGTCGTCGTCGAGATCGCCGGCGGCGAGACCGCGTGACACGCGCGGTGCGGTCAGCGTCCCGGCCGCGGCGCCGACGTCCTCGAACACGCGGCCCTGCAGGTTGCGCAGAAGCAGGGCGCGCTGCGCATAGCTGGTATTCCATCCGAGCGAGTCGACGTTCGGGTAGACGTGGCCGTTCACGACCGCGAGATCGAGCCAGCCGTCGTTGTCGTAATCGAGGAAGGTCGTGCCCCATCCCAGGAATGGACCCGACACGCGCGCCACGCCCGTCTTGAAGCTCACGTCCTCGAAGCTGACGCCGTCCTCGTTCCGGTAGAGCACGTTGAAGTCGTCGGCGAAGTTCGTGATGTGGACGTCGTCGCGGCCGTCATTGTCGTAGTCGCCGATGGCCACGCCCATGTGGGCCTGCTCGCGGCCGTTGCCGTCGAGTGCTGCCCCGGACGGATAGCTCACGTCGGCGAAGCGCCCGGTTCCGAGGTTGCGGTAGACGTGATTCGGGCCCGAGTCGTTGGCGACGATCAAGTCCAGCTTCCCGTCATCGTCCATGTCGAACCACGCGACGCCGAAGCCGTACAGCCCTTTCGGATCGTCGACGCCGGCCGCCTTGCTCACGTCGGTGAACGTGCCGTCACCGTTGTTCCTGAACAGGTAATCGGGAGCGCCCTTGAGGCCGCGTGGTCCGCACATCACGCGCTGGCCGCGATAGGTGCAGGCCGCGGCGCCAGCGGAATAGGACGCGCCCATCCCGACGTTCCCCGCGGCCTGGTCCGCCGCGGCGGGCGCCGGAGCCGCGCTTCCCGTTGCCGCTCGGCTCGGCGCGGGCGGCAGGTGCGCGAGATCGAGGGCGACATACCCGGCAACGAAGAGATCGAGCCGCCCGTCGCCGTCGTAGTCGCCGAAGGCGCAGCCGGTCGTCCAGCTGTCGAGCGCGACGCCGGCCTGCTCGGCCACATCCTCGAACGTGCGGCCGGCGCGATTGCGATACAGGCGGTTTCTGCCGAAGTTCGTGACGTAGACGTCCTCGAAGCCGTCGTTGTCGATGTCGCCCACGCAGGCGCCCTGGCCCCACCGCTCGTTCGCGAGGCCTGCGGATGCGGTGATGTCGGTGAACGTGCGGTCGCCGTTGTTGCGGAACAGCGCGGCCGGCGGCGCGGGCCGTCCCTCGCGCAGGAGATCGAGCGTGGATCCGTTCACGAGATAGACGTCGAGACGTCCGTCGTTGTCGGCATCGAAGAGGGCGACGCCGGAGCCGGTGGTCTCGATGATGTAGTCCTTCGCGGCCGCGCCCGACATGTGGCGGAAGCTGCCGATGCCGGAGGGAGACGTGGCGTCGGAATACGTCACCGCTGGGGCGGCGTTCGGCGACGCTGGCGGCACCAGCACGGTTGGCGGTGGGGCCTGCGCGCTCATCGCAGCCGCGGACGCGAGTGCGACGAGCGGCGCTGCCCAGCGTCCCGCGGTCATTTCCCGTGACCCGGTTGCCGCCCCAGGGCCCACTCGAACGCGGCGCCGGCCGTTCCGTCGCCCCGCTGCCCATGCGCGTGGCCGAGCCCGTGGTGTGTCGAGTTCATCGAGGCAATCAATACGTCCGCCCGCGTCACGGCGAGGGCGGCACGACTTCGATCATCCGCAGGAAGTCCTGCGCCCGCTCGCCGCGCTTCTTCTGCAGGACCTCGAGGCGAGCGGCCTGTTGCTCGCGCCGGGGATCGCGTGTGCGGGTATAGAGGGCGGTGAGGTTCACGGTCGCCTGGTAGTTCTCGGCGTCGAGCGAGAGGGCCTTCTGCAGGGATTGCTCCGCCTCAGCGTACTGCCCGGTCCTCGTTTGCAGAAGACCGAGCTCGGCCCAGGCATCCGCGAAGGCAGGGTTGGCCTCGATCGAGCGGTCCACGTGCCGCCGTGCCTCGTCGAGGCGGTCCGCCTGGCGAGCGATGCGCGCCAGGAAGTAGTTGGCGCCGGCAGCCGTCTCGGGCCGCTCCGCTACCGCGGCGAGCTCACGCTGCGCGCCGTCGAAGTCTTTCGCGTGAAACCGCCCGACGCCGAGTGCGAACCGCCCGCGCGGATCGTTCGGCTCCAGCGAAACGTACTTCTCCAGATACGGCACCCCTTCGGACGGATCGTGCCGGTGCAGGCTGACCACGCCCATCATGTAATTGACGGGGGCACTCTCGGGGTCCAGCGCCACGGCCTTTTTCAGCGACTCGTACGCCTCGGCGCCGAGCTCGAGCTCGACGCAGACGACGCCGAACAGGAAATGTACCGCGGCGTTGTCCGGTTCGAGCGAACGGGCATGGGCCAGGTATCCGAGCGCTCCCTCGTGATCGCCCGTCTTGTCCGCCGCGCGCGCCAGGTCCAGCAGAACGGGCACGGTGGGTGCGGCGGACGCCACGCGGTCGAGAGTCTGGCGTGCGTCGGCAAACTCGCCCCGTCGCATCTGGATCGCCGCGAGCCGCTCGAGGAGCTCGGGCGTCACGCGTCCACGGGCGTCGAGCGCGGTGATGAGCCGGGCCAGAACTCGACCGCTCTGGCCGTGCTCGAAGGCCGGCAGCACGACGAGCACGTCTTCGGGCGCCACGTCCGGGTGCGCCGCGAGCGTATCGGCGAGAGTCGTCGCGGTGGTCTCGTCGCTGCCCGCGAGGTCGGCGACGCGAACGGCCAGCGCCTGGGGCCGTGCCTGGATCTCTGAAGGCAGCCGCTCGAGCAGGCGCGAGCGACGCTCCGAACTCTCCCGCCCGCGCGCGCAGCAGCGCCGACTGGAAGAGCCCTTCCGCGTTGGCGGGATCCACGGCGAGCAGTGCCCCGTACACGTCGAGGGCCTTCGGCAGCGCTGCCGGGTCCACCGCTCCCCGTTCCTGGTACAGCCGTCCAAGGTTCTCGTAGGGTGGGATCGCGCGCGGGGCGAGGCGGATCGCCTCACGAAAGTGCGACTCGGCCGACTGCCACTCGCCGTTCTGTGCCGCGATGACGCCGGCGAAGTTGTTCAACGCCGGGTCGTCGGGGTGTGCCCGAAGGGCCGCATCGACGCCCGCCTTTGCGCCCGCCATGTCGCCCCGCTCCAGCGCGGCCTGGATCTCGGTGACCGCCACACCGGGATCCTGCGGCGCCGCGGCAGCCGCGCCCGACCCTCGGCAGCACACCGCAATCGCCAGGATCCCCGCGGCGCGTCGAATGGCGGTCACGGGGTTACGGCCTGCGTCGGCTGGCGGAGCTTCTGGAACGTCGCCAGCGCCGCGTCAGCTTCCGCCGTGAGTCCCCGGCGGCGATAGATGCGGGACAGCGCGAAGTGCGGCTCGGCATACGAGGGGTCCGCGGCGGCGGCGCGTTTCAGCATCTCGAGGGCTTCGTCCGTACGGTCACTCTGCTCGAGCACGGTGCCGAGCTGATAGAGAGCCGGCGCGAAGGCCGGCTCCGCCTCGAGTGCTTCTCTGAAGAGCGCCTCGGCCTCCTGCATCTCGCCGCGTTGCTTCAGGAGAATGCCGAGGTTCACAAACGGCCAGGGCCACTTCTCGCCGGTCTCACGCGCACGGCGGATCGCCTCGCGATAGTTGCGCGCGGCCTCCTCAGGCTGGTTCTGCGCCTCATAGCAGAGCCCCAGGTTGTCGTACGCCCGGATGAAGCCCGGCTCCCGCTGCACCACCACGCGCAACCGCGCAATCGCCGCGTCGTAGCGCCCGCTGTCATAGTCGAGACGTGCGAGCCAGTAGGCGTACGTCGTGTTCAGCGGCTCCGCGGCCGCCAGCCGCTGCAGCTCGGGCCGCGCCCAGTCACCGCGGCGCATCGCGATGTACGCGAGGGACAGCTGCAGGCGAGTGGCCGCGTCGAGCGGGCCGAAGGTTTCCGCCTTCTTGAGCGCGATGGCCGCGTTCATCGGCCGGCGATCGTTCATGAACACGCCGGCCAGCTTTTTCAGCAGGTCGGCGGGCTTCGGCGTGCGTTCGATCTCCGCCACGAGCAGCGTCTCGGCGCGCGGCCAGTCGCGGGCCTTGATCGCGCCGTCGATCTCGGCCCGGCGCCGCGCCGTGAGATCCGCGAGCATCGCGTTCGAACCGTCGCGGGTGCCGTCCTCCGGTAACGGCGCCATCGGCTGCTGCTGGCCGGCCCCGGCGGTGCGCACGGCGGCCGCCAGCAGCAGGCCACAGGCGACACGCGTGAGTGATCGGCGCATGCTGCTCCTGACCCGGCAGGACGCGGGATCCGACCCGCCTGAAGGCGGGTACTACGGCGTGACCCGCGTTTTCTCGTGTAGTGCCCGGCTTCAGCCGGGCCTCGCCGCAATGATGCGAGCCTTGACGGCGACCGCGGCGGCACTGTCCGGCACCATAGCCAGCTCCCGGTCGACCTCTCGCACTGCTTCCTCCCATCGTCCCGCGTCAGCGTGGATCTTCGCAAGCGCGAGGTGGATGCCCGGCAGCGTCGGACCACGCTCGGCCGCCTGCTGGCAGGCGCGAAGTGCCTGATCCAGCTGCGCCTGTTCCAGGTACTCGCGGCCCAGCGCCTCGCTCAGGCGGGCCGAGCGTGGGTTGGCGGCGCGGATCTGCTCGTGAGGTCCTGCCCGCAGCCGGCGGGAGCAATCAGCAGCAGGACGAGCAACAGGAAGATGCGTCGAGGAGCAACACCCATCGCGCCAGAAACAAAATGGCGCCGCGCCCCTGTGGGGGGACGCGGCGCCCATTCCTACCCGGGATGCAACTCTAGAACTCGAACCGGACCCCCAACTGCAGGATGCGCGCCGGTGTGACAGCGCCACTCCAAATGCCGAAGTTCGGGCTCGCAATGTCGGTGTTGAACGGCTGTTCACCAAATTGGCCGCCACCCTGGAACGTGTGCCAGTTCCACATGTTGAATGCCTCGAAGCGCAGCTCCAGGTTGGTTCCGCCCGCCATGCGGATGTTCTTCATGAGCGTGACGTCCTGGTTCTGGTATGCGAAGCCGCGGATGCTCTCTTCCACCCGGTTGCCGCGGCCGTAGTAGTAGTTGAACGCGCCTACCGGCTCGAAGGCGTCCTTGTTGAACAGCGGGCCCTTCGCGGGGTCGAAGCTGCTCTTGTCCTGTGCGAACACTGCGCCGGGGTCCGTGATCGCGGGAATGCACGCCGCGCGGAACTGGCCCGGCACGTTGCAGAAGGTCGAGCGGAAGTACATCGGGGGTGCCGACTGGTACTTGTAGATGGTCGAGAGCTGCCACCCGCCGACGAACCCGTTCAGCACGGCGTTGTCCGTGTTCGCGTAGCGCTTGCCGCGGCCGAACGGCAACTCGTAGACGAACGCCGCCGACAGCACGTGCGGTGTGTCACTCTGCGAGATCGTGTAGTTCCGGTCCTGTTCGAACGGCGAGATGACGGCGCTGAGACTGTCGCTGTTGCCTCGCTGCGTATTGGGGCTCGCGCTCTCCATCAGCTTCGAGAGCGTGTAGGAGACCAACGCATACGTCCCCTTCGAGAAGCGCTTTTCAAGTTTCACCTGCATCGAGTTGTACTTCGACTCGCCGACGTTCTCGTTCAAACCCTGCAGGTTGCTGCAGTACTGCGGATACGGCCGCAAGGCCTGCGCCACCGATGGGGCGCACCCGGTCATCTGCTCGACCCAGCCGGGGTACGGCAGCGGAACGCCGTCGAGGCTCGCCATGCCCGGCGTGAACTGGTCGTTCAGCCGGTCGCCCAGCGAGAGGTAGCTCGGATCTATCGCGTTCAGCGGCACGATACTAGAGGGCAACCGGCGGCCGGCGCTGCCGACGTACGCCAGGCTCAGCGACATCTGGCGGCCAAGCTCGCGATCGACGGTGATGTTCCACTGGTGGGAATATGGCCGCTTGTTGGCGTCGATCGGACGGTAAAGCAGATCCTGGCCGTTCTTGTAGTCCGAACGGATGTCCGGCGGCGGCGCGAAATTGCCAACCGGGAAGCCCTGATCGAGATACATCGCCGGCCGGATCCCGCCGAGGGACGTGTTGACGCTCGGGTTGTTCGAGAACCCGTCCTGGCTCATGCCGCCACCCCAGCCGGGATAGAACGCCTGGGTGTAGAAGATCCCCCACCCGGAGCGAAGCACCGTCTTGTCATTGAGCGAGTACACGGCGCCGACACGCGGGGCGAACCCACCATACCAGTCTTTTTCGGGGTATCGATCGCCGTAGCTGGCCGCGTCGTAGGCGTCGCCAGCGAAGGCGAGCCGGCCTGGACGACCGGCGGCGCCAGGGTTCGCACCCGTAGGATCGAAGAACGACAAACGGTCGTACTTCTCGGAGCTTGGCGAGTAGTAGTCCCATCGGAAGCCGTAGTCGACCGTCAGCTTGCTGTTCAACCGCCACGTATCGCCGGCGTGCCAGATCCAGGCGTGCTGCCGGGGGTACGTGCTGTTCACGGCGCGGTACGTCACGTTGGCGCTGTCGGCGGCCCCGAGCAGGAAGCTGGCGATGGCACTACCGGAGTTCACGCCAACGATGCCCGTTGATCCTCTCCCGAAGAAGAACGAGCCGGCCTCGTTGCCCGTGGAGTGCAGGTTGCCCATGATCTTGCGCCATTCCATGCCGGCCTTCAGCGTGTGCGTGCCTTTCACCCACGTCACGGCGTCGTTGACGATGAAGGTCGGGCGCGTCGTGATCTGCTCGTGCGGAGGACCTCCGCTGCACCCGAGGTCCTCGAACTGATCGAGGCCTATCTGCGGCGCCACCGAATTGCCCGCCGTGCCGGCGATCTGCGGGAACTGGTCCGCGAAGCTCTCGTTGACGCAGCCGTAGCCCTCGTTCCGGTTCAAGTACCCGGCGGACATGTGATTGACCAGCGTCGACGTGATGATCTTGTCGTAGTTCAACCGGTTGACCCAGGAGTTCTGCGGGTCGGAATACGATCTCGTTGGCAATCGCCTGCGGTAACTGCGAGTAGAACTTCGGCGGCGCCGTCTGGTGCCAGAAGCTGGCGAACACGTGATTGGTGCCGCCCTGCACGTCCAGCCGCCACATGTAGTAATCACTGTCGGCCAGAATGCTGTCCGGGATCGGCGGCGCCAGGAAGTTGTTGAGCGCGCCGGCACTGGTGGGCGTGGGCAGCGCTGCCAGCCACGGCTGCACGAGCGGTCTTTGATGCGGTCCTGGCAGATCACGTTAGGCGTCTTGCCGTCGCAGCCCATGAACTGATTCTTCGTCCAGTTGCCGTTCGCGTCCTGGTGCAACGTGGCCGGATCGTAGATCGGGATCAGGTTGCCGGATGGGTCACGCCAGTCGCGAAAATCACCCTGGCGTTCCTGGAGTGACGGGATCGAGAGGGTGTTCTGAGAGGCCCCGCCCTTCTGCCGGTACCGCTCGTAGTCGAAATAGAAGAAGCTCTTCCACCTGTCGTTCGAGAAGCCCGGTAACGGGATCGGGCCGCCGACGTTCGCCCCGTTGTTGTCCTTTTTGAGCTCCGTCTTCTTCTTCCCCCACTGGACCGCGTTGCGTGACGAATTCTGGTTGGATTCGAAAGCGGCACCGTGGAACCTGCTGCCGCCGGACTTGGTCACCGCCATGATCTGGCCGCCGGTTGAGGAGCCGTATTCCGGCGAGTAGCCCGATGTCAGCACCTTGATCTGGCTGACCATGTCGGGCGACATCGGAAAATCCTGGAGAATCGACACCATGCCGCCCTGGCTCATGAAGCCTTGCTGCATGCTCACGCCATCGACCGACGCCTCGTCACCCGACTGCATGCCGCCGTTGACCCGCGCATCGAACGCGTTGTTGCCCGCGCCCGTGCTCACACCGGGCATGAGCAGCGCGAACGTCGCGGCGGCTCGCGGTCCGGTGTTGAAGAGCAGCGGCAGCTGGTTCAGCGTCTCCGGCGCGATGCCGTGCTCCTGTGCGGCGGTCGTGCCGAGCACCGAGGACCCGCCGATCACCTCCACGCTCTCGGCCACTCCACCTGTCTTGATGGTGACATCGACGCGCAGCTGCTGGCCCAGCGTGACCTCGACGTCGGGCAACGACACGGGGCTGAAGCCGTCCTTGGTGGCCTGCACCTCGTATGTCGCCGGCGCCAGGTTGCGGAACGAATAGTTGCCCTCCGCGTCCGTCACGGTCGTGCCCACCATCTCGTCGTGGGCAATATGGCGGAGGGTGACGGCGACGTCCGGGACGACGGCGCCGCTCGTGTCCTTGACGACGCCGATGATGGAACCGTTGACTGTTTGGGCCGACGCGGCGGCGGGCAGCGCGGCTAGGGCTGCTACGAGAAGAAGCGCGACTTCCAGTTGGCGGATTCTGCGCATCGGCCTTGCTCCTGGACGGGTGAGTGGTCACACCAGGGAAGACGGAACGCCCTCCGGCGCCTGGTCCAGCCTGGAACTGTCCTCCGGCCGCGGGAGAGCAGGCGGTCGGGACGTAGCCGAGTTAATAACCCACTTGAGTGCGCACGTCAATACGAATGTGCGCATGAACTAGCGTGTTTGCACGGGCTTAGCGCGTCGATCGGGAGACGCGGTTCCAGGCGGCTGGGAGAACCGGCGAGGAGCTCGGCCATGGGCTTAGCCGGCGTCCGCCTCAGATTGGTCAGTCCGCATTCGGAAAGGGTCGAAGAGTCGCGCCCACTACGACGAGGCGGCGTGGATGGCCTCTGCCACCCGATTGGCCGATCGCGTGGCCGCCTCCATGCCCCAGTTGAGGTTGTCCGCGTACGCGCCGACGAAATGCACGCGGCCTTCCGGCTCGATGAGCGTCGGCCAGAACTTGCGCAGCTGTCCGGGCTCGTACTCCGTGCGCTCGCAGGCGGAGGCCCACGGGTTCGCGGCCCACACGACCAGGTCGGTGTGGTCGATGTCCTCTGACTTGCCGGGATAGTGGCGGCGGTAGGCCGCGAGCGCCGCGTCGACCGAGCCGGCCCCTTGCGCCGTGCCCACGATCAACCCGCGCGTCGTCTCCACATCGTCGCCCGTGCTCCAGGCGTGGTAGAGCGCGGGGTCGCCGAACTCCATGTTCGGGCTGAGCCCGTCGCGCGTCCAGAATCGGCTCTTCGCCTGCAGGATGACGCGGCTGTCGAAGTAGTAGGGGACGTTGTTCAGCGCGTACTTCTTGGCGGGCGAGAACGCCGGCGTGACCTCGATCTGACTCAGCATCACGGCCGACATCGCACACACGAGGTAGTCGCCATCGACCTGCACCGGGCCGCTTTCCGTCCGGCACTGCACGCGTACTGAATCGCGCGAGTGCTCGATCTTCGTCACCGGGCTCTTCTTTCGCACGCGATCGCCGAGGCGTGCCGCGAAGGTGTCGGGCAGCATCTGGTTGCCGCCCTTGAGACGGTAGACCTTCGGCGGAAAGAGCGGCACGCCGCGCTTCTTCAGAATGGCCGCGTGCCAGACCGCCTGCAGCGCCGAGCCCGAGCCGCCGAAGCGCGAGATGGCAAAGGGCGACGCCCCTTCCTTCTGAAGCAGCTCGGTCAGCGTCATCGCGTCGAGGTGATCGAGCTTCGCGTCGTACGGCTTGTACTCGTCGGCGAACTGATCGACGTACGGTTTGTAGTAGAGCCACGGCAGTTCCGGCAACGGCGCCTCCGCCAGCACGGCGATCTCGCGTGCGTTGAAGCCGAGCCCCTGGAGCACCTGGCGGTCGTGCAGCATCTCCTCGGTGTAGATCCGGCCATCGATCCACCGCACGATGTGCTCGCGACGCGGATAGTAGAGAAACGGCAGATCGAACTCGCGGACGTAGTCGCGATACCGCTCGTAGCCGGGGTTCGTGAACTGCTCGGCGCCGGCATCGACGTAGAGCCCGTCCGCCAGCCCGTTCCGGTAGGTGAAGACGTGACCGCCAGTGCGCTCGGACGCCTCCAGCACCACGACATCGTGCCCGCGCCGCATCAGTTCGTAGCCGCAGCACAATCCGCCGATCCCGCCGCCGGCCACGATGACCCGGCGGGACGGGCCAGCGGAGAAGCCTGCCAGCGGCGCCGCCGCGGCAAGCGCACCAAGCTTCAGGATGTCGCGGCGTGTGGGATCGGAGGGCATGGACATCGGACACCTTCGCAATTCGGAGTGCGGAATTCGGAGTGCGGAATGAGGGTGGAGTTCGGAATTCGGAGTGCGGAAGTACTGCGGAATGCAGGCATGCTCAATTCGGAATCAACGGACGGGACAGATCTGTTCGGGAGGCCTGCTGGCGGTCATTGGTTGGCGCCCAGGAAACCGATCGCGCGTCGGATCCCACCCGGTCTGTGGCCGGCATCTGACGCAGTGCCGAGCAGCCGCCCGCCCCTGTGGGCGCGCGCGGGTGGCGCACCGCCGATCGCGCCTTCGCCATTCTGCGATCCGTACCTGGCATTCCGAGTTCCGAAATCCGAACTCCGACCTAATTCCGAATTCCGCACTCCGAATTCCGAATTGGTGATACTACCGCACCATGAAGCAGATGCTGTTGGGCTCGGTTGTTGTTCTCTCCCTGTCGCTGAGCGTCGCCGCGCAGTCCGTCCCGCGATTCCAGGACCTGTTCAACGGCAAGGACCTGAGCGGCTGGGTGAACGTCAACACGGCCCCCGACACGTGGAAGGCGCGCGATGGAATCCTGGTGTGCTCCGGGCGGCCGATAGGGGTCATGCGCAGCGAGAAGCAGTACGAGAACTTCGTCCTGCACATCGAGTGGATGCACATGGAGGCCGGCGGCAACTCGGGGGTGTTCGTCTGGAGCGATGCGGTCCCAGACGCGGAGAACCGGCTGCCGAACGGCGTCGAGGTGCAGATGCTGGAGCTCGAGTGGCCGCGGCTGAATACGAAGGACGGTGTCACGCCGCCGGTCGCCTACGTGCACGGCGAGCTGTTCGGCGTCGGTGGGGTCAAGACGACACCCGACAACCCGCGCGGCGACCGGAGCAAGTCGATCGAGAACCGCTGCAAGGGCAAGGGGGAGTGGAACACCTACGACGTCGTCGCCGTGGACGGCGTCATCAAGCTCGCGGTCAACGGCAAGGTGGTCAACGGCATCTCGCGATCGACGAAGAAGAAGGGCTACCTGTGCCTCGAGTCGGAGGGCGGGGAGATCCACTTCCGCAACATCCGGCTGCTCGAACTTCCGCCGGGCACGGCGGCCGAGGTCCCGGCCGTCACGGGCGGCTGATCGCCGGCGGGCACGTGCGCCCGCCCGCAGTGGACGTATACTCACGCCGCTGGGCTGATTGGACGGCTGACATCCGCTTGGCCGTTCAGGCCTTGCCTTGGGGACGTCTCCCTCCTGGCTAGCGCTCCCACGCGCGACCGCTCGCCAGGAGGGGACGTCCCTGCGGCGTAAGCACCCCCCACTATGCTCGTCCGGTGGGGGGACCTTTTTGTACACGGGTGGCCCATGCTGATGGTCTGGCAGCAGCCGATCACCGATGCCCGCCTCTTGGGAGCGGACGGCGCGCGGCTGGCTGCGCCTGACTGGCCGTCGCCGCAGGTCATGCGCGACTTCGTACGCGGCTTCGGCCCGGTGGCGCGGCGCCGCCGCGGCGGCCACGAAGAGTTTCCCGACGAGTCTGTGTACGCCTCGGCGGCGCGGGCGCTGCGCTTCGATCCGCTCGCGTGCCGCTTCGATGCCGCCTCGCACGGCCCGTTCACGCCCGCCGTCGCGTTCCGCCGTCTGCTCTGCAGTGACCGCCAGGCCGGCGGCGTGTGCACACGGGTCGAGGTGGGGCTGTCGACCGACGCGAATCGAACCGGCACGCGGCTCCGCGCCTGGGCCGCACGCGCGTGGATCGACGCGGCGCTGGAGCTCGCGGAGCTCCCGGTACGCGTGGCCACGTTGCGCGGCGATGGACCGGTGGCGAGCACGTTGTGGAGCTGCGGCCCGCCGCTGGCCGATCTCTATCAGCAGGCCACGACGAAGAGCGACGTGCCGCTCGACGAGGCGCGGCGCCGGCTGGTCACGCCCGGTGCGCCGCTGGTGCTCTTCGAATACGACGCGGCCGAACGGGATGCGCTCCCCGATCGGGCCCGCCACGTCGATCCGGAACGCATCGGCGGCCTGGACCTGCGTTTTCTCTGGATCGAATACCGCCGGCGCGAGTTCGGCGTGTGGTTCCTGGCGCGCGATGCGGCCAGGCAGGCGCTGGCGCGCCGCGTCCGCGTCGGCCTGTTCCGCCTCCACGCCGAGCACCAGGCGCTCGGCACCGTGCTCGGACAGCTGCTGCGGGGCGAGTTCCAGTACGTGCGCGGGACGCACGAGTCCGATCTGTTCGACGCCTACCTGCAGGCGGCCATGCGTGTGCTCGGCCGCGATCAGCACGGCGGCTTCTCGCACGCGGCGCTTCAGGAAGTCATCGCCGCCTATCAGGCGGTCGTGAACCCTGACGAACAGGAGGTGCTCGCGGCGCGCCTCGACCAGGTCCGCCGGCAGACGCGACTCACCGTCACCGGGTACTCTCAGCCTGCGCCGGCGCTCGCCGCGCGCGCGGTGTTGCCGGCGCCGGCCGTCGAGCGCGGCGACGCCATCCGCGTCTTCGTCAGCTACAGCCACCAGGACGCGAAGTACCTCAAGCCCGGCTCCCTCGTCGATTACGTCTCGGGCGGCCTGCGGCACGAGCGCTTCGACTTCTGGTACGACGGCAATCTGCGCGGCGGCGACGCCTGGGACGAGCGCATCCGCGAGGAGCTGAGCGGCGCCGACGTCGTGCTCGTGCTCGTCAGCCAGGCGTTCCTGAACTCCCGCTACATCAGCGAGGTCGAAGTCGCGGAGATGATCCAGAGTCTCGGCGCGCGCGGCCTGCGCGTCTACCCGGTGCTGCTCCGCAAGTGCGACTGGAAGACCCGGGCGTGGCTCGCCGGCACGCAGGCGCAGCCGCGTGACGGCAAGACCGTGGAAGACAACTACAAGACGCGCGCCGCGCGGGACGGCCTGTTCCTCACCATCCTCGAAGACCTGCGCGCGGTCGGGGTCGCCATTCGCCAGGCGCGCGGCGCAGGTCTCACCCAGAGCGCCCTCGGCGTGTGACGCCGTCGCCGGGCGACCCCTTCTCGTCGCCGGCGCTGATAACCAGGAACCGATTCCCGCGTATTACCGGGTAGAGGGTGCCGTTCGAGACCCCCGCCTGTCGCGGGGGCGCGGGTCCCCGGAGCACATACCAATGAACGGGTTCTTCAGGCAGGTTGCCACCACCGCCCTCGCGGTGACTATTGCCTCGGCGTTTCCCCTGGCGCAGGCGCCCACAGCCGCGTCCCAGGCGCCGCACCAGGCCCAGGCTGCGCCCGGCGCTCCGGCGAGCGTTGCTCCCGCACCCGCGCCGGCCGCCGCGGTACAGGTGAGCGGCCCGAGCAACGCCGACCAGACCCGCGACCAGCTGCGAGAGATCCTGGATCGCCATCCGCCATCGCTGCGTGACGTGCTGCGCCTCGATCCGACGCTGATGACCAACGCGGACTACCTGGCGCCGTACCCCGAACTGACCGCCTTTCTCGCGCAGCATCCGGAGGTCGCCCACAACCCTGCGTACTACGTCGGCACGCGCGAACAACAGTGGGAGCGGAATCCACAGGACGCCGTTTTCCGCATGTGGGAAGAGATGATGCAGGGCCTGATGATCCTCACCGTCCTGCTGCTCGTCACCTCCGTGCTCGTCTGGCTCGTGCGCACCGTCGTCGATTACCGGCGGTGGATCCGGCTCGCGCGCGTGCAGACCGAGACGCACACGAAGCTGCTCGACCGGCTCACCAGCCAGGACGATCTGCTGGCCTACATGCAGACGCCGGCGGGCCGGCGGTTCCTCGAGTCGGCGCCCATCGCCCTCGACCCTGCCTCACGTCCGCTCGGTGCGCCCCTGAACCGTGTGCTGTTGTCGGTGCACGCCGGCATCGTCCTCGCGCTCGGCGGCATCGGGTTGCTGTTCATCAGCCGTCGCGCCATCCCCGAGATCGAACAGGGGCTGTCGGCTATGGGGACTCTGGCGCTCGCGCTCGGCGCCGGTTTCATCATCTCGGCGGCGATCGCGTACTTCCTGTCGAACCGGCTCGGCCTGTTCGACCAGCGGCCGTCGACCGCCGCCGACACGCTCGTGAATACGAGCTTGCCGCCGGGGCGCGACTGATTCATGCTCGTGCCGTGATGCGATCCGGACCGGCCTTCATGGACGCCGCCCTGCCGGCAACCGCCGATGCCGCGCCCGTCATGGACGAAGACGCGTTCCGCGCGTTCTACGCCCGGACGGCGCGGCCGCTCTGGGCGTATCTCTATCGCGCGACCCGCGACGGCGCGGCGGCAGACGATCTGCTGCAGGAGACGTACTACCGCCTGCTGCGTGGGCGCGCCGCGTTCGAGAACGACGACCATCGCGTCCACTACCTGTTCCGGGTTGCCGCCAACCTGCTCGCCGACACCCACCGCCGGCGTCCGCCCGAGCACGTGCCGCTGGCGGATGTCGACGGGGGCGAGAACGCGGCGCGCGACACGGCCCAGGCGATGGAGCAGCGCACCGATGTGGCGCGCGCCCTGGCGACGCTGGCGCCACGCGATCGTGACATGCTGTGGCTCGCCTACGCCGACGGCGCGAGCCACGCCGAGATCGCCACGCACCTCGGCGTGGCGCGGCCGAGCGTGAAAGTGATGTTGTCTCGCGCCCGTCGCCGACTCGCCGCGCGGCTGCACCAGGTCAACGCCGCATGGCGGGGAAAGTGAGTATGAAGCAGCCCGATTGCGCACGTGAACGCGATGTGCTCCACGCCGTGGCACGCGAGTGGCGGGCGGAGGCAGACGCACATGTGGCCGCGCACGTCGCGTCCTGCGATCGCTGCCGCCACGTGCGGGCCGCGGCCGAACTGCTGCGCGCCGAGTACGTCCGCGACACGCAGGCGGCGCGCGTGCCGTCGCCCGCGGCCATGTGGTGGCGGCTCGAACGCCGCCTCCGGCAGGAACACGCGCGGCGGCTGCAGCGTCTCGCCTTCGCCACACAGGCCATCGCGCTCGCCGCGGCGCTCGGCGGCGCGGCCGCGGTTCTGCAAATGACGGCGCCGTGGCTCGCCGGTTCCGGCAGAATCGCCGCCGCATCGTGGCAGGCGGCGGTAACCGTGCTCACGACGTGGACGGAGGCGACCTCCGCCTGGACGCTCCCGATCGCCATCGTGGTGGGTGCCTGGGCGCTGCTCGTGCCGGCGGCGCTCTACCTCGGGCTCGCGGACGAGTAGTTCTCACGGCAGGTGGCGGGCGGCGGGCGGCGGGCAGTCAACGGTGAACGGTCGACGGTCAACGGTTTAGAATGGTCGAATGTCCGTCCGTTCTGTTCCCGACCGCACCGAGGCTGCCGAGTACTACTTCCTCTACATCAACCAGGTCGAGGGCACCGACATTTCGCGCATCCTCGAGACGCAGGCTGCCGACACCCTGGCGTTGCTCGACGGAATCACAGAGGAGCGCTCACACTACCGGTACGCCCCGGACAAGTGGACGCTCCGCCAGGTTCTGAGCCACATCAACGACACGGAGCGCATGTTCGCCTTCCGCGCGCTGTGGTTCGCACGCGGGCTGCCGGAGCCGCTGCCCAGCTTCGACCAGGACATCGCGATTGCCCACGCGGCCGCAGACGCCCGCGCATGGCGTACGCACGTCGACGAATTCCGCGGCGTTCGCGCCGCGACGGTGGCGCTGTTCCGGCACATGCCCGAGGAGGCCTGGATGCGGCGCGGGATGGCGAGCGGAAATCCGTTCACGGTCAACGCGCTCGCGTTCATCACGGCCGGCCACGTCGCCCACCACGTGCGCCTGCTGCGCGAGCGGTATCTGAATGAACGGCCGTGACGCCCGCCTCCGAATCAGGCGAGCGCTCTACGTTCGCCCTCGCTTCTGCGGCACTCCAGCCCGCCTGAAGGCGGGCACTACAGGGATCGCGGAGCGCCGCCTTCAGGCGGGCTACAGGGAGCGCACAGCGTCGCTTTCGGGCCGGCCGTGATCCCGCGTAGTGCCCGCCTTCAGGCGGGCTACAGGGAGCGCACAGCGCCCCTTCGGGCCGGCCGTGATCCCGCGTAGTGCCCGCCTTCAGGCGGGCAGTAGGGATCGCGTAACGCCGCTTCGGGCAGGCCGTGACCAACAAACGGGGGGTGTGCCTGAGGCTTCTGGCTCCAGACGTTGAGCGCGGGCCGCCGTCACCTCCCCGGGTGGCCCCCGAGGACGACGACACCGAGGGGCGTCGCGCGCGTGCGCCGACCCAAGCGTTGCGGTCCGGTGTTTGCTTGCCCTCAGCCATCTCGCTCCCCCGACTGAGGCTGCTGTGCTCGGCTGCGCGCGGTTGCTCTGAGGGTTCGGCGCGTGAGTCCCGGCGCGACGAAGACATCGAGCGGTAATGCCCGACGCGAAGAGGTGACCCATGAGTGAGCTGAGCGACACCCCGGCGCGCGCACGTCGTGATCGCACCGTGCAAACCTTACGCAGCGTGCAGCATTACGCGGAAACCCTGATCGCGGATGCCAGGCGGGTGCTCACGCGCTGCGTCAGCGGGCAGCTCGATGCCAACGGCGTGGCCGAAGACCTGCACGCCATCGACCGATCGGCAGCATCGATCCGTGTGGAGATCGGGCGGCTCGAAGGGGATTCCTCCCGCTAGTCCCCTGCCCGAGCATCAGCTCGGCTGCAACCACCCTGCGACGATCCGGACGTACTGTGTGTCTGCCGTGACATCGGTGACGGTCGTCGAGGTTTCACGACGAACGTCCGCCTGTCATCGCTGCTGGTCTCGACTACGCGCGAGCGACTCGACTTCTACCACGATCACCGACGCACGCGGGTCGGGCGGTCGCACGCCCGAAAGGTCGATGACCGCGCGCCCTTCCGCCATGCGCACCGGCAGGTCGGCGGGTCCGCCGATCGCTCGCGCACGCTCGCGCCACACTGCCGGCGGGCAGAACCAGGCGGCCGTCGGCTGGCCAGCGCCGCACGATGCAGTAGACGCGATCTCCGGCCTTGCTGCGCGTCACGTATCCCCACGCGGGCTGCTCCCGAACGCCAAGGGCGCGAGTGGCGTACACTGCCTCGCCGTTACGGTCGAGCCAGCCGCCGATCGAACGCAGCCGGCGCTCCTGGTTGGGCGGGACCCGTCCTGTGCCGTCCGGGCTCACCATGAGCAGCAGGTTGCCGCCGTTCGCTACGACCCGCAGCAGGAGGTCGAGCGCCTGCTCGTCGGTCAGCACGTACCGATCGTCGAGCGACTCCTCCCAGTTGTAGCCATACGAGTGGCTGAGCGACCGGTTCTCCTCCCACGCGTGCGCCTCGAAGCCCTCGATGACGTGGTACTCACTGGTGAAAAGTCGCCCCACCCGGCCTTGCCGCGCGTGTCTCTGCCAAAGCGATCGTTGATCGCGACATCCTGTCCTCGCGCGGCTGCCCGGTTGTAGAAGTACGCTGCGAGCTCGGGCGAGCGCCACGTGCCGGGCGCCGACTCCCACTCGCCGTCGAACCAGAGGATGTCGGGATTCGTGCGTCCGACGAGCTCCGCGAGCGACGGCACCAAGTACTCGCGCGCGTAGTCCGCCACCGGCACCTTCCCTGACACGAACGGCGCATCCATCGTCAACGGCTCCATCGTCGTGCCGTCGAACTGGAGACGGCGGATGCCCGCGTCCGTCACGACCGGGGTCGTGGAAGACGCATCTGGCGATCGCGCGCGGGCGCGCGGTCGTCGAGCGCCGGTCACTCCGTCCTGTTTACCAGGTGCCCCTCGCGCGCCGAGAAGGAGTCGAAGGTCAGGCCGCCCTTCCCTCTCGGCGCCAGTTGCTCTTCGCGAGCTTCTAAGTTCTCGCATCACAAACGTGTTACTCCTCTCTGAGGAGTGTGCTCGGGTCGACTCGGACGGCGCGCACGGCTGGCCAGGCGCACGCGATGACAGCAGTCGTCGCCAGGACAGCGGCGCCAGCTCCTAAAATCGCGGGATCGCGTGGATCCACTTGATAAAGGATGGCTGACAGGCTGCGCGTCACAGCGACCGCACCGGCGGTACCGAGAATGATCCCAGCGACCGCGAGACGCAAACCGGTGCCGAGGGTGCTGCGCACGATCTGATCGCCCCGCGCGCCGAGCGCACGTCGGATGGCGGTCTCACGTCGGCGCTGGCTGACGTGGTACGCCATCACGCCGTAGATACCTGTCACAGCCAGCAGCAGGGCCAGCACACCGAGTGCCGAGAAAAGGAGTCCACGAAATCTCGGTACGGCCGTCGACCGGTGCACGCGATCGCTCATCGTGGCGACATCGCGCAGCGGCACGTGTGGATCCAGCGACGCCACTATTGCCCTCACAGCGGGTACAAGGGCCACAGGACTCTCGCTGGACTCGATGACAATGTACGGGGCCAGCAGCCCCGGGTTTTGCGAATGGGCGAGGTACACCATTGGATTGGGTCCACCCCACGCGCCGTTCTCGTACGGCACGTCTTTCACGACACCGACGACGGTGATCCAGCGGCTCTTGGGGGTTGGGTCCCAGTCGCCTGCTTTGAGCCGCCGACCGAGCGCATCGCCGCCGGGGAAATGGCGGCGGACGAAGGCTTCGTTGACGACTGCCACGCTGGTCGAGTTCGCGCGATCCCGCGAGTCGAAGGCTCGCCCGCGAAGGACACGTATCCCCAAAGTGGCGAAATAGTCCGAGTCGACGACGTTCCACTCGGCGACGTCACTGGGCCCGGCGGCGTTTGGCGTCGCTGCTTCGACGGTGTAGTTGTTGGACATGACGAGCAGATCGGGCGGAAGAGACATCGCCACGCCGACTGAGCGCACACGCGGCAGCCCGCGCAGTTTGTCTTCGAGGCTGGCCATAAATGTCTGTGCTCGCTCCGCGGTTGCATACGGTTGTTCGGGCAGGGCAAGACGGAAGGAGAGGACACCCTGAGGGCGAAAGCCGAGATCGGCCTCCTGGAGGCGGAGGAGGCTCTTGACGATCAGTCCGGCACTCGTGACGACGGTGAGCGCGAGCGCCACTTCGGCAACCACAAGCGCCTGCCGCATGCGGCCATGACGCACGTCCTCACCCGCCGAGCGGCTGCCCGCGCGCAACCAGTCGTTGAGTCGAGTCCACGGCAGGCGGAGCACAGGCAACAGCCCCGCAGCGAGCCCTGCGGCGATCCCCGACGCAAGGGCGAAGAGGACAACGGCGGTATCGACGCCGACTTCCTCAATGCGCGGGACGACGGTCACAGCTTCGGTGCGCACGACGTGCGCGACTCCAACCGTCACAGCGAGACCTGCGGCACTTCCGATCAGGCCAAGGAGCACGGATTCCGCGAGCAGTTGTCGTACGAGTCGCCCGCGACCGGCTCCTAGCGAAGCCCGTACGGCCATCTCGCGCGTGCGCAGTGTGCCGCGCGCCAGCAGCAAGTTGGCGACATTGGCCACCGCGATGAGGAGCACGAGCGCGCCGGCCGCAAACATCAGCAGGAGTGTCTCCCGTGTGTCGCCAACGAGGACATCCTTCAGCGGACGCAGCCCGTACCGCCAGGTGTCGACGACCCCATACCGATCGCGGAGGACGGGTATCGTCGCACTGGTGAGCGCTGATTCTGCAGTCGTTGGAGGCGCATCTGAAGCCAATCGCGCGATGGCTTTCAAAAAGAAGGGGCCGCGTCGGGTGGGCTCGTCGAGCTGCGCGCGTACCCACACACGCTCGTTGCGCCGACCGGGCAGGTTGAAGCCTGTGGGCATGACGCCGACAATCGTGAATGCTTCTCCCTCGAGCGTGAGATTCTCGCCCAGGGCGTCGGAGCGCCCCCCGAACCGCTCCCGCCACAGTGATTCGCCGATGAGCACTTCGCGCGACCCACGCTCCGACGAGAAGCCAGCACCGATGATGGGGGTCACGCCAAGCACCCGAGGCAGTTCGGGCGTGACAAAGCCCCCTTCGACCACCTCGGGACCGGCAGGAGTCGCCAGAGCGAATCCGCCATCTGGCAAGTAATAGGCCCCCACGCGGCCAGTCACGAGACTCTGCTCGCGAAGGGCGAGAAAGTCGGCGGGTGACAAGCTCGCCGAGAAGGTTGTCCACCAAACACGGATCTCGTAGAGCTGATCAGATCCTGGATACGCCAACGGCCGCAACAGCACGGCCTGGACCACACTGAAGATCGCCGTGGTCCCTCCGATGCCCAAGGCGAAAGACAGCACGACCGCGGTCGCGAGCCCTGGATTGCGTCGAAGGCCGCGAGCGGCAAGGCGGACATCACGGACCAGTTCTCGAAGGACCTGCCCCGTGCGACCGTCAGTGACGGCTTCTCTCGCCAGATCGGCCGATCCCACACGAAGGTGGGTCTGACGGCGCGCCGCAGCGGACGACTCAGTCGCACGTTGCTGTTGCTCCAGTTCGCGTGCGAAGTGATCGCGCAGCTCCTCATCGAGTTCGGCCGTAACGCGTGAAGGCTGCAGCAGCTCACGTAGACGCTCATGGACTCCGGCAAGCCATGACATGACGGTCTCCGTTCCCTACGACTCAGCGCCCAGAATCCGATTCACGGCAACACTCGCACGACTCCACGACGCCCGTTCGGCATCGAGCTGCCTCCGACCTGATGCGGTCAGTCGGTAGTACCGTGCTCGTCGGCCGTTCTCGGTCGTGCGCCATTCCGCGGTGATCCACCCTCTTCGCAGAAGTCGGTGCACCGCCGGATACAGCGTTCCGGTCTGGAGACGAAACACGTCGCGCGAGAGCTGAGCAATGCGTTCACCGATTCCCCAGCCATGCATCGGCGCCGTTTCCAGAGCCTTCAGAATGAGCATGTCGAGCGTGCCCTTGAGCACGTCCTGCGATTCGCGATTCATAACAGCTCCCGTCGTATTGATACTGTAGAATACATACGGGAGAGAGCACTCGTCAATGGTCGACGACCGACGTCGCCGAGGGCGATTCGGTCGCTGTGATGGGCTGTGACTGTGCATCGACGTGCCCACCCACGAGCCGCTGGATAACCAATGTAGAACCGCGGCATTTTGCATTTTGCATTGAGCATTCAGGCTGCGTCTTTCAGCAGCCTGTGAGTCCGCTGCCGGCCGCAACTGCGCCAGAATGACGTATGACCGACTCCGCTTCGCGCCTCCGCGCGCTCATCGTCGAAGACGACGGTGCGATCCGGGAAATCCTCGCGCTGCACCTCGGACTCGCCGGCTTCGAGGTTGACGATGTGGGCGACGGGCGTATGGCGCTCGACCGTATCCGGCAGCAGCGGTTCGACCTGCTGCTGCTCGACGTCATGCTCCCCGGTCTCGATGGCGTATCCCTCTGCCGCGCGGCGCGGCGGCAGGGGCCGAACGTCGACACGCCCATCCTGATGCTCACTGCCCGCGACAGCGAGTCGGACACGGTTGTCGGCCTGGAAAGCGGAGCGGACGACTACCTGACGAAGCCGTTCGGCGTGCGCGAGCTGCAGGCGCGCGTCGGCGCGCTGATGCGGAGGCACCAGCGCGCGAATGCCGGTGGCGGCAACGCCCCGAAGCTGACGCGACGGACCGGGGCCGGCCAGATCAGCATCGACGCCGAGCGGCGCGAGGTGACCGTGCGCGGAGAGCGCGTCGAGCTGACCAAGCAGGAGTTCGACGTGCTCTATCAGCTCGCCGCGCGGCCGGGCGTCGTCTTTCCGCGGGCCGCGCTTCTGCAGAAGGTCTGGAGCGACGACACCTACGTGACCGAGCGCACCGTCGACACGATCGTCAGCCGCGTGCGGAAGAAGATCGAGCAGGACCCGCACGACCCCGAGCTGATCCTGACTGCCTGGGGGGTGGGCTACAAGTTCGCCGACGCCGACTGAGGCACCGCCGCGGCAGGTGCGGGCTGCGGCAGCGCAATCGTGAAGACCGTGTGCCCCGGCGCACTCGCCACGCCGACCGTGCCACCGTGCCGTTCGACGATGGCTTTCACGATCGACAGGCCGAGTCCGCTGCCGGCAGCGCCGCCGGGCCGTGACGGGTCCACCTTGTAGAAGCGATCGAACACGTGCGGCAGGTGCTCCGGCGCGATGCCGGCGCCCGTGTCCGACACCGACAGGACGACCTCGTGGCCCGCCCGAGCGGCGGCGAGCGCGATCCGCCCGCCGTCAGGCGTGTGGCGCAGCGCGTTGGCCACCAGGTTGTCGATCACCTGGTCGATGCGATGCGGGTCCGCGGTCAGCTGGTCGGCATCAGCATCCACTGCCAGGTCGATCCTGATTGCGCGCGCCTCGGCTTCGCGCTCGTGCCGGGCGGCAACCTGCTGATACAGGCGCTCGATCGAGAACACCCGCACGTCAGGCGTGCTGACCCCATTCTCATACCGCGCGAGATCCAGCAGATCGCTGACGATGCGATCGAGCCGCCGCGTCTCCTGCTCGATGGTCTGGAAGTAACGCTCACGGCGCCCGATGTCCGCGGCGATCTCCGGCATCTGCAGCGTCTCGATGTAGGCGCGGATGGACGTGAGCGGTGTCTTCAGCTCGTGTGACACGTCGGCCAGCATCTGCCGCCGGAGCCGATCAGAGGTGCGCAGCGCCTCGTCGCGCGCCGCGAGCTCCTGCGCCATCCGGTTGAAGGCCTGCGACACGCGCGCGATCTCGTCAACGCCGTTCTCGGGCGCGCGCGCCCGCAGGTCGCCACGGCCAAGCTGTTCGGCGGCGTGCTCGAGCGCCTGCAGCCGTCGCCGCGCGGGCGTGAAGACGATGAGGGCGGCGAGGATGGTGCCCCCGATGAGGATGATCGTTCCGGGCCAGGACAGCCAGCGTTGCAGCGTCATCAGCACGCCCCCGCGCCGCGACAGCAGCACCACGAGACCTTGCAGCTGACCATCGACCTCGATTGGCGCCGCCTCGACGGGTCCGCGCAGGCGCGGCCGCGGACCGTGAAACGCGGCCGTGTCGCCGGCGAGCGCCGCCTCCGCCGATCGGCGCACCGCCGGCGGCAGCTGGCCGATGCCGTTGGTCGCGAGACGGCCGTCCCGCAACAGGACGAACAGGGCATACGGCCCACGGCCGTAGTGCGCCTGCAGGTGAGGCGTGAGGTCCAGCTCCGGGTTGCTCTCGAGCACGGTCGCGATGTCGGCGGCGGCAGCGACGGCGACGTTTCTGGGCGACCGGCTCGGGTCCTGTGCGTTCCAGCGCGTGATCATGTAGCTGAACATGAGGCTCTGCGCCACGATCACCCCGAGCATCACGAGCACGAAGCTGGCGGCGATGCGCCAGTAGAAACTACGGATCCACCGCATCGGCGCCGGCGAGAAGGGCAGCGTCATAGAGGTGCTTTCATCGACCTGTCCTGCACGGTTCGCGGGTGACTTCAACGAGCTTGCGCCCTCACTCGAAGCGCAACGCCTCGATCGGACTCAGTCGCGCCGCCTTGTGGGCGGGGTAGTAGCCGAAGAAGATGCCGATCGCCGCGGCGCACCCGAACGACAGCAGCACCGCGCCCCAGGTCACGACCGTGGACCACTGCATCACCTGGCTGACTCCCCATGATGCGGCGAACCCGAGGATCACGCCGAGTGCGCCGCCGCCGAGCGACAGCACGATGGCTTCGACGAGGAACTGCAGCAGCACGTCGACGTCCCGCGCCCCAATCGACAGCCGCAGGCCGATCTCGCGCGTGCGCTCGGTCACGGACACCAGCATGATGTTCATGATCCCGATGCCGCCAACGAGCAGGGAGACCGCCGCGATGCTGGCGAGCAGGTACGTCATCGTCGTCGTGGTGGCCGTCAGCATCGAGGCAAACTCCTCGAGCGTGCGCACCGAGAAGTCGTCCTCGTCGCCAGCACGGATGTGGTGACGCTCGCGCAGCACCTGACGGATCGCCTCGGTCATGTCGGGCAGGGACACGCCGTCTGCCGCGGATATGGTGATGCTCGAGATGTGCTGCACGCCCTGGAGCCTCTTCTGGACGGTCGTGTACGGCACCGTCACCGTGTCGTCCTGGTCCTGTCCGGGCATGGCCGACTGGCCCTTGCTCGCGAGCACGCCCAGCACGTGGAACGGCTGGTTCTTGATCCGGATCGTGGCGCCCGTCGGGTCGGCGCCGGCGCCGAACAGCTGGTCACGCGCGACCGAGCCGAGCACGGCCACTTTCGCCGCCCGCGACACGTCGTGCGCCGTGAAGAACGCGCCGAACTGCAGCGGCCACGCGCGGATGTCGGGCAGCTCGGCGCTCGTGCCCTGCACCTGGGTGTTCCAGTTGCCGCCGTCCGCCACGACCTGTGTCCGGCTGTTCAGCCCCGGCGACAGGTAGCGGACCCCGGGCACGTTCTGCCGGATGGCGTCCGCATCGGCCGCCGTCAGCGTCGTGGTCGCACCCTGGCCGCCGCGCACCGGGCCGAAACCTGCACCGGCCGACACGTTCACGATATTCGTCCCGGCGGTCTTGATCTGGTTCTCGATCGACGAGCGGGCGCCCGTGCCGATTGCGACCATCACGATCACGGCGGCGACGCCGATGACCATGCCGAGCGCGGTCAGCGCCGTTCGCATGCCGTTCCGTCGCAGGGCGCGCACGGCGATCGCCAACGTGTTCCACAAAGACATGGCGTGCGTCCTCAGGCGCTGAGCGCGTCCGCATCGGCGGAGGCGTCGAACGCCAGCAGTTCGTCCTCTGCCCGGCGGCGCGTCGCCACCGGCGTGTCGCTGCGCACCCGGCCGTCGCGGAATGCCACGATGCGCGTCCCGTACTCCGCGATTTCCATTTCGTGGGTCACGAGCACGATCGTGAGCCCCTGCGAGTTCAGGCGCTGGAAGATGCCCATCACCTCGATGCTCGTGCGCGTGTCGAGGTTGCCCGTCGGTTCGTCCGCCAGCAGCAGCACGGGATTGTTCACGAGCGCCCGGGCGATCGCCACACGCTGCTGCTGGCCGCCCGACAGTTGGTTCGGATGATGATCCAGCCGTTCGCCGAGCCCGACCGCTTCGAGCGCCTGGGTCGCGCGCGCCCGCCGCTCGGCGGCGGCCACGCGCGGACCGTACAGCATCGGCAACTCCACGTTCTCGAGCGCCGTGGTCCGGGGCAGCAGGTTGAACCCCTGGAACACGAAGCCGATCTCCCGGTTCCTGACATGCGCCAGCTTGCGGGGATCGAGCGTCGCGACGTCGTGACCGTTCAGCAGGTACTGTCCGCGGGTCGGCCGATCGAGACACCCGAGCACGTGCATCAGCGTCGACTTGCCGGAGCCCGACGGCCCGGTGAGCACGACGAACTCGCCCGGCTGCACGTCGAGCGTGATGCCCCGGAGCGCGTGCACCTGCACCTCGCCGAGCGCGTAGAGTTTTTCGATCTCGCGCAGTGCGATCACGGGTGTCATCGCGCGCCTCCCTGTGCCGGCCGCGCACTGCCGGAAGTGCTCCTGCCCGGCCGCTGCGGAATCAGCGGCGAGCCGCTCGAGCGCGCGGCGGTGGTGCCTGCCGCCACTCCCGTGACCACGCGTGCTCCCTCCCGCAGATCCCCACCGGTGATGGCCGTCAGGGTCCCGTCGCTGATGCCGGTCTGCACAGCGACGCGGTCCAGCCCGTCATCGCCGAGCAGCCACACCGCCTGCCGACGAACGTCCGCGCGGCGCGGCTGCCGCTCCGGATTGTTCGGGCCCGTTGACGCGGCGCGTTCTGTGCCAGCGGCCGATTCCGCGGCCGGCCTGAAGCGCAGCGCCGCGTTCGGCACACGCAGCACCTGGTCGGCCCGGGCGATCTCGATCGTCACGTTCGCCGTCATGCCCGGCTTCAGCTTCAGCTCGGGATTCGGCACATCGATCACGGTGATGTAGCTCACCACGTTCTGCTCGACGACGGGATCGAGACGCACCTGTCGGACCGTGCCGGTGAACACCTGGTCGCGGTACGCGTCGACCTGGAAGCTGACCTGCTGTCCGGGCCGGATCTGGCCGATGTCGCCCTCGTCCACGCTCGCGTTCACCTGCATGCGGGTGAGGTCTTCGGCCAGCACGAACAGCGTTGGCGCCTGCATCGTCGCCGCGACAGTCTGTCCGACGTCGACGTTGCGCGACACCACGATCCCGTCGACCGGGGCGGTGATGATGGCGTGATCGAGGTTCACGCGAGTCTGGTCGACCGCCGCGCGGGCCTGCCCGACCTGTGCCCGTGCGGACTTCAGCGCCGCTTCCGCCTGTCGCGCGGTGGTGCGCGCCGTGTCCAGGTCGCTCGCCGGGATCAGTTGCTGGGAGCTCAACTCCTCGGCGCGGCGAAGCTTCGCATTGGCGTCGTCGACCTCGACGGCCGCGCGCTCCGCATCGGCCTGCAGCCGCTGCACGGTGGCTTCGGCCTGCTCGACCTGGGTCTGGAACAGCGACGGCTCCAGCCGGGCGAGCACCTCGCCCTTGCGCACGTGCGAGTTGAAGTCTGCGTGCAGCGAGCTGATCGTCCCGGACACCTGCGAACCGACCGCGACCGTGGTCACCGCCTGGAGCGTGCCGGTGGCCTGCACGCGCTCCAGGACCTGTCCACTCGTGATGGTGGCCGTCGTGTACGTGGGCGGTGAGGCGCCGGCGTGTTTGTAGTAGGCGGCCAGCCCGACGGCTCCGGCGACTATGACAGCAAGCACCAGCAGAATGAGTCTCTTCATATCGTCCTTCCCTCTGTGTCATTGAACGGGAAAGCCATGGAGGCGGCGTCGCTGAGATGTCAAAGAAGTGTGACGGCGTTAAGTCCGCACCGCCGCGTGCAGCGACCGAACTGAACGACTGGGCACTCGGCTTCTGTAGTGCCCGCCTTCAGTCGGGCCACGCGCGGACGGCCGGGCTTGGTGCTCTGTTGCCGGCACCCACGTTGCACGGATTAACGATGCTGGGCTCGCCCCACGGCCCAGTCACCCGCGGACCTAAAAGGAGGAAATTAGATGAAGAAACTCATCCTGACCAGCGTCTTCGCGGCGTGCATCGGAACTGCGGCGGCCGCGCAGACACCGACGCCGTCACAGGCACCCGCAACGGGCAGCCAGAAGCCGGAGGCAGCGGCACAAAGCAACCACTGTTCTGACGGGGTGCGTGTACCGCGAAAAGGACGTGCCCGGGCGGGCGCCGAATGTGGCCGAGAAGGCGGGCGTGCTCGAGGACTACATCCTGGCGGAGGTGAAGCCGAGCGCGGGCGCCAGCGCCGGATCGCCGACCTCGACCAGCAGCGCGACTGGCACGACGGGCACATCGGGCACGATGCCCAGTGTAGCCATGTACAAGCTCGAGAAGATCGCTGACGAGCAGCTGCGCGCGGCCGTCGGCAAGCGCGTCGAGGTCACCGGCCGGATCGACGCCGAAGCCGGGGATGCGGCGGGCTCGGCGGGCGATGCGCCCGTCACCACGCCGACCGACAAGGCCATCGGACACGACCGCGTCAATCTTCCTGAATTCGAGGTCGCCTCGATGAGGGAAGTCGCGGGCAGCTGTCCGTCAACACCCACCAGCGCGGGCCAGCGCTGACGCCACGCGACGAGCGGCGGAGGGCCACGATGGGCTCTCCGCCGCTACGGGCCCGCCTGAAGGCAGGCACTACACCCGGCCCGCCTGAAGGCGGGCACTACACCCGGCCCGCCTGAAGGCGGGCACTACAGGTTTCATGCGCGTTGCCATCATCGCTCCTCCATTCATCGCGGTGCCACCGGCCAGGTACGGCGGCACCGAGCTGTTCATCGCGCAGCTCGCGACCGGCCTCAGCGAACGGGGTCACGAGGTAGTGGTTTACGCCAACGGTGAGTCGCAGCTGCCATGCGAGGTGCGCTGGCTCTACGAAGCATCCGAGTGGCCGATCGCCGACCCGGCAACCGGATCGTTGAAGACGCTCGTCCACACGTCGTGGGCGATGCACGACCTGGGCGGCGGATTCGACATCGTTCACCTGAACGATGCGATGGCGACCGCGTTCACGCCCTTTGTCAGCATGCCGGCCGTCATGACGCTCCACCATCCCCACGAGCCATCGCTGTCGGCGATGTACGCGCGATACCCGGCGATCACCTACGTCGCGATCTCCGAGTTCCAGGCGCGGCAGCACTCGATGCCGCTGCTTCGCACGATCTACCACGGTGTGCAGGTGGAGGACTACAGGTTCGAGCGGCGCAAACGCGACTACCTCGTGTTTCTCGGCCGCATCGCGCCGTCCAAAGGCACACACCTGGCCATTCAGGTTGCCCGGCAGACGGGAATGCCGCTGAAGATCGCGGGCGAGATTCAGCCGATGTTCCGCGAGTACTGGGATCGCGAGGTGGCGCCGCACGTGGACGGCCGCCACATCGACTACGTAGGCGAGGCGGATTTCGCCCTCAAGAACGAACTGCTCGCTGACGCCCGGGCCCTGCTCTTCCCGATTCAATGGGATGAGCCGTTCGGGCTGATCGTCATCGAGTCCATGGCGTGCGGCACGCCAGTGCTCGCGCTACCCGGCGGTTCGATGCAGGAGCTGGTGAGGGATGGCGTGAACGGGTACCTGTGCGCTGACGCCGCGGAGATGGCGCAGCGCGTCGTGAACCTGGACGTCGAGCCGGCGCGCTGCCGCGAGTACGTGCGCGCACACTTCGGCCTCGATGTCATGCTCGCCCGCTACGAAGCGCTGTTTCTCGAGACAATCGGCCGCGGCGTTTCCAAACGGATGCACGCGTGACGTCGGAGCCCGACGCGCTGCCTGGCCCCGGATCGTCGCTTGAAACCGCTTCGCTGGAGATCGCCGTGGATGACGTCATCGAGTACCAGGACCAGTTCTACATTCTCGCCACCTCCTCGCTGCTGCAGGAACGGCGGCACGTCCTCAAGGACGGCGACAGCTTCGCGGTGTTCGACATGCAGGGCGACATCGCGCCCTTCGGCGCCGGCGAGCAGGGCTACTTTCACCGGGGCACCCGCCACCTGTCGCTGCTGCGCCAGACGATCAACGGCCAGCGGCCGCTGCTCCTCAGCTCACGCGTGCGCGAGCAGAACGATCTCTTCGGAGCCGACCTGACCAATCCCGACCAGGTGCGCGACGGCGTGGTCTTCTTTCCCCGCGACGTGCTGCATATCTATCGGTCGCGGTTCCTGTGGGACGGGCACTGGTACGAGCGGCTCCGCATCGCCAACTACGGCCTGGCCACGATCAGCGCCACCCTCATGGTCGAGTTCGGAACCGACTACGCGGACATCTTCGAGGTGCGAGGCATCAAGCGGGCGCGGCGGGGACGGCAGCTGCCCGCGTCGGTCGATTCGGATGCGGTGCGGCTGGCGTATGAAGGTCTCGATGGCGCGTTGCGCGGTACGGTGCTGCGCTTCGACCCGGCGCCGACGGAACTCACGGCCGATCGCGCGCGGTTTCACGTCGAGCTGGCGCCGCAACAGGTCCGCACTCTGACGTTGACGATCGCCTGCGAGGGCCCGGAGGGCCGCGGTCTCACGCGCTCGTATGACGAGGCCTCCGAGCTGGCCGCGGCGAGCGGTTCGGCCCGACGGCAGGCGTGGTGCAAGGTGTTCACGGCGAACGAACAGTTCAACGAGTGGTGCAACCGGTCGGCCGCCGACGTCCAGATGATGACGAGCGACCTGCCGACCGGCTCGTACGCGTATGCCGGCGTGCCGTGGTTCAGCACGCCGTTCGGCCGCGACGGCATCATCACGGCGCTCGAGGGGCTGTGGGCGAACCCGGATCTCGCGCGCGGCACGCTTGCGTATCTCGCCGCCACCCAGGCGGTCGCGTCCGACGCGGCACAGGACGCCGAGCCGGGAAAGATCCTGCACGAAACGCGCACGGGCGAGATGGCCCGCCTCGGAGAGGTGCCATTCGGCCGCTACTACGGCAGTGTCGACTCGACGCCGCTGTTCGTGATCCTTGCCGGCTACTACTACCGGCGTACGGGCGACCGGGACTTCATCGCCGGGCTGTGGGACCACGTTGACCGCGCGTTAGGCTGGATCGACAAGTACGGCGACGTCGACGGCGACGGCTTCGTCGAATACGCCCGCCGCAATCCCACCGGCCTGGTGCACCAGGGCTGGAAGGACTCCAGCGATTCGGTGAGCCACAGAGACGGCACGCTCGCCGAAGGCCCGATCGCCCTCTGCGAGGTGCAGGGATACGTGTTCGAAGCCAGGCGGCAGGGCGCACGGCTGGCCGCGCTGCTCGGCCTCGAGGACCGTGCGCGGACGCTGCTGCGCCAGGCGAAGGAACTGCGCGAGCGGTTCGATCGGGCGTTCTGGCGCGACGATCTCGGGACCTACGCCCTGGCGCTCGACGGGAGCAAGCGCCCGTGCGAGGTGCGTTCGTCGAACGCCGGTCATTGTCTCTTCACCGGCATCGCACACCCCCGGCGCGCCCGCCGTGTGGCGGCGACGCTGATGGACCAGGCATTCTTCACCGGGTGGGGCCTCCGGACACTCGCGGCGGGCGAGGTGCGATACAACCCGATGTCGTATCACAACGGCTCCATCTGGCCTCACGACAATGCCCTGGTCGGGGCGGGGTTCGCCCGCTACGGGATGCGCGCGCCGGTGGCCCGCATCCTCGCCGGACTGTTCGACGCCAGCCTGTTCGTCGATCGGTACCGCATGCCGGAGCTCTTCTGCGGCTTTCACCGGCGGCCCGGCGAGGGGCCGACGTTGTACCCGGTTGCGTGCTCGCCGCAGGCCTGGTCGGGCGGGGCCGTGTTCATGCTGCTCGAGGCGATGCTCGGTCTCTCGATCGACGGTGCCGCGCGCCGGATCACGATTCACAACGGCATGCTGCCGGAGTTCCTGCCACACGTGCAGATCCAGGGACTTCGCGTCGGCAAGGGGTCGGTCGACCTCGCGCTCGAGCGACAGCCGCGGGACCTGGGCGTGCAGGTCGAACGGAACGATGCGAAGGCGGAGATCCTCGTCGTCCAGTGAGCGGCGCCGGATCTCCGGTCCGCTGGCGCGTTGCCGCGATCGGACGGAGAATAGGCGGCGAGCGGCGCCGCGCTCTCCCCAGGCCCGCGCCCGCTCCGGAGGATCATCATGACCAGAGCGTCCATCCTTCTCGTCACGTGTGTGCTCCTGCCGGCAACTGCCCGCGCGCAGGAAGCCGGATCGACACCGCCCGCGCAGGCTTCGCCGTGCGCTGCCGTCAATGTCCTCACGCCGTCGGAGAAGGCCGAGGGCTGGCAACTGCTCTTCGACGGCACCGGCACCACGGGCTGGCATGGCTACAACAAGCAGGCCACCGAGTCCTGGACGATCGACGACTGCTCGCTCAAGACCCTCGGCACCGCGAGCAATTACGGCAGCGACAAGCGGGCGGATCTCGTCACCGATCGGGAGTTCACGAATTTCGAGCTGACCCTCGACTGGAAGGCCACGAAGGGGGGCAACAGCGGCGTGATCTACGGGGTCGTCGAAGACCCGAAGTACGACGCGCCGTGGAAGACGGGACCCGAGTACCAGCTGATCGACGACATCGGGTTCCCGCAGAAGCTGCAGCCGTCGCAAATGGCCGGATCGAACTACGCCATGCACCCGCCCGACCCTGCGAAGAAGACGCTGAAGCCGGTGGGGGAGTGGAACACGACGCGGATCGTGGTCAAGGGCGCGCACGTCGAGCACTGGCTGAACGGCGAGAAGATCCTGGAATTCGAGCGCTGGACCCCGGAGTGGAACGCGCTGCGCGACTCGGGCAAGTGGAAGGAAGCGCCGGACTATGGCAGGGCACAGACGGGCCACCTGGCGCTCCAGGACCACGGCAGCGTGTTCTGGTTCCGCAACATCAAGATCCGCCTGATCGGCTGAGGCCACTCGAGCGACCCGCGGGTCAGTACGTGCCCGTATTGCTCACGAAAGCCAGCATCCGGCTGTCCGGCGACCACGAGGGCACGTTGATCGTGCCCTGTCCGCCGTACACGTACGCGACCACCCGTGGCGCCCCGCCCTCGGTCGGCAGGAGGCGCAGGTACACGCGCTTGTAGTACGGATGGTCGGCGGGCGGGACGTCGCTCGGGAAGCTGATGATCGAGATCCACCGCCCGTCCGGAGAGATGTGCGGAAACCAGTTGTTGAAGCCGTCGGTGGTGACCTGCTCCGGGGCGCTGCCGTCCGGTTTCATGCGCCAGACCTGCATGGTGCCGCTGCGCACGGAGTTGAAGTAGATCCACTGCCCGTCGCGCGTGAACTCCGGGCCGTCGTCGAGGCCCGCGACGTCGGTCAGCTTGACCTCGGGGCCACTGCCGTCCGCGGGGATGCTGTAGATGTCGAACTCGCCGTTCCGCCCGCCCGTGAAGATCAACTGCTTCCCATCGGGCGACCAGCTGTGCAGGTACGACGGCGACGCGGTCGTGATGCGCTTGGGAGTGCCGCCACCGACCGGCACCGTGAACACGGTCGACTGCCCGCCGGCGAACGGGCTCTGATCGCTGATGCCGAGCATCGTGCCGTCGAACGAGAGCACGTGGTCGTTGTTGTTTCGATTGGCGGCGCCGGTGTCGATCAACGCCGATTGACGCGTCAGCAGGTCGAAGCGGTACAGGCCGCCCCACCCCTCGCCGCGGCCGCTGCGGTTGTAAATCAGCGCCCCGCCGTCGGCCGTCCAGTTCGGCGCCTCGAACGGCTGCTCCGAGCGGAGGATCTCCTGGCGGTGGCCGGTCTGAACGTCGAGGATCTCGAGCACGCTGCCGATGAAGTCGCGGTAGGGAACGAAATCGGCCGGGGCCGGGCGGATGATCCGCACATCCCGGAACACCGCGCGCTCGGTGACGTCCGGATTGTGCGAGCACAGGGCCAGGCCCACCATCACCGCGTCGCCCAAATCGACGTCGGCGATCTGCGCGGTCGTGAACGGCTCGCCGTACCTCGCGGCCGAGAACGTGTACGTGCTGCCGGCCCGCTCAATCTGGATTACGTCGGCACCCGTGCCGGGTAGTTCGCTCTGCGCTGTGGTCGCGCCCTTCGTGCGCCGGTACTGCAGCGACGAGTGGCCGTCGCCGTGCACCACGCCGTCCACGTAGGCAGAGTCGGGATCCGTCGTGGCCCGGACGATCCACCCGGCTTTGCGGTGCGGGTCCACCCCCGTGCCCAGAAGCTCCACGCGCGCCTGGAGGATGAAGTCGCCGGTCATGCGTTTCCAGGCGAACTGGAACTCGTCTCGCGTCGCCCACATGTTCACGCCGCCCGCCGACAGCGTGTACTCCTGCGACACGGCGTTGTAGAGCGTGCTGCCCGCGATTCGCGGCGCCCCCACATCCATGTGCCCGTCGAACACGCCGACGGCATCGACGCCGCCGGACGGCGCGGCGCGGACTGCACTCCCGGCAATGCTGAGCGCCAGCACGCCGGGCATCAACGAAACGGCCCCGATAGTCCGTCGTGACCACGTGAACATGATCAGCAGTTGATTTCAAACAAGGCCCGCCTGAAGGCGGGCGCTACCGTTGACCGCGGCCCGCCTGAAGGCGGGCACTACCGTTGAACACGGCCCGCCTCAATCAAGGCGGGGACTACCGTTGACCACGGCCCGCCTGAAGGCGGGCACTACTGTCGAACAAGGCGCCCGCAGGCGGGCACTACCGGTCGATTGAGAACTCGCGGACCGCGACCTGATCGTCGGGAGTCTCGCGTAGTGCCCGCCTTCAGGCGGGCCGTCACCCGCCCGCCATGGCCCCGACGACGAGGAACGGCTCCGTGCCGTTGACGACGGCATCCGGCAGCGGCGTGTCGGGCGGATCGAGCGACAGGTCCTGCTCGCAGGCGAAGAACCGCACGAACGGCCGGCGCTTGAGCGTCCCGTCATCGCGGATCGTACCGCGCAGCACCGGATGCACGGCCTCGATCGCATCGAGCACGGCCGCAATCGTCGCTGGCCGCCCGACCTGGATCTCGATTTCGCTGCCGACGCGAGCGAGCGTGCGAAGGTGTTGCGGGAGGATGACGCGGATCATGATGACTCCTGAACGGCTTTAGCCCTTGGCCTTCAGCCCTTAGCCCTCTACCGCAGCGTCTGCACTTCGACCGACAGCACCGACGGCAGATCGCGGACGATTGGTGTCCAGTGATCCCCGCCATCAGGTGAGGCGTACACCTGTCCGCCTGTCGTACCGAAATAGACGCCGCACGAGTCCAGCGAGTCTACGGCCATCGCATCGCGCAGCACGTTGACGTAGCAATCGCGTTGCGGCAATCCGTTCGTCAATGCCTCCCACTCGTTGCCGGCCGTCCGGCTCCGGTAGACGCGCAGCTTGCCGTCGGGCGGGAAGTGCTCGGAGTCGCTCTTGATGGGGACAACGTAGACGGTCTCGGGCTCGTGTGCGTGCACGTCGATCGCGAACCCGAAATCGGTCGGCAGGTTCCCGCTCACCTCGTGCCACGAGTCGCCGGCATCATCGCTCCGCATGACGTCCCAGTGCTTCTGCATGAAGAGCACGTCCGGACGCGACCGGTGCTGGGCGATACGGTGGACGCAGTGGCCGACCTCCATGTCGGGCTTTGGAATCTCTCCCGACTTGAGCCCACGGTTGATCGGTTTCCACGTCGCGCCGCCGTCGTCGGTGCGGAAGGCGCCCGCTGCCGAGATCGCGATGAAGATCCGCTGCGGATCGACAGGGTCGAGGAGGATGGTGTGGAGGCAGAGGCCGCCGGCGCCCGGCTGCCAGTGCGGACCGGAGCCGTGCCGGCGGAGGCCGGCGAGCTCGTGCCACGACCCGGCGCCGTCCGTGGTGCGGAAGAGCGCTGCGTCCTGGACGCCGGCGTAGACGGTGTCCGGGTCTGTCAGCGACGGCTCCAGATGCCAGACGCGCGCGAACTCCCACGGGTGCGGCGTGCCGTCGTACCACTGATGGGTGCCTGGCACCCCTTCGTAGGCGAAGGTCTTGTCCATCGGCTCCCAGGTCCGGCCGCCGTCGTTCGAGCGCTGGATCAGCTGTCCGAACCAGCCGCTGGTCTGCGAGGCATAGATGCGGTTCGGATCGACCGGCGATCCCTTCAGGTGGTAGATCTCCCACCCGGCGAAGTGCGGGCCGCTGACATCCCACTGCTTACGCTTGCCGTCCGACGTGATGACGAAAGCGCCCTTCTTCGTTCCCACGAGCACGCGTACTCCGCTCATCCGACGCTCCTCTCGTTCCAGCCGTGAAAATGATGACTGGCACTCTTCCCGGCTGATTGTCGATCAAACGGGTCCGAATTCGACAAGCGCCCCCTGCCACCGCGCGCCGCACGCAGGAAAGAAATGGCGCCGTCACCAGCTGTGCTCGCGCGGAGCGGCGGGGCGCGATGCCACCGAGCCCACCGCGCGTGCGAGGAAGATGCACAGCACGAGGGCGGGGATGCCGACCAGCCCCGCGCCGATGAAAAAGAGCCCGTAGGCTTCGAGCAGCGTGCGTCCAACCGCGAGCCGCTCCACCACCACGCCCGAGAAGCCCTTCGCAAACTTGCCGACGTAGGCGTAGGTCGAGCTCAGGAGCGCGTACTGTGTCGCGGTGTAGCCCACGCTCGTGAGGCTCGACATGTAAGTGACGAGCGCCACGCCCGCAAAGCTGACGCCGAAGCTGTCGGCAGCCATGATCGCCCCGAATACCCGCACGTCCGGGCCTGCATACGCGAGAATGGCGAAGGCGGCAATGACCACACTCTGCAGGATCACGCCGACAATCAATGTGCGGACGTACCCGAACCGCAGTGCGCTGAATCCGCCCGCCGCGATCCCGAGCAGGGAGAAGCTGAGCCCGAACGTGCCGCGCACCGCCCCGACGACGTCCTTGCTGAAGCCGAGGTCGTGGTAGAAGGGATTCGCCATCGGGCCCATCACGAACTCCGGCAACCGGTAGAGGCTGATCATCGCGAGCATCAGGAAGGCGAGCCAGCCGTGTGTGCCGAAAAACTCCACGAACGGGCCCACGACTGCATCGAAAAACCCGCGGCCGGTCAGCAATGAGCCGGGGATCATCGCGCCGTCCAGGGGTCGCGCTCGCATCGGCTCGACGGCTACGAGGCTTGCGGTCAGCCCCACACCCATCAGCACCGCCATCGTGATGTAGGAAATGGGCCAACCGAGATGACTCGCCGAGATGAGGATAAATGCGTCCGTGACGAGCAGCGCGGCGCGGTAGCCGAGCTGGTAGGCCGCCGACAGCAGACCGAGCTCGTCGGAATCCGCCGCCGCTTCGATACGCCAGGCATCGACCACGATGTCCTGGGTAGCGGAGGCGAAAGCGACGAGCAGGGCCATTGCGCCTAGCCGCGCGAGCCCGTTCCCGACGCCGATGATGGACATCGCCACCAGGCCGGCTGCAATCACCAACTGAGCGACGACCATCCAGCCCCGACGCCGGCCGAGCCGGCCGAACAACGGGGCGTCGACACGGTCGATCACGGGTGCCCAGAGGAACTTGAGCGAATAGGCGAGTCCCACCCACGATAAAAACCCGATCGCCGCGAGCGTCGTCCCCTCGTCCCGCAGCCAGTATCCGAGCGTATTGCCCGAGAGCAGAAATGGCAGCCCCGACGAGAAGCCCAGCGCCAGCATCACCGCGACCTTCGGCTGGCCGAGCGAGCGGAACACGTCGCGCCTGCGGCGGGCGCTTTTCGTCTCGGTCATGCGGGCTCCGGGCGGCGTCTGGTCAAGCACCGCAGGATAATCCAAAAGGCCGGACCGGCCGTGGCATCAACTTCGCACCCGCCATCGGCGTGGGTCCGCGACACCCGCCCGCCGCTCACTTCGGTCTCCTGGCAGCGGTCATCGCGTTCTCAGCGACGCTGTTCTTTGCCACTTCTGCGCGTGCCGATGGCTTCAAGTGGCCTCAGCCGGACGGACTTGGCACACCCGTCGTCCTGACATACAGCTTCAGCAACTTGCTGGATGGTTCATGGCCGGGTTTGTTGGACGTCGCCGAGATGCGCGCCTCGACGGCGGAGGCGTTCGGGTTGTGGTCCCGCTACGCGCCGCTTCAGTTCGTCGAGCGGCAGGACTCGGGGCCGGCACCGTCAGACTGGCAGTACGCCCCGAGCACCTACCCGGACATCCGAATCGGCTTTCACCCCATCGATGAGGCGGGGGTCCTCGCCCACGCCTTCCTGCCATGGGACACCGACGAGAGCGGGCTCGCGGGTGACATTCATTTCAACGCGATGGTCGGGGTCGCGTGGACGGTGGGCGGCGGGTTTCCAACGATCGATTTCCTCGAGGTGATGACGCACGAAATCGGCCACGCGATTGGGCTCACTCACATCTGGTACGCGGATGCGATCATGCAGCCGTATCACGGCTACCGCTACCACGGCCCGGGCACGGGATTCCTTCTCGCACCAGACATCCTGGCGGTTCGAGCGCTGTACGGAACCGGCGTTGGATCCGTGCGGCCGATCCCCGAGCCGTCGGCCGTCGTCCTCGTCGCGACGGGGCTGATCATCTTCACCGTGCGGCGCACGCGTCGCCGGCACACGCGTCTCTGACGCGTGTGCCAGGTTTCCGCCTGCGCCTGTTGCTGCCACAATCTGGCGAACGTCCCGACAGCGGCAGCGGTGTAGCCGCAGACTGGCCTGGCAGCACATGTTCGATCCGGCTTCCCGCGGTCGCCTGACCACCTACGACCTGGCCCGATTTCCAGGCGACACGCTCTTCGACCGGATCGGCCGCGCCGTCTGCCACGCCGGCTGCCTGCCGCGCAAGGAACTGTACGAGGCCTGGGAAGTCGCCCGCCGCACGCGGCGTCTGTTTCGCGGCGGCCGGGTCGTCGATCTTGCGGCGGGTCACGGCCTGCTCGGGCACATCATGCTGCTGCTCGACGACTCCTCGCCGCGCGCGATCGCGGTCGATTCGAGACTCGCCCGGTCCGCGGCGACGCTGCACCTCGCGCTGGTCGATGCATGGCCGCGGCTGGCCGGCCGGCTGGATTTCGAAGAAGCCCCACTCGAGCGGGTGCCCATCCGCGCAGGCGACGTCGTCGTGTCGGCCCACGCGTGCGGATCGCTGACCGACGTGGTGCTGGCGCGGGCCAGCGGCGCGCGCGCGTCGGTCGCGGTGCTGCCGTGCTGCCACGATCTCGGCGCCGGTGACCTCGGCGATCTCGACGGGTGGATGGACGGCGCATCCGCGGTCGACGTGGTCCGCGCGCTGCGGTTGAAGGCCCAGGGCTACCGCATCTGGACCCAAACGATCCCGTCCGCAATCACGGCCAAGAACCGTTTGCTGCTCGGCCGTCCTGCAACTGCCGGAGAGGCATGAGATGGCGCACGGTCCGGGGCCGTCGCGGTAGCTGGCGCTTATACCGCTTGACGGTATATCGCCATGCGGTATAACGTACGGCGGTATGCGAAGCCGATCGCCCGATCCTGCCTCTGCACCTGCCGGCCCGCTTCCGGATGTCGTCTTCCACATCCTCGTCGCGCTCGCCGACAACGAGCGTCACGGATACAGCGTCATGCAGGAAGTATCGGCACTGACCGATGGGCGCGTCCGCCTCAGCCCCGGGACGTTGTACGGCGCCATGCAGCGCATGCTCGAGCAGGGGCTGATCGAGGAAGTGCGGGGCGCGAAGGGAGCCGTCGACGAGCGCCGGCGGTTCTATCGCATCACGCCCCAGGGCCGCGAGGCGGCCGTGGCGGAAACCGAACGCCTCCGGCAGCTGCTGGCGCAGGCCCGGATTGCCGGCTTTGCGCCGAAACGCACCTGAGTGGCCGATGCCAGACCTCCGCGAGAGCCGCTCGGTCCGCTGGTATCGCTGGTTGACGCGCCTCTACCCCGCGCCGTTCCGGCAAGAGTACGAGAGCGAGATGGTCACGCTGGTGCGAGACCGGCAGGCGGAGGGTTCGGGCGTGCGTGCGCTCTTCGGCCTCTGGGCGGATCTGCTCGCCGATCTGTTCACCACCGCACCTCGAGAGCACGCCCGCATGCTGATTCACGATCTCCGCCACGCCGCGCGCGTGCTGCGCAAAACACCAGCCCTGACGATCCCGGTCGTCCTCGTGCTCGCCGTGGGCATCGGCGCGACGACGGCGGTCTTCACTTTGGCGAATGCGGTGCTGCTGCGGCCGCTGCCGTTCGCGGCGCCCGATCGCCTGGTGCTGCTCGACGAGAGCGCACCGAAACGGGACATCCCGTCGATGGGCACCACGCTGCCGAACCTGCGCGACTACCAGCGTGCGAGCCGGCTCCTGCAGAGCATAGGGGCGTACTTCGAGTCGGGGTTCACGCTCACTGGCGGCGGCGAACCGGAGCGTGTGGAAGGGGCATCGGTCAGCTGGAACCTGTTCGACCTGCTCGGCGTGCAGCCGGTGCTCGGGCGCACGTTCCGAGCCGACGAGGATCAACCCAATGTCGATACAGCCGTCATCATCAGCCATGGCGTCTGGCAGCGTCGATACGGCGGCGACCGGGGCCTGATCGGCCGCACCATCCAGGTGGGCGGCGTCGCGCGCACGGTGGTCGGGGTGATGCCTCCGGGATTCCGCTTCCCCGAAGCCGGCGAAGTGTGGGTGCCGCTGTCGCTCGACCCGGCGACGAACACGCGGACCGACAACTTCCTGACCGCGGTCGCGCGCCTCGGAGACGGCGTGACCCTCGCCCAGGCGTCGGCAGAAATGCACGGCATCATGGCGGAGATCCGACGGCGGTATCCCGAGAGCTCGACCGACGTGGAGCTCTCGGTGATCCCATTGCGCGAGCGGCTGACTGGTGACTACGCGCCCGTCCTGGTACGCCTGTTCGTGGCGGTGATGTTCGTGCTCGCGGTTGCGTGCACGAACGTCATGAACCTGCTGCTGGCGCGAGCGGCGGGGCGTCAGCGGGAGTTTGCCGTCCGGGCCGCTCTCGGCGCCAACCGGCGGCGCGTCGTCCGGCAACTGCTCACCGAGTCACTCCTGCTCGGGGGGATCGGCGGGGCGTTCGGGCTCGTGCTCGGCACCGCGATCATCCCTGCGCTCCTGCGGTCGGCGCCGGTCGAGATCCCCTACTGGATCAACCTGCAGCCGGACTGGCGTGTGCTCGGGTTCGTCACGTTGATCGTGGTGAGCACGAGCGTGTTCTTCGGGCTCGCGCCGGCGCTGCACGCGACGCGTGTGGACCTGACATCCGCCGTCAAGCAGATGGGCGCCGGCGGCGGCACGCCTGGAGCGCGCCGGGTGCGCAGCGCGCTCGTCGTCGCCCAGCTCGCCCTGTCGGTCGTGCTGCTGGTGGGCGCGGGGCTCATGGTGCGCAGCATGATCAATCTCGCCAACGTGGATCTCGGCTTCCGGTCCGAAGACGTGCTGACGTTCCGCCTGGCGCTGCCGAGGACGCGGTATGCCGAGCCGCCGCGACGGGTCGAGTTCTACCAGCGGCTGATGCGCGAGCTCGGCGCCCGTCCCGAGGTCCGCGCCGCGGCTGCCACCGGCGGGCTGCCGTACGGCGACAACTGGTCGCGCGCGTTTCTCGCGGAAGGCGACACCCGCACGCGTCTGAGCGAGCTGACGTCGGTGCGCTATGTACCCGTCACGCCTGACTACTTCAGGGCGATGGGCATTCCAGTGTCGAGCGGGCGCGCGTTCACGGACAGCGACGGACTCGCGAACCCGGCCATCATCGTCAGCGACAACGTCGCCGCGCATTTCTGGCCGGGGCAGGACGCGCTCGGGCGCCGGGTGAAAATCGACTCGTTTCAACCTGGCGAGGAGTGGCGGACCGTTGTCGGCGTCGTCGGCGACGTGCGGTCCAGCAGCCCTCGCGATCGGCCGCCGCTCACCGTGTACGTGCCGCACGCGACGGAGCCGATGTCGGTGATGACGGTCGTGCTCCGCGCGCGGGAGGGGATGCAGCCGCTGATCGCCGATGCGCGTGCGGTCGTGCGGCGCCTCGATCCGGAGCTGCCCCTTGCCGCCGTCCGGCCGCTGAAGGTGGTGGTCGCGCGCGCCAGCTGGACGTTCCGCCTGTACACCCAGCTCTTCGTTCTGTTTGCCTCGATTGCGATCCTGCTCGCCGCCGTCGGTCTCGCCGGGATCATGGCGCACCTCGTCGCCGAACGGACGCGCGAGATCGGTGTGCGCATGGCGCTCGGTGCCGCCCCGGGTGACGTGCTGGCCATGGTGCTGCGCAGCGCGGCGACGCTCGCGGCCGGCGGCATCGCGCTCGGCGTTGTGGCGGCGCTGATGCTGACGCGCAGCCTGTCGAGCCTGTTGTTCGGCGTCACGCCAGCAGACGCCACGACGCTCGCGTGGGTATTGGGGCTGCTCGCCGTGGTGGCACTCGTTGCCAGCTGGCTGCCCGCGCGCACTGCCGCGCGCGTCAGCCCCATAAACGCCTTGCGGACCGAGTGAGCCTGCTCAGGGCGCGACCGCGGTCGCGGCCGCCGCACGGCGGCAGGACATTGCTGTAGCCGGCCGATGGTCCGCCGCAACTGTGGGTCGCGACTGCCGTCAGGCCTGACTCAACGCGGAGCCGCGGTGGGACGACACTGGTCCGTGCCGCTGTCGTTGGCGTCCCACACGCACCGGTCGCCATCCTTCTTGAAGCGCCCCTTCGGCGGTGTGCACTGGTCCGGCCCCGCGTCCTTGGCGTCCCACACGCATCCAGTGCCGACTTTCTTATACCGGCCGCTCGGGGGCGTGCACTGGTTTGGCCCCGTGTCGGTCGGGTCCCACACGCAACGCTGGCCCTCTTTCTTGTAGCGGCCCGCGGCGTCCACCGAGGCGAGGCCGATTGTCGTGATTGACACGGCGATGGTGGTCACAAGCGTGAGCGTCGCACCATACCTCATCTGGCTCCTCCCGTCGCCGCCGCCGCGCGCCGGCGCACCCGATTATAGGCCCGTCGCACGCGGCTGTCCCCGCGGCAGCACCCGAGGACAGCTCCGTGGTGGGGCAGGTGCCCACGCCTGTGCAACAGGTCCGCGTGCGAGGGTCCGCTCACGTATAATTCCGCCCCGTTCACCCGTCCAGCGTTTCCGAGAGGAGCACCATCATGCGGAAGCCGCACCGTTCGTTCGTGCTCGTCGTCCTCGCGTGTGCAGTGTTCGCGTCGCAGTCGCCCGGGGCGCAGTCGTCGCCGCCGGCGGCCACCGGCGTGGCGAAAGTTGCCGATGCGTACGTGACGGCCAGTCTGGCAGGCGACGCGAAGGCCGTCGCGGCGCTCTACACGGACGATGCGGTGGAACTGCCGCCGTACACGACGATGGTGAAGGGAAGAGCCGCCATCGAACAGTACTACGCCACACAGTTCAGCGGCCCGGCCAAGCTGCAGTCGATGGCTCTGACACACCTCGAAAGCAAGGAGTCGGGGGATATCGGGTACGACGTAGGGACGTATCGCCAGACGATCACCGACGGCCAGCATCCCATGAACGAAACCGGTAAGTACACGGTCATTCTGAAGCGCATTGGCGGCGCGTGGAAGGTCGCGTACGCGATCTACAACAGCGACACGCCGCCGAGTGCGAACCCCGCCCCGTGAGGTCTGACGAGGAACTCTCCTGGGCGCCCGCGGAGAAGGTCTCGACCGTGAATCGTCGCGCGACCCGACGACGACTGTCGCGCAGCTGACGATCACACGACCGAACGCCGCGGTGTGCGTTTTGCCGCCGCGGTTCGTTCTTCAGTTCGGGATCGCTTTCGCGCCCCGCCCTCGCGTCGCTCGAGCGCGCCTGTGCAGAGCAGACCGCGCAAGCCTGCACACAGCTGGCGGTCGTGCTGACGTCGCGGCAGCGCGCGGCCGATCGCCCGCGGATCCGGAGCCTGCGGGACGCCAGCCGCACGGCTGGCGACACCCGGGCGTGCGAGATGCTGTCGTCGCTGCCGGCCAGGTAGGTGCTCGCGTGACGGCCGGTCTCGCGCCCGCACCGGCCGTTCGGTGAAGAGACGTCGACGCGGCCGGTGGCCGGCTGCCATCGATGTCGATGAACGCGTCGCGCGGCCGCGTTCAGATCGACGCGAGCGGAAGCCCCGCAGCCTCCCACGCAGCGAGTCCGCCCGCCAGTTCGCCGACGCGGTCGAAGCCCCGCCGCTGCAGCAGGCTCGCGGCAATCGAGGATCGGTATCCGCCGGCGCAGTGCACGAGCAGTGCGCGGCGTGCCGGCAGTTCGCTCGCGCGCTCCGCGAGATGGTTCAGGGGCAGGTGGACGCTGCCGGCAATGTGCTTGGCCGCGTACTCGTGCGGACCGCGCACGTCAACGAGCTGCGGCGGTTCATTCGAGGCGAGACGCTCGGCTGCCACCGCCGGGCTCAGGCGTTCCGTCGACATCGTCAACTCGGGCCGCGACTCGAGGCTGTGCGCGTCGTCCAGGTAGCCGACGACGTTGTCGAAGCCGATGCGACCGAGCCGCATCGCGGATTCCTGCTCGTGGCCGGGATCGGCGACGATCACGACCGGTTGCTGCGGATTGAGAATCGTGCCCGCCCACGTGGCGTACTGACCGCCGAGCCCGATGTTCTGGCTGCCGATGATGTGCGACGTGGCGAACTCGGCCGGTTCACGGGTGTCGAGCACCAGCGCGCCTGCGCGCTGCTGATCCAGCACCTCCTCCACGCCCATCGGCTTCAATCCCGCGGCGAGCGATTCGTCCAGCGTGCGATGTTCCTTGGAATTGAGCACCGCGTCGTAGACGAAGTACGCCGGGGCGTCGGGCTGATCGGCGGTGACCAGATCGAGGAAGGCGTCCTTCGTCATGGGCTGCAGCGCGTAGTTCACGCGGCGCTGTTCCCCGATGGTCGTGAACGTCTCGGTGCCCAAGGCCTTGCCACAGAGCGAGCCTGCGCCGTGGGCGGGGTAGACGAGGCTGTCGTCCGGCAGTGCCAGCAGCTTCTTGTGCAACGAGTCGTACAGCAGACTGCCCAACGAGGCGGCCGACCAACCGAGCGCGGCCCGCAGGTCGGGTCGGCCGACATCGCCGACGAAGAGCGTGTCGCCGGTCAGCACCGCATGCGGGTGCGTGTCGCTGCGGTCGAGGTCGAAGAGGAGCAGCGAGATCGACTCTGGAGTGTGGCCGGGGGTTTCGAGCGCGGTGATCCGCACGCGCCCGAAGTCGATCGCATCGCCGTCGCGCATCGGATGGAACGCGTACTCGGCGGTCGCTTGCGCGCCGAGGCAGATGACGGCGCCTGTCCGGTTCCGCAGCTCGAGGTGACCGGCGAGGAAATCCGCGTGCAGGTGTGTCAGGAACACGTGGGTGATGCGCAGGTCGTGCTCCTGCGCAAAGGCGAGGTACTGCGCGACATCACGCTGCGGATCCACAACCGCGGCGACGTGCGACTGTTCGTCGCCGACGAGATACGACGCATGCGCCAGGCAGCTGAGATAGAACTGCTGGATAATCATCGACTGCTCCTTCCGAGACCGGCCGTTCAGTGTGGCAGCCTGGGACGTAGTCTCCCGTATGTCCACGTGCCCGCCAGCGCGCTCAGCAGCGTGACGAGCATCACCGGCAGCCCCGCGCCGACGAGCGCGACAATCGGACCCGGACAGGAACCTGTCAGCGCCCAACCCAGACCGAATGCCGCGCCGCCGACCACGTAGCGCACGCCCCGGCCGACCGTCTTCGGCGCCATGCCGAGCGGCGTTCCATCCGCGGTCTGCAGCGCGAGCCGCTTGATCATCAGGAGCGAGATCGCGGCCGTGACGACCGCCGTGCCGATGATCCCGTACATGTGAAACGCGTCGAAGCGGAACATCTCCTGGATGCGGAACCACGACACCACCTCCGCCTCCACGAGGACGATGCCGAACCCGCCGCCGAGCAGGAAGTACGGGATGAGCGCCATGTGATCACCCGAAAAGGATCGGCAGCAGCAGGTACGTGCCCGCCAGGCCGCCGGCGAAGAATCCGCAGACGGCGATGAGGGATGCCGGCTGCGCGTCGGCGAGACCGGCGATGGCGTGGCCCGATGTGCAGCCGCCCGCGTAGGCGGTGCCGAACCCCACGAGAAACCCGCCGACCACCATCGAGACGAAGCCCTTGACGGTGAGGAGCGCGCCCCACGAGAACACCTCGCGCGGCGCCAGGCCCGTCAGGTCGTGCAGCCCGAGCTGCTGCAGTGCGGCGATCGTGTCGGGCGCCAGGGCGATGGCGGATGGCGGCGCGACGTACCAGGCGATAGCGGCTCCGACGAAGATCCCGGCCACGAACGCCAGGTTCCACGAGCCAAGCCGTCGCCAGTCGTGCGAGAAGTACTCGATGCCGCACGGCGCGACTGCGGCGCACACGTGGCGCAGGTTGCTGGAGATCCCGAACGGCTTGTTCCCGAGCAGCAGCAGGGCCGGCACCACGAGTCCGATGAGCGGTCCGGCGATGTACCAGGGCAGCGGGTGCGGAAACAGGTTCGACATCGGCGTGTGCGTGATCCTGCGGCAGGCCGCCTGTCCGCGTCTGCCCACCTGAAGGCGGGCACACACGGATCGTGAACGTCGAATAGAGTCGGCCGGGAACTCGCCATCTTACCTCAAGGGGCGCGACTCCAACGTCGCACGCCCAGCACGCCGGCAGACTCGTTATGATGTGGGCCCGACTGGACACTCAAACGTGACGGGGCTCGTCTCCGTGAGCAAGCCAGGACGGCGCCTGTCGATAGGACGGGCATGAAGCTCAATCATCTGAATCTAACAGTGACCGACGTAATGGAGACGCGCGCGTTCCTGGAGAAGCACTTCGGGCTTCGCGGCGGCGAGGGCGGCAACCAGGGGATGCAGGTCGTCTACGACGACAACGGGCTGGTGCTCACGCTGATGAAGGGCAAGCCCTCGGACGTCACGTATCCACCCAGCTTCCACGTGGGTTTCATGCAGCCGAGCGAAGCGCGCGTGAACGAAATCAACCAGGGCCTGCGTGATGACGGGTTCGACGTGCCGCCACCCAGCCGCCAACACGGCGCGTGGACGTTCTATTTCCGCGCGCCGGGCGGCTTCGTGATCGAGGTGCTCGGGTAACGGCCCGCGTGCAGAGCGCGAACTCGCACGAGCATGCCCTACGCGAACTGCTGGTCGTCTGCAGATGGACCGTAGATCGCCGGCACGGGCTGTTCGGTGAGTCGCAGATAGACGGTCAACTGCCCGCGATGGTGTGCGAGGTGATTGAACGTGTCGCGGAGCACGATGTGCCGCGGCAGGTCCATCACCACCTTCCCGCCGGCGAGCAGCCGCCAATTGGTGGTCATGAGGAAGTCGTCGGCCGTGCGGGACAGGGTCTCGCGTGCCTGCACGACGAACCGGTCGAGCGTCTCGACGAGCTCGGAGGTGGACGGCTGCTTGTAGCCGCCCTGCCCGGGCGGCGGCGTGAGGTCGAGCTCCTCCTGGTCGATGACGAGGCTCACCCACGACGGCATGGACGCGACGAGGCCCGCGAGCCGGCCGAGCGCCATCGAACGCGGGTGGGGCGCCCAGTCGTCACGGCCCTGCGGCACGCGCTCGAGCACCCGGCGCGTGCGGGCGGCCTCCCGATCGAGCTCGGCCTGGAACAGCTGGGTTAGATTCATCGTGCGACTCCGATCCTGAACGACAGGTTGTGCCATCAAGGCTAGAGTGCGCGCCCGCATTCTGCAAGCGCGGCGGTCCGTGCACGCCTGCCGTGCACGGCCGGAGCGGACAGGCACGCGCGGCGCCCCCGCACCTCCTCTTGACGTCCCACATGAGAGCTGCCACGCTGTGCTCCTGTAGGCATCGCACAGGAGGCTGCGTGGGCGACAACAGGTCGGAGATCCTTCAAGGCACCCTCGACCTGATGGTGCTGAAGACGCTCGATGCCATGGGCCCGCTGCACGGGTACGGCATCGCTCGTCGTCTCGAGCAGATCAGCGAGCAGGCGCTTCAGGTGAACCAGGGCACGGTGTACCTGTGCCTCATCCGGCTCGTCCAGAAGAAGTGGATCACCGCCTCCTGGGGCACGTCGGAGAACAACCGCCGCGCGAAGTTCTACGCCCTCTCGAAGGCCGGCCGGAAGCAGCTCGCCGCTGAGACCGAGAACTGGGCGCGCGTGGCAGGCGTGATCGCACGCCTCCTGCAGCTGGCGCGGAGGTAGACGCCATGTGGACGAGACTGGTCGAGTGGAGCGCCCGCGTGCGCGCCGTCTTCACAGCCGGCGTACTCGATCGCGAGCTCGACGAGGAGCTCGAGGCGCACCTCGCGATGCTCACAGACGAAAACCTCCGGCGAGGGCTGGCGCCCGATGACGCGCGGCGTGCGGCGATCGTCCGGCTCGGCAATCGCGAGTCGACGAAGGAGCTGCACCGCCGAACGCGCGGCCTGCCGGTGCTCGAGACGATCGGGCAGGACCTGCGGTTCACGCTGCGTTCGCTCCGTCGTGATCCCGGCTTCACGACGTTCACCGTGTTGATTGTCGCGCTCGGCATCGGCGCGAGCGCCACGGTGTTCAGCGTCGTGAACGCCGTCCTGCTCCGGCCGCTCCCGTTTCCCGACGCTGACCGGCTGGTGTGGATTGCCAACAGCGGCACCGATGGCGTGTCGGGCCGCACCGTGCCGGTGTTCTACTTCACCGACCTGCGCGACCAGAACCGCTCGTTCGTCGACATCGCCGCGTACTTCGCGTTCTACGGCGTCGGCGACAGCAAGCTCACGAACGCGGGCGAGCCGCAACGCCTCAGCGGCGTGCCTGTGTCGCAGAACTTCTTCTCGGTGCTCGGCGTCGTTCCGCAGCTCGGGCGCACCTTCAGCGACGACGAGTGCCGGTTCAACGGTCCGAAAGCCGTACTCCTCAGTCACCGGTTGTGGGTGGCGCGGTTCGCGTCCGACCCGGCCATCGTCGGGCGCAAGCTGACGCTGAACGATGCCCCGGTCACGGTCGTCGGCGTGCTGCCCGCGTCGTTCGACTTCGCGACGGTCTTCGCGCCCGGCACTCTCATCGACGTGTACTTCCCGTTCCCGCTCACCGCCGAGTCGAACCGGTGGGGCAACACCCTGGCCATGGTTGGACGCCTGAAGGCGGGCGTGACGACGGCGAGTGCGCAGTCGGAGGTTGACGTCCTTGCCCCGCGGATCCGCCGGCGCGATCCGGACCGCGTCTTCCACCCGCGGGTCAGCCTGCTCAGTGAGTACGTGAGTGGCGGTGTCCGGCTGGCGCTCGTAATCCTCGCCTGCGCGGTCGGCGTGGCCATGCTCATTGTGTGTGCCAATCTGGCGAATCTGCTCCTGGCGCGGACGGCGGCACGGCAGAAGGAGTTGGCCATTCGCGTCGCGCTCGGCGCCGGACGCGGACGCCTGATCCAGCAGGTGCTCACGGAGAGTGTCGTGCTGTCGCTGGCGGGCGCGCTCGTGGGGCTGGCGCTGGCGGCGGCGGGCACGCGCGGCATCGCCCACCTGAGCGCGTTCAGCATTCCGCTGCTCGACACCGTGCGCCTCGACGCTGGTGCCCTCGGGTTCACTGTCGCCCTGGCAGTGCTGACCGGTCTCGTCTTCGGCGTGGTCCCGGCCGCGCACGTGCCCGCGCTTGGCGCCCACGAGTCGTTGAAAGACAGCACCCGGGGATCGACGGCCGGAAAACGCCGCACCGGCATTCGCGATGCGCTCGTCGTATCCGAGATTGCGCTCGCGTGCGTGCTGCTGGTCGGCGCCGGCCTGCTGATTCGCAGCCTCGTCCGGGTGCTCGACGTCAATTTGGGATTTCAGCCCGAGCGAGCGGCGGCCCTGCGGATCGATCCAGGCGCCAAGTACGCGGATCGTACCCAGCGGAACGCGTACTACGACGAGGCGTTGCGCCGGGTGCGATCGATCGCGGGCGTCGGCGGCGCAGGCGTGACCGACGCGCTGCCGCTCGGCGGCAACCGGAGCTGGAGCGCAATGGCGAAGGGGCACCCGTACACGCGCGAGAATCCTCCGCCCGAGGCGTTCGTGCGGGTGGTGAGCGACGGCTACTTCAGCGCCATGGGGATCGCATTCCGTGCCGGACGCGATTTCACGGAGCACGATCGGGAGTTCGATGGCGCCTCGTCATCATCGTGAACGAGACACTGGCGCGCACCTGTGGCCTGGTGAGGATCCGATTGGCCGGACGATGACCGCTGATACCGAGCGCCAGGTGATTGGCGTCGTCAGCGACGTGCGGCATCTCGCCCTCGAGGAAGCCAGCGGCTGCGAGATGTACCTGCCCATCCGGCAGACCGACGACTACAGTTCGGTCGATCTCGTCGTTCGCACGGGCTGCCGCCTGCCGCGCTCGCGTCGGCCGTGCGGACGGCCCTGGCGCCGCTCGATCCGGATGTGCCGGCCAACGAGTTCAGGACACTGCAGCAGCTCGTCGACCGCGCGGTCTCGCCGAGGCGCTTCGTCGTGTTCCTCCTCGGTGCATTCTCCCTGTTTGCCGTCCTGCTCGCGTCGCTGGGGATCTACGCCGTGGTTTCGTACGCGGTGGGGCAGCGCACGCAGGAGATCGGCATCCGGATGGCGCTCGGCGCGTCCGAGCGCGACGTGCAGGCGGGCGTGATCCTGCAGACCCTCCGGCTGGCGGCCGTGGGCATCGTGCTCGGCCTCGCTGCGTCGTGGATGTTCGCGTTCGCGCTCCGGGGGCTGCTCTTCGGTGTGGCCACCACGGATCCCCCGACGTTCGCCGCGATGGTGGCGATCCTCACGGCTGTTGCCGTAATCGCGGGCTATCTGCCGGCGCGCCGTGCTTCCAGGATCGACCCGTCGGTGGCCCTACGAACGGACTGACACGTCCCAGTGCCGTGCAGACGCGAGGGCACCGGCGCCGCGCACGTCCGCACTCCGGGTGATAAGGGACTGAGGCGACCGATGGGTGCTCGTCGATGATGGCCGCGGACGCGCTGACAGGCCGTAGCCAAGCCATGGCCGTCGTTTTGTCCCCCGAAAGCAGGCGCGGCGCCTACACCGGTTGCTGCAGCAGAATCAGGGCCCTGGGCCAGAGGCAGCGCTCCTCGAGATCCAACTGCTCGTCCAGCAGCAGCGCAAGCAGGTCGAGATCAGAGTCCAGAACGGCCTCATCGACAAGCTCGGGCGACCCAGCCACATCGGTGGCCGCACGCCAGAGCTCGGCGGCTATCGAACGCAGCCGACTGTGCTCGTCCTCGAGCGTCATGATCATCTCGCAGAGAGCGTCGCGAGCAGCTCTGGTCAGGCGCCAGGCCACGCTCGACTTTGACGATGGCGGGGCAGAGAATGTGATCTTTGAGCCAGACGTGCTCGTCGATTGTGTCGCAGAGCGAGCTGAAGATCTTCCTCAGACGGTGGTAACCTTCGCGGCGTTCGTGGTCGGACGGCCCGATCTGCGACAGCAGCGACCTGATGGCCTCGATTCGCCTGTGAGTCGGCTGCCGGTACCGCTCATTCAGGTGGCTGACGAGATCGCTGAGGCAGCGCGAGGTCCATTCGGCTTCGCATGGGAAGGGCACGGGATAGCTGAGTTTGCTCATGTTTTCGGGGAACCCCTCGTTTGTCGCGCGGAGGCACACCGCCGCGAACGCTAGACCGCGAGATTAGCCGGCGGTTCGAACGCTGTCGTTGACGGAGAGCAAGGATCCGATAAGGGCCGAGGGCGTAGGGCTGAAGGCTACGGGTGGGTTCTAGTGGCTGAGGCATCGGCGCAGCCGCCGATCCGTTAGCCCTTGGCCCTCAGCTTTGGCTCGAGTCGAGCCAGACGGATGAGCCGCTTTGTGATCATCGAAACGCGTGCGCAGCAGCATCGGATGCGACACACCGCAGAAGCTCCCGGCACGTACAACGCTCAACGATCGGACAATCGAGCATGACTGCCGCCGCTCGTCATCGGGCCCTCGTGTTCGAAAGCCTTCCCGCCGACGTGGCCGAATGCTGTGTTCGGCTCGGACAGAGCATGACCGCTGTTCGCGGCACGGTGCTGGCAGGCCAAGGCGAGGAGGCGGTTCGCTGTTACTACGTGCGCAGCGGCTACGCGAAGGTCACCTCGGCAACACCAGATGGCCAGGAAATCCTCGTCGGTTTCATGGGCCCGCGTGACGTGATCGGTCAGGCCGCCGCCATGGAGAGTGGAGACCGGTACCTCGCCACGACTGCTGCCTGCGAGACGATGGAACTCGTCGCGTGGACCCGGGCGACGGCGCTGCAGCTCGCCGAGCGCTTTCCGAACGTCCACGCGCGGCTGGACGCGTTGCTGGGGCGGAATGCCGAGGTCCTGCTGAAGCGTCTCCACACGGTAGGGCAAGGCAGGGTGCCGCAACGGCTCGCGAGTGCCGTGCTGGAACTCGCGACCCGACACGGGACACGCGATTCCATTGGCATCGCACTGGGGCCGCGTGTCACGCGAGAAGACCTGGCGGCTCTGACGGGGAGCACCCTCTATACGGTGAGCCGCGTGCTCGCCGCCTGGCAGCGCCTGGGTCTTTTGACGTCTCACCGCGGACGGATGCATCTGATCGATCCGTCGCGACTGCGGGTGCTTGCGCGGGGTGATGCGGATGCCGCGACGTCGGGGGAAAAGGCGGGGTCTTCAGTCGAGCAGCGATGACGAGAGCGGTCGCGCGCGGCAACCCCTCTCGTGGCGAAAGTGATCTACTCGCTGCGCAGCGCGACGATGGGCTCGATCGACGCCGCCCTCCGCGCGGGAATCCAGGCCGCGAGCGTTGCAATCGTGACGAGTACCACGGCCGCGGCGGTGTAGCTGATCACGTCAACGGGCGGAACCTGATACAGCAGCCTGGTCATCTGCTGCGCGGCCGCGAGTGTGAGGGGCAGCCCGATCGCCAGCCCCAGCGCCACGATCACCAGCGCGTCGCGCATGACCAGCCACAGCACGGCCCCGCGTCCCGCGCCGAGCGCGATCCGCACGCCGAGCTCCGGCGTCCGGCGCGTGACGTGATAGGCCAGGATCCCGTAGAGCCCGAGGCACGCCACGAGCAGCGCAGTCGCGCCGAAGACGGCGGCGAGCAGTGCGACGGTGCGTTCCTGTCCGGTCAGGGCGCGCACGCGTGCCTCGAGCGTCGACACCTCCATCACGGGAATGCGCGGGTCCACCGCGCCGAGCGCGACGCGCACCGCGTGTGCCGCGTCGGTGGCAGGACCGCTGGTGCGCACCTCCACGCTCGTGAGGTACTCCTCGCTCTGTGACGCGAGTCGATAGGCTGCATTCGGCGTGGCGCTTCGCAGGTCGTTGTAATGGGCGTCTGACACCACACCTACTATCTCGAAGGCGTCCGGCCCGATCGGCCCGCCGCTGTTCCAATGGCGTCCAATCGGATCCCTGCCTGCGAAGAAGCGTCGCGCCATCGTCTCGTTGATGATGGCGGCGTGGCCTTTGGGGTGGTCCGCCGGGCCGAAGAGCCGCCCCCGCTTGAGCGTGAGGCCCACGGTCTGAAAGTACTGAGGCGTGACCACATCCTCCTGCACTTCCAGCGGCGTGTCGCGCGGCGGCTGGAATCCTTCGACGTTCAGGCTGCTCACGCGCGCGCCGCCACTGAGCGGGCCGTGCAGCGACAGGCTGGCCGACCGGACGCCGGGGGTCGTCTCGAGCCGCTCCACGATCGCCCGGTGCAGCGCGTCCAGCCGTTCGAGCCCGTATCCCGCGGCGCGCGGATCAATCCGCGCGATCACCACGCCATCCTGGTTGTAGCCGACCGGCACCTGGGCGAGCTGCTGCAGCGTTCGAGCGAAGAGCGCGGCGACGCTGAGCAGCAGCACGGTCAAGGCCAGTTGCGCCACCACCAGCAGGCGTCCGGCCGAATGGCGGCGGCGTTCGCCTCCCACGATCCGGCCGAACGCATTCAAGGTCTCGGCTGGATCCACACGTGACGCCCGCAGTGCGGGGAGCAGGCCGAACCCGAGTGCGGTGAGAACAGAGGTCGTCGTCGCAAAGAGCAGCACTCGACGATCGAGCGCGAGGTCCATTGCCGGGCCGGTCCGGCCGGGCGCGAGCAACGCCAGCAGCACATCGCACCCCCAGCGCGCCGCCACGATGCCAAGGGCGCCACCGGCCAGTCCGAGCAGCAGGCTTTCGGCCAGCAGCTGCCGCACGATCCGCCAGCGTCCGGCCCCGATCGACGCGCGCACGGCGAGCTCACGCCGACGCGATGCCGAGCGCGCGAGCAGCAGTCCCGCCAGGTTCGCGCAGGCGATCACCAGCAGCAAGCCGACCATGGCGAACAACACCGCAAGCGGGGACTGCAGCTGCTCCCGCATCCGCGACAACCCGTGGCTGCCTGGCGCGAGGACGACATGCCGGGCCTGCAAACGCCGGCGCACGTCCGGATCCGTGCCGTAGCCAGGCCTCTTGGCGAGCTGCTGTTGCAGCAGGCGGGTGAATACGTCTGCGACGGCATGACGGTCGCGGTCGGTTCGGGCGCGGAGCACGACGGTCAGCCATGCGACCTCCGGCTGTGGAACCCACGGCTGGTCGAGATCGCCATTCTCGACGTCGGCGTTGTTCGCATAGCGCACGACGCTCTGCATCATCACCGGCACCCAGACGTCGGCCCGGGTGTCCGCCACTGTACCGAAGAACCCCGGCGGGGTGACGCCGATGACCGTCAATGCGGCACCGTTCACGGTTATCAGCCGGTTCACGATGTCGGGGCGGCGTCCGAACCGTCGCGCCCAGAACGCGTCGCTCAGGACGGCGACGGGGTGGGCACCGATCGAGCGGTTGTCCGCCGGCTCGAGCAGGCGCCCGACCTGCGGCCTGGTCCCGAGCACGGAGAAGTATTCGCCCGAGACCAGCTGCACGCGGCCAATGTCGTCCGGCCTCGGCGCCGCAGCCGCTCCTTCCGTGATGAGCATTCGCACGACCGACGACGACACACACATGTCCGCGGACCCGTGCACCACGTCACGCGCCTGTTCGAAGAGCGGGTACGAGAAACGGCTCGAGCTGCCGCTCGCGTCTTCGACCTGCGCGATGTACAGCTGTCCTGGCGCGCGGACCGGCAAGCTCTTGAGCACGACCGCGTCGGTCACGGTGAAAATCGCCGTCGCGCCGCCGATGCCGAGCGCCAGCGAGGACACGGCCACGAAGGTGAACCCCGGGCTACGCCGAAGCAGTCGCGCGGCGAACCGCAAGTCGGCCCAGAATTCCGCGAGGATGCGCATATGAGTGGCCTCCGCCCTCCGAGGTTACTGCCGAACGCACGCCGGCGCAGACGGGAGTCAGGGGCCAAGCGCGTGCCGCATGCCAGGACGCGCGATCGGGCCGCATCCGGTGACTTCAGTGCGGCGAGGCCGGCTGTCTGCGCGCCTGTGGGACGCGCGTGTCCCACGATCGGACGGCCTGGCCGCATAACGTATGGCCGAGGGACGACCATCACACCGGCCGTAACGAGATCGGCGTCTGCTGGGCCCTGCTGGAAAATACGTGGCGTCATCCGCCCGGGCGAGAAGTCGCAGGCTGATGAACAATCGCGCCTGGAGGCCCTCCGCTCTGTACTGCGTAGTGCCCGCCTTCAGGCGGGCTCCGGCGAAAGTCGACTACGCCGTACGGCCGCGGCGCAGCCTGATGAAGAATCCAGCCTGGTGATTGCCCTACGTCTTCTTTACCGTGTAGTGTCCGCCTTCACAGGCGGGCTCCGGCTAGAGTCCGGCGAATCTGCTGTAGTCGACTGCCGCGTGGTGTGCGAAGTCAGTCGTTACGGCGTGGGCGGTTTCGGTGCGACTGCGGGCGCGCCGAGTGGGAGAAGGGCGGCTTTCCGGAGCTTGCCCGTCACCCCGGCATTTCGATCCGCCACCTCGTTGATGCGCAGTTCCAGTGACGTCCCGAGGACCTGCGCGACCTCCGATGGCGTGAGCTTGTAGTCCTGTTCGAGCCACTGACCGAGCGACGCGACGGCCAGACGGAGCGCGTCTTCGATCGATCCGCCGAGGCCAATGGCCATCACGTCGGTGGGCGATTCGATGCGCGGCGTCATGATGTTTTTCGACGTGACCACGTCGACCGTGAACTCGACCTCCATCGAGGTCTCGAGCGCGTTGCCGTTGAGCTCGCCGTCTCCCTGCGCGGCGTGACCGTCGCCGATATACAGCAGCGCGCCGGGTTGCGACACTGGCAGGTACACCGTCACGCCCTCGACGACTTCGTTCAGGTCCATGTTGCCGCCGAAGCGGCCGGAATCGCCGGTCGGAAACGGAGCGGAGCCGAAGCCCGGCGCCACGGCAACGCAGCCGAGCATCGGACGCAGCGGAACGGTGAAGGTGGCCAGGTGCTCGCCAGGCGACTGCGAGGTTGCCACTCCCTTCTCCCGGTCGAGATGCCAGCGGACGGTCTTGCCAGTGTCTTTCATCTTCACCGCGAACTGCGGTCCGAGCGCGCGTCCCACGATCGCATCGTCGGACACGGCGTAATCGCGGTTCAGGCGAATGCGGTCGAAGCGCACCGCGAGCACGTCGCCAGGCATCGCGCTCTCGATGAAGAACGGCCCGGTCTGCGGGTTGCCGCCGAGCACGCGGGTCGTGCCCTTCTCGTCCGCTCCGCCCGCGTCTACCGTCGTGGTGTGCACCGTGTCACCCGGCCAGATCGTCAGCACCGGCTTGGTGCGCGACGAAAACTCGCGCTCGAACGACGTGGGCGTGAACTCATGGCGCTTCGGCGGCCCGGGTGGACGCGTCGGCAGTCGGCGCGCGCTCCACTTCAGGGTCTGCGGCGGCGGGTTGTCCTTCTCGGAATGCACGAAGGTGCCCGACATGGTGTCGCCAGACACTGTGCCGGTGTACTCGTCGGTGCTCCTGTCGTTCTTGGACGTGAAGTGGATCCGGTTGCCGTCAACGGTGCCCTCGACCGGCGACTGGCCATCTGTTCCCGTCAGCTTCCCGCCCTCCGCCTTCAAGACGAGCCGATCGTGCGCCGGCGTGCCGTACACGTCAGCGGTCAGAAGCCATGAGCCGGCCACTTCCGACGTGCCTTGCGCGTAGGCGGAAGAGGCGACAAACAGAGGCGATGAGCAGCGCGAGCGTGATTCGCATGGATCCTTTACCTGAATGGCGCGGTTGGTACGCCGAGCGCACGCGCGCGGTCGATCTACCCGTTCTCGGGAAGCCGTCCGCCTACTTTTCGAACACCAGGTTGTCGACGATCACCATGCCGCTCTGGTCCGGCCCGTCACTGGGTCGGTGGCACAGTCGGGGAAGACGCCACGGTTCGCAGGTACATGGGTCCCGAGGGCGTGTCGGACCCGGCGGCGGGCTCGATCGTGACCAGTGCGCCGACGATGGGCCGCGGCAGCGTGGTGGGTGGCGCGAATGTCGCCAGCATGCGGCCGTTGCTGGCGACGGGAAGCGTCCCTATCCGGGCTGCTCCCTCGGGCGTCAGCAGCCAGAGCTGATAGGCGGAACCCGCTGGCGGCGGGGCGAGCCGCGCCGCGCTGAACGACACGCCGGTCGATCGGCTCAGGAGCACCTGGCCCGCGCGCTGGCGGCCCCCGGCGTCCACGAGGTCGAGGCGCCGGAGATCCGCCGCCGCCAGAATCGCGGCGAGCATCTCCGTCTGCTTTCCTGCCGCTGCTGGTGCGGCGACGCGGCCGGCGGCGCCGCTGCTGCCGACGTGCCGTTCGAGGAGCGCGCGCATCTCGCGCACTTGACGCTCCGCGGCATCCGCACGGGTCGCCGCGGCTTGCACCCCGGACGCCCAGCGGGCGTTCAGGGCCCATGTGTAGCCCGCGAGCGCCAGGAGCATGATGGCGCCGACAAGGACAACTGGCATGCGAGGCCAGCCGGCGTGAGGCGCGGACGTCGCAGGCGAGTCGGCGACAACACCCCGACGCAGCCCCGCCACCATTTCCCGGATCTCCTGCGGCAGTGCGCTCAGGCCGCGCCGCAGCTCCTCCTCGACGGCGCCGAGGCGCGCCTCACCGAGCTGCAACCGGCGCTCGGTCGCGCGCCACTCGGCGACGCGAGCCTGAAGTTCCTGCACCAGCGCCGCGTGGCGCTCGTCGGTGCTGGCCCACTTCTCGACGATGCTCGCGTGCTCGGCCGTGATGGCCGTGAGGCGGCTCTGGAGATCGGGCAATGACTCGATTGACTGTTCGGCGTCCTGCTGCATCGGGGTCAGGTGCTCGAACCGCGCGTCGAACTCGGCGGCCGCCTCCTGCGGAGATGAGCTGTGCGGTGCGATCGTGTGTTCCACCGGGCGCGATGATACGACAAACGCATCCAGGGCTGAAGAGGGGAGTGACAGGTGTTCGCTCCGCGCAGGGCGCAACGTGGTCACGAGATAGGTCGTGATCTGCCTATTCGTCTCTCGCGCTGAAATAGTCAGCGCCGAGGCGCATTCGACTTAAACCCGCGATTCACTTGTGTAGTCATGTGGGGCAGGCCTTCAGGCCTGCTTGCGCGCGCGGCGATTTGCACGGCTGAAGCCGTGCCCCACGTAACGGATGCGTCAACACAAGCGAGCGCGGGGGTTAGCAGCCGATCCGTCGGCCTCGAACACGCTCTGGTCTCGCGGGGCGCCGCCCCCGTTTGCCGGGGACAGCACGCCCGCCTTCTTCATGCGGAAGCGCAGCGTACAGCGCGCCGTGGCGCTGTCCGCTCGCCTGACCCGGCTGTGTCCGCGTTACTGCGCCTGGCCCTGCCGCTCGAGGCCGACGAGCTTCCAGCCGGCGGCCTGCCTGACGAACGTGGCCCTGATCGGCTGCTTCCAGCTCGGATGCTCCGGGTGATCGGCCGTGAGATCGACGCGGACGTATGCGCCGGTTGCGCCCGGCAACCCCGACGGCGGCTGCAGTGGAGCCCGGGCGCCGGTCGTCTGCCCAATCGGGCGCGAATCGCCGGTCGCGTTGTCGAACGCGTACCACGCGGCCGCATACCCGGCGGGCGCTGTCGCGAAGCCAGGTTCCACCGCCGCGTTGCCGAACGTCAGCACGCCGGAGGCGTCGAGCGCGGGATCGACGATCGGGTTGATCTTCGTGAGGTAGGTGCGGCCGATCTTGTCGCGCCGCTTGATCAGCACGTCGCCGAGGTACTGCTCCGCCTTCGGATCGCTGATCTGCCCGGTCTTCACCGCGGCGCGAATCAGCGCGTCGGAGAACGCCATGACGCGCCGCGCCGCCCAGAACGCGTCGTCATCGCGCATCTCGTAGTAGGCCGCCGTCGGCGCACGCGGCTTCCACGTTTCGGGCTCGAACGCCTCGCCTTCGAAGCGGCCAACGGCCGGGTACGGTTCGTACGTCGCCGTTTGCCACGGGCTGAAGCCGAACCCGAACGTCAGAAACCGGCGGTGCGAGGGCGGGCCGTCGTAGACGTGCTCCCAGCCTTCGTTCCAGTCGTGCGGCCCGTTGGCGCCGACGCCGAAGGTGGAGCCGACGTCCTGCAGGTAATGGCGGATCACGCTGCGGCCGCCCTCGGCGATCAGGGTGTCGAGCGTGTTGCCAGCCTTCATGTCGGTCAGGTTGGTCCACGCACCGAAGACGCGCAGCGCCCGCAACTCACGCCGGTGCTCGTGGGGAACGACGTCATTGGGGTCGTCTGGCCGCGTGCCCAGGTACTTGAATCCGCCCAGCACCTTTCCGGAAAGCAACCGGCCGGCGGCCGTGCGGTACGATCCGTCCGCCGAGCGGTGGACCTTGTCCGTCATGGTCTCGCGCACATCGTCCCACGTCATGCGCGTGCGTTCACCCGACGGACGGCGCTTGGTGGCGTTGGCGTCGATGGTGGTCGTCTCCCGGCGTGCCTCCGTCAGGAAGTACTCGATCTGGTTGTAGCCGAGCGCCCAGAACAGCTTCGTCGCGATCACCACGGCGGCGGTCGCCCCTTCGGGGTTCGACGGTGGATCGAACGACACGAACCACGTCTGCCCCTTGGCGTCCGCAGCGGTGAATCCTGGCGCTGCGCCCGCGCTTTTCTCACGGACGATCGTCCACGCCGACGGATCCGGCGCCGGGCCCTGGACGGGGCCGCGCATCACCTCGTCGGCCGTCAGCGCGCGCGTGCCGATGCGGTTGGTGAACCAGCTCGAATCGGGCACCTCGTCGATCGTGTTCACGTTCTTGGCGCGGATGTTCGCCGGCACGCGCCGCGGCGTCGCAAACAGGTTGTAGGTCAGGTCATAGAAGAGGTCGATGTCCCACGGCTGTGCGCCGGACGCGTCCTGGCTTTCGGGCTCGCGGCTGATCGGATCGTCGGAGAAGAACACCAGCTGCGCGGATCGAAGCGAGGGGACGATGGCGACGAGGAGGCCAGCTCCCACGAGAACCGCCAGGTGCCGGCGTGCTGTCCGGAGGATGAGGGCAAGAAGATGAGTCATGGTCCGGGTCCTCAGAACGCCGCCTGGGCGGAGAAGACGAGGGAGAGTCCCTCGTTGCTCTTGGCGAACTCGATGCGCAGCGGGGTTGCCGCCGGACCGTGCACGCGGAAGCCGATCCCGTAGTCGTTCTTGAGGCGGCTCAGGTCGAGATCTGATGTGCGCGACGTGACCTTGCCGGCGTCGGCGAAGACGGCGGTGTCGAAGAAGCTGTTGACGAGCACCCGCCACTCGGCCTGCAGCAGGATGCTGTTCCGGTCGCGGAAGCGCCAGCTGGTGAAGCCGCGGAGGCTGGATCCGCCGCCGAGTGCCGGCAGCATGAAGAAGGGGATCGCCTGGTCGTCGCTGGCGAACGTGGTGTCGACCTTGCCCCGGAACGAGAGCACCCATGCGTCGCGGAACAGCGGCACGTGCTGGATCGCCTCGTACTCAACCTGGCGGAAACCGTAGGTCTCGTCGGTGTCGGCGTAACCGTGGACCGTCACGCCGTAGTACCCGCCCCGGCGCGCGTAGCCCGCCGCCGGGCGCGTGTCGGCGGCCGCGGTGCCCTGCGCGTGCAGGTACGTGACCTTGGCCCCCAGGCCCGGGAGCGCCGCGGGCGTGTAGACCTCCTCGACCGACGGCTGGTCGCCTTCGCCCGGGCGCTGATCCCACTGCGAGTAGTCGACGCCGCCGCCGAGGACGATCCAATTGCGCTTCGGGCGCATGTCGAGCGTGGCCGACACGTACGGCTGCCGGAAGCCGTAGTTGGCCCGGTCGTCCTTCGATGTCGGATCCGTTCCGAAGCCGTAGAAGCCGACCTGTGTGGCCTCCCGCCAGCCGCCGAGGACCGACAGGACCCCGCGCCGATCGAACACGCGGGGGGCCCGGAACTCGGTCTCGAACCGCAGGTAGCCGCTTGGAGTGACGCTGCCGCGCAGGTCGATGGTGTTGTACGCGCTCACATACCGCGCGTAGCCCGCGCCGAGCGTGAACCCGCCGCCCGAGTAGGCGCTGTCGAAGAACGGATGCCAGTGCAAGGACCCGGTGAGGAACTGCTCCTCCAGCTTCTTGACCCACACCTCGGCCTTGTTCGGCTCGTACACCTTCAGTTCGTGCGCCTTCTGCTGCTGCGCCGCGACAATCTGCGCCGCACGCGTATCCGCCTCGGGTGCGGACGATTGCGCGAGCGCAGCACCGGAAAATGAGACCATCAACGAGCAGGCACTGACCGCATATCCCACCCTGGCCCACGGCCGGATGGGTCTGGTACCGGAACGAACCATCACTTCTCTCCCTCGCTCGCGGGCCCGCACGTGCGCCGTCTCGGTATCGAGCGGCACCGAGAGGCTCGCCCCAACCGACCGGTGTCGCAGGCACGATGCCGACCCGTCGGCACCGCCCGCGAGACTCGTCAAGAATTGTCATGCCAGAGACCGCCCCCAATGGGCGGCCCGTCGGACCATCCGCTACGCTCAGGATTCTAACCGTTCACGCGGCTGGCATCACGCGCTTTCAAATCGGCGACCCGGAGGCCATCCGCGCCGAGTCTCCTGGATCGGCACTGGCCGCTCTCTTGCGATGGAGTACGCTGTGGACTGCCGGTTTCGGGGCGGATGCGAACGACGTGCGAACGGTCAGCGTCCACCGGCCGGATCGGCGCGGACAGGTGCCGCGCCTGCTGGCCGCGTGCGTCTCTGCACCTGGACCTGGCGAGGTGTTGTTCGATCGAAGCCGTGCCGGCCTCGAACACCTGTCTCTTGGCACGCACGTCCGGACAGAGGAGTGATGGATGGCCTTTACGTTCAAGGATGCCACGCGACTGTTCCAGGTGAAGCCCGGTCGGAAATTCAGCCTGAAGCACCACGACCCGGGCTGGGCGGGCGACGGCGAGTTCAAGGATCTGCGAAAAGGCGCCCTGAAGGAGCGTGCGGTTGAGTACCTGCAGAAGAACATCTCGGAGCTGGCGGCGGCACAGGAACTGCTCTACGCCACAGATGTGCACTCGGTGCTGATCGTGCTCCAGGCCATGGACGCGGCCGGCAAGGACGGCACGATCAAGCACGTCATGTCCGGAGTGAACCCGCAGGGCTGCCAGGTGTTCAGCTTCAAGCGACCGTCCGACGAGGAGCTGGATCACAATTTTCTGTGGCGCTACATGAAGGCGCTCCCCGAGCGGGGCCGCATCGGCATCTTCAATCGGTCCTACTACGAAGAGGTGCTGGTCGTAAGGGTCCACCCCGAGATCCTCGCGCAGCAGAAGCTGCCGCCGGGAAATCGCGGACGGAAGTTCTGGGATGCGCGCTTCGACGACATCAACCGCTTCGAGCGGCACCTCACGCGCAACGGCACGCTCATCCTGAAGTTCTTTCTGCACCTGTCGAAGAAGGAGCAGAAGAGGCGCTTCCTGGATCGCCTCGACGACGAGAGCAAGCACTGGAAGTTCTCGACCGCGGACCTGAAGGAGCGGGACTTCTGGAACGACTACCAGGAGGCGTTCGCCGACATGCTGGAGCACACCAGCACGAAATGGGCACCATGGTGGGTGATTCCGGCCGACCACAAGTTCGTGACGCGGGCCATGGTGGCCGGCATCACGACCCAATCGATCCGTCGGTTGGCGCTCAAGCCGCCAGTGCTGTCGGCCGAACAGCGGCAACTGCTGGTGCAGGCACGGGCGCGGCTCGCGGCAGATCAGACCTGAATCTTCGAAAACGCCCGCGCCCCCATCACGAGGAAGAGCGCGGCGACCGCCGACAACACCATCGCGTCGAGGCCGATGCCGATCGAGGCGCGGTCGATGAGGGCGCCGCGGAGGCCGTCGACGCCGTACGACAGCGGATCGATGCGCGTCGCCACCATCAGCGCGGCGGGAAGCGCGTTCAGCGGGAAGAGCGCGCCCGACAGGAAGAAGATCGGCATGACCAGGAAGTTCATGATCAGCTGAAATCCCTGCATGTCCTTCAGGCTCGACCCGATCACCGTCCCGAGGGCCGCGAACACAATCGCCGTGAGCATCATGAACACCAGCGCCAGAGGCAGGGCCAGGAGCCCGTGCGGCCGGAACCCTGCGATCAGGCAGGCGGTCAGCACGAGCGCGCCCTGAATCATCGCGATCGTCGCGCCGCCGAGCGTGCGGCCCACCATGATGTAGAGACGCGGCACGGGCGCGACGAGCGTCTCTTTCAGGAACCCGAACTGCCGATCCCAGAGCAGCCCGATGCCCGAGAAGACCGACGTGAACAGGATGCCCATCGCCACCACGCCGGGCGCGATGAACTGCAGGTAGCTGCCCTGCCCCGAGCTCTGGAACACCGGCCCGAGCCCGAAGCCGAGCACCAGCAGGTACAGCATCGGCTGCGCCAGCGACGCCAGGATCTGCGGCCGCGACCGCAGATACAGCTTGACCTGCCGAAGCCACAGGCCGTAGATCGCGCTCACGGCGTCATCGCCTCCACATTCTGACCATCTGCCGCATCTGTGCGGCGCCATCCGCGCCCTCGTCGCGGATGCTGGTGCCGGTGAGCGCCAGGAACGCGGCCTCGAGCGATTCCGTGTTCGTCTGCTGCTTCAGCTCCTGCGAGGTGCCCTGCGCCACGATCTTGCCGTGGTCGATGATCGCCATGCGGCGGGCCACGCGGTCGGCTTCGTCCATGTAGTGGGTCGTGAGAAACACGGTCACGTGCTCGGTCTCGTTGATCTGCTTCACCTGAGACCAGAGCTGGTTGCGGCTCTGTGGATCGAGGCCGAGCGTGGGCTCGTCGAGAAACAGGATCTTCGGCATGTGCAGGAACCCGCGCGCGATCTCCAGCCGCCGCTTCATGCCGCCCGAGAACGTCTTGACGAAGGACGTCTTCCGGTCCCAGAGATCGAAGCACTTGAGCAGCACCTCGATGCGCTCGACGCGCAGCTTGCGCGGCACGTGATAGAGCACGCCGTGCAGGTCGAGGTTTTCGTACGCGGTCAGCTCGCCGTCGAGGCTCGGGTCCTGAAAGACGATTCCGAAGCGGCGTCGCACCTCGAGCGGGGCGACCGCCGGATCGAGGCCGTCGAGCCGCATCAACCCGCTCGTCGGCGTGAGCAGCGTCGTCAGCATCTGGATCGTTGTCGTCTTGCCGGCGCCGTTCGGCCCGAGAAACGCGAAGATCTCGCCGGCCTCGACGTCGAACGAGACGCCGTCGACCGCCTTCACCTCGCCGAAGGCCTTGACCAGGTTTTCGACGTGGATCATGGAGGCGCCTAAGTCCGGTGCTCGCGTGTGTTGGCACCGCATCAGTCACGTGGGGCAGGGCTCAGCCCTGCACATCGCGCTCGCAAGCAGGCCTGAAGGCCTGCCCCACATGACGACACAAGTGAATCGCGGGTTTAGTCTACATCCGTCGGACCGTGGCGCTTGCGGACGATCCTGCCGGCGATCGAAGAGACAAGGTCGAAGGGCTGCGCAGTTCAGGCCGCAGGCGGTTGCTGCTTCAGGCTTGGGGCCGGACATCGCCTGCAGCCCGCAGCCTGTGGCCTGCAGGCGGGACAAGTGAAGAATCCGATTAGAGCGACTGCCGCAGCCGATCGCACGCCGTTTGCAGGATCCTGATGCGCGCGTAGTACTTGTCGTTGCCTTCGACCAGCGTCCACGGCGCCTGCCTCGTGCTCGTGCGCTCGATCATGTCGTTGACGGCCTGCTCGTAGGCGTCCCACTTCGCGCGGTTGCGCCAGTCGTCGGCCGTGATCTTCCAGCTCTTGACGTCCGAGCCCTCCCGGTCTTTGAAGCGCCGGAGCTGCTCGTCTTTGGTGATGTGGATCCAGTACTTCACGAGGACGATGCCGCGGTCGATCAGCTGGTCTTCGAACTGGTTGATTTCGGCGTACGCGCGACGCCACTCGTCACGCGTCGCCAGCCGCTCGACGCGCTCGACCAGCACGCGGCCGTACCAACTACGATCGAAGATCGTGACGCGGCCGGCGCGCGGCAGATGCCTCCAGAACCGCCACAGGTAGTGATGCGCGAGCTCCTCGTCGGTCGGAGCCGCGATCGGGATCACCTGGCAGTCGCGCGCATCGAGCGCCGCCGTGATGCGGCGGATCGCGCCGCCCTTGCCCGCGGCATCGACGCCTTCGAACACGAGGATCGTCGACACCGCCGCACGTGACGCGCGACGCTGCAGAAGGTTCAACTCTCCTTGATACTTCAGCAGCTCGCGCTCGAAGGACCGCTTCTCGAGCCGCTTCGACATGTCGAGGTGCGACAGGACGGTCTCGGCCGCCTGCTCGTCAACCGGCTCCGGCCGGGAGGTCCGCTTGTGCTTTTGCCCCGACGGCGCACGATCGGAGAGCCGTCGACTGATGGCGTCCCGCAACGACTCGGCGACCGTTACGCTGCGGTACTGCTCGTCGCGCCCCTCCACGATCGTCCAGGGCGCCTGTGCGGTGCTCGTCGTGCGGATCGTCTGCTCCCCGGCGTCGATGAACCGGTCGTACATCTTCCAGTGCTTCCATTGCAGCTTGGTCACGCGCCATCGGGTCAGCGGGTCGCTTTCGAGCGTCTTCAAGCGCACGCGCTGGGACTCGTTGTCGAGGTGCATCCAGAACTTCACGATCAGCGCGCCATCGTCGGCGAGCGTCTTCTCGAACTCGGCGATCCGCCGCAGCTGGAAGTCGAACTCGACCCGCGACACGCGGCGGTAGGCGCGGTCGACGACAGGGCGCGAATACCACGAGTTCAGGAAAAAGCCGAGGCGGCCCCTGGCCGGCAGCTCACGCCAGAATCGCCATTGCTCGGGCCGCTCGCGCTCCTCGTCCGAGGGATCGCCGAACGCCCGCGTCGCAATCCAGCGCGGATCCATCCAGGCGTTGAGGAGGTTGACGGTCTCGCCCTTGCCAGCGCCGTCGACGCCGGCGAAGACCACGAGCACGGGAAACGGTGCCGTGCGCAGCTGTTGCTGCGCACCGAGCAGGGCCGCCCGGAGTGCGGGCAGGCGCTGCTTGTACGCCTTCTTCGAGAGCGTTCGTCCGACTTCAGCGGCTTCGAACATGGGTCTCCTGCCGGATTCGTGGGAGCCATGATCGGTGCCGCGCTCGAACACTGTCAACGGCGGCACCTGCCGCTCTGCCAGGTGCACGATCCGAGAGACGCTCGAAGCACGGCGTGAGGGTTCGAGGCCGCGAGCAGGGCAGCGAGGCCGCCGCCGGACGAGGCGGCGATAAAAGGTGGCGATGAACGCTGCCCGCCACCCGGGGTCTCTATCCCTTTTTCGATTCCTCTGGCGTCGGATCGAAAGTGTGCGGAACCAGGAGCTCGCCTTCCTCGAAGTAGTACTCCACGATCGGCTGCACCTCGATGGGCGTGGCGGAGGAAGTCGTGTCGCCGGGCCTCGTGAGCATGCCCGAGACCTTCTGCCCTTCGCGCAGACGATTCGCAACGGCATTCGTGCGCTCGGGGAAGGTCACGCGCCGCGCGCCGTTCAGGTCGGCGGCGCTGAGCGCATGCCCGGTTGTCTTAATCGAGCACACCTGGTCGAAATCCGGCGGCGCGTAGATGGCGTGGGCCAGAAACAGCTCCGAGCCTTTTCCGAACAGGATGTACTCGAGGTGAGCGGGCCGCGTCTGACGGGGCGTCATTTTCCGTGCGTGCACGACGCGCGTGATCGTCACGAGCGACGAGTCGAGGCCGGCGATCGGCTCGCCGCCCTGTTCGAGGTGGCCCCGGAACACCGTGCCGGTGAAGGAGGGGAGTTCGGGCCGAGCCGCCGGCGTGAACAGGCGCGAGAGCACGAACGGCTCGCTCTGCTTCGGCTCCAGGGTGTAGATGCGTGTTTTCGGGTGAGCGCGGCGATCCCGGGCATACACGTCCGCCACGTCCTTGCCGTTTCTGGCGAAGGTCGCCTCGAGGATCACCTGAAACCGGTGCGGCGACGTGAACTCGTTTCCCGTCTTGTCGACGGCTGGCGCGCTTGGCTTGCCCGCCTGGAACATCGGCAGGTGCGACAGGAACACCGCCTGCTCACCAACGACGAGCATGTTGTGCTGGTTGGGTGCGTCCTCGTGCTCGTCGCTGCCGAACGCGAGCGCGTCGAGTGGCGCCAGCGTCGTGCCGGCGGCTCCCAGCAGCGCCAGCGCGCTTCCGCTCACGAAACGACGACGCCCGATATCTCCGATCGGTCGGTTTCTCATGGCAGCCTCACCTTCGGTGGGTTGATATGGTCGAACAGCGTCGTCGATACCGTGACCTGTCGCGCGCGGTCAATACAGGCCACGCGTGCTCCTACGGAACGATGCGCAGAACGCGGACCAGATGTGGCGGTGCGGATGGTCCACCCGCCTGTGGCGCAGCCTGGCGCTGGCATCGGCTGTCAGCACCAGTTCGCGCGAACACGGGTCAGGCGATCGGCAGCTCTCCGATGTCAGGCACCCAGTGCCCGACCGCACGTTTCTGCTGGTAGCGGCGCACGAGCTCCTCGGCCAGTTCGGGCCCGACCGTGCCGCGCTCGAAGAACGCCTCGTAGCTCTCGTCGGGCAGTGCGTGGCGGGCCTGCTGGCTCGCGCGGTAGGCGAGCTGCCGGGCGGCCGTGAAGCGCGTGGCCGGTCGTCCGGACGGCTGCCCGCCGGGGATCTCGTCCCAGTTGCCCTGGTTTGCGCCAAGCTCCGACGCCAGCAGCGTGGTCAGCTTCGACTCGATCGTGTCGAAGTCGGTCTGCGGGAAGGTGACGCGCCCAACGCTGACCTCGTGATCGTGGGCCCACGGACGGGTGAGATCCTCGGCTGGCGTTCTGCGGTCGTCGAGATACGGGATCCACCGGAGATCGAACGACAGATCGCCTGCGCTCTGCCGTGCACGCCAGTCGTCGGTGAACCGGGTCGCTCCGTGTGACACGGCCGGTGCCCCATCGGCCGCCGGCACGAAGGTGAACTTCCCGAGCACGTCCCGTGCCCGGACGATGCCCGTCCAGTACCGTTGATAGGCGCTCGTCGAACGCACCGTCCGGTTCGTCTGTGCCGTGACGTGGGCGGCTATGCGCACCGCGCCGAGGCCCGCGTGGCGCGCCAGGCTTGCCAGCAGCGTGGCCTGTGTCGCAAGGAGACCGGTGGCGTGCGCGGCATCGGCCGTCGCCTGCAAGAGCGCGAGGAACTCTTCCGGCGTGTCGGTCGGCGATGTCGGATCGTTGATCGTGATCAGGTCGATGCGGCGCCCGGCCGCCGTGCGGAACGCCACCATCAGGCCGAGAAAGTCGGCGTCGGTTTCGGCATGCGGACAGCCGAGGCCGGTTGAGATCCTGCCGATGCCGACCAGCGGCTCATCGTGGCCGGTGTGCTGAAAGACGCCGAGGCCGTCCAGTTCAGGCGGCAGGCGGTCGGCCACGGTCAGCAGCACCTTCGACGCGGCAATCTGCTGCTGGTGCGCCCCCCGGTCGGGTGTCTTCACGTGCGGGTGATTGAGCACGAATGTCTTCTGCACGCCGGGAATGGCCGCGGCGATGGCCTCGAGCTCGCCGCGCTGTTCCGGCGTGGGATCGAAGAACTTGGGCATGGTCGATGGCCCTTTTTGTTGTCCGACGGGAAAGGGGCCGATTCTGTCACAGTTTTTCATCGGGCGCGGGATCTTTGTCGCGTGTCGTACAGACGCACCTCCTCCTGCGTGCGACCCAACTTCAATGGCATGAGGCTCGAGCCCGATGTTATACGCGGCCCAGGGCAACTCGAACGCCCGAAGTCATCGTGCAATACTGGTTTCAGCGCATAGGCACTCGTGAACCAGTGCCAGGGAGGCACGGTATGGCTGGGATGTGGTCGGCGGCTCTGTGGATCGCCGCGTTGTCGATGCTCGCGAGCCCGGGGATGGCGGCCGCTCAGGACGTGCCGGCCGACTACCAGGCGGTGCTCGCGACACTCGCGAAAAAGGGAGACTTCAAAGACGGCGTGTTGAAGGTGAATGTGCCGCGTAACGATCTTCGCGTCACCATCGCACAGCGGCCAGCGCCCACGCCGTTCGGGTTCGGCGGGTGGATTGCCCTCACGAAGGGCGAGGGCGGCCAGGACGTCCTGATGGGGGATCTCGTGCTGACCGAAGACGAAGTGAATCCGGTGATGTCGGCGCTGCTGGAACACGGACTCGACGTGACCGCGCTGCACAATCACTTCTTCTGGGAGCAGCCGCGCATCTTCTACATGCACGTCCACGGCATGGGGGGCGCCGCTGACCTGGCCGAACACATCAAGCCGGCCCTCGCGCTGATCGACAAACCGGCGGCTGCAGCCGGCGCACCAGCGTCGGCCGCCGCCTCGATCAATGGCCCGGGGCTGTCGTCGATCATCGGCCACCCCGGCGAGCAGACAGGCGCCGTCTACAAGATCACGATCGGGCGCTCCGACATCCAGATGCGCGAGCACGGCGCGCTGATCAACGCGCGCATGGGCCTCAACACCTGGGCCGCCTTCTCCGGGACCGACGCGGACGCCATGGTGGCGGGTGATGTCGCCATGCTCGAGGGCGAGGTCACGCCCGTCCTCAAGGCCTTGCGCGCGAACGGGATCAATGTCGTGGCCATCCACCATCACATGACGGGCGTCTCACCCACGATCGTCTTCCTCCACTACTTCGGCACTGGACCAGCCGAGAAGCTGGCGAAGGGCGTACGCGCGGCCGTGGACGTGCTCGGGCACGTCCCCGCAGGTGGCCACGGCTCGGGCCCGTGAGCACGCCGGCATGCGCCGCGTTGGTCGCGCGCGAGCCCACTTGGGCGCGTCCTCCTGCACTGCGCGGCATCAACCCGCGTTGATAGGAAGACGCGCAGCCGCCGGCCGGTGACGGCAGCTGGCGGCAACTGCGCGCCGACACCAGGTACTGCGACACGTGTCGCAGCAAGCGCACGCAGTGCGGGTCCCCACAGATCGGATGCGGCCATGGATGCGAGCGACGCAGCGCCTCGCGAGCTTCGGTACGACGCGTTCATCAGCTACTCGCGCAAGGATCGCGCGTTCACAAAACGCCTGGAGCGGGAGCTCCGCCGCTACCGCCCGCCGAAGGACCTGCCGGTCCCGCAACGGTACTTCCGCGTGTTCCGCGACGAGGAGGACTTCACCGGGACCGAGTACCACGAATCGCTGGATCGCAATCTGCGGGACTCAGCCAAGCTGATCGTCATCTGTTCGCCGAATTCCGCGTCCAGCCATTTCGTTGCCGACGAGATTCGCCGCTTCGCCCAGCACCGGGGCAAAGAGCACATCGTTCCGATCCTGCTCGACGGAATCCCCAACGACGAGGCGACCGGGTCGGATCAGGCCCGTCGCGCCTTTCCAGAGGAGCTGGTTCGGCTGCTGCCCATGCCACTCGCGGCAGACTACCGCGGCTTCAGTCCCGCCGCCACGATCCGCAAGGGCGCATTCGCGCGCGCGTGGTTCAAGACCCTTGCGGATCTGTATGCCGACTCGGGCATCGACCGGGCGACGATCGAACGGCGCGAGGGGCGGCGCGAGGCGCAACGGCTGCGCAACATCGCGGCCGTCAGCGGCTCGGTAGCGGTCGCGCTGATCGCGTTGACAATCTGGGCGCTGCTGTCGCGGAACGAAGCGACACGCCAGCGAGACAACTCGGAGGCCCGCCGCAACGAGGCGGAGGCACGACTTGCGTTCGATGGCTCCGCGGATGCATTAGTCAAAGCCGCGCTTCTATCGGTGGCGTCGGTGCATTTCGGCAGGACGGTCGACGGCCACCTCCTGCTGGCGCGATTGCTCGCGCTGCTGCCCCGGCCTCCTCTCTGGCGGCAACCAGGCGCGGTCCCACGCGTCGAGGGCACCGGCGGCGGGCGTCGAAGAGCGCTCGCGTTCAGCCGTGACGGTCGCCGTATCGTGTCGGCCGGAGGTGCTGGCCCGGTACGTCTGCTCGACGCCCACACGGGCCAGATCGTTGCCTCGCGTGCGCTCAATCGGCAGCCAGCCGACAGGACCGTGGCGGTCTTCAGCCCGGACGGCCGCTTCGTCGTGCTGGGCTGCGGGCATGTCGCGTGTGTGGTGGATGTGTCGAGCGGACAGCTTGTCACCCCTCTGCCCCCCGACGGCCGGGGACAGGCGGCCATGGTCTGGGCCGCATGCTTCTCACCCGACGGGACTCGCCTCGCGATCAGTGGTTACGGGTCAAGCGAGGTCTTCATCTACGACGTGTCGACCTGGCGCATCGTCGCGACGCTGAAAGCCGGGAGTTCCTCTATCTTCTCGATCGCGTTCAGCACGAGCGGTCAGTGGCTGGCGACTGCGGCGCAAGACGGTCTGCTGCTCTGGCGAGCAGGAGAATACATCGCGCCCGCGGCCCGGGTCAGCGCACCGGGCATCATCTGGTCGATTGCGTTTCAGCCTGATGGGAGTGGGTTCGTCACGGCCGCTCAAACCGTGCAGGCCTGGCGCATCGTGGCTGGCGCGTCCGCTGACATCGGGATCGAGGCGGCACGCGGCGCACCGATCGAAGCGCATACGGTCCTGCCGCTGCGCTGGCACGGCCAGGCATGTTTCGCCGCCGCGACACCACTCGCGGTCCACGTGCTCTGCGGCGATTCGCTCGTGGAGGTCCTGCGCATTCCGGTTTCATCTGTCGCCGCCACCGTCAGCCCGGACGGGCGGCTGCTGCTCAACGAGCAGAACGACGGCACGCTGGCGGCCTGGCCACTCGAAGGGGGCCTCGAGGCCTTCCGCGTGCGAATCGGCGCGCCCGTCCACTCCATCGTCACCGCGGACGCAGGCGGCTGGCTCGCCGCGGGGACGCAGGCGGGCGAGGTCGTTGTCCTCGGGCTCGACACCTGGAAGGCGCGCGCGCGTTTGCACCTTCCTTCCCCGGTCACACACGTCAACGCGAGCAACGACGGACGCTGGCTCGCTGCCGTGGAAGGACGGTCGGTGCACGTCTTCGATGCGCGCAGCTGGCTCGAGACGAACGCCACGACCTACTCCGACACCGTCAGATGGGCCGGCTTCGACTCCGCTGGTCGCGCGCTCGTCATCCGTGCCGGTGAGACCGTCGTGGTCGTGCAGCCCGGCACCTGGCGCGAGCAGCTGCGCGTCGCTGCCGACGGGGCGATCGAGGCTGTGCGCGTCAGCCCGGACGCCAGCAGGCTGGTGACGGTTACGCACTTTTCGAGCGGAGGGCACGACGGCGGTGTGTTCCTGACGCGCGCGTTCGATGTGGCGCGCAGCACTGAAACAGGGTGGGAGTACACCACTGGCGGCAGCAGCAACATCTCGGAGCAGTTCATGAAGGCCGAAGCCGCTCGGCATCAGCGGAAGCTGGTCGGAGGAGATTCCGCGGAGCTCAGGAAGGCAGCTTCGTCGTGGCCGGCGTTGGAATTGAGCGAGCCAAGCGAGCGCGCGAGCCCGGATAACGCATGGCGGGCGCACGTTGCGGGATCGTCGGTTGATCTCAACGACGTGACGGCCGACCGGCTGATCGCCGCATTCGATCACATCGGCGAGATCAGCGCTGTGCGTTTCGTCCCCGGGCTCGCGCCGCGGTGGCTCGTGAGCGGGGGCGAGGATGGCACGCTGGCGATCTGGCCGCTCCGTACCGACGATCTCGCCGATCAAGCGTGTCTGAGGCTGCAATCGATGCTCGGGGCGCGAGGGATGGAACAGCTGATTGCAGATGCGCACATCGAGCGAAGCTGCAGCGCGACAATGGCCGGCCACCAGTGAGCTGTGAGCGAGCGGCCGGCACGGGAGCAAGTCTCAGCGAGCGCGGAACTGCCCTTCGAGGGCTCAAAGGGAGTGCACCGCCGGCCTTCCTGGCCACCCGGCTCTGAACCCCATCCACCCGTGCGTCGGAACATCCGGCGCTTCCCCTGCATCGATTGTGTGATGAGCGCACGTCCCGCGCCGGTGCTGCGCCTCGCTCCTGCTCGAGCGTAGGGGCCGCATCAGCAAGCGTGCGCAGGACCCGGATTGCACGAAAGGGTTCCACATGCGACCGATTCCACGCCTCCACATGTCGCCGCGCTCGTACGTCGTGTTCTCGTTCTGCCTCTTCGCCGCGTCAGCCGGATTCGCGCTGCAGCCTCGACCGTCTGCGGCCGCGGCAAAGCCCGCGACCGGTGATGGGCAGGCCATCTTTCGCTACGACACCTTCGGTGACGAGCAGCTCTGGACCGACCGGCTGCAGATGCACGAGGTCATCCAGACGGCGGTCAGTCCTGTCGTTGCCTTGAGTGTCGGTCTGAACGTCGACAGCGAGGCGCTGCCGCCAGGCTTCCTCGCCAGCCACGATCTGAACGATCCAGCCACGACGGTCGAGCTCATTCGGCTGAACGCCGTCATCGGCGTCAAGGGCCAGGTCGATGCCGGCTCGCTCACGTCGGTCGGCATCACGTGCGCCCTGTGCCACTCCCGTGCCGACGATTCCGTGATGCCCGGCATCGGCCGCCGGCTCGACGGGTGGGCGAACAGCCGGCTCAACCCGGGCGCGATCATCGCGCTGTCGCCGGCGCTCGACGATGCGCAGAAGGCGGTTTACAACTCGTGGGGGCCCGGCCGGTACGATCCGCGGTTCAACATCGACGGCATCAACGGGCCCGTCGTGATTCCGCCAGCATTCGGGCTCAAGGACGTGGGCTTCGAGACCTACACCGCAGATGGCCCCGTGTCGTACTGGAACAACTACGTCGCGGTGACGCAGATGGGCGGGCACGGCAGCTTCAGCGATCCCCGCCTCGGCATCAACATCGTGCAGACGCCGGACCTGGTCACGCCGAAGCTGCCGGCGCTCGTCCAGTACGAGTTCAGCCTGAAAACACCGCCGCCTGCGCCCGGCAGCTTCGATCTGCAGGCGGCGCGGCGCGGCTACGGCGTCTTTCGCGGGCCGGGCAGGTGCGCGCAGTGCCACACGCCGCCCACCTACACCGACGTGCTCGGGCACGGGCGTAACGACGGCCCGGTGCTGCACGAACCATCGGAGACCGGCATGGACCCGTTGTATGCGAGCCGTAGCGCCACGGGCCTCTACCGCACGACGCCGCTGCGGGCCCTCGTCACGCATGCACCGTACTTCCACGACGGAAGCGCGCCCGACCTCGGTGCCGTGGTCGATCACTACGTGCGGGTGCTGGGGCTGTCGTTGTCCGAGCGTCAGAAGGGTGATCTCGTCGAGTTCCTGAAGTCGCTGTGATTCTCGCAGGCGGTGAGCAGGCCGGTTGTGGCGGTGATACGACCGGCCTGCCCCGCGCGGCGGTGCGCCGCTGCGAGTGTGACGGCTCCCGGTTGGACCGGGGGCGGAGCCCTGCTGCGGCATCTGGGGACGGACACCGGCTGCCATTGAGGCGGCGCGCGGATCACGGCCCGCCTGAAGGCGGGCACTACTGCCATTGAGGCGGCGCGCGGATTACGGCCCGCCTGAAGGCGGGCACTACACGGATCCGCGCCGCGGGACACTACACGGATCGCCAGACGGCGGTTCGCCGAGCGGTCTGGAAGACGATACGTCCTCTCAATCCGCGGTCGGCGGTGTCATGGACCTCATCGTGTCGCCTGACGGCGCGGTCGCCTACCTGTATCGCGCAGACGCCAGCCAGTTGTACGTGATCAAAGGGCTGAAGTAATCGCGGTCGGGAAGCCGATGCACGTAGGACCCTGAGGGCTGAGGGCACGTCGCGTTCTCATTGCCGTGCCGATCCGTGAGAGGGCACGGACGCTCGCGACAAGACCGCACGGTCGGCCCACTCGGCAATCACCCGTGCCACCTGCGCTTCCTCACCCGTGTACATGTGGTCCGCGCGCTGGATGATCGCCGTGTCTATCCGACTGGGTCCGGTCGACAGCCGTTTCCGCGATGAACGGACCGCCTCGAGATCGGCCTCGCCACCGATATCCCCGTTTGCTCCGAAGAACGCCAACAGAGGGCATCCGATCCGTGAGATCGCCGCGTCGTTGCCGGCTAGACCGAAGAAATCGAGGAACTCCCGCGGCGTGTTCGCCTGGTCGAGAAAATTCGCCGCGCTGATGAACGACGGGAACGACCGGTTTGGGAGACGAATCAGGTCGTCGCCGCGACCGTCTGCCACCAGGCGTGTCGCCTGACGCATCAGTTCCTCGTCTTTTTCGGGATGCAGTGGCTGAACGGCTCCGGAGGCCAGGATGACACCGGCGACTCGCGGGTCACGAGACGTGGCTTGGTACCTGACCACCGGGGCCCAGCCGGCGCTGTGTCCTGCAAGCACCACTGTCGCGAATCCGCGCTGCTCCGCAAAACCGATCCACGCGGCGACGTCGCGGGTCTCCTCACTCGGAATCCCCCAATACCCGCCGCCGCGGACCCGCCGGCCCAAGCGATATCCCGCCACCGTGCCGATGTCGTGCATGCGGGTGTTGACCACGAACGTCGCGAGGCCCTGTTCGGCCAGGTGCCGGCCGATCATGGTGTAGGTCGGGTAGTAGAAATTAACGCCCCATCCGTGGATCCAGATGACGGCGATTGGCTTGGCCACATCCTTCGGTGGCCGGAAGAACGCGCCTCCGTTGATGACATCGTCCTCGGCGCGGACATAGACGAGCTCTTCGGGAAACTTCCCGGCACTGACCACGATCGGCCGCGGGCGGAGCGACTGCCAGGCGACGATTGCGCCTACAACCCCGAGCAGGAGCACAACCGCGGCGAGCCGGGCCAGCTTCGGCGCCGTCATGTGGCGCACCGCCCCCGAGAGTCGTGCATTGCACTCGATACGCACGCGATCACAAAAGGTTTCAAGCGATGCCGGGCGCGCAGGCGGGATGGGTGGGGTCCCCAGAGGCTTTCTCTGGGGACAGCGCAACGCGAATCACGAACCGGAAGGCCCGGTGGCAGGCTGCGGCTGGTGTGATCGACCGGCCGGAACGCTCGCTACTGTCTCTCGTACACCGCGATGCTCGTCAGACTCTTGCCCGCTGCGTCGGTCATGTGGACAGTCAGCGTCCGCGTCTTGTTGTCGGCGGACAACTCCACGGTGCCGGTGGTGGTCGTCTTGCCGTCCTTCTTGTTGGTGAGTGCATAGTGACCGGGGCTGGTCAGCTTGAGTGATCGCGTATCAGCCGATGGATCGCCCGTGAGCGGGTAGTCTTTGCCATCGAACTTGCCGGTCCACTCGTTGTGTGCGGGCTTGCCAGTGCCGTCCACGCCGTCCACCACGCATTTGTAGCTGTCGCCCTCGGCGGTATACACGACGGTGAGGTTCTTGGGCGCGCCGGCAGCCATCTTCGACTTGGCCTCGTTCAGTTTCCACGAGCCCACATTCGGGTCCGCAGCGAAGCCGACGGCCACGGCGGTGACCCACATTGCCGTGGTGACCAATGTTTTCTTCATGTTCATGCTTCTCTCCTGTGCAAAACGATCCGGAATGCCGACGGGCAGGTGCAGGCGGCAGAAGACGCGGAGTGCGCCGGAACGGCTGAGCAATCCTACTGTCGCGACGAAACGGCCGCAAGGAAATAAGATGTCGGCCGGAATGTGCACTTAACCCGCGCGCTTCGGTTCTGTGGTCACCGCGCCCCTCGCGTGGGGCAGGGCTTCAGCCCTGTCTACGAGGCGCGAGCAGGCCTGAAGGCCTGCCCCACACGACAACCGATGTGAAACGCGGAGGAAAGCCGTGCGCACAATCGCTAGCGGGCGGGCACCACCGGCAGGATCAGCGCCGATGGATGCTCGGCGTCATGGACGATCGTGTTGGTCGCCGGCACGTGCCGCGACGCGTTCCCGTTGTCCTCGCCGGTGTTGAGATTCCGGTCGAACCTGGGGAAGTTGCTGCTGGATACTTCGAGCCGCAACACGTGCCCTTTTCGGAACACGTTGCTCGTGGACCATGCCTCGATCGTGAATCGGTAGATCTGGCCGGGAGTCATCAACTCGGGCTTCTCCTGTGAGGCGCGATACCGGGCGCGCAGGATCCCTTCGGTCAGGTTCTGCGCGAACCCATTCGGCCACACGTCCACGAGCTTGGCGGTGAAGTCCGTGTCGACGGCTGATGACTTCGCGTAGAGATCGAGGGTGACCGGTCCGGTCACTTCCATGTCCGCGGTCAGCGGTGACGTCGAGTACACCAAAACGTCATCGCGCGCCTCCACTGGGCGCTGGTCACGCGGGCCTGGCTTCAGGTGGTTGCTGTCACAGCACAGCGGACCGCCGGCAGTCGGCGCCGGGTCGGCGGGATCGTAGACGTAGTGATCCACGACCTCCGCGCCTGGCGGCGTCGTCGACAGCGTCCCGTTGCCACGCAGCGAGTTGGCCTGCCCCGTCGAGTGCAGGAAGTACTTCGTGTTCTGCGCGCGAGCGAGCGGCCAGTCGTCCTCGTCTCTCCACTGGTTGGCGCCCATCACGAAAATCCTCACCGGCTTCCCCGCGAACTGGTTCTGAGCGCCCTTGAACAGGTAGTCGTACCAGCTCAGTGTCGTATCGTCCTCGTCGACGGCGGACGCCGGGCCGAAGTCGACGTCGCCAATCGTCGGGCCGTTCCCCGCGTGGCCGCCGACGACGACGAGGAGGCGCTGGCCGCGGCGAGCCGCCTCGGTGCCGCCGTGCGCCTTCACCCCGGTGTAGTTGCGCAGTGACCCGTCCTGGAACAGGTCGTACCAGGCCGCCACCGTGAGCATGGGCACGGTGATGTCGTTGAAGCGGGCTTCGATCGACCACTGTTTCCAATAGGCGTCCTCGCTCGGGTGCGCGAGCCAGTCGAGAAAGTACGGTGCGAGCGTTGCCGTTGCATCCGGCGTCCTGCCGTCCGCCGGCGGGTTGAAGAGCGCGTAGGTGCCGAGCGGAAGTTGCCACACGCCTTTCATTGCGTTGTTCCGTGCGCCGGTCTGGCGCGCGAACGTGTCTTGCGCGAGGCCCGAGGTCCACGACTCGTTGAACCACTGCTGGAACGCGCCGCCCTGATAGGTCCAGTTCGCGTGGTAGTTGCTGGCGGTCACGACCGGGCAGATGCCCGCGAGGTGCGGAGGATGGGCGATCGCGGCGAGCATCTGTGTCGCGCCGACGTACGAGCCGCCGAACATGCCCACCCGTCCGTCCGCATGCGGCAAGGCCGCGGCCCACTCCACCGTGTCGTAGCCGTCGTTCGCCTCGTACTTGAACGTGTACCACTCGCCCTCGGAGGCGTAGCGCCCGCGAACGTCCTGGACGACGACGATGTATCCCCGGGCCGCGGCTTTCAATCCGAACCCGTGGTCTCCGTCCTTGTTGTAGGGCGTGCGCTGCAGGAGCACGGGGAAGCGTCCGTCCGCACCTGGCCTGTAGATGTCCGCTTTCAACGTCACGCCGTCCCGCATCTTGACGGGGACATTGGACTCGAAAACGACGGCGTATGGTTCGGCGGCCATGCCGATGGGAGACGCCAGCAGCAGATACAGAAAACAGACGCCGGCGACGACGCGAGCTCGGTGCATGAGGCGATCCTCTGGTTCCAGAAACGAACGTGTCAGCCGCGACCGCGAACGGCTGCGGACGAGTTCAGGTGCGCCTTCAGGAAGCGGCCGGTGTGCGACGCAGTGCACGCGGCGACGTCCTCGGGCGTCCCGGTCACCACCACGCGGCCGCCGCCGTGGCCGCCTTCAGGACCGAGGTCGATCACGTGATCGGCGGTCTTGATTACGTCCACGTGATGTTCGATGAGCAGGACCGTGTGGCCCGTGTCGACGAGCTGGTTGAGTGATGTCAGCAGCCGTTCGATGTCGGCCAGGTGAAGGCCGGTGGTCGGTTCGTCGAGGATGTACACGGTGTGCTTCGATCGCTGGAGCTTGCTCAGTTCGGTGGCGATCTTGATCCGCTGCGCTTCGCCGCCCGACAGCGTGGTCGCCGACTGGCCGAGAGTCAGGTAGCCGAGGCCAAGCTGGTTGAGCACGTCGAGACGCTTCTTCACCACGGGTTCCGCCGAGAAGAAGATGGCGCTTTCCTCGATCGACATGTTCAGCACGTCGTCGATCGTCTTGCCGCGCAGCGTGACTTCGAGTGTGTCGCTGTTGAAACGTGCGCCCTTGCACGCGCCGCACGTGACCTCGACGTCGGGCATGAAGTAGAGCTGAGTCGTGATGGTGCCCTCGCCCTGGCACTCTTCGCAGCGCCCGCCCTTGACGTTGAAGCTGAATCGCCCCGGCTTGTAGCCGCGCTCGACCGAGACAGGCGCCGCCGTGAACAGATCACGGATGTCGTCGTAGAAGCCAACGTAAGTGGCGGGATTGGAGCGGCTGTTTCGGCCGATTGGCGACTGGTCGATGTTGACGACCTTGTGAACATGCTCAGCGCCTTCGATGGCATCGTGCTCGCCGGGCAGCGTGCGTGTGTCAACGAGACGCTTCCACAGCGCCTTGAAGAGGATCTCGTTGACGAGCGTGCTCTTGCCCGATCCCGACGCGCCGGTAATGGCCACCAGCGAACCGAGCGGAAACGAGACGTCCACCGACTTGAGGTTGTTCTCCCTGGCACCGCAGATCGTCAGCTTCTGCCCGTTGCCGGCGCGCCGCGCGGCAGGCGTCTGAATCCAGCGCCGCCCGGACAGGAACTGACCGGTCGGCGACGCCTTGCTGTTTACCACATCGCTCAGGCTCCCCTGGACGACGACCCGGCCCCCGTGAACGCCCGGCCCCGGTCCCATCTCCACCACGTGGTCCGCGGCGCGGATCGTATCCTCGTCGTGTTCGACCACGATGACCGTATTGCCGATGTCGCGAAGGCTCTCGAGCGTCGCGATCATCTTGACGTTGTCCTTCGGGTGCAGGCCGATGCTCGGCTCGTCGAGCACGTAGAGCATGCCCATCAGGCCGGAGCCGATCTGCGTCGACAGGCGGATGCGCTGCGACTCGCCGCCGGAGAGCGTGCCCGAGCGGCGGTTGAAGTTCAGATAGTCGAGGCCGATACCCAGCAGGAGCTCGAGGCGGCCGCGGATCTCCTTGAGCACCTGGCGGCCGGCGTCGGCGCCGCGCCCCGTGGGCTTGATGGTGCCGAGGAAGGCGTGCAGCTCGTCGAAATTGAGCTGGCCCACGTCGTGAATCGTTTTCCCGCCGACGGTGAAGAGCAACCGCGTCGCGCGGACGCGCGCCCCGCTGCAGTCGGGGCAGGTGTGCTCGACCATCACCTTCTCGAGCCACGCTTCCATCCGCGAGTTCGCCTCGCCGCGTTGCCGGTAGCGGCGGTAGTAGCGCTCGATTCGCCGGGCGATGCCGCTGAATCCGATCTCCCGCCCTTCCTGGTCGTCGCGTTTGACCTTGGCGTCAGGGGGCGAGATCAGCACCACTTTCCTGGGCTCGATCCCGTACAAGACCGCCTGGCGCGCCTTGTCGCGCAGGTCCTTCCACGGCGTGTCGAGGGAGAAATCCAGCGCCCGCGACAGGCTGAACATCATGCGCCCGTCCCAGGTGTCGGGGTTGTACCTGAATGCCTCGCGCACGAGACAGCCGCCGCGAATACTGCGCTTCGGGTCGGGGATGAGCAGCTCCGGGTGCGTCAACTTGTCCACACCCAGCCCACCGCACGTGCGGCACGCGCTCTCCGGGTTGTTGAAGACGAAGAACTCCGGTGCGATGTCGCCGTAGACGAAGTGATGGGTGTCGCTGCAGACCGCGCGATAGAAACGCTCCGCCTCGGTCCTGGGGCACCTGGCGACGTGCAGCTGCACGAGACCGTCGCCAACGAGCAGCGCGCTGGCGATGCCGGCCTTGATCGCCTTCTCGTGGCGGCGGCTCACCACGAAGTGATCGACCACGGCGTCCATGTGCCGCACGGCCGGTTCGTCGAGCTCGACCTCGGTCGCCAGGTCGATGGCCTTGCCGTCCACGATCACGCGGCGGCAGCCCTTCTTCCGCACCTCGGCGAACACGAAATCCAGCTCCTCGCCGTAGACCTTGAACAGCGGAGCGCGCAGCTCCACCTCGGCGCCTTCCGGAAGCGACAGAATGGCTTCGAGAATCTGGCTCGAAGTGCGGGCCGGTGTGGGTTCGTTCGTGCGGGGGCAGTGCGCCTGGCCGATGGTCGCAAAGAGCAGGTTGAGGTAGCTCGAGATGTCGGTCATCGTGCCGACCGTCGAGCGCGGATTGCTGGTCAGGGTCTTCTGCTCGATGGAGATCACCGGCGAGAGGCCGAACACGAAGTCCACGTCGGGTTTCGCCACGTGGGCAACGAAGCGCTTGGCGTAGCTCGAGAGGGACTCCATGTAGCGACGCTGCCCCTCGGCGTAGATCGTGTCGAAGGTCAGGCTCGACTTGCCGGATCCCGAAAGACCGGTCACGACCACCAGGCTGTCGCGCGGGATCACGACCGAGATGTTCTTCAGGTTGTGGACCCGCGCACCCTGCACCGAGATCGTCGTCCGCGCCGCCAGCCTCCGGCCCGCCTTCCGCCCGCTCACGTCCTTCCCCTTCGTCTCGCACCTGGCGGAAGGTCCGCATCCGACTCCCCGCCCTGCAGATGAAAGAATGCGAGCTCCTGGACGTCCACGCGGCTCCGTTTCGTGAGGCGCACCGGGACGGAGGCTTTGCCGATGAACCCCTTGGCGGCGAGGTATTCGCAGGCCGTGGTCACGCCTTTCACGCCGAGGTTGCGCGAGAAGTGCCCTTCGATCTCGGTGGCTGACCGCGCCTCTCCCACGTCGCGCAGATAGTCGAGGAGCGGCTTGAACAGCCGGGTCGTGCGATCGGCGACGTACCGGTCCGCAGCGTCGAGCGCAGCCTGCACCGCCTTCTCCGACTTCTTCTCGTTGAGAAGATCGGTATAGACGACGTGGAAGAAGCCGGGGTTGAGCGTCATTGCCTGCGGCAGCACCTCGCGGTCGGCGAGCAGGCCGTGGCCGATCACCTCGACGCGCGCCAGCGATTCCGCCGCGAAGAGCAGCCACAGCGCCGTGTAGTCGAGGTCGCCGCGGGTGATGAACCATTTGTGCGCTTTGTCGAGGTAGGGCAGCGCGCCGGTGGCGGCACGCAGCAGCTGGAGCCGCGCATCCCGATCGCCAATCTCGTGCAGCCGCTCGCACAGGTCGGCGATCGTCTCGTCGTGCGTGTACAGAAGCCGGCCCTTCGCCAGCAGCGAGTGCGCGAACGAGTTGTGAATCGACCCTTCGACGGTGTTGCGGAACTCCGTGCGCGGCATCAGGATCGCGTGCACGTTGACGCCGTCGGCATAGAGAGCGAGGCTTCCGGCCTCGACGCGCTTGTCGTCCACAGTGATGAGCACCAGATCGATGTCGGATCGGTCCCACACGGTATCGTGCGACAGGCTGCCGCAGAGAATGGCCGCGAGCACGGACGGATCCTGACGAACCTGTGCGATGAGCGCATCGAGCGCCGCGGCGAATTGCTGCCGGACCGTAGCAAGATTCATGGCCTGCGCTGAGTAGAGGGATTCTATACGCGAAGGCGGATGGCTACGCGGCGGAACGAACTGATCAGGGATTCACCGCGTGGATGGACACGTACTGGGGACAAGCGCGGTAGGCAGTCGTTTCCCGGTGACCAGGAATTCACGCGTGGGCACCGGCGCCGCGTCGGGTGCGGCTGCGCTGCCTGACGACAACTCAGCGTCGAACACCCGCTCGAGACTGTTGCCCGCCGCATCCTCGAGCTCCGGCGACACCCGCAACCGATAGCGGCCTGGCTGCCAGGGCTGCCCGGGCGTGAACGACCACTCGCCCTCGCCAGCGCCCACCTCAATGATGCCGTGCACGGGGTCGCCGCGCTCGTCTACGACGGCAACCGACGTGAACAGCAGTGCGCGATCGAGCGGCTCGTCGAAGTGCACCACCAGCGGAGTCCTCGTGCGCCCCTCTGGCGGCAGAATCGACCACCTGCCAGGGTCCGGACTCGCGCGACGCGGGGCGATGGCTGCAAACGTCTTTACGTGTTGCTCCGCGAGGGGACGGCCGTGCGCGTCGCGCCAGCCTGCGTCGACGACGAGGCTGTAGCGTCGCCCCTCGACCAGCGGCGGGCCCATCTCGAGGTTCGCGCGCAGGCCGCGCTTGATCCGACCCGGGTCGAACAGTACCGTCAAGCGCCGCCCGCTCGGGTCCCAGAGCTCCTCGTCGAGCGCGAGGAAAGCGCGGTCGATTGTGCGCCCCGCGCCGTCGACCAGCCGGAGGCGGGTGCGCGATTCGCCGGTGGACATCGACGCCGAGAAGACGATGTACATCCGCAGCAGGTTGGCGGGAAGCCGCTGGCCGCTCGGGTAGATGCCCACCACGCGCGGCGCGCTGTCTTCATGCACGGCAGGCGTCGGACGTGGCGGCCGTGGACTCGCGCCCACCGCGCTCACGGCAGCCGCGAGCGCCAGCACGGCGATCCGCCCGCATCTTCCCCGCGGCCATCGGGCCGCCAGTCCTCGATTACCGTCCGAGAGCGGCATGTGCTTGCGTCCTCAACTCCGTTGTGCCGCCAGCCGCGACTGGCCTGCAGCCGGCAGTCCCGAGCCCCGAGCAGCCTGCGGGCCCCTTTCTAATTCAGTGCTCGCTTTGTGTTGTCACCGCATCAGTAACGTGGGGCAGGGCTTCAGCCCTGCAAATCGGCGCTCGCAAGCAGGCCTGAAGGCCTGCCCCACATGACAACAAGTGAATCGCGGGTTTAGTTCACAGATACTTGGTCGGGAACGAGCGAACGTGCACTGTCCCATCGTCGATGTCCCGCATCAGCATCACGATCAGCTCCGGGTTGAGCAGATCGAGCTGCATCACGCCGGGCAGCGCGAGCGGCACATACGAGGTGCCGGTGATGGGCGCGTCGCGCGTTGCCGGCGTGACGATCGGCTCGGAGCGATCGATGTCGGCCGCGCTCATCCGCATCACGCCGCGGTTGCTGTTCGCGATCAGCACGAAGCGCTTGCCGTCGCGTTCGAACGCAATCATGTCTTGCGGGCGGTTGCCGCCGCCAAGCTCCGCCAGGGTGCGTCCGCGGACGTGCTTCGAGGCATTGAGCTCGGACATGGTGAACAGCGCGAGCGGCGCGCAGCCGTATCCGGCGAGGAGCGCGGGCTGACCCTTCACCTGGTAGGGAAGGAATGTCTCGATCGGCGCCGCCGTCTCGTACTTGCCGTGCGACGTGTGGAAGATCTCGAGCGTCGTGGCTCGCGACCCTCCGGAAAACGGGAATCGCGCGCGGCGCAGGGTCGACGAGAACGCGTCGTTCGAGAGGCCGGCAATGAGCAGCTCGCCGCCGGTGAACGCGAGGTCGGTGATGGCCATGCTGCGCGAGCTGGCGCCCCAGGGTGTCTTGGCCGTTTCCGCCGGCGCGTCGCTCAGCGCGAGCTTCGAGAAGCGAGCGTGGTCGAGCGGCACCACCGTCAGTTCTCCGGTCAGCGTCGAGCGGACGATCGCAGGCGGCGCGTCGGCGCCCCGGCCGCGCGATACCGAGAAGAACAGGTGTTCGGTGATGGGGTTCACCGCCATGTCCCGAATCACGAGTTGATCCGGTGCCAGGCCAAGCAGCGACGCGATCCGGCGATCGATGTTCGCCAGCTCCACCTCGCCCCGGTGCGTGTCGGGAGTCGCGTCGTCGACGGCGAGGGCGAACACCGCGCCCGCGCGCGAGTCACCCACGAACAGCACGCCGCCGGGCCCGAAAGTCAGCGCACCGGCCGATTGCAGGCCGGGCGTCCCCATGCTGAAACCAGGCGGCAGCATCTCCGGCGCCGCGGCCGGAGCCGTGTGCCGCGCCACCGCCAGCGCCGATGTTCCACCCACCGCGATCGTCGCAGCAGCGATCAGGACACGTGAGACACTCGTCATGCGTTCCTCCAGGACAATCGTGAATACGGCGAGAGTAGAGAAGCGTCCGCACGCCGCCAAGCGGAGTGGGACGCACGCGGGCGGGGAGGGACCGAACGCGTCGAGCGGGGACGAATCCCGGAGCGATTGATCGACGAGGACGCCGCCCGTAGACTCGCCCTGAGAACGCTCCACCCAATGGACGATCGAGTGACGTCGTGGCCGCGCTGGTGGACCTGGCTGGGTTTGTGCGCCGCAGCCTTGCTCCTCTGCCTTGTCGAGACGGGGCAGATCTATCTGCGCTCGACGATTGGCGGCCCGCCCGTGCATTGGCTGCCGGCCGTCGGCAACGCGCTGCCGTTCTGGCTCATGCTCGCGATCCTGACGCCGTTCGCGGTGAAGCTGGCGCGGCGCTGGCCGCTCGACGGCGGACGCCCGGCGCGAGCCATCGCCGCCCACCTGGCCGGCGCGGCGGCCTTTGCCATCCTGCATGCCATGAGCGTCACCCTCATCAACATGGTGCGCTTTTCCGGGCCCGTCTCGCCGCGCATGGCGTTCTCCAAGATTCTGAGCTTCGCGTCGGTCATCGACGTGCTCGTGTACGGCGCCATCGTCGGCGCGACGCACGCGCTCAGGTACTACGAGGAGTCACGTGAGCGCGAGCGTCAGGCCGCCGCCCTCAGCGCGAGCCTCGTCGAGGCGCGGCTTGCCGGTTTGCGCGCGCAGATCAACCCGCACGTGCTGTTCAACACGCTCAACGCGGTGTCGGTGCTGGCCATGAAGGGCGACGCCGACGCCGTCGTGCGCGTCGTTACCCTCCTCAGCGAGATCCTGCGGTCGTGCCTCGACGAGACGCGGGGTCAGGAGGCGCCGCTCGCGGACGAACTGAGGCTGGTCGAGCAGTACCTCGAGATCCAGCGCATCAGGTTCGCCGATCGCCTCTCGATCGACATCGATGCCGATGACGACGCGCTGGGAGCGCTCATCCCGACGCTCGTGCTGCAGCCCCTCGTTGAGAACGCCGTGACCCATGGCATCGGGAACGACCCGCGACGTGGGCGGATCGCCATCAGCGCCCACCACGTGAACGGGGCGCTCCACCTGACGGTTGCCGATTCGGGCCCGGGGTTTGGCCGTTCGCCGCACCGCGGCCGAGGCATGGGGCTGTCGAACGTGCGCGCGCGGCTCGCGCAGCTTTATGGCGAGGCGCAGACGCTGACGACTGGTCCGGGCGCCGCTGGTGGCGCGGAGGTCGGCATCGTGGTGCCGTACCGCGAACCGTGAGCGTGCCAGTACGCGCGCTGATCGTGGATGATGAGCCGCTGGCGCGGGACGGCCTGCGGATGATGCTCGGCGGGATGGCCGACATCGACGTCGTCGGCGAGGCCGGCGAGGGCGCCACGGCGGTGAAGGCGATCCGCACCCTGCGGCCGGACGTCGTGCTGCTCGACGTGCAGATGCCGGGGCAAAGCGGCTTCGACATCGTTGAGCGCGCCGCCCCGGATCACTTGCCGCTGGTCGTGTTCGTCACCGCGTACGACGAGTACGCGCTGCGCGCGTTCCAGGTGCATGCGTTCGACTACCTGCTGAAACCGGTCAGCCCTGCGCGCCTGGCGGAAGCCATGGACCGCGTCCGCGCTGACATGGTCCGCGGGGCGCCGCCACGAGAGCGGGTCCTCGACGTCGTAGACACGGTCCGGCTCGGCGCGGGCGAGCGAACCGGCCGGCCGCGGCCGATACACCGTGCGTTTTGCGGTGCGCGATCGGGATCGATACATCCTCGTGCGAGCCGCCGACATCGACTGGATCGACGCTGCCGCCAACTACGTCCGCCTCAATACGCGCGGGCGTGGCTTGCTGCTCCGGATGACCATCAGTGACATCGAGCAGCGGCTCGACCCGGCGGTCTTCACTCGCATTCACCGGTCCACCATCGTCAACACCGCGCGCGTCCAGGAGATCAGGCCCGATCCTCACGGCGACTACGACGTCGTGCTCACCGATGGCCGCACACTCCGCATGAGCCGGACGTTTCGCGAGCGGCTGCTGGGACGCTGACGCGGTGCGCCCGCGTCTGCCGCCTGTCCGGCTGAATGTGAGTGCCGCTCAACGCGACGCAAAGAGCGTGTCGTCGGGCCGGCCTTCCAGGGCCCGCAAATAGCGAAGCCCGGTCAAATGGTCGGTCAGTCGAAGAGCAGGTAATTCACTCCTGGCCTGGCGGGCCGCACCCGCAATACACAGCACCGCCGAGACACGACCTGCGGCGGACGCCGACCGGGCACGTTCTTCCGGCGCGTGCCGCGAAACGCGCCGCGCCTTGTGCGCCCGTGGCGGCGGATTGTGAGAAGGCCGTTCTCATGCCATGCTTCGTGGGAGACTGAGCGCTGATCCATTCACCACCATGCAGCCGCGACGTGCCCTTCTGACCTGCGCCGGACCCAACCAACGGACATTGCCGCTCCAGAGCCTCGTCGACCGTGACGGCAGCGCAAAGACCGCGCTCACGATCCTGATCGAGGAGGTGTTGTCGGCCGGCATCACCGAAGTCGGCATCGTCATCTGCCCGGGCGATGAAGCGGCCTACCGCTCCGCCGCGGGTGCGCTCGGACGAAGCCTGACGTTCATCGAGCAGCCTGCGCCGCTGGGGTATGGCCACGCCGTGTGGTGTGCCCGCGAGTTCATCCGCGGCGAACCGTTCCTGCTGGTCGTCGGCGACCATTTGTGCGTCAGCAAGGTCGGCAAGTCGTGCGCGACACAACTCGCTGAAATCGCCACCGCCGAGAAATGTGCCGTCTCGGCGATCCAGTCCACCCACGAAAGCCAGCTGCCCTACTACGGCGCCGTCGGTGGCAGGCTGGTCAGCGGCAGGCGCGGCTTGTTCGAGATCGCCACGGTGCTGGAGAAACCGACACCGACTGAGGCCGAGCAGAAATTGATCGTTCCCGGACTACGGACCGGCCATTACCTCTGCTTCTTCGGCATGCACGTGCTGCCGCCCACGATCATGGATCTGCTCGCCGAGGACGTGGCTGGTGCGGGCAGGGCCGGCGGGATCAGCCTCAGTCGGTCACTGGCCCGCTTGTCTCAGCGCGAACGGTACCTGGCCGCGGAACTGGAGGGGCGCCGCTACGACATCGGCGCGAAGTACGGGTTGCTCACGACCCAGCTCGGCCTCGCTCTTGAAGGCACCGACCGCGAGGAAGTGCTGAACGGCCTGGTCGAACTGCTGGCAGCGAGCCGCCATTGAACGCGTCGCCCACGCCCTCCCGCTCCGCCATGACCGGTTTCCTGTCGGACATCATCACGTCGACGGATCCTGTAGCCCGCGATCAGGCGCTCGACGCGCGATGCCGTCCGGCTCCCGCCGAAGCCTTGCTGGCCGAGTGCGCCGCGCTGGATGCGTTTCGCCGGCAGAGCGACAACCTGTACGAGCGCGTCCGCGCACTGTTCTTCCTCCACGCCATCTACCGGTTTCACCTGCCGGGGAAGCTGACACAGCCCACAGGACCCGGCAACGGATTGATTCCGTTTCCAGGCGTCCAGTTGTTGCTGAACCGCCGGTTCGAGGAGGCGATCGATCATTTCCTCGCGGTGCAGCAGTCCGGGGGGCCGAGCGACGGTCTGGCCAGCGCCCTCTCGGCGGCGTATCAGCGGCTCGGGTTTCAGACGTTGGCCGATCAGGTGCGACGCAGTGTGCGCTTGGTTAAGGGCAACCAGTGGATGTTCCGCATGGGCCATCCAGGCGATCACCCGTTGCGCATCCGTCCTGAACTGCTCGCGATGGCCGAGGACGGGACGTTTCCGGTTCTGCGCGAACGAACCCCGGTTCGAATGGATCTCAGTCACTCGGGGTGGAGCGACATCTTCTTCCTGGGCATGGACTATCCGGAAGGTGCCCGGGTGCTCAACATCTCGGTTGACCTGGGAATCCATGGCAGCGACACCAGCCCACGCCCGCCGGTCGAGGCGTATCTGCGTGTCATCGACGAGCCGATCCTCCGCCTGACGAGCGTCGACCTCGGCGCGACGACCGACATCGACAACCTCGCAGAGGTGTTCGACTTCGCGCGCGACTATCTTGGATTGCTGAAGGCGGCGATCATCGCGGCGGGCATCGTGCCGCCGGGCATCGAAGGCTCGGGAACGAACCTCGAGCGATCTGCTGGCGCGGATTGCCGGACCCGGCCGCGGCCTCGAACTGATCAGCAATGTCAACCGAATCCCGAAGGGATCGCGGCTGGCGGTCTCGACCACCTTGTTGGCTGCGCTCGTGACGACCTGCATGCGCGCTACCGGGCAGACGACATCGCTGTGCGGCGATCTCACCGAAGACGAGCGGCGTCTCGTCCTGGCGCGTGGGCTGCTCGGGGAGTGGCTGGGCGGATCGGGCGGCGGCTGGCAGGACTCGGGTGGCGTCTGGCCCGGAATGAAGCTGATCTACCGGTGTCCTTGCCGGCCGCCGGCGATCCCGAATTCGGCATCAGCCGTGGTCGGCTGATGCCCACGCACCACATCCTGGACCTCGACGACGCGCCGGCCGAGACGCGGCGGAGACTGCAGGAGTCGCTGGTGCTCGTGCACGGCGGCATGGCGCAGAACGTCGGCCCCATCCTCGAGATGGTGACCGAGAAGTACCTGCTGCGGTCCGAGACCGAGTGGAACGCGCGGCTCGAGACGAAGGCGATTCTCGATGGCATCATCGCCGCTTTGCGGAGCGGTGACATCCGTCGCATCGGCGATCTGACCACGCGCAATTTCTTCGAGCCCGATTCAGGCGATCATTCCCTGGGCCAGCAATCTCTTCACCGAGACGATCATCGCGCGCGTGCGTCAGGAATTCGGCGAGACGTTCTGGGGATTCTGGATGCTCGGCGGCATGTCGGGCGGCGGCATGGGCTTCATGTTCGCACCTGAGGTCAAGGCCCGCGCGCAATCGCGGCTGCAGGCGATCATGTCGGAGACGAAACGACAACTGCAGGCCGCGCTGCCGTTCGCCATGGAGCCAGTGGTCTACGACTTCGCGATCAACGAGCGCGGCACCTGGGGCGACTGCCTGACCGGGACGGACGCGATTCTGGCGCAGGATTACTACGCCTTGCACGTGCCGCGCTGGCTGCGCGCCGATCTGCGGTCGCTCCCACCGTCACGCCGCGCGGAATTGAACAAGTTCAGCACCGCCAGCCGCACCAGTCCGGCACTGGCCGGCGTCGTGCAGCGGCTGTTCGATCACCTGCTGCCGCGACTCCAGCGCGGCGCCGGGCCGACAGCATAGCCTCGGCGAACTGCTCGAGCAGAGTGGCTTCGACGCAGTGCAGCACGAGCAGATCCGCAACGACATCCGGGATGGCCGGATCGGCCTGCCGCAGAACCGCCTGCCCGTGAGCGCCGACGTCAAGGATGTGCGGGCCGGCGACGTGGTGCATGCCACGGACCCGTTGCCGGACGACCTTCGGCAGCGTGGGCTCGACGCCCTGCAGAACGGCGAGTTGGCCGTGATCACGTTGGCGGCCGGCAGCGGCAGCCGCTGGACGCAGGGCGCCGGCGTGGTGAAGGGCCTGCATCCGCTCTGCAAGTTTGCGGGCAAGCACCGCACGTTCATCGAGGCCCACCTCGCCAAGAGTCGACGGATCGGCCGTGCGGCAGGCATGTCGATCCCTCACATCCTCACGACCAGCTGGCTCACCCACGATGCCATCGACGCGTTTCTCACCGAGCGGCAGAACTACGGCTATCGCGGGGCCATTGATGCTCTCGCCCGGCCGGGCCATCGGCCTGCGCCTGATCCCGATGCTGCGCGACCTGCGGTTCCTCTGGCAGGACACGCGCGCAACAGCGGCTCGACGAACAGCAACAGAAGGTGCGCGACAGCCTTCGCCACGCCTTGATGGGGTGGGCCGTAGCGCCGGCGAGGGTAGCGACTACACCGACAACCTGCCGGGCCAGTGCCTGCATCCCGTCGGCCATTGGTTCGAGCTCCCGAATCTGTTGCGCAACGGCGTGCTGGCCGGCCTGCTGGCGGCGCGTCCGCGGTTGAAGCATCTCTTCATGCACAACGTGGACACCCTGGGCGCGGACGTCGATCCCGCGCTCTTCGGGCTGCACCTCGAGCGCGGGTCATGCCTCAGCTTCGAGGTCATCACGCGGCGCATCGAGGATCAGGGCGGCGGCCTTGCGCGCGTGAACGGCCAGCTGCGACTCGTCGAAGGACTCGCGCTGCCGCACGAGGACATGGCGTTCGACCTGACGTACTACAACTCCAACTCCTGCTGGATCAACATCGACCAGATCCTCGGAGTGTTTGGATTGACGCGCGCGGATCTCCCGAACCAGGGAAAGGTCACGGCGGCCGTTCGAGCGCAGGCGTCGCGCGTGCCGACCTACATCACGATCAAAGACGTCAAGAAGCGCTGGGGGCACGGCCAGGAGGATGTCTTCCCCGTGGCGCAGTGGGAAAAGCTCTGGGTCGACATGACAGCGCTCCCCGAAGTGCGAAGCACCTTCTTCGCCGTCCCCCGCCTGCGTGGTCAGCAGCTCAAGGATCAGGCTCAACTCGACGGGTGGTTGCGCGACGGCTCCGCCTCGTACGTGGACAGCCTCTGCGAATGGACGTGAGCCGCTGACCAGGCGACGAGGAACGGTCGCGTGCAGTGCTGGAACGGAGGCGGGCTCACTTGATCCGGTCGGCCGGCGTCGCGAGCACGCGGACCGTGCACGGCGCGTCGAGCGGGATCTCCGTGCCTCGATCGGTGACTGGTACGATGGCGAGTTCCCACGGACCGAGGCGATCCAGAGCTGCCGGTGGGACCAGCGGCACCTCGGCCTCTACGGTGTCGCCAGGATGCAGGACGCGGGCGAGCCGCAGGCGTTGGCTTCGGTCCTCCGCGCCGGACGACAGGCTTCGCCACCGGAACTGCAGCGCGGTATTGCCGGACCAGTCTGGCTCGGCTGCGCTGTCGGCCCAGGCGATCGATCCGCGGTTCTGCACGTTCACCACGAGCGGTTCCGCGTGCGCTACTTTCTCGCGTGCCTCGCCCACGATCTGGACGGCGGCGCGGAGATCGTCCGGGCCCGGCGGCGGCGGGGGCCACGGCGCGGGAAACAGGTTGAGCGTCTCGAGGGAAACGCCCTGCGGGACGGCGGCGGCTCCTCCGATCGTACGAATGACGATGTGCGCCTCGGCAGCCGCGCGGAGTGCCGGACAGCCATCGAGCGAAAACGTGCGGTACCAGGGCGAGGATGATACTGGCCCTTCGAAGAGCGCGCAGTCGTTCACGTGGAGCCGCACGCGCGCCCCGGACGGCGGCGGTCCTGTCAGTCCGATCCGCAGCGCGCGGGCCCGCTCGGCGGCCTCGAGCGGCACGGTGATCGACGCGTCGGGATCGGTCCACCGGAACGGCACCCTCGCGCTCTGCGGCGGGGACAATCCGCTCTGTCGAACGGACCAGTACGTGGCAGCCGTCTCGGATGCGAGATTCAGGGAGGGCGGCCGCAGGCCTACCGGATAGACCAGCGTCAGCTGCGTGCCGTCGCCCGACACCAGGAAGACCTTGATGTCGTTCGATCCGTCGCGCAGGTCACCAGGCTCGAGCTGCGCGGTCCACGTGCCCGGCTCGAGCCGATCGAGGGTTCGGGTGACAGCGCGGATCGTTCCGTTCACGGCGACCGCCAGCGTCGACGAGGCGGGTCGACCCTCGCGGTCGCGCAGGCGGCCCTCCAGCCGTAGCGGGAGCACTGACGCGGAGACGTCCACGTGCTGCAGCGCGCGCCGGTCACGGAGCAGCAGCTCCAGTGGCGCGCCCACCGGGTCCGCGGATGCCGCGGGTACCGGCCGTCCCAGGAGCCCGCGCGCCGCGCCGGAGGGCACCGGCGAAACACTCCCCTCGAACAGGCTCCAACGCCGGGCAACGGATTCCATTCGCCCGCTGGCGAGCGCCGCGGACTCGATCGCCATCTCGCGGGCGCCGCCCATGTGTCGAAACACTTTGCGGGCGGGAAGACTCGCCCCCTCCACGGCTGCGACGCCATCGACCGGCGATCGGAGCTGCGCGTGCAGCCTGCTGGCGAGCGTCGGCAGGAAGTCGATCGCCTGTATGTTCCGATCGTCGACGCGTCCGGCGCGCTGCCCCGGCTCCTTGACGAAGAGCGGCACAGGGGCGATGTCGGCGACGGTGACCCGATCGATGCCCCTGAAGGGGTGTCCGGGCCTGAAGCTCGCACCATGATCGGCGGTGATCACGACGATCGAGCGATCGAAAAGGCCCTCGCTGGTCAGCCGCTGCAAAAGTTGCCCGACGAGCGCGTCGGCATACTCGACCTGCAGCAGATGACGTTGGTAGGCCTGGACGACCGGCCACTCCTCGGAGATCCAGAGGTCCAGGCGTGTCAGTCCCGGCAGGGCAATCTCGGTCGTGAACTGCTGGCCGGTGCGCGTGTAGATGAAGGGCTCATGAGGCAGCAGCACGTGCAGGTAGTACAAGGTCGGCTGGGGATCGGACCCGTGGATCGAATCCATGAACTGCAGGGTCGGCTGGCGGCGGTCCGAGACGCGCTGGCTGACCCAGCGGCGTTGCCAGTGTTGCGCCTTGCGGAAGTCCTTCCAGTCGTTCGTCAGCGACGGCAGGCTGCCGCGCAGATCGCGCGGCACGACGACGTGCAGGTAGACCACGGCGGCATCGAGGCTCATGGCCGTGAGGCGCTCAGCTCGGCGGCCTGCTTCGGTCGGGCAGAGGCGCTCAGGGCAAAGCTGCGTGATCGGCTCGGTCACCTGCATCCGGTAGGTCCCGCCGAGCACGGTGAACACGTTCTGTGGATGGTGCGCCGTTATCGGCAGACGGGCTCGCCGCGGCAGGTTTCCGGAGAGCAGGGCCGGCACCGCCCATCCGGTGAGCTCGGCGTTCGAGGTCGCGTTGCGAAACCACGTGCTCGTTTCTGCGAGCCGGGCGAAGCCCGGATACCGCGCTCCATCGACGGCGCCGTCGGGCCGCATCAGGGATGACACCGGGAACTGGTCGAACACCACCATGACGATGGGAGGGGCCCCCGCAGGGACCAGCGCGGCCGCATCGCGCGACGGATCGTCGGGCCACACGAACGGCGCCATATCGGGATGGAGCAGGAACACTGCCGCCGACACGGGCACGGACAGGCCGAGCATCGAAACCGCCAGCCTCGCCGGTGCAGCGCGCGCGTACGCCCACGCCGCCAGCACGCCGCCTGCAACCGCTCCGGCGACGTGTGCGGCCACACTCATTGACGACACTCTGGCGAGCGCCTCGGATGCGAGTGCGGCGACCAGCGCGCCGACGAGCACGACATGCAGGACGCGGCCAGCCCTGATCGAGGCTGCCGCGACACCTCGAACCAGCAGCGCGAGGATCCCGGGCACCAGGACCGAGATGGTTCCCACGAGCAGCAGCAGGTCGAGCCGGGAGGCACGATGCGCCACGAAGAACTCGCCGTTGCGGCGGAGCACGTCGTAGAGGGGCTGCGCGACGACGAGGGACCACAGCCCGAAGAGGTGCACGGCGCGGTACGGCGAGGCTGAAGGGGCGCGGCTCAAAGTTGGGGCTCCGCCTGGCTTCGGGTTTCGGAGTCGCTGCGCGCGGTTGCGGTCCCGGTGTCAGCGGCGTGTTGCGCACGGAGATGGTATGACAGGCGGGCGAAAGGCAGGGAAGGCAGGCGCCATGGCCGCCGGTTGTGGGGTATCCTTCGTCCGAACACATTGCAGGTCGCCCGCCACGCAGCGCCCTGCGCAGAGCGGCGACTGTGTCCGACGCGGCCGACCATGTTGAGTTCCCGCGGTCCCGTGACGCTGCCGGCCGTTCGGGACGTCGGTTGCAGAGGTCTACTACATGATTGAGAGTTTCGGCGCCCGGTTGCGCCAGCAGCGTGAAGGACGAGCGATCGATCTCAGCTCGATAGCCGAGCAGACCAAGATCAAGCGCTCGCTGCTCGAAGGCGCTCGAGCGGGACGACGTCTCGCAGTGGCCGTCGGGGATCTTCCGGCGCGCCTACGTCCGCACCTACGCGCAGATCATCGGTCTCGATCCGGATGTCGTCGTGCGCGAGTTCCTCGAGGCGTACCCCGAGCCGGTGGACCTGCTGGACGCCGCCGTGGCTGCGGAAATCGAAGAGTCTGCGCGGAGGAATGGGGCGCCGACGATGCGTCTGCGCACCATCGTGGATTCCGCGATCGGTTCGCTGGCCCGGCTGCGCCGCCCCGCTGCCTTGGACGCGCCGGGCGTAGCCGGGTCTCGAACCGACAAACCCGCCCGACCGGTTGTCGATACCCCGGCGGCGGGTTGGCCGGATTTCACGACTCCGGTCGCGGGTGCGTACGATCCATCCGATCGCGACCACGGTCAGCGGCACTCACAGGAACGACCGAGGCCGGGCCCGGCCGGCGAGCCGCTCGATGACGTCGAGCAGCCTGACATCTCATCCGCGAGTGTCCCCGCATTGGCCGACGCCGAAACGGGCCCGCCTGAAGGCGGGCACTACGCGAGCGGCGCCGAAACCGACCCGCCTGAAGGCGGGCATTACGCGAGCAGCGGGGAGCTCGAGGCGCTCGCCGACCTTCTGGCCGCTGATGACAGGCACGGGCACTACGCGGGCAGCCGTGAACCAGAAGCCCTCGCCGATCTCGTCACCGCCGATGACAGGCCCGCGCCGTCTGCCGCAACGGCCGACGGCAGCCACCTGCACCGCGAGGCTGGTCGCGACCATTCGCTGGCTGCGATGGAGGCCCGTCTCGTGACGGTGGCGAACGTGTGCACCGAGCTCGGCCGGGTCCGCGGCCGGGATGAAGTGATGATGCTCCTGGAGGACTCCGCGCGCGCCCTCGACGCGAGAGGCCTCATCGTCTGGCTCTGGGATGAGTCATCCGAGGCACTGCGGCCGGTGCTGGTGCACGGCTATTCGGATCACGTGCTCGCGCACCTGCCCACGGTGACACGCGACGCCGACAACGCCACCGCCGAGGCGTTTCGCTCGGCCCGCACCTGCGAGGTCGCCGCCTCGGCGCGGGTGACGGGTGCTCTCGTGGTGCCGCTGCTCGTCCCGCAGGGATGCGTCGGGGTGCTCGCGGTCGAACTGCAGCCGGGCGTTCAGCCGCCCGCATCGCTTCGCGCGCTGGCGACAATCCTCGCTGCCGCGCTGACGCAGATCGTTTACCGCTCACGACCGGCGTCGCATCATCTGCGCGATCGAGCGTCCGCTCATCTCATTTCCTGATCACTCGACCTTCCGCACGGCTCCGGCGGAGGTGGTGCCGTGGAGCGCCGCGTGCTTCCGCGTAGTTGCCGCCTTCCCGGTAGTGCCCGCCTTCAGGCGGGCCTGCTCCCCCGTAGTGCCCGCCGTCAGTCGGGCCCGTTTCCCGTGGTGACCGCGTCAGGCGAGCCCTGCCTTCCCCGTGGTGCCCGCCTTCAGGCGGGCCCGTTTCCCGTGGGGACCGCGTCAGGCGACCCCTGCCTTCCCCGTAGTGCCCGCCTTCAGGCGGGCGCGTTCGCGTACTCCGCCCGGCGTTGACCACGCGCGATACCGCACGAGTGGCACGGCGTTCGCTGCCAGAGTGCTCGCGCGGTGACATTTCGCGCAGCGGCGCGGAGTTGGGCGCGTCGCGATTTCGAATCTGCACGTGTGATTGCAGGTTTGGGTGAGCACACTCATGCGAGCTCTGATCTTTCTGCTCGCGCTCGCGTCCGCAGGCACGACGCTCGAGGCCGACAGCGCGCAGCAGGCATTCGTCAAGGGGTGGGCAGGCCGGACCGTCGCCGTCAGGACGACCCTCTACAGCCTGATCTACAACGAACGCGGTAAGCTGGGCACTTCGCGCAGCGGGTTGCGCGAGGGCCTGATCGTCGCGACGCCGTCAGAGGGTGCCTTTCTCCGGTTCGCGGGCCGGCAGGGCCGTGGCGACGTGATCGAACACGACCCCCAGCGGTTCATCGCTTCCGTCAACAGCACCTACGAGCCCGACGCGCTGGATATCCGCTCGTACCGGAAGCTCGAGGCGATTGCAATCAACCAGTACGATCCTGGCACCGAGCTGCTGGTCACCGGCGTGCGCGTGGAGCGCGATCAGGTCCGGTTGGAGCTCGCGACGGTTGACGGCGGTGATGCCGTGACGGGGCTCCGGATCAAGTGGCCCGTGCCGCTGTCGAAGGTGTTCACCGAACGCGCCCTCGTGGAGCGCCTCATTCAGCGATTCGTCGAAGTGCGGCAGCCCTGACCAACAGGGTGGGTCAACCAAGGCATTCCCCGTCCGGGCACGCTCGCGGAGTGGTGGCCCGAGTTACCAGCTCCGATACCGCGCGACGTCAATCCAGCGACCGCCGGACATCACGCGGCTGACCGACCGCACTGCATGGATGTCCATCGACGGATCCCGTTCGAGCACGATCAGATCCGCCAGCTTGCCCGCCTCGATCGTACCCAGGTCGCGCGCCTGCCGCAATGAGGCGGCACCCGTGGCCGTCCCGGCCGTCAGCGCCTCGAGCGGCGTCAAGCCCGCATCCACGAGCAGTTCGAGCTCGCGCCAGGGAGCCTCGCCGCGCGCCGCGAACGGCACCGTGCTGTGCCCGCCGAGCGTGACACGGGCACCGTGCCGGAACGCCGCGAGGGTGAGCCGCTTCATCGCGTCGAACCCACGGCTGTCGGTGGCGGCCTCGAGGTGACCGCCTTCGCGGCGCTTCGCGGGCTGCACCTCGAAAACGGCGAGCGTGGGGTTCAGGAATGGTCGGGTCTCTTCCAGGATGTCATACAGGTGACGTGCCTCCGCGCCGGCGAGATCGGCCGCCGCGAACAGCGCGTATCGGCCGTCCCGGCGGGCGTCGTTGTCGAGGAGCACCTGCTGGCGGTACCGCTCGGCCGCCCGCCGCGGCACGACGCTGGTACCGAACGACGTGATGTGCTCGATCGCGTCCAGGCCGGATCGCAGAAGCTCACCGGCATCGGTGATCTCGAGATGGGCCGTGCACGGCACGCCGTGCGCGCGGCACACCGCGATCACGGCCTTGGCGCTCGCCAGGGGCAGGCGGAAGTAGATCTTGATCGCGGTCGCGCCCTCCGCGATGTTCCGCTCCGCAGCCAGGCGCGCCTCCTCGGGATCGCGCGCGATCACCGAGTCGTTTGGATAGGCCGGACGCTCGCCGTCGATGTGTGGTCCGGCGAGCGCCATTCGCGGGCCGGCCAGGTGCTCGGCCTCCATCAGCGACCGGAGCGGCACGAAGGCCTCGTTCCACTGTCCTGGATCGCGGAAGCTCGTGACACCGTTTGCGAGCTGGTGCAGTGCCAGCCGCGGGTCGTCTTCGATGTGGAAGTGCAGGTCGATCAGCCCGGGGATCACGGTGCGGCCGGTGAGGTCCAGCCTTTCTGCCCCTTCCGGAACCGCCACGTCGGCAGCCGGTCCAACAGTCTCGATGCGATCGCCCCGAACCAGGATGCGCGTGTCGTCACGCGGGGCTGCGCCGCTGCCGTCGATCAAACGGACGTGATCCAGCACCAGCGTCGGCGCCGGCTGGGAAGAGACGTAGCCGCCCGTGGTGCACAGCAGCGCGGCGGCGAGCTGAACCGTCCGCGTGCAGAGCGATCGCATTCGCCTACTTCCTTCGCGGGCCTTCGTCTGGCCCGGTCGGCACGATGACCTCGAAGTCGGCCCCCTTCACCCGAGCGAGCGATTCGAGGCCTTCGAAGCGGCGGTCCGGCGCAATCGACAGGAGCCAGTCGCCGCCGTTGTCCGCGACGAACATGCCGTACTGCTTCAGGCCTCGCAGGATAGCCTGCGCATGCGGGGGGAAGGGCGAGATGTCGAAGTCGCGTCTCAACCGGAATCGCTCGCCCATGCGCGGGAGCGACGGGTCCACGCTGCTGCTGGCGAAGTGCGTTGCGGGATAGACGTACGCGCGCCGTGTTCGCCTGACCGTGAACCGCATCGCGTGCTCGACCTGTCCGCGCGCCACCTCGTCGTATCGCACGATCGCAGGAAAGATCGGCAGGCCGGCGGCATCGGCCGACGTCCATCCCTCAGGGCGCAGGCGATTCGAGCGGAGGTCGAAGGTGCTTGCCTGCGACGCCTCCCATCCGGCATCTGAACGGCGCGCCTGCCAGAACTCGTGAACACGAGCGTTCACCGGGTCCACGACGATCAGGTGCCGGTCGCCCGTGCCGTGACGCTGCAGGTCCGACAGCGTCTGCCCCGGTTGCGGCAGCGCGCCGGCATCCTCGTTCCGGCCCATCGGCCAATTCTCGATCGGAGCATTGTCGGGGATGGGAAACGGGCCGGGATCGGATTCATTCGGGTACTCCGTGACCCTCACGGGGACTCGCGGCCGATCAGGGGGCACGATCACGAAGTTCATGTCGAGGTTGAACCCGAGCGGCTTGTCCGCGCCGATGGACGCCACAATCGCGGCGGACTGCGGATCGAGCGGACGTGCAGAGATGTCCTCGTGCCACGGACTGTCGGGAGGGAATATCTGCAGCGAGCGGAGCATGTCGTCGGCTTCGGGTGTGTCGAACAGCACGGGTTGGCGGAGGGCTGGCCTCGGTGCGTCCGCGTGGCGGGCGGCAGCGATCGCGTGCGCCAGCTTCAACCGTGCCGCGTCGTACGGATCGCCAGACTCGGGAAAGCTGACCGTTGTGCCGGCGTCGGAGAAGACGCGTGGGACGATGTCGCGGAGGACGGCGTCGACGAGCTCGGTGAGCCCGAGCCGCCGCGCGAGCGTGAGGTACTGGTGGTCCTGCAGTCCGCGGCGGAAGTTGGCAAGCTGGATCGTCGAGATCGGACCTGGGATGCCCCTGTCTTCCTCGGGATGCAGCTTCTCCTCGCCGGGATAGAGCAGCACACCGTCGCCGTGGATGTAGCCCTGGTCGTCGATCGGCTTATTCGGTTGGCCGCGGTTGTCGAAGGTGATGCTGTTGGCCCAGACGTTCTGGTTCCGTTCGCCACGCTTCTGCGAATTGTGCTGCCAGTGCACGGTGTGCCAGTAGAAGTACACGCGCACGTCGTGCTTGAACGCGGCCCAGATCGTTGCCCGGGCGTCGGTTGCGGGCGCATCGATCGTGATCGCGCCTCCTGCCGGCCGGCCGCCGTTGTAGAACCAGTACTCGTGCCCGCGAGCACGCTCCTGCTTTGCCCGCTCGATGTCGAACCCCAACGGCCCCGAACACCAGATGTCGATCGCCGGCGCGAGCGCGTCGACGTACTCGTGTGTGACGAATACGGGTAGCGCACGCCCGGGACCCGGGTTCGAGTGGACGTTGTCTGCAAGCCGCAGGATGCGCGGATACGTGGGCGGCCGCGGTTCGTCCGGCATGTAGAGGAACGTCAATGCGTTCGGCAGCGATCGCTTGAGGAAGGTGATCCACTGATCGGCATGCGACCAGGCGCTGGCGCGATCGTCGTAGTCGCGTCCGGGCCCGTAGAACGAGGCCGGCACGATGACATTGCCGGTGGATTCTCCAGGACCCTCGTAGTGCGCGTCCCGTGTGAAATCGCCGCCGGTGAACCGCCCGAGAGCGGCGGTCGCACTCGCGACGTCGTAGGCGTGCACCAGCTCGATCCGTTGCCGATGCGCGAACCGATGGTACTCGGCGTCCATGGTACGGCCGTGATAGAGCTCGGGCTGATCGCTCGAGTAGAACATCATCGCGTGGACGCTGTTCTCGTCGGGCAAGGCGAAGTCGAAGAGCTCCAGGACCAGGGGCACCTCCTGCCGGCGGCCGTCGGCGGTCACCGTGATGCGCCCGCGGTAGGTACCGGCGGGACGGTTCCGCCCCGTGTAGATCTCGATCCAGATCGCCTGGTTCTGCCGCGCCGCAACCGCGAGCGGAAATCCGCCACGGCCCGCGCGTGCGTTCTCCGGCACCAGCTGCACTGGCTTCCAGCCGATCGGGTGTGGCGGCGCCGCAGGCGATCCCGGCTCCCAGATCCAACTCGCGCGCGACGGCGCGGCGACGTGCATGTAGTGGACGGAGAAGAGCTGAATCGGACGGTCGACGGCGTCGGATGGGTCGAGGCCGGGTGCGCGGTAGCGGATGGCGTCCGAATCGGACCGGAGTTCCGGCAGCGTCGCCGAGAGCGCCCGAATGCCGGTGCTGTCCGCGTCGACGATCAGCTGAAAGGCGACGATCTCGTTGCGCGCACCGAACAGCCGGATGCTGGTGCCGTCCCACACGGCGTTACCCGCCCGACCTGGGTGGATGGTGTCGTCCCGATCGACCTTGTCGCCGTCGCCAATCGCCCACACTCGTCGGACACCGGCGGACACGGCGCCACAGCACACGGTCCAGAGCACGATCGCCAACGCGATCCGTCTCACAGCATTCATCACGTCTGCCGACCTCGTTGGGATCAGACTGCTACACTGATGCGCCCGCCGGCGCGAGGTGCCGAGTGTAGCCCCTGACCACGGCCGGCGAAAGGGCCCCGACGGCCGTCGGGTTGCCGGCGCTCATCACGGCGTGCGCGCGGTTCACGTCATAACACTGACGGCACACCGAGCGCAGCCCCGCCCGGTTGCCGGGCGTCGAGCAGCGCGTGGAATTCCTTGATCACCGTCTCTGCAAACGCCTTCCACTTCTGATCGAATGCCGCTTCCCAGGTCGCTCGCGGTGGCGCATCGTCTTTCATCGAGCCGGCGATTGCGGCACACAGCCGTTTGGTGTCCTCTCGGTCGAATCTGGTGGACTGGTACTCGGCCAGCGGACCCGTCAACTCGTCCGGCTGCACGCCGAGCAGATACGTGTACAGCGTGCCGCCGTGGGCGCGCGCCTTCGTCGCGTTCTTCCTGACGGCCCGGGCGAGCGCGCCAGCCTCGAAGTGAATCCAGCCGGACTGCAGGGCCTCCCGCGTGATGCAGACCAGGCCGGCATCAGCGACGTCGAGCTGGCGTTCAACTTCGTCGAACCAGCGGCTTCCCTTGGTGATGTCATCGGACACGAACAGGCTGTTCTTGTCCGGTGCACTCTGAAAGACGGGGATGAACTGCGGCAGGTACGTCTGCAGCGCGTTCGCAAGGCGCTTGCTTCGGTCGCCTGACCAGCAGATGAAGATATTCATCGCGGGAGCTCCTTGTTCCGTCGATATCGGGGAGGGGCAAGCCTGGCGCATGCTCATTCTGCTCCCGCGACGCTTCCGGTGGTAGCGGATCCCGGCTCAACCCTTCGGAGGCGAACCACCGGTGTCCTTCTCCGGCTCCTTGTTCGCCGCGGATGACGTCCCGGGTGCTGGCCTGTCCTTCGAGGGTTGCTCCTGGCTCTTCTCGGTCGGCTTGACGGTCGATCGGATGACCATGAACTTGTTCAGCAGGTCGAACCAGAACGGCGCGCCTTGCGAGATGGCGAAGCCGGTCAACAGAATCCCGAAGAGTTTCAGCACCCAGTCGTAGAATCCTTTGGGCACCTTCCGCGGATCAGCGGGATCCTTGGGGGCGTTCACCCAGCCGAGGGGCAGACCGAGTTCGTCCACCGCGGCATATGCGTCCTTGAGCGCTTCGGTAGCAGCCTCGTCCCGCTCGTCGGCCGTCTCCGCCGGCGGAGCTGCGCCTCCAACGCCGGCAGTTGGGGGCGCCGTGGTCGTGGGCGGCGTGGTTGCGGGCGCCGTGGTCGCAGGTGACGTTGTCGACGGCGGGGGTGTCAGATAGCGCTCCGCTGCCGCGGCAATGGAACCGCGAAGCGCGCCGTCGCGCGCGAGCGTCCGAACGAGCGAGATGGTATCGGCGTTGATCGCCCCGGCCACTACGAACCCGAGCACGAGCATGATCACCGTCGTGCGGCGCTTGTACCAGCCCGACACGCGGTCCATCATCGCTTCGTACCACTCCTCGACGTTCTTGCGCGCGCGCACGATGTCGCCATCGGCTTCGTCGATGAGCGTGAGCAGCGCCGTCCGCAATTCCGTGTTGGGGACGTGTGCGCCCACCGCTGCGCGGATCTGCTTCAGATCAGCGGTGACGCCGACGGCACCCGTGGCCGCCTGATCGCCTGTGGCCGCGGCCGTGGTTGCCATGTTCCACAGCGCGAGCGCGAAGGTGCGCGATGGGATGTATGACGGGAGCTTGCCGGCGTCACGATAGAGAGGCCGCACCAATCCATGGCTGTAGAGCATCTTGGCGAGATCGACGCCGCCACCCCTCGTTTCGTTCAGCAGCAGCTGAATACCCTGCTGCAGGTACTTCGCGCGGTTGTTGAACTTTGCCTCGATGTATTCGCCAATCGCGGAACACAGGACGCTCAGGAGCAGGTAGACGAAAATCAGCCCGAACGCGACTTCCAGAACCGCTGATCCCAGTAACATGTCGCCCTCCTCGCCAGGGTGAACGGCCAGTGTGGTGCAGAGCGGTGATCGACAGAGTGCGGATGATGACACGCCCCGCGCGCTGCATGGAACTCAAACAGGTGTCGCGGCCCCGAATCGGGGCGCCGGCGCGGGGGCCGGGTCGAGGGTGGCCGCTCGCGCAGCCGCGACGGTCTCGACGCGCCGACCGACGCCGGGTGGGGCGGGGGGGGCGGGCGCCGGGGGGGGCCGGGTCGAGGGTTGGGGGCACGTCTCGCGCAGCCCGCGATTGGTCTCGACGTCGCCGCCCCGCGTGTCTTCGATCTGCAGAGCGCGGTCACGACATTCGAGAACGTTGCAACGGAACTGTGGACGGCCGACGCTCATTTCTTGAAGCTGCCGCTGCGGTCGTTCAACTCCTTGCCGCCGCACACCGGCACGGCGTCGTCCACCGCGATCTGAAGCCCGCGAACATCATGCTCACGGCGACGGGCGCCAAGCTGCTCGATTTCGGCCTCGCGAAGCACACCGTCGGCGCGGCCGGGCAGGCGCTCTCGATGCTCGCCACCGCGCCCGGAACGGGCACGGCACAGGGCACGATCATCGGCACCCTGCAGTACATGGCACCCGAACAGGTGCAGGGTGCGCCAGCCGATGCGCGGACCGATATCTTCGCGCTGGGCACGATTCTCTACGAAATGGCGACAGGCCGCCGCGCGTTCGAGGCGACCACGCAGGCAAGCCTGATTGCGAAAATTCTTGAAGCCGACGTACCGTCGGTCTCGACGCTCGCCCCACTCGCTCCCCCAGCGCTCGACCACGTGGTTCAAGCGTGCCTCGCCAAGGAACCGGTAGACCGCTGGCAGACGGCTCACGACGTAAAACTCCACCTGCAGTGGATTCAGGCGAAGGGCTCCGGCACCGGACTCGCTGAATCAGCCGTGATGCCTCGGAGGCCCAGAACAGGGGTGGTGTGGGCCGTTGCGGCTGCGACTGTCCTCATCGGTCTGGGAACCGCGCTGGGCACGTGGTGGGCGTCGCGCGGGAGCAGTGAGCGCGTCGGCAACCCGGTCGCCCGGCTGACGATGAACCTGCAGGACGGCCTGTCTGCCGACTTGCGCATCCGACTGGCCCGACCGTTCATTCCATTGGCTCTGTCGCCAGACGGTGCGCGGATGGCCGTGTGTGCCCGTGGCGCCCAAGGCCAACAGCTCTTTGTTCGAGAGCTCTCCGCGTTTCAGGCCAGAGCGCTCCCCGGCACGCGGGGCGCGACGACTCCGTTCTTCTCACCCGACGGCCGATGGGTCGGCTTCTGGGCCGACGGAATGCTCAGGAGGATCTCGGTGTCTGGCGGCCCCCCGATTGACATCGGCAGAACACCGCTGCCGCATTTCGCAGTGTGGGGGGCACACGACGAAATCTTCTATGACGCAGAATCGTCCGTTTCGCTGTGGTCCATTTCCGCCAAAGGTGGTGAGCCCAAGGAGATCCGCGCCCGCACGCCCGCCGCGGGAGAGAGGATTGCACTCCACTCGGAGCTACCCGGCGGAGATCTGCTCGTCTCTTCTGTCGGCCCATCGGCCTCCTATCTCGAAGTCCTCTCACGAAGGACAGGAGAGCGGCGTCGGATCATGCGCGGGGGCATCAGTTTCGTCGCACGATATCTGCGCACCGGCCACGTCGTATACGGGGATGCGGATTCCCTGTTTGCCGTCGCCGTTGACGCGGAGCGCTTCGACCCTGTGGGCGCGCCCGTTCCCGTGATTCAAGGCATCCAGAATAGTTTTGGGCGCTTTTCGTCCATCGCCTTGTCGGATTCCGGTACTGTCGCCTACCTGCCCGCCGAGCGAGTCCAGGAGGCGGAACTCGTCTGGTTGGACCGCGCAGGCAACCTCACTCCGATTCCCGGGGCACGCGGGAACATCTTTTATCATTTTCGGCTCTCCCCAGACGGCCGGGCGGTGGGCGTCACGTTCAGCTGAGGGCGCCGACGGCGCGCGGTCCAGCGTCTGGATTCTTGACCTGGAGCGAGGCACGCGACGGCTGATCGCAGAAGCCGACAGCGTCGGGCCGATTTGGAGCCGGGATGGAGCCCTCGTCACCTACTGGTCGAGCCGTGGTGGAGTCGACGCCCTGTTTCGGAAACGTGCGGACGGGACCGGCAGCGAGGAGCGTCTCGTTGAGCGCCGCTCTACGCCATATCCTACCGACTGGTCACCGGACGGCCGGACGCTGCTGTTCGAGGAAGCCGCATTGCACGGTGGTTTCGGCGTATGGGTCTATTCCGGCGGTGCGTCCACTCTCTTCCTCGCCGGGACTTTTGACCAGCGGTATCCCACGTTTTCTCCTGACGGCGGTTTCGTCGCGTATCAGTCGGGCCAGCCCAACGACGAGAACGTCTACGTCCAACCGTTTCCCGGGCCTGGTGCTCGCGCGCGGGTAACGGGGCCACTCGTGAAGGCAGAATTACGGTGGCCATCGCGAGGGATCCCTCGGAGCCGTTCCGGTCCCTCCACCAGCCGCCGGGCGGCGACATCATGGCAGGTTGAAGGCGGTGTAGAACCCTTGCCCCGCCCGTTCGAGGAGGAGCGCAACGGGATCCCCTGAGTGGAACGTGGCCAATGCGGCCCGGAGGCCCTCGACCGACGAGATCGTCGTGGCATTCGCCTGGTGAATCACATCGCCGGGGCGCAAGTCGATGATCGCCGTCTCGGGACTGGGCAGCCGGGCCACCACGACGACGCCCGCATTGGAGCGCAGTGGCCCCATCATCGACGCGGACCGCTCGTCCAGGGTCATGGCAAGGATGCCGAGCTGGCCAACCTGGCTCCTCGCCAGGCCCGTGGCATCGGTCAGTCGCGCGCTCGGCTGCTCGACGGTCACGGGCGTGATGGGCAGCGTCAGCGTGGTGGTTCCCCGCAGGAGCTCGAACGACATCGGTGACCCGGGCACGTACTGCAGCGAGACCCCGATCCAGGCCGCGACGTTGTCCATGTGACGGCCGTTGATCGCCAGCACGATGTCGTTCAACTGCACGCCTGCGAGCGCCGCAGGACTGCCGGGAGGCACGTCGCTCACGATGACGCCAGTGTTGCGGGCGAGGTGGAGGGCCGCCGCCATGGGGGGCGTGATGGTCTGGAGGCCGGCCCCGATCACCGGGCGGGAGACGTGGCCATGCTCCCGCAGCTGCTCGGTACACCCACGAGACCAGCATGCCCGGAACGGCGAAGCCCATCCCCTCGCTGCCCCCCGACTGCGAGGAGATGAACGTGTTCAGGCCGAGCAGATCGCCCGCGCTGCTCACGAGCGGTCCGCCGCTGTTGCCTGGATTGATGGGCGCGTCGGTCTGGATGTACAGAAAGGGATTGTCAGGATCGATCTGACGCGCGATCGAGCTGACCACGCCCATCGTCACGGAGTTCTGCAGGCCGTTGGGACTGCCGAACGCGAACACCACCTGCCCCTGCCGCACGGCGTTCCCGGGCGCCACCCGTAGCGCCGGGAGCGACTGGCCGGCAACCTTCAGCAGCGCCAGATCGGCTTCCGCGTAGGTTCCGACGAGCTCCGCATCCAGCGTCGGCGCGAACGACTGCGCCAGCACGTCGCCGATGCCCTGCGGCCCCGAGGGGACGAGACGGACCTGGATGCTGAGCGCGTTCTCGACGACATGGGCGTTCGTCATGATGTAGCCGTCGGCCGAGACGATGACCCCCGATGCCACCCGCCCATCGGGTTCCGCGCTGACCGTCGAACGCTCTCCATCTTTCGCCGCTTCGTACGGCGTGACGACGATCTGGACGACGGCTGGCGAGACGCGCTGCACCATCGATTCGACGGCGCTGCTGAACTGGTCGAGCAGCTGCGTCGCGTCATGCGCAGGTTGCCGGGTCGCCGTCTGCGCCCCGGCGTGTTGCGGCGCGAGCAGCGTCAGGACGGCAGCGCAGATGAAGGTCAGTGAGCGCCGGTGCATGGTGGGGTCCTTCCGGGCGGATCGCACATCGAACGTACAGCTGCCAAGCACAGCGTGTGCCGATTTGGTGCGTTCAATCGTGCGCTGCCGGATTTCGGTACGCCTCTGCTTTCGGACGTCGCATCAACGCTTTTCTAGACGAACGGGGGAGCTGGCAGTGCCTCGTTGTCCTCCGTCGGGGACCCACAGCCTCGTTGTGAGGACACTCGGACGTGAACCGCTGCCCCGCCACGGAACGCATGAGCGTCGCGACGGTCACGGGGGCCGTGGAGCGGATTGACCGCAGCCCTTGCGGTGGCGATCTAACCAGGGGCCTCGTCGGTCATGTCTTCAGCCCATTCAAATCGGGGACGAGCCGCTCGTTGCGCCGCAGGATCTCGTCCCACGTGACGAGGCGGCCCTCGTACGCCGCGGTTCTTCCAAGGATGGTCACGAGCGTGCTGCGCACGCTCTCGGGTACCGTCGCGTTGCTGTAGTCGCGCCGCTGGATCCTGTCGTGGAACGCGGCGATGTTGTTCACCGCCCCCTGCTCGTAGATGGTCGTGGTCTGTCCGCCGCGGTAGAACTGCTTCCCGCGGAGCAGCACCTGGCCGCCGTATTCGGTTTCCAGCACACCATCGGAGCCAAACATCCGGTTCCTGATGCCCTCCGGCCGCGTGCCCTGGCCATTGAACTGACGCGAGCTGAACGTGATCCCCACGTTGTCGGCGTACTGAAACACGATGCTGAAGGTGTCCCAGCAGGTTCCCACCTCGCGGAACTTGCGCCCGCCGGTGCCGTACGCGGACACCGGAGGTTGACCCATGATCCAGCTCGCGACGTCCAGTGTGTGGATGTTCTGCTCGGTGATGATGTCGCCGGACAACTCGCGGAAGAGCCCCCAGGCCCGGAGGCGGCTCTCGGGGTCATCGGAGCGGGCATGCTGGGCCTGCGCCTCGAACGGGTCCTCGGCGTGATACGTGGCCTCGCCGAACGCGAAGCGCCCGATCGCGCCGTCGTGCACGCGACGCAGGGCCTCGATGAACAGCTCGTTGGCCCTCGTCTGGAAGTCCACGAGGAAGCACAAGCTGTTCGCCGTTGCCTTCGCCGCGCTGTCGCCGACGGCGGTGCAGCCGGGCACGTCCACGGCCACTGGCTTGGCCAGGTAGACGTGCTTTCCGGCCGCCACGGCGTCGGCCGCCTGCGTCGGGTGGAAGAACGGCGGGCTTTCAATGGCCACGGCGTCGAGCGTCTGCTCGAGCAGCCGGCGATAGCCTGACAGTCCGGTGAAGCGGCGCGCCGGAGGCACGCTCAGCTTCCCGCCGAGCGCGTCGACGCGATCGGGGAAGTAGTCAGCGAGCGCGGCGATGTTGTACCCGCCGTGCTTCTGGAACAGATTGGCGATCCAGCTGCCGCGCCCGCCGCAGCCGATGATCCCGAGATTCACCGTTGGACCTGCGCCGCCTGCGCGCACCAGCTCCGGTGTGACCACGGAGAGCGCAAGGGCGGCTGACCCGGCGTCGGCCAGGAAGCGGCGCCGTGAGAGGCCCGCGCTAGCGGCGCGAGCGGGATCGGTTGATGTCACTGACATGGAGGTCGCTCCCGGGTGTTCTGTGTCTCGCCGAGGACGCGGTTGGTCACGGCGCTCCGGCAGGGCTCAATGTAGCACCACCATATCCGCGGTCGGCAAGCGCGATCTAACCGTTGAACGACGCTGTCGCCGCGCCCGACAGAGTCGGGCGCTACAAGGGGCTTCGGTCGGCAAACCGGCACGATTCATCAGATCAGACCATCGACCCGGGAACAAGCTGTAGACATCCTACGTCCAAGGCTGTAGACTGTCTACGACATGCCCAAGACGCCCGACGACCCGCGCCTGGAACTGCTCCAGGGCACGCTCGACATGCTCGTCCTCAAGACCCTCCAGTGGGGGCCGCAGCACGGCCACGGCATCGGCCAGGCCATCCGCGCGCAATCCGACGACGTGCTCAAGGTGGAGACCGGCTCGCTCTATCCCGCGCTGCACCGGCTCGAGAAGCGCGGGTGGCTGAAGTCCGAGTGGGGTGTGAGCGAGGCCAATCAGCGCGCGAAGTACTACCGGCTGACGGCTGCGGGCAAGGCGCAGCTGCTGCGTGAGCGGGATCGGTGGTCGCAGCTCGTGGACGCAATCGGCCGCATCATGAACCCGGTGCCGACCAAGGAGTAGCCATGGGGCCTGACGAGCGCGATCTCGACGAGGAAATCCGCGGCCATCTCGCGCTGAGCGTGCAGGAACGGATCGAACGCGGGGAGGATCCCGAGTCGGCGCGCCTGGCCGCGCTGAGGGAGTTCGGCTACGTTCCGGCCATCCGCGACTCGATGCGGCGGGTCTGGTACAGCCGCTGGTTCGATGCGGTTGCGGCACTCGCGCGTGACATGCGCGTCGGCCTGCGCTCCCTGCTGCGCGCGAAGGGCCTGGCAGCCACGGTGGTCGTGACGCTCGCCCTCGGTATCGGGGCCAACGCCGCGGTCTTCAGCGTGGTCAGAGGCGTGCTCCTGCGGCCGCTGGTCAACCGCGACGAAGATCGCCTCATCTACATCCGCCAGAGCGCGCCCGGCATCGGCGCCGAGAACATGACGTTCTCGGTGCCGGAAATCAGGGACCTCACATCACGCGTGACCACGATCGCCAGGTTCGGCGACTTCTCCACGGTCGACTTCACGATGATCGGCCTCGGCCGCGATGCCCGCATGGTGAAGGCCGGCGTCGTGGGCGGGTCGTTCTTCGACGTGATGGGCCTTCGCCCGGTGTTGGGCCGCCTGCTGAACGCCGGGGACGATGGTCCGACGGCGGTGGGCGCGGCGGTCTTCACGCACAGGTTCTGGACGACATCGCTCAAGGGCGATCCGACCGTGATCGGCAAGACCATCCGGCTCGGCCCGCGTACCGCCACGGTGGTCGGCGTCCTCGAGCCGTCGGTGCCGTACCCGGCCGACACCGACATCATCGCGAACGTGGTGACGAGCCCGCATCACCTCGGGGCAACGATGGTCACCAGCCGAACGCACCGGATGACCGAGCTGTTCGGCCGCCTGGCGCCAGGCGCGTCGCTCGAGGCCGCGCGCGCCGAGTTGACCACCGTGTACGCCGCCATGCGACGCGAGCACCCGGAGGCGTATCCGCCCCGGGGCGACGTCCAGCTCACAGCGGTGCGGCTGCGCGAGCAGATCGCGTCGCCGGCGCGGACGATCCTGCTCATGCTGCTCGCCGCCGCAGCGATCGTGTTCGTGATCGCGTGCTCGAACGTCGCCAATCTGATCCTGGCCCGCTCGGTGCGGCGCGAAGGCGAGCTCGCCGTGCGGGCGGCGCTCGGCGCCGGCCGCGGTGCGCTCCGGCGCACGCTCCTGGCCGAAAGCCTGGTGCTCTGCGGCGCCGGGGCCGTGCTGGGCGTGGTGCTGGCGCAGCCCTTCGTTTCCGTCGTGGCCCGCTACGCTGCCCGCTTCTCCGTCCGCGCTCTCGACGTCACGGTGGATTCCAGTGTGCTCTGGGTCGGTGCGGGGCTCGCGATGATCGCGGCGCTGGTGCTCGCCTTCATCCCGCGGCTGCCGTCGCCGCATGCGCCCACGGGACTCGGACTGGCGAGCGGCAGCTTCCGGATCACGCGAAGCACGAGCCGGCGCCTGCGTGTGTTCGCGACGGCTCAGATTGCGTTCTCGTTCGTGCTGCTCGCCGGCGCCGGCATGCTGCTCGCCACGCTCGTCGCGCTCCAGACGGCGAACACCGGCTACGACATGCCGCACGTGCTGGTATTCGACATCCCGACATCCGCGACGGGCGTCGGAATCGGCGACGCGAAGCGCGCCAGCTTCTACGAGGAGGCGACGCGGCGCATTGCCCGGTTGCCGGGCGTGGACGGCGCGGCCGTCGGCGGCTTCGTGCCCTGGCGCGATGCCGGCACCTTCGGTCCCGGTGTGGGGTTCGCGGCCGAGGGCTACACACCGGCCAGCGGCGAAGAGAGCCCGCGCGCGCGATTCCGGATTGTCGCCCCTCACTTCTTCGCGGTGCTGGGCGTGCCGATGCTCGCGGGCCGCGACTTCACCGACGACGACCGCGATGACTGCGAACCGGTGGTGGTCGTCAGCCAGAGCGTCGCGCAGCGGCTGTTCCCGAACGGCGAAGCGCTGAACCGGCACATGTGGTGGACCGACCCGTACTTCGGCAAGCCCCTCCCGCGGCGCATCGTCGGTGTCGTGGCCGACGTGGACGACGAGAACGTCGTGCGCGGGCCGGCAATGACGATCTATCACCCCGTGCGGCAGATAGGCCTCGCCGGCCGCCTGTTCGTGCACGCGGCCGGCGATCCCTACGCGCTCGTGCCGGCCGTCAGACGGGTCATCCGCGAGATTTCCGCGGACCAGCCGGTGGAGCGCGCCGCGACGCTGGAAGACGTGCGCGCGGAAGTGCTGTCGCCCGAACGGCTGAACGCCTTCGTGTTCTCCGGGTTCGCCGGCATCGCGCTGCTGATCGCCGTCGTCGGTGTGGCGGGCGTGCTGGCATTCTCGGTGAGCGCACGCACGCGCGAGTTCGGCGTGCGGCTGGCGGTTGGGTCCGCTCCGCGCCACCTGCTCACGCGCGTGCTGTCGGAGGGCGTGGTGATTGCGGTCATCGGCATCGCGGCGGGAGCCGCCGGTGGATACGTGCTCGCGCACGTCGCATCGCGCGTGTTCGTGGACGTGCGCCTTCCAGGTGCCGTGCCCGTGCTGGCGGCCGCGGGCGTGCTCATCGGCGCGGCGGTGGTCGCGTCGCTGATACCGGCGGCCCGCGCCTCGCGTGTGGACGTGGTGCAAGCACTCCGATCGGAGTAGGGCCAATCATGGAACGAAGTGAAGAAGCGTCGCTCGATTCGCGGGCGAGAGTGGCGGGAGTCTTCTATCTGCTCACGTTCCTGAGCGGAGGATTCGCGCTCGTCGATCGCAGCAGTCTCGGTGCGGCAGCCGGTCTGATCGCGGGCGCGTGTTACGTCGCGGTGACGTTGCTCTTCTACGGCATGTTCAAGCCGGTCAGCAAGAGCCTCTCTTTGCTCGCGCTGTTGGTCAGCCTGGCGGGAATCGCCGCTGGACCGCTGGAGTTGCGGAGCGTCAATCCCCTCGTCTTCTTCGGATGCTACTGCGTGCTGATCGGCTACCTCATTCTCGAGTCGACGTTTCTTCCTCGAGCGCTGGGCGCCCTGATGCTGTGTGCCGGCCTGGGGTGGCTGACGTTTCTGTCGCCGTCGCTCGGCAGGGCTCTCTATCCCTACAACCTGGCGCCGGGCGTCATCGGGGAGGGAGCGCTCACGGTGTGGCTGCTCGCGTTCGGCGTGAAGGCTTCCGCGTGGCAGGCGCAGGCGGGCGCCGGAGGAGCGTCGCTGCGGACGGGCGTGTCGCGGACGCACCCATGACCCGCGCATCGAACGCACGGCTGGCCGGCGCCGTTCTGCTGGTCTACATTGCGACAGGCGTCACCAGCCTGGTCCTCTCCGGCCGGATCGTGGCCGGCGCCGACGGGACCGCCGCGAAGCTCGCGAGCATGGTCCAGCACGCGCCGCTCGTCCGCGTCAACATCCTGCTCACGTTGCTCCAGGCTGCATACGCGATGGTGCTGGGCGTGACGCTGTTCGCGCTCACGCGCGACGAGGACCGTGACCTGGCGCTGATGGGACTCTGTTGTCGCGTCGCCGAGGGTATTGTCGCGGCCATTGCGCCGATCAGAGCGCTGGGACTCCTCTCGCTGGCGACGACGGCCGCCGTGGCCCCTGCCCCGGAAGCGGCCGCGGCGCAGGCGGTCGGGGCCGTGCTGCTGAAGATGGGCGGGTGGACCGGGCTCATCGCCGCAACCTGCTTCGCCCTCGGCAGCGCGTTGTTCTCGTACTTGCTTCTGCGCGCCCGAAGCATCCCCGTGCCGTTGGCCTGGCTGGGCGTGGTCGCCTCGATCCTGCTCGTAGTCGTTCTTCCCCTGCAGCTTGCCGGCTTCGTTCAGGGCCCGATCACGAACTACGCCTGGATCCCGATGCTCGCGTTCGAGGTGCCGCTCGGGGTGTGGCTGCTCACGAAGGGTGTCGCCGCCGACGAGCGGGGTCAATCGGCCTGACCTTGGTGCCTGTTAGTGCGTGGGGCAGGGCTTCAGCCCTGCAAATCGGCGCGCGCAAGCAGGCCTGAAGGCCTGCCCCACATGGCTACACAAGGGACCGCGGATCTCTAACTGTCCGCCCGCGGCGTTGGTGAGTCCGTTTGACGGCGCATCCGTCACGCGACCGCCGGCACCGCTTCGCGCGCGGAGACGAACACGTCATCGCCGCACGACACGGGAGCCGCGCGATAGCGCTCCTGCGTCAGCTCGGCCCGCGCCGACTCGCCCCATTCGGTGAGCAGCTCCACCTTGACGAGGGGTCCCGCTGGGTTGACCCGCACGACGCGCGCCCGGAAGCTGCCGCCGGCTGGCTCCTCTGGATGCAGATCGAGCAGGTGCGGGCGGATGAATACGGCCGTGTGTCCGTCCCCGGCCTTTACACCCGCCGGCAGCGGCACCTCGAGTCCGCCGACCAGCGCGTGGTCGCCGTCGACGCGGCCATGAAACAGATTCACGTCGCCGAGAAAACGGTAGACGAACGGCGTGCGCGGCGAGTGATAGACCTCGTCTGGCGTGCCCTCCTGCTCGATGCGCCCGTCGTTCATCACGACGACACGGTCCGAGAGCTCGAGCGCTTCCTCCTGATCGTGCGTCACGAAGACACTGGTCACGTGCAGCTCGTCGTGCAGCCGGCGGAGCCAGCGCCGCAGATCTTTCCGCACGCGCGCGTCGAGCGCGCCGAAGGGCTCGTCGAGCAGCAGCACCCGCGGTTCGACCGCGAGCGCGCGCGCGAGCGCCACGCGCTGCCGCTGCCCACCCGACAGCTGTGACGGATACCGCTCGGCGAGCTCGTCGAGTTGCACGAGCGCGAGCAGCTCGCGCACGCGGTCACGGATCGCGCGCTCGGACGGGCGCTCCCGCCGCGCCCGCACGCGCAGGCCGAACGCCACGTTCTCGAAGATCGTGAGGTGGTTGAACAGGGCGTAGTGCTGGAACACGAACCCCACGCGACGACGCTGGGTGGGCTCGCGGGTGGTGTCGACGCCGTCCAGGTACACTGCGCCTTCGTCCGGGCGCTCGAGACCGGCGATGATCCGCAGCAGCGTCGTCTTTCCCGAGCCGGAGGGCCCCAGCAACCCGACGAGCTGTCCCGCCTGGACGGACAGGTCGACCTTGTCGAGCACCTGGTAGGTGCCGAAGCGATGACTGATGCCCCGCGCTTCGATGCTCATGCCTGCTCCAGTTCCGCCACGTCGGCCCCGATCGGGGCGGCTGAGCGCCACTCGATGATCGAGCGCGCCACCAGCGTCACGAGCGCGATGGCCGTCAGCAGCGAGGCCACCGCGAAAGCGGCCGCGAAGTTGTACTCGTTGTAGAGAATCTCGACGTGCAGCGGGATCGTGTTCGTCTGTCCCCGGATGTGACCGGAGACGACCGACACCGCGCCGAACTCACCCACGGCGCGGGCCGTCAGCAGCACGGTGCCGTAGAGCAGCCCCCACCGGATGTTCGGCAGCGTCACGCGACGGAACATCTGCCACCCGCTCGCGCCGAGGGCCAATGCGGCCTCCTCGGCGTCGGCGCCCTGTCCCTGCATGACCGGAATCAACTCGCGCGCAACGAACGGCACGGTAATGAAGAGCGTGGCCAGCACGATACCGGGCACGGCAAAGATGATCCGGACGTCGTGCGCGGCCAGCCAGGGCCCGAAAAAGCCTCCACCGCCGAACAGCAGCACGAAGACGAGCCCCGAGACGACCGGCGACACGGCAAACGGCAGATCGATCAGCGTGATCAGCACGCGCTTGCCGCGAAATTCGAACCGCGCGATGGTCCACGCCGCGGCCACGCCGAACGCCAGGTTCAACGGCACCACGCACAGGGCCGTCAGCAGCGTGAGCCGCACGGCGCTGAGCGCCTCCGGGTCGGTCACCGCGCGCCAGTACACGAACATGCCGTCCGCGAACGCCTGGGTAAAGACCGCCGCGAGCGGCACGAGCAGAAATGCTGCCAGGAACGCGATCGCGACGGCAGTGAGCAGGACCGGCACGAGCCGTCCTTCACTCGTCGATGCGCGGCGTTCGATCGGTCGGTGCATGATGCGGGTTCAGGCGGCGTGCCTGCGACTCCACGCGTGAAGGCTGTTGGTCCCGACCAGCAGCACGAATGAGAGCACCAGCATCATGGAAGCAAGTGCGGTCGCGCCCGCGTAGTCGTACTGCTCCAGCTTGGTCATGATCAGCAGCGTCGTGATTTCCGTCCGCATCGGCAGGTTCCCGGCGATGAACACGACCGATCCGTACTCCCCCAGTGCACGCGCGAACGCGAGCGTGAAGCCAGTCAGCACCGCCGGCAGGATCGTCGGCAGGATGACGCGGCGGAACACCTGCGCGCGTGTCGCGCCGAGACTCACGGCCGCCTCCTCCACTTCCGGGTTGAGATCCTGCAGCACCGGTTGCACCGTACGGACGACGAACGGAAGGCCGATGAACGTGAGCGCCACGACGATGCCGAGGGGCGTGAAGGCGACCGGAATGCCGAGCGGTTCGAGGATTCGACCGATCCACCCGTTGCGCGAGTACACGGAGGTCAGCGCGATGCCGGCCACCGCCGTCGGGAGTGCAAACGGCAGATCGACGAGCGCGTCGAGGACACGGCGCCCCGGGAAGGGATAGCGGACCAGCACCCACGCGACGAGGACGCCAAACACCACGTTCAGCGACGCCGCCGCCGCCGCCGCGCCGATGGTCAGCCGGTACGACATCAGCGCGCGCGGGGTCGTGACGATGTGCCAGAACTGGGCCGGTGTCAGCGTCGCCGTCTTGAAGAACACGCCGCAGAGCGGAATCAGCACCAGCAGGCACAGGTAGAGCAGCGTGACCCCGAGCGCCGGCCCGAATCCCGGAAGCGCGCTGCGAGGCCGCATCAGCATCGACTAGGTCCCCGGCTGATAGATCTGGTCGAACACGCCGCCATCCGCGAAGTGAGTCTTCTGCGCCTTCGCCCATCCGCCGAACACTTCGTCGACGGTAAAGAGGCGGAGCGCCGGGAACTGCTTCGCATATTTCGCGCGGACGGGCTCGGATCGCGGGCGGTAGTAGTTCCTGGCGGCAATCTCCTGGCCCTCCGGGGAGTACAGGAACTCGAGATACGCCTCCGCCACCTTCCGCGTGCCGCGGCGATCGACGACCTTGTCGACGACAGCGACTGGAGGCTCGGCCAGCACCGATACCGAGGGCGCGATCAGCTCGAAGTCGCCCTTCCCCAGCTTCTCGACTGCAAGAAGCGCCTCGTTTTCCCATGCCACGAGCACGTCGCCGATCCCGCGTTGCACGAACGTGGTTGTCGCTCCCCGCGCCCCGGAGTCGAGGACGGGAACGTTGCGATAGAGCTTCGACACGAAGTCGCGCGCCCGCGACTCGTCGCCATTCGCCCGCTGGAGCGCGTAGCCCCACGCCGCCAGGTAATTCCAGCGCGCCCCTCCAGAGGTCTTCGGATTCGGCGCGATCACCGACACGCCCGGGCGCACCAGGTCGTCCCAGTCCTTGATGTGTTTGGGATTGCCCTTGCGCACGAGCAGCACGATGGTCGACGTGTACGGGGCACTGTTCTGCGGCAGCCGCGCCTGCCAGTTCTGCGCGATCAGGTGTCCGTTGTCCCGGATCGCGTCGATGTCGTAGGCCAGCGCGAGCGTGACGATGTCGGCCTGCAGCCCGTCGATGACCGCGCGGGCCTGCTTGCCCGATCCACCATGCGACTGGTTGACGGTGACGGCCTGGCCGGTCTTGGCCTTCCAGGCCGCCGTGAACGCCGCGTTCACCTCCTGGTACAACTCGCGGGTGGGGTCGTACGACACGTTCAGCAGCGTGACCGCCGCTTCCGCGTGCAGCGGCACCGCGACCGGCTGGACGAATTGCCACACGATCGCGGCCGCGCCGAGGGACAGAAGAACAGTTCGAATGACCTGCTTCATGACGAGTCTCCTAGTATCCGACCTGAATCCGCGTGAGCAGGTCTCGCTCGGTTTCGCGAGCACCGAAGGCGGCGCCGCCCCGGAAGTGGGTTTCTTCGAAGTCGGCCGTCAGCTTGACCGCGCGGTTGAGGTACCAATTGATGCCGGCGCCCCACGCGCGCGCGTCGCGCGCCGCAGTCTCCGGATTGGCGAAGACCGGAAACGCGTCATCGTCGAGGGTGAGCTGGTTGACCCGGGCGGTGAGCTCGAAGGCGCCCCACGAGCCTGATGACGGATCGAACGCGCTGCGCGGCGTCACCCCGCGGTACGAGCTGTCTTCACCGGTCAGCACGTAGGACGCCGCCACCTGCCACGACCGGGTGTCGAGACGAGCCGTCTCCGCGGCACGACGGACGCGCTGCGACGAGAACACGTATTCCGCCAGTACGCCGAACGGACCGGTGTAGTAGTAGCCCTGCGGCGATGCGCGCCAGTGCGAGCCGTCCGAGACGGTCGTGCCGTCCGCGGTGCCGTCCAGGCGGTAGCGGGCGAATACGAGCTGACCGTTGGTCCTGAAGACGGGCATATTTGGCCCAACCAGCGTGCCACGCCGTGTACCGGACGTGCCGGCGAACCCGATGCCGAGCCCCTGCAGCCGCTCGTGCCGGCTCTCTTTGAAGGGCAGCGCGAACAGGCGCGCCACGGCGTCCTTGCCGTCACGGTCGTCGGTGTCAGCACTCGCGCCATCCGCGACGCCGTTGACGACGCCAACCGTGTAGTTCAAGGTGCGCGCGAATAGGTCGCCGTAGAGCAGCACGCCGAGGTCGCGGTTCGGCGCGACGGCCGTTGGCAATGCACGCTCCACGAACAGGAGGTCGGTTGCCGAGGCGAGCCGTTCGAGGCCGAACGGGGTCTTGAACTTCCCGGCGCGGATCTTTGCGACTGGACTGAAGCGGAGATCGACGAACGCGTCCTGCAGGACGGTCGTGCCCCCGCCGAAGTCGGGTGTGAGGCGGACGTCGAAGTTCTTGAAAAGCGTCCCCTCGATGATCGGCCTGACCCGCCGCAGTACGAATGTGTCGGTGCCCTGCTCGCCATCGTCAGCCGCGTAGAAGCGCCCGTCGGATTGCACGTACCCGCGCAGCCGCAGCTGGAAGGCGCCATCGGCGGAGCGCAGCGTGAACCCCTCGCGGCCGGCGCCGACCGCTGGAGTGGTTTTCGCGCGCTCGGTGGCCTGCTCCCGGTCGAGCTCGAGTTGACGGCCGACGATGCGTATCCGCTGATCCAGCTGGTCGATCTCGGAAGCGAGCGTTTCAAGAGTCGGCAGCGGCGCGGCCGGCGAGCTGTTCGTCACCGCCGCCATGGCCAGCACGGGCGCAAGGCTGGCGACGGTCGGCAGGGCAACGGGGGCTGGCGTGCTGCCCGGCACGCCGCGGGCAGAAGCCAATTGCTGTTCGAGTTCACGAATCCTGGCCTCGAGCGCCTCGACGCGCTGCTGCACATCGGGGGCCGGCGCCTGCGCCGCCGCATTCCCGGGGTGGCCGCTAATGGCTCCGAGCAGAAGGCCAATGATCCAAATCGTTCGACGTCCAGGCATCTGATCCTCGCGTGACAAGTGGTGATCGCGTGAGAGTCCGGCAACAGCATCGACACTGCTGGCATCGACACCGCTGCTGCGACCTTCCACCTGCACGCGCGACGATCATCGACGTTCTCCTGGTGCTCATTCCGGTTACGCGCTGCATTCCCCGTCGAGCACTTCCGGGGCGAACTCAGCATCTTCGCCGAGATCGATGAAGTCGGCCGGCACTGCATCTTCCGGCGTCAGCCGTTCCAGATCGGCGAGTGACTGCTTGACCCGGGGGAGGTCGATGCGGCCGAAGAACGCGGTTGCGCTTTCGCCGTCAACACGGTCCTCCGCGTAGAGCTGCAGCAGCCGCTCGAGGGCTTCCGGCCCTCGCCGGGCCGGAATCTTTGCCGCGAGACGGCCGAACCGCGCGCCGTCGCTCCCCGCATCGCCGCCCACCATCACGAAGTACTGGGGCACCGCACGTCCCGCGACCTTGCGGATGCTGCCCTGGAACCCGATGCCGGCGACGTGATGCTGGCCGCAGCCGTTCGGACAGCCGCTGATCTTGATGTGCACGTCGGGTGCGGCATCGATCAGGTCCGGCCGCTCGCGCAGGTGATCGCCGAGCAGCTTGCCGAGGCCCCTCGACTGCGTGACGGCAAGGCGGCACGACTCGGCGCCCGGGCAGCTCGTCACGTCGGCGATGGTCCCGGCGTCGGGCAGCGACAAGCCGGCAGCCGAGAGCTGCTCGTACAGCCGTTCGACCGCGTGGACAGGTACCCACCGGAACACCAGGTCCTGGTCGGGCGTGATGCGGATCGATCCGTCGCTGAATGCCAGCGACAGGTCGGCGAGGATGCGCATCTGCTCGCCCGTGAAGTCGCCGAGCGGCACGGTGACCGTAACGGTCGCGAACCCCGCCTGCTTCTGCGGGCGTACATTCGTGCTGAGCCAGCGGAGCACCGGCTCGCGCCCCACGGGCAGCCGCGGCCGGACGTTCGGCACGATGCCGGGTCCGACGACAGGAGACGCGGCCGCACGGGCGGCCACCTCGCCGAGGGATGGCGCGTCGGGCCGCGGCCAATCGGGTGCCGTTTCCACCGGCGGCCGCTCTGGATCGAAGGGCAGCCGCGAGCCGCCTTCGGCAATCACCTCGGCATACTCGTGTTCGTACGCCGCGCGCCAGCCGTCCCACCCCAGTTTCTTGATGAGGAACTTCATCCGATTCCGGTGCTTGTGCTGGTAATCGCCGTGGCGGTGAAACACGCGAATGACCGCCTCCGCCACGTTGAGCATGTCGTCGACCGGCACGAAGTCGTGCAGCAGGTAGCCCGAGACGCTGTAGGTGGCCGTGCCGCCCCCGACGGTCACGCGGAAACCTCTGACTTCACGCCCGTGGTGGCCCGGTTGCACGACCGCCCGCCAGCCCATGTCGTTGATGGACGTGAACGCGTGATCCTCGGGGCAGCCTTCGAACGCGATCTTGAACTTGCGCGGCAGCGACGCGCTGAGCGGATGGCGCAGCAGGTAGCGGGTCAGTGCTTCCGCGTACGGCGTCACATCGAACAGCTCGTTGGCGCTCACGCCGGCATACGGGCATGCCGTGATGTTGCGCACCGAATTGCCGCAGGCCTCGCGCGTCGTGAGACCCGCCTCGGCGAGACGGCGCATCGCGAGCTCCACGTCGTGCAGGCGCACGAAGTGGAACTGGATGTTCTGGCGCGTCGTGATGTGCCCGAAGCCGCGCGAGTGCTGCTCCGCGACATCGGCGAACGCATACAGCTGCGCCGTCGAGATCACGCCCTGGGGGACCTTGACGCGCAACATCTGGGCGTCGGCGGCCTGGCGCTGGCCATAAGTGCCGCGCACGAGGCGGAACGCGCGCCATTGATCGGGGGTGATTTCGCCGCGCTCGAATTGCGCCAGTACGTCCGCGAACTCGTCGATGTCGTGCTCGGCGGCGAACGAAAGCCTGGTGCGTCCAAGCGTCTTGGGGTCGTCTACTGCTGCCATGCCTTGCCGTCCTCTTTCGGGTGACCGCACGTCACCGGTGTTGTCCGCCCGCCGCCACGGCCGCAGCGGGATCCGAGACGTCGTCGTACTCGAGATCGAGTGTGAGGCCACGACCGGCTCGAGCATCGCCCGTGGCTGTTGCCGCGAGGCGCGCGAGCTGTTCGCCTACGCGCACGACCTCGCCGATGACGACCGTGCCGGCGCCATCGCCCTCAGCAACCGAGCCGCCGTGCGCCAGTTCGCGGATGGTGCCGATCCAGGTCTCGGCGTCCGCCGTCGACGCGGCCACCAGCACGGCGGCCCGCGTCTCGGGGTTCCAGCCGCGCGCGAGCAAACGGCGCGCGATGTCGTCGCGCGCTCCAAGTCCCATCATCACGACGATCGTCGCCGCGTGGGGTGGGAGAGCGTCGAGCAGCGGCGCCCACGCGCGCTCGTCGTGCCCGGACACCGTGACGAAGGCCGATGCGGCGCCGCGATGGGTCACCGGGATGCCAGCCAGCGCGGGGGCGGCGACTGCAGCGCTCACGCCCGGAACCACCTCGAATGCGATGCCGGCAGCGGCGAGCGCCAATGCTTCCTCGCCACCTCGCCCGAAGACGAACGGGTCACCCGCCTTGAGCCGCACGACCCTGCGCCCGCGGCGCGCGGCGCGAACCAGCAGCCGGTTGATCGTCTCCTGGGAGACCGAGGTGCGGCCGGCACGCTTGCCGACATAGAACCGCTGGGCGCGCCGTGCGAACGCGAGCACGTCGGGCGAGACGAGCGCGTCATACAGCACGAGGTCGGCGTGTTCGAGCCGGTCCTGCGCCCGGAGCGTCAGCAGCCCGGGGTCACCCGGCCCGGCGCCGACGAGCGAGACGAACCCGGCGCTCATAGCCACAGCTCCGACGCGAGGTACTGGCGCGTGCGCCGCGCGTAGAGGGCGTTCAGCGCGCGAAGCAGCTGCGGGCGGCGCTGCGCCATCGGCACGTGCCGCTCGATCCAGCTCCGGCGGATGGCCCGGGCTTCGGCCACCCATCGATCGAGATCCTTTGGCAGGACGCGGTCGAGCGCCTCGCGCAGCAGGCCCGCGAGCGCCGGTGCATGGCCGCACGTCGAAATGGCGAGCGTGACGCCGTCCCGTCGGAGCACGCCGCCGAGATACGCCGTGGCGTGTGGAGGATCGTCTACCGCGTTCACGAACACGCGGCGCTCCTCGGCGACGCGGGCGACATCGCGGTTTACCTCCGGCGTGGCGGCGGTGACGACCAGCCATGCGCCGTCGAGATCCGCCGGCTCGAACGGGCGCCGCACGCGGGTGACCGGAGCCGCCTCGATCGCGGTGGTCATCTCGGGCGCAATCACGGTGACGTCAGCGCCCGCGGCAAGCAGGCCCTCGATCTTCGAGGTGGCCACCGGGCCGGCCCCGACGACGAGCACGCGGCGGCCGGCGAGTTTCAGGAACACGGGAAAGAGGGAGGTCTCCATCACGACACCGCCTTGTCGGCCGACAGGGTCAGCAATCCGCGCTCCAGCAGCACCTGCACGATGCGCGCGACGCTCTCGTCGACGCGCTCACGATCGCTGTGCACGACCACGTCCGGCGACGTCGGCGGCTCGTACGGGTCCGAGACGCCGGTGAAATGCTCGATCTCGCCGGCCAGCGCCTTGCGGTAGAGGCCTTTCACGTCGCGTTCGACGAGCACCTCGAGCGGCGCCTCGACGTAGACCTCGATGAATGCCACGCCGCCTTCCTCGGTCAGTCGACGGACCTCCTGGCGCACCGCGGCATAGGGTGAGATCGCCGCGGTGATGGCCGGCACGCCGTTCCGCGCGAGCAGCCGGGCCACGAACCCGATGCGCCGGATGTTGGCGTCGCGGTCGTCCTTGCTGAATCCGAGACCTTGGGAGAGATTGGTGCGCACCTCGTCGCCATCGAGGATTTGGACCGGCCGGCCGCCCGAGATCCGGCGGCGCAGCGCCTCCGCAAGCGTGCTCTTGCCTGCGCCGGACAATCCCGTGAACCACACCACGAAACCAGCCTGCGCAGCGAGACCGGCGGTGTGGCTTCGCGAACCACCAGCCTGCCCCTCGGGATCGGTCCGGTCGATCAACTCGCCGCCATGCGGCAGAACGGAAGACGACACGCTCATGCTCCTTGACTGCTGGAAGGGAACAGCTGCAGCCGCACCGGCCCGGAGGCCACGTGCAGGCCGCACTCGGTTTTCTCGCGCCCACGCCACCGTCCGGCCCGGGGGTGTTCGCCGTTGGTGACTGCCGTGGTGCACGGTGCGCACCCGATGCTCGCGTAGCCGCGGTCGTAGAGCGGGTTGTAGGGCACGTCGTTCGTGCGGATGAACTCCCAGACGTCGTCAGTCGTCCAGGTGGCGAGCGGATTGATCTTCAGGGGCCCGCTGACGGCTTCACGCACCACAATCGCCGCGTGGGCGCGATCGGGCGTCTGGTCGCGGCGAATCGCGGTGATCCATGCGTCAACACCGGCGAGCTCCGGCTGAAGTGGCGCCACCTTGCGAATGCCGCAGCACCGATCGGGCTCGCGCTCCCACAGCGCGTCGCCGTACCTCGCCGCCTGTTCCTCGAGCGAGAGCGCCGGCTGCACGCCGCGGATGGCGATGCCGTACCGGCGCTCGAGCCGCTGCCACAACTCGTAGGTCTCCGGAAACAGCAGGCCGGTATCGAGCGTGAACACACGAATCGGCAGCGCCTCGGTCGCAATCAGGTGGACGAGCACGCAGCCCTCGGCGCCGAAACCAGTGCCGAAGGCCACGCGCGGAGCGAAGCCTGCGGCCCACGCCAGGATCTCCGGGGCGGACTGGTGCTCCAGTTCGCTCGCCCATTGTTCCGTTCGACTCTCCGCGACGCTGCTCTCCGCCACGCTGCCTCATTACCGAGCGCGGTGCTCGGACTGCGGTACAAACAAAAAGGCCCGGGTGCTCGCTGGAGCATCCCGGGCCTTGTGGGTCCGTTGCGTGCTGGCCTCTCTGGCCAGCGAATCAGTGGTGCAGGTGCACCCCCCGTGAACGCAGCAGTCCCGCAGGCGCAGGAGCCCCATGGGCTCGCGCGCAACAACAACAGCAGCAGGACATGGCGCTGACGTTCACGGCCATGTTTATACCGTTTGCAGGGCCAGCAAGTCAAACGCCACGGCTGATTATCCGTTGAGGTGTACCCGTGGCCGCAACGGTCAGGAATGTGCCTTGCTCCTTGGAGAGCGCTGCGCCACTTCGCGTGGCCCAGGTGGCCAGGTGCCCTCAACGAGTCTTCCAGTCGACGTGTTACCCCGGCTGCGCGTGCGTTTCTCGCTGCGGGGTCCCTGGCCGGTCGAACAGCGCCCGCCCGCGCCTCCGACGCTCGTCGTGGCCGCACACCCCGACGATGAGGTGCTCGGCGCCGGTGGGCAAGTCGAGTGGCTGGCGCCGACGTGTTCATCGATCAGCGTTTGATTGTCGGGCACGCTACGGCGCGCGGATCGAACCCCAGGTTCGCCAACCGATTACCTGATCGTGTCTCTACGGCCGAATCGAGCCGGAGCGAGATGGTGCGGGGCGAGATCGAAACAGCTCGTCACCACGCGGCAACGACCTCCGCGCCGCGCCTTCTGCCGGTGCGCATTGCCTTCGACGGGCCGCTGCCGTATCCCTTGAACGCCTACTCGACGGCATCCAGTATGCGAGCTGGCAGCGGCAGGCTGACACGCGCGCGACTGCTGCAGGAACTGCTGCGGCGATGATCGGCGGCCGCCAACGGTGCGCGTGCGGGCCTGCGGCACAATCGCGGCGGATCATCCAGCCTGCCGCTACGCCGCACCGCTTCCAGTACCTGGAGGGACGCTCGACATCGACGACCCGTGGTATCTGCCGCGGCCCGCTGATACGACGGCGCTCGTCGGTCGCCCGCCAGCCGGGTCAGACGCTGACCATCAAGGGGCCGCGGCAGATGGGCAAGAGCTCGATGCGATGCGGACGATCAAGGCGGACTGGACGTCGGCAAGAAGATCGCCCTGCTCGATTTCCAGCTGGTGGACGAGAATCGAAGGCAGATGCGGACTGTTCTTCCGCCGATTCGCCGCGTCGATCGCCGAACAGCTGGAGCTACCGGACAGCGTGACGAGCTCTGGGATGCGGGGTACTCGAACCCGCAGAACTGCACGCGGTACGTGGAGCGGCACGATCCTGCAGCCGCTCGATGCCCCGTGCGTGGTCGCGATCGACGAGACCGACTCGATCTTCCGCACCACGTTCTCGGCCGATTTCTTCGCCATGCTGCGAAGCTGGCACGGCCTGCGCGCGCATCCGATCCGGCGCAGCTGGAAGAAGCTCGACATCATCCTGTCGACGTCGACCGAGCCGCAGTTCTTCATCGACCGCTCGCACGAGTCGCCGTTCAACGTCGGCGTGGTGCTGCCGCTCGAAGACTTTCTGCCGGAGCAGGTGGCGCGCCTCAACGCGCTGCATCCCCAGCCGCTTCGCGACACCGACGTCGAGCGGCTGTACGCGCTGATCCACGGCCACCCGTATCTGACGCGCAAGGCGCTCTACGTGGCTGGCCAGCAGCACGCCGGCATGCGGCATCGAGGAACTCTTCGCGCAGGCCACCGAAGACGCCGGGCCCTTCGGCGATCAGCTGCGCTATTACCTGCTGCGACTGCAGGGCAAGCCCGAGCTGATATCCGCGCTGCGTCAGGTGATCGAGCGGCACAGTGGCGGCGACGAGCTGCTGATCCATCGTCTCCAGGCGGCTGGCCTGGTGCGGCGCGAGGGAACAGAACGTGGTGCCGCGCTGTGAGCTGTACGCCCGGTATTTCCGCGAGCGCCTCCATGAACAGTCCTGAAGCGTTCGCGTTGGTGGCCGGCGGGACCGTGCAGGCCGGCGGCGGCGTGTATCTCGAACGGCGCGCAGACGGCGAGCTGCTGGCGCACTGCCGCGCAGGCGACTTCACGTACATTCTGACGTCGCGGCAAATGGGCAAGTCGAGCCTGATGATCCGCACCGCCGAACGGCTCGCCGCCGAAGGCGCGCAGCCGGTCGTCATCGACCTCACCGAATTCGGCGCCCAGACCACGGCGGAGCAGTGGTACAAGGGCCTGCTTTCACGCCGTCCAGGACCAGCTGGTGCTGCGCACGCCGGCGGCGGAGTGGTGGACGCCCAACCGCATCACGCGTTCGCTCACAGGTTCACGCGGTATCTGCGCGAGGTGGCGCTCGCGGAGCGCAGCGAGCGGCTGGTCGTGTTCGTCGACGAGATCGACACGCACGCTGCGGCTCGGGTTCACCGACGATTTCTTGCGGCGATCGATTCCTGTACCAGAATGGCGCCGCCGATCGGGCGCTTCAGCGCCTGTCGTTCGTGCTCATCGGCGTCGCTACGCCAGGCGACTTGATCAAGGATGCCACGCGCACGCCTTTCAACATCGGGCACAGAATCGACCTGACGGATTTCACGTTGGACGAGGCATGTCGCGCTGGTCGACGCATCTGTCGGTACCTGCGCCGTCGGCCGCGATGTCATGGCCTGGATGCTCCGCTGGACGGCGGGTCACCCGTACCTGACCTGCGCGCAGTGCGGTCCCTGGCCGAGTCTGCGCCGCCGAGTGGACGGCTGCCGCCGTCGACGAGCGCATCGGGACGCTGTTCCTGCGGGCAGGCGCGACAGCGACAGCAATCTGCATTTCGTGCGCGACATGCTCACGAAGAAGGCATTCAACCGGAGGCGGTGCTGCGGATGTACCGCAACATCCGTCACGGCGAACTGTGCCAGACAAGGAGCTCGACCAGGTCGCCTCATGGCTGAAGCTATCGGGGATTGTCAGCAGACGCGACGGGCGTGCTGGGGTTCGCAACGCGTGGTGCGCTGAGCGAAGTGGTGGACCACGGCCGCACCGGGTTTCTCGTCGAGAGCGTCGAGGAGATGGCCGAGGCCATTCAGCACGTCGGGGCGCTGGATCGCGAGGCGTGCCGCAGTGCGGCAGTCAGCCGGTACGACGCGACCCGCATGGTCGACGCGTACCTCGCGCTCTTCGCGCGCGAGGCGAAGCGCCGCACGGCGGCGTCGGTGGCGTGACGATGCGTTGCGCCGACTGGCAAGCGACGACCGTGCGCTCGCAGCGCGAGGAGATCGACCGGCGGAATCGGCCGGTCGACCGGAAGCGCGGGTCGCAACAGCCCCCGCCAAAGTCTCCAGATCAAGTTGACATCGAAAGCCTGCTTCGCTCGTACGAAGCGGCCTATGCGTCGAAAGATGTGGACGCGCTGCGACGCGTCCAAGCGCTGTCGTCGGCAGAGGCCGAAGCTCTCAAGGCTGAATTCGGAGCCGCTCTGGTCCAGGATCACCGCCGACAAGGCCGACATCAGGGTGTCGGCTGACGGTCGGGATGCCACTGTAACTGCGGAGGTGCGTCGGACCGTGACCACGGGCAGTCGCGTCACCACCGGCACCTCGCTCAAGGTCTTCACGCTGGAAAAGCGACGAAGCGGCTGGATGATCGTCAGCGTCCGCTGACTTCGCGCGGCCGGCAGGTGGCCTGCTCGCACGGACGGATGAGCGGCAGCGGACGCCCGTTGGCAGGGCTGAGGCCCAGCCCCACGTAACGGATGCAGTGGCAACACACGCGAGCGCTGGGTCTAGTGTTTCTATCCGACGATGGTGAACACCTCGCGGTGGCCCGACTCGATGAAGGGCACCAGCTTCTGGTAGTTCGCCTGAAACTCTGGATCACCCATGACACGCGGCCCCGTGCTCTCCATCGCGGCCAGCGACGGTACCGTGAGCTCCAGCACCACCGTGTAGAACGGGCCGGTTAGGTCCGTCAGGAGACGAGCCGAGAAGTCGGTGCCCGCCGCCACGCGCTGCTGGATCGCGAGCCCCTCCTTGAAAATTGGCAATACCTGCTTCGCCTGCCCGAACTTCACACGGAACACGTTGCGAATCACGACCATGACGCACTCCTTGGCTAAGCGGAGCGCCATTATCGCTCCACGACGCGGTGATGGCCTATATGGAGATTCGACCTGAGCCATAGCTCGCCGCAGCCCATCGAGCGTGTCGCGGGCAGCGGGCTTGCCGCCCGTGTCCGGCAGTGAGAGGATGGGCGACCGCGCTTGCATCAACTGGCCACCAAAGGCGAGCAGCATCGTGTCAAAACTACGCGTCCAGAACTTCGGAATGTCCATCGACGGCTTCGGTGCCGGGCTGAATCAGGATCTCGAGAATCCGCTCGGCGTCAACGGCCCCGAGCTCATGGACTGGTTCTTCCACACGCGCGTCTGGCGACGGATGCACGGGCGTGCGGACGGCGAGACGGGCATCGACAACGAAGTCGCGGAGCAGGGCTTCGTCGGAATCGGCGCCTGGATCCTCGGGCGCAACATGTTTGGCCCGATCCGCGGTCCATGGCCGGACGATCGCTGGCGGGGCTGGTGGGGCGAGGAGCCGCCCTATCACACGCCCGTCTTCGTGCTGACCCATCACCCGCGACCGCCGCTCAGCATGGCCGGCGGCACCGAGTTCCGGTTTGTCACCGATGGTATCCACGCGGCGCTGGACCAGGCGAAGGCTGCGGCGAGCGGGCGTGACGTTCGCCTCGGCGGCGGCGTCGCCACGATTCGGCAGTACCTGCAGGCCGGCCTGATCGACGAGCTGAACCTGGCGATCCGGCCCGTGCTGCTCGGTTCAGGAGAGCACCTCCTTGACGGCATCGACGTGCGTTCGCTGGGTTATGAATGTACCAATTACGTTGCTGGTGAGCGCGCGACCCACGTGTTTCTGCGTAAGCGTAGGTGATGTTTCCGCAGAGGCCGGCCGAGACGCAGGAAGGGAGCGACTTGATGGAGACCACGCACCTGGAAACGAAGCGGATTGCGGGAGAGCTGCGCAAGGCCGTCCACGGGTCGGCATGGCACGGGCCCGCGCTCTTCGAGGTGCTGGCGGACGTCACACCGTCGGTCGCCGCCAGCCGTCCGATTGCTGGCGCACACTCGATCGAGGAGATCGTGCGGCACCTGGCGACGTGGCTCGACGTCGTGCGGGAGCGCCTCGATGGACGGCATCGCGATATCGCCGACGCCGAGGATTGGCACTCCGCTGGTGATCACAGCGCGTCGGCCTGGCAGGAGCTGTTGGCGCGGGTCAAGGATTCAGCGGAACGTCTCGCTACCCGCATCGAGCAGTTTCCAGACGATGCGCTCGGCGATCGGCTGCCGGGCGCCGCACCCTCCGCGTCCAGCGCCTACGCGACGCTGCACGGCAGCGTGCAGCACGTGCTCTACCACGCGGGTCAGATCGCAGTCCTGAAGAAGGGAAGCGGATCGTGATGTGAGACTGAGACGGGTCGAGGTCAGCGCCGCACAGGTGTGACGCGGGATGGCCGCCGGATCGGGCGAGACATCGCCGACCACGACGAACCATCCCCACACCGCCGCCGAGCGCCTCGAAATGGCGCCGATGTGTTTCTAATCGACCTACTTCACCGGTGCTGACGCCGACGCGACGCACTGCCATTTGCCGCCGGTCGTCTTGACCCACGTGTCGGTCCAGCGCTCCTTGGCGTTCACAGGCTTTCCCGTGCCATCCGTCCCGTTGCCGGTCCAGGAGCCGGTCACCACCGCTGAATCGCCATGCACCGTCACCTTGACGTCGGCGATCTCATTGGTGGTCCACTTGGCCTTCTTCGTCCGGGCGATCAGCTCGGCCTTGGAGTGCAAGGAGCCATCCGAGTCCATTGCCACGAAATCATCGGCCAACATCGGCGCGAGAGCGTCGGCATCGCCCGCTTTCGAGGCCTTCGCCCACTGGTGTTCCATGTCGGTCAACGCCTGTGCGATGGAGCTGGCCCCCTGTCCACCGCTCTTGGCGGACTCTTGCGCGATGGCGCTGCCAACAGTCAGCAGGACGAGTGCAGCGGTAAACAGAAATCGTTTCATCGTTCCCTCTGCGAAAGTTTCGCAATCGGGTGGTCTGTCGCCGCGTGAGATGACGTTTGCGACTCCCACACACTCTCAGACGCAGGTGATCGAGTAGCTGAACCATAGCACACTCGTAACCGCTGCATGAGTACGGTTAAACACCGGACGGATTCGCTTCTGGCGTCGCGCTCGCCGCGGTGGCAGTGTGTGCGCACCGAGCTGCTGTGGCGGTGAAGCCTGCGAGCAGACGTAGTGCTGGCCGGACGGCCGGTGCTCGGGACGTTGGCGACGGGAAGACGTCAGGACCCGGCAGCAATCGGCCGGCCTCACGGTTGCTGACGGTATAATTCGGGCACTGGACATGCCTTTCGGGCCGGGCCTTTCGGCTCCCACTATATTCCCTGTCACCCGCATGCCTCAACGCGCTGTTCTCCTCGTGAATCTCGGTTCGCCCGATTCCCCGTCCGTGCCGGACGTGCGCCGGTATCTGCGCGAGTTCCTCATGGACGGCCGTGTGCTCGACACACCCTGGCCGGTTCGGTTCGGCGTGGTGCACTTCGCGATTCTGCCGAAGCGCCCCGTGGAGTCCGCTCACGCCTATTCGAAGATCTGGACGACGGACGGCTCGCCGCTGGTGGTCACCAGCAAGCGAGTCCGGACACTGCTGCAGGAGCGTCTCTCGATCCCGGTCGAGCTCGCGATGCGGTATCAGAATCCGTCGATTGACCACGCGGTGCGAACGCTCGCGGCGCAAGGCGTGACCGAGACCTTGCTGATTCCGCTCTTCCCGCACTACGCGATGTCGAGTTTCGAGACTGCGGTCGTCCGCGTGCGCGAGGCGGCGTCCCGGCTGGCAGCGAACATGACCGTGCAGGTCCAGCAGCCCTACTACGACGATCCGGGCTACATCGATGCACTGGTGGCCCGTGCGCGCGAGCATCTCGATGCTGGCTACGATCACCTGCTCTTCAGTTTTCACGGGATTCCCGAACGGCACCTGCGCAAGAGCGATCCGACCGGCCGTCATTGCCTGGCATCGGCGAACTGCTGCGAGACGCCGAGCGAGGCGCATCAGTTCTGCTACCGCGCGCAGTGCTTGAAGACCATGCGCGACTTCGTCGCGAAGGCCGGCGTCCCGGTGAACAAGCATTCGTTTGCGTTTCAGTCGCGCCTCGGCCGGGACCCGTGGCTGAAGCCCTACACCGATTTCGAACTGGAGCGGTTCGCCCGCCAAGGCGTCAGGAAGATGCTGGTGATCTGTCCCGCGTTCGTCTCCGACTGCCTGGAGACGATCGAGGAAATCGGCATGCGCGGCCGCGACAGTTTCGTCCAGGCCGGCGGAAGCGAACTGCAGCTCATTCCCTGCATGAACGAGCACCCGCGCTGGATTTCGGCGCTGGCGAACTTCGTGACCCGCCGCTGGCCGGATAGCGGTGGCGGCAGACGCCGCCGTCTCGTGAGAAACGAGTGCCTCGCTCGCCGGGCCAGCGTAGTCGGAGCGCGGAGTGAACGATACGGGCCCGCCTGAAGGCGGGCACTACGCGGGACGCCCGGCGCGCTCGCGCCGAGATCAGAATCGGAGGCCGAAGCTGACCCGGAACGTGCGCGCAAACAGGCGATAGTACTGCGCGTCGCCGAGCTCGCTCTCCGACACCGGATCGCGCCGGTCGCTGAGGTTACGCCCGTCGGCGCGGATCTCGTACTCGCCGAAGCGGTAGCCGACGCCGACATCGACGGTCGTGAAGGGCTCGGCCAGGGCGGTATTGCGCTTGTTCAGGTACCGGTCGCCGGTGTGCTTGACGATGAGGCTTCCCGAGAGGCTCTTCCCCGGCGCGAAAATGAGACCGCCCGAGACGAGGTGTCGCGCCGACATCTCGAAGCGCTTGCCGGCCAGCTGCGTCGGCACGCCGTCGAATGCCTGGACGAAATCCACGAATGTGGCATCGTGAAAGCTGTACGTGCCGCGGGCGGACAGACCAGGTCGCAGCACGGCGTCTCCGGCGAGTTCCACGCCCTGAAACCTGCTCTCTCCCGAGTTGATCAGCGCCGGCAGTCCGTTCACGACCGTCGCCGTGACCAGGTTCGTGAGGTCCATGCGGAACACCGACGCTTCGGCAGTGATGCGCTGGTCCAGCGCGCGGATCTTGACGCCGCCCTCGATGCTGCCCGCGGTTTCGGGCTCGAGCACGCCTTCGTTCTCGGCCAGCGAGAAGTCGAACGCGGCCGGCTTGAACGTGTTCCGATAGTCGCCGTAGACCTTGATGTGATCCTCGCCGCGCTCCCACACGCTGACGATTGCGCCGAGCGAGCCGCTCGGTCGCGTGTGCGTGGAGGTCTCCCCTTCTCCGCGGCGTTCCGCCGTGACGTTCAGTCGCAGACCCGTCGACAGCCGCACCCGGGGCACCGGCGTGATCTCGGCGAGCACGTAGCCGCCCGCGAACGTCCGGCGGCTCTCCGAGTCGAGGTCGAGAGTCGTCGGCTCGGGGACATTCGCCGCGACGGCGCCACTCAACGGTGCGGTGTAGAGGAAGGTGGCGCCGCGCCCCTCGCCGTTGCCGAACAACAGATCGCCACCGGCGACCAGGCGCACGTGCGAGCGCTCGGCAAACGTCAGGTGGACATCGCCGTACAGGTCGTTCACGTCGATGTTCTCGCGGAAGCCGGTCGCGTTGTCGGGTGTGTCCGACACGTCGGTGAGAAATCCCCGGAACTGCTGTTGTGCCGAGTGCGTGTAGGAGCCGAGCACCGTCAGGGTCGTGGTGTCGCCGATCGGGCGTTCGTGTCCGAACGCGGCTGCCACGCGCGTGTCGTCGAGAAACGCGTCGGCGGGGTTCTGGTTCGCGTCAACCGGCACCAGCGGTGAAAGCTGAGCGCCCTGGCGAGGGTGAGGGCTGGCCGGATCCTGTGTGAGCCACAACAGGTCGGCGGTCACCCACGTGCGACGGCCGCTCGTCCCCGTGCTGCCGCGATAGAGCGCGTGACCCCGCGCGAACGACGTTCGATCGTCCGCAAAACCCTGGCGGTCGACGTCGGCGCTGAGGCGCGACTGCCACGCACCCGCCTGGGGCAGGGCGATGTCGATCGCGCCGCCGCCGCTGCCGTAACCGCCGACATGGCCAGTGGCGTAGCTGCGGCTGGCCCCTGCTGGCGTGTGCACGACGTGGATCACGCCGACGAACGACGTGGCCCCGAAGGTGACCGGCGCCGGACCACGGAGGATTTCGACCCGCTCGACGTCGCGCATGCTGAGCGAGGTCAGGTCGGGATTGAAGGCGCCGCCCCACGGCACGCCATCGACCACCAGCAGGAAGGCGTCGAACTCCCGCAGCCCCCAGAACTCCGGAACGGATCCAGCGGGCCCGGCATCCCCGCCAGGAGCGACCTCCACGCCTGCCGCCAACGCCAGGGCGTCACGGAGCGTCGTCGCGCCGATGTTGCGCAGATCGTCACCTGTGAGCACCTCGATCGGCGCAGCGACGTCGTGCGGCGCCTCGGGCACGCGGGTCGCGATGACTTCGACCTTTTCGGAGACCGTCGGCACACCCGGGGCAGGCTGTGGCTGCGCCGGCGCTTGCGCCCGCGCGGCCGGCGCGATGCCAAGGGCCGCGAACAGGAGGATAACGGGCGCGATCCGCGAACCACGCGAAGCGATGGGCATCCGCCCACCGTAGTCCGTAACGCGACCTACTACCAGCGTTCGTATTCCGCCGGCAATCGGCCGCGCAGCCGGTCAGACCCGCTCGGCCTTGGGGCGGGCCAGCTCGCCCGCATTCGCCTTTTCCATCCCCTTCTCGCGCCCGAGGTGGAACGGCACACTCGTGACGACCACGTTGGGCCTGAACAGGAGCGCTGCCTTGATCAGCAGCGCGTGCTGATTGTGCAGGAGGTGATGCCACAGCCGTCGCGGCACGAACTCGGGCAGGATCACCGTGACGTAGCCGGCCGGGTCGCTCTGCCGGAGCTGGTCGATGTACTCGAGCAACGGCTCCATCAACGACCGGTACGGTGAGGCGAGCACCACCAGCGGGACACCGTATCCCCAACGCTCCCACAGCTTGCCGCAGCGGCGGCGTCGCCGCGGGATCGACCTCCACGTAGACCGCGCGGACATCGTTCGAGAGCGTCCGCGCATAGCGCAGCGCCTTGACAACGGCGCGCTGCACGCCGCCAACCGCGCACGAGTACGACGTGACCGCCGGCGGGTTCAGGCGCCCCGTCGTCCAGGCGCAGTTCAGCAGCGACCTGATCGTAGTGGCGCCGCGTGATCTCGAAGATGGCGACGAGCATGGGAATCATGACGATGATGATCCAGGCGCCCTCCGCCGCCTTCGTCGTCGCCACGATCAGCAGCACGATGCCGGTGACGATCGCACCGAAGCCGTTGATCGCGGCACTCGTGCGCCAGCCCCGCGTGCGAAGCGTCTGCCAGTGCCGCACCATGCCCGCCTGCGACAGGGTGAACGAGACGAACACCCCGATCATGTACAGCGGGATGAGCGCGTGCGTGTCGCCACCGAACAGAACCAGCAGGACGCCAGCGAGCACGCTGAGGATGACGATCCCGTTCGAGAACGCCAGTCGATCCCCCTGGTTCATGAACTGGCGCGGCAGGAAGCGGTCGCGCGCCACGATCGACGCGAGCCGCGGGAAATCCGCATAGGCGGTGTTGGCCGCCAGCACGAGGATCAGCATGGTCGCCGCCTGGATCGCGTAGTACGCGACACCGCGGCCGCCGAACGTGGCCCGCGCGATTTGAGAGACCACCGTCTCCGTCTCGATTGGGACGATGTGGTACGCATGGGCCAAAAGGGTGATGCCCATGAACATGCCGATCGACAGCACCGCCATGGTGACGAGCGTCGACGCGGCGTTCCTGCTTTCGGGCGGGCGAAAGGCCGGCACGCCATTCGAGACGGCCTCGACCCCGGTCATCGCGGTGCACCCGTTCGAGAAGGCCGTCAGGATGGCGAAGGTCGTGAGCGCGTCGGCATGGCGCCGGCAGAACCGATGGATCGAGCGGCACAGGCGCCAGCGCGCCGGAGAAATAGCGCCAGCCGCCCAGTGCGAGCATCACGAAGATGCTGACCACGAAGAAGTAGGTGGGAGCGGCGAACAGGCGGCCCGATTCGCGCACGCCGCGCAGGTTCCCCAGCACCAGGATCGCGACGAAGACCAGCGACATCTCGACCCTGGTCACGTGCAGGTGGGGCAGGGCCGACGTGATCGCGGCCACGCCGGCCGCGATGCTCACCGCAACCGTGAGGACATAGTCGATCAGCAGGGCAGCGGCAGCCACGAGGCTGGGCGTGCGCCCGAGGTTCTCCTTCGCCACGATGTACGCGCCGCCGCCGTTCGGGTAGGCGTGGATGGTCTGGCGATACGAGAACACGACGATGGCCAGCATCGTGGCGATCACGACGCTGATCGGGGTGACGAGCGTGAGGGCGGCAATCCCTCCGACGGTCAGAACCCGGAGGATCTCTTCGGTGGCGTACGCCACCGACGACAAGGGGTCCGACGACAGTACCGCCAGGCCGGTGACTCGTGAGAACCGCTCGTGGTGGGCCAGGTGCGAAGGTATCGGTGCGCCGACGAGCAGGCGTTTGACCTGCGAGAGAAAGCTCTCCTCAGACACGGTGCCTCCATGTCGCCGACGGGGTTAGCTGACGGGCTCGAGGTTGGAAGCTCCTCTACCGGCCGTTCCCGGCCGGATTCGCCCCGGCGGCGCCGTTGGTGGCGCCGTGTGTGGGTCCCCCGTATCGCTCCGGGCGGAGCGAATTAGGCGTATGAACGAGTATGCACCGGAACAGGGGTGCGCCGCGCGTCGTTTATGGATCTTCGATAACCCTGCCGCCGGCGATCCCAATCGGCCGTTGCCTCGTCCCGAACGGCAGGGCTTCGACTCGGAGGCCGGCCTTGAAGCGTTGGTCACGCTGAGCCGCATTTCGGCCCACATTTCGCGCAGACCACCCTCGAATTCGTACGATCCACACTGGCATCGCTACAGGACTGCTGCTACACTCCCGGCCACGGATTCCGGACGATTCGTCCCTGCACGACCGTCCGGAACACCGTCAACCTCACCGGAGGGCTCCATGCGCTCACGAGGTCCACGCACCGTGCTCCTGGTGGTCACGGCTGCCATCCTGCTTGCCGCCACCCCCCGATTCGCCCGCGCACAATCCGACACCGGCGTGATTGACGGCCGGGTGCTCGACGAAAGCAAGGCCGCGCTTCCCGGTGTCACCTTAACGGCCAGGAACATCGCCACCGGATTCACGAGGTCGGCGGCATCCAGCGCCATCGGCACGTATCGACTCGAGTTCCTGCCGCCCGGGCGGTACGAGGTGACGGCGGCACTCGCCAGCTTCGCCACCGCCGTGGCCAAGGACATCGACGTGCAGGTCGGCACGTCGTCCACGGTGGATTTCGCGATGAAGGTGGGCGGCGTGGCCGAGACCCTCACGGTGAACGCCGATTCGCCGATGGTGCAGACGACGAAGTCCGACGTGGGCCAGGTCATCAACTCGTCGCTGATCGAGAGCATGCCGCTCAGCGGCCGCAAGTTCCAGGATCTCTCACTTCTCGTCCCGGGCACGCGGCCATCGAATTACTACGATCCGACCAAGACCGAGGTCGGCGGCATCAGCTACGGTGGGATGACCGGCCGCTCGGTCAACATCACGGTCGACGGCGGCGACAACAACGACGGCGTGGTTCGCGGGCTGCTGCAGCAGTTCAGCGAAGAGGCGATCCAGGAATACAAGGTCACGACCGGACGCTACAGCGCCGAGTTCGGACGGTCGACCGGCGGCGTCGTGAGCGTCGTGACGAAGAGCGGCACGAACACGCTTCACGGCAGCGCCTTCCTGTTCGCGCGGGATCAGGCGCTGAACTCGCCGACATTCTTCGAGGATGAGCAGGGCATCGGCAAACAGCCGTTCGAGCAGCAGCAGACGGGCGGCACGCTCGGCGGCCCGATCCGGAAGGACATCGCCCACTACTTCCTGGCCTACGAGTACAACCGCCGGCAGGACTACGCCACGGTGAACACGAACGGCGTGCTGCCGGAGGAGGAAGGGCCGCAGGGGAAACCGTTCCGGAACCACCTGTTCACGGCCAAGACCGACTTCAAACTCAACGATGCCAACTCGATGATCGTGCGCTACTCGCGCGAGAACAACAAGCGCGAACACGACTTCATCGGCGGCAACACCCTGAAATCGGCCGGCGCGCTGAACACCAACGTCATCGACTCCGTGATCGTGAAGAACACGAGCGTGATTGGCGGCAGCAAGGTGAACGAGGCGCTGGTGCTGTTCCAGTACTTCGACAACAACATCACGGCCGACGATCCGTCCCATCCCGGCATTCAGACGCCGGACTTCTTCTTCGGCGCCAACACGAACACGCCGCAGGAGACGGTTCAGCGCCGCTGGCAGTTCAAGGACGATTTCGCATTCCGCAAGGAGAACTGGGGCGGCGATCACGACTTCAAGGTGGGCGCCGAGATCGTCAAGTCCCACTACGGCGGGTTCTTCATCCCGACGCTGTACGGGTTCTTCAATTTCAGCCAGACGCTGCCGGGCAACAACCTCGATGCGTACCTGAACTCGATCGCGGATTCGTTCACCGGGTCGGCCGGCACGAACGAGGCCGACGACAACTGGACGCACGTGGGTGTCTATTTCCAGGACGACTACCATCCCACCGGACGGCTGACGCTCAACCTGGGGCTGCGATACGAACTGCAGGAGGGCCCCTACAGCAACGATTTCCAGACCCCCGTCCTCGAGGACCTGGGCCGCCTGGGCTACCCGAACACCCGGAAGCTGGACACCAACAACTTCGGCCCGCGCCTCGGGTTCGCCTACGACCTCACCGGCAACGGCAAGACGGTCATACGCGGCGGGTATGGGATCTACTACGACGAGATCTTCCAGAACATCACGCTGTACGAACGGTGGACCGACGTTCGGACGCCGCTCAACTTCGTGTCGTTCTCACCGACGCCATGGACGCCGGCCTTCTACGCCGCGAACCGCGAAGCCATCAGGGCGTCGATCATCGATCCGACGTTTGCCGGACAGATCATGCGGCTCACGGCGCCGGACCTGAATCAGCCGTGGGCGCACCACTTCAACATCGGCGGCACACACCAGATCACGCAGGCTCTCGCGGTCGATTTCGACTACGTGCACTCGATCTCCAAAGACGAAGTCCACAGGTGGCCAATCAACCGCGTCTACAGCCTGCCTGATGAAGGGATACAGGTGACGAACGAGAACACGCGCATTTCGCCGCCCGGCGTGTTCAACCCGTATTACGGCGAGGTGCGCGTCGAAGGCAACCGCGGGCACTCGCAATACGACGGCGTGTACCTCACGGGCCGGGTGCGGCTGCCGAGAACCAACGTGCTGACCAGCTATGCCTGGACGAAGGCGAACAACATCGCCAACGATTTCGGCACCAACCCTGGTGACCCGACGAACGTCAATTGGGAAGATGACTGGGGACCGACGCCGAACGATGTGCGACACCGGTTCACGCTCGGGGCGACGTCCGCGGTCTGGCACGATCTGATGCTGTCGACGATCGTCCAGGGAAACACGGGCAAGCCGTTCAGCGCCCTGGCCGGGTTCTCGGGGTCACGAAACAGCGTGCGGGCCATCGACCCCGCCAGTGGCGCTCGCTTCCCGAGGAACTCGTTCCGCGCGGACGGCTTCTTCAGCTGGGACATGCGGGTGTCGTACCGCATCAGGCTCAAGGGCGAGATGGCGCTGGAGCCGCTGTTCGAGGTCTTCAACATCACGAACCACACGAACCTCGATCGTGATTCCTACGTGACGACTTTCACGTCGGCGAACTTCGGGACCCCGACCGAGATCATCAACAACAGCGAGCGGCAGGCCCAGGTCGGTCTGAAGTTCCGCTTCTGACAGGTGACGACGGCGGGGCGCCCGGCCCCGCCGTCCAGCGCTCCAGCCTCACGACCTACCAGTACGAAGCCGGCGCAAATGTTCCCTGGCGGCGGCCCTGACCGGCGCCGCCGCGGACGCGTCTTCTGCGACGTGCTGGTATTCCGCCGTGGCCTCCGCCGACCGGCCTTGCTGTTCGAGCACGCGCGCGAGGTTGAACCGCGCGTCAGGCTGGGCCGGCTGCACCTCGAGCGACCGGCGGAGGAGTCGACCTGCTTCGTCCAGCTGTCCCAATCCCGCCCGCAGCGCCCCAAGTCCCGTCAGCGCGGCCGGGTACTCTGGCTGCCGGGTCAGGATCCGCTCGTACTCGACTCTGGCCTCCTCGTTCCGCCCGGCTTCGGCCAACACCTTGGCCAGGTCGAGCCGAACCATGGGCTTCTCGGGGTCGGTGTCCACGGCCGCCCGCAGTTCGGCCAGGGCGGCGTCGTACTGGCCCCGGCTAGCCAGGATGCCTCCCCGGAGCACGCGCGAATCGGTGAACCGGGGATCGATGGCCAGTGCGGCTGCGGCCTCGCGCAGCGCTTCGTCCTGATCGTTCAGGCGTACCTGACAGATGGCGATCCACTGGTGCGCGTACACGCTCGTGGGCACGAGCTCCAGATAGGTACGGTACTGCTCGATGGCGGGTCGATACTGGCTCATGCCCATGTAGGCGCTGCCGAGCACGAGGTGCGCGAACGCGTTCCGCGGACTCTCGCGGAGCACGTCCTGCAGAATCGGCAGTGCGTCGCTGAACTGCCGGTCGCGGACGGCGTGGTTTGCGCGGCGCAGGCGGTTGAAGACCCCGATCATGTCCTTGGGATCGGCACGCATATCTCCATTCGTCGCAGTCGCTGGTGCCGCGCCCCCGCCGATGTAACCGAGCGACTCCAGCTTCGCGCGCGCTTCCGCATCGAGTCCGCCGCTTCGCATCGCGCCGGGCGAGCCGCCAGTCAGCGCGGTGAGGGCGTTGCGCATACCGGCCGCCCGGCTGCCTTGCGACGCTGCGAGACTGCGCGTCTCGCCGGGATCCTGCGCGAGGTCGTAGAGCTCGGGGCGTGGCGCGTCGATGTACTTCCACCCGCCGTCCCTGAGCATCCGGAGCGGCGCCCAGTCCATATAGAACTGCGGCAGGTACGTTTCTGCGTAGATCGGCCGCGGGCCGTCCGGGGCCTTGCCCGCGAGCAGCGGAAGCAGGCTGCGCGCGTGCGGAGCGTCGAGCGCCGGCGCACCGGCGAGTTCCAATAGCGTCGGAGGGAGATCGATCGCGGACACGGGCCTCGAAACGATCAAGTCGGCCGGCAGCCTTCCCGGACGCCACAGGATGAGCGGCACGCGGACCGCGGCGTCGTAGACGAACATCGAGTGCGTCTCCTCGCCGTGATCGCCGAGGCTCTCGCCGTGGTCGCCGATCACGGCGATCACGGTGCTGTCGAGCAGCGCCAGCTGCCGCAGCTTGTCCAGCACCGACGCAACGATCGCATCGTCGAACGCGATCTCTCCGTCGTACGGGCGAATCGGGGAACGCCCCGCGGAACGGCTGCGGTGGCCGGTACGGCTCGTGCGCGTCGTACAAATGGAGCCACGCGAAGAACGGTGCACGGCTCTCCCCCGAGGCCGCCGGCAGCGACGTGCCGCGCGGCGGATCGAGCGTGCCCGCCGCGTAGCGGTCGAGCCACGCCGAGAAGGCCAGTGACGTACGGTCGCCCCGCCGCTCCGCCTCCAGGCTGACGACCTGCGTGTCGGCCGTCTCCATGCGGTCGTCGTAGACCTCGAACCCGCGGGCCAGGCCGTAGCGGCGGTCGAGCACGAACGTGCTGACGAACGCCGCCGTTCGATAGCCCGCGCCCGCAAGCACCGTGGCCAGCGTCGGGGTCGTCTCGCCGAGGTAGAAGTTGCCGTTGTTGCGAACGCCGTGTTCGAACGGGTAGAGGCCGGTAAAGATCGAGGCGTGCGCCGGTAAGGTGATCGGCGCCGGACTGAACGCCCACTCGAAGCGCACGCCTTCGGCGGCGAGCCGATCGAGGTAGCGCGTGCGCGCGCGGGTGAATCCGTACGAGCCGAGATGATCGGCGCGAGTGGTGTCCAGCGTAATCAGGAGGATGTTCTGCCGCGCGCCGCCGGCCGCCACTTCGGTACGTGTGGAGCGATAGACCATGCCGCCGGCGATGAGCAGCGCGGCGGCGATTGCGAGTGCGAGAACGATGCGCCCCCGGAACGGGCCCGCCGAGCGGGTGTGCTCGCGGCCGCCGCGGCCGGAGGGACGACCCGCGGGCGTTGACGGCGGGCGGCGTGGCCGCGGCTTCTTCATACGTCGTGCGCTGCTGTTGAACGTGAGGGCGGCGGCGCCAAGCGGTCCTCGCTCTCGTTCTACTGCGGCTCGCGGGACAGCTGCTGAACCGCCGCCGCGACCTGCGGCTGGTCGGCGCGCATGTCGAGCGAGGATCGCAGCGCCGCCAGGGCGCCGGCACGGTCGCCGGATTCGAGTTTCGCGAATCCGAGCCCGTTGAACACCGCGGGCGTGTGCAGTCCGGCGCGGACCGCTCGCTCGAAATAGGGCACCGCCTCGGCGGGACGACCGGTCCGCGCGAGGGCCGCGGCCAGGCCGGCCAGCGCGTCGGCGTTCTCGGGGAGCGCGTCGACGGCCGCCTCGAACAGCGGCAGCGCGGAGCCCACATCCCCGGTGCGGGCATGCACGACGGCCAGTCGCAGCGTGCCGGCCGCATCGTCTGGGTCACGCGCATGCGCCCGTTCGAAGAAGTGCAATGCGCTCTGGAGATCGCCCCGGGCCAGAGCCGATTCTCCCATGCCGCGCAGCGCCTCCGGATGATCCGGCGCCAGGTCGAGCGCGCGACGGTACGCGACTTCGGCGTCTGCGAGGCGGTCGGCCGCCATGTCCGCGCGCGCTTCGGTGAGCGCCGCATCCGGCGATCGTGGATCCAGGCCTGCCGCCTGCTGCACCAGCGCCCGCGCCTGTCCGTCGTGGCCCAGCGCGCGATGCGATTCGCTCAGCGCAAGCAGGTCGTCCGCCGTTGCCTGCCCGCGTTGCCGAAGCCACGTCAGCCTGCTGATCGCGGCCGCGTGCTGTCCGAGTGCGATGTGGGCAAGCGCCAGGTGCCGGTAGGCGAGCGCCACCTGTGGATCCTCCTGCAGCACCGACTCCAGCAGCGCGATCGCGCGAGCCGGGTCGACGCCGACCTCGGCGACCCCCTGCTCGAGCGCCGTGATGAGACGGATACCGTCTTTCGGGTCACGTCCTGCCGCGGGCGGATCCGCCGGGGCGCCACCCGAGAGATACCCGAGCGCGCGCAGCCGTGCCGCCGCTCGTGCGTCCGCTGGCGCCGCCGCGGCCGGAGCGGGAGAAGTGGGTGTTTGCGCGTTGAGCCGCGCCTGCAACGACCTGGCTTCGCGCGGGTGATCGTCGAAGCGATTGCGCAGCTCGCCGGGATCTCCCGCGATGTCGTAGAGCTCAGGTCGCGGTGCCTGGATGTACTTCCACGTGGCGCTCCGAAGCCCTCGAAGCGCCGCCCATCCCATGTGGCGCTGGGCCAGCAGCGACTCCACGTACGCGGGCTCATCGCGCATCGGACTGCCCTCGATCGCCTGTCGCAGCGAGCGCCCGTCCACATCTGCCGGCACCCCAACCCCGGTGAGATCCAGCACTGTCGGCACCACATCAATGCTCCGCGCGACCACCGCCGACGAGCGCCCGCCGTGAATCCCGGGTCCCGCGACGATGAACGGCACCCGCAGCGTGGCGTCGTACACGAACACTCCATGTGTCTCCTCGCCGTGCTCGCCGAAGCTCTCGCCGTGGTCCGCCGTCACGACGATCAATGTGCGCGCGAGATCACCCGAACGTTCCAGACGGCCGAGCAATCGGCCGATCTGCGCGTCCACGAACGCCACCTCACCGTCGTACAGGCGATCGGCAAAACGCGTCGCGAAAGGCGGCGGCGGTGCGTATGGTGCGTGCGGATCGAAGTAGTGGACCCACGCGAACCACGGCTGGGAAGGCGTCGAGCGCACCTCGCCGCCGGACGGGCGCATCTGATCGAGCCAACCCATGACACGATCCGTCGTCGCATCCGCGGAACGCTCCGTGTAAGGCGCACGGCCGGCAGTCCGTGCCAGCCGGTCATCGTAGACGTCGAAGCCCGATGCAAAGCCGAACCGGTGATCGAGCGGAAACCCCGACACGAATGCGGCGCTGCGGTACCCCGCGTCCGTCAGCCGTCGGGCGAGCGTGCGAACCTCCGCGGGTAGTGTGTAGCCGCCGTTGTCGCGCACGCCATGCCGGAGCGGCGTGAGCCCGGTCAGAATCGAGGCGTGCGACGGCGCGGTCAGCGGCACCTGGGCGATCGCCGTGGCGAAGCGGACACCTCGCCCGGCGAGCGCATCGAGCACGGGTGTCGCCGCCGACCGGTCGCCGTAGCAGCCCAGGTGATCCCAACGGAGCGTGTCGATCGTCACCAGGAGAACGTTCACACGCCCGGCTGTGATGCCCGCGCGACTGTTGGCGTGCCACCGGAGCGCCGCGCCAATCGCGAGCGCCAGCGCCAGCGCAACGACGATCGCCAGACGAAACGAGTGTCCGCTCGCAGCGCGAGTGGCGGAACGCCCTCGGTCGACCGGTGTGCGGCGCTTGTTCCTGCGGCTCATCGGATGTCGATCAATCTGCGCGCTGGAGTCCGATCAGAAGTTTTCGGATCTCCGGCTGGTTCGGCTTCTGCACGAGCGAACGCTTCAGGGCCGCGGATGCCAGCTCCCTGTGCCCCAGCTTCATGTGCGCCCAGCCGAGTCCGTTCAACAGCTCCGGCGTCGCGACGCCCTGGTCGAGCGCGCGTTGGAACGCGGCGGCTGCGCCATTCCAGTCGCCCTGCGCGGCATATGCGGCGCCCAGGAGCGCGTCGCGCCCACCCGACGGGGCTGCGGGCACGAGCGCGTCGACCGCGGCAGCGCTCTTCCGCTGCATCAACAGCGCACGACCGAGCGTAATCCTGATCAGCGCGCCGTCGGGTGCGAGCTGCAACGCGCGGATCAGCGCACGTTCCGCCGCGGCAGGATCGCCGGCCGCGAGCCTGGTCTCGCCGAGCAGCGCCAGGTGCTGCGGCGAGTCGGGAAGGAGCGCTGCCGAGGACTCGGCCATCTTCACGGCCTCGGAACTCCGTCCCGCGGCAATCAGCCGCTCAATCAACCGGGCCAGGGCATCGAACGAATTGGGGTCCTGTTTCAAGGCCTGGCGGTAGTGCCGCTCTGCGAGTTGAGGTGCGCCGGCCGCGCCTTCGACATCTCCGGCCGCGATCGCGCACGCCGGCCCCGCGCCGGTCGATCGCTCGGCGCGTGCGATCAGGGCGCGCGCCCGATCGGGGGCACCGAGCCCGAGCGCCAGGTCAACGGCTTCGACCAGCGCGTGCCGCGGGCCATCCGCAAGGTTCAGGGCCGCTTCGTAAACCGGCAGCGCCTCCGCCTGTCGTGACTGCCCTGCGAGGGCTTTGGCAAGCCACAACATGGCCGTCAGGTTCGTGGGTTGCAGCTGCACCACCGCTCGCGCCTGGCGCTCGGCTCCGGAGAGATCCCCGCGGCGGTAGAGAATTTCCGCGAGGTTCTGCCGGGCAAGAGACGTTCGCGCAGAGCTCACGTACCCGAGCGCCTGCAGCCGCGCCAGCGCCTGGCCCGTCTCACGTCCGTCGCCGGGTGGCAGCGGCGTGGCCGGCACGAGAGGCGCGGTGACCCGCTTCACGGCGCGTGCGGCCGCGGCTTCCGGTAGCAGCGTCGTCGCCACGCGACCGGTCATGTCGCGCGTGATCGCGAGGCCGGCCGCGTGCAGCACCGTCGGCGCGATGTCGAGAGGCGTCACGGTTCCGGCGTCGGCCGCGCCGAGGCTCTCCGTCGGGGCTCGACCCGCGAGCGTTCCCGCGAGGGCCGCGGCAACGATGCCGTACGGCCGGTGCCACGCGGTGGCGGCACCGGCAAGATCCGACGGGTCCTCCGCGATGCCTGCTGTCCGGGAATAGAAACCGTGATCCGAGCAGACGATGATCAGCGTGTCGGGCGGACTTGCGCCCGCGACACGCGCGATGAGCTCGTCGGCGTCGCGGTAGGCTCGCTCGATCGCGGGCGGTCCTCGGCTCGGATCGCGCACGAACAGGTGAGACACTGAATCGACCGCTTCGACGTAGACGGCAAGGAGATCCGGACGATCCGTGCGTATCGCGTCAACCGCCAGTGCGGCATACGTTCGGGTGCTGGCGGCAATCGTCGCGAGGTGCGCCACCTTGTCCGCATAGATGTCCGCGCCATCGTGCGTCAGAAGAGCGTGCGCGCGCGCGTATTCGCTGCGGTCAATCGGGATGTAGCCGGCCAGGTCGTCGTAGCCAATCTGCTCCGGCCGGGTCACGAGCGATCGGATGCGGCCAACCGCGTCGCGCGGCCAGATGACCCTCTCATCGTCGAGGGCCCCGCGCTGCAGGAGCTGGGGGGCCAGCCGATCGCTGACGATGGTGCCGCGCACGTGCTCGGCAGGCCAGGTCGCCCACCACCCGATCACGTCGACGGTGCGATCCTGCGCCGAGAAGAGCGACCACAACGCGGGTCCGCGCCGATCCACCGATCGCACGGGCTCCTGCCCGCCCGACGCCGTATCGACGACGAAATCGAGGACGCCATGCTTGTCGGGCGGCATGCCGGTCGCGATGGTCGTCCAGATGATCGGGGAGACGAGCGGCGGGGTCGACAGCATGACGCCGGTGCGGCCAGACATTTTCAGCCGTGCAAAGGAGGGAAGGACCCCCTTCTGCACGAGCGGATCGATCGTCAGCCAGTCTCCGGCATCGATCCCGATGAGCACGACGTGCGCTGACGGCGGCCGCGCAGCCATGCTCGCCGGGGGCGCCGGGTCGGATCCGCACGAGGCACAGACGATCAGCACGAGAGTGCCGAGGGCGCGCGACGCTCGCCGACGGCCACGCTTCATGGCCTGGGAAGGCGTTCGGTCGGGCACACCACTCGGGCGGTGACGGCCGTCGGCGCAGTCACGTCGAGCGAGCGGTTGTGAAATCAGCCATCCGCCGGGCATCGTTCCTGGAACAACTCACGCCGCTGTCCTGCCGTGGAGTCGGAATTCATTCTCGCAGACGGCGAGCCCGATGTCCCGCCTGCCGCGGACGGTCTCTCGTGACGCCGGCGGATGTGGTGAGCCGCGCTGCCTCGGACGGCTCAGGCGGGCCGCCGGCAATGAGGCCAGCCAGTCCCTGTAGTGCCCGCCTTCAGGCGGGCCGCCGAGGATGGAGGCCCAGTCGTTGTAGTGCCCGCCTTCAGGCGGGCCGTCGAGGATGGAGGCCCGGCCGTTGTCGTGCCGCCTTTCGATCCGGTGCTCACTTGTGTTGTCACCCATCAGTCACGTGGGGCAGGGCTTCAGCCCTGCAAATCGCGCTCGCAAGCAGGCCTGAAGGCCTGCCCCACATGACTACACAAGTGAATCGCGGGTTTTAGGCGGGCCCGCCGGGGGATGAGGCGCTGTTTGCCAACAGGACTGGCTGTCCGCGATTGCGCGCTCGCCCTCGACAAATTCGAGAGAGCCGCACCGTTCCCCTGGCCGCCGCTCAAGCAGCCGGATCCAAGTGTGCGTGACAGCGACTTCCTGGGCCTGCGTGTGATTAACTCGTGTCGTCCTTCGTTCGGCAGCGTGATCGATGCATATGTTGTCGCGCCCACCCATCGTTCTGCTCACGGTGATCGCTATCGCAGTCACTCGGTTCCCCGCACTCGCGCAGCAACCAGACGCGCCGGCGCCTCCGCCTGCACAGCACGAGCATCACGCCGCGATGGCTGCGGACCCCTCGCTGTTTCCAGGCCGCGACGGCTCGGGAACAGCCTGGCAGCCCGACGAGACGCCGATGTACGGGTTTCATCACGCCTGGCGTGGGTGGGACGTGATGCTGCACGAGCTCGTGTTCGCGCAGTTCTTGTACGAGCCCGGCGACTTTCATCGTACTGGCGGCTTCAGCACGCATCAGGGCGGCAGCGTCAACTGGGGAATGCTGATGGCCAGGCGCCGGGCGGGCGCCGGCCGCGTCGGGCTGCGCGCCATGCTCAGTGCCGAGCCGTGGACGATACCCGGGTGCGGATCTTTGAATCAGCTGGCGACCGGAGAGATGTGCGAGGGTGACACGATCCACGATCGGCAGCACCCGCACGACCTCTTCATGGAGCTCGCCGGCGACTACGACGGGCCGCTCCGCGGGTCGCTGCGGTGGCAGATCTACGCTGGTCTCGCCGGTGAACCGGCGCTCGGCCCCGTCGGCTTTCCGCACCGGCTGTCCGCTGCCTTCAATCCGATCGCCCCAATCTCGCACCATTGGATCGACGCCACGCACATCACCTTCGGCCTCGTCACTACCGGGATTTACGACCGCCGGTGGAAGGCGGAGGTGTCGGTCTTCAACGGACGGGAGCCGGATGAGGACCGGGCCGATCTCGATCTCGGACCGCTCGACTCCGTATCCATGCGCGTCACCTTTCTGCCAACGAACCAGCTGGCCGTGCAGGTCTCCGCCGGGCACCTGCGCGAGGCGGAGGCCGAGTTCGACCCTCACCCCCGTGCCGACGTCGACAGGGCGACTGCCTCGGCCACGTATCACCGGATCCTCAGCAGCGGCGGCCTCTGGGCGACGACGCTCGCGTTGGGCGTCAACTCCGGGCATGAGATCATCCCGACCGGCGAGTTCAACGCCACGACGTTCGCGCTGATGCTGGAGACGAACGCGAACGTGACGGATCGGCATACATGGTTGGGGAGAGCCGAGATCGTGGGCAAGCCCGCCCACGATCTGCACGCGCACGAATACGGGTCGAGGGTCTTCCCGGTGGGAAAGCTCGAGGGTGGGTACGTGCGCAACTTCGCGCGGTGGAAGGGGTTCGTGCCCGGCATCGGCGGCACCGTCTCGGCGGGGATCGTACCCCGTGAGCTCACGAACCGCTACCGCCGCGTTGAACCCGGCTTCAGCCTGTTTTTCAGGTTGGGGCCTGCCGGTCACGTCATGTAGATGCGAACAGTGGATTCGACGGCCGTAGCGGGCTGCCAGCGCGAGCCAATCGTACGTCTCGCCGATCGGCCGTGAGTTCATCCTCGAAGGCTGCCCGCTTCGGCCCGGCTGCACGCGGAGACGCGCGACGCGATGTGTTACTGCTTGTCGTAGACCGTGGTGCTGTCGATCGGCTGACCTTTCGCATCACTTCCCTTGGTCGTGATCGTCCGGGTCTTGCCGTCCGCCGACACGACCATCATTTGGGTGATCGTCAGCTTGCCGCCCTGCTTCACCGAAATGCGAACGGTATTGGCGCTGAGACGGTTGAGCGCCACCGAGTCGCCAAACGGACTGTTCCCGGTCACCGGGTTGTCCTTCCCGTCGTACTTCGCGGTGAACTCCCAGTGATGCGGGGTGCCGTCCGCACCGGCGAGGTCAACCGAAGCCTTGATGCCGTTCTCCACGCCCTCGATGACGCTGGTGCCGCTCGTGAACGATGTCCCTTTTGATTTCGCGGCGTTCAGTTTCCAGGTGCCCACCATCGAGTCGCTGGATTGCGCGACCAGCGTTGCGGACACCATGGCGAGAACGACGGACAGAGTGAGCAGACGATCCATCCTCATAACAACCTCCCTCGGCCGCCCGCTGCGGCCGACGGAGTGTGTCATCGGCGTGCAAAATCCGCAAGGGAATGCATCGCGAGCGACTCGCGGCTTGATTTTCGCGCCAGTGCGGTCAGTTCGGGCACGTGGTCGCCTGGCCATTCAGCCATTCGCGGTCCCGGTGGAACTGTGCCGTGATCGTGGTGCCGTAATAGACACGCACGATGTACAAGCTGTCGTAATCCGTACCCGGCCACGACGGGACGCTGACACCGCCGCCGTACACATTCATGATGTTTTGCACGAGTCTCTGCAGGTAGATGTGTTCCCAGGCGACGAAGACGGTCGTACCGGCCTTGGTCGGCGTAATCAGCCTGGCTTGAAGGCCCGCAATGTCGTTGTACCCGTACTTGGTCCAGACATCCCTGCCAACGCGCACGGCAGTCGGCTCGATCGTCGCCAGCGGACGGTCGTAGTACGACAGGCCTGAAGGGTCTGAAATCTTGACGTTGGGATTCGGCGCGTACAGATACTGAGGCCTGCCGAACTTCGCCAGCAGTACCGACGGCAGCGCCAACGCACGGTTCAGACCTTGGCAGGTGAGTTGTCCGTACCCTCGTGAGGGCTTCTCGCCGTGCCGGAAGAACACAATCGTTTCCTGTGCGCGCGCGCCGCTGGCACTGCCGACGAGCACGAGGAGAACAGACAACAGCAAGCGGTGACACATGGTGGCGCCTCTTCGGTTCAAGACAGCAGTAGCTCGGGAAGCGCAGCCACCGGGAAGCAATCGGTCGAGAGTACGTTGCAGGGCAGCAGGGTGCAAGCAGGGCGGAAAGAGGCTCGATTGACCGCACGCCCCGCCTGATCATCCTGCATTCATCAGGCAGGGTGCGTTTGCTTCATCACCCTGCTAACGCTTTGAAAGGCGTGCCCCCCATGACCAAAGACCTCACGCGGCTTCGCGACATGGCGGTCCGCTACACGGCGGCGTGGTGCAGCCACGACGCTGCGAGTGTCGCCGCGTTCTTCGCACCGGACGGTTCGCTCCGCGTCAACGACGCCGCGCCCGCGATCGGACGGACCGCCGTTGCTGCCGTGGCACAGGAGTTCATGACGGCGTTTCCCGACCTGCAGGTCTTGATGGACGGCCTCGCGGTCGAGGACGGCGTGCTGGTCTATCGCTGGACGCTCGTCGGCACCAACACCGGGCCGGGCGGGACGGGTCAGCACGTCCGCATCCAGGGCTGCGAGGAATGGCGCGTCGGCCCCGGCGACCTCATCGCCGCTTCGCTCGGGCACTTCGACGCCGATGAGTACGCGCGGCAGTTGCGTGGTCCGGACGCCTGAGCGGCGCGCCACCAACGGGACTGCTGGATCGGTCGGCCGATGTAGTATCCGGCAGGGAGGACGTCAGTGATGCGTGCACGATGCGGCGTCTTGGTTCTCGCATGCCTGCTCGGCGCCGTCGTCGCGGCAGACCCGTCCGTCGCGCCGGCGCCGTCGGACGAGTACCTCGGCACATGGACCGGTACCTGGGAGGGGTCAGGCTCCGGCGGCTTCGAGCTCACGCTCGAGAAGGGAGCGGATGGCGCGCTCCGCGGCAGCGTGTCGGTCACCGGCGAGCCGACCTACAAGGCCACGCTCAAGACAGTGGCGCTCGCGGGCGCAGTGCTGACCGCCACCTACGACTTCACCCCCGACGATCGGGCGGAGGTCGCGCTCGAAGCGACGTTCGACGGGAACGCCGCCAGCGGAACCTGGGTGCTTCGTGAGAAGGCGAGCGGCAGCGAGGCGGCCCGCGGCACGTGGTCGGTCAAGCGGACCTAATCGCCTGCGACAGAAGCCCGATAGAATGGGCCGTTTCGCAATCGCGATTGACAGGAGATTTCGATGAAGAGAGTTGCGCTCGTCCTGTGTGCAGTCGCCCTGGCCGCCGTCTCCGTGCTCGCCGCCGATGTGTCCGGCACCTGGAACGTCGACGGCGACGTCATGGGGAACCCGGTGAAGTTCCCCTGTGTTCTGAAACAGGACGGCGACACCCTCTCGGGAACCGCCACGGTCGAGGACAAGGACGTACCGGTGACGGGAACCGCCAAAGAGAAAGACGTGACCTTCGAATTCGACTCGGTGCACGAAGGCACGACCTACCACCTCGTGTTCACCGGCACGCTCGGCGACGATGGCGCCCTGAAGGGGACGATCGCGGTCGCCGGCGCCGAGGGCACGTTCACGGCAACGAAGCAGTAGACGGTCGCAACCGCTGGGATTCGGTTCGAACCGGGGCAGGGCCTCGCCCTCCCTTGATTTGTCTGTCCTCAGCCGCCGATCGCATTCGCCCGCGCGATCGATCCGAGGACGCGTGCGCTCGGCTTCACCGTCCGCTCGAAGGTCTCGCGGTTGACGGCCACGAGCCCGAACTTCGGCCTGTAGCCCAGGTTCCACTCGAAGTTGTCGAGCAGCGACCAGTGGAAATAGCCGCGCACGTCGATGCCATCGGCCACGCACTTCTGCACGCCCGCGAGCGCGCGCGTGATGTACTCGACGCGCCGCGTGTCATCCTCGGTCCCGATGCCGTTCTCGGTCACGTACACGGGCACCTTGGCGCGCGAGGCGGCGTAGCGGATCGTCGCTTCGAGCGCGTCTGGCCAGAATTCATAACCCATCTGCGTGAGCTCGACCCCGGCTTCGGGCGGAAGATCGCCGTCCTTCCCGACGCGCGCGCGCGTGTACGTCTGCACGCCGATGAAGTCGCTCTTCGCGGCCGCATCCAGCCACGCGCCGTACAACGACTCCCGCTTCTCGTCGCGGCGGCTCCCGGTGCCGACGGCCTGCTCGTCCTGCATGGCGAGGGTCACGCCGACCGGATATTTGCCAGGACCGGACTTGATCGCCTCGAGTGCCCGGTGGTGGGCCGGGACCATGATGTCGCGCACCGCTTCACCGTTGCTCATGACGAAGCTCGAGAAGCGCTCCGCTCCCACGGACGCCGCGGCAGCCTTCATCACGCTGCCGGCCTGCGCAAAGGGGTTCTGCGGCATGCTGGCGAACATCCACTTCAGCAGCATCGGGAGGTTGGGCTCGTTGAACGTGGCGGCGCTTCCGATCTGATCGCCCAGGTGCTTCGCCGCGCGCTCGGCGTAGCGGACGAAGTGGTCGGCGGTCGCCGGGTTCTCCCAGCCGCCGGTCGTCGCGATCCACCGGGGCGTGGTGAAGTGCCAGAACGTAACGGCAGGATGAAGGCCGTGCTCGTGGCACGCGGCGAGCACGCGCCGGTAGTGATCGAGCTCGGCGATCGAGTACGAGCCCTGTTCCGGCTCGATGCGCGCCCACTCGATCGAAAACCGGAAGGCGTTCAGCCCCAGTGATGCGGCGAGCGCGATGTCGTCCCGGTAGCGATGGTAGAAGTCGCAGGCGTCGTTCGACGGCTCGGCGAACATCGACGGCTTCATGTGCTCGAGCACCCACATGTCGCTGTTGATGTTGTTGCCTTCGACCTGGTGCGCGGCGGTCGCCGCGCCCCACAGGAAGCCTTTCGGGAACGCGCCGGACGCGTTCGCCGGTGAGCCGGCGGACAGGATCCGCGTACTCCGTCCCGCCGCGGCCGCGAGCCCCGCCGCGGTGAGCCCGCTCGAAAGAAACGTCCTCCTGGTGACCCCGTCCGCCGCACGTGTCCCCATCGATGCCTCCGATCCCGCGATCCGTCGCCGTGGCGTCCACGAGCATAGTCGAACGCGCCGTCGAGGGCATCGCAAGGCGGCGGCTTACTCGCTGCGCAGTACTTCTGCGGGATCGGTGGAACACGCGCGCCATGTGGGGATCACGGCGGCGAGGCCGGCCACTGAGAGCAGGATCGCTGCACTGAAGAAATAAATGTCGAGCGAGGTCGGCGCTACGCCGAACAGGAGCCCGCCCGCTGCACGTGCCGCGCCGAGCGCAAGCGGCAGCCCACGACAAGGCCAATCGCAACGCTCATCATCACTGTCCGGAGGACGCCCCACGCGACCGCCGCCGTGAGCCCGCTCGAAAGAAACGTCCTCCTGGTGACCCCGTCCGCCGCACGTGTCCCCATCGATGCCTCCGATCCCGCGATCCGTCGCCGTGGCGTCCACGAGCATAGTCGAACGCGCCGTCGAGGGCATCGCAAGGCGGCGGCTCACTCGCTGCGCAGTACTTCTGCGGGATCGGTGGAACACGCGCGCCATGTGGGGATCAGGGCGGCGAGGCCGGCCACTGAGAGCAGGATCGCTGCACTGAAGAAATAAATGTCGAGCGAGGTTGGCGCTACGCCGAACAGGAGCCCGCCCGCTGCACGTGCCGCGCCGAGCGCAAGCGGCAGCCCCGCGACAAGGCCAATCGCAACGCTCATCATCACCGTCCGGAGGACGTCCCACGCGACCCGCCGCTGCGGCGCACCGAGTGCCAGGCGGATGCCGAACTCCATCCGCCGTCTCGCCACCGAGTAGCTGAGCACGCCATAGAGACCGATGGCAGCGAGTATCATCGCGAGCGCAGCAAAGCAGGTCGCCAACGCCGAGAGCAGGCGCTCGCTGACGAGCGTCGCATCGATTTGGTCCTCGACGCTGACGACATCAGAGATCAACGTGTTGCCGTGAACTGCGCGGATCGAGTCCGCGACCGCATGCGCGAGCGTGCCGCCGATGTGAGGAGCGGCAATCGACAGCGTCACACGGGTTGGCCGGCTCAGTGGTTGCCACAGCGGCAGGAACACGAACCGGGGGGCCGGCTCGCGCACGCTCATGTGCTTGTGGTCGGCGACGATGCCGACAATGCGGTAGATGGCGTCGTCCCCGAAGGACAGGGTGCCGCCGACCGGCGGGCGTCCGTGGAAATAGTCACGTGCGGCCGCCTCGTTCACAATCGCTACCTTGGTGGCGTGGTCTGCATCGCGCGCTGTGAACACGCGACCTGCGAGCAGACGAATCCCGAGAGTCTTGAAATAGTCTTCCGACACGTGGTTCACGTGCACGATGCTGTCCTCAATCGTGCGCGCCGCATATCCAGACGCGGTGACAGTCTGCCCCGTGTCACGCCCCGAGAGCGGCGTCAGCACGGACAGGCTGGCGGCCTGCACACCTGGGATCGCCCGTACGCGTTCCAGCGTCCGGCGCCAGAACAGCTCTCGGTCGCTGGTCTCGGGATGACCGCGCGTCTCGTGGGAGAACACGGGATCGACCGACAGCGTCAGAACGCCCGTCCGCGAGAATCCAACGTCCACCCCGCGCAGGTTCAGCATCGTCTTCACGAAGAGCGATGCCGACACGAGCAGCACCAGCGAGATCGCCACCTGCGCACCGACGAGCACGCGCGCGATGCGTCCGGTGCCAGCCGGGCTGGTCGAGCGGGTGTCACCCTCTCGCATGATCGGTTTCGGCTCCGTTCGTATGGCTCTCCGCGCCGGCCACAGCCCGGTCAGTAGTCCGGCCGCGAGCGCCACGCCGCTGCCAAATACGATGAGACGCCAGTCGTAGCGGACGTCCAGCTCGATCGGGTTGCGGCCGATCGCAAACACTCCGGTCAGCGTCTGAACGGCGGCGTGAGCCACGAGGAAGCCGGCAGCAGCACCGAGGCCGAAGATCACCAGCGTTTCAGTCAGCAGCTGACGGAGCAGGCGACCAGCGCCTGCTCCGGTCGCGAGCCGGATTGCAAACTCCCGGGTGCGGGCGGCGCCCCGCACGAGCAAGAGGCTGCCCAGGTTTGCGCACGCGATGAGCAGCACCATCACAGCCACCATCACGAGCGCGAGCAGAGGCTTCGAGAATCGCTTCCGCAGTAGATCGAGGCCGCGAGATGCCGACGTCAGCTCAATGTGGTCGAAGTACTTCTTCCGCATCTCGCCGGTTGGGTCGAAATCCTTCATGAAGGACTGGAAGATTGTGTCGGCCTCCGCGGTGGCGCGCTGAATCCCCAGTTCCGGTCGTACGCGCGCAACCGCCTCGAACCACCAGCTGTCGGCGTTCGCCAGTGCCTTGCCTTCGTGCGTGATTGGGAGGGTGACGTCAACCTGGCGTCCAGGCTGCAGGCCCCAGAACTCAGCGGGCGTGACGCCCACGATGGTAAAGACGCGATTTCGATGCCACAGCGTTTGGCCGATGGCACGTTCCGCACCGCCGAATCGTCTTTGTGCGTAACCGAATCCGACGACAGCGACCGCTGGATTCAGCTGTTCGTCCCGTACGGAGAGCAGCCGGCCGGCGCCTGGCGTGACCCCGAGCAGCTCGAAGTAGTTGCCGGAGGCGACTTGTCCGAAGACCTGCTCGACGGTGCCGTTGACTTCGATTTTCAGGTCGTCAGCCGCGTAGGCTGCCATGCCGGCGAACGCCGTCGTGTGGCTACGCAGGCGATCGAAGCAGGGATACGGCGGCGCTCCGTTGGTGCCTTGCGTGCCTGCCGCCTGAATGAAAACGAGCTCGTCTGGCCGTTGTACCGGCAACGACCGCAGCAACACCGCATCGACCACAGCAAATACGGCAGTGTTGGCCCCGATGCCAAGTGCGAGTGACAGGATGGCGCAGAGGGCGAAGCCTGGCGCCCGGGCCAGCAATCGCAGCGCGTGGCGAGCGTCTGTGATCAAGTCCTGCACCAGGGCGACTCGTCGCGTATCACGGCAGCCTTCCTCGATCGCAGCGGGCGCGCCGAAAGCCAGACGCGCAGCCCGACGAGCCTCGGCTTCGTCCAGGCCCGATGCCATCTGCTCGCGCGTGAGCTGTTCGAGATGCAGCTCCAGCTCGCGGCGCAGTTCGTCGTCGACGGCGGCGCGCCGGAACAGCGATCGCAGGCGGTGGCGGAGCACTTGGATGCGCCGCATGGCAGATCACGCGTTCTGAATCAGGAGCTGCACTGCCGACGACAGCCGGTCCCAGCTCGCCAGCTCCCGTTCCAGCTGCTTCCGACCCTGTCTCGTCAGCGCATACACCTTGGCGCTGCGTCCAAGATCGGAGTTCTTCCACTCGGCCTCAATCCATCCCTGCTGCTCGAGCCGATGGAGTGCCGGGTACAGCGATCCCTGGCCGACCGCGAGCACATCGCCCGACAGGAGCTGTATGGACGATCATCGGCAGTCGTCACGTCACGGTGCGTCGAACGTTACCCTGACCAGCTGTTCTCGAACGGTCGGTCCACCGTGAAACTCCTCGACGAGCACGAGGCCCACCCCTTCGACGTAGTACTTCCGTTCTACCGATCCCTGTTCGAGTGGGGTCCATTCCTTGGTCACGAGGGCGTCTGAGAAGGTCCCGTACGGGAGGGACACTTTCGCGTTCAAGCGTTCGATCTTCGCCAGGTCCTCGGCGACGCCCGCCGCAAACTCCTGTCGATACGAGAGCCCCGGGCTCGGACTGGCCAGCTGATCAGTCCCGCCTCAGCGCCGGCCACGCCTGCCTCCCACGACCCCTCCGCGCTCGTCCCGATGAGATTCCAATCGTCGGTGGAGCATGATCAGTCCCGCCTCAGCGCCGGCCACGCCTGCCTCCCACGACCCCTCCGCGCTCGTCCCGATGAGATTCCAATCGTCGTCGTACAGATGTTCGACCGTTGCCTCTCCGAGGTACCGCACGTTGCCAGAGTTGTCCGGCGCGTACCAGTCGAACGTGTCTTCGATGAGCACGGTTGGTCCGTTGTCGACATCGAGCCAGACGACGTCATGGACGACCACGGCGATCACGCCTTCAATATTCTTGGTGCTCGACGTGACGGACACTTCCGTTCGGAGCAGGCCATCCCCGGTCTGCGCCTCGTAGAAATACGTCGTCCCTGGAACCAGCGGAAAGTACGGATTCTGTATCGGACTGGTGAAGTTCGTCGGATCGAGCACCGGCGCCAGGACGGCGGCTGACGCAATCGAACTTCGGCCAAGGACCAGAAGTCCGACAAGAGCCAAAGCAGGGCCGTGAGAATTCTTCATGGCGCATCTCCTCGCTCATCGTTGGTGCCGTGCGAGACTTTCGATGTGGTCAACTGGGCGGTCGCGCTGAACGTGAGCGGCCAGGCCATTGGTGTCACCGTTACTGGCCAGACGTCGCTGATCACAGTCACGTTCACCATCGACCCGATCGGATGTGAGGGTTCATCACATCCGTCTGACCGCGACACCGTCAGAGCAAGCCGTATACCAGCCCGTTCTAATGAGCTGACCTGCTCGGGATGGGGAGCGCGCATCGATCAACGGCTATGGCTCAGTGGGTTTCCGGAAAGGCGTGTCGGAACCCTCTTCCTGTCGTCTCCGTCGAATTACCGACGAGTCACCACGTCTCGAGGTGAATTGCCGCCACGGCGAGGTTTACGCACGGACCAGCGACCGGCTGCTAGGATCGAGCCCGCCACGATCCGCGGGCAGTGGGTGAAGACGACGGCGGATCCAGCACACCAGGCGTATGCGCTCGGCTCCGCGAGCTCGGCGAGCGAAGGGGTGGCAGCGCGGTCGCCGGCCGGTCTGGGCGCAGGGGATCGCGCGCCGCGCCCGGCCAAGCTACCCCGGCCGGCACCGCAGGCTACGACGCCGGAGTATCGTTCGTGCGACGTACACGGGGACGGGCGGCGGGGGCGAGCGCGGACATCCAACACACCAGTGCGTATGCTGCTCGGCTCCGCGAGCTCGGCACGAAGGGCGTGACGCGCCGGTCGCCACGCGTCGCGATTTCGGTGGAGTTCTGGTATTAATACGACCGTGCTTTCCGCACACGGACCGTTTCACCGTCGCATCCAGCGCACACGTCGTGCTGTGCCGGGGTGCCTACTCTGAGCAGAGCTTCTGCTCGTGAGGGACGCATGTTTCACTGGCTCTCGCGCAAGGTTGTGATCGCGATGGTTGCCGCGGTCGTGGTCGGGATGGGGTGCGCGGTGGCCTCGGGCCAGCCGGCCGTGAAGGCAGGTGCGGCCAACACCGGTCCCGGTTCCGTCGAAGCCGTCCAGCGCCAGCTCGAAGGTACGTGGGATCTCGTGACGCTCGCAGTCAGGCCGGCGCGTGGCGCTGCGCTCGCACCGGTGGCCGCCCAGGGTACCCTCACGTACGACAAGGACGGGAATCTCTCGATTGACGTCCACACGATGGATTCGTACGCCCCTGAGGCTGCCAAGAGTGGGGGAGTGCTGGCGTTCGAGGGCAAGGCGGTGATTGATACCGCGAAGAGCGAATTGCACTTGACGGACAAGACCGGCAAGGTGGATCCGAAGACCGTGCAGTCGCCCGAGCGGCGACGGCGCTACGCGTTCGAAGGCGATCTGCTCCGGCTGTCGTCGTTCGACGCGGCCGGGCGCGTCAAGACCACCTCTACCTGGCGCCGACGGTGAACGAAACGGCCGTTATCGCCAGGTAGCGTTGCCTTCACCTCCACCAGGCTGACGTTCAGGCACAAGCCGCTTCGGCAGAGCGCCCGTCCGACCCGGCACCGAGCCACGCGCCGCGCTGGTAGCAACTGCCGAGCGTGGGGACGCGGCACCACTCAGTGTTTCAGTTCACAGTTGATCGAACCCGCGCATGCAGTCGGCGACACTGCTTCAGCGAACCGCGGAATCCAAATCTCATCGTGCATACGACTGGTTCAGCCGTGGCAGGGCGGTCGGCACAAATCGCTGGCCGACCCAGATCGGCTCGTGGATGCCATGCCGTGGACTGCAGGCGCCGAGCTACACTGGGCCGGGATTCTGAAGTCCGGGAGAGTGCGTTGATGTTTGCTGCGGAACGTGGATCGCGGTCGAGACGACGGACGATCGCGGTCGGGGCAGCCACCGCGGCCGCGGTACTTGCCGGCGTCGCGGCGCTGTTGGGCGCGGGACAGACACCGCGCGAATGGCGTGACTACGCCGGCGGGCCCGACAGCTCGCGCTTCGTTGCCGCCACCGGGATCGACAAGGTCAACGTGGGCCGCCTGGCGGTGGCCTGGACCTACCCGGCGGGCGACACCGACTTCAACCCTCTCGTCGCGCGCGGTGTGGTCTACGGTCGAACCCGCGGCACCGCGCTCGTGGCGCTCGATGCGGCCACGGGGAAGGAGCTCTGGGTGCACGACGGCATCGACGGCTTCGCGCTTCGCGGTGTGAACTACTGGGAGAGCGCCGACGGAGCGGATCGCCGCCTGCTGTTCAGTGCCCGGAACATGCTGCAGGCCATCGACGCGCGGACGGGCAAGCCGATCGCGTCATTTGGCGTCAACGGTCGCGTCGACCTGCGGCAAGGCCTCGATCGCGACCCCGAGGCGGTCGAGCAGCAGAGCCGATTGCCAGGGAAGGTGTTCGAGAACGTCATCATCATGGGCTCGGCGACCAACCGCGAGTACACGTCGGCGCCGGGCGATATCCGCGCCTTCGACGTGCGCACGGGCGCGCTGGTCTGGACCTTCCGGACGATCCCACGCCCCGGCGAGTTCGGCGCCGATACGTGGCCCGACAACGCGCGCGCCAGAGTCGGTGGCGCCAATGACTGGGGCGAGCTCTCGGTCGACCCGGCCCGCGGCATCGTCTACGTGCCGACCAGCAGCGGAAAATACAACTTCTACGGCGGCTACCGGCACGGCGACAACCTCTTTGCCAACTGCATTCTTGCCCTCGACGCGCGCACCGGCCGCCGGCTGTGGCACTTCCAGATGGTGCACCACGACATCTGGGACGTGGACAACAACTCCGCCCCGCAGTTGACAACCGTGCGTCATGACGGACGAACGATAGATGTCGTCGCGGTCGCGTCGAAGACCGGCTATCTCTACGTCTTCGACCGCGTCACGGGGCAGCCCGTCTGGCCGATCGTCGAGCGCCCCGTCCCGCAGGATAGCCACGTTCCGGGAGAACAGCTGTCGCCGACGCAGCCGTTCCCGACCGCGCCACCGCCGTTCGTGCGGCAATCGTTCAGCGCCGCCGATCTGAATCCGTACATCCTCAGCGACAGCGAACGCGACGGGTGGCGGCAGCGCCTTGCGCGCGCGCGCAACGACGGCCCGTTCACGCCGATCGATTTCGACGAGGTGGTGCACATGCCGGGGAACCAGGGCGGGTCGAACTGGGGCAGTACAGCCACCAATCCTGGCGATGGGCGCGTGTACGTCATCGGCTTCAATGTGCCGACGGTCATCCGATTGCTGCGCGCCGGAGAGAAGCGTCCGGCGCGGGGCACGACGCCTGAGGAGATCGTGCGCGAGGGCTATCCGGTGACCGACGGATTCGGGCTGTTTCCCACGATCGTCAAGCCGCCGTACACCACGCTCACCGCCTACGATTTGAACACCGGCACGATCGCGTGGCAGAAGGGCCTCGGCGACGACTTGCGGCTGGTCGAACAGGGCATCACCGGCACGGGATCGGCGGCGACGGTCAAGGGCGGGATGGTCGTGACGGGCTCCGGCCTGCTGTTCGTCACGGCCGCCGATCGAAGAGTGCACGTTTACGACGCCGTCAACGGCACCGAGCTGACCACTCTGCAGCTCGGCGGACCGACCAGCGGGCAACCGTCGATGTACGAGTTGAGCGGGCGGCAGTACCTGCTGGTCACCGCGTCGACTGAAAAGGCCCCACCGGTGGCCGGCGGCGCCCTCTCGGCTGCGCCTCCTGCCGGCGCTTCGACCGTCGCGCCGAGCGGGCCCACGGGTCTTGTCGCCTATGCCCTACCGAGGCAGATGGCCCCGGCACGGTGACGTTCGCTGCCGACACGTGACTCGAAAGGAGATTCCGTGAACATCGCACAACGCCCGCGAGCGCGCCGCCTGCATCTGGCGTTGTCGTCGATTCTCGCCTGCCTGTCGACGACCGCTGGTCTGTCTGCGCAGACGACGATCGTTCGTCCGACCGAGATCGATGACCTCCTGGTCAATCCGGGCATGGGCATCGAGACCTTTCAGCGCTTCAACCGTCAGGCGGTCAACGAGGGCACGCGCTGGTCGGAAGTCGGACCGGAGACTCCGGCTGCAGATGCCAATGCAGGCGTCGATTTTCCGGACTCGAGCGTCGCCTACCTGCGCTGGTTCTGGTCGCAGATCGAGCCGCAACGCGGCACCTACCGCTGGTCGATCCTCGACGACGCCCTGGCGGAGGCGCATCGTCATGGCCAGCGACTGGCGATCCGGATCATGCCGTACGACGACAAGCACCCGATGCCGGATTGGTACCAGGCCTCGGGTGCGAAGCGGGCCAACAAACCAACGGACAAAGACGGCGCGATCTGGTCGCCCGACGCCGACGATCCGGCCTACGCGAAGTACTGGAGTGCGCTGGTCGTCGAATTGGGGACGCGTTACGACGGACATCCGGATCTGAACCACGTCGACGTCTCCACGGTCGGCTACTGGGGCGAAGGCTGGGGCCCCTACCTGCCCGGCTGGGCGGTCCAGCAGCAGCTCATCGACGTCTACTTCACGTCGTTTTCGCGTACACCGCTGCTGATGAATTTCGACGCGTTGCCGGCGCTCCAGTACGGCGTGAAGCGTGGCGCCGGCTGGCGGCTGGATTGCTGGGGCGACATGGGCGCGCCCGGCCGCAATTTCGCGCACATGAAAGATCTTTACCCGCAGCAGCTGGCGCGCGGAGGGCTGCAGGACGCGTGGCGAGCGGCTCCGGTCGCGCTCGAAACCTGCTGGGTGCCCGAGCAATGGCACCAGTGGAACTTCCCGCTCGAGCCGATCCTCGAGCAGGCACTCCGCTGGCACGCGTCGACGATCAACATCAAGTCGAGCCGGATTCCTTCGGACTGGAAGGCGGCGTTCGACCAGTTTCAGAAGCAGATCGGCTATCGCTTCGTGTTGAAGCGGCTGGAGTACCCGTCCCACGTCGCGCGCGGCGCGATGGCGCCGCTCAGCATGTGGTGGTTCAACGCCGGTGTCGCACCGATCTACGGCGCATACGCGCTGGCGCTCGCGATCGGCGACACGGTCGTTCCGCTCGATGCCGACGTCCGTCACTGGTTGCCCGGAGACGCCGTCGTGGAAGGGACCGTCGCGGTGCCGCGCGATCTTGCACCAGGCCACTACCCGGTGCGCGTGGGCTTGCTCGATCCAGCAACCCGCAAGCCGGCGATTCGCCTGGCGATTGCCGGCCGGCAACCGGACGGGTGGTATCAGGTCGGCGAGATCACGGTCGAGTGAGTGCGGCCGCGCCGCTCCACGTTCAGCCGCCGTCGGGTGCGGGCGGAAGAGCGAGTCATCGCGCCGGAGTAGGACGTGCGAGTCCGCCTCTCGTGATACCCTCGGCCCGCGCTGGAATGCCTCGGGCATGCGCTCGCGGCGGGCCAGGAGCGTGTCCAGCCTCGGAGGAGCGCGTGAATGAGATCCGTTTCCATTCCACTGCTGGTGGCGACCCTATCCGCTGGTTCGTGCGCTCCACGGCAATCCGCTCCCACGCCTGAGGCGGCCCGAACCGAGTCCAACGCCGTCCTGAGAATCGAGCGGGGCTTCGTCGATGCCAACGGTGTCCTCATCTACTATGAGGCGCTCGGCCACGGGCAGCCACTGCTGATCGTCCACGGCGGACCGGGGGCCTCGCACGATTACTTCCTGCCCTACCTGCTACCGCTCGCCCGCACCAATCGCGTCGTGTTCATCGACGAGCGCGGCTCGGGCCAGTCCGAGAAGCTGGAGGACCCCAAGGGTTACACAGTCGAGAACATGGTCGAGGACGTCGAGGCCGTCCGCCAGCACCTGAACCTCGGGCGCATCAGCCTGCTCGGCCACTCCTATGGCGGCGTGCTCGCGCAGGCCTACGCATTCAAGTACCAGGCGAACCTGACGCATCTGATCCTCGGCAGCACGTTCCACAGCACCCGGGCGCTGAACGAGGTGTTCCGCCAGATGAAGGCCCGGATGACGCCGGAGCTGCGGAACCGGATCGACGCCATGGAGAAGGCGGGCCTGTTCGGCCACGGCAAGCCGTACGAGCAGGGCCGTTACACCAACGAGTACATGATCGCCGCGTGGGGCGAAGGGTATTTCCCGTATGTCTATCGGAAGCGGCCGGATCCCAATTACGATCCCACCAACACGGCCGGAATGGCGTGGGACTTGTACCGGGAGATGTGGGGCTCGCACGGCGAGTACATCGTCGATGGGAACCTGACATCGGTTGAATACGCCGACCGGCTGCCGTCCATCACCGTGCCCACGCTCATCACGGTAGGCGATCACGACCAGGTGGCGCCCTCGATTTCCGAGGGCATGCACAAGGCGGTCAAAGGATCGACGCTGACGGTGATTCCCGAGTCGGGCCACATGACTTTTGTCGATCAGCCGACGTTGTACGTGAAGGTGGTCGCCGACTTTCTGACGGCGCGCTGATCGCCGAATCGCGCGAGGCTGCGTAACGCTTCAGACCTGGCGGTACGCCCTCGTGGCATCGGTATTCACCACCAATTTCTTCCCCAGCACTTCACCTTCAGCCCTTGTCCGGTGCGGGGCGAAGGCGGCCGATGGTGGCGGCCGACACTCTGCCCAGCCACGCCTTCGCCGCGTCGCTCACGATTGCCCGTTCGAGCGCGTCGAATTGCACGTAGGCGACGGGCACGAGCAGCAGTGTCAAAAACAGGCACAGGGACTGGCCCCCGATGATCGTCACCGCGATCGCCGCGCGGCCGCTGCCGCCGATGCCGATGCCGAGCGAGGTCGGAACCAGACCGGCGACGATCGCGGTTGTCGTCATCAGGATGGGGCGGAGCCGCGTCCGGCACGACTCGACGATCGCCTCGCGCAGCGGCACGCCGCGCGCCCGCAGCACGTTGGCGTAGTCCACCTGCAGAATCGAATTCTTTTTCACGATGCCGAGCAGCAGCAGCATTCCGAGCGCGCTCCAGAGATTCAGCGTTCGCCCGGTGACCAGGAGCGTGAACAGCGCAAATGGGACGGCGATCGGCATCACGAGCATGATGACGATTGGCTGGAGGAAGCTCTCGAACTGCGAGGCCAGCACCATGTAGACGAAGATCATCGCGAGACCGATGGCCATCACCAGGTTGGCCGTCGTTTCGTCGAGGATCTTCGACTGACCCTGGAGCCTGAACGACATCGTCGGTGGCATCTTGAGGCCACGCAGAATCCTCCGGACGTCGTTCGACGCCTCGTCGAGCGCGTGCCCGGGCGCGACGTCGGCGATGAGGCTGACGGCAAACTGCCGGTCCGAGCGCTGGAGCGTCGTCGGCCCGAGGCCGCGCTCGATGGTGGCAATGTTGTCGAGCCGCACCTGACCGGTGGCGGCCGGCACGGTGAGGCGGCCGATTTCCGCGATGTCGCGTCGCTGGCCTTCGAGCACGCGCATCTTGACCGGGTACTGTTCCGGGCCTTCCTTGTAGAACGAGATCTCGTCGTCGCCGGCCACTGCGAGTCGCAGCGTGTTGCCGACGGTCGCCATCCGCACGCCGAGATCGGCCGCGCGCTTCCGATCGACGGCGACATGAACTTCCGGATTCGAGACGTTCAGCGTGATCTTGACGTCCGCAAGACTCTTGAGCTGCTGTGCCGCGAGCAGGGCCTGCTTCGAGTAGCCGGCGATCTGGCGCAGGTCGGGGCCGAGGATGTTGGCGGCGATCGCGAAGCCTCCCGTGCCTTCACCGCTACCGAGCGCGTTGCGCGCGGTAATCGACGGCCGATAGCTCGGATACGACGCCAGGCGGCGCCGCATCTCGGCGATGATGACCGCCTGCGTGTTCTTCCGCTGGTCGATCGGCAGCGCCTGACACAGGAAATGGATATGGGACTGGGAACCTGGGCCCGCGACCCCGATGGACGGCTCGATCTGGGCGACGCCTTCGATGCCGTTCAGCTGCTTCAACAGCTTGAACGCCACCTCCGACGTCCCGGCGAGAGATGTTCCCTCGGGCGCGTCGAGGTGGATTGTCCACTCGCCCATGTCCTCGTTCGGCACGAACTCGCGGCCGACCATGTAGTTGAGCGGAACCATCGCCAGCGCCGCGATGACTGAGATGCCGACGATCACTCCGGAATGATCGAGCGCCCAGTTCACCTGGCGCGTGTACCACTCGTCGAGCCAGTGGAAGAACCCGCCTTCCTTCGTTTTCTGATCCGCGGCACCGTCCGACAGCTTCAGGAAGCGCGAGCTGAGCATCGGCGTCAGGGTAAAGCTGACGAGCATCGAGACCATGATGGCGAACGCCATCGTCCAGCCGAACGGATTGATGTAGCGCTTCGCGTAGCCGTTCATGAAGGCGATCGGCAGAAAGATCACGACCAGCGAGACCGTTGTCGCCATTACGGCCAGGGCGACCTCGCGTGTGCCCTGGATCGCCGCCTCGTAGGGCGTGCAGCCCTTTTCTTCCATGTAGCGGAAGATGTTCTCCAGCACCACGATCGCATCGTCGATGACGATGCCCACCGAGAGCGTGATCGCGAGCAGCGTCATGTTGTTCAGCGTGAATCCCATGATCCGCATCAGCGTGAACGAGGCGATGATCGAGGCCGGAATCGCCAGCGCCGAGATGATCACGGCGCGGAGGTTGCGGATGAAGAACATCACCACGACGGTGGCGAAGAGCGCGCCGTAAATCAGGTGCTCCTCGAGCGAGGCAATCGAGTCGTAGATGTAGCGCGAGTCGTCGCGGACGACCGTGATCGCCACCGACGGCGGCAGCGATTGCCGGATGGTGTCGAGCTTGGCGCGCACACCCTCGATGACCGAGACCGTGTTCTCGCCCATCGCGCGCCTGACGTCCAGCATCACGGCCGGCGTATCGCCCAGCCACACGGCGCTGGTCGGCCGCTCGAAGCTGTCTTCGGCGTGGCCGATGTCCGAGATGCGAATCGGCGTGCTGTCCTTCGTTGCGATGACAATGTTGTTGAAGTCCTCGGCCGCATCGACGCGTCCGAGCGTGCGGAGCAGCAGCTGCCCGTTGCCCTGCTCGACCGTGCCGCCGGGGATCTCGACGTTCTCCGCGACCACGGCGTCGCGCACCTGCGTCATCGAGAGGCCGTACGACCCGAGCTTCTCGATGTCGACGACGATGTGGATTTCCCGCGCCCGGCCGCCGCCGAGGCTGACCTCGCCAACCCCGTTGACCGTTTGTATGACGCGGCTGATCTGCTTGTCTGACAGCTCGGTGAGCGTCCGCAGGCTCATTCCCTTCGATGACACGATCAGCGACAGGACCGGATCGGCGTCGGGGTCGACCTTGGTGATAACCGGAGGGAGCAGTTCGGGCGGGACCCGTTGGATCGTGCCGGCGACCTTCTCCCGGACGTCGTTCGCCGCGTCGTTGATGTCGCGTTCGAGCACGAAGCGCACGGTGATGTTGGCTTTGCCCTCCGAGACGCGCGACTGAATCTCGTCAATCCCGGAGACGCCGCTGATCGCCTCCTCCATGGGCTCGACCACCGACGTCGAGATCTCGTCCGGGCTTGCGCCGGGCAGGAGGAGCGACACGTTCACGGTGGCCGGATCGGCTCTCGGGAAGAGGTCAACGCCGAGGTCGCGGAACGAGAACACGCCGAGCACCACCAGCGACATGACGAGCATCGTCGCGGAGACGGGCCGGCGGACGCAGAATTCTGAGAGCACCTGGCCTCCCTTACTTGGCGACGGCGACGAGAGCGCCGTCGGCCAGCGTGTCGACGTCGGTGATGGCCACGGGTTCGCCCTCTTTCACGCCGCTGGTGATCTCGATGCGGTCGCCGAGCCGCTCGCCGACCTGGAGCTCGCGCGCCGCCAGCCGATCGCCCGTGACCACGAACACGCGGTTGACGCCGTAGCGGTACTGGAGCGCGGCATACGGCAGCGTGAGCACATCGTCTACCTTGCCGCTCTCGACGTGCACGCGGGCAAAGGTCCCGGGCTTCAGCGCGGCATCGGCATTGGCGACCACCGCCTCGAAAGGGAACGCCCGGGTGGCGGGATTCACGGCCGGGCTGATGCGCGTCACCGTACCCGTGAACGTGCGATCGCGGTATGCATCCACGTGCAGCTCCACGGGACGGCCGCTGCTGATCCAGGGTGCCATGCGCTCGGGCAGTTCCGCGGTCACTTTCAGCGGATCGAGTCGGACGATGGCCATGACGGGCATCTGCGATTTGACGAGCTCGCCCAGATTCACCAGCCGCTTTTCGACGAAGCCGTCGAACGGCGCCCGGATCTCGGTGTCGCGGAACTGGCGCCCCGCCAGCTTCATCGCGGCCTCGGACGCCTGGATGCTCGCGCGCAGGTTCCTTGCGCCCTGCAGCGCGGCATCGTAGCTGGCCTGCTTCGACTGCAGTGTCGTTCTCGCGTCGTCGTGCGTCTGCTGCGAGATGAGCGTCTGCGCGAAGAGCTCGTCGGCCCGGGTGAATGCCTGATTGGCCTGCACGAGGTCCGCCTTGGCCCGCTGGACGTCGGGGGTCTGCTCGATGACGGGCAGGTGCTGCGGATCGGGCGCGCCGTACTGCGCCAGCGCCCGGGCCAGCGTCGCCTGCTGCTGCTGGTAGGTGTACTGCTGCTTCTCGTTATCGAGCTGGACGAGCGCCTGGCCGGTCTTGACGCGATCACCGAGGTCCGCGAGAATCGCGCGAACCGTGCCGTCCGCCTCCGACGAGATCGTGACCTGGTCCACCGCCGCCAGCGTGCCGACGACGTCGACCGAGCGTCTGACCGAGTTCTTGACGACCACGGCAGTCGCCACCTGCTTGGCGGCGCCCTCGCGGCCCTGAGCATCGGCTGTTTGTGTCCTGCCACACCCGCCAACGGTCACGGCCAGGGTCATCAACAGTAGGATTGCGGATGCGTTGTTCACGGTATGTGCGCGCACGCGCCCAACTGGAGGCTGGAATACTAGAGTACGAGCGCTCCTGCCATCGTACATGGGCCGATGATATCAGCCCTCAGCATCTTGTCGGCGGGGGAGTCGGTCGCGCGCTTGCAGTCTCGGTCTGCGGTCAATCGACGCGTAATGCCTGGAGCGGGTTGATGCGGCTGGCCCGCACCGCCGGCACCGTCGCGCCCGCCAGCGCCACTGCGCCGAGGGCCACCGCCGCGACCAGAATCGTGACCGGGTCCAGCGGATCGATGCCGAACAGCTGGCTGCGCACCCATCGGCCGAACGCCCACAACGCCGGCAGTCCAAGCAGACAACCGAAGCCGACCAGGATGGCGGCCTCGCGCAGGAACAGCCACGCCACGCCCGTTGACTGCGCGCCGAGCGCCATGCGGATTCCAACCTCGCGAGTGCGCCTGGTGACCGTGTATGCCATCACACCATAGAGACCGATCACCGCCAGCAGTGTGGCGAATACGCTCAGCACGGTCGACAGCCGTGCGACGAGCCGCTCGGTTCTGAGCGATTGGTCCACCTGCTCCGTCATCGTGTGGAGATCGTAGAGCGGCAGACTCGGATCCACGCCGCGCATGCCTGTCCGCAGCGGGGCGAACAACGTTTCCGGTCGGCCGCTCGTCCGCACATACACCGACAGCGCGCGTGGCGTGCGGTCTTCGAGCAGGGGAAAGAAGAGCTGCGGTTCCGCTTCGTCGCGGATGCCGACATAATGGGCGGTGCCGACGACGCCGATGATTTCGATCGGGGTCGGGGTTCCCGGGTTGTTGCCGAAGCCGACGTGGCGTCCAATCGGGCTTCGGCCGCGGAAGTACTTCTCGACGAACAGCTGATTGGCGATGGCGACGCGGTAATCCGAGGTACGCTTTTCGGCAGGCGTCTGCCTCGCATCCCGCTCCGAGAAGTCACGCCCGAGCAGCAGTGGAATCCGCATCGTCTGGAAGTACCCGGGCATCACCGTGTTGTTGTAGGACTCGACGTTCTCCCCCTCGCGAGCGGCATACCCCTCCACGGTCACGCTGCTGTTCCATGACCCACCGTTCAAAACCGGGACGGACGCCATCGATACGTCCGTCACGCCAGGGATCGTCTTCGTGCGTTCGATCACCGTCGATGCCAGCCGTTTGATTCGCTCCGGGGCGTACCCGTTCAATGACGGGTCGACTGTGAAGGCAACCAGATGCGAGGTCTCGAATCCGGGGTTCTGCGCCAGCAGATTACGCAGGCTGCGTACGAACAGCCCCGCGCCGATCAGGAGCAGCAGGGAGAGCGCCACCTGCGCCACCACCAATGCCTTCCGCAGCCGCACCGGGCCGCCGCCCACGACGGTCCCCGCTTGATCCTTGAGGGTAGGCGCGAGTGATGGCGTCGTCGCCTGCAGCGCCGGCACGAGACCGCACACGAGCGCGGTCGCAAAGGCGAGCCCCAGGGTGAAGGCGACGACTCTGGCATCGGGCGAGCCAGAGAGCGTCACGGCCGCCGACGGGTCGTCAACGAAGAATGACAGGAGGAGACTCGTTCCCCACGTCGCGAGCAGCAGGCCGCCAGCGGCGCCGATGAACGACAGCACGACCGTTTCAGCCAGGAGTTGCAGGACGACGCGCAGCCGACTGCCCCCGAGTGCGATGCGAATGGCGATCTCGCGCTGCCGTGCCATGCCGCGGGCGAGCAGCAGTCCCGCGACGTTGGCGCACGCAATCAGGAGCACCCCGATCACGATCGCCATCAGCGTCCACAGCGGTCGGGTCACGAAGTCACGAAGGCCCGAGTGCCCCTGCGCCGCCGGCACCACTTTCAACGACGCGCGCATGAACTCGCGCTTCGCGTAGGGGGACGCGGTCGTGAAGGACGGATCCTTGATCTCCTCCTGCCGCATCGCGCGAAAGAAGGGCTGCAGCGCGGCTTGGGCTCGTTCGGCCGTCACTCCCGGGCGCAGCCGCGCAAACACCCGCGCGAACCGGCTGCGTCGGTCTTCCATGTAATTCCAGCCCGGCGTCATCTGAGGCTTCATCATCATCGGGACGAACACCTGCGTCGCGTAGCCGATGTCGACACCGTGAAAGCCCTGGCGCGAGACGCCGATGATCGAGAACGGCTGGCCATTCAGCAGAATCTTTCGCCCGACGATCCGCGGGTCGGCATTGAATCGGCTGGTCCAGTAATCGAAGCTCAGGACGGCCACCGGATGTCCGCCGTAGACGCGGTCCTCGGCCGGCGTGATGACGCGGCCGCGGGCGGCGCCGACGCCCAGAACCGGAAAGTACGTCCCCGACACGAGCTCGCCATTCACCCGTTCCGTGGCGCCGCCCGCCGACAGGTGCATCGCCCACTCGAACCGGGCACACACACCCGAAAACACGGCGTTGCGGTCGCGGATGTCCTGGTACATCGGGTACGAGAGCTCCGAGCCGTCTCCCCACGTGTTACCGCTGAAGTTCCCGTCGATCTGCAGCTGGACGAGCTGATCCGGCGCAGGGATCGGCAACGGGCGCAGGACCACCTGATCCAGCAGGGTGAAGATCGCGGTGTTCGCGCCGATGCCCAGTGCGATCGAGAGCGCGGCGAGCGTCGTGAACAGCGGCGCCCGGCGCAACGTCCGCAAGGCAAAGCGCACATCGGCGATCACACGCCTCATATCACCTCCACGAGCATGGCTGTGTGGACTGGAGGAGCAAGAGGCGAGCCCGCTGGCACAAGCGGGTGACCGCGACCAGTCAGCGCGTTGAGACAGCCGCGGTTGATGCCGAAGAAATGGGGCCGCCGAAAAGAGATCGGAGTGTCACGCTGACTCTCCGCCTGGTCACCGGCGCCGGGCCCTCGTCCCAGAATCGGTCAGCGGCGGGTTCGGAACCGGACAGCGGATATAGGCGGCGGAGCCGGGCGGCTTGTTGAACTAACCAGTCGCCAAGGCGGACGTACGCGAACGACAAGCGTCCGGAACCATGCGCCATACGAGCTGAGAAGGTTGTTCAGAGCCACGGGTTGGGACGCGGGCGGGCGGCCGGTATTGCCGTGCCGCCCGCCCGCTCCCGACTTCCCTGCCGGAAGCGCACGATTACTTCCCGAATGCTGCCTTCGCCGCGGCTCCCGCCTCGGCATCCTCAATCACTGGATGGACCTCAAGGTCCAAGACATCAGCCCAGTCGGCCACGTGCTGGGCGACGAGCGTCAGGTCAGTCGCCTCGATGAGATGCCAGCCGAGGGTCGACCCCGGCGTGTGCCAACGGCCCACGGTCTTGGCGCCAGCCGGGACCGGACCACCCCCGCCGAGAAACTGGTCCAGCGCTGATTTGTATTTGCCGGGAACAGTCTTCCAAACCACCATGAATTTCATCGGTCCCTCCTCAGGTTGCAAGGGCGCTGATTATACGGCGATGTCCTGCCTAGCACCTGTGCGGCTTCAGTCGTCGGCGTCCGGGCCCATCCATTCGACGATCCGGCCCAGCAGGAAAGGCAGGAACGGGTTCCATCCCACCCGCATCAACGTCTCGAGCGGGACAGTGAGCACGGCCTTCTCGCCACGCGGACTCAGGCGTCCGAGCGCGATCGAGCGGCTCGCTCCGTCGGGCGGCTCACTGCCGTAGACGGGATCGTCGATGGCGAACAGCAACGCGACGTGCGAGAGGGAAAACATCTGCGCCGGCCAGGAGAGCCCCAGCGACGAGTCTTCGGGAACGGTCCCTCCCGGTGCCACCGAACGGGCCCGTACCTCCGATACGTCGGCGCTGATGTTGGTGATCAGCGTGCGGCGGTATTGGCGCGCACCACGAGCGGCCAGGCTCCTGACGAGGGCCGCATCCGTGGGACGGAGGTACGGCTCGAGCCCCGCCCGCCGGTTGATGTCGAAGATGACGAGCTCGTGGCCGTTGCCGCGCAGACGATCGAACAGATCGACCACCGCCGAGGTGCTCACGGTCGCGTCAACGACCGACTGAAACGCCAGAATCGGCGGCAGCCGCTCGATCGCGCCGCTGGAGGCGGCCTCGTCGAGGGCCGCTCGCAGCAGGGACGACACGCGGTAGCTCTGGTTCGCGGCGTTGGCCGGAAACGAATTGTATTTGAACGGGTTGTATTCCGGGACGACGTCGAGCCAGCGGGCCTTTTCGAAGAACGGCAGCGGTCCCAAGGCGCTAATCACCCGCGCCATCCGCGCGAGCGGCGACACGCCGATCATCGGTGAAATCAGCACCAGGCGCGACGGGGCGGGCAGCCGCGAGTCTGCGATGGCCTCGAGAGCGTAGCGCATCACCAGGGCGCCGCCGTTGGAGTAGCCGACCAGCACCATCGGGCGATCGGCTCCGATCCTCCGGCGCACGTGTCTGGCGCCCATCCGGACAGCCGCCATCCAATCCTCGGCCGTGGCTTGTGTCAGCGCACCAGGCACGGTGCCGTGGCCGGGCATGCGCAGCGACAGGGCGTAGTAGCCCCGTGCCTGCAAGGCGTCAGCGACCGCCCGCATGCTGTAGGGCCCATCGGTCAGTCCGTGAATCAGAAGGGCGCCGCCACGCATCGGCGCAGTCGGCGTCAGGTCGAATGTCCGGTTCCAGTCGCGGCTGGCCCGTCGTGGAGAGCTGATGCTGGCGGACTGATAACGGTTGGCTGTCTCCCGTGAAGCTGCCTGAGAGACGCGGGTTTCGACCTCGTCTCGTACTTCGTTGAACACCGCCGCTTCACGCGCCAGATATTGCTCGAGCGTAAATCTCTCGTCGAGATCCGCGGCCCGGACTTCTGCATGCGGAACCAGCCGATGCCACGGCTGCAGGTCGGGCACGTTGAGCACCGCCTGCACACCGCCTCCGACGACCAGGGTTCCCGCGATGAGCCCAGTGGCCTGGATCAGCCTGACCACCACGGTGCGCAGGCGAGGCCTACGCACGCGCACGTGTCGTGAAGGTCGGTGGGGCTGATCGCCCGGGTACGCAGGCAAGGGCATCGCCGACACACGGCCGCGAAGGCGATATACGCGGTATGAATCTAAAGCAGCTCACGAGCTTGTCATGATAGCGTCCATCATGTGCCGGCACCACACGTTTCGGATCAGCAGGAGAGCCAAGTGAACGCGTCTCGACCGAGATCCGTGACATCGTGGCGTACGGTGTGGGAGGAGACGCGACCGGGAGCGCGATACCAGCGGATGCAGGGACTCCTGGCAGGACTCCTGGTATTGGCGTGCTGGGGATGTGCCGCTCCTTTCCAACGAGTCGCCACACCGCACACGTCTGCGCCCGAGGCCGACGGCCCGCCGCGGATCATCCGCGAATCGACGCGACCGACGGTGGGAGTCGCATTCGGTGGCGGCAGCGCGCGCGGCATCGCGCACGTGGGTGTCATCCGCTGGCTGGAAGAGCACCGGATCCCCATCGATGTGGCCGCCGGGACCAGCATGGGAGGCCTGATCGGCGGTGCCTTTGCGGCGGGAATGGAAGCCGATGAATTGCAGACGTTCATCACGACGCTGGACTGGGATCAGCTGTTCGGCGCATCGGCGTTCGCATACAAGAACATCCGCCGCAAGGTCGACGCCCGCGCCTACCCCTCACGCCTCGAATTCGGCCTCAAGGGCGGGATCGTGCCGCCAACCGCCATCAACCGCGGACAAGACGTGGAGCTGCTCCTCGGCCGCGTCGCGGCCCCCTACTTCGACATGGAGGACTTCGACGACCTGCCGACACCGTTCCGAACGGTCGCGGTCGATCTCCTGTCAGCGCAGCCCGTCGTCATGCGCAGTGGATCGCTCGCGGACGCCATGCGCGCCACCATGTCCCTGCCGCTCATCTTTCCGCCAATCGAGGTGAACGGACAGGTGTTGATCGACGGCGGCACCATGGACAACGTGCCGGCGGACGTGGTGAAAGCGATGGGCGCGACCCGCGTGATCGCCGTCAACGTCGGCGATCTCGCCGATCGCGAGGGGATCAGCTACACCATGCTCGGCGTCGCCTCCGACACACTCGACGCGATGATGCGGGCGTCGACCCGGCGCGCGATCGCGTCCGCGGACGTCGTCATCAATGTGCCGCTGGAACAGTTCGGATCGCTCGATTGGCGACGGGCCGCCGCGTTGATCGACGAGGGGTATCGCGCGACCGAGGCGATGCGCGCTCAACTGCTGCCGCTGGCGGTGAGCGAAGCCGAATTCGAAGAGTGGCGGCGCGGCCGTCGGGCACGTCGCCGGAAAGAACTGCCGGCCCCCGCCTTCATCGAGGCTGAGGGCTTCGTCGAACGCGACACCGAACGGCTGGAAAGCGCTCCTGGCCCGGCACGTTGGGGTGCCGATGGATGTGCAGGCCCTCGAGAAGGATATCGCCGTCGTCGCCGGGCTCGATCGCTACGAGACGGTGACCTGGCGCATGATCCGTGACGGCGCGCGCGGCTACGGGTTGCGCGTGCGCGGTCGCGCCAAGACCTACGCGCCCCCCTTCCTCATGCTGGGACTGAACCTGGAGAACACGACGTCGAGCGATTTCCGGATCACCACAACCGCCCGCTATCTCGCGTTCGACGTCGTCGGATCCGGCTCGGAGCTGCGCATCGACGGCACGGTTGGTTCCGATCCAACGGCCGCAACGGAGTTGTACCGGCCCATCGGCCGCACGCCGCTGTTCGTCGCGCCGTATGCCGGCATTGCCAGACGGACGTTGAACGTCATCGACGATGACGCGGTCATTGCGCGTTATCGCCAGACCTCCTCGCGAGTGGGGTTGAACGTCGGCGTGAACCTCGGCGCGCGAAGCGACGTGCGCGTCGGTGCGTATGTCGGACACACAAAGGCGTCGGTCACCGTGGGCGACCCAGGATTCCCGGAGTTGAGCGGCAAGGAGAGCGGGACCGACCTGGTGTGGCGCGTGGACAGGCAGGACAGTCCGGTTGTGCCAAGCAGCGGGCTGCGCTCCGAGGTGCGGCTGTCGCGCATCATCAACAGCCCCGATATCTCGGCGGCAGGCGAAACCATCGATTTCGACGAGTCGGCGACACAGCTGTCGGCGGTGGCCGATCAGTTCTGGAGCGTCGGTCCACGCAATCGCGTGTTCTTTTACGGTGGGGTCGGCACCTCGTTCAACGAGGTGCCGCTGCCGACCGATCAGTTCGAGATGGGCCTGCCGTTCAAGCTCAGCGCATATAGCACCGGCGAGCTGAGAGGGCCGAACTATTACGCCGCGACTGGTGGCTACCTGCGACAGGTTGGCCGCCTGCCGGACTTCTTGGGCGGATCGGTGTTCGCGGGGGGCTGGCTTGAAAACGGCGACGCCTTCGACCAATGGTCGCTCGCTCACTGGCGAACCAACGGCAGCATCGGCCTGGTGATGGACACGCTCGTCGGACCGGTCGTGGTCGCCGGTTCGTGGGGGTTCGACGGACGGTGGCGCACCTACCTCGGCGTGGGACGCACGTTTCGCTGAGGCTCAGTCCGCGTGTGCGAAGCCGATTGAGCGCAGTTGTCCGTCTGAGCTGAAGACTCTTGCGTCGCCCGGCGGTCTGTGCTACGGTGCCGCCACTCTGACCATCCGATGCCTCTGAACGGCAACCGAAGTCGCTGACTTCGACGGACCTGACGCGCCACGCCGCGCTCGCACCACTCGGCGTTCGCCGAAGGCATCGGGTCACCTGCGGAACCTGTGTGCGTGAAAGTGAGGTGTCAATGGCTGGGAAGTCCATCGCCGCCGGCGCAGCCATCGCGGCCGTGTTTTGCACAGCCGCGATCACCTTCAGCCAGACTGAAGGCAAGGCCCACATCATGTTCACCCCGTCGACGGTGAGCTGGGCTGCTGCGCCTCCTTCCATGCCGCCGGGCGCACAGGCGGCCGTTCTCGAGGGCGACCCGTCCAAGGCTGGCCCATTCACGATGCGCATCAAGGCGCCCGACGGGTACCGTATCGCGCCGCATTACCATCCAGGCGACGAGCACGTCACGGTTCTGCAGGGCGCGTTGATGATGGGGATGGGCGAGAAGGTGGATATGACCGCGGCGCGCGAGATGACCGCGGGATCGTTTGGGATGATGCCCGCCGGCGTCCGGCACTTTGCCTCGATGAAGGGCGAAACGATTCTCCAACTGCACGGGATCGGCCCCTGGGGCATCACCTACGTGAATGCCGCCGACGACCCGCGCAACAACAAGTCCCAGTAGACACCGACCTGCCTGGGGGCACCGCAGGTGCCCCTTGTCGCGCTCGTTCCCGACACCACGGCTCGATCATCGCGGCCGTATGCCCGGCCGAGACGATCCGCGGCCCGTGGCTCGGGCCACGACTCCCTCTCTCACCGCGCGATCGGCGGCTCTCCGCTCGTCTGCATTCCGCCTGGAGACCACGCCGCGACGATCTCGCGTGCGAGATCGGCGATCAGCCGCACCGCTTCGTTCTCCGGCGTCCAGCTCGTATCCTGGTTGTCCCAGGTGAACGCCGCGATCGCGATCGGGCCCGCTTTGGTGTAGATGATGCCGACCTCGTTCCGCACCTGATCGAGCGCACCGAGTTTGGCAGCGACGTACGAGGGCGTCTCCTGCTCCGTGGGGTCCTGGGTCTCGAGGTATCGCGCGAGCATGGTCCTGTCCTGCTGGTTGCGCATGATCCACGTCATCTTGCGGCAGATGCCCTCGTCCGCCGGTCCGCAGCGCGCAAGCCACTCGAGCAGCCGACCCATGTCGTGCGCCGTCGTCTTTCCCAGCCCGAACTGCTTCTGATCGGGGGGCATCGGCTCGGTAGGCGCCAGGCCGATCTTCTTGTACAGCCAGGTGCTCTCGAGGCCGAGGCGTTTCAGCCGGTCGTTGACGGCTGCCGTCCCAAGGGCATCAATCATCAGGTTGGTCGCGGTGTTGTCGCTGAACAGCATCATGTTCCAGATGGTGTCCTCGAGCGTGAGCTGGAGACCCGCGTGCATGAAGTGAAAGGCGCCTGATCCGAAGACCTGCTCGTCCGCGCGCAGCACGACGGGATCGGTGAGCCCTCGTTTCCCTTCCTTCGCCTCCAGGAAGGCTTCAATCATGATCGCCAGCTTGATGACGGAAGCCGTCTTGACCGGCGTGTCGGCACTGATGGCCAGCGTCTCCCCGGTGGCGAGATTCTTTGCCCACAGCGCGACGCGACCCCGGTGTGCGGCCGCAAGCGAGTCGACGCGTTGTTGCAGGCTGGCGGTGTCTGCGACTGCAGCGAGCATCAACAGCACGGGTACAACGGTCATGCGGCCTCCATGCTTGGTCCCTCGGATCGCGCCACACGCTCGACCGACGCCGAATTCGTGCGCTCGGCGATACTACAACCGGTCGTCGGCTTGGGCAGGTGCTGTGCCGGGACAGTGACATGACGACTAGCTGGGTGCATACGGCTGCCCGGCGCCGCGTGCGGTTACGTCCCAGTTACTGCCTGAATGAGGCTTTTGAAAGCCAACGCGTGATATGAAGGTGCAACGGGAAGCGACGGGATGCGGTCATTGCCAACCCGTGCGCAGCTGATCAGGAGTAATTTTCCGTCCTCGCTTGCTGCGTCCGTATAATCGCGCAGACATTGGCTTTCACCCCCGGCACGCGCCTCGGCGTGTACGAGATCACCGCGCCGATCGGCGAAGGGGGGATGGGCCAGGTCTTTCGCGCGCGTGACACGAAGCTGGATCGCGACGTCGCAATCAAGATCCTGCCCGAAGCGTTCGCGCACGAGGTCGATCGGCTCGCGCGCTTCCAGCGCGAAGCCAAGACCCTGGCCTCGCTGAATCATCCCAACATCGCCGCCATCTACGGCGTCGAAGAGAGCGGGGGCATCACGGCCCTCGTGATGGAACTGGTCGAAGGCAAGGACTTGTCGCGGCTCATCGCGCACGGCGCGATCCCGATTGACGAGGCGGTGCCCATCGCGAAGCAAATCGCCGAGGCGCTCGAAGCGGCGCACGAACAGGGCATCATTCATCGCGACCTCAAGCCCGCGAACATCAAAATCCGTCCCGACGGCATGGCGAAGGTGCTGGACTTCGGTCTCGCCAAAGCGCTGACCGCCGAAACGGCCAGCGCGTCGGTGGATAACACCCCCACACTCACTGCCTATGCCACGAAGATGGGCATGATCATCGGTACAGCCGCCTACATGTCGCCAGAACAGGCCCGCGGCAAGCCCGTCGACAAGCGCTCGGACATCTGGGCCTTTGGCTGCGTGCTCTACGAGGCGCTCACCGGCAGACGGGTTTTCGCCGGAGAAACAGTTACCGACATCATTACCGCGGTGGTCAAAAACGAGCCCGAGTGGTCGGCGCTCCCTTCCGACACGCCAGCTCATATCCGAACGCTCCTTGTTCGTTGCCTGCAGAAGGATCCGCGACGGCGATTACGCGATATCGGCGACGCGCGGCTGGAGCTCGAGGATCCCACAGCCCACTCTCCAGCGGTCGCGCGGGTAAAGCCTGCTCGCGCGAGCCGCTTGCTGTGGTTCGTCGCCGGCAGCTTTGTCGCATCCACGTTCTTCGTGGGCATCCGGCAACTGGGAAGAGGTCAGGAACACCTCGCGCGAGTCGTCGAGCTGCACAAATTCACCGCGTCCGTGGGCCTCGAGGAATCTCCAGTATTCTCTGCAGACGGACGATCGATCGCGTTCGTTGCGCCAGCGAATGGGCATCGGCAAATCTGGGTGCGGCTCCTGGCGGGTGGAACCGCGCTGCAGTTGACGCGCGACGCGATCGATCATCTGCAGCCGCGGTGGACGCTGGACTCAGCGGCGATCGTGTATTTCATCGCCAGTGCCGATGGCGCCGGAGAAGGAACGCTGTGGGAAGTGCCGGCGCTTGGCGGACCACCGCGGCGTATCGTGACCGCAACGAGTGGCGGAGACTTGAGTCACGACGGCAAACGCCTCGCTGTCTTTCAGCTCGACGCCGGGCGCACTGTGCTGAGCATCATCATACGCGATGGCTCTTCGGCGACCCGGACAACAACGCTGCCAGTGGGTTTCATCTATCTCAACCCACGATGGTCTCCGGACGATCGTTGGATCGCATTTCAGCGATCTGACCCCGCTGAGTTCAACCACTACGTCGCCGTCATTCCCGCGAACGGGGGAGAACCGCGGGACATCGCACGAGGCGACGCATTGGGTGGCCTGGCCTGGACTCCCGACGGTTCAGGCGTTGTCTACAGCTCCTCCCAAGGCAGCACGGTCCTCTACCCCCCGACCATGAATTTACGGATGGCGCCGCTGAATGGCGGTGGCGATCAGCAACTCACGTTCGGCGATGATTCTTTCGTCCAGCCGGACATCGATGCGGGTGGCGCTCTGACCGTCAGCCGAGTGAAGAGCATGTCAAATCTTTGGAAAATTCCTGTCACCGGCGCACCGGCCGAAAACGCGCACACGGCAACTCGCATTACGAGGCAGACCTCGGCGGCACAGGTACCATCGCTCAGCCCCGATGAAAACGAAATCGTGTACCTCTCCGACAACGGCGGCCATGGCAACCTGTGGATCGCAGCGACTGACGGATCCGAAGTCCGGCAACTGACATTTGAGGGCGACGCGAAAGTGTCGATTGGCGTACCCGTGTGGTCGCCGACGGGCGGCACAATCTCGTTCATCATGTCCCGCGGGGGGACGGGGGTACAGTGGCTGATCAATCGTGACGGCAGTGGCCTGCGGCGGTTCGTCACTGGCCTCTGGCCGCACTGGTCTCCCGACGGCCGCTGGCTCTATCACGTTGTGGCGCGCGACAATACGTACATCATACAAAAGACTTCACCTGACGGCGGCGAACCGATCACCGTTAGGACCGACGACGTCGTCGCACCGATGCTGGGACGGGATGGCACGCTGTTCTTTGCCTCTCCGACGCGCCGCACGAACGGCCCCTGGGAATGGAACCTGCGGAAGGCTCGGCCCGAAACTGCCGCCGCGATTGATCTCGTCAAGGTCAGCGGATCGAGAATCCCCGTCAGGATGTCAGCATTCAATCCGACTCTGTCGCCCGACGAGAAATGGCTCGCGCAGCCGCTCATCGATGGCGCTGCCACCAATCTTTGGCTCATCAGCGCAGCCGATGGCTCTATGCGCCGCATCACCGACTTTGGCGATCGCGCGGTGGTGATCGCCCGCCGCGTTTCGTGGTCGCGTGACAGTCGCTCCATTTATGCGGCGGTCGCCGAAATCGATGCAGACGTCGTGGTGTTCAGAAACCTGTTGCCAGCTGCTGGTGCGTCGCGGTGAGATGACATGGCCTTGAAACCTGGCGCCCGTTTGGGCGTCGGCGATCACGCCGACCTGCAGCGCGCCAGGAGCTGTCCGTACCGGAACGCGCTGTTCTGCGGCTCGAGGATCCACTGGCCCTCGTCTGGAATGACGATGAGGCGAGAGGGTACGCCCTGCCGCTGCAGCCGAGAGATCGCGGAGTCTCGCGGGATGTGGCGCGCCCGGCAGGACCCGTGCCGACTCCCGGTGAGCAGTGCGAAAACTCAACTTGATCGCGAACCCTCAGAAGTTCTCCATCATCCACAAGTTTCCATCGGTCGTCCAACCGCTGAAGGCCAAGTGGTGACCATCAGGAGAGGCTACTGCCAACGTTTCCCCCGAACCGCCGAGGTTTTCCCAAAGGAGTTGCGAATTGCCCTGAAGATCCACATGCAACAGGTCTCTTCCACCCCGGACGAGGACCGTCACAAACAACCCTTTTCCATCCGCGGTCCAAGCAAAGTTCTGGAGGTTGCTCCATCCCTTGATGTGAACCGACTGCAGCAACTCCCCATGAATCGAATAGACGTAGATGGGTCCGGCTGAGGACTCAGACAGGGCAATGCGTGTGCCATCCGGTGAGATCTCCGTCCACTCATCGTCTTGGTTCGGGTCGAGAGAAACCTGGAGAAGCACTGACCCGCGTCCTTTTGCGGGATCAAACGCAGTGACGATCTTCTGCCTCTTATCCTCGCTGCGCTCGGCAATCGCGCAGAGTTGAGAGGGCGATCTCGCACAGCTCATAATGCTGTCGAATTTCGTCATAAAAAGGCGTTCTGAAGGGCCGCCGGCTACAGAAACACGCATCACTGGTTCTGGTCCCCTTGCTGGCCACAGCCCATTCTCGCCGATTCCCAGAAACACGATACTCTTGCCATCGGGAGTGACACGAGGATTTCGCCCGTACCCTTCGGTCAAGACCGGTTCTGGCGTCTCCAAATCCAGTGCTTGTTTATAGATTCCGTACTTGCCGAGGCGATTCGACACGAAGAAAACAGCGCTGCTGTCTCGCGCCCATTCCACCGTGCAATCCGAACTCGCTGTCAAGGGAAAATGGCGTGGATTGTCGATACGAGTGTTATTCTTACCCAATTCCGCCACATAAGAGGTCATGTGGTTCGCCCATTTCGAGAACACGAGGCTCTTTCCATCGGCAGTCACACTCAGGCTATTCAGGAAGGACTGGGACCACTTCGTAAGCTGCTGCGGATGTCCGAGCGGTTGACCCGAGTTCGGATCAATCCGCAGTGTCCAGAAATTAGAGATGCCGAGATAGGAGTCCGGTTCCTCGACCGAATACAGAAAACGTCCATCGGGCAGCCAGAGGAAATCGCCGACCGTTTTGGTGACAGGAGGCGTAAGTATCGTGGAAATCGGACCGCCTTTCAGATCACGGCTCAAGAACGTGCGCCCGGCTTGATCAGTTCTCACATAGACGATCCGCTGTCCGTCTGCCGACCAGTTGACGCAGCAAATGGAGCTCTTCTCATCTGTCTCGTAGAGCTTCCGTGCGTTTTCACCGTTTGGACTCATGAGCCAGATCTCACGGGGACCGAGACTACCCGATTTGGCTCCGAACGCGATTAACGATCCATCGGCGGAAATGGAATACACCAGCGTCTTGTCTCGAAATTTAATTGGTGCCCGGCCCAAAACCGAAACGACCCAGGCGCTGGTCTCCTCGGACTCTGCCGATGGTGCCGTGACGGACGGGTGGGAGTTCGCAATGAATCTCGTGCTGTCAGGAAACCATGCGCCAAGGTCCCAATCCATTCTTTCATTTGCCGCAACGTCGGGCTGCGGGATGGGCAGGACCTCACCCGTCTTGATCAGTTTGAGATAGAGGCGCTTGGCATCGCTATAAGCCAGGTACTTCCCATCGGGTGAGATCAGGCCGTTTCGTACTGCGTCTTCAAAGGAGTTGGTCGTGAGCTGGCGAAGCCCCATCTCCCTCTGGGGCATAGGTGTCGAGTTCGCGATCCAGAAAATGCCGGCGCTCAGCAAAGCCACAGCAGCACTGGCCGTGAGCATCCATCGCCAGTGTTGACGTAAAAAGGTCGGATGTCTCACGACGGTGCGACCGGACGGAGCACGAATCCGGCCAGGAGCGGCGGATTGTCTGTCCACGACCTGCGTCCCATCAGCCGTGCGGCCCGATTCCGAATCTCTCTTCAGGCGCTTCAGGTCCGCTCGCATCTCCGACGCGACCTGATAGCGCAGATCACGGTCCTTCTCCAACGCCTTGGCAATGACCGCCGCCAGCTTGTCAGGACAATCGGCATTGAAGGTCTGGGGTGGAACGGGGGTTCGATTCAGGATGGCCTCGAAGACGACAGCAGAGCTGCTCCCGGTGAACGGCGGCCTTCCGGTCACCATCTCGTAAAGCACGGCTCCGAAGGAAAACAGATCGGTGCGGACATCGAGCTCTTCCCCGCGTGCCTGTTCCGGAGACATGTAAGCGACTGTGCCGATGGCGATCCCCGGACTGGTCAGATCGTCTTGCGAGAGATCGAACGGCGTCTGATCACTGCCAGGCGCCGGCGCACGCGTGCGTGCCTTCATCTTCTTGGCCAGGCCAAAATCCAAGATCTTTGCTTGACCATGCACAGTAATGAAAACGTTCGATGGCTTGATGTCGCGATGAATGATGCCGCCAGAGTGCGCGGCGTCGAGCGCATCTGCGATCTGGATCGCAAAATCGAGCAGTGCTCCAACTGGCATGGGGCCGGGTGCGATGTGGTGCTCCAGGGTGTGCCCCTGCAGCAATTCCATCGCAATGAACGGGCGCCCCTCGAACTCGTCCACGTCGTACACGGTGCAGATGTGCGGGTGATTCAGCGCAGACGCTGCATACGCCTCGCGCTGGAATCGTTCGACAACCAGCGGATCGCGCGAAAGATCGAGTGGCAGGAATTTCAAAGCGACCGTACGCCGCAGCTTCGTATCCTCGGCTTTGTAGACGACGCCCATGCCGCCGCCGCCCAGCCTCTCGATCATTCGAAAACGTGGCGGGGCTGTGGCGGACAGCCCCTGGTCTCGGGTGTGCTCGCCGGCCGTGCTTCCAGCCATGAGCCGGGCGGCTACGTCGAACGCGGGGGACTCGATAAACTCCGCAGCCGAGCTCTCGTAGGAAAGCAGGGATGCGACCTCTTTCCGCAGCTCTTCATCGTCTTGGCAGTGTTCCTCCAGGAAGGCAGAGCGTCTGTCTGCCGGAATCTTTGCGGCCGAGTGGTACAGCCGCGAGACGCGGCGCCAGCGGTCAGACTCCATAGGCGCCGCCCTCACTGAGCTCGCGCAGCAGCCAGGCCTTGGCAAGCTTCCAGTCGCGCATTACGGTGTCGACGGACACTTTCATCACCTCTGCCGTTTCTTTGACGCTCAGCCCGCCAAAAAATCGCAGTTCGACCACACGGCTCTTGCGCTCGTCCACCTCCGCCAACCGCCCCAGCGCGTCGTCCAGAGCGACCAGATTCACGTCCGGATGGGAACTCACGACCAGCGCTTCATCGAAATCCACGTCGGTCGCGCCGCCACCTCTTTTCTGATAGCCGCGCGATCTCGCGAAGTCGACCAGGATCCGTCGCATGAGTTGCGCGCAAATGGCAAAAAAATGGGCGCGGTTCTGCCATTTGACCTGGCGGACACTGATCAGGCGGAGATAGGTTTCATGAATCAGGGCGGTGGCCTGAAGGGTATGTCCCGGGCGTTCGCCGGCCATATAACGTCGCGCCGCCACGTGCAGTTGGTCATACACGAGAGGCACCAGTTTCTGCAGGGCGGCTTCGTCCCCTTGCCCCCATGCCTGTAACAGACCGGTCAGTTCGCCCGGCCCTGGTGTGCCCATAAGCGCCTCCGGCTCTTCAATTTGCCTCGGGCATATCACAGCTCTGATTCTTGATCCACAAAAAATTTTCAGTTTGCCAGTTTCCGTGCGCAATTCACGCCTTTCCAGGTGGGCAGAGCGGCCGTGGCGAGAACGCGCCAGATGGCTCGAGCTCAGCAGGAAGCCACTTCGACGGTCAAACTCGCATCGGCCCCCGGATGACGGTCGGTGCCCACGCGTTGACATTCCACCGCAAATGGTGGGTGCACGGAGCGCCGCCAAGACCATGAACATCGTCGTCCTGCCGGTCCGTGTCGCTACGACCGCACCTTTTCAGAGGGCTGTGCGCGCACGTCGTTCAGTTTTAGGAGGCAGCATGCGATTCACAACAGTGGCGGTCGCAGCGAGCGCAATGTTTGCTGCGCTGGTCGTGCCGCGCCAGCTGGCGGCACAAGCGGTCGATGGCACCGGGACAACTGTACGCCCTTCCCCGTTGGATCGGCAGCAACACACTGGGAAATTCGCGCATCTCCGACAAAGGCGGCGTTGTCACTGTGACCGGTAAGAACGGGACGGCTGGCACAAATAGTGGGACGTGCCCCGACCGTTCTAATGGTTACAGGTGGCTCGGGCGCCGCAGCGGCTTGGCACCAGGAAGAGGCGGCGGCATTCAGTTGAGGTCCGGCGAAGGCGGGGGTCTCTGTCTCGTTTGTGGCCGCTTCGGCGGAAGAGGTGCCTCGATTCAGGTGACTGGTGGCTCAGGAGCAGTCTGCATTTCTTCGCGGCAGCATCGTCCGGTGTACTTCAGTACCAGGGGTGGCAACGGAGGATCGATCACGGTCCAACCGGGGGCCGGCGGAACCGGTGATGACGTCCACCGGACGTTTTGGGAATGTTCTCCTGGCTCCCGCCGGTGGAAACGTGGGGATCGGCGTCTCGCACTCCAAGTCGGACTCTTGAAGTAAAGTAGGTGGCACGACGCTCGCCGATAACTGGACAATTCGCAGTTCCCGCCGCTTCAAGACGAACATTCAACCGTTGCACGATGCGCTCGGCAGGATCGAAGCGCTGCAAGGGGTCTCCTACGAGCGCACGAGCGACGGCAAGCACGAAATCGGCGTGGTGGCCGAGGACGTGGATCGAGTCATCCCCGAAGTGGTCGCCCATGATCCAGAAACGCAGGAAGTCGAAGGGGTGGACTATTCCCGGTTGGTGGCCACTGCTGATCGAAGCGGTGAAGTCGCAGCAAGCCGAAATTGAGCGGCTGAAGTCACAGATGGCGCAACTGACGTCGAATGCTGCCAAGCAGTAGACACCGCCCACCTTTTCTTGGCGCCATCACGAACGGGGCTGTTGAGATTGACTCCAGTAACTCGGTCTTCCGTCTCGCAATTAGGCGCGCGATTCACTCGCATTGTTTCAAGTCATTTGGTCGGACAGCGGCAACGCCGCTTTCAAGGAGAACGAAGTGAAACCAAAGTTGTCGCTTCTTATCTCAGCCATAGTCTTGGCTGCGTTCACGGCGATGGGTTTTCCACGTCAGGTAATCGCCCAAGACCAGTCATCGACTTCTCAGATCACAAACAACGTACGATACAAGGTTGTCTTTACCGGAACATTCGGTGGTCCCAACGGTCACATCGGCATCCTCGGACTCCACGTTCTGAATAGCGACGGGACGCTCATCGGATCGGCCGATACATCACAACCAGATCCGTTTGCCCCTGACGGTTGTTTCAACGGCGACGACTGCTTCGCTACTCATGCGTTTGAGCAGCGAAACGGCAAGATGATCGATCTTGGTACATTACCAGGAGGGGGCAGTAGTGAGACGAATTGGATCACTCCCAACGGGTTGATTAGCGGCAACTCGCAGAATGGGCTTGTGGATCCAAATACAGGATGGGGAATGCACGGCGTGCTCTGGAAACATGGCAAGATCATAGATCTCGGTACGCTCGAGGGCGGACCCCTCAGCGTCACTTCAGCAGTCAACAGTTCCGCCGAAGTTGTGGGGCTATCGCTTAACAGAGTTCAGGACGCTTACTCAATCTGGGGGTTCTACCAAACGCGTGCATTCAGGTGGAAAGATGGCGTTCTGATGGATCTCGGGACACTCGGCGGGCCCGACGCCGTGGCATCGCGCATAAACGAAAAGGGCCAAATTGCTGGGAGTTCCTATGTGGGTTTGACTCCAACTGACGCCTGCCCCCCGTTCCGGTTGGTCACCGGAGCGTTTCTTTGGGACAAAGGCCACATGATTGACCTCGGCAATTTGGGAGGCTCATGCACAGTGGCCGATGATCTCAACAACCAGGGTGAGGTGGTTGGATACTCCCTCCTTGCTGGTGACCAGGGACAGCATCCTTTTCTGTGGAAAGATGGCAGCTTGTCCGACCTTGGCACTCTCGGCGGCAACTATGCTGAGGCACTCGCGATCAATGATGCGGGCGACGTGGTGGGATGGCAGACACTGCCGAATGACGACGGCTGGCACGCGACTCTTTGGAGTAAGGGCCAGATCACCGATCTAGGGGCCCTTCCTGGTGATAAGTGTAGCCTTGCTTCTTCACTGAACCTGCATGGACAGGTAGTCGGACTGTCATCGCTGGATTGCTCGTTCCAGGATCCGAATCTACGGGCGTTTATTTCTGAACGAGGACAGCGGGTCGTCGATTTGAATACGCTGATTCCGCCCGACTCAGGAGTGGAACTGCGGAATGCAATGTTCATCAACGATCGTGGAGAAATCGCGGCCGTTGGTTCGTTTCCCGACGGCCATCATGGACCTGTTCTGCTGGTTCCCATGCGATGACAATCGCCCCGGCAATGTCGACACATCAAGCTGCGGTGGCAGGCCGCCGCTACCGCAGCGGACGGCAGCATTACACCGCCGCACATGTGAGACGCCCAGTAAAGTCGGTTGCGCGCCCACGCTATCAGGTGATGACATCGGAGGATGCCCCGGACAAGGCGGTTCTACGTCTGCTCTGACCAGCAAAAGAGAGCAGATTCCCGGGCCGTGCGCTACGATGTTCAGCGACCTCTGCCTCCTGCATTCGCAGGGGCCGGGCCGTCACGGTGTTGCGAACCGTGGCCGTCACGGCGGTGGAACCGCAGACCGGCCAGGCATCACAGGTGGCTGGCACTCGATCCGATCTCAACGCCGTGCAGCTCCAGCGGCGCTTGCTCGTCGGGTGTGCTGTGGATGATCCGCCACCCGACGTCCACTACCGGCTTCAGCCTTCTCAGCCGAGGGTCGCAGGTTCGAGTCGCTGCCGCCGATGCTCTATCCAACTGAGCTACGGGCGCCTGACACAGGAGAACCGGCTGTAGCGCGTTCGCTGCACGACCGGCTGATCACCCCACGCAGGGCTGCGCGGACGCGATTGTACGCTGTTGATCGACTGTCCATCGCTGAACCCCGTGAGGCGTCGCGGACGTTCACGCCCAAGACGGATGGGCAGCTGTAAGACACCGAACCGGGGTCTTGCACGCGGTGAACCCCATGCACACCGCTGCCCGAGCCGGCGTGCGGAAACGCGCCGCGGGCCTGGAGTAGCGGGCACGTCACTGGCGCTCGGAGGTGCGGTCTGCTACACTCCGCGCGGTCAACCTCAGCTTTGCCGGACTGCCCGTGGGTGTTGACCGACGGCGATTCACCACGATCCAAGGCTCCCCATGGCGAACACGATCCTCGTCGTCGACGACGAGCCGGACCTCGAACTGCTCATCAGTCAGCGCTTCCGCAAGCAAATCCGCGACGGCTCCCTGACGTTCCTCTTCGCCGGCAACGGCGAGGAAGCGCTCGCCGTGCTCGACCGCAAGGCCGACATGGCCGTCGTCCTCACCGACATCAACATGCCGGTCATGGACGGCCTGACCCTTCTCGGAAAACTGAACGAACGCTTTCCGCTGCTCAAGTCGGTCATCGTCTCTGCCTACGGCGACATGGCGAACATCCGCACCGCCCTCAACCGCGGCGCGTTCGACTTCATCACCAAGCCGATCGACTTCCAGGATCTTTCGCTGACGATCGACAAGAGCCTGCAGGAGGCGATCGTCCGCAAGCAGGCGGCCGCAGACCGCGAGGGGCTGATCGCGCTCCGCAAGGAGCTCGACGTCGCGCGGCGCATCCAGGAGTCGATCGTGCCGCGCCGCTTTCCGCCGTTCCCGCATCGCCAGGACGTGGCGGTGCACGCCAGCATGGTGCCGGCGCGCTCGGTGGGCGGCGACTTCTACGACTACTTCTTCGTCGACGACCACCGGCTCGTCTTCTCGATCGGCGACGTCACCGGCAAGGGAGTGCCCGCCGCCCTCTACATGGCGGTCAGCCGGACGCTGCTGCGCGCCACGTCCACGCGCGGTCTCAGGCCGCACGAGTGCCTCGCCGCCGCCAACGAGGCACTCTTCGAAGATACGGACTCGGCGATGTTCGTCACCTGCTTCCACGCGGTGCTCGACACGCGCACCGGCGTCATCGAGTTCTCGAACGCCGGACACAACCCGCCCTACGTGCTGCGCGCGGACGGACGGGTGGAGACCACCGAGGAGGCCGGCGGATTCATGCTCGGCGCGTTCCCCGGCGTGCGATACGACCACGCCACGCATCCACCTCGCGCCGGGCGACACGCTCGTGCTGTTCACCGACGGCGTCACCGAAGCAGCGGGCCCGCTCGATGAACTGTACGGAGAGGACCGCCTTGTCGGCTGTCTCGAACGGCTCGGCGGCGCAGCGGCAGGACCGACCTGCGACCTCGTGACCGGCGTGCTGGCCGACGTGCAGGCATTCGCGGACGGCACGCCACCGGCGGACGACACCACGATCCTCGCCATCACCTGGGCCGCGCAGGGCAGCGTGGCAGCGGCGTGACCCCGCCCATTGCGACGGGCGCGAGCGCCGGACCTCCGGGGAATCACTGACATGGACAGGCGTCTTCCACTGGCCCTCGCGGCAGCGCTCGTGTCTGTGCTCGTGCCGCTCGCGGCAGAGCACCGCGGTGGGACGGCGATCGCGGTCCGCGATTGCGCCGTCGACCGGGACATCGAGCGGTGAAGTCGGGCGACCATTCCTCACCTGCTTCGGCTCCCGTGAGTACGGCGCCACAGCCCAGAACTGGGTGTTCGCCGAGGACACGCGCGGGTTGATGTACGTGGGAAACAACCTCGGCGCGCTCCAATACGACGGCGCGTCGTGGCGGCTGATAGGGACCGCGGCGAACAGCGTTGTTCGCTCCATTGCCCGGGACGCCCACGGGCGCCTGTACGTTGGCAGTACCGGCGAGATCGGGTACTTCGCGCCCGACGACCACGAGCAGCTGCACTACGTGTCCCTGCTCCAGCACGTCAAGCCAGAGGACCGCGTCTTCAACGACGTCTGGACGGTGTACGTCACGCCGCAAGGCATCTACTTCCAGTCGCGAGAGGTCCTGCTGCTCCTCACGCCACCCGCGGATCCGGCGGCCACCGCCGGCTGGCAGGTGCGCACCTGGAAGCCTCGCGGGCGCTTCTTGTACGCCTTCATCGTCGCCGGGACGTATTACCTGCACGAGGAAGGCGTCGGACTGCAGCGGATGGTCGGCGATCGACTCGTGCTGGTTCCCGGCAGCGAGCAGTTCGCGGCCGAGCGCGTGCAGGTGCTGCTGCCGCTCGGGGGCGGCGCGTCACCGCCGCTCCTGCTCGGCACGTTCAATCGCGGACTCTTCCGCTACGACGGAAAGACGTTCACCCCCTTCACCACCGACGCGGAGGCGTACCTGCGCGAGCGCACGCTGTACAAGGGCGTCGTCCTCCCCGACGGGACGTTCGGCTTCTCCACGATCAGCGGCGGCCTGGTCATCGTGAATCGCGAGGGCCACGCGCTCCAATACATCAACCAGGCCACGGGGCTGCCGAACGACAACACGCTCGCCGTGTATGTCGATCACAGCGGTCTGGTGTGGCTGGCGTCAGAGGGTTCCGTGTGCCAGGTCGAAACCCCGTCGCCCCTGTCGCGATTCGACATCAAGGTGGGCTTGTCGGGTGGCGTCGCCGACATCGTTCGGCACAAGGGCGTGCTGTATGCTGCCACCAGCGTCGGCGTGTTCTACCTGGATGCCGCTTCGTCCAGTTTCAAGCAGGTCACCGGCTTCCGTGAAGGGAACTCGCAGGCCACCGGCCTGGCCTCGAACGGCGACGTGCTGATGGTGGGCTACGGCGCCGGGCTCCACCAGATCGACGGCGCGATCGCTCACGTCGTCAAGCCGAATATCGGCGCGTCGTTCTCGTCCGGAGCCATCCGCTTCTCCCGCGGCGATCCCAGGCGGTTGTGGATCGCGCTGGAGGACGGGCTCGCATCGATGCGCCTCGGCGCGGACGGCGCCTGGATCGACGAGGGCCGCATCCCCGGCATCCGGGAGACGCTCTCGTATCTCGCCGAGCCCACCCCGAATGAGCTGTGGCTCGGCACGGGAGCGCAGGGAGGCATCCGGCTTCGGTTCGAGCACGGCCGCGATCACCCGCACATCGATCGCTTCGGCGCAGCCCAGGGGCTGACTGTCGACACCGGTCTCGCGGTGTACAGCATCGGCGCCAAGCCGGTGCTCGTGGCGAAGCGTGGGGTGTTCCGCCTCGACCAGCGTGGCCAGGGACTGGTGCCGGACACGACCTGGCAAGGGCTCTCGGTCGGCGGCTCGCAGGATGAATCCGCGATGGCGGAAGACCGCCAGGGCAATGTCTGGGCGAACTTCGGCCTCGAGACCGCGGTGTTCCGTCGTCAGACCGACGGCTCCTACCTCGTGGACAAGACCGCCCTGCTCCGGTTCTCGGATATGGCCGTCGCCAAGATCTACGCGGAGGACGACGGCATCGTGTGGTTCGGGAGGGACGACGGGCTGGTGCGCTTCGACCCGTCGGTGCAGCAGAACTACACCACCGACTACTCAGCGCTCGTCCGTCGCGTCACGCTCGAGGATGGCCGGCTTCTGCACGGCGGCGCCACCGACCAGGATCGTCCGCCCGCCGTGCCGCGCCTGCACCCGGCGGACAACGCGCTGCGGTTCGAGTACGCGTCGACGTGGCTGGCGAGCTCGCGCGAAACGCATTACCAGACGATGCTGGAGGGCTTCGACCCGAAGTGGTCGGCATGGACGGCGGAATCGCGCCGCGATTACACCAACCTGCCACCCGGTTCGTACCGCTTCCGTGTCCGCGCGCGCAATCTGTATCAGCACGAGAGCGCGGAAGCGGGCTATGCGCTCGTCATTCTGGCGCCATGGTACGCCACCTGGTGGGCCTACCTGGCGTACGCGCTCGGCTTGGGTGCGGTGGTGGTGGGGCTCGTCAGTCTGCGCACGCGGAAGCTGCGCGTCGAGAGCCGCCGGCTCGAACGGATCGTCGCCGACCGGACACAGGAGATCCGCGAACGCGAGTCGGAGGTACGCGCGCAGGCGGACGAACTGCGGCGCCTCGACGAAATCGTCAAGGCCATCAACCGTGAGGAAGGGCTGCGCAACGTCCTGCACGCGCTGCTCGAGGAAGGCCTCAAGCTGGTGCCGCAGGCGGAAAAGGGCACGTTCCTCGTGCGCGATATCGCGAGCGATCAGTTCGTGTTCGCGACGCAGGTGGGCTACGACGCCGAGCAGCTGAAGGGCATCACCCTGACCGAGGAGGACATCACGCACCGGTATGCCCATGGGACCGAGCGGGTGGAGAAGGGCGTGTACATCGTGCGGCCGGAGGTGAACGGCGAGCCGAAGGGCCGCCTGGGCGCGCTGCCGATGCCCAAGGCGATGCTGGCGATGACGGTCGCGCTCCGCGGACGGCTCGAAGGGCTGCTGGTCTTCGACAACCTGCACGACGGAAACGCGTTCGACCACTCGGACCTTCAGCGCGTGTCGCGCCTGCGCGAGCATGCGATTGGCGCGGTGGCGAAGGCCCGCACCCTCGTCACGCTGCAGGAGAAGACGCTCGCACTGCAGCAGCAGAAGGAGCAGGTGGAGCAGGCCTACGACAACGTCGAGCTGCTCAGCCGCATCGGACGTGACATCACCGCCCGGCTCTCGATCGAGGAGATCATCGCCACCGTCTACCAGAACGTGAATGCGCTCATGGACGCGGCGGTCTTCGGCATCGGGCTGTGCAACGAGGCGCGGACGCGGATCGAGTTCCCCGCCACCCGGGAGAACGGGGAGGCGCTGCCGCCGTTCGGCTATGCGCTGACCGACGATTCGCGGCTGGCCGTCGTCTGCTTCCGGCAGCGGCAGGAAATCGTCATCGAAGACATGGCCCGCGAGCACCAGCGCTACATCCGCGAGCACAAGCCGCCCGTGGCCGGCAAGCCGGTCGCGTCGATCATCTACCTGCCGCTGGTGCACAAGGATCAGGCCGTCGGGGTCATCACCGCCCAGAGCTTCCGCACCCACGCGTACACCGACTACCACCTGAACATCCTCCGCAACCTCGCGACCTACGCGACCATCGCGCTCGAGAATGCCGACGCGTACCGGCGCCTCAACGACACGCTCGAGCGGTTGAAGACGATGCAGGAGCAGCTGGTCGTGCAGGAGAAGCTGGCGTCGCTCGGGGCGCTGACCGCGGGCATCGCGCACGAGATCAAGAACCCGCTGAACTTCGTGAACAACTTCGCGGAGTTGAGCATGGAGCTGGCGACGGAGCTGCAGGCGGCGCTCGAAAGCGAGCGCGAACGGCTCGGCCCGGCAGCCTACGATGATCTCACCGGGCTTGCGGCGGACCTGGTGCTGAACGCCCGCAAGATCAACGAGCATGGCCGCCGGGCCGACAGCATCATCCGCGGGATGCTGCTGCATTCGCGCGGCCACTCCGGCGAGCGCCAGGAGACCGACGTCAACGCCGTGCTGGAGGAATACGTCAACCTCTCCTACCACGGCATGCGCGCCCAGGACTCGTCGTTCAACGTCACGCTCGAGCGGAACTACGATCCCACCGTCGGCACCGTGCGCGCCGTGCCGCAGGACATCAGCCGCGTGTTCCTGAACCTGGTGAACAACGCGTGTTACGCCACGCACGAGCGGAAGCAGCAGGCCGACGAACGCGGCGAGCAGGGCTACGTGCCGACGCTCACGGTCGCGACGCGCAACCTGGGCGACACGGTGGAGGTGCGGATCCGCGACAACGGCAACGGCATCCCGCCGGAGGTCCGCGACCGCATTTTCAACCCGTTCTTCACGACCAAGCCCACCGGCCAGGGCACCGGCCTGGGCCTGTCGATCAGCCACGACATCGTCGTGCAGCAGCATCACGGACAGCTCGAGGTCGACAGCGTGCCCGGACAATTCACCGAGTTCGTCGTGCGGCTGCCGCGGGCGGCGAGCGGAGCGCCGGCGGCGGCGCCGGAACTCACATGAGCGGCCAGGGGGGCCTGATGAAGATCGTGGTGGTCGACGATGAGCACGACGTGCAGGCGCTGTTCGAGCAGCGATTCCGGCGCGAGGTCCGGTCCGGCGTGCTCGAACTGAACTTCGCCTTCTCGGGCGAAGAGGCCCTGACGCTGCTCGAGCACCGCGGGATCGCAGACATCATCCTCATCCTGTCCGACATCAACATGCCGGGCATGAACGGCCTCGAGCTGCTGAAGGCGATCAAGGCGCGCTACCCGGAGCTCAAGGTGTACATGGTGACCGCCTACGGCGACGAGGCCACGCACCAGCGTGCGCTGGCGTCCGGTTGCGACGACTACCTGACCAAGCCAATCGACTTTGCGGTCCTGAAGCAGCACCTCGGCCTGGCAGGGGCGGTGTAATCGGCCGATTGAATCCAGTGCTCCCTTGTGCTGGTACCGCATCAGTCACGTGGGGCAGGCTTCAGCCCTGCAAATCGGCGCTCGCAAGCAGGCCTGAAGGCCTGCCCCACATGACTGCGCACGTGAGATCCCGGGTTTAGATTCGCGGCTTCTTGGCGTACGGCGGGCGGGCGTTGGCAGTGTGATGACACAAATGCAGCCCGCATTCGGCATCCAGGCTCGTTGTTCTGCGGTCTCCTAGCCGTTCCGTTTCGGGTTTATCGGACGCTTGCGGGCCGGCATGGCGCGGGCGGCCAGGAGCTCGATGAACGCGTCGATGTGCGGGGATGGGGCAGCGGCACGCAGCGTCGCGGCGCTCCAGCGCCGTCGAATGCCGCCCGCGGTGATCGGAATCGCGCGGACGTCGCCAGAGCGGATCGCCGGCTCGACCGCCCAGGTCTGCATGACGCTGATCCCGAGCCGCGCCTTGACCATCTCGAGAATCGCCTCGGTCAACATGACGAACGAAATTCGATCGGGCTCGACGCCCGCCGGCCTGAGAATTCGCCGGATGGTGAAGCTGTCGTCATCGGAACCCGAGTAGAGCAGCAGCCGCTCGCCGGCGAAGTCCGCCGGCCGTACGAACGGGCGCGATGCGAAACGGTGATCGGGGGCGACGATCGCCGCGTGCTCGTCGTCGAAGAGCGGCCGCACGCGCACGTGCGGGTTGTGCACTTCCTGGGTGACGATCGCGAGATCGAGACGTCCGGCGAGCAGCGCTTCCAGCGGCCGGATGGTGCATTCCACCGCTACGACGACATCGACGAGCGGATGCTTCCGGCGAAATGCGTCGACGAGCGGCGGCAGCCAGTGATAGCCGGTGTTGCACTGCGCGCAGACGCGGAGCACTCCGGCGGTGTTCCTGCCCAGCCGTCGGACCTCGTCTTCGGCCGACGTAATCTCGTCGAGCACGCGTCGCGCCGTCGCCAGCACGCGCTCGCCCGCCGCGGTCGGCGGCCGATGCGACTTCCGCCGCGAAGGGACACGTCGATCCACACGCGTGACCGCGCGAGCAGGAGGCTCATCTGGGGCCGACTGCGTCAGGCGCAGTTCGGAAGCACCGGCGGCGTGGTATCGACGACGGGCATCGCCGGACTCACCCTTGGCGGCGGGTTTGGCAATCTGGCCGGTAAATACGGCCTCGCGATCGACAACCGGCGGTCGGCCCAGCTCGTCCTGGCGGACGGCCGCATCGTCAAGGCGGGCGCGGACGACGACGCCACCGTTCGCCATTCTCGGCGGGGGCGGGAACCTACGGGATCGGGCGACGCCGAGCGTCTCCAGGCCATGCGGGTCTCGCCCGATTACTTCGAGGTCACCGGCGCGGCGTGAACGTGGCGCGCGATCCGATCCAACGACGAAAGCCAGCCGGTCGTGCTCATCGACCCACGGATTGTGGCAGCGGCGGTTCGGGGCGCGGCCGACGCAATCGGCAAGACATTCGTGCTCAACGGGGAAGCGTTCACGATTGCCGGTGTGATGGGTCAGACTTCGTGTCGCTCGTGCGCGATGCCGAGCTGTCGCTCCCTTCGCTGCCTCAGCGGACCGGCGCCGTGCGAATCGGGCGGCGGGATTTCTGCGCGTGATCGCGCGCACAGAAACCGGCGTCACGGCGGAACAGGTCGCCGACGATCTCACGGCCGTCTCGCGCCGCATGCGCGAGGCCAATCCCGACGCGCACGGTTCGGATACGGGCGTGCTGGTGCAGTCGCTGCACGAAGAGGTCAGCGGCCGCGCGGCGCCGATACTTCGGATTCTGCTGGCCGCCGTCGCGCTCGTGCTCCTGGGCGCCTGTGCAACAACGGGAACCTCTTCCTCGTCCGAGGCGCGGAGCGGCGGCGCGAGCTCGCGGTGCGCGTGGCCCTCGGCGCGACGCGCGCGCGCATCATCGTGCAACTGGTGAGCGAGGCTGCAGTGATCGGCCTCATCGGGGACGTGATGGGCGTGCTCGTGGCGCGCACGCTGTCCAGGGGCTGATCGCCATCGGGCCGACAGGCCTGCGGCGGGTCGCGGAGATCGCGGTCGATCTCAGGGCCGCGCTCTTTACCCTCGCCGTCACCGTCGGTGCAACGCTGCTGTTCGGTCTGGTCTCGGCGCTCCAGGCGGCGCGCGGCGACCTGCGCGATGGCCTCAAGGGAGGAGATCGCGCTGTTTCTGGTGGCGGCGGGCGCCTGCGCGCGGCGTTGATCTGCGCGGAAGTGGCGCTGTCGACGGTGCTGCTCGTCACCGCCGCCCTCCTCGGGCGCAGTTTCCTGCGGGTGCAGGCGGTCGATCTCGAGAATGGACCAATCCGGCGATACTGAGCGCAACATCACCTGGACGCGCGAGAGCTACGCGGCGCTGCAGCCATTCATCGCGCCCGGCCGCTACGTCAATTATCTCGACGATGACGAGCCCGGCGATCGCGGTCGCTGCCTATGGCCCGAACTACGCACGGCTACGGCAACAAAAACCAAGTTCGATCCGTCCAATGTCTTTCACATGAACCAGAACATCCGGCCTGCATGAGTGGGTATTGGGCGTGGAAGACGGAACTGCAACGTGAGCGGGGTGAGACAAGGCGCCTTGTCCAACGGGGCTGCTAGACCCGGAACTCACATGTGTTGATAACGGTTGCGCACCGTTCGCGGCCGCCAACGCCGCGCGTCGTGAATCGCCGCCGTCGACCGCGTGCCGGCGTCGTTCTGCGGAGCATGGATCAGTGGATCGGGTGTCGCTTGCGCCGCGGCGCTTCAACCTCGAGCTGGTCGAAGCCTTCGCGGTGGCGGCGCTGTCCTGGCAATCGTCGGCGTCTTCGCCGTGTCGGCATCGGCGGTCGCGTCTCGCACGCGCGAGATCGGAATCCGCGCGGCGCTTGGCGCCTCGAAAGCGAACGTGATCGGGCTGATGATCAGGAGCGTCCTTGCACCGGTAGCGGCAGGGCTGGTCGCGGGCGCCGCCGGGGCCGTGGCCGCGGCCGGGCGCCTCGAACCTCCGATTCGGAGTGACGGCGCACGACCCCGTCTCGCTGGCGGTGGTGACCGTCACGTTGGCGCTGGCCGCCGCGATCGCCAGCTATCTGCCCGCGCGTCGCGCCGGTCACGTCGATCCCGTCATCGCGCTTCGGGCCGAGTGAGAGCGGTGTGCTGAAGGACATCTGCTGAATGCAGGTGAACAACCGCCAACCAGGAAATCACCTGACAGGATCGCCAGGTCGTGGGTTCCCAGGGCGAGCCGGCGCTGATTTCGACAGCCTGCATCGCACGCCCATCCCTCCTGGTACTCGCCATTCATCCCAAGCCGCAACCTTCTTCTTATTCCCGTCGTATAGCGGCCCATGCCAACACTCCTGCTCACCGTCTTTCTTGTTGTGGCCGTTGCGGCTGCGCCCAAGCTGGCGACATCGGCCGACCCAACCGCGACGGTGCTGGACGCGTTCCGCACACATGCCATCGTCGCGCTCGGCGAAGGGGAGCACTGGAACCTGCAGGCGCAGGCGTATCGGCTGTCGCTCCTCCGCGACCCACGTCTCCCGAACGCGGTCAACGACATCGTGGTCGAGTTCGGAGATGCGCGCTACCAGAACGTGATCGATCGCTATGTGGCGGGCGGTGATGTTCCCGACGACGAACTGCGGCACGTGTGGGAGGACACCACCATGGCCAACACCGTGTTCGACATGCCCATCTACCAGGAGTTGTACCGCACCGTCCGCGAGGTGAATCGCTCGCTGCCAGCCGCCAAGCGCTTTCGCGTTCTACTGGGCGATCCGCCGATAGACTGGGCGAAGATCTCCAATGCCGACGAAATCCTCGCGTTGATGTACAAGCGCGATGCGTTCGCCGCAGATCTGGTTCGCAGGGAAATCCTCGCAAGACACCGCCGCGCGCTGCTGCTTTATGCAGACGGCCACTTCTTCCGCAAGGGAGAGGAAACCGTTCCCGACTGGATGGTCGTGAAAAGAAAGCCCGAGGAGCCGCTGGTCAGTCAACTCGAAAAGACAGCCCCCGGAACGATCTTCAACATTGGCACTCCGACGAGCGCAGACCTGACCACCTTTCAGCCCGACGTGGCGAATTGGCGTGCTCCGTCGATCGCGGTCCTGCAAGGAACGACGCTTGGTGCGGCTCCTTTCGGAACCGTGTACGGCCTGAACGGGCCCGAGTTTCGCAACGTGCGGATGGAGGACCAGTTCGACGCGCTCCTCTATCTCGGTCCGCCCTCGTCGATGACTTTCGCCGAGCTGTCCAGGAGCAGATGCTCGGACGAGAGCTACATGAAGATGCGGATCGCACGAATGGCACTCGTCCCCTGGGGCCAATACGAGATCAAGGGCCTGAATTCGTTCTGCGGTCGCCAGTGACCCTCGTGCCCGCTGGCGGTGAGCCCGTAACGAATGGCGGCGGAGAACGGCTGGGATAGCTACCGCGCGAAGCGGCGCCTTGGCTCGAAGCACTGTCGATGCCTGTAATTACCTTTCACGACCGCCGGATGAACCGGAGTCCACGCGACCTGGCGCCGCTCGTTTCAGTTGACGGCTGACGCGGGTCCTGTCGCCGGACAGCCCCACCCGCGGCCACCCCACCGCGCACAGTCCGCGCGGCGGGGACCCCGGCGGTCGGCGCCAAAAGCACTCACCAGGAGGGAGGCGCCTGCGCGGCGGGCGGGGGCGGCCCCGTCCGGCGCCACCCGCATCGGAGCATCAACTCAAGCGAGCGACGGGTGCTAGCCTGCAGCGGTCGGCGACTCAGCTGGCGCTCTGCCGCCTTGCAGCCCGTACGCATTTGTCGATCGCCTGCCCGCCCGTCCGACATCCAGGTGGAGGAGACAGATGCAGACAATGGTGCAAGACACTCACCTCGCGGACGCTACCCCGACCAGTCGCGCCAGCTCGAGGCCGGCGCTGTGGACCGGCAGGGTCATCAGCGGCCTCGCTGTGGCCTTCCTGATCTTCGACAGCGTAGGCAAGCTGCTCGAAGTGCAGCCCGTCGTCGACGGAACCAGGCAGCTCGGGTACTCTCCGGATGTCGTGTTCAGCCTGGGGGCAACCCTGCTGTCGTGTGTGCTGGCGTATCTCGTTCCCCGGACGTCGGTGATTGGTGCGGTGCTGCTGACAGGTTACCTCGGTGGTGCCGTGGCCACGCATGTGCGCATCGCGAGCCCACTCTTCACGCATGTCCTCTTTCCCACGTACGTCGCGGCGCTGCTCTGGGGCGGCCTGGTGCTGCGCGACGCGCGGCTGCGTCGGTTCCTGCCCTGGCGCGATCGGAGGCAGTCATGAGTCACGTCAGGTCGAAAGATGGAACCTCGATCGCGTTCGAGCGATCCGGCTCTGGTCCTGCGCTGCTTCTCGTGGATGGCGCACTCTGCAGCCGCGGCTTCGGCCCTGCCAGGAAGCTCACGACACTGCTTGCGCCGCATTTTACCGTCTACGCGTACGACCGTCGCGGGCGTGGCGAGAGCGGTGACACGCCCCCGTATGCGCCGGCGCGCGAGGTCGAGGACATTGCCGCGCTCGTCGAGGCGACCGGCGGATCGGCGTCTCTTGTGGGATTGTCGTCAGGTGGAGCGCTCGCGCTGGAAGCTGCGGCGAGCGGGCTGCCGATCGCGAAGGTGGTCGCGTACGAACCCCCATACGTGGACGACGGTGGCGAACGCGGCGGAGCCGCGCATGAGGGGCGGCTTCAGCGCCTGATCGCCGACGGCCAGCGGGGCAGCGCGGTGAGATACTTCATGAGAGACATGGTTGGCGCACCGGCCCCTATGGTCGCGATGATGCGGCTGATGCCGTGGATCTGGCGCAAGCTCGAAGCGGTCGCTCATACCCTGCCCTATGACGCCGCTGTGATGACGGGTTTCAGGATTCCGCGCGCGCGCTTCGCCTCCATCGGCGTGCCGGCTCTGGTGATGAACGGAGCAAAAACGGATCCCAGGCTGCAAGATGCTGCACGAGCGATCGCGGCGGCGATTCCCACCGCCCATCACCGGGAGCTGGCGGGACAGACGCACAACGTGAAGCCCGCCGTCCTGGCGCCGGAGGTCGTGGAATTCCTCACCGGCTCGACATTCACCGCGTCCAGGCGGAGCTGACGAGCATGCGGTTCATCATCATGCATAGGACCAACGCGCACTGGGAGTCTGGCGCGATACCGGGCCCGGCGTTGATCGCGCGTGTAGGGACGCTCGTCGGCGAGCTGGCGAAGGCGGGCGTGCTTCTCGGCGCAGAAGGCCTGCGCGCCAGCTCGGAGGGCGTGCGGCTGCGGTTTGCGGCCGGCACCCGCAGCGTCATCGCCGGTCCTTTCGCAGGCGACAACGAAGTGGCCGCCGGCTTCAGCATCCTGCGTGCGCGCTCGATCGAGGACGCGATCGAGTGGGCGACGCGGGAAGCCGACGTGCTCGGCGACGTGGAGATCGACATCCGCCCCGTCACCGAGCCCTGGGATGTCGGCATGAGTGCGGCGCCGGCGAACGTCAGCACGCGCCGCTATATGGTCCTGCGCAAGGCGACCCCCGCGACGGAGGCTGGGGCGGCGCCGTCTCCGGAGCAGCGGACGGCGCTCGCGCGCCTCATCGACGAGACCACCCGCAGTGGCGTGCACCTCGCTACCGAAACCATCCGTCCGCGGAGGAGGGGACGGCGATACAAGAACTCCCGCGATGGCGTCAGCGTGTACGACGGGCCATTCCTGGAGACCAAGGAACTGATTGCCGGCTACATCATCGTGTTGGCAACATCCCTCGAGGAGGCCGGCCACTGGGCGGTGCAGTACGTCCGGGCCGTTGAAGCCGAGGAGGCGGATCTGTGCGAACTGGAATGAGCGCAACCAGCCGCACATCGTTGTCTCCGAGGCGAACCTGCGCTCGAAGATGCGCGACGACCGCAGCCGCAGCGCCGGCCCCGCCCCAGCAGTCGATCATGGAAGGCGCGGTCCATTCGAGCGCGGCACACCGCTGAGCTGCTCCTGCGCCGTGGACGCCTCACGTCGCTCGTATCCTCGCAGCTGCCATGGTTGTCGATTCAGGTGGAAATGGATCGTATAGAGGGTGAGACGCCGGCATGGAGCCGGCGAGCCGCGTCCAAGGAGAGCCCGAATGAAGCAGTACCTGCTCAGCGTCTACCAGCCCGACGGAGATCCTCCGCCTGCACCGTTCCTGGAGCAGGTAATGCGTGACGTCACGGCCGTTCGAGACGAGATGAAGGCCGCCGGCGCGTGGGTCTTCGCCGGGGGACTGCACCCGGCGAGCACGGCGACCGTCGTGCGCGTCCACGACGGCGACGTGCTCACGACCGACGGCCCGTTCACCGAAGGCAAGGAGCACATCGGTGGCTTCTCGATCGTCAAGGCGCCCGATCTCGACGCCGCGCTCGAATGGGGCCGAAAGCTCGCGCGGGCGACCACCCTGCCGATCGAAGTGCGTCCGTTTCGAGAGGACGCACAGCACTGATCCGCGGCATGAAGCTGTCAACCGCCGAGATCGAGCGAGTCTTCCGTGAGGAGTACGGTCGCGCCGTGGCCGTCCTGGTGCGTAGCTGCGGTGACATCGACGCCGCCGAGGAAGCGGTCCAGGACGCGTTCACGGCGGCCGTGCAGCGGTGGCCGTCCACCGGATTGCCGCCGAGCCCGGCCGGATGGATCATCACGACTGCACGCAACCGGGCAATCGACCGGTTCCGCCGCGAGGCGTCGCGTGAGTACCGGCACGCCCAGGCCGCTCTGCTCTACGCGGGCGACGAGCCGGCCGAGGAGGATGTCGTGCGCGACGATCGGCTGCGCCTGATGTTCACCTGTTGTCACCCTGCGCTGGCGCCAGGCGTCCAGGTCGCGCTGACGCTGCGTCTCCTCGGCGGGCTCACCACCGCGGAAATCGCACGCGCCTTCCTGATACCCGAAACGACAATGGCGCAGCGGCTGGTGAGGGCCAAGGGCAAGATCCGCGACGCGAGGATCCCGTACAGGGTCCCCGGTGAGGCCGACCTTCCGGGCCGCCTTCGAGCCGTGCTGGCGGTCGTCTACCTCATATTCAACGAGGGCTACACGGCGAGCTCGGGGGAGCGCCTTGTCCGAGACGATCTGTGCAAGGAAGCCATTCGCCTCGGACGGCTTCTCGACGAGCTCATGCCGAACGACTCGGAGATCAAGGGGCTGCTCGCCCTGATGCTGCTCATCGAGGCTCGACGCGCCACGCGCACGACCGTGGCCGGCGACATCGTCCGGCTCTCCGATCAGGACCGAAGCCAGTGGGATCGCGCCCTCATCGCGGAAGGCCAGGCCCTCGTGCGGCGGTGCCTTCGGCGCAACCAGCCTGGCCCATACCAGATCCAGGCAGCCATCAACGCCGTGCACAGCGACGCACCCACCGCGGCCGCGACGGACTGGCGGCAGATCCTGCAGCTCTACGATCAGCTCCTGTCGATCGCGCCTGGTCCCATCGTCGCGCTGAACCGCGCCGTCGCCCTGGCCGAAGTCGACGGACCGCATGCGGCGCTCACGCTCATCGATCGCCTCGATCTCGATCGTTATCATCTGTTCCATGCGATCCGTGCCGACCTGCTCCGGCGCCTGGGCCGCAACACCGAGGCCGTCCTGGCGTACGACGCCGCGATCGCCAGCAGCGAGAACGCCGCCGAGCGCCAGTTTCTGCAGCGCAGGCGTGAGGCAGTAGGGTTGGTCTAATCCGGTGCTCACTTGTGTTGTCACCCATCAGTCACGTGGGGCAGGGCTTCAGCCCTGCAAATCGCGCTCGCAAGCAGGCCTGAAGGCCTGCCCCACATGACTACACAAGTGAATCGCGGGTTTAGGTCTGAAGCTCGCCGGGCCACGAACCAGTACCAGCGCCGAACGGATTGGCGAGAAACTGCAGGTCGGACGCACGCCGCTGCGGACGTTGACAGGATAGGGTTCTCCTCGGGCAGTCGCAGCGACGCGGGCGGGCGCCCGCGGCGTCGACGGTAGGGGAGCCGGTGAGGGCGGGCTGCTGCTCGAACTGCGCGGCGTGCAGCACCTCGAGCTCCCCCCGATTGCCGTCCGGGTGTTGATCTGCTACGAAGAAGCCGATCATACCTCCGGCGGCAGGGGTCCAGCCTTCAGCGTGCCATCGCCGGACATGAAGTGGCAGTGGAACTCGCGCCTGTTGGTGGGTCAAGGGCCCCCGCTACGCGGCGGCCGGCCCGTTCGCATCATCCAGATGTTGGCTGTCGCTTCGGTCAGGGTCACGTATAAATAGCCGCCGCGCACGTCGTTGGTGATCTCCGCGCTGCTCCCTGCCCGCAGCCGAGGCTCGTGCAGGTGCTGAACGGCGCGCGGCGCATCCGCGGGGCGCATGGTCTCGGGATCCAACGGTTGCAGCCACGCACAGAAGGCGCCGTCGCGCAGCGAAAAGTAATAGACCGCATGGCCGTCTGGCGACCAGCTCGGGTGCATTCCGTAGTCGGTGACGATCGGAATCCACTCATCGAACGCGACCGCTCTGCCTGTGTTCGCCGGGACCGCGTAGATCTGGCGCACCGTGGGTCCATTCATCGTATGAAAAATCACCCAGCGGCCGTCGGGTGAGAAGCGTGGCTGCAGCAGGTTCCACTGAGGATGCGCCGCCAATGGTGTGTTGCGGCCCGACAGCACCTCGTGGACGAAGAGGCGCTCGGGATTGCCAATCCCGATGATGAGGCGCGATCCGTCAGGCGACCAGCCGCCCGGCTCGCAGTCCTCGCAGAGCGACACGCTGTGGCCCCCGTGAGCCGACACGAGCCAGGTGTCGTGTCGTGGACCAGGGTGACGAATTGCCACGTTGGTACCGTCCGGGTTGACGCGCCCTTCGACCGCGTTGACATCCGCGATCTCGCGCTCGCGCCCCACGTCCAGCTGCCGCAGCCACATCGCATCGTGGCCGCTGCGCGAGGCGATGTACGCGAGCACATTGCCGTCATCGCTCACATTCATCACACGATCGCGCCCGGCATCGTCGGTGACGCGTTCCATCGGCCCTGCGGCCCTGCCCGTAGCGGGATCGAGCCGCACTCGCCATACGTCGACGTTTTCCACGAGGCTGGTGAACGCCACACCGTCGCTGGCGAGCGCCGGGCCTCGTTCGATCGCGGTGCCAAACGTCAATCGCTGGGGTGGCGCCGCGATGCGGCCGTCGGCCGCGGCGAGTTTGATCTTCCAGAGATTCGATCCGCCGTTGCCGGTACTCGCCAGGAGTACTGAGTTGTCGGTCGCATCCCAGTCGCTGGGTACGGGAGTGCCGGTGACGCCGCTCTTCTGGAGTGCGTCGAGTGCTCCTGTGCGGATGATGGTACCGCCGTTAGGCGACGTGAGGTACCAGTCGAGCGTCGTCGCCGGGTCGCTGGCCTCTTTCTCACCGAGAAACAAGATGTGTGTATTGTCCGGCGCCCAGATGCCGAAGCGCGCGCTCGCGAAACCGGACGCCAGCGTGCGCGGCTCGCCGCCCGCGGCAGCGACGATCTGCAGCGTCCCGCTGGCATGTGCTGCGCCCCCATACAGCGCGCCCCAAATTGGCATTCCCGTCCAATACAGCACCGATTTGCCATCCGGCGAGAATCGCGGCGTTCGCGCTCGCGCCACCTGGGCAAGCGGTCGCGCCTGGCCGCCGTGCGCGCCGATGACGTAGACGCCCCCTGCTTCGCGCTTGGCAAAGACGATCGACGCGCCGTCAGGGGAAAACGACGGTTCGGCTTCGTCGCCGTCATCCGCTGTGATCTGAGTCGCGCTCCCGCCGCCGATTGGCTGAACCCAGATATCCAACCCAGTCCCGCCGTCACGATCCGAGGCGTACGCGATGAGGGAGCCATCGGGTGAGACCGCCGGATCGATGTTGAGGCCAGACGAGGATGTCAGAGGGGTCAGCTCGGGGCTGGTTGAGGGTTGCGACGCGTTGCGCATCGACGCGTGGTCACGCATGAGGGCAATCGCCGCGCCCGCGATCGTCAGGGTCACGACGGCGGCCGCCCAGAGAGCGCTCTGCCGTTGCGCATGAGGTCGAAGGACTGCCGGTTGCGGATCCGACTCGCGCGACACCTCACGATCGAGCACTTCGGGAGGGTCGGCGATGCTGGCGGAAGCGATGGACTCAACCGCGGCAACAAAGCGATAGCCGCGCCGCGGAATCGTCTCGATGAACCGCGGCGCCGACGCTGAATCCCCGAGCGCCTCGCGCAGCCGTTTGATTGCGGCGTTCAGTCCGTGTTCGAAATCGACGAACGTGTGGTCGGGCCAGAGCGCGCGGTGCAGCTCATCCCGCGTGACGAGCGATCCGCGGTCGCGGACGAGCATTGCCAGGACCCGGAACAACTGGTCGGGCAGCACGGTGCGCTTGCCGTCTTTCCAAAGCTCACCCGTCCGGACATCGAAGTCTATGCCGGCGAAGCGGAGGCGATCGGAGTCCCGATCGGCGGTTCGCATGGCCCCGCGCTCATTGTCACCCGCTTTTTACCTCGATTGTACCTGCCGGCCATTGAGACCGGGCGGCGCGGCATCTATAACCGACAGCCTGGTCGTTCCCCTGTTGGTTGACGGGTTTTAGAGGAGGGTGACATGTCCAAGCGATGGATTGGTGTTGGTCTCACCGTCGGCGCGCTGTGGCTGATCGCAGCGGCGTGTTCGAATCCTGCGGCGCCATCGGGCTCGAGCCCTCTGACGACCGATCCTGGCGTCAGCGCGCCGGTGGGCGACGGAACGCACGCCGCACATGCGACCGGCACCCCGGACGACAAGGGCTACCTCGATGGCTGGTTCGAAGGAGGCGACGTCCAGCTGTACTACACGAAGTCCTACTACTGTGCGGAGCCGCCCTCGAGCGGGGCTGCATCTGATTGTGAGATTGGCGCGCCGCCGCTGGACGCCCCGCGGCCCGGACCGATTCCCACCATCTTTGCCATCGCGGCGGCGGGGTTCGTGCCGCCCGCTGGGACGGCAGCCTGCCGCGCGGGAACGCCGTGCCTCAATCATCCCGCGATGATTGACCTGTCGCGCGTCGGCGGGCCAGCGTCCGCGGTCCCGGTGTCGCACAGCCACATTCTGAGCGCACATGGCGGCGGCTGGTTCAACACGGTCAACATCCGCGTGTTCTCGGTGGCGGCGTGGAACGAGATTGCGGCGGCGAAAACCCTGTCCAAGGTGCGCGAGCTGCAAGGCAACAATCCGCAGGTCGGGACACCGGGTGTGATCAGTGCTGACACGCCCACCAACATCTACTTCTTCATCGCGTCATGGCGGCCAGACTGAGACCTGGTCACGGTCGATGGCGGGGCCCGGCGGACGCCGGCCCCGCCGTCACATGGAGGGATCACGCATCAGGCGGTACTCGGCAGCCTCTGACGCTGGATCACCGGGCGCCGCGCCATTCAGCCACTCGTACAGCGAACGGAGCTCCCCGCGACATGCCGTTCGCCTGTCGATCTGCCAGGAAGAAGCCGGTCATACCCGTACGGCCGCACGAGGTCCAGCCTCCCGGAAGAACTGAAGTAGACTTGCCGCTCCGATGATCCCGGCGGTCCTCGCGCACTACCGCATCGTTCGCCCCATCGGCGCCGGCGGGATGGGCGAAGTCTTCCTGGCCGAGGACAAAAAGCTCGGCCGCCAGGTCGCGCTGAAGGTGCTGGCCCTCGCGCAAGCCGCCGATCCCGAGCGCCGCGCCCGGTTCGAGCGCGAGGCGCGTGCCGTCGCCGCGCTGAATCATCCCAACATCATCACCATCTACTCCGTCGAGGAGCAGGACGGCATCCTGTTCATGACGATGGAGCTGGTCGAGGGAAAAACGCTGGCCGAAGCGATCCCGCCCGGGGGACTGTCGGTCCAGCGGTTCCTGGAGTTGTCGATTCCGCTGGCCGACGCGGTCGGTGCAGCGCACCAGCGAGGCATCACCCATCGTGACCTGAAGCCCGCGAACGTGATGATCGGCGACGAGGGCCGGCTGAAGGTGCTCGACTTCGGCCTGGCGAAGCTGCAGGAGGAGTCGCCGGTCGATGGCCTCTCAGCATTGAGGACTCGGGAGTCGTTCACGGGGGAGGGACGCATCATCGGCACGGTGGCGCACATGTCGCCGGAGCAGGCGCAGGGCAAGCCCGTTGACACCCGCTCGGACGTTTTCTCCCTGGGCATCCTGCTGTTCGAGATGGCCACCGGCGACAAGCCGTTCAAGGGCGACACGCACGTGGCGGTGCTGTCCGCAATTCTCAAGGACACGCCGCCTCAGTTGAGCGAAATGCGGCAGGACCTGCCGCGCGAGGTCGGGCGAATCCTGACGCGCTGCCTCGCCAAGGATCCCGAGGAGCGCTACCAGACTGCCAAGGATCTGCGCAACGATCTCCGTCTGCTGGCACGGGAGCTCGACTCCGGGGCGGCCTGGCTCGACCAGAGTTCCAGCCGTATCAGCCAGGCCAGCGTGCCTCCTCGGGCGCGCCGCCAATGGCTTTGGAGGGCGCTTCCTCTGGCAGTGGTTGCGGCGCTGGTCGTCACCGGCGGATGGTGGTACGCGCGGAGGTCCTCGGCCACGCCGACGGCGAGATCAGCGTTTTCGACGATCGCCATGCGCCGCCTCACGAACACGGGCAAGGCGCGCATCGCGGCCATCTCGCCCGATGGCCGCTACGTCGTGCACGACGACGGGAGCTTCGACAGGCCCGGCTTGTGGATCCGGCAGGTTTCGACGGCCAGCAGCGTGCAGATCACCCCGCCAACGGCAGGTCAGTACGATGCGCTGGCGTTCTCGCCCGACGGCGAGGCCGTGCTGTACGTGTTCAGCACGTCGAATGGCCCTTTTCCATCGTTGTTCCGGATCCCGGTACTGGGCGGGCCGCCGCGCAAGCTGGTCGAGGACATCAGCACGGCGCCGGCGTTCTCGCCGGATGGCAAGCGCATGGCATTCGTCCGCAGCATGGCTGGTGGAGCACGGGCCCTCGTGCTTGCCAACGCGGATGGCACCGGTCAGCGCCCTCTGGCCTCGCGGGCAGGATCGGACACATACGAGATCACGCGCGTGGCCTGGTCTCCGGATGGCGCGCAAATCGCGGCGTTCGCGGGAGAGATGCCGGCGCAGAGGGCGCGGATCGTGCTCGTGAACGTCGACACCGGACGGGAACAGGAGTTCAGTGACGCGCGATTCGATTCGGGGGGAGCGCTCACGTGGCTGGGCGACGGCAGCGCGCTGGTGTTCGACGCGATCGAGAAGTACGGCGGACGCTGGAACTGGAACAGCAAGCTCTGGTCGATCGCGTATCCGGCCGGCACGCTCCGCCGGGTCACGACCGATCTCGCGAACTACGCGAGCGTCGCGGCAACCGCGGGCGGGCGAACGCTCGTGGCCGTGCGCGACGAGACGCGCGCCGGCCTCTGGGTGGCGCCAGCCGGCGACACCGCACGGGCCCGGCCCATCACCGACACCGGCAATGGCGCCGAAGGCGCCACCGGCCTCGGCCTCACACCGGATGGCCGCATCGTCTACAGCGCGATCACGCAGAACAGCTGGGACATCTGGATCGCGAACGGCGATGGCAGCCAGGCGAAACAGTTGACGAGCGACCCGGGTGTCGAGAACCAGCCGCAGGTGCTGCCCTCGGGTACGGGAATCGTCTTCACGTCCCGCACCTCGGGTGCTGACGACGTCCGGGTTCGCACCATCGATCTCGACGGCAGCAACGCAGGCGCGATCGAGACCGGCGGCGGAATCTACCGTGGATACCTCCAGGCCATCGGAAAGCACGTGTACTTCAAGGTCATGGAGAAGGGAACGATGGGGGCGTATCGCGTGCCGCTCGCCGGCGGCTCGCGCGAGCCGCTCTTCGCCGATCGGTCCCGCCTGCCGCCGCACTTCGAGTTGCGCAGCGTCTCTCCCGATGAACGGTGGGCACTCGGCAGCTACGTGGCGCCGCCGGCTGGAGGCCTGGCCGTCGTGGCGATCGACGGCACCGCGCCGATACGCACATTCGCCTACACCTACACGCCGGGTGAGGGTTTCGGTGGCACCTGGGCGCCGGACGGCCGGGCGTTCGAAGACCTCGTCTACCGAGATGGTGCGACCAACCTCTGGCGGTTTCCCGTCGATGGCTCCCCACCGAGGGCGGTGACCGCATTCGCGTCGGATCAGATCTTGAACTACCGCTGGTCGACGGACGGGAAGACGCTCGTCATGTCGCGCGGGACGCGATCCAGCGACCTGGTGTTGATCACGAACGACGACCGCTAGCGCGTCCCTGAATTCCACGCGCTCGTGCCTGGTCGGCCGAACGGAGCGCGTGGTGGCCTGGCGTGCTGTTCGGACCGGAGACTGTGCCATACTACGCGCTCGCCAGAGTCAAGCCCATCGACCGGTGCGGAAAGGCCAGACGTGCGCCTGTTTCTCTACTCGGCACTGCTGGTGGCCGCCCTGCTGACCGGGTCGGCGTCGGCCCAGGAGCAGCGCGGAGCCGTGGAAGGCACGGTGGAGGACGGGCAGCACGGGGTGCTGCCCGGCGCCACGATCGTTGCGCTGAACGTCTCGCAGCGTGCGGCAGTGTCGACCATCAGCGACGCGACCGGCACCTTTCGCTTTCCAGCGCTCGCCCCCGGCTACTACGACATAACGGCGTCCATGCCCGGTTTCGCCGCGGTCCGGTTCGAGCGCGTGGAGGTTCTCCTCGGGCAGGTCAAGCGGCTCGCGTTCGTGCTCGACGTGGCGGGGCTGGTCGAAGAAGTGCGCGTGTCGGCTTCCTCGCCCCTCGTCGACACGCGACAGAGCGCCCGTGGCTTCAGCCTCCGTCAGGACACGATCGACCTGCTGCCCAAGGGCCGCGATTTCACTACGCTCGTCAAGCTGGCGCCCGGCGCGAACTTGGAGCCCAAGCTCGGTGGCCTCTCCATCGACGGGTCGAGCGCCTCGGAGAACCGGTTCGTGGTCAACGGTGTCGAGACCACGAACCTGCTCAGCGGCGTGTCCGGCCATGCCGTCCTGCCGGAGTTCGTCGACGAGATCCAGGTGAAGGCCAGCGGCTACGCCGCCGAGTACGGGGGCTCGACCGGCGGCGTGATCAACGTCGTCACCAAGAGCGGCACCAATGCATGGCGGGGTGACGCGCTGGTCAACCTCGAAGGGGACTCACTCGACGCCGGCCGGCGTCCGACCCTCCGCCGGGTGCCCAACGACTCGACGCGGGCCGAGTACGTGACCTATCCAGAAGACCGGTACAGGCGCGTCGAGCCCGGCTTCGCGATCGGAGGTCCGCTCAAGCGGAACCGCGCCTGGCTGTTCGCCGCCTATCAGCCCGCCCTCATTCACACGGAACGCACCGTCACGTTCACGTTCGATGACTCGACTGCGACGAAGGACTCGGATCACACCGATCACTTTCTCACCCTCAACCAGACGACGCAGGTGCGCGACACGCTGCGAACGCGCGCGACGCTCGATTGGAGCCCGTCGCGACAGGACGGCATGCTGCCTGCCCTGGACGGCGGCACCTACCCCGACGGGAACTTCGATATCGTCGACAAGAACCAGAACTACGCCGCGTCCGGGCACGCCGATTGGGTCGCGACACCTTCGTTGTACGTGGGAGTGCGTGCTGGGTATTTCACGACCAACCACACGATCGCCGGCGCAACCGAGCAGCCGCTGTTCGTGTTCATGAGGGACAACAAAGACTATCTCGACGTGCCCACGTCGCTTCAACAGAAGGGCGGGTTCCAGACGGGCCTGTCGAACGACGTCAGCCGCGTCGATCGGCTGTCGCGCGCCAATGCGCAAGCCGACGCGACGTACTTCGGGCACCTGGCAGGGCAACACACCCTCAAGGGTGGCCTGCAGTTCGATCGGCGCAGCAACGACGTGGACAAGGGTGGGAGCGCGAACCGCATCAACCTGTTCTGGGATGCGGCGCTCGGCGGCCAGCGGGGGCGCTACGGCTATTACCGCGTCTGGAGCAACCCGCTCGAGCCCAAACGCGGCCAGCTCACGCTGGGCACAGTAAGCGACACGACCGTCGGCCTGTTCCTGCAGGACGCGTGGACCATCGCCAACCGCCTGACCGTCAACGCGGGCCTGCGGACGGAAAACGAGACGGTCCCGTTCTACAGCGCGGTCGGCGTGGCCGGGGTCGAGCCGATCCACTTTTCGTTCGGCGAGAAGCTGGCCCCGCGAGCGGGGGCGGCATGGGACGTCGCCGGCGACGGCCGCTGGAAGGTGCACGGCAGTTGGGGAATCTTCTACGACATCTTCAAGCTCGCGATGCCGCAGGCCGCCTTCGGAGGGCTCAGGTTCACCATCTACTCGTACAAGCTCGAGACCTACAACTGGCCCAGCCTGGTCAGCAGCCCCGATTGTCCGCCGGCGTGTCCCGGTGGCCAGGCGCGGGCGCCGGTGGAGTTCAAACCCTCGTTCAAGAACATCGACCCGGACCTTCAGCCGATGCGGCTGCAGGAGCTGACCTTCGGCATCGAGCACCAGGTGTCGCCGCACGTCGCGGTATCGGCCCGGTTCGTCCACAAGCAACTCGACAAAGCCGTGGAGGACATCGGATCGGTCGATGCGGACGGTAGCGCGACGTACGTGATCGGCAATCCGGGGTACCACCGCGCGACGGAGGCGACCGCCGGTGTGCCCTATCCCAGGGCCGTTCGCGATTACGATGCCCTGGAGCTCGTGGGACGGAAGCTGCTCGATCGCAACTGGGCGCTCACCGCGAGCTATGTCTGGAGCCGCCTGTACGGCAACTACTCGGGCCTCTCGCAGTCCGACGAGAACGGGCGCACCGAGCCAAACATCGGCTCGACCTTCGATGCTCCGCTGGCGCTGTTCGGCGGCGATGGCGAGGCGCTCTACGGACCGCTGGCGACGGACCGGCCGCACCAGGCCAAGGCGCAGCTGATCTACACGTTCCCGGTTGGCGTCAGCGTCGGCGCGTTCCAGTCGGTGGCCAGCGGGGTGCCCGTCAGCCGCTTCGCCGTGCTGTCACCGGGCATCGCGCCGGTGTTCTACGCAGGCCGTGGCAGTGACGGCCGCACCCCGGTGTTGTCACAGACCGACCTCTCCGTCCAATACGTGCGACCGCTCGGTGGACGCAGGCGGCTGACGCTTGGGCTGAACGTACTCAACCTCTTCAACCAGGGCCGGGGGGTGTCGCGTTACAGCCTCGAAACCGACCAGGGCGTGCAGGTCGTGGTCGATGAGAGCGACTACTACGCCGGACGGGCCGACGTGAGCGCAGCCATCGACGAGCAGAAACTGCCGCGCGATCCCCGGTTCCTCCAGTACGAGTTCTTCCAGGAGCCCCTCACGGCACGGGTGATGATCGGTTTCGGCTTCTAATCCGGTGATCATTTGTGTTGTCACCCATCAGTCACGTGGGGCAGGGCTTCAGCCCTGCAAATCGCGCTCGCAAGCAGGCCTGAAGGCCTGCCCCACATGACTACACAAGTGAATCGCGGGTTTAGAGGCCTCGACCAACGCCCTGCCCCGGCCCTGGACCGCCTCCTCGGCCCTCGCGGCGACGGTGCGCGTGCGCGCGACAGCCATGTAGATCGACGGCACGATGAACAGCATCCGGGCGCCCTAGAGCCACCCGAGTCCTGTCAGCGCCAGCCAGGCCCAGGGCACTTCCGCGTAGAGCAGCACCATTGCGTACGTCGCCACGTACAGCGCCCGCAGCCAGCGGTCATCGGGCACGCAGGTGACGAGCCCGAGGACGATCACCATCCATCCGAATCCGGCCACCGGGGCGAACGCGTAGGTGGTCAGGCAGAAGAGCAGAACCACACTGTGCCGGGCCACGAGCAGGCCGCGGCGCGTGAGCGGGGCCAGCCAGAGCCCGGCGGCCAGGGCCTCGATCGCGAGGGTGCCCCACGTTGCCACGAGCACGAGCAGGCGGAAGCGCCGGGGGGCGTGCAACACGGGAGGGTGCAGTAACTCGGCGCCTTCCGGCAGGGGCGTCAGGTATTCACGGTTCTCCCGCAGCTGGGCGTCACTCAGTGCGCCGATCAGCTGCACGACCTCAGAGAAGCGGTCGTCGGTGAGCAGCGTCACCGCGAAGAAGCGGCCATCGCGATAGTCGGGCGACAGCACCGCCTTCCATAGCACCGCGAACGCGAACACGAGGCCGAGCAGCAGGCGGCTGGTGCGAGCCAGTTGCCTCACCGGGTCGGCGAACCGCAGCGCCATCGCGACGCCGAGACACCAGTACGCGAGCAGGTAGATGTGATTGTCCGGCAGGGGAAATTCGACGACGATGCGCCCGGCGACGAGAGCGGCGAGGGCCAGCCACAGCGCGGGCGCTCGCAGCCAGGCACCGCTGATCAGGCCGAGCATCGACGACAGGAGCAGCGGCGCGCGCACGAACCACGGCCCCATCGGTCGGAGCAGCAGTCCGACCAGGGTGAGACGCAGCGCGATGTCGATGGGACCCGTCGGTCCGCAGCTGGTGATCCAGCTACGGAGCCGCACGGAACTCGTACCGGCGCAGCAGATGATCCCGCGGGACCAGCGAGCCCGCGGCGAACTCCACGCGCCACACCTCGAGCCGCACCTCGTCGGCCGGTCGGCGTCGCCTGCGCTCGCGCGCCACGACCGCACGGGCCAGTCGCTCGAGCTGAGGGTCGCCCGGCAGGATCTCGGCGGAGGCCGCCAGCTCTTCGAGCGATGCCGGAACGGCGAGCTCCTCGGATCGCTCAGGAGCGCGAACGAACATCCGGACGTAGCGGAACGGCCGCCCGTCGAGCGTCGCGAACATCCCGAAGCCGCCCCCCTTCCAGGGGCTCAGCATCGTCACCTGCGTCAGCACGATCTGCGCAGTCGCCACGACGGCCAGTACCACGGCCGGGAGTGCCGCCCAGGAGCGCTCCCGCTTCCCGGGCATCACTTCGGCACGACGACCTGATAACCGGACGACACCTTCTGGTAGTGCGTCGTTCCGCACTGCGAATAGGCGGCCCCGCCCGACTTGACCTCCGTGCAACCGGCCGGCAGCGTCGGGATGACCGCGCCCGGCGGCGGCTCGACTACCTGGTAGACGACCTGTCCCTCGTGCATCGACTTCGTGTAGAACGTGCCGTTCTCGTACAAGTACGTCGTCTCGCTGACAACGACCGGCGCCGCCTGCGCGGGTGGCTTGGCGAGCAGCGTCCCGATTGCGATGCCCCCGGCCACGCCAATCGCGACGCCGGCCGCCGTGCGCCAAGCGTCGTTGTCCTCGTACACCGCGACGCCGCCGCGATAAGAGTAGCGTCCCGCCCTCGCCGCGCCTTCTTCTCCGACGACAACGGCGCCGCGAGGTCCGACCGCCGCGGCGCCCTCCTCGCCGACCACGACACCGCCGCGGGCCGCCGGCGTGTTATAGCCCCGGTTGACGGTCTGGACACCCTCCTCGGTCTTCACGGCCGCGCCGCGTCTGGTCACGGCCGCAGAGCCTTCGTCCGTCTTCACGGCCGCGCCGCGCTGGCCCACGGCGGCGCCGCCCTCTTCGGTCTGCACGGAGGCCCCTCGACGCGCCGCGCGCGCCTGCGCCAGGAGGCCCGAGGTGGCCTGCATGGCCAGCGCGGCGCTCAGCCCCGCCGCAATCGCGGAGCGGGTCCAGTTCCGGTTGCTCGGTGTTGATGTCATCACGAACCTCTCGGCTTTCTGATACCGCTACTGTTTCGGCACGCTTGCCGCTGGCGCCGCCGAGGAGGGGGCCGAGCTCGTCGTCCGGGGCTTGCCCACCACGATCGGGATGCGCTCGTAGCCGGCCGGCACCTCCGCGGCGAACGCCGCGTCGGGCGCCTCGACACCGAACGTCCACTTGTCGAACATGACCTCCGTCGTCCTCGGGCGAGTGGACGTCTTGCTGGTGACGCGGAATTTCTTCGGCAACGGATCGCCCTTCTCGGCGACCCAAAGATCCCAGTCCACTGCGGGGTGCGTGTAGGCGACGTGGAGGCAGGGCACGCCGTCGATGGTCTCGCGGCCGACGTAGCCTCCGCTGGACTTCGTGCCGATCAGGGACTCGTACGGCGAGTTGTAGAGGAAGTCGGCCATCGGCATCGGCATGGCGAGACGGTCGGCCAGCCGGTCGAGCGTGTCGTCGATCGTGGGTGCGCCGTTGACCCGGGCCCACACCTTCTGCGGATCCGATACGAATGTCAGCTTGCGGCCGTCGTACCAGCCACGCAAATTGATCTCGCCGGTCACGTTGAGCGCGAGACGATCCGGCCGCCGCAGGGTGAGCCGGCGCGTCGTGCGCACCGTGATTTCCTTCCCGCCCCGGGCGCGCGTGCGCGTGTCGGTGGTCTCGACCGCGAAGGTCCGAGCGCGAGCCAGGTGATCGCTCATCCGGCGGACGATCTCGTCGCCGCGTTGCCTCCTGGCTTCAGGGGTCGTGGGCTCTCTGGAGCAGCGCGCCCCGGCCAGGCAGGCGACGCAAGCGATCAGGACCACGCCCGTTCGGGCGCGGGCTGTCGGTGCGAATGGGTCCATCATGCCTCCCGATTGTCTCCGGCTCAACTCTGTCGGAAGTCGTCCCCTCGATACGAGACGTCCAGCCAGCCACGCTGCCGCTGGACGCATCTGGCGCTGCAAGCGAAACGCGGGGGGCCGCGGCCAGACCTGACGCGTGACCTCAACCGTTCCAGGCCCTTCGAAGACGATGATGGGCCAGCTCCGTGGGTCCACCCGATCCTTCGGTCGTTCGTCAGTGCCGGCATTGTACGACGGACGCACCGGGCCGCCACGCACGATTCGGGTTGTGAGAGTGTCAACCGAATCTCACGCGTCGGAGGTAATGAGGCTCGTGAGGGGGAACGAACAGACAGCTTGCGCAGATACTCGCGAGGCGGGTGGGGCTGACCGCCGGTCAGCGCGAAGCTCAACGCCAGCACCAGGATCTCTGCGCGCCGGACCGCGGTGACGCTATCCTGAGCGGCGAGGCCGCCCGCGCGCCCCAAGGTTCGGGACCCAGGTAGCTTCCCCGATTCTCCTGGCTGAATGTGTTTCAAATGGTCGACATTGCCGTGCTCGTCAGCGTGGTTGTCGGCACGGCGGTGCTGGCATATCTCATCCGCCGCTGGGGCACGCGGCAGCGACGATTCTGGGAGACCCTCTGGTTAGGCTTCTTCGGCCTGTTCCTCGTCATTTCGATGGTGGCCCACTCTCTCGACGTCCTCTCGCGGCTTGCGATCGGCACGAGCTACGCAGGGGAGCCGTTCCCGTACAACTTCAGGGTCTACTCGCTCCTCCTGCTCGGTGCGGTCCTCATCGCTCTAGGTCTTCAGCTGCTCCAGCAGGTACGCGGCTTCGCCCGCTGGAACGCGGCGGCACGGTCGAACGCGCTCCGTACCACCTCTCTGGTGCTGGCCGTGTCCGTCCCTCTCCTCCCGGTGCACGCGTTCTTCGCGGTCATCATCACGACGCTCGCCGTGCTGAGCGTGCTGGTGCTCGCCGGTGCGAAGCGCGAGCGACCGCTCCCGGTGCAGACCGCAGCAGTTGAACGCTGATGCACCGCCCTCCCGCAGGCAAGGCCATCGCACGAAGCCGTTCACGTCGCTGACCAACCCTCTTGGCGAGGGGCCTCGACCAACGCCCTGCTCCGGCCCTGGACGGCGTCCTCGGCCCTCACGGCGACGGTGCGCGTGCGCGCGACGGCCATGTAGATCGACGGCACGATGAACAGCGTGAAGAGCGTCCCGATGGCCATGCCGCTCACGAGCATGATGCCGATGCTGTTGCGCGCGCCAGCGCCCGGCCCTGTCGCCAGGATCAGCGGCGTGTGGCCGACCACCGTGGCGGCCGTCGTCATCAGGATCGGCCGCAGTCGTGTGCTCGACGCGCCGATGACGGCCTCGAGCTTGTTCACCCCGGTTTCCTGCAGGTGGTTGGCGAACTGCACGATCAGGATGCCGTTCTTCGCGACGAGACCGACGAGCGTGATCAGTCCCACCTGGCTGTAGATGTTCAGCGACGTCAAGCCCAGGAAGGAAAAGAGGAGCGCACCCGACAACGCCAGTGGAACCGACCCCGCCAGGATGATGAACGGATCACGGAAGCTCTCGAACTGCGCCGCGAGCACCAGGTAGATCAGGACGGCTGACAGCAGGAACACGCCGAGGAACCTGCTGCCCTCGGTGCGCAGCTGGCGCGATTCGCCGGCGTAGTCGATGGTGAAACCCTGCGGCAGGATCCGTCGCGCTTCCGTCTCCAGAAACCCGAGCGCCTGGTCGAGGGGGACCGGCGGAGGGATCACGCCCTGGATGCGGACGGCGTTCAGCTGCTGGAACTTCTTCAGCTCGCGCGGTTGGGTCGATTCCCGGAGCGTCGCGAACGTCGACAGCGGCACCAGCTGTTTGTCGGAGCCGGTGATGTGCATGTCCGCCAGCTGGTCGATCGTCAGACGGTCGGCGCGTTTGACCTGCGGGATCACCTTGTAGCTCCGGCCCTGGATGCTGAACCGGTTGACGTAGTCGCCTGCCAGCAATGTCGACAGATCGCGTCCGGCCTGGCTCAGATCGACGCCCTGCGACCGCAGCTTGTCGCGGTCGAACACGACCTCGGCCTGCGGCTGATCGAATTTCAGGTCGGCGTCGGCGAAGATGAACATGCCGCTTGCGAACGCCTTCTGAACGAGCTGGCCGGCCAGATCGCGCAGCTGCTCGGGCTCGGCCGCCGACGCGATGACCATATCCACCGGGAAGTCTCCGCCGCCCGGCAGCGCCGGCGGGGTGAGCGGGATGATCCGGATGCCCGGGATCTGCGACAACGGCCCCATTGATTCCATCAGCAGTTGCTGCGTTGTCTTGCTCCGCTCACTCCACGGTTTCGTCACCATGCCGCCAAAGCCGCCGGTCGGGGACGTGATCTGGAAGATGCTCGCCGCTTCCGGGAACGAGCGGTACACGTCGTGAACCTGCCGCGTGAACAGCGTCGTCTGGTCGACGGTCGAGTTCGCGGCCGCCTGGACGATGCCGAACACGACGCCCTGGTCTTCAGGCGGCGCGAGCTCGCGCTGGGAGAAGAAGTAGAACGGCACCGTGAGCACGGCAACGAGCGCCCACAGCACGAGCACGACCGGCCGATACAGTAGCGTTCCGGCCAGCACGCGCGTGTACCGCGCCCGCACACCGTCGAACCGCCGGTTGATCCAGCCCGCGAACCCGCGCTCGCCGTCGCCTTCGCGCAGCAGCTTCGCTCCCATCATCGGCGAGAGCGTCAGGGCCACGACGCCGGAGACGATGACGGCGGCCGCCAGCGTGAAGGCGAACTCGCGAAAGAGGGTGCCCGTCAGCCCGCCCTGGATGCCGACCGGCGCATACACCGCGGCGAGCGTGATCGTCATCGCGATGATCGGGCCGACCAGCTCCCGTGCCCCTTCGATGGCGGCCTCGAACGGCCGCCTCCCTTCGCGCAGGTGCCGCTCGACGTTCTCGACCATCACGATCGCGTCATCGACGACCAGGCCGACGGAGAGCACGATGGCCAGCAGCGTGAGCAGGTTGATGGTGAAGCCCGCGGCGAGCATCAGAAAGGCCGCACCCACGAGCGAGATGGGAATGGCGACGACCGGGATGATCAGCGCGCGGACCGATCCCATGAAGAGAAAGATCACGGCGATCACGATCAGCAGCGTTTCGGACAGCGTCCTCAGGACTTCGTTGATCGCGTCCTGGATGTACTCGGTCGAGTCGTAGGGGATGCCGACGCGCATGCCGGCTGGCAGCTGCGCCTGGATGCCCGGGATCTCCTCCCGTACCTTCTGGATGACTTCAAGAGTGTTGGCGGTCGGAAGCACCCACACGCCCATGAACGTCGCCGCCTGCCCGTTGAATCGGACCTCTTCCTCGTAGGTCTCGGAGCCGAGCACCACGTCGGCGATGTCCCCGAGCCGTACGACCGTGCCCTTTTCTTCTTTCACGACCAGCTGCCGGAACTCTTCCGGGCTGCGAAGGTCGGTGTTGGCCACCAGGTTCACCGAGACCATCGAGCCCTTCGTCCGGCCGAGGGCGGACAGGTAGTTGTTCTTCGCGAGCGCCTCGCGAAGAGCGGACGGGGACACGCCGTGCGCGGCCATCTGCTCGGGCTTGAGCCAGATGCGCATCGCGAAGGTGCGATCCCCCAGGATGTCGGCGCGCTGCACGCCGCTGACGGCACTCAGCCTGGGCTGCACGACGCGCGTGAGGTAGTCCGTGATCTGGTTCTGGTCGAGATCCTTCGACGAGAAGCCGATGTACATGGCCGCGAACTGGGCATCGGCCGTTTCCAGCTCGATTACTGGCGCTTCTGCCTCGGGCGGCAGCTGGTTCCGCACCTGCGCGACCTTGGCCTGGATCTGTGTCAGCGCCGCGTTCGTGTCGTAGTTCAGCCGCAGGTGCACCGTAATCGTGCTGAGCGACTGCGCGCTCGACGACTCCACGTAGTCGATGCCGTCGGCGCTGGCAATCACGCGCTCGAGCGGCGTCGTGATGAAACCGCGGACGAGATCCGGGTTCGCGCCCACGTAGACCGTGCTGACCCGGACGACGGCGATGTCACTGCGCGGGTACTGGCGCACGCTGAGTGCCCGTATGGATTGCAGGCCCGCGATCAGGATCACGAGATTCACCACGATCGCCAGCACGGGCCGCTTGATGAACAGGTCCGTGAACTTCATCAGCTGTCCTCCGGCTTGGGCGCACGGCTGTTGGCCGGCTGCACCGTGTTGTTCACCTTGATGGCGACACCGTTCCGCAGCTTGAAGACGCCCGAGGTGACGACTTCGTCGCCCGGCGCGATACCCGAGACAACCGCCACCTGGTCACCGCGCGAGCCACCGAGCTTCACGACCTGCTGGCGCACGCCGCGGTACGTCGCCCCCTTCGGGTTCTTCATGTCGGCGACGACGAAGACGGAGTCGCCGTATGGCGCGTAGCTGATCGCCGACGCCGGCAGCGTGATCACCGGCTGCGCCGCGCCGAGCGTGACGTGAACCTGCACGAACATTCCCGGCCGCAGCTGTCCGCCCGGATTCGCGAGCGTCGCCTGCACCTGGACATTCCGCGTGGCGGGATCGACGACCGCGTCGATGGCGTTGACGCGCCCCGCGAGCTCCAACCCGCCCGCGCCATCGCCGGTGATGCGCACCTGCCGTCCGGGCCGCATCTGCGCGGCGTTCTGCTGCGGCACGCCGAAGTTCACGTGGATCGGGTTGAGCGCCTGGAGCGGCACGACCGGATCGCCGCCGGTCAGGTACTGACCGAGATTCACCTGCCGGATCCCGAGGACGCCGGCGAAGGGCGCGCGGATCGTCTTGCGCTCGATCGTCGCGCGGATCTCGCCGACGCGCGCCCGCGCCTGCGTGTGCGCCGCTGCGGCGGCGTCGTACTCGGCCCGTGACACGGCATCCTCCTTCACGAGCCCGCTCATCCGCTCGTCGTTCAGGCGCGCCAGCTCCAGCTGCGCCTCCGCGGCCGCGAGCTGCGCCTGCTCCTGCCTGGTGTCGAGCTGCACCAGCACGTCGCCCTGTCCGATCATCCGCCCCGACTCGAACGCGATTCGTTCGACGATGCCGGGGAGATCGGCGCTCACGGTGACACCCTGCACGGGTGCAACCGTGCCGATCGCGCTGAGCATGGCCGGCCACTCTGCCGGCTGCGCCACTATCGTGGTGACCGCCTCGGGCGGTGGTTGCATGGCGGCGAACTCGTCCGCCATCGCCTGGAACTGCCGGACCTTCACGAATCCGAGCCCGGCTACGAGGATGGTCATGAAGACCAGCATGAGGATCATTCGTTTCGCCATTGGTTTCCCCTGTTCGCTCTGTCGTCTGCCGCCTGTCACTCGTGCCGTTGCCTTATCCGCCTGCCACCGCCCGGCCCGCAGCCTCAGGCGACCACCCGCCGCCGAGCGCCCGATAAAGCTGAACGATCGACGCGAGCTCACGCTGCCGCACTCGCGCCAGTTCGAGCTCTCCCTCAAACAGGTTCCGCTGCGCGTCGAGCACGGGCAGGTAGCTATCGAGCCCGCCCCGGTAACGCTGGGTCGCGAGTCGCGCCGACTCGCCGAGCGCGCCGACGAGCCGTTCCTGCTCCGCGCGCAACTGGGTCGTCTTCGTGTACGCCGCGAGCGCGTCGGACACGTCGCGGAAAGCCGTGTAAATCGTGCGCTGATACTGCACGACGGCCTCGCGCTGCACGGCCTCCGCGAAGTGAACGTTGGATCGGCGCCGGCCACCGTCGAAGACCGGGGCGGCCGCACCAAGGGTGGCGCTGGCAAGGCCCGCGGGTCCGGTCAGCAGATCCGAGAGGGCGCGACTCTGCGCCCCGAAGAAGCCCGTGAGGCTGATGCGCGGAAAGTACTCGGCCTTCGCCGCGCCGATCTGCGCGTTGGCGGCGACGAGCTGCTGCTCGGCCTGGCGGATGTCCGGCCGCCGTTCCAGAAGCGCGGACGGAAGCCCCGCCGGTACCGCCGGCGGCCCTGCCAGCGCGTCGAGCGGACGGCCGCGGGGCACGTCGCCGGGCACTCGCCCGAGCAGCAGGCTCAGTGCGTTCTCGGCTTGCGCGATCTCGCGCTCGAGGCTCGCGATCTGGCCGGTTGCCGTGAACAGCAGCTGCTCGGCCTGCCGGACGTCGAGCGCGCTCGCCACGCCGCCCGCGCGCCTCGATTCGGTGAGCCGCAGGCTGTCGGTGCCGGCGTCACGCGTCCGCCGGGCAATGTCCAGTTCCAGATCCAGCGCGCGCAACGCCAGGTACGTCTCGCTCACGTCCGCGACGAGGGTCGTGATCACACCCCGCCGCGCCTCCTCCGTCGCGAGATACTGCGCGCGTGCCGCTTCGCTCAGCCGCCGCACGCGGCCCCACACATCGAGCTCCCATCCCACGCTGAAGCCGACTTCGACATAGCTGACGCCGGTGTCGGCGCCGGCAGGAAGGCCCGGGTTGGCTCCGCGCTGCGATTGGCGCACTGCGGCCAGATCAGCGGAGGCACCGACCGACGGCACCTGATCCGCACGCGTGATCCCGTATGCCGCTCGAGCCTGGAGGACTCGTTCGGCCGCAATCCTCACCTCGAAGTTCTGCTGCAGCGCCGTGCGCACCAGCTGCGTGAGCGCATCGTCACGGAACAGCTCGAACCATGCGAGGTCCGCGAGCGAACCAGTGGCCGCCGCGGCTTGCTGCCCGCGGTAGGCCGGCGGCGTCTCGACGGTCGGCCGCTCGTAGTTCGGCCCGAGCGTGCACGAGGCCGCCAGCATCGCGGCGACGCACAGTGTTCCAAGGGACAGATCTCTCGACACGATCAGGTCCTTTCCTGCGGTGACCGATCGCCACCGGGTGTCTCCGTCACTTCGCGCACCACCTCGGGCATTAAGCAGCCGGAAACCACGAAGGCGGCGCCGGCACGATGCATGCGCGTCATCAGCTCGCGCCCAGCCGCGTCCACGTGGCAGACGTTCCTCAAATCGACCCGCACACGACCGCGATCCGCCGTTCTCGCCTGGCGCCAGCAGGTCTCGAGCTCATCCACCCACGGACCCGCCAGGCAGCCTTCGAGCTTCATCACGACGTCGTCTTCGGCCCGCTGTATGGTTATTCGCAACATATGAAGCCGCTGTCATCTCCGGCGGCGCGCTGTTCGCATCGCTCTCGCGCGGAACAAGAGCGATGTGCGTGCCGCAGGAGCCCGCAACGCACCCGGCGGCGGTAAAGTCCACACGTCGTGAGGGTTGGCTCGGGGTGAGTGAGGAGGCAGAATGACAGGTGCCAACGACCGGCGTGCCCGTGGGCCGGCACCTGCCAATCGGCCGGCACCTCGGGTGAGGCATGTGCGGCGGGCGACGCGCCTCGGCACCGGCGGCGCCCGGCAGACGTCTAACTTCGATACGACAGAAGCGGCCTCGGGCCTCGGGCTTCCGGCTTCTGGCCTTACGGGACACTCGCCTGTCGGATGCCAGGCCCTTCGAGTCATCCATGGTGACCCGGCGGGCAGAAGAGACCACGCACGCCCGCAGCGAAACTGGCCGGCAGCTCGTCGCCGGAAGTCCGTAGCCACTCAGATCGGGCTACGGCCGCAAGCGATCGTCAGGAGCGTCTATGAAGCGCGTCAGTGACGAGTTCGATCTCTTCGATGCCAGTTCTCCCCGGTTCGCCGACGTTGCCACTGTCCTCGCGTCGAACGCCAGGCTGACGGATCTGCTCCACGTGCTGCAGCGCGAGCGCGATCAGCTCGACCTGCTCCTCGACGTGACCAACGCCGTGGTTACCCAGCTGGATACTCGCGATCTCTTCCGTGCGGTGGCGCCGGCGCTGCGGCGCTGCTGCAGCGCCGACGTCGCGGCGCTCAGCGTGTACGACGCGGACGCGGGCGTGTTGCGTCACCACGTCTGCGACGCGCCCGAGGGGTTTGCCGCGGTCTCGGATGTGCCGTTGCCGTCGGAGAGCACGATTGACGGCTCCGCTGCGGGCCACGTCTTCAAAACGGGCGAACCGCGCGTGTTCTCCGCGTTCGAACTGGAGGCGTATCCGGAGAGCGCGTTCATTCTGTCGCGTGGCATCCGATCTGCCTGCGCGGTGCCCCTCGCGACGGCGCACGGCGTGCTCGGCACGCTGAACCTCGGGGCCTTCGCGGACGGTGCGTTCTCGACGCGGCAGTTCCCGCTGCTGACGCGCGTGGCCGGTCAGATCGCGATCGCCCTTCGCAATGCGTTTTCGTACGAGCGCATCGAGCAGCTGAACGCGCAGCTGTCGCGCGAGAAGCTGTACCTCGAGGACGAGATCCGCAGCGAGCACCAGTTCGAGGAGATCATCGGGGGAAGCCGCGCGCTCGCCCGGGTGCTGCGCGAAATCCAGACGGTGGCGCCGACCGATTCCACGGTGCTCATCTCCGGTGAAACGGGATCGGGCAAGGAACTCGTGGCGCGTGCCATCCACCAGCTGAGCGCGCGCCGCGAACGCGCGTTCGTGAAACTGAACTGCGCGGCGATTCCCACCGGGCTCCTCGAGAGCGAGCTGTTCGGGCACGAGAAGGGGGCCTTCACCGGCGCCATCAGCGCACGGATCGGCCGCTTCGAGCTCGCGAACCGCGGCACCGTGTTTCTCGACGAAGTGGGCGAGATCCCTCTCGAACTGCAGCCAAAGCTCCTGCGCGTGCTGCAGGAGCGGGAATTCGAGCGGCTCGGCAGCTCACGCACGCTGCACAGCGACGCGCGGTTGATTGCCGCCACCAATCGCGACCTCGCGGCGCTCGTCGGCGAACAGAAGTTCCGGGAGGACCTGTTCTATCGGCTCAACGTGTTTCCAGTGACGGTACCGCCGCTGCGCGAGCGGCGCGAAGACATCCCGATGCTGGTCCGCCACTTCGCCCAGCAGTTCGCGCGGCGGATGAAGAAGGTAATCGAGACGATTCCAACCGAAACGATGGAGGCGCTCACCCGCTATGACTGGCCCGGGAACATCCGGGAGCTGCAAAACCTGATCGAGCGCGCCGTGATCCTGTCTTCCGGGCAGACGCTCGACGTACCCGTGGCGGCGCTCGGGGCTCGCCAGGCGCCGGCGGCGACGAACCGCGAGGCAGGCGAGACGCTCGAAGAGGCCGATCGCCGCCACATCATCAGCGCGCTCGAGCGCAGCAACTGGGTGCTCGCGGGCCCGAACGGGGCCGCCTCGCGGCTTGGGATCAAGCGATCCACGCTGCAGTTCCGCATGCGCAAACTCGGGATCGTCAGGCCGCGCCAGCACTGACGCGGCACGCCTGGCCGGACGGGCCAGGTTTCGCGCCGGGCGGGGGACCAGGCGTTGGGCACACCGCCGTCGGCGGCCGGTTGCCGCCCACGTCATGTCGATTTCGCCTCTCCTGGATCGACCTGATCACAGAAGCGCGATGTGCGAGGGAGCAGAGCCGATGAGAGTCGAGGTAGCGCGCGTAATTCCCACTGGAGCGACCGACGTCGAGCCGCAGCGCGCCTTCCTTCAGGACCGCGTGGGCCTCTGGGCGTTCTGGGTGTTCATCTTGTCGTTCGGCTTCTACGTGACCAATATGGCCACCGGACCGTTCGTGCGCCCGGGCGCGCCGCGGGTCGCCGACCTGATGCTTCAGGCCGGCAACCTCGATCACCTGGCCGCTTCGCTGGTGTTCGGGGTCCTCTGGATGCTCACGCGCCGCGTGCGGCTGTCGATGCGCACGCTGCGGTGGCTCGACCTGTCGGCGCTCGTGGTCGGCTGCACGCTCTTCGCATTGATGGGCGCATATCTCATGCGGGTCCAGGTCGTCGCCGGGCTCGACATGGCGATCGGCGCCTACTCCGGGCTCCTGGCGTGCGCGAACACGGTGATGGCGCGAGCGATCGCCGTGCCGAGCACGCCGCGCCGGACGCTCGTCGGCAGCGCCGCGTCAATGGCGGCGCTCGTCCCGGCCACGGTGTTCGCCGGCGGCGGATCGGCGGCCGCGGCCGTGAACGTGACGACGTGGTGTGCCGTGTCGATAGCGATCGCGACGGTGGGATCCCGCGTGATCTTCGGTCTGCGGACGGAGGCGGCGCGCGTGCGGCGCCTCGGCCAGTACACCCTCGAGCGCCAGATCGGCGCCGGAGGCATGGGCGTCGTCTACCGTGCCAGCCACGCCATGCTGCGGCGACCGACCGCGATCAAGCTGCTGCCACCGGATCGCGCCGGCGAGGCGAGCCTCCTGCGGTTCGAGCGCGAAGTGCAGATCACCGCGCAACTGAGCCACCCCAACACCGTCGCGATCTACGATTACGGACGAACCCCGGACGGCGTCTTCTATTACGCCATGGAATATCTCGACGGCATCAATCTCGAAGATCTCGTCCGTCGCGACGGCGCGCAGCCTGCCGGACGGGTGCTCGCGATTCTCGACCAGGTGTGTGGCGCGCTCAGCGAAGCGCATGAACGCGGCCTCGTGCATCGCGACATCAAGCCGGCGAACATCATCCTCACCGAACGCGGCGGCGAACCGGACGTGGCGAAGATTGTGGATTTCGGCCTGGTGGATTCCTACACGTCAGACGATCCGCGCCTGACCGCCTCGACACCGGGCGTGCTCACCGGCACGCCGCTGTATTTGTCGCCGGAGTCGCTGACTTCGCCGGAGGAAGGTGATCCGCGACGCGATCTCTACGCGCTCGGCGCCGTCGGCTACTTCCTGGTTACCGGCCACCCCGTCTTCGAAGCAGCGACCATCGCCCAGATCATCGCTCACCACCTGCACACCGACCCTGTGCCGCCGTCGCAGCGGCTGGGACGCCGCGTGCCGCCGGATCTCGAGGCGCTGCTGTTGCAGTGCCTCCGGAAGCACGCCGACGATCGGCCCTCGAGTGCGCGCGCGCTCCGCGACGCGCTGCGCCGCTGCAGCGGGGTGCGGCCATGGACGAGCGGCGAGGCGACGGAGTGGTGGGAGCACCTTCCGAGCGACCGGCGGGTCGAATGCGGAGCCGCTTCCGTGTCCGGACGGAGCCATGACGCTCAGTGTCGATGTCGCGAACCGGATGACTCAGACCGCCGTCCAGACGATGTAGCCGGTGTCCTTCCTGTCTGCAGGTGCTCTTCCTCGCGCTCGTCTGGCGGTGTGGAATCGGACAGGGCACGCGTTGACCGGCCGACGAGACCTGTGGAGCCCCGCACACCTCACGGCGCTGGCACCACCGCCACCACCCGAACCGGACCACCGGACCCTCCCTCGATCTTCATGGGCAATGCGATCAGCGTCGCGCCCGTCGGGGGCACCTGGTCCAGGCTGGTGAGATTTTCCAGGCCGACTACCTGCCGTGCGGCGGCCACGCGATGGACGACGAAGTCGGAAGAGTGGCCGTAATCGATGGAGGCCGTGTCCACACCCAGGGCGCCAACGTGCCGCTCCTCGACGAGCAGGCGTGCGGCGTCTTCACCGTAGCTCGGAAAGCGCAGCTTCGACGCGTCGCCGGGCGTGTCGTCGCCGAGGTACGCCTTGACGTCCGGCCATCGTGCGCTCCACCCGGTGCGCAGCAGCACGATGGTGTGCTCCGCGATCGCTCCGTGCTGCCGCTCGAACGCTGTGACGTCGGCGGCGGTCAGGCGGTAGTCGGGATCGGCCGCTGCGCGCGCCGAGACGTCAATCACTATCGCCGGCGCGATCAGCTGATCGATCGGCACCTGGTCGGTCGAGCGGCCCTGCTCCGAAAAGTGGGCAGGCGCATCGAGGTGCGTGCCGCCGTGCTCAGGCGTCGAGAGACTGTAGGAGGAGTAGAAGTACCCACCTGGCGTCTGGCCGTGCGCGAGGGTGTCGAGCCGGAACTTCGTCGGCGACGTCGGCCAATAGATGGTGTGCGCGTTGTACGCGTGCGTGAGATCGACAAGCCGCGAACGCGAGAGATCGATGACCTGATCGCTGGCGGCCAACCCCACGGTGACGGCAACAAGCGACGCAAGCACACTGCCGGATAACGGCTTCATCTCGATCTCCATTTCACCGGGGCGCACGCGAGCCCGGCCGCCTTTTGCTCTCTGGTAAGGAAGAGGCTGGTGCCGCTGCGGTGGCGCGGATGCGAAGCACCGGAGTATACATCCGCACGCGTCCGCCCCTCTTGCTCGCGGTGACATGTTCGCCACCACTTCCCGGCCAGACGGTCGTATAGTGCAGACGCTTGTCCGGCGGGTGTACCGGCTCTGAGTGATCAGTTCTGAGTATTGAGTTCGCAGGCGAACTGGACCGCGCCCGCATCTCAACGCTCGATCTCAGAACCCACAACTCGATTTCGGAATCGCCGGCCGAAAATGGCGCGGCCCGGTCCGGACACAGGCGCGACCGGGATGTGATAGGTGCAGTCCCCCATGCAGATCACGCTCGACGCCGACCACCCCGTTCCAGTCCTGCGGCTGGTGGGCCGCTTCGATGGCGATGGCGCCACTATCTTCGATGCGTTCATCGAAGGGCTGGATCGTCGCCATGAGTACTGGGTTCTCGACTGCACCGAGGTGCGCTACGTCTCCAGCATGGGCCTGCGGTCGCTGGTGAAGGCGGAGAAGCGGCTGCGCGAACGCCACGGCACGGTCGTGCTCGCGGCCGTGGCGAAGCCCGTGCGGCAGGTGCTCGAGATGGCGCGCCTGCACACGATCTTTCGTCTCGCCGGGTCCGTCGACGAAGCCGTCTCCCTCGTTCGTGCGGGCAGCGTCGCGCCCGAGCGCGCCCTGCGGAGCGAACGCGAGGGGCGCGCGTGTGCGGTGTGGCCGCTCGGCGGACAGAGCGTGCTCGAAACCTGGGGTGTGCCTCCGGGCACGCTTCCCGAAAACCTCGAGGCCGACCGGCTGGCGACAATCTCGATCGAGGATCTCGCGTATGCCGTCGGGTCGGGGGGATTCGGCGCCACGCGCGAGCAGGCGAGCGAGGCGACAGGCCCGTTGATCGCGGTTCGTGCGTTTGCCGGCCTGAGAACGCCCGGCACCCACGATCCCTCGGACTTCCTCGTGCCCGAGCGGCCGGCCGATGCGCTCGTCCACGTCGCCTCGGCGCTCGGCATCGACGGCTCGCCGGGGGCCGCCCTGCACATCGGCAGTGACGCGCCGTTTGCGGTCACCGACCTCGTCGGCGATGTCCTTGCGTTGTCGGGTGATGACGCGGGCCCACGACCCGCCGCGACGGCGATCCTGGCCGTCGCGAACCTGGCGGACCACGACAGGCTGGCGATCCTGTTCCTCGTGACAGCCGATCGTGCGGCCCTCACCCGCCCCGAGCATGAGCTTTATGCCATCGCCGAATGGCTCCCAGGCCGCGACGTTCCGCACGACCGCCTCTTTGCGGGTCGAGCGGTGCTGTCGGCCTCGTCATCCTTCCCGTCGATTGCGGCCGACCCGGCGGACGTTCTCACCACGTTGGCGACGCTCGACGGGCTCGAGGAGGTCGCCGAGATCGATCCCACCTGGCGCATGACCGCGGTGCTGGCGTGGAGCTTTCAGCCTTCGCGCCTCCGCGAGGGTCGCGAGAAGCTGCTGGCCGTCCACGTGGAAGACGGCACGCCGCTGCTGGCCGAGTGGGAGACGATCGCGCGACGCCTGTATCGGGACTGCCGGCGCGTCGTGCTGACGCCGCTGCACGGCGGGTTCATGTCGAACACGTTCCGCGTCGCGAGCTACGACCCGGACGGCAGGCGGATGCTGCCGACGGTGCTGAAGATCGGCGACGTGGCGCTCACCGAGCGGGAAGAGGTCGCCAACCGCAAGTACGTGCAGACGTTCATCCTGAACAACAGCACGACGCTGCTCGGCGGATCGACGGCGGGAGACTGGGCGGGGCTTCGATACAACTTTCTCGGCGTCAACGGACCGGACAGCTCGCTCGTGTGGCTGCGCGAGCACTACGAGCGGCGGCCGGCGGAGGACGTGGTGCCGCTCGTCAACGCGCTCTTCACGCGCGTGCTGAAGCCGTGGTACGGACAGCCACGCTGGGAGCCGGTCGCGCTGTACGCCGACCACGATCCGCGGCGGCTGTTCCCGACGCTCTGCGACAGCGCCGAGCAGGTGCTCGGGGTCTCGGCCCACAGCGAGCGGCTGCCCTGCCCTGAGCTCGGACGCGATCTCCTGAATCCGTACTGGTTCCTGCAGCACGAGTTCCCGCGCCGGCGCCAGCGCTCGCGGCTCTGGTACACGTCGATCTGCCACGGCGATCTGAACATGCAGAACGTGCTCGTGGATGAACGCGAGAACATCTACGTCATCGACTTCTCCGAGACGCGCCCGCGCAACATCGTGTCGGACTTCGCGCGGTTCGAGCCTCTCGTCAAGTTCGAGCAGGTGCCGATCGACAACGAGACGGACGTGCGACGGATGCTGGAATTCGAGCAGGGCCTGATGTCGGTCCGAACGCTCGATCAGACTCCGCCCAACCGGTACCCCGGGCCGAACCCGGCCGTCGACAAGGCATACGCCATCGTCAAGCTGGTTCGATGGCTCGCAGACACCGCGACCCTCTTCGAGACCGACATGGTGCCGTATTGGCTGGCGGTGCTCGAGTGGACGCTCCCCGTCGTCGTCTTCCGCCAGTCCAGCCCGTTGCAGAAGCGGTACGCCGCCTACAGCGCCGCGCTGCTGTGCGAGGCGATCCGGAGCGCGGAGCCGACGTAGAGAGGGTTATGCGAGCGAGGAGTAACGACGTCAGGCGGGATGCCCCGCCCGGGAGTCATGTGACACTCACGCTTCGCGGGGGCTAGGACGCTTTGGCGGCGTCCAACTCGTACGCCGCAATCCCGAGATGACGACCAAACGTGGTCGCGCCGTGCTTGTCGCTCAGACGCATGAGCTGCTTATCGAAGACGAATGCCGCCTCCGGGTACAAGTCGCCCATATTCTGCACGATTTGATCACGCGCGTCCCGCAAATTGGCTGTCAAACGGTCGGCCGCCTCGAACGGTAGCAGACCGGATTCGAGATCGTCGTGGTGCTTCCGTTCGGCGGCTTCCAGCAAGCTCTCGACATACCGGGCGAGCGTCGAGTCTGACTCTGCTCCTCCGTCCGCCGTGCGCTGTTGGATCTGAACGGCGGTGGCGTCGCTCGCTGTCGCGAGCGGGGCGGCAAGCGGGCCAGCGTTGAGGGGTGCTCGGTCCTCGGCGACAGCGGGTGTGTGGGGAGCGACGTCTGGTTGGCGCTCACCCGTTGCCGACTGTCCGGGAACGGAACTCGGCGGGACGTCGGCGGTGACGATCGCCTGCTGAATCGTGTTTCGGACGGTCTGAACCACTGCGGTCAGTGCCTCGCGTTCGGCCCGCGCGGTCTCGAGCTGCTGCGACAGGGCCGCGCATTCGCGCCGACGCGCCTCGAGATTGGCCGCCTGGCGTTGAAGCTCGGACTCGCGCTCCGCGGCCATTTTGTCATACTGCGCCTGCACGCCGTGCCACTCGGCTTCGGCACGGGTCCGCGCGGCGTGTTCGGCGTCGAACCGCTCCCGCGTGGTGATCAGTTCGCCGCGGGCAGAATTGAGCTCAGTCTCCAGCCGCTTGGCCACCGTCTCCGCGCTCGCGAGTTGCGCCACGGCCTCCGCCCGCACCCGCTCGGCAGCCCGCTCCGCTTCGTCCGACGCCGTCTTGACCATGCGGTCCACGAGATGCGCAATGGCACCCGACGGCGTCAGGTGAGTTTTGTTCAAGAAAGCATCACAGGTGCGCTCCAGAACAGCGACGGTGTCCTTCACGGACGCGACGGCAGCATGCCACTCGTCATCGCATCGATTCAGCTCGCTGCTGACCAATTCGCCGGCTTGTCGCTCGATTGCGTCCCGAAGCTCTGGGCTCGTTTTGTACCGCGACAGCGCGAGGTGCACCTTGCTCATGGGGCCTGCCTTTCTCCGAGTAGTCTGGCGGGTGTATCGGAGCGTTGCCTACTCCACTACAGTCCTGCACGCGCTTACTGAAGAGCTATGCGGCACGCGGTTCGACCGGGCGGCCACGGCCATCGGATGTGGGGTATCAGCACTTCTGATCGCCGCCTGCTGGTCTGGTCGGCATCGAGGCTGGCGCCCAGGAGGGAGAGCGCGACGGGCAAACCCGAGTCGGGGCACATCGCCGCGATTGGGGCCGATCGTTTATCGGGGAGGAATGGGATCCGAAGGATCGGGCCAACTCACAGACCGAGCGTTTCGGCGGTCCCGAGAATCGGTCACACTCACCCAAAAGAGCATGTGGACGGGTGTGGTGGTCGCGCCGCCTGTACGAATCCTCCTCGGCCGTCGTTACACATGGACAGGTGTCAACGCGAACTCCCATGAGCGAAATACGAGCGGCGCGCAGCGACACACCCCGGTGGCGACCACGGTTGCTGCCGGCTGGCCCACGCCAGCAGAATGCCTCGGGACGGAGCACGGCCGACGCTCTGGACAACCCTGGTCAGGGGAACGGACGGAGCGGATGGGGGTATCATGTCGGCGCTGCCACCATCGCCGAGATGCCCGTGAACGAGGAGTCGAGGTCAGACACGGTCGACCTTCGGGCGACCGACGTGAACAGCACCCTCGATCTGCTGGCTTTGGCGAAAGCCGGCGAACCTAGCGCCCTGGAGCTGCTGTTTCAGCGATGCCTCCCGCCGCTTCGCCGGTGGGCGCGCGGCCGACTGCCAGATTATGCGCGCGGCATGGCGGAAACTCAGGATCTCGTCCAGGAGGTCGTCCTCCGCACGCTGCACAACCTGGCGGGCTTCGACGCGCGGCACCAGGGAGCGCTCCAGGCGTACCTTCGCCAGGCCGTGGCCAACCGCATTCGGGACGAAGTTCGACGCGCCACCCGCCATCCCGCGCCGTTCCACTTGTCGGAGGTGCACCCGGATGCCTCGGCTTCGCCGTTGGAACGCGCCATCGGCAGTGAAGGCCTCGAGCGATACGAGCGCGCGCTCGCACGTCTGCGCGAGCCCGACCGCCAGGTGATCGTGGCGCGGATCGAGCTGCAACAGAGTTACCAGGAGATAGCCGTGGTGATGGGCAAGCCGTCGGCAAACGCGGCGCGCGTCGCGGTGACACGCGCCCTGACCCGACTCACGGAGGAGTTGGGCCGTGGTCGCTGAACGAGCCTTGTTCGAACGGCTCATCGACTCGGTCGCCGATGGCGGCCCGATCGATTGGCAGGAGCTCGAGGCCGCCGCGCCCGACGACGGCGTGCGGCGGCGCTTGCGCGATCTGCGGCTCGTCGCCGAGGTCGGCGAGGTGCATCGATTGCACTTCGGTGACGCGCCGGTCGCCGATTCTCGAACCCTTGGTGACGTCGGTCACGCCCTCGGTCAATGGGGGCACTTGATCCTGATCGAGAAGATCGGCGAAGGGAGCTTCGGCGAAGTCTACCGCGCGCGCGACCCATGGCTGGACTGGGAAGTGGCATTGAAGCTGTTGAAGCCATCGGCCACGAGCGAGCTGCCGGCGTCCCGTGTGGTGCGTGAAGCGCAGGCCCTCGCGCGGGTCCGACACCCGAATGTCGTCCTGGTCCACGGAGCGGATGTCCATGAGAACCGCGTCGGGTTCTGGATGGAGCTCCTGCGCGGCCGCACGCTCGAGGAGTTGCTCACGTCCCACGGACCGTTCGGGGCGATTGAAGCGGCCGTCGCCGGTCAGGAGCTGTGCAGAGCGGTGGCGGCAGTGCACGCGGCAGGACTGGTCCATCGTGACATCAAGGCGAAGAACGTGATGCGGGAGCCGGGCGGCCGGCTGGTGCTGATGGACTTCGGCGCCGGTCAGCGGCGCGACCTTGAAGACACCGGCCCCGTGCACCTTGTCGGCACCCCCCTGTATCTGGCGCCGGAGGTGCTGGCCGGCGGCAGCGCCACGGTGCACAGCGATATTTACTCGCTCGGCGTGCTGTTGTATCACCTGGTCACGGGCGAGTACCCGGTCACCGCGGAGTCGATGGAGGCGCTGCGCGACGCGCAGGCACGCAGCGAGCGCCGACGCCTGAGCGATACGCGGCCTGACTTGCCGGACGCGTTCATCAGCGCGGTCGAATGGGCGTTGAAGCCCGATCCGGAGCAGCGATGCCCGAGCGCGGGCGAGCTGCAGCAGGCCTTGTCCCGCGTCGTGTCGGCGGACGCGAAAGACCAAACGGGTCGTGTGCGACCGCGGTGGCGCGGACTGCTGCTCGCCGCGGCGATCGGAGTGTGCCTCGCCCTCGCAGGAGCAGTCTGGTGGCCTCGCAGCATCGGTCGGCCGCCGGTCGCCGGCTCCAGCCATGTTGCCGTGCTCGCCGTGCTCCCGTTCCAGAATCAGTCCGCGGATCCAGCGGAGGCGTACCTGGCGAGCGCGGTGCCGATGGAGCTCACGGCGAGGCTCGCCCGAATCGGGGCGATGAAGGTCGTGCCGTGGACGTTCACGAGACAATTCAACGCGGACCCACGACGGGCACTCGAGGAAGTGTCTTCCCGCACCGGCGCCGATGCAATCGTCGTCGGAGTCGTGCAGCGCGCGCCCGCTTCCCAGGGAGTGCCCGGTCCGGTGCAGGTTCACGTGCAGATCTTGGCCGCGAGCACGGGGGGGATGCTGTGGAGCGCCTCGTTCGAGCACGATCTCGGCGACTTCTTCGTCGTCCAGGCGCAGATTGCAAAGGAGATCGCTGCCCGGCTCCGCATCGTGCCCGACGCTCGCGATCAGGCGCTGGTCGCCCGGTCCAGACAGGTGCCCAGGCAGGCCATGGAAGACTATCTGAACGCACGTCAGCTTCTCGAGATTCGCATGGACCTGTCGGGTGCCGCTGGCTTGTTCCGCCGTGCCGTCGAGAGCGCACCGGCGTTCGCGGAAGCCTACGTGGGGCTCGCCTGGTGTTCGGCGCTCGAGAGCGCATATTTCGGCTCGGTGCCCTCCGACACAGCGCTGCAGCGAAGCGTCGAGGCGAGCAGCCGTGCGATCGAGCTCGATCCAGAAATGCCGGAGGGCTGGTCGGCTCGGGCGTTCGCGCGATTCGCACTGGAGGGCAATTGGTCCGCGGCTGAATCGGATTTCCGGCGAGCGCTCGAGCTCGGGCCCGCCTCTACCGATGTGCTGCAAACGTACTCGAATTACCTGACGGACCTCGGCCGCCATGCCGAGGCGATCGAGACGGGCCTGAAGGCGAGTGCGCGCGCCCCCTTTTCGGTGACCGCCAGCCGCCAGGTCGCGTGGGCGTATTACATGGCCCGACAGTACGAGAATGCCATCTCGCAGGCACGCAGCACGCTCGCGATCGATCCCGAGTATCTCCCCGCGCGCACGGTTCTGGGGCGTGCGCTGTTGCTCGCTGGCCGGCCGGCCGAGGGAGTCAAGGAGCTCGAAGCCGCAGGCCGGCGCTACGAGCTGATGCTGGCGCTCGGCTACGCGATGGCCGGCCGCGGAGAGGACGCCAACCGGCTGCTCGAGAAGGTGTTGTCACCGTCGTACGATCAGGTCGCAGACCGATACGAGATTGCGCTCGTGTACGCGGCATTGGGCGACCAGTCGCGCGCAATGGAATGGCTCGAGGCCGTTGAGGCGGCGAAGAACGCGGCGATGACGGAGCTTGCCGTCGATCCGATGCTCGACCCCGTTCGCGACCATCCACGTTTTCGTGCGCTGATCCAGCGCGTCAGTCGTCGCCCGTGAATTCCTGGCCGTCCTCTCTCTCTTGACGGGCGTAAAGGCCCGTCATTACAATGCCGGCTCCCTCGCCCCGGAGGAGTAGCCATGGCATATGAACAGTCGAAGGAATTCGAACCGCTCATGCTCAGCATCGAAAATGTGCTCAAGGCAATCGAAGGCGCCGCGGACCAGCAGGCCTTGACCGACGCAGTGGTATCGCTGCGCGACCAGTTCAACCAATACACCGCGTGTTGCTGCCGGAAGGCGCACGTCATCAAAGACGCGGAGGCGGAGTAGCGCGCGATCTCCGCGTGTGCAGGTGACGGCGTGAGTCGAGCGAGGACGGAGCGCGCGCACGCCACACCCCGCTACCGGCGTTCACCGAACGTCGTGTCGTACTGGGACGACACCCGCCTCGTCTTTCACAACTTCGCCACCGGGCGCCGCATCGGCGGCACCGCGCTGACGATCGGTCTGCTGGACTACTTCGACACCTGGAAACCAGCAGCCCCTCTCCTCGAACGATCGAGCCTTCCGCGGGCCGAGCTGCGCAACGCTTTGAAACGCCTCGTCGAGTCGTCGCTGCTGCAGCAGTCCGGACGTCCACTTCCGCTGGCCGAGCGCCGCATGGACAAGTGGGCCGCCTGGAATCCGGCCGCGGGCTTCCTGCACTTCTCGACCAAGGATCAGCCGTTCGAGGCCGGCGAAGCCCAGGCCGATGTGTTTCTTGCGCAGCGGCTCGCGGAGCGGCCCATCCCGCCAGCGGTGAAAACGTATGGTCGGCGGGCAGCTGTCCCTCTTCCGAAGGCCGCGCGGACAGATCCGTTTGCACGCGTGCTCCTGCAACGGCGGACGTGGCGCAGGTTCGGGCGGCGGCCTCTCGCGATTCGCGATCTCGGCACCTTGATGTGGCTCGTGTTTGGCGCCCAGCACGCCATCGAGCTCGGCGCCGGCGGACGCGCGATACTTCGTACCTCACCGTCAGCCGGGGCGCGTAATCCTCTCGAAGCGTATGTGGTGGTGCGGCATGTGGCCGGCCTCAGCCCCGGCATCTACCACTACGCCCCTGTTGACCACCGGCTCACCCGGTTGAAGAACACCGCGCGCGGCGTCATCGAGCGCCACCTGCCCGGGCAGTCGTGGTACGGTCGGGCGTCGATTCTCGTCCTGATCACGGCGGTGTTCGCCAGGACCGAGTGGAAGTATCCCGCGCCCCGTGCCTATCGCGACGTGCTGTTGGAGGCCGGCCACTTCTGCCAGACGTTCTGCCTCGCGGCCACGTCGCTCGGCCTGGCGCCTTTCTGCACCGGAGCGCTGGCTGATTCCATCATCGAAGAGGATCTCGGGCTCGACGGCGTTACGGAGTCCGTCATCTACGCGTGCGGCGCTGGCACCCGTCCCCCGGGGGTACGCTGGGCGCCATGGCCCGACGGCACGAACGCTCCCGCGGCGCTGCTCCCCGTTCTCGATCGGAAGGGCTGATTGGTGTGAGACCACGCCGCATCGTTTGCGCATGGCCTGGTCAAGCGGCGCGCGCTCCCGTGTTGTCCGCCTGCGACACTGGCCTGGGTGAGTTCAAGAAAGGCAAAGGCGTATTCGGCTGCGCCGCGCGTTTCAGATTGCGGGGCGCATACGGTCATCATGAGCCTCTGCTCCTGGAGGATTCGGCGACGCGACAGTGGATGCGGGCGCTCAATCCCGTCGTCTGAAGAATAAGCTCTCGACCGCTGATGCGGTTCACCAAGCAGGTCTCACGATCCTGCAGGCCCGGCGGGCGGCGAAGCAGAGCACACACCCTCGTGCTCCGAGAGGCCGCCGCCAGAGCGACGAGCTATCGGCCGAAAAGCAGTGCCACATGGGCGCCGTGGCGGCGACGCTTCAATACGCATTCGTCGTGCGCGACATCGTGGCGCGAACGATGTCATCGTTGTTCGCTGCCATGCTCTGCCTGACGCTGCTCGCCTGCGCCCATCTCTTCTACGTCCTCCAGGGAAGGTCGTCCAAAGGCCGTGACAGAAGGAAAGATGCAAGCGGACCTTCTCAAGGGCACGCTGACGCTCGGCGGCGTGACATAATCCCGCCTCCATAGGCATGTCACTCGGCCCCGGCAACGGCTCGAGGCCTGCGAGATCATGCGACCGCTCGGTTCGGGCGGCAGGCGCGCGTGCTGGTTGGGTCCACTGTCCCTGGCAAATGCTCCTCGAGAAGCTTGCCAACGAACGCAGACGGATCATTCTCGGGGCTTCGCCATCGCGTCGGCACCTCCGTGTCGTCCTTTTCCAGCCAAGAGAGAAGTGCACGGAACGACGCGCGATGGCGAATGCGGCTGCTGCAGTGGTGAACACACCATTTTCAATGGAGGAACAATGAAAACTCACATCGAGATGTTGAAGGAGATGGGCGTATCGGACGGTGACGCGCAGCAGTACATCCCCCACCTCGAAGAGACGCTACCGAAATACGGCATCGCCGACTCGCGGCTGCGGCTCGCACACTTCTTTGCGCAGGTCCTGCACGAGTCCGGCTGCATGCGGTTCGATATGGAGAACCTGAACTACTCGTCTGACGCGTTGGCGAGAGTGTTCAGGAAGTACTTCACCACCAGGGAAGAGGCCGACGCCTACGCCCGCCAGCCGGAGAAGATCGCCAACAGGGTGTACGCCAATCGCATGGGGAATGGCAGCGAGGCCAGCGGCGATGGCTGGAAGTACCGCGGCCGCGGGCTGATCCAGTTGACTGGGCGGACCAACTACCAGGCCTTCGCCGAGTGGGTCGGTGACGAGAGGGTGCTCGACGAGCCGGACCTCGTGTCCAGCGAGTACGCTGTGCATTCCGCCGTGTTCTTCTGGGACAAGAACAAATTGAACACGCTCGCCGACAAAGACGACGTGGTGGGATTGACCAAGAGAATCAATGGTGGAGAAAACGGCCTGGCACACCGCAGGGAACTGCTGAACAAGGCGAACGGTTTGCTCACGATGTTGAGCCTTGGCAGTGCGGTCGTGGTCTGATCACGAACTCAGAGCCACCGCGATCGGCAGGAGGGAGGTGACGAGCGGCGAAGCGGCGTCGATGAAAGATTGCATGGGCGGCGGTGTTCCGCGTCGGCATGGGGCCCGTATTTCGTGGCCCTCGCCCCAGCCTGATCATAAGATGCAGCTCTCTGGATGAGCCTGCTCAACGCCTTGCGCGAGCCCGACACCATGACCCACCCTTTGCTGAAGGACATCCGCGACAATCCACTCCTCTGGCTCCTGGTCTTCGTACCGGCGGTGTTCGTTGCGGAGAAGCTGTGGAGGGGCGAGCACACGCTGCTGTTCGTCCTCTCCGTGCTGGCCATCGTTCCGTTGGCGGGGCTGCTCAGCCATGCCACCGAGTCGGTAGCCGCCAAGACCGGCGACACCGTGGGTGGGCTGCTCAATGCGACGCTGGGGAATCTCACCGAGCTCGTCATCGCGCTGGCCGCGCTGCACGCCGGGCAATACACGCTCGTCAAGGCGTCGATTGCCGGGGCCATCGTGACCAACACGCTCTTCGTGTCCGGCGCGTCGTTTCTGCTCGGCGGACTGAAGCACCACGTGCAGGAGTTCAATCGTGTCAGCGCCCGCCTGCAGGCGGCGCTCCTCTTCCTGGCGACGATCGCGCTGCTCGTACCGTCGGCGGTCGGAGCCGACGCGGAAACCCACGCGGCCTTTACACAGCAGCTCAGCGTCGGGCTCTCGGTCCTGCTGATCGTCGCCTACGCGCTCGGCATGGTGTTCTCGCTCAAGACCCACCGCGAGTTCTTCGGCAGCGCCGAACACGAGGACGGCGAGGAACAACCGTGGCCGATCGGATTGGCCCTCGGCACCCTCATCGTCGTCACGCTCATCGTGGCGCTCGTGAGCGAGGTGTTCGTAGAGTCGGCGCAGCAAGCGGCCGAGGCGCTGGGGATGACCGCAGCCTTCGTCGGGTTCATCGTCGTGGCCCTGGTCGGCGGGGCAGCGGAGATGGCCTCAGCGTTCTCGGGCGCACGCAAGAACCGGCTGGATTTGAGCGTCGGCATCGCGCTCGGGAGCGCGTCGCAGATTGCCCTGTTCGTCGCGCCCGTGCTCGTGCTCCTGAGCTACGTGATGGGGCCGATGCCGATGGACCTGCGCTTCTGGCCGGGCGCCGTTGTCATGATGTTGATTTCCACGCTGACCATCGCGCTCTTGACGAACAGCGGGCGGTCGGCGTGGTTCGTCGGCGTGCTCGTGCTGATGGTGTACCTCGTGTTCGCCATGACGCTGTACCTGCTGCCGCCGCAGCTGCAGTGATCGCGCGTTTCACTGTGCCTGGCCCCGGTGTGACCGTCAGGTAAACCCGCGCCAGACCGCGCTGAGGCCCCGCACACACGCGCGCCGCGCGTGGCATCACGACAGGCCTTTCATCTGCCGATAGCGCCGGATCAAGGCGTTCGTCGAGCTGTCGTGATGAAGGGCGGGCGCCGCCTGGCTCTCGAGTTCGGGGATGATCGCCTGCGCCAGCGCTTTGCCCAGCTCGACGCCCCACTGGTCGAAGGGGTTGATGTTCCAGATGGCGCCCTGCGTGAAGACGGCGTGCTCGTACAGCGCCACGAGGCTGCCCAATACCTGTGGCGTGAGCCGGTCCGCCAGGATCGTGTTCGACGGGCGGTTGCCCTCGAACACGCGGTGTGCGACGAGGGCAGCCGGCGCCGCTTCCGCCTGCACCTCCTCGGCCGTCTTCCCGAATGCGAGCGCCTCGCCCTGGGCGAACACGTTCGCGAGCAGCATGTCGTGGTGGCGGCCGAGCGGCGTCAGCGCGTGGCCGAACGCAATGAAGTCGCACGGAATCAGGCGCGTGCCCTGGTGAATCAGCTGATAGAAAGAATGCTGCCCGTTCGTGCCCGGCTCGCCCCAGTAGATGGGACTCGTCTCGTAGTCCACCGCCTCGCCCTCGATCGTCACGTGCTTTCCGTTGCTCTCCATCGTCAGTTGCTGGAGATATGCGGGGAACCGTTTCAGGTAGTTCTCGTACGGCAGCACCGCCACCGTCGCGGCGCCGAGGAAGTCCGTGTACCAGATCGTCAGCAGACCCATGATCGCCGGCAGGTTTTGCTCGAACGGTGTCGTCCGGAAGTGCTCGTCCATGGCGTGGAAGCCGTCGAGCATGTCCCTGAAGTGTCCTGGGCCGATCGCGATCATGGTGGACAGGCCGATGGCCGAGTCCATCGAGTAGCGGCCGCCCACCCAGTCCCAGAAGCCGAACATGTTGGCCGTATCGATGCCGAACGCCGCGACCTGTTCGGCGTTGGTCGAGACGGCAACGAAGTGCTTCGCCACGGCGGAGCGAAGGCCGCCGAGCCCCGACACCAGCCAGTCACGCGCGCTCTGCGCGTTCGTCATCGTCTCGAGCGTCGTGAAGGTCTTCGACGAGATGATGAAGAGCGTCTCGGCGGGATCGAGGTCGCGCGTCGCCTCGACCAGATCGATGCCATCCACGTTCGAGACGAAGCGGAACGTCAGCGCGCGGTCGCTGTAGTGCCGCAACGCCTCGTACGCCATCACCGGGCCGAGGTCGGACCCACCGATCCCGATGTTGATCACGTTGCGGATGCGCCTGCCGGTGTGGCCGGTCCAGCTGCCGTCGCGTACCCGGTCGGCGAACGCGGCCATCCGGTCGAGCACGTCATGTACGTCGGGCACGACGTTCCTGCCATCGACGGTGACGATCGCGCCGCGGGGCGCGCGCAAGGCGGTGTGCAGCACCGCACGGTTCTCGGTGACGTTGATCCGCTCGCCGCCGAACATCGCGTCGATGCGCTCGCGCAGGCCGCATGCCGCGGCCAGCCGCACGAGCAGGGCCAGCGTGTCGTTCGTGATGCGGTTCTTGGAGTAATCGAGGAAGATTCCCGCGGCGCCGGCTGTCAGACGCTCGCCCCGCGCCGGTTCGTCGGCGAAGAGCGTCCGCAGGTGCACGCCGCGCATCGCTGCGGCGTGCTCGTCCAGGGCTTTCCACTCGCGGCGGCTGGTCAACGGAGTCGAGGTCGTCGTCATGAACCTCATTCTCCCAGAACGAGGTTCGTGAAGGAACGCGTACGCCGAGCGGTGGGCAGCTTGGATGATCACGGGCCGACCTGAAGGTCGGCACTACCGGGATCACGGGCCGACCTGAAGGTCGGCACTACCGGGATCACGGGCCGACCTGAAGGTCGGCACTACGGGATCAGGGGCCGACAGGCGTGGCGCCGGCATCGGGCGTCGTTCAGACGGCGCGCAATCCCTTGGCCCTGAAGACGGCGCACGCCTGCTCGACCGCGTCCTGTGACGGCGGCTCGGCGGCGTCGAGCTGGTAGGTCAGTCCGAGCTGCGCCCACTTGTAGCGGCCCATCTGGTGGAAGGGCAGGACGTCTACGCGCTCGACGTTCCCGAGGGATGCCGCGAAGCCCGCCACGCCTTCGATCGTGGCCGGGTCGTCGGACCAGCCGGGCGCAAGAACGAACCGCACCCAGACGGGCCGCTTCGCGCGGCGAGGCGCCGCGCGAACGCCAGCGTCGGCCCGTTGTCCATCCCCGTCAGCCGCTCGTGGCGCTCGGGGTCCCAACCCTTGAGATCGAGCAGCACCACGTCGATCGCCTCGAGCTCCTCGTCGGTCAGGCGACCGCCGTAATAGCCGTTCGTGTCGAGCGCAGTGTGGACGCCCATCTGCTTCGCCGCCGTGAGCAGCTTCACGGCGAATCGATCCTGCATCAAGGGCTCGCCGCCGCTCAGGGTAAAGCCACCGGACATGACGCGCAGGCCGTAGCGATATTTGCGCAGTTCCTCGACGGCCCTCGCGATGGTCACGGGTATGCCGTTGCGCATGGACCACGTGTCGGGATTGTGGCAGTACAGGCAGCGCCACATGCACCCCGCCGTCCACGCGACGACGCGGATGCCGGGGCCATCGACCGCCGACCCGGTGGTAAAGGAGTGCAGGAACCCCATCTCGCCGGTGGCAAGCGCCGTCCTGACGTCCGACTCGGGGACGCCCTCCCCGAGATTGACGCGCAGCTCGTACGGGCTCTTGGCCCCGAGTGATACCTGCGCCGTACCTGCTTCGTCGGCCATTACTGCCTCCAGCGCTGGGGATCGCCGCCCGCCACTCATCGCCCGCCTCCTACGCCCCGTGGAAGGTGCGATTGATGACGTCCATCTGCTGCTCGCGCGTCAGCCGCACGAAGTTCACGGCGTACCCCGACACGCGGATCGTCAGGTGCGGGTACTTCTCCGGGTGATCCATCGCGTCCATGAGCGTCTCGCGATTCAGCACGTTCACGTTCATGTGATAGCCGGTGACTCCGAAGAACGCGTCGAGCAGGCTGGTGAGATTGGTGATGCGATCCTCACCGGTCCGGCCGAGCCCGCTCGGCACGAGGCTCGCCGTGAGCGAGATGCCGTCGGCGGCATCGCGGTAGGGAATCTTCGCGACCGATGCGGCCGCCGCGTGCAGCCCGTGGCTGTCGCGACCGTGCATCGGGTTCGCGCCGGGGGCGAACGGCTCTCCGAGCCGCCGGCCATCGGGCGTGTTGCCGGTCGCCTTGCCGTAGACGACGTTCGACGTGATCGTGAGGATCGACTGCGTGTGCACCGCATCACGATAGGTCGGATACTTCCGCAGCTTCTTCATGAACGTGCTGACCACCCAGCTCGCGAGGTGGTCGACACGATTGTCGTTGTTCCCGAAGACCGGGAACTCACCCTCGGTCCGGTAGTCCGTGATCAGGCCGTTCTCGTCGCGCACCACGTGCACCTTCGCGTGCTTGATGGCCGAGAGGCTGTCGGCCACGACCGACATGCCCGCCATGCCGAACGCCATCGTACGCAGCGGCGCGTAGTCGTGCAGCGCCATCTCGAGCCGCTCGTACGCGTACTTGTCGTGCATGTAGTGGATGACGTTCATGGCGTTGACGTACACGCCTGCAAGCCAGTCCATCATCCGCTCGTACTTGCCGAGCACGTCGTCGAAATCGAGCACGTCGCCCGTGACGGGATCGAGCGCAGGGCCAATCTGCTCGCCGCTGATCTCGTCGCGGCCGCCGTTGATCGCGAAGAGCAGGCACTTCGCCAGGTTCGCTCGTGCACCGAAGAACTGCATCTGCTTGCCGACGCGCATCGGGGAGACGCAGCACGCAATCGCACCGTCGTCGCCCCATGCCTGGCGCATCATCTCGTCACTCTCGAACTGTATCGAGCTCGTGTCGATGGCCACCTTGGCGGAGAACCGGCGGAAGGGCTCGGGCAGGCGAGGCGAGTACCAGATCGTGAGGTTCGGCTCCGGCGCAGGCCCCAGGGTGTAGAGCGTGTGGAGCATGCGGAAGCTCGTCTTGGTGACGAGAGACCGGCCGTCGTCGCCCATGCCCGCGATGGATTCGGTCACCCAGGTCGGGTCGCCGGCGAACAGCTCGTCGTACTCCGGCGTGCGCAGGAAGCGGACGATGCGCAGCTTGATGACGAAGTCGTCGATGATTTCCTGCGCCTGCTCCTCGTTGAGCGTGCCCTCGGCGAGGTCGCGCTGGAAGTAGACGTCGAGGAAGGTCGAGGTCCGCCCGAGCGACATGGCGGCGCCGTTCTGCTCCTTCACAGCGGCCAGGTACGCGAGGTAGAGCCACTGGACGGCCTCCTTGGCGTTCGCCGCCGGCCGCGAGATGTCGAAGCCGTAGCTCGCGGCCATCTGCTGCAGCTCCTTGAGCGCGCGGGTCTGCTCGGCCAGCTCCTCGCGATCGCGGATGATCGGCATCGCTCGACATGTCCGCGTCGAGGGCGGCCTTCTCCTCCTGCTTGCGCGCGATGAGGCGCTGCACGCCATACAGCGCGACGCGCCGGTAGTCGCCGATGATCCGGCCGCGGCCGTACGCATCCGGCAGGCCGGTGAGGATGTGCGAGCTGCGGCAGCGGCGGATGTCGGCGGTGTAGGCGTCGAACACCCCTTCGTTGTGCGTCTTCCGGTACTTCGTGAACGCCTCGACGACGTGGGGATCCGGCGTGTAGCCGTAGGCCTTCAGCGCGCTGGCGACCATCCGGAACCCACCGTTCGGCATGATGGCGCGCTTCAAGGGCGCGTCGGTCTGGAGGCCGACGATCACCTCGTGCTCCCGATCGATGTAGCCCGGCGCGTGCGCCGTGATGGAGCTCGGGACCTGCGAAACGTCGAGGACGCCCTTGCGGCGTTCCTCGACGAACAGCGCGTTCAGCCTGTCCCAGATACCCTGCGTGCGTGCGGTCGGACCCGCAAGAAACGACTCGTCACCGTCGTACGGCTGGTAGTTCTGCTGGATGAAGTCTCGGACGTCGATCTCCTTCTGCCAGAGACCAGAGTGGAAGCCGCGCCACGGAGCGGACTGGGGGGTCGTCGAGTGAGGGGTAACCGTCGCCATCGTTTTGTCCTTTGCTGTGTTCGCCATCGCCACGGGGGCTGGTCGCATCCAGAGCCGCGTTTCAACCCTGCGAGGCAGCGCACAGCCGTTTGCCGAAGTTCCGCCGGCAGCGACGAGGCGCTGCCGTCTACACGACGCGCCGCTCTGTCAGACGTGCGCGGCAGCCAGGCCGAGCAGCCTGCCGGTGTGCCGCGCAATCATCAGTTCCTCGTTCGTGGGGATCACCCAGGCGGACACGCCAGCAGCGGGCGTCGAGATGCGGTGCTCGCGGCGCACGTTGGCCGCGCCGTCGAGCTCGACACCGAGCCACGCGCACGCGTCGCAGATCCGGCGCCGGATCTCGGGCGAGTTCTCGCCGATGCCGGCCGTGAACACCAGCGCGTCCAGACCGCCGAGCGCAGCAGCCAGTGCGCCGACCTCCTTGGCTGCGCGATAGACGAAGTAATCCACCGCGAGGCGCGCGGCCGGGTCATCGCTGCCCAGCAGATCGCGCATGTCGTTGCTGATCCCCGAGATGCCGATCAGACCCGACTTCTTGTAGAGCATCGTCTCCACCTCGCGCGCAGACAGGCCGACCGTCTGGAACAAGTGGAGGATCACGCCCGGATCGACCGCGCCAGGCCGCGTGCCCATGCAGATGCCGTCGAGGGCGGTAAAGCCCAGCGTGCTGTCGATGCTCTTGCGCTGCTTCATCGCGCAGAGGCTGGCCCCGCTGCCCAGGTGAGCGACGATCACGCGGCCGTCGGCGATCTCAGGCGCGACCTCGGGCAGGACCGAGGCGATGTACCTGGTACGACAGGCCGTGGAATCCGTACCGCTGCACGCCAGACTCGCGGATCTCGCGCGGCAGCGGCACGACGGTGGCGACCTCCGGCTGTCCGCGATGAAAGCTCGTGTCGAAGCAGGCGACCTGCGGAACACCTGGAAGCCGTTCGGCCACCGCGTCGATGGCCGCAAGGTTGTAGGGCTGGTGAAGGGGCGCGAGCGGCACCAGCCGCCGCAGTTCCTCCAGGACCTCGGGTGTGACGATGGTCGGCGAGGCGAAGCGGGCGCCGCCGTGGACGACGCGGTGGCCGACGCCGAGCACACGTGACCCACCGTAGCGGGCGCGAAGCCACCCCGCCAGTGCCTCGATGGCCGCCCGCCCGTCGCGCACGGACGCGTCGAGGCTCTCGTCGAAGACCTTGGTCCCGCTCTCGTCCTTCACGGACATGCGAGGCGAGGTTCCGATTCCCTCGATCTGCCCCCGCGCTTCGAGCCGCCAGGCCTCGACCTGGGGCCGGCGATAGACGCAGAACTTCAGGCTCGACGATCCGGCGTTGAGGACGAGCGCGAAATCGTCCATGGTTGGCGCCTCCATGCGGCTCGGTGACCCATGCCTCGTGGGGCAGGGCTTCAGCCCTGCAGACGGTGCGAGCAGGCCTGAAGGCCTGCCCCACAACTGACGCGGCACAGGCCTGCAGGCTCATAGCCTGTCGGCTGAGCGTGTGCCGCTACACCCCAACCTGAATCGTCTTCCGCCGCGCGTGTGCCGCGAGCATTGCGACGCCGCAGCTCGCGATGCGCGACCGCACGCTGTCCGCGCGGCTGGTCAGGATGATCGGCACCCGCGCGCCCAGCACGAGGCCGGCGCTGTCGGCGTTGGCCAGGAAGCTCAGTTGCTTCGCGAGGATGTTGCCGGCTTCCAGGTCGGGTACGAGCAGGATGTCGGGATCGCCCGCCACCTCGGACGTAATGCCCTTCGTCTTCGCCGCCTCGCGGCTGATCGCGTTGTCGAAGGCCAGCGGACCGTCCAGGATCCCCTGCGTGATCTGTTTCCGGTCGGCCATCTTGCAGAGGCACGCCGCGTCGATCGTGGCGGGCATCTTCGACGTGACGGTTTCGACCGCCGCGAGGATTGCCACCTTCGGCCGCTCGACGCCGAGCAGCACCGCGAGATCGATGGCGTTCTGGCAGATGTCGACCTTGTCTTCCAGCGCCGGCGCGATGTTGATCGCCGCGTCGGTCACGATGAGGACCTTGTGGTAGGTGGGCACGTCCATGAGGAAGACGTGGCTGATCCGGCGCCCGGTGCGCAGCCCGGTCTCACGCGCGACCACGGCGCCCAGGAGCTCGTCGGTGTGCAGGCTGCCCTTCATCAGCAGCTCCGCCTCACCCTCGCGCACGAGGGCGACGGCTTTCGCCGCCGCGGCGTGACTGTGCGGGGCGTCGACCACATGTACGCCGCGGATATCGATCTTGTGCGCCTCGGCGACCTCTTCGATCTTCGCGGCGGGCCCCACGAGGATTGGCCTAATCAGCCCCTTCTGGCCAGCCTCCACCGCCGCGGCGAGGGCCGACTGCTCGCAGGGATGCGCCACGGCGGTGGCAATCGGCTCGAGACCGCGACACCGCACGAGCAACTGTTCGTATTTTCCTGTTCCGGTTTCTGTTGGCATGGTGCCTCGCGCGCGACTACCGGGGCCGGCGGAGTGCCGCGGTCCCGGTCTCCTTGACGAAAAACGTGAGAACGACCGCGATGACGACGCCAGAGAGCAGCGGCTCGAACGTCGTCTGGTAGTGCGCGAGCGTCAGCGTGCTCGCGCCGCGCCGGTGCGACGGATATCGTCCCTCGCGATCAGGACGCCCGCCACGCCTTGACCGCCCCGTAGGAGCAGCGCTCGATGCTGGTCCCGTGGTCACGCGTCTCGTCCTTCATACTGGCCCTTCTGTGATCGTAGCCACACGTGCAGCTGCGGACCTCTGGAGCACGCCGTGTACCGCCGCCCCGCTGGCCCACCGCACCAGGACCCACCCTGTAAGTAGTTGGCCAGTCGAGAATTTCCGTCTGACGCCGCTCTGATGACGAGCCGGTAAACTCCGCCCGGCCGGACCACGCACGAAATGCCGGAGAAGCGGAACGCAGTAACCGTCGAGCCGCGTTTTTACTTGCGCCGCTCGAGGCTCACCGCCCGTTCGCGGGTCAGCGTCACCTCGATGCGGTCGCCGACGTGCAGCCCGTTCAGCAGCCGCTTGTCGATCACGGCGCGCACTCCTCTCATGCCGCCGGCTGTCCGATAGGTGACGAAGAGGCCCTGCGGGTCGATTTCTTCGATCGTCACCACCGCCTTGTGCTGGCCGACAATGTGGGAGCGGCCGGCCTTCTTCGCGTCTTCCGTCGTGTCGCGTGGCTCGCTCAGGGGCGCGTTCGGCCGGACCTGCACGATCACCGATTCGACGTAGCGGACGGTGACGGTGTCGCCGCGCTGGAGGCTCTCGAACTCCTTGAGCGAGGGATCCACGGACACGGTCAGGAACTGGTTGTTGTCCCCCCGCAGGTTCAGCAGCCGGCTGCCTCGATCGATCTGGTCCACGGTGGCAGTGACGGTCGTCTCATGGGTCACCACGTTGGGCGCCTGCGCGCCCGGGAGAGCGGCGCACAACACGAGCACCGCCAGCAATACGGCATGGAACTGTCTGGCCATGGGTCGACCCTTTTCCCAGCCGACCGCGGAGGCGGTCGCACGTGTGGCGGGGGTTTACACGGTCACGTTTCGTCCGAAATCTCGGAGTTCCTCCGGTCGGACGGAGCGTGCGACGCGGCACGCACTGCGCCCGCCGCGCAAATGCGTCGCCAAGTACCGATGTCTCAGCACTTAGCGCGCCAGGAACAGCGAAACGCCCCTCGGCACGGTTGTTCCTCTCACGCGTGACGGCCGCCGGCGGACGCACCGGGGTGGCACTACAGGGTGAAGAAAAAGGCACCCTACATGAAGAATGCAGGATGACGAATGTAGGATTTGGCCGGGTTTCTACATCCGGCATCCGACATCCGGCATTCAGGCGTCGGTTTTTCAGCAGCCTGCTAACCGCTCGTCGGCGGGGAGCGGACCTGCGGCTTTCGGCACCGGTGATCCAGGCAACACCGAGATGCGTGTGGCTCTATCGCCTCGCGGCGGACTGTCGTCGTCCGCGCCGAGCAGAGCGTGACCATGACTGACACCCGGCGCCGCGTGCTCGATCCCGTCGAGCGTGTGTCCGAGGTGTTGTTCGGCCTGATCATGGTGCTGACGTTCACCGGTTCGGTGAGCGTCGCCGACGCCGGCCGTGCCGAGGTGCGCGAGATGCTCGTCGGTGCCCTGGGCTGCAATCTCGCCTGGGGAATCGTCGACGCCGCCATGTACGTGATTTCGAGCGTGCTGACGCGCGCGCGCGGCCTCGAGGTGCTGAGGCTGGTGCGTGCGGCCGATCCCGAGCACGCCCGGGCAGCGATCGCCGCGGCCACCTCAGCGTTCATCCCGGTTCCGCTGACCGCAGCCACGGTAGAATCCCTTCGGCAGGAGCTGGTCACGGCACCCGTTGCTCCCGATCGCGTCCGGCTGACCGCCGCAGACGCCAGGGGGGCGGTTTCCGTGTTCCTGCTGGTTTTCCTGTCGACGTTTCCCGTTGCCATCCCCTTCCTCGTGTTCGGCGACATCGGTCGTGCGATGCGCGTCTCGAACGCCATCGCGGTCGCGTTGCTGTGCGGGGGCGGGTACTCGCTCGGGCGGTACGGCGGGCTGAGTCCCTGGCGGACGGCTGGAGCACTGGCTGCGCTGGGGATCACCCTCGTGGGAATCACCATTGCGCTCGGCGGGTGAGCGACGTCAGCGCGGCGGGGAGTCGATCGTGAGAAGCGCAATCAGTGTGGCGATGGTCCTGATCGCGGTGGTGGCCGCAGGCAGAGGTGCGTTCGCGCAGGACGGACAACCGACTGCGGCGGCCGTCGTGAGCCCGGTCACCGGCAGCGCTTCGGCGTTCCAGGGCGAGGAAGCGGCGGACACCCCGGCGGACCTCGATGCGGCGGTGGCAGACGCAGCACTCCTCCCGCAGGTGCCCGGCGGGGTAGCGCCGGCGAGCGAACGAAAGCCGGCGCTCGTCGTGTCCGAGGACGTCGTGGCGCGCGCGGCGGCCGCCGCAGGCCAGGATGCTCCGGCGGTCGGACACGGGACGAGCCGCGGCGGGGTCGCGTGGGGACCGCTCTTCCGGCAGTCGGTCGCGATGCTGCTGACGCAGCACGCGTACAGGGCGGCGTTCGAGGACGGCACGTGGGACGAGACGACGCGTGGCCCGTTCTGGGACGACTACGTCAACTCGGCCAAGACCCTGTGCTGTTGGGACGACGGAGACAAGTTCACGACGAACTACCTGTTCCACCCGATGATGGGATCGACCTCGGCGTTCGTTTTTGCCAACAACCACAGGTCGTCGCAGCGCGCCCCGGTTGGAAAGAGCCGTACCTACTGGGTGAACAAGACCAAGGCGATGGCCTACGCCACCGCGTACAGCGCCTACTTCGAAATCGGGCCGGTGCTGTCCGAGTCGGCGATTGGCAACGTGGGCCTCACGCCAGGCCAGCAGACTTGGGGCGATGTGGTGATCACGCCAGCGGTCGGGACGGCAATCTCAGTCGGCGAGGACTTTCTGCTCGCCCACGTGATCGGGAAAGTGGATCGCCGCAGTCACGCCTGGGGCATCGCGCTGGCGCTCCTCCTGAACCCGACGCGCTCGGTCGCGAACGTCTTCGCGGTGAAGGCGCCGTGGAGCGCTCCGGCATGGGCCGCCAAGTATCGTTGACCGTCGACCGTCAACACTGAACGATCAACGGTCGACGGTGAACGGCCGACGAATCAGGTGCGTGGCTTGACCTCGACGTTCTGCAGTCGCACCGGTTCGCTGGAGTAGTTCTCGAGCTCGAGCACCTTCTTCTCCTTGTCGAACCGGATCTTGGTCGCATAGGCCAACTTGCCCTCCCCTTTGCCGTCCTTGTTCACGCGAATCTCGAACAGCGTGAACGGGTAGTCGATCGTGCGCGGCTGCTGCTGGGCCTCGGCCATGCCGATGTAGCGGTCGGCCGCCAGCACGATGCGCCGTCCGCCTTCCGGCAGCGGGGCCTCCCAGGCATAGCGCAGTTGAAGGCCAAGCCGCAGGTTGTGCGGATCCGACCCGCGAAGGGATGGGATCTGGAACCGCCCCTTCACCGACTGCTTCTGCAGCGTGTTGAGCAGGTCCTTCGGGCCCTTTTCGACCATGGTCGTGATGAGGAGCTCGCGCTCCTCCGGGGTCGACCACTTGTCGACGTAGATCTGCACCTGGGCGTTGCTGCCGGTGCCGATGTTGCTCATGTTCACGGCGAAGGCGGTGATCAGGAGCTTCTCTCCGCTCGTTTGAGCGGAGGCCAATCCGGCGGCGGCGGTCACCGCGATCGCCAAAGCAAGGGTGGTCAGGTTCGCTTTCACGTGGTTCCTCCTGTCGAAGAAGCTGATGCCCGCGCGCCCTGCGCGAATCGGCCCTGTACGATTATGGATCGCCACGTTTGCCCAGAACATGCCCCGTGCCGGCCCGCAAATGGCGGCAGCCTGAGCTGTCGCCCAACGCCTTCATCCCGTATCATGGGCGAGGCTCGCCAGGTCTTCGGTCGCGACAGCGGGCCGAAGGCTGCGTTCCGCGGCCTGGCCGGCGCACCGGTCTATCAGCGTGGGTGCGGGCAGGCAGCGTCAATGGCAGGACACGAGTGCCGCGCAGGCACGCCTGTCCTGCAGGAGGGTGAATGAGAGCAGCGGCGCGCGCATCGCACGTCGGGGCGCTGATCGGCGTGCTGGCGCTGACGGCTTCGTGCAACCGGCAGGAGACGGCGGCACCGCCGAGCACGCAGGCAGGTGGCACCGCCGGAACTCAGGCGACCGCCGAGTCGCCGCAGGAGTCCGCCGCCGAGGACGCGCCGTCGGACGACGCCATCGCGAAGGTGCTCGAGCCGTGGCACGGTGACCTGGACGAGATAGTCAAGCGGGGATTTGTCCGGGTGCTGGTCACCTTCAGCAAGACCAACTACTTCCTCGACAAGGCCACCCAACGGGGCGTGTCGTACGAAGCGGGACGACAGTTCGAGCAGTACCTGGCCAAGCGCTTGAAGCTGAAGCGGGCCGTGCACGCCGTGTTCATCCCGGTGAGCCGCGATCGCCTCTATCCGGCGCTCGCCGAAGGGCGCGGGGACGTCGCGGCGGCCGGCCTGGCGGCCACCCCCGAGGCCGAGAAGGTGGTCTCGTTCGCGACGCCGTTCATGACCGACGCGACCGAGGTCGTCGTCACGGCCGCCGACGAACCGCCGCTTGCGTCGACCGCCGCTCTCTCGGGCCGCGAAGTGCACGTGCGGCGGTCGAGCAGCTATTACGAGCACCTGGTGCGGCTGAACCAGGCGTTTGTCCGTGCAGGCAAACCGCCGGTGAAGATCGTCGAAGCGAGCGAGAACCTCGAAGACGAGGACATCCTCGAGATGGTCAGCGCGCACCTCATGCCGGCGACCGTGGTGCACGGCCACGTCGCGCGGTTCTGGTCGCAGGTGTTCGCGGGCCTCCGGGTGAACGAGCAGGCGCCGGTTCACGAGCACGGAAAGATCGGCTGGGCCGTGCGCCGCGATGCGCCGAAGCTGCGCGCCGCGGTCGACGGCTTCGCCGCCGCCAACGGCCCGGGCACGCTCATGTTCAACATCGTGTACAAGCGCTATCTCGAGGACATCGGCCGTTTGAAGAACAACACCTCGGAAGCCGAGCTCCGGAGGTTTCGGCAAGCCGTGCAGTTCTTCAGGCGATACGGGGATCAGTACGACCTGCCCTGGTTGCTCGTAGCCGCGCAGGCGTACCAGGAATCACAAATCGATCAGAGCCGCCGCAGCAGCGCGGGAGCGGTCGGCGTGATGCAGATAAAGCCGACGACCGCCGCCGGGTCGCCCGTCTTCATCAAGGGGGTGGACACGAGCCTGGAGAGGAACATCCATGCGGGGGTGAAGTACCTCCGCTTCATCGTCGACGAGTACTACAAGGATGAACCGATGGAGCGTCTCGACAAGGCCCTCTTTGCGATTGCGTCCTACAACGCAGGACCGGCGCGCATCGCGGGGCTGCGGACCAAGGCCCAGCGCATGGGGCTCGATCGCAATCGCTGGTTCGCGAACGTCGAGGTCGTCGCGGCGCGCGAGATCGGACGCGAGACGGTGCAGTACGTGAGCAACATCTACAAGTACTACGTGGCCTACACGCTGCTCCGGGAGCAGAAGGAGCGGCGCGACGCGGCGCGCACGGAGAGGTGAGCGACGACCGCGTCGATCACAGTCGCCGCGATCGCTCACGCGTCACTGCCGGAGCGTCACGGTCGTCGGCGCGGTCAGTGTGAATTCCATCAGCGTCTCGGCCGGAATCACGGCCGCCTTGCCTTTCGTGGCCATGTTGGTGCCGACGCCCGCCGCGGCGCCGGCGCCCAAGCCGATCGCCGCTCCCTTCCCGCCGCCCGCGATGGCCCCGACGAGCGCCCCGGCCCCGGCCATGACCCCGGTCCGTTTGGCGTCACGGCCCTTGCTCGTCCCGGCCTCAACTCCGTAGTTGCCGGCCTTCACGCGGATGGTATTGTTGTGCTCGCCCGCGATCGAGCGGATCGTGACCTCCATGCTCGCCACGCCTTTGACGCGTCCGCCGGGATCGCTCAAGGCAACGACGCCGGTGACCGGCGCGCCTTGGGGCGCGAGGACCGTGCCGCCCACCACGAGCGGCTGCTCCAGGACGGCCTCGAAGACGGAACCGTTGGCGAGCTTGCTGGTGGTGAGCTCAGTCGTGTTCCGCACCGCGATCACCGTGCCGGCGGGAATGGTGTAGTCGCGCGACTTCAACTCGTGGATCTGTTGCTGCACCTGCTGGTTGGTCTGGGCCTGCTCCTCGAAGGCGCCCTTCACCTTCGCCTTGTCCTGCGCGTACTGCTCGGAGGCCTTCTTGCCCTGCTCAGCGGTCACGTACTCCTGGCTAGCCGGCGTGCCTGGCTTGGCGGCGGCGCTCTTCGTGCCCGCAGGCTTGGTCGCCTTCGGTTTCGCGGGGGCGGCAGCGGGCGGGGCTTCCGCGGGCTGTGGTTCCGCCGGCGTCGTCTCCGCGGCCTTGGCCTGCTCCTCCTTGGCCGCCAACTCCTTCTTCGTCTGATCGAGCTGCGCCTGCAGCTCCTCCACTTTCTGCTGCTCGGCCGACTTCTTGGAGGAGCATGCCGCCCCGCCGAGCGCCGCCAGGATTCCGATCGCGACCATATAGACCACGGGTTTCTTCACGTCAGCATCTCCTGTCCGATGGGCGTCGCCACGCGTACACCCCACACCAGTTCGCAATAATCGCGGATCGATCGGTCGGACGAGAACTTGCCCATGCGGGCCGCGTTCAGAATCGACGCGCGGGCCCACCGCTCCGGCTGCTGCCACAGTACGCCGACACGCTCCTGGCAGTCTACGTAATCCTCGTAGTCGGCCAGCACGAGGAACGGGTCGTGGTGCAGCAGGTTGTCCACGAGAGGCCGGAACAGGGCCGAGTCGCCGCCTGCCAGCTCGCCCGACGCGACGAAGTCGAGGACGTCTCGCAACGTCGCATTCCGCTCGTAGTACTCGCGAGGGCGATACCCGCGCGCCTGGAGGCCGTCGACGCCATCGGCCGTGAGGCCGAAGAGGAAGAAGTTCTCCTCGCCGACCTCCTCACGAATCTCGACGTTCGCCCCGTCGAGCGTTCCGATGGTCAGCGCGCCATTCATCGAGAACTTCATGTTCCCGGTGCCAGACGCCTCCTTCCCGGCCGTGGAGATCTGCTCGGAGAGATCGGCCGCCGGGTAGACCCAGCGAGCGTTCTTCACGTTGTAGTCGGGGAAGAACACCACCTTCAGGCGGTCGCGGACCAGCGGGTCGCGGTTGACCAGGTCCGCCGTGGCGTTGATCAACCGGATGATCAGCTTGGCCATCGCGTAGCCTGGCGCGGCCTTGCCGCCGAACACGAACGTGCGCGCCGGCACCTCCGCCCCCGCGTTCCGGCGCAGCCGCAGGTACAGCGTCAGGATGTGCAGCACGTTCAGGTGCTGGCGCTTGTACTCGTGCAGCCGCTTCGCCTGCACGTCGAACAGGCTCTCCGGGTCGACGGTGACACCGGTGCGCAGCTGGATCACGGCGGCCAGTGCACGCTTGGCCTGCAGCTTCACCGCGCGCCATTCCTCTTGGAACCCCGGGTCGTCCGCCAGCGGCTCGAGAGCGCGGAGCTGCTGGAGATCGCGCAGCCAGCCGCTGCCGATGCGGCTGTCGAGCAGGGCCGCGAGGGCAGGGTTGCTGAGCGCCAGGAAGCGCCGCGGCGTGACGCCGTTGGTCACGTTGCAGAACTTCCCGGGCCATAACTCGGCGTAGTCGCGCATCACGGTTTGCGCCAGGAGCTCGGAATGCAGCCGCGACACGCCGTTCACGCGGTGGCTGCCCACGGTGGCGAGTCCGGCCATGCGGACGAAGCGGCCGCCGCTCTCGTCGATGATCGACAGCGCCGCCACCCTGCTGTCGTCGAAGCCGGCCGCCCGGACCTCGCCGAGGAACCGCCGGTTGATCTCCAGGATGATCTCGAGGTGCCGTGGCAGCATCCGGCCGAACAGCTCGATCGGCCACTTCTCCAGCGCCTCGGGCAGCAGCGTGTGATTCGTGTACGCGCAGGCGTGCCGCGTCACGTGCCACGCCGTGTCCCAGTCCAGCACGTGCTCGTCCACCAGCAGCCGCATCAGCTCGGCGATGGCGATTGCGGGATGCGTGTCGTTCAGCTGAACGGCCCACTTCTCATGGAACCGCTCGATCGGCCGGTCCATCAGGAGGTGCAGCCGGATCATGTCCTGGAGCGAGCAGCTGACGAAGAAGAACTGCTGCTGCAGCCGGAGTGCCTTTCCCTGGACGACCTCGTCGTTCGGGTAGAGCACCTTCGTGATGTTCTCTGATTGCACCTTGTCTTCGACGGCCCGGAGGTAGTCGCCGTGATTGAACGCCTCGAAATCGAACGACTCGACGGCCTCCGCCTTCCACAGCCGCAGGTGATTGCAGGTGTCGACCCGGTAGCCGAGGATCGGCGTGTCGTAGGCGACGCCCTTGACGACAGCGGACGGCAGCCAGCGGACCCTCTGGTGGCCGTGTTCGTCGGTCCAACGCTCGGTATGTCCGTCGAAGCCCACGTCGTACGCGATCTCCGGCCGGCCCACTTCCCATGCATTCCCGAAGCGCAGCCACTTGTCCGTGGTCTCCACCTGCCAGCCGTCCTTGATCGCCTGGTCGAAGATGCCGAACTCGTAGCGGATGCCGTATCCGATCGCGGGCACCTTGAGGCAGGCGAGCGAGTCCATGAAGCACGACGCCAGCCGCCCCAGGCCGCCGTTGCCGAGCCCGGGCTCCTCTTCCTGGGCGATGATCTGCTCGAGATCCAGCCCCAGCTCCGACATCGCTTCGACCGCGGCGTCGCGGATCCCGAGGCTGAGCAGGTTGTTCTCGAGGTGCGGCCCCGGCAGATACTCGGCGGAGAGATACGCCACGACCCGCGCGTCTTCCTCGATGTACGTCTCGGTCGTGCGGACGCCCAAGGCGAGCACGCGGTCCCGCACCGTCAGCGCGAGCGCCGTATACGCATCGTGCGGCGTGGCCGCCATGGGAACGCGCCCGATCGTGCACAGGAGGTGATCGAGAAACGACTGCCGCAGGTCCGCCACGGTCATCCCGGTACGGACACCGCTCGATGCGGAAAGCGCGGCGGCACGCCGCGGCGTTGTCTTCTTGCTCTTGGCCATGGTTGCACTCGTTCGAGGAAGAGTATCGGGTGCGCGCTCACCCGCACAGGATGAACGTGAGTGACTGCGCCACCAGCACGCGCAGCAGCATCGTCAGCGGGTACACCATCGCGTAGGTGATGGTCGGCGCGTCGGATCCCGAGAGCTCGTTCGCGAACGTGAGCGCCGGGGGAGCGGTCATGCTGCCGGCGAGCAGGCCGCTCAACGCGACGAAGTTCATCTTCAGGGTCGCGCGGGCGAACGCTGCCACCAGCAGCAGCGGCAGCATCGTCACGCAGATGCCGGCGAGCAGCCACCGCACGCCGGTGGCGCTGACCACCGTACGGAAGAACGTCGGGCCCGCTTCGAGGCCGACAGCCGCGAAGAACAACGCCACGCCGAATTCCCTGAACGCGAAGTTCGCGCTCAACGGCATGTGGAAGACGAGCCGTCCGACACGACCGATCCGGCCGACGACGAGCGCGACGATCAGGGGGCCGGCAGCGAGCCCGAGCCGGAGCGGCTGCGGGAACCCGGGTACCGCGATGGGGATGGTGCCGACGAGAATGCCGACGAACATCCCGACGAACAGCGGGATGAAGTGCGTCTCGTTGAGCTCCTTCAGCGAGTTGCCGAGGGCGTGCGTCGCCGCCTGCAGGTCGGCGTCGCGCCCGACGATCTGCACGACGTCACCGAACTGCAACCGCAGGTGCGGCACCGCGGTCATCTCGACGTCCCCGCGCGTAATCCTGGTCACGGCGATGCTGTGGTGCCCATCGAGGTCGAGCTCGCCGATGGTCCGGCCGAGCACGTGCTTCGCTGTCACCGCCACGCGCCGGTGGCTGAGCCCGGTGTCGGCCGACGTAAGGTCCTCCGCGCTGTGCTCGCCGACGACGCGTTCGAACTGGTCGAGGGCGGCGTGGGTGCCCACCGCGAGGATGCGGTCTCCCTTGTGCACGGCCGCACGGTTGGTCGCCACGCGGATGTCACCGCCGTGTCCCAGCCGCGAGACGGTCACGCCGGCTTCCAGTCGGCCGGGAAGCTGGTCGACCTGCAGGCCATCGAGGTTCGGGTTGGTGATGACGAGCGTCCGCCGCTCGAGCGGCACGACGGCGGCGCGCTGGGCGTCGGCCAACGCCGCCGCCTCCTTCGCAGGGTCGATCCGGAACAGCCGCTTGACCAGCAGCACCGTCACCATCACGCCGAGGATCGCCGTCGGAAACGTGACCGCCGCGGCGAGTGCCGGGAGGGCCACCCGATCGGCCGACACGCCTGGGATGGTGGCGAGCGTCTGCGTCGCCGCACCGAGCGACGGCATGTTGATCGACGCTCCCGAGAATATGCCGAGCACCGCTGCCGGGTCGAAGCCCGCCAGCCGTCCGAGTGCCGCTGCGAAGGCGGCGCCGAGCAGCACCGTTACGGCGGCGAGCGCATTCATCCTGACGCCCTGGCGCCGCAGCGCCGCGAAGAACCCGGGCCCGAGCTGCAGCCCGATCGTGAACACGAACAGGACGAGCCCGAATTCCTTCACGAACGCGAGCGTGCCGGCGTCCACCGGCCTGCCGAAATGCCCGACCAGGATCCCGGCGAAGAGGACGCCGGCCGAGCCCAGCCCCGCGCCGCGGATCTTGACGCTCCCGAGCGCCATGCCCGCCATGCACACCATCACGAACACGCCGATCGCGTGGGCGATCGGCAGTTCGGCATTGAGCTGAAACAGCCAGCGCATTGCCCGCTACGCGGGCCCCGCGGCCCGCACCTCGGCGCTTGCCCCGGCCTCGTATTTCCGGAAGTTCTCCCGGAAGAGGCCCGCCAGCTTGCGCGCTGCCGCGTCGAAGGCCGCCTGGTCGGCCCACGTGATGCGGGGCACGAGGATCTCGGCGGGCACCCCGGGACATTCCGTGATCACGTCGAACCCGAACACCGGGTCCTCCTGCCGTGCCGCTCTCGCCAGGGCCCCGCTGTGGATTGCATCGACGATCACGCGGATCTTGATGCGATAGCTCGGGTCCCAGCCGGCGAACCCGTCGAAGCAGTACAGGCGCTCGCGCGTGTTGAGATAGTCACGCGCCCGCTCGCGGTTGATCGCGAAGGCCGCGGGATCGAGCGGGATATTGACCGTGCCCCACCAGACGTCCTTCTCCGACGCGGGATGCTTGACGACGCGCTTGTCCTTGGGAGATCGGCCGGTCTTGGCGCCCGAGTAGGCGACGAGCGCCCCGTTGTCGGCGATGCTCGCGCCTTTCTCGTAGCGGATGGCGTGCTCGTACAAAGCGCCAGGCGGCAGGTTGCGGTGAATCTCGGTGACCGTCACGTCGTGTTCGCGAAGATCGAACGGAGTCATGGTCGGGTCTCACGCTGAAACACGGAGACTGCGCCGGACTCGCGCGGCGGCGAGGCGGCAGGTCACACGCCCTGGCGAGCACCCGTCAGAGCCGCCTTCACCGCCGGCAGCTGGCCGGCGGATCCGAGCTTCCCATTCTTGTGCGCGATGAAGTTGGCGTACTCGTCGATGAAGATGGTGCCCGGCGGACGCAGATCGAACTCGCCCGGCTTGTCGCGGAAGAACTCGCGGTGCACCCGGGTCCAGACCAGGCGCCCATCCGTGTCGATGTTCACCTTCGTGACCCCGTGGCGCGCGGCGGGAAGGTAGTCGTTCTCATCGACGCCGCAGGCGCTCGGATCCAGCGTCCCGCCGGCAGCGTTGATGCGGCGCACTTCCTCGGCTGGCACGCTGGAGCTGCCGTGCATGACGATCGGTGTGCCCGGCAGCTTCTCCTGGATGGCCTCGATCACGTCGAAGTGCAGGGACTGGCGACCCTTGAACTTGTACGCGCCATGGCTCGTGCCGATGGCGGCCGCCAGCGAGTCGCACCCGGTGCGCTGCACGAACTCCACGGCCTCATCGGGGTTGGTGAGGCAGGCGTGTGCGGCGTCGACCGAGATGTCCTCCTCCACGCCGCCGAGCATGCCGAGCTCCGCCTCGACGCTCAGGCCCTTGGCGTGTGCCCGATCGACCACCCGCTTGGTGATCGCGACGTTCTGCTCGAACGGCTCGTGCGACGCATCGATCATCACGGAACTGTAGAAACCCGAGTCGATGCAGTCGTAGCAGGTCGTCTCGTCTCCGTGATCCAGGTGCACGGCGAATATCGCGTCGGGGAAGATCTGCTCGGCGGCCCTGATGATCCCTTCGAGCATGCGCTTGTCCGTGTACTTCCGCGCGCCCCGGGACACCTGCACGATGAAGGGCGCCTGGCTGGCAAGGCATCCCTTGAAGAGACCCATCGCCTGCTCGGCGTTGTTGATGTTGTAGGCGCCGATGGCGAACGTCCCATACGCGACGCGGAACAGCTCGGAGGTGGTGACGATCATGGTGCTCCTCGTACTGCAGGAGCCGGGTTTCGAACCGGCTGTGACCCAAACGGTGCGCCATGGGATCGGACCGGCAGATCTATCCCATAGGAAGGGGACGCGGCAGTAGGAGTCGAGTCCGAGATTTCGGAGTCCGCTCCGATACCGCGTGGACCGCTGGAGGATGCCGGTCCACGTCGCGGGCGCTATCCGACTGTAAGCCAGCCGGTTGCGGTGTCTACCGCTTCAAGCTCCCCGGTCCGTGATCGGCACGGAACGTGCCAGTCCTACCGGCGGTTCGCCGCGGTGACGCGTGTTGCCGCAGCTGCGGACTCCGCCGGATACGCCGGCGGGGCGACTCTCGACCAGGGTGGACCTGCACCGCCAGCCACCCCGTACGGCGGCTTCCAGAGATCACAGGAGAGACACGATGAGGGCACCCGCGATCGCCGTGACCGCGTTCGTTTCTGCGATCGGGCTCGCCGGCTTCGGCTCGCGCGCGGCGGCAGTCGCCGGTGAGTTGCAGGCTGCCACGCCGGCCCAGGCGACAGCTGCGCCCGCAGCCGGTCCGAAGGCGACGCCAGAGGCGCTCGACAAGCTGCTCGCGCCGGTTGCCCTTTACCCGGACCAGCTCCTGGCGCAGGTGCTGCTCTGCGCGGCGACGCCGGCGAAGGTTCAGGAGCTCAGCGGCTGGCTGATCCGGAACAAGGCGCTCACTGGCACCGAGCTCCAGGATGCGGCCCAGAAACAGGGATTCGAGGCGAGCTTCGTCGTGCTGGCGCTGTTCCCGCAGGTCGTGAACTACATGGCCGACAACATCGCCTGGACGACTCAACTCGGCCAGGCGTTCTCGGCCGACCGGGAAGGTGTCATGGCCAGCGTCCAGCGGCTGCGCGCCGAGGCCAAGAAGGTCGGCAACCTGAAGACGACCCCGCAGCAGAAGGTCGAGACGAAGACGACGAGCAGCGGCGAGCAGGTGACCGTCATCGAGCCGGCCAACCCGCAGGTCGTCTACGTGCCGCAGTACAACCCCACGGTCGTCTACACGCAGCCGGCCACCACCGTCGTCGTGCAGGAGCAGAGCAACAGCACCGGGGCCGTGGTCGCAGGCGCCGCGGTCGGCTTCGCCGCCGGTATCGCGATCGGTGCGGCCATGGACAACGACCACTATTACGGTCCGTACGGATGGCACGGCTCGCCGTACATGTACAACGACGCCTGGGACGATTACTACGACGACCGGCAAGACGCGCGCGAGGACTACTACGAGAACCGGGAAGACGCGCGGGAAGACATCGCGGACAACCGGGAGAACATGGCGGAAACGCGGTCGGAGCGGGCCAACACGGCGCAGGAGCAGCGGGGCGAGAACCAGCAGAATCGCCAGGCGAGCGGCACCAGCACGCAGGCGCAGCGAAGCGAGGCGCGTGCGAGCGGCACGGGAACGGCGAGCACCCAGGCACGCAGCGGCACGGCGAGCGCGGGCACCGCGAGCGCGACGACCCAGGCGCGCGGCAGCGGCGCCGCATCCGCCGAGGCTCGCGGCACGACGTCTGGAGGAGGCCGACAGGCGTCCGCCGATCGGAGCGGCACGAAATCAGACGCCTTTTCCGGGTACTCGAGCGGCAAGTCCGAACGCGCGGCGAGCTCGCGCGGCAGCCGCAGCCGGTCTGGCGGCGGCGGCGGCCGCCGACGGTAATCCACTTCGACGCCAGGCCCGGCTCGCACGTTCGGCGCCATCGCCCGATCAGCACAGGAACACGGACAATGACTGCACATACGAAGTGGGCGCACGACATACCGACGGCGCCCCGGCGCGCTCGCGCACTCGCCGCGGCGTTGCTCGGCGCGATGCTCCTTGCGCCGATCCCCGCACGTGCCCAGGGCGCGAAGGCCTTCCCGACGCCGGAGGAGGCGGTCGCGGCGCTCACGAACGCCGCCAAGGCTTCCGAGCTGGACGCAGTCCTCGCGCTGTTCGGTCCCGAGGGCCGCGAGCTGGTGTCCTCCTCGGATCCGGCGACCGCTCGCCTGAATCGTGACGTGTTCGTGGTCGCGATGAGCGAGGGATGGAAGCTCGTCGACCGCGGCCCGGACCGGAAGGAGCTCATCGTCGGGAACGAGCGGTGGCCGTTCCCCGTGCCGCTCGTCAAGAGTGCCAACGGATGGCGGTTCGATACCGCGGCGGGCAAGGAAGAAGTGCTGCTCCGGCGCATCGGTCGGAACGAACTGGCCGCGATCCGCATCCTCGACACCTACGTCACCGCGCAGCGGATCTACGCGCGCAAGAGCCACGACGGCAAACCCGCCGGCGCCTACGCGCGGCGCCTGGCGAGCGATCCAGGCTCGCAGAACGGGTTGTACTGGGCGGCCGGGCACGGCGAGCCGCACAGCCCGCTCGGGCCGCTCGTCGCGGAGGCCGCCGCGGAAGGCCGCTCGTTGAACACCGCGGGCCAGGGTGCGTCGGCGCCTTTCCACGGCTATTACTTCCGTGTGCTCGATGCGCAAGGCGCCGCCGCGGCAGGAGGCGCGAAGAGCTACCTGGCCAACGGCGAGTTGTCGGGTGGCTTCGGGCTGGTTGCCTGGCCGGCGCAGTACAACGCGACCGGGATCATGACCTTCGTCGTCAACCAGGACGGCGTCGTGTACGAGAAGGACCTCGGCGCCAACACGGCCAAGGCTGTCGCCAGCATCACGACCTACAACCCGGATACGACGTGGGCGCAATCGGAAGCGCCTCAGAGCCCCTAAGGGCTGAGGGCTAAGGGCTGAGGGCTGAGGGCTGGGAGGGTTGGGCTAAGGTTAAGGGCTAGGGGCTGAGCCGCAACCCTGCGCCGCCTTCAGCCCTTAGCCCTGAGCCTTTAGCCCTAAAGAAAACGCTCCGGCTGTCCTGTCGCCGCCAGCACCGCGCGCCACGCGAACCCTTCCGGATCCACGCGCTTGGTGCGGCTCGTCAGCAGATTGACCGGCACGTGCACGAACTGGTCGTGCACCAGGCCGATCACCACGCCCGTCTTGCCGGCCATCGCGGCATGCACGGCGTTGCGCGCGAACTGGTCGCACAGGATCGAGTCCGCCGCGTTGGCGGGGCTGCTGCGTACCAGGTAGCTCGGATCGATGTAGCGCATCACGAGCGGCACGCCCACGTGCGCGAAGTGCGCCTCGATGCGGGCGCGCAGGAACAGGCCGATGTCCTGCAGCTTGACGTTGCCGGAGGCGTCGCGCGCGGAGCTCTCCTCGGCCAGCAGGTCCTGTCCCGCGCCCTCCGCGACCACCGCCATCGCGTGGCCTCGCTCGCGGACGCGGGTTTCGAGCGCGGTCAGCAGGCCGCCCGGTCCGTCGAGGGCGAACGGCACCTCCGGGATGAGCGTGACGTTCACGTCCTGGCTCGCCACCGTGGCGCCGACCGCGATGAACCCGGCGTGACGTCCCATCAGCTTCACCAGCGCGAGCCCGTTCTGGACGCTACGCGCCTCGGTGTGCGCCCGGTCCAGCACCTTCGCGGCCTCTTCCACAGCGGTGAGGAATCCGAAGCTGCGCGTCACGAACGCCACGTCGTTGTCGATCGTCTTCGGAATGCCGACCACGGCGAGCGGGTGGCCTCTTCTCGTCGCCTCCTCGAAAAGGGCGTTGCCTCCGCGCTGCGTGCCGTCGCCGCCGATCGTGAACAGGACGTTGATGTCCCTCCGGATCAGCGCGTCGACCGCGCGGACGATGTCCACGGGGCCGCGCGAGGTGCCGAGCACCGTTCCGCCCTGCTGGTGAATGCTCGACACGAGCGCCGGCGTGAGAGCGATCGGATCCGGTCCGACCGAAGGGTCCAGCCCCTGGTAACCACCGCGGAACCCGATCACCTCCTGGACGCCGTACCCGAAGTGCAGCTCGAGGAACAGCGACCGGAGTACGTCGTTCAGACCGGGACACAGGCCACCGCAGGTGACGATGCCGGCGCGCGTCCGGGCCGGATCGAAGAACAGTCGTTCGCGCGGGCCGGCCACCTCGAACAGCGTCTCGGTCGCAGGCACAGACTGCCGAGGGCCGCGGACGATGTGCTCGGGGACGAAGACGCTGTCCGGGACCGTGTGACGGATCGGGGTGGCGAACCTGGGCTCGCCGAGAAGCGGAATGGTCATGAGGCACTCGCCGCCGCGGCGAGGAGCACCACCGTGCGCGGCGGCACGGCATACGAATCTGCATCCACCGCCGGCGCGTCCTGCAGGCGCGACACATCGCCGGGTGCCGCGCGCGACGTGTCCACGAGCACACGCCACCTCGTGGCGGGCAGGGGAAGAGGCGGCAACGCAAACTCGAGCCGCTCCCAGTAGGCGTTCGCGATCAGGTGCAGCGCACCGGCGCCGGGGAGCGGCGTCGTCATCGCGAGCGTGTGCGAGTCACGGCCCCAATCGGGCTCGTCGAGCCGCACGCCGTGCCAGTCGACCGGCTGAGAACGCAGGAGTTCGCCGAGGGTCAGGCGCTCACGGTTGTCGGCCAGCGGGCGGTTGACCCGGAGGTCGACCAGCATCCGCACGAATCGCCGGACGTCCGCATGCCGCTCGAGCAGCGACCAGTCGAACCAGGACGTCTCGTTGTCCTGGCAGTACGCGTTGTTGTTGCCGCCCTGCGTGCGTCGGACCTCGTCGCCCATCAGCAACATGGGCGTGCCCACGCCGAGGAGCAGCAGTGCGAGGAAGTTCTTGACCTGCCGGTTGCGGAGCGCCTCGATGTCCGGATCGTCGGTGGGGCCTTCGACGCCGCAGTTCCAGCTCCGGTTGTCTTCAGCGCCGTCGCGGTTCTCCTCGCCGTTCCGCTCGTTGTGCTTCCGGTCGTAGGAGACGAGGTCGTTCAGCGTGAACCCGTCGTGGCACGTGACGAAGTTGATGCTCTGTTCGGGCTCGCGCAGTTCGTGTTCGTACACGTCGGGGCTCCCGAGCAGGCGTGACGCGAGAGAGCGCACCGTGTCACCCTCGCCCCTCACGAACGATCGGACGTCGTCGCGGAACCGCCCGTTCCATTCCTTCCAGCTGTCGCCCACGAAGCTGCCCACCTGGTAGAGACCGGCCGCATCCCACGCCTCCGCGATCAGCTTCACGTTGGCGAGCACCGGGTCCGACTCGATGTCCCACAGCACGGGCGGGGCGGCCATCGGCCGGCCCTGCCCATCGCGCGCGAGGATGGACGCGAGATCGAAGCGGAAGCCGTCGACGTGCATCTCGCGAACCCAGTAGCGGAGGCTGTCCAGGATGAGCCTCCGTACGATCGGGTCGTTGGCGTTGAGGGTGTTGCCGCAGCCGCTGTAGTTCTCGTAGGCGGCCTTGTCGTCGCTCAGGATGTAGTACGTCTCGTTCGCCAGGCCCCGAAAGCACATCGTCGGGCCGTTCGCTCCGCCTTCTGCCGTGTGGTTGTAGACCACGTCGAGGATCACCTCGATGCCGACGCGGTGCAGCGCCTTGACCAGGTCTCGGAACTCGTCGAGCGCCGCGACGGGATCATTCCGTGAGCTGTAAGCCGGGTGCGGGGCGAAGAACGAGACCGGCGAGTAGCCCCAGACATTCATCCGTCCGGGTGGCGCGTCCTGCTCGTCGAACGCGAAGACCGGCAGGAGCTCGACAGCCGTGATGCCCAGATCGAGCAGGTACGGGATCTTGTCGATGACGCCCGCGAACGTGCCGCGCCTGTCCTTGGCAACGCCCGAGTTTTGATGCCGCGTGAACGCGCCCACGTGCATCTCGTAGATGACCGATCGCACGAACGGCCGCTGTGGCGGTGCATCGTCTGCCCAGTCGTAGGCGTCCGGATCCACCACGACGCTCTTCAGCGCGGATGCTGCGTTGTCGTCCGGCGCGGCGGCGGCGTCGCGGCTGCGAGCCGCCGGGCGAGCAATGCACCTGGCGTACGGATCGAGCAGGACCTTGGCTGGATCGAACCGGAGCCCTCGCGGCGGGTCCAATGGACCCTCGATGCGAAACGCGTACACCTGGCCCGGACCAATGTCCGGAACGAACGCATGCCAGTAGTGATAGGTCCGGTTGACGTTGGGATCGAGGGTGATGACGCGCGCCGGTGTGGCGTCTTCCACGCGATCGAAGAGCAGCACATGGACGCCAGTACTGCCCTTCGCGAAGACGCTGAAGTTGACGCCGCCCGGGACGACCGTTGGGCCGAGGGGGTAGCTACGACCGTGGGTGAGGGTTCCGTCGACGCGGGGGAGCGCTTCGGCGCGACGAGCTCCCGCGGTTCTCACTGTGCCAGCCATGACAGCGCCTCGGACATGGCCTCGGGCGCGAAGTACTCGACCGGTGCTTTCCTCAGGTCCGCCGCCGCGAACATCAAGGCGTGTCCGCGCCAGCGCTCGTCTCCGACGATGGCAATACGTCTGAGAGTGTCGCCGTGATGGACGTAGAACGTGAGATCGTTCCACCCCGCGCCTGGTTCCCAGCCCTCGAACGCGTCCAGCACCACCAGCAGTCGCACGGCGTTCGCGCCGCTGACGCGCATCTGCTCGATGAACTGATCCTGGGCCCGGTCCAGGTCAGCCTTGCGCAGGACACCGCTGATGTCGAGGCGGAAGGCATCCGCACCTTCACGTCGCAATGTGACTGGCATGATCTAGGCTCTCTCTGCCGGCTCACCGCCCCTGGCCCTTGGCCCTCAGCCCTTAGCCCTTAGCCCTTAGCCCTCTAATACCGTTCCTTCACGAACCGCCGTCGCTTGATCGTCTTCTCGTCGTCGTAGGCGCCCTTCGTCGCCCGGTCGGGCAGATCGATCTTCGGCGCGGGCAGCTTCTTGTAATCGATCTGCGACAGGATATGGGCGATCGCGTTCAGACGCGCGCGCTTCTTGTCGTCCGACCGGAGGAGGTACCAGGGCGCACCCTTCAGGTCGGTGGCCTTCAGCATGCGATCCCTGGCCGCCGAGTACTGGTACCACTTCTCGCGTGACGGCAGATCCATCGGGCTCAGCTTCCACTGCCGCAAGGGATCGGCGATGCGCGCCTCGAACCGGCGCTTCTGTTCGTCGTTGCTCACCTCGAGCCACAGCTTGATGAGCATGATGCCGCCGGTGACCATGAATTTCTCCATCGCGGGGCAGAGCGTCAGAAACCGTTCGTACTGACGGTCCGTGCAGAACCCCATGACGCGCTCGACGCCGGCGCGGTTGTACCAGCTCCGGTCGAAGATGACCACTTCGCCGGCGGCAGGGAAGTGCTGGAAGTAGCGCTGCAGGTACAGCTGCGACTTCTCGCGATCCGACGGGGCCGGCAGCGCCACGACCCGAAAGACGCGCGGGCTGACCCGCTCGGTGATGGCCTTGATCGTGCCGCCCTTGCCGGCGCCGTCGCGGCCTTCGAGCACGATGATCACGCGCAGCCCTTTCTCCTTGACCCACCGCTGGAGGTGGGCCAGCTCGACCTGCAGCTTCCGCAATTCCGTCATGTACTTTTTGTTCTTCATCGCGCTTCTCCGGAAGGCTGCGGGCTGCGGCCCGGAGTGCCAGGGACACCAGACCCGCGCAAGATGACCGGCACTGCGACGTTCGTGCCCGCCGGACGCGGGCGCATCGCCGGCATCGTGACCGGAGCCGGCGTCGCTGGACCGCGATGCGGGGGCGTCGTCGCGGCGACGTTATACGACTGTCGGAGGAGCACTTGCGCCCGAGCACCTGGCGGACTCCGTCCCCCGGCCCCGTGACCAGCTCGTTCGGCGAAGGGGAGGGCGCGAGCCCGTCGCCGCCGTTCGTCCACGGTCCATCTCCGGCAGAGTGGAGGAGGCCCGAAATACCGGAGGCGTCTCGCGTCTGTCACCGGAACACGAAATGTCGAACGCGGCTGCAGGTGCAAGGGGCACAGGAACGCGGGGCCGCCAATCTGCTCCGCACGCGGCGGAATTGGCGAGGGGCGAGACCGGCGCATTCCAGGGTCGGAGGCCCGTGCACGGCTGGCACAGGCCGTGCTCGAAGCATCGCGGCGTCACGCTCACCCCGAGAGCTTTCCATGCCGATCTCGACGAATCGAGCCCCGACGGCCCCGCGCAGCCGCCCCGGCCTTGGTCAGGGCAAGTACGGCGGCGAGATCGGGCGCCGCGTGATGGTCGCGGGCCTGCTCGCGCTGGCGAGCGGCAGCGTCGCGCTGGCGGCCGACCCGCACGCAGCTCCGCACGGGCTCTCGCAGAGCGCCGTCGAGATCGCCCGGCCCTTCGGCTTTCCCATTACCAACTCGATGGTGGTCAGCTGGATCGTCGCCGTGGCGCTGATCGGGTTCGCCCGGCTGGCGACAAGGCGCATGACCGAGGTGCCGGGCGGCGCGCAGAACTTTCTCGAGTGGCTCGTCGAGAGCCTCTACGCGTTTCTCGAGGGCATCATCGGCCCACACCTGGTTCGCCGGACGTTCTGGTTCTTCGGCACGATCTTTCTGTTCATCCTGTCGGCCAACTGGTTCGGTCTGATCCCGGGCGTCGGGTCGATCGGGTGGGGACGCCAGACGCCCGGAGGGCTTCCGGCTCGAGGAGCCGCTGTTTCGCGGTGCGAACGCGGACGTGAACCTGACGCTGGCGATGGCGCTCGTGTTCTTCGCCATGTGGATCGTGTGGGCGATCCAGGAGGTCGGCGTCGGCGGCTTCTTCAAGGAGCTGTTCGCGCCGAAGGGGGAGAGCTCCGGCGCGCTGCGTGTCCTCCTTGTCGTCGTGTTCTTCGCGGCGGGCTGCCTCGAGGTGATCTCGATTCTGTTCCGGCCGGTCTCGCTCAGCTTCCGGCTGTACGGAAACGTGTTCGCCGGCGAGTACATGCTCGAAACGATGGCCGCGGTGCCCGCGGTCGGGTGGCTGGTGCAGATCCCGTTCTACTTCCTCGAGCTGCTCGTAGGGTTGGTCCAGGCGCTCGTCTTCATGCTGCTGACCGCGGTGTTCACGCTGCTGATCTGCCAGCACGAGGAGAAGGCGCCGGACGCGCCGCCACACGAGGAGGAGTCGCCGGCGTGATCGCCGGCACGGGAGCAGGGTGATGAAATAGGGCACCCTGAATGAAGCATGCAGAATGTCGAGTGTGGATGCCGGATGTAGGAATCCTGCCGTCTTTCGACATGCTGCATCCTGCATTCTTCATGCAGGGTGCCCTTCTTCAACACCCTGCTAGGTCGGCCCGGCAGGAAGGGCGCCGGCCTCCGGTCCGGCCACGACGCGGCATTCCCGGTGAGTACATGAGCGAGCGCGTCTGACGTCTACGCACGCACGAAAGGATTGAACACATGAGCGGCAGTCTGCACGTAGGTCTGGCGGCATTCGGCGCGGCGATCGCGGTGGGACTCATCGGCATGAAGGCGTCCGAGGCCGTTGGTCGCAATCCCGGGTCCTCCACGAAAGTGCTGGTGCAATCGATCCTGGCCATCGCCTTCGCCGAAGCCATCGTGTTCTACACGCTCTTCCTCGTTCGATAGGAGCGCTGGTGGGGGGCACTCTCATGACTGCGATGTTGCTTTTGGCGCAGCCGGAGGGCGGAGGGCAGGTCGAGCAGATTGCCCGGACCTTCGGCGTGGACGGGCCGCACCTGCTCGCCCAGACGATCAGCTTCGCGATCGTCTGCGCGCTGCTCTACTGGCTGGCCTACCGCCCGATCCTGCAGGTGCTCGACCAGCGCCGGCAGCAGATTGCCACGGGCCTCGCGAACGCCGAACGCATCAAGCGCGAGCTCGAGACGACCGAGAGCCAGCGTCGCGAGGTGCTCGCGGCGGCGCACGTCGAGGCCAAGGCGCTGATCGAAGAGGCCAGGGTCGCGGCGGCGCGCGTCAAGTCGGAGGAAACGGTGAAGGCCGTGGCCGCCGCACAGGAGATCATCTCGCGCGCGCATGAGGCGGCGGCGCAGGAGCGTGGCCGCCTGTTGACCGAAGCGCGGCGCGATCTGGCTCGCCTGGTGCTGCAGACGACCGAAGCCGTCACCGGAAAGATCCTGACGGCCGAGGACCATCGGCGCCTGGCCGAAGAGACCGCGCAGCGCCTGGTCGAGTCCTGAGCCGGAGCAGACGATGCGGACGAGCAGACGCGCACGGCGGACGGCCACGCAGCTGTACCGCCTGTGCCTCGTGGACGGCGCCCTCGACGAGGGTCGTACCCGGCTGGTGGTGGATCACGTGATCCGATCCGGACGGCGCGGCAGCCTGCCGATCCTCGCGCATTTCGAGCGCCTCGTCCGGCTCGATCGCGAACGGCACACCGCGCGCGTGGTCAGCGCCGCGCCCCTGCCGGAGGACGTTCGAGCAGACGTGACGGCGAGGGTCGCGCGGATGTACGGCCCGGGCCTCCAGACGTCGTTCACCGACGACCCGGCGCTCGTCGGCGGCATGCGGCTCACCGTGGGTAGTGACGTGTACGACGGCAGCGTGCGCGCCCGGCTGGCCGCGATTGCAGCCCGCCTGTGATGGCGCAGGGCAGCGCACGGTGAGGTGAAGCAGACATGGTCGATCTCCTACGAGACATCGAAGCGCAGATCGCGGGCGCCAAAGCCGACCTGACGAAGCAGAGCGTTGGGGTCATCCGCGAGATCGGTGATGGCGTCGCACGCGTGGAGGGCCTGGCCGACGCGATGCTGAACGAGATGCTGGATCTCGGGCACGGCATCACCGGCCTGGCCCTCAACCTCGACGAGACCGAGATCGGGGTGATCATCCTCGGCGACTACACGCAGTTGCAGGAGGGCGACACCGTCCGAGGCACGGGCAGGCTGCTGCAGGTGCCGGTCGGCAAGGGTCTGCTCGGACGCGTCGTCAATACGCTCGGCGAGCCGCTCGACGGCAAGGGCCCGATCGCGAGCGAGACGGCCTACCCGGTCGAGAAGCTCGCGCCCGGCATCATCCGGCGCGAGCCGGTGCGGCAGCCGGTGCAGACCGGCATCATGGCGATCGACGCGATGATCCCGATCGGCCGCGGACAGCGCGAGCTGGTCATCGGCGATCGCTCGACGGGGAAGACCACCATCTGCATCGACACCATCATCAGCCAGGCGAGGCTGAACCGCGCCGCCGAGGCCGCGGGCGACACGACCTACCGGCCGCTCTACTCCATCTACGTGGCGATTGGCCAGAAGCAGTCGACGATCGCGCGGCTCATCAGCGTGCTCGAGGACGCCGGCGCGATGCCGTATACGATCGTGCTCGCGTCGCCGGCCGCCGATTCGGCCACCAACCAGTACCTGGCTCCGTTCGCAGGCGCAGCGATGGGCGAGTGGTTCATGGACAACGGCATGGACGCGCTCATCGTGTACGACGATCTGTCGAAGCACGCCGTCGCCTACCGCCAGGTCTCCCTCGTCCTCAAACGTCCCTCCGGGCGCGAAGCCTACCCCGGCGACGTCTTCTATCTCCACAGCCGGCTGCTCGAGCGCGCGGCGCGGGTCGGGGCGAAGTTCGGCAATGGCTCGCTCACGGCGCTGCCGATCATCGAGACACAGGCGGGAGACGTGTCCGCCTACATCCCGACCAACGTCATCTCCATCACCGACGGACAGATCTACCTGGAGACGGACCTGTTCTACCAGGGTGTGCGTCCGGCCATCTCGGTCGGCCTGTCAGTGTCGCGGGTCGGCTCGGCGGCGCAGCTGAAGGCGATGAAGCAGGTGGCCGGGCAGCTGAAGGGAGACCTGGCGCAGTTCCGCGAGCTGGCCGCGTTCGCGCAGTTCGGGTCCGAGCTCGATGCGTCCACGCAGGCCAAGATCGACCGGGGCAAGCGCATCGTGGAACTGTTCAAACAGCCACAGTACAGCCCGATTCCCGTCGACGTGCAGGTGGCGGTGATCTGGGCGGTCCAGAACGGGTACGTGGACGACGTGGCCGTGGATCGGATCAAGGAGTTCCAGGCCGGTTTCACCGAGTTCCTCACGACCCGGAAGGCCGAGGTGCTGAAGCGCATCAGCGCCGAGAAGGCCGTCACCGACGCCGTGACGGCCGATCTGAAGGCCGCTGCGGAGCAGTTCAAGCAGGGCTGGCAGTGATCGGCATCGCATGACCGCACGAGTGTCGCAGCCATGAACAGCCCACGAGACCTCCGACGGCGGATCCGGTCGATCCGCGGCACGTCGCAGATCACCAAGGCGATGCAGATGGTGGCCGCGTCGAAGATGCGCAAGGCGCAGGACGCCGCGACCGCGACCCGTCCGTTCGTCCGGCTGCTCTACGAGATGCAGCGGAAGATGACGACGAGGCCGATCGCGTTCACGCACCCGCTGCTCGAACGGCGCGACGTGCGCCGGCGCGCGGTCGTCCTCGTCGGCGCCGACAAGGGCCTGTGCGGGGCGCTCAACTCGAACCTGTTTCGCGTCGCCGCGCAGTTCGACCCGGCGTCGACCGTCTTCATCACCGCCGGCCGGAAGGCGGCGCAGTTCGTGGCGGCCACGGGTCGGCAGCTCGCCGCCGACTTCCCCTACGGTGACACGCCGCGGTTCGTCGAAGCGCGGGCCCTCGCCTCGTTCGCCCGCGACCTCTTCCTGAAGAAAGAAGTGGACGAAGTGCAGGTGGTGGCGACGCGCTTCGTCAACACGATGACGCAGGAGGCGGTCCGGCTCGAGTTCCTGCCGGTCGGGGCCATCACGAGCATCCAGGTGCCGGGAATGCCATCCGAGGACGTGCTCGCGCAGGACGGCCTCGAGCCCCTCTTCGAGCCCAGCGCCGAGGCGATGCTCAGCTTCCTGCTTGGCCACTACGTCAACATCCTCATGTACGTGGTAATGCTCAACGCGAAGGCGAGCGAGCAGAGCGCCCGCATGATGTCGATGATGAACGCCACCGACGCCGCCGAGGCGCTGCTCGACGACCTGACGCTCGAATACAACAAGCTGCGCCAGGGCAACATCACCAAGGAGCTGCTCGAGATCGCCGGGGGGCAGGCCGGGTAGGCCATTCGCCGCGCGGAGGCCAATCGCATCAGGTGCGCACATGAACATCGGCAGGATCGTCCAAGTTGCGGGCCCGGTCGTGGACGTCGAGTTCCCGCGGGCGCTGCCCGGGATCTACAACGCCCTCACCGTGACCTGCGAGCTGCAGGGAAAGCCGACGACGTTGACGCTGGAGGTGCAGCAGCACCTCGGAGATCGCTGGGTGCGCACCATCTCGATGGCAGGCACCGAGGGGCTGAAGCGGGGACTCGAGGTGGCGGACACCGGCGGGCCGATCTCCATGCCCGTCGGGCCGGGTGTCATGGGACGCATCTTCGACGTGACCGGTACACCGGTCGACGAAGGCGGTCCCGTGGTGGCCGACAAGTACTACCCGATCCACCGTCCGCCGCCGTCGCTCGCCGACCAGTCGACCTCGCCCGAGTTGTTGACGACAGGCATCAAGGTCATCGATCTCATCTGTCCGTTCCTCAAGGGCGGCAAGGTGGGCGCGTTCGGCGGCGCCGGCGTGGGCAAGACCGTCGTCATCATGGAGCTGATCAACAACATCGCGAAGCTCCATGGCGGCGTGTCGGTGTTCGCCGGCGTCGGCGAGCGCACCCGTGAGGGCAACGACCTGTATCACGAGATGTGCGACGCCGGGGTCATCAAGACCGACGACCTCTCGGCTTCGAAGATCGCGCTCGTCTACGGGCAGATGAACGAGCCGCCCGGCGCGCGGCTGCGCGTGGCGCTCGCCGGCCTGGCGATCACCGAGTACTTCCGCGACGAGAAGAACCAGGACGTGCTGCTCTTCATCGACAACATCTTCCGCTTCTCGCAGGCCGGATCCGAGGTATCGGCGCTGCTCGGCCGCACGGCGAGCGCGGTCGGCTACCAGCCGACGCTGGCGGCGGAGATGGGGATGCTGCAGGAGCGGATCACCTCGACGAAGAAAGGGTCGATCACGTCGTTCCAGGCGGTGTACGTGCCGGCCGACGACCTCACCGACCCCGCCCCGGCGACGACCTTCGCGCACCTCGACGCCACCATCGTCCTGGAGCGCGCGATCGCGGAGCTGGGCATCTACCCGGCGGTCGATCCGCTGGCGTCGACGTCGCGCGCGCTGACGCCCGAGATCGTGGGAAAGGAACACTACGACGTCGCGCGCGGCGTGCAGCGCGTGCTCCAGCGGTTCAAGGACCTGCAGGACATCATCGCGATCCTCGGGATGGACGAGCTCTCGGCGGAGGACAAGCGCACCGTCTATCGCGCACGCCGGATCCAGCGGTTCCTGAGCCAGCCGTTCAGCGTGGCGCAGGTGTTCACCGGACGCGAGGGCAAGCAGGTGCCGGTCGCCGAGACCGTGCGCGCGTTCAAGGAGATCCTCGAGGGGAAGCACGACGCGGTGCCCGAGAGCAACTTCTACATGAAGGGCGGCATCGAAGAGATCGCCCAGGGTTGAGGAAGCGACCCAATCGATGGCCAGCACGCTGCGACTGCTGATCGTGACGCCCGAGGGGACCACGTTTTCCGAGGACGTGAGCATGGTGACGCTGCCGTCGGTCGCGGGCCAGCTCGGGATCTATCCCGTCCACGTGCCGCTCGTGACCCAGATGGTCCCGGGCGAGATCATCGTCGAGCAAGACGGACGTGAGCGGTTCCTCGCGGTGGGTGGCGGGCTCGTCGACGTCACGGCCGACCGGGTGTCCATCCTCACCGACATGGCGGTGGCGGCCGAGAGCATCGACGAGGCCAGGGCCGAGGAAGCGCGGCTCCGCGCGGAGGCCCGTCTGCGGGAGAAGCTGTCCGAGGAGGAGATCGCATCGGTCAACGCCGCCCTCGTGCGATCGCTCGCCCAGCTGCAGGTGAAGAAGCGCCGCCGACGCTAACACGTTAACCGTTAACCGTTAACCGTTAACCGTTGACCGTTGACCGTTGACCGTTGACCGTTGACCGTCGACCGTTGGCCGGTTGACCGCTGGCTGTTGACGGTCGAGCGTCGACTGAACGATGAACCATGAACGGTTGACGGTGAACGGTGAACGGTCAACGGTCCGTGATTCGAGCCGCGTCCCTCCTCCTGCTCCTCCTCGTACCGGCACAGGCCGCCGGGCAAGACGCTCCGAAAGAACCGGCTGCGGAATCGGGAGAGGAGCGGCCAACGGGCCTCCCGTCAGCGATGAAGTGGACGTTCAACCTCGATGCCGGCTGGGGCACGTTCGGCTTCGGCAACTCGCTGTTCAACAACCCCAAGGAAGGCGTGCAGGAGAACCTGAGCGACCAGTGGTTCGAGGGCTACGTGAAGCCGGCGCTGTCTGGCGCGTACACATTTGCCTCGTCCAGCCAGGTGTACGGGAAGGTGAGCGCGGTGGGCGAGCGCACGTATGGGTCGGTGCCGGCCGTGTTCGGCGAGGACGTGTCGTCGTTCCAGGCCGAGGACCTGGCCATCGGGTGGCGAAGCGGACAGTCGCTCTCGCTCGGTGACAACGCGCTCGACGTCACCGTGGGCCGGGCGAAGTACCAGCTCGGGCACGGGTTTCTCCTGTACGACGGCGCCGCGGAAGGCGGGAGCCGCGGCGGGTTCTGGACCAACGCGCGGAAGGCGTTCCAGTTCGCCGCGATCGGGCGCGTCAAGGCCGGTCGTCACCTCGTTGAGGGGTTCTATCTCGACAAGGACGAGCTTCCCGAGTACGACACGGGCAGCCGTCTGTGGGGCACGAACTACGAGTTCAGTCCTGCCGATGACACGACAATCGGCGCGACGTACATGAAGTGGTTCGCCCACCCGGACATGAGGCCGGGGCGCGACGGGCTGAACGTGTTCAACGCCCGCGCCTACTCCGCGCCGATCCGTCGGGCTCCGGATCTCTCGTTCGAGTTCGAGTACGCGTCGGAACGTAACGGCGACGCGCTCGATTCGAACGCGTGGACGCTGCAGGGCGCGTACGAGCTGGCGGACGTGCGATGGAAGCCGAGGCTCTCGTACCGGTATGCGTTCTTCCAGGGAGATGACCCGGAGACGCCGGCGAACGAGGCGTTCGACCCGCTGTTCCTCGGCTTCCACGATTGGGGCAGCTGGTGGCAGGGCGAGATCGCCGGTGAGTACTTCCTGTCCAACTCCAACCTGAAGTCGCACGCGGTGCGGGCGCAGGTCGCGCCGAGCGAGTCGGTCGGCGCGGGAGTCATCTTCTACAAGTTCCTCGCCGACATCCCGGCCTCGTACGGGCCGGGCGTGACAGACACGCACATCGCGTTCGAGACGGACGCGTACGTGGACTGGAAGGTGAACCAGAACTTCACCGTCAGCGTAGTAACGGCGTTCGCGGACCCCGGGAAGGCGGTGCAGCAGGCGACGGGACGCACCAAGAACTTCGCGTACGGGATGGTGTACGTGGCCTACAGCTATTAGGCCCGGAACTTGTGTTGAGTACGGTTCCGGGTTCCGGGTTCTGGGTTCCAGGTTGGGTTCCAGGTGCCGGGTTCGTTCCCAGTTCCTTGTTCACGGGTTCCGGTTCCAAGTGCCGGGTTCGGATATCGCCGTCGCTCCAATCGAGCCGGCGACGAACCTGGAACTCGGAACCAGGAACCGTTGAACCCCAGGGGAACCTGGAACGAACGAGGAACGAGGAACCCAACCTGGAACCCAGAACCCGGAACCCGGAACGGTACCCAATCAAGTGAGTGCAGACAGTGAGCCGCCTCTCTTCTCAGCCCTTCGGCTTGAACGCCTCCTGGACCTGCTTGCGAATGTCCTTGTAGTTCTTGGACAGGAGCTTCTCTTCGTCTTTCGTCAGAATCCTGAACGGCACGCGGACGACGCTCTTCTCGAACTTCACGTTGAGCCAATGCTGGCCGTAGGCAATCCCGCCGGGCACCTTGAAGAAGAGGCGGCCGAGGCAGGCGCGGCTGCTGCTCAGCTCGACGTGGTCCCAGGGCATGACTGGAGCGTCCAACTCGTTGAAGAAGCCGATGCGGCACGCATGGCTGGCGCTCGGCGGGAAGTAGTTGATCGAGTCGCGAGACACCCGCGCACGCTGCTCGAGCGCCTGCAGGCGGGCGCTGCGGTACTCCTCGACGCTGGGCAGCGGCAGCGTTTTGGCGTCCGGCGTCTCGAGCGACACGGCGTCGCGGGTCAGGGTGTAGTTGGAGACACCCTCGCGGAGCGTGACGCCGAAGTCGAGCAGCATCCATTCCTCGCCGATCGAAAGGTTCGCGACATGGTAGCCGAGGATGGCGTAGCCCTCGCGGTTGTAGGCGGCGCGAACGAACGTACCTTCCAGGGTCATGATCTGCGGCACGCCCGACTCGGGCACCTTGACGACCGGTTTCTGCTCGCTCTGCGCGTGCCCCGAGCTCGCCAGCAGCAATCCGAGCACGAGGCCGACGGCGGCCCGCAACAGCACGTTCTCGTGTTTCATGAAATCTCCATGCCTAAAAAGGCTAAAGGCTAAGGGCTAAGGGCTAAGGCTAGGGGCTAGGGGCAAAAGGGGGGCTGAGGGGCTGAGGGCTCTGGCGCTGGCTGAGCCCTTAGTCCTTAGCCCTCAGCCCCTAGCCCTCTTCTACTCCTCGTCCTCAAGCAGCCGCACCCGCCCCGAGGCCACCTGGTACACGCCCCCGACCAGCGTGATTTCCCGCGTTGCAAGGCGTGCCCGTCCTTCCGGCGACTCGGCGATCTGCCGCATCGACCACCGCACGTTGCGCTCCACCGCCAGCGCCAGCTGCGTGGATGGCGAGAGCCGCCGGTCGATGGCGCCGAGTGCCGGGAGGATGTTTTCCACCAGGATGTGAATCCGTGACCTGTGGCGCGTTCCGCGGATCATCGTCTCGAGGGCAGCCGCGACCGCGCCACAGCCGTCGTGGCCGAGCACGACGAAGAGGCGCGTGTGCAGGTGCGCGCCAGCGTACTGGATGCTTCCGGCGACCTCGTTGGAGAACACGTTCCCGGCGACCCTCACGACGAACAGATCGCCGAGGCCGGTGTCGAAGACCAGTTCGGGCGGCACGCGAGAATCGCTGCAGCCCAGGATCGTCGCAAACGGCCGCTGCCCGGCGGCGAGCGCGGCGAGCGAGTCCGGACGGGTGCCCGACCAATGGGCCTCGCCGCGGCAGAAACGCTCGTTCCCCAGGACGAGGCGTTGGAGCGCTTCGTCTGGCGGAACGGGCACGGCGATCGATTCAGCGGACATGGCGGCTCGCTTTCAAAAGTGCCGCCCGCGGGCGGCAGTGGCGACCTTGCTCAGACCGATCTGCAGCGGGATGTGCAAGCGCTTGCTCCATGCGTTCTCGTCGTGCTCGTCGAGCGGGAACATCAGGTGCACGAAGTCCTGCCGCGGTACGTAGCCGCGCCGGCTGAGGCGATCGCCATCGCGAGCGTCACCTCGTAGTTGTCGTCGGGCCAGCCGCTGTGCAGGTAGAACTTCGATTCACGTGTCGGCTCGGAGAGGACCCGATCGATCAAATCGTTGGTGTGCGCGAACGTGCTGGACATGCAGGCGCCGAAGCCGAACACGTCCGGGTACTCCCACGCCATGTAGAACGACACGACACCGCCGAGCGAGGAGCCAAGCACGCCCCGTTTCCCTCGGCGAGGTGAACGTGCGGATCTTCGCGTCGACCCCTGGGCTTGATCTCCTTCACGATGGAGCGCGCGTAGGCTGCGTACCCGGGCTGCGTGTAGTCGTACACCCGATCGCCCGAGTGGACGCCGACCACGACCGCGTGATCCACCGCGCTCATCGAGTCGAGCAGCGACAGCGCGCGATCGACCTTCAGTCAGGGCTGAGGGCTAAGGGCCAAGGGCTAAAGGCGGAACCAGAGCCAATAACTAAACGTCAGGCCGGCCCCTAGCCCTCCGCCCTCAGCCTTTAACCCTCGGCCCTCAGCCCTCAGCCCTTAGCCCTTAGCCCTTAGCCCTTGGCTTTGGCCCTTCAGCTGCCGCTCCGCACCTTCGCGGCGTAGGGGTTCCCGCCGAGCGCGTTCGAGATGTCGGCAATCGCCTTCTGCGCGCGCACGCTGTTGCCCGCGTCGTCGAGCGGCGGCGAGACGACGGCGATGCCGAACTTGCCGGGCGAGACCGCGATGATGCCGCCGCCCACGCCGCTCTTCCCCGGGAGGCCGGTGTGATACAGCCACTTGCCCGAGTCGTCGTACAGGCCCGCAGTCGCCATCACGGCGAGCACGCCCGGCACCTTGTCGGCGTCGATCACCTGCTTGCCGGTGACCGGGTTCTTGCCCCCGCTGGCCAGCGTCGCGGCCATCATCGCCAGGTCCTTCGCGTTGACGCCAATCGAGCACTGGCGCGTGTAGAGATCGACCGCCTGCTGCCAGTTGTCCTTGATGTAGCCGTAGGCGAGCATGAGCGCGCCGATGGCCTGGTTCCGCTGGTTGGTGTCGGACTCCGACTTGTAGACGTCCTGGAGCACGGTCAGCGAGCGCCCCGCGGCATCGTTGTGGAAGCCGATGATCTTCTTCCACACCTCGTCACCGGTCGCACCCTTCACCATGCTGGTCGCAGAGATCGCGCCCGGGTTGACGAGCGGGTTCATCTCGGGCGAACCCGTGCCGACGACGGTCTTGACGGCTTCGACCGCGATGATCGAGTTGAACCGCGCGCCGGTGGCGTCGACGCCGATCCGCTTCTCGATCGCCTCCAGGCCCTGCTCCTGGATCACCTCGGCCATCGTGAAGACCTTCGAGATCGACTGGATCGACACCTCGGTGTTGATGTCGCCGGCGGTGTAGACCTTGCCCTCGGGCGTCACGACGGCGATGCCGAACAGGTTGGGATCGACCTTGGCGAGCGCCGGGATGTAGTCGGCGTTCTTGCCTTCCTGCAGACTCTTGTACTTCGCGTAGGCGGCATCGACGGCCGCCTGGATCTCGGCCGGCGCCTGCGCCCGGAGCGCGGGCGCGGTGACACCGATCGCCACGAGGCATGACGCGATGGAGACCGTCCGTATCAGTCGGTTCATCGGGCTACCCTCCGAGCTTGTGCGAGAAGTTGTACTTGAACGAGAACTGCACCTTGAACCCGTCGCTCTGGAACCCGTCCGAGAAGTTCTCGCGGCGGCCCCACTGGAGTTCGCCGCCCATCATCACGTTCGGGGCCGGGTAATACAGAAGGTTGCCAAGCGCGTACTTTCCGACCCTGAAGGCGTCGGGGGCCTGGGCATCGGTGTTGTCGTTGTCCTGCATCGAGTAGCCGACCGCGCTCGTGAACTTCTTGCTCCAGGTGTGATCCAGGAACGCGGCGTAGGCCACGATCGGTATGGGTGAGCCGACGATCGGCGTGACCGGATTCGACAAGTTTTTCTCGATGCCGATGTCGATCGGCGAGTCGTTCATCTCGTTCTGGACGCCTTGGCCGGCGGTGAACTGCATCCGCAGGACGTCGTTGTCGCCGAACTTGACGTTCGAGCTGACGTTCCATCCCCACCCGGTGGCGTCTCCGGAAAGATCGAATGCGTCGTCGAGGGTGTCATCCCAGTTGATGCGCCGCAGGATCCCAGCGGTTCGCAGGTAGCCCCATTTCCCGGTGTACCTGTACGCCGCCGCGAAATCGGGCAGCGGGAAGCGGGCACGGATGTTCTGAAGCTCGATACGGTCGGAGTAGATCCCCTGGTCGCCGCTGGCGCCCGGCCGCACGAGTGCGAACATCAGGTTGCTCTTGTCGGTGCTGATCGCCGTGTAACGGAGCTGCACGTTGCGGAACCATGGAATACCGGTGGGCCCCCAGTATTCCAGCGTGTTGGGGTACACGTCCGGATCGCTGAACGGGCTCCAGGTACTGGCCGGCTCCGATCCGACCGAGCTCTCCCCATGCATGGCGCAGGCGGAAGGTCGTTTGCCCGGAATCGACGCCCGTGCCGAACAGCTCGAACTCGAAGATGGTCTTGATTTCGCCGACTGCGGTCGGCGTGGACGCCTTGACGCCAAGGCGGCTCTGACGCACGCCCGCGAACGTGTTGTTGTTCTCACCGAACTGGTTGGCGAACTTCGGTAGCTTGGTGACCCGCAGGGTGTCGAACCATTGGGGGTCGATCTGCTTGAAGTCGTGCCCGATGTCGAGCATCGCGAAGCCGTAGATCTCCATGCTCGGCTTTGGCGCTGTGGCCTCGATGGTGACTTGGGTCTTGGAGGCGGACTGCGGCCCGCCGCCGAGCGGATTGCCGCCGAGCGCGTTCGAGATGTCGGCGATCGCCTTCTGCGCCCGCACGCTGTTGCCTGCGTCGTCGAGCGGCGGTGACACGACCGCAATGCCGAACTTGCCGGGCGACACGGCGATGATCCCGCCGCCGACCCCGCTCTTGGCCGGCAGGCCGGAGTGGTACAGCCACTTGCCCGAGTCGTCGTAGAGTCCCGCGGTCGCCATCACGGCGAGCACGCCGGGCACCTTGCCCGCGTCCACCACCTGCTTGCCCGTTACCGGGTTCTTGCCGCCGTTGGCCAGCGTGCCGGCCATGACCGCGAGGTCTCTCGCGTTCACGCCGATCGAGCACTGGCGGGTGTAGAGGTCCACGGCCTGCCGCCAGTCCCCCTTGATGTAGCCGTAGGCGAGCATGAGCGCCCCGATCGCCTGGTTGCGCTGGTTGGTATCCGACTCGGACTTGTAGACGTCCTGTATGACGGTGAGCGGCCGGCCGGCCGCATCGTTGTGGAAGGCGATGATCTTCTTCCACACTTCGTCGGAGCTCGGGCCCTGCACCATGCTCGTCGCCGAGATCGCCCCCGGGTTGACGAGCGGGTTCATCTCCGGGGCACCGGCGCCCGCCGTCGTCTTCACCGCCTCGACGGCGATGATCGAGTTGAACCGTGCGCCGGTGGCATCGACGCCGATCCGCTTCTCGACCGATTCCAGCCCCTGTTCCTGGATGACCTGCGCCATCGTGAACACCTTGGAGATCGACTGGATCGACACCTCGGTGGTGATGTCGCCCGCGGTGTAGACCTTGCCGTCGGCGGTCACGACCGCGATCCCGAACAGGTTCGGATCGACCTTGGCCAGCGCCGGGATGTAGTCCGCGTTCTTGCCTTCCTGCAGGCCCTTGTACTTGGCGTAGGCCGCGTCCACGGCGGCCTGGATGGCGTCGGCGCCCTGCGCCTGCAGTGCCGGCCCCATGGTCACCAGCCCGGCGACCACGGCCAGAGCCAGCGCGAGATGTGTGAATCGATGCATCTGCCGCGTGGATTGTGTTCGTCTCATGAGTCCGTCCTCCCTCAATGCCGAGGCACAGGCGCCGGCGTCAGTTGCTCGCCTTCGCGTGGGCCTGTTCCCACGCCCGCACGCGTCGTCGTCCTTCATCGAACAGCCGCTCGTAGTTTCCCTTGCGCAGCTTCTCGCTCGCCTCCGGCGTGAGCTTCGCGAAGAGGGGTGCGTACATGTCGTAGACCTTGAGGTACTTCGCCTGCTCCGTGGGAGCGACTTCGTCGGTGCCGAACAGGAAGCGGTCAGGGAACCGGTTGATCAGGTCGGCAGTCGCCTGGGTGGCGTCCGGGGAGGCGACCACGTATTTCGCGACCTCGTCCCAGGAGATGTCGACGTACAGGTTCGGCAGGTTCGACAGCCCGCGTTCCATGATGGCGAGTTGATCCTTCAGCGGGCGCACGATGCGCCCGAGCCCGGCGTGCGCCCAGATGACCGTGGCGTTCGGGTGCCGTTTGATCAGGTCGCGCAGCTGCACCACCTGGTACGGGTCCTGCCCCGGCCTCGGGAACGGCATGTCCACGTCGTTGTGCAGGATCGCGACGAGGCCGGCCTCGCCGACGATGTCCAGGATGCGATCGAGCGCGGGGTTCAGGAGGCTGGCCGTCTCGCCGGCGATCTTCGAGGAGACGAACTCCTTGTGGATCGTGAACTCGCCGATCCCCGAGAACACGCCGGGAAACGTCGTCAACACGCGCCTGATGTGATCGGCCGCGTACATGTCCGCCGGGTTGAACCCGGTGATCATCGGGTCGAAGCGCGCCTGCTCCTCCTTGGTGAGGGCGCGGTACTGCATCGCGATGTAGGCGTCGGTGAACGAGTAGTAGTAGAGCGGCGCGTCGGTCTGCAGGTAATACGTCGGGGCGAAGTCGCCGGTGTTGCCGTACGCCCATTGCTGCTGCAGCGGGATCCCGAACAGCGTCGATCGCCCGACCTTGTTCCCCATGATCTTCAGGAAGTCACGGATGTCGGTGCCCTGCTGCACGTAGTTGGTCAGGTGAAAATGCGAGTCGTTCACCACGTAGCCGCCGGTGGATGCGGCGCCGGTCCCCTGGCTCACCGTGGCCGCCGTGTCTGTCGCGCGCCGCGGGCCGGCACCGAAGACGACGAACGTCGAGATGAGCGCGCCGGCGACCCCGACCCCGAGCGTTGCTCTGCCACTCATGTCTGCGTGCTCCTTGCCGTCGCGTCTCAGCCGCGAGGCCTCCCGGTCAGAAGTTCAGCTCGAGGTTCAGGTGAATCGCGTCGCCGCTGGCGCCGACCGGCAGCGGATACGCGGTGTAGCCCACGGGTGAGTGATCGACGTGGATCCATTCCGTGTTCACCCGGAAGCCGCGCTCTCGTGCCGGATAGAAGTTCGCGCCGCCGCGCACCTCCCACGGGTTGCCGAAGTCACCGTAGATCCCGGAATTCCCGAAGTACACCTGGACCACCTTGGGCACCAGCATCGCGGACGCCTGCACCTGGTAGCCGTGATCGCTGATGTCGGGAACCGCGCCGGTGTTGGGGCCCTCGTAGTCGCTCAGCCAGCGCCAGTACCATTCGGCTTCGAGCGACATGCCCTTGTACTTCAGGCCGCCGTCCACGCTCGACATCCGGTACTTGACGCGCTCGACGGTGATCCCGGGACCGAACAGATCGGGCGTGAAGATGCTGCTGCCGTCGCTCAGTCGAATCTGGGTGTTCTCGATCGCGTTCGTCCCCGGCTGACTCTGCTTGTCCTCCGTGCTCGACGTGTAGTGCACGGCCAGCCGCGTCGCCAGCTTCTCGTGGAAGTCGTAGTCGCCGAAGGTGCCGTACAGGCCGAACTCGCCCGTCGTGGGCAGCCACTGGAGCATGTAGGACTGCGTGTCGAGGGTGTTGTCCATCTGCGCCGCGCTCACGCCGAGCGTGCTCAGGTTGTTGGCCAGCGCCGCCATGTACTTGAACTTCGTGGCGAGCTCGCCCTTGAGCCATACACCGGACGTGTAGGAAGGGCGAAAGTACTCGTCGGCGATGAGGCGGTCGTCCACGCCGAGCCAGTAGGGGAACTGGCCTTCGGTGCTGCGGACACCGGGCAGGCTCGTGATGCCGGCGCCGAGCGTCACGTACCGGTTGAACACGTAGCTGATGTTCCCGGCGCCGACGACCTGCGCGGGATCGCCCTGCGACGGGTTCGACGACCAGACATAGAGGTAGTACCGGAACTTCGGCGTCAGGAACCAGCCGGAGAACGGCAGGAAGAACTTGTTCAACTGGAAGTCTTCGCGCCGCTGTAACGTCTTCACGTTGCCGAACGCGTCCGTGTACGTCTCGTCGAGTCCCTTCTGATTGAGATAGCGCGCGTAGCTGAAAAGGCGGATGTACATCTCGCCCTTGTCGCCTTCGACGATCAGGAAACCGGCGTTCGGGACGTAACGCGGGGCTTCCTTTGTGGGCTCCGGCGTTACAGCCTCGACCGCCCCGGGACCAACGATGAAGTCGGCCACGCAACCGTCCGCGACCCAGACGCCCTTGTCGGTGTAGCCCCAGGTCTTTCCCAGCAGACACGCGGACGCACCCGCCGACCGCGCGAGAATGACGCCTTTCGACGTGTCGGCCGGGCACTCCTGCCGTTGGCCGATCTCCGAACGGCACGTGATGATGACGGCACGAGGCCGCACGGCAGGCTGACCGGCCTGCTCGGACGACGGTGCCGGCGCCGTCCCGCCGGGGGACTGCGCCCGGGCTGGTCCGGCGAACGCCAGCGTCAGCGCGGTGCAAACGATTGATCGGCTGACACGATCTCTCACAAGGGGTCTCTGCGTATGGAAAACGCGAGCGCGCTTCGCTCGCGATTGGCAATCAAGGTGTCCAACAGGCAGAGAGCAGGACTGGTGCCGTGACGCGGCGACGCGGGGAATCTGACAGAAGTCGCGTGTCTGGAAGGCGATAGCGTCGTCGAGTGGCCGCGCGATCACATGGACGGCTCCGCAGACTCGGAGGGACTCCGATATATCGGACCGCCCCGCTTGCGCGGTTCCAGTTTGTCTGCTCAATGCGGAGCCGAAGCTTCTAATCCGGTGCTCGCCTGTGTTGTCACCGCATCCGTCACGTGGGGCAGGGCTTCAGCCCTGCAAATCGCGCTCGCAAGCAGGCCTGAAGGCCTGCCCCACATGACTACACAAGTGAATCGCGGGTTTAGTGGAACGTACCCGAGAGCGGTGCTGCGATGACGCAGTCCACTGTGAGCGGTCGGCATAGGCCCGGCGAAGCGCCGTGCGGGTGGTGTTTCAGCAGCCGATGTAGCGGAGAGTCGTGTGCTCGAGGATGGCCCCCTGCGCGGACCCATCTCGTGCCGGAGTCACCAGCACGGGATGACCGGCCGACCTTTGGGATCCGCGCAGGGCCGAAGCCGGGGGTCTACTTCTTCGCGATGGCGGACAAGCGGACCGCCTCGGTGCCGTAGTCGTCGACCACGATGGCATCGTTGGTCCCGACCTTCAGCTTCGCCGCCGGCGCCAGGTCGCCACCGGTCCCCTTGCCCGACGAGTCCACTTCGAACGTCGCGAACGCGAGATCGTATCCGGCCTTGGGCTTCGCGTCGGGAGCGCCGGCGCCAATGTGCAGGAGCGGCTGGGACGCGACCACGGTCACGAGCCGGCCGCCGGCGGTGTCGATCGCGCGCGCGAAGCGGAGCCCTGCCTTTTGATCGCCCACTTGAATGGTGCCCGACTCGGGCATCGCATCGAGCGCCTTCTTGAGCGCCGTGCTGCCACCAGACTTCAGCCCCGCAATCGCGGTCCCGCGCTCGGCGTCGGTCGTCCACCGGGTGATGGTAATGACCACCGGCGCGGTGGCTGACGCGCCAGCCGCTGTCTTGAGCGTAGCGGTGGCCGTGAAGGTCTCGGGAGCCGACTGAGCTGCCGCGGGTGATGCCACGAGCAGGCCAAGGGCGAGGGCGAACCAGACCGACATACGCATAAAGTCCCTCCTGTAACGGACAGAGTTCGACGGCCTGCATGATTGCACAGCACGGGTTTCGACCACCAGCGTTCCCGACTGCGTTCCGGACGTCAGTCTCCGTCGATTGGAGGACCTCGCGTCTCGGCAGAGCTGAGCCCGTCCTACTTCAGGCTCTGCAGGTAGGCGACAAGTCCGTCGAGGTCCGCGGCCGGCAGACTGCCGTACTTGTTCGGCATCGGCGGCTTCTTGGTGGATTTCGTCTTCGCGGTCATTTCAGTCGGATGCGTAATCCACTGGCGGATGTCGTCGGCCGTCAGCTTGCCGCCGACGCCGTCGAGCGGATTGCTCTTGCTGCCTTTGCCGGCGATGGCATGACACATCTGGCACTTCTGTGCGGCATAGACTTCCTGTCCGTGCTTGATCTGCGCCGCGTCCTGGGCCGCAGCTGAGCGCGCGGTCGCCGTCGTAACCGCAAGCGCGAGCGCGACCGTGACTAGAGCCGTTCTCGTGATTCGCATGGAGCCTCCAAAAGACATTCGCCGTTGCTCGTAATCTACCAGAGATATCGCACGCCGAAGTTGAAAGAGTTCGCGGTGTAGGGCCGGTAGACGTACCCCATCACCAGCGAGCTGGGCTGGACGATGCCGTTGACCACGCTGGGATCGAACGCGAAGTCGTACACGCGGAACGGCTCGTACAGGTAGGAGAAGGTGGCGGCGAGATTCTTCGTCAGCCGGTGGCGCGCGTCGAGGTGAAGCTGCTGCAGCTTGTTGAACACGTCCGGCAGCGGATTGGGCGTCGCAATCGGGCTGCCCGCGGGAATCGTATAGAGGTAATTGCCGTTCGCGTGGCTGAAATCGTACGAGAACCGCACCTCGGTGTTGCGGTCGATGCGGGGCGGCGTCGCGTAGATGGAGAAGTAATGGACCGTCTCGGTCGAGTCGGCCATCCAGTTGCGCAGGGGATCGTTGAACTGCGCGGCCGACGAATCCCCTTCGTGCGATTGCTGCAGTCCCTCATACCGCTCGTAGTTGTACGTGGCACCCGCGCCAAGGCCGTTCGGCTGGTGGTAGTCGGCGGCGAGCGAGAAGGTGCGCCCGGTCGACTCCTGCAGCCCCAGGACCGTGTTGTCGTAGTCGTCGCTCAGGATTCCGCCGGAGGCGCTGAACGTCCAGGCGTCCGATGGGACGATGTCGACCTGTCCGGTCAAGCGGTTTCTCGTCCGGTCGGCCAGGTCGTAATGCCGCATCTCCGGGTGCTCGCCGATGTCGATCAGGGCCTGCTCGTCCAGGCCCGATCCGGTGCGGCTCCCGAACTCGTATTCGGCCCGGAACGTGGCCCAGGAGGTTCCCACCGCGTCGGCCGACAGGCGAAACACGTCCTCGCCGCTCGACTGAACGATCCGCGCGTCGTAGCCGTTGCCGTTGTGTGTGTAGCCGACGGTCAGCGCGAGCGGGTTGATCTTGCTCCAGGTCGCGTCCGCGTCGAACGTGGTCCGGTCGTGGGCGTAAAGATCGGGACCGCCGGTGGGCGTCGTCGACAGCCCCGAGTCGTAGTTGTTGTACTGCGTGATGCTCGTCGCCGGCATGTGGTTGGCGTAGGTGTAATTGCGGAAGCGCGCGCCGAACCGCCAGTCGGTGGTGGGGTGCGACGTCAGATTCAGGTTCGTCGAGAACACGTGCGCCTCCGCGTCTGCGTTGCTGCGCGGCAGCGCGATCGGTGCCAGCGCCGAATTGATGGTGAACGGCTGCAGCGGCTCGTCGTTGCTCCACAGGCCATAGGAGAAGAACCCGGTGACCTGCGTCTTGTGCGCCAGCTTCGTGTAGCCGCCGAAGCTGATGGTCTGCGCGGAGTTCGACGGCCAGAGCGACATGCGGCCGCGTCCGGGCGCCGTAGAGATGTCGTCCAGACGGAGCGGGCTGTCCCAGACGAGCGGGTCGGCGAGATTGTCGAACCACGATCCGTTGTAGGCGACGCGCAGCATGTTCTTCGTGTTCGTCCACTCCGTGCCGATGGTGAAGTCGTTGGCCCGCGAGTCGTAGGGCAGCGGCACCTCGACGTCGTTGCTGAAGCCGAAGCCGGCGCCCCACGGCAGCTCGCCGCTGTGCTTCTGCGTGGTGAAGCTGGCCGTGACGTCGAGCTTCGGCGTCGCCGTAGCCACCACGTCGACGCGCCCGATGTCGCGCCGCTCGCGCAGGTCGAACTGCGGCGCGATCGGGACGTAGGCGTTCAGGTTCGCCTGGCCGGACTGGATCGCCCGCTGCGTCGCGTCGTCGAGGAGTAGCGTCCCGCCGCTGCCCGTATAGGGCGTCTTCGTGTCGACGCTGTAGAACTGCGGAATCTGATCCCAGAGGCCCGTGACCTTGAAGCGGCCCGTCCGCTCGTAGTCGGCGGCGTACCGTTGATCGCGCCAGCCGACGTTGTCGGCGGCCGCCTTGAACAGCCACGCGCCGGCCGGATCCTCGCGCGTGAACCGCGCCGCGGTGAAGAGCAGGCCGTCGCGGAGATCCTGATAGCGCTGCCAGCGCGCCGGGTCGCCGTCGATGCTGCTCACGCGTCCGCCGAGCAGGAGCTGGTTCGGGGCGAGGTCGAAGAGGCTGCGCGACGATTCGGTGTCCGGCGTGGCCGCGGGCTGCGGCGGCGTCTCGGGCGTGGGCGCCTGCCCCTGCGTGTCAGGCGGGGCCGGCGACTGGGCGTACGCCGGCGCGGCGAGTCCGATCGGAAGCCATAAAGCAATCAACCAGAGGCGCATGTTCGGTTCTCCGCCTTACCGCATGAAGAACTGGCCCGACGGATGGTTCGAGCCGTGAACGTTCGAGTGGCAGTTCACGCACGAGCGGCCGAACATCCGATTGCTCTTGTTGGTCGTGATCTGGTCCTTGTCGTAGAGCGTCGCCGGATGCTTGGTCGCGATGTGGCAGCGCTGGCAGAGCATCGGCATGCGGACGACCAGCATGCGATCGTTCGACGAGCCGTGCGGGTCGTGACACGTGGCGCAGTTCTCGCGCACGGGCGCGTGCTCGAACAGCATCGGCCCACGCATCTCCGTATGGCAGCTCGTGCACAGCTCGGCGACCGAGCTGCCGACCTTGAGCGCCTTGACGTTGCTGATCGACCCGTGCGGGTTGTGACACGACGTACACGCCATCTTGCCCTCGCGCACGGGCATGTGGGCGACGGCACGCTCGGTCTTGGCCACCTGGAGGCGATGACAGGTCGCACAGAGCTCGGTCTGCGTGGTTTTGACGAGTTGCCGTTCCGCCGATTTCGGACTGTGCACGCTGTGGCAGGTGGTGCACGAGAGATTGCGGCGTTCGTGCCCGCTGCCCTCCCACCCGGCGTGGTTGCCGCGGTTATGGCACGCCAGGCACGTTTGATTGACCTCAGCGGGTCGGGCTTGTCCGAACTTCAGGATGTGCCCCTTCGCTTCGTCCTCCACGTGCGCCTGCCCGGGGCCGTGGCAGCTCTCGCACCCGTTTGTGGCCTCCGGCGAGCGCGGGTTCTTCGGATTGGCGTGCGCTGTCCCTTTGAGCGAGTCGCCCTTGTCGGTATGGCAGGTCAGGCACGTGTCGTTGCCGACGTAGCCGGCCTGCGGCGCGGCCGATGCCGCGGGCGCCGCCTGCGCGCTCGATGCCTGTGCTCGAACGCTGGATGCGGCTGAGAGCGAGCTGGAAGCGGCAAGCCGTGCGCCGGGAGCCGGAGGCTCGGCGCGCAGGGTGACCGCCGTGACAAGGCATGCCGATAACGCGAGAAGATAAGCGCGATATCTCAACGATCACCTCCCGGACGTGAACGCCACGTGGTAAGGCCGACGAAGCGCCGCTGGTCTGGCGGATGGGGGCGTACCCTCACCCGCGCCCTTACGCCGCCACGGTGCCAGCCGCTGACCCGGCGAGTTGCCCCCGCATTTCGGCCGCATATGCTCGGTCTATGAACGCCCTACGCCTCAGTCCCCACTCCTCAGCCCTGAGCCTGTCGAAGTGAGCCGCGGCTACGTGGCGATCGGCCCCGGCGCGGTGGCCGTCGCCGGTGGTGGGGGCGCGGCTGGCGCGAGGTGCCATTGCGACGGCGGCACGATCTTCGGCTCGGCCGGATCGAAGCGGTAGGCCGGAGTCATGATCTGGACGCCGTACTCGTTGAACACGTCGAGGATCTGCCGGTGGAGGTCGGTGTAGACGTCGAGCATGCGCACGGCGTCCTCGCAGTACACGTTCAACTCGTAGTTCACGGCGAAATCGGCGAGCGCCCGCTGGAGCACGAAGGGCGCGGGGCTGCACAGGATGCCCGGCGTGCGTTCGGCGGCGATGAGCAGCATGGCCTCCACCTGCCGCCACGGCGTTTCGTAACCGATGCCGACCATCGTGTGGAGGATCAGCCCCTGCGTGTGCGCCAGCGCGCTGTAGTTGGTCACCTGTGCCGCCAGGATCTGCGAGTTCGGGATCACGACCTCTTCGTTCTTGACCGTCCGCAGCCGCGTCACCTGGATGCGCGACTCCGTGACGTCTCCCATCACGTCGCCGATCTGGACCCGATCGCCAAGCTTGAACGCCCGCCGGTAGATCAGCATGTACCCGGCGATCAGGTTGGCCACGGCTGACGACGACCCGAGCGAGAAGAGCACGCCGACGAACAGGGACACGCCCTTGAACGCCGCCGACTGGGCCCCGGGCATGTACGGGTAGGCGACCACCACGGCGAAGGCGACGATCGCGAAGCGGACGATCTTGTACGTCGGTTGTGCCCACTCCGGCTCGAACGCGGAAAACCTGATTGCTCCCCGCTCGACCGCGTCGAACACCACACGGAGCACCCTCAGGCCCATCCGGACCACGACCGCGAGGACGGCCAGGAAGACCAGGTTCGGCACCTGATCGATCGCCGACTGCGCCATCGTCTTCAGCGGGGCGACAGCGATCGAGAACAGATGGTTGGCGAGGTACCTGGTGGCGGGGAAGGCGCCGAGCCCGAACGCCAGGTACTGGAACACCACGGCGAGGACGGCAATCGCCGTGGCGAGCTGCAGCGCCTGGTGCAGGATGGTGACAATCCGCTCCGCCCGCACGAGCGCGACCCTCTGGATCTGCACGGCCTGCACGCGACGATCGACCGCGCGCGCGGCGAGCTTGTGCATCCAGCGGTTGAGCAGGGCGATGACGCCGAGCGCAAGGAGAACGCCGAGCGTGGCGACGGCGACGGTGCGGATGCTGCGCGCCATCGCCTCCGGCGTGCGCGCCGCGCGGTACTCCGCGACGGCCTGCCGGAGACGAGCGAGGTGCGTCGCGGCCAACTCGGTGCGCGTGAGCTGCTCGAGCCGGGCGTCGGCCTCGGTGACGGCCATGATCGGCCGATCGCCGGCCATGATCCACGTGAGGCCGTCCATCTCGGCCACGCGGATCGCCTCGGGTCGCACCAACGCGTCCGCGGCGACCGTCTCCACGCGCTGGCGAATCCGTTCGGCCCTGGTCTCCGGCGCCATCGAGGAGGCGCCGCGCACGTGGAACAGCACCTGGCCGTCCACTTCGACCGGCGCGGTGTCGATCGCCTGCTCGGCGACGGCGGGTTCCTGGGCGGCGAGGCCGATATCGAGGCCCACCGACAGCGCGAGGCACGCGAGGAGCGTCGTCAGGGCGCGGGGCCCGACGGCCTGGTGCCGGCGCCGCCACGGCACGTATGTGAGTGCGGGCGCCATCGGTGGACCTGCCAGGCGAGTGGTGGTCCTTACTTCTTCACGGGTGGCGGATAGTTCTTGAACATCTTCTCCGCGGCCTTGTCGAGGTTCTTCTTGCGCTTGTCAGGCTTGGCCTTCGCGTCCAGCGTCTTCGAGGCCCGTCCGCGCCAGACGAGTTGCTTGGCGGCGGGGTCGTACATGTCCACGCCGAGCGTGCCGACGTGAATGGTCGTGCTCGTCGTTGTTGACGTCCCGCCAGCGCCGTAGCCGTACCAGCCCGCGCCGTAGCCCCAGCCCGGCCCGCCCCCCATGTTGTAGGTGTTCCACTCTTTTTCCTGGCTGACCGCCGCCTGGTAGCCGACGTACAGGTCAGCGGTGTCGGCATCGGTCTTCGTGAGGCCCTTCGCGGCGAGCGCCTTGTCGAGGGACTCCTTGATCTGGGAGTCCGTGATCTGATCCGGGTACTCCGCGCCCTTGATCTGGACCCATTTATAGGTCTTGAACTTCGCGAAGTCCACATTGGGCATCGCATTGAAGGCCACGTCCTGGGCGTGCGCCACCGTCGCGGTCACGGCGATCGCCGCCGCCAGCGCGACCCGGGTCAGGACACGGGAAAAGCTCGTCGACATCTGATTCTCCTCTGGTAGGCAGGTGTGCTGGTTTGACGTCCTCGACGACGAAAACATGGAACCATTCGCGCTCATCGCGCGAATCGTACAAAGAATGGAGGGCTGCCCGCGCACCCTACCTGGGTTCGGTGGCCCGGACCTCCTCGACGTAGTCGAGTCCCCGCGTGCCGCCCGGCAGCGCGATTTCGACGACGGGCGGCTCTGTGGCGGATTCCATCAAGGCCGCCAGCGTCGCAAAGCGGTCGGACCGCAGCTCGCGGCGCAGCGACATTTCGTCCGCCCACTCCTCGGCATAGCGCACGCCAACCGTGCGCGCCGCGTCGGTCGCCAGTGAGCATCCCAGGCAATCGCGTCGTGCACGGGCCGCGATCATGACTCCGTGCAGCGCGTCGATGATCGAGCGGGATTCCCCTAATGGGATGTGCCAACGGACGGTCATCCTGACCGCTGGTATCGTCATTGAACGTCCCCCTCGAGGCGTGCCTCGCGGCGGCGGGGCCCACGGCGCTCACCAACAGCACCCGCTGTGCCAGCGGTGCCCCTTAGCGCTACGGGCAGTCGAACTCCTGTTCAATGAAGGATTTGGCCGTGCTCTGCGGCCCCGGGTCTGGAGAGAGAGGTGCTCGGCTGTCTCCGCCGGCTCGGAGGCACTCCGAAATGTCGGGCAGATTTGAATCGACAACTCCGTCGTTCGCGTCCTATGATTTCGCAACGTGTTACAGGTGATGGCAGACTCGGACCTCTTTCAGCTCGCCGTGACGGGCTCTCCGTGCGGGATCCTGGTATGCGACGGGGATGGCGTCGTCCTTTTCGCGAACGATACGGTCGAGCGGCTGTTCGGCTACAACGCGTCGGAACTGCTCGGGATGCCGATCGAAGGGCTGGTGCCGGCGATCCTGCGCTCGAAGGATGTCGAACCGGGCGCGGTGTTCTCCTCGCAGCCGGAGAGCTACCCGCTCGGCGTGAGCCGGAACGTCGACGGCCGGCGGAAGGACGGCACCCTCATCGCCATCGAAGTGGCGTTGATGGCCTCCAGGCACCACCATCGGCCGGTCGTCGTCGCGTCCGTGCTGGACGGGACCACGCGGCGGGCGCTGAAGGCGCAATTGGCCGGTGACCACTCGTTCGACAGTGCGCTCGCCGAGATCGCCGCTCGGTTCGTGGCCGTGACGCCGGATCGGCTGGATGACACGATTGTGGAGAGCCAGCGGCGCCTCGCGACGTTGCTGGGCGTGGACCGCAGCACGCTGTGGCAACCGACCGACCAGAAGGACGACTTCGTCTACACGCATATCTGGTTGCGCGACAAGACCTACACGGCGCCCGTTCCTTCGCAGCTCCGGGCGGGAGAGCACTTTCCGTGGGTGATCGCCCAGTTGCGCGAGGGGCGGCCGGTGGCATTCACCTCGGTCGACGAACTGCCGTCGGCCGTGGATCGGGACAGCTTCAGGCGGGGGGGCCTGAAGTCGGCCGCGTGCCTTCCGCTCATGATGGAAAATGCGCTGATCGGGGTGCTCGCGTTTGGCACCGACACGGTCGAACACCCGTGGTCAGCGTTCACGCTCGACCGGCTGCAGCTGGCCGCCGCGGTCTTTGCGAACAGCCTCAGCCACCGGCGGGATCGTGAGCTCCTGGAGCACGCGCTCTCCGAGGTCCGCCGGCTGAAGGATCAACTGGCGCTGGAGAACGTGCAGCTGCGGCGCGAGGTGCGGACGCTGAAGGGCCCCCGGGTGCTCGCTGCCGACAGCCAGGCGGCGCGCCAGGTGCTCGCGCAGGTCGAGCAGGTGGCGCCGACAACGGCAACGGTGCTGATGCTCGGCGAGACGGGCTCCGGGAAAGAAGTGTTCGCGGAGGCCCTCCACGACCTGAGCCCGCGACGGCAGAAGCCCATGGTGCGGGTCAACTGCGCCGCGATCCCCACGGCGCTCATCGAGAGCGAGCTGTTCGGCCGCGAGCGTGGCGCCTACACCGGCGCCCTCTCGCGCCAGCTCGGACGGTTCGAGGTGGCGGACGGCTCCACCATCTTCCTCGACGAGGTCGGCGAGCTGCCGTCGGAAGTGCAGGTCAAGCTGCTGCGGGTGCTGCAGGATCACATCATCGAGCGGCTGGGCAGCCCGCAGCAGATCAAGGTCAACGTCCGCATCATCGCCGCCACCAACAAGGACCTGGAGCAGGCCGTGGCGGACCGCACGTTCCGCGAGGACCTGTACTACCGGCTGAACGTGTTTCCCATCCGCGTGCCGCCGCTGCGCGAGCGCGTCGAGGACATCCCGTCTCTCGTCTGGTCGTTCATCAACGAGTTCGCCGCGGCTTTCGGCAAGAACGTCGAGTCGCTCTCGAAACACAGCCTCCACGCACTGCAGGCGTACCCGTGGCCCGGAAACGTTCGCGAGCTCCGGAACGTCATCGAGCGCGCGATGATCGTGTCGAACGGGCCTCAGCTGGTGATCGAGCCGCCCCGTCCCAGCTCCGCGACGAAGCGCAAGAGCCTGAAGATCGTGGACATGGAGGTGGACCACATTCGCTCGGTGCTCGAGGCGACCGGCTGGCGTATACGGGGCCGGGGCGGCGCGGCGGACCTGCTCGGGATGAAGCCCACCACCCTCGAGAGCCGCATGGCGAAGCTCGGGATCAACCGTGCGGCGCGCACCAACGGCGACCGATCCCATGGGGCGGAGAACGCGTAGCACCCGCGCGGGCCGCCCCCTGCCCTCAGCCTTTAGCCTTCAGTCCTCAGCCCTCCCCACGGGCGCTAGAACTTCCACCCGAGCGCGATGCTCACGCCGGCGTCGTTCTGCTTCTGGTCCTCCGGCGGCGTGCTGTCGAAGCTCTCGAATCCGTTGAGGCTCCAGTAGAAGTCCTTGTAGAACTCGTGCCGCAGCGCGCTCTCGAGCTCGACGCGCACGCGTGCGCGGCCTCCGATCGTGTAGAACGACACGACGGCGTTGCTGAACGAGAAGCGGTCGCTGCGGGGAGTGAAGAAGTCGAACGTGCCCCCGAGCACGCCTTCGGCGGACGAACCGGCAGGCTCGCCCGCGAAGTTCTCGTTCGTGTACACCAGGCCGGTGTAGCCCGAGATCACCCGGTAGTTGCTCTGTGACAGGTAGCGCCCGAAGCCGCCGCCGCCGAGCGCGCGCAGATCCAGATCGAGCTCGTCGTTCTGCTGCAGTTGCCCCAGGCCGATGGTGAACCAGCGGCCGCCGAGCAGGCGATTCGCCGACAGGGTCATCGTGTTCCGCAGCAGCCGTTCGGCATCCTCGCGCGCCGTCAGCTGTGAGGAGATCGTGCCGTGCGTGCTGTAGCGGCGGCTGCGGTACGTGGCGCCGGCGTTGAGGGTCCAGCGCGTCTCGAGGCTGGCCTGGGTGAAGCTGAAGCCGAGGTCGATGTTGCCGTCCATGCGGCCCCACCAGCTGCTGCCGATCGGCGTCACACGAATCACGTCCGCCAACTGCAGGCTGACCGGCGTGCTGGCCAGAGCGGTCAGCAGCAGTTCACCCGGCGAGCCCACGCCCGGCGACCCGTAATACACGACGCCCGACGTCAGCTCGATCTCGAAGTAGCGGGGGCTCGACAGGCCCGCGACGCTGTCCCAGTGCACGGTGACGGTGTCCATGGGGTCCGTGCTGAGCGTGAGGAGCGCGCGATCGAGCTTCTTGATCTCGCAGGAGACCCGGTCACCGTTCTTCAGGTGCACGACATCGGTCTTGGGCCCGGCGGCGGCTGGCCGCGCCGAGCGGGCCGAGGAGCAGCACCAGGCACCAGGCCGCCGGCGCGAGGCGGGGCACGCGCGGTCGGCGGGCGGCGGTCATCGTCGATGGCGGGAGCGGTCGATTCGGCAGTCGGCAAACAGCGAGGAATCCCTCCAGAGATTGCCGACCACTTCGCAATTCCCTCGCCGTGCCGCGTCGCCGCCGTTCGTCATCGGCGGCGGTCGCTCGTCCCCAGCATGTTTTCAGCGCATTCAGGCGCGGGCGCTGCCTGGCGCCGGTGTCGACCGCGGGCGGGCGCGTGGTGTTCCCGCCGGCCACCCGGCCGAGCCACTGCAGGCGCCTACGAAATATCAGGGGGACTCCGAGATGGTGGAGGGCTGCCCGCGCCCCGCCCAGGATTGCTTGCTGTTGGGGCCGCCGTAAGTGTCGCAAAGACAGGTGATGGGAGTCAGGTCGGCCCGTGGCTGTCATGGCACCAGCCGTGCTCAAACACGGCGAGGGGGAGTCTATAGCCAGCGCCCCTGAGTTCACCAGGAGTCACCAATGCGGAAAATCGTTCTCGTCTTTGCTGTAGCACTGCTCGCGATGCCGGCCCGGGGCTTTGCCCAGGACAAGCCGGTTGAAGTCAACTTCGGCGGCGGCGTCTCGTTTCCCGTGGGCAACCTCGCCGACTCGTTCGATACCGGCTGGAACGGCGCGATCGGCGTCACGTTCAACGTCAATCCCGCCGTGGGGGTCCAGGCCGAGTACATGTATCAGCGCTTCGGCGGCCCGGATCGCACGTTCCCGAACGCCGATCCGGTCATCACCGACACGATCCTGATCGAGAGCAACCACCAGCTGCACGCCGGCACGTTCAACCTCGTGGTCCGGTCGACGGGTGGTGGCGGCGTCGGCGGCTACTTCCTCGCGGGCCCCGGCGATCTATCACCGAATCATCCAGCTGACCACGCCGAGCGTGGGCTTCGCCACGGTGTGCGATCCGTACTGGCTGATCTGCTATCCGGCCGCGGTGTCGACCGACGCCATCGTCGGCGATCGTTCGTCGACCGACTTCGGCTTCAACTTCGGCGGCGGCCTGACCTTCGGGCATGCGGCGAAGTTCTACGTCGAGGCCCGCTACCACTATGTGTGGGGCCCGAAGATCACGGCGGCCGGCACGGAGTACTCGACCAACGCCCAGTACTTCCCGATCACGTTCGGGGTGCGGTTCTAGCAGGCTGCTGAAAGAACGCAGCCTGAATGCAAAATGCAGAATGCAAAATGCAAAGAACTGAGCCGGTCTTACGTTCTTCATTCTGCATTTTTCATTGAGCGTGTCGAGCGAGGCAGGGCTTCAGCCCTGCGGCGATTCAGGGAGCGGCACATGTCCAGCCGTCACAGCGTCGGGATGCTTCTTGCCCTCGTGAGCGTTGGTGTCCTCGGAGGGTGCGCCGCGGGTCCGGGCACCAGGCCCATGAAGGGCGCCGATGTCGATACAAGCGCCGGGTCCCTCGAAGCCGTGCGGAGGCAGCTGCAGGGCACGTGGGAGCTGGTGTCGCTGGCCGTCGTGCCCGCCGGCGGAGGCGCGCCGGTGCCGCTGGCGGCGAAGGGCACGCTCGTCTACGACGAGTACGGCAACCTCACCGTCGACGCGCACACGAACGATCCGAACGCGCCGGAGGCGGCGCGGACGGCAAACCTGATCTCGTTCACGGGGCGGGCGGTCATCGATGCGGCCAAGAGCGAGCTGAAGCTGATGGACGTCACGGGTAGCGTGGACCCGAACACGGTCATCTCGACCGAGCGGCGGCGGCGGTTCGCGTTCGACGGGGACCTGCTGAAGCTGTCATCGCTGCAACCTGACGGGCAGGTTGCGGCGACCGCCACCTGGAAGCGGCGCTGAAGGAGATGTCGATGTCACGGAGCCTTCGCCCACGGCGGCTCGTCCTGGCGACGGTGGTCCTCGCGGGGTCGTGGCTCGTGCTTGGCACGACCTTCGAGGCCGCCAAGATCAAGATCACGACGGATCACCATCAGACCTACCCGTTCGACGCGGCGCGCACCTGGAACTGGTCTCCCGACGGCACGGGCAAGGTGATGCTGGCGACGACGGCCGAGGCCGATCCGGAGAAGTTGCGGCAGAAGGTCGATCCGGTGCTCGTGCCCGTGATGGAGCGGGAGCTGTCGGCCCGCGGGCTCACGAAAACCGCCGACAACGCCGCGCTGCTCGTCAACTACTACGTCCTGGTCACCATCGGCCAGTCGTCGCAGTACATGGGACAGTTCATCCCGTCCACGCCGGAGTGGGGCCTGCCAATCGTGATGGGCGGTACGACGGCCCTGCGCGCGTACCCCGTCGGGACGGTCGTCATCGACATGGTCGCGCCGTCGATGAAGTCCGTCGTGTGGCGCGGCGTCGCGCAGGCGGAAGTGGATCTCGAAAAGAAGCCGGAGGAACGGCGCGTGCGGCTCGAGAAAGCCGTGCACGACATGCTCAAGGAGTTTCCGCCGAAGAAGAAATGAAAATGGAAAATGAAGAATGAAAATGAGAAGAACGAAGAGTGCAGGATGAAAGATGCAGGTTGAAGTGCGGCCCGGGTGACCGGCACCATCTCGTCCTTCATTGTGCATTGTGCATTGTTCATTAAGGAATTCCGCCATCCCCAGTAAAGGAGTGTGAGCGTGAAGCGAAACATAGCGTTGATCGTGGCGGCGGTCGTCATCGTCGCGGGCGTGGTCGGCACGCGGGCGCAGCAGCCCGCGGCGACAGGGCAGAGCACGGCCGCGCCGCAGGCGCCGCCGCCCAATCTCGACGAGTACATGAAGCTCGTACGGGGCGGAGTGCAGCAGGAGAAATCGCAGATCGTCGGGCAGGCGCTGGAACTCGATGCGACGCAGGCTGCCGCGTTCTGGCCCGTCTACAAGAAGTACGAGGCGGAGCTCGCGGCGATTGGCGACGCGCGCTATGCAGGAATCAAGGACTACGCCGCCCACTACGGCAGCCTCACCGATGCCAAGGCGACCGAGCTGATGAACGGGGCGATCGGCCTCGAAGAGAAGCGGCTCGCGTTGATCAAACGCTACGCCGGCGAGTTCAAGGCGGTGCTGCCCGCGGTGAAGGTCGGCCGCTGGTATCAGACCGAGATGGCGATCAACAAGATCATCGACCTGCGCCTGGCGGCGGAAGTGCCGCTGTTGAAGTAGCCAGCGCGCCGCGGCAGCGGAGACCCGAGGAGGAGAGCACGTGTGCACCACCAGTAGAGCGCATGTCACGCGCGCGCCGAGGCGCGCGGGTATCGCCGCCGCGATCCTCGGCGCCGGCCTGGTGGCCGTCGCCTGTCCCGAGAAGAAGGCTCCTGTCGTACCGCCGCCGCCCGAGGTGCTGGTCACGGAGGTGGTGCGCAAAGACGTCCCCGTCCCGATGGAGCTCGTCGGCCAGGCCAAGGGCTCGCAGGACGTGGACATCCGTGCCCGCGTCGAGGGCTTCCTCGAAGCCGTCACCTTCGCGGAAGGCACGCTCGTGCGCAAGGGACAGGTGCTCTACCGCATCGACCGCAAGCCACTCGAGGCGTCGCTCGCGAACGCGCAGGCGGAGCTGGCCACGTGGCAGGCCCGGTACGTCAGAACGCAGAACGACGTGAAGCGCCTGAAGCCGCTGGCCGACAAGCAGGCGGTCAGCGCCCAGGAACTCGACAACGCCGTCTCCGCCGAGGACGCCGCCCGCGCGCAGGTGGCCGCTCGCACGGCCGAAGTCGAGCGGGCTTCCCTCGATCTCGGCTACACGAACGTCGTCTCGCCGGTCGACGGCCTGATCGGCACGACGCTCGTGAAGGCCGGCAGCCTCGTCGGCCGCGGCGAGAGCACGCTGCTCACGACGGTGTCGACGGTGGACCCGATCCTCTTCCGCGCCGGGATCAGCGAGGCCGAGTACCTGCGCATCGCGCGGCGGGCCGACGAGATCCGCGCCGAGCGCAAGGGCGAGAAGATCCCCATCGAGCTCGTGCTCGCGGACGGCACGGTCCATCCCAAAACGGGGCACCTCGAGGCAGTGGAGCGCGCGGTGGACGCGGCCACCGGCACGATCACCCTGCAGTTCACGTTCCCGAACCCGGGCGGCATCATCCGTCCCGGCCAGTACGGCCGTGCCCGGTTCGTCATCGACCAGAAGAAGAACGCGATGCTGGTGCCGCAGCGCGCGGTGCAGGAGCTGCAAAACCTGTACAGCGTCGCGGTCGTAGGCGGCGACAACAAGGTGGCGTTCAAGACGGTCACGGTCGGTCCGCGGGTGGGCAGCCTCTGGATCATCGAGAAAGGCCTCGACGGCAGCGAACGCGTGGTGATCGAGGGTCTGCAGCGGCTGCGCGAGGGCACCGTCGTCACGGCGAAAGCTGCCCCCGCCTCTCCGGAGGGCAGCGGACAATTGGAGCCAGCGGCGACGACGGCAGGGGGGCGGTAGGTCATGGCTCGTTTCTTCGTGAACCGGCCCATCGTGGCGATGGTGCTCTCCATCATCATGGTGATGCTGGGGCTGGTGGCGATGCAGGGGCTGCCGATCGCGCAGTACCCCGAGATCGTCCCGCCGATGGTGCAGATCACGACCACGTTCGTCGGCGCCGGCGCCACGGACGTGGAAGCCGCGGTCGCGACGCCGCTCGAACAGAAGATCAACGGCGTCGAAAAGGGCATCTACATGAAGTCGACGAATGCCAACGACGGCACGTTGACTTTGAAGGTGACGTTCGAGGTGGGCAGCAACCTCGACATGGACAACGTCCTGACGCAGAACCGCGTCTCCGAGGCGACGCCCCAGCTGCCGCAGTCGGTCAAGAACTACGGCGTCTCCGTCAAGAAGGCGCTGGCGTTCCCGCTGCTCGTCATCTCCATCAAGTCGCCGAACGGGACCTACGACAACAACTTCCTCTCGAACTACGCGACGATCAACGTCAACGACAACATCGCGCGCATCCCGGGCGTCGGGCAGATCAACCTGTTCGGCGGCAGCGACTACGCCATGCGCGTCTGGCTGCGGCCCGATCGGATCGCCAAGCTCGGGATCACCGTTCCCGACATCGTCAACGCCGTCAACCAGCAGAACCAGCTGAGCCCGGCCGGGCAGATCGGCGGGCCGCCCGCGAAGCCGGGCACCGAGTTCACGTATGCGGTCCGCACCAAGGGCCGCCTGCTCGACGAGGCGGAGTTCGGCGAGATCATCGTGCGCGCGAACGCCGACGGTTCCGAGGTGCGCCTCAAGGACGTGGCACGCCTCGAGCTCGGCACGCAGCTGTACAACGCGTACGGCCGGCACAATGGCAAGCCGTCGGCCGTCATCGCCGTCTTCCAGATCCCCGGCACGAACGCGCTCGACGTCGCGAACAAGATCAAGGCGACGATGGCGGACCTCTCGACCCGGTTCCCGCGGGACATGGAATACCAGGTCTCGCTCGACACCACGCTGCCGGTCACCGAGGGGATCAACGAGATCATCCACACGCTGCTGGAGGCCGTCGTTCTCGTCATCATCGTGGTGTTCGTCTTCCTGCAGAACTGGCGCGCCACGCTGATCCCGCTGATGACCGTGCCGGTGTCGCTCGTCGGCGCGTTCATGTTCTTCCCGCTGCTCGGCTTCTCCATCAACGTCCTCTCGCTGCTCGGCCTCGTGCTCGCCATCGGCATCGTCGTCGACGACGCGATCGTCGTCGTCGAGGCGGTCATGCACCACATCGAGCACGGCATGACGCCGAAGGACGCGACGCTCAAGGCAATGGAGGAAGTGTCGGGCCCGGTCATCGCGATCGCGCTGATCCTGGCCGCGGTGTTCGTGCCGGTCGGGTTCATGGGCGGGATCACGGGTCGGCTCTATCAGCAGTTCGCGATCACGATCGCGATCTCGGTGCTGCTCTCGGCGGTCAACGCGCTGACGCTGTCACCCGCCCTGTCGGCGCTGCTGCTCAAGCCGCCGACCGGCAAGAAGAGCCTGCTGACGCCGTTCTACAACGGCTTCAACAAGGTGTTCGGGATCGCCACGAACGGCTACATCAGCTTCACGACGGTGCTCGTCCGCAAATTCGTGATCGGCCTCGTGCTGATTGCCGGGCTCAGCTACCTGAGCGTCGGCCTCATGGGCCGCATCCCGTCTGGCTTCGTGCCCGAAGAGGACCAGGGCTACATCCTGGTGAACGCGCAGCTGCCCGACAGCGCCTCGCTCGAGCGCACCGACGCGGCGATGAAGAAGGCGGAGAAGATCCTGTCCGAGAACGAGGCCGTCGAGGGCTACAACGCCATCTCGGGGTTCAGCCTGCTCACCGGCGCGTACTCCTCGAACATGGGCTTCTTCTTCATCGCCTTGAAGCCATGGCACGATCGCCACACCGACGAGTCCCATGCCAACGGCGTGATCAGGGCCCTCAACCGGGCGTTCGCGCAACAGATTCCCGAAGGCACGATCGTGGCCTTCGGGCCGCCCGCCATCCCGGGCCTCGGCACCGGCGCAGGCTTCACGATGCAGCTGCAGGACCGTGTCGGACGTGAGCCGGCCTTCCTGGCCGATCACACCGCCCGCTTCATGCAGGCGGCCCGGCAGCGGCCCGAGATCGGGCGTGTCTCGACGCTGTACCGGGCCAGCGTGCCGCAGGTGTTCGCGGACATCGATCGCTCCAAGGTGATGAAGGTCGGTGCGCCGCTGCAGGACGTCAACAACACCCTGGGCGCGCTCCTGGGCAGCACCTACGTGAACGACTTCAACCGGTTCGGCCGCGTCTACAAGGTGTACGTCCAGGCCGAGCCGGAGTACAGGCAGGATCCGAAGCAGTTCGGGCTGTTCTTCGTGCGCGGGCAGAACGGGCAGATGGTGCCGCTCGACACCCTGGTGACCGCGAAGCCGACGAGCGGGCCCGAGTTCACGAATCGCTTCAACCTCTATCGCTCCGCGGAGGTCACCGGCGTGCCGGCGGCGGGCTTCAGCTCCGCCCAGGCCCTCACCGCGCTCGAGGAGGTCGCGAAGCAGACGCTGCCGCCGGAGATGGGCTTCGACTGGGCCGACATGTCGTACCAGGAGAAGCAGGCGCCGAACCCGCTGATCGTGTTCGCGCTCGCGATCCTGCTCGTCTTCCTCGTGCTGGCCGCGCAGTACGAGAGCTGGGGCCTGCCGTTCAGCGTCCTGCTCGGGACGCCCTTCGCCGCCTTCGGGGCGTACTTCGGGCTGTGGGCGGCGCGCCAGTACTCGGAGAGCTACGTCAACAACATCTTCGCGCAGATCGGCCTGATCATGCTGATCGGCCTGGCGGCGAAGAACGCCATCCTGATCGTCGAGTTCGCGAAGATGCTCCACGAGCAGGGCAAGGATCCGGTGACCGCCGCGCTCGAAGCCGCCAGGCTGCGCTTCCGGCCGATCCTGATGACGGCTTTCGCGTTCATCCTCGGCGTCACGCCGCTGCTCACCGCCACGGGCGCCGGCGCCGAAGGACGCAAGGTCATGGGCATGGCGGTGTTCTCGGGGATGCTCATCGCCACGCTTCTCGCAGTCGTGCTCATCCCGGTGCTCTACGTCACGGTCGAGAAGATCACCGGGCGCGGCCGCACGCCGCCACCAGCGCCGGCGGCCCCGACCGCATCGCACGGGGCGGCCGTATGACCGGAAGCCGGACCCGCATCCTGGCTGCGCTCCCGCTTTGCGGCGTGCTCGTCGCGGGCTGTAAATCCGGCCCGGACTACCACCGTCCGGAGATGCAGCCGCCGGCGGCGTTCCGGGGTGCTCCCGAGCCGCCGAGACCCGAGTCCGTCGCCGACGTGCCCTGGTGGCAGGTCTTCGACGACGAGGCGCTGCAGGCGCTGCTCCGGGATGCGGTCGCCCACAACCTCGATCTCCGCGAGGCGATCGGACGCGTGGCGGAGGCGCGTGCGCTGTCCGGCGTGGCGAAGTCCTTCCTGTACCCGGACGTCAACCTCACGGCGGGGTACACGGGCAGCCAGGCCTCGAGGAACGCGCAACCGCCGGGCGCGGAGAAGGACGGCGATCGGACCTTCAACAACACGTCGCTCGACGTGGGCGCGTCATGGGAGCTCGACCTCGCTGGCCGGCTGCGGCGGAACAACGAGGCGGCGTTCAACCGCTACCTTGCGAGCGAGGAGGGCCGCCGGGCGGTCCTCGTGACGCTCGTCGGCGACGTCGCGTCCTCGTACTTCCTGCTGCGTGAGCTGGATTTGCAGCTGGAGATCGCGCGTCGCACGCTGGTCCTCAACGACCAGACCGTTGTCTACTACTCGCAGCGTCTCGACGGCGGCGTGTCCAACCGGCTCGAGGTCGATCAGGCGAAGGCGAACCGCGCCCTCACCGCGGCGTCCATCCCGGAGATCGAGCGGCAGATCGCCGTGCTGGAGCACGCGATCAGCGTGCTGGCGGGTCGCGCGCCCGGCGCCATCGCGCGCGGCCGCACGCTGGATGCGCAGCACACCCCCCCGGCGATCCCCGTGGGTCTGCCCGCCGCGCTGCTCGAGCGCCGCCCGGACGTGATCGAATCGGAGCGCCTGCTCGTCGCGGCCAACGCGGACGTCGGCGCGGCCAAGGCGCTCTTCTACCCGAGGATCAGCCTGACGGGGGCCTTCGGGACGGTGAGCGGCGACCTCGCCGACTTCATGAAGGGCGATTCGCTCGTCTGGTCCTTCGGTGCCAACCTGTTTCAGCCGCTCTTCAACGCGAAGCGGATCAGGCGGAACTACGAGGCGGCGCAGGCGCGCTTCGAGCAGGCGATCGCGCAGTACCAGCGCTCCGCGCTGAACGCGTACCGAGACGTCGCCGACGCGCTCGTCACGATCGAGAAGCTGGCCCAGGTGCGCACCGAGCAGGAGTCGGGAGTCGTGGCGCTGCGCGACGCGTCGCAGCTCTCGCGCGACAGGTACGAGACGGGGCTGTCCACGTACCTCGAGGTGATCATCGCCGACCAGCAGCTGTTCCAGACGGAGCTGGACCTCGCGCGCACGCGAGGCGAACAGCTGCGGGTGTTCGCAGAGCTCTATCGCGCGTTGGGCGGCGGGTGGCAGCCTGAGCAACCCGCGCCGCCGGCGCCGCCAGCACCCGCCGCGCCGTCGACACGGCCGCTGCCGCCGCCGCCGCCGGTCCGCCGCTGACCGGGACGGACCCGGGCACCTTCGGCCGCACGCACGAGGCCACGAGATGACGATCGGGGAGTTCCTCAGGGCGCGAGTTCCGGCTCTGGCGTGGCTGCCCGCCTACGACCGGAGCTGGCTGCGCGCCGATGCGGTTGCGGGGGTGACCACCGCCTCGGTGATCATCCCGAAGGCCATGGCCTACGCTGCGCTCGCAGGCCTGGCCGTGCAGGTCGGCCTGTACACGGCGCTGCTGCCGATGGCGGTATACGCCGTCCTCGGCAGCTCCCTGCGCCTCAGCGTCAGCACCACCACCACCATCGGCATCCTGACCGCCGCGGAGATCAGTCACATCGCGCCGGGCGCGCCCGCAGACCAGGCCGCCACGATCGCGACGTCACTCGCGCTGCTCGTCGGGCTCATCCTCGTCCTCGCGGCAGTGTTCCGGCTCGGATTCGTCGCGCAGTTCATCTCCGAGCCGGTGCTCACGGGCTTCAAGGCTGGCATCGGTCTCGTCATCATCGTCGACCAGGCGCCAAAGCTGTTCGGCCTGCACGTGCCGAAGGGCACGGTGCTGCACACGGCCGCGGCGCTGGTGGAGGGCCTGCCGCACTTGTCACAGCCCACACTCATCTTGTCGGTCGTGACGATCGCGCTGATGCTGCTGCTCGCCCGGTTCGTGCCGCGTGCGCCCGGGCCGCTGCTCGCCGTGGGGCTCGGCATCGCGGCATCGGGGCTCATGGGCCTGAAGGCGGCAGGGGTGGACACGATCGGTACGATCCCCGCGGGCCTGCCGGGTGTCACGCTCCCTGACATCGGTCTGTTCGCGACATTGTGGCCTGGCGCGCTCGGCATCGCCCTCATCAGCTTCACGGAGTCGATCGCGTCGGGACGCGCGTTCGTGAAGAGCGGGGAGCGGCGGCCGGACGCGAACCAGGAGCTGCTGGCGCTCGGCGCGGGTAACGCGCTCGGGGGCCTGTTCGGCGCCATGCCGGCTGGCGGGGGCACGTCGCAGACCGCCGTGAACACCCGGGCCGGCGCCCGCACCCAGGTCTCGGCGCTCGTGACCAGCGGCGCGACGGCGGTCGTCATCATGTTCCTGGCGCCGCTCATCGCGCTCATGCCGCAGGCGACGCTGGCCACGGTCGTCATCGTCACGTCGATTCCGTTGATCGACGCGGAGGCGTTCGCGTCCATCCGGCGGGTCCGGACCGTCGAGTTCCGGTGGGCAGTCGCGGCGATGGTGGGCGTGATAACGCTCGGCACGTTGCCGGGGATCCTGGCCGCGATCATCCTGTCGATGGTCTCCCTGCTCCGGCAGGCGAACTCTCCAGCCGTCCACGTCCTCGGCCGCAAGCCCGGCACCGACGTGTTCCGGCCGGCCACGCCGGAGCATCCGGAGGACGAGTTCGTTCGCAGGGTTGCTCGTCCTGCGCCCCGAGGGCCGCATGTATTTCGCTAACGCACAGCGGATCGTCGATAAGGTGGCGGCGCTCGTGCAGGACGCGAACGCGACCGGCGTCGTGCTCGATCTCTCCGCGGTGCCGGACATCGAGTACACCGGGCTCAAGACGCTGACCGAGATGGAGGCGTCGCTGCGGGGTTCGGGCTGCGTGCTCGGCCTCGCCGCGCTCAACCCCGCGGCCCTGGGCGTGGTTCAGCGATCGACGTTGGGACCGCTGCTCGGACGCGAACGGATGTTCTTCACGGTGCAGCAGGCGGTCGCGACGCTCGGCGCGCGCGCGGCCGCACGCGTTTCAAGGGCTCAAGGGCTCTGTAACCCCTGTACTTGATTGCGTACGGTTCCGGTTCCTGGTTCTGGGTTCCAGGTTGGGTTCCTCGTTCCTCGTTCGTTCCATGTTCCCCGGGGTTCAACGGTTCCTGGTCTTTGGTTCCGAGTGCCAGGTTCGTCGCAGGCTCGATTGGAGCGACGGCGATATTACGAACCCGGCACTTGGAAGCGGAACCCGTGAACAAGGAACCTGGAACGAACCCGGAACCTGGAACCCAACCTGGAACCCAGAACCCGGAACCCGGAACCGCACTCAATACAAAGGAGTGTTCCGGGTCAAAGGGCCCCAGGGGCGTGTTCGGGGAGTCCATCAGCCGTGAGCCTTAGCCCTCAGCCCTTAGTCTTTAGCCTTCGCTGGCCGGCTCAGGCTAAAGGCTGAAGGCGGCTGCGGTTCGAGGCATTGGCGCGGCCGCCAATCCTTGGCCGTTGGCCCTCAGCCTTTGAGTCCTTAGCCCGCCACTCGTCCGACGACGACCGTGATGTTGTCGCGCCCGCCGCGTTCCAGGGCCAGCCCCAGGAGCACGTCGGCCGCAAGCGCCGGAGACGTTGACGTCGCAAGCACGCGTTCGATGTCGTTGTCGGGCAGCTCCTTGGTGAGTCCGTCGGTGCAGAGCAACAGCTGGTCGCCCGGCTCGATCCCTATCCGCTCCACGTCAACCGGGAGGTGGCCGTCGCCGTGGCCCGCCGCACGCGTGAGCACGTTGCTCTCGGGAGCGCGCGGCAGGTCGCTCGCATCGAGCAGCCCGGCGTCGGCAAGGAGCTGCCCCATGGTGTGGTCGTGCGTGAGTTGCGTGAGGGTCCCGCCGCGACGTACATACATCCGAGAGTCGCCGACGTGCGCAAGCATCGCGTAGGGAGGAAGCACCGCAATCACGCTGACCGTCGTCCCCATCCCGGAGAGTTCGCGAGACCTGAGTCCCATTGACTGCAGCAGTTCGTCGACGCGCTGCAGCCGGTCCTCGATCCGACGTCGCACCTCGGCGACGAGAGACTCGTCGTCGTACCTCATGATCCAGTCCGGAGTGTCGAGCACGAGGTCGAGCAGGGTGGCCACCGCCGTCTGGCTCGCCACGTCGCCGGCGGCGTGGCCGCCCATACCATCGGCGATGATGGCGACGTAGCCCGCGTCGTGATGCCATCGCTCGGCGACGTCGGCCGACACGTTGGTCAGCACCGGTTCGAGCGTGCGGTCGAACCGGCCCACGAAGAAGCAGTCCTGGTTCGTCGGCCGGACGCGGCCGCGGTCGGAGCGCGCTCCCCATACGACGGTCGTCCCCGTCTTCGGGCGATTCGTGCGTGGCGAGCTCGCGGGCGATTCGTCGGGTTTCGGCCGCGCGGCCGGATCGGACATGGCATCTCCTCGCGAGTCGTGAACGGTTCGAGCACACCGGAACGGGCGGGACCGGCGGCGGTGGCGTCGCGCCGCCAGTCCCGAATCCCGATCGGCTACGCACCGATCTTTTGGCCGCCGACCTGCTCGCGAACGATCCGTGCCTGCAGCACCGAACGGTCCAATTCGAGCACTGCCTTGGCGTCCACGCGCCCGAACAGATCCAGCAGCGGTGCGACGAGGCCCGTCCACCCGGTCTGGTGGCTGGCGCCGAGGCCCGCGCCGTTGTCGCCGTGGAAGTACTCGTAGAACAGGATCAGGTCGCGCCAGTGCGGATCGTCCTGGAACTTGGCGCTGCCGCCGTACACCGGCCGCTTGCCCGCCGCGTCTCTGAGGAACGTTGCTGACAGGCGCCGGCTGATTTCCTTCGCGGCGCCGAACAGCGTCGTGCGGTTGCCCGAACCGGTCGGGCACTCGACCGTGAACTCGTCACCGTAGAACGCGTACAGGTTCAGCAGCGCTCGCACGATCAGGATATTGACCGGCATCCACACCGGTCCACGCCAGTTCGAGTTGCCGCCGAACATCCCCGTGTTCGACTCGGCCGGCAGGTACTGCACCATGAACTCCTGGTGGCCGACGTTGAACCTGAACGGATGGTCCAGATGGTAGCGCGAGAGCGACCGGATGCCGTACGGCCCGAGGAACTCGCCCTCGTCGAGCAGGTATCTCAGGACGCGCTCCAGCTTTCCCTTGTTCAGCGTCGAAAGCAGGCGCCGACCTTTGTACCCGATGAACCCGCCGTCGAGGGGCGACACGTGCGACACCATCTCCGGGTGCCGCTGCCGGAACAGCGCGATCATCTCCATCAGCTTCGGGTACTTGGTCGTCGCGTCCGGCTCGAAGACCGTGGACGCACAGAGCGGGAGCAGCCCGACGAGCGACCGCACTTTCAGCCGCATGGCGTTGCCATCCGGCAGGCGGAGCAGGTCGTAGTAGAAGCCATCTTCCTCGTCCCACATCTCGTCGTGGTGCTCGCCGATGCGATCCATCGCGTACGAGATCCACATGAAATGCTGGACGAACTTGAAGGCCACCTCCTCGTACATCGAGTCGTTCTCGGCGAGGATCAGGGACATCTCCAGCATGCACTGGCAGTAGAACGCCATCCAGGCGGTGCCGTCCGCCTGCTCGAGCGACCCGCCCGTCGGCAGCTGCGCGCTGCGGTCGAAGACGCCGATGTTGTCGAGGCCGAGGAATCCGCCCGCGAAGACGTTGCGGCCGGTCGGGTCCTTTCGATTGACCCACCAGTTGAAGTTCAGCATCAGCCCCTGGAACGAACGCTCGAGGAACTTCAGGTCGGCGCGGCCGAGCGTCTGTTCCATCTTGTAGAGATAGATCGTGGCCCACGCGTGCACCGGCGGGTTCACGTCGCTGAAGTTCCACTCGTACGCGGGAATCTGGCCGTTCGGGTGGAAGTACAGGCTGCGCAGCATCAGCAGCAGCTGGTCCTTCGCGAAGTCGAAGTCCACGAGCGACAGCGCAATGGTGTGGAACGCGAGATCCCACGCCGCGTACCAGGGGTACTCCCACTTGTCGGGCATCGAGATCACGTCGGCGTTCAGCATGTGGAACCACTCGGTGTTCCGCACCCCGTGACGAGCGGATTCGAGCAGCGGATGACTCTTGTGCCCGGCGAGCCACTGCTCGAGGTCGAAGTAGTAGAACTGCTTGCCCCAGAGCATCCCGGCGAGCGCCTGCCGGTGGAGGCGGCGCTGATCGTCGTCGAGCGAGGCCGGCGTGATCCGGTTGTAGAACTCGTCGGCTTCCGCCAGGCGGGTCCTGAACACCCCGTCGAAGTCGTCGAAGCCGCCGGCCAGGCCGGCCTGCGAGAGCCGCAGCCGGATCGCCTGGCTCCCGCCTGCGGGCACGTCCACCACGTAGTGGGCCGCGGCCTTGGTGCCCACCTTGTGGGGGTGCACCGCATCGCGCCGGCCCGCGACGATGTACGAGTGAAACGCGTCCTTCACGTACGGCGAGGCGTTCGGGTTGTTCCAGAGCGTCGCGGTGTTGCTCTCGTTGTCGGTGAACAGGAGCTCCGGTGTGCCGTCGCACCGCAGCACGTAGGTCCCGAGCTCCTGGTGCGAGGCCTCGATCGTTGTCGCTGTGGAGGCGCGCAGCGAGGGGCGCTGGTCGTTGATTCCCCACGACCACGTATTGCGGAACCAGAGCGTCGGCAGGATCCGCAGGCGAGCCGCTTCGCTACCCCGGTTGTGCACGGTGATGCGGACGAGGACGTCCTCGGGCCCCCCTTTCGCGTACTCGACGAACACGTCGAAGTAGCGGTCCCCGTCGAACGCGCCCGTATCGAGCAGCTCGTACTCGAACTCCTCGCGCGAGCGCCTCGCGTTGGTCTCGACCAGATCTCGGTACGGGAACTCGCGCTGCGGGTACTTGTAGAGATACTTCATGTACGAGTGCGTGGGCGTGCTGTCGACGTAGAAGTCGTACTCCTTCACGTCCTCGCCGTGGTTGCCCTCGCTGTTGGTCAATCCGAACAGGCGTTCCTTGAGAATCGGATCGCGCTCGTTCCACAGGGCCAGGGCGAAGCAGAGACGCTGCTTGTCGTCCGAGATGCCCGCGATCCCGTCTTCGCCCCACCGGTACGCGCGCGACCGGGACTGGTCGTGCGAGAAGTAGGCCCACGCGTTCCCGTCGTCGCTGTAGTCCTCGCGAACCGTGCCCCACTGGCGCTCGCTCAGGTAGGGCCCCCACTTCTTCCACGGGATGCCCTGCTCCCGCGCGTCGTTCAGCCGTTTCTGTTCAGTGACGTCCACGATGCCTGCGGTAGCCATGGAGTACTCCTGTCGGTGTGATCGCGGGGTAGGCCGGTACGACGCACCTTGGCCGGATCGGCGCGGCGCCGCCGACATGATTCGCATCCTGCATGCCGCACACAGCGACTGAAGGGTGTGCGGTGAAATCCCTGCGCTCGTGCGACTTGCGGTCGCGCAAGCCGATCGCGGCGTGTCTCGGACGCCCGGTCGCCCGTAGGGATCTCCGAAATACCGGGGCTCTTCTCCGCGCCTGGTGTCACCAGTCGAACCTGATGAGCCGCAACGGGACGGCTCGCGGACACCCTGAACCAGACGTGCCATGGCGGCGCCGGTCCTCGTGGGAAGGAATCGCGGTCCGCGTCGGTGGTACGGGACGTCGCGATCGCTCCGGGGAAGATAGGACCGGGCGCCCCCGATCTGGACGACGACCGTGAATTCGTTCGGCTGCCGCTGCAGGCGGCGCTTGAAGTGGTCCGGCCGCTCGCATCGGGTGGTGACGACGCCGGCGACCCACGCGGCCGGCGTGCGCCGGTACCTGTCCTGGCCCTGTACCAATCGCGCCTGTTGCTGTTAACGCCAGCGACGACGACGTTATTGCCTTGCGGGAGCACCATGGGGGTCGCGGCGTCAGGGGTCGAGAACGCGACCGTCCGGGGTCCGGTACTGACTCCGGGTCTTGCTTCGGGAGGTCTGACCGGTTGTGTCCGGCGTGCCAGGGGTCGCGCTCGCGCGACGAGAAAACCCAGGTGACAACACGTGAAATCGGGTGTAGGCTGCGCTGCGACGCAGGGCGACGGCGCGTGTGCCGTCCGGCATGCGCCAGTTCCCCGCGCGCCGGTCAGCCGCCGACCGCCACGCTTGTTTCAGCGCCGGTCACCCATGCGACCCGGCGATGTCCACGCGGTTCATCGACTCACTCATGAGGAAGGGCCACAATGACTAGAGGGCGAAGACTCGTAATCCGGCTATCGATGACGCTTGCCGCCATGGTGCTGTTCGTGCCAGTCCTGGCGGCGCAGCCACAGAGCACGACCCAGGAGACCAGAGGCACCGCGACGGTCACCACCGAGAAGATGAGCGGCGAGGTGCTGTACGTCGAGGGCAACAACCTCGTGGTCAAGATGGCGAACGGTCAGGTTCGGACGTTCACCAACGTGCCGGACTCCCGCAAGGCCACGGTCGACGGCAAGGAACTCGGTGTGCGCGACCTGCAGCCCGGCACCTGGCTGACGGCAACGGTCACCAAGAGCGTCACGCCGATCACCGTGCGGACCACGACCGTCGGGACCGGCAAGGTGTGGTTCGTCAACGGGCCGTACGTCATCCTGACCCTGCCGAACGGCGAGAACAAGGAATACCACGTCAAGCCGGACTACAAGTTCATGGTCGAGGGCAAGCCGGCGACCGTGTACGAGTTGCGCAAGGGCATGACGGTGTCGGCGCAGAAGATCGTCGAGGAGCCGACCGTCGAGATGACCTCCGACAGCCAGGTCGTGGGCACCATGACGCACAAGGCTGCACCGGCGGCTGCTCCGGCGAAGGCGGCAGCGCCGGCTTCGGCATCGGCGCCGGCTGCGGCACCCCTGCAGCGGCGGCTCCGGCTGCCGCGGCGACTTCGGGTGGAGAGGCGCCTGCGAAGCTCCCGAAAACGGGCAGCCCGGTTCCGCTCGCGGGCCTTCTGGGATTGCTGTTCGTTGGCGGCTCTGGCCTCGTCCGGATGTTCCGCCGCTCGTAGGCCGACGATTCGGAGTGCGCTCTTCTCATGGGGCAGGGTTGGTCAGCCCTGCCCCACACGAGAGGAGCTGAAGTGGCCTATACGGAGGTTTCCATGACTGCCCCTCGACAGCAGCGTTTACGGCACCGCACCGGCCCGCGAGCCCTGGTCACGCTCGTCGCGAGCGCCCTGATGCTCTGGGCCATCCCTGCGCGTGCGCAGACCCCACCCGGGCGACCGAGCGACCAGGACCTCAAGACCCTCATCGACCAGATCGATGAGGGGCGCGACAAGTTCGAGGGCAACCTCGACGGGTCGTTCAAGGGATCGACGGTGCCCGGGCCGAACGGCGAAACGAAAGTCGAAGCCGCACTCCAGGATTATCAGGACAGCACGAAGAAGCTCCAGAGTCGCTTCAACTCCGACTACGCGGCGGGCCCCGAAGCGTCCACCGTCCTCAAGCAGGCCACCTCAATCGAGAGATTCATGAAGGGCCAGCCGGCCACGATGAAGGGACGCCCCGAGTGGGACCGTCACGCGGCGGGCCTCAAACTCCTGGCGCAGGCCTACGGCACGACATTCCCCCTGCCCGAGGGAGCGAGCGCCAGCCGCGTCAACGACAAGGAACCGATCGCTGACGCCGCCGCGATCGCCTCCGCCGGGGAGGAATTCAAAGACGATCTCGATAAGCTGAAGACCCTCCCGAAGGCCGACAAGGACGTCGCCAAGAAGCAGGCCGACGTCGTCATCAAGCAGGCGAACACCGTGAAGGATCGCATCAGCGATGGCAAGCCGGCGACGTCTGACGTGCAGCTGCTCGCCACGCACGTCGCGAAGCTCCAGCCGTTGGTCGACGCGCACCCGGAGGTCGCGCCCAACTGGCAGAGCCTTCGGACGTCCCTCGGCCAACTTCAGCAGGCCTTCTTTCTGACGAGATAGGGTCCGTTCTGACATACCTGCGACGGACGCGGCGACGACGCCCTTCCCCCGCAGGCGAGGAGCGGGCGCCGACTTCGTCACCGACGTGAAGGTGCCTTGCCCGCTGGAGAGATGAAAGAAAGAACGCTGCGCTTCCTCGAGCGTCTGCTGCTGATCGCCGGCATCGTGATGCTGGCGCTGTACTCCCTCGCACTGGCGGACCGGTGGATATCCTCTCGTCTCGCGCTGCGCGCCTTCGATCAGGCGCAGGCCGCCGCCTCCGCCGGAGACCCCGGCACACACGTGGCACGCGGCGACGAGCAGGTCGATTTCGGCCTGTGGTCGGACAAGCGCGTTCGCGAGTACAAGCAGACCCTGTTGAGCGACCCGCGGGTGCCCTGGGGCGTGCTCGACATCGGTCGCCTGAGCATCCGGGCTCCCGTCCTCGACGGGACCGACGACCTGACGCTCAATCGGGGCGCCGGCTGGATCGCGGGCACCGCGAGGCCCGGCGGCGCTGGCAATATCGGCATCGCCGCACACCGAGACGGCTTCTTCCGCGGGCTCAAGGACATCGTCCTCGGCGACGAGATCGTGCTCACGACGATGCACGAGCGCGCGACCTACGCTGTCGACCAGATCGAGATCGTCGATCCGCAACGGGTGGACGTGCTGCAGCCCAGAGCCACGCCCTCACTGACACTCGTCACCTGCTACCCGTTCTACTTCGTCGGCGACGCGCCGCAGCGGTTCATCGTGCACGCGCGGCTGATGGGGACGGCTCCGGTCGCACTCCAGAGCGGCGCCCCCGACTGAGCGTGCGCGCTGGTCGAAGCCACGACGCCTCAGCCCTGAGCCTTACGGCTGCGACGAGCGGAGACCATGGTGTCTCCGCCAAACGTCTCGTGTCTCGCTCGAATGCATCACACGAAGTGGAGCGCGCAATCATGATCTGTCAGCCAATCTCGAAAGCCGTGATGGTGGCCGCAGCCATGCTGGCCCTTACCTCCTCCGCGGGAGCACAGCAGCCAGCGGCGCAGCCTTCCGGCGATACCAAGGCGGATCGCGTGGCCGCCCTGAAGCAGTCGCTGCAGCAGGGACAGGCGCTGATCCGCAAGTACGAATGGGTCGAGACCACCATCATCAGCATGAAGGGCGAGGAAAAGGCGCGAAAGCAGAACCGCTGCTACTACGGCGCGGATGGGAAGGTGCAGAAGACGCCGATTGCTGGCGACGCGCCACAGGCTGCGGCCGAGAGCGGGGGCGGCGGCCGCTCAGGTCGTCGTGGCGGCGGGAAGGTGAAGGAGCACGTCGTCGAGAACAAGAAAGGCGAGATTCAGGACTACATGGAGAGCGCCGTGGCTCTCATCCACCAGTACGTTCCGCCGGATCCTGCCAAGATCCAGGCAGCCAAGGAGGGCGGGCGCATCAAGCCGGAGGCGCAGGCGGGCGGGCAGGCGCGCCTGCAGATCAGCGAGTACCTGAAGCCGAAGGACTCGATGACGATCGACATCGACGGGGCCGCCAATCGTCTCCTCGGTCTCGGCGTCAACACGTATCTCGACAAGCCGGACGAACCGGTCACCCTGGCGGTGCAGATGGGCGCGCTGCCCGACGGCGCCACCTACGCGGCGCAGACGACGCTCGAGGCGACGGCGAAGAACATCCGCGTCGTCATCCAGAACTCGGGGCATCGGCCACTGTCGCAGTGAACGCCACGTCCTGTGCCAGCCTGGGCGTCGCGGAGGGCGGCATGGTTCGGGCTGTACACGTTCGGCCGGAGCGTGAGCCACGAGGGCACTGGCATCGTCTCGCGCTGGATCACGTCCGTGCGCATCGTTCTCGCGGTCTTCCTCTTGCTCGGCCTCGGCACGGACCTCCGCACCGGCATGGGAGCGTGCGCCGGAGGACCTCTCGGATGATCCGACGCGCCGGCATGATGGCGGCGGCGCTGTCGCTGTTCGCGGCGGCGGCAGTCTCAGCGCAGGACCTGGCGCCGAGGGCCTACGCCAACGTGCCAGTGAACGGCACGTTCCTCGTCGTGGGCCTCGGCGTGTCGCACGGCGGCGTCGTATCGGATCCCACACTCCCTGTCACCGACGTCAGCGCGACGGTGGAGACGCCGTCGGTCGGCGTGGCCCGATCCTTCAGCCTCTTCGGCCGCACTGCGCAGGCGTTTGGCGCGTTGCCGTACTCGTGGGCAGACGTCTCGGGCAAGGTGCTCGAAGAGGCGAGAAGCGTCAGCCGCTCTGGCCTGTCGGACATGCAGTTCAGGATGTCGGTGCTCGTGCGTGGCGCGCCCGCCGTCTCGCTGCTGGAGTTCGCCAAGGCACCGCGTCGCACCATCCTGGGCGCGAGCCTGACGGTCCTCGCCCCGACGGGCGAGTTCTTCCCGAACAAGCTGATAAATCTCGGCACGAACCGGTGGTCCTTCAAGCCGGAATTCGCGCTGTCGCAGCCGTTCCGCGAGCGATGGCTGCTCGACGCGTACGGCGGCGTGTGGTTCTTCACCGCCAACAACTCGTTCTACCCGGGAGCCGCGATCAAGACCCAGGAGCCGATCGGCACGTTTCAATGGCACGTCAGCTACAACTTCACCCGTCAGCTGTGGGCGGCCGTCGATGCCACCTACTACTTCGGCGGCCGGACTACCATTCAAGGTGTCGAGGGCAACGATCTGCTGTCGAACTCTCGGGCGGGCGGCACGCTCGTCGTGCCGGTGGGCAAACGGCACTCGGTGAAGCTGGCCGTCAGCAGAGGAGCCATCATCCGCTACGGCGCCAACTTCACCACGTACTCGTTCGGATGGCAGACCGGCTGGGTGCCGCGACCGAAACCCGTGCCATGAGGCCCGGCAACGTATCGCGTTACGAATCCGTGGCGCATTTCCACCGTGTGCCTCCGACATTTCGGACGTTCCCCGATCCACCGGACGCTGCCACGCGTGTGCGGCGACGGAGCGGGGGAGCAAGTGCCTATTTCGCTGCGTCTTAGCTGGCGCAATGGCTGCACGCCCGTCCGGCACGGGCCGTGCTCCTGCCTAGCCTTGGGCCTGTCTCGTGACGGCACCTGCAGACACGTGAATCGATGGAGAGTCTGATGCGACGGCATTCTCGCGCGCGCGCACCAATCGCGCTCCTTACCGTAGCCGGCCTCATCACGCCGGCCTCGGGCTTCGGCAGCGCGCAGGCTCCGGCGACCGCGCCGACATCGGCCACCGCCCCCGCGAAGGCAGGCGCGCCCGCCCAGACGGCCGCGCCCACCAAGACTGCAGTGGGCGCCAAGACCGCAACGCCAGGAACAGCGCCCGCCGAACCGGATGGCGGCTGGCCTCGCGCCTACCTGACTCCGTCCGGCGGACGCGTGCTCGTCTTCCAGCCGCAGATTGCGAGCTGGGAAGGGCAGAAGCGCCTGGTCGGATACGCTGCCGTGTCGTATCAGGCGAAGGGCGCCGAGAAGGCGGAGCTCGGCAGCGTTCAGATCGAGACGCAGACCACCGTGGCGCTCGGCGAGCGGCTGGTGAGCTTCACACCGCTCAAGCTGGCGGAAGCCAAGTTCCCGACGCTGGATCGCGACACCACGCGGGAGGTCGTCACGCAGATCACCGCGGGGATCCCCGATCACGACCGCGTCATCGCGCTCGACCGCGTGCTGGCCTATGTGGACACGAGCACGATCATCCCGAAGAACATCGAGGGCGTGAAGGCCGACCCGCCGACCATCTTCTTCAGCTCGGGACCCGCGGTGCTCGTGAACTTCGACGGCGACCCGATCTGGAGCCCGATCAAGGACAACGATCTGAAGTACGCGGTGAACACGAACTGGGATGTGTTCGAGCACGCGCCGACGAAGACGTACTACCTGCGCCAGGATCAGTCGTGGCTCAGTGCCAAGGACGTGAAAGGCCAGTGGACGCCGGCGGGCCAGCTGCCGGGCAGCTTCTCGAAGCTGCCGGCCGACGACAACTGGAAGGACGTGAAGGCCGCGCTGCCCGGCAAGAAGCTCGAATCCAACGCCGTTCCCACCGTCTTCGTGAGCACGACGCCCGCGGAGATGCTGCTCCTGCGCGGACAACCGAGCTACCTGCTGGTGGGCGGCACCAAGGATCTGCTCTGGGTGCAGAACACCGAGAGCGACGTGTTCCGGATGGGTCGGACGGGCCCCGTCTATTACCTCGTCGCGGGCCGCTGGTTCTCTGCGCCTGACTTCACCGGGCCGTGGACATTCGCGTCCACGAAGCTGCCCGAGGACTTCAAGAAGATTCCGCTCGAGCACCCGCGCTCGCGCGTGCTCGCCTCGGTGCCGGGCACGCCGCAGGCTGCTGAAGCGGTCCTGCTCGCGCAGGTCCCGCAGACCGCACGTGTGAACAAGAAGGAGATCAAGGCGCCGGACGTCGCGTACCAGGGCGATCCCAAGTTCGAGCCGATCGAGAAGACGTCGCTCTCGCGGGCGGTGAACACCGACAAGGACATCGTCAAGGTCGGGGACCTCTACTACATGTGCTTCCAGGGCGTGTGGTTCGTCTCGTCGAGCCCGCAGGGACCATGGGAGGTCACGAGCTCGGTGCCGCAGACAATCTACGAGATCCCCGTCAGCTCGCCCGTGCACAACGTCACGTACGTGACCGTGGTGGAAGAAGACACCAGCGACGATTGGGTGACCTTCGCGGCCGTCGCCGGCTACAGCGGCATGATGGTGGCCTGGGGCTGCGCGGTGTGGGGCAGCGGGTACTACTACCCGCCGTACTGGGGCTATGGCGGCTATTACCCTTACTACTACCCGCACTATCCCACCTACGGCTACGGCGCCTACTACAACCCGTGGACGGGCGCGTACGGCCGATCGGCCGTCGCATACGGCCCATACGGCGGCGCTGGTGTGACCGCCCGGTACAACCCGCGCACCGGCACCTACTCCCGGGGCGCGGCGGCGTGGGGACCCTACGGTGCGCGCGGCGCAGCCGAGGCCTACAACCCACGAACCGGCGCGTACGGGCGGACCCGCCAGGGCTCGAACGTGTACGGCAGCTGGGGATCGACGGCCGTGCAGCGGGGCGACGACTGGGCGCGCACCGCCCGCACGACCAGCAACCGCACCGGCCAGACCACGCGTGTCACCCAGGGCAGCGGCGGCGGCGAGGCGGTGACGCGGCGCGGGCCGCAGGGCAGCGGCGGCGTTGCGCGCACGGGCAGCGGTGACGTCTACGCCGGGCGCGACGGCAACGTGTATCGGAAGGAAGGCGACACCTGGCAGCGCTACGACGGCGGCGGCGGGTGGAACGACGCGAACAGGCCAGAGACCCAACGCGATCCCGCCACGCGCCAGGGCACGACGGCGTCTCCCCGGACGACCGAGTACGGGTCCGGCGCGCGCGCGGGCGGCGACAGCACGATCAGCCAGCTCGATCGCGACCGTGCCGCACGCACCGACGGCGCCACCCGGACGCGAGACGCGGGGACGTACCGGAGCGGCGCCGGCAGCACCAGCAGGGGCGGCAGCAGCTACGGCGGCAGCTACCGGCCGAGCGGCGGCGGCATGCGTGGAGGAGGCGGGCGCCGGCGGTAACCGGCGTGCCGCGTGGACGTGGACGGGGCAACGAATCACAACAAGGAGGAACGATGCGAGCACTCACGATACTTGCGATGTCAGCGGTGACGGCGTTGACGTCGAGCGCTGCGATGGCGCAGACCAAGTCGCTCACCGGTGACACCAAGGTGGTCACGGCAACGGTCGAAGCGATCGACCAGGCCACGCGCCAGGTCACTCTGAAGAACGAAGACGGCACCTACGAGGTGCTCGACGTCCCGGCGAGCGTCAAGCGGTTCGATGGGCTCAAGGTCGGCGACAAGGTGAAGGCCCGCTACTACGAGAACATCGTGCTCCGGCTGAAGCAGCCCGGCGAGAAGGACGTGGACAGCTCCACCGCGGCGGTCACGCCCTCCGCAAGCGGCGCCAAGCCAGCGGGCACGCTCGCCAGCCAGCGAGCGATTACCGCCACGATCACGGCCATCGACCCCAACGTGCCTTCGATCACATTCACGGGCCCGAACGGCTGGAAGTACAGCTCGCGCGTGCAGGACACGGCCGCGCTCGCGAAGGTGAAGGTGGGCGACAAGGTCGATATCACGTGGACGACGGCCGCGCTGGTGTCGTTCGAGGCGCCGTAACCGGGCCGCGTCGGCCCACAGGCGGGCCGGTGCCGGCGGCAAGGCACACATGACGGCGATTCGGCGATGGAGGCTGGGAGTGGCGCTTGCGGGCGCCCTCCTGCCTGCCGCGGCGCACGCGCAGACCGCGAGCGTCGCTCCGGCAGCGACGACGGCGTCACGCGCGGAGGCGGCCGGCGCAGACCAGGCCGCGCCCGTCGAGCAGCGCGGCGGGTTCAAGGGGTTGTTGCGCGACGTCGTGTCCGACTACGGCAACTTCTTCTCTGTGGAAAGCGCCGAGTGGATGTCGGCCGGCGGCGTGGCCGCTCTCGCCGTGCACGGCGCGGACGGGGCCATCCGCGAAGAGCTCCAGGATCCCGAGGCACCGGCCACGCAGGCGTTGACGCTGGACGGCGGGGCGCAGTACGGGAGCCTGGCGGGGCAGGCACCGCTCGCCCTCGGCTGGTGGGCGATCGGGGCGGCCATGCACAGCCCGCGGGGGGCGGCGGCTGGACGCGACCTCGTGCGCGCACAAATCAACGCGCTCGGCTTCACCTACGCGCTGAAGTACGCGGTGAATCGCACCCGCCCGAACGGCGACCCCCGCTCGTTCCCGTCGGGTCACGCGTCGGCGGCGTTCGCCACCGCCATGGTGCTGCAGGCACATTACGGGTGGAAGGTCGGCCTGCCCTTCTTTGCGGCGGCGACCTATACGGGCGCCTCCCGTCTCACCCTGGACAAGCATTGGGCCAGTGACGTGGTCTTTGGGGCCGTCGTGGGCATGACCTGCGGCCGCACCGTGACCCTGCACCTGCGCCACACGCGCCTCGCCGTCGCGCCGCAGGTGGTGCCGGGCGGCGGGGCGGTCACGTTCACGGCAATGAGGTAGCGCATGTCCAGGGCCAAAGCGACCGGGATCCTCAGCTTCCTCGGGTTGATGGTGATTCGTCAGCCGGAGAGCATAGCGAACCCGGCCGAGCCCGCAGGCGCCAGGAGTGCGAAGTGAGCCGCGAGGCGGGCGTCGCCGAACCGGAGCCGAGGAAGGCGCTCGTCGAGCGGCTGCTCTCGCCGATTGCCGACGTACGCCGCGAGGAGGCGCTGAGCGCGCTGTTGATGACGCTCACGATGTTCCTCATCCTGTGGGCGTACTACCTCTTGAAGACCGCCCGCGAGGTGTTCATCCTCGCCGAGGGCGGCGCAGAGGTGAAAAGTTATTCCTCGGCAGGGCAGGCGATCCTGCTGCTCGGCCTGGTGCCCGCATACAGCGCCTTCGCCTCGCGCGTGAACCGCGTGCAGCTCGTGCAATGGGTCACGCTCTTCTTCGTCGCCAACCTGGTGCTGTTCGCGCTCGCGGTCGGCGCCGGGCTGCACGTCGGCATCGTCTACTTCCTGTGGGTCGGCATCTTCAACGTCATGGTGATCGCCCAGTTCTGGGCGTTCGCCAACGACCTGTACACGAAGGACCAGGGCAAGCGCCTGTTCCCGCTGATCGGCGTCGGCAGCAGCCTGGGCGCGTGGCTCGGCTCGGTCCGGGCAGGCCAGGTCGTCGAAGCGTTCGGGCCCCAGCGCCTGCTGATCGCCGGCGCCGTGATCCTCGGCCTGTGCGTTCTGCTCTCACGCCTCGTCGACCGTGTCACGCGACGAGCGTCGCGCGAGGACCCGCAGCAGGCAGACGCGAAGATTGCCGGCGGGAAGAACGGCTTCAGCATGATCGCGTCCGACAAGTACCTGGCGCTGATTGCCGTGCTCACGATCTTCCTGAACGTGGTGAACACGTCCGGCGAGTACTTGTTCGGCCGCTACGTCGTGGATACGGCCAACGCGACGTTCGGGACGGGACCGGCGGCGCAAGCGGCGCGCCAGCAGTTCATCGGCGAGACCTACAGCAGCCTGTTCAGTTACGTGAACCTGATCGGGTTCCTGCTGCAGCTGTTCGTCGTCTCGCGCGTGTTCAAGTTTCTCGGCGTGGGGCGCGCCCTGTTCATCCATCCCATCGTGGCGCTCGGCGGCTATCTCATGATGCTGCGTGCGCCGTCGATGGAAGCCATGCGCTGGCTGAAGATCGCGGACAACAGCATCGACTACTCGCTCGGCAACACGACGAAGCAGGCGCTGTGGCTGCCCACGTCGCGCGAGGCGAAGTACAAGGCCAAGCAGGCCGTCGACTCGTTCTGCGTACGTGCCGGTGACGTGCTGCAGGCGGGGCTGGTGTGGAGCGGCGAGCGGGCCGCGCTGGCCGTGCCCGGGTTCGCGGCCGTGATCATCGTGCTCACCGGCGGGTGGCTGACGGTGGTCGTAGGCCTGAACCGCCGGATCCGCCGGCAGGCCGGCGGCGAACTGTAGCGCCGTGAGGTTCGCGGTCGCGATATCGCCAGCGTGCGCCGGTTGCGCCAGACGGGCCCCGGCCCGGGAGCGAGGCAGCACCACTTCAGAGCACACGCGTGGCCACAACAGTCGCTGACACCGATGCACGCCGGGACCCGGGCGTGTCGTTCTCCACGAAAATTCTGATCGGCCTGTTCGCAGGCGTGGCGCTCGGCCTGTTCATCGGCGAGCGTGCGGCGGCGCTGCAGGTGTTCGCCGACGCATACGTCAAGCTGCTGCAGATGACCGTGCTGCCGTACGTGACGGTCTCGCTCATCACGGGTATCGGCACGCTGCGGCTCGACGAGGCGCGCCTTCTGGGCCTGCGGGTCGGTGCCGTGCTGGTGCTGCTGTGGGCAGTCGCGATTGCGGCGGTCTTCCTCTTCCCGCTGATGTTCCCGCCGCTCGAGACCGCGTCGTTCTTCAGCACGACGCTGACCGAGGAACGCGAGCCCTTCGACCTCGTCAACCTGTATATCCCGGCGAATCCCTTCAACTCGCTGGCGAACAACGTGGTGCCGGCGGTGGTGCTGTTCAGCGTCTTCGTCGGCATCGGCCTGATCAGCGTCCCGCGCAAGGAGGTGCTCCTCGACGCTCTGACCGTGGTGAACGCGGCCGTCGGCAAGGCAACCCGCTTCATCGTGTCGCTGACGCCCTACGGCATCTTCGCGATTGGCGCTGTGGCGGCAGGCACGCTGGCGGTCGAGGACGTCGAGCGCCTGCAGGTGTATCTGGTCAGTTACATCGCGATCTCGCTGCTGCTCAGCCTATGGGTGCTGCCAGGGTTGGTGTCTGTGCTCACGCCCATCCCCTATCGCGCCTTCCTCGCCGGCACGCGCGACGCGCTCGTGACCGCGTTCATGACGAGCAGCCTCTTCGTCGTGCTCCCGATGCTCACGGAGGAGACGAAGCGACTCCTGCGGGAGCACGCTGGCCTCGGCGCGAAAGACGAGACGCTGCCGGAGGTGATCATCCCGGCCTCCTTCAACTTCCCCCACACCGGCAAGCTGCTGTCACTGAGCTTCGTGCTGTTCGCCGGGTGGTTTGCCGACGCCGTCGTGCCGGTGAGCAGCTATGCGCGGCTGGCCGGTACCGGATTGCTGGTGCTCTTCGGCAACATGAACGTGGCGATCCCGTTCCTGCTCGACCTCGTTCGAGTTCCCGCGGACACGTTCCAGCTGTTTGTCGCGACCGCCGTGGTGAACGCCCGGTTCGGCACGCTCATGGCCGCGGTCCACACGGTAACGGTCGCGATCCTGGGGACCTGCGCCGTGGCCGGGCTGCTTCGAGTGCAAAGGCGCCGGCTGCTGCGGTTCGGCGTCATCACCGCCGTCCTGGTGATCGGCATCGTCGGGGGCGGCAGGCTGCTGTTCTCCAAGGGTCTCGCGAAGCCGTACGAGAAGGACAAGATCCTCGCCGGCATGCAGATGCTGAAGGATCGCGGCCAGGCGCAGGTGTTCAAGCTGGGGCAGGCGGTGCCATCGCTGCCAGAGGTGCGGACCTCGGTGCTGGACCGCATGCGCGCGCGCGGCGTGTTGCGTGTCGCCTATATCGAGGACAGCGTTCCATACGCGTTCTTCAACACCGCCGGGGATCTCGTCGGCTTCGACGTGGAGATGGCCCACCAGCTCGCGCGCGATCTCGGCGTCGGCCTCGAGCTCGTACCGATTGCACGCTCAACGCTCGACCACGTGGATGCCGCGACGTGCGACCTCGTGATGTCTGGCGTGGCCGTGGCCGCGGATCGGGCGATGAACGTGCTGTACACGACGTCGTACCTCGACGAGACCATGGCTTTCATCGTCCCGGATCACCTGCGATCGAGATTCTCGAAATGGGACGAGATCCGTGCGATGACGCCTCTTCGCATCGGTGTCCCGCGGCAGCCGTACTACACGCGAAAGGTGCGCGAGGAGCTGCCGCAGGCCGAGATCGTGCCGATCGACGGCATGACGGCGGTGTTCGGACCGCACCGTCAAGCCATCGATGCCTTCGTCGCAACCGCGGAACGCGGCTCCGCCTACACGCTCCTCCACCCGGAGTACTCGGTCGCGGTGCCCATGCCGAGACCGATGAAGATCCCGCTCGCGTATCTCATCGCCAGCCGTGACGAGCAGCTTGCGTCGGTCGTGAACACGTGGATCGACCTGAAGCGGAAAGACGGCACGATCGATCGCCTCTTCGCCCACTGGATCCTCGGCCGGACGGCGACGGCGCACACCCGCCGCTGGTCGATCATGGACGACGTGCTGCGCTGGTGATCGGCAATCATGTGTATTGGGTAGGGTTCCGGGTTCCGGGTTCTGGGTTCCAGGTTGGGTTCCTCGTTCCTCGTTCGTTCCAGGTTCCCCGGGGTTCAACGGTTCCGGGTTCCTCGGTTCCGAGTTCCAGGTTCGTCGCAGGCTCGCTTGGAGCAACGGCGATATCAGGAACCTGGCACGAACCCGGAGGACCCGGAACCCGGACCCGTGAACCAGGAACCTGGCACGAACCCGGAACCCGGAACCCGACCTGGAACCCAGAACCCCCGGAACCCGGAACCGTACCCACCACACGTGTGTTCCTGGTCTAGCGCACCGACGACGGCGGTCTCCCGGCGTCGAAGAGCCGGCTGACGATCGCGAAGAAGAACCCCGTCGACCACCCGCACATCAGGATGCCGGTGAGCGCCTCGATCGCCCCGACCAGCCGCCACTCCGGCGGGAGCACCAGATCGCCGTAGCCTGTCGTCGTGTACGTCACGGCGCTGAAGTACGCGGCCGTCTGCCCATCCGGCATGGCGCCCGACATCGTGTAATACACGGCGAACGCCGCGACCTCCACGAGGTGCAGCAGCACCATCCATCCGGCGATGAAGACGAACATCCAGGTCCAGCGCCAGAAGCCCGGCACGGCCGACGAGTGGGTTGGCATCCACCGAAGCGCAGACGCGACGCCGGACGCGTGCACGCCCACGCAGAAGGCCATCAGCCCCCAGCCGACCAGCAGCTTGAGCAGCACGGCGCTACACGCCGGCGGGCGTGCCGAGGCTGCGCACGACGATTTGCTGGCTGGGCGCGGGGTAGCCCGCTTCGCCGAAGCTGTCGGCGATCAGGCGGTTCGTGTCGAAGTAGACCTGCCAGTAGTGGTCATTGTGGCAGTACGGGCGCACGGCCAGCACCGGGCCGGCCATCGTGAAATCGACGATTGTCCACCGCCGGTGCAGGTTCGGCGACCACGTTCGGAATGCGCGCGAGCCTCGTCTTCAGCATCGCGATGGCCGCCTGCGGATCGACACCGTGGCTCAACTGCGCGACGCGGTCCACGCGCCGGTACGGGTTGGCGGTGAAGTTCTGGACGGTATCGCCGAAGATCTTGCCGTTACCGACGTAGGTGAGCACGTTGTCGGGTGTGTCGATCGACGTGACGAACAGGCCGACCTCGCGCACCGTGCCGGTCACGCCGCCCGCCGAGACGGCATCGCCGGCCTTGAAGGGGCGCAGCACGATCAGGAACGCCCCCGCTGCGAAGTTCGCGAGCAGGCCGCTCCACGCCATGCCGATCGCCACCCCCATGGCCGCGAAGAGCGCCGCGAAAGTCGTCGTCTCGACACCGAAGTAGCCCAGGATGCCGACCGCCAGCGCGATGTTCAGGGCGACCGACAGGATGTTGCCAAGATAGCGCATCAACGTGGCGTCGACGTGCTGCCGCGCGAGTGCGGTCTGCGCGGCACTGACGACGAGCTTGATCGCGATCCGCCCGACGATCCAGATTACGAGCGCTCCGAGCACCATCAAGCCGAGGCTCGTCGCACGCTGCAGCACGTAGGGGGTCAGTTCGGGACTCATTGATGGCTCCTCCCTGGTCAGGGCACGGGTGCTGGCGCACCGCGGGTTGCAGTCGGGCAGCGCAGCCGCGCCGCGAGCATCGCCCACCAGCAGCCGAGGTTACCGCACCTGGCGACCGGCGCCAAGCGTTCGACTGCATCCAAGTTGATTGCGCTGTGTCCGGCAGTGCGGTGCGAATCGCCAGTCTGTTTTTGCCCACGGTGCTCGGCTCCGCGATGTCGCAGAACAGGGACCTCACTTCCCGGAGGGAGTAGCTGCTCTTCACGGGCCCGAAACCGGCCGCTGTCGCACGCCGGCAAGACGCGCGGACGAATCCTTCCCACCCGATTCCACGTCGCGAAAGGAACACCATGCCACCAGAAGTGAAGCTGCAGGATCCTGAGTCGTTCAAGGCGCTCATCTCGAACAAGTCCGTGTGCGATCCGTCGGTGGGGCCGAATCTGCCGGGCGCCGCGATTGCCCCAGGCCAGTCGTTCGCTGGCGACGTGCTCTCGGTGAACGTGCACGGCGAGATGAGCCTGCGGGCGTTCAACTCGACCGACGACGAGGACGAGGACGGCATTCTGGGCGAGATCGCCGACGACCTGCCGGTCGATGCGTTGCCGCCGCAGATCCAGCTGCCGGCCGACGGCGCGTATCTGAAGTACCGCGCCGCGGCGGGCCTCAAGGCGGCCGGCCAGGGCCAGACGCTCCAATCCCTTGGCTTTACCGTGGAGGCCGGACTCGACGTGATCCTCGCCGACTACCACCTTCACCGGTGCAGCGAGACGACGCGGGACGCCGTCGTCGCCGACCTGAAGAACCTGCGCACCTCGTTGCGGCTGAAAGACGTTCTCGATCTCGGACCTGGCGAAGCCGTGTCGCAGCAGGTGGTCGGCCGCGTGTCCGCCTCCGTCGAGGTGTCGTGGTCGGATGTGTTCACCGGGCCGATCGGTCCGCTGGCGCGATTGGCGGGCTCAGGCGCCGCGGTTTTGCTCAAGGTCTCCGCTGGCGCGTCGGTCAAGGCATCGGTGAGCCTTTCGGACGATTTCCTGCTCACGTTCTCGCGTGTGGACGTGCAGCGCTGGCGCGTCGGCCTGCGAAAGGCGCGCACCCGGGACGCGGCGCTCGGTCTCGACCTCGGCGTCAGTGTGGAGTTCGCCGATCCTGAGCAGGTCGCAGGCATCCTGGGGGCGGCGCTCGAAGGCGTCATCGGCGAGCCACTCGACCGTGTGGACGCGATCCTGGCAAAGGCGTCGCTCGAGGATCTCTCCCCGGCCGAACGCCGGATTGCGGACTTCCTCATCGCTCGATTGGGCCTCGATCGGTCGGTGGCCACGATCGAGACGGTCAGGGAAAAGATCGAGGGGATCCGCGCCAGGATCACAGACGCGATCGAAGCCGTCGCCAAGGCCAAACTCGCGCTCGGCTTCGCCTACGAGTACCGCCGCATCCGGCAGGACACCACCGTGGGGCAGTGCACCGTGACCAGGGGAGGGTTGGAGAAACATCACGCCGCGCTCGTGCGGGGGCGCTTCGAGGAACTGTTCAGCGATGCGTCCAGCAGGCAAGGCGGCGCGGTGCTCGAACATTTCCTCTACCAGAAGACGATCAAGACCGAGGCGAGCTGGGGCTTCTCGCTGTCGATCGGCAAGTGGGTCTCGATCGGCGGCAAAGACGCCAAGACGCTGCTGCGCGTCGATCGGCTCAGCGCGACCGGCAAAGTGCAGCGTGCCTTCGTCGGCACACGCGGCTACCGCGAGACGGGCGATAACAGGGACCGGTGGGGCGGCGATCTGTCGGCGTCGATGCCGGGCTATTCACGCGACGCGGTGCCGGCCGTATCCGAGTTCGAGACCGGCATTGCTCTGGGCCGCTTCGACTCGCAGAACAGGTTGAAGGACGACATGCTGTCGGCCTGGCTCGACCTCGCGGTGCTGTGGGCCATCGTGTCGGACGGCGACGCGGCACGCGCGCGCGAGGCGCTCAGCGACGCTCTCGGGAAGAAGTGCGCGATGGTGGCCCAGGTCGCGGTGCCGCATCCGGCCTTCGCGACGATGCGGCCCCGGATCGCCGCCGCCAGCGCCAGGGAGTTCGGCGCGTTCCTCGGTGCGGCCATGCCGTGGTCGGAGGAGCCCGGCCGCCAGTCCGTCGCCCTTCGGCGTCGGCTCTATGGGCCGTTGTGGGAGCGCTACCTCGCGGATCCCGACAATGTGCATCGCAGCGGCCGGGACTTCGTTCCGGCGGCGCGGAGACACCTCATCGACCAGGGCTTCCCGAACCTTGCCGACATGGAACAGCTGTATCTGCTGACTCGCCAGCGCCCGCACGATGCAAATGTCTTCGCCGGGACGATCGATCTCAATCCTCACACCTTCCAGAACTGCCGAGACTTCTTCAACGGCGTCAAGGACCTCAACATGGGCGTGATCAGCGGGCAGCCCGATCACGGGACGATCAAGGGGGTGTTCGACAAGATGCAGAGTCTGTGGACCCAGGGTCATCACGTGCTTGCAGCCGGCGCGTATCTCGTCGAAATTGCCCGTATCACCGCCGTTCTGAAGGACGTCACGCGATCGATGTCCATCACCATCGGCGTCGGCGGCAACAACGAACAGGTCGTCGTCATAGGCAGCTGATCGCACGGACCCGTGGTCGAGAGACAGCGTGTAATGCCCGACGCCGCCGACAACGCGGAGGCTCCTCGACGTGTTCTGACGAAGCGGCGCCCAGGATACCAACCGAGCGAGGAACAGGTCCTCTCTGCGGGCATCAGTCCTGGTACTGCTTCGCCCACTCCGCATGGTCCGTGCGAGTGCAATCGGCCATCCGTTCGGTCGCGGTCGGAAACCAGTCGTTGTCGTGATCCAGCTCGGTCAGCAGCTTCTGCAGAACGTCCCGACTGCGGCTGCCGAGATGGATGTTGGCGGTCTCGTGACCCATCAGCACCAACAGATCCGGCGCCAACGCGAGTCGCTTGTCGCGCGCGTTTCTGGGCATCTCGATCTTCGCGATGTCCGGCGCGAGCTGGCGGACCAGCCACTCGTCGTGCACCTGGTAGTGTGGGTCCGGTACGCGGACGGCGTGCTGCAGGAGTGTCGCCGTCTGGGAGGGCATGTGGTCCTGGCCCGCATACCAGTACAGGGCCGACGGTACGAGCGCCTTGGCCTCGCGTGCGTCCTGCACGCCGGCTTTTGATTTCTCCACAGCGGTGAAGCGCCGCCGACCGAGACTGCCGAGGCCACCCGGCGACCGCTGTTCCCGGAAGGACAGGTTGGCACCGGGCCTAAATGAGGCGCGGAACATGTGCTCGAGCCCTTTCGGAAGTCCGCCGGCGTCGATCTCCGGGTTGTCGTTCGGGTCGAGCTTCTTCTTCCAGAAGGCCTTTGGATCTTCCTGCGTGTCGCTCGTCAGCTTGATCAGTGCCGGGTATCCGCGTCCAGAAAGCAGGATCGGCCTGCCCTCGGCACGGAGTCCGCCCATGTACCCCTTTCGCAGCAACGTGCACACCCGGTGCGCCGACACCTCGACCTCCGCCGCTTGCGCGGCCAGCAGGACGCTTGCGGCCAAGCGGACGAGATCGCTCGTGAAGGGAAGCTCGCAGGCGTCGTCGAAGTCGTTGATCCCCCAGACCACTCTCTGTTGCGAGTCGCGCCAGACCCCGAAGTTCTCGACGTGCAGATCGCCCACCGCCAGCAGCACATCGCCATCTCGCTCGGCAAGCCGCGGGCATATCTCTGGCCATCGCTCCACCCAGCGGTAGAAGGTCGCGCGCAGAAACGGGAATGCTCCCGCGCTCATCCTGCGGTGCTTGTCCCTGAGCAGCCGCCTGGAGACGTCCGTTCGTTTTCCCATCCACGCCTCGAAGGCGGAGGTGGATTTGAAGATGCTGCGCATGTCACTCCACGTCCTTATGGGGCGTCGTCGGCTGGCCAGCGCTGCCGATTTTCTCACAGCCTTAGCGATGGCTGAGAGGGTGGGATTCGAACCCGCGTACGCGTCCTACCCAGAACGCCCCTGAGAACGGTTCACGCAGAAAAGGGGTGTGACGCGTCTGCTCGCCGGTCGCTGGAGCCACCGCTCGGATACGTATAATCGTGTCGGCTAGGTCCTCATGTCCTTCGGCCCTGGTGTCCGGCTCGGCCCTTACGAAATCGTCAGCCCCGCCGGCGCCGGCGGCATGGGGGAGGTCTACCGCGCGCGAGATACGCGCCTGGACCGCACCGTCGCGATCAAGGTGCTCCCGCCGGACCTGACCAACGACCCGGCCGCCCGCCAGCGGCTTGAGCGCGAGGCCCGCGCCGTCGCGGCGCTGTCGCACCCGCACATCTGCACGCTCCACGACATCGGCCATCAGCACGAAACGGATTTCCTCGTCATGGAATTCCTGGACGGGGAGACACTTGCGGCGCGACTGGCTCGTGCGAAGCTGCCACTCGATCAGGCGCTCCACTACGGCATCCAGATCGCCGACGCGCTCGCCGCTGCTCACAAGGCCGGCATCGTCCATCGCGATCTGAAACCGGGCAACGTGATGCTGACGAAGTCAGGGGCGAAGCTGCTCGATTTCGGGCTGGCCAAGCCGCGAGAGCAGGCCCTCGTGACCGGGCAGACCGCAACCGCTTGGTCGGAACCGCTGACCGGCTACGGCACGATTCTCGGCACGCTGCAGTACATGGCTCCGGAGCAGCTGGAGGGGAAAGAGGCAGACGCGCGGTCAGACATCTTCGCGCTCGGCGCGTTGACCTACGAGATGGTCACGGGACGTCGGGCATTCGACGCCGGAACGCAGCCCTCGACGATTGCAAAGATCCTCGAGATGAACCCGCCCGCGCCTTCAACCCTCGCGCCGGTGTGCCCTCCGGCGCTGGACCGGTTGATCCAGCGATGCCTCGCGAAAGAGTCCGACAACCGATGGCAGAGCGCGCGCGACGTGCTGCTGGAGTTGCAGTGGATTGCGGCGGACCAGGCGAGAGGCGCAGCCGCGGCACCGCGCGGGTCTCGCCGGACGGCCTGGCTGCCTTGGAGCGTTGCGGCGGTGGCGGTGGTCGGCGCCATCGCGGCCTGGGCCTGGCGGCCCTCACCCGCGGAGAGGCTGCAGCCGGCCGCGCGTTTCGACATTCCGCTGCCCTCTGGCATGTTGCCACAGACCGAGTGGCTGGGCCCGCCAGTTCTCTCGCCTGATGGGCGGTACGTCGTGATGGCAGCCTCGAAGGAGGGAAGCATTCAGCTCCACCTCCGCTCACTGGACGGCACGTCCTTCACGCCCATACCTGGCACCGAGGACGGACGATCGCCGTTCTGGTCGCCGGACAGCCGCTCGATTGCGTTCTTCACCGCGGGCCGGCTGCAGCGCATCGACGTCTCGGGAGGGCCGCCCCGCGTGCTCTGTGAGGTGGACGGGCTCGCATACGGCGGGTCGTGGAGCCCACGCGGCGACATCCTCTTCGCGATCGACTCGCTGCGCGCGGCCGGAACGACACCAGGGATCCGCCACGTGCGCGACACGGGTGGCACGCCGGCACAAGTGACAACGCTCGACCGGTCACAGGGCGAGACCGGGCACCGATCCCCACAGTTCCTGCCGGACGGCGAGCGCTTCGTCTTCACCGCGCTCGGGCACCGGACGGAGATCCGATCGGGCTCGCTACGGAACCGGACGACGAAACTGCTGGTCACGGATGCGATGCTGCCCGCGTTCGTCCCACCGGGGACTCTGCTCTTCCTACGCCAGGAGAGCGTGCTCGCCGTGCCGTTCGATCCCCAGAGGCTGGAGGTCGACGGGACCGAGCGCGTCATCATAAACCAGGGCGTTGGCGGCTTTTCCGCCGCCGCCGACACGATCGCCTTCTCACCGGCGGGCGCGGTGCTGCGAAAGCTTCAATGGGTGTTGCGCGACGGACGGCGCACGGCCGCGGCGGGTGAACCCGGCCCCTACGGCTCCCTCTCCCTGTCGCCGAGCGGCAGGCGCGTGGCCCTCCAACGGCGTGAGGTCACAGGCACCTCCAGTGGCGCGGACATCTGGGTGCTCGAGTTCGCGACGGGCGTGTTGTCGCGGGTGACGAGCGACCAGGATTTTGAAGGCGACCCCTCATGGTCACCCGACGAGAAGAGCCTCGCCTTCTCGGCCCGCCGACAGGGCAGTTGGCAGATCCTGCGCAAGGATCTGACCACAGGCACCAAGCACCCTTCGGGACGGTCCCTCAGCTGGGCAACCTCGACGAGTGGACACCAGACGGACGGTTCCTGATTTTCCGTATCGCTGGGCGCACGATCCGGGCGGTTGCGGCCACCGGAGACCAGCCGCCGCGGGTCATCGCCGACGTGCCGGTCGGCATCGTGGATCAAGCGCATCTGTCGCCGGACGGGCGCTGGATCGCGTTCAACGGGAACGAGTCGGGGAGATGGGAGGTCTACGTCGCCGCGTTCCCGGGATTCACGGGCAAGCGCCAGTTGTCGAAGGAAGGGGGTGTGCAGCCCCTCTGGCGACGTGATGGCCGCGAACTGTATTACGTGGGTCTCGACGGCATCCTGCGGGCGGTCGCGGTCCAGACCAATGGCTCCCCTGAGTTCTCGATACCGAACCGCCTGTTCGACACGGGCCTTTCCACACCCTCGCCATCGATTGAGCAATACGCCGTGAGCGCCGACGGCCAGCGCTTTCTCATCCTCGAGCCTCTCGATGAAAAAGCCCAGACCAGCGTGAGTGTGATCCTCAATTGGCAGGCGCTGCTGCCGGCCCGCCGATCACGCTGATCTGCCTGGGTAAAGGGCAGGGAGCACCTACTCTCAGAGCAGCGGCCATTACCCGCCGCCCCCAGCCGACAGCCATTCCACCTTGCCCGTCTCGAGCGAGTAGATCGCGCCGACGATGCGCAGCTTGCCCTTCGCGACGAGTTCCGAGAGCACCGGCTTCGCAGTACGGAGCTGTTCCACGACGTGCACGACGTTGTCGCGGACGGCGTTGTCGAGGCGATCGCCGGGCTCGTGCGCCGACTGATCCACCGCGGGACGGAGTGCCGCCATCAGATCCGGCAGCTTGCCCGCGAGCGTGCCGCCTTCGAGCGCCGCGGTGATCGCGCCGCAGTGCGTGTGCCCCATGACGACGATCAGCGGCACGTGCAGGTGCTCGGCCGCGTATTCGAGGCTGGCCGTCTCGTCAACGCCCGCGACGTTGCCGGCCACGCGGACGGCGAAGATGTCGCCCAGGCCCTCGTCGAAGACGATCTCCGGCGGCACGCGCGAGTCGGCACACGCCAGGATCGCGCAGTGAGGGGTCTGGCTCGACGCCAGCGCATGCTGGCGCGCCGCCGTCTGATGCGGGTGTTCGTACTTCTTGGCGATGTGATGTGAATTGCCGGCCTTGAGCTCGGTGAGCACCGCGTCGGCGGACGGCAGGGTCTCCTGGGCGCCGAGCGCCAGGAGGCCCGCGGCAACGAGCGAGGACGCGTCAGGCCATCTCATCAGGGCTCTCCTCTGGAAATGTACCGCCTCTAATTGTAATTGCGCAGCGTAGACACGTAGCTACACCCTCGCGGAGGAACTCGGCATCTTCCCGCGCGGGCCCGCGACGATACGTCACAACTCCGCTGTCTCGTGCGCGCGATTGAGTCGCGGTTCTGACTCGCCATGCACTTAGCACGCTCTCGGCATCGATGCTAAGAATGAGACGTGGGTCAGAATTGGCCTGCGGAGAGTCACATTCAGTCTCCTGCCCAATCTCACCTTTCTGGACCTCATACGGCCGGGCAAGTGACGGCCATGGCTATCTGGTGGGAAACGATGCGTATCACTCCTGTTTGGCGGAATCACGATGACGCTGCTTGTCGGCTGGTCAGTTCCAGCGTTCAAAGACTTCCGCCCGTGCCGCTCAGAGCACCACCGGCCGCCAACACCTCTGCGGTGTCGTCGGGCGTCCACGCGGACCGAAGTGGCCAGAAGCGCCGGTGAGTCTCTTTATCATGTCTCCACACTTACGTCTCCGCCAGCGCTATCTATCGACGATCTGAATCACGATCTCGGGATGATCGCAGCGTAACTTTTCTCCGCGCGACAAGCAGTGGCGAATAGGAAAAATGTTCATCTTCAGAGATGCGGCCAACTCAATTGTGAAGGCCACTCGGTGACCACGCGGAAATGTGGTGCGGAACTCATGGTCACACGGGGAAGGGCTCGCCAGCGCCAACCAGCAGCGAGACAGAATTCTCGTTTCGCCGCGCAGACTGAGACGCGTACGGGAGAGTCTCGCACGTCGATGCGATTGAACAGGGCCTCGGCCTTCTGAATTCCTGTGCAACCAGCCGAGCTGTCACGTGCTTCCTAAATCCGGTGCTCCAAAGAAACGGGCTCGTCGCCCACGACATCTTGTGGCCGGAGACCTCGAGAACCACAAGCGTCCGTTTCATGCCACAAGGTGTGTCGCAGACACGTGGGGCACTCACTTGTGTTGTTACCCATCAGTCACGTGGGGCAGGGCTTCAGCCCTGCCAATCGCGCTCGCAAGCAGGCCTGAAGGCCTGCCCCACATGACTACACAAGTGAATCGCGGGTTTAAGGTGAAACAGTTTGGAGAGCTCGCGTAGTCAAGCCGCCTTCACCTCCGCGGCGACGCCGAGATCACGGAGGGTCTGAAGGAGCCGCCTGGCGAGTTGGTTTTTATCGCGTTGTTTGAAGTGCCCAGGCCCAGGTCGTTATTCGACGCCATCGCGGAGCATGAAGCAGGCCGCGGTCAGCATGGAGCTGACGACAGCAAGGAGGCTTCTTCGCGCCGGGCGTCTTTTGATCCGCCGGAATTGGGCGCAGGTAGCAGTCCTTCTTGCGAGCGGCGGCCCACGCTGCGTTGATCAGTGTTGGTTCGAGCCAGTGGGATGTCTGCCGAGTCCGCGTCGAGCGCCGTTTGCCGGCGCTTTCGTCAGACGAAGACAGAAGCCGGTCCAGGAAATCAGATGGCCGACCGACGGGAAGCGGCTCATGTCCGTGCCGATTTCAGGATGAGGACGCGCACCGTGGTCTCGCTGAGGCCCGGCATCGTCAACAGGAGGCCGACGGCGGCGCGAAAGGGGCCGAGCGCATCTCCGATGGCGCCAGCCGATGCGCGCACCGACATCTTCGCGCCTGTGCCAGCGGCAGCGGCCCACGTTCGATGTTCTTCGCAGGCCCACCACGCGACTGCACTTTCGCGTGGACCGTGCGCTGCGCAGCTGGTGGCCGCTTCGTCGCGTCCGTCATCGGTCCTTGGCCCGGGCGACAGGGGGCGGAATGCCGTCGTGCGGCGGGTTGGGCACCGCCAGAACCGTCCCGCAGTGGACATCGGGACAGACGAGGAGCCGAACGAGGGTCCCCCACGGGAGGGCACTGTAGGTTTCACGAGTCGCGGAGCCACACGCGGGGCACACTCCCTCGGGCGCGTCCGCCACGCGTCGGCGCGATTGCTCGATGGCCTTCCGCACGGTCGCTAATGCGAGCGGCTGGGGGCCTTCGTGTTCGTCTGTGGGCATTCGTTTTTCCAGTGCATTGATCGAAGGGCGCGATCCTGTACAACACCAAATGTCGGTGACGCCACAGGTACCGTCGGCGACACGGGCGGGAGACTGCAGTCCCAGTCGAGTACGGAAGACTCACAACCGACGGCATGCCACGACTGTTCGCTGAACACCGCCGACCCGGTGCGGTCGGAACATGCCGCGCCGCGGTCACCTCAAGACCGCAACGGACCGTGTGCACGGCTGGGCATCGGGCGCGAACAGCGTGCAATCATGGAAGAGCGAAGGGAGTGCCTTTTCGTCGCACGGGTCGCTGCACGAGATGCATCGTGATGCGGCCCACAAGTCTGGTCCGAGCCAGTTCAACGTCGGCCCGGGACCCAACACGGCGAGCACATCGGCGAATGTGTCTAAGAAATGGAATCACGAGCGACGCGTACGTCGAAGATCCGGTGAGCGTGGGCGGTGGCGTAGGGGTGCGATTGACCCGCGAACCGCTCGTCTGCTGCGAGAAAAAGCGACCCGTGCCGGAGGAAGGAACGGGTCGCATCACCGGCGGAGCGTCGCGGTGGCGTGGGGTGGATGGCGTCGGCGCAGCCATGGAGCAGCCGGCAACAACCTAGGGAGGCGCGGCCCCACGTGCGCTGCCGAGAGCAAATGGCGTGCCTCAGCCGTATTGTGCAGATGTGATCACAGTTGATTGTCGTGAGTTCGTAGGTGCGGGATCCGGCGACACCGTGTGTTCACCGTCGCATCCGCTCGCGTCAGACAGGCCTGTGTGGAGTCGCTGCACCCACTGCTGCAGCTCGATGGGGCGAGAGACTTCCCCAGCCCGAACTTAACACGTCAGAACGGGCTGTAGCCGATGTCAGGACTAATGCTTCAATCTGTAGAGAACGCGTCCACCGACACCCGCGTGCGCCTCCACGGTTCGCCAGCCACACCGGCGCGACGCCGGTACCCGTGAACGGCTCGGTCACCAACAGACCGCCATCACCTTGCGAGTAGCCTGATATTCCCTTCGCGGACAGCGGTTAGGCAGGCACTGACGTGCGGGTGAGGCTCGGCTCCGACGCCGAGGGAGGCCCCAGCAGTGCAGATAACGCGGCGATGTTCGCCGGCTTCAGGACGAAGCGCGCACCGGCCTGCTCGGCGTCACGGCGGAGCACACCGTCCAGAAACGCCGAGATCGCGATGGTGAGCGTGGCGGGTGGGGCCAGCGTGATCAGGTGCAGCCCGTTGTACGCGCCCAGACGCACGTCCGCGATCAGCGCGTCGAACCGATCCTGTGCCAACGAGCGACGCCCCTCCTCGAAGCTGCCCGCCGCGACCACGTCGTGGCCGTCCTGCGTCAGCACGGCGACACAGGCGGTGAGGAACGCGGGACTATCATCGACAACGAGCACGCGCATCACGCCTCCGCGGTCAAGAGTGGAATCACGCCGCAACAATGTCGCGACACTGCGGCGACGACGGCGTCGAGCTCGAATGGCTTGGCGAGGAACTCCGACAGCCCCAGTCGTGCCGCCGTCTGCCGCGCATCATGACGGGCGGACAGGCACACAATCGGGATGTCGCGGAACCGGATGTCGCGCCGCTGGTGCGAGCGGAACTCGATGCCGTCCATGATCGGCATCATCAAATCCAACAGGATCACTGCCGGTACGGTACCCGCAGACGCCAACTGGTGGAGTGCGTCGCGACCGTCGCACGCGGTTCGCACGTCGAATCCGGCACACCCAAGAAACATCGCCAGCAGCTGGCATATGTCAGGGTCGTCGTCGACCACGAGCACGGTCGGCATCGGCATCGCTCCATCCAGCGTTAAAAAATACGGTGGCAGTATACGCCTTCGTGTGCACGGCTGACGGATCCGTTGCACACTATTTCATATGGCTGGGCTCATGCTGACGGTATGGCTCCCCCTAGAAGGTCACGTTGTACGTTCGCGACCATCAACTCTGGCAACGCGCGCGCGAAGTGGGCCGCAACCGGCGCGCCCGCTCCAGCACGGACGGCGATGCAAGCGAGGCCGTGCCCGCGCGGTCAAGAAAACCGGAGCCACCCGATCGACCAGTGCGGACAGTCCGCCGGGACCCGCACGAGGCAACCTCGCAAGGCCTACTTGAACCGGTCGGACGACGGCACCCACTTCGCCGACAGGTCGGGGTCCTTCATGTCCTTGTCGAGGGGATACATGGGCCGCACGATCCGGGTGTAGGGCAGGCGCTCGAGGTCCTGGTCCACGCCGCCGGGGGTGAGGGCCATGATCCAGTCGGCGCGCATGTCGTAGAGCTCGGGCTGCAGGTAGCCGATCTTCACCACGACGATGTCGGCCTTCCGTGGTTCGAGCCCGAGCCGCGTGAAGTCGGCTTCGTAGTGGTAGGGCTTTCGCTGCTTCGTCACGATTACGCTGACGCTGCCGGACTTGATCACCACCTCGGTCGCGGCGTCCTTGTCGCCGTGCCGTATGGCGGTCACGGTCCCCTCGATGCGTACCGGAGGGGCATAACGATGGTCTACTGCCGCCCCGGCGGTGCCAGCCACCGTGCCCCCGATGCCGGCCTTGACCGCCTCCGCGACCAGCGTGGGACCGGGCAGGGACGCATAGATGAGGGAAGGGCCGTCGGCCCGCTGGAACTCCTTGCGTTCGAGTATCCGCGCGAGGGTCCAGCTGACGTCCCCCGCCCCGCCAGCCGTGGGGTTGTCGCCCATGTCGCTGAGGAAGAAGGGGTGCTTCGCACTCTGCAGCGCGCGGTCCATCGCCTGGTCGTACGGCAACGTCGGCGCGACGAATTCGAACCCCTTGCGCGCCGCCCAGAAGCTGGCGGCCAGGGTCTCCGCCGCCGCCTTGACGGCGGCCTGGTCATCGCCGGTGACCATCACGGCCGCATGATTGCGGGGTTCGTCCGCCCAGGCGTAGCCGATCCAGATCGCGGCGTCGATGATGCCGGGCCGCTTGGTGATGGGCGGGATGGCGGCATAGATGCTCTTGGCGGGCTCGATCCGGGTGCTGGTCTTCTCGCCGGGCAACAGCACGGGCACCGCGATGTACGCCTTGTAGGCGGGCCGGCCTTTCCCGCTCTCGAGCCGGGTGAGCAGGTTCTCGACGGCCCGCTGCTTGGATTCCATCTCGTCTTCGTGCGGAGCCATGCGGTAGCAGGTGATCAGGTCGGACTGCGCGGCCAGTCGCCAGGACACGTTCCCGTGCAGGTCCATCGAGGTCGAGATGAGGGTCTTGGGTCCCACCAGCGCCCGTATCCTCGAGATCATGTCCCCCTCGGCGTCCTCCATGCCCACGACGCTCATCGCACCGTGGATGTCGAAGAACAGCCCGTCGAGGGGGAGCTGCTCCCGGAGTGAATCGAGCGTCTTGCGCATCAGGGATTCATAGGCGTCGCGGGTCACCGCACCGCCGGGCAGCGCGTGTCCCTGCACGGCCCCGAACCACACCGCGCGGTCCCGCAGGGAGTGCGCCCCCGAGAAGAAGGGGTAGTTGTCGAGGATGGCCTGCCCGGTGGAGGCGTGGAAGGCCGCCTCGTCGGTCGTTGCCGGGGAGAACGTGCTGGACTCGATGGCCAGCCCGCAGATGGCGACGCGCGGCTTCTGGGCGACGCCGAGGGTGAGGGAGGCGAAGGTCCCGAGCAGCAGCAGGGTCTTGATCATGATTCATTGTTCCACTGTTCCGGTTGCTTTTCGTCGAGTGGATGGCGGAGGTCGTCGTCCCGTTCGTCACTGACGTTCCGCGTCGGAAACCTCTCGTGCGACGACTTGTCGTTGCACGAAGAGGAACCAGTCCAAAATCAACGGAACAATGGTTCCCAGACCTGAACCACACATCTTCCAGCCCGGCGTCCAGAATCAGCTGCGCCTTCTGGAGCAGGTTGCGGGCGAGAGCCATGGCCTGACTCGCGGTCGCGCGCCGGCGTTTGCGCCACGAGCGCGTGCGCCAGCCCATGCCACCACCATCCGCAACAGGCATCGATTGATGTGGCCGAAGCCACACGTTCAGGAGCGTCGACCGATGTCTGTCAAGACGTAACACTCGAGTCATGCCGACACATCGTCACTCGAAATTGGGAAGCGGCTAGGATCCAAGCTATGAGACCAGGTCATCTGCTCGGCCGATTCATCGTCACATCTACGGTGCTCGCAACGATTGCCACGGCCGCCGCGGACGCGCCGGTCATTCGATCCCGTCCGGACGGACTGCTCGACGTCGAGCCCTCATCCGCCGGCGCCATCGTGCGCTACACCATCGACGGGAGCGACCCTGGGCGGGATGCGGGTGTGTGGCTCTCGCCGGTGAATCTACCACCCGGTTACACGCTGAAGGCACGCACCTTCTCGGCGGACGGCATGCCCATGGGCGACGTCACCGTCAGGAAGGCACTTCCCGCCGGTGCAAGCACGCCGTCAACGCTCGTTCCGGTGACGCAGAACCGCGACTGGCGCATCTACGACTGGGCGGAACGCCACGCCGCTTGCGTCGCCTTGATGAAGACGCGTCAGCCAGAAATCGTGATGCTTGGCGACTCCATCACGCACTTTTGGGGCGGCGAGCCGGTTGGCGGCCGGCGAACCGGGGCTGACGTGTGGGACCGATTCTTCGCGGGTCGTCGTGTCGTGAACCTTGGCTACGGCTGGGACCGCACCGAGAACGTCCTCTGGAGGCTCACGCACGGTGAGTTCGACGAGGTGAGCCCGAAGGTAGTCGTCGTGTTGATTGGCACCAACAACATCGATCTGAACACGCCCGACGAGATCGCCGCCGGCATCACGGCCATCTGCCTCGAGCTTCATCGCCGTGCCCCTGCCGCTCGCATCCTGCTGCTCGGCATCTTTCCGCGCGGCGCGACGCCCGACGCGACGAGAGCCAAGGTTGGCGCGGTCAACGAACGCATCGCCAGACTCGATGGCAAAGGCGGTGTGAACTATCTGGACCTTGTCAAGACGTTCCTCCAGGCGGACGGCTCGATCTCCAGCGACGTCATGTACGACTTCCTTCATCCCACGGCGAAGGGATACGCGATGTGGGCCGCCGCAATGGAGCCCACCTTGAATCGCCTGATGACGCGATGACGTGTTGGCGCTGGTAGTTGCGCCGCACCGCGCAGGGATGGCTTGGCGTGGCAGCGCACGTTTGCCTGACTCAATCACGTCTGGCGCCGAGCAGCCGTGGTGCAAGTCAGTCGTGTCGGTCGCGAGCGTTCGACGCCGCCCGTCGAATCGCTGTCAGACGGCAACCTCATATTCACTCTGGACGAGGCCGCTGGCGTACTGCCGTGTTTCGACGTGCATGAGGACGATGTCGCGCGGTACTGGGCCAAAGAGCGGAATCCCGGTACCAATGAGCACCGGAACGCGAGTGATAATGAGGCGCTGAATGAGCCCGTCCCTAAGAAACTGCTGAATGGTGATTCCGCCATCCACATAAACGTGCCGGATGCCACGAGCCGTAAGCTGCGACACGATTTCAGCTGGAGTTCCCGACATACGCTCCACCACGGCGCCGAGCGGGGCGGGGGTGAGCGGGCGAGTGCTGAGCACGACAACGGGCTTCTCACCATAAGGCCACGAGTCAAAGGTCAAGACCGTTTCGAAAGTCTTGCGGCCGATGACCAAGGCGTCCACCGTAGCCATGAACTCATCGTAGCCATGGGGTTCGCCACCTCCGGGCGGTAGGAAGTCGAGGCCACCATTGATGCGTGCGATGAAGCCGTCGAGGCTAGTGCCAATGAAGACTGAAGCTTTCATTGCCCGGCTCCTCATGTGCCGTCTAGCAGCATACAACGTTAAAATCCACCTGAACCGTCCGTCCCGCCGTCTTCGTTTGCGCGTTGGCCGCGACGGACATGCCGATCAACGTTCGGTATGCGTTAGCACAAGCCGTTCGCGTTCTGCCACGCGACGGATTTTCGCGAATGCGTCAGCCCAGTCGCCGGTGTCGTACTGAATCTCGTTGATACCGTTGAGATAAAAAATTCGTCGCAGCTTCTGTGACGCAACGGAATCACCTTCTCAAAGCCGAGCCGGCCTTGAAATAAGCCAATTTCGTGGACGATATTCTGGCGCGCACGGAAGCTCTGATCCTTCTGCTCGTCCTCCGGAGACATCACGATGATTGCTAGGGAAGACGTGGTCAGCATTTGTTCCAGCCGCGCTGTCACGGTGTACCTACAGACGAATCCTTCTCGTATTCCTCAACGGCAAGCCCGAGTTCCTTCGAGACGAACTCCTTTACCTGCTGCCAATCACCAGCGTGAAACTGGTCGAGGGCGAGACACTCGCCGAGCGGATTGCTCGTGGCCCGTTGCTCGTGGGCGACGCTCTTCGCGTCGCCGGACAGCCGGATGGCACGCGCGTGCTCCTGCAGGTCCAGGCCGGCCACTCGAGCGCCTTCGGCTTCGGCCGCACCTACGTGCTGCCTCATGCTGCGGGCTCGATGCTGCCACGAATGCCACCCGGGGGTTTCAAGAGCGAAGCCGAGATCGCCGCCGTCCCAGGCGTCGAGATTCTGCCCTACAGCGATCTCGCCTTCAGCTCAACGCCCGGCGTCTACGCGTTCTCGAAGATCGTCACGACCCGCAATCTGTATCGGGTACCGCTGCGCTGAGCATCACGCCTGCGTCGCGCCGGACGGACGGTTTTCTCATGCCTGTCGCTGCCGATTCGTATCTGGCGGCGGAACGCCACCGTTTGCCTGCGGGATTGGGGTACACACCGGCCATGCCCGATCGGCCAGTTCGAGAACCATCTCGCGAGGCTCGCGAACTTCACGAGCCAGCCTCCGTCGCGAACCTCTTCGAACCGGAGACGAGAGTTATGCCGCACGAATCACTCGCCGCGTCCGGAGTCCACAGGTGTCGAATCCCGCTCGGGATTTGAACCCGGCAAGACGTTCATTCTGGGGACCGGCTGGGAGACGAACCCGGGACCGACGTTCACCCGATCGTGGCGTTCGAGCACGATCCGCAGAATCGCATCACGGTGCGCGAGAACTTGGAGCTCTCGCATCCGATGGTAGTGAAGACCAGCGGCAGCTCCTGGAGCTTCGGGCGCGTCTTCAGGTGCATGGTGGAGCTCCAACTGTGGATGATGCCAATCGGAGCTTCCGAACGCCGAACCCTACTTCTTTCGTTCCTGCTTCCGCCTTGCGTTGCCACCACGTTTGTTCGAAGGCGCGCCGTTCCGGCCAGCAGTCGCCGACTGAGTCCCTTCGCCCGCGCCGTTGACCTTTTCGGCACGCCTCGCCGCCCAATATGCCCTCATCTTCTCGGCCTGTGCCTTCCGGCCGGGGGACATCGGCTTGGGCTTGGAGGACTGCTTGGTGGCAGTGGATGCGGCCGCGGGAGCGCTCTCGGCCCTTGCGGGAGACTCGGTCTGGGTTCCAGCCTTCTCCCCCCGCCGCTTCGCCCAGTAAGCCTTCATCCGCTCGCCGACGGCCTTGCGCTGGGCGGGGGACATCCCGCTGCGCTTGCGACCCGCAGGTGTGGGGGACGCTGATCGTGCGGTGGCGGAGGTGCGGCTCGAAGGCGAGGTCCCGTTCCCCAGGTCTGGAAACGCTTGCAGGAGGGCCTGGCGCTCCTCACCAATAGCTCTGAGTCTGGCCTCAGCACCGACGCGGGCGAGTTCCTGAAGTTGCACTGTCGTCATCGATTACTCCGTGAACAAGGTTGCAGACCCCAAGAGTAGCGCAGGAAGCCGTCAGCGTATAGCAGAATGAGCCAATGGACCCGGACATCAGCCTACGCACCGCAAGTCAGAAGTGCTTCTGTTGTGGCTACATTACCTTGCGCGACCCGCCAGCTGGCGAGATCTGCCCACTCTGCGATTGGGAGGATGACGCACTACCCGAGCACCTCATTGAGGAGCTTGGAGGTGGCGCCAATCATGGGCTTCTCAATTCGAGGAAAGAGCCAACAACCGGGCCTGAGACCCATGTACCCATGTGGGCCATGAGTTCTTACGCATCACGATCTACATACTTCTGTCTCTCCGTAGATTGATCCGGATAGAAGGACATCGGTCTGATGGGTACATGGGTCCGCGCCGGGTGCCACTCTATCCCCGCCGATGAGTCTCCTCCGCGAGCATCGCCGACGAGATCGCCACCGGGTCCGGGACGAAATCCGGGCGCCAGATTGCGAGGCATTCACTCTGGCCCGGTATCCCGCGGAGGAAGCCATGGTCGGCCCAGACGAGGTAGCCCCCGACCTCTGAGCGGCCTTGGTAAATGAGCCGGGTCTGCCCACCGGCCGAAATCGCGATTGGGATCTCGGCAAGGGTGAATGTCGGGTCGACTTGCTTGAATACGGCCTCGGCGCGCTGCATTTGCTCCCCAGCCCCCCGCGCCGCGACATCCTTCCCCAGAGGGACGCTGATCACCGCGGCGCACGCGATCATTAGGTCATTATCCCGGAGCACCGAGACACCGTTGCCCGCACAGGAGTTCCTGGCGATCGCGAGGACGTCACCCGGCCGGAGGGCGAGCGCCATGCTCCGATTGACGTCGACCGTCTCGACGTGACTGCCGTCGGAGCGCTGGAGATGGAGTTCCGCCCGAAGCACCTTCGGCGGCACCGTGCGTTGGTACGAGCGCGTGGGCGGAGGAGCCATCCCCGCATCCCTGATGGTCAGCGTGCCGCCAGTAAGTTGCGCGAGGTAATCAGGATTACCAGCGAGCGGACGCACTCGGAAGGGCGTCTCAGCTTCAAGCGTCCAGCCGGTTGGGATCGTGGCCTCGACAACGAACGTGTGGAGGATCACCATGCGGGTATGCTACGCCAGTCAAGAGCCTCGTCAGGGGAAAGGGGAAAGGTGAAAGCGGAGGGTGCGGCGGTCAGCCCCTCTGAGCGGTTGAAGCGAGATCGTCTAAAGGCGATGCTCAGCGATGCCCGAGTCGGGTGAAGAGTGCCCGAACGCAACAAGAGCCGCGCCGGTGACGGCTCCTGTCGAAGCGAAGTGCCTCTGAAGTCTACGTCTTCCGCTGCCGCCACCGTCGTGCGCCCGCTATGCCTGCCACGCCGGTTCCGAGCATCAGCAGCGTAGTCGGTTCAGGCGTGGGTGCTGCGGGTGTTTGACTGATGACCGTAGGCGTGCCCGATGCAACGGAAAAGCCGGGTTCCTCGGGGTCAATCCATGACGTGAGGGCTAAGTACCGACGCGGCATCCGTTGGAGCGCCAACCCAGGGTCGGCGGGCCAAGCGTCACTGGCCAGGCCATGGCGGCAGGTCCCAACCCGAGAACTCCGCGACGATCGGGGCGGTCGTTCAGACGCGGCAAGTTGGCAGGGCCGAAGGCACGGATGAGGTCAATGCCTACCAAGGCGAGCAGTGTGCCAGCCAGACCGGAGACGGCGCCAAGCACGACGCTTTCGGTGAGCAACTGTCGCACGATCCGTCCAGCACTCGCTCCAAGCGCAGCGCGAACGGCCATCTCGCGCGCGCGAGCGGTGCTGCGCGCCAGCGAGAGGCTGGTGACGTTGGCAGCGGCGATAAGAAACACGCAAAACACGGCGGCGCCGAGCATCCACAATGCCAATCGCGATCGGGGTCCGACCATGTAAAGACTCAATGGGACGACGCTGATGCCCTGGCTCCTTTCAGCCGCCGGCAACTGATCGTTGAGCCTGCGGGCGATCGCGCTCATCTCCGCCTGAGCCTGGTCGAACGTCGCGGTCGGTCGAAGTCTTCCAACGACGAACCACGTTCGAGGGCCGCGCACGCTGCGGCGGGTCGTGTGCGGTTCCCACACGTCTGCATCGAGCCTCGCGATCTGGAAATCAGTAGGGAGGATGCCGATGATCTGGGAAGGAAGCCCGTTGAGCACGAGAGTCGCTCCGATCGCATCGTTCGAGCCTCCGAACCGGGCTTGCCAGAAGCGATGACTAATCAGGATCAAGCGTTTCTGCTCCTCGGTTTCTTCGCTCGAAAAGTTACGCCCCCGCACGGGCTGGATACCGAGGAGTGAAAGGAGGTTGGGGGAAATACTGGCGCCGACGATCTGTTCCGCCCCTTCCGCTCCTGTCAACGTCGTGGTCACGGCATCGAAGGTGGCCATGTCCGTGAAGCTCTGACTTTGAGTCAGCCACTGTTCGACATCCCGAAGTGCCGATCGACCCTCGTGAAGATTCTGCGTTGGATCCTCCGTCCACAACATCGCCAACTGCCCCGGGGCCCGATACGGGAGGGGTCGGAGCAAAACGGCATTCAGGACGCTGAACATCGTGGTGTTGGCGCCAATCGCCAGCGCCAATGTGGCTGCCGCAGTCGTCGCAAACGTCGGACTCTTGCGCAGCGTGCGAAGCGCATACCGCACGTCACGCGGCAATTCCGCGAGCCACATGAATGACCGCACCTGCCGATACACTTCCTTGGTCTGCGTGACGCCACCGAAACGACGCAGGGCGGCCCAGCGCGCCTCCTCCGGGGAAAGACCCTGCTGGACGTACTCCTCTGTCGCTTCGGCCAGATGGCTCGCGATCTCGTCGTCGATCTCGCGATCCATCTGCCGAGAACGAACGAGGGCCGACAGCCGGAACAGAAAAATGCGCAGCCGTGTCATGAGGGGTTCTCCGAGATCTTCAGGAACCGTTCAACGATACTCGCCGCACGCTGCCACTGCGCTTCTTCGTTGTGAAGCTGCTTGCGCCCGGCGCGTGTCAGGGCGTAGATCCTCACGCGACGGCCGCTCTCGGAGGTGCCCCATGTGGACGAAATCCACCCCATTTGCTCAAGCTTGAGCAGGGCTGGATATAGAGTGCCCTGGTTGAGTGCAAGCTGATTTCCGCTGATCTGTTCGATTCGCCGCGCGATCCGATATCCGTGCAGCGGGCCGAGGGCCTCCAAGGTCTTGATGACCATCAAACCGAGGGTGCCGTAGAGAACGTCATTCTTGTCGGGCGTCATCTGTTGGGAGCCTACAGCTGGCAGCTGTTGGCAGTCAACTGGTCTGACGGTCGAGCTTTTCAGGCTTGTTGTATGGCGAGGAAGTTCGCAAAGAAGACGGTTTGGCTTTCACCATTTCACCACCGGCCGCATCGAACTCTTAGGAAGACAGAAGACACACCTCGAGCGACACTTCTCGCCCAAAATGGGCGGCTCCGGCCGCAATGACGGTTCACGACCAATGAAAGACCGTAGAGGCCCCGGAACGCTCGTCGCTACTGCTTCTCGTAGAACGACATGGCATCTATGCTCTGACCTTTTGCGTCGGTGCCTTTGGTCGTAGTCGTCCGCGTCTTGCCGTCGGCGGAGACGGTAGTTGTCTGGGTAGCCACCTCTTTGCCGCCCTGCTTGACAAGGGTTCGCGTGGTGTGCGGGTCGACACGCGTGAGGGCGACGGTGTCGCCGAACGGACTGTTCCCAGTCACGGGGTTGTCTTTCCCGTCAAATTTCGCGGTGAACGTCCAGTGATATGCGGTGCCGTCCGCGCCAGCGAGGTCCACGGTGTACTTCACGCCGTCGCCTGCCCGCTCGATTGTGGTGGTGCCGCTCTTGAACAGCGCGTTTTTCGACTTCTCGACGTTTAGCTTCCACGTTCCAATCAACGCGTCACTCGACTGGGCCAGAGCCAATCCACTCGCAACACCAATGACGATGGCTGCGATTACCAGTGACTTCACGCTCATGAGCACTCCTCTCGTTACGGGTCCGTTGGACTGGGGGGAGAAGTGTCACTCAGCAATGCACAGAGGGCAAGTGAATTCTCAGGCTCCCCGGTCCCAGACGGCGGGCCGTGGGCGCTCGCGGTCGCGCCGCAGTTCGCCGCGTGCTGCCTCGTGCTCGGGTGGGTGGAGCCGGACATGGACTTGGCAGGCAGCCTCGTAACCGGGCTGTGGCGCAACCCGGCGGTACGAGATGGGTGATCGGCGCAAGGCGCACGTGTACGAGAAGCACCAGCGGCGGTGGGCCACGTGGGTGCGGCGGGGCGAGATACCCGAGGACGACAACAACGACCTGTTCGCCGATTGGAACGCCGACGCGGAGGTCTCAGATCTGAGGATCGCCCGGTGGGAGCGCACAGTGTGGCGAGGAGTGAGCCACAGGGCGGGCGCACAGCCGGGCGAGCCTTGCGGTCGTGACACTCGTCCCGCTCGGCCTCTGGGGCTCCGCAGATGATTTTGGGACGCGCTGTGTGGATACCCCCGGGAGGCGTGACGGCAACAACGATTAGTCTCTGCTTACGACCTTGCGCCTCGCGTTGTTCTTCGGGCAGCGGCGGTATTCCACGCCTCCACCCGGAAGTGCTCGCCAGCCCGTCTTTGCGAATCTCGGAGGACGGCGTCCTTGAACGCCGGGTTCACATACAGCGGGTAGAACATCGCCCATGGCCACTTGTCCAGCAGCGCGAGCACCGCGTCCCAGTCTGGCACCCAGACGTGGGCCGCAGCCTCAGTGGTCCCTCGCGCGTCCGTGAGCGCCGCTGCACTGTTCGAGACACGGAACCACCATGAGTGGTCGGGAGAGCGCCACCCGTAGACAGAAATCGAGCCCCCCTCGGCGGCAACTTCGAGAATGGGTTCATCCGGCAGAGGCTGCGACTGGGCGAGCACCTGCTGGGGTCTGCCCGCCGTTGTCCGCGCTCCGGCCCGCAGACGTGCACAGACAACGCGAATGCCTCGCTCCGCAAGCGCCGATATCAAGGCGCGAAGCACTGGCCACGCATCTGGCGGTACCCGGCCGTTCGTGTGCGTCAGTGGATCGCCGATACGCCTGTCCCAATACTGTTCCGGGGCGGCCACGATCACTGGGACATCATCGAGCGTCGTCGGAAGTGCGTCGAAGCGGTCAGCCATCTCCGGACCGAGCCACTTCGAGAGCGCCTGCACCCAATCGGCACGAAGCCGGTGCGGCCATGCCTTCCGGAGCGCCAGCGCGTAGGCCGCGCCCTCGACGATCCCTCGCAACGGCGTGTCGTTTCCTCGCGCGTCTTTGAGTTCCACGACAACGGGCGTCAGCGTGATCGGGCGGAGTCCCAGCAAGTCCACCTCACCCCAGCCGTCGTCCTTGTTGCTGTTCCTGAGCATCGTCTGATACGTCAAGACCGGCCCACATATGTCCGGCACCAGAGACCGTTGTGGTTTCGCCGACACGCCGTATTCCGCCCACAGTGCGCGCTCCCACTCCGTCTCGCCCGTTCGCCTGAACAGGCGAGCTGGCTGGGCGAGCTGATACGGGCGTTTTCGCACCGGGGCAGCGGCTTCCGTGAGGCCGATGTACTCGTCGAGATGCTGTAGGACTTGCTCGCCATGCCGTGCGGTGTACGCCAAGCGGAAGTGGCTCCCCAGCAGGTGTAAACCACGGTCAAGGGGTAGCGGTCGGTATACGCGGGGACCCGGCGCAACTGGCGGATCAGCGGGAACCATAGGGACCTCCGAGGGCATGCACGCGCACTCAGCGCTGACATGAGACTGCTGGTGTGCGCCAGCTATGCTACTTCCACCCGCGATTCCAAAGCGCGTTCAACAACCGATAGCCGCGGTACGTCAGGTAACAGAACGTTCACTCGCCGTATCCGTGATCGAATTCCGCATCGCAGCGTGCCCGCCAAGGTCCGGACGCTCCTCGCGGTCCACTCTCCGCCGAGCTGCCGACCCACCTCAGCGGCCACCGCGCCCCAGCCGCCCATCCGTCGTCGTTCTCGGTCCAGAATGGCCGCTGGAGTAACTGTGTCTCTCTTGTGCACGAGCACGACGGAGTCACTGAACCGCTGATATACGGCCCGGGACGTGTCCTGTAGGCCACTCGCCTGGGGAACACGTCCGCCCGTAGCGCCGCTCCCGGTGTCCATCGAACGCTCGCCTCTCCGGTGAGGGGAGCTGGGGTGCTCAGCTGCGCCACCAGCCCTGCAGGGCGGTGAGCGTGATGATTGCGCAGCCCGTCTTGAGGACCTCGCGCAGACGCGTGGGCAGCGTGTCCTCACGATCAGCACTGGCGCGGCGAACACACCCGAACCGTATTCACGGCTCCAGCTTGCAACGGCGCGGCTATCTTGCGAGCGTGACACGCGAGTACATAAACCTTATGCTCGGTGCCATTCCGAGCTACGGTGAGTGGCCAACGCCTCCCTCAAGCGGGGGGATCCATTTATTGATTCGCGCGGTACAGTGGTTCGAGCATGGGAACGTCGCCAACCGGCCAGCCGCTCACGTGGACCACAGCCGTTGCTGCAGCGTCGAGAGAGGACGCGCGTGTGCCATGCTGATTCACGAACTCAACCTGTCGGACTGCCGGGAGGTACTCAGAAGAGGTGACCTCGGCCGCTTGGCCTGTGTCCACGACGACCAGCCCTACATCCTCCCGATTCATTTCTCGTTCGACGCCGCGCGAAACTGCCTGTACGCCTTCTCGACCGTCGGCCAGAAGATCGCATGGATGCGGCAGCACCCGAAGGTGTGTGTCGCCGTTGAAGACGTCACGGACAAGGATCACTGGACGACCGTGTTGGTCTTCGGCCGCTACGAAGAAGTGAGCGAGTCGCCCGAGGATGCCGCGGCGCTGAAGGCCGTCGTTGCGTTGTTTCAGCAGCGCGCCGAGTGGTGGCTCCCGGCCACCGCCAAGCTGGGGACACGCGAGCACCACGAGGTGGTCGTTTACCGTATCCAGATCGACCAGCTCACCGGCCGACGTGCGTCGCGTGATCGCGCGTGAGTGGACGCAACGTCACAACGGGACGAGTTCGTCGTCCGGATCTGCCGTGTTTACGAGAATCCACACCCGGAGCGCATTACAAGAAACCGCCTGTCCATGACTCGTTGCGGTTAACCGTACGTGTTTCAGCCGCGGCGGCTCATGATCGCACGCCCGACGAAGGCTGATCTGTCACCCATATCCCCGACCATTCATACGGTGAATACGATTCAAACGCGATGACTGGAATGGGATCCACTCCGACTTATTTGCCTTTCAGGCCATCTCGCCAAGCGATGACCTCGAGTTCGCCGCGCACGGCTTCTTCGACCGGGATGACTGGGTGCACCTCGAACACGAACGCAGGGAGCATCGAACAGAATTTGTGAATGGTCACCAGATCGTCGCATTCCATCAACATGTGCCCGCCCCACTCGCCGACTCGGATCACAAAGAAATCGATCTTGAAATTGCCCGGCGCTTTCCATTGGCCGAAGACTTCGAGGATTCGCTTCTGGGCATTCTCGTATTCGATAGGCGAACCCTGCGGGCGTTCGAACCAGCTGATCACATATTTCATTTGCCAGCCTTCCTGAAAAGAGGTGAATTTCTCGGACGCGGCGAATGTTACCACGCAGCTCGGGCGGAAATGCGAGGGTGGATTACGGCGCAGGAGGCTGGCTTTTCCGCCACAAATGAGCTTTGAACTGTTCGGTCGGGGGACGGCCACGGTCGAGTTGCGACCGAACCCATTCGGCACCCCAGTGTGGGAGTTTGGGCAGGCTCGCTATGCGTTTGCACCCACGCCTGAGCCTGCGACGACGCTCGTGCTGGTCGGCGGTGGTTTGGCCGTGATGGCGTGGCGACGCGGACGTCCAAGACTACCGAGACGCTGAGCGACAGCTTGTTGGCGCTCATGTAAAACTGGCTAAATCTGCACCGCGACATCCTGAGGCCCGGCCATCGGCGCTTCGGCTTCTGCTCCTGCTGTCCGCGTGTGAGACTGCTCCGCCTCCCGTTCGGATAGGACGCTTCAATGGCTCAAGCACCTGGTCGGGCTGCTCGATGACCTACAGCGATGGGCGTCGGCATCATCTCCCTGCGAGAGGGACTGGATTGGACGACACCGTGCGGTCGTCTACAAGCGCAGCTCCTCGCGATGATCGCGGAATTCGAGCGGGCGCGCCTGCGTGAGCGGGTGCTCGCGGGGATGGCGCGGGCGCGCCGGGACGGAAAGCGTCTGGGACGCCCACCCCGGCATGTGACCGCCTGTGTGATTAGGCACATCCGCCTGCGCGCCCGCGAACCGGGCGCGCAGGTCCAGCCACTGTCAAGACGAGCGCGACACGCCGAGCCGTCTGATCACGCCTCCCTCATGTCATGAAGGTGCCCCTATGCACCGGAGCAAATCAACCAGACGCTTGGCCCCAATGAGTGCGAACCTATTTGGCGGCTTGCGAGCAGTGATTCGCCATCAGCTTCCAAACGCCGTTCTGCTGTTGGAGCGCGTCCGTGCAGAGGACTGTTCTGGCGTAGTGCTGTCCTTGGATCACTGCGTCGTACGTGGTGGTGTAGGTTGCGACGGCCAGGTCGCCGTGGACGCGCACTTTCAAATCGCTGAGATTCTGACTGGTCGTCTTGTTGTTCTTGGTGTCCTTCATGTCCGCCAGCATCGAGGACTTCGTATCCCACGTGCCGCGGCTCGTGCCGCCGGTGAAGTCACTCGCCAGGGACTTCTCGTAAAACGTCGAGTCGTTCGCCAGCACGGCTTTGATGGCATCATTTTCGAACGTCGTGATCGCCGCAACTCCACCTGAATCCGTGACCTTCGGTCCTTCACCGGAGACGAGCACGGGCGCAGCAGCCGTGACCGTCAACGCGAGGGCGCACGCGACAAATGACTTCATATTGAGCATCCTTCCACAGCCGACATTGACAGAGATAGCGCACACCAGCCAGATCGTTGGCCGCACGGGTCGGACCCATGCGGCAAGGGTTTGCAGCGGCCTGCGAAAGCGGACCAGCCTTGCATTCCGGTCGTGGCGACCACGGTAGCAGCAACCGGACCGCACCACAGTTCGCTTTTGCACACCGCGCGGAGGGCTGAGGCCGTAGAATCAGCGGCCGAGCACACGTACATGCTGCACCACGCACCAGACACCGAGGCTCGTGACCGAAGCGTTCAAGATCGTCCTGCAGGCGGTAGCCAGCTGACGGCGGCTGGCGACCCCCGACGCCGGAGGGAGTACGCCCGCAAGCGTGAGCAGGTGGTGGCACTCGAAGGTCTGGCGGCCCAAGTCTTGACTGCATTGCCGTCTCGGACCTCGCCTGCTCCGGGCGTTATGACATCCGCCGACCGCGCTAGAGCCGGGGGCGGACGGGGACGCGGGATCAATCGGTTCGCGGTGCCCCGGTGCCTGCGCGGCACGGCACGGCGCGCATCAGGCGATACTTACGGACGGCAGTGACCCGTGCGACATCGCTTAGCGAATCGTTCGTCCCGGCGGTCAATCACTATGCGGGAAAGATGATGATGACGTGCTTCTCGATTTTTGGTCCATCCGGAACCGCAAGCACCCTTCGGGAGGGAGATGTCAGGAGGCACACCCCTACCGGCTGGTCGGCGCTCACCCTCGTTTCGTTCGGCTGGTGCGACGGCGGACCGGCCGTCCGCCGGACCTGACGACGAGGACGACGAAACCGACGAACGTGAGGATTGGCGGGATGACACTGCGCGTGACGACGACGGGCATCGCAGCACTGTGGGAGGAGCCGACACCGGACCGTGTAGATGCGCCGTTCCACCTGTACAACGCCCAAAAGGGGCGGAGTACACGACCCAGACCGCAGTGGGTGAGCGTCGTGTCGGGGAGATGAACGCCTGCGTGCTGTGCGAGCCGTTACTAGCGGAGGAGCCGTCGTCGCAGCGCCAAAGGACCGCCAGCCCTAGTGCGCAACCGCCGTGAGGTTCGGCTCTCCCTCCGACGCCAGCGGCAGGTCGATGATGAAGACGCAGCCGTGGCCCGGCATGTTGCGGGTCACGATGTCGCCCCCGTGCGCCCGGACGGCCTTGCGGGCAATCGAGAGTCCCAGCCCCAAACCCGTGCGATCTCGTCCGCGTCGCTGCCCGAACGGCTGGAACAGTTCGCGGCCGCCCTCGGGAAGACCACCGCACTCGTCTTCCACCTCGATCAGGAGACGGGCGTCTGCCGTGCGTACCCTGAGGACCACCCGGCTGCCCGGGCGCGTGTATTTGAACGCGTTGTTCAAGATGTTGGTGACGGCAGAGGCGAGGAGCTGGGGATCAGCGGTGACAGCCGCATCGCCGCAACTCGACTCGAACACGAACTCGACTCCACGGTACTCCGCCTGCAGGCGGGCGTTGACAGCGAGGTCGTTGACGAATGCCTCTACCGACATCTGTTCACGCCGCTGGACCTGTGCGTTCAAGCGGATGTCGGTCAGCGCACTGTTCACGAACACGGTCAGGTCCGTGAGGCTCCGGCCCAGTACGGCCCCCGTACTGCCGTTGATGGCGACGGTGCCTCTCTTCAAGAATCGCAAACGCGAGGTTGGCGGTGTTGAGCATGTTCCGAATTTCGTGCGCCACTTCGCCGGATCGTTCGAGTTCATCGGTGGACGCGCGTTCGGCCGTCACGCGCCGTGCTCGGTCACCGCTTCCGCGATGGCGGTGTCGAGACACCGATTCAAGGTGTGGAATTCCTCGGTCGTGATCGGGGCGTGCTGTTCGAGCGCCAGCTCCGTGACGGCTTGGCAGATGTCGCCGTAGTCGTGGACCACTTGCGACAGGCTGAACCCTAACGCGACCAGTTCAGCGCCATGCCGGGCAGCAGCGGTGCCGATGGCTCCGGTCGCAAATGGGGAAGCGGTCGCTTCGCGCCGCAGGGTCTCAGACAGCTGGGTGAGGAAGAGCGGTACGCCGTCCTCCAGTTCCGCAGGAGTTGCCGAGGGCCACGGCCGCGCGACCAGCCGTTCTCGGGTTCTGGCAATAATCGCGTCTCGGTGGAGGGTGAGAAACTCGTAGCAGCATCATGCGCTGGTCCGCTCCGCGCCCGTCCGGCCAGGTCGTCCCGGTCGGTGGTGGTGGGGAACGCACTCGCAGTGTAGCTGAGGTCCGAGCGTGCGCTGTTCTGTTGTGCACACCGGCCGGGCAGGGAGGGCCGGGGGGACGGCGCGACGAATTCGTCGTCGGTATCGTCGGGTCACCGACCCGTGTACCCCAGTTCGACACGATCTGCCCGACAAGGGGCGGAGTGATTTTCCGGGTTGCCGCGCGTGCGGATCTCGCGACTCAAAAGCATGACTGGTCCCGACCGTCCACGCGACGTAAACGAGCAGCGGTGCCCATAGTGCGAAGCGTCCTTGGTTCAGCAGCTGTCAGTCGTCGGCGGACAGGTCTGGTTGGTCTGCGGGCGCTGCGGCCTACGCTGGAGCCATGAGCTGCGCCGCTTCAGGCCGTCGGCTGCCAGAGACCGACCTGCGAGCCGCTGAATGCTAGCGCTGGTCTATCAGCCAGACGTTGCTTTTGGTGAGTGAAAGCACTGATGGCCAGGTGCTTGCCGTCCGGCGAGGGAATTGCCTGGCCTGACACCTGTCTGCTCGGGCCTCCAGAGCATACGTGCGTTCCCCTCTGCCGTGATGAAGAGCAACGGTTGATGCGGGGATGCCATTTCCAGTGACAGGAATCCGCCAGTCGGAAATGAGTCAAGTGACCGGAGCTGGACAGCATTCTTCACCAAACTCGACGTCATGTGAGGGCTCTCCGTGGAAAGACACGAGTCGAATGCGATTCTGGATGCCCGTCTCCTCGGGCACGATGTAGGCGAGGTGTTCTCCGTCAGGTGTGAGGTTCGCGCCGGGGGTGTTGGAAGGGAGTCGCGTGAGTTCCTGCTGTTTGCCGCGAATCGGGTCGAATGCAAAAACCACAAGGGGTGAATCAGGGCGCCGAACTGACTTCGAGCAGCACACAGCGACCGTGAAACGAGCAATGGCACCAGCCATGAGGCGCCGGATGGCAACGTGACCAATGGATTGGGGAACGGCCGCCGATGAGCGGTATGCGAATAATCCGAGTGGGCTTCTCTGCCTGTTCGTCGGTGTACAGGACCCACTGACCGTCGCTGGTCAGCCGTGGCGTGATTTGGTGGCCCGGACCGACGACGAACGGCTCAGCGACATCGCTCTCCAGACGCTGCTTGAAGATCTGGACGTCCGTTTTCATTCGATTTGAAGATTACCCGGGTGCTGTCGGGCGTCCACGTAAACGCTGCATCGTCACGTTCGTCCGGTGTGAGGCGCTTGGGCGTGGTCAGAACGGTGTGTCTCGCATCAAAGTCCGCCACATACACATCCGATTGAAATGTCGCTCGCAGGAACGTGAACCGCGAGCCGTCGCTGGGACGTGCGCTGATTTCATCGATGTAATCAGACCCCCAATCCGTCAGGGCTCTCGTGCGGGTCGCATCGCGTGCCGCCGTGTGAATCTCAACCAGCGCTCTCGCCTCGGGAACGTTGACCGGCTTGAGGGGCCTTCACGAGGACGGCGAACATGCGGCCGTCGGAGAGGGCGGGACCAACGTGCACCACTTCTGTACCTTTGTGCCACGGTGAAGACCAAAGTAGGAGACCCGCCGCCCGCCGAGACACTCTCGATGACGCCAGGGCTCCTCACGAAGTAGACATGACTTCCGTCAGCGCTCCACGCGGCACCCCTGAATTCCCCGACACGAATCAGTGTCTTTGGAGCCTCGCCGTCCAACAAATTCACCTTCACGTCACCGGACGCAGCGATTGTCAGCAGCCGGGAACCGTCGGGCGTCGCTGCCATGAAGAAGTCATTGACCGGCCAACGTCGCTCCCGATGGCTGACGCGAGCCGCCAAGAATTGACAGGTCCCATCCGACGCACGGGCGCCGGTCACAGCGAGCCGCGCGAATCTTCGTCGCGTCGCCGGTCCACGTGTACACGGTCATCCCCGAGGTGTCAGGCAAACGTTGGGTCTCTCCAGTATCGATGATGCGGACTTGAATGCCGGTGGGGTCCGAGGACGTGATGTACTTGCCATCGGGCGAGATGCGTGCCGAGCTGACCGACACGTCGGCCGGATTGGCCGTCAGCCGGGTGACGGTCGGGGCGGGCGTTGCACGTGGCTCCTGAAACACGGTGAGTGAACCAGAACCACGCGCCAGCCCCAGCGAGAATCGCGGCACCCAGAACGGCCGCAGCGCCCACGAGTGCGCGATGGTGTCGGCGCGGTACTACACCAGTTGTCGTGCCGGGCTGTTGGATTGAGGCGTTGTCGAACCGCTGCTGGGCACAACCGCGCCATCAGAGGGCGCGTGTTGACGCGGGAAGGCTTCCTCTCGCAGCGACTCGAGATTGAGACGCAGCTCCTTCATCAGCTGGTAGCGTCGTTCTCGGTCTTTCCTAGCGCCTTGCTCACGATCGCTGCAATTCACCCGGCGTGTGCGGTTCGAACTGCATCAGCGGCGCCGGGTCACGGTCGAGAATCGCGGCGAGCACGTCGCTGCTCGTCGGTTCCGAGAACGGCCGACGGCCAGCCACCATCTCGGACAGGATTACGCCCACCGACCAGATGTCCGTCCGCGCGTCCACGTCCTGTCCACGGGTTTGCTCGGGCGACATGGGACGCGGCCGTGCCAACGACACCGCCCGCTTCGGTCTTCAGGACCGTGGTGCGTCGTCTGGCCTCCCGCGATCTCCGCCGCTGCTGGCGCTAGCTTGGCAATACCGAAGTCCAGCACTTTGGCGAGCCCGTCAGCCTGGATCAGGACGTTGTCTGGCTTGATGTCCCGGTGGACGATGCGAGCCGGTGCGCCGCGCCCAGCGCATTGGCCACTTGGAGGCCAATGTCACGCCCCTCGCGAAGCGCGGCTAGCCGGCCGTCGAGAGTTGCTGCCGGACCCTCACGCCCTCGACGGACTCGATCGCGATGTAGGCGTCGGCCCTCGCTGGTGTCGCCGAGTGCGTGGATTGTGCAGACGTTCGGGTGGTTCAGGGCGGACGCGGCTCTCGCCTCCTGCTCGAAGCGTTGGACGCGGGAGGGGTCGCGGGTCAGATTCGGCAGGCAGGACCTTCAGTGCGACCTTCCGGCCCAGACGCACCTCAGTGGCGAGCCACACCTCGCCCATCCCGCCCGAGCCGAGGGGGCGCACGATTCCATAGGCGTCGAGCCGAGAGCCGGGGCCGAGGGGCACGTTGGAGGGTGGGCGGGATTATAGCGGCGATTTTAACGCAGTCGAACTCAGCGGGTTGTGCCCCCGAACCGGGAGCTATGTCAGAGGACGACCGCGAAAATGGAGCGCGTCCGGGAGGAGAACCGCAGTCCGAAGTTCCGGCGCTTCACCGGAAGTTCTCGATCAACATCAGGTCGCTGGTGTCGCGCATGTGCCTCAGATACAGGATCGACATGCCGTCGGGCGACACCCGCGAGACCGAGCGGCAGAACATCTGGGTCGTTTTGGTACCATGCTCCAACCGTCCGAGAACCCGGTCTCTTCCTCGTTCCTCGGGATCGATGACATGAAGGGCCGGATCCGGGCTGCTTGGAGTCACAGGCCTCGTAATAGACGCCCTGCGGACCGGTGGCAAAGGCCGTCGGCTTGACGCATCCGACGAGCTGCCGGGGGGCGCCGCCGCTGAGTGGCAGCATAAGAAGCGGCGAGTCCGCCTCCTTCGGCTGGTATAACAGCTCTTCCCGTCTCTCGACTCGCACGCGAATTTCCCACTGCCGCCGTGGGTGACTTGCTCCGACGGACCACCACTCGCGAGCACGCGCCGAATGTGACGGCCAGTCCCGTGATCGGCGGCGAAGTAGATCCAGCGGCCATCCCGAGACCAGTAGGGGACATGCTGATCGCCGGGATCCCGGTGCGGGTCGGTACAGTGCTCTACCGCCGTCAGCATCGATGATCCAGATGTGCGTGTGCCCAGCCGTGAACGAATCGAACGCGATCGGCGCGCCGTTGTGGACAGCGAGCGCGCTGCCGCCTGTTTCGGGAGCGTTAGCGAGTGGCCTCGGCGTTGATCACCCACTCTCGTCGGCCCAGCGGAGCGCGTGCCGTTGGCTCGTTCAGCGCGGGGTCAGGATGCGTCCCGGACGGGTTGAGCAGCTCGCCTTCGGTCGACCATGCGCCGTCTCTCGGCGTGCAACCAAACGTGCAGACAGGCTTCGCACCGAAGGTAGAAGAAACGCTCGGCTACTGTCGCAAGCCGCACATGGGCACCGGCGCATTCAGGGCACGCAAAGCCGCTCACCTGAGGCTGACTCCCGTTGGACCGCTTCCGTCTGCCCATAGTGTTATGCGGACATGGTATGCGGGTCAGGTGCGGATCGCGATCAGTGCCGACACGATCGTCGTCACTACATGCTTGATGTGGAGACAGGCACGGTGGAGGTCGCTCTGCGACTACCCGTCACGTCAGAGCGTAAAGGAGGAGCGGCGTGCGGCGGCAACCAGTGCGCGCGGGCTGAAGACCACGTCGGCTGTTCGTCGCCATGTTCCAGGTGTTCCGGCTATTCCGGTCTATTCGAGACAAGGCGAGGCTTGTGGTAGCTCGTTCCGCGGGCAGTGTGCGCCTACTTGGTTCAGAGGTGTCGTCGATGCCGAATGGTCGTTCGGGTGGTTTCACCCTCGACAGAGCAGAACTCAAACGATTGGTGACCACCACGCCACAGGCCGAAGTCGTTGCTACTCCTGTAGTGAACACGCCGTTTCGGCTCACCCCGTAACCGGGGCCGGCTGCTGCTCGTCAATCCACTCAGCGGCCGCGCAGCTGCGCAAAATGGACTGTCGCCGTTAGGTCTGTAGTCGTAAGAAGGCGGTCCACATTGATAGGGATTCAGTCGTTCGCGCGTCGAGAGGCAACGGCGCCGACTCTGCACCGGCGACGGCTCGTTCGCGTCAGGATGCACCACACCCGTGGCTCGGAGGCGCGCATTGAGCCTCTCGGCGTACCTCGATGCAGCATCTCGACAATACGAGATCGAAGAAGTCGTAGCCGAACAGCAGTGGCCATAGACGAGCGAAAAAGCCGTTCGGGCGCATGCGGACAGACTCTACTGCAACTCCCTCGAACCCGGAACTCTCAAGTTCCTAGGTAGCAGGGCGAGGGGAAGCACCTTGTGGCGTTTACTCATTTCAAGACCGATGCGAACAAGCCGGCGCTCGGGATTGTGGGGGACACGACCCGTGTGTCGAGGTGCATGCGCGTGCGGCACAGCATCCGGCATCGCACAGCGCTCCGGCACGACCTCCCACATCTTCCGCACGGCCGCGTCGGCGGGAGTGCTCAGCGGGTTCGGTGTTGCCATTTGGGGCAGCCTACTTGCCGAGGCGATGAGCGACTGGTTACAGGTCTCGGTGAGCGCCGCGCCCGGATTGAGATCTCCCCGATGTACCTGCGGAATCGTAATTCGGCCCGCACATGTGTAAGCGAAAACGTGGCGTCCCTGTCTGGTTGCTTGCGTCCTGCTCCCACCCGCGCAACACTCCGATAGGTACGCCCTTTGCGGCTGGTTTGCGAGATGCGAATCGTGCTTCGGCGTTCTCGGAATGGATCGCCGTTCTCCTGCGTCGGCCCCGGCGCGCGGTGAAACGCGCAGACGGTGAGACCGGCCCGCCAGGCGCGGCACATGGGGCGGCCCCGCGGTGCCGGCAATGACGAGGACGCCGAACGCGCGTTTCAGGCCGAACTCCGCGCGGCGCCCCAGCGATGCGCCGCTGGATCTCGGACTCGGTATCGCCCTGCAGGGGCAGCGGCGGAGCCGAGGAAGCGCGCGCGTCACCCTCTACTCGCGCGTCGCAGCTCGTTGCCGCGCCTCACGGCGGCGTCTGCGCTGCTCGGACAGATCCTCTACGCGTCGGGCGAGCTGGACGGCGCCATCGCGCTCTATGAGCGGGCGACGAGGAACGTGTCCGGTGTCCCGCAGATGCGGCAGCGCCTCGACCAGTGGCGCGCTGAAGCGGCACGGCTACACGCCGGAAGACGAGCAGAGTGGAGAGGGGCGCTTCAGCGTCCTCTTCGAGGGACCGGAGGAGCGCACGCCTGTCGCCGCCGCGCGTGCATCGAGGTGCTCGAAAGCGGCGGACCGGCGGATCGGCGCCCGGTCGAACACGTATCCGCGGCGAGACGACACCGGTCATCCTTCACACGCAGCAGCAATTTCGCGACGCGGCAGCGGGTCTCCGACCTGGGCAGTCGGCGCGTACTGACGGACGCATCCGGCTGGCCGTGCGCGGCGGCCTGGAGGAGCCGGCGGTGCTCGATCGTGTCGTGGTCCACGAGTTCGTGCATGCGCTGATTCAGCGTATGGCCCCTCGAGGCGTGCCGGCGTGGCTGCACGAAGGACTCGCGGTGAACCTGTCAGAGGAGGACCCGCGCTGGGCGGACACGATCCTCTCCGCGTCTCCACAGTCGGGTACCGCTTTCGGCGCTCGAGAGCGGCTTCTCGGGACTCGCCAGCGCCGCGGCTGGCGTTGCGTATGCGGAGAGCACCATGGCGGCGGGCATCGTGATCCGGCGCCTGGGGCCGAACCTGCCCGCATTCCTGCAGTCACTGGGGAGTATCGGAACGGTGGATGCGGGGCTGGCCAGCTTCGGGTTCACGACGGCCGATCTGGACGCAACCATCCGGGCGCGAATGCGCAGCCGCTGAGGGCATCCGTGCCTTGCACGCCGGTAATCACGGGTCGCGCGTGGCGCGGTAGTGAAGCCCGCCACTTTCAAGGCATGTGATCCCGCTTGGCAGCAGACCAGTCACACGTGTTCATGTGCATCAAGGCACGGCTCCGCTGCTTCGAGCCTGGTGGTGAATGGTGAGCTTCAATACTCTTTCCGAGGAGGCTGAGCGCCCGCCTGCGAGGTTCCAAAACGACGCGCCGAACTGTCATCGTGAGTCTGCGGCAAGGCGTATGATCGGGACGGAGGCGCCTATGCGGATCGAGAAGTTCTGATTCGGCCACATCATCATCGATGGCGTCACCTACGATCACGATGTGGTCATCGACCAAGGAAAGATCCGGAAACGAGTGAAGAAGCCGTCGAAGAAACTGCGCGATGCCTTCGCCCATACGCCGCTCTCGGCGGCAGAAAAGATTCCATGGAAGTGCCGCCGGCTCGTCATCGGCACCGGGGCTTACGGCAACCTGCCCGTTACGGAGGATGTGAAGCGCGAGGCCGCACGGCGCGAGCTCAAGCTCGTCATTCTGCCGACCGTCGAGGCCATCGAGGAGCTCCAGAAGTCTTCGCGGCGCACGAACGCCGTCCTGCACGTGACGTGCTGATTCGCGCGTCTGGAGCGCGGCCTGGATGTGGCTGGCGGGGGGAGAGCGCCGGCGAGGTGGTCGCGTCCGGGCCGATCCTGTCGTCGACCGCTCCCGGTGCCGCCTGCTCGCCGCACCTCCCGTGACCTTCGAAGACTCGTAATCGATCGTCGCCGGAGACGAATAGCCGAAGAGCAGTCATCTATCCGCGTGCCGCTGATCATCCGCTGAGACGGATCGTCCGACTGGACGAGCCTGATGGGCACGATGATAACGGCCGTCGACGTGCACGACGTCCGCTTCCCCACCGCCGCGGCCGGCGACGGCTCGGACGCGATCAACCGCGGCGACTACTCGGCCACCTACGTGGAGCTGCGCACCGACGACGGGCCGACCGGCGCCGGCCTCACCTTCACCAACGGCCGCGGCAACGAGATCACCTGCGCCGCCGTCCGGGCGCTGGCCCACCACGTCGGTCGGCCGGACGCTCGAGGAGATCGTCGACCGAGCCGGTCGCGTTCTGGCGCTCGCTCACCGCCGACGTGCAGCTGCGCTGGCTCGGCCCGGAGAAGGGCGTCATCCACATGGCCGCCGGGCGCGCTGGTCAACGCGGTGTGGGACCTGCGGGCCAAGCTGGCCGGCAAGCCGATGTGGCGGCTGCTGGCCGAGATGCCCGACCGAGGAGCTGGTCGCCTGCATCGACTTCCACCACATCAGCGACGCGCTCACCCCGGACGAGGCGCCACGCGTGCTGGAGAAGGGACGCTCGGACTGACGGAGCGGCTCGCCGCGCTCGAGCGCGACGGCTTCCCGTCGTACACCACCTCGGTCGGCTGGCTCGGCTACCCCGACGACAAGGTCCGCGCGCTGACCCGGGAGGCGTACGCCGACGGCTGGCGCGCGATGAAGATGAAGGTCGGCGGCCCGATCGACGACGACGTGCGCCGGGCCGGCATCATCCGCGCGGAGATCGGCCCGGACGCGCTGCTGATGATGGACGCCAACCAGGTGTGGGACGTCGACGAGGCGATCGCCAACATGGCGCGGCTGGCCGCGGTCCGACCCGTACTGGATCGAGGAGCCGACCCACGCCGACGACGTGCTCGGCCACGCCCGCATCGCCCGGCGCGGTGCGCACCGATGCCGGGTCGCCACCGGCGAGGTCGCCGCCAACCGGGTCATCTTCAAGCAGCTGCTGCAGGCCGACGCGATCGGCGTGTGCCAGGTCGACGCGTGCCGGGTCGGCGGGGTCAACGAGGTGCTCGTCGATGCTGCTGATGGCGGCCAAGTTCGGCGTGCCGGTCTGCCCGCACGCCGGCGGGGTCGGGCCTGTGCGAGTACGTCCAGCACCTGGCGATCTTCGACTACCTGCGGGTCGGCACGTCGCTGGACGGCCGGATGGTCGAGTACGTGGACCACCTGCACGAGCACTTCGTCGACCCGGTCGCGTGCGCGACGGCCGCTACCTGCTGCCGACCGCGCCCGGCTACAGCGTCACGATGAAGCCGGAGTCGATCGCCGAGTTCTCCTTCCCGGACGGCCCGGCATGGCGGTGACGGCCGGACCCGGCGTCGCGATAGGCCCGGCCGAGAGGTTCAGGAACTCGTAGGAGAATCAGGTTAGCGTCGGTCCGCCGGAGCAGACTCCTTAACACTCCGCCGTCACTCCGGGGAGTGGTGCCCTCGGCCCGGCCACCGCCGCCCATATAATCGAGGATGGTTTGGCCCTAACCCCGGCACCCGCCTCGGCCCGTACGAAATCCTCTCTGCCCTTGGGGCCGGCGGGATGGGTGTAGTGTATCGGGCGCGCGATACGAAGCTGCATCGCGACGTCGCGATCAAAGTGCTGCCCGATCTGGTCGCGAACGATGCCCAAAGGCTTACACGGTTCACACGCGAAGCGCAGATCCTGGCGTCGCTAAACCACCCGAACATCGCCCACATCCACGGCCTTGAAGAATCCAGCGGGGTGCGCGCTCTCGTCATGGAGCTGGTCGTGGGTGAGGATCTCTCCCAGCGAATCGTCCGCGGTGCCATCCCGCTCGACGAAGCGTTGCCGATCGCGAAACAAATCGCCGAGGCGCTTCAAGCGGCGCACGAGCAGGGGATCATCCATCGCGATCTGAAGCCCGCGAACATCAAAGTCCGGCCGGACGGTACTGTGAAGTCCTGGACTTCGGTCTCGCCAAAGCTATGGAGCCGGCCGGCAGCGCACCTGATGTCTCGCCGTCGCCGACGATCACGACCGCGGCGATGACGTGATCCCTGAAATGCACGCAGCTGCACTTAACAGCTTGGGCGGGCCGACGTAAACGGTGGCGGGTGACTGGCACTACAATCCCCCGCCATGGAGGATTCCCCGACCACCCTCTGGACCCTACGTCGGGGACCTCAGTCCCTTGCGCAAGCTGAACAATAGGCGTAGTCTCCGCGCCGGAGCCGCTGTTCGACGTGTCGGCAAGGTTGCCGGCGGCGTCTGCTGCGATTGACCTTCCCTGTCCCCATCGTTCTGTACAGTCCAGCGGTGTTGTCGATGCGCAAAGAACCCGCACGCCAGGAGACCTCTATGCGACGCCTTGCCCTCGCGTTCTGTAGCGTACTGTTCGTCGTGACGGCGGCGTCGGCGCAGACCGCCACGGTGGTGACCACCGCTCCCGATTTACCTCGCCCCAAATCCCGCGGACGGTCAGGCACCACTGCGGGTGCTGGAAGCTGGGGCCGTGCTGAAGGTGGTCGGGAGCCAGCCAGGCTGGCAGCAGGTGGAGTTTCAGGATCCGGAATGGGGCGTGCGGACAGGGTGGGTGAAGGCCGACCTGATTGCGGTTGTGCGGCGGCCGCTCGGCGGCTCCCAGACTCCGACGAGCACCACCAGACCGCCGCTCCCGGCCCCTCCGCCCCCGCCGACACCCGTACCAACCAAACCTCGAGTCGGAGAAAAACTCAAGGACGTCAAGATCCGCGGCTACGTCACCAGCGTCACGTCACCGACCGAGTTCGAGATTGAGGACTACCGCATCACCAAAGACCAGGCATTCGTCCTCGAATTCGAGAACGCGTCGCCCGAGCGGCTCTGGGTCCCCGTACGCGCACCCACATCGTGGACAGGCACGCACATGTAGGTAGTACGTAGTGGTCGCGGTCCGGACTGTGCGTCGGGCGATGTAGCGCAACATGGTGTCGCACCGGGGGCACGCCTTGTCGGGGGGTTGCGACATGAGCGGCATTCAGATCAGCGTTCAACCGGTGCATGCAGCGGAGCGTTGACGGCTACTCATGACCGACGGAGAGGGTGCCGTGAGCGGCAGCGCATCCCCGGCGGCCCGCGCCACATCCGTCCGAGTGGGAGCGGGTCTTCACGGCCATCGGGGGGCGGTGGAAATCCGTGAGGTACCAGCCGCCGCACGTCAGCGCACGTTCTACATCAGCCTCTTCGAGAAGCGCATCCAGCACCGTGGCCACGGTCAGCCAGCGTTCGCCCTTCGGTTCACGGACGTGCACGACGTAGTACCTGTCGGTGCGAACGATATCGATGACGGCTCGTGCATCACCCCGGCGGAAAACCCACTGGACGATCATTGCTTCAGCTATCGGGTCGGCTCACCGGCGTCTGCACGTGAACCCACGCGCAAAAGGGTCAGCGGCCGCAATTGTCTTCGGCGGCAGAACGAGCGGTTCGCCGCTCGAGTCGTAGCCCCCGACCTGCGGCCGCATCACGACGCATTTGCGTGCAGCGAACTCGCTGCACGCACCCCTGCAGCTCGCTGCGGTGCGAGAGGGCTCCTCAGCCCCGGGGGTCTTAACACGTCACGGCGGGCTGTCGCTCGGTGCGGGCCCACCCCAGCCCCGGACAGGGCGCGCTGCATGGCCTGCTGGTGCTGTGTGAACGCCACCACGTTCGGGAACGACCGATAACGGGTTGTCCCGTCCTCGGTAGTCACGATGAGCACGATGCCGCCGCAGGAGGCCGTCCACGTGACGAGGATGCATTCGGACGCACGTTCGAACAGCGAGAGGTTGGGCATGCCCCTCTATCGGCTGCACGGGCACCTCCCGTACCGGTAGCGGATGTCAGGAGTGATGCTTCAATCTCTATGGGACGCATTCCACCGAGCACCGTGCGTGCCTTCAGGGTTCGCCAGCCACACCCGCGCGACGCAGGTACCCGTGAGGGGCCCGGCACCAACAGACGGCCATCACCTTGCGAGTGGCCTGATTTATTGCCTTGCGGACAGCGGTTAGGCAGGTACTGACGTGCGGGTGAAACTCGGCTCCGACGCCGAGGGAGGCCCCAACAGTGCAGATATTGCGGCGACGTTCGGCGGCTTCAGGACGAAGCGCGCACCGGCCTGCTCGGCGTCACGGCGGAGCACACCGTCCAGAAACGCCGAGATCGCGATGGTGAGCGTGGCGGGTGGGGCCAGCGTGATCAGGTGCAGCCCGTTGTACGCGCCCAGACGCACGTCCGCGATCAGCGCGTCGAACCGATCCTGTGCCAACGAGCGACGCCCCTCCTCGAAGCTGCCCGCCGCGACCACGTCGTGGCCGTCCTGCGTCAGCACGGCGACACAGGCGGTGAGGAACGCGGGACTATCATCGACAACGAGCACGCGCATCACGCCTCCGCGGTCAAGAGTGGAATCACGCCGCAACAATGTCGCGACACTGCGGCGACGACGGCGTCGAGCTCGAATGGCTTGGCGAGGAACTCCGACAGCCCCAGTCGTGCCGCCGTCTGCCGCGCATCATGACGGGCGGACAGGCACACAATCGGGATGTCGCGGAACCGGATGTCGCGCCGCTGGTGCGAGCGGAACTCGATGCCGTCCATGATCGGCATCATCAAATCCAACAGGATCACTGCCGGTACGGTACCCGCAGACGCCAACTGGTGGAGTGCGTCGCGACCGTCGCACGCGGTTCGCACGTCGAATCCGGCACACCCAAGAAACATCGCCAGCAGCTGGCATATGTCAGGGTCGTCGTCCACCACGAGCACCGTCGGCATTGGCATCGCTCCATCCAGCCGAACGTTAAAAATACGGTGGCAGTATACGCCTGCGTGTGCACGGCTCACTGATCCGTTGCACACTATTTCATATGGCTGAGCTCATGCGAGGTAACTCGGACATACGGTCCCGATACGTTAGACCGCGAAGTCGATCGAACGATGATCTTGCGACGACGAGCAACCACGCTTCATGCCTCTCTGCATGACCGCTCCACCGCAGTGACAATACGGCACTCGCGCTCGCCGTCGGGGTTGTCACAGCCATGGCGCTGGAACGGCGCCGTGACCGAGCCGGCATGGAAAACGAAACCGAGCTGGTGTCCACCGAAGACCGCGGTGGCGACAAGGTGGGAGCGTTCGTGTCATTCAGGCGGCGGCGTCGAGCTCGGCGATGTCTCGAGGTATCAGCGACAGAGCCCGACGCCGCCACGCGTCACTTACCCATGGTGAGCACGACGCGAAAACGCGCTTTGCCGCTGAGCATCAGCTCGTAGGCGTCTGCGACCTCGCCCAAAGGCAATTTTTCGATCATCGGATGCACGCCGCTCAATAGACTGAATTCCAGAGTGTCTTGTGAGTCCCTCGCTGTGCCGGAGTACCAACCCGCTATCGATCGCCTACCCATGATCAATGGCATCACGTTCACCGTGATGGGATCCGGCGGTGCGGCGGGCACCAGGAGCGTACCGTCTACAGACAATCCGGCTACGAGTCCAGCGATTGCCGGAGCGTTCGGAGCAGTCGCGAGGATCACGCGCGCGCCTCCAAGTTTCTGCAATGCCGCCGCCGCATCGTCGGCACCGCCATCGATGTAGTCGTGCGCGCCCAATTGTTTCGCCAGCGCTTCCTTGTCGCGACCCCGCCCAATCGCGACCGTCTTGAATCCCAATCGCCGCGCGTACTGAACACCGAGATGTCCCAGCCCACCGATGCCGTGGACGGCGACGAGGTCGCCGCCTCGGGCGCCTGAATGACGCAGTGCATTGTACACCGTGACGCCGGCACACATGAACGGCCCGGCTTCTTCCGCCGGCAAGTCTTCGGGAATCGCGGCGAGCGCTGCTGCCGGTGCGATCAAGTACCTGAGCGTAGCCGCCATCGAAATCAATGCCGGTCACTTTCCGGTGGATGCACATCGCAAAGTTACCGCGGCGACAGTGCTCGCACACGAAGCAATGCCCGCCGTGCCAACCCACACCAACGCGCTGTCCCTCTCTCCAATCCGTGACGCCGGCACCGAGCTTATCGATGCGTCCAGCGATTTCGTGACCCGGGACACGTGGATACTGGAGCCCGGGCCAGAGACCGTCTTTCACGAGCACATCGCTGTGGCAAATGCCGCAGATTTCCACCTTCACCCGAACGTGCGCGGGTAAAGGTTCCGGGAGAGGGCGTTCGACGAGTTCCCAATCACCGCCGGCTTTGCTGATTTGCGCGGCTTTCATCGTGATGTCCATACAAAGCTCCTGAGTCAGCTTGCGGCGGTCGGTGCGGTACCGTCGTTCGGAGCGACCTTACCCGGCGCAGATTGATCCTAAGTCGACCCTGACCCTCGCCAAAACTCGTCCGAGTTGATCCTGGCGCCCGTGACAGCCAGGATCGGGACATGCTAGAGCTCTTGTTCGTTATTGGCCGTGCCGTGACGCTGGCCCTCCGCGGGCATCGAGAACTGGTGCTGGAGAATCTGGCGCTGCGACAACAGCTCATCGTGATCAACCGGGCGACCAGCCGCCGCCACGTGCAGGGGCCCGATCGGCTGTTCTGGATCGCCCTCCGACGACTCTGGACGAACTGGCGCACGGCGCTGGTCATCGTGCGCCCCGACACCGTCGTGGGCTGGCATCGGGACTGGCTTCGTCGGCGATGGATGCGACGGTCGAGACGCCGAGCGAATGGTCGGCCACGGGTCAGTCGCGAGGTCCGCACGCTCGTCCGTGAGATGGCGACCGCCAACACGTTGTGGGGAGCGCCCCGGATCCACGGTGAGCTCCGGACGCTCGGCCTCGAGATCTCGGAGCGCACGGTGTCGCGTCTCCTGAAGCGATGCCCGCGACGGCCGTCACAGACGTGGAGGACATTCCTCCAGAATCACCTCGCGTCAGCGGCATCGATGGACTTCTTCACGGTGCCCACACTGACGGGTCGCGTGCTGTTCGTGTGCGTGCTCCTGTGCCACCATCGCCGTCGTATCGTGCATCTGAACATCACGCCACATCCCACGGCCGAGTGGTCCGCACAGCAAGTGGTCGACGCCTTTCCGGACGACACCGCACCGCGCTGGATCCACCGAGATCGTGATCGCGTCTATGGCGCCGCGTTCGAGCGCCGCGTGGCGGGCATGGGCATCACCGAAGTCGTGTCCGCGCCAGCGAGCCCGTGGCAGAACCCGTATGTCGAGCGCGTGATCGGCTCCATCCGCCGGGAGTGCCTGGATCATATCGTGGTCTTGCACGAGGCGCACCTGCGACACGTGCTCCGGTCCTATCTTCGGTACTACCACCGGAGCCGCACGCATCTCGGGCTCCAGAAAGACACGCCCGATCGCCGGCCCACCGCTGCGGCGTCCGGTGGACCGATCATCGTCATCCCTGAAGTCGGCGGTCTCCATCACCGCTACGAACGACGCGCCGCGTGAGCGCTCGTCGGGGTACGTGGACATTGGCTCACGCTCAGCACAGCGGTATGGCCTGGCCCTCGCATCATCGACGACAGGCGGGAGCCAGTCCCCCCTGACCGCAAAATGGATCAGGTTGAGAATCGGAGCCGTCGATGAGTGGGTGCAGAACGACTGGGAGCGAGGACCACTTCCAGTTCGCCAGTCCGATGGTGAATGCAGTAGGTGCGACCGTCGATTAGGCCAGGATCGACTTTTGGCGAGGGACACCCTCAGGCGGAACGACGATCGCCGCCACGTCACCCACGGCCCGGGCGTCGAATACGCTCAAGTCCGGCCTTCCGGAAAGCTGACCGATCTCGGCCATGACCTCGCCCGGGACCACCTCCGTCATCTCCTCGACGGGCGCCCCGATCAGCTGCGCGAAGGCTGCCACCGGCACAGCCTGCCCCAGCCCATCGCGCGGCACGATCGCCACCCGGCCGGACAGGATCACGTACATCCCGGGGACGGCCTCCCCTGCCTGGAACAGGAACTCCGCGGCAACGAACCGCTTCACGTCACCGAAACGGCGGACGCGGTCGATCTCGGCCTGGGAAAGCACAGGAAACATCTGGTGGAACCGCGACGCCAGGGCGGAGTTGGATGTGGCCGGCCCTGCGGGAACCGCGTTTCCCCGTGGCTCGTGCTCGCTCTGTTCGTTTTCGCTCGACATATCAGATCCCGCGACAGGGGATTCATCCGACACCAACGTGACCTCGAGACACGCTATGCGCGCGGGGCGGGCCAGTCTAGTCTGAGCGACCGATGTGAAGGGCGTCACTGCTCTCGACGACGCTGCGCGCGAACACGCGCCGACTGTGGCAATGCGCGTCTCCTACCAACAGGTCGCGCGCTGAAGTTGGCGTACACTGAAGCGTTTTTGCTGACGGAGATGGCGCATATCGCGATCGCTGTGTTGAGCGCGGCGTTGATCGGCATGGTCCTCTGGGACGCGTTCGAGACGATTATTCTCCCGCGTTCGATCGTGCGCCGCTTCCGTCTCGCCCGCGCCTGGGTGCGGGGCACCTGGGTTCCCTGGCGCCAGATTGCCAGGCGATTAGGGCCCGCGAGCGGCGAGCGATTTCTCGGGGTCTTCGGACCTCTCGCGCTGCTCGGCCTGATCGCGCTCTGGGCGATCTGTCTCATCATCGGCTTCGCTGGTTTGCACTGGGCCGCTGGCTCGCACCTGGAGCCGATCGGCGTCATTCGCCGGTTCAGCGATGACCTCTACATGAGTGGGACGACGTTCACGACGCTGGGCCTGGGCGACCTGCACCCGGTTGGCGGCCTCGCACGCGCGCTGACCGTTGCGGAAGCCGCAACCGGCTTCGCGTTTTTCGCGATCGTCGTCGCGTACCTGCCGGTGCTTTACCAGTCTTTCTCCCGGCGCGAGGCGCAGCTGACCATTCTCGACGCGTGGGCAGGATCGCCGCCGGCGGCCGCCGAAGTGCTGCGGCGGCTTGCCGCGCGATCCGAGCTGTCGATGCTCGGCGGCTTCCTGAAGGACTGGGAGTTCTGGTGTTCCGATGTGCTCGAGAGCCATATTTCGTATCCAACAGTTGCCTTCTTCCGATCGCAGCATCAGAAGCAGTCCTGGATTTCGGCACTCGCGTGCCTGCTCGACCTGTCGGCGCTGATCGAAATGGGCATCGATGGCATTCCGAGTTGGCAGGCGCACGTCACGTTCGCGATTGCCCGCCACACGGCCGTGGACCTCGCACAGGTGTTCCGCGTGCCGATTGCCGCGGGCGAGGATCGGCTGTGCGACGCCGAGTTTGATCGAATGCGCGATCAACTTGCCGAGGTCGGGATGCGTCTCGTCGACACGCCAGACTCGCGGGAGCGACTGCGCGCGATGCGGCGGTCGTACGAACCGTATCTGTCTGGCCTCTCCCGCATGCTGATGATGCCGCTGCCTCCGTGGTGGAACGAGCTGCCGCGGAAGGACAACTGGCAAACGAGCCCGCGTGGTCTCGCGGACGCGCACTTTTAGCGACGATCCAGGTTACTTCCAGACGAACGTTCGAAAGGACGATGGCCCAGAGTCGACGCTACCGCGCGCTGACGTGCTCAGACGCGATGTAGCGCGACAGTGATATTGACCCCTCGCGCCATGGATTCTGACACTCAAGAGGAGGGCGAATGGAACTCGAGCGCGGGGATTTGGTACCTCCGGCAGCGGAGGTACCGGTGGTCGATGGAGAGATCGTCACCGCGATTCGCGAGCTGGCGGATGGCGGATGGGGCACGAAGGCGCTGAATTATCATCGCAAGCACCCATGAGCGTCGCCGTCGATTCCGGCGGGAAATGGCTATATCGAGTGGGCGGCGTTTCAGCGCTCGTAATTGGCGCCGTCCCGGGCGGCCGCCCGCAGTGTGCGTGGGTGAACCCCCAAATATTCACCGAGCTGCGCCATTGACAACAGCGCCCGGCGCCGCGCTGCAATCGCGGTCCGAGCGATGTCCGTCAGCCCCGGCGGGGGGACCCGACGTCCGGACTCCCAGACTCGGTAGCTCTCGGGCGAGACGTTCAGCAGGGCGGCCATGTCGGCTTGGGACAGCCCAATTTGCGATCGCAGGTCGAACAGTGTCCGATTCATTCGCGGTTCTGGCATGCCGCGGATGCTACCGGTGTGTGGCGCATATCGCAACGAAGTAGTTCAGTAAGCCTGTTTGCGACCGGTCGGGTGGGCGAGTGCGCTGACGGGCCGTCGCTCGGGTGTCGCACGAAACGGGCCCACACTGGCCACAAAGTTGGCGCGCCCGGCAGGACTCGAACCTGCGACCCTCGGCTTAGAAGGCCGATGCTCTATCCAACTGAGCTACGGGCGCATGCTGCGATTGTACGCCAACGACGTCGACGCCCGAATGCTGCGCCAATCGCCCAACGGCCGACCGTCATTGCGTCCGGTCGGTCCGACGCGACGCCCGGACGTCACGGGTTCAATGGCGGAGACTCGCGATCATCGCAAAAGGAAGTGTCGTCCTGTTCACCAGCCATCGCCCTGGCTCTCTGACGCCCTGTCGTCCCGCCAGACGTGACTCCGTGCCGCGACTTGTCGCATGATCCCGGGCACCGACCGACGGCCGAAGCCGCGCGGCAACAGCAGCGGACCCGTGGGACCGGGAGGTAGCCGATGACTCGACGTGAATGGCTCGAACGCGCCGCGCTGGTGAGCGCCGCGTGGGGTCTGTCCGGAGGAACCGCCGTGGCCGAGCCACGACCCGCATCGCGAGCACTCGATCACCTGCTGCTCGGTGCGCCCGATCTCGACGCGGCGATCGCCTGGTTCGAGAAAACGACCGGCGTGCGGCCCGCGGTGGGTGGGTCGCATCCAGGGATGGGAACTCGCAATGCGCTGGCGTCGCTCGGTGGCCGCCAGTATCTCGAGATCATCGCACCCGATCCGGCACAGTCCGCCTACAACTTCCAGATCGATGTTCGCGCGCTGCCCGGGCCGCGTCTCGTCACGTGGGCGGCGTCCGCGCCGGCGCTCGATGGGGTGGTGGCAGCGGCTGGTGCGGCGGCGCTGAAGGTGTTCGGCCCACGCGACGGCTCGCGGGTGCGCCCGGACGGAACGACGCTCCGGTGGCGCTCGGCGGGCGTGCTCGCCGACTTCCGGGCGGGCACCGTCGATCCGGTGCCGTTCTTCATCGAGTGGGCGGCGGACTCTCCGCATCCCGCCGGCGATTCGCCAAGCGGCTGCCGGTTGACGGCGTTCGAAATACGCCACCCGGATCCCGAGCGTCTCCAACGTCTGCTGGCGACACTTGGGATCCAGGCCGCCGTGGCCCGCGCCGACACTGCCGCGCTCGGTGCGGTGCTCGCCACGCCGAACGGGGAGGTCCGCCTCGGCTCGTGACCCGCCTCCGGCCACCAGCTCGCACGCGGATCATGGCCGTGGTGGTCGTTGCAGTCACAGCCGCTGCGTGCGCCGCGCGTGAGCCGTCGCGGTCCGCCCCAGTCGCACCAGAGCCCTCGGCCTGGAACCTCGATCGACAGGCCGTGCCGCGGACGGTGGACGAGGCGCTCGACGCCCTTCAGCGCGGGCTCGGGGAGCGCAACATCGCACGCCTGCGTATCGCGGAAGAAGACGTCGCGATCACGCTCGTGCCGACGTTGGGCCGCTGGATGCAGGACCACTGGGGGCTCGCGACTGGCGGGCCGCTGGCGCAGTACTTCGAAGCGCACGGGCTCGATCACCCCGATGACATGGCGGCCGTGATCCTGACGTCGCTCTGGCGAACGCTGCACTTCCGGCAGATCCGGCTGGAGGAGCAGATTGCGTGGTACCGGGCCACACGTAATGGGCGAGAGTGAGTGTGCGTTGCCCGCGAGGCTACTCGAGCCTCGCCAGATCTTCGCGACGGCAGGTGAGCCGCGGATGCCGCACATCGCGGAGATCGATCTGGTCCCAGCGTGCGCGGTATCCGCGCGCCTTTCGAGCAATCCCAAACAGCGACAGCGTCGTGATCGACCAGCGTTCCAGCAGCCCCGCGGCGCCAATCAAGTATTCGGTGACCCGCCAGTCTTCGTCGACACTCACTTCCTCGAGACGCCCGATCGCCTGCCCGTCTTCCGCGCGGACCCGTTGCCCGATCGCGAGCTCCAATGGCACTTCGCATGCGTTCATCCCTTGACCCCCGACCCGGGTATGCGGCCGACCACGTGGTCGCGGAGCCAGTGTTCCACGTCCCGCGCCGGCGTGTCGTCGGCGAGAACGTCCACACGCACTTCGATGTCCACCTTCGTCACCTGTGCAATGGCGAAGCGCGTCGCGCCGGCGCCAGCATCGCACGCGCGTAGCATTCGCTCGACGAGTGAAGCCAGTCGCGATGAGAGCCGCCCCGCCAGCGTGACCGGGCCAACCGAGAGCGCGGTGACGCGCGGCGGCTCGCCCTCGGTGATCGTCATTACGAGGCCGTCCACCTTTCCAAGTCGGTCGCTGGCGCGATCGACGATCTGCTTGTCGAGGACGTCACGTGCCAGTTCCATGTCACGATCCTGCAAGCTGCAGCGGAATTGCGACGATCGCGAGCAGCGCCCCGAGGATGGTGATGATCACGACCGCCGCATTGGTGACCGGGCCGTTGCGATGCTGCTTCAGGTACCGTTCGTCGTTCATGATGACGAGCAGCGGGAACACGACGAAGGGCAGCACCACGACGGTCAGCGCCATCGAGAGCAGCGTCAGCCTCAACGGCTCGACACCGCACGCGATCGGCACCACCGCCAGCCCCAGCGCCGTCGTGTACACGAGCGCGAATCGGGCATCGTCGTGCGGCCTGAGGTCCTCGCCCCAGTTCCAGCCGAGGCCCTGGGCGGCGATGTAGCTCATGTCGAGCGAGAGCTCGAGCGCGGCGCCGAAACAGCCGACGGCGAGTGAGGCGACAAACAGCCAGAACCCCCACGCAGGGAACGGGACGGCGAGAATCCATGCCGCTTGCTCGTACCGCTCGATCTGGATCCCACGCGGCGCGAGCACCATCGCAGCCATCGTCAACACGCCGATTGACACGATGCTGCCGAACGACATTCCGAGCCATGCGACGAGGCGATTGCTCCGCAGCTCGCTCTCGTCCCATTTCTCCTCGACGGCTCCGGACGAATAGAACGAGATCATGTACGGGCTGATGGTCGCCCCCAGAATGCTGACGGCCATGAACCCGTACTGGAGCGGCTGGTCCCGCGGCAGGCTCGGGACGATGCCGCGGAGCAGCTCCGCGGCCGGAGGGTGTTCACGGACTGCGCCGACGACGAAGCAGAGCGTGATCAGGCCGAGCAGCGCCATGCCGTTCTCGAGGACCGCAAACTTGCCGAACCAGAGCAGCAGCCAGAGTACGAAGCCGACGGGCACGGCCCAGAGGGAGAAGGAGATGCCCGTCGCGAGCTGCAGCGCGTAGGCGATGCCGCCCACCTCCGCCGTCAGGACCAGGAGATCCAGCAGCAGCTGCCCAGAGAGCACGAAGACGTGAAAGGAGAAGCCGAAGCGCTCGCGGACGGCATCGGCCAGCGTGTGCCGTGTGACGGCCGCGAGGCGGCCGCTCATCTCCACGAGGAAACTGATGCAGATCGTGCCGAGGACTATTGCCCAGACCAGTTGGAAGCGAAACACGCCGCCGGCCTGGAGCGCCGTGGCAATCGATCCCGCCTCGAGATATCCGCCAACGCTCGTCACGATCCCCAACGCGATCTGCATCATGGCGTTACCGCGGGTAAGTCCGGGCTCTCGCCATGACTGCAGCGTAGGCGTTGACGAGGGCCGCCTGAAACCGATCGTTCGATGGCGCGCGCTCCACGTGTGACGCCGAGGCGCGCAGCGCCGCAGCGAGCTGTCTCACCGCGTCCGCAGACGAACGCCGCTCAGGTTCAGAAAGATCGCCGAGGCTCTCGATCGTCTGCGCGTGCTGGCCGACCGCGTCGGCCCCGATCGCGAGCGTCCGCGCCACGAAGTACGGAGGAAGTCCGCGACCGAGCGGGTCGCTGGTCACAGCTTCGGCGGTGGCGGCCCACCCTTTGGCCTGATGCAAGGCGCGCCCTGCCTTCTCGTGCGGGTTGCCGCAGCCCGTCAGTACGAGCAAACAGAGCGCGAGCCACCGAGGGTGTGGCATACGCTCGAGTTGTGCTGCAATTGGAAGGCCAGAGCCCCAGCGGTACGACGGTCGTCCGTTCGCACTCGCCCCGAGATTGTTCTCGGTTAACGGTCTGAAGCTGGCGGCGTCATCTACTAGAAGGAGATCTGCATGCCTTGGCAGCGAACGGCGGTCGCACTCACGGTGCTGAACCTCGTGCTTCTCATGTTTGTTCTGGCTCAAGTCCGTCCCCTGGGCGCCGAGGCTGTGTCGCCGGTCCTCCGGTGCCGGGCGCTCGAGCTCCTGGACGATCGCGGGCGTGTGCGCGCGGAGATCAAGGTGTTCCCGGCGCAGCCGACGCTCAAAATGCCCGATGGCACGACGGGCTACCCTGAAGCCGTGCAGTTGCGGCTCATCGACTCGCAGGGTGGACCGCACGTGAAGCTCGTCACGACCGAGGACGGCTCGGCGCTCGTGCTTGGCGGCGAGGGGCAGGCGTACGTGCAAGTCCTGTCGCGGGGCGGAAGTCCCCTCATCAAGATCGTGAACAAGGACGGCGTACAGCAGCTCGTGAAACCGTAGGCGCTGAAGCGTCACTGGAGTGTGTCCGCGCGTGGTGCGGTACGCTAGGTAAATGAACCTGCTCTCTTTCCTGGCGCTGCTCGCCATCGCCCCAGCGGTCACCGGCTGGACCGGCCAGCAGCCGCAGCTGGCCGGGTCCGACGCTCTCGCGTATGCGGCGTTCGTCCGCGACAACACGATCGTGGTGCTGCGGTCCGCCGACGGCGGACGCGTGTTCGACGAGGTCTCACACATCCAGCCCGCGGGCACGATCGCCGCTGGCATGCGGCGCGGTCCGCGCCTCACGGTCACGGCTCATGCCCTCGTCATCACGGCGATCGTGGGTGCGCAGGGCGGCGGCAAAGACGGCGACGTCGTGCTCTATCGCTCCACCGACGACGGCCGATCGTGGTCCGAGGGGCGAACGATCAACGACGTGCCCGGTGCGGCGCGCGAAGGACTCCACGCGATGGCGTCGAACGCGCACGGCGTCGTCGCGCTCGCGTGGCTCGATCTGCGCCAGCAGGGCACCCGCATCTTCGCCGCGGTGTCCGGCGACGAAGGCGCGACGTGGTCACCCGACGTGCTCGTGTACGAGTCGCCCTCGGGCACGGTGTGCCAGTGCTGCCATCCCTCTGTCGTGGTGAGCCCAGACGACCGGGTCGGCGTCATGTTCCGGAATGAGCTGGCGGGGCATCGCGACATGTACCTGGCGTGGAGCCGGGGCGTCGCCGCCGGCGGTGCGGCGATCGCGTTCGAGCCGGCGATCAAACTGGGCCAGGGCACGTGGCCGCTGCAGGCGTGCCCGATGGACGGCGGCGGCCTCGCGTGGTCTCGGGACGGCGCGATCACGGCGTGGCGCCGCGAGGACGCCGTGTTCCTGGAGACGCCGGGCCAGCCGGAAATTCGTATTGCCGCTGGCCGCCAACCCGCGATCGCCGCGTCGGGCGCCAACCTGGACCTGGCGTGGACGAGCGACGAAGGCGTCGTGCTCAGGCGCGGCGAGCGCACGACGATCATCGGGCCAGGCCGCTTCCCGTCCGTGCTGGCGTTCAAGGACTACACGTTGCTCGCCTGGGAGCACAACGGCACGGTCTCAATGCGGCGCGTGGATCGATAGACCGAAGGTCGCGGACGTCGAACCACGCAGCCATGATCATCCGACTCGGGGCATCCAGCCAGCTCCTGATCACGCAGCCGGAGCATGCCGGGCTGGCCGGCCGGATCATGCAGCACTGGCTCGGCGATCTCGCCGGCTCGCCCCGCCGGGCCGAGATCCTGGTCGCTGTCAACGAGCACGACAACGGCTGGCGTGACGTCGATGCGGCGCCGATCGTGGATCCGGCCACGGGTCGCCTTCTGGATTTCATTCACGCACCAGACCATGTGCGGCAGGACGTCTGGCCGCGGGGCGTCGAGTGCCTCGCGACCACCCCGTACGCCGCGGCTCTCGTCGCGCAGCACGCGCTCGAGATTTACGCGCGCTATCGGACGGATAGAGCATGGCAGCGGTTCTTCGCGGACATGGAACGAACACGCGACCATCATCTGCGCCGCGCGTCTGCTGCGCCGGAGGATCTGCGGAGTGACTACGCGTTCGTGCGCATCGGCGACTTGATATCGCTGACGTTCTGCAACGAGTGGCAGGCGGAGCACGCCTGCGGCGCATATCGGATCCGCCTGCAGGGCGAAACGATCGTCGTCACGCCGGATCCGTTTGGCGGCAGGATCATCCCGTTCGAAATTGCTGGCGTGGAACTGCCCGCCGCGCCGTTCTCGTCAACTGCCGCCGCTCTCGACGCGCTGCGCCAGGGGCGCCGGCGGACCCTGACCGGAACCGCCCGCGGAGGTTGATGGCGACCCGCTACCCAACGCGTCCGTTGAGGCGGAGCCGGGCTATGCGAAACGGCCCGCCTGAAGGCGGGCACTACAGGGACGGCCCGCCTGAAGGCGGGCACTACAGGGACGGCCCGCCTGAAGGCGGGCACTACAGGGACGGCCCGCCTGAAGGCGGGCACTACGCGGGATGGCGGGCACTACGCGGGACGGCGGGCACTACGTGGGACCGGCCGCCTAATAGCGGGGACGACGTACGGCGGATCGTGTTTTCCGTGTAGTGCCCGGCTTTAGCCGGGCCAAACGAAAGGGCACCGCGAGCCCGGCCCAGCGAACATCCCGAGTCGCGTCTGCGTCGAAACGGACTGGGTGCCCAAGACTTCCGCATGAGTGTTCGCACACGCCTCATCGTTGCTTTCCTGGTCCTGTCAGTGCTGCCGCTGACAGCGGTCACGCTCTATTCCTACGGATCGTCGGTCGGCGCCTTCCGTGCCGCGGTCGCGAGCGAGTCGGACCGGATGGCGATGGAGCTTCAGCAGCGCCTCGACACGGTCACGGCGGATCTCGGCCGACAGGTCGGCCGCGTATGGGAGCCCGGCCGGCCGGGGGCAGCCGACGAGGCGAGGACGGAGAAGAGCGACGGCGTGCCCGGCGACGTGGAGGTCGTGGAGCGGATCGCGAGCATGCTCGGAGACTCGGCGAAGCTGCTGGACCGGGTCGAGTTCACACCCGCGCCCGGCGTGCCGGCCCACGCCAGCTCCGCGTCACGGTTCGCCTCCGTCGCCACCTCCTCCACCCGCTCCAGCGGCCGGCGCCGTACCCCCGCCGCCGGTACCTCCGCGCGTCGTGGTCGACATGCACCAGGTGATGGCGCAGGTCGAGAAGGAGGTTGCGCGCCGAGGGGCTTCCGCCCGAGGCCGCGGCACATCTCCGTGCACTCGGCGAGCGGCTCGGTCCCGTCGCTGCAGGAAGGGCTCCGGATCGCCGGCTCGGCGGGCCAGTCAGCCGCGTCGGCCATGTCGCAGCAGGCCCGAGAGCGCGCCCGTGAGCGCGCCGTCCGGGCGAGCGAGATGGCCCAGGCCGAGCGGCGGGCGGCGCTCGCCGGCGAGGCGCTGGCGGTGCCGGTCATGCGCGATGGCGAGATGGTGGGCCGCGTGAACGCCCAGCTCAATCTGCCGCGGACCTTCGCCCTGGTGCTCGGAAGCGCCCACGCGTCGCAGGGCGAGATCCCGTTTGCGATCGACGCCGATGGCGCTCTGCACGCCGCCAGCCCGGACCATCAGCGGCAGCTCACGGCGTTGAACGTGACCGCGCTGCGGCGATCCGGCGTACGCCAGCAGGACGACTGGGTGATTGTCACGCGCGAGGCGCCCTCGAACATCACATTCGGCATCGCGCGACCCATCGCCCGGTCGCTGCAGCAAATCAAGAAGGCCTCGGTGCGAAGCCTGTCGCTCGGCATGGGCGTCATCGCGCTCGCCCTGCTCGGCATCGTGCCGCTGTCGCGCCGCATGACGCGCAACCTGACGACGCTCACCGACGGCGTGCAGCGCATCGCGAAGGGCGATTTCACCGCGCGCGTGCCGGTGCGGTCGCGCGACGAGTTTGGCGCGCTGGCCGGCGCCTTCAACCAGATGGCGCAGGACGTCGAGCATCGGCAACAACTCGTCGTCGAACGCGAGCGGCTGCAGCGCGAGCTGGAGCTGTGCCGCCGCATCCAGACCGAGATGCTGCCGCACGCGTCGCTGCGGCTCGGCCCCACCGAGGTCAAGGGCATCTCGATCCCGGCCCGTGAGGTCGGCGGTGACTTCTTCAACTACTTCGAGCTGCCGGGTGGCGACGTGGCGGTGCTCGTCGGCGACGTGTCCGGCAAGGGCATCAGCGCCGCGCTGCTGATGGCGAACATCCAGGCGACGCTGCGGGCACGGCTGCCGCTCGAGCCCGACCTGGCCCGGCTCACCGCCGCGATCGACAAGGAGATCGAGGAGTCGACGCCGGCCGGCGTGTACGCGACGTTGTTTCTCGCGATTCTGGACCCGCGGAGCAAGACGCTCCGCTATGTGAACGCCGGCCACCACCCGCAGTTCCTGATCCGGGGCGACGGGATCGTGCCGCTCTCGAGCGGCGGCATGCCGGTCGGCCTGTTCGCGGGACACGGGTACACCGAACGCGCGGTGCAGCTCGCAGACGACGACCTGCTGTTCTTCTACACTGACGGGCTCGTGGAGGTGGAGAACGAGGCCGGCGAGATGTACGGCGCCGAGCGCCTCGAGTCGCTGCTGCGCACCAACAGCGGGCAGGGAGTCGACGTGCTGATCGAGCGCGCCGAGACTGGCGTGCGCGCCTTCCGCGGTGCGGCCGAACCATTCGACGATCTCACGATCATGGCGCTCCGGCTCGGCGTCAAGCCGCACGCCGCTTGATGCCTTAACCCGATGCCAAACGTTCCCGGCTTCGGGCTTCCGGTGTCGGGCCTTCCTGAGCACTGGCCCCAGCCCGCAGACGGGAGGCCGCAGCCGATTTCGCTACATCACAGTTAGCAGCCTCACCACACCTCGCACCGTTTTTCCGCCGGACGGACCATCGCCGCTCCCGGTTTGCACGAGAACGCCGTCGCAAACGGCGGCATGTTCGAGAGCGGCCCGATGACGCGGAATTTCGAGATCGGGTGCGGGTCGCTCTGAACCATCGTCCGAGCGAACTCGGGACGGATCTCGTCGCCGCGGAACTGTCCCCACGCGATGAAGAACTGCTGGTCGGGCGTGAAGCCGCCCAGGTCGCGCGCCGGTGTCTTCTGCTGCGCCTTCTGGAACGCGAGATACGCGATGCGCGCGCCGGCGAGATCCCCGATCGCCTCACCCAGCACCAGCCTGCCGTTGTGGTGGAGGTTCGGCTCGACGAAGTAGCCGTCGAACTGATCGACCACACATGCGGCCTTCGCCTTGAACTTGGCTTGGTCGTCTGGGGCCCACCAGTTGTGCAGCCGGCCCTGCGCGTCGTACTGCGCACCCTCGTCGTCGAAGCCGTGCGAGATCTCGTGGCCGATGACCACGCCGATGGCGCCGTAGTTCACGGCATCGACGTTCTCGACGCTGAACGCCGGCGGCTGCAGAATGCCGGCGGGGAAGACGATCTCGTTCAGCAGCGGGTTGTAGTACGCATCTGAGGTCGGCGGCGTCATGGTCCAGAGGCCGCGATCGGTCGGCTTGCCGATGAGCGATCGGTTGAAGGCGACGTTGGCCTTCTGCGCGGCGACGACGTCGGCCCAGTAGTCGGTCCTCGAGATCGGCACGGCGCTGTAGTCCCGCCACTTGTCGGGATAGCCAACCTTCGGATTGAAGGTCGAGAGCTTCTCGAGCGCCTTCTTCTTCGTCTCCGGCCCCATCCAGTCGAGGCCTTCGATGATGTCGTGCATCGCCAGCAGCTCATTGCGCACCAGCTCCTGGATGCGGGCCTTGGCCGCCGGCGGGAAATGCTTCTCGACGTACTTCCGGCCGAGCGCCTCGCCCATGAGCTCGTCCGCCTGCTCGACACAACGCTTCCACCGCGGCTTCATCTCCGTCGCGCCCGCCAGGTGGGCGCCGTAGAACTGGAAGTTCGCCTCCACGAACGGCTGCGACAGCGACGGGGCGGCCGCGTTCAGCAGCTGCCATCTCAGATACGTCTTCCAATCGGCGACCGGCACATGGGCCAGCGCGTCGTCGACCGCGGCCATGAACTTCGGCTGCTCGACGTTGAAGTCCGCCTTCGGCAGCCCTGCCTGCGCGAGGTACGTGGTCCAGTCGAAGTGCGGCGTCATCGTCTGCAGGGCGTCGACGGTCGTCCTGTGATCGGTGGCCTGCGGATCGCGGAGGGCGACGTTGTCGAGCGACGCCTCGGCGAGCCTCGTCTCCATCGCGAAGACGCTCGCGGCCGCCGTCTGCGCGTCGGCCGCGCTCGCTCCAGCCAGGGTGAAGACGGTGGTGATGTACGCCTTGTACTTGTCGCGGGTGTCGCGGAAGCGCTCCTCGGTTTTGGAGTAGTAGTCGCGGTCGGGCATACCGAGGCCATTGGCCGCGACCTGGGCGACCGTTTGCGCCGGCTCGTGGTTGTCGGGGCCGGCGTACACGCCGAAGGGGGCAGTGAGCCCCATCGCATGGAGCGAGCGGATCATCGCCTGGATGTCGGCCACCGTGGACATTGCGTCGATCTGCTTGAGCAGCGGTCCGAGTGGCGAGACGCCCAACTGGTTGACGCGCATCTCGTCCATGCAGGCGCCATGGAAATCGCCGATCAGCTGTCCGATCGAGCCTTTCGGAGTGTTCGACTCCGCCGCCGCTTCGTCCAGGATGCTCCGGAGCGCCTCCTTCGTGTCTTCGCCGGCCTTCCACCTCCGGCCCCAGCGCGGCATCGACGCGGGGATGGGGTTCCGTGCCCGCCAGGCGCCGTTGGCGTATTCGTAGAAGTTGTCGCACGGGTCGGCGGACCTGTTCATGTCCCCCGTCTCCATCGTCTTCAAAGGCGGGGCCTGCGCCGAGAGGGCGCACGAGCCGAGGAGCAGGAACACTATGCGGACGGCACTCATGATTGGATAACCATCAGGGGTGGCCAGCTCGAGGAGGACGCGCGCTTCAGGACTAATGCACTGTATGTCACCCATCAGTCACGTGGGGCAGGGCTTCAGCCCTGCAAATCGCGCTCGCAAGCAGGCCTGAAGGCCTGCCCCACATGACTACACAAGTGAATCGCGGGTTTAAGGCGCCAATCCTTGTGGACCCCGGCATTCTATCGCGCGTGCCCCGACGACACACACGCCCAGTGCTCTGGTTCGAGCGTCTCGGCCGCCCAGGCCTAGCTCGCGGTGCTACGATCGGGATCGGCCACGTCTTCCGATATGCCGCGTCGTCACACTGCAGCCGTTCTCATCGCGCTCGGCCTCGCCTTCGACGCCGGGTGCGCGGCGAGCCTGCCAGCCGCCGCCCACGCGCACGCGGCGAACTCGGTCGCCGTCGCCCATGTACAAAATCGGTGGCTGCTGCTGCACCTGTCGCGCCCGACGGATGCGCCTGCGCGCCAGTCGCTCGTCATCTACGTCACGGGTGACGGGGGATGGCGAGGCAAGGACCTCGAGACGTTCCAGCACCTGCGGGGGTGGGGCCAGCCGGTCGCGGGCTTCAGCGCGCCCGATTATCTCGATCACCTGCGTGGCGGCGCCGAGAGCCTGTCTCCGCGTGCTCTCGCCGACGACTTCTCCAGCATCATCCTCGTGGCGGCTGCGCAGCTGGATCTGACGCCTGCGCCCCGCGTCGTGCTGGTCGGCGTGTCCCGCGGCGCCGACCTCGTCGTGGTGGCGGCGGGCGAGCGGACGCTCCAACCGCTCGTCGAAGGTGTCGTCGCCGTGGCACTCACCGACGAGGAAGAATTCGTGCGGCGCAGCCCGTGGAAGCCAGGCGGAGCTCGGGCGAGTGCGCCGGTGCCTGCGCCGCGGCTCGAGATGGTGAAGCCGTACGAGTGTCTCACCGAAATTTCTCTGCCCGTCTCGTTGATCCAGAGCACCAACGACGAATATGTGCCGGCGGCGAGCGCCGCGCGGTGGTTCGGGCCGGACACCCCCTCGCGCCGGTTCCACCCGATTGCCTCGCGCAACCACAGCTTCAGCGACGCGCGTCACACGCTCTACCGCGCGATCCGCGACTCGATCGACTGGGTCATTCACGCCTCCCACCTGGCGGCCGCCGGCGGGCTCTCGTGACCCGTCCCTTCGTCCTGCTGCTCGCGTTACTGGCGTGCAGCCCTGCCCGCGCCGCGTCTGCCGGAACAGCGGAGACCATCACCGTGCCGGTACGCGGCCGCAGCGTTCCGTTGACGATCTACATTCCGCCGGCCGGCGCGCCTCAGCGCGGCACCGTCATCATGGGCAGCGGAGACGTGGGCTGGGTCGGGCTATCGGTCACGGCCGCCGAGTTCCTCCTCAGCCAGGGCTACATCGTCGCCGGTGTCAACGTGCGACGCTACCTGTCGGATTTCACCTCGGGTTCCGACCACGTCACCGTCGATCAGATCGGGCAGGACTACCGCACCTTCGCGCAGTACCTGAAATCGCGCCAGCTGCTGCGCGATCCAGTGGTGCTGTCCGGCGTATCGGAAGGCGCGGCGCTCGCCGTGGCCGCGGGCGCCGCCTCGGCCAACCACGACTGGGTTGACGGTGTGCTGACGATGGGACTGCCGCCGACCGCGGAGCTCGCGTGGCGGTGGAGCGATTTCTCCGGGTGGATCACGAAGAAGGACCTCAACGAGCCGTCCTTTGCTCCGGCGGAGGTCATCGCCGCGATCGCGCCGAAACCGCTCTGGATGGTGCAGTCGGTCAAAGACGAGTACGTCACCGAGGGCGACTACCGGCGGTTCGAGGCGGTCGCCCGTGATCCCAAACGGCTCGTGCTGATCGACGCCAGCAATCACCGCTTTACCGATCGCATCCCCGAGCTGCAGCGGCAGCTGCTCGCGGGTCTCGCCTGGATCGCGGCGGGCGGGAGGGCGGTGACCGGCGGGAGCCTGTGAGATGAGCGTGTCCCTTGCGCCGACACGAGACGGACGGTGATACCGACATTGGCCGCGTGCGACCAGCGCGTGAAATCCTCGCGCGTGTCTCGCTCCTCGCTTGGCTTGCTTGCCGCGACCGTTCTACTGCTCCTGTTCGCCGCCGGATCCGTGCCGGCGAACTCTTTTTGCCGCCGCGTGCTCCTCATCGGAAACAGCCTGACGACGGCGAACGATCTGGCGCGGATGGTGGGGCAGTTGTCGGCGGCCTCAGGCGCGCCGATTTGCGCCTCTGTCGTCGCGTTCAACGGCTTCAGCCTGAGCGATCACTGGGACCGCGGTCGCGCGCTCGCCTCCATTCGACGCGGGGGGTGGGACGCGGTTGTGCTGCAGCAGGGCCCTTCGTCGCTTGCTGAATCACGCGCCCAACTCGTGAGCGACACCAGGCGCTTCGACGCCGAGATCCGGCGCGCCGGTGGGCGCACAGCGCTCTTCATGGTGTGGCCGCCGAAATCCCGCGCGGCGTTCTCCGACGCCGTGTCCGGGTCGTATGCGGAAGCGGCCGCAGCTGTGGGCGGTGTCTTGCTCCCGGCCGGAGATGCCTGGCGGGCCGCGTGGTCACTCGATCCCGAGCTCACGCTGTACGGTCCCGACAGGTTCCACCCGTCGCCTCTCGGCTCCTTGCTTGCGGCAATGGTGATTTCACGAGGACTCACCGGCCGGCCCGCGCCCAACACAGCTGTCGCGCTCGTCCCTGGGCGCGCCCTCGATCCGCAGGTGTGGCGCACGCTACTGACCGCAGCGGAGGCCGTTGACTCGTTGACCGTTAACCGCGTACCGCCGCCGCCGCCCGCGCCTTACCGCTTCGTCTGCCCCTGGGCTACCTTCGCCATTGCGACGGCGAGTGCCAGTCCGCCGAGCGTCTTCACGATTGCGGGCTGGTCCGCGTAGAAGTGGCTGATGCGGTCCATCACCGAGGGATCGGTGCGCTCGGCCTCGGCTGCGAGTTCCTGCACCGCCTCCGCCGGCACCTGATCGGCTTCCTCGGGCCGAACAGCACCCTGCCCGATGGAATTGGCCGTCGCGACGCCGTGCCTGCTCAGCACACGCGAGATCACGGCCGGGCCGAGCGTGCTGACGAGCGTGTTCAACACGGTTGCACGCTGATCGCCGGCGGATCGCGTGAACAGCTGCGACAGCATGTTCGGGAACGGCGCCGTCTGGTCCGAGCGGAATGCCTCGGCGATACCCGATGCCACAGTGTCGCGCGGCGCGTGCTGCGCCAGGTGATCGAAATCCTGCTCGGCCGCCTGCTGATCGACGCGACCGCTCGCGTAGTTCTGCAGCATCGAGCCGAGCTGTGCGGTCCAGTCCATGATGAGAACCTCCGCCGCGGGCAGTGCAAATTCGGCTCCGCTCGCGGGGCTCCAGCGCGGGCCATTCGACCCGCTGCGGGCCGAGGCACCGGGCGGACCGTGGATGCAGAGGCCGATCTCATAGAATGCACGGCATGTCAGCCAGCTTCTCCCGGATGATTTTCGCGGCCGCGCTCGCGATCGCGTGCGGTCCCGTCCTCTCCATCTCTGCGCAAGACGCTCCCGATCTCCGCGCCAGGGTGCGCGAGATCGAGACCGTCGCCGCCCAAGGCCCATTCGCGCCGAACTGGGACTCGCTCGCGCGCTACCAGGTGCCGGATTGGTACCAGGACGCGAAGTTCGGGATCTTCGTCCATTGGGGTGTCTACTCGGTCCCGGCGTTCGGCAACGAGTGGTACCCGCGGAACATGTACAAACGCGACGAGGCGGCGTTCGCTCACCACGTGGCGACGTTCGGTCCGCAATCGACCTTCGGGTACAAGGACTTCATCCCCCGCTTCACGGCGGAGCACTTCGACGCCGCACGGTGGGCCGCGCTGTTCAAGGCGGCCGGCGCGCGATACGTCGTGCCCGTGGCGGAACACCACGACGGTTTCGCGATGTACGACAGCGGCCTCACGTCGTGGACCGCTGCGAAGATGGGACCGAAGCGCGACGTGATCGGGGAGCTCGCGAAGGCCGTGCGCGCCGAAGGGCTCGTGTTCGGGCTCTCGTCGCACCGCGTCGAGCACTGGTGGTTCTTCGATCAGGGCAAGACGTTCGACTCCGACGTGCGCGATCCGAAGTACGCCGGCATTCTATGGCCCCGCGGTCGATCGGAAGACGTCCGAAGCCCAGAAGACTCCTCCGGATGCTGCGTTTCTCCAGGACTGGCTGGCGCGGTGCGCGGAGCTCGTGGACAAGTACCAGCCGCAGCTCGTGTGGTTCGACTGGTGGATCGCGCAGCCGGCCGTGCATCCGTACCTGCAGCAGTTCGCGTCCTTCTATTACAACCGCGGCGCCGCATGGCACAAGGGCGTGGCCATCAACTACAAGAAGCACGGTGGCGAGTCGTTCCCCGACACCGCCGGCGTGCTGGACGTCGAGCGCGGGCAGCTCGCCGGCATCCGCCCGCTGTTCTGGCAGACCGACACCTCGGTGTCGAAGAACTCGTGGGGCTACATCACCAATCAGGATTACAAGACCGCGGATTCCATCGTCGACGACCTGGTCGACATCGTCAGCAAGAACGGCGCGCTGCTGCTCAACATCGGCCCGAAGCCGGATGGCACCATCCCGGAGCCGGAAGAGCGGATGCTGCGTGACATCGGGCAGTGGCTGGCTGCGAACGGGGAGGCCATCTACGGCACGCGGCCGTGGACGGTGTTCGGCGAGGGCCCGACCGCAGTGGTCGAAGGGTCGTTCGCCGACACCAAGCGCGGCAGCTTTACGGCGGCCGACATCCGGTTCACGCGCAAGGGACCGGTGCTGTACGCGATTGAGCTGGCCTGGCCCGCCGACAACATGGTGCACATCAAGACGCTCGCGACCGCATCCGCGCAGCTGTCCGGCGACATCGCATCGGTCGAGTTGCTGGGCGGGCCGGAGGTGCGGTGGCGGCGCGACGCGAACGGTCTCCACGTCGAGCTGCCGAGTGCGCCATCACCGGCGCCGCCCGCGCTCGCGTTCAGAATCCGGCTGCGCCAGCCCTGAAGCGAGAGGCGAGGCGCGTAGTGCCCGCCTTCAGGCGGGCCTTTCCACCTGCTGCGCCGAACTCGAACCGGTTCGTGCGCACGATGGCGGGCCGGAAAACCTGATCCCTGAATTGCTACTCATCTATCTTCGTGGGCGGGAGCATCCCTCCGAGGAGCATCTGCGCAAAGAGCCAGGCCGCCTTTACTGGCGGCAGCGGAGTCGTGCGTACTTCCGCATGGCCCTGCTTAATCGCGTCGCAGATCGCATCCGGAGTCGGCGCGGCATCGACGACGGTGTAGGTCGTGCCCATCTGCGGGAGCACGTGCACGTCGGTGTTGCCGACGAGCGGCTTGCCGTGAGCCCGCGCCCAGTCGACGGCTCGGCCGTTGAAATTCACGTGGCGCGTGTACATCGCGTTGATCTCGATGGCGTCCACCCACGCGGCGTGCGCGTCGAGGCGGCTGCCCATCGCGCTCCCGACGGGGTAGAACGCGTGCGGTACGACCACCAGTCCATGGGGATTCGCCGCCTTCAAGGCGGGGATGTCGTCGAACCGCCGCACCCTCGCTGTGGCATCCGGCGGAAAGTTGATGAGCAGGATGTGCACGCCCTGGATCGTACGCTCGATGCCGGGCAGCAGCGTGAACCCGCGCTCGCGGGCCCACGCGGCGTCGCGCGAGGTGTCGCGCTGGACGTCGTGAAGCGTCACTGCGAGCGCGTGGTAGCCAAGCGCCATGGCGTGGGTGACGAGGTCGCGCGTTGTGTGCGAGATGCGGTCGGAGCGATCGTCCGCGGTGTGGGCGTGCAGTTCGACTTTCAGCATCGGCAATGAGCCATGCGGGCATCGTACCACCAGCGCTGATGCCCCGCCGACCGTCGGGTTCTCGTCCGATGACTGACTGCGCTGGTCCGGATGTGGCGCCAGCCCGCGGGTGAGCCTGTACACTGAAACCCGTGACCCCACCCCGGTTCGACGGCCGCCGTTACGAGAACCCCGGTGATTCCGCCAGCCGCAGCGTCCGCGATCTGCTCCGGTGGCAGTTGACCGCGAAGCGCGCGCCGTGGCCGGCATGGGTCGAGTACCGACCGGCCGCCCTGCCGGACGCGGTGCCGGACGGCGCCATCGCGCTGACGTTCGTCAACCACTCGACGTTCCTGCTGCAGACCGCCACCGCGACGATCCTGACCGACCCGGTCTGGTCGGATCGCGCGAGTCCGGTCTCGTTCGCCGGGCCGCGCCGCGTGCACGCGCCGGGCGTGCCGTTCCCCGTTCTGCCAGCGATCGACGTGGTTCTGGTCAGCCACAATCACTACGACCACATGGACGTCGAGACGCTGCGGCGTCTCGAACACCGGTATCGGCCGATGTTCGTTACCGCCGCAGGCAACGGACCGTTTCTCCGCGCCCGCGGCCTCTCGCGCGTGGAGGAACTGACCTGGTCGCAGGCGCTCGGGCTCGAGCACGCGCGCGTGACGATGACCCCGGCGCAGCACTTCTCGGCGCGCACGCCGTTCGACCGCAATCGCACGTTGTGGGGCAGCTTCGTCCTCGAGGGCGCGTGGCCGCGGGTGTTCTTCGCGGCCGACACCGGCTACTGGCGTCACTTCAGCGAGATCCGGGCGGCGTTCGGCGCGATCGACGTGGCGCTGCTGCCGATTGGCGCCTACGAGCCGCGCTGGTTCATGCGCCCGGCTCACATGAACCCTGACGACGCCGTGCGGGCGCACCTTGATCTGGACGCTCGACTGAGCGTCGCCACGCACTTCGGGACATTCCGGCTGACGGATGAAGCCTGGGACGACCCGCCGCGCCGTCTCGTCGACGCGCTCGACGCGCACGGGGTGCCGCGCGACCGTTTTTGCGTGCTCCGCCCGGGGGAGACACTGACGATCTCTTGAGGATCGCGCGCCTCCTCGTGTCTGCTGTTCTATACTGGCGCCCTTCCAAGGGCCGCCGCGCTGTTGATCATCAGGTCACGGGACCAAACACGCCTCACACGAACCATGCACATCGAAACACTTGCCGTTCACGCCGGTACGACGACGGATCCGAAGACCGGCGCCGTGACGCCCCCGATCCATCTGTCGACCACGTTCGAGCGCGCGCCCGACGGGAGCTTCCCGGGCGGCTTCATCTACACCCGGTCGGGCAACCCGACGCGCCAGGCGCTGGAGGCGTGTCTGATGGAGCTCGAGGGCGGCGCCGCCGCGGCGGCGTTCTCGTCGGGCCAGGCGGCGACGTTCGCGATCCTGCAGTCGTTGAGCCCCGGCGACCACGTCATCGCGCCCGAGGACGCGTACTACGGAACGGCCGACCTGCTGCTCGAGCACTTCGGCCACTGGGGGCTCGAGGCGACGCTGGTCGACATGACCGACCCGTCCGCGGTGGCCGCGGCGGTGCGGCCCGCGACACGGCTGCTGTGGGTGGAAACGCCGTCGAACCCGCGCATCCGCGTCACCGACATCGCCGCGATCGTCGATGTCGCGCAGCGCGCGTCAGCCCGCGTGGCGTGCGATAACACCTGGGCGACGCCGATGCTGCAGCATCCGCTGCAGCTCGGCGCCGATATCGTCATGCACGCGACGACGAAGTACCTGGGCGGGCACAGCGACATCCTGGGCGGCGCGGTCGTCACGCGGACAGACGACGAGTTTTTCGCCCGCATCCGCACGGTGCAGACGGCCGCGGGCGCCGTGCCGTCGCCCTTCGAGTGCTGGCTCGTGATGCGCGGGATCCGCACGCTGCCGTACCGCATGCGCGCGCACTCGGCCAACGCCCTCGCCCTCGCGCGCTATCTCGCCGGGCACCCCCGCATCGCGCATGTCTACTACCCAGGGCTCGAAACCGATGAGGGATACGCGGTCGCCTCGCGCCAGATGTCGTTGCCAGGCGGCATGCTGTCGTTTCTCCTCGACGGGGCGGGCCGCGAAGAAACAATGGCCATGAGCGCGCGGCTGAAGATCTTCACGCGCGCGACGAGCCTCGGCGGGCCGGAAACTCTGATCGAGCACCGCGCATCGATCGAAGGCTCGCGCACGCGCGCACCGGAGAACCTGCTGCGCGTCTCGGTCGGCCTCGAGCATCACGAGGACCTGATCGCGGACCTGGCGCAGGCGCTCGGGTAGACCGACGGGCGGCCGGCGGCGGGCGACAGGCGGCAGGCGGCGGTGAACGGTCAACGGTCAACGGTCAACGAACAGGGGCGCTATGCCTATCCGACATGCACCGGTCGTCGTGCTGTTCGCGTCGCTACTGCCCGCGGCCTTATCTGCCGCGGCAGAGCCTCTCGCGCTCGATCGTCAAAACCCACGCTACTTCGTGTTCCGCGGCCAGCCAACGGTGCTCGTGGGTTCGGGCGAGCACTACGGGGCCGTCCTCAACCCGGCGTTCGACTACAAGCGGTACCTCGAGACGCTGAAGCGAGACGGTCTCAACGTCACCCGCCTGTTCGTCGGCACCTACCTGGAGCGCCAGGGGGATTTCGGCATCGCATTCAACGACCTGGCGCCAGCACCGGGTACGGCGCTGCTGCCGTGGGCGCGGAGCAGCGAGCCCGGGTTCATCCTCGGCGGCAACAAGCTCGATCTGTCGCGTTGGGATGAAGCGTACTTCGCACGCCTCAGGGATTTCGTGCAGACCGCGGATGCCGCGGGCGTCGTCGTCGAGGTGACCCTCTTCTCGGCGTATTACGGCAACCGGTACAGTCCCTTCTTCGCGGCCAACAACGTAAACGGCGTCGGCGACGTCGCGCCCTCGTCGATGAACACGCTCGAAAATGGCGGCGCGCTGCCATTCCAGGAGGCGGTCACGCGCCGGATCGTGCGCGAGCTGAACGCTTACGACAACGTGTACTTCGAGATCCAGAACGAGCCCTGGGCGTCGGACCAGCTGACGGTCCGGGTCCTCAACCCGTATCTGGACAAGTCGGAGCTGAAGCAGGAAGGGCAGTTCTGGAAGAACCGCGTCGATGTCGCGTCGCCCGCCTCGCTCGCCTGGCAGCGGCGCGTGGCAGATTGGGTCGTCGACGAAGAGCGGCGCCTGCCCAGGCGGCACCTGCTGTCGCAGGACTACACGAACTTCTACCACGCGCTGGCCGACGTCGATCCGCGCGTCGCCGTTCTCAATTTTCACTACGCGTCACCCGAGGCGGTGCGCCTGAATGCCGGGCTGGCGCGGGCGGTCGCCTTCAACGAAACGGGATTCGCAGGCGGCGCCGATGCCACCTATCGCAAGCAGGCGTGGCACTTCATGATCGCCGGCGGCGGCGCGTTCAACCACCTCGATTACTCGTTCGCCGTGGGACACGAAGAGGGCACGGCTGCCAATACGGCACCCGGTGGCGGCAGCGCCGCGTTGCGCCGGCAGCTCGCGGTGCTGCGGACCGTGCTCGCGAACGGCCACCTGCAGTCGGCCGAACCCGATCACCACGTCGTGGTGCATGCGTCGAACGCAATCACGCGAGCCCTGTCAGACGGGCGGAATTGGTTCGTGATCTACTTTGACGGGCAGGGGCCGGCCACGGTGACGCTGCGCCTGTCAACCGGACGCTACCGCGCGGAGTGGCTTGACCCGACAACCGGGGCGATCGTCCGTGCGGAGACCATGCGAGTGGACGGGGAACGTGCCGTGCTCACGAGTCCCGCCTTCGACGAGGACCTCGCGCTGCGCCTCGTCACCGAATGAGCAGGCTGCAACACGTGACGGCGCCTTCGGCCTTTTCCATCTCGGACATGTCGAGCAGCCGCAGGTCGATGCCCTGTTCGAGCAGGCGCGCGGCTGTCGCGGGGTTGGAGTGCGAGTAGATCACCGACCCGCCCGCCAGGAGCGCATTGGCGCCGAGCGGTTCCCGGGGGTCCACCTCGATCAGGCGATAGGCCGCGAAGAGCGCGGCGGGCACCCACTGCGGGTTGATCAGCAGCGTCCCGGGACCGACCTCGGTGACGGCCGACTTCAAGTGCAGACAACCCGTGACCGGCACGGCCACCACCGTGTATCCGAACGGCTCGACCAGTTGTTGCAGCTGATCGACGCCGTCCTCATTGGTGCGGGTCGACTGGCCGACGAACATGAGTGTTCCTAGTTGCAGCACGTCGCCGCCATCGAGCGTCGCCGGCGAAGTTATGTGCGCGAGAGGGCGGATGGGCGCGAGGGCCTCGGCCACGCTGAGGGTTTCAGGCCGCCGTGTGGGGGCGCCCGGCCGGGTGATGATTGCGAGTTCGTCGAGCACGACGGCGGTGTCCTCGACGAAAACCGAGTCGGGCAGATCTGGCTGCGCCTCGAGCTGAACGATCGTGAACCCGAGACGAGCGAGCGCCTCCTCGTAGGCAGCGTGCTGCACTGCGGCCCGCTCGACGTCGATCGGCTCGCGCGGCAGATGCGTCATCTCGCACGCCGGCATTGCCGGACTGACGGCGCGGGTGATAGCGATAGGCACGGTTTGGTCAGCCCTGCGGATCGGCGACGAACGCCACGCAGACCGGCAGCGTCACCGTCGCTATGTCCCCTGTCCGGTTCAGTGCGCCGGTCTCGGAATCGATTCGGAACACCACGAGCGAGTTCGAGTCCTGGTTGGCGGCAACGAGCCAGCGGCCGTTCGCGGTAACGGCGAAGTTGCGCGGCGTCCGGCCGCCAGTCGGCTCGTGCTCGACGAGCGTCAGCGCGCCACTCGCGGGATTGACGCCGAACACCGCGATGCTGTCGTGACCGCGATTCGAACCGTAGAGGAACCGGCCCGACGGATCGAGCGCGATCTCAGCGGTCGTGTTCTCGCCCGTGAAGCCGGCCGGTAGCGTCGATACGGTCGTTCCCGGGGTGAGTGCGCCCTTCGCCGCTTCCCAGGCGAACGAGGTGATGGTCGACGAGAGCTCGTTGATGGCGTAGAGCCGCCGCCACCCGGGATCGAAGGCGAGGTGGCGTGGCCCACTGCCCGGCGGCAGCGAGGCGGAGCTCGTCGGACCGGTATTCGTCGCCGCAGCGCGCTGCGGGCCACGGCCGTCGAGCGTGCCGCGGTCGGCGTCGAACCGATACGCGAGCACCCGGTCGATCCCGAGATCCGCTGCGAGAACGAAACGGTTGCTCTGGTCGACGATCACGGCGTGCGCGTGCGGTCCGCGCTGCCGCTCGGGATCGACGCTGGCCCCGGCATGCTGCACGATGCTCGTCGCCTCGCCCAGCAGGCCGTCGGGCCCGATCGGCAGGACGGCGACATTGCCGCCGTTGTAGTTGGCCACGAACAGGAATCGTCCTGAGCGATCGATGGCGAGGTGGCAGGGGGCGGCGCCGTGCGACGAGCGCTGGTTCAGCAGCGTCAGCCGGCCGGTCGCGCGGTCGATCGAAAACGCGCTCACCGCGCCGCTCTTCTCGCCCTTGAACGACTCGTCTTCGTTGGCGGCGTAAAGCCAGCGGCCGTTCGAGTGCACCACGAGGAAGCTCGGGTTCGATGTCGCCGCCGAGAGACCAAGCGGCCGCAGCGCGCCCGTCCTTTCGTCGAAGCGAAAGCCGTAGATGCCCTGGCTTCCCGCGCGGGTGTAGGTGCCGATGTAGACCAGCGTGCCGCTATCAGCCCGAGGCGACGCATGCCCCGAGCCGGCGCTCGCGGCGGCGCACGCCATGGCGAGCGCCCACGAGATCGTTCGCATCCGTCGTGGTGACATCTTCACCCTCCGCCGACTGCATCCGCGCCAACCGTAGTCAGGGTCGGGAACAACCGGTGCCACGGGCGACCTGAAGGTCGCCACTACAAGACCGAGCTTCAGCGACCGCCGATTTTAAGGTGGCACTACAAGGCCGCTTCAGCACGGCCGACCTGAAGGTCGGCGCTACAGGGCCTCCAGCCTCGTGTCTCCGGGCCTACGACCGCTCCGGCGCCAGTTCCCAGAGCTCGGGCGAGCGCCACACGCGGTACTTGAGCAACGCGCGCTCGTGGCCGAATTCCTTCGGCAGTCGATCGTAGAACTTGTCGAAGAACTCCTCGTGCACGTTGACGTCCTCGCTGTGAGCCTCCCGGTTGACACTCATCAGCTGATTGAAGCGCTCGCGCGAGAAGTCCAAGCCGGTCCAGCAGATGTCCTCGTACCGCGGCATCCACCCGAGCGGGCTCTCCACGCCGCGGCCACGGCCGTGCACCCGATCGAGGATCCAGTTCAAGACGCGCATGTTCTCGCCGAACCCGGGCCACAGGTACCTGCCGGTGTCATCGCGGCGGAACCAGTTCACCCGGAAGATCCGCGGCGGATCGGGGATATGCCGGCCGAAGTTCAGCCAGTGCGAGAAGTAGTCGGCCATGTTGTAGCCGCAGAACGGCAGCATCGCCATGGGATCGCGGCGCATGGCGGCCTGGCCGACGGCAGCGGCCGTCGCCTCGGAGCCCATCGTGGCCGCGAGGTACACGCCGTGCGCCCAGTTGAACGACTGGAACACCAGCGGGACGTTGCGGCTCTGGCGCCCGCCGAAGATGAACGCGCTCACGGGCACGCCTCCCGGGTTCTCCCACTCGGGATCGATCGACGGGCACTGCGCAGCCGGCACCGTGAAGCGCGCGTTGGGGTGCGCCGCCGGCTCGGTGGACGCGGGCGTCCAGTCACGGCCGTGCCAGTCGATCAGGTGTGCGGGCGGATCGCTCATCCCTTCCCACCACACGTCCCCTTCGTCGGTCAGGGCGACGTTGGTGAAGATGCAGTTCGCGCTCAGCATCGCCATGGCGTTGGGGTTCGATCTCGCGGAAGTGCCCGGGGCGACGCCGAAGAAGCCCGCCTCCGGGTTGATGGCGTAAATGCGGCCGTCCGGCGCCGGCTTGATCCAGGCGATGTCGTCGCCGACGGTCCACACCTTCCAGCCCTCGAATCCCTTCGGCGGGATCATCATGGCGAAGTTCGTCTTGCCGCACGCGCTCGGGAAGGCGGCGCAGACGTACGTCTTCTCACCATCGGGACGCTCGACGCCGACGATCAGCATGTGCTCGGCGAGCCAGCCCTCGTCGCGCGCCATCACGCTCGCGACCCGCAGGGCGAAGCACTTCTTGCCGAGCAGGGCGTTGCCGCCGTAGCCGCTGCCGAAGGACCAGATCAAGCGGTCGTCGGTGAAGTGCGCGATGTAGGTGTTCTCGGGATTACAAGGCCAGGGCACGTCGGGCTGGCCCGGCTGGAGCGGAACGCCGACCGAGTGCACGCACGGCACGAACTCGCCGTCGGTGCCGAGCGCATCGAGCGCGCGTTGTCCCATGCGCGTCATGATCCGCATGTTGGCGACGACGTAGGGGGAGTCGGTGAGCTGCACGCCGAGCTGCGAGATCGGCGACCCGATCGGGCCCATGCTGAAGGGGACGACGTACATCGTCCGGCCGCGCATGCACCCGGTCGAGAGCTCCTGGAGGATGCCCTTCAGCTCCTTCGGGTTCATCCAGTTGTTGGTGGGACCCGCGTCTCCCTTCCGGCGTGGGGCGATGAAGGTTCGGTGCTCGACGCGCGCGACGTCCCGGGGGTCCGAGCGACACAGGTAGCTGTTCGGGCGCTTCTCGGGATTCAGCCGCACGAACGTCCCGCTCGCCACCATGTACCCACACAACCGGTCGTACTCCTGCTGCGAGCCGTCGCACCAGAGAACGGCGTCGGGCTGGCACATCGCGCGGATTTCATCGACCCAGGCGAGCAGCCTGGCGTGACGCGTCGGGGAGCTGGCGGTCGACATGCAATGCACTCCGGGTGCGAAGACGTGCGAGATGCCACACGGCCCGCGTCCCCGAAGTATAGCGATCTGATCGCCCTGTCGAGTTCAGATGCCGGCCAGGCGCGATCGGCTCAACGCCGGCGGCTCAGGCTGCCCGGGCCCCTGGCTCTCGCCCTTGGCCCTGGATGGCCAGCCGCTCGCTCGACGTGTATCCCTATTCACTTGATTGGTACGGTTCCGGGTTCCGGGTTCTGGGTTCCAGGTTGGGTTCCAGGTTCCGGGTTCGTTCCAAGTTCCTGTTCACGGTTCTGGGTTCCGGGTTCCGAGTGCCGGGTTCGTGATATCGCCGTCGCTCCAATCGAGTCTGCGACGACCCTGGAACTCGGAACCAAGGAACCCGGAACCGTTGAACCGCCAGGGAACCTGGAACGAACGAGGAACGAGGAACCCAACCTGGAACCCAGAACCCGGAACCCGGCACCGTACTCAACAAAATGAGTTCCGAGTCTACTTGTCCGCGATCTCCTTCTTGTACGCTTCCAGTGCCCGAAGCCTGGACAGATTCGCCCCGGCGCTACCTTTTCGAACTCGGCGGCACCATTCCCTTGATCCGGAAGTAGGTGACGAGATTGCCGTAGTGTTCGTTGAGGTGACCGGTGTTGCCGGCCAGCGCACCGACACGCGCGGCCTTGGGCCTCCCGAACGGCATCGCCACGGATTCGCCGGCCGTCGTGTCCGTCAGCGCGGTAAACGCCGTGTCGCAGTACGCGAGCGACTCGTCGAGCGCCTTCACGATGGCCGCTTTCGTCGTCGCGGTCTTCTCGAACGCGTCCTCCTCGTGCGGCGGCGCTTCGCCTTTGGCGGCGGAACAAAAGACGTAGTTGGCCCCGGCGATGTGCGCGAGCATCTGGCCGAACGTGCGGACGGAGTCCACGGGGCGGAAGGCGTAGTCGGCCTCGGGCATCTGCTCCGCGGATTCGCGGATGTTGGTGCGCGCCCCTTGCCAGTTGGCGCGAATGGCATCGCTGACAGGATTCGTCGTCTGGGCGCCGGCGGCGGCAGTCAGGCTCAGACATGCGGCCACGGCCAAAGCAATACGCATAGGTGTCCTCGAGTGCGGCGGTCGTCCTGTGCACACCGGCCTGCCGGCGGGCATGGGACGCTGGCCGCGAACGCGCTGCGACAGGTTGTCGCAGGGAGAGTGGATTATAGCCGTCAGTGCCGGCGCGAGAGATAGACGCCCACGGCCGCAAGCCCGCCAGCGAGCACCAGCGCGCGAACGACGCGGAACAGGCTGACGACTCAGACGATTCCCGAGGCCAAGGCGACCACTGCACCCACCTATGACCAGGCGATGTCGTCAGGTTGATGACAAAAAACGAGTGCGAGGATCAGTGGAGCGGTGAACAGGAACTTAGACCCGGAACTCCGTTGTGTTGAGTACGGTTCCGGGTTCCGAGTTCTGGGTTCCAGATTGGGTTCCAGGGTCCGGGTTCGTTCCAAGTTCCTTGTTCACGGGTTCCGGGTTCCAAGTGCCGGGTTCCTGATACGCGCCAATCGAGCCTGCGACGAACCTGGAACTCGGAACCAAGGAACCCGGAACCGTTGAACCCCCGGGAACCTGGAACGAACGGGGAACCCGGCACCCAACCTGGAACCCAGAACTCGGAACCCCGGAAAGGCGGAGTATGGAATCCGGAATTAGACTGTCGCAAGTGCCGGTTCGCAATTCGGAATGCTCAGGTTCGAGGCGCGAACTGCGGGCATTCCGAAATCCGAACTCTGAGATCCGACCTAACTCGAACTCCGCACTCCGAATTCCGAATTGTGAGCCTAGCGACGTCTGAGCGTTCGCCCGGCCGCCTTGGCGCGCTCCGGATACTGCGCTTCCGGCCGTTCTGCCGGGTCCGCGACCTCATCGCGGCTGATGCCTTCGTCGTGCCGCCGGTTGGTGCGATCCCAGTCGCCGCGGGCGATGTCACGGTTCCGATCGCGCTGCAACACGGGAGCGGCACTGCCGCCGCGAATCTCCTCTCCTATCTCCTGGCGGACGCCCTGCACCGTCTGCCGATCCTTCTTGGGTGGTCCGGACTGCTGTCCGCGGATCCCTCGATGGCCCATGCGTGTACCTCCTGAGACGGCCGCGGTTGCAGCGCCCATGCCAGAAACGGGTGAGCCGTTTGACGCTAGACTGGCGCATTCGCAGGACGGGAGGACACATGACGCCTGCAACTCGGCTGGTCATCGCACGGAGCGCCGCGGTCGCGCTCGCGCTGGTGCTCAGCACCCGGCCTGCGCCTGCGGCGGACCTGCAACAGAAAACGGTCGACGCCTTCGACCGCTACGTGCGGCTGAGCGAAGCGCGCATGGACGTGGAAGAGCGCGGCGACACCCGTTTCCTGTACACCGACGGGCTCGCGCCGGCCGAGAAGGCCGCCGCCGAGCACGAGGCGCGCAGCACCGTGCCGTTCATGGCGAGGATGGAGACCCGCGAGGGTGGGCGGCGCATCGAGGTGCCCGATGGGCTCGTGCACCACTGGGTCGGCGTCGTGTTCATGCCGGGCGTCACCGTCGATCAGACCGTGGCCCTGATGCAGGCATACGATCGCCACGCTGAGATCTTCGCACCCGTGATCGTGCGCTCGAAGCTGCTCGCACGCGATGGCGATCGCTTCCGCTTCTACCTGCGGTTCTACGTCAAGAAGGTCATCGGCGTCACGAGCGACACCGAGCACGAGGCGGTGTTCGGCCGGCCGGCGCCCACGCGTGCCTTCAGTCGCCTGCACAGCACGCGAATCGCCGAAGTCGACGATGCGGGCACGCCAACGGAGCGAGAGAGGCCGGTCGGCACCGGCCATGGGTTCCTGTGGCGGCTGAACACCTATTGGCGGTTCGCGGAACGCGACGGCGGCACCTGGGTGCAGTGCGAGTCGATCACGCTGACGCGCGACATCCCGACCGGGCTCGGATGGCTGATCGGCCGGTTCGTGACGGAGATCCCGCGAGAGTCGCTGACCTTCACGCTGGCAACCGCGCGCAAGGCGCTGGTGAAGGGCTGAGGCCAGCCCGTCGTCTACCAGCGCAGGGGCGCGGGGAAGAACTCGTCGATCAGCTCCTCGTAGTACGGCCGAAGCGCCTGCACGTCCGGCTTGCCGTCACCCTTCGAATAGAGGTCGTAGCGGTTGAACGCCTTGACCCACTTGACCATCTCGCGGTCCCGCTGGTTGGTGAGAGGCTCATACGCCCCGTCTTTGTGCCAGGGGTAGAACGAGTGATACCGGAGCGCGTACAGCGCCTCCACGGGCAGGTGGTCCTTCACTACGTGGTAGATGTACTCGTCGTGGCCCCAGGACATGTGCACGCTGTCGAGGCCGATCCCTTCTGTGTACATGCCGAGCGGGGTGGAGTACACCGGGTGGCGCGAGTCCGGGTTCAGCTCGAAGAACTCGTGGTACACGATCGACGGGTCGTGCGCGCACCCGACCGGGAACGTGTCGCCGACGACGGCCCACTGAGGCTCGCCCCAGAGGCACAGGATTTTCCCGAGATCGTGGATGAGCCCCGCCGCGATGAACCAACGCGGCTGGTTTGCGCGCCGGATGGACTCGGCCGTCTGCATCGCGTGCTCAATCTGGGTGAGGTCGATGTCGGGGTCGCTGTCGTCCACGAGTGAATTCAGGTACTCGAGCGCTTCCCAGATCCGCATCGTCCGGCGATCCAGTGAGAGATACTCGCGCTTCTTCGCCCGCACGAAGTCGACCGTCTGGTGCAGGTGGTTCTGCCGGTAGAACTCACGGACCGACGGCCGTTCCTCGGCGGCAAAGTTGCGGAACGCATCGGCGGGCTTGGGTTGGTTGACGGCGCCGACCGGATTGGACTGCTGCACGGGAACCTCCTTGCGGGCTCCGGGGATTCATGGCGATCAGGTGTGATCCCGACGGTAGCACACCCGCTCGCTGCCGCCAATGCGGCGGGCACGGTCGATCGTGTCCACACCCTGCATCCTGCATTCATCATCCGGCATCCGACAATCTGTTCCGTCGCGCTCAGCTTTCCCGCAGGCTCTTCAGCACGAACCACACGTTGGCCGGCCGTTCCGCGAGCCGCCGCATGTACCACGGAAACCAGTAGGCGCCGTACGCGACCAGGACGCGTACGGGCACGCCTTGATGCGCGAGGCGCAGCTGGGCGTCGCGCTGGATGCCGTAGAGCATGTGCACCTCGAAAGCCGTCGCCGGTAGCCCGCGGGCGCGCGCGTGCTCACGCATGCCGTCGATGAGCGCCACGTCGTGGGTGCCGAGCACGGCGCGCAGCCCCGCCGCCCTCGCGCGCTCGCCCACCATCGTTTCGGCCAGCGCGCGGTAGTTCGCGTCGACGTCGGTCTTCTTCGGAAACGCGAGCGTCCGCGGCTCGTTGTACGCGCCCTTCACGAGCCGGACGCCCGCCCCGATGTCGATCATGGCGGCGAGGTCGTCGGCCGTGCGATAGAGATACGCCTGGAGACACACGCCGACGCGGGGGAACTCGGCGCGCACACGCCGCGTGAGATCCAGCGTCACGTCGACATAGGACGTCTGCTCCATGTCGATCCACAGGTAGTTGCCGGAGGCGTGCGCGCGCTCGGCCAGCGCGCGGACGTGCACATAGCACCGCTCGCGATCGAAGTCGAGCCCGAGCTGCGTCAGTTTCACCGACGGCTCCGGCACCGGCACTGCCGCGCGTACGCGATCGATCGCCTCGAGGTAGTGAGCGGCGACGGCGTCGGCCTCGGCGGGATCCGCGACGTTCTCGCCCAGCCGCGTGAACACGGCCTGGATGCCGTCGGGCGCGAGGCCCTGCACGGCGCGCAGCATGTCGTCGAGCTCCTCGCCCGGCATGAAGCGCGACACGGCCCGGCGGACGAACGCGTGCTTCGTCGCACGCTCACGCAGCCACCGGTTCTGTGAGCCGGCGAGCAGGAGGGAGCGCATCAGGGACATTGGACGACTCCGGCGAGAAGTGAGGCTGCGGGCTTCAGCCGGCATCGAGCTTGGGTCCTGCCCAGACGTGCCGCCTTCGGCGGCCGGCCTCAGCCTGGAAGCTTGCTGAAAAACGGTCCTTTGTGCAACGGCAACGAGATGGTGGGCAACAGTCTGAAGCAAGTGCTGGAATGAAATCGTGCGTCGGGAGAGCGGAACAGCCCATCGAGAATCGATCGGAGACGCACCCAGAAAACTCACGCCCAGAGATGATGGCTCGATCTGCGCCGCGTCCATGCCGCTCAAATGCTTCCGTCGGTCCGCCGTCAGTGAAACGGACGCACTTCGACCGACGCCCGACAGGCGACGGCGGCCTTGCGCCCCCACGCCAGCGCCTCGTCGAGGTCAGTGGCTTCGAGCACCCAAAAACCACCGATGTGTTCCTTGGTCTCCGCGTACGGCCCGTCGCTGATGAGCACCTTACCTGCGGGTTGCAATCGCAGCGACCTCGCGCTGCTTTCCGGTTGCAGGCCGCCAGCAAAAACCCTGACACCAGCCGCCTGCATCTCGCCGTTGAGCGCGTCTATTTCGCGCCCCATCGCTTCGTCCTCTGAGACGGCCGGGTCGTACTTCTCGGGGCGGTAAATAGCGACCAAATACTGTGTCATGACATCTCCTTCGCTATATAGATGAACGGCCGGACCCGAATTTCGACACATCGTCCAAGAAAGTTTCCGGCGGCTGCTACGTTGCAGGACTGCGGACGGATCGTACGCGATCGCGGACCGAGGTTCCGCCGACACTCAGCCGTTGAGTCTGGACTGGCGAGTGCGTGTGCAGCACGTCGCATAAAGGGTCAGTTTAGGGATCGACAGGTCCTCGTTGGCGACGATCGAACCTCGCGACCGAGTCGACGGGACCATACCCAATCAAGTGAAAACAGGGCGCGAGGAGCCGGATCCGCACCCCTTATGCACCCTAGAGGCGACGGCCCGGTGCGCATGCCGCAGAACCACGGGCCGAGCAGAACATACTCGTTGTCTCCGGCGGCTGTGCATTGTCGCGTCGCGCCGACTCTGAATGTTGCAAAATGACCGCGCTCTCTCGCCGATATGCGCACGGAGGTTCCACCATGATGTCAGTGCTGCGCCTGGCGCCGGCAGCGCTTGCGACGCTGTCGTGGTGGGTCCTCGCGGCCAACGTCTTCGTCGACTTTCAACGGGTCCGCATCAAGCTGCTGACGAGGCCGATTGCCGTGGCGCATTCTGCCTCGCTGTCGCTGGCGGGCAATACGCGCATCCCGGGTGAGCAACTGGTCCTCGTCTATCGCGCGCGCAACACCGGCGCCACGCCGGTGACCGTCACCGTCCGGCTGGGTGGCCTGGTCCTCGCCGACGCGATCGTGGGCGCCGGGGCTTCCGCCCGAGTCGATGTGTCGTGGGCGCGCTCGGTCACGGGAGGCGAGGAGGCACTGGAACTGTCCGGCACGTCGGCGTGGACGCTGGAATACGCCGAGCTCGCCAACGTGCACGGCTTCACGCGTGGCGCGTTCGAGGCATTGGTGCTGCCACGCCGCCAGTCGTTTACGGCGCCGCCGGCGTGGTTGCTGCTGCTTTTCCTTGCGTGCTCGATCCTGCTGGCCTCCGTCCGGCCGCCGCCGTGGCCGCGGCCGGCGCATACGACGCACGCCGTCCTGGTGATCACGAGTGCCGTGCTCTTTCTTCTGACGGCGCTCTCGCCATGGCTGTCGCCGTATCGTGTCGTGCTGTCCGCACGAACCTTCACGCTGGCCGTCGTGCTGATCTGGTTGCCTGCAGCATGCCTCGGCGTTGCAGCGGTGCTGCGCTGGCTGTCAGCAGCCCTCGCAACACTCACGGGGGCGCGGGCCCGAGCCGCATCTGCCGTCGCGATGGTCGTGGCGGGGATCGGCTACGCCGTCCTGCTATGGCTGCACATGGGCGCTTATGCGGGCGGGGCGGATTCCTCGGGCTACTTGAATCACGCGCGGCTTCTCGCCGAGGGTCACGTGAGCACGCCGATGCGGCGAGTGGCCGGCCTGCCCGAGGCGGCCTTGCCCGAGGCCGCGTACGTACCGCTCGGATTCAGGAACCACGGGGCCGGACGTATCACGCCGACCTATCCGATGGGGTTGCCACTGGCCCTCGCGGCGGCCGCGCCTGTGGTGGGGTGGACGCGCGCCCCCGCGGTCGCGATGTGGTTGCACGCCCTGCTCGGCGTTGCCCTGATCGGTCTGCTCGCCGCTGCGTGCGAACTGCCGCGGCCGCTTGCGGTGTTGGCGGCCATCGTGCTGGCCACGAGTCCGCTGTACCTGTTCATGTCGGTACAGCTGATGAGCGACACGCCCGCGCTCGTCTGGACCACGACAGCCGTCGTGCTTTGCTGCTGGCCAGGATCGGACAGCCGACAAGGGTGGCGGGATGTGCTGGCGGGAGGCGCCGTGGCGGTCGCGGTGTTGATACGCCCGACCGACGTGCTGGTGTTCGTGCCGGTCGCGATCTGCCTTGGCGTGGCGTGGCGGCGCTGGTTCTGTCTCGCCGCCGGCGGCGCGCCCGGCGCGGTGCTGCTGCTGGCTTACAATGCCGCGGCGTACGGCGCGACGATCACGACTGGATACGGGGACACGAGCAGGGCGTTCTCCATCGACAATGTGCTGCCGAGCCTGCGCAATTACGCCGCATGGCTGCCGGTGCTGGTCACGCCCGTAGGGCTGCTTGCGCTGGGGCTGCCGGTCATCGTGCGACGTGCGGGGCGAATGGCCGTCGTGCTGATGGCGTGGGCGCTCAGCGTTGTCGTGTTCTATGCCTTCTACTACCACACGCACGAGTGGTGGTGGTACCTGCGGTTTCTCCTGCCGGCGTTTCCGCCGATCATCGTTGGCGCGCTGTGGGTCGGCCTGCGCGCGTGGCGGCGCTGGTGCACAGCGCCCATCGCCGCTCACGCGGCCCCGGCACTGGTCGCCGTCGTGGCGGCGCTCGTCGTCGGCCACAACGTATTCTGGACCCGGCGCCTCGAAGCACTCGCGATCGGGCCGCGCGAGCGCGTGTACGTGGAGTCGGCGGCGTGGGCCTCGGCCAACCTGCCCGCGAACGCGGCGATACTCACAATGCAGACCAGCGGATCGTTTCTCTACTACACGCGGTTCGCAATCGTCCGGTGGGACCAGTGCGACCGCGTCGCGCTCGAACGGCTCGAAGGCGGCGCGCTCGACGCGGGCACGCCGCTTTACGCCGTGTTCTTCCCCTTCGAACTGTCGGAGCAGCGCGCCTTCGATCGTATTCCAGGCAAATGGTCACAGGTCGCTCGCGTGCAGGACGTCACGCTCTGGCGCCTGGACGCGAAGGCCGAGATCACATCGCGGCGCTGACAGGCTGCTGAAAAACGCAGCCTGAATGCAAAATGCAAAATGCAAAGAACTGGGCCGGTTTTACATTTCCCATTGTGCATCGTGCATTACACGTGTTCTCCCTCCCCGCCTCCTTCGAGCGCCCGCAACATCGCCTTGAAGTATTTGAGCACGCGCACGCCATCGCAGGATGATTCCCCGAGCTCGGCGTAGCAGTAGCCGCTGAAGCCGCCGGTCCGGAGCAGCTGCACCAGCTGTCGCCATGGGTATTCGGTCACGTACAGGTCGCGCATGTGGACCTGCCCGATGCGGGGCTGCACCAGGCGGAAGTTCGCCTCCAGGCCGCCGTCCTCGAGATCGGTCTGGTTCGAGTTCCAGCACACCCAGAGGGCACCGGGCTCACCCGCGTGCTGCAGGATGCGATGAATCGCGGGCACGCGCGACGTGCCCGGCCCGTGCACTTCGAGCTGAATGCGCACGCCGAGATCCGCGGCGGCGCGGCTGCACTCGGCGAGCGCGCGTCCGATCTGCTCGAGTGAGGCCTCGGCCGACATGTCGGAGCGCAGGCCATTCGGCCGCACCTTGACGCTCGCCGCCCCGACGTCGGACGCCAGCTGGATCCAGGCCTTTGTCTCTTCGATCTGCGCGCGCAGCCGCGCGGGGTCGTCGGCGTGGTACTCGCACGTGGTGCCAAGGCTCGCCAGGCGCACAGGGCCATCGGCAAACCGCTGCCGCACATCACGTCGGGCCGCGGTCGGCAGCGTGATCTCGACGCCGTGCGCGTGAGTGGTCCGCAATTCAACGGCCTCGATTCCCGCGGCCGCGAGGTTGCGATGAATGGTCTCGAGATCCCAGTCCTTCGCGATGTTGTATGTGACCGCACCGGCCTTGAGGTGCGGTGGCGACGACGCATCGCGCGCGTGCCCGGGCGCGAGCCCAGGCGTCGGGACGTGGGCGGTAGCCGCTGAGGTCGCGATCGTTGCGAGAAAGGCGCGTCTGGTATGCATGCGGACGAGCGTACATCAGGGCCAGGGCACTTATTGTCCAGTGCACGCAGGTTGCAGGCCTTCCTGCGGCGTCTGCGATTCCCGCGGCGCCTGCATTCGCGTGCAACCACCACGCGTGAGGAGAGAACCGTGAGACGAGCACAAGTAGTCACGGCCGCGTGCGCGGCGCTCATGTGGACGGCGGCGGCGGGCGTGCCGATGGCAGCAGCGCAGAGCGGTGGCTCGGGCGCCGGCTCGGGTGCGGGCAGCACACAGGGCAGCAACCAGGGCGGCAGCTCGACGGGTGCGACCGCAGCCCCTACGACAATGGGCGACCGCGGCGCCCAGACGGGCACCGGCACCACCGCCACGGGCGCGCCCGACCCCCAGTCGGCCGCTAACGATCTGCAGCAGTTCGTCCAGAAGGCCACGCTTGCGAACATGGCCGAGATCCAGCTGGGTCAGCTCGCATTGCAGCATGCACAGGATCCGCAGGTGAAGCAGTTCGCCCAGATGATGGTGGACGATCACACCCGTGCGCTGGAGCAGCTGCGCACCGTCACCAGCAGCCAGGGCCTGCAGGTACCCAGTGAACTCGACGGCAAGCACCAGAAGCTGCACGACAAGCTGTCGAAGCTGCAGGGCGCCGAATTCGATCGCGCGTACATGGACGCGATGGTCGACGCGCACAAGGACGCCGAGAAGCTTCTGAAGAGCCATGCCGGCAAGAACGGCTCCGCGTCGGCCTCGAACGTGGGACAGAGTGGTTCGACGGCGGCTGGCAACACGGCGTCCACCGGCGCGCATGGCACGTCCGGCGCCACCGGTACGACGGACGGGTACGAGCGGCTCGACCAGCGGCAGCACCGCGACGGGCACCCCAAGCGCGGGCGCGCCTGGCACCACGGCCACAACGGGAACGACCGGTGCGGCCGGCAGCAGCACGGGCGCGTCCAGCGGCACCAGCAGCGCCGGCAGCATGACGGCTCCGTCGAGCGCTGACGAGTGGGCTGCGATGACACTCCCGAAGGTACGCGCCCACCTCGAACAGGCGCGCTCGCTCGAAGACCAGGTGAAGCAGTCCGCGAAGAGCAACAACGGCAACAACAGCGGCGCCAGCCCCGCCGGCGGCCCCGGCGCCGGCGCAAGCGGCACCGGCAGCACTGGCAGCGGCAGCACCAGCGGTGGCACCACGCCGCCACGGCCGTAACACGTCCGATCGACACCTGCGGGCCGGCTTCGTGCCGGTCCGCAGGTCTCACCTCCGGCGCAACCCTCGCGCCCGCCCCTTGCTCCCGTCACGGAATTTGCAGCCAGCCCGACATGCGCGGCTTCTTTGCGTCGATATTTGCCTACTTCCTCTCTCCGTTCGGACTACTGGCGCTCGCGGCGCTCGATATGTCGATGCTGTTCTTCCTGCCGTTTGCGGTGGATGCGGGTGTCATCATCCTCACCGCACGACGGCCGGAGGCGGCGGTCTTGTACGTCGCGCTCGCCACGGCGGGATCGCTGCTCGGCGGCGCGGTGACGTTCTGGATCGGCCGTCGCGCTGGCGAGCACGGCCTCGAGCGCCTCGTCTCGAAACGGCGGATCGATCACATCAAGCGTCGGGTGCGCGACAGCGGCGCCATCGCGCTCGCGATACCGGCGATGATGCCGCCGCCGTTTCCCTTGACGCCGTTCGTGCTGACGTGCGGCGCGCTGGAAGTGAGCCGCGTGCGCTTCTTCGTCACGCTGGGCATCGTGCGCCTCGTGCGCTTCGGCAGCGAGGCGCTGCTCGCGGTGGTGTACGGCCGCAGCATCCTCAGCTGGATGAAATCCGATCTCTTCCAGGCGATCGTGATCGGCGTCGCGATTGTGGCCCTCGTCGTGACTATCGCGAGCATCTGGACGCTGATCCGTCAGAGCCGCGGCGCGGAGCGCGCGGACCCGCGGCCGGCCTGAGGTCCCTGCCGCCGGCATCTGCTTCTCTCCACCTATAATCTCCGCGCCCCTTCGTGCGGCGATGAGGAGATGCGATGCCCCGACGTCCTGCGCTGTGCCTGATCGTGCTCGCCCTGATCGCGATGGTGCTGGCATCGCATCCCCACGGCGCCCCGCCGCAAGCAGCGCAAGCCGCGCTGCGCGTGGAGCACCTCCGCACTGAATACAAGGAGAACCCGCTCGGCCTCGACATTCGCGCGCCGCGATTCAGCTGGCAGCTCCGGTCGGAAGCGCGGAACGTCAGGCAGCAGGCGTACCACGTGCGCGTCGCCCGGACCGACCAGGACCTGAGGAGCGGGCGGAATCTCGCCTGGGACTCCGGGCGCGTGGCCTCGGCAGAATCGATTCACCAGGTGTACGCCGGGGCGCCGCTCGCGTCTGCCCAGCGCTACGTGTGGCAGGTGCAGGTGTGGGACAGCGACGGTCACGCGTCCGGCTGGAGCGCACCGGCGTGGTGGGAGACGGGGCTGCTGTCGGCGTCCGACTGGCGCGCGCAGTGGATTGAGCCCGGCCTTCAGGAAGACACCGCGACATCGCCACCCGCGCCGATGCTGCGGCGCGCGTTCCGCCTCGAGAAGCCCGTGCGGTCAGCACGGGCCTATGTCACCAGCCATGGATTGTACGAGATGCGCCTGAACGGCACGCGCGTGGGCGAGGATCTGCTGACGCCAGGATGGACCTCCTACAACAAGCGGCTGCAGTACCAGACCTACGACGTCACGCCGATGCTGAAGCGCGGCGACAACGCGGTTGGCGTCCTCCTGGGCAACGGGTGGTACCGCGGCAACATCGGGTTCTCGAAACAGCGCAATCTGTACGGCGATCGCCTGGCGCTGCTGCTCCAGATTGATGTCTTGTATACGGACGGCAGTCGCACGTCCATCACGAGCGACGGTCAATGGCGCGCGGCGACGGGGCCTATCCTGACGGCCGAGATCTACCACGGCGAGACCTACGATGCGCGGCTCGAGAAGGTGGGCTGGGACGCGCCCGGGTTCCACGACGAAACGTGGACGCCGGTGCGCGTCGCCGATTTTCCAAAAGACACGCTCATCGCGCCAGCCGGTCCGCCCGTGCGGCGCATCAACGAGCTCACGCCGAAGGAGATCCTGACCACACCAGGCGGTCAGCACGTGGTCGACATGGGCCAGAACATGGTCGGGTGGGTGCGCCTGCGCGTTGAGGGCCCCGCCGGAACAACCGTCAAGCTGCGGCACTTCGAAGTGCTCGACAAGGACGGAAACGTCTACCTCGCCAACCTGCGCTCGGCACAGCAGACGACGACCTACACGCTCAAAGGCGGCGGCGCCGAGACCTACGAACCGCATTTCACATTCCAGGGCTTTCGATACGTGCAGGTCGAAGGGTATCCCGGCCCGCTCACGCCTGCCAGCCTCACCGGCATCGCCGTGCACTCGGCGATGGACCCGATGGGCGAGTTCACCACGTCACACGCGCAGCTGAATCAGCTGCAGCACAACATCCAGTGGGGGCAGAAAGGGAACTTCGTCGACGTCCCGACCGACTGCCCGCAGCGGGACGAGCGCCTTGGGTGGACGGGTGACGCGCAGGCGTTCGCGGGCACCGCCGCCTTCAACATGGATGTGGCCGGGTTCTTCACGAAGTGGCTCAAGGATGTTGCCGCCGACCAGTTGCCGAACGGCAGCGTGCCGTTCGTGATTCCCGACGTGCTCAGCCAGCCGAACAAGCCAGCTGCGGGATCCGCGGGATGGGCGGACGCGGCGGTCATCATCCCGTGGACGATGTACCGGATGTACGGCGACACGCGGGTGCTCGAGGAGCAGTATCCGAGCATGGCGCGGTGGGTCGAGTACATGCGCGAACGCGCCGGCGACGACTACATCTGGTCGGGCGACTTCCACTTCGGCGACTGGCTGGCGTTTGCAACCACGCGGTCCGATTACCCAGGTGCGACAACGGGGAAGGATCTGATCGCCACGGCCTTCTACGCGCACTCGACTGATCTTCTCGCGCGGATCGCCCGCGTGCTCGGCAAGACCGAGGATGCCGCGAAATACGAGCAGTTGCTCGCGAGGATCAAGGAAGCGTGGGTACGCGAGTACGTCACCCCGGCTGGTCGCGTCGGCGAAGACACGCAGACGGCGTACGTGCTTGCGCTCGAATTCGGCCTGTTGCCGGAGGGCGAGCTCCGGGCGCAGGCGGCGCGGCGACTCGCGCACGAGGTCGAAGAACGTAAGCACCTGACCACGGGTTTTCTCGGAACGCCGTACCTGCTCGACGTGCTGAGCTGGTTCTCACCGGACGACGCGTACCTGCTGCTCGAACGGACCGAGTACCCGTCGTGGCTCTACCCCGTCACCAAAGGCGCGACCACGATCTGGGAGCGGTGGGACGGCATCAAGCCCGATGGATCGTTCCAGGATGCCGGGATGAACTCGTTCAATCATTACGCGTACGGCGCGGTGGGAGAGTGGATGTACTCGAGGGTGGCTGGCCTCGGCGTCGATGAACGCGCGCCGGGATACAAGCACGTGATCATCGCGCCGCTCCCAGGCGGCACGCTGACGAGCGCCAGCGCGCGGCACGAATCGATGTACGGTCCGGTCGCGTCGGCGTGGCAGGGGAAGGGCGACCATTTCCTCTTGTCCGTCGAGGTGCCGCCGAACGCCACGGCCACGGTGTTCCTGCCGCGCGCGCGCCGTGATCGACGGCGCCACCGAGAGGCGGCCAACCCCTGCAGCAGGCGCCGGGTGTGTCGGTGAAGACGGAGGCGGGTGTGACGCGGATCGAGATCGGTTCAGGCAAGTACGCCTTCGAAACCGCCTGGCGCTGACGCCGGAGTGGGTCACGCTCCTTTCAACCGCGCCGCGAGGCGCCGGTCGAGCGCGAGAGCGGCGCGATCGTAGATCTCTTCAGGAGTCCCCTCGGCGGAGACCGGGATCAGCAATCGCTTCGTACGGTAGTAGGCGATGAGCGGCGCTGCGCTGTCCTTGTACGCCTGCATCCGTGTGCGGATCGCGTCCGGGCGGTCGTCCTCGCGGTGCTCCAGCCGCTCGCCGCAGCGGTCGCACACGCCTTTCGTCCGCGGGCGGTGCGCCTTGAGGTGGTAGATCCTCCCGCAGCCCACACACGTGCGACGCCCCGAGAGCCGGCGCACGACCCGGTCGAGAGGCAGCTGAAGACTGAGAACGCCGTCGAGCGGCACGTTGTGCTCTGCGAGCAGCGCGTCGAGCGCTTCGGCCTGGCGCACCGTGCGCGGGAACCCGTCGAGAAGAAACCCGCCGCGGCACGTGAGGCACGCCGACCGCTCGCGGACGATCCCGAGCACCGTGTCGTCTGGCACCAGCTCGCCGCGAGTTATGAACGCCAGCGCATCGCTCAGCCCGGGAGTATGGCTGCATGGATCGTCCGCCCGCGCGGCCCGGAACACGTCGCCGGTCGAGAGCTGGCAGGCGCCCCGGCGGGCCGCGAACAGCTCCGCCTGGGTGCCCTTCCCGACGCCGGGAGCGCCGAGCAGCACGACGCGCAGCGGCCGCAGCAGCGGCGGGGGGATCGTGTCGCAGGGAAAGTCAGGACCCTTCAGCCAGGCACTGCGGGGAGATAGCGTGCGCATTGTGGACGCTCCACGTCGGGGGCACGACACCCACAGCGTAGCTCCGGTGTGGCATGCGCGTCCAGCGCCATTCAGGGATCAGGTCGGTTCTACTGCGGTCGGCTGCCCGGAGAGGGCCGCAGCGAGCGCGGCGCTGTAACACAACGCGGAAGCGATCAGCACCACCGTCAAGCCGAGCGTCCAGCCGTCTCGCGCCTGCTGCGGCCAGCCCGGCAGCGTCATAGTGCGGCTGTGCCCGCGCTCTTCACGGATGCGGAGCGCTTCAATGGGCGCGAGATCAACATCGCCGGCGCTCGACGATGTGTGTGCAGGCGATACAGGCCGGCGCCGCGGGGCGTCAGGGCGTTCCGGCGACTCCACGACGCTTCTCGCGCCGCCATCGTCACGCCTCGCGGCGGGCGGCCTTCAGCTGTTCGAGTTCGTCGAGCGTTCTGGGCCAGTCAGCCCGCATCAGGCGCGACAGCGATCGGTCGGCGAGCAGGCGACCTCCCGTCTGGCACTCCGCGCAGTAGTTGCACTCGTTGTCGGCGTAGGCGATGCGCTGCACGGGCGCCCCGCATCGCGGGCACGGCCGTCCGAATCGGCCGTGGACCGCCATGCCGTCCCTGAACGCCGTCACCTTGTCGGGAAACGCGTCGCCGGCCTCCGACCGCAGCCGCTCGATCCAGCGAGCGAGCGTGTCCACGGTGGCTTGGTAAAGGCGTTCGACCGCGGCGTCATCGAGGCGGTGCGTCACCTGCAGAGGGGACAGTTCGGCGGCGTGCAGGATCTCGTCGGAATACGCGTTGCCGATTCCGTTGAACAATCGCGGGTCCGTCAACGCGCGCTTGAGCGTGTGGTTCTCGAGTCGAAGGCGCGCCGAGAACGACGCCGGGCCACACGTGAGTGGGTCGATGCCTCCGGGATCGAGATGGCGGAGCCGGTCGAAGCCGCGGACGAGGATCAGGGAGGCGCGCCGCTTCGATCCCGCCTCGGTCAGGACGAGCGTGCCGGCCGGGAAATCGAAAGCCGCGAGCCCTGCCTTGGCGGGAACGGGTGCCCCGCTCGCCTTCCAGCGGAATCGTCCCGCAATCATCAGGTGAAACACCGCGAACACGTCATCGTCGAAGGCCCACACAATCCGTTTGCCGATCCGGTCGAGACCGCTCACGGTGCGCCCCTCGATCGCACTGAGCGGCGGATCGACCGATCGGAGCAGGAAAGGCGACGCCAGCCGGATGCGATCGAGCCGCTGCCCGAGGATGCGCGGGGCGAGCGCGTGGAGATAGAGCAGGATGTCCGGCAGTTCGGGCATGGGATCTCGACGCGACCGTTCCTCGCGAGCGCCACCGACGCCTGATCGATCGGTCTCCCCTCCAGCAGTGTGGAGACGGCCGAGCGCGATCAAAAGTCGTTTTCGAAAGACCGACAACTTATCGTCGGCCCGATTGTACGCCTCATCCTGATGTACGCAGGCGCGGCAGGCTCGGCACCCGGTACTCTCGACGCCGGAAGATACGGTCAGGCACGTCGTCATATGGAGGCCATCCTTACGGACTGCGTGTGGTGGCAGGTTGCGCAGGTCGCTCGCGATTCACTCCGGATGAGACGATAATGCCCCGGAAGGAGATACCGCACTCATGTCCAATCCAGTCACCCGCCGTAACTTTGCCAAGGCCGCAGGCGCTGCGGCGCTCGGGGCCGCGGCCGCAGCGCCGGCGTTCGGTGCGCACGTGCCGCCACAGTCGTCTGCCGGCAGCAGCCCGCAGGGCCCTGGCGGCCGCAGCTTTCCCGCCGGTTTTCTCTGGGGTACCGCTACTGCGTCGTACCAGATCGAGGGTGCTGTCGCAGAAGACGGCCGTGCGCCGTCCGTGTGGGACGCCTTCTCACACACCCCCGGTAAGGTGGTGAACAACGCCACGGGCGATGTCGCCGACGACCACTACCACCGGTACAAGGAAGACATCCAGTTGATGAAGGCGCTCGGTGCGAAGATCTATCGCTTCTCGATTGCCTGGCCGCGAGTGTTCCCGCAGGGCGACGGCGCGCCGAACCCGAAGGGGCTCGACTTCTACAGCCGGCTCGTCGACGAGCTGCTCGCCAACGGCATCCAGCCGTTCGCGACGCTGTATCACTGGGACCTGCCGCAGTCACTGCAGGAACGGGTGGGGGGCTGGGAGTCGCGCGACACCTCGAACGCGTTCGCAACCTACGCCGGCTACGTCGCCGAGCGGCTCACGGATCGCGTCAAGCACATCTTCACGATCAACGAGTTCGGCGCCTTTGTCGAGCTGGGCTACAAGGTCGGGATCCATGCGCCCGGGCTCAAGCTGCCGCCCGGCCGCTTCAACCAGACGCGCCATCACGCGGTGCTCGGGCACGGCCTCGCCGTGCAGGCGATCCGCGCGCACGCCAAACCGGGCACGAAGGTGGGCGTCGCCGAAAACATGCTGATCTGCGCCCCGGTGATCGAAACCCCCGAGCACACCGAGGCGGCGGTGCGCGCCACGCGCGAGCTGAACGCGCAGTACATGACGGTGATCCAGGAAGGGAAGTACACCGATCTCTATCTCTCGACGGCCGGCGCCGATGCGCCGAAGTTCACGCCGGAGGATCTGAAGATCATCTCGAGCCCGCTCGATTTCGCTGGCATCAACATCTACACGCCGATGTACGTGCGCGCCGACGCCTCGCCGAAGGGCTTCGCGGTCGTCCCGCACCCGCCGTCGTTCCCGCGCATGGCGTCCGCCTGGCTGTTTGTCGGACCCGAGGCGCTCTACTGGGGACCGCGGCACGTTGCGAAGATCTGGAACGTGAAGGAAATCTACATCACCGAGAACGGGTGCTCCTCGTCGGACGTGCCAGCGGCCGACGGCCTCGTGTACGACACGGATCGCGTGATGTACCTCCGCAACTACCTGACCGAGCTGCAGCGCGCGACCGCCGAGGGCATCCCCGTGCGCGGGTATTTTCTGTGGAGCCTGATGGACAACTTCGAGTGGGCTGACGGCTACACCAACCGCTTCGGGCTGCACTACGTGGACTACAGCACGCAGAAACGCACGCCGAAGCTGAGCGCGCAATTCTACAAGGCCGTCATCGCGCAAAATTCCGTGCTGTGAGAAAGCCGCGTGGTGCGACTCGGTTATCCTTTGCGGCCCGCGTCCACGTAATCGGAAAATCAGAGGCTCACCACGCGGCCCGTTCGGACGCTCTCGTCGGCCGCGAGCACGATGCGGAGGCTGTTCACCGCATCGTGCATGTGCGCCGACAGATCCAGATCCTCCGTGATCGCGCGCAACAGATACGCCTGCTCGCGATCGCAGAGAGCCTGGTGATCCGGCTCGTCCTCCGTGCTGATGAATTCGTCGGTCCTGACGAACTCATTCTGCGAGTCGAGCGCCGCGTGGTGCACGCGAAGGCAGTTCGTCTTGGTGTGGCTGTCGATGTCGTCGGAGCCGGTGGCCGTCGTGTCGTTCGGATCCTTGACGATCGACACACTTCCCTTTGGGCCGATCACGTCCTTCACGAAGAACGCGACCTCGCTCATCATCGGCCCCCAGCCTGCCTCATACCATCCCACCGACCCATCGTCGAAGGTGACCTGGAGCTGGCCGTAGTTGTACATGCCGGGCCGGAGGTCGTCGGTGAGCCGCGCGCCGATCGCTGAGACGCGGACGGGCCTCGCACCGGTCATCTGGCACATCACGTCGACGTAGTGGACCCCGCAGTCGACGATGGGGCTCATCGACGACATCAGGTTGCGGTGCCAGTCCCAGGCGCGGCCATGACTCTGCTGGTTCAGGTTCATGCGCATGACGAGGGGCGTCCCGAGGGTGCGCGCAATCTCGATGAACCGTGTCCATGCGGGGTGGACACGCAAGATGTAGCCGACCACGAGCTTGCGGCGGCCCGCGCGCGCCGCATCCACGACGGCCTGCGCTTCGTCCACGGAGACCGCCAGCGGTTTCTCGCAGAACACATGGCAGCCGGCCTCGATGGCCGCCCTGGCGTAGGGGCCGTGTGTCTCCGGGTAGGTGTTGATGCTGACCACGTCGGGCGCGGTCGCGGCGAGGGCCTCGTCGTAATCGCCGAACTCGGGCACCCCGCCGAGCTCTGAACTGAGGATGCCTCGTGATGCAGGGCCGCGACTGACGAGTCCCACGATCTGGAACTCGGGCATCCGGTGATAGGCGCGGGCGTGGCTGGCCCCCATGTTGCCGCAGCCTGCGACCAGCACGCGAAGGGGATGAGGCATGCCCTCAACCTACCCGCCCGGAAGGGCCGCGTGCAAGGCCTTGCCACAGGTCAGCCAAAGGCACGGAGCCCCGGTGCCCTTCGCGCTCGACCACCTCGTCGGAGATGCGTTGCACCCGCGCCTGGCTCGGTGACCTCACGAAGGCACCCGTCTGCCGCTACGGGCGACCAACGGGGTGCGCGGGGTGTCATTTGAATTGCACCGGGGATCTGGTGTCTGCTGTTCGCATGTCGCGCCCATTGAGCTCGATCGCGCCTGGATGGTGGGACTACACGACGCTCGACCGGGACCTCATCGCCGAAGCTGCCAGCCTCCGACCGGAGGACCTCCAACGGTTAGCCAGGCCCGGGTTCCGCGTCGAGATCTACGACACGCTCGAGGAGTTCTACCTGGCCGAGGCGCTCGAGTACATCAGTGCCTGGTCGCAGGCCACGGCTGACAATCCGGTCGGCATCTGCGGACCGATCGGTCCGACGGAACAACTGCCGCTCGTCGCGCGGATGGTGAACGCGCTCGGTCTCTCGCTGACGCATGCGCACTTCTGGGGCATGGACGAATGGGTCAGCGATGGCAGGGAAGTGGATCCGTCCCACCCGCTGTCTTTTGAACGCGCCGATCGCGAGCTGTGCTTCGATCGCATCCGGCCCGACCTGCGGATGCCACCGGCAAACCTGCACTTCCCCAAGGCCGACGTCAGCGCCTACCGCGCGAGCTGGAACGCGGGCGTGCGTTGCGCGGTGATGCAGGGCGGGCAAGGCGACGTCAAGCACTGGGCGTTCAACGATCCGCCGAGACGCGAGGGCCGATACACGGAGTCGCCGCCGCCGGTCGCCGAGTACCGTGCGCTGTCAACTCGCATGGTGGAGCTTCACCCGATCACGATTGCGCAGAACGCCCGCACGAGCGGCGGTGGCAACATCACACTGGTGCCGACGCACGCCATGACCGTTGGGCCGATCGAGACGTGGCAGGCGCAAAAGGTGTCCATCTGGCACGCGGGCAAACACGACAACCCGTTCGGGCAACGGCTGACGACGCTCATGGTCTCCCGCCGGGTGATGGATACGGCGGTCCCGATGTCGCTGCTGGCCGATCACCCCAACGTGCAGTTCAATCTCTATCGCGGCGGAATCGGCACGTGCGAGGTGGAGATGCACTGACTCGGCGGCATCGCGTGTTTTCTTGCCGTCGCGCAATGAGTGCCCCGATCATGCCCGTAGCGTTCGCAATCTTTGCCCATCCAGACGACGTCGAGCTCGCCGCGTCGGGCACGCTGCTGCGCCTGCAGCATGCCGGCTACGACATTCACTACATGACGGTCGCGAACGGATCGTGCGGGTCGAGCACCGCCGGGATGGCGGAGCTGGTGCGCCTCCGTCGCGAGGAGGCGATGGCCGCCTGCCGCCTCGGAGGGTTCACGTTCCACGAGAGCCTCGTCAACGATCTCGAGGTGTTCTACGAATCGCGTGTGCTGGCGCGGCTTGCCGCCGTCGTGCGCGGCGTGGCGCCCGACATCCTGCTGACGCACGCGCCGAGCGACTACATGGAAGACCACGAGAACACGTGTCGTCTTGCGGTGACGGCCGCCTTCGCGCGCGGGATGCCGAATTTCCCGACCGATCCCCCGACGCGCGCCACTGATCGGCCCGTGACCGTCTACCACGGGCAGCCGCACGGCAACCGCGATCCGCTCGGGGCACCGGTGCGGCCGACGCATTTCGTGGACGTCGGGGATCTGCTGCCGCAGAAAGCCGCCATGCTCGCGTGTCACCGCTCGCAGCACGAGTGGCTCAGCGAGAGCCAGGGCTTCGACTCCTGCATCGAGACGATGCGGACACTGACGCGCGAGGTAGGGGAGTGGTCGGGGAGGTTCGCGCACGCGGAGGGCTGGAGGCGACGACTGGGCCTCGGCTTCTGTGCGCCTGACGCCGACCCTCTCGCCGCGGCGCTCTCGACCTCCTGCATTCGCGCGCAAGCGGCCGAACGCTAGACCGCTCCCCGACAGAGTCCTGCGCCCCGACAGAGTCGCCCGATTGCGCTTGCATCGTCCAGAATCGCCGAACGAAGCCCCTTGTAGCGCCCGACTCTGTCGGGCGTCGGTGACATGAACAATCGCCAGCGTCACTCCGCCCCGACAGAGTCGCTCGATCGCGCTTCCTGCGCTGAGAATCGCCGAACGAAGCCTCTTGTGGCGGCGCGACTCTGTCGGGCGTCGATGACATCGACAATCGCCAGCGTCACTCCGCCCCGACAGAGTCGGGGCGCTACAAGGGGCTTCGTTCGGCAGCTGGGCAGACGTCGGCCGGTTCGATCACTACGGTTGTGAGCTGCGGGGCGCGGCTCGACGTCCGGCATCACGCGACGTAGCTTCCGCTCGTCGGCATCGCCAGCAGCAGCGAGCTCTTGCGCCCGAGCTGCGAGCAGGCGGTGTTGGTCGCGTCGTACTCGCGCTGCAGCTCTGTCGGCGGCAGCCCCAGAATCCAGTTGTCGCCGACCTGCTGGCTGAGACGTCCCAGCGATTCGAACTGCTGCGCGTAGCCGCGCAGGCGACGCTCGCGGGCGGTCGCGAACTCCTGCTCGGTGATCGGCTTCGCACCGGCCAGCGCCTTCATCTCACGGTCGAACTCCACGACGGACTCTCGTGTCTTGTCCGTCTGCACCCCTCCGGCGGCTGACCAGAGGCCGGCGTGCCGCATCAGGGCGAGATTCGAGAACACGCCGTACGAATACCCTTTGCCTTCGCGCAGGTTCAGGTTCAGCCGGGTGCCGAAACCGCCGCCGCCCCAGACCGCGTCGGCGAGCTTCAACGCGTCGTAGTCCGGCGACGTGCGTTCGGGCGCCGAGAGCCACTGTGAGACGACGGTCTGGGCCGCGTCGGGGCGATCGACGATGTACACGCGGGCCGCAGGGTGCGCCGGCGGCTGGAGGAACCGTGATCAGCGGCGCGGCGCCGCCGGTCCACGTGCCGAAAGACTGCTTCGCGAGGGCCGTGGCTTCGGCCAGCGTGACGTCGCCCGCGAAGATGACGGCAGAGGACCCCGGCTTCCACCGTGCCTGGTGAAACGCGACGAGGTCCTCGCGCGTGATCTTTTCGACCGTCCCGCGAAGCCCCTGCACGGGCCGGCCGTACGGATGCTCCGGCCCGAACGCGAGCATGGGCCGGATCCGCGTCGCCAGCGCGTTCGCGTCGCGATCCTGCTGCGCGATTGCGTCGAGCAGCCGCTTTTTCTCGCGAGCGACTTCCGGCTCCGGGAACGTGGCGTTCTGCACGACGTCCGCGAGGATCGCGAGCGCGGGCGACAGGTTCCGCTTCAACACGTCGAGACCGACGCGCGCGCTCTCGCGGCCTGCGCCGCCGGTGAGCGTCGTGCCGAGATCCGCGAACGCCTCCTCGACCTGCAGCGCATTGCGCGTCTTCGTCCCGAGATCGATCACGGTGGTCGTCAGTTGCGCCACGCCGGCTTTGCCTGCGGGGTCAGCCACGGCGCCGGCTCGCGTGACCACCGTCACGTTCAACTTCGGCAGATCGTCGCGCTCGACGACCAGCACCTCGAGCCCGTTCTCGAGCTTCGTGCGTCTTCACCGCGGGCGCGACGAACGGCCGATCCGCTCCGAGCGGCGGCTGCTGCGATCGGTCGAGCGTCATCGCGTTCGCGGGGCGCACCGACTTCTCGGAATGGAAGCGGATCACCGCGCGGTTGCGCGTGTTGAGCCACTCGCTGACCGCGGCGCGGACCGCGTCGGCGTGACCGCGCGCGTGCGGGCCAGGTCCGCCTCGAGTTTCCCGGGATCGCCCGTGAAGATGTTGTACTGGTTGAGGACGTCGGCCTTGCCGCCGAAGCCGCCGATGCGTTCGAGACCGGAGATGAACTCCGCTTCCTGTTTGTTCTTGGCGCGGTCCACCTCCGCGGCGGTCGGACCGTCCGTCGCGAGCTTGCCAATCTCCTCGGTGACAATGGTTTCGATCTCGGCGAGCGAGCTACCCGGGCGGGCGGTCGCCTGGACCACGAAGAGACCTGCGATTTCGCCGGAGATGTTGAACGCGCGTCACGTTGGTCGCGATCTGCCGGTCGTAGACCAGCGCGCGGTTCAGACGCGACGACAGGCCGTCGCTGAGGATGCGCGCCGTGATGTCGAGCGTGGCGTCGCCAGCGCTGAAGTACTCCGCGCCTGGCCAGCCGATGTAGACGCGCTCGAGCGACACGCGGTCGTTGACCTGAACGAGCTTCTCGGCGTCGAGACGCGGGATCCACTTCGCCGGCCTGTCGAGCGCGGGGCCCGGCGGGATGTCGGCGAAGTACTTCTCGACCAGTCGCTTCGCCTCCGCGGGCTCGAAGTCGCCCGCGATCACTAGCGACAGATTGTTCGGCGTGTAGTAGGTCCGGAAGAACTCCTTCACATCGTCGAGCGAGGCGTTGGTGAGATCCTCCTGGCTGCCGATGACTGGCCACGAGTACGGGTGCCCCTTCGGGAACACCGCTTCGCTGATGAGCGGATACCAGCGGCCGTACGGCTGGTTTTCCAGGCCCTGGCGCCGCTCGTTCTTGACGACGTCCCGCTGGTTGTCGAGCTTCTCCTTGGTCGTGACGTCGGCGAGCGTGGCGAGCCGATCCGACTCGAACCAGAGCACGTTCTCGAGATTGGCGGAGGGCACCGTGGCGAAGTAGTTGGTTCGATCCTGGCTGGTGGTGCCGTTGACGCCGCCCTCGAACACGTTCGCGCCTGCCCGCTCGGCGTAGGTGAAGTACTCGCCCTCGGCGTTCTTCGACCCCTGGAACATCATGTGCTCGAATAGATGCGCGAAGCCCGTGCGTCCGGGCTTCTCGTTCTTCGACCCGACGTGGAACCACTGGTTCACGTGCACGATCGGCAGCTTCCGGTCGACGTGCAGGATGACCTGGAGCCCGTTCGGCAGGGTGTACTTTTCGAACTCCACTTTCGGCGTGGCGTTCACGGCGGATGTGGGGGCGGCCGCCTGCTCGGCTGCGCCAGTGCTGGCGTGCATTCTCCGGTCGAGCGGCACGATCGCCGTCAGAACAGCGAGCAGCGCAATCGTGGCGTAACGGGACGCTCTACTCACGGAACCTCCTCGACGATGGCAATGGACGGTAGTCAGGGTCACGCGACCAAGGCTGGCATGGCCCTGACCCGTGACTACGAAAGGGAGGCAGTCGCAGGTTCCGCGTTCAGCGGCGGCTTGATGCGGTGAAGCCGTTCAGCTGGCAGCAGTGGCATTTGTTCAGGCCGACTCGGCTCGAACGCGGATCCGCTCGTCAGCTCCGCCAGTCTGGACCTGCTGAGATTTCCTCCAGCCCAGGTCGGCATCATTTACGCATGTGCTCTCCGGCATGGTGACTTGTTGCCCAGGAGAGTATCTCGCGCGGCTCCGACTCGCAGCCGTGTGCGCCTGCGTGGCCGGATTCCTGTACGCCGGACCACCCGCCACCGCTTTTCAGGGTGGGAGACCGCCCCAGGTGAATGCCGACGCCGAGACGATGGCGGAGTTCACGCGGCGGGTGCACGAGTACGTGGCGCTGCACAAGAAGCTCGAGGCCACGCTGCCCAACCTGCCAAAGGAAGCGACGCCGCAGCAGATTGACGAGCACCAGCGCGGGCTCGGCAAACTGATCCAGGAAGCACGGACCGGCGCCAAACCCGGGGACCTGTTCACGCCCGATATGCGCCGGATCGTGCGGAAACTGCTGGCGACCGTGTTTCACGGACCGGGAGGGCAGCAGGTGAAGCGCTCGATCCTCGATGAGTACACGGAGGGCGCGCGCGTGCAGGTCAACATGCGGTACCCCGACACGGTGCCGCTGTCGACGGTGCCGCCCCAGGTGCTCGCGAACCTCCCCACCCTCCCCGAAGACCTCGAGTACCGATTCGTGGGTGATCGACTGATCCTGCTCGATTCCCACGCGCACATCATTGCCGACTACGTCGAGAAAGTGTTCCCGTAGACATGGCTCGCACCTGCCGCTTCGGCAAAAGCGCCCGTGCCGCTCACGCCGCACACCGGCCTCCCAGCGTCCGACCACGTCGCGACGCCTCGAGTCCCGGCTTCTGGGCCGCGCTCGTTGTCGTTTCGCTGGCGTGCCTGTGTGCGGCTCCGCTCGGCGCTGCGCGCTCACAGGAGACGGCCTCCCTCCACCCAACAGTGGCCGGTGGGATGCCTTTTGGATCGGCAAAAGGATCGCTGACCTTTGGCGTCATCGGCGACAATGGCACCGGCGACAGCGGGCAATACGAGACCGCGCAGCAGCTCGCGGCGGTGTACCAGCGGCAGCGGTTTCCGCTCGTGATCATGGTCGGCGACAACATCTACGGGTCCGAACGGCCGCAGGACTTCGTCAAGAAATTCGAGTCGCCCTATCGGCCTCTGCTCGACGCGGGCGTCAAGTTCTACGCCAGCCTCGGCAATCACGACTCGCGCGAACAGCGGTATTACAAGCCGTACAACATGGAGGGGAAGCTCTATTACACGATCAAGGCGCCAGACCAGGACGTCCGCTTCTTTGCCCTCGATTCAACCTACCTCGATGGCCCGCAGCTCGAGTGGCTCGAGAAGGAGCTGACGGCAGCCAAGGAACACTGGAAGATCCCCTTCTTCCACCACCCTCCGTACTCGTCGGGCGGGCGGCACGGTTCCGACCCGCGAATCCGTTCCGCTCTCGAGCCCCTCTTCATCCAGTACGGCGTCACCGTGGTGTTTACTGGCCACGACCACTTCTACGAGCGCGTCAAGCCACAGCACGGCATCACCTACTTCGTCACCGGCTCGGGCGGCAAGCTGGCGAAGGGGGATCTGGCGAAGAACTCGCCGCTCACGGCCAAGGGGTTCGATAGCGACCGGGCGTTCATGCGCGTGAACATCGACGGCGATCGGCTCACGTTCGAGACGATCTCCCGTAGCGGCTCGTTGGTGGACTCGGGGACGATCGGCAGGCGGACGGAGTAGGTATTGAAGGCGGCGGGCGAATTCAGGCGCCGACGCCGGTGAACCCGACGTGCGGATGAAAGCAAGACCCCATCACCAGTTCCAGCAGCTGAGCGGCGCCGAGTCGAGAGGGCACGCCCGTTTGCGGGCGGGCGTATACTGGCGTCCCCAACTCCGGCAGGGTCACCTGCGCCGCGCGCACAGCCGGCTGCAGGTGTTCGGGGTCAGAGATGAGGAGAGTCCCGGGCGGCTGGTCTCGAGGCCGCTGGTGCGGAACGCGCGGCGTGGCGCGGTGATGACGCGCCCCAGGAGGAAACGCCCATGACGACCACCGTCCGGCAGATGCTCCGTAACAAGCCCGACGTCTTTGCCGTTCGACCGGAGGACACCGTCTTCGACGCGCTTACCCTGATGGCCGATCGCAACGTCGGGTCCGTGCTCGTCATGGACGGCGGCGAGCTGCGTGGCATCCTGACCGAACGCGATTACGCGCGGAAGGGTATCCTGCAGGGACGGGCGTCGAAGGACACGAAGGTCGCAGAGATCATGACGCCGCGCATCATCTGCGTGGCGCCGGGCGTAACCGCCGACGAGTGCATGACGCTGATGACGGACCAGCGGGTGCGCCACCTGCCTGTGATGGAGGGCGGCCGGCTGATCGGCGTCATCTCGATCGGCGACGTCGTCCGCGCCGTCGTCGAGGAGCAGCAATCGACGATCGATGCGCTCGAGAACTACATCCGGACGGCGTGAGCACGGCCCCTGCGGGGTGAGCCCTACACGGCCCGCCTGAAGGCGGGCACTACTCTGAATGGATCGGGCACTACCCTGAATGCGGCACTACCCCGAATACGGGCACTACGCGGTGTGGCGAATTCCGCAATCCGAATTGACACTCATGGTTTGGGCACGCGGAGCGTCGCGCTGATCATCGCGCTGCCGCTTGCCGCGTAGACGAGCGTGAGCGGGTGGATGAGCGCGGGACCCAGACGGACCGCGCCGAACCACAGGTCATCATCGACACGACCCCGCCACATCGCGATCCCCAGCAGCATCACGATGAGGATGCTCGTGGGAATGGGCGTACCCTCGAAGTACTTCACCTTGCCGGTATCGGCATCCGCGAGCGCGGAGGCCGTGACGTTGAAGCGCGCCAGACGGCTGACGCCGCAGACGACGAAGTAGGTGAGGATCAGCATGTCCCACCCGCCGCGCAGGCCGAGCGTGAACCCGAGCACCGCGGGCGCGACGCCGAACGAAATCACGTCGGCGAGCGAATCGAGATCCGCGCCAAGGAGCGACTGCCGCGATCGGTTCAGCCGGGCGACGTAGCCATCGGCCACGTCACACACCAGCGCCAGCGGCAGCAGCATGAACGCGGTCCACAGGAACCGGGAATTCTGCTCGGCGAGGTAGTCGAGACACAAAAAAATCGCGATCGTGCCGCAGGCTGCGTTGCCAATCGTGAAGGCATCGGCGGCCGTGTACGACCGCAGCATCGACATGTGACGCGCTGGAGCCATGGCCTGCATCGTACACAACCCGGAGCACTCGAGTGTGAAACCAGGGAGTGTGGAGGCTGAAGGCATGTAGCGCGGCAGTCGGTGGCCACGGCCGCGGTCTGACAATCGACGTTGCCGTGCCGAGTGCTCGTGGGCTAACTTGGGCGCTCCCCACCTACGTCAACGTCCACACCTGAAGTGGCCGGCCGGCGAGATTCGTAGTCAGATCACCCACGAAGGGCAGTGACAATGGGATTCCGGCTTCGCTTGTGTCAACCGCATCAGTATGTGGGGCAGGGCTTCAGCCCTGCAAAACGGCGCCCGCAAGCAGGCCTGCAAGGCCTGCCCCACATGACTACACAAGTGAATCGCGGGTTTGAACAGGTACCGTTTCACAATCCGGATGCCGGATGCAGGAGGTCAAAACTGCCCAGACTCCTCCATCCGGTGTCCGGCGACCTTCAACCGGTATCGGGCGACCAATGACCATTTCGAGGCGCGGGTTCATTCAGGCGGCCACCGCCATAGCAAGCGTGGCACCGCGTGCGTCGTCGGCGCGGCCGGCAGGGCAGTCCGGCGCGTACACGTCGCCTCCTGCCGTGGCCGGGTTGAAGCCGCTGCCTGGCGAGGCCGTTCCGATCACCGACGGCGAGCGCCGGGCGCGAATCGAGAAGGCGCGGCGGCTCATGTCCGAGCACGGCATGTCCGCGATCGTCCTCGAGCCGGGCACCAGCATGCGGTACTTCGTCGACGTTGCCTGGGGGACGAGCGAGCGGCCGTTCCTGCTGGTGATACCGGCGAAAGGAGAGCTTGCGTACATCGCGCCCGGCTTCGAAGAGGCACGTGCGCGCGAGATCACCAGGTTCACCGACGACGTGCGGGTGTGGCAGGAGGACGAGGATTGGGGTGCCACGGTGGCGGGCATCCTCCGGGACCGCGGCGTGGCGGCCGGTGACGTCGGGCTCGAGGAGCGCGTCCGTTTCTTCGTCGCAGACGGACTGCGCGCCGCCGCGCCCGCGTGCCGGTTCGTGCTGGCGACGCCCGTCACCGCGGGCTGTCGCATGATCAAGTCGGCAGCCGAGATCGCGCTGATGCAGCGCGCCAACGACATCACCATTGCGGCCTATCGCGCCGTGTTTGCGTCGCTCACCGACGGGATCACGCACTTCGAGGTGGGCCGCATCGCGGCGGCGGCATTCAGCGCGCTCGGCGTGTCGGGCGATGCCTTCGCGCTCTTCGGCCAGTACTCCGCATTTCCGCACGGGACCATCACGCCGCAGCGGCTGAAGAAGGGAGACGTGGTGCTCGTGGATGGCGGCTGCGCGGTGGAGGGCTATCAATCGGACATCACGCGGACGACCGTGTTCGGCACGCCGTCGGCACGTCAGTCTGAAGTCTGGAACCTGGAGAAGGCTGCCCAGGCCGCGGCCTTTGCGGCCGCGCGCGTGGGCGCCACATGCGAGTCGGTGGACGCTGCGGCCCGGAAGGTGATCACCGACGCCGGCTTCGGCCCGGGCTACAAGGTGCCGGGCCTGCCGCACCGCACGGGACACGGCATCGGGATGGACGGCCACGAGTGGACGAATTTCGTGCGTGGCAACACCGCCACCATTGCGCCGGGGATGTGCTTCAGCGACGAGCCGATGATCGCGATCTACGGGGAGTTCGGCATCCGCCTGGAAGACTGCCTCTACCTTACCGACAGCGGCCCGCGCTTCTTCAGCACACCGAGTCCCGCCATCGACCAGCCGTTTGCCTAGTCCAGGGGACTAGCGCACGAGGTTGGTTGGCGCCCGTCTCGGCGTATCCTGAACCTGGGACGGGGGACCTGACCGGCGGAATTCCAGTTCAGGACCCGGGGCACTCGGAACGGAACGGGGGCGCCCGCCCAGACACGCCCCGCCCTCCGCTGCGTGCGACGGAGGTGGCCCATGCAGTACCCGGTGCGGCAGTCCTTCGAATTTCTTCAGCCACGAACTGCGCGATCAGCCGTTCAGCGTCCGACACGCATCGGCGCATCGCCAGTCGATCGCTGGTGCCTCTCGACGGTGGTGCAGGCTGCCGGTGCCGTGCCCGTTCAATTCGTGCTGTGGGACGGGACGTCCGCGGCCGCCGGTGACAGTCCGGCGCGCTTCGTCGTGCACCTCGGCTCGCGCGCCGCGCTCTGGCGCCTGGCGCGCGATCCGGACTGTGGCTTCGGCGAGGGCTACGTGAACGGCGACCTGCAGGTCGTGGGTGATCTGCCCGCCCTCGTCGACGCTGTGGCGCGCGAGATGGCGATGCGCCCCGCTCGCGCAGGCCGGCTGCATCGCTGGCTGGCGCACGCGACCGGCGCCGGCATCCGCGAGGCCCGGCGGAACGCCGCGCACCACTACGATCTCGGCAACGACTTCTACCGCCTGTGGCTCGACGACGATCTCGTCTACACCTGCGCGTACTTCCCCACGCCCGACGCGACGCTCGAGGAGGCGCAGCGGGCCAAGCTCGAACGCGTGTGCCGCAAGCTCCAGCTCGCGCCGGGCGTGCGCGTCTTCGAGGCCGGCTGCGGGTGGGGCGCGCTGGCGCGTCACATGTCACGCGCGCACGGCGCCGTCGTGCGCGCGTGGAACGTGTCGCACGAGCAACTCGTCGAAGCCCGCGCGCGGGCGACCGCCGAGCAGCTGGGCGGGCGCGTGGAGTTCGTCGAGGACGATTGGCGCAGTATCGACGGCACCTGCGACGTCTTCGCGTCGGTCGGCATGCTGGAGCACGTGGGCCGGTCTCATTATGGCGATCTCGGACGCGTGATCGACCGCTGTCTCGATCCGTGCGCCGGGCGCGGACTTCTGCACTTCATCGGACGCGATCAGGAGGCGCCCGCCAGCCGGTGGACGCGGCGCTATGTGTTCCCTGGCTTCTATCTCCCCACGCTGCGCGAGGTGGTCGCCGGCGTGCTCGAGCCCCATGGCTTTTCGGTGCTCCACGTCGAGGATCTCAGGCGCCATTACGTGCTCACCCTCGAACATTGGCGCGACCGGTTCGAACGCACCGCGCCGCGTATCACCGCCGAATACGGTGAGCGCTTCACGCGGATGTGGCGGTACTACCTCGCGGGCGCTCATGCCGGGTTCGCCGCGGGCTACCTGCAGCTGTTCCAGGTCACGTTCGCGCGCCGGGGTTGGGAGGGGCGGGAGTGGACGTCGATTGGATGATTCAACAATGCACAACGCACGATGCACAATGCACGGCATCGGCCTGAGGGCGACCGCCTGACGGTGAACCCTCCCATCGGATGCGGCGCTGACGAGGCGCGCATGACAGATCAGCACGATGTGATCGTCGTCGGCGGAGGTCCCGCGGGCTCGTCCTGCGCGCGGGAGCTGGTGCGGGCGGGGCTCGATGTGCTCGTTGTCGATCGCGCGGTGTTTCCACGGGACAAGCCGTGCGCCGGCTGGATCACGCCCGCGGTCATTGCAGCAGCCGGCCTGGACCTGGACGAGTATGCACGCGGGCGCGTACTGCAGCCGATCACCGGGTTCGATGTCGGCGTGATCGGTGGACGCCGTACCCTGGCGCGCTTCGACGACACCGTGAGCCACGCCATCCGCCGCTGCGAGTTCGATACGTTCCTGCTGCGACAGAGTGGCGCGCGTATTCTGGAGGGCGCTGCCGTCGCGCGGATCGAGCGCGTCAGCGACGGTTGGCGGCTCGGCGGGATCGGGACCGCGCGGATGCTCGTCGGCGCGGCTGGCCATTTCTGTCCCGTCGCGCGTCTGCTGAATCCCGCCAGCAAGCGCGATGAGGACGTTGGCACAGACGCTGGCTCACTCGCAGGGACGTCCAGGGCTGGCGACATCGTGGCCGCGCAGGAGCTCGAAGTGCGGCTCGACGATCGCGAGCCATGCCCGGTGAAAGCGGACGTGCCGGAACTGTACTTCTGCGGCGACCTCCGCGGGTACGGCTGGTGCGTTCGCAAGGGCGAGTACCTGAACGTGGGTTTCGGCCGCCTGGATCGCCGCGGCCTGCCGGGCGCCGCGCGCGCGTTTCTCGAGCACGTGCGCGGGCTCGGACGCGTGCCCCGCGCCTTTCCCTCGCGCTGGGCTGGACACGCGTACCGCATCTACGCGCGGAGTGACCGCCGCCTGGTGGACGATCGCGTGCTGCTGGCCGGCGATGCGGCCGGCCTGGCGTATCCGGCGAGCGGCGAGGGCATCCTGCCGGCGATCCTGTCCGGCCAGCTTGCGGCGAAGGCGATCCTCGCCGCCGCCCCGACGTACACCGCCGGACGGCTCGCAGCGTACGAGCCCGCACTTCGTCGTCTGCTCGGTAAGCCGCCCCACAGCACGGCCTTTCGGCCCATGCCTCCGGCCGTCGTCCACTGGCTCGGACGCCAGGCCCTCCAGTCGCCCTGGTTCGTCCGCCACGTCGTCCTCCCGCGTTTCCTGCACAGCAACTGACGGGTGATCGCGACCCCGTCAGTCCTTGATCCAGCCTGACACTCCAGCCTCCAGCCCTGGGTTTGGGCCGGGGGGCGTCCTCGAGGTGGAACCCTGCACGCAGCCGTCTTGTATTGTCAGCCCATAGGACGTGATATGGTGTGCCCATAGGAGCCGGCATGGGAGACAAGACGGACGTCTGGCAGGGCACGCTCGCGCTGATGGTGCTGAAGACACTCGAAACGATGGGCCCGCAGCACGGGTACGGCATCGCGCGTCGCATCGAACAGACGAGCGAAGAGCTGCTCTCGCTCAACTACGGGACGTTGTACCCCGCGCTGCTGAAGCTCGAGCAGGAGGGTTGCATCGCGGGCGAGTGGGGCGTGTCCGACAACAACCGCCGGGCGCGCTACTACAGACTCACGCGGGCCGGCCGGAAGCAGCTGGCGATCGAGGCCCGCGAGTGGCAGCTGACGACGGAGATCCTGGCGCGGTTCCTGGCGCCACGGGAGGGGTGATGAGGCGGGCACTTCGAGCGTGGGCCTGGCGGGCGGCGGGCGTGTTCAACGGCGCGAGGCGCGACCGCGACCTCGCCGACGAAATCGAGGCGCACCTGCGCATGCACGCCGACGACAACGAGCGCGCGGGCCTCACGCCCGAGGAGGCCCGGCGGCAGGCGGTCCTGGCCTTTGGCGGCGTCGAGCGCGTCACCGAACAGTACCGCGACCGGCGCAGCATCCCGATCATCGACACCACCCTGCAGGATCTCCGCTACGCCGCGCGCAGCTTCCGCAAGAGCCCCGGGTTCACGGCCGGCGTGCTCCTGGTCCTCGCCCTCGGGATTGGCGCCAACGCGGCCATCTTTACCGTGGTCAACGCGGTCCTGTTCAAACCATTGCCGTTCGCGGATCCGGACCGGCTCGTCATGGTGTGGCACGTGCCGCCTCCGGCGAGCTTCCCTGGCATGAAGCAGTTTGCGGTGTCGGCGGCGAACTACCTGGATTGGGAGCGCCGCCAGCACGTGTTCGAGCGGATGGCAATCCAGCACTCCACGCCCTACACGCTGACGGGCCGCGGCCAGCCGGAGATGCTGCGCGGCGATGATGTGTCGGCCCGGTTCTTCGAGGTGCTCGGTGTCCAGCCGATGGAAGGCCGATGGTTCCTGCCGGAGGAGAACCAGCCGGGGAGCGAACGCGCCGTCATTCTCAGCCATCGCGTGTGGCAGACACGCTTCGGCGGTGACCGCTCGATCATCAACCGCCCGGTGCTGCTGAACGGCATCCCGCACACGGTGGTGGGCATCATGGGGCCGGCATTCAGCTACCCCGATTGGGCCCAGGTGTGGACGCCGCTGGCCTGGTCCGAAAAGGAGCGCGCAGTACGCGGCGAGCACAGCCTCATGGTGGTCGCGCGCCTGGCGCCTGGCGTGACTCTCGGCCAGGCACAGGCGGAGATGACGGCGATTTCGCGGGCGCTCGAGCAGGAGTACCCCAAAGACGACAAGGGCTGGGGAGCGGTGGTGGTGCCCCTGCGCGACGACCTGGTCGGCGATGCCGGCAGGTCGCTGCTCTTCCTGCTCGGCGCCGTGGCGTTCGTGCTCCTGATCGCGTGCGCGAACGTGGCCAACCTCGTGCTCGCGCGCACGCTGTCACGCCGCCGCGAGATGGCGCTGCGCCTCGCCCTCGGTGCTTCCTCCGGGCGCATCGTGCGGCAGATATTGACCGAAACGACGCTGCTCGCGGCGGCGGGCGGCGTACTGGGGCTGCTCGTCGCCCGCGCGGGGGTGGACCTCATCGTTGCGTTCCTCGGCGACGGACTGCCACAGTGGATGGCGATTCACGTGGATGTGCGTGTGCTGGTGTTCACCGCCGCGGTGTCGATCGTCACCGGCCTCGCCGCGGGCCTCGCACCCGCGCTGCGCCTCGCCAGGTCCAACGTGACCGACGCGATGAAGGAGGGCGGCCGCGGCGGGTCCGATCGGTCGGGCGCACGCGTCCGGAGCACGCTCGTCGTCGTGGAGGTCGCGCTGTCGCTCGTTCTCCTCATCGGCGCCGGCCTGCTGATCCGGAGCCTCTGGACGGTGTACAGCGTCGACCCCGGCTTCGATCTGCACGGCGTGCTGACCGCTTGGGTGTCGCTGCCCGAGCGCCGCTATCCCGAACGCGAACAGCAGGTGCGCTTCTTCGACGAGGTGATCAACCGCGTGCGGGCAGTGCCCGGCGTGGAGTCGGCCGCGGTCGTGACGGTGCTGCCGCTCAGCGGATCGGGCAACAGCTGGCCGATTCAGATCGCGGGACAGCCGACGCTGCCGATGTCAGAACAGCCACAGGTGCAGGGCGACCTGATTACGCCGGGGTACCTGCGCACGATGCGCATTCCGATCGTGCGCGGTCGTGACTTCACCGACGCGGACAGACTGGGCGCGCCGGCGGTGGCGCTCGTCAGCGAGGCGATGGCGAAGCGTCTCTGGCCCGGTGCCGATCCGATCGGGCAGCGGCTGACGATTGCCTTCTTTCCGGACGCCATGCGCGAGGTCGTTGGCATCGTCCGGGACGTCAGGGAACGGCAGCTGACGGAAGCGGGAACCGCGTCCGTGTACCTGCCGTTGACCCAGGCGCCATGGCGAAACGCCGCGTTCGTGGTGCGCACGCCGCTGGCGGCTCCGGAGGCGCTGGCCTCGGCCCTCGAGGCGGCGGTGCATGCCGTCGATCCGGACCAACCAGTCGTGGATGTCATGAGCATGAACACCGTGGTGGCGCACTCGCTCACCGATCGGCAGCTCACGATGTACCTGCTGGCCGCGTTTGCCGGGTTCGCCCTGTTGCTCGCCGCGATTGGCCTCTACAGCGTGCTCGCGTATGGTGTGCGGCAGCGCATCCGCGAAATCGGCATCCGTATCGCGCTCGGCGCCGGCACGCGCGGCGTCGTGCGGATGGTGATTGGCGACGCGCTGCGCCCGACCCTCATCGGGATCGTCGTGGGGCTCCTGGCGGCGGTGACCTTGCGGCGCGTCGTCGGAAGCCTGCTGTTCGGCGTGAGCCCGGGTGATCCGGCGACGTTCGCCGCTGTCGCGGGGCTGCTCGTGGCGGTGGCGCTCGGGTCGAGCGCGCTGCCCGCGTACTCGGCCACGCGTGTGGACCCCAGTTCGGCGTTGCGGGAGGAATAGACGCGGCGCCGACCTTCGGGTCGGGGCGCCAGGCGGCGCTCTCTACCCGCTCCGCTCAGAACGCTGCCGCGCCCGCCTCGGCGACCGCGTGGTCCTGGTCGCCGCTCACGCCGACGGCGCCAACGACGGCGCCGTCCCGCTTCAGGGGCACGCCCCCCGCGAAGATCATCACCTTCCCGTTGTTCGACGCAAGGACATCTCGCCGCATCGCCGAGCTCATCGGCCATGAAGGACGCCGCCAGTCCGTCTCGGAGACGTGAAATAGAATCGACGTCACTCCGTGGCCGAACCATCTGAGAAGACCGTCGTCTTGACCGCCCCCGCAGGGGCAAGCCCCGTACGAGCCACGGCCCCGACGCCGTCGACGCCTCCGCAGAGCGCCTCGTACGACCGATCGATCATCGAAGGACCGCTCGTCAGCGCCGTCTGGCGAATCGCCTGGCCGACGATGCTGCAGAACCTGATTGGCGGCCTGCAGGGCGTGATCGACCAGGCGATGGTGGGGCATTACGTGGGTTTTGCCGGGAACGCCGCCATCGGGGTCAGCTGGCAGATCTTTCTCGTTCTGATCGTGTTCGTCTCGTCGCTCTTCACCGGCATGAACGTGCTCGTCGCCCGGTTCGCGGGCGCCGGCGACGTCGAGCGCGTGAACCGCACGGTGTATCAGGCGTTTCTCACCGCGATGGCGCTCTCGCTCGGCGTGCTCGCGCCGCTCGGGTATGTTCTCTCACCCTCCCTGCTCGGCCTCGTCAATGCGGCGCCCGAGGTGCGGGCAGAGGCGCTGCCGTTCCTGCGCATCCTGTTCGTGTACAGCGGCGGCATGCTCGTCTTCTTCATGCTGGGCGGTGCACTGCGGTCCGCCGGCGACGCGCGAACGCCGCTCCGCCTGGGCGCGGCCGTCACGGTGCTGAACGTCGTGCTCAACTTCGTGTTGATCCGTGGATTGGGTCCCATCCCCGCGTTCGGTACGGCGGGCGCCGCAATGGGGACGGTGATGGCGATGGGCGTGGTGGGTGTCTTCGCGCTGGTGGCACTGGCACGCGGGTGGTGGGTGGTTCGGTTTCCGGCCGGGGGCAGCCTGCGGCCGGACTGGGATATCATCCGCGCGCTGTTTCGCTTCGGCCTGCCAGCGGGGATGCAGGGGGTCGCGATGAACGTGGCCGGCGTGCTGCTGCTGTCCTTCATCGGCTCCCTGCCGCACAGCGCCGAGGCACAGGCGGCATATGCCGTCGCGTACCCTGAGCTCTTCTCGTTCGTGACGTGGACGGCCATCGGCCTCATGGGCGCGGCGGCCACGGTCGCCGGCCAGAACCTCGGTGCCGGTCAGCCGGATCGCGCAGCGGATGCCGTGCATGCGGCCGCACGAATTGCGCTCGCCGTCGCGACGGCTGTGGGCCTGCTGTTTCTCTTCGTCCCCCGGATGCTCTTGAGCATGTTCGGCATGACCGACGGGGCGGTGGTGGCGCTCGGCGTGCAGCTGCTCCGCTACCTGAGTGTGTCCGGGTTGTTCGTCGCCGTCGCGCTGACCTACACAGGCGGACTTCAGGGTACCGGAGACACGCGCAGTCCCTTCTACATTTCGGTCGCCTCGCAGGTGGCCGTTCCGCTGGGCTTCTGCTGGATCGTCCAGCACACGGGCACGCTCGAGGCCGCCGATATCTGGCGCGCCATCCTGCTCGGCCACGTCACCAGATGCGTGTTGAGCGTCGCCCGGTTCCGGCAGGGCCGGTGGCGACGGATTACGGTCGATCTCGGGCCGAGGTCCTAGCGGCAGTCTCGAGCTTCAGGCCAGGTCCGAAGACCTCTTTCAGGGTGTCGGCCGCAGTGTGGACCTGCTCTGTATTGATTCCGCAACTGAAGCCCGCGCCGATCAGAGCCTCGTGGTCTCCTGACCTAGCGTGGAACAATTCGCGGCCGAATGCGCCGGCGCCTTGACCTCTCGTGCCATGCTCGTGCAATATGTGTGATCACAATACATGGCAGCACCAATTGTGACACCCGAGATGAAGAAGGGAAGCGCCGAGCTGCTGATCCTCGCGCTCATCGAGGAGCGACCCCGGCACGGGTACGAGATCAGCAAGCTGATCGCGGCACGGTCGGAGGGCGCGCTGGAGTTTCACGTCGCCTCCCTGTACCCGTTGCTGTATCGACTCGAAGGCCGGCGGTGGATCGAAGGCCGCTGGGTCGAGAAGGCCGGCCAGCGGCGTCGGCGCTACTACCGGCTCACGCCCGCCGGCCGGAAGATGCTCGCCGAGCAGCGTTCGGTGTGGCAGGAGTTCGTCCGCGCGCTGGAGCGCGTGGCCGGCGTCCTGCCGGCGTGACCGCGATGGAATGGACAGGCATCGTTCGTGAACGGCTGCGCCAGGCCGGGAGCACTGCGCCGCCCGACGCGGTCGTGGATGAAATCGCGGAGCATCTGGAGCAGCGCTACGACGAGGCGGTGGCGGCCGGGGCCGACCCTGCCGCTGCCGGCCGCGACGCACTCGCCGATCTCGAGGATCTGCAGGCCCTCGCGCAGGTGCTGCGGAACAATCCGCAGCCGGATGTGCAGCGAGCGCCGCTGCCGCCGTTCACCGAGGGCCCGCACATGTGGAGCGATCTATCCGGCGACATTAGATACGCGACCCGGCTGCTGCGCCGAAACTCCGGCTTCGCGGTCGCCGCGCTGCTGACCATCGCACTCGGTGTTGGTGCCGCGACCGCCATCTTCAGCGTCGTCGATGCCGTGCTGCTCAGGCCGTTGCCGTATCCCGACGCCGAGCGGCTCGTCGCCGTGTGGGAGACCGATCGCAACAGCGGCACCGTGCGCGAGCCGGCGTCCCTGCCGGACCTGCTGGACCTGCGCGAGCAATCGCAGCGCATCGACGGGATGGGTGGCGTCATCCCTACCGAGCTCAATCTGACCGGTACCGGCGAGCCGCGGCGCCTGGCCGGCCTGTACGTCTCGTCCCAGCTGCTCCCGCTGCTCGGGGTGCGGCCCCTCACCGGTCGCCTCTTCACCGGGGCTGAGCATCAGGCTGGCCGCGACGACGTAGTTGTGATCAGCGAACGGCTGCGGGCCGGGACCTTCACCGGAAACAGCTCCGCGATCGGACGCATGCTGCGCCTGGATGACCGGCCTCGCACCGTGATTGGCGTCGTCCCCGACACGGCCGACGTCGGGGTGCTGCAGTGGCTGCTCGCGGCCGATTACGGGCGCGGCTTCGCGGATCGCGACGTGCGGACCCGGGTGGACGTGTGGCTGCCGATCCCGGTCGATCCGCGCGCGTTGCCGAGAGACACGCATCCCGTGCTGACGCTCGGTCGCATCGGCCGCGGCCATTCGCTAATCGCCGCGCAGCAGGAGCTCGACGCGGTGATGGCCCGTCTGGAGCTCGCGTTTCCGTCCAACCGCGCCCGCGGTGCACATGCCGAGCCCTTCACCGACGTCGTGCTCGGCCGCGTGCGCTCGGGGCTGTGGGCGTTGCTGGCGGGTGTCGGCCTCGTGCTCGTCATCGGATGCGTCAACGTCGCGAACCTCCTGCTCGTTCGTGGCACCCGGCGCTTGCGCGAAGTGGCTGTGCGCACGGCGCTCGGCGCCACGGCTCGCCGCCTGAGGCGACAGTTTCTCGTCGAGAACGCGCTGCTCGCGCTCGTTGGCGGCGGCCTGGGAATCGCGGTGTCGTTCGCGCTCGTCCGGGTGCTCGTCGCATTGTCGCCCGCCGACGTGCCGCGCCTCGAGGCCGCTGTCATCGATGGCCGTGTGCTCGCGATCGCGCTCGCCGTCACGGCGGTCGTGGCGCTCGCCTTCGGTCTCGTCCCGGTGCTGCAGGCCCGGCGCCTCGACGTGAGCGGGGCGCTGGCCGCCGACGGAGGCCGCGCCGAGACCGGAGCCGGTGCTTCCCGCCGGGTGCGTTCGGGGCTGGTCGTCGCCGAGATTGCGCTCGCCGTGGTGCTCACCGTCGGTGCCGGGCTGATGGTCCGGACGGTGCTGCGACTGCGGACGGTCAATCCCGGATTCGACGTCGCGCACGTGCTCAAGGCGGAGTTCCAGCTGCCGCCCAGCCGCTATCCCGTTGACTTTCGCCGGTGGCCGAACTTCGTCGAGATGCACCGGTTCAACGCGGCATTGCTCGAGCAGGTGCGGCGCCTCCCCGGCGTCGAGTCTGTGGCCCTGGCAGGCAGCCATCCCCTCGACGCCGGCTTCACCAATTCGTTCCAGGTCGTCGGACGCGAAAGCGAATCGCGCAGCTGGCCTGAGATCGCGGTGCGCCGGATGACCCCCGGATACTTTGCGGCGCTCCGGGTCCCCGCGGTGCGAGGCCGATTGCTCCTCGAGAGTGACGACACGAACGCGCCGCCGGTCGTTCTGGTGAACGAAGCCGCGGCGAACCGGTTCTTCGACCGCCGCGATCCCATCGGCCAGGAGATTCGGTTATGGGGCACGGCCCGCCGGATCGTCGGGATTGTCGGCAACGAGCGGTTCCACGGTGTGGCCGCGGCGCCTGCGCCGGCGGTGTACGCCCCGCTTGCACAGACGCCGTCGGCAAACGGAGCAGAAGTGCTCCTGGTCCGCGCGGCGCAGCCGGCGGGAATGGAGACCTTGCTGCGCACCGCGATCCGGCGCGTCGATCCCGCGCTCGCCGTGTTTGGGGAGGAACCGCTGGCGGCGACGCTCACCGAGAGCCTTGGTCAGCGGCGGTTCGTGATGGGGCTGCTCACGGCGTTTGCTGTCGCGGCGCTGTTCCTGGCGGCGCTCGGCATCTACGGGGTGCTCAGCTACGATGTCGCGCAGCGCCGCCGCGAGATCGGCATCCGCATGGCGCTTGGGGCCCTGCCGTCGGCCGTCGGTCGACTCGTCGTACGCCGTGGGCTCATTCTGGCGGGGTTCGGCCTGCTGGTGGGGGGGCTCGCCTCCGTCGGCCTCACCCGGGTGCTCCGGGGTTTGCTGTTCGAGGTCGTACCGGGCGACGTCGCCACGTTGCTGGCGGTGTCCCTGCTGCTCGGCACGGTCGCGGGACTGGCGAGCTACCTGCCCGCGCGCCGAGTGCTCCAGACGGACCCGATCACAGCACTCCGGGACGAATAGAGAAGGCCGGACAGCCCGCGGAGTGTACCGCCTCGCCGCACGCCTGCATTCCATTCCCGGAACGCCGCGACAAGAAATTCCGAAGTTCCAGACCGGTTCGACCGGGTTGTCGGCAATCGCCGCGACGGTGCGCACGACGTTTGTCGAGCAATCCTGAACACCCGAGGACGCACGCGCGGACGGACACCGAGCGATCTCACGTACTCCAGGTAGCTTGCGTCGATGGTGGCGGGGTCCTGCGTACCGACGTTTTGCGCACCCACCTGAGAACGTCAGTTGTGCATCGATTCCGCTGCCACCGTAGGATGCACTGTGGGATCCCGATCACCAGAATGCCAGTCGAAGGTCACATGACAGACAACGTCGCGATCGGGCTCGACACCTTCGGCGACATCACCGCCAGCACCGATGGCTCTCTGCATTCGGCCGCGCACGTACTGCGCGACGTCGTCGACGAAGCGGTCCTCGCCGACGAAGTCGGGCTGCATGCATTCGGCGTCGGCGAGCACCATCGGCGCGATTTTGCGATCTCGGCCCCGGAGGTCGTCCTCGGCGCGATCGCCAGCCGGACCTCCCGCATCCTCCTGGGATCCGCCGTAACCGTGCTCAGCACCGATGACCCGGTGCGCGTCTTCCAGCGATTCTCGACCGTCGATGCGCTGTCGAACGGACGCGCCGAGGTCATCCTCGGCCGCGGCTCGTTCACCGAGTCGTATGCGTTGTTCGGGTATGACCTGTCCCGCTACGAGGAGCTGTTCGAGGACAAGCTGCGGCTGTTCGCGGAGCTGCTCAAATCCGGGCCGGTGACGTGGCAGGGAACGACACGGCCGCCGCTCGCTGGCGCGACGATGTACCCGCCGATCGAGAACGGTGTCTTGCGCGCGTGGGTTGGCGTCGGCGGGAGCCCCGAGTCGGTGGTCCGGGCGGCGCGCTTTGCGTTTCCGCTCACGCTGGCCATCATCGGCGGCAGCCCGCAACGCTTCCGCCCGTATGTCGACCTGTATCTCCAATCGCTCCAGAAATTGGGGCGTCCGGTGCTGCCGGTCGCGGTGCATTCGCCGGGACACGTCGCGGGGACGGACGAACAGGCGAAGAACGAGCTCTGGCCGCACTACCAGGTGATGATCAACCGGATCGGCGGCGAACGGGGATGGCCGCCGGCGACGCGCGCGCAGTTCGAGCGCGAAGCCGGTCCCGACGGCGCCCTGTGTGTCGGGTCACCTGAAACCGTTGCCACCAAGATCGCACGCACCGTTCGCGCGCTCGGGCTGTCGCGCTTCGATCTCAAGTACAGTGCCGGCACACTGCCGCACGCGGCGCTCATGACGAGCATCGAGTTGATTGGGACCAGGGTCGCGCCGCGAGTCCGCGAACTGCTGGCGTAGCGCGGAGCGCACCATCATCGAACGGGTCAGTGCCGTCTCCGCCGTGATGAAAGAGGAACCGTCATGAACGCCCGCCGCCGCCAATTTCTTCAATCCGCCGCAGCCGCCGGGATTGCCGCGTTCGCGGGGCTTCGACCCCTGCAGGCCGCCGATGCCGAAGTCGAGATCAACCTGTCGGCGCCGGGGCCGCAGATCAACCCGCACATCTACGGCCATTTCATCGAGCACCTCGGCGGCGTGATTTACGACGGCATCTGGGTCGGCCGCAACTCGAAGGTAGCCAACGTCGACGGCATCCGCACACGGTTCGTGGACGACATGAAGCGCATCGGCGCGCCGAATCTCCGCTGGCCGGGCGGCTGCTTCGCCGACGCGTACCACTGGCGCGACGGCATCGGTGCGCGCGAGAACCGTCCGCGCACCTACAACTACTGGGAACACCGCATGCCTGAAGGCAGGCATGCGGTGGAGAGCAACGAGTTCGGGTTCCATGAGTTCATGCGCCTCTGCCGTCTCGTCGGCGCCCAGCCGTATCTGGCGGCGAATGTCGGGTCGGGAACTCCGAAGGAGCTCCACGATTGGGCCTCCTACAGCAACGCACCTTCCGGCACGCTCTCACTCGCCGATGAACGGGCGGCGAACGGGGAGAAGGAGCCGTTCAACGTGAAGTACTGGGGCGTCGGCAACGAATCGTGGGGTTGCGGCGGCAACATGACCGGCGGGGAGTACGCCACCGAGTACCGCAGGTTCATCTCCCAGTTTCCCGTGTACGTGCGGCCGTTCTTCGTCGCGACCGGGCCACGCGGGCACTCCGCCGATGGCGATGTCGGCTGGACGGACGGGTTCTTCGGAGGGCTGCAGGGCGTCCGTGGCCTGGACGTCAGGGTGGACGGCTTTGCGCTGCATTACTACACCGATTTTCGACAGACAGCCGAAGACGGCGCGAAGTTCGACGCCAGGGGCTGGTACGCCGTGCTGCACAAGGGCGCTCGCATCGAGGCCGTGATCACCGACCACTGGGGCGTCATGGGCAAATACGATCGCCAGCACCAGACGAAGTTCGTGATCGACGAGTGGGGCAACTGGTACCGCGGCGGCACCGAGCTCGGTCCCGAGTACATCCTCAGCCAGGCGATCACGCTGCGTGACGCCCTGCACACCGCGATGACCTTCGACATCTTCAACCGCCACGCGGACAAGATCGAAATGGCCAACGTCGCCCAGACCATCAACTGCCTGCACTCGCTCTTCGCCGCGAGGGGAGACCAGTACACCCGCACGCCCGCTTACTACGCCTTCGAGATGTACCGGCCCCACATGGGGGCGACGCTCGTGCCGGTCACGATCAACCTCCCCGCCATGACGGTTCCGGTGCTCGAGGGCACGGCGACGCTGCCGCGCCTGTCCGGCTCGGCGTCGGTGCGCGACAAGAGCCTGACCGTGACCCTGACGAACCCGTCGCTCGAGGAACGCGTGGTCACGCGCATTCGACTCGCCGGCGGCGCGGGACTGCGCGAAGGCCGGGCCACGGTGCTGACCCACCCGGACATGCACGCGACCAACACGTTCGACCGGCCGGACGAAGTCGGCCTGGCTCCCCTCGCGGTCTCGGTGTCGGGGAATACCGCGTCCGTCACGATTCCGAAGCAGGCTGTCGTCGCCGTCTCGCTTCAGCTCGCGTAGCGCGGGCGCTCGTGCCCCGGCGTGCCGTGCAGCACGAGGTGCTCGGAACACGAGCTCTGAGGGTCCCCGACCACGACGCTACCGCGTCGATGCTTGCGCTTCCAGGCGCATCCACGGGTGAATGCAGCATTGGAACTTCAACGCGCCGCCGTGCCCGACCTCCTCACGGTAACTCGCGCCGGGCGCGACGAAGTCGTCCTGTTCGAGGTGCGCGCATTCGGGCGCCACGTCGGGCGTGTGCGCGAGTTGATTGAGGTTCGCGACGATGCCCCCTCCAAACTGCGCGACTTCGGTGAACGTGTGCACCTCGCCGCCCCGGTTGACGGCCATCAGTTCCTGGCCGACGCGCAGATTCGCGACGGTTGGGGCGAAGTGCCAGGCTCCGACGACGGCGAGCCGCGTGAGCGTCTGGATGAACAGGTCGAACTTCATGCCCCCTGATCGAACGCAGGTGCCCGGGCCGACGACCGCATTGAAGGTATCCGGGTCGCATGCATCGGCCATGTTCACGACGACGTCTTGCCGCCCAGGCGCCTGAGCGGACTGAGCAGCGGCGGAGAGCGGTGTCGTGGCCGCCGCGGTGACCGCCGACGGCCCGGTCGGCGTGAGGCCCTCCGCGGAAGGCGAACCAGTGCCATGACTGCAAGCCACGGCAAGCGCGAACACCACACAGAGGATCGACAACCGGAACGTCATACCTGAACCTCCTTCGTGTCGGCACTCCAGGCAAGGTGGCTGCCGAGAAGCGGTGCGAGGTCCCCACGGACGCCTGCATGCGGACTGCGCAGCGAAATCAGCGGTTTACAGCTGTGTGGCCAGCCGTCAGCACCCGTCCGTCAGTGCCTCGGTTTACGAGATTCAGGTCGGATTCCAGTGCTTGGTAATTGACGGCCGGCTCTACATTTTCAATTGTGCATGCTTTCATGCAGGGCGCCCTTTTCAACACCCTGTCAGCCTCCAACCTTCCGTCCTGACTTGCTCCGCTGGGCCGACCTGGCACATCGTGTACGGCAATCCGCGTGACTGTCTCGCCGTCCCAGCCCGTCATCCGAGTCTCCCACCTGCGCAAGTCGTACGGTTCGTGCATTGCCGTGCACGACGTGTCGTTCGAGGTGTACCCGGGCGAGATCTTCGGCCTCATTGGTCCGAACGGTGCGGGCAAGACGACCGTCATGGAGTGCGCCGAAGGCCTTCGCACACCCGACGCGGGCGAGATCGCCGTGCTTGGGTGCAACCCCTTCCGCGACGTCCACACCCTTCAGAACCGCATCGGCGTGCAGCTGCAGGAGGCACAGCTCCAGAAGCGCATCAAGGTGCGCGAGGCCATTGGCCTCTGGGCGTCTCTCTACGATCGGCCCGTTGACGGCGCCCGCCTGCTCGATCAGCTCGGCCTGACCGACAAGCGCAACGCCTGGTTCATGACGCTCTCCGGCGGGCAGAAGCAGCGGCTGTTCATCGCCCTCGCCCTCATCAACGATCCCGAGGTGGTGTTCCTCGACGAGCTCACGACAGGGCTCGATCCGCAGGCGCGTCGCGCCATCTGGGAGCTCGTGCAGGACATCCGCGAGCGCGGCAAGACGGTCTTCCTGACCACGCACCTGATGGAGGAAGCCGAGCGGCTGTGCGATCGCGTGGCCGTCATCGAGCACGGCCGGATCATCGACATCGGCACGCCCGAGGGTCTGGTGGCGCGGCACGCGCCCGAGCGCACGGTCGTATTCGTGTCCGACGACGGCCGCGCCGACCAGCACCTCGGGACCCTCAGCCGGGCAACGTCGATCGTGCGGCAGGGATCGCGCGTCACCGTGCACGGAACGGGCGTGGACTTCGTGAGCGACGTGATCGGGTCCTTGTCGGATCACGGCGTGCGCGTGACCGACTTCCGCACGGTGCTGCCGACGCTCGAGGACGTCTTCCTGAAGCTGACGGGCCATTCGATCAGAGATTGAGCGCGTGATGTCGACGGAGAGTTGCAGATGCTGAAAGGCCTGTGGTCGCTGACGGCGCTCGAGATCAAGATCTTCGCGCGCGAGCCGCTCGGACTGATCGGCACCGTGTTGATCCCGGTAGGGCTCGTCGTGTGGCTCGGGCGGATGTTCGGGCCGGGCACGAAGATGGCCGCAGGCCCGCCCGGGCGCCTCTCGGACGCTGCGACGGTCCCTGTCCTCGTATCGCTGCTCATCGCGCTCAACGCCGTGCTGTCGCTCGTGACCATCATCGCGATCTACCGCGAAAGCGGCATCCTCAAACGCCTGCGCGCCACACCGCTGCGGTCGCACACGATCCTGACCGCGCACGTGCTCGTGAAGCTGCTGCTCACCGCGGCGACGCTCGGGCTCACGGTGCTCGCCGGGGCGCGCAGGTATCCGGTGGCATTCGACGCGCGCCTGCTCGGCTTCGTCGTCGCACTCTCGATCAGCACGGTCAGCCTGCTCTCGATCGGGTTCCTCATCGCCAGCATCGTCCCGACGGCTCGGCTCGCACAGCCGATCGGCAGCGTGCTGCTGTACCCGATGCTCGGGTTCTGCGGACTCTTCACTCCGATCGCGGCTCTGCCGCCCGGCGCGCAATCGGTGGCGCACGTGGTGCCGCTCACCTACGCGGTGTCGCTGCTGCGAGGCGCGTGGCTCGGCGAGCCCTGGTCGTCCCACATCGGCGACATCGCGGCGCTGGTCATCGTCTTCGCCATCTGTACGGCCGCGTCGGCTCGGGTATTCCGCTGGGAGTAGCCGCTGGCGGCGATCGTGCTTTCAGGAACCCTGCGGCACTGTCTTGGTCACTGGTGACGAAGGCAATCAGCCGGGTGGAGGTAACTGATGGGTTTGCGAGATAAGTACGCGTACGCGATCCAAACGGCCAAAGGGCATTTCCAGGGAAACGCGGAAGAGCGCGACGGGAAGTTGCACTTTGTCGGGACGGTCGCGACTGAGGACGAGAAGAACCAAATCTGGAACGCGATCAAGACCATCCCCGAGTGGCAGAAGGAGGTCGTGGCCGACATCCGTGTGACCGGTGGCCCTGCAGCCGCCACCGCGGCACGGTCCGCTCCCGCGCCCGTCGGCACGTCGGGCACGACGGCAGGTCGTACTTACACGGTCAAGCCGGGCGACACGCTGAGCAAGATCGCACAGGAGCATCTCGGCAGCGCCAGCGCGTACACGAAGATTTTCGAAGCCAACAGAGATCAGCTATCAGACCCCGACAAGATCAAGCCGGGTCAGGTACTGCAGATTCCGTAACGCAAGAAATCACGCCATCCGGCTGCGCGGCCTCGGCCGCCGGATTCAGACGACCACGAACGACGATTGCAGGCGGGAGCTGCGAGCGTGCGAGCGCTCGCAACTCCCGCACGGCTTCAGCTGGTCGTGTATACTCGAACCCTCTCAGGTCAGCTGAACCTCCGCGCTGGATTACCCTGACATTCACGGCTACGAAGCACCGCTTCGTTCCAGTCACCCCAGCGGCAAGAGCTGTTCCCGTGCCTCGCCTAAGATGGCTCGTCTCTACTGGGCGAGGGTGTGTCTCCGTCGTCTCGTAAGTGAAAGGAATGCAGTGCTTATTCGAAGACCAGCGGATGTCGGCGCGTTTCAGTTCGTCGTGCTCGCGAGCCTTCGGGCGGCGCAGCTGGTGCGGGGCTGCACCCCTCGCGTGGCCCGCGCCCATAAACACACCATCACCGCCCAGCTCGAAGTTGCGGCCGAGATGGTGCGCCAATCACCCGCCGTCCTGCCCGTCCCCCCGGAGTAATCGTGCGACCTTACCGGGCCACCCGGAAGCCGTAGTCGGTGTAGCGGAAGCCTGGGTCGAGCCTGCTGCGGGCGGCCGAGCGGCTGATGGTCACCGCGTGACGCCACGATCCGCCTCGCGAGGCACGGCGGACGCCGTGCGGCGGACCCTGCGGATTGCGTTCCGGCGACGTCGTATAGAATTCCGCTCCGTGCCAATCGGCGCACCACTCGTGGATATTCGCCGAGATGCCGAAGACGCCGTACGGGTTGGGCGCGCCAAGCGTTACCGGCCAGGGCGCAGCCCGCGGGCCACGACCACCGTCCGGAATCCAATCGGGAATGGCGTCGCCCCACGGATAGCGGACGCCGTCGATCCCCCCGCGCGCCGCGCGTTCCCATTCCGCCTCCGTCGGTAGGCGCATGGCAGTTCCGCCCCGCGTGCGCCAGGCGCAGTACGCCTGCGCGTCGACCCAGCTCACGCCGATGACGGGCAGGTCGGGCACGTGTGCCGAGGGCGACCACTCGCGCGGCGCTTCGTGGCCAGTTCCGTCGAGGAAGCTAGCGTACTGAACTTCGGTGACGGGATACACAGCCAACTCGAACGCGTCCACCCACACGCGGTGTACAGGCTTCTCGTCGTCCTGACCCTCGTCGCTCCCCATCAGGAACCAGCCTTCGGGGATCGGCACGAACGCGCCCCGCACCGTTGAGCGCACCACACTCTGCTACTTGCCGGTCCAGTACGCGTTCTGGCCGACGTAATCGTCGTCTGGCAAGCTCGCAAGAATCAGCCGCCTGGTCTTCAGGATATCGAGCCGCCCGTTGTTCTTGTAGAGCACGCGACCGTCTGGCGCGATGAGCATCGAGTACGGCAGGCTGCCGTCCCAGTCGGGGTCGAACGCCTTCATCAGCTCGTACGGATCCAGGCTGCCGGACAGGTAGTTGCGGCTCGAGGCGTGTTGGCTCTCGAGGAAGCGGCGGACTCCTTTCTCCTCGTCCGGATAGTTGATGCTCACCGTCGCCAGATCGAAGGGCCGCTTGCGGTACATCCGCCACGTCGTCTGCAGGTCGGGGAATTCCGCCGCGCAAGGCGCGCACCACGTCGCCCAGAAGTTCACGAGCAGGGTTTTACCTGTTGTGTTCCGTCGGAGAGCCTTGACGTTGTCGGCAGTAATCTTCTCGAGCGGCACCGGCTCCTGTTCGATCGCGTGCAGCTCGGCGTCGTGCACGGCTTCCTTGTCGAGCCATTTGATCGAGCAGCCGACGGTCGGCGTTTTCTTCACCGGTACGGCGGCGCCGGCCAGCACGGCGTCGAGGGCGTTTCGCGCATCCGGCACCTTCGCGTAGGCCTCTCGCGGGTTGCTGTCGATGCGGCCCTGATACCGCAGGCGACGCTCCGCGTCGAACACGAAGACGTGCGGCGTCGAGACCGGACCGTATTTCCGCGCCACCTCCTGTGTCTCGCCGTCGTAGAGGAACGGGAAGTTGAACGCCCGGTGTGCGGCCCGGATCTTCATGTCTTCGAGCGAGTCGCCGAGATCGGTGTAGCCCATCTCGTCGAGACGGAGCGCCTTTGCGCTGTTCGGTTGGATCACGGCGAAGGCCACGCCTCGGTCCTTGTAGTCCGAGACGAGGCGCTTGATGCGGCCTTCGTAGATCTCGGCGGTCGGGCAGTGCACCGCGGTGAATATCACGGCGAGGACCTTCGCGTCCTTGAAGCTCGAGAGCGAGTAGGTCCTGCCGTCCACCGCAGGCAACCGGAAGTCCGGCGCCGGCGAGCCAATCGCCAGAGGGGCGGGATGCGTCGTGTCGTCGGAAGCGATCAGGCGGCTGGCGGCGGCGACCGCGACTGCGCCGAGCAGTACCGACGACAGCAGGTGGCGGGCATATTGAGGCATGCGTCACGAGTCCTTTCTCCTACGACCTGCCGCGATGATGCCACAGCCGAACCCGATTCCTGGAGCGGCGCTGTCCAACGCAACTCGGCCTTCGCGCTACGTGAATTGCAGCGGGTCGCCCCCGGGTCGCAAGCCGGACCTCTCGGTTCTCGCACAGAGCGCCAGCTGGTCATAACCCGCTGCCCACTCATGCTGGACGTGAGCCCCGCGGCGTAAGCTTCTCTGGTGCCCCTCTTGCTCCTCGCGTTCATCCCGCTCCTGCTCCTCGTCATGGTCGTCCTGACGCCGTTGACCCTCGTTCAGCGCTACCGGGTGGGCACGGCGAGGCGGATGGCCCGGGCGTGGCTCGCGACGTTGAACACCGTCGGGTTCGCGCTGTCGGCGGTGGTGCTGCTGGTCGGTGCGGCGTTCACCAACATCTGGCTGCCACACGCGTTCGTCTTCGCGTTGGGCGGGCTGGGCATCGGCTGTCTGCTCGGCGCCATCGGGCTCGTCCTGAGCCGCTGGGAGGTGACGCCAGCGTCGCTTCATTACACGCCGAACCGCTGGCTCGTGCTCGCGATCACGCTGGTGGTCAGCTCGCGCCTCGTCTACGGGATGTGGCGAAGCTGGCACGCGTGGCACGCCCGTGCGGACGACACGTCGTGGATCGTCGCGTCTGGCGCAGGAGGCTCACTGGCGGCGGGAGCGGTGGTGCTTGGCTACTACCTCGCGTACTGGCTCGGCGTCCGCTTGCGGATCGAGCGGTACCGACGATCCGTTAACCGTTGACCGTTGACCGTTGACCGTTGACCGTTAACCGTTGACCGTGGCGACTCATTCGCTGCCCGCGGCCGATGTGGCCATAGGCGATAGAATTCGCAAATGATGCGCCTACGTCTTGCCGTCCTGCTGCTGGTAACCGTCCTGCTCTCGGCCCTCACCACCGCCCAGGATGCGCCGACGCGCCTGCTGCGCTATCCAGCCATTTCGAAAGACCTGATCGCGTTCGTTTATGCCGGCGACATCTGGCTCGTGCCGATCAGTGGCGGGTTTGCGCGGCAGTTGACGTCGGACGACGGCGAGGAGCTGTTTCCGCGCTTCTCGCCCGATGGCCGGACGATCGCGTTCACTGGCCAGTACGACGGGCGGCGGCAGGTGTACACGATCCCCGTGGCGGGTGGCACGCCGACCCAGCTGACGTTCTACAACGACACCGGCGTCCTGCCGCCGCGCGGTGGCGTCGACAACCGCGTGCTCGGGTGGACGCCGGATGGCAAGCAGGTGCTGTTCAACGCGCACCGCACGCCGTGGAGCGAGCGCAACGCGCGTCCCTATGTCGTGCCCGCCGCGGGCGGCACCGAGCTGCCGCTCGTCGTGCCCGAGGGCGCCGGCGGCTGGCTGTCGCCCGACGGCAAGCGCTACGCGTACACGCCGGTCATGCGCGAGTTCCGCACGTGGAAGCGCTACCACGGCGGGCGCGCGCAGGACGTCTGGATCTACGACCTCGCCGCCAACACCTCCGAGCGCATCACCGACTACGACGGCACCGACAACCAGCCGGTCTGGCTGGGCGACACGATCTACTTCACGTCGGATCGCGGCGCGAACCAGAAGCTGAATCTCTGGGCCCACGACGTCCGCACGAAGAGGCAGAGCGAGGTCACGACCCACGACCGCTACGACGTACTGTGGCCGAGCGGCGGCCCGGCCGGTGTCGTGTACGAGAACGGCGGCTACATCTACCGGTTCGACCCCGCCACCGCCGCGAGCACCCGGGTGGACATTCGCGTCGCCGGCGACTTTCGTGGCACCGTCCCGACGACGAGGAGCGTCAAGAGCGAGATCCAGTCGGCCGAGTTGTCTCCGACCGGCAAGCGCGCGCTCTTCGAAGCGCACGGCGACGTGTTCACCGCCCCGGCGAAGGAAGGGGAGATCCGGAACCTGACCTCCACGCCGGGCATCCGCGAAACGGCGCCGACGTGGTCGCCGAACGGCCGCTCGATCGCGTACCTCTCCGATCGCACGGGTGAGTACGAGATCTACGTTCGGCCGGCGGACGGATCCGGTGAGGAGCGCCGTGTCACGACCGACGGCCACACGTGGCGCTTCCCGCCGGCGTGGTCGCCCGACTCCACGCTGCTGGCCTACGCCGACAAGTCGCAACGCCTCCGCATCGTGACGGCAGCCACCGGGGCCACGGTAGACGTGGATCGCGGGCGCTACGGCGATCTGACGACATACCGGTGGTCGCCTGACAGCCGGTGGCTCGCGTACGTGAAGCAGCCGGAGTCCACCCGCCTCTCCGCGATCTGGGTCTATTCGGTCGCCGACGGCAAGACGCAGCAGCTGACCTCGGGGAACGCCGCCGATTCCGAACCCGTGTTCGATCCGCTCGGACGATACCTCTACTTCCTCTCGAACCGCGACTTCCGCCTCACGTTCAGCGGTTTCGAGTTCAACTACGTCTACACGGATCCGACAAGGGTCTACGTCGGCGTGCTGTCGAAGACCGGCCCTGCGCTGTTCCTGCCGCAGAGCGACGAGGAGGCGCCGCGGAGCGACGAGATACTGCGCCCGCCTGCGCCGCCGGGAGGGGCGCAGCCGATCGTACCGAGACCGCCGCCAGAGTCGAGCAAGCCGGACGCGCCGAAGCCGCAGAAGCCGGAGGACGCGAAGCGCGAGACAGCGCCGGCTGCTGCCGCGCAGGAGGCCCGACCCGCGGCGTCACCGAACGCTCCTGACGTGCACCCGCCGGCGCCGGTCACCGTGCGGATCGACGCGGACGGTTTCGAACGCCGGGTGCGTGCGATCCCTGGTCCGCCGGCCGACATCCGCAGCCTGCAGGTGACCGAGCGGGCGGTGCTGTACCTGATCGGCCAGGGCCCGCGAACGCGCCTGGCGATGTACGACATCGACGACAAGAAGGAAAGCACCGTCCTCACGGGCATCAGCGGCTACGAGCTGTCGCGCGACGGCAAGAAGGTGCTGTTCAGCACGAACAGCGACTACGGGATCGGAGACGTAAAGGCCGACCAGAAGACGACCGAGGGGCTGCTGGCGCTCGATCGGTTGACCGTGCGCGTCGATCCGCGCGCCGAGTGGAAGCAGGAGTACACAGACGCCTGGCGCATCCTGCGCGACTGGTTCTACGACCCGAATCTCGGCGGCGTGGACTGGAACGAGGTGCGCGATCGCTACGCGGAACTGCTCCCGTCGGTGGCCGCTCGTGCGGACCTCGACTACGTGTTCGGCGAGGTGGCCGGCGAACTCGGGGCCGGACACGTCTACGTTCAGCCGCCCGCGGGCAACAGAGTGCCGCGGGTGGAAGGCGGGCTGCTCGGAGCCGACATCCGGCCCGATGCGTCTGGCGCGTTCCGCATCGAGAAGATCTACCCGGGGGAGAACTGGCACGAGAACTTCCGATCCCCGCTGACCGAGCCCGGCGTTCGCGTGAACGAAGGGGATTACATCCTCGCCGTCGATGGCGTACCGACCAAGGGCGTGGACAACTTCTACCGGCTGCTCGAAGCGAAGGGCGCAGGCGCCGTCACGCTGCTCGTCAACAACAGCCCGGCCGCGACCGGCGCGCGCACCGAACGCGTGCGGCCCATCACGAGCGAGCAGGGGCTCCGCTACCTCGATTGGGTGGAAAGCCGGCGACGGATCGTCGACAAGGCGTCAAACGGGCGGATCGGGTACATCCACCTGCCGAACACCGGTGAAGAAGGCAATCGCGAGCTGTTCAAGAGCTTCTACCCGCAGGCCGCGAAGGAAGCGCTCATCATCGATGTGCGGTACAACGGCGGCGGGTTCATCCCCGACCGCATGATCGAGCTCGTCTCGCGTCCCGTGCTCAACTACTGGGCGCGCCGCGGCGTGGAGCCCACATCGACGCCCGCCTATGCGAACAGCGGACCGAAGGTGTGCCTGATCAACGGCCAGTCATCGTCGGGCGGCGACGCGTTCCCGTACTACTTCAAGAAGCTCGGGCTCGGACCGCTCATCGGCACGCGGACCTGGGGCGGGCTGATCGGGCTCTCCGGCAATCCGCCGCTGCTCGACGGCGGCACGATCACCGCGCCGACGTTCCGGTTCCTCGGCACGGGAGGCGAGTGGGAGGTGGAGGGGGTGGGCGTCGCGCCCGACATCGAGGTGATCGATGCGCCGCATCTCGTGGCGCAGGGGCACGACCCCAGCCTTGAACGCGGCATCGCGGAGCTGCTGAAGCAGCTCGCCGACCACCCGCGTAAGCCGGTGGTCGCACCGTCGGCGCCACGCACGAAGGGTTCAAGCCGGTAGCCTGGGCTATTGCCCGGTCACGCAGGTCAGTCTGACGGGGATAACGGTAGGGTACCGGGAACTGAAGTCGGCACTTCTGGGAAATGGTGGGCCGGAGCGGCGATTCACGTTGACCCAAGGGGCCGTGCTGGTGTCTGCTGTCCGCGGCCATGCAGGGACTGATGATGAACGTGCCGCTGTCGATCCCCGCGCTCCTGCGGCGCACGGCATCGCTCTTTGCTCACAAGTCAATCGTCAGCCGGTGCATTGACCGCAGCGTCACCCGGTCGACCTACGGCGAGTGCCTCGCGAACGCCCGGCGCCTGGCGGCCGCGATGCGGGCGCTCGGCGTGCGACCGGGCGATCGCGTCGCGACGTTCTGCTGGAACCACGCCGAGCACCTGCAGGCGTACTACGGCATCACTGCCTCGGGCGCCGTCCTCCACACCCTGAACATTCGCCTGCACCCGGAGGAGCTCGGCTACATCATCAACCACGCCGACGACGCCGTCGTGATCGTGGACAAGGTGCTCTGGCCGGCGTTCGAAGTCGTGCGGCCGCGCATCGGCGATCGCCGCATCGTCGTCGTCAGCGACGATGCCGACGTGCCCCCGGGTACGCTGCACTTCGGGCAGCTGTTGTCGTGGCAGGAAGACGGCGCCGCCTTCGACGATATCGACGAGCAGGCTGCCGCGGTCATGTGCTACACGTCGGGCACGACGGGGCGATCGAAGGGCGTGCTCTACTCGCATCGCGCCCTGGTGCTGCACTCGCTCGCTTCGGCGCTACCGGACGTGATGGGGCTCGGCGAGTCGGACCGCGTCCTCGCCGTCGTCCCGATGTTCCACGCAAACGCCTGGGGCCTTCCGTTCACGTGCGCGCTGATCGGTGCGACGCAGGTGCTGCCGGGTGCCTGCCTGGATCCGGCGAGCATCGTCGCGCTGCTCGAGTCCGAGCGGGTGACGCACACCTTCGGCGTGCCGACGATCTGCCACGCCCTGCTCGCGTATCTCGACCAGCACCCGGGCCGCGACCTGTCGGCCCTGCGTTCGATGCTGGTCGGCGGCGCGGCCATCCCTGAGGCGACCGTGCGCGCGTTCGACACGCGGCACGGCGTCCGCATCGTCCACGCGTGGGGGATGACGGAGACGGCCCCGCTCGGCTCGGTGAGCCACGTGCCCAGCGAGTTGGGCGATAGCGCTCCCGACACGCAGTACGCGTGGCGCGCGCGGCAAGGGCGGCCGGCGCCGCTCGTGGAGATCCGCGGCCGCGGCGAGGATGGCGCGCTCATCCCGTGGGACGATCACACGATGGGCGAGCTGGAAGTGCGCGGGCCGTGGGTCGCGGGCGCCTACTATCCCGGCAACGAAGCGCCGGATCGCTGGACCCATGACGGATGGTTCCGCACCGGCGACATCGTGACAATCGGCGCGACAGGCTGTCTCACGATCCAGGATCGCGCGAAGGATCTGGTGAAGTCCGGCGGCGAGTGGATCAGCACCGTCGCGCTCGAGTCCGCGCTCATCGAGCACCCCGGGGTGAGCGAAGCGGTGGTCGTGGCAGTGCCGCATTCCCGCTGGGGCGAGAGGCCCCTGGCCGTCGTCGTCCCGCGGCCGGGATGCGCGCCGACCATCGAAGACCTGCGTGCCCACCTTGCGCCCAAGGTCGCGAAGTGGTGGCTTCCCGACGCGGTGGTGCACGTCGAGTGCCTGCCGAAAACGGGCGCGGGCAAGTACCAGAAGAACGTCGTGCGCGCCACCTACAAGGACCACTTCGCCGAGGTGATCGACCCCGCGCCGCGGTGACGACCTGGCGCTCGTTCCGGTTGAAGCCCGCCGGTACAGCTCGTGCTGGGCGGCGATCCACTCACACCGTACCGACGTCGACGCCCTCGATGCCTTGGGCACTCCGGCCAAGCAGCAGAATCTCAGGCGAGGCTCGCGCAGCGCTGCCGCGTTGATCGAAAAACGCGCGACGTGAGCTCGAGCTCGACTGTATTGCTTCTGTGATGATCCGGGCGGCTGTTCCTATTCCGGCCGGCCGACGTTCTTCATATCAGATCACCTGGTGGGCCCGCCCCTCATTCGAGAAACGAGGAGAGGACCCCGCTCAACAGCCTATCCACGAATCGGATCAGGGCCACGAGGCAGTCGTCGCCCGTCGCCGCGACGCGAGTGTCGAAACATGCGTGGCTGAACTGCACAAGGAGTTCGTCATGAAGACCACGATCAAGCTGCTGTCTGTCGTAGCCCTCGCACTCAGTGCCCTCGGGTTCTCCACCCCGGCCGCGCTAGCCGCTCCGCCACCGAACGACACATACCCCAATGCCACACCGGTCGCGACCGGATTCAACGAGGTGCTCGACACCGCACAGGCGACCACAGACAGCGATGACGCTCAACTGAACCTGTCATGCGGCGCGCCGGCAACTGACGCCAGCGTGTGGTATGTGCTCCAGGGCACTGACGAGGGAGTGGTCATCGATGTCTCCCAGTCCAACTACTCCGCCGGCGTTCTGGTCGCCACGGGCACCCAGGGTAACCTCCAGACCGTCGCGTGCGGACCGGGCACTGTAGGCTTCTTCGCGGTCGCCGGGACGACGTACTACGTGCTAGCGATCGACGATCAGTCGGACGGGGGCGGCAACGGTGGGCTTTTGAACATCTCGTTCACGCCGGCCCCACCGCCGACGACATTGGATATCGCCGTGAGCCGCTTCGGTACGGTGAATGGCCGCACCGGTGTTGCGACGATCTCCGGCACCTACACGTGCACCAACGGGAATTCAATAGACTCGTTCGTAACTGCCCGCCAGACCGTCGGGCGGCGGGCTAGCGTCCTTGGGTTCGGCGGTTTCTTCGACGTCGACACCTGCGATGGGGCGCCCCACATTTGGTCGGCTGACGTGTTCCCAGACTACGGCAAGTTCGCCGGGGGCAAGACGATCGCGGTAACGTTTGCGTTCGCGTGCGGCCCATTCGAGTGCGCCGATGGATTCGTCGAGCAGACGGTTCTGCTACGCGGTCGTAAGTTTTAGGTTGCGTGATGGGTTTTGGGAGGCCCAAGAGTTCTCGTCCCGTGACCCGCGGAGCCAAATCCAATGCGCGCTATAGGCGCCGAGCGGGCGGCGTGGCCTGGGAGGTGCCTGTGCGCGCCGACCATCGAAGACCTGCGTGCCCACCTTGCGCCCAAGGTCGCGAAGTGGTGGCTTCCCGACGCGGCGGTGCACGTCGAGTAGCTGCCGAAGACAGGCGCGGGCAAGTATCAGAAGAACGTTGGTGCGGGACGGCCTACAAGAACCACTTCGCCGAGGTGATCGACCCCGCGCCGCGGTGACGACTGGCGCGAGTGCCGTTTGAAGCTACTGGGGTGCAGCGGGTGCCCTAATCCGGTGCTCGCTTGTGTTGTCACCGCATCAGTCACGTGGGGCAGGGCTTCAGCCCTGCAAATCGCGGCTCGCAAGCAGGCCTGAAGGCCTGCCCCACATGACTACACAAGTGAATCGCGGGTTTAGCGGGCCTCTAGCGGCACGGCCCGCTGCACGAAACTCCCGCCCGGGCGGCGAACCGCTTACACGTACCGACGTCGCGCGGACGCCGATATCGATGGCGCAGCGGCGAGCAGTTGGACAGGGTCGGCCGATCGGGGATCCGTTCGCAGACTCCGGCGGCCCGATCGCACGATCCGGACGGTCGCGTGCACGAACACGTGGAGTTCCGGATCGAGCCGCTCGATCGCCTCATCGACTGCCATCCAGCGCCGATTGCGATGCGCGGCCTCGCGCCAGGAACGGAGCACGGTCGTGACGCGCATGACGAATACATCCACCTCGTAACGCCGTGCCTGCTTCGAGTAGTGGTAGTGACCGATTGGCTGACGCGTGAGCTGGCCGACGAGTCCGGCTTCTTCCTCGGTCTCACGCAACGCCGCGTCCCACGACTCCTCGCCTTCGTCGAGCGACCCTTTGGGCACGATCCAACCCTTGCCGCTGGACGTCTTCACCAGGGCAATCTCGAGGATGTCACGCTGCACTCGATATGGAATCACCGCCGCTTGCTTGCGTGGCCTTCTCATTCAGGTCCTTTCGACGCCGGTGCAGCGGAGCGTCCCCAGGATAGGGGGCCGCCGTGACGTTTCCGTGACGGAGAGCTCGTGCAGATCGAACGTTTCCTCCCGACCGAGCTCGGCTGCACTCTCACGTGGCCGATCCTCACCCGCGTCGCCCCGCTCGTGCCGCTGCCGCGTCGCCGGGCCATAACGCGCCGGCGATGACGCCGCGAGTCGTCGCCATGAACAGGCCAATTGCTTTACACATCAGGTGTCGGGCCTGCGGACCGCGAGACACCATGAATCACAACGCGATCGTGAATACTGCCGGGGCAACCCACACGAGCCCGACGGCGGCTTCGAAGGGCTGGCCCTTAGACCCGAAGGCGGCAGCCCGTTTATCGGGCGCGAGGACCCGCTGGACCATCCGAGCCGGCCAGAGGGCGTGCCTCACGCAACAGGCGGGCGCAAGGAGCAGCATCTTGCCTGTGAAGCTCGCGCAAGCCTGGCGCGCGGATCGAAAAACGCGCGACGGGAGCCGTATCTGGTCGTGAAGCCGGGCTGGAGAGTGAGAGTAAGAAGGAAACAATATCGGCGCAGACGATGACGCTTATCCTCACGCCACGCCTGCGCCCCGCTTGCAGACTGCCGTGGCATACCCACGCGCATTGAGGGACAGCTTGCACGCGCATCATGTCAGCCGGATGGCGTTGAGGTGTCGGCGCTGTAAACAATGATGGATTGAGAACCCGGCGCAGCCTCCCGGCGAACTGCCGGCTCGAGTCTCATCGGACAGAGCTCGACCTCGTACCGTATGTAAATTCTATGTAACGGACGACATCTGCCGCATCGACGTGAGGCATGATCGCCAATCGTTCCAGCCGGCCCCACGGACCGGGCGCGGAGAGGAGACGTCCGATGGCGAAAGAAGCGAAGAGAACGGCCAAAATCGAGCGCGCGCGCGCACGCGCGCAGGAGGAACTCGACGATGCACGCGCGAAGGCCGACCGCAAGATCAACAGGGCGCGAAAAACTCTGAAGCTCACGGAGCTCAAGATCGAGGCAGCGCTGCAGAAGACGATCGCAAGAATCGAGCGACGACGAAGTCGGAAGAACGAGCGCCCGACCACTGGCCACGCGGACAGCCAGTAGGTCTGCCCCCGTGCGTGACGGGTGGTGGCAGGATCACTCGTTCGGAGAGCGGCCGGCTCAAAGGCTGTCGCGGCGCCGTCGCCGTGGCTCGGGCCGCGTGTTCGTGCAGCAACGTCCGCGCGACGAACGGCTCGATCGCGCGTTGGCGCACGGCACCGGCCACTCGCTCTTATGTCTAGGCGCCGTCTCTTCACGTTGTTCCTGAACACGGCGTCGGGCGCGTCGAGCACCTTGCGGCAGCGCTGAGTGGCCGGCACGGGCGAACATCAGCTCCACGCTGCCATTGAGGTTTGCGCGGCACCCAGTCGTCGCTGGAGAGGCAGACCTCGTCCTCGCCGCCGTTGTGCAACACGAACACGCTACCGGTCCCGAGATGAACGTAGCGCCGGCATCCCCGCCCGCGTACGCCGAGAATCACACCAGATCGTCGCCTGCAGGTCACAGCCGAACCGAAGTTGGCACCACCAGAGGGCACTCCTACGGGGGGGCAATGTTACAGCGCCGTCTAGGGAACGACACGGGCCTGGAACATGCGCCTGCGAAAGTGGCGACACGTGCACGTCGAAACCGCACGGTCGTGGAGCGTCCCATGTCCGACACCCAGACATCCGGCGGACCGGCAATCCTGCAACGCATCGAGTGCGAATACCGCGAGATGCCCGGACTGAAACTCACGCCCGACCAGGGCGCCCGTTTGTGGGCCATCCCTCGTGGTGAGGTGCTGAACGTACTCGATCGGCTCGTGGAGCAGGGTGTACTGCGGCGGAACAGCGTCGGCAGCTACCTTCGCGCCTAACCGCTGTACTCACCTGATTGGGTACGGTTCCGGTTCCTGGTTCTGGGTTCCAGGTTGGGTTCCTCGTTCCTCGTTCCGTTCCAGGTCCCGGGGGTTCAACGGTTCGAGGTTCGTCGCAGGCTCGATTGGAGCGATGGCGATATTACGAACCCGGCACTTGGAACCGGAACCCGTGAACAAGGAACTTGGCACGAACCCGGAACCTGGAAGCCAACCTGGAACCCAGAACCCGGAACGCGGAACCGAACTCAACACAAGTGAGTTCGGGTCTGGCCTGCTCGCGGGCCCCGTGGTCTCCGATCGTGGGTTTTCAGGGGCGTTGCTGCTCCGACACGTTTTTTGTCACGCCTATCTTCTATATCGGCTCTGCTGGAGTGCACCACATGTCCTATACCCTTCCCCTGCAGTGCGGCTGCATCGTCTACGTCGCGTGTCATCCGCGGACCGGGGTTGCGCACAAGCGCGTGATCGAGACGCGGGGCGCGATCTGCCGCACACGCTCACATCGACGCGGCGAGAGGCTCTGGCTCTGGGAAATGCTGCCTGACCCGCGGTATACGCCGGCGCCCGAGTTCGTGCAGCACGATGACGGACCGATGTCGGTGCCGTAGCTGCGAGCACTGAAGCAGCTGGGCGACGCCGTGAGCTGGGCGAGCTGCTCCGCGCGGCCTTTGCCCGGCGCACCGACCGGGCCAGTTGCTCCGTGCCAGTCATGGCTTTTTACAGCTGCGCGGGTGGGGTCGGCGCTACCGGCCTCCCGGTACCCGTAACTCACAATTAACAAGCCCGTCACGTCAGCGAAACGCTCGGCACGTATCGTCAGACGCTAGTGGCCTGTCCTTGTCATTTGTAGAGTGGATGTGGGAGCGCGGCGCCCGACTGGCAAGGCGGGAGGAGCGAGCATATCGGGAATATTCGAGTGACGAGCAACGCCGCCAGTCGGGATGCCCCGCCCGACAGACACTCTCGAAATGACAAAGACAGGCCACTAAGCCCGCGATTCACTTGTGTAGTCATGTGGGGCAGGCCTTCAGGCCTGCTTGCGAGCGCGATTTGCAGGGCTGAAGCCCTGCCCCACGTGACTGATGGCCGACAACACAAGTGAGCACCGGATTAGTGGTGTGTTCGCTTTACAGATCGTCGTCAGCCGGCACGCCCGGCCCAGCTGACGCCTTCGTGATGACGAGGACCGGTCCGAGGTGAGCGGATTCCCCGTCGTGGGATGTGCAGTCGTGTCGAAAACGCGTGTGCTCGTCGTCGAAGACGAACCGGACATCGCTGGTCTCATCAAGCACACGCTCGAGCGCGGCGGGCTGACCGAGGCCGAGATCGTGGAGAGCGGCGACGCGGCGCTTCGATCCGTAACGGAGCACCCGCCGGATCTGGTCATCCTCGACCTGAACCTGCCCGTGCTGAGCGGGCTCGAGGTGTGCCGCATTCTGCGCGCGCGGCCGCTATCCGCGCACGTGCCGATCATCATGCTGACGGCGATGTCGACGGAGAGCGATCGGATCGCGGGCCTGGATCTCGGCGCCGACGATTACGTCATCAAGCCGTTCAGCGTGCGCGAGCTGGCCGCGCGCGTCAGGGCCGTGCTGCGACGACGAGGGCAGGAGACGAGCGCCGCCGGGAGCGCCGTCTACCGCGGCGCCGCCCTGTCGGCGGATTTCGAGGCCGTCGCGGTCAGCGTGGAAGGCGAACCGGTTCGGCTCACGCGGCGGGAATTCGAGCTGCTGCGTCACCTCGTGGAGAATCGGAATCGCGTGCTGTCGCGCGATCGGCTCCTCGAGCGCGTGTGGGGCTACGACCGCGAAATGGAGACGCGGTCGGTGGACGTACACGTCGGCCGGCTCCGCAGCAAGCTCGGTGTCGCCGGCCGCCAGATCGAGACCGTCGTCGGGCTCGGGTATCGGTTCGTGGATTGATCGAAAGCGGCGGCGGCGTCAGTCGGGGATCCAGCCGGCATCCTCCAGAGACCCGACTTCGAGATCGAAGCGCAGCCTCGCGCGTTCGACGCGATGCCAGTCGTCGTAACGGGCCTCGGTCACGACCTTGGCATCGAGCAGCGCCCGTGCCTCCCATTCCCCGCCCCGCTCGCTGATCTCGTAGCGCCGCGTGTGCCCTGCCTGCTTGATTTGTCGCTGATACATGATGGCGTCCGTTCTGATGTGACGGTTCAATCCTGCCCCAGACTGGGCACGACCCATGTAAACACCGCGTAAACAATCGTAAGCTCCAACTGGTCAAGCGGTTGGAGCAATCCAGCCGCGCCCGCGAGACCGTCTGACGTTCCGGATTGAAGGCCGCGACAGGCGGTGACGATGACGCGGCAGCGCCCAAGCCGAGCGACGGCTTCTGACCGCACGGCAACCTCGTGCGTGGCGACGTATCATCTGTCATGCACAGCTCCTCGACACAGGCGCGCGCGGGCGCGCTCGTTCTCCTTGCCCTCCTCACCGCATCGCCCTTGCAGGCGCAGGCGCCGGCGCCGGCGTCGGCAGCAACGCCGCTGACCCTGGAGTGGATCTTCGGGCCCGAGGGCCGCGGCGTCGAACGCGTGCCGGCATTCATGTGGCTGAACGATGGGTCGGCGGTGATGCTCGACACGCGCCGCCCGGAAGCGGAGCAGACCTTCGAGCGCATCGATCCGGCCACCGGCGCGCGCCAGCCGGCGCTCGTTGCCGCTACAGCCCTGGCAAATCTGAAGGCGCTCCTGCCCGATACGAAGCTGACCGCGCTGCCCTGGCCGGCGGCGTTCGATCAGTCCGGGGCGCACGCGGCGTACGTCCTCTCGGGAGACGTGTTCGTGCTCGATCTCGGGTCCGCCGCCTTTTCGCGCCTCACGAGCACGCCGGCCGAAGAGACGAACGTTCAGTTCTCGCCTGACGGCCGCCGCCTCGCGTTCGTTCGCGCGAACGATTTGTACGTCGCCGACGTGACGTCCGCTGCCGAGACTCGCCTGACCAACGACGGGTCGCCCACCGTCCTCAACGGTTCGCTCTCGTGGGTGTACTGGGAGGAGATCTTCGGCCGCCGTGAAACGGGCTACTGGTGGGCTCCAGACGGGCATGCGATCGCATTTCTGCAGACCGACGAGTCGGCCGTGGAGTTGAGCCACTTCGTCGACATCGCGCCGGCGACGCCGCGGGTCATCGAGCAGCGCTACCCCAAGGCCGGTACCTCCAACCCGCGCGTCCGCGTCGGGGTCGTGGACCTCGCAGCACACGCGACGACGTGGCTGCAGACGGCCGCGCCGGTCGTGGAATACGTGGCTCGCGTGCAGTGGCTGCCCGACAGCCGCCGCGTCGCCATCCAGACGCTCACGCGCGATCAGCGGGAGCTCACGCTTTCGTTCGCAGCGATCGACACCGGCGCGGCGAACCGCATCCTCACCGAAACGGACCCGGGCTGGGTGAACGTCACCGACGATCTGCGTTTCCTGGAGGACGGGCGCCACTTCCTGTGGACGTCGGAGCGCGACGGCTATCTGCACCTGTATCGCTACACCATCGACGGCCGGCTGGTGAACCAGGTCACCAGGGGCAAGTGGGCGCTGGCGTCGTCGGGCGGAGCCGTGTATTGGGTGCGTCAGTCCATCGCCGGCGTGGACGAACGCGACGGGTGGATCTACTTCACGGCCCTCGAGAAGTCTTCCGTCGAGCGGCACCTCTATCGCATCCGTCCGGACGGCACCGGAATGACGCGCATCTCGACGGAAGCCGGGACGCACGGCATCACGATGTCGCCCGATGCGCGGTACTACGCGGACGCGTTCTCCGATATCCGGACGCCTCCTGCGCTTCGGCTGCAGCGCGCCGACGGCACACGGGTCGCGGAGCTGTCGCCGCCGTGCGCACCGGCGCCGGCCGGTATCGATGTGCAGTTTCCGGAGCTGACGACCGTACCCGCGTCGGATGGGTTCGGCATGCCCGCGCAGTTCCTCAAACCGAAGAACTTCAGTGTCAGTCGGAAGTACCCGGTGGTGCTCTACGTGTATGGCGGCCCGAATGCGCCGACGGTGACCAACGGCTGGCAGCAGTACACGCTCTACAACCAGTTGCTCGCCGAAGCCGGCTACGTCGTGGTGCAGGTCGACAACAGGGCGGCCACCGGCATCAGCAAGCGCCTCGAAAACACGATCCTGCAGCGATCGGGGGAGCCGGAATCCGCCGACCTCGTCGACGCGGTGCGGTGGCTGAAAACGCAGGCATGGGTGGACGCGAATCGCGTCGGCGTCTGGGGCTGGAGCGGCGGCGGCACCATGACGCTGAACCTGATGACCCGCTCGACCGAGTTCAAGGCCGGCGTGGCGATTGCTCCCGTGACCGATTGGCGGTACTACGATACGAAGTGGGCCGAGGCGTTCATGAAACGGCCCCAGGACAACCCGGAAGGCTACGAGCGCACGTCGATCGTGAAGCGTGCGGCGTCGCTGCACGGCACGCTCATGCTCGTGTTCGGCAGCTACGACGACAACGTCCACCCGCAGAACTCGCTCGCGTTCATCGACGCGCTGATCACGGCGGCCAAGCCGTTCCAGTCGCTCGTCTATCCCATGCGCAAGCACGGGATCGAGGACGACCCCGCACAGCGCAACCTGTTCGGCGCGATGCTCGCATTCTGGCGCAGGGAACTCTGAGGCGCCCCGATCGCGGCCGCGGCCGTCCGTCATCGCACATGTACGCGTCGGGGATGGGCCGATCTCTGCCACCACGACATCGTGTTTAAGCCAGGGTCAACGGCGAACAGTCGAGAGCCGTGTCAGCAGGGGAGTTCCGCACGATCCTCAGCTGCCGAAAGGCGGCCATCCGGCGCATACGGCAGCGAATCTGGCACCAGCGGCAGCGCGCACACCGCCTCGACGAACGCGCCGGACAGGTTCGGAGGACGGTAGGTGGCGTCGGTGCGCAGCCGCTGCAGCGCGCATGCGTGAATGGAGGCGCCGTCTGCGATCCAGCGGTGGCGGCCCAGGCCCACTGCCGGCGCTCGCCGGCCGTCCCGAAATTGCAGCTTCGGGAAGAGCTCCGCGAGCCACCACACGCCGTGCAGCGACTCGTGCTTCGGTTCGGCGCACGGCTCGGCAGGCGGGGGCGTGCGGGTGAGGACCTCGGTCAGGCGTCCGGAATCGAGGAGCAGGCCCGTCTCGGCGGCCCCCTCGAGGACCCACCGGAACGGCGTCCGCCACAGGCCGCCATCCGCCTCGGGGTAGCCGCCGCCGACATCCGAGTGCACCCCCGGGAACCACGCCTCGTGCAGCGGCTGGCCCGCCTCCGCGCGGCGGATGCGATTCTGCCGGAAGAACCAGCGCCGTTCGTCGATCGACACCGCGTGCCACACGACCTCGACGCTCGGGTTCCGCGCCGTGAACGGATACGAGGGCGGATCCCACACCCAGCCCACCGACGACACCGTGTCCCACAGGCCGAGGAAGTGCACGTGAAAGCGCCGATCGTCCGGCTCCTCGGGCACCACCCGCGCGAAGGTGCGCCGGAATTGGTCGCAGAGCGCGAAGTAGTCGTCCACCGCGGGCCCCGATTCGTCCCGCGGCATGCCCTTGAACAGGCGCAGCACGTACGGGATCAGGTTCTCGTTGCCCCGCGGCAGGAGCCCGAGCGTGTGCAGGACGGCGGCGAGGAGGCGAGCGGTGTAGGCGCCGCGGCTGAACCCGAACACGAAGACCGAGTCGCCCGGCTCCCACTCGCGCATCAGGAACTCGTACGCTTCCTGGACCTTCCAGAAGATGCCGGCCCCGAACGCGAGCCCGGCGATGGTCGAGATCTTCTTGCCGAGCGCCGTCCAGGCGCCAGGCTCGGGCAACGTGCCCACGCCCGGGTCGTAGTAGAGCCGTTGTCGGGCGGGGTCCCGCACCAGCGCCTGGATCACGCGGACGACGTTCGTGTTCTCGCGACCGAACTGATTGTTCGTGCCGTCGCAGCAGATCACGAGGTTCTTGGGCATGACCGTCCCTCACCAGCGCCGCCCCCGGCGCACGTGCGATGCGGCGCTACCTCGTCGCGCGGTTGCTCGCGCTCACAACGGCCGGCGCTGCTGCTTTCGGGTGGAGCAGTGCGAAGCAGTCGGGCGGCACGCGGCCCGGGCGTATCGGCGGCTCGTCGGGGCCGACCTTCAGGTACTCGATGATCGCGTAGCGCTCGTCGGGCGTCAGCTCGGGCCCGATCACGCCGCCCTGGTACTGCGTGTCGGCTGGCTTGCGATCGTCGAACGGGACGTACCCCTTCCGGAACTCGTGCCCGATGTTGCGATTGCCCGGCAGACTGGTGTCGAGCACGAACCCCCCCGCCGTGCCGGCCGGACGCTCGGTCACGTAGCCTAGGCGGCGCGGGTCGTAGAGGTGTGTGCCGACGTAGAACGCGGCCGGGCGCTCCTCGCGCGGCGACAGCAGCGCGTAAATCGTGGGCACCGAGCCGTTGTGGAGGAACGGCGGCGTCGCCCACACGCCCTTCAGCGGGCGCGGCTTGTACCCCGGCACCGCCTGCGGCAGATCGAGCGTGTCGAACCCGTCGAAGCACGCGCGCGCTTCGATCGAGTAGCGGTGGTCGTCGTAGTAGCGGTTGCGGAGCAGCGTGCCGACGATCGTGAGGCCCTCGCCGACGGACACGGATCGCAGGTCGAGCTGATCGAGCGCGGCGAGCTGGTTGTCGGTGTTGCTGAGGCTTGTCTTCGCGTATTCCAGTTCTCCGGCGTAGCTGTCGTACACACCGGCCGCTGTCGCGGGGCGCGTGCTCCTATATACGCCCGGCCCCGCGAGCGCTGCGATCAGCGCCAGCTGCCGCGTCCGCTGCTTTTCGAGCGTGCCCCGGAGCACTTGCTGGACCTCGCCGGCGTCGAGTCCGGCCCGCGTGAGGTCCACGCGGTTGGTCATGAAGTTCACTGCCGCGTTCGGATCGGTGCCGATGTCGTGAACGTCCTTCCAATGGATCGCCCAGAGCGGGTCGTCGGGGCCGCGAGCGGGCGAAACCTGCCGCTTCATGGCGTCGCTCGCGACGTGCGGGCCGTGGCACCCGGCGCAGTGATCCGTGAACAGCTGGCGGCCGCGCGCGACCTTGGCCTGGTCGACCGGTCCGAGCAGATCCTCGGGCCACTCCGGCGGCTCGAGCGTCTGAATCGTGGTCTCGATGCGCTGCAGGTTCTCGATCGGGATCGAGCTGCGATAGCGCTCGCTCGGTGGGACGGGTCGTCCGTACCGGTCGACGAGATGATAGGTGGCGCCCGTGCCCACCGCTTCGCCGACGTTACGGGCCATCGGCTGGCTGACCGACGCGTTGTACTGCACCCAGTCGAACTTCCAGATGTTCCACACGTACGGGTAGCTCACCGGGCCGTTGCCCATTCGATAGTTCGCCGGGTCGAGATGATCGCCGAACACGGTGTTGGCGATGCGCGCGAGGGCGTCGGTGCGGCCGAACCCTTCCTTGGTTGGGTACCAATGCGGTGAGAGGGCGCCGCGGCTGGCGCGGACGAGCTCGCGGAAGGTCCCGAACACGTCACCCCAGAGGGTCGCTCGCGCCGACCAGCTCGACTCGGGCCCCAGCACGCGGCGCGCAAAGCGGTTGAATTTGATCGGATTGGCCAGCGTGGTTCCGAAGGCTCCGGCGAGCTCCAGCTGGAAGCTGCCCGGTGCAACGTCGGTGAAGGCGTTCATCGACTGCCCGCCGTCGATGCGCACGGCGGTCACGCGGCCATTCGGCCGCTGCACGTGCAGCTGCCCGGTGTGGCAGGCCGAGCAGGTGACGTCCGCGACCCAGTCCTGGAGCGAGTCGTCGTAGCGGCGGGCGAAGCCGACCGGGAGCAGGTCGGGGTTGCTCCGCGTCGGAAACGGATCGACGACGAACCGCAGCTGCTTCATGTGATCCGGATCCGCGAAGCGCCCGCCGCGGAACGGCCGCTCGACATTGATGAACCAGCTGTACCGGATGTTGTGCATCGACGCGCCCTGCGGCGTGTAGTAGTACGCCTGCCGGCTCGGCGCATCGGCGCCGGGTCCCCATCCCTGATCCAGGTAGCGGACGTCGTCCACGCGCTCGAGCGGCGGCAGATAGGCGTCCGCACGGCTCGTGTACCAGCGGCCAAGAACGAACACTCCCAGCGCGAGCAGAAGTGCCCCGACGAACGCCCCGCGGAGCACGGACGTTACGCGGGAGCGCGGCAGCGGTACCGGTGCCGGAAGGTCCACGACACCTGTGGCGCGCGCCTCGCGGCTCGACGACTCGGCGGACCATCGCGCGCGATTGATGCTCCCGATCGGTTCGCCTCCCGGGGCCGTGTGCTCCGTGACATCGATGTACATCGCGCGTGCCGCCTCGTCGCTCAGCTCCGAGCCGGGCACGAGCGTCAGGCGGGCGACGGTGTGAAACGGCGCCTGGGCCTCGTTCCACTCGACCGCCGCGTTCTCCACCCAGTAGCTCGGATCGCGGCGCCGGCCCCGCCGCGTCATCACCTCGGCGTCGAGCAGCTGCAGACCGAACTCCCACGTGCTCATCTCCGCGTCGTCGCGCAGGTGGCGTGCGAGCTCGTCCCGCAGGCAGTTCTGGCCCGGCGCCAGCGGCTGCACCGGGTTCTCGGGCGACGGGATCGCCGAGTACTCGATCGCTTCGTCGGGACCGTGGCGGAACGGCACCGTGCTCCAGTATCGAAGCGACTGGTAGGCGCGCACCGGCTGTTTCGTCTGGAGCGCACCGAGCACGCCGATGCGGCCGATCGCGCCGATGTCGCCGAGCGGCAGCGACCAGACGGTGCGGAGCTTGCGCCAGGCGCCGTCGGCGCTGAGCACGCGCATCAGCGTGGCAAAGGCGTGCGCGTCGTTGATGGGAAAAATGGGCGCGCTGTTGGCAGAAAAATCGAGCCGCGTGACCGCCGGTCCAACGAGCCCCGGCGCTACCTCCACGGCAAACGACAGCGCCCGCACGTCGCGGACCGCGTCGGAGCGGACCTGGCCGGAGGCGTTCGCGAAGCGCACGGTTGCCGGATAGGCGCCCGGCTGTGCGAACAAGCCGCGCGCGAGCCGCGCGGCCAGACGCGGGTCTCGCACGGTCCGCCGCACGTCGAGGACCTCGAACACGGCGCGTGCGCAGATGCCCTTGGCATGCGTGCCGCGTTGGAGCGGCCCGTGCTCGGCCTTCGCGAACCGTGCCTGCAATGTGAGGATGCCCCGGACGATCTGGCGGATGTCGTCCGCTTCAGTCGAACGGGGCCGCTCGAACGGCACGCGCGCTCTGTCGGTCGACACCATGGCCATCGTGCGCGTCATCCCATCTCGGACAGCAGCGTCCGTGCGGCGACCAGATCGCCGGTCGCGAGGCCTTCCGTAAACCAGTCGTGCACCGCGGCGAGCTCGGCGCGTCCCTCGGCCGTGCGGCCCGTCGCTCCGAGCAGCCGGGCGAGCGCGGTTGCGGCGCGCAATTCGAGCGACCTCGCGGACTGCGCGCGCGCGTACGCCAGCGCCTCGCGCAGGCTGGCCTCCGCTCGGTCGAGATGGCCGCGCTGACGCAGGAGCTCCCCGCGCACGCGATGCAGCTCCGCAACGTAGCCGCCCTCGCCCGTGCGGGTGGAGAAAAGGAATCCTTCGTCGACGGTCGCCAGCCCTTCGTCGACGCGGTTCGCCTTGAGCAGGCCATCAGCGAGCACGGCGAGGAACATCGGGCGGGCGAGGTAGGTTTTGAGCCGCTCCTGCACGGCCACGCTGTCGCGCAGCAGGGCCAGTCCCTCGTCGACGCGCCCGAGGCTGATGAGCGCGCTGCCCTGGAACGAGCGGCTCCACTCGGCTTCCTGCGGCAGTCCGTGCTCGCGGCAGAGCGTAATGTTCTCCTCGCCGACCACGACGGCCGCTGCCGCCTCGCCGCGATACGCCAGAACGCCGTGCAGCACCAGCCGGGCGAACGCGCGCGCCATCGGCTCACGCAGCCGATCGGCAACCTCGCGCGTTTCGAGCGCCCGCGCCAGCGCGCGGTCTGGATAGCCGAGCGCCCAGAGCGGCCGGCTCGACATGGCCCGGGCGAGCATGCCCACGTTCGTGCCGTACAGGGCGAGGTAACGCTCGTGCTCGGCCGGGTCGTGCAGCTCGCGGGCGCGCTCGAGCAGCACACTCGAATCGTGCATGTCACCGATGAACTCGCGCACCACGCCCGCCATGTGGTGTGCCGCCACCATCTGGTGCGCCGTGTCGGAGTCGCGCACCATGACCATCAGCTCGTCGGCGCGGTCGCGGCACTCCAGCAGATTGCCGCGAATCAGGTGGAAGAGCGCAATCGCCCAGAGCACCGGGAACACCGGCGGTGGATCCCCGAGATCGCGACAGAGCTGCCGTGCGCGCGCGAATGTCTGCTCGATCTCCGGTGTCGCCCACCCGGTCGTCGATCGCAGGGCGGAGCCTTTCGCCATGCGCAGTGCGAGCTCCTGCTGCGTGCGCGCGGGTCCGGCCGGCATGGCGTCGACCACGGCCAGGCCACGCTCCGAGAGCGAGAGCGCTTCCCGGAAGCCGAAGATGCGCATGGCGTGGTGGGCAGCCAGCGAGAAGTACTGCGCCGCGGCGCCGGCATCGCGCGAAGTCTCGAAAAGCAAGGCGAGCTCCGCGGCGAGCGCGGGCGTCTCCGTACCGTGGTGGGTGAGCAATGCCTGCGCCACCTTGCGCGCGAAGGAGGCGCGGCGCGTCGGCTGGAGCGAGGCGTACAGCACGTTCTGGTACAGCACGTGCGCGAACCGATACCGCACTGAGAGCGCCCGATCCGGCAGCTCGTAGGTCCGCACCGCCTGCACCAGCCGATGGATCTGATCGAGCGCCGCGAACCGGTCTTCGACGTCGGCCGGGTCGAGCGCGAGCACGTCACTCACGATCGCGGTGTCGAACTCGTGGCCCTGCACGCTCGCGACCGTGAGCAGGCGCCGATCGAGCTCGTCGAGCCGATCGATCTTGCGTCCGATCGTTCCCTTCACCGTCTCCGGCAGCTCGCGGGCGACGTCTGCGGTCGTCTGCGAGAGGTTCCACCGGCCGCCGTTGCTCACGACGTCGCCCCGATCGCGGAGGTAGCGCAGCAGGTCCACCATGAACAGCGGGTGACCTTCGGTCTTCTCGTGGATCAGCGTGACGAACGAGGGTGGCAGCGAGTGGCCCGGGAACTCGAGCTCCAGGTAGCGATCGACGTCGGCCCGATCGAGGTGATCGAGCGGGCACTCGATCAACGCGTTGGCCGCCTGCAGTTGCCGTGCGACAGGCAGGAACGGGTGACGCGCGACGGCCATGTCCGAGGGCCGGTAGGTGACGAGTACGAGAACCCGCATGCTGTCGAACCGGCCGGCCAGGTAGTTCAACACGTCGACGGTCGACGCGTCGGCCCAGTGCAGATCCTCGACGAAGAGCACCAGCGGACGGACGCGCGACACGTCCTGGAAGTAGGCGGCGAGCTCGCGCTTCATCCGTTCCTGGGACGCGCTCTTCACGTCCTCGCGGATGTCCGTGGTCGTCGAGCTCTCGGCCGAGAGGGGGGCAAGCTGGACGTACCACGTCGGCGCGACCCGCTTCATCATCTCGACGAAACCGCCGCCGGACGTGCTATGGAGCAGGTGGTCGAGCAGCTCGAGAATCGGCAGGTAGGCCTCGGCCCCGGCGAGCCGCTCCGAGCATTTGCCGCGGGCGATGATCGGCCGGTACGGACCGTGCTCGAGCTCCGCGAGCACGTCTTCCGCCAGGCTGCTCTTCCCGATGCCGGCCTCCCCGACGATCGCGCCCATGATGCCGTGGCCGGTCGCGACTGCCGGCAGCAGGGCGGCCAGGCTGGCGCGCTCGCGGTCGCGTCCGACGATGTGTCGCACGACGAGACGCGCCGGGCTTGCAAAGGCGCTGGTGCCGAGCGCGGTATTGAGCTCGGCCTCGATGTGATCCGTGGTCGGACGCGCTGACGGCTCCTTGGCGAGCATCGTCAGCACGAGCGCGTCGAGGGCCGGCGGCACCTCGGGATTGAGCCGCGACGGTGGCGCGGGGTGCTCGCTCAGAATCGCGTGCAGCACCGAGAAGGCGGCACCGCCTTCGAAGGGGCGGCGGCCGGTGAGCATCTCGTAGAACACGATGCCCAGGGAGAAGACGTCCGTGGCGGTGTCGACTCCGTGCCCGGCCGCCTGCTCCGGCGACATGTACGCGAGCGTTCCGACAATCGGACCTTGGGTCGTGATCTTCTGAAGGAGCTCGCCCGTCATCGTCGTGTCGAGGCTCTCGGTGAGCGTGCGATGCGCCAGCCCGAAGTCGAGCACCTTCACGTACCCGTCGGGGCGGACCATCACGTTCTCAGGCTTGACGTCGCGGTGCACGACGCCCGCCCGATGCGCCGCGCCGAGCGCGCGGGCCAGCTGCCTGCCGATGTCGAGCGCCCGCTCGATCGGCAACGTGCCAGTCACCAAGTCCCGCAGCGTTCGCCCGGGCACGAACTCCTGCACCATCAGCAGGTCGCCGGAATCCGCCTCGAAGATCTCGTGAATCGTCACGATGTTGGGGTGATTGAGGGCGGAGGCGGCGCGGGCCTCCTGCAGGAAGCTCTCGGCGGGCACACCCGCCCCGCGGGCGCCGGACCCCATGATCTTGATGGCGACCAGCCGATCGAGGCGCGTGTCCTGAGCGCGATAGACCTTGCCCATTCCTCCGCGCCCGAGAAGGGCGTCTATACGGTATTGCTTACACGTCGTGCCGATCATCGCGCTATAGGTTGCTTGCGGGAACGAGCGAGGTACCCGAACTTTATCATGCCGGCGCGGGCTGGCGGGCGGCCGGCGGCCGGCGAGCACGCCCGATTCTTCAATCGAAGCGGCCTGTATCACCGAGCGGGCAAGGAAAGCGGTGGGCGATGCCGTGGCGCGGTCACGACCCGGAGGAACCGCCCCCGGACTGGACGAGCTCACTCGAAGTGGTGAGATGGCCGCACCATGCGGAGCATTCCGGTGGGACGCTGCGGGCCGCCGGTCGCGGGCGCCCTCGTTACTCGGCGTTCTCGGCGATTCGCGCCTTGACCAGCTTCCGCACGAGCGACGCCGGCAGCGGACGATCCGCCTGAAAGCGGATGGCGCCCTTGCTGGTGTCGTACCCGGCGAGGTCCGCTGCGTGGTCGGCAACGGTCGCGCCGCTCCCGGGGTAGAACGCGCAGTGCTTCGCGGTGGCGCCGAAGAGCACCAGGACCTTGCCGTCGAGACGAAACGCCGGCAGCCCGTAGCTGAGGCACTCCTCGGCGCGTGGCGCTGTCGCCCGGATCGTCCTGCGGAGGCCTTCGAGCACGGCGCGCTGCTCATCGCTGACGCCGGCCAGGTACTCGTCTATCGTCGACGGCTTTCGGCGTGGTGCGGTGGATCCGCGTGAGGTATTTCGCATGCGTCTTTGTTCCTCGCGCACACGCGGTGGCGGGACGCTATCGTGGTGGGTCGATGAGACGCTATTCCGCGCGGCATCACCGTCCGCGCAGCCTCGCGACCGGTCCGTCGACGCCGTTCGGCAGTTGTTCGTTCGCGAGCTGGTCCGTGTCTCCGACTGCCGCTTTCAGCCGCAGCAGCTCGGCCTTCATCGCTGCGGTGAGCTGATCCTGCCCCGGCTGGCCGTACAGGTTGTGCATTTCGAGCGGATCGTTCACCAAATCGAATAGCTCCCACTGATCCTTCTTCCAGAAGTAAATCAGCTTGTGCGTGCGTGTCCGCACACCGTAATGCGCGCGCGTGTTGTGATCCCCCGGGTCGTGGTAGTAGCGGTAGTACATGGACGTGCGCCAGTCCGCCGGCGTCTGATTCCGCAAGACCGGCATCAGGCTCCGGCCCTGCATGGAGACCGGCACGGCGACGCCTGCCGCGTCGAGGAGCGTCGGCGCGAAATCGACGTTCACGGCGATCGCGTCGCTGCGGGTTCCAGGCGTGATCGCTGCCGGCCACCGGACCAGGAACGGCATGCGCAGCGACTCTTCGTACATGAACCGCTTGTCGAACAGGCCGTGGTCGCCGAGGAAGAAGCCCTGATCGCTCGTGTAGATGACAATCGTGTTCTTCGAAAGCCCATCGCGATCGAGCGCGTCGAGCACCTGTCCGACGCTGTCGTCCACCGACTGGACGGTGGCCAGGTAGTCGCGCATGTAGCGCTGGTACTTCCAGCGCGTCAACGCGTCAGCCGTGAGCGTCACCGTATTGCCCGCGACTGTCGTCGTGACGCTGTCCGGCTTCACCGCCAGCCACGCCAGGCGCATCTCACCACCGAGATCCGCCGGTGGCTGCAGCTTGAGATCGCGTCGCGTGAGGTCGTTCGCCACACGCTGCTGGTTCTCGTGCAGCGCGTCTGTGCGGGTGTCGTAGGTGTCCCAGAACGTCTCCGGTTCCGGAATCGAGCGATGCGTGAACTGCGCGCCATGCGGGCCGTCGGGGTCCCACGGGCGATGCGGCGCCTTGTGGTGCAGCATCAGGAAGAACGGCTTGTTCCGCGGGCGGTTCGTGATGAAGTCGATGCCCCGCTCGGTGATCACGTCGGTTACATACCGGCCGGTGTAGGTCTTCTCGTCGGTCGCGGTGTAGAAGACGGGGTCCACGTAGTCGCCCTGCCCGGGCAGGATCTCCCAGCGATCGAAGCCGACGGGATCGCTCCCGAGGTGCCATTTCCCGATCATGCCGGTGTAGTACCCGCTCGCCTGGAGGAGCCGCGCCACCGTCATCCGCGAGCTGTCGAACCGGTTGAACACGGTGACGCCGTTGACGTGCGAGTACTGGCCCGTCAGGATGGCGGCCCGGCTGGGAGTGCAGATCGAGTTGGTCGCGAACACGCTGCGGAGGAGCGCGCCTTCGCGCGCGAGACGATCGATGTGCGGCGTCTGGTTCACGCGCGAGCCGTAGGCGCCGACGGCATGCGCGGCGTGGTCGTCGGACATGATGTAGACGATGTTCGGGCGATCGGCCGCGCGAGGAGGCACGGCCATTACCAGGCAGGCGAGACCGGCAGCCAGCGCACGCATGGCCGCGGATTCTAGCACTCCGCCGATTCCGTGCCGGCCTCCCACTGACACCCGGCGAGCACGACCCGCTTCGTAGTGCCCGCCTTCAGGCGGGCCTGTTGTCGTAGTGCCCGCCTTCAGGCGGGCCTGCTGTCGTAGTGCCCGCCTTCCGGCCTGTTGCGCGAACGGCGCTCTGGTTAGTTGTGGCGCCCGAGCGCTTCGGTGCGGGGCGCGCGCTCCTCCGACCACTGCCGGAAGGTGAGCGTCGTCGCGCCCACGCGGATCGAATCGCCGTCCTCGAGGCGCCGCGCCGTGGTGACCAGCGACCGGGCGACGGCCGTGCCGTTGCGGCTCCCGAGGTCCTCGATCGTGGCCTCCGTTGCGCCGACGGTGATCCGGGCGTGGCGGCGGGATACGCCGGAGGCGTCGAGCCAGACGGCGCAGCGTGGGTCGCGCCCGATGACGTTCTCGCCAGGCGCCAGGGAGAAGGTGCGGTCGTCCCACGCCAGCCAGCACCGATAGGAGCCGTCGAGTGGCGCGGCACGTCCGCCCGCGTCGCGGTCCACCCGCCCGATGAACGCGTACCCCACGCTGTGGACCGTTCGGATGAAGGTCGGCTGCGCCGGGTCGTCGCCGAGGGCGCGACGGATCTCCTTCACGAGGCCACCGAGGCTCGTGTCCGAGACGTTGACGCCCGGCCAGATCCGGCTGGCAATCTCGCCTTTCTGCACGACCGCCGGCCGGCGCTCCAGCAGGAGCAGCAGCAGCGCGAACGCTTTGGGCGACAGGTGCAGCACGCGCGAGCCGTCGGCGAGCTGGCGCGTGTCCGCATCGAGCGTGAAGCCGCCGAATGACGCTCTCATGCCGGGCGCTCGCGCACGGATCTCACGGTGTTATTACGGCCGGACGGCCACCCCCCAGGGACTGCCGCCGACGTGAATCCTGCGCTCGACGGCACCCGCGGCCACATCGATGAACGATACATCGCCGGAGGGACCGTTCGCCGTGTAGAGCCGCCGGCCGTCAGGGCTGATGGCGATACCCCACGGTCGCGCGCCGACGTGTGGAATCATGCGCGCCGGCAGCCGCGTCGCCACGTCGATCGCCGAGACGCTCTGCGCGCGTCCGTTGGTGACGAACACGGTCGAACCGTCGGGCGACAGCACGGCGCCCATGGGCCGCGGCGGCGTGGCCGTGATGTCCGGCATCGTCAGCTGGATCGCGCCTCTCGACTCGCCGGCACCGACATCCACGACCGAGATGGATGCGGCGTTCTCACAGGTGACGAAGAGCGTGCGCCCGTCCGGCGTCGCCACAATCGACCGCGGGCGCGCCGCGGTGAAGATGCGCCTGAGCACGGTGAGTGAGTGGGCATCGACTGCCGCCACCGCGCTCGCGGCCTCGCAGGTGACGTAGACGACGCGGCCGTCCGGCGAGACCGTCACGCCTTCAGGCTCATCGCACACGTGCACGCGCGCGGTAATCGTGCCGCGCTCGAGGTCGAGCGCCGACATCTCCGCGGTCTCCTCGTTCGAGACGTACAGCGTCAGTCCGTCCGGCGACAGGTCGAACGACTCGGGATCCTGCCCGCTGGGGTACGTCCGCACCAGCTTCCGGCTATCGAGGTCGATGACGCCGATGCCATCTGCCGCGCGGTTGGCCGGCGGCAGCTTCGACTCGTCCACACCAGGACCGGCGATGGGAGATCCCGACAGCGCAACGAACAGCCGCTTGCCGTCGCGCGACAACTTGAGGCCGCGCGGGCGCTTGCCCACGGCGATTGGGCCCTCCACGGCCCCGGTGACCGCATCGAGCACCACGACGGTGTCCTGCGTTTCGTTCGAGACGTACAGCGTTCCGTGCGCCGTACTCGCCGCGTGGCCCGGCGTGCCCGGCCGCGCGTCCGGGCCGGAGCATGCGCAGGCCGCGAGCGCCACGATGATGGCGGGCGCGGCTGTCCGGAATGCCGCCCGTGGCCGCGACAGCTGGCTACTCGTACAATGCGAACGCATACAGCGTGTCGCCCGACGCCGCGAGCAGGTATTGCCGGCCATCGAGCAGGAACGTCATCGGCGGGTTGGACACGGAGCCGATCCGCGAGTGCCACACCGGTGTCCCCGTCACCGCGTCGTACGCCACCAGGTTGCCGCCCGCATCCCCCGTGAAGACCAGCTTTCCGGCGGTCACGAGCATGCCGCCACCTCCACCGCCGTAGGTGCCGGGATACGGGCGGCGCCACGCGATCTTGCCGGAGGTCGGGTCGATCGCGGTGAGGAAGTTCCCGCCCGAGCCGACGCCCACTTCTTCGCGCCCCCCCAGCCCCATCGAGCCGCGCGGATCCGGATCCGTCAGGTAGAACAGGGAGTACCCATTCCGCTCGGAGACGTAGAACAACCCGGTGTCGGGCGAGTAGGCCGGCGGCTCCCAGTTGATGGTGCCGCCCGAGGTCGGCGAGACGATCGCCCCGGGAATGATGGGATCTTTGGCGGGCTCACGGCGCAGCGATCCGTTCTTCGCAATCGACTTCACCCAGTTGGTGTCGCTGCCGTACTTCGACGTCACCAGGTGCTCGCCCGTGACGCGATCGAGCGCGAAGAAGTAGCCGTTGCGAGCGGCGGTCGCGACGATCTTCCGCGGCTTGCCCTTCACCACCGCGTCGAGCAGGATGGGCGTCTGCGCGGAGTCCCAGTCGTGCATGTCATGGGGCGAGGTCTGGTACGCCCACGCCATCTTGCCGGTGTCGACGTTCACACCGATGAGCGAGCACGTGTAGAGGTTGTCGCCCTCGCCGCGACCGCCCGTGTACGCCGGGATCGGGTTGCCGGTGCCGAAGATGTACAGGTTCGTCTCCGGATCGTAGACGCCCGGCAGCCACGGGTGACCGCCCCCGAACCGCGCGGCCTCGAGACTCGGCCACGTCTCCAGCCCCGGGTCGCCCTTCTGCATCGGCACGGTGTAGAGCCGCCACTGCATCTCGCCGGTGTCAGGGTCGAGCGACTGCAGGTAGCCGGGCGAGTCGAGATCGTTCCCGGTGCCGATCAGCAGATGGTTGCCGATGATGATGGGCGCGGCGGTGGAGAAGTACTGCTGGTTGAAATCCGCGATTTCCTTGCGCCAGCGCTCCTTCCCGGTCTTCGCCTCGAGCGAGACCAGGTAGTCGTCCGGCGTCACCATGTAGACGGCATCGTTCCACATGCCGACGCCGCGGTTGGCGATCGGCGTGCCCCCGCGCGTGCGCCAGAAGTAGTGCCACAGCTCGTGGCCGTCGCGGGCGTCGAGTGCCCACGCGTTGTCCGGTGTCGTGACGTACAGCGTGCCGTCGACCATGAGCGGTGTGCCCTTGATGTTGGCCGGCACCACCGGACCGTCGGCCGGGCCGAGGCCACCGATCACGACCGGGGGGCCGCCGCCGCGCATGAAGCCGCCGCGGGTGTCGGCTCCGGCAGTGAGACGTACGACCCAGGCGAGGCCCAGGTGCTTCACCGTCTCGTGGTCTATCTGCGTGAGCGGGCTGTATCGCTTGCCCGAGTAGTCGCCCGAGTACGTCGGCCACGAGTCGCCGAGCGGCTTCAACAGCTCAGCGGGCGGCAGGCCGCGGCCCTGTCCCAGGAGAGCGACGGGAGCGATGACGAGTGCGAGGGTCGACAGCAGTCGCTTGGGTGTCATTTGAGCGTCGCCAGGTAGGCCGTCACGTCGTGCATGTTCTTGTTTGTGAGCACCGCGAGCAGTTCGTTGTGGCGCGCCAGCGGATCGGTGACCTCCACGGTGGGCGAGTCGCCGTTCCGCCGGATGGTGCGTGTGGTGCCGTCGTCGAGCGCGACCGTGACCAGGAAGTCGTCGAGGCGCACGAGCCGGCCCTGCACCACCTCCGCGAGGACCAAGTCGTCGCGCTGCTGCGTCGGCAATGTGACCTTGACGGTAGGGGCCTGCTCGGCGTTACGCGGGCGGCGTCCCGGCCCGCGGCCGGTCGCTCGTCCGCCCGACACCCACAGGTTCTGCAGCGATTTGGCATCGGGCACACGGCTGGCGATTCCGGCGAGGTCTCCCGACGTCGAGTGGCACGAGGCGCAGGTCGAGGCGAAGAACGCCGCGCCGGCTTTTGCGTCGCCGACCAGGATGTTCAGTTCCACGGGCGGCCCCGGCGGCGGGGCGCCTTGCTTGCTGCCTGCAGCCTGCAAGCTATGGAGAAACGCGACGACAGCCTTGATGTCGTCGTCGGTCATAGGAATGGCGGCCATCGCGGTGCCCGGGCGTCCGTTCTTGACGATCGGCAACACGACTTCGCCGTCGCGGTCACCGAGAACACTCGGCGAGCGGAGCAAGTTGACGCCGCCAAGCTGCCCACCGCGCGCATCGGCACCGTGGCAGGCGCTGCACAGGCTCGAGTACATCGCCTTGCCGCGCTCCAGCACCTCGGGCGGCGCGGCGGGCCGCTGCTGCGCGGGGAACGGCGCAGGAGCGCGCTCGCCTGGTGTCTCGCCCGGCAACGGCTGATCACCATGCGCAGGCGGTTGCTGTGTCGGGTCCGCCGGCTGCGGCGGGACGGGCGCCTGGGCGGGCGCCTGCGCGGTTGTGGGCTGAGCCGGTGAGTTCTGATTCTGTGCCGTGACCTGCAGGGACGCCGTGAGCGTCGCCCCGAGCAGGATCACGAGCCCGAGCGCTCGTCGTCCTCGCATCCGCCGCTGCTCCTCCGAAAAGAGAAATGATGACACGGAGCCGCAGCCCTGGCGAGTGCAGCGGGCTTGTCGGCTCAGGCTCGACCGCGTCGAGACCGTCATGGTGGTTCCCGGCCGCGGCAGGCCACCTCGAGCCGCCAGAGGCACGAGGCTGAGACCCGGAACTCATGGTGTTGAGTACGGTTCCGGGTTCCGGGTTCTGGGTTCCAGGTTGGGTTCCAGGTTCCCGGTTCGTTCCAGGTTCCTCGTTCACGGGATCAGGGTTCCAAGTGCCGGGTTCCTGATATCGCCGTCGCTCCAATCGAGCCTGCGACGAACCTGGAACTCGGAACCCTGGAACCCGGAACCGTTGAACCGCCGGAGAACCTGGAACGAACGAGGAACGAGGAACCCAACCTGGAACCTGGTACGTGGCACCCGGAACCATCCCCGACATACGTGAGTTCCGGGTCTACGTGTCGCGCAGCGCCTGGAGCGGATCGATGCGCAGGGCGCGCGCAGCTGGTACGGCGGCGGCGACGAGCGTCACGACCATCAGGATTATGGCAACCCCCGCAAACGTCAACGGGTCGGCGGGGGTCACCTCGAAGAGCAGCCCCTCCATGAATCGGCCGAGCCACACCGCACCGAGCAGCCCGACGGCGATGCCCAAGGCCGAAAGCGCCAGCGCGCTCCGGATCACTGCCCATCGCACGGTGGAGGACGACGCCCCGAGCGCGAGCTGAATCGCAATCTCGCGCGTGCGGCGAACGACTCCGAACGAGACCACGCCGTAGAGGCCGATCGCGGCCAGGATCACGGCTATGGCAGCAAACGCGGTGATCATGAGCGCGCTGAAGCGCGGATCGGCTGACGCTTCGGAAATCAGATCGGTCATCGGCCGCGGGCTGGCGATGGTCAGCCGCGGGTCGACGGATCGCAACGCCGTGCGCAGCGATCCGACCACCGCCATTGGATCCCCGGCGGTTCGGACGTGGACGTACATCCACAGGAAGGGCGTCTGCGCGAACGGCGTGTAGACGATGGGGCGTGGGCCGTCGTCCAGTCCCTGGTAGCGGACATCGCGAACGACACCGACGATCGTTCGCCAGTCGGACGAGTAATCCGGGTTCACGAGTCTCAGGCGCCCACCGATCGCGCTCTCGTCCGGGAAGAACCTCCGCGCCAGCGTTTCCGACACCACGACGACCGGTGCGGCATTCGCGCTGTCTGTGGACACGAACTCCCGTCCCGCGATCATCCGCGTGCCGATCGTGCGGAAGTACGCGGGGGACGCCGCGATGAAGTACGCCCCACGATCGTCGACGGGCGCGTCCGGGCGCCCGGCGACCTCGAACGTCGTGCCGCGCTGCGCGGTGACCGGCGAGAGCCCGGTCGCGCCCCCCGCCGCTTCGATGCCGGGGAGCGCCTGAATCGCCTCGATCACGCTGGCGGCCGTCGTCGCGCGTGCGCCTGGGGTGGGCTGCTGCACGAACTGGACGTTGAAGGTCAGCAGCCGGTCTGGCACGACGCCCGTGTCGACATGGAGCAGACGCACGAGGCTGTGCGTCAGCAGCAGGCCTCCGGCCAGAACGATGACGGCAATCGCCACCTGCGCAACCACCAGCGCGGATCGCAAGCGGCCGCTCCGCGCCGTGTCCACGTCGCCCCGGCCGCCGCCGCGCAGGGAAGGCTCGATGCCGCTTGCCGCCAGGTGGACGACCGGCGCAAGGCCGACGAGCACGCCCGTTGCGGCGATGGCGCCGATGGCCACGAGCAGCACCGGCATGCTCAGCGTGACGTCGTCGATTCTCGGTATGCGATCCCCGAGAAGTGCCGGGAGCGCCAGCATGCCCCAGCGGGCGAGCAGCAGGCCCGCGGCACCGCCGCATGCGGCGAGCAGCAGGCTCTCCGTCACGAGTTGTCGTGCGATTCGGCCGCGGCCCGCGCCGAGCGCCGCCCGCACCGCGAGCTCCTGCGTTCGGGCCGTCATGCGCGCGAGCACGAGATTGGCGACATTCGCGCACGCGATGAGCAGCAAGCACCCGACCGAAGCGAGCGCCACGAGCAGCGCCGGCCGCACATCGCCGACCTGGCGATCCCGCAGCGACGTCAGCGCAAGCGACACACCCGCATTCGTATCGGGATGTACCCGCGCCAGCCGTGCCGCCAACGCGGTGAGCTCCGCCTGCGCCTGCCGCATCTCGACGCCGGGGCCGAGGCGCGCCACGGCGTGGAAGATGCGCAAGGCGCGGTTCTGGTCTTGTCCTTTCGCCAGTGTCATCGAGAAGCCCATGCCCGTCCACAGCTGGAAAGCACCCGACGGGAACCCGAACCGCCGCGGCATCACACCGATGACGGTGTACGCTGTCCCCGTCAGCCGGACCGTGCGGCCGACAACCTGCGGATTCCCACCGAACCGCCGCTGCCACAGCCCGTAGCTGAGCACGGCGACGGGACCATCGCCATCCGCTTCGGTCATCGTGCGCCCGATGACGGGCGCCACTCCGAGCGTGCTGAACACCGAGGGCGTCACGACGCCGCCCAGCACCTGCTCCTCGTCCAGCGTGTACAGGTTGCTGCCCCAGGTGCCGGCCGCCTCGAAGGCGCGAACCGACTCGCGCATGTCCCGGTAATCGGGGATCGACAGCCGGGTGACGACGAGGCGGTCGGCGTCGCGATAGGGGAGCGGCGCGAGCAGCGCCGCGTGGACGACGGCGAAGACGAGAGCCGTCGCGCCGATCCCGATCGCAATCGTGAGCACCGCGACGAGCGTCAACCCGGGCTGGCGTGCCAGCATCCGTGCCGCGTAGGTCAGGTCCTGCCGGAGTTCCTCCGTTCTGAGCCGCATGCGCACGCGCGTCTCCTTTCGTGTGTCCATCCTGCGGCAGTAGGCCGCCGTCGCCGCGACGTCGCCGAACTGCCGATGCGCCTCCGCTCGCGCCTGTTCGGGCGTGGCGCCGCCGTCCATGAGCTCGCGGATGCGCAGCTCGAGGTGAAACGCGACCTCGTCGCGGATGTCGCGCTCGATATCGGCCGCGGTGCGTGAACTGAATCGGAAGAGCCTGCGGAACATCGTGCCTGTCCTCATGCAGGCGCGTCGAGCACGCGTGAGACCGCGCGCGCGTACCTGCGCCAGCTGTCGTGCGCCTCCCGCAGCTCGCGGCGGCCCGCGCGCGTCAGGCGGTAGTACCGCGCCCGCCGGTTGTTGTCCGACACCCCCCATTCCGCGTCGATCGAGCCCCGATGCTCGAGGCGGTGCAGCGCCTGGTACAACGCGCCGTCCTCGATCCCGAGCTCGCCGTCGGTACGCTCGCGGATCCACGCAGAGATGCCGTAGCCGTGCTGAGGTGCAGCGCTGAGCGCCTTGAGGATCAGGACATCGAGCGTGCCCTGGAGGATGACGAGGGACGGGTCGCGGGCCACGGTGACTCCCCTGAGATGCTCAGGGGACGCTACCATGCGTCGGGGAGACCGTCAACAACGCGACATCCAGCCCGGCGGTCACCGCCGCGCGAGCTGTTCGATCACCGCCGGCCAGCCTTCGCGCGCGCTCGGGAATCTGGGCGTCCAGGCGGTGGCGCTCCGAAGCTTCGCGTTCGAGATCCGCTGCGACCGCGCGAGCAGGCGTCCAGCGGAGCCCATCAAGGCCACCACGCTGGACGGGAGGAACCGCGGCTCCGGAACCGCGAGCGCGCCGGCGAGTGCGGCGGCCCACTCGCGACGCCGCAGCGGTTCGTCGTCCGCCACGTTGTAGGTGCCCGCCGGCGCATCGAGCGCGGCGACCACAGCCGTTGCCGCATCGTCATGCGATATCGACGAGATGTATGCCTCGGGGGCGCCGGGAACCGGGGCCCAGCCGCGCCGCACCGCCGCGCACATGTCGCGCGTGGTGAACGCGTCGGGACCGTAGAAGAACGCGAACCGAAGCACGATGCCCGTGCCATCGTGTTCCGCGAAATGCTCGATCGAGAGCTCCGCGTCCAGCACGGACCGGTTGTAGCGTGCCGGCTCGACGCGCCAGCGTTCGTCGATCCACTGATCGCCGTGGTCTGCGTAAATCGGAGCGAAGGATTCCTGCACGACGCGGCGGACGCCGACGGAGATCGCCGCATCGACGAGGCTGGCAGAGCCGAGCCGCCGAATCCGATCGTTCTCGCGCCACGACCACGGGATGATCATGCGCACGGTCGACGGTGGCATGTGCGTCGCCAGATTGACGACGGCGTCGTGAGTCTCGAGCGCGCGCCGGAGCCCGAGGGGATCGAAGATGTCCGCATCCACGGCCGCTGCGCCCTGGCGTGCGAGCGCCGTGCGCTTGTCCGGTGTGCGGCCGATCGCGGTCACGGCATGGCCGGCCGAGACCAGCAGCGGCACGACGCGGCGGCCGATGACGCCGGTGGCCCCGGTCACGAACACGCGCATGACGGTTGCGAGTCTTGACGACGATGGCCTTCGGCGCCGGCGTCCGCGAGGGACGCGACCGCGTTCGTCGGATCGGAATGGCGACCGAACGGGCCAACGCGAAACCGCTGTCGGCGCTCGCGCGGAAACTTCATGGTTTTCTCACGACCGGTCGACACGGTTCCGGCCCATAGTGGCCAAAGGAGGCCGACGCCACGCGATGACCGAGCACCGGAAGGCGCCGAGCGGGCGAGACATCTGGATGGCGGTGCGCGAGGAGCTGCAGCTCAACCTCTACGAGCTGCCGTACAGCACCCTCTGTCCCACGGTATACCACGTGTATCTGCACCCCGAAGACTTCCGTACGGTCGAGGGGATCGTTCCGCGCCTCGTGGCGGAGCTCGACCAGGCGCTTACGGCCGATATCGCACGCATCAACCGCCGGCTGACCGGTACAGGCCGCCGGGTCGTCGGCCGAATCTTTCAGCGCGACGACATGGCGCCGATCGACGTGCCGTCGGGCGGTTGGGACATCTCGATTACCGCCGATCAGGACGGTGAGCTGGCGCGCGGGCATCTCGGCATCCTCTCCTCACTCGCCATGCCGGCGCCCGTTGCCTACGGCGGCACGCCGACAACGCGGATCGTCCGCAGCGTGGTGTCGGGTGGACACCGCACCAGCACCACGACCGACGTGCCCCAGGTCACCGGCACCACACCGCAGGCCGGCGCGGCCGATCGCGGTGCGCGCGCGCGGCTCGTGTACGAGGACGACCAGGGCCGTCATGAGTTCGCGATGCAGAAAGACTCGCTCGTCGTGGGGCGCGGCGGCAGCGCCGCCTGGGTGGACGTCCAGGTGGTCACGACGGCCAAGGTGTCGAGGGAGCATGTCCGCATTCGCCGGGAGCCGTCCGGGCGCTTTCTGATCCAGGACGTGAGCCTGTGGGGTACGTCTGTGAACGGCGAGCCGCTGCCGCCGGCGGCCAAGACGGCCGAAGGCGTGCTTCAGCCCGGCGCCGAGCGTGAGCTCCCGCCGCGCGCACGGATCGATTTGGCGGACGCGGTCGTGATCCAGTTCGAGGCGGCGCCATGACGGACCTGCTCTACTGGCTTGGGTGGGTGTTCCTCGCGGCGCTCGTCGCGACGACGGCGGGGCTCGCCTGCCTGGCGCGCATGGCCGACCATGACTGACGCCGTGGCGTTCACGACGGCGCCGCTCCTGGCCGCGTTCAGGACCGACCCCGGACGGGTGCGCGACAACAACGAGGACTTGCCGCTCGTCGACGCGTCTCGCGGCGTCTACGGCGTGATCGACGGTGTCGGCGGTTCCGCCGCCGGCGAAGTCGCGGCCGCGATCGCGCGAGACGTGATCCTGAATCGGCTGAGCCGGCCCCTCGGAACGCCCGCCGAACGCGTGCGCGAGGCCATTGCCATCGCCAACAACGAGATCTTCAAGCGGGCCGAGCGCGCAGCGGAACTGCGGGGCATGACATGCGTGGTCACGCTGGCCCTCGTGAGCGGCGACCGGCTGACCATAGGCCACGTGGGCGACAGCCGGCTCTACACCCTCGGTCCGCACGGGCTGCGCAAGCTCACACACGACCACTCCCCAGTCGGCGAGCGCGAGGACGCCTGCGAGATCAGCGAGATCGACGCGATGCACCATCCCCGCCGCAACGAGCTGTTTCGGGACGTCGGCGGCGTCCTCCACGATAAAGACGATGTCGATTTCGTGGAGGTGATCGAGGCGGCGTGGGACGGTGACCAGGCGCTGCTGCTCTGCACCGACGGGCTCACCGACATGGTCCCGTCAGCGACCATCGAACAGATCGTGCGGCGCCATGCCGGCCGTCCGCAGGAGGTGGCCGACGCGCTCGTCGATGCCGCCAATGCGATCGGCGGCCACGACAACGTCACAGTCGTCTACGCGGAAGGCGCCGCCTTCGCGACCCGGTCGCGCGAGGCGGTCAGCGCGGGCAGCGCGGACGCGGTCCCGGTCGCGCAGGAGGATCGTTCCGGGCCCCGTCCGCCTGCGGCAGCGAGCCTTCCGCGGCGGGCGTGGCGCCACATCGTGGCGTTTGGAAGATGGGTGATCGCCAGCCGCAGCACCTGGTTCGCCGTGGGCGCGCTCGCCGGTGTCCTGGCCGCCCTTGCCCTGGTGTGGCGCGTCGGCGATACGGGCACTCCGCCGCCCCGCACGCTCGTGGTCGGGGCGGCGGCGCCCGGCGCCTTCCTGCAGATTTCGGCTGCACTGTCGGCAGCCACGCCGGGCGATCTCGGTACGGCTCGAACCCGGCGTGTACGCGGAGCGTATTGACGTACCTGATGGCGTCAATCTCGAAGCCCGCGTGCCGGGCACGGTCACTGTTCGCCGGGCGCCGGGCAGCGTGGGCGCGTGGGTGGCGATCGTGCTCCGCGGCACGCTGGGCGGGCGGCTGGCGGGCGTGCGCATCGAATCCACACCCGACGCGCCGATCGACGTGGCGCTGCAGGTCGCGGGACAGGGGCGCATCATCGAGTTGCTCGACGTGATTGGTCCGGTGCAGGCCGCCGTGGAGCTGCTGCCCTCGGCGAGCGCCGTGCTGCAGGGCAGCGTGCTCGAAGTGCCTGCGCTGGCCGTGCGCCTCGAGGACGGCGCGCGTGCCACGCTCACCAACAACATCGTGTCCCGCCTCGGGCGCACGCGCGGCGTCCCGATATCGCTCACGGGCGCGGCCCAGCTGACGCTCTCGCGCAACGTGTTCTCCGGGTTCGGTCCCGTCCTCGTCGAGCGCGCCGGCGCCTCGGTTCCGCCCGACACGAGCAGCAATTTCGTGATCGGCGTCGAGCCGAGGGGAGCGCGGTGAGCGTCCCGAGCGTGATCCCCGACCAGGCGTGGACGATCGGCGACTACATCGTGGAGCCGACGCCGGTCGAGAGCGGCGCGTTCGGCACCGTGTACCGCGCGCGCGGCCGCACCGACGGGCGGCGCGTCGCGCTGAAGCTCGTGCTGTCGACCGACGCACCCGACAGCGAAGACAAGCTTGCGGCGGAGCGCCGCGGCGCTGAACTGCAACAGCAGTTCGGGCGCGCTCACGGGATGGTCCCGGAGGTGTACGGGTACGGCGCGCACCTCGATCGGCACTTCTACATCGCGATGGAGTTCGTCGAGGGCGGGTCGCTCGCGCACCTCATCGCCGCAGGACCCATGGCGCCCGCGGTCGCGGTCCAGCACGCGATCTGCATCTGCGAGTTCCTCGACAGGGCCCACCAGTTCCTCACGATCGAGGGCGAGCCCGGCAACCCGATCGTGCACGCCGACCTCAAGCCGCAGCACATCCTGCTGCCGCGGCCAGGCGAGATCCGCGTGCTCGACTTCGGCATCGCGAAGGCGCTGGCGAAGACCCGGCCGGTGACCACGAACATCTGGGGCACGCTCTACTACGCCTCGCCGGAACAGCTCGAGTCGGGCGGCGTGAATCCCTACGTCGACTTCTGGTCGCTCGGCGTGATGCTCTACGAGATGGTGGCCGGGCACCGGCCCTACGCGCACCTCGAGAAGAACAGCCGACAGCTCGAGCGCGCGATCCGGACGAACGAGCGCCGGGAAGCGCTGCCTGCCTCGTGTCCGCCGCCGCTGGCCGCCATCATCAACAAGCTGCTCGCGTATCAGCCAGACCGCCGTTATCCGACCGCGGCGGCGATCCGGACGGACCTCGAAGCCTTCCTCGATGGCCGCGCGCCTGCCGCGACGGCCGACTACGACGCGCCGCCAACGACGACGATCGATCGGCCGCCGCTGCCGCCACCCGCGCGATCGCCGGCCGACCTCGTGCCGCCGACCGATCCGCTGCCGCTGACCGGTGTGACGCCGCGCATTCCGCTGGCGCCCCCGGCGATCCCGGCAGTGCCTCCGCCGATCCCGTTGCCTCCCGCCCGCCGCAAACGCCGCCTGGCTCTGCGCCGTGTCGCGTGGCTCGCGATGCTGCTCTCACTGGTCGGCATGCTGGCCTTCGAAGGCGTGGCGTGGGTGGCGGCTGAGCGCTTCCGGCAGAGCGTTGATGCGATCGACGGGCCGCACGTCGCCGCGCGCCGTCAGGACTACGAGCGCATCAGCGGCTGGGGCGTCCTCGATGTCGGGCTGCGCTCGCGCGTGAACGGTCCGCTTCGTCAGCGGCTCGTCGCGATCGCCGATGCCGTCATCGCCGACTACCGCGCCGAAGCGCCGACGGTCGGCTCGTCGGAGTGGCGCCAGGCCGACGACGCGCTGCGCTGGGCGCTGCAGCTCGGGCCCGGCGATTCTGCACTCCGGGCGAAGCAAGCCGAATGCGAGGCACACGTGGCGCGCATCGCGGCCCAGGCACAACCCCGCGGCAGCGCCCAGCGCCGGCAGTTGTTCCAGGTGGCAATCTCGAAATTTCAGCGTGCGGCCGAACTCGATCCCGCGTCGTTCGATCCGTACCTCGGGATCAGCCGCACCGAGGTCTACGGGTTCGACGACGTCGACGCGGCGGCGGCGGCGACCGCCGAGGCGGAAAAGCGCGGCTACCATGCGAGCCGCCGCGAGCAGGCGCAGCTTGGCGACGGCTTCCTGCGCCGGGCCGAGAAGAGCCGCCGGCTCGCCCGCACGCTGTCGGGTGACCAGCGCCGGCGCGAGCTCGAGAATGCACACGCGGCCTACGCGCGCTGCGTCGAGCTGTTCGATCCGATCGTCGGGTTCGGCAACGCGGCACACAACCTGGAGTTCTGCAAGCGGCGCCTGTCCGGGGTTGCGCACGATCTGGAGACTGAGTCCGTGGTGGGGTACTGATATGCGCGTCGTCGCTCCCGAACCGCATTCGCGAGCGGTCCGCATCGGTCCGGGCAGCCGCCGTGCGCGGATCGAGATGCTCGGGCTCGCGGCGTCGACCGTCATCGTCCTCTTCGGGCTGACGCTCACCTATCTGGGGAAGACCGCGATGGGCCTGGGCGCGCACGACGCGCTCGCACGCGGACCGGTCAACCTGTCTCAGTTGCGCAGCCCCGACGATTTGATGCCGCTGCTGGAGATGTTCGAGCAGCCGTTCGAACGCCGCGCCGCTGCAGTATCGCTCTACCGGCGCGCCACTGCAGGCCGCGGCGAGCTCGATCACGTCGGCCGGCTCGCGACTGCGACCGTGCCGTCGGCGAACGTGCGCGCTGACCGCCGATACGTGCAGCTGCGAGCGCGCCTGGAGCACCGGCCCACGCTGCAGGCGGTGCCGGTGCTCTCTCCCACTGACCTTGCCGCGCTCAAACCTGGCGTTATCGTGCGCACGCCGGAAGCCTTCCGGCTGCGCCTGATGATGGCGGTGCTGTGGCTCGCCGCCGCGTTCTGGGCCGCACATACGGTCCGCCGCCTGCGCGGAACGATCGGCGATCCCGTGCTGCTGCCGATCGTTTTTCTGCTGTGCGGGATCGGTCTCATGAGCCTTCTCGGTCTCCGCGATCCATTGCGCGACACCATGTCGTTCTCGGCCTCGATCACCGGCATCGTCGCCGGTCTCGCTCTGCTGGTGCTCGCGTCGGAGGTCGACCTCGAGACGTCGCTGTTGCGACGGGCGGTGCTGGGCCCACTCGCGACCGCCGTGGTGCTCGCGTCATTGCTGCTGCTGTTCGGCACGGGACCGGGCACGAGCGGCGCCCGGCTGCGATTGCTCGGGTTTCAGCCCGCCGACTTCATCCGGCTGCTGGTCATGTTCGCACTCGCGGCGCATTTCGCACGGCGCGGGGAGTTCCTTCGCGAGTACTCGCAGGAGCCCACGGCGTCACGCCCCTGGCTGCGCCACGTGAACGTGCCTCGTTGGAAGGATGTCGGGCCCGCCGTCGTGAGCGTTGCGATAGTCGTGGCGTTCTTCTTCCTGCAGCGCGATCTTGGGCCGGCGCTGGTGCTCTCGTGCGTCTTCCTGGGGATGTACGGCGTGGCCCGTCACAGGGGCGTGCTCGTCGCGGGTGGCCTCGCCCTCGTCCTGTGCGCCTTCGCGGCCGCGTACTACACCGGCACACCCGCCACCGTCCGCCAGCGAGTCGCCATCTGGATCGATCCCTGGAGCAACGGCGTCACCGGCGGCGACCAGGTGGCGCACGGGCTGTGGGCGCTGGCGACCGGCGCGACCTGGGGCAGCGGACTGGGGCGCGGGAGCGGCGCCGTGGTTCCGGCTGGCGACACTGACTTCATCATGACGATCGCCGGCGAGGAGCTTGGCTTCGTCGGCCTCGCCGTGCTCGTGACCCTCTATGTGTTCCTCTGCTGGCGTTCGCTGCGCACGGCCGTGCGCGCCCCTGGCGACTACAGCGCGCTCGTCGCTATCGGGATCGCGCTCACCTTCGTCGTGCAGGCCTGTGTGATCGCGAGCGGGGTGCTCGGCCTGCTGCCGCTCTCGGGCGTCGTCACGCCCTTTCTGAGCTACGGGCGTTCGGCGATGCTCGCCAACTTCGCCGCGCTCGGCATCGTGATGTCCATCGGCCGCCGGCAAGGTCCAGTGCGCCCGCAGCTGCAGGCTGCCGTCCGCGTGGTCGGCACGGTGCTGGCCATCGCCGGAGGCGCGGTGCTCGCGCGCGCGGGATGGGTGCAGCTGGCGGCCGCCGATGACGTGGCGACGACGGCGAGCCTGACGGAGCAGGGGGACGCGGGCTACAGGTTCGCGTACAACCCGAGGCTCATCGCCGCCTCCCGTCTGATCGAGCGGGGCAGCATCTACGATCGCCGCGGCCTGCCGCTGGCGTCCAGCAAGGCGGACGAGATCGCGGGCATGGCGGCCGCCTACCGGGCCGCCGGGCTGACGGCAGCCGCCTGCTCGGCGGGTGAGCGCTGCTACCCGCTCGGTGCCATGGCGTTCCACGTGCTCGGCGACTGGACGACGCAGGCGAATTGGGGCGCATCGAACTCGTCGTACGTCGAGCGCGATCGCGACATCCGGCTGAAAGGCTTCGACGACCGCCCGCGCGCCGTCGACGTGATGAACCCGCGCACGGGTGTCCACACGCGCACGACGCTGCGCGACTACCGGGAGCTGCTGCCGCTCGCCCGCGATCGCTTCCGCCGTAACCCGGCCGCGGTCCGTGCACTGCTGGCGCGCCAGCGCGACGTGCACCTGACGCTCGACGCTCGCCTGCAGGTCCGTGCCGCGGTTGCGCTCCGGCAGCGCATGGAGGCCGGCGGTCATGCGCGTGGCGCCGCCGTCGTGCTCGATATCGCGAGCGGCGGCGTGCTCGCGTCGGTCAGCTACCCGCAGCCGACGGCTTCCGACGTGCAGTCGAGCGACGCCGCGGTGTCCACGGCGCTGCTCGACCGGACGCGCTATGGCCTGTACCCGCCCGGTTCCACCTTCAAGATGCTCGTCGCCGCGGCGGCGATGCGTACGGGCGCTGTGCGCGAGGACCGCACGTTCGCATGTGTGCGTCTGCCCGACGGGCGGATCGGCAACTTCGTGCACGGCTGGTCGCGGCCGGTCAGAGACGATCCCATGGACCGCTTCCCGCACGGCGCGGTCGATCTGCGCCACGGCCTCGTCGTGTCGTGCAATGCCTACTTCGCGCAGCTCGCCGCTGCCCTGGGTCCGCAGCCGCTGCTTGATGCGGCTTCGCTGTTCGGCATCGAAGTGGCGCGGCCGCAGACGCCAGCGCGGCTCCGCCGCACGCTGGCCCACGCGGGCTACGGACAGGGTGAGGTGCTCGTGTCGCCGCTGAAGATGGCACGCGTCGCAGCGGCGGTGGCGGACGGCGGAACGGTGGCCCCGGTCCACTGGATGACTGACCCGCCCGAGCCGTCCGCGCCGGCCGAGCGGCTGCTGGCCCCCGCCCAGGCCCACCTGCTCGGGCAGTACCTGCGGGATGTCGTGACATCCGGAACGGGCCGGGCGCTCCAGGCGAACAGCACGCCCATCGCCGGGAAGACCGGCACCGCGGAAGTGGACGGCGCGGCGGCCCATTCGTGGTTTGCGGGGTTCGCACCCTACGGCAGCGACCACCAGGTGGCCTTCGCGGTGATCGTGGAGAACGCGGGATACGGAGCGCGGTCGGCGGCGCCGATTGCCGGCGAGCTCGTGAACGCCGCGCGGGATCTGAGGTTGTTGCCATGAACACCACGGGAGTGGCGGCCCGGCTGTGGGCGCTCGGCGAGCGGCTGTACGGGACGGTGAGGCGGTTCTTCGACAGCCCGCTCGGGCCCGACGCGAAGCCGCTCGAGATCCGCGAGGCGGTGCTCGAGGACATCGAACGGCAGGTGACACCGCTCGGGGGTGGCCGCCGCGTGTTTCCGTTCGCCCGGATCGTCGCCCGCGTGGTCGCCCCGGCCGCAAGCCGCGGCCGCCGCGAGGCGACCTTCAGCGACTTCGACGCGAGGGTGCGCGCGCGGTTTACCGAACTGCGTTGTGAGGCGCCGTCCGACCTGGACGTGCGGGTGATGGTGCTCAAGAAGACGCCCGCGGACTGGGAGACCGGCCGGATCTTCGCGGTGGACTACCACGCCCCGACCTGACCCGGTCACGCGCGAAACGAGCGCCGGACGCCCGGTGTTGCAGGTGGCAGTGCTCGCGGGGGCCGCGACGCAGCCGGCCTACACGATCGAGAGCCCGACGGTGCTCGTCGGCCGCGGCGCCGAGCCCGTCGATCGCGCGGGCCGTGTGCGCCGCAACCACGTCTCCTTCGCCGAGGACAATACCGACGCGGCGGCCGAGACCGTGGGGCGCGCACACGCGCGGTTCACGTGGGACGCGGCCGCAGGCGAGTACCGCGTCTTCGACGAGGGGAGCAGCAACGGCACCCACGTGCACCGCGGCGGCACGAGCATCGCGGTCCCGCCGCGCGATCCGCGCGGCGTGCGCGTGCGGTCGGGCGATGAAATCCAGTTCGGGCGCGCGCGAGTGCGGATCAAGGTGCGAACGATCGCGAACGACTGACCGGCCTGCTAGACCCGGAACTCACTTGTGTTGGGTACGGTTCCCGGGTTCCGGGTTCTGGGTTCCAGGTTGGGTTCCAGGTTCCGCGTCGTTCGTTCCAAGTACCTTGTTCACGGGTTCCGTGTTCCAAGTGCCGGGTTCCTGATATCGCCGTCGCTCCAATCGAGCCTGCGACGAATCTGCAACTCGGAACCAAGAACCGGGAACCGTTGAACCCCGGGAACCTGGAACGAAAAAGAACGACGAACCCAACCTGGAACCCAGAACCCGGAACCCGGGAACCGAGTGAGTACAGGGATTAGCGGCACGTGCACGACGCCGAGCAACCCATGTCGAGCAGGCGCATGGCCCCGCTCGACGCCAGCCCACCGCTCCCGCAGCGCGCCGCACAGGCTGCCTCCGCCGCCGGAGGATCGCACGGGCAGTCCCACGTGCCGGGCCCGCCGTCCTCACGTGTGACGTCCAGGTGCGACGACGAACCCTCGGCGGCTGCGCGTGCCGCGGCCAGCTGGCCGGCTTCGCTCTGGCGGAGCCTCCACACCGTACGGCCGGAGCCGACGGCGGCCACGGTCACGACTGCGCGGTCCTGCAGCGTCACGCCCGGGATGTCGAGTGGCACGAAGACGGTGCCGCGCGTGTGCCGATCCAGCACTTGCTGGGTGCAGTAGTCGACCGAGCCTCGCAGGCGCAGCCCGGAATCGAACAGCCAGATCCGCAGCGTCGAGGTGATCGGCGCCGTGTGCCTGTTCTCGAGCATCACCACGACGGCCGGATTGTCGAAGAGCAGTGCGCGCCACGGATCCAGCCAGGCAGGCGAGCCGCTGGGTGTGATCGCACGTGCATCGCGATCGGCGGCGATGGGGCCGGCGACCTGCGCCGCGACGAGACAGCATGCCAGGCAGATGGACGCGAGGCCGCAGCGACGAAGCATGGGACATCATAGGGCCGCCCGACGTGAACAAGGCACCTGCACCCGACGGCTACAATCAGGATCGCAGGATGGCGGGAACACGAGCGGAGGCGTCGATGGCCGTGCGGATCGTGCAGCTTGGGAGTCCTCGCGCCAGGGGCGAGGGATTGCGGATCGGCACCGTCCGGCGGCCGCCGCGCGGCGTGCCCAGGACCGAGTTCGCCGCAAGGGACTACTACGACGTCTGGCTGCCCGACGTGGCGCCGAGCGAGGCGCTCGTCAAGGCGGCCCAACAGGCGCGCAGCGAGCGCGAGTGGCTGGCCTTCGAGCGGCGGTACCGGGCCGAGATGAAAGCGCCGTCAATCGGCCGGCTGCTCGACCTCATCGCCGCCCTCTCGCACACCACCGACCTGTCCGTCGGGTGCTACTGCGCGGACGAGCGCCGCTGCCATCGGTCGGTGCTCCGTGAACTGCTGCGCGAACGGGGCGCGAAAATCACCGCCGAATGACATGCCGCTGACTCTCACGCTCCCGGCCGGAGCCGTCCCGTGCCTCACTTCGGCGCATCGAGCGCTGCGATGAGCGCGTCCCTGAGGCCAGAAGCGCCGGCAGCCAGGGGCACTGTGCGATAGAGTTCTGCGCGCTCGTCCAGCCGCATCTCCCGGGCGCGCGCCTGCAGATCCGCGACGTCCCCCTCTGCTGGCGTCGTCCCCTTCAGCAGCGCGGCGAGCGCATCCGCCGCCCTGCCGCTGCCCTCGATCAGGATCATCCGCCGGCCCGCCTGGACGTTCGCTGCGACCTCCTTCAGCGTGATGCCGCCGCCATTCGCGACTATCGTCACCGACGGACGGTCGCTCGCGAGACGCGCGAACAACCAGTACATCGTGTCGGTTTCGGAGCCCCACGCGTCTGCTGCGCCGTCAGCCGACGGATTCTCGACCGCGACGATGTGCGAGTGATTGGGATCGACGGGTGTCTTGCCGCGCGGCGGGATCTCACGCGCGGGCGCGACGCCGATCAGCGGGAAGGCATTGCCGCTGGCTTTCCGCGCAAGGCCGGCGGCCTCCATGATGCCTGCCTGGGTGCCGCCGTCGCCGACGGCGATACGGCGGCCGGTTCGCGCGAGCATGGCGAGCGCGTCGAACATCCCGAGGAGCTGACGCTGGCGCGCCGAGCTCATCTTCGAGGCGCCCCCGCTCAGGAACACGAGAGCATCCGCCTTGGACCGTATGTCCGTCACGAGCGCCGCGAGCGCGGCATTCGTCTCGCGTGTCTCGCTCGACACGTCGATCCGTCGCGGCGATACGGAACCGGCGACCAGAGGCGCGACCGCGATTGTGATGAGGCACAGTGTCGGAAGAACCACGGTCGAGAGTGCAGCCGGCATCGATTGTCTTCTCCTGGTCTGAGCGTGCCATTGCACGTAACGACACGGGGCTCGATACGTAAGCGCGGGCCACGAAGGAGCGACTCGTTTCACTGTCGAAGAAGCCGCTCGCAACAGGCGCGCACCCAGGCCCCACCTGACGCGGCCTACTGCTGCGAGAGCGCCACAGCCGGGTTCACGCGCGCGGCGCGCCGCGCGGGCGACAGGCACGCGGCGGCCGCCGTGAGCGCCAGGACACCGGTGACGCTGAGCATCACGAGCGGATCCAGTGCGCCGACGCCGTACAGCTGTGACGCGATGAACTGGCGCAGGGCGAGCGCGCCGATCGTTCCCACCGCGAGCCCCACCAGCACCAGCGCCGCGCCTTCCCGGACGACCAGCCCGAGCACGCCGCGAGTGTCGCAGCCGAGCGCCATCCGGATGCCGATCTCGCGCGTACGCTGGCGTGACCTGGTACGCGAGCACGCCGTAGATTCCAAGCGCGGCCAGCAGCAGCGCCACGAGGCCGAACGACACGGACAGCAGCATCGGTGTCTTCCGCGATGTCAGGGATCGCTCCACGCGGTCCGGCATGGTGAACACGTCCGAGAGCTGAACCTCCGGATCGAGCGCCGCCAGGGCGTGGCGCACGGCATTGGTCACCCGCGTCGAATCGCCCGTTGTACGGATGGCGAAAGCGATGCTACGTTGCGCATCCTGCGCGTACGGGAAGTAGTACGCGCCGACGCGCGAGTCCTCCCCTTCGACGAGGCCCTTCATCTTGACCGCGCCCACGACGCCGACCACCTGGAGCCAAATCGCATCAGGCCCCGGTTTCTGGACTTCCTCCACACGCTGGGGCAGGTACATCCGGCGGCCGATCGGATCGGCGGCGCCCCAGAACCGCTTCGCCAGCTGCTCGTCCACGATCGCGACCTTCGGCGTGCCCTCGGTGTCGCTCTCGCGGAAGAAGCGCCCGCGCTTGAGGGGCACGCGCATCGCCTCGAAATAGCCCGGCGTCACGCGCAGCCTGTTCGGCGACACCACCGACTCGCCGGGGGCCGGTTGGTAGCCCTCCGGGATGATGACCGTGCTGTCACTGTCCCAGCTGAATGGCAGGAAGGTCGTGGCGCCCGCGGCATCCACGCCCGGTAACGCGCGAATGCGGTCCAGGGCACGACTGGTGTAGGTCCGGACGGCAGGCGTGTCCCGGTAGCGGGACTCCAGGAGCTCGACGCGTCCCGTCAGCACGTGCTCGGCCGTGAATCCGGGGTCCACTTTCAGCAGCCGGTTGAAGCTGGCGAACAGCAGCCCGGCGCCGACGAGCAGCACGAACGCGAGCCCCACCTGCGCCACGACGAGACCACGCCGGACCGCACGCGCCCCCCGCCCTGCCGTGCCGGAACGGCCCTCGTCGCGGAGTACCGCGTTGAGGTTGCGGCCCGCGAGCTGCACCGCCGGCACGGCGCCAATGATCAGGCCGAGCGCGACGGCCATCCCCAGAATCGTCGCCACGACGACACCGTCGACGCGGATCTCGTGGCTGCGCGGGATCTCCGCGAAGCCGACCGACGACAGGGCACCCACGCTCCACGCGCCGAGGGCCAGGCCGATGACGCCGCCGATGACCGTGAGCAGCGTGGTCTCGGTGATCAGTTGGCGCGTGACGCGCGCCTGAGCCGCACCGAGCGCATGGCGCGTCGCCAGTTCACGCAGGCGGCCGCTCGTGCGCACGAGCGCCAGGTTGGTGATGTTCACGCCGGCAATGAGGAGCACGAACAGCACGCCGCCCCAGAGCAGGTGCAGGCTGGCTCGCACGTTCCGGACGACGTCCGCTTGGAACGGCAGGAGGCGTGAGTGGTAGCCGGCTGCACGGAGCGCCGGCGCCAGGGCACCGGCACGCAGCACGTTCGCCGCGTTCAGCGCGTCGACGCGCGCCTGCGCCTGCGCGACCGTCGCGCCTGGCGCCAGCCGCGCGATCAGCTCGTGGTTCTGGCTGTACCGCGCATCCTCGGACCGCTGCTCGTTCGTGAACGCCAGCGGCGTCCAGACCCGGACGTCCGGGTTGAGGAACTCGAAATCCGGAGGCAGCACGCCGACGACCGTGTATGGCTGATCGTCCAGCCGTAGCTCCCGCCCCACGGCACGCTCCGGGCCGCCGGGGAGCCGTGCCGCAAACCCGTGACTGAGCACGGCCACGTGATTGCGGCCGTCCTGACCGTCGTCTTCCGTGAACAAGCGGCCACGCGCGGCCCGCGCGCGGAGGACGCGGAAAAACGAGGGGGTGACGTCCATCGACGCGACGCCCTCGGCGTTCTGGCCCGTGCCGACGCGCAGGCCGCTGAAGCGATACAGGGCCACTGACTCGAAGACCTGCGTCAAGGCGACCCGATCGAGGTAGTTGGGCACCGACGTGGCGGCACGCTCGACGCCGGCGCCGGGGAAGGAATCGTAGCCGACGATCAGGCGGTCCGCCTCGGGATACGGCAGCGGCCGCAGCAGCACCGAGCGCACGACGGTGAAGATGGCCGCGTTGGCGCCGATACAAAGCGCCAGCGTCAGGATCGTCGTGACCGCGAACGCGCGATCCTTGTGGAGCAGCCGCAGCGCAAACGCGAGGTCCTGTCGCAGTCTGTCCATGACTCCTCCACGGGAGGGAGACTGACACCGAACGAGCGTGGAGTGGTGCCTGTCCCTTTTCGGCCCCTGTTTACCTCACGCGCTGCCGACACAAATTCAAGGGGCGCCGAGCCGGAGCGAGGATGACGCTGACCAGTTGTTCCGCACGGCCGAGGTGTTCTAACCTGCCACGCAGCACTCGGCTCACAATCGACCGCCGCCGTTCGAGTTCGACGGACGCCCAAGGAGGAATGTTCATGACCTGTCAGCGCAGGATCGCGGTTGCCGCACTTGCTGCGGCGCTGGTATCGCCACTCGCGGTGTCCGGCCAGGACCTGCACCCGTCACGCCGGCCGAGCCCGATGGGCATGGCTCGGACGACGATCGGCGACGCGTATGTGCGCGTCGTCTACGGCCGGCCGTACAAGCGCGGGCGCGACAACATCTTCGGGACGAAAGAGAGCGGGGCCGTGGTGCCCTATGGCGAGCGCTGGCGCACCGGCGCCAACGAGGCCAGCGAGATTACGGTGACCCGCGACGTCCTGGTAGCGGGACAGAAGCTTGCGGCCGGCACCTACTCGCTCTCGACGACGCCTGCCGCCGGAACGTGGAAAGTGCACTTCAACTCGAGGCTCGGGCTCGACGGCCTCGGCGTCTTCGCGAACGACACGTTCACCCCCGTGGACCTCGCTCCGACCGACGTGCTGACGGTCCCGGCGCCCGCAACCGAGCTCCCGGCGGACAAGGAAGTCGACCAGCTGACGTTCGAGTTCGAGAAAACCGCCGGCGGCGCCGACCTGGTGCTGCGATGGATCCGCACCGAGGTGAGGCTGCCGATCGCAGTGGCCAGATAGCCCCGCACCTCAGGAACGCGGGGCGACTCGCTTGACAACGTGCGGCGGGCACGAAGGCGGACGCGGAACCGGTCCGCCGCGTAAGCGGAACCACCAGCACGTATAATCCGCGAACACATGCCCCTGCAGGCGGGTACACGGCTCGGTCCGTACGAGGTTCTCTCCCTGCTCGGTGCCGGAGGCATGGGTGAAGTGTGGCTCGCCACCGAGCTGCGCCTCGGGCGCAAGGTTGCGCTCAAGCTCCTGCCGTCGGACCTGACGCGGGATCCCGCCCGCGTCCTGCGCTTCGAGCAGGAGGCCCGCGCTGCGTCCGCCCTCAATCATCCGAACGTCTGCACGATTCACGCGCTCGGGGAGACGAGCGAGGGCGAGCACTACATCGCGATGGAGTACGTCGAGGGGGAGACCCTGCGGCGACGGCTTGCACGCTCACGCCTCACCATAACCGAGGCGCTCGACACTGCCATTCAGGTCGCGGCGGCGCTCGGGATCGCACATGCGGCCGGGATCGTCCACCGCGATATCAAGCCGGAGAACGTGATGCTCCGGCCCGACGGCGTCGTGAAGGTCCTGGACTTCGGCCTTGCCAAGCTCGCACCTGCCAGCCCGGAGGGTGCGGACACCACGCAGATGGTCTTCAAGACCGACGCGGGAACGGTGCTGGGCACCGCTGGTTACATGTCGCCCGAGCAGGCCCGCGGCCAGCAGGTAGACGCGAGGACGGACATCTGGTCTCTCGGTGTGATGCTCTACGAGATGGTCGCCGGCCGGAGCCCCTTCGCGGGACCAAGTGCCAGCGACGCGCTCGCTGCCATCCTGCAGAACGAGCCCGCGCCCGTTGCGCGCTTCGAGCCGGCCGTCCCGGCCGAACTGCATCGCATCCTCGTGAAGACACTGCGGAAGGACCGCTCGCAGCGATATCAAACCGTCCAGGACCTGCTCCTGGACCTGCAGGCGCTTCGCGACGATGTGCACGCGCAGGCACGCCTCGGGAGCGCGCCGGTCGCACCGATTACGACGGAACCCGCGGCGGCCGGCTCCAGTCACGCGGTCGCCCCGGTGCTCCCGCGCAGGCGCCGGCTGTGGCTCGCCGGGACAGCTGCCGCGCTCGGGATCGTCGGGGTGCTCGGCGTGTGGGCGTGGAAGACGGCGCGCGGAACGCAGACGCCGACGCGCCGACCGGCGCGGCCGTCCAGCGCCCCCTCACGCGTCTCACGTTTGGATCGGGGTTGCACACCGATGCGACGTTCTCGCCGGACGGGCGGTTCGTGGCGTATGCCTCCGACCGCTCCGGGAACTTCGATATCTGGGTTCAGCCGACGACGGGTGGGGACGCCGTGCAGATCACCAGGAGCCTGGCGCAAGAGACACAGCCTGACTGGTCCCCTGACGGCGCGAACATCGTCTTCCGCTCGGACCGCGTCTGGCGGCGGGCTGTTCGTCATGCCTGCGCTCGGCGGATCCGAACGGCGCCTGACCACGTTCGGTAGCCCGTCCGCGCTGGTCCCGCGATGGATCCGAAATCTTTTTCGTCGTCGAATCCCAGCCCGACGACAACGGGCTGATGGAACTATCCGCCTACACCGTTGCGGTGAAGGGCGGGGAGCCGCAGCCGGTGCTCGCGGACTTCCTGCGTCACGGCGTGTGGTGGTGGGCGTCGCTTCACCCGGACGGCCGGATCTCGGTCGCGGGCTTGCACCGACAGCGCGGACAGCGGGTTTCTTCACGGTCAGTCGCGACGGCACGAGGGTCCAGAGCTCGAAGCCCCGCGCCGGCGTGTCGCTGCAGAGCGGCGACGTGTCGGCGATCGTGGGGTTGGATTTGACCGTCAAGTTTCTCCGTTTCGTCTGGAATGCATCGGGCACGGTGCTCTATGCCGAGGGATGGAGCGGCGGAGTTAGGAATCTCTGGAAGATCGGTGTGGATCCGCAGACCCTGGAAGTGACGGGGATCGAGCGTCTCACGACGGGACCCGGCAGTGACTCGACGCCGCAGCTTTCGCGGGACGGTACGCGCATCGTCTTCACCGTTCTGAACGAGTCGACGCGGATCTGGATATACCCGTTCAATGCGGCCGCGGGTCGCGTGCTCCGCGACGGCAAGCCCGTGACCCCGGAACAGAGCGTTGCCGAAAGCCTGGTCCTGTCGCGTGACGGCCGTCGCCTTCAGTATCGACTTCGCGAGACTGGCAGCCGCACGAGCCAGATGCGGGTCGCCAACCTGGATGACCAGACCGCCGAGACGGTCGTCCTTGAACGCGGCACCGAGGCGTGGCCGGGCGCTTGGTCTCCTGACGGGCGCGCTTTCGTGTACAACGCGTGGGACTACGGCCAGGATGGACGTCCAAGCACGACGATGAGGCTCGCCACACGCGACGGCGGCGACCGCGAGATCGTGCCATGGTCCGACAAGTTCGTCTTCGTGCCGACGGACTGGACGCCGGATGGCACCCGAATCCTGGGCGCCTACTACAACCCTCCGCTGACAACCAACCCGGTCCGGCTGGCGCTGTGGCCGGTCTCCGGCAACGCGCCGGCGACACCGCCACAGGTACTCATCCAGGATCCGAACCTCCGTATCTGGCAGTCGAAGTATTCGCCGGACGGCCGATGGATCACGTTTGTCGCCGAAAAGATTGATCAGCCCGAGGGGCTGGAGATGCTGGCGATGCCGGCGTCAGGGGCGCCACGCGAGTCCTGGGTGCGGCTGGCCGGCCCCTTACAGAAGGTCGACAAACCCCGTTGGGCGCCAGACGGCCGGACGATCTACTTCGTTGCGCGCCACGCGTCGTACTCGGGTTGGAACGTGTGGGGAGTGCGCTTCGACTCGGCACGTGGCATCCCAGGAGGCGAGCCGTTCCGCGTCACCTCGTTCGACTCCGCCACATTCGCCATCGACCCGCGCATGAGCGTGAGCGAGATCGGCGTCTCGAGCGACCGCCTCGCGCTGCCGATGACGAGTGTGACCGGCAACGTCTGGATGCTCGACAACGTGGACAAGTAGGAACCCGGAACCTGGAACCCAGCGGGAACCCGGAACAGGGAACGCACCTGGAACGCGGAACCCAACCTGGAACCCGGCACTTGGAACCCGGAACAACCAGGTCCCAGCCGGTGACCGAGCGCTGAGTCAATCGAGCACGTCACTGCGTTCCTGCGCCGCACGCGCGGGTGGGTGCCGCACCTGCTGGCGGGAGCGATGCGAGCGCCAGGCCGGCCTGGGCCTCGAGGCGGGGGAGTGCCGTTTTCAGCCGCTCCAGCCCACTTTCGCTGACGGCAGTCTGCCACACATAGAGGGTGCGCAGCTTCGGGAGGCGCGCGAGCGCCTGCAGACCCGCATCGGTCACGGCGGTGCCGTACAGATTCAGATACTCGAGGTGCTGCAGGCTCACCAGTTGCTTCAGCCCATCGTCCGACACACGCGTGTGATTGAGGTGCAGCCGCGTCAGGTTGCGAAACCCGGCGACCGTCGCCAGACCGGCGTCCGTGATGCACGTGCCGCTGAGATCGAGCCAGACAGTCTGCGGCGCAAGCGGCCGAATGGCGGCGAGTTCGGTGTCGCCGAAACGAGCGCCGGCGTTGGTGCAGTGCACCTCGACGAAATGGTTGCCGCTCGCCAGCGGTACGACGGAGACGCCCAGCCGATTCGCGGCCGCCACGGCCTGCCGGTCCGCGAGCGGGACATTCACGTCCGGCAGCGATGGTCCGCCGCGCATCACCGGGCCCACCACCGCCTCGATCGCCGGCAAGACGTCGGCGCTGATGTCGAGCTCGCCCAGCTTCGCGTCACCCGTGGCGCCCTGGTCGATCCACCAGCGGATCACCGCCGCCTCCGCCGGCGGCAGGTAGTTTCGGCCACCAGGCGGCATCGCGTGCTTGTGTGACGGGGGCAACCAGATTCGGCGGACGATCTCGCTCTCGGACGCGCGCCCGGGCACGATCACCGGACCGTCGCCGCCGCCCTTGCGGATCCCCTCGAGTGTATCGAGCCGAAGCTTGCCCTCGGCTGTGATCGGGCCGTGGCAGCTGACGCACCGCCTGTCCAGAATCGGCTGAACCAGGGTGGAATACGCGACCGCCTGATCGGGGCGAGTGACGCCCGACGCCAAGCTGCTCCCCGACAGTCCGAACCACCGCTGCATCGCCGATGGAGCATGCTCGGTGAGATAGCCTTCGCCGTGCGTCAACGTGGCGCCGAGGTGACTCGCAATACCGACCACGATCAATGTGGCGGCCAGCAAGCCTCGGTAGACCGTCGTCATCAGCGCGTCGTGTCCGGAGCGGTGCGCGGCCATCCAGCCAGCCCACGTCAGCGTCGCGCCAATAGCGACGGCGATGCCAAGCTGCTCGTGCCACAGGAACGTGGGCCCGCCGTAACCCCCGCTGCCTCCGAGCAGATACCCGGCGGTCGCCGAGATGATCGCTGAAAGTCCTCCGAGTGCGAGCAGCAGGCCGGTTGTCTCCGCGAGCGCAGGGTGCGGCCGGCTGGAGTTCGTGGTGATAGGGCTGTGTCCGTCGCGCCGCCCTGTGCGCCGCTGCACCCACCAGGCGCGAAGCTCCAGCGCGCCGGACAACACCAGCAGGGCGATGGGGAAGTGAACGAGCAGCGGGTGGAACCGTCCGAGAAAGACCGTCAGCTCACTCACGCAAGCAGGTCCTTCACCACGTGGCCGTGCACGTCTGTCAGCCGATAGCGGCGCCCCTGGTGCTTGAACAGCAGCCTCTCGTGGTCGATCCCGAGCAGGTAGAGCAGCGTCGCCTGGAAGTCATGGACGTGGACCGGGTCGCGCACGACGTTGTAGCCGAACTCGTCGGTCTCGCCGTATGAAAAACCCTTCTTCACGCCGGCCCCGGCCATCCACACCGTGAAGCAGCGGGGATGGTGATCCCGGCCGTAGTTGTCCTTCGTCAGCTTGCCTTGCGAGTAGTTGGTCCGGCCGAACTCGCCGCCCCACAGCACGAGCGTGTCATCGAGCAGCCCGCGCTGCTTCAGGTCGGTGACCAGGGCGGCCGACGCCTGGTCCGTTGACTTCGTCATGATCTGGATGTCGGGCGGCAGGTTGCCGTGCTGATCCCAACCCTGGTGATAGAGCTGGATGAACCGCACGTTGCGCTCGGCAAGGCGGCGCGCGAGCAGACAGTTGGCCGCGAACGTGCCAGGCTTGCGCGCGTCGGCGCCATAGAGGTCGAAGACGGCGTCTGGTTCGTCCTTGATGTTCATCGCGTCGGGCACCGCCGCCTGCATCCGATACGCCATCTCGTACTGCGAGACCCGCGCGTCGATCTCGGGATCCATGACCCGCGCGTGCTCGTGTGTCTCGAGTGCGCGCAGCGTGTCGAGCATCTCCCGGCGGGTGGTGCGGCTCACGCCGTCCGGATCGGAGAGGTACAGAACGGGATCTTTTCCGCCGCGGAACTGCACGCCCTGGTGCTGTGAGGGCAGGAAGCCGCTGCCCCACAGCCACGAATAGAGCGGCTGATCGCCTTCGCGCGCGCGCGACAGCAGCACGATGAACGCGGGCAGGTTGGTGTTGTCCGACCCGATCCCGTACGAGAGCCACGCGCCGATGGCTGGACGGCCGGCCTGCTGCGATCCCGTCTGGAAGAAGGTCACCGCCGGGTCGTGGTTGATCGCCTCGGTGTGCATCGACCTGACGATGCAGAGTTCGTCCACGATCTTGGCGGTGTGGGGCATCAGGTCGCTCACCCACGTTCCGGACTTGCCATGTCGCGCGAATTCGAACTGGGAGCCGGCGATGGGAAACGATCGCTGGAATGCGGTCATGCCGGTCAGGCGCTGTCCCATGCGCACCGATGCGGGCAGCTCCTCGCCGTTCATCTTCCGCAGCAGCGGCTTGTAGTCGAACAGCTCGAGCTGCGACGGCCCCCCGCTCTGAAAGAGGTAGATCACGCGCTTGGCGCGCGGAACGAAGTGGGTGGCCGGCAGCAGCGGTCCGCTGGCATCGGCTGGCTGCGGACCGGTCTCTCCCGACAGCAGCTGCGGATCCAGCAGCGAGGCGAGGCCGAGCGCGCCGATGCCCAGGCTCGTGCTCGAGAGGAAGTGGCGCCGGGTGCAGTTGTACTTGAGGTCGTCCAGTTCACGCATTGGTGCGTCTCGTTTCCCGCGCTCCAGAGCAGGCTGCTCGCCTTCAGCCGGCCCTTAGCCCTTAGCCCCTAGCCCTAGCCCCTTTACCGCTGGTAGACTGCCTCGCTCAGGTTCATGACGGTCGTGGCGACGAGCGTGTACGCCGCGACATCGGCGGGATCGAGCGTCCGGTTGCGGCGGAACTCGCCGACCGAGAGCAGATGGAGCGCCGCCGTCCTGTCGCGCGTGTACTCGGCCCGCAGGTCCTGATACAGTCGATCGAGCCGGTCGATCTCCTCCGCGTCGGGGCGCCGGCCCGTGAGCAACCGGAACGCGAACGTGATCCGGTCGCGAGCGGACGCGCCGCCCTCGACAATCATCCGCTCCGCCAGCGCGCGCGAGGCCTCGACGTACTGCGGATCGTTCAGCAGCACCAGCGACTGGAGCGGCGTGTTCGTGCGTTGGCGGCTGACGGTGCAGACCAGCCGCTCGGCGGCATCGAAGCTGACCGCCGACGGCGGCGGCGAGGATCGCTTCCACACCGTGTAGAGGCTGCGGCGATACAGGTCCGCGCCATGCCCTTGCTCGTACTTCGTCGCGTTCCGGGTGGCGAGCGCTTCCCAGAGTCCTTGCGGCTGGTAGGGATAGACGCTCCGTCCGCCGATGGTGCGGACCAGCAGGCCGCTCGCGGCCAGCGCGCTGTCGCGGATCTGCTCGGCGGCGAGTCGATACGACGGCCCGCGTCCGAGCCATTCATTGGCCGGATCCTGCTCCAGCCGCTTCGCGTCGACCGTTGAATCCTGCCGGTACGTGGCCGAGAGCACGATCTGCTTCTGCAACGCCTTCAGGTTCCAGCCTGATTCGACGAACGTGACGGCGAGCCAGTCGAGCAGCTGCGGGTGCGACGGCAGCTTGCCCTGGTTGCCGAAGTCTGCGGGCGTCGCCACCAGCCCGCGGCCGAAGAGCATCGCCCAGTACCGGTTGACGGCCACTCGGGAGGTCAGCGGGTGACGCGGGCTCGAGAGCCAGCGCGCCAGCCCAAGGCGATTTCGCGGCAGGTCGGCCGGGAAGTCTCCGACGGCTCGCGGAGTCCCTGGCGTGACGCGCTCGGTGGGCGCGTCGTAGGCGCCGCGCGCGAGCACGAAGGTCGGGCGGGGCACCGGCAGCTCGCGCATTGCCATCGCCGCCGGCAGCGATGTCAGGATCTGGTTCTCCTGCCCGCGCAGGGTGGTGAGCTCGCGGAACAGGGCGCCGAACGATGGCGCCACGCGCACCGTGTAGTACTCCGTCAGCGCGGCACGCTGGGCGTCCGTCCGCTCTGATTCAGCGACACGCGCGGCATCGCCGACCGGGTCGCTCGCGCCAGCCAGACCGGCGACCTCGAACGCGGTCAATCGGCCGTTGAACACGCGCAGCTCATCGACCGAGACGTCCTGCAGCGTCTCGTCGTGGCGCCGGCCAATCCTGAGCGGCGGGCTGTTGCCGTCCCAGTTCTCGTTCTTCTTGTCTCCGCTCCGCAGGATGCTTCGCTGCAGGTTGTCCACGAGGATGTGCGCCGCCGCGATGCGTCCGTCGACGAACAGGCGGATTCCGCGTGCGCGGCTCGACCCGTCGTAGGTGAGAGCCAGATGGTGCCAGCCGCCGGGCAGCACCGGCTCGGTCGTCTCGATCTCGATCGAGTTGTCGGGAAAGACGTGGTGCAGCGCGGCGCTGAACGTGCCGTCGGCGCGCAGCAGGATCTCGTAGCCGCGGTTGCCGTTGAACAGGCCGCCGGACCGCGTCAGCAGCGGCCCCGAGGCGCCCTTCCGATCGATGCGGAGCCAGAGCGCGAGGGCGAAGGGATGGTTGCGCTCGAAGTACGTGCGCTTGTCGTCGATCTCTATGAAGCTGTCGCCGGCGAGCTGCTGCGCCTGGCCGGCGTGTCCGGGCACGCTCTTCGGCACCCGGTCTTTGTCGCCGCCCAGCCGCGCATCCTTGGCGCCGGGCGCCAGGTTGGCGTACGCGCGATACTCGACGCGCTTCGGCCGCTCTTTCGACCCGGGCTTCGGCTTCGTCATCTCGTGCCCGGTGGTGCTGCCGTCGAGCGGCAGATAGGTGATGAGCTCTGGCGGCTCGCCCGCCGGAGCATGATCTGTCCTCGCCTTCGTCAGCCACCCGGTGTAGCCCGGGCCGGTTCCGAGCGATTCGATCTCGGCTTCGAGCCGCTGCGCCTCGGCGCGGAGCGCGCGAAGCTTCACGCGCGCGGCCTCGTCCTCGAGGACGACGATCGGGCTCGGCACGCCGGAGTAGGGAATCTGCCCCGTTTCGTTGTTGTTGTTGAAGAAGCTGTAGAGGCGATAGAACTCCTTCTGCGTGATCGGGTCGTACTTGTGATCGTGGCACCGGGCGCACTCGACGCTCAACCCGAGAAACGCGCGACCAAACGTGTTCACGCGATCCACCACGTACTCGGTGCGGTACTCCTCGGGGACCACGCCACCCTCCTGGGTCTGCATGTGGTTCCGGTTGAATCCGGTCGCGAGCCGCTGCTCTTCGGTCGGCTCGGGGAGCAGGTCGCCCGCGAGCTGCCACGTGATGAACGTGTCGAAGGGCAGGTTCCGGTTGAAGGCTGAGATGACCCAGTCGCGCCACGGCCACATCTGGCGCATGCCGTCATCCTGGTAGCCGTGCGAGTCGGCGTAGCGGGCCAGATCGAGCCATTCGGCGGCCATCCGCTCGCCGTACGCCGGCGACGCCAGCAGGCGATCGACGACCGTCTCGTACGCAGCCGGCGCGCGATCGGCAAGGAAGGCGTCGATCTCGGCCAGCGTCGGCGGTAGTCCGGTGAGGTCGAGCGTGACGCGTCGCAACCACCGCTCGCGCGGCGCTTCGCGCGACGGCGTCAGGCCTTTCGACTCGAGCGTCGCCAGCACGAAGCGATCGATGTCGCCTCGCGGCCAGGTTGCCTGCTTGACCGCGGGCACGGCCGGCTTCTTCGGCGGGATCAACGACCAGTGCGGCTTCCAGACGGCACCCTGTTCCACCCACCGGACGAGGACCGCCTTCTCGTAGTCGGACAACGAGAGGTTGGACTCCGGCGCTGGCATCATGAACTTCGGGTCGGTGCTCAGAATGCGGGCGACCAGCTCACTCCGTCTCGTGCTGCCGGGCACGACGGCACGATGGCCAGACGGCAGCGTGCCGAACGCCACCTCCTGGCGATCCAGGCGGAGCGAGGCCTTGCGCACACGCTCGTCCGGTCCGTGGCACTTGAAACAGCGGTCCGAGAGGATCGGCTTCACGTGGAAGTTGAAGTCCACGACCTCCGGCACACCCGCGACCTGGGGCGCGTGCCGGCCGCACGCCGCTGCTGCGGCTAGCGCGATCGCGGAGGCGCCAAGCATCAGTCGACGGACACGGCCGGAAGGGATGAGCGGCACCGCCTGGAACTCCGTATGGGGTCGGGGACGAGACGCCCCGCGCAACAGTGGAGTCGATAATTATAGGCGATTGGACCCTCGTCGTCGTACCAGCACGTCCGTCGCCGACTCGCGCCATTGGCAGCGTGCGGCTGAGGCGCCGGCTGTCGAACAGAGGCATAGCGCCACATCACGTAGTGCCCACCTTCAGGTGGGCCGTGTGGTTCCCCCGTCGCGTAGTGCCCACCTTCAGGTGGGCCGTGTGGTCCCCCGTCGCGTAGTGCCCACCTTCAGGTGGGCCGTGTGGTCCCCGTCGCGTAGTGCCCACCTTCAGGTGGGCCGTGTGGGTCCGTCCTGAGGAGAGCAGACGCCGCGGCTGTAGACCGCCGTCAGGCGACGCCGTAGTAGACTCCGCTCACCCCGGCAGCGCGAGAGAGAGGACTGATGGCAACGGCATTCGATCCCGGCTACGGGCAGGAGCCGTTCCGCACCCTGGTGCAGGACGTCCCCGACGCCACCGTGTTCCCGACCAAGGACTTCCGCACCGAATGGGGCCCGGTGTTCCATCGCGGCCGGCTCGATGGCAGCGCACGGCTGCTGGTGATCGGCCAGGATCCCGCGCAGCACGAGGTGATCGTGCGCCGAACTCTCGTGGGCGGCGCCGGCCATCGCATCCAGGGCTTCGTCGAGAAGCTCGGAATGACTCGCAGCTATGTGATGGTGAACACGTACGTGTACAGCGTCTACGGTCAGGGAGGCGGCACCAGGCACAGGAACGACGCGGCGATCATCGCGTATCGAAACCGCTGGTTCGACGCGCTGCTTCCCGGCGGGATTCAAGGTGTCGTGGCGCTTGGCCAGCTCGCGGATGGAGCCTGGCACGCCTGGCGGAGCACGCCGTCCGGTGCTGCGTTCGGCGGGGTCTACGTACCCGTCACCCACCCGACCCAGCCGGAGAGCTCGTCGAAGGGCGTGAAAGCCAAGCGTGATGCGGCGATCACCAAGATGCTCCAGGGCTGGAATGCGGCCCTTGCGCTGCTGCAGCCCGCCGTCACCCCCGACGTGCCGCGGCCGCTGGTGCCGTACGGGGCCGCGTTCGCGACCACCGATCTGCCCGACATCCCCCAGGCGGATCTCCCCGCGGGCAGCCCGCCGTGGATGTGTGGCAATGCCGACTGGGCGCGGCGCACGGGACCAGATGACAAGACCAAGCGCGTGACGATCACCGTGACGGTACCGCGCGCGTTTCGCCCGTAATCCGGCTCGGCGAGCTGGCCGGCAGGCTGGCTCCGCGCGCGAGGCTACTCCTCGAGGCGTGCGGGCCCGCCGGTCGCCAGGGAGTACACGCCGGTACCAGCCACATCCGCGTACCCTTCGGCCACGAGCGCCTGGTTGCCGCGCCCGGCCTCGGGACGTGACAACCCGGTCACGCGGGCCAGTTCTCCGCGCACGGTCATCCCAGCACTCGTGAGGAAGCACCGCGCGATTTCGCGCACGGCGATCTCTCGACGCGGACGCTGGCGCAGCGCGTCGGGAAATCGACCGACAGCGAGCGTCCACAGATACGTGAACGGCCGATACACGACGGCGCTCGGCACCACGATCATGGCAGCCTGGAGCTCGTCGAGCGCGCGCGTGAACGCCTGGCGATCGCGGACCCGCGATGCCTCGCGGAGATCCGCCGTGCCCATCTCCCACTCGCGGCGGAGCACTTTCAGAATCGCCCGCGCGTCCCGGCTGAAACGCCCGGCCTCCTCCGACCGGCGCACGCCCCAGACCGCGTGGAAGAACGGCACGAGGCGCGGCGCCACGAACGTCGCCTTGCCGCGCGCAAGCTTGCCGTAGTACACCTTGCCGCGCGCGATGATCTCGTCTTTCAGCACCCAGGCCAGCGACGCTTCCTCGTCCTTCTGAACGTGGCGCGGCAGCACGGCATCGCGGCGTCCGCAGACGGCGATGTACAGCGAGGGACCCGGCCGGCGCGAGTCGGTGAGGCAGGCAGCGAACCCGACCTCCTCGATGAAGCGCTCCGCCTCATAGGCGGTCTCGACGCGTCTCGCTTCGTCGCGGCGCCAGCAACGGTCGCGATGCTCTTCGAACGCTTCGGGTAGCGGTGGGGTCTTCAGTTCTCAGCCTGCAGTTTCGCGTCCAGGTGCTCAGTTCTGCGGTCCGGCCTGCGGAAGGCGATTATCCTACGTGTGAACCATTCGGGCTTTCGCCTCGTCTCACTGGAAACGCGGGTCATCTCAGGGAACACGTCATGTCCATTTTGAAGAAACTGCTGGGCCGAGACTCCGGGGAATCGAAGGCGCGCGTGCGCGTCTGCATCGAATGCGGGATGCCGGTCGAGGCGCACAAAGACTGGTGCGCGATCTTTCAGACCCAGCAGGACATGGAGCGCAAGCGGCAGACAGCGATACCAGCCGGAGCGCAGTCGCCGGGGCTTTCAGACTGATTGGACCGAACGCCTGTCATCTGCCGCCGACTCGTCCCCGAGGTTCACGGCAGGTGGCCGCCGGCTGCGCCAGGGCAGTGCTCGCCACACCGATGCGGGAGCCGCCCACGTGACGACGCGCGTGGCCGCGGCGAGCAGGCGGCGGGGCTGGCACGCCGAACCGCATGAAGATTCCCGACGATCCATCCCAACCTGGCGCGCCCGCAGCCGTCCCACCCCCAGAGGCCTCGTCGACCGCACTCGATACCGCCAAGTGGGTGGACTGGGCACGTGAGCTGATCACGTCGGCCCAGACAGGCCTGACGTACGCGCGCGACGCATACGATGTAGCGCGCTACACCCGCATCCGGGAGATCGCGCTCGCCATGCTGGCGGCCGGAGCGCAGCAGCCGCTCGCGACGGTGCGTGCATTGTTCGAAGTCGAGACCGGCCACGCCACGCCGAAGGTGGACGTGCGCGCAGCCGTCCTGCGTGAGGGTCGTGTGCTCCTCGTGCGCGAGCGCCTCGACGGCCGTTGGACGCTCCCGGGGGGCTGGGCGGATGTCGGCGAGAGTCCACGCGAGGCGGTCGAGCGCGAGGTCCGCGAGGAATCCGGCTACACGGTGCGCGCGACGCGCCTGCTGGCGCTGTACGACAAGCGCCTGCACGGGCATCCGCCGCAGCCGTTCTATGTGTACAAGCTGTTTTTCGGCTGCGAGCTCGTGAGCGGCACACCGAGCGGGAGCGACGAGACCGACGAAGTGGCGTTCTTTGCGACCGACGCCCTGCCGCCGCTCTCGCTCGACCGCCTGACGCCCACTCAGCTCGAGCGAATCATTGCGCTCATGGCGCAGCCGGCGGCGGCGACGGACTTCGACTGATCGGAGGCACGCCGACTGCGTGTCGGCAGCGGTGCCCGACCGTGCGGGGCGCCCACCTGGCTGGCCCTGCGAGTAGGGCCAGCCCGGCTAACGCTTCCAGGGATTCTTGCCCGTCTCCCTGATGTACCGCTCACGCCCCACGTTGTCCAGGAACGGCAGCGCCGCCGCCGCGACCTCCTCCGCTCGCTCGCGCGGCACGACGACGACGCCGTCGCCGTCAGCCATGACGACATCGCCGGGCCGAACCAGCACGCCGCCGATAGTTACCGGCCGATTCACCGATTCGAGCTCGTTGCGCCCCGGACGAATACCCCGCGCCAGGCGGCGGAAGTAAGCCGGCACCTTGTGGTGAATGATCTCGTCGCTGTCGGCCAGCCCTCCGCTGGTGACGAGGCCGACCATGCCGCGCTCCTGCCAGCTCCTGATGTTGGTGGACCCGATGCTGCGGCTCTCCCCGTCCTCCATCGCGTCGATCACGAGGACGGAGCCGGGCGTCAGCGCGTCCATGAACGCCTCTGACGTGAGGGTGCTGTACCAGCGGTCGATCGACCGGTCGTCCATTTTCGGCTCGCGCTTGTTCGTCGGCACGTAACGCGCGGTCACGGCGATGCCGACGATGCGGTGCGTGAAACGCTCCGTGTCCTTCCAGAGCGCGTGGATCTCCGGGTCGACCAGCCCCACGTCCGCGAGCCCGACGACGTCCATGCCATCCGACACGTCGGAGACGCGCAGGTATTTGTACGCGTCGAGGATTCGCTGATTCTCCTCGGCCGAGTACCGCTTGTACGGTAGGAACAGCTTGACCTGGGGTGGGATGGTCTTCTCGGCTGGCTGCTGCGCCGCATCCGCGCGACACGGGCGCGCCGACGTCAGCAGCGCGATGGCAACAAGCGGGACGATGATCCGCGGAGTCATTGGCTCACCAGCATCACCAAGACCATCAAGTGCTACACGCCGCGCCGGCGTCCTCAGATTCCCGTGTACCAGGCCCACCCGTTCTGGATGTTCCCCTTCTGGCCGCCATCGTCGAACTCGTCGACGAGAGCGATGCGCTTGACGTACTTCATGCTCTTGTAGCCCATTTGCCGTTCGACCCGCAGCCGCACCGGCGCGCCGTGCTGGGTAGGGAGATCGCGCCCGTTCATGCCGTAGGCGAGGAGCGTCTGCGGGTGCAGCGCGTCGAGCAGGTCGATGCTGTCGGCCCAGTCGTCGTAGGAGTAGAAGACCACGAACCTGGCCGTCGGCAGCATGCCCGCCGCATCCAGCACGAGGCTGAGCGGCACGCCGGTCCACTCGCCGATCGCGGTCCAGCCCTCCTCGCACGTGTGTCGCGTGATCTGCGTCCTCGAGGGGAGCTGTTTCAGCTCGGCGAGGGAAAACGTTCGTGGCGTGGCGACTTGGCCTTCAACCGACAGCCGCCAGTCGGCGAACGCGTTGTCTTTCAACCGGCGATAGGCGACGCCGAGCTCCGATTTCCCAGCGAGGCCGGGGTCCGTCGTGCCGGTCGCGGGGAACGACGTGATGTCGCCTCGAGCGTACTCTCTGACCAGCGAGTGCCCCGGCAGCAGCGCCCGATGCGCCGCATAGGTGAACGTGTCGCCGGCGCGCAGCAGGTTGCCGTAGGTGGGCGGCAGATCCTTCGCCTGCCTGGTGACCAGGAAACCGCCGGCGGCGGCGACGCCCGCGACAATCGCCCGGCGCCGAGTGATGAGACCGCTGGTCTTCATGTCAGTTCTCTTCATCCAGGTCACTTCCCGAGCGTCATGCCCCGCATCTGACGGCGGAATCCGGACAGCATGACCATCACCACGTGTACGAACACGAAGAGCAGGAGCGCCGCAAACGCCAGGAAGTGGAGCGTGCGCGCGGACTGGTAGCCGCCGAACAGCCGGAGCAGGAACGGAAATCCGGCCGTCACGGCCGGCGACATCGTCAGACCCGTCAACGCAATCAACGGCGCCGCCACGAAGATCACGAAGGAGTACGAGCATTTCTGCAGCAGCCCGTACTGCGGGCCGCCGCTGGCGGGGGGGATTCGCAGCCGCAGATGATCGACGACGTCGCGCCAGACGAGATGCGGGGCGAGCTCCCTCAGCCGAGGCCAGACGTGCGTGCGGAAGTGACCGCCGAAGATGCCGGTCAGCAGGTACACGGCGCCGGGCAGCACGAGCCACCACGCGGCGAGGAAGTGCAGGCTCCGCCCCCAGCCGTTCTCATTGAAGATGTCGTAGGTGCGCACGGCGCTGATCGGACCGGCGGCGTCGGCGAAAAAGGGCGAGCGCTTGTCCCAGCCGCCATGCTGGTAATTGCGGCTGATCGGCAACTCGATGAGGGCCGGCGTCAGGTCGTTTCCCGCCTCGCCCCAGTACAGGCGCGGGTGCGCCATGAGGATCACGATGCCGGTGAACGCGAGCGTCAGCACGCTTGCGGTCGCGATCCAGTGGCTGATTCGCACCCACCGGGCGTGGGCTCGCACGCTGGTTGCCCGTCCTGGTTCGCCTATGACTTCCGCCATGGTCGTGAACCCAATCTCGATGCCTCCTGGGCCGAACCCTGACCCGAAACGACAACCCGCTCCTCGCGAGATGGGGATTATGGATCAGGACCGATCGGACCGGTCGCCGGCACCGCGCGAATCCCCGATCGAGCGGCCCAGCCCAGAGGTGGCTCGAGTGCCGTCGGCACGGCCTCTGGCGGGCGCGCGGAACGGCCGACCGTTCAGCGCCTCTCTCGATGACGGGCATTCCGGGTCGGAAGAGCGAACCGGAGCGCCCGCGCGTCGCTTACAAGTGTGCGGCGGCCAGCGACAGAACCGTGATCGGTCGCGCAGCCTGGTGCGGAGCGTAATCGTGCACGGCTCAGGCGTGCGCCTCTTCGCCCGGCGAAGAATTCCGGAGCAATAAGCGACAGACCCGGGCGGCACGCTGCGGTGCGCTGCCTCCTGCTCGCGGTCGGTACCCCCCTTGCCCTGCAGCTCTGTATCAGGGCCCACCACATCGTCGCTCTCAGGGCCTTTTTCCTGCGAATAAAGAGTCGGGCCACGATGGGTAGCTGGCGAAGCCTCTGTCTCGGTCTGGGTATCGGCGCGGCTGCGACAGCCCTGCCAACGGCACCGCTCTGGGCCGCGGACACCTACGTGCCTGCCGGTGCCAGCCTGCAGGCCGCCATCGACCGGGCGCAACCCGGGGACCGCTTGCTGCTGGCGCCCGGCGCGACTTACAGCGGCAACTTCCGCCTGACGAACAAGGGCGCATCGACCGCGTACATCACGATTCGATCGGCCGCCGCCGACACGCTGCTGCCGCTCGACGGAATGCGGGTCCTGCCCTCGGACGCCGCGAACCTGCCCGTAATCAAGTCGCCGAACACGATGGCGGCTCTCACCGCGGCCGCCGGTGCCCACCACTGGCGGCTGCAACTGCTCGAGTTCCAGGCCAACGACCGCGGCTACGGCGACATCGTCGCGCTCGGCGCGGGAGACACGACGCAGACGTCACTCGCACAGGTGCCGCACGACCTCGTGCTCGACCGGCTCTATATCCACGGTGACTCGGTCGTCGGGCAGAAGCGAGGCGTGTCGCTGCACAGCGGCGCCACCTGGGTGCTGAACTGTTATATCGCCGACATGAAAGGCGTCGGGATGGACACGCAGGCCCTCGGCGGCTACAACGGCCCGGGTCCGTACACGATCGTCAACAACTATCTCGAGGCCGCGGGCGAGAACTTCCTGCTCGGCGGCGCCAGCCCCAAGATTCCCAACGTCATCGCGTCGGACATCGAGTTTGCAGGCAACTACCTGTACAAGCGGCCGGAGTGGCGGCTGCCCATCCTCGCGGCGCCCGCCGGCGTCAGGGCGGCGGCCAGCGGCAGCGGCGCGCTGCCGGCCGGCACGTACTCCTACCGCGTGGTGGCGGCGCGCAGGACGGCGCAGGACGCGTGGGCCTACTCGGATCGCTCGGTGGAGGTCACGGCGTCAGTCGCCGCTGGCGGTCGCATCGCGATCGCGTGGGTGCCGGTGCCGAACGCGACGACCTATCGTGTTTACCGCGGCGCCGCACCCGGCGCGCAGGACCGCTACTTCGAGGCCACGGCCGCAGCCTTCGCGGACACGGGCGCGACGGCCGGCGTCGCCGATACCGGCGCCTGGATGAAAGGCACGCTCTGGGCGGTGAAGAACATGCTCGAGCTGAAGCTGGCGAGCCGCGTCCGGGTGCACGGCAACCTGATGGAGAACTGCTGGAAGGAATCGCAGGCCGGCTTCCCCGTGCTCTTCACCCCGCGCAACCAGGACGGCACCTCGCCGTGGGTGTACGTGCGCGACGTAGAGTTCACCGGTAACGTCGTCCGGCACGCCGGCTCCGGCGTGCAAATCGAAGGCTACGACACCAACGCTACCAGCGCGCAGACCCGCCGCATCACGATCGCGAACAACATCTTCGACGACATCGATTCGAGCCGATGGGGCGGAAGTGGCCGCTGGATTCAGATCGGCAACGGGCCGAGCGACATCACCGTCGATCACAACACCGTGATGCACACCGGCCATGCGATCTACGTCTACGGTGGAAGCTACGGCAGCGAGATGCAGGTGTCCAACCTGCGGTTCACGAACAATCTGCTGAAGCACAATGCCTTTGGGATCATGGGCGACGCGACGCGGCTACGGGAACGACACGCTGAACGCCTTCTTCCCCGACGCCGTCGTCGCGCGGAACGCCTTCGCGGGCGGGCTCGGCTCGCGCTATCCCTCGGGCAACGAGTTTCCGACGGTGGCGTTCTGGCAGGCCCAGTTCATCGACGTCGCCGCGTCCAACTTCCATTTGATCGAAGCCAGCCCCTACCGCGCCAGCGGCACCGATGGGCTCGATCTCGGGGCAGCGGTCGCGCAGATTGAAGGCGATGCGCTCGCGGCGCGCATCGGCCGGCCCGGTCCTCCGCCACCGGTCGCCATCACGACCACCACGCTGCCGGACGGACAGACGGGGGTGCCGTATGCGGTGACGCTGGCGGCGATCGGCGGGAACGGCACGTACGCGTGGGCGCTGATTGACGGTGCGCTGCCGCCCGGCGTATCGCTCGGTCCGACGACCGGCGTATTGAGCGGCACGCCGACCCACCCGGGCCGGTTCTCGATCACCGTCCAGGCGCAGGACGCCACCGATCCCTCCCTCAGTGGTTCGCAGCCGTACGAGGTGACGATCGCTTCGGCACCGCCTGCGGTGTCGCTGGTCTCTCCTTTGAACGGTGCGACCCTTGTCGGCCCCGAGTTCGCGCTCGTCGCATCCGCGTCCGATCCGGATGGCACCGTCACGCGCGTGGACTTCTTCGTCAACGGGTCCGCTCTCGGCAGCGCGTCGGCCGCGCCGTGGTCGTTCGCCTGGCCGAAGGTTGCGCCCGGCACCTACCAGTTGACTGCGGTGGCTACCGACGACAGCGGCCTCGCCACGACGAGTGCGGCCGTCGGGGTCACGGTGACGCTGTCGTCGTCAGGCGTCGCGGTTCCGGAGCTCGCGATTGCCAGCGTCACGCCCAGCCGCGCCAGCGCATCGACCGCGCAGTCGGTGACGTGGACCGTCACTGCCGGGGGTGGTGTGGCGCCGTACACGTATCAGTTCTGGGTCTACAACGGCGCGGAGTGGCGTCTGGGCCAGGACTGGTCGCCTTCCGCGACATGGGTGTGGACGCCGTCCACGTCCGGCACGTACTCCTTCCAGGTCTGGGCCCGGAGTGCGGGGTCCTCGGCGCGCCTCGACACCTTCCGGTCGTTCGGTCCCTTCGTCGTCAGTCAACCGGCTGCCTTGACGGCCCGCACGCTCGCCGCGGATCGCGCGGGCCCGATGCCAGCCCGCACACCGATCACCTGGACGGCCCTGGCGAGCGGTGGCACGGGCCCTTACACCTACCAGTTCTGGGTGTGGAACGGGGCCGCGTGGAGCATCGGGCAGCACTGGAGCTCATCTCCTACATGGACGTGGATACCAGCGGCGCCCGGCACCTACGTGTTCCAGGTGTGGATCCGCAACGCCGGGTCCGCAGCCAGCTACGACGCGTATCGGAGCGCGGGTCCTTACATCATCGGCAACCCCATCGCGCTTACGGTCAGGGCGCTGGCCGCCGATCGGAAGCTCCCGGTCCCACAGGGAACGCCGGTCACGTGGACGGCATCGGCCGCGGGGGGCACCGGGCCGTACACGTACAAGTTCTACGTCTACGACGGCGTGAACTGGAGGGTCGGGCAGCGCTGGAGCACGTCGCCGGCGTGGACGTGGATTCCCGCCGCCCCGGGAGACTACGTGTTCCAGGTGTGGGTCCGCAATGCGGGGTCCACCGCGAGCTACGACGCGTATCGAAGCGCCGGGCCGGCGGTGATCCTCGGCCCCTCGCCGCTCGCGGTTACGGCCTTCGCCGTTTCTTCCGCTTTCGAGTTGGCCACAGGCGTGCCCGCAGTCATCACCGCGGCAGCGGCGGGCGGCAGCGGGCCATACACCTACCAGTTCTGGGTGTTCGATGGATCGAGCTGGACGATAGGGCAGTCCTGGAGTGCATCGAGCACGTTCGCGTGGATGCCACCAGCGCCCGGCACCTACTCGATGCAGGTGTGGGTGAGGAACGCGGGATCGACCCGGACGTGGGACGCGTATGGCAGCCTGGGGCTGGGTGTCGTCCCGTAATGGAAGGGCGGCGGGGCCTGGCCACGCGCCGCCTCGAAGCCCATACTCACTTCACGTCCACGAGCCGGCCGAACGCGAGCACGCTCGATCCCTCGCCACGGCCGGTCTCTTTACCCACCGCGAGCCACACCCACGCGACCGTCGCGCGAGCGGGTGCGGAGCAAGGTCATCCTCGAACTCTCGAAGCCGTCACGCAAGCTCATCACTCCACGTGACGAGCGATACCTGTCCGGTATTCTCGTAATTCGGCCCCACATCTTCGTGGTCGCGCTTGACAAGCAGGAATTGCCGACGCACGATCCGCCCACCTGCGATACGGTCGCACCGCGAGGTGCACGCGATGTGCAGCCGGTTCCCGTACGCTGTCGGTCGATCCAGTCGCGTCGATTGGCTTGAACGTGCCGCGCCCCGTCGACGCTGCTGACGACCGCCACAGCTCCCGGCTGCAGGGCGGCGATTCCTCATCGGCCGCCTTTACCCACCGCGCATCTCGCCCGTCCGCGGCCGACTGGAGGCACTGTGAGACTCGCGAGCAGCACGATGCGCATTCTGGTCTGTCTGGCCCTCGGCGTGATGGCGACGGGGCCTGCTGACGGCGTTCTGTCAGCTCAGGTCCTGTACGGATCGATCGCCGGCACGTTGACCGACCCAACCGGGGCTGTCGTCCCCAAGGCGGTCGTCACCGTGAAGAACACGTCCACGGGCCTGTCCCGCCAGGGCACCACGGACGACGCCGGCTACTATGCCATTCCAAACCTGACCGAGGGTACGTATGACCTGTCGGTCAACGCCAGCGGGTTCAGCCCGTACACCCAGACGGGCGTCCCCGTTCCAGTCAATGCCGTCACTCGCGTGGACATCACTCTTCGTGTGGGAGCGATAGCCGAGCAGGTCTCCGTGGAAGCCAGCTCCGCGCTTCTCCAGACGACGAAGTCGGATGTGAGCTCGACCATCACGACGCAGGCGCTCGGAAATCTGCCGCTCTCGAACTATCGCAACTACCAGACGCTGCTCAATCTGGTTCCCGGCACAACGCCGGCGCAGTTTCAGAACGCCGTCACCGATACGCCGGGACGCGCGTTGACGACCAACGTCAACGGCCAGGAGCGGGGCGCGAACAACACCCGCCTGGATGGGTCGGCTGACATCCTGGTCACGATGCCCCACCACGCGGTGTATGTCGCGCCGGTGGAGAGCATCGAGGAAGTCAACATTTCCACCAACAACTTCGACGCCGAGCAGGGCATGACCGGCGGCGCGGCCGTGACCGTGATCACGAAATCGGGGACGAACGAACTTCGCGGCGGCGTGTTCGCCAGCTACAGCAACGATGCGTTGCGGGCTTTCACCTGGGACGAGAATTTCGGGGGCGTGACCGACAAACCGAAGGAGAGCCAGCACGGTGACGGTGCGAACCTCGGCGGGCCCATCATCAAGAACAAGCTGTTCTTCTTCGCGAACTGGGAAGGCACGTTCCAACGCGTGAACCGATCGAACCTCTTCTCCGTCCCGACGGCTGACTTCCGCACGGGCGACTTCAGCCGCATGCTGGGCGGGAACATCCTGGACGGCAGCGGCAACATCATTCCGATTCGTACCACCGAGGGGGGAACGGTACCCCTTCAAGAAGGTATGGTGTTCGATCCCTTCTCTGGAAACCTGGATGGCACTGGCCGGACGGTATTCGCCAGCGGCGGGCGGGTCAACGTCATTCCTCAGGGGCGCCTGAACGGGCCGATGATGCAGATGCTCGACCTGGTCCCGCTCCCCAATCAGGAGGGGGATCTCGACAACTATTTCAACTCCGGCACCCAGCGTCTCAACCGCAACAACTTCGATGCGAAGGTCAACTGGAACCGCAACGATCGGCACCAGCTGTTTTTCAAGTACAGCGTCATGGACGCGCTCGTGCACGGCGACTTCGGTCTGGGTGCAGCAGGCGGCGAGTGCGTGTGCGACGGCGGTGTCGGCGACGGCCACACGCTGGTGCAGATTGGCGGCATCGGCCAGACCTACACCGTGTCGCCGAACTTTCTCCTGGACGGGACGTTCGGGTGGACGCGATTCGGCCAGAACGTGGTGCCGCCGGACCTCGGGACGAACTTCGGGCTGGACGTGTTGGGCATCCCCGGCACCAACGGCCCGGATCCGCGGGAGAGCGGGATGCCGGGCATGTCCATCTCCGGGTATTCAGACCTGGGGAATACGGAGAGCTGGAACCCGTTGTACCGCAACGATCAGTCGTTCACCTTCAACACGAATGCAAGCTGGACGAAGGGCCAGCACGACATCCGGTTCGGCTTCGACGTCGTCCATCACACGATGAAGCACTGGCAACCGGAGCTCGGCGCAGGCCCACGCGGAGCGTTCAGCTTCGCTTCCGGGGTGACTGCCCTCAACCCCGAGGAATTCGATGCCACGGTCGGGTTCCAGGACGGAACGCCGTCCTTCGAGAACGACTGGAATGGCCTTGCCGGATTTCTCCTCGGCACGCCGACGTCCACGGGCAAGAGCAGCCAGTTCATCAAGATGACGAGCTTCGAGAACCAGTACGCGCTCTACGTCCGCGATCGCTGGCGGCGCGGTAACAAGCTGACGCTCGATCTCGGACTGCGATGGGAGCTCTATCCCAACCGGACGCGTGAGGATGGTCTGGGCATCGAATCGTACGATCCTGAGACCAACGAGGCGCTGATCGGGGGACGAGGGGGCATTCCTCAAGACAACGGTGTGGGATTCAGCAAGAAGCTCTTCGCTCCTCGCCTCGGGTTCGCCTATCACCTGAACGACGCGACGGTCATCCGGGGCGGGTACGGCATCACCTACAACCCGCACCCGTGGGGTGCTCAGGCCTTGCGTGGCTGGTATCCGCTGACGGTCGTCGCGACCTTCGATGGCGTCAACGGTTACCAGCCGGTGACCACGAGCCCCGGGTATGCGGGTGTTCCGAACGCGCCTCTCGGACCCACTGTCGGAATTCCCTCCATCTGCTGCCCGGACATCAGCACGGGCAGAGTTCCTTTGCCCGGAGTTGCCGAGACTGGATATCCCAGGGCGAACGAGATGCTGCACCGCGGCTACATCCAGTCATGGAACCTCATTGTCGAGCGCTCGCTGCCGTTCGAGATCGTTGGATCGGTGGGCTATGTCGGGTCGGCGGGCGTCAGAGGATTCGCGTTCCTCGATATCAACGCCTCGCAGATTCCCGGCTCCGGGGACGAAGGGCGGCCGCTGTTCCAGAAGTTCGGACGCACAACGACGACCAGGGAATTTGATGGCCGTACGCACAACAACTACCATTCGCTCCAGATGTCGCTGAATCGGCGTTTCAAAGATGGCCTGCTGCTGAAGGCGGCGTACACCTACTCCCGAGCCATCGACGAGGCTGCTTATTCTGACTGGACAGAGTTCATGTGGAACGCTCCGAGCGTGTCCTATCGCAACCGCGCCCAGGCCGATCACAACATCCCTCACAATTTCCAGCTGGGGTTCGTGTACGAGCTGCCATTCGGTGAGGGGAAGCGGTGGGCCACCGACGGGACCCGCAAGGCGATCTTTGGTGGCTGGCAGATGAATGGGGTGTTCGCCGCGTACCAAGGGAGGCCGTTCACCGTCTTCGCCTCGGACGCGTCGTTGAACATGCCCGGCAACGCGCAGACAGCCGACCAGGTCAAGGACACGGTGGAGAAGTTGGGGAACGTGGGGAACGCCGGCACCTTCTTCGACACCAGCGCATTTGCGCGCGTCACGGAGGTCCGGTTCGGCAACACCGGCCGCAATATCCTTCGTGGGCCTGGCGTGGTCAATCTCGACTTGAGTCTCTTCCGCACGTTCAATTTGAGCGACAGGTACAAGCTGCAGTTCCGGGCCGAGGCGTTCAACGTGAGCAACACGCCGCATTTCGCCAACCCGGAGAGCGACGTCAACAGCTCGGATTTCGGGAAGGTCCTGGAGACGAACGGCGACGCTGCCATCGGTCGCTCCCGGGAGTTCCGCTTCGGGTTGCACCTGACGTTCTAGTCTCGAGACGTGGTGGCCGGGCGCAGCCGCCGATGGTTGCGCCCGGCAGGGCTCTGCATCGACCGTCGCCGCGTCGTGAGATGAACGTGCAGTTCTCGGAACGGCTACCCGCCTCACCCCGCCTCGATCTATCGTGAGATCCGTGACGGCCATCCCACTCTGGACGGGGCTCGTCTGTCTCTTGCTGAGCGCGGGATCGGCCACCGCACAACCGGAGAGTGCGCCGGCGCTGCCGCCGTTACCTGTTGTTGCGTTGGACACCTTTCCACCCGACGCAAGGACGGCACTGGCGGACGCGGTCGCGGAGGCCAGCCGGTCTCCTCAGGACGCGGCTGCCGCTGGACGTCTTGGAATCACGCTCCAGGCCTGGGAGCAATGGGAAGCGGCACACGGCGCCTATCTGCGGGCCCACGCACTTGCGCCGGCCAGTGCGGACTGGTGGTATCTCGATGGGATCGTGTTGCAGCGCCTGATGCGCCTGGCGGAGGCGGCCGCTGCATTGGAGAAGGCCGCCCGGCTTCAGCCCGCGCTGCTCCCGGCGCGAGCGCGGCTGGCCGAAGTGCTGTTCGGCGCCGGTGACCTCGCCGCGAGCGCGCGGGTGTATCAGGATCTGGCGGCGCAGCCGGGCGCCGCAGCGGTCGGCGAGCTCGGCCTCGGGCGCATCGCGGCGCGCGCGGGACGGCACGCCGAGGCGGTGACGCACTTCGAGCGCGCGATCGCGCTCTTCCCGGAGTTTGGCGCCGCCTACTACGGACTCGCGCAGTCGCTGCGCGCCCTCGACCGGCGAGACCAGGCGCGTACCGCGCTCGAGCAGTACAGCGCGCACGGTGGGCGATGGCCGGCGATCGACGACCCGCTCGCCGCGCGCGTGCAGGCTGTCCGCGATGATCCGCTCGGTGTCCTGTCCCGCGGCCTGCGGCTGGCCGAGAGCGGAGATCTCGCGGGCGCCATCGACGCGCACGAGGCCGCGCTCGCGCGCAACCCCTCCCTCGCGCTGGCGCACGTCAATCTGATCTCGCTCTACGGTCGGACGGAGGGGTGGGCCAAGGCCGAGGAGCATTACAGGGCCGCGGTCGCGCTCGGCAACAACCTGGACGAGGCGCACTACAACTATGGCGTCGTCCTGGGGCAGCAGCGGCGGTGGAGCGAGGCCGAGGGTGCCTACCGTCTCGCGGTGGCCGCCAACCCGCTGCACGCGCCCGCGCGCAACAACCTGGGCCAGCTGCTGGAGGGCGCGCGGAAGCCGGCCGAGGCGACTGCGGAGTATCGCCAGGCGGTGGCCGCCAACCCGCAATATCGTCTCGCCCGGTACAATCTCGGGCGCATGCTGCTGGCCGCCCGGCGATTCGACGAGGCGATCGCGGAATTCGAGAAGCTGCGCGAGCCGCAGGATGCGGAATCGCCGCGCTACTGGTTTGGCCTGGCCGTGGCCCACGTCCAGGCCGGCCGGCGCGAGGAGGGACTCGCGTTCGCACGTGAGGCGCGTCGTCTCGCGGACGCATTCGGCCAGCGCGAGCTGACCGCCGCGATCGACCGCGACATCACGAGCCTCCAATGACACGGCTCCCCGCGCTGGCGATGGCGAGCCTGGCGACGCTCGCCGCAGCGCAGGGCCACAACGATCGCGCCATCTTCGACGAGGTAGCCGCCCGCGTCGGTCTCACGTTCGAATATGAGAACGGGGTGTCGGGGCAGTTCTACGTCCCCGAGGTGATGGGCGCGGGCGCCGCGCTCGTCGATTACGACAACGACGGCGATCTGGACGTGTTCCTGCTGCAAGGCCAGAGCCTCGATCCGAAGGCGTCACGCGATCCTGCGCGCACGCACCGCCTCTTCCGCAACGAGCTCGTCGAGCGCGGGACCCTGCGATTCACCGACGTCACCGCCGGCAGCGGCCTCGGCGCCACGACCTACGCGATGGGCGTCGCCACTGGCGACTACGACAACGACGGCGATCAGGATTTGTACGTCACCGCGCTCGGGTCGAACACGCTGTACCGGAACAACGGCGACGGCACGTTCAGCGACGTCACCGCCGGAGCCGGCGTCGGCGACGATCGCTGGAGCACGGCGGCCACTTTCATCGACTACGATCGCGACGGCGACCTCGACCTCTTCGTCGTCAACTACCTGGATTTCACGACGACGGCCAACAAGCAGTGCTTCGATCCGGCGGGCGCTCGCGATTACTGCGGGCCCCGCTCGTACCACCCCGTGCCGGATCGGCTGTTCCGGAACGAGGGCGGCGGTCGATTCATCGACGTGACCGAAGCCGCCGGCATCACGAAGGCCGACGGCGCCGGGCTGGGTGTTGCCACCGGCGACTACAACGGAGACGGATGGCTCGACCTCTACGTCGCCAACGATGCGTCGCCGAACCAACTGTGGATCAACCAGAAGAACGGCACGTTTGTCGACGATGGGCCGCTGGCGGGCGTGGCCGTCAACGCCGCCGGCACGCCCGAAGGCAGCATGGGCATCGCCTCGGGTGACTACGATGGCGACGGAGACGAGGACCTCTTCGTCACCAACATCATCGCCGAGACCTTTGCGCTCTACACGAGCGACGGCCATGGTGGCTTTGACGACACGCGCGTCCAGTCGGGCCTTGCCCAACCCACGGCGGCCTTCACCGGCTTCGGTACCGACTGGATCGATTACGACAACGACGGCTGGCTGGACCTCTTCGTGACCAATGGCGCCGTGAACACCATCCAGGAACAGCGCGGCCAGCCGGCACCGTACCGGATGCGGAACCTGCTGTTCCGGAATCTGGGCACCGGCAAGTTCGCCGACATGTCGGCGCAGGCAGGGGCCGCGTTCGCGCGGGCAGGCGTCGGCAGGGCCGCGGCCGCTGGCGACATCGACAACGACGGCGACACCGACGTCCTGGTGACCAACAACACGGGGCCCGTCCACCTGTGGCTGAATCAGGTCGGCACGCAGGCGTCGTGGCTGCAGGTCCGCCTCGACAACGGCCCGGCCAACCGGCTCGGTCTGGGCGCGCTCGTCCACCTGCAGCGCCCTGACCGCCCCTCGCTCGTGCGTCGCGTCCGGACGGATGGCAGCTATCTGTCCGCGAAGGATTCGACGCTGCAGTTCGGTCTCGGCAATTGGACGGGTCCCGTCGCCGTTCGTGTGGACTGGCCGGGTGGACCGTCGGAGGGATGGACGATCCGCAAGATCAATCAGCGGGTGACTCTCGCAAGAGGGAGTGGTGTGCCGGCCAGGCAGCCCTGAGCGTGAGGAGGTGCGGGATGTCTGCTGCCGGCATCTGCCGCGCGAGGGACGCCAGACGCGCCGCGGACGGCCGGCACCGAAGCGCCGGCACCCGTCGGAGGCGTTACCTCACATCCACGAGCCGGTCGAACGCGACCGACGGGTGCGCCATGAGGATCACCACACCGGTGAACGCGAGTGCGGACGCGCGCGTTCCGCGGGTTCAGCTGCGCGTGAGGAGAATCTGCAGCCGCCGCCCCTCCGCGGAACGGAGCGTTCAAGCTGCGGCGGTGATGGGCATTATGGATCGGGACCGAATGAAGGTCGTCCGTGGACGCAGCGCCAGAGCAGAGACGAGCCTGCTCTGGCGTTCATCGTGTTTTGTCGCGAGTGTTTTTGCTGGTCGCGCGGTCGCGTGAGGCCGCGCACGAGCGTCAGCTTTCCGCGCTGAGGCCTTTGAAGTAGGCGTTGGCCTTCGCCGTCGCTTGATCCACCTTCGCAAAGACCTCACCTCCTTGCGCGTTCAGTTTCGCGGCCTGCGGCTTCAACGAATTCACGGCGGAGGGGTTCAGGTCGCTGCCCAGGTAGGTGATCTGGTCGGCCAGCTGTTTCCGGAACGGCTCCAACGCCTTGCCTCCCTCTTGCAGTGCCTCCAGTACGGCCCCGAATTGCTTCTGATCGGCAGCCAGGCGCTCCTGCGCCTGCTTGTGCAGGGCGGGGTCCTGAATGTTCTTGATGGCTTCCGTGCGCCCGCTGAAGTAGATATCCCGGGCCTTCTGCATCTCCTCGATTTTCGCGCGCGCATTGGCCACCTTGTCGTTCATCGCCTCCGTCCCCTTCAGCACCCTCTTGTAGTCACCTTTCATGTCCTTCGACGGCTGCGTCACGAGGGTGTTGTACGCCTCGAGCGTCTTCTGCGCCTCCAGCTTGCCCTCCTCCACCGCCTGAGTGGTGGCTCTGCCGGCCTTGACGAACTTCTCGGTCTCCTTGAGCCCCTGCGTCCGGCTGCGCTCCTCTGTCTGGGCGGTCAGCGCAGCCGGCAATGTAAGCATCCCCATGAGGATTGTTAGGGCAAGTCGCGTGCGGATCGTGGACATTGGGCTCCTCCTTCTTCGTTTTGGCAGCGACGCAGCCGAACGTGACGCAATGAACACCCCTAAAGGATGAGGCCGACCCATGCGAGAGTCACCTCACGTCGACGAGCCGGTCGAACGCAAGCCCGCTTGATCCCTCGCCGCGACCGGTCTGTTTACCCACCGCGAGCCACACCCACACCCGGCCATCCCGCGAGCGCGTGCGGCGGTATCGCTGCCACACGCGCACGCCGGCGCGCGGCACTTCCTCCTCGTGCAGAAAATACGCGGCCCGGGGCGTCGTGTCCAGACCGGGGCGCAGCAGCGACGTTCGGGGCCGGACTGGCACCGGCGGATCCGGATCGCCATCGATCAGCCGCGGCATCGAGGCGCGCTGCAGCTGGATCTCGCGGTTGTCGCCGGGCACGTGGACCGGGATGAACGGGATCCAGTGCTCTGGCACTGAGCTCATGACCTGGTAGCGCACGTGCGCGTTCGACGCAGCGGGGGGCGGCTCCGGCCGGTGTCCAACCTGGCGTTCGAGCGCCTGCTCGAAGAACCGCCGCGTCTCATCCGCCGCTTCGCGTCCTGGTTTCGACTCGCCGCTTGGCAGAGGGACGGTCTTCTCGATCGCCCAGACCATATTGGCCATCTCGTCGCGCGCGAGGACGACCTCCTCGATCGGCGGACCGTCGAGGATCGTGTGCGCGGCGGGAGGGGTCAGCAACGACAGATCGGCAGCGTCGTGCCCCTGCCCCTCGACGCTCATGAGGAACATCGCCCAGCGCTGCCATTGCTCGTCGTCTCCGGCGCCGGCGTGATCGATCCAGATCCGGTCGCCGAACACGGTGGTCACGGCCATGCCGCGGATCGTGGCCACGGTTCCGGCCGGAACGGCGCAGGGCACGATGTGCCAGTCGTTCGCGTACACGAGCCCGAACTCGATCAGGAGCAGCTTGGCGAGGTCCGTGGTGTCCGGCCTGATCTCGCCGAAGTTCGTCCGGCCTTCCTCGAACGTCCACCACCGTGAATGTGGCATGCCGCCGAAGGTTGCCGGCGCGGGGACCATCGACAGCGTCCGCGCCGCATCACCTTCCGCCGGCATGCCAGCGTCGCCCAACCGCTCGCGCGCCCGATCGACGTCCAGCTCATACCAGTCGATCTGCCCGCGGGAGTACTCCTCGGCGATGAGGACCTTTTCGTGATCCCTCTCGGTCGCCGAACAACTGAACTGGTATTCGAGACGATCGGGCACCCATGCGTCGGGCCCGGACGGCTGCGCGAAGACCCGTTCGAACCAGGCGACGAAACGGCCGCCAAGGGCATCCGCCTGCGCCTTCCGCCCGGCGAGCGACGCGATCCCGTCCGACGCGCGGCCACCAGGCTGTTTGAGGTGGGCGTACAACTTCCCCCCGTCCATGGCCCGGCCTGCGACGGCCGCGACAGCCGCCCATGCTTCGGGATGCGCAACGATCGGGGCGGCGGCGGGCTGCTGTGGATCGGGTGAATCCACCGGGTATGCCGCGACGTACTCGGCGGCTGCCGCCGAAGCAAGGGGCGCGACGAGCTTCAGCCAGTAGCGGCCCAGCAGCAGCCGGACGTCGAGCGACATCGGCTGCGCACCGTGTGCCAGGCGAATGGGCATCTGCTCCACGCGCGTCTCGAACGGCATCGATTCGTCGAAGGGCTCCGCCCTGGCGTCACCGGCGGCGTACTTCTGCAGCCGTGCCGTCTCCACCCGGACCTTCGCGACGATGGGCGACCCCGCATCGTCGCCGCGGAATTCGCCGACCTGCCACTGGCGCGTCAGCATCCACAACGGATCGCGAATCTCCGCCCTGAGGGCGCGCTCGAATGTCTCGGTGCGCGGCCGCCCTTCGAGCCGGTTCCACAAGGTGACGGCCGGTTCCGCGCGCTCGGCCAGCACCGCCTTCAGATCCGCCGTGATGAATCGGTTCGGCACCTTATTCTCCGGCGAGCACGACCTGGTTGTTCAGGGCGAGGTTGGCGGCGATGGTGAGCTGGCGTACCTGGCTCGCCATGATGGTCGCCGGCAGGTACGGAGCGTACGGCAGCTGGGCCAGGTGCGTGGGCTCCACGGCGCGCTGCTTGGCAAGGTCCAACGTGTCGTTCAGCGCGTCCACGATGTCGTCCCACTGCCACGCGCCGCGGAACTCGGTCGGCGTGACGAGCAGCATCGTCTGCGGCGCCTCCGCGTTCGGGCGATCGTAGTGCACGGCGATCCCGGTATCGACCTCTGATGCCGGGATCATTTCGGTCCACTCGTCGAGCAGCAGACCGCACAGACGCTGTGCGGGATCGAACGGCGTGGCGAAATGCGCGGTGTACAACAATCGATCGCCCTCGAGCGTCCGGTCCTCGGGAATGTCGAGCCCGAACCACCGATCGCCTGGTACGTGGGGCAGCTGCAGCGCATCGAGCGGCGGCTCGGCACGCCCGAACACGCCGGCGAGCATCGTGACCTGCTCCCAGGCCCGCAGGCGCTCGCGCACGCGGGCGGTGCCGTGGAGCCACGTGTCCACCGGGAAGTCGATGGCCGGGATCCGCTCGTTCGCCGGGTGCACGAGATGATCGAACAGCGCACCCGACCGGCTGGCGTCGAGGGCGTTAGCCAGCTCGCCAGTTTGCGACGCGGTAATCACGAACTCCGGCACCACGACCACGTCGTCGCCGAGCAGCGCCTTGGCTGCCGCCTCGAACTCGCGCGCGGCAGCGACGGGAATCGCGCTCGCGGCGGCCGTCTGCAGGTGCGGGGCCGCATCGGCGAGCCGGCCGGCGAGGACACGGCCGACGCTGGCCGCGGCGGCGCGTGCGTCCTCGAGAAAGTGGATCACCGTGTTCTCGTGCGCGGCGAGGGAGAACGGCGCAGGATCGAACTCCGAAAGCGATCCAATCGCTCGCACGTCGGCGAGCAGATCGGCCACGCGTGTGCGCCGTGTCAGCTGCAGCCCTGCGAGCCGGTCGCGGAGGGCTACGAATGCCGCTCGCGTGGTGCCCACCAGCCTTGACCTCAGCTCGGCCGGGGTCCCCGGTCGCGGCACGATTGGTGTCGTGCGGATCGTGGCTTCAGCCTCGGCCAGGATCCTGAATCGCTCCGCGTCCGACGCCTCACCCGGGAGCGCGTCGTGGGTGGCGATCCGCGCATCGAACTGCGCGAGTTTGTCGTTCCATCTGGTCACGACCTGCGCGGTCTGCCCGAGCAGCTCCGCGAACAGCCGGCGCTTGAAGTCGCGAACGAACTGACGTCCCGTTTGCGGCACTCCAAAGAGGGCCGCCCGTGCAAGGAGCGCGGTTCCATTCGCGGCCACGGTATCGGCGGCGGCCAGCAGTTCTGCACGCCGCGCGACCGGCTGGGACAGGAGTCCGTCGAGCGTGGCTGTGAACGCCGAAAATTCGGTGGCGAGGTCTCGCATCGCCGCTTCGACCAGTGTGGCACGTCGCCGATCGACGACCGGTGCAGCATCCTGGGCGGACCGCGCGTCGCTCGCGAGCGACAGGTCCGTGCTTCGCAGCGGGCGAGCGCCGAGCGTGAGCGATCGCAGGCTGCGGACGAGCGGCAGGGCCTCGAACAGAGTGAGCGCCGCGGATTGTTTCTGCGTGTAGCGAATCGACACCGGCAGGTCAGGGCGTGCAGATGCGCCGACGAGGTCCGCAATCCGATCGTCGATCTCTGCGATCGCATCAACGGCGCCGCCCGCCAGCGCGATCAGGTCCGCCGCCTGAAGGCCGAGCCGATCCAGCGTGATTTCACGGGCGACCACCGCATCATTTGCCACGTCGTGGAACTCGGCCACGCAGCCAATCGTGGAGAGCGGAGGCAGCACCGTCGTGAGCCACGCGTTGATCGCCGGCTCAATCTGGGCGCGCGGGGTCATGGCGAGAGCCGGGTCTGGCGATTGACCGGGGTCCACGCCGGCTGCCAAATGCAGAGCGACGCGGTGCGTCAGGCCGAAGCCCGAGGCCGGCGTTCGGATGATCTCTGGTTCTGGCGGCAGCCCGCCACGCGCGTACGCGTCGTAGTTGGCGGCGGCGCGATCGACGTTGCCGACGACCGCCTGGTACACGCCTTCCGCAAGCGCCAGGTCCGCGAGCGCATCGCAGGACGCAAGCAGCCGGTCCGCCTCGGCCGAAATCGCCGTCGTCTCCGTAACGCTCGCGGGAAGCAGGCCAGGCTTGTCGAACGGGTATTGCCGCCGACCGGTGGCCTTGATGTGTTCGGCCAGCGCCAGGCCGTCGATGACGTTGCGGGCTTCGATGGCTTCGATCGGCACGCCTTCGGGCGTCGCGGTGGACTGCAGGCGATCGGCGCGCAGCGGAAACGCCTTGCGGAGCGGGTAGATGAACTTGTCCACCTCCGCCATCTCGTGCCTGTCGTGCAGGCCACGCTCGAACTGGTAGCCGAGCAGGTCGCTCAATCCCTGTCCGGCGCGAATGCCCTCGAGCAGGCCCATGGCGGTGCGCACTCGCTCCGATGTGAGGTTGACCGCCAGCGTGTCGTGCGTGTCTGCGGTCGCGGTCGAGATATAGCCGTTGCGCAGGACGGCCGCCGCGACGGCCTGATTGAGCGACGGTGCGTGTACGAAGCCCTGGTTGCCCGCGTCTCGAACGAGTGGAGTGCCGCCAGCGTCCGCGAATTCGGCCGCCAGGTCGGGATCGTCGAGTACCGACAGGCGCGGACGGCTGACTCTTCGGACGCACGTCCTCCAGCCATCCGTATGCTCCGAGGTAGACGCCCTGGCGCGGCGGACCCTCCTGCCCTTCGTGCGTGCGCCGCATGGTGGCGAGCTGGTAATTCACCAGGCTGAGCAGCCATGCGTCGAGCCGGTACGAGCAGCAGTCCATGTGGTCCGCAAACGCGCGCTCGAGACGCGCCGTGGGCTGCGCCTTCAACCGCTCGAGCGCGTCAACCTGCTCCCGCAGGTGCGACGCGGGCCCGAGTTCGTTCATGCGCGAGGCAATGAACTCGCCGACCGTCACCGTGCTGCCCAGTCCTGAGATTGAGGGCTCGATGGCGAAGAGCGGCTCGTACCGGCTCTCGCTCACCTCCGCGGCGCCGACGTGAATGATGGGTTGGTCGATGCGAGCGGCCGCCGCGCGCTCTGGGGTGTAGAGCCCGACCATCTGGTGGAGGCCAACGCTCGCCTCGTGATACCCGAGCTGCAGCGCGTGGCGGAGCAGCAAGTAGAGCAGTGCAGCCGGAGGCTGCCCGCCGATGAAGTCACCCTGCTCGTACAGACGCTGGAGCGACGTGGAGGCGGCGTCGATGAGCCATTGAATGTAGTTGGCTCCCGCCGTGGTGTAGGGCCTGATCCCCTCGCGTTCCGAGAGCGGGCGGTCGTCGACCACGCCGCCCTTCAGCAGCTGGGGCGCGGCCGAGAACACATAATCGAGAATCTTCGGCGCACCGGCGCCTCCGAAGCCAAGGTTGACGAGCAGATCGATGGCATTCTGGTGTTGTGCGACCTCGAAGATTCTCGTGCTCTCGTCTCCAAATCCTGACAGGTTCAACCGGTTGAAGAGCGTGATCTGCGCCTCGGCATAGCGTGAGTACCACTCGACCGATCCGGAATGGAGGCCGAGGATGTCGAGCAGCGTCTGGTGCGGGTCGCCAGGCTTTCCCGTGAACGAGACCTGTGCCGCCTGCGTGCGCCAGTCTTGCTGCATCGACCGCACGATCGGGTACAAGCGGTGACAGAACATGAACAGCGGATCCCGCGCGGCCGCCTCGTCGTCGAGGAACATCCACCGCATCCGCGAAACCGCGGCGGTCGGCAGGATGCCGTACGGCTGCGAGCCGATGCGGACCGCAGGCGCCGAGCCTGACGCGACGACGAACCGAGTAAAGAACGTGCGCGCGACATCGACAGTGGCCTGCGGGAACACAGGTGGCATCATCGATTCCATCCAGTAACCCATCGTGGCCGGCCAGAGCGCGACGCCCATGGCGCGGGAGATCGACTGGTCGGTGCCGTTCGCGTGATGCACGTGCGTGAACAGCGACGGCTCCACTCCGAGCGCTTCCACGAGCCACTGCCCGTCCTTCTTGTCGAGCGACGTGGAGGCGGGCGTGAACAGCGGCGCCTTGCGATCGTCGAAGCTCTCGTCGGCAGCATCCGGGACCGGGCGATTCGAGCCTGCCTCAACGGTCGCGCCACCGGCCTGCACCACGTCCGTGTTGTTGGTGGGAGTGCCCTGCGGCAGCAGGCTCAGGCCTGATCGACTGCACGCGTGGTGCCGCAACAGGGTCTCGAGCTCCGTCTGGCCGACTTTCTCGTCGGCGCTTACCCGCAAGCCGACGACGAGGACGCGGTCGAACCCGCCCGCACGCTGCGCCTCGGAGAGCTCGACCCGGAGTGCCATGCCAATCGCTTCGGCCTTTTCGAAGTCAGCAATCCATGCGAGCTGCTCGGGGAACACGAGATTGCCGGAAGCGTCCTGCCGCAGCTGCTCCTCGGCCGGAGCCGATGGATCCGGCGCCACGACCACGGACGATGGTACGGGTCGTCCGACCGCGATGACGGGCGGCTCGAACTGTCTGTAGCCGACGAACACGAACCGATCCGGCAGGATCCTGACCTCCGGCGCCCCGGACCAGGCCTGCTCTCTGGTGTCGGGCGCGGCGAAGACGACCTGCGCGACCAGGACGGTGACGGCCTGCCGGTCGATGCCTGCCTCGAGCGGCGTCTCGAAGTTGTCAGGCCGATAATGGGCAACGATCTGCGCCGCGCGCGCAGCACCGACAGCGCCGGTGAGCCCGGCGTGCGCGGCGGTCAGCTTCGACCGATCGCCGTCTGCCAGCCACGCGTCTCTCCAGAACGCGGCCGCAGCCGCTTCCTCGGCCGATGAGAGCGGCGCCTCGGTGGCAATCGTGAGGACGATGTCTTCGGGGCGGGCCTTCGTGGGCCTCTGCGGCAGGTTCACCGGTGTGAATTGCTCCACCACCCACGCCGCCCGTCCGGCGCCGTGGCTGCGCACCAGCGACCGCCACGCGGCACGCTCCTGCTGCTCGACGCCACCGGCTTCCCACATCGCGATCCAGTACGCGCGTGCACTGGCGGCCTCTGACTCGGTGAGCCGTGGATCGAACCCGTCCACCCAGCAGTCGTCCGGATAGATGCGCACCAAGAGCTGAGGCGTTGGGGTGGCCGCGCCCGGCAGCTGCACGTCCTTGAAGCGCGTCTCCAGTCGAACGGGCATCAGCAGGATCGGAAGGCTGTCGTTCAGCTGCGAGGCTGCGGTACGGGGATCCGAGAACTCCGCGAACTCGCCGCGCAGCGAGGATTCGCGCGTGGCCGCCTCGAGCCGTGCGTCGTCCAACCGCTTCAACTCGCCTTCGACGCGCTGTTTCTCCGCCTCGAGGCGCTCCCGCTCGGCGACCTGCGCCGACACGCTGGCATCGAAGGCGCGCGCGAGCTCCTGCTGGCGCGCCTCGACGCGCCGCATCTGCTCACGCGCGCCGGCCAGCCCGCTCGCCGTGGCTTGCAGCTGCGCGCGCACCTGCTGCAGCTGATCGCGGAGCTCACCGAACTCAGGCATCCCGTCCCCTCACTTCGGCAGCATTTCGCTTGCGTGCACGGCGACGAGCACGGGCGCCTGGAACAGGATGTACGCGAGCTCGGCGGAGCTCATGTCCCGGCTCCACGCCACCTGCCGGTCGTCCTGATGCTGCGTCGTCTTCTCGTCGTCTTCTGTTCCGGGCGTGACCAGCGGGAACGACGCTGGCGCGGACGCGATCTCGATATGGCTGCCGGCCGGACCGGGTTGGACGGCTGCCCACGAGAGATCGTTCCAGACACTCATTTCCGTCTGTGCTTCCGTGTCGAGGCCGAATCGCGGCTCCCCGGGGCGCTCCTTGATCACGAAGAACCAGCCCGGGTCGTCGTCGGGGTGCTCGCCCGAGCCTCCACGCGCGTTCTCCGCCGTGATGTCGAACCCCAGGAAGTAGATGTCCGGATCGATCCTGGCTTCGAAGAGGGGAGTGAGCACTTTGCTGCGCGGCGGCGCGTTTTGCTCCTCCGGGGTCAGAGGCGCAAGACGACGCTCCTTCGAATTGTCGATCGCCGCCGCTCCGCGAGCAGGGTTCCTTTGCCCGATCGGCGGCGGTGCCATCGTCGCTGCGCTGCCAGCAGGCACGGTGCGCGTAGATGACCGCGGTCGGGTACCGCTTCAACAGCTCACCGCGGACGACGAGCACCAGCTCGTCCTCTTTCTCCGTGCCTTCCTCGCGATTGTCGTGGTCACCGAGTCCGGATTCTCGCGTCCATCGGTGCAGCGGACGGATGTCGCGCAGTTTCTCCCTGAGCGCCTCGGCATTCGCATCGGGAGCGTAGAAGCTCCGCACGTCCCAGAACTGGCGGAACGTCGAGCCGCGCTGGTCGGTCGGGTACTCGCGCCACAGCAGCTCGCGTGCGAACTCGTGGTTGAGACCGACCATGTACGACTCGATGAACGGCTGGTTGGTTTCGAGCAGCGTGACGCTGTTGGGCTCGATCAGGTTGATGTTCGGCAGGAACAACTCTGGCGACAGATTCTTGAGCGGCTCGTACATCGGGACGTCGATGACCGGGTACGCCATCGGCTCGACGAAGCCATCGCCCATCTCCTCCTGGATGCGCGGCGGTACGAAGATGCCCGCCAGCACACGGCGAGGGATCGTCCGCGCCGGATCCAGGGCAACCGCGGCGACACCCGCAACCGCTCCGAGGTCCATGGTGGTACGCGGCGGCTGCGCGGCGGCTTGCGTGCTCGCCTGCACCAGGTTGAAGGTGTCGCTGAGCGCTGCCTTGAACCGGACGGCCTCGACGCTGTCGGCACCGGCCGCTGGTGTGAAGACGGCCCCGGGTTGCATGATGACGAAGTTGGCGACACCCGGCAGCGAGGTGACCATGTCGGCCGACACGTCCGTGACCTTCACGACGTCTGGCATCGGTCGCAGCGGTCGCACGGGCGTGTCCCGGGCACCGGAGTCGCGCCTGCCAGCGTCGACGGTCACGTCGTGACCGATGCGGCCGGGTATCGTCGGACCATGCGTCGGCGGCCGGGGCGGCGCCGGCTCCGGCGTGATCGGCTTGAGTTCCGTCGGCTGCAACAATTCCGTCGGCTGCAACACGGTGGGGCCGTGAAACGTCGGCGTTCCCCCACCTCCCGTGATGCTGTTGGCGGCGGCTTCTGCGGTGATGGCCCCTGCCGGCGCAGCCGGCGGAGGCGCAGCGCTGACCTCGCGCGCGTTCACCCGCGCCATGAGCGCCGACGTTCGGTTCTCCGCTGAGAGCCCCAGCTGCCGCACCATCCGTCCGCGTGGACGAATCAGGCGTCGGAGGACCGTGGATGTCATCGTGGGTTGCACGGTGCTCGCGCGCAGCGCGTGCTGCACGGTCACCCCGTTGGCGACGATGCGTTGCTGGAGAGGCGCGACGATCATCAGCCCCTTCTGCTCATCGCGCGCGAGCAGCGGGACGATGTGCCGCGCGTACCAGACGTCGCTGACGCGGACGCCCAGCTGGCCGAATCGAACCCGCCGCTGGGCCTCGAGCACCTGCCCGACCTGCGACCAGGCTGCGTCCATCAACGGCTCCTGCTGGTCCTGCACGACTCGCGTGCCGAACCCGGCAGCGATGCGGAACCGTGGATCGAGGTTCAGGCGATGGACCCAGTTGGATGGGTCGGGCAACCGCGATCCGTCAGCAGCCGTGAGCACGCGATCCGCCAACGCATGCCATCGTCCGTAAAGCGGCGGCGCAAGCATCGGGTCCGGATCACCCGAACGCTTGTAGTCGTCGGGCAGGTTGAGCAGGTGCGCGAGATCCTCCTGCAGCGGCCGCGGCATCGGTTCGTCCCAGGTCTCGTAGATGTCCGGCGGAGGTGGTGGCATTAGCGCCGGCGGGCGCAACGCGCCCCCGAGCTTCAGGACCCCGCCGAGCTCCGGGTCGATCGACACCGCGCACCGTCGACCCTGGGAACTGCACGTCGACCTCGCGCGTGCCGACGCGGCGATCGACCGGCTTCGGCACGAGCAACCGGACGAGCGTCTCGAAATCGCCGTTGGTGCCGGTCCGGAAGTGCCAGCGATGGTAGTACGGGTATCGCTGCGCCTCAGGGCGCTCGGCGTCCTCCCACGCCGACATCGTGGCGACCACGTCGCTTGGGTCGAGGCCGAGCCCCGCACGCCGGCCGCTCTCGAAGGTGGGCACCAGGAACGCGTGATACGCGGTGCTCTCGGCCAGCTTGCGCGGACAGATCAACCGCGAATACGCGAGGTCCGGGTTCTCGCTCAGGACCGCCGCGAGCCTGGGAAGCACGGAGCCCGCATCGCGCGACGTCAGCTCGCCGGCTGATGCGAGGCTGCGGTTGACGTGCACGTGCGCCCAGGCCCAGAGCTCGTCTGCCCGGGGGAACAGGCCGCGATCGACGATGACTATCGATGGCAGCGGCGCATCATCGCTCCGCGGCACATCGGTGAACTCTTCTTCGCTCAGCACCACGAGCGTCAGCCACGGCCGGAGGCGGCCCTTGGCGTCGTCCGGCGCCGCGGGCGTGTACCGCCACGGAAAATCCTCGTCGTAGAACTCGACGTGGGCAAGGTGGTTGGGCTCGAAGTTCGTGGTCCAGTCCCGCGGCTCGACCCGGACGATTGCCCGCGTGTCCATGCCGATGATGTCGCCCGGGCCGAACAGCGCGACCGAGCGCGTGATCGTCGCTGTCTCGTCGCCGCCGGACAGCTTCGTCCCACGCACGGTCACCGGCACCGTCACGCCGACGCGCGCACGCACGCTGCCGTCGAGATCGGCGTTCTGAATGCGATTCGCGAGGCCCTGTCGCAGCCACGGCAGGAACGAGTAGACGCCGAGATCGCTCATGCGGCCCTTTCGACCGTCGGGATGATGTGCAGGGCGTCGGCGAGCGAACGGTCGTCCGCGACGCGGCGGCGCAGGTACTCGCGGGCGCTCGATTCCGTGGGGAAGGCGATCGCTTCGTCGGCGACGGCCTGGTTGTTCGAGGCGAATGCGACCGTGAAGGTCTCGCCGGTCACGGCGAACGCCGCATTCGTGGGCTGACGTTTGACGGTGGCGGCATGTGAAAGCGCGCTCCGCGCTACCGACGCGCCGCGCGTGAAGAAGTCGAAGAGAGAGCCGTTGTAGCCGCTGAACGGGCGGGCGAACCGCTTGAAGTTCGTGTCGACGATGATCTCTTCGTACCGGATGTTCCGGCGCACCATCCCGCTGGAGCGCAGCCCCTCGGCCGCCGACAGCTGCACGCCGGATCGTTCCGGCGCGAACGCCGGCTTCGACAGGCGCTCGGCGTCCGAGAAGTCGAGGAACTGAGCCGGCGCGAACATCTCGAAGGCGTCGTCCTGCTTCACGAGCCCGGTCCCGGTCGGAGTCTCGATCGCGATCTGGTTCACGTCCCCGGGCCGCTGGCTGCCGACATGGTCCATCCTGACGCCGAGCGGGATCGAACGCTGGGAGATCTGGAGCGCTCCGAGCGGATGCAGCACGATGGTGTCGCGTTCGTGGGGTTCGGTGCGCACCGACACGAGCAGGCGGTTACCCGCCGGCAGCAGTGCGCGCCAGCTCTCCGGCTTTCCCAGCTCGTTCAGAACCAGGGGGAAGACCGAGATGGGCGGCAGGACGGCATTGCGCGCTTCGCCCCATGTCTTCGAGAAGTCGACGTCGATGCTCCAGAACAGCAGTGAAATCGACCCATGTCCTTCGATGTGCCATGGCGCCGGACCGTCGATCGTTCCGCGCACCTTGACCGAGAAGACGCCCGTGCCGAACACCTTGACCGAGAACGATGCGGCGATATCGACGGTGAAGTGGAACGGCGAGAACCGGAACAGTGCGTCGAACGACACGTGGCCCTGCACGCCGAGCGACTTGAAGCCGAAGAACACCTCCACTCGCGCGCCGAACTGCACCGTGTTCGACGTCACCGCGATGTAGCAGCTGGCGTTCACGCGTGCGGCCGACGAGTTCAGGAGGGGAAGCGCGATCCGGACAGGCGAAGGGAACGGCAGCGGCGGCGGCGCGAACCGCGGGTGGAATCCGCCGACGGTGACCACGAAGTTCGCGTCGTCCCCGAACGCGAGGAGAAGACCCATCTCGCCTTCGAGCGCGACGAACGCGATACGCGACTCGAACACGGTGGCGAAGAAGAACAGGCGTCGCCGATCGAGCTCGAGCGCGCCCGCGAACCTGACCTGCAGGAAGACGAGCGGCGCCTCCGGCGTCGGGATCGCCACCCGTACGGCGCCGACGATCGAGATGTTGCCCGGTATCTCCACGATGACGCCGAGCACGATGCGGACGAGGACCGGCGTGCCCCATCCGAGCTTTGCCATCGGACCGATCAGGAACCGGCCTTCGTGCGCGGGGAAGAACGTCTCGAGGTCGCTGATGATGCGCGGTGCGTTCGCCAGCACGTCCTGGGGGAACATGACGCTGTCGATCGCGCCCGTGCGGACGCCCTCGATGAGGGACTGCAGCCGCACGGTCCGATTCAGGCCGAGCAGCCCGCCGACGCCGAGCAGCGTGAACCCGAGGCCGAGCTGAATGCCCTGAGCGAACTCGGCCGTGATCATGATCAGCAGCGAGAAGCCGGCGGATCCATCCGGCATGCGGGTCGTGATCACGCCGACCGCGTTCAGGGCGAGGAAGTCACCGACCGCGAGCTGCAGCGCGCCGGCGTAGCGCCCCTGCGCAGGGTCGAAGGAGAGGAACCCTCCACCCTTGACGAGGCCACCGTCGATGGCGAGGCCGACGCCGACCGGCGGCTTGAACGAGGTGTCGATGTCCGCGGGCCCGAGATTGCCCGCTTCGAAACGCACCACGCCCCGGACGCCCACGTTCTCGACCACGGCGCGAAGCGGCCCGAGCTGCGCGCGCAGGACGGCGCCAGCCTCGAGGGTGATCTGATCGTCCGCCGGGGCGATCGCCAGTCGCAGACTGTCGATCTGCACGGGTCCGAGGTCCACGTGGGTGCTGACGTCCACGGCGAGCTGGCCGCTCCCCTGCACCGTGAACCCGGTGAGCAGCGTCATGCCGACGGTCAGGCTCGCTTCTGCGTGGACGTCGAGTCCGGACAGCACCTTCTGCAGGAACCCGTCGCCATCGCCGCCGCCGAGCACCAGGCGGACGGCTTCCAGCTTCGCTTCGAAGCCCAGGTCGAGCGCGCCCGTCGGGTTCTGCGCGAACCACGTGATGCCCTGTCCCTGGATGGCAAGCCTCGATCCGCCGGCGGACCCCAGGAGCACGACTTCCTCCGCGCGCTCCGGCCGCTCGCTGATGCGGACAGCTGCGCGAAACGCGCCTTCCAGGGTCAGCAGCGGATCGATGGCGAACGGCGGGCGCATGACGAGACCGACCCCGCGGATGTCGGCGGTGGACTCGAAGGCGAGCTGCCCGCGATCGCACACGCCGAAGTCGAAGGCCGAAGTCCCCATCAGGTAGGGGAGCAGCGCGAGGCCCTTCTTCTTGTCACCCTGGGCGTCGGCGGGCACGAAGGTGATGCCGAACTGGCCGTACGTCTCGGCCGAAAAGCCTTTCTGGAAGATCGGAAACCGCAGCTCCTGACCGCTATCGGCGGCGTTGCCCAGGACGGCGCGCGTGGCGTCGGCCTGCGGATACAGGCCGCCCGGGAGGGGCGCAGTCCGCATGACCTTGAGCAGGCGCTCCAGGAATGCGTCCGCGTCGAAGTCGGTGTTCCAGCGGTACACATCGTCGGCAATGCGCGACGGTTCCCGCAGGAATTGCCCGAAGCGCTCCCAGCGCACGACGCGCGACGACTCTCCCGGCTTGGGCTCGCGCTCACACTCGATGAGGCCCAACAGGTGCAGCGTGTCGTGCGCCATCGGACGATGCCGCTCGAGGTAGTCAAGGAGCAGAAAATCCGTGAGGCGGCGTGGGAACTCGTCGATGTGGGGGATCGAGCCGCCTGCTGACTGCAGCTCGGTGTGCAGTGTCCGTATCGCGCTCACCGTCGCCTCGACCCGGCCGAACATCTCGAAGACGGCGTCGGCAACGGCGGCGGCTCCCTCGGCGTCGGCGAGCTGACGCGCGGCGGACGCGAGCGCACCGGCGGACGCAGCCACCTGTGGCAAGGCAGGACCAACGACGGCTGGCGGAAGCTCGTAGCCGAGCGCACGCAGGAACACGACCGCGCGAGCGGGCGTGTTCACCGCACGCAGGGCGCCGAGCGCAAGGCTCGCCTCGGTCAGCAGCAGTTGGAGCGTGTCGTTCTCGGCCATGGTCAGGGGTTGGAGATATCGCCGCACGGGCCGTCCACCTCACCGGGCGGCAGCGGACGCGTGACGATGCAGTAGCCGTAGCGGGGCAGCGGGCACACAGATGTGATCGACCTGCGATCCTCGCCGACGAGCGCTGGCATCGTGTGCGCCAGCTTGTTCTTGATCTCCGCCGTCAGGTAATCACCCGTCTTGGGTAGCGGATCGGCCCAGGTGCAGCGGTACCACGACTGCTGGATCTCGCTGGCGAAGGGGGTGAACACCACGATCGAGTTCTTCGGCGATTCCGGGCGCCCGAAGATGAAGCCGGGCAGCCCCGCGAAGAACAGGTAGTAGAAGAGACCGTCGCCCTCTTCCTTGAGGTTTTCCGCGGCGGCCGTCATGAACTTCTTCAACCCGGCGAGCGGCTTGAGGTCGAAGTAGTCGAGCAACGCTTTCTGAAAGCCCGCGATGTCGTCCGCGCGCAGCGGGTCCGGAGGTGTCTCGGGGACGATCGTCTGCGCCTCAGCCGCGTTGATCGTCTTCAGGCCGTCGTACAGCTGCTTGAGGCGATCGACGGCGATCGGCGCCTTCACCGGCGCCAGCAACGTCGGCGCGGCGCTGGTCGCTGATGGAACGGCCGCCTTGATCGCCTTCAGCGCCGCGGCATTCGGCACGGCTGCCTTCGGCACGTTGAAGAAGTTCGTGAGCGTGCCGATCATCTGGCCGATGTCGGTCGTCGGGAGCTTGTCGAGTCCTGGTGTGGGGATGAACAGCTTCGGGATCTCAGTCGGCCAGGTTGCTGCGGCGAAGCGAACCGCCGGGCCTTCGAAAAGGCCACTCCAGAAGTCCGTGTGCAACGGGCGTACGCGTATCAGTTCCGCCCACGTGGTGAGATTCTCGCGCAGCTGCTTCGGGGAATGCTGGTGCCGCTCCGTGTTGAGCCACTTGCTGATGCTCGCGCGATCGTGCACGGTGTCGAACACGAATTCCATGTAGGCCTGGAACAGCTGCGGCGCGGTGACCGTGGGACGTGTTCCTCCAGGCGTGCCGAGGAACTCACCGACCGAGGTCACGTAATCGGGGTCCTGCCCGGCCCGGCAGCCCCGGATCTCGAAGAGCGTCGTGGTGCTCATTTTCGAGCGCGCGGCATCGAGCTGTTTCCGGAAGTCCGCCCTGTATGGCTTTGACGATCGCCTTGAGGGACGCGAAGCTGTTCAAGGTGGTGTCGTCCACGTCGAGATCGAAGCTCTGTCCGGGCGGCAGGCCGAGGTCGGCAAATGGGATGGATGTCACGGAGGCACGCAGCGCGTCCAGTTCAGCCCTTTTCACCTTGTGCCCGCCGATCGGCGCGTCTTCCAGCCGTGTCGTCAGCTGGTTCAGAATCTCGCCGACAAATGTGAGCAGCGTCTGGCGGTCCGCACTGGCCAGCGGCGCGCCCTTGACTGTGAGCACATCGGGGTCGGGCTCCTTGATGAACACGATGTCAAAGCAATGAAAAAAGAACTGTGAGAGGTCTCCCGCTGGCGGCGTGCTGCCTTTTTTCTCGAGCCCGAACGGTTTCAGGACATCCGCGATTGCGGGCGCGGGCCGCGGTCATCGCCTTGTCGATTCGCGGGCTGGTGTCCCACGGCTGCAGGTGTTTTCTGTGCGAGCTGAACGGAGACATGGTCAGCAGTCCGTCGAGGTCGCTCTTGGCGAGCTCCCTGAAGACGTCCTTGTTCGTGCCCTTCGCGGCACCTGTGAACATGGGCAGGAACATGCCCAACGGATGGGCGTGGCTCACGAGGCACAGCCGCTCGAATACGTCTTTCCGGTTCCCCAGATCGATCACCATCTCGTGAATCGACTTGACCTTCTTCACCTCGAGGCCGAAGAACGCGTAGTACTCGGAGGCCTGGCCGAGAAAGCCATCCGACTTGAAGTCGGCGACGTACACGAGCTGCGGCACGCGCTCCGGCCTGCCCTGGAAGGCGTTGGCGGGCGGCGCCTGGGCCCGTTTGCCTGCCGCCTGGTTCGGCTGGATGCTCGAGACCGGTTTGTGGCTCGCCGACTGCGTGCGTCTCGTGGTTCTGCCCATACGCCGCTAGACCCTCACCAGCGGACCTTCACGGAAGTGGCGGACGATCCAGTGCGCGCGCGTGCCGGAGAGTCCGTTGACGACATCCTCGAAGCTCGCGCCGCGGAAGTAGCGGTCGCGCAGGTGTTCGAGGATGCGTGCGCAGTGCGTGATGTTCGACTTGGGGAACCGCGCGATGTTGAACAGGTCGACTCTCGATGCGGCCTCGAGCGCGGCCAGCTGCTCGCGGAGCTGCTCGTCGGCGGCGGCCCGCCGCGGCGCCACGTCCGGGAGCTCCGTCCACTCGAGGAGCGGCGCCGGATCGGTGGCCGATCGGCCGACCGTCATGGCAAGCAGGGGCAGGCGCAGGCCGCACACGCCGGCGCCTTCGCCGGTCAGCGTGGCGAACTCGGCGCCATCATCGTTCAGCGTGGTCGCGAGCCGGTTCAGATGCTCCGCGCGTCTCGCGGCCGTGCGCTGCTGCGCGCCGTCGAAGACCATGCTGAACACCATCTCCCGGAAGGCATCGGTGTTCTCGGGTGTGGTGAGTGTGACCGCCTGGTAGTACGGGTTGTGATCGTTCACCAGCTCGCGCGCGACTTCGGGGTTGCCCACCGACGGGCCCGGTTGATCGCGTGCCGCGGCGATCAGCGCCTCCAACTCGGCGTTCGGGTCGACGACTTCCTGCGGCAGTGCCAGGGTGGCGAGCTCCTCGCCGCCATCACCGACCAGGCGGACGGAGACGTGCAGCTCGCCTGCAACTTGCGGCCGGAACGTCGTTTCGCCGACGTCGGTCGCCTCCGTCTCGGGCTCCCGGTCTCCGAGCGCAAACGTCCACTCGTAGCGCGCCGTCTGCGCGGCCAGCGGATCGTCGGTCACGAAGACGACGTAGCTATTGGGGCGATCGACGACGAGCGGGGAGGTGATGAACGACACGAGGAGGCAGCGTGTGTCGCCGGCGGCCACCGACTCGCCGAGATCACCCGGCGTCAGCGTGGGAGGAATGCGGCGCTCGGTCGGACGCGTGGGCATAGAGAGACCACACACCGCGGCCGAGGGGGAGCGACCCGGAAGGTGAGGACGCGCGGCAGCTTACTCGGTCGGCCTTGCACGTTCAAGAGCGGCGAAGGGGATTGAGGGGGAGAGCTGAACCGTGACGCGGTGCGAAGACGGGCGACCCTCGCTTGCGCACGCTTTTGGGCGAGCCACTTGCCAAATCTCGCCAGACGGCACGCCAGAATGGCGCCCCGGAAATGATCGGCTCACGCCAGCATGTCACGGGATCGCGACCGGCAGGTCAGGGCGCCGCGGTCACACGCACCAGCACGGCACGCGAGTTGTTGCCTTCCATCGTCTCCGTGACCTGCGCCTCGCCGTCCGCGACCGCAATGAGGTAGAGCGACGCGGTCGTCAAGCCGGCAGGCAGCGTCACCTGGATTGGGCCGGAGTCCGTTCCCCCGGCGTCCAGCGGACCGACCGGCCTCGAGGCCAGCAGCGTGTCGCTCGTGTCGAACGACGCGTTCGTCGACAGGTAGAACCTCGTCGCAGATCCGCCCGCTGCACCGCCGCCCTGGTTTCTGACCGTATCCGTGACGGTGATGGCCGCTCCCGACACTGCGCTCGATGGCGCGGCGAGCGCCGATGCGATCAGGTCGGGTCCGACGCGCATCACGGCCGCCGCCGTGTTGTTGGTCTCGTTGGCCTCGGCGACGCGAGAGCCCGCGTCCGCCACTGCCAGGACGTAGTAGGTGCCGGTCAGAGTAGAGGCTGGAATCTGTACGGCCGTCGACGCCGTGTACGTGGCGGTCGGGTCCAGCGGCGGCACCGGATGACTGCCGAGCAGGACGTCGGCAGCATCGAGAACCGCGTTTGCCGACAGGTAGAGCGCGGTGCTCGTGGCGTCAGCCGCAGCGATCCCGCCGTTCCTCGTCGTATCGGCGACTGCGACGGAGCGGCCTGCGCCGGCAGGAGGCGGCGTGACGAGCGCCACGGTCAGGTCGGCGCCGATCCGGACGAGCCCGGCGGCCCGGGTGTTGTTGGTCTCGACGGTTTCGGGCACGCTCCCGCCGGCATCCGCCTGCGCAATGACGTAGTACGCGCCGCCGACGGTCGTGGCGGGAACCGTCGCGAGGATCGATGCGCTGTGCGACGCTCCGGCCGACAGCGCGGGGACCGCGCGAGACCCGAGGAGCGCGTCGCCCGCATCGAGAACCGTGTTGGCGGACAGGTAGTACCTGGTGATTGAGGCGGCCGCCGCGCCGCCGCCCGTGTTGGTCGTCGTGTCGGAGATCGAGAGCGTCGATCCCGCTGCAGCCGTTGCCGGCGGCGCGAGCGCCGCAATCGTCAGGTCGGGCCCGACGCGGACGATCACGGCGCGCGTGTTGTTGGTTTCGCTGCCTTCGGCAACCACGCCGCCGGCATCGGCCCTGGCCACGACGTAGTAGGTCCCGCTGGCGGCACCGGTCGGGATCGTGACGGTGGTCGCCCCCGACGACACCGCCCCGGCCTGGAGCGGCGACACCGGTCGTGCGCCGAGCAGCACGTCCGCGGTATCGAACGTCGAGTTCGTCGAGAGGTAGAACGCCGTCTGCGACGCGGCAGCGGACCCGGCACCCGAGTTGGCCGTCGTGTCGGTGAGCGTGAACGGCACACCAGCACCCGCTGTCGCAGGCGCGGTCAGCGCCGAGACGTTGAGGTCGGCGCCAATGGCGATCGAACCGCTCGACCGGGCATTGTTGGTCTCGGTCGTCTCAACGACCTCCTTGTCCGCGTCGGCCGTCGCAACGACGTAGTACGTGCCGCCGGGCGTGTTGGCGGGAATCGTCAGGGACGACGACGACGAGACGGTCGACGCTGCGGCGGCCAGCGGCCCGACCGTTCGGCTGCCGAGCAATACGTCGCCCGGACCGAAGCTCGCATTGGTCGAAAGGTAGAAGCGCGTCACCGATGCGCCGGCACTGCCGCCCCCGGTGTTCGTCGTGGTGTCGGACGCGGCGATCACCGAACCCGCTGCCGCCTTCGACGGCACGGCGAGCGCCGCGACGACCAGGTCGGGGCCGATCCGGACGACCGCGGACCTCGTGTTGTTTCCTTCCTGTGCTTCCAGCACCGCCGCATTCACGTCCGCCTTGGCGATCACGTAGTACACGCCTGTCGCGGTGCCGGGCGGTACGGTCACGCTGGTGGATGCGGTGTCTGCCCCCGCGGCGGCCATGGACGGCACGGCACGCGTGCCCATGAGCACGGCACTGCCGGTGAGCGACGCGCTCTGCGACAGATAGAGCCCGGTCGACGACGCTTCCGCGACGCCGGCTCCCTGGTTCCTGGTCACATCGGTGACCAGCATCGTCGCGCCTGCCCCGCCAACCGCCGGCGGCGTCAGCGCCGATACGACGAGATCGCCCGGCGCATCGTCGCTCGCAATCGTGACGATCCCGCCCGCGGGCGCCCCGATGGCGTACGACTCGCTGGCATCCAGGGCTAGCACGACGGTCTCGCTTCCCTCCGCGAACGAGTCGTCGATTGCGGTCACATCGAGGGTCGCCGCGAGCGACCCTGCCGGGATCGTCACCGTTTCCGGAAGCGCCGCGTAGTCGGCGTCGGCAGTAGCCGTGCCGTTCACCGTGTACCGAACGGTGAGGCTGGCGGTCGTGTTACCGGTACGCGAGAACGTGAATCGGCCCGCACTCGGTCCCGCCTCGCTGACAGCAGCCGTCGTGGCGGTGACGGTCACGACCGGCAGTCCCGATGCGCTCGTGCAGGACGGGAACGCGAACGACCCGATGCGGGTACGCCACGACATCTCGCTGGTGACCGCGTAATACTGGCTCGTGTACCAGAACGTGCATCCGTCGCTCGGATCGACGAGGAGTGCGCTGTAATCGCCCCAGCGGCCGGAGGTGTGTGTTTGCGATCCGGAGCCCGCCATCAGATCGGCTTCGCCTTGCGTCAGTACGCCCGGCGCGTCGGCGGCCAGGCGCCCGGCGTACCGGATCGAGGGATACGTGCTGATCCCTGAGGCCGTGAAGCCGACCGCGAGATTGCCGACGCGGTCCATCGCGGCGCTGCCGACGCTCCGGTCGTCAGAGTCGGGTGCGTACGTGCCCTGCTGGTGGATGAACGGCGCCCCCCGAGGATCGCGCACCTCGTACCACCGGATGCCGGCATGATCCTGGCCGTCGGCGTCGACGGTCTGGTTGACGACGAGGGACTCGTGGGTGCCGAAGTTGCGATACTGCAGCCGGTACATGAGGCGGTCGGCGAGCGCGTGCAGCCGTGCGGCAGTACCTGGCTGACGAACGCAAGGCGCGCCGCCACACAGGTCCGAATCGAACGCGGCGGTTGGCAGGAGATTCGGACCGGTAAACGTGGACGCGGACGGGTGCGTCCAATCCACGTGAAAGCGCCAGAGCTGCAGTTGGTCCGCAGAGTAGCCCCATGCGTCGTCGTCCATCTGCACGAAGTACCCCGGCGAGCCGGCGGGCGGAGCCGGCCCGTCCAGATCCGCGGGCAGCATTCCCGCGAGATTCGGATCGGTGGACGACAAATCGAAGTACACGATCGATGCCGGTTGGCCGGCGAGCATCCGTGCGCGGTCGATCGCGATCACTCCTTGTCCGGCCCACGCCAACGTGCCGGCGGTGAACTGGTTGATGGTCATGTAGTAGGCATCTGACCAGACGCCGAACTTCGGGTAGTCGTTCAACTTGTCGAACGCGAACTGATACCGGTAATAGGAGCCGGTGGGATCGGGTGAGGTCGAGACCGCGATGCACTGGTAGAAAGGTCCGATCGCGAGGCCGAACCACAGGTTCGGCAGCGCGAGCTGGCTCATGAACCAGCGATCGGCGAGATGGTCGTACATGACGACCGGATCGCCGTTGTTGTTTGTCTCACACGGCCCGCCGAAGCCGTTCCACAGGGTGCTGCCGTCGAAGGGACCATAGAGCAGCGCCGGGGGTGTGGTCGCCGTGCCCTTGCTGTAGATCGCGAGCGACAGGTTGACCGTCTGGAAGAAGTGGTGGGGGCCGACGTCGCCATTCGTGTCCGGGGGCAGCACGCCGCTCGCGTTGTCGAGGCCGTCGAAGCTCCGACTCGAGCCGGGGACGAGAGGAGTTCCGGCGAAACGCTGCACCACCGGATCGGGCAGGAGGCTGGTCGCGATCGACGGATTGACACGACGAGTGGGCCGCGCGTGATTGGGAATCTCGCGCGCGGGAGTGGACTGCCGGAGCAGTCGTGGCAGCGTGCGCAGCGCCGGCGATCGGTCGTGCCGCTCGGACGCGATCACACGCGGCGGCGGAACCCTCCGGTCCTGGGCCGCCGACACGCGTGATCCCGGCGCGGCGGCGGCCAGGGCCACTCCACCCGTGATCAGGACGGCCGCGACTGCCGTGCGTCTGGTCATATGTGCTTTCCGCGGACAGCACGCCCTCGTGCACGGTGTATGCCCGAGGAATTCGGCGCGTTACCCAGGGCAATGCTGAGCGCGCACACGGTTTTCGTCAGTGATAGGAGGATTCTGATCTCGGCGAAGCGGTCCGCTCGTAGTGCACGCGCGTGCAGGGCTGTGCTGCCGAGAGGAGTGCCGACGTGCGAACGCGCTCCACCGCGCGGCAGCTTACTCAGTCGGCCTTACGCGTTAAGGAGAGTCGAGGCGAGACGCGCCTGCCGTCTCCTCCACGGATCCTGGTTGTCGGTGGGCGGAATCGCGGGTCTCGCACTCGGCCGAGCACTGCAAGAGCAGGGGTGTCGTTCCGGAACTCATCGAGCGTGCGGCGTCGTGGCCAACGCGCGGCAACCGTCGTGTGCGGACCGAAGGTGTTGTAGCGGGCCCTGGCGATATTCAAAGCTCTCTTTCAGCAAGGCGTCGGAACTCGTCAGGGACAGAGCGCGCACCCCGCGATGCTGACCCATAATCCACCGCTTTTCCTCCGAAGCGCTTGCGGATCGCATCGACGGCCTGGTCTGCGCGCGATCGCGCCAGGCCTTTCTTTGTGCCAGGACGGCGTCCATCGTCGGCAAGCCCGAGCGGCAGCTCCAATTGCACGATCGCATGCGCTTCGAGATTTGAGACGGAGATCGCCAGCAGCGAGATCGTCCTCTCGTCACGGTGATCCGCAAGGACGCCGCGCACCAAGTCCTCGGCGATCTCAGCGAGAGCCCTCGTTGCAGCAATCGGCGCTGACCGCGTGAGCGAGCGCGTGACCGAGCGCAAATCGGCGAAGCGCACGCGGACCGTGATAGTCCGGCCCGCCAGGGATTTGGCGCGGAGCCGCGCGCCGATGCGGTCGGCGAGATGATGGAGCGTCGGTTTGAAGACGCGCTCGATCGCAGGCCGTCGTCCGAGCGCCGATTGTGCGCCGGCGGAGCGCGCGCGCCGGCGGGTCTGGATTTGCCGCGGATCGCTGTTCCAGGCGAGTGCCGTCAACTTTCTTCCCGCCGCGTGCCCAAGCAATCGCTCCACGGATTTCGGAGAGCTCTCAGCCAATTGACCGATGGTGGTGACGCCGATCTTGGCGAGCCGCGCCTCGGTGGCGGGGCCCACGCCCCACATCAGCGCGACCGGCAGTTTGTGAAGGAAGTCGAGTTCAGTATCTGGATCGACGACGACCAATCCATCCGGCTTAGCGACCTGCGATGCGACCTTCGCCAGGTGCTTGGTACGCGCCACGCCGATTGACATCGGCAAGCCAAGCTCGGCGCGCACGCGAGCCCGAACCGTCCTTGCGATCTCTGCCGGCGAACCGAAGAGATGCGTGCACCCTGCAACGTCGGCGAAGGCCTCGTCGATGGAGATGCGCTCTATGGAAGGCGTGAAATCGCTCAGTACTCTGATGGCGGCGTCGCCGAGCCGTTGGTATTCGTCGAAATGTCCGCCGACGCAAACGAGGTCGGGACAGAGTTGCCGCGCGCGCCGTCCAGGCATGCCGCTTCGCACGCCGAAGGCCCGCGCTTCGTAGGAGGCCGCGAGAACGACGCCGTCGCCGACCGCAATCGGCTTGCCGCGCAGGCGAGGGTCGAGCAGCTGTTCGACCGACGCATAAAAGGCGTCGAGGTCCGCGTGGAGAATGGTGGCTGTGGAACCACCCATCACACCCACCACAGCGCGGACGCGAGTCGCGACTCGTCGAGAGCCGGTCCGACGCCCAGGCGCAGCGCCACTGGAGCGCCAGCTGCAATCAAGCGCTTCAGCTCCGTAGTCAATACCCGCAGGCGATCGAAGGATGCGAGGGTGAAGGCCTCACGACGTGCGGCCACTGGACGGCGGTAACCCGGTGGAATCGATGGCGTCGTGTTTACGTCCACTGCCCCGCTCGACACGACCTCGCTGTGCTCGATCACAATGAGCCGCGCACAACTGCCACCGGGCTCGCGCCACACCACGCTCGAATCGACCAACCGGGTCAGCCAGATCGCGCGGCGTCGGGCGAGCGCCGCCCGCAACGCGAGCCACTCGAGGGACACTTGAACGAACTCCGGGGTCCACCCCGTGAAGCGACGACCCGTTTCGTTGACGTCGTCTTCATCAACGTCGCGGTCTCGCCGCCTTTCCCGCCACAGGCGCGTGCCAAGCCGCAGCAGCTTGGCGTGCGCAGAGAGGTTGATGTCAGCGTATCACATTCGCCTTTTGTTCGTCTCAATGAGGCGTCAAGCGCAAGCCTCGTTCAGCTGGTTCCTGCGCTCCTCGGCCACAATTATTCAGAAGGGAACGCGCTGATGCTGATGCTGGTTGCGACCGACCGTGAAGTCGTCGTCATTGACGTTGAACGAGGTGTCGGCGCGCCGGCGCACGGGATCGGTGACCGCCCCACATGTTTGACCGCGGATCCGCTGGTTCATGGGCGCGCGTGGTGTGGCACTCACCGGAGCGGTGTGTTCAGGACTGATGATGGCGGCAGGTCCTGGCAGTCGATCGGCCTCGCGGGGCGGCTGATTATGGCCATTACCGCGAGCCGTGCGGAGCGGGACGTGGTCTGGGTAGGCACCGAGCCGAGCGAAGTGTGGCGCTCAGGGGACGCTGGGAACACGTGGGAGCAGACCAGCAAACTGGAGACTCTGTCGTCGTCGTCCGAATGGTCCTTTCCGCCGAAACCGGATACTCATCACGTTCGCTGGATTGCGTGCCACCCGCTCGAACCGGAACGACTATGGGTCGCGATCGAGGCCGGAGCGCTCGTCTCCACGATCGACGGTGGCCGCACATGGAGCGACCGCGTGCCCGGTGGACCATGGGATACCCACGAGCTCGCCGTTCATCTCGAGGCTCCCAACACACTGCGCGTCGCCGCCGGCGACGGATATTTCGAGAGTGACGATGCCGGTGCGACGTGGCGCTCGCCCTCCGTCGGCCTCGAGGTCGGCTACTTGCGCAGCGTGGCGATCGATCCAGAGCAACCGGAAGTCGTCGTGGTCTCAGCGTCGTCCGGACCGCACTCCGCGTACGTGGCTGGCCGCTCGGATGGCCGGTTGTATCGGCGTCTCAGTCGCGAGCGTTGGGAGCGCGTGCGCGACGGCTGGCCGGAGCCAGCGAGCACCATCGCGCCTCTGCTCTGCGCCGGCGTGAAGGGCGGAGAGCTGTGGGCCGCGGATGAGCGCGGCGTGCACTGTTCCGACGATGGCGGGAAGAGTTGGCGCTGCGCGGTCGGCCATGCCAGGTCCCCGCAGCATCTACGCGGCCTCGCGCTGGTGCGGTGACCGTCGACGATCCTTGATTGGCGGTAGGCTTACGTAATGCGACCCCTTCGTTATTCCATCAACGTCACATTGGACGGGTGCTGCGATCATCGGGAAGGAATCGCGGACGAAGACTTGCATCGTCACGCGATGGAGAACATCGCCCAAGCCGATGCCCTTCTCTTTGGCCGCGTGACGTACCAAATGATGGAGGCAGCGTGGCGGTTGGCGACCCGGACGGTGGAGATGCCTGACTGGACCGAACCCTTCGCGCGGACGATCGACGCGGCGAAGAAGTACGTCGTGTCGAACACCCTGGACCGGGTCGATTGGAACGCGGAACTCATCCGCGGGGATCTGGGACAGGCCGTTCAGCAGCTGAAGCGGGAACCGGGAAAGGGACTGTTCACGGGCGGCGTGACGCTCCCGCTGGCGCTGGCGGAGCTGGGATTGATCGATGAGTACGAGTTCGTAGTGCAGCCCAGGCTTGCGGGCCACGGGCCGACGTTGTTCGCGGGGCTATCGAAGCCTATCGACTTGAAGCTCGTGAGCCGGCTGGAGCTCGGCTCGGGGGCGGTGGCGATGCGGTATGAGCCGAGAAGGTAGCCATCGGGCTTGTTAGCCCGGCGTACCGATTCGAGCGATTCGGAAAGTAGGGACAGGCCACGCTAACAGGACTACTCGCGAGTCGGTCGCGCCCGACATGCCGGCAGGGGCGGGCCCAAGCCCCTCATTGGCGCCGAGCCGTGACGATCCAGGTTCGCGAGTACCTCGAGGCGATAGACTTCCAACCGATCGGCCAGTATGGCGGGGTTGCTCATAGCGACCATTGCGCAGTGGCGGCGCGGAGAACACGAAGGGACAAAACCTTTCCTGAGACACGTCACTGGCGCCGTGCCGGCTCGAAGAGCTCGATCGGATTCCCATCGGGATCCTCGAGCTGAATCTGTCGGCCACCCGGGCCGGTTTCCATCTCATTACGGAACGTCAACCCTGATTGCTTGAGCCTCTCAATCTCACGAGCGACGTCAGTCACATGCAGCACAATGCGATTCCATCCGCCCGCCTCCTGCCGCCGCCCATCGGGCATCGGCCGCGAGCCTGACGCGCCGGGGCCGCTCAGCAGCAACTTGAAACCGCCGAGGGACACGGTGGCGAACGCTGGCAATTGCTGGTGTTCCAGCTTGAAGCCGAGGTACTTCGTGTAAAAATCGGCGGCGCGTTGCACATCTGTGCTTTGGTAGCGGACACCGTGCAATCCCTGGATCGATCGCTCGTGGTCTGCTCCCGCCTCATCGGAAATAGCAGCGGAGCCTTTATCTGCCGGTTTCATTTCGATCCTCCAATTGGTCCAGCTTCACGGGATCAGTGGCATCCGGTGCAAGCCGATCGCCACCGCCAGCTGCTGCAGTCTTCCCCTCGTAACGTCATCAGCCCCGATTAAGCGCTACGTCTCGTTGTGCATGAGTAACTTCGGGATCCATAAGCCTGCAACCGCACCAAGGCTGTCGAGCACTGCCGCCTGATGTTCATGTGTTGGTGTGAATCTGGCATCGGAGAACGCTTACACAGGAGGAGTCCATGGCCACTCAGAGCGCCGCGGCTGCGCCAGCCTCGAACGCGGCGATTGCGCAGGCGGCCTACAGGGCGTATGTGACGAAAGACCGGGCAGCCCTCGAGGCGCTGCTCGCCGACGACTTTCACTTCACGAGCCCCCTCGACAATCGGCTCGACCGTGACACGTACTTCCGTCGTTGCTGGCCGAACAGCGAGGTCATCGAAGGGTTCGAGTTCGTCCATCTCGTCATGGATGCTGATCGCGTCTTCGTCACGTATGAAGGAGGCAATACGAACGGCCATCGATTTCGCAACACGGAGATTCTCACCATTCGAGATCATCACATCGTCGAGGTCGAGGTGTACTTTGGCTGGTCGCTGCCTCACAAGGCGCCGCAGGGTGGATTCGTGGATCCGGCCGAGCCCGGACTGCCGCAGTCCTGACCGGCCAACGTGCGAATGGAGTGGAGTCCGCGTTTTGTGATCGACATGCGCTCGGGAAAGCCGAGGCGGTGATTCGGCTGTTCGCACCATCGCCACGACCTGCGCAGGCTCCGCAGTGGCGTAGCTGCCAAGTCGAGTACCTCTGAGGGTGAGGCGCGATCCGTGTGACGCCCGCCTTCAGGCTGGCATCGTCATTCCTTGTAGTAGCCGACTCCGCAGTTTTGACCTGTGACCTTGGTGTAGAACGTGTGCTTCTCCATCGGCTTGTCCGACCCGGGGCGAGGCCACCAATAGGTCACCTGGTCGATCTTTCCTTCAGTGGCGGTCCGCATGATCTCTTTCCCGAGCGGAAAACCCTTCTTGCCCACGATGTCCGCCAGGTTTTCCCCCTTCAAGTGGGGATGCGCGGTGAGAGTACCGGTCCCGGCGTCGGCGCAGAACACGTAGAGGTCACGGTCCTTGAAGCCGCCTTCGCCCTTGTTGAACATCTCGAGCGCCTTCTCTTTGTTCTCCTTCATCGCGGTGACTGCTTTGTCCAGCATGGCCCTGGCTTCTTGCTCGGTGCCAAATTGACCTTCTGCTGCCGGAACTGACCCTGACGTGAAGAGAACCAGAATCGCGGCCTGTCCGATGGCGAATGCCCGATTGCGCACCATTGTCTTCTCCATGAGCCATTAATCAGGTGATTGTCTGTCTACGACCCCTTCATCAGCCACGCCGCGGAGCTGAAGGTGTCATCCGTGCCGTGCAGCTGACGTCCGTGCCAAAGTACGGGACGCAGCATGACCCGGCTCACACGCGGCCTGTCGAGAGGTTCGTTGTTGGCGCAGCGTACAGCATCTGCACCCGTCCGCAAAGAAGAAGCCGGACATCCTTCAGAGCCTGCCTCAGCCGTGGTCGCGGGTGGTATTCCCGCCAGACCTTGCCTCCGCATGCCCGACGCTGCCGAGCCGGTTCGTATATACATTGACAGGCATATGCTCTGTAGGGTATATCAACGGCGTGGAATCCGTGTTCGAGATTATTGCGGAGCCGAATCGTCGTGCGATCTTGAGCCTTCTGGCCTCGTCAGAACAGTCGGTCGGAGAGATCGAGCGTCAGCTTCGTATGACGCAGCCGACCGTGTCGAAGCACCTGCGCGTGCTGCGCGAGGCGGGTTTCGTGGAATCCACGGTCGACGCACAGCGCCGTCTCTACCGGCTGAAGCCCGAACCACTTCAGGAGGTGGATGCCTGGCTGGCGCCGTTCCGCCGCTTCTGGTCCGCTCACGTGGATGCTCTCGAACGCCATCTCGACCGCATGCATCCATCAGCATCAACGAAACGAAAGAGAAGGAGGAAAAAGTGACCGCTCGAGAACAGTACGCACCGGGTCCGGCGGGCGGGGCGCAGGTGCGGAAGGACGGAGAGAACTGGACGCTCATTCTCGTCAGAGAGTTGCGCCACTCGCCGGAACGAGTGTGGCAGGCGCTCACCGACCCAGCACAATTACGCGAGTGGGCACCCTTCGATGCCGACAGGGGCCTGGATACGGTAGGAACCACGGTGACGCTCACCACGGCGAAAGCGCCCACGCCGCATGTGTCCGAAACGACCGTGACGCGAGCCGACCCTCCCGCGCTGCTCGAATACAAGTGGGGTGGCTTCGATATGCGATGGGAACTCGAAGCCGTCGGTGGCGGCACGCGCCTGACGCTGTCGACCAACATCGATCGCCGCTACATCGCAATGGGTGCTGCCGGGTGGCACATCTGCTTCGATGTTCTGGATCATCTTCTCAGCGGAACACCGATCGGCCGCATCGTTGGTCCCGACGCGATGAAGTTCGGGGGCTGGCAGCGGCTGAACACCGAGTACGCGAAGCAGTTCGGCGTCGAGACGCCAAGTCAAGGGAGGGCCCAGTGAAGTGGAACAGCTGGATCCGGCAGCTCCACCGCTGGGTGTCCGTCGCCTTCACGGTGACGGTCATTGCCAACTTCATCGCCCTGGCACAGGGGGGTGGGATGCCGCCGCCCTGGGTGACCTATTCGCCGCTGCTCCCGCTCGCGTTGCTCCTGTTTACCGGTCTATATTTGTTCGTGCTGCCGTATGCCGCCAGGCGGCGCAGCGGGGGGAGCGCATGAAAGAGTCAGGCGTAAGCGGAGGCCAGTCGGCTTCGGAGCTCATCTCGAAGCGAATCGCCGAACTCGGGGACTGGCGTGGGCGGACCCTCGACAGGATGCGCACGCTCATCAAGAAAGCAGACCCGGACGTCGTCGAGGAGTGGAAGTGGGTCAAACCGACCAGACCAGGCACCCCGGTCTGGTCACACGACGGCATCATCTGCACTGGCGAATCCTACACGAGCGTCGTGAAGCTGACTTTTGCCAAGGGCGCGTCTCTCAAGGATCCGGCCCGTCTCTTCAACTCGAGCCTCGACGGAAACGTACGCCGCGCGATCGACATCCGCGAAGGAGAGCAAGTTGACGAGTCCGCGTTCAAGGCGCTCGTTCGCGAAGCGGTCGCCCTCAACAGGTCCGGCAAGTCGAAATCTGCGAAGTAAGGGCAGTCCCGACGCGGCGCAGCCCAAGAGAGCGGCCGGCGAAGGTGAGCGATCCATCGCCACCAAAAGCAAGGGACGCCCGGTGGCCAACCCGACTCTTCTCGCCGGCGGCAACCCCCAGATCGCGAAGGGCGACGGCGACACCCCGGTGCAGGCCTACATCGCGGCCATGCCGGGCTGGAAACGCGACGTCGGCCGCAGCCTCGACGCGCTCATCGTGCGCACCGTCCCCGGCGTGCGCAAGGCCGTCAAGTGGAACTCGCCCTTCTATGGCATCGATGGCCAGGGCTGGTTCCTCAACTTCCATTGCTTCACGAAGTACGTCAAAGTGGCGTTCTTCCGCGGCGCATCACTGCGTCCTGTCCCGCCGGGCGAATCCAAGCACAAGGAAGTGCGGTACCTCGACATCTACGAGGACGATCGGCTCAACGAGGCGCTCGTGGCGACTTGGATCCGGCAGGCATCGGAGCTGCCAGGCTGGGTCCCATAGCTCCGGCCGGGATCCTCGCAAGCAGTCCATCACGACGTTCTACATTGTGCATTGTGCATTTTTCATTCAGGGTGCCCTTGTCATCACCCTGCTGGAGGGTGCCTACTTGCTGGCCTCTGACTCTCGCGTGTTGCCTCGCATTTGCGCAATCGTGAAAGCCCACAGGTCGGCCTCCTCCGCGATGCGTTTGTCGGTCGGGCGGTAGCCGTGGGATCCCTGTGTCTCGACCCGGATCAGCACCGGACGATTGCAACCCTGCGCCGCCTGCAGCGCGGCAACGAACTTGAACGAGTGGCTCGGCACGACCCGGTCGTCGTGGTCCGCGGTGGTCACCAGCGTCGCCGGATAGCACGTGCCGATTCTGATGTTGTGCAGCGGCGAGTAATGGATCAACGTCTGAAACTGCTGCGGATTGGACGATGAGCCGTATTCCGTGACCCAGGCGTGACCGCCGGTGAACTGGTCGTAGCGCAGCATGTCCATCACGCCAACCGCGGGCAGCGCCACGGCAAAGAGCTCCGGCCGCTGCTCCATGACGGCGCCGACGAGCAGACCGCCGTTCGATCCGCCCATGATGCCCAGCTTGGCCGGGGACGTGTACTTCTCCTTGATCAACTGCTCGGCGACCGCAATGAAGTCGTCGAACACGTTCTGTTTCTTGTCGAGCATACCGGCGATGTGCCACGCCTCGCCGTACTCTCCGCCGCCGCGCATGTTGGCCGTGACCCAGATGCCGCCGATCTCGAGCCATGCAGGCACGTCGGCGTGATACGTGGGCGCCTCGGTGACAGAGAACCCACCGTATCCATAGAGCATCGTCGGATTGCTGCCGTCGCGCGGCAGGTTGCGCCGCGCGGTTACGAAGTACGGCACGCGCGTGCCGTCTTTCGACGTTGCGAAGTGGGCGGTCGTCTCGTACTGGCTCGTGTCGATCGCCGGCTTCGGTGCCTCGAACGGCGTGCTCTGGCGCGCCCGCGGGTCGTAGGCGAACACGGTCGTGGGGTACAACGGCGACGTGAACGCGTAGAAGATCGTCGGCGAATCGGCGCGGCCGCTGAGCCCCGCCAGCGAACCGGGCGCGGGCAGGGGCAGCTCGCCGAGCGCCCCGCCGCCGACGTCGAACATGGCCAGGCGGCTCTGGACGTCGACGAGGTACTCGATGACGATGCGGCCGCCGATGAACGCGACCGCCTCGATCGATTCCTTGCTGCTGGCGGGCACCAGCGTCTTCCAGGCCGACGGCTGCGGGTTACTGAGATCGATGCCCATGACCTTGCGGGTGGGCGCGTCACGGTCCGACCGCACCAGCAGCAGCGATCCCGCGTTGCCAATCGGCGCGTACTCTGCGCCGTCCTCCTCGACGATCGGCTTGATCGGGGCGGACACGTCCGGTTGCAGCGGATCGCGCAGGTCCGCGTAGTACAGGCGGTTGTTGTTGCCCGATCCCTCGGCGAGCACGATCAGCAGGTAGCGGCCGTCCTCGGTGACCATGCCACCGGTGAACCATGTCGGCAGGTCCTTGCGTTCGTAGATCAGCGGATCCTGGGATTGCGGGGATCCGGCGCGATGGTAGTAGATCGCCTGTCCCGAGAGCGCCGCCTGCATCGCCTTTCCCTGCGGCGGCTCCGGATAGCGCGAGTAGTAGAACCCCTTGCCGTCCTTCGTCCAGGACAGGCCCGAGAACCGCACCCACTTCACCTCGTCGTCCAAATCCTTGCCGCTCGCGAGGTCGCGTACCTTAACCGTCCGCCAGTCCGCGCCACCCTGTGAGACCCCGTAAGCCAGCAACCGGCCGTCCGGCGCGGGTGCATAGGCCGCCAGCGAGACGGATCCGTCGGGAGACCAGGTGTTCGGATCGATCAGCAGCGTCGGCGCCGCCGTAAGGCCCGCGCGCATGTACAAGGGGGACTGCTTCTCGAGGCCGCGGTTCTTGCGATAGAACAGCCGCCCCGCCTCGAGGACCGGCAGACTCGTCTTCGGGTAATCCCACAGCTCGGTGATCCGCTTCCGCAGCGTCTCGCGCATCGGGAGCCGCTGCAGGTAGTCGAAGGTCACCGCGTTCTGCGCCGCGATCCAGTCGATTGCGTCTTTCGAGTCGAGGTCTTCCATCCACCGGTACGGGTCGGGGATCCACGTACCGTGGTACTCGGCGACCACGTCGCCCCGGCGCGTCGCCGGGTATTGGAGCGGCGGGGACTGCAGTGCGGCGGTCACTCCGCAGGCCAGGATGAACACGGCAGTCGCTGCACAACGGCCAGATCGAAAGCGGATCATACGCACCTCGTTAAGGCTCAAACCCTGGAGTGTAGCCGAGCGTAAGTCTCTGCGCATCCGGGTGATGACCGTTCAGCTGCCGGTTCGGATACAATCCGCACCGCTGCATCGTCACACGTCCATTTCTGGAGGTTCCATGTACCGACGTTCGCTCGTCGCGTTCGCGTTCTCCGCACTGACAGTCGTGTTCTCGGTGTCCCTCGCGGGTGCACCCCAGGCAACCACGCCCGCCGCGTCAACCGGGCAGGCCACCCCGCCACAACCCGCGGGCGGCAACAGTGACATCTACCGGGTGTCAATGTTCCGGGCCGCTCCCGGTAAAACCGGCGATCTCGAAAAGCTCCTGACCACGCAGGCGCCCTCACCCGGTGCTGGCGACGGCGACTTCGCCGTCATTTTCCGCCACCGTCAGGGCAACGAGTGGGACTTCCTGACCGTCGAGCACATGGGGCAGCAGGCGACGGTCGACGTGCGAACGGGGCCGCCTGCGCAGCCTGACAGCCCGTTCAGTCAGTCGGCGGCGTGGCACATGGACACTTTTGCCGCCGGCCCCTCGCTCGACGAGTTCCGCAAGGCCTTGAACCTGCAAGCCGGCGCGGCGCAGAGCGGCAGCGCCAAGCCCGGCGCATACGTCGTCGGCGACTACATGGCGGCAGCCGGTCACCGCGGGCAGCTGCGACAAGTGTTGACCGACATCGCCGGGGACACGCCAGGCCGCAGCGTCACTCTCACGCACGTGGAGGGCGCGCCCTGGAACTTCCTGACGATCACGCGGTATGACTCCTGGCAGCAGTTTGCGCAGGAAGAAGACACAGTCTCGGCCGGCAAGACCGGGACGCCCGACCGGGGACTCGCCCTTCGGGAACACATGTCCGTCCACCACGACACCCTGGTGAGCGTTCAGAAGGTCTGGGCATCCGCGGCGCGCTGAAAGTGTGAGGACGGGGTGAACCGGTCGCCAGCCGTTCACCCCTGTTGACGCTGACACACAACAAGTACGTCATCGAGGTCACCCGTGCCGCGATCCGGCTCTACGTGGAGCGTCTGCTGATGATCGATGCCGTGCAGTTCTACATCGCCCGAGGCAGAGGCGAGCGCCGTCTGGAGGTAGCGTCTGGCCGCGTGTCGTCGACTCGGCTCGCGCGTGCCCTCGATCGCGTGACGGAGACTGAGCCAAGTAACGAAAGAACCGAGCGTCGGACCGCAGGACGTCAGGGCCGGGCGGGATCGGTGATCTTCAGCTGGTTCGGCCCGGTGATGACCATCAGAGGAGTCGTGCCTTTCAGCTTGATGTTGCCGGTCGCGCAGACCGTCTTGTGATCGACGGCTTTGTCGACGCCCCTGAACGCCACGTTCAGGAGCTCGGTACCGATGATGCCCACGATGAATGGTGAATTCGGCGGCGGCTCGTCGAAGTGCATGAACAGCTGCTCACCGCCCGCGCGAGGTGTCTGCACCCGGACGACGGAGACCACTTCCCCGCACACGGTCGCTCGCTTGCCAATCCGATCGCGGGCCTGGTTGGCGGCGATCGGTGGATCGGCGGCGTAGGAACTGCCGCTGACGAGAATCGCGACGCACGTTGCGACGATCGAAGTAGGGGTGTTCATGAGCCCTCCAAAGTGCGGCGGCCGTGAACGTGCGAACGAGTGATGAGGGCGTGAGTATAGCAGAGGTGTTGCACGCGAGGTTATCGTTCTGCCGGAGGGCCAGGATGTCGATGGCGACCTGATGGCCCGGTCGGCCTTTCGCTACTTCCAGTAATTCAGCTCGTACCGTACCGCGCCGCCGTCCGGGGACGCGGTGCAGCCAAGCTCCCAGGACCCGCCGGGCGCGACGACATACGAGCTGCTGCCCGATGGCGGCTTCGATTCGCCCGGCGCGTCTCGGGCGATGGTCACCGTCGCGGTGATCGACATGTCGGTCTTGTTCAGGAGGAACACGCGGCGCCCGGTGCCGTTGCACGCCTTCCGCAGGTCCGGCGCGATGACAACGAGCGCCGGTTTCGGAGGCCGCGCGGGTGGTTCCGGCTCCGGTGGTGTCGGAGACGTGGGAGCCGGCGTGGCGGGCGCGTTCGCCCCGGATCGCGTCTCAGGGGAAGCGGGTTCCGGTTTCGCGGCTGGCCTTGGCGGAGGCGCTGCTGGCGAATTCACGGGTGTGGTCGTGACGGGTGCTTCCCCGATCGTGTTCGGCCCGGCGTTCGTCTTTGGATCTGGCCGCGAGACCGCATCCGCGTACCACCTCAGCACCGGTGCAGAGAAGCGCCGCTTCTCCGCGTCGGCGAGTCGCGCCCCGTGCTCGTCGAGGAGCGCGACCATCTCCTGCAGGACGCGCAACCCGATGACCGGCGCCGCGGAGCTCGCGCCGCCGCTCGACGCGGCCATCTGTGCGGATGACGGACCGTCGAGCAATCGCGCGGCGAGTTGGAGACATCGCGCGAGCGGCGTCAGGTCGGGCTCGCGGGCATTCGGAGCGTTCGGGTCTGCGTGCCTGTCGGACACCCAGTAGCGCAGCGCGTCGACGTCTCCGTTCTCGATGGCGGCATGCAGCTGGTTGGCTGTCGCCACGGGAACGGCTTGTCCCGCGGCGACGCGTGCCCCGGCCGCGCAGATTATCAGACAGACGCACGCGACCGGGGCCGCCCGCCTCGCGCGCTTGACGAGGCTGTCGGTGCGCACTCTCCAAACCATCGAGCACTTCACGCTCTTCATGGCCGATCACCGAAGTTCACGGATCACTAGCATACAGGCGTCGGACTCGCAGCGGCCGTGCGTTCGCAGGTGTCAGGCGGTCCCGAGTCGTCAGCGTCTCCCGCGCACACCACTGAGCACTCCTCCTGCGTGTAATACCTTATGACGATAGCTCCCACTGACTTCACGCTCATGAGCACTCCTCTCGTTACGGGTCCGCCCTGGGATGGGTGGGCGATTCGGGGATCATTTTCGAACCGCACCAGGCCGGACCAGCGCAGCATCTGCTCCGCGAGCCACTCCTGCTTCTGTTCCGGGCTGCCCGTGGTCTCGGTCTCGCTCATCCGCGACAGCGTCATCTGCGCCAAATTGAGGAAGGCCTTCACACCGAGGCTTTCGGCTGTGGCTGCGACGTCTGGCGGCCGCTTTCAGATAGTCGGGCGAAACCGAGATCATGAAATACACCACTGAGGCCTTGCATGGCCGCGCGCACGGCAACGATGTCGGCGACCACGACTTGTGTGCGCGGTCGAGCCGACGCTGCCGGCGGCGCCGGTGACGAGGATGGTTTCTGGGGCACGATTTTCTTCCCGTATTGAACCGAGATCTCCATTTGGCCATCTTCGCTCGGCCGCATTCTACGATTGCCACAACGCGCTCGTGTGAAACATTCAGCTCCTGTCGATCTCGCGTCGTGACACTCGCCATGCGACGTGAATCGTGCAGGCTGGAGCGCCGATCCCGAATCTCGTGGACACGTGTCCCGTGTTGCGCCGGCTCTTCGCTCGACTGGTCGGACAAAAAGAAGATGCCCAGTCGTTGGTAGATTGTGGTCACGCTGACTGGATCCACGTCGAGTAGTGCCAATACGCCGCTGCGACCATCAATCTGCGGCTGGCAGTAAGTCTCCCGGATTTGACTCGCGATGTCCGTCGACGGACGATCAGCTCGTTGGGAGGGGTCGTGCGCGCACCGCTTGCCGGGGACGAGGCGGTCACTTGGGGAACACCGACGGCGCGCTGGATTGTGCTCGCCACCGTGCTGGGGTCGGGCATGGCGTTTCTGGATGCCACAGTGGTAAACGTGGCCCTGCCCACGATCGGCACCGAGCTGGACGCGAGCGTCGCTGGCTTGCAGTGGATCCTGAACGGCTACACGCTCACGCTCGCGTCCCTGATCCTGATCGGCGGCTCTCTGGGCGACCGGTTCGGGCGTCGGCGGGTTTTCCTCGTCGGGATCGTGTCGTTCGCTGTCGCGTCGCTGCTATGCGCCCTGGCGCCTACGGCCCAGGCACTTGCGGCCGTCCGCGCGCTCCAGGGCATCGGCGGTGCGCTACTCACGCCGGGCAGCCTCGCGATCCTTCAGGCATCGTTCGCGCCCGGTGACCGTGGGCGAGCCGTCGGCGCATGGTCGGGCCTGTCCGGGATCGCCGCCGCCATCGGGCCGTTCCTCGGCGGGTGGCTCATCGGTGTGGGCTCGTGGCGGCTGATCTTTCTGATCAACGTGCCGCTGGCCGTCGCGGTTGTCGCCGTGGCGGTCCGCCACGTGCCCGAGACGCGCGATCCCACCGCCGTCCGCAGCATCGACATCGCGGGCGCGGTGCTGACCGCTGTGGGCCTGGCCGGAGTGAATTGGGCCCTCATTCAGGCCGGCGAGCGGGGCGTCACCGGCGAGGTGCTGGTGGCCGGCGCGGGAGGCATGAGTGCACTGGCCGGCTTCGTCGCCGTGGAGCGGTATGGCCGTCACCCGATGTTGCCGCTCGAAATCTTCCGCTCGTCGCAGTTCGTCGGCGCCAACCTCGTCACGTTCGTCGTGTACGCCAGCCTCGGCATCACGTTCTTCTTACTCGTTGTCCATCTCCAGCAGGTCCTCGGCTACACGCCCCTGCAAGCGGGCCTCGCGACGCTGCCGGTCACCGCCCTGATGCTCGCCCTATCCGCCAGGGCTGGCCTGCTGGCCGACCGCATTGGACCGCGGCTGCCGATGACCGCCGGGCCTCTCGGCATCGCCGCCGGGCTCGTGCTGCTGAGCCGCGTGCAGGCGGGCGCCACCTACCCAATGACCGTGCTGCCGGGACTGCTCGTGTTCGGCCTCGGACTGGCGCTGACCGTTGCCCCCTTGACGGCCACCGTGCTTGCCGCTGCGCCCCCGCGGCACGCCGGCGTGGCCTCGGGCGTGAACAACGCAATTTCGCGGGGCGCTGGGCTCGTCGCCATCGCGGTGATTCCTGGGCTCACAGGTCTGACCGGCGACGCTTATCGGGATCCGGCCATCTTCGCGCGTGGTTTTCGCACCGCGATGCTGATGAGTGCCGCGTTCGCCGCGCTCGGTGCGGCACTCGCGTGGTTACTCATCCGCAACGAGGTTGCCGGTCGCGCGGACCCGTGCCCGGCCGCCAAGCTCGATCGCCGCCGCTACTGCGCGATCGACGGCGCGCCGCTGGCCACCAAACGCGACGCCGTGCAGGCAACACGCTCCACCGCTTGAGCTCACGCTCAGTACTTCAGACCCCACGACTGTGACCGCTGGGGCCAGCATGAGAGTGACGGTCGTGCCCACTTGAACTGAACGCGAGATGGCGAATATCACGGTTCTCGAGAACTAGATTTCGGTCTTCTCCAGTGCCTCCCGTGGCGACATCCACCATCGTTCGGGCCAGGTCGTCGCGCACGAATCACCTGGTTGGGGAACAACACCCGAGATGCGGGATAGATCGCGCGCAGCAGGCGATAGCCAAGATTGGGTTCTCTGCGCGGCTGCACAGGGTAGATGTACGCGGGGCGGAGGATGTACAAGCGGGGAAATCCTGCCGCGGACAATGCGTTCTCGGCCTCGCCCTTGTAGCGTGCGAAGGCGATCCGGCTGCGCCCGGTCGGATCCGCGCCACCCCCGCTCAAGAAAGCGAATGTCGCATTGGGACTGCTGGCGCGGAGCACTCGTGCGAACTCGACGGCGTAATCCACGGTGATCCTGCGGAGTTCCGCGTCCGGGACCGCGCCGGTATAGGCGCCCAGACAAAAGAGCGCCGCGTCCTGGTCCGAGAGCGCGCCGGCGAGTGCGGAACAGTCCGCGAAGTCTTGATGGAGCACCTCTTTCAGTTTTGGGTGCGCGAGGCCCGTGGGCTTACGGCCGACCGCGGTCGCAGCTCCCACGGCGGGGTGATCGAGCGCGTAGCGAAGCGCCTCGCCACCGACCATTCCGGTCGCACCGACGATGACCAGACGCTTCTGGGGCACGGTCATGCCAACGCCCGCTCGTCCACCCAGTCCACGTATAACAGGCGCTCCGAGAACAGCCATGCGCCATCCGTCTTCACGAACGTGTCGAGGTAGCGCAGCGAGGCGACCATCAGGCGTCGTGTGCTGCCGTCGACCGTGACGTGGTGCGCGAGACAGTACGCCTCGCCGGTGGCCCGGTCGCCAGACAGCGATGTGATGGTGCTCTGTCCCACGAAGTGCGTGGTGGCGTCGTACTTGTTCAGATCTCGAAAGACCGGAGCGAGCGCCTCGCGCGAATGCAGTTCCATCGATGGCGTCGGGTCCTTGGCGTTCATGTAGACCACGAAATGGGTATCTGGCGTGAAGAGAGCCATCTGGCCTCTTGCATCGCGGCGATCGGCGTAGTGTGCGTAAGCCTCGACGAGTTCCCGAATGGAAAGGCGGTCCGCGGCTTCGCTGGGGGAGAGGGTCAAAATTATCGCCGTTCCTTTTTCAGTTTTCGGTACAGCGTCGCGGCGCCAATGCCCAGTCGTTCGGCGGCCTTGGCGCGGTTGCCGCCTGAGGCACGCAGCGCAGCGGCAATGTAGTCGCGCTCGATCTCCGCGAGCGTCAGAACCTCGCCAGCGGTCGGACTGGCCGCAGGCGCCGAGCCGACTTCCGGCGGCAGGTCATCGACGCCAATGAGATCCGACTGCGCGAGCGCGACGGCCCGCTCCAGCGCATTCTCCAACTCGCGCACGTTGCCGGGCCACGAGTATCGCAGCAGCAGATTCGCGGCGTCGGGTGTGAGCGCCGGCATTCTTTTCCCAAATCGCTTTGCCGCTCCCGTCAGCAACTGCCGGGCCAGCGGCAGAATGTCCTCACGCCGCTCCCGAAGTGGTGGAACGGTGATTTCGACGACACGCAGACGATAGTAGAGATCCTGTCGAAACCGTGCGCCGTGTACATCCGAGAGCAGGTCGCGATTGGTCGCGGCCAGCACACGAACGTTGATCGTCCGCGCGCGGTTCTCGCCCACGCGCCGCACCTCGCGCTCCTGCAATACGCGCAACAGCTTCACCTGCATGGTTGGCGGCACGTCGCCGATTTCATCAAGCAGGAGCGTGCCGCCATTGGCGGCCTCGAATAGGCCGGCGCGATCCTGCGACGCGCCCGTGAATGCGCCGCGGGCATGTCCGAAGAGTTCGGACTCCAGCAGCGTCTCCGGTACGGCCGCGCAATTGATGGCGAGGAACGGGCCGGCTGTCCGCGCCGACTCGTCGTGAATGAAGCGCGCGATGCGCTCTTTACCGGCACCGCTTTCACCGGTGACGAGCACAGTGGAGTCGACTTGCGCGACGCGTCGCGCGAGATCGAGTGTCCGCAGCATCGCAGGACTCGAGCCGACGAGGCCAGCCGGCACCCTGGGATCGATCTGTCGCAGCGCCCTGCGGGACTGAAGCTGCCGTTCCTTCTTCTTGAGCGTGTCGGTCAGCTGCACCAGCGCGGAATCCAGACAGGCGTCTTTGTCGTAAAACGGCAGATGCGTAGCAAGTTCCGGACCCCACTCATCTTTTGAACGGACGATCGCTCGGCAGACCGCGTCACCCTTGCCCCGACAGCGCTCCTCGATGGCAATGATCTCCTTGCCGTACACACACGACATGTAGCCGGTGGCGAAGCCCGTCAGTGTCCAGCACACCGGCTCGTCCGCTCGGCCGAGATGGAGCAGGTGCTGTTCGGCCTCGTACGAGTCGTGCCAGATGCCCTCGGCGCCTGGCGCGGCGCTGTTGAGGGACGCCCGGGTCACCTCCGCGCGCACGAGACCCTGGATCGTGTGAAGCCGCGCGCCAGCGATCCTCCATTCGTCTTCGCTGTCCCACGGGAAACCCTTGCGCAGCGTTTCGGCGACGCGCCACCCGTGCGCATATCCGAACCGGGTGAGTACGAGCCGCGCCGCTGTCATCCCAAGCGTCCCAATGAGCTCCTTTCTGAGCAGCCCAAGCGCGACCGCGTCGAGAAGGAGCACCCGTTCGCCTGCGAACGTGATGATGCCGCCTTCAGGAAGGAAATGAAGTAGCTCATGGATGTCGAGATCCGCCGCGCGCATCAAGGCCTCCGGATCGACCGCTCAAAATGAGAGTCAAGACTATCATTTCGATAGTCTTTTCCAGGTGGCCGTGTCGTTCATCGGCTCTAAGTCATTGAAAACACAGGTGCGTGTCTCGTGGTACTTCACTTGCGCTCTAACGGGCCGGTCAGCGAAGTACGGAGACATTGGAGGACACCATGAGAACCGACCGTTGGGAAATCGACAGCAGCCACTCGAGCGTGCACTTTTCGGTGCGCCACCTCGTCATCGCAAAGGTGCGTGGGACGTTTGCCCGTTGGTCCGGTACCGTGCAGGTGCCAGACGGCGACTTCTCGAAGGCCACCGTCGCAGTGACCATCGACGCGTCGAGCATCGACACGGGCGTTGCCGACCGGGACGCGCATCTCGAGTCGGCTGACTTCTTTGATGCGGCGCAATATCCCGAGTTGCGCTTCGTCGGGAAACGCGTACAGCCGCGATCCGGCGCCGACATCGACGTCGTGGGTGATCTCACGATCAAGGGCATCACGCGCGAGGTTGTCCTCCGTGTCGAACAGCTCGGCCAGACGAAGGATCCGTGGGGCAATCTGCGCGCGGCGTTCAGCGCGAAGACATCCATCGATCGCAAGGACTTCGGGCTGACGTGGAACCAAGTGCTCGAAACCGGCGGCGTGATGGTCGGCGATCGCGTGGAGATCGAGGCCGAGATCCAAGCGGTGAAGCAGGTCGAAGCGCAGGTCGCCTAGGTCGCGAACGGCGAGAGAGGTCTTAGGAGATCAACGGTGATCAAGACGAACTATGACTTCATCGTGGTGGGAGCAGGCGCGGCCGGTTCGGTTCTGGCGGCTGAATTGTCCGCTTCAGGCGCGCAGGTACTCGTCATCGAATCGGGAGGCCCCGACGACGCACCGACGATCGCGAACCCGAGCATCTGGTTTTACAACGTCGGCGGGCCGCTCGACTACCACCTGCCCGTCAAGCCGTCGCCGCGATTGAACAATCGGACATTCAACATGGCCCTCGGACATGTCCTGGGCGGCGGCAGCAGCATCAACGCGATGGTATGGACGCGCGGCATGCAGCGGGACTACGACGGGTGGGCGGCGAATGGAGCCAAGGGTTGGGCCTTCGCCGACGTGCTTCCGGTCTTCAAGGCTCAAGAGGACTGGGAGGGCGGCGCCAATGCCTGGCGCGGCGCCGGCGGCCCGATCCACATCCGCCGCCCAAGAGATCCTCATCCCACAGCGCCAGCCTTCATCGACGCAGCCCGCGAGATGGGCATGCCCATTCTGGATGACGTGAACGGACCGATGCGTCCCAGGCGCCGGCTACATCAACATGAACATCGCCGCGGATGGGACTCGCGTGAGCGCCGCTCGCGCCTTCCTGCGCCCAGCGTTGTCGAGGCCGAACCTGACGCTGCTGCTCAACACCAACGTGGTGAAACTGAACTTCAACGGCACTCGTTGCGTGGGCGTCAAGATCAGCACAGATGGCGCGATGAAGGACATCAAGGCCGACAGGGAAGTGATCCTTGCCGCCGGCGCCATCGGCAGTCCGAAGCTTCTGATGCTCTCGGGCGTCGGGGAAGCGAAGGCACTTCGCAGTCTTGGCATCGACGTCGTCGAGAACCTGCCCGGCGTTGGCGAGAATCTGCAGGACCATGTGCTCGTGTCCGGCGTCGTGTTCAAGTACAAAGGCAAGATGCCGGATCGGCCGGCCGACAGCAATGCCGTCGAGGCAGAGGCGTACTTGTCGAGCGGTCCATCGGGCGATACCGACATCAGTCTCGTGCTTCGAACAACTGCCCATCGTCACACCCGAAGCCGCGGCGCGCTTTGGAACACCTCCAGCCGACGCGTTCACGATCGCGCCGGCTCTGGTGCAGCCACCGAGCAGAGGCTCCGTCCGCCTGGCCAGCAACAACTTTCAGGATGCCGCGGTGATCGAGGGCAACTATCTCGGCACGGATCGGGATTTTGCGGCCATCGTGCGCGCCATCGAAGCCGCGCGTGAAATCGGGAATCAGCATGCCTTCGACAGTGTGCGCGAGGCCGAACTCGTTCCCGGGCCCAAGGCGACGGCCGAGGAGATCCGGGAACTTGCCCGACTGGCTTCGGCGAGCTTTGGACATCGCAGTGGGCACTTGCAAGATGGGCGTGGACAAGCTCGCCGTTGTCGACCCAGCGCTTCGCGTGCACGGCGCTTCAGGGATTACGCGTCGCCGACGCGTCCGTGATGCCTCGGATCATTACGGGGCCGGACAAACGCGCCGACTCACATGATTGCGGGCCGAGCCGCCAGGCTGATTCTCGGCTTGGACGCATGATCGGACGATAGAGATGACAATTTCACCTGCTCAAATCGTTCAAACGCTCCTCGCCAACCCAGTCGATCTGGCGAACGTGAGGAGCGTGACGGCTCCCGACGTCACGTACGTCTCGCTCAGCGAGGACAATCCCGAGCTCAAGCGCTACCTGCCTTGGGCAGGCACGAACAGGGGTCCCGAGTCGATCGTGCGCACCTTTGAAGGCGTCGGGCGGGTCTGGGAGACCAAGGCCTTCCAGATCAGCGACGTCATCGAACAGGGCAACACAGTCGCGATGTTCGGTTCGTTCACCTATCGTGGACGTGAATCGGGCAAGGAGATCACCTCGCCCTTCTCGATCTTGGCGAAGGTCACGGATGGCAAAATCCACTACGTCCAGTTTCTCGAGGACACGTTCGGTACCTCAGGGACTCTTGGTCGTCCCCACGCGTGATCCAAGAGTGCCGCTCCCAATGCGCAGAGGAGACAGAGCCATGTCCTACAGCATATCGACCCTGCTGACCCGTAATCTTGATGACGTCTTCGGTGAAAACGATCCCGCGCGTCGGCGCGCGGCCATCGACCAGATCTTCACCGAAGATTGCGTGTTCCACGAGCCCAGGGGCGTTTACCATGGCCGCGATGAGATCGATCGTGTCGCTGGCGCGATCAAGGCGATGCACCCCGACTTTCGATATCAGCCGATTGCCCCGCCCGAGGAATTGGGCAATGGCGGGCGGGTGCGGTGGGTCTCGGGCCGTCCTGGTGAGGCGCCAGCTTACGCCGGGACTGACTTCATCATTGCCCGGGGCGGCCGGATTGCCGCGGTATATCTCTTTTTCGACCAGTTACCCTGAGCTTCCAAAGAGATCCACTTCTCACCTTCACCGACCGAGCAGGGGCTCGAAGTATTCCACGAGCTCAGACTGAAGACTCGATTGTTATGCCGAAACGTCCGGTTCACGACGCCTCACGGATGAGCCAGTTGCGGACATCGTCCAGTGCGGCGAACCCGCCCGCCGGCGCCTGCGAGTCGCCGAGGACATTGACGATAATGTCGATGCCGCCGAGGTCGTTGAGAGCGCCTGGCGCGACATGGGCACAGCCCGCGGCCGTCGTGATGTCCGCTGCTATGTAGTGCACGCTGGCAAGGGAGTCGCGCGGAATCGAGCGGGCCGTGGTCACTACTCTCGCGCCGTTCTCAGACAACACCTCGACGACCGCGGCGCCGACTCCCTTCGTCCCCGGCCGTCACGAGTGCGCGACGACCGGAGAGTTCGAGATCGAAGGTCATCCCGTGATCTCCAGCCTGGCAATTTTGTCGCCCTCGAGCGTGAAGCGATACCGCAGTTCTATGGGACTGCCGGGGAATTCGCCGGTGACCCGTGCGATGACAGAGACGTCTGCGCCCGAGAGGTCTACCGCGAGTGGCTCGCTTGTATAGTGATATTTCGCCGTGGCCTCGGTCTTCCAGCGCGCGATGGCTTGTCGGCCTTGATGCTCACGACGCTCGTCGATGACGACGGCGTTCTCGAGGAAACACGAAGCGACGCCACCCGCGTCTGCCGCGAAATACGCCGCGATCGGGATTGGTAGGTCGATGGGTGTGTCAGCGTTTGTTGGCATCGGAGTACTACATACCGGGACGGATGGCACGGAGGAAGCCCGGGCGAGGTAGCAGAAGACGATCAGACCCAGGCTCGCCCGATTCGTCTCGGCAGCAAGGCATCAAGGGGCATCGTCGAAAGGCAACGGAATCGCTGGCTGTTTCGATGTCGCGTTGTTCGCCGTCCGGCTCCCCGACGCGAGACGACAGACAGCCCTTGCGGGCCATCTCCGCAAACCTTTGATAATTGGGTTGTTGGTCGGGGCGACTGGATTCGAACCAGCCCCCCCGGCGCCCAAGATTTGCTAGGGTTCGAGGCGCAGGTCGTTGCGCGTCGTGGCGGGGCAGCGCCGTCGCCGTGTTACCCCGGCGCGCCGGGCGTGCACAGTTCGAACGAAGTGCCTGTCTGGGCGAGCCGTGCTGCTGGAACTCGGCCGAGCGGCGGGCTTCGAGCTCGGTTAGCTCCCGGGTGGTTTGACTGCGTCCTTGCGTCGATCCTTCCGCCGGTCCTCAGCGTGGTCGGTTCCGGGCCTGTCGACCTTCTCTCTGTCGTCGGCCTTGTCTTTCGCCTCGTCCTTCGCTTCGTCCTTCTTCTCCTCGGCTTCCTTCTTCTTCTCGTCCTTGCTCTTGTTCTTGTCCTTGTCCTTCTCGTCGGCAAGGACGATCAGCGGCGCGCTCAACATGGCCAGCTCGGCCACAAACGCTCGTCGACTGATGGTGTTCGGCACAACGTCCCCCTTCCCGTCAGCGCGTGAACCATGCCACCCGAGCCCGAAATATAGCGCATACTGCTCGTGAGCGCACGCTATCTCTTCCGACTCGCTCGCACATTTCCCACCCATGGAATCATTACGCTTACACGGTCGCCGTCGAGCACGATGAGCGTCTGGCCGGGAGAAGATCAATGTGTGGCAGCAGGATGAGGTAGTGCACGGCCCGCTGTCCGCCACGACGGTCATCGGCTGGGCAGAATTCCGAGCTCACGTTGGGCTTGCAGATCGTCCTCGAGGTCTGCGAGCGTGTAGTGCAGCGGCACGTGGTGCTCCTTGAGCAACGCGTGCACCTCAAAGCGCGACTCGAGCCCCAACATTCGTCGCACCTGAGAGTCCGTCAACGCGTCCGTGCGGTAGGCCTCTACGGCGATCGCTTCGAGTGACCGACGAGGCACGTCGTGCCGCTGCTCCTCGAGGGCAGCGGAGATGTCATCGGGCAATTGAATGGTGACCCGCATCGTAAGCTTCCCCGTCAAGCAGACAGTGCATTCGGAGACTGCGCCGCGGATGATGGCCTCGGCAGAAACGTGAGCGGCGGCTTCCGGCCAAGGCTGTCGTGAGGCCGCTCGTGGTTGTAGGTGCGGAGCCAGGCATCGGTGAGCGCCTGGAGGTCCGCGGTCGAGTCGAAGAGGTGCGCGTTGAGCACCTCGGTCCGGTAGCTGCGATTGAAGCGCTCGATGAACGCATTCTGATCCGGCTTGCCCGGCTGGATGTAGTGGATCGCCACGCGGTGTGCCGCGGCCCAGTCGACAAACGGCTGCGCCAGAAACTCCGGCCCGTTGTCGACGCGCACGGCCGCGGGGCTGCCATGAACGGTCACCAGGTCCGCGAGGACACGCACAACCCGACGGCTGGGCAGCGAGATGCCGACCGCGATGTCCAGGCCTTCACGATTCCCTTCATCGATGATCGTCAGCGCGCGGATGCGCCGCCCGTCGTAGAGCGTGTCGGTCACAAAGTCCAGCGCCCAGGTCTGGTTCAGCACCGCCGGCGCCTCCAGCGGCTGCCGGAGTCGGCGCGGCACGCGCCGGACGGTACGCCGCGGAATGTTCAAGCGCAGCGCGCAGTACACGCGATGCACGCGCTTGTGGTTCCACCGGTGTCCTTCCAAGCGCAGGCGGCCGTAGCACTTCCAGAAGCCCCAGCGGCCATGCCGGGCCACGACATCGGTCAGCACAGCGATCACGGCGGCATCACGCCGACTCGCCACGGCTGGAGGCCGGTAGTACGCCGCTCGCGACAGCCTCACCACGCGACAGGCCCGCTGCACCGAGAGCTGATGGTCCGCCACCAGGGCCTCGATGATCTGTCGCTTCGCGAACGGCGTTACAGCTTTCGGTTGAGGACATCCTTGATGGCCGCGTTCTCGAGCGCCAGGTCCGCATACATCCGCTTCAGCTTCGCGTTCTCCGCTTCGAGCTCGCGGAGCCGCTTCACGTCCGACACGGACGCCCCGCCGTACTTGCTGCGCCACTTGAAGAACGTCGCCTTGCTGATGCCGTGCTTCCGCAGCAGGTCTGGCACCGCGATGCCGCCCTCCGCGTCCTTCAGGATGCTGACGATCTGACTTTCACTGAACTTCGACTTCCGCATGACTGCTCCTGATTGCGGAGCAGTCTACCTTCAGACTGTCGACGGACCGGGGAAGCTTACGGACCGAGCACACTGATTTGTCTGCGCGCCGTTTCGCATCGGTCACGATGGGTTGGAATGAGTCATGAAGCGATCACGAACTCGGAATGTGCACTTAATGGTTCGATTGATTAGAAGCTCTTTCTAGTTGGCGGTTTATGAAATCCTTCAGGCTCTCTGGTGAGAATGCTCGCCCTACAAACCCATCGACTGGATATCCTTGATAATATGAATACACCGAAGGAACTCCACGAATATTTAAATCCTTGGGCACTGACGGATTCTCGTCAACATTGAGTGTCACGAGCCTTAGTGGCTCCTCCGCATTGCGCACGGTCTTCTCAAGTGCCGGCCGAAAACGCGCACACACGCCGCACCAGGGTGCCCAAAAGAGAACGATCACAGGAAGCGAATGCGAGGCATGCACTACGTCAACCTCGAACTCGGCGTCGGATGTGGCCGCTACACGGAGATCCAAATCTGCTGAGGCTTCGCCGCTTGCAAATCCATGTGGCGTGTCGAGTGTCGGTTGGAAGCGCAGTCCGACAAGTAGCCGCTCAACATCTGCTTTGAAAGAAGGTCGTTTTATCTCGATGCCATTACGAAGAGAAAGTTGCTTGAGATCATCCGGCAGTTGCGCTTGGCGAGGCGGTGGAGTTCCGTCCAGCAATACTGGTACAACCTTCACACCGCGTTCCAGGGCTGAAGCGATCTCGATTCGGACCAGATCGTCAGGATTGTCCAGACGCCGTGTGCCTGTGTCCGGGTCTCGGACGTTTAGCCAGTCACGCCCAATTAAAGCAAGTAATACGTCACATTTAGCGAGGACTCCATGAATGTATTCTTTGAAGTTCACGCCGAACGGTATGTGGTCAACATCGATGAACACGTCTTCATCAGGATTACCCACTCGGTTCCTGATGGCTGTGTAAATCTCGTTAGCGGGCCACTCGCTATCCTCACGTCGGTAACTGATGAAGATCTTTGCCATCTGCTGTTTGTAGCCGAGATATTCGAGTTGAGCTCAAGCGACGGCGTGGGGACTTCGATCGCAATCCGGAGCGCCTCGTTTAGCGGCATCCGCTGGCGTGGAATCAGCGCATCCAGGCTCTTGCCCCGCACGTACTCCATAACGATGAAGTCGTTCTCGTCGGCCGACTCGATCTCGTAAATTGTGATGATGTGCGGGTGATTGAACGCGGAGGCCCTGCGCTTCCTGCACGAAGTGCCGGCGGCGATCTGCGTCCGCCAACCGGTCAGCAGGCTGTAGCTTGGTGGCCACTTCACGACCCAGGCGCGTGTCGCGCACCCGATACACCTCACCCATGCCCCGGCGCCGAGTGGGCCTAGGATCTCGTACGGAGCAAGACGCGCGCCCGCCTGCGAAGGCCATGTGTGTGGACCGGATTATACGCGCCCAGGTGGGTAATTCCGCTGAGCTCCCGCCACGTTCGGGGAACGCCCTCGGTAGCGAGCGCGATGATTCGGCTGTCAAGGCTCCGCGACCCTCTCAAGAGGTATATTCCCGCTGCCCGCCAGCGGATTGAGGATGTCTCGGGAGAGCGGGCACGGACGGACCAGGACACCAAGGGCAAGCACGCGGCGATCACGTCCGCGGTGACCGAAGTCGACAAGGTCCTGCCAGCCCCGCGCGTTGAAGACGTCCCCGAGTCACAGCGCGAACAGGCGCTGAACCAACTCGCAGATGACCTAGGCATTACGCAGGAGGACAGTCGGCAAAAGTTCGTGAAGGAAAAGCGGGACCTTCCCGTGGTCCTCGAGTCTGTGAACTTTCCTGGCACAAACTTCATCGATCTACGCCATCTCGGACACCAGGTGATCATCCGATTGAACACGAGGCATCGCTTCTACCGAGAACTGTGGGAGCCGATTTCAGAAGCGGCTCAAGGCAAAAACCCGCTCTCTGCCGACGACGCGGCGAGACTGGCCAGACGCACGCTGGAAGCGTTGTCGCTCCTGATTGTGGCGTACGCGAAAGCGGAGACTATGCACACTGATCCGCACTCGCACTACGACGACCTGCGCAACTACTGGGGACACTTCCTCGACACGCTGCTGGGGAAAGTCAAGAACGTCGTCTAGTCAACCCCCGGAGCGGACCCGAGTGGCCCGCTCCGGGATCCTGTCGATTCGCCTGGTTTCCAGTGATCTGCGTCGAACGTGGGACGGCCGGAAGGACGCTTTCGAGCCGGCGGCCGGATTCGCCGGCGATCCAGGCCGCGAACGCGGTCGCGCCGACGCTCAACAGCTGGGCCGGAGACCTGCTCGTGGAGCTTCTGGCCTCCGGTTCGTACGCGAAGCGCACCGCCATCGCCGGCGGAACTGACATCGACATCTTCATCTCCCTGAAGCCGAGTGCCCCGACGTTGCAGGAGCTTTACAAGAGTCTCGCCCAGCTCGCGAAGGAACAGGGCTGGAACCCGCGAGCGCAGAACGTCTCGATCGGGATCGCGTACAGCGGTATGAAGATCGACCTCGTTCCCGGCCGGCAGCAGCAGGGGTACAGGAACTACCACTCCCTCTGGCGACGCAAGGCCGCAACCTGGACGCAAACGAATATTGCTCTGCATATCGATCGCGTGCGGAACTCCGGGCGAACCGACGAGATCCGCGCGCTGAAGATCTGGCGGCGGAATCACAATCTCGATTTCCCGTCGTTTTACCTCGAGCTCGCCGTCCTCGATGCGCTCTCTGGATGCGGGTCCAACCTCGCGAACAACGTGCAGCGCGTCCTGAACTACATCGCCGAGAATCTGGAGACGGTTGTCGTCGAGGACCCGGCGAACACGAACAACTGCATTTCGGACGACCTGACGCAGGCCGAGAAGAAGGCGATCGCCGCGCGGGCCACGGCGTCGTACAACGCGCGGACGTGGGGAGAGATTCTGTGGTAGACAGGAACCGGCTGCATGACCTATACGGTGCGCTGCAGGGGGAGCTCGCCGGTAAGCTGGACTCATTGCGGAAGGCGAATGTGAACGCCGAGGCAAAGGGCGACGCGTCCGAAAGTGTCTGGAACGATCTCCTACAGGGGCACGTCCCGCATCGTTACCAGGTGAGCAAGGGCTTCGTGATCGATGCGGACGGGGCGGAGAGCCACTTCATCGACGTGATCATCTACGACCGCCAGTACACGCCGTGCATCTTCAACCGCGAGGGCAACATGTACATCCCCGCGGAGAGCGTGTACGCGGTGCTGGAGGCGAAGCAGGATCTGGACAAGGAGCACGTCGAGTACGCGGCCAAGAAGGCAGCTTCCGTCCGGAAGCTCCGTCGCACCAGCGCGGAAATCAAGCACGCCGGCGGCAAGCACAGTGCGATCACGCCAGGGCCGATCTTGGCAGGCATCCTGACATACCAGAGCTCGTGGAAGGATTCGTTCGGAAAACCGCTGTACGACGTGTTGGACGCCGCGCCGGTGAACGAACGGTTGGACCTCGGTATCGCCGTCGCACAGGGCGCCTTCGAAGTGGACTACGGTCTTTCGGGCACGCAGATCACCGCGTATCGCGGCGAACTCGGGCTAGCAGCATTTCTAATGCGGCTGCTCGGCCGGCTGCAGGGAGTCGGGACCGTGCCCGCAATCGACTACAACGAGTACTCGAAGATCTTGAAATGAGCCGGCGACGATCTCGAGGCGACGACTGGGAGAGGGCACCAGGTGAGCCGCATAGATGAGGCTTGAGGTAGGAAGTCGAGAAGGGTTGCGTTTCGGGTGTCACCCCGGTGTCACCCCGGTAGCTGAAAAGTGGTCGGGGCGACTGGATTCGAACCAGCGACCCCCTGCGCCCAAGGCAGGTGCGCTACCAGGCTGCGCTACGCCCCGACCCGCCGCCCCAGGTCGCCCCGGAGCGTCCGTCCATCATACCGCGGCGCACTGTCCGACCCCGCGCCCGGCGGCGCAGCAGATCGCATCGCTGACGAACCGCCGTCCCCCTCGCGCGTCGCGCCTCCGCTAGACGCTTGACTCCCGCTGAAGACCCACGACGTGGGCAATCCGCCGCGCCATGCACACTCGCAGCCCGCGACACCGCGCAAGAGTTGGCCCGGCGTTATGATTAGCGCCGATGCGCCCCCCCGCACGCCCGGATCGCGTGGTCAGAGCTGCCGCCAGACTCCTGCTGGCCGGTGGAGTCCTCGTCTCGGGCTGCACGAGCGGCGAGCCCACACGGCCGCAGCCCCGCCTGTCACCAGTCGCCGCACGACTGTTCCCCGACGAGGCCCGTCTGGCCGCGGCGTCACCGGAACTGCGCCGCAGGCTCGCCTCGAGCCCGATCGCGCTCTTCCGCTTCGTGAACCAGGCGTGGACGCGCGAGGTGTGCACCGCGTTCGCAGGCGACCTCACGGCGATGCCGACCGCACGGCTGCACGGCGACGCGCACGTCGAGCAGTACGCGGTGTCGGCCACGTCCCGCGGGATCGACGACTTCGACGACTCGTCGACGGGCCCGGCCGTGGTCGACATGGTTCGATTCCTCGGATCCCTGGAACTGACCGCGCGCGCGCGGGGCTGGCAGGCGTCTCTTCCCGCGATTGGCGACGCCTTTTTCGACGGGTATCGGCGCGCGCTCCAGGATCGCACCCTACCTGCCGCCCGATCCGGCGGTCGCCACGCGCCTGCGCGCTGCACCGGTGCCGTCGCAGCAGGAGTTTCTGGCATGGGCCGACTCGCTCGGCAAACCGCTGGAGCCGGAGGATCGGGCGCGGGTCGATGCCGTCTGGACCAAGGTGGAGGCGTACGCGGCGACGCTCGGACCCGAGTTCACGCCGGCGTTCCTGCGGCTGAAGCGGGTGGGCTGGGCGCGGCTGGGCATCGGCAGCGCGCTCAGGCGGAAGATCGTGCTCCACATCGAGGGACCCTCCCCGGCGCGGGACGATGACGTGGTGTTGGAGGGGAAGGAGGTGGCGGCGCTCCGCGATCTGCCGTGCCTCAGCGTGCCGGCCAGCGGGGAAGCGTTCCGCGTCATCGAAGGACTCGGGGAGATCGGCCGCCTCACGCATCGGCTCACGCTCGCCCTGCCGATGCTTGCCGTGGGACGGCCCGAGGTTCGCGGCTGGTGGCTGAGGACCTGGGATCGGTCGTACCGGGAGCTGGAGATCGGGGAGATCGCGTCGGCGGAGGAGCTGCGCGAGGTGGCGCACGACGTCGGCGCGCAGTTGGGCAGCACCAATCTGGTCGAGGGGCCGGCCGCCGTGAACCGGCAGAAGCGGATGGTCGAGATCGAGGGCCTCGTGCGATTCGTGCCTCGCATCCGCCAGGTGGCGCACGAGCTGACCGCGGCGGTGCTCGAAGCGTGGCAGCAGTTCAGGAAGGGATGAGCGCGGCTCCCTGGGAGACCGGCACGCCGGCCCGGTGCTTCCGCCATTGCCCCGGCGGCACGCCGACCGTCTTCTTGAACGCCCGGCTGAACGCCGCCTCCGACTCGTAGCCCACCCGCTCGGCGACCTCCGCGACGTTGTCGGTGCCGGTCATCAGGTGATTGGCGGCGAGCTGCATCCGCCAGTTGGCGAGGTACTGCATCGGCGGCTGTCCGACGAATTCCGTGAAGCGCTCGGCCAGCGTCGAGCGCGAGATGCCGACTTCGTGGGCGAGGCCCTCGAGCGTCCACGCCCGCGCGGGGCTGGCGTGTAATGCCGTCAGCGCGCGGCCGACGAACTTGTCGCGCAGCGCGGCGAGCCAGTCGGTGCGCTCGGCGGGCAGCGACTCGAGGTAGCGACGCACGACGTCCACGAACAGCAGCTCGCTCAGGCGGGCGAGGACGGACTCGCCGCCGATCCGCGGCTGCTTCGATTCGGCCACGGCGAAGCGCACGAGCTCGCCTGTGGCGCTGCCGCCGCGATCGTTGACGTGGATGACCGACGGCAGCGCCGCGAGCAGCGGGTTGAACGGCCGCGCGTCGCATCCCAGGAAGCCGCATACGAGATGCGTCGGCTCCGCCGTGTCGGCGCCCACCGTCAGCGTGAACGGGAGGTGCCCGTCGCTCGGCCGGCGGTACTTGTTCATGTCGGGCACCGCGCGCATGCCGGCGGCGCTCGACATGATGTGCGGATCGCCGTGCGGAAAGACGATGACGTCGCCTGTCACCAGGCGGAGCGGCGCGTCGCCGATGGCTTGCGCCCAGCAGGTGCCGTGGGCGATCACGTGATAGGAGATGAGGTGCTCGGCGCCGGGGAAGATGGTGCCGACGATCGATCCGCCGACCGGCGTTTCGGCGACCCACGGTTCCGAGGCGTGGACGTCGAAGAACACCGCGCCGGTCAGACGGACCGCCCGGAGCACGTCGGACAAGGCATCCATGACTCACCTCGTGTCGTCGCAGGGCTGAAGCAACCTGCCTCGCAGTTGCGCGTCGTACAGGGCTGAACACGTGCCCTGCATCTCCCTCTGGCGCTGAAGCCATCGCACACCGCCGGACGCATGGACGGCCGGGCAACGCTCGCGGACGAACGAGCAATTCCACACGACATCCGGACGATCGGCAGCCCCTTGCGGACGCGCGGGCATTCGTGGCACGCCGGCGCGGTCGCTATAGTCGCAGCCAGGGGAAGAAAACCAATTCTACAAGGAGAGGCACCATGCTGAACGAAATCGCGAGCGCCACGGTTCAACCGCCCGTCATCTCCAGTCCGACGCTGGCCGAGCTGGAGGCCGTCAAGACCCGGCAACGCGCCGCCTGGGCGTCCGGCGATTTCGGCATCATCGGCACGACGTTGCAGATCGTCGGCGAGTCGCTCTGCGAGGCGGTCGATCTCCACGCCGGTGCGACCGTGCTCGACGTCGCCGCGGGCAACGGCAACGCCTCGCTGGCGGCCGCTCGCCGCTGGGGCAAGGTGACGTCGACCGATTACGTGCCGGCGCTGCTCGAGAACGGCCGTCAGCGCGCCAGCGGCGAGCGTCTGCCGATCACGTTCCAGGAGGCCGACGCCGAAGCGCTCCCGTTCCCGGACGGCTCGTTCGACGTCGTGCTGTCGACCTTCGGCGTGATGTTCACGCCGAACCACGCGCGGGCGGCGGCGGAACTCCTGCGCGTCACCCGACCGGGCGGACGGATCGGTCTGGCCAACTGGACGCCGCGCGGCTTCGTCGGGCGGCTGTTCGCGGTGGTCGGCCGGCACGTGCCGCCGCCCGCCGGCGTTACCTCGCCGGCGCGCTGGGGCACCGAAGAGCACCTGCGGACGCTCTTCGGCGACGGCGCGACCGATATCCACATCATCAACCGCGACTTCAACTTCCGCTACGGCTCGGCGGCGCACTTCATCGACATCTTCCGCACGTGGTACGGGCCGGTGCACAAGGCCTTCGGCGCGCTGCCGCCAGACGGGCAGCTGGCGCTCGAACGCGACATCACCGCGCTCATCGACGAGTTCAACGTGAGCGGGGATTCCACGATGGTCGTGCCTGGTGAGTACGTTGAGGTTGTGATCGTGAAACGGTGAGTTAGGCCGTGAGCCGGGCGTCCGTGTTCCTGCGCATTCACGGGTGGAGGTCGTTCACCCGTGAATGCCAGTGTCCTCATCTCAATTTCGATCCTGCTGGGCTGTGCTGCCCCGTCGTCGGGGCAGCTTGCGTTCCCACCCGCTGACGAACCCGCCCTCCGACGTCTCGACATCGCAGGTCTCGCCGGCTGGTTCGGCGAGCATCGCGACGACACGAAGGCGTCCTACTACGAGGACTGGAACAACCGGTGGTACGGCACGGCCGTCGCCGGCTGGTACTGGACCCCGCACGCCAAGACGGAGCTGGAGGTCGGGATCACCAGCGAAGGTGACTCCTGGGCCACGCTGTTCGATACCGCGCGCGATCCAAACGGATATCCCGTCCCGACCATCGAGCGCAGAGCACGCCGCGACCTGACCATCGCCGCCACCCAGCAGTGGCAATTCTTCGAGAACGCCTGGGTGCATCCGTTCGTCGCGGCGGGCGTGTCGATCGACCGCACACGCACGCGTCGCGAGCGGCAGGCGTCGTATCGAGGACCGGATGACGACGTGCGGCCGCCGGGGCCGCTGCCGACCGAATCGCAGGTACGCGCGCACGCGCTGTTCGGGACCGGGCTCAAGGCCTACGTGAACGAGCGCACATTCTTTCGCACCGATTTCCACGTGGCCGTTGGCGACCACGATGTGGTCCAGCTGCGTCTGCGCGCGGGTCTCGGCGTGGACTTCTGATCACCGGAGACCAATCATGAAACGCGCAATCGCTTTCGTCGTGTCCATCGTCCTCGTGCTCCCGGGCTGCGCGAGCGCCAACGAATCGGTGCCGCTGCAGGCCGGGCCTGCGACAGTCGCCCCGCAGACACAGTCCGCTGATCCGGCCTTCGACCGCTACGTCCGGGCGCTGCCCGTCGGCGCCCGCGTGAAGGTCGTGGAACGCGGCGGCCGCCGCTACACCGCGGCCCTGCTCGGCGTCGAAGCGGACCTCGTTGTTCTGCAGCGCGCCACCCGCGTCCCTGAGCCGCCGCGGCGCGTCCCGCTCGACGCGATCGCCTCGATCGTTCGCCACGAGGCGAACGGCGGCGTGAGCGCGGGCAAAGCGGTGCTGATCGGCGCGGGCGTCGGCGCCGCCGCGTTCCTGGGGTTCCTGTTGATGGCATTCGCATTCATCGGCGACTGAGGGGCGGTGCTGTACTCCGCGCCCCTGTTGCAGATGCTTGCGGCGCTGCTGGTTCTCGTCTCCGCCGCCGCTACGCCGACCGCGACTCGCCCCGTCACCGGCAACGACAACCAGCACGCCGCCGGACGGCGCAACGGATCGTGCTCGCAATCAATCTGACCGCGAACACGGGGCAGTGGCATCCCAACGGAGCAGGCACGGGTTCCATTTCGACGTGACCGCGTTCGGCGGGTGACGGGCTCCGTCGATCGCGCCCTTCCGCCGGATCAACGGCGAACGGAAGTGACCGAATCGCCCACGCCGATTCGCATGCGAGCCGGCGTGCCCAATCGTATTCGCCTGATCAACATCACACCGAACAACACGGCGCTGACGGTGCTCCTCATCGAGCAGCTCGACGTCACCCAGTGGACGCCTGTCACCAAAGACGGGGCGGCTCTGCCAACCGCGCAGACGGCGCCGCGTCCGGCGCGCCAGCAGATCGGGGTCGGCGAGACGTACGACTTCGAGATCCGGCGCGAGCGGCCCCAGAACCTCTGGCTCGACGTGCGCCGCGGAAGCGGCGAGTGGGTGCTGCAGGCGCCGATCGAGATCCGGTGAGACGCACGCCTCGGGGCCGAGCGGCCCACTCGACAAAGCAGTGATAATGGGCGCCATGACACCTCACACCACTCGCGCGTCCGTGCTCATCGCGGCCCTGCTCGTCACCGTCTTCGGAATGACGTTCCCGGCGGGGCAGGAACACCCGTCCGGGTTCGCCGACCCCGTCCTCGGCCGCTGGGACCTCACCATTCAGGGTGCCAACGGCCCGTACCCGTCGTGGCTCGACGTGCACCTGCGCAAAGACACCCAGCTGCAGGCGAGCTTCGTCGGACGATTCGGCAGCGTCCGCGCCGCCAGCATCATCGACTACGCCAACGACGAGCTCACCGTCTTCATCCCGGTGCAGTACGAGGCCGCCAAGAGCGACCTGCGGTTCACGGGCAAGGTCGTGGGCGATACGCTGCAGGGAACGACGTGGGACGACGTGGGCAAGCCCATCACCTGGACCGCGAAGCGCGCGCCGGTGTCCACGCCAATCAAGACCGTGAGCTGGGGCGCGCCGGTCCAGCTGCTTTCGGCCACCGGGCTCGAGGGCTGGAAACAGCGGAGCACCGAGAAGGGCACCTGCTGGACAGTCGAGAACGGCGTGCTCACGAACACCCCGCCCTGCGCCGATCTCATCAGCGACAAGACGTTCGGCGACTTCAAGGTCCACGCGGAATTGATGTATCCGGCCGGGAGCAACAGCGGGGTGTACCTCCGCGGGCGCTACGAAGCGCAGATCCAGGACGATGCCGGCGCGCCTCCCGACTCTCACCGGATAGGCGGGATCTACGGCTTCCTGCGGCCTTATGCGAACGCGGCGAAAAAGGCAGGGGAGTGGCAGGCGTACGACATCACTCTCATCGGACGTCGCGTGACGGTCGTGCTGAACGGCCAGACGGTGATCGACAGCGAAGTGATCCCCGGCATCACCGGCGGCGCCATCGACAGCAACGAGAGCGAACCCGGGCCGCTCATGCTGCAGGGAGATCACGGCAAGATTTCATTCCGGAACGTGACGGTGACGCCGGGGCAGTAGCGTTGACCGTCCACCGTCCACCGTCCACCGTTGACCGTTCACCGTTGACCGTTCTTACCTCGAATGAAGTGCGGCGCGCATCATCCGTAGCCCCGACAGGCGGACGATGAACGGTTGATGGTAAGCGGTTGACGGTGAACGGTTGAGGGTGAACGGTCGAGGGTAAACGGTTGACGGTGAACGGTCGACGGTGAACGGTCGACGGTGAACGGTTGACGGTGAACGGATACGGGCGCGAGGCTTGCAGCACTGAGTCTCTTCTCAGGAGGGACTCATGGCTGATGCGACCGCACACGTCACCTGGCTTCACGATTTCGACAAGGCGCTGGAGGATGCGGGGCAGCGCGACAGGCACGTGCTCCTCGACTTCACCGCCGCCCCGCTTTGAACGGGCTGTGCTCGGCTGGATGCCGAGGTGTATCCCGACCCGCGCGTGGCCGAGTTCATCGACAAACACTTTGTGCCCGTGCGCGTCCACGTGAAGGAGCAACCCGAGCAGTTCCAGGCGCTCGGCGCGCGCTTCAACGCGTCGTGGACGCCCACGACCCTCATCATCGACCACACGGGTGCTGAAAAGCACCGCATCGAAGGCTTTCTGCCCGCCGACGACTTCCTCGCGCAACTCCGGCTGGGCCTGGCTCACTCGAAGTTCAGGCGCGGCCTCTTCACGGAAGCGGCGCAGCAGTTCTCAGAGGTGGTCGAGAACCACCCTGCGACGGAGGCCGCACCCGAAGCGCTCTACTGGGCGGGTGTGTCGCAATACAAGTCGCTGAACGATCCGACCGCGCTCTCGGCGACTGCCGAGGAGTTCCGCACGCGGTACTCGGACACGAGCTGGGCGAAGAAGGCGTCGGTCTGGGACGTTAACCGTTGACCGTTAACCGTTGACCGTCACAAAGAAGGTTCCGGGTGCCGGGTTCTGGGTTCCAGGTTGGGTTCCTGGTTCCTCGTTCGTTCCAGGTTCCGCGGTTCACGGGTTCCAGGTTCCAGGTTCCAGGTTCGCCGCGCTGCCGCGGTCGCGGGCAGGGCACGGGCACGTGGTATCGCCTGACTTCGCAAAGGGCGAACGGTAGACGGTCGACAATGTCCCTAGCGATTGCGGTCCGCGGCCCTTCTTCTGATGGAACCGCGGTCCGGGTGCGAGCTACGGCGCTCGTGCAGGAACAGTGAGGTGGCGGGCGGCTCGGCGAAGGATCGCAGCGCGTCTTCCTCGCTGTCGAAGATCTCGAACACGCGCGCAAGCTTCGTGATCGCCAGGAGCTGGCGGGCGCGGGGCGACAGGTGCAGGAGCTTCAGATCGCCACCGAGGCGCCGCAGCGTCAGGTACTTCGCCGCAACCATCCCCACGCCGGTGCTGTCGATGCGCGTGACGTGCGCGAAATCGAGCAGCAGCTTCCGCCGGCCGCGTCCCACGAGATTGGCCACGTACTCCGCGAGAGGGACTTCGCCCTCGTCTTTGAGCTCGCCGCGCAGCTCCAGGACCGTGACGTCACCCACGTCGCGTTCCACGCACGGAATCCCCACAGGCACGACGCACCTCCTCCGTCACCCCTGCACGCATCGAGCCGTGTCGGCGTCGGCAGCGCTGAAGCCCCGCCCCCAGTGTAGTGCCGGCCTTCAGGCCGGCCCGACACGCGATCACGCGGCATTGCGACGATGTTGACGGTCTCCGATCGGCGGTCGGAGGCGAACGGACGGCGGTAAACGGTTTACGGTTCCAGTCAACGGTTACGGGCCACGTCGGCCGCGAGCGTCAATCGAGGTACTTGACGAACACGACCTCGTTCCGCGCCTCGTTGTAAATCAATTCGTCGACGAGGGAACGTGTGATCGCCAGGCCCAGACCGCCGGGTCGAAGGCCCTGCTCTTCGCGCACCACGGCGTGGCGCAGCGGATCGTCGTCCGGGTTGTTGACAGCCGCGTGCTGGAGCGCCTCGATATCGAAGCCTTCGCCCGGATCGGCAATCCGGTACAGCAGCATCCGCTTCGCGCGGAGGCACGAGATGCGCACCTTGTGCGTGGGATTGAGCTTGCCGCCCCACTCGACGGCGTTGAAGAGCAGCTCGCGGAAGGCTGACGCCACCGACTCCCGGACGTCGGGCGAGAGCCCCGTCTCGAGCTGCATCACGAACCCCTGCACACGCTCGGCCACCGCGAGCGAGCACGGCGCGATAAGCTCCAGCCACTCGGGCCGCGCCGAGACGACCTCGATCGCCAGAGCGGAGGCCGGCGCCGCCGCCAGGACCTCCTCGACGACGCCGACGATCTGGGCTGGCGCGAACGGCTTGCGAAGATACCGGCACGCCTGGCCCTCGATGGCGCGCACCAGGGTTTGCGGCGTGTCGTCGGCCGTCATCATCACGACCGAGGGCGGCGCGGCGAGGCCTCGCGCCTGCTCGAGCACCTCGAGGCCGCTCATGCCGGGCAGGTTCACGTCGAGCAGCATCACGTTGGCTGGTTTGCCGCGCAACAGGTGCTGCAGCGCCTCGACGCCGTCAGACGCCTGCTCGACCTCGTAGCCCGCGGCGTGGAGCAGCGAGGCCAGCGCATGCCGCAGCACGCGATCGTCATCGACGATCAGGACGCGTGTACCGGGTGCGCTCGAAGACATGGGGCCTCACATTCAGGCTGCAAGCGACAGCCTACAGGCAGTGTCGGGCGACGAACGCCGGCGGTCCATGACCGGGCCCGGTGGCCAGACCGCAGGAAGGCCATTACGCGGCTGGACTCGTCCCGTGCACTTATGCATTGTGCATTGTGGATCGTGCATTTCTGCAAGGGTCACGTCCGTGCCTCGGCGTATTCGGTTAGTGTAGTCCCGCCCGCTACCTGTGCGGTGAGGTGATTGTCATGGATGAGCCACTCTCGTCCGAGATCGATCGGCTGCAGGACACGCAGGTGCTGCACCGGCTGCTCGTATATGAGACGGCGTGCGCGCTCGCGGAGTCTGCCTCGCTCGCCGACGCCGCGCCGCGGATGCTGCGGGCGGTGTGCGTCTCGCTCAACTGCGAGTACGGCGCGTTCTGGGAAGTGGATCGCGCGCGTACGTCGTTGCGGTGGGTGAGCAGCTGGCAGCAGCGCTCCGCGGATTTCGAGGCGTTCGCCGACGTGAGCCGGCAGATGGTCGTCCGCCGCGGCACAGGCCTGCCCGGCCGGGTGTGGGCCGCGGGCCAGCCCGCGTGGATTCCCGACATCCAGCAGGACGACAACTTCCCACGCCGGGCCATGGCGGCACGCGTCGGCCTGCAGAGCGCCTTCGCCATGCCGATGCTGCGCGATGGCGACGTTCTCGGCGTGATGGAGTTCTTCAGCCGCGACACGCGGCCGCCGGACGAGGACCTGGTGCTGACGCTCGGCACCATCGGGGCGCAGATTGGCGTGTATGTCGATCGGAAGCGTTCGACCGAGGAACTGGACCGCTTCTTCACCGTGTCGCTGGACCTGCTCGGCATCGCGAACTTCGACGGCTACTTCCTCCGTGTCAACCCGGCCTTTGCGCGCGTGCTGGGGTTTTCCGAGGCGGAGCTGCTCGCGGCTCCCTTCATCGACTTCGTACACCCCGACGATCGCGCGGCCACGCTCGGGGCGATGGCGTCGCTGTCGCAAGGTGTGCACGTCATCAACTTCGAGAACCGCTACCGCACGGGCGACGGATCGTACAAGTGGCTCGAATGGGCCGCGGCGCCGGTGCCCGAGCAGGGCATCGTGTACGCGGCCGCACGCGACGTGACCGATCGCACGCTGGCGGAGCAGGCACTCAAGGATTACGCCGCACAGCTCGAACGGGCGCGCCTCGAGCAGGAACAGAACGCCGAGCGGCTGGCGCAGCTCGTGAGAGAGCTCGACACCGCCCGCCGCCGAGCGGAAGAGGCGACGCTCGCGAAAGGCGAGTTTCTCGCCAACATGAGCCACGAGATCCGCACGCCGATGAACGCCATCATCGGCATGACCGACCTGGCGCTGCGCACCCGGCTGACGCCGCAGCAGCGCGATTACATCCGCACGGCCAACGACTCGGCGGAGGCGCTGCTCGCGATCATCAACGACATCCTCGACGTCTCGAAGATCGAGGCGCGCGGCCTCGCGCTCGACCACGCGCCGTTCAACCTGCGCGATACGGTCGAAGACGCGGTGAAGCTGCTGGCGCCGCGCGCGCACGAGAAGGGCCTGGAGCTCGCGTGCCGGATCGTGCCCGAAGTGCCCGATGCGGTCGTCGGCGATCCAGGGCGGCTGCGGCAGATCGTGGTCAACCTCGTGGGGAACGCCATCAAGTTCACCGAACGCGGCGAGGTGATGGTGGAGGTCGTGCCGGAGCGCCTGTCCGCCGAGGAGGCCGAGCTGCGATTCACCGTGTCGGACACGGGTATCGGCATCGAGCCCGAGAAGCAGTGGAAGATCTTCGGCGCGTTCGTGCAGGCCGATGCCTCCACCACCCGCCGCTTCGGCGGCACGGGCCTGGGCCTGACGATCTCGGCGCAGCTCGTGGAGCTGATGGGCGGACGGATGTGGATCGAGAGCGAGCCTGGCAAGGGCAGCCACTTCCACTTCTCGGCGCCGTTCGCGCTGCAACCGCGGGCGAGCGCGCCGGCCGTGCCTTCCGCCGACAACCTGCGCAACCTGCGCGTGCTCGTCGTCGACGACAACGCCAGCAACCGCATCATCCTCGAGGAGATCGTCACGAGCTGGGGCATGAAGGCCTCGTCGGTCGAGAGTGCCCGCGCGGCGCTCTCCGAGCTCTCGCGGGCCACCGACGCGGGGCGGCCGTATCACCTGGTGCTGACCGACGCCTTGATGCCGGATGTCGACGGCTTCACGCTGGCCCGGCAGATCAAAGCCGACACACGACTGTCGGCCGCGAAGGTGATCATGCTGACCTCTGCGGGCCTGCCGCACGGGCGCACACGCGAAAACGGCGGGAACATCTCCGCGCAATTGATCAAGCCCGTGAAGCATTCCGACCTGCTCGACGCGATCCTGAACGCGTTCGTACCAGGGGCGTCGCTCGTCCGCCCACGCGGGCGCCGGCGGCGTGTGCGGCCGGCGGCCGCGCACCAGACGTTCCGCATCCTCGTCGCCGAAGACAACCCCACGAACCAGAAGCTGGTGGTCCTGCTGCTCGAAGCGCGGGGGCATTACGTGACCAGCGTCACCGACGGCCGGCAGGCGGTTGCGAAGGCCACCACCGGGACCTTCGACATCATCCTGATGGACGTGCAGATGCCCGAGATGGGCGGCTTCGAGGCGACGGCGGCGATCAGGAGCCACGAGCGCGAGACCGGCGGCCACATACCGATCGTGGCCATGACGGCCCACGCGATGAGCGGCGATCGGGAGCGCTGCCTTGCGGCGGGCATGGACGATTACGTCTCGAAGCCGCTCCGGGCCGAGGAACTGCTCGCGACCATCGACCGGCTGTGCGCGCCCGCCGACGATGATGAATCGGCCCCTGCGGTGACCCATGAAGACACCTCGCCCGTCGCGACCGAGCCATCTGCCAGTCAGGAGCCGGTCAGTGCGGTCGAGCCCGCCGCGCCCATCGATCGCACGGCGCTCCTCGCCAGCGTCGGCGGCAACGAGACCCTGCTGCGAGAGGTGGTTGCCGTGTTCCTCGAAGACACGCCAAAGCAGATGGCGGCGCTCGAGACGGCCGTGCGAGCGCACAACGCGCAGGCGATCGCCGCGGCCGCGCACGCGCTCAAGGGATCGGCAGGCCTGTTCTCGAAGGCCGGCGCCTACGACGCCGCACGCCGCCTGGAGCAGGCCGCGCGGCAGGGTGACCTGACCGGCATTGCGACGGCCAGCGAAGAGGTGAAGCGGCAGGTCGCGGCCCTCGAGGAGGGACTGCGTCGGTTACTGCCTCCATAAGCCGCGTAGCCAGATGGAGCTCTCGCCAGCAACGTGTGCGAACGCAGCCGGCAATGTGCCCATCAGTCCTCCCGAAGCGCCGTCACAGGATCGACGCGAGTCGCCCGCCGCGCGGGGACGTAGCCCGCGGCGGCGGCCACTCCCGACAACGTCACGACAACCGCCCCCATCGTCAGCGGATCGACGGCGCTGACTCCGAACAGCAGGCTGTTGAGGAGCCGTCCCGCGATCCCCGATGCGATGAGGCCGCACGCCAGGCCACCGGCAACCGGGCCCAGGCACTGGCGCAGCACGAGCCATCGAATACCCGACGGGAGTGCCCCAAGCGCCATCCGGATGCCGAGCTCGCCCGTGCGCTGCGCGACGGAGTACGAGATGACGCCATAGATGCCGAGGCTGGCGAGCAAGGCAGCCACCAGGCCGAACAGCAGGACGAGATCCATCTGGAAACGGCGCTCGGCGACGGAGACGGCGACGATCTCCTGCATCGTGCGGAACGCCGGCACCGGCAGCTCGGGGTCTACGCGGCGGAGCGCCGTCCGCAGCTCGCTCGCGATCGCCGCCGGGTCGCGCGGCGTCCGCACCGCCAGGAGCGCCTGCGCCTGGAAGCGCTGCCAATACGGCACGTACACCGTCATCGTCGGCGGCTTGTCGAGGCTGATGCCGCGCACGTCTCCGACGACGCCCACGACCTGCATCAGCGGTGAGTCGTCCCCGCCCATCTGCATCCGCTTGCCGACCGGATCCTGACCCGGCCACAGGCGTTCCGCCGCCAGTGCGGACACGAGTGCCACGCGGTAGGCCCGGTCGGCCTCGGCAAACGGGCGTCCGCTTCGAAGGGGGATGCCCATGGTCACGAAGTAGTCGGGGTTCACCTGGCGGATGTCGGCGAGCGGCCGGTCCGTGAACGATCCGGTGAAGCCTTCGGGCGCCACCAGGTTGTTGCCGCCCTCACCGCCAAGCGGCAATTGGTTGGACACGCCAACGGACGTGACGCCCGGCACGGCGCGCACCGCCTCAATCGCGGAGTGGAGCAGCTGACTGCGCTGCGGCAGGTCCGCGTAACGCGTCGGCGGCAAGTTGATCTCGACGGTGACCACGTTCTGAGACTCGAATCCTCTATCCACGGCGAGGAGCGTCGCGTAGCTGTGGAGCAGGAGCCCGGCCACGGTGAGGCACACGGCGCTCAACGCGACCTCGCTCGCGACGAGCAGCATCCGCACGCGGGCATGACGCGCGCTGGCGGTCGTGCCGCGGCTGCCGGACTTCATCGCCTCCTGCGGCTCGGCGCGCGCAAAGCGCCACGCCGGCAGCAGGCCGCAGAGCAGGCCGGCTGCGACCGACAACGCGATCCCGAACAGCAGCACACGGCCGTCGACGGCGATCTCATCGAGCCGCGGCAGGTCGACGGGCGCCCACGAGCGGATCGCCTCGACCGCGCTGTAGCTGACGAGGACCCCGCCCGCCCCGCCGATCGCCGACAGCACGAGGCTCTCGACGAGCATCTGTCGAACGAGCCGCGCACCGCTCGCGCCGATGGCGCTCCTGATGGCGATCTCGCGCCTGCGGCCAGCCGCTTGCGCGAGGAGGAGGTTGGCGATGTTCACGCACCCAATCAGGAGCACCACGCCGACGGCGGCCAGCAGCAGGTTGAGGCCCGTTCGCGACCGGCCGGTAATCTGGTCCTGGAGCGGGACCATCGACGCCAATAGCTCGATGTGCTCGCCAACGGTGTCTGAAATTGTCTTCTGCGCGGCGCCGAGCTCGCCGGCCGCGTGCGCGAGCGAGACGCCGGGTTTCAGCGACACGATGCACGCGTAGTTGAAGTCGCCCATCGTGTCGAGCTCGTCGTCTTTGACGGCGAACGGCTTCCAGATCTGCGGGCGCGCTTCCGCCAGCGTCATGGCGTAGAGGCTGGCCAGCTTCGGAAAGCGGAAGTCTGGCGGCAGCACGCCGATCACCTCGTAGGGCCGGCCGTCGAGCACGATCTTGCGGCCGAGGATGCCGCGGTCTGCGGCGAACCGCCGCTTCCACAACGCATCGTCGATTACCACCACGGCGTCGCGCCCGGGATGGTCCTCGGACTCGACGAACGTGCGCCCGATCTGCGGGCGCACGCCGAGCATGGTGAAGAGCGCCGGCGACACGCGCGCCGCTGCAAGGCGCTCGGGTTCCCCGGTGCCCGTCAGATTGAGAGGCGTGCCGCCGATGAGCGCCATCTGGTCGAACGAACGCACGTTACGGCGCCATTCCCGGAAGTGCATCGCGTTGACCGGGACCAACGGCGCCACGTAGGCGAACTTCGGAACGACCTCGTGGACCGCGTACAGCCGGTCCGAGTCGCGGTAGGGCAGCGGCCGCAGCAGCACGTGGTCGACGACGCTGAAAATGGCGGTGTTGGCGCCGATGCCGAGCGCGAGGGTGGCGACGGCGACGAAGGCGAAGCCCGGGCTGCGCCGCAGAAGGCGCAGCGCAAAGCGGAGGTCGCCGGGGAGCGTGTGCATGAATCAGCCTCACTGCCGACGAGGGTTGATGGCGAGCGCCCGGACGCGAGCGGTGCGCGCGCCTCCGTCTGAGGGCACCTGCTCGGCCTATACGGCTGGCGCGCCCTCTGGTTCCGGGACAAACGCATCCTGTCACAGCTCCGTGACGGCGGGAATACGGCCTGTTGCCTCGCGGACGGCGATTGATGGTGCGGAAGCTCGCGGCGATGCGGTTCTCGCTGCGATCGGCCAGAACCGAGCAGCGACCGTGTAGTGCCGGCCTCCAGGCCCGCGACGGTGTAGTGCCGGCCTGCAGGCCGCGACGGTGTAGTGCCGGCCTTCAGGCCGGCTGCAATAGTCACCAGAGGAGTCCGTTCCGCATTCTGTCGGGCTGCACGTCTCATCGGGCTCAACTGAGCCGCGCGAACATTGAGGGCGTATGGTCCGTGTGCTACGCTCCGGTTCACATCGAGCTTCCGGCGCCGTTTCACCTCGAGAAGCCACTCGCGAGGGCGCCAGGTGTCCATCCAGCCGCAATACCCGATCACCCAGCTGCTGCGCCAGTGGCGTGACGGTGATGAGCGCGCGCTGAACGATCTGCTGACGGGGATCTACGCGGAGCTGCACCGGCTCGCGCGTGGATACATGCGGCGCGAACGTCACGGCCACACGCTGCAGACGACCGCACTCATCAATGAGGCCTATCTCCGTCTCGTGCGACAGCGCCGGACCGACTGGCGTTCGCGCGCGCAGTTCTTCGGGATCGCGGCCCAGTTCATGCGGCGCATCCTCGTGGATCACGCCCGCGCGCATCACTACGCGAAGCGCGGCGGGCCCGGCCTCGTCGTCGTGCCCATCGACGAGGCCGTCCTGTTCGCGCCCGACAGGGCGCCGGCCCTGCTCGCTCTCGATGCCGCGCTGACGCGGCTGGCCGCGCTCGACCCACGCAAAGCGCAGGTGGTGGAACTGCGGTACTTCGGCGGTCTTACGGTCGAGGAAACAGCGGACCTGCTCGACCTCGCCCCGATCACGGTGATGCGCGACTGGAGCTTCGCGAAGGCGTGGCTGAAGCGGGAGCTGGGCGATGACCCCTGAACGCTGGCTCGACGTGGAGCGCCTTTTCCACGAGGCACTCGCGCGCGAGCCCGAGCGCCGAGGTGAATTTCTGTGGGCGGCCTGTGGGCCCGACTCGGAGCTGCGTGGCGAAGTGCAGTCGCTGCTTGCGACCGAGGGGTGCGATTCGAGGTTTCTCGAACGCTCGGTGCTGCAGGAAGCCGCCCGGCAGCTGGCCTTACAAGGACCGCCGCCGCTGGTCGGCCGAAGCATCGGGCGGTACGAGATCGTCGAACTGCTGGGCGCCGGCGGCATGGGCGAGGTGTATCGCGCCCGCGACACCGTGCTCGATCGGCATGTCGCGCTGAAGGTCCTGTTTCCCGCGTACCCGGCCGACACGGGTGCGGTCCCGCATCTGGTGCGTGAAGCGCAATCCGCGGCACGTCTCAGTCATCCCAACATCTGCACGGTCCACGAGGTCGGCTCGTTCGAGGGCCGCCCCTTCCTCGCGATGGAGTACGTCGAGGGCCAGACGCTCGCGCAGAAACTGCGGGACGGCGCTTTCCCTCCCCGTCGCGTGCTCGATTACGGTATTCAGATTGCGCGGGCGCTGGCTCACGCGCACGAGCGCCAGATCCTTCATAAGGACCTGAAGAGCGCCAACGTCATCGTGACCAGCGACGAGCAGATCAAGGTGGTCGATTTCGGTATCGCGCGGCGGATGGGGCCCGCCGGGATCGAGCAGGTCACCCTTGGGGCTTCCCAGACATCACGCGTGGTCGCAGGGACCCCGGCCTATATGGCTCCGGAAGTGCTCCGAGGCGAGGCAGCGGACGCGCGCAGTGACGTGTGGGCGCTTGGCGTGCTGTTGTACGAGATGGCCTCGGGGACTCACCCATTCAGTGGAGTGACGGCCTTCGAGGTCATCGCGTCGATCATGGCGGGGCCGCCGACGTTGCGTACGAGCATGCCGCCGGGGCTTCGCACTGTCGTCCAGCGGTGCCTGACCGTCGATCGGGCCGAGCGTTACCAACGGCTCGCCGATGTGGCGCTCGCACTCGAGGACGTGCGCGCGAGGACCAGCCCCGTGACGCGGGGATGGAGCCGCACGGCGTTCAGGACGCCTTGCACGGCTGCACCGACGCGCCGGCGTGTCGGTGCTCGCCGCCGTTGCGGCCGCGGCGCTGATCGCCCTGGCCGCCGGAGCGTGGTGGATGCCGTCACGTCTGCGCCAGGCCGTCCCCGTTCGCGCCCGTGACGTCGCTCCAGTCCGGCTGGCAATCCTGCCTTTCGAGGTGGATGGCCCAGGTGATGCGCGCGCCCTTGGGGTCGGCCTTGCCGACTCGCTCATCACCCGTCTGATACGCGTTCGCACCTTGGCGACTGCGGCCGACGACGGCGATTCGGCGGTATGCAGGGGTGCAGCAGGATCCGATCAAAGTGGGACGCGACCTTGACGTCGACTATCTGCTGCTCGGCACGGCAAGGTCACGGGGGGACAGCTACGATTTCACGCTGCAGCTCGTTCGCGCGGACAACGGAATGGCGGTATGGGGCGAGCCCATCACCGTCCCGCACGTCCAGCCGCTAGAGGTGGAGCAACTCATCGTCGACCGGATCACGCGTGCTCTCGAGGTCCCCATCGACGGAGAACGTCCGCGCGAGTGTGGCGCACCGGGACACCACGAACGCGGAGGCTCACCTCCAATACGTCACTGGCAGGGCGCTCATGATTCAGCACGGGTCTCCCGACCGGGCGCTGCAGTCGTTCGAGGCGGCCGTGCGCCTCGATCCGGGGTATGCACGGGCCCACGCCGGCATCGCACACATGCTGGCCCGCAAGTCCTGGGGACATGCCGAGTCGCCACAATCCGCCGCGCAGGTACCGAGCGCGTGCCAAAGCGGCGGCCGAACGAGCCTTGGGGCTGGACGCCAATCTCGCGGAGGCGCACGAATCGCTGTCCAGCATCTATCGATACAGCGAAGCGCAATGGGACAAGGCCATCGAGGAGGGCCGGAAGGCGCTGGCACTCGACCCGACTCTGGCGATCCCGCACCACAACATGGCGACGGCTTTCTATCATCTTGGTCTCTTCGAGTATTCAGATCAGGAGAGCCTCGCAGGCGTTCAGGCCGACCCTGACAGCCGCGCGCACACACTGCTGAACCGCGCGAGAGCGGCTCTGTACAGCGGGCGATTCTCCGCCGCCCTCCAGCTGATCGGGGAAGCCGATAGCAGCGCCGACCCCGGCGTCGCTTGGCTGCTCGCGGAGGCCCGGCTTTTATCTCGGTGGGCGCGAGGAAAGCGAGCGCGGTCTCCGCGCGGTGCTCGTCGAGGAACGTACCGGCGTCACCGCGGAGCGGGCACGTGCCTCGCTGGCAAGCCTGCTGGCGTCCACGGGGCGGCGGCGAGAGGCGAACGCGATCCTCGGCCGGCTGCTCGCGAACCCTGCCGACGACCACCATGTCAGGTACCGAATCGCGACAACGTACGCCCAACTCGGGAAAGCGGGCGAGGCGGTTCGCTGGCTGCGGCAATCGGCCGAGACGGGATTCCCGTGTTACCCGTGGTTCACCCGCGACACGCTGCTGGACCCCGTGCGACTCGATCCGCTGTTCCAGACGCTGATGGCCGAACAGCAGCACGCGTGGGCACTGCGGCAGGCCCTCTACGCGCCTGTCACGCCCGCCCCTCTGATTGCCCGCCCGCCTCCTCCCAGGTAACCGCCCCTGTCCGCTTGCGGGACTGCATCGTCCCGGCCGCGAACAGGCGCGTGGAGCGCGCACGGCCGGCGCCGGCCACTTCCTGCCATCCGGGCCCAAAAACCGGAACGCCACACCAGCCGTCGCGAAGCGGCGCGGGCACGCTTCTCGCAGCCGCGGCAGGCACATCATGGACACCATGCGCCAGGACATTGTGTACGCGTTCCGTCGCCTCTGGAAGGCGCCGGCCTTCACGATCGTGGCGCTCGTCACGTTGTCGCTCGGCATCGGGGCCAACAGCGCCATCTTCACGGTCGTGAACGGCGTCCTGCTCAAACCGCTGCCGTATGACCGGCCGGACGAGCTCGTCGGCGTATTCCATCTGACGCGGGACGGTCACAAGTCCGTGATGTCCCCGCCGAACTTTCTCGACGTCCGCGCGCAGAACCACACGCTGGCCGATGTTGCCGCGTGCGACACGTTCGGGATGACGCTGACGGGCGTCGGTGAACCGGTGCGGCTGGACGGCGCTGAGGTGAGCGCGGGCCTGTTCGGCGTGCTGCGCGTGCAGCCAATCCTCGGGCGCACGTTTCGCCCAGAGGAGAACGAACCGGGCCGCACCGGCGTCGTGCTGCTCGGTCATCAGCTCTGGCAGCAGCGGTTCGGCGCCAGCGCCGCGGCGGTCGGGCGCGTGCTCACGCTCGACGGCAAGCCGCACGTGATCATCGGCGTTCTGCCCCCCGGCTTCGCGTACCCGGCGCGCGTGCAGCTGTGGACGCCGATCGAGTACGACCAGGTGTTCCGCGTGACGAACCGCGGTGCCTGGTACATCGAGGTCATCGGGCGGCTGAAGCCGGGCGTAACGGCGGATCGCGCGGCGGCCGACGTCGCGGCCATCGCGCGACGGCTGCAGCCGCAGTTCCCCGAGAGCAATACCGACGTCGGCTTCACGGTCGCGCCGCTCGGCGAGCACATCATCGGCGACACCCGCACGGCGTTGCTCGTGCTGCTCGGCGCCGTCGGCCTGGTGCTGCTGATTGCCTGCGCCAACGTGGCGAACCTGATGCTCGCCCGCGCGGCGTCGCGACAGTCCGAGATCGCGATCCGTGCCGCGCTCGGCGCCGGCCGCCGCCGCCTCATTCGGCAACTGCTCACCGAGAGCGCCATGCTCGCGATCGCGGGCGGCGCCATCGGCCTGCTGATCGCGTCGTGGGGCAGCGATCTGCTGGTCTGGCTGCGGCCGAACGGCATCCCGAGACTCGACGAGGTGCGGATCGACGGCGCCGTCCTGGCGTTCACGGGCGTCGCAGCGCTCCTGACGGGACTGCTCTTCGGCAGCATACCCGCCGTGCAGGCAACGCAGCCTGCGCTGATGGCGACGCTCAAGGACGGCGGCCGCGGGGCGCTCACCGGGCGTCACGGCTCCCGTGTACGCGGTGCGCTCGTCATCTCCGAGATGGCGCTCGCCGTTACCCTCCTCATCGGCGCCGGGCTGCTCATCAACAGCTTCATCCGCCTCCAGCACGTCGATCCGGGATTCCGTCCGGGCGAGGCCTTGACCTTCCGGCTCGCGCTGTCCGAATCGGCGTACACCGACGAGGCGCGTCGCGCGCAATTCTTCGCGCGGCTCCTCGATCGACTGCGCACGTTGCCGGGCGTCCGTTCGGCGGGCGCCGTGGTTGGCCTCCCGCTCACCGGCCGGGAAATCGACCTGTCCTTCGATGTCGAGGGGCGCCCGCCGTCGGAGCCGGGCCGGAAGCCGTCAATGGAGATGCGAGTGGCGACGCCGGACTACTTCGCGACGCTTGGCATCCCGCTGAAGCGTGGCCGGATGTTCACTGACGCCGACGCCGCTGAATCGCCGCAGGTGGCCGTGCTCAGCGAGTCGGCGGCCAGGCGTTTCTTCCCGCACGAGGATCCGATCGGCAAGCGCATCGTGCTCGGATGGCACCGGGACAAGAAGCCGAACGCGGGCGGAGAGGTCGTCGGCATCGTCGGCGACGTCAAAGATCTCGGTCTCGACGAAGAGGCGCCGCCCGAAATCTACCTGCCACACCAGCAACTCGGAGTGGGCAGCATGGATGTCGTGCTGCGGAGCGACGTGCCGCCGCTGTCGCTGGCCAGGGCGGTGGAACAAAGCGTCCACCAGCTCGATCCGAACGTGCCGGTGTCGAGCCTGCGCACGGTGCAGCAACTCGTGGCCGAATCCATTTCGCAGCCGCGCTTCTACGTCGTCCTTCTCGGCAGCTTCGCCGGCCTCGCGCTGGTGCTCGCCGTCGTCGGCATCTTCGGCGTGATGTCGTACGCGGTGACGCAGCAGACCCGGGAGATCGGCATCCGCATCGCCCTCGGCGCCGATCGCTCCGCGGTCGTGCGCATGGTGCTGCAGCACGCGATGGTGCTCGCCGGCACGGGGCTGGCCATCGGCCTGGTCGCCGCCCTCGCGCTCGCGCGGACGCTCGCGTCGATGCTGTTCGACCTGAGCCCCAACGACCCACTCACGTTTGCGGCGGTGCTCACGGCTCTGACGCTGGTGGCGCTGGTGGCGAGCTACATCCCGGCGCGACGCGCCACGCGCGTCGATCCGGTCGTCGCGCTGCGGGCCGAGTAGCTCGCCTCTGTGTCGGCAGACTGAAGCGCGCTGCCAGCGGCAGCAGGAATCCGTTCGGCCGAGGTCGCCCGAGCGCCGCTCGTCGGCGGTACAATCCGCGTGTGTCCGGCAACGTCTACTTCGAGCTGACACGGGCCTTCAACGCGTCTGCGCCGATTGCGGCCCTGGCCTCAGGCCAGGCTGTCGTGTATTACCGCATCGCCATCATGAGCAAGGATGGCGACTGGGTGATTCGGGAAACTGCGCCCGCGTGTTCGCATGTCATCGACGTGCTCGCCAGGCGCGGCGCGACGTACCGTCCGGGCGCGCCGCTCGACCCTCGCTGGCTCGCCGGCGGCTGGTCGAGTCATTTCGAGTTCTTCGACGAGAAGAAGCGGCGCGTTCGTTGCGATTTCTTCAGCCGCCCACCGCGAATCGCGCCCGAGCGACTCGAACGGCTCTTTCGCGAGGCGGCGGATCCGCTGCTGGTCATCGATCTCGAATCGCTGATCCGGATGAAGCGCACCCAGCGCGCGAAGGACTATGCCGTCATCGGGGAGCTGGCGTCGCGGTTGCTCCCGCTGCAGGAACTCGAGTTCACGACCGATCCCGATCGACTCCTCACGCTGGCGCCGGTGCACGGGGCCGCGAGCACACGGGTTGCCGTTGGCGCGGCCCGCGCCGGCGATCGCGATGCCGTGGTTGTGGCCCTGGCCAGGGAGCGCGACGCGCAGCAGCGCGCCGACCGTGCGCGGGTCGAGGCGTACGCCGAGGCGGCGGAGCGCTACCTCACGACGTTCATCAGGCTGACGCCGGAGGAGCGCCGCCTCCCGGCCGGGCACCTGCGAGTCATGGCGCTGGCCGAGCAACTGCTGCCCACGGCCGTGCCGGCGGCGGAAATTCCCCATGCCGACGCTGAGTGACGACGACCTCAACCTGGCCGACCTCTCGGACGAGGAGCTCGACCTTGCGTGGGATCTCTGGTTCGACCTGGCGCAGTCGACCAATGACGCAGACCCGCCGTACACGCATGGCGTATTCGTCGGGATGGCGGTGAACGGGGGCGAACCTCGAGAGCCCTGAAGCCCTGCTCGCTGCTCCGGTGACGCGCGCCTGAAGGCCTGGTCAGACGTTCCGCCCTACAATATCCCCGTGTCGTTCCGCCTCCTCGCCGGCGCGCTCCTGTGCCTCGCGCTGTCGGATGGAGGCCTGATCGCCCAGGCTCCGCCTGCGCCGCTGACGCTCGACGAGGCCATCGCGCGTGCCGTGACGGAGAACCCCACGCTTGCCGCCGCACGGCTCGGACGCCGCGTCGGCCTGGCGAACGTCGAGGTCGCGCGCGAGCGGCCCAATCCTGACTTCACGTTCGAAACGGCGCGCGACACCCCGCACGAGACGTTCTCGACGGCGTGGGCCATCGAGACCGGCGGGAAGCGCGCCAGGCGCGTGGACGTCGCGAATGGCGCGGTCGCGCGCACGGATGCGGAGATCGCGCGGCTCACCGCCTCGGTCGTCAACGACGTGCGGCGCGCGTATGCGGCGCTCGTCGCCAGCAGGCGCCGTGCGGCGGTCGACGCGGAGCTCCGCAGCGTCGCCGCGCGTGCGCGGGACGCCGCGCGCGATCGCTTCGAGTCTGGCGCGGCGCCGCGGCTCGAGGCGCTACAGGCGGAGATCGCGCTCGCGCAGGCTGAGAACGAAGCGGTCACGGCGGCAGCGCTCGCCGACGCCGCCCGTGTCACGCTCAACGCGCTCATCAACCAGCCGCCGACGGCGCCGCTCGCTCCCGTCGACGAGGTGCCGGCGCCGGCGATGCCGGCGGCGGAAGACGTGATCGCCCGCGCGCTGGCGCACAGCCCGGAGCTGGCCGTCGCCGACCAGGCGATCGCCGAGGCGGGCGCGCGGGTCGCGCTCGCGCGGGCCCTGCAGCGGCCCGACCCCATCGTCGACCTAGGCCTCACCTACGATGCGCCGCCCGAATTCCAATACGGCTGGAAGGCCGGATTCACCATTGCGCTTCCGATCGCGACGCGCCACCGCGCGGCCGTGCGCGCCGAGGAAGCCGCCGTCGAGCAGCTCCGCGCCGAGCGCGGGGCGACGGTCGCGCGCATCCGCGGCGCGGTGTTTGCGGCGCTGGCACGCGCGTCGGCGCAGCGCGACGCATACGTGCGCTACCGCGATGACATCCTGCCGAAAATCGACGAGGCGGAGCGCATGGCCGAAGACTCGTACCGCTCGGGCCAGACGGGCCTCGCGGCCTTGCTGCAGTCGATCCAGAGCGCCCGCGAGATCCGGCTCCGCGCGATCGACAGTGCGGCGGAGTACCAGGCGGCGATCGCCGATGTGGAGCAGGCGAGTGGGGGGATCCGCTGAGATGCACGACGCACCATGCACAATGCACAACTCGAAGTGCCAGCCGGTTCGCGGCTCCCATCTTTCCTTCTTCATTCTTCATCCTCGATTCGTCGCTGTGCTCATCGCCCCCATAATGCTGGCCGGCTGCGGCCGTGCGTCGGTCGAGGAAATCGAGACGACCACGGCGGTGCCCGTCGTCGTGCAGCCGGCCGTCGTGAAGACCATCCGGGGCATGATCTCCGCCACGGCCATCGTCACGCCCGCGCCCGGGGCCGACCTGGTGGTGACGGCGCCCGAGACCGCGCGGATCGCCGAGATCCCGCACGCGGAAGGGGAGCGCGTGAACCGCGGCGATCTGCTGGTGCGCTTCGACATCCCGACCGTGACGGCGGCCGTGCGTCAGCGCACGGCTGAAGTGAGCCAGGCGAATGCGCGCGTCGAGCAGGCGCGCGCGTCCGCGGAGCGGCTCGCCGGTCTCGTCGAACGAGGCGTCGCGGCGCGAAAAGACGTCGAGGATGCGCGGCGGGAACTGGCCGATGCGGAGGGGGCGCTCGCCGAGGCGGAGAGCGCGGCAGCTGCGGCCGGATCGCTCGCCGCTCGCGCGGTCGTGCGGTCGCCGTTTGCGGGCATGGTCGCGAAACGCTGGCACAACGCCGGCACGATCGTGGAGCCCGGGGCGGGGGATCCGATCCTCCGCGTGATCGATCCCGGCCGGCTCGAGGCCGTTGCGGCCGTACCGCTGGCGGACCTGCCGCGGATCGAGACGGGACATCCTGCGCGCGTGCTCGTGCCCGGAGGAGGTGCGGAACAGGCAGTCGTCGCCAGCCGGCCGGCAGCCGTGGACGGGTCGAGCGGCACCGCCCCCGTGCGGCTCTCGTTCACTGCACCGACGCGCCTCACGGCCGGCATGCCCGTACAGGTGGAGATCGCGGCAGAGGAGCACGCGAACGTCGTGGTCGTGCCCTCGGCGGCGATCGTGCGGGAAGGCGCCGAGACGCTGGCCGTCGTGGCCGGGCCGGATCAGAAAGCGCATCGGAAGACGGTGAGCGTCGGCCTCGCCTCCGGCAGTGACGTCGAGATCCGCTCGGGCCTTGCGGCCGGGGACCGCGTGATCGTCAAGGGACAGGATGCGCTGCCGGACGGCGCCGCGATCACCGTGAGCCCGTGATGCTGAATCGTCTCGTCGCGACACAGGCGCGCGCGATCGTGGTGTTCACGGTGCTGGTCGCAGCCCTCGGCCTCGTCGCCGGCGGATCGCTGCCGAGCGACATCTACCCTCCCCTGCAGTTCCCGCGCTTCGTGATCATCGCGCATGCCGGCACGACGCCCGCAGGCACGATGATGCTCACCGTCACGCGCCCGCTCGAGCAGGCGATGATGGAGGTGCCCGGCATCCGCCGCGTGCGATCCACCACGTTCCGGGGCGCCAGCGAGATCTCCGCGCAGTTCGATCCCGCCACCGACATGACGGTCGCGGTGCAGCAGGCCCAGAGCCGGATCGCGGAGACACGCGGCCAACTTCCCGCGGAGACCGATCTCACCGCCGAGCGTCTGACGCCCGCAGCCTTTCCCATCCTGAGCCTGAATCTCACCGGCGCGCTGCCCGTGCCCGACCTGCGCGACTACGCGTTCTACGTCATGCGCCCCGACCTGGCGCGAGTGCCTGGCGTGGGCCGCGTGGAAGTGCTCGCATCGGACACGCGGGAGATCGAGGTCATCGCGGATCCTCCGCGCCTGCTCGCTGCCGGACTCACCGTGCAGGACGTGACCGCCGCGTTGAAAGAGGCCAACGTCCTGGCGCCGGTCGGCCGTTATCCGTCTGCGGGCTTGCAGCACCTCGTGCTCGCATCCGGGCTCCTCGAGTCGGCGGCCGCAGTCGCCGCCACGCCCGTCGTCGTGCGCAATGGCTCCACCATCCGTGTGGGCGACGTCGCCGAGGTTCAGCCCGGGACGCCCGACCGGACGACGCTCGTAACGGGCAACGGGCGGCCGGCGGTGGCCATCAGCGTGTCGCAGCAGGTGGGCGCCAACGTGCTCGCCGTGCGGCAGGGCGTCGAGGCGCAGCTCGCGTCGCTTGGCCGCTCGCTCCCCTCCGGGCTTCGGCTCGCGAAGACGTACGACCTCGCCGAATTCGTGGCCGCTGCCGTGGCGAACGTCCGTGACGCGATCCTCCTCGGGGGCTTGCTCGCTGTCGTCGTGCTCCTGCTGTTCCTGCGCGACTGGCGCCTCACCTTCGTGGCAGCGATGACGTTGCCGCTCACCGTGCTCGCGACGTTCTTCCTGATGCAGATCGCGGGGCAGTCGATCAACCTGATGTCGATGGGCGGGCTGGCGGTTGCCATCGGCCTCGTGATCGATGACGCGGTCGTGGTCGTGGAGAACATCGCGAGGCACAGCAGCGAAGGCACAGGCGTGCGGGCGCTCGAGGCGGCGATGGCGGAGATCACCGGCCCCGTGGTCAGCTCCACGCTGACGACGGTGGTCGTGTTCGTGCCACTCGGCTTGCTATCGGGCACGGTCGGGGATTTCTTCCGGGCGCTGTCGCTGACGCTCACGGCCGCGGTGCTCGTGTCGCTGGCCCTGGCACTGACGCTCGTCCCTGTGCTGGCCCGCGCATTCGGCGCTGCGCTGGTGACCCACATGGGCGCAGGACGCACCGGTGTCTTCGAGCGCCTGTACGCGCGCACGTTGCCGCTCGTCGTGACGCGTCCGCTCATCGCAGTTCTCGCCGCGACGCTGCTCGTGGCGTTCGGCGCAGCGACCTACGCGTCGCTCGGCACCGGGTTCCTGCCGGTGGCCGACGAGGGCGGATTCGTCATCGACTACCTCACGCCCCCCGGGACGGCGCTCGAGGAGACCGACGCCCGCGTGCGGAAGATGGAATCCGTGATCGATCGCACGGCCGACATCTCGGCCTATTCGCGGCGCACGGGATCGGAGCTGGGCCTGTTCGCAACCGAGCAGAACAAGGGCGACATCCTGGTGCGCCTCAAACCGCGGGGCACGCGCCGGCCGGCCGACGAGGTCGTCGAGGAGCTGCGCGACAAACTGCACGAGGCTGCGCCCGACGTCGAGGTGGAGTTCATCCAGTTGCTGCAGGACATGATCGGCGACCTCGAAGGGAACCCCACACCGATCGAGGTGAAGGTCTTCGGCGACGATCCAAACGTGCTCGCCTCGCTCGCCGACCGGCTGCAGGACGTGGTGGCACACGTCCGCGGGGTGGTGGATGTCGTCGGCGCGCAGCGTGGCAACCCGGAGTCCACGTGGCGGATCGACCCGGTGGCCTCCGGGCGCATCGGGCTCACGACCGGGGATGTGGCGGCGCAGCTCTCGGCCAGCTGGCTGGGCGAGATCGCGACCGACCTCCGGCTTGCGGACCGCACCGTGCCCGTCCGCGTGCGTCTGCCGGACGCGGACCGCTTCGATGTCGTGCGGCTGATGCAGATCACCATCCGCGGCAGCGAGGGACGAAGCGCCCCCCTGCGCGCGCTTGCCACGTGGAGCCAATCGAACGGCCAGAGCGTGCTTCAGCGCGAGAACCTGCGGCAGATGGCGCTCGTCACCGCGCGTCTCGAGAACCGTGACCTCGGGGGAGCGGTGGCGGAGCTGAAAGGGGCGCTCGCGGGCGTGAAGCTGCCGCTTGGCTACACGCTCGAGGTCGGCGGGCAATACGAATCGCAGCGCCGCGCGTTCCGCGAGCTGCTGCTCGTCTTCAGCGGCGCGACCGCGCTCGTCTTCCTCGTGCTCGTCGTGCAGTTTCGCCGCTTCACGCCGTCCGCCTTGATCCTCGTGGCAGCGCCGCTGTCGCTCGGCGGCGCCTTCGCGCTGCTGCTCGCAACGCGGACGGAGCTGAACGTCTCGTCGGCGATGGGCCTGATCCTGCTCGTCGGGCTGATCGTGAAGAACGGCATCGTGATGCTCGATTACGCGCACCATCTGCACGACGGCGGACTGCCGCTCCGCGAGGCCGTTCCGGCGGCTGCCCGCGTGAGACTACGGCCGATCCTGATGACGACTTTCTGCACGCTCTTCGGGCTGCTCCCGCTGGCACTCGGCCTCGGCGCCGGCGCGGAACTGCAGCGACCCCTTGCGCTCGCCGTGATCGGCGGGCTGACGCTCTCATTGGTAGTCACGCTCTATCTCGTGCCAGCGCTGTACCTCGCGCTGGCACGCGACGGCGCTAGGGCCAAGGGCTAAAGGCTGAGGGCGAAGGCGAAGACGCCGGGCACGCCTGAGGCCCTTCCAGCCCTTTGCCGCTCGCCTTCAGCCGGCCTTAGCCCTGAGCCCTTAGCCCTTAGCCCTTAGCCCTTAGCCCCTCAGTTCCTCTCACTCTTCGCTTACCTCGGACGAACTCGAGCGCGGCGGCGATCAGGCCGCCGAGCACCATCTCGCCAGGACGGGCGGGCGGTACGTTGGCGGGCGGCGGGCCGGCTGGCTGCGGCGTCGGCGGCGGCGGGCCGACCGCTTCGCCCTTCTTCTTGCGCTCGCGCCAGTGGCGCCACGCGGCCAGGCCGATCTTCTTCTTCTCGCCCGGCACCTTCTCGCCCTCATCCTTGCCGTAGGGCGATGCGTGCTCGATCTCGGCATTCAGCTCGGCGCCGATCAGGATTGCGAGGCCGCTCGTGTAGAACCAGAGGAGCAGCACGATGACGCCGCCGATGGCGCCATAGGTCTCGTTGTAGTTCGTGAAGTTCGCCACGTAGATCTTGAAGGCGAGCGAGAACAGGATCCACAGCACGGTGGCCAGGACGGATCCTGGCGTCAGCCACACGAAGTCCTGCTCCGCATCGGGCGCGAAGTAGTAGACGAGCCCGATCGCCGTCGCGACGAGGGTAAACACCACCGGCCACTGCAGAATCCACCACGCCCACACGAAGACCGGTCCGAGGTGGAACCATTGGGCCACCTTTTCCGCCAGCGTCGGCCCGATCACCACCAGGACGAACGACAGCAGGATGAACAGGGCCAGGCCGATGGTGAGGCCGACGGCCGTCAGCCGTACCTTCCACCACGCCCGTCCTTCCTGGATGCCGTACGCCTTGTTGAGGGTGTTGATGATGGCCATCACGCCCGCAGAGGTGCTCCACAGCGTCAGCAGCATGCCCGTCGTCAGCAACCCGCCGTTGCCGCTGTTGGCGATCTTCTGCATCTGGTCGCGGATGATGTTCAACACGTCGGGCGGGGCGAAACGGCCGAGCGAGCCGACCACCTGATCCATCATGTGATCGACCGGGAAGAAGCTCGCGAGCGCGACAAGGAACAGCAGCGCCGGAAACAGCGCGAGGAAGAAGTAGTAGGCCAGCTCGGCGGCCAGGCTCAAACAGTCGTCAGCCAGCGTTTCTTTGGCGGTGCGTTTCAGGATCTCGCCCCACCCGACAGGCACCTTCAGATTGGCAAGCATGCAGCCCCCGGGTTACTCGCGTGAACGGCCGTCGGAGATGCCGCTGCTCGTCATCGGCGTCCACGACGGCGAGTCACTCGCGGGGAACGACAGGTCGGAAGCCGCCGTGACCTCGTCCTGCCACTGCACACGCAACCGCCTCTGCTCGATCCACGCGCGTACGCGCCGCAGCCCGTCGTGAGAGGCCGCGAGCGCCAGCAGTCCTGCACCTACCGCCACAACCGGGGCTGCGGCGCGCGACCGCCGCGCCAGGCCGAGCGCGATCAAGCCGCTGCCGGCGACACCCACCAGCCAGCGTTCGGTCGCGTTGCCCCTGCCCTGTCCATCCCACCGCGGCTGCGCCCACACGCTCGGTCCGCGCAGCGGACTCAGATTGCGATTGTCGCGTTCCATGGCATCTCCCGGCCACCGCAATGCAAACCTCGGGACAGGTTCCGGACGAGCGAGTTTGCCAATCGGCTGTGTTGAAGGGATTTAATACAACCACGAGGGGCCGTAGATACATTTCTACAAAGGCCGAGCTGAGTGCGCTGAGGCGGGCGAATCACCGCGGATCGAATCACGCCAGATTTTCTGCCTTCTCCTTCGGCATCCGAGTTCAGCTACGGCGGCATGTCAGTTGCTCAAGGGCAAATCGTCGCCGCGCCCGCCGGATGGCAGCGTCTCGCAGGGAGTTACGATGACCTTGGCCTATCGCGATGTGGCTATTGATGCTGCCCTCAGAAGAGTGAAAGGGGAGTACCTTGAGATGCCCGGGTTGCGGTTGACCCAGGCTCAGGCGCAGCGGCTGTGGGGTCTGGATCGCGAGTCGTGCCAGGCCTTGCTCGGAGCGCTCGTCGATGCGAGGTTCCTCTGCATCACGACAGATGGCGCGTTCAGCCTGAACCGCCCTGATTCGCAACGGTGATCCACCCGCCCAGCTGACTGGCCGTCGCGCCCGCCTTGAGCCAAACATGCCAGACAGCGAAACGCCCCGCCCCTACTATCCCGGGCGGTGACCTTCGGGTCCCGCCCGCGGCCAATTCTGAAAGGACCCAGACTCCAGACTCCAGACTCCCGGCTTTGACTGACGGCCCGGAGCCGAACTAGGCCTGGGGCCCGGAGCCTGGAGCCCGGAGCCGATCCCAGAGAATCCCCCGCAGCGCCCCGAACGCCGCGCCCCGGTGGCTCACAGCGTCCTTCTGTTCTGGAGTGACCTCGGCGAGCGTGCTGTTGTACGGAGGGTAGAAGAAGATCGGGTCGTAGCCGAAGCCGCCCGTCCCGGCGGGGTGCGACGCGATGTGTCCTTCGACGGTGCCGCGCGTCTCTGCGGTGATGGCACCGCCTTCCGCGAGGGCGACGCTGCACACGAACCGCGCCGGGCTGTTCGGGGCGTCCGCGCGGCGGAGCGCGTCGTAGATGATCGCGAACTTCTCCGGGTAGGCCGTGTCCTCGCCGCCGAAGCGCGCCGATTCGATGCCGGGCGCTCCGTGAAGCGCGTCGATTTCGAGACCCGAGTCGTCGGCGAGTGCGGGCAGGCCTGTGGCCTGCGCGTAGTAGAGCGCTTTGAGGCGCGCGTTCTCGGCGAAGGTCGTCCCCGTCTCCTCGGGCGGGTCGATGCCCTCATACAGATCGAGGCCCACCAGGTCGATGGGCAGTGCCGCGAGCAGCGCGCGGATCTCCCGCACCTTGCCCGGGTTCGTCGTTGCGAGCAGGTACTGTCGCCGCTCCGTCACCGGCCGAGGATCCCGCCGATGATTGCGCGCTGGATCGCAACGAGCTGACGGATGCCGCCGTCGGCCAGCGCGAGCAGCGCGTCGAGGGCGTCGCGGCCGAACGGGTCCGCTTCGGCCGTGCCCTGCAGCTCGATGAAGCGGCCGTCGCCCGTCTGCACCACGTTCATGTCGACGTCCGCGCGCGAGTCTTCCTCGTACGCCAGGTCGAGCATCGGCACGCCCTGGATGATGCCGACGCTCGTCGCCGCCACGTAGTCCTGCACCGGGATGCTCTTGATCTGACCCTGCTCGCGCAGCCGCTGCAGCGCGAGCACCAGGGCCACGAAGCCGCCCGTGATCGCCGCCGTGCGCGTGCCGCCGTCCGCCTGGATGACGTCGCAGTCCACCCAGATCGTGCGCTCACCGAGCTGATCGAGCTTTGCCACCGAGCGGAGCGAGCGGCCGATCAGACGCTGGATCTCCTGTGTGCGCCCGCCGACCTTGCCCGTCGAGGCTTCCCGCGTCGTGCGCGTGTTGGTGGCGCGCGGGAGCATCCCGTATTCGGCCGTAATCCAGCCTTTGCCGCTGTTACGGCGGAACGGGGGCACGCGGTCCTCGACGCTCGCCGAGCAGATGACGTGTGTGCCCCCGGCGGTGATGAGGACGGAGCCCTCGGCGTGAGGCAGGTAGTTCGGCGTGATGACGATCGGACGGAGCTGGTCGGGTTGTCGGGAATCGGTGCGCATTATTTATCCGCTATCCGCTATCCGCTACGGCTATCCGCTATCCGTTATCCGTATCCTATCCGTTATTGGGCCTGAGCCTGGCGGCTGGAGAACCGGCAACGGATACCAAAAATCGGACAACGGACAACGGATAACGGATCACGGATTGGATGGCAGCTCCGTCCACCGCAGGTCCTTGATCAACGGACGGCGCACGTCCACGTGGCCGGCGAGGGTGTCGACCTGGTGGCCGTCGACGAGCAGTTGCACCGCGACAATCGCGGGCAGGTTGTCAGTGAGCGTGTTCACGATGCTGTACACGGTGAAGATCTCATCGAGCGTCCCGCCGCGATGCGCGCGGCTCGCCTCGGCGCTGAGGTCGACGAACGCGACGCCCTGCGGGCTGAGATAGACGCCCTTGAGGGTCGTGCCGCGCGGGATCACCGAGACGAACGGCTCGGGCGCGGGCTGCAGCAGGGCGAGCACGAGCTGGCGGCCCTGTTCAAGGGTGCCTTCGCCGAAGGAGACCTCGGTGTCGACGGGCTGAAGCCTGAGGCCATCCTCCGCGAGGTGAAACATGCGCGCGCGGATCTTGGCGGTCGGTTCGGTGCGCGCCTGCGGCGGCGGCGGCGCGGCCGGCTTCGGCGCCGTCCAGCGGGGGAGCGCGATGAAGAGCACCCACCAGACGCCCGTGGCAAGCGCGATCAGCCCGACGATGGTCCACGTACGGCGAGCGGTCATGGCGTGCCCGGCAACGGCGGCGCGACCGGCTCGCGCGCCCGCTGGTCGAACCGGACGATGCCGTCGGCTATGGCCTGCACCACGCGGCCCTGCCCATCGCCGCGGAGTTGGTCTTCCTGCTCGGCGTTCGTGAGATAGCCGACCTCGAGGAGCACGGCCGGCATGTTCGCCCCGACCAGCACGCGCAGCGGCGCCTGCTGGAGCGCCCGCGGGTTCATCTGGACAGTCTGCCGCAGCGCGGCCTCGAACAGCCGGGCGGCCGCGGCCGACTCGCCGACATGATGTGACTGCGCGCTGTCCCACGGCACGATCGCGATCTCACGCGTGCCCCCGCCGAAGACCGGCATCAGCAGACCGCCGGCGTCGGCGAGCGGCTGGTCTGTCCCGGGGACATACCGCTCGACGCTGGCGTAGAAGACCTCGGCCCCGGCGGCGGAGGGCCGCACCGATCCGTTCGCGTGGATGCTGACGAACAAATCGGCCTTGTTGTTGTTGGCGAGCGATGCGCGGGCGTCGAGTGGCACGGCGGCATCGCCGTCGCGCGTGAGGAGGATGCGCGCGCCGAGTCGCGCCTCGAGCGCTGCCTTCACGCGCCGCGCAATCGCGAGCGAGACATCCTTCTCGAGCGTCCCCTTTGGCCCGGTCGCGCCCGTCTCGGCTCCGCCGTGTCCCGGATCGATCACGATCGTGCGCAGGCCGGCGGTCATCGACGGCAGCATCGGCGCGGCCTCCGGTGGCGGCCCGGCCGGGGCCGGCGCGGGTGGCGGCAAGTCGGCGGCTGCCCCGAACACGTCCATCACGAGGCGCGAAGCCGACGGGTCCACGGGTGTATCCGCGGTGCGGAAGGCACCGAAGCGCGGGCCCAGCTCGATCACGATCGACGGCCCGCTCTCCGCCAGCCGCACGGCCTGCACCCAGCCTTCGGAGACGAACGCCGGCAGTGTCGCGTCCACGGCGTCCGCGCCCTCGAAGCGCACGATCAGCCGCCCCGGCTCCTGCGACACCGAGTGCGGCGTCGGCGGCGCGATGTCGAACACGAGCCGGGCGCCGTTCCCGGGCAGCTCGTGACGGATCACCACGCGTGGCACGCGCAGGTCGCCCGCGACGAGGAGCCGCGAGGCCTTGCGCAGCTCGAGCTTCGTCTGCGTGATGAGCGACAGCGCGCGGGGGATGAACTCGACCGGCACATACCACCGCCCGTTCACGCGCATGGGCGCGGCGGGAAGCGACACCAGGCGGCCGGCCACCGATGCGATCGACTGCTCGGGCGTGAGGACAATGGTCTTGCCGCGCGCCGTGACCGTGATCGCGCGGGCCAGCGTGTCGTCGCGTACGCTCACCTGGAAGCTCGACGCGAGGTCGTCGAGCGCGATCATCTCGACGTCGTTCACAACGACGGTCGGCAGCGGCCGCATGCCTGCGCTCGTCAACAGCCGCAACGGCGCGGCCGGCGGGTTCTGCCCCGCGAGACGGGATCCGATCACGAGCAGGACGATCGCACAGACAATGGCCGGAGCCAGGCGGCGGATCACAACCGTTCCATCATCTGAGATCGCCGGCGAACGGGCAAATCACCGGCGCGGTCACGTCTCCGTGCGATCGATCCACTTCGACACGGTTGGTCCCCGGTAGCCGGCAAAGCGTTCCAGGAGACGGTCGACATCGTTGTCGACGAGCACCATCACGCGATGCTCGACGCGCAGGAAGCGCTCTGCGACCGCGTGGTCGAGAAACGTGAGCAGGCCATCGAAGTAGCCGTGCACGTTCAGCAGACCGCACGGCTTCCGGTGGATCCCGAGCTGCGCCCACGTCCACACCTCGAAGAACTCTTCGAGCGTTCCTGCCCCGCCGGGGATGGCGAGGAAGCCGTCGGCGAGGTCTGCCATCAGCGCCTTCCGTTCGTGCATGCTCGGCACGATGCGAAGATCTGCCAGGTCGGTGTGCGCGACCTCGCGCCCCAGCAGCGCTTCGGGGATCACCCCCGTGACGGCGCCGCCGGCTCGGAGTGCGGCGTTGGCGAGCTCGCCCATCAACCCGAGGCCGGCGCCGCCGTACACGAGGCGCACGCCGCGGTGGGCGAGCGAGGCGCCCAGCTGCCGGGCGGCCGCCGCGTACTCCGGGCGCACGCCGGGGCTCGATCCGCAGAAGACGCAGAGACTGCGCATGGGGAGGACGCGGAGAGAAGTCTAAGGACGAAGGGCTAAAGGCCGAACGACTGAGGCACGGCGGCCAAAAGCCACACGTGCGATGTGACGAGCCACAGGACGTGCGAAGGAGCCTTGCCTTTCGCCCTTAGCCCTTGGTCTTCGGCCTCGAATTGGTGGAGCCGGGCGGAATTGCACCGCCGTCCGAAAACGCCTGGCGTCGGAATCTACGTGCGTGTCCGCTTCTGTTGTCTCGCCTCCAGCGTCGAGAAGCGGCCAGAACCGCCGGAAGCCAGCCAAGGTGAAGTTTCGCCGCTGCCAGCCGTGGCGCCCGGCAGCCGCTATCCTACAAAAATGGCATCCGTTCCCGACCCGTAGGCTGATCGAGGCGGACGTCGCTGCCTAGTTAGGCTGCGAGAGCAAGCTGCTGATTGGCAGTTGTTGTGTTTTCCATCTGATTTGCGAGGTGGATGGTCCTCGGCACGCATCCCACGCCTCAACGCCCCCGTCGAAGCTGATTCGGCCCCTTTCGTGTCACGATCCGCAACGTCCACTATTCTACGTGCACCGGCCGAGCACGTCAAACTGTTCAACCGGCGCGAGTTGCAGCCCGTCGCGCGCTTGACTTGCTGCGATCGCGCTGTCGATAATGCGTGGGGCGCAGCAGAGTTTCCGCAGCACACCATGACGCCTTCCGACGCCCGGGTCCACGACTGGATTGCCTCGCTCGTCGATCGCACCGCCGCGCAGCTCAGGACCGAGCTCGACGTGCTCGTGCGGCAGGCACAGAACGCCGCGCCTCCGCGCGAGGTCATCAACGCTGACTCCAACCTGGACGAGGCGCCAATCGATTCGAACGAGCTGTCTGCGGCGGTGGCCGCCGTCCGGATTGAAGGGCGACAGGCCGATCTGGCGCGGGCGGCGCGGGTGCTCGACAGCGTGGCGGCGCTCGACTCGGCAGGATCGCTCTCCGACATTCTCGATGTGCTCGTCGACCGTGCGGCCCTGCACGCCGGCCGGGTCCTGCTCGTCGTCAATCAGCCTGACGCGCTGACCGGCTGGCGCTGGCACGGCTACACGCCGGACCCGCGCGACGCCAGCATGCTGGAGATTCCGGCGGACGATCCCGGCCTGCTGGCCCGAGCGGCGCGATCGGGTGCGACTGAGTCAGGAAGCGGCCCTGCCGTGGGGCAGCCCGGGGAGGGTTCGAACGCGGAGAATCGGAACGCGATCGCGGTGCCGCTGAGGGTTGATGGCGACGTCGTCGCCGTCCTGTACGCCGACGAAGATGCCGCCGATGTCGACGAGGTCGTGCCCAGTCCCTGGACGGAGGTCGTCGAGGTGCTCGTGCGCCACGCCGCACGCTGCCTCGAATCGATGACCGCGCGCCGTGTGCCCGAGCTCGTGCGGCGCCTGGCGGAACGCCCGGCGTTGTCGGGAAAGGCAACGTAGGCGGGCGAGCGCCCTGCGCCGGCCGCGCGCTCGAGCCGACAACCTGTAAAGGCGTCGCGAGCCGATTCCATTTCTACAACTGCTTTTCGTGACCTGAGTGACCCGATCCCTGTTGTACGCCGTCGTTCTCCCGGTCTTGGTGTCGGTGGTCGGCGCGGAGCCGCCGCGGCAGGCGCCGGCTGTCGCAATGACGGCCGAAACGCTGACGGCGACCGCGCATGCCACGCTGCCTCGCGACCCCGCCGGGCTCTGGCTGGCGCCCTCCTCGACGCGGCCCTCGCCCGCACAGGCGAGCTTCAGCAGGGGGGTACGGCTGTACGCCGACGCGCGCTACGCGGACGCGCTGCCGCTGGTGCGTACGCCGGTGGCGCGCACGCCTCTCGCCGACTACGGGCAGTACTACACCGCCCTCACGGAGCTCAGGCTGTCACGCCTCGAGGAAGCACGCAGCCGGTTCGAGAAGCTGCTCGCTGGGGCGCCCCAGGGCTACGTCGGCGATGCGACCCGGCTGCGGCTCGCCGAGATCGCCGAGCTGCGAGGCGATCTGCCCGCAGCATCGGCTCTCTATTCCGAGCTCACGAAATCCCGTGGGCTCGCGCCCGAAGCCCTGTTGCTGAAGGTTGCCCGCACGGCCCAGATGGCCGGGGACCTGCAGTCGGCCGCAGCAGCGTGGACGCGGGTCTACTTCGAGTATCCGCTCAGTGACGAGGCGGCACTCGCCCAGGCGCAGCTCGATACGCTCAGGCTGTGGCCGCCGCTCGATCCAGGGAGCCCACGGTTCGCACAGGAGGTCGGCCGCGCGGAACGCCTCTTCAGCTCGAGGCGGTACGCGCAGGCGCGCGCGGCGCTCGAGCCGCTGCAGCCTGTAGCCGACGGCGACACCGCGGAGCTCGTCTCGCTGCGGCTGGCGGAATGCGACTTCTATCTCAAGCGATTCGCGGCAACGCGCGAGGCGCTCGAGCCCTGGACGCGAAAGGCGTCGCGGCGCGCCGAGGCACAGTTCTTCTACCTGGGCGCCATGCGCGAGCTGGGGCAGCACGACGAGTTCGTCCGGCTCGCGCGCGAGCTCGTGGCGGCGTGGCCCCAGGAATCGTGGGCCGAGGAGACGCTGAACAATCTCGCCACGCACTACATCCTTGTGAGCGACATCGACAGCGCGAATGCTGTGTTTCAGGAGATCCTCGAGCGCTACCCGGCGAGTCGGCACGCGCAGCGGGCGGGGTGGAAGGTGGGGTGGGCGGCGTACCGTCAGGGACGCTTCGACGAGGCCATCCGCCTGTTCGAGTCGTCGTCGGCCCGTTTTCCGCGTTCCGACTATCGCCCGCTCTGGATCTACTGGTCCGCGCGTGCCCACGATCAGCTCGGGAATGCCGAGACGGCCAACGCGCGCTACGCGATTGTGGTCGCCGACTATCAGAACTCGTACTACGGCCGGCTGGCGTCGCAGGTGCTCGCCGCCCGCGGTGTGCAGCCGCGAACCGTCGTTCTGCCAGCGCCCGCCGCGCCGGCGGCTGATGAACCGGGCCGCACGGCGCTGCCGCCGACGGCGGACATCATCCGCGCGCTCATCGCGAGCGAGCTGTACGACGATGCGTTGAACGAGCTGCAGTACGCGCAGCGTGCGTGGGGCGATTCGCCGGCCATCGAGGCGACGATGGGGCTCATCTACTCGCGCAGCGGCGACCTGCGTCGCGGCATCAACGCCATCAAGCGGGCCTACCCGCAGTACATCGCCGCGGGTGGGGAAGCGCTGCCGGTCGAGATGCTGAAGGTCCTCTTCCCGGTGGCCTACTGGGACGCCATCAAGCGGCATTCGAACGCGCACGGGCTCGATCCCTACGTGGTCGCGGCGCTGATGGCGCAGGAATCGACGTTCGACGCCGCTATCAAGTCGCACGCCAATGCGGTGGGGCTGATGCAGATCGTCCCCTCGACAGGATCCCGCTACGCGAAGCGCATCGGCCTGCGGCGCTTCCGGCCGTCGATGCTGACCCAACCCGACATCAACATCCGCCTGGGGACCGCGATCTTCTCCGACTTGGTCGCGCGCTTCGACGGTGGGACGCACCTGGCGCTGGCCAGCTACAACGCCGGCGAAGGCGCGGTCGTGCGCTGGGTGTCAGAGCGGCCGGGCATCGCGCGCGACGAGTTCATCGACGACATCCCGTACCCCGAGACGCAGAACTACGTGAAGAAGATCGTTGGCACCGCGGAAGATTACCGGCGCCTGTACGGCGAGCTCGGCGCAACAGGGCTCGCCCGAGGCGCGAAATCCGCCGCCGCCCCGGTGCCGGAGCCCACCAGGAAGCGATCGACCAGGGCCACCACGCAGCACAAGGCGACGAAGCCGCCGGCGAAGAAGGCGGCCCCGAAAAAAAAGGCGCCCGCCTCGAAGAAGCCGCCGCTGCCAAAGAAGCCCAGCTGAGCAATCGGCGACGGTCAGCAGTCAACGGTAAACCGTCGACGGTTGACGGTTAACGAATCAGCGTTTGTGTAGCCGATAGATCTGAATCGCGTCCGAGATCGCAAACGGTTCGAGCAGGTGCGTGTCCTGGATCGCGTCGTACTGGGCGCGGCCCTGGAGGCCGATGAACTCGTCGCGGCGGATGACCACGTGGGTGACGCCGAGCGCGTGCAGTGCGGCGAGGGCGCGGTCGTCGGGGAAGCCGCGCAGCGCGTCGAGCGCGCGCTGGTAGCTCGGCGGGATGAAGCCGCTGTAGCCGTTCAGGATCGGGTGCCAGTGGACGGTCGACGCCAGCATCGCGCCCGTGTTCCCGAAAATCGCGCGCCGCGGGTAGAGCGGGAGGTCGGCGATAATCGCGCCCGGCTCATCGGCGAGCCGCTCGTACACGGCCGGGATGCCATTGAACGGCGTGTACGCATACGGTGCGCGCAGCGCTTCGCCGTTCACGAGGATCAGCAGGATGGCGGCCGCCGCCGGCCACCAGCGCCGCGCCGCGAAGCGGTGTTCCAGCCGCCACACCCCGAACCCGGCGAGGATCGCGACACCCACGAGCGCCACCTGCCCGAAGTGTGCCATCACCCGCACGACGCGGAGCAGGGGCGCAGCGTGCCAGAACAGCTCGTATCCGGGCAAGCGCGGGGCAATCGATAGCACGACGCACCCAATCGTCAGGACCAGCGCCATGCGTGCGCGGCGGTCGCGCCAGGCGAGGCCGGTGCCGATCGCCACCGAGGCGAGGACGGTGGCCGCGAGACCGGGGAAGTTCGCCACTTTCCCCGTCTGCGCGACCGAGCGGCTCCAGAGATCCCAGTGCACGCGCGCGCCGGTGAGGAGGTAGTCGGATCCTGAGGCCGCGTAGAACTTCGCGTCGGCCACCGAGCGGATGAACCCCATCTCGCGGTTCACGAGGTAGTAGTTCCAGAGAAACGGCGAGAGGACGAGGCCGGCGACGCCGGCCCCTCCGACGAGCAACAGCACCGCCTGCCGTCTGCCGCGGCCCAGCCACTCGGGCACGCGTGCGAGCGCCGCGAAGAGCAGCGCCCACGACGTGAACATCAACAGGTAGATGGAGGTCAGCCCTTCGAGCGCATGCGCTACGCCCAGGGCGATGCCGTCCCGCGCGCGCCGCTCGCTGAGGAGCCGATCCATCGCGAACAGGGCCCCGGCGAAGAACTCGAGGTGCAGCGTCTGTAGATGCGGCAGTCGCATCAGGCTGTGGGCGTTGAACGCGGCGAGCGAGCCCGCCACCGCTCCGGCCGCCCAACTGCCGGTCCATGCCCGCACCAGCAGGCAGAACGCCCACGCCGTCAGCGCAAAGCCCGCCATCAAGGCGACATTGAACGCAAGCACCGCCGAGCCGCCGAGCAGCACGACGGGGATCGCGATCACGCCCTGCACGATCAGGTGCTCCGAGTAGGCGAGCGTCCGGCGATCGGGATAAAAAATGTTGGCATCGTACACGCGCGTGGGGTGGGTGGTCAGCGCGTGCGCCACCCACGTCACGGCCCATGCGTTCAGGACGGCATCGCCGTTGTTGTTCCGCGACCAGTACCCGGGCGCCGAGGCGAGCGGCCACGTGTGCACGATCGTCAACGCCACCGAGAACGCCAGCGCCGCAAGCGTGTGCCGGGCCGGAATCGGGCGCGGGACGGGAACGTGAACGGTCGCGGAGGGTTGGGGCATCAAACGAGGAAAAACGGCCGATATGGTAGCATACGCGCGCGCGGCGGCCAGGCTCCCGCGTCTCTCCAGAGATTCCGTGCTGCGCCGCCTCGCGCCCTGTCCATCGCCTGTCCGCGCCCGCTGATGCTCGTTGCCTTGACGCGCCTCTCGGTCCGTGCGGTGCCGAGAGTCCCCGGTACATCCCTGGTCGGCCGCTCCTCGCGCGTCACTGACGCCCGTGAGCACGGCTTCACCGACATCGACCACGTCAACCTGCCGTTTCCGGCGTATCGACGCGGCCGCGAGGGCCTGCCGCGATGACCGCGTGGAGTGTCAGGCGGCACGCGACGACGATCGTGCTCTTCGTGCTGCTCGCCGTGGCGCACACCTGGCCGCTGGCCTTGGCGCCCGCCCGCTGGTCGCGCGTGGATAACGGTGACTACGTCCTGAACGCGTGGATTCTCGCATGGGTGGTGCACCAGGCGCCGCGCGACCCGCTGCACCTGTTCGATGCGAACATCTTCTACCCTGAGCCTCGGACGCTCGCGTTTTCGGAACACCTCATACCCCAGGCCGTGCTTGCCGCGCCGGTGATCTGGGCCGGCGGCTCCGCGGTGCTCGCCTACAACGTGGTGATGCTCGCCGGCTTCGTGCTGACGGCGTGGTCGATGGCCTGGGTGATCACCCGATGGACAGGTGACTGGCCCGCCGGGATCATGGCCGGGGCGCTCTTCGCGTTCAACGCTCACACGCTCACGCGGCTCACCCACGTGCAGGCGCTGCACAACGAATTTCTCCCGCTCGCCCTGCTCGCCATCGACGACCTGCTGCTTCGCGCGACCTGGGCGTCGGCCGCGCGTGTCGGCCTGTTCAGCGCGCTCCACGGGCTCACGTCCGGGTACTCCCTCGTGTTCGGCGTCCTCGCCGACGCCGCGGCCGTGGCCGCGCGAGCGGATGAATGGATCCCGTTCTCCGCGGCTCGCGACCGGCGCGCTCGGGCGGCCGCACGGCTCCTGCGCCTCGCGGCCGCCGCTGCCGTTGCAATTGCAGTCCTCGCGCCTTTTCTCCTGCCGTATTGGGAAGCGCGCCAGCACCAGGGGCTGACCCGCTCGATCGACGAGGCGAGGTTCTATTCGGCGAGGGGCATCGAATATCTCGCGACCACTGGACGCGTGTTCATGGGCACCGCACTCAGGCAGGCATACGTGCACGGCGGCGGAACCGACACGCTGTTTCCCGGAATCGTGGCCACCATGCTCTCCATCGCCACCATCGTCACTGGCCTGGCCTGGCGCGACCGCCGGGCCCGGATGTGTTTGGCAATCGGGATTGTCGGCGTGGTCCTCTCCTTTGGTCCCCGGACGGCGCTCTATGCCTTCCTCTACGACCACGTGCCGCTGCTGCAGGGCATCCGCGCCCCGGTGCGGATCGGATTCCTCGCGCTCTTCGCGGTTGCGGCGCTCGCGGGGTTTGCCCTGGCGTGGCTGCGGGAGAGAATGCGCGCGCGGACACGAATCGGCCCCCGCGCCCTGGCGCTCGGCACCTGGCTGCTCGTGCTGCTGACGCAGGCCGAGGCGCTCCGTGCGCCGCTCGAGTGGCGCGACTACCGCGGCAGTTCGCCCGTCTATCGCGTTGTCGCCGGGCTGAAGGACGCGGTGATCGCCGAGTTCCCGTTCTATCAGCCCACCGACTTCTACAGGAACGCTGGTTACATGCTCGCGTCGACGAGGCATTGGAAGCCGCTGCTGAACGGGTACAGCGGCTTCATGCCGCAGAGTTATCGCCACATGGCCGAGGCGATGCGGACCTTCCCGAATCCACCGACGACCGACCTGCTGAGAGGCGCGGGCGTCACGCACGTCATCATCCACCGCGACCGGTTCGGCGAAGGACGCGACCAACTGCTGCGTGTGATGGCCGCGAGCGGTGAGTTCGAGGCAATCGCCGGTGACGAGCAGGTGCGGGTGTACCGATTGCTGCCGCGGCCATGAGTGCGATCGATCGGCTCGCCGGGCGGCTCCCGCTGTTCGTCGCGGCCGGTGCCCTCTGGGTGACCGCTGGTGTGCTCTCGCCGGCCGGCAGCCACGCGACCGAACGGATCGCCGTGCTGCCGTCAGTGTGGATCGCGGTGCTGCTTCTGCTGGCCGCCACCGCGCTCGCGCTCGTTCCGTGGGACCCCGCGCGCCTCCGGCCGCTCTACCTCTCGGCGCTGCTGTGGCTGCCGTGGCTGCCGCTGCCGATCCCGCCGGCGTTCCTGTTGTGGCACGGGCCGCTGGCGTGGGCGGTGTGGGCGGTCGTCGCCGGCCTTCTGCTCGTGCCCGTTGGGCGGGCCTGGTGGCCGCGCGTGCTCGCGGCCACCCCCGGCCGGCAGATCGCGCTCGCCGCCGTGATCGCGGCGGTCGCGTACGTGGCAGCGGCGTGGCGGATGGCGCCGTTGCTGCCCGGCGGGGACGAGCCGCACTACCTCGTGATCACGCAGAGCCTGCTCCACGACGGCGACCTGAAGATCGAAAACAACCACCGGCGCGGGGATTACCACGCCTACTTCGGCGGCGCCCTCAAGCCTGACTACCTGCGGCGGGGCGTGGACGGCGCGATCTACTCGATCCACGCACCCGGCGTGTCGGCACTCGTGCTGCCGGCGTTTGCCGTCGGCGGGTATCGGGGGGTGGTCATCTTCCTCGCCGTCTTGTCCGCTTGGGGCGCCGCGCTCGTCTGGCGCGCGGCGTTCCGGATCACCGGCGACCCTGCAGCGGCATGGGCCGGGTGGGCGGCCGTTGCGCTGAGTGCACCGTACTGCTTCCAGGCGTTCACGGTGTATCCCGACGGGCCGGCCGCGGTGCTCGTCATGACGGGCGTATACGCGCTGGCATTTCCTGAGGTGCTGGCAGGCAGGTCCTGGCGCCCGGTGGCACACGGCGCGGCGCTCGCTCTACTGCCGTGGCTGCACACGCGCTATGCCGTGCTGGCGGGCGTGCTCGGCGTCGAGATCGCGTGGCGGCTGATAGCTGGCGGCAGCGCCGCCCGAGAGCGCCGTGGGCCGCTGCGGCAAATGCGAGCCGCCCCTGTGCTGTCATTTCTGCTGATTCCGGTCATCGGTGCGGCGGGCTGGCTCTGGTCGTTCCACGCGATTTACGGCGAGTGGAACCCCGCCGCCCCCTACGGCGGCTACACGCAGAGCAGCCTCGCAAACGCCCCGGGCGGCATCCTGGGGCTGCTCCTCGATCAACAGTTCGGCCTCCTTCCGAACGCGCCCATCTACCTGATGTCGTTTCTGGGCCTCGGCGCGTTGTGGCACACCCGCCGGCGATTCGCGAGCGAGTGGCTGCTCGTCGTTTTTCCGTACGTGATGGCCGTCGCCTGTTACCACATGTGGTGGGGCGGACACAGCTCGCCCGCGCGCTTCGTGGTGCCGGTGCTGCTGCCGTTTGGCCTCGCAGCGGCCGTGCAGTGGTCGCGGGGCACGCCGCCGGCCCGTGCGGTCTTCGGCGTGCTGCTCGCGGCCAGTCTCGCGCTCACAGCCGCTCTCGTCTGCGTCGATCGCGGCGCGCTCGTCTACAACGTGCGCGACGGAGTCGCGCTGTGGATGGAGCGGGCGGCGCCGCTCGTCGACCTCCCGCGCGCGATGCCGAGCCTGTTCAAGAACAGTCGCGCGATGACAGTCGTGCTCGCGGGGGCGTGGGGGGCTGCGGCGGTGGTGTCATGGTTCCTTTCGCGCTGGCGCGCCGGGGCTGGGGAGGCCGACGCCACTCGTGCCTGCGGTGCGCTCGCGTGCACGCTGATGATCGGCACCAGCCTCGGCTGGTTCATCACCGAGGGGACGCCGATCCGCGGCGGTACCGGGCTTCTGCGCGTCGCGGCCGCCGCTGCCGCACGCGGGCGGGTCATCAGGCTCCCGTGGCCTCGCGTCGAGGCGACGGGGCCAGCGTTCGCCGGCGTGCGCGTGCCGTCGGCGCGACCGAGTGAGGTGCCGGCCGGCGGTCTGCTCTACGTCGCGCGGAATGTCCCGGCGGGCCAGTACCGCATCGTTGCCGACGGGCGCTCGGCGCTGTCTGGGACCCTCGATTTGACGGTCGGGCAGCGCGTGGCGCCACTCGTGCGCGCCACCCTCGACCACACGCCTCCCGGACTCCTGCCGATCCGGCTGGACCTGCCCGCCGGCGCGCAGGTGCTCACGATTGGCGGCGATTCAGCTGCCGCCGTAAGCATCGATCGCCTCACACTGCAGATCGATGCCCTCAGCGACGGCGCTGACGCCAGGTTTGCTCACCGCGTTGTTCGATACGGCAACGTAGCCGTGTGGTTCCTCGACGAAGGGGCATTTGCCGAGCCCGAGGGGTGGTGGGTGGGCGGCCGCGCGGCCGCGACGGTCATGCTCGACGCGCCGAGGACCGTCACGACTGCAGCGTTGCTGGTCCGCAACGGCGGCGTGCCGAATCGCATTGCGCTCACGGTGGGATCGTGGAGCGCCACGCTGGACCTGACGCCGGGCGAGGAGCGGCCGATCTCGGTACCTCTCGTCGCCGGGCGCGCGCGCCTGATGGTGTCGAGCGCCGCGGGGTTCCGCCCGTCCGACGTGGATCCGGGCAGCAAGGACGGGCGCGTGCTCGGGGTGTGGGTTCAGGTGCGGTGAACACCCGGGCGGCTGGCGGTGAGCGCCTGTCGACCCTGGAGCAGACGACCGAACCGGCTTGGCAGGGCCTGACCCTCTCCGGCCGTCCCTGCCTCACGACCGATCAGAATCGAGCGACGGCGCCGAAGTAGAACCCGTTCAGGTGCAGATCCCCGGTATCCTCTTCGACTTGGTACTCGAGATCGAGCGAGCGGTACCCGCCCAGCACGCCGATGTTCCTGGTGAAGTTGTACACCGCGTTGAAATCGTACTCGACGTACTTGCCCGTATCTTGATCAACGGTCAGCTTCAGTCCCGACACCTCGCCGGTGACGGCGAGGTTCCTGGTCAGGTAGACACGACCGATGCCGCCAATCGCCGGGACTGGCACCCTCACGTGCGTGAACTCGTTGATGAACGGCGCCGTGATTGTCGCGTTGATATCTGTGTACTTGGCTTCGAGGATGAATCCGACGAACCCGCGCGACCGAGAAATGAAGTCGAACTCCGTGCCGAAGCGCCAGGCTTTCCAGTCGAGCTCGGATGTCACCGGCAGGCCCACCGTGTAGCGCTGACCGTTGAAGACGATGGTGCGCGTGAGAATCGTCTCGCCCTCGTACTTGATGGGCGTGTAACCGAAGCGGAGCTTCCATCTCCGGAACGGACGCGCCACGACGCGAAAGCCGCTGAACACGTTCTTGTCGAAGCCGAGGTCGGCCACGGCGTCGATCGTGGTGCCGACGATGCCGAGCGACTCGCTCGAGATCAGGATCTCGCGCTCGGGCGTCCACAACGCGTACGCGACCTCCACGTAGTAGTCCTCGCCGACGACCCCCGATGCCGCGGCGGGCGGCGCGCCATATTGCGCGCTGGCGCTTCCGCTGGTCACCACGAGCGCGGTGACACACGCCATACATACACACAGCTTGCGCATAGTTCTCATCGCGTTTTCTGCCCCGGGGGAACTGAGCGTCGGCAGCTCATCGCGTCTGGGTTGCGACTGCCTGCGTGCCGGGAAAAGATACGGCAGGATACCACAGTCGATCCCGGGATCCGGTGCTCTATACTGGACTTTCATGGCCCTTCGACCGCCGGGCGCCGGGCCCTGGGGCCGTCTGTGGCCCTACCTCGCCCGCTATCGCCGCTCCTTCGCGATCGGCTTTCTCTGCATCGTCACGGCGACGGCCATTCAGCAGCTGTCGCCATGGGTGTTGAAACAGGCGGTCGATGATCTCGCCGCCGGGGTCACCCGCGGAAAGCTCGCGTACTACGCGCTGCTGCTGCTCGCGCTGGCGATCGTTGGCGGGTTCTTCCGCTACCTGATGCGGCGGATCGTGATTGGCATCTCCCGGCACATCGAGTACGACCTCAGGAACGACTTCTTCCAGCACCTCGAGCGCTTTCCGCTGTCGTTCTACCAGGCGAACCGCACTGGGGACCTGATGTCGCGCGCTACCAACGACCTGAACGCGGTGCGCATGATGATTGGGCCGTCGGTCATGTACTCGGCCTCCACCATTCTCACCTTCGTGATTGCCATCACGATGATGCTGACGATCGACCCCTGGCTGACGATGGTGGCGCTGGTGCCGCTGCCGTTCGTCTCGATCTCGGTGAAAGTGTTCGGCAGCGCCATCCATCGGCGCTTCGAGGCCATCCAGGCACAGCTGTCGGACATCAGCGCGGTCGTGCAGGAAGCCCTGTCGGGCGTGCGGGTCGTACGGGCCTACGGGCAGGAGACATCAGAGCTCGAGCGCTTCCGGCGTGCCAACGAGGAGTACGTCCACCGCAACCGCGGGCTGATTCGCCTGCAGGGGCTCTTCTATCCGAGCATGACGCTGTTTCTCGGGATGGGCGCCTTGCTGGTGCTCTGGCAGGGCAGCCGCGAAGTGATTCTCGGACGCATCACGGTGGGCGCGCTGGTCGCGTTCAACGCGTATCTCGTGATGCTCGCCTGGCCGATGATCGCGTTCGGCTGGGTCACGAACATGATCCAGCGCGGGCTGGCGTCGTGGAAGCGCATGCTGCACGTGCTCGAACAGCAGCCGTCCATTGTGGATCCAGGCAGCGACACCGTAGCGCCCGGACGTCAGTCCGGGCCGGGGTTTCCCGCTCCGATCACCGGTCGCATCGAATTCCGCAACGTGACCTTCGCCTACGACGGCCGCCGCGTGCTCGACGGCGTCTCCGCCGTGATCGAACCGGGCGAGACGGTGGCGCTGGTCGGCGCGACTGGCGCAGGCAAGTCCACGCTCATCAGCCTGCTGCCACGCCTGCACGACCCGGCGCCGGGCACGGTGTTCGTGGACGGCATCGACGTGCGGGAGATGTCCCTCGCGACGCTGCGCAGCGCGATTGGTTTCGTCCCGCAGGAACCGTTTCTGTTTTCCGACACCCTCGGTGACAACGTCGCGTTTGGCCCGGCCGTGGCGTCGCAACCGGCTGCGGATCGCGAGCGCGCCGTGAAGACCGCCGCTGCGGTCGCGCGCCTCGACAAGGACGTGGCGGACTTCCCCCAGGGCTACGCCACGACGGTCGGCGAGCGCGGCATCACGCTATCGGGGGGCCAGAAGCAGCGGACGGCGCTCGCCCGCGCGATCGCGCTCAACCCGCGCATTCTCGTCCTCGATGACGCGCTGTCGGCGGTGGATACATACACGGAAGAAGAGATCCTGTCGCGCCTCCGCGAGGTGATGAGGCAGCGGACGTCAATCATCGTGTCACACCGGATCTCGACCGTGCGCGAAGCCGACCAGATCCTGGTGCTCGAAGACGGCCGCATCGCCGAGCGCGGCACCCACGAATCGCTTGTGGCCGCTGGCGGCCTCTACGCGGAGTTGTATCGGCAACAGTTGCTCGAGGAAGAGCTCGCCAAGGGCTAAAGGCGAAGGGCTAAAGGCTAAAGCCAGACGCCAAAACCAGTGGCCCGAGCCGGGCTGGACGGCCACGGCGTCTTGATAACCTGGCGATCGCGGAACGTCGTGGGTTGGTGTGGCGGTCCGTGAAGTTCGACTGCCCCTTAGCCGTGAGCCCCTAGCCCTTAGCCTTTATGTCTTCCGAAGAAGAAGTTCTCGGCAAAGCGTACGACGGCCGCTTGATGCGGCGGTTGCTGGGGTATCTGCGGCCGTACCGATGGCAGGCGGGGCTGGCGCTCGCGGCAATCATCATGAACTCGGTGCTGCAGCTGGCGCCGCCATTCTTGATGAAGCGGGCCATCGACCAGCACATCGCGGTCGGCCGCCTCGAGGGCATCGGCCTGATTGCGGCGCAGTACCTCGGCGTGCTCGTGGCATCGTTCGGACTCGAGTACCTGCAGACGTGGCTGATGCAGATGACCGGGCAGCGGATCATGTACGACCTGCGGATGCAGATCTACGCGCGGCTGCAGCGGCTGGACCTCCGGTTCTACGACCGGAACCCCGTCGGCCGGCTCATGACCCGCGTCACGAGCGACGTCGACGTGCTGAACGACCTGTTCACGGCGGGCGTGGTGGCCATCTTCGGCGACGTGTTCACGCTCGCCGGCATCATGATCGTGATGCTCGCGATCGACTGGCGCCTGGCGCTCACCAGTTTCGCGGTCCTGCCGCTCATCGTCCTGGTGACGCAGTGGTTCCGCCGGAACGTGCGCGAGAGCTACCGGACCGTGCGCACCTGGATCGCCCGCATCAACGCGTTTCTCCAGGAGAACATCACGGGCATGTCCACGGTGCAGCTGTTCCGCCGCGAAGACATGAACTTCGAGCGTTTCGATCGGATCAACGCGCAGCACCGCGACGCCAACATCGACTCGATCTTCTACTACGCCGTGTTCTACCCGGCGATCGAGATCGTCGGCGCGATGGCGGCCTCGCTCATCATCTGGTACGGCGGCCTGCAGGTGATGACCGGCACCCTGACGCTCGGCGCACTCGTGGCCTTCCTGCAGTACTCGTCGCGCTTCTACCGTCCGATCAGCGACATGTCCGAAAAGTTCAACGTGCTGCAGAGCGCAATGGCGTCTTCGGAGCGCATCTTCAAGCTCGTGGACGAGCCGGTCGGCATCGTGTCGCCGGAAGCGCCCCTCCGGCGTGACCCGGCACGGGCGCCCCACATTGTCTTCGAGCATGTGTGGTTCGCCTACAGCGGCGACGACTACGTGCTGCGCGACGTCTCGTTCGAAGTCCAGCCCGGGCAGCGCGTCGGGATCGTCGGCGCCACTGGATCGGGCAAGACGACGCTAATCAATCTGCTGATGCGTTTTTACGACGTGAGCAGGGGACGGATCCTGGTCGACGGGATCGACATCCGGGAGCTCGCGCTCGAGGACGTGCGGGCGCTGTTCGGCCTCGTGCTGCAGGACGTGCACCTTTTCTCCGGCAGCATCGGCGCGAACATCCGGCTGGGCGAGGCGCGCCTGGGCGACGCCGAGGTGACGCGTGCCGCGGCAGCGGTGCGCGCCGATCGGTTCATCGACGCGCTCCCGGCAGGAGTCGAGACGGTGCTCGGCGAGCGTGGGGCATCGCTGTCGGTTGGACAGAAGCAGCTGCTCTCGTTTGCGCGGGCGCTCGCGTTCGACCGCCCGGTGCTCGTGCTCGACGAAGCGACGTCCAGCGTCGACACCGAGACGGAGATCATCATCCGCGAGGCACTCGAGGTGCTGATGCGCGGCCGGACCACGGTCGCCATCGCACACCGGCTCTCGACCATCCAGGACATGGACCAGATCCTGGTGCTGCACAAAGGAGTACTGCGCGAGAGCGGCACTCACCAGTCACTGCTCGTGCAGCGAGGGATCTACTTCAAGCTGTACCAGCTGCAGTTCCGCGACACCGCCGGAAACCATTCGGAATTCGGAGTGCGAAGTGCGGAACGAGGTGAGAGTACCGAGTTGCGAGTGCCGAAATAGAGTTGAATTCCCCCGCCGCCGCCCGCCGTCGCGCAACTGCCGTCAGCCAGGCGGTAACGAGGATGGCACGGGTGAGCTCTGTGGGCTCGAAGGCGGTGGCGACGGCGCCGGCACGATGTCCGGCAGTGTGGCGGGTGGCACCTGCGACGGTTCGGGCGCCGGCACAGGAGCCGTCGCTTCCCTGCGGCGGAACAGACGATCGATGATCCCGGGCGAGCTCGCCTGCGGACTCCACCCGAGCCGGAGCACCACGATCGAGACACCGGAACGGCCGAAGGCCAGCGCCTCGTTGCAGCTCCACATGTAGAGGTCGAGGCGACGGCCGTTCACCGCCGGGCCGGTGTCCATGATCGTGTAGACGCCGTCATTGCGCGAGCCCGGTGCGTCTACCTGGACGACCGAGCCCACCGGCAGCAGCGCGGGGTCTGCGGCGGCGATGCCCGATCGCACGTTCACCCCGGACGTCGTCGTCGTCCCCTTGCAGTACGCCGTGGCACTGAACAACAGGTGCGTGCCGGGGCCTGGAAGCGGACCCACGTCGGCTGCCGGACCGAGCCGGAGGCCGAAGCGTGAATCGAGGACCCTGGTCTCGTAGAGGAACACGAAGGCCGTCACGACGACCAGCGTCGCCAGCACCTTCCGCCGGATGGATCGCGAGATCAGCACGTCTTTTGCCGGACGGGCGGTTGGGGGGCTAGAGGTTAAGGGCTGCAGGCGAATGGAAGACTCAGGGCTCCGGCCTTCTCCCCCTGGCGGCCTGCTCGCCTGAACGTGCTGCTATCCTGGCCGGTGGCTTCGGTCCCATCCTCCAGCCTGCCTCAGCCCTTAGCCCTCAGCCCCTTAGCCTCCGCTCTTCCGCCTCCGCCGAAATGCGCAAAGCTCGCCGGCAGCTCCTCGTCGCGGCCGTGCCGCCTGAGCACCAGGGCGCTATCGCGCGTGACCACTCCAATGCGCGTGAGCGTCAGCCCGCGCGCCAGGCGCGCAACTGCTCGCAGCCGGCGCTGGCGCCGCGGCGACACAGTGAAAAGCAGCTCGTAGTCATCGCCACCGGCCACGGCCTCCAGCACGGGATCGCGGCCCCGCGCCTCGAACCATGCGTGCGCCTCGCGATCGAGCGGGAGCGCGTCGGCATCTATCGACAGTCCCGATCCGCTCGCCCGCGCGAGCCCGCGCAGGCCATCGGCGAGCCCGTCGCTCAGGTCCATACAGGCGGTGGCTGCCCGATTGCGCCCGAGCAGCACACCAAGCCGCACCCGCGGCTCGGGCCGGAGAAAGCGCTCCACTGGCCCATCACCCGCGGGCGACTCGCCGGCCGTGAGCCCCGTCCTGCGCGACTCGCTGGCCCTGATCCCCGTCGCGCCCGTCTTCAGGAGCGCCCGTGATCCCTCGTAGTGCCCGTCATCAGGCGGGCCCGATCCCGCGTAGTGCCCGCCGTCAGGCGGGCCCGCTCCCTTGTAGTGCCCGCCGTCAGGCGGGTTCGCTCCCTTGTAGTGCCCGCCGTCAGGCGGGCCCGTGACCCCCGCCGCGGGCGTACTCGCCGTGCCGCGCGCCTCGGCACACATCCCGAGTCCTGCGCGCGCGGCCCCGATTCTGCCGCTCACGAAGATGATGTCACCGGGCCGGGCGGCCGCACGCGAAAGCACCCGGCGCGGTCTCACCGTGCCGATCGCCATCACATCCACGACAAGGGGGCCCGGCGACCGTGACAGGTTGCCGCCGATGACCCTGATATCGTGCCGGCTGGCCAGTGCCAGCAGCCCCTCGACCAGGCGCTCGAAGTCGGCGGCCGGCAGAGCGCCCGGCATGGCGAGCGACAGCGTTGCCAGGCGCGGCGTAGCGCCCATGGCGGCAAGATCGCTCAGGTTGGCTGCCAGCGCCCGATGGCCGATCGCCTCGGGTGGGACGAATTCACGGTCGAAGTGGACGCCCTCGACGCAGGCATCGGTCGTGATGACCTCGAGCGTATTTCGCTCCGGGCTCACCACGGCCGCATCGTCCCCGGGGCCGACGAGGAGCCACTCCGGTGCGATGGGCAGGCGCCCCGTGATGCGGTCGATCAGATCCTGCTCGTCGAGATCGCCGACGGTCACCCCCGCAGATTCCACAGACGTCACTTGGCGTAGTCAACCGCCCGCGTTTCGCGGATGACGGTCACCTTGATCTGGCCGGGGTACTCGAGCTCGTTCTCGATGCGGCGCGCGATGTCCTTGGAGAGCCAGATCGCCTCTTCGTCGGTGACCTTCTCACTCTCGACCATGATCCGGATCTCACGCCCTGCCTGCAGCGCGAAGGACTTCGACACGCCCTTGAACGAGTCCGCGATGCCTTCGAGCTTCTCGAGCCGCTTGATGTAGGACTCGAGGATGTCGCGCCGCGCGCCCGGCCGGGCGGCTGAGATCGCATCGGCCGCCTGGACGATCATCGCCTCGAGCGACGGCCAGTCGATGTCCATGTGGTGGGCCGCAACCGCCTGCAGCACGGGTTCCGACTCGCCGTGCTTCTTGAGGAAATCGAGGCCGAGCTCTAGGTGCGTTCCCTGGATATCGCGATCGATGGCCTTGCCGATGTCGTGCAGGAACGCGGCGCGCACGGCGACCGCGGCGTCGAGCCCGAGCTCGCGCGCCATGATGCCGGCCAGATAGGCGACTTCACGCGAGTGGTGCAGGATGTTCTGTCCGTAGCTCGTACGAAATCGCAGGCGCCCCATCAGTCGCAGGACATCCGGGTGCAGGTCGTGCAGGCCCAGCTCGAACGCGGCGGCCTCGCCGTCCTTGCGAACGGTGTCCTCCATTTCGGCGTTGACCTTATCGACGACCTCTTCAATCCGCGCGGGATGGATGCGGCCATCCGCAATGAGGCGCTCGATGACCCGGCGCGCGACCTCGCGCCGATAGGGATCGAAGCCCGAGAGGATGATGGCGCCCGGCGTGTCGTCGACGATGAGATCGACGCCGGTCGCGAGCTCGAGCGCCCGGATGTTCCGGCCCTCGCGGCCGATGATGCGCCCCTTCAGGTCGTCGCTCGGCAGATCGACCACCGAGACCGTGGTTTCGATCGTGTGCTCGGCGGCCGATCGCTGAATGGCCTGCGTGATGATGGATCGTGCGATGCCGGCGGCCTGCTCGCGGGCCTCGGCCTCGAGCCGCTTGACGAGGTTCGCGGCGTCGCGCCGGGCATCGCCCTCGATGTGGCGCAGCAGCAGCTCACGCGCTTCGTCGCCGGTCAGCCCCGAGACCCGTTCCAGCTCACGGCGCTGGCTCGTGACCAGCTCGTCGTACTTGCGGGCCGCGGCCTCCGCCGTGCGCTCGCGCTCGCCGACGTCGGCGAGCCGGTGCCGCAATTCGGCTTCGCCCCGTTCGGCCTTGGCCAGCTGCTCGGAGAGCGCCGCTTCGCGCCTGGTGAGGATCTGCTCGATGCCGGTGATCTGCTGGCGGTGATCGCGCGCGTACTGCTCCGCCTCGAGGCGGAGCTCGTGGGCGCGCTCCTTGGCCTCGAGCAGCGCTTCCTTGCGGCGCGTCTCGGCCTCGCGTTCCGCATCGCGAAGCACGCGCGACGCCTGTTCTTCGGCACGGCCGACCGTTTCGGCCGCGATCCGGCGCCGGTTGGCGACCCAGTACGCGAACACCGCCGCCCCGGCGGCGGTCGCGACCACGAAGTCTAGGATGTATTTCAGCAGTTCGCCGCCCATACTCCTCTATCCGAACCCGCTACGGCGGGTTCCGGGCCCGGGAAGAACAGGGCGGGGCGGTGGAAACCCGCGCCGACTTGCTAGAAGGGATCCTGGAGAAGAAAAGGGCCCCGCTTTGCCGTGTGGGGAGGTTGGATGAACCTGCAAGAGCAGGTGGAACCGCTGTGTTACGCCGCCATCGAGGCTTCCTCACAGCGGAGGCATGCACAACAGGCGGCGTCGCGATTCGCTTGGGTGAAGCGTTGGCTCAACCAAGCCTCCGAACCATCACGAGCAAAGCAGAAGCGTCCTGATCCTAGCCCGGCGACGGGGGATCGTCAAGAGCCGACCACGGTCACGAGTGCAGCGCCTGATCGAGCATCTGCTCGATCGCGCGCGTGCGGTCGACGACGGCGCGCGCACGCTCGCCGGCGGCTTCGCGGCAGCGGAACATCTCGTCTGCGATGTTGAGGGCCGCCAGCACGGCGAGCCGGAGCGTGTCGTGCGCGGTGCCGCTCTCCGCGGCGGCCTTCATCTTCTCGTCGACGTAGGCGGCGAGCTCCGCGATGTACGCCGGATCCAGTGTGCTGCGGATGGGATACCGCTGCCCCTGGATGAAGACCGGCACGACGCGTTCGGAGGGATCGGACAATGTTCAGGGCTGCAGGCTACGGGCCGCGGCCCGCAGGCGATTCCGGGCCCGAGCTCGACGAGGCTCGTAGCCCGCAGCCTGCGACCTGCCGCCCTGGAAATTCACAGACTCAGCGCCTCGAGCTGCTCCAGCATCTCGGCGACGCGGCCGCGGATGACCTCGCGCTCGTCGCGCAAGGTCGAGAGCTCCACACCGGCTCCCTCCGCCTCCGCGAGACGCGCCTGCGCCATTTCCAGCTCACCCGCGAGACGCTGGTTCTCCTGCGTCAGCCGGGCCTGGTCTCCGCGGAGTCGTTCGATCATGCCGACGAGCTGACGGACCTTCTCTTCGAGTCGGTCGATCGGTTCGAGATCAATAGTGCGTGTCATGGTCTTGGACATCAACGAACTCCGTAGCGCGATGCTGCAGGTCCAGGCGACCGGCGCCGTCGGGCCGCAACGGCCAGAGCGGCCTGCAGCCTGCGGTCTGTCGCCTGCAGCCCGCCAGATTCTATCTTTATCTCTGCACCGCCCCGTGCTCGCGAACGAGCGACTGGACGATGTCTGTCATTGCGCGCTGCACTTCCGCGTCGGTCAGCGTGCGATCGGCGGCCTGAAACGTCAGCCGGTACGACAGGCTCACGCGTCCGTCGGGAACGCCCTTGCCCTGATACCGGTCGAACTCGCGCATGCGCGCCAGCGTCGGCGGGGCCGCGGCGAGAATGGTGCCACGAACGATCGCGGCGGGCAAGGTGTCATCGACGATGATCGAGATATCGCGTACGACCGCCGGATGCCGCGGCGGGGGCACCGAGCTGAGCATGCCGGGGCCGGAGATTCGATCGGTGACCGCGTCGAGGTCGATCTCCGCCACGTACACCTCGGCCTGCGCGGGGATCTCGCGCGCCGCTGCCAGCGCCGGCAGGAGCTGGCCGATCACGCCGACCGGTCGGCGCTCGGTCTCGCCGATCAGGACCGTTGCGGCGCGGCCGCGGACGAGGAACGGACGATCGGCGGCCGTCACCTCGATGGCGACGCCGAGTCCGGATCCGATCAGCTCGATCGCACCCTTCATGTCGTAGAAATCGACGGCGCGGCCGCTGCCGCTCCAGTGGCCGGGCGATCCCGCGCCCACCCACGCGAGCCCCAGCGCCCGGCGCTCACCGCCGTCCGTGGTGAAGACGGTGCCCACCTCGAACAACCGCACGTCGTCCTGTCCGCGGCGCCGGTTGTGGGCGACGGCATCGATCACGCCGGGCAGCAGCGACGGCCGGAGCACCGCGAACTGCTCCGAGAGCGGGTTCAGGATTTCGACGACCTGTGATTCCGCGGCGAACGTCAGGGCCGACGGGCGCTCGATGAAGGAGAAGGTCACGCCTTCGGCGAAGCCGGCCGCCGCGGCCAGGCGCCGCACCAGCCGATCGCGTTCGAGCCGGCGATCCGGTTCCGCGGGCGTGGCGTCGAGCGCCGGGAACGTCGTCGGCAGGCGGTCATACCCGAAATGGCGCGCGATTTCTTCGATGAGGTCGACATCGCGCGACACATCGATGCGCCACGACGGGACGATCACATCGAGGGACGGCCCCCCGCAGCCGGACCCGACATCTGCTGAAGCGCCGGTCGCGCCCGACCACGATCCTGGTTGCGACACGGCGAAGCCGAGGCCCTCGAGCGTGCTCGTGATCTGCGAGACCGGAACGTCGGCGCCGAGCAGCTGGAGGACACGTGCGGTGTCGAGCCGTACATGCCGCCGCTGCCGCGGTGCGGGATAGGCATCGACCCAGCCAGGCAGCGCCCGGCCCGCGCCCGTCGTCTCGAGCAGCGCGCAGGCACGGGCCAGCGCCGCCGGTGCGGCCTCGATGTCGGCCCCGCGCTCGAAGCGGTAGGACGCCTCGGTCGACAACCCGAGGCGCTTGCTCGTGCGCCGGATGCCCGTCGGCTCGAACCAGGCGCTCTCGAGGGCGATGACGCGCGTTGCGGCTGAGACCTCGCTGTCTGCGCCTCCCATAACGCCGCCGATCGCCTGGGGCCGCTCGGCGTCCGCGATGACGAGGATGTCGGGGGACAGCGAGCGATTCTGGCCATCGAGCGTCGTGATGCGCTCACCGCCACGCGCGGTGCGGATCCGCAGTTCGCACCCGGCGAGCCGCGCGAAATCGAACGCGTGCATCGGGTGCCCGAGCTCGAGCAGCACGTAATTGGTGATATCGACGATGTTGTTGATCGCGCGGACGCCGGCGGCCGCGAGGCGCTGCTGCATCCACTCGGGCGAGGGCGCGATGCGCACTGCGGCGAGAGCGCCGCAGTAGCGCGGGCATCGCGCGGCGTCTTCGATGGTGATGCGGAGATCACCCGACTGCGACCGGTGGGCAGGACCGAGCGACGCGAGCCCAGGCGCCCGGAGCGGCGTGTCGTACAGCGTGGCGACCTCGCGGGCAATGCCGCTGACGCTCAGGCAATCGGGACGGTTCGCCGTGATCTCGAGATCGATCACCGCGTCGGCGCCGGTATCCGATAATCCGGCTGGCGCCTCGACCGAGGCGACCTCGAAGCCCGCCATGTGGAGGTCAGACGCCAGCCTCGCGGGCGCCACGGGCACGTCGACGAGCTCACGGAGCCAGGAGACGAGGATCTTCAAAAGGAGAACTGCTCCAGAAACCGCAGGTCGTTTTCGTAGAACTGACGGATGTCGTCGACGCCGTACATCAGCATCGCGAGCCGCTCGATACCGATGCCGAACGCGAACCCGGTGACCGCGCGGGCGTCGTAGCCGACCGCCTCGAACACGGCGGGGTGCACCATGCCGCAGCCGAGCACTTCGATCCAGCCGGTGCGCTTGCAGATCGCACAGCCGGCGCCGGCGCACGATCGACAGCCGATGAACACATCGGCGCTCGGCTCCGTGTAGGGAAAAAAGCTCGGGCGAAACATCACCGGCGTATCGGGTCCGAACATCTCGCGCAGGCAGCCGACGATCGACCCCTTCAAGTCGCCCATCGTCACGCGCTCGCCGACCACGAGCCCCTCGACCTGCTGGAACATCGGCGTGTGCGTCAGGTCCAGGTTGTCGCGGCGATACACGCGGCCCGGTGCGATCACCCGGACGGGTGGACGGTGCGACTGCATGTAGCGGATCTGCATCGCGGAGGTGTGCGTGCGCAGCAGCGTCGCCGGACGCTCCTGCGCCGCCGTATCCCGCGTTCGGTTTGCCGCGCCTGCCGCACCGACGGACCGCACCGCGCGCGTAAACGGCCCGCGCAGGTACAACGTGTCCTGCATGTCGCGCGCCGGGTGGTCGGGCGGCATGTTCAGCGCTTCGAAGTTGTGATAGTCGTCTTCGGTCTCGGGGCCGTCCAGGATTTCGTAACCCTGCCGGGCGAAGATCGCCTCGAGGCGTTCACGCAATACCGTCAGCGGATGCCGATGGCCGACGACAACCGGTCGGCCGGGCAGCGTGACGTCGACCGTGCCGGCTGGGGGCCGTGACGATTCGAGCGCGCTCCGGCGGGCGGCGATCGTCTCCTCGATGTAGGTCTTGAGCTCGTTGGCGAGCCGCCCCAGCGCGGGGCGCTCCTCGGGCGAGGCCGAGGCGACCGCTTTCATCAGCGACGCGATCGCGCCGCCTTTCCGTCCGAGGTACTGGTCCCTGAGCGCCTTGAGATCGTCGTCAGATGAGGCGCGGCCCAGCTGGGTGTCGAACTGGGCGCGAAGGTCATCGACGAGGGTCATCGGACGGGGGAGTGATGCGTCAACTGCACGATGCACGATGCACAATGCACGACCACAAGACCGGCACGTCAGGAACGCTCAGGTGCGGTCGCACGACACCCTTGCGTTGGGCACAGGCGCTGCGTACCTGCTGGCAGGCTTCAGCGGTGCTGCGGCGCACGAGGAGTCGAGACACAGTGCACATCGCCGCGGGAAGTCCCAACGGCTTTGTGCATTGTGCATTTGGCATGGTGCATTACGATGCGGCCCGAGTCGCAGCCGCCGGCCGCGCCGCCTTGGCTTGCGCCGCGACGTTCGCGAAGGCGGTGGGCGAGGTCACGGCAAGGTCGGCGAGCGTCTTCCGGTCGAGGCCGACGCCGGCCAGCTTCAGCCCGTTGATCAACTGGCCGTAGGTGAGACCGTTCTCGCGGGCCGCGGCGTTGATCCGGATCACCCAGAGCCGGCGGAAGTCGCGCTTCTTGTTGCGGCGACCGACGAAGGCGTACTTGAGGGCCGTATCCGCGGATTCCTTTGCCGCGCGATACAGCTTGCTCTTGGTGGCGTAGAAGCCCTTCGTCCGTGCGAGCAGCTTCTTGCGCTTTGCCCGCCGGACGGTTCCGCGTTTGACTCGAGGCATTTCGTTCCTTTTAAGGCTAAGGGCCAAAGGCTAATGGCTAAGGCTACGTGTTCAATGCGAGCCGACCCGAGGAAGGGGGGCGAGAGCGTCCTCACCCTTAGCCCTTAGCCCTACTTCTATTTGTAGGGCAGCATCAACGCCAGCTTCACGGCGTCGCCGGGGGAGACCGGCTTGTCGCCGCGAAGACCGCGCTTCACCTTGGTCGTCTTGCTCGTCAGGATGTGCCGCTTGAAGGCGCTGCTCCGGAGGAACTTGCCCGAGGCGGTCTTCTTGAAGCGCTTGGCGGCTCCGCGGTGCGTTTTGAGCTTCGGCATGTCTAGCTTTCTTCAGTTGCCGGCGGTGCTGCCACCGGGTCGGTGTTGGACGCCGCGCCCACCGGGGTGGGTGCGGGCGTCGATGCCGGAGCAGGCCGTCGAACCGCTTCCGCGGCTGGCGCTGCTCCGGGCCGGCGGCCCGACTTGTCGGACTTGCCGGTCAGAATCGTGTGCATCTGGTTGCCCTCCTGCCGCGGGCCCGACTCGGCCAGTGCGACCTCGGACAACTCTCCGATCAACCGCTCGAGGATGCGCCGCCCGATCTCGGGGTGCGCCATCTCGCGCCCGCGGAAGAACACCGTCGCCTTCACCTTGTCGCCGTCCGACAGGAAGCGCTCGATGTGCTTCTTCTTGAACTGGTAATCGTGCTCGTCCACCTTGGGACGGAACTTGATTTCCTTGACCTCGATGATCTTCTGGTGCTTTTTCGCCTCGCGCGCTCGCTTCTGTTCCTGGTACTGGTACTTGCCGAAATCCATGATCCGGCAGACCGGCGGAACGGCAGTGGGCGAGATCTCCACCAGGTCGAGGCCTTTCTGTCGTGCGATGGTGATGGCCTGCGGCGGCGGCATGATGCCGAGCTGTTGCCCGGTATCGTCGATCACGCGGATCTCGCGGACGCGAATCCGTTCATTCACCCGGACCCGATCGTCACGCCGGCCGGAACGTTCGAAAGCGATAGCAACCTCCCTCAGTTATGGGCCAGCGACGGCGTACCGGGCTGTCCCTCTTTCGCGCGCGCACGCGCTTCTTCGAGCGCCGTGGCGATGAACTCGTCGAGCGGCCGCGCGCCCTGGTCTCCCCCGGCACGCGTGCGCACGGCCACCGTACCTTCCGCGGCCTCACGGTCGCCGGTCACGAGCATGTACGGGATCTTGTGCAATTGGGCCGAGCGGATCTTATATCCGATCTTCTCCTGGCGGTCGTCGAGCTCGGCGCGGAGCCCGGCGGCCACGAGCCGCTCAACCGTCGCGCGCGCGTAGTCCACGTGCCGGTCGGCAATCGGCAGCACCACGACCTGCACCGGCGCGAGCCACAACGGGAAGGCGCCGGCGTAGTGCTCGATCAGCATGGCGATGAACCGCTCGAAGCTGCCGAAGATGGCCCGATGGATGACCACGGGCCGGTGCTCGGCGTTGTCGGCGCCGATGTACTTCAAGTCGAACCGTTGCGGGATCTGGTAATCGAGCTGAATCGTGGCGCATTGCCACTTGCGCCCGATCGCGTCGGTGACATCGAAGTCGATCTTCGGCCCGTAGAACGCGCCGTCGCCCTCATTGAGGGTGTAGCGCTCGCCCACCGCCTCGAGGGCCCGCTTCAACTCGGACTCCGCGTGGTCCCAGGTGGCGACTTCGCCGAGGAACTCCGGCGGGCGGGTGGACAGCTTCATCTCCGGTGTCAGGCCGAAGTCGCTGTACACGCGCTGCACCAGCCGCAGCAGGCGCTCGACTTCTTCGCCGATCTGATCCTCGCGCACGAAGCAGTGGGCATCGTCTTGCGAGAACTGGCGCACGCGCGTCAGGCCGGAGAGCACGCCCGATGCTTCGTTGCGGTGCAGCGGGGTCTGCTCGTGCAGCCGCAGCGGCAGGTCGCGATAGCTGCGGCCCTCGCTTGCGAATACGAGCATGTGCCCCGGGCAGTTCATCGCCTTGACGCCCATCTCCTGGTCGTCTTCGGACTTCACGAGGAACATGTTCGAGCGATAGTGCTGCCAGTGCCCCGAGGTCTCCCAGAGCGCCTTGTTGAAGATGAGCGGCGTCTTCACTTCGACGTACCCGGCGGGGTAGAGCACCTCGCGCATGTAGTTCGCGAGCGTCTGGTAGAGCACCGTGCCTTTGCCCAGCCAGAACGCCGTGCCCGGGGCCCACGGGTGGAACATGAACAGGCCGAGGTCGCGTCCGAGCTTGCGGTGATCGCGAAGCTTCGCCTGCTCGATCCGCGCCAGGTGCGCCTTCAGATCCTTCTCGCTGAAGAATGCCGTGCCGTAGATGCGCTGCATCGGCGCGTTCTTCGCGTCGCCCTTCCAGTACGCGTTCGAGGTCGTGAGCAGCGTGAACGCCTTCAGACGACCGGTCGACGGGACGTGCGGACCGACGCAGAAGTCCACGAACGTGTCGCGATCCTTGATCGTGTAACACGACACGAACGCCTGCCCTTCGGTCTTCTCCTCGATCAGCTGCACCTTGAGCGTCTCGCCGCGTGCGCTGAAGAACGCCTTGGCTTCCTCGCGCGGCCACAACTGCCGCTCGTACGGCAGATCCTGCGCCGCAAGCTCCTTCATCTTCCGTTCGATCGCGACCAGGTCGTCGGGCACGAACGGGCGATCGACGATGAAATCGTAGAAGAAGCCCTCGTCGGTTGCCGGGCCGATGCCGCACTGCGCGTGCGGAAAGAGCGCCGTGACCGCAGCGGCCAGCAGGTGCGCCGTGCTGTGGCGGTAGAGCGGGAGGGCTTCGGGCGCCTGTTCGGTGACGATGCGGACCTTGGCGTCGGCGGTGAGCGGGGCAGCGAGATCGACCAGGCGGTCATCGACGTACGCAGCCAGCGCCGCCGACGCGAGGCGCGGCGATATCGCGGCCGCGACGTCGCGCACCGGGGTTCCGGCAGCCACGCTGCGGCCGGAGCCGTCTGGCAGCGTGACAGTCACCTGGCTCATAACCGTTTCGGAATCACTCACGATTTGCGGGAGGCTGCACAGCGTTGCGGCGCGCGCGGGCCGGTCCTCGACATCCATTCACACCGTTCCGTCGTGCTGGCAGCGGCAAGGCTGGCGAACGCGGACGACATGGTAGGCACGGGCGGACTCGAACCGCCGACCTCCTGCGTGTCAAGCAGGCGCTCTAACCATCTGAGCTACGCGCCTAAAGCGTGCCCTTACCGGGCATTAGACGAACGCACAGTATAACAATGCGGTCTGAGGGGCGTCAACGGCGCAGCTGGTGCGGGGATCGGCGGATGACAGGCCGGCGTCGAGCCTGGCGACGCGAGCGCGACCGTCCCGCGCCGGATTGCACCGGCGCGGCACGACGGCGCACGCTTGAGGCGCTACTTGACGGTGTTCTTCAGGGCCTTGCCGGCAGTGAAACGCACGACGCGGCGTGCCTTGATCTTGATCGGCGCACCCGTCTGCGGGTTGCGCGCGGTGCGCGCCTTACGCTGCGACGTCTTGAATGTGCCAAAGCCGACGAAGGTGATCGATTCGCCCTTCTTGAGCGCCTTGGTGACGCCCTCGAAGAACGAGTCAACGGCTGCGGCCGCGCTGCTCTTACTGAGCTCCGCGTCCTTCGCGATCTTCTGTACGAGTTCCGACTTGTTCATGCAAACCTCCTGAAGCCGCGCGAGCGGCGCGACGCGCTGTAGCTGGACGAGCCTGACGCGTTATACGGCAGGGCTCTGCACCTGTCAAGCGATCGAGTGTGCGTGACGACGAGAGTGACGCCGGGAGTACGCGGGCGGAGACGAACCGAGCGGCACGCAGGGCGGCGCGCAGCGCAGGGCGGCGCGGACACGAGCGAGCCGTCAGGCGAACGAAGAGGATGAATCAGGCGGCCTTCTTGAGGCCGATCGCCTCGAGGGCCTTGTCGAGGACCGGATCCGTGGTGGGCGGGGGCGCGCCGAAATCGACATCGGGCGCCTCCACGATGACGCTGGGCTTGAGGCCCTTCTCGTGAATCACTGCGTCGTTCGGCGCGACGTACCGCACCGTGGAGAGCCAGAGCGCGCTGCCATCCGGCAGCTTGACGAGCTCCTGCGTCGCTGCCCGGCCGAGGGTCCGCTCCCCGATGAGCGTGGTGCGGCCGTTGTTGATCAGCGCCGCGGCAAACACCTCCGCCGCGCCCGACGTGCCGTTGTCGACCAGCAGCATCACGGGAGCCGCGACGCCGCCGTCGGTCGGCCCCGCTTCGATCGGTGTCTTGCCGGTGCGCGATTCACGCGTGACGATCAGACCCTTGCCCACGAACAGGCGAGCGGCCGCAATGCCCTGATCGATCGGGCCTTCCGCCGTCCCGCGCAGGTCGACGAGCACCTGCTCCGCGCCTTGCTTCCGCACCCCGGCGAACTGCTCGCGGATCTGGGCCGGAGTCTCCGGTCCGAACAACGGCACGCGGACGAGCGCCACGCCCGGCCGCACGATCCGGCTGGTGACGGCCACCGGCTGCGGCGCCTCCCGGACGAGTTCCACGGTGTGGGGCTCGGCGGCGTTGCCGCGAAGCACGGTCAGCGACACCTTCGATCCCGGCGGTCCCTGGAGGAGCCGCGAGCCAAGCACGACCGACATCTCGCGCGTGGGCTTGCCGTCGATGCCGCGCACGAAATCCCCCGTGCGCAATCCGGCGCGCGCGGCCGGCGACCCCTCGCGTGCGGCAATCACCCGGAGGTAGTACTGGCGGGTGAGTTCCAGGCCAACGCTGCCCTTGGGCGCGGGGCCGGCGCTCGCGAACGCGGTCACCTGCGCCGGCGTGAGGTAGGCGCTGTCAGGATCGAGGCCCTCGGCCAACCCGTGCATCGCGCCGCGCATGATGCTGTCGCTGTTCACGGGCTCGACGTAGTTGCTGAGGATCAGCCGCACCACTTCCTGGAACACGCCGATCGGCCGGTAGGTCTCGTCACGTGCCGCCGTGGCCTTGCTCATGAACCCGCCGGTCACGACCAGCAGGACGATCGGCGCGGAGATGAACAGAACGACGAGACGGGCTCTCGAGCTCATGGCTGCTTCGCTTCCGCGGCGCGCTGGCGCCGGCTCACCAAAGGGGAACGCCTGCAGGGTCGGCGTCCGCGATCGTGCGGCGACGCCTCGCCTCGATGGCAACGGCCTCGCACGCGCACGAGGCTGCTTCGCACATTGTATATGGATATCGGTCGTGCGCGAGCTTTTGCGCACACCTCGAACCGGCATTGCCATCCCCGCCCGGGCCGCGACAGCAATCCATGCAGGGCGCTGAACGCCGCAGTCGATGCAGTCGCACGGCATCCGCGCGTCTGCCCATCGATGCGGTCCGACTGAAGCGGCAGCGTCGCACGCGTCCCGCGTTGCCCGGACGAAGGTGCCATAATCACGGCGTGCGGATCGTAGGCGTGGACCTGGGGCGCAAGCGCATCGGCCTGGCGATCAGTGATGCGTCGCGCACGCTCGCGCGGCCGCTTCGAACGATCGTCCGCGGGCCGTCGGACGATGAGGCCGCCGCGGCGCTCGCCGACGCCATCGCGCCGCTCGCCATCGAAGACGACGGCCTCGAGGCCGTCGTCGTGGGCCTGCCGGTCCGGCTCGACGGATCCGAGAATGACCAGACACGGCACGTGCTGCGCATGGTGGAACGGCTACGCGCCAGCGTCCCCGTGCCCGTCGTGCTGCAGGACGAACGCCTCAGCAGCCGCGAGGCGGAGAGCCGGCTCGCCGTGAACGAGCGCGATTGGCGCAAGCGCAAGTCCCGGCTCGACGCTGCCTCCGCCGCCGTGATTCTTCAAGACTACCTCGACACCCGCCGGCCCGCCGCTCCACCCTTACACGCTGCCTTCGAGGACTGATGCGTCGTCTCATTGTCGTGATCCTGGCGGTGCTCGTGACGATCGCCGCCGCCGCCGGCGTCATCTACTCCCGCGTCGACCGGCCGTTCAAGGGGTACGGCGCGACGGAGCAGTTCGTCGAGGTGCCTCCGGGCTCGGGTCCCGCGGCGATCGGGCGGCGGCTCGTCCAGGCGGGCGTGGTGCGGGACGCGCTGACGTGGCGCATCGCCGTGTTCAAGAGCGGCCACGCCCGGCTGCTCAAGGCGGGCGAGTACCGGTTCGAGGGTGAACTGCGGCCGGCGGACGTCATCGGCAAGCTCGCGCGCGGCGAGGTCTATCTGCGGCCGATCACGTTTCCCGAGGGTCTGAGCATCACGGAGATGGCAAAGCTGTTCGAGTCGAGGGGCTTTGGGACGGCGGCGTCGTTCGAGACCGCGGCGCGGAACGCGGCACTCATCGCCGCGCTCGATCCGCACGCGTCCGATCTCGAGGGCTATCTGTATCCGGAGACGTACCCGCTGCCGCGCCGAACGAATGCGGACGCGCTCGTGCGGGCGATGGTCTCGCGGTTCGAGCAAATCGTCGGACCGGATCTGCGCGACAAGGCTGCGGCCCGCGGGCTCGCCGTGCGCGATGTCGTGACGCTCGCCTCGCTGGTGGAGAAGGAAACCGCCCGACCCGAGGAGCGGCCGGCCGTGGCCGCGGTTTATCTCAATCGGCTCAAGATCGGCATGGGGCTGCAGTGCGACCCCACGGTCATCTACGCGCTGCAGAAGGCGGGCCGGTATACCGGCAACCTCACGCGCGCCGATCTCGGTTTCGACTCTCCGTACAACACCTACAAGCACGCCGGACTGCCCCCCGGCCCGATCGCCGCCCCCGGCCGCCCCTCGATCGAGGCGGTGCTCAACCCGGCGGACGTGGCGTACCTCTACTTCGTCAGCCGCAACGACGGCTCACACGTCTTCTCGGATACGTACGAGGAGCACCGGGCGAAGGTGAAGGCGTTTCAGGTGGATTACTTCAGGGCCAAGTGATGAGCAATGAAATGAAGAATGAAAAATGGAAAATGAAAAATGAAAAAGCAAGAGGGAAATAAAAAACGCACAGTGGTAGAGGGCCCGCCACGGAGCCGCCTGCGCATCCCGGGCCTTGTCATTAATTTTTCATTTTCCATTCTTCATTTTTCATTGCTCGAATCACCTGTCGCCCCAATGCAGCTTCTGCCGGAGCGTGTCGTAGTAGCCGCGGGTCGGTGAGCCGACCAGGCGCAGGCGGCGGTCGGCGCGGCTCACGACCACCTGGTCGTCGAGGCCGAACGGGAAGCCGGTCTGGCCGTCGAAGGTGACGAACATCTCGTCTTTTCCTGCGTCGGCGGCGGCCCTCACGCTGATGGTCGATCCGCCGGGAATCACGATCGGGCGGTTGCCGAGCGTGTGGGGCGCGATCGGCGTGATGAGCAACGCGTCCACACCCGGATGGACGATGGGCCCGCCGGCCGCGAGGTTGTAGGCGGTCGAGCCCGTGGGGCTCGCGATGATCAAACCGTCGGCCTTGACGTTGGTCACAAACAGGTCGTCGACCGACACGGCCAGGTAGATGAGGCGCGAGATGGCGCCCTTCGTGATGACGACGTCGTTCAGCACGACGTGATCGGCGTATACGGTCCCACCGCTGAGCGCCCGCGCGTGCAGCATCGCCCGCTCCTGGATGGGCGCCGTTCCGTCGACCGCCGCCGCGAGCGCCGCCAGCATCTCCGGCAGCGTCACCTCCGTCAGGAACCCCAGCCGGCCGAAATTGACGCCGAGGATGGGCGTGTGACGTCCCGTGCTCCCCACCCGGTCCGCCATCCCGAGCAGCGTGCCGTCGCCCCCGAGCACGACGACGAGATCGACGAGCGCGGGCAGGTCGTCGCGGCCGACGACGCGCACGCCAGCGACGGCGCCGATGAGCGCTGCGGTGTCGCTATCGACGACGGCCGGCAGTTGGCGGCCGGCCAGCCAGTCGATCACGCGGATCAGGTGCGGCGCCGCCGCGGCGAGCCCGCGCTTGGCGACGAGGCCGACGGCCGCGATCACGCGGGCGACTCCGTTCCAGGGCTCGACGCGCCGGCGGGCGGACCGGCCCGGAGGTGGAACAGGTACTCCTGGTTGCCGGTCGCGCCGGTAATCGGGGATGGCGTCATGCCGTGCGGCGCCAATCCTATCGCAGCCGCGGCGGCGGACACACCGGCAATCACCCGCTCGTGCACTGCGCGATCGAGGACGAGCCCGCCGCGGCCGACCTCGCCGCGCCCGGCCTCGAATTGCGGCTTCACGAGCGCGATGACAGCGGCGTCGGCGCGCAGGAGCGCGGGCACGACCGGCAGCACCAGGCGCAGCGAGATGAACGACACGTCGATGGTGACGATGTCCACCGGTCCGGGCAGGTGGGATGGCCGCAGGTTGCGCGCGTTCATGCCCTCGATGACCAGCACGCGCGGATCGTTGCGCAGACGCCAGTCGATCTGTCCGTGTCCCACGTCGAGCGCGATGACGCGCCGGGCGCCCCGCTGCAGGAGCACGTCGGTGAAGCCGCCGGTCGACGCGCCGATGTCGAGGCAGTCACGCGCCTGCACCGGGATGGCGAAGACGTCGAGCGCATGGGCGAGCTTCAGCCCGCCGCGTCCCACGTACGGGTGGTCGGGCGAGACGAGAGAGATCACCATGTCGGGCGGGACGAACGTGCCGGGCTTGAGCGATGTGCTCGATCCCGCCTGCACCTGCCCCGCCATGATCAGCGCCCGCGCCCGCTCACGCGACGGCGCCAGTCCGCGATCGACGAGCAGCGTGTCGAGACGGACTTTCTTCATCGAGGAGAGGGAGGGATCACGTAATGCACAATGCACAATGAACTCAGACCTGCGGAGAACCGAGGCTGCCCGCGCGGTGGGAGCCGTTCACCGGTCCATTGTGCATTGTGCATTTCTGCCGTCGCCCTTCAGTTCGACCTCCGCACCACCCACTCCGCGATGCCGAGCAGGTAGCCCGACGGGATGTGCGCGCGCGCGAGGGCGGCGGCGGCGCGGGTGATCGCTTCGCGGGCCATGGTCTTCGACGGCTCGAGGCCGACCAGGGCCGGGTAGGTCAGCTTGCCCGCCGCGGCATCCTTGCCGGCGGTCTTGCCGAGCGCCGCAGCGTCGCCTTCGACATCGAGGATGTCGTCCACGATCTGAAAGGCGAGACCCACCTCGGAGGCGTAGTCATCCAGCGCCTGCACGACCGTTTCTGAGCCGCCCACGATGATCGCGCCGCAGGCCGCAGCGGCACGAATCAGCGCGCCCGTCTTCCGTGCGTGCATGTCGCGGAGCATCGCCAGGTCGGGAGTCGCGACGGCAGGGGCGTGCGGACCGCCCTGGCCGCCGAGGTGCAGGTCGATCGCCTGGCCGCCCGCCATCCCGGCGGCGCCCGACGCGTCCGCGACGCGCCTGATCAGGCGCAGCGTGCGGCGGGCGAGCTCGGGATTGTCGGCCGCGGCCCCGCGCGTGAGCATCGCGAAGGCTTCGGTGAGCAGTGCGTCGCCGCCAAGAATCGCCATTCCCTCGCCATGCACGACATGCAAGGTCGGCATGCCCCGTCGGAGCACATCGTTGTCCATGGCGGGCAGGTCATCGTGGACGAGCGAGTAGGTGTGGATCAGTTCGAGCGCGCAGGCCAGCGGCGTTGCGAGCGCGGAGGCCTCGTCCTGACCGATCGGTGGCGTGGCGATCGCACCGACTGCTTCGGCGGCGGCCAGCGCCAGCAGCGGGCGCAGCCGCTTGCCGCCCGCCCGCACGCTGTACCGCATCGCGTCCGCGATGAGCGCGGGGCAGGCGGGCGGCGCGGGAAGCAGCCGCTCGATGGCATCCTCGATCGCGCTGCGCCGGTCGTCGATCCAGCGGTCCAGTGGCAGAGGAGGCTCGGCCACGTGCGTGCTCATCGCGAGTTGCGGCTGCGCGCCTCGTCGGAGGCGTCGGCGCCGAACGATGCCGGGGCGGGTTTCAGCTCGCCGCGCTCGTTGAGGATTTCGATGCGGCGCTCCACTTCTTCGAGCTTCCCATGGCAGAAGCGTGACAGCGCCACCCCACGCTCGTACAAGGCGAGCGAAGCCTCGAGCGAGAGGTCGCCCTCTTCCAGCTTCTTGACGATGGCCTCGAGCTCGGCGATCGCGCCCTCGAAGTCGTTGGTCGTCGGTTCTGTGCTCATGTGTGTTCTGCGGCCATACGCCAGGCGTGATCGCCCGGGCGACCGACGAAAGGTCTTGCTCCGGATGTCAGCCAGCGCGTCGAGCCCGAGGACCTAGCGGTCGATCTCCGAGTCCCTTCCCGTCACGCGTGCCTGGAGCTCGCCACGGGCCAGCGTCACGCGAATCGCGTCACCGTCTGCCACGCTCAGCGCATCGCGGAGGATGACTCGCCGCTCGGCGTCCCAACAGACAGCGTAGCCACGGCCGAGCACCGCCAGAGGGCTCAGGCTGCCGAGCCCCGCGGCAAGCGAGCCAAGCCGGGTGCGTGCCGCATGGCGCCGGCGGACGATCGCGGTATCGAGCCGTGTGTTGGCCGCCGCCAGGCGCGCGTGCGTACCGGCCACGCGCCGCCGGAGGTCGCGCCCTTCCAACCGCAGCTGCAGTTGATCGAGCCTGCGTTCGAGCGTGGCGATGCGTCCGCGGGCCGCGCGCTGCAGATCCTGCAGCAGCTCGGCGACATGCCGCCCCCGCATCGCGAGCCGTCCCGGCCATCCCGCGAATCCGGACCGCGCGGTGAGCACGTGCACCCGTCCACGCTGGCGCAGCACACGCCCGCGCATCGCAGCGGCCAGCCGCTCCGCCTGTCGATCGATCTGCGCGCACACGTCGTCTTTACGCCCGACCACCGCACCCGCCGCGGCGGACGGCGTCGCCGCGCGGTGATCGGCGACGAAGTCGGCAATCGTGAAGTCGGTTTCGTGGCCGACCGCGGAGATCACGGGGACCGGGCACGCGGCGATAGCTCGCGCGACGGTCTCCTCGTTGAAGGCCCAGAGATCCTCGATCGATCCGCCGCCGCGGCCGACGATGACCACGTCGACACCCGGCACGCGCGCGATCGCCGCGAGGCCGCGGGCCACATCGGCCGCCGCCCCCTCACCCTGTACCCGAGCGGGGCGGATGACGAGGTGGGCGTTTGCATATCGGGCGCGAAGCACGGTCACGATGTCCCGCACGGCAGCGCCGTCGAGCGACGTGACGATGCCGATTTTGCGCGGGAGAAAGGGCAGTGGACGCTTGCGGGCCGCCGCGAACAGGCCCTCCGCCTCCAGCCGGCGTTTCAGCTGGTCGAACGCGACCTGCAGCGCCCCCGCTCCGGTCGGCTCGAGACGATCGCAGACGAGTTGATACTCGCCCTTGACGTCGTACACGCCCACGCGGCCGCGCGCGATCACCTTCTGCCCGTCTTCGATGCGGAACTTGAGACCGCGCGCCGCCGATCGGAACATCACCGCCCGGATCTGCGCCCCCGCATCCTTCAACGTGAAGTAGACGTGGCCCGTCGTCCAGGGCCGGCAGTTCGAGATCTCGCCTTCGACGGATACGCGCGCGAACTCGGACTCGAGCACCCGGCGGATGTCGCTCGTGAGCTGGCTGACGGTCAGGATCGCGGCGCGCGCCGGCGGCGGCGGCTCGACTGGCGTCGGCGGCAGCGGGTCGGGCTCGGGTTCCTCGAACGGCAGGTCGAAGAGCGACGTCATCGGCCGTCCTGGTTCTCGGTCGCCTCGAGCTCCGCGGCCGACAGCGTCAGCAGGTCGGCCATCGAGAGGCTCAGGCGCGTGATCGCCGTCGCCCGGCCGGTCTCGGCGTCCGCGGCGACGACGACGGCGTGCAGGCGCGGATCGCCGCTGGCGGTTTCGAAGCGGGCCGGCATCCCGTTGAGGAAGCGCGCGAGCGCGGGCTCGCGCTCGACGCCGATGATTCCGTCGTGCGGCCCGGTCATGCCGACATCCGTGATGTAGGCGGTACCGCCCGGCAGGATGCGATCGTCGGCCGTCTGCACGTGCGTGTGCGTACCGACGACGGCCGTGACCTTCCCGGCCAGGTGCCAGCCCATTGCGATCTTTTCCGATGTCGCTTCGGCGTGGAAGTCCACCAGGATCACCGGCGTGCGCTGCCGCAGGGCCTCGATTTCCCGCGTCACCGTGGTAAACGGGTCGTCGATCGTCAGCATGAACACCCGCCCCATGGCGTTGATCACGCCGACCGAGCGACCGTCATCGGTGCGGCCGACGTAGCTGCCACGTCCGGGCACGCCGGCGGGGTAATTGAGCGGCCTCAGCAACCGCGCCTCGACACCGATGTACCCGATGGCCTCTTTCTTGTCCCAGATGTGATTGCCCGACGTCATCACGTCGACGCCGTGCGCCAGCAGGTCGTCGCCGATCTCACGCGTGATTCCGAAGCCGCCGGCCGCGTTCTCCGCGTTGACGATGACGAAATCGATACGGTAGCGGCTGACGATGGCGTCGAGCCCGGCCCGCATCAGATCGCGCCCGGGGCGCCCGACGATGTCGCCGATAAACAGGATGTTCATGCGTCAGGCAGCGCCCGGCGTGTCAGCAATTGCGCGGCAAGGGCTCGTCGCCAATGGCTACGGTGCGACCCTGCCCCCGGCGATCGTGAATCCTGGGCAGCATCACGCGGAGCTCGCCGTGCACGAGGCTCACGGCGGCGCGGCCTCCGTCGAACGCCGAGGCGATCCGCACCGCGCGCGCGAAGCGGCCCGACCCGCGCTCGACGAGATGGTAGTCGCCGCCAGCATTGGGGCTGAGCGCTACCTTCTCGCCCGCCACGACCACCACGTCACCCTTGAGCAGGACGCGAACGGCGCGCTGCTCGACGCCCGGCAGATCCATGACAATCTCGATGCATTCGTCCGTCTCGAGCACGTCGAGCGCCGGCGTGCACTGACCAGCCACCGCGACTGGCGCGTGCTGGCCCTGCCGCTCCAAGTCCTGGAACAGCCGCCGCACATCGTCGGTCAGGTCGCCGAGCTCCGGCGTCATCAGTACTGAAGGCCAGCCAGCCATGGTTGCATAGGATCGCACATCTCGCGGTCACTCCGCCGGGTCCGGTTCCGCTCGCTGGCTCCGGTCTGTCGCGCTCACTCGACGCGCGTTTTGAACGGACGCGCCCTGCGATTCCGGCCTCGAGCACCAACCACCTCAAGTGGCAGCGAACAGCCGAGAGTGGGTATTCCTCGCACTTGGGCTTGCGTCCGATTCACTTCACCGGTCCGCCGTCTAAACATGATAGTATATACGCTCATATAACATGCTTGACATACACTCATAAGACGCGTATATTTGCTCCTGTCAACGGACGAGGGGGTAATAACAAGGCATGGCAAACAAAGTCATCGGTATTGACCTCGGCACGACGAACTCCGTCGTGGCCGTGATGGAAGGCGGTCAACCGGCAGTTCTCGTGAACCAGGAGGGTGCTCGTACGACGCCGTCCGTCGTGGCGTTCACCAAGGACGGCGAGCGACTCGTCGGCCAGGTCGCCAAGCGGCAGGCGGTCACCAACCCCGAGAACACCGTGTTCTCGATCAAGCGGTTCATGGGCCGCGCGCGCGCGGAGGTTGCCGCTGAGACCGCCCGCGTGCCGTACAAGGTCGTGGCCACCGCCAACGGCGATGCACGCATCGAGGTGCGCGGGAAGCAGTACGCGCCGCCCGAGATCTCCGCGATGGTGCTGCAGAAGCTGAAGCAGGCTGCGGAGGACTATCTCGGTGAGCCCGTGACCGACGCGGTGATCACCGTGCCGGCGTACTTCAACGACGCCCAGCGGCAGGCCACCAAGGATGCGGGCCGCATCGCGGGCCTGAACGTGCAGCGCATCATCAACGAGCCCACTGCGGCCGCGCTCGCGTACGGTCTCGACAAGAAGTCGCAGGAGACGATCGCCGTTTACGACTTCGGCGGCGGCACGTTCGACATCTCGATCCTCGAAGTCGGCGACGGCATCGTCGAAGTGAAGTCGACCAACGGCGACACTCACCTGGGCGGCGACGATCTCGATCAGCGGGTGATCGACTGGATCGTCGCGGAGTTCCGGAAGAGCGATGGCGTCGACCTCGGCAAAGATCGGATGGCGCTGCAGCGTCTCAAGGAAGCAGCGGAGAAAGCCAAGGTCGAGCTCTCGACCGTGATGGAAACGGACATCAACCTGCCGTTCATCACGGCGGATCAGTCCGGACCGAAGCACCTGTCGCTGAAGCTGACGCGCGCCAAGCTCGAACAGCTCGTCGACGACCTGCTGCAGCGCACGATGGGCCCGGTGAAGCAGGCCCTCGCGGACGCGGGGCTCCAGCCGTCACAGATCGATGAGGTCGTGCTCGTCGGCGGCTCCACGCGCATGCCGAAGGTGCAGCAGCTCGTAAAGGACTACTTCGGCAAGGAGGCGCACAAAGGCGTCAACCCCGACGAGGTCGTCGCCGTAGGCGCCGCGATTCAGGGCGGTGTGCTCACGGGCGCCGTGAAAGACATGCTGCTGCTCGACGTCACGCCGCTGTCGCTCGGCATCGAGACGCTGGGCGGCGTCATGACGACGCTCATTCCGCGGAACACGACGGTGCCGACGCGCAAGAGCGAGGTGTTCTCGACGGCCGCCGACAACCAGAGCAACGTCGAGGTGCACGTGCTGCAGGGCGAGCGCCCGATGGCGCGCGACAACCGCACGCTCGGCCGCTTCCAGCTGGTGGGATTGCCACCGGCGCCGCGCGGCGTGCCGCAGATTGAAGTGATCTTCGACATCGACGCAAACGGTCTCGTGAACGTTACCGCGAAGGACCGGGCCACCAGCAAGGAACAGACGATCACCATCACCGGCTCGTCTGGCCTTGCGAAGGAGGAAGTCGATCGGCTGGTGCGGGATGCCGAGGCCCATGCGGCGGAAGACAAGAGCCGCAAGGAGGCGATCGAAGCGCGGAACAATGCCGACGCGCTCGCCTACTCGGTGGAGAAGACGCTGAACGAGAACCGCGACACGCTGCCGGCAGCGGACGTGAGCCGGATCGAGGCGGCACTGGCTGCGGTCCGTAGCGCCACGTCGGGCGATGATGCGGCAGCGATCACCAGGGCATCCGAGGAGCTGCAACGCGCCTCCCACGCGATGGCCGAAGCCCTCTACAAGGCGCGGGCGCAGGCCGGTGGCGGCGGAACCGCGCAACAGCCCGTTGAGCCGGAGATCGTCGACGCAGAGGTCGTGGAGAAGTAGGCGGCCTGAGACCGAACGCCGCAGTTACTGACTGAGAACCGAGAACTGAAGGAGCACACAATGAACATCGTTCGCTTCGACCCGTTTCGTGATGTGGCGGCGCTGCAGGACCGCGTAAACCGCCTGTTCGCCGACGCGTACCGGCGCGACAACGACGACCTGATGACGCGGGGGGCATGGGTGCCTCCGGTCGACATCTACGAGACCGGCAACCACGAGCTGGTGCTGAAGGCCGAGCTCCCCGAGGTGCCGCGTGAGGACATCGCGCTGCGCGTCGAGAACAACACCCTGACGATCAGCGGTCAGCGCAAGTTGGACGGCGAGGTCAAGGAGGAGCAGTACCACCGCATCGAGCGGACCTACGGCAGCTTCAGCCGGTCATTCACGCTGCCGCCCACGGTTGACACCGGGGCGATTGGCGCCGATTACAAGAACGGCGTCCTGACCGTTCGGCTGCCGCTGCGCGAAGAGGCGAAGCCGAAGGAGATCCAGGTGCAGGTGAGCTGAAGAAGGCCATCGGCTCTGGCTGCCGAGACCGGGAGCGCTCAGGGTGGCATTCAGACCTGGGTATCCCGGGAGTTCTCACGCGGGGCGGGCGCCACCCCCGTCCCGCGAATCTTCCTTGTCACGGGCGAGCTCTCTTGGTACGATCGGCGGCTTATGGCTGACGAACTCGAGACGACGACCGACGAGCAGGCCTCCGTTGCAGAACCGCCGCCCCTGCCTGAGGTTACGGCGCCGCTCATCACCGACCGCTTCCTTTTCGTCGATGTCGCGGCGATGCGCGCCAAGCAGCTGCGCCGCGGCGCCCGGCCGCGTCTCGGCGAACATCACGACCCCAACAAGGACGCCCCTATCAAGCCCGAACGCATCGCGATGGAGGAAGTCCGTCGGGGCGTGGTGCAGTACGAGGTCCCGGAATTCAAGCCCCGCCTGGCGGATCCCAAGCTCTAACGCCACTCTCTTTCCGGTAATTCGGAACTCCCGGGCCCGTTCGCACGTCTGTGGCGATGAGGCCATCCACCCGGGCACTGGTGCGCGGATGTGACGGAAAGCCGATGGGGTTCCTGCTTGGCGTGGCGATGCTGGGCGGATTTGCGGTCGCCGGCGTCGTCCTGCTCGTGGCGCTGGTGCTGAAGACAGTGTTCTGGGCAGTCACGCTGCCGATTCGCCTGATCTTCGGCCTGCTGTTCTTCCCGATCTGGCTCGCCAAGACGGCGTTGCGCGCTGTCAGCGTCGTAATCCTGGCGCCGATTCTCGCCGTAGGCGCCGTCCTCGTGGCGGGGGCGGTCATCATCGCCGGGTTGCTCGCGGTGGTCGTGCCGCTGCTTCCAATCCTGATGATTGGCGTTCTCCTCTGGATCGTGATTCGCAGCTTTTCTCGCGGCGCGGTTCCAGCGGCCTGACCGTCAGGCCGCCGGCGGCCGTCGCTGCCACCAGTCAGCCTGGCGCTCGAACGCGTCTCCCACCCGCAGCAACACCGATTCCTCGAACGGCCGGCCAGTCAACTGCAAACCGACCGGTAGTCCGTCCGGCGTGAACCCGCACGGCACGCTGAGCGCCGGGAGACCCGTGAGGTTGGCGCTCACCGTGAAGACGTCGGCCAGATACATCTGCAAGGGATCGTCTACCTTCTCGCCGAGCCGGAAGGCGGGAGTGGGCGTGGTGGGCACCGCGATCACGTCGACGCGCTCGAAAGCGGTGTCGTAGTCGCGACGAATGAGGGTGCGCACCTGCTGGGCCTTGCGGTAGTACGCATCGTAGTACCCGGCGCTGAGCACGTAGGTCCCGAGCATGATGCGCCGCTTCACCTCCGCGCCGAAGCCCTCGTCGCGCGTGCGGTTGTACATCGCGCGCAGCGAATCGGCGCCGGTCGTGCGGTGGCCGTAGCGGACGCCGTCGTACCGCGCCAGGTTGGAACTGGCCTCCGCCGTCGCCACGAGGTAGTACACGGGGATCGCCGCGCGTGCATGCGGAAGCGGCACAGACTCGATGGTCGCGCCCATCCGCTGCAACGTGTCGACTCCCTCGCTGAACAGGCGCGAGACCTCTGGCGCGACCCCGGCCTCGAGCAGTTCTGCCGGGACGCCGATGCGTAGTCCGCGGACGTCGCCCGTCAGCGCGTCGACGAAGTCAGGCACCGGCTCTGCGCTCGCGGTCGCGTCGGAGGCGTCGGCGCCGGCTATGATGCGCGTCAGAATCGCCGCGTCGCGGACGGTGTGCGTCAGCGGCCCGATCTGATCGAGCGACGAGGCAAAGGCGAGCAGGCCGTACCGCGACACCCGTCCGTACGTTGTCTTCAGTCCCACGAGACCGCAGAACGCGGCCGGCTGCCTGATTGACCCGCCGGTATCCGATCCGAGTGCGGCCGGGACGAAGCCGGCAGCGACGGCGACGGCCGATCCCCCGCTCGACCCGCCAGGGGTGCGCTCGCGATCCCACGGGTTGCGGGAAGGGCCCAGGGCCGAGTTCTCGGTCGACGATCCCATCGCAAACTCGTCGCAGTTCGTCTTGCCGACGACCACCGCCCCCGCGCGCAGCAGGCGATCGACGACGGTGGCGTCGTACGGGGGCGCGTAGCCGGCCAGGATCTTCGACGCTGCCGTCGTCGGCAGCCCCCGGGTGCAGATGTTGTCCTTGATCGCGACCGGGACGCCCGCGAGCGGGCCGCGGTCGTGGCCGGCATCGACGGCGGCCGCGCGCGCGAGGGCGTGCTCACGGTCCACCGTAATGAAGGCGTGCAGGCCGCCGTCCTGTGCGTCGATTGCCGCGAGCGACGCCGCGCAGATCTCGACCGCCGAGGCCGCACCTGAGGCAACGGCATCCCGGATGGCGGTGATGCTCGACAGGTCGTGCTGAGACATCAGCCGATGACGCGTGGCACGCGGAAGAGGCCCTCGTCCAATGCCGGATCGGGCGCGCTCTCGAGCAGCTCGTCACGGGGCAGCGATGGGCGCGGCACGTCCGGCCTGTCCAAGGGTGTTGCGCTGAACACGTGCGAGGTGGGCGCGACGCCGGTCGTGTCGATCTGCTGCACCTGCTCGGCGTAGGCCAGGATGTCGGCGAGTTGCCGGGTGAAGGTCTCGACCTCCCTGTCGGTCAGCTCGAGGCTGGCGAGCTCGGCGATGCGCAGGACGTCGTCGCGGGTCAGCGGATCCGGCATGCGCCGTGATGCTAGCACACGGATTCCGGGGGCCCTGCGCTGCGCGGCGTGCAGGGTCTCCGGCTGACACCAGCGCGTGCGCGATCTCCTCCGCACGGGTGCTACGATCGTGAGCCGGAGGCGCCGTATGGCTGAACCTGACGCCGCCAATGGCTTGCGTCCCGCGGTGTGCGCCGGCAGCTGGTATCCCGGACGGGCGGACGCGCTCCGCCAGGCCCTCGACGGGTACCTTGCGGACGGGCAGCCGCTGCAATCGCGTGTGCGTGCGGTGATCGCGCCCCACGCCGGGCTGATGTACTCGGGGCCCGTGGCGGGGCACGCGTATGCTGCCGTGTCACGCCAGACGTACGATGTCGTGGTGCTCGTTGGACCGTCACACTTCTACGGGTTCGACGGTGTGGCCCTCTGGGGCCGCGGTGCATTCACCACGCCGCTTGGCGCGCTCGCCATCGATGCTCCGCTGGCGACGCTGCTGCGCCAGGCGGCCCCGTTCGTCCGCGAAGACACCGTCGTCCACGAGCGGGAGCACTCGTTGGAGCTGCAGTTGCCGTTTCTGGCGCGGCTGTTCCCGGACGTGCCGATTCTGCCCTTGCTCGTCGGTCATCAGCGCGCCGCGACCGTGGCGGCGCTCGGCGAGGCGCTGCCGCTGGTGCTGCGCGGGCGCGAGGCACTCCTGGTGGCGAGCAGCGATCTCTCGCACTACCAGACGCGGGAGACCGCGGCGCGGCTGGATGCGGTCGTCCTCGACCGCGTCGAGCGCTACGACCCCGACGGTCTGCAGGCGAGCCTCGATGCCGACCCGTCCCACGCATGCGGCGGGGGACCGATCGTGGCGGTGATGCGCGCTGCACGCGGACTCGGCGCGACCGGAGCGCGCGTGCTGCGCTATGCGGATTCGGGCCACGTCACGGGAGACACCCAGCACGTGGTGGGGTACATGAGCGCGGCGCTCGGAGAGTTTGGCGATGACCACGACGGCGCCCGGCCGGCCTGAACTGGCGGCCGTGGATCAGGCCGCGCTGCTCGCGCTGGCGCGCGCGACGATCGAGACGCGCCTCGGCGTTCCGTTCGTCGTCGAGCCGGCACACCGGCCGGTCTTCGATCGACCCGGCGGCGCCTTCGTGACGGTGTTTCTCGACGGCGGTCTGCACGGGTGTGTCGGGCTGCCCGAATCGGAGGATCCGCTCGGGCGCGTGGTGCGGTACTGCGCGCGGGCAGCGGCGTTCGGGGATCCGCGCTTCCCGCCGGTCACGCTCGCCGACCTGGGGAAGCTGTCGCTCGAGATCTCGGTGCTGACGCCGCTCGAACCCGTCGCCGATCCACAGACGGTGGAGGTCGGACGCGATGGGCTCGTGGTCGAACAGGGCACAGAGCGGGGGTTACTGTTGCCGCAGGTCGCCACCGACCACGGATGGACCCGCGAGCAGTTCCTCGATCACACCTGCATCAAGGCGGGCCTTCCGTTCGATGCGTGGCGTCACGGCGCCAGTCTGTACCGATTCGAAGCCCTCGTGTTCGGCGAGCGCGGGGCTTCACGTTGAGCCCGTGGCGCGCCTGATTCCGGATACAGCTATCGCGGCTGGTCCTGATTGCCTGCATCGGCGGCGCCATCATCCGGTCGGCGGCCCTGCCGCCCTCCGCGCTTTTCCGCGCCCGGGCACTGAACCTGGGGAAGGGTGTGCGTGATCGACGAGCCCTCGCAGCGTGGCCAGGTTCATCACGTCGAACGAATCGAGCCCGACCTGGATGCGGCTGGCGCGCTCCGTCTTGGCGGTTTCGATCAGCATCGGCAGCGCCGCGAAGCGCGGATCGTTCACCAGCCGCCGGAACGTCTCGACCCCCAGGTGGCCCTTGCCGATGTGCTCGTGGCGATCGATGCGGCTGCCGAGCGGCGTCTTCGAGTCGTTCAGGTGAAAGCCGCTCAAGCGCTCGAGGCCGACCACGCGCTCGAACCAGGCGAACACGTCGCCGTAGCCCGCCTGAGTCGCGATGTCGTATCCAGCCGCGAACAGGTGACAGGTGTCGAGCCACACGCCCACCCGCGGCGAACCGTCGGTGAGCTCGAGGATGCGCGCGAGCTGCTCGAAGGTGTGACCGAGCACGGTGCCCTGGCCGGCTGTGTGCTCGAGCAGCACGCGGGCGCGCGCTCGCGGCCGCGCGTTCAGTACGGAGACGAGCGATTGCGCGATCAGCTGCAGGCCGGCGTCGTCCTGGCCGCCCGTGCACGCGCCAGGGTGCAGCACAACACCCGCGAGGCCGAGTGCTTCCGCGCGATCGAGCTCCTCGCCGAGTGACGTCATCGACTGCGCCCGCAGCGTGCCGTCGCGTGTGGCCAGGTTGATCAAGTAGCTCGCATGCGCGACGACCGGGGCGATCCCAGTGTTTTCGATGCGCTGGCGGAACGCCCGCACTTCGTCGGGCGGAAGCGGACGCGCACGCCACTGGCCGGCGGACTTCGTGAAGATCTGCAGCGCGTCGCACCCGTGCAGCGCCGCACGATCGACGGCTCGCGGCAGGCCGCCGCCGATCGACATGTGGGCTCCGATTCTCGGCACTCGCCTCACTATAGGCGACCGAGCGGGCGAGCCTCCGGTCCGCGGTTCGGAGGTGTTCCGCTCCGGCCTGACCGTCGACGCAGCCCGGCGGGTTCGGGAAATGGAAGCGCGACGGCACGAAAGCGGAACCGCGAGCCTCACAGTCCCGGAGCCCGGCCGTCTGACCCCGCGGGATCGCGCTGTCGCGACCGTCTGCCTACGCGAGCGCGCTTCGACGCCGGGGCTTCGAGCGATCGATCCCACCGTTCGGGCGTCAATTTCGTCAGGAGCCTGTAGCGCGTCCGGATCGCGCCCGCAGCTGAGCCCCGTGGCACGGGAGTTGATATCTCTCCCGCACGGGCAAGGTCGCCCGGGAGGACAAGCTGATGCTCTGGACCCTGATTGTCTTGCTGCTCGTGTGCTGGCTGCTGGGATTCGCGTTCCACGTCGCGGGCGGCATCATTCACGTGCTGCTCGTCATCGCCGTGGTGCTGTTCGTGGTGAACCTGCTCACGGGACGACGAACAGTCGTGTAGAACGCCGGTCATCGAAGCCGATTCTGACGCGCGCGGCGCGCCCCAATGCGCGCGTCGCGGGCGTCTGCCCGGATGCCCCGGCGAGCCATCGCAGCGGTCAAAAACCCTGTGTTATCGTACGGCCCATCCATGGAGGTCTTCCTGATCCCGGTCGGGGCCGATCGGTACGAGCTCTACTGCGAAGTACCGGAGGAGGACCCCGTCAGCGATCCCGAGGCGCCGCGCGGGGTTTTCAAACGCCTGTTGTTTCGATTCCGCGAGGCCCTCGCGGAGGCTGAGCGCGAGCGACGGCGTGGGCATCAGCTCTCGCAGGACGAGACGCACGCGCTGACCTGGTACCAGCGCGTCAAACGTGCCACGATGCGGCGAGTTGCCGAGAGCATCGCGGAACAGCGGCTGCTATGGCACCTGCGCGGGCAGGAGGCGGCTGTTGCGTGGTACCCGGTGGACGTCGCCGCTGACGCCGCGCTGCGCATTCTGCGGGCACGTCTCGGCGTCGATTACGATCGCCGCCGCCGCTGGCTGGTCATCGACGGCATCCTGTTCGTGTTCTCGGCCGCCCTCGTCGTCCTGCCGGGCCCGAACGTCGTTGCCTACTACCTCGCCTTCCGCCTGGTCGGGCACTACTTGTCGATGCGCGGCGCGCGCCAGGGCCTCGACTGCGTGCAGTGGGACCTGCGGGCCAGCGATCCGCTTGCGGAGTTGCGGCCGCTCATCGCCCTCGAACCCGAGGTGCGCGAGGCCCGCGTCAGCGAGATCGCCGAGCGGCTGCGGCTGGAGCGGCTGGCGACGTTCTTCGATCGGCTCGCGGTTCCGAGCGCGTGATATAGTCGCCCCGCGTGCCGCCCCCGCGCACGCGCGTTCCCCGGCTGCCCACCGTGATACTGCGCGAGCTTGCCGAACGTCTGGGCTGCCGCCTGGACGGCGATGGTGCCATCGAAATCACCGGCGTGGCCGGCCTCGAGGCCGCCGTGCCGGGCGATGTCAGCTTCTTCGCCAATCCAAAGTACGCCGCCGCGCTCGCGACGACGCGCGCCTCCGCGGTGATCATCGGCGAGCACGCGGCCTCTGCGGGCCTCGCCGCGCTCCGCGCCGCCGATCCCTACCTGGCGTTTGCCCAGGCACTCGATCTGCTGACCGCCGACGCTGACGCGGAGCCCGGAATCCATCCGACCAGCGTCATCGCGGCTGACGCCGCAATCGGCGCCGACGTCAGCATCGCCGCCTTCGTGGTGGTCGGCCCCGGCGCGCGCGTCGGCGACCGCGTCGTGATTCACCCACACGTCGTCATCGGTCGTGGCGCGAGCATCGGGCCCGACTCCATCCTCTACCCCCGCGTGTCCGTTCGCGAGCGATCGGTGATCGGGGCACGAGTCATCCTGCAGGACGGGGTCGTCATCGGCAGCGACGGGTACGGCTTCGTCCCGCTTCCTGACGGCACCCACCGCAAGATCCCGCAGCGCGCCATCGTCGTCATCGAAGACGACGTGGAGATTGGCGCGAATACGACCATCGACCGGCCACCAGTCGGTGAGACGCGCATCGGGGCGGGCACCAAGATCGACAACCTGGTACAGATCGCGCACGGTGTGCGCGTCGGTGCGCATTCGCTCCTGGCGGCGCAAGTGGGTATCGCCGGGAGCTCGGTTATCGGCGACCACGTGACCCTGGCCGGGCAGGTCGGAGTCGCCGGGCACATCACGATTGGGGATCACGTGACTGCCACCGCGCAATCCGGCATTCCCAACTCCGTCGAGGCGCGGTCGATCGTCTCCGGCTATCCCGCCGTTCCGAATCGCGAGTGGCTGAAGTCGGCAGCCATGATTCGCCGCTTGCCTGAGTTGAGGCGCCAGCTCACGTCGCTCGCCGTGCGCCTCGACGCGCTCGAGGCGCGCCTCGGCAAAGACCGTCCGGACGGCGCCTGATCGCTCTCTCATCAGCCGTGACCGAGCCCCTTCGCCGCGTCCGCGGCGGGGGAGCGCAGCGGATCCGTATGCCATAATCGACCGAATGGTACGTGCTGAAACCGGCAGGCGCGGCCGCCTGGCCGTCACGGGGACCACCGCGGCGCTGGCGCTCGCGTCGGCGATCGTCCTCGGGCCGGTGCAGGCGGCGGTCCGCCCTCCGAAGCTGCAGTACGAGATCTCGAAGCTACACAACGGCCTCACCGTGATCCTGTCCGAGGATCACTCCACGCCCATCGTCCACGTCGAGGTGTGGTACCACGTCGGATCCAAGAACGAGCGGTCAGGCCGCACCGGTTTTGCGCACCTGTTCGAACACATGATGTTCAAGGGCTCGCGCAACGTCGAGCCCGAGGCGCACACCTCGTTCGTGTCGAGCGTGGGCGGTCAGAGCAACGCCTACACGAACGAAGACACGACCGTTTTCTGGCAGACCACGCCGGCCCAGTACTTGCCGCTCGTGCTGTGGCTCGAGGCCGATCGGATGGCGACGCTTCGGATCAACAAGGACACGTTCGAGAAGGAGCGGCTCGTCGTCAAGGAAGAGCGGCGGATGCGGGTCGAGAATCAGCCGTACGGCCGGCTCTCGGAGATCATCTTCGACAATGCGTTCACGGTGCACCCCTACAAGCACCAGCCGATCGGGTCGATGGCGGATCTCGAAGCCGCCTCGGTCGAAGACGTGCGCGATTTCTACCGCACCTTCTATGTGCCGTCGAATGCGACGCTGACGATAGTGGGCGACTTCGATGCCGTCCAGGCGGCGCAGCTGGTGGAACGCTATTTCGGGCGCATCCCGAAACCAGCGCGAGCCGTGCCGCGCGACATCCCGGCCGAACCGCCGATGCAGCGAGAGCGGCGCGTCTCGCTCGAAGAGGGCTGGCCGCTGCCGGTCGTGGTGGTGGCGCACCACATCACCTATGACGGACACCCCGATTCCTACCCGCTCCACATGGCGTCGAAGATCCTCTCCGACGGGCAGAGCTCGCGGATCTACCGCAAGCTGGTTTACGACAGCGGCGTCGCGCTCGCGGCTGGGGGCGTGGGGAACATCATCGAGCAGCCGAACCTGTTCTACGCGTTCGCGCTGGTGCAGCCGGGCCAGACGCCCGCGGCGGCGGAGACCGCGCTCGTCGCCGAGCTCGAGCGCCTCAAGACAGATCCCGTGACCGACCACGAGCTCGAACGCGCGAAGAACCAGTTCGCGCGCGATTACATCATGGGGCGCGAGACGAACCAGCAGAAGGCGCTGCAGCTCGCGCACGCTGCCGTGATCCACGACGACATCACGACAGCCGACGGCGAATTCGACATCTTCATGGGCATCACCGCCAGGGACATTCAGCGGGTGGCCAATACCTATTTCACCCGGAACAACCGGCTGGTGATCACCATCATGCCGCGCGGACAGACGCAGTGACCGCGCCGCCCGCGGAGCGGACACGCGCGGCCGATGTCCACCGCCGCGGCGTCAGCCTCCGTTTCGGCGCGCCGCTGCTGCTCACGATCTTCGCGGTCCTCGCGGGCAGCGTTCATGCCGCCGGGCAGGTGAAGGACTGGCCGTCCGAGAGCCCGCCCCGTCCGCTGCCGGCGCGTGACGTGAAGTTTCCGCCCTACGAGATCCGCTCGCTGCCGAACGGGATGCGCGTGGTCGTGGTGATGCATCACGAGCAGCCGGTCGTCACGCTGCGGCTGCTCCTGCAGGCTGGCAGTGTCTGCGATTCGCCGCAGAAGAGCGGTGTCGCGGCCCTCGCGGCAACGCTCCTCGATCAGGGCACCACCTCGCGCTCGGCCGAGCAGATTGCCGATACGATCGACTCGATCGGTGGCGGGCTTGGCACGGGAGCGGGCAGCGACTTGAGCTTCGCCAACGTCGTCGTCATGAAGGACAGCCTGGCGCTCGGTTTCGATCTGTTGTCGGATGTCGTGCGAAACCCGGCCTTCGAGCAGGCGGAGATCGATCGCCAGCGCCAGCAGGCGGTCTCCGGGCTCAAGGTCAGTTTCGAAGACCCGGATTACGTCGCGAACGCGGTATTCGATCGGCTCGTCTACGGCTTCCACCCGTACGGCTTGCCCGGCTCGGGTACGCCCGAGTCGCTGCAGGCGATCACCGCCGCGGATCTCCACGCATTTCACGACCGCTTTTATGTGCCGAACAACGCCATCCTCGCCGTTGTCGGCGACGTGACGGCAGAGGAGGCATTTGCCGGCGCGGCTCGCGTGTTCGGCAACTGGGCGATGCGCGACGTGCCGACGCTGCAGGCCGCCGAACCGCCCGTCCCCACGCGGCGGCTCGTCATCGTCAACAAGCCTGACGCGGTGCAGACGGAGATTCGCGTCGGCCACCTCGGGATCGAACGGCAGCACAAGGACTACCTCGCCGTCGATCTCGCCATCAAGATTCTCGGCGGCGAAGGCAGCAACCGGCTCCACCGCGTGCTGCGGTCCGAGCGTGGGCTCACGTATGGCGCCGAGGCCGACATGCAGTCGCTCAAGCAGGGCGGCGATTTCATGGCGGAGACCGACACGCGCACCGAGACGACCGGCGAAGTCCTGCGCCTCATTGTCGACGAATTCCAGAAGCTGCAGCGGGAGCGCGTCAACGAGCGGGAGCTGGCCGATGCACAGGCGTACCTGGCCGGGAGCTTCCCCTTGACAATCGAGACGCCCGATGCGATCGCCGCACAGGTCTTGAACGTGCTGTTCTACAGGCTGCCTCTCAGCGAGATCGAGAACTACCGCGAGCGGGTCAACGCCATCACCCCGGACGACATCCAGCGCGTCGCACGGCAGTACTTCCGGCCGGATCGGCTGTCGGTCGTCCTCGTGGGCAATGCGAAGGGCTTCGTCGATCAGCTGAGGGGCGTCGGGTTCGGCAACTTCGAGATCGTCAACCTGCCGGATCTCGATCTGTCGGCTGCCGATTTTCGCCACGCCGCGCGCCCGGTCGGCGCCGCGGGCGCGCCGGGCGGCCGGCTGCAGTAGGCCTTCGCCGGCAGCATGAGCACGGTGATGATTTCCTGCGGCGAAGCGTCCGGCGACCTGTACGCCGGCGCACTCGCGGCCGAACTGCTGCGCCGCGATCCCGCGTGCCGGATCAGCGGCTTCGGCGGCGAGCGGCTGCGAGCCGCCGGCGCGACGCTGGCGGGCGACTACCGCGGGTTCGCCGTCACCGGGCTCACGGAGGCCATCCGCGTGCTCCCCCGTTCGTACGGGATGTATCGGCGGCTGGTGGCCCACGCGCGTGCGGAACGCCCGGACGTCTTTGTTGCCATCGACTTTCCCGACTTCAACTTCCGACTCGGGGCCGCCGTCCACCGGTTGGGCATACCGGTCGTGTATTACGTCAGCCCGCAAATCTGGGCGTGGCGGTCGGGGCGCATCCGGGCGATGAAACGGTTCGTGGCCCAGGTGCTTCCGATTTTCCCGTTCGAAGTGGCGGTGTACGAGCGTGAGGGCATTCCCGTCGAATTCGTCGGTCACCCCCTGGTCGACCTGATTGACGTGCGCGGCACACGAGACGAGTTCCTCCGCGCCCACAGCCTCGATCCGGCTGCGCCAACCGTGGCCCTGCTGCCCGGAAGCCGCTCGAACGAGCTGCGCGCAACGGTGCCGGTACTCGCGGCCGCACTGCCGCTCATCGCCGAAAAAGTGCCAGGCGTGCAGTTCGTCGTTGCGCGGGCGCCGCATCTAGCCGACGCGCTGCTCGAAGCGCTCGACCGTCCAGGCACGTTGCCGGCGGCGGGGGCCTCCCGAGTCGCCATCGTCGAGGACCGTACCGACGACGTGCTGAATGCCGCCGACACGGTGGTGACGGCGTCGGGGACCGCCACCGTGCAGACGGCGATTCACGGCAAGCCGATGGTCATCGTGTACCGCCTGTCGCCGCTCACGTATCGCCTCGGCCGGCCGTTCGTGCGGGTCGACACCTTCGGCATGGCGAACCTGATTGCCGGCCGAACCGTGGTGCCCGAGTTGATCCAGGATGCATTTACGCCCGCCCGCGTTGCGCAGGAGACGCTGCGGTTTCTGACCGATCCTGCCGCCGCCGAAGAGACGCGTGCGGCGCTCGCGGAGGTACGCGCACAGCTCGGGGCGCCCGGTGCGAGTGGACGTGCCGCCGATGCGATCCTGCGCGTAGCCAAACGACACGGGCCGACGCTACAGGCCATCGGCTAGAGCTAAGGGCGGGCGACGTTCGCTGGCGCTGACGGGCTAATTCTGTGTCGCCAGCCCTTGGTTCCGGCCTCTAGCCTTCATCAGGGGGAGTACATGAACAAGCTGCGACGTGCTGCACATCTGATCGCCTGCACGCTCACTGGCGTGGGGCTTTCCGCAACCGTGATTCTGCCCGCCAGCCTCGGTGATCTGGTCACCGGGGCACGGGCGATCGTCCACGGTCGCGTGGTCGCGACCGAGTCGCGCTGGGCCGACGGACGCCGGCAGATCGAAACCCTCGTCACGGTGCACGCCGAGGAGTACTTGAAAGGTAATCTCGGCGGCGACGTGACCTTCAAGGTGCCGGGCGGACAGATGGGCCCGTATCGCAGCGTGATGGTCGGGGCGCCAAGCTTCCAGAGTGGCGATGAGATCGTCGTGTTCCTGAACGCCCAGGGTCCGACAATTCCGTGGATCAGCGGCCTCAATCAGGGCGTGTTCCGCGTTGCGGAGGATGCGGCGGGAGTAAAGGTCGTCGTGCCCGGTGTGTCGCTCGCCGCTGGCGAGCCGGAGATCGTGCGCGGCGACCCTCGACGACAGAGGGTCGGGCTCGAGGCATTCACCGCGCAGGTGAAAACCCTCGTTCGCGACGGGAGGACGCGATGAGACGGAGTACGCGGGTTCGTGGACGCGTCCGGCTCGCGCTGCTCGCATCCGTGCTCGTCGCCGCTGGCGGCACCCATGCGGACGCCTATCTGAAGCTTGGCCTGCGCGACTCGGTGCGCGCAGTCAGCCTGCACTGGACGACGCAGCCGGCGCCCTATTTGGTGAACGACGGCGGCGTGCCCGGCGTCACGCCCGAGCAGTTCCGCCAGGCTGCCGATCGTGCGTTCCGCACGTGGGAAGACGTGCCCACCGCGTCTGTGCGCTTCGCGTTCGGCGGCTTCACCGACGCGGCGCCGCTCGACGACGACAACACCAGCACGCTCGGGTTCCTGTCACGTCCAGAGCTCGAACGCGTGCTCGCGTCCACCAATTTCTTCGTCGACACCCGGACCGGGGAGATCGTCGAATCGGACATCTTCTTCAACAGCAGCTTCCCATGGAGCGTCGCCGAGAACGGCGAAGCCGGCCGATTCGACCTGCAGTCGATCCTGCTGCACGAGGCCGGCCACTTCCTCGGCCTCTCTCACTCGGCGCTCGGCGAGACAGAGCCGCGTTCCGGCGGAGGCCGTCGCGTGCTCGGGGCGGGGGCCGTGATGTTTCCGATCGCCTTCGCATCGGGCAGCATCACGGGCCGGACGCTGTTTCCGGACGACATCGCCGGCGTGTCGGACATCTACCCGGATGCGGAATTCCGGCAGAAGACCGGCAGCGTCCAGGGACGGGTCACCAAGGGGGGCACCGGCGTCTTCGGGGCGCACGTCGTCGCCTACGACCCGCAGACCGGAAACATGGTCGGCAACTTCGCCCTCGAAGACACGGGCGAGTTCATCATCGCGGGGCTTCGTCCCGGACCGCACATCCTGCGGGTCGAGCCGCTCGACGATGCCGAAGTGGAGAGCTTCTTCGATCGATCGAGCCTCGATCTGAACTTCCTTCCGACCTTCTACAACCGGCTCGTCGTCGTGCCGCGCGGCGGCGGCACACGCTCAATCGAAATCGCCGTGAGGGCAAAGTGACGCACGGCGGCACGGTAGGCACCGGCGTCCTCATCGCGGCGCTGGCCGTCTCCGGCGTTGCCGACGCACGCGCCCAGACCGCGAAACCGGCTGCTCAGCGGCAGCCCGCGCGTCCGCGGCCAGCGTTCCGTCCGGGGTCGATTGAAGTCGATGGGGGAGTGCTGTGGCTGAGCGGAATCGACTTCGGCTCCACGACCGCGGCGATCGCCGCCAACCGAACGCCCGCGGCCGAGTACCCGCTGTTCAATACGACGGGCGAGCTGAAGGCGGGTCCTGCGTACGAGGGTCGAGTCGGCGTCCGCCTGACGCGGATGATCGGGGTCGAGGGCGCGTTCCAGTACTCGCGCCAGGCGCTCGAGACGCGCATCACGAACGACGTGGAGAACGCCGCGGGCGTCACCGCGTCGAACGACCTGTCGCGCTACGTGTTCGAGGTGAGCGGTGTCGTTCACCTGACCGCGCTCAAGGTCGGAAAGGGCGGCTCGCCGTTCGTCCTTGGCGGTTTTGGTTACATGCGCGAGCTCGACGACGAACAGGCGCTCGTCGAGACGGGACGGCTCTATCACGCCGGCGGTGGATTCAAATACCTGTTCTCAGCGCGCACGCACGGGCTCGTCAAAGGCCTGGGCCTTCGCGCGGACGCGCGCCTGTACTTCAGGGACGGCGGATTCACGCTGGCCGACACTGACGAACTGCGCCGATACTTTGCCGGCGGCGCCAGCCTGTTGGTGGCGTTCTAAAAGGGCTCAAGGCTTAGGGCTCAGGGCTAAAGGCGGCTGAAGGCTCTGGAGGCTAAACGGCCAAGGCTAAAGGCTTGCTCCCAGCCCCTAGCCCTTAGCCCTTGGCCCTTAGCCTTCGCCTCAGTTTGTCCCCGTGGGGCGGGGTGGCATCTACGTCTTCGGGCGACTGCACGGGCGTCTCGTCGCCCGGTCTCAAATCGTTATCGTGTCCGCTCTTCACGTGCGGCTGCTGCTCCCGAGCCTCGTCGATGGCGCGCCGCTCAGGCGTTCGTTGTGGACCTCCGGCGGGATCGCCAGCCGCGAGGCCGCTGTTGGTCTGGGTCGTGCTGACCGACTCGCGCTCGTCTTCCGGCCGGCCCACGCCGGATCCGGGGCTGCGCAGCACGCCGAAGTCGCGAGGACTCGACGCATCGCGGCTGTCGGTGCCGCTCATGCGTGGTCCCTCCCGGGTACCTTCACCTCGCCGCGCGGCGGCACCTCGCGCTGATTGGCGATCTCCTCGTCGAGCGGCCGGTTCGTGATCCCCCCGGCTTGTTCATCGCGCTGGCCCGACTGCGTGTCGCTGTGGTCGAATCGCTTGCGCTCGTCGCTCGTGCCTTCGGTGTTGGCGTTCACCGTCTCGCGCGAGCCTTCGGCCTGCTCCCGGTTCGCGGCCTGATTGGGAATGCGCTGTTCGTCCATCCATGACCTCCGGCCGAACATCTCGCAAGGGATGTGCCTCACGGGAGACGGGTTGTCGGGCTGGCGGCTGGCGGCGGGCCGGGTGGGCGGCTGAGGCGGGATGGGCGACGATCCAGGACCCGACTTACGGTCGCGCCCACCGTTCATCCGCCAACGGCGGCGAAGTAGCTCTCGAACTCGGCGAAGGATCGCCCGATGTACGTCGGTTCGGCGGTGCGGCCGGCCATCACGTCGGCCGTCTTGTAACCGTTCCCGGTGATGCAGACCACCACCGATTCGTCACGCGGGATGACGCCTTCCTTGATGAGCTGAATCGCCCCGGCGAGGGTGGCGCCACCGGCGGGTTCGGTGAACACGCCTTCCATCTCGGCGAGCAGCTGGGCCGCGGCCAGGATCTGCTCGTCCGACACGCGTGCGCCGGCGCCTCCGGTCGCGCGCACCGCCTCGAGCACGTGATAGCCGTCTGCCGGATTCCCGATCGCGATCGACTTGGCGACCGTCTGCGGCTTCACCGGCTCGGGGAACTCCGCGCCGGCCTCGAGGGCGTTGATCACCGGTGACGAACCCGCCGCCTGCACCGCGTGCATGCGCGGCACGTCATCGGGCACCCAGCCGAGCTCACGCACTTCCTCGAACGCGCGGGCGATGCGCGGCAGGAGCGTGCCGCCGGCCACCGGGCAGACCACGTGTCGCGGAAAGCGCCATCCGAGCGCCTCGGCGATCTCGAACCCGTACGTCTTGGCGCCCTCGGCGTAGTACGTGCGCAGATTGATGTTGGCGAACCCCCACCCGTGTCGATCCGCAATCTGCGTGCACAGCCGGTTCACATCGTCGTAGTTTCCGGCAACGGCGACTACGTGCGGGCGGTAGATGGCGGACCCGAGCACCTTCGCGGGCTCCAGGTTGTCGGGGATGAAGACGTAGCACTCGAGCCCGAGCCGTGCCGCGTGCGCCGAGACGCTGTTCGCCAGGTTACCCGTGGACGCGCACGCGAAGACGCGAAAGCCCAGTTCGACGGCGCGCGTCGCCGCGACCGACACGACGCGGTCCTTGTAGGAGAAGGTCGGGTGGTTCACGGAGTCGTCTTTGATGTACAGCTCCGCGAGCCCGAGGTGCCGCGCCAGCCGGTCCGCCCGGATGAGCGGGGTGCACCCGGAATGGAAGCCGGTGAGCGGCTCGCCGGCGATCGGCAGCAACTCCCGGTAGCGCCACAGGTTCTGCGGACGCGTCGAGATTGCCGCCGGTGTCACCGCGGCCCTGATCGCGTCGTAGTCGTAGGTGACCTCGAGCGGGCCCAGGCACTGATCGCACACGAACAGCGCCTCGGCAGGAAACGACGCGCCGCACATCCGGCAGCGCAAACCGGTGAAATAGCTCATGCCAGTATCCCCGGCTGGTGGGCTTCCAGCCTCCGAACCACACAAGGCACACCGAGGCGGTCGTATACCGCGCTGATGGCCGCCGAAACGCTCTCCTCCGCGTCGACGCAGAGGGCCAGCACCGACGGCCCGGACCCGCTCAGACAGACGCCGAGGAGGCCCGGATGCTCGAGCGCCAGCAGTTCCGTGAACCCCGGCACGATGGCCGCGCGGAATGGCTGGTGCCAGCGATCGCGTAAGGCTTCGCGGACGTCCGCGAAGGAGCCGTGCTTGGAGCGCCTGCACCAGGAGCAGCGCGCGCTGCAGGTTGAACACGGCGTCGGCCCGAGGCACGACGTCCGGCAGGACGCGCCGGGAGTCGCTCGTGGCCAGGTGCACGGCGGGGCTCGCCACGACGAACCGGATGCGATCGGGCCAGGGCACCGCACGCGCGATCACGCGGCCGTCGTCGGCAACGCAGGTCGTGACGAGGCCTCCAAGCAGGGCGGCGGCAACGTTATCCGCGTGCTCGTCGAGCGCCGTTGCCAGCGTCAGCAGATCGCGGCCCTCACGCGGACCCGCGAGGCGCTCGTAGAGGAGGAGCCCCGCCACGGTCGCCGCGGCACTGCTGCCGAGGCCTCCCTGGACGGGGATGTCCGTGCTCACCTGGAGCGAGAGCGACGGAAACTCTGTGCCCTCCGCCTCGGCGACCGCCCGAAAGCTGCGCTCGACGTAGTTGTCCCCGCCGAGACGCGTGCCGCACAAGTCGAATTCCAGGCCGTTGGTCGGCCCGTCGAGCACGGCGCAGACGCGCAGCCGAAGGTAGAGCCTGAGCGCCACGGCGATCGTGTCGAACCCCGGCCCCAGGTTCGCACTCGAGGCCGGAACGGCGATGACGGCACCGCCAACGCGCGCCGTCGCCTCGGCGACGGAGATGCGGCGTGCTGCCCGTTCGGCGGCGGAACCGGCCCTGCCGCTCACGCCGGGTCTCCGATCAGCATCGGGAGATCGACGGGCGGCTCCACGTGGAAATCGAACTCGCCGATTTGCCGCATCGCCGCGGCGAGCACGCTCGGCGGGCACGCCTCAATCGTTACCACGAAGGGCAGCGCGTCCTTCGTCGGATAGGGGAGTTGCAGCACCGCGTCGATGTTGACGTCGTGCTGCTCCATCGCGCCGGCAATCCGGGCGATGATGCCCGGCCGATCGCGCACGATGAACCGCAGGTAATGCGGCGTGACGAACTCCCCGCTCACGCGCACCGGCATGCGCAACGGGGCGCCATCCTCCCGCGCGGGTTCCTGGCGCGCAATGGCGGAAATGTCCGACACGACGGCCACCGAGGTCGGGCCACCGCCCGCTCCGGACCCGGAGAACACCGTCTCACCGCCGTACTGACCGCGCAGCACGACGATGTTCTGGCTGCCCGTGACGTGTGCGAGGGCACAGTCGCGCGGCACGAGCATTGGCCGTACCGCCGCGTGCAGCCATCCCTGGTGATCCCATTCCGCCTGCGATACCTGGCGGATGGTGCACCCAAGCTGCCGGGCGTGCGCGAAGTCCACGGGCGCGACGCCAGTGATCGAGCGCGTCTGAATGCGCTCGGGCTGCACGTCTGCCCGGAGCGCCGCGGCGCAGAGGATCGCCAGCTTCGCACGGGCGTCGTAGCCGTCCACATCGTCGGTGGGATCGGCCTCTGCGTAGCCGAGCTCCTGCGCCTGCCGCAGGGCGTCGCCAAAGCTCGCGCCGCCGTCCGCCATGCCGGTGAGGATGTAGTTGCACGTGCCGTTGAGGATGGCCTGCACGCGCGAGATGCGATCGCCGGCGAGGCCGTCCCTGAGCGCGGTGATGATGGGGATGCCGCCGGCGACCGAGCCCTCGAAGCGCAGGTGGCAGCCCTGCGCGCGGGCACGCGCGAGCAGCGCGCCGCCGCGCTGCGCGATCAGCTGCTTGTTCGCGGTGACGACGGACTTGTGCGCGTCGAGGGCGCGCTCCACCCACGCGCCCGCGGGGTCGATGCCGCCGAGCAACTCCACGACGATGTCCGCGGGGGACATCAGGACGTCGGCGATGTCGTCGGTCCAGCGGACGCTCGCGGGAACCCAGTCGACGCGCTTGCGGTGGATGCCGCGATTGAAGATATGCGTCAGCTCCACGCCTGCCGGCGGCTGCTCGCAGAGGATGCGCGCCACCGAGCGGCCGACGGTGCCGAACCCCAGGATGGCGACGCGGCAGGGCGGGGCGTCGTCGGATCGGGCGGGGCTGGAAGCGTTCGTGGGCATGGCGTGAACCATCCATTGTGGCGGCGCGGCGGGGGCGCGTCAAATTTATGGACGTTACGAAAGCATAAGCGGCCTTGATGGCGTTTGACGCCGCCCGCGTGCGCCGCCTATACTGCGGCGCATGTGCGCGCGGACGATTACGGGCACCACGACCGCGACCATGCGAAAGCATGGTTGCCGCGGTGGCGTCTGCGCGCCGGGCATCTGACGAGCCCGGAACCAACGAGCAGCAACCCGCCGACGGCACCGCCGTCCGGCGGGTTTTTTTTTGGCACGACGGGAGAGCAAGGGAGACCGGCCGATGGAACGCAGGATTGACGTGGGAGTGCTCGGCGCGACCGGCATGGTCGGTCAGCAGTTCGTGGTGCAACTCGCCAACCACCCGTGGTTCCGGCTCGCGTGGCTGGGCGCGAGCGAGCGATCGGCCGGCCAGCGCTACGCCGATGCGGCGCCGTGGCGGCTGCCCACGCCGCCGTCGCGCGAGATTGCGGACATGCTGGTGAACGCCGCGCAGCCGGGCAGCGCCCCCGAGCTCGTGTTTTCGGCCATGGATGCCTCTGTCGCAGGCGTGATCGAGCAGGCCTTCGCGAAGGCAGGCCACGTCGTCGTGAGCAACTCCCGCAATCACCGGATGGACGCCGATGTACCGCTGCTCATCCCGGAGATCAACGGCGACCACATCGGTCTCGTCGCTCGCCAGCGCGCGTCTCGCGGCTGGCCTGGCGCCATTGTCACGAACCCGAACTGTTCGACGATCGTCCTCTCGCTGTCGCTCGCACCGTTGCGCGCGTTCGGATTGAAGTCGGTCGTGCTCACCACGCTCCAGGCGTTGTCGGGAGCCGGTTACCCCGGCGTCGCCTCCCTCGACGCAGTCGCCAACGTCATTCCCTTCATCGACGGCGAAGAGGCGAAGATCGAGAGCGAGACGCAGAAGATCCTCGGCACGCTGGCCGGCGACCACATCGACCCGCACCCCGTCGCCGTGAGCGCGCAGACCACCCGGGTGCCGGTCGTGAACGGGCACACCGAGTCGATCGCGGTCGCCCTCGACAGCCATCCGTCGATCGACGAGGTACGGGAGGCATTTCTGCGCTTCAGCGGCCCGCCGCAGCGCCATGGGTTGCCGACCGCGCCGCTCCAGCCGCTCGTGTATCTCCATGAGCCGAACCGGCCGCAGCCGAGGCTCGACGTCGATCGCGATCACGGCATGACCGTGTCCATCGGGCGTCTGCGTACCTGTCCGGTGCTCGGCTACAAGTTCATCGCGCTCGGCCACAACACGGTGCGCGGCGCGGCCGGCGCCGCCGTCCTGAATGCGGAGTTGCTGGCCGCGGAGGGGGTGCTCGCGGCGCCCGTCGAACGCTGATGCGCGTGCTGAAGTTCGGCGGCACGTCGGTCGGCGACGCCGATGCGATCGAGCGGCTGGCCGCCATCGTACGGCGCGAGCAGGGCGATGACCGCGACCGAACGGGCGCTCGCGGCGGCAGGGAGGGCGTGGCCGTCGTCGTGTCGGCGCTTGCCGGCGCGACCGATTGCCTGCTCGGGATCGCCGATAGCGCGCAGTCGGGCCAGCCAGGGCCGGCCCTCGATCTCGTCGGGTCGCTCCGGGCACGGCACCTGGCCGTGGCGCGAGCGGTCGCCGGTGAGGACCGCGTCGGCGATCTGTGCGTCGAGATCGACGACCAGTTCGAACGCCTCTGCGCCGTCGTGCGGTCGCTCGCCGTGCTGCGGGAGGTGGCGCCGCGATCGCTCGACGCGGTCGCCGCGCTCGGTGAGATCCTGAGCAGCCGGATCGTGGCCGCCGCGCTCTCCGCGCGGGGGCTGCCCGCCGAATGGATCGATCCCCGAGGGTTGATCCTCACCGACAACAGCTTCACTACCGCTCTGCCGCTGCTGCCCGAGAGCTTCGCGCGCGTGAGCGCGACGCTGGCCCCTTTGATCGCGGCCGGTCACGTGCCGGTCACGGGTGGGTTCGTGGCTGCCACCGCCGAGGGCGTCACGACGACGCTCGGCCGCGGCGGCTCCGACTACTCGGCGTCGATCATCGGCGCGGGTCTTGCCGCCGACGAGATTCAGATCTGGACCGACGTCGACGGCATGCTGACGGCAGATCCGCGCGTGTACCCCGCGCCGCAGCTCGTTCCGCAGCTGTCGTTCGCGGAGGCTGCCGAGCTCGCGTATTTCGGCGCGAAGGTGCTGCATCCGAAGACGATCCATCCGGCCCTCGCGCGCGCGATCCCGGTGCGGATTCTGAACTCGCGCCGCCCGGAGGGCCCCGGCACGCGGATCGTCGCGCGGCCCGACGCCCGCCTGGGGCCCGTCGCCGCGTTCGCCTGCAAGCGCCAGGTCACCGTGATCGACGTGACCTCCGGGCGCATGCTCGAAGCGCACGGGTTTCTGCGCCGGCTGTTCCAGGTCTTCGAGCTGCACCAGACGTCGGTCGACGTCGTGACCACGTCTGAAGTGAGCGTCTCCGTCACCGTCGACGACGTGCGGCGGCTCGAGGCGATCGTGGAAGACCTCTCGGATTTCGCCGACGTCGTAACGGAAGACCGGCTGGCGCTGCTTGGGATCGTCGGCGACAACCTGCACGCGGATCCAGGCACCTTCGCTCGCATTGTCGGGGCGCTCGGGCGAGTGCCGCTCAAGCTGGTGTCACAGGCGGCGTCGCGGCGGAACGTGACCATCGTGTTGCCGGACGCGGAGCTGGCCGGCGCTGTCGCCCGACTGCACAAGGTGTTCTTCGAAGACGCTGCCGTCGCGGGCGAGGCGCCGCCTGCCGCGCTCGGGGCCGTCGGCGCGGCGAGAGCCTGACATGGATCTGCGCCAGCTCGAGATCCTGAGGGCGGTGGCGGAGAGCGGCTCCTTCACCGGGGCGGGCCGGCGCCTGCACGTGTCGCAATCCGCCGTGAGCCGCCAGATCCTGCTGCTCGAGGCCGAGCTCAATGAGCCGTTGTTCTGGCGCATCAAGCGCAAGGTGCGCATCACGCCGACCGGTGAGGCGCTGTTGCAGCTCGCAATCCGCGTGTTCCAGGACATCAAGGAGACGACCGCGAGCATCACCGAGACCCAGGAAAAGCTCACCGGCAGCGTACGCCTCGTCGGCGGCATGACCGTATCGTTGTACGTATTCCCCGCGTTGCTGAAGGAGTTCAGGCAGCAACATCCCGAGGTCGACGTGCGGGTGATCACGGGATCGACGGAGCGATTGCTGCGCAAGCTGCGATCTGGCGCCGCCGACCTCGGCCTCATCACGCTGCCCATTGACGAGCCCGACCTCGTCACGGTGCCCGTGATGCGGGAAGAACTGCTGCTCGTGACCTACCCCTCGCATCCGCTGGCCAGGCGCGCGCGCGTCGAGCCGCAGGACCTCGTCAGGCAGCCATTCATCCTCTACGAGCCTGGTTCGAACACACGGCGCGTGATCGACGAGTTCTTTCTCCGCGAGTCGATCCGGCCGCGCATGGTCATGGAAACCGAGAACGTCGAGATCATCAAGGCGATGGTCAAGAGCGGCCTCGGTATCACCGTCATCTCGCACCAGGCGGTCGAGCGCGAAGTACGCGAGGGCGAGCTGGCGAGTTGCCGGATCGGCGGCTCCGCGCTCGTGCGTGAAACCGGGTGGGTGTACCTCAAGTCGAACCGCGTTCCGCGGAAGATCGAAGAGATGATCCGCGCGCTCGAGAAGACGTTGCCCCGCGAGCACGCCGTGACGCCCGCCGCGAGCTGATCCCTGCGGGCACTCGTGTAGTGCCGGCCTTCAGGTGAGCTCGTGATCCGATCGTGCGCGCCATTGCACGCTGTTTTCCCCTGACGCCCGCAATTCCCCCGCGATTGCCTTGCCCCGGCCCGCCGTCGCCCGGCTCCGTGCAGGCCGCCGGTGCACGCCGCCCGGAGAAGGTGTAGTCTGCGAACCACATCCATGTTCGACCTGCTGCGCTTCAACCACGATCTCGTCACCCGGCTCCAGCCCTGGCTGCCGGACGAGGCTCGCTTGAGCGCCACCGTCGAGAGCATCACGATAGAGAACGACGACTCGGGCAGCCTGACCATCTTCGTCTCGGACCTGTTCCTCCGTGCGCCGCACGAAGAAGCGGCGGTCCGAGCCGCACACCAGGTCCTCGACGCCGTGCAGGATTTTCTCAGCGAGACGATGGGTGAACCCTGGCCCCCGGTGCAGGGCGAAGTCGTGTCGACGCTCGCCGCCCCGACGGCCGAAGAGCACGACGGCGTGATGCAGCTCTGGTATGGCGACGTTGGTGAGCCCGCCCTTGCCCTCTCGCCCATGCGGCTGTCGGAGTACTGCAGCCGTCCGCCGCTCTGAACCGACTCGCGCCCATCGGCAGCCGCCGCCAGGGATTCCGCGTCACCAGCCAGGTTGACGGGCGATGGATATCAACCGAGTCGGTGCACCCCACCCGGCCGGCCTCGGCGCTCGTCCGTCTTACCACCGGAGGCTTGCATGAACACCGATCAGTTGCAGAACCGTCTCGAACGGCTGGAGCGGCGGCAATCGTGGACGCTGCGCGCGGGAAGCGCAGCCGCCATCGTGCTCGCGGCGGGAGCGCTGATGGCCCAGGTGCAACCGGAAGTGCCCGGCGTGCCGCCGGGTACGCGCTCGCTGCCGTTGAAGGCGTCGCGCTTCGAACTCGTGGACGAGCGTGGCCAGACCCGCGCGGTGCTGCGGATGGAGGCCGGCGCGCCGGTCCTCCGCTTTCACGATGCTGCCGGCGGGCTCGCCTTACGGCTGACCGTTCGCGGCAGCGATGGTGCCATCGAATACACCGAAGGCGGCGAGACGCTGAGCCTGATGAAGCCCGCGCAGCGAGCACACCCGCTCACGACGAGATAGCCTCGCGACACCGCAAGGCGTGGCGGCCGGGTACGGGAGGGAGCAGTGGCCCGGCCCGAGCACAGTCATGCGCAGGACCGGCGGACACCAGCAGGCTCCTGAAGGATGTGCCTGGATGCAGAATGTCGGATGCCGGGCTACCAACCGCCGGCAGCCCTGCATCCGTTATCCTGCGATCTCCACGCAGCGTGCCCTTGTTCATCGCCCTGCCAGAGCGGGTATGATCGCTCGCATATCCCTCTTCCGGCGGATGCGACATGACGACATTGAACAGCTTCAACACGGTGACCACGCTCACGACGGGCGCCGACACCTTCGAGTACTACAGTCTGCCCACCCTAGAGAGCGCCGGATTCCCCGGCGTCCGCCGGCTGCCGTACTCCCTGAAGATCCTGCTCGAGAACCTCCTGCGCCGCGAGGACGGCCGATTCGTCACCGCAGACGACGTCCGCGCCCTGGCGAGCTGGGACGTCATGGCTCCCCGACAGAAGGAGATTGCCTTCATGCCGGCGCGCGTCCTGCTGCAGGACTTCACGGGCGTGCCGTGCGTCGTCGATCTCGCCGCGATGCGCGACGGCATCGTCGCGCTCGGAGGCGACCCGCAGAAGGTGAATCCGTTGCAGCCGGTCGAGCTCGTCATCGATCACTCGGTGCAGGTGGATCACTTCGGTTCGTCCGACGCGCTTCAACTGAACACCGCCCTCGAATACCACCGCAACCGCGAGCGCTACACCTTTCTCCGCTGGGGGCAGACGGCGTTCGACAACTTCCGGGTAGTGCCACCCGAAACGGGCATCGTGCACCAGGTCAACATCGAGTACCTGGCGCGTGTGGTCTGCCGCGAGGAGCGCGACGGCCGCGTGCTGGCCTATCCCGACACGGTGTTTGGCACCGACTCGCACACGACGATGGTGAATGGTCTGGGCGTTGTCGGGTGGGGCGTTGGCGGCATCGAGGCCGAGGCCGCGATGCTGGGGCAGCCCTCGTCGATGTTGATCCCGCCCGTCCTGGGCTACAGGCTCGCAGGCGCGCTGCCGGAAGGCACGACGGCCACCGACCTCGTGCTGACGATTACAGAATCGCTGCGCAAGAAGGGCGTCGTCGGCAAGTTCGTCGAGTTCTATGGACCGGGGCTGAAGCACCTCACGATCGCCGACCGGGTGACGCTCGGCAACATGTGCCCGGAGTACGGCGCAACCGTGGCGATCTTCCCGATCGACGAGATGACCCTCGATTACCTGGCGCTGACCGCGCGTGACGAGCGCCAGGTGGCGCTCGTCGAAGCGTACGCCAAGGCGCAGGGGTTGTTCCGCACCGATGCGACGCCCGACGCCGTGTACACCGAGACGCTCGAGCTCGACCTGTCCACGGTTGAACCGAGCATTGCCGGTCCCCGGCGGCCGCAGGATCGCGTGTCGCTGCTGAAGGCGAAGACGTCCTTCGCGGCGGCCTTGCCGGATCTGCAGAAGGCGGTCAAGAAGCCCGCCGCTGGCGCGGCGGGTGGCGGCGCGGCGGTCGCCGTGGCAGAGACGGTCGCAACGGCCCTGGAGCACGGCTCGGTGGTCGTTGCTGCGATCACCAGCTGCACCAACACGTCGAATCCGAGCGTCATGATCGGCGCTGGCCTGCTCGCGAAGAAAGCCGTGGAGCGCGGCCTCACCCGCAAGCCGTGGGTGAAGACGAGCCTGGCGCCCGGGTCGAAGGTCGTGACCGAGTACCTGCACAAGGCCGGCCTCGACACCTACCTCGATCGGCTTGGGTTCAACCTCGTGGGCTACGGCTGCACGACCTGCATCGGCAACAGCGGTCCGCTGCCCGAAGAGATCGCCGCGGAAGTCCGTGACCGGAACCTGGTGGTGGCGTCCGTGCTGAGTGGCAACCGCAACTTCGAGGGCCGCATTCAGTCCGACGTGCGGGCAAATTACCTCGCCTCGCCGCCTCTCGTCGTCGCCTACGCGATTGCCGGCAGCATGAACGTCGATCTCACCGCCGAACCGCTCGGGACCGGCAGCGACGGCCGACCGGTGTACCTGCGGGACGTCTGGCCGACCGAGCGCGAGATCCAGGCCACCATGCTCGCCAGCATCGATGCCAGCGTCTTCCGCCAGCAGTACTCGAGCGTGTTCGAAGGTAACGAGCGGTGGCGGGCGCTGCCCGTGCCGACGGGCGCACGATTCGAGTGGGACGAGCAGTCGACCTACATCCGGCGGCCGACGTTTCTCGAAGGGCTGTCGATGGACCCGGCGCCGCCGCGGGAGATCGTCAACGCGCGGGTGCTGGCGCTGCTCGGCGACAGCATCACGACGGACCACATTTCTCCGGCCGGTGCCATCCGGGCAGACAGCCCGGCGGGCAAGTACCTGATTGCGCATGGGGTCGAGCCGAAGGAATTCAACTCGTACGGCGCCCGCCGGGGGAACCACGAGGTGATGGTGCGCGGTACGTTCGCCAACGTGCGCCTCCGTAACCAGATCGCGCCGGGTACGGAAGGTGGCTGGACCACGTACCAGCCTGACGGCGTCCTCATGACCATCTACGACGCGTCGATGAAGTACCAGGGCGCCGGCGTGCCGCTGCTGGTGATCGCGGGCAAGGAATACGGGTCGGGGTCCTCGCGCGACTGGGCCGCAAAAGGGACCCTGCTGCTCGGCGTCAAGGCCGTCCTCGCCGAGAGCTTCGAGCGTATCCACCGCAGCAACCTCGTGAACATGGGCGTGCTGCCGCTGCAGTTCAAACCCGGCGAATCGGCAGCCTCGCTGAACCTGACGGGCCTCGAGTCCTACGATGTGACCGGCATTGCCATTGGCCTGAGCGCGGGGTGCGATATCCCGGTGCGCGCGACCCGCGCCGACGGCTCGCTCACCGCGTTCACCGTCAAGGCGCGGATCGATACGCCGGAGGAGGTCGTCGCGTTCCGGCACGGCGGCATCCTGCCCTATGTCGTGCGTCAGCTCGTCGCACGGGGGTAGCACCGTGCTGAAGAACGCACCCTGTACGAGGAATGCAGGATCCAGGATGTCGACGATCGTGGGTCTGCCTGGATCCGGCATCCGAGATGCGGCGCCCAGGCTGCGGTGTTCAACAGCCCGGTAGAGGCGGGGAACGCAGGCGTTGGGCGTGCTCACTTCCTCGGCCATCAAGGCCCGCGCGCACGATCTCGGGTTCGATCTCTGCGGCGTGGCGCCGGCCGCCGATTTCGACGAGCTGCGCTTCCTCGACACCTGGATCGCGCGCCGCTATTACGGCACGATGACCTGGCTGCCGCGCACCGCGCGCGTGCGGCGCGATGTGCGGCGCATCCTTCCGTCGGCCCAATCGGTCATCGTGACCGGCACCCTGTACAACACCGACCGGCCGTACTCGACCGAGGACTCCGAGGCTGCGCAGGTCTCGCGCTACGCCTGGGGCCACGACTACCACGCCGTCGTCGGCGAGCGGCTCGGAGGCGTTGCTGGCCTGGATGCGGGAGGCGCGACGGCGCAGCATTCGAGGCACGCGCGTACACCGACACCGGACCCGTACAGGAGCGTGTCTACGCGCAACACGCCGGGTCTTGGCTGGATCGGCAAGCACACGTGCCTCATCAACGAGGATCTCGGGTCGTGGCTCTTCCTCGGCGAGATCATCTGCAGCCTGCCGCTCGAGCCCGACGCGCCAGCCGTCGACCACTGCGGCAGCTGCCAGCTCTGTCTGCAGTCGTGTCCCACCGGCGCCATCGTCGAACCGTGGGTGCTCGACGCGCGCCTGTGTATCTCGTATCTCACCATCGAGAAACGGGGCACGATGCCCGGTGGCGAACTCCGCGAGCAGATTGGCACGCGGGTGTACGGCTGTGACATCTGCCAGGAGGTGTGCCCCTGGAACTCGCGTCCGGTCGCGAGCGCACGGCCCGAGTGGCAGCCCCAGGCCGCGCTCGATGCGCCTACGCTGCAGGTGCTGTGGGAGGCGACCGACGCCGAGCTCGACGCCATCCGGATGCACGGTCCGATGTCGCGCGTCTCGACTCCCGGCCTGCGGCGCAACCTGGCGATCGCGATTGGCAACGCCGGCGGGCGTGTTCCGACAAGTGCGCTGCGCGCTGGCGTCGATGACGACGCGCGGCCGTCGCTGCGGGATCCCGCGGTGCTCGAGGCGATCGGATGGGCTCGCACGCGACTCGAAGCGGCGACCGACGCGGAGGCGCTGCCCGCCTCGGCGCCGGGCGTATGATTGGATCCATGAGCGAGCACTCACTGGCGCCGTCGCTGCTCCTGTCGATGCCCCAGCTCCACGATCCGAACTTCGCGCAGACCGTGGTGCTGCTCTGCCAGCACAGTGAGGAGGGTGCGTTCGGGCTCGTCATGAACCGGCCGGTCACGACGACGGCCAAGGTGATGGCGCATGGCACGATGCAGGAGCCGGCCGAGCACGAGCTCGAAGTCTGGATCGGTGGCCCCGTCGAGCCCGATCGGAGCTGGATCCTGTTGCCGGACGACGATTCGGACGACGAAGCCATTCGCGTGTGTGAGGGCGTGTTCCTGTCGACGTCGGCCAGCGTGCTGCAGCGGATCATCGATCACGACGCCGACGACCGCACGCGTTTGATCGCCGGATACGCCGGTTGGGGGCCTGGCCAACTCGACGCGGAGCTTGCCGCCTCGGCCTGGCTCAGCGTGGAGGTGCACCCCGATCTGATCTTCGACACGCCGGCCGAAGACATGTGGGAGCGCGCCATTCGGCGCCTTGGCGCGACGCCGGGACACCTGCAGACAGGCCAGGGCGTGCACTGACCGGCACGCCGCCGTCTCTCGCGACCGACGCGCACCGAGACCTGTCTTCCTCGCCGCCGTCCGGCTACAATGCCGCACACCGACCGCGATCGTCCGACGTCCGCACCGCCGCTGTCTCCCGAACACGCTGAAGCACTTATGCAGACAGCGCTGACTCTCGCCATCGTCACGAAGAGCGAGCGGATGCGGGCCATCCTGTCGCGCCTCGCGACCATCGCGCGCTCCGACACGTCGGTGCTGCTCGTGGGCGAGACCGGCGTTGGCAAGGAGCTCTTCGCGGACTACGTCCACCGCGCGAGCGCCCGGTTCGATCGACCCTTCATCAAGCTGTCGCTCTCCGCGATGCCGCACGAGCTGCTCGAGAGCGAGCTCTTCGGCCACGAGCGCGGCTCGTTCACCAGCGCGGTGAGCGACAAGCGCGGCCTGTTCGATCTTGCGCACACGGGTACACTGTTTCTCGACGACATCGACGATGTGCCGCCCAGCGTGCAGGTGAAGCTGCTGCGGGTCCTCGAGTCGCACCAGGTGATGCGGGTGGGCGGCAACACGCCCAGCGCCATCGACGTCCGGCTCATCACCGCTTCGAAGGTGGACCTGAAGGACCTCGTCGCCCGCAACCAGTTCCGGGCCGACCTGTTCTACCGGATCAACGTGTGTCCCGTGGAGATTCCAGCGCTGCGCGAGCGACGCGAGGACGTGCCGCTCTTGGCCGAGTACTTCCTCAGGCGCTTCGCGGCGGGGCGGACGCTCACGATCTCGCCCGACGCCGAGCGCGCACTGTCGCGGTACGACTGGCCGGGAAACGTGCGGGAACTGCGGAACATCATGCAGCGGTTGGCGCTCTTTGCCGAGTCGGGAATCGGGGTTGAAGATCTCCCCGCCGAGATCGCTCTCGGCAGCGACGTGGCGCAGCTCGCCAAGGCCTGCACGCGGTGCCTGGTGGACGGCGACATGTCGTACACCGAAGTGGTGGCGTGCCTGGAACGCAACCTGCTGCGGCAAGCGCTCGCCGAAGCCGGCAGCCGCACGCAAGCCGCGCGCGTGCTCGGTCTCAGTCTGTCCACCCTCCGCGACAAACTGAAGAAACACGGGCTCGACGAGACCGCCTGACGGCCCGACCGGGCATCGTCGTCCTGAACGACGGTCTGACACGCTTCCGCCCGCGAGCTCGCATCCGTTTCTGCATCAGCCACTCGACACCCCGCCATCCCGCGTCGGGCCTCCTGCGTCCGACATCCGCGCATCCGACATCACTTCATGCGACATCCTGCATCGTGCATTCGATAGGCGGAAACCCGCAGCCCGCGCTGCGGACTTCCGCAGGATCTCGCCGAAGCCAGCCTCGATTTCGCGCTGTTTCCTCAGATCTCTCGCGGCACGCTGGTTGCCCTCACCAGGCTTGAATCGTGGCCGCGTGGGCGGTCGCAGGGTCCGCTGGAGTTACGCCGATGTTCCACGGGATGCGCCTCGTCTGCCGCTCCTCGGGTGAGGGGGAGGTCGTCGAAATCCTCGAGCGCAGTGGCGTGCGGCGCGCGAAGGTGATGACCGCCGGAACGCTGGTCGAAGTGGCGCCGCTCGGCGGCGGTGAGATCCACCTCGGCGATCGCATCGCGTTCGCTCTCCACCCGATCCTTCCGAGCGCTCGACGCCTCGTCGCAGGCATCCAGCTCGACGACGCACTCAACGTTGCCGACGACACCGACAACTTTTCCGGGTGGTGAGCACATGGGCCGTCTGTTCGGACCCTTCAATCACGTCTTCCGCATCGCCGTCCTGTTTGCCGCCGGGATCGCCGCGTTTCTGGTGATGCGCTGGTGGTTCGTGCCGTCCGACTTCGGCGTGTACGGGCACTACCGCGCCGGTGCGCTCGCCGACAACCGCGGCCGGGCGCTCGCCTACGCGGGGCAGGCGGCCTGCATCGAGTGCCACAGCGATGTGGCCGAGGTGCGGCAGGCGGGCAGGCATGCCAACGTTCGGTGCGAAGCCTGCCACGGACCGCTGGCGTTACATGCATCCGGCGCGAGCGACGTCAAGCCGACGCGGCCCGACACGCGGGCCGTGTGTGTCGGCTGTCATGCCCGCAGCGGCGGCAAGCCGCCCGGCTTTCCCCAGGTGGTTGTCCGCGAGCACGCCGAAGAAGGTGCGTGCACCGCGTGCCACACCGCTCACAAGCCCGCCATCTCGTAGGAGCCTGCCATGGACCTGGATCGCCGCTCGTTCCTCGCCGAGGCAGGGAAGTACATCCTGCTCACCGGCGCCGCGACCCTCGCCTGGGAACACGTCGTGGCCGGTACGCCGGAGACGGCTCCGAACTACGCCGCCAGCGATCACTGGTGGGGAATGATCATCGACATCGACCAGTGCATCGGCTGTGGCAACTGCGTCCGCGCCTGCAAGGCCGAGAACGACGTGCCGCACGAGCCCGGCACGTTCCGCACCTGGGTCGAACGCTACGAGGTGGACCCCGCCGACATGGAGCACCCGCGCGTGCAGTCGCCGAACGGCGGCTACGACGGCTTCGCCGGCATCGACGCGCCTGGCGATGGCGTCAAGGTGTTCTTCGTGCCGAAGTTGTGCAACCACTGCGCCGATTCGCCCTGTGTCCAGGTGTGCCCCGTCGGCGCGACCTTCGAAAGCCCCGATGGCGTGGTGCTGGTGGACAAGACCTACTGCCTGGGCTGCCGCTACTGCGTGCAGGCCTGCCCGTACGGGTGCCGCTACATCGATCCGCGGACGAACACGGTGGACAAGTGCACGCTCTGCTACCACCGGATCACGAAGGGACTGACCACGGCGTGCTGCGAGATCGTGCCCGACCGGCGCGCGCCAGCTCGTGGATCTGAAGAACCCGAACGACCCGGTGCACGCGTTCCTCAAGACCCACAAGATTCACGTGCTCAAGCCGCAGATGGCCACCGGCGCCAAGGTGTACTACGCGGGGCTCGACGGTTCCGTCCGGTAGGGGAGACGACATGCCCGGAGTTCAAGGTTTCATCTATCCCAACGAGCTCGAGCTGCAGTGGAGCGTGCTCATCGTGCTGTACCCGTTCATCACCGGGTTGGTTGCGGGCGCGTTCATCCTCGCGTCGCTCGAGCGCGTGTTCAACGTGCAGGCCGTCAAGCCCACCTACCGCCTGGCGCTGCTGACGGCGCTGGCCTTCCTGCTCGTGGCGCCGCTGCCGCTGCAACTGCACCTCGGGCACCCCGAGCGCTCGATCGAGATGTACCTGACGCCGCACACCTCGTCGGCGATGGCCATGTTCGGGTTCGTCTACCTCTGGTACCTCATGGTGGTGCTGGTTCTCGAGATCTGGTTCGACTACCGACAGGATCTCGTGCTGGCGAAACGGCGCAGCACGGGCCTGACGCGGGTGTTCTACACCGCGCTCACCCTGGGGTCCGAGGACATCAGTCCACGGGCGCTTGCGGTGGACGACTGGTTCGGCCGCACGATCACGATCATCGGCATCCCCTCGGCCTTTCTTCTCCACGGCTACGTCGGCTTCATCTTCGGGTCCATCAAGGCAAACCCCTGGTGGTCCACGCCGCTGATGCCCATCGTGTTCCTGTTCTCCGCCATCGTCTCGGGCATCGCGATGGTCATGCTGCTCTACATCGTGGCGACGCGGTTGCGGCAGCAGCCCATCGATCTGCGCTGCGTGGACACGATTGGGCAATACCTGTTCTACGCCCTGCTGGTCGATTTCTCGCTGGAGATGCTCGACCTCGTTCACCGGCTCTACGAGGCGGACGAATCCTTGAAAGCGCTCGATTTCATGGTGCACACGCGGCTCTGGACATCGCAGGTGATCGTCCAGATCACGCTCGGGACGCTCGTGCCGATCGCGCTGCTGGCCCTGATGCAGGTGCGCGCGCAACCTGCCGCCGCCGGTGGCCGCCAGGCCGGCTGGGCCCTCCGCGCGCTGCGGGAGCTCGCCGCACGGCGCCTGTCGTTGTATGCGACGGCCGGCACGCTGACGCTGATTGGCGTGTTCGCGATGCGTTGGAACGTCGTCATCGGTGGCCAGCTGTTCTCGAAGAGCTTCCTCGGGTACACCACCTACAAGATGGCGTTCGCCACGCGTGAAGGCCTGCTGCCCGCGCTCCTCCTGATGCTGCTGCCGTTCGGCATCCTGGCGGCGCTCGTCCACGTGCTGCCGCCATGGACGGAACCACAGGAGGCGGCGGCGCGGCCGGGGCCGACTATCTGAGGCAGCGCGCGCGGCGTCGGGCCGAATGTCCGTCGCGATTCCGGGTACGCGCGTCGGCGTTGGCGAAGGCGGGAGGCGATCGTGGAGGATCAAGGCGCACGGCTCGAAGCGCGGCTGACGCAACTCGAACGGGCAGTCCGCGACCTGGACTCGCGTCTGGCGTACGCGGAGCGCCGCGCACTTGGGGGCGGCGGTGGACTTCCGCCCGAGACGGCTGCCGTGCCCTGGGAGCATATCGGAGCAGCGCGTGTTCGCTTCTCCGGACATCACCGGTCCCGTCGGGCTCGCCGGCCGGACGGTCATGATCTTCGCTGGGGCGTACCTCCTCCGCGCCCTGGTCGATTCCGGATTCCTCGCGAGCGGGATCGGCATTGCCGCCGGTCTGGCGTATGCCGTCGCGTGGCTGGCGTGGGCCGACCGCTCGGCGCCGCGGCACACCGCTGCCGGATTGCTCTACGGCGGCGCCGCGGTGGCAATCGCGTACCCCCTCATCTGGGAGGCGACAACGCGGTTCCAACTGCTCAGCGGCGCGACGAGCGTCGCAGCCGTGGCAGTCGTCACCGGCGCGGCGTTTGGCGTCGCCTGGCGCCGCCGGCTGCACCTGCTGGCGTGGGCGGCGACCGTGGCCTCGCTCGGCACCGCCGCCGTGCTGCTCGTCCAGACGGGTGCCGTGGCGCCGTACGCCGCCTATCTGGTTGCGCTCGGAGTCGCCGCACTGTGGCTCGGGTACGACCGCGACTGGTTCGGCCTGCGATGGCCCACGGCGATCGCCGCAGACCTCGCCGTGCTCGGCCTGACCTCGCGTGCGCTGAGCGGACAGGGGCTGGATCGGCCCGCCACTGCGCTGCTCGTTCAGTTCCTGCTGCTTGGCAGCTATCTCGCGACCATCGCCGCGCGCACGCTGCTGCGCGGCCGCAACGTGATCCCGTTCGAGATTGCCCAGACGCCAGCCGCGCTCGTCGTTGGCCTCGGGGGCGCGGTTGCCGTCGCCCGTCAGACCGGATCGGGGGCCGTGGCGCTTGGCATCGCCGCGCTCGTGATTGGCGGCGGCTGTTACGCGGTGGCCTTCGCGTTCGTCGACCGGCGCCAGGGGCGCGGGCGCAACTTCTACTTCTACACGTCGCTCGCGTTCGTGCTGACGCTGACGGGCGCTGCCGTGCTCCTGCCGGCCACGTCCCTCGTCCTCACCTGTTCGGCCCTCGCCCTCGTCAGTGCGTGGTGCGCCTCGCGCTTCTCACGGGCCGCATTGACGCTGCACAGTGCCGTCTACCTGTTCGCGGGCGCATTGGTCAGCGGCCTGCTTGCGGCGGCGGAACTGGGGCTTGCCGGATCCGCGGACGTGCCCTGGCCGCCTCTGAGCGGCAGCGTCTGGGCCGTTGTCGCGGCAGCGGTGGCGTGTATCGTGATCCCGCGGGCGTCGGCAGGTGCCGAGGCGACTGCGCTCTGGCAGGTCCCGCGCGCGTCCGTCGCCCTGTTGCTCGTCTCCGCGCTTGGCGCGATCGTGATGACGTTGCTAGCGCCCAGGATCGCCGGTCTGCCAGGGGTCGGATGCGATGCCGGCACCCTCGCGACGCTCAGGACGGGGGTCGTGGCGCTTGCTGCCGTCGCACTCGCGCGGCTGGGTCGCCACGATCGGTTCGTCGAGCTGAGATGGCTGCTGTATCCGCTGCTCATCGGCGGCGGGCTGAAGCTGCTCGTGGAAGACTTGCCGCACTCCCGGCCCGCCACGCTGTTCATCGCGCTCGCGCTCTACGGTGGCGCGCTCATCCTCGCGCCGCGGCTCGCCCGGTCGCCGGCGCCGCGCCAGAGCAACGCGGCGGTTGACACGACCGCACACGTGTAACCCCCACCCGACACGGGGTTGCATCCTGCGGCCATGCGGCCAACTGTGCATGCCCCCGGTCGGCCCCGCCCGATGAGGGCCCGCTCTTCTGTTGGTGACCGGCAGATCACGCCCGCGATCCAACGGGCTGGCGTCAGGCTGCTCGACGGAACTGCGCCGTCCAGGCGGCGCTCGGCCATTCCCGTCGGGCCTGATTCCAAGCCCGTCTGCTGCTCCCGATGCGCATGAGCGGGAAATCGGTGTACAAGTGGAGATCCGACGTGGAGATGACCGCATTGGTGACGCATACATCCCTTGCTTCCTGGTGCGCTGCCGGGCTCGTGTTGGCGTTCGGTGCGGCCATCGCCGCGCAGACCGCCACCCCCGCCGTGCCAGACCAGGCCGCCCTCGAGGCGATGACCGCCCGGTTCGCACCGACCGACATCGTCGCCGACGTCACAGGCCTGCCGGCCAACGAGCGCCAGGCGCTCGGGAGTCTCGTCAGGGCGAGCCGGCTCGTTGACGCGTTGTTCCTGCGTCAGGTGTGGGCCGGCAACGAGGCCGAGTTGATGCGGCTGCTGAGCGACACCACCACGCTCGGCCGCGCGCGGGTGCACGCGTTCCGGATCAACAAAGGGCCCTGGTCCCGCCTCGATCACCATGCGCCCTTCATTGCGGGCGTCCCGCCGAAGCCAGGAGGGGGCAATTTCTATCCCGCGGGCGCGACGAAGGCGGAGGTCGAGAGCTGGATTGGAGGGCTGCCTGCAGACGAGCGTCGCCAGGCCACCGGCTTCTTCACCGCGATCCGCCGCAGCCAAGCCGGCTCGGCGCAGCCGTTCGCGCTCGTGCCGTACAGTCTCGAGTACCAAGGCGAGCTCGCCCTTGCGGCCGATCTGCTCCGCGAGGCGGCGCGTCTGACGGCACAGCCGACGCTGAAGCGCTTTCTCGAGACGCGTGCGGCCGCGTTCATCTCGAACGACTACTACGAGAGCGACGTCGCCTGGATGGAGCTCGACGCGTCGATTGAACCCACCATCGGGCCGTACGAGGTCTACGAGGACGAGTGGTTCAACTACAAGGCGGCGTTCGAGTCGATCATCACCGTGCGCGATCAGGCCGAAAGCGACAGGCTGGCGCGCTTCTCGTCGGAGCTGCAGGAGATCGAGAACCATCTGCCGATCGACCCCGCGCTGCGCAATCCCAAGCTGGGCGCCATGGCGCCCATTCGCGTCGTGAACGAAATCTTTGCCGCCGGAGACGCGAACCGCGGTGTTCAGAACGCCGCATACAACCTGCCCAACGACGAGCGGGTCGTCAGCACGAAGGGCACCAAGCGCGTCATGCTCAAGAACATCCAGGAGGCGAAGTTCAAGATCGTGCTCCTGCCGATCACGAAGGTGGCCCTTTCGGCCGCAGATCAGCCACAGGTCGTCTTCGACGCGTTCTTCACGCACATCCTGATGCACGAGCTGATGCACGGACTCGGGCCGCACAACATCCGTGTGGGAGGCCGCGACACGACGGTTCGGCAGCAGCTGAAGGACACCTACAGCACGATCGAGGAGGCCAAGGCGGATGCCTCCGGTCTCTGGGCGCTGCAGTACCTGGTGGACAAGGGCTCGCTGCCGAAGGCCATGCAGCAGACCATGTACACGACGTTTCTGGCATCGGCATTCCGCTCCATCCGCTTCGGGTTGAACGAGGCCCACGGGCGCGGGATCGCCATTCAGCTGAACACGCTGCTCGATGCCGGCGCATTCCGCGTGGCAGCCGACGGCACCTTCAGTGTCGACCCCGGGAGGATCCGCGACGCCGTCACTGCGCTGACGCGCGACTTGATGATGCTCGAGGCCGCCGGGGACTATGCGCAGGCGAAAGGATTGATCGAGCGTCTGGGCGTGGTGCGGCCGGAGGTCAAGCGCGTGCTCGATCGGCTCGCCGCAGTGCCGGTCGATATCGAGCCGAGTTTCCCGACCGCCGAACAACTCGAGCGCGAGTCATGACCGCCGGGCATGCCGGGTTGCAGCGGGTGTAATCGAGCGACGCGTGGACTCTTCGTTTCTCCCCCACGGCGCGGCCGGCCGGCCGCTGCGGATCCTCCTGGTCGAGGACGACGAGGCACATGCCCGGCTGGCGGAACTCTGGCTGGAACAGGAAGCACGCGGCCGGTTCACCGTCGTGCGAGCGGAGCGTCTCTCCGAAGGCCTCGCGCAGCTGGCAGCTGCCGCCGTGGACGCGGTCCTGCTCGATCTGTCCTTGCCGGACAGCGATCGGCTGGAAACGTTCCGCGCCGTTCGTGCACAGGCGCCTGCAACGCCCGTGGTCGTGATGACCGGCAACGGTGACGAGCGGCTCGCGTTGCAGGCGGTTCACGAGGGCGCCCAGGACTACCTGGTCAAGGGCGACATCGACGGACGCCTGGTCGTGCGCGCGCTGCGGCATGCGATCGAACGCGGCCGGGCGGAGGCCGCCGAGCGGCGGCTGCTGGAGGCGCAGCGGCTCGAGAGCCTCTCGGTGCTCGCCGGCGGCGTCGCCCATCAGCTGAACAACCTGCTCGTCGTCATCATGGGCAACGCCAGCCTGGCTGCGACCGGGCTCGATGCGGAGGATCCGCTGCGGCAGTATCTCGTCGAGATCGAAACCGCCTCGCAACAGGCGGCACGCCTCGCGCGACAGATGCTGGCGTATTCGGGACGCGGTGGATTCGTCGTCCGCCCGGTCGACCTGAACGAGGTCGTCCGCAATGCCTGCGCGGCGCTGACCGAGCGTGTGCCGCCAGACGTGCAGCTCAAGCTGGATCTCGCCCCGGCCGTGCTCCGCGTCATGGCCGACGAGACGCAGATTGCGCAGCTCGTCCTGAACCTGGTGGTCAACGCAGCCGAGGCCATGGGCGGCACGCCGGGCGAGGTCCTGCTGGCCACCTCGGAGATCGATGCCACGCCTTCCGATTTCGAGCGCGCGTACACCGCCCCTGACCTGCCGGCCGGAGCATACCGGGAACTCGTGGTGACCGACATGGGCGAGGGCATCGCGTCGGACACCGCGGCGCGGATGTTCGAGCCGTTCTTCTCGACGCGGCTGACCGGGCGCGGGCTGGGACTGCCGGCGGCGCTGGGGATCGTGCGCGGCCACCGCGGCGCCATCGGTGTCGAATCCTTGCCGGGACAGGGCACCCGCGTGCGGGTACTGCTCCCGGCATGTCCCGACGAGCGGCCTCTCACGGGCGCGCCGTGAGTGCTCGGTCCTGCGGCTGATGACCACTCCGATTCGTGTCCTGGTGTTCGGAGAAACGCCCGGCGCCGACCGCGTCGCCGAAGCCGTGCGGTGCGCCGGTTGGATCCCGATCCTCGCCCCCGGCTCCGACTTTACTGACATCGCTTCGGCGATTGGGGGCAGGGCGGGGGACGTGGCGGTTGTCTGGCGCTCGCGCGTCACCGGGAAGAACGCCGCCTTTCTGCGTACGAGTCGCCTGACCGACGGTGACATCCCCGTGATCGTGGTGGTGCCGGCGGCCGAGAGCGGGCGAGTGGCCGACCTGATGCGCGCCGGCGCGCGCGACTGCGTGACCGACGACCAGCTGTCACGGCTTGCGCCTGCCGTCGAGCGCGAGCTCGCCGCCGCAAGCGAACGGCGCGAGCGGCGTGCCCTCGAAGTCCAGCTGCGCCACGCCCACCGGATGGAGGCGATGGGCCGGCTTGCCAGCGGCATTGCGCACGACTTCCGGAACCTGCTCACCGCGGTGACCGGATACAGCGAACTGCTGATCGAGTTGCTCGACCCGCACGACCCGCTCCACAAGACCGCCGAGGACATCCGGGACGCCGCGGTCCGGGCGACCGTGCTCACGGGACAATTGCTCTCGTTCAGCCGCCGCCCCGAGCCGGCCGCCGGCGTGCTCGACCTGAACGCCCTCGTCGCCGACATGGAGCGGATGCTCCGGCGTTTGATCGGCGAGCACATCGACCTGACCGTCACGCTCGTCGACGGCGAGTCGCGCGTGGTTGCCGACCACGCACAGTTGGAGCAGGTGATCATGAACCTGGTCGTCAACGCGCGCGATGCGATGCCCGGCGGCGGACGTCTGTCGCTCACGACCGGGCACGTCGATGTCAGCGCGGCGGACGAGGAGGCGGGCGCCGCCGCGTCGCCCGGGCCGTACGTCTCGCTCGACGTCCAGGACACGGGCCACGGGATGGACGAGCACACGCAGGCGAACGTGTTCGAGCCGTTCTTCACGACGAAGGCCCCGTCCAAGGGCACGGGCCTGGGGCTATCGATGGTGCAGGCCGTGGTGCGCGACGTCGGCGGCGTCCTGGCGGTCCACAGCCGCGTCGGCGAGGGCACGACGTTCAGGATCCTTCTCCCGAGGGCCACCCAGCCAGTGACGAGCCCGGTCGCCCGGCGGCGGCTGCAGTCTCTGCCGCGCGGGGCGGAAACCGTGCTCCTCGTCGAGGACGAGGTCGGCGTACGAGAGCTCGTGCGCGATCTGCTGACGCGCTGCGGCTACACGGTCATCGAGGCCGCCGACGTGAACAACGCCATCGCCCTCTTTGCTGCGCATCAGGCCATCCAGCTGCTCGTGACCGATGTCGTCATGCCGCAGATGAACGGCCGGCAGCTCGCCGAGCGCTTTCTCGCCGAGCGCCCGGCCCTGAAAGTGCTCTACATGTCGGGCTACACGGACGACCAGGTGCTGGCCGACGCGGCGGCGCCGGTATCCGGCTTTCTGCAGAAGCCGTTCACGCCCGACGTGCTCGCGCGCAAGGTGCGCGAGGTGCTCGACGGGACGCCGCCACCCTGACCGGCTCGATGCGCCGCCTGTTCCTCCCTGTCCTTGCCTGCGTGCTGGCGCTGGCGCCCATCCCTGCGCCAGCTGTCGAACAACTCTATTCGGCCCGTGTCTATCCGCACCTGCAGCGGCTCGTGACGCGCGCATCGAATACCGTGCCGGTCGCATGTCTCGATCTGCTCGTCGTCATGGTTGGCGCCGGGATGCTCGTCGGCGGCGTGCGGGCCTGGCGGCGTACGCGCGGTTGGGGAGCGCGCACGCGGGACATGGTGCTGCTGCTCGCGCAGTGTGCAGCGGCGACGTACATCGTCTTTCTCCTCGTGTGGGGGTTCAACTACCGGCGCGCGCCAGCGGACGAGCGCATGCAGGTCTCGCGCGACCGCGTGACGTCAGAGCGCCTCGAGCGGCTTGGGACGCTCGCGGTCGCGCGGGTGAACGCGCTGTACGATCCCGCGCGCCAGGACGTCCGGCTCGCGGGTGAGTCACTGCTGGCGATCCTGGCGCCCGCGTTCGCGCGCGCGGAGGGCGTGCTTGGCTCGACGTGGCACATCACCCCGGGGCGGCCGAAGGCGTCCCTCATCGCGTTCACGTTTCCACTATCTGGTGTGGACGGGATGATCGACCCGTTCGCGCTCGAGGTGATTCTCAACCCGGAAGTGCTGCCATTCGAGAGGCCGTTCGTGCTCGCGCACGAGTGGGCGCATCTCGCCGGCCACGCTCCCGAAGACGAGGCCAGCTTCGTGGCTTTCATGGCCTGTCTGCACGGCACCCGCGAGGCCCAATACAGCGGGTGGCTCGACCTGTTTCTGCACGTGCAACGGAACGCGCCGGCGCCAGTGAGGCGAATCCTCATGGATGCGCTCGGCGCCGGGCCGCGCGCGGACCTGCGCGCCATTGGCGCCCGTCTCCGGCGCGTGCGGCCAGCCGTGTACCAGGTGAGCTGGTCGGTGTACGACCAATACCTCCGCGCAAACCGTGTGGAGACGGGGATCGCGAACTACGACGACGTCGTTACCCTCGTTCTCGGCTCGCGCCTCCTCGCCGGCGTGATCGACCCCTGACATGGTGCCCCGCAGCGCTTCGTGATTCAGTTCGCGCGCCAGGGCTCACCTGTACGCCAGCGCTGTGCGGGGAGCTCGAGGCTCTCGATCGTCTGCCGCACCACCTCACCAGAGCGGCGGAACGCGGCAGTCTCCTCCGCTGTCAGGGGGAGGTGCAGTACCCGTTCGATCCCGTTACGCGTCACGACGGTCGGCAGGCTCAGGCAGATCTCGCCAACGCCGTATGCGTCAGGGACAAGGCTGGATACCGAGAGCACCGTCGCCTGGTCGCGAAAAATCGCCTCCAGGATGCGCAGCAGCCCCGCCGCGACCGCGTAGTACGTCGCTCCCTTCCGCTCGATGATTTGGTAGGCCGCCCTGCGCGTATGGTCGACGATCGCGTCCATCGCGGCCTCGTCGGGACCGAGATCGTGCGCCGCGCGGAAATCCGGCAGCCGCATCCCCGCGATGTTCGCGAGCGACCACGCGAGCACTTCGCTGTCGCCATGCTCGCCGATCACGTACGCGTGGACGCTCCGCGCATCGACGCCGTAGTGCTGACTGAGCAGATACCGGAAGCGCGCTGTGTCGAGAATGGTGCCGGATCCGATCACGCGTTGCGAGGGCAGGCCGGATAGCCTCCACGTGGCGTAGGTGAGCACGTCGACCGGGTTGGTGGCCACCAGCAGGATCGCTTCGCGGTTGACCGCTGTGATCCTGGGCACGAGATCCGCGAAGATGGCCGCGTTCCGTCCCGCCAAGTCGAGGCGCGACTCCCCAGGCTGCTGACCGGCCCCCGCCGTCAGCACCACGACCCCCGCCCCCGCACAGTCGTCGTACGTGCCCGCCCAGATGCGGCACGGCGTACTGAAGGGTACGGCGTGGTTCAAGTCCATCGCCTCACCTTCGGCCCGCCGGTGGTCCTGGTCAATCAACACGATCTCGGGTGCGAGCCCATCGACGACGAGTGAGTAGGCGAGGGTGGCTCCCACATGACCTGCGCCGACAATCACGACACGGGCCGGTCGAGCAGTCGACATGGCGTTCATGGGAGCCGGGGCTGCAAGGTGAGCGCCGCATGTGCACAGCTGCCATTCAAAATGCACGCGCGGTGCTAGCTTGGTGCTTGATTAGCACTATATGGCGCAAGTAAGTCGGATTGAACCGTGTTGATTTGCAATGTGTATTGCTGATCATGCACAATATGTCGAATTCAATGGTCGAGACAGGGTCCGTTGCCGCCAGCCTGAGGCCGGCGCGCGCAACCACCCGCAGTACGGGAAGGCGTGAGCACCATGGCGAACTGGGGAACCGATCGGGTCGGCCGCGATCGCAGCACTGCTGAACTCGTTGTCGGGGTGGTTCGCGGGCAGATCGAGCGCGGTCAGTTGCGCCCGGGACAGCAATTGCCACCCGAGCGTGAGCTCGCCGCGCGCCTTGGTGTGAGCCGTCCGAGCGTCCGCACGGGCCTTCGCACCCTCGCCACGATGGGCATCGTCCGTACCCGCCATGGATCGGGCACCTACGTCACCGATGGCCCTCCCCGCCTCGACGTCCGTCCGCTGCGGATGCTGGCCGCGCTCCACGGCTTCAAGGTCGAGCACCTGGAGGAAGCCCGGCGGCTGCTTGAAATCTCGGTGGCCGGCCTGGCCGCGGAGCGCGCCGGTGGCGACCATCTGAGCTCGATGGCGGAACAGGTCTCAGGAATGTTTGCCTCGGTTGAGGATCCACAAGGGTTTGCCGCGCACGATGCCCGGTTTCACCGCGCCGTGGCGGCGGCGGGCGGCAACCCGATCCTCGCGGCGGTCGTGGAGATGATCACGCGGCTGTTCTTCGAGCAGTCGCGCGCGCTGCGGGATCGGAGCGCCGAAGACCTGCGCGCGCTCGCGCTGCTGCACCGGAGCATCTACCACGCCATTCGGTCCCGCGACACGGAGCGGGCGCGGCGGGAAATGGCGCAGCACCTGCGCCGGAGCGACGATCCGGTCGAATCCGCGCGGCCGATGGCCAGCGCCGTCTCGTAGCGGCTCTCAGTTCATCGAGCAGGCACCCGGGCCGCGCGGGTCGCCGCACCGGCCACAGGGAGATTGAGGCGCGGCCTGCCGGGGCGCCGGGCCTCCCACGGCGAACGTAGAGAGCGCCCGCTCGAGGTCGGCGCCCGCGCACTCTGGGCAACGCGGTTCCTCGTGCCCGCGGACCAGCGTCTCGAAGCGGTGCGCGCACGACCGGCACGCGTACTCGTAGATTGGCACCGTCTGTCCTTTCTAGCGGTGGGCGGTAGTGCCCAGCTTTTCAGGCGGGCCTGTCCCTGTGTGCCCACCCTCACTTAACCCGCGATTCACTTGTGTAGTCATGTGGGGCAGGCCTTCAGGCCTGCTTGCGAGCGCGATTTGCAGGGCTGAAGCCCTGCCCCACGTGACTGATGGGTGACAACACAAGTGAGCACCGATTCTAGGCGGGCCGGTCCCTGTAGTGCCCGCCTTCAGGCGGGCCGAATCCCGCCCACACTCGCATTATAAAAGCCGGATGCCGGCCAGACCTCATCCCGCTGTTATACTCGATCGGATGTCAGCACACCTGAAGACCGCGCCGAGCGTCGCCAACCCGCTCCGCCGCAACGTCGCCATCATCGCGCACGTCGACCACGGCAAGACCACTCTGGTCGATCAGCTGCTCCGTCAGAGCGGCACGTTCCGCCAGAACGAGCGCCTGGTCGAGCGCGTGATGGACAACACGGACCTCGAACGCGAACGCGGGATCACGATCCTGGCGAAGAACACGTCCGTTCACTACCGGGATCTGCTCATCAACATCGTCGATACTCCCGGTCACGCCGATTTCGGCGGCGAGGTCGAGCGGACGCTGTCGATGGTCGACGGAGTCGTGCTGCTGGTCGACGCGTCGGAAGGTCCGCTGCCGCAGACGCGGTTCGTGCTGCGCAAGGCCCTGGAGCGGCGGCTGGTGCCCCTCGTGGTGATGAACAAGATCGATCGCCCCGATGCGCGGCCGGGCGAGGTGCTGAACGAGATCTACGACCTGTTCATCGATCTCGATGCGACCGAGGAGCAGATTGACTTCCCCGTCCTGTACACGAACGCGCGGCAGGGCACGGCAACCACCGAGGCGGGCGGCGAGGCCGTCGATCTGAGGCCGCTCTTCGACGCCATCGTCGATCACGTCCCGCCGCCACAGGGCAGCCGCGACGCGGGCCTGCAGCTGCTCGTCGCGAACCTGGACGCGAGTGAGTACCTCGGGCGGATCGCGATCGGGCGCATCTTCAATGGCCGCATCCGGGTCAACGACCCGATCGTGGTCATGAAGCTCGATGGCTCGCAGCAGGAGACGAAGGTCACCAAGCTGTTCGCGTTCGACGGGCTGCGACGGGTGGAGATTCAGGAAGCCGGCGCCGGCGACATCGTCTGCGTGGCAGGCATCGAGGACATCACCATCGGCGAGACGGTCGTCGACCCCGAGCACCGGGAGGCGGTGCCCCCGACCGCTATCGACGAGCCGACCGTCTCGATGATCTTCGGCGTCAACACGTCGCCGCTGGCCGGCCGTGATGGGCAATACGTCACCTCCCGCAACCTGCGGGACCGCCTCGAACGCGAGCTGCTCGGCAATGTCTCGCTCCGCGTGGAAGACACCGACTCGCCCGAGCAGCTCAAGGTGATCGGGCGCGGCGAGCTGCAGCTGTCGATCTTGATCGAGATGATGCGCCGCGAGGGCTTCGAGCTCCAGGTCTCCCGCCCCGAGATCGTGACGCGGGAGATCGACGGCGTGCGGTCGGAGCCGGTCGAGGAGTTGGTGATCGACATCCCCGACGACTTCCAAGGCGTGGTCATCGCCCAGGTCGGCACCCGCCGCGGCATCATGACCAAGATGGTGAACCACGGCAGCGGGCGCATCCGCATGGAGTTCCGAATCCCGGCGCGCGGCCTGATCGGGTTCCGGTCCCAGTTCCTCACCGATACGCGGGGAACGGGGATTCTGAACCACCTGTTCGCTGGCTGGGAGCCGTGGCACGGCCCCATCCCGTCCCGGACGACCGGGGCGCTCGTGGCGGATCGCGTCGGCACGGCGACGGCGTTCGCGATTGCCAACCTGCAGGAGCGCGGCGAGATCTTCATCGACCCGCAGACCGAGGTCTACGAGGGGATGATCATCGGCGAGAACTCGCGCACCAACGACATGGACGTCAACGTCACGAAGGAAAAGAAGCAGACGAACATGCGCGCGTCCACGGCCGACGAGGCGATCCGCCTGATTCCGCCGCGGCGGCTCGGTCTCGAGCAGGCCAGCGCCTTCATCAACGACGACGAGCTCGTCGAAGTGACGCCGAAGAGCATCCGGCTGCGCAAACGAATCCTCGCGGCCAACATGCGCCCGCGCAAGGACAACACGTAGATTGGCGTCGTACCCGCCCTGAGGCCGACCTCGTTACTTGTCTAAACCCGCGATTCACTTGTGTAGTCATGTGGGGCAGGCCTTCAGGCCTGCTTGCGAGCGCGATTTGCAGGGCTGAAGCCCTGCCCCACGTGACTGATGCGGTGACAACACAAGCGAGCACCGGATTAGAGCCCGCCTGTGAAGGCGGGCACTACGCGGTGATGAAAACGGCCTGCGTCCTGGCCGGGTTCTTCATCAGCCCTGCTCGTGCCAGCCTTCAGGCCGGCCTCGGAGTAGCGCTCACCTTGATGCGGGTCTCATGGTCCGTGTAGTGCCAGCCTTGTCGCTGGCCTCGGTGTAGTGCCCGCCTTCAGGCGGGCCTTTTGTGCTCCGCCTCGTTCCCGCCCTTGGCCGGAGCTGCCGCGGCCCCCCGCCCTTCGACCAGCCTGACGACCTCCTCGCACCGTTTCATCCGCGCCCACCAGAGCGGCGAGAACGCGCCCGAGCCGCCCGGCACCTGCAGTCCCGGGTTGGCCGTCAGCAGCAGCGACACCGACTCGGTGTAACACGATCCGAGCAGCGGTCGATCGATGTCCACCAGCGTGCCGCCGGAGACGGCGATCTCCAGCGCGCGCGACATCTGGTTCGACGGCACTCCTTTGGCCACGATGGCGGAAATCATCGCGGTGTCGTTGTCGAGCGCGGCCATGGCGAGCGGGCCGAAGCCGTTGCCGCTCGCGACCGCCGGATCGGCGCCACGCTCGAGCAGCAGCAGCGCTGCGGCTCGGTTCTTCGTGTGGAGCGCGTGCATCAGCGGTGTCCAGCGATTGCGGCCGTCGACTCGGTTCGGATCGGCGCCGGCGTCGAGCAGTGCCCGCATCACGTCCAGGTGCCCGCGTCGTGCGGCGTACATCAGGGGCGTCCACGAGCCGTCGAGCCTGTCCGCCAACGTCCCGCCAGCGAGCAGATGCCGGGCATCGTCCGTACGCCCTTCCCACGCCGCCGCGCCGAGGGCCGTGGCCGGTTGCGGCCCGTAGCATGCCGCCGTCGCGAGCACCAGCACAGCGAGCACCGCCGCCACAGAGCGCCGCATGACCACCTCCGCCGAGGAGGGTGCCATCCCGCCGCCGGTCGCGTCCACCCGCCCGCCTTCCCTTCGCCGCCGGATGTGCCGGGCGTCGCTGCCGCGGGTGGCGAAACATGGTCCTCGCACCGTTCATCCGCTAACATTGCCGGGTGTTCAAGCGACAACGCAGCGGATCCGTCGTATGCCCCGGGTGCGGTTCCCTCGTCGGTGTCAACGACGAGACCTGCTACAACTGCGGTCGATGGAGACCATCGCTCTGGGGCCTGTCGCCTCTCGTACGACGGCTGGGTCAGGACCTGGGCTTCGTCCAGTTCATCATGGTGGCCAGCATCGGCCTCTACGTCGCAACGCTTGCCGGGTCGGGGTCCAATATCGGCATGGGTGGCATCGGATCGCTGCTCGCACCGAGCCCCGAGATGCTGTTCCGCTTCGGCGCAAGCGGTGCGATCCCGGTTTTCGACTACGACCGCTGGTGGACGATCTTCAGCGCCGGGTGGCTGCATGGCGGCCTGCTGCACATCTTCTTCAACCTGATGTGGGTTCGGCAGCTCGCGCCGGAGACAGCGGAGTTGTACGGGCCTGGTCGCACCGTCATCATCTACACGATTTCCGGTGCGGCCGGATTTGCTCTCAGCTCTGTCATGGGCCACGTGCTTCCGGGCGTGCCACTCCTCGGCGGCGCCGGGTTCACCGTCGGCGCGTCGGCCCCGATCTTCGGCCTGCTCGGTGCGCTCGTCTGCTACGGACGTCGCACCGGGAGCTCGCACATCGGCGGCACCGCCTGGCAGTACGCCGTGGTTCTGTTCGTGTTCGGGCTCTTCATGAACGCCGTCGACAACTACGCCCACGCCGGCGGCTTCGTCGGCGGCTATGGGGCGGCGTTGCTGCTCGACCCCTCGAAGCGCGAGCGAGTGGATCACCTGATGGGTGCGCTGGCGTGCCTCATCATCACGGTGGGCGCGGTGGCGGTATCGCTCATCACCAGCTTCGGGCTCTTTTGACGGAGAGGCCGTCTCCACGCCATCCATGCGCGTGCCTTGTCACCTTCATGCGCGGTTCACTATGATCCAGGCATGCAGGAGAACCCGCTCAAGCTGAGACAGATCCACCACGTCGAGTTCTGGGTCGGGAATGCGAAGCAGGCGTCGTTCTTCTACCGTCACGCCTTCGGCTTCTCTCAGATTGCCTACAGCGGACTCGAAACGGGACGCCGCACCGACGCCTCGTACGCGCTCGAGCAGGGGAGGGCGCGCTTCGTCCTGACGACGCCGCTGACGCCCGATCATCCCGCCGCGGATCACCTCCGGCAGCACGGCGACGGCGTCCGCGACATCGTCTTCCAGGTGGACGATGCCGATCGGGCGTTTGCGGAAGCGGTGCGGCGAGGTGCGGAGCCGGCCATCGAACCCTACGAGATCAGCGACGAGCACGGCACGGTCCGGCGCGCCGCCATCCGCACCTACGGCGACACCCTGCACTCGTTTCTCTCGCTCGGGGACTACAAGGGGCCGTTCCTGCCCGGATACGTCGCGCGCCACGCGGCGGCTCCCGACGCCGGCATCCTGCGTATCGACCACATCGTCGGGAACGTTGAGCTCGGCCGCATGGATGAGTGGGCCGACTGGTACAGCCGCGTGCTCGGCTTCAAGCGCTATATCAGCTTCGACGACAAAGACATCTCGACCGAGTACAGCGCGCTCATGAGCATCGTCATGTCCGACGATTCGTTCGCGATCAAGTTCCCGATCAACGAGCCGGCCGTGGGCAAGCGCAAGAGCCAGATCGACGAGTATTTGCAGTTCTACAACGGGCCCGGCGTGCAGCACATCGCGCTGCAGACGGTCGATATCGAACGCACGGTCACGAACCTCCGCGCACGCGGCGTCGAGTTCCTGCAGGTGCCGGCGAGCTATTACGAGATGCTGCCAGGCCGCGTCGGCGCAATCGATGAGGCGCACGAAATGGTGCGCCGGCTCGGCATCCTCGTGGATCGTGACGAGGAGGGTTACCTGCTGCAGCTGTTCACCCGACCGGTGGAAGATCGGCCGACCGTGTTCTTCGAGATCATCCAGCGGAAGGGCAGTCGCGGGTTTGGCAAGGGAAACTTCCAGGCGCTGTTCGAAGCCATCGAACGCGAGCAGGCGCTCAGAGGCAACCTGTAGGCGTCAGCCGGAGCTCGCCATTCCGGCCGCGAGCCCGAAAGCGGACCCGAACGTTCGGCAGAACGGAAGCCCGGAAGCCCGAAGCGCGAAGCCCGAAGCCGACAAGGATCCAAAAATGCCGATGTATCACCAGCTGGGACAGGTTCCGAACAAGCGTCATGTCGTGTTCCGCCGTCCGGACGGCGCGCTGTACGCCGAGGAATTGATTGGGAACAAGGGGTTCGAAGGCCCTTCGTCATTGCTGTACCACGTCCACCAGCCGACGCACGTGAAGACGGTGCGGCGCGTGCGTGATTTGAACTGGGAGGCCGATCCGGACGGCCAGTTCCGTCACCGGCATTTCCGGACGCACCAGCTCGCGTCAGGCGGCAGCATCACCCTCGATCGAGTCCCACTCCTGTTCAACACCGACGTCGCGCTGCTGTTCGTGCAGCCCGATCGCGAAGACGACTTCTTCTACCGCAACGCCCAGGGCGACGAAATCGTGTACGTCAGCGACGGTGCCGGCGTGCTGCAGACGCAGCTCGGCGCGATCCCGTTCTCGCAGGGCGACTATCTGGTGGTCCCGCGCGGCATCATGCACCGCTACACGTTCACCGGCACCCCCGTGCGCTGCCTCGTCGTCGAGAGTCGCGGGTACGTGCGGACGCCGAAGCGATACCGCAACGAGCACGGCCAGTTGACCGAGATGAGCCCGTTCTCGGAACGCGACATCCGGCGGCCCACCGATTTGCCAACGCACGACGCGCGCGGCGAGCACAAGCTGGTCGTGAAGAAGGACGACAAGCTGCACGAGCTGATCCTCGCGTGGCATCCCTTCGATGTCGTGGGCTGGGACGGTTACTACTACCCGTGGGCGTTCAACATCAACAACTTCGAGCCGCGCGTCGGCCGGTTGCACCTCCCGCCGCCGGTGCATCAGACCTTCGAGGGCGACAACTTCGTCGTGTGCTCGTTCTGCCCGCGACCGTACGATTTCGACGCCAACGCCGTACCAGCCCCGTACAACCACTCGAACGTCATGTCGGACGAGGTGATCTACTACGCCAGCTCCGAGTTCATGAGCCGTAAGGGCATCGAGTACGGATCCGTGACGCTGCATCCGGACGGCGTGCCGCATGGACCGCACCCCGGCCGAACAGAGGCGTCGCTCGGCGCGCAACGGACCGACGAGCTCGCGGTGATGCTCGACACCTTCAAACCGCTGCAGGTGAGCCGGCAGGCGCTGCAGATCGAAGCGCCCGATTACTTCCGTTCGTGGGTGGACGGGTAGATCCACGCATCGTTTTTCAGCAGCCTGCGAACGACCGGTACGGGGGCCGTGACGTGCGTGTGCGCGACAGAGACGCCGAGGCGCAGCCGAGTCTTTCTTGTTCCGAATCCCCAGCCTGCATTCCGCGCCCAATCCGAGCGCCGACTTCGCGCTTGCGATGAGTTCCGAATTCCGCTTCCCGTATCTCAAAGATGGCTGTGAACGAAACCCACGATCCCCGACTGCGCAGCTGGGTGCCCTCAGCCAACGATCCCGGCTGCGATTTCCCGATCCAGAACCTGCCGTTCGGCGCGTTCCGTCGCTCCGCGTCGTCGCCAGGACGCATCGGCGTGGCAATCGGTGACGAAGTGCTCGACCTCTCTCTCGCCGCCGAGCGAGGCGTTCTCGACGACGTGCCGAGCGTCGTGCGGCATGCGTGCCGCGCAGGGTCGTTGAACCCGCTGTTGCGCCTCGGGCCGGATGCGTGGTCAGCCCTGCGCTCCACCTTCAGCGGATGGCTTCGAGCCGAAGGCCGGACGCGCCAGCAGCATGTCATCGAGCCGCTGCTCGTAGCCCGGTCGAGCGTGACGATGCTGCTGCCGGCCGAGATCGGGGATTACACCGATTTCTACGCCTCGGTGTTCCATGCCACCAATGTCGGCAGCATGTTTCGTCCCGACGAGCCGCTGCTCCCCAACTACAAGCACATTCCGATCGGTTACCACGGGCGCGCCTCGTCGGTCGTGACGAGCGGGACGCCCGTTCGCCGACCGGTCGGGCAAATCAAGCCTGAGGGCGCGTCAGAGCCGCTCGTGTGCGAAACCCGTCGCCTCGATTACGAGTTGGAGGTAGGGGCGTTCATCGGCCCCGCGAACGCGCTCGGGGATGCAATCAGGATCGACCGGGCCGAAGCGCATGTGTTTGGCGTGTGCCTGCTCAACGACTGGTCGGCTCGCGACATCCAGGCGTGGGAATACCAGCCACTCGGTCCGTTTCTCGCCAAGAGCTTCGCCACGTCGATCTCACCATGGGTGGTGACGCTCGAGGCGCTCGAACCGTTTCGCGCGCCGGCGTTCGTGCGCCCGCAGGGCGATCCAGCACCGTTGCCGTACCTCGATGCTGAGCAGGTGCGTGCTCGCGGCGCGATCGATCTGCGGCTCGAGGTGACGCTATCGTCCGAGCGGATGCGCGCGGCGGGTGAAGCCCCGCAAGTCGTCAGCCGCTCGAACCTGCGACACCTTTATTGGACCCTGGGTCAGCTCGTCGCGCACCACGCCAGCAACGGGTGCAATCTGCGCGCTGGCGATCTCCTTGGCACCGGCACGGTGTCTGGGCCGACACGCGATTCGCGCGGGTGTCTGCTCGAGCTCACGTGGCGCGGGACCGAGCCGATCGCGCTACCTGGCGGAGAAGAGCGCCGCTTTCTCGAAGATGGCGATGAGGTCGTGTTCCGCGGGTGGTGCGAGCGGGAGGGCGCCACGCGCATTGGCCTCGGGGAGTGCCGGGGCGTGGTGACTCCGGCCCGCGCGGTCACCTGATCCTTCCGCGGCATGCCGGCGATAATTCCGTGGTCAACAGGCGTGCGTGTTCGTGGACCCGCGCGTGCCACGTTGGCGACCGCTTCAGCGATCCAGCCGTTCGGGAAGGTCCGCGATCACGTAGCTCATCACCGCGACCGCGGCCGTACACCGCGCCATGTCGAGCGGATCCAGCTTATCGACCGTGTCAGCCTCGCTATGGTGGTAGGTGAAGTATTTCGATCCATCGACGTCGAGCGCCATCGCCGGCACCTGTGCGGCTTGTACGCTCGGCCCGATGTCCGCGCCTCCGCCCGACGGCGCGATTGCCTCAGCCTGAATCCCCGTGAGCAGGCTGGCCACGGCCTGGACGATCGTGCGCGCGCGATCGCTCCCGCTGAAGCCGAATCCCCGCGGGCGGAACACGCCGCCGTCCGACTCCAGCATCAGGACGTGATCGGCGAGTTCCGCACGGTGCTGGTCACGGTAGGCCACGCCGCCACGCAGCCCGTTCTCCTCGTTGGTGAAGAGCACGACCCGCACCGTGCGCCGTGGACGCAGCCCCAGCGTCTTCAGCAACCGTACCGCTTCCCACGTGACCACACAGCCGCCGCCGTCGTCGATCGCGCCGGTGCCGACGTCCCATGAGTCGAAGTGGCCGCTGACGACGACGATCTCGTGCGGGAAGTCACGGCCGATGATCTCGCCGACCACGTTGGCCGAATCGGCGTCGCCCTGCATGGCGGCCTCCATCGAGAGCCGCAGGCGCACGCGTTCGTTGCGGGCGACGAGCCGCTGCAGGCGCATCGCGTCTTCCACGGGTATAGCGGCCGCGGGAATCTGCGGCGCGTCCGCACGATAGCTGAGCATCCCCGTATGGCACGTGCGCAGGCCATCGACGCCGATCGACCGCACGAGGCAGGCGACGGCGCCGGCGCGCGCGGCCCGGGACGGTCCTGAGGTGCGGAACGTCACCGTCGCCCCGTAGTCGGTGAATGGCACGTTGAACAGCACGATCCGGCCCGCCGCCTCGTGCGCGCGCCGATCGAGCTCGTCGTACCCGGACACCACGAGCACATCGGCTTCGATCCCTTCAGGAGGCGTACCGACGCTGTTGCCGAGACCGAGGAGGGGCAGGCGGCTCGGGTAAGGGGACAGGATCTCGAGCGACTCGTGTCCGCGGACCCATCGCGGCACCTTCACGGGCTCGGCGCGCACGTTCTCGAGCCCGTCGGCGCGCATCGTGCGCACGGCCCACGCGATCGCGTCCTCGAGCGCGCGCGACCCGCTCAACCGGTGGCCGAACGTGTCGGTGAGCTCCGCCAGACGGTTCCACGCGGACGCGTCGGCGAGCGCTGCACCGATTAAGCGGGCAGCGGGCTCACGATGAGGATCGAGCCAGGGAGTCGCCGGTGCGGCAGCGCCGCGGGGGCGGAGCGCACCAGCCACGGCGGCGCTAACGAATTCACGACGGCTGAGGGGCATCAAACGCAGGGTACATCGAAGATAGCGATGGCTGGAGGCTGGGGGCTGGAGGCTGGCTTCACCGCCCACGCCGCCGGCCCGCCGCCCACCCCTGCCGCCCGGCGCCTGCCCACCGCCCGCCGAGCGCCCGCCGCATATCGCCCGCCGCCCGCCGCCTATCGCGCGCGTGTCAGGCGGTAGATCAGCACCGCCGCGCGCTTGGTCTGCGACGGGAGCGTCTCGAGATCCGCGGTCTCGTGCTCGGAGTGGTCGTTTCGCCCCATGAGGCCGATGCCGTCCAGCACCATCTCGACCCGCCCGGCCGTGAAAGAAACGTCCGCCGCTCCCGCCTGGCGCGGATCACTCGCGGAGACCGCACCTGCGCCGATGTCACGGCTGGCACGGTCGTACAGCTCCAGCAGCCGTCGGTTGCCGTCGGTGGGGGCGAGGGGCGGATAGCTGTCGTCGAACTGAATCGTGGACCCGGTGTGCGGCAGGGCGTCCGCAACGATGGCCTGCATCGCTTCCTTGGCACTCGCCAGTTGCGCGGCCGAGATCGCGCGCAGGTCGCCCTCGACGAGCGCCTGCGCCGCAATCACGTTGCCCTTGCCCGCCGCGGTGCCACGCGCCTGCTCGCGGTCGAACGTGACGGCGGTGCCGCCCACGATGGCCCCCGGGCTGAACGTGAGGAGAGGGTCGTGCGACAGCCGCTCGCGAAACAGCTGCAGGACGCGCGCGACCTCGAAAATCGCGCCGGGCCCGACCTCCTCGCGGAAGATTTGCGAGGAGTGCCCGCCCTCGCTGGTGACCTGCAGCGTCCATCGCGTCGAGCCGCGGCGCGCGATGACTGCCAGCCGCGGATCGCCCGGGCCGTCCTCGAATCCGATGGCGACATCGGCGGCATCCGCGAGCTCTCGGAGATCACGCCGCGCCAGATCCCGCGGCTGTCCCACGTCTTCCTCGTCGCCGGTCATGATGACACTGATCTGGGCGTCTGCCAGTGCGTCGGCCGTGTGCAGGGCTTTCAAGGCCTGGACGACGATCACATCGCCGCCCTTCATGTCGATGATGCCGGGCCCGCGCGCCTCGGTGAGCGACAGCCGTTCGAACCGCTGGAACGGCTGGTCGGCATCGAACACCGTATCCAAATGGCCGATCAGCAGCACGTGAGGGCCTCGGCCGGTATGTACCGCCACCAGGTGCCCGGCCCGTCCGAACGGTGCGCCATCCACCCAGCGCGTGCGGAAGCCGAGCGCGTCGAGCTCCGTCCGGAACCGGTCGCCGACCCTTTTCACCCCGGCGAGATTGGTTGTGCCGCTGTTGATGTTGACGACGGCCTCGAGAAGGGCCAGTGCAGTGTCGTTGTCTCGATCGACCGCGGCGACGATCCGTTGTTCGACCGGATCGAGGGGCAGCGGAGCGTCAGCATGCGCCGTCATCACCGCGCACGCTAACACAGTCATGACGCGTCGAACTGATTCGAGCATTCTCACCCGTTGACCGTTGACCGTTGACCGTTGACCGTTGACCGTTGACCGGCGCTCGGCAACGTTAAACCCGTGATTCACTTCTGAAGTCATGTGGGGCAGGCCTTCAGGCCTGCTTGCGAGCGCGACTTGCAGGGCTGAAGCCCTGCCCCACGTGACTGATGGGTGACAACACAAGTGAGCACCGGATTAACCACAATCCTCGTCGAGGTCTGCAGCGGCGTCATGATCGTCGGCGTGACGCGAACCAGACTACCTGCGCGCCGGCCGGGGCCGCCCTGCTTCGTGCCGACGAACTCGAACGACAGCTCGCCGATCGTTTTCGAGAGCCCCTGAGCCGCGGCGTCGCGGGCCAGGGGCCCTTCGCGATCTCCTGTTTGATCGCGTGCAGCGTCGTCTCCTGTTCGTCGAGCTGACCAGTGTATCGTTGCAGCAGCAGCTTCTCCTCGGCGCTTCCCGCGGCGCCTTCATGTTCTCACGCAGGCGCCTGGCCCTGGTCGATCGTCTGCTGCTCGCGAGCGAGTGCCACGAGTCGTTCCTGGAGCAGCGCGAGCGCCTTCTTCTTCTCGAGCAGCGGCGCCAGCGCGCGCTGCAGCTCCGCGGCTGGGACGCCGGAGCTGATCATCTGTGTAAACCAGGGACCATCGCTGACATCGGCGAGAGAAACGTGTCTCACCTGCGTGGGTCAAGAGCCTGCACCGGTGGGGAAGCGTAGATTCGAGAGTCAGCGGATGCTGTCGGTCAGCGCGTTCAGCGCGGCCGCAAGATCGCGGCCTCGGTCGTAGCCCCGGTTCGTAATCAGCGCCACCGACTCGCGCGCCCGCGCCAATTCGGCGGCGGAAGCAAATGCGCCCGGATCGCGGTGACCCTGTGCCCAGTCGAGCCGGTTCGCTGCGCGCGGCCGTAACATTGGAACATGGCCGTTCGTGAGCTCGCCATAGCCGTCGCCCTGGCCTGCCACCTCGCCGCATGTGGATCGCCGTCGCGCCCGCCCACAGAGCCGCCGTCTGGTTCTCCACCCCCGGGCACCTCTCCCGTCGAGACCTTCACCACCGCGGATGGCGTCCGCGTGGGCGTGGAGATCGTTGCCAGGGGCCTCGAAATCCCGTGGGCCCTCGCGTTCGCACCCGATGGCAGGCTCTTCGTGACCGAGCGCCCCGGTCGCGTGCGCATCCTGCAGAACGGCACCCTGCTCGCCGAGCCGGCTCTGACCATCTCCGACGTCTTCACAGGCGGCGAAAGCGGGGTGCTCGGGCTCGCGCTGCATCCGTCGTTCGGCGCCAACCGGCTGGTGTACCTGGTCTACACCGCCTCGGGCGCGGCCGGTCCCACCGCGCGGCTGGTCCGATATCGTGAGGTGGGAAACGCGCTCGGCGAGGCAGCGGTGCTCCTCGATGACGTGCCGGCCGCGAACGTCCACAACGGGGCGCGCGTGCGGTTCGGGCCCGACGGCGCGCTGTACGTGACCTTCGGCGACGTCGCGGCGCCGTCGCACGCACAGGACCTGGGATCCCTCAACGGAAAGATCCTGCGGCTCGCGGACGATGGCACGACGCCCGCCGGCAACCCCTACGGCTCGCCCGTCTGGTCCTGGGGGCACCGCAATCCGCAGGGAATCGACTGGCATCCTGTTACCGGCGACCTGTTCGAGACGGAACACGGCAACACGGGGAATGACGAGATCAACGTCATCGATCGCGGACGCAACTACGGGTGGCCGATCATCGAGGGCGACCAGTCGCGCGCGGACATGCAGACGCCGATTACGTCGTTCACACCGTCGGTCGCCCCGTCGGGCGCGTCCTTCTACCGCGGCACGGCGTTGCCGGCGTTCCGCAACGACCTGTTCGTCGCGACGCTTCGGGGGCAGGCGCTGCTGCGCGTCCGCCTCGACCCCGCAAATCTCCGCCGGGTGCAATCGATCGAGCGGCTCCTGAACGGGCGTTTCGGCCGCCTGCGGGATGTGGTCAGCGGACCCGACGGGTTCCTGTACATCGCGACGAACAACCGCGATGGGCGTGGGGTGCCGGCGTCAGACGACGATCGGATCCTGAGACTCGTGCCTCTTACCCGTTGACCGTTCACCGTTGACCGTTCACCGTTGACGCTTACAAGTGGTTCGATTGGAGGAGTTGCTGCGCAGCGGCATGCGCGAAACGGTCATAACGGATAACGGACAACGGATTAGACGCCGTGTCCGTCGGGCCGCACGTTCACCGGGTTGAGGAACGGCATCATTGCCCGTAACTTTGCCCCGACTTCCTCGAGCTGCTGGGTCTGTTCCGCGGCGCGCGTGGCGTTGAACCAGGGCCGCCCCTTCTCGTTCTCGGTGATCCAGTTCTTCGCGTAGGTGCCGTCCTGCACCTCCGCGAGCATCTTGCGCATCTCCGCGCGGGTCTCGTCGGTGATGAGGCGGGGGCCACCAGTGTAGTCGCCGTGCTCGGCGGTGTCGCTCACCGAGTAGCGCATGTAGTTCAAGCCGCCGCGGTACATCAGGTCGACAATCAGCTTCAGCTCGTGCATGCACTCGAAGTAGGCGATCTCCGGCTGGTAACCGCCCTTCACCAGGGTCTCGAAGCCGGCTTTCACGAGCGCGCTGACCCCGCCGCAGAGGACAGCTTGCTCGCCGAACAGGTCAGTCTCGGTCTCTTCCGCGAACGTCGTCTCGAGCACGCCGGCGCGCGTGACGCCGAGTGCCCGCCCATACGACAGCGCGTTGGCTCGCGCTCGACCGGTCGCATCCTGGTGGACCGCGAGCAGTGCCGGCGTCCCGCCGCCTTCGACGTACAGCTCGCGCACCCGGTGACCGGGTGATTTCGGTGCAATCATCGAAACATCCACGCCGGCTGGCGGCTGGATCGTCCCGAACCGGATGTTGAACCCGTGCGCGAACATGAGCGTCTTGCCGTCGGTGAGATGCGGCGCGATCGCATTCCGGTAGAGCGATGCCTGCGTCGTGTCGGGCACCAGGATCATGATCACGTCGGCCCACGCCGCGGCGTCGGCGACCGTCTTCACATCCAGCCCCGCGGCAGTTGCCTTCGCGCGCGAGCGGCTCGTCTCCGGCAACCCTACGGCGACGGTCACGCCGCTGTCCTTCAAGTTCAGCGCGTGCGCGTGGCCCTGTGAGCCGTAGCCGATGACGGCCACCTTCTTGGACTGAATCAGCGAGAGGTCGGCATCTTGGTCGTAGTAGATCGTGGCCATGAGGGGCTCCAAAAACAGGCTAAGGGCTAAGGGCTAAAGGCTAGGGCTAAGGGCTAGGGCTAAAGGCTAAGGCGATTCGAACGCTCAGCTTCGAGGCGCTACAAACGTGACCATGCGAAAAGGCTCCACGGCTGCGGGAACGGGAAGGGCGCGGGCCATCGGCCTTTAGCCTTTCGCCCTTGGCCTCAAGCTCCCGGCCCGGGGCCTGCCTGCCTCAGACGGAGTAGGACACGCTCGCGTCTGCTACATCCTCTAGGCCGGCGAACCGGTCGCGGACGGTCGCCGCGGGGCGGGCGCCGCGCGCCATCGCGACGCGCCCGGTGCGCACCACCTCGAGCACGCCGTACGGCCGCAGCACGTCCAGCAGCCGGTCGATCTTCTCTTCCGTGCCCGTCGTTTCGACAATGAGCGATTCGGCCGACACATCGACGACGCGGGCGCGGAAGACATCCGCCAGCTGCATCACCTGGGCGCGGTTCTCAGGAGTGGCGCTGACCTTGACCATCGCCAGCTCGCGGTCGACCGACGACAGGTGCGACAGATCGTCCACCCGCAGCACGTTTACGAGCTTGTAGACGTTCGCCTCGATCCGCCGCGCGCTGGTCTCGTCGGCATCGCAGACGATCGTCATGCGCGACACGCCCTTGGTCTCGGTGTGCCCGACCGTGAGCGAGTCGATATTGAACGCCCGGCGACGGAAAAGCGACGCGATCCGGTTCAGGACGCCTGGTTTGTCTTCAACGTAAACGGCGAAGGTGTGCAGCATCACTCAATCCCTGTCATGTCGCATGTCGGATGCAGAATGCCGGATGCGCGACGGTGGATTCCCGCCTGCATTCGACATCCTGCATCCTGCATTTCCGCGGGCGGGCTTCAGTCCGCCGCCGTCTCGACGATCGGACTCGGCCTGCGGATCATCGCGTGCAGGTCCGCGCCGGCGGGCACCATCGGATAGACCGAGTCTTCCTGCTCGACCTGGAAATCGATCAGTGCGGGGCCCTTGTGGCTCCGGGCATCGGCCACGGCTGGCAGCACCTCGGAGCGCGCCGACACCGCTCTCGAGCGGATGCCGAAGGCCTCGGCGAGCTTCGGGAAGTTCGGATTGACCAGCGGCGTGGCGGCATAGCGCTTCTCGTAGAAGAACTCCTGCCACTGCCGCACCATCCCGAGGTAGCCGTTGTTGATGATCGCGACCTTGATCTCGAGGTTCTCCTGCACCACCGTTGCGAGCTCGCACATCGTCATCTGGAACCCGCCGTCGCCGACGACGACCCAGACTTCGGCGTCGGGGCGGGCGATTTTCGCGCCGATCGCCGCCGGCAGCGCAAAGCCCATCGTGCCGAGGCCGCCGGAGGTGATGAGAGAGCGCGGCGTGTTGTGCTTGTAGTACTGCGCCTCCCACATCTGGTGCTGACCGACGTCGGTCACGACGATGGCGTCGCCGCCGGTTTCGCGCCAGAGGTCGTTGATGACGTGTGCCGCGTAGAGATGGCCGCTGTCGGGCAGGTTCTGGATGTCGCGGACCGCGGAATCGCCTTTGAGGTCGGCGATGCGCGCGAGCCACTCGGGATGCCGGCCGCCGGGCACGACTTGCATCAGCTCGGCCAGCACCTCTCCGAGGTCGCCGACGAGCGCCACGTCCACCTTGACGTTCTTGTTGATCTCGGCCGGATCGATGTCGACGTGGATCTTCTTCGCGTGCGGCGCGTAGGTCTTGAGATTGCCCGTGACCCGATCGTCGAACCGCATGCCGAAGGCCAGCAAGAGGTCGGCTTCCTGGATGGCCGTGTTGACCCAGGCTTCACCGTGCATGCCCATCATGCCGAGGTTGAGTGGATGGCTGGCGGGTACGCCGCCGAGTCCGAGCAGGGTCATCGCCATCGGTGTTTCGGTGCGCTCCGCAAACTCCCGTACTGAGTCTTCGGCGCCCGACAGCATGATGCCGCGCCCGGCAAGGATGATCGGCCGCTTCGCTTCGCGAATGAGCGCTGCGGCGCGCGCGTAGTCGGCCGATGCTGGCCGGTGGTCCGGACGGTAGCCGCGCATCTGCGGGGCGGCAGCGTCCCAGTCGAATTCGGCGGTCGACTGCTGCGCGTCTTTCGTGATGTCGATCAGCACGGGACCGGGCCTGCCGGACGCGGCGACGTGAAACGCCTCGCGCATCGTCGGGGCGACGTCTTCCGCGCGGGTGACGAGGTAGTTGTGCTTGGTGATTGGCAGCGTCACGCCGGTGATGTCGGTTTCCTGGAATGCATCGGTGCCGATCAATTTGCTGCCGACCTGCCCGGTGATGCAGACGATCGGTGAGGAGTCGAGCATCGCCGTGGCGATTCCGGTGACCATGTTCGTGGCGCCCGGACCGGAGGTCGCAATCGCCACGCCGACCTGCCCACTCGCGCGTGCGAACCCGTCAGCCATGTGCGTCGCGCCCTGCTCGTGGCGCACCAGCACGTGTCGGATGGCGTACTGCGTCATCGCGTCGTAGGCGGGCAGGATCGCGCCGCCCGGGTATCCAAACACGGTATGCACGCCCTGGCGGGCCAGGCATTCCCAAATGATCTGCGCTCCGGTTCGTTTCATGACTTCGCTCTCTCGTTCACCGTTCACCGTTCACCGTTGACCGTCACCGTCGATCCGTTCACCGACAACGTTCATCGTCAACCGTTCATCGAGTACCGCTCCGCCACGTGTCGCCGCTCGGTCCCCGCTGCGATCGGTCAACGGTTAACGGTAAACGGTAAACGGTTACGACGTGACCGCGCCCTGCGCCGCCGACGACACGAGGCGCGCGTACTTTGCCATCACGCCGCTCGCGTAGCGCGCCGGCTTCGGCTGCCATCCCTGCAGCCTCGTCGAGAGCTCGCCCTCGGGCAGCTCCACGTCGAGCCGCCGTGCGGGGACGTCGAACACCACGGTGTCGCCCTCGCGCAGGGCCGCGATCGGCCCGCCACGCGCCGCTTCCGGCGCTACGTGACCCGCCATGAACCCATGGGTGGCGCCCGAGAAGCGGCCGTCGGTCATGAGCGCCACCGAGTCTCCGAGGCCCTGGCCGACGAGCGCGCCAGTGACGGCGAGCATTTCCGGCATCCCCGGACTGCCCGCGGGGCCTTCATAGCGAATCACCACCACGTCGTTCGGCTGAATCTGGTTGGCGAGCACCGCCGCCAGCGCCGACTGCTCGTCGTCGAAGACGCGTGCCGGGCCGCGGTGATGCAGGCGCTCGTGTCCGGCCACCTTCACGACACAGCCCTCCGGGGCCAGGTTGCCCCTGAGAATCACGAGACCACCGGTGGCCTTGAGGGGCGACGAGAGCGGGCGGACGACATCCTGCCCCGCGGTTTCGTGTGCCTCAGCGGCCTCTTCACCGATCGTGCGGCCCGTGACCGTCTTCGCTGCGGCGTGCAGCAATCCGGCCTCGAGCAGCCGCCGCGCGACGAGCGGAATGCCGCCCGCGCGGTAGAGATCGGTGGCCACGTAGCGGCCGCCCGGCTTGAGGTCGGCGAGCAACGGCACACGGCGGCTGATGCGGTCGAAGTCGTCGATGTCGAGCGTCACGCCGACCTCGCGCGCGATCGCGAGCAGGTGCAGCACGGCGTTGGTCGATCCGCCGGTGCAGGCGACCGAGGCGATGGCATTCTCGACGCGCCTCGCGCGTGAGAATCTCCCGCGGCAGCAGGTTGCGCCGGACGAGATCCATCACGAGCCCGCCCGCGCGCCGGCCGACAGCATCCTTTTCCGAGGCGGTCGCCGGCACCGACCCGGAACCCATCGGGGCCACGCCGAGGAACTCGATCGCCGTGGCCATGGTGTTGGCCGTGAACTGGCCGCCGCAGGCCCCGGAGCCGGGACAGGCGTGGTCTTCGATGTCGTGCAGGTCAGCATCGCTCATGCGGCCGGCCGCGTGTGCACCAACGGCCTCGAACACGTCCTGGATCGTGACGTCGCGTCCGTGGAACGCGCCTGGTGCAATCGAGCCGCCGTAGAGCACGAGCCCCGGGATGCCGAGGCGGGCGAGGGCCATGGTGGTGCCCGGGATCGTCTTGTCGCACCCGCAGAGCGCGATCAGGCCGTCGAAGTTGTAGCCGCGCGCCACGAGCTCGATCGAGTCGGCGATGACCTCACGGCTGATGAGCGACGCCCGCATCCCGTCGGTGCCCATCGTGATGCCGTCGTTGATCGAGACGGTGTTGAACTCCATCGGCGTGCCGCCGGCCGCCCGGATGCCGTCTTTGACTTTCGCCGCCAGCTCGCGCAAATGGTGATTGCACGGGCCGATCTCGATCCACGTGTTGGCGACGCCGATGATCGGCTTTCCGAGCGCCTCGTCGTCGAAGCCGCAGGCCTTGAGCATCGCCCGCGCCGGGGCGCGGTGCGGGCCGCGCAGGAGAACGTCGCTCCGGCGGATGAACTGCGTGTCGCTCATGCCGGCTCCGTCTTCGTCGCTGCCTCGCGCATCTTCGCGCTCGGATACGAGCCCAGCGTCCGCAGCGTGCGCGCGAACTCCCCGAGGTGCACGAGCGCCCGCGCGCAGCGCAGGTCCTGGCGGTTGATCGGGATGTCGACGTAGAAGAGATACTCCCAGGGCCGGCCACGGATCGGCCGCGACTCGATCTTCGTCAGGTCGATGTCGCGTAGCGCGAAGACGCTGAGTGCCTTGAAGAGAGCGCCGGGCGCATTGCTCAGGGAGAAGACCAGCGTCGTCTTGTCGGCGGGCGCCTGCGGGTCGGTGCTGCGGGCGATCACCAGGAACCGCGTGATGTTGTCGGAGAAGTCCTGGATGTCAGATTCGAGCGTGTCGAGGCCGAACACTTGCGCCGCGCGTTCGGACGCGATGGCCGCCGCGTCGGTGAGCCCCTGCTCCTTGATCAGCTTGGCGCTGCCGGCCGTGTCGTACGTCGGCGTCACGCGGACGCCGGGCCGCGTCTTCAGAAAGCGCTCGCACTGGGCCAGCGCCTGCGGGTGCGAGTAGATGCGCTGCACCTGGCCGATAGCGGTGCCCGGGCAGCGCCAGCAGGTGGTGCCGGATGGGCAGCTCGACTTCGCCGACAATCGGCAGGTCGTGCTCCATCAGCAGGTCGTAGTTGCGGTGGATGCTGCCGCCGATCGAGTTCTCCACCGGCAGGATCCCGTGCGTGGCGCGGCCAGTTGCCACGGCCGTGAACACGTCGTCGAAGGCTTCGCACGCGATGAGATCCGCGTGGCCGCTGAAATGGAGGGCCGCCGCCTCACTGTAGGCGCCGGGTTCTCCCTGATAGGCAATGCGCACGGGATCGTCGCTCCTCGCCGGTGCGCCTGCACCGTCGCCACGCCGGCCGGAACGGCCTCGCGGGCGTGGCGGCCTGCGCGATCGGGTCCCCCAAGATTACAACAATTGGTTTTGATTGTTCAAATGACATAAGGATCGCTTATGCGGCTCGAATGGTTCGCTTCTCGCCGCGGGCGCCTTCGTGAGCTGGGGCTGGAGGCTGGAGGCTGGGGGCTGGAGGCACCCTGCATGAAAGAATTCAGGATGACAATTGTAAGGATGCGGCGGTTGCTACATCTGGCATCCGCCGTTCTGCGCCAGCCTCCAGCCCCCAGCCCCCAGCCCCTAGCCCCCAGCCCCTAGCCTCCAGCCCCCAGCCCCCAGCCTCCAGGTCTCAGCCCTGCCAAGGGCGGCCCCTGGTCCCGGATCCCCCGCCCGCCGCCCCTATAATCGACACCCTGGAGGCGACATGAGGACGAGAGAGTGGCAGGTCCGGAGGGTGGCGTTGTGCGCGGGCGTGCTGATGGTGCTGGTGCTCGGGAGTGTCGCGGCGGCGCGGCAGACCGCGACGCCGGCACCCGCCGCAACGAAGACCACGTGGTACTTCTACACGGTGAAGTGGGGATCGCAGGACGAGTTCCTCGACTTGTTTCAGAAGAACCACTACCCGCTGCTCAAAGCGCAGCAGCAGGCCGGCCGGTTCGCGTCGGTGCGCACGTGGGTGCCGCAGTATCACGGCGACGGCCGCGCGGACTGGACCTTCGTGGTCGAGCTCGTCTCGCGTGAGGCCGTCGCCACGGGGCCCACGGAACAGGAGCTCATCACCAGGTTGTACCCGGACCAGGCAACCTATCGCCGGGAGGAGCGTCGCCGCTTCGAACTGCTCACGGCGCACTGGGACGTGCCGCTCAATCCGATTGATCTCGATACGCGTAAGCCGGGTATGTGAATGAATCTGGCGGAACTGGGGTGGACGGAGCGGGAGCGCGCGTTGTTCGAGCCGTTAGGCGCCGAGGGCCTGCAGCCGGCGCGCGTGGCGGTGGCCTACGGCGCGACGTTTCGCGTGTACCTCGAACACGACGAAACGCTGGCCGACATCACGGGCCGCATGCGGCACGAGGCGCAGTCGCGCCGGGATCTGCCGGCCGTCGGCGACTGGGTGGGCGTTCGCTGGCCGTCGCGGCAGGAGCGCGCCACCATCCAGCGCATCCTGCCGCGCACCAGCATCTTCTCGCGCAAGGTGGCCGGCCAGGAGACGGCTGAACAGATCCTCGCGGCGAACGTGAATGTCGCCTTCCTCGTCGCCGGCCTCGATCGCGACTTCAATATCCGCCGCCTCGAACGGTATCTCGCGATGACGCGCGAAAGCGGCGCCACTCCCGTCGTCGTGCTCAACAAGGCGGACCTCGCACCCGACCTGGAGATCTGCCGCGCGGAGGTGGCGGCGATTGCCGGCACCGTGCCGGTCCACACCATCAGTTCGACGCTTGGAAGCGGGCTCGAGGAACTGTCTCACTATCTAAAACCAGGCGTCACGGTGGCGCTGCTCGGCTCCTCGGGAGTCGGTAAGTCGACGCTGATCAACCGGCTCGTCGGGCACGAGCGGCAGCTCACGCGGGATGTGCGTGAGAAGGATTCGCGCGGCCGCCACACGACCACGCATCGCGAGCTCGTGCCGCTGCCCGGCGGGGCATTGCTCATCGACACGCCCGGCATGCGCGAGCTGCAGTTGTGGAGCGCCGAAGACGGCGTGGAGGAAACATTCGACGATGTGGCCACACTCGCAGCGAACTGCTACTTCCGCGACTGCCGGCACGAGACCGAGCCGAAGTGCGCGGTGAAGGCCGCGGTCGAAGTCGGGCGGCTTCCGCCGGATCGACTCGAGAGCTACGTGAAGCTCCAGGGTGAGTTGCGTCACCTCGCGACCCGTCAGGACGCGCTCGCCCAGCAGGCAGAGAAGAAGCAGAACCGCACGATCCAACGCGCCTTGCGAAAGATGCCGCCCAAAGGCTGAACGCGTAGAGTGCGCCAGGAATGAGGGGCGCAGGCGGCAATAACTGCTCAGGTGTCGGTGGCGGCAGGTGAGGCCGGCGGCCATCCCAGGGTGCCGGACTGACGCTCTGCTAAACTTGACCCTTCCCAACGTCTGTATCGCGGTTTCGAAGCACTACGCGCATGCCCAGTCTCCAGAACACCCGATCGGGCTTCTCGCAGGGCGAGCCTCTCGTGCTGCTGGTCGAAGACGATGTCGACTCGCGTCAGCTTTGCCATGCCGGTCTCGTGTGGGCCGGTTTCCGCGTGTCCAGCGTCGGCGACGGCACCTCGGCGCTCGCGCAGGCGGTGGCGCTCGATCCGCAGATCGTTGTGACCGATTTGCACGTGCCGGGGCTGAACGGCCTCGAACTGTGCCGCCGTCTCAAGGCCACCGCATCGACGGCGTCCATTCCGGTGATCGCGGTCACCGGCGCTGCGCGCCAGGGCGACGTCGCGCTCGCGAATGCCGCGGGCTTCGACAGCGTGCTGATCAAGCCGTGTGCGCCCGAGCAGTTGCGCGACACGATCTATACGCTGCTCGCCAGCAGCGCTCGCGCGCGCTGCCTGTCGGCACAGGCCGCCGAGCGATCGAACGCGCTGCGCAGCCGATCGTCGAGCCTCGCCCTCCAGAGCCGGGTGATCCAGTGTCGCACCGCCGCCATCGCCGGTGCACCCTTGCCGCTGCCGTGTCCCGATTGTGCCTCGCCGCTGTCGTGGCAGGACACGCAGACGGTGGCTGGGATTCAGTTCGACTACTTCACGGTCTGCGAGAACGGTTGCGGTCAGTACTACTTCGATCATCAGCGTCGCCGATTCATGCGGCTGCGCTGATTCCGCGTCTCGCGGTCACTGCGATCGCGACGCCCTCGGGGCGCCCGTAGCTCATTCCTCCACATCAGCGTTAAGCTTGCCCCGATGCCGAGAGCGGACGCGCAGACGCCGCGGGCGGTGCAACTGCTGGTGACCTGCCTCGTCGATCACCTCTATCCTGACGTGGGCTTCGCGGCCGCCGCCATCCTCGAGCGCGCCGGACTCGAAGTCCTCGTGCCCGATGGACAGACCTGCTGCGGACAGCCAGCGTTCAACGCCGGGTACCACGACGATGCGCGCATGATGGCGCGTCATACGGTCGATGTTCTCGCCCGCCGCGATGCGCCCGTCGTCGTGCCCTCGGGATCCTGCGCCGATATGCTGGTGCATCACGCGCCGGCGCTGCTCGCCGACGACCCGGACTACGGTCCTCGCGCGGCGGCCCTTTCCCAACGAACGTACGAGCTCACGCAGTTCCTGGTGGATGTCCTTGGCCAGACATCCTGTGGCGCCTGTGCGCGCGAAAGCGTGACCTACCATCCCAGTTGCCACGGATTGCGCGGGCTGGGCGTGCGGGATCAGCCGATTGTCCTGCTCGATGCCGTCGAACACATCGATCGGCGGCCCCTGGCCGACGCGGAGAGCTGCTGCGGGTTCGGCGGCCTGTTCTCCGTGAAGATGAGCGCCATTTCGGGCGCGATGCTCGAGCGAAAGCTGGATGCCATCGAGGCCACCGGGGCGCGCGCCGTGGTCGCGAGCGACGTGAGTTGTCTCATGCACATGGCCGGAGGCCTGCGGAGGCGGGGCAGCACGATCGGCGTGCGTCATATCGCCGAGTTGCTGGCCGACACCGGCGATCCCGATGGTGCCCGCCTTCCTTTGGGCCGCGCTCCCCGTAGTGCCCACCCTCAGGTGGGCCGTGATCTCTCTGCCGTTCAGACCGACGAGGAGCCGCGGTGAGCGTCGCGCCCGCCTCGTTCTACCGCCGCGCCGAAGAGGCGCTCGCCGATACGGCGCTCGGCACGAAGGTGCAGCGCGCCACGGGGAGGCTGCTGGCGAACCGGGCCGCCGGCTTCGCGACCCTCGCCGGAGCTGATGCCCTGCGCGACCGCGCGCGTGCCGTTCGCGCCGACGTCGTCGCGCACCTCGATCGCTATCTGGACGAGTTCGCCGCGAGCGTGGAGCGGCGCGGCGGCCACGTGCACTGGGCCGACAGTGCCGACGACGCGCGACGGATCGTGGCCGCCATCGCAACCTCGCGTGGCGTGCGGCACGTCGTGAAGTCGAAGTCGATGGTCAGCGAGGAGCTCGAGCTGAATGGCGCCCTCGAGGCCGCCGGCGTGCGGGTCGTCGAAACCGATCTCGGCGAGTTCGTGGCGCAGGTCGGGGGCGAGCACCCGTCGCACATCATCGGGCCCATCCTCCACAAGAGCAAGGAGGACGTGGCCGACCTGTTCGCGCGGAAGCTCGGCGCCAGCGCCAACGACGTCGCGGACGTGCCCCACATGGCCGCGTTCGCGCGGCGCCTGCTGCGGGCCGAGTTCCTGCGCGCCGACATGGGCATCAGCGGCGTCAATTTCGGCGTGGCCGCGACGGGAAGCATCTGCATCGCAACCAACGAAGGGAACGGCCGGTTGACGACCACCGTGCCGCGCGTGCACGTGGCGCTGATGGGGATCGAGCGCGTCGTGCCGACGCTCGCGGATCTCGGCCTGATGCTGCAGCTGCTCGCGCGAAGCGCCACCGGGCAGCCGCTGACGGTGTATACGAACATCATCTCCGGCCCCCGCCGCCGCGATCCTCGTAGTGCCCACCTTCAGGTGGGCCGTGATCCCGGTAGTGCCCACCTCCAAGCTGGCCGTGATCCCGGTAGTGCCCACCTTCAGGTGGGCCAAGACGACTCCGACGAACCCGATGGCCCCGACGAATTGCATGTCGTGCTCGTGGACAACGGTCGGAGCACCCTTCTCGGTACGGAGCTGGCGGAGATTCTTCACTGCATCCGGTGCGGCGCGTGCCTGAACGTCTGCCCCGTTTACCAGTCCGTCGGCGGACACGCGTACGGCACCGTCTACATGGGCCCCGTGGGGTCAGTGCTGACGCCGGCGCTCCGCGGGCTGAGTGCGTTCGGCGAGCTGCCGCACGCGAGCAGTCTCTGCGGCGCGTGCCGGGAGATTTGCCCGGTGCGGATCGACATCCCGCGCATGCTGCTGGCCCTCCGCGCCCAGGGCGCACGGGAACGCCGGGGCCCGGCATGGCTCACTCTCGGGCTCGGGCTGTATGCGCGGCTCGCCAGGCATCCGCGGTTGTTCGGTGCGGCCGCCCGGATCGGTCGCCGGCTGATGGCGACGCGCGCGCGCGATGGCTGGGTGAGATCGATGCCGGGCGCCCTCGCCGGGTGGACGGCGCAGCGCGACTTTCCACTTCCAGCCGAGAAGAGCTTCCAGCAGCTGTGGCGCGAGCGCCGGACGCGATCGTCATGAGCGACCGCGCTACCGTGATGGGCAACATCATCGCGAACCTGCGCCGGGCTCGGGGCGTGGCACACGTGAGCGCGGCTGACACAGTGCCCCACGCCAGTGACGTCGCGCGGGCCGAGTGGCCGCAGGACCTGCTCGTGGAGCGCTTCAGCGCCGAGTTGACGGCGATTGCCGGGCGCGTGCATCGCGCCCCGACCGCCTCCGACGCCATCAGTGCCGTCGTGGCCCTCTGCCGGGAGCACGAGGCCGCGCGCGTGTTGTCGTGGGCGCCCGAGTCGATCGGTCTCCCGGGCCTGCACGGGGCGCTCGCAGCGGCCGGCATCGACAGCGACCTCGGCTGGATCCCGTCCGGGAGCGATCGCGCCGCTCGGCTCGCCGCGTTGGACCCGATTCGCGTCGGCATCACCGGCGCGTTCGCCGCGATCGCCGAGAGCGGAACCTTCGCGGTTCTCTCTGGTCCCGGCCGCTCGCGCCTCAGCTCGCTGCTCGCGCCGGTCCACATCGCCGTGCTCGGGGCCGATCGCATCTACCCCTCGCTCGCCACGTTACTCGCGGCCCACGAGGATGTCGCGGAGCAGGGCAGCAATCTGGTGCTCATCACCGGTCCGAGCCGAACGGCCGACATCGAGATGACGCTGACCAGAGGCGTCCACGGTCCCGGCGAAGTTCACGTCGTGATCCTCGGTGCCGCTGCAAGCCGCGACTAAACCCCTGTACTCACTTTGATTGGGTACGGTTCCGGTTCCGGGTTCTGGGTTCCAGGTTGGGTTCCTCGTTCCTCGTTCGTTCCAGGTTCCCCGAGGGTCAACGGTTCCTGGTTCCGTGGTTCCGAGTTCCAGGTTCGTCGCAGCTCGATTGGAGCGACGGCGATATTACGAACCCGGCACTTGGGACCGGAACCCGTGAACCAGGAACTTGGAACGAACCCGGAACCTGGAAGCCAACCTGGAACCCAGAACCCGGAACCCGGAACCGTACTCAACACAATGAGTCCCGCGCACGGCACCACTCACTGCATCCACCCCAATCCACGCAGTTCCGCGACCGGCTCCTCGAACGAGCACGATCCGACCGAGCGCAGCAGGTGGGCGCGCGTGCCAGCGCACGCGTCCGCGCCGAAGCTGTGGCGCTGCCATGCAAGAGCGTCGTCGTCGAACGCAAACTGCCGTGGGTCCTGCACCTCCAGTGCGCGTTTGGCGTCGGCCTCCGCGCCACCGCCGCTATGGAGGATTAACGCCGCCGCCAGGAGATTGACGAAACCGTGCATCAGGCCAGACGGACCGGCCGCGTCATAGGTCAGCCGGTAGGCGGCGCGAATCGGATGGTGCAGGCCGGCAGTGGCCTTGAGCGGCAGCCGCCGGTGCGCGCACGCGGCCAGCACGGCGGCCAATGAAGCTGCCGAGGGGAAGCGGTCTGCGGTCACTCCGCCGGTGCGGACCTTGGCGCTGCAGGCACGATCGGCGATCGCATCGAGCCACGCGTCACGCGCGCCGTCGAGCGGAACCTCCACGAATCGCTCGAGCGTCCCAGGAATAGCGGACGCGAACTCGGCGACGGCCTCGAGCCGGGGCAGTGCCGCTTCGATCGCAGTGACGGTCACTCCCACCGTCGCCTTCGAGTCGTGGAACCGGTCGATTGCGGACACGACGGCGTCGAGGCGATCCTCCGCGCTCACCAGCACCGCGATCGTCCAGGCAGGCCGAAGCACAGTCGACCGGGCGAGCGTTGCGGCGACATCGTCGAGGCGCGGCAGCGGCACCACACAGCGTCCGAGCATCCACCGTTCGCCTGATTGCGCGTACTGCTCGTGGTGGCTGATCGTCGTCTGGAGGTCGAGACTCGCCGGTGGAAACAGTCCTGCGTAATCGATGAAGCCCGCGAGCGCGGCCCGAAGGGGAGTCATGGGGGGTACTCTACTCAAGGCCTTCGGCTGATGGCTGATGGCTGATGGCTGATGGCGGGCGGAGGGCTGAGGGCTGGCAGCGGGCGGCTGGCAGCGGGCGGCTGGTAGCGGGGAGGCTGGACGCCTGGAGCCACGTCCGTGTAGTGCCCGCCTTCAGGCGGGCCTTGGACCGCCCCCGCGCCCGGCGCGGATCGGCGCCCGTCAACGGCACCTGATACGATCAACGGTTCGAGGAACCCTCCATGATCTCGCGTCGTACAAGCAGTACCGCTCCGTCGGCTTCTGCCCGGCTAAAGCCGGGCACTACACCGATCGCCCGGCTAAAGCCGGGCACTACACCTGTCGCCGCGGCTGAAGCCGGGTACAACACTTGTCCCGTTGCTCGTGGCGCTCGCCCTGGTGTTGCCGGTTGCGCACGCTGCCGCGCAGCAGCCGCGGCGGCGTCCGGCGGCGCCGCCCACGGTTCAGCACTTCAAGACCACGCTGACCGCCGACCAGATGCAAGGAAAGCAGGCGGTGGTCGAAACGGCGCAGGGCACTTTCGTCATTCAACTGCTGCCCGAAGCCGCACCCAACCACGTCGGCTATGTCATCAAGCTCGCACGCGAGGGTGCGTACGACGGCACGACGTTCCACCGTGCCATCAAGTATGGAGTCATCCAGGGCGGCGACCCTCTGTCGAAGGATCCTTCGAAGGCCGCGCAGTACGGTACCGGCGGGCTGGGCGTGCTCGATGCCGAGATCGGCAGCGAGAAGATGACGCGCGGTGCCGTGGCCGCCGTTCTGCAACCCGGCAAGCGCGACAGCGCCGGATCGCAGTTCTTCGTTTTGGTCACCGATCAGCCCGCGTTGGAGGGGCAGTACACGATCTTCGGACGCGTCGTCGAGGGCATGGAGGTCGTGCAGAAGATCTCCGAGGCGTCCACGGACGCGAACGGCCGTGTGACCGACCGGGTGGAGATGACGCGGGTCACGATCCGCGACACGCCGCCGCCCGAGCCGGAGCCGTTCACGGCGGAGTCGACGGAAGAGCTCGCGACCTATCGCGCCGTGCTCGAAACCTCGCAGGGGCCGATCACGCTCGCGTTCCTGCCGGACAAGGCCCCCGGCCACGTCCGCAATTTCCTGCGGCTCGCCTCGCTCGGGGCGTACGATGGCACTGCCTTTCACCGGATCGTCCGCGGGTTCGCCATCCAGGGCGGCATGCTGAACACGCGCACCAGCCCGGTGCCCCAACGCGCTGAGCAGTACGTGCGCACGCTCGTACCCGAATTCAACGACACGCCGCACCTGAAGGGCACGCTGTCGATGGCGCGCACCGACGATCCGAACAGCGCCTCCACGTCGTTCTTCATCTGCACCGCCGCCGCGCCTTCTCTCGACGGCAAATACACGGCGTTCGGGCGAGTCGTCGACGGAATGACGGTTGTGGAGGCAATCGAGGCCGCCCCGGTCGATGGCGAGTCGCCTCGGCAGCGCATCGAGGTCAAAAAGGTCACTGTCAGGAAGGAATGATGGCCGGATTGAAATCAGCGATGCAGATCGGCCCGTCGGGCCCGCGCGTCGGACGCACGGGTGCCGGCGTCACGACGGCCGCGCCCGCGGCAAAGGATGGCGAAAAGAAGAAGCGTCCGAGCCTGGACGTCGTGTGGCGCGAGGCAAAAGAGCTCGTCTGGGCCCACCGGGTCCGGCTCGGGCTCGGGTTCCTGCTCATGGTCATCAACCGCCTGGCCGGACTCGTCCTCCCCGCCTCGTCCAAGTGGCTGATCGACGAAGTGATCAACAAGTCGCGCGGCGACCTGCTCGTGCCGATTGCGCTTGCCGCCGGTGCGGCAACGGCGGTGCAAGGGGCAACCGCGTTTGCGCTGTCGCTGGTACTCGGCGTGGCGGCCCAGCGGTCGATCACCGACATGCGCCTGGCGGTGCAGCGCCACGTCGAGCGGCTCCCGGTGCGCTACTTCGATTCGACGAAGACCGGCGTCCTCATCTCGCGAATCATGAGCGACGCGGAAGGCATCCGTAATCTGGTCGGCAACGGCATCGTTCAGCTGCTCGGCAGCATCCTGACCGCGATCGTCGGACTTGGCGTCCTTTTCTGGCTCAATTGGCGGCTGACCGCGATCATCCTCGTGCTGCTCGGCATCTTCGGCGGCGTGATGGCGATGGCGTTCACGCGTCTGCGACCCCTGTTCCGCGAGCGCGGCGCCATCAATGCGGAGGTAACCGGACGGCTCGCTGAATCACTCGGCGGCATCCGCATCGTCAAGGCCTATACCGCGGAGCGGCGTGAAGCGCTGGTGTTCGCGAAGGGCGCCCACCGGCTGTTCCGGAACATCGCGAAATCGATGGTGGGCGTGTCGTCGGTATCCGCTGTGTCCACGCTCATCGTCGGGATCATCGGCATCCTGATGATCGTTGTCGGAGGCCGCGCCATCCTGGCGGGGACGATGACGCTTGGCGACTTCGTCATGTACGTCTTCTTCACGGGCCTGGTCGCCGCCCCGCTCGTGTCGATCGCATCAATCGGCACCCAGATCACCGACGCGTTTGCGGGGCTCGATCGCATCCGGGAGATCCGATCGATGACGACGGAAGACGCGGAGGATTCGGGGCGGGAGCCTCTGCCCGACGTCAATGGCGATGTGCGGTTCGAGAACGTGAGCTTCGAGTACAACCCTGGGGTGCCGGTGCTGAAGCACGTGAGCTTCCACGCTCCCGCCGGGGCGACGACCGCGCTCGTCGGCTCCAGCGGATCAGGGAAGAGCACGCTCATCAGCCTGGTGATGACCTTCAACCGTCCGCTGTCAGGCGCCATCTACGTCGACGGCCGCGATCTCGGCACGGTGCGGTTGCGCGACTACCGCGCCAACCTCGGGGTCGTTCTCCAGGACAATTTTCTCTTTGATGGCACAATCGCCGACAACATCGCATTCGCGCGGCCGTACGCGCCGCGTGAGGAGATCGAGGCGGTGGCCCGGATCGCGCACTGCGATGACTTCGTGAGCGAGTTCGAGCAGGGCTACGACACCGTCGTCGGCGAGCGCGGCGTGAAGCTCTCGGGCGGCCAGCGGCAGCGGATCGCGATCGCCCGCGCCATTCTCGCGGACCCTCGCATCCTGATCCTCGACGAGGCGACATCAAGCCTCGACAGCGAGAGCGAGGCGATGATCCAGGATGGGCTGCGCCGCCTGCGGCACGGCCGCACAACCTTCGTCATCGCGCACCGGCTCTCCACTATCCGCAGCGCCGACCAGATCCTGGTCCTCGAGCACGGGGAGATCGTCGAACGAGGCACCCACGAGGAATTGCTGGCGCTCGGCGGCCGCTACCGCCATCTCTACGACAAGCAGTACAACTTCGAACGTGACCGCTTCGTGAATCCTGGTGAGGACTTCACGCCCGACCCGGAGCCGATCCAGGTGCCGGCCGCGAATGTCCGCCGCGATCTCTGACGTCGAGCTCCGTCGAGACGAGAGGAACTGAGCAGAACCGCACGGCTCTGGAGAGGACCGAGGCACGTGCCGCGACCGATCACCGCGGTGCCGGCAGGCGGTCAGCGGCGACACCCAGCGCACGCGCGATCTCCCGCAGCTTGGCCTGGATCAGCCGTGTGTTGCGCGGCCCCGTCCTCAGCAATTGCTTCTGCGCCGGCGACAGGTCCTCCAGCCGCGCGTCGGCGTACGCGTACATGGCGCCTCGCGTGACCAGCCGGACGTCACCCTCGACGACCGGCGTCTCGAGCAGCGCGACGATGGCGCGTTCGAGCGCCGCGTCGAAGCGGGTGTCGGGAGAGCCGAGCTCCGCGTACGCTTCCTCGACGCGCGGCTTCAACGTGCTGTACAGCCGTGCCGAACCCTCGGTATCGAGCGACGCGACGGCGTCGGCGAGCCAGTTGTAGCGTCCATAGCTGCGCGGATCGACGAAGAGGTCGGCGCCCTCCGCGCGCACGGCGAACGCGCCCTGCGGCGCGATCCGTCGCAGATGGCGCGCCGGCGTCTCTCCTGCGGCCACGTTCTGCACGGTCACGGTCGCATTGCGGATGAGACCATCGGTCGCGAGCCACGCCGTGACGGCCGGATGCGTCGACAGGCGGCCCACGAGCAGCCGCACCATGGGATCGGTGTCGCCGAGCGGCGGCAGCTCGATGTCTTCTCCCGCTCCGCCAAGGGGAGGCGATGGAGCGGGCCTCGCGGCAGGCTCATTCGCCGCGCGCGGCGTTGTCTGCTGCGGGAGACTCCGCGAACGACGCAGATACCAACCGCCGACCGCGAGCGCGAGGAGGATGATCACCAGTGCGGCGGCTGCCGCAATCGGCCAGCGAGGCGGCGACGCAGGGGAATGAGACGCTGGGACGTGTCTGAGATCGAGATCGCGCATGTCACCCACACCACACCTCCCCTCGAAGAACGTGCCCCCCTGCGAGGATAACCGGCCGCGGTCGGTGATGTCAGTTCTTCTTCCGGCGAGACGGCGGCACTCGTTCGCGATCGACGGACGGGCTGGCGAACGAAGCGGCGCCGGCATGGAGCCAGGCACACGCCGGCGCGCAGCGGAGCCGTTAAGATCTCACGGCGGTGGAACGTCGCACATCAGATGACCGATCTTCTGCAGTCGTCGCCGGCCGGCCTCTTCTGCCCGCAGGGCCGCTTTCACGTCGACCCGTGGGCGCCGGTGCCGCTCGCTGTCGTGACCCACGCGCACGCGGACCATGCGCGGCCGGGAAGCGAGGCATACCTGTGCGCGGCCCCGGGCGTCGCCTTGCTCGAGCGGCGACTCGGGCCGGACGCCGCGATCCGTGGCGTTCCATACGGCGAACGCGTGTCCCTGGGCGAAACGGTGGTCTCGTTTCATCCCGCGGGCCACGTGCTCGGCTCAGCCCAGGTGCGCGTCGAGCGTGACGGCGCCGTGTGGGTGATGACCGGCGACTACAAGCGGCAGCCCGATCCGACGTGTGCGCCGTTCGAGCCGCTCACGTGCGACGTGCTCATCACGGAAGCGACCTTCGCGCTGCCGATCTACTGCTGGCCGGATCCTGCCGGCGTCGCCCGCGAGATCGTGGCGTGGTGGCACGCCAACCGCGAGGCGAAGCGCGCGTCGGTCCTGTTCTGCTATGCACTCGGGAAGGCGCAGCGCATTCTCGCGCTGCTCCGCGCCGTGACGGACGTGCCGGTGTTCGTGCACGGCGCGCTGCACGGGCTCACGGAGATTTACCGCCGCACCGGCGTCGCGATGCTGCCCACCACACCGGTGGCCGAGACGATGCGCGGAAAGTCGTTCGCGGGCGAGCTGGTGCTCGCGCCGGAGATGGCGATTGGCAGCACGTGGATGCGGCGCTTCGGCGATCACGAGACGGCGTTCGCCTCGGGGTGGATGCGCGTGCGCGGCAATCGCCGTCGCCGCAGCTTCGATCGCGGTTTCGAGCTGTCGGACCACGCCGACTGGCCGGCACTGCTCCGCACCGTCGACGAGTCGGGCGCGCGCCGGGTGCTTGCTACACACGGCTCCGCGGAGCCGCTGGCGCGCTACCTGCGGGAGGCCCGCGGGCTCGACGCCGGCACGATCGTGACGCGGTTTACCGGGGGCGATACCGAGGAGGGCGACTGACGTGAGGTCCAGGGGATCGCGGCAGGTCGGTGAGCATGTCCTCACGGGCTCGTCGCATCGTCGTCTCACCGTCCAGCGGCTGGGCCCTCGTCTGAGGGAGAGGCGGGTCCGCGCGTGCGGATCCAGTCGGCGAGCTCCTCGGCAGGCGCGGGTCGCCTGACGAAATAGCCCTGGACGACGTCGCAGCCGGCCCGCTCCAGCTCGCGCCAGACGTGCGCCGTCTCGGCCCCCTCCGCCACGACGGTCAGCCCGAGATCGTGGCCGAGGGTGATGCAGTGCTCGACGATGGCGCGTGAGGCGGCGTCGCGGTCCATGCGGGTGACGAACGAACGATCGATCTTCAGCTCCGAGAACGGGAGCCGCCGCAGCTGCTCCAGCGACGAGTAGCCCCGGCCGAAATCATCGATCGCGAGCGAGAAGCCTTTGAGGCGCAGACGGGTCAGGATGTCGAGCGCCGACACCGCTTCGCGTGCAACGGAGGTCTCCGTGATCTCGAAATGCAGGCGCGAGGGCGGGAGCGCGCTCACGGCCAGGTGCGCGGTGACCCGATCCGGAAAGGTCACGTCGGTCAGCGACACCGGCGGCAGGTTGATGGAGATTGAGATGTCCGGAAGCACGGTGGCGACCGTGGCGACCTTCTCGATGACACGCCACGTCAGCGCCTGCGCGAGGTCTGCCGCCTCCGCGATCTCCACGAACATCTGCGGCGGGATGAGCGCGCCGTCGGCGTGCTGCCAACGCACGAGCGCTTCCACGCCGACGACCTCACCGGTTCGAAGCGAAACCTGCGGCTGGAAGTGCACGACGAGGCGGTCGTCGTCGAACGCCCCCTGCAGCGCCGCGAGCGTCACCTCGAAGGCGAGGCTGGCGCTCTCGGGCGCCGGCGCGTCGCTCTCCGTCAGCAACTGCGTCAGCGCGGCGAGGCGCACGGGTTTGGTGAGCGCCCCGACCACCGACAAGCCGTAGGAGGTCGCGAGGCGCCGTGCCGCTTCGAGCACACGTTCGTCGAAGCCGCTGACGAGGATCACGCGCGCGCGGCTGCGGCGCGCCGCGAGCTGGCGCAGCAGCTCGATGCCGTCCCGCCGGGGCATCCACAGATCGAGCACCACCACATCAAAGCCGTCGTGGTACAGCGCGTCGAAGTCGTCCGGGTTCGACGTACACGTGACGTCGTACCCGGCGCGTCGGGCGAACTCGGCGATCAGCTCCGCAAGCTCGGGTTCGTCGTCGATGACGAGCAGACTGGGCTTGGCACCGGCAGCCATGAATACGGCATTGTATGCTGGGCGTTCGCACGCATTCCGGGCGCTGCCACGGATCGAGCGTACGGTGGATGAGCTTTTCGACGGCGGCCTGTACGGGGCATTCCGCACCTGATCTCGCATCCGGTCCCATGCGCCTGTTCGCCGAGCTCTACGAGCGGCTCGACCGCACTACCTCCACCAACTCCAAGGTCGCGGCGCTGGCCGCGTACTTCGCGGCGGCGCCTGCCGAGGATGCTGCGTGGGCGCTGTTCTTCCTCACCGGCCAGCGGCTGAAACGGCTGCTGCCGTCCGCGGCGCTGCGAACGTGGGCGGAACACGCCAGCGGCGTGCCCGGCTGGCTGATCGACGAGAGTCACGAGGCCGTGGGCGACGGGGCGGAGACGATCGCGCTCGTCGTCGATCTCACGTACGGGGGCGTGGTGGCTCCCGATGTTCCCCTGTCCACCTGGATCGAGGACCGCATCCTGCCGCTGCGCACCGCGTCAGCGGACGCGCAGGAGCGCGACGTCGTCGCGTGGTGGCGCGCTCTCGATCGGCCGCAGCGATTCCTGCTGACGAAGCTGCTGACGGGGGAGTTCCGCGTCGGCGTATCGCACACGCTCGTCGTCCGCGCGCTCGCGGAGGTGGCCGGCGCGCCGCGCGAGGCCATCGCCCATCGGCTGATGGGGCAATGGCAGCCGTCCGCAGACTTCTATCGATCGCTGCTGTCGCCCGACACCGTTACCGTCGATCGCTCGCGGCCCTACCCCTTCTACCTGGCGTCGCCGCTCGACCGTGCCGCGGCAGACCTCGGACCGCGGGAGGAGTGGCTCGCCGAGTGGAAATGGGACGGCATTCGCGCTCAGGTGATCCGCCGCGGAGGCGAGACGTTCATCTGGTCGCGCGGCGAGGAACTCGTCACGGAGCGCTTTCCCGAGCTGCATCTGCCGGCAGCCCGCCTGCCCGACGGCACGGTGATCGACGGCGAGATCGTGGCGTTCGACGGCGAGCGCCCGCTGCCGTTCGGTGTGCTGCAGCGCCGCATCGGCCGGCACAAGCTGACGCCGGCGGTGCTGCGGGACGCGCCGGCAGGCCTGCTCGCGTACGACCTGCTCGAAGACGAGGGACGCGACGTGCGCGCGTGGTCGCTCGTGAACAGGCGTGCGCGGTTGACGACGCTCGTCGAAGCGATGGGCGCGCCGTGCACGCTGTCGCCGGCGCTCGAGGCGCCAGACTGGGCCGGGCTCGCGGCCGTGCGCGAGCGCTCGCGCGAGCACGCCGCCGAAGGCCTGATGCTGAAGCGGCTCACGGCGCCGTACCTCGTCGGCCGCAAGCGAGGCGATTGGTGGAAGTGGAAGATCGAACCCTACACCGTGGACGCCGTGCTCGTGTACGCGCAGCCGGGCAGCGGCCGTCGATCCAGCCTGTTCACCGACTACACCTTCGCGGTCTGGAAAGACCGGAAGCTGGTACCATTCGCGAAGGCGTACTCAGGCCTGTCCGACGCCGAGATCGCGGAGCTGGATCGCTGGATTCGGCGGCACACCGTCGAGCGGTTCGGTCCCGTGCGGCACGTCGAGCCCATCCATGTCTTCGAGCTCGGATTCGAGGGTATCAGCCGGTCAGCGCGGCACCGGTCGGGCGTGGCGGTGCGCTTCCCGCGCATCCTTCGGTGGAGACGCGACAAGCGGGTCGAGGAGGCGGACACGCTGGAGACGGTGGAAGGGTTGATCACGTAATGCACGTGCACACGCGGCACGCCCTCGCGCAGGGCCGCGCAGCCGGCGACTAGCGCCCGTCTCAGACGGGCACGGGAAACCTCTAGTTGAAGTTGCGCCTGTCCGGGAAGTGTCATACGTCTTGCACCTAGGTGCCGCGAACCGCCGCGTATGCGAAGGCACCGTGGCACGTTTCAAAGGGGGTGTACATGTCCATTGCACGGGTAGTCGAGATCACGGCGACGTCAGACCAGAGCTTCGAAGACGCGCTCGAGCAGGGGGTCGCGCGGGCGACGCAGACGCTGCGGAACGTGCGCAGTGCGTGGGTGAAGGAGCAGGAGGTGCAGATCGAGAACGGACGTATCGCCGGCTACAAGGTGAACATGCTCGTCACCTTCGTGCTCGACGACAACCAGGAGATTGAGGAAGGCGGCGGCGGTGGCTCGCCTGCAGCCACGGCACGGGGCCGCAAGGCCGGCCGCAGAAGAGGTCGCGGGTAAGCCCGCACCGCGCGGACGGGCTCGGGCCTGGCCCCTTGGTTCGCCTCGCGTTCAGCGAGCCGCCGGCGTTTAGATCTTCGTTACGGCCACGACCGATCCAAGGACGTACTCCAGCCGGATGCTATCGCCCGGTTCGAGCCGGTGACTGACCATCTCAGGCCCGACACGTGCCGCATGCGTCGGGCCGTCCGGATCTTCGATGTCGCTGAAGAACACGTCCCACGAGATCTGCCCGTGGATGCTGACTGGCTGTACCTTGCGGAGGATGGCGTCGCGAGTGCCCTTCAGCATGTAGGGATGATAACAGGCGGGCGGCGGGCGGACGCGCCGTCAGACGACGTTGACTCTTGACGACAGGTCCTTCGCGTACCCCTCGCCCGGCGCCGTCCGCCTACTCTTCTTCAAACGGCAGCCCGGGCGAGTCTGTCACCGCGGTATCCACCGTCTCCTCGACCTCTTGCAGATTGTGCACGCTGACGCCGAGCAGCCGGACGGGACGCCGGCCGGCGTCCGTCTTCTCGAGCAGCGCCAGGGCGCGCGCGGAAATCGCGTCCGCGTGCTGCGTGGCGCATCGCACCGAGTGGCTGCGCGTGACGGTGCTGAAGTCGCTGTACCGGATCTTGAGCGTCACCGTGCGGCCGAACACGCCCTTGCGTGTGAGCCATGCGGCCACCTCGCGCGCCATCTCGTCGACCGCGCGCCTGACGTCATCGAGTTGCTCGAGGTCACGGGCGAACGTGTTCTCGCTGCCGACCGACTTGCGCGGGCGGTTCGGCTCCACGGGGCGATCGTCGATCCCGTGCGCCAGCCCGTGCAGCCAGCCGGCGGCGCTGCCGACGATCGCCCGCAGGTCGTCGAGTGACCGCGTCCGCACGTCCACCAGCTGTGCGATGCCCTGCGCGCGCAGCTTGCCCGCCGTGACCGGGCCCACGCCCCACAGCGCATCGATCGGCAGACCCTGCAGAAAGCTCTCGACGCGCCCGGGCGCAATCACCGTGAGGCCATCCGGTTTGTGCCACCCCGAGGCGATCTTCGCCAGGAACTTGTTCGGCGCAACGCCCGCCGACGCAGTCAGCCCGGTCGCCTCCCGGATCGCGAGCTTCAGCCGCTGCGCCACCCGCATGCCGAGCGGTTCGCCCCAGGCGTTGTCGGTCACGTCGAGATATGCCTCGTCGAGCGAGAGCGGCTCCACGAGCGGCGTGATGCTGCGGAAGATCTCGAAGACGGTGTTCGATACCGCGCGATACCGCTCGAACACCGGACGAACGATCACCAGCTGCGGGCACAGCCGCACGGCGCGGGCCATCGGGATCGCAGAGCGCACCCCGAACGCCCGCGCTTCGTAGCTCGCCGCCGCGACGACGCCGCGCCCCGATGGATCACCGCCCACCGCGACCGGCAGCCCTTTCAGGGATGGATTGTCACGCTGCTCCACCGACGCGTAGAACGCGTCCATGTCGACGTGCAGAATGCGGCGGATCATCACGGTTCGGAGGTCAGCCTCAACGCAGTCGATGAACGGTCGCCGATCAACGGTGAACCCAGCGGTGAACGGTCAACGGTGAACGGTCAACGGTGAACGGTCAACGGTGAACGATCATCCGAAGCACTCTTCCTTGACGCGCCCCCTCGGCACGCGGAGCTCCTTCATGATCGCCCGAATCGTCTCCATGAACCGAGGCGCGGGCTCGACGCCGTGCTCCCTGGCGGCAAGCCGCTGCCACGGCGACAGCGCAGGGCCGCACGCGTAAAAGATCGCGCGATCGTAATCCGGCGCCAGTTCGCGGACCAGCGCGGAAGTGATCGGACCGCGTCGCACGTGTGCTGGAAGGCCGGCGAGGTCGTTCTGCTCCGTCAGCGTGTGGACGATTCGCAGGCGATCGCGGTGAGCCGCGGCAAGCGCGTGCAGAGCGTCGCGGTAGATGATGTCATCCCACACCGTGTTCGCATACAGCCAGGTGTGGCGAAGGCGCGGGTATCCGGCCAGCGCCGCTTTCAGGATCGACCAGTTCGGCGCGCCGCCCGAGCCGGAACACAGGTGGACCACGTGATCCGTTCGGCTCTCGATGTCGTCGGGCAGGCAGTACGCCCCCGTGAACCCCGCGACGGTCATCGTCGTGCCGACGGCGACGTCGTGGACGAGGAACGGGGAGAGAAGCGTCGGGTACTTCTCGCGTCCCGGCGTCCAACGCTCTTCCTTGATGGTGATGGCGAGCGGTTCGTGCGGTGCCGACGCCATCGAGTAGGCGCGGGGCGGTTCTTTCCGCTTCTTGAGGATCTCGAATAGCTGCGTGAACCGCAGCAGCGGCAAGAACTGGTGCGGGTCGATCGTGAGGTACTGGCCGCCGCGATAGTCGCATGGGACCGGCGCGTCGAACACGAGCGTGACCGTGTCGGCGGTCTCGACGACGACGTCCGCCACGGTCACCTGCATGCTCTCGACGCGGCGTCCCGCAGGGAGAATGTCGGCGGTCATCGGAGCGCTGATCGCGAGTCTACACCGCCGATTCCGGCCCTAAAACCCACAACTCGCTTGAGTTGATGTTGACGCGGGTCCTGTCGCCGGACAGCCCCACCCGTCCTCGGCGCCAAAAGCACTCGCCACGAGGGAGGCGCCTGCGCGGCGGGCGGGGCGGCCCCGTCCGGCGCCACCCGCTTCGGAGCATCAACTCAAGCGAGCGACGGTTACTAGACGCCGTCCGGCTCGCGCCGGACGCTCCACCCACGTTGTAATGGCAAGCCCGGCTGAAGCCGGGCACTACGGGTTGTCGCGCTGCAGCGGGCACTGCGCGGATTCGCCGCGTCGGCGCCACCGACTCCGCCCGGACGAGCGGCCGGGACAGGAAACGCAAGCTATACTGTGAAACCGTGCGCCGATCGCGCACAGCCGGCCATGAGCGCGCCCGGAGCGCTGACACTCACATCCAAGACTCTTCACGATGGCGCCACAGTTCATCTACACCATGAAGGGGCTCGGGAAGGTGCATCCTCCCGACCACCAGGTCCTCAAGGACATCTGGCTCTCGTTCTACCCCGGCGCCAAGATTGGCGTCCTCGGCCTGAACGGCGCGGGCAAGAGCTCGCTGCTGAAGATCATGGCAGGCGAGGACACGCGCTTCGTCGGCGAGGCGTTCCCGGCCGAGGGCACCAAGATCGGGTTTCTGCCGCAGGAGCCGCGGCTGAACCCCGGGCTGGACGTTCGCGGCAACGTGGAGCTCGGCGTCGCCGAGGTGCGCGCGCTGCTCGAGCGCTACGACGAGATCAACGCGAAGTTCGCCGAGGATCTGTCACCCGACGAAATGGACAAGGTGCTCGCGGAACAAGGCCGCGTGCAGGACCGCATCGACCAGGTTGGCGCCTGGGAGCTCGACTCGAAGATCGAGATGGCGATGGACGCGCTCCGCTGCCCGCCGGGGGATGCGGCGGTGACCACGCTGTCGGGCGGCGAACGGCGGCGCGTCGCGCTCTGCCAGCTGCTGCTGAGCGCTCCGGATCTGCTGCTGCTCGACGAGCCCACCAACCATCTCGACGCCGAGTCGGTCGCATGGCTCGAACACTTCCTCCACGACTATCCGGGCACTGTCGTTGCGGTCACGCACGACCGCTACTTCCTCGACAACGTCGCGGGATGGATTCTCGAGCTCGATCGCGGGTCTGGCATCCCCTGGCAGGGCAACTATTCGTCGTGGCTGGATCAGAAGCAGCAGCGGCTCGCCCTCGAAGAGAAGGCCGAGAGCAAGCGCCAGCGTACGCTGCAGCGCGAGCTCGAGTGGATCCGCATGTCGCCGCGCGCCCGCCAGGCGAAGGGCAAGGCGCGCCTCACCGCCTACGAGCAGCTGCTCGCCGCCGACACTCCCGAGAAGACCGACACGGCCGAGATCTACATTGCTCCGGGCCCCAGGCTTGGCGACGTGGTGGTGGAAGCACGCGGCCTGCGCAAGGGCTACGGGGACGTGCTGCTGATGGACGATGTCAACTTCACCCTGCCGCCTGGGGGCATCGTCGGAGTGATCGGGCCGAACGGCGCGGGTAAGACGACGCTGTTTCGCATGCTCGTCGGGCAGGAGCAGCCCGACGCCGGCACGCTTCGGCTCGGCGAGACGGTGAAGATCGGGTACGTGGATCAGAGCCGCGAGCTGAACCCTGACAACACCGTGTGGAAGGAGATTACCGGCGGTGAAGACGAGCTGGTGCTGGGCAAGCGCACGGTCGCGTCGCGTGCGTATTGCTCCTGGTTCAACTTCAAGGGCGCGGGTCAGCAGCGCAAGGTGGGGACGCTCTCTGGCGGCGAGCGGAACCGCGTGCACCTCGCGAAGCTGCTGCGGTCGGGCGCCAACCTGCTGCTGCTCGACGAGCCCACCAACGACCTCGACGTCGACACGCTGCGAGCGCTCGAGGAAGCGCTGCTGTCGTTTGCGGGCTGCGCCGTGATCATCAGCCACGACCGGTGGTTCCTCGACCGCATCGCCACGCACATGCTCGCCTTCGAAGGCGAGAGCACGGTGGAGTGGTTCGAAGGCAACTACCAGGACTACGAAGCCGACCGCAAACGCCGCCTCGGCGCAGCGGCGGATCAACCGCATCGGATCAAGTACAGGAAGTTGACGAGGTGACGACGATGGCTCCAGGCTCCGGGCTCCGGGCTCCAGGCGCTATCTGGCTTCTGCCCGGGAGCCGTGACAGGCGCCGGAGCCCGGAGCCCGGAGCCCGAAGCCTGTTTCCCGCAGCGCTGATTGTCGCGTGCCTGGCGAGCGTCATGTCCGTGCCCGCGCTCGCCGCCGACGCGCCACGTACGCTGCGCCTGGACTATCTTCCACACCGGCAGCGCCACCGAGGAGCGCTTCAGCCTCGATCGCCTGGTGCTCGAGCCGTTGCCGTGGCCCGGGAACCCCGCGCATCCGATCGACGACACGAATCTCGGCAAGTACCTGTTCCAGGTGATCGACCGCGCGTCGAACCGCATCCTCTACTCGCGAGGCTTCGCGTCCATCTACGGCGAGTGGGAAACGACCGGCGAGGCCAGGCAGGTGACGCGCACGTTCGGCGAGTCGCTGCGGTTCCCGATGCCGTCGGCGCCCGTGCAGGTGCGGGTCGAGAAGCGGGATGCGCAGAACGCCTTTCGCGACGTGTGGTCCACGCTGGTCGACCCAGCGGACGTGTTCATCGATCGCTCGCGTGCGCCAAGCCCTGGTGCGGTGATCCCGCTCGTGACGAGCGGCGACAGCCCAAGCAAGGTCGACGTCCTGATTCTCGGCGAGGGCTACACCGCGGCCGAGCGGGCGAAGTTCGAGAAAGACGCGCGGCGGCTCGTCGACATCCTGTTCGCGACCTCCCCGTTCAAGGAGCGCAGGTCGGACTTCAACATCTGGGGACTGTGCCCGCCGGCGGCCGAGTCCGGCATCTCGCGGCCGTCCACCGGTGTGTGGCGGCGGGCCCCGGCCGGGTCGCAGTACGATGCGTTCGGATCCGAGCGGTACGTGCTCACCTTCGACAACCGCGCCTTCCGCGATATCGCCGCGTTCGCGCCGTACGAGTTCGTCGAGATTCTCGTGAACGGCCAGACCTACGGCGGCGGAGGCATCTTCAACCTGTATGCAACGGTGGCGGCCGACAGCGCCTGGGCGCCCTACATCTTCGTGCACGAGTTCGGGCACCATTTCGCCGGGCTGGCTGACGAGTACTACACCTCCGACGTCGCCTACCTGCCGGCTGCCAATCCCGTCGAGCCGTGGGAACCCAATGCGACGGCGCTGCGCGATCCGGCGACGCTGAAGTGGAAGGACCTGGTGCCCGCCGGCACGCCGCTGCCGACGCCCTGGAGCAAGGAGGCGTTCGAGACGCACTCGCGCGCGATCCAGGTGCGGCGGCGCGCCATCCGCGCGGCGAACAAGCCGGAGGCCGAAATGGACGCGCTCTTCCGCGAGCAGCAGACCGAAGAGGTCCGCATGCTCGGTGCGGAACGATACGCGAACGGCGGTGGGCGCATTCGAAGGCGCGCTGTACGAGGCGCGCGGCTACTACCGGCCGCAGGTGGACTGCATCATGTTCACGCGCAATCCCGTTCCGTTCTGCGCCGTGTGCCGGCGGGCGCTGTCGAGGGTGATCGATCTCTACGCGGCTGGATCGGCGCTTCGTTGATCGGCTCCAGGCTCCGGGCTCCCGGCCTTGTCTGGCCTTTGCTTTTTTCGCACGCGTGCGGCTCCGGCTAGAAAGCGCGCGCCACGCCAGGACCGCGCGCGCCAGACCCGGCCCGGAGTCTGGAGCCCGGAGCCTGGAGCCGAAGGAGACCTGTATGCCCCGCCGTTACTGGCTCATGAAAGTCGAGCCGTCCGCCTACTCGATTGACGACCTCGCGCGCGACGGTGTCACGAGTTGGGAGGGCGTCCGCAATTTTCAGGCGCGCAATTTCATCCGCGATCAGATGCAGGTGGGCGACGGCGTGCTCTTCTACGCGTCGAACGCGGATCCGTCGGGCGTGACCGGCCTCGCCGAGATAGCGCGCGCCGGGTATCCCGATGCGTTCGCGTGGAAGAAGGGACACACCTACTTCGACGCCGCGAGCACGCCCGAGAAGCCGGTGTGGTACGCCGTTGACATCCGCTTCGTTGCACGATTCCCGGGCACCGTGTCGCTCGAGACGCTCAAGGCGACAACTGGCCTCGAGGACATGGTGGTGACGAAGAAGGGCAGCCGGTTGTCGATCCAGCCCGTCACGAAACGCGAGTTCGAGATCGTTAAGAGGCTAGGGGCCAAGGGCTAAGGGCTAAGGGCCGGGGGCTCTTCAAGCGATCGAGCTCTGAGGCTTCAGCTCCAGCCTCCAGCCTCCAGCCGTCTGCCTCAGGTCGCCATGTGGCGCATGGCCCGGTGCTCAACGGTCAACGGTCAACGGTCAACGGTCAACGGCTCATGTCTTTCCCCGATCTCCGATCGTTCATCGATCAGCTCCGCCGCGATGGCGACCTGGCCGTCGTGGACGCTCCCGTCGATGCCGACCAGGAGGCCGCGGAGATCCATCGCCGCGTCATCGCGGCCGGCGGGCCGGCACTCCTCTTCACGCGCGTCAACGGCGCGTCGTTCCCGCTGGTCACGAACCTGTTCGGCACGGCGCGGCGGGCGGAGCTCGCGTTCGGAAAACGGCCGCTCGCGCTCATCCAGCGGCTCGTGCACCTCGCCGAAACGCTCCTGCCGCCAACGCCAGCCAAGCTATGGGGCGCACGCGATCTCGCGTGGGAACTGACGCGTGTCGGCGCGAGGCAGGTGAACATCGGGCCGGTCACCGAGGTGATCGACCAGCCGCCCCGCCTCGATCGCCTGCCGATCATTACGTGCTGGCCGGAAGACGGCGGTCCGTTCGTGACGCTGCCGCTGGTCTACACCACGCATCCCGACGGCAAGGGGCCGAATCTCGGGATGTACCGGCTGCACGTCTACGACGCGCAGACCACCGGGATGCATTGGCAGATCGGCAAGGGCGGCGGCTTCCATTACCAGATCGCGGAAGCCCGTGGCGAGGCGTTGCCCGCCACGGTGTTTCTGGGAGGACCGCCGGCGCTCATATTGGCCGCAGTGGCGCCGCTCCCCGAGAACGTGCCCGAGACGATGCTGGCGTCGCTCATCGCGGGACAGCGGCTGCGCAATACGAAGGGGCCGGGCCCGCACCCGCTGGTGGCGGACGCGGAGTTTGCGCTGGTGGGCGACGTGCCGCCGCGGGAACGGCGTCCCGAAGGGCCGTTCGGCGATCACTACGGCTACTACTCGCTGCGGCACGAGTACCCGGTATTCCGCGTGCGAGCGCTCGCACACCGGCGCGACGCGATCTATCCCGCCACTGTCGTGGGCAAACCGCGGCAGGAAGACTTCTTCATCGGCGACCTGCTGCAGCAACTGCTCTCACCGCTGTTCCCGCTCGTGATGCCGGCCGTCGAGGACCTGTGGTCCTACGGCGAAACCGGCTACCACTCGCTCGGCGCCGCCGTCGTCAAGCAGCGGTACGCGCGCGAGGCGATGACCAGCGCGTTCCGCATCCTCGGCGAAGGGCAGTTGTCGCTGACCAAGTTCCTGCTCGTCACCGATCGACGCGTCGACCTGCGGGACTTCCGCGCGACGCTCGAGCACGTGCTGGCACGCTCGCATCCCGAGACGGATCTGTACGTCTTCGCGAACCTGTCGATGGACACCCTCGACTACACGAGTCCGGAGGTGAACAGAGGCTCGAAGGGAGTGTGGCTCGGGCTCGGCGATCCGGTGCGCGATCTGCCGCGCTCCTTCGCGCCCGGCGCCGGCCTGCCGCGTGAGGTGACCGACGTGCGCGTCTTCTGCAGCGGGTGCGTGGTGGTCGGCGGCCCGCGGTATGCGGACGATCCGGGCGCAGCCGCGCGCATCGCCTCGCATCCGGCGTTTGCCGGCTGGCCGCTCGTCGTCTTGAGCGACGAGCCGCGCCGCGCGGTGGCCAGCTCGATGAACTTCCTGTGGACCACCTTCACGCGTTTCGAGCCGGCACGCGACATCCACGCGGCCGCGACCGACGTGCGCGGCCACCACCTGTCCTACCGCGCACCGATTGTCATCGACGCGCGGCTCAAGCCGTGGTTTCCGAACGAACTTTTCTGCCGCGAAGACGTCGCCGCGACCGTGACGGCGCGCTGGCGGGAGTACTTCCCCTCAGGTGTCGAGATGGGCGACTCGGGCGCCGCCCACCTGGATCCACCCGTCGCGTGACCCGAAGGGTCCGCCTTCACAGCGGCCGATGTAGCGGTGCCTTCAGGCCAGCCGTGCAAACCGGCCTACATGTAGTGTCCCCTCAGGGCGGCCCGCTGCACGGCCGCAAAACCCGCGATTCACTTGTGTAGTCATGTGGGGCAGGCCTTCAGGCCTGCTTGCGAGCGCGATTTGCAGGTCTGAAGCCCTGCCCCACGTGACTGATGCGGTGACAACACAAGTGAGCACCGGATTCAATTGAGCGAATTTGGCACGGCCAGCGTGAACGGCGCGATGAGCGCATCGAACGGCTCGCCGCCGCTCGTCACCATCTGGTAGGACCCGTGCATCGATCCAACGGGCGTCTTGAGCGGGCAGAAGCTGGAGTACTCGAAGGTCTCGCCGGGCGCGAGTACCGGCTGCTCCCCGACGACGCCCGGACCGAGAATCCGCTGCTCGTTGCCGTCGCAGTCGGTGATGACCCACTCGCGGCTCACCAGCTGGGCCGTCTCCGTTCCGACGTTCGAGATCCGGACGCGATAGGCGAAGAGGTACTGCTGCTCGGCAGGCACGCTGCGTTCGGACAGGTATGAGCTCGTGACCTGGACACGAATGCCACGGGTGGTGCTGTCGCTCGAGGGCGCCGTGTCGAATGAGGTGTCGGGCACCAATCGATTCTATGTCACAGGAGGGACGCCCCCGCTCCGGTTTCCGCGTTTCGCCGCGAACGGTACGGACGCGGAACGCGCACCGAACGCTGAACGTCGAATAAACCCGGAACCCGAAACCGAATCGCGGGAACCGAAGCCGAACCTGTAACCGACCACGGAACATGTCACTGAACACGGCAGCTTGAACCGAACACGGAACCTGGAACCGAACACAAACCTGGAACCGAACAGGGAACCCGGAACCGAACACGGAACCTGGAACCCAACCTGGAACGTGGAACCCGGAACCCGGAACCGGTATCCTGTCCCCCGACCCATGGACGCTGAACAACTCATCGGAACGCTGATCCGCGGCGCGCTCGGCGGTCGCCGAAAGCGCAGTCATGGAGCCCTGCGCTTCCTGACCGGGGACCGTCACTCGCTGCTGAACGCCGGGACCCTGCTGACCGCGGCGGGCGTCGCCTGGGGCCTGTACGAAGCAGCAGCGGGGCAGAAGGCCTCGCCCCCGGCCCCGGCAGGTCCGGTCAGCGCGCCGATCCCGCCCCTACCGGACGTGGCAACGCCAGCGAGCGCCCTGCCGCCGCTTGCGGGCGCGACCGGAGACGAGGCGTCACACGTCAGCCCGGCGGGCATTGCTGACGCGCCCCGGAGCGACGCCGGCGGCGCAGCCACCGCGTCGCCCGAGGTGCTGCGCGTGATTCGTCTGACGATCGCGGCGGCGCGTGCCGACGGCGCCCTCACGCCGAAGGAGGAGGACGCCATTCTCGTCCACGCGCGCAGGGTCGGGGCCGAGTCGCTCGTGGCGCAGGAGCTGCACCAGCCGACATCGCTCGCGGTATTGATGGCCGGTGCGCCAGCCGTCCAGCGCGACGATCTCTACACGCTGGCCTTCGCGGTGGCGCGGGCCGACGAGGTCGTGTCCGGGGGCGAACGTATCTTTCTCGCGCAGCTGGCGCATCAGCTCGGTCTCGATCCGGCGGCCGCGGCCGAACTCGAGCGAGCGGCGGTGGAGCGGATTACAGCGGCAGCCGCGGCCCAGGGGCCGGGCGCCGCACTGCAGCCGTCGTAACGCCCGACCGCGGAAGGTGTTGCCGCCCGCGATCCGAGACCGACCGCGGCGCGGGGAGCCAAACGCTCGATTTCTTCACAGGAGCACGTCAATGGCAGGCCAGTGGTACATGGCAATCGGGGGGCACCAGGTGGGTCCCGTGAGCGAGGACGAGATCCGAACGAATCTCGTCAACGGCAGCATCGACGCGAATACCCTGATGTTCACGGCGGGCATGGCGAACTGGACACCGCTCAGCGCGGTCCCGCAGTTTGCCGCCGCATTGAAGCCGGCGCCCGCCGGACCGCCGCCGCTTGGCGCCGCCACCGGACGCCGCGCGCACGACATCGACTTCAAGATCATCGGCGAGGACATGCAGTTCGTGGAGGTGGAGCTCGATCCGGGCGAGAGCGCCGTGGCCGAAGCGGGCGCGCTGATGTACATGACGCCCGGCATCCAGATGGAGACCGTGTTCGGCGACGGCAGCCAGCAGGCCAGCCCCGGCATCATGGGCGCGCTGCTCGGCGCAGGCAAGCGGCTGCTGACCGGCGAGAGCCTCTTCATGACCGTGTTCACCAATGCGGCGGGGCCGGGCAAACAGCGCGTGGCATTTGCCGCGCCCTACGCAGGCCGCATTCTCCCGCTCGATTTGTCGTCGCTCGGTGGCCAGCTCGTGTGCCAGAAGGACTCGTTCCTTTGCGCGGCGCGTGGCGTCTCGATCGGGATCGCGTTCCAGCGCAAGATCGGCGTTGGCCTGTTCGGCGGCGAAGGCTTCATCATGCAGCGGCTCGAGGGCGACGGCCTGTGCTTCGTTCACGCCGGCGGCATGGTCCACGCCCTGGAGCTCGCGCCAGGCGAAACGCTGCGCGTCGATACGGGATGTCTCGTGGCGTTACAGCCGACGGCACAGTACGACATCCAGTTCGTCGGCCGCGTGAAGACGGCGCTCTTCGGCGGGGAAGGGATCTTCTTCGCGACGCTGACCGGTCCAGGCAAGGTGTGGCTGCAGTCGCTGCCGCTCAGCCGCCTCGCCGATCGCATCTACAAGGCCGCGCCACAAACCGGCCGCCGAAAGGACGAAGGCTCCGTGCTCGACCGGCTTGGCGTCGGAAACCTGATCGACGGCGATTAATCCGTTGACCGTTGACCGTTGACCGTCGATCGTCACCGTCGATCGTTCACCGTTCAACCGTTCACGGTCACCAAGCTGTCACACCCGTCGAACGAACGGTCAACGGTTAACGGTTAACGGTGCAACGGTCAACGGTCAACGGTAGCGAGTGCCCGTCCTGCCACGAACCCCGACGCCCACGCCCACTGGAAGTTGAACCCGCCCAGACGGCCGTCCACGTCGAGCACTTCGCCGGCGAAGTAGAGTCCGCGGCACACGCGCGATTCCATCGTCGCTGGATCGATCTCGTCGAGCGGCACGCCGCCGGCGGTCGCTTCGGCGTAGCCGAAGCCGCGGCTGCCCGTGACCGGCAGCCGCCACGCGGTCAAGGCGTGCGCCATCCGGCGACGATCCTCTCGCAGGAGGTGGGCCATGGTGCAGGTCGTGTCCAGCTCCAGTGCCGCTGCGATCTGCGCGGCGACGGAGGCGGGCAGCCAGCGGCCGAGCACGGCTGCAATCGACGCTCGCGGCCGTGCGGCGGCTTCGGTCGCGAGCTGCGCGTCGACGGTCTCGAAGCGCTCGCCCGGCCGAAAGCTGAGATCGACTGTCGCCTCGCGGCCCTCGACGACGGCGCGGTGCCAGTGCCGCGAGACGTCGAGCGCTGCCGGTCCGCTCGCGCCGAAGTGCGTCCACAGCAGATCGCCGCCAATCCGCCGCGGCGGCACGCCTGGCGATCGCACCGTCAGCTCCACCGGATGGCTCACACCCGATAGGGTGTGGTGGAAGGTGCCTTCCAGGAGCAGCGGCGCCAGCGCCGGGGTGGTCGCGACGATCGAATGTCCGAGCGCGCGCGCGATGGCGTACCCGGCACCGTCACTCCCCGTCTTCGGCACCGACATGCCGCCGCTGGCCAGCACCACGCGGACGCCGTCCAGGACGCCAGACTCCGTGCTGACGGCGAACCCCTCCGCCGCCGGCTCGATGCCGCGGACGCGCTGCGGATGGCGGATCGTGACTCCGAGCCGCGCGGCTTCGGCGACGAGCGCGTCGACGACCGTGGCTGCCCGCTGTGAGTCGGGGAACAGCTTGCCGTGGGCTTCTTCGTGCAGCGTGACGCCAAGCTCTGCGAAGAACCGGATCGTCGGTTCCACCGGCCAGGCGCGCAGCACCCGGGCGATCGCGCGCGGCGCGCCGCCGTTGAAGTCCCGGGGCGTGACCAGGCGGTTGGTGATGTTGCAGCGTCCGCCGCCGCTGATGAGGATTTTGGCGCCGAGGCGACGGGCGCCGTCGAGCAGCATCACCTCACCCGCGACGCCCGAGCGTGCGGCCGTAATCGCCGCCATCAACCCGGCGGCACCCGCTCCGACGACCACCACGGACCCCATTCATCCCCCGACCGAGGTCACCCCCACAGCCAGTATCTGGTCGTGTGTGTGACCGCATTTCTGAGCGAGATCACGTGACCGGATGTAGTCACCATTGGTTACGCGCCATGTCACGAAGGTGTAAATGTTACAGAAATGCTGAGTTCTGTTTCCCGCACACTGTTGGGCCCGCCGCCGTGTAGGGTCCTGAAACACTGGATAAACCGCCGCAGCAGAACGTGGCAGTTGTCTTGCCTCGGCCGCAGCCAATCCCGTGCGCCGCGGGACCCGTTCGGATGCATTGGACCGCCTCGCCACCAGGAGACAACCACGTGTACCTCTTCCGGCTCGCCGTGTGGACCCTGTCCGCCACGACGCTTCTTGCCGCTACCGTCCAGGGCGCCACGCGAACGGTGTGCGCGAGCGGCTGCATGTACACGAACTTGCAGCCCGCGATCGATGCGGCGCAGCCTGGCGACACAATCCTGCTCCGGGCCGGCGAGACCTTCATCGGCAACTACATCCTCAGAGCCAAGAGCGGCACGACCGAAATCATCATTCGATCGGATGCGGCCGGCATCGAGCGTGCCGGCGTCCGGCGTTCGTCTCGTGCCCTCGGGACGCAGCGGCGGCAACACCGCGCTGTCTTCGCTTGCGCGCCTGCGCGGGCAGGGCAGCACCTGGCGCAGCACGCCGGTCATCCGAACCGAGAACGGCGCGCACCACTACCGGCTGCAGTTTCTCGAGATCGACGGCAAGAACCAGGAAGGTTACGAGACGCTCATCGCGCTCGGGAACAACACGACCCAGACCTCCGCCAGCCTCGCGCCCTACGCGCTCACGTTCGATCGCCTTTACATCCACGGCGACCCCGTGCGCGGTCAGAAGCGCTGCCTCGCACTCGACAGCGCTTCGACGAACATCCTCAACAGCTACTTCGAACACTGCAAGCACTTCGCGAGCGATGCCCAGGCCATCGCGGGGCTTCAACGGGCCCGGCCCATTCCGGATCGACAACAACTATCTCGCCGGATCGACCGAGAACATCCTGTTCGGCGGATCGGATCCGAAGATCCCGAATCTCGTGCCGAGCGACATCACGATCACGCGCAACACGGTGACGAAACCTCTCGGCCTGGCGTAACCCGATCCTCGCGCGCGCCCGGCAGCCCGCGGGTCGCCGCATCGACCGCAGGCGGCTCGCTGGCGGGACGGCACGCACTACTTCAAGGTGGTTGCCCTGCTCGACTCCGGTGGCAGCCGCGCGTACTCCGCGCCGTCGAGCGAGGTGTCGATCGCGGTGTCCAGCGGCGCAGCCGTCACGCGTCAGCTGGAGTGCGGTCAGCGGGGCAACCGGCTATCGCATCTACCGCGGCACGAGCGCCGGCGGCGAGAACGTCTACCGCAATACCAACAGCACCAGCACCACGTTCACGTACACGGGATCGAGCGAGACGTCCGGCACACCGCGCACGAGCGGCACCCTATGGAACGTGAAGAACACGATCGAGTTGAAGAACGCGCAGCGCGTCACGCATCGAAGGCAACATCATCGAGAATATGCTGGCGCGCCAGCCAGAACGGGTACGCGCTCGTGCTCACGCCGCGCAACCAGGAGAACACCGCGCCCTGGACCGTCGTGCAGGACATCACGATCCGCTCGAACATCGTGCGGCACGTCAACGGCGCGATGAACATTCTCGGATCCGATTACTCCTCGTCCACCGGCAGCCAGCTCACGACGCCGGATCAACATTGTCAACAACGTGTTCGACGACATCAGCGGCAGCCAGTGGGGCGGCGGTGCGCACCTCCTGATCGATCACGGGCGGCCCGTCGAACCTGACAGTCGACCACAATACCGTGTTTCACACCAGCAACATCGTGCTGATCGACGACGGCGCAGAGTCAGGGGTTCGTGTTCACCAACAATCTGATGAAGCACAACACCTACGGCATCTTCGGCTCGGGCTCCGGGATCGGCAACGCCACGCTGGCGGCCTACTTCCCGAGCGCGGTGGTGCGCCGAAACGTGCTCGCCGGGGGGAGTGCGTCGCTTGTATCCGACCGACAACTTCTTTCCGAGCGTCACGACAGCTTCTATGACCAGTTCGTCGAACTACTCGGGCGGGAACTACGCGCTCACGTCCGGCAGTCCGTACATCAATGCCGGCACGGACGGAACGAATCTCGGCGTCGATCTCGCAGCGCTCTCGTCGGCCCAGAGCACCGGCGGCGGAGGGACGACCACAAACGCGTCCCCGACCGCGAGCCCAGGAGGCCCGTATAGCGGGAAGCCCGGTACAGCCATCGCGTTCAACGGCGGCGGCTCGCGCGACCCGGACGGCTCCATCGCCGCCTACAAGTGGGAGTGGGGCGACGGCACGAGTGCCGGATCCGGCGCGACGCCGTCCCACACCTATACGAGCGCGGGCACCTACACCGTGCGGCTGACGGTTACCGACAATGGGGGCGCCACGGGCAGCGCGACCACGACGGCGTCCGTGCAGACGCAGACCACCACGGCCGCCGATATCGTGCTGACGGCGGCGGATGTCAGAGTCATTCGCGGCAACTGGGCGCGTATTCCGTCCACGACCGGCGCCGGTGGACAGCTGATGTCGAGCACCGACAAGGGATCGTCGCCACCCAGCGCGCCGCTGGCGAAGCCGGCGGATTACTTCGAGGTGCCGTTCATGGCCGCCGCCAATACGAGCTACCACGTATGGCTGCGCCTGCGCGCAGCCGCCAACTCCAAGTACAACGACTCGGTCTGGGTGCAGTACACCGGGGCGGTCAATGGTCAAGGCGTCCCACTCTGGCGCGTGGGTAGCACCAGCGCGCATGTCGTCAACCTGGAGGCGTGCTCCGGCTGCGGCGTCTCCGGGTGGGGCTGGCAGGATCAAGCCTACTGGGTGTCTGCGACGCCGGTCCGCTTCGAAGCGGCCGGGCCGCAGACCATTCGGGTGCAGACGCGCGAGGACGGAGTGCAGATCGATCAGATCGTGCTGAGCCCGGTGAAGTTCTTCAGCACGGCGCCGGGCGCGGCGACAAACGACGGTACGGTATTCCCGCGCACGGCCGCCACGCTCGCCGCGAAGGACGTGGTGCTGCGCGCCGACGACTCCGTCGTGCGCAGCGGCCACTGGTCGATCGAAACCTCCACGACCGCGGCTGACGGGCGCCGGCTGACCACTCCGGATCAGGGTTGGTCCAACAAGTCCGCCCCGTACGCGAGCCCTTCGAACAAGGTCGAGATCGTCTTCACCGCCGTTGCCGGCGTGACCTACCGCACGTGGCTGCGGTTGTCGGCCACGAGCAACTCGCTGGCGAACGACTCGGTCTGGGTGCAGTACGACGGGAGCGTCGACAGCAGCGGGAACCCCACCAACCGCAGTGGCACGACATCGGGCGTGCGCGTGACCCTGCAAGCGTGCAGTACGTGCGGGGTGTCGTCCTGGGGGTGGTCTGCGTCGGCGTTTTGGTCGGAAGTAAGCGGCGCCGTGCGGTTCCAAACCACCGGTACGCAGAGGCTCCGGATCCAGACCGCCGAGGACGGCGTCCGGATCGATCAGGTTGTCATCAGCCCATCGCGCTATTTGACATCACCGCCGGGAGGCGCGACCAACGACCGCACGATCGTGCGGCCGGACGGCACGATCAGCACGTATTGAGCAGCGCGCGGCGCTCGTCGCTGGAGGAGGTCGAGTTCTGGCTTCCGGAAGCCAGAGGTGAGGCGTCCGGCCGCCCGGGCCGCTTCGGGTTTTCTCGCTTGCGGCCCATAATTCCAGGAGCCGGACATCCGTCCGGCACTGGAGCGGCGCGACGTGTTTGACTGGATGACTTCGCCCGAGGGCTGGATTGCCCTCGTGACCCTGACCATCCTCGAGATCGTGCTCGGGGTCGACAACATCATCTTCATCTCGATCCTGGCGGGGAAGCTGGCGCGCGACCAGCAGGAAAAGGCGCGGCGCCTGGGCCTGCTGCTGGCGATGCTGATGCGCATCGCCCTGCTGTTTTCCATTGCCTGGGTGACGCGGCTCACGCAGCCGCTCGTGCACGTGTTCGATCGTGGCGTGTCCGGGCGCGACCTGGTCCTGATCCTCGGCGGACTGTTCCTCCTGGGGAAGAGCACGCACGAGATTCACACCAACCTCGAAGGTGAAGGCGAGCACGGGAAGGCGAAGGCCGTCGCGTCGCTCGCCGGCGTGCTCGTGCAGATCATGCTGCTCGACATCGTCTTCTCCCTCGACTCGGTCATCACGGCGATAGGCATGGCCGAACACCTCACCGTGATGGTCGCGGCCGTCGTGATGGCGGTCGGGGTCATGATGATCGCGGCGGGTCCGGTGAGCAACTTCGTCGAGCGTCACCCGACGGTCAAGATGCTGGCGCTCAGCTTCCTGCTGCTGATCGGGTTGTCGCTGATCCTCGACGGTGTAGGACAGCACGTGCCGAAGGGCTACATCTACTTCGCGATGGGATTTTCGGTGTTCGTCGAGATGATCAACCTGCGCGTGCGGAAGAATACGCAGCCCGTCGCGCTGCACCGGCGCTACACGGACAGCCAGAGAGAGCCGCCCGCGGCGTAGCAGGCCGTCCGTGCGGGCTCGCCCCGACAGGCGTCGGTGACGCGTCACGTCCCGGTCGCCCTCGCCACGGCCCGACAGAGTCGGGGCGCTACAAGAGCCTTCGTTCGGCGACCGGGCTGTTCCTACAGATTTCCCTTCTTCATCTCCCCGGCGAGATAGTCCGTCGCGCGCCAGGAGAGCGACAGGATCGTGAGCGTCGGGTTCTTCTCGCTGGCGCTCGCGAACGCCGAGCCATCGACGACGAACACGTTCTTCACTTCGTGCATCTGGTTGAACGCGTTCAGGGCGGACCGCTTCGGGTCGGCGCCCATGCGGCAGCACCCGTGCTCGTGGATGGCCGAGCCGTTGTTGTCGAGCACGCCGCGCTTGAAGTCCACCCACTCGATGCCGGCGGTCTTGCCCACCTCCTCGAGCGTATCGAAGATGTGTTCAGCCATCTTCCGCTCGTTGTCGCCGATCGTGTACTCGATGTGGAGCATCGGGGTGCCGTAGCGATCGGGCTTCGACGGATCCACGGTGATGCGGTTGTGTGCATACGGCAGCGTCTCCCCGAATGGGTGCAGCTCGACCCAGGCGGGGTAGTGCCGCTTCACGTCGCGCTTGAACTCAGCGCCGAAGCCGGGCACGTGCTTCGCGAGGGCGGGCAGGTTCGTCGGCTGGGACCCGGTGTTCCAGAACTGCATCTGGTAACCGCGGATGAACCCGGGATCCTTCAGCCGGTGCGTAAAGCGGGGCATGTAGATGTGCTCGCCGCCGATGCCGCGGTCGCTCTGCGCCGCCTGGCCGTACAGCTGCGGCAGGAACCCACGCGCGTGCACGCGAATCTGCTCGCACAGGTACCGGCCGATGACGTCGCTGCCGTTGCCGAGACCGTTCGGGTGCTTGTCGGACCTGGAATTCAACAGGATCCGGGTCGTGTCCACGGCGCTCGCGCCCATGATGACGACCTTGCCGTACGCGCGGTGCTCCGTGCCCGTCTTGCGGTCGAAGTACTGCACGCCCTCGGCAAGGCCGCGGTCGTTCACGAGCACGCGCGCGACGACAGCGTTCGATCGCAGCTCGAGTCGACCCGTCTTGAGGGCGAAGGGCAGCAGGTGATCGGCCGAGTTGAAGAAGGACGCCGTGTCGCAGCCCTGGCCGCAGTTGCCGCAGTAGTGACACGCGGGGAAGCCGCGCACCGGCTTCGTCATATTGGCGCGCCGGCCGGCCACGACCGGGATGTTCACCTTCCCGAACGCCTGCTGCAGCAGCCGCTCGCCGCAGCGGGGCGGCGGCGGCGGGAGCAGGAACTTGCTCCCCGGCAGCGCGTCGGAATCGTCGCTGCCGCCGCAGACGCCGATCAACTGTTCGACCTTGTCGTAGTACGGCGCGACGTCCGCGTAGCTGATCGGCCACGGGATTTCCCATCCGTCTTTCTCCGCCCCCTTGAAGTCGAGGTCGGAGTAGCGGAGGCTCACGCGGCCCCACACGTTCGTCTTGCCTCCGTGACCCCAGACGCGTATCAGCTCGAACGGCTTGTCGGGCGGCGTCAGGTAGGGCTGTTCTTTCGTGTCGAGGAAGAACTGCGGCGGCTTCTCGCCCTTGGCCGTGCGCTCGCGCCACTCCCACGGCTGCACGTGCGTCCAGAACGTGCTGCGATCGAACTTGGATCCGGCGTCGAGCATCAGCACGTTGATGCCCTGGCGCGTCAGGTTCCATGCGGCCATGCCGCCGGACGCGCCGCTGCCGACGACGATCACGGGATGGACTTTTCTCGAAGGAACGACCTGCATGCGGCGAGTCTACAACAGGGCCAGGGGCCAGGCGCCGGCGGCCAGAGGCTAAGGGCCGAGCGACAGGCCACGTGCGGCCAGGCGCGAACGTCGCGAGGGTCGAGGAACGTACGTTACTCTTCCGCGGAAGCATGCCGGAACAGCGGAGTTCGCCTCTAGCCCTCAGCCCTGAGCCCCTGGCCCTTAGCCCTTTATGACCTCCGAAACCGTTCACCTCGACGGCCATATCATCGACTCGCAGACGCTCTCGAAGGTCCTGGACCTCATCCTTCTGCATGGCGGTGACTACGAGATCACGCACTTCCGAATTGGCACGACCCGCGAGGAGGCGAGCCACGCCGAGATCATCGTGCGCGCACCCGATGGAGCGGCACTGCAGCACATCCTGAGCGAGCTGGGCCCGCACGGGGCGACATCGCCGGCCCACGAGGCGCAGTGGGTCGCCGCCGCGGCGGACGGCGTGTTCCCGGCGGAGTTCTACTCGACTACGAACCTGCCCACGTTCGTCCGCACCAGCGGGCGCTGGCTGCCGGTCGACCACATCGAGATGGACTGCGGCGTCGTGCTCGTGACCGACGGCGGGGACGTGCGCGCGCTCTGCACGCCGGTGCACCGCGTGCAGCACGGCGATCGCGTCCTCGTCGGCGACCTCGCGGTGAAGGTGGTCCCCGCGCCGCGCAAGGATCCGGCACACGTGTTCGGCTTCATGTCGAGCGAAGTCTCCGCTGAGCGTCCGAAGGAGTTGACCGTTGCGGCCGTGGCCCGCGGCATGGCTGACATGCGCGCGCGGGGCCTGAAGATCCTCTTCGTCGGCGGGCCCGCCATCATCCACACGGGCGCCGGCATCTACCTGGAACGGCTGATCGCGGCGGGCTGGATCGACGTGCTCTTCGCCGGCAATGCGCTCGCCACCCACGACATCGAGTCGGCGCTGCTCGGCACGTCGCTGGGCGTGCAGCTGACGACCGGCGTGCCCACCGCGAGCGGGCACAACCACCACCTGCGCGCCATCAACACGATCCGCGCCGCCGGAGGGATTCGCCAGGCAGTCGCGCAGGGCGTGCTCACACGCGGCGTCATGCACGCCTGCGTGACCCACGACGTCGATTACGTCCTCGCGGGCAGCATCAGAGACGACGGGCCGCTGCCGGACGTGATCACCGACGTTGTCCGCGCCCAGGACGCCATGCGGCAGCGAATCCCGTCCGTGGGCCTCGCAATCATGGTCGCGACCACGCTGCACTCGGTGGCGACGGGCAACCTGCTGCCCTCGTCGGTGCAGATCATCTGCGTCGACAACAACATGGAGACCATCACCAAGCTGTTGGACCGCGGCACCCGGCAGGCGTTCGGGCTGGTGACGGACTGTCAGTTCTTTCTCAAAGAGCTCGCAGGCAGACTGTGAAGAAATGCGGAATTCGGAGTGCGGAATTCGGAATTAGGTCCGAGTTCGGAATTCGGAGTTGGGAATGCAAGGTACGGAGTGGGGAATGGTGAACGGCGGGCTCGCTCCTGTGCCTTCGGCACACGGCGCTCGAACCGCGCTTTCCCGATCCTGGATAGTTGCCACCTCGCGGACGTCGTATGAGTGTATGAGCGAACAGAGTCGTCTGTGGAGGAGGAGCCTCGGCGCTGCATTCCGGGGGGAGCGGGATTCGCAGTGAGGGTCGAGCCAGCGAATGCCGAAGGCAGAGCAGGCGAGGCGCCCCTTCGCCCCTCGCCCTTCCGTACCCTGCATTCCGAGTTCCGAATTCCGAACTCTGAATTAATTCCGAATTCCGCACTCCGTCTTCCGCATTCCCTTAAGCGGTTTTCATCGTCCAGACCGCCGGCGGCGTGATTTCGGGCTCCGGCGTGTTACCCGGGTCCGGGCGGCCGCTGCCCTCGAGGCGGCTGATGGCGCGCACCGTCATGTCGTGATCGCACAGGATCTGGCAGGACAGCCGCACGCCGGTGAGGCCGCGTTCCAGCAGTTTGGCCGCCTCGGCCTCGGTCATCCGCGAGGGCTCGCCCTCGATGAACTCGACGCGGCACGTCGTACAGCGGGCGTTGCCGCCGCAGGCGTGGAGCACGTCAACCTTTGCGTCCTGTTCAATCGCGAGCACCAGCCGCTTGCCCATGGGCACAGTGACTGGGGTGAATCCTTCGACTGTCAGTTGCGGCACGTTTTGTCCTCTCGACGCTGTCGTTCTCTCCGGCTCGCGTTCCGCGTTCCCTGTCGGATCGCGGGCCGGGTTCCGGCATTCGGGTTCCGGGTCTGGCACCCGGCGGTAGCTCCCAATCTTCACACGTAACCCCTCGTGCCCGCCTTCAGGCTGGACGCTGACAGGGTACACCCCGTGCGGGCACTACACCCGGCGCCGCTGACGCGAGCAGCCGCGCAATCCCGCGTAGTGCCCGGCTTCAGCCGGGCCACGGGCCGTGACCGTCACGACGGCTGGCCCGCCTAAAGGCGGGCACTACACGGAGCGTCGAGCGCCGCTGGCGCGACAGCCGCGCGATCCCGCGTAGTGCCCGGCTTCAGCCGGGCCACGGTGTCTGGCCCAGCAGGAAACCCAGCTGTACGAATCGGCGTCCTACGTGCAAATTGCACGCAGGCTCCGGAGCATGTTCGTCACGTGAGACCCGGTGGACCAGGACAGTTCAACTCGGGCGGCGCGAGCAGCGCAGGGGCGTGCCGTCACGCGTCTTGCACCCGGTGAGGAGCGACACGACATGCGCCACAGGCTGATGCTCTCGGTCCTCTCGGTTCTGGTGGCGGCCGCCAGCGCGACGGCTGGCGAGTCGTTCGTCGTCGACAGGGGCCAGTCCGAGGTGTCGTTCGAGGTGCGGCATGTCACGGGACCCGTAACCGGGGCTTTCACTGACTTCGAGGGAACGGTCGAGTACGACCCGGCGCTGCCCGGCCGCTCGTCGGTCGAGTTCCGTATTCGGGCGGCCAGCATCACGACCAATAACGAGAAGCGCGACGCCCACCTTCGCTCCCCCGACTTCTTCGACGTCGAGACCTACCCTGAGATCGTGTTCACCAGCACGAAGGTGATCGCCAAAGGCGCCAGCACCTTCGACGTCCAGGGCCGGCTGACGATGCGTGGCGTGACCCGCGACATCGTGCTGCCGGTCAGCCTGGTCGCCGATGCCGAAGGATCCGGGCGGAGGGCGGGTCACCTTCAAGACGGCCGTGACTCTCAACCGGAAGGACTACAAGATCATCTGGAACCGCGCCCTCGATACCGGCGGCTGGGTGCTGGCCGACGACGTGCAGGTCTCGATTACGCTGCAGACGGTGCCGGAACGACGTGACGGGAGTCGATAAATCCGTTATCCGTTATCCGTTGTCCGTTACGCCTTGGCCGGTTGCCGCGCATGACTGTTGAACGGATAACGGGTAACGGACAACGGACCACGGATAACGGATCAAGTCGCCCCGTCGAGCGTCCCCTCTTCGACGTCCCATCGCCACGCGACGTCGCGCCCTCGCAGCCAGACCCCGCCAACCCAGCGATCCGTTCCGTTCACGCGGACGTGATCCGCGCGGCCGGCCAGGACCTCGCGGCCGAATGGCGTCAGCACAACCGCCTGCCGGGCGAGCGGAACGAACGGGCCCGGCGGGTCCAGCTGCACCAGCGGCAGCTCGGTCGTCGCGAGGCCGCGCAGGGCATGGACGAAGCACAGGTCGCCCATGAACACGCGCTCCTCCATTTCCTGCGTCGAGCGGAACGCCATGGCGACCTCCCCCGCGCCTGCGGCGACCGCGGCAAGCGCCTGGTGCTCGGTGCGTGACAGGCCGTTGCGGGTGGAGGGCAACTCCTCGAGTTGACGCCGGACGGCGCCGGCGAGGTAGGGCAGGGCGCTCGTGTCGTCGTCGAGCAGCGCCGCGAACGGGCGCGGATCGTCCAACCCGAAGCGGCGCCACCCGTCGGCCGCGAGGTCCAGCTGCGACCGCGTGACCGGACGCCGCCCGGGAAAGAGCCCGAGCAGCTGGGCGGCCGACAGCTGGCCGAGTCCATCGAACCGGCTCACGCCCGGGTAGGCGCCGATGCAAATAAGGCTGAGCGGCGCGCGGCCGGGGCCTCGCCGCGCACACCGGGCGAGCACGCGCAGCAACTGCAGTTGGTCGAACAGGTCGTGCTCGAACCACAGCACGACCTCGTCCCCGTCGGCGGCGTCGTCGAAGGCCACGTCCGACCGGACCAGCGCCGCGAGCGCCTCGTCGTAGGTCGCGTAGCCGCTGTCGGCCAGGTAACGGGCTCGCGTCTCGCGGAACGTGGTTTCGTCGGCGCCGCTCGGGCACGGGCCCTCGTGCAGGATGTCAGCGGAGATCGCAACCTCGCCCGGCAGGCCGGTCTCCCGGAGCGTGCCCGCGACGCTGTCGCCGTTGGTCATGTGCAGCATGGTCGTCCAGACGATCGGGCTCCTGGAGTTTGAGTCCGAGTTGTGTGTTGCGGGCCCACTCGCGGTCCACCCGTCCGCCCGCTCGAGGAAGCCATCTATTTGACGGATCTGTCGGTCAGCCGTCAATCCTGTGGCGTGACGCGACGGGCCCGCGCAGGATCGGGCGGGATTGTGCACGAAACACGCCGGCACACTGCTTGCCTTCCGACCGCCTGAGCCTGGCCCGCAACGGGCGGGGCCAGCGACCCGGAGAGTGCCACGTGTTCCTGAGCGCCTTGTCCTACTTCTCGAACGACCTCGCCATCGACCTCGGCACCGCCAACACCTGCGTGTTCGCGCGCGGCAAGGGCATCGTCACGAGCGAGCCCTCGATCGTGGCGATCAACAAGCTGACGTCCAAAATCGAGGCGGTCGGCAACGAGGCGCGCGAGATGCTGGGTCGCACGCCCGGTAACATCACGGCGATCCGTCCGATGCGCGACGGCGTCATTGCCGACTTCGATTCGGCCGAGCGCATGCTCACCTATTTCATCCGCAAGGCGCAGTCGGGCCGCAGCTTCCGCCGGCCGCGCGTGGTCATCGGCGTTCCCGCACAAATCACGCAGGTCGAGCGGCGCGCCGTGAAAGACAGCGCCTACCGAGCCAAGGCCAGCGAGGTGCATCTGATCGAGGAGGCGATGGCCGCGGCGATCGGGGCCGGCATGCCGATCACCGAGGCCGCGGGCAACATGGTTGTGGACATCGGCGGCGGGACGACCGACGTGGCGGTCATCTCCCTGGCGGGGATCGTGTACAGCCGGTCGGTGCGCATCGCCGGGAACGCCATGGACGACGCAATCATCCTGCACGTGAAGCGCACGCACAACCTGCTGATCGGCGAGCGCACGGCCGAGCGCATCAAGATGCAGATCGGGTCGGCCTCGCCGCTCGACGTTCCCGAGCAGATGGAGGTGAAGGGCCGTCATCTGCTCGAAGGCCGGCCGAAGACGATCCTCGTGAACGATGGCGAGATCCGGGAAGCGCTGTCGGACACCGTGCGCGTGATCGTGCAGGCCGTGCGCGACGGCCTGGAGCAGATTCCGCCCGAGCTCTCGGCGGACGTGTACGACCGCGGCATCGTGATCACGGGCGGCGGCGCGCTGCTGCACAACATGGACGCGCGGCTGCGCGACGAAACCGGCCTGCCGGTCGCGGTCGCCGAGGAGCCTCTGTCATCGGTCGTGCTCGGCGCCGGCAAGATGCTGTCGGACTTCGCGCTGTTGCGGAAGATCTGCCTCGACTAATCCGTTGATCCGTTGACCGTTGACCGTTGACCGTTGACCGTTGGCCGTCGCCGTTGAGGCCGTTGGCCGTTGGCCGTTGACCGTTGACCGTCGACCGTTGACCGTCAACCGTTCACCGGCCGTTGACGGTCCGCGTTCACCGTTGTTGACGCCTACCGCCGATCGCGACGGCTGCCCGCCACCCACGTAAGCGGCGCGAGGCCCCTCCCGCCCCGTGTAGTGCCCGCCTTCAGGCGGGCCTGTGGCGGCTATAATTCCCGTTGATGAAAGCGATCATCGTCTCCGAGTTCGGCGGCCCCGAAGTGATGCGGGCTGTCGAGGTGCCAGACCCGATCGCGGCGCCCGGCGAGGTCGTCGTTCGCGTGCGTGCCGCAGGCGTGAACCCGGTCGATACGTACATCCGGGGTGGCGGGTACGCGCGCCTTCCTGTGCTTCCCTACACGCCCGGCTTCGACGGCGCGGGCGAGGTCGAATCGATTGGCAGCGCCGTCACGGAATGGCAACCTGGGGATCGCGTGTACATCGCGGCGCTGGGCACCTCGTACGGCACGTACGCCGAGCGGATGGTGTGCACGCCGCAGCAGATCTTCCGGTTGGCGGCGCCGGTGTCGTTCGCCCAGGGCGCCAGCCTCGGTGTGCCCGCCGCGACCGCGCATCGCGCGCTCTTTGGCCGTGCGCACGCTCGAGGCGGAGAAACCGTGCTCGTCCACGGGGCCAGCGGTGCCGTGGGCATCGCGGCGGTCCAGCTCGCAAAGGCCGCCGGCATGCGCGTGATCGGCACGGCCGGGACAGCCAACGGTCGCGCCCTCGTTCTCGAGCAGGGCGCCGACGCCGTCTTCGACCACCACGATCCCGCGCGGCTCTCGGCGATCAAAGCGGTGAGCGACGGCCGTGGGCCCGACGTGATCCTCGAGATGCTCGCCAACGTGAATCTCGATCTCGACCTCGGCCTGCTCGCGCCGGGTGGGCGCGTCGTCGTTATCGGCAACCGCGGCCGGACGGAGATCGACGCGCGTCAGACCATGGGCAAGGAGCTGTCGATCCTCGGCATGTCGCTCTGGAACGTCCCGCCCGAGGATTTGCAGCGCATCCACGCCGCTCTCGTCTCGGCGCTCGCGACCGGCGCGCTGCGCCCAGTCGTGGGCCGGGAGTTCCCGCTGGACCAGGCGGCGCTGGCACACATGGCGGTGCTGGAGCCCGGCGCGATCGGGAAGATTGTTCTGATCCCGTAGCACGCCACGGGTACGGTTCCGGGTTCCGGGTTCTGGGTTCCAGGGTGGGTTCCTCGTTCCTCGTTCGTTCCAGGTTCCTCGGGGTTCAACGGTTCCGGGTTCCTTGTTCCGAGTTCCAGGTTCGTCGCAGGCTCATTGGAGCGACGGCGAGATCAGGAACCCGGCACTTGGAACCCGGAACCGCGAACAAGGAACTTGGAACGAACCCGGAACCTGGAACCCAACTTGGAACCCAGAACCCGGAACCCGGAACCGTACCCAACACAAGTGACTTCCGTCATTCGTAGTGCAGCGCGGCCACCGGATCGAGCCGGGCAGCGCGCCGTGCAGGGTAGACGCCGAACACCAGGCCCACGGCGACCGAGACGAGGAACGCCAGCAGCACCGAGGTGGCGGTGACGATGGTGGACCACCCGGCCAGCACCGCGATCAGGCGTGAGAGGCCGACGCCGAACACGAGGCCGAGCAGCCCGCCCAGGAACGAAATCATCACGGTTTCGACGAGGAACTGCCGCACGATGTCGCCCTGCCGTGCGCCGACGGCACGGCGGATGCCGATCTCCCGTGTCCGCTCCAGCACGCTCGCCAGCATGATGTTCATGATCCCGATGCCGCCGACGAGCAGCGAGATCGACGCGAGCGCGACCATGACGATGCCGAAGATCCGCTGGGTACGTCGTTGCTCAGCCAGCAGCTGCGCCGGGACGATCAGCGAGAAGTCATCGGTGCCGCGATGTGCGGCGTCGAGAATTCCGCGCACGACATCTGCCGTAGCGACCACGTCGGTCGTCGCCGCCAGCTGCAAATAGATGCCGTCGATCTCGTCCTTGAACCGGCTGTAGCTGTCCTCGAGCCGCAGGATGGCCGAAGCGACCGGCACGTAGATCAAGTTGTTGCGGTCCTGCGCCGGCACGCCCGGAACCTCGGTGTTCGGGCTGACCTGCGGCGCCACCGTCCCGATCACGCGGAACCACTGCTCGTTCACCTTCACGTACTCGCCGATTGGGTTGCGCGCGCCGAAGAGGGCGGTGCGCGCCGCCTCGCCAAGCACGCAGACCGGCGCGGCCACCGAGGCCTCCTGCGCGTCGAAGAAGCGTCCCGATGCGACGCGCAGCCCGGCGAGGCTGCGGTAGCCGGGCTCGACGCCGTAGACCTGCGGCATCTCGCGCTGTGGTTTCGGCACGAGCTTCTGGGGGACGAAGCGCTTGCGGGCCGTGGAGCTCGTGATGCCCGGCACATTCGCACGGATGACGCGCAAATCGCGCTCGGTCAGGCCCGGCGAGGTCTTCCGCACTTTCTGAAAGCCCTGGAAATCGGTCGCCTCCCGCGCTTCGACGATCAGGTTGCGCACGCCGAGCTGCTCGATGAGCGTGAGCACCTCGCGCTGCGCTCCCGCGCCGATCGACATCATCGAGACGACCGCCGCCACGCCGAAGATCATCCCCAGCATCGTCAGCAGCGATCGCAGCTTGTGGACGCGAAGCGTCTCGATGCCGCGCACGCAGTCGGTGATCAGCTGGCGCAGGGTCGCCTCGCCGCGCCTTGCGAGGCCGGCCATCACTGACCTCCTTGCATCGCCGGCGTCGCGGAGGTGCGGGCCGCGCGGCCCGCGGCGCGCCGTTCGGGATTCGTCAGCGCCACCTCGGCGTCGGCGGCAAGCCCTTCGACCACCACGCGGCTTTCCGTGCGTCGAACCACCTTCACCGGCGTCGGCGTGAAGCCGTCGGCCGTCTTCACGTAGACCACCGGCTTGCCTTCCTTCTCGAACAGCACCTGGCGTGGCAGGTGCTGCACGCCCGCGAGGCGTTCGCCGGCGATGACGACGCGCGCGGTCATCCCCGGGCGGAGCGCCGGCTCGCTGCGATCCAGCTTGAACGATGCGTCGAATTGACGCTCGACGCCCGCATCCCAGAACGCGCGCGCCGCCAGCCCGCTGATGCCCTTGGTTGATCCCGTGAGCGGCAAGGCCGGCGCTCCCTCGATGCTGACGTGTGCGGACGCGCCCGTGGCGAGGGACCCGCGATCGGTCTCGTTCACCTTGGCTTTGATCTCGATCTCGGAGAGGTCGACGATCTCCGCGACGCCGCGGCCCGACTGCACCGTGTCGCCCTGGCGGTACTCGGGCAGCGTCATCCCGCTGAAGAAGAAGCCGCCGCTTGCGTCGCGGTTCTCCTTCACGACGACGAGGCCGGAAATCGGGGCCTTCACGATCATGCTGTCGATCGTGCGCTGCGCGAACTGCATCGCGCCGTTCGCCTTGTTCCGCTTCTCCTCGAGCACCGCGCGCGCCGCCCGGTTGCTGTCGGCATGCGTCTGCACATCCGCCTCGATCTGCGCGAGCGCCCGCTTGCCTTCCTCGAGCGCCAGCTCGTTCTTCCGGGCGTCGATCGTGCCGACGAACTCGTTGCCGCTCACCTCGAGCTCGGCGCGTCGCACCTCGTAGCGCGCGTGCAGCAGCGTCACCTGGTCGTCGGCGGCCTGCACCTTCGCGTCGGCGTCCAGCTTGACGAGCTCCTGCTCGGCCTCTTCGAGCTCAGAGCGTGCCTGTTCCAGCTTGTACTGCTGCTCGGCCGGATCGAACGCCAGCACCAACGTGCCTTCGTTGACGAGGCTGCCGGCGGGAAGCAGTGTCACGAGCTGGAGCATGCCGTCGGTCGGCGGTGCGGAGAGGATGATCGAGCGCCGCGGCCCCAGCTCGCCGAGCGTATGCACGCGGACGTCAACGTCGCCGCGTTGTGCACGCGTGGTGGGTATCTGCTCCGGCCGGGGATTGAGATCCGGCAGGCCGAACACGACGGCCGCGCCCGCGCCGGCGACGAGCAGGACGACGACCACGATTCGCAGCAGCCTCATGGCCGCACCTCGCCGGCTGCCGTCGCCGGGTCTTCCACCGCGACGCGCTCGCCTGATCGGAGCCCGCGCCTGATCACAGCGTGGTCGGCGTTGCGCCGCTCGATGACCACCGGCCGCCGCACGACCCCTCGACGTTCCAGGACGTAGACGACGTCTTCGCCGGCGCTGGTAAAGACCGCCTCGGCGGGCACCAGGATGACGTTCGGCACGCGCTCCACCGCCACGCGCACGGTGGCGGTCATGCCCGGCCGCAAGCGGGCGTCCGTTTCGACGAGAGCGACGCGCAGGTCGAAGTTGCGGGGCGGGGGCCACGTGCTGAAGTCGGCTTTTGCCAGCGCGCTGATGCTCTCGATGCGCGCCTTGAGCTCGCGATCAGGAACGGCCTCCACGCGCACGATGCCTTCATGGCCCAGTTTCATGCGCCCCCGTTCGACTTCGTCGACGCGCGCAGACACGTAGAGCGACGAGGCATCGGGCAGCTCCGCGATGTTGGCGCCCGGCCAGGCCCGGTCACCTTCCTTGAAGTCCTGCAGGTTGTTCCAATTGCTCGATCGCCAGTTCGGCATCAGGCTGACGACGCCATCGCTCGGCGCGAGGATCTTCAATGACGCCAGCTGTCGCCGTGCCTTCTCGAGCTCCAGCCGCGCCTTTTCCCGCTTCTGCTCGGTCGCGGCAAGATCCGCCTTACCGCCCGCGCGGGCACTCGTCAGGCGCGCCTGTGCTTCGAGGAGCTTCTGCTCGGCGTCGCGTACGGCCAGCCCCCGCTGCTCGCCCTCGACGCGCGACAGGATCTCTTTGGCCGAGTAATCCAGCTGCCCGCGTTGCACGTCGTAATCGGCCTTGGTCGCCGCCGTAACGCCGGCCTCTTCGCTCGTGCGCGATTGCGCCCGGACCTTTTCGATCTCCGCCTCGTAGCCCCGCAGCTCGGTCTGTTTCTCCTCCAGCGTGCGGGCGACGGTACTGCCGTCGAACTCGATGACGAGGTCGCCCTTTTTCACGGCTGTGCCGCTTGCCACCAGCTTCAGGATGCGCAGGTCTCCGGCTTCGGCCGGCGCGGTGAGCGTGACCGATCGACTCGCCTTGATCTCGCCGCGAACCTGGAGAGCCTCGACGAACTCGCCGGTGTGCGACTCCGCGCTCCGCACCGGGATGTGCACGGGCCGCGATGCCCACGCGCCGATCGCGGCCAGGGAAACGAGAATCGCCACCGCGCCGCTGCGGCGTGACACCCTCATGGCAGCACCACGTCGCCGCCCCGGAGGCCGCTGGTCACCACGACGTCGACATCGTCACCCGGTCCGAGGGTCACGTCGCGCACCGCGGTGCCGCTGCCATCGCGAACCCGCACGCGCGGGCGGCCGTTCTCGACGCTGACCAGGTCGCGCCGCACGACCAGCGCGTCGCGGACGCGATCGATCTCCACGTCGACCGCGGCGGTGAGGTCCGGCAGCAGGCGGTCGCTCGTGCCGGCGATGGCCACGACGGCCGTGAACGTTCGCACCCGGCCGGAGAACGCGCCCGGGAGCGCGATTGGCGCGATCTGCGCGATGTGGCCTGGAAGGGCGAGGTCCGGGTAGGCGTCGAGTCGCACGGTGACCGGCTGGCCGCTCCTCAGATGCTGCATGTCGGCCTGGTTGACGCGGGCGCGGACCTGCATCGACGCCTGGTTCACCACCTCCAGCACGGGTGCGCCGGGCCAGAGCTGATCGCCTTCCTGGACGTCGCCCGGCCCGGAGCCTTTCCAAGTGGTGCGGGGCACCACGAGGCCCTCAATCGGGGATCGGATGGTGAGCGCCGTCGCGTTGGCCGCGGCGTGCTCCATCGCGGCGTGCGCGCGATCGCGCTTGATTTCGAGCACGCGCAGCTCGGCGCGCGCGGCCTGCCGCTTCAGATCGAAGCTCCCCCGCAGGGCGGCGAGACGCTGGCGCGCCTCATCGAGATCCTGGTTGTTCTTCTCGGCCTTGATCGCCGCGAGCATCTCGTTCTTCAGCACCTCCAGCTCGAGGTGTGCCACCTTGTTCGCGGCCTGCTCACGCTCGCTCTCGTCCTTGACCCGCGCCGCTTCGTGCTCGGCCCGCTTCTTCGCGATCTGCTCGACGAGGTCGCGATACTCCGCGGCCTTCTCGAAGGCCAGCTTGTCCTGGTTCTGCCGATCGAACTCCACCAGCACCTCCCCACGCGCGACGTGCGTGCCCGGACGGACGAGGCGCGTGATGACCAGGGCTGCGCCCCCGCCGCCGCCCCCGCCGCCGCCCCCGCCGCCGCCGCCGGTCTGGAAGGGCACCGTGACGACGTAGGACCGCGTCGCCTCGGTGAGGCCGGTCACACGCAGCGTGCGTACGAACTCGTGCGGTGCGAGCGGAGAGTCCCTTCGATTCGTGGATTGGGCGACGGTGGGGGAGGGAGCGGCATCTCCGGCCGCGGCCACTCGCCACACGACGGCGATCGCCGCACCGGCCAGACAGACTGCGATCGCGCCCCGACGTGCACGGCGGGAACGCAATGGCCCGGGTGATCGTCCGTCGCCATCGGTGGCCGCTGGGAAGGACATGGGAACCTCGGTTCTGCGGAGTATAGACGGTCGGCGCGCCCACTTGGTTGGGTCAGCCGCATATAATCCCAACATTCCACATGAACATGCCGGACGCGATACCGTCCTGCTCGCCGCCGACCCGCGACGAGATGCTGCGCCTCATCCTCACGAGCCGCGTCTATGACGTGTGCCGTGAAACGCCGCTCGATCCCGCCCCCCGGCTGTCGCGGCGGCTCGGCGCCGAGGTCCTGCTGAAGCGCGAAGACCTCCAGCCGGTCTTCAGCTTCAAGCTCCGGGGCGCCTACAACAAGATTGCCCACCTCGCGGCGGACGACCGCGCCCGCGGCGTCATCGCCGCCAGCGCCGGCAACCACGCCCAGGGCGTCGCCTTCTCGGCACGCCGGCTCGCCCTTCGCGCCGTGATCGTGATGCCGCAGACGACGCCCGAGATCAAGGTGCAGGCGGTGCGCGACCTGGGCGCTGAAGTCGTGCTCGCGGGCGACAGCTACGCCGACGCAAAGCTGCACTGCGACGAGATGCAGCGCGCGACCGGCCTGATGCTGATTCCGCCATTCGACGATCCCTACGTCATCGCCGGGCAGGGCACGATTGGCGACGAGCTGCTCCGACAGCGGCAGACGAGCCTCTCCGCGGTGTTCGTCGCTATTGGCGGCGGCGGCCTCATCAGCGGGATCGGCAGCTACATCAAGGCGCTGATGCCCGAGGTGCGGGTGATCGGGGTCGAGCCGTACGAGGCCGACGCCATGTACCAGTCGATGAAGGCCGGCCGGCGCGTCACGCTGGATCACGTAGGCATCTTCGCCGACGGCGTGGCCGTGCGCGAGGTGGGCGAGTTGACGTTCGCTCTCGCGCAACAGGTCGTGGACACGGTCGTGCGCGTGACCAACGACGAGATCTGTGCGGCCATCAAGGACATCTTCGACGACACGCGCAGCGTCATGGAGCCGGCCGGCGCGCTCGCCGTCGCCGGCCTCAAGGTGTGGGCCGCGCGTCATGCGCCCGCCGCGCTGGCCGGGCAGCGGCTGGCGGCGGTATTGAGCGGCGCCAACATGAACTTCGATCGCCTCCGGTTCGTCGCCGAGCGGGCGGAGCTCGGCGAGGCGCGCGAGGCGCTCTTCGCCGTGACGATCCCGGAACGCCCGGGCGCATTTCGGGAGTTCTGCGCCACGCTCGGCCGCCGCGTGGTCACCGAGTTCAACTATCGTCTCGGGAGCCGCGACGCGGCGCGGATCTTCGTCGGCATCAGCACGACCTCGAAGCGCGATGCCCGGGCCGTGGCCGATCGCCTCAACGCCGCGGGATACGAGTCGCTCGATCTCTCGGAGAACGAGTTGGCCAAGTTGCACGTGCGCCACATGGTCGGCGGGCGCGCCAGCGACGCCCGTCACGAGCGGCCGTGCCGTTTCGAGTTCCCCGAGCGGCCGGGTGCACTGATGCAGTTTCTCGAGGCGCTTGGCGGCCGGTGGAACATCAGCCTGTTCCACTACCGCAACCACGGCGCCGACTTCGGCCGCGTGCTGGCGGCCTTCGAAGTGCCCGACGCAGACCTCGACGCGTTCCACGCGTTCCTGGACGGCCTCGGCTATCCCTACCTGCCCGAAACCGGCAACCAGGCATTCGGCCTGTTCCTCGAATGATCCAGCCGCGCCGCGACACCACCCTCATTGCCCGCGCGCGGCGCAAGCTCGCGCGGTGGCCGGACCTGGCCTACGACGCAACCTCCTGGTCGCTTCACGTGCCGGCGCCGCGCGCCGGCGGCTTCGACATCGACCTCCAGGAGCGCCGCAGGGGATACATCGTGTGGTTCGAGGGTTGGACGCGCACGTTCGATCGCGACGACGATGCGCTCGACTGCCTGGAGCTGGGCCTGTCGGACTCGTGCCGGTTGTCGGTGGTGTGCCGCGGGCGTACGGCGGTGGCGTGGACGCTCGAAATCCGGGAGTTCGGGATGTGGGTGCCGCACCGCACCCGGCGGCGCAGGCTCGTCCCATTCTGGCGCCCGGCGCGAACCGAGTACAAGCAGAACGACGTGATCACGAAGGCGGAGCCCGCCGCGGTCGACTGATGCTTGACGATGTCGTGCCCGGGCTTCCGGTTAGCCGGGCCTTGCCGAGCCGGCATTGTAGTGCCCGGCTTTAGCCGGGCCTTGACGATGTAGTGCCCGGCTTCAGCCGGGCCTCGATTCGTTTGATTTGCATTCGAGGCGGGACATGATCGCTGCGTCCGAGCCCGTGCCTCAGTAGGAGAGTTGATGGCCGAACCGAAGATACAGACCTACAGCAACCACGCGTACCGTCCGATTGCGAGCGTCATCGCCTTTCTGCTCGCCACCATGGCCATCGTCGGGACGGTCCGCCTGTGGCTCGCCGGGTCGCGCGCCGACACCTTCGCGCTTTTATGCGTGTCGCTCGCCGCGTTCGTGCTCGCCCTCGTCAGCCGCACCTACACGACGCGGCTGCAGGACCGAATCATCCGGCTCGAAATGCGGCTGCGCCTCAAGGAACTGCTGCCACGCGAACGCCACGGCCTCATAGACACGCTGACGCCCGCGCAGATGGTGGCCTTGCGCTTCGCCTCGGACGGCGAGTTGCCGGCCCTCGCCGGGCGTGCCGCCGCCGAAGGCCTGTCGCGCACCGACATTAAAAAGGCGATCGAGGACTGGCAGGCGGACTGGATGCGGACCTAGAACGCGGAGATTTGCGGTGGACGGGCGGCGGGCGGCCGACTGGAGGCCTAGAGGCTGGCGGCTGGAGGCGTCAACAACCTAGCCCGCCTGAAGGCGGGCACTACGCGGAGCGCCAAACGCTGCCCGCTCTTCGGAGTGCCCGGCTTAGCCGGGCCTGCGTAGCCGGATTGAACGCCCTCCGCGTAGTGCCCGGCTTTAGCCGGGCCTCTGGCGTAGCCGGATTGAACGCCTCTCCGCGTAGTGCCCGGCTTTAGCCGGGCCGTGACGTTCTGCTTCGCGATCAAGGCGGCCGCGTCTCCTGCTCTTCGCTGATTTCCGGTGATTGCGCCGCCTTCCGAGCCGCCGCGGCGTCCTGTTCCTTCCGCCACGCGGCGATCGCCGCGTCGACTTCCTCGCGCGCCGCGCGTTCACGGCGATTCCGCAGAGTGGCTTTGATTTTTCCGGTGACCGCTCCCGCGACCAGCCCCTGCGCGAAGCTCGTTGCCATCACCTGCAGCAGATCCGTCCCTTCGAACGCACCGAAGCTGCGCGCCTGGGGTGGGGTCACCATGTTGAGGAACTGGTCGTGCCAGGGGCTGCCTGCCGGCGGGGTCCGTCCATTCGCGGTCCCGAGCCAGTCGATGCCGGTAGACCAGCGCGGGCGCGTACCGAAAATCTGCAGGCGGAAGGTGGGTCGCGTCGCGCTCAGATCCAGCACCGGCGGCTTCTCGAGCTGCTCGCTGATGCGCTCGAGCGAGATCGGCAGTGCGTCCACGTCCACCGCGCCGTCGGTTGCGGGCGCCGGTGACTCCGGTCGCTGCGGCGGTCCTGAGCCTTGCGCTCGGGCCGGACCACAGCTGAGCAGACACAGGACCGCCATAGCACCGCTTCGGGCCTGCACGCCTGATACGACGGCGAGCGGACGCGGACGGCCGGGCATGGGGGGATCTTACTAGGCTGGGGGCTGGAGGCTGGAGGCTGGAGGCTGAAGGCGGGAGAGGCGGGAGGCGGGAAGCGGGAGGCTGGGGCTGGAGGCGGCAGGCTGAAGGTCGGAGGCCAATCGGCTCGTGTCGCTCCGACCATTTTTTCAGGACCGAATGCAACGGCCAGGAGGGCACGCGACTGCGCCCCTTATGCTCGGTGCGCGTCCGCCGAACGCCGGCCGCCGCCCGCTCCCGCCTCCCGCTCCCGCCTCCCGCCTCCAGCCTCCAGCCTCCAGCCTTGTCATCTGGCATCAATGAATGTAGATTGATGTATATGAAGGCTGCCTCTGCCCTCTATCGCCTGCTCGGCGACGAGGCGCGGCTGCGCATCCTGCGGCTGCTCGCGGCGGAACGGCTGAATGTCGGCGAGCTCACGGCGGTGCTCGGCATCGCGCAGTCGGGCGTCTCGCGGCACCTGGGTCTGCTCAAGGAGAGCGGCCTGGTGCAGGAGCAGCGCGAGGGCGGGTTCACCTATTACCGTGCCACGGCGGATGGCACCGGCGATGGGGGTGGGAACGGGCGCGGCGGCGCCGTGAACGCGCCGAGCGCCGTCTGGGGGGCGCTCGCGGAGCAGTTCGCCGCCTCGGCGGCGGATGCGACGGTGCGCGCGGACGAGGCGCGGCTCAAGGAAGTGCTGCGGCTGCGCAAGGAGAGCTTTGCCACCCACGGCGGCGCCGAGCGGCAGCTGGTTCCGGGGCGCAGCTGGGCGGCGTGGTCGCGCGCGCTCGGCCTGCTGCTGCCGCCGCTGGAGGTCGCCGATCTCGGATGCGGCGATGGCTACTTGACGATCGAGACAGCCCGGTGGGCGCGGCGCGTCGTCGCCGTCGACCGCTCGCGCGAGGTGCTCGACCGGGCGCGGGAGCTCGCGGCGCGGCGCGGCGTGCGCAACATCCGATGGAAGCGCGGCGAGCTGGAGGCGCTGCCGCTCGACGACGAGTCGGTCGACGTCGCGCTGCTGTCGCAGGCGCTGCATCACGCCGACGACGCGCGCCGGGCGCTCGCCGAAGCCGTGCGCATCCTGAGGCCCGGCGGCCGCGTCCTGGTGCTCGACTTGCGCAGCCACGATCAGGCGTGGGTGCACGACCGCCTGGGTGACCGCGTGCGCGGCTTCAAGGACGAGGAGCTCACGACGTTACTGGCGACTGCGGGTCTCGGCGACGTGAAGGTCCGCGTCGGCGCCCGCCTCGACGGCGACCCGTTCACCGTCCTGATCGCGGCGGGAAAAAAGGCCGCGGCAGCAAAGGGCGAAGGGCTGAGGGCTGAGGGCTAGGGGGCTGGATACGCTCCCTATATGCCATTGTGGAGTCACGGCCCGCCTGAAGGCGGGCACTACGGGAGACGGCCCGCCTGAAGGCGGGCACTACGAGAGACCGCCCGCCTGAAGGCGGGCACTACGGAGACACGGCCCGCCGTGAAGGCGGGCACTACGCAGCTACGGGCGCCTGAAGGCGCCTGGCCCTTAGCCTTTAGCCCTGAGCCCTTAGCCCGTAGCACCACATCAATCAATGAGCTGTCCATGTCCAAGCCAACCCTAGATCACGCGGCCGACCGCCGCATTCTCGTGCTCGACGGTGCGATGGGCACCATGATCCAGCGCCACGCCCTCACCGAGGCCGATTTCCGGGGCGCGCGCTTCGCGGGCCACGGACGTGATCTGCGCGGCGACAACGACCTGCTCGTGCTCACGCGGCCTGATGTCATCCGCGGCGTGCACGACGCGTATCTCGCCGCCGGCGCCGACATCATCGAGACCAACACGTTCAACAGCACGGCGATCTCCCAGGCGGATTACGGGCTGGAGGCGCTCGCGTACGAGCTGAACGTCGAAGGCGCCCGTCTCGCGCGCGAGGCGGCCGCGGCATGGACGGCGAAGACGCCGGACAAGCCGCGTTTCGTCGCCGGCGCCATCGGCCCGACCAACCGCACGCTGTCGATCTCTCCCGACGTGAACAACCCCGCGTTCCGGGCGCTGACGTTCGACGAGCTGCGCGAGGCCTACACCGATCAGGTCCGTGGGTTGATGGACGGCGGCTGCGACGCGCTGCTCATCGAGACGATCTTCGACACGCTCAACGCGAAGGCCGCGATCGTCGCGTGCGAGGAGGTATTCGAGGCCCGCGGCGCGCGGCTGCCGATCATGCTGTCGGTGACGATCACCGACAACAGCGGCCGCACGTTGTCAGGACAGACCATCGAGGCGTTCTGGATCGCCATCCGCCACGCGCGCCCGTTCAGCGTGGGCATCAACTGCGCCCTCGGCGCCGCGCAGATGCGCCCGTACCTGGCGGACCTTGCGGCCGTCGCGACGACACGGGTGTCGTGTTACCCGAACGCAGGGTTGCCGAACGCCTTTGGCGAGTACGACGAGCAGCCGCCGACGACGGCGGCGATCCTGCGTGAGTTCGCCGATGCCGGCCTGCTGAACATCGTCGGGGGCTGCTGCGGCACGACGCCGGAGCACATCGCCCTCATTGCGGCCGCCGTCGAGGGTAAGCCCGTGCGGGCGCTGCCCGACCTGCCGCGGCAGACGCAGTTCAGCGGCCTCGAGCCGCTGACCATCCGATCGGACAGCAATTTTCAGATGATCGGCGAGCGGACGAACGTCACCGGATCGGCACGGTTCGCACGGCTGATCAAAGGCAACGATTTCGCCACCGCCGTGGAGGTGGCGCTCGACCAGGTGCGTGGCGGCGCGAACATCCTCGACGTCAACATGGACGAGGGGATGCTCGACTCCGAGGCGGCGATGACGACGTTCCTGAACTACATCGCCACCGAGCCGGAGGTGGCGCGGCTGCCCTTCATGATCGACAGCTCGAAATGGTCGGTGATCGAGGCCGGCCTCAAATGCGTGCAGGGAAAGGCGATCGTGAACTCGATCAGCCTGAAGGAAGGCGAGGCCGACTTCCTGCACAAGGCGACGCTCGTGCACCGGTACGGCGCGGGCGTGGTGGTGATGGCCTTCGACGAGACCGGGCAGGCCGACACCGTGCCGCGCAAAGTGGAGATCTGCGAGCGCGCCTACCGGCTGCTCACCGAGCGTGCGGGGCTCGAGCCGTCCGACATCATCTTCGACCCCAACATCCTCGCGATTGCGACTGGCATCGAGGAGCACAACGAGTTCGCGAAGGCGTTCATCGAGGCGACCGCGCTCATCAAGGCGCGGTGCCCGGGTGTGAAGGTCAGCGGCGGCGTCAGCAACCTGTCGTTCTCGTTCCGCGGCAACGACGTGGTGCGTGAGGCGATCCACTCGGCCTTTCTCTATCACGCCATCAAGGCCGGCATGGACATGGGCATCGTCAACGCCGGCCAGCTGATCGTGTACGAGGACATCCCGCCCGAGCTGCTCGAGCACGTCGAAGACATCATTTTCAACCGGCGTTCGGATGCGACCGAGCGGCTCGTCGAGTTCGCGGAGCGAGTGAAGGGCGCCGGCAGGAAGCGGGAAATCGACCTGGCGTGGCGGGCGGGCACCGTGCAGGAGCGCCTCGCGCACGCGCTCGTGCACGGCGTCATCGATTTCATCGAAGCCGACGTGGAAGAGGCCCGGCAGCAGTACCAGCGTCCGCTCGAGGTGATCGAGGGCCCGCTGATGGACGGCATGAAGACCGTCGGCGACCTGTTCGGCGCGGGCAAGATGTTCCTGCCCCAGGTCGTGAAGAGCGCCCGCGCCATGAAGAAGGCGGTGGCGTACCTCGAGCCGTTCATGGCGGCGGAGAAGCTGGCCACCGGCGACACCCGCGCACAGGGCCGCATCGTGATGGCCACCGTCAAAGGCGACGTCCACGACATCGGCAAGAACATCGTCGGGGTGGTGCTCGGGTGCAACAACTACGACGTGATCGATCTCGGGGTGATGGTACCGCAGGACAAGATCCTGCAGACCGCGCTCGACCAGAACGCCGATCTGATCGGACTGAGCGGGCTGATCACGCCGTCGCTCGACGAGATGGTGTCGGTGGCGAAGGAGATGGAGCGGCGCAAGCTCACCATCCCACTGCTGATCGGCGGCGCGACCACCAGCCGGCAACACACGGCGGTGAAGATCGCGCCGGCATACAGCCAGCCGGTCGTGCACGTGCTCGATGCCTCGCGCGCTGTGGACGTGGTGTCCAACCTGCTCAGCGACGCCAACCGGCCGGCGTTCAGCGACGTCAATCGCGGCGAGCAGGCACGGTTGCGCGAGCAGTACGCGGCCCGTGCGGACAAGCCCCTGCGCTCGCTGGCCGAGGCGCGCCGCAACCGGCTCGCCATCGACTGGGCCGCCGAGGATCTGCCGGAGCCGTCGTTTCTCGGCCGGCGCGCGGTCGACCGGATAGATCTGCAGCTGCTCATACCGTTCATCGACTGGACGTTCTTCTTCAGCGCCTGGCAGCTGAAGGGACGCGTACCGGCCATCTTCGAGCACCCGCAGTACGGGAGCGCCGCGCGTGAGCTCTACGACAACGCGCAGGCACTGCTCGAACGCATCGTGCAGGAAGGGCGTCTCACCGCGTCGGGCGTCTACGGCTTCTGGCCTGCCGCCTCGGATGGCGACGACATCGTGCTGTTCGCCGACGAGGCTCGCGTCGCCGAGCTGCTGCGATTCAACATGCTGCGGCAGCAGGAGGTGATCGCCGACGACAAGCCGAATCGCTGCCTGGCGGATTTCATCGCACCGGTCGAGAGCGGCCGGCGCGACTACATCGGCGCATTCGCGGTGACCGCCGGTCTCGGCATCGACGCGCTCGTGGCCGAGTTCGAGCGGGATCACGACGACTACCACGCCATCATGGTGAAGGCGCTCGCCGATCGGCTCGCCGAGGCATTCGCGGAGTACTTGCACGCCGAAGCGCGATGCGACTGGGGCTACGGCGCCGATGAGCAGCTCTCACCGCAGGATCTGGCGGCGGAGAAGTACCGCGGCATCCGGCCCGCGTTCGGGTACCCCGCGTGCCCGGACCACACCGAGAAGCGAAAGCTGTTTCATCTGCTCCGCGCGCACGGCGCTGGCCTGTCGCTCACGGAGAGCTTCGCAATGCTGCCGGCCGCCAGCGTCAGCGGCCTGTACTTCGCGAACCCGCGCGCCCGCTACTTCATGGTCGGTCGGCTCGGCGCAGACCAGATCGAGGACTACGCGCGGCGCAAGGGCATCGACGTCGAGGAAGCCGAGCGGTGGCTCGGGCCGAACCTCGCGTACGAGCCGAAACCGTTAACCGTTAACCGTTAACCGTTAACCGTTAACGGCTGGCGGCTGGCGGCTGGCGGCTGGCGGCTGGCGGCTGGGCGGCGGGTGCGCGGCGGGCGGCGGACGGCGGGCGGGGCTGGTCGTTCGATCGTTGAGCGTGGCCGGTGGCAGTAAACGTCGACCGTTGACCGGCCAACGAACAAAACGGTCAACGGTCAACGGTCAACGGTCAACGGTCAACGGTCAACGAATTTGACCCCGTCATCTGGTGCGGTCAAGAATCCTTCATGACGATCCGCTCGCTTGTTCTCCTCGCTGTCATCGTTCTTGCGTCCCCAGCGCGGGCGCAGTCGCCGGCGCCCGAGCGCACGAAGCCGCTCAAGAGCTTCGACCTCACCGCTATCGACACGTCGGTGGACGCCTGCACCGACTTCTACAACTACGCCTGCGGCGGGTGGCGGAAGAACAACCCGGTGCCCGGCGACAAGGCGCGGTGGGGGCGGTTCGACGAGCTCCGCGAGTTCAATCTCTACACGCTCAACGACATCCTCGAGGCGTCGGCGAAGCCGTCGCCGACGCGGAGCCCGGTCGAAGCGCAGGTCGGCGACCTGTATGCGTCCTGCATGGACACGGCGACGATCGACGCCGCGGCGCTGCAGCCGATCGCGCGCGATCTCGAGGCCATCGCCGGAGCGCCGTCGAAAGAGGAGCTCCTGCGCGTGCTGGCCCGGCTCCGGCGTGATGGCCTGAGCACGTTCTTCAACTTCGGCGTCGGGGCCGACTTCAAGGACTCGACCCAGACGTTGATGAACGTCGACCAGGGCGGCATCAGCCTGCCGGAGCGTGACTACTACCTGAAGGACGATCCGAAGAACGTCGAGACGCGCGAGAAGTACGTGGCGCACATGACGCGCATGTTCACGCTGGCCGGCGATACGGCGGAGCAGGCGGCCTCACGCGCGTCGCGCGTGCTGGCGTTCGAGACGCGCCTCGCCGCCGCCGAGCTCGATCGTGTCGCCCGGCGCGACCCCAACAACCGCGATCACCGGATGACCGCCGACGCGCTGAAGGGGCTCACGCCGGGATTCGACGTCGCCGGTTACATGGCGAGCGCCGAGGCGCCCGCGTTCACCGCCGTCAACGTCGTCTGGCCCGATTTCTTCAAGGCCTTCGACACGACCTGGCGGGAGACGTCGCTGGACGATCTGAAAAGCTACGGACGCTGGCGCCTGCTCACTGCCAGCGCGACGGAACTCGCCTCGCCATTCGAGCAGGAGAACTTCGACTTCTTCAGCCGCTATCTTCGCGGCATCAAGGACCAGCCGCCACGCTGGAAGACCTGCGTCGCGGCGGTGGACGAGAACCTGGGCGAGGCCCTCGGGCAGCTGTTCGTGCGCAAGGCGTTCGGGGCTGACAGCAAGGCACGCATGATCGAGCTCGTCGATGCGCTCACGGCGGCGCTGGAGCAGAACATCACGACGCTCGAGTGGATGACGCCGGAGACCAAGACCAAGGCGATCGAGAAGCTGAAGAAGCTGGGCAAACGGAAGATCGGCTACCCGGAGACGTGGCGCGACTACACGTCGGTCGCGATCACCCGCACCGACTTCGCCGGCAACGTCCGTCGCGCCAACCGGTTCGAGGTCAAGCGCAACTACGACAAGCTCGGACGGCCCGTCGACAAGACCGAGTGGACCATGACCCCGCCGACGGTGAACGCCTACTACTCGCCGCAGTTCGCCGAGATCGTCTTCCCGGCCGGCATCCTGCAGCCGCCGTTCTTCGACCGGCAGGTCGACGATGCCGTGAACTTCGGCGCGATCGGCGCGGTCATCGGCCACGAGCTGTCGCACGGCTTCGACGACCAGGGCCGCAAGTTCGACGGCAACGGCAACCTGACCGACTGGTGGACCGAGGCCGACGCGAAGGCGTTCGAGGAGCGTGCGGCGTGCATCGCCGATCAGTACTCCGGCTACTCGCCCGTGAACGATCCGAAGACGGGCAAGCCCGCCTTCCTGAACGGCAAGCTGACGCTCGGCGAGAACATCGGCGACAACGGCGGCGCGCGCATCGCCTTCCAGGCGCTGCTGCACACCTTGACGGCGAAGGACCGCGCGGCTGTCGACGGCTACACGCCCGAACAGCGCTTCTTCCTCGGCTTCGCGCAGGTGTGGTGCCAGAACTCCACCGACGCGGACGCACTGCAGCGGATCTTCACGGACCCGCATTCCTCCGGCCGCTTCCGCGTGAACGGCACGATCAGCAACATGCCGGAGTTCCAGCAGGCCTTCACCTGCAAGGCCGGCACTCCGATGGCGCCCGAGAAGAGGTGTCGGGTCTGGTAGGGCGGGAGGACAGACTTCTAGGCTGGAGGCTGGAGGCTGGAGGCTGGAGGCTGGAGGCTGGCGGCTGGAGGCTGGAGGCGGGCGGCGGGCGGCGGGCGGCGCGGAGGACGATGACGTGTAGTGCCGACCTTCAGGTCGGCCGAGATCCAGCACCGCCCATGAGCGTTCCGACCTTACCGTGCTACTTGTGCAGGTCGATCCCGATCGCCTCGAGCCCGGCGCGCACGCTGGTCAATTTCTCCCCGACCGCAGCCGGCATTCCGTCGCCGAGGTCCCGCACGATCTTGTTCAGGGTGAACGCCGCGAACCGCGTCGCCTCGCTGTGTGACGATCGCACCGCGAGGTGCAGGCGCTCGCTCTGGTACACCGCCTTGTCGATTGCGGCGGACGGCGGCAACGCCTTCAGTGCCGCGGTCAGCGACTCGACGTCGGCCAGCAACTGCTCTTTCATCAGGCTCCAGGCTCCGGGCTCCAGCCTCCGGGCCTTGTCAGGCTCCTGCCCTGAAGCCCGACAGGGCCGGGAGCCCGGAGCCTGGAGCCCGGAGCCCGAACGTCACCCCCGATGCGCATCCTCCAGGTACGTATACCCCTGCAGCCCGTTCTCGTAGAACCGCAGCAGCCGGCCTGACTGCTCCAGATCCATGCGTCCGTCGCGGACCGCGCGTTCCACGTCTTCGCGCAGCCGGTTCATCAGCGTTGCGGCGTCGAACTCCACGTAGTCCAGCACCTCGCGCACCGTGTCGCCCTTGATCACGGCGTCGAGCACCACCTTGCCGTTCTCGTCGAGGCTCACGTGCACGGCGTGGGTGTCGCCGAACAGGTTGTGCAAATCGCCGAGGATCTCCTGGTAGGCGCCGACAAGGAACACACCGAGGTAGTACGGGTCACCGGTGAACGTGTGCAGCGGCAGCGTCTTCTTCACGTCGCGCCGGTCGATGAACTGGTCGATCTTGCCGTCGGAGTCGCAGGTGATGTCGCCGAGCACCGCGTGCTGCGTCGGCCGCTCGTTCAGCCGGTGGATCGGCATGACGGGGAACAGCTGCTTGATCGCCCAGCTGTCCGGGATCGACTGGAACAGCGAGAAGTTGCAGAAGTAGGTGTCCGACAGCGATTCGTCGATGTTCTGCAGATCCTCGGGCACTTCGTCCATCTGCTGCACCAGGCGCTGGAGCTTGCGGCAGATGGCCCAGTACAGCGTCTCCGCGTGCACGCGCTGATCGAGCGGCAGGTAGCCGCCGCTGAACAGGTTCAGCGCCATGTCGAGCGCCTGCTGCGCGTCGTGGAAGCCCTCGAGCGCATTCCTGACGGTGAGATTGTTGAACGTCTCGGTCAAATCGATCAGCGGCTGCTCGAGCTCGTCGACCGGCGGCTTCGGCAGCGTTTCGGGTCCGAAGCCCGACACGCCGAGCACGTTGAAGACGAGCACGCTGTGATACGCCACCACCGCGCGGCCGCTCTCCGACACGATGGTCGGGTGCGGCACGCCCGCGTCGTCGCACACCGTCTGGATGTGATAGACGACGTCGTTGGCGTATTCCTGGAGCGTGTAGTTCATGCTCGACTCGAAGTTCGTCTGCGAGCCGTCGTAGTCGACGCCGAGGCCGCCGCCGACGTCCAGGTACTCGAGGCCCGCGCCGGCGCGGGCCAGTTCCGTGTAGACGCGCGCGGCTTCGTTCAGCGCGGCCTTGACGATGCGGATGTTCGGAATCTGGCTGCCGAGGTGAAAGTGCAGAAGCTTGAAGCAATCCTGCATGCCGAGGCCCTTCAGGTGATCGAGGCCCTGGAGGATCTCCGCCACGGTGAGCCCGAACTTCGAGCGGTACCCGCCCGATGACTGCCAGCGGCCGCCGCCCCGTGCCGCGAGCTTGACGCGCATCCCGATCGTCGGCCGAACGCCGACCTTCTCCGCGTACTTCAGAATCAGCTCGAGCTCCGTGTACTTCTCGACCACGGGGATGATCGTGCGCCCGATCTGCTGCGCAAGCATCGCGGTCTCGATGTACTCGGCGTCCTTGAACCCGTTGCAGATGATCGGGGTGCCGTTGGTGGCCATCGCCATGACGGCGAGCAGTTCCGGCTTCGAGCCGGCTTCGAGGCCGAACTGGTAGGGCAGGCCGAAGGTGAGGACTTCCTCCACCACCTGTCGTTGCTGGTTCACCTTGATCGGGTACACGCACGTGTAGCGGCCGGTGTAGGAATGCTGCGCGATGGCCCCTTGAAACGCGTCGTGGATGTCGCCGAGCCGGTGCCGCAGGATGTCGCGGAACCGGATGAGCAGCGGAAGATCGATGCCGCGCGCCTGCAGGTCGTCGGCGAGCTGCTTGAGATCGATCGCCTCGTTCGCGTTCTTCGTCGGGTGCACGAGCACCTGGCCTGCGTCGCTGATCGAGAAGTAGCCCTTGCCCCACCGGTCGACCTCGTACAGCTCGGCGGCGTCGGTGGCACTCCACTGTTCGTGCGTGCCCATCGGCGGCCGCAGTCGTCCGGACACTGTGCTCATGGCAGACATGATAAGGGCTAAGGGCCGAGGGCTGAAGGCTAAAGGCGAGGACGAGCGGCGGCTGGGAAACGCTGACCCAAGTTTGTCTCGGCGCCCCGCCTGCTCCGCGGTCTGCGGCCGGCCGCCGATTCTGCTCGCTACCGCGGTGCGATGCGCTTCAGTTCCGTGAATGCGTTCAGCAGCAGTTCGACACTCGGTTGGGACCGCGCCGGTTGTTCCGGTTCGAGCGCGTAGAAGCGCTGGCCATCCGGCGCCACGTCGTAGCACGCCGTTCGAACCGTGCTCTGGCAGTTCTTGAACGTGACGTCGAGGAGCGGGGCTGGCGTGCCGGGCCGGCCGTCGGCGGCAATCGGCGCGCTCATCAGGCGCCGTCCCGCCAGGTAGAAGAGCTCGCGGCCACTCGGTCCCCACACCGGCTCGGTGCCGCCATCCGCCGACACCTGGTAGCGAGCGTCGCCGGCCGGGAACGGGCGCACGTAGACGTCGCTCTTGCCGCCCGGGTCGGCGGCGTCTGAACTGAACGCGACCCACCGTCCATCCGGCGACAGCCTGCCGGCCTGATCGGACGCGGGCGTGCTGACCACCGCCTGTGGCTCTCCGTGGCCGCTCAGCGGGAAACCCCAGACGTCTTCCCCGTGGCTCGGTCGTGGTCGTCGTCGACAGCACCATGCTGGCGTCCGGTGTGATCGCCGTCGGGTACTTGTCCTGCGCCGTGGTCGCCAGGAGCAGCTCGCCGCTCTCACCGTCGGCACTCTTCGAGTACAGCTCGAAGACGGGGCGCTCCGATGCGTAGACGATTCGCTTGCCATCAGGCGTCCACACGGGATTGAAGTTGCTCGCCGGTCCGATCGTGAGCCGGGTCAGCGACCCGCGGTCGAGATCCTGTACCCAGACGTCCACGGGCTTACTGCCGTCGATCACGCCGAGCGCGATCCGGTGCCCGTCGGGCGACACGCGAAGACCTCCGAACGTCTTCAGGTGCTCGCGCACGACCCGCACGGCGCCCTTGCGATCGATCGACACGAGCCTGTGTGTCGTCGACACCGACGCCCTCATGATCATCGCGATGATGCCGGCGTCAGACACGGCGAGCTGGGATGCGGCGTTCTGCGGCGTCAGGAGGACGCCCTCGGCGAGCGGCACCGCGCCGCCGCTCACCTCGAGGCGCCGGAGGTCGAACGGCGCCACCAGCACCGTGTCGCCGCGGGCGAACAGCAAGTGTGCCGAGCGCATGTAGCGCCCGAACACGGCGCCCTGCACCACCACCTTCTGCTGCCCGGTCTTCAGTGAACGCGCCACGATGCGGGAGGCCTCGATCGGCGTGGCGAGGGAGGTGAAGATGACCGTGTCGCCATCCGGCAGCAGCTGCGGCCACCAGTGCCCGAGCTCCTTGGCCTTCTTGTCGGGTGCCGTCACCAGCTGCGGCGTGCCGCCACCGGCCGGAACGCTCCACAGGCCGGCGTTGTAGTCCTGGGTGAAGATGATGCGTCCGTCGCGTCCCCACGTGCCGCCGCCCCACGGCCGCCGGGCAGAGAGAGACGGCCGGCCCGCCGTCGAGCGAGACCTTCTTGAGCGTGGCCGCGGCAGTGAACGCCACCCACTGGCCGTCGGGCGAGAAGAAGGGCCGCGTGGCGCCGCGGGTGCCGGCGAGCGGCGTCAGCTCCTCGCGATCGATGCGGCGCAGGTACAACTGCGACACACCGTCTACCAAGCCGACCACCACCAGCCGCGAGCCGTCCGGAGAGATCGCCACGATCGGCCAATCGGTGTCGAGCGCGAACCCGTCAGGGAGATTGATGGCCACACGCGCGGCCGGAGGCGACACCGCCGCCGGCACACGCAGGTAAAGCCAGCCGAGCGCCGCGGCCGCCACTGACAGCACGGCAACCAGGACCCAGGGCAGGCGCCGAGCGCGTTCGAGGTGTGCGCGCTGCAGCCGGTCGTCGCCGGGACCGCGGCCACGATGTCATCCGGCTGCTCGACAATCTCGGTGATCTCGATGCGGGCGTCAGCGATGTCGTGCAGCCGCCGCCGGGGATCGCGCTGGAGGCACCGTCGAAGCAGATCGCGTACGCGCCGGGGCGTCGAGGTCGGCAGCGCCGCGAGATCGATGTCGCGGGTCAGGATGGCCGCGACGATGTCGGACGCGGTTTCGCCGCCGAACGCCTGCCGCCCGGTGAGGCACTCGAACAGCACGCACCCGAACGCCCAGATGTCGGCACGCTTGTCGACGGGACGCCCGCGCGCCTGTTCGGGCGCCATGTAGGCCGCTGTCCCGAGGACGACGCCCGCCGCGGTGGCCGCCGTGAAGGTCGGCGAGAGCATCGGGTCGGGCGACGGCCCGCCGGGTCCGAACGCCTTCGCCAGTCCGAAATCGAGCACCTTGACGGTGCCGTCGGTGCGCAGCTTGATGTTGGCGGGCTTCAGATCCCGGTGGACGACGCCGAGCGCGTGCGCCGCTTCGAGAGCCTCGGCGATCTGCCGCGCGACCGACAGCGCCTCGTCGAGCGCGAGCGGCCCGGAGGCGAGCCGATCCGCAAGCGTCGGCCCCTCGACGAGCTCCAGGATGAGTGCCGGACTGCCCGCCGAATCCTCCACACCGTAGATGGCGGCGATGTTCGGGTGGTTGATGGAGGCCAGCACCTGCGCCTCCCGCTCGAACCGCGCGAGCCGCTCGGGATCGCGTCCGAGCAGGTCGGGCAGCACCTTGACCGCGACATCCCGATTGAGCTTCCCGTCGCGCGCGCGGTAGACCTCGCCCATGCCGCCGGCCCCGATGGGCCCGAGGACCTCGTACATGCCCAAACGAGTGCCGGATGTCAGCGACATTGCCGCTGGATTATAGATGACCCAGCCCAGGTTCCGGGGTGAACCTGGAACCTGGAACCCGGAACCTGGAACCATGAGAACCTGGCACCCGGAACGCACCCGGAACCTGGAACCCGACCTGGCACCCGGAACCTGGAACCCGGAACCGGAAGCGAAGTACAATTCCGTCCGAGCCATTCAAATGTCAGACGAAATTGTCGCTCGAGCCAGGCGTCCCGCCCGGTCCGGCGGGGAGAGCGACGAAGAAGACGCGACCGGCGAGATCCGCAAGCTGACCTCGCTCGTGGAAATCAGCCACGCGCTCTCCGCCAGCCTGAAGCTGGCGGAGTCGCTCCCGGCGGTGCTCGACACGCTCGAGCGGCATCACAACGTGGTCCGGGCGTCAGTGACACTGGTCGACGAGGAGAGCGGCGAGCGATACGTGGCCGCGGCCACCGGTTCCGGTCCGGTACGCGATCGTGCCGCGGCAGCCGACGGCATGGTGGCCCGCATCATCGACACCGGCCGGGCCGTCGTCGTGCCGGAGGTTTCGCAGGAGCCCCTGCTCACCGACAAGGGGCGCCGCGCCGAAGGGCGCGAACTGAGCTTCATCTGCGTACCCCTGAGCGTGAACCGTCGCACCGTCGGCGCGCTGGCCGTGCACCTGGCGTTCAAGCGGCACCGGCACTACCAGCGCTCGCTCAAGTTCTTCCGCGTGGTCGGATCGATGCTCGCGCAGGCGGTGAAGGTGTCGCGCGTGGCGGAATCCGAGCGGCGCCGCCTGGTCGAGGAGAACGCGCACCTGCGCGACGAACTGGCCGATCGCTACGCGTTCCGCCACATCATCGGGAACAGCGCCCCGATCCAGTCGGTCTACGAACAGGTCGCGCAGGTGGCACGGACCAACACGACCGTTCTCATCCGCGGCGAGTCCGGCACCGGCAAGGAGATGATCGCGCACGCCATCCACTACAACTCCCCGCGTGGGAAGAAGCCGTTCATCAAGGTGAGCTGCGCGGCGCTTCCGGGCAGCCTGATCGAATCCGAGCTGTTCGGGTACGAGAAGGGCGCCTTCACCGGTGCGCACGCGTCCAAGAAGGGCCGCTTCGAGCTGGCCGAGGGGGGCACGCTCTTCCTCGACGAGATCGGCGACGTCGACGTGACGACCCAGGTGAAGCTGCTGCGTGCCCTCCAGGAGCGCGAAATCGAGCGCCTCGGCGGCACCCACACGATCCGGGTCAACGTGCGGCTCGTCGCGGCCACGCACCGGCCGCTCGAGGAGCTGATGGCCGCGGGCACATTTCGCGAAGATCTGTTCTACCGGCTGAACGTGTTCACCATCTTCGCTCCGCCGCTGCGCGAGCGGAAGCCGGACATCATGCTGCTGGCCGACCATTTCCTGGCCAAGTACTCGGTCGAGCACGGCAAGCACATCAAGCGCGTCGCGACGCCGGCCATCGACATGCTCACGAGCTACCACTGGCCCGGCAACGTGCGCGAGCTCGAAAACACGATCGAGCGCGCGGTGCTCGTGTGCGAGGGCAGCGTGATCCACGGCCACCACCTGCCGCCGACGCTCCAGACCGCCGAAGCCACGGGCACGATGCCGCGCACCTCGCTCGAGGAGAACGTGGCCGCCTTCGAGCGCGACCTGATTCAGGACGCCCTCAAGTCGACACGGGGCAACCGCGCCCGGGCGGCGCGGCTGCTCCAGACGACCGAGCGGATCCTGGGCTACAAGGTGCGGAAGTACGGGATCGACTGCGGACGATTCGGGGCGTGACGGACGGCTGCAGTCGTACGCACGAGAGATGATGGCCCGGGTTTACCGCGTGCTCACGAGCCGATGCTCCACGGTCATGGGTTCCTCGGCGTTCCGTCGATCTATGGCCGGCTCCGGGCGCCGTCGGACTGCAGCTGGGTCCTGGCTGCCGGCGCGGACCCGCGTAACGTCAACTCAACCGTGAGAGCCTCACGCAGTCCGGAACGCCGGACTTGGAATCCGCCGAGCACGCGGCACCCGACGGAACGCCGCGCCCGGAACGTGGCGGTGACGGAGACATGAATGTCTCTGAATCTGGTACGTCAAACAATTTCGTCGCCTTCTAGACCTCCACCGCCGCCGCGTCCGCAGAACGCACCAACGCGATATGGGCGCGTTTCATTCGTGGTCCGACCTCCTGTCGTCCACGGCACACTGACTGCTATCTGCCCGGCCAGCGTCAGGATGAGCGCCGGTCCGAGGTGGACGCGCCATTGTCATAGCGAGGGAGATTCGTGCACCTGGGAGTGGGGCAGTCCCCGTTCTCAGCATGCAGCCGGTGGAGGTCTGATGATGCAGGTGGTCCGGGGAGAACGATGGTTCGGCATTGCGGCGTTGGGAGCGCTGTGGAGAGCGGCAGGCGCCTGGGGGTGCGGCGTGGCCCTCGCGGTGGCGGCGGGCGCCGCACCAGCAGCGGCGCAGGTGCAGACGCAGGGCGAATCCCGTGCGGCGACCCTCGCGGCGCAGGCAGCGGTGGCGCTGGGCGCCACGGCCCCGGGTACGGCGGCCGCGAGTGCCGCGCCTGCCGACGATCCCCCGGACAAGGAGAAACCCGCCGGCGAGGCCGCCGACGACGCGGCCGGCGACACGGGCGGGTTCGTGCAGTTCTTCAAGCAGACCGAGCTCACCGGCTTCGTCGACGCCTACTACGACTGGAACTTCAACCGCACGAGTCCCATCGCGTTCAGGAACTTCGACGTCAACCACAACGAGTTCAGCTTCAACCTGGCCGAGGTCGCGCTCGAGAAGAAGCCGACGGCCGATAGCCGCGTCGGTTTCCGCGCCGACTTCGTCGCGGGGCCGACTGCCACGCTCGTGAACGCATTCGAGCCTGGCGGGCCACAGTACATGGACAACATCCAGCAGGCCTACGCCAGCGTGCTCGCGCCGCTGGGCAAGGGGCTGCAGATCGATTTCGGCAAGTTCGTCACCCCGCACGGCGCCGAGGTGATCGAGACGCGCGACAACTGGAACTACTCGCGCAGCCTGCTCTTTGCGCTGGCGATTCCCTACTACCACATGGGCGCGCGGCTCGCGTACCCGATCACCGACAAGGTGGCTGTCACGGGCTTCATCGTGAACGGCTGGAACGACGTCCAGGACAACAACAGCGCCAAGACCGTTGGCGCCGCGATCTCGATCAAGCCGAACGATCGCTTCTCGCTGATCCAGAACTACATGGTCGGCGCCGAGCAGCCGGACGACAACGACGATGTGCGGCACCTGTTCGATACGGTGGTCTCGTACACGCTGACGTCCAAGGTGAGCCTGCTCGGGAACTACGACTACGGCCGCGATAACGTCGCGGGAGAATCGGTCGACTGGACCGGTGTCGCCGGCTATCTCAAGTACCAGCACAACGATCGTCTCGCGTTCATCCCGCGGTTCGAGGTGCTGTGGGACTCCAAGGCGTTCACCACCGGCACCCCGCAGACCCTGAAGGACCTGACGCTCACGGGCGAGTACAAATTCGCGGGCCTGGTGACGCGCCTCGAGTACCGCACCGACTTTTCCGACGAGCTGTTCTTCTCGAAGAGCGACGACGGGCTGAGCAAGCACCAATCGACCGTCTCGATCGGGGTGCTCTACGCCTTCACGTCGGCGAAACAGTGAGGAAGGCGAAGGGCTAAAGGCCAAAGGCTAGGGGCTGGCCGGGGGGTAGTGCCCGCCTTCAGGCGGGCCGGGATCGGCCGCACGATCTCGCGTAGTGCCCGCCTTCAGGCGGGCCGGGACTCGCAGTGCCGACCTTCAGCGGAGCGGGGTCGCGGCCGGCACTACGAATCACGCGCCGGACTGCGAAATCACGCTCTCGGCCGCGTGATCGATCGCTCTCCGGACGGCGTCGTAGTCGTTGGGCAGCACGATCGGCTGGTTGGCGTGGTGTGACTCGATCCCCGGCAGCCTGCCCTCGTGGTAGCCGATCTTGAAGTCGGTGAACTTCAGCCCGTTGGCCGTCGAGATGACGACGACGCGCTGGCCGCCGTCGATCTCGCCGCGCGCGACGAGCTTCTTGAGCACGGCCAGGGCCACGCCCGTGTGCGGGCAGTTGAACATGCCGGTGCGGTCGGCCTCGGCGGCGGCATCCGCCAATTCCTGCTCCGATGCCTGTTCCACGATCCCGTCGTAACGCTGGAGCGTGCGGATCGCCTTCTTCACCGAAACCGGATTGCCGATCTGAATGGCGGAGGCGAGCGTCGGCCGCGCCGCTACCGGCTCGAATGCCCACCCGCGCTGATACGCGAGATACAGCGGGTTGGCCGCCTGCGCCTGCGCGACGACGATCCGCGGGCGGCGGGACGTGAGGCCGAGCGCCTCCATCATGTCGAACCCGGCGCCGAGCGCGCTGACGTTGCCCAGGTTCCCGCCGGGGATGATGACCACGTCCGGCGCCTGCCAGTCGAACTGCTGGACGATCTCGATGGCGACGGTCTTCTGTCCCTCGAGCCGCAGGCTGTTCATCGAGTTCGCGAGGTAGACGCGCCCTTCGGCGGCGAGCCGCTGCACAATGCCCATGCAGCCGTCGAAGTCGGTGTCGAGCGACAGCACCGTGGCGCCGTTCGCCAGCGGCTGCACCAGCTGCGCTGTCGTCACCTTGCCGCGGGGGAGAATCACAATCGCCGGAATCCCGGCAGCCGCGGCGTACGCCGCGAGCGACGCGGATGTGTCGCCGGTCGACGCGCACGCGACCGCCTGCACCGGGCTGCCGTGCGCCATCATCTGCTTGACCATCGAGACGAGCACCGTCATCCCGAGATCCTTGAACGACCCCGTGTGCGAGTTGCCGCACTGCTTGACCCAGAGGTCGTCGAGCCCGAGTCCGCGTCCGAAGCGATCGGCCCAGAACAGGTTCGTGCCGCCTTCGTCCATCGAGACGATGTTGTCATCCGCGATCGACGGCAGCACCCACTCCTTTTTGCCCCACACCGCCGAGCCGTAGGGCCAGGTGGTGCGCTTGTAGCGCTCGTCGAACAGCTTCATCCACGCGGCCGGGCCGCGGTCGCGGAGCGCTTCGATGTCGTGCGACACCTCCAGCAGATCCCCGCAGGACGGGCAGCGGTAGATGGCCTGCTCGAGCGAGTGCTCACCCGTGCAGCCGGCGATGCAGCGGAAGGTTGCCTGGTAGGACATGGACAGGATCAGGCTCCGGGCTCCAGGCTCCGGACCCCGGGGCTTGTCGGCTCCGGCCGGCAGTGGCGGGAGCCAGACAATGCCTGGCGTCTGGAGCCCGGAGCCTGGAGCCTACTTGGCTGCGGGCGCGACCCGTCGCCGGCGACGCCCGAACTCCGGCGCCTCCTTGATGCACGTGCCGAGGATGCCGATTGATCGGGTGAACGCCCGCATGCCAGTGCGGTGAATTTCCGCGCTGTCGGTGCCGACAATGGGGAAGCCGCGCTCGTTCGGCGTGAGCGTTTCCCAGTTGCGGAAGAGGCGACCCCAGTCGCTGTCCATCGCCTGGGCCATCATCATGCGCGCTTTCACCGGGTACCAGAAGCTGTCGTGGTAAAGCACGCTCGCAATGTACGCCCAGGGCGCGAGCACGGTCTTGAGGGACCATTCGATGGGCCCCTTGAGCGGTCCCCAGTAGATCTTGTGCTGCATCCGCGACGCGAACGTCATCTCCTGGAACGGGCCGTCGAACCTCCAGTTCTCCTTCGCCGCCGAGAGGTCTCCGACGATCTCGATCTCGCGCGGATCGCCGCACCCCAGCCCGAGTTCGTCGGCGAGGCGGATGAACTTGATCGAGAGCGGATCCATGCCCATCAGTTTCGCCGCCACCGCGTCGATGGCAACCTGGTCGCTGCTCGCGAGAATGACGTTCTTCGTATGCGGGAACATGCAGCGCGGCCCGGGACCGTCGCCGGCAAACGTGCCGTCCATCACCGCGAAGACCCCGCGGTGGATCTTCTTCTGGATCATCAGCAGATCCACGAGGGTCTCGTGGATCACCGGGTGCGTCCAGTGCCGGCGCTCGTTCAGCAGCCCGCCGAACGCGTTCTTCATCGCGCCGGTCGTGGTCGTGAAGACGTGCGTCTTGATCGTCGGCAGGTGGATGATGTTCTCGCCGATGAACCGCCGCGGGATCATGAACCCGTCGGGGTAGACCTCGTTGAGGCACAGGAACTTCTTGGTGAGGTCACCCACGGCGTCTCTGACGTTGATCCACTCTTCGCCTTCGTAGAGGTGGATGTTGCGCAGCCCATGTGACTGGACGACGTTCAGATGCTTGTTCTCGCGCTCGCCGAGGTGGGCGTCGATGACGACCGTGCGGTTGTGACACGCGTGAACCAGCTCCGGGTTGTACCCGTCCTGCTTCATCGCACGGATGACCCCGTCGAGCTGCCAAGGCGTCGTCGAGCTGCCAGGAAAAAAGAAGTGCCAGGAAATGTTGACCTTGAGCGCGGTATCAACGTCTTTGGCGATGACGTCCTGGTAACCAGCCAGGTTCATCAGCCGGTGGTAGTCATCGAACACCGTCTCCGGATTGGTCCGGAGGATGGCAACCTTCGCCTTGGGCATACTCGAATGGTACCACGAGGGATTGGTGCGGTTCCGGGTTCCAGGTTCCGGGGGTTCCAGGTTGCGTTCCGAGTTCCACTGTTCCGGGTTGGTCGGTTCGGGGTTCCGGGAACTCTGAACCAAGGGGGAACCCGGAACCGAACGCGGAACCTAGGAACCCAACCTGGAACGTGGAACGCAGAACCCGGAACCGCTGCCTACTGTCTGGCGTCCCTGGCCAGCGCCAGAATCCTGCCGATCAGCGCCTTGTCGTCTGGTAACAATCCGGCGGCGGGGAGGCGCGGCACGAGGTCGGCCCAGGCGGGCTCCTTCCTGAACACCGCTGCGAAGATCGGGGCCGCTTCGGCCTCGCGCCCGATGGAGGCCAGCGTCACGGCCTGCCAGAAGGGCAGCTCGACGATCTCCGGCGCAATGCTCGCGGCGGCGGCGTATTCCTTCAGTGCGTCATCGACCTTCTGCTCGCTCATCAGCTCGTCACCGCGGTTCGCGCGGTTGTAGGCACGCTGCAGCCGGACGAGGCGTCGCAGCTCTACGAGGGGCTCGGCGTGGTCGTCGACGCGCAAGTCGAACACGCGGTCGGCGCCCGACCACGGCTTGCCGGTCGAGATCGGCTTCACGATCAGGATTGCGGCCGACTGTCGCCCGCGGATGTCGCCGCCGACCGACTGCGCCGCGTCGAGGGCCGCGAGCAGTCGATCCGCGAGATCCCCGGTGGCGTGCTCGTAGGCGTCGGCCATCGCCGGCCAGACCTTCGCGTTGGCCATCAGGTTCGCCTGCACCGAGTACTGGTCGCCGACGTGGTGCCCCGCGGCAGCGATCGCCTTCGCGCCGGTGTGCGCCGCGACCCGCCCCTGGGCGTCGATGATGGCCACCTGCCGGACGTCCTGCTGCGCGTCGGCGCCGACGAGCTGCTTCAGCACGTCAGGCGCCGGCATGCCGCGCTTCAGCAGTTCGAGCCCGCGTTGCCCGTACCCGGGGTCGACGAACGACTGCGTGGCGATCGCGCCCACGCCGGCCTCCGCCCACGTGACGATCGACCCGACCGAAAACCAGTGCGACTGCACGGCCACGCCCATTTCCCCGGTCTTCGCGTCGCGTGCGACGATCGAGAACGTGTGGGCGAGGGGATCGGCGATCGCTGGAACGCCGGGAAGGGTGAGCAGCAGCGAGAGGACGAGTAGCGGGCGCATGGGGCGTCAGGTTCCGGGTTCCTGGTGCCGGGTTCCGGGTGGGGTTCCGGGTTCCGGGTGCGTTCCGGGTTCCTTGTTCAATGGTGCCGGGTTCCGGGTTCCGGGTTCGCGGTTTGCACCGTCGGCAGCAGCGGGGCGTTTGCCGGCTTTCCAGGCCCAGCCGATCAGGCTGACGGCGGCCAGCCCGACGACGCTCTTCGTGACCAGCCCGCGGCCGGGGGCTTTCTCGGGCTTGCCCTCGATCAGCTGGCGGAAGGCTTCGATCTGTTCCGGTGTGCGCGCCGGGTGCGTGGCGGCCGGCTGCTCGGCGACCGGCGCGGCGCGCCGTTCGACCCGGTGTTCTCCGGACGTCTTGACCCAGCGCGTGACGAACGCGAACGCCTCCGAGCTGCACGCGGGGCAGATCTGATCCTCGTGAATTTCGTCGCAATCGAGGCACAAGCGCGCAGCGTCCAACTTCATGGTGCAACTATACAGAAGGAGGGCCTTAGAAGGGCTGAGGGCTAGGGGCTAAGGGCTGAAGGGGCTCGAGCAGCCGCAAACACCTGGTCGTCAACGAGGCCGACGTCACGAACGCATGCAGTTCTTCGTGTAGTGCCCGCTTCAGACGAGCCTTCCGGCGGGACAACACCGCCTATCAGCCCTCAGCCCTGAGCCGCCTTCAGCGGCCGTTAGCTCTTGGTCCTTTAGCCCTGAGCCCATGAGCCGCCCAATCGCTCGCGCACTCGTCGTCATCGGCGTGCTCACGGGCGCGACCCTGAGCGCGCAGACCCGCCCGTTGCCGGATCCGCAGGCGTTTGCGCCAGAAGTGCGCCGGCGGCTCCTCACGGACCGTGAGCTGCAGAGCCAGTACACCTTCATCGAAAAGCGCGAAGAGATCGAAGTGTCGAAGCTCGGGAAGGTGAAGCCGGGGCCGGTGAAGACGTACGAAGTGTACCCCTCGGTCGAGCGTGGCAACACCTACAAGCGGCTGATCGCCGTCGACGGCGTGCCGCTGCCGCCAGCGGAGCTCGAACGGCAGGATCGTGTTCACCGCGAGGATGTGCTGCGCGAGCAAGCCGAGCGCGAGCGCGAATCGCCCCAGGATCGCGACCGGCGCCTGCGGGAGGAGGCGAAGGAAAAAGCCGAGTGGGACCGCACGCTCGACGAAGTCTTCGACCTGTACGACATCCGCATCGTCGGCCGGGAGACCCTCGATGGATACGAGACGGTCGTCGCCACGCTCGAACCCAAACCGGCCTACCGCCCGCGCACCGATGCGGGCAAGTGGATGAAGAAGCTGCGCGCGCGCGTCTGGATCAGCGAGTCCGACTACCAGGTCGTCAAGGCGGCCGCCACCGTCATCGACGACGTGACGTTCGGGTGGGGCATCGTCGGGCGGCTCCACAGCGGCACAGTCGCGGAGTTCGAGCGCCGCAAGATCAACGGCGAGGTCTGGCTGCCGGCGCGCGTCGAAATCAAGGGCACGGGACGTGCGCTGCTCCGCCGCTTCAGGATCGACAGCGTGACGGTTTACTCGGACTACAAGAAGTTCAACGTGTCGACCGACGAGCAGCTGACGCCGCACTGAGAGGCCCAAGGCTGAGGGCTAAGGGCTAATGGCCCGTTCGGCGGAAGGCAGGACCGGGGCACGCTCAAGGGTCGGGCTGGCGGGGACGGCGGAGGCGGACCGTGGGGGCTCTAGAGCCTGGGGCTGAAAGCCGAAGACGTCTCCCTGGCCCTTTAGCCATTAGCCCTTGGCCCTAAGCGCTGTCGATGATCGCGTCGGCGTCATAGACGCACCCGGCCCATGTCCCGCCGCTCGCGTGCTGCAGGGCGGCCCAGAGGCGCGTGTCGTCGTGCAAGGCCGCGTCCGGCCGCAGGTCGTCGCGCGGCGCGCGCGCGGCGAGCTCGGCGTCGGCAGCGACGGTCTCGCCACCCGCGGTAGTCGTCACGAGATCGATCGATCCATCCAGCCGCGTGCGATCGATCACGACGCGGATCCGATCGCCGTCGCGGACGCGGCCGATCGGCCCGCCGCCGAGCGCCTCCGGGCCGATGTGGCCGATGCACGGCCCGGTGGACACGCCCGAGAAGCGGGCATCCGTGAGCAGGGCGACCGACCGGCCGACGTCGAGGTACTTCAGCGCGGAGGTGACCTGGTAGACCTCCTCCATCCCCGCGCCCATCGGACCGCGGCAGATGAGGACCATCACCGTGTTCGCCTCGATGCGGTCGGGCCCGTGGCTCTTGATTGCGGCGATCGCGGCCCGCTCGGTGGTGAAGACGCGCGCGCTGCCGGTCAGGCGGTAGACGCCGTCAGCGCCCACGGTCGACGGGTCGATGGCGGTGCTCTTGACGATGGCGCCCTCCGGCGCCAGGTTGCCGCGTGATGAACGCGACCGTGCGCGTGAGGCCGCGGCGGGCGGCAACGTCGGGGCTCATGATGACCGCATCGGGATCGACGCCGTCCGCCGCGCGCAGCCGCTCGCGGAGCCGGGCGCGCCGTCCCGAGCCTTCCCACCAGTCGAGCACCGCGTCGAGCGGCTCGCCGGTCACCGTCAGCACCGATCCATCGATCAAGCCGAGACGCCGGAGGTGCATCATCACCTCGGGCACGCCGCCGGCCAGGAACACGCGGATCGTGGGATGCGGCCCGTTCGGCAGCGAGTCCACCAGCCGCGGCACGCGGCGGTTCACGCCAATCCAGTCGTCGACGGTCGGGCGCGTGCGGCCGGCCGCGTGCGCGATGGCGGGGATGTGCAGCAGCAGGTTCGTCGATCCGCCAAAGGCCGCGTGCACGGCCATCGCGTTGGCAAACGCGGCGTCGGTCAGGATGTCGCGCGTCGTGAGGCGACGGGCGATCATCCGCTCTACCGCGCGGGCCGATCGCCTCGCCACGTCGCGCCAGATCGGCTGGCCCGATGGCGCCAGCGCGCTGTGCGGCACGGCCAGGCCGAGCGCCTCGGCCACGACCTGCGCCGTGGCCGCCGTGCCGAGAAACTGGCAGCCGCCGCCGGGTGATGCGCACGCGCGGCAGCCGAGCTCGGCGGCTTCTTCGAGCGTGAGCTGGCCGTACGCGTAGCGCGCGCCGATGGTCTGCACCGCGCCCGCATCGACGCCATCGGTCGGCGGCAGCGTGACCCCGCCCGGCACCGCCACGGTTGCGAGATCCCGCGAGCCGGCCAGCGCCATCAGCATCGCGGGCAGCCCCTTGTCGCACGTCCCGACACCGATGACGCCCCTTCGCGTCGGCAGCGACCGAATCAGGCGCCGCAGCACCATCGCGGCGTCGTTCCGGTACGCGAGGCTGTCCATCATGCCGGTCGTACCCTGCGTCCGGCCGTCGCAGGGATCGGTCACGAAGCCGGCAAACGGCATCAGTCCGCGCGCCCGCAGTTCGTCGGCCGCGGCTTCCATCAGCAGCCCGACCTCCCAGTGGCCCGTGTGGTACCCGAGCGCGAGTGCCGATCCATCCGGCCGGCGGATGCCGCCCTGCGTGCTGAGGATCAGGACCTCCGGACGCCCGAGCTCCTCGGGCCGCCAGCCCATGCCGACGTCCTGCGTCCACCCGAACAGATCGCCGCTCGGCTTCTGGAGCAGGTCCGCGGGCGTGATCGGGAGGGATCCTTTCGGCCCCGCCGCCGCGGTGACGACGTCGAAGTCGAGCGCGTCGGGGGAATCGAAGAGCGGATCGGCCATAGCGCGATCATACGGGCAACGCGCTGGCTGCAGGGCGTGGGCTGTCCGCACGATATGTCGTGAGTAACGCCGAGCTTTTCAGGCATCACCCATGAACACGAACGCGGCGCGGCGGTTGCGCAGGTGCAGCCGGTCTCTGTCACTGGTCTCGGCAGCCGTGTGCAACAGCGGTGCGGGGGTGGCGACACACCCGAACCGTCAGCGCGATCACAGCGCTGTAATCGAGGTCTGCCGGTGGCCAGAGGTCTGTCGCTCGGGTTCGGTGTGACGAGGGCCGGCGACCTGGCGCGATGCGGCCCAAAAACGCGCAGGCGGGTGCGTGACAGGCAGACCTTCGCGGCAAGCCGGGACCAGGCACCCGGTTTGCCACGTCGTGCGGTCGAACGTCACACGGCCGCAACGGAACCCGTGCGCCGTGCGTGCAGACCCTTGGAGGCAGACAGGTGAGCAGCTACGCGTCGGGACCGATTGCGCTGAGCCCCGTGGAAGCGCCGCACGAGAGCGCGCCGATCATCGTCAGCGCGAGCCAGCAGATGACGGACATTCGCGCGCTCGTGGAGCGCGTGGCGGCCCGCGACACGAAGGTGCTCATCACCGGTGAGAGCGGAGTGGGGAAGGACCTCGTCGCCCGCGAGATCCACGTGCGCTCCGCCCGTGCCGCGCGCCCGTTCATCGCGGTCAACTGCGCCGGGCTCACCGAAACGCTGCTCGAATCGGAGCTCTTCGGCCACGTCAAGGGCAGCTTCACGGGCGCCTATCGCGACAAGCCTGGCAAGCTGCAGCTGGCGCACCGCGGCACGCTGTTCCTCGACGAAGTCGGCGAGATGAGCCTGCGGATGCAGGCGCTGCTCCTGCGGTTCCTCGAGAACGGGGAAGTGCAGGCCGTGGGCGCCGATCACGTGCAGACGCAGGTTGACGTGCGCGTGATCGCGGCCACCAACCGCGTGCTCGCGGACATGGTGTCCAACGGGCAGTTCCGTGAAGACCTGCTGTACCGGCTCCGCGTCATCCACATCCACGTGCCGCCGCTGCGCGAGCGCCGCGACGACATCCGCCCGCTCGTGCGCTTCCTGGTCTCGAAATCAGGGCGCAGCGGCGAGTTCAACGAGGCCGCGCTCAAGTTGATGGAGCGGTATCGCTGGCCGGGCAACGTGCGCGAGCTGCAGAACGTTGTCGAGCAGTCGTTGTGGATGTCGAACGGCAGCCGCGTGGAGGTGGCGCACCTGCCGCCGTCGGTGCAGGCCGCCAACGACGTGCTGGTGCCGATGCGCGAGCGGCGCAAGCAGGTGTCCGACGAGCTCTATACTGCGCTCGTATCGGGCGGCTACTCGTTCTGGGAGCACATCCACCCGCTGTTTCTGGCCCGTGACATCACGCGGTATGACATGCGCAGCCTGGTGCGCAAGGGGCTGGCGACGACGCGCGGCAATTACCGTGCGTTGCTGCGGCTGTTCGGCCTGGGCACGGGCGATTACAAGCGGTTCCTCAATTTTCTCGCCGCCCACGACTGCACGGTGGACTTCCGCGAGTTCCGGCACGGCAGCCCGCCGCCGCTGCGCGCGCCGCGGCTGCTGCCGCCGCTCGACGCCCACAGCGCCATTCCTCCGGCGTCCCCGGGACAAGACGACGCCGATCACGTGACGCCCGGAACGGTTTAGAAGGTGCCGAACATACCGCCGACCCGAATCTTCATCGTGCGCCCAACCTTGCGCCTCGGCGGCGTGGTGCCCACCTTCAGGTGGGCCCTGCCGTCCGAACGTGTGACCGTTCCGGCCCGTCAATGCCGGGCAGTTCACACGCGCGCTCTCTCCCGTTTCTGGTGGTACTCTGCTTGTGTAGCATCGGCCGGAACGGTCGAACTGTGAACACATGACGTGATCGCAGCACACGAAGAGCCACCCATGGTAACCCTCGCCGACCTGCGCGCACGACGCACGCTGCCGAACTGGCAGGAAGCTGTGGCGATCGTACAGGCGCTGTTCGAGGCATCCGTTGGAGACGGCAGGGGAGCGTGGCGGCTCCCCGACGTGGGACACATCGGCCTGAATGCCGATGGCACGATCGCGCTGCTGCCCCACAGCTCGCTGCCCGAGCATCCTGTCCGGCATCTCGCAGTCCTTCTGAGCCTGCTGCTCGAGGGCGTGCCGGCGCCCGAACCGCTCCTGGCCATCGCCGAGCGCAATTTGAAGGCCCCGCCGGAGTTCGCGACCCCCGATGAATTCACACGGTCGCTCCGCTATTTCGAGCGGCCGGGGCGCGACGACGACATCAAGGCGCTCGTTGCCCGCGCGGAGGATGCACGTGAGGAGAAGCCGGTTCTCGAGGAATTGGGCCACCTCGAACGACGCGCGCTCGAACTGCTGCAAACGGGTGAGATCCCCGAACGCCACGTGCTCGAGCCCGACGGGTCGGTTTCGATCTTCACTCGCGACCGCACCGCCAGTCTGCCCGGGATGAGCGGCTCGCCCGTGACCACCACCGTGGACATGCCCGGCACCGCAGACGCGCGACCCGTTCGCCGTCGTGACCTGTTCGGCGCGCTTCGCTTGCTGGTGGTCGTGGCGGCCGTGGGCGCGGCCGTGTACTGGTTCGTGCGCCCGGAGATCACGAGCGATCGGCGATCGGCGCAGGATCGGCTCGCGGAGGCCGCGCCCGAACGGCACAGCGCGCGTACCGTGGGGTCCGCCGCTGCGCCATCGGCAGCGTCGGGTTCCCCGGGATCAGCGGCCGACCGCCGGCCGTTCTCGGCTCGGCGATCCCCCGACGCGGCGACGGGATCGTCGGGCGCGCCGGCTGGCTCCTCCGGCAGCGGGGCTCCGGGTGCGTCCGCTGCGACAGCGGCGCCCGCCGCAACGAGCGGGAGCGGCGTGGGATCGAGTGCCATTTCACCGGCTGCGCCGCCTCGATCCTCAGCAGAAGCAGACCGTGGTGGTGAGGCGGACGCACCACCGAATGCGGCAGTGTCCGAGACCGACGGCTCGTACTCGGCCAGCGATCAGGACGTGTTGCCGCCGGTGCTCCTCGGACGGCAACCGCCGCCGCCGCCGCCGGGCACGCCTGCGGCCACTTACGAACTGGTGGTCGATACGTCCGGTCACGTCGAGCAGATCCGGCTCACCGCCGGCAGTCAGGACGTGCGCGAAAGCATGCTGCGCGCGCACCTGAAAAGCTGGAAATTCCGTCCTGCGACACGAGGCGGCCAACCGGTTCCGTATCGCATCCAATTGCGGCTGGCCCCCTGATGCCCGCCGCTCCGGCTGTCGGTCAAAGCGGCACCGTCGCGCCTCGCGAACACCGCCTCGCCCTGCTCGCCTCTGGCACTGCGCTCTTTCTGAACGCGGCCCTGTTGTTCTCGGTTCAGCCAATGCTCGCGAAGACCCTGCTGCCGTTGCTCGGCGGCTCTGCGGCGGTCTGGACGACGTGCATGCTGTTCTTCCAGTCGACGCTGCTTGCCGGGTATGCCTACGCGGACCTGTCCGCGCGTCTGCTGAGTCCCGGACGCCAGCTCGTAGTCCAGACGGTGCTGATCGGCCTCGCGCTGTTGCTCCTGCCGCTTGCAATCCCAACCGAGGCTGCGACCGCGTCGGCCAGCCCTGTCCCGTGGCTGCTGAAAACCCTGGCGCGGTCCGTTGGCCTTCCCGTCCTGGTGCTGGCGACCACCGCGCCTCTTGTTCAGCACTGGTTTTCTCTGACCGGATCTGGTTCGGCACGCGACCCCTATTTCCTGTATGCCGTCAGCAATACGGGGAGTCTGGGCGCCCTCCTCGCATATCCGCTGCTGATCGAACCACTCGTTCCGCTGTCGGCGCAGGTGCGCTCGTGGAGCGTCTTCTTCATCGTCGGAGCCGGCGTCACGATGCTGTGCGGCGTTATCGCCCTGTGCGCCACGCGCCGCGCGGCCCCGGGAACTCCCGCGCGCGCTCCTGCCGTGGGTGCGGCCCCAGGGGTCGTTCAGAGGATTCGGTGGGTCATCCTCGCCTTCATTCCGTCGAGCCTGATGCTGGCTGTCACCACGTATCTCTCGACGGACATCGCAGCCGTCCCTCTGTTGTGGGTGGTTCCGTTCGCGATCTATCTCCTGACCTACGTCCTGGCGTTTGGCCGTCGTGGCGGGACATCGGACCTGCTCGATCGAGCCGCCCCGCTCGTGACCGTCGCGCTGACATACCTGCTCGTCGTCAAGCTCGGGAGCCCGTTGTGGCTTGTCGTGCCAGTCCACCTGATCGCCTTCGGTGTGATCGCGCTCGCGTGTCACACCGGCCTCGCAGCGGCCCGCCCCGCGCCGGAGCACCTCACGGGCTTCTACCTGTCGCTCGCGCTGGGCGGCGTGCTTGGCGGCTTGTTCAACTCGGTCGTCGCGCCGGTCCTGTTCAACAGCATCGCCGAGTACCCGCTGGTGCTCGTCTGCGCGTGTGCGGTCCGTGCCTCGTCCGCCGACTTCTCGCGCATCGCGCGAGAGCCGCGTCAGCTGCTGAAGGTGCCTGCGCTCGGCGTGCTCGTGGTGCTCGCGACGGAATGGGTCCATTGGGCCAGACTCGCGGACGGGTGGGTGCTGCCGGCACTCGCGATTCCTGTCGTGGCGTGTTACAGCCTGTCCCGTCGTCCGGCGCTGTTTGCACTGGCGATCGCCTCGATGCTGCTGGCCGGCAACGTGGCGACTGGCAGGCAGACGCTGCTCGAGGCCCAGCGGTCGTTCTACGGCGTGTATCGCGTGACGTCCGATGGCGAAGGGCGGTATCACACCCTGTATAGCGGCACCACCGTCCACGGGCAGCAGCGGGTTGACGGCGTGCTGCCGCTGGAGCCGCTGGCGTACTTTCACCCATCGGGTCCGGTTGGAGACGTGTTCCGCGCTGTCCGCCGTGACCGTCCGCTGCGCGTCGGCGTCGTGGGATTGGGGGCTGGCGGGCTCGCGGCGTACTGGCGCGCTGGCGACCGGTGGACGTTTTTCGAGATCGACCGTGACGTCGAGCGGATCGCCCGCGACCCCACCCTCTTCACCTACCTGCAGCGGTGCGGCGCGACGTGTGCCGTTGTGATCGGCGACGGACGGCTGTCGCTTGCCCGTGAGCCGGACCCCCAGTACGATCTGCTGGTGATCGATGCGTTCAGCTCCGATGCGATCCCAGTCCATCTGCTGACGCGCGAAGCCGTGCAACTGTATCTGTCGCGGCTTGCGCCGGACGGCGTGCTGGCGTTTCACATCTCCAACCGGCACCTAGATCTGGCTCCGGTGCTCGACCGAACGAGGCGGGAGCTCCGCGTCAGCGGTGCGATCCGGATCGACCGGGCGCGCAACGTTCCAAGCGAACATTGGGGATCGGAATGGTTCGCGATGTGGTCTCAATCGGAATACGTTCGATATCTGACGGCTCAGCCAGGATGGCGTGGCTCCTCCGTCAGCGCTCGCCGCGTCTGGACCGACGACTATTCCGATCTGTTCTCGATCGTGAGATGGCGTTGAGCCTGGCGGAACGGAGATGCAGACGCGCTACTGCGTGCGCCGGAGCAGCCGTGCGCATTGAAGCGCAGAATTTATGGACTCAGCATACGCGCCTAATCCGACAGTTGAATCGCCGCCAGCTGCCACGTCCGCGGTATAATGGCTCTGCTTCAAAGGAGTCGTGAATGATCACGCTCGCAGACCTGCGAGCACGCAACACCCTGCCGTCATGGCAGGAGGCTGTTGCCATTGTCCAGGAACTCTTCCACGCCACGGTGACGGCGCGTGGTTCTGCTGCGCGTGTGCCAGACGTGGAGCACATCGCGCTTGCTCCCGACGGCAGCGTCGCGCTGCTGCCAGGCAGCACAATTCCCGAGAACCCCGTACGGCACCTTGCCGTGATGCTGGACTTGCTGCTCGAGGACGTGACTGCGCCCGAGCCCCTGTTGAGCGTCGTCGCCCGGAATGTAACGGCAACCCCGCAGTGCGCCACGCCCGAGGAGTTCAGCAATGCCGTGGCGTTCTTCGAACGACCGGGGCGGCGGGACGACATCGCGCGTCTGGTCGCACGGGCCGCGGAAGCCATCGAGCAGACACGGGCAGACGAAGAGTTGAAACGGCTCAAGGCCCGGGCCCTTGCGGCCGAAGGCGATCCGGCGATCGTTCCCGTGGCTGAGACGCCGGCGGGCCGAGGCCGCTGGCCACTGGTAGCAGCGGCGATCATCTTCATTTCCGCGGTGGCAGGCGGTTTCGCGATGTGGAGCTTGCGCGACGCATCGAACACGCAAACGGTCCGCACGCCAGGCAACACTGGGAACGATGGCGTCGGCGACGCGCGGCGCGCCGGCGATGCGAGCACAGCGGGACGGCCGGCCGAGGCGAGCAAGCCCTCGCTGCTGTCGCGTGTCGGCAGTGCCGTGAAATCAGCGGTGCAGTCGCTCACTGGAACGGAGCCCGAGCCGCAGCAGGCCGCAGCGCCCCCGCCGGAACGCGCGGGACCCGCGACCTCAGCGCGTCGGCGCCGCGCGCCAGCTCACGCCAACACGTCATCCGAACAGCAGGTCTCTGTAGCGGCAGCGGCAGACGTCCCCGAGACTGCCGTCGAGAGCGCGTCGATTGGGCGAGAGACGGACGCCGCGCGGTCGCGCTCATCGATCACGGCGGCCGCTAACGTCGACAACATCTACTCGGCCGCCGATGCGGAGGTCTGGCCGCCGGTGGTGGCCCGGCCAGTGATCGCAGACCCGCCGCCGCTCGACGCGCCGGCCAACAGCGTGGCCGTGTTCGATCTGGTGGTCGATCCCCGCGGTGTCGTCGAGCAGGTCCATTTGATCTCGGCGCCCGCAAGTTACCGGGACCGCATGATTCTGGCCCACCTGAAGGCGTGGACCTTCGAGCCCGCGTTGAAGAACGGCCGGGCGGTCCGATACCGCTTCCGCGTGCGCCTCGGCGTGCGGTAGGGCTCGCGCCGCAGGGCGAGCCGACCGTTTTTCTCTTCACGCCAAACCTTTCTGCGCGACGCCCGGCGCCTCCGCTTATACTTTTTTTGCTCCCCCAGGGGCCCGAATGATCACGCTCGCAGACCTGCGAGCGCGCGACGCCCTGCCGGTCTGGCAGGAAGCCGTTGCGATCGTGCAGGCGCTGCTCGACACGACGATGGCGGAACGCCGATCGGCGTCGAGGCTGCCTGATGTGACCCACATCGGCCTCGAGGAAGACGGGGCTGTCGTCCTCCTGCCGCAGGGCTCCATCCCCGAGCATCCGGTGCGTCATCTCGCCGCCGTGCTCGGCGTGCTGATCGAGTCGATGCCCGCGCCGCCGCCGCTCGTTGATTTCGTGAACCGCAACCTCGCCGATCCGCCGGAGCATGTGACAGCGGAGGATTTCTCACGTGCGCTGAAGTACTTCGAGCGTCCCGAGCGCACCGAGGACATCCGTCACGTGGTCGAGCGCGCGCTGGACGCGCCCGTGCACACGGACGTGGAGGCTGCGCAGCGGCACCTGGAAGCTCGCGTGCAGGAGCTGCTGGCGCCGCTCGCTGACGGTCTACCGCTCGTCCTGGATACGACGCCGGCAGCAGACGACGACCCTGGACCCGCAGCGGACGACGCGCGCGTGCGTTCAGACGCCGCCTTGGCCGCAACCGACGAACCGCCGGCGGACCTGCCGGCTATGGAACCTGCCGCCGCCGTGGTGAGGACCTGGCCGAGCGAGGAGGCGCGCCGCGAGGTTCAGCGCGCCTTCGACTCCGAGCTGTTCCGCGGACTCGTCCCATTGACGATTCTCGCGGTCGTGATCGGCGCCGGGTACGTGGCCCGGGATCGGAAGGCGGACGATGGACCTGGCGCGGTGGAGAGCGTGGCCGCTGGCGCACTCCAGGCCGTGGACGGCGCTGCCGCGGTCGCCGCGAGTACTCCGGTCCCGTCGCCCGCACCTGCGGCTGCGTCGGCGCGTGCGCCAGGCCCGGGGAGCACGCGCGCGCGGCCGCCACGCTCCCAGCCCGTCACGCCCGATTCCGTGCCCGAACGGCTCCTCGGATCGCTCGCCAGCACCCCGCAGCCGGTGAGCACAGATGGGACGCTGCCCGCTGCGAGTGGCGTTGCGCCGTCATCGCCGACTCGAAGGGCCATCGGCGCAGGCTGCAGCGGGGGCGAGCGCGGGGCCGCCAATCGATGGTGGCACGGCGGTCTCGAGTTCGGCGCCGGCGGGCACTTCCGCGGAGGCCGCGCAGTCTTCCGAGGGTGAAGACGACCACGTATACTCATCCGATGATCCCGACATCGTGCCGCCGGAACTGCTTCGTCCGGGGCGATCGGTGATCGCGCCGCCCGGCGTGCCTGCCGCCTTGTTCGAGCTCGTCATCACCGAGACGGGCAAGGTGGCGCAGGTTCGGCAGGTGTCGGGTGTGGGCGCGTACCGCGAGACCATGATGCGCGCGAGCCTCAAGGCCTGGACGTTTCAGCCCGCTCGCAGAGATGGACGACCGGTGCGGTATCGCCTGCAGGTCCGAGTGGCCGTGTGACGTGACGCTGACGCCCACGGCGCGCGAGCAGGTGGAGGCCCTGGCTGCCGCGCGGAACGCCGACGGCGGCTGGGGCTACGGGCGCGGCCGTGCGAGCCGGCTCGAACCGACGTCGCTGGCGCTGATCGCCCTTGCCGCCGCGGGCGCGCCCGCGGGCACGCAGGTGCTGGAACGATGGCCGCGCGACGCGGGGCTGCTGATCGACCCGCAGACCCGCATGGTGAACGCGAGCGATAACGCCGTGGCGCTGCTCGCCGTCGAACAGCGCGGGCTCGGCCCCGAGAACGGCGCCGCGCATCGCGCGAGCGCTAGGCGCGGTGAAGGGCACGGCCCTGCCGCCGTCGCCGAAGAGCAACCGCCAGGACAACGCGCTGCAAGGGTGGCCCTGGGTGGCCAGCACCTTCAGCTGGGTCGAGCCGACCGCGTGGTGCGTGCTCGCGCTCAAGAAGTGGGTGCGCGCGCACGACGATCGCGCGACCGCCGCACGCGTGGCGGAGGGCGAGCGCCTGCTCATCGATCGCGTCTGCAGGAACGGCGGCTGGAACTACGGCAATTCGAACGTGCTCGGGAAAGAGCTGTTTCCGTACGTCCCGGTCACGGCGATCGTTCTCCTTGCGCTCCAGGACCGTCACGACGAGCAGGCGGTGAAGACGTCGGCCTCGTACCTGGCCTCTCACTGCCTCGACGAGCGATCCGGCCTGTCGCTCGCGCTCGCCAGCATCGCGCTCGCGGTTCACGGGCGCGACAACAGCAGCGTCGCCAGCCGCGCTGGCCGACACATGGCGTACCACACGGTACTTGGGCAACGTGGCCGCCACGGCGCTGGCACTGTACGCCGAGGCTGGGAACGCAGAGCACCATGCCGCCTTCCGATTGCAGTAGCCGGCTCGCCGACCTGACCCGCCGCGACTTCCTCGCGAGCGCCGCCGCAGCCGTTGTTGCCGCAGGCGCCGCGTGTCGCCGGCATCGCCCGTGGAACCAGGCAGACTTCCCGCCCCTGCCCGCGACCTCCGACGTGCTGCTGCTCGCCGCCGCCACCTACGACGCCGATTTGTCCGACCCGATCGGCCGCGCGGTGCGGGAACTTGCTCTCGACGTGAGGGGTAAGCGCGTGCTCCTCAAGCCGAACATGGTGGAGTACGAGCGCGGCACGATCATCAACACGCATCCGTCGGTCGTCGCCGCCGCCGCGCAGGCGATGCTCCGGGCCGGCGCCCGCGAGGTCGTCGTCGGCGAGGGACCGGGCCATCGACGAGACACCGAGTACCTGGTCACGGCGACCGGCCTGTTCGATCATCTGCGCGACATGCAGCTCGCGTTCGTCGACTTGAATCTCGACGACGTGCGGCGCGTGCCGTTGCGCAGCCGCTTCATGGCCCTGCCCGATCTTGCCGTGCCGGTATCGGTGCTCGACGCCGACATCGTCGTGTCGATGCCGAAGCTGAAGACGCACCACTGGGCCGGCATGACCTGCGGGATGAAGAACCTCTTCGGGGTGGTGCCTGGCGCCGTGTACGGGTGGCCCAAGAACTTCCTGCACTTCCATGGCATCCAGAACGCGATCGTGGACCTCGCGGCCACGATCCGCCCGTCGCTCGTCATCGTCGATGCCGTGGTCGCGATGGAGGGTGACGGACCCATCATGGGGAAGCCGCGGGCGACCGGCTTTCTCGCCGTCGGCCGGGATCCCGTGGCCGTGGACGCCACCTGCGCCCGGGCTATCGGGCTCGACCCCGCGCGGCTGCCGTACCTGGCCGAGGCCGCCGAGTTCCTCGGCAACCTGGAGGAACGCCGCATCCGCCAGCGCGGAGAGCGCGCGGATCGCTTCCGGTTCAGGTTCGAGGTGATCGAATCGATGAAGGAACTGCGGGCGCAGGGTGCATAAACGTGCACAGTCAACCTGTGCAGGCCCACAGTCCTGCGGCCGATACGCTTGTACGAAGAGAGGTACCGTTACGCAGAGTACCGGTACCTCTGTCTCATTTACTTCCCAACGGTGACGGATAGACTGACCACGCGTGCTGGTTATGCGGGTGATGTCGGAGCTCGTGGCTGGCTGCGGTCCGGTCTGATTGAACCATGCGCCCAGGTTTTCTCGCGCCCGTCGTCCGCCAGCCTGCATCCGCGTTTTCACTCAGGAATGCGACGACCGGCGCGCTCGTGGCGGCAAATCTGGAGCCGGCGCTCGACTCGAAGAGGCGGCGGCGTGGGCTTCTGGGGCGAGATGGGCTGCCCGGCGACACCGCTCTGGTGATTGCGCCCAGCAATTCCGTGCACACCTTCTTCATGCGATTCGCGATTGACGTTGTTTTCGTCGCCCGTAATGGTCGGGTGATCAAGGTGCGGCGCGGAATGGAACCCGGCCGTATCGCGCTGGGGTTGACGGCTTTCTGCGTGATCGAGATGGCGGCCGATCGAACTCGTGGCGGGCAGGTGACCGCGGGCGATCGCTTGGAGGTGATCCCGGCTATGTCGGCAGCGGCCGGATTAAAGTCTTGCTCGGCCCAGACACCAGTGGCGCCGTAGGCTCGACGACTCAACGGGAATGCGGGTGATCCGCTGAAATTGCTGTTAAAATGTGTGTTCCCTGTGATCGTCAGCTTCAACCGACCCTCGGCACGAGGGTTGCGATGAGCTCGGCAGTCCTCATCACGAAACGAGACCCACGCCCGGGATCCTTCGCGAGCCAGAGATTGCTGCCGGAGCACCATGTCGGAACGACGCAGGCACGATCGATTGGAGATGACACACCCCTGGAGCGGCTCGCTGACGGTGCTCCGCGAAGTGGCGATGGAGCCGGGCGGAGAGCGTGGCCTGACGGTGATCGCTGAAAATCCGGCGGTGACCGGCGTTGTGATGCAGATAAACCTGTCGAGTGCGGCCTCGACCGCGGCACTCCGCGTGCAGGTCGCCGGCAGCCGGCCGGTGGCGGATCACGGCCTGGTGCGATACGCGTTACAGCTGGAATTGCTCCCGGATGCGACGTCTGCGCACGCTGCCCAGCGGCGTCGCCTCGGGAGCCGCGTCGGGAGCCGTGAGGCGAGCAGCGAGGGGCAACTCCGCACACTGCTCGCGGCGGCCGACCTGGTTGGCGTGCTGCAACGTGACATCGACGCGCGCACGCTGAACGTCAGCGGGTCGGGCTGCCTGCTCGAGACGGCCAGTCCGGTTGACGAGGGAACGGTCGCGCAGCTTCGCATGAGGATCGGCGGCGTCGAGTACCGGGACGACGTTCGCGTCATCAGGTGCAGCCGCGTGGAAGGGGCCGGAGCCACGCACCACGTCGGCGTCGAGTTCGCGTGGACGACGCAGCCCGGCGCCAGGTCGTTGCGGCGCAAGGTGCGGATGGAGCCGCCGCGCGCGAAGGCCATGGTCGCCACGCGCGACACGAGGCGTCCTGTCAGCTAGAACCGTTCTGTGAGATTGCGGAGTGCCTGCCCGGGTGCGCAGCGGGTGGGGAGGGTCCTTTGTTCACACTGTGCGATGCGCGCGATTGACTGCTGCGGGTGCGGCGGGTCGGACGCGGGCGGAGGTCGCGAGCATTCGCTCGCACTTGGTCGGTCACGTTAAACGAAAAGGGAGACGGCACATGAAGGAATTGCTCGTTCGGTTCGTTCGCGAAGATGAAGGACAGGATCTGGTTGAGTACGCGCTGCTGATCGCGTTCATCGCGCTGCTCTGCATCCGGGAATGCAGACGCTCGGCGCAGGGCATCAACAAGAAGTTCTCCGACATCTCCAGCAGCCTCAACGCGAGCTAGGGCGTGCGAAGGTTCGAGCGAGGCCGCGGCGGTCGCGGCCCGCTCGAGTCAGGTGTGGGTGCATGACGACGGTGTGGCGGACGTTCTGGCGGGACGAGAGCGCGCAAGATCTCATCGAGTACGCCTACCTGGCGGCCTTGATTGGCTTGAGCTCGGCCTTGCTCTGGTCGGGCATTGCCACCCTGATCGGCCAGCGCTACACCGACTACAATACAGACGTGCAGGCGGCGTCGGCAACGACGCCCGATCCGTGATCGGCTCGGAACGGGCGGCGGTTCTGTTGCTGGTGGCTGCCGCCTGCGTGTTCGACTTGCGCGAGCGGCGGATTCCGAACGCGCTGACGCTTGGGGGCGCCGGCGCGGGCCTGCTGTTTGCGCTGCTGGTACACGGGGCGAGCGGCCTGGGTGTCGCCGCCCTGGGGTGGGTTGTCGGATGTGCGCTGTTCCTCCCCTTCTTCCTGCTCGGGGGCACAGGCGCGGGTGACGTCAAGCTGGTGGCCGCGATCGGCGCCTGGGTCGGCGCCGGCCCTGGTGTGCTGGGTTGCTATCTACACGGCGATCGCGGGCGGCGTGCTCGCGCTGCTGGTGTCTGCGCGGCAGCGATACCTCAGGCAGTCGTTCATGAATCTCTGGGGTTTGCTCACGTTCTGGCGTGTAGCGGGTATCCGTCCCATGCCGGGCATGACCTTGCGTACGGCCGAGAGCCCGCGGCTGCCGTACGCGCTTCCGATTGCCGCGGGTGCAGTGGCGGCCTTATGGTTCCGATAACTGCTCGGGTGCGATTATTCCGTACGGACCGCGGCGCCGCCCTGGTCGAGTTCGCGCTCGTCCTGCCGCTGCTCCTCGTCATCATCGGCGGAATCGTAGACTTCGGGTTCCTGTTCCAGCGCTACGAGGTCGTCACAAACGCCGCGCGCGAAGGCGCGCGGCTGGCCGTCCTGCCCGGGCTATCCCTGTTCGCCGGGAGGGGTCGTCGAGGCGCGGGTCCGTGAGTACATCAAGGCCGGGCTCAACATGACAGACGCGCAGGTGCTCACGGCCGTGCCGTCGGGCAACATCGGCATCACGTGCCCGGACCTGACGGTGCCGCTGGGGGAGGCGGCAGCGCGACGATCCCAACCGCGCGCGTCGTCGTGACCTACCAGCACCAGTTCCTGTTGCTCGGACCGGTGATGGGCCTCATCGGCGTCGAGCTGGGGCAGCAGCATCAACATCGTCAGCACATCGCAAATGCGCCTGGAAGTGCCAGCATCTGGCAGCTAGGGACCATGAACCGGAACACTCGTACCATTCTCGTTCTGCTGCTCGCCATGGCCGCGGCGGGTGTGGCCAGCTACGGCGTCTACCTCGCCGTTCGCGCGATGCCGCAGCGCTCGGCCCAGGCCGCACAGTCACGGGCGGTGGTGGCCGCGCACGCGCTGCCGGTGGGCACGATGATTGGCCCCAAGGACGTGAAGCTCATTCCGTGGCCGGCCGCCAGCATGATTCCTGGCGCGTACACGCAGCGTCGACCAGGTGGTCAACCGCGGCCTCATCGATTCGGTCGCCGAGAACGAGCCGCTCACGGACTCCAAGCTGGCGAAGGAGGGAGCCGGCGCGGGCCTGCCTCCGACCATACCTCCCGGGATGCGCGCGATCTCGCTGAAGGTCAACGAGGTGATTGGCGTCGCCGGTTTTGTCGTCCCCGGCACGCGCGTCGATGTCCTCGTCTCCATCAACCAGGGTGACAGCCATGAATCGGTATCGCGCGTCGTCGTGAGCAACGTGCAGGTGCTCACGGCCGGCACCCGGTTCGACCAGGAGCGCGCCCGAAAGGACGCCAAGCCGATGCCGACCAGCGTCGTGACGCTGCTCGTGTCGCCCGCGGACGCCGAGCGTCTGACGCTGGCCGCCGACGAAGGCAAGATCATGCTGACGCTCCGCAATCCGCTCGACCAGGAGCCGACGCTGAGCACGGGGGTGGGTCGCGGCTCACTGTTTCCCGGGGTCGCACCGCCGCGCACCGATAAGCCGGTGGGCACCCCGATGGCCCGGCGCGCACCGAGACCCGCTCCGCAGGTCGAGGTACAGCCCGTGTCGCGCATCTACAAGGTCGAGACAATTCGAGCCGCGAAACGCGCTGAGGAGACAATTCGTTGAACACAACTGTACGCCGTGCGGTCAGGCCTGATCGGTCTGGCGGCTCTCGTGTTCGGCCTTGCCGTCGCCGGCACGCCGATTCGTGCGCAGCAGCCGGCGCCGGCGCCGCCGCCCGCGGCGCAACAGCCCTCGGCCGAGCCGCCGGCGCCAGCATCGGTCGCCACCGGTTCGGCGGCCGCCCAGCCGGTCTTCGAGCGCGTGGTGCTCACGGCCGGACGGTCGACGGTGCTCGCGACCGAGTTCGACATCACGCGCATTGCCGTGACGAACCCCGCGATCGCCGATGCCGTCGTCGTGCAGCCGCGCGAGGTGCTGATCGATGGCAAGGCGCCGGGCACGATCAGCCTGATCATCTGGGGCGCCGCCACACGCAAGCAGTACGACGTGGTGGTCGATCCCGGCGTGGCGGCGCTTCAGCAGCAGTTCCAGAACCTCTTTCCCGGCGAAGACATCCGCGTCAGCGTCACGGAAGAAGCGCTGATCCTGTCGGGCAACGCCTCGAGCAACTCGGTGATGCTGCGGGCCGGCGAAATCGCGACGGCGACGTCGTCGAAACTGAAGGTCATCAACCTGCTCCAGCTCCCCGGCGGCAGCGAGAGCCAGCAGGTGATGCTGCAGGTGCGGTTCGCCGAGGTGAACCGCCGAGCCATTGCGGAGCTCGGCGTCAACTTCATCGTGAACAAGAGCGCCTGGGCGGCCCGCGCGACGACGGGGCAGTTTTCCGCGCCGACGATCGATAACGACACAACGAACTTCGCCGATTTCCTCAACCTCTTCTTCTTTTCGCGCAGCCAGGGGATCGGCGCCGTGATGCGGGCGCTGAAGCAGAAGGGCCTCTTCCAGAGCCTGGCCGAGCCGAACCTGATTGCCTATAACGGTCAGGAAGCCAGCTTTCTGGCGGGCGGCGAGTTTCCCGTGCCCATCGTGCAGGGCGCCACCGGAACCGTCAGCGTGCAATTCAAGGAATTCGGCGTTCGGCTCACGTTCAAGCCGACGATTGCCGGCGACGTGATCCGGTTGAAGGTGCGGCCGGAGGTGAGCGCGCTCGACTTCAACAACGGCATCACCCTGAGCGGCTTCCGCATCCCCGCCCTGACGACGCGGCGCGCGGAGACGGATGTGGAGTTGCGCGACGGCCAGTCGTTTGCTATTGCCGGGTTGCTGAACAACATCGCGCAGGAGGACGGGGCCGCGATTCCGGTGCTGGGCAGCCTGCCGGTGATCGGCCCGCTGTTCAGGAGCAAGGCAAACCGTGCCGAGCGCACGGAGTTGATGGTTCTCATCACGCCGCGCCTGGTGCGGCCGCTCGATCCGGACGAGGTGCCGCCGCTGCCGACGACGAACGCGCCGTTCCTGCCGCCGGGCGACGGTGAAACCGAGCAAGCCGGTCGATGCTCCGCCGGTGAAGCCCGTCGGATAGTGATGCGTGCTCAGGGGAGGGCGTATGAAGGCTCGTGAGTCGCTCGCCGCCAGGCTTCGGTCCGAAAACGGTGCCGTCCTCGTGTATGTGGCCGTGGCCATGATTGGCCTGGTGGCCTTCAGCGCCCTCAGCGTCGACTACGGCGTCATGTGGAGCAGCCGCCGGCAGGCGCAGAATGCCGCCGACGCGGCGGCGCACGCCGGCGCCGTGTCACTGGCCTTCGACAGCCCCACGGATTTCGAGCGCGCGCGCGCCGTAGCGGAAACCGTGGGCGAGACGAACACGGTGTTCGGAGGGACGCTGAACATCGACCGTGGCGCGGGCCAGGGCGACAATGCGGATCCAGCCCTGGACATCAGTTTCCCCCATGACGGCGCCGCCGCAGAGTGTCCGACACCCCTCACCGGGGGCACCTGCGTTCGCGCGAACGTGTACCGCAACGAAGGCAACAACCCGCTGCCGACCTTCTTCGGGCACATCTTCGGCCGGACGGAGCAAGGGGTGCGAGCCACGGCAACGGCGCAGATCGTCAGCGGCAATGCGAGCGACTGCCTGAAGCCGTGGGCGGTGGCGGACCGATGGACGGAGAACGTGAAGCGCGTCTGCACCAACGCGAACCAGTTTCCGCCGTGTAGCGGTTCGTGGCAGCCAAACCAGACGTGGAATATTTCGCAGACCTTCGACAGGTACGCCAAGACCGGAAACGTTTACGGGATCGATGCCAGCATCACGGCCGCCGGGCAGACACCCGACGAATACATCCTGCCGTCCTACGATGCCGACGGCAATCCGATCGTGGGAACCGGCAGCGGCTTCAGCCTGACCAACACCGACGGCACGCTGCGCGACTACGGGCAGATGCTGAGCCTGAAGATCTCTTCGGGCAACACTGCGGTCTCGCCAGGGTGGTTCCAGGCGCTCGACCTGTCCTCGATCGAACTGCTCCGGAGGCGGCGCGAACCAGTACAAGTGCAACATCGAGAACTGTTCGGGCGTGACGAGAGGGATAGGCGACACGATCCCTGTCGAGACCGGCGGTATGTCCGGGCCAACCGTACAGGGCGTTCAGACCCTTACCGACAGGGATCCCGGTGCAACGTGGAACCCAGCGACGCGGAGCATCGAGGGAAGCTGCGCGCCTGGCGTCTGCGCCGACGGAATCTACCACGCCGACAGTCCGCGCATCGTCCCGGTCGCCCTGTTCGACGTGCAGACGTACCTCGCCACAAACCCGACTGGCACGGGTGGCTCAGTGACGATCAGAAATATCTTCGGGTTTTTCATCCTGACGCCGGCGCAGGCTGTCACTCTTAATCTCTCAACTCAGCAGGGCAACAACAACTCCGAAGTGTACGGCGTCATGATATCGGCGCCAGGCTTGACGAGGGGCTCGACCGTGACCGAGTCGTCGTCATTCCTGCGCGAAGTGATTCTCGTCCGCTGACGCGTTCGGCAGGAGACGGCGTGCCTCTCACCATCACGATCGTAGGGACGTCCGACCGGCAGCTCGAGGAGTTGCTGCGCGCGCAGGACGTGCGCGTCAAGAGCCTGCCGGTCGGCGACCTGCTCGCGCTCGCGCAGGTGGCCACGTCACAGCCCGACGTCGTGGTGCTCGATATCCGCGACTCCAACACGCTGCCGCCGACGCTCAGCACGCTGCGCAGGCAGCATCCCACGACCGGTGTGGTGATCGTCGCCGCCAGGCTCGACCCGATGCTGATGCTCGAGGCGATGCGTGCCGGGGTCAGCGAGTGGGTCTCGAACCCGGTGAGCGCCGACGACCTGCTGGGCGCCGTGGAGCGGGTGAGCACGACCCGCACGGCCGGTGTGCAGGGGCAGCTCTTCGCGTTCGTCGGCGCAAAGGGCGGCGTGGGCACGACCACCCTCGCGGTCAACGTCGCGGCGGCTCTTGCCCGCGCGAGCGAGCAGCGCACGCTGATGATCGATCTGCACCTGTCCTACGGTGACGCGGCGGTCTTCTTCGGCGCCGAGCCGCGGTTTTCCGTGGTCGACGCGCTGGAGAACACGCACCGGCTGGACGAGTCGTTTTTCGACAGCCTCGTCGTGCCGACCAAGAGCAAGGTGCAGTTGCTCGCCTCCGCAGACCGTGGCACCCACGCCGCCGACCTGGGCCGCACAGGCACGCTGCTGCACTTCGCGTCGACGCACTACCGGTATACCTTCCTCGACGTGCCTCGCTCGGAGGCCGCGGCGCTCGACTCGCTGGAGGCGGCGACGACGATCGTGGTCGTGGCCAACCAGGAGCTCGCCACGGTCCGCAATGCGGGTCGCATGGTCACCACGCTGCGGCATCGCTACGGCAAGGACCGGCTCCAGGTGGTGCTCACGCGCTTCGACAAGCAGGCCGAAATCGGGCAGGAAGACGTGGAGCGCGTCATCGGCCTGCGCGTGAAGCACGTCGTGCCGAGTGATTACCGCCTGGCCGTGCAGGCGCTGAACAAGGGACGGCCGATCGCCCTCGATCCGGGCAACCGGCTGTCGGACGCGTTCAAGGCGATCGCGGCCGACCTGGCCGGCCTTCAGGTCGAGGAGACCGTCGAGACCCCGAAGGCGAACAGCATCTTTGGCAGGCTGACGGGACGAAAGTAATTCGGAGCCTCTGATGAACACCGAAGTGATCAAAAGCTCCGCACACCGCCACGAGGGGTGTTGCGGCTGCCGCTGCCGGCGACACGCGCAGCGCCCACTATCAGAACCTCAAGGGGAAGGTGCACGCGGGGCTGCTGAACAAGCTGAACCTCGAACGGCTCACGCGCGTCAGCCGCCGCGAAGCCGAGCCCGAGATCCGCGAACTGATCAACCGGATGATCGAGGATGAGGCGCAGACGACGCCTCTCAGCCTGTACGAACGAGAGAACCTGATCACCGACGTCCTCGACGAGCTGTTCGGCCTCGGTCCGCTCGAGCAGCTGCTGAAGGATCGCGACATCTCGGACATCCTCGTGAATCGCCACGACCAGGTGTACATCGAGCGCAACGGCAAGCTCGAAGAAACCTCGATCGTGTTTCGCGACGACCGGCACCTGATGCAGATCATCGAGCGGATCGTCAGCACGGTCGGACGTCGCATCGACGAGTCGAGCCCCATGGTCGACGCGCGCCTCGCAGGATGGCTCGCGCGTCAACGCCATCATCCCGCCGCTGGCGCTCGACGGTCCGACGCTGTCGATCCGGCGCTTCCGGACGGACCGGCTGGGCGCGCAGGATCTGGTGGAGCGTCAATCGCTCACCCAGCCGATGCTGAGCTTTCTGCATGCCGCCGTGGCGAGCCGGTTGAACGTCATCGTGTCGGGCGGCACGGGCGCGGGCAAGACGACCCTGCTCAACATTCTCTCGTCGTTCATCGGCGACACCGAGCGCGTGGTCACGATCGAGGATGCGGCGGAACTGATGTTGCGCCAGCGCCACGTCGTGCGGCTCGAGACGAGGCCGCCCAACATCGAAGGCAAGGGGCAGGTGCGCGCGCGGGATCTCGTCATCAACGCCCTCCGTATGCGTCCCGATCGCATCATCGTCGGCGAGGTGCGCGGCGCCGAGGCGCTCGACATGCTGCAGGCGATGAACACGGGCCACGACGGCAGCTTGACCACCGTTCACGCCAATTCGCCGCGCGACGCGCTCTATCGTCTCGACACGATGGTGGCGATGGCCAACCTGAACATCCCGGAGCGTGCGATTCGCCAGCAGGTCTCCTCGGCGGTCGATCTCGTCGTCCAGGTCACGCGGCTCGCCGACGGGACGCGCCGGATCACCGCCGTCGCGGAGGTGACCGGCATGGAGGGCGAGGTGATCACCATGCAGGACATCTTCCTGTTCGAGAAGCTGGGTGTGGCGCCTGGCGGGAAGGTGACCGGCCGTTTCCGGGCGACGGGCATCCGGCCGAAGTGCAGCGAGCGCCTCGCCGCTGCGGGCCACCCGCTGCCGATGGAGCTGTTCGACCACGTGCTGATGGTGGCCTAGAGAGCCATGCCGAACCCGGTCCTGATCACCTTCGTCGTCGTGATGTCCGTCGTATTCGGATCGTACTGGCTGTTCGTTGCCCGCGGGGAGGTGGCGGAACAGAGCGCGCTCAGGAAGCGCCTGCGCGGCGGCGGCACCAAGCGCGTCGCCGGCGGCGCCGGATCCGCCAGCAGCCTCGTGCGGATCGATCCGCCGTACAGCGAAATCCCGGCGTTCGATGATCTGCTCAGGCGCGTCCGCTTCATCAGCAGTCCGACGCAGCTGCTCATCGACAGGGCGGGCCTCACGATCACGGTCGGCGTGCTCGTCTCGGCGTCACTGGCGCTGGCCGTCGGAGCGTTCGGCCTGGTGTTGTACCTGACCGAGTGGCCGCTGATCGCGGCGCCGTTCGCGCTGTTCGGCGGGTTCATCCCCGTGTTCGTCGTCCGCCTGCTCGCGACCCATCGCATGCGCAAGTTCGAGGAGCAGTTCCCGGAGGCCATCGACCTGCTCGCCCGCGCGCTCCGGGCCGGGCACGCGTTCACCACCGGGCTCTCGCTGGTGGCGGAGGAAATGCCGGAGCCGGTCGGCACCGAGTTCAAGCTGGCGTACGACCGCCAGAACTTCGGGATGCCGCTGCCGGACGCGCTGCGCGACCTGGGCCGCCGCGTGCCGCTCATCGACGCGCGCTTCTTCGTCACCGCCGTGCTGACGCAGCGCGAGGTCGGCGGCAATCTGTCGGAAGTGCTCGAGAACCTGTCCGAGGTCGTCCGTGAGCGCTTCCGCGTCAAGCGCCAGGTCCGTGTCATCACGGCCCACTCGCGCATGACCGGCGTGGGTGCTCGCGCTCATGCCCCCGCTGCTCGGCGCGATCATGACCATCCTGTCACCCAAGCAGCATGAGCGTGCTCTGGACGGATCCGATCGGCATCAAGATGGTCGTCGGCGCCGTCATTCTGCAGATCCTCGGCACGCTCATCATTCGAAAGCTCGTGAACATCGAGTACTGAGTGACCGGATCCATGCCACCGCAGCTCCTGATCGCGCTTGCCCTCGTGTTCGTGTCGGTTGCAGCGCTCACGGATCATCGTCGCGTCGGCGTGCTCGACCGCGCGTCGCCGGAGCGGCGTCGCCTGCGCGAAATGGCAACCGCCGGCGCCGGCGCGGGGCCCGTCGGGCCCATGACCCTCACCGACACGACTGCGGGCCTGACGAAGAAGGTGTCGGCGATTGATCCCCAAGTCGCCGAAGGACATGACCAAGCTCCAGCGGCGGCTCACGAGGGCGGGGTACAAGAGTCCGGCCGTCGCGGTGATCTACTCGATGGCCGAGATGGTGCTGCCGGTCGTGCTCGGGATCACCGTCCTGACCTACTTCGGCACGAAGTCCGGCGTGATCTTCGCGCTGCTCGCGGCCGTGATCGGGTACGCGCTACCGGGATTCTGGCTCGCGAACCGCACCGCGGCACGCCAGAAGCAGATCGTCAACGGCTTGCCCGATGCGCTCGACCTGATGATCGTGTGTGTGGAGGCCGGCGCCGCGCTCGATCAGGCGGTCGTCAAGGCCAGCGAGGAACTGTCGATCGCGTATCCGGTCCTCGCCGAGGAACTCCGTGTCATCAACACCGAGATCCGGGCGGGGAAGCCGCGACTCGAAGCCTTCAGGAATTTCGCCTCGCGCACCGGCGTCGACGACGTCCGCTCGCTGGTGGCGATGCTGGTGCAGACCGATCGGTTCGGCACGAGCGTGGCACAGGCGCTGCGCACGCACGCCCAGGTGGCGCGCACCAAGAGGCGCCAGGCAGCAGAGGAGCGGGCGGCGAAGCTTGGCGTGAAGATGGTGTTTCCGCTCGTGTTCTTCCTCTTTCCCGCGATGTACGTGGTAGTGTTGGGGCCGGCGGTCATCAAGATCATGCAGTTCCTGCTTCAATGACCGCGTAATCGATTCAGACAGGAGTCGCCAAACGTGAGTACGTCAAGCATTGTAGTCACCGTCGCTGCGCTCGTGTGCCTTGTGCTCTACCTGATGCGGCGCCGCGAGCCGCCTCTCGAAGGATGACGATTAGTGCGACGGACGATCGTGCGTCCTGGCGACCGGTCTCGTCGCCAGCCTCTTCGTGTCGGCGTGCGCGACAGGGCCCACGAACCGGTTCATCCAGAGATCCGGTTCCGGGCCGATCGAGGTTGAGCAGAAGCTACAACCCAAGTCGCGCACGCCGGCGTCTCCCACACGCGTCCCGACCCAGTTGCCTCCGATCCGCGCACTTGCATCGAACAGCGTCACAACGGCGGAGGGCACGCAGCCGGAACTGCGTGACGGGTTGTCGTCGCTGCAGCGTGCGCCGTCCGCTGCCGCGCACCTGCGCGTGGCGTCGGCGTACGCGCACGCCGGCGTGTACGACCTCGCGATCGATCATTTCGATCGCGCGCTCGGCCTCGATGCCAGGCTGGCCGGCGCGTACGATGGCCGGGCACGGGTGTGGCGGGAGTGGCACCTGCTCGCGCCGGCACTCTCCGACGCGACGCGTGCCGTGTATTACGCGCCCCGCTCTCCCGAAGCGCGAAACACGATGGGCACCGTCCTGCTGGCCTTGAGCGATCGCGACGGCCGCGGCGGCGGCCTTCCGCTGTGCGCTGGCGCTCGACCCGACCGCGGCGTACGCGCTGGCCAACCTCTCCAGGCTTGGCGAGGTGCCCGAGGGCATACCCCCGGCGTGTGGCCCTGCTCTGCGGAAACGCCGCCTCGCGCAGTAGCCGAACGGCCCTGCCTGCACTTCGGTTGACTCGATGACTGACACGCGGATCTTCGACGTCGTGCCGCATCCGACGGCACCCAAGACGCTCCAGGAGGCCGGCCTGTCGCTGGACCTCCTCGTCCAGCTCGCGCTCAAGACGCTCCACTTCGTCGGTGAGTTGACTGGCGCCGAGTTGGCGTCCCGTCTCGGTCTGCGCTACTCCGTCATCGAGCCCGCCATGCTGATGCTGAAGTCGCACCAGCACGTCGACGTCGGCGGCGGGAGCATGATTGGCGGACCGTCGTACCGATTCCGCATCACCGACGCCGGCCGCACGCGGGCCCAGTTGTTCCTCGAGAGCAGCCACTACGTGGGGGCGGCGCCGGTGCCGGTTGCGCACTATCGACGCTACATGAAGGCGTTCCGGGAGCGCGCCCCGAGAACGGCGTTTCGCAGCCGGATACAGGATGCGTTCTCGCACCTGGTCGTCAGCCAGCGAGTACTCGATCAGCTTGGGCCGGCGATCAACGCCGGCCACTCGATGTTCGTGTACGGCCCCCCAGGGAACGGCAAGACGGTGATTTCGCAGGCAATCCAGAAGCTGCTCGACGGCGACATCCACGTGCCCCACGCGCTCGAGGTCGAGGGCTCCATCGTCCGCCTGTACGACCCCGTCCTGCACCAGCAGGTGGTGTCGTCTGATGACTCGTCGCGGCTCTCCGGTGGTGACGACGTCGATCGGCGGTGGGCCGTTTGCCGCCGCCCGCTGGTCATGGTCGGCGGAGAGCTGTCGATGGACGGGTTGGAGCTCAGCTACAACTCGACATCGGGCTTCTACAAGGCGCCAGTGCAGGCCGTCGCCAATGGTGGCGTGCTGGTCATCGACGACTTCGGCCGCCAGCGCATGAAGCCGCGCGAGCTGCTGAATCGCTGGATCGTGCCGCTCGAGACCGGCGTCGACTTCCTCACACTGAATACCGGGCAGAAGTTCGATTTTCCGTTCCAGGTGCTGGTGGTCTTCGCGACGAACATTCGCCCGCTCGAACTGGTCGACGAGGCGTTTCTGCGGCGCATCCAGTACAAGGTGTTCTGCGAGAGCCCCACGCGCGACGAGTTCGTGCGGATATTCCGCAACTACTGCGCGGGACGGGGCATCGCCTTCGAGCCGCACGTCGTCGAAAGCTTGCTCGCCAGCTACTACGAGCCCCGCGGCATCCCGCTGCGCGGCTGCCAGCCCCGCGACCTGATCGAGCACGCGCTTTCCCTCGCGGAGTACATGGGAGAGCCGCTGGAGCTGACGCCGGCGTTGTTGCGAGCGGCTTGTGACAGCTATTTCGTGGACGACTCCGATGCCGCGTCGTCGTCTTCTGCGTACCATGCATGAGGGCCGCGGGGGAATTGATCCGACGGCCTTCGATGTGGGCGATCGCGGCCCTCGTGCTGCTTGCCGTGCAGCCCGCCGCGAGCCTTTCTCAGTCCGCTGATCAGAACGAGCCGCTCTCGATCCGCATCACGTCGCCACTGGGCCGCACGGGTGTCGCCGGCGTTGTCCGGATCGTGGCCCAGGTGCACGCGCCTCCCGGCGCCGCGCTCAACCCCGTCCGCATCTTCGTCGACAACGTGCTGCTCGGGGAGGTTGCCGATGGCCCGCCCTGGGCGGTCGAGTGGACCGACGAGAACCCGTTCACGCCGCGCGAAATCGCCGCCGAGGTGAGCGACGCGCTCGGCCACAAGGCTCGCGACGTCGTGCTGCTGAAGCCGTTCGAGGTGGTGGAGAAGGCGGAGGTCTCGAGCGTCATCCTCGAGACCTCGGTGCAGGATCGGTTCGGGCGTTTCGTGACCGGCATTCCGCCCGCGGGCTTCACCGTGCTCGAAGACAGCGTGCCGCAGACGCTCGACCTCCTCCGGTCGGAGTCGCTGCCGGCGACCTACACGCTGCTCGTGGATCGCAGCCAGAGCATGGGCCGGCGCATCGAGTTCGTCCGCGACGCGGCTGCGGCGCTCACGGGCTACCTCCGTCCGCAGGATCGGATCATCGTCGCGCCGTTCTCGAAGACGATCGGGCCGGTGACCGGGCCCACCGACGATCGCCAGACGGTGTCGGACGCCATTCGCGGCATCCGTGCGAGCGGCGGCACCGCCATCCTCGACTGCCTGGAGGCGGCGTCGCGGCTCATCACGGGCGTCGAGGGCCGCCACGCGATCGTGCTCATCACCGATGGCTACGACGAGCACAGCAGCCGCCCGTTCGAGCAGGTGCTGGCGACGGTGCAGAAGAGCGGCGCGTCCGTCTACGTCGTCGGCATCGGCGGCGTCGCAGGGATCTCCATCCGCGGCGAGCGCCTGCTGAAGCGGCTCGCCGCCGAAACGGGCGGGAAGGCCTTTTTCCCGGCCCGCGAAATCGAGCTCCGTCCGGTGCACGAGCAGGTCGCGTCGGATGTGCAGCTGCGCTACCTTCTGAGCTATACGCCGAAGAACCAGAAGGTGGATGGCACCTGGCGCCAGGTGACGGTCACCACGACCGATCCCACGTGGGTGGTCCGCACCCGGCCGGGTTACTTCGCCCCGAGGCCGCCGCCGGTGCGGCCGGCAATCGAGTTCACGATGGTCGACGCGAACCGGCGACTGCTGAACGTGTCCGCGGACACGCTTCGCGTCATCGAGGACGGCGTCGAGCAGCCGGTAGACGTGTTCCAGGAGGCGGTGACACCGGTGTCGATCGTCTTCGCGCTCGACACGAGCGGCAGCATGCGGAGGGTCGCCGACGACGTGAAGTCGGCGGCGCGCAGCTTTGTCGAGTCGCTCCGGCCGCAGGATCCGCTTGGCCTCGTCCTGTTCTCCGATCGCGCACTGTTCGCACACGACATCAGCACCACGCGCAAGTGGAGCCTGGATGCGATCGACAAATACGAGGCGGTCGGCGGCACGGCGCTTGTACGACGCGCTCTACGTTGCCTTGATGCGGCTACGGGGAGTCGAAGGCCGGCGCGTCGTCGTGGTGATGACCGACGGGCGCGACGAGAACAACAAGGGCGACGGCCCCGGCAGCGTCCACCGGCTCGACGACGTGCTTGATCGGCTGAAGAGCGTCGACGCGACCGTGTTCACGATCGGCCTCGGCACCAATATCGATCGCGGGTTGCTGGAGCGGCTCGCGGCGGACTCGGGCGGTGAGTCGGCGTTCCCGCTGGACGTCATCGACGCTGCCCCAGGAGTTCCGGCGCGTGATCGAGAACCTGCGGAAGCGGTACGTCATCTCCTACACGTCGACGAACTCGAGCCGCGACGGGCAGTGGCGCAAGGTGCAGATCCTGAGCACGACTCCCGGCGTGACATCCGTGAGCCGCGGCGGGTACTTCGCACCGCCGCAATAGTGCATGCCAGCCGGGCGATCGCAGACAGTTCGTATACCCGATGCGTTCTCGGCTGCATCGAAGACCATCCTCCTCGGTACAGTGACGGCAAGCTGCATCGTCGCGCTGGACCGCGCCAGGGTCACGGCCCCCCTTGCGCCCGCGTTCGCCCGGATGTCGGCCGCCGAGCATGTGATGGCGGTTGTCGTGGCGACCGCGGGACTGGCGCTGGTCCTGACGATCCTGGACCTGGCCCTCGATTTCGCGGTGCGTCGAGTCGGGCGAGTGGCGCCACCTCTGGCCGTTGGTAGCGCAGCAGGGCTCTACAGCGCCCTCACGATCGAAACGGCCCTGAATAATGCGTTCGGGACCGAGACTCTCGGCTCCAGCGGATTCGCGCGCATTGCGTGGGCCGCCGGGCTCATGGCAGCGATCGTCTGTGGATGCGCGATCGCGTGGCACTTCCGAGAGCGTCACCTGATCCGGCCAGCGAGGCCAGTGCTCGTTGGAATCGCCGTGTTGGCCGTGTGCGCAAGCACCATTTACGGCGCGGTCGTCCTGACGGCCCCCGCAGGGCCTCCCGTTTCGGAGGGAGGCGGGGGCGCGAACGTGCTGGTTGTCGCGTTCGACGGCGTCAGCGCGGATCGGACGAGCGCCTATGGGGCAGCCAGGGACACGACCCCGAACCTCACAGAGTTCGCGCGCCGCGCGCTCGTCGCCGAGAATGCGTTGCCGAACGCGTGCAGCACGTACGGTTCGGTGACGGCGATGCTCACTGGGCGATCCCCGTTGGCCGTTCACATGGCGTATTACCCGGACAGGCTGGTAGGCGAGGATGCGTTCCTCCACCTGCCCGGTATTCTGGCGCGCCACGAGTACCGCACGGCAGTGATCGGTGCTGAGGACTACGTCGATGCGGCCTCGATGGGGGCGCGCGGCGGCTTCACGGTCGTCAACCATCTCGGATGCACCGGTGGAGTTGCCGGGGCTCTCGACGGACACGCGTCCGTTCGCGACGGGGCTGCGGCTCTGGGCGCAGGATCTCGTCTTGCGAGCCGAGTTGCCGGTCCTGCATGCCTTCGGCGCGCTGCAGGTCGCGTCGTTCGAGCAGAGGTTCTTCCGTGAGCAGGACTTCGATTCGGACGACTGGCGCATCCGGCGCCTCGAGGACCACGTGATCGCGAGCGGATCGCGCCCCTGGTTCGCATACGTCCACCTGATGGGCACCCATGGCCCCACGTTTCATCCGCGGACCCGCCGCTTCTCGGCAGCCGGCCCGGGACGCGCGTGGGACATGGACGAAGCCGACGATGCGCTTCGCGACGCCGACGCCCGGCTGGGAGAGACGCTGGCGTTCCTCCGCGCGCGCGGTCAGCTCGACCGCACCCTCGTTGCGGTGGTATCGGACCACGCCGAACGAACGACGTGCGGCAGGGTCCCCTTCGTCCTCAAGTTCCCCGGCGGCGGCACGCCGAGGAGGGTCACGGAGACGTTGAACCTCACGGACCTCGCCCCGTCCGTGCTCGGCGCGCTGGGTATCCCGGTCCCGCCCTTCATGGAGGGCGTAGATCTCAGCCGAGTCGTTCCCGATCCGGGTCGCGTGACGATCCACGCCTGGCAGGTTGTCGACGAGCACGCGACGGCACCGGGCCGAAACCTCGTGTCCGTGGCCGCTCGCCGTTGCGACACGGCCTGGATTGTGCCGCTGGCTGGCGGCGCCGTGGGTCTCCACGCGTTCGCCGGATTCCGCGGCACGTGCCCGGTCGCTTCCTGCGCTCGATGCAGAGACGGTGCGAAATGAAGTGCTTGCGACCCTCAGGGCCGCTGACTGGCCTGTCACCGTTCCACGGTGATCCCTCGTCAGGGTGCCAGCACCACCCACGCGCTGCCGGCGTACATGGCCCTCCAGCCATCACGGAGCAGCGCCTGGCTCACCTTCGACTCCGGCGGCAGGACGGCGCACCGGATGCCGTACTGCCCGAAGAGCGTCCTGTAGTCGCCCGATTCTTCCACCTCGAAGTGGCGGACGATGAACGACGCGGGATACGGATGCTGGCGGCTGTCGATGAACACCGGCTGAGATGGTACGAACCAGATGATCGGACCGCCGTTGTCGAAGTGGTTGTAGATCGGGGCTGGACAGGCGGCGATCGCCTCTGCAACGGTGGGCGGAAGCGGATCCCACTGCGAGCCTCGGCAGCCGAGTCGCCCACGCGTACCCGACGGCCGTCGCCGCCACGGCGGTGGCGATCACGAGAGGCACGACGAGCGGTCGCGCGCGTGGCCTGCCGCTCCTGAGGAGCCTCGCGAGTGCCGTTCACACGGAGCAGCAGCGTGCTCAGGAGCGGCACGGCCACGATCGTGAAAGGCGGGATGTTCCGCGAGTAGCGCAGCGCGAGCGGCAGCAGCGCGGCGGACAGATAGACGAGCACCCGTTCCCGCTCGTCGACCGCGGTCCGGAACCAGCAGGCCAGCACGGCGAGCGCCGCCACCAGGACGAAGAGCGTCCACGTCCACGGCTCGACGCCCGCGGGCTGCCATTCCGTGACGTACGCATAGTCTGGCCGACGCAGCGATAGCACGACGTCGTCGACGAGCGAGAAGCCGAGCGGCGTGCACGCCGTCGCCGCGCCGGCCAGCACCGATGCGAGCAGCAGCCGTGGCAGCCTCGAGCGGTCGTGGATGAGTGCTTCGGCGCACGCAGCCCCTAGCATCACGACGCCAAGGGCGACGGCACCGTGCATGTTGGCCCAAACTGCGAAGACGGCCGGCAGCCAGACATACCGGCGCGACACGAGGAGGCTGGCTGTCAGCGCCACCGCGGCCAGGGTGACCACTTTCGGGCGCACGGAGAACTCGGTCACGAAGAGCGAGCAGGATACGAACAGAAGCAGGGCGCGCAGGAGCGGCGGTCCGGCCATGAGCCGCCACACGAGCAGCACGGCGACCCAGACGAACAGCATCGCGACCGCCGTGAGCAGCGGCATCCCGCCGAGGGCGTAGGCGCCGTAGAAGAGCACCTGCGCGAGCCACTCGTGGTTCGACCAGTAGTGTCCGCGGGCCGTCCAGGAGAAGTGATCGACGAGGTCGACGGCCCGTGATGTCACGATGTCCCTGCCCGCGGCAAGGTTCCACCAGGTATCGTTCTGGGCCGGCATGATGCCGGCAAGGGCCAGGAGAAACAGCACGGCGAGGCTGCCCACGAGCGCTTCGGCCGAGCGGGGGCGGAGCAGCGCGGACCAGTGGGCGTCGTCGTCCATGAGCGTCCGGTTCGGGTGCGGCTAGCGTATCATTCTCGCCCGCATGCTCGACCGAACGGGTCACCGATGATCTCGGACCAGGTGCTGCGGCGCTGGCTGCCGGTCCGGACGGTGGCGCTCGTCGGCGACCTCCTGCGAGGCCTCCTGTGGGCGGGGGTCATCGTCGTGTGGGCGATCTACCCGCAGATCTACGCGCGCATGTGGCACCTCACCATCAGCAAACCGGGCGGCAGCGATTTCACGATCTTCTACTACACGGCGCGGCTGGTGGCCGACGGCCTGCCGATGTACGGCGAGTCCCCGGTGCGGTACGGCGTGCAGTGGGCGTCGTCGCACCTCGGAAACCTGAACCCGCCGCATTTCCAGATGCTGCTCCAGCCTCTCGCCGGGCTGACGTACGCGCAGGCATACGTGGCGTGGGCCCTGGTGAATCTCGCGGCGCTCGGAGTGGCCTTGTGGCTGATCGTGCGCGGGCTCGGGCTGCGCGTCACCGTGAAAGGGGCAGCGGTCGCGGGGGCGCTGATGATGGCGTCAACGCCGTTCACCTCGGTGGCGGTCACGTCGGAGTGGTCGTTCGTGCTCCTGGTGCCCTTCACGCTCGCGTGGCTCGCCATGCGCCAGGAGCAGTGGGGTCGTGCCGGGGCCTGGATGGGCGTGTGCGTCGCGCTCAAGCTGTTCTTCCTGCTCTTCGTTCCCTGGCTGCTCCTGAAGCGGCAATGGCGGGCCGTCGCGGCTGCTCGGGATCGGTCGTCATCGCGTGGACCGTGCTCGGGATGGTCGTCTACGGCGCCGGCACGCTACCGGCTCTGGATTCAATCGCTCGACGACCGTCGGATGGTGGTGGCTGCCGATGAACGCGTCGTGGCAGGGCGTGGTCGCGCGCGTGTTCCAGGGCGGCGCGACGGTGCAGGCGCTCGTCCAGCGCACCGCGGGATCGTGCTCGCTGCTGTCGATGGCCGGCTCCGTGGCGATCGGTGCGGCCTCGGTGTGGTCCGCCTACCGGTCTCGAGCCGACCGCCGGCGGAACCGATGCGGCCGTGCTGATCCTTCTCGCCGGTGCGATTCTCGCGTCACCGCTCGGATGGGTCTACTACCTACCGCTCACGGTCGCTCCGCTGGCGGGCCTTCTGCGCACCCGCGGCTGGCAGCAGATGCCGTCCACGTGGCGCGTGGTGGCTGTCGTCTCCGCCTCGGCCTTGTACGTGCCGCTCGAGCAGGCTGCGGCCGGCCAGCCGTCGGCCGTGGCGACGCTGACATTTGCGTGCAGCTACTTCTATGGACTTGCACCGTCCTGGATGGCCTTGCTGGCGGGATCCTCGAGGTCCTCGGCATGATCGGTCAGCCGGCCGGTCGCTGGCCCGTCGCCACCGCCGCTACGGTGTTCCTCGGTGTGACGATTGCCTTCCTCGCAGCGTCGCTGCGGACGAACAGCGGCCACTTCGTATTCGCTCAGGATGACCCCTACATCCACCTGGCGATGGCGCGCACGTTCGGGACCCATGGCGTCTGGGGGCTCACGCCGGACGGTTTTGCGCCTGCCTCCTCCTCGCCACCGTGGACGGCCTTGCTCGCGGCGCTCTTCGCAGTCGGGTCTCGAGGAGAATGGGCGCCGTTCGTCATCAACCTGGCGGCGGGCCTGTTACTCCTCGTTGTCGCCGACCGGGAGCTTCGACGCACCCTCGATGACCGCCCGCGCGCCGCCGCCCTCGCCGCCCTCGTGCTCGTGACGCCGCTGCCGACGCTCATGTTCATCGGCATGGAGCACACGCTGCAGGCGGCCGCTACCGTGGCGTTCTGCACGCTCTCGGCTCGGCGCCTGGAGCAACTCGGCAGGCCAGGCCTTTGGCCGGGCGGCATGCTGCTGGCGGCGGTGGTCGGTGGGGTCCGGTATGAAGGCGTGTTCGTGATCGCGGTCGTTGCGGGCCTCTTCGTGCTCCGAGGGCGGGGCCGGGTGGCCGCGGGGCTCCTGGCGTCCGGCGCTCTCGGCCCGGTGCTGTACGCGCTGTTCGCATGGGCCCAGGGCGGCCCCCTGCTGCCCGCATCGGTGATGATAAAGGCCGGAGCGGCGCGATTCGGATCGCCAGCGGGCATCGTCGGGATTGTAGGGGACTGGCTGAATCTGTTGTTCCTCTATGAGCGCCCCATCGAAGCCTCCATGATGCTCGCGGCGTGCCTCGGGATCCTCGTGCTGGCGCGCCAGGGTGACAATCTCTGGCGCTCGCCGCTGATCCTCGGCGGGACGTATCTGGTCATCGCGGTATTGCACGTGTGCCTCGTGAGGCTCGACTGGTTCTATCGCTACGATGCGTACCTCGTGGCGTTGGGGATCGTGGCGATCGCGTCCATGGTCGCGCAGCTTGAAAGCACGGACTGGTCAGGCGCCCGTGGCGTCGGTCCGCTCAGCCCCGTCGCTCGCTGGGCCGGCGTAGCATGCCTCGTGCTGCTGGCGCTGCCTGCCGCCAGGCGGGCCGCGGAGGCCCTGCTGACGACCGTGCGCGCGACTCACGAGGTGTACCTCCAGCAGTACCAGATGGGCCTCTTCTTCAGGGAGGACTATCCCGCCGGTGTGATTGCGGTGAACGACATCGGCGCCGTGGCCTGGATCAGCGGAGCCCCGCTCGTCGATTTGATCGGCCTCGCCTCGCCCGAGGTCACGGAGGCCCGCCGGCACGATCGGGCGGGAACCGACTTCTTCGAGCGCATTGCGCGCGATCGGCAGGTGAGCGCGGTGTGTATCTACGAGTACCTACTTCACCGGCCCGCGCGCGGTGCCGCATTCGTGGCACAAGGTGGGAGAATGGCGCATCGGCCAGCACGTCGCCGTGAGCGGAGACGTGGTTGGCTTCTACGCGCCGACCGCCGGCGATGCGAGCCGCCTGCGCGCGGCGCTGGACGGGTTCGCCGGCCGGCTGCCCTCCGACGTCAGCTACGTGACGTCGCCGTGATCCCGCACCGCGGCGCGCGGTCGATCGGTGCTGGTGCGGCGCCGCGCACGCTTCTCCTCGCGGCGGTGTTGTGGCACGGGTGGGTGCTCGTGACGGTGCTCGGTCAACCGGTGGCGGAGCGGCCTGTCGAATCGCGTCCGGCACTGCTGCGCAGGCTGTACCACGATGTGAACTTCGCGCCTGGGCCCGGGGCCGACTTCCTCGCGCTGTACCACGCGGGCATCAACGCGCGCCGCGGGGTATCCCCGTACGCGGAAGTGGAGGCGCCCCCCGTGACCCCGTACCACTTTCCGTACCGCTACCTTCCTGTCACCGCACAGACGCTCGGGCGCGCCCTGTCCCGCCTCTCACCCGGCCAGGCGTGGACGTGCTGGGTGCTGACCATCGAGATCTGCCTGCTCGCGGCCATCGTGGCGCTGCGAACGATGATGCCGTCCGGCGGATGGCGCCTGTTCGCGGCCGTCGTCCTGCTCGCCAGCGTTCCGCACGGCCTCGAGCTCTACATGGGCCAGTTCACGTTCGTCGCTGCGGCAGCCACAGTGCTGGCGACCGTGGTCTGGTCCTCGGCGGCGCGGTTCCGGGCGCGGGAGGGACTCGCCGCCGTGCTCATAGGCGCAGGTGCGCTGCTGAAGATTTATCCGCTCGTGGCACTTCCCGCGTTCGTGCGGGACCGTCGCGGAATGCTCTGGGGATCATCGGTCGTTGCCGCGATCGCAGCGATGTCCCTGCCACTGCTGTGGAGCGATGCGCTCGCGGCGGATCGCTTCTGGTTCAAGAACCTCGTGGGCGAGCCGCTCGGTTTCGATGCGGGCAACCACAGCCTTCTGTTCCTCGTCTATCGTGCGTCGGAGCTCGCCGGGTTGCCGTGGGATCTCGCGACCTGGGGCCGTCTGTGCCTCGTGTGGCGCATCGGCGTGCTGACGTTCACGGCGGCGGCGGTGGCCGGCCGCCGCACGCCGGCGGCGGTTGCCGTGGCCACACTGCTGCTGGCCCACTTCATCTCCTACTTCCAGGTTTGGGAACACCACTTGTCGGCGGCAGTGCTCGCAGGCGTGCTGCTGCTTGCGGGCGTAGCCGGTCGCACCTCCCGAACCGTCGAGCACGTCACGGCAGCTGCCGTCATCGCTTTGGCGCTCCCGTCGCCGTTCCTCGTCCTCGGCTCAGACCCCGCCGCGTGGCAGTCGATTGCACGCGTGCTGCCGCCACTCTGCAAAGCGATTCCGCTGGTGACGCTGTACGGAGTCGGGCTGGCCTGCACAGCAGGCTGGATCGGTAACGAACCCGTGCTAGCGCACGCTACGCGCGAGCAGCCGGAAGCGTCCTAACCGATGCACGTCCGCGTATCGGTGGGACAGGTACTGCTCGATCACCTGCTCGTGTGCGGGCGGCTCCCGGTACTCCGGGAACCAGCGCGTCAGGTTCGACCCTGAATACGTGGTGTCCCACAGCACGTAGCGGACCTGGCGTCGCTCCACGTCGTCCACTAGTTCGCGCGCCTGGGCGACGGTATTGATGTGGTACATGAAGATGCTGTATCGAGTCGGGTTCCTCACGCCTCCGACGAAGTAGTACATCGGATTCCAGGGATACACGAGAACCGGCTCGCCCCGCCGTGCCGTCCGCACCAGGAAGTCGAGCGCGAGGTCCGGTGCGTGGATCCGCAGTGTCCCGACCGGACTCGTGACCACCGTCCGGGCGCTGAGGGCGACGACGCTCGTCGCGACGATGAGTGCGGCACAACCGGCGCCCGCGAGCGTGCGCGTGACGCGCTCCGCGCTGCGTGGCCGCCGTTCGACGGCGTTCCAGCCCGACATCATCAGCAGCGGGGACGCGTACAACACATGCATGATGTCAGGCCGATGGGACTCTGAAACGAGCAGACCCACGCCAATGACCGCTACGGCGCGTTCTGCCGCAGACAGAGCAGGCCCGCGCACCATGCGAACGGCAACATCCAGAATGCCCACGCACGCGAGTGTCGGAACGGCGAAGTAGGGAACGAGCACCAGCACGCCTATGAGGGTTCCGGGAACGCCGCCCAGGAGGTCCCGCCATAGCCCCAGGACGCCGCCAACCACTTCGCCGTACCCGAATCCGAAAGGGACGCGGTTCACGGCGTGATACTGGGTCGCCGGCCAGATGACGGTTGCGTACGCCAGATTGCGCAAGGCGCCGTGCATCGCGAAGTATGCGAGCACCAGCACGACGAGTGCGGCGAAGCCGCCGGCCGCGGTTGCAACATGCCCGATTCGGGCCCGGATGGCATGACGCGCGTCTGTCATCATGAAAACCGTGATGCTCCCCAGAAGCAGCACGCCCTTCTGAATCATGACGAGCGCGACGTACGCGCTGACGACACCGGCCGCGGCATCGCGGAGTCGTCCGCCCCGCGGACCAGCCATCAGTGCTGCGGCCGCGAGCACGCCGACATTGCTGTCGAGGTGATAGTTCACGCCAGGCCAGAGCGACGAAACGGCCGCGACGTACATGACCGGTGCGAGAATGCCTCCGAGGCCGGACGATCGCGGCACGCTGAGCGAGGCAATCAGCATCGCGGTCGCTGCGGCGGCCGCAATCATCTCCAGCCGCGACGCCCACCAGCCGACGCCGAACAGCTTGAATGCTGCGGCACCTGGCGCGAACGTCAGAGGGCCCATCACCTCGAAGAAATCGCGATAAGGCACCTCGCCCAGGGCCCAGCGCTGGGCGTCGTAGACGATGCTGCCTTCGTCGCCGATGTGCCAGAAGACACGAGCGAGCAGCCCCACGAAGAGCGTTGCGATGGCGCCGGGAACGAGAACACGGCCGGCCGGTGTGTGAAGACCTACCCACCCGGTCAGGACGCCTCTACGCGGAGGCATCGCGCCTGCGGCCCCAATACACCATGTTCCACGCGAGGCGGCGCACGCCGGGTACCCGGAGAAGGTATCGATCCAGGTCGCGCAGCGGGACCCACCACCGGGCGAGCCGCTCCGGATCGTCCTGCAGGATGTGCTTCCAGTAGCGCACCTGGCCCGGAGGCAGGCGGTCCACAAGGAAGTACTTCAGGAACAAGGCAAGCGACAGACCCCAGAACTCGCGGTGGCCGACGTCGCCGAAGCGCGCACGCATCTGTTCGAGCACCCCGAAGCCGACGGGGTGCTCGTCGGCCGAGCGCACGTCGTGCGCGAGCAGGCGATACACCCAGATGATCGGGTTGTACGTCAGGGGATCGATGAAGATACAGCGGCCGCCAGGAGTGAGGGCACGTGCGACGGCGTCGAGGCACTGGCCGATGTCGCTGACGTGGTGGATGACGTTGGCCCCGTAGATCACGTCGTACACGCTCGTTCCGAACTCGAGCACGTTGTTCTCGACGAGCAAGGTCCTTATCGACACGCCGTGGCGCTCGGCGAGGGCTTTCGCGGTGGCCAGCATCGCGGGCGACACATCACACGCCGTCACCGATGCACCCTTCAGGGCGAAGTAGACGGACGCCTCACCGAGCCCTGCCCCGACGTCGAGCAGCCGAAGGCCGCGCAGGTCGCCGAGCTGATCGGTGACGAAGCGGTTCTCGACGGCGGTCGGATGCTCGAACGCCGCGCGTACGTCGATGTGCTCGAGCGGCGTCGTCTGCGCCCAGGCGTCGTGGAAATCCCGCTCGCGAATACGCCGGTCGCGGTCGGTCATGTGTCGCGAGCGCCGGCCTGCGCGACCGGTACGCGAGTCCCGCAGCTCTCGGCGACGACGAACAACGGCCGCCGCTTCACCTCCGTGTAGATACGGCCCGCGTATTCCCCCATGATCCCGAGCATCACGAGGTTTGCCACGCCGAACAGGGTGACGGTGAGGATGAGCGACGACCAGCCCGGCACCATCTGCACACCGAACGCGACGCGCAAGATGACGTTGTAGAGCAGGTACCCGAGGACCGGCAGCGCGCTCAGGCCCGCGAGCACGTACGCGAGCCGAAGCGGCACGAACGAAAGGGAAACGAGGCCATCAATCGCAAGCGCCACCATGCGGTGCACGGGGTACTTCGTGTGCCCTGCACGCCTCGACTGCCGGTCGTAGTGAACGATGGCGGGTGTGAACCCCAGCCAGCCGATGAGGCCTCGAATGTACCGGTGACGCTCCGGCAGAGTGTTGAGGGCCTCCACGACTTGTGCGTCCAGCAAGCGAAAATCGCCGGCCTGCTCAATCGGGGCGCCTTCGGCAACAGCGGCCATCGTGTAGTAGTAGAGCATCGCCGTCAACCGTTTGCCCGGCCCGTCGAACTGGCGCGATCGCCGGGCGGCGAGAACGACCTTCGCTCCACGTTCCCATTCAGCGACGAGCGCCGGCACGAGCGACGGCGGGTCCTGCAGATCCGAATCCATCGTCACCACCGCATCCGCCTGGGCCAGCTGGTAGCCACATGCGAGCGCCGCCTGATGCCCGAAGTTGCGCGATAGCCGCAATCCGCTGATCCGCCAGTCGGCGTTGGCAGCGGTGCGGATCGCCCCCCACGATGCGTCCGAGCTTCCATCGTCGACGAGCAACAGCGTCACGGTGTAGCGATCCGCCAGTGCATCCATGACCTGGCGAACCTCCGACACGAACGCCGGCAGGACGGCATCTTCGTTGTAGACGGGGGCCACGATCGCGATGCTGCGCATTCGAGTGCGTGCCGTTCGGCCGACCATCCGCTGCGACCAAGCTGATGCCCAGTGTCGCACCGCGGAGTGTCGCAAGCCGTTGGTGTGTGCGCTATTGTATGGCGATCCACGCCGGTGGCACGCATCGGCTCTCCGGGAGATGTTCCGGATAGACCTTCGACCCGGGTATCGGCGGTGGACCCATTCGAGGCGGCCGGTTCTTGCCGCGTGTACGAGCGAGCGGCATGACACACGAGTCATCTGCGGATGTTCAGCCGCTCGACTCTCCTGGGACGTGGCTGGCCAATATCAACAGCCGGGCAAAGACTGCTGATCCAGGCGACCGCTTCCGCGCATGCGACTGGACAGAACGGTAATGACGAGGTGACGGTTCGGATCGCGCAGGTCGCTCGCGGGTTGATGGGCCGCCAGACGCAGAAGACGGCCGTGCGCATCGCCGGACAGGTGTTTCACACCTTCGTCGCCGCGCTGCTCCCGCTCGTCGTGCTCGTTCTGCGGAACGTGCCTGCCACACCTTTGACCTCGACGACCATCCTGCGGCCCACCGTCGCAATCCTGGCCGGAACTGTCGGCCTGCTGGTTGGCCTTCGTCCCGTGCTGCCCGACCTCTCCCGACGCGCGGTGACGTTGACCGTCTGGTTTTTCCTCCTGCCGTTCTATCCGCCTGTCGCACGTTCGCTCGGTTATTTGTCGGAGTTGACCGGTAGTGTGTGGTTCGCGCTTGCCTACGCGCTCGCCGCGGCGGCCGCCGCCATTGCCGCTGGAGGACGCTTCGCCGATAAAGAGGCTGTATTGACGCTGAATGCGACGGCGCGAGCCCTCTGTCTGGCTATCGCGATCTACTGCACGTGGCTGGCCAGACCGTTGTGGCCTCCGAAATGGACCGACGCAGTGCAGAAGACGCGAGATACGGCCGCTGCCCAATCAGTGCGCAGCCCGCTAGGTCGTGCACCGGACGTGTATTACGTCGTCCTTGATGGCATGTTACGCCCGGATCTGATCAGTGCCATTCATCACGTCGATTCGGAAGGGTTCTCGACCGGGCTGCGTCACCGGGGGTTCGCCGTGGGCGGTCGAACCCACAGCAATTACGGCCAGACGCTGCTCTCGTTGGCGAGCTCGCTGAACATGTCGTATTTGGACGAGGTGGCGGGAGTGATGGGGAGCGCATCAGACCGCAGGCCGCTCGCGACTCTCATTCAGACCGCCGGAGTCGTTCGGCGGTTCAAACAGCTCGGATACGAGTTCGTCATGATCGGCTCCGATGCCCCGGGCACGGTGAATCATCAGCAGGCCGACCGGTGCTACTGCGGCCTGGTCAAGGGGTTATCAGAGTTTGAAACGGCGCTCCTCGCGAGTACGCCGGCCGCGCCGTTTCGTCTGGTCAACCTCACTTTTGGCGCACATCGCACGAAGGTCGAGGAATCATTCGCCGCAATCGAGCAGGTTTCGCGTTTGCGCCGGCCGATGTTCGTATTCGCCCACGTTCTCGTGCCTCATCCACCGTTCGTCTTCAACGGCGATGGCTCGTTCAGGGCGCAGCGAGCGCCGTTCGTGTTCGGGGATGGGTCGGAGTTCCTCGGCGATCGGTCCGACTATACCGCGGGCTACGCGCAACAGGTCGCGTTCGTCATGAAGCGCATCTTGAAGATGATCGACGAGATCGACCGGCATGGCGGCGAGCCGGTCCTCGTGATTCAAGGAGACCACGGAAGCGGGCTTCGCCTCGACTGGGACGATCCGACGCGATCCGACGCGACGGAACGGCTTGGAATCCTGGCTGCTGTCCGGCTGCCAGGGAATAGGTGCCGTCCCTGACGATCTGACGCCGGTCAACCTGTTTCGAGTTGTCTTCAATGAGCTGTTCGGCGATCGATATACCCTGTTGCCGAACCGGAGCTACCTTTCTGAATGGGATCGGCCCTACCGTTTCGTGGAGATGCACCCGGAGTGACCCTCGACGCCAGCTGGCTGCCAGTTCCATGTCGCCGCTCGGTTCGAGCGGAACCGCCCGAGTACGGAGATGAGGACCTCGGGGGCGCCCGTGCGGCACGCGGCTACTGCCCGTTTCCAAACCCCTGGGTTCGACGTTACGAGGAGCACGAGCAGTCCGAACAACACGATCACGGAGCCCTGCACACGGGTGGCGAGGGCAATCGCGCCGGCCAGCGGCGACAGCCATGCCAGGGCCGAAAAGGCCAGGAGGCGCCGATCGCCGTTCGGCGGAGCACCAGCCTCCCAAGCCACCGCAAGCGTCGGCGTCAGGAGCAGCAAGTCATACAGGTAAAGGTGCGGTGCGGCCAGCACCATGCCGAGCACGGCAACCGCGTACCGCCGGCGCAAAGGCGCGTCGGTCCGCCAGAACGTTCCCGCCAGAACCGCGCACCCCAAGCCAGCGACCGCATACGCGATCACGGCGATGCGAGTCTCACCCAGCAGCAACCGAAAGAAACCGGCAAACGAATGGAGGTCCTGCGGCAGAGAGACGCGCAGGCCACCGTGGCTCACGAGCGCGGAGACGGTTTCGATGTGCGCGACCGTGCCCGATACGCCAGCCAAGGCGAGACTGACGGCAGTCTGGACCATGAACGAGGCGCCCATCCCTCCCACGAGCCTCCAGGCGCGCCCGATCACGAAGACGCCGAACAGGGTCACCCCGAGAGACGGCTTCAAAAGCAGAAGTCCAAGCACGACGCCGGCAGAGAGCGGCCGATTCCGCTCGAGGAGCCACCAGCCGGCGGCTATGGCCGCCAGGCTCATCGAGCTCGTCTGCCCCATGATGACGGTCACCCAGAAGCCAGGACTGAGCGTGATGAGCAGCCACAGTGTGATGCGCGACCGAATGCCCGGCAGCATCCGCGCGATGGTCCATGCAGCAAGCACGTAGGCGATCGCGGTGCAGGTCAGCCAGGCGTGAACCGCCGTTACATACGGGAGCGCTGCGAACGGGATGAATGCCGCTGCGAAGACGGGGCCGTATGCGGGGATGAATGATGCTCCGTGCGACTCCGGGACGAGGCGCCACATCTCCGCCGTCAGCGCCCGCTGGTCGTACATTCGCAGGTAATCGCCCGTTCGAGCGAGGGACCCAAGCACGTAGAAGTGGACGAAGTCGTGTCCCTTGACGACCCCGGCCGTGTCTCGTGTTCCGGGAGCATTGAAGAGCGCCACCGCCTGAAACGCAACGAACAGTCCGGCAATGCACAACGGCAGCAGGGCGATGATCTGCCGCACGTCGGCGTGCGTGATAGGCAGGCGGTCGCTGACACGACCCGTAGCCGGGGAGCGTCCGGTCACACCCATTGCCCCCTCAGTTCTCTCATGGGTTTGATCACATCGAACCCGAAACGCAAACGCCCCGGCCGCTCGCCCCTCACGTTCGTCGGCTGTTCAGAGGCGTTCAATCCCGTACTGGCGTTCGAACGGTGCCAACCGAGGTGTCGACGGACCGTATGAGCTTGGGTCAAAATTGTAGCATCGGTTCCCAGGGTCGACGGGAACGGGCACTTGCAGCTTGCTGTTCGCCACTCCGTGAACTGGCGCGAGACAGCGCCGGCTCGCGTGCGACTGACCCGTCTCCCGATCCTTGCGGTTGGTGGCGTTCCCGGATCGAGCGGCCCCCAGCCCGCAATGGCTGCCTGGCCCTGCGATTTCACAGTTACTATTGTCCGATGACCGATGGCTGGAGGAACTGGATTGGAGACGTCACATCGGTCATGGCGCCGCTGTCGTTCGCCTCCATTCCGGTACTCGGAATGCTCTGGATGCTGACTCCGCAGCTTCCTCCTCCTGGCATAAGCCTCGTTCGAATCGGCGTGGTGCTGATCTCGGCGGTGCTCCCGCTCTATGTCGCGGCTCGGCGCCGGTCGGCGGCTTTCGCGTGCAACACGCTCGGCTTGCCGCTGCTGCTACTCGGGTTATTTCCTTCTGCCCACGCTGCGGCTGCGCTTACGTCGCTGAGCGACACGCACTTCTCGTGGCTCTACCTGACGATGTGCCTGCTCAGCGCGTGTATCGCCGCGCGCCTCCGCCCAGCGGCGGCTGAAGCGCTGCACGACATCCTGCGAGGCATTGCGGTCGTCGTCCTGGTCGTCGCGTGCGGTCTCGTGTACCGGGCCTACCTGCGTCCGCCGCCGTACGCAGCGTCAGTGCGGCAGGCGATCGAACGCTTGTGGTCGCCCGGGCCTCTCCCCGCGTCCACACCGTGGCGGCCCGATGTTTATCACCTCGTGCTCGATGGCATGGGACGCCGGGACGTTCTCGAGCGCGAATTCGGGGTATCAGTACGCGGTCCGCTCGAGGAACTGCGGCAGCTGGGCTTCGCGGTCTCGCCGAACGGGCGCGCCAACTACGTTCAAACGCAGCTCTCCCTCGCTTCGATGCTCAACCTTGGTTACCTCGACGAATTGGCCCGGGCGGAGAGAACGAGCAACGATCGGGCGCCGCTGCGTGACCTGATTTCCAGCGCGCGCGTTCCGGCGGTGTTCAAGCAATTGGGCTATCGGATCGAATTCATCGGTTCCGGCTACCTCTCGAGCGGCGCCTTTGCTCGTGCCGACGAATGCGACTGTCCGCAGCTCTGGTTTGCCGATGCGGAGTTTGGGTCATTGAGCCTGTCACCGCTGTGGGTGCTGTTCGGTGGGATCGGCAATCGTGCCCACTACGATCGGTCGGTGGCGGTATTCGAGCGCTTCGAGCGGCCTCGCTCAGGCGCCGCGCCAAGATACGTGTTCGCCCATGTGCCGATGCCACACCCGCCGTTCGTCCTCGATGAGCGAGGTCAGTTCACGAACCCGAGCACGACGGTCAGCGGCGCCGACGGCTCGTTCTATGCGGGCTCGTCCGAGCAGTACAAAGCGGGTTACCGCGCGCAGGCCATCTTCACGCTGTCACGTGCGGTGCGTGCAGCGAAACGGATCCTCGCGCAGGCTGCGAACGACGGGCGGGACGTTGTCATCATCATTCACGGCGACCATGGTCCCCGTCTGGGTTTCGACATGCACAATCCGACCGCCGACGCCGGTCAGACCGTCGTGCCGATTCTCCTCGCGATCCGATGGCCACCAGGCGGCCCGCCAACCGTCGTCCCGGAATCGCTGGTCAACGTATATCGGGTGCTGTTCCAGAACGCTCTTGGTGCTGATACGCCGCCGCTCGCTGACCGCAGCTATGTGTCTGCCTTCGCCACCCCGTACGTAATGATTCCGGTCCCCCCAGTCAGTGCAGACGGTCGCTGATCGGCCCAGACACCAAAAGCTTCGCGTATCACACGGGAGCCGGCCTTCCGGGTTCGCTCCCTTCGCCCGATTGTGTCGCGTACGGAGGGGCTTCACCGCCGTTCGCCGGAACGACCTGGCGGCCTGAAGCGAGGCGGGGCCTGGTGTGCTCCCGAGAGACGATCGTGACCAGCCCGGCACGGCTGCGGAGCCTCGGCTAGCGCTCTGCCACCGGCGGTGACCAACAAGGCCTCGGCAAGCGGTATCATACGGCTCTGTTGCGCCGCGGCGACGGACAAACGCTCACTTGATTGCCGCGTGCGGAGATGCTCTCGAGATTCCATGGAACTGCGTCAAATACGACGGGCCCTCCGCCCGATGGCCGCGCTCTGTGTCGGTCCGTTGTCGGTTCTCGATCTGTTCCTGTGGGGGCGCGTCAGTCGATACGTGCCCTGGCACGTCCTGGTCCGCACCGTCTGCTGGTCGGTCTGCATTTCGGCGGCGGTTCTGGCCGTTTCCGTCGCGGTGTTCAGACGGAATGGCAGCATCGCGATTGTCATGGCAAGCATCGCGTGCATGGCTACCTTGCTGCAGATCGACACGTTTCTTGGGATGAGTGCGGCCCTCGGTATTCTTGCAGTCGCAGCAACCGCGGTCCGTCGAAACGATGGTGATCTGGTCGTTGAGTTGGCGGGGTGCGCATTCCTGTCCGTCCTGCTCGTGTTCGCAGGGAGGGCCGCCCTCACCATTCGTGACTCGAGCCCGGTCGGAAACCTGACGCTCTCGACCGACTTGGACGCACCCCTATGGCCGAGGACGTCGGCGCCGGACATCTACTACATCATCGTGGATGGATACGGGCGGCCTGACGTCCTCGCCAGACTCTTTGATGCAGACGTCTCGGGATTCGTCGGGGAACTCGAGGCGCGAGGGTTCTACGTCCCCCCTCAGAGCCGTTCGAACTATATCCGCACGATCCAGTCGCTGAGTTCATCGCTCAACATGGGCTACCTGGATCCGTGGACCGCGACGATGGGACGTTCTCCCACCGAGTGGCCAATGGAGAGTGCGCTCCAAGAGAATCAGGTCATGAAGGTTCTGCGGAAGTCGGGCTATCGCATTGTGTCGACGTCGCAGGTGTGGGATGCGTCCGACATGCGAATGGCCGATCATCGTATTCGGCCCTATCTCGTCCACTTTGGCGAATTCGACCGAATCTGGTTGGCGTCCACTGCGTTAGTCGGGCTGACGAACGCCATGTCAGATTACGTTCCAGGGTTCAACTACGACACCAAGCGGAATGTCGCACGTGCGACCTTCGAAGCGATTCCGAGAATCGCCGCGATGAAATCCCCGAAGCTCGTCTTTCTGCACGTGATGCTGCCTCACCCGCCTTTCGTCTTCTCCTCTGACGGTAAGGCCGTCGACCCCCCGTATTCGGTCAGCAGCGGCGACGGCGAGCGGTTTCCGGGAGGAAGGGCGGCGTACGTGACGGGTTATCGTGCGCAGGTGGCCTTCTTGAACTCGAAGCTGCTGGAAGCTGTTGATAGTATTCTTGCCAAGTCTGTGAGCCCGCCCGTGATCATCATCCAAGGCGATCACGGGCCCGGTTCGCGGTTGGATTTCGAGTCGATTTCTGACACGTGCCTGTGGGAACGATTTTCCATTCTCAGTGCCTACCGTTTGCCGGGGAGTGCACCGGAGGACATTCCTCCTGACATCTCGCCCGTCAACACGTTCCGCATGGTGTTCCGGCGGTATTTCAGGACGAGTGTGCCGCTCCTGCGTAATCGGCAGTACTTCTCCACGACGGAGACACCATATGAGTTCACCGATGTCACGGGCCGCGTGGCGGCCGACTGCTCCAACCCCTGAGCCACAGGTCACAGGCCGCTGTCGGCGTCAGCGAATCGACAGTTCGATTCTCGTCACAACCTCTGATCGTCCTTCGGGCACACTCGCACACCGACCATGAAGAGCGTCCGCTTCGACTTGCTCGAGCTGTCATTGGTAGGCCTCGCCGCGGCCTTTCTGGTGCTCGTGACCCTGCCTCCGCCGCCGTCATCCGCCGCGGAACTGCGGTGGCTCGAGCGCACCTACGGGCCCGATCGCGAATCGGAGCACGCCGAGGAATGGATCGTGCGCGACTTCTTCCGCGACCGCCCAGGAGGAGTGTTCGTGGACATCGGCGCGTCGGACCCACGCGTCGCGAGCAACACGTGGTATCTCGAAACCAAGCTCGGGTGGTCGGGGCTCGCCGTCGATGCGCAGTCACGGTACGCGCCGGCCTATGCGCGGCTTCGGCCGAGGACGCAGTTTCGCACGTTTTTCGTATCCGCCCGCTCGAGCGAGACCGTCCAACTGTTCCTCGGCGACAACCCGCTCGTCGCCTCGTCGCGGCAGGAGTTCACCCGGCGATGGGGGCAGCTGCAGCGCGCCAGCACCGTCCCGACGATCACGCTCAACGACCTGCTGGTCGCAGAGCGCATCGCCCACATCGACTTCCTCACCATGGATATCGAGCTCGCCGAGCCTGAGGCACTGGCCGGGTTCGACGTGCGGCGCTACGCGCCGGCGCTCGTGTGCATCGAGGCACACCCGGAAGTGCGGCAGCGCATCCTCGACTACTTCGGCACGGCGGGCTATGTACCCGTCGGCAAGTATCTCAGGGTGGACGAGGACAACCTGTGGTTCATGCCGCTCGGTGCGACGGTCAGCCCGTTTCCGGCGGACGTGATGGCGCAGTGGCGGAAGGGACAGAGGCTGTTCGACAGGCTGTGGCGGTGGTAGACAGCTGACGCCGCAGCGCAGCGCGGCTTCGCTGCGATCACCGCCACGTGAGCGTCGCGAGCAGGTTCGAGAAGTCATCGGTCCACACGGACCGAAGCCGCGCGGCCTGCGGCACGCTCCAGCCGGCGTGCTGCCCGATCGTGGAGAGGTCGCCGGCGTGCCTTGCGATGACGAACCACTGGGACGGAAAGCGTGTCTGCCGCTTGGCTGCTGTCGAATCGTCTTCCCTCATGATCGCGGCGCCGCCGGCGTCCCGCGCAAGGGTGGTCAACACCGGAGCCAGACCGACGTGCCTGTTGGAGATGTGAAAGGCGACGAGGCCGCCGGGCCGCAGCCTCGATAGATAGAGGGCCAGGGCCTCGCGCGTCAGCAGGTGAACGGGGATGGCATCGGAGGTGAAGGCGTCGATCACGATCAGGTCGTACTGATCCCGCGCGTTCAAGGTCATCGAAACGCGGCCGTCGCCGAGCACGACAGTACATGGCACCGCGGCGCGGGCCAGATACGTGAACCACCTCCGGTCGCGCGCGATGCGCTCGACCTCGGGATCGATTTCGAAGAACGTCCAGCTGTCGTCCGGTGCGGCGTAGGCCGCAAGCGCCCCGACCCCCAGGCCCACAACGGCGACGCGCAACGGACCCGCGCGGCGTCGCGCACGGAAGACGTCGCCGACCGGCCCCTCACGATGGTAGTAGGCCAGCGGTTCGAGCGGCCCGCCCGCATCCACCAGCTGTCGTCCATGCAGTGTGCTGCCGCTGAAGAGCTCGTGATAGCGCCCGCTCGGATCGACGGCCACGCGGTACGAACCGTAGAACGTGCGGTTCTCGAGGAGGCTCCGACCCGACCCGGTACGAACGGCGCCCGCGCCGAGCATCAGTGCCACCCCCAGCGCAAACAACGCCGGCCGCCTGGACACGGTGTAGCAGAGGAGCGCGGGCGCCGCGAGGTAGATCAGCAGGAATCCTGGCGGCAGTCCCGCCCACCGCACTGCGGGACCCGCGAGCAGCACGAGCAGGCCGGCAGCCACGGGCACGGTCCACGCCGCCCACTTACCGCGAACGGCGCCGAGGTCCACGTGTCGCACGCGAGTCACGCACGCGAGCGCCAACGTGATCGGGTACTCGGCCGTCGTGACGAAGACAGCGGTGGCGACGATCGAGTTGAACAGTCCGCCGAAAACGCCGCCGACGGCGAGCCAGAAGTAGAACTCGGTCAGGTGATCGACTCCCGGGCGTGCCGCCGCGAGTCGTCCGTGACAGGCCAGGGCGATGACTGCAAAGGCGAGGAGGTGCAGCGGGAGCACCAACCACAGCGGGCTCCCGAGCCTCGCGACGATCAGCAGCGCGAGCGCGATCGCTGCAAACGGCGTGGCCGCATCGGCAAGCGCCGTCACTTGCCTGGTCCGCGCGCCGAACGCCAGGATGTACGTGAGGAGATAGATGGCCAGTGGCACCACCCAGAGCAGGGGGACCGGTGCGACATCCGTTGACAGGTACCTCGTGACCGCCAGCATGAGGCTCGACGGAACGAACGACAGGAGGACCCACTGAGCCCTCCGCGCGGAGGACACGCGGGTGCGGCCTGAGGCGGCCATCTGGGGCTGTTCGCCGGGTACGCGGGTACTCCCGGCGATCGCCAGCACAGCGCAGGCGACGGTCAACAGGGCGGCCCCGGCAAAGACGGCATTCCACCAGCGCACCTGTGTGGACAAGGTGACGAGGGGCTCGACGACCGCCGGATACGACAGCAGCGCGGCAAGGCTGCCGACGTTGCTCACCGCGTACAGGAAGTAGGGATCCGTCGCACCAGGATGGGCCGTCCGCGAGAACCACCGCTGCAGCATGGGTGCCGTCGATGCGAGCAGGAAGAACGGCAACCCCACCGACGACGTGAGCGTTCCCAGGAGCCGTGTGACGGGGCTGGTGCCCTCTACTGGAACCCCGTGGATCTGGAGCGGCAACACGACCGTCGCCAACCCGAGCAGCACTCCGTGCGCGAGGATCCGCCGGCGGGCGGAGAGCCAGCGGAACGATCAATCCGCATACAGGTACCCGGCCAGCAGCATGAACTGGAAGAACAGCATGCACGTGGTCCACACGGACGCCGAGCCGCCGAGCAGCGGCAGCAGGGATTTCGCGACGAGCGGCTGGACGGAGAAGAGGAGCGCCGCGTTGCTGAACAGCGTCACACCATACAGCAGCACCATCCACCGATTACGGCGGCGTTCCTGCGCGTCTGACGGGCTTCGGCGAGAGGCGCACACCTTCGTCGGGACCTTATACGCCAGGAAAGCAGCGCCGGCCAGAGACGGGACCGGCGGCCGGCGCGTCGCCGTGCCATGACTCGCGGGCGAACACCAGCCCCGATGCACTCCGATGGACGACCCGCCATCCGTACGCGGGGAGATGCCGCGCGAGCGGAATGACAGCCGGCAGCCAAATCAGATCCGGCGCAAGCCGGTCGAGGAACACGTTCCACCCTGGCCGTGCCGCGTAGAGGCCCAGGTGCTCGGCTATGAAGCGCGAGGAGTACACGGTTTCCCGTCTCCCGTCGAACGAGACCTGCACGCCCGGGCCCATGTGCCAGATCGCGTATTCGCCCCAGTCGAACCAGACGAGCAGGCGCCCCTGCGGCAAAGCGTTCTGCACGTAGCGAGTGTCGCTGGGGTCGGGAACCCAGTCGCTCGTCAGGCGGATGCAGCGCACGTTCCACGCCGTGAACCCGACCGCCGCACAGAGCGCAAGGCCGAGGACGAACCGCTCGAGGGCCGACACCCGTAACGTGGGTCGGGGGGCCGGGGACGGCCAGTTGCCGGCGTCGACTGACAGCAGCGCGACGCTGACGAGCGCGAAGAATCCGACGAGCCTGACCACCTGGAACGACAGGACCGCGAACGCGAGGACGATCACCGTGTATGCGGGTTGGCGTCGCCAGAACCCCTGCACGCACCCATACGCCGCCACGCCCGCAACCGCTACCCACAGGGCAATGCTGTCGAGCCCCGACGCAAACACCGGGCTCCACTCCGTGATCTCAGGGCGGGACGATCGGAGCGTTTCGGTCAGGAAGAGCACCAGCGTGAAGCCGTATGGGTTCGCGAGTGGCGCGACAGCGGCCGCGATCACCACGACGGCGATTCGAAGCCGCGTCGGAGTCCGCGCGGACCACGCGATCGGACAGAGAACGCCGCACATCGTGAGCTCACCGAGGATCCAGCCGCCATGCGCGTTCGCCCAGGCCGCGAACACCAGCGGCACGGCGTACAACCGCCAGCGATCGCCGGACGACCGGTAGCCCACGAGAAGCGCGAGCACCACCGAGAACCCGAAGATGGAAAACAGCTGCGGCCGCACGCTCTGCGACAGCGGCATCAGCGCGGCCACCACGATCACCATCAGCATCCGGGCCTGATGGGCCGAGGCGCCGATCCGGAGCGTGCGGTAGACGAGCGCGCCGGCGCCGCCCACCAGCAGGAGCTTCAGCAGCACAAGCCCGGTGGTGCCGCCGGCCCGGAAGGCCGCGGCGAACACGACCTCGGCGAGCCACTCGTGGTTGATCCACCCCCTGTCGGACGTGAAGGAATACGGATCGCTCGTGTGGACGTGCCCGTCGCGGATCATGTCGAGGCCGAAACGTACGTGGCCCCACAGGTCCGGGTCCGCCGTGGTCATCGATGCCAGCGCCAGCACGATGGCGCCGATCACGACGGCCACGAACATCGTGAGTCCCCGGTCACCCGAGGCTTCGCCGCGAAAGGGGGGCCGCGCCATCTGCCCGTGCTGGACGCCGTGGGTCATGGGCCGTTCAGGGCCGCGGGCTGGCGCCGCCGCGCACCTTGTAGTGACACAGGCGGCGAGTCGATCGGTCGTCGCCGGCGAGCGCGCAGATCTCGGCCCGGCTGCGAAGCGCGTGCTCGAACCCGGACCACGTGTAGTCGTCGTACACGTCGGGGCGAAGGCGCAGCATCTGCTGGACCATCGGATCCTGTCGATCGACCCACTCGATGATGCCCGCCGGCGCGCGATCCACGAGGAACGCGACGATCGCGTCGAGCGGGATGCCCGCGCTGATCCGCAGGTGATGCACGAGCGCCAGCGCGAGAAGGAAGTCGCCCTCCAGCCGTGCGAGCAGCGACGCCCGCTCGCGCAGCTCCCAGCCTTGCGCAGGCGTAGGGTTGTGCAGGTCGCTCACGAGCGGCGTCAGGCGCGTGGACCCGCGCTCGGCCCGATACAGCGCGTCGACGCTGCCTGCGTCGCCGTCTACCGCGATCACGTGCCCGGCGGATCGCAGGGCCAGGCGCGAGTACTCCCCCGTGTTGCACCCGAGGTCGATCACGACGGCGGGACGCGTCTCCGTGAGCACCCGTTCGACGAAGCTCACCTTCCCGGCGCGGTCCTCGCCGCTGTAGGTATTGCAGTCGGCGTATTCCGTCCACGCCGAGGACGCTGGCGCGCGCAGCGAGTCGACGAGCCGCCGCATGCGGCGGACCGTGTTCAGGAAGACACTCTTCGGGTAATGCGCCGGTGCCGTCGCGCGCTTCACCTCCTCGGTGCGCCGTCCGAAGTTCTGTTCCAGCCGGCTTTGCAGCAGGACGTGCGTCGCGACCCCTCGTCGAAAGGTCCGCTGCCAACCGAGCAGCCGGGCCGCCTCGCCGAGCGGCAGCTCGCCGAGGTGCGCGCGCACCAGCGGCTGGAAGGCAGCCCCCGTATGCGACGTGATCAGCAGGGGCGCGAGGAAACTGCGGCAGAACTGCGTGTAGCCGGCCCAGAGCGCGCCCGGCTGGTAGGGCTCGAGCGAGAGGATGTCCACCAGCCGCGGGCAGGTGCCGTCGAACAGGATGTTGAAGGACGGCGCGTCCTTCAAGACCACGTCACGTTCGAGCGCCGCCTCCAGCGTGTCGAGCGTGACGAGGGCCGCGTCCTGCAGCATCGAGAAGGTCCACTCGTAGGCGTACGACACGAGGGCCACGGCATCCTGCCGGAGTACGCGCGCGCCAACCACGTCCGGATCCAGTCCGAACGCCGGCGCAGACTCGATGGTCGTCGGCATGAGCCAGCCGTGCGACGCCAGCGCGGTGAGCAGGCCACGTTCCTGCAGCCGCTCGAAGCGGTCGAGCGCTGCGGGAGTCACTCTGCGGAAGACGTGGGGCCCGGACCTGAAGACGTGGCCGTCCGGATCCCTGAAGGAACCTGAATCGAAACGGATCGTCACGGCGCCGGGGGAGCGGATCCGTCCGGCGGGTCGGGGCGGCCGAGCAGCCGCCGGATGCGGGACCACAGGAGGCGACCGATGACGAGGACGCCTGCCGTGCCGCCCAGCAGCAGCTGCATGAGCATCCCGCCCGCACTGGGGTCGATGTACGCAAAGATCGGCACGGCGGCATCAGCTCCTTGGGAACCGGTCTTCGGCCATTGTCCCCGATTCAGCGCCAGGGCAAAAGGCAGATCCCAACCTGACACGCCGGGCTGGCGGGGCGGTTCACGAGCCTCCGGCCCGGCGTGTCTCGGCGTGCGCCCGTTCAGGGTCGTGAGGGCGTTCGACGACCGAAGTTCGCCCGGCCGTCAGAACTTCGGCACGCGCCGGCCGAGGCGCGAGCGGCGGCGCATGATGTAGAGGCAGAGGCCCATGCCGGCGAGGAACATGATCGCGATCATCAAGATGTTGTGGTTCATGGCATAGTTATCGTCGCGAGCCCTGCCGAGTTTAGGCCGGCGAGTCGCGCCGGGGAGATGGCTGATCGTGGGAGGTCCCGGACGCCGCCGCGCTTCGTGCCCATGCCGGCCGACATCTGTCTGCCCCTGACCCGCACTTCCGCACCGGGCACCGGCCGCACTGCGCACGGTCGCGCGCATGTGCACAGTCGAGCCGCGTGGAATCCCCTTTGCCTTTGTCGATTGCATGGCGGCTCGAGATCGAGATCCGGCCCGGCCAAGGCTGGCGCGGGGTACGCCGTTGCGGAGTGCCCCGCGGCGACTTCTTCAGCCTCGGTGGGCTGTTCGTTCCATATGTGAACACACGCACACCGTTCGCGCCCTGGACGCTCTCGGCCGCCATCCTCCTCACGCTCTCCTGCTGGGATCCAATCGCGAGCGGCGGCCGGTTCGATGCCATCCTCTTCGGGCTCGCCGCCTACGAGCTGCTCATCGGGCTCACGCGACCAGATGAGCGGCACCCGGTGCGGGTGGCGGCGACACAGCCAGGAGGTCGCCGCGGACGCTGAGTTCTGTCCTCGCCTCAGCCGCCTCGGACTACACGGTCGGCCGCCTGAAGGCGGGCACTACACGGGATCGGATCACGGCCGCCTGAAGGCGGGCACTACACGGGTCGGATCACGGCCTGCCTGAAGGCGGGCACTACACGGGGTCGGATCACGGCCCGCCTGAGGCGGGCACTACACGGGCGGATCGCGACGCGCTTGAGGCGGGCACTGTGCCGTCTTCCTGCGCTATCGTTGATCCCCGGCATGCAGGTCATCGACCTCCGCTCCGACACGGTCACACGCCCGACCCCGGCCATGCGCGACGCGATGGCGTCGGCCGATGTCGGCGACGACGTCTTCGGCGACGACCCCACGGTCAATGAGCTCGAACGCCGGTCGTGCGAGCGCGTTGGCAAGGAGGCCGCCGTCTTCGTCCCGAGCGGCACGATGGGCAACCTCGCGAGCCTGCTCGCACACTGCCCGCGCGGACGCGAGGTCATCGTCGGCGACGAGGCCCACATCTACCACTACGAAGCGGGCGGCGCCTCCATCGTCGGCGGCCTGGTCTACCACACCGTGCCGACCGCGGCCGATGGCTCGCTCGCGATCGAGGCGCTCGCCGAGGCCGTGCGGCCCGCCACCGGCAACGCCCATCTCGCACCCGCCGGGGTGATCTGTCTCGAGAACACCCACAACCGCATGGGCGGCACGATCATCACGCCGGAGTACACGGCGGATGTCGCCGCGCTGGCGGCGCGACACCGTCTGCCGGTGCACCTCGATGGGGCCCGCCTGTTCAACGCCGCCGTGGCAACCGGGCGGCCGGTGACCGCCTGGACCGCGCACGTCACGTCCGTCCAGTTCTGCCTGTCGAAAGGGCTCGGCGCGCCGATTGGATCGGTCGTGGCCGGCCCGGCGCCGTTCGTTGGCGAAGTGCGCCGCATCAGAAAGATGCTCGGCGGCGGCATGCGTCAGGTCGGCGTCGTCGCGGCGGCCGGTCTCGTCGCGCTCGACACGATGGTCGACCGGATGGCGGAGGATCACGCGAACGCACGGCTGCTCGCCGACGCGCTGGCAGGCGTGCAGGGCGTCAGCATCGACCTCACGCGCGTGCAGACGAACATCGTCATCTTCGAGACGCAGCCGCCGTGGTCGCCTGACGTGTTTCTCGCGGTAGCGCGCGACGCAGGCGTCTTGCTGGTCCCGTTCGGCGGACGCCGGATCCGCGCGATGACACACGCGGATGTCAGCCGCGAGGAGTGCCTGGAGGCGGCGCGACGGATTGGGACGATCCTCGGGGAGGCGGCGCCGGTCCCGTGATCGCGCACGCGTTCTCGTCAGGACGGCACATCACCCACAGCCCCGCCACGAACGCGACCGCGAGGGCCGCATACATCCAGCCGCGATAGGCGAACAGCGCCGATCCGAACGCGGTGCCGGCGAGCAGATACAGAACGAACGCGCCGTGACAGGGGCACGTCAGGATCGCCAGCCACGCGCCGGCGCGGTTGCGGCGGCTGAGCGATCGGCGGCCCCACCGACGGACTTCGACGGTCCGGATCACAAGATCATCCTAGCCCAACCACGCGGTTCCGGCATGTCCTGGCGACAACATGTCCTGGCGATGACGCCGGGCCCGCACGGCCGGATTGCGGAGCAAACGCGTGATTGCGCACCGTCGGTTGCGCCTTCGAAGCAACCGGACACGTCGGTCTGCTGCAGCCATCAGCGGAGAGATAGCGACCGAAGCGCCGGCAAATTCTGTGACCCGGCACCTTCTCATCCGACTTGAGGCAGACAGCCACAGCGCGCCCTGCACGCAAATGCACAACTCCGCACGCCGGGGCGGAGGCCTGTCCTTTGCTTATTTCGACCTGCAGTTTCAGCGAGGCCGAGCCGAAACACCAACCGGGAGGTGCACATGCTTGTGATGCAATTGCCGGACGGCACTTTGGGCGAGTACCGATTGCGCTCCACGCCCCGCGGGTTGCGACTCGAGCGGTCGTGCGCTTCGTATGACTTGCTCACCCTCATCTGCGAAGCCGGCTGGATCATCCGGGAAGTGAAGACCGACATCGCGCGGACACGCCTCATGCGCGCTTTCGGAGCACGCGTGCGCCGGCCATACGGCGGCTCGTCGTGGGCCCCCACGATGGCCCTGCCGTTCGAGAACGTCGTCAACGGCTGAAGCCCTCCCGACGTACAAGAGCGCGCGAGAGGAAGCCGGGCTGAAGCCCTGCCCCACATGCCGGAGCCCTGGCCCTTAGCCCTTAGCCCTTAGCCCCTGGCCTTTTGAGAATGGGACCAGCGTCCGCGTCTGTTCGTCCCAGAGGGCCAGCGAGGCGCAGCGAATGCTCTGCCAGAGGGTGATGCGGGTCACGGACTGCAGCTCCGGCACTTCCTCGAGCACGCGCTGCAGGCGGTAGTTGGGGATGCGGGCGTTCAGGTGGTGGATGTGGTGCAGGCCGATGTTGCCGGTCAGCCACTGCAGCAGCCGCGGCAGCTCGTAGTGGGAGCTGCCTTCGAGCGCCGCGGCGTCGTAGGACCAGCCCTCATCGTGCTCCCAGTAGGTCGGCTCGAACTGGTGCTGCACGTAGAACATCCACACGCCGAGCGACGCCGTCAGGGCCATCAGCGGCAGGTGGACCAGAAGAAAGGCCTTGAAGCCGACGAGCAGGCCCATCCCGATCACGAACGCCGCGAGGCCCGCATCGGTCCAGAGGATGCTGCGCCGCTCCCGCCGCCACTCACGCGGCACGATTCCCGGCAGCCTGTGCACCAGCATGAAGTGAAACGACGGCCCAATCACGAAGAGGATGAGCGGATGGCGGTACAGCCGGTACTTCAACCGCTCCCACCGCGTGAGCGCGAAGTACTCCCGAACCGTCAGCGTGTTGATGTCACCGAAGCCCCGGTGATCAAGGTTGCCCGACGATGCATGGTGCATCGCGTGGGTGCGCTTCCAGTACGAGTACGGCGTCATCGTCAGCACGCCGATGAGGCGACCGACGACATCGGCGGCGCGCGCGGACTTGAAGAACGCGCCGTGCCCGCAGTCGTGCTGAATGATGAACAGCCGGATCATCATGAACCCCGTGGGCACGGCCAGCAGCAGCGTGATCCAGTAGGGCAGGCGCAGGCTCGCGTACATCAGCGACCAGCCCGCCACGAAGAGCACGAACGTGCTCGAGAGCTGCCACACGCTGCGGGCGAGATCCGGTTTGCGAAAAGGCGCCAGGCGGGCGCTCCAGGAGACAGGCGGGGCTGCCGCCGGGGACATCACATCGAGATCGAGCATCCGGCAATGCTACAGGAGGGCCGGGCGCGGGATTGTCACACTTCTGTACAAAGGAGGGCCAAGGGCTGAAGGCTAAGGGCTAGGGGCACGAGTTCACGCGCGCGGACTCTCGCCCGCTCGCGCTCGTTCACTGTTCCCCGATAGCCGCCATCTGAAACGCCGGCCTCTAGCCGCCTCGCGGTTATCCCTGCTGCCGATCGGCCGCCGTTCGCATCATCGCCGCCGCCCGCCGCCGATCGCCCGCGTCGCTGTCCGCCACCGATCGCCTGCCGCCTGCCGCCGCCGCGAGTGTGAACAAGCCCTGCATTAACGGACAGGTCGTGCCGATGATCAGGGCATGGACGCAGCAGTCCTCACCGCTGCCCTCGGGGGCACATTCGCCGTCGCGCTGGGCGTCTCCCGGCTCCTCCTCGGGCTGATGCTCAGCGCGATCTCGCGTCGCGACTAGTCGACGACGTCGTCGGTGAAGCCGGCCTCTCACGCGCGAGCGCACTCGTGTCGCCAGACCAATCGCTGGATCTGTCCTCTGGCCCCGAGCCCTTGGCCTTCAGCCCTTAGCCCTTAGCCCTCCCCGATCCAACCCTCCCGATCGATAATCCTTCACACCCGTGGAGGCTTGACCATGCTCAGGCGTTTTGGAGTCGTTGGCGTCGTACTCGTTGTCGGTCTCACCGCCCTCGTGCAGGGGAGAGGCGCGCCTCAGGCGAAGGGCCCGGCGATTCCCATCGATCCCGACGACATGGCCGGCGTCGTCACCGGACCGCGCGGACCCGAGGCGGGCGTCTGGGTGATTGCCGAGACCACCGATCTGCCGACGAAGTTCGTCCGGATTGTCGTCACCGACGACCAGGGCCGGTACCTCGTCCCCGACCTGCCCAAGGCCGCGTACCGCGTGTGGACGCGCGGCTACGGGCTGGTCGACTCTCCCAAGGTGGATGCGGGGCCGGGCCGCCTGGTGAACCTGACTGCGGTCCCGGCGCCCGACGCGCGTGCCGCGGCGCAGTACTACCCGGCCGGCTACTGGTACTCGCTCGTCGAGCCGCCGAAGGCGAGTGAGTTCCCCGGCACGGGTCCCGGTGGCAACGGCATCTCGCCCGACATCAAGAACCAGGGTGACTTCATCAGGAACATCAAGTCGGGCACCTGCCTCGCCTGTCACCAGCTTGGCAACAAGGCCACGCGCGAGTTCCCGCCATCGCTCGGCAAGTTCAACTCGTCGCGCGAGGCCTGGGAGCGGCGTCTCCAGTCTGGCCAGGCGGGCACGAGCATGATCGGCAGCATCAACGCCCTCGGGCCGCGCGCCCTGACGATGTTCGCGGACTGGACCGATCGCATCGCCAAGGGTGAGCTGCCGCCGGCGCCGCCCCGTCCGCAAGGCATCGAACGGAACGTCGTCATCACCGAGTGGGACTGGGCCGACCCGAAGGTGTACCTGCACGACGAGGTCTCGACCGATCGGCGCAACCCTACCCTGAATGCAAACGGCGCCATCTACGGCGCGCTCGAGGAGAGCGCCGACTACCTGCCCGTGCTCGATCCCGTGCGTCACACCACGAGCCAGGTGCCGCTCACGGTACGCGATCCCAGCATGCGCGGACGTGGCCCCGAGATGCCGATGCGCTCGCCGTACTGGGGTGACGAGCCGCTCTGGCACAGCCGCAATAACGTCCACAATCCGATGTTCGACCACAAGGGCCGTGTCTGGATCACGTCAGCGGTGCGGCCGCCGGACAACCCGGCAGAGTGCAAGGCCGGCTCGACGCATCCGTCGGCGAAGCTGACGCCGGTCGACCGCGCGTTCCGGCACCTGGCCGTCTACGATCCGGCGACGAAGAAGCTGACGCACATCAGCACCTGCTTCAGCACGCATCACCTGATGTTCGCGGAAGATGCGAACCACACGCTCTGGACGAGCGGCGGCGGCAGCGTCGTCGGGTGGCTGAACACGAAGATGTTCGACGAGACAGGCGACGAGATGAAGTCGCAGGGGTGGACGGCGCTCGTGCTCGACACCAACGGCAACGGCAAGCGGGACGCGTACACCGAGCCGAATGCGCCGGCGGATCCGGCCAAGGACCGGCGCTATGGCGGGGGCGGGCTGTACGCGGTGTCTCCCGCGCCCGACGGATCCGTGTGGGGCTCGGTGCTCGGCTATCCCGGTGCCGTCGTGCGCCTCGTGCCGGGCGTGAACCCACCGGAGACGGCGCTCGCCGAGGTGTACGAAGTGCCCGCCGACAATCCGAAGGCCGCCGTCCACGGCTTTTCACCTCGCGGCATGGACGTGGACCGCAACGGCGTCGCCTGGGTGGCCCTCGCCAGCGGGCACATGGCGAGCTTCGATCGGCGCAAGTGCAAGGGCCCGCTGAACGGACCGACAGCGACCGGGCAGCACTGTCCCGAAGGCTGGACGCTCTACCCCGAGCCGCTGCCGCAGATGAAAGGCTTGACGACATCGGGGAGCGCCGAGGGGAGCTATTACACGTGGGTCGATCAGTTCGACACCTCCGGGCTCGGAAGGAACACGCCGATCGACACCGGTAACCTGTCGGAAGGCCTGCTCGCGCTCAAGGATGGGCAGTGGGTCGTGCTGCGCGTGCCGTACCCGCTCGGGTTCTACACCAAGTGGATGGACGGCCGCATCGACGACCCGAACGGCGGGTGGAAGGGCAGGGGGCTGTGGTCCACGGTGAGCACGCGGGCGCCGTTCCACATGGAGGGCGGCAAGGGGACGCCGAGCAAGGTGGTCAAGTTCCAGCTGCGGCCGGACGGACTGGCGAAGTAGGGCTAAGGGCTGAGGGCTAAAGGCTAAAGGCTAAGGGCTGAGGCCTCGACTTGGCCTTGGCCCTTGGCCCTTAGCCCTCAGCCCTTAAACTTAGCCTTCCTGCGTCGCTCTGTGCCGCCGCATGGAGTGGGCGGATGCTGGCGGCTCGTTGGCCGGCCGCCTGCTATGGGGCCGTCGGATCTGTTCTGGGGCCCTTGACCGACCGGATCCGCTGGAGCGGTTCCATCGACGCCCGCTCCATCTTGTCGGCTTCGCGGAGTGCGGGCAGGCTCGACTTGTGCAGGGCATCCGATCGAATGCGCCAGGCCTTGTCGCGCAGGGCGAGGTACTCCTCGGCGGCTGCGACGAGCGGCTGCTGTTCTTTGGGTATCCGCTCGACGGCCTCGAGTTGTGCCCGGGCCGCCTGCAACTCGGGCACAATCGTGCCATCGATCAGGCGTGCGAGTGACGTCGCGGCGACCTGGCCCCGTCTGAACCGATCGACTGCCGCGTCGTACACACCGGCTGTGCGCGCCTCGAGAGCGACGATGCGTTCGATGTCGCTCCTCGCGTCGCCGGTCCCACGCAGAGGGACGGCAGCCCCGAGGGCCAGGACCAGTGCGGCCGCGATTGCCACCACGCTGCGCCGCGCTGGCGGCTTGTACTGGATCACGCCTCGTGCGAGCACGAGGCCGCCGATGAGGCCGGTCGCGAACCCGGCCACCTCACCGGTGATCCCAATGCTGTCGTTCGCCAGGTTGTACAGCACGCACACCGCGGCCGGTGCGATCACGCGATTCACGGTCGTCACCGGAATCGGTACGTGCGGATTGGCGATGGCCCCCCACACGACTGACGCCGTCAGCAGGCCATAGATCCCGAAGATCGCACCGGAAGCGCCCGCGCTCACGGCGACGGCCGATGTGGACAGGCTGACGACGCCGGCGAGAACCCCTGCACCGGCAAACACCGAGGCGAACGCGACGGATCCGACGAGACGCTCCAGCATCAGACCCAACGGCACGAGGCCCGCAACGGTTGCGAGCAGGTGGAGGAGTCCGGTGTGGACGAACATCATCGTGACCAGGCGCCACCACTCGCCGTTGGTCGTCCGCGGGGCGACGTTGGCGCCCCAGCGCACGAGCGTGTCGGGGTCGTCGAGCGCGCCGCGCCCGAAGAGCATCACCAGGAAGACGGCGGCATTCACGGCGACGAGCGCCGGCGTGACGAGTGGCCACCGTGTCCGGGCCCGGAGGGCGTCGCGCAGACGCGCGCCGGCTGGAGACGCGTTCGTGGCGGCCTCGAGCAGGCGCCGCAGGCGCGCCCGTGCGCCCCGGGCCAGGCGCTCGCGCTCTTCGGGCGTCATCACGTGGCACGCCACGCCGGCGAGGACCAAAAATGCGAGGAGAGTGGTCACGGGCAATCCTGCACAGTCCAAAATCGGTGCCGGCCGACGCGCTAATTGATGGCCGATTTCCGGACCGCCGCATCCCCTGGACGGTATCCAATTTCAGGATTGGCGGGCGCTGACGTGCTTTGTGATTTTTGCCGGCTAAGGGCTAAGGGCTAAGGGCTAAGGGCTGAGGGCTAGGGGCTCAAGGCTAAGGCTCGAGGCGTCAAGGCCGTACGCCGTAGCCTTCAGCCTTTAGCCTTTAGCTTATAGCGGGCGTTGTTGACCGACTGGTCACGCACGGGCACGTCAGCTGCCGGCCCTGGTCAACGTACTTCGGAAGTGAGCGTCGCCGGTTCCCTGGGCTCGACGGTGTAGTGAGCGTACATACCGCCCTGGAGATGACCGCTGACGTGGCAGTGGAACATCCAGGTGCCGACGGTGTCGGCCACCATGTCGCGCGTCTCCATCTGCGCCGCGAGAAGCGGAACCACGTCCGTGTACCGTCCCTGATCCTTGACGACGTTCGCATGCCAGTGCGCCGTGTGTTCGGCATTGCCGAGCGCCACCAGATACCAGCGCACGCGCTCGCCCTGCTTCATCGTGAGCCCTGGCAGATGGCCGAACAGGTAGCCGTTCATCGAGAACTTCACGTTGCCCACGGTAAAGCCGGTCGCGACCGCCTCACCGTCGACATCCACGAGCTTCGGCAGCGGCCGCAGTTTGTTGATGCTCTTCGGATCAGCCGCGTAGGTGGCGATGTTATGGTCGATGTACCAGCTCGTGTTCTCATTGACGATCATGAACAGGGTGACGAACTCGCGGTCGACGTCGGCGGGCGTCCCGTCCGGCTTCGTCGTCCCCTTCGCGCTGACGATGATCGTGCCGATTGCACCCGAATTGACGTCACGCGGCTCGTTCACGTGCGAGTGGTACAGCCACACCACCGAGCTCAGGCCTCCAGGTGCCGGCCCGGAGCGTTCGCCCAGGAGCCACGTGTACACGAACGTCTGCCCTGGCGGCACGCCGGTCATCCCCTCGGACTCCTTCGCGTAGATCACGCCGTGCGGGTGCATGCTGAAGGGATAGCGCGTCTGGTTCTTGAAAACCACCTTCAGCGTGTCGCCCACCTCGCCGCGCAGCACGGGCCCGAGCATGCCGAGATGTTCCCATGACGGCGACCGGGGCTTGAGCGTCGTGAACCCCGCGTCCGTGTACTCGCGATAGAGGGCCTTCAGATACACCTTGCCGAGCCGATCCTCGCCCTTTTCGAGGAAGATCTGCGCGCGAGCATCGAAGCCGTCGCCCATCGTGTGATCCATCTGCCCGGGCGCGTAGTCCCAGGCGACTTCGTCCGCGGCGACGTAGTACGTGCGTGTCACGCCGCGCGCAGCCGCGACAGTGTCGGCGACGACCGTAGCGGGTGTCAGCCACGAAGACAGAACGCAAGCCAGGCCGAGCAGTGCGCGACGGTTCCTCATTGGGATTCCCTTCTTTCGAGTGAGCGCGACGTACCAGGCGCGGAGCGGTGACGTGTATAAGAGAGTTCGCGAGGGCGGCGATCGTCGTAGCACCGGCCGGAGCGCCGGTCAGGACGAAAGGCAGAGATCGTCCGGGGCACTCAACACAGCGATCAGTGAGGAGTGGCGGGAATGTATTACAGATGAAGGGGCGACGCAAGGCCGCGTTGCCGATGGCGCCAGCCCTGCAGGGCGCGAGGTCGACGATACAGGATAGTCGAGAGCGCCGTCCGCGTTTGCCCGGCAGCTGCGACAGGTGCGAGCGGACGGGTTGGCAATAGGGCTAGAGAGCCAGGCCAGCGGCTAACGGCCTGCGACGGCGTCAAGCCTTCGACGGCATCAGCCCTGAGCTGACAAGGGAAGGTCCGGCGCTGGGAGGCCGCGTGTCTGCGTAGTGCCCGCCTTCAGGCGGGCCGTGACTCGACGGCCTGCCGTACACCGACGCCGACCGGAGGCGCTGGAACGAGCACACGGCTGACTACGTCCTGGCAAACAGGTCCCCGGCCAAATACTTCAGCCCCGTATCGACGGCAACAGTCGCCACACGACGCCCCGGTCCCAGCTCACGAGCGAGCTGCAGCGCGGCGACGATGTTCAAGCCGGTGGAGACACCAGCAAAGATGCCTTCTTCCCGGGCGAGCCGGCGCGCCATCGCGCGCGCCTCGTCCTCGTCGATGGCACGCGCTTCGTCGTAATCAGCCGACGTGAGGTGCGGCGGCACGAATCCGGGGGCCGTTCCCTCGACGCGGTGGGCGCCGCCTCGACCCGCCGTCAAGATTGGCGACCCGGCGGGCTCCAATGCGACGACGCGGACCCGGTTGCCGCCGGCCTTCACGGCACGAGAAACGCCGACGAGCATCCCGGCGGTACCGACAGCACCGCAGAACACATCGATCGACCCGACCTGCGCCAGCAGCTCGACGCCGATCTCCCGATAGCCGTTCAGCGCATCGGCATTGTGGAACTGGTCGGTCCAGAACGTGCCGGGTTCGTCCGCCATCGACGCGATACGCTGCTTGAACCGGTCGAACAAAGCCGGTGTCACCGTTCCGCCATCACTCGGCACCATCTCGACTGCCGCGCCGAAGGCTTCCATCGTCCGGATCTTTTCCGGTGCGAACGCATCCGACGAGAGCGGGTGGAACGCATAGCCCTTGACGGCGCAGACCATCGCCAGCGACGACCCCGTGCTGCCGCCGGTGTACTCGACCACACGCATACCGGGCCGCAGGGCTCCACGCGCTTCGGCCCCTTCGATCATCGCGAGCGCCATCCGGTCTTTGTACGACCCGGTGGGATTGAAGTACTCGAGTTTGACGAAGATGTCGGCAGCGTCCCTGGGAGCGAGATGTTGCAGCTGCACGACGGGCGTGTTGCCGATCGTCTCGAGAATGCCGGTCGCCACAGCTGGCACAACCACGTGGGCCTCCTACCTGTCGCAAGCCTCGGGCGCTGGCCCGGTCCGGCCCGTGCCTTCATCCCAGGCACGAGCCGGATTCGGTGCGTCAGTGTCCCGTGACCGAGAACCACGCCGTGCCGCCCGTGTTGGTCACGAACACGATCGGTGCGATACATGGAGTCGGGAGCGCGACGGACCCTTCGAATTCTGCGTCGCCAGCCGGCGTAGCCGGAAACGTGTCCGTGACGATGTTCGACGTTGCCGCGGCCGTGCCGCTGCTGTCCGTGGTGAGACAGCTGACGATCGCGCGGAAGTTGGCCACCGGGTTGACGCCGGTCGATACCAGGACGAGTCCCTGCACGCTTATCTCCAGGTGCCCGCTCGCCGCGAGCTCTCCCTTGGCTTCGGTCACCGTCCACGCCGCACCGGCGCCGTTGACGCCTCTGATGTTGTTGGTCGCGCCGCGGAACGGCCCGGCGACGCCGACCATCGTGCCGAACTCGAGGATCTTGTCCTCAGCAGATCTCCCACGGCCGTCAGCCAATCCTGTGATTGGCAGCGCCAGCATCACACACACCACAAACGCAATTCGCATCCGCATCACGATTCTCCCTTTCGTATCGACGTTCGCACCCAAACAGAGCAAGTCCGGGGCCGCGAGCTGCCCGCGGGGCGCGCGGAGATTTACGTGGATATCGCAGCGTTTCTCGGGCGATTCGGCCAGACGCGTCGCAGAACCCGAAATCGTTTACGTGAACAGTAACCATGAGGCAGGAGCCTCAGGCAGTGGCGGTCAGTGCCTCACTCGGATGCCCTTCACCGCCCACGCGCGGGCGCTGAGAACGATCGCGCGATCGCCGCCGTCGCCCATCAGGCGCTGGCGCAGCCGCGTCCGGAGTTGCTCCCGCTCGCTCGCGGAGCGCGCCGCCACGTAGGTGCCGGCGGGACCCTGCTTATCCAGAAACGGCGCCCAGTAATCGTCGAACGACTGGAAGCGCGTCCGGATCGTGAGCGCCTCATCGGACACGTCCTGAAGCCCGTGCCCGCGCACAGGGCCGCCAGCTCACCGCTGCGGCAGAGCGGCATATGTCGCTCGTCCTGCTCGTCGAGACCCGGGTTGAGAGCAGTCGCCTCGTCCCAGAACACGCGCAGCATCTCCATGCCGTGCCCGTAATCCCACACGGCGGCAGCGACCGTGCCGCCCGGCCGCGTCACGCGTGACATCTCGCTCAGCGCCTTCGCGGGATCCGGGATGAAGTTGCTCACCAGGAGGGAGACCGTCCGATCGAAGGTGGCGTCAGCGAATCGAAGCTGCTGCGCGTCGCCCACTTCGAATTTCACCAGATCCCCGGGATGGCGCGCCTGCGCGAACGCCACATACGGCGCGGCGGGATCGACGCCGATGACGCGGCTCGACGGAGCGGCGGCAACGATGGCATCCGTGAGCGCACCGGTTCCGGAGCCGACGTCGAGCACGGCGTCGCCGTCACGAACGCCGGCGAAGCGCACGAGCAGTGGCGCAAGCCGCGGCTCCACCTGCCCATGAACCGCTCGTACGCGTCGCCGGCTGAGAACATCCGCCCCTGACCGCTTGAGCGGGTGACGATCGCCAGCAACCCCGGCGCCGCGAATGCGGTCAGCACGACGATGCTGTGGAACGCAGGCAGGACGCGCGTGATGTCCATCTGAACGGGCCCGGCGGTCTCGAATCTTCAGGCTCTCGAGGAGTGGCGAAAATCTAATTCACGAAGGCCGGCATGTGCAAGGAGTCCGGCCCCTCCAAACGATTGCGTGCGGCAGGTCGCGGCCGTAAAGTTCGCTCTGTTCCGTGAACCGGTCTTCGCAACACGGAGAGCGCTCATGACTCACCCTCGTTCGAGACCATCATTGCTGCCGCGCCGTACGAGATCTTCGCTGCTGGCTGGACGCCGGACGGCCGTACGCTCCTGGGCTGGAGAACCGTCGGGTCGGGCGGAGGCACGCACATTCTGGCCATCGACGCCGGCCAACGTCCGCGCGTGCTGGTGGAGGAAGCCGGAGGAATACGGACGGCGAGGGTGTCGCCCGATGGACGCTGGGTGGCGTTCGATTCCACGGCCTCCGGTGACTTCCAGGTGCAGGTCGTCGCGGTGTCCGGACCGGGTCAGCGCGTGGCCGTGACAGCGAACGGTGGATACGCGCCGCGCTGGTCGCGCGATGGCCGCCAGCTGTTCTACCGGCGGAACCGCGCCGTGCTGGCGGTGGACGTGACAGCGACCGGCGACGCGATCCAGCTTGGGTCCGGAGCGCCCGTTGTTCGAGTGGGACGCGGCGGCCGAATACGAGGTAGGTCCGCAGGGAGACTTCTACGGCGTCCAGCCCCTGCGCGGCGTGACGCAGCAGACCGCGATCCAGCTACGCACCAACTGGTTCGCGGAGGTCGAGAGGCGCGTCGGCGGTGCGGAGCGGCCGTCGCAGTGATCTCGCCCGCACTCCGCCTGACATCTCGCCAACACGCGCGATGAGCTTCCCCGCACCCGCTCAGCAACTCCGTGCTGTTGCGGGACATCGGCCGTGGACGATCGCGTGCGGGAAGCCGTATAGTTCGAAAACGCCGCCCTTAGCCCTTAGCCCTTAGCCCTTAGCCCTTAGCTTAGCCCATGCCCCACCTCTGGCCCACCATCGTCCACGTGCTGCGGCTGCTGCGGCGGGCACCTGGTTTCACCGTCGTCGCCATCCTGACGCTCGGCATCGGCATCGGCGCGTGCACGGCGATCTACACGGTGGTGCAGGCGGTACTGCTCGCGCCTCTCCCGTATCCCCAGCCCGAGCGGCTGGTTCACCTCTGGCAGATCAACGCGAAGGGCGGGCAGGCTCAGTTCTCCGACCCGAACTACGACGACGTGAAGGCGCAGACCCGGAGCTTCCGCGCGCTCGCGCAGTACGCGGGCGGACGCTCGCCCGTCGTCGGCGGCACCAGCCCGGTGCGCGCGCGCATCGTGGTCGTGTCTCGCGAGGTCAGCGACGTGCTGCGCGTCCAGCCGTTCATCGGCCGCTGGTTCGTGCCCGACGAGCAGCGCACGGGCGGAGCGGCGGCCACCATCGTCAGCTACGCGTTCTGGCAACAGTTTCTCGCCGGCGATCGCGATCTGTCGCGGCACACGCTGACGTTCGACGGGCAGGCGTATGCGGTCGTCGGCGTGATGCCGCGCGACGTCCGCTTCCCCGTGCTCGAAGCGGACCTGTGGGTCCCGCGCGAGCTCACGCCGCCGCTGCCATCACGCACCGCCCACAACTGGCGGGTGATCGGACGCCTGCGGGATGGCGTGAGCGTGGACCAGGCGCAGAGCGAGGTGCATGCAGTCGCCGCGCGGCTGAAGCGTCAGTACGGGGACGGCACGTGGATGGCGGATGCGAGGGTCATCCCATTGCGCGAAGAGATCGTCGGGAAGTCGCGGCTCGGCCTGATGGTGCTCCTGGGAGGCGCCGGATTCCTCCTCCTGATTGCCTGCGCGAACGTGGTCAATCTGCTGCTCGCGCGCGCCATCGCGCGTGAACGGGAAGTGGCGCTGCGCACGGCGCTCGGCGCCGGCCGCGGGCGGCTGCTGCTGCCGTTCGTCGTGGAGGCGGGCGTGCTCGCCACGGCGGGCGCAGCGCTCGGCATCGTGCTCGCGCGCGCCGGCGTGAAGGCGTGGCTCGCCCTCGAGCCGAGCGGCTTGCCCCGCATCGACGAAATTCAGGTCAGCTGGCCAGCGCTCGCGTTCGCAATCGGGATCGCGACCGGCAGCGCAGTGGCGATGGGACTCCTCGCCGGCTGGCGCGCCACCGGGCGGCAGCCACTCGAGGGATTGAAGGAAGGTGCGCGCAGCGTCGGCGCCAGCCGCACCACTGTGCGCCTGCGCGCCGCGCTGGTGGTTGCGCAGATCGCGACGTCGCTCGTGCTGCTCGTGGGGGCCGGCCTGCTGGCGCGCAGCGTGAGCCGCCTGCTCGCCGAAGACCCGGGGTTCCGCACCGAGCACCTGGTGACGCTGGAGCTGTCGAGCCCCTCGTCCGACGACGCCGCTGGGCCGGAGAGACTCGCGCGTGTGCATGACGACGTGCTCGCGCGCGTGCAGGGGCTGCCGGGCGTGACGGCCGCAGGGGGAGTGAGCGCGTTCCCGATGGGCGGCGGGAACACAGGAGACGGCCGGTTCATCATCCTGACACCGGCCACCGAGCGGCTGGTTGACGACACCATGTCGCGCTGTGGCCCGCGGCTCTCGCGATGCGGGCCGGAGGCGTTCGACTCGCTCGGCCGGCTGTTCGGCGACGCGGCGCAGGTCGGGGATGCGGAGTTCCGGCTCGCCAGCGAGCAGTACTTCCGGGCCATGGGGATACCGCTCGTGCGAGGGCGCCCGTTCGACGGGCGCGATGCCTCTGGCGCGCCGCACGCGGCCGTGATCAGCGAGTCGCTGGCGAGGACGCGCTGGCCCGGGCAGGATCCGATCGGGCTGCGCATCGAGTTCGGGAACATGGACGGCGACCTCACGCCGTTCACGATCGTCGGGGTCGTCGGCGACATCCGCGAGCGAGGTCTCGATTCCACCCCGCGACCCACGTTCTACGGCAACGCGCGACAGCGACCCGTCGGCACGTCCACGTTCACGCTCGCGGTGCAGTCGACTGCCGATCCGGCATGGCTGTCGGCGCGGACGGGTGAAATCGTGCGGCAGGTCGCTCCGGACGTCGTGCCGCGATTCCGGACGATCGAGGACGTCATTTCCTCGTCCGTCTCGGATCGACGCGTGATGATGATCCTGCTGGTCAGCTTCGCGGCCTGCGCGCTCCTGCTGGCGGGCATCGGCATCTACGGCGTGATCTCGTACACGGTCGCGCAGCGGACGCAGGAGATCGGCATCCGGATGGCGCTCGGCGCCCGGTCAGCGGACGTCAGTCGCCTCGTGCTCGCGCAGGGACTGCGCTTCGCGATCGCCGGTCTGGCGATTGGCATCGCCGTGGCGCTGATCTCCACGCGCGTGATGGCGAGCCTGCTGTACGGCGTCACGCCCGCCGACCCGCTGACCTACGTCGTCGTCGCCTGCGTGCTCGGCGGAATCGCTCTGGCGGCGGCCCAGATCCCCGCCCGCCGCGCGACGAAGGTGGATCCGATCTTCGCGCTGCGGAGCGAATAGGGGCGGGTCGGCGGACAGCCCGACTGAGCCGGGCTCTACACCGCTGGCTCTGGACACTGCGTGGGGCAAGGGGCTTTAGCCCGGCTCGCGACTGACGGATGTGGGGCAGGGCTTTAGCCCTGCTAGACCGAGGCGCCTAGCCCTCGATCAACATCTGCCCCGGATCCTCGATCAGCTCCTTCACCTTCACCAGGAACTGCACCGCCTCGAGGCCATCGACGATGCGGTGGTCGTAGCTGAGGGCGACGTACATCATCGGCTTGACGACAACCTGGCCGGCGACGGCGACAGGACGCTCTTCTATCTTGTGCAGCCCGAGGATGCCGACCTGCGGCGGGTTGAGGATGGGCGTCGAGAGCAGCGATCCGAAGACGCCGCCGTTGGTGATGGTGAACGTGCCGCCGGTGAGATCTTCGAGGGTCAACGTGCCGTCTTCGGCGCGCTTCGCGAAGTCACGGACGCCGAACTCGATCTCGGCAAACGACATCGTGTCCACGTCGCGCAGCACCGGTACCACGAGGCCGCCGCTCGCGCCGACCGCGATGCCGATATCGTAGTAGTGCTTCAGCACCATCTCGTCGCCCTGGATCTCCGCGTTCAGCCGCGGGAACGCCCGCAGCGCGCCAACGCTCGCCTTCACGAAGAACGACGAGAGGCCCAGGCTCACGCCGTAGCGCTTCTGGAACGATTCCTTCCGCCGCGCGCGCAGTGCCATGACGGCCGACATGTCCACCTCGTTGAAGGTGGTGAGCATCGCGGCGGTGTGCTGGGCCTCGACGAGGCGCTTCGCAATGGTCGCGCGGCGCTTCGACATGCGGATGCGCTCTTCGGTACGCTCGCCTGGTTTCCCGGCTCGCGGGGGAAGGGCTGAAGGCTGGGGGCTGGGGGCTGGGGGCTTTGCCTGGGCTGGAGGCTGGAGGCTGGGGGCTGGAGCCTGCGCGCCACCGGAAGCCCCGAGCCCGGAGCCTGGAGCCTTGGCGGCGGCTGAAGCCTGGAGCCCGGAGCCAGGAGCCTGAACTGTGCCCGGAGCCTGTTCGCGGGCGCCTGTCCCGTCTTCGCGCCCGCCAGGTATTTCTCCACATCCTCCTTGGTCACCCGTCCGCCCTCGCCGCTGCCGGGTACCTGCGAGAGCTCTACCGCGTTGTCTCCCGCGATGCGCCGCGCGGTGGCGGTGGCCTTCACGTCGGCGGCGGTCGCCGCGGAGGCTGGAGGCTGGGGGCTGGAGGCTGGAGGCACGGCGGCTGGCGGCTGGCGGCTGGCGGCTGGAGCCTGGACAGGCCCCGGAGCCGGGAGCCCGGAGCCTGGAGCCGATTCCTCGACGACGGCCAGCAACTCACCGACCTTCACGTCCTCGCCCTCCTGCCGATCGATCCGCGCCAGCACGCCCGCCTGATCGGCGCCGACCTCGAGATCGATCTTGTCGGTCTCGAGCTCCACCACCGGCTCGCCAGGCGTGACCGCATCGCCCACCTTCTTCAACCATCGCGCGACGCGGGCTTCGACGACGGACTCACCGAGCTGGGGGACGAGGATGTCAGACATATTCTTGATTCTTGCGGTTCCGAGTGCCGGGTTCCGGGTGCCGGGTTGGGTTCCCGGGTTCCGGGTGCGTTCCGGGTTCCAGGTTCGTTTGGTTCCGGGTTCCGGGTTCCGGGTTCCGGGTTTGGGGTTCCGAGTCGCAACGCAGAACTCGGAACGCGGCACCAGTGAACACGGAACTTCGGAACGCACCCGGCACCCGGAACCCAACCTGGCACCCGGAACCCGGCACCCGGAACCGTAAGGCGCAGCGTCTATACCTGTTTCGACAAGACCATCCGTGTCTGCGTGCGCTCTTTCGTCGGGCCGAAGGCTTCGGCGATGAGCGTCTGCTGGTTCTTCGTGTGCCACGCCATCGAGCCTTCCGATGGGCTCGCGCTTCGTGCGCGCCCGACGTAGCGGAGCGGGCAGTGGCCGTCGATTGTCTCCTCCAGCAGCGGACGCACGAACTCCCACGCGCCCATGTTCTCGGGCTCCTCCTGCACCCAGACGATCTCGTTCCGGCTGGGGAACGTGTCGAGGATCGCCTGCAGGTCGGCCCACGGGAACGGATAGAGCTGCTCCATCCGGCAGACGGCGATCTCCGGGTGCTGGGCGCGGAAGTCGCTCGAGATCAGGTCGACGTACACCTTGCCGCTGCACAGGATGACGCGGCGCACGTCGCGCGCACGCGCGAGCGCCTCCGGGTCGGTGAGCACGGGCTCCCAATGGCCTTCGGCGAGGTCCCGTGGCCGCGACGCCACCATGGGATGCCGCAGCAGGCTCTTCGGCGTCAGTACGACCAGCGGGAGCGGATCGCTCAGCAGCAGCGCAGCCTGCCGCCGCAGCAGGTGGAAGTACTGCGCCGCGGTGGTGCAGTTGGCGACGCGCAGGTTGATGTCGGCCGCGGCCTCGAGAAACCGTTCGAGTCGCGCGCTCGAGTGCTCCGGCCCCTGTCCCTCGTAGCCGTGCGGCAGCAGCAGCACGAGCGACGGCGTCAGTCCCCACTTCGCACGCGCCGAGGTGAGAAACGCGTCGATGATCACCTGCGCGCCGTTGATGAAATCGCCGTACTGCGCTTCCCACAGCACCAGCGTCGCCGGTTCCTGCACGTTGTAGCCGAACTCGAAGCCGATGGTCGCGTTCTCGCTGAGCGGGCTGTTGTGGATCTCGTAGGACGCGCGCGCCTGCGGCAGCTTCTGCAGCGGCGTGAAGCGGCGGCCCGTCTCGGCGTCGTGCAGCACGGCGTGGCGGTGGCTGAAGGTGCCACGCTCGACGTCTTCGCCGGTGAGCCGGATGGGGACGCCGTCCTCGAGGAGCGAGGCCTGCGCGAGATCCTCCGCCGCGCCCCAGTCGATGGTGCGCGCCTCGGGATCGTCGAGCACGGTCCGCCGCCGATCCCGGATGCGTTCGAGCTTGCGGTGCACGGTGAACCCCTCGGGGGTGGCCATCAGCGCGCCGTTCAGCGCGCGGAGCCGCTCCAGGGGCACGGCCGTCGCGACGTGTCGCGCCGTCCCGCGCGGCGCCGGCTCCGGGTACCGGACGCCCTGGTCCGGGTGCCGCTGCGCTTCGTCGAGCGCCGCTTCGAGCACCCCGGTGTAGCGCTTCACGATCGCATCCGGCGCTTCGGGCAGCGGGGCGCCCCGCCCCTCCAGCGTCCGCGCCCAGATCTCGCGCACCGTCGGGTGGCTCGGGATCGACCGGTACATGACCGGCTGTGTGAACGAGGGCTCGTCGCCCTCGTTGTGGCCATAGCGGCGATAGCCGACGAGGTCGATCAGGAAGTCGCGCCCGAACTTCGCCCGGTACACCGCCGCGAGCCGCGCCGCCTCCACGCACGCCTCCGGGTCGTCGGCGTTGACGTGGACGATGGGGATCTTGAACCCACGGGCCATGCCGCTCGCATACGAGGTGCTGTAGGACTGCTTGGCCGTGGCCGTGAACCCAAGCTGGTTGTTGGCGATCACGTGGATCGTGCCGCCCACGTCGTAACCGGGCAACCGCGCCAGGTTCAGCGTCTCCGCGACGATGCCCTGGCCGGGGAAGGCGGCGTCGCCGTGAATGAGGATCGGCAGCGTGCGCGCATGCTGCAGCCGTGGTGCACCGGGCTCCGCGGCGTCGGTGGCTGCGGCGCGCGCCATCCCGACGACCACCGGGTCGACGAACTCGAGATGACTCGGGTTGGGCGGCATGGCGATGACGAGCTCGCTTCGCTCGTGCATGGCCACGCGGGCGCCGCTGTGGTACTTCACGTCGCCCGTCCAGCCGAGATCCTCGCGGAACGGCTGGTCGCGATCGGCGTCTTTGAACTCGCCCAGAATCTGCGCGTACCCTTTCTGCAGAATGTGCGCAAGGATGTTGAGGCGCCCGCGGTGCGCCATCCCGATGAGCACGTGCTTCACGCCCGCGCCGGCGGAGTCGGAGATGATCTCGTCGAGGATCGGGACGAGCATGTCCACGCCTTCGACCGAGAACCGCGTCTTGCCGGGAAACGTGCGGTGGAGGAAACGCTCGAATGTCTCGACTTCCGTGATCCGATCGAGCAGCTCGAAGGCATCCACCGGGTCGGCGGGGGCGCGGAACGACCCTGCCTCCGCGGCGTGCCGCAGCCAGGTGCGTTCCTCGGGCCGGAAGATGTGCGCGTAGTCGTAGCCGGTGCGAGAGCAATAGACGCGGCGCAGTCCCGCGATGGCTTCCGCCGCGTCGGCCGCCTGCTCGGCGACGGGGCCGCCCACGAGCGAGGCCGGCAGGCGTCGCAGGTCCGCCTCGGTGATGCCGTGCGCCTCGGGCGCGAGCGACGGGTCGCCCCAGGGCGGCGTACCCAGCGGATCGAGCTCGGCGCCGAGGTGCCCGTAGCGCCGGATCGACTCGGCCAGGTTCACCGCGCCGACCACCGCGCGAACGTCGGCCGGGCCGAGGCCGTGCGCCAGCGGCGCGTCGGTGCGCCCGGACGGCAGGTTCTCGGCGAACGTTGGCGGGGACTGTTCGAAGGCCTCCCGCGTGGCGGCATCGACAGACGAGGGGTCCTGGCGGAACCGTTCGTACAGCTCGCGGACGTACCCCTCGTTCACACCGCCCACGTCGGACCAATCGGGCATACGGGGGAATTCTATCAAGGGCCAAGGGCCAAGGGCCAAGGGCGAGGGCTGGAGGGGCTCTCGTGCGAATGCACAATGCACAAGGCGCAAGGCGCAATGTACAGCAACACGCTCCACCGAACGCACGCTCGAGCGACGCTGCACCAACGCACGCTGCACGACCGCACGCTGCACCGACCGCGCGCTGCACGACAGGACGCGGCGGCCTCGTGCACGAGCTTGCGAGGTTAGAGGGTAGAGGCTTGAGGGCCGGCCCCGAGCCGACCCCCTTAAACCCGCGATTCACTTGTGTAGTCATGTGGGGCAGGCCTTCAGGCCTGCTTGCGCGCGCCGATTTGCAGGGCTGAAGCCCTGCCCCACGTCACTGATGCGGTGACAACACAAGCGAGCTCTGGATTTAGCCCTTGCCGTTAGCCCCTAGCCTTTGTCGCCGAATCAGCGCCCGGCGTGGGGCAGACGGAAGACTTCCGCCAGCGGCAGCGTGAACTCGGGGAGGAGCGACGACACCAGGACGTCGTTCGACTCGAGCGAGAGTTCCGCTCCCTTCGCCAGCCGACCTCCGAGCGCGCGATACACCTTCACGGCCTCGATCTTCGGATCCACCGTCCAGTACTCGCCCACACCCGTGCGCTCGTAGAGCCTCCGCTTGAGGATCTCGTCGCGTCGGCGGGTGGACGGCGACAGCACTTCAATGGCGAGGTCTGGTGCGCCGCGAGCGTTCCGTTCGCCCACGATCGCGTCGAACGTCGATGCACTCACACTCGGGCCTCAGCGGCAGCCCTGGTATGGTGGTTTGGATCAAGGATGCTGCCGAGCGTCTGGCGTGTGGGCCGATTTCAGCCGGCTCCACGGCCCGACCGGGCAGGTTTTTCGATCGTCACCGCCGCGGCAGTGTGCAGATCTGCAAGGGAAAGAGGCGAGAGGCCGAGGGTGGGAGCCGTCCGTGAGTTGCCCTTAGCCCTTAGCCCTTGGCGCAGCCGCCAGCCGCCAGCCGCCAGCCGCCAGCCCGTATCCCTCAGTCCGCCTGGGCGCTCTGCGTCTTTGTCTTTTTGCCCTTGGCGGGCAGCGTCTTCAAGTACGAGTGAATCGCGGTCAGCTCCGCGTCGCTCATCTGGCCGTAGGCCGGCGGCATCGTGTCGGCAATCTTCGTCCCGTTCGGGCGCACGTGGGTGCGGACGGCCTTCAAGAAATCCGCGTCCGACCAATCGCCGATGCCGACGGGCGTGATGTTGGCGGCGCCGGGAGGTGGGCCACCTCCACCCGTGAGGTCGGGCTGATGGCACCCGCGGCAGCCGGCGGTGTCGAGCAGGTGCTGGCCAACCACGACCGGGTCGGCGCTCGCGAGCGGCCGTGCGAAGGCCACCTTGTCATGGTCGATCAGCTCCGCGGGGAGGAGGGGCAGGGGACCGAACGACAGCGCCCGGGCCATGAGGCCGACCCTCGGCGCCGGGTGCTCGCGATCGATCGGCGGGAGCGACCGGAAGAACGCGATGATTGCCGCCGTGTCCTGCTCGGTGAAATGGAAGTCGTGCGAGGGCATGAAGACGACGGAACGCGCGTCGTGACGGACGCCGTGGAGCAGCGCGCGCACCCAGTCTTCGTCGGAGTAGCGCGTGGCGATGCCGCCGCGGCCGTTCGTCAGATTCGCGGAGTGCAGCGTGCCCATGGCGAGCTGGTCCATCATCACCTTGCCGCCGAAATCCTCGCCGTGGCAGTCGGCGCACGGCGCGACGACCGTGGCGAGCCGCTTGCCGCGCGCGATCGCCTCCGCGTCGGTGGGCACCGTCACCGAGGGGACGGACACCTGGTAGGTGCGATTGATGCGGCGCTCGGCCATCACGTAAATCACGATGCCCGCGAGGACGATGACGGCGATGAGCGCGACGACGAGCTTGAGGACGATGCGGAGGAGCTTCATAGGGCTGAGGGCCAAGGGCCAAGGGCGGTGAACGGTCAACGGTGAACGGTTAACGGTTAACGGATCAGCTCGAACACACCTGTCTCGCGATTCTTTTGCACGTTGTGCCACTCGAAGTGCGTGCCGTTCATGGCGATGTAGACACCAGGCGGCAGCGTCTGCACGAACGAGATGGCGCTCCCGAGGTTGAAGAGGCCGTCGGAGCTGCCGAAGGCGTACGGCACCATCGCGCCGGTGAGAACGATCGTCTTGTCGGGCACGGCGGCCGCGAGCGCCGCCGCCGTCTCCACCATCGTGTCAGTGCCGTGGGTAATGACGATGAGGGATTCGGGAGAGTTCCTGGACCGGTCCGCAATGCGCTGCCGGTCCCCGTCGGTCATGTGAAGCGAGTCCATGAGCATGACCGTTTCGACCGCGACCGGCACGCGACAGCGGCCAAGCCGCAGCATCTCGGGAAGGTGCGTGTCCTTGAAATACAAGCGGCCCTGAAGCTCGTCGTACTCCTTGTCGAACGTGCCGCCGGTTATGAGGACGCGGATCATGGCTAAGGGCCAAGGGCTAAAGGCTAACGGCTCAGGCGCGGAACGCGGCGTGCTTATAGAGCCGCCGCATGAGCCGCAACCCTACGAAGCTCCGGGTGTATCACGACGCCCACGGTTTGGTTCTCGCCGTGTTCAGATACGGCGAAACCTTCCCGGCATCGCAGCGATTCGTCATCCGGCAGCAACTGTATCGTGCTGCGCTGTCGATCGTTTGCAACGTGGTCGAAGGCTGTGCCAGGCGCACGGTCGGCGAGTATCGGCACTTCGTGAGCATCGCTCTGGGATCCGCCCGAGAGGCTGCGTACCTGATCGACTTGTCTGGCGAACTCTCATACCTGCCACCGGCTGCCGTGCAGGATTGCAGACTTCGCTGCCGGACCGTCGTAGGATCGTTGCAGAATCTTGCACGGGCTCTGGAGAATCTCGACTAGCGAGCAAGACGATTGGCGCCGCGAGCCTTTGCCCCTTCGCGCTGAGCCATTAGCCCTTAGCCCTCAGCCCTTAGCCTTGGGTCTTAGTGTGTCCCCATGTCGCGAATGAACGCCGTCCAGGCTCCGATCATCCCGATTGTCGGAGAGCTTATCAGAACGAACCCGGGCACGATTTCCCTCGGGCAGGGGATGGTGTCGTGGGGACCGCCGCCCGAGGCGATTGAGGCGGCGCGCCAGGCAGCCGCGCTGATGGCGTCGCACCGGTACGGGCCCGTCGAGGGCAGCCCGGCGCTCATCGAGGCGCTCGCGCGGAAGCTTCGGGACGAGAACGGGCTCGACCTCGATGGGAGCCGCATTCTGGTCACCGCCGGCAGCAACATGGCGTTCCTGTCCGTCATCCAGGCGATCACGTTGCCCGGCGACGAGATCATCCTGCCGTCGCCGTTCTACTTCAACCACGAGATGGCCGTGCGCATTGCGGATTGCGTCCCCGTGCTCGTGCCGACCGACGCCGAGTACCAAATCGATCCAGACGCGCTCGCCGCCGCGATCACGCCGCGCACGCGGGCCATTGTCACCGTGTCGCCCAACAATCCAACAGGGGCCGTTTACGCACCTGCGACGCTTCGCGCCGTCAACGAGCTCTGCGCGCGCCACGGTTTGCTGCACATCTCGGACGAAGCGTACGAGTACTTCACCTGGGACGGGGCTACGCACTTCTCGCCGGGCTCGCTCCGCGGCGGGGGCGCGCACACGATTTCGCTCTACTCGCTGTCGAAGGCGTACGGCTTTGCTGGCTGGCGCGTCGGCTACATGGTGATCCCGGAGGCGCTGAACGAGGCCGTCTACAAGGTGCAGGACACGGTGCTGATCTGTCCACCGCTGGTGTCGCAGGCCGGGGCGCTCGCGTGCGTGCAGGTGGGCCGATCGTGGACCGCTGGCTTCCTCACCCCGCTCGCCGCCGTACGGCGCGAGGTGCTGGCACTGTTCGCGTCGGTCGCCGACCTGTGCGACGTGCCCACGCCGGGCGGCGCGTTCTACTGCCTGCCGCGCGTGCAGACTCCCCTCGATGCCATGACCGTGATGGAGCGCCTCGTGCGAGAGCACAAGGTCGCCGCGATCGCCGGCGATACCTTCGGGCTCGCTGGGAGCTGCTACCTGCGCGTGTCGTACGGTGCGCTGGCGGGGGAGACGGTGCGAGAAGGGATGACGCGCCTGGTGACCGGGCTGCGCGCCATCTGCGGGCCTTACCTCGTTGCCGACCGAAGCCCCTTGTAGCGGCCCGACTCTGTCGGGCCGTCGGCGACGTTCGTATGATCGGGGAACTCCGACGGACGCCCGCGTCGTCGGGCACGCTCCCTGTCCCCCGGCGCGACAGAGTCGGGCCGTCGGCGACCGCGACAACTCCGTCCGTATCCTCGTCGGCGACTTTCGTATGATCGGGGAACTCCGACGGACGTCGGCATCGTCGGTAGAGTTCGGCGCACGTGTCGCTGTCGCAGCGGCCCGACAGAGTCGGGCCGCTACAAGGGGCGCTTCGTAACGGCTTTGTCCGACCCTGTAAGCGGCGGACGCCGAGACCGAAGCCCCGGCGTCCGTAAAAGCCCTGGCCTTTAGCCTTTAGCCCTTGGCCCTTGGCCCTATTTGATGAACAGCATCTCCCTGTACGTCGGCAGGGGCCACTCCCCGTGGGGAACGAGGACCTCGAGGGCATCGCCCGTCTCACGCAGGCTCCCCATCGCGGGGACGATGCAGTCGCGCATGTACTTCGCGTGCTCCTCGGTGCTCGTCGCGGCATGTTCCAGGCCGTGCGCGAGCGCGTCCGACTTCGACTTCAGCTCGTCGATCAGCACGCCGAGCTGATCGAGCAGCTTCTTCGGCTGCACGCCGGTGCCGCCGGCCGCCTTCACGGCGGCCACCGACTGCGCCACCAGCCCCTGGTAGGCAATCGCCGCCGGCAGGATGTAGCGGTTGGCGATCAGCGTCATCAGCTGCGCCTCGATGTTGATCGTCTTGTTGTACGCCTCGTAGTTGATCTCGCATCGCGCCTTCAGCTCGCGGGCGTTCAGCACCTTGTGCTTCTCGAACACCTTCACGACCTCGGGCGCCACGATCTCGGGCAGTGCGTCCACGGTGTTGCGCAGGTTGAGCAGGCCGCGGCGAGCGGCTTCCTGCTGCCATTCGTCCGAGTAGTTGTTGCCGTCGAAAAGGATGCGCTTGTGCTGCTTGATGAGCGCGGGCAGGAGGCCCCAGACCGCGTCCGCCAGCGACTTCCCGCCGGCGACCGCGGACTCCAGCTCGCCCGCGATCGAGTCGAGCGCGTCGGTGACCGCGACATTCAGGCAGATGTTCGGCATCGCGATGCTCTGCCCGGACGACACGGCGCGGAACTCGAACTTGTTGCCGGTGAACGCGAATGGGCTCGTGCGATTCCGGTCGCCGGCATCGCGCGAGAACTTCGGCAGGAAGGGCACGCCGGTGTCGAGCTCGCCGCCGTGCTGTGCCGCCTCCACCGTGCCCTTCTCGATCTGGTCGAACAGACCGGTGAGGACGGTGCCCAGAAACACCGACAGGATCGCGGGCGGAGCCTCGTTGGCGCCGAGCCGGTGATCGTTGCCCGCGCTGGCGATGCTCATGCGCAGCATCCCCTGCCACCGATCGACCGCGCGCAGGACGGCCGCGCAGAACACGAGGAACTGCAGGTTGTCGTGCGGCGTGTCTCCCGGGTTCAGCAGGTTGTTCCCGGTGTCGTCGCTCATGCTCCAGTTCAGGTGCTTGCCCGAGCCGTTCACGCCCGCGAACGGCTTTTCGTGCAGCAGGCACGCGAGGCCGTACTTCGGCGCGATGCGCTTCAGCGTCTCCATCACCATCATCTGGTGATCGGTGGCGACGTTTGCGTTCTCGAAGACCGGCGCAATTTCGTACTGGCTCGGCGCCACTTCGTTGTGGCGCGTCTTCACCGGGACGCCGCACTTGTACAGCTCGGTCTCCACCTCCATCATGTAGGCCAGCACGCGCTCGGGGATGGCGCCGAAGTACTGGTCTTCCATCTCCTGGCCCTTGGGCGGGCGCGCACCGAAGAGGGTCCGGCCGGCGTTGATCAGGTCGGGCCGGTTGAAGAAGAAGTGCCGGTCGATAAGGAAGTATTCCTGCTCGGGTCCGCATGTCGTGATGACACGCTTCGCGTGCGATCCGAACAGCTTCAAAATGCGCAGCGCCTGGTTCGACAGCGCTTCCTGCGAGCGGAGCAGCGGCGTCTTCTTGTCGAGCGCCTCGCCCGTCCAGCTCACGAAGATTGTCGGGATGACGAGCGTCGCCCCGTTGGGGTTGATGAGCAGCCAGGGCGGCGAGGTCGGGTCCCACGCCGTGTAACCGCGCGCCTCGAAGGTGGACCGCATCCCGCCGGAGGGGAAGCTGGAGGCGTCGGGCTCGCCGCGAATCAGTTCTTTGCCGCTGAACTCCGCCACGGCCCGGCCGCTCTCGGTGGGCGTCAGAAACGAGTCGTGCTTCTCGGCGGTGATGCCCGTGAGCGGCTGGAACCAGTGCGTGTAGTGCGTCGCCCCGTGCTCGAGCGCCCAGTCTTTCAGCGCCGAGGCGATGATGTCGGCCGCGGTCGGATCGAGCGGTTCGCCGGCCGTGATCGTGCGGCGCAGCGCCTTGTAAACGGGCTTCGGCAACCTGGCCTTCTGCACCTCGTCGTTGAAGGTGAGGCTGCCGAATGCATCCGTGGCCTTCGGCAGCTTGCCGGTGACCTGGCCAACGGTGACGCCCCAGTCGGTGATGCCTTTGATGGCGTCCTGTAGCGCTGCAGATCCCATCGGTGCGTGTCCTTTCAGAGATCGGAGGTGGTGATCGCGTGTGACATGCAGATTATGCACTCAGCGAGGTTCGCATTGCAAGAAATGTGAGTCGTCTGGACGCAGGTTTCAGCTAATTTTGTGCGTTCTGACATTCAGATCGTGCAGATTTCGCAACTTCGTGGCTAGTACGGCAGAACGGGGGCGCTGCCGGCGGTTCGCGCGGCCGCGAAAACGAGGTGGGGCGATTCGCCGGGTGGCAGTTCCTCGCAGGACAGCAGCTTGCACTTGTGGGGAAAGGTTCCGGACTAAGATCGCGCTTCGAAGCAGGGCCGTGCGGACGGCAACGATCAGGAGCACAGCGTGTCGTCGTCTTCGTCCCCAGGGTTGCATCAGCCCGTCCGTCCGCGGTCGCCGGCCCAGCTTGCGGTTGTCACCCTTGCGGCGCTTGGCGTCGTCTACGGCGACATCGGCACCAGCCCTCTCTATGCACTCCGCGAGTGCTTCTACGGGCCGCATGCGATCGAGGCCACCGCGACCAACGTGCTCGGCGTGCTCTCGCTCATCGTCTGGTCGCTCATCATCGTCATCTCGATCAAGTACCTGATCTTCGTGATGCGCGCCGACAACCGGGGCGAGGGCGGCATCCTCGCGCTCATGGCGCTCGTGCCGGCCGATTATCGCAGCGCGAAGAGCCGCGGCGTGCTCGTGGGGCTCGGGCTCTTCGGCGCGGCCCTGCTGTACGGAGATGGCATGATCACGCCCGCCATCTCGGTGCTCGGCGCGATGGAGGGCCTCACGACGGCGACGCCGGTATTCGGTCCATTCGTCGTTCCCCTCACCGTCGTCGTGCTCGTCGCGCTGTTTCTCCTGCAGTCGCGCGGCACGGCGCGGGTTGGCGCCATTTTCGGACCCGTGATGGTCGTGTGGTTCACCACCATCGCCGCGCTCGGGGCCCGCTCCGTCAGCAAAGATCCGCATGTGCTCGTCGCGGTCAACCCCGCATACGCCTGGGACTTCTTTCACCGCAACGGATTCCACGGCTTCCTCGTCCTCGGCTCCGTCTTCCTGGTCGTCACGGGTGGCGAAGCGCTCTACGCCGACATGGGCCACTTCGGCAAGCGGCCGATTCGTGTCGCGTGGTTCGCGCTCGTGCAGCCGGCGTTGCTCCTCAACTACTTCGGGCAGGGCGCGTTGCTCCTTGGCAACCCGAAACACGCCGAGCAGCCGTTCTACCTGCTCGCGCCCGATTGGCTGCTGTATCCGCTCGTGGCGCTCGCGACGCTTGCGGCCGTGATCGCCTCGCAGGCGCTCATATCAGCGGTCTTCTCGCTGACCCGACAGGCAGTGCAGCTCGGATACAGCCCGCGCCTGGCCATCCGCTACACGTCGGCGGAGACCATGGGCCAGATCTACATCCCGCAGGTGAACTGGGCCCTGATGGTCGCCACGATCGCCATCGTCCTCACGTTCCGCTCCTCGAGCGCGCTCGCCGCGGCATACGGCATCGCGGTCACCATGACGATGGGGATCACGACGGTGCTGGCGTACGTCATCTCGCGTCAGGTCTGGGGCTGGAACCGGATCGCGGCCGGCGTTGTCGCAGCCACGTTCATCGTGGTGGACCTCGCGTTCTTCGGCGCCAACGCGCTCAAGATCGCGCATGGCGGGTGGCTGCCGCTGCTCATCGCCACGGCCGCCTTCCTGATCATGACGACCTGGAAGCGCGGGCGCGAGATCGTCGGCGACCGCTTGCGCGCGCGCGCCTACCCCTTCTCCGAGTTCCTGAAAGACATCGCGGCGAATCCGCCGCACCGCGTCGAGGGTACGGCCGTCTTCATGACCGGCACCGGGACCGGCACGCCGCCCACGCTGCTGCACAACCTGGAACACAACAAGGTGCTGCACCAGAATGTCGTGCTGCTGACGGTCGTCACCGCTGACATCCCCCTCGTCGAGGGGGATCGCCTGCAGGTCGAGCCGCTCACCGCGTGCTTCTGGCGCGTGACGGTTTCGTACGGGTTCATGGAGGCCCCGGACGTCCCCGCCGCGCTCGAGGGACTCCGCGCCCACGGCGTCCATATCGACCTTGCGACGACCACGTTCTTCCTCGGCCGCGAAACGCTGCTGGCCACCGACCGGCCGGGAATGGCCGTCTGGCGCGAGGAGCTCTTCGTGTTGATGTCGAGCAACGCGATGCGGGCGACGACATTCTTCTGCATTCCCTCTGAGCGTGTCGTCGAGTTGGGGATGCAGCTGGAGCTCTAGGACTGAAGGGGCCAAGGGCTGAGGGCTAAGGGTCTAGGGGCCTTAGACAGGTCAAGGGCCACAGCCGGGACTTTCGTACGGCTGAGATTTGCTGGCCCTGTAGTACAGTCCCGCCACGCGCACATCCGGTCCCCGCCCATCAGGTGCGCAAAGGAGCCAGCCTGCCCTTTCGTGATCCGCGGCGGGGTGTCGCGCCAGCAGGTGCCCAGGTGCGGCGTTGACGCCGCACGTCCTCGACGCCGACAGCGTTCCGGCTCTTGTGCACACGCCGGCCCCCCGGTGGCGACTGTGGGTGGTTGCGACCCTCGCGGTCGCCTATATCGGCTATGTCGGCCTGCTGCTCTGTTCCGATCTCCTGAGAGTTGCGCCCGTGGGCTTCGTCGGGCACTTCGATGCGGGACGGATGACCGTCGCCGAGGTGCTCGCCGAATCACCGGCCGCCCGTGCGGGTCTCGAGATCGGCGATCGCATCACGCGCGCGAATGGCCAGGTGATCGCGGGCCGCCTTGATTGGCAACGTGCCTGCGTGCACATCGATCCGTCGCGCCCGCTCGATCTGGTGCGCGAGCGCGCGGGCATCGCTTCTGCGGTGTCGATGCCGCTGACGGCCGGCCTGCGCGAGTCCGTGTACGGCGCCCCGCGCCCGGGTCTGCTCGCGTTTCGCTTCGCGCAGCTGGTCACGCTCGCGCTCGCCATCCTGGTCTCCGCACGACGCGCCTCGCAGCCATCCGCCCTTCTCGGCGCCTGGCTGCTCGCCTCGATCGCCACGGTCTCGATCGTGCTGCCCATGCGCCTGGCGGCGTTCTGGCACGCGCTGCCACTCATCCTGCGGGCGCTGATCTGGATCCCGTTCGCCGCCAGCGTGGCGGTGGGGCCGTTGCTGTTCGCCTTCTTCGCGGTGTTCCCCCGGCCCACCTGGTCGCGTGCCCGACTCGGCGCGGCGATGATCCCGGCCGTTGCTCTCGTCTGTTGGCACGTCTTCAGCGGCTACCAGGTATTGAGCCCGCCGGGAGCCGCGACGACGGTGCCGGACCCGCTGCCTGTGATTCTGCTAGTCAACATCGCCTACGCCGCGGGCGCCATCCTCATGCTCGTGGCGCACGGCCGGACGACCGAGACACCGACGGACCGCCGCCGTATCCGCGTGCTCGTCGTCGGAACGGTCATCGGCGTCACCGCCGGCGCCGGCGCCGTGGGCGGATACTGGCTCCAGGCCGGCGCCGACATCTTCGCCACGCGCACGCTCGCGGTGCTCTCGCTCGTGTTTCTCGCTGTGCCGGCCTCGTTCGCGTACGCCATCCTGCGGCATCGGCTGTTCGATCTGCGATTGATCGTGCGCCAGGGCGTGCGGTATGCGCTGGCCCGCCGGCTGCTCGACGCGCTGATTCCGGTACTCGGCGCGCTGCTGCTCGCCGATCTCGTGCTGATCAACCGTCACGAACCGCTGACTGCCACGCTGCAGTCGCGATGGTGGTGGTACACGCTCGTGGGCGCAGCACTCATCCTCGCGCGGTCGCGTCGCGAGCGATGGCTGAAAACGCTCGACCGCCGCTTCTTCCGCGAGCAGTACGATGCCCAGCGCCTCCTGCGAAACCTCGCACAGCAGATCGGCACTGCCAGGAGCTTCGATGCCGTCGCGCCTTCGGTGGCGCAGCAACTCGATCAGGCGTTGCACCCGGAGTTCGTGGACGTGCTGGTCCATGTCCCGGTGAACGACTCCTTCGCGCCCGTCGCAGGAAACTCGGGGCACCGGTCTGCGGGATCGCTGCCCGGGTCACTCACGGTCATCGGAGTGCTGTCGGTCTTGAGCAAACCGCTCGCGCTGTCGCTCGGGGACACGGCATGGCTGAAGCACCAGCTCCCGATGCAGGAGCGCGACCTGCTGGTAGGCAGGGGCATCGAGCTGCTGGTGCCCATTACCAGCCAGACGGCGCAAAGGAACCCCGCTGCCTTGATCGCGCTCGGCCCACGGCGCTCAGAGGAACCGTACAACGCGGAAGACATTGACCTGCTGGCCACCATCGCCCATGCGCTGGGGCTGCTGCTGGATCGCGCCCCGGGCGATCAGCATCCGACCGGACTGTCCGAGTGCGACAGCTGCGGCCGCTGCTTCGATGCGGCGATCGCCGTCTGCACGTTCGACAACGCGCGCCTCACGCCGGCGCGGGGGCCGCGGCGGCTGAACGGGCGCTATCGGCTGGATCGCCGGCTGGGGCGCGGCGGCATGGGCGCCGTGTACGCGGCCGTCGACGAAGCCCTCGACCGGCCGGTCGCCGTGAAGCTCATTCGCGACGACCTGATTGCCTCGGCCGATCTGACCGAGCGCTTTCGCCGCGAAGCGCGGGCGTCCGCGGCCTTCGCGCACGTGCACGTCGTGCGCGTCTACGACTTCGGTCTCGACCGGGAGAACCGTGCGTTCCTCGTGATGGAACTGCTCGAGGGACAGACGCTGCGCCAGCGGCTCGGCGCCGGGCAGCCGATGACGACCGACGAGGTACTGCACGTGCTGCGCGGCATCTGTCCGGCCGTGGCCGCGGCGCACGCGCAGGGCCTGGTGCATCGCGATCTGAAGCCGGAGAACATCTTCCTGCAGCGCCACGAGGCCGGCGTCGTGCCCAAGGTGCTGGACTTCGGCCTGGCCAAGGCGTTCGGTCCACAGTGGAGGGGCGAGCAGGCGCGCGGGACGAGCGCGGGGCTGCTCGTGGGCACGCTGGATTACATGGCTCCGGAGCAGGCCGCCGGCGACATCGTCTCGCCGGGATGGGACGTCTGGGCGCTTGCCGTGATTGCCTACGAGATGCTGACGCGGAGCCATCCGTTCCGCCAGCGCGTCAGCTTTGGCGGCGGCGACTCGGCGGATGCCGACGTGCTGGCGCGCCCGCCGGAGCCGGCGCACCCTCGGCTGTCGGAACCGGTCACGGCGTTCTTCCGCCGTGCGCTGTCGTCGGAACGCGAGCTGCGGCCGGCCGACGCGCTGGCATTCCTCGGCGAGCTGGAGCAGCACCTCCGATGAACGGCGAGCAGGGCGGTCGCTTCATCACGACGCGATGGACGCTGGTCGCGGCGGCCGCCCGCGACAGCTCCGATCCACACCTGCGCGAGGCGCTCGAAGATCTGTGCCAGACGTACTGGCCGCCGCTCTACGCCTTTCTGCGGCGGCGCGGCCACTCGCCCGAAGACGCACAGGATCTCACGCAGGGCTTCTTCGCCCGTGTGCTGGAACGGCGTGACGTCCGCGCGGCGGATCCCGCACGCGGCCGCTTCCGCTCGTTTCTCCTGACCGCGCTCCAGCACTACGTGTTCAACGAGCACGAGCGGAAGACGACCGCCAAGCGGGGCGGGAGGCTGCAGCGGCTGTCGCTCGATTTCGAGGACGTGGAGCGTGCGTACGTGCTCGAGGCGCGCCACGACGACTCGCCCGATCGCGTGTTCAACCGCAAGTGGGCGGCCATCACGCTCGATCGCGCGCTGCAGCGCCTGCGCCGCGAGTGCCACGCATCGGGTCGAGCCGCACTCGCCGACGCCCTCCTGCCGTATCTGACCGACGCGGGCAACCTGCCGCCGTACCGCACGGTTGCGGAACAACTCGGGATCTCGGAGGGCGCTACGAAAGTGGCCGTCCACCGGCTGCGCCAGCGCTTCGGCACCATCCTGCGGCTCGAGATCGCGGAGACCGTGCTCGCGCCTGCCGACGTCGATGACGAAGTGCGGGAGTTGATTCGGGCCCTCGCCTCCTGATCGCATGGCTTGCGAGAAGCACCCCGGGATGAGCGGTCCGGGAGAACTCTGCCCGGTCTGCCTGCTCGAGCAGGCACTCGAGCCCGCGTCGCTCCGCGATCTGATCATCCAGGTACCGCTCGGGCACGGCATCGGCACCTCCGTGTTCCTCGTGCGCCAGGAAGCGCCGTCGGCGGCGCTGCTGCGCCTGAAGGTGTGGCGCAGCCGTGCGCCTGCCTCGTTTCTCGACGACATCGCGGAGCTGCAGGCCCGTCTCGACGAGATCGCCGACCCGGTGATCGTGCCGCCGATTGCGGCGTGCCTCGATGCGGGCGGATGCCCCGCGGTGCTGAGCGTCTTCAGGCAGGGCCTCCCGATCCTTCAGGCCGTCCGATCGGGTGTGCTCGATGCCGGTGCGGCGTTGACCCTCTGCCACTCGCTCGATCTCACGCTCACGCGCTGCCATGCCGCAGGCCTCGCGCATGGCACCATCCTGCCCGGCAACGTGCTGGTGCAGCCCGACGGCCGCGCGGGGTTCCTCGTGGACTATGGCCTTGCCGGCTTGTTCCGCGACGTGCCGTTCGCCGAGGCCGCCGCTGCCGACCGCGCGGGGCTCGCCGCGCTCGCGCGCACCCTGCCGGCACCCGGGTCACAGCCCGCCACCACCTCGGCGTAACGTCCGCCGCGCTTTCCTGAAGTACCCCCTGAACGCACACGGCCCCAATCACCACGGTGGGGCAGGGCTTCCGCCCTGCAACAGTCGCCGTCTGCCGCGCCCGGTGGAGCAGGGCTTCAGCCCTGCAACAGCCGCGGCTCAGGAGGACTCCATGAGACCGTTCGGCATTCGCACCGCGATCACCATTGCGCTTCTCGGCTTCGCAGAATCCGCGATCGCGCAACAGCACGTGGACGGACAGACCGGTCCAGGCTCGCTCTACGCGCTCGATCTTCCCGCCGCCTGGAACGGCGATCTCGTCGTCTACGCGCACGGCATCGTCGACCCGGCATTGCCCGTGGCGGTGCCGACCGGGCAGGACAACTTCACGGTCGTCCGGGACGCGTTGATGGAGCGAGGGTTCGCCGTGGCGTCGTCGAGCTTCTCGGAAAACGGGTTCGCGCTCAAGGACGCGACCGCGCGGACCCACCAGCTGACCGGCCTCTTCACGGCGCGATTCGGACGCCCGCGTCGCGTGGTGCTGGCCGGCCACTCGCTCGGATCGATGGCTGCGCTCGAACTGGCGGAGACCTACCCGACCCTGTACGACGGCGCGCTGGTGGCATGCGGGTTCGTCGGGGGCACGCCGAAGGAAATCGCCTACATGGCGAACGCGCGCATCGCGTTCGACTACTTCTTCCCGGGCGTGATCCCCGGGTCGGTGTTCGACATCCCGCCGGGCATGGACTACCGGCCGGGGACGCCGCAGTTCAATGCGGTGCAGGCGGCGCTCGTGGGCGGCTTCGCGCCCCCGTTCAAGACGTTCCAGTTCGCTGCCGTTGCCGGACTGGTCTGGAACAACCCGACCGAGCTGGTCGGCGCCGCGCTGAATGTGATCGGGTTCAACCTGCGGTACACGCGCAACGTGCTCGAGCACACCCATGGCCACATCCCGTTCGACAACCGCGATACGGTGTATTCGGGCTCCTTCGACGACGTCGCGCTGAATGCGGGCGTCCAGCGATGGACCGGCGATCCCGACGCGCTGAATTACGTCGCCACCTACTACACGCCCACCGGCGCGCTGCAGATTCCGCTCCAGACGCTCCACGGCAGCCGCGACCCGGTGGTGCCGGTATGGCATGAGAACCTGTATGCACAGACCGTCGCCGGCCAGGGCGCCACGGGCCTGCTCGAGCAGGTGGTCGTTCCGTCGTTCGGGCACTGCACGTTCACCGACGCGCAGCTCCTGGCGGCGTTCGATCGGCTGATCGAGAGGATGCCATAGGGTGAATCCTGCGGTTCCGGGTGCCGGGTTCCGGGTGCCAGGTTGGGTGCCGGGTTCCGGGTGCGTTCCACGTTACCGGTTCACGGGTTCCACGTTACCGGTTCACGGGTTCCACGTTACCGGTTCACGGGCTCCACGTTACGGGTTCACGGGTTTCGCGTTACGGGTTCACGGGTTCCGCGTTCCCGCGGCGGCAGCACCAGCCGAACCCGGAACCCGCGAACGCACCCGGAACCCGGAACGTGGAACCCAGCGTGAACCCGGAACGCGGAACGCACCCGGAACCCGGCACCCAACCTGGAACCCGGCACCTGGCACCCGGAACCGCATCGAAGTTCCCCTACCTTCTGACAAACGCGACCAACCCCGCGGCGGCCGCGAGGAGCAGCCCCGAGACGATCGCCGCAGGCAGGGCGACGGTGTGATGACCCGCGAGCCAGGCTTCGAGCGTGGCGGTCAACAGCCATATCTGGACAACCACAATGACCGCGATGAGGGCGAGGGCACTGTCGACGACGGTGAGGCGCGGATCGATACGACGCCAGCCGGGTTGAATCATGACGTGCGCTCCGTCTGGAGATCGACTCCCGTCGCCACGAGGGTCTCGCCCTGCTGCTCGAGGAGGATCCGCGGCAGCGGGCGCGGCGGCGGTCCCTGGAGCACCTGCCCGCTGTCGACGGCGAAGTAGCCTTCGTGACACGGGCACTCGATGCGCTTCTGCTCGGCCGCGTAGTACACGGCGCAGGAGAGGTGCGTGCACTTCTGGCTGTAGGCAACGAAGCGGCCTGCTTCCGGCTGAATGAGGATGCAGGGGTCCTGCGGCCCGGGATAGGCGAACAGTGTCACGCCGCCGACGGGGACGTCCGCCAAGTTCGCCACGGTCACGGCGGGATATGACGGCTCCCGGTGGAGCCACGTGCGGGCAAGGATCCAGACCTGGCCCACGAACATCCCCAGGCTCGTGAGGCCGAGGAACTTGCCGAACTGGCGGCGGGTGACGTACCGCTCGGTGTCGGTGCGGATCGCGAACTCCTCACGCCAGAGCGGCTCGGTACGATCGGACGATGAGGGACACATCAGGCCTGGCCCTCCCAGATGAAGTCGGCGACATCCATCGTGATGCGATCGGCGCCGCGCGGCGCCATCATCTGCACCTTGGTGCGCACGGTCTGGTTGCCGAACTGGAAGGTGTCGATTGGCACCTCCCGCCGGGTCTCGAGGATGGTCTGCCGCGGGACGAACGCCAGCGCCTGGCTGGGGCAGACGGTTGCGCACATCGGGCGGAGCCCCGCGGACGTGCGGTCGTAGCACATGTCGCACTTCATCATCTGCTCGAGCCGGACCGCCATCTTCGGCACGCCGAACGGGCACGCGATGACGCAGTTGTTGCAGGCGATGCAGCGCGGTTTCAGCGACGACTGCACCACTCCATCATCGGTCTTCTTGATCGCATCGGCGGGGCAGACGAGCGCACAGGTCGGCTCGTCGCAGTGCATGCAGACAGTCGGGACGGTGGCGATCGATTCGACCCGCTCGATGTAGTCCACGTGGATCATGGACGTGCCGCGATGCGTGTCGCACTCGGCGCATGCGTTCACGCAGGCCTGGCACCCGATGCAGCGGGACGGATCGACGAAGAACTCGTATTCAGCCATTCAAGAAGAGGCCAGGGGCTACGGGCTAAAGGCCAGAGGCTCGGCTCGCGGAAGACGGGCAGCCGCTCACGCCCTTAGCCTCTAGGGCTTAGCCCCTGACCCTCAGCCCTTTAGCCCTCAGCCTGTAGCCAGCAGTCCGGAGCCCTGGAGCCCTTAGCCCCTCATGTCCTGTCCACGACGTGCAGCAGCTTGCCCTGCGATTTGTCGGGCGGAGGCGGCCAGCCGGGTGGGGGACCGGCGGTTTTCTCCAGGCGGCAAGCCGACACCTTGTACTCCGGGATCTTGCTCCGCGGGTCGAGCGTGCGGTGCGTGAGCTGGTTCGCGCTCTCCACGCCGGGCCAGTGGTACGGGATGAAGACCGTGTCCGGACGGATCGTCTTCACGACGAGCGCCGGCAGCGTCATCTCCATCCGCCGCGTCGTCACCCGGACCCAATCGCCGGTTGCGATGCCGAGTCCTTCCGCGAGGCGCGGGTGGATCTCCAGCTTCGGCTCTGGGTGCTGATCCACGAGCGGGCCGATGCGCCTGGTCTGCGTGCCGGACAGGTACTGGCTGATGACGCGTCCGGTCGTGAGGTAGACCGGAAAATCATCGTCCACGGGGTCGCCGCTCGCGCGGTATTCGTTCACCAGGAACCGCGCCCTGCCATCGGCGTGCCCGAACCTGCCGCCTTCGAAGAGACGGGGCGTGCCGGGGTGATCGAGACTCGGGCAGGGCCAGAACACGCCCATCTGCTTGTCGATCTTCTCGTAGGTGATGCCGTAGTAGTCGGCGATGCCGCCGCGCGACGCCTCGCGCAGCTCGTCGAAGATCTCGCGTGAGGTGGTGTACGGGAAGTACTGGCCCTTGCCCGAGGCGCTTCGCGAGGTCGCAGTAGATGTGCCAGTCCACGCGGGCGTTGCCAGGCGGTGTGACCGCCTGCTGAATGTGGATCACGCGCCCCTCGGCGCTGCCCGTGACGCCTTCATCCTCTTCCTGGAGGCTGCCCGCCAGCACGACGTCGGCGTGATGGGCCGTTTCCGAGAGGAAGAAATCGACCACGCCGAAGAACTCCAGCCGCTCCAGCGCCTGGCGCGTGAAGGTGGAGTCGGGCAGCGACACCAGCGGGTTGAAGCACATCGACAGCAGGGCCTTGATCTCGCCCCGGTGAATGGCTTCCATGATCTCCACCGCCGACAGGCCTGGACCGGGAATGTCTTCGGGACGGACGCCCCAGACCCGGGCGACGTGTTCGCGGGCGGCGGGATCGGTGATCGATCGAGCGCCCGGAAGCTGGTCGCATTTCTGCCCGTGCTCGCGGCCGCCCTGGCCATTGCCCTGGCCGGTGACCATGAAGCAGCCGGCGCCCTCGCGGCCCATGTGGCCGCAGGCCAGCGCGATGTTCAGCAGCGCGAGACAGTTCTCGACGCCCTTCGACTGGTGCTCGATGCCGCGCGCGTGCATGGCCATCGCGCGCTCGGCGGTGGCGAACCAGCGCGCCGCCGTTTCAATCGTGTCGGGCGGCACGCCGGTGACCTGTGCCGCGGTCGCCGGGTCCCAGCCGCGCACCGAGGCGGCGACCTCGTCGAAGCCCGTCGTGTGGGCTTCGATGAAGGCGCGGTTCTCGAGTCCGTCGCGCAGGATGACGTGCAGCATGCCGAGCAGCAGGGCGAGATCGGTGCCCGGCCGCACGGGCAGGTAGAGGTCGGCGTTGCGCGTGATCGGCGTCATGCGCGGATCGATGACGATCAGGCGCGCGCCGTTGTCGCGGGCGCGCCAGACGTAGTCGGTCGTGATCGGCGCGCACTCGCCGATGTTCGCACCCGCGATCAGCACCACCTGCGCCTTGGGGATGTCGGCCCAGGGGTTCGGCGATCGATCGATACCGAGCGCGAGCTTGTACGCGACGCCCGCCGACACCATGCACAGGCGGCCGTTGTAGTCGATGTGCCTGGTCCCGATCGCGAGGCGCGCAAACTTGCCCAGCAGGTAGGCTTTCTCGGTCGTGAGCGACGCCCCGCCGTACAGCGCGATGGCGTCGGGCCCGTGCCTTTCCGCGATCTCTCGGAGCTTGCCGGCCGTGAAGTCGAGCGCCTCGTCCCATGTGGCCTCGCGGAAGCCGCCGGCCGAGCGCATCAACGGCGAGAGGAGCCGATCGGGATGCGCGTTCTGCAGGTACCGCTCGCACGCCCTTCGGGCAGAGCATCCCCTTGTTGAACGGGAACTCCTCCCAGGGCTCGAACCCGACCACCTGGTTGTCGAGCACTTTCAGCTGGATGCCGCACTGCTGCCCGCAGAAGCAGCAGTGCGTCTTCACGAGCCTGTCGGGAGACCGCCGCGCCTGCTCGCCGTACGTCACGCCGGGCGTGTACTGCGGGTGCGGGCCGTAGACAGCCTTCAGCGCGTCGATGTCGGGGGTTATCGCCATTCGTTGATCCTTGCGGCTGTTAAGCGCTAACGGCTAACCGCTAGCGTCTCGCCTTCACGCCTAGCCTTCAGCCGCCAGCCTGGCCTCTAGCCGCCTCGCCCTAGCCCCTAGCCCTCTTCTCCATCTCTCGCAGCTGCGCCGAGGCCAGCGTGCGGCGCTTGCACGTGGGGCACAGGTCCTGCCAGTGCGGCGTGCCCCTGCCGGAGTAGTCGAACCCGAGCTGCAACAGCACGGCCTTCAGATCGTCGAGGTGCATTTGCGACGTGAACCGTTCACCGCAGCGGACGCAGCGGGCGCCCTCGTCGCGCGCGCCGACCTCCTGATAGAGCTTCACGCCGAGCTGTGCCGGCCGCTGGAAGATGTGGAAGAACTTTCCGAACGGCAGGAACAGCAGCGCCGCAATCACCGTGATCGCGTGCAGCACCGACAGGAAGTGATAGAAGGCGCCGCGCATCCAGGTCGCTGAGGCCGTCAGGCCGAGGCCGGTCACCGAAATCGCAAACAGCAGCACGAGCGGAAACAGGTCGTTGGCGAAGGATTGCACCGCCAGCGCGCCGCGATCGCGCATGCGCCGCCAGAGCGAGAGCGAGATCCCGACGATCACGAGCACGGCGGCGATGTCGAGGCCGTGGAACAGCAGCCACGACACGACCGTCCGGACCCGGAACGACTGCGTCGGAAAGCCGAACACGTAGGTGACGTACGTCATCTGGTCGCCGGGCGCGCTGCGGAAGTGAATCCACCCGAACACGAGCGGAAACGTGATCGCCACCGCGAGCAGACAGCCCCAGAAGAGCGACTGGTGCATCCACCAGCGCAGCGGCGATCGCTGGTAGATGAACGTCTGTCCAACGACGTGCGTGGATGCCGTTCGCGCCACCCGGAGTGCGCCGCGCACGCCTTCCTGCCGCAGGAGCTCGAATCCGCGCTGCCAGTACACGCGGGTGGGTGGCTTGGTCAGCCACACCGCGTAGTGGTAAACCACGCCCCAGGTCGCGAAGACCGTGGCGAACGTGTACACCACGAGCGCCGCGTCGAAATTCTGCAGGTTGCGTGAGCCGACGACGATTGCCGCGACGAGCAGGGCGGTCCAGAGGGTGGCCCACGCGCCCGCGCGCAGCGATCCGCCGTGCGCAGCAGGTTCGGCGGCAGCGTGAGCTCGGTCTGCCGCTCCGCGGGCAGGAACACCCGGCGGTTGATCTCCCAGAGCACGAGCGCGAAGAGCGCCAACAGCACGAACCCCGGCCAGACTGCGCCGAGCCGATCGCGGAAGACGCCGAGCAGCAGCGGTGGGAAGAAGCCGCCGAGGCCGCCCATGGCGCCGACGAGGCCGGTCACCGTCCCGGTTTCTGCGGGGAAGAACTGCGGCACCAGCTTGAAGACCGCGCCGTTGCCAAGGCCCATCAGGGCGGCGCAGCCGAGCGCGCCCACGGTGAACGGCACCATCGCCTGCCACCCGAGGAGCATCGCGAACGGCGCGATCCCGAGGAACACGACCGACAGCACGCGCGCGCCGCCGATGCGGTCCGACAGCATGCCGCCGACCGGGCGCAGCAGCGTCGCGAGCACGACGAATCCGGCCGTCCGGAATCCCGCGTCCGCGGGCGACAGCGCGAACTGGTCCTTGAGCAGCGTCGGCAGGTAGATCGAGAACGCGACGAAGCCGCCGAAGGTCAGGAAGTAGAAGAGCGAGAGCAGGGCCGGCGTACGCGTGGCTACGAGCACGCGCAGCATCTCGCCGAGCGTCTTCGGGCGCACGGCCCCAGGCGCATTCCGCGCCAGCACCCAGAACGCGACGGCCCAGACGGCCAGGATACCCGCCATCAGGTTGAACACCGACGGCCAGCCGATCGACGCGGCCATCACCGGTCCGCCAAAGACGACGAGCGACTGGCCGATGTTGCCGAGGCCGTACACGCCGAGCGCGCTGCCCTGGCGCGCGGCGGGCGCCCAGCGCGACACGAAACCCGCACCGACCGCGAACGACGACCCGGCGAGCCCCAGCCAGAACGCGACGGCGAGCAGCGACCGATAGCTGGTCGTGAACGGGAGCGCGGCCGCGGCACCCGCGCTGAGCAGCATGAGAATCGGGAAGACGATGCGCCCGCCGAGCCGATCGGCGAGCATCCCGACCGGAATGCGCGCGAGCGAACCAAGCAGCACGGGGGTGGCGACGAGCAGGGAGGTGCTCGTCGCGCTCAGGCCGTAGAGCGACCGGAAATACGGGACCGACGCGCTGACGAGCCCCCAGGCCGCGAAGCAGACTGCGAAGGAGATCGTCGCAAGGGCGAGTGGGCGTGAGGGAGTGTTGTCGGAATTCGGGTCCACGGCACCTCGCGCACGAACGTCCGCGATTGTAAGGCGGAGCATCTCACCGCGTCCGCCCGTCTGCAAGCGGAGCTATAGGGGGCTAAGGGCTAAGGGCTAAGGGCTAGGGCGGGAGCTGGGGGCTGGGCGGTAGAGGCTAGCGGGCAGAAGCGAAGGGTGACGATTGCCCGAAGACGGCGAAAACGCCAAACCGCCGCGATGCGCTACTCTGCCTGGCTACGCCCCTCGCCCTTAGCCCTTAGCCCCCAGCCCTCAGAGGTCGAGCTCCTCGGCCTCCTCCGCGCGTTCCATGATGAAGCGGAAGCGGGCTGAGGCGTCCTTGCCCATCAGCTCGTTCATGACCCGGTCGGTCACGATCTGATCGACGACGTCCACCCGCAGCAGGCGCCGCGTCTTCGGGTTCAGCGTCGTCTCCCACAGCACTTTCGGCATCATCTCGCCGAGCCCCTTGAAGCGCGTGATCTCGGGCGTGGCGCGGCCGTTCGGGCCCTTGCCGTGCTTCCGCAGGATGTCGGTCTTCTGCGGCTCGTCCAAGGCCCAGAACGTCTCCTTGCCGATGTCGATGCGGTAGAGCGGCGGCTGCGCGAGGTACACGCGGCCGTTCGCCATCAGCTGCGGCATGTGGCGGTAGATGAACGTGAGCAGCAGCGTCGCGATGTGGTGGCCGTCGGAGTCGGCGTCGGCGAGGATGATGATCTTCCCGTAGCGGAGCCGCGACAGGTCGAAGTTCTTGCCCAGCCCGCAGCCGAGCGCGATGATCAGGTCGGACAGCTCCTTGTTCTCGAGCACCTTCGCGAGCGACGCGCTCTCGGTGTTGAGCACCTTGCCGCGGAGCGGCAGGATCGCCTGCCGCGCACGATCGCGCCCCTGCTTCGCGGAGCCGCCGGCCGAGTCGCCCTCGACGATGAAGATCTCGGTCGTGTCGCGATCGTTCGATGAACAGTCGGTCAGCTTGCCCGGCAGCGCGAGCCGTGCGGAGGTAGCGGTCTTGCGCGTGACCTCCTGCTGTGCGGCGCGGCTCGCCTCGCGGGCGCGTGCCGCGAGAATGATCCGCGCGACGATCGCCTCGGCGACGCTGATGTTGTGGTTCATCCAGTGCTCGAGCGCCGGACGCACGGTAGAGTCAATCGCCGAGAGCAGCTCCGGGTTGTTGAGCCGGTCCTTCGTCTGTCCCTGGAACTGCGGTTCCGCGAGAAACACGCTCAGCACGCCAGTGAGCCCCTCGCGGATGTCTTCGGCGGTGAGCGTCACGCCCTTGGGCGAGAGGTTGTGCGTCTCGATGAAGTTGCGCACCGCCTTGCCGACCCCGGCGCGAAGGCCGTTCTCGTGCGTGCCGCCGGACGCGGTCGGGATCCCGTTCGCGTAGCTGCGCAGGTGCTCGTCGGTCGACTCGGTCCACTGCAGCACGACGTCCACGCGCAAGCCGTTGTCGCGCTCCAGCGTGAACGGCGCGTCGTGAACTGGCTTCGTCCCGCGCTCGCGGACGATCTTCTCCAGGTACTGCACGAGCCCTTCCTCGTGCTGAAACGTCTCCTTCTCGCCCGTGGCCTCGTTCTCGAAGGTGACCTTCACCCCCTTGTGGATGTAGCTGATCACCTCGAGCCGCTCGCGGATGAGCGCGGGATCGAACTCGATTTTTGGGAAGATGGTCGGGTCGGGGTGAAAGTAGACGCTCGTACCGCTGCCGCGTGCCGGCCCCAGGTTCTTCAAGGGGCCGGTCGGCTTCCCCTGCTTGAACCGCATCTCCCAGATCGCCCCGTCGCGCTTCACCGTCGCGACGAGCTCCTTCGACAGCGCGTTCACGACCGACGCGCCGACGCCGTGCAGGCCGCCCGCCGTCTTGTAGTTGCCGGCTTCGAACTTCCCACCCGCGTGGAGCACCGTGAAGATCACCTCGAGCGCGCTCTGCTTCGTCTTCGGGTGCCTGTCCACCGGGATGCCGCGACCATCATCGGTGACCGTCAGCGACGAGCCGTCACGGTGCAGCGTCACTCCGATCGTGGTGGCGTACCCGTTCATCGCCTCGTCGACGGCGTTGTCGAGCGTCTCCCACGCGAGATGATGCAGCCCGGAGGCCCCGACGCCGCCGATGTACATACCGGGGCGCTTGCGAACGGGCTCGAGGCCTTCGAGAACGGTGATGTCTTTGGCGGTGTAGGTGCTCATCGGACGAGGTGGATCATAACAGGCCGGCGACCTTGACGCCGCGCAGTGCCCGCCCTTCCGGGCTCCATGTAGTGCCCGTCTTGCAGGACTCGGTGTAATGTGCGCCTTCTGTACTCCGTGTAGTGCCCGCCTTCTGGACCCCGTGTAGTGCCGCCTTCTGGACCCGTGTAGTTGCCCGCCTTCTGGACTCCGTGTAGTGCCCGCCTTCAGGCGGGCCTTGTCGGCGGCGCAGCGGATCACGGCCCGCCTCAAGGCGGGCACTCCGCGATCGAGGCCCGGCTCGGTCGCCGCCTGGCGCTCGGGACCGTGCGAGAAGGTATCCTTTGTAGCCATGCTGATCTCCCGTCGTTTGACCATTGGGGCACTCGGCCTCGCGGCTGCGCTCGTTCTCCCGTTCACCAGTTTGACCGCGCAGACGGTTGCGCAGCCCGGTTCGGCCACCGCGCAAGCGGCGACGCCGGACACGGCGCACGGCCTGCCCGTGGTATCCGAGCTCAAAGCGCTGAAGTATCGCAGCATCGGCCCCTCGCAGGGCGGGCGCGTGACGCGTGTCGCCGGCGTGCCCGGCGATCCGAACACCTACTACGCCGCCACCGCCTCCGGGGGCGTGTGGAAGTCCACTGATGGCGGCTTCACCTTCAAGGCGATCTTCGACGATCAACTCACATCGACCGTTGGATCGATCGCCGTCGCCGCGTCCAACCCGAACGTCATCTACGCGGGATCGGGTGAAGCGAACATTCGCGGCAACGTCGCGCCGGGGAACGGCATTTACAAGTCGGTCGACAGCGGCAAGACGTGGTCACGCGTGTGGGCGCAGGTCGGGCAGATCGGCACGATGATCGTCCACCCGCAGAATCCGGACGTGGCGTTCGCGGCGGTGCTCGGCCACGCGTTCGGGCCGAATCCCGAGCGCGGCGTGTACCGGACGCGAGACGGCGGCCGCACGTGGCAGCCGGTGCTGCAGAAGGACGCCGACACCGGAGCGTCGGACGTGGCCTTCGATCCGTCCAATCCCAACGTCGTCTTCGCCGGGTTGTGGCAGGCACGTCGTCGGCCGTGGGAGCTCGTGAGCGGCGGACCTGGCAGCGGCCTGTACGTGTCGCGTGATGGTGGCGACACCTGGAAGGCGCTCACGAAGGGCCTGCCCGACGCGCCATGGGGCAAGGTCGGAGTCGCGGTCGCGCCCTCGGATGCGCGTCGCGTGTACGCGCTCATCGAAGGGGAGAACGGCGGACTCTTCCGCTCCGACGACGGCGGCGACAGCTGGACGCGTGCATCAGCCGACCGCAGGGTGCGCCAGCGGCCCTGGTACTACTCCACGATGACCATCAACCCGGCCAACGCCGACGACGTGTGGTTTCCACAGGTGCCGATGGTGCGATCGATCGATGGCGGCCACACGCTCAACGTCGTGCGCGGCTTCCGGCATGGCGACCATCACGACGTCTGGATCGACCCGAAGAACCCGCGGCGCATGATCGACGGGAACGACGGCGGCGTCGAGATCTCGACCGACGGCGGCGACACCTGGACGGCGGCACTGTTGCCAATCGGGCAGTTCTACCACGTGTCGGCCGACACGCGCGTGCCGTTCCGCGTTGCCGGCGCCATGCAGGACCTCGGCACGGCACAGGGACCGAGCAACAGTCTCGGCCGTGGCGGCATTGTGGCTGGAGATTGGTACGACGTCGGCGGCGGGGAAGCGGGCCACGTCGTCTCGAAGCCCGACGAGCCAGACATCGTGTACGCGGGTGAGTACCTTGGTTACATCTCGCGCTACGACCACCGCACCCGGCAGGCCAGGAACGTGAGCGCGTACCCGGAGAACGGCTCCGGTCATGGCGCCGAAGATCTGAAGTACCGCTTCCAGTGGACGGCGCCGATTGCCACGTCGCCGCACGACCCGCAGGTCGTCTATCACGGCGGCAACGTGCTGTTCCGGACGACGGATGGCGGGCAGACCTGGAGTCCGATCAGTCCCGACCTCACGCGCAACGACAAGTCGAAGCAGAAGTGGTCGGGCGGGCCGATCACCGGCGACAACACCGGGATCGAGTTCTACTGCACCATCTTCACCGTCGCCGAATCACCGAAGCAGAAGGGCGTCATCTGGGCGGGCAGCGACGATGGGCTCGTGCACGTCACGCGCGATGGGGGAGGCAGCTGGACGAACGTGACGAGCGGGATGAAGGGTCTGCCCGAGTGGGGCACGATCAGCCTGATCGAGCCGTCACCGTTCGACGCGGGGACCGCGTACGTGATCGTGGACGCGCACCGCCTCGACGACTTGCGGCCCTACCTGTTCGTGACGTCGGACTACGGCAGTACATGGAAGCGGCTCGATACAGGATTGCCGCAGGACATCTACCTTCACGCCGTGCGAGAGGATCCGCAGAAGCGCGGCCAGTTGTACGTGGGGACCGAGAGAGGCGTGATCTACTCGAGCGACGCCGGTGCCACCTGGCGCTCGTTGCAGCTGAACCTGCCGACGGTGCCCGTGCACGACCTCGTGGTCAAGGACCAGTCGCTCGTACTCGCCACGCACGGCCGTTCGTTGTGGATCCTCGACGACCTGGTGCCACTCCGCGAGTTGTCCCAGCAGGTCGTGCAGCAGGATCTGTTCGCGTTTCCCACGCCGGATGCGACGCGGTGGAGGTATGCCGCGACTGAGCGACAGCGGGGGGCCGGCCAGAACCCGCCGGGCGGCGCCGCGATCTACTACTTTCTCAAGAGCAAGCCGAAGGGCGAGCTGACGATCGAGATCCTCGACGCGCAGCAGCGCCTGGTGCGCCGTCTCAGCAGCGTGCCGTTGCCGAAAGACGATGATCCCGAGGCCGAGGATGACGAGGAAGCGCGGCTCAAGAAGGCGCTGCCGACCGACCCGGGCGTGGAGCGCGCAGTGTGGGACCTGACCCGTGAGGGTGCGAAGAAGATGGCCAGGGCGCGAATCGACGCGGGGGATCCGGAGCGCGGGCCGATGGTACCGCCCGGCACTTACACGGCGCGCATCAGCGCCGACGGTCGGACGGTCACGACACCGCTGCGGGTCGTACGCGATCCGCGCGCCACGATCTCCGACGCCGACCTGGAGGCACAGGAGGCGTTCGTGATCCAGGTGCGCGACGACATCACCACGCTCGCGTCGCTGGTCGAGCAGCTGCGCGTGGTGCGGCAGCAGATCACGGCGCGGCGCAGCCTGCTCGAGGCGCGCGCAAACGCGCGCGAGCTCCTTGCCAGCGGCGACCGGATCGCTGCGCGCTGCGACGTGCTCGAACGGCAGCTGCACAACCCGACTGCCGAAGTGACCTACGACATCCTCGCGCAGCGGGGCGGCGCGATGCTGTACTCACGGTTGGCGCCGCTGATGTCCTTCGCCGACGAGGGCGACGGTGCCCCCACGCAAGGGATGAAGGAGATGTTCGCGGTCTACCACGCGGAGCTGACACGCCTCGCGAGCGACGTGCAGTCGCTTGTCGACAAGGATGTCGCCGAGCTGAACGCCGCAGCGACGAAGGCGGGGATTGGATACGTGGTGACACGCTAAAACGACGGGGGGCGGTTCCGGGTTCCGGGTTCTGAGTTCCAGGTTGGGTTCCGGGCTCCAGGTGCGTTCCGGGTTCCTCGGTTCGTCGGTTCCTGGTTCCTGGTTCCGGGTTCCGGGTTGGTTCCGCGCTGGACCGAACCCGGAACGTGGAACCCGGAACCAAAAGAACCTGGCACGTGGAACGCACCCGGAACCGGGAACCCAACCTGGAACCCAGAACCCAGGAACCCGGAACCGCACTGTCCCCCTAGTCGGAGATCTTTTTCCTTCCCCTCGCCGGCGCTGCCTTCGCTCCGGTTGACTTGCGCGCGGCGGGACGGCCGGTTGTCGTCTTCTTGACCGAGCGCCGCGGACGCGTGGCGCGCGCGGGAGCGGGCTGTTGATGTGGTCTGGTGTGGGGCTCGGCCACTCGCTCGGGCTCTCCTTCGACAGTCACGCCTTCGGCAACCGCAGGCGTACCAGGTTCCGCCGCCTCCTGCTCTGTCGGCGCGGCGGTCGACTGCTGATCATGGCGCGGGTCGCCGAGCGGCAGGCTGGGGGTCTCCGGGCTTTCGGCCGGCTCGGTGATGGTGCCGATCTGGCTGATTGGCTTCTGCAGGTTGGCGCCGGGGAACACGCGCAGCACGCCCTGGCGATCGCGTTCGAGGCGGAAGACGCCTTCACGCTGACAGGCGCGCAGGAACTCGACGATCGTAGCGAAACCCCACTTGCGCTCGTCGAAGCCCTCGTCGGCCGCGCGCAGGTACTGCTTCACCTGTCGGACGTACATCGGCCATCGCGGCGGCTGGCTCGCCCGCTGGAAGGCGTCCTGCGCACGCTGAATGGCCTGGCTCGCCTCGGCGGCATCGACGGGCGGCGGAGCAGCCACGTCGCGGGCTTCGGCCGGTGCGACGATCTCGGTCGTCTCCGCGGTCTCGGCTGACGCTTCGTGCGGCGGTTCAATCGACGCATCGGGCTGCGCCTCGGTCACGGCGGCGGGCGATGCCGAGGGAGCGGCCTCGCCGCCGCCATTCGTCTCAGGCAGTTCCACGAGCAGGCTGCGTCCAGAGTGCCGCAGGGCGACCATGCCGGTCTGTGCGACCTTCTCGATGAAATCACGAAACGTGCTGGCGCCGTAATCGCGCTCTGAAAACGTCGAATCCAGCTGCAGCAGCGTGCTCTTGAGCAGCCCGAGCTGCGGCGAGACCTCGCGATCGACGAGCACCTTCAGCGCGCGCTTCACGAGGGGGAACGCCTTTGTCACCTCGCTCGAGGCAGGCGGCGCCGGCGCCGGGCCGCCCTTCTTTTCCGTCGTGCTGGTCCGGCGGCCGGCAACGAGGTTCTCGTAGGCGATGAACTCGTGGCAGTTCTTCTGCATCACGAGGCTCGTGAACTGCCGTCCGCCGACGACGAACACCTTCTTGTCGTACTGCTTCAGCTTCTCGACCAGGGTGATGAAGTCGCTGTCGCCGCCGACAATCACGAAGGCGTTGATGTGGTCGTGGGTGAACGCCATTTCGAGGGCGTCGAGCGCCAGGTTGATGTCGGCGCCGTTCTTGTCGCCGCCCGGGGTGAGGTTGCGCTGCACCATGCGGATCGCATGCTGCGACAGGAGGCGGCCGTGGTCTCCAGCGCGCTTCCAGTCGCCGTAGGCGACCTTGGTCACGACCTCGCCGCGCTCTTTGAGCGCCTCGAGAATGGCGGCGACGTCGAATGTCTGGCCCAGGGTGGTCTTCACGCCGATCTCGATGTTGTCGAAATCGATGAAGACCGCAATTTTCAAGCGTGTCTCTGTCAAGGTGTCCTTCGTGGGTGGCCTGGTTGTGCGGGGCGCGTCGGCATCCGGCCGAACGGGTGCGCCCGGCCCGTGAGGGCGGACGCATCGCGCCTGAGTATGGGAGGTGTGGCCGGAGGCTCCCGGCCGTCACTGATTCCTGAGCACAAGAATAGCAGAAAGGCCAGGTGCGGCGGGCCAAAGCTAGGGGCGGCCAGGCGCCCAGGACCCAGCCTGGGCCGTAAGCGTTCAACCTTTAGCCTTTAGCCTTTAGCCTTTAGCCCCAGCCCCCAGCCTCCAGCCTCCAGCCCTCCAGCCTCCAGCCTCCAGCCTCCAGCCTCCAGCCTGTCCCCGTCTGGCCCCAAGTTCGCAGGAGCAACGGCGGAGGTATGTGAATGGCAATCAAGTTCGCCTGTTCCGTGGTGGCGATTATCGGCCTGGCTTCCATTCCGGTCGGCGTTGCGGGACAGGAAGACAAGGTCAAGAGCGAAACCAAGCTCGAGGTGAAAGACGGCAAGGACGTGACGCTCACCGGGTGCGTCGAGCGGCTTCCGGATCCGAATGGGGCGACACAGTACCAGCTGACCAACGTGGCCGACAAGAAGAACGAACTGCACAGCTACTTGCTGGTCGGAGCAGAAAACGATCTCCAGAACCATGTCGGGCACATGGTCGAGATAAAGGGAAAGGCCGCCGATCGCGAGGACGGCAAGGTCAAGGTGAAGACGAAGACGAACATCGACCGCGAGCACGCCGACGACATCAAGACGGAGAGCAAGTCGGAGCTGAAGGGCGACCTGATCGGTCTGCCCCTGCTCGGCGTCAAGGACGTCAAGATGGTCCGGCCGAGCTGTTCCTGAACGGGCTGGAGGCTGGAGGCTGGCGGTCAAGTAGGCTGGAGACCCCGGCGGGGTGCTCCGTGCAAGGCCCCGAGCCCTTAGCCCTTAGCCCTTAGCCTTTAGCCCCTGCCTCCAGCTGTGGCAGCTCGGGCGGGTTCGGGATGACGCGGGTGAACTGCCCGCGCTGCAGCAGCTCGCGGCCCTTGCCGCCGCGGCCGGTGACTTCGTACTTCCCGGTGCTGATGGTCTGCTCGGCGCCGCGCGTCGTTTCGACGACCATCAGATCGCGATCGCCGCGCGAGGGCACGAACCCGAGCACGCGATCGTCGGCGCCGGCGATTTTGATGAGGATGACGCCGCGGCCCGGGCCTGCCAGGTAGTTGATCTCCTCGACTGGACAGAGCACCGCGCGTGCCTGTTGGGTTGCGACGATCATGGTTTCGCTGCCGTCGATTGCCGCGACGCCCACCACTTCGGCACCTTCGGCGGGCCGGGCGTATCGCCGCCCCGCACGCGTGCTCGGCTCGACGAAACCATCCATGTTGAAGCGCAGGGCGTAGCCGTCGGTGGTCACGGCCACGGCATGGGTCCGAGCGGGCTGGCCTTCGGCCTTTGGCGTGATGTCGGGCGTCACCCGCGGGTCAAGGCTCACGGCGCCGACCACGCGCTCGCCGTCCCGGAACTTGAACAGGCGCTGAATGGGCTCGCCGTAGCCCGTGGACGCCGGCACGTCCACGATTCGGCACGAGTAGGCGATGCCGAAGTTCGTGAAGAACGCCGCGGTCGCGCGCGTGCTGCCGGCGAGCACGGCAATCACCTGGTCGCCCTCGCGGAGGCGGGTCGTCGCCAGGTCCTTCACCTCCTTCTGCCGCTTCATCCAGCCGTCGCGGGTGAGGATGACGACGTTGTCCTCGTCGACGATGAAATCGTCGGCGGAGTATTCCACCTCGGCGGCCGCGGCTGCGATCAGCGTGCGTCGCGGATCGGTCTTGGCACTGCCGTAGGTCTTCTGGATCGCGTCGAGCTCTTCGCGCACGAGCGCCCACCGGCTCTCGTCGTCGGCCAGCAGCGCACTGATCTGCTTCGCGCGCTTCCGCTTGTCGGCGAGCTCGTTGGTGATGACCAGGATCTCGAGCCGCGCGAGCCGGTAGATCTTGAGCTCGAGGATCGCGTCGGTCTGCTCGGCATCGAGGCCGAAGCGCGCCATGATCTTCTCGGCCGCGTCGCTCTTGCCGTCCGACCGGCGGATGATGCGCAGGATCTCGTCGAGGGCGTCGAACACTTTCTCGAAGCCTTCGAGGATGTGGATCCGCTTGCGCAGCGCGCCGAGCTCGTGTTCGAGCCGCGCCGTCACCACTTCCAGCCGGAAGTGGAGGAAGTGCCAGAGGATCGTCTTCAGATCGCAGCGTTCCGGACGCCCGACCTCGGGGTTCTCCGTCGGAATGAGGCAGGTCAGGTTGACAGGGAAGTTGGTCTGCAGCGGCGTGTGCTTGAACAGGTAGGCCATGACCATCTTCGGGTCGGCCTCGCGCTTGATCGTCAGCTCGATGCGCACGTCGTCGGTGGACACGTCCTTCACGTCGACGAGCGGCGGCAGCCTGCGGGCGATGACGATCTCGGCGATGCGCTCGATGACCGTGGACTTGTCGAGGGCGTATGGGATGCTGGTGACGAAGATGGTGTGGCTCGCGCGCGCCCGAATCTCCCATCTGCCAGGTGGCGCGCAGGCGGATGGCACCGGAGCCGGTCTTGTAGATCTCCTTCAGTTCGTCCGCGGAGTTGAGGATCTGCCCGCCTGTCGGAAAGTCGGGCCCTTTGACCCAGCGGCACAACTGCGGCGTGGTGAGATCCGGGTTCTCCAGCAGCTTGATGAGGCCGGTGCAGACCTCGGCGAGGTTGTGCGGCGGGATACTCGTCGCCATGCCGACGGCAATGCCGGTCGCGCCGTTGACCAGCAGGTTCGGCACGCGCGCCGGCAGCACCACCGGCTCCGTCTTCGTTCCGTCGTAGTTCGGCCGGAAGTGCACCGTAGACTGGTCGATCTCCTCGAGCATCTCGTCGCTGAGGCGTGCCAGGCGGCACTCGGTGTAGCGCATGGCCGCCGCGCCGTCGCCATCGAGCGATCCGAAGTTGCCCGAGCCGTCCACGAGCGGGTACCGAAGCGAGAACGACTGGGCCATGCGCACGAGCGTCTCGTAGATGGCCGAGTCGCCGTGCGGATGGTAGTTGCCCATCACGTCGCCGACGACTTTCGCGCACTTGCGGTGCTTCACGTCAGCGGTGAGGTTCTGCTGCCACATCGTGTAGAGGATGCGGCGCTGCACCGGCTTCAACCCGTCACGCACATCGGGCAGCGCCCGCGCCGTGATCACGGACAGCGCGTAGTTCAGGTACCGCGCCTGTGCGGCTTCGTGCAGCGCGACGACCGAGCCGTCGCCCGACATGCCGTTGCCGCCAGCCGCGCCGCGGCCGCCTCCTCCGCCAGCAGCTCCGGCTGCAGCCGGAATCGGAACGGCCGGCGCGTCGTCGACGGGGAGATCGAACAGCGAGAGATCGTTGGGGTCCTGACGTTTCGCCATACCGGAGCAGATGATGTGAGACTCGAACGCGCCGCGTGCGTCTGTCGCCGCGGGCTGCGCCCACTAGGATACGGCACGTCCATTCGCCCGGGACAATCAAGTAGACTGTCAATCACCGTTGAGGAGGTGCTGGTGGCAAACCCCAAGCTCGTGGCGTTGGTGAGCGTCGTGCTGCTCGTGGTTGCGGCGTTGGCGTACGCGCAGGGCGGGCCGGAGAAGGAACTGAAGGCGGGCGACATCGCACCCGCGTTCTCGCTGCCCGGGTCGGACGGCAAGACGCACAGCCTGGCGGAACTGGAGGGCAAGACGGTGGTGCTCGCCTGGTTTCCCAAAGCCTTCACAGGTGGTTGAACGGCCGAGTGCAAGTCGCTCCGTGAGGGCGGCTCGGAGCTGCGGCAGTACGACATCGCCTACTTCACCGCGAGCGTCGACGACATCGAAACCAACACCAGGTTTGCGCAGTCGCTGGGAGCCGATTATCCAATCCTGAGCGATGCCGACAAGAAAGTGGCCACTGCCTACGGCGTGCTCTCGCCTATGGGGTATGCGCGCCGGTGGACGTTCTACATCGGCCCCGATGGCAAGATTCTCTACGTCGATCGCGAGGTCAAGACGTCTACCGCCGCGCAGGACGTCGTCGGGCGGCTCAAGGAGCTGGGCGTCGCCAAGGCGAAGGCCGATTGAGCGGGACGCTGGAGACACGCACGGCGGTTCATCCAACCATCCGGTGTTCACCCCACGATCCGCGTGAACCCGCAGTCACCCTGCGGCGGAGGGTAGCTGGCCGTCCTGATTGCGTGCACCAGTTCACTCGCGAGGAACGCGTACCCGGCATCGTTGGGATGGAACCCGTCGCCTGAGTACAATCCGCCCTGGTAGCTGCGCGGATCGCACAGCAGATCCACGACGACCACGCCCTGCGCCATCAGTGCGTTGGCGCCCTCGCGGCTGAACCCCACCGAGATCCGCTGCAGGTACTGCCGCTCCGTGCGCGCAAAGCCAGCCGCATAGGGGAGACCCGCCATGTTCGGCAGGTTCATGGCGACGATGCGCGCAGACGGGGCGCGTTGACGGATGCCGCGGACGAGGGCGGCGTAGTCGCTCGCGAAGCTGCGGACCTGTGCGTCGATGTAGCCGTCCGGATCGCCGCCGCCCGCACCGCGCTCCACAGCCGTGCCGATCGCGTTCGTGTCGTTTCCGCCTGCGAAGACGGTGACGACGGTGCTGGCCCGCGGCACGAAGGGCATCTCCTGCTCGAGGAAGTTGCCCGGGATCCCACGGTTGTACTGGTTGCCGATCGCCTCGATTGCGGGGCTCAGCACGGTCGCGGGGATGCCGAGGTTCGACACGGTCACCGTTGTGCCGTCGCTGCCCAGCTCTCGGGCGACGAGCGGCACGTAGCCGCGGCCATCCGGGCACGCGGCAAATGGTAGGCACGGGGCGCTGCTGCCGACGCCCACGGCGTCACTGGCCCCGATGGCCGTGTAGGCGATCGGCGTACCGGGCGTAGGCGTCGGACTGGGTGTGCTGCCGCCAGTGTCCCGGACCGTGTTGCATGCGAGGTCCGCGCAGACGGCGCAGACCAGGACGAGCCGGGCTGCGGCGGCCGGGCGGCACAGGATAGCGGAGACGAGCGGCATGATCTCTGGGTTTCCTGTGCAAGAGCCGGTCCTTGCGCGAATAGGCCGCGCAGCGGCAGCCATTGAGACGGCCGAAATTCCGTACCCTGCATTCCGAATTCCGAACTCCGAATTCATACCTAATTCCGAATTCCGCACTCCGAACTCCGCATTGAGGCGGTGGTTGTGCTGAGGCCCAGCGTTCACGCCGACTTCGGCCTACCGCTTGAACGTCACGACCGGAGCGTTCAGGTTCCCGTTTCGTGAGGGACATAGCACCTCACATCCGGACAAGGCGGCGCAGGGCATCGAGCGCCCGTGTCAGTCATTGAAGCAATCGGCCCTTCGTACCTTGCATTCCGACGTCCGACCTCCGAACTTCGCCCTCATTCCGAGCTCCGCACTCCGTCCTCCGAATTCCTTCCCCGGTTGGCAGCGGAGGCGGCTGCTCCTGTAGACTGTATCGCTCCGGCGCGGGCGACCGTCCTCCACGACGCCGCCTGCCTCCGGCAGTCAAGGGAAACGGCAGTCACGCGTCGGCCGCCACACAGCATGGGTCTTCTCGATCGGTTCAAAACGCAGCCGCGCTGGAAGCACGCCGACCCGATGATACGGGCGCTGGGCGTGCAGGATCTCCAGGACGACGAGCAGGATGTGCTCGTGTCGCTCGCGCGCACCGATCCCGATCCGCGCGTGCGCCGCGCCGCGGTGAGCCGGCTCGGGAACGTCGCCGTGCTGACCGACGTCGTCCGGCGCGAGACCGATGCGCAGGTGCGAGACGAAGCGGCGGGCGTGCTGCTCGACATCGCGCTCGGCGCGTACGAAGCGGACGAACCCGCGAGCCTGGCGGCGGTCGAGGGCTTGACCGCGCTTCCGCCACTAGACGCGCAGAAGCAGCTGGTGCTCGTGGCGAAAACGGCGCGGCGCGACACCGTGAGCCGCCGGGCGCTCGACCGATTGTCCGACGATGCGCGTCCACTGGGCACGACCGCGCGCCGCGCCGAATCGGCCGAGACGCGGATGGCCGCGCTCGCACGGCTGACGGATCCGCAGGAGCTGCTGGCAACCGCGTTGAAGTCGGACTACAAGGACGTGGCGCTCGGTGCGCTCGAACGCATCCCGGATCCGCAGAACTGGCGCACGATTGCCGCGCGGGGGAAGAACCCCGCGGTGCAGCGTCGCGCCCGCACGCTGTTGCGGGGACTCGAGGAGCAGGAAGCCGCCGCGGCGGAAGCCGAAGCGAAGCGGCTCGCCGAGACCGGCGAGCGCCGGCGGGCACAGCGCGACCTGTGCCGTGACGTCGAGTCGCTCGTGGCCCCTTCCGATTGGCATGAGGCGGCCACGAAGCTGGCGGCCGCGGAAGCCCGGTGGGGCCGGATCGGCGCGGACGCGGACCCCGAGCTCGCGCGCCGCTTTGGCGCGGCGGTCGCGGCGGTCACCGAGGGGCTTGCGCGGCACGAAGGCGAACGCGCCGCCGGCGAACAGCGAGCGGCAGAGCGCGCTCGCGAGATGGCGGCACGCGAAGACCTGCGTGCCCGTGTCGCTGCTCTGCCGGCCGCCGAGGTTGCGGCCGCGCTGCTGGGCATCCAGGCAGACTGGCAGGCATTGCCGCCGCTCACGGGCGGCGACGACCCTGCGCTCATCGCGCGGTTCGAGGCGGCCTGCCGGGCTGCCGAGGCCCGCGCTCGCGAGGCGGAGATGGTGGAAGAACAGCTGCAGCGGCTCGAGACGCTCTGTGCCGAAGCTGAAGGGGTCGCGGCCGATCCGGAGCTGTTGAAGCGGCCTGATGGTCGCGGCCAGTGGAAGCGGTTGCGCGACGAGTGGCGCGCAAACGGTGAGCCGTTGCAGGCCGACGAGCGCGTGGCGCCGCTCGCCGCGCGCTTTGCGGCGGCCGAGCAATCGGTCCATGCGCGCGAGCACGAGGCGCGCGAGGCGAAGGCGCGAGAGGATCGGGATGCGCTCGCGCGCGCCGTGCACGCGGCCGATGCGGCCGAGCGCATTGCCGCTACGCCGGATGCGACCCTGAAGACACTCGACCGGGTGTTGCGGGATGCGCGCGAATCCCTCGGCAGGCTCGAGCACCTGCCGCACAGCCCCGATCGTGATCTCGTGCGGCAGCGATTGGAACAAGCACGGACGGCGCTCGGGCCGCGCGTGCAGGAGCTCCGCGACGCCGACGAGTGGCAGCGCTGGGCGAACGCCAGCGTACAGGAGCAGCTGATCGGCAAGGCCGAAGCCCTTCGCGCCGTCGAGGATCCCGCCGATGCCGCGCGGCAGCTCCGCGACCTCCAGGAAGAATGGAAGAAGGTGGCCGCCGGTCCGCGGGATCAGGGCCAGGTGCTGTGGCGCCGGTTCAAGACGGCCATCGACGAGGTCCGCGGCCGTACCGATGCGTTCTTCGAAACGCAGGCGCAGGCCCGCGCGGAAAACCTGCAGCGGAAGCTGGCGCTCTGCGAGCGTGCGGAGGCGCTCGCGGGATCGAGCGACTGGATTGCGACCGCAGATGCCATCAAGGCACTCCAGGCCGAGTGGAAGACGATCGGGCCGGGGCCGCGCAAGGACGAACAGGCGGCGTGGGAGCGCTTCCGCACGGCGTGCGATCGGTTCTTCACGCGGCGTCACGAGGACCTCGCCGAGCGGAAGCACGCGTGGGCCGACAACCTCGCCAAGAAGGAGGCGCTCTGCGCGCGCGCCGAGACGCTGGCCGAATCGAGCGACTGGGAAGGTGCGGCCGCCGAGCTGAAACGGCTCCAGGCCGAGTGGAAGACGATCGGTCCGGTACGGAAGAACAAGTCGGAGGTGGTCTGGCACCGGTTCCGCGCCGCGTGCGATCGCTTCTTCGAGCGCTACAAGCAGCGTCACATCCTCGATCTGAACCTGCGGCTCGCCGCGCGCGAGGCGCTGATCGCCGAAGCCGTCGCGCTCGGCGCCCCGTCTCACCCGGGCCCCGACGCGACGTCTGTGCGCGCACAGCACGCACAGGTCGCCACGGCCAACACGGATGCTGCAGAGCCGTCAGGTAGCGCCACGGCCGAGGGCGACGGGACGGCGTCCGACGCGCACGCCGGCGACGACAGCATCGGTGGGCAACCGGAAGCGCCCGCATCCGAGGCACACGCGGCGACACAGGCCGACGCCGCGCCTCCGGGGTCCCCGGCGCCCGTTGCTGCAGCCGATCGTGTCGCCGCCGTGCGCAGCCTGCGCACGCGCTGGGCAAATGCGCCCGTGCTGCCCCGCGACGTGCTCGCCCCGCTGGCGCAGCGCTTCGAGGCCGCGCTGTCAGCAGCCGTCGGCGCCGACCCCGACGCGGTCCGCGGCACCGAGTTCGATGTCTCCGCGAACCTGCGGCGGCTGCAGGATCTCGTGGCCCGCGCCGAGAAGCTTGCCGGGCCGGAGCCCGCCCGCGGCGACGCGGCGTCACCGGCATCGATCCTGGCGATGCAACTGCGCGAGGCGCTCGCAGCCAACACCATCGGCGGCCGCGGGGACGACGAGGCGAAGCTGCGCACGGCGGAACACGAGATTCGCCAGTTGCAGACGTCCTGGACCCAGGTTGGCTTCGTCCCGGAGGCGCAGGCGCGTCCGCTCGCGCTGCGCTTCCAGCGCGCCTGCCAGCGGTTCTTCGATCAGCGGGAACAGCGGCGGCGCGCCTTGGCCGGGCGGCCGTAGGGCGGCTCGGATGTGGGATCGGATGCTGGCTGGATGCCGGGTCCGGATGCCGGATGCGGTTACGGGATCCACGCCCGCAGGGCGACTGATGCAGGACATCGACCGCTCTACTGCGCCGGCAGCGCGCCGCGGTATAGTGTCCGGCTTCAGCCGGACTGAGGTGATCGGCTCCACTCCGGTCTCGCGTTCGGCCCGCTGACACGTTCATTGCGGAGACCTCTGGTCTGCGGGCCGGAGCCTCCGTCTCGGCACGGCGCGTGCACCCGAGTGCACGCATGGCAGAGAGCGTTCCCACCACACCCGCGCCGCCGCGCGACACCGAGCCTATCTACAAGCGTCCCGCTGACTACGATCTGGAGCACGAAGGCGACGACGAAGACATCGGCTTCTATCGGCGGCTGGTGCAGCGGCTGCGGCCGCGCCGCGTGCTGGAGCTCGCGTGCGGCAGCGGGCGTGTGACGCTACCGCTCGCGGGGTTGGCGGCGGCACAAGGTTTCGAGATCGTCGGCGTGGAGCTCGCGGAGGAGATGCTGGCGGCAGCGGCGGAGAAGCGGAACCTCGCGCCGCCGGCGGTGCAGCGCGTCCTCACGCTCACGCACGGAGACATGCGCACGTGGCGCACCGACGAGCTCTTCGATCTCGTCATCACGCCCTGTTCATCGCTGTGCCATTTGCTCACGCTGCCCGACCGCCTCGCGGCCTGGCGCACGGCGTGGCTCGCGCTGTCGCCCGGGGGACGGTTCGTGGCCGACATCGCGATGCCCAACCTCGCCGTCTACGCAGACTCGTGCCAGACGCCGCCTCGCGCGCTCGTCGAGATCGATCTCGACACGTCGCCCCCGGACGGCAGCGCGCGGCTCGTGCGCTACAAGACGACGCGCTACCTGCCGCACGAGCAGCGCGCCCAGGTGCGCTTCCTGTACGACCGCTTCACGCAGGAGGATGCGGTCGACCGCTACGTGAGCGATTTCGAAAGCCACGTCTACTTTCCCTGCGAGCTGCAGCTCCTGTTCCTCCACACGGGCTTCGAAGTCGAAGAGATGTTCGGCAGCTACTTCGATCGTCCCCTCCGGCCCACATCCCGCGAGATGCTCGTCGTCGGCCGCCGCCCCTAGGACACCCGCTCGCCAATCACGTGGCAGTTGTCTTGAAGGGAGCGAGATCAAGAGGTGCAATCATGAGGAATCGAGCCATTTCGTTTGTCGTCATCACCATGGCCGCGCTCCTGGGTGGGGCATCCCCCAGCTTCGCGCAGGGCATCGGCATCGGCGTACGCGCAGGCGCGAGCGTCGACCCCGATCAGTTCTACCTGGGCGCGCACGTGGAAACGGGGGCAATCGTCAATCGCGTGCACCTCAGGCCGAATCTCGAGATTGGATTTGGCGACGATGTGACGCTGGTGGCCGTGAACATCGAGGCGGTCTACCGCTTCCCGCTGCACCAGAGCCCGTGGACCGTCTACGGCGGGGGAGGGCCGGCCATCAACTACTACAACTTCGACGAGGACCGCGACTCCGACACCAGGGGCGGCTTCAACTTCGTGGGCGGGCTCCAGCACGACAAGGGGCTGTTCTTCGAAGTGAAGATCGGGGCGTGGGACAGCCCCGACCTCAAGTTCGGCGTGGGTTACGTCTTCGGACGGTAGGAGACGGGGAGGGCTAAAGGCCAAACGCTGAGGGCCACTGGGCCTGGATGCAGAATGTCGGATGCCGGATGTAGCCAAACCGGCCGACATCCTACATCCGTCATCCTGCATTTTCATGCGGGGTGCCTTGTTTTCATCGCGCTGCTAGCTGCTGCCCTTAGCCTTTAGCCCTCAGCCCTCAGCCCTCAGCCCTCAGCCCTTGGCCTTAGTATCGGTAGTGATCGGGCTTGTACGGTCCCTCGACCGGAACCCCGATGTAGTCTGCCTGATCCTTCGACAGCTGCGTGAGCTCCACCCCGAGGTGGGCGAGGTGCAGCCGGGCAACCTGTTCGTCGAGGCGCTTGGGCAGCATGTACACCTTCTTCTCGTAAGCGCCCGTGTTCTGGTGCAGCTCGAGCTGCGCGATCACCTGGTTCGTGAACGAGGCCGACATCACGAAGCTCGGGTGCCCGGTCGCGCACCCCAGGTTGAGCAGACGGCCCTCGGCAAGAATCATCACGCTGTGGCCGTCGGCGAACCGCCACTCGTCGTACTGCGGCTTGATGTTGATACGCTCGATCCCGGGCACCTTCTTCAGGCCGGCCATGTCGATCTCGTTGTCGAAGTGGCCGATGTTGCCGACGATCGCCTTGTCCTTCATGCGCGCCATGTGGGCCGTGGTGATGATGTCCTTGTTGCCGGTGGCCGAGATGAAGATGTCGGCCTTCGAGACGACGTTGTCGAGCGTCGTGACCTCGAAGCCCTCCATCGCCGCCTGCAGCGCGCAGATGGGATCGATCTCGGTCACGATCACGCGCGCGCCCTGCCCGCGCAGCGCCTGCGCGCAGCCCTTGCCCACTTCGCCGTAGCCCATCACGACGGCGACCTTGCCGCCGAGCATGACGTCGGTGGCGCGTGCCAGGCCATCCGGGAGCGAGTGGCGGCAGCCGTAGATGTTGTCGAACTTGCTCTTGGTGACCGAGTCGTTGACGTTGATGGCAGGGAACAGCAGCGTGCCGTTCTCCATCATCTGGTAAAGGCGATGCACGCCGGTCGTCGTTTCCTCGCTGACGCCGCGAATGCCGGTCGCGACCTTGGACCATGCGCCGGGCGCGAGACCGAGCTCCGTGCGCAGCGTCTGGAGGATAACGCCCCATTCCTCGGGCTCGTTCGCCGGGTTGAACTCCGGGATCGTGCCCGCCTGCTCGTACTCGTACGCCTTGTGGATGAACAGCGTGGCGTCTCCGCCATCGTCGACGATGAGCGTCGGCCCGGAGCCGTCGGGCCACATCAGCGCTTCCTTCGTGCACCACCAGGTACTCGTCGAGCGTCTCGCCTTTCCACGCGAACACGGGCGTGCCCTTCGGGTTCTCCACGGTGCCGCCGCTCTCGGGACGCCCGACCGCCACCGCCGCGGCCGCGTGATCCTGCGTCGAAAAGATGTTGCACGACACCCAGCGCACGTCGGCGCCGAGCTCGGTCAGCGTTTCAATGAGGACCGCGGTCTGGATCGTCATGTGCAGGCTGCCCATGACGCGGGCGCCGGCGAGCGGGCTCCTGCCGGCGTACTGCGCCCGGAGCGCCATCAGACCGGGCATCTCCTGTTCGGCCAGTCGGATTTCCTTGCGGCCGAACTCGGCGAGCGAGAGGTCGCGCACTTTGAACGGCGGCCGGCCCGCTGCGGCGGCCGCGGCAAACGGATGAAGCTTTTCGGTGGCGGTGGGCATGGGCTGATCTCCTCTGGCTTCAGGCTCCGGGCTCCAGGCCCCGGGCCACGTTGCTGACTTCACGCCGGCTCGAGCCGGCCTCCACGGGCTCACACCGTTGCGGCGTGTCCCCAGGTTCGATGGTGCTCACGGCGTTGCCGGAGTGCGTCGCTCGACGGGCGATGGCTACGAACAGGGCCGGACCCTTCGCGCGTGGGTCGGCCGGCAACGTGTGCAGGTGCACGGCGCCGAAGCCGGCGGTCTCGAGCTGTTCCGAGAGCTGCGCCTCGGAAATCCCGAGCCGCACGTGGCCCATCTGCTGCCGATAAGACTCGCGGTCGTGCGGCAGCATGTCGGAGACGAGCAGGCGCCCGCCAGGCTTGAGCACCCGTGCGGCCTCGCGCAGCACGCGTGCCGGCTGCGGCAGGTACGGCAGCACGAGCATCAGCGTGGCGGCGTCGAGCGTCTCGTTGTCGATCGGCAGGTCCTCGAGGTCGCCCCGCCGCAGCTCCACGTTGGCGTGCGCATGCAGCCGCCGTTTCGCCGACTGCAGCATCGCCGCGGAGTTGTCGACGGCAATGACGCGCGCGACAAACGGCGCCAGCGCCGCTGCGACCGCGCCAGTGCCGGCGCCGAGATCGCCGACGACCCAGCGATCGTCCACCAACCCGAGCAGCGCCTGCAGGTGGAAGATCGGGCCGAACAGCTCCTCGCGGAGGCGGTCCCACTGTCCGGCGGACGACGAGAAGAACTCCTGCGACTTGGTGCGGCGCTCGGCCAGCACGCCTTGCAGCCGGTGATGATCCTGCGTCGCGCGACGCGACCCGCCCACCTGCTCGCGCACGAGCAGCCAGAGCCGCCGAGTGGGCGCGTCCAACTGCTCCCGGCTCATCGTGTACAACCGGCTCGTTCCTTCCGCGCGCGAGGTGATCCATCCCGCGTCGGCCAGGGCCTTGAGATGGCGGCTCACGGTGGACTGCGGCAGCTGCAACACGCCGCAGAGCTCGGTGACCGTCAGCTCGTGCGCCTCGAGCAGCAGCAGCAGCCGGTTGCGGGTGGCGTCCGCGAGTGCGGAGAGATGATCGAGAATCGGCGCGCGTTCAGTCAATCCGTAAATCCGGATGGAAGGGTACAGCGAAGAGGCCCGCGATGTCAAGCGGCGCGGCGGCTCGCGGTTGGCGGCTGGCGGCGGGCGGCGGCGACGGGCGACTGGGGGCTGGAGGCTGGGCTGGGGGCTGGAGCTCAGGTCACACTGTCGAGTCCAGACGTCAGCCAATCGAGTCCGGCAGGCAGCTGCACGAATCCACGGCACCCGCGCTTCGCACCGGCCCTCGCCTACGTCCCCAGCCGCCAGCCTCCAGCCCCCAGCCTCCAGCCCCGCTTTGGCAGCCGCCTTGCGAACAGGGCGGCGGGTGCTGTGGTTCTTCACGGGGCAAAGCACCGATAAGACGATCGAGATCGACCGCGAGGCGGAGGTCAACGTCGCCTACGCCAATCCGGACGACCAGGCGTATGTGTCGGTATCAGGCCGCGCGCGGATCCTGGACGATCGGGCGAAGGCCCGGGAGCTGTGGAATCCGTTCTACAAGGCCTGGTTTCCGCGAGGTGTGGACGACCCCGACCTGCGGCTGATTCGGGTCGACGTCACCGGCGCCGAGTCATTGGGACTCGTCATCGAGCGCGATGGTGCACCTGATTGGCTTTGCCAAAGCCGTCGTGACCGGCCAGCGCTACGAGCCCGGCGAGAACGCGTCGGTGCGGATGTAGGAGCAAGAGTTGGAGGCTTTGGGCTGGAGGCTGGAGGCTGGGGCAGGGCGGCAGGGGCACGCCGGCCGCCCTCCACTCGGGGCGCGACACAGCGAGACACGCTCCAGCCGCCAGCCCCCAGCCCAGCCTATGGCGCGCGAGCAGGACGACGACACGTTCCCGCCCAGCGCCACTTTGGTAACATCGATCGACCCGTGACCCACAGCGACCGACACCCCGTGCCCGCACCACCGATCGCTGCCGGATCGCCGGAGATCCACCTGGTGCCGCCGCGCCGCACCGTGCATGCGCGGTTTGGCGACGGCCGCGTCTATGAAGCCCCGGTGGGCACGCGCCTGGGCGACATCCTGACGGTCGCGTATCCCGAAGGCGATTCGCCCGCCGTGGCCATCGTCGCCGCGATCGTCGACGGTCGCCTGCGCGAGCTGCAGACACCACTCGTCAGCGATGCCGATGTGACGCCCGTGCTGGTCACCGACCCGGATGGCGCGCGCATCTATCGCCGATCGCTCTCGTTCCTGCTGGTGACGGCGGCCGCCGAGGTGTTTCCCGAGGCGGGGGTCATGATCGAGCACTCCGCACCGACGGTCGGCGGCTACTTCTGCTCGGTGCGTGGCCGCGCGCCGTTCTCGCGCGATGATCTGCGCGCGCTCGAAGTGCGGATGCGCGAGATCGTGGCGGCCGACCACGCGATCGACAAGTCAATCGTGCCGGTCAGCGAGGCGACGCAGCTGTTCTCCGATCGCGGTGAGCTCGACAAAGCCCGCCTGCTGGCGCACCGGAGACGCGACACGCTCGTGCTGTACGCGCTGCGCGGCCGGCGCGATTACTTCCAAGGCTACATGGTGCCGTCCACCGGGTGCCTGCGCGGGTTTGGCCTGGAGTGGTTCCCGGCGGGCTTTCTCCTGTGCTTCCCGCACCAGGCCAGACCCCTCGAAGTGGCGCACGTCGAACCGTATCCGAAGCTGTTCGAGATGTTCGAGGAGGCTGCCGGGTGGCTGGACAAGCTCGGGATCCGCAATGCCGGTTCGCTGAACGACGCCATCCAGGAGGGCCGTCTTCCTGAAATCTCGCTCGTCGCCGAAGCGCTGCACGAGGCGCGCATCGCGAAGATCGCGTCGGAGATCGCGGCAGCGGGCGACCGCATTCGCGTCGTGCTCGTGGCCGGTCCGTCTTCATCCGGCAAGACGACTTTCTCCAAGCGCCTCGCGGTGCAGCTGCTCGCGAACGGCCGCCACCCGTTCCCGCTGGCGCTCGACGACTACTTCGTCGACCGCGAGAACACGCCGCGAGACGAGAACGGCGAGGTCGATTTCGAGGCGCTGCACGCGCTCGACGTGCACCTGTTCAACGAGCACCTGCTCTCGCTGATGTCCGGGCACACGACGACGCTGCCGCGCTACTCGTTCGTGCTCGGACGCCGCGAGGCGGGCCAGACGGTGACCCTCACACGCGACCACGTGATCATCGTCGAGGGCATCCACGGCCTCAATCCGGCGCTCGTGCCGGACCTGCCGCGGGAAGCCGTGTATCGCGTGTACGTCTCGGCGCTGACGCAGCTGAACCTGGATCGACACAATCGCGTCAGCACCGCCGATTCCCGGCTGGTGCGGCGCATCGTCCGCGACGCCGCCTCGCGCGGCTACACCGCCGCGGAGACCATCCGCCGCTGGCCGTCGGTCCAGCGCGGCGAGAAGCAGCACATCTTCCCGTATCAGGAACACAGCGACGCCATCTTCAACTCGTCGCTCGTTCACGAGCTCGCCGTCCTGCGCTCCGCCGCGGAGCCGCTGCTGCTGCAGGTGCGGAGCGAGGACCCGGAATACGTGGAGGCGAATCGGCTGCTCTCGTTTCTCCAGTGGTTCCGCCCGGCGCCAGCCGACCCGGTCCCCGACAACTCCATCCTCCGTGAGTTCATCGGCAACTCGATTCTCGAAAATTTCGTGTTGTGGACGCGGTAGATCGTCGCGGCTGAGTCGCGCGGCTACAAGGGGCTTCGTGCGGCAACCGGATATTCTCAACGCGCTAAAACCCGCGATTCACTTGTGTAGTCATGTGGGGCAGGCCTTCAGGCCTGCTTGCGAGCGCGATTTGCAGGGCTGAAGCCCTGCCCCACGTGACTGATGGGTGACAACACAAGTGAGTGCCCCACGTGTCTGCGACACACCTTGTGGCATGAAACGGACGCTTGTAGTTCTCGAGGTCTCCGGCCACAAGATGTCGTGGGCGCGAGCCCGTTTCTTGGAGCACCGGAGTTTAGAGATGCACGATGGTGACTCCCGGATTCGTCGGGTGAGGGCGGACGTGTCGCACGGCGCCGATTGCCTCGAGCGCGCGGCGGACGGCGTCACGCACGCGGCCCGTGCCGATGCCGTGGACGATTTCGAGGGTGTCGGCGCCTTCCATCACTGCCCGGCTGACGAAGTCGGCGACGGCGGTACGCGCCTGCTCGACGGTCATGCCGTGCAGGTCGATGGAGCGGAGGACGCGCGGCTCGCTCGACGCGGGCGGTTCGAGAACTGCTCTCGTGTCGTGCGACGCGTGTGTTTTCGGGCGCTTGCGCTTCACTCCGTGGGTCTCGGCGGCACGGAGCTCGGGCTCCCGGCAGGTCATCGTCAGCGTCCCCACGCGCACTCGGTAGACGTTGCCGCGCACGTCTATCACGCGCCCGCGGCGATTGATCGCGATGACGATGACGTCCGAGTCCGGGGGGAAGGACATGGTGCGGAACACGCCGACTGCAGGCCACTAGGCGGCGTGGCCGGCAGGCCTGGACGGGCCTGGGCCGTCACCGCGACAGCGGTCGGCCCGCCGACGCGAAGCACGGCGACACGACGGCGTCGTCCACGGACACGTGGGCGGATCGCAGGCCCGCCTGCAGACGGGCCTCGCGGCACGGCGCGGAAAGCCGCCGGACGTCGACTAGCGCCCAAGCCGACTCGCAGGTGCCGACCTTGACAGCCTGCAGCCTGGCTTACAGCGGCCTGACCTTGATGTTGCGGAAGCACACGCCGTAGCCGTGGTCCTGCAGCAGCAGGTGCGCCTTGATGTGCTTGTCGAAGTCGGGGATGTCCTTGAATTTGCTGTCGGCGATCTTCGCGCGGAGGGCGTCGGTGTCGAGCTCGTACTCGAGCACCTTGGCGCCGTTCAGCCAGTGCTCGACGTGGTTACCCTTCACGAGCACGCGACCCGTATTGAAGCTGGGCGTCGGCCGGGGCTTCGCGCCCGGGGCGGCGAGGACGTCGTAGAACGCGGCGGTCTGCCGGCGTCCCTCGCGCAGCCCGGCATCCGGATGGGCACCGTCGATCACCTGGTATTCGTGGCCGATCGCCGACTCGTGTTTCTCGGTCACGAAATACTTGACGCCGCTGTTCCCGCCCTTGCCGATGCGCCAGTCCCACGACAGCTCGAAGTCGTCGAACTCCCGGGTCGTGATGATGTCGCGCTGTCCCTGCGTGTCGGTGCCCTCGCCCGCGGGGAGCGCAAGGCAGCCGTCTTCGACCTTCCACCGCAAAGCGGTCATGTCAGGCTTCTTGTAGCCGCGCCACAGGTCGGTGGAGTTGCCGTCGAAGAGCAGGATCCACCCGGCGCTCTTCTCGGCTGGCGTGAGCGTGTTGACCGCCCCCGGCGACTGGGCAGCGGGCGAAACGGCGAAGAGTGCAACGAGGACGAGGACTGTGAGCGTCCGAGTGGTGATCGTCATGCCGACGAAGTTATCACACGGATGTGGATGTAAGACGTTGCCGACCGAAGCCCCTTGTAGCGGCCCGACTCTGTCGGGCCGTCGGCTACAGCAGCAACGATCCGTGTCCGTGTAAGCGTCGCCACGGCCGGACAGAGTCCGGCCGCTGCACGGGGCACTGCGCAGCGTACGGGCAAACACGCTCGCCGCAGCCGCCGCGCGGGCCGTCGTACAATCGCCGAAGGATGACGCTAGAGGAACGCGCCGGGTTCGTGCAGATATTGGCGGCGCACGCGCGCACGGTCGAGGTGTGCCGCGCGTGCGCCGAGACAACCCGCGACCTGGCCGCCGAGGTCAAACGCGGTGGCGTGCCGGAGCGCGACCACCTCGCCGCGACGATCACCGAGGCCGAAGACGTGTTGAACGATCTGCGGGCGGTGAGCGCTGAGATCGAGCGCCTCCAGGCGGCGTTCGGTGGTCGGTGAGCGGCGGGCACCACTCCCATGCACACGATCCTCCCCGCACGCCTGAACCCCGGCATGACGCTCGACGATCTGCCCGCAGCGGCGGCCGACGGCGCCCAATCCGGCGCGCCCACGATAGTCCGTGGCCGTGCCCTCATCTTCTGGGATCCGAAGCTGCCCGGCACGCGGTTCGGCCACAAGCTCGACGCGATTGATACCGATCAGATCACGCCCGCGGCCGACTGCGTGTCGGAGAGCCTGGAGCGCCTCGACGAACGCTGGAAGGCCGGCGCGTTCCGTTATCTGATGCCCGACTTCCGCGCCCGCGTGCACCGGGGCGAGACCTTCCTCATCGCGGGCGATCGCTTCGCGATCGGATCCTCGCGCGAGATGAGCCCCGCGGGCCTCAAGGCAATCGCCGACGAGGTCGGCCTCGAGCTGGTCGTCGTCTGCGGCCACAACATGGGCGACATTTTCCGGAAGAACGCCCTGAACCTGGGATTGCACGTCGTGCAGAGCCCGGAGGCCGTCGCCGACGCGCGTGACGGAGACGTCCTCGAGTTCGAGCCCGCGTCGCGGCGCCTGCGGAACGTCACGCAAGGTACCGACTATGTGCCGCTGCCGCTCACGCCCAAGGAAGACGAGATGCGCCAGAGCGGCGGCATCTTCGCGGCGGGGCGCCGCGAGCTGAGGACATCAGTGGCGCACGCCCCCTCGATCGAGTGGCCCGGCCCGGAGCTGGCTCGGACGATGACCGCGACCGAACAGATCCTGTGGGCACACCGCGTCGACAAGAGTGCCGCGGTCGTGCCCGGCGCGACGCTTCGCGCCTATGCGGACCTGTTGCCCGCGTCCGACGGCACGGCGCCGTTTGCGATCCACACCTTCAACCAGATTACCGGCGGTCAGTCGATCCGTCCCCGGCAGGCAGCGATCGCCAACGACCACTTCGTCTTCACCGGCCGGGCGGATGACGAGAACCAGACGGCGATTGGCCGCGCCTTCGCGGCGCAGCACGGCATCGAGCCGCCGTATTACGCCACGCCCGGCGACGGCATCTTCCACTTCTACTTTCCCGAACAGGGGCTCGTGTTCCCGGGACAGTTCATTCCCGGGGCCGACTCGCACAGCCGCGCCTACGGGGCGTACGGCGCCGTCGGCATCGGCGTCGGCTCGACGACGCTCGGGTTCGGGTGGGCGACGGGCTACGTCTATGTGACGCTCGCGCGCGCGCGCCGCGTCGTGTTCACCGGTCGTATCCAGCCCTGGGTCGGCGGCAAGGACATCGTCCTCGAGCTGCTCCGCCGCTGGGGCACGAAGCAGGCGCAGGGTATGTCGGTGGAGCTCGTCGATCGCGACGGGCAAATCCCGATGCCCTATCGCAACACGATCGCCAACATGATGGCCGAGGCGGAGGCGATGAACGGGATTTTCGCGGCCGACGCTGTCACACGCGCGTGGTACGCCGCACGCGGGCTCGACCCGCTGCCGTACCCACAAGTGGCCCCCGGCAGCGATGCGGATTACGCGATCGACGAGACGCTCGTGCTCGACGCGATTCAGCCGATGATCGCGAAGCCGTTCAGTCCGGGCAATGCGTTTTCGGCCGAGGAGGTCGCGCGCGAGCGGCTGACGTTCACCAAGGCGATGATCGGCTCGTGTACCAACGGCGGGTACGACGACCTGCTGCAGGCGGCGTTCGTCCTGCGCGGCGCGGGAGCGCAGGGAGTATCGCGCGCGGTGACGCCGCTGCTCGTGTTTCCCGGGTCGGGCGGCGTGGCACGAGACATCGAGCGCCCCGATTCACGGCTCGGCGGCGACTCGATCGCGAACGTGCTGCGCGCCGCGGGCGCGGAGATCCGGCAGTCGTGGTGCGGGCCGTGCTTCGGCCAGGGCCGCGATGCGCTGGCGGCCGGGGAACGGGCGATCACGTCGTTCAATCGCAACTGGCAGAACCGGATGGGCGTCGGCGGCGAGGGCTACCTCGCGAGCCCCGCCGTCGTGGCCGCCTCCGCCCTCGCGGGCTACATGGCACCGCCCGGCGAGCTCGGGCTCGTGTGGGATGCGGAGAAATATGGGATCTGATCTTCGCCGTTATCCGTTATCGCGTTATCCGGGCATCGCGCCGTCGGCCGAGGCACCAGCATTGCGGACAACGGACAACGGATAACGGACAACGGATATCGGTGATGCAAGTGGCGGGCATACCGATCTGCTATTCTGCGGCTCCAATAAAACGATTGACTCCGGGCGCGGAAAGGTCGATAAGGGTGTTAGTCGTTCTTGCCCCGGAGACAGGAGGCAAGCGTGAGTGAGCCACCGGGCGATTCGGCGGGCCTCACGGGCAACTCCAAGCTTTTTGCCGCATCGGCAACCGGGAGAACCGGCCGGCCACGCGGACCCACCAAGCGCGCGGAGTTCCTCGTGGGGCCCCTTTCCTGTACACGCGCGGCTTCGCTCCAGCGCGCCTCAGGCTTCGGGCTCCGGGCTCAGTCTCCCGCATTGGGTGACTCTCGGCTCCAGCCCCTAGCCTCTAGTTCCTCCAGCCCTCAGCCCTCAGCCCTTAGCCCTCAGCCCGTTACTTCCCCATCACCCCCAACCCCTCCATCCACGTGAACAGCAGCTCGGGCCACACGCGCAGGGCGCGATCGGCTGGGGCGAGGCCGACGCCGTGCTCGCCCTTTTGGAAGATGTGCAGCTCGCCGGGGACCCCCGCCTTTCGGAGCGCGAGGTAGAACTGCACGCTGTTCTCCGCGGGAACGCCGGCGTCCTCGTTGGTGTGGAAGAGGAACGTCGGAGGCGTCTGTGGCGTGACCTGCCTGTCGGTCGAGAGCTTCTGCAGCAACTCGGACGAGGGGCTGTCGCCGAGCAGGTTGCGTTGCGAGCCCTTGTGGGTGCTGTCCTGGTTCATCGTGATCACGGGGTAGATGAGCACCGCGAAATCGGGACGGCTGCTGATCGCGTCGATCGGGGCGGCCGATGCGGTGTTGCCGCCGTCGAACAGCGTGGCGGCCGTCGACGCCAGGTGCCCGCCGGCGGAGAAGCCCATGACGCCGATGCGATCCTTGCGGATCTTGAGATCCTCGGCATTCCAGCGCGCGTAGCGAATCGCCTGCAGCACGTCCTGCTGCATGGCCGGGTGGTGATAGCGCGGGCCGAGACGGTACTTCAGGATGAGCGCGGCCACGCCGCGCGACGTCAGGAGCCGCGCGACCTGGTGGCCCTCGTGATCCATCGCGAGCGCGCCGTATCCGCCGCCGGGACAGACGACGATGGCCGCGCCGGTGGCCTGCGGCGGGGCCGGCAGGTAGATCGTCAGCGTCGGGATGTCCGCATCCTCCTTGCCGAGCGCGCCGGGAGCGCCGTCTGGCCACAGCACGATCGTGCGAGGCGTGCTCACGGGCTGCATCCAGTCCTGGGCGAAGACGCTGGCGCCGAGCGCCAGCATCGACACGAGCACGGCGGCGATGATGCGAGACATGTGCACAGTATCCGTTATCCGTTACCCGTTATCCGATATCCGTTCGCTGGCCGCCAACGGACAACGGGCAACGGACAACGGCAACGGGCAACGACAACGGACAACGGAAGAGTTAGAACACGAAGCGGCCGCCGAAGCGGAAGCTGCGCTGGCCGCCCACGGTTGCGTTGAGTTGGCCGAAGGTCGCGCTGCCCACGGTCCGGTTCGTCTCGTTCGGGTTGTCCCAACGCGCCGAGTTGGTCAGGTTGAACGCGTCAATGCGGATCTCCGCGAACCGGCGCCCGCCGCTGAACCCGAAGCGCTTGAACAGTGACGAGTCGATTTCCCAGAAGCCTGGGCCATCGGGACCGCCGTTTCGGTGCATGTTGCCCAGCGTGGCCACCGCCGGGATGGCGTACGCCTTCGGATCCAGATACTGCTTGCCCGGCCCGAGACCCCCGAGCACTGTCTGCTCGCCCACGGCGTCGGCGTAGAGCGCGTTCCCGGGCGTGTTGAGCGTGCCCGAGGCCAGAATGTTCAGCGGCGTTCCCGAATAGGCGACGAAGATGCTGCTCAATTGCCAGCCGCCGGCAATCGTGCTCGCCAGACCCTCATTCAGCCACTTCTTGCCGGGACCCCACGGCAGCTCATAGAGGCCGCTCAGCGTGTAGCTGTGGAGGCGATCGAAGTCCGACCGGCCCCAGCTGCGTGAGAAGTCGATCGGGGTCGCAACCGACGTGTTCTCGCTCGTGTAGTCCCAGCCGCGACCGAGCGTGTACGAGTTGGTGACCAGGATGCCGTTCTTGAACCGGCGGTCCACCTTCACCTGCATTGCGTTGTACTTGCTCTTGCCCAGGTTGGTGCGTTCACGCGACGTGCCCGTCCGACCAAAGGCGGCAAACTGCGGCCGCCCCGGGTCGTTCGCGCCGAGCACCATGCCGGCGTTCCTGTCCACGTCCATCACGAGATCGACACCGCGGTTGCCGACGTAGGCGACATCGGCCGTGAAGTTCCACGGCAGCTGCCGCTGGACGGCAACGTTCCAGGAATGCAAGGTGGCTTCGTTCAGGTCGCTCGGAATCACGTCATACGTGCTGTTCAGGAGCGATCCCGTCGCGGGAATCACGCCGTCATCCGGGATGCTCACGAGGGACGGTGCCGGGAATCCCGCGGCCATCGTGCCAGCGCGCTGGAACTGGTTCGACGAGTTGAGGACGTTGGTCTGCTTGACGGGATAGTTGAACGCGAAGCGGTTGTCCGGGAACGGAATCGTGCTGGCCCCGTAGCCCGCCCGGGCAACCGTCTTCTCGTTGATGCGCCACGAGATCCCGGTGCGCGGGTTGACGTGCCCGTAGTGGTTCTTCACGTTGAGGTCGTTCGATGTGCTGCCGTAGCCGGCCACGCGCAGCGTGTTGGTGGCGACGTCGTAGTTCGACAGGCCGCCCTTGTCTTCGAGGCCCACGAGCGGGGTGTAGAACTCCCACCGCAGGCCGAGGTCGAGCGTGAGGTTCGGCCGCAGCTGCCACTTGTCGTGCACGAAGGCGAACGTCGCCCAGTGCTTCGTGCCGGGATCGAGCACACGCAGATCGCGCCGCACCGTGTTCGGCCAGTCGAGCAGATACGCCGCGAGCGAATTGGCGAGGTTGCCCAGACTCGGGTTGTCGCCGAGCAGGCCCGTGCCCGCCGCGCCGAAGACGAACTCGCCGCGCGGGCCGCCGGCGTCCTGCGTCTGCAGGAGGAAGTCGCGGTTGTGCCGCCACTCGCCGCCGAACTTGATCGTGTGGTTGCCCTGCAGCTTGGTCAACGTCGCGGCAACGTTCCACGTCCGCTCCGACCGGTCCCACGGCAGGCTGCCGGCGAACCCGACAAGCGGGTTGCTGTATCCGTTGTTGATCGTGAACGACGAAACGCCGGAGGTCCAGTCGTCGAGGTTCGCGCCTGGAATGTTCAGGTCGGCGCTGGTCGTGAGCCCGGCGCCCTCCGAGTCGGCGACGTTGTGGTAGTAGCTCATGCCGCCGCGCACGTCCATGATCAGGCTCGGACTGAAGATGCGCGTCCAGTTGGCGGCCGTGCTGACCGTGTTGTTCGTGCCCGTGCCGCCGAAGCCGCCGTTGGCGGGCCCGCCGTAGATGCCGAACAGGCCCGGATCGAACACCTCGGGCCGCTGCCAGCTCAAACGATATGAGATCTGGTTGTTGCCGTTCAGGCTGTAATTGAACTTCGTGTCGAAGCCGTCGGTCGTCTTCTCGCGCACCTGCGACTTCTGGTAGTTGTTCTGGCCGAGCGCCGCGCCCGGGATGTTCGGCGCCGGAACGTTGGCCAGGATCGCCCGCGCGATCGGGCTGATTCGCTCAGACGGGATGATGTTGCCCGCGAACTGCGTCCGGCCCGAGCCGTTGGGCAACCCCGTCGTCGGGTCGTAGATCCTGGTCGCCGCCGCGGAGAAGTCACCCTCGCGCATCGCCATCGTCGGCACGACGCCGCGGAAGACGTACCCGAGATTGTCAATCGTGCGCTGGTAGTCACCGAAGAAGAACAGCTTGTTCCTGAGGATCGGGCCGCCGAGCGTGAAGCCCCCCTGCGCGAACTTCTGCCTGGGCGTGATGTGCGAGAAGTAGTCGCTGGCGTTCGTCTTTTCGTTGTTGCCGTAGAAATAGGCGCTGCCCTTCAGATCGTTGGTGCCCGACTTGAGCGTGACGTTGGTCACCGCGCCGCCGGATCGGCCGAACTCCGCGTCGTAGTTGCTGGTCGTGACGCTGACGGTTTCGAGCGCATCGGGCGGCGGGATGAGCACGGTCAGCAGGCCGGTGCGGTGGTTGTTGTCGAGGCCCTCGATCTGCACGTTGTTCGCGAGCCGCGACTGGCCGTTGACCTGCGTCGAGAGGCTGTCCTGCGAGTTGAAGAACTGCGAGTGCGGGCGGAACGGGCGCGTCGCGCCGGGAACGGTCACGAGAATGCCCTGGAAGTTCCGGTTGAACGCCAGCGGCATCTCCTGCACCTGCTTGCCTTCGATGATGCGGCCGGTATCGGTGCGGTCCGTCTGCAGCGCGGGCGTCTCCGCGGTGACCGTGACCTGCTCGTTCAACTGGCCGACTTCGAGCGGGATGTCGACGCGCACGGTCGTGTTGACGTCGACCTTGACGTTGTCGCGCTGGTACTTGCGAAACCCCTGGAGCTCGGCCTCCACGCGGTAGGTGCCGCTCAGCAGGCTGCTGAACGTGTAGTTCCCGCTCTCGTTGGTCACGGCGGTGCGGCCGACGTTGGTGTTGACATCGGTGATGGTGACCGTCACGCCCGGCATGGCGGCGCCGCTCGAGTCGGTGACGTTGCCGACCAGCGTGCCGCGCACGGCCTGCGCCTGTGCAGCGGACCCCGCGGCGATGGCGATAACTGCTGCGAGCGCCCCGATGACGGCACTCCGGCGCAACTCGCTCCACGTGAACTGAAGGGTGGACATTCGGGCCTCCTCAAGGCAGCCGATGGCTTTCGTGCGCCGGTCTGATTGGTAGGTGGAGATCACAGACCGGGCGACGAGTGGTGAGACCACTCGAACAGTGCGAGTACAGCAAACGCCAGAGCGGACCGGCCTGTCAAGCCAGAAGTGTCACTGCGAGAACTTTGTCCAACGGCCGAGTGGTCCGACAACAGGCGGGTTCAGCCGGTGTTGCGCATGCCCGCCGCAATCCCGTTGACGGTGATCAGGAACGCGTGCCGCAGCCGCTCGTCGACGCCGGCGCGGCGCAGCCGCCGCAGCAGCTCCACCTGCACCAGGTTGATCGGATCCACGTACGGGTTCCGGACGTCGATCGAGCGCCGCAACACCGGGTTCTCGGCCAGCAGCCGCTCGCGGCCGGTGACGGCGAGCACGTGCCGCGTCGTGTCGTCGAGCCGGCCGCGGAGATCCGCGCCGAGGCCCGACAGCTCCGGCGGCACGAGCTGGCGCTCGTAGTGCGCAGCGATGCGCGCGTCGGCTTTCGCGAGCACCATCTCAATCAGATCCAGCGTGGAGCGGAAGAAGGGCCAGTCGCGGTACATGCCGCGCAGCGCCTCGAGGTCGCCCCGGGCGATCGCCGCCCCGAGCGCCTCGCCGACGCCAAGCCACGACGGCAGCAGCAGCCGCGTCTGCGTCCACGCGAACACCCATGGAATCGCGCGGAGGCTCTCGACGCCGCCGCCGGTGCGGCGGCGCGCCGGGCGGCTGCCGATCGTCAGCTCCTCGAACTCCTGTTCCGGCGTTGCGGCGCGGAAGTACGGGATGAAGCCGGGCTCCTCGTACACCACCTGCCGGTACACGGCACGCGACGTGTCGGCGAGCGTCTCCATCCGCGTGCGCCAGTCGGCCAGCGCCGGCCCGGGCGGCGTGAGCGTCGCCTCGAGCGTCGCGGACGTGTAGATTTCGAGCGTCCGCAAGGCGAGCCCCGGGAGGCCGAACTTGGCCTGGATCATCTCGCCCTGCTCGGTGACGCGCAGCCGCCCGCCGACCGACCCTGGCGGCTGTGACTGGATGGCCAGATAGGTCGGTCCGCCGCCCCGCCCGACGCTGCCGCCGCGTCCGTGGAACAGCGTGACCTCGATCCCGCTCTCGGCGCACGCGGCGACGACGTCCTCCTGCGCCTGGTACAGCTCCCAGTTCGCCGCGAGGCGGCCGCCGTCCTTCGCCGAGTCGGAGTACCCGATCATCACTTCCTGCCGTCCGTCGCACCGGCGGCGGTACCAGGGCAGCGCCAGCAGCTCGCGCAGGATGCCGCCAGCGTGGCGAAGGTCGTCGATGGTTTCGAAGAGCGGCACGACGCGCAGCGGGCGATCGGTGCCCGACTCTTTCTGCAGCAGCTCGACGATCAGCACGTCGGACGGACGCGTGGCCATCGAGATGACGTAGGCGCCCAGCGACTCGACCGGCAGCCGCGCCGCCGTGCGGAACGTCTCGAGTACCTCGCGCACGTCCGCCGACGCCGCGAGATCGGCCGGGATGAGCGGCCGCCGCCCTTGCAGCTCGCGCAGCAGGAACGCCTGGCGGTCCGCCTCGCTCCACTCCTCGTAGGCGCCGAGCCCGAGCTCGCGCGTGATGGTCGTCATCGCCTCCGCGTGGCGCGAGGCGTGCTGCCGCAGATCGAGGCGCACCAGCGTGGCGCCAAAGGCCGCGACGCGCCGCAGCAGATCGCGCAGCCGCCCTCCGGCCAATACGCTGTCCCCGGTCTCGACGAGCGAGCGGTGGCACAGGCGGAGCGGCTCGGCGAGATCCTCCGCCCGCTCGATGACCGGGACAGGCGCGATCGGCGTGCCCGCGAGCCAGGCTTCGATGGTGCGCAGCGTGGCGGAGAGGCGCGTGCGGAGGTCCCGCAGCAACTCGCGATAGGGCTCGTCGGCATCCCCGACGCGCGCTCGCAGCTCGTCGCCGGCATCGTTCATCGACAGCTCGTACCGCAGCGCGTCCACCTCGCGCAGATACAAGCTCGCCGCCTGCCACCGGGACAACTGGCACACCGTCTCGGTCACGCCCGCGGTCACGGCGGGGTTGCCGTCTCGATCGCCGCCGATCCACGACCCGAAGCGGAGGGGCGCCGCCTCCATCGGCAGGCCGCGCCCGGTGTGGGTCACGAGCGCGTCGTCCAGCACACGCAGAAAACGCGGCAAGGCGTCCCAGAGCGTCTGCTCGAAGACGACGAGCCCCGAGCGCGCCTCGTCGACCGGAGACGGCCGCTCGCGCCGGACCTCGCTCGTCTCCCACGCGGCGGCAATCTCGATGCGCAGCGCGTCGAGGAGATCCCTCCCTTCGGGCATCGTGAGATCCGGCCGGTCGCGCAACGCGAGCAGGTCGGCGATGCGGCGATGTTTCTGCATCAGCGTCCGGCGCGTGACCTCGGTCGGGTGCGCCGTGAAGACCAGCTCGATCTGCAGCCCCACGACAACGTCGTGGAGCGTGTCGGCCGGAATGCCGGCGCGGCGGAGACGTCCCAGCGTTTCGTCGCACGAGCCGATCTGCGGCGGCGCCTTGGGATCCCGCTCGTAGAAGCGGCGTCGCCTGATCCGATGGTGCTGCTCGGCGATGTTCGCCAGCGTCAGGAAGTGCGAGAAGGCGCGCGCCACAGGCAGCGCTTCGTCGATCGTCATCCGCTCGAGGATGCCGGTCAGCGCGTCGAAGTCAGCCTGGTTGCCGCCACGCGCACTCTTCGCCATCGCCCGTACCCGCTCGACCGTCTCGTAGAGCGCGTGGTTCTCCTGCCGCCGCAGCGTTTCGCCCAGCAATTCACCGAGCAGGCGGACGTCGTCTCGGAGGGGTTTGGGAAGATCCTCGGCCACGGGGGGAGTGTACGACGTATCCGTCGACTGTTCACCGTTGACCGTTGACCGTTGCGTCCGGTGACCGGCCAGTCGAGCGGTCAGGGGTCGACGGTGAACCGTTGACGGTTGCCGGTCAAAACGGAAAACGGTCAACGGTGAACGGTCGACGGCACCTGAGATAATGCCGCGGTGCCGATGGTGTGCGGGTGTGGCAGGATGGACCGTCGGCAGCGCCTTCTGCCGAATTGGAGCTGTAGTATAGTGCGCCCACGCGCGCGGTCCCGGATCGCGCTGCACTGACGTAAATCACCGGCACATCGAGGACCGAAGGAGTTGGTGCATGTGCATCCGTAACGCTGCGGGCGCGTGTCTCATCGCGCTTGCCTGCGCGCAGTTTGCCGCCGCGCAATCGCCGGCCGCCCCTCCCCCTCAGGACCCGCAGAAACCCCGGCCGGCGGAAGAGCAGCAGCCGCCGCCGGCGGGCGAGCCGGTGGACGTGGCCCAGGAATCGCCCGTCTACAAGGAACAGGTCGTCGTCAGTGCCTCCAAGAACGAGGAGGCGCTCGTCAACGCGCCCGCGGCGGTCAGCATCATCAGCAGCCAGCAAATCGTCAACACCGCCTCGTCGGGCTACGCCGATCTGTTCCGCTCCGTTCCAGGCGTGAACGTCACCCAGACGTCGGCGCGGGATATCAACATCACGCCTCGCGGCGCGGCATCCACGCTGTCGACGTCGCAACTGGCGCTGGTGGATGGCCGCAGTATCTATCTCGATTTCTTCGGGTTCATCGCGTGGGACTTCCTCCCGGTCAATCCCGCGGAGATCAAGCAAATCGAAATCATCCGCGGACCCGCCTCGGCCATCTGGGGCGCCAACGCACTGAATGGCGCCGTCAACGTCATCACGAAGACGCCCCGTGAAATCCAGGGCTCGAGCCTCACGATCGGGTTCGGCGGATTCAACCGCGAGTCGTCGATGACGGAGAGAGGCAACGGCTCCCTGTTCTACGTCTCGGGCTCGCATGCCCAGGCGGTCAACGAGCGTTGGGCCTACAAGGTCTCAGCCGGTGTGTTCACGCAGGACGCGCTGTTGCGTCCGACGGGTCCTTTGCCGAACGGGACCGGCACGACATATCCGGAATTCACGAACACCGGCACGACGCAGCCGAAGTTCGACCTCCGGGTCGACCGCGACTACGAGGATGGCAAGCGGCTCGTATTCCAGGGCGGCGTCGCCGGCACTGACGGCATCCTGCACAGCGGGATCGGGCCGTTCGATATCGATACCGGCACTGTCCTCAGCTATGGCAAGGTCAACTTCAGCAAGGGCGCCTTCAAGGCGAATTTTTTCACCAACATCCTCAACGGCAGCGCGACGAACCTGCTCGCGGTCGGCACGAACGGACAGCAGCTCGGCTTCGATTTCAAGAGCAAGACATTCGACTTCGAGGTGGGCAACGTGCAGAATGTGGGCGCCCACAACGTCCTGACTTACGGCGGCAACTTCCGGCAGAACCTGTACGACTTGACGATTGCGCCCGCGGCCGACAACCGCACCGAGGGCGGCGCCTACGCGCAGGACGAGATGTTCCTCGGCAAGCACGTCCGCTGGGTTGTCGGCGCGCGCGTCGACAAATTCGAGAACATCGCCGACCCGCAGTTCTCACCCCGCACCAGCCTGCTGCTCAAGCCCTCAGCCGGGCAGACGGTGCGCCTCTCCTTCAACCGCGCGTTCCGCGCGCCGTCGGTGATCAACAACTACCTCGACACCGCGATCATCAACCAGCTGCCGCTCGGATCGCTGAACCCGGCGCTTGCCGGCCGCGTGTACAACTTCCCGGTCATAGCCCGCGGCAACAAGGTCCCGATCCCGAACGTGCAATCGGAGGACCTCACGGCACAATCGATCACCGCGTACGAGGTGGGCTACACGGGGATCATCAAACAGCGCGCGACGCTGACCGCGGCCTGGTTCCAGAACGACACGAAGAACGACGTGTTCTTCAGCCAGGTGGGCTCGTATCGCGCCGCCAGCCCGCCGCCCGGCTGGCCGCTCCCACCCGTGGTGCTCGAACTGCTGTACTGCCCGCCCAATCCGGTCGCTGGCCGCAACTGTCCGTTCGGGGCAGGCTTCGGCCTGCCGTCGGCGTACAGCTACCGCGAGTTCGGCAAGGTGCGGCAGAGAGGCGTGGAGTTCGGGATGGACGGCGCCCTCACGAAAGAACTGAGCGCGTTCGCGAATTACTCCTACCAGCCGAACCCGCGCGCCCTCGACTTTTCGCAGTCGGAGATCAACCTGCCTCCGAAGAACCGCCTCAATGTCGGAGCGAACTACAGCGGCAATCGCCTGATTGGGAACCTCGCCATCAGCTATCAGGGAGAGGCCTACTGGCAGGACGTGCTCGACGCGCGCTATTCCGGGTACACGGACGCCTTCACACAGGTGAACGCCACCGCAGGCGTGAAGTTTGGGAGGCACAGCAAGACGCGTGATCAGTACGTGCTCGCGCTCAAGATCGTCAACCTGTTCAACGAGGAGATCCAGCAGCACATCTTCGGCGACATCTTCAAGCGCCAGGTGAGCGGAGAGCTGAGGGTCAGCTTCTAGGAGGACGGTGGAGTAGGCTGGAGGCTGGCGGCTGGGGGTGCTGCCCCCAATCGGACAGGCGCCAGCCTCCAGCCCCCAGCCTCCAGCCCTCGCGCTACAATCCCCCCGTGACCGATACCGAGACCCCGATACAACCGGCGCGGCTGTGGAAGCAGATGCCCGAGGCGAAGCGCGTCCTCGCCGCCGAGGCGTTCTGGAACGAACGCGAGGGCGTCGAGCAGCAGATCGAGGCGATGTCCCTCATTGCCCGGCAGCTCAAGGCGCGGCCGAAGTTCGTGCAGGGCCTGCCGCTCGAGCGGAAGGCGCGCTACCTGGTGAACTTTCCGCACATGCCCGACGCGCTCGCCGCACGCTTGCTCGTCAGTTATCACCTGGCGCATCAGCGTCCGATGCTCAGAGGCTTCCTCGATGCGCTCGGCATCACGCATGAAGACGGCCTCATTACCGCTGATCCCGAAGCGCCGATTTCCGCCGAGCGTCTCGCCGCCGCGGCCGACGTGCTGGACCAGACCTTTCCGCACGAGGATGTGACGCTCTATCTGGCGACGCTCCTCTCGCAGGACCCCGAGACCTGGGGCGCGCTGCAGTCGGTGCCGCAGGCGATGCGCGGAAGGGAATAGCGGCGCGTGGCCTGGTCCGCGTGGGCCGTGCACCTGCTGACGGCCAGCGGGGCGGTGCTGGGCCTGCTGACGATCGCAGCCACCAACGCCGGCAATTACCGCCTCGCCTTTCTGTGGATGGCCGTGGCCACCGGGATCGACTCGGGCGACGGCGCGCTGGCGCGCGCGGCGCGCGTCAAGGACCGGCTCCCCACCTTCAACGGCGCACGGCTCGACGACATCGTCGACTACCTCACGTTCGTCTTCGCGCCCGCGTATCTCGTCTACCACGCGCGACTCGTGCCGGACGGCACCAGCCTGGTGGTGGTGGCCGCGATGCTGCTGTCGAGTGCATACGGCTTCAGCCAGGAGGCGGCGAAGACGTCCGATCATTTTTTCACGGGCTTTCCCTCCTACTGGAACATCGTTGTCTTCTATTTGATGGTGGTGGCGGCGCAGCCGCTCGTCAGCGCCGCCGTGCTGCTCACGCTGGCCGTCCTGGTGTTCGTGCCCATCGCCTACGTGTACCCCTCGCGCACGCCGACGCTGCGCACGCCCACGATCGCGCTGGGCCTTGCATGGGCGGTGCTGGTGCTGGTGATGGTCTGGCAATATCCCGCTGTGCCGCGGGCGGTGCTCTACCTGTCGTTCGTGTTTCCCGTGTATTACCTGCTCCTGTCGCTCGTGCTCGACGCACGGCGGCGGGCGGCGGGCGCCGGGGGATGAGCGACGGCCGGCCGCGCGGCAGACGTGCGTGCAACCCGCCCTGACTCTGAGCCTGGAGCCGCCCGCCGCCCGCCGCCCGCCGCCCGTCGCGTGATAATAGGAGTCTTCGATGCAGTACCGTCCGCTTGGCCGCACCGGATTCAGCGTGTCGACCGTCAGCTTCGGCGCCTGGGCCATCGGCGGCACCTGGGGGCCCGTCGATGATGATGAGTCGATGGCGGCGCTCCGTGCAGCGCTCGACGCCGGCGTCAATTTCTTCGATACGGCGGATGTCTACGGCGACGGCCGCAGCGAGCGGCTACTCGCCCGGTTGAAGCGCGAGCGGCGCGAGCCGTTCTACGTGGCGACGAAGGCTGGTCGCCGGCTCGATCCGCACATCGCGGATGGGTACACCAAAGCGAATCTCACGGCGTTCGTGGAGCGCAGCCTGCGCAATCTCGAGACCGAGGCCATCGACCTGCTGCAGTTGCATTCGGCGCCGACCGATGTCTACTACCGGCCGGAAGTGTTCGGCGCGCTCGACGATCTGGTGCGGGACGGCAAGGTGCGCTACTACGGCGTCAGTGTCGAACGGGTGGAGGAGGCGCTGAAGGCGATTGAATTTCCCGGCGTGCAGGCGGTGCAAATCATCTTCAACATGTTCCGCCAGCGGCCGATCGAGCGGTTCTTCCCGGACGCGGTGCGGCGCCAGGTCGGCATCCTCGCGCGGCTGCCGCTTGCCTCGGGCATGCTGACCGGGAAGCTCACGCGCCAGTCCACGTTTGCCGCCGACGACCACCGCAGCTTCAATCGGCACGGGGAGGCGTTCGACCGGGGCGAAACGTTCTCCGGCGTTGACTACGACCTGGGGCTCTCCGTCGTCGAAGACCTGCGGCCGCTGGTGCCCACCGGGATGACCCTGGCGCAGATGGCACTCCGTTGGGTGCTGATGTTCGATGCCGTGACCTGCGCGATCCCCGGCGGCAAGACTCCGCGACAGGTGCAGGAGAACGTCGCGGCGGCCGACCTGCCCCCGCTGTCAGCCGACGCCATGGCCGCCGTACAGGCGCTGTACGACACCCGACTCGCAGCCGACGTGCACCAGAGATGGTGAGCGGTTCGAATTCGGGATGTCATTTGAGCGTCAGCGGTGCGCCTGCGTTCGGAACGAAGTGCCGGTAGTCCACGCCGAGGAGCCCGGCAACGGTCGCCGCCACCTGGTTCTGATAGATCGGCGGCGTATCGCGCCATTCGCCGCGGCGGGTCGTGCCCGGCCCGGCGACAGCGAGCCACACGTCCTGCGCCCCGTCGACGTCCTTGCCGTGATCCCGCCAGGCGTCAGGCCCGCGGCCGCGGCCATGGTCGGTGGTGATGACGAGCGTCGTCGTGCCCCGGTACTGGTCCTGCGACTGCAGCCAGGTCCACAAGTCGCCGAGCGCCGCATCGACGCGTGCAAGCGTGTCGAGCACGCGGTCGTAGCGGCCGTCGTGCGCCCAGTCGTCGGTCTCGTCGAGAGCAATCCACAACAGGCGTGGATGGTAGGTGGCGAGGTGTGCGCGCGCGAACCGGAGCGTGTACGCGTCGTGGCGGGTGCCATCCCACGGCGTCCGCGCCTGGAACTGCCAGTCGCTCAACACCTGCACGTCGTGGTCCGGGTGGTCGTACGCCTGCAGCCCGGCGTTCACGGTGGTGGCGCCCTCCTCGTGCTCGGCGATCCAGCGGAACGTCTCCCATGAGGCGAACGTCGCGACTGCAGGCCGATCGAGACCGAGCTCGCGGCGGACGATTTCGAGCACGGTCGGGAACGGCGTCCGCCGGTTGTCGTTGCTGTCGATCTCCGCGTCGTGCGCCGCTCCGGTTGCGATCTCCGCGTAGCCCGGGTACGAGAAGCGGTGCCGGTTGGTGACGCGCATCACGCTGCCGAGCGCCTGGTTCCCGGCAATCGAACCGTGCTCGACCAGTAGAGTGCCCCACAGAAACGGCATCAACTTGCGCCGCCGGGCCTCGGGTGTCGGCGCCCAGTAGCGCTGCCAGAGCGGCGACTCCTCCGCGGCGCCGGTCTTCACGATCGCGCGCGCGACGACCTCGTCGAGCCCGCCGAACATCTCCTCGATGCGCACGCCATCGAGGGTGATGAGCACGACGTTGGAAGCCTGCTGCTCCGCGGCGGAGACGAATGCGAGCGTCAGCAGAGCGATGGCGGTTGCGGTTGCGGCGGCCCGGACGGATGGCATGCAGTGCTCCCTTCGCGCGCGCAGGCGGCGGGTGCACAGCGTAACTCACCGGAGGGCCGTCGAGACCCGCAAGCTTTACGGCATTGCAATCGATCCGCCATCGAGCAGTGCGTCCTCGCCTGCCGGTCGGTGGCTGGCGACACGGACCTCGGCATGGCGTCCACGCAGTTCGGAGCGGACGGTGAGTCCTGCGGACAGGGCCGCGGCGGAATCGTAGCGCCCGGCGCCCGACGGGACGCCGATCCTCCGGTACAGCGCCTCGAGCTCGCCAGCCGTCAGCACGCTCGGCGCATCCGCCACTTCTGCTGCGTGCTGCAGTTCATGCCCGACCAGCGCCACCAGCACATCAAGGTGGTGCAGGCTGCCGATCGTCACGTGGAGATAGCGGTTGTTCCCACCGTACCCCATGAACTCGAGCAAGCCCCCGAGACCCGATGGCATGTTGGGTCGCAGGTCCACGTAGACGATCACATCGGATCGCTCGAGCCGTTGCATCAGTCCGCGGAACGTCGCCGAACCGGTGATGCCGGCGTCAATCACCTTGCGGCCGAGTGCGCTTGTGGGCCGCACGCGTAACATCGGGTCGGTGTGCGTGAAGGGGCGGCTCGTGTCGGCGGCGGCACTCCCGGTGCCGAGCGCGCAGGCGAGCAGGATGGCGGCATACCGCATGGTCCGTCTCCGTCGAAGCGCCGTTTCGACAGCTGCTGCACGACCGCGTGGCGGGCACGGTCTTGCGGGCTTAGACGGAGCGCGGGCCGGAACGTTGGACCAGAAATAGACTGTTTTCAGGCCGGAAACCGCCCGCCTGACGCGGCTCGTCACGCATGTGACTGGTTCGTCACCAGGACCTGTGACTCGCCACGTCGGACGCGTGGCTCGTCCCTGCGAGTCGTCACAGCGTTGGTCACATCAAAAGGCCAAAGGCTAAGGGCTAAGGGCTGAGGGCCGAGGGCGTAAGGGCTCGGGCCGGAGGCTAGGGGCTGGAGGCCGGAGGCGGCGCGAGTCCATCCGCCGTCGCCCAGGACGGACGGCTGAATCTGTGCCGGCTGGTGCGATGGATCGGAGGAGGCTGACTGCTGCCGCCCCCTCGCGCTCTTACGTGGTGGGCGTCAGCGCGGCGAGCACGCCGCGCATGTAGGCAATCGATTCGATCATGCCCGGCAGCGGGTCGTCCTCGTGGATCTCGTACTCGAGGCCGACCTGTCCGGAGTAGCCGATCTGCAGCAGCGTCCGGAAGAGCCGCGGGAAATCGAACACGCCCCGACCGACCGCCACCTGCGACTCCTTGTCTTTGGGATTGCTCAGGTCCTTGACGTGCAGGTCGTAGACGCGGTCCTTGAAATCGATGATCGCCTGCACGAAGTCCGTCCCGGTGCGGCTCGTGTGCCCGATGTCGACGCACAGACCCATCCGTTTATCGCGGTTCTTGACCGCGTTATAGGCGTCCACCGGGGCCGGGTAGACCTTGTCTTCCGGGCCGTGGTTGTGGATGGCGACCCTGATGTCGTGCTCCTTTGCCTGTTGCTCGATGAAGTCGAGCGCTGCCGGTTCGGGCGCCACGTACATGAGCGGGAAGCCGGCGAGCTTCGCGTAGGCGAAGTCCTTCCGGATCTGCTCGGGCTCGTTCTTCAGCGTGATGGTGCCGCCGCCCATGATGGTGATGCCGGCAGCCTCGATCTTCCGGCGATTGGCCGTGATCGTGTCAGGCGGGTCGGTGCGCGGGAGGTGGACATCCTTGAACGTCATGTACTTCACCCCGATCGTCGTGGCCATCGCGAGCGCCTGGTCCAACGTGAACTTGCGCATCGAGTACGACGCGATCCCAATCTTCAGCGTTCGAGTGCCTGCCGCTTCAGCACCGGGCCTGGTGGCTTGCGAGCCGAATGCCGGCACCGCTACTGCGGCCGCGGCGGTACCGAGAAATGCCCGTCGAGTGTGCTTGAGGTTCATGGACAAGCTCCTTGAGTAGTGTCTCCCGCGTCGTAAGTTTGGTTCAGGTTCTTGTTGGCTTCGACAGCTCACGACGCCGATGAAAATGATTTCAAAGCGCGATGCTATCCTACCTTCCATGCCGCGCCACGGTGCCGTCGTGCTGGCCGTCTGCGCCCTGTTCGTCGCCGCGCTCGCACCGAGGGCGGCAGGCGGGCAGCCCACCCCGTCGGGCTCAGCGCTGGTCGTCGTGATCCCGGGCAGCAAGCAGTTTCACGATCCCGGGTGCCCGCTCGTGCGGAAGGCCGGCAGCCAGGTAAAGGTGATGAAGCGGGCCGAGGCCGAGCGTCGCGGTTTCACGCCGCACGACTGCGGCGACCCGGGTAATCCACAGCGCGACGCCGCAGCCGCCACAAACGCCAGCACCGTCTACGTGCAGGCGGACGACAAGCAGTATCACGCGTCCGGGTGCAAGCGGTTGAAGGCGGGCGCCGCGCCGATCAGCGTCGAGAAGGCGGCGCAGGATCACTGGCCGTGCCCCGTCTGCAAGCCGCCCATCCGCCAGCGTGCGAAGTAGGATTCCCACATGGGTTCCAAGGTGCCAAGGTTCCGGGTTCCAGGTTGGGTTTCGGGTTCCAGGTGCGTTCCACGTGCCAGGTTCCTTTGGTTCCAGGTTCCAGGTTCCGCGTTCGCTCCAGCGCGGAACCAACCCGGAACTTGGAACCCGGAACCCGGAACCCGCGAACTGAGGAACCAGGAACGCACCCGGAACCTGGAACCCAACCTGGAACCTGCAACCCGGGAACACGGAACCGCACGGTTCCCCAGTCCGAGATACGTGCTGGTACTGACGTTGACGCTCGTGGCGATCGGGTGCTCCGGGTCGCAGTCGCCGGAAGAGCGCGAGAAGAAGGGGACCGACATGAGCACGCCGGTGACGAGTCTGCAGATCGAAGACACGAAGGTCGGGTCCGGCCCTGAAGCGCAGCCCGGAAGGACGGTCAGCGTGCACTACACCGGCACGCTGATGGACGGCACCAAGTTCGACAGCTCACGCGATCGCAATGAGCCCTTCGAGTTCCGCCTGGGCGCCGGCGACGTCATCCGCGGCTGGGACGAGGGCGTGAAAGGCATGAAGGTGGGCGGGACGCGCAAGCTCACCATCCCGCCCGCCCTCGCGTACGGAGCCGCAGAGCCCGGGGGCCGGTATCCCGCCCAATGCGGCGCTGAAGTTCGACATCGAACTGCTCGCCGTGAAGTAGACGCGGCACGTGCCGCGTGCGCGTGAACCGGACCGTGGAACCCAACCTGGAACCGTGGAACCCAACTGGAACCTGGAACCACCTGGAACCTGGAACCAGGAACCGAGGAACCGCGCGCCTCGGCCCCCGAACCGCCATCCCGTCCATGAACCCAGTCTCCGAGGCTTACGTAAAGCTCGTGCTCGCCGTGGGGCAGCACGATCCCGACTACGTCGACGCGTACTACGGGCCGCCCGAGTGGCGGCCGGCCACCGGCGCGGAGCCGCAGCCACTCGCTCGCCTTCGTGACGCCGCCGCGCTCCTGCTGGAAAACCTGTCCCACGAACCGGCACCGCGCGAGGCGATGGAGGGACTGCGGCGCGAGTACCTGGCCAGGCAGATCGAAGCCGTGGATGCGCGCCTGCGGATGCTCGCGGGAGAACGCTTCACCTTCGACGAGGAGTCCCGCGCGCTCTACGACGCGGTGGCGCCCACCTACGACGAAGCCTACTTCGCGCGCACGCTGTCGGAGCTCGATGCGCGCCTGCCGGGCGTTGGCTCCGTGGCGGAGCGGTACGAGGCGTTCAAGCGCGACTTCATCATCGCCCCGCATCGCCTCGACGCCGTGTTCCAGGCCGCGATCGACGCCTGCCGGGCGCGCACGCGCGAGCACCTGCTGCTGCCCGCGAACGAACGCTTCAGCGTCGAATACGTCACGGGCAAGTCGTGGTCCGGTTACAACTGGTTTCAGGGCGGCGCCACGAGCCGGATCCAGGTGAACACGGATCTGCCCATCTACATCGACCGCGCCATCGACCTCGCGGCGCACGAAGGCTACCCCGGGCACCACGTCTACAACGCGCTGCTCGAAGAACACCTCGTACGCGGTCGAGGCTGGCTGGAGTTCTCCGTCTATGCGCTCTTCTCCCCGCAGTCGCTCATCGCGGAGGGGACCGCGAACTTCGGGATCGACGTGGCATTTCCCGGTCCCGATCGCCTCTGCTTCGAGCGCGATCGGCTGTTTCCGCTCGCCGCGCTCGACGCCGCGCGCGCCGAGGATTACTACGACACGCTCGCCATCACCGAGCGCCTCGCCTATGCCGGCAACGAGGCAGCGCGGCGGTACCTGAACGGCGAGATCTCGCGCGCGGATGCAGCGGCGTGGCTCGAGACCTACGCGCTCCAGCCCCGCGCGCGAGCCGAGCAGCGCGTGCGGTTCTTCGACCAGTACCGCAGCTACGTCATCAACTACAACCTCGGGAAAGATCTCGTGCGCGCCTACATCGAACGCCGCGGTGGCACCGCCGACCACCCCGCCCGGCGCTGGGCCGAGTTCGGCGATCTCCTGTGCTCTCCGCGGCTGCCGTCCGGCCTGGCCTAGTCGCCCTGCCCCACGTAGTCTGAAGGCGGGCACTACAACGGGGGCACCTACAGGGCGGGCACTACAAAGGCGTGCGCGGGCACTGCGCCGCCACGTTGTCAGGCGTTTTGCTGACGTCGGGTCGTGCCTCACGCGTTCGCCTGGCCAGCGTCGGCATTTGTGGCCGGAATCGCGTGCGGCATCGCGTTTCGTGTGCCGGTCCCCATTGCCGGACTTGCGCTGCTGCTCGCGCTCGGTGCGGCAGTCCGTGCGTACTCGAGGGCCGACTCGCCCGCGGTGTTCGGGCTGGTGCTGGCGGGCTGGCTCGCGGCGGGCGCGGCTCTCGGATCCGATGCCGAACGCCTCGCACAGGCGCCCCCGCTTCGCCGCGCTGCACTGGCCGAAGGCGGCGGCGCACATCCGTGGCCCGGCGTCGGTGGGCGGGACGGCCGCCAGCCTGCCGCCGGCCCATCCGCACCGCCACTCCCGCACTCGTCTTCCGAACCTGCCCGCGAACAAGCCGTGACCCTCGTCGGACAGCTTCGGCAGGACGCGAGCGTGCTGCCGCAGGGCGTCGGCCTCGCGCTGCAGGCCGACACGCTGACGCGCGACTCGCACGTCGTCTCCGTCAGCGGCGGGGTGATGCTCACGGTTCTCGGTGGTCTCGCGTCCGCGCACGTGCCGCAGTGGCGGGCCGGTCGGCGGCTCCGGGTGCAGGCGGTCGTGCGCGAACCGGCCCGCTACCTGGATCCGGGCGTGCCGGATTTGCCGCTGTCGCTCGCTCGCCGCGGCACGGTCCTCGTCGGGTCGGTCAAGAGCGCCGCGCTCGTCGCGGTGCTCCAGGACGGGTCCTGGCGCGAGGAGCAGATGGCCTCGGCCCGCCACCGTATTCGACAGCTCACCGCGCTGAGCGTCGGATCCTGGGATGCCACGTCTGCAGCAATCGTCACTGCGATCCTGATTGGCGATCGCGCCGGCCTCGACGATCGCGTCGAGCGTGATCTGCAAGAGGCCGGCACGTACCACGTCATCGCCATCTCGGGCGGCAACATCGCCATCCTCGCCGGCTGCCTGCTCCTGGCCTGCCGGCTGCTGCTCGTGCCCTGGCGCGCCGGCCTCGCGCTGACCATCATCCTTCTGCTCGCGTATGCGGAGCTGGCTGGCGGGGGCAGCTCTGTCGATCGCGCCACGACGATGGCGGTGGTGTATCTGGGGACGCTGCTGATCGATCACCGTACTTCTGCCGCGAGCGCACTGGCCGTGGCGGCGTCCCTGATTCTCGCCGCCAGCCCGCTGGCGCTCGTCGACCCGGCCTTCCTGCTGACGTTTGGCGCCTCGATCGCGATCGTCGTCGGCGTACCAGCCATTACCGCTGCCGCTGGCGGTCCGCGGCTCCTTCGACCGGCGGTTGCGCTCATCGCTGCGTCCGCGGCCACGGAAGTGGCGCTGCTGCCGCTCGGCCCGCTCTTCTTCTCCCGCGTGACCGTGGCGGGTCTGCTGTTCAACTGTGCGGCGGTGCCGCTGATGTCGATCGTCCAGATCGGCGGCATGGCGGCCGTCGCGGCGACCGCGGTATTTCCTTCGCTCGCGCATGCCGCGGGCTGGGCACCGCACGCGGCGGCGCGAGGACTGGTGTCGTCCGCGGCGCTCGTGCATGTGGCGCCGTGGCTCACGTGGCGCGTGCCGTCTCCGCCCTTGTGGCTCATCGCGGTCTACTACATCGGCCTCATCGCGTTCGTGTCCGTGCGTGCCTGGGTGCGGTGGACGATCCCGTGGCACCGCGCCGTGCGTCCGGCGGCCGGTCTCCTGACCGCGGCGAGTGCGCTCCTCATCGTGACCTCACCCTTGCCATCGTGGCCGGATCGCGGCCGGCTCCGCCTTGTCGTTCTCGATGTGGGGCAGGGAGATGCGACGATCGTCCGCTTCCCGTCCGGGCGCACGCTTCTCGTTGACGCTGGCGGGCTCGGTGGCACGGCTCGTTTCGACGTGGGGGAGCGCGTGGTCGCGCCGGCGCTGTGGGCCCTCGGTGTGCGTCGCCTCGACGTGCTCGCCGTGACGCACGCCGACGCCGACCATGTGGGCGGCGCCCCCGCGCTCGTCGAGATGTTCCGCCCGCGGGAGGTCTGGGAGGGTGTGCCCGTCCCGCGCGACACCGCCCTCGTGGACCTCGGGTCGCGCGCTGACGCATACCGCGCTGCCTGGCGCACCGTCCAGGCCGGCGACCTCCTGCGTGACGGCCGAGTGACCGTGCGCGCCTGGCACCCGCCAGTCGCCGACTGGGAACGCCAGCGGGTGCGTAACGACGACTCGCTGGTCCTGGAGATTCGGTACGGCGACGTGTCGATCGTCCTGCCCGGCGATATCGGAGCCACGGTCGAGGACGGCCTGGCGAAGGTGATGCCGCCCGCACCGGTGCGGATGCTGAAGGCTGCACACCACGGCAGCGCGACCTCGAGCTCGATGCGCTTTCTGGCTGCTCTCCGCCCGCAGATCGCCGTGATCAGCTGCGGCCGCGGCAACCGCTTCGGACACCCTTCGCCCGTGGTGCTCGCCCGCTATCGTGCGATGGGCGCCGCCATCTACCGCACCGACGAGCAGGGAGCAATCACGATCGAGACCGACGGGCAGACGATCGCGGTCACTCCGTTCGTGCGCGCGGCGACCGCCGGGCCGGCGCACCCACCGCTCACGCTCACGACAGCTGTCGGACGATGGCTCACCGCGACCCAGCACAGCCGCTAGCGGCTGTCTTGCACATCCGGCATCTGACGGGCGGCATCGATGCCAACTGCGGGGCCTGCTGCATGGACACGAAAACAGGAAAACAGAAAACGGACAGCCCGGAATCGACACGGTGCAACCAGAGTAGCTTCATCCTCAGCCCAGAGGAGGAGCGGACGATTCGCGCCACCATCGGATGTGCGATCGACGTGCACCGCGAGGTCGGCCCCGGGTTTCTCGAAGCGGTCTATCACCGTGCTATGGGTATCGCGCTCGCGGCCCACGGCCTGCGGTTTCTGAACGAGCAGCAGGTCGACGTGATCTACCGCGGCCACCGCGTCGGCTTTCAGCGGCTTGATCTGGTGATCGAGGGCATGCTCGTTGTCGAGCTCAAGTCCGTTGAGCGACTGGACTTCGTTCACAAGACGCAGCTGCTGTCGTATCTGCGAGCGGCGAAGCTGCGCGCGGGCCTGCTGTTCAACTTCAACGCTACACCGCTGACGATCCGCCGCGTCGTGCTGTAGGCGTCTCGACTGTGCCTTTGCTGACCTCGCGTGGTACTGCACGCCGGTAGGTGTCGCAGTGTCATCGAAGAAGCGAGCGCCGCGCGCGGGCCGTAGGCCGCGGAACTGTGTGAGCAGCGTGGAAACGAGAGCTCGTCTCGATCGGCCGCGCGCTCTCGTTTCCACGCTGCTCACACAGTTCTCCGGCTGGCTTCGCCAGCCGCGCGTCGCGTGTGCGCAGTTCCACGACCGCGTCAGCGTAGGGATGTGGCGCTGGTGATCGGACTGGCGAAAGTGCTGGCCACTTTGTCCCAAGATGGATGTGGCAAAGTCCGTTTTCTGTTTTCTGGTTTTTGTGTTGTGGCTCGTTGCCGCGACCTTCACTGGTGCCGCCCGTGGAGATCGCGCGTCAGGAAAACCGCCCGACATGTAAGGTCAATTCGCGTGGCCGGCTCAGATTACCCCACGTCCCTCTTGAGTGCCTGCCACTCCGCCTCGAGCGCTTCGAGACCGGCGGTCTTCATCGGCAGGCCGCGGTCCACAAACCGGCGTTCGAGCTCAGTGAAGCGCCTCGCGAATTTGTCATTGGCGGCACGCAGCGCGTTCTCTGGCTCGACGCCCAGCTTGCGCGAGAGGTTGGCGATCGCGAAGAGCAGGTCGCCCATCTCTTCTTCGAGCGCCGCCGGATCCGCGTGCGCCGTCTCGATCGCGCCGCGCACCTCCCGGATCTCCTCCTCAATCTTGCCGACCACGTCCGCCGCCCGTTCCCAGTCGAAGCCCACCGAGGCCGCGCGGCTGCCGTACTCGTAGGCGCGCAGCAGGGCCGGCAGCGTCCTCGGCACGCCGCCCAGGGTCGTCTTCGCTGGCGCGCCCGTGGCCGCGCGCTCGTCGCGCTTCAGTTCTTCCCAGCGTCCCAGCACCTCGTCGGCCGACTGCGCGCCGGTCGGCGCTGCCAAACACGTGCGGGTGCCGGCGTACGAGCTTGGTTGCGATCGTCTCGATGGCGTCCGCGACCGAGAAGTCCCCCTGCTCGTCCGCGATCTGCGCCAGGAACACGACTTCGAAGAGCAGGTCGCCGAGCTCCTCGCGCAGCCCGGCGGTGTCGCCGCTGTCGATCGCCTCGAGCGCCTCGTACGTTTCTTCGAGCAGGAACGGGCGCAGCGACTGCAGCGTCTGCTCACGATCCCACGGGCACCCGCCGGGGGACCGGAGCGTGCGCATGATGTCCACGAGCTGAGCGAAGCGTTCGCCGGGTGTGTGCATGGCCTCTCTGCGGGTGTCGGGTAGAATGGTGCGTTTGGACGCATTGTAACGAGTCCTGTATGTCAGAGCCTGAACAGACCGTCACCTTCATCGGCTTCGTCATCTCGATCGCGCATACGGCCGCGGTGCACTTCGGCGACGTCGCAGTGCCCGGCGAGACGGCGCCGGCCGCCGCGAACCTGCCCGCGGCGCAGCAGATGATCGACATCCTCGCGCTGCTCGAGCAGAAGACCAAGGGCAACCTCACCGCGGAGGAGCGCCAGGTGCTCGAGCAGGTCCTCTACGAGCTCCGGCTGCGCTTCGTGCAGGCGCAGCAGGATGCCGACGACCGCCCGCGCATCATCCAGCCGTGAGCGGCCGTGCCCGCGTCACGTTCCTCGGGACCGGCACTTCGCACGGCGTGCCGATGATCGGCTGCACGTGCAGCGTCTGCACGTCCGACGACCCGCGCGACAACCGGTCGCGGCCGTCCATCTACATCGAGCTTCCCGATCTCGCGGTGCTGGTCGACACCGCGACCGATCTCCGCGCCCAGGCCTTGCGGTTCCGCCTCCCGCGGGTCGACGCGATTCTCTTCACGCACAGCCATGCCGACCACGTCATGGGGCTCGACGAGGTGCGGCGCTACAACGCGCTGCAGGACGGCAGCATTCCGTGCTATGCGGACCCGCTCACCGTCGAGGAGATCCGGCGCACCTTCGCCTACATCTTCGAGTCGCGCACGCCGCGCGGGGGAGGGCTGCCGCAGCTCGAGCTGTTTACGCTTGCCGGCGAGTTCTGCCTCGGGCGCACGCCGGTGACGCCCGTACCGCTCTGGCACGGACGACGGCTGATCCTCGGCTACCGCATCGGTCCGTTTGCGTACCTGACCGATTGCAATGCCGTGCCGGACGAGGCGTGGCCGCTGCTCGAGGGAGTGGACCTGCTGGTCGTGGACGCGCTGCGGCACAAGGCTCACCCGACGCACTTCTCGGTGAGCGAGGCGCTGGAGGTGGTGGAACGCCTCAAGCCATCGCGGACGTGGTTCACGCATATCGCCCACGATCTGCCGCACGCGGCCACGTGCGCGCGGCTGCCCGAGGGCGTGGAACTGGCATATGATGGCCTGACCGTGGAGTTTGCCCTCTGAGGGCCGGTCGCAGGGGACCGGCACATGCCCGCGTGGACGTCATCCACTTCCCAGACGACCCGAAACCGCCTCGCTGGACGCACCCGGTGCTGGCACTTGGCAACTTCGACGGCCTGCACCGCGGCCACGTCAAGATCATCGAGCGCGTGAACCGCCGCGCGGGCGAGCGTGGGGCGACGTCGGTCGTGATGACCTTCGATCCGCACCCGCCCCGTGTGGTCCGCCCCGATAAGGCGCCGCCCCTCCTCATGACCAAGGCGCAGCGGCTGGAGGCGATCGCCGCCGCGGGCATCCACGGCACGGCGGTCGTGCGGTTCACGCACGAGCTCTCGCAGTGGGACCCGGAGACCTTCGTGCGAACGGTCCTCGTCGAGTGGCTGCACGTCGCGGAGGTCTGGGTCGGCGCGAACTTCCTCTTCGGGCGCGACCGCGCCGGCAACTTCTCGCTGCTGCGGGCGCTCGGCGCGCGATACGGGTTTCGCGCCGAGAAGATCGACCCCGTCCGCTTCCGCGAGTTCGTCGTCAGCAGCACGCGGATCCGGCGGCTGATCAGCGAGGGCCGCGTCGACGAAGCGGGCGCGCTGCTCGGCCATCCGTATGTGATCGACGGCACCGTGGTCGAAGGAGCGCGGCGCGGACGCGAGCTCGGGTTCCCGACGGCGAACCTCGAGACCGACAACGAACTGGTCCCGCCGCACGGTGTCTACGCGACGACCGTGCAGCTGGGGTCGGTGATTCACCCCGCCATCACGAACATCGGCGTGCGGCCCACGTTTGGCGATGCCGAACGCACCACGATCGAGACGCACCTGCTCGGCGTCGACAAGGACCTCTATGGCGCCTCCATGCGCCTGGGCTTCGTCCAGCGCCTGAGGGACGAGCGCGCCTTCGACGGGATGGAGCAGTTGCGCGCCCAGATTGAGGCCGACCGGCAGCGCGCGCGTTCTCTGTTCGAACGCATGTCGCTGTAGGATCAGCAGAGCTGATGGCGCTCGATACCTTCGTCTTCACGATTGCCCTGCCCGCCGATGACGATCTGCTGTCGCTCGTCCGCGAGGTCTCGGGCCACATGACGCGCTATCTCGGCCTGTCCGAAGACGATGCCCGTCAGGCCCGCGACGTGCTCGATGGCGTGGTCGCGACTCGCCTGAAGCAGCTGAATGGCACGGGACCAATCGTGGTGCGGTTCGAGCGCCCGCCTACCGGGAGCACGGTGCAGGTGGAGGTCACGTCGGCCGCCTTGCCGGGCGGCGACTCGCCGCCGGCGCCGGAAGCGCGAGGCGTCGGATCCACCGGTGAAGATGGACACTCCGTCGTGCGGCTGTCGTGGAGGGTCCACGAAGAGGGCTGATGACGGAAAGGGCTGCGGGCTTCGGGCTTCCGGCTTCGGGGCCTGCAGGACGCACGCTGCCAAGGCGAGAGTCGTCGAGTGCGCCGCTCCTTTCTGCATCGAGAGCCGTGACGGCGCGAAGGGCCCCGCCGCCCGAAGCCGGTAGCCCGAAGCCCGTTAATCGTCAGTTCGATCAGTTTCATGCGCCTCTACAACACGCTCACACGCCGCGAGGAAGACTTCGCCCCGTCACGCGACAATACCGTGCGCATGTACACGTGCGGCCTCACCGTGTACAACCGCGGCCACATCGGGAACTTCCGGACGTTCGTGTGCATCGACGTGCTGCGGCGGACCCTCAAATACCTGTGCGGCTTCGGCATGCACCAGGTCATGAACTTCACCGACGTCGACGATCGCACGATTGCCGGCGCGCAGCACGCCGGGATGCCGCTGCGCCAGTACACCGACCAGTTCATTGCCGCGTTCAGGGAAGACGCCGCGGCGCTCGGGCTCGAGCCGGTGGAAGAGATGCCGCGCGCGACCGACGAGGCGAACCTGCGCGCGATGGTCGAGATGATCCAGGCGCTCGACGCGCGCGGCCACACGTATCGCAGCGAAGGGTCGATCTACTACCGCATCGCCACCTTCCCCGAGTACGGCAAGCTCGCGCGGCTCGATCAAGACGGCATCCAGCCCGGGGCGCGCATCGACAGCGATAATTACAGCAAGGAAGACGCGCGCGACTTCGTGCTGTGGAAGGCGACCAGGCCCGACGAGCCGACGTGGGATTACGGCGTCGGCCCCGGGCGTCCGGGCTGGCACATCGAGTGCTCGGCGATGGCCCTCCGGCTGCTCGGCGAGGCGCCGATCGATGTGCATGGGGGCGGGGTGGACCTGATCTTCCCGCACCACGAAAACGAAGTGGCGCAGAGCGAAGGCGCCACCGGACGGCCGTTCTCGCGATTCTGGGTGCACACCGAGCACCTGCAGATCGACGAGCAGAAGATGTCGAAGTCGCTCGGCAACGTCTACAACGTGCGCGACGTGACCGACCGCGGCTTTCGTGCCTCGGCGCTTCGCTACCTGCTGCTCTCGATCCACTACCGCAAGCAGCTGAAATTCAGCTGGGACAACATCCAGCAGGCCGAAGAGGCGCTGCGGCGCCTGACCGACTTTCTTGCCCGCCTCGACGCCATCACCGTGGCCGGTGCGCATCCCGAGGTGCAGGCCCGTGTGGCCGGCGCGCGCGCCGCGTTTGCCGCGGCGCTCCAGGATGACCTCAACACCGCCGCCGCCCTCGGCGTGCTGTTCGATCTCGTGCGGCCGCTGAACATGGCCATCGACGTTGGCGCGCTCGGACGTGACGATGTGGCGGTTGTGAAAGATGCGTTCGCCTGGTTCGACCGCGTGCTCGGCGTGATCAGCCTGCGCCAGGCCGAAGACGCGCAGCCGAGCGAGAACGCTGCTGAAATCGAAGACCTGATCGAAGCGCGCAAGGAAGCCCGCCGCAACCGCGACTTCGCCGCCGCCGACCGCATCCGCCAGGACCTCGCCGCCCGCGGCATCCTCCTCGAGGACACGGCGGGGGGGACACGGTGGAAACGTAAGTAGGCTCCGGGCTCCAGGCTCCGGGCTCCTGGCCGTGTCTGGCCGCTGGCGCCATCGGCTCCTTTGAACCAGGAGCCCGACAATGCCTGAAGCCCGGAGCCCGGAGCCGAGAAGGATCACGATATGACCGCCCCCGACATCAAGACCCCGCTGCCTGGCCCGCGCGCTGCCGATCTCATCGCGCGCGATGCGCGGCATGTGTCTCCGTCCTACACACGTGGCTATCCACTCGTCATGGCCGGCGGACAAGGGGCCGTGGTCGAGGACGTGGACGGCAACCGCTTCCTCGACTGCGCCGCAGGTATCGCCGTGAACGCGACGGGGCACTCGCACCCCGAGGTGGTCAAGGCGATCGTCGACCAGGCGCAGCGTTTCCTGCACATGTCGGGCACCGACTTCTACTACGAGCCACAAGTGCGGCTCGCGGAGGAGATGGCGTCGATTGCGCCGATGGACGGTCCGGTCCGGTCGTTCTTTGGCAACTCCGGAACCGAGGCGGTCGAGGCTTCGCTGAAGCTCGCCAAGTGGTACACGAAGCGGCACAACATCATCGCCTTCCTCGGATCGTTCCATGGTCGGACCATGGGCGCGCTCTCGCTGACGTCGAGCAAGGGCCTGCAGCGAAAAGGCTTCGGCCCGATGGTTCCAGGCGTGTACCATGCGCCGTACGCCAACTGCTATCGCTGTCCGGTGAACCTGAGGCCGGACTCCTGCTGCGGCGAGTGCGTGGACGTGATCGAGGAGCAGATTCTGGTGCACCTCGTCTCGCCCGACGAAGTGGCCGCAATTGTCGTCGAGCCGATCCAGGGAGAGGGTGGCTACGTGGTGCCGCCGGCGGTGTTTCATGAGCGGCTCCGCGCACTGGCCAGCCGCCACGGCATGCTGCTGGTCGCGGACGAAGTGCAGTCGGGGATGGGCCGCACGGGGAAGATGTTCGCGATGGAGCATTACGGCGTGCAGCCCGACATCGTCGCGTGCGCGAAAGGGATCGCATCGGGCATGCCGCTCGGCGTGTGCGTCGCTCGCGCCGAGGTGATGTCATGGCCGCCCGGGGCCCACGCGAGCACGTTCGGCGGCAACCCGGTGTCGTGCGCGGCGGCGATTGCGACGATCGCGCTGCTGAAGCGCGAGCTGATGCGGAACGCGGCGGAGGTCGGCGCCTATCTGCTGGAAGGACTGAAGGGGCTGGCGGACAAGCACCCTCTCATCGGAGATGTCCGCGGCAAGGGCCTGATGATCGGCATCGAGTGCGTGCGCGACCGCGTGACGAAGGAGCGCGCCGTGGAGGAGCGCGATGCGGTGGTGGACGCCGCCTTCTACAAGGGTCTGCTCGTGCTCGGCGCGGGCAAGAACACAATCCGGATCTCGCCGCCGCTGGTGCTCACCCGCGCCCAGGCCGATACCGCAATCGGGATTCTCGACGCGGCGTTCACGGAGGTGGGGAAGCGGGGATGAGGGGCGGCTGGAGGCTGGAGGCTGGAGGCTGGGGCTAGGGGCTGAAGGCTAAGGGCTAATGGCTGAAGGCCAGGACTGCCCATCGGCTCGGGCTGAGTGCCAAAGGTACGGCCGGGGCGTTCGGAAGGGTCCGGTCGCGCGGGGCGTCTGCCGGCACGCGTCGGTTGCGGCGCCGTTAGCCCTCGGCCCTCAGCCCTTAGCCCTCAGCTCTTAGCCCTTGGCCAAGAGCCCCTTCCCTCATTCATCCGCCATGAACGCTCCCGGGAACACCGTGATCGCGGCCTTGCCGTCTCCGTCTACCGCGACCGAGACGACGTCGAAGCGGCAGGAGCGGGCGTGTGGGCGCCGCCGAGCGAGGTAGTCGGAGGCCATCAGGACGATCTGCCGGCGCTTGCGGGGCGTGACGGCTTCGACGGGGATGCCGTATCGAGCGGATCGGCGCGTTTTCACCTCGACGAAGACCAGCGCCGTGCCGTCGCGCGCGACGACGTCGATTTCGCCAGCCCGGGTGCGGTAGCGGCGATCAACAATTGCGTACCCGCGGCGCAGCAATTCGTCGCAGGCGAGATCTTCCCCGGATTTTCCCAGCGCGCAGTGCTGTGACGTCGCCATGCGCGGTTGGCTGAGCAAGCCCCGCGCCGCTGAACGCTCGCCTGGAGATCTCGCGTAGTGCCCGGCGTTAGCCGGGCCGGGAGATCTCGCGTAGTGCCCGGTGTTAGCCGCCCGGAGATCTCGCGTAGTGCCCGGCGTTAGCCGCCCCGGAGATCTCGCGTAGTGCCCGGCTTTAGCCGGGCCCTTGAATCGTCCGGTAGCGCCCTGCGTCAGCCGGCCATGGAGTATTGACGACATGTCATGTGAGCCGCACGCCGGTGAGCGCGCGCACCCCGGATTCCGATGCCTGAACTGAGAAAGGATCCGGTCACCGGCCGCTGGGTGATCATCTCCACCGAGCGCCGCAAGCGCCCGAGCGACTTCCGCCTCGAGAACCGGCCGTTCGAGCCCGCGTCGTTCTGCCCCTTCTGCGAGGGCAATGAGCCCTATACCCCGCGCGAGGTGTTGTCGTACCGGCGCGGCGGCAACGCGAACGGGCCCGGGTGGGACGTGCGCGTCGTGCCGAACAAGTTCCCGGCGCTCGAAGTGGAGGGCACGCTCGATCGCCAGGCCGAAGGGCTGTTCGACAAGATGAGCGGCGTCGGTGCGCACGAGGTGATCATCGAGACGCCCGAGCACAACCAGTCGCTCGCCACGCTGCCCGTCGTTGCCATCGAGCGGGTGTTGTGGGCGTTTCGGGAACGTGTGCTCGACCTGAAGCAGGACACGCGGTTCCGGTCGATTCTGATCTTCAAGAACCACGGAATCACGGCGGGTGCGGCGCTGGAACACCCGCACTCGCAGCTCATCGCGCTGCCCATCGTCCCGCGCAACGTGCGTGACGAGGTCGAAGGAGCGCGGGCACATTTCGAGTTGAAGGAGCGCTGCGTGTTCTGCGACATCGTGCGGCAGGAGCAGGACTCGCGGACGCGCGTCATCGCGGAGAACGCGGAGTTCCTGGCCGTGTCGCCGTATGCGCCGCGGTTTGCGTTCGAGACGTGGCTCGTGCCGAAGCGCCACGGATCAGCGTTCGAGGACGCTCCGCGCCACGAGTACGAGAGCCTCGCGCGGATGCTGAAGGAGACGCTGCAGCGGATGAACCGGGCCCTGCTGTCGCCGCCCTACAATCTGATCATCCACAGCGCCCCGTTCCAGACGCCGGGCCTCGAGTCGGTGTACCACTGGCACCTGGAGCTGATGCCGAAGCTGACCAAGGTGGCGGGCTTCGAGTGGGGGACGGGGTTCTACATCAATCCGACGTCGCCTGAGGAGGCTGCTCAGGTGCTGCGGGAGGCTGAGCCGGGGTAGGGGGCGGGTTGTGGCTTTCAGACTTCGGGCTCCAGGCTCCAGGCTCCGGACTCCGGGCGCGGTCCTGGCTCACGGCGACCCTGGCGGGGGCCGATCGACTGGAGCCGACGAGCCCGGGAGCCTGGAGCCGGGAGCCCGGAGCCCGCCTCGGAATCTTGCTGGTCCGGCGCGCCGTGTGGTACATTCCGTCTTCGCGGATCACGACGCGGGCGGGAATAACTCAGTGGTAGAGTGCGACCTTGCCAAGGTCGAAGTCGCGGGTTCGAATCCCGTTTCCCGCTCCAACCTTCGCCCGGACTCCGGGGGAGGTTGCCCCGCCGCAGCGGCGATGCCGCGGAGGCGGGTCCTCATGCCGGCCCACCCCAGGAAGTCCCGATCGGCGCCGTAGCCAAGTGGTAAGGCAGAGGTCTGCAAAACCTCCATCCCCGGTTCAAATCCGGGCGGCGCCTCCAAAATTACTTAGCATTTGTCAGTGTTTCGCCTTCGCTCTCAGGCGACACTGACCCCCGGCTGTCCCTTTCTTGTCCCTGTCAGCCCGCGGAGCTGATGCGCGGCTGTCCGCAGGTCGCCGTCCGAGACGATGTTGTAGCGTTCGAAGATCGAGCGCGGTCTTGTGCCCGGTGAGCTTCATCGCCACGCGCTCAGGGACACCGCGACGGACCATGTTGCGGACGGCCGTCCGCCGCAGGTCGTGCGGAATGCGGCCAGGACAGCCGGCCGCCCGGCAGGCTGCCGCCCATGCCTTCGTGAATGCCCGGATTGGCTTCGGCTGCTTCGTCCCGCCGCGCTTCTCAGCGACCAGCCGGAAGAACACCCAAGGCGCGATCTGGCCAGTCTGCTTGAGCCGTAGGTGCTCGGCGTGCTGCACCTCGAGCAGCGCCCGCAGGTCGTCCGTCATCGGGAACACGCGGCCCTCGCCGGTTCTTCGTCGTGCCCGCGTCGAGCCGCACCTCGCCGGCAGGGAAGTCCACGTTCCGCCATTCGAGCGGCAGGATCTCGCTGGTGACGCGCCAGCCCGTGATGTAGGCGAATTCGACCACGGGACGCAGCGCCTCCGGCAGATGCGCCTGCACGCTGGCGAACTGCGTCCGGCTCGAAGAACCCGGTTCGCGCGTTGTCTTCGCGCAGCAGCGGGATGTGCGGCTTGTGGAGCAGCTTGCCCGCCTGCATGGCGAGACTGAAGATTCGTTTCAGGATCGTCAGCTCGCGGTTGATCTCGCCGTTGGAGACTCCCGTGATGGTGCGCCGCTGTTCCGATACGCGCCTGATCGTGCCGTCCTTCCGTTTCGTGTCGTATGCCCGCCGCACCTGTTCCGTCTCGCCCTGACGGTTGACGATGTAGGCGCGGACCTCGGCCGTCGTGATGGCGGTCATGCGTCGCCCTCCAAAGAACGGCTGTAGGTGCTTCGCAATGCGCCGCTCGACTTCATCAAGCGATCGCTTCCCGTTCGTGCGGTAGTCATTCACCACGTCAGCCGCGGCCTCCTCGAACCGCAGCCGCCCGATCTTCGGTGTGACGGGTAGGCCGTGGGCGCCGTCGCCCTCGCGGAGCTTCAGCAGGGTGATCGCATCGCCCTTCTTCGCGCTGCCGGAGCTTTCCTCGAACCGCTGGCCGTTGCGGTAGTGGCGAATCCACCACACGCGCCCGCGCTGCCTCAGTTCGCCCACTTGGCCCTCCCTCTCGGCTGGAACGTCACTTGAACCTCTTTAGTAGCCAATTCGTTGCCAGCACTGTGACGGCTTCGTGAGCGGCTGTGAACGCCCTGAACAGGAAAGTCAGAGACTCGTCGAGGAACTCTCTCTCCGTTCGTTGCCCCTTGTTCCTGGTCATCGCCACTGCCACCAGCTCATACGCGAACGGCATGCGGATGTCCGCCGATCTATCACTCGTTTTGTAGAGTTCAACCGTGCCCACGGTCGTTTCCGATATGGCGTCCACCGCATATCGCGCGGCGTCGTCGTGAAAGTGACCGCCGACATCATTTCGCCATTCCGCAAGGAATTCGTGCATGCCGCGGAATGCACTTCCGGCGGCATCCCAATGCTTTAGGATGCTGCTGAAAAACGGCCGATCATGAGCATTTGCGTGTTCATCGCGTCGACGACTGGTCTTAGTAGCGGTCGTGGTGCGCCGGCAGCCGGCCGTTCTGCCGAGTGCGACGCCCTCGATGAAGACACGTCGCGCCGGTCATGGCGTACTTGGCAGCAGCTTCGGCAGCCGAATCAAATTGAAGGCCGCGCTCGCGAAGACGAACAGCCAGTCCACCTTGGGCAGCCCCCGCAGCTTCACCTTCCGCATCCAGGCGATCGTCTTCAGCCATCCGAACGCCGGTTCGATCCGCGGGCGCGCATGCTGACTCATCGCGTACCCGTCGTGCCGCGTCGTGCGCGGATCAATCGCGCTGCCACCCGGCCGACGCAGGTTCTGCGTGACGTGCGGCGTCACGTGCAACTCGCGCATCAGCCCGACGAACTGCGGGTCGTCGTAGGCCTTGTCCGCGCCCACGGTGCGGCGGCGCGCCGGCGCCCGCTGCCACTGGGCGAGCATCAGGACGGTCGCCCCCTCCCGCTCGCCAAAGCCGTCCGCCACCGTCGCCATCGCGTCGGCGATCAGGCCGTGGCGGTTCTCGATCAACAGATGCCCGAGATACGCCAGGCGCGACTCGGCACCGTTCGACTTCCGATACAGGCGCGCGTCTGGATCCGTCGTCGACGCATGCGTGTCGTTCTTCCGCGATTGGCCGCGAAAATCGCGCCCGTCGCCGTCGGGGCCGCCGTCTTTCCGCTGAAAACTCTTCTGACTCGCCCAGGCCTCGATCAGCGTGCCGTCGACGGTGAAGTGCTCGTCCGACATCAAGGCCTGCGCCCGGTCCACGATCTGCCGGAAGAAGCTCCGGGCGATGTCCTGATTCAGCACGGTCGCGATTCTTGCTGAAACACGCGCTGCTCCGTCGAGACGTAACTGAACATCGCATCGGGCTGACGATCGTCTCCTCGCATGCGCGCCATAGTGTACGCGATCGACGATCTGTCGATCCCCTAAATTGAGGGGTTTTTCAGCAACCTCTTAGAGCGTCAGCAGGAAGGGTCGTCTTGAACCGCTTGAATTCCCGATTCAAGTTCAGCTTGTGGATAGCGCCGTCGATTTCCGTAAAGGTTGCAAGCGTGCGGCGTACGAAGTAAAACCGCCGTGGATCTCTACCGAGTCGATCAAGCTCCTCGATTCGTTCGGCTTCGGCGCCGTCGAATTCCAGCCGCAGGTCTTCGTAGAGCACGAACAGCCTTGCGAACTGCACGTGCATGTCTCGTTCATCGTCGGAGGACGACCGGAATATCGCCGCGACGGATCTGAACCGACTCCGCGACTTCACCGATGTCACTGCACCCGCCCGCTTGCCAGTCCGTGCGCCTCAAGCAGCGCCCGTTCCTCCGGCGTGCTCTACATGGTGGTCACTAAAGCCTCGACACCACGTACGCGATGAGCACGCATACGAACACGGCGACGACGATGACCAGCTCCACGCGCTGAAGTCGTCGATCGGACTCCATCACGCCCATCCCTTCCCCTCGAACGCCGCTCGCGTGTCTGCAATCGCGCCGGACAGTTCCGCCTGCTCGTGTGAGCGGTACAACCGTGTGCGCCGCAGCTCGCCGTCCACCGTCAGCACGATCTCGGCGCCGATGCCGGGCACGGCGCGCAGGACGATCGCGGCCTCGCTCGTGCCCTTCCTAAGCGTCCAGATTCGCTGCGGCAGCAAGTCATCGTGTTCGGCGCACGCCTGGACGACGCGCGCTCACCAATCAGCGTTCATCATATGCTTCACCTTCGCTCGATAAAGCGCGCCTGCGCTCGGGGCCGTCATGTGCAGAGACTTTTGGCGATCGCCGATCGGTGATACTCCACTGCGCGCCGCATCGTTCACACACGAACCATACCTTGCCAGCTTCGACTAGGCCCGTTCGGACAGCCGTCGATCCGCAGGACGGGCATTGCTGCACATGGCGCCCTGACGGTCGCTCAGCGTCATCATTCAGCCCCGACATGTTGGCCTCCGTCGTGTGAGAGCCGGCGGACTGCAGGCGTGCGAAAATGCGCGGCAGGCCATCGGCAGTTCACGCTGCTGACGTGCTCAGGGGTGCCGGTCCGCGTTGACGCGCGGCCGACGCCCCGACTATACGCTCGACCGTTCGCATTCGCAAAATGTCGTCCCTCGATCCCGACTACACGCCGCGCACGTTCGTAAACGGACAGGGGCGGGCGGCTCAGGTGTTCGAGCACCAGAGCGACGCCCTGCGCTGGGCCCAAGAACAGCGAGTAATGAAAGCCGGCGACGCTCGGTGACCTGCCCCACTCAACGTGACACTCAACTGCAGGAGTGCGTTTTGCATGTGCGCTGCGACCAGAGGGCATATGGGCAGAATCATGCCCATCGACAATCCGTGCCCCCCATCGCCAACGTGATCCGTGGACGGACAACGCGAACCGTAAGCGCGTAGGGGCACCAGACACGCGCCCTCCCCTGGCCGAAGAGCAGCGCACGCGCACCTCGACAGGAATGGGGCCACGTAATGTTCAGATTCAGCCCCGTCGAAGCATACGTCTTGCATCGCGAATCCGGCCAACAATGACTTAGGGGGACGCTATGTGGACTCACCTCGTCGCAATCAGCCGGCGTAGTAGTTCTCGCGCCTTTCAGGCTGCCGTGCTCACGCTTTGCCTAGTTTGTGGCAGCTCGGCAGCATCCGCGGATCCGATTTTTGTCGCTTACACCACGGGGTTCTTCTTCCAAGACAATATTGGAAACGTCGGGATCCCGGGCGGATTCGATGCCCTGTTTCTGGAGGGATACTCGAGTCCCGTATTATCGCTAGAGGCCGGAACGAGTACCATCGCGCCACTGAATCGCTTTACCTTCTACGTGGGTGGTACGGGCTTACCCCCGGTGAATCCTGTGCCCCTTTCGATCTCACGTACGTTTGTTACTAACTTTACTGGCGAGACAAACATCACACAGAACGCTGAGGTGCTTATCGGGTCCGAAGATCAACTAACTATCTTCGGTGGCCCAGCCCTGCAATTTGCCTCTCCGTCGTTCACGCTGCTGATAACACCGCTCCCGGTCTCGATAGGCCCGGTTGGCGCTGGCAGTTTCGAGGGCGTCATAAATGGCCGATTTGAAGTGCGTGCGCCCGTGCCTGAGCCAGCCACTCTGCTGTTGTTAGGCACCGGAGTGGTAGGCATAGCGGGCGCACGGCGCTGGCGACAGCGTAAGGTGTAGCGCGCACACGCGCATTGCACGTCATGGTGGGGCCGCCGTTCTTGTGGCAGCCCTCGTGGTGTACGGGCTATGCAGTTGTCAAAGAGCAGCGTTGCTGCTGGTCCCCGGACCGGAGGCGCGGTGCGGTGTCGCGCACAGCCGGCACTGGCTGGCGCGCGGCGAAGGTAACCAATGCCAGCCGGCGCCAATCGGTCGTGCGTACGCCGGGCCGTAACACCTCATGCTCAACGTACACGGCCCAGGAGCGTGCCCGTTCATCCGTCACGCCGTTTGCTCATATCCGCAGCACTGATTCGTGCAGACGTAAAACCGGGCGACCTGTCGTGGCGTCACGGGCCGATGCTCCGATTCTGGAGCGATCAGCCGTTCTTCGATCAGCTTCATGGCGCGCCCGCACATCGAGCACGGGCGCGTTGCAATGCGTGTGTGCATGGTGTCTCGCACGCTATCTGGCCTTGGCCAGTAGCAGCATGCGCCGCGCGAGTTCGATTGATCGGCCCTCTCCCGTGCCGACCCGAGTGGTCGGATACGCCGGGAAGCTGACCGGGCTCACTTCGTTCATCGCCATGTCGTGAACCTCACGAAGAGGCTGTCCCAAGTCACTCTGTGCGCCTGCTGACGGCGGGGTTCACACGTGCGGCACTTTGAGATGCCAGTAGCGTGAAGACGGCGACCAGCGCGCCGAAGGAGCCGATGACGACGAGCGCACCCAGAGGTGTGACGCATGGACGTTCTCGCTGTGGCGCGACCGTGAGAAGAAGAGCTATTGCTTGCACGCCACCAGGGCGTACCGCCCGCCGATCTCAACGCCTGCTGTCGAGAGCTCGACGTTGTGCGCCGTCCCGAGCCACGGTCCGACCGCGTCGGCCCCTTCTTTTGATTCAAGAGTCCACGAGCGGCACTGCCACCCGCCCTGAGCTGACACGACGGGCTCCGGCCAGAGTCTGGCCAGGACGACACCGGTCAGGACACCCGCGCTCAAAAGACCCACACCGATCAATCGGTTCACCATCGGGCTCTCCTTCCTTTTCTGCATCAAGATCTCCTCACAGATGGCGAACGCGGCTGCACGACCACGGCGCCAGCACGCTGATCGTGAGCGGCAGCAGCGGCGGCAACAGCATCCGGAGCGCGTCTGTCGCTGGCCTCTCGGCGAGCGACAGACCCGCCGCGCGCAGCATCGTCAGCCATGCCGCCGCGAATATCGCCGACAGCAGGACGACGCCCCACGCCTGACCCAGCGTCAGCAGCCGCTCCGCGAACGTGCGCCAGGCGAGGTAAGCCGTCGCCAACACGATCGCTGCCGCGGCCGCCCAGGACGCCGGGTATCCGCACCGACCTGCGCGAGGCGCTCGGAATCAAGCAGCATAAGGGTACTAAGGGTACTAGGACATTTGGGCCGTTGCGCGAGCGGAGTGGCCGCGCCAGACTGTCGCTCATACGGGAACAGTAAGGCGAGGCCAAATGATTATCGAGGTTCCGAGAACCGGCGAGCGAATCGACGCGCGACTCGTTGAGGAGCGATTCGGCCCCTTGTGTCTGAAGGTGGGCCAGAGCCGCGTCATCGGCTACGTCCTGAAGGCCGTGCTGGACATCGGCTGGCGCATCATCCAGAGCACACCCGACGAGCAAGCACTGATGGAATCACACGGGTTGGGAATCACGCCGTAAGCCGAACCGCTGGCGTATGCGGCGGGACGCCCATTTCGCAAGCGTCCAGACGTTACGCGCCAGCGTGGGCAACTGGTTTGGATAGGTCTAGCCGGATGGACGAACCGCAGTGCTATTCGTGCCCGGAATGCGGCTCACCTGGTGTCGTGCCGACGATGAGAACGCGGGAGTCGTCGTACTATCGCTGCCCGTCGTGCGGGCACATCTGGCATGAGGAGAGAACAGACCTGCCTGAGTATCCGCTGAAGCGACGAGCGACCGATACGCTGTCGCATCGATGAGCGAAGCGCTCTGGCATCTGGGTAGTGGGTCAATACCGGGTAGTGGGTCAGTTTCGTTCGAGTAGCGGCGAAGACGCAGCGAGTTGGCATCGCCCTTCTGTTGCCCCGCCTCGCACCACACGGCCGCAAATCGGCGAGATCAGTTCAGTGGCGGTCACGGCCGCATACGGAGACGGCGAGCCGCGCTAATGATCGCCTGTGCGCGGGCGATCGCCTCGCGCGCTCGTTTCAGCACTTCGCGGGATCGCAGCAGCCGTTGGTGGTTTTCAAGCCACGCGAGCTGCGCAGTGCGGACGGCGCGATCCGTCAGCAACCGTAGCCGATCAAGCCGCTCGTCGATCATGCACGTGCATTTCTTTGATGCGAGCTGCGCGTCTCGAACGACGGGCGAGCACTCGCGCTACGTCGAATCCAGAGCTTCACGGCCAGCCGATGATCACGGCCAGCGTGAAGACGAGCAGGCAGCCCGAACAGCCCTCCATTCTCGACGACTCCCTCGATCTCGAACATCTTGCCCTTGAACTGTTGATCGGCGGCAATCTCGTTCCGTTCGTATGCGGCGACAAGGACGCTCGCCTGCAACTTCTCGGGCTCTAGTTCGCGAACCAGCGTGGCGGGCTCGACGGCGCTCTCACGCGCTGCGGCTGGCGACGTCGTGTCTCGCGCGCCTGGTGACGTGAGTAGGCCGATCACGATCATCAGCACGAACAGGGCGCCGAACACGAGCACCACGCCGACGCGATTTTGCCCGCTCTCGACGGCGGCGCCTTCATCGGTTGCACGATTGGTGCTGCGGCCGGCATGGTGAGCGCGGCTGCTGCCGTGCCCTGCTGCATTTCTCGCCCGCAGTAGCGACAGACAAGCGCGTCGGCCTTCACCAGCTCCGCGCAGTCCGGGCATTTCTTCATCCCGGCCGCGAGCTGCCGCTGTTCGAGCGCCTTCGCGTTCGACTTCATCAGCATGGCGGCAGGCAGCGCCACGATGAACAGAAACGCGCCCACGAACCACCATTTCCAGAACGATTCGCCCTTGCGATGGGCGATGTAGGCAGGCAGCAGGCCGATCAGCGCGCCGATTGTGACGATCCCCAGCATAATTCGTCTTCTCCCCTTGTTGGATCGGTCAGCAAGCGCGCGCGAACAGCACGAACAAGACGATTCGACTGTCACGAGTCAGCGTTAGCGCGCAGCCTATCGCCTGTAGCTTCTCCCCCGCGGCTTTTCACCTTGTGGCCCGGCCTGATGTCCTTGCGGCAGTGCGGACACACAACGGCTTCGGGCTTCACATCTTCGGCGCGGTAGGGGCAGGTGCGTGTGACTGGTGCGATCGGCATCGCGCCGCGAGTCTACCTCAACCGTTTCGAAGAGTCGAGGGCTGCGGCCAGCACGCGCGGGCGGATTACGGTGTGTGGATCTGCTCACTGACGCGTACCGGCTGGGTGGTGACAGCCAGGGCCGGTTCGGGCCTTGGCAGGCCCGTGCTGAAGGGCCAACCGCAGAACAGCAGGATCACCATTCGCCGAAAGTCGGGTAGATTCAGCCGTTAAGTTCTCGGTCGGCCATGGCAGGCCAGCCTCCTGGGTCCCGCCGCCGTTCCGATTGGAACGCGCGGGCAGGGACGCTTGGTTTGGTCCTCACTAGGAGATGCCATTCGAGGAGAAGAACATGAAGAAGATGGCAGCGAAGGTTGTCGGGCCCCGGGACGGCAAGGCTGGGTTCCTGGGGAGTATCGGAGTTCGATTCATGATTGACGGCGAGGAGACGCGGGGTGAATTCTCGCTGGTCGAGCACCCGATGTCGCCGCGCGCGCTGGCGGCCCCGTTGCATCGACACACGCGCGAGGACGAGTACAGCTACGTCCTCGAGGGGCGTGTCGGCGCGTTGCTGGGTGATGATGTGGTGATCGCCAGCCAGGGTGATTTGATCTTCAAGCCTCGCGATCAGTGGCACACCTTCTGGAATGCCGGCGATGAGCCAGCGCGGATCCTGGAGATCATCTCTCCGGCTGGCTTCGAGCGGTTCTTCGGCGAACTTGTCGACCTCGGGGGTGTCACCCACGCGGAGCCGCAGGTCTTGGCCGACCTGTGTGCCCGCTACGGTCTCGAGATGGACCCCACGAGCGTGCCGAGCCTTGTCGAGCGCTTCCGTCTGCGCTTTCCAGGCGAACCAGTCTAGAGGAACACGCCGCTGTCCCATTGGCTGGGATTCCGCGCATGCGGACCGTTGACATCCCACTAAGCACGCTGGCCTCGCCCGACGCGGCCCGGCTCCATCGCAGCGTTCGAACTCCGACCGGCGGTGTCAGGCCACGTCACGAGGGTAGAGTCCTCAACCAGTCGACAGGAGCCTTTCGCCAAAACGCTTTTCTACAAGATTCGGACACATCCCACACGGGCAGGTTGCTCAGTACTGAACAGCCGAGGAGTTTACCAAGAAGCACTCAGTCACGCGCGAGAGGCCGTGCCGTTAAGTGCGTCTGGGGCTTGGTTCAAGAATCAGGCCGAAGCCTTCATTGGGTTGCGATGGTTCCAGGAGCATCAATGCAGCGACGCAGGCAATTCGGCTGGCCGATGGCAAGTACGCGACGATGCACTTTAACTTGGGCAGCGCCTAATTCGAGACCGAGAACTGGCAATTCGCTCGTCAGTCATTTGAGAGGGCCGCCAAACTGTCGCCCAAAAATGCTGAGGCCGCCTACAACGTCGCGCTCTGCTTAACTCGTCTCGGGCTCCGTAGCGACGCTGCGAGTTGGTTCGAAGAGGTCCTTCGTCGGAACCCGACCTGCCCCGAACGTCAGGACATTCTGAGACGTATCCAGTTGCTCAGGCGCTAGAGACGCCAATCGTATAACATTCGCGCCTCCAATCCGACGAGCAGGCGCACACGTTCGCCGACTTCGGTACGAATGCCGCTCCTATTGGAACGCCTGCACGACGGTGACCTCACCATGCTGAACGGAGACCCCACACCCGGATTGCGTATAGGGGCCACGGATATTCTCGTAGTGGCCTCCGCCCGGCCCTTCGGCCCGCATCCCCGCCAGCCCCTGACGGGACCGGATTCTTGTTGGGTCCGGTCCCCGAGCCTTGCTCCTGTCTTGCGCTGAGCATTCAGCGGCGGTTCGCCTTCGCTCTGGTTCGGTACTGTTAGAGTCGCAGCTCTCCGAGAGTGCTCTCGCATCGCGCACCGCGGTCAGCACCGCCGCGCGGCGAGTCTCAGGCGAACTGCCACCCCGGCTGCGCGACATGCTGGTGACCGTCGCGCCGTGCCTGGGCCCGCCCACGTCGAATCAGAGGTGCGTGCCTGACGCGCGCTGGCGGCGCAGTGCGACCAACCCAGGAAGCACGTAGATCAGCAGCCAGCCGCGCCACGCGAGTCCCGTCACCACCACATCCCACCTGATGCGCGGGCGTCCGAGCAGGAAGATCGCCAGGAGCAGCAGCACGCCCATGGCCGCCTGGCGACTGATGCCGTAGGCCGCTGCCCGATGTCGATCGTCCACAAATGCCCGGGTCCTCCAGTCCACGACGAGGGCAGCAGTGGCAAGCAGCGCGGCGACAACGACGTCAGCCAAGCCAAGGACGCGCGATGGGTCCGCAAGGTCGAGCACGCCCGCGACGAGCGGAAACAGAGCAGACACCGCGAAGAGCGCCACGCATACAAGGCCCAGCCGTCGATCGCGACTCACTGCATCGCCCATCACAGCACTCCCTTGCAACTCATCCGGCGCTCACCTGTGTCGTCACCCATCAGTCACGTGGGGCAGGGCTTCAGACCCTGCAAATCGCGCTCGCAAGCAGGCCTGAAGGCCTGCCCCACATGACTACACAACTGAATCGCGGTTTAAAGAAGACCATCAGCCGCGTCGCGAATACGGCGTGAACTGAACGGCTGAGCGCGTTCGATCTCGGCATTAAGTCGAGCCGAATTCGAGTCACTTGCCCTTACGACGCGTGGGCGTATGCTACCGAGCGCACAACGTGCTCACCCCAGGGGCCTCATGTCCGCATCGCTTCTTGTGAACACATCGGGAACAGCCATCGCTGCTGAACCCGTTCAGCAATTTCGCACGACGCGTCGTGCTGCAGTGATTTGTTCAGACGACGCCGAGTACGAAGCCGCGCGTCGCCTCTGGAACGCGAGCATCGACAAGCACCCAGGCTTGATCGTCCGCTGCACAGGCGTTCCGAACTGGTGCGTACCTGCTGAATTTTCTCGGCGAGGCATGAGATGACGTGGTGCGTGCACCCTTCGGCGCCAATTACGCCCGCATCGCAAGAGTGAAAGCACAGTATGACCCGACGAATTTCGTCCGCGTGAATCAGAACATCACACCCGCCGCGAGTGCGTAACAGAGGAACGTGTCCAAGTCGCCTCAGCGTCACGCTGCCGAGAGACGACTTCGCCGCACAACCAGCCGAACTTGGCGTACTCGCCACATGCTGAGAGCAGAATCGTAATCACCGGGGAGCGAATAATGGATTTGGGCCTGCGAGGAAAGTCAGCAGTCATCACCGGGGCGAGTCGCGGCATCGGCCGCGCGATTGCGCTTCGCCTGGCGAATGAGGGAGCGGGTGTCGCGATCTGCGCCCGCGGTGAGCCGGCGTTGCGCGAGGCCGAAGCCGAGTTGCGTAGTCGATCGGTGCCCGTATACGCCGGGGTCTGCGACGTGGGGAACGCCGAGGCGCTCGACGGCTTTCTCCAGGCCGCGCGTGCCACGCTCGGAGGCGTCGACATCCTGGTGAACAACCCGAGCGGCTTGGCTTTCAGCGACGACCAGGGCGCCTGGGAGTCGACGCTGAAGGTGGACCTCATGGCGGCGGTGCGGGCTGCCGCGACCGTGGCGCCGTGGATGGGCAGCACCGGCGGCGGCGCGATCATCCACATCTCCTCCATCGCCGGACTGGAGGCCGCTGGTTTCCCCGCGTCCTACGGCGCCGCGAAGGCGGCCCTCGTCAGTCATGCGAAGTCGCTCGCTGTCGCCCTTGCGCCGCAGAAGATCCGTGTCAATACGGTCGCACCCGGCTCAATCGAGTTTGCCGGCGGCCTCTGGGAAGGAGCGAAGCACAACAACCCGGAACTGTACGGTGCCGTGCTCAAGACGATCCCTTCGGGACGAATGGGTACCCCGGAGGAAGTCGCGGACGTCGTGGCCTTCCTCGCCTCCGAGCGTGCGAGCTGGGTGACGGGCGCTTGCATCGTCGTAGATGGCGGACAGCACAAGGCCAATCTGTAAGCCAACCTGCGTATCGATGCGCCGATTGTTCGCGGCGGCAGAAGACAGCATTCGATGGGTAAGACACCTGCCGTCGGAGACGGCAATTCCGACTCACCGCCTCAGCACCGGCCCTGGAGGCCCAAAGTCCAGACTGGCGAGCAGGTCTCAGAGGCTGTGCTGGTGCGTCCCGGGCGCGTTTGTTGCTGGAGACGGGTCGAAAAGCAACCGCACAACTCCCGGGGGCTCACACGATGGCTTCACGTATACGAATTGTGGCGTTCGCGAGCATGATGGTAGCCTTGATCGCACTGCCACGGCCAGTGTGGGCAGACCCGATCATCGTTACCGGCGGCTCCGTCCAGGTCGCGATCCAAGGCATCAGCGGCGCGACGGATCATGTTCATCGGCGACGATTTCATGCTGCGCACCAGTACCGAGGATTTCCGGGTGAGCTTCGCGACACCCGGGTTAATCCCTGCGGGGACGTCGATCGATCTCGGCGGCGTGTGGCGTCCGGGAGATGTCCGCGGCGCCGAAGCCATCGTGAACGGAGTCCACTACTCCGACCTCTACGTAGGCTTCGGCACGAGTGGAGGCACGTTCACGACGCCATCTCTGGTCCTGACCGGTGAAGGCACGCAGATTGTGACGGAGCCGTTCTCCTTCACGGGTTTTGTGTCAGCGTTCGACAACCCGCAGGCTTCTCCCGGCTACGACCAGCCCGTCTTCAGCGCGACCCTTGTCGGTCAAGGCACCGCGCGGGCCGCGTTCGCCTGGATACCACCCGAAGATGCCTTACCCGGCGGGTACATGCCGGTCGGGCTGCCTGATTCCGACTGGGACGTCGAATACGTGTTCGGCCCGGCGGTCGTGACGCCAGAGCCGGCGAGCGTGGTTCTGCTCGGGACGGGTGTCCTCGCGATCCTGTTTGCGCGAGGAAGAACCCAACGGCCCAAGCACCGGTAACACGTTGCCGATGTTGTCCATCGCCCTGAGTCGGCGGCTCGCTACGGCGTGATCTCGTGCCTCGGCGTTGAGCGGTGTGGCGACGCCTCGGGCCAGGTCGGAGTTGCCGCCCGCGGCGTCGCCGTCTCATGCGAACGCCCCCGTCTATGGGCAGGTGGCTGCAACGTGCTTGAGAGCGCTGACCTTCAGATGGCGCTCCGTGCTTTCCTTGGCCGCGGCCGCGCCCGTTTTGCCTTCCGTTTTGGCGGCGGTATCAGCACTGGCGCCAGTTCCCGTAACCGTGACCTTGTGACCGACGTGATCTGAAAGCTTCAGGCTCGCGGGCGCTCCGATGAGCTCCCAGTCCGGCTTCATGGCTTCGGCCGTCTTGGTCGCCGCTCCGGCCTCATCAGCCACGTGCGTCAGCTTGAACGTGTTCGCGTCTCCACCCTTTTCCAGACAGCCGGTCAGGGTCATCGTGCCGCCGCTCTTCGCCTTCTGCGGTGCCGCCTCGACAAAGGCGGCCAAACACAGCACGCACACCGCCGCGCTTCCGACGTTCAACACTCGGTGCATGTCGTACCTCCTGCCGAGCGATTCATGCACACGCCGAACCAAGGATGACGAGGCAGGGTGCCCGCCGGGTTGCGAATGCTGCGGGCGTGACAGCCGGGCTCATCGCTTGCTTATGCCGCGGAGAGCCAGCCCAGCCTGGCGTTGCTCGGAGGTAAAAGATGAACCAGATTCTGTTAAGGGTATGCCGTGTTCTTACCTTGACCGTCGCGGTGATGCTCACATCCGTCCGAGCAGCAGATGCCGATCCCTTGGTTTTGAGTTCGGCAAATTTCTTTCTCCAGAACAACTGCTGCAACGCGACGGGGTGGAGAGCGTCGTTGTCCTTTATGACTGGGGCGCGTGGCGATAGTGAATTCTTCCTGGGAAGCTCGATTCTCGATCCGGTTCTGCAGTTCTCCCCGACACCAGCGGACGAATACCAGTTCGGGGAGTCGGTTGACCTCAGCCGGCGCTTTTTTACGGTTGGAGCACAGCCGGGGACACGGGGTGGACCGAACGACATCGAACATGTGTTCTTCACGGCGGACTTCACGATCGACGCGCCGCCCATCGCTGCCGGCGTCACAATGTTCGTGCCCTATACCTGGTCGGGATCATTGACGATCGCAAGCGATGCGACGCTCAACGACGTCCTGTTCAAGGGTGTTCTCGGTGGCACGGGTCAGGCATCGATGTTGTTTCTGAACGCGCCTGTACCCGGACAGCCTCTGGCAGTAACACAGATCGTCTACGGAGGCGATCGCACCGCGCCGGTGCCAGAGCCAGCCACCGCCGCGCTGCTTGGCGCGGGCCTGCTCTGCGCCGCTGGCGTACGGAGCTGGCGTCACGCGAGGCGCAAGTTGCCCTAGCGAGTGCTGAATGATTGAGCAGTTCTCAACACTCGGCCAGGTCGTCGCCTAGCGAGAGGCTTCCTCTTCGTCTGAGTTCCGTTCCAGTAGAGCAGATCGATCGCGACGGTTTGGTTTCCAGAACGCATCAGACCGGCAGCTCCCACCCCTTTCGGTAGCTGCCCTCGATGAAGGGCTGCGCATCGGGCACGTTGGTGGCCTTCATGGCCTCGGCGTCCCACTTCACGACCTTCCCGGTCCGGCGGGACAGCATTCCGAGCAGCATGAACTCCGTCAGACGTGCGCCGTACTCGAAATTGCTGCACGCCGGTGTGCCGCCCTTGCAGGCCTGCAGCCAGTCGGCGTGGTGGCCTGCCACGCGTGGGATCGTCTTCGGCGGGCGCTTGTACTCGCGGTGCAGCTCCATCGGCAGCAGACGCGGCATGCCGGACCACCCCGCGCACGTGAGGACGCCCTTTTCGCCGACGATGAGCAGGCCGTTGTCTCCTTCGCCCAGCCGCTGGCGCGGGTCGTCGGGATCGATGCCGAGCGGCGTCGGGGGCCTGAGGCCATTGTCGTACCAGTAGACCGTGACAGGGCCCCTGTTCCCCAGCGCGCCATAGCGGTAGGTCACGAGATCGCTTCCGTTGATCGACTCGGGATCGACCACGGAGGCCCTCGCTTCAACCGTGAGCGGCGTGTCCAATCCGAGCGCGTTGAACGCGGGGTCGAAATGGTGGATTCCCATGTCGGGCATGGTCCCGTTGCCGAAGTCCCAGAAGTACCGCCAGCTGCACGGGGTGTACGCACCTTCGTAGGGCCGTTCGGATCGGGTGCCGAGCCAGAGATCCCAGTTGAGGCCGGCGGGCTGAACGGAGGGGCCTGCCGGGGCGAAGGGCTTGTTGGCCGGCTTCGCATTGCCGCTCCACGCGTGGACCTCGCGCACCGCGCCAATGGCGCCGTCGTTGAGCCACTCCACCGTGAGGCGGTGCCCTTCGCCCGACCGCCCCTGGTTGCCCATCTGCGTTGCGACGCCCGTCTCCTTCGCGACGCGCGCGACCAGGCGCGCCTCGCGGATGTTGTGGCTGAGCGGCTTCTCGCAGTACACGTGCTTGCCCGCCTTCATCGCGGCGATCGACACGTAGGCATGATTGTGGTCGGGGGTCGCGATGAGGACGGCGTCGATTGCGTTCTCCTTCTCGAGCATCACGCGGAAATCTTCGTACACCGCGCATTTGAAGTTCGGTGTCTTGGCGGCGTAGTGCTCCTCGATCAGCGCCCGCCCGGGGCCACGGCCAGACTTGCCGCCGTAGTACCACTGCGACAGGTCCCATTCCTCTGCCGGATCCGCGAGCGCGATGATCTGGCAGTCGTCCTCCTCGAAGAGCGCACGCGTGTTGTGGAGGCCCTGGCCACCGGCGCCGATGAGGGCCACGTTGACCTTGTCGCTCGGGGCAACGAAGCGGGGCCCGCCGAGCACGTGGCGGGGCACAATCGTGACGGCCGCTGCGGCAGCGACTGCCGTCGAGATGAATTGTCGGCGACTCGGGTTCGGCAGGGGCTCCATCGTAGCGTTCTCCTTCGCGGCCCAGGCTGCGGGTCACACGATTCATGAAAGATGCAGGAGCGCCTCTATGCGCACGCGCACTGAAGAGGCGGATGACACCCCGGAGTCTACTACCCAGCGCATGACGATGTGACGTGTTCCGGTGGCTCCGGCGTCGGCCCGCGTGATTGCGCGCGTGCTTTCCTATTTGTTGCCGAAAGGCCTGGCGGGCACGCTCCGCACGTACAACCAGAGCGCGGAGACCTCATCGTCTGTCATCCCCGCGAAGTACGGCCAGGGCATGAAGGGATCGATCGCGCGGCCGTCTGGCCGCACACCCTGGCGCACGGCGCGGACGAAGTCGTCCTTCGTCCACGTCGGGATGCCGGTCAGCGGGTCGGGCGTGAGGTTCGAGGCGGGCGGAATATTCGGCGGGCCAGCGACACGGCCGCCCGACAGACCGAATCCGTGGCAGCCGTGGCATCCTGCAAAGTTCGCGAGGTACCGGCCGTAGGCGGCCGTTGGCCCCGGTTGGATGACCGCCGGGTACGGCAGGTGCGGCGTCTTTTCGGCGATCAGCACAGAGAACTTGCCGGCGACCAGCAGCGCGCGTCCAAGGGGGCCGAGACGGGTGCGCGGCATCTCACGATCGACCGGGGACAACTGCTTCAGGTATGCGATCAGGTCCGCCAGATCATGCTCGTTCATGTGCACGAACGCTTCGCAGGGCATGATGAGCAGCGTTGTGCCGTCGCGATGAACGCCGTGGCGGATGCTGCGCACCCAGTCGACGTCCGTGAACGACGCGCCCAGGCCGCCACGGCCGGGCGTGAGATTGGGCGCGGCGAGCGTGCCGATCGGCCCGTCCTTGCCCAGCAGCTGGCCGCCCAGGTCGGCGCCATGGCACAGTGTGCAGCTTGCCAGGGCAGCCGCGATGTGTTTCCCGCGGTCGATCGCTGCCGGATCGGTGGGAACGGTCCGCGGCACGACCACGCGAACCGAATGGACGCGCTGCAGCCGGACGGTGCTGAGCACGTACACAGCCACGACCGCCACCGTTCCCGCACCGAACACGGCCAGCAGCGCCATGCCACCCCAGCGCAGCGCTTGTTTCACGTGGTCCTCCCTTTGAAGTGCAGCAGCATAGCGCGTCTGCCGTTCACCACCTCAGACAGATTACTGGCCGGTCGTGTTACCGAACGTCCGTAACCCCGTACTCATTTGATTGAGTACGGTTCCGGTTCCGGGTTCTGGGTTCCAGGTTGGGTTCCTCGTTCCTTGTTCGTTCCAGGTTCCCGGGGTTCAAGGTTCCAGGTTCCTTGGTTCCGAGTTCCAAGTTCGTCGCAGGCTCGATTGGCGCGACGGCGATATTACGAACCCGGCTTGAACCGGAACCCGTGAACAAGGAACCTGGAACGAACCCGGAACCCGGAACCTAACCTGGAACCCAGAACCCGGAACCCGGAACCGCACTCAATACAAATGAGTCCGCACGCATAAGGAAATACCCTGATATCCACTTGCGTATCATCCCTAATGGGTTGAGAATGGGCAGGTGCTCGGTACCGCCAGGTACGACCGCATCGACCGCCGCCGTCGTCGGGAACTGAGGTGCGCGAAGTGCGGTTCACCGGCCTTCGAGACACACCTCAGCCGCCCCTGGGGCAGCCAGACGCGTCTGATCGTCTGCCGAGATGCCTATTGCGCCACGGTCCTCGCCGAGACGGAACGTCGGCAGTCTGCACGACCCGACTAAGAGCCGCTCTCGCCCGATTGACGCCTCGGTCGGCCAGCAGTGCGCCGATCATCGCGGGCGTCACGCTTCTTCTGACACTCGCCCCGCAGCAGGGCGTGGACAACGCATGCCGCTGAACGATGGGTACTCGTACCGCGAGCAGGTTGATGCCCTGTCGTCGGGGCTGACGGTGCTTGCGCACCTCACCGCACGGCACCGGCACTCGACCCGTGACGAATGGTCCCATCGGCTCGAGCGCGGCGAGCTGGCGCTCGATGGCAGGACGCTCTGTCGGGACACCACGCTGCGCGCCGGGCAGACGCTGGTGTGGCACCGCCCGCCATGGGAGGAGCCGGAAGTACCGACGTCCTACGTGTTGCTCCACGAAGACGGGGCCCTCGTCGCGGTTAGCAAACCGCGTGGGCTGCCGACCTTGGCCGGCGGCGGGTTCCTCGCAGGCACGCTGCTGGCCCTCGTGCGAGCCAGGTATCCCGAGGCTCGTCCACTGCATCGATTGGGACGGCACACCTCCGGCATCGTGTTGTTTGCGCGGACGCACGCGGCAGCCGCTCTGCTGGCCGGCGCGTGGCGCGACCACGCGGTCGAGAAACGTTATCGTGCGCTCGGCAGCGGCGTCGCCACGTGGAACACGCTCGCTATGGACGCCCCAATTGGGCCTGTCGCCCATCCGCGGCTCGGAACCGTGCATGCCGCGTCGGCATCAGGCAAGCCCGCGCACAGCGTCGCCCACGTCCTCGAGCGCCGCGGCGACGCCACGCTGTTCGATGTGCAGATCACGACCGGACGGCCTCACCAGATCCGCATCCACCTGGCGTACGCGGGACATCCGCTCGCCGGGGATCCGCTGTACGTGGTGGGTGGCCGGCCCGGTGCATCCCGGCCCGCACTGCCGGGCGATGGCGGATACCTGTTGCACGCGGCACGCCTGCGCTTCGTCCACCCGATCACGAACATGCCTACGGATCTCAGCGCGCCGCCGCCGCGGGAGCTTCGCACGCGCGACGAGCTCGCTGCGGGTTGCCCGCCTGAGGGCGGGCACTACATGGTCGGGGGGTTGCCCGCCTGAAGGCGGGCACTACGGGTCGGATTTGCCCGGCTGAAGGCGGGCACTACGCGATGACGGCTACGAGTCGCCTGTCGTGAGCGCTACGGGGCGTGATCCCTGTAGTGCCCGGCTTTAGCCGGGCCTCGACCGCGTGGTGCCCGGCTTCAGCCGGGCCTTCGAAATGACTCGTCACGCCGGCTGGGCGGGCGCGCTCCTGGTTACCGCACCGGGCCGAGGTACTTGTCCAGCCAATCGAGCACCTCGCGGATGAGACCGCGGATATCGGCCGGCGCGTGGCCGCCTTCGAGCACGGCGTGGCGCTTCTGCTCGGGGGGCGTGCCCATCAACTCGAGGAACCGGCTCTGCGCCTCGAACGAGTTGGAAAAATCCTCACGCCCGTTGACGAGCAGCACCGGCACCTTCACGTGGGGGGCGAAGTTCGTCGGCTCGACTTCAGGCTGGGTGCCGAACGAGAGTCCGCCTGCCGCGAAGACGGCCACCTTCACCCTGGGCTCGAGCGCCACCGGGATGGGGCCGAAGTACGCGCCCAGCTCAGACTGTAGTACGCGAGTCGGTCGATATCGATGTCCTTGCGCGCGGCAAGATAATCGACGGCCCGGAAGAAGTCCTTCGTCCGCTGCACGTCCGCATCCCGTCTTGCGTTCGGCCCCGGGGGAAGCACCCGCCGGCGTTCGAACGTGCCCTGATACACCGGGTACAGCACTGCCCGCCCGCTGCGCACGATGAAGTCGAAGGCGCGCAGATCCAGGTACCGGCTCGTCGGCATGGTGAGCGCGTAGCCACTCGGGAAGAAGACGACAACCTGGTACGGCGGCTTGGCGTTCTTTGGCAGGAACAGATACGCCGGCACGCGCTCGCCGCCGTACGCCGCATCGAAGCTGACCGTCTCCTTGCGCCACTCGGGCACGCTCTCGTCCACCGAGTCCACGCGCGCGTTGAGCGGAGTGCGGTCGTACTCGTAGAACCGCCGGTACACATCGAAGAGTGCGTCGGATGCCGGCACGACGCTCTTCGGGTCTCCGTTCACCCGGCCGACGGGCACCGCGGCGGCGTCCGCCGGCCCGAGGTTCTTCACGATCCGCACCCCGAACGTCGGCTGCCGCTGCCACGGGTTTTGAGCGTCGGCGTCGACGAAGCGATAGCCGGGCTCGTTCCAGCCGCCGCCGAGGATGTACCGGAGTGACGTTCCGAGCGCGAGATTGGCGCACCACTCCTTCACGTTGCCGGCCGTGTCGACCGTGCCCCACGGACCCACGCCGCGCAGCTCGCCGGCACGGACGGGCCCCTTGCCGTCGACGTTACTGAGCCGCAGGATCTGCGAGAAGATGTCGTCTGCCCCCGATGCGTGAAACCAGTGATAGATGCTGGGCAGGCTGGCGCCGGCATACTCCGCGTACGCGGCGGCTTCGAACCAGCTGATCCCGCTGACCGGGAAGTCGTCGCGCCCTTCGGGATAGCTGCTCAACTCCCAGGTGGCCGGCCCGCTTCGCCCGGTGGTGTCGCGGAAACGAGCGATCGCTTCGTCGAACCCCAACGCGCGCTCGCCGTCGCGAAACGTCTCCTTCCAGAACCTGACGTCGCGGTATCCACCGGCGTCCACGAAACGTTTGAATTCGCGATTGGTCACCTCGGTCGCGCCGATCCAGTAGTTCGGCAGCGGCACGGTGGCGGCCATTCCGACGCTGTATGGGCCGCCGGGAACCCGCACCATCCCTGGGACGTTCGCCGATTCGGGGACCAGCGATAACGGGGGGCGCCCCAGCATGGGGCTGCCGATTTCGAGCGGTACAAAGCCTGGCTTGACGATCCGAAGCCGGTAGTAGCCGAAAGGCAGTTGCTGTTCCGCGATCGGCGTCTGACCCAGCTCCAGCCAGGCGCCGTCGCGGTCGACGTAGTCCGCTATCGACACTGCGGCGCCTGGCGGATCGGTCTGGAGCCTCATGCGATACCACGGCCGCCGCACGCGCGCCACGTCGCCGGCCGCATACGGCTCGGCCTGCAATGCCAGACGCATCGCGCGAACAGGATGCTCCTCGTGGATCCGCTCGATCTCGGGGATCACCTGCTCGCGCGCCCATCGTGCGCGCCGTGCCTGCATCACCTGCCACGCGCCGGCGGCAGCCATCGCGACGAGTACGACCGCGAGCGGTATCAGCACGGCCGGCCGCCGCCAGGTGCGCTCCGGCGCGCGCGTGAGCCGGGCGTGCGCCGCCACCAGACTCATCGTGCAAGGCACCGGCGCTCGCGTAGCGGGCCGCCGGGTCCTTGGCGAGGCAGCGATCGACGATCGAGGCGACGGCGGGCGACACGTCCTTCCGCGCGGTTCGTAGCGGCGCCGGCGTGTCCCGGAGGATGGCGGTAATGAGGCCGATGTCCGATGTGCCCGCGAACGGCCGCCGCCCGGCGAGCATCTCGTAGAGCACGCCGCCGAGCGAGAAAATATCGGAGCGGCCGTCGACCGGCCGGCCCTCCGCCTGCTCGGGCGACATGTACGCCGCCGTGCCGAGGATCGTCCCCGCGCGTGTGGCCAGCGCCGTCTTGGTCGCTTCGTCTGGCGTTCGTTCGACGAGCTTCGCGAGGCCGAAGTCGAGGACCTTCACGCGGCCGTCGCGCGTGATCATGACGTTGCCGGGCTTGACGTCGCGGTGCACGATGCTGCCGGCGTGCGCGGCAGCGAGCGCTGCGGCGATCTGCGCCGCGTACTCGAGCGCCTGCGGCAGCGCCAGCGGTCCGTGTGCGAGCAGGCGATCGAGCGGTGTTCCGTCGACCAGCTCCATCGCGATGAACGTCACGTCGTCGGCTTCGTCGATGTCGTAGATCGTGACGATGTGCGGGTGGTTGAGCGCCGACGCGGCCTGGGCTTCCCGGACGAACCGGGCGTTGCGATCGGGATCCGCCGTCGCGTCGGCCGGCAGCATCTTGATCGCGAGCGCGCGGCCGAGGCGCGTGTCCACGGCGCGGTACACGACGCCCATGCCGCCGCGGCCGATTTCTTCCTCGAGGCGATAATGCGAAACGAGCTGGGGCACTAACAGGCTGCCAGGAGATGAAGCCTGGATGCACGATGTCGAATGTCGGATGTAGAAAAACGGCCGGGTTCCAGCATTCGTTGTTCCATGTTCATGCAGCGCGTCTTCTTCATCACGAGTCAGGGTATCTGTGAGGGGGGATTATAGTGCCTATCGTTCAGGTCGCCGACCACCGCCGCCGCTTTCATGACCTCCATCGGGACGGGTGTTTCGTCATTCCCAATCCCTGGGATGCCGGCAGCGCCCGTGCCCTCGAGCAGCTCGGATTTCGAGCGCTGGCGACGACCAGTTCGGGTTTCGCGTGGTCGCTCGGGCGCCAGGACAATCACGTCGTCGCTGGAGGAGGCGCTCGCGCACTTCCGGCGGATCGTCGAGAGCGTCGAGGTGCCGGTCAGCGCGGATTTCGAGGCCGGCTTCGGCGTCGCCCCGGACGCGGTCGCAGCCAACGTCGCGGCGGCACTGGCAACAGGGATCGCCGGACTGTCCGTTGAAGACGCCACTGGAGACCGCGGAGACCCGCTGTTCGATTTTGCCCTGTCGGTCGAGCGGATCGCCGCGGCGCGACACGCTATCGATGAGAGTGGAACTGGCGTCCTGCTGACCGCCCGCTCGGAAGGCTTCATCGCCGGGCGCCCGGATCTTCGCGAGACGATTCGCCGGCTCACTGCTTACGCCGAGGCTGGCGCAGACTGCCTCTACGCACCTGGTCTGCGGAGCCTGGCTGATGTCGCCGCGGTGGTCACCGCGTTGGCGCCAAAGCCAATCAATGTGCTGGTCGGAAGCGACTTCACGACGGTGGCGGCGCTTGCCACGCTCGGCGTTCGCCGTATCAGCGTCGGCGGCGCACTGGCACGGGCCGCATGGACGGGATTTCTCAATGCCGCGAACGAGATCGCCGCGGACGGCACGTTCACCGCCCTGGGGCGAGCCGTGCCGTTCGCCGAGATCAACGGGCGGTTCGAGAGGGCGTGAGCGCCGCTTCCAGCCCTCGCCGCGGCCCACCGCAACGTGCTCTTGCGGTCCGCCATTCGAACGGATAGAACTCATGGCCATGGTGCGTGTCACGTGCTCACTCCTGGTTCTGCTGACCGCCAGCGTCCTCGGCGCCGACTGGCCTCACTACGGCGGCGGGCCAGACCAGATGCGCTACTCGCCCCTCACGCAGATCTCGCGTGAGAACGTCGGCACTCTTCAGCGCGTGTGGACCTACGACACGGGCGACGCATTCCAAGGCTCCGAAATGCAGTGCCAGCCCGTGGTCGCACACGGTGTTCTCTACGCCACCTCGCCGAAGCTGCGCGTCTTCGCGCTGGATGCCGCAACGGGTGCTCTGCAGTGGAGCTTCGACCCCAACAAGGACGCCAAGAACCCCACGCGGACGCGGATCCGCGGGTTGATGTACTGGGAACGCGGTGACGCCCGGCGCATCTACTTCGGCGCGCGCCACTGGCTCTACGCGTTGGACGCGCGCACCGGAGAGCCCATCCCCGGCTTCGGCCAGAACGGGCGCATCGATCTCCGCGAGGGCTTCGCCGGACGGGACGCCCGCACGCTCACGGTTGGAATGAACACGCCGGGTGTCTTCTACCGCGATCTCCTGATCCTCGGATCGATCGTCCCCGAAGGGCTCCCCTCGGCGCCGGGCGATATCCGTGCCTTCAATGTCGACACGGGCCGGCAGCAGTGGTCGTTCCACACCATTCCCCATCCCGGTGAGCTCGGTTACGACACGTGGCCGAAGGACGCGTGGCAGTACAGCGGCGGGGCCAACGCGTGGTCGGGCGTGGCGCTCGACGAAGGACGAGGCCTCGTCTACGCCTCGACCGGTTCGGCGGCCTACGACTTCTACGGCGCGAACCGGCTCGGCGACAACCTGTTTGCGAACACGATCCTCTGTCTGCGCGCGGCGACCGGCGAACGCGTGTGGCACTTCCAGGGTGTGAAGCACGACATCTGGGACCGCGACTTTCCCGCGCCACCGTCGCTCGTCACCATCACGCGTGATGGACGCCGCATCGATGTCGTCGCGCAGATTGCAAAGAACGGGCGCACCTACGTGCTCGATCGCGAAACGGGGACGCCCGTCTTCCCCATGGAGCCGGTCACGGCGACGGCATCGGGGGTGCCCGGCGAGCGCGCGTCTGCCACGCAGGTGTTGCCTGCGCTGCCGCCGCCGTTCACGCGGCAACGGTTCACCGAAGACATGATCACCACGCGAACCCCCGAGGCCCACGCGGCAGTCCGCAAGCAGTGGCTGACGCTCAGCAAGGGCGGCGAGTTCGATCCGCCCAGCCTGCAGGGCACCATCCTGTTTCCCGGCATGGATGGCGGCGGCGAGTGGGGCGGCACCGCGTACGACCCGGGCTCGGGGCTGCTCTACGTGAACGCGAACGAGATGGCGTGGACGGTGAAGCTCGCCGAGCGCAAGATGCCGGACGGCGCGCCGGTGAGCGGAAAGGTGCTGTACCAACGCTACTGCGCGTCGTGCCATCGCGCCGATCTCAGAGGCAATCCGCCCGAGTTCCCTTCGCTGGTCGACGTCGGTGCGCGCCGGAACGCGGACGAGATCGCCGATATCGTCCACGACGGCGGCGGCCGGATGCCGCCATACAAAGAGCTCCACGCCGCCGTGCGCCGCGCCATCGTGGAGTACATCGTCAGCGGACGGTCGGTGACGGTCAGGGCCGACAGGCCCTCGCCCATCGACGTGCGGTACACGCTCGACGGCTACGTCCGGTTCACCGACCCCGATGGCTTCCCCGCGATCACGCCGCCCTGGGGCACGCTGACGGCGATCGATCTGGCGAAGGCGGCGATCGCCTGGCAGGTGCCGCTCGGCGAGGTGCCCGGGTCCGGGCTGACGAACACGGGCAGCGAGAACTACGGCGGTCCGGTGGTGACCGCCGGGGGAGTCGTGTTCATCGGCGCAACCAACTACGACAAGCAGTTCCGCGCGTTCGACGCGGCCACGGGGAAGGTGTTGTGGCAGACGACGCTGCCGGCCGCCGGCAACGCGACGCCGGCGGTGTACGAAGTAGATGGCAGGGAGCTCGTCGTGATCGCGGCGGGGGGCGGGAAATGGGGTGCCCCGAGCGGGGGAAGCTACGTCGCGTTCGCGCTACCGTCACAGTAACGGTTAACGGTCAACGGTCAACGGTCAACGGTCGAACGGTCTACGGTGAACGATCGGCGGTCTGCCCGGTGTTCTGCACCGGCTCGCCCCGGAGCCACGCCGCGATCTGCTCGCGCGTCCAGAGGTGGTCGTCGTTGAGGTGCACGATCATCGCGCCGATCGGCACGCGTTTGCGGCAGCCAGCCGGACAGCGCTTGGAGACGTCTTCCAGGCAGTGGAAGAACCGATCCATCCGCTTCGGGTGGGTGCCCAGCACCACGTCGGGCAGCATATAGACGCCTTCGTAGGCCGCTCCGAGCGCGCACGACCCGCCCTCGGGGCCGAAGTAGGTGCCGAACGACTGCTTGTTCCGGCGTTCAGCGCCAGTGAGGATGGCCCGCGCCAGTTCCTCTTCGTCCTCCCGCTGTCTGCTCACCATCGACGTTCTCCACCTGCGGCCGTGCGCGTGACTGCGGCATCGCCTTTCGCAAGAGTTGAGCGCATGCAGGAGAGCCGCCAGCGGTCCGGCTCGATTTTGCGCCTGATCTCGCGTGCCGTGATGGCTCCTGGCCGGGGGTGTGTGCGGTCGTGGGACGGGAACCGTCCGCATCCGCGCGGTCGGATCGCCCGGGTCGTTCTTATCCCACTTTGAGCGCCTCGCGCTCGGTGACGATCCGGTGCACGGCCTCGGACTGGCGTCGGGCATCGACCGCTTCTGCAGCAAATCGTTCCGCGCGTGCGTGGTCCACCGCCTGGAGGTGTTCCGACAGATGGTGGACGTACCTCGCGCCCTCGTCGATCGCCCGTACGGCATTCCAGAGCGCGTCCTCAACCCGCTCGTTGATTGCGGCGAGCAGGCTCTCGGCGGAGTAGGCGTGGCCGGTATGGCAGCGGAAGCGCATCTGACCGCCCTCGTCGACCTTGAGGAGCACGCCGTGGCAGTCGGGGCACGCGTAGGTTGAGGCGCCGCCCAATCGTTCGATGCCCGCGTGCCAGGGATCCTCGGCGCTGGCGATCTTTACCTCGATGTCGATCCGCTCGGGCACGACGGCGCCTCCTTCGTTCACCGGCGTGGCAATGACGCGGGCCAGCAGCGGCGCCATGGCGGCGACCGGCACGATGTGGTCGACCTTGACGTGCTGAATGGCACTGGTCGGCATGGCGGGAAAGGCCGCGTCGGCGGGATCCTGCACGATGGCCACGCCGCCCAGCTGCTTGATCGCCCACAGCCCCGCCGTTCCGTCGTCGAGGTTTCCCGTCAGCACGACGCCAATGGCTGCTGGCCCGTACACCTGGGCTGCCGATCGGAACAGTGGATCGATCGCCGGCCTGAAGCGGTTCTCCCGCGGCCCCTTCGTCAGCCGCAGGCGATTCGGCTCGACCACGAGGTGCTGGTCGGGCGGGGCAACGTAGATGTGGCCGGGCTGCGGACGCTCGCCGCCGTGCACGGCGTGCGCGGTGAGTGGACCGGCGCGGTCGAGAATCCCGTGGAGCACGCCCGGCGACTGCGGCCCGGTGTGGAGCACGACGCAGACGGCGGCGGGGAACTCGCTGGGCATCGTGGCGGCAAGCCGCGTGAGCGCATCGATGCCCCCGGCGGACGCACCAACCACGACGAGGCGAGTAACGCTCATGATGTCTTGTCCGGATGCGATTCGGTCATGACCATGCTGCGCTTGCAAACCACCGTCCTATACTGGTGGGCAGCCGCACGCTGCTAAAGGCTCGACTGATAGGCGCCCGGCCGTGCACCCGGCCACGTGCCGGTGCGAACCGCGTGCGGCATGTGGAGACCTCCGAATGGACGAAGTCGATCCCGACGTCGCGAGCCACGGCGATCCACCCGAGCGTGAGACGACTCCGCGCCTCGTGGTCGGGCTTGGGGCGTCCGCCGGAGGCATCAAGGCGCTCCAGGAGTTCTTCACGCATGTGCCGCCCGACAGCGGCGTCGCGTTCGTCGTCGTGCTGCATCTCTCACCTGAACACGAAAGCCATCTCGCCGAGGTGCTGCAGGTGTCGGCGCGGATTCCGGTGGTGCGCGCGACCGAGACGCTTCTGGTCGAGCCCGATCACGTGTACGTGATTTCGCCGAACACCAGCCTCCGCATGGCCGACGGGCATCTCACCGTGTCGGACACGAGGCAGGTGGACGAGCGCCGGTCGCCGGTGGACATCTTCTTCCGCACGCTGGCCGATACGCACGGCGCGCGCGCAGTGTCGATCGTCCTGTCGGGCACGGGCCCCGACGGCTCGAGCGGCCTCAAGCGCGTGAAGGAGCACGGCGGCGTCATCATGGCGCAGGAGCCGCGGGAGAGCGACCACGATGACATGCCGCGGAACGCGATCGCGCACCGGGCTCGTGGACCACATCCTGCCGGTCGGCGAGATGGCGTCCCGGATCGTGGCGCTGGCTCGCCACCTCGGACCCGTCCGGCGCCGGGACCCGCTCTCGGGGAGCACGGGCCTGGACGGCCTGCCCGAAATCATGACGCTGGTGCGGCTCCGCACCGGTCACGACTTCTCACACTACAAGACGGCCACCGTGCTCCGGCGCATTGCGCGGCGGCAGCATCTGCACGACCTGCCCGACACCGGGGCCTACGCGCGCTTCCTGCGCGAGCACCAGGAAGAGGTGCAGGCCCTGCAGCGCGAGCTGCTGATCAGCGTGACGCAGTTCTTTCGCGACCCTGACGCGTTTGCGGCGCTCGAACAGCACGTCGTGCCGCGGCTGTTCCACAACAAGTTCGCGCAGGACCAGGTGCGCGTGTGGGTCACGGGGTGCGCAACCGGAGAGGAGGCGTACTCGATCGCGATGCTGCTGGCCGAAGCGGCGGAGCGGCTCGAGCGAACCACCGTCGCTTCAGGTGTTCGCGACCGATCTGGACGAGTCCGCCATTGCCGACGCGCGCGAGGGCTGCTACACGGAAGCGGAAATCGCGGACGTGTCACCGGAGCGGCTGCGCCGGTTCTTCGTTCGCGAGCGGAACGGGTACCGGGTGCGGCGCGACCTGCGTGAGACCGTGCTCTTCGCGCACCACAACGTGCTCAAGGACCCGCCGTATTCGCACCTCGACCTCGTCTGCTGTCGCAACCTCCTGATCTACTTGAACCGTGAGGCGCAGGCGCGCGTGATGCAGACGTTCCACTACGGCCTGCGGCCCGGCGGCTACCTGTTCCTCGGCAACTCCGAGACGCCCGAAGGGGCGATGGACCTGTTTGTCGCCTTCGACAAGAACGCCCACATCTTCGAGGCACGAACCATCCTCACCCCGCGGGTGATTCCTGTCCCCGACACGACCATCATTCCACGCCGCGGGCGCCGCAGTCGAATCCCAGCGCGCAGCCGAGCATCGCCGACCGGCTCTCGAACGCCGAACTTCACCTCCGCCTCATCGAGCAGCACGCGCCGCCGTCGATCGTGGTCACGGAGGACCACCAGGTCGTGCACGTGTCCGAGCGCGCGGGGCAATACCTGCAGGTCGGTGGCGGCGAGCTCTCGCGCGATCTCCTCCGGCTCGTCAGGCCCGAGCTGCGGGTCGAGCTCCGAACCGCGCTCTATCGCGCCGCGCGCGAGCGCGTCAACGTGGAGGTCGGCGATCTCACCGTGACCATCGACGGCGTGCCGCGCCAGATCACACTCGACGTGCGGCCGCTCCTCGGCCAGGAGGACCCTGCGCGCGGGTTCTTCCTGGTGCTGTTCTCCGAGCACGAGCCGAAGGTGGCAGAGAGTCCTGGGCCTCCGACGCTGCAGCTCACCGGCTCGCTGACCAGCGAGGCGGCGCGCCACCTCGAAGAGGAGCTCGTTCGCGTCAAGGCGCAGCTCCGCAGCACGATCGATCAGTACGAGACGCAGGCGGAGGAGGCCAAGTCGTCGAACGAGGAGCTGCAGGCCATCAACGAGGAGCTCCGGTCCGCCGCCGAGGAGCTCGAGACGAGCAAGGAGGAACTGCAGTCGGTCAACGAGGAGCTCACGACGGTCAACCAGGAGCTGAAGATCAAGATCGAGGAGCTGGCGCTCACGAACAACAACTTCCAGAACCTGATCAACTCGACCGAGATCGGTACGATCTTTCTCGATCGGCTGCTGCGCGTGAAGCTGTCCACGCCGCGCGCCCGCGACGTCTTCAATCTGCTGCCCGTGGATGTCGGACGGCCGCTGTCGGATATCACGAGCGCCCTCGTCGGCGGCCGCCTCGTGCAGGACGCCGAGCTCGTGCTCGAACACCTCCAGACCATCGAGCGCGAGGTGCAGACGAACGACGGCCGCTGGTATCTCACGCGCGTGCTGCCGTATCGCACGACCGAGGATCGCATCGAGGGCGTGGTCGTGACGTTGCTCGACATCACCGAGCGGCGCGAGGCCGAATCCATGGTGCGCGCCAGCGAGGAGCGGCTTCGCCTGCTCATCGACAGCGTGAAGGACTACGCGATTTTCACCATCACCGGCGACGGCCGGGTGGACTCCTGGAACACGGGCGCGCAGCGGGTCTTCGGCTACGGTGAGAGCGAGATCGTCGGGCGCCCCTTCGCCACCCTGTTCACCCCGGAAGACCGCGAGCCGGCACGTGCCCGAGCAGGAGCTCGCGCGCGCGAAGGCGGAGGGTCGCGCCGAGGACGAGCGCTGGCACGTGCGAAAGGACGGCACGCTGCTGTTCTGCAGCGGAGTGACGACCCCGCTCGACCGCGCCGAGGACGGCGGCTTCGCCAAGGTCGCGCGCGACCTCACCGTCAGCCGCGCCAACGAGGTTGCGTTGAAGCGCGCCCGCGCCGACCTCGAGGAGCGTGTGCGCCAGACGCAGAGCCTCGAGCTGCAGGTCGAGGAGCGGACGGGAGGCGAGCGACGGGTCACGGGCCTGGTGCGGCGGCTGGTCACCGCGCAGGAGGACGAGCGCGCGCGGATTGCGCGTGACATGCACGACCTCGTCGGCCAGCAGCTGACGGCGCTGCGGCTCTCGCTCGAACGGCACGAAGCGCGGTGCGCGGCCGCACTCGGCGACGACAGCGATCTGCAGAAGGCCCGCAGCATCGTGCAGGAGATGGACAAGCAGCTCGATTTCATCGCGTGGGAGCTGCGGCCCGCCGCCCTCGACGATCTCGGCCTCGGGGATCGCGCTGTCGCGGTACGTGCAGAGCTGGTCGACGCACCACGGTGTGCGGGCCGAGTTCCGGGCCGTGGGGCTCGACGGCGAGCGCCTCGGCCCCGCCACCGAAACGACGTTCTACCGCATCGCGCAGGAGGCACTGAACAACGTGGCCAAGCACGCTGCCGCCAGCCGGGTCGACGTCATCGTCGAGCGCCGCGACGGCACGGCCGTGCTCGTGATCGAGGACGATGGCGTGGGCTTCAATCCGGCGGAGAAAGACGAGGCGGGAGCGGCCATGGGGCTGATCGGCATGCGCGAGCGCGCCAGCCTGATAGGCGCGTCGCTGCTCGTCGAGTCGTCACCCGGTGAAGGCACCACCATTTTCGTGCGGCAGGCGGCGTCGGCGACTGCGGGGGATGCCTGATGGCTGATGCTGTGCGCCAGCTGCGGATCGTGCTCGCTGACGACCATGTGACCGTGCGACACGGGCTGAAGCTGCTGATCGACGCGCAGCCGGACATGACGGTCGTCGCCGAGGCGGGCGACGGCGCGGCCGCCATCCGCCGCGTCGATGAGTTCGCCCCGGACGTGGTGGTCATGGACATCTCCATGCCGGGGATCAACGGCCTGAACGCCACGCGGACGCTGAAGGAGAGCCACCCGACGACCCGCGTGGTCGCGCTCACGCGCTACAGCGACGATGCGTATCTCCAGGAGTTGCTGCGCGCGGGGGTGGCGGGGTATGTTTTGAAGCAGAGCGCATCGATCGAGTTGCTGCAAGCGATCCGCGCCGCCGCGGCGGGCGGGCAGTACCTGGACTCGGCGGTGACCGCGCGGGTCACGGTCGGGTTCCTGTCGCGCGACGGAAAGCGGGCTCGGCAGGCGCGTCCGTCGCTGACCGAGCGCGAAACCGAGGTGCTCCGGCTCATTGCGCGCGGGTATAGCAATAAGGAGATCGCATCGCAACTGGAGCTCAGCGTCAAGACCGTGGAAGTCCACAAGGCGAACGGCATGCGGAAGCTCAGCCTCCGCGGGCGCATCGATATCGTGAGATTCGCGATCCTCCAGGGGTGGATGCAGGACGGATAGCGCGAGCAGCGCATGGCCTACAAGCTTCCCCTGCCCGGCGACTAGGGACTTTCCCCAACGCCGGTGCTCCCTTCCCCATATCGCCCTGTTAGCCGGAATGACACACTCGCGTCATGCCTGAAGCGGGTCGCTTCAAAGCCACCGATGAACCGGTGACGGATTCGGCGCGCCAGCCGCTCGTGCTGATTGCCGATGCCCACGCAGACAGTCGGGCGATGCTGACGATCCTGCTCGGTTCGGCGGGATACCGGACGGCGGAGTGCGACGGGGGCGACGGAGCCGTGGATCACGTGCGGCGCCTGCTGCCCGATGTCGTCGTGCTGTCGACCAGCAGCTGGGGCGACAGCCTCGAGATCGTCCGCGCCGTGCAGAGCGACGATCGGACGAGCCGCACGCGCTTCGTTCTCATCACCGGGCACGGCGATCCCAGCTACCGCCAGCGCGCGCTCGATGCCGGGTGCGACGCGTGCCTGCTGAAGCCCGTCGATCTCGACGAGTTGACGGGCGCGTTGCTGCAAATCACGGGAAAACCGATCGGGGCGTCCGCGTCTTCCGCGTTGCGCCCCCCCACATCGGACGCGCGCCGGGTCGTCGACGAGTGCTCGAGTTCGATCCAGTCTGCCAAGGTGGCGCTCCAGCGCGCGCGCACGGTGTCGGCACGCGCGGCGACGCAGGTCGAACGCGCCAACAAGTTCCTCGAGCGCGTCAGCCTCGGCCGCGCCCGCGCCAACCGCTCATAGCTTTTCGTGGAGCGCGCCTTCAGGTGGGCCCGTGATCCCGCGTAGTGCCCGCCTTCAGGCGGGCCCGTGATCCCGCGTAGTGCCCGCCTTCAGGCGGGCCCGTGATCCCGTAAACGGCCTCAATGATGCGCGGTTCGCGGTGGAGAAATCTGGGACTGAACCTGCCGCAGATGTGCCAGAAGCGCGCGGAGTTCCACCAGGTGTTCGGCCAGCGATCGCTCCTCGCGTTCCATCTCATTGATGAGCACTTCAAGCTCGAGAACTTCCACCGCCATCCGCCTCCGCAATTCGTCTTGTTCGCTCATCGGCGGCGGCTCGGTTAGGGAGGCAACGGCAACGAAACCCGCGTTCGACGGCATGCACGACACTAGCCAGATCGCACAATCGCCGCTGACCAAAGACGAGCAAAGGATATCGGAAAAGCAGGCGGGGAACTCGAAGGCGCGCGCCTGCATCAAGAGCCCGCCTGAAGGCGGGCACTACGCGGGATCACATTAAGGCCGGGCCTGTCCACGCGCGGCGTCGTCGGCTGCAGCCTAACTTCGTGTAGTGCCCGCCTTCTTCAGGCGGGCCGAGGGCGTGATCACGTTGCCGCCTGCGGCCGGGTCGAATCCACGCGCGGCCTCGTCGGCTGCGGGCTGACTTCGTGTAGTGCCCGCCTTCAGGCGGGCCGTGTTCCTCGACGGCGCAGCCATTGCGTGACATCCCCGCATGTTTACGGGCCGCCCGGAGCGCCTCCGCGCCTTCACGTACCTGGGCGCCCACCGTTATTTCCTGACGTTCTGCACGATCAACCGGGCCCCGCTTTTCGTGCATGCGGATGCCGTCGCGATCGCGCTCGAGCAGATTGAGCGCGCCGCAGGCGAGGAGCGGTTTGCGGTACTTGCGTACTGCTTCATGCCCGATCACCTCCACCTGCTCGCGGAGGGGCTGTGCGAGTCATCGCACCTCAAGGCGTTCGTGAAGAGAGCCAAGCAGTATTCCGGCTACTACTACAGCCAACGCTACAGGGCGCGGTTGTGGCAGCGGTACGTGTACGAACACGTCGTCCGTGACGATGAGACAGTCGACGACGTCGTGCGCTACATCGTCGAGAACCCTGTGCGCGCGGGGCTCGTCGAGCGGGTGGCGGACTATCGATTCGTGGGATCGCTGGTCACAGCCAGGGACGGGCTCTTCGCATCGTTGCGGGATCCCGGGCCCGCCTGAAGGCGGGCACTACACGGGATCGCGCGGGCACGACCCGGGATCGCGGGCACTACGGGGATCACGGCCCGCCTGAAGGCGGGCACTACACGGGATCGCGCGGGCACGACCCGGATCGCGGGCACTACGGGGATCACGGCCCGCCTGAAGGCGGGCACTACGGGGATCACACGCGGCCTCGCCGACTTCGTGTAGTGCCCGCCTTCAGGCGGGCCCGGGATCGCCGCGAGGCTAGCGAGGGCTCACGTGGGCGACCCAGCCGCCGCCGGGCGCCAGCTTGACGGGCAGCGTGTCGCCCGACGTCACGGTGCGCTCGGTCCGCCTCCAGTCCGGCGCGTATCGCGCGGCGTTGGGACCGTCCTCCCAGATCTCCGCTGTGCTCGATCCCGCTGGCAGGAAGCTGAGGGGCACCGACACCTCGCGCGGCGTCCAGTCGGTCATGGCGCCGACCCACCACGTGCCGTCGCTGGCCTCGCGGAGCATGACGATGTAGTCGGCGATGCGCCCGTCGAGAACGCGCGTGTCGGCCCACAGCGTCGGAATACTTGCCAGGAACTGCGTGAAGCCTGGCTCGCGCTCGTAATCCGAGACGTTGCCGCCCATCTTCGCGTACGGGCTCTCGTAGAGCAGGTACATCACGGCCTGGTGCATGCGGGTCCCCTGGGTCATCGGCAGCGCGCCCATCTGGCGGAAGGCCTCGCGCTGCGCGTTGCGCATGTGCCCGGGCTCGTAGTCCACCGGCCCGACGACGCCGCGGATGAACGGCAGCGTCACCTCGTACTCCGGCGTGAGCACGTCGGACCACTTGTCGTACTCGGAGGCAATGACTGCCTCGCGCGTGACCGCGTTCGGCCAGCGTCGCTCGAGACCGGTCGGCTTGAAGGCCCCGTGGAAGTTCGTGATCAGACGGCGCCGTGCGGCCTCGCGCACCAGGCGCTCGTAGAAGCGGACCGTGGGCTGATCGTCGCGGTCCATGAAGTCCACCATCACTCCGGTCGCGCCCCACCGCTGCAGCTGGTCGAGCACCGCGTCCATGTTGCGGCCGACCGCGAGCGCCGACGTCCAGAGGACGACGCCCAGTTCTTTCGCGCGCGCCTCGCCGACGAGTGCCGGCACGTCGAGGCCCGGCGTGATCGAGAGCGGGTCGGTCACCTTCGACCAGCCGGCGTCGAAGAAGAGATACCCGGTGCGGAACCGTGCGGCGAAGTCGATGTAGTGGCGATAGGTGGCGGTGTTCAGGCCCGACTCGAAGGGCACGTCGTAGAGGATGTTGTCCCAGAGCCACTCCGACTGGCTCTTGCCAGGGCGCAGCCACGACCAGTCGCCGGGCTCCGTCGCGCCGCCGAGGCGGTACACGATGTCGGTGGCCGGCAGGTCGGCATCGCGCTCGGCAATGGCAAACACCCGCCACGGATAGCTGCGGCGCCCCGCGGTTTCGGCGATGTAGCTGGCGCGGCGGACGACGACCGCCTGCGGAAAATCGTTGCCGATGACCCGTTCCTCGAGGGGATACGCCGCGAACAGCCCGTCGAGTCCCGGAGCGTCGCCGGCGGTCGGCCGCAGCCACAGGCCCGGATAGTCGGTCAGGTCCGCCTCGGTGACGAGCACCTTGGGCCGGCCACGTCCGAAGTCGGCCAGCACTGGCAGAAACGCCTGCCGGTCCTTCGGCAACGTGCTGAGCGGTGCGACCGTGTAGGGCTCCTCGAAGCTCGTATGAAAGCAGTCGACGCCGTTCTTCGCAGCCTTGGCGCAGTCCGCCAACGGCGCGTAGAGCGTTGGGTCACCCGCGAACCGCAGCCGCACGGTCTCGCTGTCGACGTGTGCCGTGCCGTCCAGTCCGGTCGCGAACCGGTACGCGATGCCGTCGTCGTACGCGCGCACGACCCACGTGAGGTCGTCGTCAAAGGTGAGCGACACTTCCTGGTAGTGGTCACGTACGGTGTGTCGCCTCGGGTAGAAGACGGCCTCGATGGTGGCATTCCCGCCACCACGTCGCAGGTGCGCGGCCCCGCGCCCGAGCGCGCGCCCATTGACGGCGAGTCCCGCGGAGGAGGGTGCGATGAGGGCCTGACCGTCGCGCGTCGCCGACCAGCGCAGACCGTCGGGGCCGGTCTCGAGCGACACGGCGATCCGGCCGTCGGGGGAGCGGAGCACCTCTCGCGAAGACGCCGGCGGCCGTGGACTCGCGTCGAGCGCGAGCAAGGGAGCAGGAAGGGAAGAGACCACAGTAACGCCGCACGCGTGCGCATGCGTCAGGGTATCGCGGGTACGCGGATCACGGCCCGGCTGAAGCCGGGCACTACGGGGATCACGGGCCCGCCTCTGAATGCGGGCGCTACGGAGATCACGGCCCGGCTGAAGCCGGGCACTACTGGGAACCGCCCTCCTTCGAAATGGTGGCGTCCTCGACAATGGCGCCGTAGTGGTAGCCGGCGCCGAAGTCCTTGTCGACCGCAAGCGTGCCCTTTGCCGTCACGATGTCGCCGGGCTTCGCCTCCGCGTCCGTCGTCACCGTGATGTCATTGGTGCCGTCCCCGAGGTCGCCGGTGCCATCCTGCAGGTGCAGCCAGTTGCGGTCCATGATGCCGCTCAGAAACTTCACCACTTTGCCGCGCACGATGACGGTCTTACCGGTGAGCGCCGTGCGCTCGGCCCAGATGCCAGCCACGCTGCGACCGCCCGCGGCCGGTGGGATGACCTCCGTCACCTTGATGGGTGCGGCAGCGGCACCGGCGCCGACAGGCGGATGGCCGGGAGGCATGGCCTGCCGCGCCGGCATTGGTTGGCCGCCACCCGTAGCCACCGCGCTGGGGCTTGCGTCTCCGCGTGACACCGCGGACGCGAAGTAGATGAGCGGGAAGTCACGCCCGAGTTTCTCACTGTGGAAGTTTCGCATCGGCGTCTCGAGCGGGACGGCGAGCCGATCGCCAACCTTGACCTTCGTCTTCGACGTCGCGGCCCAGATCTGCTCGGTGCCCGTGTCGAGCCGGACGTAGGTGTAGTCAGCCGCATCCATCGTTTCGGTGACCACGCCTGTGGCGGTTCGAACTGCCGTGGGAGCGGCGCCACCGGCGGTGGCGCCCGTGGCATCCGTTGATGTCGCAGCGCCCGTGACCGGCGACGGGGCTGCAGATGTCGTCGGGTGCGCCGGCATGGCGGCCACCGGTGCGGTCGATGCGGCCGGCGTGTTGCTCGAGGCCGGCCTCGATGCAGGGGTCCGTGAGCACGCGGCGAGCGCGGCGAGCAGCAGGAAGGGCAGGATCAGGACGAACCGAAAAAACGGCATGAAGGGTCCTTTCGTGGCGGCGACGGGTCGGTCGCCACACACAGTATGCTCGCCGCTGCCACTGCTGCCTAGGTACGGCGGGAGCACGGAGACGGCCTCCCCTGTCCCTGTAGTGCCCGCCTTCAGGCGGGCCGGGAAAGAGGCGGCCCCGTCCCTGTAGTGCCCGCCTTCAGGCGGGCCGTGAGAAACGCTGGCGGTCAGCGATCCCGATGGGCATGCCGTCCCCGTTGTCGCCGGGAGCGCCGGGACGGCTGCTGTCGGCGCGGTGAGGAGAGATTCATCCTTCGCAGGACATCGATCCGACCAGGTGAATGTTGTGGAATCATCGTTCGAGCCGGGCTGCGGGATAGTGAGGACGGTGTGACGGCTGAAGAACAACGACTGAAGGATTCACGGGATCGTCGAGTGCACTGGAAGCGCTGGGGTCCGTACCTGAGTGAGCGTGCGTGGGGCACCGTGCGCGAAGACTACAGCGAGTACGGGACCGCCTGGGACTACCTGCCGCACGACCATGCGCGGTCCCGTGCCTACCGGTGGAACGAGGACGGGCTCGCCGGCATCTGCGACCGGCAGCAGCGCCTGTGCCTTGCGGTGGCGCTGTGGAATGGGCGAGACCCCATCCTCAAGGAGCGCATGTTCGGCCTGACCGGCTCGGAGGGCAATCACGGTGAGGACGTCAAGGAGTACTACTTCTACCTCGATAGCACGCCGACGCACTCCTACATGCGGTATCTGTACAAGTATCCGCAGCGCGAGTTCCCCTACGCGCCAATTGGTGGACGAGAACCGGCGGCGGGGCAAGCAGGACCGCGAATTCGAGCTCGTCGACACCGGCGTATTCGATGAGGACCGCTACTTCGATGTGTTCGTCGAGTACGCCAAGGTGGACGCCGAGGATCTGTTCGCTCGCATCACCGTCGTCAATCGCGGACCGGAGGCGGCACCGGTTCATGTCCTGCCGACACTCTGGTTCCGCAACACGTGGTCGTGGAACGGCGAATCACGGCGTCCGCGGATGGTGGCGGACGCGTCGCCGCCCGCCGGCACCGCGACGATCTCCCTGGAGCACGAGGCGCTCGCCAATCGCTGGCTGTACTGCGCAGACGCGCCGGTCCTGCACTTCACCGAGAACGACACGAACACTGAACGGCTGTTCGGATACGCGAACGGCGCACGCTACTTCAAGGACGGCATTCACGAGGCGGTCGTGAACGGCCGCACCGACCGGGTCAACCCGGCGCAGGCCGGCACGCGGGCCGCGGCGCACTACATCCGTACCGTGCCGGCGGGTGGCACGGCCACCGTCTACCTCCGTCTGAGCGACAAGGGCCCGGACGTCGTCGGCGATCCGTTCAGCGAGGCCGTCGAGACGTTCGCCACGCGCCAGCGCGAAGCCGACGAGTTCTACGACACCGTCGTGCCCGCCACACTGAGCGGCGACGCCCGGGCCGTGATGCGCCAGGCACTCGGCGGCCTGCTCTGGTCGAAGCAGTTCTATCACTACGTGGTCAAGGACTGGCTCGACGGAGACGCGCAGCAGCCTCCGCCGCCAGCCTCCAGGCTGAATGGCCGCAATGCCGAGTGGCGTCAGCTGTACAACGCCGACGTGATCTCGATGCCCGACAAATGGGAATACCCCTGGTACGCAGCCTGGGACCTGGCGTTCCACACGGTGCCGCTCGCCCTGGTCGACTCTGATTTCGCAAAAGAGCAGCTCACGCTGCTGCTGCGCGAGTGGTACATGCACCCGAACGGACAGCTGCCGGCGTACGAGTGGGCGTTCGGCGACGTGAATCCGCCCGTGCACGCCTGGGCCGTGTGGCGGGTGTACAAGATCGAGAAGAAGCGCCGTGGCGTGGGCGACCGCGCGTTCCTGGCGCGCGCGTTCCACAAGCTGCTTCTCAACTTCACGTGGTGGGTGAACCGGAAGGACGCGGAGGGCAACAACGTGTTCGAGGGCGGGTTCCTCGGCCTCGACAACATCGGCGTCTTCGATCGGTCGCGTCCGCTCCCGACCGGCGGCCGTCTCGAGCAGTCCGACGGCACGAGCTGGATGGCGATGTACAGCCTGAACCTGCTCGCCATCGCGATGGAGCTCGCGGCGGAGGATCCCGCGTACGAGGACGTGGCGAGCAAGTTCTGGGAGCACTTCATTTACATCGCGCACGCGATGACCAATCTCGGCAGCGACGGCTTCGAGCTGTGGAACGACGAAGACGGCTTCTTCTACGACGTGCTGCACCTGCCCGACGGCACACGCCATCCGCTGAAGGTGCGCTCGATGGTCGGCTTGATTCCGCTGTTCGCGGTCGAGACGCTCGAGCCCGAGATGCTCGACAAGCTGCCCGGCTTCTCGAAACGCCTCGACTGGTTCATCGAACATCGGCCCGATCTCACCGCGAACGTCGCGTGCATGCGCACGCCAGGGCGCGGGGCGCGCCGGCTGCTCGCGATCATGGACGCCACCCGTCTCGAGCGCGTGCTCCGCGTGATGCTCGACGAACAGGAGTTCCTGTCGCCATACGGCATCCGCGCGCTGTCGCGCCGGCATCGCGATGAGCCATACCGGCTGGTGGTGGACGGCATCGAGCACCGCGTCGACTACGAGCCAGCGGAATCGACCAGCGGCCTCTTCGGAGGCAACTCCAATTGGCGCGGGCCGATTTGGTTTCCGGTGAACTTCCTGATCATCGAGTCGCTCCAGAAGTTTCATCACTACCTGGGAGACACCTTCACGGTGGAGTTTCCGACGGGATCGGGGCAGCGGCTCACCCTTGCGGATGTCGCGGCCGAACTGTCGCGGCGTCTCTCGAGCATCTTCCTCACCGGGGACGACGGCCGGCGGCCCGTGTTTGGCGACGTGGCACGGTTCCAGGACGACGCGAACTGGAGCGGCCACATCCCCTTCTACGAGTACTTCCACGGCGACATTGGCAGCGGCGTCGGTGCGAGCCATCAGACGGGATGGACGGGACTCGTGGCGAAGCTGCTGCAGCAGAGCGGCGAGCCGGACCGCGCGCAGGAGTGAGCGCCGCGAGCTGACGGACGTAGCGTCCGGCTTCAGCCTGACGACGACGATCCGCGGTTCCACGCGCAGCTTCGCCACGTCTGAAATCCGGTGTGTTCGCGCATCAAACCGGCAGAGCAGTTCGGGGTGGCGCATGACGCGCGCACCATGGGCGGGCAAAATCGCGCTGAAACGCGCGAACCGACCGGTGTTTACAGAAGTGACCGCGGCGCCGCGGCCGCAATTCAACCGACAGTCAATCTGAGGGAGTGTGTGCATGCGATTGCAGGGCAAGAACGCGTTGGTCACGGGCAGCAGCAAGGGCATCGGTCGCGCGATCGCGACGCGACTGGGCCGTGAGGGCGCGAACGTCATCGTGAACTACAACAGCGACCCGCGGGGCGCCGAGGAGGCGGTCCAGGAGATCCGCGCCTTCGGCGTGCGCGCGGAGGCGCTGAAGGCCGACCTGGGATCGGTGCCGTCGGTGCACGGGCTGCTGGCCGCCGCGGCCCAGGCGCTCGGGCACACTGGACATCCTGGTGAACAACGCCGGGATCGAAACACACGCGCCGTTCTGGGAGGTATCGGAGGCGGACTTCGACCGCGTGCTGTCGGTCAACCTCAAAGGCGTGTTCTTCGCCACCCAGGCGATGGTGCGGCAGCTGCAGGCCGCGGGCAGGCCGGGCCGCATCATCAACATCAGCTCGGTGCACGAGGAGATCCCGTTCCCGAACTTCGCCGCCTACTGCGCCAGCAAGGGCGGGCTGAAGATGCTGACGCGCAATCTGGCAGTCGAACTCGGGCCGCTCGGCATCACCGTCAACTCGATCGCGCCTGGCGCCATCGAGACCCCGATCAACAGCGCCCTGCTGCACGACGAGGTCAAGCTCCGCAGCCTGCTGGGGCAAATCCCGCTCGGTCGCCTGGGCAAGCCCGAGGATGTGGCGGGGCTTGCCGTGTTTCTCGCATCCGACGACGCGGCGTACGTCACCGGGTCGACATACTTCGTCGACGGTGGTCTGACGTGGTTCTATCAAGAGCAGTGACGCCTTCGGCCTCTGGATCCCTCCTCACACTCCACGCGACGCCGGAGCCGCTCCCTCCGGCGTCCGCCTACGGCCACGGCCCCGAAACGGACCGTTTCGGGCGGCAAGACGTCGGATTTCCCGTTGGCGGGCCGGGGACGCTTCGAGGTCAGCACTCTACCGCGTCGGTGGTCAAGTCCATGGCCGGCCGGCAGCGACGGTTGCCGGCGGCGGCGTCGCTTGGCGATGATTGACCAGGCCCGCAGTGCCCGACGAGCGATGCCGCGCGAGCCGTCGGAGGTGACGTGAAGGACCGCGGAGAGCCGGCGACCGATCCGTGGATGTCGCACATGCGGCAGGGGAACTTTGCCGCGGCGTGGGAGATCAGCGACCGCGCGCTGCAGGCGCGACGAGGGACGCCGTGCTCGCACCTGCCGCGACACGAGCAGCACATCTGGGACGGCACCCCGATCGACGGCCGCCGTGTGCTCGTCAGGTGCTATCACGGGCTGGGAGACACGATCCAGTTCGCGCGCTTCCTGCCGCTCGTGGCGGATCGCGCCTCGCACGTGACGCTCTGGGCACAGCCGCCCCTGATTCCGTTGCTTGGCACCGTGGACGGCCGGATCGACATCCTGCCGTTGCACGACGGCGACCCTGGCGTCCCGTGCGATGTGGAAGTCGAGATCATGGAACTGGCCCACGTCTTCCGCATCACGCCCGAGACGCTGCCGTGCACCGTTCCGTACGTCCACGTGCTGCCGGCGCGGCTCGCGCCGGCTGCAGCCCTCCGCGTGGGGCTCGTGTGGCGCGCTGGCGACTGGGCTGAGCACCGGTCGATTCCCTTCGGACTCCTCCAGCCGCTGATCGAGCAGCCCGTGACGTGGTACGTGCTGCAGGGGCATCCCGGAATCGCCGAGCGGCCGGCGGGCTTCGGCATCATCGCCGGCGAGCGGGACCTGGTGGAGCTCGCGCGCGCGATACGCGCGCTCGACCTCGTGATCACGGTCGACTCGATGGCGGCCCACCTGGCCGGTTCGCTCGCCGTCCCTGTGTGGACCCTGCTGCACGCGGCGTGCGACTGGCGATGGATGGCCGGCCGCGGCGACAGCCCGTGGTACCCGACCATGCGGCTGTTCAGACAGGAGCACCCCGAGGTGTGGGCACCTGTCGTGGCATGCGCGGCCCGTGAGCTGGCGCGGTTGGCCGAGGACCACTCGGGATCGCGGGTCGTCGGTGGTGTGTCGGGCAACCGTGGACCGGCGCCGTCAACGGGGCGTTAGCCGATCTGCCGCCGCGACGATGATCTCGAGCAGCCGAGCCATGTCGGCGTCAATCGTGCGGTGGTTGAGGATGCAGGCGCGCAGCGCGAACGCGTCCCCGATCATCGTGTTCGACACGTAGGCGAGTCCTCCGTGCTGGACCTCCAGCATGATGTCGCGATTGATGGTGTTCAGCTCCTCCGTGCTGAGCGATTCACCCCGGGGCACGTAACGGAAGCACACGGTGCTCAGCGACTGTGGGGCGAGGCGCTCGAACACGTCGCTCGCATCGACCAGCCCTGCCAGCTGCCGTGCATGCGCGATGTCTCGTTCAATCAGCTCGCCGAGGGCCCGCGTCCCGTGGCACCGCAGCACCATCCACACCTTGAGCGCGCGGAAGCGGCGCGACAACTCGGGACTGTAGTCCCAGAACGCGAACTCGGAACCGCCCGCTGTGGGGATCACATCCACGTATTCCGCCGCCATGCTGAACGCGTTCCTGAGCGCCGTGGCATCACGCACCAGCACGCAGCCGGCATCCAGCGGTACGTGGAGCCATTTGTGCGGGTCGAGCGACAGCGAATCGACACGCCCGAGGCCCGCGAGCGCCTCGCGCGCTGACGGCGCCAGGATCGCAAACCCGCCGTACGCGCCATCGGCGTGCAGCCAGAGCCGGTACCGGGCGCAGAGGTCCGCAGCTTCGTCGAGCGGGTCCACGGCGCCCGTGTTCACGTCGCCCGCATTGACCACGACGCACACCGGCAGGCGCCCGGCGCGGCAATCCTCATCGATTGCCCCTTCGAGCGAGGCGAGCTGCATCCGGCAGTCCGCGTCGACGGGGATGTAGCGCACGGCATCACGTCCGAGCCCCAGCATCGCTGCCGCGCGGGGCACCGACATGTGCACCAGCCTAGACGCGTACACCACTGGTTCCCCGGCGAGGGTACGGACGCCGTGCCGGCTGACACCGGGCGCCACCGCGCTCAGCGCCGCAGCCAGCCCGACGAAGTTCGCCATCGAGCCGCCACCGACCAGCATTCCTTCGCCGTCGGCGCCGAACCCGACGATCTCGCGAATCCACGAGATGACCTGTCGCTCGAGGGTGGCGGCCGAAGGCGCCGAGCGCCACGACGTGACGTTCACGTTGACCGCGGAGGCGAGCAAGTCGGCAATCGCGCCGACGTAGGCCCCGCTCGATACGACATACCCGAACATCCGCGGATGCCCGTTGTCGCGCGCGCCAGCGACGATGTCGCGCGTGAAGGTCTGGAGAACGGAGAGCGGGTCGGCGCCGTCAATCGGCAGCGCGCCGCCAAGGACTTCGACGAGGCGCTCCGCGGTCACCTCAGGGTAGAGTCGGCGCTCGCCGGAGCGATCGAACCATTGGAGCACCCAATCGAGTGCGGCGCGGCCGAGCGCCTCGCGTTCCGATGCGGTGAGATCGAGATCGGACCTGTGCGCCATCGGAGAATCCGGACACCCGCACGGCGGTGCAAGGAGCGGCCGTTGGCAGCGGATTGTACTTCCCGGCTGGCAAAAGCCGATGTGCGCCGGGAACGAGACCGCGGCGCTGTGAAGCGTCTCAGCGAGGCCGGCCCGCATGAATCGCCGCGAGTGCTGAGACGAGCGGAAAGAACTCCACGGTGTACCGGGGCTCGGGGTTTTCGAGCGCGGAGAGCAGCGCGAGCCGCGGGACGATGAGCAGCACCGCGAGCACCAGCCACATGCGCGTATCGGCGTGCCTGCCGAGCCGCCACGCGCCCGCCCACCCGGCCACTGTCCATGCGGCCATCAGCACGGCGAAGATCGGCAGCCAGACCTGCTGTGCCTCCTCGCGGTTCCATCCCGATACCGGCAGCAGGTAACCCGCAAACGGATAAAAGTCTGCGTGCGTGTCGAACCACAGGCTGAACGCGCGCCTCGCCGGCAGAAGCAGGTAGTAGCGGAGCGGGTGCGCCGCGATTCGCTCGCGTGCGAGCCGGTCGAACCCGGCGTCGATGGCCGGCGTCATCCCGCCGGGCGGAAGACGACCGTCCTCGTCGGGATCAGCGTCGGGCGCCGGCCGGTTGTAGTCGGCCAGCAGTGCCGCAACCCGTCGGCGCTCCGCCTCCGAACCGAACGCGTAGGCCGGCATCTCGTCGATCCGGATTGGCGCCAGGTCCACCGTGAACAAGGCCGACGGTACGTATCGCGGGTGATCGATCCACGTCCGGACCCAGCGCGCGTACCCATACGCAACGAACTCGCCGGGCATGGCGACCGAGCGTGGGTTGAGCGGCTGGAACTGGCCGAATTGCCGGGCGTTCCGCACGGTCCACGGCGCGAGCACCAGGACCACGCCGGCCGTCAGCGCCAGCCCGCCGGGCACGATGCGGCGGAGCCAAAGGGATGGACGCCTCCGCGATTCAGATCCACCACCGGTCAGCAGGAGCACAACTCCGGCGGCGCCGGCATACAGGATGAACTCGGGGCGCACGAGCGCCGTCGCGCCCGCGGCCATTCCCGTCAGCGCCCACAGCGTCAGCGCCGCACGGAACACACGTACGAGCGGCCGTGCGCTGTCGGCGGTCTCATCGCGCGCCGGTTGCGCGCCGGCGTCGCGCAGGCGGGCCAGCGCGGCGGTGGCGAGCAGCACGGCGAACATTCCGAGGCACATCGCCACGGTCTCGGTCAGGATCGTCACGACATAGATCGCGGTGAACGGGCAGGCCGCGGCAATCGCCAGCGCCCACGTCCGCACCCGCGTGCGTCCGCGGGCTCCCCAGGCGCGCGGCGTCCACGCGGCCGCGAGCAGGGCGACGATCGCGCACGTCATCGTGTCGATCACCGCTTGCGCCACACGGACGGCGGTGTTGTTGCCGTCGCCGAACAGCGAGTAGACCGCGGCGATGAAGAGGGGGTAGCCAGGGACGCGGATGTAGGTCGGCGCGTAAGGTGGGTCCTCGCTCGTCGAGTAAGCCGCGTGCGCGACCAGGTTGTGCCCGATGCGTGCGTACAGCCGCCCATCATCGGGCTCATCGTTCGGCACGGCGAGGGCGAGCGCCACTCGAAAGACGAGCGCAGCCGTGAGCAGGGCGAAAGTGGCGGCGCGCCCGCGTGACATGCGTCGATGAGCAGCGTACATCAGCGCGCCTCGCACGTGCTCGATGCGGTCCGCACGATGGTCGGCTGGCCCCGTCGAGCGCGGGTCTTGCGGTAAACTTCTCAACTGGCAGCCACGAATGACGCCTGCTTTATCGCCTCGCCGTCCGGGCGAGGAGCGGTGCGCATCCTCGCCGGCGCTCACATCGATGTTGTTCAGCGAAGGCACACGCCTGGGACCCTACGAGATCACCGCGCCGATTGGCGCCGGCGGTATGGGCGAGGTCTACAAGGCGCACGACACCCGGCTCGACCGCACTGTCGCCATCAAGGTGCTGCCGTCGACGCTCGTCGGTGACGCCCAGGCGCGCCAGCGGTTCGCCCGCGAGGCACGCGCGATCGCGGCGCTGAGTCACCCGCACATCTGTCCGCTCTACGATATCGGGCACCAGGATGGCGCCGACTACCTGGTGATGGAGTTTCTGGAGGGCGAGTCGCTCGCCGCCCGCCTGGCGCGCAGCCGTCTGCCGCTCGAACAGGCCATGCGGTGCGCCATCGAGATCGCCGAAGCACTCTCCGCCGCCCATGCGGCCGGCATCGTCCATCGCGACATCAAACCCGGCAACATCATCCTGACGAGAGCCGGGGCGAAGCTGCTCGACTTCGGCCTCGCGAAACCGCGGCGCGAGGTGCCCCCCGGTCTGTCTGACGTCGACACGCAGCAGCCAATCACCGGCGCCGGCGCGATGACCGGGACGCTGCAGTACATGTCACCCGAGCAGGTGGAAGGCCGGGACGCCGACGCCCGGAGCGACCTGTTCGGATTCGGTGCGGTGGTCTACGAGATGGTGACCAGCCGGCGGGCGTTCGACGGCCGCTCGCAGGCCGCGTTGATTGCCGCGATTCTCTACGCGGATCCGCCGGCGCCCTCGTCGATCATGCCCGCGCTGTCGCCGGCGTTCGACTACTTCGTGCGGTGCTGCCTCAACAAGAACCCGGACGACCGGTGGCAGTCGGCGCACGACGTGCTCCTCGAGTTGCGGTGGCTCGAGCAGGAACGCGTGCTGGTGGCGCCGGTCACCCCGCCGCCGGCCGCGGCGCGCACGAACGCCGGCTGGTTCGCGGCGCTGGCCGTGGCGCTGGCCGCTCTGGCCGGAACGGCGTTCCTCCTGCGCTCGAGTCCCACGGAAGCTCCCAGGCACCGCGCGCGATTCGACGTGGCCCTGCCCGACTCGCTCGGGTTCGACTGGCCCGATTGGCCGGTAGTGTCGCCGAACGGCGAAAACCTGGTGTTCACCGCGCGTCTGCAGGGCAAGCGGCAGTTGTGGATGCGTTCGCTCGCTGGCGTCGTGCAGCCGCTGACCGACACCGAGGGTGCCACGTTTCCGTTCTGGTCGCCCGACAGCCGGCGGGTCGCGTTCTTCTCCGGCGGGAAGCTGAAACGTGTGGACGTGGCTGGCGGGCCCGTGACCGTGCTGAGCGATGCGTACAGCGTGAGCCGTGGCGCCTGGGGTCCCGACGGGACGATCCTCTTCGCGCCGCGGCAGAACGCCGCCATTCACGCGGTGCCCGAGAACGGCGGTGTCTCGCGCGCAGTCACCACGCTCGAATCCGCCCAGGGTGAGACAGGCCACCAGTTTCCGCGCTTCCTCCCCGACGGCCGCCACTTCCTGTTCGCCGCGGCGGGTCCGCAGCCGGGAGTCTACGTGACCTCGCTCGACGGTGGCAGCGTGAAGCAGATCTCGCGGACGTTCACCGCCACGTCGTATGTCGCCCCGGGGTACCTGCTCTTCAGCCGACAGCGCAGCCTGATGGCCCAGCGGTTCGACGCCAGGAAGCTGGAACTGCAGGGGAGCCCCGTCGCGATTGCCGATCCCGTCTCCGGCGGCGCCTTCTCGGCATCCGACGATGGGACGCTCGTCTTCCGGCCGGGAGGCGGCAGTCAGAACGATCTCGTGTGGATCGGCCGCAACGGCAACCGCATCGGCACCACCGGCGCCCCGGCGCACTACCAGCAGGTCGTGCTGTCTCCGGGCGGGCATCGCGCCGCCGTGCAGCGCATGGACACCGACACGGGCAACCCGGATCTCTGGGTGGTGGATCTCGACACGGCGATCGCGTCGCGGCTGACGGTGGATCCCGCGATGGACGGCGACCCCGCGTGGTCGCCCGACGAGCGAAGCCTCGCGTTCACGTCATATCGCACCGGCCGGGGGAGCGCCTGGCTCTGGGATTTCGTGTCGGGGCGCGAGTCGCCGCTCTTCGACCTGGCCGCGCCAGCAGCAGGGAACGCGCCCGACCAGCCGGGTGCCGCCCCGCCGACCTCGCTCGCGCCCGCGCGGATCCCGGAAGGCGTGGCGGTCGACGACTGGACACGGGACGGGAAGTACCTGATCGTGCGGACGTTCGGCCAGGCGGTCTACGCCGTGCCGCTGACCGGCGAGCGCACCGCGCAGATGCTCGTGGACACGCCGTTTGTGGAAGACCAGTCGCAGGTGTCGCCCGACGGGCACTGGATCGCGTTCAACTCCGACGAATCCGGACGCTGGGAAGTGTACGTCGCGCGGTTTCCCGAGTTCACCGACAAGCGCCAGGTGTCGAGCGCCGGTGGCATGCAGCCCCGCTGGCGGCGCGACGGCGCCGAGTTGTTCTATCTCTCCCTCGACGGAGTGATCATGGCCGCCGGCGTCGACGGCGGCGACGGCAGGAGTTCCGCCGCGCGGGGCTCCGCGCGGCTGCGAACGGACGCGGGCCAGATGCTGGGAGCTCCGCGGCCGCTGTTTCAGACCCACCTCAGTCCGTCGCCAACCGTACCGCAGTACGATGTGACCGCGGATGGCAATCGCTTCCTGGTGCTCGAGCCCGCGCGGTCGGGCGGTGAGCCAATCACGTTCGTCCTGAACTGGACGGCAGGGATGAGCGGAGAGCCCTAGCGCGGTTGACGACACCCGACGCCCAATGGCGGATGCCGGATGCCGGATGCCGGATGCCGGATGCGGATGCCGGATGTCGGATGTCGGATGTCGGATCGAGACGGACAACGGATAACGGATGAGGAATATCCGATGTTCCGATATCTTCCGTCGACCTCTGAACGGTTTAGTGCTTTCCGGGCGCAACGATCCGCCGATACCGTGCGTGTACCAGTTGGTAGACGCCGTAGGCCGCCAGGCCGACCGCGACGGCTGCGAGCACCCACTGTCCATTGGGCAGCCCCGAGAGCCACCGCAACGCGTCGATGGTGTCGGTGCCCGCCGCAGCCGACGCGGACTGCGATCGTGACGTGAGCAGCAGCACGCCGAGCCCCACGAACACGCACGCGCGCGCGGCGATGCCGAAGCGGCTCACCGTGATCACCCACGCGCCCGTCTCGCGCGCGGCCTCGCCGGTACTCACGCGCGAATCGAGCTTGCCGCGCCAGGCGCTGGCGAGTTGCTGGATGGCGTAGCCGATCAGGCAGAGGCCGGCCAGCGGCACGAGCCAGGCCGCGGCCGGTCGGCTGATCCACGCGTCGAGCGCGCTGCCGCGGCCTGCGCGGCCTCTTCCGCTGTGCATGACGAGCCGCCCCGCGTAGACCGCCAGCGACCCGTACACGAACCCGCTGACAGCGTATCCCGCCCGTACGCCGAGCGCGCCTGGCTTGGTGCCTTTGCGGTTCGCATCCGCGAACGCCTCGAGAAAGCGCCACACCGCGTAACCCACGAGGCCTGTCGCCAGCAGCGCGAGCAGCGGACGGCCATACGATTCGCCGAGTAGCGTGCGGAGCGCGCCGCGCATGTCGGTAATGCGTCCGCCGGTGCCGAACGCCGCCTGCGTGACCAGCGTGCCCAGGATGAGATACACGACGCCCTTCGCGACAAACCCGGCGCGGGCCAGCGGCTCGATCCACCCCTGTGCGTCTGCGGTTCGGGCCATGGCCGCCAGAAAGCAATGTGCTCGCCAGGGAGAGACGAGCGGAGGACGGTGTGCGGGACAGGGCCTCGGGCTTCGGGCTTCGGGCTTCGGGCCTGGCATGAACCTGCCGGTAATGCGCCGGCAGAAGCGAACAGGCACGTTCGTGCCGTGACTGGCCCGAAGTCCGTAGCCGGAAGCCCGAAGCCCGCGTAAGTCATCCCGTCGTCCGTCATCCCTCCTTGCGTCCGGCCAGCCGTGGGGCATACCCTCAGGCGAGACCGCGAGAAGGGACGCCGGCGTGGATTTGCGCGTGCCTTCGTCCCCGCGGGTGTTCATGAAGAGAACGCGTGCCACGACACGCTCCCGCGTGGCCCAGTGGGGCCGCGCCGCCGGCATCATGGCATTGATGCTCGGCGTTCCCGCGGCCGCCCACCCGCCGGCACAGCCGCCGTCCCCGCGGAGTGCTGTCACTCCGCGCGTTATCGTGGCGGAAGTGGACGCTATCATTCATCCGATTTCGAGCGAGTTCATGATCGACGTCATGTCGCGTGCCGACACCGCGAACGCGTCGGCCGTGATCTTCGTGCTGCGCACGCCCGGCGGCCTCCTCGACTCCACTCGCGCCATCGTCAGCCGGATGATCGTGGCGCGCACGCCGGTCGTCGTGTTCGTCGCGCCGTCCGGCGCGCGGGCGGCGTCGGCCGGGTTCATCCTCGTGCTCGCCTCTGACGTGGCGGCGATGGCACACGGCACGCACATCGGGGCGGCCCATCCGGTGTCGGGGACGGGGGAGAAGATGCCCGACACCGTCGAGAAGAAAGCCGCGTCGGATGTGGCCGCCTACGCGCGATCGCTCGCCGACGCGCGGCACAGGAACGTGGCGCTCGCCGAGGAGGCCGTCACCCAGAGCCGCGCGTTCACCGACACGGAGGCGCTCGCAGCCGCTCCGCCGCTGGTGGACCTGGTGGCCACCAGCGTCGAGGATCTCATCGGCAAGCTCGATGGCCGCACGCTGATCCGCTTCGATGGGCGGACAGCGACGCTGCACACTCGCGGGGCTCGCGTCGAGCGGATGGAGATGACCACGCGGCAGCGCTTGTTGAGCGCCATCGCGCACCCGCAGGTTGCGTACATCCTCATGAGCCTCGGGCTACTCGGGCTGACGGTCGAGATGTGGAACCCGGGCCTGGTGCTGCCGGGCGTGGTGGGCGGCGTGTCATTGCTGCTCGCGTTCTTCGCCTTGCAAGTGCTGCCGGTGAGCACGGCGGGGTTGCTGCTGATCGCGCTCGGCCTCGGGTTGCTCGTGCTCGAGCTGAAGCTGCCCAGCTTCGGTGCGCTCGGCATCGGCGGGGCCGTGAGCCTGGTGCTCGGGTCGATGATGCTGACGCGCGAGATGCCCGACATGGGATTGAGCCTCGGTTTCGTGCTCCCGATCGCCCTCGGGTTCTCGGCGGTGTTCCTGTTTCTCGGCCGGCTGGCGCTGAAGGCGCAGCGACGTCCTGCAGTCACAGGCGTGGACGGCATGCGCGGCGCCGTTGGTGTGGCGCTCGCCGCGATCGCACCGGGCCACACGGCGCCGATCGCGGTCCACGGTGAAACATGGCAAGCGACGTCGCTGCAGCCGATCGCCGCCGGCGATCGCGTCCAGGTCACGGCCGTCGACGGTCTCACGCTGACCGTGCGGTCGCTGGACGCAAACGTCTCGAAGGAGCCTCACGATGATTGACCTGTCCCCGTTCCTGATCCTCGCCATCGTCGTCGTGCTGTATCTGCTGTCGTCGATCAAGATCCTGAACGAGTACGAACGCGGCGTCATCTTCCGGCTGGGCAAACTGCTGCCGCAGCCGAAGGGCCCCGGGATCATCCTCGTGTTCAATCCGATCGACCGCATGGTGCGCGTGAGCCTCCGCACGGTCGTTCTCGACGTCCCGCCGCAGGACATCATCACGCGCGACAACGTGTCGGTGAAGGTGAACGCGGTCGTCTACTTCCGCGTGATCGATCCGAGCCGGGCGATCGTGGAGGTGGAGAACTTCCTCTACGCGACCTCACAGCTGGCGCAGACGACGCTCAGAAGCGTGCTGGGGCAGGCGGAACTCGACGATCTGCTCGCCGAGCGTGAGCGGCTGAACCTCGAGCTGCAGCGCATCCTCGATCACCAGACCGACCCGTGGGGAATCAAGGTGTCGGCCGTCGAAGTGAAGCACGTGGATCTGCCGCAGGACATGCAGCGCGCGATGGCACGACAGGCCGAGGCCGAGCGCGAGAAGCGGGCGAAGATCATCCACGCCGAGGGAGAGCTCACCGCGTCGGAGAAACTGTCACAGGCGGCGGCCGTGATGAACACCGAACCGCTCGCGATCACGCTGCGCTACCTGCAGACGTTGACGGAGATCGCCTCGGAACAGAACTCCACGATCATCTTCCCGCTGCCGCTCGACCTGCTGCGGATGGTGATGGGTAAGGAAGGGCCGCGCTGATCGACGGGCGGCGCTCACGAGCGAATCGCGTACGGTTCCGGGTTCCGGGTTCTGGGTTCCAGGTCGGGTTCCAGGTTCCGGGTTCGTTCCAAGTTCCTCGTCCACGGGTTCCGGGTTCCACGTGCCGGGTTCGTACTATCGCCATCGCTCCAATCGAGCCTGCGACGAACCTGGAACTCGGAACCAGGAACCGTTGAACCCCCCGGGAACCTGGAACGAACGAGGAACGAGGAACCCGACCTGGAACCCGGAACCCAGAACCCGGAACCGTTCTCAATCAAGTGGAGTACAGGGGTCAGGCGCCGGCCTCGCGCTTGCCCGGTTTCGGCTCGGGATGCGTGCACTCGCGGCGGTGGCGTGTGGAATCGCAGTGGACGGCGCAATAGCCCGACGGGTGGAGGGTGGTCTTCCGGCATTGCCGCGTTACGCCGGTGTCGTCGCGCACGAGCCCGCGGCAGCGCACTCGACCCGCGGTTCTCTCGAGTCGTTCGGTGTGCGCGGCTGAATCGCGATCGGCCATGGCCTCGCTGAACTGCTCTGGTGAGGGGCTGCCGGGCGACGCAGCGGCTCAGAAATGCCAGCCAGTACGTTACGTCAGCCACAACGGGTTGTCCACGCCATAGAGCTGAGTCTGTCAACGCGAAATAGAAATTAGAAATGTCTGCGTTCTAATCGAAATAGAAATGTCCCCTGGTCATGGCTTGTGGACGGTGTGCGAAACGCGTCTGCCCGTGCTGCAATTGCGTTCGCGCTCGCGCTGAAGGGTGCGATGATAACGACCCATGGCCGCTGACTACTCGGTGCTCCCGGCGCGTGCCCACGATGCGGACCTGCTGAGTGCCGACGACCACGCGTGGTTGGAGGCCGCGATGGTCGAATGGGGACCTCCGCCGTGGGTGACACGTTTTCGTGCGCTGACGACGAGTGCCGCCTTGCTGCTGCGGTTCGATGTCTACGACAAGGCGCCCTGGCACACGATGACCCGTCGCGACGAGCACATCTGGGAGGAGGAGGTCGTGGAGATCTTTCTGGACCCGGATCGTACCGGCCTCAACTACTACGAGCTCGAGATCAATCCGGCGAACGTCCTGTGCGATCTCGTCGTGGCAAAGCCCTGGCCCGAGCTTCATTCAGATCCCGCGTGGGACTTCGCCGGGGTGGAGACACGCGTGGTGCCGTATCGCGGCGTGCACGCCGGCCCGGATGGCTGGACTGCGACGGCGCGCCTGCCGTGGGAGGGCTTCCGCGCGCTGCCTTGTGTCGCCGCGCTCCCGCCGAAACGCCGCGATCGCTGGCGCTTCAATCTCTACCGGATCAAGCGCCCCCGCGGAGCGTCGCGGCCCAACGATGACGTCATCTATGCGCCGTGGTCGCCAACCCCGGGACCAAGCTTCCACGTGCCGGCTGCGTTCCGGGATTTCGTGTTCGCTGGCTGACGCCCGCCACGAACTGCCAAGCCGAGCTGTCCACTTTCGCTGGCATTCGACCGCACGATCGCGCAGAAACGACGTGCTCGGCGTCTTCGTCGTTTGAATTTTTGGCGTTAATTCGGCGGCGCGCAGGGTGGCCCCCATTTCGCTACCTTGTTCGCGCATGGCACAGCAACATCAGGCACTGACGCTGGGAGATCTCGCCGCTGACGGAGCGACGCTGACGCCCGAGGAGGCCGTGGCGCTTACGCTCGCGGTGGCGGAACGCCTCGGCTGGTCGGAGCCGCCCGACAACCCGGAGATCGTCATCGTGCGCCGTGATGGCACCGTGCACCTGCCGCGGGCGGCCGATGCCGCACCCGCGCTGCCCGGGCAGTACGCCGAACTCCTTTATCGCCTGCTGGCGTTCGGACGCGACGAGGCGGAGCTGCGGGTGCCGGGCCCGTTGCTGCTGCTGCTCGCACGCGCGCGCGGTCAGATCGATCTGCCGCCATTTGCATCCGCTGACGAGTTCCGGCAGGCGCTCGTGCGTTTCCTCTCGCGGCCCGGGGCACACGTCATAGCCGCCGCGATGGGGCGCTGGCGTCCGGTGCCACAACATGCCGCCCCGATCGCGCGTGCTTCCGAGCGCCGCATGACCGGGCCGCGCGTCGACGAACTGCGGCGCATGCTGCGCGAAGCGGATCTCGAACGGATTGCGTTGACCGAGCGGGTGCGACAACACGAGGCCTCCGCCGTCGTGCTCGCCGATCGTGGGAGGCCGCGCGCGGCGACTGCGCCCGAGCGCGTGCAGTTGGCCTTTGCCCCCGTGTCGCGCGGTCCACGCGGCGGGGCGCGTGGCCTGCTCGTCGGCGCGGTCGCAGCGACGTCGATCGCGGCTGGTGGCCTGCTCTGGACGACACGCCAGACCGCGTCCGTCCTTGCAACGCATGACACGACCGTTGGCGATCCCCCATCCAGCGCGCGCTCGCCGATCGTGCGGTGGACGACGCAGCCCGTAACCGGCACGAAGACGCCTACGAGTGCGCGTACAGATGACGCCGGTCAACGACCGGGATCGCCCCCCCACGATGCCCGCGCTGACATATCGGCCATGGCTCATACGACGGGGCAGGTGGAGGAGACGCCGACCGCGAATCCGGCTGCACGGCCCGCTTCGGCGCCGGAGGGCCCGATCGTTGCGCCCCCGGCCGCACAGGCTGCCGCGGCCGACACTGCTGCCCGCCCGCAGTTCGGCGCGCCGCGCACTTCGACGCGGACGGACCTCGCCGTGCGGCAGGCGCTCCACACGTTGGCGGTCGCCGCCCCGACGGCGTACTCCCCGTCGTTCAGTCCCGACGGAGAAAGCGTCTACTTCCACGCCGAAGGCAGCGGCGGCAGCCGCCTGATGCGTGCAGACACCGACGACCGCGGCGAGATCCGCGAGGTCGCCACCATCGTGGACGACGGAGCGCAGAACTTCCACGTGCGGTTGTCGCCCGACGGGTCGCGTGTGGCGTTCGATTCGGATCGCGACGGGGTGCGCGGCGTCTACATCGCCGGTCGCGACGGCACGAACGTGCGGCGTGTGAGCGGGCCCGGGTACGCAGCCGTTCCCGTGTGGTCGCCTGACGGCCGGGAGCTCTTGTACGTCCGCGCCGAGCCGAATGCGCCGCGCACATGGAACCTGTGGCGCCTCTCACTCGACAGCGGACGGCAGCAGCAATTGACGACGCATCGCTACGGGCAGGCGTGGCCCGGCTCGTGGTTCGGCGACGGACAGCAGATCTGCTACACGCACGAGGATCGGATGTACGTGCTCGACCTGCGCACCGGGCGCGCCGAAAGCATCGCATCGCCAGTGAGCGGGCGCCTCGTCCGCACGGCCGCCGTGTCGCCGAACGGAAACTACGTTGTCTTCCAGGTGCATCGCGACGGCATGTGGCTGCTCGATCTGCGCGACCGCAGCATGCGCCGCGTTCTCGAGGATCCGACGGCCGAGGAGTTCACCTGGTCGCCCGACGGCCGGCGGATCGCGTTCCACAGCCGCCGCGAAGGTCACTGGGGCGTGTGGGTCATGGCCTCGCCCTCGTGAGAGGCTGCGAGACTCCGGCGCCGACGCGCCAGCCGGACACCCGTCAGGGTGAGCATCGCCGCGGTGCTGACGATGGGAACGACGAGACCCGCCCGCAGCGTTCCGAAGTGAGTGGAGCAGACGCCGACGAGCCACGGCAGCACGGCGCTGCCGATGCTGGCCATCGCGTACGCCGGCCCGATCGCGCGCGGGCGCAGCGGCGCCAGCGTGCGTGACAGATCGACGAATGTGATCGGGAAGACGGGTGCGAGCCCGACACCAGCCACGGCCGCAGCCGTCATCGCGGTTTCTACCGATGGCGCGAGCGCGAGCCCCGTGCTGGCCAGGAGCAGCACGCCGAGGGCAGAGACCAGCACGCGCGATTCATCGACCACGCGGAGCAGGACCGGCGTGGCCAAACGCCCGGCCGCCAGCGCGGCCCAGAACACCATCGGCGCCATGGTCCAGTGCCGCGCGGCACTCGTGGATTCGATGCGCCGCACGTGCTCCGCGACCCATCCACCGATGGCCGACTCGCCGCCGGCATAGAAGAAGAGCAGCGCGCTGAACAGGGCGACGAGCGCCGCCGCGCCGGTGCCGTCGGCGCCGGCCGCCGCAACGGCCGGTGAGACCACCGCGGCAGCGGTGTTCTCGCCCGTGTCACGGACGATCGACAAGCGTAGGGCCATTGCCACCATCAGGCCCGCGAGCACCGTCAGTGGCGCCCGCACGTGCTCGCCGCCGCCGAGCGCGGTGACGAGCACAGGCCAGGCGACCGCGCCGGCGCCCCACGACACGTTGACGAGACTGACGGCTGACGCTTCGCGTCCCGGCCGTGCTCCGGCGACGAGGACGTTGGTCGTCGGCAGCACGAGCCCGAGCCCGAGGCCGTAGCAAAGGATGGCGGCGAGTCCCGGCAGCCATGCCGCGACTGTCAGGGTGCCGATCCCGATTGCCAGCAGGCCGAATCCCACGAGCATCACGCGGCGGCCGCCGAACCGCATGACGAGCGTTGACGACAGCGCGCTCATCGAGACGGTGCCGAGGAACTGCACCGTGAAGGCGAGACCGATCAGCGCGTCGGACACCAGCCAGCGTTGCGACAGCGCGCCCAGCACCGGACCGAGCAGCGTCGTGGCCATGCCCGCAATGAAGAAGCCGACGTGCAAATCGGGGAGGGATGGCGGGGTCGTGTCGTGACGGACAGGCATCGTGGACCGGAAGGCGCTTTCATTCTCTCCTGCTTCGGCATTATCGTGCCTGCGGCATGTTGCAGAACGCCTCCATCCTGCTCCTCTATGGCTTCATCGTCCTGCCCGTGGCCGTCACCGTCGCGGTGACGGCGATCGTCTGGCGGGCCGTCGGTGCCGCGGGGTTCGCGCGGCGGCAGACGACCAGGCTGCAGATCAGGTTTGCGCTCGGCGCCGTCGCATGGCTGGCGCTCACGATCTGGGTCGCCGCAAGCGGCGTGCTGAGACAGTTCGACCGGCGGCCGCCGCCCATGATGATGCTCATGGTGGCGATGCTGGCGCTGGCCGCCTGGCTCGCGTTCTCGTGGGTTGGCGACGTCGTCGTCCGGCACACGTCATGGCTCGCGCTGGTCGGACTACAGGCGTTCAGGCTGCCGCTGGAACTGCTGATGCACCGGGCGTACACGGAGGGAGTGATGCCCGTGCAGATGAGTTACTCCGGCCGGAACTTCGACATCATCACGGCGCTGACCGCGCTGGCGCTCGCGTTCGCGCTGGCGAAGCGCCCGGTGCCGCTGTGGATCATCGGTGCGTGGAATGTGCTCGGCACGCTCCTGCTGACGAACATCATCGTCGTTGCCGTGGCATCGATGCCTCTCTTTCGATACTTCGGCCCGGACCACCTGAACGTGTGGGTGGCGGAGGCGCCGTTCGTGTGGCTCCCGGCGGTGTTGGTGCTGACCGCCCTCGCGGGGCACCTCCTGATTTTTCGCAAGCTCCGCGTCGGCTAGAGACCCGACTCACTTTCGGTTGAGTACGGTTCCGGGTTCCGGGTTCTGGGTTCCAGGTTGGGTTCCCAGGTTCCGGGTTCGTTCCAAGTTCCTTGTTCATAGGTTCCGGGTTCCAAGTGCCGGGTTCCTGATATCCCGGTCGAAACAACCGGGCCTGGGACGAACCTGGAACTCGGAACCAAGGAACCCGGAACCGTTGAACCCGGAGAACCTGGAACGAACGAGGAACCTGGAACCCAACCTGGAACCCGGAACCCGGAACTACCCAATCAAGCGAGTACAGCCGCGAGTCATTCCGCGAGCTCGTAGCGAAGCCGCGTCCGCGGCAAACGGCGGGCTGACTCTCGCTCAACGCTCGCAGAAGCGCTTCATGCGCTTCGACAGCAAGCCCGCGACGATGACGCGGGCGCGAGCATCGCCGGGACCGGCGGCGTCGTGGCTCCGGCCTTTCTGCTGGTTGCAGCGCGCGCACGCGAGTGCCAGGTTCCGCGGGTCGTCGGGGCCGGTCAGCCCCGCGGTCAGATCCGCGGCGGCGCGATGACCGAACCAGCTGCGCGCGACCACGTGTTCGAGCGTCGTGGGGCCGAGCGGTTCGCCGTCTGCGGCGGCGGTGAGGTGCGCGCGGCAGTGCAGGCAGCGCGTGTGGCGCAACCCATGTTCGGCCCGCGCCTCGGTATCGGTGTCGAGCGCACGGCCAATCAGCTGCCGGAGGGTCCGTGACATGCGGCCGCCGCATCAACCGAGGGCGCGGTTCGTCAGCCACTGCCCGCCGTCGACGACCAGGGTGGCGCCGTTGATGTAGGCGGCGCCATCCGAGCAGAGAAACAGCGCCGCGTGTGCGATGTCGTCGATTGTGCCGAGCCGCCGCAGTGGATTCGCCTCACGGGCCCCCGTGCGCAGCGCACCGGGCAGCAACCGTTCCACGCCTTCGGTGCCGTCGATCGCGCCTGGTGCGATCCCGTTGACGCGAACGCCGTACGCGCCCCACTCGACGGCCAGCGTGCGCGTGAGCGCGTCGATACCGGCCTTCGCCGCGGACACATGCGCCTGTGCCGCGGTGCCGCCGTAGTGCAGCGTCGCGCTGATGTTCACGATGCTGCCGCCGCGGGCTTTCAGGGCCGGGAGCGCCGCCCGGCAGGTGTTGAACGTGCCCTTCAGGTCGATGTCGACGACCGTGCCGAAGCCATTCGGCGACAAGGCTTCTGCGCGGCAGAGAAAATTGCCGGCGGCGCCGTTCACGACGATGTCGAGGCGGCCAAACGCCTCGGTGGTTCCGTCGACCACGTGCTGCACAGCGGCTGCGTCGCGCACATCCGCTGGCGCGGCGAAGGCACGGACCCCGAGATGTTGGATTTCCCGCGCGGTCGGCTCGAGATGTTCCGCCCGCCGGCTGGTGATCGCCACGTCACACCCGTGTGCCGCGAATGCGAGCGCAATGCCGCGGCAGATCCCCGTTCCTCCGCCCGTCACCAGGGCTGCCCGTCCTGCGAGCAGGTCTTTCGTGAACATCTGTGTCCTTCCGCAGCGGACTACCTGTTGGTCTGGCGCGGCAGGTACTGCCGCAGCCGCTGCCAGCGTCCGCCGGTGCGCGCGTTGCCTGGAGCCTGCCGGAGCATCGACTCGGCAAGCGCGCGCCCCCGCGCCAGTCCGTCCCGGGTCATGCGCTGCACTGAGGCCGGGGTGATCTCTCGTCCCTCCGTCACCCAGAGCACGATCGCGCGTCCGATGGCCCACGTGCCGCTGTAGGCGATGGCGACCTTGGGCACGATGCCCGCGACCGGGATGAGGCCTACGAGCTGCCGCGCGGCCTGGCGGAAGAGAAATCCGCTGCCGAGCACACCCGCGATCTCCGCGATCAGGGTGCGCGGCTCGCCATCGCGTCCAGCGGCGAGCACGATCCGATAGCCGAGCAGCAACTGGTTCTTCGTCAGGATCACGATGTCGCCGAGATTGAGCGGAGCGGTCAGGATCGGCACGACCTCCGCCAGTCCGGTCGTCAGCGCGAAGCTCGCGTTCGCCTGGGCGGTCTCGGTGATGAGGCGCTCGAACAGCGGGTGCCGTAGTGGCGGTAACTGGCGCGCGAGCGCGAGGCGCTGGTCGTCTGGGTAGAGCGACAGCAGCGTGGCGGCGATGGCGCTCCTGGGCACCGGCATCCCAGGCGGCCACGGCGACCCGCGCATCCTCGCCCACCTGCGCGGCGGACGCGGCAGGACCGGTCTCGCCGACCACGACCGTCATGACGCGCCCTCCGGCGGCGCGGAGCGCGTTGCGTGCCGCGGCAATCGCCGGCGTGACGGTCGCCGATCGCGACACGAGCACGGCGGCGAGCGGCACTGCCGCCAGTGGCTGCACGAGCGTCGTGGGGTCGACGATGCGGAGTGACGGGTGAGGGCTCGCAAGGCTCAGCAGGCGACCGAGCGTCGCGGCATCGTCAGCCTGCTCAGCGATAATCCAGACCTCGATTGGAGCCAGCGCATGTTTGCGAATACCGTCGAGATCGACATCCGAGATGACTCGCCAGATGTTCGCGATCTTGAGCGGGTTCGGCAGGCGCTTCATCGTTCTCGGATTCTGCCCCAGAACTTCGGCGGAGGCACCAATTCGTCGTCGCCGGCACAGCTGGTGCGGAATGCGACCCACATGCGACGCCGCGCAACGTCGACAAGCTCGGCTTCGACGGTCGATGACGGACGCTGCTCGGGCTGGCGGCACGGGTTGTGCGATCTGAGCCGGCATGACAAGCAGGTGGTGGTGTGTCGGCGCCGCGGCAGTCGTGCTGGCGCTGACAACCGGGAGCGTCCCGCAAGGGCAGGGCGCTACGGTCGTGGATCACGTCAATCCGCGGCCGCGGTTGCTGTTTGCGCCCGGGGAATACGCGCGGTTCGTCGGCGAAACCAGCCGGTGTCCGGCGTGCGGCGTTCGATCGCCTCGATTGCCGAGATCGACAGCCGCGGGACGGCCGGAGATGGAACGAGCGCGATCTTCAGCTCGAGAGCCAGGCACTCGCCGCGCGGGTGCTGATCGACCGCGGCGACGACCGCGGCGCCAGTACCTCGGCTACGCGCGACACAGCGTGGAGAGGCTGCTCCCCACGCAGGCCTACAGCCGCTTCCGCGACAGCCACGACCTGGTGACGGAAGGCAGCCGGTGGGTTCAGGCCATGGCGCTTGCGCACGACTGGCTGTATCCCTTCTGGACCGCCGACGAGCGGGAGCGGATCGAGGGGTGGCTGGCGACCGAGTTGACCCACTGGGTCGACACCAACCGCCTCACGCGCGCCTCGGCGTCGCCCTTCCGCAACGACGCCGCACGCGGTGTGTCCGGCCTGGTGCTGGCCGCGCTGACGTTGTACGACGTCCCTGAGTACGCAGGCGTCGCCCAGCGGGCGCTCGCGTACGCGCACCCGTATTACGAGGCGATCAACGCGGCGCACGTGTACGCGAAGTACTTGGCGTACGCCCGCGCCAGCCTGCAGCAGCACTTCCTGAGCCAGCAAGCGTTCAATCGTTTCTCGGATAGCCATGATCTTGTGACCGAGGGCAGCCGCTTTGTGCAGGCGATGGCACTCGCACACGATTGGCTGTACCCGAACTGGACTGCTGATGAGCGAGCGGCAATAGAACAATGGCTGGCCACAGAGCTGACCAACTGGGTGGACACCAACCGCATCAGACGGGCGTCCGCGTCGCCCTTTCGCAACGACGCGGCACGCGGAGTGTCGGCCCTCGTTCTCGGCGGCCTGACGCTCTACGATGTTCCCGAACAGGCCGGGGTTGCGCGGCGAGCGCTCGCGTATGCTCAACCGTACTACGACGCGATCAACGCGGCGCACGCGTACGCCGGGCTCGGTGGTGGAATGGCGGAAGGCACGTTCTACGGGAATTTCACGGCCTTCGCGCAGACGCTCACTGCGGAAGCACTGTTACACCGCCGCCGGCGTACAGGACGCGTACACTCGCTCACCGTTTTACGCTGGCGCGGCTGCGCTACGCGATCCACGCGAGCTGGCCAGGTTATCTCACCAACCAGTTCGGGTACAACGTGCACCAGCTCGCGCCGGTCTTCGGCGATGCGCGGCGCGGGCCCACCGGATCGGCGCTCTACCACCGCGCCACGGTCCTGCTGCTCGGCAAGCGCTTCCCGAGCACGCCGGCCGCGCGCGAGGCGTACTGGGCCGTGAATCGCGCCGAGACGTCGAAGCCCTACACGCGCGAGTGGTCGCTCTACGACGTGCTGTTCTGGTCACCGGACGTGCAGCCGGCGCCTCCCGCGGCGCTCTCGTATCAGGAGCCGTCGCTCGGACAGGTCTTCGCGCGGTCCGACTGGTCTGACGATGCCACCTGGATGAGTTTCAATGCCGGCCCGCACCTCGACACGCACCAGCATTACGACGCGGGCAATCTCACGATCTTTCGGCGGCGTCGATCTGGCAGTCGACAGCGGCAGCCTCGACGGCTTCGGCTCGAGGCACTGGTTCAACTACTACGCGCGCACTGTTGCGCACAACACGATCACCATCACTGACCCGAACGAACGCTGGAAAGGCATCTGGGGCGGCGTTCCCGACAATCTCGCAGTGAACGACGGGGGCCAGCGAACCGCGGCGCCGCTCACGCCGGCGCCGACCCTCGACCGACTACCTCGAACACCGCGCCGCCTACGACCAGGCCCGGATCGAGCGCTACGATGAGGGCACCTGGGGCGTCTACATCCGCGCGAACCTGACGAACGCGTACCAGAACGCGACGTATCAATCCAGCAAGCCAGACGGATCACGCAACCGGCCGAAGGTGTCGCACGTGGGCCGCGAGGTGGTCTACCTGCGTGGCGAGGACCGGCGTGACGCGTTCGTCGTTTTCGATCGCGTCGTGTCGACGGACGCGAGCTTCAAGAAGGCCGTGCTGTGGCACGCGCGCGAGCCGTTCGAGTCGAAGAGCCGATCCGCCCGCGTCGACGAAGGAGAGACGCGGTACGAAGGCGGCGATCAGTACGACTTCGAGTCGCTCGTCACCTTCACGGAAGGATCGCGCGAGCGGCGCGCGCGGCTGTTCGTCACGACGATCGCCGTGGATCCGATCAGGGTTCGCGCGATCGGACGGCGCGTGCCCGTGGCGAATGCCGACCACGTGACGTTCGGCGTCGAACATCACCACCGCCACGTCAAGGACTACTTCGTCGAGGACCCTCGCAACCTCGTCAACCCGGATCGCAACACCGGCGCGACGGGACGGCCCGAGTGGCCGCCCTTTCAACCCGCCGGAGCAGCAGTGGCTCTGGACTGACGACCTTGTCGGCGGCTGGGGACAGACGCGGCTGCAGGTGGAGCCGACCGCCGCTCGACAGGCCGACCGGTTCCTGACCGTGCTGGTGCCTTCCGACGAGAGCGCCAGCGCGCCGAAGATCCTGCCGGCGCGGGGGGCCGTCGGCCAGGTCGCGGGCGCCGTCATCCGCCAGGGTTCGCGCAACGATGTCGTTGTGTTCAGTGCCGATCCCAACGGCGGCGAGCTGACGCGCGGCGCGGTGGACGTGAACCTGGATGGGCGTGCGGGCGACCTGACGATCGCAACGCTCACACCCGGCGCCACGTATCTGGTGCGTATGGCGGGTGGGGGCCGGGTACAACGCATTGCCATTTCGACTACGTCCGGCAACGGAGTCACCGCAGATGCAGCCGGTGTCGTGCGCGTGCCGCTCAATGCGGTGCCTCGCGTGGGCGGCATCGGGTTCGATCCGGGCGCAGGATCCGGCGGCACGATCTCGGGTCCAGGCGCAGGCGCCGCGAACGCGGGCGACGCGGGACTCTCCGGCTTCGATACCCATGCGGCGGGCGCCGGAGCGGGCGACGCGGCCTCAGCACATCCGGGGCTCGTGCCAGTCACGGCCGATACGCCGTCGACCATCGCCGAGTGGAACGCGCGGATCACGAAGATGCTGCAGAGCGGCGACCTGCGCGTCCGTGAAACGGCCGCGGACGCGGTCGTCAAGGGGCGCACCGAGCAGCGGCTGACGCAACTCTACAAAGGCGTGCCCGTCTTCGGTGGCCAGCTCACGCGGACGTTCGACGCCGGCAGAACGGTTGGGATTGCCGGCGCGCTCTACGCGGACATCGACGTGGATCCAGCGCCGACGCTCACGCCTGCTGATGCGGCCGCGGTCTTCGATCACCTCGCGCCCGGCGTCGCCGGCCGCAGCCGGACGCCGGAGCTGATCGTCCTGCCGATCGACGATGGGCGCTACGCGCTGACCTACCGGGCGCGCATCCCGAAGGGGAGCGACATCGAGATGACGTTCATCGACGCGGAAACAGGCGAAGGTCGTGTCACGTCAGCGACTCACGGCGACATGCCGGAGTCGAATTCGGAATGCGGCGGGTGAGCGACTCAGCAATCTCGGCGCGAGCGCAGAGTGCTGCAGCAGCCTCAGTCGGCGGACTGGCTTCCAATTCCGACCAGCAAATCCCCTCGGTACTTCGCCTGCACCGTCTCGCGGTCGATTGGCAGCCGGACGAGATCGATCACCGTCTGCTCGGGCCGGCATCGCGTCACCGCGTCGGCGAACTCCGGCGCGGCGTTGCCGACGACGATGACGTCCGAAGCGTGCGATGACCTCGTCCACGCGTGTCGCAGAGCAGCGATGACAGGTGCGGGATCTGGTGCTCGATGTACTCCCGGTTGGCGCCGACCAGGCGGGCCAGCGAGACGTTGCGGTCGTAGATCTTCAGCTGGTAGCCCTTGCCGAGCAGCGCTTCGGCGAGGATGACGATCGGGCTCTCGCGCAGATCGTCGGTGCCCGCCTTGAAGCTGAAGCCGAGCAGCCCGACGCGCTTGTGGCCGCTCTGCACGACCATGTCGATCGCGTGCTCGATCTGCAGCCGGTTGCTGCCGAGGATCGATTCGATCACGGGCATGTCGACGTCCACTTCCTTGGCGCGGTACTGCAGCGCGCGGACGTCCTTCGGCAGACACGACCCGCCGAACGCGAACCCTGGCTTCAGGTAGTACGGCGACAGGTTCAGCTTGTCGTCCTGGCAGAAGATGCTCATCACCTCGTGGCTGTCCACGTCGAGGCGCTTGCACAGGTTGCCGACCTCGTTGGCGAAGCACACCTTCAACGCGTGCCAGGTGTTGCTCGTGTACTTCATCATCTCGGCGACGCGGATGCTCGTCGTGATGAGCGGCGCCTCCACCTTCGCGATAGAGCGCCGTCGTCCCGCTCGCGTCCGCGGCGTAGTTGTGACCGACGAGCGTCAGCGGCGGCCTGCGGAAGTCGGCGAGCGCCGTCCCCTCGCGCAGGAATTCCGGGTTCACCGAGACGCCGAACTCCTTGCCGTACTTCTTGCCCGACGTCGCTCGAGGGCCGGGATGACGACCTCGTGGGTGGTGCCGGGCAGGACGGTGCTGCGCACGACCACGACGTGGTAGGACGGCTTCGTCCCGAAGGGCCGTCGCCGATCTGCTCGCTGACGCGTTCGAGGTACGAGAGGTCGAGGCTGCCGTTCCTGCGGCTCGGCGTGCCCACGCAGAGCAGCGACACATCGGTCGCGTGCACGGCCTCCGCCGGTGTCGGTCGTCGCGCGCAGCCGGCCGTCCTCCCGCGTCGAGCGAATCAGCTCGTCGAGCCCGGGCTCCACGATCGGGCTGCGCCCGGCGTTCAGGCTCTCGACCTTGCCCGGGTTCACGTCGACGCCGATCACCTCGTGCCCGTCGGCGGCGAACGACGCCGCCGAGACGCTGCCGACGTACCCGAGGCCGAATACCGAGACGCGCATGCTAGTTCCTCGTTTGAAATTCGAGCGCCGGATACCGGTGCTGTGCTGCGGTGCGCGAGCCCCCCGGCGGCCGCTTCGAGGGCCTGTTCGAGATGACCGAAGACGGCAGACCAGTCGTACTGTTCCGTCACCAGGCGCCGTGCCGCCTCACCGATGCGTGCGCGCTCGTCCTCGCTCCGGAACAGGCGTACGACGCCGTCGGCAAACGCGGTCGGCGAATCGGCGATGAGGACGTCGACGCCCGGACGTCACCGGCAGTCCTTCGGCGCCGATGGTGGTCGAGACGACCGGCTTGCCCATCGCCATCGCCTCGAAGATCTTCAGACGCGTGCCGCCACCGATGCGCAGCGGGACGACGTAGACCGCCGCCGCCGCCATGTGCGGCCGCACGTCGTCGACGCGGCCGGTGACCTCGACGCCGTACTCGGAACCGAGCTTTACGATGGCCGGCGTCGGCGCGCGGCCGACGATTGACAGCGTGGCGCTCGGTTCGTCCCGGCGGATGAGCGGCAGCACTTCGTGGACGAAATAGAGCATCCCGTCTTCGTTGGGCAGCCAGTCCATGGATCCGGTGAACACCAGGTGGCGTGGCCGCACGGTGGCGGAGACCTGCGCGAAGTAGGCGGTGTCCACACCTGTCGGGACCACGTGCACCGGCTGGCGCAGCGGACCGTAGGCGTTGAGCAGCGTGCGCCGGTCGGTGTCGGAAACCGCGAGCACCAGGTCGAAACGGCGCACCGCGTCGCGCTCGAACTGCACCGTCTTCCGCCATTGCGACCGGAGCAACGCCTTGCGCAGCGGCGAGCGGGCGGTCTCCGCGTGACGCCGCCAGATCTCGGCTTCGACGTTGTGCGTGAAGAGTACCGACGGGCACGGCAGGTGCTCCGGCACGTTCGCCACCGGCGCCAGGAAGTCGCAGACGACCAGGTCGAAGCCGCCGGTGGCCAGCAGTTGGTTCAGGCGCCGCTGCAGTTCCGCCGATCGATACTTGCCGACCGCATACGGCAGCCGTCGCGCGACGTAGCTCGCTGCGTCGAGCACGAAGCCGAGGCTGCCTTTCGGCACCTCCCGCCGCGGGATGGTTATGAGCTCGCGGCACACCTCCGACATCCCGGCGCGGTCGGCCGCCGACGTGTCAGGGTCGGCAAACGACAGAAAGGTGATGTGGTGCCGGCGTGCGAGGTGGCGCATCAGGTGCCACGTCCGCAGCTTGCCCCCCTTGTCGAGCGGCAGGAGCAGGCCGGCGCTGAGCCAGAGGATCTTCATGTCTGTTAGAGCGTGCCGGCGAGGCTGCCTACCGGCGCGTGGCCAGCGGTCGCGGGTGCGGCGGCCGCAGCACGCGATCCGAGGTGCTGCACGCCGTCGCCGTCGATCCAGGTGCGGTACCAGAGTTCGAGGTTGAGAAGACTCCAGAGCACGTCGCCGCCCTCGGTGCGTCCAGCCGCGTGATCCGTCAGCAGACGCGTGACCTGCACGACGTCGAACAGCCCGCGTTCGCGCGCGCGCCGATCGAGCAGCACGTCGCGCACCACGCCGTGCCAGGGGCCGCGCGACCATTGGGCGAACGGCACCGGGAACCCCATTTTCGGGCGGCGGAGAATGGACGGCGGCAGGAGGTCCTTTGCTGCTTCACGAAGCACGCGCTTGGTCGTGAAGCCAGACAGCTTCCATTCGGCGGGCATGGTGGCCACGAACTCCACGAGCTTGTGATCGAGAAACGGCACGCGGCTTTCGATCGAGGCTGCCATGCTCATCTGGTCCTGCTTCATGAGCAGCTCGACGAGATACGTCTTGATGTCGGCATAGAGCAGCCGATCGAGCAGCGGCTGCTCGCCTCGGCGGTCGAGCCAGGCACGTGATGCGCTGTAGGCCCGTTCGCGCGTGGCGCGCGCCCGCAGGCGGCCGTTGAACAGCTCGCGCTGGCGCGCCAGCGGAATGGCCGCGAAGTTGTCGAAGAACGCCGCCTCGGAGGAGTGCTCGACGGCGAGAAACGAGCGGCGCGGCGTACCGCCCGACGCGGCCTGGCAGCGCCGGGATCACTCGCTCTGCGAGCCAGCGACGCGCCGCATCGGGCATCACGCGGGCGTACACGCCGCCGGCGCGCCAGTTGATGAGGGCGCGCGGGTACTTGCCGTACCCGGCGAGCAACTCGTCGCGCCTTCGCCGGTCAGCACGACGGTCACGTGCTCGCGGGCGAGCGCCGAGACGAAGTAGAGCGGCACGCTCGAGGGATGCGCGATCGGTTCGTCCTCGTGCCATACCAGGCGCGGCAGCGCGTCGAAGAACTCGTCGGCGCCGATGACGACTTCGTGCGCGTCGGCGCCGATGACCTGCGCGACCTCGCGCGCCCAGGTGAGCTCGCTGAACGCCTGCTCCTTGAACGCGACCGAGAAGGTCTGGAGCGGCCGATCGATCATGCGCGCCATGATTGCCGCGATGGCGCTGCTGTCGAGACCGCCCGACAGGAACATCCCGAGCGGCACGTCCGACATCAGGCGCAGGCGCACCGACTCCTCGAGCAGCGCACGGAAGCGGGCCACCCACTCGCGGCCGTCTGGCGCCGGCGCTTCCGGCGCAGCACCGACGGGAACGTCCCAGGTACTGCCGCGTCGTCGCGCGACCCTGTTCGTAGACCAGCAGGTGCCCGGGCAGCAGCTTCTGGATGCCCTCGAAGAGCGTCTCTTCACCGGACAGGTAGCGCGTCCCGAGCAGCTCCGGCAGCCCGTCCTCGTTCGCCCGCGGCTCGACCAGGCCGCTGGCGAGAATCGCCTTGATCTCTGACCCGAAGATCAGCCGGCCGTCGCGGAGCGTCCAGTACAGCGGCTTGATCCCCAGCCGATCGCGCGCGAGCAGCAGGCGGCGCTTGGGCGCGTCCCAGAGCGCAAACGCGAACATGCCGCGGAAGCGATGCACGCAGTCGTCGCCCCACTGCTCGTAGGCATGAACAATCGCCTCGGTGTCGCACCGCGTGTGATAGCGATGGCCCGCGGCCTCGAGCTCGGGGCGCAGATCCGCGTGGTTGTAGATCTCGCCGTTGAAGACGATCTGGATGGTGCCGTCTTCGTTGCCAAGCGGCTGCGACCCCGTCGCCAGGTCGACGATGCTCAGTCGCCGGTGCCCGAGCGCGGCACGCTCGTCGCACCAGATGCCCGCGTCATCGGGCCCGCGGTGCGCGATTACATCGCGCATACGTGGCAGTCGCGCAGCCTCTCCCGGCCGCAGCCCGTCGCTTGCGACAATCCCCGCGATCCCGCACATGCCTAGGCTGCTCCCCTCTGCACCGACGCGGCGGACGGCGACGCGGCAGCGACGGCCGCTCGCGAGCCGGGACCGCGCCATGCCGGCCAGCCGCCTTCGTCGGCGAACTGCCGGAACCACAGCTCCAGCATCAGCAGCTGCCACAGTCGGTGAGGATGATCGGCCTTGCCGGTGCGGTGCTCCTGGAGCAGCCGCTCGACCCCGGCGCGCTCGAAGACGCCGCGTTCGAGGCTCCGCCGGCTGCCCACGAGATCGTGCAGGAGCGGCTGCAGCGGGCCACGGAGCCACTCGCCGATCGGCGCCGCGAAGCCCTGTTTTCCGCGTGCGAGGACAGGCGCCGGCAGACGGCTCGCCAGCACGCGGCGGAGCAGGTACTTGCTGATGCCGTCGCGCAGCTTCAGCGACGCCGGCACGCGGGCAGCGAACTCCAGCAGGCGGTGGTCGAGCAGCGGCTCGCGCGACTCGAGCGACACCGCCATGCTCATGCGGTCGACTTTCGTGAGGACGTCATCGTGCAGGTAGGTGTGCACGTCGACGTACATGGCGCGATCGAGCGGGTCGGCAGACGTGCACGCGCTGTATCGCGCATCGAACGCGGCGAGCGGATCGGCGTCGGCCACCGCCCGCCGGAAGCCGGCGGAGTAGAGGCCGCGGCGCGCCGCCCGGTCGAACATGCCGTATTCGTGCTTCAACGCGAGCGCGTGCCCGGGCGCATGCGCGAGATGTCGGAGCGAGCGCGCGCCCTTCACGCCGAGCGGCATGACGCGGGCCGCCTGGCCGATCACGCCCGACGCGGGCCCGAGCGTCCGCCGCACGCGGTGCTCCGTCTGCTCGACCCGATGGCGCGCGTACCCGGCCCACACCTCGTCGCCGCCGTCGCCGGAGAGCGCCACCGTGACGTGCTCGCGCGCCGCGGCGGAGACGTAGTACGTGGGCACCGCCGACGAATCCGCGAACGGCTCGTCGAAGTGCCAGGCCAGCTTCGGCAGCAGCGCCTCGACCTGCGGCGTCACGATATGCGTGTGCTGCACCACATCGAGGTGCCGGGCGACGCTCGCGGCGTGCCGCAGCTCGTCGTATGCCTGCTCGGCGAACCCGATTGACGTCGTGATGACGGGCGCGCCGCTCGTCTCCTTCATGAACGCGACGACCAGGCTCGAATCGATCCCGCCGGAGAGGAACGCCCCGAGCGGCACGTCGCTGATCAGCCGCAGCGCGACGGCCTCCCGCAGCTGCGCTTCGAGCGGCTCGAGCCACGCGTTTTCGTTCTCCGCTGCACCGTCGGTTTCGAACGGCAGGTCCCAATACCGGCTCACCCGCACCTGCCCGCGCTCCGCCACCAGCACGTGGCCGGGCGGCAGCTTCTGCACGCCGCGATAGATGGTGAGCGGAGCGGGCACGTAGAGCAGCGCCAGGTACGCGTCGAGCGCCTCCGGGCTCCAGTCGCGCGGCACGGCCGGATCGACGAGCAGCGACTTGATCTCGGACCCGAACACGAGGCCGTTGTCGAGCGACGGCATAGTGGAGCGGTTTGACCCCGACGCGATCGCGCGCGAGCACGAGCCGGCGCTCCCGTGCGTCCCACACCGCGAACGCAAACATCCCCCGCAGCCGGTCGACCAGGTTCACGCCCCACTGCTCGTACCCGTGCACGAGCACCTCGGTGTCGGAGGCCGTGCGGAAGTGGTGCCCGTGCGACTCGAGTTGCTGGCGCACCTCGGCGAAGTTGTAGATTTCACCGTTGAAGATCGTCCACACGGTGCCGTCTTCGTTCGCCAGCGGCTGGTCGCCTGTGGCGAGGTCGATGATGCTGAGACGGCGATGTCCGAGGCCGACGCCCTCGCCGAAGTAGAAGCCGTCCGCATCCGGGCCGCGGTGGCGGACAGCATCCGTCATCGCGCCGAGCAGATCCGCATCGATCGCCCCGCGGGGGTCCCACGTCAGTTTGCCTGCTATGCCGCACATGGAAGATCAGGAGGCCATCAATTCGGTTGCGAGACGGACGTCGGCATGGACGCCAAGCTGCTCGACGTACAGGTGCTCGAACGCCGCAATCATGCGTTCCCACGAGTAGCGGGCTTCGACCTCTGCTCGAGCGGCGCGCCCGAGCCGTGCGGCGTGGCTGCGCCACTGGATCAGATCGAGGATGGCGTGGCCGAGCGCCCGCGGGTCGTCAGGCGGACACGAGCACGCCTGTGCGCTGGTTCTCGATCAGCTCGACGATGCCCGCCGACGCGCGTGGCCACGATCGGCAGCCCGCTCGCCATCGCCTCGAGCACGCTGTTCGGAAAAGCCTCCGAGCGCGACGGCAGCACGAAGAGGTCGCTCGACGTGAGGAGCGACGGCACGTCATCCGCGTGCCCGATGAACTGCACGCGTGAGGCGATGCCGCGCGCGGCCGCCACCGATTCGAGCTCCTGACGGCGCGGGCCGTCGCCGGCGATGACGAACTCCGTGTCCGGGCATCGCCGCAGCACCAGGGACGCCGCGTCGAACAGCACTTCGTGGGCCTTCTCGACGCCGCAGGTTGGCGACCGTGACGATCCGGCGGATTGGCCGGTCGTGCGCTGACGGGGTGTAGGCGCCCAGATCGATCCCGTTCGGTATGACGCGGATACGCGAGCGGGGCACCCGTTCGGTTGCCAGCCGGTCACCCGCAGCGGCGGAGTTGGCCACGACCACGTGCGCGCAGGCGTACGCCGCCCGCTGGAGCGCGATCTGCGCCGGCGATTTGTCGGGGTTGATCTCGCGACGGTTTCCAATCCGCACCGGCACCCCCGCCATCGCGGCGGCCGGCAGACCAAAGATGTTGGCGTAGAGGTCGGTTGTATGGACGAGCGCAATCCCGCGCTCGCGGCACCACGCCCCGAAGCGGCGCGCCTGCCGGAATGTGCTCGCCCGGCGGAAGCCGGTGATGGGGAACTCGGCAACCGACGCGGCGTGCTCTTCCGCACGCGCGAGCCATGCGCCGCGCCGATGGAACGACGCGAGATGAACCTCGA
>CAVOPA010000018.1:0-210896 GCA_963697705.1 Vicinamibacteria bacterium
GCCGAAGAGGAACGCTACGAGCGTCTTCCGATCGGTTGCGCTGAGGGATGCGAATGAAGGCATGACACCCTTGCCGTGCTGGATGATTCCCTCGACCTGGGGCGCGCGACAGCTTCTTCGAGACCTCCGCAATCGACGAGATTCATCGCGTCGCCTTTGCGTTCGGCGCCGTGACACACCGCGCAGTTCATGTCGTAGGTCCGGCTGCGGCGGCACCGGGGCCGGTGCCCACCTTCTTCAGGTCCACCATCGTGAGGATCCACGGCATCTCGTTCGCGTTCACGTAGAGGAAGCCCGAACGGTCATCGAAGGCGGAGCCGCCCCACTCGCCGCCGCCGTCGAATCCGGGAAGATGACCGTGCCCTCGGTGCTCGGCGGCACGAACTGGCCGTTCGACCGCACCTTTCGGAACTGCGCGAGGACCGCCGCATGGGCGGCGGGCGTGATCGTGGTCAGGTCGTCTTCCGTGCAGCTTGCCGCGCGCGAAGGGCGGCGGCGCCAGCGGGAAGGGCTGCGTTGGCCAGGCGGCTTCGCCCACGATATTCTTCCGACCGTAAGCACCGGGCGCTCTTCAATCGGGAAGAGCGGGCGGCCGGTGTCGCGGTCGAACACGAAGACGTACCCCGACTTGGTGACCTGCGCCACCGCGTCCACCGCCCGGCCGTTCCGCTGCACGGTCACGAGCACGGGTGCAGCCGGCGGATCGCGATCCCAAAGGTCATGGTGCACCAGCTGGTAGTGCCACACGCGCTCGCCGGTGTCCGCCCTGAGGGCGAGCACGCAGTTGGCAAACAGGTTCTCGCGCCCTGCCGGTTGCCACCCCAGAAGTCGAAGGACGCCGATCCCACCGGCAGGAACACGAGGCCGCGTGCGGCGTCGACGCTGATTCCGCTCCAGGGGTTGACGCCGCCGATGCGTGTCCAGGTGTCCGGCGGCCACGTGTCGTAGCCGAAGTCACCGGGCGAGGGAATCGTGCGGAACGTCCATCGGATCTTCCCGCTGCGCACGTCGTAGGCCCGGATGTGCCCGGGTGCGGCGGGCCCGGGGCCCTCCGACACGCGCGTGCCGAGGATCAGCAGGTCCTTGTAGAGACCGCCAGGCGTGTTCGACAAGACGTACAACTTGCTGACGTCGCGCCCCAGCCCCTCCAACAGCGAGACGCTCCCGTTCGCGCCGAACGAGGGGATCGGCTTCCCTGTGTGCGCGTCGAGCGCGTAGAGCCGCTGCCCCGCCGCGACCAGGATGCGGCGATCGTCGCCGCTCTCCCAGAACACGACGCCGCGATTCACGCCGAGATGCGCGCTGGTCCCCGTGGAGAAGGGGTTGAATGTCCACAGCCGACGGCCGGTGGCCGCATCGAGCCCGCTGAAGGTCTTCAATCCGGCGGACGTGGCATAGAGCACGCCGTGGACGACGATCGGGTTGCACTGAATCTGCGAGCGGTTGTCCTCGCGCGTCGCGCGTACGGTAGCTCCAGGCGACCTTCAGACGACCGACGTTGCCGGTGTTGATTTGGTCGAGCGACGAGAACTGCCGATGGCCCGGATTGCCGCCGTGCGTCGGCCAGTCGGCCGACGGCCCCGGCCTGGGCGATTGACATGCGGTGCCCGCCAGCCCGGTGCACAGGACGGCCGTGGCCAGTATGGCCTTGCGATGAAACATGGGCGCGAGTCTAGCAGGAGGGAGCGGTTGCTGGTTTCCGGGTTCTGGGTTCCAGGTTCCAGGTTGGGTTCCTGGGCTTCCTTGTTTGTTCCGGGTTCCTTGTTCGCCGGTTCGAGCGCAGCCAGATTCGTCGGCTCGCTATGCGAGCGTTAAGATGTGCGAACGCGGAACTTGGAACCCGGAACGCAAACCCGGAACCCGGAAGGAACGAGGGAACCTTGGAACCCAACCTGGAACCCGGAACCCGGAACCCGTCATGCGCATCCCCCTACTGCTTGTGACTGTCCTGTCGAGCGCTTCCCTCTTCTCCGCTGAACAACCGCGTCCAATCGTCGGCCGCTCCATGGTCGCGACCCGCTACGGCATCGTCGCGTCGAGCCAGCCGCTGGCCGCGCGGGCGGGAGTGCAGATCCTCGAGCGCGGCGGAAACGCAATCGACGCGGCCATAGCTGCCAACGCGACCATCGGGCTGATGGAGCCAACCGGCAACGGGCTCGGAGGAGACCTGTTCGCTATCGGTGGACCAGGCGAAGACCGGCAAGCTGTACGGCCTCAATTCGAGCGGCTGGGCGGGCTTCGGGCTCTACGCCGGAGCTGCTGCGTGCCAGAGGTGCAGCCCGCACGCCCACGGCAAAGGAGGCGGCGGAGGGGCGTCACCGAGATGCCGCAGCGTGGCGTCTTCAGCGTCACCGTCCCGGGCGCGGTCGCCGGGTGGGACGCGCTGCACACGCGCTTTGCGCGGCTGCCGTTCAAGGACCTGCTCGCCCCCGCCATCTTCTACGCCACGGAGGGGTTTCCCGTTGCGGAGGTCACGGCACGCGGGTGGGGCAGTCCCGGCTCGGTGCGCATGCTCTCGGAGAATCCCAACGCACGCAAGACGTTTCTCCCGGACGGCCACGCGCCAGCGGCGGGGGGTGTGTTCCGCAACCCGGATTTCGCAGCCTCGCTGCGGCTGATTGCCGCCGCAGGCGGCCGCGACGGCTTCTACAAAGGGCCCACGGCTGCTGCGATCGTGAAAGTGCTGCACGACGCGGGCGGCACGATGACCGAGGCCGACCTGTCGGAGTTCCAGCCAGAGTGGGTCGATCCGATCCAGACGACGTATCGCGGGTGGACCGTGAGCCAGATCCCTCCACAGGGGCAGGGAATCGCGGTGCTGATGATGCTCAACCTGATGGAGCGTTTCCCCTCGGGGAATACGGATTCCACAGCCCACAGGCGCTTCACGTGATGATCGAAGCCAAGAAGCTGGCCTACGCGGACCTGCTGCGCTACATCGGGGACCCCCGCTTCTCGACGCTGCCGGTCAGCGAGCTGCTCAGCAAGACGCGCGCGGCCGATCGCGCCCGGCGGATCGATCCGGCGCGGGCACAGTGCGCCGTCGAACCCGCTGTCCTCGACGGCATCACGAGCGCGCAGGGGCACGACACGATCTATCTGACGACGATCGATCGCGACGGAAACATGGTGTCGCTGATTCAGAGCAACTATTCGGGGTTCGGCTCGGGCCTGGTGCCTGACGGCGCGGGGTTCATGCTGCAGAATCGCGGTGCGCTCTTCACCCTCGAGCCGAACCAGCCGAACACGCTTGCGCCGCGGAAGCGGCCGCTCCACACCATCATTCCGGGCTTCATGGAGAAGAACGGCACGCGGATCGCCTTCGGGATCATGGGCGGATGGAACCAGGCGCAGGCGCACGCGCAGTTCGTCGCCGACATCGCCGACTTCGCACTGACGCCGCAGGAAGCGCTCGAGGCCGGGCGGTTCACCAAGAGGTACGTTCACCGGCTGCGACGTGCAGATCGAAGCACTCGTGCCAGAAGCCACGCGCAACGCGCTGACGGCGCTCGGCCACCAGCTGAAGGTCGAGCCCCCGCGCGGCAACCAGTTCGGCTGGGGCCAGGCCATCCTCGCGCGTACCGACGGCGTCCATTTCGGCGCCTCGGAGCCCCGACACGATGGGATGGCGCTTCCGGAAGGGCCGGACGTGTTCAGGTGATTCCCTCGGCTTCGGGCTTCCGGCTGCGGGGTTCGGGCCGGGTCTGTTCAACTCGAAGCGGCGGAAATCCGAGGACCTGAGCGGCAAGAATCCTGCGAGAGAGACAGCCAGCAACGCAGGATTAAAACCCTGCGCCCGAACTCCAACCTTCGAAGCCCGAAGCCCGAAGCCCGAAGCCCGAAGCCCGAAGCCCGCAGCCATGTCCCTGTCCTCGTATTTAGAATTCGCCGTCAATGCTGCCTGGGCGGCCGGGCAGAGCACGCTGGCGCACTTTCAGACCGGGGTCGGCGTCGAGCGCAAGGCGGATTGCTCGCCGGTCACCATTGCCGACCGGGGCGCAGAAATGCTGTTGCGCGAATTGATTGCCGCGCGGTATCCCGAACACGTCGTGCTCGGCGAAGAGTATGGGCACGACGACCGACGTTCGTCACATCGCTGGGTGCTGGATCCGATTGACGGCACGCAGTCGTTCATTCGTGGCGTGCCGCTCTACGGCGTGCTCGTCGGGCTCGAGATCGAGGGCGTGCCGCAAGTTGGGGTGTGCCACTTCCCGGCGCTCGGCGAGACCTTCGCCGCTGGGTCGGGCCTCGGCTGCTGGTGGAACGGGCGCCGCGCCAGGGTGTCGTCCACGCCGACCCTGGCGGAGGCGGCCGTCGGCTGCTCCGACTCCCGGATGCTGAGCGAGCGTCTCGGTGACGGCCTGCGCGCGCTGCACGGCGCCGTGCACCTGCTGCGCGGCTGGGGCGACTGCTACGGCCACTGCCTCGTCGCGAGCGGCCGGCTCGACGCGATGATCGACCCCGCCATGAACCCGTGGGACTGCTGCGCGCTCGTGCCCATCCTGCAGGAAGCCGGCGGTGCGTTCACCGATTGGACCGGTGTCGCCCGGATCGACGGCGGCGACGCGTTCAGCACCAACGGCACGCTGCACGCCGACATGAGAGTGTTGCTCGAGCAATCGCCGAGGGCGCGGGGGCAACGATCTGAGGCTGGAGGCTGGAGGCTGGAGGCTGGCTGTGGCGGCTGGCGGCCGGCTGCTTGTCCGTTACACACGGTTGCCAGTGGTCGCCCTCGTGCCATGCCGTCGCTCCGAGCACGTCCCGGCCTCCAGCCCCCAGCCCATCGAGCCCGTCCTCCGTGCGATGATAGTGCTCTGCCTCGTATCTCCATGGTCCTCAGCCCCAGAAGGTTGCGACAATCCGGTGCCGGCGCGCTCGGCGTCCTGCGACGACGCCGTAGTCTGGCCCTCGCCGTGGCGCTGGGCTGCGCTGCGGGGCTGACGCCGCCTGGCGGAAGTGTCCACGCCGCCGGTCCTGCACAGGCCGGCTCTCCGGCAACGGCCGCGGTCGGCCTTGCCGTCAACGGTGCCGCGACCTTCGATGCCACATGGCAGACCATTCACGACACGCTGGTCGGGGAGGATGCGAAGGCCGATGCGGAGTGGGCCGCGCTCCGCGACGAGTTCCGGCCGCGTGCAGCGGGCGCGCGGACCGAGGAGGCGGTCCGTGAGGTGCTGCGCGAGATGCTCGAGCGCCTCGGCCGATCGCACTTCGACATCCTGCCGGCCGGCGCAGTACCAGCGGCGGCCACCGAGGGCGACGGCACCCTCAACGCTGCCGGCGACATCGGCGTGGAGATCACCCCGATCGAGGGCGAACCGGTCGTGACGCGTGTCGTCGCGTCGAGCCCGGCCGGCCGCGCTGGCGTGCGTCCTGGCTGGATCATCGATCAGGTCAGCGGCCACGATCCGCGACTGGCGCTGCGATCGATCGCAAGCAGCACCGCGGGTGACCGAAATGGGTTTCGCCTCTGGGCGGCGACCGCCAGCCTCATGCGCGGCGCGACCGGCAGTACGGTGTCGGTCGAGTTCCGGGATCCTGCCGGCGGCGTCCGGACGCTGGCGCTCACGCGTGAGGCGAGCGAGGGGCAGCTGGTGAAGCTCGGGTACCTGCCCGCGCTCGCGGCGCACCTCGATCAACGGCTGCTGACCGCGCCGGGAGGCGCCGCCGTCGGCTACGTCCACTTCAACATCTGGATGACGCCGCTCGCCCCGGCTATCGATCGCGCTGTCGACGAGTCGCGCGCGGCCCCCGGTCTCGTGATCGACCTGCGCCAGAACCCCGGAGGGGTGCTGACGATGCTGATGGGCGTCTCCGGTCATTTCTTCGACACGCCGCGCAGCCTCGGCACGCTGCGCACCCGGGACTCCGAGCTGCGCCTGGTCGCGAACCCGCGCCTGGTGTCGCCGGACGGCAAGCGGGTGGCGCCCTATGCGGGGCGGCTGGCGATCCTCGTGGACGACACGTCGTACAGCGCATCGGAGGTGTTCGCCGGCGGAATGCAGGCGGCGGGGCGGGCCCGTGTCTTCGGCGCCCGGACGCCTGGCGGTGCACTGCCGGCGCTGCTGCGCAAGCTGCCGAACGGCGACGTGCTCGAGTACGCGATCGCGGATTTCGTCACCGTGTCGGGCGAGCGCATCGAAGGACGGGGCGTCGTGCCCGACGAACCGGTGCGGCGAACGCTGGCGTCGGTGGCCGCCGGTGAGGATCCCGTCCTCGATGCGGCCGTGCGATGGGCCGGCGGAGGCGGAAAGTGAGTTCCGGGATGCGCGGTGTCGCCGGCGTGCTCGCAGCCGCGACGGTTGTTGCGTGCGTTGGCGGCGGTGCCGCGGCGCAGTCGGGCGCGGCGCCATCGGGCACGGCGCCATCGGGCACGGCCCGAACGGGCAAGGCGCAATCGGACAAGGCGCAGGCGGCCCGCACACACGCCGGCACGCTGCCGGCCGCGTCGGAGATCCTCTCGCGCTACACCCGGGCGGTCGGCGGCGAACGTGCGATCCGCAAGTACCGATCGCGCCGCGCGCTCGGGCGCTTCGAGCTGCGCGCGCAGGGCATCGCCGGGCCGCTCGAGATCCTCGCGGCTGCGCCGAACCGCATCCGGATCCGGATCACGCTCGCGGGCCTCGGCGAGATGCTGCGCGGCTACGACGGCGCGATCGGCTGGTCGATGGATCCGGCCATCGGGCCGCGCGTGCTGTCGGGCGGTGAGCTCGAGGAGACGTTGTACTCTGCCGACTTCTACGCCGACATCTACAATCCGGCAGACTACGCCTCGACGACGGTCGTTGCCCGTGCCCCGTTCGAGGGACACGACTGCTTCACCGTGAAGCTGGTGCGACGCTCCGGCTTCGAGTCGGTCGAGGTACTTCGACGCGGGAAGCGGTCTCAAGCTCGGCAGCCGCATGACGAGCACGTCGATGATGGGCAGCGTGCCGGATGTCGTCACGACCTACGGCGAGTACCGCGACTTCGGCGGGATTCTCACGCCGATCACGGCCCTGCAGCGGGCGATGGGCGTGGAATCGCTGCTCACGCTCGAGCGCGTCGAGTACGACACTGTTCGGGACGAGGAACTGCGCCCGCCGCCGGCCATCCTGGCGCTTGCGGGCAAGTAGCCCTCACGGCGCGACCTGGCCCAAGGAGAATCACGACCCTGTGGAATCAAAATTACGAAACGCCCGTGAAGCCCTGGTCGGCCTGGTGCCGCCGGCCTACGATCAGCAGCTCGGACACGCGCGGCTGGTGGAGCGGGCATCCGACCGGAAGATCCGGGAACGAAACAAGATCAGTTATCGCCTGAACCACTGGCCGATCTGGATCTGGACCTTCTTCATCGCGCCGGGACCGCTCACCTTCGACCTCTTCGCGCACGGCTTCGATCGGCGGATGGCGGCCTGGCTCGGGATCGTGCTGGCCGGCACCGGCCTCGCCGGGATCGCCGGCAAGCTGCCGGGCGTCGAGCCGGCGCCTTACATCCTCCGCTTCACCGAAGACAGGCCGAACCCTCTCTACCGGCGCATCTGCTACACGTTTGCCTGGAGCGCCGTCATCACCTTCGCGGTGCTGAACGCCGCCGGCCTGCTGTGGGCGATTGCCACGGGCGCGTGGCAGCTGCGCCAGATCTACGATGTCGCCTACTTCCCCCTGGCCGGCACGATCTGGGCGCTGGGGTTGTTCGGCCTCCTGCCGCGCGTGAAAGCGTCGACGAAGAACGAGGGCCATGAGCGCCGGTACTTCTACGGGTCTGTGTGGGCGGTGTGCGTGGCGCAGCCGGTGCTGTGGCTGTTGTGGACCGTGCTGCCGCGGGGTGGCGGCTGGGATGTGTTGAAGCTTGCCGTCTTCCTCGGCATCCTCGTCTACGTCGGCAATCTCGCCCGCCGAGGCCTGCTGCCGCGCACGCGCCCCATCGTGCCGGGCGAGATCGCGGTGTCGGACTGATGACCTGATGTCCCGGAATGCGTTCCTGCCGCCCAGCCGTTGCGTTCCGGCTCTTGTTCCTCCCGGACTGAAGAATATTTCCCTCTTGCCAGATTCGGAGGTGCGCTGACATCATTCGACCGCTGTGAAGCGCCCGTCGAGGGGTGCTGGCGGTTGCTCCCGCGTGTGTTCGGAGCATCAACCCGGGAATCGCAAGGTCTGGAATCCTCGCTCGCGCCTCAACGCGCGAGATGCAGTTCCGTGTTCCCGTTCCGCCGCCCGTGCGGTCCGGCGATGTGGGGCTGTCGTTTAACCCCTTAGCGCACGACGACCGGTCACGCTTCGGAAGACCCCCGGTCAGCCACATCTCGGCCTCAGTCTCCCCGGCTGGAGGTTCGTTTTATGAGGTTTGTCGACCTTGCACGTTCGTACCGCGCTCAAGCGAGACAAGAACCGAGGGAAGGACGTCACGCATCCAGGGCCGTGCTGAGCCATCGGCTTGCGCGTGTCGCGCTGTTCCTGGCGGCGGCTGCGCTCGCAGAGACCGCGCCATCCGCCGTGAGCGTTGCCTACGACATCGTCTATGTCCGTGCTCCCCGCTACGGCGATACCGTCAACACGAAGTGGCCGGACGTGTTCAACCCGTTCAGGACGGAGCCGAATGCCGACCTGATGCTGCTGCACCCTGATGGCACGCAGGAGGTGCTGGTAGCGGGCGGTGCACTCGGTGCGGTGATCGATCCGTGCGTCAGTTTTGATGGCGAGTGGGTCTACTACAGCCACTCGCCAGATGTCACGCTCAACACGCAATACTTCAACACCGGCCTGCCGCGTGCCGGGTTCGACATTTACAGGATCCATGTGCCCACCCGGAAGGTCGTGCGACTGACCTTCCAGGAGTCCACCCCGAACACCAGCGTCGCCATCCCTGCGCTGCCCTACGGCGTGATGAACACGGGTGCCTGTCCGGTGTCTGGGGGCAAAGTCGTCTTCACCTCCACCCGGAACCAGTTCCGGCCGGTGAAGGACTACACCGCGCTCACGTCGCAGCTCTTTGTGATGGACGAGGACGGCGCGAACGTCACGGCCATTGCACCGATGACGCTCGGCGCGGCACTGCACCCCTTCCAGCTGACCGATGGCCGGATTGCCTTCAGCTCTTATGAGTCGCAGGGGCTGCGGGATCCGCGGGTGTGGGGCTTGTGGGCAATATGGCCTGACGGGCGCGCCTGGCAACCTTTGATGTCGGCTTTTGCCAACGGCAACGCCCTCCACTTCGCCACCCAACTCTCGGGCGGCGATGTCGTGCTCGAGGACTACTACAACTTGAACAACAACGGGTTCGGATCGTTCTACCGATTCGCCGCCGACCGTCCCGTGCCCGCATTCTATCCGGCGTTCGTGAGCCAGAACCCGGCGTTTCCCTACGTGATGGAGAGCGGCCAGCCGTATTCCTACCGCTATCCCGTTACACGCCGAAGGGGCTGGTGGCGATCACGCCGTTTACGACACCACACGATTCAACGCTGCACCGCCAGAGCCAGACGGCCAGCGCGCAGGCAAGGGCACGCACCCGTCGGCGGCACCGGGCGGCGATCTGCTGGTGGCGTGGACGGGTGGGCCGGCGAACAACCTCACGCGTCCGACGAACCTCCCCTACTACGACAGCGGCCTGTACCTGATGGTCGGCGGATCGGCGACCAGCCGCAACGACCTCGTGCTCATCAAAAACGATCCGGCCTACAACGAACAGTGGCCCCGTGCGCTCGTGCCCTACCGCGCGATCTACGGCGTGGACGAGCCGCACCAGTTGGCGTGGCTCCCGAACAACGGCAGCTCGCCGTCACTGCCCGCAGGTACACCGTACGGGATTATTGGCACCAGTTCGCTCTACAAGCGGGAGTCGGCGCCGGGCATCGGTGGACCGTGGGACGGTCTTGACTCGCTGATTACGCAGGCTGGAGCCAGCAGTAATTGGGTGCGTCAAGGGGCGGACGTCGGGCGCTACAACAACGCGGACATCTGGGGCGTGCGGATTCTGGCCTTGGAGCCGACAAGTCAGGGCGGCCGGCGAGAATGGTTCAATCACGCGAACGAGCGGATGCGGGTGTTGGGCGAAATCCCGACTCGCAAGGCAGTGATGGACCCCGAAGGTAATCCGGACACGAGCTTCTCGGCGATGATACCGGCCGACACGCCCGTTACCTTTCAGATGATCGACAGCCGCGGACGCACCCTCGCCATGGCGCAGACATGGCACCAGGTGCGACCCGGTGAGACCCGGACCAACTGTGGAGGCTGTCACGCGCACAGCCAGGTGCCGCTCTCGTTTGCGTCCACGGCAGCGGCGAGCCTGCCGCCGACGGATCTCACCACCAGTCGTCCGCGGGACGTGGAGTTCCTCCGCGATATCCGGCCGCTCCTCCAGCGTTCCTGCGTGTCCTGCCACAGCGGCACGACGGCACCGGCGTCCCTGAACCTGAACGATCTGGGGCTGTATGCCGGGACGTACCCCGAATCCACGTCCATCAGCCATCCCGGCGACTACATGCGTCTCGCACGGGATTCCGGCGCGAGGTGGGGAATCAAGCCGTGGACCTCCGACCGGCAGTGGCGGTTCCCGCAAGCCAGTCGGTACATACGCAAGATGCAGAGCCGCCGCAGCCTCCTGGCGTGGTACGTCGCCGGCGCACGACTGGACGGCTGGACGAACGCGGATCACCCCAGCGAGTCCGTCCCCGGAAATCCGACCACGCTCCCGGGTGGCACCGAGTCGACCTACCTTGCGGACGTCGACTTTGTCGACACGGTCAACCACGGCAGGATGTTGAGCGAAGCCGAGCAGCGGCTCGTCTTTACCTGGATCGATCTGGGTGCCCCGATCGATATGGGTGCGTACTTTCAGGACGAACTGCGCCCGACGCTGACCGTCAGCGTCCCGCGTCCGAACCAGAACGTCGGCCCGTTGACAGAAGTCCGCGTGGGCGCGGCCGATGTCGGGTCTGGACTCGACGTGTCGAGCCTGCGTGTCGAAGGTTTGGCGGTCGGTGCGCGCAGCCAGGTCGCGCCAGGCGTGTTCACGTTTCCGCTCCTGACGCCGCTCCCGAGCGGGTCCGGGCGGGTCACGGTGTCCGTGCGCGACCTCGCCGGGAATATCACGCGGCAGGACGTGCGGTTTACGGTGGGGACCACGACGCAGCCGACCCCCGCCGAAGTCTGTGGAGATGGCATCGACAACGACGGGGACGGCCTGGTAGATGAAGGCTGCGCTCCGCCACCTGCGGAAGTCTGCGGCGATGGGATCGACAACGATGGCGACGGGCTGGTAGATGAAGGCTGCGCTCCGCCACCTGCGGAAGTCTGCGGCGACGGGATCGACAACGATGGCGACGGGCTGGTAGACGAAGGCTGCAGGGCGCCGACCACGACCGACAACACCGCTCCTCTCATCGCGAGCCTGTCGGTCGCGCAGATTGGCCGGTCTGGCCATATCGCTGCGGTGGTAGTAGTCACGGACAACGTCGCCGTAGCGAACGTCTCACTCTCGCTTGACGGCCGGTTGCGGGCAACATTGACGACCAGTCCCTATGTGTTCGAGTTGAGCAGAGTGCCCCAGGGATCTCACGTGCTTACCGCGACAGCGAGGGACGCCGCAGGGAATCAGGCGAGCCGAACGGCGAACGTAGTCGTGGCGCGAGCCAAATGAGGCGCTGCTTCTTCTCAGGAGTGCCCCGGTGAGCCGCGCACGGCTCGATCTCGGTTTCGATCCGGGCCTGGGGTCGCTTCCGCTTGCCGGGAAGCGGATTTCGGCGTGCCCTGTCAGGTGACGATCGTGCGGCGCGTCGCTCCGGCGTCGTAAGCGCGCGTGCGGACGATGCGCGCCAGCTCCGTGATCAGCTGATCGATCTCCGCCTCAGTGTTGTAGAAGTGCGGGGATACGCGGATACCGACACCGGCGCGGTAGTCGACGACGTAGTCGCGGGCGTTCAGCGTGCGAGCCACCAGCAACGCGTCGGGGACGTCGATGGCGACGGTGCCGGCCAGCCGGGCGGGGTCGCGCGGGGCGACGGTTAGGAACCCGTGCTGGTCGACGGCCTGCAGCAGCCGTGCGGCAAGCGCCTGTGAGCGGGCGCGCACGGCGCCGATGCCGACCTCCTCGAGCAGGCGCAGTCCAGGTAACGCCGCGTACCAGGCCGGGATCGACGGCGTGCCGTTCATCATCCGCCGCGCATCCGCGTGGGGCTCGAACGCGCCGGTGTCGAACGCGAACGGCTCCTGATGCGAGAACCAGCCGGTGAGCCGCGGGCGCACATGCCCCAGGAGGTCCGGACGGGTGTAGAGAAATGCGTTGCCCGGGCCTCCGCAGAGCCACTTGAGGCAGCCACCCGTCGCGAAGTCCACGCCCAGATCGCTGACATCCACCGGAACGATTCCGGCAGACTGGTAGGTGTCGAGGATCACCTGTGCGCCCACGGCGTGCGCACGCTCGATGATCGGCTGCGGGTCCAGGATGAACGAACTGCGGAAGAGAACGTGCGAGACGGCCACCATCGCGGTCCTGCCATCGATCGCGTCGACGACTTTCTGCACGTCGACGCTGAAGTCCGCTTCGGCAGGGACGATCGTCAGCTCGAACCCGAGTGTCTCCTGCGCGCGCAACAGGTAGATGGTCGAAGGGAAGTCGCCCTCGCAGCAGACGAGGCGACGCCGGTGTCCGGGCAGCGGCAGCGACGAGAGCGCGACCGCGTGCGCCGTCGTCACGTTCTCGTGCATGCTGACGGATCCGGTCGGCGCCCCGATGATCCGTCCGATCGCATCACCCACCTCGGTGCCCATCGTCCACCAGCGCTCTGCCCACGCGCGCACCCCGCGGGTGGCCCAGGTGTCGGCGTACTCGGCCAGCGACGCAGCCACCCCGCGCGGCATCGCGCCGAGCGAGTTGCTGATCATGTACACCGCGCGCGACAGGATCGGGAACTCGGGCCTGTAGGAGAGCGGGTCGCGCATGCCGCCATTCTAGGCTGGCGGCAGGCGGCTGGCGGCTGGCGGGGCGGCTGGAGCGCGTCAGGGTCGAGGCGTCGCGCACCCGCGGGTGGCTGTTCAGGGTCGTGGGGTGAAAGAAGAGCCCCGGGAACGATTGCTCCCCGAGGCTCTTGGAGTGTCTGGCTCCAGCCTGCCCAGCCGCCAGCCGGCGGCGCGGAGCGCCGCCTAGAACTGGAACCGCACGCTCAGCTGGATGTCGCGCTGACCCGCTCTTGCTGGTCACGCGGCCGAAGTTGCCGCTGGTCGGGTCTGCCACGGTGAGCCTGTTGACGGTGCCGGTCTGCGACGTTCCGCCGGGTTCCAGGTTCGGGTGGTTCGGGAAGTTGAAGAACTCGCCCGCGCAGCTGCACGCGACGCGTGCCGCCGATGCTGAAGTTCTTGAAGATCGCGATGTCCCACTGCTGCTCGCCCGGGTTGTAGATCAGGTTGCGCGGGCGCGTTGCCGAACGTGCCGGGCGCCGGACGGGCGAACGCCGCAGGGTTGAACCAGAAGTTCTGGTCGGCGCTGCCGGCCGAGAGCTTCCCGTTGGTGTTGGCCTTCGGATCGCCGACGAGGTCCCACGGCTGGCCGACAGCGACGTCGCCGACGCCGGCGATGTCCTGGCTGGTCTGCAGGATCGAGAACGGTGTGCCGGTGCGGAAGAACGACGCGCCCGACACCTGCCAGCCGCCGAGCAGATTCGCTCACGAGTCCCGACTGCTCCCTGAAGAACGGCAGGTCGTAGATGTAGTAGACGCGCCAGCACGTGGCGGCGGTCGTAGTTCGACGGCCCCCAGTACGCCGTGTCGTCGTAGGTGTTCCAGAGCACGTTGCGCTTGTCGCTGCCGTTGTCCTCCGACTTGCCGAGCGTGTACGCGAAGCCCACCTTCAGGCCCTTCGTGTAGCGACGGTCGGCGCTGATCTGGAAGCTGTTGTAGTTCGACCGCCCAGCGTTCTCGGAGAGCCGGATGACGCCGTAGCCCGTGTAGGGGCGCAGCGCGGCGATGTTGACGCCGGGATTGGCCTGAATCGTCCCGGGCAGCAGCTGGTTGAGGTTGCGCTCGCGCTGCAGATACAGGCCCTTGCGGCCCACGTAGCTCACGTCGACCGTGAAGCCGAACGGGATCTCCCGCTGTATGCCCACCGAGTACATGTAGGCGGTCGGGTGCTTGAACACCACGTCCTGGCCGGTGACGGTGAACGGCAGGTCCTTGGAGCCCACCGTTCCTCCGCCGGGGTTGTCGGCGCTGCCGTTGGAGATCGTCACCTGCGGCTGGAAGGGCACGTTGCCGCCGAGCAGCGTCGAGTCGTTCAGCGTCACGCGGTTGTGGAAGACCCCGCTGCTCACGCGAAGCACCGTCTTCTCGTTGAACTTGTAGGCGGCCCCGAGGCGCGGCTCGAAGGCGTTCGCGTGCGTCTCGGAGAAGCCGCGCGGCTCGCCCCTGAAGAGCGCCAGGACCGCGGGGTCCTGCGCCACGACCGACTGCGTGGCATCGCCCTCGAAGCCGTCGCCCGGCAGCACCATGCCGTTGTAGCGGGCACCACCGACCAGGCGGCCAGTTGCCGGGTTGATGATCGCGGCCTGTGCCGGGTCGAAGAACCGGGTGTCGAAGTTCGCGATGTTGTTGGTCGTCGAGTACCACGGCGGCCAGTAGCACCCAGCGGACCCCGCCCTCGACCGTCAGCGTGGCTGGTCGGCTTCCACGAGTCCTGCACGAAGACGTCGGTCGCGAGCGACCGCCACTTGGTGAAGTTGCGTTGTCCGAGCTCGGCGTAGTTGGTGAACAGGCCCATCGCCGCGTTCGCGACCGACGAGGCCGGTGCCACCCGGCCGCGCGTCGCGGAACTCGAAGCGCCCGTTCTGGTTGTTCGTGCCGCCCGGCGTGGCGTTCACGTTGATCTGGTCGAAGTCGTCCTCGCCGGAGTACTCGACGGCGATGCCGCCCTTGATCGTGTGGCGGCCCTTCACCCAGGTGGTCGTGTTCGACACCGTGTGGATCGGACCGGACGAGGACGCCGGATACGGGCCGCCGTCGATCTCCTGGAAGCCGCTGATCGAGACGGTCGGCACCTTGTCGAAGATCTCCTTCTCCTGGAACACGTACGGGTAGTCGATCCCGTACTTGCTGCGCTGGTATGCGCCATCCTCCGTGAAGACGTTGATGAACACGTCGTCTTTCGAATAGGTGTAGGTGGCTTCGTTGATGAGCGTTGAGCTCAGCTGGCTGGTCCAGCTCGCGGTCATGGTGCGGTTCGGCCGCTCCCAGTCGGTGCGTGCGAACGTCATCCCGCCGCGGAACGCGTCAACGGCCACCCAGTTGTAGCGGGAGAACCGGTAGGTGAACTGGTTGCGATCGTTCAGCCGGTAGTCGAAGCGGATGTTGTCCTTCCGCTGGTCCTGCGGGTTGGGGCTGGTGATGATCGCGTTGTTCGCGCCCTGCGCGGAACCCGGGCGTCGGCGACGGGAACGCGCGCAGAAACGCCATGCCCGTTGCCGACTGCAGTTCGGCTGGGACGATGTTGCCAGGGAACGGCAGTCCCGTGGCCGGGTTCACGATGACCCGGGCGCCGGAGTAGTAGCCGTTGTTCGGGTCGAGCAGCTCGCTGAAGTTGCCCTGGCGCATCAGCTCGGTGGGCACGGTGAGCACCTGCGTCTGCACCTGGAAGAAGTTCACCCACTCCTGCGCGCCGAAGAAGAACAGCTTGTCCTTGAACATGCGACAGCGGCATCGGACCGCCGAACGAGTACCCGTACTGCTTGTAGTCGAATGGCGCCGGGCCGCTGTTCTCGAGTGGAGTTGGTGCTGCGGTTGCGCGACCAGCTGTTGGCCTGCAGCGAGTCGTCGCGGTAGAAGAACGAAGCGCTGCCCGAGTAGCGGTTGCTGCCGCTCTTCGTCACCATGCGGATCTGCCCGCCGCTGGCGCGGCCGAACTCCGGCATGTAGTTGGCCGTCAGCACCTGCACTTCCTGGACGGCGTCCACGTTCTGAATGCCGATGATGTTGCCCGAGGACCGCGTGCGGATGGCCGTCGCGCCGTCAATCGTGATGTTGTTGTCGCTGTCGCGGCTGCCGTTGATGTTGTAGCCGCCGTTCCCGAGGTTGTTGAACCCGTAGTTGTTGAAGCTGCCGCCGATGACGCCGGCCTTGAGGCCGGCCACGCCGATCGGGTTGCGGCCGTTCAGCGCCATCTGCTCGATGTCCTTGGCCTCGACGGTCTTCCGGACCGCGACGTCGGACTGCAGCGGCGTCGTCTCGGCGGTGACCGTGATCGCCTCGGTCATGTTGCCGGTCTCGAGCGTGAGGTCGAGGACCAGCGAGCCGGCGGCGTCGAGCTGCACGTTGCTTTGCACGGACTTCTTGAAGCCCTGGAGCTCGGCACTGACATCGTAGCGGCCGGGCTGCAGGTTGGGGAACGTGTAGTACCCGGTGGCATCGGTCGACCGTCCTGCGCAATGTCTGTGTCTGCAGGTTGGTAGCGGTGACGGTCACGCCGGGCATCACGCCGCCCGTCGAGTCCTTCACCACACCCGAGACCTGGCCGCGTTCGAACTGCGCGTGCGCGGCGGGCGCCGCGAGCAGCAGCATGGTCACCGCGCCGGCAACCCAGCGGGCCACCACGGCCCCTCCGAACGACTTGGGCATCTCTTCCTCCTCGGAAAAAGTCGATGAACGTGCAGCAGAAATAGGCGTGGGCGAAAGTAGTCGCCGCCGTTAAGTGTGTCAAGCCCATGTGGATACGTGTGTGCACCGGACGCCGTTTCGCCAAGGCGTGAGCGCGAACATCGTCCGCCGTCCGGGCCGGCGATCTCGACGCGCGACGACGTCCGTCACGCGCAGTGCCGCCGCACGCGGCATGTATAATCCGGCCGCAGCCGTCGAAACTCATGCCCCGACACGTGGACGCGCTCACTGCCCCCACCCTGAAGCACCTGCGCGACCGCTGGTGGGACAACGACTTCTCCGAGTTCCTGCGCGAGACGCTTCGCCCGCGTCCCGGGACGCGAATCCTGGACGTCGGCTGCGGCGACGGGACCGCAGAGGTGATGCTCGGCCGGCTGCACATCTCGCAGGTGACGCTGTTCGCCATCGACCGTGAGCTCGATCACGCAAGGCAGACTGCGCAGGCCGGGTCGGCCCACAATATCCGGCTGAACGTGGCGGCGGCCGACGCGCTCTGTCTGCCGTTTGCCGACGCGGCGTTCGACTCGACGTTCTGCGTTGCCGTCCTGCAGCACGTCACCGATCCACAGGCAGGGATTCATGAGTTGTCGCGCGTCACCAAGCCCGGCGGCCGCATCGTCACGGTGGAGCCCGACAACGCGGCACGGTACTGGTTCAGCTCGGTCGAATCAGGCCGCAAGGTGTTCGATCTGTCGACCCGCTTCTTTGCCGCAGTGATGGGCGCGCACGGCGAAGGCGGGGACCCGTCGGTCGGCCCGAAGCTGCCGTCCATCCTTCCCGTACACGGCATCGAGTTGCTCTCAGTGACGCTGTTCCCGGTGTCGGTGGCTCGCACGGGCTCGCCGCCGCCGGCCGTCTGGGAAGGCAGACGCGACGCCCTGCGCCGCGCGCTCGATCGAAGCGCGGGCGACGCAGCCGCCGCTGACCTCGGCCGGGCGTACGCGGAGGCGCTCGAACGTTATGCCCACGACGCAGCGGCTGCCGGCCCCGGGTTCGTAGAGATCCAGAACACGATGCTGTTCGCAACCGTCGGACAGAAAGAAGACTCATGAATTCGGAATTCGGAATGCGGAGTGCGGAACTAAGTCCGAGTTCGGATTTGGGAGTGCGGAAGTAGTTCGGACAGCTGAATGCTCAATTCGGAATCCGGAGGCGACGCTCGCGCTTCGCGCTTGCGGCTTCCTCACGCCATGCTGATCCGGACACCAGCTCGGATTCCAAAGCATCGACACGTGAGGAAAAGCCGCTGTCGACCAAGCGGCGACGCGCGAAGCGCGAGCCAATTCATCGTTTCTTCGGAGTTCATTCCGAGCTCCCGACGTCCTGCATTCCGCAGTACGTCCGCACTCCGAATTCCGAACTCCGAACTAATTCCGAACTCCGAATTCCGCGTTCCGAATTGCGAATGAAGTCTGTCGCCGCTGCTGCCGAGGGCTGGGAGGGCTGGGACGCCTACTCGCCGTTCTACGACTGGGAGAACGCCCGCACGATCGGCCGGCGCGACGTGCCGTTCTGGCGGGACCTGGCGAAGCGCGTGGCCAGGCCGGTGCTCGAGCTCGGATGTGGGACGGGGCGCCTTGCCGTGCCGCTCGGACGGGCCGGCGTGCCGGTCGTCGGCATCGATCGGTCCACGCCCATGCTGGCGCGGGCGCGGCAGCGGGTGCGCCGGGCCAGGCTTCAGCGGAACGTGCGCCTCGTGCGCGGCGACATCCGCGTGTTGCCGTTTGCCGCCGCGTCGCCGTTCGGCCTCGTCATGGCGCCCTACGGCATGCTGCAGTCGCTCCTGCGCGAACGGGATCTCACTGCCACGCTTCAGGCCGTGGCGCGCGTGCTCCGGCCGGGCGCGCTGTTCGGGGTCGATCTCGTCGCCGATCTACCCAACTGGAGCGAGTACCGGCGGGAAACCCGCCTGAGCGGCTGGCGCCCGGGCCGGCGGTCCCACATCACGCTCGTCGAGTCGGTCCGGCAGGACCGCTCGCGCGGCCTGACGATCTTCGAGCAGGAGTACATCGAGCGCCGCGGCGGCGCCGTCGATTCGAAGCGGTTCGAGCTGGCCTTCCGCACGGTGTCGGTGCCGCAGATGCTCCGCCGCGTGGAACGCGCCGGCTTCCGTGTGCAGGCGGTGCTCGGCGACTATGACGGCGCCCCGTGGGACCCGCGGGCGGATGTGTGGCTGATCGTGGCGGAGCGGCGGGGGTGACTTCGCAGGCGCTCCGCCACTAGGCTCCGGGCTCCCGGCTCCAGCCTCCGGGCTTGTCAGCCGCCAGCCCGAACCAGACAAAGCCTGAAGTCGGGAGCCTGGAGCCTGGAGCCGTTCGACAGCGCTGCTCCGCGGTAGCCGGCCGCGCGCCGCTTCTGTTAGAATTTCCCGTCCTCTTCGCCCTCGTCTTCCTGGAGTTCCACCATGTCCGGCCATTCCAAGTGGCACACAATCAAGCACAAGAAGGGCGCCGCCGACGCGAAGCGTGGCAAGGTGTTCACGCGCGTCATCAAGGAATTGACCGTTGCGGCGCGCAACGGCGGCGGTGACCCCGAGATGAACCCGCGGCTGCGCACCATCGTCGCCGAGGCGAAGGCGGTCAACATGCCCGCCGAGAACATCAAGCGCGCGATCCAGCGCGGCACGGGCGAGCTGCCGGGCGTCAACTACGATGAGATCACCTATGAAGGGTACGGCCCCGGCGGCGCGGCGCTCATCATCGAAGCGCTCACCGACAACCGGAACCGCACGGTCGGCGAGCTGCGGCACATGCTGACGAAATACAACGGCAACCTCGGCGAGAGCAACAGCGTCGCCTGGATGTTCGCCAAGAAGGGCTACATCGTCGTGGACAAGCACGCCGCCGACGAGGAGAAGCTGCTGAACGTCGTGCTCGAGGCCGGCGGCGACGATCTCCGTGACGATGGCGAAGCCTGGGAGATCATCTCGGAACCGGGCGCGTTCGAAGCCGTGCGCGAGGCGGTGAAGGCGCTCGGCATCGAGCCCGCGTCGGCCGAGATCGCGATGCTGCCGCAGAATTATGTCAAGCTCGAAGGCAAGGCCGCCAACCAGATGGTCAAGCTGATGGAGGCCCTCGACGATCACGAGGACGTGAAGCACGTCTGGTCGAACTTCGACATCGAAGAGAAGGAGATCGAGGCCTCCCTGGCGTGAGGGTCTTCGGGATCGATCCCGGTTCCGAGCGCACCGGCTACGGCTGCATCGACACCGACGGCCGGCGCCATCACCTCGTGTCGTGCGGAGCGATCAGCAGCCCGGCCCACACATCTTTCCCTGCACGTCTCCTTGTCATTCACGTCGAGCTCGGGCGCCTGCTCGCCGAGTGCCGGCCCGACGCGGTCGCGATCGAGAACCTGTTCTACGCCACGAACGTGCGCAGCGCGCTGAAGCTCGGACACGCGCGCGGCGTGGCCATGGTCGCCGCGGTCGGTGCGGGCGTCTCGATCGCGGAGTACTCACCCGCAGAAATCAAGCGCGCCGTTGTCGGCTACGGCCGCGCCGACAAGCACCAGGTGCAGCAGATGGTCAAGCTGCTGCTCGGCCTCAGTGCCGCCCCCTCGCCGCATGACGCCGCCGACGCCCTCGCCGTTGCCATCTGCCACGTACACCGCGCCGAGCACGCGAGGATCACGGGAGAGACCACCCGTGGCGGCCGCTTGCGGAGCTGGCGCGACGTGAAGGCGACGGATTTGGGGATATGACTCGGCTCCAGGCTCCAGGCTCCAGGCTCCCGGCCTCGTCAGGCTCCAGCCCTGAAGCCAGACGAGCCCTGGCGCCCGGAGCCTGGAGCCCGGAGCCCCCCGCGTGATCGCCTTTCTCCGCGGCCGCCTGCTCGAGAAGCACCCGAATCGCGTCATCGTGGACGTGCAGGGCGTCGGTTACGACGTGCAGGTGCCGGTCTCATCGTTCTACGGGATGGCGGAGCCCGGCGGGGACATCGCGCTGCGGGTGCACACGCACGTGCGCGAGGACACGATTGCGCTCTTCGGGTTCAGCACGGCGCTCGAACTGCAGCTGTTCGAGCGGCTGATTGCGGTCAGCGGTATCGGCCCAAAGCTGGCGCTCGCCGTGCTCTCAGGGATCGAGCCCGACGATCTGATCCAGGCCGTACAGCGGGGCGACGTCGTGCGACTCACGGCCATCCCCGGCGTCGGCAAGAAGACGGCGGAGCGAATCGCGCTCGAGTTGAAGGATCGGCTCGGCGCGATTGCGCAGGCGGTCGAGTCCGCGCCGGCCGGTTCGCTCCGGGACGACCTGGTGTCGGCACTGATGAATCTGGGATACCATCGCCCGGCACTTGAAAAGGCCGTGGAGGCCGCACTGAAAGAAGACGCCAGCGCCGCCTTCGAGGTGGCGCTGCGCCGGGCATTGAAGCGCCTGTCGCGGTAACCCTCTAGCAGGGTGAAAAGAGCACCCTGCGTGAAGAATGCAGGATGGCGGATGTAGGATGTCGGCCGGTTGCTACATCCGGCATCCGACATTCTGCATCCAGGCGCATTGTTCAGCAGCCTGCTAGTGCCGACCTTCAGGTCGGCCTTGACTGCAGCCGCGGCCGTGCGTGCCGCGTGTGGGAAGCGGAGCCGGAACACAGCGTGACGGCGCGAACACGTCTGCCGGTCGCGCCGGCTTGATCAGCCATGTCAGACCGCCTCGTCACCCCCGCGCGCGCCGACGACGACGTCCAGTACGAAGCCGGGCTGCGCCCGCGGCGGCTCGACGACTACATCGGCCAGGACCGCGTGCGCGCCAACCTGCAGGTGTCGATTGCGGCGGCAACGGGCCGGGCTGAAGCGCTCGATCACGTGCTGCTCTACGGGCCTCCCGGCCTGGGCAAGACGACGCTCGCCTACGTGATCGCCAACGAGCTCGGCGCGCCAATTCGCGCGACGGCCGGGCCCGTGCTCGAACGGCCGGGGGATCTGGCGGCCATCCTCACGAACCTCGGCGAGCGCGAGGTGCTGTTCATCGACGAGATCCACCGCATGCCGCCGGCGATCGAGGAGATCCTCTATCCCGCGATGGAGGACTACGAGCTCGACATCGTCATCGGCCAGGGACCGGGCGCGCGTTCGGTCAAGGTGCCGGTGCAGCCGTTCACGCTCATTGGCGCGACGACGCGGGCGGGTCTGTTGACGTCGCCGCTGCGGGCGCGGTTCGGCATCGTGCACCGGCTGGATTTCTACGAGCAGCAGGACATCGAGGAGATCGTCCGCAGGTCCGCGCGGATCCTGGGTGTCTCGCTCGAGAGTGTTGCCGCGTCGGAGCTGGCGAAGCGCGCGCGCGGCACACCGCGAATCGCCAACCGGCTGCTGCGCCGGGTGCGCGACTTCGCGCAGGTGCGTGCCGACGGCACGATCACACACGACGTCGCCCTTGCCGCATTGAAGCTGCTCGAGGTGGACGAACACGGGTTCGACGACATCGATCGGCGGCTGCTGCGAACGATCATCGACAAGTTCGGCGGCGGGCCCGTGGGGCTCGGCACCATCAGCGCCGCTATCAGCGAGGAACGAGACGCGATCGAGGACATCTACGAGCCGTTTCTCATCCAGATTGGCTTTCTCGATCGGACGCCGCGGGGACGCGTCGCGACGGCGAGAGCGTACGACTACTTCGGCCTGAACGCGCCGGGAAGGGATCAGCGACTGTGGTGATTGCAGGGCAGAGCGCGGCGACCTCGCCGTCGACGACCAACGGACGTGGACGCTTCAGGCGTGAGGGGCTGCGGCCGGTCTGCATCAGCGGCCTCGCCACCTATGTACCGCCGCGGCTGCTGACCAATGACGACCTCGAGCGCATGGTCGATACCAACCACGAGTGGATCCTGCAACGCACCGGCATCAGCGAGCGCCACATCGTCGATCCGGGCGTGGCGACGTCCGACCTGGCGAAGGAGGCGGCGATCAAGGCGCTCGAGCAAGCCGGCATCGGCGCCAAGGACGTCGGTATCATCATCGTCGGCACGACGACGCCGGACATGATGTTTCCGAGCACGGCCTGCCTGCTGCAGGAAAAGATCGGTGCGACCAACGCGTGGGGGTTCGACCTCGGCGCTGCGTGCTCGGGTTTCACCTATGCGCTGACCACCGCGGCGCAGCTGGTGGCCAGCGGTGCGCACGACCACGCGCTGGCGGTGGGCGCCGACGTGATGTCGAGCATCATCGACTACACGGATCGCACCACCTGCGTGCTGTTCGGAGATGGCGCCGGCGCCGTCGTGATTTCGCGCGCGACCGACGCCGATCTGAGTCTGTGGGACTACGAGTGCGAGATCGACGGCAGCGGCGGCCCGTCGCTGTGCATGCCGGCGGGCGGCAGCCTCCGGCCCGCGTCGATGGAGACGGTAGAGCAGCGGCTGCACTACGTGAAGCAGGACGGCGCGGCGGTGTTCCGGTTCGCCGTGCGGAAGACGGAAGAGATTTGCAGCCGGCTGCTGGAGCGCAACGGACTCACCGGATCGGACCTCGACCTCTTCGTCTCGCACCAGGCGAACAGGCGGATCATCCTCTCGGCAGCCGAGCGCCTTGGCCTCGACGAAGCCAAGGTCGTCATCAACATCGGCCATTACGGCAACACCACGGCGGCGACGATCCCACTGGCCTTGAGCGATGCCGCCGCGGACGGCCGGCTGAAGAAGGGCAGTCTCGTGCTGCTCACCTCGGTCGGCGCCGGGTTCACGGTCGGATCGGTGCTGCTGCGCTGGGCGATCTGAGGACGGGAAGCGGTTCCGGGTTCCGGGTTCCAGGTTCCAGGTTGGGTTCCGGGTTCCATGTTCGTTCCGGGTTCCGGGTTCGGGGGTTCCACGTTCCAGGTTCCGAGTTCGTTCCGGTTCTGTTCAGGAATTTTGTGAGAGCACCGAAATAAGCGGACCACTGAGGCCCCGATCGAAGCTGGAACGCGGAACCCAGGAACGCGGAACCCGCGAACCTGGAACCCGGAACGAACCTGGAACCCGGAACCCAACCTGGAACCCGGAACTTAGAACCCGGAACCGGAGTCCCTTCCGCCGCATGTCCTCCACCCCTCGTCGTCTGCGTGCGCTGAGTCCGGCGATGCAGGTTCGGCTCGAGATGCTGCGGCGCTGGAGCACGCAGCTCGACAGCGCCTTTGAGATCCCGGGCCTCGGCATCCGGTTTGGCTGGGACCCCATCATCGGGCTGCTGCCGGGGCTCGGCGACATGGTCACGCCGCTCTACTCGATTGCGACCGTGGTGACCGGCATGCAGCTCGGCATTCCGCGGGTCGTGCAGCTGCGCATGCTGTTGAACGTGGTCATCGACGCGGTCGTCGGCGCCGTGCCGCTCGTCGGCGACGCCTTCGACGTGGCGTGGAAGGCCAACGACTGGAACATGCGGCTGCTCGAGCGGCACGCGTGGGAAGAGCGGGCGCCGTCGCACGGCGATTGGCTGTTCGTCATCGCGATTGCGCTGGCCATGCTGGCGGTCATTGCGATCCCGCTCGTCACGCTGTGGTTCCTGCTGCGGTGGCTGGCGGGCGGACCTGCCTGAAGTGGCAGGGCCATGGCGCGGCTGTTCCTGCTCTCACCGGCGAACGCGGGCGGCGTGCGCGCGCAGCAGCTGCTCTCTCCCCGCGCCGGCTTCGAGCTGGCGCGGCGGGTCCAGTCGGCGCGGGGCGCGCCGATGGGGGAGGTGTTCGCCTTCATGAGCGGGCTGTACTTCCGGGGCAAACTGACCTACGCGACGCGGTTTGCCGAGGTCAGCGATTATCCCGCGACTACGGAGCTCGGGGGCGGCGTGCTGGTGATCACCCCCGGCGCAGGATTGCGCAGCGCTGACACCCACGTGAACGCGGACGCGCTGCGGCTGTTCGCACAGATCGAAATCAATCTGGCGAACCCCGCGTACCGGACGCCGCTCGAAGCGAGCGCGCGCCGCGTGGCGCGAGCGATCGGCGAAGACGGCAGTGTCGTGCTCCTGGGATCGATCGCGTCGCCGAAATACGTCGACGTGCTGCTGGAGGTGTTCGGCTCGCGTCTCCTGTTTCCGACGGCGTTCGTCGGCCGCGGCGACATGAGCCGGGGCGGCCTGCTGCTTCGGCACGCGAGCGCGGGCGTCGAGCTGGACTACGAGCCGGTGCAGGGCGCCGTACGCCACGGGCCGCGGCCGCCGAAACTGGGAAAGGCTAACGGCTAAGGGCTGAAGGCCAAAGGCCGCGACAGGGCTAGGGCTAAGTTCTAAGGCCTTGAAGGAGGCGATTCGCTCCGGATCCGGGATACAACGGCGAGGTGCGCGGCCCTCATGAGCCAGCGCAATTGCGCTGAACGGAAACAATGCCACTACCCTTAGCCTTTAGCAGGCTGCTGAAAAACCGACGCCTGAATGCCGGATGTCGGATGCCGGATGTAGAAACCCGGCCAAATCCTACATTCGTCATCCTGCATTCTTCATGCAGGGTCCCTTTTTCATCACCCTGTTTAGCCCATGGCCTTTCCGCCGTCCGCGTCCGAGCGCAGTATGCCCCCTCGCCCCCGTCTCCTCATCCCGCGCGATTCGGCTGACGCCGTCGTACGCGCCGGCGGCAAGGACGTGCGCCTCACGAACCTCGCCAAGCCGTTCTGGCCCGAGCTTGGAATTACCAAGGGCGATCTCCTCCAGTACTACGCGGACGTAGCTGCCGTGCTGCTGCCGCATCTCCGCGGGCGCGCGATGGTGATGAAACGCTATCCGCACGGCGCCCACGGCGAGTTCTTTTTCATGAAGCGCGCGCCGACGCCGCGCCCCGAGTGGATTGAGACCTGCGCGATCGAGCACGGGTCGGGCAGCGTCATCCAGTTCCCAATCGTGCAGGACGTCGCGGCGCTGCTCTGGGTCATCAACCTCGGATGCATCGACCTCAATCAGTGGTACGCGCGCTGCGACGACGTGGATCGGCCAGACTACCTGCATTTCGACCTCGATCCCGGCGACGGTGCGACGTTCGAACGCGTGCGGGAGACAGGCTTCATCGTGCGCGATGCGCTTGGCGCGCTGCGCATGCCGGCCCTGGTGAAGACGACGGGCTCTCGCGGTCTGCACGTGTACGTGCCCATCGTGCGCGGGCCCGAGCAGAAAGACGTGTGGCGTTTCGCGAAGGCGCTGGCCTTCGAGCTGGCCGCGCGCCACCCGGCGCTCATGACCGCGGAGTACCGGATCGCGAAGCGCCCGAAAGGTCGCGTGCTCGTGGACTACAACCAGAACGCGTGGGGCCGCACGCTCGCGTCCATCTACTCGGTGCGCCCGCGCCCGCGTGCCCCCGTCTCCACGCCGATCACGTGGGACGAACTCGCGGCGGGCGTCACGATCGACGACTTCCGGATCGACAACCTTCCGGCACGCGTTGCAAGGCTCGGTGATGTGTGGAAGCCGCTGCTTCAGGCACGCGGAAGGTTTGATCTGAGCGCCTTCGTGTAGCTGGCCGGCCGCGGCGTAGCCCCTTGTAGCGGCCCGACTCCGTCGGGCCGCCGGTGACCGCCACGATCTGTTTCGCGTCCAGTGTGCCCGCAGCACGCCCGGCCCGACAGAGTCGGGCCGCTGCAAGCGCCTTCGCTCACCTCCACGGCCAATTGCGCTCAGTCGCCGAGCAGCTCGCCGACAGGTTTCAGATCTTCGATGCGGTCGCACACCGCCTTGAGCACCATCAGGATTGGCACGGCGAGCAGCGTGCCCCAGACACCCCACAGCCAGCTCCAGAACAGCAGGCCCACGAAGATGGCGACGGCATTCATGCTCGAGGCGCGGCTCGTCAGCCATGGCGTGAGCAGAAAGCCTTCCAGGCTGGTGATGGCCAGTGCGATAGCGGCGACGAAGGCGGCCATCCCGACCGTGCCGAACTGCAGAAAGGAAACGACGGCGATGCCGCCAGTGACCACGACCGGGCCGAAGTAGGGAATCGAGTTGAACAGTCCGGCGGCGATCGCCCAGATGCCCGCCTGCTCGAGACCGACGAACCGGAATGCGGCCCAGCTCGCCACGCCGACCAGCACGCTCGTGAACAGCTGAACGAAGAGGAAGCGTTCGATCTGCTCCGAGATCTCGTCGAGGATCTGCACCGTGATCTTCTTCTTGGTCAGCGTGGGCCCGGTGACCTGCACCAGCTTCCGCTTGAACAGGTCTCCCGACATCAGCATGAAGTACACGAGGAACAGCACGGACACGACCTGGCCCGCAAACGCGAGGATGTTGGCGGAACTCCACCACAGGTAGTCGCTCACTTTCACGGCGGGCTCCTCGACCTGGACGCGGACCACGCCTTTGGGCGGCGGGGTCGACGCGGTGGCCTCGCTCGCGGCCTGCGACAGCTCCGAGGCAGCCTTCTGCACCTGCTCGATGGTGCCGCCACGGTTCGCCTGGCGGTCCTTGCGAATCGCCTGGCGCAGGCGCTGTGCGGCCTCCGGCAATTGCTGCACGATCGTGATGACCTCGCCGCGCAGGCCGTACGCCCCTCCGCCGATGCTGCCGACGACCAGCAGCAATACGACCGCGGCCGCGATCGCGCGTGGCACACCCCTGCGGGCGATCCAGGACACCACCGGATCGAGCGCATAGCTGACGAGCACGGCGATCACGAGAGGGATGAAGAACTGCTGCCCGTACTGCAGCGCGAAGATCGCCGCCACGATGGCGATTACCGTCAGGCTCAGGCTGCGGATGCCGATCGGCCCGGATACGGTGGTCGTGGTGTCCTCGTCCGCCTTTCGCGGATCGAGGAGCGTCGTCTCCGCCCCCATGAGTCCTCCGTGCGCGTCACACGAGCGCGTGGCCGGCTTCCGTCTGGAACTGCTTGTTGATGAGGACCGCGGCCTTCGCGCCCTCCGCAGCGGCAACCACCACGAACTGTACGTCGAACGAGGCGTCGCCCACCACGAACACGCCGGGCACGCAGGTCTGGCCGTAGCGATCGGTCCTGACGGTTCCCTTGGGTGTGAACTCGCACCCGAGTTGCGAGGCGAACGTGCACTGCTGGTGCTGGCCCGTCGTGAAGAAGAGGGCCGTGCGCGGGATGGTCTCGCCGTCCTGCAGCCGCACCGCCTGCAGGCAACCGTCCGCGTGATCGAGGGCGACGACCGGAGCTTCGTGCACCACGATGCGGTGCATCGACAACCGCCCGCGCACCGCCGCCGTCAACCGCGCCGGCCCGCTCGTGAACAGGTGCACGTCCGGGCTCCACGTGAGTAGCGCGAGCGACAGCGCCGCGCCGGCCTTTCCGTTACCGAACACGGCCAGAGGCGTATCTCGCCACTCCCAGCCGTCGCAGTACGGACAGTGGTGCACGCTCTGCCCATAGCACGCGGCGAACCCCGCAATATCGGGCAGATGGTCGGTGACGCCCGAAGCGATGAGGAGCTTGCGGCCGTGCAGCCGCTCGCCTCCTTCCATCTGCACATCGAAACCTTCGGGCGCGCGCAACACGTCGGTGACCCGCGCGGCCCGCCACTCGACACCGTAGCGGCAGATTTCGTCGCGGCCCAATCGCAGCAGTTCGGCTGGTGGCAGACCGTCTCGCGAGAGGAACCCATGAAGCGCGTGCGACACCGCGTTACGCGGCGTTCCAGCATCGCAGACGACCACGCGGCGGCGCGCCCGCCCGAGGAGCAACGCCGCATTCAACCCGGCAGGGCCACCTCCGATGACGACGACATCGAACATCCGGACCAGCGACTGCAAGTTGGCCGCCACGGCGGATCCGAGTTTTGGCTTCCGGATCGGTGATCGCGGCTGCATTTTCTGCTACGCGGCCCTGGCCGTCTGCGAACGCAGCCGTGCCCCTGCGCCTGTAACGCGTTCTGACGACTGGTGTTGATTGGCGACGTCGGGAATGGGTCTCGCTGGCCCTTCCATTGCTGAGCCTCGGCGTCAGAGTTGCCGGGGTCTCGACGCCACACTGGCGGACGCAGCTGCGGCACCGGTGCGTGACGCCGCGGTGTTCGAGGCCGGAATCCGTGGGAAACCCTGCATTTTGGCGGGCAGCGCCCTGTACGCTGCTCTTCTATACTGCAGAGTCCAAGGTGCCGATACCCCCCACGAGAGTAATGCCATGAACACTCCACAGCCTTTCTCGCGACGCCCATTCACGACCCCCACAGCTGACCGCGACTCGTCAAACGCCCCGCCGCTCTCGTGGCGCGATGGCGTCCCAGTGCTCACCGGCGAGCACTGCGCGCTGCGTGAACTGCAGCCGGATGACGCGGCGCAGCTGCTACCCATCCTCACCGCGCCCGACGTGGCGCGCTTCATGTCGCCGCCGCCACCGACGGTGGAGCGCTTCTCCTGGTTTATCGAGTGGAGCCGCCGTGAACGGGAAGAGGGCCGGTATCTGGCCTTTGCTCTCGTCCCGCACGCGCTGGCGTCGCCGGTCGGGCTCCTGCAGTTGCGTCAGCTCGAACCCGCGTTCCGCACGGCGGAATGGGGCGTGGCCATGGCATCCCAGTACTGGGGCGCCGGTCTGTTTCTCGACGCCGCGCGCCTGTTGCTCGACTTTGCCTTCAACGACCTTGGCGTGCAGCGCCTCGAAGCGCGCGCGGCGCTCGCCAACGGCCGCAGCCAGGCGGCGATGCAGAAGCTCGGCGCCGTGCAGGAAGGCGTGCTGCGGCGCTCGCTCACGACGTCGGACGGACGACGGCTCGATCAGGTGCTCTGGTCCCTGCTCGAAGAAGACTGGCGCCAGCTGACTGCTCAGCCTGACGTCCTCCTGGTGCACTGAGGTGGATGTCATGAGTTCACGAATCCGTCTGGCGACGGCGCTGTCGTTCATCACCGTCTGTGGCGCAGGTGCCGTCGCACCCGCTGCCGCGCAGGATCGTGGGAAGCTCGATCGCCCCCTGCAGGCGCGCGCCGCGCACAGCACCGACGGGACCACCACGCGCGTCATCATCCGTCTACGCGATGGCGCCGTCGGGACCGATGTCGTGCGCCGCGTTGGCGGGCGCGGCGGCGCGCACCTCGACTCGATCAACGCGCAGGTCGCAGACGTGCCCGATGCGGCGCTCGACGCGCTTGCGGGCGATCCCGGCGTGCTCAGCGTCCACGTCGATCGGCCCCTCGTCTCGCAGCAGGCAGATCTGTCGCTCGATCGCGCACTCGACGTCAGCACGGCGGTTACGGCCAATTCGAACAAGGCGTCGCGCGACTGGGATGGCAGCGGCGTCGGCGTGGCCCTGATCGATTCGGGCGTCGTCCCCCACGACGACCTCGGGTTGGCGGGGAACAACGCCTCGCGTCCACGGCTCGTCGGCTTCGTCGACTTCGTGAACGGCCGGAGGGCGCCCTACGACGACTTCGGGCACGGCACGCACGTGGCGGGCATCGTCGGCGGCGACGGCAGCGATTCGGCTGGCGCATACGCCGGCGTCGCGCCGCATGCGAGCCTGCTGTCGCTCAAGGTGCTCGACGGCAGCGGCCGCGGCACGATCAGCGCCGCCATCCAGGCCATCGACTACGCCATCGCGAACCGCACCAAGCACAACATCCGCGTGATCAACCTGTCGGTCGGCGCTGCGGTGACGGAGTCGTTCTTCACTGATCCGTTCACGCAGGCGGCCTGGCGCGCCGTGCAGGCGGGGATCACCGTGGTTGCCGCTGCCGGGAACCTCGGGCGGGATGCCGCCGGCAACACGCAGTACGGCGGCATCACAGCGCCTGGCAACGCACCGTGGGTGCTCACCGTCGGCGCCTACAACCACGGCGGCACGACGAGCCGCGACGACGACCAGGTGGCGGGATACAGCTCGCGCGGACCGACTGCCGTCGATCTGCTGTCGAAGCCAGACCTCGTGGCCCCCGGCTCCCGCATCGTGTCGCTCGCGTCCGCCGGCAGCACGCTGGCGCTGGCGCGTCCTCAAGACCTGGTGCCCGGCACGACGACGGCGCTCGGTCTTCCGTATCTCACGCTCACGGGCACCAGCATGGCCGCGCCCGCGGTCGCCGGCACCGTGGCGCTGATGGTGCAGGCCAACCCGGCGCTGACGCCGAACGCGGTCAAGGCGATTCTTCAGTACACGGCCGTCACCGCGCCGAACACGAGCCCGCTCGATCAGGGCGCAGGATTCCTCAACGTGGCCGGAGCCGTCCGCCTGGCGCGGTTCTTCGCCACGGCGACCGCCGGCGACGTCTATCCCGGCGATTCCTCGTGGGGGCGTCACCTGCTCTGGGGCAACTATGTGGTCGACGGCGGTGTGCTGCGGCCCGACGCGAACGCCTGGGCCACGAACATCGTGTGGGGCTCGAACATCGTCTGGGGTTCGAACATCGTGTGGGGCTCCAACATCGTGTGGGGTTCGAGCGTGTGGGAAGCGGCCAGCGTGTCCTCTCTCAACATCGTCTGGGGCAGTTCCTGCGAAGGCCCGTGCGCCACGAACATCGTGTGGGGCAGCGCGCTCGACAACAAAGCAGTGTGGGGTACGACCGGCGGCAACGTGGTGTGGGGATACGGTGACGGTGGCAACATCGTCTGGGGCGCCAACATCGTGTGGGGCTCCAACATCGTCTGGGGCTCGAACATCGTGTGGGGCAGCGCCGCCCAGAACATCGTGTGGGGCAGCACGTGCTCGGGCCGCGACTGCGATTCGACGGTATCGGCAGCGAACATCGTGTGGGGCTCGAACATCGTGTGGGGCTCGAATATCGTGTGGGGCTCGAACATCGTCTGGGGCTCCAACATCGTGTGGGGTTCGAACATCGTGTGGGGTTCGAACATCGTGTGGGGTTCGAACATCGTCTGGGGCTCGAACATCGTGTGGGGCTCCACGGCGGCCTTCTGCGAAGACGATGCCGGCGCCGCGCTGGGCATCGGCGGTCTGGCGGGTTGACAATGGCGCGCAGCCGACGCACCGGATCCGACGGCAGCAGCGAACCTTCTCTGTCGCCGGCCTCAGCGGCGATCCTGGAGCCCTGGCAGGATGTCTCCCCCGTGCTGCAGGGCCCCAGGGTCACGTTGCGGGAGCTGCGCGCGTCAGACGCGGTCCCCCTGTTGGCGGCCGTCTCAACGACCGACGTGGCACGGTTCATCTCGCCGCCGCCGGATACCGCCGCAGGGTTCGAACGGTTCATCGCGGATGCGCGTCGGCAGCGCGCGCTCGGCGAAGCGATTTGCTTCGGCGTGCTGACTGCCGGCTACTCGTCGCCGGTCGGCCTCGTCCACGTGCGCCGGACCGAGCCGCGGTTCGCAGTCGCCGAGTGGGGCTTTGCGCTCGGCGGCGAGTTCTGGGGCGAGGGGCTGTTCCACGCCGCGGCGCCGCTGGTGCTGGATTGGGTGTTTGCGACGCTCGGGGCGGCGCGTCTCGAGTGCCGGTCGGCCACCACCAACGGCCGCGTGAACGGCGCGCTGCGACAGCTGGGCGCCGTGCAGGAAGCCGTGCTGCCCAGGTCACAGCATCGCGACGGCGAGTATCTCGATCAGCTGCTGTGGACCCTGACCGCCGAGGGGTGGCTGGCGATGCACCCCGGGGCCCGGCAGGTGCACTGATCGCAGTTCGTTCAGGTACGATCGCGCGGTGCGCGTCGCCGACTTCGATTTCCACCTGCCTCCCGAGCTCATCGCCCAGCACCCGGCACCCGAGCGCACCGCCTCGCGGCTGATGGTCGTGAATCGTGCCACCGGCGCGATCGCGCACGCGCACACGGGCGATCTGGCCGGTCTCCTCACGCCAGGCGATCTGGTGGTGGTGAACGACACGCGCGTCTTCCCGGCGCGCCTGCACGGGCGCCGTGTTCCGAGCGGCGGTCACGTGGAATGCCTCCTGCTCCGGCGCCTCGACGACGAGCGATGGGATGCGCTGGTCCATCCCGGTCAGAAGCTTCGGCCCGGTCGCGTCGTCCGGTTCGAGCGCGGCGAAGTGGCGCTCGAGGCCGAGATGCTGGACCAGCGCACGTTCGGGCGGCGGACGATCCGGCTGTGGCGCCCGGATGGCGGCAACGTCGACGCCGCCATCGACGCGATCGGCGACGTGCCGCTGCCGCCCTACATCAAGCGTCCGCCCGACACGCGAGACCGGGAACGGTACCAAACGGTGTTCGCCAGGACCCGCGGCTCGGTGGCGGCGCCGACGGCGGGGCTCCACCTCGATCACCAGACGCTCGCAGGGTTCGAGGCGCGCGGCATCGAGCAGGCGGCCATCACGCTGCACGTCGGATACGGCACGTTCCAGCCGATCAGGGCCGTAGAAGTGGAGGCGCACCGCATCGATCCGGAACCGTACGAAATTGGCGAACAGGCAGCCGCCACGATTGAGGCGGCACTCGACGCGCGCCGGCGCATCGTGGCCGTCGGCACGACGACGACACGCACCCTCGAAGCGGTAGCGGCGGCCCACGAGGGTCGCATCCGGGCCGGCGCCGGCTACGCAGACTTGTTCATCCACCCCGGGTTCGAGTTCCGCATTGTCGGCGCGCTGCTCACGAATTTCCATCTGCCGCAGTCGTCGCTGCTGATGCTCGTGTGCGCCTTCGCCACGCGTGAGCTCGTGCTCGAGGCGTACCGGTGTGCCGTACAGGATGGCTACCGTTTCTACAGCTACGGAGACGCCATGCTCGTTCTGTGACGGTTGCACCCGGCCTGGAACCCGGAACCGGGAAACCGTAGTCCTTTCTCCTGTATCCTCCGCGCATGCCGTACGAAGAGTTCGATCTCTCCCACGTCCGCACCTATCCGCTTGCGTCCCGCGCGAGCAAGGCGCGGGCGGAAGACTTCGCCAGGCCCTATGTGCCCGGGAGCGGCGTCGCCGGGTTGATCGAGTCGCTGCCGCACATGCTCGCGGCCGCGGACTTCCGGGCGGTCGTGCAACGAATCGCCGCGGCACGGCGCGCCGGCGCGGGCATCGTGTGGGGGTTCGGTGCGCACGTCATCAAGACGGGGCTCGGTCCCGTGTTGATCGACCTGATGGCCCGCGGCTTCGTAACCGCGCTCGCCACGAACGGAGCGGGCGTCATCCACGATTTCGAAATCGCGCTCGGCGGAGCGACGTCCGAAGACGTCGACGAGACGCTCGGGCCGGGGCGCTTCGGGATGGCCGAGGAGACCGGAACGGTGTTGAACGCCGCGATCAATGAGGGCGTGAAGGCCGGTGCCGGGATCGGCGAGGCCGTCGCCACCCACCTGGCAGCCGCGAAGCCGCCATTTGCGCGCCTGAGCGTCATTTCTGCGGCCGCACGGCTAGGGATCCCGCTGACGGTCCACGTGGCGATCGGAACCGACATCACCCACATGCATCCGGCTGCGTCGGGCGCCGCGCTCGGTGAGGGAAGCCTCCGGGACTTCCGCCGCTTCGTCGCCCAAGTGGCGAAGCTCGAGGGAGGCGTGTACCTGAACTGCGGCTCCGCCGTGATCCTGCCGGAGATTTTCCTCAAGGCCGTCGCGCTGGTTCGCAACCGCGACATCGCATTGACTGACATGACAACGGTCAACCTCGATTTCGCGCGGCTGTATCGCCCGCACACCAACGTCGTCTCGCGTCCGACAAAAGACACCGGGCGCGGCTACTCGCTCGTCGGCCATCACGAGCTCCTCATCCCGCTGCTTGCCGCAGCGCTCGTCGAGATTGACGGCCGGCTCTGAGGTTGCGTGAGCGGGCGCACCACGATGCGCCGGCCGGGCGGCGGACGAACCGAGGAGTCCATCTCCGAGGCCGATCGCCCGCCAGTTGGAGCTGGCGGCGCCGTGCCTGGCGTGACCGGCGTGCTGCGGGAAATCGGTCGGTGTTGCTACAATCAAAGGTCTCGCCGGTGTAGCTCAGCTGGTTAGAGCACGCGGCTCATATCCGCGGAGTCCGGGGTTCAAGTCCCTGCACCGGCACCAATTCAGAGGAGCCCGGCCGTTCGCCGCAGTGGCCGGCTCCTTTCGCCTCTCCTACCAGAACGATGAGCCTGATCGACGGCGTCTGGCGCGCGATCCGGCGGTACGACCTGTTGCCCGGCGGCACTCGCGTGGCGGTGGCCGTGTCTGGCGGCGCCGATTCTGTGGCGCTGCTCCACCTGCTTCTGCGGCTCGCGCCCCGCGGCCGGTTTGAAGTCGCCGGCCTGGTGCACGTGAACCATCAGCTGCGTGACGCCGCGGAACGGACGAGGCGTTCTGCCGAACACTCGCGGCACAGCTGCACGTTCCGGCACACGTCGCGAGTGTGGGCGTGCGGCAGGCGGCGGCTGCCGAAGGGCGCTCGATCGAGGATGCGGCGCGCCGACTCCGATACGCGGCCCTCGAGGAGGGCCGTCAGGCGCTAGGGGCCGATCGCGTCGCCGTCGGGCACACGCGTGACGATCAGGCGGAAACCGTCCTGCTGAAGCTCCTGCGGGGAGCCGGCTCGCGGGGGCTCGCCGGCGTTTATCCCCAGAACGGCACGATTGTCCGGCCCCTGTTCGACGTGCGACGGCAGCAGTTACGGACGTGGTTGACCGATAACGGGATCGGGCATGTGGAGGACGCGTCCAACGAGGACGTCGCCAACCCGCGGAACCTCCTGCGCCATGAGGTGCTCCCGGCGCTGGAGCGATGGTTTGGCCCCTCGGTGCCCACGGTGCTCGCACGCGCAGCCGACATCGCTCGGGCGGATGACGAGCTCCTTACCGACCTGGCCCGGTCGTCGCTGGGGCGAGCCGTCCGCCACGAGGGCGACCGGCTCTTGATTGACGCGCCCGCCGCCAGGGCGATGCCGCTGGCATTGCAGCGACGCGTGCTGCTCGAGGCCCTCCGTACTGCCGGGGTCCGTGAGCCCGGATTCGCCGATGTGGACGCGCTCGGGTGCCTTCTCGACGGGACGACGGCAGCCGCGGACCTCTCGGGGCAGGTGCGGGCGGAACGAAACGGGACGGCGGTTGTCTTATCAGGTAGGGATGTGCAGGCCGACACCGTGCCGCCGTTTCGTTACGCGCTGCCGGTTCCCGGCCGGGTGTGGGTGGCGGAAGCTGGAGCAACCGTCGAGGCAGAGATGAAGGCGCTCGGTGACGCCGTCCCGGGCGGCACGACCGACGGCCCGGTTGCGGTGGTCGCCGACGCGAGCCTTGCGGCCGGGGCGTTCGTCCGTAGCTGGCAGCCGGGCGATGCGCTGCGGCCGGTCGGGCTCGGCGGGACGAAGAAGCTGCAGGACCTGTTCGTCGACCGCAAGGTCGCCCGCGACGCGCGGCACCGGCTTCCGCTCGTCGTGGACCGTCGCGATCGCGTCGTCTGGGTGCCCGGCCACGCACTGGACGAGGGTTATCGGCCCTCGGCTGGCGGCAGCGGCGTGGTAGTCTTGAAACTTACCCGTCTGTGGGGAGGCCCCGAGTGAATTCGACTCTCAAGAGCCTGCTGTTCTGGATGGTGCTGGTCTTCGTGGGGCTGCTCGTGTGGAACTTCTCCCGCACGTTCCAGTCGCGCGAACAGGCCATGAGCTTCAGCACCTTCATGTCGCAGGTGGAAGCCGGCCAGGTCTCGAGCGTGACGATCACGGGCAACGAGATCAGCGGCGTGCTCAAGTCGAACGAGACGTTCCAGACGCACGCGCCGACCCAGTTCGAGGGCCTCGCGAACAAGCTGTGGGACAAGGGCGTTCTGATGAATGCCAAGGAACCCACTGCCAGCCCGTGGGCCACGCTGCTCTACTCGTGGGCGCCGATCCTGCTGCTGATCGGGTTCTGGATCTTTTTCATGCGGCAGATGCAGAGCGGCGGCAACAAGGCGCTGTCGTTCGGGAAGAGCAAGGCGAAGCTGTCCTCATCCGCGCAGAAGAAGGTGACGTTCAAGGACGTCGCCGGCGTGGACGAGGCGAAAGACGAGCTGCAGGAGATCATCGAGTTCCTCAAGGAGCCGCAGAAGTTCCAGAAGCTCGGGGGACGCATCCCGAAGGGCGTTCTCCTGATGGGATCTCCCGGCACGGGCAAGACACTCCTGGCCCGTGCGGTCGCCGGTGAGGCGAACGTGCCGTTCTTCTCGATCAGCGGCTCCGATTTCGTCGAGATGTTCGTCGGCGTCGGCGCCTCGCGCGTGCGCGACCTCTTCGAGCAGGGCAAGAAGAACGCGCCCTGCATCGTGTTCATCGACGAGATCGACGCCGTCGGTCGCCACCGTGGCGCCGGACTCGGCGGCGGCCACGACGAGCGCGAGCAGACGCTCAACCAGCTGCTCGTCGAGATGGACGGATTCGAGAGCAACGAAGGGGTGATTCTCGTGGCCGCGACGAACCGGCCCGACGTGCTCGATCCTGCACTGTTGCGCCCGGGCCGCTTCGATCGCCGCATCGTCGTGAACCGCCCGGATGTAAAGGGCCGCGAGGGCATCCTCGGCGTGCACACGCGCAAGATCCCGCTGTCGGACGATGTGGACGTGAGCACGCTGGCGCGGGGCACCTCGGGCTTTTCTGGTGCCGATCTCGCGAACCTCGTGAACGAAGCCGCGTTGAACGCGGCGCGCTACAGCATGAAGGTCGTCCGCATGGTGGACTTCGAGTTCGCCAAGGACAAGGTGCTCATGGGCGCGGAACGGCGCTCGATGATCATCAGCGACGCCGAGAAGAAGATCACCGCGATCCACGAGGCCGGGCACGCGATCCTGACGGTGCTGTTGCCGCACGCGGATCCGATTCACAAGGTGACGATCATCCCGCGCGGGATGGCGCTGGGCCTCACGCAGCAGTTGCCGACCGACGAGAAGCACAACTACTCGCGCGATTACCTGAACGACCAGCTCGCCATCCTCCTGGGCGGGCGCATCGCCGAGGAGATCACGCTCGGCAGCATCACCACGGGTGCGGGCAACGACCTCGAGCGCGGCACCGAGCTCGCCCGCCGCATGGTGTGCGAGTGGGGCATGAGCGAGTCGCTCGGGCCGCTCACTTTCGGCAAGAAGGAAGAGCAGATCTTCCTCGGGCGCGAGATCGCGCAGCGCTCCGACTACAGCGCTGATACGGCGATCCGGATCGATCAGGAGATCAAGCGGTTCGTCACCGAGGCATACAATCGCGCGCTCGAGATTCTGCAGGCGAACCGGGCGAGCATCGAGCAGATGGCCGACGAGCTGCTGCTCCGGGAGGTCCTCGACGCCGACCAGGTACGCCGCATCGTCGCGGGCCAGCGGCTCGACGCGTACGTCCCCGCGAAGCCGCCGACGCCGGTGCCGCCGCCGGAAGACGTTCGCACCCGCCGAGAACAGCGGCCGTCAATGGTGCCGCCGCTGAATAAGCCGCTTCCTCAGGAATAGGCGGCACGGAGCGGTTCCGGGTTCCGAGGTTCCACGTTCCAGGTTGGGTTCCGGATTCCACGTTCGTTCCGGGTTCCCGACCTGCACACCCGCAGTTCGAACTCCGAAGCGGAACCGGCCGCGCCCGGAACGCGGATCCAGGAACCCCCGGAACCCGGAACCCGGAACCAGCTGAACCTGGCACCCGGAACGCACCCGGAACCCCGGAACCCAACCCGGCACCCGGAACCTGGAACCCGGAACCGCTCCTCGTCCTACACTGTGCGCGTGACCCCGCGCCCGTCCTTCGACATCCCACTCCCTAACGGTGACACCCTCCGCCTCGGCGAGCGCACGCTCGTGATGGCGATCCTCAACGTCACGCCCGACTCATTTGCCGATGGCGGCCAGCACGCCGACCCGGATCGTGCGGTCGAGCATGCGTTGGCGATGGAGGCTGCAGGCGCCGATCTGATCGATATTGGCGGGGAATCGACCCGGCCGGGCGCGGTCCCGCTGTCCGCGGCCGAGGAACTGGCGCGCGTCGCGCCGGTGTTCCGAGGGCTGGCGCGCCGGGTGCGGGTGCCGCTCTCGATCGACACGTACAAGGCGGACGTCGCCGAGGCCGCGCTCGATCTTGGCGCGGCAATCGTCAACGACATCAGCGCGCTGAGTTATGATCCAGCCCTGCCGGGGGTCATCGCGCGCACGCGTGCCGCCGTGATCCTCATGCACACCCGCGGGCGCTCGCGGCAGATGTACCAAGAGGCCCACTACGACGACGTGGTGCGCGAGGTCTCCGCCGAGCTCAGGCGAGCGCCTGCGCAGCGCGGGGGACAGCGGCGTCCCCCTGTCGCGTGTGCTCCTCGACCCGGGGATCGGCTTCGCAAAACGCGCTGAGCACAGCGCGACGATCCTGGCGCGGCTGGCGGAATTGCACGCGCTGGGCCGTCCGCTCCTCGTGGGCCCCTCGCGCAAGTCGTTCGTGCAGCGCGCCACCGGAGAGCGTCCGCCGGGCGCACGCGACTGGGCGACGGCGGCGGCCGTAACGGCAGCCGTGCTCGCCGGCGCGCACGTGGTGCGGGTGCATGCGGTGGCGGAGATGATAGACGTCGTGCGCATGGCCGACCTGATCAGGCGCGACGCGGGTGTAGACCAGGTGAAGGAGCAGCGAGCCACGTGAGCTGGTTCACCGATTTGTTCACCCGCGCCCCCGTCGGCTGGCGGGATCTCCTCGACATCGCGATCGTCACGGTCGTGATCTACGAGGTGCTCACGCTGATTCGCGGCACCCGCGCCGCGCAGATGGTGGTCGGCGCCGGGCTGATGGTCGGCCTGCTGTTCCTGTCGCAGGTCGCGCACCTCGAGACGGTGAACTGGTTGATCCGGAACATCGTGGGCTACGTGGTGTTCGCGGCCATCGTGCTGTTTCAGTCGGATATCCGCCGGGCGCTGGCGCATTTCGGCCGCGCGCCGTTCTTCCGGCTCCTGACGAAGGGCCATGCCGTCGAAGAGGCGGTCGAGGAGATCGCGGTCGCGGCGGGCATGCTGGCCAAGGATCGCGTGGGGGCGATCATCGCGATCGAGCGCGAGATCGGGCTGCGCAACTACATCGAGGGCGGCATTCCACTCGACGCGAAGGTGAGCTACGACCTGCTGGTGACGCTCTTCAACAAAGAATCACACCTCCATGACGGCGCGGTCATCGTGCACGACGATCGGATCGCTGCCGCCGCCTGCTTCCTGCCGCTGACCGTGAATCCGCGCCTGAGCCGTGAGCTGGGATCGCGGCACCGGGCGGCGATCGGTCTCACCGAGGAGAACGACTCGGTCGCGGTGGTGGTGTCGGAAGAGAACGGGATGATTTCGCTCGTGCTCGACGGCACCATCGAGCGTGGCCTGACTCCCGACGAGCTCAGAAGCCGCCTGCGCCGGCTCGTCTCGTACGGCCGCAGCGGCACGAGCCCGCAGCGCTGGTTCTCGTTCGGCTGATGGCCATCCAGGTGTTTCGGCACATCGGGTTGAAGACGCTGTCGCTGGCGCTGGCGCTGCTCCTGTGGACGCTCGTCGCGGGGCAGAAGGAGGCGGAGCGATCGCTGCGCGTGCCGCTCGAGTTCCGGAACATGCCCGAGTCGCTCGAGATGATCGGCGAACCGGCCGGTTTCGTGGATGTGCGGGTGAAGGGCCCGTCGGCGATGCTCAGCCAGCTGCGCGGGGCCGAGCTCATCGTCACGGTGGAACTATCCGCGGCGCGGGCGGGCCGGCGCATGTTCCACCTGCTGCCCGATCAGGTGACCACGCCGGTGGGCATCCGCGCGCTTGGGGTGATGCCGGCGACGGTTACCCTCACGTTCGAGCAGTCCGCGACCAGAACGATCCCCGTGGTGCCAGCAATCGACGGTGAACCCGCGGCTGGGTACGTGATGGGGCGCGTGACGGCGTCACCGGCCTCGGTCGAGGTCGTAGGCCCCGAGAGCGTCATCCGCCAGCTCAAATACGCCACGACGGAGCCGGTCAGCGTCCGCGGCGCCATGGGGCGCGTGCGAGACACGGTCACCATCGGCGTGCCCGAGTCGAGCGTGCGCTTGAGGGTGGCGCAGAACGCAGTCGTCGTGGTCGAAGTGAAGCCGGCTCCTGTGCAGCACGCCTTGGCAAGCGTGCCCGTCATCCTGCGGCGCCTCGGTCACGGCCTGCAGGCATCGGCCAGACCGTCCAGCGTGACGGTGAATGCGCGCGGACCGGCGGACGTGATAACCAGGTTGGGGCCCGATCGGGTGCCGGCGTTCGTCGACCTCGGCGGTTTGCGCCGCGGGCGATACAATCTCCCGGTGCGCATCGATGCCACGAACGGGTTCAGCATCGTCGGCATAGACCCCGCGGCCGTCCAGGTCACCATCAGGTAACGCCTGCCCATGTCCAGACGCTTGTTCGGCACTGACGGTGTTCGCGGCACGGCGGGCACGTACCCCCTCGATCACACGACGGTGCGGCGCATCGGTGCGGCGCTCGTGCGCGCGCTGCCGGCCGGCAGCGCGCGTGTGCTCATCGGGCGCGACACGCGTGAGTCGGGCCTCTGGCTCGAGCGCGAGCTCGCGCACGGCGCCCGCGCGTGCGGCGCGGAGGTCGTCAGCGCAGGCGTCATTCCCACGCCGGGCGTGGCATACCTCACTCGATCCAGTGACTTCACAGCCGGCGTTGTCATCTCGGCGTCGCACAATCCGTTCGAAGACAACGGCATCAAGGTGTTCTCCGGCGGCGGCGAAAAGTTCAGCGAGGAGCTCGAGCGGCACGTCGAGAGCATCGTGGCCGATCCCTCCTGGGAGGTACCGCCGGGCGAGGCGGACGCAGTACCTGGCGAGGCGCTGGTGGATCGCTACATTGCGCACGTGCGCGAGGCATTGCCCGACCCCCGCGCACTGGCCGGCACGCGCGTGGCGGTCGATTGCGCCAACGGAGCGACGACCAGCGTCGCGCCGCGGCTGTTCCGCGAGCTCGGGTTCGACGTCACGTTGCTCGGCGACGCGCCCGACGGCCGGAACATCAACCTGCACTGCGGGTCGACGCATCCCGAGGCACTGGTGCGCACGGTGCTGGATGGCGGCTATTCGTTCGGCGTTGCCTTCGACGGGGACGGCGACCGCGCCATCTTCGTCGACGAGCGCGGCCAGGTCGTCGACGGCGATGCCGTCATGCTGATGTGCGCGCGGCAGCTCCAGGCGCAGGGCCGGTTGAAAGGCAATGCCGTTGTCGCCACGGTGATGAGCAACATCGGCCTCGAGCTCGCGCTGGGCGAGAGCGCCATCACCCTCGTGCGCTGCCAGGTGGGCGACAAGTACGTCATGGAAGAGCTCCTGAAGCGCGATTTGTCGCTCGGCGGCGAGCAGTCGGGTCACATCATCTTCACCGACTACCTGTTCACGGGCGACGGCCTGGTCACGGCGCTCTCGGTATTGCGCGTGATGCGCGACACGAGGCGATCGCTCGCCGATCTCGCATCGGACCTGACGACCTACCCCCAGGTGCTCGTGAACGTGCGGGTGAAGCAGCGGGCCGAGCTGCGGCAGGTTCCGGAGATCGCGGAGGCACTGGACGCCGTCCAATCGCAGCTCGCCGGCCACGGCCGGCTGCTGGTGCGATACTCCGGGACCGAGCCGCTCCTTCGGATCATGCTCGAGGGCCGCGAAGAAGCCGAGATCCGCACCTGGGCGAACGAGATCGCCGGGGTGGTGAGGAAGCACCTCGGGTGAGGCGGCGGCGGGCGCCCGGAATACTCGCGCACGGTTTTTATCGGTCGCCAGCCGCCAGCCGCCAGCCGCCAGCCGGACACGCGTGAGCTACCCTATGCGCCTCTCGGTCAACATCGACCACGTTGCCACCGTGCGCCAGGCGCGCCGCGCGCGGGAGCCTGAGCCTGTCGCCGCGGCGCTGCTCTGTGAGCTGGCGGGCGCCGAGGGGATCACCGTGCATCTTCGCGGCGATCGACGGCACATCAACGACCGCGATGTCGAGATGCTGCGGCAGGTGGTCTCGACGAAGTTGAACGTCGAGATGGCGGCAACGCCAGAAATGACGGGGATTGCCGCGCGCATTCGTCCGGATCAGGTCACGCTCGTTCCCGAGCGCGAGGGGGAGCTCACGACCGAGGGCGGACTCGACGTCGTGGCGCACCGCGATGCCGTCGAGCGTGCCGTGCACGATCTGCGTGCGGCGGGCGTGCGCGTCAGCGTCTTCATCGATCCAGATGAGCGGCAGATGGCTGTCAGCCGCGCGTGCGGCGCCGAAGCCGCCGAGATCAACACCGGACCCTACACGTCGGCGCCGCTCGCTTCGCGCGCGTCCGAGCTCGCCCGCGTGGTCGCCGCGGCGCGCGCCGGCGCCGGACACGGACTCGAGGTGCTTGGCGGGCACGGCCTCACGTACGTCAACGTGCGGCCGATCGTGGCCGTCCCCGAGATCGTCGAGCTCAACATCGGTCACAGCATCGTTGCTCGCGCCGTGCTCGTTGGCCTCGAGCGCGCAGTCCGCGAGATGGCCGCGTTGCTGCGGCGGTGATGGATCGCTCCGCCACGCCGGGGAACTCGCAAGTGTCGCAGCACGTCGCCGCGCATCGCGCGTCCCGCCTGAGGCGTTGCGCGTCGTGGGTCGTGCATTTCTGCGGCAGCTCGAACGCGCGCCTGTCCATTGTGGTCGCCGCGAGCGTCGGCCCGCTCCTTCTCGGTGCACGCGCCACCGCCTCCTCGCACACCGTGAGTTTCAGGACAACGGATGGGATCGAGCTGTCGGCGGACCTCTACGAGCCGCCAGCCCAGCCCGCGCCGGCAGTGGTGCTCGTGCACATGCTCACCCGTTCGCGACTCGACTGGGCTGCGGCAGCGGAGCTTCTGCAGGATGCAGGCATCGTGGCGCTCGCCGTCGACCTGCGTGGGCACGGGCAGTCGGCCGGCGCCGTCGACACGGCCGGTAGTCTCGCGCCCATGCAGCGCGACGTGCAGGCCGCCGTGGCCTTTCTCAAGTCGCGCAACAACGTCGCGACGGGCCGCATCGGCATCGCCGGCGCGTCCCTCGGGGCAAACCTCGCCGTGTTGGTCGCCGCCGGTGACCCGTCGATCCGATCGCTCGCCCTGCTCTCGGCGAGCAACGATTACAAGGGCCTGCGGATCGAGGCTGCCCTGCGCAAGGTGGACCGCCGGGTGCTGCTCGTCGCAGGCTCCGACGACCCGTACGCCCTCCGTTCCGCCAGCGCGCTGGCTGGCACCGGTTCCGGTCGCGAGATGCTCACCCTGACGGACGCGGGGCACGGCACCACGATGCTCGTGCGCCAGCCGGATCTCGCCGGGCGGCTGGTGGACTGGTTCAGACGGACGTTGCTATGATCACGTGGTCGGTTCGGCGAACGTGAGGTCAGGCGTCAGCCAGACCGTCGCGGGCGGCGGCCGGCTCCACGGCTGACATCGATCAAGCGGTCCGGTTGACGCCGGACCTCGCACGAGCCTGGGTCCTCACAGACCGTGGGCCCGGTGCGGCGTGTTCGTTCATCCTCGCGGAAGTGTTCTTCGCATCATGAAATCCGAATCCCTCGTCTTCGCCGTGGCCGGCATGTTCTTCGGGCTGATAGCCGGGTGGCTGATCGGCAGCCAGCAGTCCACGCTCCGGCCGGCGGCGCTCCCGCAGGCGGCGGCCGCGCCGTCATCACCGGGCGCGGCGGCGCCTGCCACACCACGGTTCGACCAGCAGGAGGCCAAGCGCCTCGAAGATATCGCCCGGTCCGATCCAGCGAACGCCACGCCGCGCACTCAGCTCGCCAACCTGTACTTCGACTCCGAGAAGTACGATCAGGCGATCAAGTGGTACGAGTCGGCGCTCGAGCTCGATCCCACCAACCCGGATGTCAGCACCGACCTCGGGGTGAGCTACTACTACTCGAACCAGCCCGATCGCGCGCTGACGCAGTTCAAGCACTCGCTCGAGATCGACCCGAAGCACACGAAGACCATGTTGAACCAGGGGATCGTGCTGGCGTTCGGGAAACAGGACCTCGAGGGTGCGACGAAGGCCTGGCAGCAGGTCGTGGAGCTCGCCCCGAACACGCCGGAAGGGCAGGCCGCACGGCGTGCCCTCGACAGCATGAAGTCGGCGCACCCCAACCTGAACACCGCGACATCCACCGTCCCTGGCACCAACTGAGGGCAGACGTGCTGACGCGGCTGCTGCTGATCTTCCTGCTCGTGCTGTTTGTCGGACGCGCCGTGTGGCGTCTGCTGACAGGGGTCGTCGAGGGGGCCACGGGGACCGGTCCGCGGCGCTCACGGGCGCCCGAGCGCGGCACGCGCATGGTGCGCGACCCGATCTGCGGCACGTTCGTGGTACAGTCGCGCGCGCTGAGCGCCGACAGCCGCGGCGAGACCGCCTGGTTCTGCTCCGACGACTGCCGTCGCAAATGGCAGGCGAGGAAGCCCCAAGGGGCTAAGAGCTGAGGGCTGAGGGCTACAGCAAGCTGAAGCCGCCAGCGAAACGCCCCTGGCGCCGAGCCATTCTGAAGCCTTTGGCCCTTAGCCTTAGCCCTTAGCCCTTAGCCCTTAGCCCTTAGCCCTTAGCCCTCATGTCCGAACAGCAGCTGCGGGACGGCATCGTCGAAGTCGGGCGGCGGCTGTACGCGCGCGGGTACGTGGCCAGCAACGACGGCAACATCAGCGTGCGGCTCGACGAGGCGCGGATCCTGACGACGCCGAAGAGCGTGTCGAAGGGTTTCATGACGCCCGAGATGATGGTGGTCACCGACCTGGCCGGGAAGAAGATTTCCGGCGAGCGCGGCCCATCCTCCGAGCTGCTGATGCACCTCGAGGTGTATCGCAACCGTCCCGATGTGCGCGCCGTGGTGCACGCGCACCCACCGCTCGCCACCGGGTTTGCCGTCGCCGGGATCCCGCTCGATCGTGCGGTGCTCGCTGAGGTGATCACCACGCTTGGCAGCATCCCGATCGCGGAGTACGGGACGCCCTCCACCCAGGAGCTGCCCGACGCCGTGCGGCAGTACATCAAGGCGCACGACGGCTTGCTGCTCGCCAATCACGGCGCGCTGACGGTGGCCCACGAGCTCTTCGCCGCCTACTACAAGATGGAAACAATCGAGCACTTCGCAAAAATCAGCCTGGTCGCGCGGATGCTCGGGGGCGAACGTCTCCTGTCGCAGGACGAAGTCATGCGGTTGCAGGGCCTCCGCGGCACCTACGGCATCACGGCGCCGGCGCCGATTTGCCTCGACGACCAGGGGCCGACCGGTGCCGACGCGTCCTGCCAGGTAGTACGCGCGCCCGACGTGCCCGGGGCGCGGCTCGTGAGCGAGGATCGCGCCGAGATGGCGATGTCGGCACGGATACGCGGACCACGGCCCGGTGATGACGAGGAAATTCGGATAACATACCGCGAGCTGACGGCCCTCATCGAGGACGCCGTCCGGCAGCTGCGGTAGCTCTTGGAGGCTGACGACGATGGGTGAAGCGCTGGGGATGGTCGAAACCAAGGGCCTCGTCGCCATGATCGAGGCGGCTGACGCCATGGTGAAGGCCGCAAAGGTCACGCTGGTCGGCTGGGAGAAGATCGGCGCCGGATACGTGACCGCAATCGTGCGCGGCGACGTCGCGGCAGTGAAGGCCGCCACCGATGCCGGCGCTGCGGCCGCCCGCCGCGTGGGCGAACTGGTGTCGGTACACGTCATCCCGAGGCCGCACTCCAACCTCGAAGACGCGCTGCCGATCGGCAAGGCGCAGAAATAGACGGCGGGCCGCGCACCCGAGTGCGGGCGGCCAGCGGCCCCGCAGCGCCGGCCTCGAGGCCGGCACATCCCCATGCTCCTCGCCAAGATCGTCGGCACCGTCGTCGCCACGCGGAAAGACCCGCGCCTCGAGAGCGCCAAGCTCCTCGTCGCCCGCGGCATGGATCCGCACGGCACGCCGGAAGGCAATTACCTGGTTGCGATCGACACCGTGGATGCCGGCGTCGGCGAGACCGTGCTCATCGTCAGCGGGAGCTCGGCGCGGATGGCATCGGGGCTGAAGGACTGCCCCGTGGACGCCGCGATCGTCGGCATCATCGACGAGATCGAAGTGCCGGGCCTCTGACGTGCAGGTGGCGCGTGTCATCGGTGACGTCGTCGCGACGTACAAGGATCCCGGCCTGGCGTCGCTGAAGCTGCTGGTGCTGCAGCCGCTCGGGCCTGACAAACAACCGGCCGGCCGCACGCTCATCGCCGCCGACGCGGTCGGGGCGGGAATCGGCGAGATCGTGTTCTTCGTGCGCGGCCGCGAAGCGTCGTTCCCTTTTCACCCCGCCGAGGCCCCGGTCGACGCCGGCATCGTCGGCATCGTCGATCACTGGGACATGGACGGGGAAGACAGGGGTAGCGGATAACAGGCTGGAGGCTAGGGCTAAGGGTAAGGGGGAGGGCCAGCGCTGAGACTCAGGCGACAAGCCGGGCGACCCCGAACGCAGGCCCAGCTGGAACCTGCAACAGCGAGCACCGAACGCGGGCTGAACCTGGAACCCGGAATCGGACCCGGACCGAGGAACCAACGAACGAGGAACCCAGAACGGAACGAGGAACCCGGAACCCAACCTGGAACCCGGAACAAGGCACTCGGAACCGCAAAGTACAGAGAGATGCAACTCGCCCTCGTCGTCGGCACGCTTGTCGCCACACAGAAGCATCCGAGGTTCGAAGGCTCGAAGCTGATGCTGGTGCAGCCGGTTGCGCCCGATGACACGCCGCGCGGGCCGATGCTGCTCGCGGTTGACACCGTTGGCGCGGGCGTCCGGGAGAAAGTGCTCATCGTGCTCGACGGCAAGGCCGCAGCCGACGCGATGCAGCGCCGCGGGACGCCGGTCGACGCTGCTATCGTGGGGATCGTGGATCGCCTCGACTGCGATCCCGCATTCATGGAGCCATGACCGAGCAGGAACTCCGAAGCCTCGTGCGACGCGTTGTTGCCGATCGCCTGGGTAACCCCTCGCCGGCAACTGGTGCACATGCGCACGTTCCCCATGCGCCTGTTCCACTGATCGACGCCAGCACGCACGCGAGCCATGCGACCTTTCGCGTGCCCGCGGGAGCCGAAATCGGAGGCGCCTGCGTGATCGAGCCGCACGTGTCGTGCAATCACTGCGGATATTGCAGGTCGATGGGGCACTGAGGCCGGGCACTTCAGTTCTCAGTTTTCAGTCGTCGCTTTCTCAGCTGAGTGCGTGCGGCCTGGTAGGATCGAGCCGAACTGAAGACTGAGAACTGGCAATTCAGAAGTAGGTCGCCGGCCGGTCAAACGAAGTAGAACTAAGCACTACTCGTCGTCGTCCCAAGTCTGCATCGAGCGCTCGAGCCGATGCGACAGAAGGCGCTTCAGCGATGAAGCCTCTCAAAATCGGCATCGGCGGCGTCCGCGGCGTGGTCGGCGAGACCTTCACGCCGGAGCTCGCCGTTTCCTTTGCCCAGGCGTTCGGCACGTATCTCGGTCCAGGCACCATCCTCGTCGGCCGCGATACCAGGGCCTCGGGACCGATGGTTGCGGCAGCCGTGCGCGCGGGGCTGCTGGCGGCAGGCTGTGAGGTTGCGGATGTCGGCGTGTGCCCGACGCCAAGCCTCCAGCTCGCCGTGTCGTGGCTCGAGGCGCGGGGCGGCATCTCCATCACGGCGGGCCACAATGACGCCGAGTGGAACGCGCTCAAGTTCGTCAGGCCGGACGGTCTCTACCTGAATGCGCTCCAGGCCGAGGAGCTGCTGGACGTGTACCACCAGGGCGAGTTCGACAAAGCCAGCTCGCACGACATGGCGACGTCGATCCAGACGGCGGACGCCATTGCGCATCACCTCGATGTGCTCCGCGCCGCCTTTGACGTCGAACCCATCAGGCGGCGCCGCCCGCGTGTCGCGCTCGACTGCTGCAATGGCGCCTGCGTTCGCCTGACCCCGCGCTGGCTCGAATCGATCGGCTGCGAGGTGCTGGCGATCAACGACGACGAACACGCGCCGTTCCCGCACAGTCCTGAGCCGCGGCCGAGGACCATGGCGCAGGTGAGCGCGCTCGTACGGGCGGGCCGCGCCGATATCGGCTTCGTGCACGATGCGGACGGCGAGCGCCTCGGCATCGTGGACGAGAGGGGGCGCCGCCTGTCCGAAGAGTTCACCCTGGTGCTGGCGGCGGGCGCTGCCCTCGCGCGCCGCCACGGCCCGATTGTGACGAACGTCTGCACCACGTCGCTCGTGGATCGTGTGGCCGATGCGCACGGTGTTCCCGTCATCCGCACACCCGTGGGCCAGCCGAACATCTCAGCCGCGATGCTCGAGCACGCCGCGGTCATCGGTGGCGAAGGGAACGGCAGCGTCGCGGTGCCAGGGGTGCAGGCGTCACACGACGCCGCCGCCTCGATGACGCTGCTGCTCGAGCACCTCGCCGTCACAGGCGAGACGGTATCGTCGCAGGTGGATCGGCTGCCGCCGATGGCCATCGTCAAGCGGCTGATTGCCGTGGATCCACGCCGCATCTACTCGACGCTGCAGGCCTTGCGCGATCGAACCGACGACGCGCGTGGTGCAACGCTGGATGAGACAGACGGCCTGCGTTTCGACTGGGCGGACGGATGGGTGCACGTGCGCGCGTCGGGCACCGAGTCGATGGTGCGCGTAATCGCGGAGGCGGGCACCGCGGCACGAGCCCAGGAGCTCGCCGACTGGGCACGTGAGCGGCTCGGGACGTAGATCATGCGCGCCATTCCCACGCTGAAGATCTCGATTTCCGGAGTACGCGGCGTCGTCGGCGAGTCGCTCACCCCGATCCTGCTGACGCGCTTTGCGCAGGCCTTCGGCACCTGCATGGGCACCGGCCCGATCGTCGTCGGGCGCGACACGCGGCGCTCGGGCGAGATGGTGCGGCAGGCCGTCATCGCCGGCCTGCTGTCGGCCGGCAACCGCATCGTGGAGGTTGGCGTCTGCCCGACGCCGACGGTGCAGTTCGGCGTGCGCCGGCTCGCGGCGCACGGTGGCATCGCGATCACCGCCAGTCACAACCCGTCAGAGTGGAACGCGCTGAAGTTCATCGGGCCTGATGCGCTCTTCCTCAACGGTGCGCGCGGCCGCGAGCTGCTCGACATCTACCACCAGGGCGAGTACCGCCGAGTCGCCGGTGGCGACATGCGCGAGATTCAGCACCGACCGGACGTGGTCGACCTGCACGCTCGGGCGGTTCTGGACGCCGTCGGCGCGCTGCCACGGCGCCGAGGTCGGCCGCTGCGGGTGGCGCTCGATTCCTGCAACGGCGCAGGTTCGGCCGTCACGCCGGCGCTGATTGAGGCGCTCGGCGCGGAGGTCGTCACCATCTACACGACACCCGATGGCTCATTCCCGCGCCCGGCCGAGCCGACGGCGGCAAACCTCTCGGCGCTCTGCGATCTGGTCAGGTCGAGCGGAGCGGACGTTGGCTTCGCGCAGGACATGGACGCCGATCGCCTGGCGATTGTGTCCGAGGCCGGTGAGCCGATCGGTGAGGAGCTCACGCTCGTGCTCGCGGTCGAGCGCGTCCTGGCGCGCACGCCGGGGACGGTGGTGACGAACCTGTCCACCAGCCACCGCGTCGAGGCCGTCGCAGCGCGCGCGGGGTGCCGCGTCGTGCGAACGCCGGTTGGCGAAGCGAACGTTGCCGATGGGATGCTGCGGGAGCGTGCCGTGATCGGCGGCGAAGGCAATGGCGGCGTCATCTATCCCGCCATCAACTTCGGTCGCGACAGCCTCGTCGGCATTGCGCTCGTGCTCCACCTCCTGGCCGACACCGCGCAGCCGCTTTCGTCGCTGGTGGCCGCGCTGCCGGCGTCGGCCATGGTCAAGGCACAGATGCCGTGCCCCTCGCAGCGGGTGGGCGACGTGCTTCGCCGCATCAGGCAGCAGTATGAGCAGCACCCGATGGACCTCCGCGACGGCGTGAAGGTGCTGCTCGGGGATGCCTGGTTTCATGTGCGCGGATCGAACACCGAGCCCATCATTCGCGTCGTCGCAGAAGCCCCGACGGAAATCGCCGCGCGCGCATTGGCGGACGAGGTATTCGCCATCGTGGCCGCGACCGCGTGACCGGTTGATCGCCGGGAATCACCAGCTGTGTCTCTGCCACGACCGTGGTGACGAGCCACCTTTGCCCGGTAGCAGCGGATCCAAATGACACCTGATCGTCGACAGTTTCTCGCCACGGTTGGAAGCGCTGCGGTCTCCGCCGCGATCGGCCCGCCCGCGGTGCCTGCGCAAACGAGAAGCGGCACGGGCATCGTTCTCCTGGGCACGAAAGGCGGGCCACGAGTGAGCGCGGCCGGCCGCAGGAGTCCTGCCACGCTGCTGTTGATCGGCGACGTGCCGTACGTGGTCGACTGCGGCTACGGCACGTCGATGCAGCTGCTCGCCGCAGGCGTGTCGTTGAACGCTGTCCGCCACGTGTTCATCACTCACCATCATTCGGACCACAATTTCGAATACGGCGCCCTTCTCTACAATGCGTGGATCACTGGCCTGCCGTTTCGGCTCGACGCATACGGGCCGCCGGGGCTCGAGCGCATGACGAGCTCATTTTTCGAATACATGAAAGACGACCTGGACACACGTGTTCCGGACGAGGGCAGATCCGATCCGCGCGGGCTGGTCGCGGCGCACGAATTTCTTGCCCCGGGCGTCGTGCTGCAGAATGACGAGGTGACGGTGCGCTCGTGTTCCGTCCGCCACCCGGCGATCCAGCACGCGTACGCATACCGCTTCGACGCAAAGGACCGTTCGGTGGTGATTTCCGGAGACACCGCCTACGCGCCGGAGCTCGCCGCGTTTGCCAGAGGCGCGGACGTCCTCGTCCACGAAGTGATGTACCTGCCTGGGATCGAGCGCCTGCTCGCGCGTCTGCCGAATGCGCATCGCCTCCGCGCCCATCTGCTCGCGAGCCACACAGTGCCGGAAGACGTCGGCCGGATCGCCGCTGAAGCTGGCGTGGGTACACTGGTGCTGTCGCACTTCGTTCCGGGCGACGACGCGACGATCACGGATGCCCAGTGGTCGAAGGGCGTGCGCGAGCACTTCAAGGGCCGGGTGATCGTCGGCACCGATTTGATGAAGATCTAGCCCGGCATGGCCCGACTGCGCGTCGTGCCCGGCCTTAGCCGGGCCTGATGCCCTCGGTGTAGCGCCCGGCTTTAGCCGGGCCTCAGGCCCTCGGTGTAGCGCCCGGCTTCAGCCGGGCCTCAGGCCCTCCGTGTAGTGCCCGGCTTCAGCCGGGCCTCAGGCTCTCCGTGTGGTGCCGGCTTCAGCCGGGCCTCAGGCCCTCCGTGTGGTGCCCGGCTTCAGCCGGGCCTCGTGCCGTCCGTGTAGTGCCCGGCTAGCCGGTCCTGATTCGTCAGGGCACCGCGATCGCCGCCCGCTTCTTCTTCCTGAGCGCAGCGTTGGCGGCCGAGAGCTCGGCCTTCAGCACGCCTTGAAACGCGGACTCCACGTCGGCGAGCTCGCTCGTCAGCACGTCGATTCGCTGCAGCTGGTAATCCGCGGGACGACCCTCGTACGAAAGGATCGCGCTGTACAGTTGGTCCGCATGCTCGCGTAGCCGTTCCTCGCCGGTGATGGCGCCCCCTTCGGTGGTGGCCACCACCCGCTTCCGCACCTCGTCCGCTTTCGCAGCCAGCGCCTCCAGTGGCCGGCGGGCGGGATCCGCCGCCGGCAGCGACTGGACCTCCCGGTCGGCCGCCTCTCGCAGCCCGTTGACGCGGCGCACGAGTGCCGTCATGGACCCGAAGAGGGCGTGGACGCGCATCGCCGCCTCGTACTGTGCCTTTCGGTCCGTCTCGGTGAACGTGGCACGGCGATCGAGCGCGAGGGGCAGCGTCGTGTCGTACGTCTTGTCGCCCTTCGTGAGGCGCACGGTGTAGCGGCCGGGCAGCACGCGCGGACCATTGAAGCCGGCCTGCGCCAGTTGCGCCGCCGGCGGCACCTCCGGCGGCTTCACCCGCATCGACCAGGTGATGCGGTTGATGCCGCGGCGCGCGCTCGCCGGGATCGTGTCTACGACCGCGCCGTTCGCGTCGAGCACCTGCAGGCTGATCTTCCCGAAGAGGTGACGGGTGCGCTGGTAGTACGTGATCACGGCGCCGCTCTCGGGATTGTCGCCGCTGAAGCTGGCGTCGCCGCCGGGCCACCCGCCGGAGCCCTGGATCCGCTGCTGCACGGGCCGCGTGGGGAGAAAGGCCGCCTCCGATGCGAGCACGTCGCCCGCGAGGCTGCGCAGCGGCGTGATGTCGTCCACGATCCAGAGGCCGCGCCCGTGGGTGGCAATGACGAGATCGTGATCCCGCGGCTGCACCACGAGATCGCGAACGGCGACGGCGGGGAAGTTCCCCGGCTTGAACTGCGCCCAGGCGGCGCCGCGGTCGATCGACATCCACAGACCGAACTCCGTGCCGGCAAACAGCAGGTCGGGTGTCACGACGTCCTCGCGGATCACGTGCACGTACCCGCGCAACCCCTGCTCCGGTCCCGCGATTCGCTGCCACGTCTGGCCGTCGTCGTCCGTGCGGAACAGGTAAGGCGTCATGTCGCCCATGGTGTGGCGATCGACGGCCACGTACGCGCGCTTCTCGTCGAACCGGCTTGCCTCGACCCACGAGATCCACCTGCCCGCCGGTACGCCAGGCAGGCTGCCCCCGACGTTGGCCCACGTGGCGCCCCCGTCGCGCGTCACCTGCACCTGCCCGTCGTCGGTGCCCACCCAGATCCGGCGTGGGTTCTTGGGCGACTCGCTGATCGAGTAGATCGTCGTGTGCATCTCGGCGGCCGAGTTGTCCACCGTGACCCCGCCCGACTTCTCCTGCTGCTGCCGCGCCGGATCGTTCGTGGTGAGGTCAGGCGAGATCCGGTCCCACGTCTGGCCGTGGTCCCGCGAGCGGAACAGGAATTGGGCGCCGATGTAGAGCGTGCCTTTCTCATTCGGCGAGAGATGGATCGGCGTGTTCCAGTTGAAGCGCAGTTTCTCACCCTTGCCGGCTTTCGGCTGGATGTCACGCGCCTCGAGGGTGCGGCGGTTCACGCGCCCGATGAAGCCGCCCTGCATCTCGGCGTAGGCGAAGTCAGGATCCGCGGGATCGGCGAACGCCCAGAAGCCGTCTCCGTTGTACAGGTTCTCCCACCGGTTGCTGGTGATGCCGCCCGGGTAGATCGAGTCGCCGACCCACGAGCTGTTGTCCTGCAACCCGCCATACACCTGGTACGGGTCCTTGTCGTCCACGCTGACGTGGTAGAACTGCGAGATCGGCAGGTTGTCGGCCTTCCACCAGCGGTTCGCGCCGTCGTAGGAGATCCACAATCCGCCATCGTCGCCGCCGAAGAGATGCTGCGTGTTCTCCGGGTTGATCCAGACGTCGTGCCAGTCGCCGTGAGAGCGGCCGGCCGCGCCGCTGAAGCTGCGGCCGCCATCGTTCGAGACGATGAGCCCACCGCCGGCCTTGAACACGCGGTCCTTGTTCTTCGGATCGACGACGAGGTTGGCGAAGTAGAACGGGCGCCACACCATCATCTGGCTGCGATCCCGCTCCTCGAACGTCTTTCCGCCGTCGTCGGACACGAAGAGCGCGCTCCGGGCGCACTCGATGACGGTATACACGCGGCTCGGGTCGGAAGGCGCGACGGCCACGGCGACCCGACCCCACGGCTTGGCGGGGAGGCCCTTCGCAGTCGACATGTCGAGGGCCGACCACGTCTGTCCCGCATCGTTCGACACGAACAGGCCGCTGCCGCTCGGCGCGTCTGGCGACTCGCCTCCGGAGCGGAATGTCCATCCCTGGCGCCGGAAATCCCACAAGCTGGCAAACAGCCGGTTCGGCGCCTTGGGATCGAGCGACACCGATCCGCAGCCTGTCGAAGGGTTGCCGCCCTTCAGCACGAGCGCCCACGTCTGGCCGCCGTCGGTCGTCTTGTAGAGGCCGCGCTCGGTCGAGTCGCTCCACAGTTTGCCCGGCACGCACGCGTAGACCGTCTGGCCGTCGGTCGGGTGCACGGCAATCGCCGTGATGCGCTCCGACTCGGGCAGCCCGCTTCGCGTCCACGTGTCGCCACCGTCGGTGGACTTGTAGATGCCGTCGCCGATCGAGACCGAGTTGCGGGTCCAGCCCTCGCCGGTGCCGGCCCAGACCACCTTCGGGTTGGACGGGTCGATCGCGACCGCGCCGATTGACTGCACCGGCTGCTTGTCGAACACCGGACGGAACGTCGTGCCGCCGTCGAGCGAGCGCCACACACCGCCGCTGGCCGAGCCGACGAACACGGTCACCTTGCCGTCTTCACCGGGCCGCGCCGCGATCGCCGCGATACGTCCGCTCATCGCTGCCGATCCGATGTTGCGGATGCCCAGGCCCGAGATCACTCCCGCGTCGAACGGCGCGCGGCCGTCAGCCGCGGCGAGCGGCTGCACCGAGGCGAGGACCAGGAGCAGCAGAAAACGTGTCGTGGGTCGCATGTGCTACTCCTTGCCTGTCGCCGGGGCAGACGGAAACGCGAACACCGCGGGATCGGCCGGTACGTTCACCTCGGCCTTCTCGACGATGATCTTCTGGCTGCGCGGCGCGCCGGGAGGGCCGATTTCGTACGAGAACGGAATCGCGACGCCGTTCACGCGCTCGTAGTTGCCGAAATCCGTCTCTGTCTGTGTCTCGGAGCCACGGATGGCGTGTTGATACCGGATCCGGATGACGAGGAAGTAATCGGGGTCCAGGAAGACGGTGAGCGTGTCGCCATCGCGCTGGCTCACCCGGATCTTGTGCGCGTCGGTGCCGTCGACGTCCTCCGTACCCAGGTACGTCAGCGTCGAGCCCTTCGCGGCGGCATCGACGAGCGGCCCATCGATGTCGGCGTCGTCGATGAGGCCCTTGCTGTCGTCGCGCGACTGGCGTTCGGGGTCCTTGCGGCCCTGGAACGGTGAGATCTGCCACCCTTCCTTGCCGTCCCAGGCCTGCACGGCGGTCAGGCCCTGGGCCGAGAACTCCGCGCGCGCCATTCCCGGCCGCTTGAGCACCTCCGAGTAGGCGAGCTCGAAGCCGCCGCCCACGAACACCAGCTTGCCCGTCAGGCGCAGGCTCTGGATGGCGCGAAGCTTCTCCAGCCCGCCGCGCGCTTCGACGTGGCGCGACACCAGTTCGTCGACCGACAGCGCCGTGAGGGACGGCCCGCAGAGCGCCAGCCACACCACGGCAGCCGCAAAACGTGTACGCATCAATCGCTCCAGGAAAGGACCAGGTGAGCCTACGCTATCCCAGTCGGATGCGCGCCCACAACACAGGCAGGACGATCCGTGGGACGAGCCGCGGGATGAACCAGCAACCGGCGGTTCCCACCGGCAGGCCGCACCGCACTAAGATGGACTCTGTGCGTCCCGCCGTCCTGGTCACCCGCAGGTTGCCGTCTGCCGCGCTCTCCGTGCTGTCGGAGCACTGCGAGGTGGACATGCACTCCGGCGACACCGGTCTCACAACCTCCGAACTGCGCGACCGCCTTCGCGGCAAGCAGGGAGTCCTGGTGCTGCTCGGCGATTGCATCGACGCCGCAGCCATCGACGGCGCCTCCGACCTGAAAATCATTGCGAATGTCGCCGTGGGATACGACAACCTGGACGTGGCGCACGCCCGCTCCAGGGGCATTGTCTGCACGAACACGCCGGACGTGCTCACCGACGCCGTGGCCGACTACACCTGGGCGCTGATCCTGGCGATCACCCGCAGGATCGGGGAAGGGGAGCGGATCGTGCGGCGCGGAGAGTGGAAGGGATGGGCGTTCGACTTCATGCTTGGCACGAGCCTGCGAGGCAAGCAGCTCGGGATCGTCGGCGCCGGCCGGATCGGCGGCGCGGTGGCGGAGCGCGCGCCCGCCTTCGGCATGCACGTGGCCGTCAGCAGCCGCCGGCAGGTGGACTGGCCGGGCGCCGAGTGGATGTCGTTCGATCGCCTGCTCGCGACCTCGGACGTCGTCAGCCTGCACGTGCCGCTGACGCCGGAGACAAGAAAGCTTGTCGGCCAGCCAGCGCTCGCGCGGATGAAGCGCACGGCCTACCTCGTAAACACGACCCGCGGATCGGTGGTGGACGAGGCGGCGCTCGCGTGGGCGCTGCGCGAGCGGCTGATTGCGGGCGCCGCGCTCGATGTGTTCGAGCGCGAGCCCGAGGTGCACGCGGACCTGCTTCCGCTCGACAACGTGGTGCTGGCGCCGCACCTGGGCAGCGCGACCCGCGAGACCCGGCTGGCCATGGCGGATCTCGCCGTGCGGAACGTGGTGGCGGTGCTCACCGGGCATGTGCCGTTGACGCCGATTGTCTAGGCCGGCCTGAAGGCCGGCACTACGTGGAACACGCGAGCACCGCGGGGAACATCGCGGGCACGACGCGGAACACGGCGACCACCAGTGGACCGGCGCTGAGGCGAGGGCCTTTGGACACCTGTAGTGCCGACCTTCAGGTCGGCCGTGATCAGGAAATTCGACGAGGCGCCACACGAAGATGGAGCAGACCACGCCACGAAGACCAGCCACACGTGTGGCACGGCTCCGGGCCGCGCCCGTGGAGCCTGTCATGCGCCGTCTGGCGCTCGCGATCACCGGCATGGAGCTGCCCGCCATCGAAAAGATCTCGGACGCGCAGGCGGAGGATCCGTTCCAGGTGCTGATAGCCACGCTGCTCTCGGCGCGCACCCAGGACGCCACCACGCACATGGCATCGGTACGGCTCTTCAAACGCGCGCGCACGCCGCGGACGATGGCCCGGCTGACGGTAGACGAGATCGAGCGGCTGATCTACCCGGTGAGCTTCTACCGGAACAAGGCGCGGTTCGTGAAGGCCACGGCCGAGACGCTCGCGACCCGGTTTGGCGGCCGCGTGCCGCGGACGATGGAGGAACTCACGGCGTTACCGGGTGTCGGCCGCAAGACGGCCAATCTCGTGCTCATCCTTGCCTTCAAGAGCGAGCACAACATCTGCGTCGATACGCACGTCCACCGCATCTCGAATCGGCTCGGGTGGGTGCGAACCGATCTGCCCGAGCGGACGGAACAGGCGCTGTATCAAGCCATCGACCAGCGATGGTGGCCTTACATCAATCTCTATCTCGTGACCTGGGGGCAGAACGTCTGTCGTCCCGTCTACCCGCGGTGCCGCGCCTGTGCCATCCGCGATATGTGCCCCAGGATTGGCGTCCACAGGGTGGGCAAGGAGAAGTGAATGCGCACGCGTCATACGACAGGGTTGGCGGTGTTCCTCGCGGTAGCGGTCGTCGCGACGGCGGCCGCGCAGACGGCGAAACCGGCGCAAGGCGCCGCGCCGAAGACGGGGACCGCTCCGAAGGCCGGCACGCAGCCTGCCCCGAAGCCTCCGGCCAGAACGCCGGCGAAGCCGGCCGCAGCTCCGACGGTGCAGCCGTCGCCAGGAGCCGGGCCGGTCGTCGTGGTCGAGACCGCGAAGGGCACGTTCGAGTTCGAGACGTACCCCGATGACGCGCCGAAGACCGTGGCGAATTTCCTCGCGCTGACCAAAAGGGGCTTCTTCAACGGGCAGCGCTTCCACCGCGTGGTGCCTGGCTTCGTGATCCAGGCCGGCGATCCGCAGACGCGTGACATGAGCAAACAAGCTGACTGGGGGCGCGGACCCGCCGCCGGCAGCGGCAAGCCCATCGGCGTCGCCGAGTTTTCGAAGAAGCACCTGCACACGAAAGGCGCCGTGGCCATGGCACACGCCGGCAACGCAGCCGAGGCGGATTCGCAGTTCTACGTGACGCTTGCCCCGAAGCCGGCGCTCGACGGCAAGTACGCGGTCTTCGGCCAGGTGATCAGCGGTGTGGACGTGCCGGCGAAGATCGCGGCAGGGGACGTGATCAAGAGAATGTACGTGAAGGGTGCGCCGGCGAAGTAGGCGGCCGGCGACTCTCTCGTCTGGGTTCGGTCCTCACGTGTGAGTTCTCAGTCAGGCTCCTGGCTATCAGCCACGACGTGTCCCGGACCACCGTCCCACCTACGCGTACGAACCTTCAGCGCCTGCGCGGCCGTTCGTCGAGCAGCGGCGCGTGCACATCCGCGGTCTCGCGCGCTGGTGGGGCGGTCCATGATGCTGTGGCCTTGACGAGGGGCGCGAGGAACTCGTACCGATCGATCATGGCCTGCGGGTACTCTCCCTTGACGGGCTCGCCGGTCAGGTGTTTGACGACGACGGCGTTCGCGACCGACTTGGCGGCGAAGTGGTTGTTCATGTACAGGTAGGCCTTCTTCACGAGCGCGCGAGCGGCAGTCGCCGTTTCTGCAATCGGCTGCAGCTCCTCTTCTGAATACAAGTAGTTGTACCGGTCTTCGCTTGCGCTGTGCGTCCACCACTCGGCGGCGTTCCTGCCGTGCAGGCGCAGGTAGTAGAACGTGCGCACGTTCGGCAGCTGGTTCTGGCGGATGGACGAGCGGAACTTCGGTTCGTCGATCTGGGTCCACGCAGCGCCGAACTCGTTCAGCAGTTCCAGGGTGTCGCCGACGTGGTCGCTCCAGCTGCTGTGCCGCAATTCCACCGAGATCGGATATTCGCGGAAGATTGTCAGCAGCCACGTGAGATACGCGCGGGATGCCTCGTTGTTCTTGAAGCTCGGAGGGAACTGGGCGAGCAGCGCACCGAGCTTGCCGGCGGATGCCAGCGGCTCGATGCCGGCCTTGAACTGATCGACGTCGGCGCGGTTCACCCGCGCGAGGGCATCGAGCTGCTGCGGGGTGGCCGGCAGGTCATCGAGCCGGCTCGCCTTGTACATCGCGGGGTGCGTGAACTTTTGATAGAGCTTCAGCGAGAAGTCGAAGCCTGCCGGCGTGCGTTCGGCCCAGCCGCGGCTCACCTCGGGCCGCGGCGTGCCGTAGAAGCTGGAGTTCACCTCGACCGTGTTGAAGTGCTCGGCGTAGAACGACAGCTCGTCGAACCCGGGGAGACTCGAGGCACGACCCTTCTTTGGCGGGTAGAACACACCGTTCCAGGTGCCTCGTCCCGTCGGATAGCTCCATCCTGATGTGCCGATACGGAGTTCGCCCATATGCCTGAGGGGAGTAGGGCTTAGTCTAAGGGCCCGCTGGCGAAGTCCAAGCCCCAGCCTTCAGGCCCTTGCCTCCAGCCGCCCGCCGCCCGCCGCCGGTCCCTAGCCAGCCTCTGGCCAGCCTCCAGCCTCCAGCCTCCAGCCTCAGCCCCTGGCCCCCAGCCCATCGTACGCCTCCTTGTCGAAGCCGAAAATCGCCCGCCGGCCAACGACCAGGACGGGACGCTTGATCAGGTTCGGCTGCTCGACCATCAGATCGATTGCCTCCCGCTTCGAGGAGGGCAGCGGCCGGTCCTTCAACGCGGGGCTGCGGCGGCTGACGTAGTCGAGGAAGCGCGTCTCGTCCACGTGCTGTTCCAGGAAGGCCCTTGGTGGCGGCTGCCGGCTGATGTCTCGTTCCTCGACGTCGATTCCGCGCTGTGCCAGATGACCTCTGGCATTCCGACAGGTCGTTCACGTCGGTTTGCAGTAGAAGATCGGTTTGGCCATGGGGACATTCTACGGCTGACGGTTGGCGGCTGGCGGCTGGAGCTGGTGCGTGCCCCGAGCCGTGAGCCGGCCCGGCCTCTAGCCTCCAGCCTCGAGCCCAGCCTGTACAATCATCTCGTCCCCATGCTGACCGTCAACGAGATCTTCCATTCGATTCAGGGCGAATCGACGCACGCGGGGGAGCGGTGCGTGTTCGTGCGGCTGACCGCGTGCGATCTGCGCTGTATGTGGTGCGACACGACGTATGCCTTCCACGAAGGCCGGAAGATGTCCGTCGGAGAAGTGGTGGCGGCGATCGAGGCTTACGACTGCCGGCTCGTCGAAGTGACCGGAGGCGAGCCGCTGCTGCAGAAGGAGGCACCGGTGCTGATGCAGGAGCTGCTGGCGCGCGGCAAGACGGTGCTGGTCGAGACCGGCGGCCACATCAGCCTCGACCGCGTGCCCCCCGGCGTGATCCGCATCATGGACGTGAAGTGCCCCGGCAGCGGCGAGGCTCACCGCATGGACTGGTCGAACATCGAACGGCTGCAGCCGCGCGACGAGGTGAAGTTCGTCATCGCGGACCGTGTCGACTACGAGTACGCCCGCGACGCGCTCGCCCGTCACGTGCTTGCGGACCGCGTCACGGCGGTGCTCTTCTCGCCGGTGCACGGCGTGCTCGATGCGCGCACGCTCGCCGAGTGGGTGCTCGCCGATTCCCTTGCCGTCCGCGTGCAGCTGCAGGTGCACAAGTACATCTGGGCGCCGGACACGCGGGGAGTCTAGCTACCGTTAACCGTTAACCGTTAACCGTCAACCGTCAACCGTTGTCCCTGAGCCCTGAGCCCTGTGATGCCCCTCGCAGTCGTTCTCCTCAGCGGTGGCCTCGATTCCTACACCGCTGCCGCGATGCTGCAGCGCGAGGGATTCGCAATCTGCGCGCTCAGTGTGCTGTATGGTCAGCGCCACGCGCGGGAGGTCGAGTCGGCCCGGGCCGTCGCGCGCGCGCTTGCCGTTCGGCAGCATCTCGAGGTGAGCGTGGACCTCGCACGGATCGGGGGCTCTGCGCTGACGACCGATGCGTCCGTGCCGAAGGATCGCGAGCTCGACGCGGTAGAGATCCCGTCGACTTACGTGCCCGCGCGGAACACGGTGTTGCTGTCGCTGGCGCTTGCCTGGGCGGAAGTGCTCGGCGCCTGCGACATCTGCATCGGCGCCAACGCGCTCGACTACTCCGGATATCCAGACTGCCGGCCTGACTACCTCGCGGCGTTCGAGCGCCTGGCGGGGCTGGCTACCCGCGCTGGCGTCGAAGGGACGCGCTTCCACGTCCACGCCCCCCTGCTGCACATGACCAAGGCCGAGATCGTCCGCGCGGGCCTGGCACTCGGCCTGGACTACGGTCTCACGCACAGTTGCTACGATCCCGCGCCAGACGGCAGCCCGTGCGGACACTGCGACAGCTGCGTGCTCCGCGCCAAAGGATTTGCGGAGGCGGGGGCACAGGATCCGCTGGGCGTGTAATGCACAATGCACAACGCACGATGCAGACGAGCAAAAGCCTGAGGCCCCTGCGTTCTGGAGCGGGGGCCTCGTTGAACGCTGCGCTTCGCTGCGCCCGGCGAGCCGTTTGTGCATTGTGCATCGTGCCTCACATCATCAATGACACAGCGCCTTTACTACACCGACGCGTACCTGACCGGATTCACCGCCAGCGTCACTGAGGTCCTCGACGTCGACGGCCGCGCGGCTGTTGTCCTCGATCGCACGGCGTTCTATCCGACGTCCGGCGGTCAGCCATTCGACACCGGCGTGCTGAACGGCGTTGGCGTTGCCGGGGTCGTCGATCTCACCGACGGCCGCATTGCGCACATTGTCGAGGCGGCCCTTGCGCCTGGGAACGAGGTGAGTGGGCAGATCGACTGGGGCCGCCGGTTCGATCACATGCAGCAGCACACGGGCCAGCACGTGCTGTCGGCGTCATTCGATCGCGTGCACGGCGCGCGTACCGAGAGCTTTCATCTCGGTACCGAGACGTCCACGATCGACTTCGCGACGACCCTGGCAGTGGACGCGATTGCCGCGGCCGAGCAGGACGCGAACCGCATCGTCTGGGAAGACCGTCCGGTGCGCGTGCGGTTCGTCTCTGAAGAGGAAGCGGCGTCGCTGCGGCTGCGCAAGGAACCGGCTCGCAGCGGGGCGCTCCGGCTCGTCGAGGTGGACGGGTGCGATCTGTCCGCGTGCGGCGGCACGCACGTCGCCAGCACGGGCGCGGTCGGCATCATCGCGGTCACCGGATTCGAGCGCTTCAAAGGCGGCACGCGCGTGGAGTTCGTCTGCGGCGGCCGCGCGCTCGCGCGGCTCCGTCAGCAGCGCGACGTCATTGCAGGAGCCGTGCGTCACCTCTCGGTGGTTCCCGCGGAGCTGCCCGGCGCGATTGAGCGATTGCAGGACGACATCAAGGCACAGAAGCAGGCCGCGCGCGCCTTGCAGCAGCGGCTCGTGCGGTACGAGGCTGACGCGCGTGCGGCGCGGGCGGTGCCGCTGGGCGATCTGCACCTCGTGGCCGAGCGCGTCGACGGGTGGGACGCACAGGGGCTGAAAGAGCTCGCAACCGGAATCGCCTCCCGCGGCGGTTACGCGGCGGTCCTGCTCAGCGCCGAGACTCCGCCCCTCATCGTCATCGCACGCGCGGCCGACGTTCGGCTCGATGCCGGCGCCGTTCTCAAGCAGCTCACGGCTCGATTTGGCGGCAAAGGCGGTGGCCGGCCCGAGCTCGCACAAGGCGGTGGGCTTGCCGCACCTCACGACGTGATCCTTCGGGCTGTCCAGGAACTGCTGCGGCCATGACCTTCTCGCCGCTGCCGTTTCGCGCTTCACTCCAGCAGTATCGGGATCAGGCGGCCGATCTGCTGCGCGCCTGGCAGGACGGGAATGCCACCGCCATCGAGTTCGTCACGCACCGGCACCCGCGCTTTCTCAATCCCGACATACCCTGGCTGCCGAAGCGACTCTCCGACGAGGAGGTGAGACGCGCGGCGTTCGACCAGGCCGATGCGGAGCTTGCAGTTGCGCGGGGATACGATTTTGCCGACTGGCGGATGCTCGAGGAGTACGTGGAAGCGGTCACGGACGACGATTCTGCGGTGTGCCGCTTCGAAACAACGGTTGAGGCCGTGATCCATGGAGACGTGGCCTCGGTTCAGTCGCTCCTCGGGAGGCATCCGGAACTGGCGCACGCGCGATCCACGCGCGTCACGCCTTTCAACCCGCCGGTGCATCGCGCCACGCTGCTCCACTACGTGGCAGCGAACGGCGTCGAAGGCTACCGCCAGCTCACGCCGCCGAACGCAGTCGCCATCGCCGATGCGCTGCTCGACGCCGGCGCCGACGTCGATGCTCTTGCCGACATGTACGGAGGCCAGTGCACGACCATGAGCATGCTGGTCTCTAGTACGCCGCCGGCTCGGGCGGGCGTGCAGGTCCCGCTCGTTGAGACGCTGATCGATCACGCAGCGGCCGTGGAGGCGCTTGGTTCAGGCCATTGGGCGTCGCCGCTCATGACGGCGCTGGCGTTCGGGTTCACGGACGCCGCAGACGCTCTCGTGAGGCGAGGCGCCCGTGTCGAGACTCTCGCCGCTGCAGCGGGTCTGGGCCGGGTGCTCGACGTGCGCCGGCTGCTGGACCGAGCGGACAGCCCGGAGTGCCACCGCGCGCTGGCGTTGTCGGCCCAGCACGGCCATGTCGAAATCGTGCGGCTGCTTCTCGACGCTGGCGAGGATCCCAACCGTTACAACCCGGAAGGAAACCACGCGCATTCGACGCCGTTGCACCAGGCCGTGTTGGCGGGACGCGTCGAGGTGGTCCAACTCCTCGTCGAGCACGGCGCGAGGCTGGACATCAAGGACGCCATTTACGAGAGCACACCGCTCGGGTGGGCCGTATACGCCGGGCAGCCCGGGATCGCCGAGTACCTTCGCGCCCACGGCGCGGTGTAGCTCACTTCTGTTGGGTACGATTCCGGGTTCCGGGTTCTGGGTTCCAGGTTGGGTTCCTCGTTCCTCGTTCGTTCCAGGTTCCCCGGCGGTTCGACCGTCCCGGTTCCTTGGTTCCGATCTTCCAGGTTCGTCGCAGGCTCGATTGGAGCGACGGCGATATCAGGAACCTCGCACTTGGAACCCGGAACCCCTGAACATGGACAACCTGGAACGAACCCGGAACCTGGAACCCAACCTGGAACCCGGAACCCGAACCCAGAACGTACATCCACCAACACGCGCGCTCGGCGCTGTTCGGGATCACTGCGGCTGAGCGGCAAAGCTCTGCGCCTCTTTCAGAGCGGGTTGTCGTGTACCGCCACCAGCCACGTCGAGAAGCTGCCGGTAGAAGGCGCGAGCCTGCGACTCGTCACCGAGCGCTCGTGCCGCCCGAGCCGCGCCCAGCAGGCTGTTGAAGCGCCCCGGATACAGAGCCAGAGATCGCGTGTAGGCAGCGAGTGCCTCCGACGACTGCTTCTGCTCCATGAGGAGGTCTCCCAGTTGTTCCTGGGCGGGAAGCGTGGGTCCGGGCGTGACGGCGGCCTTCGGCGTCGCCGCCTCGAGTTCCGCCGCCTCGCGCATCAGCGCAACGCTGACGTCGGGTTGCTGCTTGGCGTGGGCGATCCACGCCGTGAGCTCGAGGCGAAGCATCTGGATGTTGCGCGCAAACAGATCCTCGCCCGCGCCGCGGGTGGTTGCTTCGAGCTCATTGAGACGTTGCACGGCGTCGCTGGCCTGCGCGAGATCGCCCAGGTGCGCCGCACCCGCACCCTGGGCGAAGCGCGTGATGGCTTCGGGCCATGTGAAACGGTCCCAGTCGAGGGTTGCGGGTTCGCGGGCAACGAGTAATGCCGCTTCGCTCCAGGCGCGACGTTCGAGGGCGTCGCGCGCTTGTGTCGATGCCAGGTGAAAGGCCACCTTGAACGTGGGTTCCAGGCGAGCCGTTGCGCGAAGCCGCCTGATCTGCGCGGCGGCCTGATCGTCCGCGCCCTTCTGGAGGTACGCGTACACGAGGTACTCGATCGCGTGAGGGAACTCGTCCCACACAAACTCTCCGTGCTCTCCCGCCGGATACTCCAACGCGGCGTCCGCCGCCAGCAGGTTGCCTCGAATCGCCGCGTTCCAGTCTCCGAGGCGGGTATAGATATGCGTGGGCATGTGCAGCGCATGCGGGTTGCGCGGCGCGACCGCGTCGTACTTGCGCGTGATCTCCAGCGATTCCCGTTCGCGGCCAGGCACGTCGTTGGCGTGAACGAGATAGTGCATGGCCCCCGGATGGTCCGGATTGCGTCCGTAGACCTGGAGGAGGATTTCGGCGGCGCGATCGGCATGGGCCCGGGACGTCGCATTGGAGGGCGCGGTCGCCAGCAGCGCCAGCGCATAGAACGCCGCCGCGTCGGAATCGTCCGGGAACGCGGCATACACCCGTTCCGCGGCCTGTTCCCACCGGCGGATGCGGGCCCAGTAATCGGATGACGCCGGTTCGAGGAAGAACGCCTCACCGGTGGCAACGAAGAGCCGTTCGCGCTCGGTCGGCGGCTCGAGACTCTTCGCTTTCTGCACGGCCTCCCACCCTCGCTGGAGCGCGTCGGGTCCAGGCCGCGTCGGCCAGAGCGGCTGAAACAGGGTCATCGCGATGCCCCAGTGCGCCATCGCGCACCTGCGATCGATGGTCGCGACCCGCTCGAATGCCTCCCGTGCCAGCGGGTACGTCATGTGGTGCAGGAGGGCGACCGCGCGATTGAACTCCGTCTGAGCCTGTTCCGAGCAGGTGATGGGAAATGAAACGGTCCCAAGGAAGTGGCCGGCGTGCTGCTTCACGTCTTCGGCTGCTGCTGAGTACGCGCAGCAGGCGGCCCAGAAGACCATCAGGCCGGCAGCGACTCCGCGTCTGAAGGGCAGACCCATGCAGGCGTGATGTACCAGATGGGCCGTGTGCCGGCAAGGCAGAATTGCGCCTCACCTCATCATCGCGTCCACGCGGCCAGGCGGAGCACGGCGGCGTCGACGATCTTATAGATCTCCTCGGAGGTGGCGGTCACGTTGTTGACGATGATGGAAAACACCAACTGTTCACCGTTGGCTGCGGCCACATAGCCAGACAGCGCGCGCACGTTCGAGATCGTGCCGGTCTTCGCGCGGACTCGGCCCTCCAACGGGGTGCCCACGAACCGCTTCTGCAGCGTGCCGCGGGCGCCAGCGACGGCCAACGCGTCTTGCCACGGCTGATGATGGCGTGGGTCGTCGTGCATGTGCCGCAGGATCGAGACCATCGCGTCAGCCGTCACGTAGTTGTAGCGGGAGAGCCCCGATCCGTCGGCGACGACCAGGCTGCCTGCCGGCACGCCCCAGGCTTGCAGCACCGCGAGCACGGCATCCTTCCCGTCCGCGGCGGTCGCGGCGCGTCCGTCGACCCGCCCAATTGCGCGGAGCAGCGTCTCGGCATACAAGTTCTGGCTCACCTGCATCAGCGTCCGCGCGATCTCATGCAGCGGCGGCGAGCGATACACAACGAGCGGAGGGCCGGCCGGCGGTACGCTGCCGGGCGGCAGATCGTCGATGTCCGCCGTCTCCCCGTGGACCGTAATGCCGCGTGCTTCCAGGGCCGTTGCCAGCAGTCCAAGGAAGTACGTCGTCGGGTTGTCCACGGCGAGGTCGTGCGTCGCCGTCTTCGCGCCGGCGGGAATGGTGCCGGTGACCCGCACCAGCAGCGTGCCGGGCTTGCGCTGCACATCCACGCGCGAAGCGCTGCCGGGTGCACCGGTCGTTGCGCTGTTGACGATGGCCCACCCGCTGCCTGGCGTTACGAACTCGACGCCGGCGGGCGCGCCGGCGGCGCTGCCGGGCGCGATCGCGATGGTGACGGCGTCCTCGTACACCTGCAGCGCGCCGATCGGGGCGGCGTAGCCGCCCTGCAGGTCGTCCCAGGACCAGCCGTATCCGAGGGACTGCTCGTCGAACGCGTTGTCGTCGCCGACGAGGCGTCCCGAGATGCGCCGGATGCCTCGTTTGGCGAGCTGGTCGGCCCAGTCGTCAAAAACAGTGACCGGAGACACCTGGCGCGTGTTGAGGCTGGGATCTCCGGTGCCGCGCACCACGAGGTCGCCTTGCAGCGTACCGTCGATGACCGGCCCTGTCGCGTGGATCGTCGTCTCGAACGTGTAGTCCCAGCCGAGGCGCTCAGCCGCCGCGGCCATGATCGCGATCTTCATGTTCGAGGCGGGCATCACCAGGCGATCGGCGTTGAAGCGGAAGATCACGTCGTCCCGATCGAGCGAGGCGACTTCCGCTGCGACAAGGCCGCGTTCCAAGGTGGCGGTGGCCAGGATCGCGGCGAGATCCGCCTGCAGGCGGCGCACCTGGCGGTCGCGTGCATTGATCACCGTAGGCTGGAGGAGCGGATCGCGTAGACGCGGAGCGCACGCCGTCGCCAGGGCGAGGAGTAGGAGCGGGATCACGGCCCGGCTAAAGCCGGGCACGATACGAATCACGGCCCGCCTGAAGGCGGGCACTACCGGGATCACGGCCCGGCTGAAGGCGGGCGCTACGGGATCACGGCCCGGCTGAAGCCGGGCACTACCGGGATCACGCACGTTTACTTCAGCGCGTCGAGTGATTTCATTGCCTCGTCGAAGGCGGTGGCTTCGATCTTCGCCGCACCTGGCTCCTCGCCGCGCCCGGCGTAGACGTCGCTGCCCACGCGGCCAAAGCGTACGCGCTCTTCCTTGTTCGTCTCGTCGAACTTCGCGGTCACGGTGGCGACCGGCGAGGCCAGTCCAGTCGGCGTCTTGGCGTCGGCGAATGACTGGGCACGCAGGCCGGACAGCTGCGAGAGGAAGGTCTCCATCTTCGACTGATCCACGTCGCCGGCCTTCGGAGAAATGCGACGCCACTTCTCCGTCGCGTCCTTGCCCGAGCCCTTCGCCTTCTCGAATGCGAGTGTCTCCGTCCCGCGCACAACCTCGATCCGCTTGGCGTTGAACGACCGGAACTCGAAGATGTCCTTGCGGCGCAGGTCAGACGGTTTCTTCTGCACCTCGGTGAGCAGATCCGCGGCCACCGTGACCACCGCGGAGCGTGTCAGGTCCTTCGCGTAGACGTCGCCGCTCTCGGCCGCCTTGCCGAACGCGAGCGTCGCACGCGTGCTGCCGAGGCCGATCGTCGCGGTGGCAACGGGCTTGTCGAGCCCGTACGCACTGAGATCGGTGGCCTGTTCCGTCGGGAGTGACTTCATCTGGGCCGATTGCAGCCGCGTCACGATCGATTCGACGGCGCCGGCGTCGGCCTTCGCCTGCACTGGCGCGGTGAGGTTCCAGTCCTGCCCGGCCTTCACGAGCTCCACCTTCTGATCGCCTTGCGCGAGCTCGAGCCGATCCACCTTCTCCCGATCAAAGGTCAGGATCTTCTTGTCGCGCAAATCGAACGGCTTACGGTCGAAGCTGGTCTCCACGTACGACGGGATCAGGAACACCTTCTTGTCGCCGCCGCGCTGCGCATAGAGGTCGCCCCCGGTCGGCGTCTTGCTGCCCACGAGCAGACGCCGGTAATCCTTGTCGCCGGATGTCTTGAAGGCCACCTCGATGCGCGGCGTCGCGAGCCCGTACGGCTGCAGGGCCTTCGGCGCCTCATCGACCACGCTCTGAATCTCCGCGGACGAGAGGTTGCTGGTAATGCCGGATACCTCACTCTCGTCCACCTTCGCCACGAGGGGCTCCACGAGCTGCCAGCCGTCCTTGCTCTTCTTGAGCACGGCAGTTTCTCCTGAGGAGCTCTTGACCCTCAACTCCTTCACCTTGTCGGCGTCGACGGTGAAGACCTTGTCGTGCTTCTCGGCACCATCTTCGGTGACCGGCTTCTTCGCATCGACGAAGTACAGGTACGCGAGAAGGCCGGCAAACGCCACAAACAGTACGAGCAGCGATCGGCCGCCTCTCATCCCCGTCTCCTTGTCCAGGCGAAGATGCCGAGCGCGAAGATGCTGAACGGTATGACCAGAATCGAGAGCCACTTCACGTTCGACTCGGTCTGCGCGCTCATCGTGAGGCGCCGATCTTCGGGGTCTCGCGGCCGGATCGAGATCAGGTTTTCCTGCTGCGAGAGCCAGCCCACCGTGTTGAGGAACAGGTCCCGGTTGCCCTGCACGCCGAGCCAGCCGTTCGAGGCGAAGTCGGAGTCGCCGATCGCCGCGACGCGGGTCTCCGGCTTCGGCGCGTCGGCCGCCGGCGTCTTCGCATCCGCCGGCTTGGGTCCGGCCGCGGCTGCCGCGGCTTTCGGTGCGGCGACCGATACGGCCGCGGCGAGCGACACCGGGCCCTGGACGTCCTTGTCCTTGTCGAAGGCGACCGGCTTCTGCCCGAAGAGGTCGGTCAAGTTCGTCTCGCCCCAACTCTGCGGCGAGCTCTCAACGAAGGTCTGCGCCGTCCGGCCGTTCGTGCCGCCTTGAACCGGCTTGATGGACCGGGCGAGCGGGTAGGCAGTGATCACACGGAACCGGTCCACGATCGGGTGCGTCGGGTAGCGCACTGCTACCGGGGTCACCTCGTTGGCGCCGAGCAGCTGTCCGACGCCGCTGGTGTCGACGATGATGTCGTTCCCGGCCTCGATCCCCCACTCTTTCAGCAGCGCGATCAGGTTGGTGAGCGGCTGCTGTCCGTTCTTGTCGGGCGGATCGAGCATCACGAGCAGCTTGCCACCGCGATCGAGGTACTGCTTGATCGCGTCGACCTCGCCCTGGAGCAGATCCGTGCGCGGCCCCGCGATCACGAGCACGGTGGCATTGGCGGGCACCTCGGGCTTCTGCGCGAGCGCCAGCGTGTCGGTTTTGTAGTTTTCCGTCCCGAGCGCCTGGTAGATCGTGCTGTAGCCGTCACGCGCGCTCGCCGCGGTGTCGTGCTCGCCGTGGCCCTGCAGGAAGTAGACGGTCCGCTGGGCACCGCTCAGCACCTTGATCAGCGTGTTGGTGAGCTGCTGCTCGTCGGTGCCCACCACCGTCTCGGTGCGGTCCTTGTAGTTGAAGACCACCGTCCCGTACGACTGGATCTTGTATTGGTTGGCGCGCACCGGATCCTTGTCCGGGCTGATGTACTCGACCCTCAGCTTTCGGTTCGAGAGGTATTCATACTCGTCGAGGCGATCCCTGAACGAGTCGAACTGGGTGGGCTTGTCGAACACCAGCACCTTCACGGGCGCATCCAGCTTCTGCAGGATGTTGCGGGTCTGGTCCGCCATGCTGAACTGCTTGCCCGCGGTCAGGTCCCACCGGTGGTTGCGCCGCGACGCGAGGTAGTTGACGGCCACGAGGATTCCGAGGATCAGCACCACGCTCGTGGCCGCGATCGTGCCCAGCCGCGTCTGCCGGCCCTCGAAGGCCTGCGACACCTCGCGCCACTGCGATGCCATGTAGAGCAGCACCAGCACCAGGCCCGCCATCGCGGCATACCAGGAGGTACTGGACCCATTCCGGCTTCACTGTCTGGAACCGAAGCGCGAGAGCGACGACGACGACGGCGGTCCCGACCCAGCCGAGGAAATTGACGACCTTGTTCATCGCATTACCCGCGCCACCGCTCGGTGTCCACCGACCGCGCGGTCAGGAACAGCCCGAAGGTGATGAAGCTGACGTAGTAGACGAGGTGCTTGGTGTCGATGACGCCCTTGATGAAGTCCTCGAGGTGGCCGGTCATCGACAGGTACTTGAACACGGCCTCACCCGTCGGACCGAACGACGGGCCGATCCAGTCGATGATCCAGAGCAGCAGGAACACCGCAAACGTCGCCGCGCCGGCCACGATCTGGTTCTTCGTCAGGCTCGAGATGAACAGCCCGAGCGAAATGAACGAGGCGCCGAAGAGCAGCAGGCCCAGATAGGCGGTCGCCAGCGGCTTCCATTCAGGCCGCCCGAAAACGAAGAGGAGGCCGAAGTGAATCACCGTCACGCCGAGCATCACGCCATAGAGGGCGAGTGCACCGATGAACTTCCCAAGGATGATCTCCATGTCGGTGATCGGCGAGGTGAGCAGCAGCTCCATCGTGCCCGAGCGCTTCTCTTCTGAGTAGGTGCGCATCGTGATCATCGGGATGAGCAGCAGGAAGACGACCGCCATGTTCATCCACAAGGGCCGGATCATCTGCTGGTTGATGTTCAGGTTCTGCGGTCCCGTGCCCATGCCCATCTGCGTGCCCTGCTGGACGAACCAGTTCAGGACGCCGGCGTACATCAGGCCGAACACGAGGGCGAAGAACCCGATTACCACGTAGGCAATCGGCGAGGCGAAGTAGGACCGCAGCTCGCGGCCGGCAATCGCCATGACGTTACGCATGCGCTTCCTCCACGGGCTGCTCCTCGGTCGTCAACGACAGGAACACTTGTTCGAGGCTCATCCGAACCGGCCGCAACTCGAGCAGCCCGAAGCCGCTGCCGACCACCGCGCGCGCGAGGTCGCGGCGCACGTCGCGGCCGGGCTCGCTGTCGATCTCGTAGTTCGCATGATGCTCGTGGGCGTCGGAGAGCTGGACACGAACGACGCCGGGCACCCGCTGGAGGGCGCCGGTGACCTGCGCCGGGTCGCCGTCCACCTGCACCAGCAACGATTCCGATCCGCGGAGCCGAGCGGTGAGGTTGCCCGGGGTATCAACAGCCACCACCTTGCCCTTGTTGATAATCACGACCCGCTGGCATGTCTGGGCCACCTCCGGAAGGATATGCGTGCTCAGCACGATGGTGTGATCACCGGCGAGCTCCTTCACGAGGCGGCGTGTCTCGATGATCTGCTTCGGGTCGAGGCCGGCCGTGGGCTCGTCGAGAATCAGGACGTCCGGGTTGTGAATCAGCGCCTGCGCGAGACCGACGCGCTGCCGGTAGCCCTTCGAGAGCTTGCCGCAGGCACGGTTCACCATGTCAGCCACGTAGGTCTTCCGCATCACCTGATCGATGCGGGCCTTCCGTTCCTTTGCCGCGACGCCCTTGATCTTCGCGACGAAGGTCAGGTACTCGCCGACCGTCATGTCGGGGTAGAGCGGCGGGGTTTCAGGCAGGTATCCGGTGCGGCGCTTGGCCTCGAGCGGCTGATCGAACACGTCGTGCCCGGCCACGACGGCCTTTCCTTTGGTGGCCGGGATGTACCCCGTCAGCACGCGCATGGTTGTAGTCTTGCCGGCGCCGTTCGGCCCAAGGAAGCCGAGGATTTCGCCCCGTTCCACCTTGAAGCTGACATCGTCGACGGCGGTGAAGGTGCCGTAGCGTTTCGTGAGGTGCTGGACCTCGATCACTGGTGACTCCGCTGTTGAAACTGGTACACGAACTCTGCCGGGCCTCTGGCCCGGAGCCGCTGAACACACCGCTGACCGCCTCGATCCGCGGGCCGGCGCCGACCAGGAGCGTAACCGTGGGGGTGAGCTGTAGGCAGCGCCGCGGCGCCGGAACGCAGCCACCGATCGTAAACGAATGGGTCAAACGCCGGCAAGAGCCACTATTCCCGGCATATCTGACGATGGGGGCGCCCCGATGGTCTGCCGGCGCTGCGCTGCCGCTCGACTGCGCGCGCGGCGTCCCCAGTTACAATGGCGGGTCTGGAGGACTGATGCCTGTAGAAGTTGGATCGAAAGCCCCCGATTTTACCCTGCCGAACCAGGACCGCGAGCCTGTGACCCTTTCCGCGCAGCGCGGCAAGCACGTCGTGCTCGCGTTTTTCCCGGCGGCGTTTACCGGCGTGTGCACCAAGGAACTCTGCACCTTTCGCGACAGCCTCGCCCAGCTGAACGAGGCGAACGCCACGGTGTTCGGCATCAGCGCCGACACGCCGTTCGCGCTCAAGGAGTTCGCGAACCAGCAGCGCCTGAACTTCCCGTTGTTGAGCGATTTCAACCGAACGGCCATCGACGCGTACGAAGTGGCCAACCCGGACATGGGCGGCCTGAAAGGCATCTCCAAACGGGCGGTGTTCGTCGTCGACAGCGGCGGCGTCGTGCGACACAAGGAGATCACGGCCAACCCCGGCGTGGAACCGGATTACGCGAAGGTCCACGCCGCAATCGCGGCGCTCTAAAGGGCTAACGGCTAGGGGCCAAAGGCTAAGGTCGGGGCGACAGACCGGTCGGCGCTCATTCACCTGAGCCTTGGCCTATCTATGCTCTTCGAGGTAGAGCCTTCATCCTCTGCCCAGTCCACGGCGGCCTCTCGTCGGCTGTGACCTCGAGACTTCTGGCCTCGACCGTCAGCGCTCGCCCGGATGCCGCCTCTGGCCTCTACCCTTTTACGCATTGGCCTCTGGCTACTCGCCCCTCCGCCTCAGCTTGTCCGCAGCAGGCGGAGGCCGTTGGCGACGACGAGCAGGGATGCGCCTGTATCGGCGACGATGGCCATCCACAGCGTGGCGTGGCCGGTCACCGCGAGCGCCGAGAAACACTGCTTTGAGCAGCAACGACACCGCCACGTTGGTCTTGATGTTGCGCAGCGTGGCCCGGCTGAGGCGAAGCGCGAAGGGGATCTTCGATAGATCGTCGCCCATCAGCGCGATGTCGGCTGTCTCGAGGGCGGCGTCGGTGCCGGCGGCTCCCATGGCGATCCCCACGTCGGCGGCGGCAAGCGCCGGCGCGTCGTTCACGCCGTCGCCGACCATCGCCACGACTCCATGCCGCGCCTTGAGCTCACGAACCGCGTCGACCTTGTCGTGCGGCAGCAGCTCCGCCTGAAGGTCAGTGATTCCGACGGCACGGGCCACCGCAGACGCGGCGCCCCCATGATCGCCCGTCAGCATCACGATCTGGCGGAGACCGTGGCCGCGGAGCAGGTCCATGACGTCGCGCGCCGCCTCGCGCGGGCGGTCCGCGACCGTGATCATCCCGGCGATCGCTCCGTCCCACGCCAGGAGCACAGGCGTGGCATGGCCGTTGGCGCTGGCTAACACCGCGGACCTCGTGGACGCGGACAGCAACCGGCGCTCCTCGAACAGCCGCAGGTTGCCAATCAAGGCCGGTCGACCATCCAGCAGCGCCTCGGCCCCGAGCCCCGGCAGCGCACGGAACCGCTCGACCGAGACTATGGGAGCGGCGTGGACCTTCGCGTGCTGCACGATCGCGGCGGCAATCGGGTGCTCCGATCGCGATTCGAGCGCCGCCGCGAGGCCCAGGAGCCGCAACTCGCGCATGCCGTCGAATGGCGTAACGCCCACGACGGCGGGCTCGCCGCGGGTCAGGGTGCCCGTCTTGTCGAACGCGATGGCGCGGATCGTGGCGAGGCGCTCGAGGTGAATGCCGCCCTTGACGAGCACCCCCTGCCTGGCCGCGGCCGCCAGGGCCGAGACAATCGAGACCGGCGTCGAGATCACCAGTGCACACGGGCAGGAGATGACCAGCAGCACGAGGGCGCGATACAGCCACTCGGCCGCGTGCGCGTGGAAGACCAGCGGTGGTATCACGGCGACGCCGACGGCAATCGCGATCACCGCCGGGGTGTAGTAGGCAGCAAATCGCTCGACAAACGCCTGGGACGGCGCGCGCTGCGCTTGCGCACGATCGACGAGGTGAATGATGCGCGCGAGCGTCGTGTCGCGCCGCAGCCGCGTGACGCGCATCTCGAGCGCCCCGCGGCCGTTGATCGTGCCGGCAAACAGCTCGGTCCCAGCGTGCTTGTCGACCGGCAGCGACTCCCCCGTGATCGGCGCCTGGTTCACGTCGCTGCTGCCGGATGTGACCGTGCCATCGAGCGGCACCTTTGCACCGGGCCGGATTCGCAGCACGTCTCCGATCATGACGCTGTCCACCGGTAGGCGGCGCTCGTCTTTCCCGCGTACGACCAGCGCGTCGGGCGGGGTGAGGTCCATGAGGGCACGGACAGCGTGACGTGCGCGGTCCATGCTGCGCGATTCGAGGTACTGGGCGGCGGCAAAAAGGAAGATGACGGTTGCCGCCTCGGACCACTCGCCGATGGCGACCGCCCCGACGACCGCTATCGTCATCAGCACGTGAATGTCGAGCGTCCGCGCGCGAACCGACGCAATCGCGCGCCGTGCCGGAAACACGCCACCCGTCAGTACGGAGGCGACGCACGCTGCGACGGAGACGGCCGGCGGCGCCAGCTGCAGCCAGTGCAGGGTGAGTCCGGCGGCGAGGCTCGCACCCGAGGCCACCAGCAGCCGCTGCCGGGCAAACGACGTCCCGACGATGTGCGGCTGCTCGTGTTCGAGCCACGCCCGCATCCCCGTGTCGGCGACGGCGTCGGTGATGGTGGCCGTGGACAGCCGCGCGGCGTCGTACGTGACCAGCAGCCGGCCGCCGAGGACGTCGGCCGACATCGCCTCGAGCCCGGTAAGGTGCTTGAGGCGCCGCTCGAGGATCGCGACCTCCTCGTGACAATCCATCCCGTCGATCTTGAAGACCGATTCGGCGTGCACCTCGCACACACCGCACGCCGCCGGCGCGGGTGCGCTCATCGGCCAGCTCCGGACAGCCCATCCCGCCGCGACGCCGGCATGGCTTCCTCGACGTGTTCCAGCCCCTGCGCGAAAAGCCGCGTGATATGCGCGTCGTCGAGGGCGTAGAAGACCATTCGGCCCGCCCGGCGCGAGCGAACCAGCCGGAGACTTCTGAGCAGCCGCAGCTGGTGCGACACGGCCGACTCGGTCAGTGACAACAGGGTGGCGATGTCACAGACACAGAGTTCGGCGCGCGACAGGGCATCGAGGATGCGGACGCGGGTGGGGTCGCCGAGCGCTCGAAACGTCTCGGCCAGCGTTCCGGCCAGCGCCGGCGGGATGATCGCTCCCCGCACCTCGCGCATCTGCTCGGTGCTGGCGTGGAAGACGTCGCAGGTCGCGTCCTCGGCAACGGGTGAGCTGGTTAGGTCGAGTGTAGGCTTTGTCACGACACCTGAGCGAGTGTTCAGATGTTCATATTACAGTAAACGGGTCCATTTGCGCAGCCAACCGGCTTTTGCCTGTTCATTCCGGGCGTTGTTTCGAGATGAACACGCGGGCCACGCGGAGGCCGTCGAGCGCCTCCACCCGCATGGTGCGTCCCTCCACCTCGACGCGGTCGCCGAGGCGTGCCCGCCGGCCGAGACGCCCGAGGACGTACCCGCCGAGCGTGTTGTAGACGTCCTCGTCGACGTGGAGCCCGAACTGGGCGTTGATGTCCGTCACGAGCGCCAGGCCGTCCACGAGCGCAGAGCCGTCGGCGAGCACGGTGATGCGAGCGGCCGAGCCCTCCTTGCCGAGCGATCCGACGATGCGCTCCATCAGCCCCGCGAACGTCACCAGGCCGGCCGTCCCGCCGTACTCGTCGATCACGATCGCGAGCGGCGTATTCCGCGCCCGCATCTCCCCGAGCAGCGTGTCGGCCGGCATCGTTTCCGGCACCGTGTAGGCCTCGCGCGCGAGTGCCGCCACATCGACGGGCCCGCCGCGGGCGAGCACAAGGACGAGATCGACGAGGTGGAGCACGCCGACGATGTTGTCGAGGTCCTTGCGATACACGGGATAGCGATCGTGCGCGCCGCGCGCGACGGCCTGCAGCACGGCGTCGATCGGCGCGTCGTCTGCGACCGCCACCATCTCGGTCCGAGGAACCATCACCTGCCCCGCGGTCAGGTCGGCGAAGCCGAAGACGCGGTGCAGCATCTGCTCTTCGTCTTCCTCGATTACGCCGGCTTCCTGGCTGGCGGTCACGAGCATCTTCAGCTCTTCTTCGGAGTGCACGAGGGAGTGCCCGCTCGGCCCGCGCATGCCGAACGCGCGCACGACGGTGCGCCCCATGCCGTTCAGAAGGCTGATGAAAGGCCAGAAGACCCGCATGAACAGCTCGGTGGGCCGCGCCACGACGAGCGAGGTCCGCTCGGGGTGTTGCAGGGCAACCGTCTTCGGCGCGAGCTCGCCGAGCACGATGTGAAGCGCGGTGATCACGGCAAACGCGACAGTGAAGGCGATCGAGTGGGACGTGGCCACCGCCACGCGGTCGCCGAGGACCCTGAAGGCGGGTTCAATGACGGTTGCGAGTGCCGGCTCGCCGATCCACCCGAGCCCGAGGCTCGTCATCGTGATGCCGAGCTGCGTCGCCGCGATGTAGCTGTCGGGGTCCGCGAGCGCGCGCCGGACGACGCGCGCCGTGGCGCTGCCCTCGGCGATGAGCTGATCGATGCGTGTCCTCCGCACGGTCACGAGCGAGAACTCGGCCGCCACGAAGAACCCGTTCGCCAACACGAGCACCAGGATGGCAAGCAGACCGACGAACACGTGCGACACGTCCGGCATACGACCCCCGTGGCGGGACTGTACCGGACTGCCCTGTGCCGGGCAAGCCGCTCGCGGAGCCGTCAGGCCCTGCGATTGGTGAAGAAATGCGCGTCGACGAACTCGTTGATCGCCTGCTGATCGGCGGGCGCCACACGTTCGAACTGCAGGCCCATGCCGACGCGACGGTCGGTCCAGGCAACGCGGGCGTCGATGTCCATGTCGGTCGTGCCGCCCGGCAGGCGGAGCCGCAGGCGCACCTTGGCGTCGCTTTCGAGGGGGGTCGTCGTGCGGATCGCGACGCCGCCGCGGCTCAGCGTCAGGGTGAGGGCCGCGGCAATGGTGTTGCCGAAGCGATAGGAGATGGGGATGCCGAGCGTGACCCGGGGGCTGCCCCGGCGATTGAAGCTGTCGGGGAACAGGTGCGGGGCGAGCGCCGGCAGCACGTTCTGTCCGGCGCTGTACTCGTTGACGTACCCCGCGATACCGAGCGCTGCCAGGTCGCGGACCTCGCCGGCACTCGTAATCGTGCCGCTGAAGACCACGACGGGCAGGCGTCCTTCGTCGATCTTCCGCACCTCGCGCACGAGCGCGGGTCCGGAGGTGTGTGGGAGCCGCAGGTCGAGCAGCACCAGGTCGATGCGCTCGAGGTCGGTCCTCAGCCGGGCCAGCAGCTCGGTCGCGGTCCTCACGGTGATCGCTCGGTGGCCTGCCTCCTCGAGCGCCGCTTTGAAGCGGTCGCGCACGAACGCCGTGTCGTCGGCGATGAGCACCGTCTTCGCCGCGCCTGCCGCTGGACTCATCGTTTCCTATATCGGCCCGTTCCGCCGGCGGCGGTAGGTTGCGTTGCGTGTCTCCGGAGCTTGTCGCTATAATCCGAACGCTGCTGAGGAATTCTGTTCGATCGACGCGCCGACCGACTGCTTCGGCAGGAGCGCCGCGGCCGTTTCCAAGGATTGTTCATGGCGACCTGTCCCGAGTGTGATGCCGACCTCGATGTAGACGAATACGACGTCGACAAGGGGGATCTCCTGAGTTGCCCCGAGTGCGGCTCGAACCTTGAAGTGGTCAGCGTCACGCCGCTCGAAATCGAGGCGGCCCAGGAAGACGACGACGACGACGAGGATGACGACGACGTCGAAGACGACGCCGCCGAGGATGAGGACGACGACGAGGAAGAAGAGGAAGAGGCAGAGGACTGGGACCAGTGAGTGACCTGCTGACCGCCAAAGAGGCCCAGCTGCGCGACATACTCGGCGCGATGCCCTCGATCCTCGTGGCCTACAGCGGCGGGGTCGATAGCGCGTACCTGGCGTACGCCGCTACAGCGGCGCGACCGGAGGCAGTGCTCTGCGTCACGGCCGACAGCCCCAGCTACCCGCGCCGGCACCGCGACCTCGCGGTTCGCATTGCAGCCGAGTTTCATTTTCAGCACGAGATCATCCACACGTCCGAGATGGAGCGGCCCGAGTACCGCGCCAACCCGGCAAACCGCTGCTACTTCTGCAAGCACGAGCTCTTCACGCACCTCGCCGCGATCGCAGCAGAGCGGGATATCGCGGTGATCGTGGACGGCAACAACGCCGACGACCGCGGCGACTACCGTCCCGGCCGCCAGGCCGCGCGGGAGTTCCGGGTGCGAAGCCCGCTCGACGAGGCAGGGCTCACGAAGACCGAGATCCGTGAGCTGTCGCATACCGCGGGGCTGCCGACCTGGGACGAGCCGGCCTCGGCGTGTCTCTCTTCGCGCATCCCGTACTCGAGCGAGGTCACTGAACCGAAGCTGCAGATGGTGGAGCGCGCCGAAGAAGCGCTCCGCGCGCTCGGCTTCCGCGTCTGCCGCGTACGGCATCACGAGACGCTCGCCCGGCTGGAGATCAGCCGCGAAGAGATGCCGCGGGCGTTGGAGCCTGAGACGAACGCTGCGATCATCCGCGAGCTCAAGGCCGCAGGTTACAAGTACGTCAGCCTCGACCTCCAGGGCTATCGCACGGGCAGCCTCAACGAGGTGCTCGTGCTGACGCCGGCCTGACGCACGCCGCGGCTGCAGCCCCTCGCCAGGCGTGCCAAGGGCATGCCGGGCATCTCTCTTTCCAGATCCACTCGAAAATCGCGACTCCGTCACTTCGTGCCGGACGTATGCGCGGTCGACGCTCTCCGCGCTCGAAAGGACGGACGCCCGGCGCCGGAATCGAGCGTCCGATCTGCAGTCGATTGGTGTCGGACCGATACTGTGAGGGGGAGCAATGGCACGACCTCGGATTTGACGAGGCGAACCACTGTTTCGGGTGGGGTCCGGGCGCGTCGGTCCTGCACGGTGTCGTCGACACCTGCCATATTGCGTCGCGGGCGAGTCGCTGCTGCGTTACTATGACGGCGCGCCGGCGCTCGCCGTACCCCGATCGCGAGCCGCTGGCGGTACTGGCACCCGTGAACGACTTCACATCGCTCTGTGTATCCGGCCGCCGCGCCGGCCACGCCGAGAGGCCGCGCGACGATCGCCCGGGACCGCACGTTATTCGTCGGCAGACCGATCGCGCAGTGCCGATCGGCGGTTCCGGCAGTGCGCCTCGATGATGTGGAGACCGAGTTGTCCGTTGACCGTGCTTACGGCGCATTGCTAATTTCTTGCGGACCGATGGAGGAGTGATTCGATGACCCGATATTCGCGATGGTGTCCGATCGCAGCCGTGGCGCTCGTGATCAGCCTTGGTGCCGCCGGCTGCGCCAAGAAGAAGCCGGCCGCCCCCCCGCCCCCGCCGCCGCCGCCGGCCGCAACCCCGGCACCGCCGCCGCCGCCACCCCCTCAACCAGCACCGACGCCGCCGCCGGCGCCAGCGCCGCTCACCGCGGAGCAGGTCTTCGCCGGCAAGTCGGTGGATCAGTTGAATGCCGAGAAGCCGCTCGGCGACGTCTTCTTCGACTACGACTCAGCGACGTTCTCCGAAGAGGGCCGCACCGCGTTGCAGAAGAACGCGGACTGGCTCAAACGCTGGACGTCGGTGGCGTTCACGGTCGAAGGCCACTGCGACAACCGCGGAACGCCGGAGTACAACCTGGCGCTGGGCGAGCGTCGTGCGACGGCCGTACGCGACTATCTCGTGAGCCTTGGCGTCCCGGGAACTCGCGTGCAGGCCGTGAGCAAGGGCGAAGAGCAGCCGTTCTGCCGGGAAGACGCCGAGAACTGCTGGTCGCAGAACCGGCGCGGCCACTTCATCATCACCGGCAAGTAGCCGAGGGGCTAAAGGCCAAGGGCAAGGGCTAGGGGCCAAGGGGCCTCTAGCCCTCAGCGCTCATTAGCCCTCAGCCCTCAGCCCTCAGCCCTCAGCCCTAGCCTCTCTACGCCCCCAAAGGCCCCGTGGCCCCCGACACCGGCAGCGTCGCCGCGATGGCGTCGGCTGCCGCCGCGGGATCGGGTGCCGCGATGATGGGCCGTCCGACGACGAGATAATTCGCGCCTGCGAGCACCGCATCGGCGGCGGTCATCGTCCGCACCTGATCATCACCGTCCTTCGGCGGCCCGCTCCGGATCCCCGGCGTCACGATCAGGAAGTCGGGGCCGCACCGCTCGCGGACGCGGCCGGTCTCCCGTGGCGAGGCAACGACACCGTCGAGCCCGGCGTCCTGGGCGAGCAGCGCGAGGTGTTCGACGTGCGCGATCACCTGCCGCTCGATCCCGACGTCGGCGAGCGACGGGCCGTCGAAGCTGGTGAGCACCGTGACCGCGATCACCAGCGGGATGCGATCCGAGTCGGCCTGGCGCGCAGCGTCGCGTGCAGCGCGCATCATCCCGCGGCCGCCGCTCGCGTGCACATTGAGCATCCACACACCCATCCGCGCCGCGGCGCGCACGGCGCTCGCGACCGTGTTCGGGATGTCGTGGTACTTGAGATCCAGGAACACGCGATCGCCGAGGGCGGTGAGCGCGCGCACGAAGGGCGGCCCTTCGGCCGTGAACAGGTGGCTGCCCACCTTGAATCCGCCGACATGACCGCGCAGCCGCTCGGCCAGCGTCGTCGCCGTCGTCGCGGCGTCCACGTCGAGCGCGGCGAGCAGCGGGTGCATCAGCCTTCAACTCCTTGCGGGTGGGCGGCGCCGACAAGCTCCGACAGGCGCTGAATCGCATGGCGGCCGCCGTAATCGGCGAGTCCGTCGAGCAGCTTCGACCAGATGAACGGATCGACGAAGTTGGCGGTGCCGATCTGCACGGCGCTCGCGCCCGCAATGATGAACTCGAGCGCGTCGCGCGCGTCGGTGATTCCGCCCATGCCGATGATCGGGATGTTGACGTGCTGGCGGCACTCGTACACCATCCGCACCGCGATCGGGCGGATGGCGGGCCCGCTCAGGCCCCCCATGACATTGCTCAGAACGGGACGCCGGGTCTCGACGTCGATCGCCATCGCCAGGAAGGTGTTGACGAGCGACACGGCATCCGCGCCCGCATCTTGTGCCGCCCGCGCGAACGACGAGACGCTCGTGACGTTCGGCGTGAGCTTGGGGATGAGCGGCAGCCGGGTCACCTTGCGGACGGCGCTCACGACCTCGAAGGTGCCATTCAGGCTGCACCCGAACTGGATGCCGCCCTCCTTGATGTTGGGGCAGGAGATATTCAGTTCGATGGCGGCGACGCCCTCGGCATCCGAGAGGATTCGCACCACCTCGACGTACTCGTCGAGCGTGACGCCGCAGACGTTCACAATCACGACCGCCCGCCGCTCGCGCAGCAGCGGCAACCGCTCACGGACGAACCGGTGCACGCCGATGCCCTGCAGGCCGATTGCGTTGAGCATTCCGGCCGGCGTTTCCACGATCCGTGGCGGCGGATGGCCATCGCGCTCGGTGAGGAACAATCCTTTCACCGCGACCGCGCCGAGCCGGGACAAATCGACGACGCCCTCGTACTCGAGCCCGTAGCCGAAGCAGCCGCTGGCGGCGATGAGCGGGTTGGCGAGCGTCAGCGAGCCGATTTGCGTGGTCAGGTCCATGTGCTGGATGCCACCGACGGCGCGAGGGACTCGCGCCGCTACAGGGGCGGCGCACGGGCAGCATCGACCCGTCTGCCGCCTATCGCCCTGAATCCTAGTCCCAGACGAGCGTCGCGGCGTCGAACACGGGCCCGTTCACACACGAGCGCACGAAGTGGGGCCGCTCGTCATCCCCGCGCACCGCGACGACACAGCTGTAACAGCCACCGAGCCCGCATCCCATCACCCGTTCCACCGAGACTTCGCACGGCACGCGGTGCCGTGCTGCGAGGTGCGCAACGGCGGCAAGCATCGGCTCGGGACCGCACGCAAACAGGGTCACGGGCCGGTCGCGTCGCCCGGCGAGCGCGTGGTCGAGAGGGCCGGTTACGCGGTCACGTTCACCGCGCGTACCGTCTTCGGTCGCCAGCACGATCCGTGCACCCGCGTCCTCGAACAGCTCGACGAAAAAGAGATCGTCGGCGCTCCGACCGCCGTAGAACAGGGTCATCGGTACATCGTGCGCACGAAGTGACGCGGCGAGCGTCGCGAACGGTGCGAGCCCGACGCCGCCGGCGACCATCCATGCGTCGTGGCCGGGGCGGACCGGCGAGAACGGGCGCCCGAGAGGACCGAGGCAGGCCACGTGCTGCCCCGCGCGCGCATCGAACAGCTGGCCGGTTGTGATCCCGACGCGTTTGTTCAGCAGCGTGACGCCGGAGGGTGCGCCGCTCGCGTCGCGCAGCACCTCGAAAATCGAGAATGGGCGTCGTAGCAGCGGCTCGAAACCCGGCACCGGCTTGACCATCACGAACTGCCCCGGCTCCGCCGCGGCCGCAATCGCCGGTGCCGCCAGCGCGATGACGTTGTAGTGAGGCGACAGTTGCCGGTTGTAGAGGACCGGCGCCGCGAGGTCGACGACCATCCCGGCGAGTATATCAACGCGCTCGGCCGGGCTCCCACGAGCGTGCCCGTATGATGTGACCGTGCGCCACCTGCGGATGCTGCTGAATGCCCTCATCGGCGGGGGCGTGTTCGCGGCCTACATGACGGTGCTGGTGCTGCAGCTCAATCCGGCCGTGCCGCTGAGCCCCGGCGGGCTCGGCGCCCTCGCGGTGCGGCTGCTGCTCCTGTACGGCAGCTGGTTCGCGGTGGCAGCGTTCACCGTGCTCGCCGCGAGGCACTTCTTCGCCGAAACATCGCTCTCGCCCGGGTGGGTGAGCTTCCAACTGCTGGTGTGGCTCTGTCTCGTCGCGTCGGGGCTTGCTGCCACGCTGATGTGGCTGAACCTGAGCAGCCTGCGTACCACGCTGGACGACGAAGCCGCACGTCGGATGGCGCTCGGCGCGGTCGTCCTGACGCTCGGCGTGGCATTGCTGCTCGCGCTCGGCGTGTTCCGGTTCTCGTTCGGACGCGGTGGGCGGGCCGGCCCCGCAGCCTTCGGGCTGGTGCTGCTCGCGTCGCTCGCACTGCCTTTGTGGCTGCGCGGCGCGGCGCACGAGACGCCCTCGGGAGCCCGCCGCATCGAGAACGGCGTCTCGTTCGCGCCGTCGCCGCACGGACGCGTGACCATGCTGCTCCTCGACGGAGCGTCGCTCGATTTCATCTCGCCGGCGGTCGCCGATGGGCGGCTGCCGAATCTCGCGCGCATCCTGGACGGCGGCGCGGTGATGCACCTGGCGACGCTGCGGCCGACGCAACCCGCACCGGTGCTGACGGCGATTGCCACAGGCAAGCTGCCGATGCGCACGGGGGTGCGGTCCGCAGCCCTCTACGACGTGCGGTCCGCGGGTCCGACGCTCGAGATGCTGCCGGACTACTGCTTCGCTCACGGACTCGTCGCCGCCCGGCTGCTCGGCGAACGATCGCAGACGTCGGCCTCGCTCCGCTCGCGGCCGCTGTGGGCCATCCTGAGCACGTCCGGGCTCGGCGTTGCCGTCGTTCGCTGGCCGCTCACGTACCCGCCGCTCCCGATTCGCGGCGATATGATCACCGATCGCCTGCACGTGCCGCATGTCGAATCGCCGGTCACCTTCCCGCCGGAACTGGTGGGCCGCCTGCGGACCGTTGCCGAATCCCCGGACATGGCCTCGACCGCCGCGGCGCTCGCCGCACCAGGCGCCCACGCGTACGCGGGCGGCGCGGCGCTCGCGCTCGATCGCCTGTACAGCCGCGCGCTCGACGGCGTCCGCGACGATCCCGACGTCAGGCTGGTGGCGCTCCGCTACCTCGGTCTCGACAGCGTCGGCCACGATTACCTGCGGCAGGCGATGCCGCGCGCGTTTGGCGATGTTCCAGAAGAGGAGCGGAGACGCTACGGCACGGTGCTCGAGCAGTACTACCGTTACATCGACGGGGAGATCGGCCGTGCCATCGATCGACTCGGGCCCGAGGACCTGCTGCTGGTGATTTCCCCGTTCGGCATGGAGCCGCTCAGTCTTCCCAAGCGCCTGCTCGAGCGGGCGCTCGGTAACCCCGAAAGCGGCACGCACGAACGCGCGCCCGACGGGTTCCTGATGGCGTTCGGATCCGCCGTTCGCCCGGGGCGGCTCCGCCGCGCCTCCGTGCTCGACGTGACGCCGACGGTGCTGTACTACTTCGGCCTGCCCGTAGGCCGCGACATGGACGGCTACCCGCGCACGGATCTCTTCGCCCGCGCCTTCACCGCGGCACGACCGCTCGCGTTCATTCCGAGCTACGAAGGGCGATAGGATGATGCTGGCGGTTCCGGGTTCCGCGTTTCGGGTGCCAGTTGGGTTGCCGGTTCCGGGTGCGTTCCGGGTTCCTGGTTCCGCGGTTCCAAATGCCAAGGTTCCGGATCGGCCCTTAGCCCTTAGCCCTTAGCCCCCAGCCCCGGGCCTCTCGTGTATAATCCCTCGACTCTTTAAAGCGACCCAGCGAGGTCGCGAAGAGGTGGTAGTGCCTGGCCTGACGTTCTTTTTCCTCCCTCTGCTCGCGCGCGCTGGCGCGTATTCCGCTCCGATTCTCATTCCCCATCACGCGCCGCGGCCTCACCGCCGGGCCGTGGAGGAAGAGCCATGCCGGTTGTGATGGACGCCGACCGGATCGGCCGGACGCTGACGCGCATCGCACACGAGATCGTCGAGCGCAACCGGGTGCTCGACCCGCTTGCGCTCGTCGGGATCCGCTCGCGCGGCGAGCACCTCGCCCGACGGTTGTCAGAGCAGTTGCGGCAGATCGCGGGGCGTGCGGTGCCGACCGGAGCGCTCGACATCACCCTCTATCGCGACGATCTGATGCGGCACGCGGTCGGGCCGCAGCCGCTCGTGCGGAGCACGGAGATCCCATTCTCGATCGACGACCGCATCATCCTGCTCGTGGACGACGTGCTGTATACCGGCCGCACGGTGCGCGCGGCGCTCGACGCGCTGATCGACTTCGGGCGGCCGCAGGCGATCCAGCTCGTGGTGCTGGTGGACCGCGGGCACCGGGAGCTTCCCATCAAGGCGGATTACGTGGGCAAGAACCTGCCGACCTCGCGTCGCGAGAGCGTCCAGGTGAGGCTCGAGGAGGTGGACGGCGATGACGAAGTCGTCATCAACGGCGAAGAGTCCTGAAGGCCGGGCGGACGTTCGCGCCGGCGAGCCGCAGGCCGCAACACGGCTCCGCCAGAAGCACCTGCTCGGGATCGCGGACATGACGCCCGAGGAGATCGTGCTCGTGCTCGACACGGCCGAGGCGATGAAGGAGATTTCGCTTCGGCCGATCAAGAAGGTGCCGACCCTGCGCGGCCGCACGGTCGTGAACTTGTTCTTCGAGCCGAGCACGCGCACCCGCACGTCCTTCGAAGTCGCCGAGAAGCGGTTGAGCGCCGACACCTTGAGCATCGCTGTGGCGACGTCGAGCGTGGTCAAGGGCGAGACGCTCGTGGACACCGCGCTCAACATCGAGGCGATGTCTCCCGACATGATCGTCATGCGCCACGCCTCGTCGGGCGCGTGCGACCTGCTCGCGCGCATCTGCCGGTCGCGAATCATCAACGCTGGCGACGGCATGCACGAGCATCCCACGCAGGCGCTGCTCGATGCGTTCACGATGCGCCAGCACAAGGGACGGATCCGCGGTCTCAAGGTCGCGATCGTCGGCGATCTCCTGCACAGCCGCGTGCTGCGATCGAACCTCCTGCTGCTCTCGAAGCTCGGGGCCGAGGTCTGGGTGTGCGGCCCGCCCACGCTGGTGCCGCCCGGGATCGAGCGGCTCGGCGTGCGGGTCACCAACTCGGTCGAGGAAGCGGCCGCGGACGCCGACGTCATCATGCTGCTGCGCATCCAGCTCGAACGCATGCAGGGTGGCTTCTTCCCGTCGCTGCGCGAGTATTTCTCGGTGTTCGGGATGACGGAGGCACGTGTGCGGCGTGCGAAGCCGGACGTGATCGTGATGCACCCGGGGCCGATGAATCGAGGCGTCGAGATCGCGTCGGAAGTGGCCGACGGCCCGTTCTCGGTCATTCTCGAGCAGGTGGCGAACGGCGTGGCGGTGCGGATGGCGGTGCTCTACCTGCTGGCGGGAGGCGTGGATGGCGAAGCGGCTGCTTAGAGGCGGTCGGGTGGTGGATCCGGCGGCCGGGCTGGACGGCGAGCTCGACGTGCTGATCGACGGCAACCGCATCGCGATGGTGGCACGCGGGCTGCCGGTGCCCGACGGCATGCAGGTGATCGAGGTGCCGCGCGGGTTCGTCGTCGTCCCTGGATTGATCGACATGCACGTGCACCTGCGCGAGCCTGGGCAGGAGCACAAGGAGACGATTGCCACGGGCGTGGCGTCTGCCGTGGCGGGCGGATTCACGGCGGTGGCGTGCATGCCGAACACGTCGCCCATCAACGACAACGCCGGGGTGACCAGCTTCATTCTCGCCCGCGCGCGCGAGGCAGGGCTCGCGCGCGTGTACCCGATCGGCGCGGTCACCCGCGGCTCCGCCGGAGAGCAGCTCGCCGACATCGCCGAGCTGCACGGGGCCGGGTGCGTCGCCATCACGGATGATGGTCACCCCGTGGCGACGGCGCTGATGATGCGGCGGGCGCTCGAGTACACGCGCATGTTCGACCTGCCCGTCATCGACCACTGCGAAGATCCGTCGCTCAAGGGAGACGGCGTCGCCCACGAAGGGTCTCAGGCGGCTGCCCTCGGGTTGCGCGGGATTCCGGGCGCCGCTGAAGAAATCATGGTGGCGCGCGACGTCACGCTGGCAGCGATGACCGGCGGCCACGTCCACATCGCGCACATGAGCGCGCGTGGGTCGCTCGAGGCCGTGCGCGTCGGCAAGGACCGCGGGGCGCGGGTCACGTGCGAGGTCGCGCCGCACCACTTCACGCTCACCGACGAAGCGCTCGCGGGTCCGATCAAGTACGACACCAACTGCAAGATGAACCCGCCGCTGCGCGAGGCCGCCGACGTCGCGGCGCTCATCGAGGGGCTCCGTGACGGCTCCGTTGACGTGATCGCCACGGATCATGCGCCGCACCACGCGGACGAGAAGCAGGTCGAGTTCGACCGCGCCCCCTTCGGCATCGTCGGGCTCGAGACGTGCGTGCCGCTCGTCTTCGATCGGCTCGTGCACGCCGGTCTCATCACATTGTCACGGTTCGTCGAGCTGCTGTCGCTGAACCCGGCCCGCATCCTGCGCCGCGAGGGCGGCACGCTCACGCCGGGCGCGCTGGCAGACATCACCGTGCTCGCGCCCGACGCACGTGTCACCGTCCGCGCCGCATCGCTGCGTTCGAAATCGAAGAACACGCCGTTCGACGGCTGGGAGCTGCGGGGCGCCGCCGCCGCGACAATCGTCGACGGGCGGACGGTGTTCGTCAACGAGGCCGTGACCGGCGCGGGCGTGTTCGCCGGCTGATGCTGCTCGCTCGCGCGCCGTACTCGGCCATCGACCATCGACTGGAGTCGCCTGGTGAATCGTCCCGAAGACATCCGTGATCGCGCGATCGCTGAACTGAGCCGCTTCGGTGTGCTGATGCTCGACGGCCACTTCGACTATGGCAACGGCTATCACGGCCGCACGTATCTGAACCCACACCAGTTGTTCCGCTATCCGTCGACGATCTGGCGGCTCGCGCAGGACCTGCTCGACGTCGTGCCGTCGGAACTGTCCACCTCCACCGAGGTCGTCGCGGGTCCGGTGACCGGTGGGGCGCTGCTGGCGCACACGATTGCCGGACTGCTCGACAGCCGCCGCACCCTCACCCATCCGCCCTGCTCGTTTGCGCCGTTCGGGATGGACGGCGAGGACCGTCCGCGGCTCCGCAGCTTCTACCGGCGGCTCGTGAACGGCCGCCGGGTGCTGCTCGCCGACGATGTGCTGAATACGGGGCAGACGCTGCAGCGCTGCGCCGAAGTCGTTCGTGAAGCCGGCGGAGAGGTATTGGGAGCGGTGGTGATATGCGACCGGCTCGCGTCGATCGTGAACATCGGCGCACCCGTGATCGCCCTCACGGAGTACGCGGCGCAAGAGAACTACCCGGCGAGCGACTGCCCGCTCTGCCGCGCCGGGACGGCGGTGACCGCGTTCTAGCCCGCATGTGGAAACCAGCCGACTTCCTACATCTGGCGTCCAGCCCCCCACATTCAGCAGCCGGCGTCGTCGCCCTGGCTCGCGGCTGATGCGTGTCCCGACTCCGCGCCGCGGGCGCACAGCGGACCACCTCGCATCGCTCGGCTCGCGGCTTGATGATCTGTATCGCGATTTCAACCAGGCCGATGCGATCGCCGATCCCGTGAACCTGGTGCGGCGCTTCACCGCCCCGGCGGATCGTGAGGTGGCCGGATTCTGCGCCGCGGCGCTCGCGTTCGGGCGCGTCGCCAGCGTGAACCAGTCGATCGAGACCGTGTTCGCGTTGATGGGGCCGTCTCCCGCGGCCTTCGTCAGAACGTTCGAGCCGCGGACCGACGGGAGGGCATTCTCTGCCTTCGTGCACCGCTGGACGCGTGGGCCAGACATCGTCGCGCTGCTGTGGGTGCTGCGGCAGATGCTCGATCGGGCCGGATCCATCGAAGCCTTTTTTGCCGAGGGCGACGACACGTCAGCGGCGGATATCGGCCCCGCGCTCGATTCGTTCTCCGAGCGGGCCCTCGCCCTCGATCTGCGGGGCGCCTACGGCCGCATGCCGAAGCGGCCGGGCGTGTGCTATTTCTTCCCGCGCCCTGCCGCGGGCAGCGCCTGCAAGCGGCTGAACCTCTTTCTCCGCTGGATGACGCGCCGCGACGCGGTCGATCTGGGCGTGTGGACCGCTGTCACGCCGTCGCGGCTGGTCGTGCCGCTCGACACGCACGTGATCCGATTGGGCCAATGCCTGGGGCTGACGCGCTACCGCTCGGCTGGGTGGCGCATGGCAGCCGACATCACCGCGTCGCTGCGAGCCATCGACCCGGTAGACCCCGTTCGCTACGACTTCTCGATCTGCCACGTCGGCATGATGGGCAGTTGCGGGTTCAGGACGAAGCAGGCGGACAGCCAGTGCCCATTGAGAGGAATCTGCCGGCCGCGGCGGGGGTGACTCAGAAATGCACAATGCACAACGCACGATGCGAACCCCCAATCGTCTTGCGGTCAACGGTCAACGGTCAACGGTCAACGGTCAACGGTCAACGGTCAACGGTCGACGGTCGACGAGCTCACGTCAGATTCGGTCGCTGCTCGGTGCCCGCCAGCACGCTTTCGTACACGCCCAGCGTGTCGGCTACCATGCGATCGACCGTGAAGCGCTCGCGGACGCGCGCCAGTCCCGCTGCGCCCATCCGGGCGCGAAGCGCCTCGTCGCAGAGGAGCGTCGTGATAGCGCTCGCGAGAGACTTTCCATCGCGTGGCTCGACCAGGATCCCGGTGACGCCGTCTTCCACCACCTCTGGAATTCCGCCGGTTCTCGTGCCAACGACCGGCTTTTCACAGGCCATCGCATCGAGGATCGACGTGCCGAGCCCTTCGGTCTCCGAGCTCATGACGAAGATGTCGAACCCCTTGAGCAGCGCGAGCACGTCGTCGCGGAAACCCGGTAGCAGCACGTGCTTCTCGAGGTGCAGGCTCTTGACCTGGTGCTCGAGCGCACTGCGCAACTCACCCTCGCCGAGGATCACGACGCGCGCATCCGGCACGTCGCGCATCACGATCGCCGTAGCGTCGACGAGGTGCCGCTGACCCTTGTGGGCCACCAGCGCACCGATGTTCCCGATGATCGGCGCGTGCGAGGGCAGCCACAACGCCGCATGCACGCTGGCCGGCTCGACGCGCGCAATGCGATCGGCGTCGATCCCTTCGTGCACCGTCACGATCTGCGCGGCCGGGATGCCGTCGGCGCGGAGAATGCGCGCGATGGCGTCGGAGGCAGCGATGAACGCGCGGACCTGCCGGTACTTCCACTTCGAGAACGAGTTGGTCTTCAGGTGGAAGTCGACGCGGCGCGCCGCCACCAGCGGCGGTACGGGCTCCGCTGTCGCCATCGACAGCGCCAGCGCCGCGGTCGAGACCGCGTGCGGATCGTGGGCGTGGACGATGTCTGGCCGGAGCCGCTTCAGCAGCCGCGCCAGCTTCCAACTGGTCTTCAGATCGAGCTCGTGACTGGGCGCGAGCGGGATGAAGTCCAGTCCCTCGGCCGCGCGCCGGCGAAGCTCCCCGTCCGGGTGTGCGACGAGCAGCGTCCGGTGTCCTGCCGCGCGCAGGCCCATGACCGTGAGCAGGACCTGGTTCTGCCCGCCGCGCCAGGTGGTCGCCGTATCGATGTGAACCGAGAACATGCGGTTCAGGCAGTGCGGCCGGCACGGGCTCGGCGCTCGAGCTCGAGCAGCTTCACGTACTTCAGCAGCACGTACGAGGAATTCAGCAGCGACACCGCGAGGCCGGCGCGGCCTTGCAGCAGCCCCCGGCGCACGATGTAGTTGCGCAGGAACGCCGCCGGCGGATGGAGCAGCAGGTCGAGTGCTCCCGCCCGGCGTCCGCGCTCCCGGAGGTCGAGCGCGGCCAACGTCGTATATCGGTCGATGCGCTGAAGGTGATCGCTCACGTCCGCGTACGGATAGTGCTCGATATCGCCGGCGAGCCGCACGGGCGTGCCCGCGACGCGCACCGATTCGTGCACCCGCGCCGGCTGCCACCCGCCCGCGCGACGGTCGTACAACCGGAGCTGGTAATCCGGATACCAGTCGGTCGTCCGGATCCACTCACCGAGATACCACGACGTTCTCGCCACGCGGTACCCGGGCGCGGCCGGCTGGCCCGCCCGCCACGCGTCGAGCGACGCGGCCAACGCGGGGCCGACACGCTCGTCCGCATCCAGCGAGAGAATCCACTCATGGCGCGCCAGCGAGGCGGCGTAGTTCTTCTGCGCCGCATAGCCGGGCCACTCGCGGACCTCGACGCGCGTGGCGAGTTGCCGGGCGATTTCCAGCGTGCCGTCGGTGCTGCCCGAGTCGACGACGACGATCTCGTCGGCCCAGGCGACCGAGGCGATGGCCGCGGCCACGTGTGCGGCCTCGTTGAACGTGATGATCGTGACCGAGAGCGCCGGCACGCGGGGAGTGTAGGGCGAACGGCGCGAAAAACAAAGGGGACGGCCGCCGGTCGGACCGTCCCCTTCTGATTCCGGTCGATGCGCGGCGTCAGGGCACCGGGTTGGTGCCGCCGCCGCCGGCGGCATTCGACGATGCCCCAGCGGCGCTCACGTTGGTGGACTGGCCGAGAGTATTGGCGGTCGCAGCCGCCGACGTGAACGGGCTGCCTCCGCCGAGCGGCGCCACCTGCACGGTCTCGTAATCCACCTGCGACGTGGTGTAATCGAGCACCGCGCGCAGCTCGGTGTTGCGGGCCAGCGCGAGATCGCGCTGGGCCTGGAACACGAGGAAGCTCGTCGACATGCCGGCGGCGAACTTCTTCTCCTCGGCCTCGAGGCGTCGCTCGGCGAGGACGCGCGACGCGCGCGTGGCGTCCACGCGCTTGCTGTTCGCCACCAGCTGGCGGCCGGCATCGCGGACCTCGGTGGCCACCTGCAGCTCCAGGTTGCGCAGGTTCGTGCGCGACTGTCGCGTCTCGAGCCGCGTGCGCGCAAGCGAGGCGTCTGCCGTGCTCTGTCCGAGCGGATAGCTCACGTTGGCCGAGAAGCGCCAGGTCGGGAACGCGCTGGTGAACACGTCGCTGAGCAGATCGCTATAGGGCTTCTGAATCTCGCCGATGACAGGCGGCGGGAACGCGCCCTCACCGCGCACCAGCTGCGTGCCCGCGAGCCCGGTGGCGTTGTAGTCGAGCCGCACGTCGACAGCCGGCAGCGTCTGGTCCTTGTAGAACCGCTCGGTGTACGACGTACGCTCGATCGACTTCTTCGACGCCGCGAGGTCCGTGCGCTCGGCGAGGGCCCGCCGGATGGCGGCATCCAAATCGACCGCCTGCACCTGGAACGGCACGGGGTCGGTGAGCTCGAGGCGCATGCTCCAGAAGTCGGGCGTGTTCGGGTCGAAGATGAGCGCGCGCAGGCGGTCTTCGGTTTGCCCAATCGAGGCTTCGGCCAGAATGACCGCCTCTTCGCGCTGCGCGACCTCGGCCTCGGCCTGGATGACGTCGATCGGCGCGAGCGTGCCGATTTCGACCCGCGTGCGCGTGTTTCGAAGCGACTCCTGCGCGAGGTCGAGCGACTGCCGGGCGACGTCGAGCGACGCGAGGGCGTACTTGTAGTCCCAGTATGCGGTCTTCACGCTTCGGACCGTCAGCGCGATCGTCTGCTGTAGGTCCACGTCGGCGATCTCACGGTTCTTCTTCGATACCATCAGCTGGTAGCGCGCGTTGTCGATGTGGAAGCCGCGGAGCAGTGGCTGCACGACCGCCAGGTCGAGGTTCGCCCCGACCTGTGGGTTGAAGCTCGCGAACAGGTTGTTGGTGGTGAAGCGGTTCGAGTCGTAGCCGACCGAATAGCTCGTGCCCCACGGCAGGACCTGGCCGATGGCGAAGTTTGCGCCGGTGCTGGTCGAGGAAATCTTGTCGCTCGCGCCCGAGAGGAAGCTGCTGGGCGGGGCGTCCTGCGACTGCGCACTCATGCCGGCCGCCAGGGTAGGACGCCAGGCCGTGCGTGCCTGTGCGATGGCGAGGTCCTGCAGCTCGGGGTTGATGCGCTCCACCTGCACGCCAAGGTTCTGCTCGAGGGCCAGGGTGACGGCCTCGTCGACTGACAGCGGGCGAACGGGGCCGGTAGGCGCCGGGGGGGCTGTGGGCTGCGCCGCGGTGACCGAGGGCGGTGTCTGAGGCTGTGCCGGCGCCGCCGGCTCTTGAGTCGATTGCCCCGAGGCGGACGCCGAGGCCAACAGCAGCACCGAGCACGCCGCGACGACGGCGCGCGCGCCCGGAAGGAACTGAACACGCATGAGTACCTGCTCCATCAAGTGAACCGGACGGCAACGCGAAGGCGCGGCCCGCTGTCCCTCGGAGAAACCATGTGGAGTAGACGAAGGGCGGTGAACGCGAGTTTCCAGAAGACCTCGGAATTGTATACTACGGGCGTTCGAGGACGGCGGCACGGATGGGCGCCGAACCCCGATGCCGCGCACTCATGGCTGACCCCGATCGCGAATCCCTCCTCGACCTCTTTCGGCGGTCGGGCGCCTTGCTCGAGGGACATTTTCGCCTCTCTTCGGGACTTCACAGCAATGGCTATCTGCAGTGCGCGCTGGTGCTGCAGGATCCGCAGACCGCCGGGCTGCTTGGGGCCGCGCTGGCCGAACGCGTCCGGCCGCACGGCCCGGACGTGGTGCTCTCACCGGCGCTCGGGGGCGTGATCGTCGGCCACGAAACCGCCCGGGCGCTTGGCGTCCGAGCGCTGTTCGCCGAGCGGCACGAGGGCCGCTTGCTGCTGCGGCGCGGTTTCCACCTCGCTCCCGGCGAGCGCGTGCTCGTCGTCGAGGATGTCGTGACGACGGGGCTGTCGACGCGCGAAACGATGGAGGTCGCCAGAGCGGCGGGCGCGCGGGTCGTGGGCGCGGCGTCGCTCGTAGACCGCAGCGGGGGCCATGCCAGCCTCGACGTGCCGTTTGCCGCGTTGCTGTCGGTGGATTTGCCGACGTGGGATCCGGCCGCGTGTCCGCTCTGCGCCGAAGGCCTGGCGGTCGTGAAGCCGGGCTCCCGGACCGCCTGACGAGCCGAGACACGCCTGCGCGGCGTTCCGCCAGGCGCCAAGCCGAACTCACGCCGACAGCCAGACCCCTCGTGCGAACGATCAAGCTGCTTGTCGCCTATGACGGCACCGATTTCGTCGGCTGGCAGCGGCAGGCGCGGGGGCCGTCGGTGCAGGGGCTGCTGGAAGAGGGCCTGTCGCGGATCGAAGGCGGCCCGGTAGCCGTGGCCGGCGCCGGCCGGACGGACTCCGGCGCGCATGCCGCCGGGCAGGTGGCGAGCGCGCAGGTCACGCTGACGCTCGACGGGGACACGCTGCGGCGGGCCCTGAACGCGATCTTGCCCGGCGCCATCCGGATTCTGGACATCGAGGACCGCGACGCCGACTTCCACGCCAGGTTCAGCGCCTTCAGCAAAACCTACGAGTACCGCATCGTCAATGGCCCGCTGGCGAGCCCGTTCTGGCGACGTTATGCCTGGCACGTCCCGCTCAGACTCGATCACGAGCGCATGGGCGGCGCGGCGCGGCTTCTGGAGGGGACTCACGACTTTGCCGCATTCCGATCCGCTGGTACTGATGTCGAGACGACGGTGCGCCGTTTGATGGCGTCTTCAGTCGAGTGTCGCCCGCTCGACCGGGAGCTCCCGTCGGTCAGCGGAGTGCCCGAGATGGCGATGCCCGGCGCCACACTCATCATTTACCGCGTGACCGGGACCGGGTTCCTCCGGCATATGGTGCGCGCGATCGTAGGGACGCTGATCGAGATTGGCGCCGGCCGCGCGGCGGTGGAGCACATGGCGCTGCTGCTGGAACAGGGCCGTCGAGAGGCTGCCGGCCCGACGGCACCCGCAGCCGGACTGTGCCTGATGAACGTCGACTACGAGGGCGGTCGCAGGCTCGACGCTCCGGCCTGAGGAGCCGGTCCGGCGCCGTGAGCGCGGACCAGGCGTGCTGGGGGGCCGGTTGCGACTCATCGTTAACACCTTGTACAATCACGGTTTGCTTCTGAGAGCGGGGTCTGATGTCGCTTGACCAGCTGCTGTCGTGGCTGCCGCAGGATTCGCCTGACGTGGCGCTGGCGCGGCAGATCAACCCGGAGCAGTTGCCGGCGCATGTTGCCAGTCATCATGGACGGCAATGGCCGCTGGGCGGCCGAGCGCCGCCTGCCCCGGGTCGAGGGTCACCGGGCCGGGATCACCGGCGTCCGCGAGATCGTTGAGGCATCGGCCCGTCTCGGCCTGGAGGCGCTGACGCTGTACGTGTTCTCAGTCGAGAACTGGAAGCGGCCTCGGGCCGAGGTCGCGACGCTGATGATGCTGCTCAAGCGGTATCTGCGGCAGGAACTCGGCACCCTGATTGGTAACAACCTGCGGTTTCTTGTGATCGGCCGGCTGGAAGACCTGGAGCCTGAGCTTCAGACCGAGCTTGGTGTGGCAATGCAGCGGGCAGCCGATAACACGGGCATGCGCCTCAACGTCGCGCTGAACTACAGCGGACGCGCGGAAATCGTCGATGCGGCACGCCGTGCGCTCCGCGAGGGAATCGCGGCCGACGCCCTCGACGAGGAGCGGTTCGGGCGGCTTCTTTACACGTCCGGTCAGCCCGATCCCGATCTGCTGATTCGCACCAGCGGCGAGATGCGCGTCAGTAATTTTCTCCTCTGGCAGATCGCCTACGCTGAAATCTACGTCACCGACACGTACTGGCCCGACTTCCGCACGCGGCACCTGCTCGAGGCCATCCTGGCCTACCAGAAACGCGAGCGTCGTTACGGCGGCATCAAGCCTTCGCCCGTGGCGATCGGACAGTGACGCGGTTTCTGAGCGGCGCGGTGTTGTTGTCGCTGTTTGGCGGCGCCGCGTGGTGGGCGCCCCCGCCGCTGCTCGTCGTGCTCGCCGCGGTCGTTGCAGTGCTGGCGATCGTGGAGTACTGCTCGCTGGCGGCGCACCTTGGGGCACCGGTCCCTGTCGTGCCAGCTGCCGTCGCCGTCACAGCCGTCTGCACCGCGGTCGCCTGGCCGAACGCCGCACTGGCGCCGGTGGTCATGGCTGTCGTGGTCGCCGCCGGTGCCGTCGCGGTCGGCCGTGGACGCACGGACTCCGACACGCTGGCTCGGGTGGCGGCCGGCGTGCTCGGGCCGCTTTATATCGGGTTGCCGCTTGGCGCGTTGATCGCCGTGCGGTGGGAGTACGGGCGCGAGGCGGCGTTGCTGCTCATCGTGATTGTGGTGGCCAGCGACAGCGCGCAGTACTACGCGGGACGCGCGTTTGGCCGGCGCCCGCTCGCGCCGTCGCTCAGCCCGAAGAAGACCGTGGAAGGCGCTATGGGCGGCCTGATCGCCGGAGCGTTGGCGCTCGCGCTGATCGGTCACTGGTGGTGGCCGGCTGCACCGGTCGCCCTGCGTGCGGCACTTGGCGCGGTCCTCGTCGTTCTGGGAATAACCGGCGACCTCTTCGAGTCGATGCTGAAACGCGCGGCGGGGGTCAAGGACAGCGCGGCGCTCATCCCCGGGCACGGCGGCGTGCTCGACCGCATCGACGCCCTGCTCTTCGCCGCCCCGGTGTACTACACGGTGGTGCGATACCTGGCGCGGACCGCATGAAGCAGGTTGCCATCCTCGGGTCCACCGGATCGATCGGCACGAGCGCCCTGGCCGTGGTGGATGCGCATCCCGACCGTCTCCGGGTCGTCGGCCTGGCCGCCGGTGCCAATGCCGCGGCCCTGGCGGAGCAGATCGCGCGCTACCGCCCGAAGGTGGTTGCGCTGGCCGATGGCGGTGCCGCTGCGCTCGCCGCGACGGGCGTCTCGCTCGATGGCACACAGCTGCACACGGGTGCCGAGGGACTAGTGGCGGTCGCGACGCAGACCGATGCAGACATCGTGCTGTGCGCCTCGTCTGGCACTGCCGCGCTCGAGGCCGTGTTGGCCGCGATCGACGCGCGAAAGACGATCGCGCTCGCAAACAAGGAAGTGCTCGTCATGGCTGGCGAGGTCGTGACCGAGGCCGCCCGCCGTCGCGATGTGGCCGTGCTGCCGGTCGACAGCGAGCACAACGCGATTCACCAATGCCTGCACGGCCGCTCCCCGGCAGACGTGACCCGGCTCGTGCTGACGGCATCGGGCGGCCCGTTCCGATCGTGGCCGGCGGCCAAACTGCAGCGCGCGACTGCGAGCGACGCCCTGCAGCACCCGACGTGGCAGATGGGACGCAAGATCACGATCGACTCGGCGACGCTGATGAACAAGGGGCTGGAGGTCATCGAGGCGCACTGGCTGTTCGGCGTCACGCGCGACCAGATCGACGTCGTCGTTCACCCGCAGTCGGTGGTGCACTCGCTCGTGGAACTGCGCGACGGCTCGATGATCGCGCAGCTCGGCGTGACCGACATGCGGCTGCCGATTCAATATGCCTTCTCCTATCCCGATCGGTGGGGCGGCGCTTGCGCTCGCCTGGATCTCGCGTCGTGCGGACCGCTCGAATTTCACGAGCCGGATACCGACCGGTTCCCGTGCCTGGCTCTTGCATATCAGGCGCTCGAGGCTGGAGGCACGATGCCCGTTGTACTGAATGCCGCCAATGAGGTGGCAGTCGAGGCGTTTCTACAGGGGCGCCTCGGGTTCACTGCGATTGCCGACGTCATAGCGGCGGCCATGGCCGCCCACACGGTTGCGCCTGCCACGACGCTCGCGACGGTGCGCGCGAGCGATCAATGGGCGCGCGAGTACTCCCGTGCGCTGCTGGACATGCGCGCGGCTGACACACTGAGGATTTCATCGTGACAACGCTGCTCGCGTTCGCATTCGTCATCGGCGTGCTCGTCTTCGTGCACGAGCTGGGCCATTTCATGGCGGCCCGCCGCATCGGGGTCCGCGTGCTGAAATTCTCGCTGGGCTTCGGACCGCGGATCGTCGGCTTCACGCGCGGCGATACCGAGTACTGCATCAGTGCCATTCCACTCGGCGGCTACGTCAAGATGGCCGGCGAGAACGCGGAAGACCCGCGATCGGGCCAGCCCGACGAGTTCCTGTCGAAGACGAAGTGGCAGCGGTTCCAGGTGCTGATCATGGGACCGGTGATGAACATCGCACTGGCCGTCGTGCTGCTCGCCGTCGTGCTGGCGCAAGGCGCCGATGTGCCGGCCTACCTCGATCAGTTGCCGATCGTCGGCGGCGTCGAGAAGAACTCGCCGGCCGAGCGCGCAGGATTCAAGCCTGGCGATCGCGTGCTCACGGTCGGCGGACGCGAGGTCGAGACCTGGGAAGACTTCGAGGTGGCGATTGGCAGCCGCGCCAAGCAATCGGTGCCGGTGACCGTCGTCCGGAACAATGCCGAGCAGGCACTCGCCGTGACACCGGATGCGCAAGGGAAGTACGAAGTCGGCCGCATCGGAGTGTTCCCGCAGATCCACCCGCGCGTGCAATCCATCCGCAAGGGAGATCCCGCTGACCTGGCTGGTCTGAAGACGGGCGACGTGGTGGTCTCGGTCAACGGCGAGAGCGTGCAGCTGGCGCGGCATCTCTCGGACGCGATTGGCAGGAATCCCGACAAGCCGATCACGTTGTCCGTCCTGCGCGGCGGGCAACCGCTCGACATCCGCGTGACGCCGCGCCGCGAAGGGGATGTCGGCCGCATCGGCATCAGCATTTCAAACGAGCTCAAACGTATTCAGCCGGGACCGATCGGTGCCGTGTGGCTGAGCGTGCAGCGCAACTGGGACTTCGCGCGGCTGATCCTGCGGACGCTCGGCGGCCTCGTGAGCGGCGAGACCTCACCTAAGCAGCTCATGGGTCCTGTCGGCATCGCGCAGCTGTCGGGCGAGTCGGCTCAGGAAGGCTGGATTTCGCTGTTTGCGCTGATGGCGTCGATCAGTCTCAACCTCGGTCTTCTCAACCTGTTGCCCGTCCCGGTGCTCGACGGCGGTCACATCTTCATCATGGCGCTCGAAGGCGCGGCCCGTCGCGATTTCAGCATCCGCGTCAAGGAACGCATGCTGTTTGCCGGGTTCGTCCTCTTGATGCTGCTGATGGTGACAGTCATCTACAACGATCTGACGCGTATCAGGTGGGTTGAGAATCTGATGTTCTGGCGGTAGGAAGGGCTAGAGGCTGGGGGACTGGCGGGCTCGAGGCCCGCCCAAGCCCCGGCCCGGCCCCTTAGCCCTAGGCCCCTAGCCCACAGGCCTTTCGGCCGGCTCCCCTCTTGCATTCCTGTCCAGCGCTGGTCCGCTGACCGGCCAAAACAGGCCCTTGTCTCGTCGAATCGGCAGGGCCACACGTCGAACGCGTTCGACAGGAGGACACTCGATGCGAGTCATCGCAGGATATGCGCTGCTCGTGCTGGCGCTCGTGGGCGCCCCCGCACCGGCGACACCGGCATCCGCGCAACCCAGCACCATCACGTCCGCCGATATCCAGCGGCTGCAGGACTCGGTTTACGACCTCGATCGCGAGATCTCTCGTCTGCGCGGCACCGACCCGCAGCGGGTGACGGCGATGCAGACCGAGCTCGATGAACTGCGCGACGATGTCGTGTATCTGCGCGTCAAGCTGCGGCGCGAGCGAACGGTCCCGCAAAGCGACTACACGGAGGTCCGCGACCGCCTGGACGATTTGCGAAACCGCGTGCGCGATACCGACGGCAACACGTCGGGGCAGACCACCGATGGGTCGCGGCGTCTTCCGTCGCCGGCCGGCACGACCAACGAGCCGCGATCATCGACCGGCGGCCGCGACGTCGAGCGCGGGCGGCGCACGAGTGGATCGTCCGTGATCCCGGTCGGCCAGGAGCTCGACGTCCGGCTGCAGGACACGCTCAACTCAGGAAAGAACCAGGTCGAGGATCGCTTTTCGGCCACGACCGTCGTCGATCTGGAGGTCGACGGCCGCGTCGTCATACCGGCCGGCTCCGAGCTGCGCGGGGTGATCAGCTCGGTGAACCCGGCGACGCGGACTGATCGAAAGGGCAGCATGACGGTCAGCTTCGATCAGATCACGATCGACAACCGCACCTACCCGATCCGCGGCACCGTGACGCAGGCGCTGGAGAGCGAGGGCATACGCGGTGAAGCGGGGCGCATCGGCGCCGGGGCCGGCGTCGGCGCGATCATCGGCGGAATCCTGGGCGGGATGAAAGGGGCGCTCGCCGGCATCCTGATCGGCGGCGGCGGCGTCGTCGTGGCCACGGAAGGCAAGGACGTGGAGTTGCCGGCGGGCACCATCCTCCGCGTCACGCTCGATTCGCCGCCGGACGTGAGGTAGGACGGGACGTCCTTCGGGCTGAGGAGTGGAGGCTCGAGCTTCGCGGCGCCTCGAGCCCCGCGCTCACCCCGCTGTTTCCTGCGCGACGCCCGCGTAGTGCTGCACGATCGCATCGACGAGCGCCGGGATGGTGTACTCGCCGGGCATGATCGTCGTCACGATTCCGAGCTGCGCGGCCGCCTCGGCGGTCACCGGGCCGATGCAGGCGACGGTGGTCTGCTGCAGGAGGTCGGCCGCCTGTTCCTCTCCGATGACGCGTCCGAACGTGCGGACGGCTGACGCGCTCGTGAAGGTGACAGTGTCGATGCCGCGATCGAGCAGGAGGCGGTACACGTCGGGCTCGCCTTCGCGCTCGGGTTCGGTCACGATCGTGCAGTACGCGGTCACGTCGCTGACCTCCGCCCCGGCGCCCCGCAGTTCCTGCGCAAACAGCTCCCGGCCCACGTCCGCACGCGGCACCAGCACCGCCGTTCCCTGCAGCGACCCGGACGCGGCCATGAGCGCCTGGACGACCGCCTCGGGATGCGCGTCCGTGGGCGCGAGATCCGCTCGCAGGCGATACCGGCGGAGGCGCTCCTCCGTGGTCGCGCCGATTGCGCAGAGGCGCACGCTCTTCAGCGCTCGCGCGTCCCGGGTGCCGGCCGACAGCCGCGACATCAGGTGATCGACGGCGCTCGGGGTGCTGAACACGATCCACCCGAACGTGTCGATGCGCGCCAGCGCGTCGTCGAGCGGGCCGTAGTCGTCGGCGGGCGCGAAGCGAAGCATCGGTGCCTCGATCGCGTCGGCGCCGAGCGCCGCCAGCAGATCGATCAGTTCGAGCGCGTCTTCGCGCGGAGTCGTCACGAGGATCCGCCGGCCGAACAGCGGGCGGGCGTCGAACCATCGCAGGTGCTGGCGAAGAGCGGCGGCGCGGCCGACGACGAGGATCGACGTCGCGGCCGGGGGCGAGGAGGCAACCTGTACGGCGACCTCCTCGAGCGTGCCTTCGATCGTGTGCTGGCTTGGCAGCGTCCCGTTGAAGATGACGGCCACGGGCTCGGACGGGGGGCGGCCATGCGAGAGGAGCGCGTTCAGGATCGCCGTGAGCTGGCGCGCGCCGGCGTAGCACACCACCGTGCCTTCGAGCTTCCCGAGGCTGCTCCAATCCACGTCTGGGGCGGTCTGGCGTTCGTCTTCGTGTCCGCGCACGAGGGTCAGCGTGTCACCGGCGCCCGGATACGTCAGCGGGACGCCTGCGTAGCTCGGTACGCCCAGGGCGGCCGGGATTCCCGGAACGACCTCGAACGGCAGACCCTGTTCATGAAGGAACAGGGCCTCTTCACCGCCGCGATCGAACACGAAGGGGTCGCCCCATTTGAGTCGTGCGACCACGCGGCCCTCGCGCGCCTTCTCGGCGACCAGATAGCAGATCGCCTCCTGGTCCATCGCCTGCGGCGCCGCCCCGCCGACGTCGATCCGCTCGGCGTGCGCCGACGCATGCCGCAGCAGGCGCGGGGAGACGAGATGGTCGTAAAGCACCACGTCGGCCGTTCGCAGGCACTGCAGCCCACGGACGGTGATCAGGCCGGGATCGCCCGGGCCGGCGCCGATGATGTAGACGAGCGGTCGGATGCGCATAGAACACTCAGGGTGACGGGTGACGGCGAGCGATCGCGCGCGGGACGGGTCAAAGGCTGACCGGCGCCTCGCCTTTGTAGCCGACTGCGCACGGGCGAGCAAGCACAAAGACGCGCGAACGATCCGGCCGACGCGCTAACCTGCTGTTCGAGTCTCTGCGCAGACCGCCAGCAGGCGGTCGAGACACGCCGTCTGGATGCGGAATGTCGGAACCGGATCGGAGGAATGCCGCCAAATCGGCATCCTTCATCCTTCCCAGGGTGTCTACTTCGACACCCTAGGACGTCGGCGCGTAGTATCCCTGCTTGGCTCGTGCGGATGCATTCGGTGCGGTCACGCGGACGACGATGCGCCGCCAGGCGCCGTCGCGTTTGGGATTGCGCGACGTGTACCCGAGGGTGTACTGACTGGACAGCTCGTCGGCAATCTGGCCATAGACGCTCGCCAGCTCCGAGATCTGCCGCGTGAAGAACACACGGCCGCCGGTCTGTTGCGTGAGCTGGCGCAGGACGAACTCCGCGTCGCTGAAGCCGCGGTTGCGCTCGTCGCGGGACCGCAGGCCAATCGCGTAGATCGCCGTCTCCGACCGCTTGGCGAGATCCAGCACCTCGTCGAAGCTGACCAGGCTCGACGTGTCTTCGCCGTCGGAGAGCACGACGATCGCCTGGCGCCGGATGTCTTCCGTGGCGCGGGCCTGCGTGCGCTTCAGCTCCTTCAGTGCGATGTAGATCGCGTTGTGCAGCGATGTGGAGCCTCCCGGGTTGGTGCGACGAATCGCGCCCTCGAGATCGGCGACACTGTTCGTGAAATTCTGAATTACCTGCACGCGGCTGTCGAAATCAATCACCTGCGCGAGATCCTGCGGGCGCAGGCGCTTGACGAATCCGATGGCGGCTTCCTGCGCTGTCTCCAGCTTGCTCTCCATGCTGGCGCTCGTATCGAGCAGGATCGACAGCGCGATGGGCAGGTTCGACCGGTTGAAGAACGTGACCTGCTGCTGCGCGCCGTCCTCGAACACCTGGAAATCACGCTGATCCAGTTCGGTGAGGTAGTGGCCTTGCGGGTCGGTGACGGTGATGTTCAGCGACACGAGCTCGACGCCCGCGCGGAAGGATGGTCGGGGAGGAGGCGGCTGCTGCGTCGCCCCTTCCTGCGGTGTCGCTGGTGTACTGGGGGCCGGCGCGGTCGGCGCTGGCGGACCCTGAGCGCCACTCGGCGGCGATTGCGGCTGCTGCCCACTGACGGCGACGGTGGCCGGCCACGCGAGCCACCCCGCCAGAAGCAGCACGCCAGGCCAGAAGACGAAGCCGCGAGGCATCCTCACGCTCCCGCCGCCGCGGATTTCCGGACGGGCGCGGGCGTGCCGTGGACCGTCAATCCGGGTTGCTTCACGGTGACCTCTGTCTTCTCGGGCGGCACCAGCGACGCTGGACGCGCGTAGACGACGTGATACTGGTTCTCCAGGTCGGTCGCGACCTGATCGAGCTCGCCCTTCAGCCCCATGCTCGAGAGCAGCTGCGAGTACCGGCCGCCGGAGATGCGCGGACCCTCGTCGAGCACGATGCCCCGGCTGCGCGCTTCGTCGGTCGTCAGGTCACCGCCTCCCGGCCGCGTCAGGACGAGCGCATTGAACGACGCGCCGCTCGCCTTGATGGACTCGAGCGCCCGCTGGTGGTTGGGCGTGCTGAAGTCGGTGCCCTCGGTCGTGATCACGAGCATGACGCGCCTCTCCGCATCGCGCTTCTGCAGGCCGCGCGAGGTGTCGTTGATGGCGTCCAGCAGCGTCGTGCCGCTGCCGGGCTGCGCGAAAATGCGGCCGACGCCCTTCACCGCCTGCGCCGGGTTGTTCGTGTAGTCGGACAGGATGGTGGGCCGGTCCGCCAGGCCGATGAGCGCCACGTGATGGCCGCCCTTGGCCATCCGCTCGACGAACGGCTGGATGGCCGTCCGCAGGTCGGCAATCTGTGCGGTGACCGCCTGGCTGTTGTCGACGAGGACGGCCAGGTCGATTGGCTCGGTCGCGCGAGAGGCGCGAAGGACCTCGGCCGCCCGCCCATCCTCGCGCACGACGAACGCATCCGGACCAAGGCCCGGAACCGGAGCGCCAGCCGGGGTCAGCACACTGACGAACAACGATCGCTCCGTCGACTGGGCTGCCACCGGGCGGGTGCCGGCTGCCATCAGCGTGATGGCGACGAGCGCGGCGATTGCCAAACGCATGCGTACTCCACTGCCCGACGAGACCCGGCGCGCCGCCGGGTCGATTCACAAGGCTTCACTTGAGTATGGGCGTTGGCCGGAGGGCGGTCAAGCTCGATACGGCTGTGAAATCGTTGTGGTGACAGTACTTGCGGCGATGGCCGCCGCCGCCGTACCCTTCGCTCCTGCGGGTCCGGACGCGCGCGGCCATGCGGACGGTTTGACACGCGCCGGCAGGGGTGAGACAACGATGCCGATGTCTTCTGCGATCCCGTCCACGTCGGAAGGGGGCAAAACCCCCCGCCGCTGGTTCCCCCTGGCTCTCGTTCTGCTCGTGATTCTCGTGGCGCTCGCGGCGTTCGTGCTGCGCCGGAGCACGGCGTCCGGCGCCAAACCCGAAGATTGCGAGACCAAGCCGCCGCCCAATGAATTCGCCGTCGCGGCGTGTGACGACGGCTCGAAGCCTGCCGGTGAGAAGCCCGCCCACGACGCGCCGGCGACACCGTCCAGGCCCTGAGCATGGCCGCCCCCAAGCTCGGACCGGAGAAGGGCCGCGCCCTGCGCAGCCTCGGCGCGCTCAGCGCCGTCGGACTCTCGTTTGTCGTCGCCGTGGTCATCGGCACGGCGCTCGGGTATGTCCTCGACCGCTGGCTGGGGACGTCGCCGTGGCTGTTTCTCCTGTGCTTCGTTCTCGGGCTCGCCGCCGGGATGCGGACCGTGTTCCGCACCGTGGACGCCGTGTCGCGGCAGGACGAGTGAGGTGACCGAGCGTGACCCGTTCGTGCGCGGGCTCGAGCGGCACGCGATGCTGGCGTGCGGGTGCTGCGCCGTGGCGGCGCTGGCGCTCGGCGCCGCAGGGCCTCGAGCCGCGGTCGGAGTGCTCGGGGGTGGACTGCTGGCGGCGGTGAGCTACCGCGCGATTAAAGGGGCGGCGGACGCGGCGATGGACTCGCAGCGACGGCGGGGAGCGCTCGTGAAGTTTGTCACAAGGCATGCTATACTCGCCGTCGCCGCGTACGTTATGCTGGTGCGTTTGCGCCTGCACCCCATCGGTATCTTGGTGGGTGCATCCTCGCTGGTGCTGGCGGCCGCATTCGCCGCAGCCCGATTCTCCCGACGATCACCGTAGGGACGCAGGCTCGCACGGTGGACTGCGGGCGGCGTGGCCGAGTCACCCGCGCGCATGCTGCGGACCGGGATCCGGCGGCGTTCCATTCCATCGTCTGATTGCTCGCGCGTTCGCCCGCATGGAAAAGCTGCACCACGAGCTCTGGATCGTCCACGCGATCAACAGCATCTTCGGGCCGATGGCCGCCGCCATTCTCCGGGCGCTCGGCCGGGATGTGCCGGCGCACGGCAACGTCATCCCCGACTACCTCGCCATCATCATCTTCCTCACGCTCGTGCTGACGGCGTTCAGCCTGCTGGTGCGGTCCCGATTGAGCGTGGAGCAGCCCGGCAAGCTGCAGATTGTGCTCGAAGACGGTCTGACCGGTCTCTACGGCATGCTCGACGACATCGTCGGGCCGAAGGGACGCGGCTATCTGCCGCTGGTGGGCACGCTCGGCCTCTTCATCTGGGCGTGCAATCTGAGCGGGATGGTCCCTGGCCTGATGGCGCCGACGAGCAACTACAACGTCACCCTTGGCTGCGCCATCACGGTGTTCGTGTATTACCACTTCCAGGGCATCAAGGAGCAGGGGATCGGGCCGTATCTGAAGCACTTTGCCGCGCCGCCCGGGGCGCCGGCGTGGATTGCGCCGATCATGCTGCCGATTGAGCTGATCAGTCACGTGTCTCGCGTGCTGTCGCTCTCGCTGCGGCTCTTCGGCAACATCTTCGGCGAGGAGCTGGTCATCCTGATCCTGGCCAGCATTGTCCCGTTCGTCGTGCCGCTGCCGATGATGCTGCTCGGACTGCTGACCTCGACGCTGCAGGCCGCGATCTTCGTGATGCTGACGATGATCTATCTGGGCGGCGCGGTTCAGAGCGAAGGACACGGCGACGAGCACGACCACCAGCCGCACGGCGCCCACGTCGATCCCGCCGTGCAGCACTGATAGGGACACTGCCGGATGTCGTCCGGCGGGGAAGCGGCCGGATGGTCCCGCCGCTCTTATCTGACAGACCTGACGGTTCTTCTCTGAGGAGGCTTTCGTCGTGAGCACACGGTCAATTCTGACGGCAACTCTCGCTCTCGTGGCGCTCGGCGCGGTATCGCCGGTGCACGCCCAGGAAACGGCGGCTGCGGCCACCGCCAACGTGGCCCAGTGGTCGATCATCACCGCCGGCTTCGCGTTGGCGTTCGCGGCGGGCCTGGCAGCGCTCGCGCAGGGGCGCGCGGTGAGCGCGGCGGTCGAGTCGATCGCTCGCAATCCGAGCGCGGCCGGGGAAGTCCGCGGCAACCTGCTGCTCGGCCTCGTGCTCATCGAGTCGCTGGCCATCTACGTGCTGCTGATCTCCCTGATTCTTTTCTTCCTCAAGCCGTTCAGCGCGTAAGGACGGCCGCTCTGCGGCCCTCGAAATGACCGGCAGCCGCCCCATCGGCGGCCGCCGGTCCTTTCGTGCCCATGCGCTTCTCGTTCTCCCGCCTCGACGCGCTGCTGCTCGGCATGACTCTCATCTGGGGCAGCAACTTCAGCCTGATCAAGGCCGCGCTCCGCCAGATGCCGGAGCTCGGGTTCAACTCGCTGCGCATGGCGCTCGGCTCATTGCTGTTCGCGGCCATCATCCAGCAGCGCCATGGGATCCGCGCCGTCCTTCTGCGCCTGGATCGGCGTGACTGGATCGGTTTCGTCGCGCTCGGCGTGATCGGTCACTTCGTATACCAGCTGCTGTTCATGGCGGGGGTCGCCCGCACGTCGGTCGCTAACAGCTCTCTGGTGTTTGGCTGCACCCCGGTGACCGTGGCGCTGCTCTCGTCCTCTCTGGGCCATGAGCGGATCACGCCGCTGCGCTGGGCAGGCGTAGCGCTGTCGCTGGCCGGAATCTATCTGGTCGTCGGACAGGCGAACCAGCGCGGCGCGTCTCTCGCGGGGGACCTGCTGATTCTCGGGGCGATGCTCTGCTGGGCCTTGTACACCGTGGGATCCCGATCGCTTCTGACCCGGTACTCGCCCCTGGTGGTCACCGGTCTGACGATGACGATCGGCAGCGTGCTGTACGCGCCGTTCGGCGTCCCGTCGTTGCTGCGCCTCAATTGGTCGTCCGTGAGCTGGTGGGCGTGGGGCCTGCTCGTCTACTCGGCGCTCTTTGCGCTCGTGGTCGCGTACCTGATCTGGTACACCGCCGTGCAGCAGGTTGGCAACAGCCGCACCTCGATCTACTCGAACGTGGTGCCGCTCGTCGCGATGGCGGTGGCTGCTCTGGCGCTCGGTGAACCGATCACGGCTCGGAAGATTGGCGGCGCCTTCGCCATCCTGTGCGGGGTCGCGCTGACCCGCCTCGACGTGCGCGGCACCGAAGCCACTCCGTCAGAAGCCTGAGGCCAGCTCGAATCCGGAATCCGTCATTCGAATTCGACAGCGCGAGTCCGCATATCTTAGAGTGGACTCACCTTGCGCTATCCTGCCCGGTTGCTCGCGTTGTGCACGGTCCTGGCGAGTGCGGCCGTCCCGGCCTGTGGTGGCGGCAATGGAGGCGGCTCGCCCACAACGCCGCCGTCCACACCGCCACCGGTCACGACGAACCCATGCCTGACTGCCGCGCTCGACGCGTCTGATCAACCCGAGGCGGTCGCCGCCAACCACAGTGCGGCTGCGGAGGTGAAGCGGCGCGGACGCGGGCTGGACGGGGATCCGCGCGGGCGCGTGTTCGACAGCCTGTGGCAGCACGCAGCATCGGCGCCCACCCGGGCACTCTTCACACCGCCTGCGCGCGCGGCGACCGAGGATATCGGCGACGTCGCGGTCATCCAGGACGCCGGCGATCTCCTCACCCCGCCGAATCCGTTCGACCTGAAGGGGCTCGGCCTCCGCTTCACGCGCAACGGCTCGAGCTACGACGTGAGCCGCGTCGAGTCGGGCTTCCGTCCCAGCCTCGGCTCGCGAATCGAGCTCGAAGACGACGACAGCATGTCGTTTTCCCTGCCGTTCTCTTTCCCCATGTACGGCAAGGCGCAGGCCCGTGCGTTCGTCAACTCCGACGGCAACATCACCTTCGAGGAGGAGGACCGCGCGAGCAGCGAGCGCAACGTCTCGCGGGTGATGACGGGCCCGCCGCGCGTGGCGCCGTTCTTTGCCGATCTCGATCCGACGACGGGTACCGGCCGCATCTTCGTGCAGAACGTGGCCGACGCGTTCACGGTGACGTGGTGCACGGTCCGCGGTTTCGACAAGGATCAGACCGTCACGGTGCAGGCCAGCCTGCTCCCGAACGGCGACGTTGAAATGAAGTACGGGCAGGCCATCGACCTGACCCAGGCGGTGGTGGCGCTGTCACCTGGCCGGGCGGGCCAGTTCAGCACGCTCGATCTCAGCGTCTCGGCCGGGCTCGCCGGCGGCGACGCGGCGCTCGGCGAGCGCTTCTCGAGCACGATCGATCTGGATCTCGTGGCGACGGCCCGCAAGTTCTACCAGTCGCATCCCGACAGCTACGATCAGCTGGTGCTGTGGACCGACGTCGCGGTGACCGATGACGCGTTCGCATTCGAGACCTCGGTCGCGAACGAGATCCGCGGCCTGGGCCTCGACATCTTCGATCAGTCGCGCGCGTTTGGCAGCACCGGCGGACGCCTGCGCAGCATCGTGATGATGGACACACTGGGGAAGTACCCTGCCGATCCCCTGACCCGTTTTCTCGGCGAAAACAACACGGTCAGCCTGCTGGGGCAGGAATCGGGTCACCGGTGGCTTGCCTTCCTGAAGTTCCGCGATCACAACGGGCAGGTATCGGAGGAACTGCTCGGGCGTGACCAGGCGCACTGGAGTTTCTTCATGGATTCGGACGCGTCGGTGATGGAAGGCAACGACATCGAAGACCTGGGTGGCGGAGCGTTCCGCACCGTGGCGACCGTGCAGCGCTACAGCCGGCTCGATCAGTACGCCATGGGCTACGTGAAAGAGTCGGAAGTGCCGGACTTCTTCTACGTCGAGAACCCGACGAACGTTGTGCCCCCCCGAGAGCGGGAGGACGCCCCGCGTACGGGTGTGACCTTCAACGGCACCAAGCGAACGGTGCTGATCGAGGACGTCGTCGCCGCGATGGGGCAGCGTGACCCGGCGGCGGGACAAGCCGCACGCGTGCACCGGCAGGCGTTCATCTTCGTCCTGTCGAATGGCCACACGCTCGATCCCGCGCAAGCCGCCAAGATCGACCTGATCCGGCGGCAGTGGGAGACGTTTTTCTCGCGGGCGGTCGATAAACGGGCCCGCGTCGAGACCCGCTTGCGGCCGCCGTCGTGAGCCGCACGGCCATGCGTCTGCTCTTCCGAACCGCTGGTGCGGTGATCCCCGCCGCCCTGCTGACGTCGATCCCGCTGCTCGCCCAATCCGGCGCACCCGCTCGCCCGGCCAACGTGGGTCGCCCCCGTGCGGCGGCGGCGACTGCTCAGCGCCTCGACCGGCTGGGGCCGCTCATCGCCGACGCGATCGCCGAGCATCGGTTGCCGGGAGCGGTCGTCGCCGTCGGTCGCCCTGCCGGCGTCTTCTACGAGAAAGCATTTGGCCAACGCGCCCTCACCCCCGCGCGCGAGGCGATGACGACCGACACCATCTTCGATGTCGCATCCTTGACGAAGGTGGTGGCGACGACCACATCGGTCATGATGCTGCTCGAGCAAGGCCGTATCGGGCTCGACGACGCGGTTGTCGCCCACATCCCGGAGTTCGGCCGCTACGGCAAACAGCGCATCACCATCCGGCACTTGCTGACCCACGTCTCGGGCCTGCGCGGCGACCTCGATCTGGAACTGGAGTTCGCAGGCCCGGAGGCCGCGATTCGGCTCGCCAGCGAGGAAGTGCCGGTTGCTGCGCCAGGGCAGCGATTCATTTACAGCGACATCAACTTCTTTCTGCTCGGGGAGATCGTCGCGCGCGTGAGCGGTGAGCGCCTCGACGCGTTTGCGCGCACGCACATCTTCGAGCCGCTCGGGATGCGCGACACGATGTTTCTACCGCCCGCCGCGCTGCGTCCCAGGATCGCGCCAACGGAACCCTGCCGACCGCTGGCGTGGCCGTGCGGCGGACCTGATGCGACGATGCTGCGCGGCGTCGTGCACGACCCGACGGCACGGCGCATGGGTGGCGTTGCCGGCCATGCAGGCCTGTTCAGCACCGCTGCAGACCTGTCGCGCTTCTGCCGCATGTTGCTGAACGGCGGGACACTCGACGGCGTGCGCCTGCTGTCGCCGCTCACGGTGGCGCTGATGACGCGGCCGGCGACGCCGGCGGCGCTCGGCCAGGCGCGCGGGCTCGGCTGGGACATCGACACGCGGTTCGCAGTCAACCGGGGGGCACTCTTTCCGATCGGCTCGTTCGGGCACACCGGGTGGACCGGGCCATCGCTCTGGATCGACCCCATCACCCGCACGTTCGTCATTTTCCTCGCGAACCGCGTGCACCCGGACGGGAAAGGGGATGTGGTGAAGCTGCGCGGCCGCATCGCCACCGTTGTCGCGGCCGCGCTCGCGGATGCGGCGCCGCCACCCGGCGTGCGTCTCGTGGGAGGTGACTTCGGCGCGAACCCTGCGGTGGTGCCGCCCCCGCGCACCACGGCACCCGTACTGAACGGCATCGACGTGCTCAGCGCTGACCAGTTCGCCATCCTGCGCGGCAAGCGCGTCGGGCTCGTCACCAATCACACGGGGCGAGCGCGCGACGGCTCGAGCACGATCGACGTGCTGCGGGCGGCGCCCGGCGTCACCCTGGTATCGCTCTTCAGTCCGGAGCACGGCATTCGCGGCATCCTCGACGCGGCGATTGCGTCGGCGCGCGACGAGAAGACGGGCCTGCCGATTTACTCGCTGTACGGCGACACGCGGCGGCCGACCGCCGAGATGCTCTCGGGGCTCGACGCAATCGTGATCGACCTGCAGGACATCGGCGCGAGGTTCTACACCTACATGACGACGACCGCGTACGTCATCGAGGAAGCAGCGAAGCGGAACATTGCCGTCGTGGTGCTCGACCGTCCCAACCCGGTCAACGGCTTCGATATCGAGGGCCCGCTGCAGGACGAGGCCGCGCAGGGCTTCATCGCGTACTTCCCGATGCCCGTTCGCCATGGGATGACGCTCGGCGAACTGGCGCGCCTGTTCAACGGCGAAAACAAGATCGGGGCGGCGCTGACCGTGGTGCCGATGAAGAACTGGTCGCGCGATCAGTGGTTCGACGCGACCGGGATCGAGTGGGTCAACCCATCACCGAACATGCGAAACCTGAACGAGGCAACGTTGTATCCGGGAATCGGCGCCATCGAATACTCCAATCTGTCGGTCGGCCGTGGCACGGACACGCCGTTCGAGCAGGTGGGGGCGCCGTGGATCGATGGGCCGCGGCTCGCCGAGGCGCTGAACGCGCGGCACCTGCCAGGCGTACGCGTCTATCCGACGACCTTCACGCCATCCGCCAGCAAGTACGCGGGCGAAGTCTGCCGCGGCGTCTTTCTGATCGTCACCGATCGCGACGCGATCCGGCCCGTTCGCCTGGGCCTCGAACTGCTCGCCGCGGTCGCCCGCCTGCACGGCGCGAAGCTCGACATGGCCGACACGTGGCGCCTGTACGGCTCCCGCGAGCAGCTCGCGGCGGTGCAGAACGGCAGCGATCCAGCGACCGTCAGCGAAACGTGGGCAGTCGGTGAGGCCAAGTGGCGCGAACGCCGGGCGAAGTACTTGCTGTACGGGGCTGACCCGTTAACCGTTAACCGTTGACCGTTGACCGTTGACCGTTGACCGTTGACCGTTGACCGTTGACCGTTGGTGGAGCCGCGACCTTTAGACTTCACGGATAACGGATAACGGGTAACGGGTAACGTCAGTAGAGTTGATACAACATGACATAGATAACGACCCCCGTCACCGACACGTACATCCACACGGGGTACGTCCATCGCGCGATCCGGCGATGGCGCACGTAGTCGCCGCGTACCGCGCGCCGGAGCGTCACCAGCGCCAGCGGCACGATTGCGGCGGCGAGCACGACGTGGGTGACCAGGATAGTGAAGTAGATCGGGCGCACGGCGCCGTGGCCGGGGAACGGCCGTGAGCCGGCCTGCGCGTGATAGACGACGTACGAGACGAGAAACAGGCAGGACGTCACGAAGGCTGCGACCATGCAGCGCCTGTGCACGGCGATGCGCCGGCGGCGAATCATCAGCCAGCCGGCGAGCAGCAGGATACCCGATGTCGCGTTGAGGGTCGCGTTCAGCGCCGGCAGGGCCGACATGCTCACGCGCCTGTCCTCCCGATCATGCGGCGCTCCGATCGGCGCGCACATACCACGCGCCGAGGCCGAGCAGCGCCGCGCCGAACACGCCCACCACGAGCACGCTCACCACCAGTGACGGCTCGCCCGCGGATGCGTGCCCGTAGATCGTGTGCCTCAGGGCGGAGACGCCGTACGTGAGCGGGTTGATCCACATCAGCGCCGCGACCCATCCGGAGGCGCCGCTCGCCGGGAACAGCGCGCCTGACAGCATCCACATCGGCACGAGGAACAGGTTCATGATCGCGTGGAATCCCTGCGTCGATTCGAGCGTCCAGGCAATCAGGAAGCCCAGGCCTGAGAGCGCGAACGCGAGCAGCGCCAGAATGAGGACCAGGGAGACGAGGGTGACGGCGCTCAAGCCGCCGTACACGAGCGGCGCGACGAGCAGGAAAATTGCCGCCTGAAGCAGCGCGAGCGTTGCGCTGCCCAGCACCTTGCCGAGGACGATCGCCACACGCGGCACGGGAGCGACCAGCACACCCTGCAGGAAGCCCTCTTGCCTGTCTTCGATCACCGAGACGGTCGAAAAGATGGCCGTGAACAGGACGATCAGGGCCAGCGTGCCCGGATAGAAGTACTCGAGGTATCCGCCCCGCAGCGAACCCTCGCCTCTGAACGAACGCCCTAGTCCCGATCCGAGCAGCAGCCAGAACAGCAGCGGCGACCCGAGCGCGCCGACCAGCCGGCTCGGTTGCCGGTAGAACCGGACGATCTCGCGCGTCCACAGGGTCCAGGCCGCGAGCAGCATCACTCGAACCGGCGGCCGGTGTGGTGCACGAACACGTCGTGCAGCGTGGGGCGGCTGAAGCGCACCGATCGCACGTCCCCCGGAAAGGCGTCGATCACCTGGGCAATGAACTCGTGGGCGCGATCGCGCTCAATCCGGACAGCGCCATCCACGACGGCCGCGGGCAGCGCGAACCGCTCTCGAACGCGCGCGGCGAGTTGATCGGCGCGGTCGGTCTCGATGGTGATGATGTCGCCGCCGAGGGCGGCCGTGAGATCACGCGGGCGCCCCGAGACCACGATCTGGCCGCCGTCGAGGATGGCCACGCGGTCGCAGGTCTCCGCTTCGTCCATCAAGTGCGTGGTGAGCACGATCGTGGTGCCGTGCGTCTCGCGCAACCGGCGCAGGTCGCGCCAGAGGTCCCCGCGCGCGCCCGGATCGAGACCCGTGGTCGGCTCGTCGAGCAGGAGGAGTCTCGGCCCCGGCAGCAGGGCCTTGGCGATCTCCGCCCGGCGCGCGAGCCCGCCCGAAAGTGTCAGCACGCGGTCGTCCGCGCGGTCCGACAGCCGAACAGAGGTCAGTGCCGCGTCGATCCCACGTGCCAGCGGCCGCCCGCGGATGCCGTACAGATGGCCGTGGTGACGGAGGTTCTCGCGGACCGTCAGCCGTTTGTCGAGCGCGGGAGACTGGAACACGACCCCGAGCAGGCGGCGCACGGCCGCGCCGTCTCTCCCTACGTCCGCGCCGAAAACGCTGACGCGGCCACTGCGTGGAGCGACCAGCGTCGCGACGATCCGGAACAGCGTTGTCTTGCCGCCGCCGTTCGGCCCGAGCAGCGCGAACATCTCTCCTCCATCCACGGTCAGGCTCACGTCCTCGAGCGCGACGCGATCGCCGTACGCATGGTGGAGGTGGGCCACATCGAGCGCCGGCGCGCCGGATACTGCCGCAGGCGGAATCGGTACGGCGGTCTCAGGTGCGGTCGGCAAGCATCAGCACCCAGAGCACCGGCAGGTAGAGCAGCGACGCGAAGAACAGCCGGCGCGCGTGCGTCGCGGTGCGTTGCCGGGCAAAGACAATCGCGAGCGCCAGCAGGCCCGAGCCGAGCACGAGCGCTCCGATCAGGTACAAGCCTCCCGCGAGACCGACGACCGTGGGGAGCAGCGTGACCGGGACGAGCACCGCCGCATAGCTGACCGTCTGACGCGACGTGCTCGCGCCGTCCGGCTCCTCGACCGGCAGCACGCGAATGCCGCCGCGGCCGTAGTCCTCGCGGTACATCCACGAGATCGCGAGCACGTGCGGCATCTGCCAGAAGAACACGATCGCAAACAGCACCCAGGCCTCGATCGACAAACCTCCCGTTGCCGCCGCCCAGCCGATCATCGGCGGCAGTGCCCCGGGCACGGCGCCGATCACCGTGGCCAGCGACGTCCGGCTCTTGAGCGGCGTGTAGACGAGCGCATAGCTGGCGATGGTCGTGAACGCCACCAGCGCCGCGAGCAGGTTTGCGCCCCACGCGAGCTCGACCAGCCCGAGCCCCGCCAGGACGAGCGCGAACCAGCGGGCCTCGCCGATCCCGAGACGGCCGGCGGGGAGGGGGCGGGACTGCGTGCGGCGCATCAGCCGATCGCTGTCGCGCTCGAGCACCTGATTCAGCGCCGCCGCACCGCCGGCCACGAGGGCGGTGCCGATCACCGTGTGCATCAGCATCACGATGTCGATCGGCCCGAAGGTCCCGAGATGGAACCCGATGAGCGTCGTGATGAGGACGAGCAGGTTGACCCGCGGCTTGGTGAGCGCAAGGAAGTCGCTGTAGACGCGCCGCCGGGCATCGGGCACCGCGACGGGGACGCTGCCGTCAACCGATGCGGTCTTCATGCGGGGCCGTGCGGCAGTCGGATGGGCTGGAACATCGATCACGCGGGCGGTTCAAGCCGGGAGAGGATTGAAGGCGACGGTAGGTCTGATTATACCTCCCGGCCTGCCGAGCTTCGCGTGTGGCAGGAACCCACCCCAGCGTGTCAGCGCCGTCCCGAGCGAGCGCGTTCACCACCGCGCCGCTGCGGCGGCGGGGCCGCTGCGCTCTCGGTGGGCGTAGACGCTGGCGTCGCCCCAGGTACCGCCTCGCGCACCTTGCGCAGCACGCGGTCCTCGATCCAATGCGGGTCCCACCACTCGACGGAGTTCACGGGATGTCCGGCGACGAGCATCGTGAAATGCAAGTGATCACCGCCGGCAAGGCCCGTCATGCCGCTGCGGCCGATCGTCTGCGCCTTGTGCACCGTGTCGCCCGGCTTCACGTCCATCGACGAGAGGTGGCCGTAGAGCGACTGCACGCCGAAGCCGTGGTCGATGATCACGCAGTTGCCGTAGATGCCGAGGTAATCGGCGTGCACGACGCGGCCGTCGTTCGCCGCGAGCACGGGGATCGCCGCGGTCACCGCGAGATCGAAGCCGAGGTGCACCTGCTGGTCGATCTCCTTGCTCTCGTACACGTACGTGCGGTGATCGGCGAACAGCGCCTCGACCTGGGAATTTCCGAGCTGCAGGAATGCGCCCTTCCAGAGCATCTGCGGCGCGGACTTGCCCGCGTAGGCGGCGATGGTCTCGGCGTTCTGCTTGCGCAGGTCGCGATTGATGGCGATAAACGATCCGACCAGGTCGTTCGGATCCGGCACTTTGAAGGCAGGCGTGTTCTCCAGGATCGCCGGCACCACCCGCTGCAGGAACTGCGGTGACACCTCGATGCGGCTGCGCCGGAAGGTCCGGGCGAACACCTTCGCATCGAGCGGCGCCGTGGCCTGGTTGCCCGCATCGTCTTTCGCGAAGATGCTGATCGGCGTGTTCAGGTCCTGGTCGTAGAGCAGCGCGAAGAACGCCGCGAAGAGCGCCGGATCGGCGGCCACGCCAGCCCCCGACAGCGGATATCCGGGATACGTGAGATCGCCGACGCGCACGCCCGACTGCACGCCGGCCGGCGTCGCGCGATAGACGACCATCTCGGCTCCGCCGTGGTTGACGAAGTGGTGCATCGACACGACCGACACGCGAGGCGGCTCGAGGCGGACCTGCACGTCGTGAGCAGCCGTGCTCGAGAGATGACGCAATCCGAACAAGGCTGTCCGCTCGGCGCTCACGCGGATCGTGGCCGTGCCGCTCTTCAAGTTCGGCACGTCCGTGCGGCCGATCTCGCGGGTGAGCCGGACGCGGTCCGGTGCGTCTTGTTTGAGTGCGGCCGGCGCCGTATGAGCCGTCGAGTACAGCGAGGTGCTCTGGCCGGCCTGCTCTATGGTCACGTCCAGCCGCGAGAGCGCGCCCTGGGGCGCCCCGACCGTGAGGTCGAGCACGCCGCGTTGTCCCATGAACTTGCCGGGTTGTTCGATGGTGATGACCGGCGCGCCACCGCGCCCGGCGTAGATCCAGGCGCCGCCAGCCGCGAGCAGGAGCACCAGAAGAAGACCAACCAGGATTCGCATGCGCGACCATGATAGCTGCACATGCTCGGCGGTGAGCCAATTGGGGTCCGGCCGCCAGCGCCGCGCGGCCGGGGGGCGGGGGCGTGCCGGACGACGGCGCCTCGTCGCGTGCGCAACGCGAGCGATCGCCGGGTTGACGATCGGAGAGCGCGTTGGCTAAAATCGTGGTTTCCTGACGTGCCGGTATCGTCTAGGGGTCAGGACACGTGGTTCTCAGCCACGGGACCGGGGTTCGAATCCCCGTACCGGTACCAACTTTCCAACCGCAAGCTGTCAGTGACTTCTGCGGTTTCTTGGCGGGATCTTCGCTTCGAGCGAAGCTCTGTTCGGTGGGAACTTGAAAGATTCTTGAAACTTTGTCCGAGGCATCGATCTTCGGGTCGAACGTCTTGCCTCCTTCCAGCCGTTCAACGGCGGCCTGCAGCGCCTCCAGTCGCTGATTGTCGTAGGTACGTGGGGCCCTACAATTCGAATCCCAGTCACCCAGCCAACTCATCCGCAAGGCCGGGCCCTCTACCACTCACCCTGACCTGCTGACGCTATCCGCGGCGCAGCGCGGGCCACGCGGAGCCGTCGCACCTATAATCCCTCGGCATGACCCAGCCGCCCGTCATTCACGACGCGATGACGACGGACGGCGTGCGCATCGCATATCACACGCTCGGTGACGGCCCCCTGGTCGTCATGTTGTTTCCCTATCACGTCAATCATCTCCGTCTGAACTGGGGAGTCGAGCGGCATCGGCGCGGGATGGAATTCCTGGCCCGGTACTTTACCGTCGTGAATCTCGACCTCCGAGGCGCGGGTATGTCGGAGCGCGGGGTGCGCGGCCTCTCCCTCGACGCGTTCGTCGAAGACATTGACGCGGTGCTCAAGCCGTTCAAGGCAAAGTCGGTGGCGTTCTGCGCAATGGGGCCGGCAGCTGCGACCGCGTGTCGCTTCGCGGCCGCGCACCCACTGCGTGTCGCCGGAATCGTGTTCGTCAGCGGCGGCCACTCCGACGCCAATCGCCATCTGCTCGAATTGCGCCGCCTTAATCCATCTCTCGAGGCGCGAATCCGCGGCGCGCTGCTCGGCGGCGACGACGATTTTGAGACTGCGGCGAGCCTTGCCGCCGTCGCGCGCGACGCGCTCGATGCCGATGCGCTCCGGGAGTGGGAACAGCTGTTTCGCGAGACCCGGCTCGCCGAGCTCGCGCCGACGGTGACCGCACCGTGTCTGTGCGTGCACGCGGCCGATGATGATCTCGTCCCCATCGCCGCGGGTCGCGCGTTTGCCGATTGTTTACCGCACTCCACGTTCATGCCTGTTCCGGTGAGTACGGGCATGCAAATCTGGCGTGATCGGGGCACGCTCCGGGCCATCGCCCTCTTTCTGGCAGACCGGCTCGCCGTCGATTCGAGCGCGATCCGCCGCGGCGGACAGCGCGGCCTCGGCGATCACTTCGCGGCCGGGCTCAGCGCGCGGGAGGTCGAAGTTTTGCGCCTCATCGCCGCCGGCAGTACCAATCGCCAAATCGCCGCGGCGCTCTGCATCAGCCCTAACACCGTCTCGCATCACTTGCGGAACATCTTTGCCAAGACCGCGACTGGCAACAGAACCGAGGCGGCAGCCTTCGCTCACCGGTGGGTACTGGAGGACCGCCCGGCGACGCGATCAAAACTACACGGATAGGCGATGTCCCGCCCCGCTGATGGGCGCATGATGATCCGAGCCGCCCTACGGAGGTCAGAATGCGCCACGAGAAGTCCTCTTTCTCCATCCCGCCCCGCGCCAGCGGCGGGCCGCCGGGCTACGGCCAGGCGCTGAGCCTGGAGCCGTCCACGTCGGCCCTGATCGTGGTCGACATGCAGCGGTTCTTCGTTGAAGCCGTACCGTTCGAAGCCATGCGGCGCGTCGTGCCGTCGATTGCGCGAGTTCTGGGCGCCGCCCGCGCCGCTGGAATGACCGTCGTGCACGTCAAGACGGAGTTCCGCGCGGACATGGCGGACGCCGGCCGCCGAGGATCCCGAACGCGGCAGATGATGGAGTCGGCCGGCGGCGGACTGACGCAAGGAGGTCCTGGCGCGGAGATCGCGTCCGCGCTTGCTCCCGCACCGTCCGATCTCGTCGTCGTCAAGAAATGTTTCAGCGGCTTCGCGGCTACTGATCTGCACGACGTGCTGACCCAACGCCGGATTGAGACGTTGCTTTTCGCGGGTGGCACAACGACGGTGTGCGTCGAGTCGACGCTTCGCGACGGCATGTTCCTGGGTTACAACGCCGTGCTTCTCTCGGATTGCACTGCCGACATGAGCCCTGCGCTTCAGGAAAGCGCGCTTCAGCGGATCGATATGTTTTTCGGGTGGGTGTGCGACTCGAGCGATCTACTGGCGTGGCTAACTGGCGAACGTCTTAGTGCACGCTCCAGCGCCGATAGGTGAGGGAAACGACCGCAGGTATCGACGCCGCTGTGCTTAGAGAGGCCTGAAGGCCCGCGTTTGCTCCCGTCAGGGGGTCTGCATTTCGACGCTGAAGCTCTGACGCGAAGACGAGAATCGGTGAGCAGACGGAATCGAAGCACGACTGCGTTTCCGGCCGTACTACGACGAACTTCTGAACGCACGAACCGACCAGCGCCTCTTGGTTATCCGCGCTCAATCGGCAAGACTATCGCTGCCGTGACATCAGCCGACCGACTCCGGATATACATCGATACATCGGTGCTGGGTGGGTGCTTCGATCCCGAATTCGCAACGTGGTCCAATGGCCTCGTCCGCGACTTCCGGGCCGGACGGCTGATCCCGGTGCTGTCAGACGTGACGGCGGCCGAAGTTCAGGACGCACCCGAGCGGGTTCGGGAGCTTCACCAGGAGATCCTGACAATCGTCGAATCGGTCCTGCCTCTCACCGAAGACGCCCTATCGCTGGTCGCGGCATATGCGGGCCGGAAGATCCTACCGACGAAATACGAGGCCGACATGCGCCACATCGCGCTGGCCACCCTCGACCGCGTGGACGCGCTGGTGAGCTGGAACTTCAAGCACATCGTCCGCCTCGAGAAGATTCGCCAGTTCAACGAGGTGAACGTACAATTCGGTTATCAGGCCCTGAGCATCCTCTCGCCCAGGGAGGTGACGACCTATGAAGGCCCCTAGAGTTCGAGCGGTGGAGATGGTCAGGCGGATTCGCGACCGCCACGCGCGGAAGCTGCGCGGCAAGACCGCCGAAGAGGTCATTGCGTTCTATCGTGCGGCCGGCAAGGCAGCCGTGGAAGACGCACAGCGAGCCAAGCCGCGCCGTCGCCGGGCGAGCTGACCACTTGAAAGATTCTTGAAACTTTGCGCACGAAACGGGCTGTGAACGACCGAGACGATCCGAAGGTCAGAGCGAAAACCCCAAGGAAACCGACGCAACCGGAGACCGTCGAGGTCTCCGGCTGCGTTTCTCAGCCACGGGACCGGGGTTCGAATCCCCGTACCGGTACCAGCTCTCATCACCCACAGCCCCGTCGGCTCACGCCGACGGGGCTGTTCCATTTCTGCTCAACGCTTCTTCGCCGCTGCCTTCCGACCGCGCGTCGATGTTGCTTTACGGCCGCGCGTGGAGGTGGACTTCCGGCTGCCCGACGCCGAGGACCGCGCCGCGGTGGCGCTCCTTTTGCGCGGCGAGGACGCCTTTTTCGCGCCCGACGTCTTGCGGCTTCCGCGCGCCGCCTTGGTCTCGCCCGCCTGTGCGCGTTGCTTGTTAACCGTGCGCGCGGCAATCTCCTCGGCCCGATCCTCGCCCACGCCGCGTTCGAGCTCGGACTCCTTCACGTGCTCGTACTGCCGTTTGCGCTTTGTGCTGGTGACCCCGCGTGGTGGCATACGCTGAACCTCCCTGGCCCTCGATGGCAGGCCAGGGTTACGCCGGAGCAAGACGCTGGCCACGGCGCGCCGTCGAGCAGGCTGCTGAACAACGCAGTCTGGATGCCGAATGTCGGATGTAGGAATACCGCCAATTCGACATCCTGCACTCTTCATGCAGGGTAGTGTCGGGTGACCGTTTCAATGCCCCTGCGAGCGTTTCGCCCAGGTGCTGGTCGGAGAGGGTTCGCCTTCGTCGGTGACGGGTTCCAGGCTCGGTCTGAACCTGGAACCCGAGTCGCACTGCCTCAGAACGGCCAGAGTCGGCCTTGCGTGCGCGAACCGCCGCGGGAGTCACGGTAGCCCTGGTCGTAGCCTTGCCGGAACGCGTCGCGGTAGTCGATCTTGTAACGGTCGCGTGAGCCGTAGCTTCCCTTGTAGCCCCGGTCCCCGTCGCGATACCACTTCTGCTTCTCCGGCGCGAACCGATCGCCGTCACGCCCATCGTCGAGGCCCTTCTCGTAGCCGTCCGCGTATCCCTTCTCGGACGCCGGCGAGTAGTAGTTGCCGTACCCGCCGTAGCCGGCCGGATACCGGCCGCTGTTCGGGTAACGTGCGCTCGGATACCGTCCGTTGTCCGGGTAACGCCCGCCGTCCGGATATCGGGCGGAGTCCGGATACGGATACCCGTAACCTCGATCGCGAGGGATGGCGCGGCCGGAGCGGCTGTACTGTGAGTAGCTCTCGCTGTAGCCCCGCTCGAAGCCGTCTCTGAACGCCTGCTTGTACTGTCCGCGATTGCCGTATCGGTTGTCGTAGCCACGGTCGCCGTCGCGGTACACGTCGTTGCGCCGTGCGTTCGCGGTCCGACCATCGCGCGCGTCGCGTGCGCCCTCCGCGAGGCCCTCACGGTAGCCGTTGTCGTACGCCGAACCCTGCACGCCGTAGCCACCGCGCGGTGGCTGGCCCCACTGCGCCTGCGCGCCCGTGGGCGCCGCCCACGACAGCCCCGTGACGAGCAACGTGGCGAGTGCGTAGGAAAGTGTTCTCATGACCGTTCCCCCAAGCAGCAGACTGGCACCGAGGGAAGGAGCAAGGGCGGGGCCGCGCGGGAACGACTCGTTCGTGGCTATTTCGCACGATTTTCGGGGCAATTCACTGCGCGCGGTTGTGTTGATGTGCTCGTCAGAGGACAACGGCTGACCGTTTCGTGCGACCTCGACGACTTTCGCGTGGGGGTGGACCCCGGCTAAACCGCACAGGCTGACTGTGTCACGGCACGCGAGCGCGCAGTCGACGCGCCTCGGCAGTCGTTGCCGGATCCCTGCCGAGCTCACCGAGCCTGGCCGCGTTCTCGTAAGCGACCCTCGCGCCCGCGTGGTCGCCGGTGCGATCCAGCACCTTGCCAAGCGCGAGATGCGTGCGAGCCCGCACCCACGGGCGCGCGTCCCCGTCGAGCGCGTCGAGCAGTTCGCGCCGCGCTCCGGCCAGATCGCCGCGTTCGAGGCGCACGAGCCCGCCCGTGTAATGCCAGAGCGCCGCTTCGCCGAACGCGCGCGGGCGAATGTCGCCGGCAAACCGTCGCGAGGCATCGGCGAGCAGTGCCTCCGCATCCTGCACATGCCTGGCCCGCAGCGCCGTCGAGGCGCTCTCGAGCCACAGGAGACGGTTACGCGGATAGCGGGAGCGCAGGTCGGCCACGACCCGCAGCGCCTCGTCAAACCGCCGCTCGCGGTTGTAGAGCAGCAGCAGCGCGAGCTTCGCCTCCGTCTGTGCGTCCGACGGGTAGCGCGCGGCATCCTCCAACAGCGCCAGACCGCGCTCGCGGCCGCCGCCAAACCCGGCGAGGTAGGCCATCAGCCGTGTTGGCGCCGCGAGTGTCGACACGAGATATCGGTAGGTGCCAAGGATCAGGCCCGCGTCCTTCCGCCGCGGGTCGAGCGCGAGCACGCGCTCGTGCTCGTCGTACGCGCGTCGGGCCGAGCGGAACGCGGCGAAGATGCGTCCCTCGATCGTGGCCATGTAGGACGCCCGCAAACCGATCGCCGCGCCGAGCTGGTAGTGCGCTTCCGCGTCCTTCGGGTGCTGCACGACTTGCGCTTCGGCCACCTGCACGGCGCGGTCCGCGTGCGCGCGGAAGGTGCGCGCCCGGTCAGGCGGTGCCGGCGGCAAGGTGCCGCCGGGCGCCACGTCGCCGAGGAACTCGTCGACCGAGAATGTGCCGCGGACAAACGTGATCTGCAGCCACTGCACGATCGCGATCCCGCGGTGCGCCGCGACGTCATCGGGCTCGGCGGCGAGCGCGTCCGTGAACAGTGCAACGGCCTGCACGTCGTCCAGGTTGTACGCGGCGTCGAAGGCGCGGGTGCGCAGTACTGCCGCACCTGTGGCCTGCGCCTGCGGCACCGCGTCCGCATCGATGCCGCCGGCCCCGTGCGCCGGCATCAACGCACAGAACGCGACGCAGCTGGCGAGCAGCGCGGTCCTCATTGCCCCCCGTTCTCTGCCGCCCGGTGCTCCGCGTGGGTGACCGCCACGCGGATCGTGCTCGCATGGATCGTGACGATCGCGTCGACATCGCGCGCGTATCCGCCGGCCATCGTCACGACGACGGGCAGGCCGCGGGCGTGGCATGCATCGAACACGATTGCATCCCGCTGGCGCAGCCCGTCGATTGTGAGCTTCAGGCGTCCCCAGCGATCGCCCTCGTACGGATCGGCGCCCGCCAGGTAGAAGACGAGATCGGGCCTGTGCCGGTCGAGCACGCGCGTGACGTCGTCCTCGAGAGCGTCGAGGTACTCGTCGTCGGCGGTGCCGTCGGGCCACTCCACGTCCAGATCGCTCGTTTCCTTCCTGAACGGATAGTTGTTGCGGCCGTGGGTCGAGAAGGTGAAGACCGCGGGATCGTCGCGGAAGATTGCGGCGGTGCCGTTCCCCTGATGGACGTCGCAGTCGATCACGGCAGCACGCCGCACCAGGCGCTCCGCCGTGAGCAGGCGGATCGCGATCGCCACATCGTTGAATACACAGAATCCCTCGCCGTGGTCGGCGAACGCGTGGTGGGTGCCCCCTGCCAGGTTCGCCGCCGTCGCCGATGGATCGGCGAGCGCGTGGCGCGCCGCTCCGATCGTGGCGCCGACCGAGCGGCGCGATCGCTCGACCATCTCGGGCGACCATGGGAAGCCGATGCGGCGCTGGGCCTCCCGCGGCAGGGTCCCCGTGCGCACGGCGTGCAGGTACTGCGGCGCGTGCACCAGCCCCAGAGTGTCCCAATCCGCCGCAGGCGCCTCGACGAGGTCCGCCCGGCTCAGGATGCCTTCGGCCTCCAGCCGCTCTCGCAGCAAGCGGTACTTCGCCATGGGAAACGAGTGCTCCGGCGGAAGCGGCAGGACGAATCGGTCGGAGTAGAACGCTTTCACAGGGTCAGCATCGGTCGAGCGACACGCGGCAGGCCAGTGGCAGGCTGCTGAACAACAGCCTGGGTGCAGAATGTCGCATGCGGGATGTAGCAAACCGCCGACATCCTACAGCCGTCCTCCGTTCTTCACGCAGGGTGGCCTTTTCATCACTAGCCTCTGTCACGCGGCACCGCCCGCGCAACACGAGCGGCGGGCCGCCGCGGTGGATAATGCGCAGACACAATGGCGAGTGGCTCTTCCCGTCACCTCACCGCGACTGACGCTCACGCGGCCGGCGGCGTCGTGCGCCTCGTGACGGGTGGGTTCCCGGTGCCGCGCGGCCTCACCATGGTCGACCGGGGGAAGTGGCTGGCGCGGCGGCACGAGGCGCTTTGCACTGCGCTCACGCTCGAGCCGCGCGGGCACGACGGCATCGTCCTCGCCGTGCTCTCGGGGCCCGTCACCAGCGGCGCCGATGCGGGCGTGACCTTCCGCCACGGCAGCGGCTTCGTCCCCCAGTGCGGCCACGGTCTCATCGGCGCCGCCACGATCGCGGTCGAACGGGGCCTGATCGTGCCGCGCGAGCCCGGCCTGCTGCGATTGGATACCGCCGCCGGGCCCGTCACGCTCGCCTTCGACTCTGCCCCGGCCGAACGCGGCGGCACGCGTGTGAGCCGCGTCCGCTACGCTGGACCGCCGTCGTTCGTCGTCGCAGGCGGCGTGGCCATAAGGATCGGCGGCCGAGTCGTCCGGGCCGACATCGCCTTCGGCGCTTCGGAGTTCCTCGTGATGGCCGACAGTGAGGCTGCCGGGGTCCCGCTTGCGCGGACGCACCTTGCGGATTTGCGCCACGCAGGGATCGCGCTCCTCCGGGCGGCCGAAACGTCGGTCGCTGCTGTGCATCCCACGGACGCCTCCGCCCGCGGTCTGGCCGGCGCCGTGTTCACCGGACCGCCAGCCGGTGAGGCGCAGATCCGCTGCCAGCCGATCTACACCGACGGCACAGCGGATCGTTCGCCCTCAGGCACTGCCGTATCGGCCCTTGTCGCGGTGTTCGATGCGATGGGACTCGCCGGTAGCGAGCGCGTCGTCATCGAGTCGCTGGCCGGTACGACGATGAGCGGCCGCGTTGTGGAGCACGTGCGCGTCGGCGATGTCAATGGCGTCCGGGTGGAGGTCGAAGCCTCCGCCTGGATCATCGCCGATCACGAGTTCGTCATCGCCGCCGACGATCCCCTCGCGCGCGGCGTATCGTGGTGAGCGTCGGGATCCGCCGGCGACGCCGGGCGCCACGATGCTCGCTGTCCCGCTTCGTGTTGACACTCGGACGCCGCGGTCCTATAGTCCGCTTACCCCCGAGAATTGGCAGGGATCCATGGGCCTGAGGTGCGCGCACGCAGCGATTGTGGCAGTGTCGATGCTGGCCTGGCCGGCCGCGGCCGGAGCGGGCCAGGAACCCTACTGGGAGTCGAAGCCTCTCAGCTACTGGGTCAGCGGCGCTCGCGGCCCAGGATCCAATCGGGCGCGTGCACGCCGCGTCGTCGCTGGCCGAAATGGCAATCGCGAACGGCGGCACCGCGGTCGCGCCAGCCGTCCCGGGGCTGCTCACCAATCTGGCGGATCCACTGGCCGACGTTCGTGAGTCCGCGGCGCATGCCCTCGAACAGATCGGCGCGCCGGCGGCACGCCCGGCCGTTGCCGCACTCCTCGCACTGCTCGACACGGATCTCACACCGCAGGTGCGGCGGCGAGCGGCGCTCGCGCTCGGCCGGATCGACCCCACCTCGCAAGACGTCATCACCGTCGCGGCGCGTACGCTGCGCGATGACCGCGACAGCGAGGTACGGGTGTCAGCCGCGGTGCTGTTGATGGCGAGCGGCCGGGCCGCATCACGCGTGTCGAACGTGCTGACCGCCGCGCTGACCGACGACAGCCACGCTGTGCAGCTCTACTCGGCAGCCGCGCTGGTCAAGACCTCCGGCGGAGAGTCCGCGTTCCCCCGGCTGGTGCAAGGCCTGCAGGACGACGATGCCGCCCTGCGCGCCGAGGCGGTGGGACTGCTTGCCGACGCGGGCCGGGGCCACGCCGAGGTGATGCCGGCGCTCGTGCGAGCGCTGGCCGATAGCGATCCTGAAGTGCGGGGCGCCGCCGCTGACGCGCTCGGGGCGATCGGCAAGCCGGCCCGTCCCGTACTGCCGTCGATGTGGCCGCTGTTGCGCGATCCGGACGAAGCGGTGCGCGACCGCGTGGTCCGCGCCGTCCGCGCGATCAAGCAGGGCTGATCGTCACGCGCGGCTGCGCTCCACGCGCTCGATGGATGGCGTCGACGTACTCGCGGGCCAGCTCCGTGATCCGATGGTACGCGCCGCTCGCGATCGCGCTCTTCAGTACCAGTTCGCCTCCCACACCAACCGCCACCGCTCCCGCATCGATACACGCAGCAATCGTGTCCAGGTTTACGCCGCCCGTCGGGCAGAGATCGATCTGCGGGAACGGAGCCTTCAGTGCCTTGAGGTAGCTCGCGCCGCCCGCGTGGCTTGCCGGGAACACCTTGACGATGTCACCGCCCAGGCTCCATGCCGAGAACACCTCGGTCGGGGTCATCGCGCCGGGAAGCACGGCGACGCCCAGCTCCCGGGCGCTGGCAATCACGTCGGGCACAACGCACGGCGTCACGAGAAACTCAGCGCCTGCCTCCAGTGCCCCGGCCGCCATTGCACGGTCTGTCACAGTGCCCGCGCCGAGGAGCAAGTCGTCCCCGAAGCGCGACCGAACGGAGCGAATCGCCGACAAGGCATCCGGCACTGTCATCGTGATCTCGATGGTGCGGATGCCGCCCGCGACGAGGGCGTCGGCCACAAACAGCGCGATGTCCGCCGAATCGGCGCGGATAACCGGTATGAGGCCGCCGCCCTTCAGGAGGTCGAGGACGAGCGCTTTCGCACGGCGTGGCATGGGGGTGACTCCTGCAGATCGGTGCCGGTGGCGGGCCGAAACCCGGCGAGTGGAACCCGCGAGGCCCGGGGCTCCGTCTAACCACACGGAGGCTGTACATGAATCGCTTCGATTGGACGTTCTCAGGTAGTGCAGAGGTGGTAACGGCAATCCTGCTGGTGCTGGCGCTCGTTGCGGCCGTATTTGCCTGATATATCCGCTGGAACAGTCAACCCGCGTCGTGGCCCACAACCGTTGATACGCGCAGGCAACGTCTTCCTGGCGTAGCCTTGCGTGGTCTTCATCCGAACGATCCCCAGCGCACCGGAGGGAATACGCGGTCTACTGCGACTGCGCGACCGGCGCCTGGTAGCTCTTTCGCGCTCGCACGTTCATACCCGGTTTGTTGACGGTGACGTCGAGCTTGTGCACCCGGCCATCCGTTGCCGGCGTGAACGCCAGCGAGTACTGGCTGTGCAGCTCCTGCGCGACGCGCGTGAACGTCGGTCCGAGCTCGTCGGTCCGCTTCAACTCGAAGTAACCGCCGCCGGTCTCGTCCGACAGCTTGCGCAGCCCGCGGTCGGGACGCGTGCGAATCCGCTGCGACCCGATGACCATGTTGCTCTCGAGCCCGATGGAGTAAATCATCACTTCCTCGGTGCGCGCGCGATCGAGCACCTTGCCCATGGAGGCCTTGCTGTACGTGTCTTCGCCGTCGGTGAACACCAGAATCGCGCGCCGGCCCTCCTTCCCCTTCAGCTGATCGAGCGAGGCGTCGATCGCATCGAACAGGCGGGTCGGGTTCCCATAGTCGAGATCCCGCAGCGAGCCGACGAGGTCGTCGCGGTTCGAGCTGAACGTGCCGGCGAACTGGATTTTATCGTTGAACGCGCCCACCAGCCCCTTGTCGGCCGGCAGCAGGCGGATGAGGAACTGCTCCGCGGCTTGTCGCAGCAGGTCGAGGCTGCCGGTCATGCTGCCGCTCGTGTCGAGCATGACAACCACGGTGATCGGCTGCACTTCGGCGTCGAAGAGGACGATCGGCGTCGTCTTCCCGTTGTCGAGCACGTCGAAATTTTCCTTGACCAGATCGGGAACCAGTCGCTTCTCGGCGTCGGTGACCGTGACGAAGACCGGCACGAGTTGCGTGCCGGCTTTGAAGGTCGGCTGCTGTGCCGCGAGCGTCAGCGTCATCGCGGCGAGCACGACCGGCGTGATCAGATAACGAGCCCAAGTCATCCGTCGAGAGTAGCATGAGCGATTGTCGGGCGGGCCCGAGACCGGGCAAGCGGGGTCGGGGGATGGGCTCGCCCGAGCTGTAGCACTCGACCACCGCCCTGTCAGGCGCGCGGCTGACGCGGGGCTGTTACCGTTTCCCGTCCAATCCCTCGATAGTCGCCGACGACGGCGGCCGCTCCTTCTGGAGCACGGCTGAGACCCGCTCGGTCTCACGCATCACGCGCAGCATGTTCTGGCCGAGCACCTTCCTCAGATCGTCCTCGGAGTAGCCGCGACCGAGGAGCTCCGCCGTCAGCGCTGGATACTTCGACACGTCCTCGAGACCCACCGGCGTGGACTGGATGCCATCGAAATCGCTGCCGATGCCAATATGATCGATTCCGGCGACCTGCCGGATGTGATCGATGTGATCCGCCACCATCGAGATCGTCGCCACCGGATCGGGGTGAACCTTGAACCACTCCTGCATACCGGCCTCTACCGCGGTGGCGTCATTCGGGTGCGCGCTGCGAAGGCGTTGCCGCTGTTCGACCTGCAGCGGGTACCGGCGACCTCCCTCGGGGGAAAGGAAGCCCGGCACGAAGGTCACCATCACGACGCCTCCATTCGCCTTCACTCGCACCAGCACATCGTCCGGCACATTGCGCGGGTGATCGCAGAGGGCGCGCGCCGACGAGTGCGAGAAGATCACCGGCGCTCGTGAGACGCGCAAGGCGTCGGTCATGGTGTCGGGCGAGACGTGGCTCAGATCGACGAGCATGCCGAGGCGGTTCATCTCGAGCACGACTTCCTCGCCGAACTTCGACAGCCCGCCCAGCCGGGGCGTGTCGGTCGCCGCGCCGGATTCGGTCGAGCGTCGGCACGTCTTCGCGGACCGCCCACGGGTAGTCGTTGTGGCCGTCGATGAGCGGCGAGGCGCGGTTGATGGCTCGCGCTCGCTCGAACAGGTCATCGGCGGGCGCCTGGCCTGCGGGGGCGCCGGCGGCAAGGGCCGCCATGGTTACGGCCGACACCGCAAGAACGAACGGGCGCATCTGCTCTCCACTGATCTGAAAGTGCTCTCGACTGATCTGAAAGCGCGCGGCCCACGAGACGGTGTTCGCGGAGCGCGCCGCCTCGGTCCGCGCGTGCATGCGACCAGCGATTCTAGTGTCACGAGTCAGAGATTGGTGGCAAATCTTCCGGAGCGCCACGCGCCGCCAGCACGGCGCGAAGAGCCGCGCATCGGGCCACATGCAAGCAATGAGCAACCCGCCGGAGGGATGCCCCGGGATATGTCGCCGAATCGCCGATTCGGAGGCACGCGCAGCCCGCGGCAGGGAGTAATTCGTCGCGACGGTGTCTCAGCCGCGAGGGCCAACATCGCAGGCGGACCGCCAGGGCGAGCGCCGTATTACAATCGGACGATTCCGCGCGCCGCGCGGCCTACCCTCGCCGGAGCCGTCATGAGCAAACCATCCGCCTCGATCGGCCTCACGTGGACCGAGGGTCTCGCGTTTGACGTCAGGACGGCCGACGGCCGCTCGATCGTCACCGATGGTGCCAGCAAGGCGGGTCTCTCGCCCGTCGAACTGCTGGCGGCCGCGACGGCGGCGTGCATGGGTGTGGACCTGGTGCACATTCTGACCAAGGCACGACAGCCGATTGAAGGACTCCAGGTCATCTTCACCGGCGAGCGCGCACCGTCGGAGCCACGCCGCTTCACCGCCGTGCGGCTCGAGTTCGCCATCGACGGCGCGGTCGGCGAGGCGCAGGTCGATCGGGCGCTGCAGCTCTCTCGCGACAAGTACTGCTCGGTGTGGAATTCGCTGCGTGAGGACATCACGCTCGACATAGTCACGAGCATTCACGCCGGCAGCGCCCGCTGACCAAATCTGTGAGTCCTGCTCACGCGAGCTGCACGCGGCGCACCCGGACGACGTGACAGCGAGTCCTCGGAGCGGCGGCGAACGTCCAGCATCGCCCGGACGTCGCACCTACCTCGACTGGCTGCGCGGCGTCGCGGTCGTCATCATGATCCAGGCGCACACGTTCGATTCATGGACGCTGCCGGCCGATCGATCGGGTCGCCTGTATGGCTGGAGCGTGCTCGTCGGCGGTATGGGTGCGCCGCTCTTCCTCTTTCTGGCCGGCGTCTCGGCGTCGCTCGCGGCGAGCGCACGGGCGGCGACGCTGGGCAGCGATGTGGCGGCCGCAGCAACTGTCCGGCGCCGCGGCTGGCAGATCTTCCTGTACGCGTTCCTCTTCCGGCTCCAGTCGTTCGTGTTGAGCCCCGGCTCCGCACCGTCGGCCCTGTTGAAGGTCGACATCCTGAACGTGATGGGCCTGTCGATCGTAGCGGCGGCCGCGCTGTGGCAGGCGGGACGAACCATCCGCGGACGCGTGCTGGTGCTCGCCGCCGCGACGCTCGCCTTGGCGATGGTCACCCCGATCGTTCGCGCCGCGTCAGTCCTGGACGTCGTGCCCGATCCGATTGCGTGGTATCTCAGGCCCGTCCCGGGACACACCAACTTCACGCTGTTGCCGTGGAGCGGCTTTGTGACCGCCGGCGCCCTGGTGGGAGTGGTTCTGCAGCGCGCTTGCGACCCTCGGCGCGAACGGTGGACCGTTGTCGCGGTGGCCGCCGGAGGCGTGCTCATCGCAGCGGGCGGCTACGCGGCGTCCCTGCTTCCTCCGTTGTACGCGCAGACGAGTTTTTGGACGAGCTCGCCGACGTTCTTCTTCCTGCGCCTGGGCCTCCTGCTCATCGGCGTCGGCGTCGCGTGGACGTGGCTGCAGAGGCCGGCCATCGCCGGGCGACAGAGCCCGCTGGTGCTGCTGGGCGTCGAGTCGCTGTTCGTCTACTGGATCCACGTGGAGATGGTTTACGGCCTGCTGACCAGTCCACTCCACCGTCGGCTGGCGTTACCCTGGGTCGCTGCAGCCTTCGCCGCCTTTACCCTGCTCATGCTTGGTGTCGTGGTGATCAAGCGCGGGGCAGGGGAGCGGTGGCGGGGTCGGCCGACCCAGTCCGCGAAAACATGAGCAACACATTTTTGATAACTGCTGCTGCGCCAATCGTTTAGGCGCACCAGACGCAATGTCGGCCTGCCGAACCCGCAAAAACATTTGAGATCCATCGAAGTCGGCCGGTAGAATCGCCGCGGTTCGCGCCGTTTCGGCGCGCGATGGCTGGCTCAAAACTCATGATTAATGTCGCCGCGATCCGGATGCACCAGTTTGGGGTGCAGTTCTACCAGGCAGCCCTGACGGCCAACGACATCGACAAGCTCGTGCGCTTCGAAGTCTTGCGCTACGGCGATCAGGGGCACCAGCCGGTGCGCGGGGGCCGGCGCGGGGCCGCGGCGCCCAAGATCAACTGGGACCTCCTCGAGCGGCGGATCGGCTCGAATGAGAAGGCGTACCAGCGGCAGATCATCCGCCGGAAAATCGAGGAGCTCGTCGAGTATTACGAGCAGTGCCGGCAGGCCCGCGATCTGCCCTCAATCCCGGGCGCCGTCATCATCTCGTGTGACGAGCGCCTGCGCTTCGAGCCCGTGGCCGCAGACGTTCCCATGGGGACGCTCAAAGTGCCCGAGCGCGAGGGGATCCTGCGTGCCATCGACGGGCAGCACCGGCTGCTGGCGCTGCACGCGGCCCTCGACAGCTTCGGTGACGATCCTTTCACGGTCCCCGCCATCATCTTCGACCAGCTGCCCGAAGATCACGTCGTCCAGATGTTCGTCACCATCAACGCGAAGCACACGCGGCTCAATGCGTCCCACCTCGTGTCGCTCTCGGGCCGACAGCTGTATCGTGACGAGAACCTGGCCGCCGCCCACGATATCGTGCGTGCGCTCAACGAACGCGACGATTCGCCGCTCTTCAAGAGCATCAAGCTGCTCGGCGTCGGCAAGGGGAAAGTGGCGCAGGCGCCGCTCGCGCAGGAACTGAAGAAGCTGTTCGCCGCTGAAGCATTCGGAGCGGGCCGGAAGGGAAGCGACTTTCTCGAGGAATCAAAGCGCTTCTACGTGAATTACTTCAAGCAGGTGGCGGTCGTGTTCAATGCCGCCTGGAACGGCCGCAAGTACAGCATCCGCTCGGCGCCCGCGTTGCGCGCGTTCGTTCGCGTCGCGCCCGACGTCGTGCGGCGTCTGGATCAGGAGCATGCCGATCGCACCGACTTCCGCGCCATCGGGCGGGTGATTGCGCCTTGGGGCCGCCGCATCGGCGATCTCCGCTTCGAAACCGACGGCGCATGGAAGGGCAGCGGAGCCTCGGTCGAGGGGCTCGCCCGCGAGTTGCGCCTGGCGCTCCAGTACCCCGAGGGCGCGGCCGTGTAACTTCGGCCGGGTGTGTAAGTTTGGCGTATGATTTTCAACAGTGCTGCGATCCCGCGACCAACCCGTGATCAGTTGGCTCGGAAAAGAGCCCGACGTTCAAGGCCAAGGCGCGGCACGCCCCTTGCTCGTCGTCAGGACGTCGCTGGTCCGAAGATTACGGCAAGGGCGCCGTGATTGTGCTGGGGAGCCGGGCCGGGCGATAGGTGAAAGGGCATCGCGTTACGCGGTGCCCTTTCCTTTTTTTGGCGCGTCTCGATGCGCATCGACCTGAACGCCGACGCCGGCGAGTCGTTCGGCGCCTGGTCGATGGGTAATGACACCGCCCTCTTCCCGCACGTCACCTCCGTCAATATTGCCTGCGGCTTTCACGCGGGCGATCCCTCCGTGCTTCGCCGGACGATTCGCATGGCTGCGGCGGCCGGACTGCGCGTCGGCGCGCACCCTGGCTTGCCAGACCTCCAGGGATTTGGCCGCCGGTCGATGGGGCTGACGCCCAGCGAGGTCGAGGACGTCGTCCTCTACCAGGTCGCCGCCGTCGCGGGGATCGCGCGCGCGGAAGGCGTGCGGATCGCGCACGTGAAGCCGCACGGCGCCCTCTACAACCAGGCTGTGGGCGATCCGTCGATCGCCGACGCCATTGCCCGCGCGGTGGCCAAGGCCGATCCGATGCTGGTGCTGGTGGGCCTGGCAGGATCCGCGCTCGTCGATGCCGCGCGCCGCGCGGGCTTGCAGGGCGAAGCAGAGGCGTTCGCCGACCGCGCGTATCTCGCCGACGGCTCGCTCGCGCCGCGCGGCCTCGAGGGCGCGGTTATCGATGACCTCGCGACCGTGGCCGCACGCGCCGTCGGTATCGTGCGCGATCGGTGCGTCTCAACACTGGACGGCCCCGCCGAGCTCGATCTGCGCGCCGACACACTGTGCATCCACGGAGACACGCCAGGCGCGTCAGGCCTCGCTCGCGCGGTGCGCATGGCCCTCGAAGCCGCGGGTGTACGGGTTGCGGCACCGCAGCGCTGACGGGCGCGCGTTGCCGTAGACGAAAAGTTGCCCTGTCGGGTCCAGTGCCTCACGCGACTGCCGGGGCCTTGAGCCCGTCGGCAGGCCGACGGGTGGACAGGCCCGCCAGTCGCCGGCGATGAACGGCGCGCAGCGATTCGGGCGGCGCCCAGGCAGCCGGGATCCCTGCGGCAGTCACCGACGGCGCGAGCGACTCACGCCGCCACGGGCGGCGCTGCGCGACAGCGGTCCGTTTCGGCTCCGCACGGGAACTAACAACCGAGAACTCCCACAGTGTCCCGGTCTCTCTCCTGGTGGCGTTCGGCGCCGGCGTCTGCCCGGCGTGCGCTGATCGCGGCGTCGCTCGGGTGGATGCTCGACGCGATGGACGTCCTGCTCTATTCGTTCGTGCTGAACGACATCCGCCGCGAGTTCGCACTGAGCGATCGTGCGAGCGGCCTCTTGATCGCGCTGCCGCTGGCCTCGTCTGCGGTTGGCGGTGCGCTCTTCGGGTGGCTGGCCGACCGCATCGGGCGGACGCGGGCCCTGACCGCCTCGATCGCGGTCTACTCGCTCGCGACCGCCGCCTGCGGGCTTGCCCAGACGGTCGAGCAGCTGGCGCTCTTCCGCATCGTGCTCGGGCTCGGCATGGGGGGCGAGTGGGCCACGGGCGCCGCGCTGGTGGCGGAGACGTGGCCGGCTGAACACCGCGGCAAGGCGCTCGGCGTCATGCAGAGCGCCTGGGCAATCGGCTACGCCCTGGCCGCTGCGGTGAACGCGCTGGTGCTGCCGGCATGGGGGTGGCGCGGCGTGTTTCTCGCTGGTGTCGCGCCGGCGCTGCTCACGCTGTGGATTCGGCGCTCCGTCACGGAATCACAGGTGTGGCTCGACCGGCCCCCGCGCTCCGGCGAGAGCGCCGGTATCCGCCGCTCGCTCGGCCCACGGTTGGTGCGCCTCGCGGCCATCGTGGCGGTGATGAATGCGGCGACCATGTTCGCGTGGTGGGGACTCTTCACCTGGATTCCGTCGTACCTCGCGCGGCCCGTGGCCCAGGGCGGCGCGGGATTGTCGCTGCTCCGTACCTCCACATGGATCATCCTGATGCAGGCGGGGATGTGGCTCGGGTACGTGAGCTACGGCTTCCTGTCGGATCGGTTCGGCCGCCGGCGCACCTACGTCACTTACCTGCTGACGGCCGCCGTGCTCGTCCCCCTCTACGGCGCGACCCGCGCGCCGCTGGCCCTCCTGCTGCTCGGACCGTTCGTCGCCTTCTTCGGCACTGGCTACTTCAGCGGCTTCGGCGCCGTGACCGCCGAGATCTTCCCGACCGCGGTTCGCGCGACCGCGCAGGGGCTCACCTACAACGCCGGCCGCGGCCTGTCGGCGCTCGCGCCCTTCACCGTCGGCGCGCTGGCTGCGCACTACGGTCTGGGCGGCGCATTCTCGATCACGAGCGGCGCCTTCGTCGTCGCCGCCATCCTGTGGATCTGGATCCCTGAAACGAAGGGGCGCAGTCTCTCTACCGTTGACCGTTGACCGTTGACCGTTGACCGTTGACCGTTGACCGTTGACCGTTGACCGCCGACCGCCGCACCGCCGACCGCCGACCGTTGACCGACCACCGCCCGGCACACCCCGCCCGCCGCCGGCCGACCTAGGTCGTCTTCTTCCGTCGCTGATACAGAAAAGAGGCCAGCAGCAATATCGTCCCGACCGCCAACAGGCCCAGTACGCGGTAGATCCCTTCGAGGCCGGCGAGGTCGGCAAGGAACACCTTCACCACCGTCAGGCCGAAGAGCACGATCGCGGCGTAGCGGATCGGCCGGTATCCACGCCGAATTCCGAGTGCGATGAGCACCCCGGCGTAGGCGGCCCAGATCAAGGAGAGCACCAGTTGTGACGCGAACGTCGCATCGGCATTTGCCGCACCCTGGATCTCCCAGTAGGCCTGGTTCTGCGATGTCAGCAGGACGATGGTTGCCGCGCTCGCGGCGACGACGAGCGCGGCGATCGTTCGCGCGTACGCGTGCGTCCCCCGGCGTGCCCGATGCGCCCACGCCAGCGCGTAGCACAAGGCGATCAGCCAGACGCCGATCGCGGTCGGCTCGTTCGCGAATACCGTGAAGTTGGCGGGCACGGGTTGCAGCACCGACAGCGCGAGCCAGCGTCCCGCCGCGACGGCAAGGAGAGCGCCGCCTGCCGCTCGGAACCAGCGGCGCTCGAGCCGCAGCCCGATCCACATCACGGCGGCGCCTTCGGCGGCCCATGCAGCCGTGAGCCATGCGCCCGAGAACTTCACGCCGGCGGTGGCGGCGAGCAGCGTGAACGCCACGGCCATGGCGTGCAGCGCCGCATGCACGTGACGCGGACGCAATGTCCACGCGAGGACCGCATGCAGCACGACCAGCACGAGGCCGATGGTTGGGACCCACGCGACCGCTTGTCGCTCGAGCAGCACGTAGACGCCGAGAAAGAGGCCGAGGCCGTTGAGGTGGACCAGCAACAGGTCGACGGCGCCGAGGTCCTGATCGCGCCCGAGGCGATCGAGTTGGGCGAGCAGGTGAATGGCGAAGACCCCGCCAAGCGTCGCGAGCGAGGGGGCGATCCAGATGCGGGACTGGTGCGCGTCGATCCACCCGAGGAGCGGCATGAGCACCACCATCCACAGCAGCACCCGCACCTCAGGCGCCGCACGTCGCGTGGCCCAGCCCACACCGGCCACGGTGAACGCAATGAGGTAGACCAGAAACGCGACGCCGTGTGTCGCCAGGATACCGAGCGAGACCACGTGGTAGACGATCGGCGCGGTCGCGAGCACGATCGCGGCAAGCTGCCCCGTCTTCAGTCGCCGTGCGCGCGCGAGCGCGACCAGGAACAGCGCGCAGAACACCGTGAAGAAGATCTCGGTCCGCAGGTACTTGGATCTCGCGTAGAACGCGTCGGCCCATGCGGCCACGGTGACGATCGTCAGCGCGTAGCTGAAGACGTTCAGCATCGGCCACTCGCGGCGCCATGAGAGGTAGAGCGTCCCGAGGATGAGCAACGCCACGTAGGAGAACAGCGTGACCTCTGCGTCGGTGCCGCCACCGACGAGGAACGGCGTCAGGAACCCGCCGCCGATCGCCATCACGGCCATCGGCTGCGAGTTCTGGCGATTCGCGAGCCACGCGGCGCCCGCAGTGATGACCGTCAGCAGGCCGAACGCGGTCGTGGACCCGATGAGGCCGTAGAAGCCGAACGCCGCGTAGACCGACAGGTAGAGCACGGCCAGCCCACCGCCGGTCAGCACCTGGCCGTACGTCGCATAGCCGATGCGCCCGAGCCGCAGCCCGCCGGCGACGAGCGCCACCCCCGCGAGGGCGCCGAACACGACGCGCATCGACTCGGTGATCCACTCGCGATCGAACGCGTATTTCAGGAAGAAGGCCGCGCCGAGGACCAGGACGAGCGTTCCCACGTACAGCAGCAGGCGGCCGCCGATGGCTTCTTCGAGGCCGCTCGCCTCGCCGGCGGACAGGCCTTCGGTCGCCTCCGGGAGGCTCTGGACGAACGAAGGGAGATCTTCGACCCGTGCGCTGTCGGACGCGATGGGTGCGGCACCCACGGGCATGCTGCGTTCCGCCGGCGTGTCGCTGGGAACGGCCGGACCGGGTGCCGCGCCGGATTCCGTGGCCTCTGGAATCGGCGGAAGGATCACATCGACGGGCGGTGCCGGCGCGGTCGGCGTGCCTTCGGCCGCCGCGGCAGACTGGGTTGCGCCCTCCGGTGTGTCGACGGCGTGGTGCTCGGCTGCCGTCAGCTGGCGCAGGTGCTCCTCGAGAGCGGCCAGCCGCGACCGAAGGGCTGCCACGTCCGACGACACCCGCAGCACGCGAACGAACGTGACGATCGGCAGGACGAGCGTCACCAGCAGCGACGCGGAGGCGATCAGCAGAACCGTGACGATTGCCATGGGTGGTCGGCTATCTCGTGGACCTACGCGTCCGGCTCCTGGGCCAACATCCGGCGGAGCACTTTGCCTACCAAGCTCTTGGGCAGCTCGCTTCTGAACTCCACGCTCACCGGGACTTTGTACGGCGCCAGCCGCTCCCGGCACCAGGCGCGCAGTTCATCGTCCGTCGCCCGCGCGCCGGGCTTGAGCACTACCCACGCCTTCACCACTTCACCCTTCGCGGGGTCGCGTATGCCGGCGACGCCGACCTCGAGCACCGACGGGTGCGCGGCAAGCATTTCCTCGACCTCACGTGGCCACACCTGGTAGCCGCTCGTCTTGATCAGATCTTTCTTTCGATCGACCAGGAAAACGTACCCGTCCGGATCGAGATAGCCGAGATCGCCGGTGTGCAGCCACGTGCCGCCCTCCGGTCGCGCCTTGAGCACGCGCGCCGTCTCGCCCGGCTTCTTCCAGTAACCCTGCATCAGCTGCGGTGCGCGGATCAGGAGCTCGCCAATGGCATCGCTGTCGAGCACCTGCGTCGGATCGTCCGCATCGACGATCAGGACGTCGACATCCGGCAGCGGCATGCCGACCGATCCGGTCTTCACGGTGCCGCGCACGGGATTCACCACGCACGCCATCATCCCTTCCGTGAGCGAGTACCCCTCGATGATCCGGCCGCCGGTCAGGTCCTCGAACTGCCGCCGCGTCTCCGCCATCAGCGCCGATGCGCCCGAGAAGCACAGGCGAATGGAGCTGAAGTCGGCACGGCCATCGCGCACGTCGGGATGATTCAGCAGGGCGGTGAACAGCGTCGGTACACCCGTGAAGAACGCCGGCCGCACCTTGCGGATCGTGGCAAGCACGTCGTCGAGGTCGCGGGGGTTGGGCACGAGTGCGAGCGGATTGCGGCCGATGAGCGCCATCCCCTGGACGCCGACGTTGGCGTAGACGTGGAACAGCGGCAGCGGCAGCATGATCCGATCGACCCAGGGGGCGCAGAGCGCCTCGATCCAGCGGCGCAGCTGCAGCCCCGCCTGTACGTAGGCACGGTGGACACCGACTACGCCTTTCGGCGTGCCCGTCGTGCCGCCGCTCGAGAGGATGACTGCCGGATCGTCCGCCGACAGCACAACCTCGGGCGGCGGCTTGCCGGCGCCAGCCAGGAGCAACTCCGTGAACCAGCTGTCGCCTGGTGCGAGGGAGATGCGGTGCCCTTCCTTCTTCTCGCGGAACAGGGTGAAGAGCAAGCGCGACCAGCCACGGCAGGTGCTCCTTGATGTTGGTGGCGATGACGCGGCGCACGGCAGTGCGCGGCTGCACCGCCTTCACCCGGCCGTAGAACCGCGTCAGCGTGACCAGCACCGCAACGCCCGTATCTGTGAGCGGCAGTTCCAGCTCGCGTTCCGTGTAGATCGGGTTGAGCGCGACGACGATCCCGCCCGCCTTCCAGATGCCGAACTGCGCGATCAGGAACTGCGGGCAATTGGGGAGCAGGAGGCCGACGCGGTCACCCTTGACCACACCGTCCGCGGCGAGCGATGCCGCAAACGCGGTGCTCAGCCGGTCGAGATCTTTGTATGAGAGGACCGTGCCTTTGAAGAGAAGTACCGGATGCGCGGGACGCTCGGCCGCGGTGGCGCGCAGCACGTCGACCAGGGTGCCGGGCGGGTATGCGAGCGAGGGCGGCACGCTCTCGTCGTAATGGTCGATCCAGGGTCGATTCATGACGTCCGGCGCGTCAACTCTATGCTGCCGATTGCGACTCGGCAACTCACGCCGGAGTAACGGGCACGCGGTGTCAGGCGTGCAGGGGCGCCAGGAGGGTCAGCAGCAGGGCTTTCTGCGCGTGCAGCCGGTTTTCGGCCTGGTCGAAGACCACGGACGCTGACGAGTCGAACACCTCGGACGCGACCTCTTCCCCTCGGTGGGCCGGCAGGCAATGCATGAACGCGGCGTCTGGAGCGGCGTGCCCCATCAGCGCCGATGACACCTGGTAGCGCGCGAATACGCGGCGCCGCTCGGCGGCCTCGTCTTCCTGCCCCATCGAGATCCACACGTCGGTGTAGATGGCGGCGGCACCCGCGACCGCCTCGCGCGGATCTTCGACTTGAACGACCCGCGCGCCGAGCTGTGCCACGGCGGCACACTGATCGACAACGCGGCGCGGCAGTTCGTAACCACGCGGCGATGCCACCCGAACGGTGACCCCAAGCATCACGCCGGCGTGCGCCAGCGAAGCGGCCACGTTGTTCCCGTCACCGACGTACGCGATCGTGCGGCCGTTCAGCGAACCGACACGCTCCTGCAGCGTGAGGTAGTCCGCGAGCGCCTGGCAGGGGTGCTCCTCGTCGGTGAGCGCGTTGACCACCGCCAGCGACGGCGCCGCCGCGGCGAATTCCGCCAGCGTGCGCTGCGCGAACGTGCGGATGACGACCGCGTGCACCCACCGTTCCAGGTTCCTGGCGACATCCGCCACCGGCTCCCGCCCGCCGAGCGCCACTTCCGGGGGCAGCGTGAGCACATCGCCGCCGAGCTCGCGCACGGCGACCTCGAACGTCACGCGCGTCCGCAGCGACGGCTTGTCGAACAGCAGCGCCACGTGACGCCCGGTGAGCGCGCGCGAGGTCGGCGCACATGCGCCCAGGGCACGCTCCCGTTTCACGCGTGCTGCCAGCGCGAGGGTCGCATTGAGCTCTGCGGGCGTGAAGTCGAGCACCGAGACGAACCCGCGAGGACCAGTACGCATGCCTTCGGCAGCCGTGACCGGGGCAGCGTGGAGCGTCGGCGTCGCCAAGGGTGTCATGTGCGGTACTCCCCGTTGATGCGCACGTACTCGGCGCTCAAATCGCACGTCCAGATCGTGGCGTCGTGCGGGCCCGCCGTGCCGAGATCGATCGTGATGTCTATCTCGGTGCCGCGCAGGTGCGCAGCGGCGCGTGGCGCTTCCTCGTCGAACGGCAGCCCGTCGCGGAACAGCTCGACGGGACCGATCCGTACTCGTGCGTGCGCGAGATCGAGCGGCACGCCGGACCGCCCCGTGGCAGCAAGCAGACGGCCCCAGTTCGGGTCGCCGCCGTGCACTGCCGTCTTGACGAGCGGCGAGTTGGCCACCGTGCGCGCCGCCTGTTTGGCTGCCGCCGCGCTCGCCGCACCAGTCACGCGGATGGCGACCAGCTTGGTGGCGCCCTCACCTCCGCGGACGATCATCAACGCGAGCTCGCGGCACACCGCCTCGAGACCTGCCAGGAGGGCCTTCTCGGCCTCGGCGCTCTCGATTGCGACACCGCTCGCTCCGCTCGCCAGCGCCACGACGGTGTCGTTGGTGGAGCATTCGCCGTCGACCGTGATGGCGTTGAACGTGCGATCGACGACCGACGCGAGCAGGTGCTGCAGCACTGCCGGCGTCACGTCGGCATCGGTCGTGACGAAGCCGAGCATCGTCGCCATCAGCGGCTCGATCATGCCGGCGCCCTTGGCGATGCCGCCCACGTGAAAGGCGCCACTCCCTGTCTCCACGCGGACCGCGTATTCCTTCGGGCCGGCGTCGGTCGTCATGATGGCCAGTGCCGCCGCGTGCCCGTCGGCCGCGAGCGCGCTGTGCGCACGCTCGATGCCGCTGCGCACTTTCTCGAGGCTCAACGCGACGCCGATCACGCCCGTCGAGGCGATCAGCACGTGGTCGGGAGAACAGCCCATGCGCGCCGCGAGCGCGCGCGACGACTCGCGCGCGACGCGCAGGCCGTCGGCGCCGGTGCACGCGTTCGCGCAGCCGCTGTTCACGAGCACCGCCGCCACGCATCCACCCGACCGAGCCAGGTGCTCGCGCGACACCGTCACCGGCGCCGCCTGGACCTGGTTGGTCGTGAAGAGAGCGGCCGCAGCGGCGGGAGCGTCGGGCACGATCAACGCGATGTCGAGTGCACCAGATGCCTTGATCCCGGCGCTCACGCCGGCCGCACGGAATCCCCGCGCGGCGGTGATGCCGCCGGCCACCGGCTGTATCGTCACGCGACGCGCTCCTCGGTCCCGTTCCCGAGCCGCTTCGTCGTCAGGCGCAGCTGCCGCTCGTCAAGCGCAAGAACGACGGCGTGCTGACCGCACGTGCGGAACAGCGGGCACTCCACGCAGTCAGTGAAGACCTTTTCCGGCACCCAGAGGTGCGGGACGATGGAGAACCCGAGCCGGATGAAATAGGCCGGCCCGTGAGTGAACGCGCAGAGCCGCTGGTGCCCGTTGGCGACGGCGTGCCGCACGAGCGCATCGAGGATCAAGCGTCCGACGCCGATGCCGCGCACGTGCTCCGCGACAACCAGCGATCGCACCTCCGCCACGGCGGCGCTGAGCGGTGCGAGCTCCGCGCAGGCCACGACGGCACCATCGGCTTCGCCGACCACGAACCGCGCGATGCGGCTCGCGATCTCGTCTTCCGTCCGCGGCAGCAGGTGGTCCGATCGAACGTGATCCGCAATCAGCTGGTGAATGGCCGCGACGTCGCCGGCCGTGGCCTGACGCAGCTCCACCGCCGCGGGCGCACTCGCCCGGTGCACGGCGGAGTGGGTCGCCTGGGATGTGAGCGGGACCGTGGCAAACGTCATTGCGGCGCTCCAGCGACCTCGGCCAGCGCGGAGTCGAGCCGATCGATCGCCTGATCGATCTCTGTCTCGGTGATCGTCAACGGCGGCAGCATGCGCACGACGGTCCGCGCCGTCCCGTTCACGAGCAGCCCGCGCCGGCGCGCGGCGTCCACCACCGGCGCCGCGGGCCGATCGAGGTCGAGGCCGCGCATCAGGCCCCGGCCGCGCACCTCGCGCACCATGGTGTGGATGCGCGCGAGCTCCAGCAGCCGCGTCTCCAGGTGCGCGCCCGCCCGCGCGACGTGATCCAGCAGCCCGCCCTCGAGCAACTGGCTGACGACGAACAGTCCTGCACGGCAGGCCAACAGGTTGCCGCCGTACGTGCTCCCGTGATCGCCGAAGTCGAGGCGCGCCGCCACGTCCTCGGCCACGAGCGCGGCACCAATGGGAATGCCTGCGCCGAGCGCCTTGCCGATCGACACGAGGTGCGGCCGAAGACCCAGCACCGGATAGAAGAACGGGTGACCGGTCCGCCCGAGACCGCACTGGACCTCGTCGCAGATGAGCAGCGTGCCCGTCCGATCGCACGCCTCCTGCACTGCCCCGGCGAAGGCCGCTGTCAGCGGGCGCACGCCTCCCTCGCCCTGGACGGCTTCGAGCACCACGACCGCCGTGTCGGTCGTGATCGCCGTCTGGAGCCCGGCGATGTCGCTGGGCGAGACGAACGTGACGTCTCCGAGCAGCGGCGCGAACGGGTCCCGGTAGTGCGGGTCTCCGGTGACCGACAGCGACCCCATGGTGCGGCCGTGGAACGCGCCCTCGAGCGCCACGATCCGCGTACGGGCAATCTCGCCGGCCGTGTACCAGTAGCGGCGTGCGAACTTCAGGCACGCCTCCATCCCCTCGGTGCCGCTGTTGCAGAAGAACGTCCGATCGAGGCCCGACATCGATGCGAGCCTCTCCGCCAGCTGTCCCTGGTAGGGATGAAAGAAGAGGTTCGAGCAGTGCAGAAGCACCTGCGCCTGTTCGGCGACGATGCGCGCCAGCTCCGGGTTCGCGTGGCCGAGCGAGGCCACACCGACGCCCGAGATGAGATCGAGGTACTCGCGGCCGTCGCTGTCGTACAGGTACACGCCGCGTCCGTGCGTGACGACGAGGGGCGCGCGGCGATAGACCTGTACTACGCGCTTCGCCTCGAGCGCGGGCACGCTGGTCGTGAGGCTCTCTACGTGTGTGGAACTCATCGTCACGCCACCATCCGTGTGAGGGAATCCGGGGTATGCCGGTCGTCGGCGGCCGTGAGCACCGCCTCCAGCGACTCCGCGCGCCGGCCGTCCATCAACAGCACTTCCGCCGCACCGCTCTCCAGGGCGTCCTGACAGGCCCGGAGCTTCGCGATCATCCCGGCACTCGCGGTGCCGCTCGCAATCAGTACGCCGGCCGCCGCCCGGTCGAGACGTTCGATCGTGCGCCCGCGGGCATCGAGCACGCCGGGGGTCGCGCCGGCAACGACGAGCCGGGCCGCGGTCAGGTGGCCGGCAATGTGCGCCGCCATCGTGTCGGCATTCACGTTGTAGAGGGCGCCCTCGCTGCTCGTGCCGATACTCGCGACCACCGGCAGGTAGCCGCCGGCGCTCAGATCGAGCAGCAGGCGCGGCCAGCGTCTCCCGGTGGGCCGTCCGACGAAGCCAAGATCGGTGACCGCCCCATCGCTGCTCACGTGTGGCGGCGCCGCATCGACGACGGCGAGCCCGGCGTCCGCGCCCGTGAGGCCGACCGCCCGCCCGCCGGCCGCGTTGATCGCCGCCACGAAGCGTGTGTTGATCGCGCCGGCGAGCACCTCGACCACCACCGCCAGGGTGGCGGCATCGGTCACGCGCACGCCGTCGACCTGCCGCTTCTCGAGGCCGGCGCGCGTCAGCGCCGCATCGATCTCGCGTCCGCCGCCGTGCACGACGACCAGCGGCACGACCGACGCGGCCCGCACGATCGCCGCCGCCAGCTCCCGCATCCGGGCCGGCTCCTCGAGCAGCTCGCCGCCGAGCTTCAGCACCCGCCAGCCGTGCCTCACGCGAGCAACCCCGCGCGCTCGTCGAAGCCGAACGCCACGTTGAAGTCCTGCACCGCCTGGCCCGCGGCGCCCTTCAGCAGGTTGTCGATCACGGACACTACGACCAGGCGGCCGCTGGCGGCATCGAGCGTCCACCCGATGTCGCAGAAATTCGTGTACGCCACGTGCTTGATGGCGGGCAGCGTGCTCCCGGTCAGCCGGATGAACGGTGCGGCCGTGTAGGCCGACCGGTAGATGTCGTCAATGCGCTCCGTCGTCGTACCAGCCGTAACGCGCGTGTAGATCGTCTCGAGAATGCCGCGGTCGAGCGGCACGAGGTGCGGCACGAACGTGACGCCGACGCCGAGCTCCTGCTCGATTTCGGCGGCGTGCCGGTGCGCGAACACGCCGTACGCCGACACGCTGCCGTGGCATTCGGAGAAGTGCGTGCGTTCACTCGGCGCCTTGCCGGCGCCCGACACACCCGACTTCGCGTCGATGATGATGTCGCCGGAGACGATCCCGGCGTCGACGAGCGGAGCGAGGGCGAGCACCGCGGCGGTCGGATAGCACCCGGGACAGGACACGAGCGGCGCATCGCGCAGTTCGGCCCGCCGCCGTTCGGTCAAACCGTAGACGAGGTGCGGCGGCACGGCGCCGGTCTTCGGGTACCACCGCGCGCGGGCGTCGCCGTCGCGGAGGCGAAAGGCGCCCGAGAGGTCGAACACGCGCACGCCGCGTGCGAGCAGGTGCGGCGCGAGCTCGGCCGACGCCTCTTCCGGGAGCGCCAGGAACACGGCGGTGCTGTCCCGAGCGAGCGTGTCGCGATCGAGGGGGACGACCGCGCCGTCCCACACGCGGGCCAGACCGGGGAGCGTGCGCTGCGGGCTCGATGCGCTCGACGCCATCGCCCAGGCCAGCTGCGAGTGCGGGTGGCGGGCCAGCAGGCGAACGAGCTCCTGCCCGGCGTATCCTGTCGCCCCCGCCACCCCGACGCGCAGCCGCTCCCGTGTCGCCACACTGTTCATGTCTTTATGCAGCCGAGCGGATAAGTATACGGATCTCGGGCCGGAGGATCAAGCCTGCCGCCCAGGCTCGAGACGAGAGGCTACGATCGTCAGCCGTGTCGGGCTCCGCGCCTCTGCAGCGAGCCCGCCGGTGCCTGTCGCTGTTGTATAATCCCTCGTCTGACTGCATAAACATGAAGGCCCGCCGCCAGTCGCTCATCCTCCAGCTGCTCGACCGGCAGCCGATCCGCAACCAGGAACAGCTGCGGCACGGGCTTCGGACACACGGCGTCGTGGCGACGCAGGCGACCATCTCGCGCGACATCAAGGAGCTCGGCCTGGTCAAGCGCGCAGCGGACGGCGCCTACCAGCGCGCGGCAGCCCCCGGGCCGGCCGCCGTCGCCAGCACCACGGCGCTGACGCGCGCGATTGCCGGCTCGGTCATCGAGGCCGACCACGTGCAGCAGCTCGTGGTGCTCAAGACCCCGCCCGGACAGGCCAACGTGACCGCCATCGCCATCGATCGCGCGCAGCTCACCGAGGTCGTCGGCACCATCGCCGGCGACGACACCATCCTCGTCATCCTGCGCGATCCGAGGCGGGCGACTGCGTTCGAGGCGCGCGTGCGCGACATCATCCGCCGCTGATCGCCCGCCAACAGCGGTCGTGATCGGCGCCGGCCGGACAGGGTGAGGATAGAGGCACCCTGCCTGGCGGGGGTCCGGGCGGGGAGAACGGACACACATGGAACGCATCGTTCTGGCCTACTCGGGCGGGCTCGACACGTCGGTGGCCATCCCGTGGCTGACCGAGACGCTCGGCGCCGAGGTCATTGCCGTCACGCTCGACCTCGGTCAAGGCAGCGAGCTGAACCAGGTGCGCGAGCGGGCGCTCGCGGCCGGGGCCGTCCGCGCCCATGTGCTCGACGTGTGCGACACCTTCGCGCGCGGGTTCGTGCTCCCTGCCTTGCAGGCCGGCGCGCTCTACGAGAGCCAGTACCCGCTCGCCGCCGCGCTCGCGCGTCCGCTGATGGCGCAGACGCTCGTGGATCTCGCCGCGATGGAGGGGGCGACCGCCATCGCGCACGGGTCCACAGGGAAGGGCAACGGGCAGGCGCGGCTCGATCTCGCGGTGCGCGCGCTCAACCCCTCGCTGCGCATCCTCGCGCCCGCGCGCCAGTGGAACATGACACGGGCGCAGGCGATCGCCTACGCCGCGGCTCGCGGCATACCGGTGGCACCGACGCTGGAGCACCCGTACAGGTACGGACGCCAACCTGTGGGGCCGCTCGGTCTCCTGCGGCGTGCTCGAGGATCCCTGGGCGGAGCCACCCGCGGACGTGTTCAAGCTCACGCGCCCGGTCGAGCACGGACCGGGCGACCCCGCGTACGTCGAGCTGACCTTCGAGGCGGGTGTGCCGGTGGCGCTGAACGGCGTGCCCATGCCGCTCGTCGAGCTCCTTGCCACCGTCGCGACGATTGCCGGCCACCACGGCGTCGGCCGAATCGACATGGTCGAGAATCGGCTGCTCGGCATCAAGTCGCGCGAGATCCATGAGGCGCCGGCCGCCGTCGTGCTCCACGCGGCGCACCGCGACCTGCAGGCGTTCGTGACGACGCGCGAGCTCGATCGGATTGCGCGTCACCTCGGCGCCGCGTACGGCGACCTGGTGTACAACGGCCTCTGGTTCACGGATGCGCGCCGGGCGATGGACGCCTTTGTCGCCGCCGTGCAGCAGCGCGTGACCGGCGATGTTCGCGTCAAGCTGTTCCGCGGCGATTGCCAGGTGGTCGGCCGCCGATCGCCGTACGCCGTGTACGATCCCGGCCTCAGCACCTACGGCGACGGCGACCGCTTCGATCACTCCGCCGCCGAGGGCTTCATCCGGATCTGGGGCCTCCCCTTCGAGACATCCGCCCGCACGGCTGCGGGCGCCGGCCGGCCGGCTTCAACCCGCGCCGAGTAGGAAGGCAGACACCCGCGCATGCCGCATCTCTGGTCCGGCCGCTTCGACACCGAACCGAACGCCGCCGTCTTCGACTTCAACGCGTCGTTCCGGTTCGATCGCCGCCTGTTCGAGGACGACTGCACCGGCAGCCTGGCGTGGGCCGGCGCACTGCGTGCCGCCGGCGTACTGTCGGCGGCGGATGCGGACGCCATCGAGGCGGCGCTCACCGAGATCCTCCGGCGCGGGCGCGAAGATCCTGCCTTCGTCGGCGGGCCCGATGAGGACGTGCACTCGTTTGTCGAACGGCAGCTGGTCGAACGCATCGGGGATGCGGGGCGCCGGCTGCACACGGGACGCTCGCGGAACGAGCAAGTATCGCTCGATCTGCGACTCTACCTCCGGCGGCGCACAACCGTCCTGCAGCAGGGGATCGCCGCAACAATCGGCGCGCTCGCGGATCTGGCCGAGCGGTGCGGCACGTCGCTGATGCCGGCCTACACGCACCTGCGGCGTGCGCAACCGGTGCTCGTGGCGCACTTCCTGCTCGCGCACGCGGCCGCGCTGCGACGCGATCACGCGCGCCTCGGGGCGGTCGCCGCGGAAGCCGACGCGCTGCCGCTCGGGTCCGGGGCGGTTGCGGGGACCAACTACGCCATTGATACCGCTGCGCTGGCTGCCCGGCTCGGTTTCTCACGCGTCGTCGCCAACAGCATCGATGCCTCGTCGGACCGCGACTTCGTGTCGGCCTTCCTGCACGCCTGCGCGCTCGCGATGGTCCACCTGAGCCGCTTCGCGGAGGACATCATCATCTTCAGCGGTGAGGAACACGGGTTCTTCGACCTGTCGGACGCGGCCTCGACCGGCAGCAGCATGATGCCGCAGAAGAAGAATCCTGATCCGCTCGAGCTCGTGCGCGGCAAGACGGGGCGTGCGATCGGCCACCTCACCGGCTGGCTGGCGACAATGAAAGGCCTGCCGAGCGGGTACAACAAGGACCTGCAGGAGGACAAGGAAGCGGTCTTCGACGCCGACGCCACCCTCGCCACGTCTCTCGAGTCGGTTGGCGTGGTTGTCGAAGGCTTGACCGTGAACGCCCAGCGGTCCGGGCCGGCGGCGAGCGGCTTGCTGCTTGCTACCGATGTTGCCGATTACCTCGTGGCGCGGGGTCTGCCGTTCCGGAGCGCCCACGAGCTCGTCGGTGCCATGACGCGCCGGCTGCTCGCCGAGAAGCGCTCGTTCGAGGATCTGAGCCCGGCCGAGTGGCGGGGGGTCAGCGAGCTGTTCGAAGCGGACATCGTCCCGCGGATCACGGCCGCGGCATCGGTGGCCGCTCGGCAAACGCCGCAGTCCACGCGTCCCGAGGCCGTCCGCGCGGCGCTCGACGAGCTGCGCACGTGGCTGCGCACCGCTGCTCCCGGTGAACGATGATGTTGCGTATAACTTTGCGGCTCTGCTAGACTTTGCGGCGCCCATCCCGCGTGCGACCCCTATTTCACTCCCGTCTGGAGGGTTGATGCAACAGCGTCAGCTGCGACTTGGCGACATCGTCGATGACTACTGTCCGCGCGAGAGACGTGTCACCAATCACGCCATTGTCGCGATGGTCGAACAGGACGTGAAGCAGACCCGCTGCACGACCTGCGACACCGAACACGAATACAAGCAGGCCAAGGTGCCATCACAGCGCAAGAAGAAGGCGGCACCCGGCGCGCTCTACCAGGAGGTTCTCGCCGGGATCCCCCGCAAGCCCACGACGTCCCCATCCGAGTCCTCTGACGAGTCCGCACCTGGGAAACAGCCCGACACCGACGTCGCGCCGGCCGTTGGCGCCGAGGCGGCCCAGGCTGCGTCTGCGCCCGAGCCAGTGGACGAAGTTGACGGTCCGGTGCACCGGCCGTTGATCCGCGCGACCCTGCCTCGTCCAGAGGGCCAGGTGCCCACGCGGCAGGCGCCGGAGTTCACGATTCGCCAGCCGATGGCCAGGCCGGGACGGTTCCGGCCGGGCGGTGGCGGTGGCGCGGGGCGGCGCGGACCGGCAGGCCACGGCGCGAACGGCAGCGGCTTCGAGTTCGGCGGACGCAGGAATGCGGGCGCAGCCGGCGGCAGCCCGCACGGCGCAGGCAATCGCGCCCGTCCGGCGCAGGGCGAACGGCAAGGCCCGCCGCAGCATCGGCGGCGCGGCGGCAAGAAGCGCTCGAAGTAGCCTGACGCGCGATTTGCCCCGTCGCCCGACGGTGGTGCTGCCCGATTGCGGCAGCCTCGATCTGCACACTATCTTGCCCACTGGTTCGCTGATGATCCCGTTTGTGTGCGTCTCAGGGCCGGGTGCGCCTGGTCAGGGTCTCGCAAGCAGGGCCTTGTCCAGAACTGCATGACATCTTTGTAGTACCCGGCTGTTGGCCGTGCCTGTTTTTGTGGCCCCGGCTGTGGGCGTGCGTGTTTGTAGTGCCCGGCTTTAGCCGGGCTCTTTGCAGCACCTGCTCCCAGCCAGGCTCGTCTCTGTGGTCCGGTCGCGGCGCTTGTTGTGTAGTGCCCGTCGGTGGCGGCGTTTGTTTTTTGTAGTGCCTGCCTGTGGGCCCAAGAGCCCGGCTAAAGCCGGGCACTACAAGACACGCACGCCCACAGCCGGCTTGGTTTTTGTCGTGCCTTGCTGTGGGCGCTCCTTGTTTCTTGTAGTGCCCGGCTTTAGCCGGGCCTTGTCGCCAGCAGGTCGAGTGACGCGGCACGCCAGCGAGTGAGGCGATATGAGTGAACTGACCGGCAAGCACGGGCTGATCGTCGGTATTGCCAACAAGCGGTCGATTGCGTGGGCCATCGCCAAAGTTACCGCCGCGGCGGGCGCCCGTCTCGCGGTGACCTACCAGGGCGAGCGGCTGGAAGAAAACGTGCGCGACCTCGCCAGCGAGCTGACCGATCCGCTCATCCTGCCGTGCGACGTCACGAACGATGCCCAGATTGCCGACTTGATGACGTCGGTCGAGCGCGAGTTCGGCGGGCTCGATTTCCTCGTGCACGGCGCCGCGTTCGCGCCGCGCGAGGAGCTCAGTGCTCCGTTCGTCAACACGTCGCGCGACGGCTTCCGGATCGCGCTCGACGTCAGCGCCTACTCCCTCATTGCGCTCACGCGCGGTGCGGTGCCGCTGATGGCTGCACGCGGCGGCGGCAGCATTCTCACGCTCACCTATCTGGGCAGCGAGCGCGTGTTCGAGAACTACAACGTGATGGGAGTCGCCAAGGCCGCACTCGAGGCGAGCGTGCGCTACCTGGCCAGTGATCTGGGGCCCCAGAACATTCGCGTAAACGCCATCTCGGCTGGTCCGATCAAGACCCTCGCTGCGTCCGGCATCGGCGGCTTCTCGAAGATCCTGCAGGTCTACCGGGAACGCGCGCCGCTGCGCCGCAACGTGGAGAGCGGGGAAGTGGCAGATACCGCGCGTTTCCTCCTGGGGCCCGCCGGTCGCGGCATCACCGGGAGCGTCGTCCCGGTGGATGGCGGCTTCAACATCATGGGGTTTTAGATCTCACGCCTCGGTTCCGGGTTCCATGTTCCAGGTCAGTTCCACGTTCCAAATCAGGTGCCGCGTTCCTGGTTCGGTCCGCTCAGGGTCGCGACGGCCAGCAACGCAGCAGGTACGCCGTGCGCCCTCCGGCATTTCGCTTGCTCTCTCTTGCGCCTGGAGGAGACTGCTTGATGGTACGGACCAAACTGACGAGCGTTCTGCTCGCGATCGTGCTGGTGGCCCCGCTGCTCGCGGGCGCCTGCGGCAAGAGCGTGGGTGAGACGATTGACGATGCGACGATTACGACACGGGTGAAGACGGCGTTGCTGAACGATCCGACGGTCGGCGGGTTGAGAATCGATGTCGACACGTTCAAAGGCGTGGTCACGCTGTCCGGCGGCGTGAAGTCGCGCCAGGAAGAGCAGACCGCGATCGCGCTGGCACGGAAGATCGGCGGTGTGACGGACGTGAAGTCGACACTGCAGGTTGCATCGCAGTAGGCCCTGCATAGTCGCGTGATCCGGCCGACGCGCGTCGGTTCACGTCTTCCTCGCTCACCTGCCCCAATCTTCAGTCCTGATCCGACCGGGCGCCACGCCAGCCTGCTGCAGCAGGCGCGGCACGTCTTCCACGAGCGCGTGCGGGCCGCACACGAAGCACAACGTTTCGGGATCCTGCACCATCTCCTCGAGGTGGTGCAGCGCTATCCGCCCTCGCCGCCCGGTCCAGGCTTGAGCGGGTTCCCGCGTCACCGTCTGCCACAACTGGATGCGACGCGTCTTCGCCAGCGCCCGTAATTCATCGCCATACGCGAACTCGTCGGCCGTTCGCGCGCTGTACACGACCGACACGGCCCACCGCTCCCCGCGCGCCAGCGCGTCGTGCAGCATCGCCCGCAGAGGGGCAATCCCGGTGCCGCCGGCCACGAACAGGAAGTTTTGCTCACGCGGCTCTTCGGGAAAGTGGAAGGACCCGACCGGCCCCTCGACGTCGACCGGCATCCCGGGCGTGACGCTCGGGAGATGCGGGCCCGGAGAGCCCGCATCGTCGATTCCGACCAGCATTTCGAGGGTGCCGCTGTCGCGTGCCTCGTGTGGCGCCAGTGCGAGCGAGTACGGCCGCCGCTCAGGGTAGCCGGCGTCGGCGAGGAGGACGGCCTGCCCGGCGCGGTAGTCGAGCACGGCCCCAGCGAGGTCGAGGCGCACGATGAGAGATCGCGGGGTGGCGGATGCCACGTCGCGGACGCGGAGTGTCAGCATCGAGGACACGGACGGCCCCGCTCGGTCGTTCCCGGTTGTGAGATCCGGAAGCTCAGTAGCTGCGTGTGCAGGACGCGGGTAGGGCGATCTTAGCAAACCGCGGCGGGCCGGCGGGCGGGTCCTCTTCGGTCGAGCCGGCGTCCGCGGGCAGTTTGCGGTGAGCCTTGTCGTCGTACATGCGGCGGTCTGCCGTGGCGAGCAGCGTTTCGTAGGTGTCGCCGTCGGTCGGAAACGATGCCATCCCGAAGCTGCCGCCGAGGGCCAGCACATGGCCCGGGGTTGCTTCGAAGTGCAGGCGTTGGAGCACGCCCTGCAGCTCGATCCGCTTCAGGTTCGCGGCTTCAGGGCCGCACCCGGGCAGCACGATGACGAACTCGTCGCCTGCATACCGCACGCAGCTGTCGTAGGGTCGAATGGCGCCGCGCATCGCGCGCGCGATATCGCGCAGCGCGCGATCCCCGACGGGGTGCCCGAAGCGATCGTTGATCGATTTGAAATCGTCGAGGTCGAGCACGAGCACCGATACTTCGGAGTTCAGCCGCGCCGCGCGCGCGAACTCGCGCGGCAGATGCGCGAACATGAACCGTGCGTTCGGCAAACCGGTGAGCGGGTCGGTCAACGAATCGTGCTTCGCCTGCTCGAAGACCAGCGCGTTGCTGATGACGCCGGCTGCCTGCTCCGACACGCGATCGAGCAGCCGGCGGTGGTTGTCGGTGAATGCCGCGGGGCTCGTCGCGTAGACGGCCAACGTGCCCACCAGCCGATCGCGAACGGTCAGCGGGCAGACCAGGGAACAGCACAACGCGGTCGTCGTGTGCGAGAGGCCTGACGCTTCGAAATCCGCCTGCGGCCGCGCGTTCAGCAGGGGCCGGCGGTTTGCGCCCACCCACCCGACCACGCCCTCGCCCTGTTCGATCACGAGCGGCCGCAGCAGCTCGGCATCCACTCCCGTCGAGAACCGGCACCCGAACGTCTCGCTGTTGGCGTCGTAGAAGAAGAGCGCGCACGACGAGAACGGCACGACGTGGCGCAGCTTCGACGCGATGAGCGACATCGTGTCTGAAACACCCAGGCCCGTCCCCATCGACTGGGCGATGTCGTAGAGCGCGTAAATCTCACGGTGCGCGTGCGCGATTTCCTGGAACACCGTTGTCTCTGTGCTCGTCTCGTCGGCCGCTGCAGCGCCGGGGCGTGCGGGCCGCCGGCCCGCGAACGAGAACTGCCGCGTCGGTTCAGGCGCCTGCGACGCGTCCGCACGCAGTTGCGGCAGCATGTCGACGAAGACGCCGACCACCGTTGGATCGAGCGCCGCCGCCGCCTCGCCCTGGATCGTTGCCACCGCCTCCGCGTCACTGACCGCGGCGTGATACGGACGATCGCACGTCAGCGCGTCGAAGTAGTCGACGACGGTCAGGATGCGCGCGCCGAGCGGGATCTGGTCGCCCTGCAGACCGCGCGGGTAGCCTTTTCCGTCCCACCGCTCGTGGTGCGAGAGGATGAGCGGGGCCACGGGATAGGGAAACGGTACCGCCGCGATGATCTCCGCACCGATCTGCGGGTGGATCTGCACTTTGCGGAACTCCTCCTCGGTGAGGGGGCCCGGCTTCGACAGGATGTGTTCGGGGACCGCAAGCTTGCCGATATCGTGCAGCAGCGCGGCCGTGCGCACGCCCTGCACCTCCGCCGGCGACATGCCGACCGCTTGCGCCACGGCGGCCGCGTAGCGCTGCACCCGCCGGATGTGGGCAGTCGCCGTCTGGTCCTTCGCATCGATGGCGAGCGCCAGCGCTTCGACGGTCGAGAGATGGAGCTCCGCCAGTTCCTCGAAATGCTGGCGGCTCGTTTCGAGGCGGGCCGCCGAGACGACGTGCATGCGATAGGCGAGATAGAGCGGGGCCGACGCGATGATCCACAGCCAATTGCCGGAGGCATTGCGGACGAAGATCAGGAGCGTGGCGATGATGGCCGCGCTCACGACCCCCGCGGTGCCATAGAACCGTACGCGGCTCGAGAACGCGTCGAGCGAGACGTTCGCCCATTCCGCGCAGCGCGCGGGAACCGAACGAACACTGGCACACGGAACGGACGCCACACTCATACGGTCGCGATCTCCCGTCGTGGAGGTCTGGCAGGGCGTACGCGCAGCAGGCCCGCCGACGGTGCGCAGTGACTGGCGCTGTCGCAACGTCCCTGCCACCGCCGCCAGGCGAGCGCGCGCGAGAAACGCCCGAGATTGCAGGGAATTTGCCTGCTCTCGCGCCATCCGTGCACTCGCGTGCACCCCGGTCGCATGCAGAATTGGCAGACACGCTGACGAGAATGGGATGTGCCCCTCGCCACGAGGGGCCGAGGGCATGGTTCAGACAGGCCGAGGGGGCGACGCTTCGGGCCGGTAGTACTCCGACTGGTACCGTTCGATCAGGTGCTTCATCCGCTCGGCATCAGGCTTCCGGTGCCCGGCGCAGCGGATCCCGCCGGTGCCGCCGGTGGTCTCGATGAACACGTCCGCGAACAGCAGGCTGCTGTCGACCCGTACCGACGCGACGTGCGCCATGTGGATCGAGTGCTCGTGCGCGCCAATCCAATGCGGCGTGTAGTGCACGACGCTCGTCCGGGTAACGGCCACCTGTGTCGGAAACAGGTGATTGCCGCGACTGAACCGGCTCGCGCGAAACAGGTCTCCGTCGGCGAACGGCAGGTTGCGAAACACCACCCACATGACGAACGTGGCGAGCAGCACGAGCAGGACAACGACCGTGAGCACGATGGTGGTGGTGGCATCCATGAGAGGTCGGGCTTACGTTGCTCCGCCCCGAACGTGCCTGTCAAGAGCGCGGTGGTAAGCTACGAGCCGGAGGCGAAGACACGTGCCGCATCGCGCGCCGGGAGCGTCGGGGTCCTCGAGACCGCAGTATCTCTCCGGCAAACCCATCACCTATTACCGCCCACGCGGCAGCGTCGAGGTCCGCGCCCTCATCGACGAGGGGTTCCAGGCGTTCAACGCCGCGCGCCTGTCTGAAGCCTGCCATATCTTCACCGACAAGATGCTCGCGCCCGAGAGCGACACGACCATTGGGCTCACGGTCGCCGGCGCGCTCACCCCCGCCGGTCTCGGCGGCTGCATCGTCGAGCTGATGGAACGCGGCCTCGTCGACTTCCTGATCAGCACCGGCGCGAACCTGTATCACGACCTCCACTACGCGTTGAACTTCACGCTGCATCGCGGATCGCCGTTCGTCAACGACGTCGACCTCTACGACGAGGGCATCATCCGCATCTACGACGTGCTGTTCCCGGCGACCGTTCTGCTCGAGACCGACAGCTACGTCCGCGACTTCCTGCTGCGGCTCGGACTCGACGAGCCGATTGCGACCTCGGAGCTGCATTACCGGCTCGGCCTCGACCTGCTGGAGCGCCACGCCGGCTGCGAGGAGTACTCCGTGGTCGCCGCCGCCGCGAGATACGGCGTGCCGATCTACACCTCGTCTCCCGGCGACAGCTCGATCGGGATGAACATCGCATACCACGAGTTGATCAACGGCAGCCGGCTGATGATCGATCCGAACCGGGACGTCAACGAGGTGTGCGCGATCGTGCTCGCCGGCAAGCAGAACGGATGCGTGATCCTCGGCGGCGGATCGCCCAAGAACTTCTACCTCCAGGCGCAGCCCACGCTGTGGGAGGTCTACAGCATCCCCAAGGGTGGCAACGACTACTTCATCCAATTTACGACCGACCAGGTCGTCTGGGGCGGACTGTCCGGGGCGACGCCGGCGGAGGCGGTGAGCTGGGGCAAGGTCAACCCCGGCGTGCTGCCCGACACCGCGGTCTGCTATGCCGACTCCACGATCGCGTTTCCGCTCTTCGCCGAGTATGCGGTTGGCGCCCGGTGGAACCGCCGCCAGCGCCGAGAGCTGATTCACCGGCGCGCCGATCTCGTGGCAACGCTGAAACGGGAAGCCGACGCGGCCCGTCAACGCCCGCCGGCAGCCCAGGGTGACGCGACGACGATGCCGGATCTGGAGCGGCATCGATAATTCCGTTGACCGTTGACCGTTGACCGTTGACCGTCGAGCGCCGGTGACGGTCAGCTGCTTGCATCGGCGGATGTGGCAAACGGTGAACGGTGAACGGTCAACGGTGAACGGTCTGCGGTTGACGAATGGGCACCCTGTTCACGGAGTTGGCGCCGCACGCGGAACGGCTCGGCGGGCCGCGCATCTACGCGGATGCGAATGTGCCGTCGGGCGTCGTGACCTTCATGCGCCAGCGCCTGCGGTGGGACGTGCTCTTCGTGATGGAGCACGACGACCTCCGCCGCGCGCCCGATCTGCACCACTTCCGCCTGGCCCGCCAGCTGCACCGCACGCTGGTGACGATCGATCGCGATTATCTCGACGACCGCCGCTTCCCGCCGGCTGAAAGCGCCGGCGTCCTCGTCGTGTGGGCCCCCAACGAGCATCTGCTCGCACGCACACTGCAGCGCGTCGACGCCGCGCTCTTCAAGCCGACCGGCGATGCGGCGGTCGCCGCGATGCCCCTCGAAGGCCGGAAGCTCGTGGCGGATCCGGCGTGGGTCGGATAGTCGCCGCCGCTCACCGTCTCGCCGCGTACGTGGTGGGATCCGGGACGCCGGCCGCGGCGAACGCCTGCTGCCGCTCGCGGCATTTGCTGCATGCGCCGCAGTGCCCGCCGGCCGCGGGATTCATGCACGAGAGCGTCAGCTCGAATGGGACGCCGAGCGCCACGCCGAGCGCGATGACCGCGTTCTTGTGCATCGTCTCGAACGGCCGCGCGATCGCGAGCGGGTGATCGAGACCGAGCGAGAGCGCATCGGCCATCGCCGCGAAGAACGCCGGACGGGCATCCGGGAACGGATTACCGGCCAGCGGGCCGAGGGCGATTCGGCCGATGCCGCGCTGCGCCGACAGAATCGCGGCTTTGGCCAGCAGCAGCACGTTGCGCCCAACGAGATAGACATCTTCGTCCGGCGTGTCGTAGCCGGGCGGCTCGCCCCGCACTGCCCAGTGCGTCGCGGGGTAGATGTCGGCGACGGGCACTGAGAGGTCGATCATCGGCTGCGTGCGCCCGGCAAAGCGAGGGTGGTGCAGCAGCCGCTCCGCGGCCGCACGTTCCTCGGCTTCCCAGGCCAGTCCGGTGCGCACGTACATCGGGAGCACGACCGCGCGCTCTGCCTCTTGTGCGAGCAGCACAGCGGAATCCAGCCCACCGGAATACAACACGGCCGTCGCGACGGCCGGCGCCCGACCACCGCCGGTCATTGGCCCCGCGCCTGTACAATTGCACGCATGTACTCAGTCACCAAGAAGATCGAGTTCTGCTACGGCCACCGCCTGCTCGACTACGACGGCATCTGCAAGCACCCGCACGGCCACAATGCCGTGGCGGAAATCGAAGTGCGGACCGGATCGCTCGACAACCGGAACATGGTCTGCGACTTCTCGGATATCAAGCGCGTGGTGAAGGGCTGGATCGACGCCACCATCGATCACCAGATGGTGCTCCGCCGCGACGACCCCCTCGTTGCGCCGCTGCAGGCGCTGGGCGAGCCGATCTTTCTCGTCGACTCGAATCCCACCGTCGAGCATATCGCGAAGGTGATCTTCGACCACGCCTCCGGCGCCGGCTTTCCGGTCGTACGCGTCACGGTCTGGGAAACGCCGACGTCTTTCGCGAGCTATACAGGGGAGCGGGACGCAGAACGGCCAGGGGCCCAAGGCTGACGGCTCAAGCCTCCTTTGACAGTGGCTGCTGCCCGACGCCATGTTGAAGGGCAGAACCTCTCTGCATTGGCCGCTCACCCGTGGCATTCCGAAATCCGAACCAGATCAATCCTGGTTCCGCATTCCGCACGCCTTACTCCGCATTTGAAATGCTGGTCGTCTTCGATCTCGACGGCACCCTGGTTGATTCGAGCCGGGACATCGCGGATAGCGCCAACGCGCTGCTCGAGAGCTACGGTGCGGCTCCGCTGGATCAGGGGAGGGTGGTCAGCATGGTGGGCGAGGGCGCCGCGATGCTGGTGTCGCGGCTGATGGCCGCGCGCGCCATCGATCCGGAGCCGGTCGAGGCGCTCTCGCGGTTTCTGGCACTCTACGACGAGCGGCTGCTCGTGCACACGCGCCCGTATGCCGGAATCCCCGAGGCGCTCGACGACATTCGCGCGTGGGCGCAGCTGGCCGTGCTCACCAACAAGCCGGCGGCGGCCACGACACGAATCCTGGACGGCCTCCGGCTGAGCCCGCGATTCCGTTGGGTCATCGGCGGGGACACGCCGATCGGGCGCAAGCCGGATCCTGCCGGCCTGCACTCCCTCATGCGCCTCGCGGCGGCCGATGCACGGTCGACCGTGATGGTCGGCGATTCCGCGGTGGACCTGCGGACCGCCCGCAATGCTGGCACGCACGTGTGCCTGACGCGCTACGGCTTCGGGTTCTCCGCCTTGCCGCCGGAGGCGTTCAGAGGCGACGAGCTGTTCGTGAAAACGGCCTCGGCGCTGCCATCCGTGCTGCGGCCGTTGGTGGGGTAGGCTCGCCCACCGCGGGTCAGTGCGTGAACGGCAGCTCCCACGACGCGTAGCCGAACACGCCGGTGCTCGTGCGACCGTCACCGTGCACGATCGGCACCGCCGCGCCGAGCACGATCTGTTGCGCGCCGATATTCCAGCCGAAGCGTGTCCCTGGCGAAAGCGTGACCACTGTCGCGCGCTCCGTCGTCGCGGGGCCGACAATCCGCTCGGGGAACTGCACCAGGCTCTCCATCATCAGGTTCAGCATGGGCCTGACCCGCAGGATGACGCTGCCCGCGAGAAAGGGACTGGCCAGCGACACATCCTGGGACCCCTGCGCGTCTGCGGTCACGACGCTGTCCACGCGCGGGTAGATGCGCACCCCGGCGTTCCCGTGCACGAAGATGTCGCCGAACTGGCGGCTCGCGGGCAGATTCAACTCGAGGCCGACATGCGCCGTCTCGAAGGTGTCGCTGCGATCCGGCCGCAGCAGCACCGACGCTCTCGGCGCCACGGCAACGCCGCCGTCCTCGCCGGTCCTCAGCTGGTAGCGGTAATTGATGGCGACGTCTCCGACGCTGCCGCGTCCGGTGTCGTTGTCGAAGACCAGCGTGTAGGACAACTGGTGACGCAGGCTCGGCGCCGGCCACTCCTGCGTGAACGAGGCGGCCCACTCACCCGTGTCGGATCGGACAACCCCGAAGATGTTCTGGAAGACCCCGCGCTCCTGGTTGTAGGCCTCCTCGACGAAAAACGAGTTGTCCGTGATCTCGAAGGGGCGGGAAGGATCGGGCGGTTGCTGCTGCGCGCCGGCCGGTCCCGGCCAGGCGAGCACGAGCACGATTGCAACCAGGTATCGGCGCATGCGCAACGGATGTCTCCTCCCGGCCGTGCGGCCCAGCCGAGGGCACGGACCGGGCACGACCTGCGATTCTACGATCGCGGCTGGCCACGGTATGCTCACGGCGTGGCGCGGCTGCGTGACTCGATTGCGACCCCGGCCGGCAAGGCACCCTACGTGCGGCGGCTGTTCTCGACGATCGCGGACCGCTACGACCTCATCACGGTGTGGCTGTCGTACGGTCAGGATCGCCGGTGGAAACGGCAACTCGTGGCGAGCGCAGGGCCGCTCCATGGGCGCCGCGTGCTCGATCTCGCATGCGGCACCGGCGACATCGCATGGCTCGCTGCCGCTCGTGGCGCCCACGTCGTCGGCCTCGACATCACGCCTCGCATGATCGAACTCGCTCGTGCCAAGGCGCCTGCTCACCGTGAAGTCGGCGCGGCGCCGGCGTTCCTCGTCGGCGACATGTGCGCCCTGCCCGTGCCCGACGCGTCATTCGACATCGTCACCACCGGTTACGGCCTGCGCAACGTGCCCGATCTCCGGTTGGCCGTCCGCGAAATCGCGCGCGTGCTGCGGCCCGACGGCCTGTTCCTCTCGCTCGATTTCAATCGCCCGGCCAATCCTCTGGTCCGCCATGCGTATCACGCCTATTTGTCGGCCGTGGGCAGCGCGCTCGGGTGGGCGCTGCACCGCGATCCGGATACGTACCGCTACATACCCGAGTCGATCCGGGCCTACCCGGGTGCGCCCGCGGTCGTCGACCTGCTGCGGTCGAGCGGATTTTCCGCCGCGCGCTGGCGGCGCGTGCTCGGGGGCTTGATGGCGATTCACGAGGCCACGCGCCAATCGTCGCGCCTTCCGGTACCCGTTGACCGTTGATCGAAACCGCAGACGGCAGAACGCCGGATCATTCGACGCTCACCCACCGGCGTCGACTCGGCGTCGTGCAGTTGCACGTGGTCCGGCCCGCGGCCCACGCTTCGACAGTGGCCAGACTACCGCTCGAGGAACGGACCGAGCACGCTGGTGAGAAAATCGAGCAGGCGCTGGTCGTTCAGTTGCGGAATGGCGTCGCCCGAGGCCAGGATGTGCTCGTCGTTGAGCCGCTCGCGGCCTCGCGTGCGGTTCACCCGGGCGAGCACGACCGGCATGGCGCCGGCTGTATCCATCGCGAATTCGATGTAATCGTCTGCCGAACGTTCCGATGCCAGCCGCGCGATGCCGGCCGGCGTGAACACGCGGAACCCGTAGCCTTCGGATTTGAGGACCTGCGACACCTGCTGCAGCGTCGGAATGGCCGTGTGCTGAAGCAGTTGCTCCCAGGCGTGGGCGGCCTCGTGGTTCGCGGCCCTGCGTGCGGCGGCGGCCTTCTGCGCCTGCTCGATGCTGTCGCGCACACGTTTGCGCACGATCGATATTTCCATGCGGGGCAGCTTATCAAATCGGTCCAGTCACACCGCCCCGATCGCCCGAAGCCGTGCGATCTCTGCGTCATCCAGGTTGAGATCGCCGGCCAGCACGTCGGTCGTGTGCTGACCCAGAGTTGGCGGCGGCCGGCTGATGGCGCCGGGTGTGTCGGACAACTTCACCGGCAGCCCGAGTTGCTGGACGGGGCCGGCGGTCAGATGACCGACGGTTTCGATCATGGCCCGGTGGAGCAGCTGGGGATCGCGCAGCACCTCGCCAACGTCGCGCACGGACCCGGCGGGCACGCCGGCGCGGGTCAGCGTGGCAATCCAATCGCCGCGGGTCCGCGACCGGAAGACGGCCGCCAGCGCGGGCCGGAGCGCATCGTAGTGGCGGACGCGTCCGGCGTTGGTGAGAAAACGGGGATCGCGCGCGAGCTCGCTGACGCCGGCACGCTCGCAGAGGGCCGTGAACTGCGCGTCGTGGCCGACGGCCAGCACGAACTCGCCGTCCGCGGCCTCGAAGGTGTCGTATGGGGCGATGGAGGGGTGCCGGTTGCCCATCCGCCGTTGCGGCTCACCCGTCGTGAAGTAGATCGACGCCTGGTATGTGAGCAGCGCGGCGGCCGCGTCGAGCATGGCGACATCGACGTGCTGGCCTCGGCTCGTGCGGGCGCGCGCGATGAGCGCCAGGAGGATGCCCTGCATCGCGAACATGCCGGTAACGAGATCGGCCACGGCCACGCCGAGGCGGTACGCCGGCCCGTCGCCAGGGCCGGTGATGCTCATCAACCCCGCTTCGGCCTGGATTACGGCGTCGTAACCGGGCTCGTCGCGCCGCGGGCCGTTCTGGCCGAAGCCCGAGATCGAGGCGTAGATGAGACCAGGGTGCCGCGCGCCCAGCGTCACGTAGTCGAGCCCGAGCCGCGCGAGTGTGCCCGGCCGGAAGTTCTCGATCAGCACGTCCGCTTGCGCCGCGAGCCGCTCCACCAGCGCCCGCCCGTCCTGCGACTTGAAGTCGATTGTGACGCTTTCCTTGTTGCGGTTGACGCTCAGGAAGTACGCGCTCTCGTCGCCCACGAACGGGGGGCCCCATGCGCGGGTATCGTCGCCGCGGCCCGGCTGCTCGATCTTGATGACGCGCGCACCCATGTCGCCGAGCAGCATGGTGCAGTAGGGCCCCGACAGCACACGCGTCAGGTCGAGCACCGTCAGTCCGGCGAGCGGCGCGTCACCACCCGTGTCGGGTAGGATGGGCATACGTGATTCTAGAGCCGCCGCCCATTGTCGTGTTCACCGGCGACGGGTGACGCGCCTGCGAGCAGGTGAAAGAGTTTCTTTCACGAGCCGGGCGCGCGTTCACCGAGCGGAACGTGGACAGCGACGCCAACGCGTACGACGATCTCGTCGCCCGCGGCTGGCGCACCGTGCCCACGACGTTCGCCGGTGACACTGCCGTGCGAGGCTTCGACGAGAAGGCCCTGCGCGCGCTGCTCGATGCGCACCAGTGACGTCGCGCGTCCAAAAACGGGCGCTTGCCGAGTGCTGTTGTGCCACTCCTCGTGCGCATTGGTCGCCGCTTTTGCGGTCAACGGTCGACGGTGAACGGTTAACGGTAACCGTTGACGAAAGGATTCAGATGCTCCTCCGGATGATGCTGGCCGTTGCCGCGCTCTCGACGGCGGTCGTGACGACCGCGCGCGCCCAGTCGCCGGCGCCGGGTACGGCCGGTGCGCAGCCGTTGCCGCCAGTCGTCGTCACGACGGGCCAGGCCACCGTCCGGCTGCCGCCGGATCGCGCTTTCCTGACGCTCTCGACCGAAACGCACGCGCCCAAGCCCACCGAGGCGCAGCAGCGGAACGCACAGGCGATGACGGCCGTGCAGCAGAAGCTCGAGGCGGCGCGCCTGCCGAAGGAAAGCGTGCGCACGCTGGCCTACTCGCTCGAGGAGGAATTCGACTACGCGAACAACCGGCGCACCTCACGAGGCTTCAGGGCCGTCAACACGATCGAAGTACGCCTCGACGACATCGGCCGTGTTGGCGAGATCCTGGACCTGGCCGTTGGGGCCGGCGCCACGAGCGCTCATAACATCCGCTTCGACCTGAAGGAGCGGGCGGCGGCTGAACGCGACGCCCTCCGACTTGCCGTTGCCGACGCGCGCGCGCGCGCCGAGGCGGCCGCGGCAGGGGCGCACGCGACCGTGGTGACCGTCACGCGCATCGAAGAACAGGGACGGGCAACGCCGGTGCCTCGTCCGATGGCGATGATGCGCGCGAACGCCGCCGACGCCGCTGCTGCGGATACCCCGGTGGCCGCCGGCGAAATCGAGATCGACGCGACGGTGGTGCTGACGGCGACGATCAAGTGACCCAGCGCAGCCTCACCCCTGCGGGCTACCGCCGCGCCGAGCGATACCTGGCGGAACGGGACGCTGTGCTCCGCGCGCTCATCGCGGACTACGGTCGCTGCGGCCTCGCCCAATCCCAGCACGAGGATCCGTTCACCGCGCTGGTGTCGGCGATCGTCAACCAGCAGCTCTCCTCGAAGGCCGCGGCGACAATTTACCGCCGGGTGCTCGCGTTGCTGCCCGGCGGAGGGCCTCCCACCCCTGTCGCGATCCTGGCGGTGCCGGAGCCCGAGCTCCGATCAGCGGGACTGAGCCGCGCCAAGGCGGCATACATCCGGGACCTCGCCGCCCGCGTGTGCGCGAACGACGTGCACCTGGACGCGCTCGCCATCCTCGATGACGAAGCGGTGGTGGCCGAACTCACGAAAGTAAAGGGGATCGGCCGATGGTCCGCCGAGATGTTCCTCATGTTCCGGCTGCATCGGCCCGATGTACTCCCGGTAGGGGACCTCGGCATCGTCAATGCCATGCAGCGGGCGTACGGGCTGCGCAAGGCGCCCGCGGCCACTCGGATGCAGAAGATTGCTGCGCCCTGGCGTCCGTACCGGTCGGTGGCGTGCTGGTACCTGTGGCGCAGCCTTGAGGGGAACCCCGCGCAGGGCTGACGGGCAAGCCGACGGAGGCCTTCCGCCTTGCCGTTGCGACCTATGCCACACTTGGCGGAGCGGCTCGCGGCAATCCCAACCAGGACGGCAATTCAGAGGGGAGGCGCGTCCTCGTTCGACGAACGTGTACTGAGGGTGAGAACCATGAAGAGACTGATTCTGTTCACCGGGGCGGCGCTCCTGGCGGCGCTGCCGGCGCTCGCGCAGACGCCCACGGTTGACGACCTGCTCGCGAAGAACATGGCCTCGCGCGGCGGCGCCGAGAAGTTGCGCAGCATTTCGACGCGCAAGGTCACCGGCACGGTGACGGTGCACGTGCAGGTTCCGCCGGCCATGCAGCAGCAGCAGCCACAGGGGCAGCCCGCGCCGCCGCAGACGCTCGAGATGCCCATGCAGGTCTACGCGAAGCGCCCGAACCTGATGATGCAGGAGATGCGCATGCAGGATCGCCGCCTCGTGACGGCGTACGACGGCCAGCAGGCCTGGGCCATCAACCCGATGATTGGCGCCTCGGCGCAGCTGCTCCAGGGCGTGCAGGCCGATTTGATCCGCGACCAGGCGCAGTTCGACGGCCCCCTGGCATATGCGCGCGAGCGCGGCGACAAGATGGAAGTGCTCGGCAAGGAGGAGGTCGACGGCGCGCCCGCGTGGAAGCTGGCCATCACGCACGACAGCAAGCAGACGACGGTGTATCTCGACGAGAAGACCGCACTCGAGCGGAAGGTCTCGGCCTCCGTGAAGCAGGGCGACACGCAGCTGCTCGTGGAGAGCGTGATCTCCGATTACCAACCGGTCGACGGCGTCATGGTGCCGCACAAGGTGCAGACGCTCGTCGGCGGCAACACGCAGGCGACCGTGACGATCGAGAAAGTCGAGTTCAACGTCCCGATCGAGGACGCCCAGTTCAAGATGCCGTCGGCGCAGTAGACGACACTGCCGGTTCCCGGAACCCGCAAGGGCCACGACCTCACACGTCCAGTCCCACGGCGCGCATGAGCGCCAGCGCGTTGCTGGTCTGCACGACGCCCGGACGCATCCGGTAGTCGAACGCCAGCGTTCCCGCCTCGAGCACGTCGGCGAAGTGCACGTTTTCGGCGCGCGGCGCGAGGCGGTCGGCGATCCCCGACAATGCGAGATCGTGGGTGGTCACCAGGCCGATGGCGCCACGGTCGAGCAATCCCCGCACGATGGCGTCGGCGCCGTGCTCGCGGTCGTGCGAGTTGGTGCCGCTCAGCAGCTCGTCGAGCAGGAACAGCACCGGGAGCTCGCCCGACGTGAGCCCGACAATCGCGCGCACCCGGGTGATCTCGGCGTAGAACCTCGATTGCCCGGCCTGCAGCGAGTCCTGCACGCGCAGCGTGGCGCCGACCGCCAAGCGCGAGAGGCGCAAGCCGTCGGCGCGAACCGGTGCGCCTGCCAGGGCCAGCACGGCGTTCGTGCCCACCGCCCGCAGGAGCGTGCTCTTCCCCGACATGTTGGAGCCGCTGACGAGCAGCATCCGCGTGGCGCCCCCCAGGTGCACCGTGTTCGGAACCGCTCGGGCACCGGGAAGCAGCGGGTGGGCGATGCCGTCCCCCTCGAAGCAGGCGCCGCCCTCCACGAGCACGGGGAACGGATCGGCCGGATGCTCGTAGGCGTAGCCGGCAAGTGAGCAGAGCGCCTCGAGCTCGCCGAGGCCCTCCAGCCATTCGCCCAGGCGCGGCCCCGATTGCCGCCGCCAGCGCTCGATGGCGAATCCCACCTGCGCCCCCCACAACAGGAAGGCCGCCGCGGGTGCGAACAGCTGGTTCTGGCGCGAGTTCAGCAAGTCGATCAGCAGCCGGAGCTGCGCAATGCGACGTGAGGGCATCAGGCCGGCGGTCTTGAACCGATCGACGATGTGCCGCAGCCGTTCGGCGCGGAACGCTTCGCGCTCGAACCGTGCGAACACCGCCGTGAGGAGCGCGAGGTCCCGAGCCGGGGCTTCGACGCTCGCGAGGATTGTGCGGACTGGCCGCAGCACGGCGAGCGAGAAGAGGACCTCGGCGACGACGACCAGCGCGAAGGGCAGCGGTCCACCCTCGCCGAGCGCCCAGGCCGTGAGCGTCATGGTGGCGCAGCCGGCCAGGATCGCGGCCACCACCGGAGGCCAGCGGGCCTCGACGAGCGGCGGTGCGCCGCCCCAGCGCGTCAGCAAATCCGGATGGCCACCTGCGCCCACCTCGTCCCCGAGCAGCGCGAGGTCTTCGCGCAGGTCGACGAGCGGCTGCAGCTCGCGGACGGCGTCCTGCCGAGCGCGCACTTCCGCGATGTCCGCCGGCGCGAGCAGCCATCTCGCGAGTGTCTCTTCCCCCGCGCGAATGCGGGCCGTCGTCAGCAGCTCGAAGAGCGAGCCGCGCCCGAACAGATCGAGGTCGGCCGCATAGGGGTGATCGGCAACGAGGAACCGCTCGCCCGATTCGCCGGTGCCGGCCCACGCGTCGGTCACACGCGCGATGCCCTGCTCGTAGAATTCGGCCGCCCGGCGCGCGCGTGTGCGCGCACGCAACACGCGGTCGTGCCATACGACGAGGGCCACGAACACCATTACCGGCGCGGCGAGCCAGCCAGACGAGAGGACGTGCAGGCGGAACACCAGCCACAGCACGACGGCGCCGGCCCCGAGCGTGATCAGCCGGGTGTTGCCGAGCATCTGGTGCCGCCGCTCGTGCACCGCTTGGGCAGCACGGCGATCCGACAGGCGGCGACGGTATTCATCGAGCGGCGACGGAGCGGCGGTCGGCACGGCCGTTACGTTAACACCACAGGTATCCCTGCTGGGCTCACGGCTGCAATCGACATTCGGTACCGCCGCATCTCATTTCCGGGTGACCATTGCCCGGTTTCTCGATTACCTGACCGCCTGATTCTCGATCGACAATGCGATCTCGATCGCAGAGCACACGTGTCGTGCCTGTTCCTCCCGCGGATGCGCCGCCGCCGGGGTGCCGTAAGCCGCTGAGGCCGCTGCGGCGATACGCGGGGCCGACGTCCGGAGTGATCGCAACATGCGCATTGGCATTCTCCATGAGCACCCCGAGTGGTTTCTGCCGCTTTTCGGGGCATTGAACCGCCGCCGCATCGAGCACGTGCGCATCGACGCGACAGCCCTGCGGTGGGACCCTACCGAGCGTCCGGCCTACGACCTGCTGGTGAACCGCATGAGCCCGTCGGCGTACCTGCGCGGGCACGGACATTCCATCTTCGCGACCGGCGCGTACCTGCAGTACGTGGAGAGCTGGGACGTGCCGGTCGTCAACGGCTCGGCGCAGTGGCGGTTGGAAATCTCCAAGTCTGCCCAGCTCGATCTGTTCGACGCCCTCGGCATGCCGTTTCCGCGCTCCCGCGTGATCAACCATGCCTCCCAGGCGTTGGCGGCGGCCGACCGGCTCCGGTATCCGATCCTCATCAAGCCGAACATCGGCGGCAGCGGCGCGCGCATTCAGCGATTCGAGCGCTGGGAGGATCTCGGCGCAGCCGTCGCCGGCGATACGCTGGACCTCGGCATCGACGCGACCGCGCTCGTGCAGGAGTTTCTTCCCGCCGCCGACGGCAGCATCACGCGTCTCGAATTACTCGACGGACACCTGCTCTACGCCATCCGCATCACGCCGCCGGCTGACCACGGGTTCAACCTGTGCCCGGCCGACATCTGCCAGACCGGACACGGCGCACCCGAGGCGGTCCGGCCAACGGACCGCGGCGGCCCGACCCAGGTGGAGGGCATGTGCGCCACCAGGCCGGCGATGCAGATAGAGGCGACCGAGGCTCCTGCCGAGGTGTTGGAGATGGCTCGGCGCCTCGCCCGGCGCGCTGGCCTGGACGTCTGCGGCATCGAGTACCTCATCGACGGACGCGACGGCCGGCCCAGCTTCTACGACGTGAACGCACTGTCGAATTTCGTCACCGAAGCACCGCGGATCGTCGGGTTCGACCCGTTCGATCGCTTCGTGGACTACCTGGAGAGCCGTTTGGCAGTCCTTCCCTAGGTCAGAAAAGACCGGCCTCCCCGAAGACCAGAGCGCCGAACCGTCGAGCCCTGAAAGCCCGGAGATGCGGATTCCTGGCCTCTGGAACCCTGGATCCCGCAATCGGCGTCCTGACCTTGGTAGAATAACGACTCCTCTAGTCCTATTTATGGAACGCAAGGTCAGCGCTGCCACGGCGGCCGCGAACGACTCGATTGTCGACCTGATCGGCAACACGCCGCTCGTGCGCCTGCGCCGCTTCGAACGCGATGTGCCCGCCGGCGTGGAGCTGTACGCCAAGGCCGAGTGGAAGAACCCGGGCGGCTCGGTGAAGGATCGAGCCGCATTGCGCATGATCCTCGAGGGCGAACGCACCGGCAGCCTCCAGGAGGGCCGGATCATCCTCGATGCGACCTCCGGCAACACCGGCATCGCCTACGCGATGATCGGCGCGGCGCGCGGTTACAGCGTCCGCCTGTGCATCCCGGAGAACGTCACGCCCGAACGGAAGCGCATCCTCCGCGCGTACGGGGCCGACATCGTCTTCACCGATCCGCTGGAAGGGTCCGACGGCGCGATCCGCGAGGTGCGGCGCATCTACGAGGCCGATCCGGATCGCTACTTCTACCCGGACCAGTACAACAACCCGGCGAACTGCGACGCGCACTACGACACGACCGCGCCGGAGATCCTGGCGCAGACCAGCGGCCGCGTGACCCACTTCGTCGCGGGACTCGGCACGAGCGGCACGTTCATGGGCGTCGGCCGCTTCTTCCGCGACCACCGTCCGTCGGTGCAGCTCGTCTCGGTGCAGCCGGATACGCCGCTGCACGGGCTCGAGGGGCTCAAGCACATGGAGTCGGCGCTGGTGCCGGGCATCTACGACCCTTCGCTTGCCGACGTCGACATGCGCGTGTCGACGGAAGAGGCCTACGACACCACCCGGCGCCTCGCCGTCGAAGAGGGCTTGCTCGTCGGCATCTCGAGCGGCGCCGCGGCAGCCGCCGGCGTCCGCATCGCGCGCACCGTCGATCAGGCCGTGATCGTCATGATCTTCTGCGACGGCGGCGAGAAGTACTTGTCGGAGCGGTTCTGGGAAGAGCCGGCCGAAGGCTATCTGGTAGGAGGCGTGAACTGATGGAGCCGATCGGCCTGGCGCTCGGCTCCGGCATCGAGGATGCCATCCGTGCGCCACGCGCGTGAGGCGTACCCGCACGAGTGCTGCGGATCGCTTGTCGGCCGCGACGGCGCCGTGCACGCGACCTGTGCACTGCCGAACACCACCGACGAGGGTCCGCGTCGCCGGTTCCTGGTCCGGCCCGACGACTACAAGGCGGCCGAGAGCGACGCGCGCGCGCGGGGCCTGGACCTGCTCGGGTTCTATCATTCCCATCCGGATCACCCCGCGCGGCCGTCGCAGTACGACCTCGATCACGCGTGGCCGTTCTTTTCCTACGTGATCGTCTCGGTGACCGACGACGGCACCGGCGCGCTCACGTCGTGGCGCCTGCGCGACGACCGCACGGCGTTCGACGAGGAACCTATCGATCGTTCGACAGATGACGCGACCCGCATCGCCCCCACGGCGGACCGCGTCGCCGGAGGCCGTTGACTCATGTCCAATCGCGTGCTCATCCCTACACCGCTCCGCCCGTTCACCGGCAAGCAGGACGTCGTCGAGGTATCCGGCGCCACGGTCGGCGACCTGCTCGCCGATCTCACGCGTCAGTTCGACGGGCTGAAGAAGCACCTCTACACGGACGAGGGCCGGCTCCGGAGCTTCGTCAACATCTACGTCAACGACGAGGACATCCGGTACCTGCAGAAGGAGCAGACGCCGGTGGCCGACGGCGACACGGTCAGCATCATTCCCTCGGTCGCGGGTGGCAGTGGCGCCGCAATCGAGGAGGAGCTGCCCTCGCTGACGGCGATGGAGATCAAGCGCTACAGCCGGCATCTGATCCTGCCCGAAGTGGGCATCGAGGGACAGCGGAAGCTGAAGGCCGCCAAGGTGCTGTGCATCGGGGCCGGAGGGCTTGGGTCCCCGGTCGCACTCTATCTCGCTGCCGCCGGCGTTGGCACCATCGGGATGGTCGATTTCGATGTGGTCGACTACAGCAACCTGCAGCGGCAGATCCTGCACGGCACGAATGACGTGGGCCGATCGAAGCTGGAGTCTGCCCGCGACAAGCTCGCCGCCCTCAACCCCGAGGTGCGCATCGAACTGCACGACACGGCGCTGTCGTCTGCCAACGCCCTCGACCTGTTCCGGCCCTACGACGTGATCGTCGATGGCACTGACAATTTCCCGACGCGATACCTGGTGAACGATGCGTGCGTGCTGCTCCGCAAGCCAAACGCGTACGGCAGCATCTTCCGCTTCGAAGGGCAGGCGTCCGTGTTCGGCCTCGAGAGCGGCCCGTGCTACCGCTGCCTCTACCCTGAACCTCCGCCTCCCGGCCTCGTCCCGAGCTGCGCCGAAGGCGGCGTCCTCGGCGTGCTGCCGGGCATCATCGGCACCATCCAGGCCACCGAGACGCTGAAGCTGATTCTGGGCCAAGGCGAGCCGCTCATCGGCCGCTTCCTCATCTTCGATGCGCTCCGCATGAAGTTCCGTGAGCTGAAGCTCCGGAAAGATCCGGACTGCCCCGTGTGCGGCACGCATCCGACGGTGACGGCGCTCATCGACTACGAGCAGTTCTGCGGCGTGACACCCGCGGCTTCCGAGTCGACGCCCGCTGACGATGCACGGGAGATCACCGCGCTGGAGTTGAAGGCGCGGCTCGATCGCGGCGACCGCCTGGTCGTGCTCGACGTACGGGAGCCGCAGGAGTACCAGATCAACCGCATCGACGGTTCCGTGCTCATCCCGCTCGGCGAGCTCGGGCAGCGCTACGGCGAGTTGGATCCTGCGGTGGAGATCGTGGCGCAGTGCAAGTCCGGGATGCGCAGCGCCAAGGCCGCGGACTTCCTTCGCCCCAAGGGCTTCAGGGTCAAGAACCTGAGGGGCGGCATTCTCGACTGGATCGACAAGGTGGATCCGTCGCAGCCCAAGTACTGACTGAGCGAGGCGAGCAGCCGCGATGTGCCGGCATCTTTCGTCCCCATGGCGCTGAGACTTCCGATCTATCTCGACTACCACGCGACGACGCCCGTGGACCCGCGGGTGCTCGACGCCATGCTGCCGTACTTCACCGATCGGTTCGGAAACGCCGCGAGCCGCAGCCACAGGTTCGGGTGGGACGCCGCAGACGCCGTCGAACGGGCGCGCCAGCAATCGGCGGCTCTCGTCGGCGCCAGCGGCAGCGAGATCGTGTTCACGAGCGGCGCGACCGAGTCGAACAACCTTGCCATCAAGGGCGTCCTTCACGCCCACTCCAACCCGTCGCGCCACATCGTCACCACGGCCATCGAGCACAAGTCGGTGCTCGACACGTGCAAAGGCCTCGCCGCCCGAGGTTGCCGTGTCACTTGCCTGCCCGTCGATCGCGATGGCCGTGTGGATCCGGACGACGTGCGCAAAGCCATCGCCGACGACACCGTGCTCGTCAGCATCATGGCGGCTAACAACGAGGTCGGGTCGATTCAGCCGCTGGCGGAAATCGGGGCGATTACGCGCGAGCGTGGCGTCCTGCTGCACACCGACGCGGCGCAGGCAGCGGGGAAAATCCCGCTCGACGTGAAGACGCTCGGCGTGGACCTGCTCTCCTTCACCGCGCACAAGATGTACGGTCCCAAGGGAGTCGGTGCGCTGTACATCCGCAAGCGTGCGCGCGTGGCGCTGGCGCCCATGCTCGAGGGCGGCGGCCAGGAACGGGGCGTCCGCTCAGGCACCCTGAACGTGCCGGGGATCGTCGGGCTCGGATGTGCAGCGGAGGTGAATGCCGCGGAGCTGCCGGTCGAGAGCGCGCGGCTGAGCGGGCTGAGGGATCGCTTGTACGAGGGCCTCTGCCGCACGCTGCCCGGAGTCGGTCTGAACGGTGCGCTCGAGCAGCGCCTGCCGCACAACCTGAGCGTCCACTTCACGGGCGTGGCCGGCGAATCCATTCTCCTCGCCATCGACGACATCGCGCTCTCTTCCGGGTCAGCCTGCTCCTCGGGAACGATCGAGCCGTCCTACGTCCTCAAGGCGTGCGGCATCACCGACGACCTCGCGCTGTCGTCGATCCGCTTCGGCCTCGGCCGCTTCACCACGGAAGAGGAGATCGCCTACGCGGTGGAGAAAGTCGGTGCGGTCATAGCGGATCTCCGCCGCAGCGAAGCCACCGCCGCGGGGCGATGACTTCAGAATTCGGAATGCGGCGTTCGGAGTTCGGAATTGGTTCGGAGTGCGGATCTCGGAATTCGGAGGTAGTGCGGAATGCAGGAGGTTCGGATTGTTCCGCATTCCGAACTCCGAGGCTCGAGCTAATTCCGAACTCCGCATTCCGAATTCCGCATTTCTGCTGGCAACGGTCGCCGACCTTCCGCACTGACTCGACCTGGGTCCGCGGAGTGGGCCGCCGATCCTGCGACGTGGCGTCTGTAGCTGACGAGTCCACTACCTTGCCGGCAGCATCGGGTGCGTTCGCACCGGCGTTCCCCGACGTGCCCACCGACTGTGTCGGCGCTACGAGTCACGACCGCGTGCAGTCCGGCTCGCGCGTCGAGGATGCACGTCGCAAGTGCAAGTGAAGATTCAGGCGGGCCGGGCTGGCTAGTTCCCGCGCAGGGCAGGGTCGTTCTCGATCGGCGCGTCACGGCTGGAGGCATGAGCGGGGTGCGGGATCTCGCCGGCCCGGGCGACCGCGGCGCGCAGCAGCACGGGTCCCGCGAGCACGTGCAGGCCTGTCAGCGCGAGCACGAGCGCCTGGACCCGAGTACCCCACGCCGGGAACTCGCGCGCCACGATCGTGGCGAGGCCGAGGGTTACCCCCGCCTGCGAGATCAGGCCCATCCAGACGAGCCCGGCCGTGGGCTGAGGCAAGCCGGCCGCCCGCCCGCCCAATGCCGCGCCGGCCCAGATTGCGACGGCGCGTCCAGCGGCAATCGCAAGCGCGAGCGGTCCGGTCGCAGCCAGAGCGGGCATGTCGAGCGACGCGCCGGCGGCCGCGAAGAACACGATCAGCACCGGCAGCGATCCGCGCTCGACCGCCTGCTTCAGCGCGTCGCCACGCGGCGGCGCGATGTTCTCGACGACGAGCCCGGCTGCCAGGGCGGCGAGCACCGCATCCAGGTGGGCCACAGGCGTGAGCTCGCTCAGCAGCGCGCACAACGCGAGCAGCACGAGCGTCACCTCTCGCGCGAGGTACGTCAGGTAGAGCGCGAACAGCGCGCCGGCGGTCGCGCCGAACGCGAGTGAGCCGGCGATCTCCCAGGAGAGTGTCACCAGCAGGCCGATGTCGTGTTCGCTGCCGCCGCCCGACGCCCAGCGGGCCAGCTGCAGTGTGAGTGTGAACAACACGATCAGCACGAGATCGGCCGCCACCACCAGCGCCATCGTGAGTTCGCTGAACGGGCCGCTCGCCTGCACCTCGGCGAGCACCGCGATCGTGATCGTGGGCGAGAAGCTGGCGACGAGCGTGGCGATGACCGCTACGATCGAAGCTTGCAGGGCGAGGCCCGCGTCCTGCGGTACGGGGAGCAACGGCCACGCGGCCCAGAGCGCCGCGAACGCGGCCGACCACACGACCGCGATTGTGATTCCCCCGACGATGGCGATCGACCGCAGGCGCGTACGCAGGTGCGCGAGGTTCAGCTCCAGCCCCGCAACGAACGCGATGAGCGCAACGGCGACGCCGTTCAGCACCCGGAGCTCGCGCGCCATCGGCTGGGTGATCAGGTTGAGGATGTACGGTCCGCACACCAGCCCGAAGAGCAGGTACCCCGTGACCCGCGGCAGCGTGAAACGTTCGACGAACGACCCGGCGATGACGGCGGCCACGAGTGCGAAGCCGATCGCCAGCGTGATGCCGCCGCTCGTCCCCGGTTCGCCAGGCGCGGCGCGTTGGGCCAGGTAGCCGACGAGCAGCACGAGCAGCAGGCCGGCGGCTCGACGCATCAGTCTCCGGACGGAGCCGGCAGCGCAAAGACGGCGAGCGCTTCGGACGCGAGCGTGCCGAGCGCAACGGCCGTGGTCACCGCGACCGCGGTCGGCGTGGCGCTGACGTCGAGGAAGTTGATCGCGAGCGCGATGCCGAGCAGGCCGGGCGGCATGAGGTACGCCGCCAGGTCTCCGGCACCGACGGGCAGCACGCGTGCGGCTGCCCACGCGCCGATCATCTTGCCCGTGAGCCGGAAGACGACAAACGGCGCGAGCAGCCAGATCGCCAGCGGCGTCACGGTGATCAGGGCACCCGCACTTATGAGCAGCAGCAGCACGAGCGGATGCTGGAAGCGGCCGACGTCTTCGCGCACGATCCGGTCGGCGCGCCCCGGCAGCAGGGTCCACGAAAGCCCGGCCACCATTCCCGCCAGCAGCGGAGAGCACTGCATGTAGTCGGCCGCGCCGCCGAGCAAGGCGAGCGATCCGAGCACGAAGACGCCGCGCTCGGCCTCGGAGCGCGCCCGCTCGAAGAGCAGCCACCCGGCGACACCGGCGAGCAGGCCAGCGATCGCGGTGAACAGGACGATGCGGAGGGCATCAGCCGGCGATTGGCTGGCGATCGCCGCGGTGACCGCGGCGCCCGCGACGAGCGCTCCCGCATCGTCCAGATCGGCGACGCCGGTGGCCAGCCGTTCGGTGGCCCCCGCGGTGTCACCGGTCACGCCAGCGGCCGACACCGCGGCCGCGACGGCGAGCATGCACGCGATGAGCGCGACATCCGTGTCCGCCGGCAAGGCCCAGCGGTACAGCAGGAAAATCAGGGCCCCGCCGAGCACGGTCATGGTGATGACGCTCTCGATGCTCGCCGCAAGTAACAGCCGTCGCCTGAGGCGTGTCCGAACGTCCAACGCCATCCCGACGAATACGCCGAGCGTCGCCAGCGCCACTGCCAACACAGGCTCCAGGCGTCCGATCAGCAACGGCGTGACGATGCCGAGCCCGTGCGGCCCGAGAAGCACGCCGATGGGGACGAACACGAGCGCAGGAGCTGTCAGTGGTTCGAGTCCCAGGGCTGCGCGCGTCCGCAGCAGAGCCTCTATCGCCCGCGATCGTTCGGGAGGTGCGGCCCCCCCGAGCCCGAGGTCAATCGGATCGCGGCTGCCCGTCTCGCGTCTGCTCACGGCGCGGGCCTGTTGAGGGCGACCAGCAACGGGACGCCGCCGCGCTCGATGGCGAGGACGAGGTGCGAACCCGCGGGCATGGCGGCGTATGCCGCGCGCACCCGGGCCGGCGTCACACCTCCTGCGCCGGCGAGCGACGTGATGACATCTCCGGTGACGAGCCCTGCGCGATGAGCCGACGACGGCCGCTCGACATCCGTGACGACGGCGCCGCGTGAGGAGGCTCGCAGCGACGCGCCGAAGATGTCGGAGGACGCTGGTGCGCGCTCCGTCTGCACAGGTCGCGGCGTCACCGGCACGGTCAGGACCTGGCCAGACCGCACTACCTGCAGCGACACGGGCGCGGACGGCTCCAGCGCGGCGATGAGCAGCAACGTCGCTGCCGGAGTGGCCGCGGGCCGATCGCCTACCGCGGTAATCACATCACCTGCCAGCAGCGCGCCAGCCGCAGGGCCGTCCGGATCGACCGCGGTGATCGCGACGCCGAAATCGGCACCGGTCGCCGCCGCCAGCATCGCATCGAGCGCCTGCAGGTGAACGCCGATCGTCGTTGGGACGCGTGAGGGCCTGTTGACGGCCCGCTCGGCTGCGGCGAGCAGGGCGTCCGCCGGAACGATGGCGCTCCCGCTTCCCGCGCGCACCACGGCGCCGACGAACGATCCGTCGAGTGCGAACACCAGTGCGCCGGCGGCGGCCTGCACCTGCTGGCCGAGCGCGAGCAGCGGCGTGTCCCAGTGTGGGCTGGCGACTTCGCCGGCCTGTCCTCCGAAGAGAGGGCGCGTGGCCACGTCACCTGCCACGGCCTCGCTGACCAGCAGGTATTGCGCGCCGACGTTGGTAGCCGTTTCGAGCGGGCGCCAGCCGTCGTCCGAAGCCGGCACCCGCACGACGGTGAGCCCCCTGACATCGTCACGGCGCCGCACCTCGAGGAGACGCGCATCTGCGCCCCGCAATGCGAGCGGGCGGCCGCCCGACACGACCACCGCGAGATCGGGCCGGAAGCGCAGCGCGAGTGCGTACTCGGCGACCGGTTCGCCAACGTCCTGGCGGAGCACGTCTTCGAGCGAGAAGCTCCGCGCGGTCTCCGCGGCTGGCGCCCGGGCCACCACGATCAGCGACGGCCGCACGCGTGCGGCGGCGCGGATCACCGAGGCGCCGAGATCGTCGAACGCTGCCCGCGCGGCGAACTGCTGGAGCGGCTGCACGGGCAGCGCGAGCGGTTGCTGCTCGGGAAAGCGGAACCGCGCGAGGACGAGGAGTACCACCAGCGAGAGCACGATGGTGACCACGAGCAGGCGCGTCTCGCGCGGCCATCGCCTCGGGTCGAAGATGCGGGGTGAGAACATACGTGGTGTCGGCCGAGTGACGCGGCTCGCGGTCGCGGCCGCCGTCCGAGGGACCGTGGTACACTGGCCGCTCTGCCCAGTTCGGGTTGCGCGCGTGCGTCGCCGCACCCCAACATAGCGCAGTCCAGCAAGCCGCTCGCCGCCTTTCTGCCCGGCACTCCACACACGTCGATATGCGTATTGCCATCGCTCACAGCCCCGATTCCGACGACGCCTTCATGTTCTATGGTCTGGCCAGTGGGAAGGTGCCGACCGGGGACCTCGAGATCGAACACGTCCTGTCGGATATCGAGTCGCTCAACCGCGCGGCGTTCGAGGGCCGCTACGAGATCAGCGCCGTCTCCTTCCACGCCTACACGCACCTGGCAGACCGCTACATCCTGTTGCCGCACGGCGCGAGCATGGGCGATCGCTACGGTCCCGTCGTGGTCGCACGCGAGCCGCTGCCGCCCTCGCTCGACGGCGTGACGGTTGCGATCCCGGGCCTGTTGACGACCGCGTTTCTGGCGCTGCGGATGTACAAGCCGGATGTGCAGTACGTGGCGATGCCGTTCGATCAGATCCAGGAGGCGGTGCACGATGGACGCGTGCAGGCTGGCCTGATCATCCACGAGGGGCAGCTCACATACGCCAGCGAAGGTCTGCACAAGGTCGTCGACTTCGGCGAGTGGTGGGCCGATCGGACGGGCGGCCTGCCCCTGCCGCTCGGCGGCAATGTCATCCGGCGCGACCTCGGGCCCGCGCTGATCGCGCGCATCTCGCGGATGCTGCACGACAGCATCGCCTACGCGCTCGATCACCGCGAGGAGGCCGTTCAATACGCCATGCAGTTCGGACGTGGACTGGATCGCGAGAAGACGGATCGCTTCGTCGGGATGTACGTGAACGAGCTCACCCTCGCGTACGGCCAGCGCGGACGAGAGGCCGTGCGCCGGTTGCTCACGGAAGCGGGCGAGAAAGGGCTGACGCCTGAGGTGACGATCGAATTCGCCGAGTAGCCTCTTTCAACCGTTGACCGTTGACCGTTGACCGTTGCCCGTTGCCCGTTGCCCGTTGCCCGCCGCCCGTTGCCCGCCGCCTGCCGCCTGCCGCCCAAGTCTCAGCGTCCCTGCCGGATTGCCGCCGCTATCGCTTCGGCCGCCTGTCCGATGCGCGGACCCGGCACGACGAACTCGCTGCCGGACAGGAAGTGCACGCGCCCGTTTCGCACTGCGGGCACTGCCGCCAGGGTCGCCCACGCGTCGCGCTCGGCCTGTTCGCGCGATCGGGTCGACAGGGCTTCCGGCCGGAGCTCGATGATCACGTCCGGCGCCCGCGCCAGAATCAGCTCTGTCGTCGCCTGCACGGATTCCCGACGCACATCGGCGAAGACATTGGCGCCGCCCGCGACCTCGATCAGATCGTGGAGAAATCCCACCCCCCCGCTCGCGTAGATGTTGCGAAGCGCCAGCGGCTCGCGTCCGAACACGAGCAGCACTTTCGGCCTGTCCCGTCCAGCGGCGCTGGCCCGCACGCGCGTGATCCGGGCCGTGATGGAGGCGGCCAGTCGATCCCCCTCGCGCGCGTGGCCGGTGAGCGCGCCGATCTCAGTCGCGACCCGCGCCACGTCGGCCAGCCCTCCGTGCGCGAACGGCCAGGTCTGGATACCGGCCCGGCGCATCTGCTCGCGGAGATCGGCCTGGCTCGCGTACACGACCACGAGGTCGGGGCGCAGCGACAGGATGCGCTCGACGTCAGGGTCGATGAGAGCGCCCACGCGCGGCAACCGACTGACCTCGGGAGGCTCGCGGTCGTAGCTGCTGACGCCGACGACCTGCGGTCCAGCCCCGATCGCGAACAGCGTCTCCGTCACCGAGGGCACGAGCGACACGATCCGCCGCGGCGCTTCCGCCGCCCCTCCGATGAGCAGCGGTCCAAACAGCAGCCCGCACGCCACTACCGACATCCTGGCGGCCATCATCCCGAACCTGCTCCAGAGGCGGTGACTGACGAGCGACCGCACGCCGCAGGCCTGCCTTGGCCAATAGCGACAGCGGCGTCTTCTTCCATGCGTTCGGTGTGTCATCGGCACCCTTCAGGCGCGGCGGATCAGGAGCCACAGGAAGAACGGGCCGCCGATCATGGCGGTGACGATCCCGACGGGGAGCTCGATCGGCGCCATCACGGTTCGGGAGACCAGATCACAGCCCACCAGGAACGCCGCACCGAAGAGCGCTGACGCGGGGAGGACCACGCGATGGTCTGCACCCACCAGCAGCCGAACCAGGTGCGGCACGACGATGCCGATGAAGCCGACGGGACCGCCGAGTGACACGGCAGCGCCGGTCGCGAGCGAGGCGCTGAAGAACGCAAGCCGTTGCGCCCGGAGGACGTCGATCCCGCGCGCCGCGGCCTGGTCCGAACCGAGTGCCAGCAGGTTCAAGGCACGCGGGAGCCAGGCGAACACCGCGAATGCCGCGATGCCGAGCGGCAACGCCGCCAGGATCGGGGCGTAGCCGGCCACGTCGAGGTCGCCCATCAACCAGCGGAGCGCGCGCGTCGCCTGGCTCATGTCGGCGAAGTACTGGACGAAGAGGATCACGGCCGAGAAGAACGAGTTCATCGTCACGCCGGCCAGCAGCATCACGTTGGTCGAAAAGCCCCGGTGACGCGCGCTCGCCAGCGCATAGACGACCGCGACGGCCGCCATCGAGCCGGCGAAGCTCGCGACCGGCACGCTGACGACCTGGGCAGCCGACAGCGCCCCGCTGAACGTGATCGCCAGCATCGCCCCGAGCGCCGCGCCGGCAGAGACGCCGAGCGTAAAGGGCGTCGCCAGCGGATTGCGGAGCAACGCCTGGAACACGACGCCCGCCGCCGCCAGCGCGCTGCCGACGAATGCCGCCGCGAGGACGCGCGGCAGCCTCGCGACGAAGAAGATCTGCGCGTCGACGTTGTCGGCGAACGCGACCGACGGATCGAAGACCCGTCGGAGGCTGATCGACGTGCTGCCGACGAGCGGCGCGAGCAGGCAGGCGCCGCCGGCCAGCACACCGAAGCCCACGACGGCGCGCAGGAGCGAGCGCCGGACGGGTGCGGCCGTTGCGACGGCGACAGCGCGCATCAGCCTGCCGGAGTCTGCAAGGCCGGGGCTGCGTCCCGGATACCTTCCGCGCTCACCGCCGTTCCTCGAGCCGCTGCCGCACCGGTACGACGACCAGGTGGCCAGCCGCGGCATGTCGGCTCACCTCCGCGTCCACGTCGAAAGCGCGCCGGATGTTCTCGGGCGTGAGCACGTCGGGCGTCGGCCCGGCGGCGAGCGTGCGACCCTCGCGCACGAGCACGACGCGATCGCAGACGGCCGCAGCGAGGTTCAGATCGTGCGTGGAGAGCACCAGCGTGCACCCCCGCTCGCGATTGAGCCGCGTGACGAGCGCCGCGATTTCGAGCTGGTACGCCAGGTCGAGCGACGCGGTCGGCTCGTCGAGCAGCAGCACGTCTGCCGCCTGCGCGAGCGCAGCCGCGATCACGACCCGCTGTTTCTCGCCGCCGCTGAGCGTGTCGAAGTGCCGCGATTCGAAGGCCGCCGTTCCCGTTGCCACCAACGCCTCACGCGCCAGGCGCACATCCTCCGGCCCTTCGATCGCGAACGCGCCGAGATGAGGGTAACGCCCCATGAGCACCATCTCGAGCACGGAGTACTCGAACGCGGGATGCGTCTCCTGCGGCACGATCGCGATCCGCCGTGCGACGGCCGCGCGCGGCAGTGCGCTGATCTCCGCGCCATCCAGCCGCACGGTGCCGCTGTCGGGACGGAGCACGCCAGCGAGCATCTTGAGCAGCGTGGTCTTCCCGGAGCCGTTCGGTCCAAGGATACCGACCACCGCCCCGCGGTCGACGGCGAGGCTGACGCCGTCGAGAACAGGCGGATCCGAGCGCCCTCCGCGGTAGGCGAAGCGGAGATTATCGGCCGACAGCAAGGCGGACCCCGACCGTCCCCGCGCGCCCGAGCGCAGGAAACCCGAGGGTTTCTTCGTACCACCGATCGAACAGGTTGGTGCCGCGCGCGAAGACCTCGACGGTCCGGTGAACGCGGAACGCGCCTCCCGCGTTCACCACCGTGTAGCCCGGCACCATGAAGAGTCCGCCGAACGCGCCGTAGTTCGGCTCGATGTCGAGCGCATGTCCGCGCCCGCCGACGTCGAGAAAACCCGTGAGGCGGGAGCGCACATACGTCAGCTGCATGTTGGCCTGGTGCCGTGGCCGACGGACCAGCGCATCGCCGGTCGTGAACGGCGGCGGCGCCGCACCCGCGCGATCGACGGCGAGGATCTCGGTATCGAGCCATGTGTAGGCGGCCCGGGCGGCCAGCCCCCAGCGACTGCGCCAGGAACCGCTGATCTCGACGCCCTGTGCGCGCGCGTTCGAGATGTTGTCGGTCCGGAAGCGGCTGGCGTCCTCCAATGCGCGCGATACCGCCACGATCAGGTCGTCATAGTCGTTGCGAAACGCGGTGGCTCGCACATCCGCCGCGATCCCTGGAAAGAGCTGGGAGACACCGGCTTCGACGCTCCGGCTGCGCTCTGGCTTCAGCTGCGGGTTGTCCGTGAACGCGATCTCGTACGCGTCAGGCGCCCGGATGCCCGTTCCGAAGCTGGCGTGCACGCGGGTGACGGCCGAACCCGCGGCGTCGCGCCGCAGAGCGTAGACGAAACCGACGCGCGGGTTTGGCGAGAGCTGCGAGTCGGCGGCGAACGCGGGCCGTGGTGCGAAGGGGCTCGGGTCGGGCTCGAGCGCCTTCCGGTGCAGCGCTTCGACCCGCAGGCCTGCGGTTAGCGCGGCGCGTGTGCCGAGTTGCTGCCGCAGCTCGCCGAAGTAGCCGACGTCGGTCCGTTCGATCGGCACCTCCTCGAACGACGCGCCCGTGATGTAGGTGCTGCGCGCGCGCTCGCCCAGGCCCTCGATGCCGGCCGAGACGCTGCTCGACGCGCTGATCGCGACGTCGCTCTGCGCACGAGCCGAGAAGCGGCGCGTCTGGAAAACCGACGGCCCGAACGGGCTCTCGAACTCGCTTCGCATGTCGCCGTACGTGGACGACAGCCGCAGGCGGATGCGGCCGTCGAGCATGCGCCCGATCGGGGTTGCGACGCTCACGCCGCCCTGGCGATCGTGGTTCTGGCCTCGCGAAATCCGATCGACTCCCGGAAACGCGCCGATGGGATCCGATCCGTACGGACCTGGAAATCCGCGATCGTTGTCGAACGCTCGCCCCGAGCCGCGCACCGTCGCGCCACCGGCGCTGTGCCACCCGAGCGTCGCCGACACCTGCCGGTGCCAGTCGTCGTCGTTCGACACGATCTCTCCGGAAGCGGGAGCGATGCCCGTATAGCCATCGGAGCTGCCCCTCTCCGCGCCGCCGCCCCACGTGAACGCGCCCTTGGTGCCGGCCGTCGTCGCGACGGCGCGCGACGAGGCCTGCGACCCTCCTTCGATGAGCGCGCCCGCGCTCGGCCGTCCGCCGTTGGCCGTAATCACCTGCACCACGGCCCCAATCGCATCAGCGCCGTAGAGGGCGCTTTGCGGGCCCGCCGCGAACTCGATCCGCTCGACATCGCCGACGTCGAGCAGCGAGAGGTCGAAGCCGCCGCCAAACGCGTTCACGCGGACACCGTCGACGAGCACGAGCGTGAAGTCCGACTCGCCGCCGCGCGGAAACATGGAAGTGAGCGCGCCGCGCCCGCCGCTGCGGCTGACCGTCAAGCCGGGCAAGGTGCGCAAGGCATCGCCAAAGCTCTCCACTTGCCGCTCGCGCAGCTCGGCCGACGAGATCACCGTCACGCTGCCGCTCACGTCCTCGAGCGGCGTCTCGACCTGCGCGGCGGACACGACCACCGACTCCGCGACGGGAGTGAGCGTGAGCGGAACGTCAAGCGTACGGACCTCGTCGGCAGCTATCGCCGTCGGCTCCGTTGCGCCGTGCAGGCCCGGCGCGTCGGCGAGCAGGCGATAGGTCCCGGACGGAAGGTTCAGCACGGTGAAGCGACCGTCGCCGTCCGTGAACACGGTGCGGGCGCCGAGCGGTCCAACAACGGCGACGCGCACCGACCCGACAGGTCGTCCACCCGGATCGGTGACGACCCCGCGCACCTCGGCGGCGTCGGCGGTCAGGACGCCTGCGGCGAGCACGAGCGGCACGAGCAGGAGAACAGACGCGATGGACGGGGAGACAGAACGAGCGTGGGCAGATCGCGCAGGCGACGACGTAAACAGGTGCATGGGACTCCTTCCGGCGTGTGCACGCGCCGGGATCTCCTGCAGGGAGATCGAATCAAGGACGGCCCGGGACCAGGTTTCCTGACTTGCGGCTCGCCGCGCCTCGCCCTTCGCCTTCCCATGCCCGCGTGGAGCACAGTGACGGAACCGCGGGCAGCAGTCGGCCCCGGTTCATGAGGACGGGCGCTCCCCGCTTACAGTGGCGGCACCGTGTGGGTCTCACACCCAACTTCGCATGGTGCCCGGGTGAGCGTCGTTACTGGCGCGGAGTATAACACCCGCCGCCGTGATTGCCCGTGCGTGAGCGGGCCCTTGTAGCCGCCCGACTCGGTCCGCCCCATTCCCCTGGCCCGGCCCCTAATCCAGCACTGGCTCATGCCATCAACGGATCAGTTACGTGGGGCAGGGCTTTAGCCCTGCAAATCGGCGCGCGCAAGCAGGCCTGAAGGCCTGCCCCACATGACTACATGAGCGAATCGCGGGTTTCTAGCCCCTAGCCTCCAGCCCCCGGCCTCTATAAGATCGAACGTGATGAGCACGACTGCGTCACGCGTCAAGTCCTCGGGTCTCGCCGACATCGCCCGAAAGCTGGAAGCTGGCGAACGGCTCGATGCGTCCGATGGGCTGCGGCTCTTCGACGCGCCAGACCTGCTGGCCGTCGGCGCCCTCGCCAACGCCGAGCGCGAGCGCCGTCACGCGGGCCGCACGTATTTCAACTACAACATCCGCGTCGAGGCGACGAACGTCTGCGTAGCGAGCTGCCTGTTTTGCTCGTTCGCGCGCCTGAAGCCGGGCGACGAGGGCGCCTACACCCTCTCGCTCGAAAGCGCCTGGGACAAGCTCCGCGCCCGCGCCCACCAGCCGCTCACCGAAGTCCACGTCGTCAACGGCCTGCACCCGGATCTGCCGTTCAGCTATTACACGGACCTGCTGCGTGGCTTCAAGCGCATACGGCCCGGTATTCACTTGAAGTGCTTCACTGCGGTCGAGATCGCGTTCTTCGCCGACCTGTACGGCATGAGCGACGAGCAGGTGCTCCGGGAGCTGATGCAGGCCGGCCTCGATTCGCTGCCGGGCGGCGGGGCAGAGGTATTTGCGGATCGCGTGCGGAAGAAGATCTGCCACGACAAGTGCGACGGGAACCGGTGGCTCGACATCCACCGCACCGCGCACGGGCTCGGCATGCGCTCGAACGTGACCATGCTCTATGGGCACATCGAGACGTTCGAAGAGCGGATCGATCACATGCTCCGCGCGCGCGCGCTGCAGGACGAGACCGGCGGGTTCCAGGCATTCATCCCGCTCGCGTTTCACCCCGACAACAACCAGATGCGCAGGCTGCCCGCGCCGAGCGCGGCAGACACGCTGCGCGTGCACGCCGTCGCCCGACTGATGCTCGACAACATCCCGCACGTGAAAGCCTTCTGGATCGCCACGGGTGTCGACGTGGCACAGGCGTCGCTCTGGTTCGGCGTCGACGATCTCGACGGCACCGTCCAGGAAGAGCGCATCTACCACATGGCCGGCGCGACGAGCCCTGAGGCCATGACACCGCAGCAGCTCCGCAAGCTGATCCGCCTCGCCGGCCGCGAGCCGGTCGAGCGGGACACGCTATACAACGTCGTTCCGGAGCGGTCGTCCGAAGCACGGGCGATTTCGGTAGTTTCCCCGGCTGCTGCCGCGGTGGCGCCTCCTCCCTGCTGACCGGATCGGTCCGTACTCTGACGTCGTCGCTCAGGACTCCCAATCTGGCTGAAGCGGCGTCGTCCCGTGTAGTGCCCGCCTTGAGGCGGGCCGCGCTCGCGCGAGCGGCAATCCGCGGCTCCGCCTGCTATACTCGAAAGGTCAGGTCTTGCCGGCGATAGCCGATTGGGACCTGGCGTTTTTTGTGTCTCCACGTTGCGAAACTTTTCACAAGCGGAGGGGCGAGCGGAAGTCATGGCGAGCTCATTTCTGCCGGTGCTGAACGACGTCGAGAAGGCTTCGATCGGAGAGCGGCAACCGCTGCCCGACCGCTATCTCGGCCTTTCGGACGAGGAGCTGGATGGTCGAATTGCCGCCGCCAAGACCGCGCTTGGCGCGCGCCTTTTGATTCTCGGCCACCACTACCAGCGCGACGAGGTGATCAGGTTCGCTGACGTCACGGGCGATTCATATCGCCTGTCGCAACATTGCGCAGCCCATCCCGAGGCCGAGTTCATCGTCTTCTGCGGCGTGCACTTCATGGCTGAGAGCGCCGACGTGCTCTCGGCGCCGCACCAGCAGGTGATCCTGCCCGACCTCGCCGCCGGCTGCTCGATGGCCGACATGGCCGCGATCGACCAGCTCGAATCGTGCTGGTCGGAACTGGGTCAGATGGGCATCGACGACGTGGTGCCTGTGACGTACATCAACTCCTCCGCGGCCATCAAAGCCTTCGTCGGCGAGCAGGGAGGTGTCGTGTGCACGTCGTCGAACGCGGCCGCGACGCTGCGGTGGGCGTGGGCTCGCGGCAAGCGCATCCTGTTCCTGCCGGACCAGCACCTCGGACGCAACACGGCCTTCAAGATGGGCGTGCCGCTCGGCGACATGGTGGTGTGGGATCCCGACGAGACCTGGGGCGGGCTCGAGCCGAAGGTTGTGGACGCCGCGCGCCTGATCCTGTGGAAGGGGCACTGCTCGGTGCACACCCGCTTCACCGCAGGGCAGATCGACATGCTTCGGGAGCAGCATCCCGGCATTCGCGTGATCGTGCACCCCGAGGTGCCGTTCGACGTCGTACAGGCGGCCGACGACAGCGGTTCGACCGAGTACATCCTGCGTCAGGTGCGCACGAGCCCTCCAGGGTCGATGTGGGCGGTGGGCACCGAGATTCACCTCGTCAACCGCCTGGCGGACGAGGTCGCGCCCGAACGCACCGTGCTGTCGCTCGATCAGCTCGGGTGCCTGTGCTCGACCATGTTCCGGGTGTCGCCGAACCACCTGTTGTGGGTGCTCGACGGGCTTCTGGAAGGCACCGTGCACAACCAGATCGTGGTGCCGGACGAGCAGAAGTACTGGGTGCGCGTCGCGCTCGAGCGCATGCTGTCGATCGCCTGAGCCCGCCGCCGAGAGTATCCCGTGCCGTTGGCACTCCCTGTTCGGCACTCGAATTGTGCATCTTGCATTGTGCATTTCGAGTTCCCTCCACGCCCCTGCTTGCTCGCCCTGAGGGTCCCGCACTACGATCGCAGGTCCGGTCAGCGTCGCCGTTCTGAACGATCCGGCTGAAGCCGGAACCCAGCCGGAATGGACGGTTCGCGCCGGAATCTCGCGCGCGCGCCGCGTGCGCCGTGACGTTCTACCCGACTGACGAAGGAGATGCCCGATGGCCCACCAACTGCCTCCGCTTCCCTATGATTTCAGCGCGCTCGAGCCGCACATCGATACGCAGACGATGCAGATCCATCACGGGAAGCATCACCAGGCGTACGTGAACAACCTGAACACCGCGCTCGAGAAGCACACGAACCTGCAGGGGATGAGCGCCGAGGAGCTGGTCCGGAACCTGGGAAGTGTGCCCGAAGACATCCGCCCGGCCGTCCGCAACAACGGCGGTGGTCACGTGAACCACACGATGTTCTGGAAGATGATGGCGCCGAACGCCGGCGGCGCGCCGACGGGCGCGGTGGCGGAGGCGATCACGTCCTCGTTCGGCAGCGTGGACGCGTTCAAGGAGCAGTTCGCGAAGGCCGGCGTGGGGCGCTTCGGCAGCGGCTGGGCGTGGCTGATCGACAACAACGGCAAGCTGTCGATCGAGAGCACGGCAAACCAGGACAACCCGATCTCGGACGGCAAGAAGCCGATCCTCGGCATCGACGTGTGGGAGCACGCGTATTACTTGAAGTACCAGAACCGCCGTCCCGACTACATCACCGCGTGGTGGAACGTCGTGAACTGGGCGGAGGTCAATCGGCTGTTCGGACGGTAGCGATGTCAACGGGTCAGGGCCCCGGCGGTTCGTCTGACGGGGCCTGTCCCGTTCTCAGCGCCCTTCAGAACCTTCGGACCTTCACCACCTCGCCCTCGGGCACCCGCTCGACATCCTCAGGAATTTCGAAGTAGCCATCCGCATTTGCCAGGCTCGTGATGTCGCCGGACCCTTTGAACGCCGGCACGGCCTCGCCGCCCTCGAGGCGCACGGGGTAGAACTGGTGGCGGCCCGGCGGTGACGTGACGGCCCGCGCGAGCCGCGCAGTTACAACCGGGTCGGCCCGTGGCGGCAGACGCGCCAGCGCGCGGAGCAGCGGGACGACGAGCAGGTAGGCGTTCGAGAGGCACGAAGTCGGGTTGCCGGGCATGCCGAACACGGGCCGGCCGTCTGCGAGGCCGAAGATGGTGGGCTTGCCCGGCTTGATCGCGATTCCTTTAAAACGGACGTCGCCCCTCGCGCTGATGACCTCGAGGATGTAGTCGCGTTCGCCGACGGAACTGCCGCCCGCAATCAGCACCACGTCGGCGCCGAGCGCCGCGTCGAGCGCCTCAGCGATTGCGGCGCGATCGTCAGCCACCGGCGGATACGTCACCGGGTCGCCACCGTGCTCGCGCATGACGGCAGCCAGGGTCTCGGTGTTCACGTCGAAGATCTGTCCGGGACCCAGCGGCCGGCCCGGTTCCACCACTTCGTTGCCCGTGCAGAGGATGGCGACTCGCGGTCGCGCGTACACCGTGGCGTCGGTCAGCCCGAGCGCGGCCACGACGCCAAGGCGCGCCGGCGTCAGGAACGTGCCCTCGTCGAGCACACGCTGCCCGGCGCGAACGTCGCTGCCGCGAGGGCCGATGTTCTGCCCCGCATGGGCCGGGGCGCGAAAGCACACCGTCACGCCGTCACGCACGGTCTGCTCGATCATGACCACCGCGTCGGCCCCGCTGGGGACTGGCGCGCCTGTGGCGATGCCGATGCAATGGCCGTTCGTCAGGTGGTGGCCCGGCGCATCCCCCGTGTAGACGGAGTCGACGAGCGTCAGGGTCACCGGCGCATCGCCGCGCGCACCGCTGGTGTCGGCGGCGACGACGGCGTACCCGTCCATGGCGGCGCGTGCGAAGGACGGCACGTCGATGGACGCATCGATGTGGTCGGCGAGCACCCGGCCGGCGAGATCGCGCAGCGGGATCCGTTCCGTGCGCGCGATTGGACGGCTGCTTGCCGCAAGGATCGAGCGCGCCTCAGCGATCGCGACGATCGTGCGATCGGGCCGCAGCGGCATCAGCGCCGCGCCTCGCGTACGAGGTGCCCAAGCTCCGGCAGCAGCAGCTTCTGCATCGCCAGGCGCACGGCTGCTTCCGACCCGGGCATCGCGATCACGATTGTCGCGCTCGCGAGGCCGGCGCACGCCCGGCTCAACATCGCGGCGGGCCCGACGTCGGCGTAGCTGAGCATCCTGAACAATTCTCCGAACCCATCGAGACGCTTCTCAATCCGGGCGTTCACGACCTCGTAGGTGCCGTCCCGTCTGCTGATCCCGGTGCCGCCGGTCATCAGCACGACGTCCACGTCTTCGCGCGCGACCATCTCGTCGAGCGCCGCTCGGATGCGCACGTGTTCATCCGGGACGATGGCGCGGTATACGACGCCGTGCCTGTGTTCGGAGAGGAGATCCGCGATGGCGCGCCCGCTCGTGTCGGTGGCGTCGGTCCGCGTGTCGCTCACGGTGATCACGGCGCACCGGACTGAGAGAGGGGCGTCGGCGCGATGCTCGGTCACGGACATGAGGCGATTATCCGACAGGACGCAAATCAGGCGGGCCACCCCCAGCCTCCAACCTTGCGCAGAGTAAAACCGCGAGTGATAGGGTCAGCGAGCGTGCGATCAGGCTCGTCCGGGATACGCACGGAGCTCTGCCGCTGCAGCTTGATCGCCGTCACGAACCCGGAACCTGCAGATCTGAATGCCGGACCGCAGGGGCCACGCGTCGCGCTGCTCTTCGAGGGCAAGGCGGTGAGCGGCGCCGAGACGCACGGTCAGGCGTTTCCGGATGCACAGCGGCATCGAATCCGGTACGCCTGCGCGATTCCGACCCGCGGTCTCGTTGCAGGATCGTACACGGTGGTCGTCGCTCCGCCGCGACAGGATGCCTCCGGACCCAGGCAGCTGCTGCAGGTGTTCGTGCTGTTGCCGTCGTAAAGGCCGCGCTCCAGATCCGAATGGCGGCGCGCTCGGGAAGATGTAGAACCCGCGGAATTTTGCCTGTTGCATCTGACGTTTTGCATTCAGGCTGCATGTTCAGCCTGATAGCGTCCGTTACTGGCACGGAGGATCCCAGCAGCGGACATCGGCGCGCGGCAGAAGCGGTCATTAACGCCTGATTTCCGCGCCGCCCGTCCCGGTTTTGGTGGCTCGGCGTTTGCCCCGCGTGACGTCATGTCCGATCTCCGACTCGCCATCCGCTTGATGCTCCGCAGCCCCGGGCTCTCCCTCGTGCTGCTCGGCACGCTGGCCCTTGGCATCGGTGTGAACACCGCCGTGTTCAGCGTGGTCCAGGCGGCGTTGCTGCGGCCGCTGCCGTATGCGGATCCCGATCGCCTGGTCACCGTGTGGCAGGACCTCCGGGCGCAGGGCGGGCCGCCCGACGAGTGGGCCACGCCCGGCAACCTGTCCGATTGGCGCGCGGAGACCCGCGTGTTCGAACGCGTGGCTGCCGCCCTGAACTGGACGACCAGCCTGACGGGCTCCGGCGAGCCGGTCGGTCTGAGCGGGGCGCACGTGACGGCCGACTACTTCGCCACGCTCGGGGTGCCGCCGGCGCTGGGGCGCGACTTCTCACCGGACGACGATCGGCCCGGCGCAGCACGCGTCGTCATTCTCTCCAACATCGTCTGGCGGGAGCGCTTTGCGGCGGACCCCGCCATCGTCGGGCGCGTCATCGTGCTCGGCGACGAGCCGCACACCGTCATCGGCGTGATGCCGGCCGGGTTCGTTCCAGCGATCATCGGGTCTGCGCAGTTGTGGCGGCCTATCCGGCTGAACATGGTGTCGCCGTCGCGCGGCGCCGTCGTGCTGCGCGTGGTGGCGCGACTGCGACACGGTGTCTCGCGCGAGCAGGCGCAGGCACGCATGAACGTGCTCGCGCGCGCGCTCGAAGGTGCGCTACCCCGACTCGAACACAAAGGCCGGCATCGCGATCGTCGGGCTGCAGGAGCGGCAGACGGCCCGCATCCGGCTCGTGTTGCTGGTGCTGTTCGGAGCGGTCGGCTGCGTGCTGCTCATCGCGTGCGCGAATGTCGCCAACCTGCTGCTGGCGCGCGCCGCCGGCCGCAGGCGCGAGATGGCAGTGCGCGCCGCTATCGGTGCAAGCCGCGCGCGCATCGTGCGTCAGTTGCTGATCGAGAGCGGACTCGTGGCGGCGCTCGGGCGGTGTGCTCGGATTGCTGGTGGCGCAGTGGACCCTCGCCACCTTGCTCGCCTTCGTACCGCAGCGCGACCTGCTGCCGGCCGAGGTGCCGATCGACCGGATGTCTCTCCTGTTCACCCTCGGCGTCTCGTGCGTGGCGGCGTTGATCTGCGGTCTGGTACCGGCCGTCGAGGGGGGACGTGCGAATCAGGCCGCCGCCCTGCGCGACGGTGCACGCGGTACGAGCGGACGGGCCGCGTTTGCCCGCCGTGCGCTCGTCGTGGCGCAACTGGCCTCGGCGCTCGTGCTGCTGGTGGCAGCCGGCCTTCTCGGCCGAAGCTTTTTGCGCCTGGTGTCGGTCGATCTCGGGTTCCAGCCGCGCGGGCTGCTCACAACCGAGATCACGCTGCCAGCGGTCCGCTACGCTGAGCCCTCCCGCATCATCTCCTTCTACGACCGTTTGCACGACGCACTCAGGCGCATGCCAGGGGTCCGTGCGGCGGCGCTGACATCGATTCTGCCGTTTACCGGAGACAACGACACCAGCTTCGAAATCGAGGGCCGTCCGACCAAGCACCGCGAGGGCGAGCAGCCGGTGGCCTGGTACCGCGCCGTGAGCGCCGACTATTTCTCCACGCTGCGGCTGCGCTTCGTGGCGGGACGCGACTTCATGGCGCACGAGCCCGTGCCGGCCGTGATCGTCAACGAGACCATGGCACGCCGGTACTGGCCGGCGGAATCGCCGGTCGGGCGCCGTCTGCGCGTGCTCGAAAACCGGTGGTTCGTCGTCGTCGGGATCGTGCAGGACATCCGGCATCGCGGACCGTCGGCTTCCCCGATTGTGGAGATGTTCATCCCGTACGATCAGCTGCCGGAACGGCAGATGGGGATCGTCCTGCGCGCCGACGGCGATGCGGCGCCTTTGGGCCGTGCCGTTGCGCGCACCGTCCAGGGACTCGATCCCGCGTTGCCCGTTCGCGCCCTCGAGCCTCTCGACGCGCTCGTGGCCGATGCCGTGGCGCAACCCCGGTTCGTCACCACGCTGCTCGGCGTCTTCGCGACGCTGGCCCTCGTGCTCGCTGCACTTGGCTTATACGGGTTGGTGGCGTGGTCGGTGGCGCAGCGCACCACGGAGTTCGGATTGCGTATGGCACTGGGCGCTTTCGGCGCCGACGTGCTCCGGCTGGTGCTGCGCGAGGCGTTCGGCCTGGCCCTCGCCGGCGTGGCTCTGGGCATCGCAGGTGCGCTCGCGGTGACGCGCCTGATGGGTGCGCTTCTGTTCGGCGTGTCGCCGGCCGACCCCCTTGTGTTCACCGCAACCGTCGCAGGCCTGGGCCTCATCGTGCTGGCCGCAGGCTATGTCCCCGCCCGGCGGGCCACGCGGGTGGATCCGATGGTGGCGTTACGCCACGAGTAGCAGGTGTCGCGACATCAGTCCTCATTTTGTCAGTTCTCGATCTGCAGCGTTCGATTGCGCTAACGCGCGACTTCGTCGACCGAGAACTGACAACTAAACCCGCGATTCACTTGTGTAGTCATGTGGGGCAGGCCTTCAGGCCTGCTTGCGAGCGCGATTTGCAGGGCTGAAGCCCGCCCCACGTGACTGATGGGTGACAACACAAGTGAGCACCGGATTAAGTTTACAACTGAGAACACGGCAGGCCTCAAGGCCGGCACTACGCTGCGCGGTCACGTTGTCGCCGCGTCAGATCTTCCCGACCGTGATCCCTCCATCCCCGGTTCGGATGGTGAGGCGACTGCCGCCGGATCCGAGCCGGCCCTTGACCTCCCGGCCCTCGGCCTCGCGAGTGGCGCCGGTCATCTCGAAACCGTTGACCGTCACCCGGCCGTCGTTGCTGCGGGCGTCCAGCTCCGCGGCGAACGATGCGGGCAGGCTCAGGGTGACCGATCCATCGCCGGTTTCGATGTCCCAATCCGTCGGCGCCGCACTGCCCTCACCCGCGCGCACCACGACGGCGCCATCGCCCGTCCGGGCGGTGACCCGCTGGAGTACGCCGTCAACGGTGACGCTGCCGTCACCGGTGCTCAGCTCCGCGCGTCCGCGCACGCCCTCGAGCGACACCGCGCCGTCGCCCGTGCGCACGAACAGGTCGCCGTTCGATCGGCGCAGGGTGACTGCCCCGTCTCCGGTGTTCACGTCGAGCTTGCCCGCCACGTCTTCCACCGTAACCGCGCCGTCCCCGCTTCGAGCGCTGACATCGGCGTCGCGCGGCACCGAGACGATCAGCGCCGCCGATCGGCCGACGTGCACGCCGATCGCGATGGTTGTCGCGTGCGCCGGCTTCAGCACCTCGACGGTGATCTTGTTGCCTTGCTGATCCGACTTGACCTCGATTGTCTTCAGCGACTCCTCGTCGCCGGCCTGTCGCTCGATGGTGACGAGCACCTCGGGCTTGTCCCACGACCGTACCTGGATCGCGCCGTCGAACGTCTTCAGGACGATTTCAGGCTTTCCGGTGACCGGAAACCGGCGCTCCTCGCGCTTGACGAGCCGCTCAGCGTTCAGGTTTACGGAACAGCCCGACAGGGTCAGTGCGGTGAGCAGACACGCGCCCAGACGAATCCCACGTTGTGACATCACAAATACCTCACGACGTGAGGATACGATTTTCGGGGGCGAAAGGGTTCGAACGCGTTTCGCACCCTCAATTACAAGGGCCTCGGTCAGGCCCCAGCCCGGACCCGAGGGGAGGCGCGTGCGCGGTATGGCGGCCGCATCCGTCAATTCGCCCGCCTGTCTCGGGTAATTGTCCCGTCCACTCGAGGCGTCATTCCCCCGGACACCGGTCACGCGCCCGATTGGCCAGGCCCCGCCGGCCGCGCACAATTGGGTGCAGAACTGGAGGACGTCATGGCGATCAATCGAGGCGGCGACACGGTCAGGGGCGGCTACTACTGGAACCTGGAGAAATGGGACGCGACCTTCGTCGAGGGTCCGATCGGCGATCTGCCGGGAGGCCCAAACGACATCTACCGGGGCATCCCGACGTTGGTGCTGCTGTTCGCGGCCCCGATCATGGGGGCGGTGTTCGTCATGTTTCTGCCCTTCATCGGCATCGCGCTCATGCTGCAGCACATCACGCGCGCGGCGATCGAGGCCGCCGCTGACACGATGGAACGCGCGGGGCGCAGCATGACGCATGCGCGGCCTGTTGTGGCGTTTCTGGCAGGGAGGGCCGGCCGGACGGGCCGCGGTGGCAAGAGCGCGCCTTCGCCGCAACGCGATGCCCTCGGCAACGAGACCGGGGATCGGCGCGAGAACTGACCCGGGGGTCCGCAGGCGACTGCCGGTTTGGCCGGTGGTTGCGGACCGGAGTCCAGCGCGGATTCGGTGTAAGGACGCGCCCGCGACGCGGTCCGACCCTCGCGAGCGCCTGCGCCGCCGGAACCGTGGTGCCCGCCGTCAGGCGGGCATCCTGTAATGCCCACCTTCGGTGGGCATCGTGTAGTGCCCACCTTCAGGTGGGCAAGCTGATGCTGCGACTTGTTCTTCTGTCACCGTGCGTTTTGGGAGCGCACGCACGCGTATCGCCTCCCGGCGCTGTCGTATCACAGTTCCCCCGCCCACCCGGAAGTTGCGGTGATCGGCGCGCGATCGGGCGGGTTCCGACAACCGCCGTTGCCGAACTCGGCTCCTACCGAGCGCCACCGCGCAGAACGCGCGAGCTCATAGCACGGTCAACGCACTTTCCTTCAGTAACTTGCCGCCACAGCCCGGGCGGCGTCGCCGATGGGCGTGACCTTGCTCTCGCTTCGCATCGGAGCGTCGGGCGCACAGCGTTGACGGTGAGCTGGCCGGTTCGAGTGTGCCGGCCGCGGGTTGCATCTACCCATAAGAGAACGCTTTGCCGCGTCTCGCCGGGAAGGCACTACCCGACACCGGCGGTGCTCGAACGCCGGCTCGCAGCGAACGGGCAAAAACACGCCAGCTAGCGTGTGTTTCGTGCGCGGAACGGCGTTTGAGTGAGAGGTGCAGATCCAATTCACGCGGGGTGAGCAACGCGGTCGATTGGTGCGGCGCACCCCCCCGGGATCAGCAGCAACGAAACGCCCCCGCGGTGTGCGTCGCCGAACCGGTGCTGCCATTGCCGCAATTGTCCACGAGGGCACGTCGCGCGTCGTGTCCGCCATAGAGAAAGGCCATGCACGTGTTCACAACGCTGCTCGTGATCGCCGCGACGTTCGTCACCCAGGGAGGACCTGTCCAGGAGGGAGGTAAGGATCTGCTCGTAATCGAGGGGGCGAAGGACCCTGCCCAGATTCCGGAGTGGCTCGCGTGGGAGTTCTCGTTCACGCTCGTTCAGCAATGGCAGGGGAAAGACAGCGGCTTCACGCACGATCTTCGCGAGGTCTTGGCGGCCAACGAATTCGCCATGCTCGAGCGCGAAGCAGTTGCGCAGAGGACGCGCCAGGCAAATCGTGACAGCCAGGGGACGAAGCTGTTCGAGAAATACCCCTGGGCCACGACTCCTCCCGACGTCCTCGTCAAGGTGAATGACGAGGCCTACGGCATCGATCTCGCCTACCGCCGCGAGATCCTCGCAGCACGCGATCGCCTGCTGCAAGCCTTCAGCATCGAGTCGCAGGCGGCGCTGACGACTTGGGTGGCTGAGAACAAGGCCGCCCTGACGTCGTACGTCCAGAAATCAGATCTCAAGCGGTGGCGGGCGCCCGAATAGCGCGGCCGGCCACCGTGTCAGGAGGAATCCGTGGCTTCTACTCTTCCGCTCTCTGTCTCCGCGGTCTTGCTCGCAATCGTCGCCGGCACACCGCCGTCCGCGTGGGCCCAGATCAACTGCGGCATGCCGACGACGGGCCACACCATGCGGCAGACCCCCAACTATCAGCGCTCAGTGGACGTGACATCCTCCACGAGCAGGCCGATCATCTCGTGTCCGCTGGCAGTGCAGACCGAGGCATGGGTGGACGGGCTGTCCACAACGTACGTCAATCAAGCGGGGCCGGATGCTTACTCAGCGGCTGTCTCGTTCACCCGCGCAGTGCCTTACTTCGGCTCCTGGCACTCCACGGCGAAGCACTGGCTGATTTGGCTGCTCAGTGGCAACTGGCAGAACCTCGGAAACACGTACGGAAGTGTGCTTGTCGCGTCGGGCAGCTACAGCTGCACCCTCACCGCATCGGATTGTGCCGAGGGCTACCAGTTCAAGCCGTCCGTGTGTGCCTGCGTCAGCAGCAGTCCCATCCTGTTCGACACGGCGGGCGATGGCTACGGCCTCACCAACGCAGCGGACGGCGTTGTGTTCGACATCGACGCGAACGGCGTCACCGCCGAGCAGATCGCGTGGACCGAGGCCGACAGCGATGACGGGTGGCTGGTTCTGGATCGTGATGGAAACGGCCGCATCGACTCGGGCGAGGAGCTCTTCGGCTCACAGACACCCGCCTACGCCGACTCGGAGCAACCCGTGACCGAAAACGGCTTCGACGCGCTCAAGCTCCTGGAGGGTCCGAGCTACGGTCCCGGCAAACCCGACCGCCTCATTGACGCACGCGACGCCGTGTTTGCACGGTTACGCCTGTGGTTCGACCGAAATCACAACGGCGTGTCCGAGCTCGAGGAGCTCGTGACGCTCGCCGATGCCGGCGTGCTCGCCATCAGCACGGATTACAAAGAGAACGCCAGACGCGACCAGTACGGAAACAAGTTTTCGCTCATGGGGAAGGCGCTGTTCCGCGGACCCCAGGGCCAGGAGATCTGGCGGAACATCTACGACGTCTATCTCACCGTCACCGGACCCGCAAGACGGTGACTCGTGACACGCAACGGCGTTCGCGCGAGCCGCAATCCTGACGCGCGTAGGGTCGCCGCGGATCGAGAGGTCGACGAGAAATCGCGTCGACAGAACAACGAGGGGACCCGACCTGCGGGCCACGGCCCTGTGCAGGCCGGGTTCTCCTACCGCTTCGAGGCGCGAGCCCGATCATTCGCACTCGCGCCTCGGTTTGCGACCCAAACTTCAGGCAGACATCGCTGTCCGTGCCGATACGCGGCGCGACCCTGCCAGTCCCGTTTCAGGGAATGGGGGATCGTGCCGATGGTGCCGTGACGTGAACGGCGCCCCTCCGCGGTTCGAACGGGGAGATGAGCTCGGCACTGGCGCCTGCATAGCAGGGTGATGAAAAAGGGCGCCCTCGATGAAAACATGCAGAATGGAAAACGTAGCCCACCGGCTTTTGACATCTTGCATTTTGCATACAGGCGGCGTTTGTCAGCCGCTTGTTAGTCCCTGATGACGCCGCGGCGGAGCGCGAACCGGATCAAGTCGGTGCGGCTATGCATGTCGAGCTTCTGCATCACGTGCTCGCGGTGCGACATCGCGGTCTTCACGCTGATCCCGAGCACGTCCGCGATTTCCTTGTTGGCTTTTCCTTCGGCAACGAGGCGCAGCACCTGCTTCTCCCGGTCGGTGAGCGATTCGTACGGATCGATGTCGGTTGCACCGGCATCACGTCGCGGTTCACGAACCGCATCCCGGGCGACATCCGGGTCGAGCACGAGCCCGCCGCGCGCGACGGCCCGGATGGCTGCGGTCAGCTCGGAGCCAGCGGAGTTCTTGAGCACATAGCCGGAGACACCTGCCTTGAGAAACCGCGCCACGTACTCACGGTCGGCGTACTGCGTAAGGACGAGGATCTTCGTCCGTGGGCAATCGCGCCGAATCTCGAGTGTCGCCTCCAGTCCCCCAAGGCCGGGCATGGCGACGTCCATCAACACGATGTCGGGATCGAGCGTGCGGCAGCCCTCGACCGCCTCCTGTCCATCCGCCGCCTCGCCTACCACCTCCACATCGTCCGACAACCGCAGGAGCGCTCGTACACCCTCCCGCAGGATGGCGTGGTCGTCGGCGATGAGGACGCGGATTTTGGTCATGAACACTGGCTGCTGTCGGTTTTTGTTCTCGCGACCGGCACGCTGTCGTGCCGGCGGTCCTGGTTCAGAATCTGCTGCATGGAGCCGTAATGCGGGAGTGCGTCAGGCGAGGCATCGCGCGCGTCGCCGGCCGCCCTCCTGCATTGCGCGCCATGCCACCTCTCTTCACGCTGAAGCGACCGGCATCGGCACCGCAAACCGCACCCGTGTCCCGTCGCCGGGCGAGGAGTCGATCACTGCGGCGCCCCCGATCAGTTCCATGCGTTCGCGCAGACCTGTCAAGCCGAGGCCCCGCCCGGACTCAACGGTGCTGGTCACCTCGTCGACGTCGAAGCCGACGCCGTTGTCTTCGATGTCGATCTGCAGGCCGTTGCCGCCGAGGTCGATTTCGATGAGGGCATTCTCGGCCCCGGAGTGGCGTGCGATGTTGTTGACGGCCTCCTGGACGGATCGGAACAACGCGGTCTCGATTTCCGCAGGGAGGCGCAAGTTGAGATCGGCGAAATCGTAACGCACCGTAATACCGCGCGGCTCCAGCTGCCGCTGCGCATACCAGCGGATCGCCGCGAGCAGCCCGAGATCGTCGAGGACCGAGGGCCGGAGGTCGAAGATTACGCGGTGCACGTCGTCGAGCGTCTGCGTGGCGAGCGCCCGGGCGTCGCCGAGGCGTTCCCGCAGCTCCTGCGGTGAACCGGAGCCGAGCGCCGTGTCGAGCCGAATGCCGAGAGCGGCGAGTTTCTGGCAGGTTTCGTCGTGCAGCTCGCGTGCGAGCCGTTTGCGTTCCTCTTCCTGCGCGGTGATCACCTTGCGCAGCAGCTTGCCACGGAACTCGTCCTTCAACTGCAGCTCGCGATGGGCGTCCTGCAGCTCGCGGGTGCGGGCGGCCACACGCGCCTCGAGCTGCTGATTGGAGCGCGTGATGTCGTCGATCGACGCCGACAGTTGGGCACGCATAGCTTCGAACGCCGCCCCGAGCCGGCCGATCTCGTCGCTCGGCAGGGCCGGGATGGGCTCGCCGAGGTCGCCCGCCGCAATGCGTTCCGCCGCACGCGTGAGCAGCGCGAGCGGCCTGCGCACGCTCTCGGCGGCGCCCCACGTGAACAGGAGACCGAGCACGAGCATGAGCGGTCCCCACTGCAGCAGCCGACGGCGCCCTTCGTACACAGGCGCGAACACCTCGCGGTCGGACTGCCGGATTACGACCGCCCACGGGACCAGAGACAGCGGCGCGTAGGCAATCACTTCCCCCTGGCCACCGGCGCTGTCGGGTACGTCCGCTGTGTAGAGCTCGTGCATCTGCTGCAGGCGCCTCAGCATGTCACGCTGCTCGCTCGGCCGCCCGGCCCGCAGCGGGATGCTGGAGGCCGCGATGGTCGTGCTGGCGTCGATCAGGTCGACTGATATCGTCCGGCCCGGCGGACCAACCTCGAGCAGCCGCACCCAGCCGGGATCGTCCGTCGTCCGCACGCCCGCGATGACCGCGACGAATTGGCCGGAGCCGTCGCGTACGGGGACGAAGAACACGTGCGCGCGCTTGCCCCCGATCTCCCGTGCGGCCGACACGGCGGGCCGACCGAGGCGCGCCGCGGCGGCAGCCTCCGGCATCGCGGTGATTGTTGCCAACCGGGAGTCGGCGGCGGCGCCATCCACCGCGACGACCGACCCGTCGAGCGCGATGAGCGCTACCAGGTCGAATACTCTGGCCCGGAGCCGCACCGCGTGGAGTGTCTCCGCTTCCGGTTGCGGGTTGCCGTCGGCCGGCGCAAACCCCGGCGCGGCGCTGACGCTCGATAGCGTCTCGATGGCGTCCCGCACAGCGTGCTCCGCCTGATCGGCCGTCGATTGCACGAGCGCTCGCCGGCCGGCAAGCAGTTGCTGCATCAGTCCGTCGAGGCTCGCCAACGCGATCCAGCCCAGGACCCCAATAGACAGGAGCGCCCCAACCCCGACGAGCACCATCATCCTTGTGCGGATGCCAAGTGCGCCGCCCGGGTGGGTCGTCGGCGAGGTCGCAGGTCCTGAAACCGAAACCGGGAACCCCTGAACCGACTCTGCGAACCGCGCCCGTCCGCGTTCAGCCATTCGTGCGTGCCTCCGCCGCTTTGCCGGTGTGGTCCATGCGGGCGAGCTCGAGCGGGTGCTCGTGTTCCATGCGCTCGCGGCTGATCTTGCCCGTGAAGATGCTCGTGTCGAACGGGAACGTATCGGGCGACAGGTGCGCGTTGTACACGTGCCAGGTGATGACGACCAGAAACGCCATCAGGCCCTCGTTGCTGTGCGCGACCTTCGCGGCGGGCACGAACTCACCGGGAAGCAGGCGCAGCGCGAGGAGCGGGAAGTACAAGATGAGGCCAGTGGCCACCATCAGCACGCCGCCGAGCAGCAGCCCCCAGTATTCGAACTTCTGCCGGTAGTCGAAGCGGTCGAACGCGGCGTGATGGTCCGAGAGCCCGAGGTAGTAGCGGATGGTCAGCACGGCGTCGCTGAAGTCCTTGCGGTTGGGCACGAGCGTTGGACGCGCGCGGCCGATGGCGATCTTGAAGCCCACCGTGACGACGTGCAGCATCGAGAGGGTGGCAAACGCCACGCCGCACATCCGGTGCATGAACCGCAACCGTTCCATCCCGCCGAACAGGCTCACGATCGCATGAGACCAACCGGCGTCGTAGAACTTCTGCGGAAATCCTGTCAGCGCCAGCAGCGTGAAGATCGACATCACGAGAAAGTGTTCGACGCGCTGCCGCAGGCTGAATCGCTGGAGGTAATCGCTCATCGGTTCACCACGAGGCGCCACAGGTGCAGGAGGATCTGGAGCACGAGGCCGCCGATCACGAACGGTATGAAGATCCGGTAAAAGACCGTGACCGAGTAGACGATCGGCGCCTTCTGCCATGAGGGCTCGTAGTGCGAGAGCCACGCGGCCGGGAACGATTCAGGCGCCCCCTGGTGACACTTGCGGCATGTCGCGACGAGATTCGCTTTGAGCACAGGCGAATCGGGTGCTTCGACGCGCGTGATGTTGTGCACGCCGTGGCAGTCGATGCACAGGGCGGTGAGCCGCTCCTTCCGCGCTGCGGTGCCGCTCGTGTTGGTGAGCGAGGCGCTCATCCCGTGGAAGTCGGCGAGGTAGGTGGAGACGACGTTCGGCGACAGGCCGTACTTCGCCATCAGCGGTTTGTTGGTGTGGCACTTGCCGCACAGCTCCGGCGTCTTCACGAGCCACGCGGTGGTCCGCGGATCCGCGATGTCGTGCGAGTGGTGGCAGTCGGTGCACACCGGCACATCGTTGTTGCCGTCGAGCAGCGACTTGCCGTGGACGCTGTTCGCGTAGACGGCCGAGATGGCCTGGTGACAGCGCGCACAGGTGCGCGAGATCGCCGCGCGCGGCTTGCCCGCGGCGGCGATCGCGTGCGAGCCGTGGCAGTCGGCGCAGGCCGGTGCCCGGGTGTCGCCGCGCGCGAGCAATGTGTAGTGCACGCCGTCGAGCGACTGGGTGTAGTTGTCGAAGTGACAGCTCTTGCAGGTGTCCCGGAACGAGGCGCGGAAGTGCGGAAGGTCGGCGTACTTCCGCTCGGGGTGCGGAATCTCGCCCATTCCGGCGTGGCAGTCGGTGCACTTCAGGTTGTCGCCGTGCACCGAGTGAGCGAAGGCGCTCCGATCGACCGCGAGCGCGTGAGACTGCCCGTTTTCGAAGGTGACCGAGAGGCTATCGTCCGAGTGGCACGACAGGCACGTCTCGATTTCCTCCTTCGCACTGTCCTGCGCCGCCGCCGCGCGCGCACACACCACGGGCAGGGCCAGCGCCACGATCGTGATGAGCGGGACGAGGGGGAACGGAGTCGGCCGGCGTCGCGGCCAGGTCGGATCGAGTGATCGGGCTGTGCGTCCACGAGGACGCGGGGCAACCCGCATAGGAGACCTCCTGCGGTCTCCGTCGCTTCCTCGCCTATTCTGACGGAGTTCTGTCGTGATGTCTCGCGTTTGGCTCGGCAGATTGAAAAGTAATCGCGTTCTAGTTGTTTATGAGCCGTGTCCTAACCGGGCGCACCGCAACTCCGGCTGCGCACGATGGACGAGGGGTTGTTGTAGAATCCCGCCTCAGCCGATCCGTTCCTTGCCCGTATGCGATGCTCTCGGGCCGAGTGCCGCTGCCGGTTCGAGCAGACGCGCATGCGGCTGCGGTGGAACACGCTCCGGCCGATATGTCGGTAGACCAACGAGCTGGATCACCTCGAGAACCCCGGATGCGGCGGGCTGTGTGACGGGGTGCGTCGGGGGCAATCAACTTCCGGAGGACCCGATGTCGATGCAGGCGAGCCGGTGCGTCCCGATTGTGAGCGTCGTGGCCGCGCTCCTGGCCGGTCCTGTCCTTGTCCAGGCGCAAGGCATCACCGCTCCGAAGCAGGGCCAGGGCGGCAGCGTCGTCCAGGGGTCGGCGGGTACCGATGGCAGCCGTGGTGACTCGGGGCTCGAACACTGCGACAAGCCGATGGGCGCCCTGGCCGTCGTCGAGCCCCAGGACTACATCATCACGGCGCTCAGGCGGTACAACCTGGGATCGCCGGTCGGCCTGATCCGCATGATGGCGCAGCAGTCCAACTGCTTCATCGTGGTCGAGCGCGGCCAGGGGATGCAGAACGTCATGCAGGAGCGCTCGCTCGCGGCATCGGGCCAGCTTCGCCAGGACTCGAACATGGGCGGCGGCCAGATGGTCACGGCCGACTTCGTCCTCACGCCGGCGGTGGTGTTCTCGGAGAGGAATGCCGGCGGAGTGGGTGGAGGCATCGGTGGTCTCCTCGGCGGGCGCGGCGGCGCACTGGCGGCCGCGGCCGGCGGGATCAAGTTCAAGGAAGCGCAGACGAGCATGCTCGTCGCCGACGCCAGGAGCAGTGTGCAGGTCGCATCGGCCGAGGGCAGCACCAAGAAGGCCGACCTCGGCGCCGGGGGCGCCCTCTTCGGCGGCGGCATGGGGGCGGTGGCAGGTGGCTACGGGAACACCAACGAGGGGAAGATCATCGCCGCGGCGTTCCTGAACAACTACAACAAGATCGTGCAGGTCGTCCGCAACGATCCGAGTCTGCAGCGCAACGTCGGTACGCTGAAGCAGGAGGCCGTGGCCGGCGGCACGACCAAGGCCGGCGCGGTGTTCGAAGAGGGCGACGTGATCGTGCCGAAGATCGCCAACGTGCGCCTGCTCGCGCAGCCAAACGATGCGGCGACGGTGCTCGCCACGCTCGGCCGCGGCGAGGAGCTCGTGGTCGTCGGAAAGATGAAGGACGGCTACGTGAACGTCCAGAGTGCAACCGCCACCGGTTGGGTGCGCGGCGCCCTCGTCGTGCGCCCGTAGTCGTTTAGTGGCGAGCGCCCACTCCGTGTAGCGTCCGCCTTTGAGGCGGGCCGTGACTTGGTGTAGCGCCCGCCTTCAGGCGGGTCGTGACTTCGTGTAGTGCCCGCCTTCAGGCGGGCCGTGACTTTGTGTAGTGCCCGCCTTCAGGCGGGCCGTGACTCTGTGTAGTGCTTGCCTGTAGGCGGGCCGTGACTCCGGGCCGTGACTCCGGTATCGCCCGCGTCAGGCGGGCTCCTGGCCTCGTGAGCGCGCAGCCGGGCACGCGCGCACGTACCCTGTCGTGTCGGCCGGCGTGCCGACGCCCGTTGCAAAGGAGATCCATCGATGAAAGGCTTGCGCCCGCTCGTACTCACTGTGTCAATCGCTGCCGTTTCGGCGGCCGGCCTGCACGCCGACGTCAAGACGGACCAGAAAGGGCAGGTCAAATTCGCTGGCGCGCTCGGCCGCATGTTCAACATGTTCGGCGGCAAGGCGGCGCGCGAGGGCGTCGTGACGAAGGTCGCAGTGAAGGGCGACCGCATGCTGACGGGCAGCGGCGACACCGGGCAGCTCGTCGACCTTGCCGAAGAGAAGCTGTACGAGATCGACTTCGACAACAAGTCGTACAAGGTGACGACCTTCGACGAGCTGCGCCGCCGGATGCGCGAGGCCGAGGAGAAGGCCCGACAGGAGCAGGTCAAGGCCGAGAAGCGTGACCAGAAGGCGGCCGAGAAGAACGGCGAAAAACCCCCCGAGTACGAGGTCGACGTCGTCACCAAGTCCACCGGCGCGGCGAAGACGATCAACGGCTTCGAGACGAAGCAGTCGATCACCACGGTCACGGTACGCCCCAAGGGGAAGACCCTGGAGCAGGGCGGCGGTATGGTGCTCACGGCCGACAGCTGGCTCGCGCCGTCGATGGACACGATGAAGGAAGTGGCCGACTTCCAGCTGCGCTACATGAAGAAGCTCGAATCGCCGGCGACGGGCGGCGCGATGTCGGCCGATCAGTTGGCCGCAGCATTCGCGATGTACCCCATGCTCAAGGAGGCGATGGGCAAGATGCGCACTGAAGGCACAAAAGTTGAGGGCGCGCCAGTGCTGACGACGACGACATTCGAGGCCGTGCAGAGCACCGAACAGCAGGCCGAGGCCGCCCGGCAGCAGCAGGAATCGAAGAGCGACGACACACCCACGACGGTTGGCGGCATCGGCGGGATGTTCGCGAAGAAGATGATGAAGAAGAAGGCGGAAGAACCGGCCGCCACGACAGCTGCCAGCACGCAGCCCGGGCACACGACGGTGATGACGATGGTGAACGAGACCCTCAGCATGTCGAAGGACGTGGCGGCCGCCGACGTATCGGTACCCGCGGGGTTCAAGGAGAAGAAGTAGAGGTTCTTTGGCTGGCGGCTGGCGGCTGGCGGCTGGCGGCTGGCGGCCGACGAATGCGCGTAGTGGCGGCCTCAGGCGGGCCGTGCCTCGCGTAGTGCCCGCCTTCAGGCGGGCCGTGTCTCGCGTGGTGCCCGCCTTCACAGGCGGGCCGGCCCGTCGTAGTTCTGTAGTCCGGGAGCCCCTATCGCGCATGGTGCCCGCCTTCGCGGGCGGGCCGGCTCGTCGTGGTGCTGTCGTCCGGGAGCCCGCGTCTCGCGTGGTGCCCGCCGTCAGGCGGGCCGTGGCCATGGCCCGCAGGGCGTGTGCCCTATGGTATAGTTTGAAATTCGTCATCGCGCCGCGGCTGCAGCAGAGCCGCGCGTGCCCGCCCCGTGCGCCCTTAGCTCAGTTGGATAGAGCGTCTGGCTACGAACCAGGAGGTCGCAGGTTCGAGTCCTGCAGGGCGCACCAATGTTTTCAATCAGTTAGAGCACCGGCCCTCCCGGGCTAGTGAACAATCGTGAACAATTCGCCGCCGATCTTCTCGACGGCGTCGCGAACTGACCCATCGAGCACCTGCGTGTACACGTTCAGCGTCGTGTCGACGTTGGCGTGACCCATCAGCTGCGCGACCACCTTCCCCGGCACGCCCTTCTCGTGCGACCACGAGGAATAGGTCCGGCGGAAGGTGAGCCACGTCGCGTGCGGCAAGCCCAGCTGATCACAGGCTGGGAAGATGGACCGACGCAGCACGTTGTTCGGCGAGAGTGGGGTGCCCAGATGCGTTGCGAAGACCAACGCCTCCGGGCCTGTCTTCTTGACGTGGGCCTTCCATTCGCCGACCAACCGTAGTGCCGTCACAGAGAGCGGAATCTGTCGCGATCCCGCCTCCGTCTTCGGCGTGCTGAACGTGCCGTCGTAGATGGCCTCTCGCACCGTGAGCACCCGGGCGTGCTCATCGATGTCCTTCCAGCGCAGCGCGAACAGCTCGCCGCGTCGAAGACCTGAGAGGATCGCGAGCCCGACCATGGTTCGCGCGAGCAACGGCAAGGCCGCCACCAAAGCGGCTGCCTGGTCCGTCGTCAAAGCCCACTTCGGACGGACACATCTGAGCGTCGGCAAGTCGACGCCCCGCGCAGGGTTCTCCGGGAGGTGGCCCCACTTCACGGCCGTGCGAAGCACCGCGCTCAGCACGTCGTGAATGTGATCGATGGACTTCGGCGCGTACCCCGCCTGCGGTGAGATGGGCCACATACGCCTGGATCTCCTGTCGCGTCACGCCCGAGATCGGCATGTCGCCAAACTGCGGCAGCAGGTGCTTCTTCAGCATGAAGCGACGATGCTTTTGGGTCGAGTGTTTGTACATCGGCAAGACCGTCGCGTCCCATTCGCCGGCGAGCGTCCGGAACGTGACGTGTGACCGCGTAGGCGCCTTCCTGTTCCCTGCGGCTGTCACTCGTTGATTGAGGGTCTCTGACGCCTGCTTGCGCGTGACCTCGCCCAACGCTTCGTACCGCATACCTTCCTCCTCGTGCCATCGGGAGCGATTTCAATCTCCCTCCAGCGAATCGCCCAGCCCTTTCCTCTTCTGAGAAGACAACCGCTTCCGTCACTGTCGTTTCGATCGAGCCATTCGAGGGAATCCCTTTCCTCTCGTTGGCTCTTCGTGCTGTAGCTCGACTCTCATTGTACCGGTTGCCTTGGCGGAAGGAATCAGCCCATTCGAGTGCGCTTGAGCAGGAATTCGCGAACGAGCCGGCGTCGAAACGCACGTACTTGCCGATCTTCACGTGGGGCAGCCGCTCCGATCGCGGTATTCCTCGCGACCTGGTGTGTTCGTAAATCCAGCTCCTGCTGACCTTCAGTAGCGTGGCCACTTCCTCAACGGTCAGCAGCTCCTGCAGGTCGTCAGATGCGCTGTCCCCCTGCGACTGGACCAGTCCTGCTGTGGATTCGGGATGCAGGGCACCGGATGTCATACCCACCTCGTTCTCAAGCGGAAGTTGATGCCAGACGAACATCCCGGATACCGCCCGAAGGCGGTATCCGGGGTCGCTTCACCTACGACGCCGCCTCCGTGGCGGTCTCCTCGGACCTCGGCGTAGGCCTGCAGCACGAGATCACGCACGCGTTCCTGTGACGCCGCGTCAGCGATCGGACGGAGCAGCGCGAAGCTGCGGCGTTCACCGTTGACCGAGTACTGGCGCGCCGGGAAGGTGACGTTTCGGCCACCGCCGCTGCGTCGCTCCCACACGGCAAAACCGATCAGCTTCAAGCCGTCGAGCACGCCGTCGGTGAAGTGCAGCTCGGCATCCGGCGAGTTTGCCTGGCGGGTTGCCTTTGTCGTTCGGAACGATTTTGACGACCATGATGTGACCTCCTGAAAAGCTCGCCCTTGCGACGAGCAGTTGACGCCGACGAGCGATTTGCGCGCGTCACGCTGCGGCCTGGCCGGTTGCGGGGCCTGAAGCCGTTGCCACAGCCACTGCTGCAGCGTGTTGAGGCCGACGAGCCCGGGATCTGCGGGCAGCAGCAGGTGCTGATTGCCCGCGATAGCGCTGCGCGCTGCCAGGCGAGCTCCATCGCGTCGACGAGCACCAGACGCGCGGTGCCTCGGCCGGGATCGCGTCGTGCGGTCGATGGCTCCGCCGCGAAGCCGGCGACATCTGCGAACGTCGCCGCGTGGAGCGTGACTGTCGCCGGTGAGTCGAGCTCGGTGGGTGCGGTGGTGACGAACGCGCAGTAGATCCGCGTGTGGTGGCCGATCGTCACCGTAATGTTGGGCGTGAGCGACCGTTCATTCATGGTGTTCCTCCCTTCTTCGAGATCCCCCGCCGCTTCGATAAACGCCCTCGGTGTGAAGTGCGGAGCCCGGGTCAAGGCCGCGCCAGCGGCGAGCGCAGCGAGCGAAGCCTTGACGCGGGCGAGCACTTCCACAGAATCCCCAGCTCGAAGCGGCGGCATGTTGATGTCACGCGTCGCATGGGTGCTGTCTGGAAGAGCGAGTTCGTTCACGATGAGCGATCTGCGCTTTCAGCGGCAGCGAGTACGCCGCTCAGAAATCGACGTACGCGCGCGTTGGCTACGGCGGCGCCTCGCCGTCGCGGGGTGTTGGGGAGGTCGGAGCCGGCGCTGCTACAGAGGGGGCGGTCGACGGCGACAGTCCGAGTCGCGTCGCCGTCGATGAGAGGTCCCGAGGACACCAGCTGTGTCTCAGGAGCAGCGCGATCGCGAGCAGCCGTGGGTACTGGCTGGCGGGCAGGCGGGTCACACGACCGACGAGCACGTCGAAGTCGTCGCTGATGTGGAGTTCTTCGAGCAGCGCGTGCAGCAGCCGCGCGCGACAACGTGGGGCCGGTTGTACCTTCGGCCAACGTCCGAAGGTCGCGCAGGCGCCCGTGTCGCCGCCAGTCGTCGACCTGGATCCGCTCGCGCATCCAGGTCGTCAGCGGTGGGCTCGGTGGTTCGTCGGCGTGTGGACCCGTCGCGCATGGCAGACACCTCCGGTAGAGCGCCTGGCTCTGGGAGCGGAGGCGGCCGCCTGCGCGACGGCTGTGCGAGGGGCGGATGAAGGACGTGGCGTGTGCCGACGCCCGTTGTTCGTGGAACGAGCCGCGGGGCTGTGCCCGGGCGGCGACGGACCAGGTCTTTAGTGGACCGTGGTCAGGAGGCGACTAGCGGCGCGATCGAGGGCGAACCGACCATCTTGCCAGGGCGTGCGCTGGCTCAGACGCGTGAGTCCTTGCACGTAGCCCCAGACCGAACGGGGGTTCGTCTCGTACGTTTCCGCCAGGGTGTACGCCTCTGCGGCCTGCTTCTGCGACAGTTCGAGTCGCTGCACGGCTGCATCAACGACGGTGTCGCGTGTCGGCCCGATTTCCTGCGAGGTGGCCCGCAGGAGCACGAGGCGATCGTGCGCGCCGTCTGCGTCGAGGGCGCCGCGGACGTTCTCGAGCGACGTCGTCCACGCGTCCTGAATCGACGCACCCACGTGCCGGCGCCGGAAGCCGACGACGTGCTGGAAGCCCCAGATGATGTGGTTGCCGCAGACGGCGCGGAACAGGAACACATCCAGGGTGAGGGCGGCGGCACCGACGTCGCTGTTCCGGAGAATGAATCCGCGGAACAGGCCAGCGTGCGACGCGTCGGTCGGGTCGTCGAGATCGCGGTTGCCGTCCACGAGGAACAGAAACATGTCTCGGTCTCCCAGGTAGGCGCCGGACGGAACCCGTTCAGCGCCGAACACGCCGTCCTTGTAGCCGAGCGGCAGGGACCAGGCGGGTGCTGGGCCATGAGGTCGAGCACCCGGCCGGCCAGCTCGTCGTGGTGGACCCTCGGCGTACCTCGGAGAGGTGACCGCGTGGACGGTCCACGGTTCATCGCGGTCGGCGAGGAGCTGATGCTGCTCGCGACGTTGACGGCGCAACCCGTGGTTGATCGCATCGGAGGCGATTGCCGCGGGTAGCGTCCGGAGGTACTTCGGCGGCGCAGCGGCGATGCCGGCGAGCTGCTCGAAGCTCCAGTGCGTGAGGGCGGCCTGGCGACCCGACGTGTCGCGTAGCGCGAGCGCGTCGGACGCCACCGCTTCCGTTCTGACAGCGACGGTCTCGATGGTGCGCTCCTCGGTGCGGAGGCGGCGTGCGCGAGCCGCATCGTAGAGACCTTGGACGCTGGCGTACCGTTCGTCGGGTGGGCGGGATGCCCATTCCCGGTGAGCCGTATACGCCGTCACAGCAGACACACCTGTCCCGTTCATGGAGTGCTCCTTTCTGCGTGCCCTGAGGGCGACGAGGTGGAACGACGCTTCACGTCGGGCGACGTGAAGGGGTGGCCAGGACGGCCACAGCGAGAGATGTCGGAAACCTACGCCTGTCGGATTCGGCTGTCAAACACAGCCACGACGCCCCGTCAAGAACCGCCCGCAGGCTGCGGCGAGTCGGCAACAACGTAATCACGCCGCAGCACGAACGGCCCATGCCTTTCGTTACCAGCACGCCGTATACGGTCAACGAACGCCGATTCTTGATGACGCTTCGATGACAACACGTGCTCACGGAGAACGACGTTCGCGTCGGGCACGAGCCTCTGGACCTCCTGGACAACCGCCCACTGCGCGGCCGTCGCCTTCACGGCGTTCCTGCTGCGAACGGCAACGTCCCCTGGGCCGATCACCGCATCGACCAACCCACTGGACTCGCGGAGGAACCGCTGTAGGCGTTCCGCACCATCGCGTGTGTAGACCGGCAGGTGGCCATTGACGGAGAAGACTTGGTCAGCGATCGCTTCAACAGCTTCGTCCATGGGAAGCACGCCGGCGTCCTGGCGAACTTTCTGTTCGTCGGTGCCGTTCGCCACAACCCAAGCGGCGATGAAGCGTTTCTTCTCTTCGTGCAGCGCGAGCTGTGCTGCTCGGTCCTGCCGATTGCGCTCTTCCCTTGTTCTGAGGTCCGCGCGGAAACGCCGGTGCGCTTCCGGAGGTATTTCCTTCGCGAGCCCCTGGTCGGTCGCGACGTCGAACAGCAGGCGAGCCCCGTCGGTATTGATGTAGCACCGTTTGGGCGATGGTGGCGGATGCGCGATGGCGCGTTGGCCCTTGTCCGCAAGGAAGGCTTCCGCGACGCTCTCGCGCCGGGCGCGGTCCTCATCACTCCGTTTCGAGCGCTGGGCGACGCGCTCGGCATAGTAGGCGCTCTCCAGTTCGTGATTCTTCGCAGCAGCGCGATAGAGTTCCTCGATCGTCGGCGGCGCGTCGTACACGGGCGCCGCGTCGATGCGAACGACCCCACGCTCACTCGTCTTTCTCAAATCGTGGCCTGAGCTTCAACCGCGCAACGCCTTGCTTGTCCACGGAGACGAGGTGCAGGCGGTTGGCTGGCACCTGGAGTGCGATCTGCTGGACGGCGCGGCCGTCGCCGCCCGCGAGCAGCGACGCCTTTCTGCCGTCCTCCGACAGCAGGTAGCTCGCGGTCACGGAGAGCCCGCGCGCCACCTCGGGGCCTGGCATCGACACGGCCGACACCGAACCTGCCTGTCGGTCGGCGAAGCGCGTCACGGTCTCCATAACTCTGTCCTTTCACGAACGCCGCCTGCGAGGCCGGCGAAAAGCATTCCGTTCAACTCCTGAAGCCGCCACGAGAGCGGTGGCCCCAGGCGGCGGGGCTGAGCCCGCACCGCCTGGGTGACCTCTGGCCGATCAGGCGTGAGCCTGGACGCGGCTGTACGCGTCGAGGATGCACTGCTTGATCGCCTCCTGCGCACTGAGCTCCCCGTTGGCGGGTCGCAGCAGGGCGAAGCTCCGGCGTTCACCGTTCACGGAGTATGCCGGGCCGGGAATGTCACGTTCTTCCCTCCATCGCGACGCTCCCATACTGCGAAGCCGATCAGCTTCAACCCGCTGAGCGGACCTGCTTCGGCTTCGAAGACCACCTCCGCATCGGCAAGCTTCCCTGGGGGATTGCCTTGCTCGTTCGGAATGATCTTCACGGACACGAGTTCGCCTTTGGACTTGGACATGGTTGTTCTCCAAGACTGCCGAGGGCCTGGGGCCGAGGCAGCGGCTGGTTCGCGCGGGTCGATGTAGACGCCGGCGAACAGGGGGGACGCACGGCCCTGAGGGCGGGTGCGTGGTGACGGGATTCGCTTATCAATACAACCATTCGTCACGATAGTCAATACCCACGGCCGGCAAGCAGGCACATTTGGTCATGCAAGCTTATGTATAATCAGCAGGCGGCTGCAGCAGCCCACCGTATGGTTCACGCCCGTACCTGCGCGCGTTCCGCACCTTCTCCAGCAGTTCACGTCTCCGACCACGGAGGCTCACATCGTGCGTTCCACTCCCTGAGCACGGAGAAGGCTTCGTCGTCGGAGAGTTCGAGCCCTCGGACGAGACGGCAACAAATTCGAAACGTGCGAAGGTCTCCGTGCTGGCCCGAGATCGCGGGCTCGACCGACTCGAGATACCGGCGAGCCCGGCCCACGCGATCGCTGAACGCGCTCATAACGCCGGGCGCATGGGTGCCAACGCGCCGCTCCATGGAAGCGGACTGCGCAGGAACCGGAAAGTCGGCACGCTCCAGGACGGTGCTCGGGCGCAGGGACGACAGAGACCGGCCAGGGTGCTCTGCAGCTTCTCGGTGATTCACAAAACCCGGGAAGTCGGGTCGTCTGCGAGCACGACGTGGCCGCGGCATCCGTGTCGAGCTCACGCGCCAAGCGCTTCTGCAGCGCCTCCACGTCGCCGGGGCTGAAGTCCTGCGTTCGCCAGAGAACGTGAAGCCGACCTGGCGAGGAGTGCAGCACGTAGGACGGCGGCGGCAAGTCAGGCCGAGTGGTCAGGCCCGCGAGCAGGCCCGGACCGTCCGCATCCTTCTCGAGGAAGACGTGTCGGACGGCAGCGATCGACCGTCGGGTTCTCGATCGGCCGGGCAGAACAGCGTTGACGCTGATGTACACATTCCAACCGTGCGCGTTCAGGGTGCCTGAGCCACGCCTG
>CAVOPA010000019.1:0-621766 GCA_963697705.1 Vicinamibacteria bacterium
GCAGGCGATCGATCACCTTTCCCTCACCAGGCGGCACGAGGACCGTGCTCTGCACCGAGACGCGTCCGGTCAACGGCGGCGTCGCGGTATCGACCGCGAGCCGCAGCACGTCCTCCATGCGCCCGCCGTCGATCGACACGTCGAGCGAAATGCGGCGTCCTTTGACGTGCTCCTCGCGGATGATGCCGCCGCTGGCATGGATGGGCGTGTCGGCCAGGGTGGCGTCCACACGTTCGAGTACGGTGTTGCCGTTGGTGCCGTCGACGACCGCCCGGAAGCGTGTCTTCAACGGCACGGGACGCCGCCCGCTATCCAGCCGGAAGTCAGGCGTGTCGGTGTCCCCGCTGACAGAGATGCGCTCGAGGACGCCGCTGTACTCGCCCGTGGACGAGAGGATGCCGCCAAGACCCTTGATCGTGTCGAGGTCAGCGTGCTTGAAGACGTAGCGCCCGCGCACCGCGGTCCTCGCCGGGGTTGCCGCCAGCCAGGGCCCGAACGCCCCGCTGGTATCGATGTCGCCGCGCGGCACGGGATTGGTCAGCACGGCCGTAAAGTCGGCGGGCGCGTCGGGACGAAACCCGTGCATGACGAGATTGTGAATGTCGAACCGCCGCGGCTCCTTCCGGGGATTCCGCGACGCGATCTCGACGCGGGCATCGTCTGCCGTGATGCGTTCGATGACGAGCGATGGCAGCCGCGACCCTCTGACGTCGGCCGCGTCCGCGGCAGGGGCCGGGGTGGAATCGGTAGCGCCCCCCGTGCGGATGCCGCCGGGCGGCACGTGGATCGTGAGGCCGTTCAGCGTCACCTGCCGCAGCGACAGCGGCGTCGCGAACAGACCCATGAGGCCGGCACTGCCCGTGAAGGCGCGGACGGAGATCAACGGGGGCACATCGGTGCGGCCGTTATGCCGGAGCACGAGCCCGCCGCCGCTGACCTCCGGTGTGGGAAACACGCCGACCTGGAGGGACTCGAGCGCGACCTCGCTCTCGAAGCGGGCGTTGAGGGCACTCACGACGCGGTTGCGGAGGTGCGGGGTCAGGCGCGTGGCCACTGAGAGCGCGACAACGGCGGCGATCGCGAGCAGCAGCCCTGCGATCAAGAGCGTGCGTCGCCAGCGGGTGGCGTGAGCGTCGGTCGTTCTAGGCGTCACCGCCCGCCACAGTAGCACGCCGAACGTTTGGCTGAGTCGGCGGATGACGGCCAATGGGGCACCGTCTGGCGTGTGGCGGGCGTGATGACCCGCCGCGGAATGTGCTTCGGGTAATCCCTGTAGTGCCGGCCTTCAGGCCGGCTCCGTGCAATCTCTGTCGCACACCGGGTGCACGCCGTACGCGGCGCCGAGTGGGACGAGCAGCGGCACGATGACGACGGTCGCTGAGAACATGTCGATGAGGCACCCGACGATCGGCAGGAGCTTGGATGCCCTCCAGCGTTGGTACCCGGTCGATACCGCGAAAACCTTCGCTCGTACAGCGAGGTTCCCACTGGTCGAAGCCGGCTTCGACTCGCCGAATCGCCTCAACGATGTGCCGGCAACCGAGCGGCAGAGTCAGCGTCAGGGTAACCGTGTGCTAGGCTCCGACCATGCGCGCTACCTGGATACTCTTCCTGCTCACTTGGCTTGCGGCGCCTGTCGATACACCGATCACGCCTGACCGCGTCGTGGCGTTGTTCAACGGCAAGGATCTGTCGAATTGGCAGCCGGATGTGCCGGCGCGGGATATCGACCCGAACGTGAAGCCCAGCTTCGTTGTTCGTAACGGCATGTTGGTCAGCCTCGGCAAGCCCGAAGGGCACCTGCTGACCAAGCAGACGTACCGCGATTACCGGCTCGAAGCCGAATACCGCTTTCCGGGCGAGCCTGGCAACTGCGGCATCCTCGTCCACGCGTCGCGCCTGCGCGCCCTGTACAAGATGTTTCCGCAGTCGATCGAAGTGCAGATGAACAGCGGCGACGCCGGTGACTTCTGGTGCATCCAGGAGAACATCGAAGTGCCCGACATGGAGACGCGCCGGCCGCGGAAGCCGGGGGAGAAGTGGGGCGGCGCCGAGGGGGACGCGCGGCGGATCCTGAACCTGACCGACGGGTCCGAGAAGCCGGTGGGGCAGTGGAACACGATGGTCATCGAAGCGCGCGGGCGATCGATCACCGTCTGGGTCAACGGTGCGCTCGTGAACAACGGCGTGAACGCGACCGCCGATCACGGCCAGATCGCCATCCAGGCCGAAGGCGCCGAGGTCGAGTTCCGGAAGGTGGAGATCGGCCCGCTACCCGCTGCCAAATAGGTCCCTGCAGCAGGTCGCTCAGTGCGCCCGACTTGCTCGCGGTGCGGCTCCGATCTCTACTCCGCGCGGAGCGCAATCAACGGATCGACGCGCGTCGCACGTCGCGCCGGCAGATAACACGCGAGCGCCGACACGCCGAGCAGCAGCGCGGTGACCGCCGCGAGCACGCCGATGTTCATTGGCCGCACGCCGTACAGCACTCGCGACAGCACCGCTCCGAGGCCGAGCGACACGAGCAGGCCCACGACGACTCCGATCACGGTCAGCCGCATCCCTTCCCGGACGACCAGGCGCATGACGTCGGTGCGGTCGGCGCCAAGCGCCATGCGCACGCCGATCTCGCGGGTGCGTCGGGTGACCCCGTACGAGACGACCGCGTACAGCCCCATGCACGGCGAGCAGCAGGGCGATCAGCCCCTGCCCGCCGGCGAGCACCGCGCCCATCCGGATGGGCATCAGGCCGAACACGCTGTCGCGCAGGTGCGAATCCATCGTGCGCACGTTGTACACGGGCAGGTCGCGGTCCATCTCGCGCAGCAGGCGCTGCAGCGGCGTCATGAGCGTTGCCGGTTCGGACGCGGTCCGCACCATCAACGTGACGGGCGCACGGTAGCGCTGCGACAACGGCACGTAGAAATAGGGTCGCGGCTCTTCGCCGAGCATCAGGTACTTGCCGTCGCGGACGATGCCGACCACCTCCGTCCAGTCGCCATCGCGCCCGAAGCGGAACCGCTTGCCGATGGCCTCCTGTCCTGGCCAGAGCTTGCGCGCCATCGTCTCGTTCACCATCGCGACCTTGCGGGCCCGCTCGTCGTCGGTGCGATCGAGGCTGCGGCCGCGCGCCAGTACGCCGCCGGTCGTCTCGAGGAACCGTGGCCCGACCACGGTGTAGGCGACCGAGAGGTATGTGTCCTTCGTGCCGGGAATCACCCCGTCGGTCGCGACGTCGTTGAATTGCATGCCGTAGTCGAGCGGCACGTGCACGGTGGTGGTCGCCGCGGTCACGCCGGGCAGCGCCTCGGTCCGCGCGAGCAGATCCTCGAGGAAGCGCCGGCCGCGCGGCTCGTCGTACTGCTGAAGCCCGAGGTCGACCGACATCATGATCAGGTGCTCGGTGCGCATGCCCAGGGCGACGGTCTGCATCTGCCGCAGGCTGTGCAGGAACAGCCCCGCGCTGACGAGCACGACGAGCGAGAGGCTGACCTGGCCGACGACCAGCAGGTTCCGCAGCAGGTGACGCGACGTTCCGGCGGCGCTGCTGCCTTCCTTCAGCGACTCGACCAGGTTGAAGCGCGACGCCTGTTTTGCCGGCCAGAGGCCGGTGACCACGCCGGCGGCTCCTGAGGCGAGAAACGTGAAGGCGTACACCCGCCAATCCCACGGATGATCCTGGTTCACGGGAATGTCGCCGCCTGGCGTGAACCCGGCCAGCGCTTGTCCTGCCCACCGCGCGAGCACGAGACCGGCGATGCCGGCGAGCGTGGCCAGCACGAGCCCTTCCATCATCTGGAGCCGGAGGAGACGGGCGCGGCTCGCGCCGAGCGCGGAGCGGATGACGAGGTCGCGCTGCCGGCCGATCGCTCGCGAGAGCATCAGGTTGGCGACGTTGGCGCACGCGATGAACAGCACCAGCGCCACCATCGCGGCGAACACCGCAGCGAACACGGGCAGGTAGTCCGAGAGGCTGGGATCAGGACGGGCACGGTTCTCGGGGATGACCAGCGCCCGCGTGCCCTTGTGCTCGGCCGGGTACGCGGCGGCGAGCCGTTTGGCGACGACCTCCACCTGGGCGCGCGCGTCGGCGAGCGTCTTGCCCGGCGCCAGGCGGCCCATCAGGCGCCACGCCGGCACGCCCCGGCTCTCACGGAAGTGATCGCCGTCGCTCATGATCGACGCGAGGGCGCCGGACGGAATCCACGCGCTGACGGCCATCGACCACGACAGGCCGTTGAACGTCTGCCTCGCGATTCCGATCACGGTGAACGCCTTGCCATTGAGCGTGATTGGCTGGCCGACGATCGACGGGTTGCCGCCGAACCGCCGCTGCCAGTACCTGTAGCTGAGCACCGCCGTCGGCGCGGCGCCGCGCGATTCACCCTGTCCCGGCCGGAGCAGATCGCCGAATGCCGCCGTTACCCCGGCGAGCGCGAAGTAGTTCGGCGACACCACCTCCACCCACGTTCGCTCGGGCACCTCGGTCCCGGTGCTCAGGTGCACCGGCGTGGGCATGTACGCGACGAGGTCGGAGAAGACGGGTGCGGACGCGCGGTAATCGAGGTAATCGGGGAACGAGTGGCCGTAGGGCACGGGAATGACTTCACCGCGCTGCATGACCATGACGAGTTGCTGCGGATCGTTCACACCGAGCGGTTGCAGGAAGATTGCGTTGACGAGAGAGAAGAGACTGACGTTGACGCCGATGCCGAACGCGAGGGTGAGAACCGCGACGGCCGTGAACCCGGGTTGCTTGCGGAGGCTGCGGAAGGCCTGGCGGAGATCGCTGAGCATGGCTGCTCCTTCTGACGGCACTCTCCGTAACGTCTACGAGTATGCACCCCGAACGGTTCGGTCCGGGTGCATGCGGCGCTCGCAAAAGGGTCAGCAACACACCCGTTTCGTAATTTGCAATCCGCCCGGACTCGTGGGCGATGCCTCCAAGTCGATGATTCCACACGCGACAGCCCGCGGCCGGTGGCTGGTCCGGCGCTTGCCGCGTGGGTGGGGCAGTGCCGTCGCTCGCGAGCTCCATGCGAGAAGGCCAATCACATGCCCTATTGTCCTCAGTGCGCTCGGGAATGCGACCGGGATGACATCCTGTGCGAGATCTGCGACGGCGAAAACGCCGCCGCCGTCGTCGTGCACCGCACGCCCGATCCCGACGCGGCACCCACTGCCGGTGAGGCTCCTCCCTCGCACCCGCAGTCAGCAGGCGCTCTCGGCGGCTGGAAGCGGTGGCATGTTGCCGCTGCGATCGCGGCCGCAGCCGGCGGCGCGGCGCTGATGGTCCTCGTGCTCAGGGCCGGTGGCTCCCGTCAGGATTCCCGGTCACCGGTCCAGGAAGCGTCCTTCGTGGTGCCCGCGCGGCCTGCGAGCGACCGGGTGAGCGTGACGAGTGATCCCAAATGGTCGGACGCCGACAGCGGGCGGTGGGTCGGGAACTCTCGGCACAGCGTCGCCTTCGCCCTGCCGGCAGAGAACACGGTGAACGCCTGGGTGACACGGGTGCGTCCGGTGCTCGTGGTACGGTGCCTCGACAACACCACGGAAGCGTTCGTCTACACGCAAGTGCCAGCGGCCATCGAGCCGCACGACGATACCCGCACCGTGTACGTCCGCTTCGACAACGACAGCGAAGGAGGCGAGCGGTGGCTCGGTTCAGCCGACCACGATGCCCTGTTCGCGCCAGACGGCCTGCTGTTCGCGCAGAGGCTCGGTCGCGCCCGCACCCTGCGGTTCGGGTTCACACCGCACAACGGGCCGCTCGCCACCGTGGAGTTCGACGTGCGCGGCTTCGATGCTCACGTGGAGAAGCTGGCGCGTACGTGCCACTGGAAGACCCCACTGCCCCGACGCTGACGCTCGTGCGTGAGGGTGGCTGCCGGCGGATCCCACGCAGAGCGCGCGTGCAATCCGGCTGACGCCGGATCCCGGATTGCCGGACCCGCCTGCCACCCCTGTGATCTCTGCCGGCTACGCCTTGCCTTCCGCTTGATACTCGCGCAGGAAGCCTTCGAACAACCGCAGGTGCGCCTGCTCGTCTCGCAGGATGTCGACGACCATGTCCTGGGTCACCGGATCGACCTGATCGGCGGCTTCGATGATCTCGTTATAGAACTGGATCCCCGAGCGCTCGGCGTCGATCACGCCTCTGATCACGTGCACGATGTCGGTCTGCTGCTCGGGCGGCTGCAGCGAGTGCTGCTCGGGGCTGAAGCCGAGCGATCCGGGCACGACTCCGTAGAGCTCTTTGATGCGCGTCGCGAACTTGCGGGCGTGACCGAGCTCTTCCTGGACGTCCTCTGCAAGCGATTCGATAATCTCCTGCGCCCGCACGCCGTCCGGATTTGTCGAGTTAGCCACGTAGTTCACGACGGTCTCTATCTCCATCCAGTAGGCCTTGGTCAGCAGCTGGATGATGTGCTCACGGTTGTCCCGGTTCTGTTCAGCAAGGATGTCGGACTGCTTCGTCTGTACGGCCATGGATAATCCTCCGATCAAGTTACCGTTCAGTAGGACGCCTCGTTGGCGTCCGGCGATACAGGGAGTTGATCCGTGTTGCAAGGAGACCGCCAGCGTTCGTCGTCAGCGCTGCCGCATCGCCTCAGCGACGAGCGAATAGGACTCCCGCCGGGCCGCGTGATCGTGCGCGATCGTGACGACCATTACTTCGTCGGCCTGGTATTCGCTCGCGAGAGCCTCGAGCGCCGGCCGCACCGTGCCGGGCACGCCGACAATAAACCGTCGGCGTGCCGCGAGGGCGGCTGAGGTGCCGGCGTTCTCCGCGAGGAACGCGAGGGCCAAATCAGGCGGCGGTATTGCGATGAGTGCGCCCTGGTGCAGGCGGAGGAACGCCATTCTCGCGCTCGAGGCGAGCCGCTCGGCCTCCCTGTCCGACGCTGCGCAGATCACGGACGCGGCGACGACCGTGTAGGGCGTGCGCCCCGGAACGGGCGGCACGAATTCACGGCGATACCGCGCCGCAACCGGCGCGCCTGCGGGGTTGATGAAGTCGGCAAACGCATACGGCAGTCCAAGTTGTGCTGCCCAGAGGCCGCTCTGCGCTGACGAGCCGAGCAGCCACGGCGCGGGCTGCTCGGGCCGGCCAGGCAGAACGGCCAGGCGCTCGAACTCGTGCCCGGCCGGGAAGCGGTTCTCGACGAAGGCCAGCAGCTCACTGAGCTGCTCGGGGAAATCGTCGCCCGGTGCAGACCGGCGGTCCCGCTGGAGCGCGTAGCTCGTGAACGGATCCGTGCCAGCCGCGCGGCCGACCGCGAGATCGATGCGGCCCGGGAACAGGCCGGCGAGCATGCTGAAGCTCTCCGCCACCTTGAGCGGGCTGTAGTGCGGGAGCATCACGCCCCCACTGCCCACGCGCATGGTGGTCGTCGCGGCGGCGATTGCGGGGATCAGCACCTCGGGGCTCGTGCACGCGAGCATGACGGCGCCGTGATGCTCGGCCACCCAGTAGCGGTGATATCCGAGGGTCTCCGCATGCCTCGCGAGATCGACGGAGTTCTGGAGCGCCTGCGCGCCGGACGAGCCCTCGGCAATCGGCGATTGATCGAGGACGCTCAGGCGGAAGGGCACGGCGCGTCGCTACCACTCGAGTCCGTACGGCGTGTCGACGAGGAACAACCAGGAACCATCCGGCTGCCGCCGCACGACTTCGGCGCTCTGTCCGGCGAGCTCCACCGGTGCGCCGTCCGGCCCCGCACCCGTCAACCGCCAGCGCGATGTCATCAACGCGATGCCGCCGGCCTCGCCAAGCACCTTGGTGTCGAGCGAGATCGTGGGTTTCAATACGAGGAAGTTCGCGATCGCTTCGCGGATCGCCGCCGTTCCGGTCACCACCGTACCGGGCGCCGCGGTGAACGAGGCGTTGGGCTCGTACAACAGAAGGAGGGCTTCGAGGCTGCCGGCATTCAATGCCTGCTCGAAGAGGACATCGAGTTCCTTCGGACTATGAGCGGCCATGCACATCTCTCCTGAAATGCGTCCGGTGCCGTCGAACGCCGGGCGGGAGGGTGATTATACGGTTCGGCGTCTTCCGGCACACGCGCTCTGGGGATACGATCGCCGCATGGCCTCAATCTCGCGGCGCCGCTGGCTGCAGATGTGCGCCGCGACGCCGGCGTTGACGGGCACAGCTACGCCCCTCGAACAGCGGAGTGCGAGCGCGGTCGCCACCACGCCGGCCTCGCCGTGGACAATCGGCCCGTTCACGCGCGAGCTTGGCGGCCGGCCGCTGCTGTCGCCGCAGTCTGGCACGCGCTTCACCTGCCCGGTGAGCGGCCGCACCGTCGATTGGGAAGAGAAGGATGTCTTCAACCCGGCGGCCGTTGTCCGCAACGGCGTCGTGCACCTGCTCTATCGCGCGCAGGACCGCGTGGGTCGCCCGGATGGCACGTCTCGGATCGGTTTGGCCACGAGCCGTGATGGCCTGCACTTCGAGCGGCGGCCAACGCCCGTGCTGTACCCGGACACCGATGCCCTTCGCGAGTTCGAGTGGGAAGGCGGCTGCGAAGATCCGCGCGTCGTCGAAGACGTGGATGGCCGCTACGTGCTGACCTACACCGCATACGACGGAAAGACGGCCCGGCTCTGCGTGGCGTCCTCGCCGGATCTTCTGACGTGGACCAAGCACGGGCTGGCCTTCGGCGCGGCCGCCAGTGGGCGTTATCGCGACCTGTGGTCCAAGTCGGGCGCGATTGTCTGCGAAACCCGCGATCGCCGACTCGTAGCGAGGCGGGTTGACGGGCGCTACTGGATGTACTGGGGCGACACAGACATCTTCGTCGCGACCTCGGAGAACCTGGTGGACTGGACGCCGCTCGAGCGGGCGCTCAGTGCAGGGGATCACGGCACGCTGCTGTCAGCCATCGTTCCCCGGCGCCGCCGCTTCGATAGCGCCCTCGTGGAGCCGGGGCCGCCCGCGATGCTCACGACCGATGGAATCCTCCTTCTGTACAACGGCGCCAACCGGCAGTCGGTCGGAGACCAGCAATTGCCTGAGATGGCGTACTCTGGCGGGCAGGCCCTCTTCGATCCAGCCGATCCCGCGGCCCTCATCGGCCGGACGACGACGCCGTTCCTCAGCGTCAGCACCGCTCACGAGGTCACCGGACAGGTGAACAACGTCTGCTTCGTCGAGGGGCTCGTCGCATTCGACGGCCGTTGGCTGCTGTATTACGGGATGGGCGACTCGCGAATCGGCGTGGCGTCAGCCGTTGACCGTTAACCGTTAACCGTTAACCGTTGACCGTTGACCGTTAACCGTTAACCGTTGACCGTTAACCGTTAACCGTTGACCGTGACGGTTGACGCTTCGCGTGACCACAGAGGAGCAGGGATGACGATCGATGACGTTTGCGCGCTGCTCGATTACCACTATTGGGCGCGTGATCGTGTGCTCGACGCGGTCGCAGTGCTGACAGACGAGCAGTACACGCGCGATCTGGGCAGCAGTTTCCCCTCCATCCATGCGACGCTCGTGCACATCTACTCGGCGGAGTGGGTGTGGCATGTGCGCTGGGAGGGCCACTCGCCCACGGCGCTGCTCGCAGTTGACATGTTCCCGGACGTGAGTGCGCTGCGGCTCGCGTGGGTGGAACACGAAGGGCGGATGCGCACGCTCGTGACATCGGCCGGCGAGGCCGGCCTGGTCAGACGCTTCGAGTACACCTTGCTGAGCGGCATGCCGGGAAGCTCCACCCTCGGGCAGGTAGTCCAGCACGTCGTCAACCATGCGACCTACCACCGCGGGCAGGTCACGACGATGCTGCGGCAGCTTGGCGCGGCGCCCCCGCGAAGCATGGACCTGATCCAATTCTGGCGTGAGCGGGACAGCCAGGCGGCGATCGGACGCATCACGTGAAGCGTCTGCCGGACGGCCGGTGCGGGCCGTTGCCTGCTGTTGTTCGTCTCGCCGGCGGGTGTGCCGGCTCGGCCATACGCGGGGCCGTTGATCCTCGCTGCTTCCCTCGAAGCTCGGTCGGCAGCGTGCTTGCAGTATTCACTGCGTAGGAGGTGTGTGCATGCGTTTTTCATGGATTTTGCCGCTGGCGCTATTGATCGCGCCGGCGTCGGGTTTCGCTGATCAAGCGGGTCGGCTCGACAATGCGGCCACTGTGCTTCACGAGCTGAGGGCCACGCCCGACAAGGACGTGCCGAGCGAGTTGTGGGAGAAGGCCACCTGCGTGGCCGTCATCCCGTCGGTGAAGAAGGCGGCGTTCATCGTCGGCGGCGAGTACGGCCGCGGCGTGATGAGCTGCAGAGAGCACGGCCGCTGGAGCGCGCCGATGTTCCTCATGCTCGAAAAAGGGAGCTGGGGCTTCCAGGCCGGCGCCGAGTCGATCGATCTCGTGCTGCTCATGATGAACCGCGGCGGTGTGGACAAACTGCTGGCAAACAAGGTCTCGCTCGGGGCTGATGCGTCTGCGGCCGCAGGTCCGCTCGGCCGCTCCGCGCACGCTGCCACCGACGCGCAGATGAAGGCGGAAATTCTCTCGTACTCGCGCGCGCAGGGGGTCTTCGCCGGCGTCAATCTCTCGGGGGGCGTGCTGAAGCCAGACACAGATGCCAACAAAGAGGTCTACGGGCCTGCCGTGACGCCGCGCGACATCCTGTTCGGCACGACGGTCAAGCCACCGGCCGCTGCGACAGGATTCATGAGCGGTCTGACCCGGAGCACAGCGGCATCGAAGTAAAAGGCGGTTCCGGCTTTTGGGTTCCAGGTTCCGTGCACCGGCCGCGGTCGGGCTCGACCCAGCCCAGGGAACCTGGAGCCCGGCATCGCAGGTGAGGCGCGTGGCCAATGCTGCGCGCCGCCGTCCTCGACCCCCTACCGTGCGAGATCGTCCTCATGTTCGATCGGCCGTGGCGTGGCGTCGCGGATCCGTTCACCGGCATCGTCGCGCGTGTTGGCGCGCGGATCCTGCATCCACGCGTCGGGCTCGTGCGCGACGATGCGTTCGCTGCTCTCCGCGTCCGGCGTGCGGACCGTGGGTGCCGGCGACCAGTCGCCGCTCGTAGTGCTGCGATTGCTTCCGCGGCCGGCGCTGCCGCGCCAGTCAGTCTCAGGAGAAGCGATGCTGCCGACCGGTTGTGCTCTGCGCGGCCGTGCGGTCGGCCGGAGCCAGTCGGGTTGCGAGTACTCGGGCAGTCGGTCGTACGATTCCCAGTAGGTCGTCGACGCGGAGGCGTTCGGGTTGATGGTGTGCAGCACCCGGCGCTCGTACCGCCGCACCTCGTCGTCCGACATCGACATGAACGCGGTCGTGCTGAACTCCGGATAGGTCTTGATGGTGTCGCGGTCCATGTCGACGATGAGCGCCTGACGCGTCGCTTCGAAGCTCGCCTTGCCGACCGGAATCAGGTAACGCCGCCCCATGAACCAGCCACCAGAGTCCACGACGAAGTAGTACGGGCGACCGCTGGCCGCTTCGACGATCAGTCCGTCGAGCGAGCCGAGATCGTCGCTCTTGCCGTTGCGAACGGTGAGATCGCGGTAATTCAAGACGCTGTCGTCGAGGTCTTCCGCATCAAGGTATCGCAGGCGCGACCACGCGCGTCCGGCCGGCGCATCGCGAGTCTGCGCGTGTTGGTTGATTCCGGTGGTTGCGAGATCGCTCAGTCGATGGTCGGTGGCGCCTTCCTCGTCGAGCGTCTGCTGCAGCAGGCGTTCGCTCTCCCAGTCGCCGAGCAGGCGAGCGTAGGTGCGAGCCGTACCGTAGCCTGCGATCTCGTAGTGCTCGACGCGCTGCGCCGCCGAGATGAGCGCTGCGTCCTTCACGTCGCTGGCGCTGTCCCGCCGGATTCGGCTCCGCCCTTCTTTGAGGACCCCCTCCATTCCCTCGCAGTGATGGCCCCCGGGCGAGACGTTCAGCCCCTTCAGGATCAGCTCCAGGCGATCGCGGTGCGCCGCCGTTTGTCGCAGGTGTTCGTCGAATGCGCGCCTGAGGTCCGGCGAGGTGGCGACCGCCGCGAGGTCCGGCAGCGCATCGATAATCTGCGCCTCCGCAGAATAGAGATCGTGAAGTTCTTCGATGAACAAGTCGCGCAGTGAATACGGCATGAGTAGCCCTCCAAGGCGAGATGTCACACGCCATCTCCCCTCAGTGCAGCCTCTATGCCGCAATGGCGGCAGGTCAGCAAATTGGCTCGGGCCAGGTCGGCCTTGAGAGTTGCCCACCTGAAGGTGGGCACTACGCGAATCAGAGGGGCACCACGCGATCTGAGCCGTCAGCCGATCAGTGCGCCTCGTCGCGCGTCCAGGTGCGTCCGGCGTCTGCGGTTCTGAGGCTGAGCCCATCGACGGTCGCGACGGTCGCGGCGACATCGCTGTTCGGCTCGATACGCCCGATGCCGTTCGCCGGCGACGGCGAGACGTCCTCCCACGTTCCGTCAGCGCTTCGTCGCCACACCGCGCCGGCCGGCGACGCAAGCCAGCAGACGTTCGCGGACGTGGCGGCTCCCATCGTGATGGCGCCCGCCGCCGGCCCGCCGCGTTCTGCCTGCCACGTGCGGCCCCCGTCGGTGCTCCGCTGAACGCGCGACATCGCGACCCGCCATTGCACCAGAGGGTCGGGTGAGCGGATCACAAAGGGGCTGACGTTCGCGGTCAGGGTGTCGGCCTCCGACGTTGCCGACTGCTTCTGCCGCAGTGCCATTGCCTGCGGGGCCGCGGCGGCCGGCGCGGCGACCGGCGGCAATGAGTTGTCCGCCCGCGTGAACGAGTCGGCCTTTTCTGCAGAGCGCACGCGCTCCGCGACGCCCGGTGCTGCCGCACCCGCGTCGGGCAGTGGCATGCCGGGTGTCTGCTTCGCGGGCATGGTGCTGCGGCGCGCCGTCACACCATCTTTCCGGAGGTCGTATGACTCGGCCTCATTCGCCGCCCCAGGAGCGGTTGGCGGAGCGACGGGACGGCTTGCCGCGGTGCGACGCGCCGGGCTCGGAGGGCTGGAGACGAACCGAGAGGGAACCGCCACGTAGAGGCCGGCGACGATCACTGCCGCGGCCGCGGGCAGCAGCCACCCGACATGGCGCCAGCGCTTAGGAGCCGTCACGTGCTGCGGGTGACCGGATTCGTCTTCGAGCCTGACCACAGTCGCGAGGTGAAGCGCACACCGCGCGCAATCGGCCGCGTGCGTTTCCACGACGGCGCGCTCGACAGAGGTGAGCGTCCCATCGAGATACGCTGCGAGCACGCCGGTGTCAGGACACGGCCCGCGGGGCGCCCGGTCCCGGCGCTCGGTGCGAGCGAGCAGGCGATCAAGGCTCTCAGACATCAGTACGGCCGCACGGCCCCTCCCATAGAACGATCGAACTGCGAACCCTTGCGCTCCTGGCAAGCGGGGCTCTCTAGCCGTCTTCGGCCCTCGACAGCAGGCGGGTGAGGTGCAGTTCTGGCGCCTCGGCTGCGTACGCGACGCACTCTGCGATCGCGGCGTCACCGAGCCCGTGTTCCGCGCGAAGGTGCTGTTCCACATGGCGGCGCAACTGGGTTCGCGCGCGCCCGAGCTTGCGCGAGACCGTCGCTTCGTGCTCGCCAGTGATACGCCCGATCTGCACCAGCGTCAGATCTTCGCCGTAGTACAGCCGGAGCCGCAATCGATCGCGTGCATCCAGTGTGGCGACGGCCCGGTCGAGCGCGTCCTGCGCGATTGCCACGGCATGCGCGCGGCCAGGGTCTGGCGGTGCCGGGGCCACGCGCGTCATGGCCTCGGCATCGTCGGCCGGATCCCACTGATCGAGGCGTGCCGCGGCGCGGCGGGCGTCGACGTGGCGCTGCACGAGCACCGCGCGCAGCCACGTCACCAGACGGCTCCGGCCGTGATACCACGCGAAGAGGGACGTCCGCTCGCTCCCAGCGTTCGACACACCGTACAGCTCGGCGTAAATCGAATCCGCGAGTTCCCGGTACGAGTCTCCCGCGACACTGCGGGCCGCGGCATAGAGCGCGGGGCGGCACTCGAGCACGACGTGGTCCCAGGCTGCCCCGTCACCTGCCCGGCACGCGCACGCCAGGGCGAGATCGGCCACATGCAGCGCCTGCAGGTACGACGCGACGTCCGCCGGGCGGGCGCCGTCAGGGAAGCGGTGCAAGGCGCTGCGGTAGAGGGCCTCTGCAAACGTCTCATCGTGCAGCGACCATCGCGTCGCGCCGCTCTGCCCGTACAAGCGCTCGAGCAGCGGGCCGTGCGTCCTGCGAAACGACAAGAGGTCCAGCGGCGGCATGGCGCGTTCCCGTGATCGTATATGACGTCGGTGCTCCGTACCAGCACGACCGGGTATCACTTCGTCTAGGCCCTGTGAAGGGCATAGTCGGCGCCAGTCGTCTGGCTGGTGTATTCGGCACGCGCGGCGTGGAACGCGGGTGCGATCGCACGCTCACACGAACGTATAATCGCCGATATGGCCGAATCGTCGCCGCGGCCGCCACTCAGGGTCCGTCTGAGGCGAGTATCGACTTCCAGCACCAGATTTCTCATCGAGACGACGGTACCGGGCTTCGTCGTTGCTGGTTACGAGGTTTCCGCATGTCATCGCGTGCGTCGCGCTTGCCCCTCCTTCTGCTCGTGATCCTGATCGTCTCGGCCGGCCGCCCCACTCCTGCCGCATCGCCGCAGCCCGCCCAGCCGGCCGCTGCGCATGCGTCGCTGCTGCCATTCGCCGTCACCGAGCGCACGCTGCCGAACGGCCTCAAGGTCATCATCGTTCCGACCGGGTTCAAGAACATCGTCTCGGTTCAGATCCCGGTGCAGACCGGATCGCGCAACGAAGTGGAGCCAGGTAAATCCGGGTTCGCCCACTTCTTCGAGCACATGATGTTCCGCGGTACCAAGGCCTACCCGGCGGCCGTCTACCAGGGGATTCTCACGCGGGCCGGCGCGCTCCAGAACGCCTACACGACCGACGATTACACGAACTACCACGTGACGTTCGCGCGCGAGGACCTGCCGAAAATTCTCGAAGTGGAAGCCGACCGCTTTCAGAACCTCTCGTATACCGAAGAGGATTTCAAGACCGAGTCGCGCGCGGTGCTCGGCGAATACAACAAGAACAGCGCCGATCCAACTCAGAAGCTGGTCGAAGCGCAGCGCGAGCACGCGTTCACCACGCACCCGTACCGGCACACGACCATGGGCTTTCTGCGCGACATCGAAGACATGCCCAATCAGTTCGCCTACTCGAAGGAGTTCTTCGACCGCTGGTACCGGCCCGAGTACGCCACTCTCATCATTGCCGGTGACGTGAACGCCAGCGACGTGATGCCGCTCGTCGAGAAGTTCTGGGGGCCGTGGAAGCATGGCAGCTACACCGTCGCCGTTCCACCCGAGCCGGAGCCCAGGGGGCCGGTGACGACGCACGTCGAGTGGACCGGTGACACCCTGCCCTGGGTGACCGTCGCGTTTCATCGGCCGGCCTTCTCGGCCGAGTCGAAGGCGTTTGCCGCGGTCGATCTGCTGATGGATCTGACGTTCGGCCCGACGTCGCCGCTCTACAAACGCCTGGTGCAGGACGAGCAGAAGGTCGATCGGTTCGAAACCTACAACCCGGCGACCGTGGACCCATATCTAACCACCGTCTTCGCTCGCGTGAAGAATCCTGCAGACGCGGCCTACGTGCGTGACGCGATCCTGCGGGCGTGTGCCGATGCGCGCACTGCGCCCCCTGCGGCGCAGCGGCTCGCCGACGCGCGTTCGAACAACCGGTACGGGCTGCTGCGCACCCTCGACAACACCCAGTCGATCGCCGGCCTGCTCGCGCGCTACGTGCGGTTCGAGCGCTCGTACGACACGCTCGGCCGGCTGTTCGCCCTGTACGAGTCACTCACGCCAGCGGATCTGCAGGACGTCGCGCAGCGATATTTCACGGACGCGGGGCTGGTGCAGACGACCTTGTCGAAGGGACCCCTGCCGGCAGCGATTCAGCCACCGCCCGCCCTGGCGACGTTCGCCCCGGCGCCGACAGCACTGGTCAATCCCATCGTGGTCCGGTCGGTCGTGCCGCAACTGAACGTGAAGCTGCAGTTCAAGGCCGGCTCCGCACACGACCCGAACGGTAAGGAGGGACTGGCGGCGCTTGCCGCTTCGATGATCGCCGAGGCGGGCTCGACGGCCATGCGCTTCGACGAGATCCAGAAAGCATTGTTCCCGATGGCGGCGAGCTTCGACGCTCGCGTTGACAAGGAGCAGACAACGTTCACGGCTCGCGTCCACCGGGACAACTGGGACGCGTTTGCAGCGATTGCCTTGCCAATGCTCACCGAGCCGGGCTTCCGCGAGGAGGACTTCACGCGCCTCAAGGCCCAGCAGCAGAACGCACTCGTCCTCGATCTCCGCACGAACAACGAGGAGGAGCTCGCGAAGGAGCACCTGCAGAACAACCTGTTCGCGGCGACGCCGTACGGCCACTCGGTGCTCGGTACGGTGGCGGGTCTCGAGTCGATCAGCCTCGCCGACGTAAAGGCCTTTGTACACCAGGCGTACACGCGCGGGGCGCTGGAAGTGGCTCTCTCAGGGGACCTGCCCGGCGGCCTCGAGTCCAGTATCGGCCGCGTCGTCGCGGCGCTGCCCGACGGCCCCGGCCTGCCGCCGCCACAAGGCGTCAAGGCGCGGACGCTGTCCGGGATCACGGTTGACATCCTCGAGAAGGACACGCGCGCGACGGCCATCTCTTTCGGGCATCCGATCGACGTGAAGCGCGGCCATCCGGATTTCCCGGCGCTCTACCTCGCCCGCACCTGGCTTGGCGAGCACCGGTCCTCGTCGTCGCATCTCTATCAGCGCATCCGCGAGCTTCGCGGTATGAACTACGGCGACTACGCCTACATCGAGGCGTTCCCCGGCGGCATGTTCACGATGACACCCGAGCCGAACGTTGCGCGCCGCGCGCAGCTGTTCGAGGTGTGGATCCGTCCGGTGATGCCGGATAACGGGCCGATGGCGCTGCGCATCGCGGTCTTCGAGCTGCGGCAGCTCGTCGCCAACGGCCTCTCGGCCGGCGACTTCGACGCGACGAAGAACTACCTGATGAAGCACGCGTTCCTGCTCACCGCGACGCAGAACAACGAGCTCGGCGACCGCCTCGACGCGAAGTGGTACGGCGTGCCTGACTTCCCGACCTACATGCGCGAGGCGCTCGCCCGCATGACGCTCGCCGACGTCAACGCCGCCGTGAAACGGCACCTCTCGGGCGACAACCTGCACGTCGTCATCGTGACCGAGGACGCCGCAGGGCTGCGGGATGTCCTGCTCGCGGGCACGCCTTCGACGGTGAAATACGACGCGCCCAAGCCGGCCGCGGTGCTGGCGGAGGACAAAGTCATCGGCGCGCTCAAACTCAACCTTCGTCCCGACTCGGTCAGGATCACGAAGATCGACGAGCTGTTCGCACGGTAGCCCCACCGTACCCAGCTAGGAAACAGGGGCGCACAGCGCTTACAGTCGAGTTCCAGCCCTGCCATGTGCGTTACAATTGTCACGTACAAGGCAGGACCACCGACCGATGCTCGGCGCCGTGAGGTCCCGCTAACATCGTAGGTAGCGCAGGTGTCACCCCGGGGGGGCGATGTACGAGCAGTTCTATGGCCTGGCGGAGCGGCCATTCGATCTCACACCAAACCCGCGCTATCTCCTGTTGACGCCGAGTCATCGCGAGGCGCTGGCCAACCTCGATTACGGCATCAGCGCGAGGGCCGGTCTCATCGTGGTCACCGGCGAGGCCGGCACCGGAAAGACGACGCTGCTGCGGCGAGTCATGTCCAAGGGCGTCAGCGGCCCCAGTCGGGCGCGCAACGTCCGCACCGTGTACCTGGCCAACCCCACGCTCGATCGTCGCGAGTTCGTCGAGTACCTGGCGCGGGGCTTCGGCCTCCCGCAGGAGGCGCTCGCGTCCAAGGCGCGCCTGCTCGCCGAATTGGAGCAGGTGCTGGTGGCGTTCCGGCGCGCCGATACATTCGTCGCCCTCATCATCGACGAGGCTCAGAGCCTGCCGTACGAGCTGATGGAAGAGGTGCGGCTGCTTGCGAACATCGAGTCCGATACCGACAAGCTCTTGCCGGTCGTGCTCGTTGGACAGCCCGAACTGGCCGATCGGCTCAACGAGCGGGCGCTCCGGCAGCTGAAACAGCGTGTTGCGTTGCGCTGCCGGATCAATCCGCTGGACCTGCACCAGACCGCCGCCTACATCGCGCACCGGCTGACCCTGGCGGGCGGAGATCCCGCGAGCGTCTTCTCGCGAGAATCGGTGATCGCCATTTACGAGCGCTCGCGTGGCATCCCACGGCTGATCAACGTGATCTGCGACAACGCCTTGCTGAGCGGCTTCGCGCTCGATCGGCGGCTGATCGGCTCGGATCTGATCGCCGAGGTCGGCGACGATTTCGACCTCACCCCAGAGTTGGCATCACCGGCTGGTCACACGGTCGAGCCGCTGGCGGCGCCGTTTCACGGCGCGCGAGAGGGCGGAGACGAGGACGACGCCGCTGACGCCGCGGCCTCCGGCAATGCACCGGCGCGACCGCTGCGATGGCGCGAACCCGAGCGGAGACTCCCGTGAGCAACAGCCACTCCGATTCGGTCGGCGCGACACATCCGCCCCGTGACGCCGATGCTGAACCTGGAGAAGTGCTGGATCTCGACACGCGGTTCGGACTAGGCGCATTCGGGTCTGAACGGGTAGACGACGCATCCACCCCTTCACCTCCACCTGGGCCAACGGCGGAATCGATTGCGGCCGGCCCCGAACGGATCCCGCCGGTTCCTGAGCCGAGGACGTCCGCGCGCGAACTCGCTTCTGGACCGTTTCCGCCCAACCGACACACGATAGAGCCGAGGCCGGGCGCTACTCTCGAATCGGAACCGCTTCGGCCGGTGAACGACCACGGCGCTGGTGCCGTCGGCCCTGCCGTGGAGGGGTGGTGGCCGGCGGGGCTTCGGCCAGCCGAGAGCTTCACGCCGAAGCCGGAGCCAGCGCATCTCGGTCGATGGGCCGTACCGGCCACGGTAGCGATCGTGCTCCTCGCCATTCTGACCGGCAGCATCTGGGCCCAGCGTCGCGCCTCGGCGGCGGCGCCGCTCACCGCGGGAGAATTGACCGTGGACTCGACGCCCGTCGGCGCGCGCGTGATCATCGGCGGTAAGGACCGCGGCGTCACACCGCTATCCCTGGCGCTCGCGCCCGGGACTTACGAGCTCGAACTGCGTGCCGGCAACGAACGCCATGTCGTTACGGTCCGCGTGAAGGCAGGCGGAACGACATCGCAGCACGTCATCCTCCGGCAGACCGCGGCGGCGGCACCCGGGACCCTGCGTGTGACCAGCGAGCCTCCGTCCGCAGCAGTGGCCGTCGACGGTCGTGGCAAAGGCACGACGCCCGTACTCATCACCGATCTCGCGCCTGGATCCCACGAAGTCGTGGTCACCGGCACATCGGGCTCCGTTCGTCAGCGCGTCAACGTAGACGCGGCCGCGACGACCACCGTGATGGTGCCGCTGCCGCGACCCGAGCCGGCGCAGAGCACGGGCGGATGGCTGTCGATCACCGCGCCGCTCGAACTCCAGGTGTTCGAAGGCGGGCGACTGCTCGGGACGACGATGGTCAATCCGCTGATGTTGCCGACGGGAACGCACAACCTGCGCCTGACCGACGGCGCCGCAGGCGTGGACATCACGCGGTCGGTGCGCATCGAGCGCGGGCAGACTGCCCGGCTGCCCATATCCCTGCCCCTGGGGACGCTCAGCATCAACGCGGTGCCCTGGGCCACTGTCTCCGTCGACGGGCGCGCCGTTGGCGAAACGCCGCTCGGCGGCGTAGAGCTCAGCCCAGGACCTCACGAAGTGGTCTTCACGCATCCCGACCTCGGTGAACGACGCCAGCAGGTCACGGTGCGGTCGGGCGGCGCCACGCGCCTCAGCGTGGATCTACGGCGCTGACTTCACTGCTGCGGTGACAACTCGATGCGCACGTTCTTCACGAACGGGGTCGGTTGGCCGTCACGAAGGGCCGGCCGGTAGGTCCAGTTGCGCGTGGACGCCAGCAGCAGCTGGTCGTACCGAGGATGGATGGCCTTCTGCAGCCGCGCCTGCTGCACGTGTCCGTCCGGGCTGATGACGATCTCGAGCACCGCCACCGCTGGATTTGGAAGCGGCAGATCCCGCGGCCATTGCGGTACGTCCTGACGAATCGTGACGGGCGGGGTTACGACGACCTCGGTCTTCGGGGCGGCGGCCGGCGGCGAGCCAGTCGATCCTCCCTGTGCCCCTGCTTGCGTGGCCGCGGAAGGCGCCGCCTCACGTTCGACCGTCTCGGGTTGCGGCGTCGGGACCGACGGTTCTGCAGGGCGCGGCGCTGACGCGGGAGCTGCGGCTGCCGACGCGAGCTCGCGGAAGCCGGTCGCGAGCATGCGCAGGTCGGCCATCAACGGCGGCCCGTTTCCAGCGACGTCAACGGCATCGAGGATCGCGATCACCCGGTCGAATTGCCTCACCGCGTCTTCGGCATGTCCTTCTGCGTACGCGCGCTTGGCGCCTGCGTAGGCCTCCTGCGCGACCAGCGGGAGCACCCGACGTTCGACCTCCTGGAACAGCTGCCGAGTACGTGGAGAGAAGTCGTCGAGCGGCGGCGAGTAGAGCGGATCGTGGCGGACCATCGCTTCAACAGCCGCGCCGGCATCGGCGGGGCGGTTCAGTGCCAGGAGACAGAGCGCGCGGTAGTGGTCGATGGTGGCGCGCTCGCGATCGCTCGCCGTCGCCCGCTGTGCGAGTCGCTCGAGGGTAGTCAGCGCGTCCTGGTATGCCGCGCCGGCGTACAGGTCCCTCGCGGTCTCGAGTGTGTCGTCGTCCGCCTGCGATCCGCGTGCTGCCAGGCCGCTCGAGAGGGTGGCCAGGCATGTCGCCACCGCGCAGAGGCGCAGCACCAGGCTGAGTTGCATACGACAACTGAGCCGCCCACGCGAGACGGTCATGCTCCAACCTCACGCACGTTCTACGCCAGCATAAGACATCGCGCGCTCGGATGTTCCACCGGTAGAGCCTTGGGACCGAGCTCCGTAGGCAGTGAGAACACCACAACGCGGAATGAGAGAGCTCTGGTTGATCAGGATAGAATGCCCCTCACATTTCGAAGGTGAGGTGGGTTGATGAGCGATTCCGATGCCCGCGGAGTGGCGCCTGTGTCGCGCCGCCGGTTTCTGCGGGCCATGGGGGCGGCCGGCGCCGCAGCGGCGGGCGGGCCGGTGATCCTGCACGCCACGGACAAGTCCGGCGGGCGGCGGCCCGTTGTCGGCGCCGGCGAGCACACCTACGAGGTCTACCACGACTGGGGCGAACTGCCGGCGACGATTCGCTACGGGAACACGCACGGCGTTTGTGAAGATGCCCAGGGACACATCTACGTCCATCACACGGTCGACGCGGCGTGCGAGCGCCACGACTCGATGGTCGTGTTCGACCGCAAAGGACGGTTCGTAAAGTCGTGGGGCCGCGAGTTCGAAGGCGGCGCCCACGGGCTGCACATTCGCAAGGAAGGCAGCCAGGAGTTCCTGTACCTGTGCGACACCAAGCGGGCCCTGGTCGTAAAGGCGACAACCGACGGCGAGACGGTGTGGACGCTCGGGTATCCGAAGGAGTCCTCGCAGTATCCGCTGGACGCCGATGGGAAACCGGCGACGAAGTACTCACCGACGAACGTGGCCATCGCGCCGAACGGTGATGTCTATGTGGCCGATGGCTACGGGTCGAGCTACATCACGCAGTACGACCAGCACGGCGCATTCATCCGCACCTTCGGCGGCAAGGGCACGGGGCCGGGACAACTGGATTGTCCGCACGGCCTGATCGTCGACGAACGCGGATCCGCGCCGGTCCTCCTCGTTGCGGATCGAGGCAACCGGCGGCTGCAGGCCTTCTCGCTCGACGGGACGCACCGTGCGTTCTACACCGGCACGAACGCGCCGTGCCACTTTCATCGACACGAGCACGTCATGGTTGTGCCCGATCTCTTCGCGCGTGTCACGCTCGTCGACCAGACGAACACGCCGATTGTGCAACTCGGTGACAACGGCATCGACTCGTGGAAGGACCTCCGCACGGGGCCGCGCGACAAGTTCCCGAACGGGAAGTTCGTCTGCCCGCACAGCGCCACGTTCGACCGTGACGGCAACATCTTCGTTGTCGAATGGGTCGAGGTGGGCAGGGTCACCAAGCTCAGGAAGGTCTGACCTCGCAGCGTTCACCTCGGGTGAGCGCAGTTCTTGCAGTGCTCCCAGCGGGGCGGCAAGTGAGGTCGTCTGGACCTCAGGGGCGTTGGGCTCCTATGGCCGCTCGGGGAGCAGCGCAGGATGGGACAGGATCCGCGGCTGCAGGTGTCGGGCTGGCGCCGGCGGGCGCTCTCGATCGGTGTTGCCGTGACCGCCATCGCGACCGTGACCAGCGCTTCGCTGCTTGCAGGAGACACGCTGCGGCAGTGTGCCCCTCTCGAACGGTTTCTCGGGCCCGAGGCCGCACCCCTCCGGAGCTACCGCGCGCTGCGCCGGCTGATGGCGTCCACACGTGGCGGTCGAATGGAGGCGACGATCATCGCCTGGACCGAACTCGATCCCGCGCGCGGCTTCCGGTACGAAGTCGTCTCGCGATCGGGATCGGCGGCCGTGCAGAACCGGGCCCTCATCCCCGCCCTCGAGATGGAAGCGCATTCGCTCGCGCCGGGTGACAGCGGGCGCGCGGCGCTGACGCGTGCCAATTACCGGTTTGCGGAAGCGGCCGAAACCGAGGGCGGTCTCCTGCGCATCGCCGTCACGCCCTACCGCGAAGCCCCGATGCTGCTCGATGGCGCGATGTATCTGCGGCCCGACACGGGGGACCTCGTGCGTGTCGAGGGTCGACTCGTGAAGCGGCCCTCCTTCTGGACCCGTCGCGTCGACATCGTCCGTCACTACATGCGCCTCGCCGGCGTGCGCGTGCCCGTCGGGATGGAATCGGTCGGGCAGGTTCTCGTGCTCGGACCGTCTTCGTTCACGATGACGTGGGAATATGAATCGGTGAACGGGATACGCGTCGGGACCCCGGGCGCACGCGCCGTCGCTGCTACCAATTGACGCGGTCGGCTCGAGCCGTCGCGCTGGCTCGTGGCAGATCGAACGTCGGAACCGCTGTGAGGCTCGGAAATGTGAACTCGCACAGAGCGCGCTGGCCGGCCACTCGCGTCGCAAACTCAACAAGCCTCCACGCACGCTATTTGCACCATCTCTGTTGCCGAGCCGAGCTTTGTGGCTCGCATGGAGGGCCGAAGAAGACGTGGCAGGCACGATAGACCTCCTTCTCGTCGACGATCAGGTGCTCCTGCGGCGCACCTTGTCCTACATGCTGGAGGCTCAGCCAGGTCTTGCCGTGCTTGGCGAAGCTGACGAGCTGGAGGAAGCGGCCGCCATGCTCCGCGACCTCCGGCCCCACGTTGTCCTGGTCAATCTCGACTCGCCAGGCGTTGGCGACCACAGCGCGCTGGCTGCTCTGATCGCCTCGACTCCATCGGCGCGCGTGCTTGGCGTGACGGCCGTCACGGATCCCTCGGCGCATGCCCGCATGATTGCAGCCGGGGCGGCTGGCATCGTCGACAAGCGGCACGAGCCCGAAGTCCTGTTCAAGGCCATTCGAAAGGTGCACGCGGGTGAGCTCTGGCTGGCGCGCTACGACATGGCCGCGGTCGTCAGCGGGATTGTGCGCCTCCGATCCGAAGACGCGCACGAGGCGGCGAAGATTGCAACGCTCACCAAGCGCGAGCACGAGATCATCAGCTGCATCGCGGAAGGGCTTCGAAACCGGCAGGTCGGGGAGCGCCTCTTCATCAGCGAGGCCACCGTCCGGAATCACGTCAGCTCCATTCTCGACAAGCTCAGTCTGTCGGATCGGCTCGAGCTGGTGCTGTACGCCTTCACGCACGGGCTGGCGAAAAGCCCTCAGAACACGCCACTGGGCGGGCGGGAGAGCGCGAACCATCGCACGGCGACGCCCGGTCGTCGGCGCGGAACGCAGACATGATCAGTAACCGCGCACGAATCACGTAAGATGCCGGCGGTTGCCGGGTCGTCACCGGCCCGCCGCGCGCTCGCGTACCCATGCCGCCACCCGGTCGTAAATCCCGTTGAACACCTCCTCCGAAGGCCGCCCTGTACTTCGAGGCACTTTGAACGAGTGATCGCCGCCCGGCACCACCAGCCAGTCCACTCGCGCCGGCACTGCCGCGAACGCGGCGCGTACTTCATGCTCCGTTCCGAAGGCGTCATTCGACCCCTGCACCACGAGCGTCTCGGTTCGAAGCGCTGGCAGATGTGCGATGCGGAGTTTGTCTGGCTGCCCAGGCGGGTGAAGCGGATACCCGAGCAGCACGAGCCCCGCGACCTCGTTCTGCGGGTGCGCCGCATCGGTCAGGACATGAGACGCGATGCGGCCGCCCATCGACTTGCCCCCGATCACGAGCGCCGTTCCACCGGCGCGCGTCGACACGAGATGCTCGATCGCCGCGCGCCAGGTTGCCTCGAGCACCGGCGCGCGATCCGGGACGCGGCGTCGTTGCTCGGTGTACAAGAAATTGAACGTGACCGCCGTGACCTTGCGCGCCTGCATCGCCTTCGCGAAGGCAACCATGAACGCGCTCTGTTGCGGCGCACCGGCCCCGTGTGCGAGGACCAGCACCGGGGCGTGCGGGTCAGGCGCGCCGTAGCGAAGTGCCGAGACAGCGCCGCGCTCCGTCGGGATCGTCAAAGTATCGGCCATGGCGTTCACTCCGCCGACGCGTGTGGTCGAGCGGCCGCGAGATTATCCCACGCGAAACCGGCTCTCCGGAACCCGCCCCAGTGCCGCGCGGCCGGCGCACCGATGCCTCGTGTAGACTGAGGCGACGTTCACAGGGGAACAGGCATGCCTCTGCTGCGCATCCTTCCACAGGCTCAGCCCACCGCGGATCTTCGCACCACGTACGACGCCATCGTTGTCGGTTCCGGCGCGGCCGGCGGCATGGCCGCCCACGTGCTCACGTCGCGCGGCCTGAAGGTCCTGCTTCTCGAGGCCGGCAGGAAACTCGACATCGAGAGCGAGCTCAAGTCCATGGAGTGGCCGTACGACCATCCACGCCGCGGCGATATGCCCCCGGGGCACCATCCGCTCTCGCTGAACGAATACAACATCCGCCAGCCGCCATACGCGACGAAGGATTCGCCGTACCCGAAGGTCTACTCGTACGTGCAGGGGTGGGGCGGCGCCGACTACAGCAAGAACATCGTGGTCAACGAGAAGGATCACCCGTACACCGGCACGAACTACGCGTGGGTGCGCGCCCGGTGTCTCGGCGGCAAGACGAACATCTGGGGGCGGCTGGCCCTGCGCCTCTCGGATTACGACTTCAAGGGCAGGAGCCACGACGGCTACGGCGAGGACTGGCCGATTTCCTATGCGGACATCGAGCCGTATTACGACCGCGTGGATCGGTATCTCGGGATCTCCGGCGTGAAGGAGAACCTCCCACACCTGCCCGACGGCATCTTCCAGCGGCCCACGCGGCTGAATGCGGCGGAGGTGAAGCTGCGGAACGCCGTTCAGAAGATGAACCGCGTGGTCACCGCGTATCGCGCCGGGGTCACGACCGACGGGCTGAAGCACAACAAGTATCGCAGCCGCTGCTACGGCCGGGGCGCGTGCAGCCGTCGATCGGGTGGGTGCGACATCCACGCCGCATTCGATTCCCCGACCGGCCTCATCTACCCGGCCATGGACACCGGGCATCTGACGTTGCGGACGAATGCGACCGCATACGAAGTGACCGTGGACCCCGCGAGCGGCAAGGCGCGGGGCGTGGGGTTCGTCGACACGGAGACCATGAAAACGTACGAGGCGAAGGGGCGCGTCGTCGTGCTCGCCGCCTCGACGCTCGAGTCTGCGCGGCTGATGCTGCTGTCGAAGTCGCCGGCACACCCGAACGGCATCGCCAATTCAAGCAGCCACGTCGGCCACAATTTCTGCGAGCACGTCATGGGCCCCAGCGTGTACGGGCTCGTGAAGGAGCTGGTCGGAAAGCCGCGCACGCTCGACGATGGGCGTCCGGGTGGGTTCTACGTGCCGCGGTTCAGGAACCTGTCCGAGAAGCACCCGGACTTCATCCGGGGGTACGGCTTCGAAGGCGGCAGCGGCACGGGGATCTGGCCAGGCAACGCGGAGAGCACGGCGGGGTTCGGCAGTTCGTTCAAGAAGGAGGTGCGCGACCACGCGGGCGCCTTCATCAGCATGGGCGGCTTCGGCGAGGTGCTCTCGAGGTACGAGAACGCGATCGGCATCGATCCTGACGTCAAGGATCGCTGGGGCATTCCGGTCATCCGATTCAGCTACAAGTTCGGCGACAACGAACGGAAGATGGCGGCTGACATGCAGGTGGCGGCCCGAGAGATGTTCGAGACGGCGGGCATCGAGATCATCAAGTCCGACGCCGACCTGCTGACCGAAGGCTGGTCGATCCACGAGCTTGGGACGGCGCGGATGGGCACGGATCCGAAGACCTCCGTTGTCAACCAGCACCAGCAGTCCCACGACGTGAAGAACCTGTTCGTGGTCGATGGCAGCACGCACGTGAGCGCGTCGTGCCAGAACCCGACGTGGACCATCATGGCCCTGGCGTGGCGGTCGTGCGACTACCTCGCCGATCAACTCGGGAAAGGCGAGCTCTGAGAGGCCCGCCTGAAGGCGGGCACTACGCGGTGATTGTGGTGCCGCCCTTTCAGGCCGGCCATCCGGTTGGGCCCGAGTCGTTGTAGTGCCGGCCTTCAGGCCGGCCGTCGAGGGACGAAATGATCGACGACGAGAATCATCCAGCGGATTTGACCCGACGCGAGGCGCTCAAGCTGGCCGCCGCCGCCGTCGTGGTGGCGCCAGCCGTCGCCCTTCGCGCTTCACCGCCCTCGGTGACGGCAGGGAAGTTCTTCACGCCGTCGGAATTCACGCTCGTCGATGAGCTGACGGAGCTCCTGATTCCAGCTGACGCCCACTCCGGTGGCGCGCGAGCCGCCGGGGCGGCGGCCTACATCGATGGCCGGCTCGCCGAGCTCCTCGACGACAAGCCGCGCCAAATGTGGCGCGCCGGCCTCGCGCGCGTTGACGCCGTTGCGCAGCAGATGCATAGCGCGCCCTTCATGCAGCTCGGGCCAGACGCGCGCACCGCCGTCATGACGCAAGTGGCCGGCGACGAGAAGAAGCCGACCACAGACGACGAGCGCTTCTTCGCCGAGCTGAAGACTCGCACGGTCCACGCGTATTACACGTCCAAAATCGGCATCCACGACGAGCTCGAATACAAGGGCAACGTGCTGCTGGATGAGTTCGTCGGCGAGGACATTTCGAAGTCACGCTGAACGGTCGCAGGGTCGCTCAGTTCAGCCCTCACCTCGGTGGGCCGTCGGCCCTTTCGGCTTTGACCGTTCTGGGCCTCCGCTTGCACGGCCCGTTGACATGCCCGCGCGACGACCGACTCGACAGCCGCCGTTCGGCCCTGCCGGAAGACTTGCGTCTTCTCCGTCGCCCAAACCAGTGGAACCATCGGCGCGGCCCTTCGTGCCCGCCTCCCGCAGCCTCTCCGTGCTGCGCGAGGCGGCGACGGCGTGCCACGGGTGCGACCTCTACCTGCGCGCGACACAGGTCGTGTTTGGCGCCGGTTCCAGGCGCGCGTCCATGATGCTGATCGGAGAGCAGCCCGGCGACAAGGAGGATATCGAGGGAAAGCCGTTCGTCGGCCCTGCGGGTGCGATGCTGCAGCGTGCGCTCGACGCCGCAGGCCTGAAGGCCGACGCGATCTACGTCACCAACGCGGTGAAGCACTTCAGCTGGGAACCGCGCGGTAAACGGCGGATCCACAAGAAGCCACGCGCCTCCGAAATTCGGGCGTGCCGTCCCTGGCTGGAGGCGGAAATCGAGGCGGTGCAACCCGCGGTCATCGTCTGTCTCGGCGCGACCGCTGCGCAAGCGCTGCTCGGCGCCGGGTTCAAGCTGACCGCCAAGCGCGGACAACCCGTCCCGTCACCGTTCGCGCGCGCCGTCGTCGCCACCATCCATCCCTCTTCGATTCTCCGCGCCCCGGACCCCGAGGGGCGTCACGCCGCGTTCGAAGGCCTCGTCGCCGATCTCCGCACGGCCGCCGCCTTGCTGTAGCGGCACTGCGTCCCCGCTGTTCACGCTTGCTCCGCGTCGCCCCACGCCTGACGCTGCGCACACCGTCAGATGAGGGTGTGCAGACACTGCACCGTCTGCTCGGCGTCCTTCGCCTCGACCACGAGGCTGATGCTGCACTCGGACGAGCCCATCGCGATCGCGATGACGTTGATTCCGGCAAGACCGAGCGCTCCGAACACCCGGCCGGCGACGCCCGGCGTCTGCTTGATCGCAGCGCCGACCACGGTGACGATCACCGCCTCGTCGAGCGCCCAGATGCTTTCGATGTCGCGCCGGGCGAGCTCGTGTTCGAACTCGCCTCGCAGCGTCTCGAGCACCGTCGTCGCCGCATCCTGCGGCACGAGGAAGCAGATGCTCTGCTCCGACGACGCCTGGGAGATCATCGAGACGCTCGTGCCCGTGCGCGCCACGCTGCCGAAGGCGCGCGCCGCTATTCCAGGCACGCCCAGCATGCCGCGCCCCTCGATCGTGACGAGGCTCTGGTGCCTGATCGCGGTCACGCCCTTGAACACGGCTACCGGGTCGTCGGACCTGCCGACGACGAGCGTGCCTGGGTGATCGGGATTGAAGGTGTTGCGGATCCGAATCGGGATGCCGCGCTCGAGCGCCGGCAGCACCGTCTTCGGGTGCAGTACCTTGGCGCCGAAGTAGGCCAGCTCCGACATCTCGCGGTACGAGAGCGTGTCGAGGGTGCGGACGCCGGCGACGACGCGGGGATCGGCCGTCATCACGCCGTCCACGTCGGTGTAGATCCACACCTCGTCGGCGTCCATCGCGGCGCCGATGATCGCGGCGCTGTAATCGCTGCCGCCGCGGCCGAGCGTCGTCACGACGCCCTGCGACGTAGCGCCGATGAACCCGGTGACGACCGGGACGATGCCCTCCGCCAGCATCGGCGCCAGCATCTCCTGCGTGAGGCGGCGCGTTTCGACCATGTCCGGCGCTGCCGCCTGGAAGGCGTCGTCGGTGCGCACGAGCTCCGTCGCATCGACGGGCAGGGCCGGCGTGCCTCGCTTGCGCAGCGCGCCCGCGAGCAGGTGCACGCTCATCCGCTCACCGAGCGACGACACGGCGTCCATGGCGCGCGGCGACGCCTCGCCGAGAACGGCAAGCGCGTCGCAGAGCATCGCGAACTCGGCGAGGCGCTGGTCGACCGGATCGAGCACGATCGGACGCTCCTGTTCGGAGAGCTCCAGCTCGCCAGCCGCCGCATGATGCTTCGCTCGCAGAGTCTCGGTGAGCTCGCGCAGGTGCACGCGCTCGCCGCGCACCGCTGCCGCCGCTCCGCCAAGCAGCGCATCGGTCACCGCGCTCATCGCGGAGGCGACCACGATGACCGGGTGTCCGGCACGCCGGAGGTCGGCCGCAATCTCGGCGGCCTCGGCGATGGCTTGTCCGTGGCCGACAGACGTGCCGCCGAATTTGATCACGAGACGCTGTGCGGGCATGGGGCTGCGACGTGTTCCGAGGAGTGGATAGCGCGCTACGCGTCCGCGCCTGTTCAGCGGACCTCAGAAGGATACCCCAGGCACGGACGTGGCTGCCTGCCGCGCTCAGGCCGAGGCGAAGCGGCCGACGCGGAAAGGGGAAAGATCGAACGCGGGCGCACGTTCCGTCGCGAGGTCGGCGAGGATCTCGCCGACCGCACTCGCGAACTTGAAACCATGGCCCGAGCACGGGCTGGCCACGATCACGCGCCCGTTCTCGGGGTGGTAGTCGAGGATGAAGTCCCGGTCGGGCGTATTGGTGTACAGGCACACCGACGACTCGACGAACGGGCCGGCCACGCGCGGCAGCCACTGTTGGGCGAGGGCATGCATCTCGAGCCGTTCGTCATCGTCCACGCGGCGGCGCACGGTGTCTGCCGTCGTGCGCTCACCCTGGTGGTGCTTGGCGATCTTGACGCCACGGCCGGTGTCGGGCAGCCCGTACAGGAGCCGATCGTGTGCGTATTCCATGATGAAGATGGGCAGACGATCCGGCCCACCCAGGCCTTCGTCCACCGGCGGCCGGAACCAGAACTGCACCGCCCGCTCGATGTCGAGTGGAAGCGCCAGCGTCGGCAACAGCTCCGGCATCCATGGTCCGCCCGCGAGAACGAGGCGCGCAGCGCGGTAGTCCTGGGCGCTGGTGGCGACGGTCACGCCCGTGCTGTCGGCGCGCCAGCCGGTCACGATCGTCTCGCAGACCAGCCGTGCCCCGCGCGCCCGCGCCGCCGCGAGCATCGTCTCGATCGCCCGCTCCGGAAAGAGCACGCCCGCGCGCGGCTCCCAGAGCGCCACCATGTCGTCGGTGGGGCAGAGCGCCGGCACGCGATTCCGCACGTCTCCAGCCGACCAGAGTGCGCACGGCAACTGGTGCAGCACGGCACTCCGCTGCGCGCCTGACACGAGCTGGCCGTCGGCGGCTCCGATCATCAGGCCGCCGGTGCGCCTGACGAGCTCCGTGCCCGCCGACGCGGCGAGCGCATCCCACAACGCGTACGCACGCTGGACCATCGGCACGTACTGCGGATGCTCGAAGTACGCCTCGCGGATGATTCGCGCGTGACCATGCGAGGACCCGTAATGGTGTGGCGGGGTGTGCCGATCGATCCCGAGGACGCGAAGGCCGCGCTCCGCGAGGTGCCATGCCGCCGCGCTTCCCGTGGCGCCGAGGCCCACGATCGCCACGTCGAAGGATTCCATCGGGCAGACACGTTATCACGCGGAATGGCCGCGGGTGGGCAGGCAGCCGGCGGCGGGGCCGCGGACGCGACACGGGCCGACTCAGCCCCCGTGGGGTGGGCCTCAGCGTGGCTCGCGACGTCAGCCGGGCGTGGGTCAACGTGCCGGCGCAGCCGCGCGGGTTGCGCTCGTCGCATGTTGTACGCTGACAGCCGTGCCGCAACCAGACCTTCAGCACATCACGGCGGCGGACGCTGAACGCCTCGTCGCCGATGGGACCCTCGTGCTCGATGTGCGCACACCGGCCGAGTACGAGGAGCTTGGCCACATTCCAGGCGCGTGGCTGCTGCCGGTGGACCTCATCGTGGCGGCGCCCGCGGTGCTGCCTCCCGGCGATCGCCCAGTGCTGGTCGTGTGCGAACACGGCGTCCGGAGTGTGCACGCCGCGAACGTGCTGGCCCAGGCGCAGGTGCCGGTGCTGAACATGACGGGCGGCATGGCGCGCTGGACGGGCCCGCGAGCGTTCGGGCCGGGTGAGGTGCACGGCCCCTCCGACTGGCTGCTCGCGAACGCGGATCTGCTGCCGCGCGGCGGCGCGGCGCTCGACGTGGCGTGTGGACGCGGGCGGCATGCGCTGCTGCTCGCCTCTGCCGGGTTCCGGGTTCGCGCGATTGATGGCGACGCGGCGCGCATCGATGCTCTCCGGACCGTCGCGCATCGCCTGCACCTCGCCGTGGACACCGCCGTCGAGGACCTGGAGCGCGGCGCGCCCGTGCTCGGTGAGCGCGCGTTCGATCTCGTGCTCGTCTTCAATTACCTGCACCGTCCGCTGCTTCCGGCGATTGTCGCGGCCGTCGCCCCGGGCGGGCTCCTGATCTACGAGACGTTCACGATTGAGCAGGCCGCCCGCGGCCGGCCCACGAGCCCGGCCCATCTGCTGGAGCACGGCGAGCTGCTGCGGCTCGTCGCGCCGCTCACCGTGGTGCGCGAGCGCACCGGCGAGGTGTTCGGACGAATGATGAGCGGCATCGTCGCGCGGAGAGTCGACTGAGATGCGCCTGCTCTGGGACTACCTCTCGCGCTACCGCGGCCTCGTCGCCCTCGCGCTGCTGCTGGCCGCCATCAACCAGGTCTTCTCGCTGCTCGACCCGCTGATCTTCCGGCACGTCATCGACCAGTACGCGACGCAGTACCGCAACTACACGACCGGCGAGTTCTTCCGCGGCGTCAGCCTGCTGCTGCTGGCCGCCGTCGGCGTGGCGTTCGTCTCGCGCGTGGCCAAGAACTTCCAGGATTACTGCATCAGCGTGATCACGCAGCGGCTCGGTGCCCGGCTGTACGCGGACGGCGTGCGTCACTCGCTCGACCTGCCCTATGCGACGTTCGAGGATCAGCGCAGCGGCGAGACACTGGGTGTCCTGCAGAAGGTACGCGCAGACGTCGAGAAGCTGATTGCGGTTTCGATCAACGTCCTCTTCACGACGCTCGTCGGCATCCTCTTCGTGATGACCTACGCCTTCACGGTGCACTGGATCATCGCGCCCGTATACCTGCTGACGGTCCCGTTACTCGGGATCCTCAGCTCGACGCTCAGCCGCCGCATCAAGCGGATCCAGACCGACATCGTGCGCGAGACGACGGGCCTGGCGGGGTCGACGACGGAATCGCTGCGGAACATCGAGCTCGTGAAGAGCCTTGGCCTCGCCAACCAGGAAGTTGCACGGCTGAACGGCACGACGGAGAAGATCCTGGCGCTCGAACTGAGGAAAGTGCGGTACCTGCGGAGCCTCAGCTTCATCCAGGGTACCGCCGTCAACGCGCTGCGCACGAGCATCATGTTCCTGATGCTCTACCTGATCTTCACCCAGCGGATCACGGTCGGCCAGTTCTTCTCGCTGTTCATCTACTCGTTCTTCATCTTCGGGCCGCTGCAGGAGCTGGGCAACGTGATCAACACCTACCGGGAGACCGAGGTGTCGCTGCAGAAATTCGAGGCGCTGCTCAGGATGCCGCTGGAGCCGCGACCCGAGAACCCGGTGCTCGTGGACCGGCTCTCGACGCTGGCGTTCGAGCACGTCGGCTTCACGCACCAGAGCGCGCGGGTGGCCGCGTTGACGGGAATCTCGTTCGACGTCGCGAGGGGCGGCACCATCGCCTTCGTTGGCCCGTCCGGAGCAGGGAAGAGCACGCTCGTGAAGCTGCTCGTCGGGCTCTATCGCCCGCAGACCGGGCGCATCCTGTACAACGGGCATTCCGGAGCCGAGGTCGATCTCGAACGCCTGCGCGCGCGCATCGGGTTCGTCACGCAGGACACGCAGCTGTTCTCCGGCACGATCCGGGAGAACCTGCTCTTCGTGTGCCCCGGGGCGAGCGACGCCGAGGTGCTCGAGGCGCTCCGCCGGGCCGCGTGCGACGGTCTGCTGGCGCGGGCGCCGCAGGGGCTGGACACGGTGATCGGCGAGGCGGGCGTGAAGGTCTCGGGCGGCGAGCGCCAGCGGTTGTCGATTGCCCGCGCGCTGCTGCGGAATCCCGATCTGCTCGTGTTCGACGAGGCGACCTCGTCGCTCGATTCGATTACCGAGGACGAGATCAGCCAGACGATCCGCGACGTGAACCACAGTCGCGAGGCGATCACGATCCTCATCGCCCACCGACTCTCGACCGTGCTCCACGCGGACCGCATCTACGTGCTCGAACGCGGCCGCATCGTCGAGCAGGGCCGCCACGACGACCTCGTCGCACAGCATGGGCTGTATTACGCGATGTGGCGCCAACAGGTCGGCGAACGCCGCGAGGAGCCGGTGGCGGCACGCGGTTAGCGGATCGAAGCGACACCCGGAGAGAACGGCGGCGGTGGCCCGTTGCGGGTATCGCCCACGGCGAGAATGCGTGGCGCGTTCACGCGACGCAACCAGGGACACGACGCCCACCACTACTCCTGACATGGCAGCGTTGCGGATGCCGAGTAGCTGGGTCACGCTGGCGAATCGGGAACGCCCGAGGCAAGCGGGCTGTAGGCGCGCAGTGTGAGCAGCGGAGGACCTTCGGGCTGCGGCGGGTCGCCCGGGTAGATGACGCGCTCCAGGAACAGGCCTGACGGGGGAGCGGTCAGCCGGGCGGGAACACCGGACGGCTGGTGCATGAACCCGGCGAGCTCTCGTGCGCTCACGTCGCCGCGCCCGACCGCGACGAGGACGCCGACCATCCGGCGCACCATTTTCCAGAGGAAGTGCGACCCTTCCACCCTGAGCAGGAGCAGATCGCCGGCTTCGTGGAGCCGCACGCGTGTCACCGCCACCTTCGTCGACTTCTCGTCCGGGTCGTCGTCGGTGAACGATGCGAAGTCGCCCATGCCCTCGAAGCGGACGGCCGCGCGACGCATCGCGGCGACGTCGAGCGGGTCGCGCACCCACCAGACGAACGGCTTCCCGAAGGCCGTCCGCCGAGTCGCCACCTGGTACAAGTACGTTCGCGCTATCGCGTCGTGACGGGCGTGGAACCGGTGGGGCGCGGGGTCGATGCGGAGGATGTTGATGTCTGCGGGCAGCTCGTCGTTCACGCGCCGGAGCAGGCGTGCCGGCGGGACGTTCGTGCGGATGTCGAGGTGGGCCACCTGCGCGAGCGCGTGGACACCAGCGTCGGTACGGCCGGCGCCGTACAGCTCCAGCTCGCGCACCCCGGTCGCGTCGCGCACGGCGCGCTCGATTTCGCCCGCGACCGTGCGGGCGTTCTTCTGGATCTGCCACCCGCTATAGCGCGTGCCTGCGTACTCGATCGTCAGCTTGAAGCGCGGCATCTCGCGCGGCCATTGAACCACATCTGCCGGAAGCCGGCCGGCACACCCGGTGGCCCGGCGGAGCCTGCCGCGGGCGCTCGATCGCCTGTCCCATCGTGCTCCCGCTTGACAGGGACGGCCCCGCTGGACCACACTCGACGGGCGCGGCGATTTCACCCGACTTGATGGGCCGCGCGTAGTCAGCCTCACCGCTGGCCACTGCCATCTAAGTCGCGGATCGAAAGGCTCGCGACACATCGCCGAGCCTTTTTTCGTGTACGGCCACTTGTCTTACGGGAGTTGAAACGCGTCCATGAGCAGCGAACAGCACTACACGTTTTCGTCGGAGTCGGTTTCCGAAGGCCACCCGGACAAGGTCTGCGATTTCATCGCGGATGCCGTTCTCGATGCCTGCCTCGAGCAGGATCCGCAGAGCCACGTTGCCTGCGAGGTGATGTGCAAGCACAACACCGTCGTGCTCGGCGGCGAAATCAGCACCGCCGCGCGGTTGAACTACGAGGAGATCGTCCGGCGCACGATCCGCGAGATCGGCTACACGGATCCGGCCGAGCCGTTCAACGCCGACGCCGCGCAGGTGCTGCTGCTGCTCTCCCGCCAGTCGAACGAAATCAACCAGGGCGTCGTTCACGCGACCGACGATCAGAAGGAGCAGGGCGCCGGCGACCAGGGCATCATGTTCGGGTACGCCACCGACGAGTGTGCCGAGCTGATGCCGCTGCCGATCCTCCTCGCGCACCGCCTCACACGGGGGCTCGCGGAGGATCGGCGCAGCGGCAAGTACGACTGGCTCAGGCCCGACGCGAAGTCGCAGGTCTCGCTGGTCTACCGCGGCAACACTCCCATCGAAGTCGCCACCGTCCTCATTTCCACGCAGCACCGCGCCAGCGTGTCGCGCTCCGACATCCAGGCCTACGTGGAGCGCGAGCTCGCGCCCCGCGTGCTCGGCGAGTGGTACAACCCGCGCGCCGAGTACATCGTCAATCCGAGCGGCAGCTTCGTGCTCGGCGGGCCGTCGGCCGATTGCGGCGTGACCGGGCGCAAGATCATCGTCGACAGCTACGGCGGCGCCGGCCGGCACGGCGGCGGCGCCTTCAGCGGCAAGGACCCGTCGAAGGTGGACCGCAGCGGCGCGTACTACTGCCGCTACGTGGCACGCCGGCTGGTGCAGGCCGGCTTCGCCCACAAGGCAGAACTGCAGGTCGCGTACGCGATCGGGCGGGCGAAGCCGCTCTCGATCAAGGTCGACACGTTCGGCACCGGTGATCCGCAGAAGGCCGAGAAGTTCGTCGCCGAGAACTTCGACTTCCGTCCCGCGAACATCATCGAGGAGCTGGAGCTGCTGCAGCCGATTTACCGGCAGACGACCAACTACGGCCACTTCGGAAAAGCCGGACTGCCATGGGAGAAGGCGGCCGTTCCGGCGGCGGTCTAAATCGTTGACCGTTGACCGTTGACCGTTAACCGTTAACCGTCGACCGCAAGAGCGGCAGGCCCTTCGGCCTTGCCGCTCTTGCCATTTGTGCGGCACGCCGTAGGCAACGCCACGAGCCCACCCGACGCACCAACGCTCAACGGTCAACGGTGAACGGTTAACGTCTTTCGCGCGCCGACTCCATGCGCTCGAGCACCTCTCCCAGCCGCTTGATCTCGTCCCCGTAGAGGGCCCAGTTACCCTGGCGTTGGGCGTCGAGCGCGCGCTGGTAGTGGTCGCGCGCTTCCGCCGTGAGCGTCCGCATCTGCTCGCTGAGCGCGGGCGGTGTCCCGCCGGGTACCGGCGGCGGTGCCGCACCGGCTGCGGCCGGCGGCGGGGCGTTCTCGCTGATGGCCTGCCCCGGCCCGGGCACGTCGGTCGGCAACCGCATGCCGGCCGTGGCGCCCGCGCCGAAGATGCGATCGAGCCCGCCCTCCAGCGTCGTGTCCATCACGATCTGGTTCTGGTAGGCAACGATGACGCGCTTCAACTCCGGGATCTTGCCGCCCGAGCTGCGCAAGTACAGCGGCCGGATATAAATCAGCGACTCCTCGAGCGGGATCACGAGCAGCGTGCCCTGGATCACTTCTGATCCCTGCTGGTTCCAGAGCGTGATCTGCGGCGAGATGACCTGATCCTGATTGATGCGTGCCACCACCTGCCGCGGGCCGAACACGACCTTCTGCTTCGGGAAGCGGTAGACGAAGAGCTTGCCGTAGTGCTCGCCGTCACTCCGGGCCACCATCCACGCGGCAAGATTGTCCTTGCGCCGTGGCGTCAGCGGCACCATCTGGATGAACTCGGCCGTGTCCTCGCCGGGCAGCTTCATGATCGTGTAGTACGGCTCCATCCGCTCCGGCTGCGCCTCACTGCCCTCGATCGCGGGCACGTCCCACTGATCTTCCTTGTTGTAGAAGACCGCGGGGTTGGTCATGTGGAACGTCGTGTACATGCTGGTCTGAATCGAGAACAGCGCTTCCGGATAGCGGACGTGCCGGCGCAGATCCTCGGGCATCGCGCTGAGGGGGCGAAACAGCGAGGGAAAGATCCGCTGGTACGTGGCCGCAATCGGATCCTTCGAGTCCGCAAGGTAGAACGTGGTGGTGCCGTCGTACGCGTCGATGGCCACCTTCACGGCGTTGCGGATGTAGTTCACGTTGTTCGCCGTCGGCGTCGAGTAGGGATATTGATCAGTGAACGTGTAGGCGTCCTGCAGCCAGACCAGCCGCCCGCCGGAGACGACCAGGTATGGGTCAGGGTCGTACCACAGAAATGGCGCGATCATCTGCACCCGTTCGCGAGATGCGCCGGTGGAACAACACGCGGCTCTCGTTGGTGATGTCGTCGCTGAAGAAGATCTGCTGCGCGCGGAAGCGCATCGCGAGCGCCGCCTTCCGCCAGATCGAGTTGACGAGGACCCCGCCGCGACCGTTGTAGGTGGTCGTCATGTTGTCCTCGCCCTTCGGGTAGTGGAACTCCCGCGCGCGCGTGCGGACGAAGACGTAGTCGTTCGACAGCTCACCGAAGTACAGGCTCGGTTCCTTCACGTCGAGATCGACGGTGGAGATCGGCGGCAGGTCGCGCACGTAGAGGACCGGCAGGCCTTCCTGCGTGACCTGGTTCACGGGCCCGAGCGTCAGGCCGTACCCGTGCGTGAACGTCAGGTGCTCGTTGATCCAGTTGCGGTTCGGCAGCGCCGTCGAGTTCAGCTCGCGCGCCGACAGCATGATCTGGCGGTACTCCCCGTTGATGACGTAGCGGTCGTTGTCGACCGAGACGAAATCGTAGTACGGCCGGATCTCCTGCAGCTGCCCGAACGTGTCGAGCAGTGGCCGGTGGTCCCACAGGCGCACGTTGCGGAGCGTCGCCGCGTTCCGCTGGATGTCTGCCCGCGTGAGCACCGCGTCGCCGCTCAGTTCGCGCTCCTCGACCTGTTCGAGCCCGTACGCCTGGCGCGTCGCGACGATGTTGTGCTGGATGTACGGCTTCTCGCGCTCCTGCTCGTTCGGCGCGACGACGAACCGCTGGACGGCGGATGCATAGGCGCCCCCGCCGAGCGAGACGAGGAGGTAAAGCCCGATGGCGATGAACAACGGTGTCATCCGGCCGTACGCAGCAACGACCGCGAGCACGGCGCCGAGCAACGACACGCCAGCGAGCGCCCGCGCAACCGGGAAGCGGGCCGCCACGTCCGTGTACGAGACACCGTGGACGATGCCGGCAGGAGTCGTCAGCGCGCGCGGGATATCGAGCCACGCGCCGACGGCAAGCAGCACGAGGAAGGCCGCCGCCAGCCAGGCCAGGTGGCGCTGCGCCGATCGCGTGAGCAGCACGCCGCCTGCTGGTGAGAGCCCGATGCCGCCAGAGAGGGCGTACACCGCGCCTGCGGCGATTGCCGCCAGCACCACGAGCACGGTCAGCAGTCCGCGCACCAGCTCGATGAAGGGGAGCGTGAACAGGTAGAACGAGACGTCGTAGCCGAGCACAGGATCTGCGGTCCCGAACGGCAGCGCGTGGCGCCAGCTGAGAAACGTGAGCCACTCGCTGGCCCCGTAGAGAGCCGCTGGAAGACCGACGACGGCCGCCGCAATCATGGCGAGCCGCGCGAGCTGGCGCTTGCCCGGCAGCTCGATCTGGACGCCCTGCTGCCCAGTCCACAGGATCGGGCCGGCGAAGCGCAGTGACGCGAGCGCCAGGCGCAGGTTGAGGAGCAGCCAGCCAAAGGTCACCGCGAAGGTGATGAGCCCGAGCAGCACGCGCGTGACGAGAGTGGTCGTGAATATCCCGCGATAGCCCGTTTCGTCGAACCACAGCCAATCCGTGTAAAGCGAGACGAGGGAAGGCAGACCGAAGAACAGCAGCGCAGCGAGGGCGAAGGCAGCGAGTCGAGCGATACGCGGCACAGAGGGCACCTCGTGATGGGCGCCGGAGTGGCGCACCGATTCACTCTACCGCGAGCCGTCGAGGTGCAGCGTACGTTTTTCGCAGCTGGGAGCAGCAATCGCGCAGGACGATCCGCGGGGCAGCGAACCGTCATTCGCGGTTGCTTATCCGGTGTACCCCTCGTCGTCGCTCAGAATCGGCTCGACGTCGTCGGTCCCGCTGATGTTCTGCGGATCGGCGCCGCGCCCTTCGTCGGATCCGTCGGCCGCCTCCTGGTCGACACCGCGCGGCTGCGACGCCCGTTCCTGGTTCGGTATGTGCGGTCCGGCCTGGCCAGCCTGCTCGGCGTGCGCCTTCGCGCCGGAGAACTGCTGCCGTTCCTGTTCGTGATGCACTTCGTCGCCGGAATGCTCACGCCCGGCGACCTTGTAGTGATCCCAATTCGCGTTGTTCTGCTTCGACATGTTTCTCCTGATCAGCAGTCCGCCGGCGTCCAGCCGGCCGTAGATTCGTCGTCTTGCGCGCTCAGTCACCGTGGACGGTCAACGTCCCGGCCGGCGGTCAACGGTTGACGGTCAACGGTTAACGGTTAACGGTCTAGACTCTGAATCTGAGGAATGCCCCCACACCGCCAACTTCGGCGAGCAGCGCCGGTTCCTCGATGAAGCGCACGTGGGCGCCTGTCTGTCGCGCGAGCGTCACCAGCCGGTCGGCGATTTTCTCGGTCGCCGGCACGGGCTCGGCCGACTGGGCGACCTCGTCGGCGACCGCTGCGGCTGCTTCGACCGCCGCAAGCCCCTCGGTCACGTTGCCGGTCGGCGTCGGGGCGCCTGCGGGGGCCGAGGCCAGTCGGTCGACGTTGGTCAGGATATCGGGCGTCGACGTGATGACCAGTTCGTCGACCTGCCCGAGCTGCAGCGCGGCCAGCGTGTCTTCGGCGCCCAGCACGCCGAGGTCGCTGCCGCGCACGGCCTCGAACAGTCGATCCACGACCTGGGCGTCGGTTTCGGCGTCCTTCTGCCGGAGCGCATCGAGCGTGGCGGCCAGCACGGCTCGCTCGGGCGCACCGATGTCGAGCGGGATGACATCGAGCACCTTATCGAGCAGGTGCTGCGGGAACTCGCTCCGCACGAGCGACACGAACACGTCGTCGCCGCCGATGATGATCTGCTCGATCTGTTCGGCACGCACCACGCGATCGAGCACGTCGGCGATCTCCTTGACGTGCTGCTGGTGGTATTCGCCCACATGACGCTGGTAGCGCGCCTGCGACCAGCCGCCCACCTTCGTCCCCTTCGTCTTGACGCCCTGGATCTCGTCCTGGCGTATCACCTGGCCGGTGCTGTAGACGAAGATGCGGGCGAAGTTCGTGTCGGCGACCACGGCTGCGTAACGCGGAAACTGATCATGGAGACGCGCGAGCGGGTACAGATGGGGCTGGTCGTCGACGTACAGGCGGTGTTCCTCGATCGGCGCGTCGAGCTGATGCGCCTCGAAGAAGCCATCTGCTCCCGCGCACGCGAAGATCGCCACGCCGTTGGCCGACGGCTGCAGCTCGTTGGCGAGGTAGCGCTTGATCCGGTCGACATCGGCGCTGAAGCTGGCGTGTTCGGGCGAGTGCGGCCGATAGGTGCGCAGCCGTTCCCGAAATGCCTTGCGGAGGAACTGATCGAAGTTGTCTCGCCCGGTGCCATCGGCACGGGCGTCCAGGTACAGGCTCAGAACAGGAAAGGGAACCGGCTCGAATGCGGCGAGTCGGTCGATGGTTTCGGTCAGAAGCATGGACATGACCTCGGGGCGGCGGCCTTGCCGCACGTCGCTCGGCTGCAACCTTCGTTCCGGCTCTTCCCAGACACAACGCTGAACCTCTTGCACCAGCGCCCCTGACCGGCCATCGTGGGTTACCCGGAGTGTACGGTTAGGTGGTAGCCGATCCTCCACGGGGATCCGGCTTGCCACACGCCGACCGCGCCGGCGCACGGCAGCGGGATGCTGGCCCTGCCGACACGGGCACCGAACATGCACAGCCGTTCATCCAACGACGGTGTCGATGCTGAGCTCCGACTTGAAGGCGATGCCCGTTGGCGCGGAGGTGGGTCCCGACGGCGTGCGCTTTCGCGTGTGGGCCCCGCGCCGCACCCGCGTACAGGTCATCTGCGACGACTACGACCCCCTGACGCTCGGCCGTGAGGGCGAGTACTTTGCCGGGAGTCACCCGGCCGCGCGACCAGGATCGCGATACGGATTTCGGCTCGACGGGGAAGACCTCACCTACCCGGATCCGGCATCCCGCTCCCAGCCCGACGGTCCGCACGGCCTCTCGGAGGTGATTGATCCGTCGGCGTTCCGGTGGAGCGACGACAGCTGGCCAGGGATCACGATTCGTGGGCAGGTGCTGTACGAATTGCACGTGGGCACTTTTACGCCCGAGGGCACGTGGGAGGCTGCCGCACGCCAGCTGGCCTGGTTGCGCGATCTGGGCGTGACCTGCATCGAGATGATGCCGATCGCCGAGTTCCCCGGCCGGTTCGGCTGGGGCTACGACGGCGTCGATCTGTACGCACCTGCTCACGCCTACGGGCGGCCGGATGATCTGCGCCGCTTCGTGGAGGGGGCGCACGCGCTCGGGCTGGGGGTGATTCTCGACGTCGTGTACAACCATCTCGGCCCGGACGGCAACTACCTGAAGGCTTTCTCGCCCGCGTATTTCACGGACCGCTACGAGAACGAGTGGGGTGAGGCCATCAACTTCGACGGCCCCGACGCCGCGCCGGTCCGGGAGTTCGTGATCGAGAACGCCGCGTACTGGATCCGCGAGTTCCATTTCGACGGCCTGCGGCTCGACGCGACCCAATGCATTTTCGATGCGTCGGACGAGCACGTGCTCGCTGAGATGGCGGTGCGCGTGCGCCGGGAAGCGGCGGGCCGCGACGTGATCCTCATCGCCGAGAACGAGCCGCAGCGTGTGCGGCTCGTGCGTCCGCGTGCCGCAGGCGGCTTCGGCCTCGACGCGCTCTGGAACGACGATCTGCACCATGCACTTGTGGTGTCCGCGACAGGCCGGAACGAAGCGTATTACTCCGACCACCTGGGCTCGCCACAGGAGCTGATCTCAGCGGCCAAGTGGGGCTACCTGCTGCAGGGCCAGCGGTACCGCTGGCAGAAGCAGCGTCGTGGCTCGGCGTCGCTCGATCTCGAGCCGGCGCACTTCGTCGCGTTCCTGGAGAATCACGACCAGGTGGCGAACTCGGCCGATGGGCGGCGGCTGCACCAATTGACGACGCCCGGACGGTATCGCGCGCTGACGGCCCTCGTGCTGCTCTGGCCAGGCACGCCGATGCTGTTCCAGGGCCAGGAGTTCGCTTCGTCGCGGCCGTTCCTCTACTTCGCCGATCACGACCCGGCGCTTGCCCGACGCGTAGCCGCCGGACGCAGGGAGTTCCTGTCGCAGTTTCCCAGCGTCGCGGATCCCGCGGTCAGCGATGCCGTCCCGGATCCCGCCGCTGTCGGCACGTTCGCCCGATCGGTACTCGATTTCGGTGAGCGCGAAGCACACGCCCCGATCGTCGCCCTGCACCGCGACCTGCTGCGCCTGCGGCGTGAGACACCGGCGTTTCGAGCCCAGGCCTACCGTGGGGTCGATGGTGCGGTGCTCGGCGCGGAGGCCTTCGTGCTGCGCTACTTCGATGGTGCGCCAGGGGAGGCCCACGACGGAGCGGACGCGCGCAGCGGCGACCGCCTGCTGCTCGTCAATCTCGGGCGCGATCTCGAGCTCGATGCGGCGCCTGAGCCGCTGCTCGCGCCGCCCGCCGTATGCCGCTGGACCGTGGCGTGGTCCAGCGAGTCGCGCGAGTACGGCGGCTCGGGCACGCCGCCGATCGAAGACGAGACAAGAGGCTGGCATCTTCCCGGCCACGCGGCGGTCGTGCTCCGTCCGGTGCCCGCGGAGCAGACGCCCACGCGCTGATTGACGCGAGAGGACGATGACCGAGGCCACCTGTAGTACCGCCCCCGCCCGCGCCGAGCACGCGGCGCTGCTGCGACGGATGCCCTGGCCGGGTGCCGCTGCGGCGGCACAGCAGGAGCGCCTTCTCACGCGCGAATGGCTGGTCACCAACGGGCTGGGCGGCTACGCGTCGGGGACTGTGTCGGGCGTGATGACGCGCCGCTATCACGGGCTGCTCGTCGCCGCGCTGCCCGCGCCGTTGGGCCGTGTGGTGATGCTCAATCACCTTGCCGAGCATCTGCGGCTGCCGGATGGGCGGAAGATCGCACTCGGCGGCGAGGAGCGCGTCGGCTCGAGCCCGGAGCTGCACGGCGCCGAGTATCTCCGCGAGTTCCGGCTCGAACGCGGCCTCCCGGTCTGGCAGTTCGACCTGGGTGGGTGGACGATCGAGAAGCGCCTCCTGCTGCCGCACCAGCAGAATACCGTCCACATCACGTACACGCTCGTCGCCGGCGATGGGCCCGTTCGCCTCGATCTGGGTCCAGCGCTCCACTTCCGGCACCACGAAGCCCCCGTCAGCTTGCCGCTCGATCATCCGTACGCCGTCACCGTCGTCGACGAGCGCTACGAGATCACCGCAGAGGGTGTGCCGCCGCTGCGGCTGCTGGTGTGCGGCGAGGGCGGCGCGCTCACGATTCAGCCGCACCGCGTGCGCCAGGTGCTGTACCGGATGGAAGAATCGCGCGGCTACGAGTCGGCGGGCGACTGGTGGAGCCCGGGGCACTTCCGCGTCTGGCTCGGCTCGACCGCCGAGGCGACGCTCGTCGCATCCACCGAGTCGTGGGATTCGATCCGGGCGCTCGCCCCGAACGCCGCGCTGACGGCCGAACAACACCGGCGTGAGCGGCTGCTGGCGCTCGCGCCGGAGGCGGCGCGTGAGGGCACGCCCGCCGAGCTCGTGCTGGCCGCCGACCAGTTCATCATCCAGCCGGCAGGGCGGCTGGCCGACGCGGCGCGCGCGCACGCCGCCGGCGACGAAGTGCGCACGGTCATCGCGGGCTACCACTGGTTCACCGACTGGGGCCGCGACACGATGATCAGCTTCGACGGGCTCACGCTGGCCACGGGGCGTCACACGGAGGCGGGTTACATCCTCCGCACCTTCGCGCACTACGTGCGCGACGGCCTCATCCCGAACATGTTTCCCGACGGACAGAACCAGGGCCTGTATCACACGGCCGACGCCACGCTGTGGTACTTCCACGCCGCGGAGCGGTACTTTGCGGCCACGGGCGATCGACCGACACTGCGCGCGCTACTCCCGGTCTTCCGCGACATCGTCGATCATCACGTCCGCGGCACGCGGTTCGGCATCGGCGTGGATCCGGCCGACGGGCTCCTGCGCCAGGGCGCGGAGGGCTATCAGCTGACGTGGATGGACGCCAAGGTCGACGACTGGGTCGTCACCCCGCGCCGCGGCAAAGCGGTGGAGATCAACGCGCTCTGGTACAACGCGCTGCGGCTGCTCGCGCGCTGGCTGCGCGAGGAGGAAGGCGAGGACCACGTAGCGGCGCTCGAGGCAATGGCCGATCGCGTCCGTACGTCCTTCAACGATCGCTTCTGGTACGCCGAGGGCGGCTACCTGCGCGACGTCGTGGACGGACCCGCCGGCGACGACAACGCCTGCCGTCCGAACCAGCTGCTCGCCGTGTCGCTCGACCATCCCGTCCTCGATCAGCACCGCTGGGCGCCCGTCGTCGCAACGGTGCGCGAGCAGTTGCTGACGCCAGTCGGCTTGCGCTCCCTCGCGCCCGGCCACCCCGACTACAAGCGCACGTACGACGGCGACCTGCGCGCCAGAGACGCGGCCTACCATCAGGGCACCGTGTGGGGATGGCTGATTGGCCCGATGGTGGACGCCTGGCTGCGCGTGCACCCGGACGACAAAACAGGCGCGCGTCGGCTCCTCGAGGGCTTTACCGACCACCTTGGGGAGGCGTGCATCGGCTCGATCAGCGAGATCTTCGATGCCGTCGAGCCCTACACGCCCCGGGGCTGCGTCGCGCAGGCGTGGAGCGTGGCGGAGGTCCTCCGGTGCTGGGTCAAGACGAGTCCACAGCGAGCCCAGGGGTAAGCTATCGTTGACCGTCGAGCGTCAACGGCCGGCCGCCGACCGCCGACATCCGTGAGGAGATCGCCATGCCCACCTCAGATGATCTGATGCGCCTCGCGCGGGCGTGCGCCAGCCGCATCACGCCGCCGCGCAAGTCACGCCAGTTTCCCAGCTTCTCGGAGGTCGAAGAGCAGTGCGAGGAGGAGTACGAGGAGCTGCTCGCCGTCCTCCACGAAGACGAGGTATACCAGTCGGCCGATCTGTCGGTGCAGGAACAGCTCGTCGAGTCGATTCGCAGCGCGCTGCCCGACATACGCCACGTGCTGCTCGAGGATCTCGTCGACAACCAGGCCGCGCAGGTGTGGCTGCAGCAGGAGGGCGCCTTCCACCTCGGGATGGCGGTCGGACTCAAGCTCGCGGAGGCCGGCTATCGCATTCCGGAAGACGACGAGCCGGTGGACCGTGACGAACTCGAGATCGAAGACGTGCTGCGCTTCGGCGGCAGGTCGGACGACGACACCGAGGAGAGTTGATCTAGCAGTCAGTCGTTATCCGTGATCCGTGATATCGGTGCCGGCCGGGCGTCATACGGCGGGAAGAACCTCACTGCACAATGGACAGGGTAACGGGTAACGGGTAACGGGCAACGGATAACGGAGTAAGGGGCAACGCTAACGTCCTTTCATTTTTCTGATCTCACGGCGATCGCGTTTGGTGGGGGTGCGCGGGGCGGGGTTCATCGCGCGGAAGATCCGTTCCATGCGGCGGGTTTCGACTTCCTCCGCCGAAGGCGGCGGCGTGCGGTCTTCGTACAGCAGCCGCGCTTCTGCTTTGGGAATCGATCGCTCGGCGAGACCTGCCACGACGACGGTCTGTTGCCGTCCGAGCGGGCGCGAGATGACGATGGCGTCGCCGGCCCGCACCAGACGGTGAGGCTTACCCGGCTGTCCGTTCACATCGACCTTCCCGCCTTCGCACGCCCGCTTCGCTTCCGACCGCGTGCGAAAGAGGCAGGCGACGTCGAGCCACACGTCCAGGCGTACCCCGTCGGGCTGCTCGTCGGCCACGGTCAGATGAGGACTTCGACGTTCCCTTTCGCCCGCAGCTGATCGACAAACGCCTTCGTCTTCTCCTGCTGCTGCTGCTGCTTCAGGAACTGCTCGATTCGCGGCGCGACCTCCGCGAACGGCACGCTTTGCGCCGGCCGCTTCTCGAGCACCTTGATGATGTGGAACCCGAACTGCGTCTCGACGACGTCGCTGATCTGGTTCGGCGCGAGCGCGAACGCGGCCGCTTCGAAGGCCGGCAGCATCTGACCCTTGGGGAAGAACCCGAGATCGCCGCCGCGCTGCTTGCTGCTGTCGTCCGAGTACGTGCGGGCCAGTTTGGCGAAATCGACACTGGCCCGCGCCTGCTTCAGCACGTCTGCCGCCTTCGCACGTGCGGTCGCCTTGACGGCGGGCGTGGCGTCCTGAGGCACCGCGATGAGCACGTGGCTCGCGTGCACGGCCTCCGGCTGCTGGAATTTGTCAGGGTTCTTCTCGTAGAACCCGCTGATGTCGGCCGGCTTCACGCTGATTTGCGGCCCGATTTCCTGCTCCAGCATCTTCGAGACGAGCACCTGGGTTCGGGTTTCTTCCCGGAGCTGCGGGGCGGTCATCTTCTGAGCGGCCAGCGCCTGCGTGAAGGCGGCCTCGGTGGGGAACTGCTTCCGCACCTGCTTCATCGCTTCGTCCATCTCGGCGTCGGTGGCGACCACGTGACGCCGTGCGACCTCCTGCTTCAGCAGGCGCATGGCGATGAGCTCTTCGAGCACGCCGCGGTACACCTGATTTCGCTGGTCGGCAGGCACGGGCCGTCCCGCCCGTTGCTCCACGCTTCTGATCGTGGTCTCGAACTCGGCGCGCTTGATCTCGTCGCCGTTCACTTTTGCGATCACAGGAGGCAGTTCGGATGGCACCGCCTTTGGCGGCGGCGCTGCCGCTGGAACCTTCGCGGCCGGCGTTGCGGCCGGGGGAGCGGTTGCGGCGGTGCCGGGCTTCGCGGCGGATGGCTGCGAGGCCGGGGGAGGCTGCGAGGCGGCGGGCTTCTGGCACGCCACGCTGGCCGCCAGGACGACCGCGAGACAGACGTAGGACTGCTTCACCGGAACCTCAAACAAGACACGCAGCGCCGCCTCTTGGGAGAGAGCGCCGCGCATCGGATGTGCCGTGGAGAAAACGCGTTCAGGGTGTCGGGCCGGATACGTGCGCGCGAGATCACTGCTCCTCGGAATCGTCGCCCGGCTCGATGCTGGTCGCGAAGTCGTCTTCGACGAGGGCTTCGCCCGATTCCTCGCCGTATTCATCGGTGCTGTAGATGCGGCCGTTCGGCTTCACGCGGATCGGCCCCTTCGGACCGCGCGGCTCGGGGCGATTGAACTTGCCCTTCTTGCCCTTCGGCGGTGCGTCTGGACCGAAATTGCTGCCCGGCGCTCGTCGAGCCGATGGATCAAAGGACGGGGCGCCACCGCCGGCGCTCATCGGCGGGCGGGGCGGGCGCGGACCGGTGCCGTAGGTGGGGCGCGGACCCATCGGGGCGCTACCCGGTGGCCGGGCTTCGCGGGGTTGGGCCTCTTTGACCGCCAGCGGCCGCCCCCGGAACGGCTGGTTGTTCAGCCGATCGATGGCCTGGTTCGCGAGCGAGTCGTCGGCGTATTCGACGAATGCAAAACCGCGTGGGCGCCCGGTCTCGCGATCAGTGGGCAAGTAGCAGTAGGAGACCGGACCGATGGTGCTGAAGTGCTGTCGCAGTTCAGCTTCTGTAGCTTCGTAGGACAAATTCCCGACAAACAGTCGCACTGGCATCTAGAGCTTTCTCCGTCTGAGAGAGAGAATACACTGATTTCCTGCCGAACGGCAGTAGTGGTCTGATTTCGCCCACCCCGTCATGCACGCTTGGATCCCGAAACTCGTTCTGCACCTGCGCGGCTACTCCGGCCGGATATTCGTCAAAGACCTCGTCGCCGGTATCACGGTCGGGCTTGTCGCGCTCCCGCTCGCCATGGCGTTCGCCATCTCCTCCGGCCTGCCGCCGCAGGCGGGCATCTACTGCGCCATTGTCACGGGGTTTCTGATCTCGGCCCTGGGCGGCTCCCGTTACCAGATTGGCGGGCCGACGGGCGCGTTTGTGGTCGTCGTGAGCGCCATTGTCGCGGAGCACGGCGTCCAGGGCCTGTTCATGTGCACGATGATGGCCGGCACGCTGCTGGTGGCGGCGGGCGCCACGGGCCTCGGCAGTGCTGTGCGTTTCATCCCTCGCCCGGTCGTCATCGGCTTCACCAACGGCATCGCGCTGCTCATCGCGAGCACCCAGATCAAGGACTTCTTCGGCATCGCGGTCGCCAGAGTGCCGGGCGATTTTCTCGGCCGTCTCCACACCCTGGCCGCGCACGCCGCCGAGTTCTCACCGACGTCAACCGCCCTCGCCGCCGGATCGCTGCTGTCGATGCTTCTCGTCGTCCGGTTGGCGCGACGAGTGCCGCCCACGCTCGTCGCGCTGCTCGGCGGCACGATCGTGGCCGTTGCGGCGGGGCTCCCGGTAGAGACGATTGGCAGCCGCTTCGGCGGCATTCCGAGCGGGCTGCCCAGCATCCACGTGCCCGCCTTCCGTCCAGACCTCATCCTTCACCTCATCTCACCCGCGATCACGGTGGCGATGCTGGGCGCCATCGAGTCGCTGATGTCGGCCGTGGTGGCCGACCGGATGACGGGCGACCGGCACAACCCGAACGTGGAGCTCATCGCCCAGGGGGTCGCGAACATCGCCTCGCCGCTTTTTGGCGGCCTGCCCGCAACCGGCGCGATTGCGCGCACCGCAACGAGCATCCGTTCGGGTGCACAGACGCCGGTGGCCGGGATGGTGCACGCCGTCACGCTCGCCGCCGTGCTGCTCGTCGCGGCGCCGCTGGCCAGCTACATCCCGATGCCGGTGCTTGCGGCCATCCTGATGCTCGTCGCCTGGAACATGGGCGAGTGGCGCGAGATTCCGGAGCTGCTCAAGCTCAGTCGCGCCGACATCGCGGTCTGGGCCGTCACCTTCGCCCTGACCGTGCTCGCCGATCTCACCGTCGCCGTCGAGGTGGGGATGATCCTCGCCTCGCTCCTGTTCATACGAAAGGTGGTCCGAACGACGACGATCACGGAGGTGACCGGCGACGACGTGGAAGACGGCCGGGTGCACATCCTGCAGGATAAGCAGATCCCCGCGTACGTGTCGATCTTCCGCATCCACGGGCCCTTCCTGTTCGGTGCCACCGACAAGCTCGATGCGATCTCCGCGCGCATTCCCACGCTGCCGCCGATCGTGGTGCTGCGGCTGCGCAACATGACGGCCATCGACGGTACGGGGCTGGCCGCGCTCGAGGAACTCGCCGACGCGCTGCACGCGTCGGGCCGGAGGCTGTTGCTCTGCGGCGCGCGCGAGCAGCCGCGCACGCTGATGGCGCGCGCGGAGTTTCACCAGCACGTGGGTGACGCCAACATGTGCGCGAACGTCCAGGACGCGCTCGAACGGGCTCGCGTGCTCTACGAGGAGCGCACGGCGGCAGCGGGCGTCGGACCGGCCGCGGGGGCGTGAGGCTCGGCGTCCCGCATCCGGCCCGCGGGCAGCGACACGGTCACGATCGTGCCACCGTCGGGCGGGCACTCGGCGCGCATCTCGCCGTGATGCTGCTCAACGAGCCGCTTGGCCGTCGAGAGGCCCAGGCCGGTGCCGCGGTGCTTGGTCGTGAAGAACGGCTCGAACATCCGTTCGCGCACGTCGGGCGGCATGCCCGGCCCGGTGTCGCGGAAGATCAGGTCGCATCGCCCGTCGCGCCGCTCGACCGTGACCGTCACCGTGCCCTCGCCGCTCATGGCCTGCGCCGCATTCAGCAGCAGGTTCGAGAACACAATCTGCAGCAGCTCGGCGTCGGCCTCGACCGTCTGGAGGCCGCCCTGGACGATCACGTCAACGTGCGCGAGATGCGGATCCTTCTTGAGCAGGAGGGCCGTCGCTTCGATGAGCGCGCCGATGGGCACGTGCGCCATGCGCGGCGCGCGCGGCCGTGCGAACAGCAGCAGGTCGTGCACCATCTCGTTCAATGAGTCGAGGCGCGCCAGGATGTCGCCGACGACCGCCCGGTCGCGGCTTTCGGCCGGCATGCGCGCGCTGATGACCTGCAGGGCGCCGCGGATGCCGGCGAGCGGGTTCTTGACCTCGTGGGCGACCACTGCGGCCATTTCCCCGAGACGCGCCAGCGCCGCCTGCTCCCGCAGCAGATCCTCCGACCGCTTCCGCTCGGTGATGTCGTAACGAATGGCCATGTACTGGTACGTACGCCCGGCCTCGTCGAGGAACGGCACGATGGTGGTGTCGACCCAGTAGATCGTGCCGTCCTTCGCACGGTTGCGCAGTTCGCCCTTCCAGATGCGGCCGCTCGAGATCGTTTCCCACAGCGCCGCGATGAATGCCTTCGGGTGATAGCCGGAGTTGATGATGCGGTGGTCGCGGCCAATCAGCTCCTGGCGCGAGTACTTGGCGATCTCGCAGAACTTGTCGTTCGCGTAGCGGATGATGCCCCGCGTGTCGGTCGTGGCGACAATCGCCGACTGGTCGAGCGCGTACTTGGTGTCCTCCAGCTCCTTGACCGATCGCTCGATCCAGGAGCGGGCCACGACCATGTATCGGTGCACCAGAAAGGCGGCCACCCAGATGACCGCGAGCACCAGCCCCACGTTGACCAGCCACGCCGTGTCGCCCGACCCGCGGTGGGTCAGGATCGCATCGGTCCAGGCCAGGGCCGAGCAGACGATCGCACTGGCAAGCGCGGCCCGCGGATCCGGCGCACGCAGGTTGATGAGCACCACGACGGCATAGAGCACCGATGCGATCACGTTCGGCGGCGCGAGAGTGTCGATCGCGAACACCGTGAGCGCCCCCCACGTCGAGAGCACCATCCACGTACGGAGCGATGGGCCTGTGCTGGCGGCGGGTGAGGGCATGGCGCAGGATTTGAAGTGGCAGCTTCCGGCGGTACTCGAATGATGAGCACTTCGACCGGAATACTTCATTTTAACGCGCTCTACGGCCCGGATCTCTCGCCGTATGCGGGAGATCCGGCCGCGGGCGGACAGATTTTTCCCCTGACCTCGGTGAAAATTCTCCCGCGCGTGCTCGTGGTCGACGACGAAGGGCTGCTGCGGTGGTCGGTGGCCGAGATGCTGGCCGGCGCCGGATACCAGGTCGTGGAAGCGCAGAACGGCCGCGAGGCCCGTGTCGCCATCGTCGACGAGGAGCACCCCGTCGACATGATGCTCATCGATCTGAAGCTGCCCGATGTCGACGGCCTGGAGCTGGCACGGGAGGCCCGCCGGCACTGCCGCACATGCCCGATTCTCATCATGACCGCGTACGGATCGGCCGACACGCTCGACGCCGCTCTTCGCGCCGGCGCCCACGGCGTGATCGCCAAGCCGTTCGACCTCGACGATCTGCTGCGAATGGTCCGGCAGGTCTGCCCGCCCGCGTCTTTGCACTGATCGCACCTGATGGACAGCGCACACCCGTACAATGCCCGCGAAGATTCGGGCCTATACTACGGGCACGGCATGCTCACACCGTGCATTCTCGTCGTCGACGACGAACCGCTGATCCGCTGGTCGCTCGCCGAACGGCTCACCGAAGAGAACTACCGCGTTGTCGAAGCGGGGACCGGTCGCGAAGCGCTCGAGCGCATCCGTGAGCCGATCGACCTGGTGCTGCTCGATTACAAGCTTCCGGACACCGACGGCCTCACGCTGCTCAAGCAGATCAAGGCGCACGATCCCGACACGCTCGTCATCCTGCTGACCGCCTACGCGTCGGTCGAAACGGCGGTCGAGGTGATGAAGCAGGGCGCGTATCACTACGCGAACAAGCCGTTCAATCTCGACGAGATGATCCTGCTGGTGCAGAAAGCGCTCGAAACGACGCGTCTGCGCCGCGAGGTCCGCTCGCTCCGTTCCAGCCAGGCGCAGGAGTGGAGCATCGACCGCATCGTCGGCGATTCACCGATCATGAAGGCCGTCAAGTCGCTGCTGCAGAAGGTGTCTGTGAGCCCGGCCTCGACCGTGCTGCTCACCGGCGAGAGCGGGACCGGCAAGGATCTGGCGGCGAAGGTCATTCACTACACGAGCGAGCGCGCGGGGCGGCCGTTCGTCAACATCACGTGCTCGGCGCTGCCCGAGACGCTGCTCGAAAGCGAGCTGTTCGGCCATGAGCGGGGCGCGTTCACCGACGCGCGCGCGCAGAAGCGCGGCCTGCTCGAGTCGGCCGATGGCGGCACCGTGTTCCTCGACGAGATCGGGGAGATGGTGCCGGCGCTGCAGGCGAAGTTGCTGCGGTTTCTCGAAGAGAAAGCGTTCAAGCGCGTCGGCGGGGCGCAGGACATCCGCGTGGATGTCCGCGTAATCGCCGCCACCAACCGCAACCTCGAAGACGCCGTGCGGCAGAGCGCGTTCCGCGAGGACCTGTATTACCGGCTGAACGTCCTGCCTCTCGCCCTGCCGCCGCTTCGCGCGCATCCGTCCGACATCCCCGCGCTCGTGCGCCACTACGTCGACGGGTTCAACCGCGAGTTCCGCAAGAACGTGACCGGCGTGTCGCCCGACGCGATGAAGGGCCTTGAAACCTACCCGTGGCCGGGCAACATCCGCGAGCTGCGCAACGCGGTCGAGCGCGCAATGCTGCTGTCGGAAACCGCCACGCTCCTGCCCGATCATTTTCCCGTCCTGGCCCCGCGCGCGCAGTTCACGCAGGGCGTCGAGCTGCCGGCTGGCGGGATCGATCTCGAACAGCTGGAACGCGATCTCGTCGTGCAGGCGCTCACCCGCACCGCCGGCAACCAGACGCGAGCGGCCGGACTGCTTGGCCTCAACCGCGACCAGATCCGCTACCGCATCGAAAAGTTCGGCCTCAAGATATAGCCTCCACCGCGCCATCTGATACGCGACCCGCCCCAGACCCGAGCGACTGGTGTACGTGCGCGGCCGGCCGTTCGCCTCGAGGCGTGTGACCTGTCTCGAGACGCGCCGCTCCACGTCGCCACCCTCGATGCAGTCGGTCGCGGGAAAACACCCTCTGCTGCGGAATACTCCCCGGGCGATCGCCGGTCTCCGCCGCCACTTCGCGCGAAAAGGGCCGGATATCGCGCGGTTGCGTCCGGATCCGTGGCACGGCGGTTGCTCGATTGGGGGCAATCGTTGGCCCCCCGCCAAGCAGCGCGGGGCGGTTCTTCACAGCGTGAAAAGTGACGTGATGGTATCCCACGAGAGCGTCGAGCGCGTGCTCGATCGGATGCGGCCGTACCCGATCGCCGACGGCGGCCTGCGCACCCGCTGCAATCTACGCCGTTGCTCGCCGCTGCGCGCCTCGTCTATCATCCGGTCCCTCCCCTTCCCCCCAGGAGATTCGCGTGAATCGCCACACCACACTTAGTAAGCTCGCCGCCGCGGCCGCTATGGCCGCAGCGATCGCGCTCTGCCTGACCGTGTTCCAGTCGGAGCGACTCGCGGCCAGTGGACAAGGGACGGCCCCCGCGACGCAGGGGACTACCCCCGCCACGCAGGGGACTGCCCCCGCCACCCAGTCCACGAGCGCGGCCGAGCCGCCCTCGGGCGGGTACGTCGGACAGGACACCTGTCTGACGTGTCACGAGACCGCCACCATTCACGGCACGGCCCATGGCAACGCCAAGATCCCGGGCACGCCCGCAGCAGAAAAAGGCTGCGAGTCGTGCCACGGTCCCGGCCAGGCGCACGTCGAAGACGACGCCAAGGGACACATCCTGAAGTTCAACAAGATGGCCGCACGCGAGGTCAGCGCGACGTGCCTGACCTGCCACAACAAGACCGAGCACGCAATGTGGGACAGCAGCGCGCACGCTGCGCGGAGCCTGGGCTGCACGACGTGCCACTCGGTGCACGCGCCGAAGTCGGAGCAGGCGCAGCTGGTCAAGGCGACCACAATCGAGCTCTGCGCGACGTGCCACAAGGCGCAGGCGCAGAAGCAGCTGCGCACGTCGCACATGCCCGTCCGCGAGGGCAAGATGACGTGCACCTCCTGCCACAATCCGCACGGGTCCACGAATGTGCGGATGCTGCGCGTGGGCAACTACATCAACGAGTCCTGCACGAGCTGCCACGCGGAGAAGCGCGGCCCGTTCCTCTGGGAGCACGCGGCGGGACGGGAGGCCTGCAGCACCTGCCACGACCCGCACGGCTCGAACAACGACCGCATGCTCGTCGTGCGGACGCCGATGCTCTGCCAGCGCTGCCACATCGGCACGCGCCACCCGTCGACGATTTACGACGGCACGTCCCTCGCGCAGCGCAGCAACCGGCTGGTGACCCGCGGCTGTGTCAGCTGTCACCAGCAGATCCACGGATCGAACCACCCGTCGGGCAACGCGTTCGCCCGGTAACCTCAGGAGGCACAGATGCGCATCAGAGCTTTCTTCGTGCTCACCGCGCTGCTGCTGGCCCCCGCGGCCGGCGCACGCGCCCAGGACACCCCGACGACCGATGAGCCGAAGAACGGGTCTATCGACTTCGGCGGCCAGTTCTCGAACATCAACGGCGACGAGGCCCGCTACCAGCGCTACAAGGACCTGCGCTCGGGCGGCCTGCTCGACGCATTCAAGTACACGCGTGAGAGCGACAAGTGGCTGTTCGACGTGACCGCCAGGCACGTCGGCTATCGCGACCAGAAGTTCCTCGCCCAGTTCCGCAACTACGAGCGGCTGAAGGTCTCCTTCACCTGGGATCAGATCCCGCTCTTCTACGCCGCTCCCGACACCGACCAGTTCGGTCTGCTCTCGGCGACGCCGTACCAGGGCGTGGGCTCCGGCGAGTACCGGATCAACGACGCGGTGCAGCAGACGCTGCAGGCGTTCTGCCCGACGCCGCCGTGCGCGACGTCCGCGCTGACGAGCAACAGGCAGGCCGCGCTGGTGCGGCTCGTCAACCAGGAGGCGCAGACACTCGAGATTCGCCAGCGCCGCGACACGGCGCTGCTCGATGCCTCGTACGCGCTGCTGAAGAACACGAACCTGCTGTTCCACTTCCAGAACATGGACAAGAGCGGCGAGCAGCCGTGGTTCGCGTCCTACGGATTTGCGGCCGCGAACGAGTTGCCAGGCCCGGCGAACTACCGGTCGACGGACGTCGGCGCCGCGCTCGAGTGGTCGAACACGCGCGGCGTGGTCAAGGTCGGCTGGGACGGCTCCTGGTTCCACAACAACGTCTCGACGCTGGTCTGGGACAACCCGCTGCGCGCGACGGACTTCACGTACTCGAGCGCGTACTCGCCCGGTGACGGCACGTCGCAGGGACGCGAGGACCTGTGGCCCGACACATCCTCGAACATGATCTCGGGGACCGCCACCTACAAGCTGGCCGGCCACACGCGGGCGTATGCGAACCTGGGGTTCTCGCGCCTGACCGACGACGAGCCGCTGCTGCCGTTCACGATCAACACGGCGATCCCGGTGATCCCGCTGCCGCGCCAGACCGCGGACCTCACGGCGGACGTCACGTCGTTCCTCGCGGGGTACGGCGGCCGGCCGACGGAACGGCTGTGGTTCAACGTGCGCTACAAGCTGTACGACTGGAACAACACGACGCCGACGCAGACGATCAACGGCGAGGAGACGACCTTTCCGGTCACGCAGTACGTCCGCTTCGACCAGGTCCTCGAGCCGTTCGCGGCCGGGGCTGGGGCCGAAGCGTTCTCCTACAAGCGCCAGTACTTCGACTCGGATGTGTCGTACTCGATCATGCCGTTCACCGCGGTGCGCGTCGGCTACAGCCGCGAGACGGACAAGCGCACGTTCCGGCAGTTCGAGCACACCGCGGACAACATCTTCCGTGTGGCCCTCGACACGACCGGCTGGCAGTACCTGCAACTCCGCGCGCAATACGATTACGCAAAGCGCACGGGCTCCGGGCTCGAGGAAGAGGTGTTCGACGCCGAGAACGAGGGGTTCGCGGAGCCGCGCCAGTTCGACGTCTCCGATCGCAACCGGAATCGCTTCACGTTCCTCGTGTCGGGATCCCCGGACGACAAGCTCTCGCTGAACGCGCAGGTCGGGATCTTCCGGGAGGACAGGCCCGACACCGAGTTCGGGCTGGTGAGCACGGACGGCAACTTCTACTCCGTGGGCGTCGACGTCACCCCGGTGCAGAAGCTGGCCATGGGCCTGACCTGGGGCCGCGACGAGTACAAGTCGCTCCAGCGCTCGCGCCAGGCCAACCCCGGTGAGCAGGAAACCGATCCGCGTCGCGACTGGACGACCGACGTCAAGGACCACGCGAACTCGGTCTACGCCTACGTCGACCTGCTGCAGGCCATCGCCAAGACGGACATCCGGTACGCGTTCGACTGGATGGACGGCGCCAACGACACGACCTACGGCCTGCGGCCTGACCAGACCCTCTTCACCACGGTGCCGCTGATTCAGCTGCCGGACGCGTCGCACACGATCACGCGCTCGTCACTGGACTTCATGTACCGGATTAGCCGGCGGATTGGCGCCGGCGCCGCCTGGTACTACGAGAAGTACTCCGTGAACGACTGGGCCTGGAACGACTGCGGCACACCCTGCGCGAACGGCAACGGCACCGCGTCGGTCCCGCCGAGCCCGACGACGACGGTCGACAACCTGGCGCTGAACCCGGCCGGACAGAGCGGCACGTCGGCGCAGTACCTCGCGGTCACGCGCTACATGTATCGCCCGTACGACGGCAACACCTTCGCGCTCCGCGTGCGGGTATTCTTCTAGTAGGATCGGCGCGCCGCGGCCCGGCGCGGGCATCGCCGGGCCACGGCACCGCAGGATCGGACCAACGGAGCGGCGCGATCGCCGACAAGGAGGACGGAATGAGCAGCAGCATGCGGGCGAGGGCGGGGCGGGTGGTGCTTGGCGTGTTCGGCGTGACCGTGCTCACGTCAGGCCTGGCCCTCGCCGGCCAGGATGCCAAGCGCGGTGAGGCGGTGTACGCCGAACAGAAGTGCTCCCTCTGCCACTCGATCGCCGGGAAGGGCAACGCCAAGGGCTCGCTCGACGGCGTCGCCAGCAAGCTGTCGGCGGCCGAGATCAAGGAGTGGATCACGAACCCGAAGGAGATGACCGCCAAGACGAAGGCGGAACGGAAGCCGCCGATGAAGGCGTACCCGAACCTGCCGCCGGCCGATGTGGACGCGCTCGTCGCGTACCTGCAGACGCTCAAGAAATAGCGGCAGCGGTTCACGCGCGTGGTTCGTGCGTGCTCCCGCGAATTTCAGGGCCGCGCCCGCGGTCGCCGGCTGACACCGGCCGCGTCGCGGCCCGATTTGTATACGTGTCTGGGCAAGCCCTACGCCCCAGACATCAGCAGCTTCTATGCGCATCCGATCGTTGCTCCTGGCGGCGGCGCTCGCGTTGATCGCAGCCGTTCCGACCGTGGCCGGAGCACAGGCCGTGAAGCCGCCCACGAACGACGACTGCCTGGCGTGCCACGGCGACAGTTCCGCGGCGCGCGACGACGGCCGGTCGATCGCGGTGCTGCCCGACGTGCTTGGTGCCTCGGTGCACGGGGTCGCCGGGCTCGCGTGCGTGGACTGTCACGCGGACCTGGCGACGGTCACTGATTTCCCTCATGCCGCGAAGCTCGCGCCGGCAGCCTGCGCCGCGTGTCACGAGGCGGTCGTCACGCAGTACCGCGCCGGGGTTCACGCGCAGGCACGCGACGGCGGCCGGACGCAGGCGGCGTCGTGCGTGAGCTGTCACGGGGCGCACGACATCAGGCCGGCCACCGACCCCGCCTCGCGCACGCACCACCTGAACGTCGCCGCCACGTGCGAGGCGTGCCATGGCCCGCAGGGCGCCAGGACCGGAGCGCCGAGCGTCGGGGCGCACTTCGAAGACAGCATCCACGGACGTGCGCTGCGGAAGCAGGGACTCGTGGTCGCGCCGAACTGCGCCTCGTGCCACGGTCCGCATGAAATCCGGAGGAAGACGGACCCCGCGAGCACCGTGCACCGGGGCAACATCGTCGGCACGTGCACCAGGTGCCACGAGGGAATCCGGAGCGCCTACGCATCGAGCGTGCACGCGCAGGCAGTGAAGGCGGGCAACGCGCTCGCGCCCGTGTGCGCCGACTGCCACACGGCGCATGACATCGGCAGCGTCGACACCGACCAGTGGAAGCTCGGGATCGTCCGCGAGTGCGGGACCTGCCACGAGCAGTCGTTCCGCACCTATCGCGACACGTTCCACGGGAAGATCACCGCGCTCGGATTCACGCGCGTCGCCAAGTGCGCGGACTGTCACGGGTCGCACGGCATCCTGCCGGCGTCGAACCCCGCGTCGATGATCTCGCCGCAGCGCCGCCTGGCGACCTGCCAGCAGTGCCATCCTGCGGCGAATGCGAACTTCGCGCTCTACGATCCGCACGCCGATCCCCACGACCGCGACCGCAATCCGATGCTGTATTACACGTCGGTCTTCATGAAGCTGCTGCTCGGAGGCGTGTTCCTGTTCTTCGGGATCCACACGCTGCTCTGGTTTCCCCGATCGCTGCAGGCCCGGCGCGAGCGCTCGCAGCGGCCGAGCGGCTCGGCGCCGCCCGCGCTGTCCTCGTCCCGAGGAGAGTCCTAGTGGCTCACCAACCTCAGGGCCGGCACGTGCGACGGTTCGACGCGTTCAATCGCGGCCTCCACCTCGCGCTGATGACCAGCTTTCTCGGGCTTGCGGCGACGGGGCTGCCCTTGCTCTTCAGCGCCGCCTCGTGGGCGTCCGGTTTGTCGCGCCTGTTCGGCGGGTTCCAGGTGGCGGGCGCGCTCCACCGCGTGTTCGCGGTGGTGATGATCACCACGTTCGTCCTGCACGTCGGCCGCCTCGTGCATCGGATCGTCATCGGCCGCGAGCCGATTCTCTGGGGCCCGAGCTCGATGGTGCCGCAGCCGCGCGACCTGCAGGAGTTCGTCGAGCACGTGAAGTGGTTCGTCGGCCGCGGACCGCGGCCGGCCTTCGATCACTTCACCTACTGGGAGAAGTTCGACTACTGGGCGGTGTTCTGGGGCATGGCGATCATCGGCGGCTCGGGACTGATGCTCTGGTTCCCCGAGCTGTTCGCGAAGGTCGTGCCTGGCCGGGTCTTCTCGGCGGCGCTGCTCGTGCACGGCGAAGAGGCCCTGCTCGCCGTCGGGTTCATCTTCACGATCCACTTCTTCAACGGCCACTTCAGGCCCGAGAAGTTTCCGATCGATACGGTGATCTTCACCGGATCGCTGCCCGAAGAGGAGTGGCGCGAGGAGCGGCCGGGAGAGTACGCTCGGCTGCAGCGGCAGGGCCGCATTGACGAGCTCGTGGTGCCGCCGCCGACACCAGCGATGGCCCGCTACGGCACGGTCGTGGGCGGGCTGGCGCTGACGACAGGCGTGCTGCTGTTCCTGCTGATCCTGCGCGCGGCGCTGCTCTAGGCTGCGCGCGCACAACCGACTGGGAGAGCATTGGTAGATGAAATCGACCATACCCGGCCTCGCGAGAAACCCCATCTCACTGGCGGGCGCCGCGCTCGTGACCGCGAGCGCGCTGCTGTTCCTGTTCGTGTACCTGGTCGAGATGCTCGGGATCCATACCAATCCGTACATCGGAATGGTGTTCTTCCTGGTCATGCCGGGCATCTTCCTCTTTGGCCTGGTGCTCATCCCAATCGGCATGTACCGGGAACACCGCGCGCGCCTCGCTGGCTACGTGCGGGCGCCCGGCTGGCCCGTGCTGAACCTGAACGATCCCCGCCAGCTGCGCATCACGGCGATCGTCGCCGCTCTCACCGTGGTCAACGTGTTGATCGTCGCCCTCGCCGGGTTCCAGGGCGTGCACTACATGGACTCGGTGCAGTTCTGCGGGCAGATGTGCCACGAGGTGATGCAGCCTGAGTTCGCGTCGTACCAGACCAGCCCGCACGCGCGCGTCGGCTGCGTGCAATGCCACATCGGCCCCGGCGCGCCGTGGTTCGTGCGCTCGAAGCTCTCGGGCGCCCGGCAGCTGTACGCCGTCACCTTCAACACGCACTCGCGCCCGATCCCGTCGCCGGTCCACAATCTGCGTCCCGCGCGCGACACCTGTGAGCAGTGCCACTGGCCCGAGAAGTTCCACGGCGACAAGATCCGGGCATTCCGGGAGTACGGCAACGATGCGGCGAACACCGAGTCGGTGACCGCGATGCGGATCCATGTCGGCGGCGGCAGCGAGAGCATCGGCCGGGTGAAGGGCATTCACTGGCACACGAGCCGCTCGACGCGGATCGAGTACATCGCCACCGACGACAAACGTCAGGTGATCCCGTGGGTGCGCCTCACCAGGCCCGATGGCAGTGTCAAGGAATGGGCGGCGGAAGGCGTCTCCGCGGCCACGCTGGCGAAGGGCGAGCGTCGGGTGATGGACTGTGTCGACTGCCACAACCGCCCGAGCCACACCTTCGCCTCGTCGGCGGAACGGGCGGCGGACGAGGCTCTCGCGCGCGGCGTGATCGACAGGTCACTTCCGTTCATCCGCCGGGAGGCCGTGCGGGTGCTCAAGGCGGCCTATCCGAGCCAGGATGCGGCCTTTGCCGGCATCAAGCGCGACCTGCAGTCGTTCTATCGCCCCGGCAACCCGGAGGCGGCGGGCGCGAAGGCCGCGGCCGTGGATCGCGCGGTCGAGATCCTGCAGCGCCTGTACGCGCGCAACGTGTTCCCGTCGATGAAGGTCTCGTGGGGCAGCTACGCCAACAACGTGGGACACATGGATTTCCCGGGATGCTTCCGGTGCCACGACGAGAGTCACAAGGCGAAGGACGGCTCGACGATCAGCCAGGACTGCGAGCTATGCCACAAGCAGGAGGAGCTGCCGACGCCGGAAGCGCAGGCGCTGAACTGAGCCTGCCAGGGGGCGCGTGAGCGATTACCTGTGTCGCGATCGTCCAAGCAGGCGCCGCACCTCGTCGAGCAGCAGCTCGGGGTCGCACGGCTTTCCCAGGAAGCCGGAACACCCTGCTTCCGAGGCGCGACGGCGGTCTTCGGTCGTGGTGTGGGCTGTCACGGCCACGACCGGAATGGTGGCCGTTGAGGCGTGGTGCTTCAGCTCACGGGTGGCCGCAAAGCCGTCGAGACGAGGCATCGCGAGATCCATGAGGACGAGGGCCGGCTCCTCACGGAGAGCGGTGTCAATCGCGTCGAGGCCGTCGGCGGCTTCGACGACGAGGAAATTCCATAGGCTCAACCATACGGTCCAGAGCTGGCGTAAGCCGGGATTGTCGTCGACCACCAGCACTTTCTGCGGTCGCAGGTCGTGGCGGCGCTCGATCAATGCGTCCACGTGCCGACACTACACCACTTCGGGCCGTCAATCATGCTCGGCCATTGGAGACGAGCGCGCCCAGGGAGAAATAGAGCGGGTGGGTAGATGAACGGCACGAAACGGAGCGACGGCTCGATGTAGAGCGGCCGGTCCGTCATGATTCGGTGAACACGATCCACCATTCCGCCTTCCATCCACTCGTGCTCGAACGACATCGCAGCCGCAGGATCGCGACGGTTACACAGGCGAGGACAACCACGCAGCGAAAACGAAAACCGCGGCATTCCACCTGAGCACCGCCAGGTTGCGGCTGCGGAGCTCGGATGCGCGCGGCCGCCAGACCCCTCACGGCGCGGGAAACCGCAAAGTGCGGTGAATGTACTCGGTGAGCGCGCGCGTCTGACCTTGCACACGCAGGTCCCTGATCGAGAGGCGCGCGGATCCACCGCCGGCCGTCGTTGCCTCGACGTGCAGCCGGCGGGCGTAGACGGCCTGCGGCAGCAGGGCGTGCAGACCCTGCGTGCGGTTCGCTTCCAGAACAACTGCGCCGAGCGTATGCGACAGCGCCCGAGCCGTCCTGCAGCGAGACTTGCACTGTCAGCGGCTGGCTCGCCAGGAGCATGTCGACGTGCACCTCGTATACCGCCTCGTCGCTGTCGGCGAAGGTCATGTCTGCCGAGTACCGGCCTGCGACGGTGATGCGATCGACGCCCTCGCGCAGCCACGGGAACGCGCGGTTGACGGATTGCCGCGCCACCGAGCCGCCGTTCACCGTCGCCTGACGGATGTGCGACACGTGGGCCAGGTTCTCGAGAAACCGCCGCGGCTCGGTCCTGAACGCCTCCACGCTCCGATCCGTACGCACGTACACCACGTTCCGCTCGACGCTGTCGAGGAAGAGGAAACGATAGTAGCCGCCGAGCAGTTCGGCCGGGAGGACGTTGTCATTCGCCTTGCGCACGAGATCGGAGGGGTAGATCAGGAACTTCGGCTCGCGGTACAAGAGATACGCCTCGCCCGCCCTGTGCACCGGCCTGTTCGTTGGCGGCTCGAAGCGGCCGACCTCAGTCATGTACACGTCCGTCGTCGGCATGTCCGCGAAGAACCTCGAGCACAGGCCGAGGTCGTCGATGTTGTCGAGATCGAGCATGAACGGGACGAATCCCGCCTGGTTGTATGCGGTTCGCTCACCACGCCGCATCAGCGGGCGGCTCTGCTCGAGCAGCGAGTAGTAGCGTGCAAAGTGGAGGTGCGGATCGAGCGTCGGGTGCAGCAGCCAGCTCTCGGTGTGGTGAAGGCGGGCATAGGTCTGGAAGAACCTGGCCGCGCCCACGGCGAACCAGAGCACGCATCCGATGGCCAGCAGCCATCCGGCGGCTGCCCGCCAGCGGTGGGTCACCGTCGACACCGAATGCGCCACCAGCACGGCGAACAGCGGCAGCATCGGCAGGAAGAACCGGAACCCGAACATCCAGTCACCGACCACCGCCACGTACGCCGTCAATGCTGCGGCCGCCGCGCCGCACGCCGCGACCGACCGGCGACGCGACCAGATGAAGCCGGCGCCGCAGAGTGCCACCAACGGCGCCACCCCGTACAACCCAAGGAAGGCGCGCGTGTAGTTCTCGCGCGGCCCTTTCACCAGCAACCCGGCGTCGGCGTGCAGCTTGTAGACCACCTTCGTCGCGATCGGCGACGGCACGACGTGTCCGAAGTACCAGACGCGCCAGAGATGGTATGTGGCGAACACCACGACTGATGGCACCACGACGCGAAGGAGCAGTTCGCGGCGCCTGGAACGATCGGCCACCAGCAGCGCGCATCCGATCACAGTGCCGACATGGACGAACCCGTCGATCCGAATCAGGACGGCGGCTGTCGCGCAGCCGGCGAGAAGCCAGTCGGGCGGAGCATGCTCCGGCGGAATCATCGTCCACGACACGAGGAGCGTCACGAGCAGCGCGAACGGGGCAGCTTCCAGCGACGAGCAGCTCCACACGGCGAGGGGGCCCGACAACACGACGAAAGACATCCCCGCGAGCGCGCCTGGGGCGCGGATGCCGGGGAGCCGGCGCAGCATCCCGAACGCGACCCAGGTGATCGCCATCCCGCAGACGAGCGACCAGACGGTGTTCACCTCGAACACGGCAAACTTCGGCAGGTCCAGCAGGCGCACGGCTGCGAGGATCGTCGCGGCCGCGATCACGTGGAGGAAGTCGGAGTAGCCCTCCACCCGGCCCTCGAACGAGTTGTAGCGCAGCCCATTGCCGTTGAGGAGGTTCTGCGCGAACACGTACGGAATCGCCTCATCGTCGACGAAGAAGTACAGGTAGTTGGCCGCATGGAGCACGAACAGGCCGGCGCAGAGCAGCCCAAGCCACGGTGGAACGTGGGATCGGTGGCCGGTTGCCGCAGCCCGTACCGTGATTGGAGTCGTGCTCATAGCGCCCTTCGTCACGGCGACATCCGCAGCGTCACGCGCCCGTGCGGCGCCGGACAATACGGCCGCGACCGCGCGCTAGAAACCGCCGGCGCCCGAAGCGCTCCGCGGGCCGCAACGCGCGGGTACGGCTCGCGCCACGTGACGACGCGGAAGGGCCTGGTCCCGCGTTGCCCACGAACACGCGCCCTGGACGCTGGCGGACGGCGACAGCGTACTGGCGGACAGGAGTCTGTGGAGTGGATGTACGCGGAGCCCGGATGCAGGTCGAAGGATGGTGGCGAGGGTCAGAATCGAACTGACGACACCCAAATTTTCAGTCTGGTGCTCTACCAACTGAGCTACCTCGCCACTGATCTTGGGCAGCTGAAGGAACCTGAATATACCATGCGCGCCCGCCGGTCACAAAGACGCCAACCGCGAGGCCGACGAGCGCGCCGACGAGCACGTCGAGCGGATAGTGGACGCCGACGTACACGCGCGAGAGCGCGATCAAGCGCGGCCAGCGCCCAGAGCAGGGCGCGTGCCTCCGGCACCATCAGCGTGGTCACGAACGCGCCGGCGACCGCGGATGCGGCGTGGCCGGATGGGAACGAGTATGTGGTCGGCCGCGCACCCACCACGCGCGCGTCGAGAATGGCCTCGAACGGACGGCTGCGTGCAATCGAGGGTTTGAGCACGAGGTCGACGGTGACGTGCGCCAGCGCCACCGCGAGCATGACTTGCCAGAGCAGGGGACGAAGGTGCGGTCGCCGGCCTGCGGCGGTGGCGCCGATCACGACCCACACGAGGCCGCCCTGCCCGGCGAGACTGAGGCCGGCCATTAGAAAGTCGGCCCACCCGGCGTGATGCGTGGTGGCCCACAAGCGGGCGGCGGCATCGAGCAGCAGCAGACGTTCAAGCATCGCGGTCGTTAGCGCACGCGCCGGTCGGAGACACTGCGGAAGCGCTCGCGTCGAGAGACAACCGGCCCCGACGGGGTCCGATCGAATAGACCGAGCGACACATCCGCGGAAGCCTTTTGCACGTCCCGCGCCGGCACGGCTATGCCGGCGCTCGAACACCGCGTGCGCGGACTGAATGGCGCGCACGCCAAGCCAGAGCGGCGCGGAGCGCTCCAGGCACCCAGCACTGAAGCTTACGATCGCGTCAGTTACACGGTGACGACGTCTGCCTCACGTGTGAGGCCGAGCTCCTTGCGCACACGATCCTCGATCGTCTGGAGCAACTCGGGGTTGTCGCGCAGGAAGCCTTTCGAGTTCTCGCGTCCCTGGCCGAGGCGCTCGCCGCTGTAGGCAAACCAGGCGCCGCTCTTCTCGACGATTTTGTGTTCCACGGCGAGATCGAGCAGGTCGCCTTCACGCGAAATGCCCTCGCCGTACATGACGTCGAACTCGGCTTCGCGGAACGGCGGCGCGAGCTTGTTCTTCACGATTTTCACGCGTGTGCGCCCGCCGGTCACGACGTCTCCGTCCTTGATCGTCGCAATGCGGCGGATGTCGACCCGCACCGAGGCGTAGAACTTGAGCGCGCGGCCGCCGGTGGTCGTTTCGGGGTTGCCGAACATGACGCCGATCTTCTCGCGCAGCTGGTTGATGAAGATCAGGCACGTCTTCGACTTCGAGACGACGCCGGTGAGCTTTCTGAGTGCCTGCGACATCAGGCGCGCTTGCAAGCCGACCTGCGCATCCCCCATCTCGCCTTCGATCTCGGCGCGCGGCACCAGCGCGGCCACCGAGTCGACGACGACGACGTCGACACTGCCGGATCGAACCAGCACTTCGACGATCTCGAGCGCCTGCTCGCCGTTGTCGGGCTGCGACACGAGCAGGCTGTCGAGATCGACGCCAAGCTTCCGTGCGTACGCCGAGTCGAGCGCGTGCTCCGCGTCGACGAACGCCGCCAGGCCGCCCGACTTGTGCGCCTGCGCGATCACCTGCAAGGCGAGGGTCGTCTTGCCCGACGCCTCGGGCCCGTAGATTTCGACGACGCGGCCGCGCGGCATGCCGCCGATGCCGAGCGCGTAATCGATGCTGACCGCACCGGTCGGGATGACCTCGATCGGGGCGATGCCGCCCTTCTGACCGAGGCGCATAATCGACCCTTTGCCAAACTGTTTCTCGATCTGCCCGACGGCGAGGTCGAGCGCTTTGAGACGGTCTTTGAGGTCATCGCGTTCAGGGGGCATGGTGCTCCTTCGAGTGCAGGGTCAAGCGAACCGGGGACAATGTAAGCTCCTGCATTCTAGAGACGTGCCGCTGAGAGTGTCAAGCGAAAATCCAATGTGCTCGCGCTACAACATGCTGACAACCATGGCGTTACAGGTTGCAGGACTTTCGCCTCACCGGTGCCGGCGTTGCGGTTTCCGCGCGGCGAGCGGCGCCCCGCACGTGCAGAAAACGCCACCTGGTCCCGGCCACCCTTTCAGTGACGGACTACGCGAGTGCCGAGCCCGATAGGGCACCTGTTGGGTGGGATCGCGGCTGGCTGGCTCGCCGCCGGGCCCGCGCCGACCGACCGGTTCGGACTGAAAGATCGTCCTGGCCGCGCCTCAGACATGCGGCGGGAAGCCGCCGTGTTCGGGGCGCTGGGCATGGCGCCCGATCTGGACCTGCTGGTCGGGGCGCACAGCACTTACACGCACAGCCTGGGTGCGGTCGTGCTGACCGCGATTGCGGCACTCGTGTGGACGCGCCGGCCCCGGCTGGCGGTCGCGTGCGCGGCCGCCGTCGCGAGCCACGTGCTGCTCGACTGGCTCGGGAGCGACACGACGCCGCCGCTCGGCATCATGGCTCTGTGGCCGCTCACACGCGAGTTCTACCAGTCGCACGCCTTCCTGTTCATGGCCATCTCGCGCCGATGGTGGCTGCCAGGGTTCTACACGCAGAACGGCATCGCCGCCTTGCGGGAACTCGCCATCCTGCTGCCTATCGTCCTGCTGATCGGGATTGCCTGGACGCGATTTGGTGTGCGCGCGTATTGGCCGCAGGTGAAGGACGCACACGGGCGCGATCGCAAGTGAAGTCCACATCAATTCGGAACTCGGAATTCCGAGCTCCCAACAATTCCGCATTCCGCATTCCGCGCTCCGAATTTCTTCACGGTCTCCCCGGCGCCTCCTCATGCTCGGGCTCGAGGGTGAACTGCGCCGCGCGCCCGCTCGTCGCCGCCGCGATCTCATCGATCGGGAACTTCGGCGTGCGGTCATCGAACAGCAGGCCGTTGGCTTCCTGGTAGGTATCGGCGAACTGCGTGTAGCAGAAGCCGGCGAACACGCCGATGTTGCGCACGGCCAGCAACAACTCCGCGTACTGCCGCGCGAACTGACGCGCCGTTGTCGTGCGCGAGTAGCCCCAGGCGCGGTCGGCATCTGGCGCGTAGCAGATCCCGCCGAACTCCGAGAGCACGATTGGCTGCTCGGCTGGTGTCTGCCCCTCGAGCACCAGCACACGCCCGCCCGGCCGCTCGCGTCGGAACAGCCGTGGCAGCTCGCCTTCGGCGTGATATCGCCGCGAGATGCGATCGGGGGAGTCGTCGTAATCGTGGATGCCGATGATATCGGTGGCGACGCTCTCCCAGCCATCGTTGCCAATGACCGGCCGTGTGGGGTCGAGCGTCTTCGTCAGGTGATATAGACCGCGCACGAAATGGCGCTCGGTCGGCACGTCGGGCAGGTTGGGGACGCCCCACGACTCGTTGATGGGTACCCAGGCGACGATGCACGGATGGCTGATGTCGCGCAGCAGCGCGTCGGTCCACTCGCGCATCACGCGGGCCACCGACGTCTGAGTGAAACGATACGCGCTCGGCATCTCGCCCCAGACGAGCAATCCCAGTCGATCGGCCCAATACAAGTATCGGGGATCTTCAATCTTCTGGTGCTTGCGCACACCGTTGAACCCCATGCTCTTCGCCAGTTCCACGTCGCGGCGCAACGCCGCATCATCGGGCGCCGTGATGCCGGTGCTCGGCCAGTAGCCCTGGTCGAGCACCAGGCGCAGGAAGAACGGGCGCCCATTGAGCAGGAAGCGATCGCCTTGCACGGATACGGCACGCAAGGCCGTGTAACTGTTCACCGAATCGAGCAACTCGCCGCGCTCGCCCCACAGTTCGAGCTCCGCCTGGATCAGGGTGGGGGAGTGTGGGCTCCAGAGAATCTCGTTTCGAGAGTCGTCGATACCCGGATCGGACAAGGCAATGCGGCGGTGCACGCTGCCCGCGACCACGGCGTAGGTATCGTCGGCAATGAGCGTCTCGCCGACGCGGAGCCGCACGCACAGGCGCAACCGCTCGCGAGCCTGCCCGGCAACGGAGGCCTCGAGCCCGATCTCCCAGCGTTCGAGGTTGGGTGTCCAGCGAAGACTGCGAATCCACGTGGCGGGCACCCGCTCGATCCAGACCGTCTGCCAGATGCCCGTCGTGCGGGGATACCAAATGGAATGCGGCTCCAGTTGCCAGTCCTGCTTGCCGCGTGGTTTGGCGAGGTCGGACGGATCGTCGTAGGCGCGCACGACGACCTGCTGCAGCAATCCCTCCTCGAGCAGATCGGTGATGTCGAAGGCGAAGGGCGTGTAGCCACCCTCGTGCTCGCCGCACGCGGCCCCGTTGACCCACACCGTGGCGCGGTGGTCGACGGCGCCGAAATGCAGGAGGATGCGGGCCCCGTCCGTTGGTCGCACGAGCGCGAACTCGCGCCGGTACCAGCACGCCTGGTAGAAACCGGGATCGCCGACGCCACTCGCCGGCGCTTCCGGGGCGAAGGGCACGGTGATCGTGCGGTCCCAGAGCACATCGCGCGGACCGCGGGCAATCGCGTCGTGGTCCAACGCGAAGTCCCATTCGCCGTTGAGCGGCATCCAGGATTCGCGCACGAGCTGGGGCCGCGGGTATCCACGGCCCCAGTCGAGATCAGCAGCAGGTCGGAAATGTGACATGGAATCGAGTCGCGATGGTCACTCGCAGAGCAGCGCATCACCGAGCGCGTCAGCCACGGTCGCCTGCGCCTCGCCGAGTGCGCCGGCATATTCCTCGTTGAGCACGCGCCGGAGCGTCCCGTCCGGTTCGCGCACGAGATCGAACAGCCCGCTGTTGTGCCAGTGGTTCGCATCCTCCCAATCGGGGCGATCGATCACCGGATACAGACAGACACCTTCGACCGGGACACCGGCGCGGATGGCGGCGGCAACTTCATCGCCGATTTCCCGGATCCATCGTGCGCGTCCGCTGCCGAAATGACTGGTTTCGCCGAGACAGAGCGGCCGCTGATACCGGGCATGCAGGCCGGCGAGCAGCTGGTGCAGCGGCACCCATCGGTCGTCCCGCGGTTCATCCTCCCACCGCAGGCGCCCACCTTCGTATTCCCACTGGTTCGAATGGTAGAAGTTGAGCCCCATCACATCCAGGTATTTCGGCGCTCCTCCGAGCTGAGGCTCGGCGCGGCCCGAGAGCATGTCCCACGCCTCGTACTGGCTCTCGTCGTATTGTCGGGCGTGGGCGGCGAAGTCGGGCCGGCTGCGTGGCGGAAAGACCTTGATCACCGGGTCGACATGGACGATGCGGGCCCGCGGGTCGACGTTCCAAATCGCCTCGGTTCCGGCGATCGCGCCGCGCGCCAGCTGCCGCTTCAGCTCGTTGCCGCGCCCGCGCGCGTGTGGGTAGATGAAGCCGCCGATATCCCCCGCCGCCCAGCACAGGAACGAGATCTCATTGATGGGAGAGTAGAAGGGCACCTCGTCGGTATGATCGGCCACCACCCGCGCGACCGCACCGCAGTAGCGCGCGAATCGATCGACCCAGGCAGGGGAAAACACATCGAGGCCGTCGGGCCAGCCGTAGTGGCAGAGCGTCCAGATTACCTGCATGTTCTCGGCGACCGCCGCACGCAGCATCGGGACGAACGATGAGAAGTCGAATCCGCTGCCCGTGTCGAGCTGTGGCCAGCGGACACCATCGCGCACCGTCTGGAGGCCGGCGCTCTTGACGAGGCGGTAGTCCGCAGAGACCTGCAGATCGTGTTGTGTAGCCGCGATGAGGTCGAGCCGCGTGTTGGAACGATTGATGTGGCAGGCTCCTTCGAAGCCACCCATCCAGAACGAACGGAAGAGTTGTGACGGATCTGACAAGCGGACCTCCAAGGCCGGAACAAGGGTCTTCTGCAAAAGCCAGTGCACTCTGCAGGCGGCGTGCCGCGCGGCTCGGCTGTATGTGTTGGTGCAGGCGTGCAGAAGCACACGCCTCTCGGGGTATCGGTTCCTGTGAGAACGAGGATATACCCCACGAGAATTTCGACGGGAACTCCTCGTAGGTGCCCGAATTCCAGGCTGGCTGTCCGCCAGTGAAGACGTGTTGTGCCTGCGTTCAGGCGGGCTGTGGACTGTGGGTCAGTGAAGGACGTCAGTACTCGTAGAAGCCGCGGCCCGCTTTGCGTCCGAGGTGGCCGGCCGCGACCATCCGTCGCAGCAGCGGGCATGCCCTGTATTTCGGATCGCCAAATCCATCGTAGAGGACATCGAGAATCGCGAGGCACACGTCGAGGCCGATGAAGTCTGCCAGCGTCAAAGGACCCATCGGATGGTTCATCCCGAGTTTCATCACGGTGTCGATGGCCTCTGCTGTACCGACGCCCTCCATCAACGCGAACACGGCTTCGTTGATCATCGGCATGAGGATGCGATTGGCGATGAAGCCCGGGTAGTCGGCCGCTTCGACCGACGTCTTGCCGATCGCACGGCACAACGTCGCGGCCGTCTGCATCGCGTCAGCGCTCGTCGCCTGGCCTCGAATCAGCTCGACGAGCGTCATCAACGGCACGGGGTTCATGAAGTGCATCCCGAGCACGAGCTCGGGCCGACCGGTGGCCGCTCCGAGGGTGGTAATCGAGATCGAGGAGGTGTTCGAGGTCAGTAGACGACCGGCGGGCACGATCGCGTCGATTTGGCCGAAGAGCTCACGCTTGGCGCCGACGTCCTCGACAATCGCTTCCACCACACAGTCGACCTCTGCAAAACCGTCCAGGGTCGTGGTGATGGCCAGTCGCCCGAGCGCGCCGTCGCGATCCGCAGCCGTCAGCTTCCCCTTTTCAACGAACTTCGCCAGGCTCTTCTCGATCCCGGCGCGGGCTCGGTCGAGCGCAGGCGCCGACACGTCCTGCAACCGGACCTCATAACCGGCCTGGGCGAACACCTGCGCGATGCCGCTGCCCATCGTTCCGCTACCGATTACACCGACGGTCCGGATCTCAGTCATGGGTATCTCTCTAACGGCTGGCGGCTGGCGGCTGGCGGCTGGCGGCTGGCGGTCGGCGACTGGTGCGCCTTCTCTGCGGATCTGGTCATCAGATGTCTCTGTAACCGTCAACGGTAACGGTCAACGGTCAACGGTCAACGGCTGGGCGCGTGGCCGGGTGCTTGACGCTGGCCTCGCGCTAGCCCCTCTCGACCGCCAGTGCGACGCCATTGCCGCCGCCGAGGCAGAGTGTCGCCACGCCGCGCCTGGCGTTCCGGCGCTGCATCGCATAGAGGAGTGTGGTCAGCACGCGGGCGCCGCTGGCGCCGATGGCGTGACCGAGCGCCACGGCCCCGCCGTTCACGTTCACCCGCGAGCCGTCGATGCCCAGCTCGCGCAGGACGGCGACCGCTTGCACGGAAAACGCTTCGTTCAGCTCGAACAGGTCCACCGAGTCGATGGACCAGCCGATCTTCTCGAGCAACCGCCTGACCGCGGGCACCGGTGTCATCATCACGAGCCCAGGGCGCAGCCCGCTCGTGGCCTGCCCGACGATGCGCGCGAGCGGCGCGCGTCCAAGCGCGCGTGCGCGCTCAGCCGCCATCACGACCAGCGCCGCGGCCCCGTCGTTGACGCCCGGCGCGTTGCCCGCCGTCACCGTGCCATCCGCCTTGAACGCCGGCTTCAGCTTCGCGAGGCCCTCGGCGGTCGTGTCGGCTCGAATCGGTTCATCGCGATCGATCACAATCGGCGGGCCTTTCTTCTGCGGGATGGTGACCGGCAGGATCTCGTCCGCGAACCAGCCGGCCGCGGTCGCGGCTGCCGCGCGCCGATGGCTTTCCGCCGCGTAGGCGTCCTGCTCCTCGCGCGTGACGTCATACGTCGCCGCCACCGTTTCCCCGGACAGGCCCATGTGACAGTTGTCGAACGCGCACCACAGGCCGTCGTGGATCATGAGGTCGCGCAGTTCGCCGTTGCCCATCCGCAACCCCTCACGGACGCGCGGCAGGATGTAGGGCGTGTTGCTCATCGACTCCATGCCGCCGGCGACGGCGACGTCGATGTCGCCGGTGGCAATGCCCTGGGCGGCGAGCATGACGGCTTTCAACCCGGAACCGCAGACCTTGTTGACCGTGAGCGCGGCCACGGTCTCCGGCAGTCCGCCGCCGAGCGCCGCTTGCCGGGCGGGCGCCTGACCGAGGCCGGCGGAGACGACGTTGCCCATGATGCACTCGTCGACGACGGCCGGGTCGATGCCGGCTCGTGCCACGGCCTCACGCACGACCAGCGCGCCGAGCTGGGGGGCAGTGAATTCCTTGAGGGCTCCCAGAAACTTACCCGTCGGGAGTCTGACGGCGCTGACGATGACGGCTTCGCGCATGGCCCTCTCTGAGAATTACCGTGCTGCCCGGCGTGAGCCGGTGCGCGATGCTCCATCGCACTGAATTGCCGGTCGTCTGCATCAATCCAGCCCCAGCACCAGCTTGCGCACGGCGTCCGGGCCGAGCAGGGGCGTCAGTCGGGGCAGGATCACGGGAAAGGCGCTTTCCACCTCGCGCCGCCAGTTCGGATCGTTCACCCGCACGACCATGGTTCCGCTGTCGAGCAATTGCACGCGTGTGGCCCGGGCCATGGCGCCGCCCACGACGGTCCGCCACGCAAACTCGACCTTGTCGGGGGTCAACGGGGCTCGGGCCAGCAAGGCCGGGAGCACGGTGGACAGGAGACGCGAGGCGGGATCCATCCAATCGACGAGTGTATCATCGTGATCCGTGCGCCTCGTCCTGGCCTCCGCCTCTCCTCGCCGCGCCGATCTGCTCACGTCTGCGGGGTATACCTTCGACATCCGGCCGGTCGACGTTGACGAGACCGTGCGCGCCGGCGAGGCGGCCGCCGACTACGTGCGGCGGCTGGCGGTCATCAAGGCCGAGACTGCCGCGGATCCGTCACGCGAGGACGAGGTGGTACTCGGCGCCGACACGACCGTCGTCGTCGCCGACGAGATCCTCGGCAAGCCGCGCGACGACGCGGACGCGGCGACGATGCTGCGCCGGCTGGCCGGGGTTCGGCACGAGGTGCTCACAGGCGTGGCTCTGCGGCACCAGGGCCGGACGGTGTCGGGCGTAGCCCGCACGGTGGTGCAATTCGCCCAGCTGACCGAGGAAGATCTCGCATGGTACGTCGCCTCCGGCGAGCCGCGTGACAAGGCCGGCGCCTATGGGATCCAGGGGCTCGCGTCCCGCTTCATCGAGCGGATCGAGGGTTCTTATCCGAATGTCGTGGGTCTGCCGGTGGCACTCGTGGCCCGGCTGCTGCGTCACTGCGCGGGCGCGGTGGGCTGACGAAAACTCGTCTGCTGGCGCGGTTCTAGCATAATCGCATGGTTGACCGGCCTCCGCACCGGCAGTATTCTGAGCCGGTAACAGCATATGAACAGCAAATTCCTGCGAATCGGGCTCACCACCTGCGTGCTGGTGCTGGCCTTCGGCGGCCTGCTCTGGTCCACGCTGCGCGACGGCACCGAGTACTACAAGCACGTCGAGGAAGTGAATGTGCAGCCCGCCGCGTGGTACGGCAAGAAACTGCAGCTACACGGCTACGTGGTGCCCGACTCGATCATGCGGAAGCGCGATTCGCTCGACTACCGCTTCCAGGTGCAGAGTAAAGGCGCCGTCATCCAGGCGAGCTACACGGGGGTTGTGCCCGATACGTTCAAGGACGAAGCCGAAGTGGTGCTCAAAGGCACGCTCTCGGCGAACGGGTTCACCGTGGAACCGAACGGTGTCATGGCGAAGTGCCCCTCGAAGTACGAGGCGAAGCCGGGGACGGCGGGCGCTGCGCGTCCGGGCATCTGATCCTCGACCGAACAACCGACGCCGCAGGCTGGCGGCATGGGCCGCCTCGCCGCGATTGACTGCTCCGGGCAGCCACGCCCGATCCTCGATTGGGCACTTCAGCCGGGTCGCGCGTCCGGCGCTCTTCTAGCTGGCATCACGACACCATGGCCTCACTTGGCTCCTTCACCCTGCTCGCAGGTTTCGTGGTCGCGGCCTACGCCGCGGCGATATCCGTGCTCGGCGCCCGCCGCGGGTCGCGCCGGCTGATCGAGAGCGGCATCGGCGCGCTCTACCTCACGACGGCGCTGATGACCGTCGCCTCCGGGGTGATCGTCTACGCGTTTGTCGCGCACGACTACACGATCAAGTACGTGCAGCGCTACTCGGATTCCGTGCAGCCGCTGTTCTACAAGATCACGTCCTACTGGGGCGGCCTCGACGGGTCGATCCTGTTCTGGGTCTTCCTGCTGTCGGTCTTCGGCGCCGTCGCCGTGCGCGTCAACCGCGAGCGGCATCGCGAGCTGATTCCCTACGTCGTCGCGATCATCTCGGTCGTCGAGATGTTCTTCCTGTTCCTGATGGTCATCCATCGGAACCCCTTCGACACCTTTCTCACCCAGGTGCCGCCTGACGGCCGCGGGCTGAACCCGCTGCTGCAGAACCCCTATATGGTGATCCATCCGCCGTCGCTGTACATCGGCTTCGTCGGCATGACGATCCCGTACGCGTTCGGCATGGCGGCCCTCATCACGGGCTACCTCGACGACTCATGGCTGCGCGCCGTCCGGCGCTGGACGATGGTCAGCTGGCTGTTCCTGTCGTTCGGCCTCACGCTCGGGATGATCTGGGCGTACGAGGAGCTCGGGTGGGGCGGCTACTGGGGTTGGGACCCGGTCGAGAACGCCGGGCTGCTGCCATGGTTCACGGCCACCGCCTTCCTGCACTCGGTGATCGTGCAGGAGCGGCGCGCGATGCTGCGGGTCTGGAACGTCACGCTCGTCATCGTCACGTTCTTCCTCACGATTTTCGGCACGTTCATGACGCGGTCGGGCGTCGTGCAGTCGGTCCATGCCTTCGGCGAGGATCGCGCGCTCGCGTACATGTTCACCGCGTTCATGGTCACCATCCTCGTCTTCAGCTTCGGCCTGGTGGTCTACCGCCTCCCGCTGCTGCGATCGCGGCATGAGCTCGACTCGTGGGCGTCGCGCGAGGCGGCGTTCCTCGCCAACAACTGGATCCTCCTGTTTGCGGCATTGTTCGTCCTGTTCGGGACGATGTTTCCGACCTTGAGCGAGGCGATCACGGGCGAACGGCTCACCGTCGGACCGCCGTTCTTCAACAAGTGGATGACGCCGATCGGGCTCGCCCTGCTCCTGCTCACGGGGGTCGCACCGCTGCTCGCCTGGCGCAAGTCGACGATCTCGAACCTCCGCTTCCAGTTCATGTGGCCGGTGCTCGCGTCGGTGGTCACCGCGGTGGCACTCTACGCGCTCGGCGTGCGCATGTTCGTGTCGGGGCTCTGCTTCGTGCTGTGCGCGTTCGTGACCGCGACGATCGTCCAGGAGTTCGTGCGCGGCGCGCGAGTCAGGCAGGAGGGCACGGGCACCGACGTCTTCACCGCGCTCGTGGGCGTCGTCGGGCGGTCCAAGCGGCGATACGGTGGCTACATCGTGCACCTCGGGATCGTGCTCATCTTCCTCGGCATTGCCGGCGAGGGCTTCAAGCTCGAGGAGCAGGTGCTCCTGAAGCCTGGACAGCAGGGGAAGGTCGGCTCCTACACCGTGCGCCTCGAGTCGGTGCGTGTGACCGATGACGGGCAGAAGCAGATGATCACGGGACACTTGAAGGTATCCGACGGACGCAAAGAGTTCTCAATGTACCCGGCCAAGTGGTTCTTCCGGAAGCACGAGGAGGAGCCGACGACGGAGGTCGCCATTCGCCGCGGCGTCGCCGAGGATCTCTACATCGTCATGCCGGCTTTCGATCTGCAGGACCAGTCCGCGAGCCTCCACATCGTCGTGAACCCGCTGGTGAACTGGATCTGGGTCGGCTTCGGCGTGATGGCGCTCGGCACCGGGATCGCGCTGATGCCGGAACGGGCGTACAGCTTCGCTCTGGCAAAGCTGCCGGCCGAGGCCGCATCGACGACCACGGCACTTCTGTTCCTGCTCCTGCTGTTCCCGGCCGTCGCCCGCGCCCAGCACGTCGAGACGGGACAGAACGTGCCCGTCATCGCTCGCTCCGGACTCGAACGCGAGCTGCAGCAGAACCTGATCTGCATGTGCGGCACGTGCGGGCGCCAGTTGCTCTCGCAATGTCAGTGCGGCTACGCACAGAACATGCGCAAGGAACTGGCGGGGCTGCTGGCCGCCGGCCGCACGAAGGAGCAAGTGGTCGATTTCTACATCGCGAAGTACGGCAGCCAGGAGCCGCTGGCGCAGCCGATCGACAAGGGCTTCAACCGCCTCGCCTGGGCGGTGCCGTACGTGCTCGGTGCGACGGGGCTGCTCGTGACGGGGTTCGTCGCGGTGCGCTGGAGCCGCCGCGGCGCCACGTCAAGTGACGCGGCCGCACAGGTCCGCGACACACGCACTCCCGTCGATCCCGCCCTCGAAAGCCGATTGAACGATGAGCTCAGCAACCTTGACTGAACCCGCGCGACGCGCGAAGCGCGCCGCGCGCTCCGCCCCCCCGCAGCCGGCACGCGCCCGCATCGGCCGGGCCTGTCGTCACCGGGCTTCGACCCTGGCACTTCTTTCTCGTCGCATCAGCACTGCTCGCGACGGCCACGGTCCTCGCGATGCATGGCCAGCCCGCTGAGCGGATGCTCCTTGCGGTGGCCACGGTTGCCGCGGCCGGGTACGCCGGGCACAGCCTCTATCGCACGCTGAGCCCGCTCGTCAGCGAAGGTATCGGCGAGGACGCCACGATGGTCGCGGGACGCACGCGCGCCGCGCTCGAACGCGACAAGATGCTGACGCTGCGCGCGATCAAGGAACTGGAGTTCGACCGCGCGATGGGCAAGATCGCCGACGGCGACTTCGATGTGATGCGCGACCTTCTGCGCGCGCGTGCGCTCCGCCTGATTACACAGCTCGATGGCGCTGCGGCGTACCGCGACATGATCGAGCGCGACGTCGCCGAACGGCTGCCGGCCGCGGTGCCCGCGCAGACACAGCCGGCCGCACGGGCAGTGGCCAGACCGGGCTGCACCGAGTGTGGCGCGACCAATGAGTCCGACGCTCGCTTTTGTAAGAGCTGCGGCCGTGCCCTGCAGGTGACCGCATGAAAGCGGAGCGCCCGTCGCCGCGTGCCGCCGCCGCACCGTTTCGTTCGGTGCCTTGGTGCGGCAGGCCGTCGCCACTCCCGGCCCGAGCGGTGATCGCATGCGCGATCGGAGTCGTCGTCACCACCTGGACGACGATCGCCGCGGCGCAGATGCCGGATCCCCGCGCGATGTCGGGCATGTCGATGCCGACCGCCGACCTGCCGGACGGCACGGTGACGGTGCGCATCGTGCGGGATCAGATCACGAACAATCTGCCGGGCATTCCGGTGGAGCTGCACGGCGCCGGGGACGTGCGGCGCGGGACAACGGGCGAAGACGGTCGCGCGCAGTTCTCGGCGGTGCCAGCCGGCGCCGAGGTGCACGCCGTCGCTGTCGTCGATGGGCAGAGGATGGAATCCCGACCGTTCGAGATGCCCGCGAGAGGCGGCGTGCGGACGATCCTCGTGGCCACAGGCGCGGCTGCGCCGGGAGAGAAGGGACAGACGCGGAGCGCACCTCCGCCCACCACAACGCCGCAAGCCTCGGGGGACGTCTCATCGCTGTCGATCGGAGGTAACTCCAGGATCGCGACGGAGTTCTCCGACGACGTGTTGCAGGTCTTCTACCTGCTCGAGATCGTGAATCACACGAGCGCGGCGGTCACGCCGTCATCCGCCCTTCTCTTCGACATGCCGACCGGTGCCGAGGGCACGACCGTGCTCGAAGCCTCGACGAAGAACGCCACCGCCAAGGGCACCCGAGTGAGCGTCACCGGACCGTTTGCGCCTGGCGTGACGCCGCTCCAGATTGCGTTCCGTTTCGATTCGCGGGGCAGCCACGCGACGATCAGCTCCCGGTTCCCGCTGCCTCTCGATGCGGTGTCTCTCGCCATACAGAAGATCGGCGACATGACCGTCACTTCGCCGCAGGTGGAGCGTACGCAGGAGACACCGATCGACGCGACGGTATTCGTGATGGGCATGGGACCGCGACTGGCGGCCGGCACGCCGCTCGTGATCGAGCTCGCTGGCCTGCCGCACAAGAGCAGCACGCCGGTGTATGTGGCCGTCGCGCTCGCGGCGGCCATCGTGTGCGCGGCCGTGTGGCTCATCGTCTTCCCGGGCCAGTTCGAAGCCGCCGGCGCGCGCCGGCGCGCGCTGCAGGAGCGTCGCGAGAAGGGCCTCGCCGCGCTGGCGTCGCTCGAGACGGAGCACCGCGCTGGGCGCATCGACGAGGCAGCCTACACTGCGCGACGGTCCGCGCTCGTTGCCCAGCTCGAACGCGTCTACGGTGAGCTCGACCTCGAAGGAGGCACGACGCCGGGTGGGCAGGGCGTCGCCGCGTGAACGCGGACTTCGACCGTCTGACCCTGACCGACGTCTCTCGCAACTTCGGCCGCCGGCGCGCGTTGTCTCACGTGTCCTTCAGCTGCGCGACCGGTGACATTTTGGGGCTGCTCGGCCACAACGGCGCCGGCAAGTCGACCCTCCTCGCGATTCTCGCGACCCTGCTTCGTCCAAGCTCCGGCGCCGTGCGCTACGGCACACGCACCGCTCAGGACGGCGGCGCCGCCGTACGCGCGCGACTGGGGCTGCTCGGGCACGAGCTGCAGCTCTACCCCGAGCTCACCGCGGCCGAGAACCTGCGCTTCTTCGCTCGGCTGTACGGCCTCTCTGACGTCGATGGCCGCGTGCGGGTGGCACTCGCAACCGCCGCGCTCGCGGACCGTGCCGACGACGTCGTGTCAGGATTTTCGCGCGGCATGCGGCAGCGGCTCGCGCTCGAACGGACGCTGCTCCATGAGCCGCGCCTCCTGCTGCTCGACGAACCCTTCACCGGTCTCGACCAGGCCTCGGCGGGCGCCCTCATCGGCCGCCTTCGCGGGCTCGCCGCCAGCGGCCGGATCATCGTCATCGCCACGCACGACTTGGACCTGGCAGAAGGACTGCTCACACGCTCTGTGATCCTGAGAGAAGGCCGCGTGGCGGCGCTCTATGACGACGGCCTCACGGTCCGGTCGCGCTACGAGGCGGCGGTGCGGCCGCGGAGCATCGCCTCATGACGAGCCACTTTCTCCGAATCGCGTGGCTGGTCATGCACAAGGATCTGACCGTCGAGATCCGCAGCCGCGAGATCGTCTCGACGACGGTGTTCTTCGCGATCTCGTGCGTGCTGGTCTTTGCCTTCGCGCTGGTGAAGGAGGGGCGGACGGTAGTCGATGCCGCGGCCGGCATTCTCTGGATCGCGATTGCCTTCTCGGGGACCCTGGCGCTCGGGCGCACCTTCGAGCGCGAGCGCTACACCGACACCCTGCGCGCGCTGATGCTCGCGCCGGCCGATCGCCCCGCCATCTACGTCGGCAAGCTGCTGGCGGTCCTGGCGATGATCGTTGCCGTTGAGGCACTGCTGGTCCCGCTCGTTGCGCTCTTGTTCCAGGCGGGGCTGTTCGAGGCGCCGCTCCTGCTCGCCGCAATTCTGCTCAGCGGCACGCTCGGGTTCGCGGCGGTCGGGACGTTGTTCGCCGCGATGCTCGTGCGCGCGCGCAGCCGCGACGTGCTGCTGCCGGTGCTGTTGTATCCGATTACGATTCCGGTGATCATTGGCGGCGTTCGCGGCACCGCGGCGCTGCTCGGCGCCGTGCCGGATGTCGCGATGGCGCAGTTCTGGATCGGGCTCCTGGTCTTCTTCGACGTCGTCTTCATCGTGCTGTCGCTCTGGACGTTCGAGCCGCTCATGACGGAGTAGTCCTTTATCGGCTGGAGGCTGGAGGCTGGAGGCTGGCGGCTGGACGGCTGGCGGCTGGCGGCGGGCGGCGGCGGCGGGCGGCGGTGGCGGCGTTGGCGATCAGCAGCTGACGTCGTGCAATCAACGGCAGACGGTTAACGGTTACGGTCAACGGGCAACGGATACGGCAATGCGCAAGGCTTTCATATTGTGGCTCGCGGTCGCGGCGATGTTGTTCGCCGTCACGCCGTTCCTGGTCGTGCGCGCGCCGTACGAGTCGACGATGGGGCTGGTGCAGAAGATTTTCTATTACCACGCACCGCTCGGCATGATGATGTTCCTCTCGGCGTTCGTCTCGGGCATCGCGGCGGGATTCTTCATCTTCAACGGGCGCGCAGGCGCGGACCGGGTATCGCTCGCCGCGGCCGAGATCACCGTGTTGTTCGGGTCGCTGGTGCTCATCACCGGACCGATGTGGGCGCGCAAGGCGTGGGGCGTCTGGTGGCAGTGGGACGCGCGCCTCACCTCGTCGCTCCTGCTCTGGATGATTTTCGTGGCGTACCTGCTGGTGCGTCGCTACGGTGGCCCGGGTTCCGACAAGCTGAGTGCCGCCGTGTCGCTTTTCGGCATGGCCAACGTGCCGTTCGTGTACATTTCGGTCAACGTCTGGCGGACCCTCCATCCGAAAACGAGCGTGGTCCCGACGCTGCAGCCGGGAATGCGCGAGGTCTTCTGGTTGTGCGTGGCGGCGTTCGCGGTGCTCTACGGGCTGCTGTTGTCGTTGCGCGTCCGGCTGGCGAGCCAGCAGGCGGAAGTCGAACGGCTCTACCTGGAGCTGGACGATCGATCGGAGTTGTCGTGATGCTGAAGAGAACCGGTGTCAGGCGTTCGGCGCGGTGGCTTGCGCTCGTCGCGCTGCTCGCGTGTGCCGCTCCCGCGATTGCTGCGGCCTCGCAGCAGCCGGCGGGGCAGACGGATGCGGCGCGTGAGGGCTACGTCCCGATGAAGGACTTGCCGGCGGCGGAGCAGCTTCCGGCCGCGCCGCTCGTGCTCGGGGCCTACGCCGTGATCTGGCTGGGCGTGTTCGTGTACGTCTGGAGCATTGCGCGGCGGCTCACGTCGGTCAGCCGAGAGATCGTCGCGCTGCGCCGGATGATCGAGACGCGGCAGTAGGAGCGAACGTCCGCATGGTGGAAGGCAGCATGGGCGCGGGCCACTTCATCTTCATCCCCGCGGTGCTTCTCGTCGGCATCGTCATCGGCTGGATCCTCGGTTCACGCGCCGCCCGCGATGCCTTCGCGGCGGAGCTGCGCCGGCGGGAGAAGCGGGGGAGCGGCGGGTCCTGACCGTCACCTGCCCACCGCGAGCCGCCGCGCCAGAACGTCAGGGAGGCCCGCCCGTAACACTTTCTGCTGTGTGGCCTGGATCGGGTAGTCGATCCGGCGAAGTTCCACGCGTCGTGCGGTCGTGTCGGCGATCGCGAACGCCGCACGTGGATCCCCGTCCCGGGGCTGTCCGACGGATCCGGGGTTGATGAGGTAACGACGATCGTCGACGATCGTCACCGGCCAGAGCGGCTCGCCGTCCGGAGTTTCCACATCCAATCCTTGCCGCGTCCGCGTGAAGACGACCGGGATGTGCGTGTGGCCGAAGAGGCACACCGGCCGCTTGGCGGACTCGAGCGCCCGCAACGCGTCGAGCTCGTCGAAGACGTAGGCGTCCTCGTCGTAGGGCGTCCCGTGGCAGATCTCAATCAGCTCGTCGACGATGTGGGGGCCTTGCTGCAGCGCCGCCAGGTAGGCCGTGTTTTCCGGTGACAGTTCCAGCATCGTCCAGCTGACCGCGCTGCGCGCGATGGTATTGAAGCCTTCCGCGTCCTCCACGCCGGCGGCGACCTTGTCGTGGTTGCCACGGATAGTGGCGCGCGGGGACAGGCTGCGCACGCGATCGATCACGGCGTTGGGATCGGCGCCGTACCCGACCAGGTCGCCGAGCACGAGCGTCGCGTCATAGCTCGCCGGATCGACGGCGGCGAGCACCGCATCGAGCGCTTCGATGTTGCCGTGGATGTCGCTCAGGATCAGATATCGCATGTCACGTCTCCAATGCGGCGACGACCTGCTCGACCAGGTCGCCGACGCGGGCGCCGGAGGCGTCGACTCGAAGGTGGGCCTGCAGGTACGCCAGACGCCGCGTGGCATAGAGCCGCTCGAACTGGTCGCGGTCCGCTGCCAGCGGCCGCCGACCGTCAGGTGGGAGGCGCTCGATCACTTCGGCGAGCGGCACGTCCAGCCAGACGGAGAGCCCGTCGCGGTTGATGGCGGCGCGGTTGTCGGGGGCGACGAAGGTGCCGCCGCCAGTTGCGACGACGAGATGCCGCAACGGCAGCAGATCGAGGAGCACCGCGCGCTCGACCGCCCGGAAATACGCCTCGCCCTCGCGCGCGAAGATCGACGCGATCGTGCGCCCTTCCCGCGCCTCGATGCGCTCGTCGACGTCTTCGACCCGCCAGTCGAGCCGCTTGCCCAGGGCTCGCGCCAGCGTCGTCTTGCCGGCGGCCATGAAGCCCACCAGGTACACCTTATCGGCTTTCACCGGTCAGTGCCGCCAGCGTGTCGAAGAAACCGGGATACGAGATCGCAACGGCCTGGGCCCCCGCAATGAGGGAGGGGCGCTCGGCGCCGAGGGCTGCGATGGCGAACGCCATCGCGAGGCGGTGGTCGCCGGCGGCGTCGGCGGTTCCACCCGTCAGCCGGCGGCCGCCGTGCACGTGAAAACCGTCGGCGAACTCGTCGACCTCGCCGCCGAGGGCGCGGAGTCCCGCCACCAGGGCGGAGATGCGGTCGCTTTCCTTGACGCGCAGCTCCGCGGCGCCGGTCACACGCAGATCGCCACCGTTGGTGGCCATCGCGGCAAGCGCGGGCAATTCGTCGATGAGCAGCGGCACCTCGTCGGGCCCGACGACCAGCGGCTTGAGCGCGGCCGCCCGTACACGGACCGTGCCGCGGGGCTCGCCGTGTTCGACCCGGTCCGCCTCGCGGTCCACGCGCGCGCCCGCTCGCGCCAGCAGGTCGAAGAGGGCGGCGCGCGTGGCGTTCAGGCCCACCTCCGGCAACTCGACGTCGGATCCGGGCAGCGCCGCGGCGGCGACTGCCCAGAACGTCGCAGACGACAGATCGCCCGGCACGCGGGCCTCGATCGCCCGCAGCCGCTGGTTGCCGGCCAGCGAGACCCCGCCCGGGAAGCTACGGACTTCGGCTCCGAACGCCCGCAGCCCATGCTCCGTATGATCGCGTGTCGCGACGCTCTCCCGTACAGTCGTCGTGCCATCCGTCTGCAGACCGGCCAGGAGCGTGGCGCTCTTCACCTGGGCGCTGGGGACGGGGGGCGTGTAGTCGATCGGCTGCAGCGCGCCGCCGGTAATGGTGAGCGGCGCCCGCTCGTTCCTGGCGCTAATCCGGGCGCCCATCCGGCTGAGGGGCTCGATGATGCGGCGCATCGGCCGGGCGCGCAGCGACTCGTCGCCGTCAATCGTGGCGGTAAACGGGTGGGGAGCAAGGATCCCGCTCAGCAATCGAAGGGTCGTTCCGGAGTTTCCCGCATCGAGCACGGCCTCCGGCGCATGCAGGCCGCGCAGTCCTCGGCCGATGATCGCAAAGGAGGGTCCTTCGCCGCCGGACGGCGAGGGCACCCGCTCAATCGCGACGCCGAGCGCGGTCAGGCACGCGAGCGTCGAGGCGCAGTCGGCGCCGGGGGCGTAGCCGTGGATGACCGACCGGCCCTCGGCAAGGGCGGCAAACAGGGCGTAGCGGTGAGAAATGGATTTGTCGCCCGGCACGCGCACCAAGCCCGCGATGCGCCGGGCCGGCCGCACGGAGGCATCCGTCACAGCGGGCACCGGGGGAATATATCATGCAGATTCCACCGGATGCGGGCGGACAACTCGTCGCTGCACCCACGCGCGACGGGCGTGCAGCTTGACCGGTGATAGCCCTTATGGTACTTACACGCGTCACCTCGGCAGCGGGATGAGGACTCCCGTCAACACGCATGACCAGCAACGGCACGGTCGTCCGGCTCGAGTTCTGTAGCGCCTTTGACATGCTGGATTTCGTCCAGCTGGTCAGCGATCATCTGTGCAAGCGGATCGGGTTCGATGAGGACTCGATGCACTGGGTCGGCGTGGCCGTGCGCGAGTCGGTCATCAACGCGATCAAGCACGGGAACCAGAGCGACGAGCGGAAGATGGTGCACGTGGAGTTCGTCTCGTCTGGGGCCGGCGAACTGGTCATCGCCGTCCGCGATGAGGGCGAGGGATTCGATCCCGAGAGCATCGCCGATCCGCTCGCGCCCGAGAACATGCTGAAATCGAGCGGGCGCGGGATCTTCCTGATGCGCAACTTCATGGACGACGTCTCGCTCCGGCGCGTGCCCGACGGCGGCATGGAAGTGCGGATGGTGAAGCGGCTCGTCCAGACAGAAGCCTGACCTGCCCCCCGTAAGCGCTCGCCCACGGATACCTCGTATCGCTAAACCCCGCGCTGCCCGTCTCCTGTCATGTCGAATCCCAGGGAAATAGCTCCGGTCCCTTCGCTCTTTCTGGCCACCGCCATCGAGGCCGTGCGCCGCGCCGGCCGCATGCAGCTCGAAGCCCTCGGCGGCGGCTTTGCCGTGCGGAAGAAGGGCGTGATCGATCTGGTCACCGAGGTTGACCTCGCCATCGAACGCGCGTTTCGTGAGCTCATCGCTGACCGCTACCCGGATCACGACGTGCTCGGCGAGGAGTTCGGCGCACCCGCCGCGGGACGGCCGCCGGCGCGCCACTGCTGGATCTTCGACCCCATCGACGGCACCACGAACTTCGCCCACGGGCTGCCGATCTTCTGCGCATCGCTGGCACTCGAGATCGACGGCGAGATGACGGTCGCCGCGGTTTACGATCCCACGCGCGACGAACTGTTCACGGCGGAGCGGGGGGCCGGTGCGTGGCTGAACGGCGAACGGCTGGCCGTGTCCGCGACCGATCGCCTGGTCGACTCGTTGCTCGTCACCGGGTTTCCGTACACCGTGCACGAGGAGGCGGAGGAGATGCTCGGACTGTTCGGTGCGTTCATCTCCTCGTCGCGCGCGGTCCGCCGCCTCGGATCGGCGGCGCTCGACGTGTGCTACGTGGCGGCGGGACGGATGGAAGGATTCTGGGAGCGCGGGCTCGGGCCGTGGGACATCGCCGCCGGCGCGCTGCTGGTGGAGGAAGCTGGCGGGCGGCTCTCGGATCTGAATGGCGGCCCCTTCGTGCTCCGCACGGGGCGACTGCTCGCGTCGAATGGCCGCGTGCACGACGAGATGCTCGGGACCATCGCACGTTACGCGGCCGAGCGTGCTCGAAAGCGGACGGATTGACCCCCACCTGCGACACTTCCGCCTGAGCCTCTCAAAACCGCAAGCGTTCCGCTCCTCTTCGCTGGCATTCCGCGTGCTCCTCCATGTGACAGGCATTCGGCGCCGGCCGAATCGGGCCGCGGTACGGGGCCGCGCCAGCTTCATCAGAAGGAGCACGCCCATGTGGCGATCGATCGTGACAGGTCTCGCGCTGACTGCCGCACTGTCGGCAGCCGCGCCAGCCGCGGCGCAGGATCAGGCGGTGAGCTTCAACATCGGATATTTCGCGCTCCGAGGCGCGGACTCGCGCGTCGCCGGCGATGTCCTGAACGCCAACCGCTGCATCGACAGCACGACGCGCTGCGAACCGCTGCTGTTCGAGGTGAACGACTTCAACAACGCGACCTTTGGTGCCGAGTGGCTGGTCGGCCTGGGCGATTTCTTCGAAGTCGGCGCCGGCATCTCCTACTACCAGCGCACGGTGCCCACCATCTACGAAGGATTGACCAACGTCAACGGCACCGAAATCGAGCAGGAGCTCAAGCTGCGGACGGTGCCGATCACCGCGACCGTGCGGTTCGTCCCGACGGGCCGCCGCGCACCGATCCAGCCGTACATTGGCGTCGGGTTCGCCCTGGTCAATTGGCACTACAGCGAGGTGGGCTCGTTTGTCGACACGGGCACCGGCGAGATCTTCAATGCCCGGTATCCGGCGGACGGCAACGAGGCGGGCGGGCTCGTGCTGGGTGGAGTGCGCGGCCCGGTTGGCGACAACTTCCTGATCGGCGGTGAAGTACGCTACCAATGGGCAGACGCCACGCTGCCGGCCGATGTCGGCTTCGTCGGCGACCGGATCGACCTTGGCGGCTTCACTTACCAGGCGGTGTTTCAGGTCCGCTTCTGACGTCCGCCAACCCGGATCGCGCGCGCTCGATGCCGCGCGATCCGGCGTCGCGGTTGCGGTAGAGCGCGACACCGCCGCCGGCACACACCCGTTCGAATCCGGCCAGGAATCGCGGGTCGGCGGCCGCGCGCTGGAACAGCATGTCGCCGCCCTCGGCGCGCTCCTCGATGAGCAGCCAGCCGACGTAGCGTGCGGGCCCGTTCAACGCGGCCAGCCAGATGTCGCCATTGCCTTCGTGGAGGAAGTTGCGGATCCCGAATCCGGCACCTGACAACTCCTGCATGTAGTGCGCGAGCGATCCCATGCTGGCCATGACGGTTGGCCGAGGCGTGTCGCGGGGCAGGCACGTCGTGACCTCATGCCGGGCGCGGCTGTTCGGCCGATCCCACTGGGCCTCGAGCACCATCGCCGCCTTCGGATCGAACGGGCGCGTGGTCGCGAGCACGCCAGCCAGGACGAGCCCCGCTCCGAGTGCCTGGCCCCGGCGCGGGAGCAGCCCCACGCCGAGACCGGTCGCTGCGATGGCGGCCGCCACGAGCGGGACCATGTACCGGATTCTGAACGGATGCCCCTCGAAATAGGCGTACCACGGGAGCGCCGCGACGGCGAGCAGGCTGAGGGGCACGGCGATCGAGGCGCGGCGGCGGTTTCTGAACGCCACAACCGCCAACGCCAACGCCGCGACGACGGCCACCACGGCGAGCGCGAATGAGCCCAGTTGCCAGGCTCCCCACCAGACGGCGCTCGTCACAGCCACCCCACGGCCCTGCAGCCGGGGATCGGGCACGTAGAACCCGCCGGTGACGAACCACTGATCGGTCGAGAGCTTGCTGTTCAGCAGGAACAGAACCACGGCCGTGATCGGGTACAGCGCAATCCGCACCACTCCGCTCGCCACCGCTCGCACCGGCTCACCGGCTCGCCAGCGGGCCAGCGCGGCGATGGCCAGCGCTGCACCGGTGAACGGCCACGCCTCGTAGCGGGTCAGGCACGCAGCCGCCAGCGACCATCCGGCCGCGCGCTGCCAGCCAGGTGTGCCCGAGCTCGCCCAGGCGTGGAGCGCCATCGCCGACACCATCAGCAGCGCGATCAACAACGGCTCGGTCATCGGCGTCGACTGGAGGTACAGGATGTTCGGGTTGAGCGCCAGCAGCCCCGCGCACAGCATCGCGCCGGCCTTCGAGCCTGTGGCGCGCAGGACCATGGCTGCGCAGGCATACGCGGCGACGCCCATACTGAGCACGGACATCGCAACGCCTGACGCTCCCGTCCGATAGAAGACGTCCAGTTGCACCGGGAGCAGATTCAGCAGGTGCGGAAGGGGCAGCCAGACGGCGCCGATCTGCTGCCACCCAGGCGTGATGCTGTCGATCACGCGCCGCGCCACCACCAGGTGGGCCTTCGCATCGTAATGGCTGAGCGTCAGACCTTGACGATGGTACAACCAGGCCGCGAGGCCGCCCCACAACACCACTGCCGCCGCGCACCAGAGCGCCAGGGATCGATCGGCAGGCCGGTCACTACGTGGCGTCTGGCTGCCCGCTATAATCGGCACCTGTTCGAGCGGCGTTCCCTCACTGCGCATGAAAAGCTTCCTGGCCTGGCTCCAAGCCTTCGCACTCGCTATCGGTGGTCCAGGGCTGTTCATTATCGCCTTTCTGGATTCGTCGTTTCTGTCGCTGCCGCAGTTGAACGACCTGCTGGTCGTCACGATGGTGGTGCCGCATCCGGCACGTTTCGTCTATTACGCGCTGATGGCGACACTCGGCTCCATCGTTGGTTGCCTGGCCCTCTACATCGTGGGACGCCGTGGAGGCGAGGCGTTGTTGCGCACACGGTTCGGTTCCGGCCGCATGCAGGGCATCAGCCGCATCTTCACGGAGCATGGCCTTCTGGCCCTGCTCATCGCGGCCGTGCTGCCGCCGCCGGCGCCCTTCAAGGCCTTCGTCCTCCTGGGGGGCATCACGCGCATGCCCGTCTGGCAATTCACGGCCGCGATCGCGATCGGCCGTGGGGGCCGGTTCCTGCTCATCGCCGCGCTCGCGGCGTGGTACGGACGGCAGGTGCTCGACTGGATCGCGCAGAATGGACGCCTGGTCGGGCTGATTGCCGCACTGCTCGTCGTCGCCGCGGCCGTGGGCTGGATCTGGTGGCGCCGGCCCGCGGTTGACGGCCGGGCGCTTTGACCGGTGGGGCCCCAGCCGTTACAATCTGAACGTTTGCCTGTAGCTTCGTAGGAACGGTCTGTCTGCGCCCAGACCACCGCCGTGATGACCCCTGATCTCTCAGTCGTCATTCCTGTTCGCAACGAATCGGCGAACGTAGACCCGCTCTGCCGCGAGCTGGTGGAATCGCTCGACCTGTCGGGGCGCTCGTTCGAGGTGATCCTCATCGACGATGGCAGCACCGACGACACGTTCGCGAGGCTCGTGGCCGAGCAGGCGCGGGATACCCGGCTGCGGGTGATCCGCTTCCGCCGCAACTTCGGTCAGACGGCCGCCTTCGCCGCCGGGTTCGCATACGCCCGCGGCAAGTACATCGTGACTTCCGACGGTGACCTGCAGAACGACCCGCGCGACATCCCGCGCATGCTCGATTTGATCGAACAGGGCCACGACATCGTGTGTGGATGGCGGAAGGACCGCAAGGACGCGTTCCTCACGCGCCGCGTGCCGTCGATCATCGCCAACCAGCTGATCTCGCGCGCGACCGGCGTCCGGCTGCACGACTACGGCTGCTCCCTGAAGGTGTTTCGCGCCGAGGTGGTCAAGCCGCTGAAGCTCTATGGCGAGATGCACCGCTTTCTGCCCGCGATCGCGAGCGAGATGGGCGTGAGCATCGCGGAAACCGTCGTGAACCACCGCGCCCGCCGGCACGGGCAGTCCAAGTACGGCTTGTCGCGCACCGTGCGCGTGATGCTCGACTTGCTGACGGTGAAGTTCCTTTTGAGCTACTCGACGAGGCCCCTGCAGATCTTCGGCCTCGTCGGCGGCGCGATGGGGCTGCTCGGCGCGCTCACGACGGCATGGCTGGCCTACCAGCGTCTGTTCGGGTATCAATCGATTGCCAATCGTCCGCTGCTGCTGTTCGGCATCCTCCTGATTTTCACCGGTGTACAGCTGATTACGCTGGGCTTGCTGGCGGAACTGCAGTCACGGACGTATCACGAATCGCAGAACAAGCCGATTTACGTCATTCGGGAAGTTAGAGAGGCTCCACCCACGACGGAACGGACCGCCGCGCTCTTTCGGGCATGAAATACACGCTGATCCGGTGCGTGGCTTACGCCGCCGCGCTGACCTCCTTTCTGCTGGCGCCGGCGTGCGGCGGCAGCTCCAGTGCTCCCAGCCCACCGCCCACCGGCCCGGTCGTGTCGTCGATCAGCCCGAACACCGGGCCATCGATCGGCGGTACCGCGGTGACGATTAACGGCCAGCGTTTCGACACGAGCGCAACGGTCACGATCGGGGGAGTGGAAGCGAAGAACGTCACCTTCGTCAGCGCGAACACCCTGACGGCGACTACCGGACCGAGGAGCATCGGCGCCGCCGACGTCGCCGTGACCGTCGCGGGGCAGCGCGGGGTGCTGGCCGGCGGGTTCACCTATCTGTCATCGAGTGTCACGAACGCGCCGCCGGTGATCAGCAGCTTGAGAGCAGTCGGCAGCGCTCAGAACGAGCCCGCAGGCTATGCCAATACGACCGAAGAACTGCAGGTGACGGCTACGGTGTCCGACGCCGAGACCGCGGTGTCGGACATGACCTTCGAGTGGACGGCTGACGCCGGCACGCTCAGCGGCACCGGGTCGTCCGTGAAGTGGACGGCGCCGGCGGTGTTCGGTTCACCCGTGACGACGAAGATCAGCGTGACCGTCACGGAGAAGTACACCGGGACAGACGCCACCGGGAACCCCGTTCCGAGCGAGCACAAGGTGTCGGCCGTGACCAGCGTGTCGGTGCACGACTCGCGGAAAGAGAACAGCGAGATGGCAACGGCGTTTCTCACCGATTTTGCCAACTCCTCGGTAAGCCCCGAGGCCGCTGTCCGGTATTTCTACGCCGGGTGTCCCGGCCGGCAGGACGAGCTGCAAGACATCCAGGACAACCGCGCGACTTACCTCATCACGGCGCACCAGCTCGGCTCCCCGGCAGTGAACATCAATTTCGGCGGCACCTGCGCGTTCGAGTCGAAGGCAGGCGACGCGTGCATTTCCCTGTCCTGCGAATTCACCTCGACTGTCAAAGCGACAGGAAGACAGGCGGTCGCAAGGGGCACGTGCTATCTGACGTCCGTCTACCGCGACTCGAAGTGGCAGTTGTGCGACAGCAATTACGCGGACGCAAGTGGCACCGCGAGCGCGTTCATGCGGTAACCGCTCGTGCGTACGCAGGCTTCGGAGCGGACCTGAAACAATGCGCGACGACCCTACCACCGGCGATGCTGCGCTGCGGGTCATCCTGTTCTCCGGCGGCCGTGGCTCGGGCGCGCTCACGACCGCGCTGGTCCGGATGCCGGGGGTCGATGTCACTCTGGCCATCAACGGCTACGACGATGGCGCCTCGACGGGCGAGGTACGGCGGTTCCTGGGCGACGCGCTCGGTCCGTCGGATTTCCGGAAGAACGCGTCGCGGCTCGCGACGGCCCTCGCGAGCTGCGCGCCGGCGCTCGTGCGGCTGCTCGATCGGCGGTTGCCCGCGGGGGCCACGATCGAGACGGTCACGGCACTGGCGGCCGACCTGTCCGCCGCCAATCCCGCCGCCGCCGATGTCGGCGACCATCGACGCGACCGCGCGATCGCGCGTCGCCGAGCGGCTGCAGGCGTTTGTCGATGAGCACGCGCGCACGGGCCGTGCCTTCCGCTTCGACGACTGCGCGGTCGGCAACCTGGCGTTCGCGGGCGCCTTCGTGCGTGCCGGGCGTCGTTTCAACGATGCGGTCGACGACTACGCCGCGCTCGTCGGCATCGGCGCGGGCGTCATCGAGAATGTCACCGACGGGTCGAACGCGTTCCTCGTCGCCATCGACCGTGACGGGCGGGTGCTCGGCAGCGAGGCCGACCTCGTCGACGCCACACAGCGGAACGCGATCGAGGACATCTTCCTGGTGCCCCGCCCACTCGATGCGGCGGAATGCGCCGCGCTCACGACCAGCGGACCGCGGGACGCGGCCGCACGGCTCGAGGCCATGAGCATGAGACCCGCGCTCAACCCGCGGCTGGCGGCGCGGATTGCGGCCGCGGATCTGCTGATTTACGCGCCTGGGACCCAGCACTCGAGCCTGTTTCCCTCTTATCTCACACCAGGGCTCACGCAGGCGATCGCCGCGAATGTGAGGGCGATCAAGCTGCTCATCACGAACATCCAGGCCGACGCGGAAATCGCGGGGAGCAGCGCTGTCGACATCGTGGGGCGCGCCGTCCACTATCTGAAGGAGAAGGGTCGGCATCAGACTCCGACGCCCGCGCTCATCACACATTTCCTGATGAACGAGCCCGGAGGTGCGTCACCCGAGGTGCCGTACGTGCCGCTTGGCCGTCTCGACACGCTGCAGGATCCGCGGCTGGTGCGGGTCGGACAGTACGAGGAGGGCGTGACCGGGCGGCACGACGCGCTGAAGGTGCTCGCGCCGTTCGTGCAATCGGTGCTGCAGCGCCGCAGACATCGCCGCCGGGTCGCTGTGCTGCTGTACGACGCGGGCAGCGCCGACAAGCTCGCCCTCACGCTCGTCGAGATGGTGCGCGGCGGGGCGGCGGATCTACCACTCGACCTGACGGTATTCTGCGAGACGGACACGGCGCTCGATGCGGCGTTCGTGGCCACGCTGCCGTTCGAGGTGCGTGCGGTGGCTGCCTTGACGACTTCAGACCGCGCCTTCCGCGACACCCTGCAGCAGGACGGGTACGAGTACGTCATGCTGTTCGAGTCGTCCGGGATGTACAACGGCGAAGACATCCCGTGGCTCGCGTCGCACCTGACGGGGCGGCTCGACGCCGTCTGGGGCAGCCGGCGCCTGTCCGTGCGAGATATCGAGGAGTCGCTGCGCGTCAAGTACCGGCACAACGCGGCACTCCGGGTTCTCAGCCACGTAGGCAGCCACGCCCTCAGCCTGACGTACCTCGCGCTGTACGGCCGGTATGTGTCGGACACGCTCTCGGGCGCACGCGCCGTCCGCGCGGGCGACGCCTGCAGCCTCTCGCTGCCGTTGACCCACAAGCGTGCGAACCAGGAACTGCTCTCGCGCCTGCTGCGCCGCAAAGCCGAGATGTACGAGGTTCCGGTGCACTTCTACTCCGTGTCGCCGCACCAGGTGAAGCGCACAACCGTCGTCGACGGGCTCAGGTCTGTCGGCACAATCCTCTGGTCACGTGTGCGCCGCGCACCGGACGTCGCCTCGCCCGCCGCGGCGAAGGCAGCGACCGACCCGGCCGCCGCACCCGCGTCGGCGTCGCGCTGATCGATGTCACGGGTGCTCATCGTGCCGGCGGCAGGACGCGGCACGCGGCTTGGAACCACCACGCCGAAGGTGCTCGTCCACGTGAACGGCAGGCCGATGCTGCGGCACATCCTCGAGTTGTATGCGCCCTTCGTCGACCGTGCGGTCATCGTCGCGCACCCCGCCGCGGCGGCTGCCGTTGAGGCCAGCGCGCGAGAAGGGCCCATCCCAGCGACGGTCGTCGTGCAGCAGACGCCAACGGGCATGCTCGACGCGGTGCTGATCGGCCTCGCCGAGGCACCGAGTGCAGTGGCATGGCGCGTCTGGATCACGTGGGGCGACCAGCTCGCCGTTCACCCGGCGACGCTGGCGCGATTGGCGGAGGTCGAGGGCGGCACGGATCTCGTGCTCCCTACCGTGACGCGCGACGCACCCTACATTCACCTCGACCGGGACGCCGCCGGGCGCGTGATCGGGGTTCGCCAGCGCCGCGAGGGCGATGAGATGCCGCGCTCCGGCGAGAGCGACATGGGGGTCTTCAGCCTCTCAGCCCGGGCCGCGGCCGAACACCTGCCGATCTACGCGCGCGAGGCCACGCCGGGCGCGGGCACAGGCGAGCGCAATTTCCTTCCGTTCATCACCTGGATGGCCGCACGCGGCGTCGTGACGACCTGCGCCTGCACGGATCCCCGCGAGGCCCTCGGCATCAACACCCCCGACGATCTCGCCACCGTGGCCGCCTACCTCGCGAGTCGCTGATCGCCGTGCCCACGCTGTCGATCGTCATTCCGGCCTACAACGAGGAGCGGTTCATCGGCACCCTGCTCGGCCAGGTGCTCGCCGTCGATCTCTCGGCGCTCGGCGTCGAGAAGGAGATCATCGTCGTGGACGACTGCTCGACCGATCGGACGAGCGCCGTCGTATCTGGCGTGCCCGGCGTCCGCCTGCATCGCCTCCCTGAGAACGCTGGCAAGGGCCGCGCGGTCCGCGCCGGGATCGAACGCGCAACCGGCGACTACCTGATTATCCAGGACGCGGATCTCGAGTACGACCCGCAGGACTACGTCCCGATGATGCGTGCCATGCTCGACGGCAGGGCCGACGTGATCTACGGCAGCCGCTATCTTGGTCGCGGCCGCCACGCGCAGCAGTCGCTCGCCGCGTTTCTCGGCGGCCGCAGCCTGAGCCTGGTGATGCTCGCGTGCACCGGCCATTACCTCACCGACACGGTGACGGCCCTCAAGCTGTTCCCGCGTACGCTGCTGCCGGAGCTGGCGCTCGAGACCTCCGGGTTCGAAACGGATCACGAGATCACTGCGAAGGTGCTCGCACGCGGCCTCCGCATCGCCGAGGTGCCGGTGCACTATCGCCCGCGCAGCAAGGCGGACGGCAAGAAGATCGGCCTGCGCGACTGGTTTATCGCGACACGGACGATGTGGCGGTACAGGCGGGGATAGGAGCTTCGGTGGGCCGTGTAGTTCGGGTCACGAGGCTGTAGTTTTCAGTACTTGCTTTGCGGTTCTCACTTGTTAGTCTCAGTTCTGAAACCACTGACAACTGGCAATTCCCCCGTCGCTGCCCTCACCGCACCCCGTAAACCGTCACCTCGTCGTTCTGGAACATCGGCGTGAATCGCGTCGGATCTTCTGCCAGAAGGCTGACGCCTTCAGGGTAGGCGGCGCGGTCGGTCCCGTCCACCCACAGGTAGTCGATTTTCAACTCGCGCGCGACGGCGTGCGCGTCGTCAATCGATCGCGACCTGAAGATCTCCCGGACACGTGCCGCGCGGGCCATGTACTCCGGCGTCGGCAGCAGCGAAATCGGGAGGCCTGCCGACATGCGCCGCTCGGCGAACGAGGGGATCAGGCTCCACTGATCGCGCTCGCGGACGATCGGCTCGGCCTGGACGATGGCCAGTGCGGGCGTGGCCCGGCGCACCCAGCGTAGCGCCTCCTGTTGGCCGGGCGTCAGGATCACGGTCCAGCGGAAGCCCGCACCCCGGTCCGCATTGGTGATGTCGGAGGCGTTGTAGGCGTCGATGGCGGTCGTCGGGAGGCCGAGAATCAGAATCACCGAGGCGAGCATCCCGGCCAGCACAGTGTGACGCGTGTCGAGGAGTCGATCGAACACTCGGGCGAGCGGCACGGTCGTCATGGCGAGCAGGATCTGACCCGCGCGGAAGCCGACCCAGAACTGATCGCTCAGCATGACGAAGTAGAACAGGAACAGTCCGACGAGGAGCCCCGCGCCGGCGGTGCGCGCGGCTTGCCCCCCGAGGCCGCGGAAGGGGAGCAGTCCAGCGGCCGCTGGCACGAGCACCGGTCCGAGCGACAGCATCAACGTGAGGGCCGGTGCGTGGCGTGCGTGCCCGGCCCAGCCGACCGTGAGCGCCTGCCCGGCGCCGTCGCTCATGGCGTTGAACACGCCCCACGCCGCGGCGCATACCGGCGGAACCGCCGCGATCGCGTGTGGCAGGATGGTTCGTACGCTACGACGACGCACGAGCGCATCGGCGATGACGGAGAGGCCATAGATGGCACAGAATGCCATCCCGAGAAACGGGTTGAGCAGCGTCGCGCCTCCGAGCAGAAGGCCGGCGAGCACGACCGACGGCAGCGAAGCAGCCGCGCCCGCCGCCGCGACCAGCGTAACCGCCAGCAGTCCCAGCGCACACGAAAGCCCGTGCTGCGGCGTGTAATACATCGTGCGGTGCACGCCGTCGATCCGGAGCCCGTCGTACCACCAGGACGTCACGGCGTCGATGTTGATGTTTCGGACGGCGACGATCGACCGGCCGCGCAGCCACAGGTCACGGACGACCGCAAACCCCTCGGCGCTCGATGCGAGCACGACGAGCGCGACGCCGAGCACCGCCGCGGTTCGGCGCCGGACCGCGGTCGCGGCGAAGCAGTAGACCGATGCGAGCAGCAGGGCCGCTGTGGCAATCGCATTTGCCTTGAGCGCCACGGGGACGTCGCGGACGGGGCCCGGGCCGACCGCGCTCAGCGCGGCGGGCACCAGGAAGTAGGTCCAGTAGTAGTGCAGCTCGCGGTCCGCCATGTACGGATTTCGCGGCGGCATCTCGAACCGGGTCATCTCCGCGGTCAGCGCCATGTGCCACACGAAATCGGCCGTGAAGTAGGCACGATAACGCCGTCCACCTTCAGCATCGGAAGCGCCGAGGTTGCGGTAGGGGATACCCATCAGCGCGGGCACGAAGAGCAGCACCAGGCAGAGCGCGATGGTGTCGGCGCGTGTCCACCGGGGCAACTCCAGGGTGGGCGCGCGCCAGGCGCGCGCCAGCACCAGCAGGAGGACGGCCGCGGCCGCCCACGCGAGGACGAACGCCGCGCGTGATGGGACATGCGCCGCGACCACCGCCCACCAGGCGAGGCTCGTCACGACGTAGCCGAGCGCGAGCCCGGTCACGAGGCCCATGCCGCTCCGCCCACAGGCGCGCAGCCCCAGCGGCACGCCGGGTACACAGACCAGGATCCAGCAGGCCAGGTAGAGCACTCCCGGCACGCCGGAGGTCCAGCCAATCGTGATGGCGAGGATGGCAAGCGGGATCCCGGCGATCGCGATCATGCCGGTTGCCGGGCCTGGCCTCCCGTCGCGTAGAGCAGACCTCCGGGGAGGTTCCCGACCACGCCGAGCGCGACGAAGAGGACCGACAGAGCGAACGCTTGCGGCCGTCCGACACCGAACGCCCCGAAGCACCAGACGAAGGCGGCCTGGCTCGTCCCGATGCCGTTCATGGTGATCGGGAGCAACATGATCAGGAGGATCACCGGGATCGCGACGAAGTAGGCCGACAGTGGGGAGGCGATGCCGAGCGCCACGCCAAGGAAGTAGGCCTGGGTCACGCGGAGCACCTGCACGCCCACCGACGCCAGGAGCACACGGGCCAGCGCGCCATGATGGTATCGATACTCCCGCACCGCATCGAGCAGGCGGGCGGCGAGGCGGCGCACGCCCGGCCATGGCACCCGGTTCACGATCGCACCGAGCAGCCACGCCGCCCGAGCGCTGAACACCACGGCGGCCAGCGCGGCGCACCCAAGCGCGCCAATCCACAGCACCCAGGCCACGCCAGCCGGCGCCCGATCCGGCGCCGCCCAGAGGCTCACGACACCGAGCACGAGGATCGACATGACGCCGAGTGCGCGATCCATCGCGACCGAGGCGATCGAGAGCGGCATGGGCACGCGCTCGGTCGAGAGGGAGTACGCGCGGACCAGGTCGCCGCCCACGCTGGCCGGCAGGAAGGTGCCGACGAACGTGCTGACGAAGAAGATGCGCATCACGCGGCCGAGCGATGGGCGCACCTGCGGCGGTACTGGCGCGAGCAGTGCGAGCCAGCGCCACGCCATCAGCGCGCGGTCGAAGAATGTCAGGCCGACGGCGACAGACAGCGGGATGATACGGGCGGACGCGGCGACGCGCCAGATTTCCGCGGGGTGGCTGATCCAGAGCAGCCACACCAGCAGCCCGAGCGCGACGAGCAGGCGCACCCGGCGGCTGCCGAGAAGCGTGCTCACTGCGTCGCTGGCAGCGTCTCGAGGTGGCGCTCGGGGTCGCGCTTCACCTGGTAGGCCCGGACGAGGAATTTGGCGTAGGGAACGAACTGCTTCATCGCGCCCACGTTCACCTGGCAGGGGCTCAAGCAGGTGGCGCAGATGGTCTTCTCGAAGGTGTCGCGATCGGCGATGTGCTCGGCCTTGAAGTACAGCGCCTCGGCGCCGTCATCGAGCACGTTGCCGAGCGGCTGCGAGTTCTCGCAGTAGAAGAGTGTGCCTTCCGGGTTCAGGAGCAGGCCCTGGGTGCGGAACGGGCAGGGCATCGTGCGCTTGTAGCCGTTGGCGATCATGTCGGCGTAGTGCAGGTACATGAACGCCTGGCCCGACAGCACCGACTCCTCCTGGACGCGCTCCAGGAAGAACTGCCGCATGAACTCCTCTTCCTTCGCCTTGAACCCGATTTCCTCCTGCAGGCTCTTGTTGTCGAGCATGTTGTCGGTGAACCGCAACATGTTGAACACGATGTCGAGGTTTCGCGCCCGCGCCCAGCTCAGGATGTTCTTCGCGTCTTCGAGATTGGTCTGGAAAATCGTGGCCGCGATGCCGAACTGGAAGTTCGGGTGCTCGGCCGCGAGTGCCTGCATCGCCTCGACGGTCTGGAGGGCCTTGTCGAAGCCGCGCTTCACGTTCCGAACCTGGTTGTGAATGTCGCCGATCCCGTCGAGCGAGACCCGGATGCTGATCGGCAGATCGTGCGCGGCGCAGAACTTCACGATGCGGGTGAGCATCGGAATGGCGCGATGGGGCGTCAGCCCGGTCGTGTTGATCCCGATCTTCCGCAGTCGGGGCAGGCGCTTCTGGAAGAGCTCCACCATCTGGGGCAGGTCGTTGCGGGTCGTCGGCTCGCCGCCCGAGATGTTGAGGTTCTCGATGGCGCCCCAGAACTCGTGGTTCATCACACCGTCGAGCTGCTCGAGCGACATGTCGCTCTTCCGGTCGCCGCGCTTCCAGTTGTTGCACATCTGGCAGCGCGCATCGCAGACGAACGTGCAGTTGTAGATCAGCACGGTCGGGCGAATCGGCTTGATCTTCGACACGATGAACGTGTTCGCCAGATCGCGCGGCACGCCTGCCGCGGCGCGGGCCAGGTAGTTCAGCCGAAAGGTATCGATGGACATAATGGCGCGGCCGGAGAGCCGGGTGTGGCTCGACGGCCCTTGTGTGCGATTTGCCAGTATACCACCCGATTGTGGCCCGGTCGGCTCGACCGGACGCGCACGGCGACATCCCGGATTGCGCTACTATCTGTACAGCTCGGCGCCACAACCCGGTGAGCCGCGAGAGAGAGGCACGGCGCGAGGGTCCTGGCGTGTCAGCGAGCACCTTCATGGCCGGCAGCGCTGTCGTCAAATCTCTCGCGCCTGCGGCCCGGACCTGAGTTCGCGCATGTGCGGCGGGGCCCGGCACTTCGGCTCACACGGGACCTCAACAAGATGTCGGGCACCTGGCGATCGACGAGCAGGACAGCCTGGCGGCGCTGGCGACGGTTCGCACATCGTGCGGCCGAGATCCAGTCGCGCGTCCTCCTGTTTCTCCTGTACTTCGTCTTTGTCGCCCCGATTGGCCTGGTCATGCTGATGATCAACCGGCGGCGCCCGAACCGTGGTGACGGCACGTGGACGCCGGTCGGCTCGCCGCCCGAGACGCTCGAGTCGGCAAAGAACCAGTTCTGACCATGAACGTCCTCGGCATCTCCTGCTACTTTCACGACGCGGCTGCTGCGCTCGTGTGCGACGGGCTGCTCGTCGCCGCCGCCGAGGAGGAACGTTTCTCGCGAGTCAAACACGATTTCGGATTCCCCGATCGCGCGATCCGCTTCTGCCTCGATCAGCGCGGTCTGTCTGGGGGCGATCTCGACTACGTCGTGTTCTTCGAAAAGCCGTTCGTCAAGTTCGAACGGATCCTGGCGACGGTGCTCCGGACGGTGCCCCGGTCGTCAGGGGTGTTCAGCCAGGCGATGACTGCGTGGCTCCTCGACAAGCTCTGGGTCAAGAACCGGATCCGGGAGCACGTCGGCGTCCCTGCAGACCGGATCCTCTTCGTACCCCATCACCTCTCCCACGCCGCCAGCGCATTTTTCTGCTCGCCATTCGAGCACGCCGCGATCCTGACGGTCGACGGCGTCGGTGAATGGACCACGACGGCGCTGGGGGTCGGTGAGGGAAACACCTGCCGGCTCACCGACGAGATCAGGTTCCCTCATTCGCTCGGGCTGCTGTATTCGGCGTTCACGGCGTTCCTCGGGTTCGAGGTCAACGAAGGCGAATACAAGGTCATGGGAATGGCGCCGTATGGCACTCCGCGCTACGTCGACAAGGTGTGGCGGTTGGTCCACCAGGCGTCCGACGGATCATTTGAGCTGGACCTGGACTATTTTTCATTTCACCATTCCACACGTCGGACCTTCAGCGAACGATTCGTGTCGCTCTTCGGGCCGCCGCGCACGCCCGAGACGCCTTTCGACAACCAGGAGTACGCTGACATCGCCGCCAGCATTCAGCGCGTCACCGAAGAGCTCGTGCTTGGGCTCGCCAGAGCTGCTCACGTCCGGACGGGGAGCACGGCCCTCTGCATGGCCGGCGGCGTCGCGCTCAACAGCGTTGCCAACGGGCGCATACTGCGGGAGACGCCGATTCGCGAGATTTACATTCAGCCGTCTGCTGGCGACGGCGGCGCAGCGGTCGGCGCGGCCCTGTACGCGGCGCGCGCGCTCTTGAGCGAGCGGGCGCGCTTCACCATGCACCACGCGTACTGGGGCGAATCGCACAGCGACGCCGCCGTGGCGGATGCGGCCGCCAGCACGACGCTGCCGCGTGTCAACTATTCGGACGAGGGTGCGCTGATCGGCCGAGTGGTCGACCTGCTGGTCTCCGGCCGCGTGATCGGCTGGTCGCAGGGCAGGTTCGAATGGGGCCCGCGAGCCCTCGGGAACCGCAGCATCCTGGCGGACCCGCGACGCGCCGCGATGAAGGACATCGTCAACGGCAAGATCAAGTTTCGGGAACCCTATCGTCCGTTTGCACCGGCGGTTCCGATCGAATGCGCGGAACGCTATTTCGATCTGCCGAATGCAGCGCAGCACCTGCCGGCGCGGTTCATGCTGCTGGTCGCGCCTGTGCGCGACAGCGCACGGGAGTTGATTCCGGCGACGACGCATGTCGACGGGTCCGCGCGTGTGCAAACGGTACCGCCAGACACGAACCCCCGGTATCACCGGCTGATCACCGAGTTCGGCCGCGCCACCGGGGTGCCCGTGGTGCTGAACACGAGCTTCAACCTCCGGGGCGAACCCATCGTCAATACGCCGGCCGAGGCACTGAGCACGTTTCAGCGCTGCGGCATGGATGCCCTCGTGCTCGGAGACACAATCGTCTTCAAGGAAGGGATACAGAGAACATGAGAGCCGCACAGAACGTCGCCGGCGGCGCGAGTACGATCGGGGAGCTGTTCCGCTTCCTGTGGGCAAGGAAACTGTGGTGGCTCGTGCCGTTCGTCAGCGTGCTGCTGCTCGTTGCCGTCCTGTTGCTGGTCGGCGAGGCGACGGGCGTCGCGCCGTTCATCTACACGTTGTTCTGAAGCCGCGCTCGAGTGGCAGTAATCGGCGGCCTGCCATCATCCTGCCATCGCGCGTGCGGTGAGCGTGTGGCGCACTGATGTCGGCGATTGATCCAGCACGTTCGCGCGATGCGCAGCCGGAGCGGCGCGGCCGGCTCGTGGTCGCGGCGACCGCCATGCTGTGCGTCAGCATCCTGGCGGCGCTCGCCCTGGCGGAAGTCGTCTTGCGAGCTCGGCATTTCGAGTTCCTGTCTGTTCCGAAGATGCAATTTGGATGGCCCGAGCCGGAGCTCATTCAGCACAGCTTCCAGACGGATCCCGACCTCCTCTGGGTGACGCGCGATTACCAGACGAAGCTCGCCCGTGCACGCACCGAACACGCGCGCGTGATTTTCATGGGCGATTCGTGCATCGAGTTCAGCAGCTACCCGCATCTAACCCTCGCCCGCCTTGGACGGTCGGACCCGACACTGACGATCGGCGAAAAGCTCGGTGTGCCCGGCTGGTCGAGCGAACAGGGCAGGGCGCAGATCGCGCGGGACGTGGTGCCAATCCACCCGCGGGTGATTACGATTGAGTTCGGCTGGAACGATCACTGGGACGCCCTTGGCCCTCCCGATGACCAGACGCATCCGGGTCCGATCGTCCGGTGGGCCTCGGAACACCTGCGGGTGTACCAGGCGTATCGACGCGCGCGGCTGGGTCTCGGCCGGATGGGGCAGCCGGATGGCGCGCGGCGCGTCAGCCTCGCTCGCTATCGCGACAATCTGCGGTCGATGGCGGACGAGGGGAAACGAATCGGCGCGCGCGTGGTGTTCATCACGGCGCCTACCGATCACGAGTCCGGCCACGAGCCGTCGTACCTGAAGGCGCGCCATCTGCAGGACCTGTCGCGGCTCGTGCCGCTGCACCAGTCCTACGTGCAGGCAACGCGTGACGTGGCCGCTCTGAGTGGCGCCTCGCTCTGCGACGCCGCGTCAGCCATGGCCAGCCTCGGTCGCGCAAGTCGCCGGTACTTTCGGGGAGACGGTATCCACTTCAACGACGCCGGCGACGAGTACATGGGCAATCTCGTGGCCGGGTGCATCGAGGCGGCGCTCCGCCGCTAGCGATTCTAGCCCCTGGCCTCCAGCCCGCTTCGTCCCATCAGCTCCGCGCCACAGCATCCAGATGGTCACCCAGTCGGAGCGCCAGCGCCGCCAGAGTGAGCGTCGGGTTTGCGCTCGATGCCGACGGAAAGACCGACGACGAGAGCACGTACAGATTCTCGCACTCGTGATGGCGGAGGTTGGCGTCGACGCAACCCTCACTCGGATCGGCAGCCATACGGGTGGCTCCCATCCAATGGAAAGAGGTCGGCATCGAGCCGACGTGCGCCACGGTTGCCTTGGGCAGATGCCCGCGCACGTACGCGAGCACGCGATCGATACAGGTGGTGAAATACGAGGGATACCGCAGCTGAATACGCGGCACCGGCTGGCCGCTCGCCTCGATGCTGCCGACCGACACCGTCTGGCCGGCAAGCGGCTGTGGCTCGACGAGGAACCATAGGTCCAGCGTCGATCGCCACACGCGCGTCAGACTGGTTCTCACACCGTCCGTGGCGCGCCCCGGCTGCAAGGCCTCGGTGATGATCTCCCGCATGAGGATGTCCCGCATGAGCGAGCCGCTGGGCTCCGAGAGCGAGCCACACCGGATCTCGCCGAGCATCGAGATCGGCAGGTCGTCCGAGACACGCTCGAACAGTGGTACGAGCATGCCTGTCTGCGCGCTGTCCCCGTAGCCGGGCCGCGCATCGACGCCGGACCCGTAGATCGCGACCTGGATGATCGGATGGTCCATGAAGTAGCGGCCGAGGCTGGGCAGCTGCGGCACGTCGGGCGAGCGCTGCAGGAGCAGGCAGGAGTCGACGCCATTGCAGGCGATGACGAATTGTCGTGCGTGGATGCGATGCGACTTGCCGTCGGGGTCGAGCGCGGTGGCCGACTCGATGCGCCCACCGCGCCGATTGAGCGATGTGACCAGCAGGTTGGTGCGCAGATCGATCTTCGACCGGATCGCCGGGTACACGGTGTTCAGTGCAGTGCCCTTCGAATCGATGGGGCAGAGGTCGCACTTGTTCGAGCCGCAGCATTCGGGCCGCGTCCCGACCGAGCGCGATGGCCGCGTCGTCGGAACCTGCACGACGCTGCCTTTCCCGAAGATCGTCTCGCAGGCGCGATCGGAAGGGCTCAGCCGATGCGGCGGCAGAGGATACGCGAACCGACCCGGGAACGGTGTCAGTTCGGAGTTGCCGGCAATCTCCAACCGGTGCTCGGCTTCGAGGTAGAACGGTTCCAGGTCGGCGTAGGTGATGGGCCAGCGTCGAGCGACGCCACCGGCGAACGCCGGCTGGTCGAAGTGTGACGGGTGCCACCTCGGCATGTTGCCGAAGAAGCTGTTGGTGCTCCCGCCCAGGTTGTAGACCGGCCAATACGGGTAGTCACGATCCCACCGCGTTCGGGGCCCTCTCGGTGGTGCTTCGTGGGGCAACCGCAGAGGACTCCGATTGAACGGCAGCGGATCGCGATGCGAACCCTTCGTGACCCGTTCCGCCGCGGACAGCGCCGTTCCGCGCTCGATCATCAGCACGCGGCGCCCGCGCGCGACGGCGCGCTCAGCGAGGAGCATCCCGGCGATACCGCTGCCGAGAATGCAGAGATCCGCGTTCGTTTCACTCACGGATGAGGCCGTCGCAGACCCCCACGCGCGGCAGCTCGGGGTAGCCGACATAGGCGAACAGGCGCTCGCGCCTGCCAAGGACCTTCATGACGAGGTCGATGGTGCGGCGGGACGTCTGCTGGCTTGGATGACGAAGAGCCTCGTGCAGATCACGCTGCTCGTCTGACGAGAGCGCGTCCAACCAGGACTCCTCGCTCCCTTTCAGGCCCAGCAGCCGTCCCAGACCCTGCCGAGGAGTCTCGGCTGGAGCGGTGGAGCAGGCAGCGGCCAGCGTTCCCGCAACCGTGAGACAGAAGCTGCGTCTGTCGATCGGCACGGCCACATGATGACGCGAACGGCCAGGCGAGACAAGGCGCGGATGCCTCAGCGTACGGCCGACCACATTTCCACCTCTGGCCTGCCCGCCACACGCCTCTCCGGCCGCCAGCCGTGTTGCCAGCGAAGGGCTGGAGTGCTGCCGCCAAGGACCAATACCCAGGCGCGACTCCCGGCTGTTGCGGTGAAGACACGCGCCTCACCGCCCCCGGCCTGTGGCACACGCACGGACGCAACTTCGCTATCTGCAGGCGTGAGCCTGACGTTCTCAGGGACGATCCGCCGGCCCTCGACGAACGCCTCGGCACACCGTTGTTGGATCGGCCCGGGTACGCGGGCGCGGAGGCAGTCCTGGCAGTGAAAGGTCGAGCCGACCTCGATCAGGCGCGAGACAACGCCCTGGGCAAAAAAGGTTTCCGGCGTTGAGTCACGCCGCTGCGGTTCTGGCGCCTCCGCCGCGCCGATCGGTTCGTTGTCCACGACGAACTTGCCGGTCGAGACCGACAGTGCCGCCAACGAGCGCATGCGCTCGATCCTCGTCCAGCGATCACCGGATCGGCCGACGTGTGCCACCACGAACGTTCCTCCGGTCATGATGGGCGAGTCGTCGCGCGCGGCCGCACCCCACGCAACCGGCAGTTCCTTCGGCGCCTCCTGCTGGAGGCGCTGCATGAGCGATGGATCCTCCAGCCGCGCCTGCGAACCGTGGTACGGCTCGTTGGCGATCTCCAGGACGCAATTCCCGGCAGCGGCGCACAATCGGCCCACCTCCCGGACCTGCTGCCGAAGGAACGCTTCCGGACGAAAGCGCCCGCTCTGCTCGTTCGTGTTCGCCAGGGCGACGACCTGCACGTACATCCCGTGCTCGCGAGCGATCGCGAACACCTGTGGCAGTGCGCGCCGGCCCTCGTCCGGCGAGAGGTCGAGCCAGCCGCCGTTTGGCAGCATGGCAAGCACGCGGAGGACGTTGAGCCCCAGGGAGCGCGCCCACGCCACGAACGCGCGCGCCTCGCGCTCGTGGCCGTCAGCCACAAGATCTACCAGCCCGAATGCGGTCACTCCGTTCCACAGGAAACGCTGTTCGCCGAGACACAACGCGTTGCCACAGACACTCAGCCGGCCAGGCGCACTGCCTGGTGCTCTCGCCGTCTGCTGGATGTCGGCACTGGCCGACCCCGTGGGCGGGCTCGCCGGGCCGGAGCGCCTCATCGCAACGGCGATCAGCAGGACGCAAATGGCGAGGGCGATCGGAACGGGAACGCGCATGCTGAACCTGGTCACACGAATGGCTGAACGATGGCTGCGGCGGGGGCACATCGGCCAGCGCCGGATTACGGTTGTCACCGCAGCGCCGCCAAGCGAGCGACTCGGACGCTCGGACCTGGATGATATATTGTGGCCCTTCAGTTGTTTGCGATCCTCCGGCCCTAATCCCCAGAAGCCACGAGGCCATGCCTTCGTCTCACGTCGTCGTCTCTCGCGCGACTGCGGCTCTGCACAGGAGCGCGCTTGCGAGGCATGTGCCGCTCGGGCTCATCCTGGTCCTCGCTTCCGTGCTGCGGCTCCTCTATCTCGACGCACCGCTGCTGGATGCGCACCGATGGCGACAAGTCGACACGGCGTTCATGGCCAGGGCGTTCTCCGAAACCGGCATCAACGTGCTCAAGCCGGAAGCGAACTGGGGCGGAGCGCACGGTTACGTCGAAAGCGAGTTCCCGCTGCTGCCGGCCATCGTCGCCGTGCTGTATTCCGCGTTCGGGCCGAACGAGATGTGGGGGCGGCTCGTCGTGGCGGTGTTCTCGGTCGGGATGGTGGGGCTCACGTTCCTGCTCGCGCGCACGCTGCTGGGGCCGCCAGCGGGCCTCGCGGCCGCGATGCTGGTCGCGGTGTCGCCATCGGCGGTGTTCTATGGGCGTGCGTTCATGCCCGACACCCTGATGGTCTTCTTCACTCTCGCCGCGCTCATCGGGTTCATCCGCCACGGCGACAGCGGGAGTGTGCGCGCCCTGGTGGCGGGCAGCCTGTCGCTGGGGCTGGCCATCCTCGTCAAGCTGCCGGGGGTCCTGGTACTGGCACCGATTGCCGCCGTCGTGTGGCGCAGTAATGGCTTTGGTGTGCTGCGGAACCGCCGCATCGTGCTGGCCGTGGCGATACCGTGCATCCTCGCTGCCGCCTGGTACATATATGCCTACACCATTTACCTGAAGACCGGCTTGACGTTCGGCGTCATCGGCACCACAAAAACATACCCGCTCGACGTTGCCCCGGGGCCTTGGCCGACCGCCTTCTCGAAATGGAGCTCGATTGAGCTGCTCACGAGCGGCAGCTTCTACGGCACGCTGTTCGGCCGTCTATATTTCCTGCACCTTACTCCGCCCGGTCTCGCGTTGAGCGTTATCGGCCTGCTCGCCTGGCGCACGATTGCGTCACGACGCGTGGCCGACACCTGGCTCGTTGCCATGCTGGTGTTCATCCTGGCAGCGGGTGCCGGACACATGGGCCACGACTACTACCAGCTGCCGCTCGTGCCGATCTGTGCGCTCTACTTCTCGGCGGTCGCCGGGCCCGCGTTCGATCGGGCGTGGATTCGGAGGACGATCGGGCCGGGCATTGCCGGCGTGGTGATGATGGGCGTCGCGCTCGCGGCGCTGGGGATCGCGTGCTTCCTGCAGAGCGGCGTCATCGAGCGGCACTTCAGGCCGGGCAATCTCGACCGCCGGCTCTGGCTGGCCGCACAGGCCATCGACGCCGCGGCGGAGAACAGCGGCCTCATGATCGTCGTCGATGACTACGGCGTGAACTCGCCCATGCTGCTGTACTTCGCACACGCGCGGGGCTGGAGCCTGGACGCCGATACGGCGTCGGTCTATACGATCTCGAGGCTGCGGCTCTCGAAACGCGCGCGGTACTTCGCGACCACGCGGTGGGCGGAGGTCCAAAGCAAGCAGCCGGATCTGGCCTTGTTCCTGGCAACGCGCCAGCAGCTCCCGCTGAACATCGCCGCGCCGAACACGGTCCTGTTCGATCTGACGCAGCCCCGCTGACGACGCGGTGGGTGGAGCCGGGTAGATGGGATCGCGGTTGTGACGCGTGGCAGCACATGCCATGTGCCCGCCACGCGTCGTCGCCGCCGCTGCTACTGGCAGGTCGGTCTGGGTGAGTAGGCCCCGTAATGCGAGCCGGGGCCATCCGGCAGCCACCCGAGCCGGAGCGGATGACTCGTGTTGTCGTAATCGCTGGCGATGTCGTAGCCGTAGGTCAGCCCGCCCCGGCGCTCCGCGATGAAGTCAGTGCTCAGAGCAGGCCCGCCGCGCTTGAGGTTCCAGCCGAGGTCCAAGCCCCCGCAAATCCCCGCCTCGATCATCCGATTGCGGAGGAACTCCATGTTGCTCTTCCGCTGAGCCGAACTCACCCCGGCCCTGAGATAGCTCGGGTACTTGGCCGAGATACACCGCGCGATGAAGTTACCGTCCTTCGACGCGCAGTTGCCGCCGCCGCCTCCGCCGCCGCCGCCGCCACCGCCCCCCGGCGGGGGAGGAGCCGGAGCCTCAGCGCCGGTGACGAAATACGCCGTGGCGGACCACGGCCCCTGATTCCCCGGATCGGACGCGCGGACACGCCAGAACAGGGTGGTGGAGGCCGGAAGAACGCCGGTGCTCGCGCTGGACTGCCCTCCCCGTTCGCCAACCCCGCCTCGCCAGACGACGGCGGTGAAGGCGTCGTTGCGGGAGACCTCCAGGCTGTAGCTGATGGCCCCGACCGGCCCTGAACGTGGAGCGTTCTGGAACCGCAGTTCAGGATCCAGATCGGTCGTTTCGCCGTTGACGGGAGAAAGGGGCACCGGGCGGTCGATCGTTATCCGCTGCAGCAACACGAAGGCGACGCCGTTCGAGAACGGCCCCGTGTTGGCGCCATCTTCAGCCCGGGCACGCCAGTAGTAGGTGCGTCCGGTCGGAAGCGCATCGCTCAGCTTGACGCTGGTGCGCCCGGCCTGCCCCGGGGGAATGCCGGTCTTCGTGAATACCTTCGACCCGAAGGCCGCGTCGTTGGCGACCTCGAACTCGTAGGTGAGTGGCCGCACACCATTGCTCGACGCATTCTCCAGGAGCAACGTCACGGGCTGCTTGTCGGGCTTCAGCTGCCACCCGTTACCCGGCTCGAGCGGCTTCGGCGGCGTGATGTTCACACCGGGAATCGGTCCGGCGACAGTCGGACTCAACGGGTTGGCGCTCTTCGTGGCCTCACATCCGGCAAGCGGCAAGAGAACCACGAGTAAGAGCGCGAGGCGAGACTGGTTCCTCATGGCATGCTCCGCGGACCTACACCTTCGGCATCGAAGTCGTGCAAAAACGTGTATCGGCGGCAGTTGTCGGCGAGTTTAGGGGCGGCGCGGGACGCGCCGCAGGCTGGGGTAATGGGAGTGTAGCGGGTCTCACGCCGTATCGTCAACGGGACGGCGGTTTGCCGCGCCGCCCCGTTGACGACCACCAACGTGCTACTTGTTCGCGAACGCCGGACGTGGGTTGGCGGAAAGCCAGGCCTGCCTCACGATGATGCCCGGGATGGTCGCGTCCGCCGGTCCGCCCCGCCCGACCGGGGCACCCAGGTACGCCCAATGAGGCGATGGGTCATAAGCGCCTTTGAACCCTTTTCCGAACCGGTAGATCTCGCGGCCGCCGGCACCGCCCTCTTTCATCGTGATCGTAAGGAAGCCGCCGCGCCAGGTTGCGGTAACCAGATAGGTCTGGCTGGCCGAGAATTTGACATACCTGCGCTCGGGGCCGTTCGTGTCGATCCGGTCGTTGTGCGTGATCATTCGCCACGCCACGACGCCAGCCGGGTTGCCGCGACGTTCCAGCGTGAACCGCCGGTCGTTGGTGGTGATGTCCCCCCCGCCCTCGGACATCGCCATGATCTTGGTCTTGTTACCCTCGGTGTTGTCGGGGACCCCGGTCACCAGGACGGAGAATTCCCCATTGGCGACTGTCTGCGGCAACTGGTACCTGATGTAACTCGTATGGCCCTCGAGCCGCGCGCCGACGCCTGGGATGAACGTGACGGCCCCCACCACGCTGCCAATCGTCTTGCCGTCGATGAGCGGGTCGTACAACTCGCCGGGGCGGTTGTAGGCCTGCGGCTGATCCGGGGTCGTGAACGTCCAGGCCGCCGACCAGGGGCCGAACAGCGCGCCCTGTTCCCCGCGCGCACGCCACCCGTAGGTGGTCTTGTTCGAGAGGTTGTTCGGCACCCAGCTCGTACCGGCCGTGGTGAACTCGCGCACCACCGTGCTGCCGTTCAGCAGCTGGAATCGATGCGTGATGGCGCCCGATCCCTGGAACTTGGCGGTCGAGGCGGTGACATGGAGAGTCGGCGCGAAGGTGGTCAGCGTCGATCCGTTGGCCGGGGCCAGCGGGGTCGGCGCGGTCACCTTCAAGGTCTCGCCGCCGGGGCCCGCATCGCCGGCGCCCACCGCGCCCCCCGCGCTCGGGGAAACCGGGCTCGGGCTCTTGTCTCCGGAACCACAGGCGATCGCGGTGGCGAGCGCCAGGGCCACCCCGCACACATACAATTTCTTGCTCATGTCTGACTCCGTCTGAATGCGTGTTTCTTCGTGACGCCCGTCAGAACCGGACGCGCCCGCCAATGCCGATCTGGAAGCCCCCCGCGTCGAGGTCGATGCTGTCGCCGCCGACTGTGAACGTCGCCGTCGCTCCGGTGAACCGGAGAAAGCCGCCGACGCCGAACCGCCGCGTGAGGAGGTACGTGCCATCCGCCTCGAGGTTGTAGCCGACGGGGCTGTCCTTCCCCCGCTCGGTCGTGATGGCGTCCAGGGAGACGCCCGTGGTGGGGTTCCCGATCTCGCTCACCGTGATGCCGGACACCAGATCCTGGCGGACAACGAAGAACGTCGGCCCGCCGCCGACCAAGACGTCGAACTTCGTCGTGACGGGGATGTGCCACATGGCCTGGAGGTGGACCGCATTCTCGCTGTGCTTGAGGTTGTTGGCCGTGCCCGTCACGGTCCGGAACTGGTCGAACACGAACGGGTGCGGCACGCTCGCGGTGACCGTGGCGTCGTTGGTGTTGTTCGTCGACGTGAACGTGATGCCGGCGTACAGCGTGCGCCAGACGCGATAACCGCCGCCGACATCGAACAGCACGCCACCGCCGGTCTTGCCGCTCGTCTGGATGCGTGCGGTCTCGTCGTAGATCGGAAACCCTGTGGTCACGTCGATATCGTGCGAGTTGGGCTGGACGCCGAAGTTCAGGTGGGCATAGCCCGTCTCGAACGGTGCCGGCCCCTGCGCGAATGCGGGCAGGGTCGCGAGGATCAGGGCCCCGAACATCACGAGGCCGGTCAGTCTGGTCGATGTCATCATTCGTTCCTTCACACCGTCGCAACAGCGCGCGTACACGACATCCCCGTGCGGAACCAGCGGCCGGACCGAAGGGCCGGACGGCGACTGGCGCCGGATGTCTCAGTGCGCGGACCTGGGAATCCGCGCTGGTCGGTGGGCGGGTTAGTACGGGGGGACGCTACGTGCCACGGGTCACGTAGACCGCCGCCCCGGAGAGCGAAAACAACATGACAAGGCCGGCGCCGACGAGCGACACCACGAGTGCCGCTTCGATCGGGAGCCCGAGCCGGGTGAAATACAACGAGAACGTCGCCTCGCGCAGCCCCAACCCGTTCACCGAGATCGGCAGCATCTGCACGAGAAAAGACATCGGTACGACGACGGCCATGTGCCACGGCGATACTGGAACGTTGATGCTGTGCGCGACGGCCGCATAGAACGCCACGAGCAGCGCCTGCACGATGAGGGCGCCGACAAAGCAGCCGGCGAGCGCCACCGGCGCCTGGCGGAACCGGGTGAACACGCCGGTCAATTGCTGGAGCCGGGCACCCACCCACTCCGGGTTGAAGGCGCGCAGCGGATTTAGTAGCCGTTCGAGGCCGTGCGGCGCAAGCACAGCGGGCAGCGCTACCGCCGCTCCTGCCAGGAACCCGAGCCATAGCGCATACGACGGCACCGGTCCCTCGGCGCCGCCCGCGCGGGTTGCGGCCGTCGCCGCAACTGCGGCAATCAACACCAGCCCCATGAGCCCGATGCCGCGGTCGACGAGCACCACGGACGCGGCCAGCGTGCGCGAGCGCGCTGGCTTGGCGGTATCCGCGATCCGGACCACGTCGCCCCCGATATTGCTAGGCAGGAAGTTGTTGAAGAACGTTGCCACCAGGAACGACTCGGTCAGGGCCCGGGCGCGCAGGTGCACCCCTTGTGCGTCGAGCAGCAGCCCCCATCGCCACGCGCTCGCGACCACCATCAGAAAGTACAGCCCCAGCGCGGCGCCCAGCCACGGGATCGAGGCGGAGCGCGCGTAGGCCCACAACCGCGGCACATCGCTGCGCGTGACGAGCAGCCACAGCAGCGCGCCGCTGATGACAATCTTCGCGAGCAGGATGAGCCGACGACGGGTGGGCGAGGGCGGCGCCGGATCGGATGGCGGTACAGGTACTCTCAATGCGGTGATCGGGTGTTCCTCTGACGGGTGGAAAGAGTACCACGCGATCACACGGTTGTCCATCCCTGATGACCGCGCTGGTGACTCGCGACGACGCGGCGCGTTGACGTGTCGCGCGGGCCTTGCCTACAATCGACCGATCGTGCGACCCCGGTCGGCCCGGCCGTGGGGTGGTTGCCCCGTCATTCATGCGCATCCTGATGATCGCTCCGGAGCCGTTCTTCGAGCCTCGGGGGACGCCGTTCAGCGAGTACCACCGCATCCGCGCGCTCGTCGAGCTCGGGCACACGGTGGACCTCGTGACCTATCCGTTCGGCCAGGCGGTAGACCTGCCCGGCCTCCGCGTGTTCCGGTGCGCCCGCCCGCCCCTGCTCCGGCGGGTGAAGATCGGTCCTTCGCTCGCGAAAGTGCCGCTCGACCTCGCCTTGACGCTGACCGCGATCCGCCGTGCCATGGCCGAACGCTACGATGCGATCCACTCGCACGAAGAGGGCGCGGCGATCGGCCTCGTGCTCTCGGCGGCGCTCGGCATCCCGCACATCTACGACATGCACTCGAGCCTGCCGCAGCAGTTGTCGAACTTCGCCTACAGCCGCTCGCGGGTACTGCGCTGGGTGTTCGATTGCTTCGAGCGTGCAGCCGTGCGGCATTCGAAGGTCGTCATCGTGATCTGCCCCGAGCTGCGGCGCATCGTCCAGGAACTGCAGCCAGGCGCCGAGCCGGTCCTGATCGAGAATGCCCCGGGCGCGGGCGATGCCTCCCCGTGCGAGTCGGCGCCTGACAAGGTGCGCGCCGCCCTCGGTATCGCGCCGGCTGCGCCGCTCGTCGTCTACACGGGTACCTTCGAAGCGTACCAAGGGCTCGATCTTCTGTTTGCCGCCGCGGCCCTCGTGGCCAGGTCCCATCCCGACGTGCGGTTCCTGCTCGCCGGCGGGCGTCCGGAGCAGATCGAGGCGGCGCGGGCCCAGGCAGCAGCCGCGGGGATCGACGGGTCAGTCATCTTCACCGGCGAGCGGCCCTCAGCGGAGATACCCGGCCTTCTCCACGCGGCCGACGTGCTGGTGTCGCCGCGCAGCCGCGGCACCAATACGCCGTTGAAGATCTACCAGTACCTCCGATCCGGCCGGGCCATCGTCGCCACGCGCCTGCTCACGCACACGCAGGTGCTCGACGACAGCGTGGCGATCCTGACGGGGGTCTCGCCGCAGGAGTTTGCCGACGGCATCGCCGGGGCGCTGGCGGATCCCGTGATGGCGGCGGCCGTCGGCGCCCGCGCCGCCGCGCTCGCGGCGAGCAAGTACAGCTACGACGCCTATCTCGAGCGGACGCGCGAGGTTGTGGCGCGTGTGACGAGCGCCCCGCGCCCGCAGGTGGCCGGGGGCCTGGCGTGACAGCGGAAACGGGCCCCCGCGCGACCGCGCCGCCGGAACACTACAGCTACAGCGTCTACGCCGATCCCGCGATGGCGGATCGGTTCGAACAGGTGCGCTTCGGCGGGCCGATCGGTGCGCTGCTCGCGGAAACCCAGGAGTCCGTGCTGGCGGAGTTCGTCGGCGCGCTCGAGGGCCGTGCCGTGCTGGACGTCGGCACCGGCACCGGGCGCGCCGCGCTGGCGCTCGCCGCGCGCGGCGGACGCGTCACCGGCGTCGATGCCTCCAACGAGATGCTGCGCGTCGCCCGCGAGCGGGCCCGCGCCCGCGGGCTGTCGGTCACCTTCGCGCCCGCCGATGCGCACGCGCTGCCGTTCGAGGCCGGCGCCTTCGACCTGGCGGTGTGCCTGCGGGTGCTGATGCACACGCCCGACTGGGCTCGTTGCGTCGGGGAGTTGTGCCGCGTCGCGAGGCAGCGTGTCGTGCTCGACTACCCGGCGCTCCTGAGTGCCGCGGCACTGCAGTCGGCGGGCCGCCGGGCGGCGGCCGTTTTCGGGGCGAGGGTGGAAGCGTACCGCGTGCTGCCGGAGCACGCCGTCCGGCGTGAGCTCGCGCGCCACGGCTTTCGCATCGCCGCCGTGCATCGCCAGTTCGTCCTGCCGATCGCGCTGCACAAGCGCCTGGGCTCCCGCGCGGTGACGGAGCGGATGGAAGCCGCGCTCGCACGTGCGGGATTGCTGTGGCTGCTCGGGTCGCCGGTCACGGTGATGGCCGAACGGTGAGGGTTCTCGTCACCGGCGCCACTGGCTTTACGGGCGGGCGCCTCGCGCGAATGTTGGCGGCTCGCGGCTACGATGTGCGCGCGCTCGTGCGTGATGAAGCCAGAGCCGGCGATCTGCCGGCGTCCAGCGTGGCGCTCGTCCGCGGCGATCTCACCGATCGCTCCTCATGGGCCGACGCGCTCGACGGCGTGGAGGTCGTTTACAACGTCGCAGCGTTGTATCGGCAGGCTGCGCTCGGCGAATCCGTCTACAGGCATGTGAACGCGCAAGCTGCTGGCGAGCTCGTCGAGGCCGCGTCGGCCGCGGGCGTGCGCCGCGTGGTCCATTGCAGCACCGTGGGCGTCCACGGCGACATCGAGCATCCGCCCGCCGACGAAGACGCACCGCTCAGGCCCGGCGACATCTACCAGGAAACGAAGGTCGAAGGCGAACGACTGGCGCGCGAAGCGGCGGCCCGTTGCGGCATCCAGCTGACCATCGCGCGACCGTCGGGTATCTACGGCCCGGGCGATCGCCGGCTGCTGAAGCTCTTTCGCGGTGTTGCGCGGCGGCGCTTCGTCGTGCTCGGCGATGGCCGTATTTTCTACCACCTGACGTACATCGACGATCTCGTCGAGGGGTTCCGCCTGTGCGGCGAGGTGCCCGCAGCCGCCGGTCGCACCTACATCCTTGCCGGCGCGGAGGTGACGACGCTGAACGAGCTCGTCGGCTTGATTGCCGCGCAGGCCGGCGTGCCACCGCCCCGCGTGCATCTGCCGGTCTGGCCGTTCTGGGTCGCCGGCGCCGCATGCGAGGCGATCTGCCGGCCACTTGGTGTCGAGCCTCCGCTCTATCGGCGGCGCGTCGACTTCTTTACCAAGAGCCGCGCGTTTCGCATCGATCGCGCGCGCCGCGAGCTCGGGTTCGCGCCAGCGGTGGGCCTCGACGAGGGAATCCGCCGCACCCTGGCGTGGTACAAAGAGCGCGGATGGCTATAGGGCAGCGGACACCCGTCGGCGGCCGCCGGTCAAAGGCTGACGATCGAGCAGCGAGTTGCGGCGTGCCCCGGCGCGGCGGAGCGTGCACGTGATCTCCCGCGCACAGGACGATCTGTTTCAGCCGGGCGTCTCGGCCCGCGCGAAGTACCAGGCGCTCGTCGTCGGACGGCCCGGGATCGCCGCGCTGGTGCGGCACGAGCTGGTGACGATGGTCGCGCAGTCCACCGCTGGAGCGTTGGGGCTGTTGCTGCGCAAGCTGCTCTACCCGCGGCTGCTCGCCGCCTGCGGGCGCAACGTCGTCTTTGGCCAGCATGTCGTGCTGCGGCACCCGCACAAAATCCGCATCGGCGACAACGTGGTCGTCGACGACAACTGCCTGCTCGACGCCAAGGGCGATCGCAACAGCGGCATCGCGATTGGCAGCGGCGTGTTCATTGGCCGCAACAGCATCCTGTCGTGCAAGGGCGGCGACATCGCCCTGGACGACGGCGTGAACATCGGGTTCAACTGTGAGGTGTTCTCCGCCAGCCACGTGCGCATCGGCGCCCGCACGCTGCTCGCAGCCTATTGCTACGTCATCGGCGGCGATCACGAGTACCGCGATCCGGAGCGGCCGATTCTCGAGCAGGCGCGCTCATCGAAGGGTGTGGCCATCGGCGCCGGTGCGTGGCTCGGGGCCGCCGTGAAGGTGCTCGATGGCGCGGCGATCGGCGACGGCGCGATCGTCGGGGCCGGCGCGGTCGTCCGCGGTGAGATCCCGGCGAGAGCGATCGCGGTCGGCATGCCCGCGCGCGTCGTCGGCAGCCGTGACACCGCGGTCCCGGAGCCAGGCGCATGAGTCCGGCCGACGGACATCCGCTCAACGTGCTGCAGGTGTGCGACCACCTCGGCTGGGACGGGTCGCGCATGCACGGGGTGAAACGGCTGTTCGCGTGGATGATCCCGCGCTTCGACAAGTCGCGGTTCAACGTCTCGCTCGTCAGCCTGCGCAAGCGCGACGTCTCGGAGGAGACGCTCGATGCGCTCGGGATCGAGATCGAGTACCTGCACCGGTCGAAATTCGATCCGGCCACTCTCACCGCGCTGCTCAAGGTGATCGATCGCCGCAAGGTGGACGTCCTGCACCTGCACGGGTACGGCGCGACGACGTTCGGTCGGCTCGCCGGCGCGATGCGCGGGCTGCCGACGATTCTGCACGAGCACGCCAACCTGACCGACACACCCTGGTTTCAGAAGATCGCCGACAAGCTGCTGGAGCCGTACACGGATCTCGCGATTGCGGTGTCTGAGAGCACGGCCGAATTCGTCCGCACGGCGCGGCTGGTCCGGCCCGAGCGGGTGAAGGTCGTGTACCTCGGCGCTCCCCTGGATGAATTCGGCCCCGATCGCGGCCCTGAGGCGATTGCCGCCGCGCGGGCGGCGCTCGGCATCGCCCCTGGCGAATTCGCGGTCGGCACAATCACGCGGCTTCACGAGTCCAAGGGGAACAGCTACCTCGTGGACGCGGCCGCGACGGTCGTCCGCGAACGGCCCGCGGCGCGCTTCTACCTGGCCGGAGAAGGACCGCTCCGCCCGGCGCTAGAGGCCCAGGCTCGGGCGCATGACCTTGGCGATCGTTTCGTGTTCGTGGGCTTCGTCAAGGATGTGGCGTCTGTGCTGTCGGCCTTCGACCTGACCGTGTTCCCCTCGCTTTGGGAAGGGACGCCGCTCACCGTCTTCGAGGCGCTGGCCATGGGCAAGCCGATCGTCGCGACCGACGCCGACGGGCTGCTCGACGTGCTGCGCGCCGACCAGACGGCCCGCATCGTGCCGAGGCGCGATGCCGCCGCCCTCGCGAGCGCGATCGTCTGGATGCTCGATCACCCCGGCGAGCGGGCCCGGTTCGCGGCGGCGGCCGCGGCCGCCGGGCGGCAGTTCGGCATCGACGCCTTCGTGCGCAAGATGGAGCGGCTCTACACGCTGCTCCACGAGGTGTCGCGGCCGACGAAGCGCCGCGGCATCCTCGAGCAGGACCTCTCGTTTCTCACGACCGGGGCCGGCCTGTGATGCCGCCGGTCGGCGGCGAGCGGGACGCGCTGGCCGTGCACCCGCACGTGAACGTCGGTCTCGGCGTGCTCGTCGCCGCCTTCGTGCTGGTGCTGTTCGGAGCGGTCGCCCTCTCGACCGACTTCCCGCGCGCGGCACTGGGGTTCAAGAGCGACGAGGCCAGCTACTACATGCTGGGCCACAGCCTCGCCGACGATCTCGACATGACCTATCGCCGCGAGGATCTCGCGCGGGTGTGGCAGGAGTTCCCGAGCGGCCCGATTGGTGTGTTCCTCAAAAAGGGGCGACGCGATCCGCACCTCGTGCTGAGCTCCGCGTTCCCGTACCTGCGGCTCGCGTCGGCACCCGACCGGGACGCGACACGGCTCTACTACGGCAAGAGTTACATCTATCCGCTGTTCGCCGCTCCGTTCGTGAAAGTATGGGGCACGAGCGGATTCCTGGTGTTTCACGCCCTGCTCCTGGCGGTGGGCGTGTTCGCCGCGTACCTGTTCCTGAACGCGCGCGGGCCGGCCGTGCCGTCGGCGCTCATCGCGACGGCCTACGTGCTCGCATCGGTGGCGAGCGGCTATTTCGTCTGGATTACCCCAGAGCTCTTCAATTTCGTCGTGGTGATGCTCGGGCTGTTCTGCTGGGCGTACAAGATCGTGGCGCCCCAGACGCTGCCGCCTGGGCTCCGCTGGCTGCGCACCGACAAGTCGGACCTGGTGGCAGCAACGCTGCTCGCGTGCGCGACCTTTTCGAAACCGCCCAACGCGCTGTTCATCCTGCCGGTGCTGGCGTGGATGCCTGTCGCGACGCCGCTGGGCGCATGGCGTCGCCGTGGGCGTGCTGTTCACCGTGCTCGTGCTGGGGCTGTTCGGGATCAACACGGCCGTGACCGGCGAATGGAACTACCAGGGTGGCGAGCGGAACACGTTCTACAAGGACTTTCCCTTCTTCGATGCCGACTCGGGATTCGACGTCGGGATGACGCGCGCCACCGACCGGGTGCTGACGGAAGTAATCTTCGACTGGGCGCCGAACCCCGGGTCCCTGCTCCACTACGTGTTTCCGACCGTGCTCGCGCACAACCTGGCGTGGTTCTGGATCGGGCGGCACTCGGGCGTCGTGCCGTACTTCTTTCCGGCTGCGTTTGCACTCGCGTGCTTCCTGTCGCCGCGTGCGCGCCGCGAGTGGTGGCAGTGGATGGTGTGTGCGGTCGCGTTGACCGAGATCCTGGTGCTCATCATCTGGATTCCGTACAACTACTTCGGCGGCGCCGGCGTGCTCGGCAACCGCTACTTCATGAACTTCTACGGCGCGTTCCTGTTTCTGCTGCCGCCGATCACGAGCGTTGCGGCGGCGTTCGTCCCGTGGATCATCGGCGGCCTCTTCACCGCCCAGATCGCGCTCAACCCGTTCTACTACTCCTGGAAGCCGCAGCAGCACATGAAGCACGGGCCGCTCCGGTGGCTGCCGATCGAGTTGTCGCTGGTCAACGACCTGCCGGTCAACACGGACGTCGAGCGGGTGCGTGTGCTCTTCGGCACGACGCCGCGATTCCAGATCTACTTCCTCGACGACAACGCCTACGCCAAGGAACAGGAGTTCTTCTGGGTGCGCGGCCGCTCGCGCGCGGACCTGCTCCTGAAGACCCCCGATCCCGCCAGCCGCCTGAAGCTCACGCTGCGCACCGGCGCCGTGGCCGCCGACCTGGTGATCACGGCGGGGGGGCAGCGCATCACGAGGCACGTCGCCAAGGAGGACGGCACGGTGCTCGAGATTCCAATCGGCGCCGGCTTTCCTTACAAGGGCACGCGCGTCTGGCCCGTGACCATCGCGGTAAGCAGTGGCTTCGTCCCGTTGTTCACGAGCGACAACCTCGATTACCGGTACCTCGGGGTCCAGGTGACGCCGGAGTTGATCCCCTAGGCTGGGGGCTGGCGGCTGGAGGCTGGGGCCGATCACGCCGGCGACGTGATTCAGCCCAGGTCCAGACTCCACGTCCCGTGTCCACACGTCAGCGTTCCGCTCCAGCCCCCAGCCCCCAGCCTCCAGCCCGCGCCCAGCTCCCAGCCGTCTCTGTGGCACACTGACGATCATGGCCTACCGCACCCCGCTCGAGTCGCGCATCGCCAAGAAGACCACACGCGCCATCCTCGAGTACGGGATGGTCGAGGACGGGGACCGCGTGATGGTCGGTCTGTCTGGCGGGAAGGACAGCTGGGCGCTGCTCGAGATCCTCCACGTGCTCCGGCAGCGTGCGCCGATCCGGTTTTCGATCATCGCGGTGAACGTGGACTCCGGCTACAAGGAGTACAAGCACGATCTCATCCGGAGTACGTGCGAGGCGCGCGGGTGGGACCTCCACATCGAGCACACGGCGATCGGGGACGTGATGGACGACCTGCTCGAGGCCGACGCGACGCCGTGCTCGCTCTGCGCGCGGCTCCGGCGCGGCGTCCTCTACCGCATCGCGGCGGAGGTCGGGGCGACCAAGATCGCGCTCGGCCACCACGCGGACGATTTCATCGAGACACTGCTCATCAACCTGTTCTTCGCGGGCGCCACCAAGGCCATGCCGGCGCGCCTGCTCTCCGACAACGGCCGCCACGTCGTCGTGCGGCCCTTCGTGTACGTCAGCGAAGACGAGGCGCGGCTCTACACGAAGGAAGTGGGGCTGCCGGTGATCGGGTGCTGCTGCCCCGCGTGCGGCGATCTAGGCCTGCAACGTCAGCGCATCAAGCGGATGCTGATGCAGCTCGAACGGGAACACCCGGGCGTCAAGGCCTCGTTGCTGAAGGCGCTCGGCAACGTGATGCCGCGTCATCTGCTCGACCGGCGCCTGAACCCTCCGCCCGCGAGCGCCGCCGGCAAGCCGGTGCCTGAAGGCCCGATTGCGTCCGTCGAAGCCGACGCGCTGATCGGTGCGCGGCTGGAGGACGGGAGCGGTCCCGAGAACGCCGGTCGCGAACGGCTACGGCTGCCAGATGTCGGCCGCATCATCCCGCTCATCGTCCAGAGCCTCGCGGCGGCTCCGGCGGCCGGCGGTGCCCGTCCCGCTGACCCGGCCGAATGAAGGCGGTCCTGCAGCGCGTCACCTCGGCGAGGGTCACGGTTGACGAGCGCGAAGTCGGCGCCATCGGCCCGGGCATCCTGGCCCTGGTCGGCGTCGAGCAGGGCGACGGCCCCGCGGACATCGACTACATCGCGCGCAAGATCCGGGACCTGCGCATTTTCGAGGATCCCGAGGGGCGGATGAACCTGTCGCTCGGGGACATCGCGGGCGCGGTGCTCGTGGTGTCGCAGTTCACGCTGCTCGCCGACTGTCGCAAGGGGCGGCGCCCGTCGTTTCTGGATGCAGCCGCCGCCGGCGGAGGCCAGGGCGCACTACGAGGCGGTCGCGGAGCAGCTGCGGCGCGCCGGGCTGCCGGTCGCAACCGGCGAGTTCCAGGCGATGATGCAGGTCAGCCTCGTCAACGACGGTCCGGTCACGATCCTGCTCGATAGCCGGCGACCGTGATGCACGGCAGCGAATGCGCTCGCGCCGCCTCGAGAGCCCGCCGGCTCTGGCACTTGCGCGCCATCGTCCTCTCCGCGGCCTGCCTCGCCGCAGGCGTGGCCCCCGTGTCCGCGCAGCAGCGGCCAATCGCGACCGAAGATCCGGAAACGATCGGCGCCGGCCGCGTGCTGCTCGAGGGCGGCATCACATACGGCAGCGACCTCGAGATCCCGATTTACGGCCTGAGCGGCGACGCCTGGCGTATCCCGTCGCTGGGCGTGAGCATCGGCCTGGGCTCGATCGTCGAATTCCAGATCGACTCCGGCTGGAATCGCATGCACGTCACCCGCCGGGGTCCAGGGCCGCTCGCCCCGATTCTCGACTTCGAGGGCGATCAGACCGCCGCCCTCGCCGACGTCGTGCTCGCGACGAAATTCCGCATCGTGCCCGAAGCCGCGCGCCGGCCGTCGTTCGGGTTCCGGATGGCGACGAAGCTACCCAACGCCTCGAACCAGAGCGGGCTGGGCACCGACATGACCGACGTGTCCTTCGCCGTGCTCGTGGGCAAGACGATCCGCTCCGTGCGTGTCGTCGGTAATCTCGGGGTGGTGATCGTCGGAGACCCGACACAGACGGCGGTTCAGTACGATCCGACGATCTACGGCCTGTCGCTCGCGCGCGCCGTCGCGCCGGGATTCGACGTGGTCATGGAAATCGAGGGCCGCTGGGAGCCCTACAAAGACACGCCGCCGCCGGCAGCCGAAAACCGCGCGGCCGTGCGCGGCGGACTCCGGTTCACGCGCGGCGCGGTGCGCGTCGACGCGGGCCTGAGCGCCGGGTTCGGTGCGATCGAGCCGAACGTCGGATTCACGACCGGCGTGACGTGGGTGTTCGATGCGTTCCATGTGCCCTGACGGGTGCGCTTGCTCGCTCATGTGCCGCTCACCGGCTCTCCTTGCGCGCAAGCTGACGGGAGGCACGCTGGGCTCTGGGCGGGCCCGAGATTCAACACAAAACACGAAAACAGAAAACGGACTTTGCCGCGTCCCACCCGGTGCCGTATCTCAGGCTGCCAGCTTCCGCTTCCACACGAAGACCACGAAGACCACGACGAACCAACAGACCTGGTCGTAATGATCGATTTCGGGACGGCCGCCGGAGGCCGTTCAGCGACGCACGCGGGCCGTAGGCCCGTGGAGGCGATGCGGAGAGCTGTGCACGTGAATGCGGCACAACCTTCCACGCATTCCCGTACACGGCTCTCCGCCCGCGCGGCCGAACCATGGATGAGGTGCTGGGGCTGGGGCAGTGCCAATGCTAAGACACTGCGCTTGGAAGGGCCGCAATGACCAGCAAGGCTGTGTCCTGTAACTTCGAGTCACGAACCGGGTGTTCTGGGGTTCTTAGTGGTCTTCGTGACCTTTGTGGCCCGGACGCCGGTCGCACGAGCAGTTATGCCGCTGGTTGGCAAAGTCCGTTTTTGGTTCTCTGTCCGTTGCTCGTGCGTCGCGGAGAGCCCGTACGCGGCCCGTCAGATCAACGTGCGGCGGCAGACGAGGCGAGGCCGAGCAGTGAGTGGCGACCAGCTCTCTATCGATACAATCAGCCCGGGATTTCGGCGGCGGCGCCGATCTCGTAGAACCGGCGGACGGCGGCGACTTCGTCCTCCACGCGCTCCGGGCTCCAGCCCAATTCCTGCTGCATGAACGTCGCACACGCGCGTACGACGTCATCGCCGGGGTGCCCGGCCGCGCCCAGGCCGGTGCGCCGGACGACGACGTCCTCGAGCGTCAATGCCATCTCGTGCCGGACGGCCTCGAGCACCTGCGCGCCCGTGACCAACAGGCCCTCCGCCAGCGGTCGGCCAAGCTCGGGCTGTTCCGCGTGCAGGCCGAGCACGCGGGCCGCTGTGGCCCCGTAGACGCGCGTGATCCGCTCGACGGGGCTGGCCTCTGGCGCCGGAGATCGGGCTCGACGGGGCTGGCCTCTGGCGCCCGGAGATCGGTCTCGTCGGCGCGCACGGGCGCCAGCAGTGGCAGTTCCGCCGTCCGGCTCGCCGCAATCGATTCCCCCAGCTTCTCGGCCACGAGATCCAGCGTCCGTTGGGCCACCAGCCGCGCGGTCGTGTACTTCACACCAACGATGGACACGGCGCCTTCGATGCCGTCTTGTGCGTGGTCCCGCACCTCGGCGCGGTCGAGCAGGGCCGGAGGTTGCCGGTCGCGGAGCCTTGCCGCCACCACGCCGCGATGGACCAGCGCGATCTCGTCGAGGCCGAGCGCCATCCACGGAAATGCGGAGTTGAGTTCGGCGAGAAACGCAGTCACCTCCGGGCTTCTGACCAGCGTGTCGTCGGCGCCGCAGATCTGCGACCCATGCGACGTCCCGATTGTCAGGCGGCCGCACCATGGCAGCGCCACGAGGAGCCGGCCTTCGGCTGTCGGCAACGCGACGGCCGGCCCGCTGGCCTCGCGCGTGGTGACGAGGTTCATCGCCTTCACTAACGGGAAGATGCGGCGTGCCCCGAACGCGGCCATCACCCGCGCCACGCCGGGGCCGGCAGCGTTGACCGTGATGCGCGCACGCACGTCGATGCTGTCGCCGGTGGACGCGTCACGCACGCGCATGCCCGTGATCCGGCTGCCCTCACGAATCGGCTCGACGGCGTCTACGTAGTTGGCAAGCACCGCCCCGAACCGCGCGGCTGCCAGGCCGAACGCGAGCGTGAGGCGATCGCCCTCGTCGGTCTTGTAGTCGTACCAGAGTGCGCCGCCGGTCGCGGGCAGGTCGTGTGCGCCCGGCACGAGCGCAATGAACTCGTCGCGCGACAGCACGCGGCCAGGCTGCAGCTGGTGCGACTCCGGCACGCCGTTGTTGCGGTTGATTCCGAGCGCCTGATCCGCCAGGAGCGCCGCACGCATCACCAGCCTGCTCCGGGACAGGCGAGGCCACGTCGGCGTCACGAAGGCCTGCGGCGAGATCAGCTGCGGGGCGATTCGCGCATACGCGCGCCGCTCGGCGATCGACTCGCGCATGCGGCGGATGTCGGCCGTCTGCAGGTAGCGCAGGCCGCCGTGCAGCGTCTTGTGGTGATTGAACGACGTGCCGCTGCCGAAGTCGCGCCGTTCGACCAGCGCCACGCGGAGTCCGCGCTGCGCGGCCTCGTAGGCCGCCGTCAGGCCGTGGATGCCGCCGCCGATGACGAGCACGTCGAAGCTGTCGCGCGAGAGCTGTCCGAGGTCCCGCTTCATGCCGGGCCCCGGGCGGTGTGTGCCATGTGTTCGACTATAGTAGCGTGTCGTGGCCAGCACCGTTGCGCACGAATCGAGCCTGGGGCGCCGCGTGCGGACGTACTGGGACGCGCACATCCACGATCTGGCCATCACCCGGCACGAGGTCGGCTCGCCGGGTTTCTTCGCCGACCTCGATCAGTATCACTTCGAAAAGCTGCACCACCTCCATCGCCTGGTCGAGTTCACCGGCCCTCGCGGCCGTCGCGTGCTCGATGTCGGGTGCGGCACCGGCGTCGACCTGGTGCACTTCGTCCGCGGCGGCGCGCTCGCAACCGGCGTCGACGCCTCAGCAGCGGCCGTCCGGCTCGCCGCGCGCAACCTGTCGCACCAGGCGCTCGACGCGCACCTGCTCGTCGCCGACGGGGAGGCGCTGCCGTTCGCGGATGCCTCGTTCGAATACGTGTTCGCCCACGGAGTCGTTCAGTACACCGCGGACGACGCCGCGCTGGTGTCAGAGTGCCGGCGCGTGCTGCGTCCGGGCGGACGGGCGTTCTTCCAGGCATACAACCGCATCTCCTGGCTGAATGCGCTCTCGAAGCTGATGAAGGTGGATCTCGAGCACGTCGACGCCCCGGTGATCAAGACCTACACGCACGCCGGCTTCCGCCGCCTGCTCGCGGGATTCAGCGACGTGCAGCTGGTGACCGAGCGGTTCCCGGTGAAAAGCCGGCTGCACGGTGGCTGGAAAGGCGCCCTGTTCAACGGCGCGTTCGTGGGCACGTTCAACGCGCTGCCGCGCCGTTGGGTAGAGCGCTTCGGATGGCACCTGCTCGCCATCTGCACGCGATGAGCCACGACGGCATGCATGTCATCAAGGGGCACGCCTACGGGAACGATTTCCTCTTCGTCCGCCGGGGCGACGTGCCGGCGGCCGATCTTCCGGCCGCCGCGCGGCGTCTCTGCGACCGGCACCGCGGCGCAGGCGGCCGACGGGCTGATTCTCTACGAGCTCACGCCGGAGGGCGCGTCGATGCGCCTCATCAACGCGGATGGCAGCGCCGCGGAACTGTCCGGCAACGGCCTGCGCGCGCTCGCGGCCATCGTCATTCGCCACCGCGGCAACGCCTCGCAGGTGGTGGCCGGTGCGGCAGTCGTCATCACCACCGACGCGGGCCCGCGTCCGCTGACCCTCGTCGATCGCACCGACCCGCGTTTCACCTTCCGCGCGGGCATGGGCAAGCCGTCGAACCTGCGCACGTTGACGCTGGCCGCCGGCGGCGAGGACGTCCTCGTGTCGGCCTTCTCAATCGGCAACCCGCAGTGCGTCGTGCTTGGCCCGCTGCCCGGTGACGACCGGTTTGCCCGTCTGGGCGCGGCCCTCGAGCGCCACCCCGAGTTCCCGCACGGCACCAACGTCGAGTTCGCCGAGCTCGAAACGCCCGACCGCGTGCGCATCCGGATCTGGGAGCGCGGGGTCGGGCCGACCGAGTCGTCCGGCACAGGTGCATGCGCGGCCGCTGTGGCGGCCATCGCCCACGGACAGGCGGCCCGGTCGGTCGACGTCGTGGCGCCCGGCGGGAGCCAGCGTGTCGAGTGGGCCGAGGCGGGCCTGTTCCTGACCGGTTGGGCGGAACTGCTCTGGGAAGGGACCTGGCTTGCAGACCTTTAACCAGGCCATCGAGGCCGTCGAGAGCTACTCCCCGGCGGAGGAGCGGTTCAACCGCCGTCGCCGCACAGTGGGCCTTTGGCTTGCGCCGGCCGTGCTCCTGTTGCTGCTCGCATTGCCGATGCCGTTGCCTGTCGCCGGCCACCGCATGGCCGCGATCCTCGCGCTCGTCGTCGTGCTGTGGATGACCGAAGCGCTGCCGATGGCGATTACCGCCATGCTCGGACCGATTCTCGCGGTCATCTTCGGTGTTGCGGACGCGCGCGGCGCTCTCGCCCCATTTGCCGACCCGATCATCTTCCTCTTCATCGGCAGCTTCATCCTGGCCGAGGCGATGTTCGTGCACGGTGTGGATCGCCGGATCGCGTTCACCGCGCTGTCGTCGCGGTTCGTCGGCGCGAGCGCCACGCGCGTGCTCGTCGTCTACGCGGCCGTGGCCACGGTGCTCTCGATGTGGATCAGCAACACCGCCACGACGGCGATGATGTTTCCAATCGGCCTTTCGATCGTCAATCACCTGATGCGCGTTGCGCCAAAAGGGGAGAGCGCGCGGCAGTCGGTGCGGCAGTTCGCTCTCGGCCTGATGCTCGTCACTTCGTTCGGCGCCTCGGTCGGCGGCATGGCGACGCCGGTGGGCACGCCACCAAACCTGATCGGCATCGGCATGCTCGATCGCATTGCGCACGTCCGGATCACGTTTTTCCACTGGATGGCCCTGGGGGTGCCGATCGTCGTGCTGCTGTTCGTGTTCCTGGCCGTGCTGTTCTCGTCCACCTGCACGCGCGGTCTGCGCGTCGGGGAGGGCAGCAGCGAACTGGTGCGCGACGAGCTCCGGCGGCTCGGTCGGCTGTCCCCAGCCGAGCGGAACGTGCTCGTCGCGTTCGGCCTGACGGTCGTGCTCTGGATCGCACCCGGCCTGTTCACGATCGGCGGCTGGGAACAGTCAGCGTTCGCGCGGGCGTACGAGAAGGCCATGCCCGAAGGAGTTGCCGCCATGGTCGGGGCGATGCTGCTCTTCGTGTTGCCCGTCGACTGGCGTGCGCGGCGGTTCACGCTCACGTGGGATCAGGCGGTGCGAATCGATTGGGGAATTGTCCTGCTCTACGGCGGCGGGCTGGCGATCGGGGGGCTGGCGTTTTCCACGGGGCTGGCCGACGCCCTGGGGCGCGGGATCACCGCATGGCTGCCGTCGCACGGTTCGCTGATGCTGACGACGCTCTTCACAGGTGCCGCCATCCTGCTGTCGGAGGCGACGTCCAACACGGCCTCGGCGAACATGATCGTGCCGGTCGCGATCGCGGTTGCCCAGGCCGCCGGCGTGCGACCGGTGGAGCCCGCGATCGGTGCCACGCTCGGCGCGAGCATGGGGTTCATGATGCCCATCTCCACCGCCCCGAACGCCATCGTCTACAGCTCCGGCTTCATCCCGATCACCGCGATGATGCGGTACGGCATCGCGCTGGACGTGGTCGCGTTCGTCCTCATCGTGATGGGCGTGACCCTCGCGGGACCATACCTGTTCTGACGGCAGCGGGCCGCGTCAGACCCCGGCACGCGGAACACCACGCCTCAGATCTGCGCTGTCACCATCCCTGCGTCGTCGTAATTCCTGCGATGCGTGCGTGCACGCCAGGAGGGGCCGCTTACCGCCGGCGACGGGTGGGGCGCGGCGGGGGAGCGGCGAGAGCCGCGTCAACCCGCGCCGTTGCGGCGTGGACCGCGTCAGCGCGGCCGTCGAGCGCCCGGGCGGCGGCGAGGTAGTCTTCCCGTCCCAACGCTGCGCCTGCTTCTTGCACGGCTTTCTGGACCGCCGCGATTTCGGCGCGGGGTTCGGCGGTGGCGGTGTCGGGGAGCTTGGCGGCGTCGGCGGCGTCGAGCCGCGCGGTGGCCGTGGCGAGTGCTGTCGTCACTTCGGCGAGCAGGCGCTCGGCGCGGCTGCGGGCTGCCGCACGTCCGGTTGCGGCCGCGCGCGCGGCGTTCTGCGCCTGCTCGCGGCTGTCGAGCGCGTGATTGAGAGCCAGCCGGTAGTCGCGTTGGTTGGCCGCCATGTCCGCCTGCGCGAGCGCTTTCACAGCGGCGGCCAAGGTGTCGGCCGCGTACTGTTCGGCGCCGGCGGCGCGCGCGGCGTCGATGGCGCCCTGGGCCTGGTGCATCTCCTTGCTCGGCGGCTCAGCGCACCCGCCCGCCGCGAGGCCCACGAGCAGCACACCGACCCTGACCACGCGCCGCGGTGAAATCATCGGCGCCCAGTATACGCAAACGCGGAGATCTCACCGCCGAGACTCTGGGAAGCCGGAACCCGGAACCCGGAACCACGATTCGTCATGAAGCACCTCGCCCCCCACGATCGTCCGCGCGAGAAGCTCGCGCGAGTGGGCGCCGCGGCGCTCGGCGACAACGAGCTGGTGGCGTTGGTACTCGGGCACGGCACGTCGGGCGCCGACGCGCTCACGCTGGCAAACACACTGCTCGCCCGCGCGGGCGGCCTTCGCGGTCTCGCTCGTGCGGGGCTCGCCCAGGTGCTCGGCATCCCGGGTGTCGGCGCCGTGCACGGCGCACGCGTGCTGGCCGCGCTCGAGCTCGGGCGCCGGGCGGTGCTGCAGCCGGAGGAGGCGCGGGCGCAGTTTCGTGCGCCCGACGATCTCGCGCGCTTCCTCATCCCGCAGTTCGGGTGGCGTCCGGTCGAACACTTCGGCGCGTTGCTGCTCGACGGCCGCAACCGCCTGCTGCGCACTGCCGTCGTCTCCATCGGCACGCTGGATGCGAGCGTCATCCACCCGCGCGACATCTTCCGCGAGGCGGCTCTCGAAATCGCAGCGGGTGTGGTGCTGTTTCACAACCACCCGTCCGGCGATCCGACGCCCAGCCGCGAGGATGTAATGATCACGCAGCGGATGGTCCACGCCGGCGTCGTCATGGGCATCGACGTCGTCGATCACATGGTGCTCGCGGTCGCCAGCTACTTCAGCTTTCGCGAGAACCGCCAATTGTGATCGGTTCGCGAACTGCGCAGTCATCCACCCCGCCCGCCCGCATTCCCGGGTGGAACGTGGAGGCCGGAACCGGCCCACGTCCGACCATCAGGTAAGATCAGAGGTTTGCACGGCATGAAGCTGCTGTATTTCGACTGTTTCAACGGCGCCTCGGGCGACATGATCCTCGGCGCGCTGCTCGACGCCGGGTTGCCGCTCGAGGAGCTCCGCCGGGCGCTCGGGAGCCTCGGGATTGCCGAGTACGAGCTCGCGGCCGAGCGCGTGCTGCGTGCTGGAGTCTCGGCGACGAAGTTCCACCTGATCGAGCGGGACGGAGCTGACCGACAGTCGCGTCAAGCGGCGGCCGCCGGCGCGTCGCACGCCGTCGCCGAATCCTACCGTTCGCCATCGCACGCGCCCGATTCACACGCCGGGCACACGCATGCCGCGTCCGGGTCGCACGGCGGCCACAGGCACGGCACGTCCGAGGCGCAGGCGCGGCACACCCACTCGGAGGGGTCGTCCGCGGCCCACGCTCACGGCCATCCGCATCGCAGCCTGGCGGAGATCCTGTCGCTCATCGAGCGCTCGGCGCTGCCACCGGCCGGCCGGACGCGGGCGCGCGCCCTGTTCGAGCGCCTGGCGGAAGCCGAGGCCGCCATTCACCAGATGCCGGTCGAACGGGTGCACCTGCACGAGGTCGGCGCCCTCGATTCAATCATCGACATCGTCGGCGCGGTGTTCGCGATCGAGTGGTTCGGCGCCGACCGTGTCGTCGTATCCCCGCTGAACGTCGGGGCAGGCATGGTGCACTCCGCGCACGGCGTCTTCCCGGTGCCGGCGCCCGCGACGGTGCGCTTGCTCGGCGATGCGCCCATCTACTCGACCGGGGTTCAAGCCGAGCTCCTGACGCCGACCGGCGCGTTGCTGCTGACCGGGCACGCGAGCGCGTTCGGCCCCGTTCCGCCGATGCGCGTGGCTCGCGTCGGATACGGGGCCGGCCACCGCGAGCTTGCCGGCACACCCAACGTGCTGCGCGTCCTCGTCGGGGAGAGCACTGAGGCGCCGACGACGGAGCGCATCGCCGTGCTCGAGTGTGAGATCGACGACATGAACCCGCAGATCTTCGGCGTGTTGATGGACGCGCTCTATGCTGCCGGTGCGCTCGAGGTGTATTACTCGGCGGTGCAGATGAAGAAGAACCGCCCGGGCACGCTCGTGACCGTGCTCGCCCCCCCGGAGCTGCGCGACGCGCTCGCGGGGATTGTCTTCCGCGAGTCGACGACCATTGGCATCCGCTACCACGAAGTCGAGCGCGAACGGCTGGCGCGCGAAATCGTGCCCGTCGAAACGCCGTTTGGGACGGTCCGCTTCAAAGTCGCTCGGCGAGACGGCACAGTCGTGAACGCGACGCCCGAGTTCGATGACTGCGTTCGGCTTGCCGCCGAGCAGCGGCTCGCGGTCAAGGATGTGCAGGCGGCCGCGGTGCACGCCTGGCTGAATTTGCGTTGAGCGAAGAATGTCTTTTTACCTGACGACCGCGATCGACTACGTCAATAGCCCTCCACACCTCGGCACGGCCTACGAGAAGGTCACGGCCGACGTGATTGCCCGGTTCAAGCGGCTCTCCGGGGTCGAGACGCGCTTCGTCATGGGCAACGACGAGCACTCGCAGAACGTCTTCAAGCGCGCGCGCGACAGCGGCGAAGATCCGCTGGCGTACTGCGATCGCATGGAACAGGTGTTCCGGGACGTGTGGCGGCGCCTGTCTGTCTCCTTCGACGATTTCATCCGCACCACCGAGCCGCGCCACAAGGCCGGTGTGCAGCGGCTGGTGGAGGCGTGCCGGGCCAGCGGCGACGTGTACGAGGGAAAGTACGAGGGCTGGTACTGCGTCTCCTGCGAGGCCTTCAAGCAGGATAAGGACCTCGACGACGGCCGGTGCGCCGTGCACCTCACCCAACCCGAGTGGATCCGCGAGAAGAACTACTTCTTCCGACTCTCCCGGTACAGGCAGCCGTTGCTCGACCACTACGCGGCGCATCCGGAGTTCGTCCAGCCGGAGGTGCGCCGCAACGAGATCCTCAGGTTGGTCGAGGCGGGACTCGAGGACATCTCGATCAGCCGGGCCGGTCAGTCGTGGGGCATCCCGCTGCCCTTCGACGAGAACAGCGTCGTCTACGTCTGGTTCGATGCGCTCATCAATTACGCATCGGCCGTCGGCTACGGCACAGACGAAGAGCAGTTCGCTAAATGGTGGCCGGCTGACCTGCACGTGATCGGTAAGGACATCACGCGTTTTCATTGCGTCGTGTGGCCGGCGATGTTGATGAGCGCCGGCCTCGCGCTTCCGCGCCAGGTGTTCGGCCATGGTTGGGTCCACTTCAAGGGCCAGAAGATGAGCAAGTCGCTCGGCACCGTCGTCGATCCGCTCGACGCGGCTGACCGCCTGGGCGCCGATCCGTTGCGCCTGTACCTGGTCAAGGAGATCCCCTTCGGCGGCGATGGCGATTTCTCATGGGAACGATTCGAGGAGCGCTACAACGTCGATCTCGCCAACAACCTCGGCAATCTCGTCAGCCGCATCACCACGATGGCGGAGAAGTACCGCGGCCTGCGGGTGGAGCCGACGTCGCTCGGGCCCGGCCGCCTTGCGGGGGTCGCCACCGACGTGCTCGCCGCGTACATCGATGCGATGGAACGCTTTGCGCTCCACGAAGGTGCGTTTGCCGCGTTCCGTCTGGTTGATGCGACGAACGAGTTCATCGCGGAGTCAGCGCCCTGGGTACTCGCGCGCGATCCCGCGAACGCAGCACAGCTCTCGCAAGTGCTGTACGACCTCGCTGAGGCGCTGCGGATCGCGGCGATCCTGCTGCAGCCCGTGATGCCGACGACAAGCGCCGAGATCCTGCGCCGAGCAGGAGAGACCCGAAGCAGCGGTGAACTGCGGCTCTCGCGCGATGCGGCCTGGTTGCCCGACCTGCCGCGCACGCTCGTGAAGGGCCCGAACCTCTGGCCACGGCTCGAGGCCGCGCGCCCCGACGCCACCACACCGACGACCACGAAGACGGAGACGACCGTGAGCAACACGCCCGACTGGAAGCCGAATGCACCCGCGCCGGAGGCCGCGCTCACGTCGAGCGACATCCCGTCTCCGCAGACGCCGCCGGTACCGGCAGCGGCGGCCCCGTCGAGCGGTTCGCCCGTTCCCGGCGGGTCTGGAGCGACTCCCGTCCCCTCGCCGTCATCGTCTGCATCATCTGCGGCAGCGCCTGACGCACCCGCGTCACAGGCAGGCGGGGAGCGCCTGTCGATCGACGAGTTCATGAAGATCGAACTGCGCGTGGCCAAGGTGCTCACGGCCGAGCGCGTGGCCAAGTCCAAGAAGCTGATGAAGCTCTGGATCGACCTGGGCTCCGAGCAGCGCACCGTGGTGGCCGGCATCGCGGAAGCCTATGAGCCCGATCAACTCGTCGGCCGCACCATCGTCATCGTCGCGAACCTGAAGCCGGCGAAGCTGATGGGCATCGAATCGAACGGCATGATCCTCGCCGCATCGGGCGACGATGGCCGCCCGATGCTGCTGTCGGTCGAAGAGGGCGCGACGCCTGGGATGCTTATCCGTTGACCGTTAAGCGTTAACCGTTAACCGTTGACGTTGACCGAACCGTCGTTTCTTGACCGAGGCCGCGCGCGTGCCCTCGCGCCACCGCGGCGCAAATCTTGATCTCGCCGCCCTCGCGCGAAGGGGGCGCCGTTGATGCCTGGACATAGCAGCTTTCGAGACCTCGAAGCGTGGCAGATTTCGATGACTGTGGCGGAGAAGGCGTACTCAGTTGCTGCAGTGCTGCCCACCAGTGAGCGGTTCGACCTGGGCTCACAGATTCGACGGGCTGCCGTCTCGATTCCGTCGAATGTGGCAGAAGGGCAGCGTCGATCAGCCGCGGTGTTCAAACAGCACCTTGGGATCGCGTTGGGCTCGCTCGCTGAACTCGAAACCCAGTTCGAGTTGGCTAGACGGCTCAAACTGGCGGAGCCGACCCCCGACACGTGGGAGTGCGTCAGCCGATGCCAGCAAGTCATCTACGGTCTCATCCGCTCTTTGAAGACAACGGCTAGGCATTGACGGTTACCGGCCGAAACCGTAACGGTCAACGGCACGCCTGACCGTCAACGGCCAGCGGCCAACAGTCAACGGTCAACCGTTAGGCAACGGTCAACGGTCAGCGGTAACGGTCAACGGTCAACGGTCAACGGTCAGCGGTCAACGGTCAACGGTCAACGGTCAACGGTCAGCGGTAACGGTCAACGGTCAACGGTCAACGGTCAACGGTCAACGGTCAACGGTTAACGGTTAACGGTAATGATCGACTCCCATTGTCATCTGGCCGACCCGGTGTTTGCTCCCGACCTGGATGACGTGCTGGCGCGCGTGGCGGAGGCCGGGGTGACGGGCCTGCTCTGCATCCTCGCGGCGGGGGATGCGGGCGAGGCGGCGCAGGCGCAGCGGGTGGCCGCGCAGTGTGCCGGGGCGCGGTTTGCGGTCGGCGTGCATCCGCACCAGGCTCACGAGTCGGCCAACGCGGGGGTGCCCAGTGGGCTCGTTCGCGCGGCATGCGCGGCTAATCCCCGGGTGCGCGCGGTGGGTGAAATCGGACTCGACTACCACTACGACTTCTCGCCGCGCGACGTACAGCGGGCGGTGTTCGCCGAGCAGGTGGCGCTCGCGCGCGAGCTGGGCCTGCCGGTGATCATCCACACGCGCGATGCGGAAAACGATACCTTCGAGATTCTGCACTCTGAAGGCCGTGGCGACGTCGGCGGCGTGTTCCATTGCTTCACGGGCGACGTCCACATGGCCCGCCGCGCGCTCGATCTGGGGTTCCACCTCTCGTTTGCGGGGATGGTCACGTTCCCGAAGGCTGGCAGCATCCGCGCCGCCGCCGCCATCGTGCCCGACGCGCGCCTCCTCGCCGAGACCGACAGCCCGTTTCTCGCGCCCGTGCCGCACCGCGGCAAGAGAAACGAGCCCGCGTGGGTGCGGCGCGTCGTTGAAACGCTGGCGGTCGTACGCGCGTCGAACGTGGAGGCGATCGATGCGCAGATCACGGCAAATTTCCTCGGACTGATGCACGATGCCTGAGCCGCCGTTGCGTTGACACTCTGCGCGAACCTGTGTTCAGATTGACGAGCTTTGAACCGAACTATCCAGAAGGCACCGTCGGCCGATCTGCTACGCCTTTTCGAGCCGATTCGCGCTGATCTCGAGAAGGTCGAGCGCGAGTTCGGTCGCCACCTCCAATCGCAGGTCGACCTGATTCCCCGCATCGGGAAATACATCCAGACGAGCGGAGGCAAGCGCGTGCGCCCGGCCGTCTTGCTGATGGCGGCGCGTCTCTGTGGCTACCAGGGCGAGCGCGCAGTTCTCTACGCGTCGGTCGTGGAGTTCATCCACACCGCCACCCTGATTCATGACGACATCATCGACGACTCGCAGATGCGCCGCGGGCGCGTTGCCGTGCACTCGCAGTGGGGCAACGACATCACGGTTCTGCTCGGCGACTTCCTCTACATCAAATCGATGTCGCTGGCGCTCACGCAGGATTCGCTCGAGATCATCCGTCTGCTGTGCGACGTGACGCTGCGGATGATCGAGGGCGAGTTGTACCAGCTCACGAAGAACGGTGATGTTGCGATCACGGTCGATGAGCACTTCGACATCATCCGGCGCAAGACCGCGTACCTGTTCAGCGGGTCGGCGCAGATTGGCGGCATGCTCGGCAACGCACCGCCCGATCAGGTGCGCGCGCTTCGCGAGTACGGCTTCAACCTGGGGGTCGCGTTTCAGTTGATGGACGACCTGCTCGATTTCACCGGCGATGCCGCCGCGCTCGGCAAACCCGTCGGCGGCGACCTGCGCGAGGGCAAGCTCACCTTGCCGGTCATTCGGCTGATGGAAGTCGGCGATGCCCGTGCCCGCGCCCTCGTTGCCGACACCGTCCGTGAGCGCACCGTGACCATCGAACGCTGGGCCGAGCTCTGTCAGCTGCTGGCGTCGTACGAGGCGCTCGAGTTCGCCAACCAGCGTGCGAACGAGTACGCGGAAGCCGCCCGCGACTACCTCGGCGCGTTTGCTCCCGGCCCCGAACGCGACGCGCTCGCGGGTTTGGCGGAGTACGTGCTGACGAGGGACAGATAACGTCCAGGCTGCAGACTGCAGGCCTGTGTGGCCTCAGGCCCCGACACCTCTTGCCTGCCTGTAGTCCGGAGCCCGCAGCCTGATCGAGATGCCCTCCGCCTCCTCCCGCATTGCCACGCTCCGCGATCTGATCCGTCACCACGAAGAGCAGTACTACGTGCACGACGCGCCGGAGATCAGCGACGCCGAGTTCGATGCGCTGCTGGACGAGCTCAAGGCGCTCGAGCGCGAGCACCCGGCGCTCGTCACGCCAGATTCGCCGACGCAGCGGGTCGGCGGCCGGCCGGTCGAGGGGTTTGACACCGTCGAGCACGCCGCGCCGATGCTCAGTCTCGACAATGCCTATACCGAGGCGGAGCTGCGTGCGTTCGACGAGCGCGTGCGAAAGGGGATCGCGAACGACGCGCCGGTGCCGTATGTCGCCGAGCTCAAGATCGACGGGCTCAGCATCGCGCTCACCTACACAGACGGACGCCTCGTACGCGGCGCCACGCGCGGCGATGGCACTCGCGGTGAAGACGTCACCTCGAACGTGCGCACCATCCGGGCCATCCCGCTCGCGCTGCGAAATGGCCCCGCGGGCACGATCGAAGTGCGCGGCGAGGTCTACCTGCCGCGAACTACTTTCCAGCGCATCAATCTCGAGCGGGAGGAAGCCGGCGAGCCGCTCTTCGCGAACCCGCGCAACGCCGCGGCCGGCGCGATGCGCAATCTGGATCCGGCGCTGGTGGCCCGGCGCGGCCTCGGCGCGTGGACCTACCACGTTGTCGGCCACCGAGAGGATCAACAGGGACACGGCGCGATCCTCGAGCAGCTGCGCAGGTGGGGTCTGCCGGTCGAGCCGCATTGGCAGGCGTGTGACGGAGTCGACGCGGTGGTCGCGTTCTGTGAAGACTGGCGTGAACGGAGGCACACGCTCGAATTCGAAACCGACGGTGTCGTCGTCAAGGTGGACCGCCTCTCGTTGCGCCAGCAGCTGGGCACCACCTCGAAGTTCCCCCGGTGGGCCATCGCGTTCAAGTTCCCGGCGCAGCAGGCGCGCACCAGGCTGCTCCGGATTGCCGTGAACGTTGGGCGGACCGGCGCGGTGACCCCGTTTGCCGTACTCGAACCGGTGAAGGTGGCCGGCTCCACCATCTCGATGGCGACGCTGCACAACGCGGAAGACGTCGCGCGCAAGGACGTGCGCGACGGAGATACCGTCATCATCGAGAAGGGCGGCGACGTCATCCCGAAAGTGGTTGGGCCGGTGCTCGCGGAGCGTCCGGCGGGATCGGTCCCCTGGCACATGCCGACCGTGTGCCCGGCGTGCGGCAGCCACCTGCAGCGGCCAGACGACGAGGTGGTGTACCGGTGCGAGAACGTCTCGTGTCCCGCGCGCATCCGGCGGGCGCTCGAACATTTCGCGTCCCGCGGGGCGATGAACATCGACGGGCTCGGCGAAGCTATCGTCGATCAGCTGATCGATCGCGGGCTGGTCCGCGACTTTGCCGACCTCTACGCGTTGACGGCGCAGCAGCTGGAAGGCCTGGTGGTCGAGCCGCGGGACGCGCGATCGGAACGGGCGCGTCCGCGCAAGCTCGGGAAGGTCGGGACCAACCTGGTCGCCGAAATCGACAAGAGCCGGCAGGCCGACCTGTCGCGCCTGATCTACGCGCTCGGCATCCGGCACGTCGGTGAACGATCGGGCCAGGTGCTCGCGGCGGCCTTCCCGTCGATTGACGCGCTGCTCGGGACCTCGGTCGAGCAGCTGCAGCAGACGCGTGAGATCGGGCCCGTGCTCGCCGCTTCCGTGCGGGCGTGGCTCGACGAGCCGCGAAACGTGCAGCTGCTCGAGCGGCTGCGTCAGGCCGGCGTCAAGATGACGTCGACGCTGACCTCGGACGCGCCGGCGCCCGGTCCGCTCACGGGAAAGACCTTCGTGCTCACGGGTACGCTCGAGAGCCTCACGCGCGAGGAGGCGACTGCCCGCATCGAGGTGCTCGGCGGACGCGTGTCCGGGTCGGTCAGCAAGAAGACGAGCTTCGTCGTGGTCGGCGCCGATCCCGGCTCCAAGGCTGAGAAGGCGCGCGCGCTCGGGGTAGAAACCTTGGACGAAGCCGCGTTTTGCCGTCTTATAATCCACATATGAACCGGCGCTTCGTTCTGGTGACCATCGTGCTCACCGCGACGGCTGCCTTTCTGGTCGGCCTGATCGTTGCCGGTTCGCTCACGCCCACGACGGCCCAGTCCGACAGCGGCGGCATCCGGATGGGCCGCGTCGTCTCGCGCGCGCCGCTCGTGACCGCCGGGGGCGCCAACTTCGCAGACATCGCCGAGCGCATCAACCCGGCCGTGGTGAACATCGATGCCACCTCGCGCGGCCGGCTGCAGCTTCCCGAGGGCCACCCGATGCCGCCGGAGCTGTTCGGCCCGGGCGGCGACAGCGACGTGCCACGCAAGGGCGCCGGCAGCGGCGTGATCATCGACGGCGCGGGATACGTCCTCACCAACCATCACGTGATCGATCGCGCCGAGCGGATTGCGGTGAAGCTGTCGGACGGCCGCACGCTGCGCGCGCGGCTCATCGGGACCGATCCCACCATCGACATCGCGCTGATCAAGGTCGATGCGGCGGGCCCGCTCCCGTTTGCCCCGCTCGGGAATTCCGATTCGCTGCGCGTCGGGGAGTGGGTGTGTGCGATTGGCAATCCGCTCGCCTACGAGCACACCGTGACCGTCGGCGTCGTGAGCTACATCGGCCGGAAGCTGTTCGACAACAGTCTCGACAACTACATCCAGACCGACGCGGCCATCAATTTCGGCAACAGCGGCGGCCCGCTCATCAACGGCCGCGGCGAGGTCATCGGCATCAACGCCGCGATCAGCTCGCGTGCCAGCAACATCGGCTTTGCGGTTCCGGTCAACCAGGCAGTGGACATCCTGCCGCAGCTGAAGGAGCGCGGGCACGTGTCGCGCGGCTTCATCGGCGTGGCCCTGCGCGACGTCGACCCCGATCTGCAGCGCTCGCTCCGCTTGTCGACCTCGCACGGCGCGCTCGTGCAGGATGTGAACGCCGGCTCCCCAGGCGACCGCGCGGGCCTCCGGGTGTACGACCTGATCATCGCGGTCGACGGGGCGGCGGTGGCCACCAACGACGAGCTGATTCGCACGGTCGCCGCCCGAGTACCCGGCACCACCGTGCGCCTCAACGTTCTGCGCGACGGCCGTCCCGTGCTCGCCACGGTGAAGCTGGCCGAGCGCCCCAGTCGCGACGAGCCCTCGTCGGCGGCCCGGGACCGGGTCGCGCCGTCCTCCGCCCCGGCGACGTCACAGGCGATCGGCCTCACGGTCCACGATCTCGATGCGGACGCGCGGCAGCGCTACCGCCTGCCGCGCCAGCTGCAAGGGGTCGTCGTGTGGCGCGTCGAGCCCATGAGTCCCGCCTTCGATGCCGAGATCGAACGCGGCGCCGTGGTCCTCGAGATCAACCGCCGTTCGGTGACGTCAGCGGCCGATTACAACCGGCTGACGGCCGGCGCACGCACCGGGGACGTGCTCGCGTTCTATCTGTACGTGCCCGACTCGGGTCGGACGCTGCGCGCCGTCCGCATCGACGCGCCGTGACGGTTCGCCCTGCCCTCCGGCGCGTCTCAGACACACGCCTGTGAAATCCATGAAATCGCGCATTCTCGTCATCGACGATGAGGCGGCCATCCGTGACTCGCTGCGGATGATCCTCGAGTACGAGGGCTACGAGTTCCTCGGCGCAGCGACCGGCCAGGATGGCCTCACGATGGTCGAGCGGGAGAACCCCGATCTCGTGTTCCTCGACATCAAGATGCCCGGTATGGACGGCCTCGAAGTGCTGCAGCGCATCAAGGCCGCGAATGAGACGGTGCCGGTGGTGATGATCTCCGGTCACGCCACCGTGACCACGGCGGTGGATGCCACGAAGCTGGGAGCGTTCGACTTCATCGAGAAGCCGCTGGCCAGCGAGCGCGTGCTCGTCACGATCCGCAACTCGCTCGATCGCAGCCGGCTGGCGGATGAGAACCGGTCGCTCAAGCGCGTCGTCGAGGTGCGGCACCAGATCGTGGGAGAGAGCCCGCACCTGAAAAAGGTGATGGACGCGATCCGCCGCGCGGCGCCGACCAACGCGACTGTGCTGATCACCGGCGAAAGCGGTGTGGGCAAGGAGCTCGTCGCGCGCGCCATCCACCGCAACAGCCTGCGCAGCCGCGAGCGGTTCGTCCAGGTGAACTGCGCGGCGATTCCAGACGACCTGATCGAGTCGGAGCTGTTCGGCCACGAGAAGGGGTCGTTCACCGGCGCCACCGAGAAGCAGATTGGCAAGTTCGAGCAGGCGGACAAGGGCACGATTTTCCTCGACGAAGTCGGGGACATGAGCCTGAAGACGCAGGCCAAGGTGCTGCGGGTGCTCCAGGAAGGCGAGGTCGAGCGGCTCGGCTCGGCGCGCACGATCAAGGTGGACGTCCGGGTGATCGCGGCCACGAACAAGAACCTCGAAGACGAGATCGAGAAGGGCACGTTCCGCGAGGATTTGTACTTCCGCCTGGCGGTCATCCCGATTTACGTGCCGCCGCTCAGGGAGCGCAAGGACGACATCCCGTTGCTCGTCCGCCACTTCGCCGACCTCTTCGCCCGCGACAACAACTTCCGCCCGAAGCGCGTGACCCCGGCGGCGATGGACGTGCTGCAGCGCTACCGGTGGAAGGGGAACATCCGCGAGCTGCGGAACACGGTCGAGCGGCTGATCATCATGACGCCGACCGACAGCATCGATCTCGCCGACCTGCCGGAAAGCATCCGCGTTGACGCGCCGTCGCGCGGCCCGGATAATGAGACGGTCAAAGCTGGCACACTGCGCGAGCACAAGGAAGTGTCGGAACGCGTGTTCCTCGTGCAGAAGCTGCGGGAAACCGGCTGGAACATATCGAAAACCGCGGAGCTCATCGACACGCCGCGCAGTAATCTCTATAAAAAGCTGGAGCAGTACAACATCAAGCAGGAAACCGACGGATAGCCGCAGCCGCGACAGACGATCGCCGCTCCTGGCAGGCCGGGTTCGCCCGGAACCGCCAGAAGGGGAGGAAAGTCCGAACTCCGCAGGGCAGTGCGCCGGGTAATCCCCGGTCGGGGCAACCCGAAGGAAAGTGGCACAGAAAACACACAGCTGACGTCCGCCGCAAGGCGGGCAAGCAATGGTGAAAAGGTGCGGTAAGAGCGCACCGCGCCCGTGGCAACACGGGTGGCACGCAAAACCCCGCACGGAGCAAGACCAAATAGGGAGGCGCTCGAGGACGGCCCGTCCGAAGCCTCCGGGTCGGTCGCTTGATTCCGCCAGCGATGGCGGAACTAGAGGAATGGTCGTCCCGCCGAAGCTCGCCGTCGCCGGCGCGAAAGCGCCGGCTCGGCGCAGCGAAGGCGGACAGAATTCGGCTTACGGCGCGACTGCGGCGCTTTTTGTATGTCACACCCGAGCGGCACCACGCCGCGCGCCGCCCGGCGCGTGTCTTTCACCCTCGCGTTCATCGTCGCGCTCGCCGCGCTGTCGGCGGCCGGCATCGCGCAGGATCTGTCGATCCGCGAATACAAGCCGAAACCCACGCTCGTCGTACCGGCGCACCCCGTTCCGCGGGCGAAGTACCCGGTCATCGACGTCCACAGCCACCACTGGCAGATCACGCCCGAGACCTACGCACAGGTGGTGCGCGACATGGACGCGCTCAATTTGCGCGTGCTCGTGAACCTCAGTGGCGGGACCGGCGAGAGCCTCAAGCGGATGCTCGGCACAATCGCGGCGAGCAACGCGCCCGACCGCATGGTGGTGTTCGCCAACCTCGATTTCAGGGATCTCGATCAGCCAGGCTACGGCCGGCGGGCGGCGGCGAGGTTCGAGGCCGACATCGCCGCCGGCGCGCGCGGCTTGAAGATCTTCAAGAACCTCGGACTGAGCGTGAAGCGCGCCAACGGCGCGCGCGTGCCGCTCGACGATCCGGAGCTCGACCCGATCTGGGACGCGTGCGCGCGCCTGAAGGTGCCGGTCCTCATCCACACTGGCGAGCCGGCGCCCTTTTTCGAGCCCGTGGACGCCGCCAACGAGCGCTGGCTCGAACTGCAGGTCCACCCGGAGCGCCGCCGGCCGCCGCCGGAGTTCCCGCCCTTCGAAACGCTGATGTCGGAGCGCGATCGGCTGTTCACGCGCCACCGCGCGACGACGTTCATCGCCGCGCATATGGGCTTTCACGCCAACGACCTCGGACGACTGGGGCGGATGCTCGACGCCATGCCGAACGTGTTCGTCGAGACCGGCGCGATCCTCGCCGAGCTCGGGCGGCAGCCGCGGTTCGCACGCGAGTTCTTCACGAAGTACCAGGACCGGGTGCTGTTCGGGAAAGACACGTGGGCGCCGGCCGAATACCCGTACTTCTGGCGGACGTTCGAAACGGCCGACGAGTACTTCGACTACTACAGGGACTACCACGCGTTCTGGAAGCTCTATGGGCTGGATCTGCCGGACGGCGTGCTGCGGAAGCTCTATTTCGCCAATGCTCTGCGCGTGGTACCGGGAATCAAGCCGTCGCCGTTCCCTGCAGGCACGGAGTAGCGGCTCGGTGCGGCGGCCTCTCGCCTCGATCGGCGAAGTGCACGGACGATGTGAGTGTGATCTGTGGTTCGAATTCGCGGCGTTTGCCGCAATTGCATCCGAACTCTCCCCGACCTCCCGGAATCCGGGGCGAATCTTTCGTGAGGTCCGGTTCTTGCTGCACGAGGTGACATGGCTCTCTACCTGGTAACCGGCGGTGCGGGGTTCATCGGTTCGCACCTGGCCGAAGAACTCGAACGGCGCGGTGAGCGCGTGCGCGTTGTCGATAGCCTGATCACCGGGCATCGCCGCAATCTGGCCCATCTCCGTAGCGTCGAATTCCTCGAAGGCGACCTCGCGGATCTCGAGGTGGCGCGCGCCGCGGTTGCGGGCGCGGATTACGTGCTGCACCAGGCGGCGATTCCATCAGTGCCGCGGTCGGTGAGCGATCCCATCACGTCGAACCGCGCGAATGTAGATGCCACATTGAACGTGCTCGTCGCCGCGCGCGATGCCGCCGTCAGCCGCGTCGTCTATGCCGGCTCTTCGTCCGCGTACGGCGATACGCCAACGTTGCCGAAGCGCGAGGACATGCCCACCGACCCGCTCTCGCCTTACGCGCTGCAGAAGTTCGTCGGCGAGCAGTACCTGCAAGCTGTTCACGCGCCTGTACGGCCTCGAAACGGTCACCATCCGCTACTTCAACGTGTTCGGACCGCGGCAGGACCCATCCTCGCCGTACTCAGGCGTGATTTCGCTCTTTGCCATGCGCATGCTCGAAGGCCGCGCCCCGACCATCCAGGGCGACGGCGGCCAGACGCGCGATTTCACGTACGTCGCGAACGTGGTCGACGGCGTGCTGCGCGCCTGCACGGCGCCGCGCGCGAGCGGCGAGGTGATCAACGTGGCGGTCGGAGGCCGGATCAGCATCAGCGAGCTGTGCGCGACGATGGCGTCGGTGCTCGGCAGCACGGTGGCGCCAGAATTCACGCCGCCTCGGGCAGGCGACGTGCGTGACTCCCAGGCGGACATCACGAAGGCGCGGGAGCTACTGGGTTACGAACCGATCGTGCCGTTCGAGGAAGGGTTGCGGCGCACGCTGGAGTGGTACAAGCAGGAGCACGAGCTGGCGCGGCCGTAGTGGGCGTGCGACTTATCTGCCCACCAGCACTTTCACCCGCAGCGACATCCCGCCAAGGTTGGTTTCGCCGAACTCCTCGGCAACGCCGGTGCCGCCAAGGCCGTCTGGCACCGACGTGTACTGCGCTTCGAACGCGGTCAGGATCCACTTGCTCACCGCGAACTCCACGCCGCCGAGCGCGTGGTAGCTGGTGTGCCACTCGTCGACGTTCTCCGACGGGTCCGCGAACTCCGATGTCTCGCGCAAGTGGTACGACCCCACGCCGCCGCCGACATATGACACGAGGGTGTTCGATGACCGGAAGCGATACCCGGCGCTGACGGTGATCGGGTTGATCGTGACCTTGTCTTCAATCCCGAGCGGCAGGACCTCGCCATCTGCGACGACGACACGTTGCCCGGTCTTCTTGAACTGCTCGAACGAGCCCTCGACGAAGAGCCGGTCGTGGATCACGACCTGCGCGCCGCCGCCATAGAACGGCTGCCATTCGCTGCCGAAGATTGCGTCGAAACTGTCCTTCGCCTGGAAGAGCATGTAGCTCACCGAGCCGAACCCGCGTAGGCCGAACGCGGGCGGCTGTACGGTGATCCGGGGTGCGTGAGCCGGACTGCCGACGTCCGATGGGCCTCCCGTCGACGCGCCGGTCGGGGGTTGGCGCACCGGCACGTCCGGCGTGCCCGCGATGTGCTCGACGTGCGCGGCGAGCACGAACCCGGTGTTCCCTTTGCCGCCGGCCTTGGGCGGCACCAGCACCTCGATCCAGCGGTCCTCCCGGGCGATCGCGCGGAGCACGGTGCCCGATTTCACGACCGCCAGCACCATGCTCGGGTTCCTGGTCCAAATCGTGGTGCGGTCCTTGACGACGCGCACCTCGCTCGGCGCGGACTGGTCTGCCGGCACACGCTCCTGGGCGCCGACGCGTGCGGCCGCGCTCAGAGCAATCAGCAGGACGCCGGCAAGATGCTGGGCACGAACACGAATCACGAACACACCTCCACTCTGGCCGACATGCCTATCTCCGCAGCCCGAGGCCGCGAATGGTCGCACGCGGATTGATGACGCCGAAGCCGGTCTCGTTGTCGCGCCCGCTCGGCGCCACGTCCGTCGCAAACGCCTTCATCGCCTTCTCGACCGCTTGCGGGGTCTTGATCCCCTGGTCCATGAGCAACGCTGCCAGACCGCTCACGTGCGCCGTGGCCATCGAGGTGCCCTCGGCGAAGTAGTAGATGAAGCGGTTGAACACGCCCGCGCTGACCGCGTCGGGATCGAGCGTCTGCTGCAGGATGCCGTCCGCGTAGCCGTCGTCGTTCAGGTCTTCGTTGGTGTCGCCGCCAGGTGCCGCAATCTCGACGTAGTCGTTGACGTTCGAGTAGTAGGCGTGTTTCAAGTTGAAGTCGACCGCCGCGACCGCTACCGCACCGTCCATCTCGTTCGCATACACGGCGGGGTAGGTCAGCGGGTTGCCGGTTTCGGCATCGTTGCCGGCGGCGATCGCGATGAACGTGCCCTTGCCGATGGCGTACACCATCGCGTCGCGCGTGGCCGTGTTCGGCAGAAATGAACCCAGGCTGAGGTTGATGACCTTGGCGCCATTGTCGGCTGCGTAGCGGATCGCGCGCCCGACCGTGGACGCGCCGTACGGGAACGGCGCGCCGAGCTCGGCGTCCCAGTCGGTGTAGAGCGCCTTGATCGGCATGATCGAGACGTTGAACGCGATGCCGGCCGGGCCGGCGTTGTTGTTGGTGGCCTGGGCGATGGTGCCACTGATGTGCGTGCCGTGGCCGTCGAGATCGATGGGGTCCTGATCGTCCCAGACGAAGTCGTACGGGCTGACGAACGGCACCCCCTTCAACTCGGGGGCCTCCGCCACCTCGCCTTCGTCCTTGTAGGCCACGCCGGTGTCGATGACGGCCACGATGATCGACGCCTTCGCACCGCGGTTGATGTCCCACGTGCGTTCCATGCCGATCTTCTGCAAGTTCCATTGGTAGGTGTACAGCGGGTCGTTCGGACGGAACAGGCTGAACACCCGTCCATCCGGTTCGGCGTATACGACGCCAGGCATGCGTGCCATCCGCGCCGCCGCGGCCACCGGATCCGCATCGGCGGGAATGTCCACGTACATGAAATCCGCGTGGTGCAGGCCTCGCACCGCCTGCCCGCCAACCTCGGCGCTCATACGGCTCATCGCCTGTGGCGACACGCCGGCCGCGAACTTTACGACGATGTGACCCGGTATGTATGGCAGCTGCGACTCGTCGTGGCCGCGGTGATGACCGGCGCGAATGACATCGGCTGCGTCGGCCGGGCGCGCGCCCGTGGCGAGCAGCGCCTGCTTACCGGTGCGCTGCTGTGCCTCCAGCCGCACCATGACGCCCTGGACGGAAAAACCCAGGGCGACGGAAACGGCCGTGCCGGAAATCAGGCGCACCACATGCCGGGACGAACGGAATCGAATCACGCGCAAGCTCCTGGATGATGCGTGAGGTCGCCACTCGTGCCGGAGTCCGCTCTGACACGCTGAGCACTGATGATGCTCGAAATCCCCGCGCAGTTCAAATTGCGACATGCAAGCCTCGCGCATTGCAGCGCCCCGGGGCATCACTCGCGCGGCGCAGACGTTTGCCCGGCGGCGTGCCACAATGCGGCGGTGCTGCCTCTCAGGACCATTCGCGTTACCCGATACGTGACCCCGCTCCGGGAAGGAGGCTCCCTGCCCGCGATTGTCGAAGCCGACGACGACGGGTTGTACGTAGTCAAGTTCCGGGGTGCCGGCCAGGGACCCCAGGCGCTCGTCGCCGAGCTCATATCTGGGGAGATCGCGCGGGCGCTCGGGTTGCCGATGCCGGAGTTGGTCTTCGCCGAACTCGATCCCGACCTCGCCCGGACAGAACCAGATCCCGAGATCCACGCGCTAATCCATGACAGCGCGGGCCTGAACCTCGCCATCGACTATCTGCCCGGGTCGGTCACCTACGATCCGGTCGTCCAGCCGCCACCGGTCGATCTCGCCTCGCGCATCGTCTGGTTCGATGCCTATGTCAGCAATGTCGATCGAACCGTCCGTAACACCAACATGCTGGTGTGGCATCGCCGCATCTGGCTGATCGACCATGGGGCGACGTTGTATTTCCATCATTTGCCAGGATGGGAGAACGACGGCGCCCGGCCACGTGCGGGCTTTCCGGCGATCAAAGACCACGTCCTCCTGAGCCATGCCAGCCTGCTCGATCAAGTGGACTCTGCCTTGACGACCGTATTGAGCGCCGAGGTGCTCGAAGGTGTGGTGGCGTCGATTCCAGACGCGTGGTTGACCGACAGGTCCTCGCTGGCGCCACCGGCGGCCAGGGCCGCATACCTCCGCTACCTCATGGAACGGCTGTCGCCGCCGCGGCGGTTTGTCGAGGAGGCCCGTGGTGCCCGCTGAATACACGTACGACTACGCGATCGTGCGGGTGGTGCCCCGGGTCGAGCGCGGCGAGCGAATCAATGCCGGAGTGATCCTCTCCTGCCCTGACCTGGATTTTCTCGAGGCCCGAATCGAGCTGGATGGGCCGGCGGTGCTGGCGCTCGATCCGGAGGCGGACCTCGACGTCATCCGCGCGAACCTCGCCATCATTCCGGTCGTGTGTCGCGGCGGCCCCGCGGCGGGCCCGATTGGCGAGCTGCCCGGCCGCGCGCGATTCCGCTGGCTGGTGTCGCCCCGGAGCACCATCGTGCAGATGTCCCCGGTCCACACCGGCCGCACGGGCAATCCCCCGGCATGCCTCGAACGCCTCATCGAGACGGTAGTCAGGCGGAGGACGAAGGACTCGAGTTCGGAACTCGGAGTGCGAAATTCGGAATGAGGGTCGAATTCGGAACTCTGATCTCGGAGCGTCGGGTACGCCGACACCGTCCAGTGTTGCCCGTTGCCGGCTTCGGCACCGTACGAACGCCGCTCCCTAACCCCTGTACTCACTTGATTCGGTATGGTTCCGATGCCGGGTTCTGGGTTCCAGGTTGGGTTCCTCGTTCCTCGTTCATTCCAGGTTCCCCGGGGGTTCAACGGTTCCGGGTTCCTTGGTTCCGAGTTCCAGGTTCGTCGCAGGCTCGATTGGAGCGACGGCGATACGACGAACCCGGCACCTGGAACCGGAACCCGTGAACGAGGAACCTGGAACGCACCCGGAACCTGGAAGCCAACCAGGAACCCGGAACCAGGAACCCGGAACCGTCCTCAACACAATGAGTTCCTGGTCTAACGTCGCCCCGCGGTCCAACCCGCGTGAATCGGCGTCCGCGCCTCATTGGTCCGGATCGGGCACGTTGCATCATCTCATCTAACCTCCGAATTACTTCCGAGTTCCGAACTCCGCACTCCGACTTCGTTCCGCACTCCGCGTTCCGCATTCCGAATTGAGAAGCAACTGGCGTCTCCTTGATTGTTGCGGTCACGGGCGCTATGGGGAGCCTCCGTCAACTGCGGTTGTTTCTCGCGCGGACGGCGCACTGATGTCCTTGGCCCCTGAGTGAAGGCAGCCGCCGCAAGTCGGGCGCGCTCAAGGTCATGCGACTACGAAGCGTGGGCGGCTTGGGATGGCGACCAGCTTGCCCTGCGTGGGGACAGCCTCTCCGGCCGTGACGTGGTGGAGCCCGACCTCACTCTCCGTGGTCGCGCCTGGAGAGGCGACTATCCCCACTCACGACGCCGTGCGAGCAGCGCGGCGAGAGGTCAAGGAACAGGAGAGATGATGCGCACACTCATGGGATTGGTCATCGCCGTGTTGCTGGCGTCGGCGCCTCTGACGCACGCGGCCGGGATGCCGCAGGAGGCTGGAGACTCGAAGACGGCGGTCGCGACGGTGAACCTGAACACGGCGTCGGCGTCGCAGCTCGAGAGCCTGCCGGGTATCGGGGCGAAGATGGCGCAGCGGATCGTGGAGTACCGGCAGAAGAACGGGGCGTTCAAAAAGGTCGAGGATCTGATGAATGTCAAAGGCATCGGCGAGAAGAGCTTTCTCAAGCTCAAGCCGCAGCTCACGGTGTCGGCGCCAAAGGCGTAAGCACCTCCGAATCGGCCCGCCGTTCCCGTCGGATCACCGGCGGGAACGGCGCCCGAATCGACCCGGCACTCACGTGTGTTGGGTACGGTTCCGGGTGCCACCTAGACCCGGCACTTTTGTGTTGAGTCCGGGTTCCGGGTTCCAGGTTGGCTTCCAGGTTCCGGGTTCGTTCCCGTTCCTGGTTCACGGGTTCCGGTTCCAAGTGCCGGGTTCGTAATATCGCCGTCGCTCCACTCGAGCCTGCGACGCACCTGGAACTCGGAACCAAGGAACCAGGAACGGTTGAACCCCCGGGGAACGTGGAACGAACGAGGAACGCGGAACCCAACCTGGAACCCAGAACCCGGAACCCGGAACCGTACCCAATCAAGTGAGTACAGGGCTCATGCCGGAGGTTCGATGCTCGCTCGTGTGCGTGCGATGCGTGGCTACTCGTTCATCGACGTCCTCGTGACGGTTGCCGTCGCCGGATGCGTCATGGGCATCTCCGTGCCGCGCCTGGGCGATGCGCTCGACACATGGCGCGTGCGAGGAGCGGCCTTCTTCGTCGCGGAACGGATCGGGCTCACGCGCATGCAGGCCGTTCACCGCGGCGCCAACGTGGCGCTGCGATTCGAGCCGGAAGACGGCACGTTCCGGCTGCGGGCCTATGCGGATGGCAACGATAACGGCGTGCGCAGCACCGACATCACGAGCGGCTACGACGCGCCAATCATGCCGCCGGAGCGCCTGGATCATCTGTTTCCCGGCACGCGCTTCGGGTTCATCGATGGCGCACGGCTGATCGACGGCACGCCGGTGACCGTCGGTGACGATCCCATCCGGTTTGGCAGCGCGCGGATGCTGGCGTGTGCGCCGGCCGGTACGGCGACCTCGGGCACCGTCTACGTCCGGGGGCGCGGAGCCGTGCAATACGGGGTCGTGGTGCTCGGGGCCACCGGCCGCACGCGCGTCGTCAGGTTCGACCCGGTGACGCGCCAGTGGACCACCCCGTAAGCGAAGAGCGCCGCGCCTTCCCGCGTGTCCACTACGCACGCGGGGTCCTGCCGCCCGGCGCACGGGTGCATCCCGGCCGCGAGGTGATCGTGGTGGACCTCTCGCGCGGCGGGGCGCTCGTCGAAGGCGTGTGGCGTTTTCGCCCCGGCGCGAGCGTCACCTTGCAGGTTCAGCACGGCCCGAGCGTGCTGCAGGTGCGCGGCGACGTGGAACGCTCGTTCGTACACGCGATCGAACGGGGCGGGGGCCTGCGCTACCGCGCGGCGATCAAGTTCGACACGGCGCTCGTGCTGGATCCGCCTGGCGATGCGCTGTTCGCCACTCGTTGATGCATCCATCGCGGCGCGACTCCACGCAGAACGGCTGGGGCGCGGCCCGATGGACCGGGCCGTGCTCAGGCCGATCCATTGCTGGTGCGCGCTATCATGAAGGGTCATGCCCCCATCCCGCATTCCGCGCCGGGAACTGCTCGCGCTCGGGACGGTGTCGCCGTTCATCTCGGCCGCGCTGGCCGCGCAGGGAGGAGCGGGCGCCGCGGACGGCGGGATCCCATCCGCCCGTCGGGCCGAATTGTCGACCCTCCTGGGCCGCGTGCCGGACCGGCACCGCCCGCTTCGGCAGGAGAAAGTGGGCGAAGAGGCGCGTGACGGCTACATCCTCGAACGCTGGGTGTTCGACCTGAACGGAATCGAGCCCGTCCCTGCCTTCGTCGCCAGGCCACGCACCTCCAATGGACGCGCGCCCGCCGTGCTCTTCAACCACTCGCACGGCGGGGGCTACACGATCGGCAAGCAGGAGTTCGTGGACGGCCGCAGCTACCTGCAGCCGACGCCGTATGCCAAGGAACTGACCGATCGCGGGTACGTCGCGCTCTGCATCGACCACTGGGTGTTCGGCGAGCGCAGCCACAGCTCCGAAGAAGACACCTTCAAGGCCATGCTCTGGCAGGGGCAGGTGCTCTGGGGCATGATGGTCTACGACAGCCTGCGGGCGCTCGACGTGCTTGCCGGCCGCCCGGACGTGGATCCGGCACGTCTCGCGACGCTCGGCATGTCGATGGGCAGCACCATGGCGTGGTGGTTGGCCGCGCTCGACGACCGGGTGAAGGTCACCGTCGACATCTGCTGCCTCACCGATTTCCACACGCTGCTGGCGAAGAAGGCCCTGCGCCTCCACGGCGTGTACTACTACGTGCCGTCGCTGCTCGAGCGGTTCACCACGGCGCAGATCAACGCGCTCATCGCGCCGCGGGCACACCTGGGGCTTGCCGGGCTCAAGGACGAGTTGACGCCGGTCGAAGGGCTCGACATCATCGATCGTGCGCTGCAGCGTGTGTATGCCGAAGCGGGGCACCCCGAGCGCTGGCAATTGCTGCGGTACGATGTCGCACATCAGGAAACGGCCGAAGGACGGCAGGAAATCCTCGCGTTCCTCGAGCGCTTCCTCTAGGCCAGTCCGCCGGCGATCCGCGCCGCGGTCCGCGGCCGACCGGCTCGTGCAGCCGGCGCGCGATTTCATTCGCATGATTTCATAACGCCCGCGATCCAGAAGCAGGGACCAACGGAGGCCCTCACCCGTGACCATCGCACATCACAAGAGCGTCGCAATCCTCGTCGGCGGCGGGCCTGCGCCCGGCATCAACAGCGTCATCAGCGCCGCAACCATCCGCTGCGAGCTCGAAGGCGTCGAGGTCGTCGGCATCCGCGACGGGTTCGAGTGGCTGATGCAGGGAAACATCGAACGGACCACCCGCTTGACGACCGAGGGCGTCAGCCGCATCCATTTTCGCGGCGGGTCATACATCGGCATCTCGCGCGCGAACCCGACCCTGAACCCCGAGCACCTCGAACAGACGGTCATCTCGCTCCTGCGGCTGAACGTGTCGCAGCTCATCACGATCGGCGGCGACGACACCGCCTACTCGGCAATGAAGCTGGAACAGAAGTCCCAGGGCCGCATCCGCGTTGTCCACGTCCCGAAGACCATCGACAACGATCTCGACCTGCCGCACTACGTCGACACCTTCGGCTTTCAGACCGCCCGCCACCACGGCGTCGAGATCATCAAGAATCTGATGGTCGATGCGAAGACGACCTCGCGGTGGTACTTCGTGATCGCGATGGGCCGCAAGGCGGGCCACCTGGCGCTGGGGATGGGCAAGGCCGCCGGGGCGACGTTGACGATGATCCCGGAAGAGTTCACCGGGCAGACCGTCCGCCTGAAGACGCTGGTCGACACGCTGGCCGGCGCCATCATCAAGCGACTGAGCTACGGCCGCCGCGAAGGGGTCGCCATCATTGCCGAGGGGCTCGCGCTCCACATCGACCCGGCCGATCTCGCCCAGCTCGCCGACGTCGAACGGGACGATCACGGCAACGTGCGAATCGCGGAGCTGAATATCGGGGAGATCCTCAAGCAGCAGGTCGCGGAGCGACTGAAGCAGTTCGGTCTCAAGGCGACGCTCGTCGCGAAAAATATCGGCTACGAACTGCGATGCGCCGATCCGGTCCCCGCCGACATGGAGTACACGCGCGACTTGGGCTACTGCGCGGCCAAGTACCTGCTGTCGGGCGGCAACGGCGTGATGATCTCGATGCAGGGCGGCCACTTCGTGCCGATTCCCTTCGAGCAACTGCTCGACCCGAACACCGGACGCGCGCGGATCCGCATGGTCGACATCCGCTCTACGCGCTACGCCATCGCCCGCCGCTACATGATCCGCTTGCGCCGCGACGATTTCGACGATCCGCACGAGCTCGCGAAATTCGCGGCCACCGCGGGGCTGTCGCTGCAGGAGTTCCGGAAGGAATTCGAGTACCTGGTGAACGACGAGCCGCCGCCGGTGGTGTTCGACGCGCAGCTCGGTTTCATCGAGCACGGGGAGGAGCAGCCAGACCCTGCGCCGGCGGACGGCAAGCGAGGGAAGAAAACCGTCAACGAGCAGCCCGCGGAAACGGGATCGTAGACCGCGCCCCGGACGGATGGCACACGGGAGCAGGCCTTGCAAGCCTGCTCGGACGCGGCAGGAGCGCCGTGAACTGCCCGCCCGAGGGGCGTGTGCAGAAATCGCGATTCGCTGAGGCTACAGGCGACGCACCGCTCGGGGCTTTCAGGCCTCAGGCGAGGTGGTTCGGCGCGGGAGCACTCGAGCTCTCAGCCTCGAGCCAGACAGGCCTGCAGCCTGTCGTCCGTGGCCTTCCGCCAGAGTCGTGCACACTCTCTGAAGCCGACACTGCCTGCCCAGGATAGGCTTCAGTCGATCGCACGCAGCCGATACGCCTCGTCAAGCACCTGCATCGTGTGGAGCACGCGCCGCGGCGCTCCGGCTCGTGCCATGTGGGTTGCGATCTGTACCATGCACCCGATGTTGCCGGCAGCGACCATGTCTGCGCCGGTCGCGAGGATCGCCTGCGCCTTCCGTGCCCCCAGGTCTCCAGCGATGGCGGGCTGCTCGACGTTGTAGAGCCCCGCCGACCCACAGCAGACCTCACCGTCTGCGATTTCGAGCACGCGCAGGTTGGCCACGCGCGCGAGTAATGCGCGGGGCGGTGTTCTTATCCCTTGCGCGTGAGCGAGGTGGCAGGCGTCGTGGTAGGCGACGGTACGCGGCTCCCGCAGCGCCGGCGGGTCGACGAGACCCAGTGCGTGGAGAAATTCCGAGACGTCACGTACCCGCGACGCGAACGCGCGGGCGTCGCTTTCGTCGGCCGTTCCGGTGAGGACGTCGCCATATTCCTTCATGGCGGATCCGCACCCGGCCGCGTTTGTGACGATGGCGTCTACATCGGTGGGAAATGCTCGAATGAGTGCGGAGGCGCGGGTTTGCGCCCGGCGCTCTTCTCCCGCGTGCAGCGCCAGCGCACCGCAACACCCCTGGCCCCGCGGTACCACCACCTCGACCCCGTTGGCTGCGAGCACGCGCACCGTCGCGTGATTCACCTCCGGATCGAGCGTCTGCTGCACGCAGCCGGCGAGCAGCGCCACCCGCGCCCGCCGTGGCCCGCGCGCAGCGACGAGGGCCGGCAGCGCGGCCGCAGGCGGCAGTCGATCCGGCAGCAACGCGAGCATCGTCCGCACTGATGCGGGAAGCAGGGCCGACACGTGGCGACCGGCCTGCCCGAGCCGTGCTGAGACCCGGAAGAGCGCCGGCGATTCGAGCGTGCTTAGCAGGACCTGCCGCATGAGCCGCTCGACGCGTGAGCGACCGTGCCGCTCGGCTTCGGCCCGGAAGGGCACGAGAAGTTCGCCGTACTTCACGCCGGAGGGGCAGGCGGTGACGCACGCGAGACATCCGAGACAGCGGTCGATGTGCCCCAGGGCGTCACCGACCGCGAGGTCACCGTCGAGCACCTGCTTCATCAGCACGATACGCCCGCGCGGCGAGTCCATCTCCTCACCGAGCACCTGGTAGGTCGGGCAGGCCGGCAGGCAGAAGCCGCAGTGGACGCACGTCTCGACGGCACGCGCCATCGCGGGGCGGTGCGGATGCGACGCGTCAAGCGGAATGTGGTGTTCCACGGGTCACTGACCGCGCGAATGGACGCTGAACAACGCACCATGCCCAGTGGTCACGAGAGTCAGCCCTCCGGCACAAATGAGATGATTCGCAGCCTGCCTGACGTGATCGTGCGATCTGGCGTCCGGAGGGCGCCCGCAGGACGCATCGGGCGGTTGGCCAACCTGCATCGAATCCGCTTCGACCCGCGCCGTCAGGCTGGTGTGCGCCGGGCAGGGTCCGTCCGGCGCTTGTGCATTGTGCATGTCGCCTATCCCGCGCGCGTCGTTAGACAAACCGTGCGTCGGGGTCCATCACCCCCCGCAGTCGTTCTTCGAAGGCGTTCGGCGTCACGGCGCCGATGAACGGGCGTTCCGGACTCCCGAGCAGCACCTGGCCGGCCAGCCCGAGGTTCCGCAGGACAGTGGCGAGGATGTCGAGCGAATCGCTCCAGGCGATCAGCGCGAGATTGCCGCCGACGGTATAACGACGCGGCGGGCGGTAGCGGTCGAGCGCCGCATCCAGGCGGGGAAGCACGGGCAATGTGACCGGCACCCGCACCAGAGAGCGATCGCGTGGTGCCCACGCGAACTCACGCGCCTCGCGCCAGACCGTCGCATCCTCGTCGTCCGTGCGAGTGACGCTCGCGGAGCCTCCGCCGGCGACACCCTCAAGCAGCGCCGCCAGAGCCGCGACCCGCGTCGGCAGCGCCTCGCGGCGCCCACCGAGGCGCATCCACACGGTTCCGGGCGGCTCGAGATCGATCGCTTCGAGGTCGAAGCGCGCGCGCTGCACGGCGCCGATCAGCGCCGCGGCCGACGGCACATCGACCGCAGCCGCGCGGATGGTGGCGTGCGCCGCGGCGGCCGGGAAGACCTTGAACGTCAGCTCCGTCAGGATGCCCAGTCGTCCGCAACTGCCGACAAGTGCCTGGTGCAGCAGGAAGCCGGCTGCATTCTTCACCACCTTGCCACCGCTGCGCGTCGTCCGCCCGCGGCCATCCACAATCTGCGCGCCAATGATGAAGTCGCGGATCCCGCCGTAGCGGTAGCGGCACGAGCCGTTCACACCGGCCGCCACCGTGCCCCCGATCGTCGCTCCGGCTGCGGCCAGCGGAGGATCGAACGGCAGGTATTGTCCGTGGGCCGCGAGCACCCGCTCGATCTCCGCAACGGGCGTGCCCGCGAGCGCGGTGAACGTGCACTCTTCGGGTGTGTGCTCCACGATCCCGGAAAGGGCCGTGAGGTCGAGCGTCGGTGCCTCGAGAATGGGGCCGGAGAGCGCGCACTTCGTGCCCGCGCCGCGAACCCGCAGTCGCGGATGCGCCGGAAGGAGCGCCGTCAGATCGCCCACGGATTTCGGCTGCAGGGTCATGCGCGGGAGATCACGCCCGCCCGCTCCAGCGGGTGCAACCCGTGCGAAGCGGTCAGGCCTGCGGCGGGCCCGAGCTTTTTGCCGGTGTTCGCCACTCCATGCGGATCCATCGCCGAGCGGACGCGCCGCATGCAGTCGAGATCCGCCTCGCTGTACATCTCGCCGAGGAACTGGCGCTTCTCGAGGCCAACGCCGTGTTCGCCGGTAATCGATCCGCCCAGACGGATGCAGAGACGCAGGATCTCGGCCGCCAGCACCTCGGCGCGGTCGTGCGCGCCGGCCTCGCGGCCGTCGTACAAAATGAGCGGGTGAAGGTTCCCGTCACCCGCGTGAAACACATTGGCCACGCGGATCCCGTGTGCGCGCGAGAGCGCCTCGATTGTGGCCAGCGCCTCGCCGAGACGGGCGCGGGGGACGACGCCGTCCTGCACGATGAAGTCCGGGCTGAGGCGGCCGACGGCGGAGAACGCGCACTTGCGGCCCTTCCAGATGCGCGCGCGTTCCGCATCGTCTGCGGCGACGTGCGCGTGCGTCGTTCCGGAGTCCGAGAGGATGCGCATCAGCCCGTCGAACTCCGCTGCCACCTGCGGGTCTTCGCCCTCGAGCTCCACGATCAGCACCGCCGCGGCCCCGGTAGGGTACCCCGCCTGCACGGCTGCCTCTGCCGCGTCCATCGCGAGGCGATCCATGATCTCCATCGCCCCTGGCAGCAGGCCGGATTCGATGATCCGCGATACCGCGTCGCCGGCGGCCTGAAGGCGTGTGTACGCCGCGAGCACGGTGCGGTAAACCGCCGGGCGCGCCACGAGGCGCAACGTGATCTCGAGGGCGATGCCGAACAGACCCTCGGAGCCGACGAACAGGCCGCCGAGATCGGGGCCGCACTGTTCGAGGCTGTCGCCGCCGAGCGTCGCCAGCGTGCCGTCGCCGAGCACGACGCGCAGGCCGAGCACGTGGTTGGCCGTCATGCCGTGGCGGAAGCAGTGCGCGCCGCCGGAATTGAAGGCCACGTTGCCGCCGATCGTGCATACCGACTGGCTCGACGGATCGGGCGCGTAGTAGAGGTCGTGCGGTGCCGCGAGTGCCGTCACCGCCAGGTTCACGACACCGGGTTCGACGACGGCCACCCGCGCGTCCGGATCGAATCGAAGGACACGGTTCATCCGGTTCAGGGCGATGACGATGCCGTCCTCGATGGGGACGGCGCCGCCGGAGAGGCTTGTGCCGCTGCCGCGTGCCATGAACGGTACCCGGGCCGCGTGGCACGCGCGCACCGTCGCTACGACCTCCGTGGCGGTTTCGGCGAGCACGACCGCCCGCGGACGCGCGCGGTACGATGTCAGCCCGTCCGATTCATAAGCGGCCAGCGCGCCCGGACGCGTCAGCAGCCGATCTGACGGGATGAGCCGCGCGAGAGCCGGAAGGAGATCCTCGCGGTCCATGCGCCCACTATACTGCGCGCGACAGCACGAAGCCGTTACCCGCCTCGGCGCGATCGCTCGCGTCACAGCGGACCCGCATGAGGCGCCGGTGAACGACACCGGCAGCCTGGAGCCGACCTGATGCCCTGGTTCCAGAACTACGATCCCCTCGGCCGGCCCTGGCTCTCGACGGTCTGCGCGGCGCTTCCGATCGTCGCCCTGCTCGGGTCGCTCGCGTTCCTGCGTCTGCGCGCTCACACCGCGGCCCTGATCGGTCTCGGCACGTCGCTGCTGATCGCCGTCGCGGTGTTCGGCATGCCGGCGCAGATGGCACTGGCGAGCGCTGTGTATGGTGCCGCCTTCGGCTTGTTGCCCATCGGCTGGATCGTCCTGAACGTCATCTTCCTGTACCAGCTCACCGCTGAGCGCGGCCTCTTCACGACGCTGCGCCAGAGCATCACCGGCGTCACGACCGATGCGCGGCTGCAGCTGCTGCTGGTGGCGTTCGCGTTCGGCGCCTTCTTCGAAGGAGCGGCCGGGTTCGGCACGCCCGTCGCGGTCACGGGTGCGCTCCTCATCGGCCTCGGCTTCGCGCCTTTGGCGGCCTCGGGGCTCTCCCTGATTGCCAACACGGCGCCGGTCGCGTTCGGGGCGCTCGGCACGCCGCTCATCGCGCTCAGTGCGGTCAGCGGCCTCGATCTCCGTGCGCTCAGTGGCATGGTCGGCCGCCAGCTCCCGCTCTTCTCACTGATCGTGCCGTTCTGGCTGGTGGCGGCGTTCGCCGGACGGCGCGGGATGGTCGGGGTCTGGCCCGCCATTCTCGCCGCCGGTGTGCCATTTGCCGCGCTGCAGTTTTTGATGTCGAACCTGCACGGCCCCTGGCTGGTGGACGTCGTCGCCTCGATCGCGTCGATGGCGTCGCTGGTGCTGTTTCTTCGCGTCTGGCGTCCCAGCGACTCGTGGACTGCCGGAGGGCGGATTGACACACAGCCCGGCGATGCGGCGGTCGCACCGCCGACCGGGGCCGTCGTGCGGGCCTGGACGCCGTGGATCGTCCTGAGCGTGCTGGTGTTCGTGTGGGGCCTGCCTCCTGTGAAGGCTGCGCTCGATGCCTGGACGGGCCGCTTGCCCGTGCCGGCGCTGCACAACCTGGTGCACCGCATGCCGCCCGTCGTCCGCACGCCGACGCCGGAACCAGCGGTGTTCGCCATGTCGTGGCTCTCGGCCACCGGCACCGGCATCCTGATCGCCGCGGTCGTTGCCGGCCTGGGCATGGGCTGCTCCGCACTGGACCTCGCGAGGACCTACGCCCGAACCGTGCGTCTCGTGAGCCTGTCGCTGCTCACGATAGCGGCCATGCTCGCTCTGGGGTTCACGACGCGCTACTCGGGGCTCGACGCGACGCTCGGCCTGGCGTTCGCGGGCACGGGCGTGCTCTACCCGTTCTTCGGCACGATGCTCGGGTGGCTCGGCGTCGCACTGACGGGATCCGATACCTCGTCGAACGTGCTCTTCGGCAGTCTCCAGCGCATCACGGCCGAGCAACTTGGGCTGAACCCGGTCCTGATGGCTGCCGCGAACAGCGCCGGCGGTGTGATGGGCAAGATGATTGACGCGCAGAGCATTGTTGTGGCCAGCACCGCGACACGGTGGTACGGGCACGAAGGCGATATCCTGCGCTACGTGTTCTGGCACAGCGTCGCTCTGGCCGCACTGGTCGGCCTCCTCGTGCTGCTGCAGGCGTACGTGTCGCCATTCTCGCAGCTGGTCGGCTGGTGACGGCCGCACGGACAGCCCGAAGCGCTCGCCGCGTCGGGCACGCGCTCCAAACGAGCGCGGTAGCCCTGACGAGCAGTTACGTCCTCGCGAGAGAGGGGCTTGCACCCGCGACGGCAGCGATGCTGGGCACGGGGATTGCCGCCGCCTGCAGCGGCGCGTATGAGTCGATGCTGGTTCACGAAGCCGGTGATGACGAACCGTTGGCGGCACGCCATGAAGCGCGTGTCGATGCCGACTCATCAGGGATTCGCCGTCGGTACCAGTGGAGCGGACGAGGTGTACTGTGAGAGAATCCGCCGGTTCTCGGCGGAGGGAATGTGGCCACCGTACTCGTCGTTGATGATGATCCCGAACTTCGAGACATGCTCTCGTTCTCGCTGCAGCTCGAGGGCCACTCGGTGGCGACCGCAGTCGACGGACGCGATGCGCTTGCGCAACTGCAGCGCGTGCGTCCCACGATCATCCTCCTCGATCTGATGATGCCGGTGATGGACGGCGCCGAATTCTGCCGCCACCTCCGGCAGGATCCCCGCTTCGCCTCGACTCCGATCGTCTGTCTCTCTGCAAAGCACTCCGCCGCGACGGAAGCCACCATGCTCGGCATTCCGTGCATTGCCAAACCATTCGAGATTGACGAGATCAGCAGGACGGTACGGCAGCTCGCGGGTGAATGAGCGACCTCAGGCGGGAGACGCCGGCGGGCTCCGCCACCCGCAGCTGCAGCGCGCCCGACGGATCGCGTCCAACCTCGATCGTTCGCAGGTCCCGCACGAGCGCGGCACAGCCATCGAGCGCCGTGTAGGTGGTGAGCATGCCGATGACCTGCGCGCCGGCGGCGCGTCCCGCCTGCACGCCGGCCGGCGTGTCTTCGACGACAATGCACCGCGCGGGATCGAACCCGAGCGTGTATGCAGCGCGGAGGTACCCTTCGGGATCCGGCTTGCCGGCGTCAACATCGCCGGCTCCCACGAGCAGCCGCGGTACCGGGAGCCCGACACCGGCGACCCGCCGGCGTGCAATGTCGGCGACCGCGGAGGTGACGATGGCCCAGCGGTCCGGGGGGAGAGCGTGCAGAAGCAAAGCCGCGCCCGGCACTGGCGTTTCGCCGCCGTGCGTGCGCGCTTCCTCTTCTTCTTCGGTATCAAGGGCCGCCGCTTCGTCCGGCGTGGCGAACTGCGGCGCGACTATCTGCATCGTCTCGAGCGTTCGGCGTCCGTGAGCGACCGCCAGAATCGCCTCTGCGGACACGCCGCGGCGATTGGCCCACCGGAGCCACATGCGCTCGACGAGCGCTCGAGAGTCCACGAGCGTGCCATCCATGTCGAAGAGGACGGCGTCGCAGTCGAATACGAGTGGCGGCACAATGGTAGAACGGCTCAGGCTCCGGCCTTCCAGGTCCTTGGTGGGCTGGGTTGTAGCCGTGAGTGCGGCGGCAGGCGTGGCGCCGTAATTCTCATGAAGCCAGCAACTCTCCCGGGTGGGCACCGGCGGGAAGACTCCGGCCGCCCGCGTACGGAAGGTGCAGCGCACCGTCGCGCCACTTCCGCAGGCGGTACAGCGTGCAGTACGAGAAGTCTGGCGCCGCGCCGCCCTGTCCGCCCACCAGCTCACCGCCACGGCGCACGTTGTCCTGCATCCATGCCGGCAGCAGCAAGTGATACGGGTTTCGTTCGACTTCGCCGACGTGGAATGAGAGGGCCGTCATCATCTCCCCGACATCGTCGGGCATCGACTCCACCATCAGGTTCGGCGACGCCATCGCGCCCCAGAACTCCGTCTCGATCGCCGTGCACGTGAAGTCCGCGGGCAGCCGCTCGAGGGCGTCCATGACCAGGTGGTGCGTCCCGACGTGCGTGCTGTTCCAATCCGCATCGTGCGGGAAAAAGATGACACTTGGCCGGTGACGCGCAAGGATGGCGGTAATCACGCCGACGGAAGCGTTCCAATTGGCAACGTCCTGCTGGCGCGTCTTCACGTTGATCCTCTCGAGCCCGCCGGGTACCGTTTCGACGAGATCGAACCCGAGATACTCGCACGCCGCGCGCAGCTCGGACCATCGCGCGGCCTGCCGCTCCTTTTTGCTGCCCTGGGTCACCGCCACGTTCACGACACGCACGCCGGCCTCGCGGAACATTCGCAGCGCAAGACCGCCGATGATGCACTCGTCGTCGGGATGCGGCGAGAAGACCAGCGCCCTTGGAGCGGCATCTGGCAGGGGGGCACGCGCCGGAGTGGGGAAGCCGCCAAGCGGGTACTGCTTGGCCTCGCGCACCAGCCGCGCGATGTCCACGACGAGCTGCCGGTACGGATTCATGACGGCCTCAGGCGCCAAGCGCGGGAAGGCTCGCCGCGGCGATCGCCTGCCCATGACGCTTGTCGTGCTCGTCAGGGACGTGGATCTGGATGCGGCCAGCGAGGTGGGCGAACTCGTCAGCGAGCACCGCGCGGGCGCCGTTGACGATGACGTCACCGCCCGAGCCGGACGTTACGCGTCCGAGCACGAGCACGTGCTGTAAATCGTAGAAGTCGGCAAAGTGCGCGATGCCGTACCCAAGGTACGTCCCTAGCGTCTCGTAAATCTTGCGGGCGCGATAGTCGCCGCTCGCCATCAATGACTGCACGAGCTTGAGCCGCTCCGGCAGTGGCGTGTCGGGTGCTGCGTCGATCCCCGCAACCGGCATCAACCGCCCGACAGCCTGCTGCGAGAAGTACTGCGAGCCCACGCCGTAGTCGCCCGACCACTCGTCCACCGGGCCACCAGGGTTCACGTCGATCGGCACGAACGCGAGCTCGTCGAGCCAGGACGTGATGTTGCCCTCCGGGGTGACGTAGCCGGCGGCCGTACTGGTGCCGAGCGCGATGCCGAGGATCGCGTTGGCGCCGAGCGACATCGAGCCGGCCAGCGCCGTGACCTCGCCATCGTTGACGACTTCGAAGGGAATGTCCCCCCACACGCGTCGGATCTCGAGGAACAGGTCCCGCACGCGCCGATCGAACAGGTCCTGCGGAACGCCGCGGAACAGCGAGCCCGCCTTCACCCGGTTGTTTACGTAAACGCCAGCCGCGCTCCCGCCGATGGCATCGACGCGCGGCATGTGCGCGGCGGCCTTCTGCAGCGAGTCCATGATGCCGTCGAAGTGGTATTGCGGATCGGGCTTGTGGTACGGGTCCCAGACGGTCTCTTCACTGAAGACCACGGAACCATCGATCACCGCGGCAACTTTGCGATCACTGCCGCCGAGATCGAACCCGATGCGACATCCGTCGAGATGGCGGCCTAGCGGCCTGGTGTCGGAACGTTCGCGTGGCAGATCGGTCGTGTGGACCACCTCGAGCGCATGATCGAACATCCGTTCGCCAACCAGATGCGCATCGAAGCGGCCTGTCGAAGTGTCGGTGTAGTAGCTCTGGAGGGCCTGCGCCAACCGCACAGGCCCATCGACGTAGACCCGCCAGCCTCCGCGCGACCACAGCAGGAACTTGGTGAACCGCTCGACATACCGGATGTTGGCGGCCGCCTGCGGATGGCCCTCAGGCAGCACCTCAATGTCGAAGCGGAAGACGGATCCGTCCGCCTGCTCGATGGCGAGTCGTAGCGGCACGCGGCCCTCCGTCTCGCTGACGAGAGCGCGATAGGCCTGCGACGCCAGGATGGCCGGCCGGAACGCTGGGTCGAGCACGGGCGTGACCCGCGGCGCCACCAGGGCAAGGCCGTCGTTCGTGATCATGTCGCCGAGATCGATACCACATCCCCTCCGAGTCGCCAAACCCGCGGTTGTGACATTGCGATGGATCGAGATTCGAAACAACGTCTTCGAATACGTGTCGCGTGCCAGCTACGGGGGTTCCGGACGGATGCTGCTCATCGACGGCGGCGACAACATCCGGCTGCTGAACAACACGTCGTTCAACGCCGGCACCGCCATCTACGCCACTGGCCACGCGGCGACCGGATTACTGCTCGAAAACAACATCTTCGACTACGGCGATTACGGCATCATGGGCGACAACGCCTCGCCCGGAAACGGCACGCTCGCCGCCTGGTTCCCGGGCGCGGTGGTGCTCGGCAACGTCATGCCCGAGAACACGCAATCGTGGACGTTCCCTACCGGCAACTGGTATCCCGCCACCTGGGGTGCGGTAGGCTTCGTGGACATGGCGGGTGGCAACTACCGGCTGGCCGGCACGAGCCCCTACCTCGTGGCGGGCACGGGGGGCAGCACGCCGGGGGCGAACATCGACACGCTCGAGACCATGATGGGCGGCGGGTCGGTCACGAACGCTCGTCAGACCTGCACTTACACGGTGACCCCGCTGTCGCACAGTTCACCCGCGAGCGGCGACAGCTTCAGCGCCGGGAAACGGATTGCAAACCGGCACCATCACCGCCGGCGGGCAGACGCTGACGGTGCAGCAGCACGGCCGGAAAAAAGTGACTTCACGTCCGGCGGCGTCATCTCTGGAGCGTGGCCTTTCCCAGGACCGCGGCAGTGGACAGCCAAGATGTCCGATCGCCTCACGGACGTGCTGTCCTGCGACGGCATGACCGCTAGTGCGGACGACGCCTCCATGAAGGGCCCCAACTCTCAGCAACCCAGATGGCCCGACACTGGCGACACCAGAGAAACCGCCGGCCGCTGCGCATCGTCTTGAGCACTTCCACTGGTGAGCAGCGGCACGCGGGGCACGACACGGCCACGAGCTCTGGAGCTTCCATTCAGGGATGTCCCCTTGGAACCGCGAAGAAGAACGACCTGCCCGGGTCCGTGGTAGGAAACCGGGCAGGTCGCAACACACACCGTGGCGTGGAGCGCGACACGCCCGCCAGCATCGGCGGCCCGCCCCACGGGAGCACCAGAGAGCACTTGGGATGCCAGCGTGATGACGTGCAGAGACTCGCAGGAATGGGATTGGTGAAGCACGAACAAGCGCGGAACGGCAGAGTTATTTCTGGCAGGGGCCGCACTACTGCGATTCGGGACGGGCCGCGGGCGTCGAGCGCGAAGCATTGCGGCTCGCGATCCGCACGACCAATTGGCGCCGGCTGGTCTTGGTTAGCCTCGCCGCGCGCCAGCCCGTGCCGGCGATGGCTGTGCGAGACACGCGACCGCGCCTCCGGTTCGGGGGCGCTGACGCTGCTCTCGACAACTGCATAGCCAGTAACAAAACAAGAGCCGCCCCGGCGGCGGCTCCTGTTCAAGTGTGAGTGATGCGCGCCGCAACGGCCAGCGGTTCGAGGAAAGCTCCGCCGCGCGAAGAAGGGCGCTGCCATCGACCTGCTTGAAGATCCGGGAGGGAGACGGCGCCCACGGTTTGCCTGTGACGCCGAAGATGGGGCGGCTGCGGTTCGAGGAGGCCGTGCCCTGGTCGGACGCCCCACGACTGCCGGCGTACGGCCGTGCGAAACTTGGTGCGCGTGGGACATCCCAGAGCGGGTGGCGATGCAGTTGACTGGGCACCTGACGCGCTCGGTGTTCGAGCGGTATAACATCGTGAGTCCGGGCGACCTGAAAGACGCGGCGCGGAAGCTCGATGCCGCGGGACAGGGACAGAAAAGGGACAATTCGTCATCCCTCACGACTGAACGATCGGCGTCTAGCCGAATTGCTTAGCAAAAGCCTCACGTCCCCGTAGCTCAGCAGGATAGAGCACCGGTTTCCTAAACCGGGGGTCGCAGGTTCGAGACCTGCCGGGGACGCCACCTTCCGTCGGATCAATCGCTGCAGGCCACGCCTTTCTCAGATGGCGCATCAGTCTCGGGTGCGTCGAGCACAACGTACAGGCTGGCGGTCACGTCCTGCCGCGCCGCGTGATGCGGCCCGGCCGCGATCGTGGGTGACCTCCTTTCTTTCGACAACCCCGCTCGGGACGGCGAAACACCGCTCGGCCGCGATCCCGCCTCGCGCGGCATCCGCCCAATCGGTGGGGCTGCTAAGATACGGCCACATGGCCACTCGAGTGCAGCAGTCTCGGCCGTCTGATTCCGTTCGCGATCCCAACTTCACATGGAACGTCTTGGTCGGGCGAGATGTCGTTTGCCGTGAGGCCGGGCTATCGCGGCGATCGCTTCTGTGCGGCTTCGCCAAGGCGGCGGCGATGGCAGCCGTCGCTCCGCTCGTACCCTGGTCCGCCGCAGCGGCCGCCCCACAGGGAGTCACCGGCAAGGATCGCCTCATCGTCCGTGCTGCGAGGCCGCAGGATCTCGAGACGCCCGTCGCGCTCCTCGACAGCTGGATCACGCCGAACGATCTGTTCTTCGTCCGATCGCACCTCTACACCCCCGAAGTGGCCCTCGGGGCATGGCGGCTCGCGGTGGACGGAGAGGTCGCGCGATCCCTGGCGCTCACGTTCGACGACCTGCGGAGGATGCCGCAGGTGACGCTGACGACGACGCTCGAGTGCGCCGGGAACGGGCGCGCCAATTTTTCGCCGCCGGTTGCCGGCGTGCAGTGGCAGAAGGGAGCCGTCGGGACCGCGCGCTGGACAGGTGTGCGCCTCGTGGACGTGCTCAATCGCGCCGGCGTGCAGCCGTCGGGCCGCTTCGTCCTGTTGGATGGGGCCGATGTGCCGCTCGGGGCGATGCCGGACTTTGTCCGGCAGCTCCCGATCGCGAAGGCGATGGACGCGGACACGCTGCTCGCAATCGAGATGAACGGAGCGCCGATTCCGATACCGAACGGCTTCCCGGTGCGCGCGATCGTGCCCGGCTGGGAGGGCGCGTACTCGATGAAGTGGCTGACCGGCGTGCGCGTCCTCTCGCAGGAACACGACAGCTTCTGGATCAAGACGGCCTATCGGTACCCGACGCACCGCGTCGCGCCTGGGGCGGCGGTGCCGCCGGAGCAAATGGCGCCCCTGACGGGGTTGGCTGTCAAATCCCTCATCACCTCGCCAGCCGACGGGGCCAAGACCGCGGGCGCCGTGACTGTTCGCGGCATGGCATGGGCGGGTGAAGCCAACATCACCGGTGTGGACGTCTCAACCGACGGGGGCAGCACGTGGGTGCCGGCGCGGCTCGGCACGGAGCAGGCTCGGTACACGTGGCGCCAGTTCGCGGTGGAGTGGCACCCTGCAGGTCCCGGGTCCTACGTCGTCATGTCGCGCGCGGCGGACGACGCCGGCCGCGTGCAGCCGGTCGTCCCACAGTGGAATCCGTCCGGCTACCTGTGGAACGCGATCGACCAGGTCCGGGTGGACGTCGATGCCCTCTGAAGCGGTTCGCGCGCGGCGCTTCGCGCCCGTGTTCGGTGCCGGCCTCGTCGTTGCCGTGACTGCCGCTGCCGGACCGCCGGCGCAGACCGCGAATCCCCCGTCGCAGCCCGGCGCGGTCGCCGCCGCTACGGTTGCCGCGCCCGAGTGTCTCGCGTGCCACGGCGAAGACTTCATCGCGCAGCAGCGTCTGTCGGCCGCGGGATGGGCACGTGAAGTGGACAAGATGATCCGCTGGGGCGCGGCCGTTGCGCCGGAACGGAGGGAGGCGCTTGCGGCCGACCTGGCCCGGCGTTTCGGCCTGTCGCGGCCCGCCGTCGCGCCGGTAGGAGCACCGGGACCCGCCCCGGCAGGTGAAGAGGTGTACAACCGGGCATGCGTTGTGTGCCATGGCCCGGACTTGATCGAGCAGCAGCGGCTCACACCGGCGGGTTGGGCGCGCGAGGTCGCCAAGATGGCTGCCTGGGGCGCACCCGTGGCCGAGAACGAGCGCGCCGCACTGAGCGAGTACCTGGCGGCTCGCTTTCCGCCGCCGTGACGGTACCCAACCCGCCAGCCCGAACGTGATATCACGGACCACCACACCACCAACGGAGACCGCAATGCCCGACTCGACCAAGCTCAAGGCCAAGCTGCAGAAGACCGAAGCCGAAGCCGATCGCGACCGTGCCGCACTGCGCGCGAAGGCGGAAAAGAAGATCGCCCGGATCAAGAACGAGCTCCGCGCCGAAGAAGCCAAGATCACGGCGAAACTGGAGCGCAAACGGGAAAAGACCGCCGCGAAGCTCGCCGCCGCTGGGGATGCGGCGCCCGAGCGCGCCGGCCGTAGCACGCGAGCGGTCGTAAAACCCCGCCGGCAGTAACCGCTGTCCATTTTGCGATTTGAAGGGCCGGCAATCATACCGGCACGCTCAGGAAGTCGTCGAACACCGGCCAGAACGAGCTCTGTTGTGCCTTGCGCTACACCGGAGCATCTCGAGGCCGACCTCGGTGCGGATGTACAGAGGTCCTGACCCGGGACTGGTGCCGTGGTGATCACGTTTTCCGCAGGCGCGCCGGTGTACGCGTGTGACAGCACGGGCCTCATCCGCGAGTTTCTGCGCGACGTCGGACGCTATCCGACCAACTACAGCGTGCAGGTGTACGTTGACGCCAGCCTGGTGTTGCAGGGTCGCTTCGAGCCTCTGAAGCAGCCGTACAAATGACACGTGTAGCCGCGACACCATATCCACGCGTTGACCCGTCGCGCAATGGATGTGGCGTGTTTTTCGTCGCACCCGGGCAGTGACTAGATGACGATGGACGTGCCCGGGTTCCTCTTCTTCGATCACGTCGCAGTAGCCGTTCCGCCGGGCGAGCTCGAGGCGCAGGTCGATGCGTATCGGTCGCTCGGGTTCCGCGAAGTGCATCGTGAAGAGGTCCTTGGGCGCGACCAGGTGCGGGAGGTGATGCTGCAGGTGGGTGACGGCCCCAACCTCATACAACTGCTCGAGCCGCTGACGGCAGACTCGCCGGTCGCGAAGCAAATCGCGCAGAACGGCGGGCGCGGCGGCCTCGTGCATCTTGCCGTTCGCGTACGTGACATCGCCGCCGCCTTCGAGGACCTGCGTAACCGCGGCTTCCGGATCATCGACGACGCGCCGCGTCCAGGCTCGCGCGGCACGACGGTTTTTTTCGTTCACCCGAAGACGACCGACGCGGTGTCGTTTGGTTATCTGCTCGAGGTCGTGCAGGCGTAAAGGGCGGACTGGCTCGCCCAACCTCAATGGACGGTCGCCAGCCGTCCGATGACCCCGCCGTGGGCGACGAGCACGCTCGGGTCACGCTGCAGCAGCTCGTGATAGCGGCGGCCGAACGGCGCCTGGCCGTCGGTGAGCAGGGTGCGCGTCCGCTCGACGAACGTCGACGCGCGCTCGTCGGTGAGCGGCTCGTCGCCGTCGAGCAGTTCGTCGATCTGCACGATCAGCTCGGAGACGGGCCGCAGCCACGCGAACCACTCGTCCTTCAGCGCCAGCTGCAGGAACTCCTGGCTGGATCTTATTCTTCCGGTCGATCGTTCGTAGCCGACGCGCTCGGATTCGAGCAGGGCCTTGTGCAGCCGCAGCAGGGCGTCCCGCACTCCACTCAGTCGCTCGCGCGCGTGCCGTGACCCTTCGGGCCTGCCGCGCCCCACGTCAGCCATGGTCGCTCCCTGCTCCGTGCCCCGGAACAATCCGTTCCTGATGATAGCCGTACGTCGGGGTACTCGCTGGTGCCCGGCGGAGCAGGAGCCACGATCCCTAAAACGCCTCCCGGGTCTTCGCGGCGAACTCCCCGTCGATTGGGCTGAGCCGGTACTTGAACGAGAGCGCCTGGGAGCCGTCAAGGCGATAAGGCGCGAGCGGCCACGCGTTGGGACTCCAGCTGTCGATGCCGCCGACGCCCATCTGTTTCCAGTCGAGATTCAGGAACACCTGTTCGCGTCGCGGCATCTGCCAGGTGTACTGCGCACGGCCGATGTCGTCTTTGGCGAAGTGCCGTGCCGCCACGCTCAGCGTGGGGGCGCCAACAGCGAGCAGTCCGACGCCTTGCGGATTCGTGAGCGCCACCCACCGCACATCGGTCTTGTTGCCGTTCTCCTGTGGCCGCGAGTAATCCACCCACTCCGCGTCGACTGTGGAGCGGTAGACGTCCACGCGCTCGAACTGGCGATCGATGTAGGTCTCGTGCGGACCGCGGCCGTACCACGCGAGCTGGTCGAGGCCGGCGCCGAGTATCAGCTCCGTGCCGAAGCGGGGCAGCATGGGAACCTTGGGCGCGCCGGGCTGGTAGCCTGTCTCGACGATGACGTCGCCGTTCGCGTGAATCACGTAGGTCATGGTCGCCTTCGCGGCGACAGACGGCAGGTCGGCGGTGAACGTCAGCTTCGATGTTGCGTTGTCCAGCCGCTCCACTTTGGTCGTGCCGCCGGCCCACGTGCTGCTCGCGGCACGCCACGGTCCCGCGTCGAAGGTGGCGCGGCCGCTCGCGCCGCCGAAACCGAGCACCGATTTCCACGCGCCCACGTCGTTGTCCGTGGCGGCGCGCCAGAAGTCGGGGCGCGGCCCTCGCTCGACAAGGCGGGTCCCCTTGTAGAACCAGGATGAGATCGTCCCCGTCACCTTGTCGAAGCTGAGCGCCCAGTCAGAACCGCTGAACCACGCCACGCCCGCATCATCCACGACGCGCAGATTGCCGGTTGATGCGGCGGGTGTTGCCGCAGCGTCTGTCTTCCACGGCAGGGCGAACTGCTCCCACGCGACCTCGAATCCCTTCTTCGCCCACAGCGTATCGGCCTTCAAGGTGAAGCTCACATTCAGCCAGTACTCGACGCCAGGCTCCGGCGTGATCGCCGGCAGCGCCAGAGTGAACGTCTTCTCCTCGCGCGGTGCCAGATCGAGCGCCGGGAACGCGCCGGACGCGATCGCGCGGCCGTCGGCCTTCACATCCCAGTGGCCGTCTACGACATCGGCGGTGTTGACGAAGTCGTGCCAGTTCTTCACGCGAACAGTTCCGTGGGCGAGATCCGCCGCAGCCGCGTGGACATATCGGTAGACGTACTTGAACGCCCACGCGGAGGGATGCGGCGTGCGGTCTCCCGCGATAACCCCGTTCATGCAGAAGTTGCTATCGTTCCGCACGCCGACGCGGTCTTCGAACCATCCGCCGTAAGCGAGGAAGCGCGATTGCCCGGTGCGCGCCTGGTGCTCCGGCGGCACGGGCTGCCACAGGCCCTGGTCGACCCAGTCCCACACGAATCCGCCTTGCGCGTTGGTACCCGAGTAGAAGACATCCCAGTACTCTTTCAGGCCGCCGTTCGAGTTGCCCATCGCGTGGGTGTACTCGCAGAGGATGAGCGGCATGGCCGGGCGCTTCGCGGCGCGATCCGCCAGGGTAGCGGCCGGCGGGTACATGAACGAGTTGATGTCGGCGTTCGAGCCGCCATGGCTGGTCGAGCCCTCATTGTGGAACGGCCGCGACGGGTCACGCCGCTTCGCCCACTGGTACGCCGCGGCCGCGTTCGGGCCGTCGCCCGTTTCGTTGCCCATCGACCAGATGATGATCGACGGATGGTTCTTGTCGCGCTCGACCATCCGCTGGACCCGGTCGAGGAAGAGCGGCTCCCACGCGAGGTCGTTGACCAGCCGGTTCTTCGTGTCGTTGCCGTAGTGGTGCGCCTCGATGTTGGCCTCGTCGAGCACGTAGAGCCCGTACTCATCGCAGAGCGCATACCACTCCGGCGTGTTCGGATAGTGGGACGTGCGCACGGCGTTCACATTGAACTGCTTCATCAGCGTGATGTCCTGCACCATCCCGTCGTGGGTCATGTACTTGCCGCGGTCCGGATCGATCTCGTGGCGATTGGCGCCTTTCACGAGAATGGCCTGGCCGTTCACGAGCAACCGGCCGTTTTTGATCTCGACGGCGCGAAACCCAATTCTCGAGGGGATCACTTCGAGCACGGTTCCCGATCGATCCTTCAGCGTCAACAGCAACTGGTAGAGGGCGGGTGACTCGGCGGACCACTTCTTCGGGTTCGGTACGTTCGCGGTGAAGGCCGCCCTTCCGCCGGCAAACTGCGCCGATCGGCGTGGAAACACCACCGCGCCTGCGTGATCGAACAGCTCGACGTCGAGCGAGAGCCCAGAGGGAGGCGCCGACGGCTTCTGCCCGCCGGCCGATCGGCGTCCGAGCTCAGCGGTGATGGTCAGTACCGCGTCGCGGTACGCCGCGTCGAGCGCGGTCTTCACTTCGAAGTCGCGCACGTGGTGCGCGGCCGGCGACCAGAGATACACGTCGCGGAAGATGCCGGACATGCGCCACATGTCCTGGTCTTCGAGAAAGGCGCCGTCGCTGTACCGGTACACTTCCACCGCGAGCACGTTCGCGCCCGGCTGCACATACGGCGCGAGGTCGAACTCCGCGGGCGTGCGGCTGTCCTCGCTGTACCCGACCTTCCGCCCGTTGAGCCACACATAGAACGCGGAGTCGACGCCGTCGAAGTGGAGGAGCACCGGGCGGCCCGCCCACGCCGCGGGCACTGTGAAAGTGGTGCGGTAGGAGCCGACAGGGTTGTCGTCGAGCGGCACTTTGGGGGACGCTTTCGGATCCTGCGGCCACGGGTAGATGATGTTCGTGTAAATCGGCAGGTCGTAGCCGTGCATCTGCCAGTTCGATGGCACGGGGATCGTCTTCCACGTCGCGTCGCTGAAGGTTGGCGTGAAGAAGTCCTGCGGGCGATCCGCTGGCCGCGGCGACCAGTGAAAGCGCCAGTCGCCATTCAGCGACTGGAACCACGGCGACCGGGCGCGGTCGTTCGTGCGCGCGAGCTCCGCCGACGGATACACCATCATCGTGGCGTGCGGCTTCTCGGTGCCCACGGCGAACACCGCGACGTTGTTCCACTCCGGCGGCGTCTCCGCGGCCTGCATGCGTGGGCTGATACGCTGGCTCGGCGCCAGCGATGAACAGAGGATGAAGAAGCAGACGATGAACAGACGGTGTGTCATGAAGGGAGGCCCCGCTCCGACCACGAAAGGTGGCAGAGTGAGCATAGCTCGAAGTCGCTCGCTGCCGACGCTGGTAGTGCAATCGGGGCGCGCGAATTTGGCGACGAAACTTCGTCAGCTGGCGGCGCCTATCCAGGCGATCGCCAGCGATCCGTCACTCACAGGCGGAGACACGCGACCACGGGATGTCTAATCAAGGGCGTGCTCTCGCCGTCGTGTGCCCGATCCTCGTTCTCGTCGCGTGCTCGGGCGCGACGCCGGCTCGTTGGATTGAACCGACGACGCACATGGAATTCGCGCTGCTGCCGGCCGGCGACTTCGTGGCCGGCTCGCCGTCGTCCGAAGCAGGACATCAGGACGACGAAGCGCTGCACCCGGTGCGAATCGCACGGCGTTTCTACATGGCAACGCACGAGGTCACACGCGAGCAGTGGGCGCGGGTTATGAGCGCCGGCACCATCGTCGCGGCGAAGAGGCCGCGCTGCCCGTCGTCAACATCAGTTGGCAGGACGCGCAGGAGTTCCTCGATCGGCTGAACAACGGACAGGGCTGGCGGCTTCGTCTTCCCTCCGAGGTCGAATGGGAATACGCGTGCCGCGCTGGGACCACGACGCCGTATTCCACCGGTCAGCTGCTCTCGACGACAGAGGCCAACTACAACGGCGACTTCCCACTGCCGGGGCAGGCGAGTGGCGAGAACCGCGGGCGCGTGATGCCCGTAGGCTCATTCTCGCCGAATCCGTGGGGCCTCTACGACATGCATGGCAACGTGTGGGAGTGGACCAACGATGCCTACGACGAAGCACGGAAAGTGATCCGAGGTGGCAGTTGGCGTTTCAACGGCGAGAGCGCGCGCTGTGCGCTTCGGTATCACCATCGACCCCAGGATCGAGGCGACAGTCTCGGACTGCGCATCGTCCGGGATCTCGCCGAAGACGACACCGAGCGATGAAGCTAGAGCCGTGGTGAAAGTGGCGCGTGGCACCGAGGGCGGCATGCGCCCGGTTCCGATGGCGCGACGAGACTGAGAATCCCGGCCTGTATCCGAATGAGGAGCAACGACGCGAGACGGGACGCAGTCAGCTGAATGCAGCGGCACTTTCACCACGGGCTGCTAGACAAAGTGCCAGACGTGCTTGGTGAAAGTCTGAACGCAGGGACGAGACCTGCACGCGTTCTCTCGGTCAGCGTCGCTGGAGGTCGCCAACGGCACCGATGCACTCGCGGCCGTGAGACACGACGGGATCTTAACGGGCGGCGTGTTCAGCTCCGGACGGGCGTTGGCTCGTCACGACAGGCCGTGATCGCACGGCACGCGTCTGGGCGTTGCAGAGCCCGACCTGATCGACGACACCTGCGCCCGGGTCGCGCGCAATCTCTCCAGGTCCGAGTGGCAGCGCGTTCGCGGTGATGATCCGTACGTTCCCACGTGCCCGGATCTGCCCGTGCCGGACACGTGACGCCTATGGGGTTAGTGATTCTGATTCTCCAGCGTCTTCGCTTCACGCTCGAGGCTCTCTGCTTCCCTCAGTTCGCCCTTCTTGTTGAGGAAGCCGGAAAACTGGTGCAGCAAGCCGGCGAAGTCAGGAGACGTTGGCCCAACGGCTCGCTGCACTGCCACGGCCTCGCGGAAGTACTGTTCCGCCGTGACGCTGTCGCCTTGAAGTTCTCGAACGCGCGCGAGCGCCCATAAAGACATGGCGACCTGTGGGTGCATCTCCCCGACGCTGCGGCGCAGTGACTCGAGCACCTGTCGGTCGAGCTGTTCCGCTGCAGCATAATCGCCGCGCCGGAAAAAGATGACTGCCAGGTTGTGCCGCGCGCTTGCTGCATACGGATGGTCCGGGCCGAGGAGCTTGACGTACGCCTTCCGCGCTCTTCCGAAAGAGAGTCTCGGCTTCATCGAGCTTGCCGCGCCGCTCCAACACTCCTGCAAGGTTGTTCCTCGCCGCGGCGACATCCGGATGCTCTTCACCTAATGCGTGGGTCAAGATGTCCAGTGCCTGACGCGACAGGCGCTCGGCCTCTTCGAGGTTACCGCGGTAAACCATCGTCTGGGCAAGGCCATCGATGCTGTCGCCCACAGTCTTGTGGCCTGGGCCCAAAGCGTTCCGGCGAATCTCAATAGCCTCCCGGTACGCTCGCTCAGCGCCGTCCAGGTCACCTTGATCTCTGAGAGCCTCCGCCAGATCGTCCAACGTTGCCGCAAACGCCGGATGCCTGGGACCGAGCAGCTGACGACGGAGCTCGAGCGCTTCGCGCAGGCACTTCGTCGCGGTTTCGAACCTTGCCCTGGTCAACGTAAAGCGAGCCGAGTTCTGAAAGCGTGTCCGCCACGTCCACATGCACTGGACCCAGAACTCTCCTTCGGGTCTCGAGAGCCGCCCGCAGCAACCGCTCGGCGTCGTCGAGCTGGCCGAGATCGCGAAACGTAGAGCCGATTGTGGACTGGACGGCGGCCTCGATCTCGGGCTGCGAACCCAACCGCGGCTGTATCTTCGGCACGGCAGCCCGCAGCGCCGAGACAACACTGATGTCGCGTCCGTGACCCTCAAAGGGGTTGGCTGAGCCGAGCGTCTCAGTCAAGAACGTCGTCACGGCCGTGGCTTTGGCGGCTTCCTTCTCGGCGCGCTCTGCCTCGCGCTTGATGCGATACGCCTGATAGCTCATGCCGATGGCCACCGCGGCCAGGACTACTGCGGCGGCCCAGGCCGCAATTCGTCGAAATCGGCGGCGCGGTCGATCCGCGATCCAGTCGAGCAGCCGCAGTACATCCACCGCCGAAGGACGAACAGATGGCACCGGGTCTTTCAAACGGTTGATCAGTTGCGTCAGGTCAGGCTCGAGCCCGGCAACGGACAGTGTCTGACCGCCTGTCGCCCTCGCCAGCTGATCGAACGGCCGCAGGCCAGGCTCATATGCAGTCCTTCCTGTGAATAGCTCCTGCATGACAAGGCCATACGAATAGATGTCACTCGCCGCGGTCAGGACCTCCCCGCGAGCCTGTTCCGGGCTCATATACGACAGCGTTCCAACAACCACACCCAGACGTGTGACCAGATAATCCGAATCTGCATCTGAACTACCAGCTGCTGTGACCCCGATTGTTGTCTCGGTCATCGAAGAACTGGAATCGTCGGCGGGCTCAGACGTGGGGACATCAGTGGCCGGCGCAGACACCATGAGGTCCAAAGGGTTCAGTGCGTTGGTGGTGCCACGGGCCAAACCGAAGTCGAGAATTTTCACCTCGTCGGTGTCGGTCACCATGATATTGGCGGGCTTCAAATCGCGGTGGATGATCCCTGCTCTGTGACTCGCGGCCAGCGCACTTGCGATCTGACGAGCGATGCGCATCTTGAGCGCAGGAGTCGCGGACTGAGAAAGAATCACATCCTTCAGGTTGCGTCCCTCAACGAGCTCGAGGACCAGGAAATCGCGGCCATCCCCTTCGAGGTAATCGTGAATCAAGCAGATGTTCGGGTGACGAAGCTGGGAGAGTACTCGCGCCTCACGAAGGAAGCGCGCGCGCGCCTCCGCGTCGAGGCGGCCTTCCTGGATGGCTTTCAGGGCGACGCGGCGCTGCAGGCGCTCGTCAAATCCAACGTAGACCGAACCCATGCCCCCTTTGCCGAGAGGGGCCACGATCCGGATGCGGCCGATCCGCGTTCCCAACAGGTCGTGCTCGGGCATGGTCGCGTAGACCTCCCGGAAGGACGGCGGCAGAACGCGAGTGGTGCGACATGATAGTTCCGATTCGAGCGTCCGGGCGGACCGGTGACGACGACGGCGGAAGGTGCAGGAAACTCGACTCTAGGTCTGCGGCGGGCAGCTTCGCGTCAGCGACCGAGGCGCTCTTCTGCCAACAACGTGCCCTGCACGCGAGCGGCGATCTTGGCGAAGGCGATGTCCCGCGCTGTGGACACATCGTCTGCAAACGGCGAGAAGCCGCAATCGTCCGTCGTGCCGAGGCGATCAGGGGGGATGTACCGTGCCGCTTCCAGCGTCCGGTCGGCTACTTCCTCGGGCGTTTCGATGCGCGGCGAGAGCGGGTCGGTCACTCCGACGAAGATCCGCTGGAAGGGACGCGCATGGCGGGCGAGGAGTCCGAGCACTCGCTGTCGGTCGGGTTCGCTGGCGAGCTGGATGAAGAAGTTCGACGCGTCGAGGCGGAAGAGATCGGGCAGCAGGTGGGCGTAATCCACGTCCGCGCTGTGCGTCGAGTCCTGGTCGCCGCCTGGACACGTGTGCACGCCGATGCGCTGCCGCTCCTGGTCTGTGAACCGCGCGAGGACGGCGTTGTTCAGCTCGACAAACTGTCGCAGGAGCCCTCGAGACGGGTCCAGCTTCACGGCAAGGCGCCCCTCCGTGAAGTCCAACTGGACGCTCACCGCGCCGCCATCAAAACAACTGCGGATGTCGGCCGCGGCCTCGTCGATGAGGTCGCTGATGAACTCGTCGCGACTGTAGCCAGCCAGTTCGGCCTGGGGATACAGCAGGCTCAGCGCAGACGGCGCGATCACCGCCTGCTTCAGCGGACGCGTCGCGTACCTTCTCGCGCGGGCCAGGTAACTACCGGCGTACACCGAGTACTTGAAGGGGCCGGCGGCCAGTCGCGGCAACTGCCGGGTGTGACCGTCCGCGAACGGGATGACCGCGCCGTCAGGCATCATGTTGGTGACGCCCTGCAGCGGGTACGTCGCGAAGCTCGCCTTGGCCTGCTCACCGTCGGTGATGACGGGAGAGCCGGTGGCTTCGAAGGCGGCGACCGTCTCCTTCACCGCGCGCTCGTAGGCCGCGTCCAGCGCGGCGCCCCCCAACTGACCTTGGGCCGCGCCGCGAATCGCCTCGAGCAGGTAGGCCGGACGGGGCACGCTGCCCACGGGTTCAGTTGGTATCGACATGGCTGCGGATTGTAGCGCACCCGAACCATGGATCGTCAGGTGCACCGGACGTGGTCCGATTCGTCGACCGATCGTGCCACTCCTCCGGTTGCAGCGGCGATTCAGTCCCTTCATCTATCAACGATGCAGCTTCCGCGGGATTCCTGGCAGAACTCGTCGATGAGCGGCGGCAGGGCGGGGAAGCCCTCTTTCGCGACGCCTAACCTAAGCGCCGCCCTTGGTGCCGAGCCATACGGCGTCGACGGTGCAGACGACGGTGACGTCGAGGCTGGCGGTGGCGGCCACGTGGGCCGCGAACGGGAGGATCGCGCGCTCGGGATCGTTCTGGCCGTGCGTGCAGTTGAAGATTAGCGATTGGCTCATCGTGAGCGCAAGACGGAGCAACCTGCTTTCCATGTGTGCGGCTGTGCGACGCAAGCAGCCTCGCGCGTCGCCGGTTGTTCGCGAGAATCCTCGGGAGCGCCTCACGGCCCAGCAGATCGGCAGGCTAGACAACAGTTTCAGTCCCAACAAGACGGGGCAGAACGAGGCCGAGATTCGGTGGTGAATGGCGAACTCTGACAGTTGATATCAGGCCAGAATTGGCGCGTGGGACCCTGAGACGGGAGTTCAAAGTGCATGATGATGCGATTTACGTGAACGGCGTGTTCGATTCAGTGCTGCGGGAGATCGTTGCGATCCAGACGGCCGTTCCAGAACAGATCCTGTTCATGCAGCCGTTCTCCGATGCGCGGATCTCGATGCTAGCAAACAAGCCTCCCACGATTGAAGACCCCGTGCGCCTGTACGTCTCCATCAGCGAGGATCTCGGCCACGTGCACTACGTGGGTGAGGTCATTGGTTGGGAGAACAAGCGGACCATCGGGTCAGCGAGGAAGGCCATTTTTGAGAGGCTCATCAAGGAATTTCAGCCGGGAGAAAGGAACTTGTCTGCCAAGGGCGTGCACGTTATCGTCGTTCGAAGCATGGCGAAGCTCGACACGCCGTTCCCTGTAGGTCACCTGATCGTGCGCTCGAAGATGGCACCGCTGCGCCAACGGAGCACGGCTGGTGGATGGGCATTCGTTCTACACGACCCTGTGGGAGTCAACCTACCGTGGCCGTGGCACAAGTGAGCACTGACGGCAGGGCCTGACCGTTGATGGTCTACCCTCCCCTGTCCGTGCCGCCGTCGAGAGCATCGGTATGGCTCGTGCGTCCGCGAACGGGCCGCCGAGGTTCGCGTCCAGCGGACGCAAGCCGTCATAGCCGAATAGACACCTTCGATGAGCGCTGGTGGGCCAGACGAACGGCGGCTGCACGGACGCCGACGCTCCCTCGTACAGGACCGGGACTGTGATCCCCGGCACGCTGCTGTCGACCGGGCCGGCCAGCAGCCACCACGCGCTGCTCCGCGAGCCGGTGACGACCACGTCGTAGCGGTCGCCGACGACCAGCGTGTCCGGGCCACAGGATTACCGTATCAGCGCCGCCGCTCCCGGTAATCTGTTGATTACCCCCCCGTCTCGATACCGATGAGTCACGGCAGTGCGAATGGGCGTACAATGACCATTCTGCTTTCCTAAGCCCTGCCCCCATTCTGAGCAGCCCTTAGCCAAGCCCTTCCCGGGAGAGGCGGCTGCACATGTCTCTCGCCGCACGGCGTCACCACATACCGATGCCCGACGCGACACGCCGGGTGCAGGTCGAGTGGCGGCGTGCGCGACTGCAGGAGCCGACCGCAGGCGCGGAGCTTCTGCGCTCGCCTTCGAGTCGTCTCGGGGTCCAGCCCGCTTCAATGACGCAGTATGGGCGCAATGCGGAGTGATCGCAGTGTCGCGGCGCTGTGAAACCGCACCGCGCAAGATCGAGGACCAACACGCCGCGCAGGATTGAGGAGCACCACCAATGGTAAAGATGAAGAGAAACGTGCCCGACGTGAGCGTCACGGTCCAGGGCCCGCCGACCCGAACGAATGGTCACTACGCCGTCAATGATGGCCCACAGGTTGCGCACGCAGCCTTGGCGCAGCCGACGCGCGATACCGCCGTTCGCCGCCGCGCGTACGACCTGTACTGCGAACGCGGTTGCATCGATGGTTTCGACGTCGATGACTGGTATCAGGCGGAAAGGGAACTGCCGTCGCCGGTCGCAAGCGTTTGATCCGGCCGCACCGACCCGTTGACATCAGAGGCTCAGAAGGCGCCCTTTGATTCTCGGGGCGCCTGTTCACGCCTGTTCAGCGTAGGAGTTCAATTTGACACTTCTGAAAACGATGTGTGCGTTCGCTTTTGCCGGTGGGGTCTTCGCGCAGGCTGCGTTAGCGCAGCCTCCGCCGACGATGGCCACCGTTATTACCATTGCCGCTCCGGTGTTTAGCAGTGCTGACGACCGCCAAACACCCATAGGCGCTGCGACGTTAGGCTCGGCGTTGCGGGTCATCGAGACGACCGAAGGATGGTACCGGGTCAATTTTGACGACCCGCAGGCCGGTCTTCGCGTGCGGTTTATCCGCACGAAAGACGCAAGGCTGTTACTGCCAGACAGCAGCCGCCTCCGGCAGTGGCCCTCCGGAAGCATTGCTCCACCGCTGGACATCCAGAGTTGGTCGGGCCAGTTCTACCCATGACGTACGACTGCCCGTACGTGTAGCGCCGCCACTCCGTGGAGCCCGCTGGGTCGTGAGGCACGTGACTAACGTCCGTACGCTCCTCGCGGTCCAGTGGCCCGCGAGCTGACGATTGACTTCCGCCGGCACCGCGCCCCAGCCGCCCATGCGGCGGCTCCGGCCCAGAATGCCCGCCGCCGTGACTGTCCCGTTTGCGCAGTGAGCAGCTAACCTCGCTTGCTCTCGCAACCGGGGCAGGCGCCGTAGACCGCGTTGCCCTTGTAGTCGAGCTCCATCAGACCGGCTTGTGACGTGAAGTAGCCGCGAATCGCCTCACGTCGCAGCAACAGATAGCAGTGACCGAGTGGTGATTCCGGCGGCGTGCGACTGATTTCCCGAACAAGGTCTGCCTGCGCGGTTTCGGCCAGCTCCAGAAACTCGCGGCCGAACCGCTCCCGCGCTTGCTGCTCCAGCAGTTCCAAACCGCTCCGCACGATGGCCTGCGAATCCACGGCTTCCAATTCCACCACCCTGGCTTGTCCGTAGTGGGCGACGGCGAGCGCGCGATGCGACGGATCGAGGGTCAGGGCGGCATGGCGGATGCCGGCGTCGCTCTGCAGGCGTAAGTCGAGCCAGGCAATCGTCTCCGACAGCGCGCGAGGGTCCACGCTCCCGAGCAGAACCCCGACGAGACGTGTGACCACATCGAGCTCGTGATGAGAAAAGAACAAGGGTTGAAACGGACCTCGCCGAGGCACGGCGAAGTCGGTTTCGGCGCCGGGTGGAACGAGCGGCGCGTCGCGCGCCCCCAACACGTGACTCAGATGGTCGCCTGAAGGCTCGTAGAGGCCAGGCGGCAACCGGGCCGGCGCCGCGTCACCCGGCAGAGTCATCGCACCCGTGACGGTGTCCGGCACGAGGCCAGCGACGCCTGCAAGCGCGGCGACTTCTCCCAGGCGCAGGAGCCACGCGCGGCGCGTGAGATCGTCGTCAGAGCCGTCGGCCGCGCGCCTGGTCTCGCTCACAGCTCACCTCGACGGAAAGACTCGGCAATGTGTTCGCCGGCACGGGCGGAAATCGCCATGATCGTCAGCGTCGGCTCATAGCAGCTCTGGGTTGGAAAGACCGCGGCGTCACTGACGAAGAGATTCGGGACGTGGTGCACCTTGCAGTTGCGATCCACGACGCTCGTCTTCGGATTGTCGCCCATGCGGGCGGTACCGCACTCGTGGATGTTCTTGCCGAAGACGCTGATCCCGTCGCCGGGCGGGGTGTACTGCTCGAGTTTCAACTCGTTCAGAATCGCCCCGATGTCTTGCCGCATCGCGCGGGCCATCGCGGTCTCGTTCTCGCCGTAGCTCGCGACGATGTGGAGAGCAGGGATGCCCCACTTGTCCTTTTTTTCCGGATCGAGAGTGACGTAATTGTCCCGGCGCGGCAGGCACTCGCCCTGGGCTTCCAGCGCGAAGTAGTACGGAATGTCCTGTCGCACCTGCTGGCGCCAGGCGTCGCCGAACTCCTGCAGCAGGAACGCGTGGCCGTAGAGCTCCTGACTGCCGTCGCCATCGAAGCGGTAGCCTCGCACGAAGCCGGGACTCCGGCTGGCGCCCAGGTTCGTGTAGTTGGGGATGATGAAGCCGCAAGGCCGGCCAACAGGTTCACGCGTCGACGAGCGCAGGCTCGGCATGAACCCTCCGGCGCCTTCGACGGTGAAATGGTCCATCAGGTAACGGCCAAGGACGCCTTCCTCGTTGCCCACTCCGTCCGAAAACAGCGGTGAGCGCGAATTGAGCAGGATGCGTGTGGACTCGAGCGCGCCAGCGGCCAGGACAACGACGCGCGCGGAGGCCTCGCGATGGGCATGCGACTGGCGGTCGATGTAGTGCACGCCGGCCGCACGGCCACGCGGATCGATGCGCACCTGGCTGACGACCGCGTCGCTGACCAGCGTGAACCTGCCGGTCCGGGCAGCAGCAGGTAGGGTCACCGAGGGGCTGTTGAAATACGAAGCCGTATGACATCCGCGCTGACACTGGTCGCAGTAGTGGCACGCCGGCCGCCCTCGATGGTCGACGGTCAGGTTGGCCACTCGGTCGGGCATCACCCGCCAGCCGAACTTCTGGCCGATGACGTCGCGTGCCAGGAGTGCGCCGCAGGACAACGCCATCGGCGGAAGGAATTGCCCGTCGGGAAACTGTGCGAGACCTTCACGCGAGCCGCTGACGCCGATGAAACTTTCCACGCGATCGTAGTAGGGCGCGAGCTCTGTATAGCGGATGGGCCAGTCGTCGCCGTAGCCGTCGCGGCTGGCGGCCTTGAAGTCGTAGTCGCTGAACCGGTAGCTCTCGCGCGCCCAGCAGAACGTCCGCCCGCCGACCTGCCGGCCGCGAATCCACATGAACGGCTTGTCGGCTGGAAAGGTGTAGGGATTCTCGTGATCGTTGACGAAGAACTGATGACCGTAGTCATCGCAGGCGTAGCACAGCCGCTGCACCGGCTGGTTCTCGAGCAGTCGCTGCTGATCGCCGAACCCGCGAAATTTCAGCTGGTAGGGCCAGATGTGCTCGGTGAAATCGCGGGTCGGCACTCTGGGCGGTCCGGCTTCGAGCATGAGCACGCTGAGGCCACGCTCGGCGACCTGCTTGGCTACCCAGCCGCCGCTCGCACCCGACCCGACGATGAGCACGTCATACCGCATGGTGTGCAGCTGATCGCTACGATTCCCTGACTCCGGCCGATTATCGCCAGAATAGGCAGGAACACCAAAGGGGATGACCGTCCCTGACAGGAACCCTGAACGTGCAAATGAAAACCAAGAAGTAAGAAGTGCGGACTGAAGTCCTCACCTCGTCTCCAACCCCTTCGCGATCGTGACCTGCAGCTTCTGCGTCTGGCTGACCGCGCCGACTTTCATCGTGACCTCGTATTCGCCGGGCGCGACGAACTTGGCGCCCTGGCCCCCGTACGAGTTCAGCACGTCCTTCGTCGGCTTGAGGTCCCACACGAGCCGGTTGAAGCCGGGCACCGCGGGACCCGTAAAGGTGGCGACCGCCGCGCCCGTCGGTCCTTTGATCGTCACGGCGAGCGGGTCGCCCGTGTACTCCCGGATCCAGACGTCGATGCGCGCGCCGGCGGGCGGATTCGCGCCGCGAAACACCCCGCCGCCGCCGCCCCATTCCGCCGACCCCGGCAGCGGCTCGAAGCCGAAGGCCGGCGCCAGCGGAAACAGGTGCGCTGGCTCAGTCATCACCGGCGCCGTCAACCGCTCGAGCGCGCTGATGTCGTCGACGATGTAGAGGCTGCGTCCGTGGGTGGCGATCACCAGGTCGTGCTCGCGCGGGTGCACGCGGATGTCGTCCACGGGCACGGCGGGCAAGGTGCCGAACGGCATCCACGTCGCCCCGCGGTCGAAGCTCACATAGAGGCCGATCTCCGTCCCCGCGAACAATAAATCCGGGTTCGTCGGATCCTCGCGAACCACGCGTACGGGCCAGGTGGCAGGGAGGTTTCCCGTAATGCTCTGCCAGGTGCGCCCGAGGTCCGCCGTGCGATAGAGGAGCGGCGCGTAGTTGCCTGTCTGATACGCGCTCACCGCGAGGTAGGCCACCTTGTCGTCGGCGTGTCCCGGCTCGATGCGCGCGATCCATTGGTCCTTCGCCGGCGCGGGCAGGTTCGCCGTGAGGTCGGTCCAGTTCCCTCCCTCGTCTTCCGTCACCCAGACCTTGCCGTCATCGGTGCCGGCCCACAGGAGCCCGGCCTTGCGCGGCGACACGCCGAGCGCAAAGACGACGCCGTAGCTCTCGGCCCCGCTGCCCACGGTCATGATGCGCTCCGCCCGCCGAGCGCTCAGGTCGGGGCTGATGGTCTTCCACGACTCGCCCCGTTCCGTGAGTTTGAACACGCGGTTGCCGGCCAGGTACATGGCGCCCTTCTCGTGCGGGCTCGCGACGAGCGGCGAGTTCCAGTGGAAGCGGAAGGCGGTCTGTCCCTCCTGCGGTTCGGGCCGCAGCATTTTCACGGCGCCGCTTGCGAGGTGCATGCGATGGACGAATCCCTGCTGCGACTCCGCATACACCACGTCGCCGTCGGACGGGTCGAACGCGCAGTAGAAGCCGTCGCCGCCGCCGATGTTGATCCAGTCGGCGTTGGTGATCCCGTCTTTCGTGCGCGTGGCGCTCGGGCCAACCCAGTTGAGGTTGTCCTGCAAGCCGCCGCAGATGCGATAGGGCGCGCCGTCGTCGACGGCGATGCGATAGAACTCGCCGATTGCCATCGTGTTCACGTGCGTCCACGACGTCGCCCGATCGTAGGTCTGGTACACGCCGCCATCGGTGCCGAGCAGCATCCGCTTCGGGTTGCGCGGGTCGATGGTGAGAGCGTGCGTGTCGGGGTGCACCTTGGCGAATCGATCCTCGCGGAAGGTTTTTCCGCCGTCCTCCGAGACGTGCAGCATGAACCCCAGCACGTACACGAGGCGGTCGTCCTGCGGGTCGACGCGGATCTGGCTGAAGTAGAACGGGCGCGGGTTGAGCGGGCTCGTGCGCGTCCAGGTGTCGCCGCCGTTATCGGAGCGGAAGACGCCGCCCCGCTTGCTGACCACCTCGTCGATGTTCTGCGTGCCGCCCTCGCTGCTCTGCACGAGCGCGTAGATCACCTTGGGGTTCTTTGCCAACAGCGAGAGACCGATCCGGCCGGTCTGCGACGGCAGCCCGCCGGCCAGCTTCTTCCACGTCGCACCCGCGTCGGTACTGCGGTAGATGCCGCCGACATCACGCCCCTTCGTGACGTCGACGCCGGCCTCGAACGACCAGGGCGTGCGGCGGCGCGCGTAGAGCACCGCGTACACGGTGTCGGGGTTCTGCCCGTCGAGCGCCACTTCGCCGCAGCCGGTGGTGAGGTTGTCGGGCGCCGGGGCCTGGAGCACGGGCTTCCACGACTGTCCGCCATCGACCGTCTTGAAGAGACCGCGCTCGGCGCTGTCGGTCCACAGGTCGCCGACCGCTGCCACGTAGGCCGTCGCCGGGTCGCTCGGGTGCACCACGATCCGGGCAATCGCCTTGGTGCCGCGCAGGCCCGCCGAGGCCCATGTGGTGCCGCCGTCGGTCGAGCGGTAGACGCCGGTGCCCCAGCCGGAGCTGTTGCGATCGTTGGCCTCTCCGGTCCCGAGCCACACGACCTTCGGATCGGATGGCGCGATCGCCACTGCGCCGGTCGACGCGAAGTCCTGCTTGTCGGTGGTGGCGTTGAACGTTCCGCCGTTGTCAGTCGTCTTCATCAGCCCGCCGTGGGCGGTGGCGACGTAGAAGGTCCACGGGTCCTGCGGGTCGAAGGCGATGTCCGAGATCCGCCCGCCCATCACTGCCGGCCCGATGCTGCGCCCGGCGAAGGCCTTCAACATTGGCGGGGCGGGGGAGGGGCGCGCGGGCTCGGGCTTCACGGGCTCGGCCGTCTTGGACGCAGGCTTCTTGCCCTGCGCGACCAGCGAGACGACGGAGCATGTCAGGACGACGGCGAGAGCAACGACACGACGCATGTACTGGGCCTCACGGGGAGACGGGTTGTCGTTCTTGTTTTTACTCTTCGCGCCAGCCGTAGGCGCGCAGCATGATGCCGAACAGATCGGTGTTCGCCAGATATCCGCGCACGCGGAACGCGCCGGGACCCTGGGCGGCGGCCATCACCGCTTCTCCCGTGTGCGTGCCGTCCATCGACAGGTTCGGAAGTCGCAGCGACTTCACCGACTGGCCGCCGGCGGCCTCCGGCACCGCATCGAGACCTTCGAGGACGTTGGCGCCGGGTGCGCCGTCATGCACGCGCAGGTCGAACGAATGGTCGGCCGTGAAGAGCACCAGGGTATCGGGGCCGGCGGCCGCGGCCGTGTCACGGATGATCCGGTCGAATGCGACCATCCGCTCGAGCCCCTGTCGCACGCGATCGGTGTGCACGTCGCTCTCGACCATCAGGAACGAGCCGCGGGAGTTGCGGGCGAGCACCGTCCGGGCCGTGCGGACGGCCGCCGCGAGGTCGAAGTCCGCGTCCTCGTAGAGAACGACGGCGCGGCGCGCGGACGGCGGCACCTGCGAGACATCGGTGAGCAGTTCGCGGCCCGCCGCTGCGGCGATAGCCGCAAGGTCGTGTCCGGCCTCGGTCACCGCCTGCATCAACGCGGTGCGGCCGGCGCCGATGAGGACGTCGACGCCATCCCCCTGCCGCGGCGAGAACGCCTGGAGGATGATGTCGGCCGTCTTGTCGCGGTCGTTGACCTTGGCGTACAGCGCCGCAGGCGTGGCGCCCGCGATCGAGTCGTTCGTGATGATGCCGGTCGAGAGCCCTCGGGCTTCCGCGTACTCGAGGATCGACCGGAGCGGTGCGCCGTCGGATTGCCTCCGGGTGCCCTCCGGGCCTTGCGCGAGCACTCCGTTGTTGGTCTTCTTGCCCGTGACGATCGCGGTCATGCCCGCGGCCGAATCGGTCACCCAGGCGTCCGATGCCGACGTATCGACCAGCGCGATGTGCGGCATGCGCTGCACGAACAGCCCGCGCGGCGAGCCGGTGCCGAGCAGGCTGGCTGCGTGAATCGTCTCGATCCCACCCGCATCGGCGAGAAACAGGATGACGTGCCGGGCACGCGCGGCGGCAGTGCCGGCGGTCTGCGGCCGGGCGTTGGGGGCGAGCGCGAACGTGGAGAGGAGAGCGACGACGGCGGCGCGACGGAGCACGGGCCTCAGCCTAGTCGCAGCGCTCGTGGTGTGTAAAGGAGGGAGGACCTTGCGGTTCAGCGGGAGGTGACGTTACTCAGTCCGCAGGGCGGCGCCGGTGGGTCTCACCGATCGAGGCCATCCAGCATCCAGATGCTGCCGCTCACGGACCTCATGGAGAGCACAGCGTGTCGCGGAGACACATCCATTTGGGCGGTTTGGAGGTCCGGAGAGATGTACAGCGCCGGCGAATCGAAGGCACTCAGCGCGCGCGGCTCGCCCACAGGCGTGCCGCGATCCGCATCGAACCTCACCGCCCACAGGTTGAAGAACGACCCGGGCCGCCGCGAGATGAAGTAGAGCGCTCGTCCATCCGGCGCCCACCGGGGCTTGTCCGCCCAGGTGTGATCGGCGGCGATGCGCACCAGTTGTCGAGGGGAGGACCCATCGAAGCTCGCGACCGTGACCTCGCTGATGTTCGGACGCTCAGCCCTGACGACGATGAAACTCGCCCAGCGTCGATTCGGCGACAGCGTTCCCTGCCAGATCTCGGCCTTGGGAGCAGAAACCACGACTCGCTCCGGCCCGGCGGCGTCGAGGTTCCTGGCGGACCAGAGTGCGAGTGACTTGTCTCCCCGCAGCGTCGTTGATAGATAGGTCCCCAGCACGCCGATCGAGGTCCAGTGGCTGGGCACGTAGAAGAAATCCGTGCGCCACCCCGTGACGAGGCGCTCCTGCCCTCCCAGGTGCCGGATTGCTATTCTTGCGGCAACAGTGTTCCCGTCGGAGCGTACATAGCGGTAGAGGAGCGCCTTGCTCTCTGGCGACCAGATCGGGGTGATCGCATTCGTGGCGAGCAGTTCGCTCGCGCCGCCCGCCGTTCCCACTACTCGCAGCTCGACGTCCTTGCTCCCCTGACGCATCAAGTTGTACGCCAGGTGCTGCCCGTCAGGAGACACGGTGCCCATCGCCGCCGACGCGTCGTCCTCGGTCAGTGGCGTTCCAGACCCCAAGGTCCACGTTCGGTGGTCCAGACGATAGGCCCACAGCCGCGACGACCGCCGCTCGGTGACGAAGACGAGCCGTGCGCCGTCGCCCGACAGGGCTGGCGCCACGTCGGCCCCCGGCCCGGTAGTCAACCGCTCCGCGGATACCCACGCGAGCGTCTTCGGATCGATCCTCACGCGCCACAGGTTGTACACGCCGTCGGTCAGGGTCTGGGCGTAGAGAGCCGCTCCGCTCGGATGCCATTGAAACCGGCGCCTGATAAGCGGAGGGCCTCCGCTCACGGCCAGATGGGACCCCTCCAGCTCCTTCGATGCGACGATCTGTTTTCCATCCAGGCTGACGGTGAAGAACCCGCTTCCGAGCTGCTCGTGGCGCCCCCACGCGGAGATCCGTCCGTCGGGATGACGGCTGATCCAGTACCACGCACCGCGTCTCAGGAACCCGGCGAGGATCTCCCGCGGCGTGCGGTCGGTCGGCGATACGGTGAAGAGCCGCGTGGGAAATTCGGAGTCTCCCGGGAAGAGCCCGTCGAGGAACAGGATCTCCGCTGAACCCGACGGCCACGATGGGTGGGTGCCGAAGGAGGTCAGCTGCCGCTCCATGCCGCCGAGCGCCGGGACGATGTAGAGGCCGCCGCCGTCACGCTCCGAGCGGAAGACGAGGCTGCCGCCGTCGGGCGACCAGGCGGGCTGCGTGTCCTGGGCGGGCGACCGGGTCACCTGCACGGGATCGCCGCCGCCGACCGGCTGGACCCAGATGTCGGCATTGCCGTTCCGGTCGGAGGAGTAGGCGAGGAACCGCCCGTCCGGTGACAACGCGGGGTCGGTCTGCAGCCCCGGACCGAACGTCAGGCGCGTGAGCGTACGTTGCACCGGCGCACCGGTCGCTTCGGAGGCGCGGCGCGTTCCCACCACCTGCATCATCCACCAGCCGATGAGCGCGGCGAGCCCGAGCAGCAGCACGAGCACGACCGCCGTCGCGCGCCTTGTGGCGTCCCAGCTGGCCGACCAGGTACTCCGCGCTCGAGTGAGTGGTGCTCCACGGAGGCGGCCGCACCCGCCGCGGCCGGTACCGCCGCATCCGCCGACGACCGCGCCTGCACGCTCAGCTCGTCCCGCAGCGCCTCGAGATCGAGCCGCAGGTCCTTGATCACCTGGTAGCGCTGCTCCCGATCCTTGCGCAACGCCTTCCCGACGATGCGCTGCAGCTCACCCGGCAGCTGCGGGTCGAACCGCGCCAGCGGCGCGGGCTCCCGCTCGAGAATCGCGACCATGACGTCGCTGCCGCTCGTGCCGCCGAACGGGCGGCGACCCGTCGTCAGCTCGTAGAGGACGACGCCGAGGCCCCAGATATCCGTGCGGCCATCGACCTCCAGACCGCGTATCTGCTCCGGCGACATGTACGCCACCGTGCCGACGATGACGCCGGCGGCGGTGGAGATGTGGGCCCGCGTGGGATCGTCCACGGTGGGTCCGAGAGGGTCGGGCGGCGCGAGCTTGGCGAGGCCGAAGTCGAGCACCTTCACCAGGCCGTCGGCCCGCACCATCACGTTCTCGGGCTTCAGATCGCGGTGAACGATGCCGAGCGCGTGCGCGGCGCCCACGCCGGCGGCTATCTGGATGCCGATATCGAGCACCTCGCGCAGGCCAGCCGGCCCGTGCTCCGGCGAGAGCCGCTCTCTGAGGGTCGAGCCCTCCACGAACTCCATCGTGATGAAGCGGCGGCCGTCATCGGCGGCACCGAGCGCGTGAATGACGCAGATGTTGGGATGGCTCAGCGAAGACGCCGAACGCGCCTCACGCTCGAACCGGGCGACCCGGTGCGCGTCCGCCGTGACATCGGCGGGCAGCAGCTTGAGGGCAACCATCCGGTCGAGTGTCGTGTCACGCGCGAGGTACACCTCGCCCATGCCGCCGGCGCCGAGCGCGCGCACGACCTCATAGCCGCCCAGGCGGGTACCGGGAGGAAGCGACATCGGACGGCGGGATTATACGGCGACGACCATGCGACTGCGGACCCGGATTGCGGCCAGGTCGTGGCTGATTGACCGCTCTGGCCAGGGCCCTCACCGTCGCAGCGACGTCAGCAAAAACGCCCGCCTCACGCAGCGGGCGAGCGGTGGCCCGGGGCCCCGATCGCGACTACAGCCCGGCGTGAAGAAAGTGTGGCCTCACCGTGGCAACGGAGCGAGAATGACCAGCGGAAGGAAGGGACTTCATATGGGACATTCATCGTCACGCCGTGATTTCATCAAGACAACCGCCCAGGCGGCGGCCGCCGTGGCGCTCGCGCCGGCGTTTGCGTCCCGGGCGCACGCGTCCGTCATCGGCGCGAACGACAGCATCGGCGTGGGCATCATCGGCATCGGCATCCGCGGGGAGATTCTCCTCCGCGGCACCAGGACCGTCGCGAACACGCGCATCGTCCAGGTCGCCGACGCGTACGACACGCACTTCGAGCGCGCGCGCGAGCTGGTAGGACCTGACCTCGCGACCGGCCGCGATTACCGGAAGCTGCTCGACAACAAGGACGTGCAGGCCGTCATCATCGCCGTGCCCGATCACTGGCACAAGCAGATGGCCCTCGACGCCATTGCAGCGGGCAAGGATGTCTACATCGAAAAGCCGATGACGCATGCCTGGGAGGACGGCGACGCCATCATCGATGCGGCACGCAGGGAGAAGCGGATCGTACAGGTCGGCAGCCAGTGGGCGAGCGTCGAGGCCAACGCCCAGGCGATCGACATCATCCGGTCCGGAAAGCTGGGTCAAGTCACGCTGATCGATGGGCGTATGCAGCGCAACACGCCGACCGGCGCGTGGTACTACCCCGTGCCGCCGGACGCCTCACCGGAGACGATCGACTGGGCGCGCTTCATCGGCCCGGCACCGCCGCATCCGTTCGACGCCGCCCGCTTCTTCCAGTGGCGCCTGTTCTGGGACTACTCGGGCGGCCTGCCGACCGATCTGTTCGTGCACATGATTACCGCGACGCACACGCTCATGGGCGTGAAGATGGCCAACCGGGTCATGGCGATGGGCGCGATCAACAAGTTCAAGAACCGCGAGGTACCCGATCAGATGTCGGCCCTCGTCGAGTACCCGGATTTCACGCTGACGCTGACGTCGACCGCCACCAACAACCACCCCTACCCGCTGCTCACCATCATGGGCACCGAGGGGACGCTGGAGTACAACGGCTCGAAGCTGGTTTATCACCCGGAGCCGATCCTCGAGAACTTCACGTACTCGACCAACGCCTGGCCGAAGGCGACGCGAGAGAAGTACGCCGAGCTGCACGATCTGGATCCCGCGTCGATGCGGCCGAAGGAGACGGCGGCGATGAAGAAGCCGGACCCTCAGGAGATCGAGGTGCCGGGCCGCGACTCGACCGAGCTGCACCTGGAGAGGTTCTTCGAAAGCGTTCGCACCCGGACCGAGCCGTTCGAGAACGCGGAAATGGGACACCAGTGCGCGACCGTGGGGCACATGGTCAATCTCAGTTACCGCAGCCACCGCGAGATGCGCTGGGATGCGGACAAGCGCCGCGTCGTGGAGGGCGGAACGCCTACTGAGGGCGCTGGGATAACGGCGGCGAAATAACGTTAACCGTTGACCGTTCATCGATGAGCGTCACGACGCGCTCACGCCCGTCGCTGGCCGACCTGGGATCTGCCCGCGCGCCAGCAGCGCGGGCGGAAGTGAGTGGAGTTACGGCAGTCAACGGTTAACGGTCGACGTTCGACGGGCAACGGAGTTCGTCCGCTCCGGGCGATTCATCCACTCCTCGAGCCGTTCGTTCGACCAGCAGTTGATGACCCGGTCCGCCGGAATCCCGGCCAGCCGCGCGTGTGCGACGGCCATGCGCGAAAACAGCAGCTCCTCGGTCGCGTGCGCGTCGCTGTCGAGCGCGAAGAGGCATCCCGCGTCGAGGGCGGCCGCCGCGAGCGACCAATCGATGTCCTGCCGATCGGGATAGCCGTCGATTTCGACCGCGACCCGGCGTTCGGCCGCGATCGCGAACACCTGAGCCCAATCCGCCGACACGCCGGGGCGCACATCGTAGCGCCGCCCCCGCGGATGGCCGAGGATATCCACGAAGGGCTGCGACACCGCGCCGGCCATCCGCGCAGTCTGGTCCGCGCGGCTTCGCAGCGCCGAGTGTGGCGAGGCGACGACGAACTCGAAACGGCGCAGCTCGCCAGGCTCCATGTCGATTTGCCCGTCGGCGCGGATGTTGGCTTCGATGCCCTTGAACAGCCGGAAATCGCCGCGGTGGAGATCGTTGATCGCGTCGATCGCCGCGTGCTGGCGGGAGACCGCTTCCATGCTCATTCCGCTGGCGATGGGCAACCCGTAACCATGATCGGTCACCCCCGCGCACTTGTGTCCCAGCGCACGGGCGCCTTCGACGATGCGCTCGAGCGTCTGACCGCCGTCGCTCCAGGTCGAGTGCATCTGGAAATCGCCGCGGTAGTCGGCAAGGGTGACCAGCCCGTGGGACGGTAAGGCCAGCACGGCTTCTGCGGTGGCCTGGCTGATGAAGTCGCCCCGTAGCGCGCGGCGCGCGGCCACGAGATCCGGCTGTCCGCTCTCGTCGACTGCCCTTGTGACAGTAGAGGATTGGCCTGTGTCCAGGTACTCGAGGATGACCCGTTCGCTCGACGGGCCGACATAGGGGATCTTCGCGAGTCCCGGCCCGTTTCTCAGCGATGACACCGGCTGCGCGAGTCCGAGCACCGCGTGCGCGGCGCGCTTGTACGCGAGCGCCCGCGGCCCTTCCTGCAGCGCAGACAGATCGAGGAGCAGTCCAGCTATAGAGGCATTGATGTCCTCGTCTTCCCGGATCGCCGCGTCGGCTCGCACGCGGCTGCGCGCCCCCTGGAGTGTCTGGCCGCGGGTTGGAACCTTTCCTCGTCTGGCAACCATGGCGATCGCTCGTGCAAACGGATGGCCTGAGCGGGCGCGGTTGGAACAGACGGTGCAACGGTTTGCCGAGGTGGCTGACTCTACTCCCCACGGCGTTCCCTTGTCGAAGACGACGCGCTACTCGGTAGCCGTTATCGCGACCGTTCTCGTCGCCCTCACCAGGGGCGCGCTCGATCCCTGGCTGCAGAACCAGGCGATTCTGCTGCCGTTCACGCTTGCCGTGCTGGTGGCGGCGGTCGTCGGTGGTCTCGGCCCGGGGCTCGTTGCGGCGGGCCTGTCGATGCTCATCAGCGTTGTCGCGTTCTTCGAGCCGCGCGGCACGCTGCTCGTAGAGGGCATGTCGGACATCCTGCACCTCACGGTGTTCGCCGGCGTGTCGGTCGTGGTGTGCCTGTTGAGCCATCGGCTCGAACAGGCGCTGGGGCACGCCATGCGATTCGAGCGCCGCCTCGAGCGCTCCAAGCAGCGGCTCGACCTGGCCGAGGAGTGCGTGGATGCGGGCGTGTGGGAATGGGACGTCGATCGAGACAGTGGCTACTGGTCATCAGGGTATCGCCTGCTGCTCGGCGTGATGCCCGACGCGCGCGTGAGCCTGGCCGGGTTCCTCGATCGCGTGCACCCGTCGGACCGTGCGCGCGTGCAGCAGGACCTGCAGCGGGCGCTCGACGCGGGAGAGTTCCGCTCCGAATACCGCGTGCTGCACCCGACCCGCGGCGAGATCTGGCTGCTCAGCGCGGGTCGCGCCGTGCGCGACGGCTCCGACCGCCCAGTGCGCATCACCGGCATCGTGGTCGACATCTCCGAACGGAAGCGTGCTGAACAGGAGCTGCACGAAAGCCGCGAGCAGTTTCGCGCCATCGCCGAGACGATGCCGCACTTCGTCTGGAGCTCGCGCGCCGACGGCTACATCGACTACTACAACGGCCGCTGGTACCAGTACACCGGCATGCCGCGGACGCCGGATCAGGGCTGGAACTGGAAGCTCTACGTCCACTCCGACGACCTCGATCGCACCGCGGCCCTCTGGGAGCGGTCACTCGCGACCGGGGCGCCGTACGACGTCGAGTATCGCGTGCGCTGCGGCAGCGACGGGTCGTACCGATGGTTCATGGGCCGCGCGCTGCCCATCCGCGGCGACAGGGGCGAGATCACGCGCTGGTTCGGCACCTGCACCGACATCGACGAGCAGCGGCGGCTCGCAGAGGCCCGCGACGCGCTGCTCGCCGCGGAGCGCGCGACGCGCACCGAGATCGAGCACGCGATGCGTCAGCGCGACGAGTTCGTCGCGACATTGGCCCACGAGCTGCGCACGCCGCTGAACGCCATCCTCGGGTGGACACAGATGCTGCGCCGCCCGGTCAATCCCGACGTGCTCGCGCGCGGGCTGGAGGTGATCGAGCGGAACACCCGGGCGCAGGCGCAAATCATCTCCGATCTGCTCGACATCGGTCACATCACCTCGGGCAAGGTGCGGCTGGCCAGGGAGTCCGTCAACCTGCTCAGCATCGTGCGCGCGGCCGTCTCGATCGTGCGGCCGGCTGCAGATGCCAAGGGCGTGCGCCTCGACGCGGCGACCGAGCCCGCAGCAATCGTCACCGGCGACGCCGCGCGCCTGCAGCAGCTCGCATGGAACCTGTTGAGCAACGCGGTCAAGTTCACGCCCGCCGGCGGCGCCATCGACGTCGTGGCACAGCGCATCGACAACACGGTGGAGCTGCGCGTTGCCGATTCGGGAGAGGGCATCGCGCCGGAGTTCCTGCCCTTCATCTTCGATCGCTACCGGCAGGCGGATGGGAGCGCCACCCGCTCGCACGGCGGCCTCGGGCTCGGCCTGTCGCTCACCAAGCACATCGTCGAACTGCACGGTGGCACGATCGAGGCCTCCAGCGAAGGGCGGGGGCGCGGTGCGACCTTTCTCGTGCGCCTCCCAGCCGCCCAGTCCGCGGACGCGACGGGTTTCGCCGCCTCACTGGATGTGTCGCTCGGTGGGGCGCACGTCCTCGTGGTAGACGACCAGGCCGACGGACGCGAGCTGGTCGCGCGGCTCATCACGGAACGCGGCGGCCGTGTTTCGACCGCCGCGGGCGGGTCCGACGCGATCGCGCACTTCACGCGCGAGGCGGCCCCTGACTTGATCATCAGCGACATCGCGATGCCCGGGATGGACGGCTATGAGCTGCTGATCCGGCTGCGGTCGCTCGAGGAGGGCCGGCGCGTGCCGGCGATTGCGCTCACGCCGTTTGCGCGCGCCGAAGACCGCACACGATCCCTGCTCGCCGGGTATCAGGGGCACGTGCCGAAGCCGGTCGATCCAGGGGAACTGCTGGCGACAGTCGCCAGCCTGCTCCAGCTGTCGGAGCGGTCCGACCACACGCCGAAAGGAGTTGCGCAGTGACCGACAAGCCGCCTGTCGTGGCCGTCTTCAACTCGAACGACGACACGGTCGAGTTGATACGTGCCTGGTTCGAGGGTGCCGGCATTGTCGTCGTGAGCGCACATCTCGACGAGGTGAAGCGCGGGAGCGTGGATCTGATGTCGTTCGTGGATCAGCACAAGCCTGCCGCCGTGGTGATCGACATCGCCCCGCCGTACGAGCGATCGTGGATGTTCGTGCAGCACCTGATCAGTACCTCGCCGCTCTCCGGCGTTCCAGCCGTGTTCACCACCACCAACGAGCGACGCTTGCGCGAGGCGGCAGGGCCCGGCGATGTGATCGAGATCGTCGGCAAGCCCTACGATCTCGACATCCTGCTCGAGCGCGTGCAGTCGCTGACCGCGCAGAGTACCAAACACTGAAGAGGCTAGACGCCCGAGGCCAGGGGCTAGGGGCCAGAATCCAGGACGCGGCCAGCGCCTGACAGCGAACGCAAACAGCTCCGCCGCATGCCGGCCTTCGCCTTCCGCGCTCCGGCCCTGCTCCCAACCTCTGGCCTCTAGCGTCTGGCCCCTACCCTCTGGCCTCTAGCCCTTCTAGCCCCCGTCGTCCCTGCGCGTTATCTCCCAATTTGCGAAATAGTTCGCAATTCTCGTCTGACGCCGTAGCCGCGGGACACGAATTGTCAGGAGATTTGCCGCCCCCGCGGTCCGCCGGCGCGGAACATGCCTTGCTGTTGTAGCGTTTAGCGTTGGTTCCCTTGCAGCTGTTCACGTTCACGCGTAACCTTGACACCAGTGCTATCCGGCCCTTCTGGCACAACTTGTTTGCTCACGGGCGTCGCTGACGTGTTCCGCTCGAGGAGCCGCCTTGCCCGTGGCGCACGCCTGGCTCTGTCGGCCACGGTGGCCGTCTCGGCGCTGGCCCTGATCGTGTTCCACGCAGCGCTGCTCTGGAACCAGATCGGCGATGGGCGCGTGCTGGATCCGGTCGTTGCGGTGCGATGGGGCGTCGGCGCGGTGCTGCTCGGCGCACTCGCGGCGTTACGGCGCGCGGGCGTGCCGCTGCTCTGGGGCCGGCGCGCTCTGGTCGTCTGGGTGCTCGTTGCTGTCATGCACGTGACCGCCGCGCCCGCCACCGACCTGGGCGCACTTACGGGCACCGCCCCGAACGCCACACAAGTGGTGACTCTGCCGACGGCTGCAGCAGCGACCTGGCTGCTTGCGGCCGCGCTCCTCCTGCTCGGCCTGCTGCGCCCCGGGCGCGTTCCGCACAGCACCCGCGGGATGCGGGTCCGGTGGCTCGCCCCCGTTGACGCTCGCACGCCTATCGTCAGCCTCCACCTCGCCTCGCGCGCACCTCCCGATCTGTTCGCCTGATCGCGCGCGGCCGTTCCGTCGAACTGGCCGCTTCCCAGCACCTGTGGTTCCCCGGCTTTTGTCCTGGGGCGCGCACGCGCGATGCGCGAGGTGCCGTGCGGACCCGCCGCCGGCCGGCCCGGCATGCAGTGACCCGCACGAGGCGAAACGACCCGCGTCATGGGACGCTCGGCGAGGTTCGGCATGACTCTCTTCCTGCTTGGTGTGAACCATCGGACCGCGGTACTCGAAGACCGCGAAGCGCTGGCGCTTTCATCGGCTGAAGTGCTCGACCTGCTCGAGCGACTCGGGCGCCGCGGCGTGCTCGGCGAAGCGCTCGTGCTCTCGACCTGCAACCGCACTGAAGTCTACGCGGTGGCTGCGGAGATCACGGCCGCGGAGCAGGAGGTGCGCGGCGCGGTAGAGCAGCTGCGCGGCCGCGACCTGCTGGGACCGGGGCCGCACCGGTACCTGTTGAGCGGGCCGGCCGTGGCGATGCACCTGCTGCGCGTCGCGTGCGGCCTCGACTCGATGGTGCTGGGCGACGTTCAGATCCTCGGACAGGTCAAGGAAGCCTACCGGCTGGCGCGCCAGGCGGGCACGGCGGGGGTGCTGCTCGATCGCCTGCTCGAAACGGCGCTGCACGCCGGCAAGCGCGCGCGTGCCGAAACAGCCATCGGTGCGGGACACGTCTCGATGTCTTCGTCGGCGGTTGCCGCGGCGGTCGCCACCGTCGGCCTGCGGGATCGCCGTGTGCTCGTCGTCGGGGCTGGCGAGACGGCCCGGCTCGCCGCCCGGCATGCCGCCGATCACAATCCAGCCGTGATCGCCATCGCGAACCGCAGCCTGGCGCACGCGGAAGCGCTGGCGCACGAGGTCGGCGGCCACGCGATGCCGCTCGACTGGCTGAACGAGGCGCTTGCCGCCGCGGACGTCGTTTTCTCGGCCACCAGCGCGCCGGGCACCGTGATCTCCGCTGCGCTGGTGGGGGAGGCCATGGCGCCGCGGCCCGGCCGGCCGCTCCTGGTGCTCGATCTCGCGGTGCCCCGGGACGTCGAGGCGGCCGCCGCTGACGTGCCCGGCGTGACGCTCCGGACCCTCGATACCATCCGGGCAGTCGTCGATCAGTCGCTCTCGACGCGTTCCGGCGAGGTGCCGAGAGTGGAAGTAATCGTCGCCGACGAGTGCGAGCGCTTCTCGCAGTGGACACGCGGCCTGGCGGCGACGCCTACGCTCGTCGCCTTGCGCGAGCACTTCGAGCGCATCCGGAGCGAGGAGGTCGACCGCGTGCTGCGCCACGCGACCGACGACGAGCGCCAGCGCGCGGAGCGGCTCACGCGCGTCCTCGTGAACCGGTTGCTCCACGTGCCGATGCTGCGGCTGAAGGAGGCCGACGCGGCGTCGACCGACGGGCAGCTGCGCCTGCAGGCCGCGCGCGATCTGTTCGCGCTCGGTGCATCGTTCGACACCGGCCGGAGACAGGATGCCTGAGATCGCGATCGTTCGGGCCGGTACGCGGGCCAGCCGCCTGGCGCTGTGGCAGACGGAACACGTCATTGCGCGGCTCGCGCAGGCATGGCCGCACCTGTCGTTCGAGCGCGTTCGCATCCGGACGCTCGGCGATCGTGTGATCAACGTGCCACTGCCGCGGATCGGGGATCGCGGCCTGTTCACACGCGAGCTCGAGGACGCTCTGCGCAGCGGCGCGATTGACTTCGCGGTGCACAGCCTCAAGGACCTGCCGACCGAGCAGCCCGAGGGGCTCGCGCTCGGCGCCGTCCTCTCGCGCGAAGATCCGGCCGAGGTGCTCGTGTCGCAGAATGGCGGCACACTGTCGGACCTGCCGCCCGGTGCGCGCCTCGGCACCTCGTCGCTGCGGCGGCGCGCGCAGATCATGGCCGTGCGACCCGACCTCGACATCGTCGATATTCGCGGCAACGTGCCGACGCGCATCGAGAAGGTGCGTCGTGGCGAATACGACGCGACGCTTCTCGCGCTGGCGGGCCTCCGCCGGCTGGAGCTGACCAATGCGGCGAGCGAAGTGCTCGGCAGCGACGTCATTGTGCCGGCGCCCGGCCAGGGCGCCCTCGCGGTGCAGGTCCGCGCCGACGATGAACGCATCCGGCGGATGGTGGCGGCCATCGACGATCTGCCGACGCGGCTCGCGACGGCAGCCGAGCGACGAGTGCTGAACGCGCTCGAGGGAGGGTGTCAGGCGCCCATCGGCGCGCTCGCGACGTGGACGGCGCCCGGGCGGCTGCACCTCGTCGGCCTCGTGGCCGGAATCGACGGACGACGTCTTCTCAGAGCGACCGGCGAGCGGTCCGTCGTCAATGAGCCAGAAGCGCGGGCCCTGGGCGAGTCGGTTGCCGCGGCGCTCGCCGCGCAAGGTGCGCGGGGCCTGATCGACGCGGCACGGCAGCTCGCAGGCGCGGGAGATCCCACGTGACCGGACCGACGCTCGTGGTCGCGACACGAGAGGAGCAGCGAGACGATCCGTTCGTGCGAACGCTCCGCGGCGCCGGCGTGCAGGCCGTGGCGATGCCGACGATCAGCATCGCGCCGCCCCGGGATATCGCGCCGCTGACCACGGCAATCGGGCAGCTGTCGTCCACCGCGTGGATCGTGTTCACGAGCGCGCAGGCGGTGGCCGCCACCTGCGGTCACCCGCGGTTTGCCGAGACGTGGAGCGGTCTGACCGCACGTCCAAAGATTGCCGCCGTGGGCCCGGCAACAGCGTCGCGCCTCTGCGCCTTCGGGCTGACGTGCGATCTGATCCCGCAGCGATCGAGCGGGCGCGAGCTGGCCGAGGCGTTGGAGACGGGTCACGGAAGCCTCGCGGGCATCCACGTGCTGTGGCCGCGCTCCGACGTCGCCCGCCGCGAGCTGCCCGACGCGCTCAGGGCGGCCGGCGCCCGCGTGACCGATCCGGAGGCCTACCGCACCGTCGCAGTGCGGCCGAGCGCACTGGCGAGCTTCACGGCGACGCTCGATGCTGGGCGCGTCGACGCCGTGGCTTTTTTTTCACCGTCCGCCGCCGCGGGCCTGGCCGGCGCATGGGGACAGGGCACGCTGCGGCTGCTCGCCGGACGAACCGAGGTGGCAAGCATCGGACCGTCCACATCGGCGGCGCTCGACGCGCTCGGTGCGCCTGCGACCGTCGAGGCCGACACACGAACCGGCGCCGGGCTCGCGGTCGCGATCCTGCGGCACCTCCGGCAGCGCAGAGGAGCGGTGTCATGAGTTTTCCGGTGCAGCGGCCGCGGCGCCTGCGGCGCGGCGAGGCGATCCGGCGCCTGGTGCGCGAGACCCGACTCTCGCCAGAGACGCTGATCGCGCCGCTCTTCGTCTGTGAGGGCGAGGGCGTGCGGCGCGAGATCGGCTCGATGCCCGGTTGCTTTCATCTGAGCGTCGACACGCTCGTCGAGGAATGCCGTGAGCTCGCCGGTCTCGGCGTGTCGGGTGTGATCCTGTTTGGCATCCCCGACGAGAAACACCCGGACGGCCACGGTGCCTCGGATCCGCACGGTCCCGTGGCGCGCGGTCTGGCCGGCGTTCGCGCCGCCGTCCCGGGTCTCTCGTTGTGGGCGGACGTCTGTCTGTGTGAATACACCGACCACGGCCACTGCGGTCCGATCGGCACCGCCCCCGACGGGCTCGTGGAGGTCGATAACGACGCGACCTTGCCCCTGCTCGCATCGGCGGCGCTGGCGTACGCGCAAGCTGGCGCCGACGTTGTCGCGCCCTCTGACATGATGGACGGCCGTGTGGGCGCGATTCGGGGCGCCCTGGACAAGGCGGGACGCGGCGATGTCGTCATCGTGTCCTACGCGGCGAAGTACGCGTCCGGCTTCTATGGCCCGTTCCGCGAGGCCGCCGGATCGGCGCCCAGCTTCGGCGACCGGCGCGGCTACCAGATGGATCCGGCGAACGCGCTCGAAGCGCTGCGTGAGGTCGCCGCCGATCTGGACGAAGGTGCGGACATCGTGATGGTGAAGCCCGCGCTGGCGTACCTCGACATCGTGTGGCGCGTAAAAGAACGATTTGGCGTGCCGGTCGCCGCCTACAACGTGTCGGGCGAGTATGCGATGGTCAAGGCGGCAGGTGCGCGGGGCTGGATCGACGAGCCGCGCGTCATGCTCGAGTCGCTGCTGTCGATTCGCCGGGCCGGTGCGGACATCATCCTGACCTACTTCGCGAAGGAGGCGGCGCGGCTGCTCGCGTAGGCGCGCCCGAGTTGAGCATGGCTGCAGAACTCCAGGCCGATACGACTGCCGCGAGCGCGGCGTTGTTCGACCGCGCGCGGCAGCGGATGCCCGGCGGCGTCAACTCGCCGGTGCGCGCGTTTCGCGCGGTCGGCGGCGCACCGCGGTTCATCGTCCGCGGCGCCGGCGCCCGGGTGTGGGACGCGGACGGCCACGAGCTCATCGACTTCATCGGCTCGTGGGGTCCGATGATCCTCGGTCACGCGCATCCCGCCGTCGTCGCGGCAATCACGGCTCAGGCTCAGGAGGGCACCGCGTTCGGCGCCCCGACCGAGCTCGAAGTGCGGATGGCCGAACGGCTGACGACCCTCGTGCCATCGCTCGAGATGGTCCGCATGGTGAACTCCGGCACCGAGGCGACGATGGCCGCCCTGCGCGTCGCACGCGGGGTGACAGGACGCGCCGGGGTGATCAAGTTCGAGGGCTGCTATCACGGGCACGGCGACAGCTTCCTCGTGAAGGCGGGTTCCGGAGCGGCGACGTTTGGCACGCCCGACAGCCCCGGTGTCACCGCGGCAACCGCGCGTGACACCGTGACGGCGCGCTACAACGACCTCGAAAGCGTGCGGGCGGCGTTTGCGACCCACCCTGCGGGGATTGCCGCGGTGATCGTCGAGCCTGTGGTGGGAAACATGGGCGTGGTCGTGCCCCGGCCGGGATTTCTCGACGGGCTCCGCGCGCTCTGTTCCGCGGAGGGCGCGCTGCTGATCTTCGACGAAGTGATGACGGGCTTCCGTGTGGCCCGTGGTGGCGCGCAGGAGCGGTACGGCGTCCAGCCCGATCTGACGACCCTCGGTAAAATCGTCGGTGGGGGGTTACCGGTAGGCGCCTACGGCGGCCGCCGCGACCTGATGGAACGTGTGTCGCCGGCAGGGCCGATTTACCAGGCGGGCACGCTGTCGGGCAATCCGCTGTCGATGGCCGCGGGCCTCGCGACGCTCGATGTGATCGGGGACGATCCGCAGTTCTACGCGCGGCTCGAGCACCTCGGCGCGGCGCTCGAAGAGGGACTCGCGGCGGCGGTGTCGCGGATCGATGCGCCGTGCACGATCGCACGCGTGGGGTCGATGTGGACGCTGTTCTTCGCGCCGGAGCGGGTCGATGACTGGACCGGCGCCTCCCGCTGCGACACCGCCCGGTTCGCCGCCTTCTTCCAGGGCATGCTGGCGCGCGGTGTCTTCGTGGCGCCCTCGCAGTTCGAAGCCAACTTCATCTCGGCGGCACACACGCCCGCTGATATCGAGACGACGATTGCCGCGGCGGCTGCGGCATTGGAGAGTGCCTGTGCCTGACACCGAAGCGGGGCCCGCGATCCGCCCGGCCTCACGTGCTGGCGAGGACCCGGTGTTTCTGCGGGCGTGCCGGCGAGAACCGGTGGAGCGAACGCCCGTGTGGATCATGCGGCAGGCCGGGCGATACCTGCCGGAGTACCGCGCGATCCGCGAGCGCCACGATTTCCTGAAGTGCTGCCGCACGCCGGAGCTGGCCGCCGAAATCACGTTGCAGCCGGTCGCACGGCTCGGCGTCGATGCCGCCATCCTCTTCTCCGACATCCTCATCCCGCTGCCGGGAATGGGCGTGCACGTGGAGTTCAATCCGGCGCCGCAGCTCGCCCATCCGATCCGCTGCGCCGCGGATGTGGCTTCGTTGCGCGTGCCGGATGCGCGTGAGACGACGCCGTTCGTACTCGAGGCTGTGCGCCTGATCCGCGGACAACTGGGCGGTCGTGTCCCGCTGATCGGGTTTGCCGGCGCGCCGTTCACGATGGCGACCTACCTGGTGGAGGGCGGGGGCTCGAAGTCGTTTGCGGCGATCAAGGGGCTGCTCTTCGGCGATTCGCGGACGGCGCACCGTCTGTTGGGCATCTGCGCCGATACGGTGGCGTCGTATCTGTCCGAACAGGTGAAGGCGGGCGCCCAGGCGGCCATGCTCTTCGACACCTGGGCCGGTCTGCTGGGCCCGGAGGACGTCCGTACGTTCGCGCTGCCGTATGCGCGGCGGGTGCTCGCGGCGGTGCGCGAGGCGGCACAGGGCATCGGCCAGCAGGTGCCGCTCATCTACTATGCCGGCGACTCCGCCGGTTGGATCGAAGCGTGTACGGAGATTGGCGCCGACGTGATCGGGCTCGACTGGCGCATGGGCCTCGACGCCGCGCGTGCGCGCGTCGGCCCTGAGGTGGCGCTCCAGGGGAATCTCGATCCAACCATTCTGCTCGGTTCGCATACGCTCATCCGGGAGCGTACACTGGGCGTGCTCCGCGCCGCGCGGGGCCGGAGCGGCGCGGAGTCGGACGATGCGACCGGGCCGGCCGTGGGTCACATCTTCAACCTGGGTCATGGCATCCTGCCGCAGACGCCGCCCGATCATGCGCGCCTGCTCGTAGACGTCGTGCGGGAGTGCGCGGAGATCCGCCCATGAGCGATGCGCCTTTGCCGCTGTACCGCCGGCCGGCTGCTCCGCCGGACGCCACGTCGCCGCTCGCGGCGCCGGCGCTCCACACGCCGGCGCTTCACACGCCCCCGCTCGAGCTGTTGCGCCGGTACGACCGCCCGGGACCGCGCTACACCTCGTATCCCACCGCCGTGGAATTCCACGACGGGTTCGGGGAACAGCAGTACCGGGATCGGCTGGCGGAGGCGGCGCGGACTGCCGGCGACCCGCTGTCGCTGTACATCCACCTGCCGTTCTGCCGCGAGCGGTGCTCGTTCTGCGGGTGCATGGTCATCATCACGAAGAAGCACGAGGTCGCGGCCCGGTACCTCGAATTTCTCGGACGCGAGATCGCCATGCTCGCCGAAGGCCTGGCCGGCCGCCGGCGCGTCGTGCAGTACCACTGGGGGGGCGGAACGCCGACGTATCTCACGCTGGCGGAGATGGAAGCACTGCACGGTACGGTTGCGAAGTACTTCGACGTGCAGCCCGGGGCGGAGGTGGCGATCGAGGTCGACCCGCGCGTCACGACCACGGCGCAGCTCGCGCTGCTCAGGGATCTCGGATTCAACCGCGTCTCGTTCGGGGTGCAGGACTTCACCCCCGAGGTGCAGGAGGCCGTCAATCGAGTCCAGCCCGAGGACCAGACGCGTCGGCTGTTCGAAGACGCCCGCCGGCTCGGGTTCGAGTCGATCAACATCGACCTTATCTACGGGCTGCCCCTGCAGACCTGCGAGTCGTTCGGCCGGGCCGTCGATGCTGTCGTGTCGATGCGGCCGGATCGCGTCGCCGCGTACTGGTACGCGCACGTGCCGTGGATTCGCGGTAACCAGAAGCGCATCGATCCCGCGATGCTGCCGACCGGGGAGCGCAAGCTGGAGTTGTTCGGTGTCGTGATGGAGCGATTCGTGGCTGCAGGGTACGTGCAGATCGGCATGGACCACTTTGCGCTGCCGCACGACGATCTCGCGCGGGCCTCGGCCGCGCGGCGGCTCCACCGCAACTTCATGGGCTACACCACGAAGCCCGCCACCGACATGGTGGGCCTCGGCGTGTCGGCGATCGGCGACGTCGCCGGCGCCTTCGTCCAGAACACCAAGAAGCTCTCGACTTACTATGCCGATCTCGACGCCGGGCGGTTTCCGGTCGAGCGCGGTTACCTGCTCGACCCGGACGACCGGCTGCGGCGGGCGCTCATCACGGAGTTGATGTGCAATTTCCGGGTCGACCCCCAGGCGCTCAGCGCGCGGTTCGGCATCGCATTCGACGACTACTTCGCCGCGGAGCTCGTCGAACTGGCGTCCGGCCCGATGGCCGACGGCCTAATCGAGCGTCAGGATGGCGGGTTCGAGGTGACGCCGTCCGGGCGCCTGCTCGTACGCAACATCGCCATGATTTTCGACCGGCACCTGCGGGCGCGCAGTACCCAGACACCGGTCTTCTCGAGGACCATCTGACGGAGCGCTGGTCCCCTGGAACCGTGATGAGTCACATGACTCCCAGGGGCATCCCGACTGGCGGCGTTGCTCCTCCTTCAGATATACCCGATATCTTCGGTCGTCGCGCCTTGGGAGCCGGGCGCCGCGCTCCGCGATTTATGCAACCCATCACGATTCCAGGGGACTGGTGATGTCACGGGTGATCATCGTCGGCGGCGGCATAGCGGGCCTCTCGACAGCGTTCGAGCTGACGCGCCAGGCAGCTGGCCCGATCGACGTGACCGTGCTCGAGGGGGCCGGGCGCGCCGGCGGCAACCTGCGCACAGAGCACCTCGGCGGCTACGTGTGCGAGTGGGGCCCGAACGGGTTTCTCGACAACGTGCCGGAGACGCTCGCGCTCGTGCGCCATCTCGGGATCGCCGATCGCCTCCTTCCCGGGAACGAGCGCGCGAAGCGGCGGTTCATCTACCGCGGCGGCCGCCTCCACGAGCTGCCAGGCAGTCCGGTTGGTTTTGCGCTCAGCGCGCTTCTCTCCCTGTCCGGCCGGCTACGGGTGATGGCGGAGCCGTTCGCCGCGAGCCGCCCCGAGGGCGACGAGACGATTCATGCCTTCGCGGCCCGACGCATCGGCCGCGAGGCCGCCGACGTGCTGATTGATTCCATGGTGTCGGGTGTCTTCGGCGGCAACGCGCGTGAGCTGTCGCTGCGCGCCTGCTTCCCGAAGATGTGGGACATGGAGACCCGGCACGGCGGACTGGTGAAGGCCATGTTGGCCAAGCGCCGGGAGCGGCGCGCTCCCTCAGGAGCGCCGATGGGGGCTCCGGCCGGGCACCTGACGTCGTTTGCCGGCGGCATTGAAGATCTGGTGCACGCGCTCGAAAGGGCGCTCGGCCCGCGCGTGCAGACTGCGTGCGTCGTCCGCCGCGTCCACCCGCGCGTGACCGGCGCGCCGGCAGGCTGGCTCGTCGACCTGGAAGACGGCCGCTCGCTCGAGGCGGAGGCGGTGGTGCTTGCCGGCAGTGCTGCGTCGAGCGCAACGCTGGTGGACGGGTTCGACGCCGAGCTCACGCGCGTGCTTCGGCAGATTCCGACGGCGCCGTTGGCGGTCGTCTGCCTCGGCTACGAGAGCGCCCGGCTCGACACGCCGCTGAACGGCTTCGGCTTTCTGGTGCCGCGCGGCGAGGGCATCGCCATCCTGGGAGCGCTCTGGGACTCGAGCATCTACGCCGGCCGGGCGCCTGAAGGGCGCGCGCTGATCCGGGTGATGGTCGGCGGCGCGCATGATCCGTCCGCCGTGGCGCTCGACGACGATACGCTGGTTGGGCGTGGCGCGGGCGGATCTGGAGACGACGATGGGCCTGACCATCGAACCGGTGTTCTCACACGTGTTCCGTCACCCGGGTGGGATTCCGCAATACACGGTAGGGCACCTTGACCGGCTCTCGGCCATTGACGAGCGGCTCCTCGGTCACCCAGGTCTCTTCCTTGCGGGCAACAGTTACCGCGGCGTCTCGATCAACGCGTGCGTCGCCGAGGCAGGCCCCCTTGCCGAACGTGTGCGGCACGCCGCCGACGGGGCGCGTCAATTAGCCGAGGTCGAAAGACCTGCCGAGCGGGCGTCCATCACAACCTGTGCATGACACGGTCTCGCTTTGGTGCTACAGTATGGCTCCCCAACCTGCTGCCTGACGGGTTCATTCCTGTGTTCCGCTCAGCATCAGCTTGCAGGCCGCGGCGATTCAACCGCGGCGCCTTCACGACCATCCGCGCACGCCGGGCTTCGGCAAGCGTGCATCGAGGAGACACGACATGGCTACTAGCAACGGCACGATCAAGCGGCTCGTCAGGGACAAGGGATTCGGCTTTATCGCCGCATCTGACGGCAACGAGTATTTCTTCCACCAGTCCGCCTGCCAGCAGGTGCCCTTCGACGAGCTGCGCGAAGGCCAGGCCGTGACTTTTGACAAGGGCCAGGGCCCGAAGGGACCCCGCGGCGAGAACGTCCGGCCCGCATAACTGGCAACGGTCTGGCCAGAGGATGGTGCCTGCGGGCGCCTTGCCTTTGGTCGACACGGGGTGAATGCGTCGGCCGCGCTGCCGCATTCACCATCCGCTCTGTCGTCCCCCTGCACCCTCCCACTCCACCTGCACTGCAATTCAGTTATCTCCGCCGGACACACTGTTACCTGCGCGCGGGCGAATGCAGGCTAACAGCGGGATCGAAAGAAGCCCGTGCAAGTAAGGATGTGGAGGATCGGCCGAACCCGTAATTCGACATCCGGTACGCGGTATCCTGCTTTCTGCGTGCTGCTTCTGCATTGTTAGCCGGCATCCACACTCTGCATTGGACGTACACCCGACATCCTTCGTCCAGCCATGACTGGCATGGACCGTGAACGACCTGTCGTGCCGCACAAGTGCGGCAAGGGAGAGTTCATGGCTGACCAGACCGCCCGCACGGCGCGAGCAGACGCCGTACAGGGCGACATGACCGAAGCGGAGAAGCGCGCGAACGTGATCCGGCTCGCCTTCGGCGGCGACCTGGGACGTTTCGAGGCCTTCTGCGAGACGGTGCGCGCGGCAGTGCCGCCCGGCACGGCGGTCGTGCTGCGCGGGAGCGCCGTGACGGGTCAGCGGTGGAAAGATGGAGCCCCGTTCGATGGTGATGGCCCTGGGACGAGCGATCTCGATCTCACGCTCGTGGGCGACGAAGTGCTCGGCTTGTACAAGCTCACCGGCTTCTATGTTCCTGGCGTCCACACGATTCCGCTCAGCGACGGTCACCCGGACATCGCGCCAGACCTGGTGCCGCTGCGCCGCCAGTTGATGGACATGGTTCGCCGCCCCGTGAACATCCAGGGGACCCGCGATTTCGTGATGTACCTGCGGGGCGACCTTCTCGGCCAGCCGTATCTCACATTGATAGGCACAGTCGGCGAGTGACCCTGAGGCTCGTCAGCTACAACATCCGCTACGGCGGCAGTGGCAGGGAACCGCAGATCGCGGCGGTGCTCGCCACGGTCGCGCCCGACGTCGTGATTTTCGAGGAGGCGACCGACCCGGCTGTGATCGAGCGGGTGGCGGCCGCCGTCGGCCTGCAGGCCTGGGGCGCCCGCGAGGGGCATTCGCTCGGGTATGCCAGCCGGGTATCACCCGCGCATGTGTCGTGGCACTGGCCGCGGTCATCGCGGCACGCGTTCCTGCACCTGGTGCCCGCCGGTTTCGACGTGCGCGTATTCGGCGTCCATCTGAGTGCGATTCACGCGGCGTGGACCGAACGGCGCCGTGTGCGCGAAGTGGGGGCGCTGCTGGCGGCCATCGACGAGTTTCGTGGCGATCCGCACGTGCTCGTGGGCGATTTCAACAGCCTGCCGCCGAATGCCGTGCTCGATCTGAAGCGACTGCCGCCGCGGCTGCGGCCGTTCGTCTGGCTGAGCGGGGGCCGCATCCGCTGGCAGGTGGTCGCGCGCATGCTCGAGGCAGGCTACGTCGACGTGGCCGCCACGTGCGAGAAGGAGCCGACGCCCACGTTCCCGACCTGGGGGCCGCACCTGCGCCTCGACTATGCCTTCGTCCCGAAATCCCAGGCGGTTGCCCTTCGAGCGTACCGCGTGGTCACGGAACCGCCGGAAGTGCCGCACGCGTCCGATCACCTGCCGTTCCTGATCGAACTCGAGGTGTCCGGTTCGCTTCGTAGCGGCAGGGACGGAGGTCAGTCGGCGAACGGGTCACACGCCCGGGTGTGATCCGTTCAAGGCCTTTTCGATGGCGGCCACCAGGGTTTCTGGTGGACATGGCTTGATGAGCACCGAGTGAAACCCCACCTGTTCGGCCAGTTCGATGTCGCGCAGTGCCATGGCCCGGCCGGTGATCGCGATCACCGGTACCCGACGCATCTCGGGTCGCAGCTTCACTTGCCGGCAGACCTCGAAGCCGTCGAAGTCTGGAAGTCCGAGATCGGCAACGATGACCGTCACGCCGTCGGCCTCTGCGGCTCGAAGGGCCTGCTCGCCGTTTGCCGCTTCCTCCACGCGGAACCCTGACGCGGCAAGTGCGTCGGCGTAGAACCGCCGTGCCGCCGGGTCGTCCTCCACGAGCAACACCGTGGGCAGCGCGTGTTCTGCTGTGGGCACTTCAGTACACTCCTGTGTCGCGCTGTGCCTCGTCCGACGCAGCGCAAGCCGATCGTCCCTAGCACAGGGAATGCCGCTATCGTTGCTGGTGGCCGGCGGCCAATCCCCGGTGTGGGAATTGCTTAAGAGTCGAGTCTCGGCCAGCACTGCGCTCAGCCATATGGATACCCCAGAACGGTCACTGGCACAACCGGATTACGCCGGAGGAGCAACGACTCCGGATGCCCCTGTTGTGCCCGAGACCGGACCCCAGTACTGCGTGCGCCTGGTAAGGGCCGCGGCGCTGGTCCTTGTCGGAGTTGCCGTACATCTCTGGATAGACGGACCCCAGCCGGCACTCGTGATTGGCGGATCCCCGGCCCAGAGTGGGACCGGTAGAAGCCTCAGGACAACCGCGTCGAGGACCAGATTGGCGGAGAGGCGCGCGCCCTCGCAGCCCGCCCTTATGGTGGAGTCGGACCTCAGTCCGTTGCCGGTCGACTCGCCACGATCGATTGCGACGTCGGGTCGCGCAGTTGCGGCGCTTGACCGCAGCCTTGGACCGGCCGATCGGCCCAGGCGCGCCGAATACCGGCGCATTGTCGATACCCCCGGAATTCCGGTGGAGGTCGTGCAAGCCGGCGGACCGGATCTGCCGGCCGCCGAGGTGCCTGTGCTGCACTCAGCGCCGAAGCTCGCCGGGTGGACGGGCGGTGCCGCATCGGTGTCGCCGCTGTCAGTACCCGACCTGGACTTCGCGGCGACACGAAAGGCGTCCAATCCGCTGGAGAGCTCGCCGCCGACTGCTGTGGCCCCGGCGGTTCGCACCGTCGCGGTCGCGCCGGTGCCGCGAGATGAGGACTCGATCCTCGAGGTGTTGCGCGAGTACGAGACCGCGGTCGGCCACAACGACCCGCTCGCCGCCAAAGCGGTGTGGCCCGCGCTCGACGACCGGGCGCTGGCACGCGCCTTCAACGACCTGCAGTCACACTCGCTCGAGCTCCAGGGCTGCGGCGTGACCGTGGCCCACGCGAACGCCGCAAGCGCGACGTGCCAGGGCGTCGCTACCTATCTTCCGAAGATCGGCCGCCGCAAGCCGATTAGCGCGAGCCACGAGTGGACGTTCAACCTCTCGAAGACCGGCGGCGACTGGCAGATCGAATCGGCGGCGATCCGATAGCGCGCCGCGCGTCATGTCCCCGGCTATTCTCGCGGACGTCGAACAGACGCTCCTAGCCGACGAGCGGCGGACCCTCGCGGCCCTGCACGACGCGCTCGGCCGCCTCGACGCACCGGCCGACAGCATTGCCGCGCTCGCGCGGTCGATCGAGCAACTCGACGAGCTCTTCCTCGTGGTCATCGTCGGGGAGTTCAACTCGGGCAAGAGCGCGTTCATCAATGCCCTGCTCGGCGCGCGTGTGCTGAAGGAAGGTGTGACCCCGACGACGGCGCAGGTCAACCTGCTGCAGTTCGGGGTTGAAGCCGCGCGGCACGAGCGCAGCCCGCACCTCCACGTCATCAGCGCCCCTGTCGACCTCCTGCGAGAGATCCACATCGTCGACACACCCGGCACCAACGCGGTCATCAGGGAGCACGAGGCGATCACCGCGGAGTTCGTCCCGCGGTCCGACCTCGTGCTGTTCGTGACCTCCGCCGATCGCCCGTTCACCGAGAGCGAACGGCAATTTCTCGAGAGCGTCCGGGAGTGGGGCAAGAAGATCCTGATCGTGATCAACAAGGTCGATCTCTTCGACACCGCTGCGCAGCTCGAGGAAGTGCGGCAGTTCGTCGCCGAGCAGGCGCGGCGGCTGCTCGGAACCGAGCCCGAGATCTTCCCGGTCTCAGCCCGCCTCGCGCAGCGTGCGAAAGCGGGCGAGCCGGCCGTCTGGCAACCGAGTGGGTTCGGTCGGCTGGAGACCTACGTCCGCGAGCGCCTCGACGAGCACGAGCGCGTCCGGCTGAAGCTCGCCAACCCGCTCGGCGTTGGCGTGACGCTGGCCCGCCGCTACCTGGAGGTCGTGACCGGACGCCTGAACCTGCTCGCGGAAGATGTGCAGCTCCTCAACGATGTGGATCGGCAGCTCGCCGTGCAGCGGGAGGACATGGATCGGCAGTTCGCGCTGCGCACCGCCGAAATCGAGAAGACGCTGCTCGAAATGGAGACCCGCGGCCACGCGTTTTTCGACGAGATGTTGCGCGTCGGCCGGGTCTTCGATCTGTTCAACACCGCGCGCGTGCAGGAGGGCTTCGAGCGCGAGGTCGTCGCCGACACTCCGCGCGACATCGAACGGCAGGTGGGCGAGTTGATCGACTGGCTCGTCGACGCGGATTTCCGGCAGTGGCAGCAGGTCACGTCGCACCTCGCGGAGCGCCGCCGCCAGCACCGCGATCGGATCGTCGGCGATCCCGAGATTGCGACGTTCCATGTCGAGCGGGCACGCCTGATCGAATCGGTCGGGCGCGAAGCCCAGCGCGTTGTCGACAGCTACGACCGCAGCCGCGAGGCCGCGGCTCTCGCCGAGAGTGCGCGCAACGCGGTGGCGACGGCCGCCGCCGTGGGCGCCGGCGCCCTCGGCCTCGGGGCCGTTGTGACGATTGTCGCGACGACGGTAGCCGCCGACGTGACCGGCGTGCTGCTCGCCGGCGTGCTCGGAACGCTCGGCCTCTTCGTGATCCCCGCGCGACGTCGCAGGGCGAAGGCGGAGCTCAGGGCGAAGATCTGCGCAATGCGCGAGACGCTCGCGCGCGCGCTCCGCGAGCAGTTCGAGCGCGAGCTGCGGCGCAGCAAGGAACGTCTGTCGGAGAGCATCGCGCCATACAGCCGCTTCGTGCGCGCGGAGCAGCAGGCGCTGACGGCCGTACACGATGAGCTCACGTCGCTTGCCGGTGCGATGACGATGCTGCTGCGCCGGGTCGATGCAATCGGACGCTGAGAGCCGGCGGGTTCCGCGCAGATGTCGATGACGGGGCTGAGGCTCCTTCAGTAATCGGTCGAGCGCCGATCCGCTTTGTAGCGCGCGAGCCAACCGTTACTCACGGCGCCGAGATCGGGTTCGCGAGATGTCAGGCGCACCAGCACCAGCACCACGACGCTGAAAACGACCGCGCCGGCGACCCAGAACCACATTGCGGCACCCTGTTCCACCGATGTAGAGGTAGGTTCAGTGGGTGCTAAGCATAGTCATGCAGCCCCCGCAGCCGCAAGCTGATCGTTGCCGGCTCAACGGCACCTGGCCTCGAACGGCTACGGAGCTCATCACTATGGCTAAGCTTGTGTGCTCGACGAGAAGGCGTAATCGCGGCGCCGAGGGCTGTTGCTGATGTTGAGGACATCGCGATACGCAAGGCGGCGCAGCAGGACGCCGCTCGGCTGTCGAAGAGGCCCGGCCGGCCAACCGCGCCAGGGACGATTTCCTGGCGGTGCTCTCGCACGAACCGCGCCCGCCCTTGACCGCGATGCTCGGCTGGGTGCGCATGCTGCGGCGCAGCGAGGTCGGCAGCGACCGCATCGGGCACGCGCTCGCCGTCATCGAGCGGAATGGCCATGGCGCAGGTGCGCCTGACCGAAGACATCCTGGACGTCTTACGCATCATCAGCGGCAAGCTCCAGATCAACGTGGACGCCATCGACCTCGCGAGTCTTCGCGGCTCGTCTGACACGCGATTGCGGGCACGCCGGTCATCGCGGTGACCGGGTACTCCCCTTCGAAGATCGGGCGCACACCAGGGAGGCGGGTTTTGCCGGACACGTCGCGAAGCCGATCGACGCGCCCGAGTTGATCGCGGAGATTCTGGAGGGTGGTGCGACAGTAGTGCCGTCGGACAAGCGGCGCCGCGGCAGCGCCCGCCTGTCCGACGCGCCGTTGAGACTTACTTGCGCCGGGCGCGCTTCCGGCCCTTCGCCTTCCCGGACCCGCCTGCTCCAGACGACCCCTCGCCCGCGGTGCCGGCCTTCTCGGCCCGCCGCGCCGCCCAGTAGGCGCGCATGCGCTCGCCGACAGCCTTGCGCTGTGCCGGGGACATGCCGCCGCCGCGCCGTTTGCTGGAACGTTGTGCCGGTGCGGCACTCTCGGTCGTCCGGGCCTGACGTGGCCGGGCCGGCGAACCGCCGCGCAGATCGGGGAAGGCGGCAAGCAAGGCGTCCTGTTCCGCGCGTAAGCTTGCGAGACGTGCCTGCGCTCCCACGCGCGCCAGATCCTGCATATTGATGCCGCTACTTGACCCGGTCTTTCTCTTTGCCATCAAAACCTCCAGGTTGGGATCATAGTCGAGAACTTACTAGGACGAAAGTACCAAAGCTTACCGTCAGGTAACAGGAGAGACGGGGATGTGTTGCGAAATACTAACCCTGTGCTCACTTGATTGGGTACGGTTCCGGTTCCCGGTTCTGGGTCCAGGTTGGGTTCCTCGTTCCTTGTTCGTTCCAGGTTCCCCGGAGGTTGAACGGTTCCTGGTTCCTTGGTTCCGAGTTTCAGGTTCGTCGCAGGCTCGATCGGAGCGACGGCGATATCACGAACCCGCACTTGGAACTGGAACCCGTGAACAAGGAACTGGGAACGACCCCCGGAACCGGGAAGCCAACCTGGAACCCAGAAACCGGGACCCAGAAACCGGAACCCGGAACCGTACTCAACACAATGAGTTCCGAGTCTAACGTGAAGGACAAAGCGCGCGGACAGCGCTGGCCGGTCTGTTGGCCGATCAGCGCGGCGGGCGGACCGGGCTGCAGGTGCCGGTTCCGGCATCGGTAAAGGATTGCCCCTCCACCGCCACGAACGTCCACTCGTAACGTCCCGGGAGGAGAACCAGTTTCAGCACGCCGTACGACGAGTTATCGCGCACTTCGCTGTGTGGCGCGATGGTCTTGAACCGGTAGACACCGCCCCCGCCGGTGCCGACGACGAACTGGCGCGTGCCGTTCACCGCATCGGACCGCCCCTTCGCATCGAGCGGCGCGAAGCGTTCGTAGTCATGGTCGTGGCCGCTCAGCACGACGTCTGTGCCGGCCTCGGCGAGCGGCCGCCACAAGTCGTGCATGTCGAGAACCCCACGCTCGGCCCGATTGTCCTCGGCCTCCGTCCGGCTGCCGTGGGGGCCGGAGCTGTAGACAGGCACATGGAAATAGGCGAGCGTGCACTCGGTGGGGTGAGCCGCCAAATCCTTGGCCAGCCATTTCCCCTGCGGCGATCGCGGATCGACGGCGATGGCGCTATTCAGCGAGATGATGTGCCACGTGCCCAGGTCGAAGCTGTAATAGCCCAGGCCGGGCGGTCCGGCACGGTCGCCGAAATATCCGAAATATCCAGCGGCGTTCCGCGTTCGGTAATCGTGGTTGCCGGGCGCGGGCCGTGTGCGGTCGAGATGCCGGCCCCATGTCGGGGCGTAACACTTCTCGAATTCTGCCGGCGCGCCGGACTCATAGGCGTTGTCGCCGAGCGTAAGGATTGTCCCCGGCAACCGATCGAGCAGCCGCGCCGTGGCCACGGCGCCGCCGAGGATGTCACATCGCGCGATATCGCCGGCCGCGAGCACGACGGGAGCATCCGCCGCCACTGGCGGCTGCTGTGCGCCGATGGACACGGTCGCCGTGACCAGTAACGTCGCGAGGCCGCCAGAAAATTTGTATGTCGGTGTCACGTCCGCGGTCCCTCCAATGTGCGGTCGGGATTGGATGGCAGCCCCTGCAATCGGCGGGGAAAAGATATAACGGTCGGGAAAGGGCGGACGATCCAATTCCGACCGGCATGACCGCCGGGACCCATCGTCGACGCCCGCACGTTACCTGAGGACGAAGTCCGGGTTCTGCGCTATCTGCTTCTCGAACCCCGCCTTCATCACGTCGCGCCGCTGGAGCACGGCCTTGATTTCGCTCTTGCCGACCCAGGGCCCGAGCACCGGCTCGAGGGTCTCGAGCGTCAGTGCCGCCATCTTGTCCCACAGGGCGCCGTCGATATGGTCCATCTTCTTGTGGACCAGGTCCTTGTCGTTCGTGAACGCCCGGCTGTGATCGATGAGAATCAGGTTCCATGCGGGATCGACGAGCCAGTTCCCGAGATTGGGATCCTTGTTGCCAATCAGATTGTCGAACATCTTGGCCCGTGACAGCTGCCGGTTCCACGCGACAGCGTACTTGCCCGGCGCGGTGGGCACGCCCTTCAATTGCCCGAAGCTTTTCGTCGGGGAGCACCACATCACCGCCGCACCCGTGGTGCCGCTCACCCGTCGCTCGACGGTCGGCGGCACCATGTCGAGCCCCAGGATCTTGTCGAGTTCGTAGGCCGCGATCTCGGACTTGTAGCTCTCCCAGTAGCCCGAAGGTCGGCCCGGGGGTATGACCTTCCAGGCAAAGGCGTCTACCGGCCCGCCCGGCGCAAGCTTCGCCCGCCGAGGGTGAGTCACGCCCGTCGGCACGTCGTCCAGCGCGGCGACCTCTGCGGTCTTCAGATACGCCTCAATCGCGTCGCGATTCGCGATCCACGTCTTTGCCGAGACCTCGGCAGCGGGTGCGGCCGCATCCTGCGGTGACGCCGGTGCGCAGACAAGCGCAAGGGCAATCGACACCCACGCAATGACACGTGCAGTACTTCGCATGCGACCCTCCTCAGGGGACGGTGAACATTACTGGAACACGCTGCGACTTGCCGACGCGCGCGACAGGTAACCGGCGCCGCTCACGCTGCGCTCTACGGCCAGCGTCCAGCGCGGGCCGACGCTCGCCGCGTGGCTGCCGACCGCTCACGGCACCGGTGTGCCGTGCCATCAACCTGCGAACCGGCCCCCAGCCGCGGGTGCGTCGTGACCGCCATCGCCGGCCGTCAGTTCCGCCGGACGCCGTCGCGTGCTTCTGCTGCGGTGCAGCGAAGGGGAGTGTAGCGCAGCCGCGCTCATGAAGGGCACGGAGTTGCTCAGACGGCCGCCCGTACGAACCGTCAGTGCTCACTGGCAGCACGCGGCCTCTCACGCCTGGCGCCGCCCGGGGTCGATTCGGTGCCGCGTCCTTCTGGCACCACGCTTGCTCCTATGGAAAGTAACCGCGCTCGTACCGCACTCTGCGGAACGGCAATTTCCCTTCCCAACGGACGGGAGGCCTCTCGCCTCCCGGCTCGCCTCGTACGCCGTCAGCCGACCGCGCGAGCCCCTTCGATACAGGAGTGCCGAGCTGAGCTATGCTGGCGGAGGCGCTTTCGCCACATTCCCGAGAGACCATCGCCATCATGGACCCTGCCGCGCTCAACGGCTTGAACGATTCGCCTCCGTCCCCGCAGCCGTCTGCGTGGGTCCCCGGGTGGATCCTAATCGGCCTGCTCGTCTCGCTCGGCCTGGCACTGACGCTCGCGCACTCGATCCAGCAGGCGCCGGCGCTCGATCTCACGGCGGTGATCCCATTCGACACGGCCGTGAAGACGGGGACCCTGCCGAACGGGATCAAGTTCTACGTCCGCAAGAACACGCGGCCCGCCGGACGCGTGCTGCTTCGGCTGGCCGTGAAGGCCGGCTCCCTCGACGAAGCCGATGACCAGCAGGGGCTCGCGCACTTCCTCGAACACATGGCGTTCAACGGCAGCGAGCACTTCAAGCCCGGTGAGTTCATCTCGTACTTCGAATCGGTCGGCGCGCGGCTTGGTCCACATGTCAACGCCACCACCGGCTTCGAGGAAACGATCTACATGCTGGACCTGCCGGCTGACAAGCCGGAAATCCTGACGCGCGGCCTGACCGCCCTGGCCGACATCGCCGGCGGCTTGACGATCGCTCCCGACCAGGTCGAGCAGGAACGCGGCGTGGTGATCGAGGAGTGGCGCGGAGGCCTCGGCGCGGCCTCGCGCATCCGCGACCGGCAGGTCCCCGTCCTGTACTTCCACTCGCGCTACGCGGAAAGACTGCCGATCGGAAAGCCGGAAGTGATCCGCACCGCCCCCGTGGAGCGGGTGCGGGCGTTCTACGATACATTCTATCGCCCGGATCGCATGGCGCTCGTCATCGTCGGGGACGCCGACCCGGCTGCGCTCGATGCCGCGCTGCGCGGCCCGTTCGGGGCGGTGCACGCGCGGAGCGCCGCGCTGCCGTCCGCGCGCACCGACGCCGTCCCGCTGCACGAACAGACGCTCGTGAGCGTAGTGACCGATCCGGAAGCGACCGGATCGTCGGTGAGCATCCTCCGCAAGCGGCCGGCCGAGCCACAGGCACGCATCGGCGACTATCGGCTATCGCTGCTGCATCGACTCGCCGAGCGGATCATGAACGAACGCTTCGAGGACCTCGTTCGTCGTGCTGATGCCAAGGTGCTGGGGCTCGGCGCGGGCGATCGCCGGCTCAGTCCTGGCGTAACCGCGTTCTCGCTGAGCGCGGGCGTGCCCGACGGACATCTCGCCGACGGCGTGGCCGCCCTCGTCGTCGAGGCGAAGCGGCTGCGGCAGCACGGCGTCGGAGCCGCCGAACTGGATCGCGCCAGAAGGTGGATGGGCGCCTTCTACTCCCGCGCCCTGGCCGAGCGCGACAAGACCGAGAGTGCGTCCTACGCCCGCGAGTACGTGTCGCACTTCCTCGAAGGGGAGCCGAGCCCGGGCATCGCGTACCGAGTACGAGATGGCGCGCCAGTTCGTGCCGGCGATGACCGTTGCGGAGGTGTCGGGTCACATCAGAGATCTGTTGGGCGACACGAGCCGCGTCGTGCTTGCGCTCTCACCCCAGAAGCCCGGCGTACAGGTGCCGGCCGACACCGATATCCGCGCGTCGATTATCGCGGCCGAGAAGGTGGCGGTGCTGCCCTGGGAAGACGCCGCCTCGTCCCGCGCGCTGATGGAGCACATTCCCGAGCCCGCGGCCGTCGTTGAGCGGCGCGCCCGCGCGGATCTCGGCGTCACGATCGTGCGCTTCGCCAATGGCATCGAGGCGTGGCTCAAACCAACCGACTTCAAGAACGACGAGGTGCTCTTCACGATGTACGCGCCCGGCGGGACCTCGCTCGCCTCGCCCGAGGAGTATCTCGAAGCGTCACTCGCGACCACCTACGTGGGCCTGTCGGGCGCCGGCGGCCTGAAGGCATTCGAGCTGCAGAAGATGCTGGCCGGGCAGCTCGCGTCGGTGTCGCCGTTCGTGTCGCTCCAGACGCAGGGCATCAACGGGTCTGCCGTGCCTGCCCAGCTCGAGACGGCATTGCAGCTGCTGCATCAGCGGTTCGTCGCTCCGGGAGATGATCCCGACGCCCTGGCGCTGCTCAAACGACAGCTCGATGCCGCGCTCGCCAACCGCGCGCAGAACCCGATGGCCGTGTTCGGTGAGAAGGTGGCCGAGGTCAATACCTCCGGGCATTACACGGCGCGTCCTCTGACGCGGGAGCGCGTGGCGGCGCTCGACCGGGCCAGGATGCTGGCGTTCTACAAGGCCCGCTTCTCGAATGCCGCCGATTTCACCTTCTTCATGGCCGGCGCCTTCCAGCCTGACCAGGTGATCCCGCTGCTGGCGCGCTATGTCGGCACGCTGCCGTCGCCCGGACGACCGACGTCGGCGGCGAAGGACGTGCACATCCAGTTTCCCAACCGTATCGAGCGCGCGCAGGTCACGCGAGGTCGCGAGCCGCGCAGCCAGGCCCTCGTCAGCTTCTTTGCCGACCCGCCGCCCGATGCGTCGGAGCAGGAGCGCGTCGCCGCGGCAACCGACGTGGTGGAGATCGCGCTGCGCGACATCCTGCGCGAGCAACTGGGTCAAACCTACAATGTCTCGGTCAACGTGGCCCAGCGGCTGCCGCTCAGAGGCGGCGGGTACATCGGCGTGGCGTTTGGCGCCGATCCCGCAAATCTGGACGGCATGATCGCGCGGGTATTGGAGGAAGTGGCGCGGCTCCAGAAGGACGGCCCGACCGCCGACCTCACGAACCGCGCCAAAGAGGCCGCTCGGCGCAGCTACGAAACAGCGACCCGCCAGAACGGCTACTGGATTGGAAGCATGCAGAGTGCGCATCTGCTCAAACAGGATCCCGCCGAGATCCTGACCCGCGCGGAGCGCATAGCCGCGGTCACGCCCGACGTGCTGCGCGACGCGTTCCGGAAGTATTTCCCACTCGATCGCTACACCGTGGTGACGCTGGTGCCCAGCCCGGCTCCCGCCCAGTAGACGCGTGCGCGCGGCACAGCTTTGGCGCCCGCGGCCCATTTCAGGGCCACATGCCAAGGCGTTTCGACGATAAGTCGGGTGAAGAGCTGACGCGCACCGATTCGACGATCGCATCGGTGCCGCCGTGCGGCGAGGAAGCGGGATGACGAGTGACGCAAAGCACACGACGGAGGGCTCGCGCGACGCCGATCGCGCGTCCGCTCCCAGCTCGCGGACTATGAGCGGCGAGGTGAGTTGGCGCCGCGGCGTGGTTTGCAGCCTGCTACGCCTCTGATCGGGCGGGAGCGGTGTTCTTGAAGGTCAGGCGCCATTGGCGCAGGCACATCCCGCATCGATACGTCACGCTCGAGCGGGTCGTTCTCACCACGCGACAATCCGCATCGCTGCCGCAGCGCCGGCATCGTGGTGACACGGGAACTGGTCCTGCGGGCTCCACGCTGTCGGCGGTGGGCCCGGGGCTCTCTGCCGCCTCGCCGAGAACCACCGCGTCTCGCTGCAGTTCGGCGGCTCGCTCCCGCAGCGCAGCTCCGCGTTGGAGCAGACGCGCCGACCGCTGCCGCAACAGCGCCGCACGCTCGACCAGCAGACGTGCCACATCGAGCAGCGTGGTGCCGGTGACCGGCTTGATGAGCAGTGCGTCGAAACCGGCCAGGCGGGCGCGTTGCTGCAGTTCAGGGTACGGCTGACCTGTTATGGCCAGCACGGGAATCGATGCGGTATCTGGATCGCGCTTCAGCTGCTCGACGAGCGCGAACCCATCCAGGCGTGGCATGCCGAGGTCGGTGACGATGAGTTCCGGGCGTTCGGTCTTGGCGATCTCCAGCGCATGGGCATCGTCGTGCGCCATGGTCGTGCGGAACTGCTGGGGTCCCAGCGCCGCTTCGAATAGCCGCTGCATGTCGACGTCGTCATCGGCCAGGAGAACGATCCTGTCGTGCATGAGCCCCCTCTTCATTTGGATGCGCGCTGAGCGACGTACGCAAGGGCCGCACCGAGTTCAACGGTTGGCGACTTGCGTCAACAGCAGGATGCAAAACCCGCTGTCGACCGTTTCCCGCGTGCTGGCGCCGGTCTGGAACCGGCGAGGCGTGTAGTGGAAGTGTACGAGGTCGCCGGGCAAAACACACGTCAACAGTACGACAAAAATCTGCGTCAGCCAGGTGCGCGGGCGTCGTTGACACCGAGGGTAGCGAGGCAGAGAATCGCCTCGACAGTCAGCCATATCGGAGGTCCTATGGGTTGCAGCCAATCGGCGCGGGTCGCCCTTGTCCTGCTCTCAGGCGCCACAGTTCTGGCGGCCGCCAAGCCGACTGCGGAGGAGCTCGTACGGATGCACCTGGCGGAGGGGCTGAGCGGCGTTACGCTGCCTGCGGGGCAGATGCGTGACATCCGCGGAGCGGCCTCGGTCACCACGCCAGCGAAAGCCGCGGGGGTCCTCAACGGCTCGTTCCGCCTGGCGTCGTCGGCATCGGGCTCCCATGTGACGATGCAGTTCAAGACGCCTTTGTATGAGGGGGAGGCCTGGAGTACGGCCGGCGAGCAAGTTGAGATCGGCTACGCGCAGCCGCGCACCAGCGCCCGATCGGCCATCGGAATTTTCCTCTGGGTCAACAAGTCGATCGTGGGCGACGGCCTCATCGGCGGCGCGCTGAACGCACGCTGGCCTTTGCTCGATCTCGCTGGACGCGGCGCCAAAGTTTCGTACGACGGGATCAAGAAGATCGGCGGGCGCGAGTTGCACCGGCTGCGGTACCGCGCCAGGGAGCGCCAGGGAACGCTCGACGTCCTTATCTTTCTGGAGCCCGAGACCTACCGCCACATCGCCACCGTGTACTCAACCAGCCAGGCGCAAGGCATGGGGCCGACGCCCGAGGCATCGTCGCAGCAGAAGGAGCAGGTCTATCGGCTCGAGGAATGGTTCTCGGATTTCGACCGCTTCGGCACGGTGACGCTGCCGAAAACCTGGACGCTCCGGTACGAACGATCGGGCAATACGACGAGTGAGTGGAAATACGAACTGCGGCTTGAAAGCCTGGAGGAGCACGAACAGCGGCCTGGCAGCTCCCCGCGGATCGCTCGGTTGCTGATCCCGCCGTCGGTCGGGTAAAGGCACAGCTGAGCAATGGGCGTCGCGAGAGGGTGGCGTGGGCGCGAGGGTTGCACTGGATGATCGCGTGTCAGACCGTTTCAGCCGGGCCGAAAGGAGCCTCACATGGCGGAGCAACAGGCCGACCGAAAGTGCGCCCACGACGGTTGCAGTTGTATGGCACGTCCCGGGAGCAAGTACTGCAGTGATTACTGCGAGCGCGCAGGAACGATGACGGAGCTGCACTGCAACTGTCAGCACCCCGGCTGCCGGTAAATGCCGCGGCACGACGGCGACGCTGCCGCCGCGTCGGCAACCTGCTCCGGCCTCGCGTGAAGTGGTTCGCGTGCACAGCGTGGTCGTGACACGATACCTGTGCGCGCCGAACCTTTTTGCTCTCGGCCCCTGACGCTGTTCGGCGGGTGTTCAGGAGCGCAGGCTCTCGCCCCCGCCGACGTTCCCACTGTAAGCATTACCCAACCGTTGAGACACCGCCTTCGTGACTGGAGTGCCGTGGGCCGCCTGCGGCCTTCAACCGGCGCGCGAGGGGAGTTGTGCGGGCAGCGCTCAGAGATCGCGTGAGAACGTTCGCCGTCTCGCATTTCTGAGATCGGCGCGCGGCGCGCGATCAATGAACTCGCGGCCACGCGGCGCTCCACTCGTACCGGCACTCGCGGGCGTGCTCGCGTTACAGATGTCTCGATGAACGTGCCTTCACGAGCACGATCAGCGTGGCCACTATCAACAGGACCGCCAAGGCGCCGCGAAAGCCGAACCGCCACGTGGCGGCGACCACGACCGCAGTCAGCAGCAGTCGTATCAGGAGGAGAGCAGTGCCCGGCACGTCAGTCTAACGATAGAACATGATCGAGAGCGGCCGGACGGAAAGGGGTGCGGCGTGCTCGAGCCGATCCAGCAAGCGCCAGCCGTCAGGAGGGACGTAGTTCACGAACACCGCTGGCGTAACCCGTGTCTGCCTGGGAGAGTCCGACAATATGTGTGGCCGAGCCGTGCGCAAAGCCGACAGGCCCGACGCTTGCTGACAGGCCGTCCGGTGAAGGCGCCGGCGGCCTGCGCTCCGACCTCAGCGAATCGCCATGGGTGTCCTCAGGATCTGGTGCCACCGCTCGCTTGCCGGTTCCATCTCTCTGGCATTGCTGATCTGCGCGACTGCCGCATGTGGCCGGTCCACCAGCACGAATCTTGTCGGTCCTTCTCTGAGCAAATGCGCTGTTTCCGCCACCAACAACACGCCGGCGGTGCCGGCGGCGGGCGGTGCGGGAACGATTACCGTAACTGCGCAACGCGAGTGCGCCTGGTCCGCGCAGGCACAGGCGTCCTGGATCACGCTCAGCGGAGCTGCCGGTCAGGGAGCCGCCACTGTCAACTACACCGTCGCCGCCAACCCCAACGGTACGTCCCGGCGGGGGCAGGTCGTCGTGTCGGAGCAGAGCCTCGCGGTGGTGCAGGAAGCCGCGGCGTGCCGCTACACGGTCACGCCGTCCAGCGTGGACGTCGATGCCTCGGGCGCCGATGTAACTGTCAACGTGACCTCGCCAGGAGGATGCGCCTGGCGCGCGCGGACGGATGCTCGCCTGGGTGAGCCGTGTCGTGCCTGGCGAGGGGGCAGGGAGCGCGGCGGTTCGTCTCGCCGTCGCGCCGAACACGGGCGAACCGCGCCGCGGTACGGCGACGATTGCAGGCGTAACCGTGCAGCTGCGCCAGGCCGGTCCGGGTGTTGTGGTGCCGCCACCGCCACCGCCACCGCCATCGCCATCGCCCGGTCCATGCACTTATGCCCTCAAACCCACCGACTACGATTCGGGCCGCGGCGCAGATGATGTACGGGTCCGCGTGACGGCCCCGAGCGGTTGCGCCTGGACCGCGACCAGTCCCGTAGCGTGGGTAGGGGTTGCCGATGGGGCGAGCGGGACGGGCGATGGGACCGTTCGGCTGCTGGTGAAGGCGAACAATGGACCGGAGCGGACCGCGAACCTGACCATTGCCGGCGCCCCGTTCCGACTCCGTCAGAACGGGTGCTCCACCAGAATCAAGCCGACTTGGTACGATGCCGGCAGGGGTCCGGATGACATCCGGATTGCAGTGACTGCTGACGGCGACTGCACGTGGACGGCCACCAGCACCGTCCCATGGGTCACGGTGGACAGCGGAGCGACAGGTTCAGGCAACGGCAGCGTTCGACTGCTACTCGAGCCGAACAGCGGTGACGAGCGCTCGGTGACGCTGATCATCGCGGGTCAGGCATTCCAACTGCGCCAATTGGGCTCGAAGTAGAGCGCGATCGCTCCATGGAATCGGTTTCGTGTCGGACCGGGCGCCATATTACGGCGACAGGCTCGCGAACGGGGCGTTTGAGGGGCGACTTGGACTGCATCGACCGGCAGCGGCGACGCGCCGCTAGACCCGCGTCCAACGGGTTCGGCCGGAATCCTCGCCCGGTTCAAGGCCGGCGCGAACGGCTCTACAACAGCTGGTAGGCCACGAACAAGAAGAGAAGCACTGCTTGTCCGGTCAGCAAGGTTGAATAGAGCAGAACGTAGGGATAACCAGTGGAGTCGACGTCGGTGCTGCGCCGAGTCCCGCCGAGCGAGACTTGCCGCCGATCGGGCTTGACTCGGACTCCGACTTCAGTGTCGGCATCGGTTTGGCCGTTAGTTTCGACCAAGCTCAGGTGTGGGTCGTCCATCTGTGCCTCGAATCGCGAACCGATGATCGGCCGCAGAATTGGGAAGCAATCTGGACTCTAGGCGCCGCTTGGAGGTCAGTTCAACGGGCCGAAGGTACCGGTACCCGCTGCCGAGGGGCACTGTGACCGGCTCGCGGCGGGTGCGCGCGGTATGGCCATCCGACCCGCCCTCCCGACATATCGCCAGCTTCGGCGCCGGCCCGAGTTGTTCGCACGGTGGCTTCACGCACCTCGTCAGGTGACGGCACGCCACGGGCCGGAAGTCTCGTTGTCACCCCCACACGGATCGAAGTCGCGGCCGGCGCGACCTTCAGATGCCTGCAGCCGCCACCGCATGCCGCAACTCCGATTGTCTCAGCTGTTTATGAAAACTGCCGAGATGGTGACACTCTGCCGCAAGCGGAGGGATTCAGCACCCGGGCGGCGCAGGTGGCCGGAGCGGCTCAGCACGGGTCGGCGAGGCAGGCGCATTCTGTCGCCAGCATGGCATCGCAACGCTGACCGCCTGATTTTTTTGGAGGGCCTGTGAAAAGATTCCGTCTGTTGGTGCGGGTCGTCGTGGAGTGGGCTACAGCCAGAACGTGCCGAGCGGACCGTCGCTGCGACGATAGGATGGACCGCGCCGTCTCGCGGGTACGACCAACCGAGCGACCGCCCAGCCGAGCGCCAGCGAGATGAGCATCACTGCACGCTCCCACTCCCGAACCCGTGCGCCTCGAGGCGCGCCTGGTCTGCTGGGTCGGCGGCGATGATTGCCCAATCGAGTTCGCGGAGTGCGTGGCATAGAACGTGGCGCCGATGAGGCCCGGCTCTGAGCCACAACACTCCGCGCTCGTCCTCCACGAGCTCGAATCGTGCTTCGACGCCGTCGTGCTGGCGAATCGTGGTCATAGCCTTGGCACCCCAATGACATTCATCGGATGACTTTTACCCGGACAGTAGACAGCGCGAACAGATACATCAGAAAAAGGAACCCAGCCAATGCGAGGCGAGGACGACGCCAAGCGGGTAGTGGTCAGTTGGGCACCGCGGCGTGACGCTCGGTGGTAGTCGGTCGGGTTTCGGGCTGGGCGATAGCGCTGTTCCCGCGCGGCTTGCCGTGCGAGCGTCGGGGGTGTCGTGACCATTGCTGCCTCGTGACGAGGCAAGCCACATTCCACTCCCTCTACGTACCGACCTTCGGGCCCGGCTAGCGACACTCCCATACGACCCGCAAGTGCCCGGCGCGGAACTACAGCACGTAGTCGGTGCGGAGCATCGGGCGCAGTTCGTCGCGCCCACAGGCACACCGGTCAAGCTCCCGACGATTCGCTGCACATTCCCGGTGATTCACGGACGTTCCCGGCGATGCGGCTCGCCCCGCACGCTCCCGATCCGCGTTGGGCTGCCTGGCCGACTCAGGTGCGCACAGCGGAAACCGCAGCGGGCCATCACAACCACCAGCCCCTCTGCACCCGCTCGAACAGCAGGAGTATGCTTCCGGAGCACGCAAGTCCGGCCGTCAAGCAGGCCCGGCCCTCGAGGTCACGCATGAATCGAGACGTCACCACCCGCCTCCTCTTCGTCGCCCTCCTTTTTGTGGTGGTCTGGTCGGCCATCCAAGTGATCGCACCCTTCCTGGGGGGCTTCACGTGGGCCGCGGTCCTGGTGGTGACGTTCCGCCCCTCGCATCGCCGTCTCGCGCGGGCGCTGCACGGCAAGACGTGGGCGGCCACGACAATCCTCACTTTGCTGGTTGCCGCGTTCGTCGTGGTGCCGATCGGCGTCGCCGCCGTGCAGGCGGCCAAGGGCGGCGTTGCCGCCTTCGACTGGATTCAGCAGCAGTACCAGTCTGCCGACAGTAGCGCGGGACCGCCCATGCTGCCGCCGTGGCTCGCCGGAACTCTCGACAACGGCAAACGGCTCGTCGGTCTGGATCACGTCGATCTGCGGGCAGCCGCGATTTCCGGGCTGCAGTGGGTCGCGCAGTTCCTCGCCGTCCAGGCGCCCGTGATCCTCGGAAGCACGCTCGGCCTGGTGTTCTCGTTCCTCGTGATGATCGCAGGGATGCCAATCCTGTTTTCCAAAGGCGAGACCCTGGTGGAGGCCCTGGCCAGCGCGTTGCCCCTTCCACTCGAGGACGCGAGACGCATCCTCGGCGACATCGGCGACATGACGCGCAGCGTGTTCGTGAGCGTCGGGCTGACCGCCGCGGTGCAGGCCGCGCTCGCGGGGGCGGCATTCTTTGCCCTCGGTGTGCCGCGTCCGGTGTCGCTCACGGCAGTGATGTTCTTTGCCGCGATCCTGCCGGGCGGGGTCGTGCTGGTGTGGGCCCCGGTTGCGCTGTGGCTCGCGGCCGCGGGGCACACGGGGAGTGCCCTCCTCATGGCCGGGTGGGGCGCCGGCGTGGTCGGCACGATCGACAACGTGCTCCGGCCACTGCTGGCCGGCCGCGGCGTGAAGATCGACGGCACGACGCTGTTCCTGGGGATGATCGGCGGGCTGATCGCGTTCGGTCTCGTCGGGCTCTTCCTGGGTCCGATCCTGCTCTTCGCGACGACGGAGCTCGTCGCGATTCTCCGGCGTGACATCTACGCGGACAGGCCGGCGTCGGTGTAAGCGGCGTCCGGTAGCGCGCGATGGGGTGTCCAGCCGTTCACCGGCGACGTGGCGCCGAGATGCAGCTACACCAGTCGTTCTTCGGACCCTCGACCGCGACGGCCACAAGCGGCCGGAGCGGTGACGCGTAATCAGGAAGTATCCGAATGCGCCTGCGCGCGCGCGATCACCGCGTCAGGATGGGGCGGAACTGGAGGCCGCTCTGCTGGACGGGTGGCAGCGAACGCCGGAACTTCCGACTCTCCGAATCGAGCCTGCCTCCAGACGCAGGCGACGTTCAGCACGTCTGGACGGCGGCAGGAGACCGAGGGGCGCTCGCATCCGGTCCTCGCGCTCCACCTTGGTGGCCTCTTTCCCTCCGACGAGAGTCCATGCCGTCCAGCCTGTCGGCAGTTTTCCACCGGCTTGGGCGTCAACTTGGGCGTCAGGTTCACGCTCACCCTCGTGCCTCGAGCATCGCCCGCGTGTCCGCGATCGCACCGGACAGTTCCGCCTGCTCGTCGCCAGATAGAAGCCGCATGCGCCGTAGTTCGCCATCCACCGTCGGCACGATCTCCGCACCGATGCCGGGCACCGCTCGCAGCCCACTTGCCGCCTCACGCGAGCGGTTGCGGAGCGTCCACACGCGCCGCGGGATCAGGTCGGCCCGCTCGGTGCGCGCTTGGACGACACGAGCCCACCAGTCGGCGTTGGTCATTCCGGTACCCGTTCGACGACCGTCACAGCGGCGCTCACAACGAAGACTTTGTTGTTGTTACTGCCGCGGTCAGCGGGGAACAGCAAGAATCCGTAGTCGGTCGTGAGCGGTAGCTGGGCGCCCACCATGACCTCGCCGTCTGTGAACTTCACTGCGACTTGCAGGCCCAGCCTTGGCACCTCGAAGTGCTTCCATTCCGAGTAATCCGCGTCGCCGGCAAAGTCCTTCACGAAGAACACGGCCTTGAGATCCTGCAAACCGATGACAACTGGCTTGGCGTGCTCAGCACCGCTAAGCGGTAGCAGGGTGAATGTTGGGCGGGCTGCACTGAAGTCTGCCGTCTGGCCCTTCGCCACGCGGCCGTCGGCGTAGTGCGCCACTACGTTCTCCAGCGTCGATACAGTGTTGGCCTCTGTCATTGTGTCACTTCACCCTCTCACTCGCCCGTCCGTGCGCCTGAAGCGGCGCCCGTTCCTCCGGCGTGCTCTCCACGATGCGCCAGCCGATTTTCAGACCGGCCGTGGGCAGGTAGCGGCTCTGCACCGTCCCGCTCTGACGATGAAGTTTCACCAGTCACAGCATGTGCCACTCGTCCTCCTCGAGACGGACTGCAACGTCCAGCTGCTCGAGGTCGGCCCGGCGATCGTCATCGTCTTCTTAATGTGCGTGTTACATTGCGCCGTGCGGGGGGCTTCTGATGCCCGCGTCATTGCGCGGCTCGCAGCCGTGGACCGAACGGGCCAGTCCGGGAGCTCAGCTGAACTATATCTCCCATCCTGTGATTGGGCGAGGTTGATGGGTCAAACAGCGTGTCAGGAATGACACGGTTCCAGCGGGACGTCGCCGTACCGTTCCGCCCTGCATGCGGTTTCGACTTGCCGCCAGCGTAGGGGGCTCCAGGTCGGTTGGCGCCGCCAGCCGCTCGGGTATGGGCAATCGTCGGGGGCGGGCCGGCGGGACTGCCGTGGGGCGCTGCGGTCACGCGTTCGTGCGAGTGCGCCGTCGATCCAAGTGTCCCGCCGGAGAGCTGAGAGCGCGCGGGCGGCAGCTTCAAACACTGTTTCGGCAGTCACCTCCACGGACTGGCGGATGCCGCGCAGGTCGGTGACAGTCACGATGCAGGTGCGGGCGGCCACGGCAAGGTCATCGTCGCAGCTTCGCTGTCGTTTCGCTCTCTAGCGAGCTGCCAGGGCTTGGCGGCATTACGAGCGCACCATCGCGAAGAGGAGGTAATCATGGCCAGGAAGGCCGCTAAACGTGAACTGATTGCGCCGAAAGGCGACAAGCGCTTCATCCGCCGGGCGAGCTGACGGAACCATCAAGGAGAGTGATGATGTCGGGCGCTCCCTGACGGCGGACCGTAGGCAGCGAGCCAAGACGAAAGCACCCAAAGGACAAGGCGACCGGGGCGAGCGATAGAGCCGTTCTTGGCGGGTGCATTCGTCCCGTTGCTTGCGAAAGGTATTGGTCTATACTCAGCAGTACCCCAGCGCTCAGCCGCCACATTGACACAGCAGTCGGCGCGAGATCAGCGCCCGCCGCCTTCGAGCACTCCCTGCCCACGTTGCGGGGCCGATCACACCGAGATCACCACTCACGGGATTGCGCTCGTTTTTCTGCGATGCCAACTTTGCGGGCACACGTGGGACACCCCCGAACGTCGTAAGACTGCGTCCCGCACCGGCCCGTGTTGGTGGTGAGACGCGGCCGGGCGGATTCGCGTATCACAATCGAGACGAGTCGTCGTCCGATTCACCTTCGCAGAGTGCGCCGACCGGTTCCCGCCTCTGTACCATGCGCTACGATCCGGCGCACCCCTATGGACCGCCGAACACAGCCCCCTGACATTCATCCCCTCGTGAGTGGTTTCGCATGCCCCTCCTGTGCGGGCGAGAAGGCCCGCCTGGCTACAGTTTTGGAGTGGTTCCTGTACCTCCGGTGCGACGCTTGTGACCACATTTGGTCGCATCCTGAGCGCCGGCAGAAGCAACGCCGGAGTGTTCTTCCCGACAGAGCGAAGCCGCTCAACGCCGAACTGCCGTCGCGCGGCTCCGAGCGACGGGAAGCCTGAAGCTGCGGCCGCCGCGTTTCTCGCCTACTACCGGGATTCGTAATCCGGTTCCACGTCGTTGAGTTGGTGCCGCCCATCGGTGCTGGTACAATCGCCTGGTGCCCCAGCACGCCTCCGCTACGCGTCCGCCTCCAGACGGCTCCCGCCCTCCGGCCCATGCCGGGCGATGATCCCGATGACCGCCGCCCAATGCCGTGGAACAACGCCTGCATCCAGGAGAATCCGCCGAAGCGGACGTAGGCGACGGAAATCGTCCAGACCATCAGGAACGAGGGCAGGATGAAACAGGCAGACACGAGCGTCGCGCCGACGGCGCCGCCATGTGCAACGTACCCAGATACATCGCGAGCTGCGCCGCGAGCGGACCGGGGGCGAGTTGCGCGAGGGCCAGGCCATCGAGATAGTCCTGCCGGCTGATCCAGCGACGCTCGTCGACCAGGTCTCGCTGCATGAAGCCGGCAAGCGCGATAGGACCGCCGAATCCGGTCGCACCTAGGTGGAGGAAGTAGGCGTAGAACTCCCAGTGGCCAACCGCGACGATGGCCGGTTCTTGTGGGACCGGAGCGGCATCCATCCTGCTCATTTCGGGCCCGGCCTTCTGCCACGTGCCGGGCATGATGGTCGGCGCGATCGCGTTGCCGTCTCTCCAACCTTGGGCTGGTCGCGGGCTTGGTGCGCAAACGCGCGATACAGCGCATCGAACAGCACCATGCCCTCCGCGAGCAGCGCGTGATCGTCGGTGTAGGCGAGCTGGAGGCCGTCAATCAGTGACTCAATGGTTGCCGCTTCCGGAGGGAACACCGCGGCGTCGTTGAGGTCGAGGGCATGTACGACAGCGGCGATCAACAGCCGTTTTAGGAGGCGAAGAAAGCGGAACGCCGGGCGCTCTCTCAACCGCTGGCGTCCCACCTGCCAGAGACAGCGGCCCGGCAAACCGCGATGCGACTGAGCACCCGCGGGCGCACAACCACAGCGCCCGCGACCGTCACGTACCATACGAAGGGCGAATTTGTAATTCTGATTACGAACTAAGACCGTGTGTCGAAGATCATCGTGCCCGCCGAATGTGCTCCGCACGTCCCGACTACTCGTTAAGCTCTCGAACCGCGTGACGCACTGCACGATTCTGCGCATCGGCATCGGGATTGCTCGCAATCGAGCCTCACAGTCTGTTTCTGATGGGGGTAAGATCGATGCGACTGCTTCGAAAATGTCTCGTGGTGCTCCTGGTCTTGCTGACGGCCTCGTCCTCGTCGGCCTATGCGCAGAACCGTCATGTGGTGCGTTCCACCGCCATCGCGGCTGCCGTCGAGGCACATGTGGCGAGCCAGGATGCCAATCGTGCGGCCATCCGCGAAACGCTGGAGCGGCCAGAGATCCGCGACCTCGCCACACGAGTCGGGGTTGACCTCGACCACGTGACCGCGTCGGTCAACACGCTGAGCGGCGCCGACCTTGAGAACGCGGCGAGCGCGGCACGACGGGTCAATGAGGAGCTCGTCGGCGGTGCGTCTTCCGTCACGCTCTCAACGACGACGATCATCATCGTTCTGCTGGCTTTGATCCTGATCATCGTCGCCGTCAAATAGACCGACTTCCTGCCGGGCGTCATGCTGTTATTCCCTTCGCTCAAGGCCGCGATGCTTCTCGCGGCTGCCGCGACAGGAGTCACGCCTGACCGGGTAATCCAGCTCACGCCGGCCACGACGGTCGGCGTCCGGCTCGACGTGCCCTATCTATCTCAGACGAAGGCGATGTGCGGCGGCGCCGCGGCCGCGATGCTGTTTCGTTACTGGGGTGACACCCACGCCGACATTCAGCAATTTGCGACGCTCGTAGACAAACGCGCGGGCGGAATAGCGGAACAGGCGCTGGTAGATGCCGTGAAGCGTCGCGGCTGGCGGACGTATCATTTCGCGGGTTCCATCGCTCTCTTGGGAGAACACCTTCAGCGCGGCCGACCAGTCGTCATCCTGATCCAGGATAGCCCCGGCCGCTATCACTTCGTCGTCGTAACCGGAGTTACCGGCACGGAAGTGATCGTCCACGACCCGGCATGGGGCCCATCGCGGCAGCTGCCCGTAAGTCGTCTCCTGCGCGAGTGGAGACCAACGGGGTTCTGGTCGTTGCTGATCCTGCCAAAAGACAGCCCTTCTGCTGAGGACGCGCACACTGGTATCGTCCCGCAGAGTGACCAGGGCCAGCCAAGGCCGGAGGTCATATCTGATGAACCCGACATCAGTAGCGGTGCCTCGAGCGTATGCGCTGGTTTGCTCGCGAGCGCTATCGCCGATGTGGAGCGACGAGGACTCTCCGAGGCCGACGAGATACTCGGTGAAGTGCGATCGCGTTGTCCGGATGCGGCAGGGCCTCTAGGAGAGCTCGCGGCGGTTCGGTTTGCCCAGCGCCGGTGGCAAGAAGCGACAACACTGGCGCGGCAGGCCGTTGCGCGCGATCCCAAGGATGCCTACGCCTGGGAGGTTCTCGCGTCCAGTCTATTCATCCAGGACGATCTCCCCGGCGCCTTGCGGGCGTGGAATCAGGTCGGAAAACCGCGCATTGATTCCGTCCGGATCGAAGGTCTCGAACGTACACGGTATGCGCGTGTGACCGAAGCGCTGGATCTTCGTTCAGTGAGCATCTCCTGACGGCGGAGAGCTTCCTGCGTGCCGAACGGCGGCTGGCGCAGTTGCCGGATCGCGCGAGCGCGCGAATCAGTGTCGCCCCTCAGAGCGACGGGTTTGCCAGCGTCGACATCGCCATCGCCGAACGACCGAGTCGCCCGCGAGGGCGGATCGAGTGGGCCGCAGCAGGCATGCAGGCCGCCCTCGACCGTGAGTTGGCCATCACGGTCCCCGGCTGGAGCGGGCAGGGAGATCTGTGGACGGGAAGCTGGCGCTGGTGGGGCCATCGCCCGCGTGTCGGGTTCTCGTTCGCTACGCCTCACGCCGGCACGCTGCCAGGGGTCTGGCGCGTGGAGGGAAGTTGGGAGGTGCAAACCTATGGCTTGCCGGGCGGCCGCGCGAACGGACCGACCCTTCGAGAGGAACGGGCGCATGGTGGTGTGGCGATCGCTGACTGGCTCAACGGCAACCTTCGGTATGAGCTCACTGCAGGGCTCGATTCGTGGAACGGTGCGCGTCGAACGGCATCGGTCGGAGCCCTGCTCGATCGTCGCTGGGCGCGCGATAGGTTGTCGATTGCCACCGACGCGACCGTCGGGATGCCGTTGACGACGGATCCGGGGTTCTGCTCAGCGGGGCTCCGTCTGATGTTCCGATCGTCCACGACGGACACGTGGCGTCAGGTGAACGCAGCGTCCGGTGCCCCCGCAGGCGCTCTCGTTCTGACGGGCGGCATCGACGCCGTCTCTGCGGCCGCGCCGCTCGCGCTGTGGCCCGGCGCCGGAGAGGGCCACGCCCGGCGTGCACTTCTCCGTGCGCATCCACTGCTCGTCGACGGTGTGATCAGCGGTGCGATGTTCGGTGAGCGGCTCGCGTACGCAAACGCCGAGGCGCAGCATTGGGTCGAGAAGCCGTTGCTGGTACGGATTGGAGTGGCTGCTTTTACGGATGTCGCGCGGGTTTGGCGACCGTTCTCGTCGACAGGTGACCCGTTTCAGGTCGACGTCGGCCTCGGTCTCCGCCTGAGACTGCCGGGACGTCAGGGCATTCTTCGTGTCGACTATGGTCGTGGCGTCCGTGACGGCGCGGACGCGCTCACGTTCGGTTGGCAGTTCTAACGCCTGGTGAAACTCTCCTAGTTCGCGGCGGCGGAGGCATCCCCGGTGCCCTTTCTTCGGTACCACGCGACCGTCGAACGGCGCATCCGCGAACTCGGCATCGGCTTCACATTTCTCCAGCCCAACCTGTATTTCGAGGGTCTCCTGGCATTCCAACCTGTCAAGCCGCCGCCGCAGACAGCAGGCCGCCCGATCCCGGTGAGCAGGTATCTCGATTGCGTACCGCTCGTCGGGCCACCGAATGACCATTTCGCGTGGCACATCAGCCGCGCTGGCCGCGTCCTTTTCGCGACCATCTGATCGGCGCGGATCGCTGGGCCGTTCCGAACAGTTTTGGAGCCGGCGGTTCTGGAGATGGAATCGTCTATCGTCGCCTGATGGGGCGGCCGATTCGAGGGAGAAGGGGTTTTATGCGAAAGCTGTTAGCTGGGCTCGTCGCGGGAATCTCTATCTTCGCGCTCGAGGTTATGCCTGCGAGAGCGATCACCGGCAACTTCGTCCAGGACTTCGAGCACCCGTACGTGGGCCTCGTCGCGTTCTACGACGCCGACGGGAACTTCATGTGGCGGTGCTCGGGCTCGCTGCTCACGGATCGCGTCTTCCTGACCGCCGGCCACTGCACCGACCAGGACGCGGACGAGTCACCGGTGCTCGCTCGGATCTGGTTCGAGCAGAACGTCGGGGGCGCGTTCGACCCGGTCACCGGTGCGGAGGATCCGAATACCGGCTACCCGAACCGGTGTCTTGACGGTGATCCGCTCTGCGTCGAGTCGACGCTGCTCTTTGACTTCGGCTTCGACAACTTCGCCGCCTTCCCGAACATCCACGACGTCGGGCTGATCATCCTGCCCGAGGACCAGCCGGTGTCCCTGCCCGAGTACGGCCAGCTGGCCGAAGCCGGTTTCCTCGAGTCGCTCGCCAGCGCGCGCGACGACACCTTCACCGTCGCGGGGTACGGCGTCAGCCGCATCAACCCGGCGCAGACGGCGTCGTTCCGCGAGCGACTGATGGCCGAGACGCAGCTCGTCAATCTGAACGAGAGCCGTAACACGGCCGGCTTCAACCTGCAGCTGGGCTCGGCACCCGGCGGCGGTCGTGGCGGCACCTGCTTCGGCGACTCCGGAGGCCCGACGTTCTACGGCGACTTCAGCTCGAACGTGATCGTCGGGGTCAACTCGTGGCTCTTCGGCTTCAACCGACAAACCTGCGGCGGGACCGGCTTCGCGTTCCGCACGGACACTGAAGCAGTCATCGACTGGATCCTCGGCATCGTGGCGCAGTACGCACCCGAGGAGCGGGACGAGATCCAGTTCGCCAAGGCTCCCTAGCCTTCGACGGGCGAAGAGACGCAACGCCACGCCGCAGGCCTCGCGGCGTGGCGTTGGCGTACCCGTGAGGCGGCGCGATAGGCGTCCGCGCACCTCACGAAACGGCCCAGCTGAAATGCTGTCGAAGCGGGAAGTCTGGTCGTCGGCGTGCACTGTTGGACGGCGTTGGACGAGCCGCGAGCCAAGCGGGGATGCCGCATTGGATCTTAGATTTTGTAGGGATTCTGGAGCCGGCGGTCGGACTTGAACCGACGACCTGCTGATTACGAACTGTCGGCAGGCTGAAACGCTTGCACCCGAGCGGACGCCGCCGGACCGATTGCCTCCAGTTCTCGTCCGCACGCATCCGTCAGCTTTCAGCAGAGTCCATCGCTTCGGGTGTCAAATAGGGTGTCAGGCTGACTCCCACCCCCTTCGCCTCGAACGTCGCCAGCGTGTCTGCCCCGGCGCCGGACAGCTCCGCCTGCTCGTGCGCGCGGAACAAGCCTGCCTGCCGCGTCCGCTGATCCGACAGGCTGGACACCCTGTGCGCCGGTGCGACGCCTGCGTCCTTCGGGCGCGTGCTCCGTCTGTAGGAGCAGACCCGTTACAAAGAGGAGAGGGGCCATGCAGGCACAGACATCGACACCAGACCAGATTCGGGAGACGGTTCGGCAGGCGTACGGCGCAATCGCCACCCGGCAGGCCAATAGCTGCTGCACCGGTCCAGGCTGTTGCGGCCCGGCCGGGTCCACGTCACGCCAACTCGGCTACTCCGAAGACGACCTCGCCAGTGTGCCCGACGGCGCGGACCTCGGGCTCGGCTGCGGGAACCCGCAGGCCATCGCGGCCCTGAAGCCTGGCGAGTGCGTGCTCGACCTTGGCAGCGGCGCCGGGTTCGACGCCTTCCTGGCGGCACGGCAGGTGGGATCGACGGGCCGGGTGATTGGCGTGGACATGACGCCGGAGATGATCGCCCGGGCGCGCGCCAACCAGACCACGATCGGGCTCGCCAACGTGGAGTTCAGGCAGGGCGACATCGAGCACCTGCCCGTCGACGCCGAGTCGGTCGACGTGATCATGTCGAACTGCGTGATCAACCTCGCGCCCGACAAGCGCGCAGTGTTTCGTGAGGCGTTCCGGGTGCTGGCCCCGGGCGGTCGCCTCGCCATCTCCGACATCGTCGCGCTCGGGAATATGCCGGCGACCCTCGCCGACGATCCCGCGGCCTACACCGGCTGCGTCGCCGGCGCCGCACCGATCACCGACATCGAGCGAATGCTGGCCGAAGCCGGGTTCGGTGACATCCGCATTACGGCACGCGGCGACAGCGCGGCGCTCGTGCGGGACTGGAGCCCGGGCGCGGAGCGCGTGGTCGCCTCGGCACTGATCGAGGGCGTCAAGCGGCCGGCTGGCGGGACACGAGGTCGCCGGTCGCCTGCTGCGACACCGTTATCCGCGACACCTGCTGCGAGCCGGCGGACAAGCCGACCTGCTGTGGCATCTCGCCTGACGCCGCGACGTGCGGTTGTCAAACCGGTTCACGGTAGAATCTGCGAGCACGTTATGGCCCAGCCCGCTGACCTGCCGTGGGAAGAGCTGCACGGGAACCTCCGCGCATTCATTGCCCGCCGAGTGCGCAATCCCGCCGACGTGGACGATCTGGTGCAGCGCGTGCTGCTCCAGATCGTCAAGGGGCTCGGGTCGCTTCGGGATCTCAGGCGGCTCCACGCCTGGGTGTACCGCACTGCGCGCAACGTGATCGTCGACTACTACCGCGCGGCGCCGCCGCGCCACGAGCTGCTGGTCGGTTCCGCCGAGGACGTGGAGGCTACGGGCGGGGCCGCCGGGCAGGTGAGCGCGGAACAGGAGGACGAGTCCACTGCGGTCGCCGAGCTCGCACAATGCCTGCAGCCGATGCTGCGGCAGCTCCCACGCGAGTACCGCGAGGCGGTTGTCAGGACGGATCTCGACGGCGTCGCGCAGAACATCGTCGCGAAAGAAGCCGGCGTCGGCGTCTCGGGCATGAAGAGCCGCGTCCAGCGGGGCCGCCGCCAACTGAAAGCCGCGCTCGAGGCCTGCTGCCGCATCGATCTCGATCGACGTGGCGCCATCGTGGGGTACCACCGCCGTCCAGGCCGGGGCTGCGGCCCCTGCGGTAACGACTGCGACTGACGCTCTCCCCGCAGCGGACTGTCAGAACCCCTATCTCCGTTCCCCAACGGGTGTCGACGAACGGTTGCAGTCCCGAGCCGGCTCGTGGTATCGTCAATCGACGATGGGCGATACAATTCGGTCCAATTCTGACGATCCCGCCCTGTGCTGCTCCCCCGAACCAAGCGCGGACACGCGGAGCAAGCCACTTGATACGCCCTCGGCTGATGCGGAACTGGCCGCGTTCAGCAAGGCGCTGAGCCACCCGATGCGCGTTCGCATCGTGCGGATGCTCGCGAAGAAGGAAGCCCGCATGTGCAGCCACATCGTCGACGAGCTGCCCCTGGCGCAATCGACCGTCTCCGAGCACCTGCGCATCTTGCGCAGTGCGGGACTGGTACGGGCGAACGAGAACGGCGCGCGCGTGGGCTACTGCATTGTGCCGGCGGCGTTGAAGCGCCTCAAGGCGCTGCTCGAGGCGGTCTAAGAGGTGAGGCGATGACATAAAGGTGTAATTCAATGCGTTGCTGGCTTATGGATTGATGCGACTCTTGCGTCTCGAGCACGCGGTTACGGCTCCAGGTGCTCTCATCGGCGCAAGCAAGTTTCTCGAGCTGCGGTCGCGACCGCGCGATTGCGCTCTTCGGCCCTGAGTCGGCGGCCCGCGCTCGCCACGCTGGTTGGTGCGCTCATCGAAGTGCCGGTCATGCTGTTGGTCTTGTCCGGTGTGTAACCGAACCGGACACTGGTTTCCGGCCCGCGTAAGCGCACCGTGAACGGAGGCTGCCATGTGCGTCGTCACTGTGTTCCGTCACGTCCCGCCGCCGATCATCGGGATCATCGGCACCATCCATAACCACGCGTTCGAGGCGTTCGAGGCGACACTCGACTGGCTCGAAACGACCGGCACCCTCGTCGAGCGTATTGAGCCGTTGTCAGCGAGCACGGACGTCCGGTGTTACCGCGCGGCCTCGGAACTCCTCGCCCGAGAGGGGGACGCCTGCCTGCCCCTCGTCATCGTGAACGAGCGCGTGGCATCTCGTGGACGACTCTTATCGCGGGCGCAACTCGCCCGAGCCATAGGTGAGGCGTGCCGAGCGGAGCCGCGTCCTCTCACGTCGGACCATTCGCGGTCCGCCGCCTAACAGCCAGACACTCGGGGGTGCCAAGTGAAGACCGCTGTTGTACAGGAAGCCGAGCGGCTACAGGTCGCACCCAAGCGTCTGAACGTGTTCGAGCGTTATCTGAGCGTCTGGGTCGCCCTGTGCATGATCGCGGGCGTCGGGCTCGGCAAGCTGGCGCCTGGGCTCATGACTGCGCTGCGTGGGCTGGAGTTCGCCACAGGGAGCCAGATCAACATCCCGATTGCCGTTCCTGATCTGGCTGATGATCACGCCGATGATGGCGAAAGTTGACTTCGGCGCGATCCGCACCGTGGGTCGCCGGCCCCGCGGCCTGTTTGTCACGCTCTTCGTCAACTGGCTCGTGAAGCCGTTCTCGATGGCGCTCTTCGCGCTGGCTGTTCTTCCGGCTCCTGTTCAGCCCGTGGATCTCGCCCGCTGACGCCGATCAGTACATCGCGGGCTGCATCATCCTCGCGGCGGCGCCCTGCACGGCGATGGTGTTCGTATGGAGCTATCTGTCCGACGGTGATCCCGCGTACACGCTGGTACAGGTGTCCGTGAATGACCTCCTGATGCTCGTGCTGTTCGCACCAATCGTGCGCTTCCTCGTGAGTGGTGCGTCGTCGCTCGAGGTGCCGTTCGCCGTCCTGCTCTACTCCGTATCGTCTTCATCGTCGTTCCCCTCCTCGCCGGCATCCTGCTGCGGCAGTGGTTCGCGCGTACGAAGGGCACGGCGTGGTTCGAGAAGTCGCTTCTGCCCCGGCTTGCGCCGGTCAGTATGCTTGCGCTGCTGGCGACGCTCGTGCTCATCTTCGCGTTCCAGGCTGACAACATCACAGGCAAGACGCTACATGTGGCGCTGATTGCCGTGCCGATTCTGCTGCAGGTCTACGTCAACTCCTCCCTGACGTATGGCCTGATGCGGCTGTTCCGAGTGGAGTACGCGATCGCTGCGCCCGGAGCCTTGATTGGCGCCAGCAACTTTTTTGAGTTAGCCGTCGCGACAGCAATTGCCCTGTTTGGCCCCGAGTCCGGCGCCGCACTCGCGACGGTTGTCGGCGTGCTGATCGAAGTGCCGGTGATGCTGTCGGTGTGCTCGGTCTGCAATCGGACGCGACACTGGTTCCCAGAGCCAGCCGCCGCTCAGTGATTCGAGGGTCAATGTGGGTAGGGTCGCTGTGATACTACTCGCCGGAACGCTCCTGGTCGCCTGCACTGGACGGGACGTCGCGGTTCAACGCCAGATCGCAGCCTGACGACGGCTGCTGGAGCGGAGAAGCCTGCGCCCTCACTCGTGCAGTCTGCGCACAGCATTGAGGCAACGTGGGCATTCCCGCGGCACCAGCCGTGGACCGAGTACCGGGAAGGCATTACGCGACGGCTTGCGCCGGATTACTCGCCCGGGCGACCGACTGGCGCAACGCTCGTGTTCAGCCGCACGCTCCCCGGCGATGTCTACCAGCTGAGGCTGGAGCTTGATGCTACGTCCAGGGTTCGGGCGCGGTTCGAGGCGATGCCGTTCTAGTCGAACGACAGCTGGCGAACTGGAGGTCGATATGCGAGTTGCGATCATCAGCGACATTCACGGCAATCTCCCCGCGCTCGAAGCGGTTCTCGCCGACATCGCTACGCAACGGGTTGACGCAGTCTACTGCTTGGGCGACTTGGTCGGGTACGGTGCGTCACCCAACGAGGTCACGGACCGGATTCGCGCAGCAGAAATACCGACGGTTGTTGGCAACTACGACGACGGTGTCGGCTTTGACCGCGACGAGTGCGGGTGCGCGTACACGAATCCCGTCGATCAGACACTCGGCGATCGATCGCTCACGTGGACGAAGGCTCACGTCACGCCCGAGAACAAGGCGTTTCTTCGTTCGCTCGTGAAGGAAGTTCGGTTTGAGGCGAACGGCACGCGCGTACTGCTCGTGCCTGGCAGTCCGCGGAAAATGAATGAGTAACTGTTCGAGGATCGCGCGATTTCGAGTTTCCAGCGTCTCGCCGCAACCTCCAGCGCCGATCTGATTGCCTTCGGCCACACGCACAAGCCGTACACGAAGGATGTGGACGGCGTCATGTTCCTGAACGCGGGTTCTGTCGGCAAACCCAAGGCGATGGTCAGCATTCGGTCGCGAGCATGATCGCGAGGTTCTAGATCGGCTGCACCGTCATCAACTCAGGCTTGAAGAACCGGCTTGCAAGGGCCGCCAAGATGATCGGCGCGAAACCGATCACGGCGGCATAGACCAGCAGGCCCGCATTGCCGATCACCCCGGCCTTGAAAAGTCCGTAGCCCATGAAAAGCAAGACATGAGTGAGGGCTCCGGCGGCGTACGCCACGCCAACGACCTTGCCGCTGTACGGTCCGCGAATCGCGCAGGCGTAAATGACCCAAACGGACAATGGAACAAACAAGAAGGCGGCGGTCCATAGGCCGGTGTTGTAACCGCCCTGCGCGACCCCGCCCGCGGTGTGCACAAGTCCGTTGGCGAAGAGCAATCCCCAGAAGCTGAGGCCGATGAGGACGTTGCGCCGGAAGAGGTACGCCGCTAGCGGCGCCCCAAACCACATGAGCGCGATGTTCACCACCGGGTAGAAGGCCAGCGGAATCGGACAGTCCGGATACGGCGGAAAGCCGATCTTCTCGCAGATCATTTCCTGGATTGAGTAGTCGATGCCGATCACCGGCAGGCTGTATTCCTCGAACTGATGCATCCAGTAGAGCGGCACGGCGAGCCACGCCAGCCACACTGGATCACGCCAGCGCGATACCGTGGTGTTGCCACGGAATGTGTCGGTCAGCAGCAGGATGGCGACCATCACGATCGCCCCGCCCACCCCTATGAACGGCCAAACGGTGTAGAACCAGTGTGTTTGCAAGGTGTTTCCTTAGCGTTGGGTTCATCGCTTGCCGTTCGTCCTCGGTTTTGATCCCGCCACCCAAATTCTTTGAACTCCGACCGTATAGCGTCGCATCGCTGGATTCCTACGACTCATGTGTCGCCGGTTTGTCGATATTCGCGTAGACGAGGATCGGATGTTCACGTTCCAGCCGTGCCTTCATCGCCAGTTCAATGGCCTGAACGATGGCGAGGATTGCGAGATTCCAGGACACGGGAGTTGTCTCTCCGAGAACGGCCGTCGAGATTGCCTCTTCGAGGAACGTCGTCGAGTTCTAGCAAAGCGACAGTTTTATTTCCATAGGCCGCCTGCCCTCGAAACCCGAACCAGCGTGACAAGCGAGTGGTAGCTATTGGTAGCTACGCCCCCGGCGCCCGGCTGGCCTTCTCACGTAAGTGGTTGATTCTATTGGAGCCGGCGGTCGGACTTGAACCGACGACCTGCTGATTACGAACTGTCGGCAACTCGGACATGGGCGGACACGGTTGGAAGATTTCGCTCGGGAAATCCGTCCGTCGCGTCCGTCGCGTCCGCGCCGTCCAGCGGTTTGGCCGCCAGCTTGGCTGTCAGATTGGGCGTCAGAGGAGAGCCCGTCACGCCCACCCCTTCGCCTCGAACGTCGCCCGTGTGTCCGCAATGGCGCCCGACAGTTCCGCCTGTTCGTGTGCCCGGTACAGCCGTGTGCGCCGCAGCTCGCCGTCCACCGTCAGCACGATCTCGGCGCCGACGCCGGGCACTGCGCGCAGGTCGATCGCGGCCTCGCTCGTGCCCTTGCGGAGCGTCCACACGCGGCGCGGAAGCCGGTCATCGTGCTCGGTGCGCGCCTGGACGACGCGCGCCCACCAGTCAGCGTTGGTCATGGTGCCGTCGTGCTCAGCGTTTCACTGCGATGCCCTGCATCTCGTACGGCGCGTTGAAGAACAGCGTGCCCGCGCCGATGAACGCGCGCGCCGGGAATTCTTTCTTGAAGTAGGTGCGATACACCTTGTTGAACGAGTCGTAGTGCTTCACGTCCGAGCGTACACGGTGACGGTCACGAGATCGTCCATCGTGAAGCCACCGCCTTCAGCGTCTTCTGGATGCGGTCGAGCAGCAGCGTCGCCTCCGCTTCGGGCGTGTCCGGAATCGGACCATTCGCATCAACACCAGCGTCCCCGGACAGATAAGGGTGTTTCCCACCTGGACCGCGCCGCTGTACGGCGGCAGCGTGGCATCGGCCGCTGTGCTCGGCCCGATATAGCGGCGCGATTGCTGCGCATTGCAATTCGCGGCGCTGTGGCCGCGAGAAAGACCGCTATGAGTGACGACCAGCAGACCGTGTCGAGACATCAGTCGGCCTCCTGCTACAAAGCTTCCCACGCACCTGCAGTGGCGGACAGCCGTGCCCCCTACTGCACCCTCCCGCCTGCCGAGCCCGTGCGCCTCGAGCAGCGCCCGCTCGGCCGGCGTATCATACGCCAGCCCCGATGGCAGATCCCTTCGCTTCCGACTACACCCCGCGCATCCTCTGGCGTCTCCAACGCGGCGAGCACATCATGGAAGCTCGGTTGATGCCGCACGCGCAGTACATCGCCGTCGTGATCCTCGTGAACGGACAGGCGCGGGCCGCAAAGGCGTTCGAGCACCAGACCGATGCGCTCCGCTGGGCCGACGAGCAGCGAGTGATCAACGCCGAGGCCGCTCGCTGAGCGGACGCATCCGATTACAAGCGTGCAGCCCGTCGCGCGTGGTATCGTGCGCCGCGTCAGGAGAGCCACGATGCCCCGCGTCGAGAAGACGGTCTTCATCAGCTATCGCCGCACGAACTTCTGGACAGCGCTCGCCATCTACCAGCACCTGACGAGCAACGGCTTCGATGTCTTCATGGACTACCGGGGCATCGCGGCCGGCGACTTCGAGAGCCAAATCCTGGAGAACGTCCGCGCCCGCGCGCACTTCCTGATCCTCCTGACCCCGTCTGCTCTGGAACGATTGGCTGAGCCCGGCGACTGGTTGCGGCGCGAGATCGAGACGGCCATCGAAAGCCGGCGGAACATCGTGCCGCTGCTGTTTGAGGGCTTCGATTTCGGCAGTCCAATGGTGGCGAAGCAGCTCTCCGGCGCCCTGTCGGCTCTGCCGCGCTATCAAGGGTCTGGGGGTGCCTGCCGAGTACTTCGACGCGGCGATGGAGAAGCTGCGAACCAAGCATCTGAGCATCGCGCTCGAAGCGGTACCGCATCCGCCTTCTGCGGCTGCCCAGCGCGCAGCGGAGACACAGCGGGCGGCCGCGCGACAGGCGCCGGCAGTGCAAGCAGGCCGCGCTGACAGCCGAGCAGTGGTTCGAGCGCGGCTACCGGACGACAGATCACCAGGAAGAACTCCACGCGTTCTCGGAGGCCATTCGCCTCAGGCCGGACTTCGCCGAGGCGTACTACAACCGCGGCATCGCTCGGAAGGCTCTGGGCGATCTGCCCGGCGCCATCGGCCGATTACGACGAGGCCATTCGCCTCAAGCCGGACTACGCGGACGCTGTACAACAACCGCGGCATCGTCCGAGCAGGCTTCTCGGCGATCTGCCCGGCGCGATCGGCCGATTACGACGAAGCCATTCGCCTCAAGCCGGACGACGCCCGCACGTACAACAACCGCGGTGTCGCCCGCGAGCGCTGGGCGATCTGCCCGGCGCGATCGCCGATTACGACGAAGCCATTCGCCTCAAGCCGGACTACGCCGGGCGTACAACAACCGCGGCATCGTCCGTCACGCTCTGGGCGATCTGCCCGGCGCCATCGCCGATTACGACGAGGCCATTCGCCTCAAGCCGGACGAGCCCAGACGCGTACAACAACCGGGCAGCGATCCGGGGCGAGCAGAAAGGGTACACAAGCGCCATCGCGGACTATCGCAAGTACCTTGAGTTGGGCGGTGGTGTCCGCGACGGCGATCAAGCAGAAGTCGAAGCCATCATCCGAGAAATGGAGGGGCTGGTGGAGACCTGACGGCCTCGCGCCAATCATCGAAGCCCTCGTCCGAGCCGAGGGGTTAGGGCGCACAGCCGGCACGGGCATCGGCCCCTGAGCACGAAGTCGTGGATCCTCAGCCCGGCCCCAGGCGGTCGTGCGGACGCCGAGCCGCAGCACCTGCGCTCGACGGACGCGGCCAGGAGGCTCGCCGGTTCATCCGTCACGCTGCACGCTCGACGTACTCGCATGCCGGGTTCGCGCACGCATAGAAGCGCGTGACCTCTGCGGCGGAAATTCTGTGCTCGCTCTCGGGCGTTACGCGCCGCTCCTCGATGAGCCGCGAGACTCGCCCGCACATCGAGCACGGGCGTGTTGCAAGCGGTGTGTGCATGTTGTCTCGCACGCTATCGCTTCAGTAGCAGCATGCGCCGCGCGAGCTCGATTGACCGTCCGTCCCCTCGGCGCCGGTGCTGACGCTGGTCACCGGATAAGCCGGGAAGCTCACCGGCGATACCTCGTTCATCGCCATGTCGGTGACCTCCCGAATTGGCACACCGTCCTCCAGATGCCACGTATCATCGAGGGCGCGGAACGCGAACGACATGCCGTCACATCGCGCCGCTCGACGCTCTCGACGTATGCACGCGCCGACGATGGCGCGGCGATCGTGACGCGCAGCCCGCGCGCATCCTTGCGGGTTACCAGCGTGCCTGCCGACACACGCCCAATCGGCAGCGACGAGTCGTGGTTCCAGAGCGCCCGCAAATCCGTTTTCTCCGCAATCGTGCGATCGACGGCTTCCGGTCGGATGATTTCGCGAAAGCCGCCGAGATCAACCGATCGCGCCCCGAACACGATCGCGTGCCCGCGCAGCGTTCCGCCGCTCTCCGTCCCGGTGGCAACCGCGCCGACATCGCCGCTCGCTCCCGCGATGCTGCCGCGACGCCTCTCGAGCACCCGCGCCGCACGCTGCCCCTGACACGTCGCACAGAACGCCTGGCGACTGCAGACCGCGATGGCCCGCTTGCCGCAGTTCGAGCAGCCCTCAGCGGCACCACGCCATCGCAGCAGCCGCAGTGCTGTCTCGATCGTTTCGGGCGAGCGGTCGCAGCGGTCACCGTTCGGCCATTGGAGCATCGCCCGTTCCCAGCTTGCCATCGTCTTCGCTATCCTTCCTTCGGTCTTGCGCGGCCGCGTGGCGCGCTTGTGCCAGTCGCTTCCAACATTGGCGGCAACGCCGGGGGGCGCCGCGCGTCCAGATGTGCCAGGCGCTCGATTTCGTCGGCCGAAAAGTTCGCCACACGCCTCGCACAGCTCGGCGCGCCAGGATCGCGGCAGCCACTTCCAGACCGTCGCCCAGACCGGCCATGCCCAGCCACGCCAGTCCCACGCGATCACGATGGCGTCTCAGGCCTACGGGCCTTCATCGCTGACGGCAACCGGGGGCATCCCATCTTCGGCGTTGCGGGATCAGTCTTCACGTTAGATACACCTCACCTTGATAAAGACTGTCGTAGAGCCGATGATCGTGGCAATGGAAACCACAGTCGATCTGCACCTCGGCGGCGACCACTTCCACAGCGAGCGAGACAGTAATACCGGTGAAATGATGTATTTCCTCAATGATCTCGCGGTGACGGTGGGCGTTTACCTCGCACGGATGCAGCACTATCGCAAAATCGGCTTGCAGAGGCTCTACGGACGACAGCACTGATTGCAAGCGCCCTGCACAGGGGGTCTGACGGGCGATTGTCTTTGCCGCCAAAAGTCGCCCCCTCGCTTAGCCTTCGGCCATCGCGTCACCTCGTCAGCGCCGCAGCCGTCTCCGCGATCCTACTGGCCCACTCGCGCACGACTCGCGCCCGCCAGTAGCCCTCCAATCGCACGCCGTTCAAACGCGCGCCAGATCGTGACGGGAACCCTAAGATGGCGGCGGCCTCGAAGGCTGCAACGTCACCGCCGAACAGGCGTGCAACCACCTCGCCGTACGTCCATGTCGCCTCTGGCGTCGGCTGCGATTGCTGACGGCGCGTTTCCTCCTCCACGTCACTCTCGAACTGCGCACCGTCGAGCTCCAATACGCGACGGCCTGGCAGAAGTTGAGCGTCGAATCGGTCGATGTGGGGCATTAGTGCGGCCGGGACCGGTGGCGCAATCGCCAGCAGTGTGTCCCGAGCGAACGCAGGACTAAACTTAATGGCGTTATCGCTCGTCACGATAGAAATCTGTTTGTCTGCGGTCTGCTGCTCCTCTGGCTTACGTCGGAGTTTCATTTCGTGTGTCCTCGTGTGTGTGTAAGTGATTGTGAATGTGACGCTCGGCCACCGGCTCCTGCCGGCGTGGCGCGGTATACCCGCGCGGCCCCCGCCGACCCGGGGGCCGAGCACGAGGCGTGGTTATCGCGGTGCGAACAACGGCTACCGAGTCCAGCGTTCGGCGCGCTGCGTCTTCGAGAAGCTGAGCCGCAGCGGGTGCAGCAGTGGCTGACGCAGCACAAGGAGGAGCACGGCGCCCGCCGCGCATCACGCTCGCGCATGCGACGCTGCGCTCGGCGCTCAGCATGCGCAGCGCCTGCAGCTCGTCGCCATCAACGCAGCCCGCTCGTCAAGGTGCCACGGGTGGCGGCGAGGCCGAGCGTGTCTCTCGACGTGACGCAAGCAACAGCGTTCCTGAAGGTGGCCAGCGCGCATCGGCTCGGCGCGCTGTTCGGGGTCGCGCTCGCGTGTGGCCTTCGCCTGGGGGAGGCCACAGGACTGCGATGGGAAGACGTGGATCTGACGACGGGGGAGATCCGCGTCCGTCAGCAGCTCCAGAAGGTGGGGAACCAGCTCGTCCTGCAAGAGCTAAAGACGGAGAAGAGCCGCCGGACGCTGGCGCTTCCGCAGCCGTGCCTGGAGGCGCTCAGGGTACACCGCACGCGGCAGCTCGAGGAGCGCCTCAAGGCTGGCGATCGCTGGGTGGAGACCGGTCTCGTGTTCACGACGTACCGGACCTGTAATGAAGGGAAGGGCCGCGCGATGAAGGTCGGTGCCGGCCTACACCCCCGAAACGTCCTGCGCACACTGCACGCGCTGCTCGAGGCGGCGGCGCTCCCGCGCATCAGGTTTCACGACCTGCGGCACTCCGCGGCGAGTCTGCTGATTGCGGCGGGCGTCGAGCTCGTCGAGGTCAGTATGCTGCTCGGCCACTCCGAGCTGCGCGTGACCGCGGACCTGTACAGCCATCTCCAAGAGCAGACCGCGGCGAAGGCGGCGCAGCGCATGGCCGGCCTGTTTGGCTAGGACGCCGTGTTGTTGCCGGTGGCGATCAACTTTCAAGGCGTGCCGGCACCGGGCGAGGAGATAGTCCCCTCGAAGGAACCGGTGGTCAAGCCGGTTACCTGGTTGAACAAGCGCTCGACGGTAAAGCTCCCAGTGGCGTCGGCGAACCGACCTGTACCCCCTGCGATCGTCGCGGTTTCCACAATGGAGAGAACGCCAGGGGCCGTTAGGGTGGCTTGTCCGGTAAAGCCAGCGGTGAGCGTGTCGCCATTGGCCGCAGTGAACTCGTAGGTGCCGGTCGAGGTCCTGTTCGTGGTGTTCACGACGTGCGGGATTTCTACGGTGAAACGACCCAGGTGCGTAGCGTTGCCCGTGCCCTCGATTGAGACAGACACAAACGGAGGTGTACCCGGTGTAATGGTGGCGGTTCCTTCCAACCTCCCATTGAACGGCACTTCCTGGTCGTTGGAGAGAACAGCCGCGCCGGTTGCGTTCGCCTCCGACGACGCGTTGGACAGACTGGCGGACGAGGGAGACGTCGGACTGGTTGGCGTGATGGGCTGACTACAGCCAACGAACAGCGCGACACCGACGACGCCAACAGAGGTGAGCGAGGCATGCATTCGTTGCTCCGTTTGAATACAGCGTGATTGGCGACCCTGGCTCATGGCGTGTAACTGTGGGAGCGTACCCGGTCGCGCGTCCTTGATCTGTGCGAAACGGCACAGCGGCCCGTTCGGGTGAGCGTGCAAGAGGAGTACTTTTCCGGATCTGGATGCGCTAGGCTGTCAGGTTGGCTGTCAAAAGGGCTCAGTGCCCGGCCGCAGGCGTCAAATCGGCAATTTTGCTGAAGGTTTTGGAGCCGGCGGTCGGACTCGGGCGGTAGCCGTCAAGGTCCTCCCTGCGGCTCGCACCGACTCGACGCCGGCGCGCGAACGGTTCCACCGTGAAGCGCGGGCTGTAGGGAACCTTCAGCGCCCAACATCTGCACCATTCACGACGTAGGGGCGGATGCCCCTCTAACCGACTTGGGAAACCCGCATCGCCTCGCCGTTGGATGATCCGGAGCAGATCCTGCAGATCGTCCCATGACTTGTGAGCCCCACCTCTACTTGCTGCCGTGCATCGACTCCGAGCAGATGGCCGCTTCGCGACGCCAGGACTTGGACATCCCGCGAGATGTCGCCGCGGCACTTGGTCGGTCCGCCGTACGAGCTGCCCGCGACGGCTTCTACGTCACGCGGGATGGTCATGAAGTCGTCTGGCGTGAGGCCGTGCAGGCTGCGTCTGCCGCGAGCGTGAGCATTCCGCCAGAGGCGTCGCTCACGCGTCCTGAGCGCAGCCCCTTCAGCCACACACGAGTCCAGGTGACGAATGAGACAACGCTCGGAGCGTCCCGACGCTTCGTTCAGTCCGGATTGCGGCCGCTTGCCCTGAACTTCGCCAACGGGGTCGAGCCCGGTGGTGGGTTCCTCGCCGGAGCTACCGCCCAGGAGGAGGCCTTGTGTCGATCCAGCGCTCTGCATCAGACCCTCGTGGGCGACCCAATGTACGAACACCACCGGCGGCGCGCTCTATCAGGCTCAACGGATTGGGCGATCTATTCTCCTGATGTTCCGGTGTTCCGCCTCGATGACGGAACGGAACTGCCACGTCCCTGGCTCCTGAGCTTTCTGACGTGTGCGGCTCCGTATGCGCCGGCGGTTGGTCAGCCGGAGGCCGGTAACCTCTTGGCGAAGCGAATTGCCCGAGTACTCGCGATTGCACAAGAGTTTGGTCACGACACGTTGGTGCTCGGCGCGTGGGGTTGTGGAGCGTTTCGAAATGACCCGCACCGCACGGCCCAGGACTTTCGGCGGGCGCTGGAGAACGATTTCCTTGGGGCGTTCTCGGAGATCGTCTTCGCGGTCGCAGATTGCTCGCCGGAGAGGAAGACCCTCGGGCCATTTCGCGATGCGTTTGCGACCAGCCAGAGGTAATGAAGGGGTGAGTGGTGGACCGCCGGAGGGTCGGATCCCCGACCTCTGCACTGCGAACGCGATCGATGGCCGGGAGCGTACACGGCGTATTCGGCAGCTCAGGCGCTCGGCGTCACCCGCAACGATAGAGTAATCAGGCGCGTTGTTACGGCCCAGGACAGTCGGTTGATTGTCCCGGGCGCGACGATCTTCAGCCGATTCGGCCAGGCGGCGGCGAGCTCGAGCGCCGTTACGTGACCGAGGCCGCGATTGGGGGATGTCCCGTCCGCTGTTGAAATTCACCGGGGGCTGGACAAAACTCTTTACGTTAGCCAGGTCACTTGAACGCCGCCGTGCCTGCGATTCCACTGACCTTGCTGGCAGCCTGCGCCATCCGCCAGAGCGAATACCGTTTCAGACACGGAGGACCTATGAAGAGCATTGATAGATGGTCGGCATCCCTCGCTGTTGTGGCAGTGATCGCACTGAGCTCTCCCTCCATTCTAGGACAGGCAAGTCCGGCCTCGGTTGAGGGCCTCGGCGACAAAATCGCTGGCACGTACCTGGCCGTCCAGGAGGACGGGGCGCAGGTGCTACAGATCGGTCGAGATGGCAACCTGCGCGCCGTCTTCTCCATCCAGTTCACCGGCGGCGGCGTCCTCGGGGAATCGTTCAGCAATACCTTGGGCTCGTGGAACACGACGGGAAGACGAGAGGTCACCGCCAGGACCGTGGACCTGACCTTCCAGAGTGGAAATGTGTTCTTTGGCGTCGCCGCTGCCACCTTTGTCATCACGTTCGACGAGACCTTTGAGACAGCGATCGCAACCAGCGAGGGGGCGATCTTTCCCCCTGGCGTGAACCCTTTTGACGCCGATGCCGAGCCGATCGCCGGAAGTGGGTTCCGCTCGCGATTCGAGTTCCATCGGATCCCTGTCGTCGAAGGTAAGAACGGGAATCACCGATAGGTACGTGAGCCCGGCGCTGTCGGCAGGCAGGAAAGCGTAGAGTGGGGGCCCGTCAAGTTCGTGAACGGAGTCCTCCTTCACATCGTGTACTTCTCCGGTTTGTTCAGAATGTTCGGTCTATAGACCTCCTCCGCCCAATCCTGTGAGCGGGACTTCTTCGATGGCGACCGCAGCAGGGCGAGCGACTGTGAGAGACTTCTTCATGGCGGCTCCTTTACTGAGAGGCGTGTTGCCTCGGTTTGGCCACCACTCGTGTACCACGAGCAGTGACGGAGCCGCCGCTTCAATTCTCAACAGCTATCGGGACATCCCCCGCGATTGGCCTACTGTTGCCTTGCTCCGAGATCGGTGAACACTGGGCGACTTGTCGTTACCGATCTATAGGCAACGGCTGACCTTTGCGAAACGCCAGCCGTTGGCGGAGTCAACCGCTCCTGGCCGGCTGCAAGCCCGCGTCAGCCGCCGCGCGCCGGACGCCGCGCCCGCGGCCGCGGCACTCAGCAACGTGACGCGGATTCACCCCTTCAAAAGGATGCGGCCCACTAACGACTGGAGTCGAGGGGTAAGCCCTTCGATCACGCCGGGCTGCCGCGCGTGCGGTTTCACGATCTCCGGCATTCGGCCGCGTCGCTCCTGATCGCCGGCGGCGTACAACTCGCCGAAGTCAGCATGCTGCTCGGCCACAGCGAGATCCGCCTCACCGCGGATACCTACGCGCACCTACAGCGCGAGACCGCCAGCCGGGCCGCGCAGCTCATGGACGTGATGCTCTCCAGGAGTTCGAAATCATGAGGCCGCGGGTCTGGGCAGGACGATTGGCATTACGACGACGCAGAACCGGCACAGTCGCGCGGGATTGGCTAGATTTTCAAGGGGATTCTGGAGCCGGCGGTCGGACTTGAACCGACGACCTGCTGATTACGAATCAGCTGCTCTACCAACTGAGCTACGCCGGCCGGCTGGTGGGCTGGAGACGGCTCAGCCGTCCGCCAGAACGCCTGATTGTAGCACGGCGTTCCCAGGCGTCCGGGGTCGCCCGACACTGCGCGGGGACCCCGCGGAGCGCGAATCGCGACTGTTGCTCGCAGGTAGGTGCGCGCTACTTCGTTGCGCTCTCGAGGTCGTAACCGCGCCGCACTTCGAGCGGGTCCGCCCCATTCGGCGGCATGAGCTTTGTGACAATCCGCAGCCGTGTTCCCGTGCGGGCCCAGGTCTGCTTTGCCTTCGCCTCGCTGTCCGTCAAGGCGAACTCGGTAACGAGCACGTCGCCGTCCCACTTCGTCTTGCGGTCGAACTCGAGGCCGGTATAGCTGCGGTCGCGTAGCTTCTTGCCGTCCGCGTGCAGGCGGTGCACGGAGCCGTCGTCGCCCGACACCTCGATCACCGGACCCTCGACCGCGATTGTCATCTTCTCCGGCGCGGCCATGATTTGCCGCAGCATCTCCTTGACGCGCGCCATCTCCTCGGCGTTGGCGCGATCGAGCCGGCGTCGGCCGCCGATGAGCGGGCCGCCCAGGCCACCGCCGCTGCCCGGAGCGGCCATCCCGCCCGCGCCCGTGGGCCGCTTGGGGCGGCTGGTGTCCAGCTCGCCGATCGGATCGGCGCCGAGATCCTTGTTCAGAACCCAGGTGCCTTGGAGATCGACCGTGTGTTCGGCCGCGGACATGCCCGCGACCCAGGGACCGGAGAGCGCCCCAGGGGAGTGCACCGGCAGGAGCGCGCCGGCCGCGATGAACGCCGCGGCCAGCACCTGGCGAAGAACAGACCTCATCACGCCATTTTACGGTACCCGCTTCTCGAAGAAGGGGCGTTCGGGCCCGTCGACGGTCTTGTAGTCGGGGGGGACGACAAAGAGCTGCGGCGACGGCTCCCCGCGGGCAATGGCCGTCAGCCGATAGACGCGCTCGCCCATGCGCGGATCGACGAATCGCATCAGCACCGGCACCTGCAGCTCTTTCGAGAACCATCGCTCGTTCACGATCTCGATGGGTAGATCGTTGCCAGCTTCGCCCGCAGGAATCGTGATCACGGTTCGCGAGCCCTCGGCCTCGAGGCCCTCGATCGTCTTCGTGCCGAGCGCCTCGCGCACCGGTTCGCTGCCGCGGCCGTCGGCATCGAGCGGCATCCGGTCCATCTGGACTCCCGGCGGCATCGGCGGCCCGCCGGGACGTCGGCCGTTCCACCGCTCGACCTGATGGGCCGTCTTCGCCCGTGGGTCGAGCGCGTACTGCACGCCGGCGACCACATCATCGATCGTGATCACCTGGCGGCCGTGCATCGGTCCGTCGAAGGGCATCGGGCCCATCCCGGTGAAGGTGTGCTCGCGACGCGTGCGGCCCTCCCCGTCCCGATAGACGGCGCCTTCGGTCCGCTGCACGATGCGGTTGCCGTCTGCCAGCGTCTGCGTCATCTCGGTCACCGTCTGCGCAGAGTACGGCTGGCCTTTGACGACGCGCCCACCGCCCTCAGGACCGAAAGGCCCATACATCATCAACGCGGGCGGCCTCGGTCCGGGGCCGTCGAATGCGGCCACCACCGCGCCGAGCGCCAGCATTCCGGCCAACGTAGCGAGACGTGTAAACACATTGGTCACGGCTGCAATCTCCTTCGACTGGTCAGTGGCGCACGGGAGGACCCAGGTGGCCGGGCGAGCGCTGGAACGCGATCCGAGAAACGAATCCCGCGAGGCATGCCGTCCTCGCTCATGAGCACCTCGGCCCGCACCGGCGTCGCGTCGTCGGGCACGGCCTCGGTCTGGACGCCGAAGTCCAGAAGGGCCGACCGGGGCACGTCGACGCTCACGACGTGCGTTTCGTCACCGAATGACCCAGCCACGTAGGTCAATGGGATGAACTCGTCATTGCTCGCGTCATCGTCTTCGAGCGCCGGCGCAGGCGAGCTGATGCTCGCCGCGCCGATCGCACGTCCGGGTAATGGGGCAACCCGCGCCAGATGCCGGGTTGGCGTGACAGACGCGTGTATCGTCACCGGTCGGACCGCACGCGTGGCCGCGTCCGATAGCGGGACATGAGCGCTCGACGCCGCGACCGCAGTGACGGCGGTACGCGGTAGCGTCGACGATCCATTGCGCGCCGGCCACGCGGTGAAGTAGACGGCTCCGCCGACCGCCGCGATCAGCACGGCAGCCCGCGTGAGGAACCACGGCAGCCGGCGCAGCCGACGGCCGATGGCCGCCTGATCGGCGCGGTGCTCCCGGAAGGCGGCAACCAGCGTGGCCTCCAGCGCCGGTGGCACGACCGCCTCCTCGTCATGACCTAGCGCCACCAGAGCGTGATGTGCTCGAAACGCTGAGACGAGGTGCAGCTCCAGCTCCTGCGGGACGGCGATTCGGGCATCGTGCCGCAGCGCGTCAACCGCCGCGCCGAGCCCGTCACGATGGTCGGCGTTCATGTGGCGCACCTCACACCGAGTGTGGATGAAACCGGCGCCATCCGATCGCGCAGCTTGTCGGCCAGCAGCGCTCGCCCGCGCGCGAGGCGCGAGCGCACCGTCCCGATCGGACACTCGATCACCTGTGCCGCGTCGCGGTAGTCCAGCCCCTCGATGTCGCAGAGCAGGACGACCTCGCGATAGTGCCCGGGGAGCGACTGCACCGCGCGCCGCACGGTCGCCACCGTCTGCTGCCGCACGGCGTCGGCCAGCGGATCGTCAGGCGCGCTCAGGCCCTCGGCGATGTCCGGCCGCGCATCGAGCGCGACGGCCGGCCGCCGCCGCTGCTGCCGAAGCACATGGTTGCGGGCGACCCCGTATAGGTACGACATGAACGACCCTCGGGCCGGATCGAACCGTTCGGCCTCGCGCATCAACGCGAGGAAGACTTCCTGCGTTACTTCCTCCGCGATGGTCGTGGAACCGCTCAACTGCAGCGCAAACCGATACACGCGGTGACTGCGCCGGCGGTATACGAGCACGAAGGCGGCTTCGTCGCCGTCGGCGATGCGCCGCACCAGCACGGCATCGTCGGGCTCCTCTTCGGTCATGGACGAACCACTTCAGCAGTCGACGCCGCGTGGAACTCAGACGGCCTTGCTGCCCGCGGCGCAGAGCGGCGCGGCCCCGGTGCGCTGCGACAGAATGACCGAGGATGCGTGCTGCCTCCAGAACTGCCCGAACAATGATGAACCAGACTGTCCTCAGGCAGGATTCTCTCGCCTGCCCACCCGTAGTTCACCTGACGTCGGGCGGAAGTTCCATTCTCTCATCCGCGTGGACGCCGAGGTCAGGCGGGCTGGCGGCCGGCAGGCGACCATACCGGCGTTCGCGCGTACGGAACCAGGCGAGCGCGGAGGCCAGGTCCTCACGTCCGAAGTCGGGCCACAGCACATCGGTGAAGTACAGCTCGGCGTAGGCCAGCTCCCACAGAAGGAAGTCGCTCAGCCGCCGCTCGCCGCCCGTTCGGATCAGGAGATCCACGTCAGGGACGTGCGCCGGCTCGCCGCGCCCGCTGCGGACCGCCCACGCGAAGTGTTCGCGGCTGCTCTGACCGCTGCGGATCGCGCATTCTGCGGCGTACCAGATCGCATCCCGGCCCGAGTAGTCGATCGCCAGACGCACGTGGAGGCGGCGCGCCCCGGCGGTCGCCGACTCGATGGCGCGAATGCCTGAGACGAGCAGGGGAGGGAGGCGGTCACGCCGTCCGATCACGCTCACCCGGACGCCGTTCTTCACGCACTGCGCCGACTCGCGGCGGAGGAACTCGTCGAGGATGCGCATCAGGCAGGACACCTCGCCAGGGGGCCGCTGCCAATTGTCGGAGGAGAATGCGTACAGGGTCAGTACCTCGATCTCGAGAGTGGAAGCGGCACGCACGAGACGGCGCACGGCGCGCATGCCCTGCTTGTGGCCGGCGGATCGAGGCAGGCCGCGTGTCGTGGCCCAGCGGCCGTTCCCGTCGAGGATCACGGCGACGTGGAGTGCTGGCGGTGTTGGGGTCTGCATGCGCCCCACAATGACGCGCCGCGGCCAGGAAGACATGAGCGGATGGTGACCGGGGAATCAGGAGGCGGTGAGATCTTCCGCGGGCTGGAGGCTAGAGGCTGGAGGCTGGAGGCTGGAGAGTGCCAGACCGACAGCTGCTCGCAATACCCAACTCGCGCCGCCCAGCCGCCAGCCTCCAGCCCGCAAACTGTCACCGCGATCGTCGCGTGAGACCGAGCACGACGCCTGAGCCGAAGAGAAAGCCCTCGAAGCCACTGACGAGGGTGCGGGTGATCGGGCGGAGGTCGCCTTCGCCGAGCGCGCGCGCAATCGGCGTCAGGCCCACGCTGGAGCCGAGGAAGCGGTCGGCCATGACGTCGAGGCTCGCAGCGACGAGGTGGCGGTCGGTCAGCGCGAGCACCAGGCCCGCAACGGCGCACGCGAGGCCGGTAGCGGCGGCCGTGCGGATCCGCGCGGCCCCGTGCGGAGTCGCCATGCCGCCGCCCTGAACACCAGCGGTCGCCAGCGCGTAGCCGAGGCCGGTCGCAGCGCCGAGCACGACACCTTCCGGGCCGCCGCCGAGCGAAGGCAGGTCGCGACCGAACAGGGTCGCGAGTACCATCCGGCTCGCTGAGTGGGCCAGCCATCCAGCTGCACCACCGCCGAGCGCGCCGCACGCAACCAGGGCCGCTGCACGCTGCGAACGCGCCAGAGCCTCTGCGGCGGCAAGCCCAGCGCCCACGCCTGCACCACCCACCGCGCCAGCGACGGCGCCGACGAGCGCAAGCGCGATCAGCACGCCGGGCGTGGCAACCGATCCGGGCAGCAGCAGCAGCGCCAGGCCGCCCAGCGCGCCGCCGGCCACGCCGGCGACCGCGCCGCCCGTCGCTGCCGTGGCCCATCGGCGGGAGGCGAGACGTCCCGCGCGTCCGAGGCGAAGCGACACGACGGCCAAGGCCGAGAGGAGCCAGCCGGCGCCGCCGTCGAGCGGCACGTCACTCGCACCCGGCACGTCCCACCGTGCGTCCCGGAGGATGGCGCGCGCGCGCCCGTGCCCGGGCCTCGAACCGATCCGCCGCAACGCCTCGTCAACGCCGAGCGCATGGAGCCGCTCGGCTGCATCGCGGCGATCCTCATCTGAGGCCAGCCGATCCAGCAGGCGCGAGATCAGCGGTTCGAAAGAATCAGCGGTCGGCGGCGCGGATGCGTCCGCCGCCGCGACGGTATCGAGCGACTCTGGCGCCACGCTCGCGCGAGCGGCGGCGCGGTTTCCTGGATTGGTGTCATGTGCGCCCGTGCCGGCGGGCTCCACGATCAGGTCCGGGTGGACGAACTGGTAGCCGTGGCGTGACACCGTGCGGATGAACACCGGCTCGCGCGGGTCGTCGTCGAGAGCGCGCCGTAGCGTGCGAATGCCCTGGCTGAGCGCGCCATCCGAGACGATCACGTCGGGCCACACACGGTCGAAGATCTCCTGGCGGTGCACGGCGGCCTCGCGCCGGTCGATCAGCAGCCGCAGCAGGTCGAAGTAGCGCGGGATGAGACGTACCTCGGTCCCGTCCCGCAGCAGCAGGCGCTGCGCGGGTGAGAGCACGAATCGGCCGAAACGGTACTGGTACTGGAGACCAGCGTCTGGTTCTGCCGGGCGGGACACGCGGAGATGCTATCTGATCGGGGAAACGCCCGGCTGAAGCCGGGCACTACACGGAGGAACGCCCGGCTGAAGCCGGGCACTACACGGAGCGACGGCCCGAGGCGGGAAGAACTATCGATCGTTTGCAGCAATCAGGATCAGCCACCGGATCCCAGGCCGCGAGTGCAGGCCAGCCTCACGCTGGCACGCGAACGGACCCACTATCCCGCGTCCTGGGACCCGGTGGCTGATCCTGATTGTCGCCGGACAGCTGTCCCGGCGTTGCTCCCCCCGGAGCCTCGCGGCGCCTCGGTGGTCGACGTGACGAACTACACTCCCGCGAATTCGAGTCGATCGACGGTGCCCGGTCCGCCCGACAGGTCGCCCACAACGGCCGCGATGGCCGCGACGTTGACGATGTCCGCGACGGTCGTGCCGTGCTGCAGCACGCTGACCGGCTTCCGCATGCCCATCAGAATCGGGCCGATCGTCTCGGCGCCGCCCAGCCGCTGCACCAGCTTGTAGCCGATATTGCCAGCCGCGAGGTTGGGGAAGATGAGCACGTTGGCGTCGCCGCGGATGCGCGAGTGCGGGTAGTTCTCTCGCACGATGTCCTCGACGACGGCGGTGTCGAGGTGCATCTCGCCCTCGACCACCAGCGCCGGCCGCATCTGCCGCACGAGTTCGGCGGCTTCGGCGACGCGCTCGGCTTGCGGATGCCGGACCGAGCCAAAGCTCGAGAACGACAGCATGGCGACGCGCGGCTCGATGTCGAACACGCGGGCGGTGTCAGCCGCAAGGCACGCGATCTCGGCGAGCTCGGTCGCCGACGGGTCGATATTCACCATCGTATCAGCGAAGAAGAACAACCGATCCTTCAGCACCAGCAGATGCAGCGCCGACACGCGCGACACGCCGGGCTGCAATCCCACCAGCCGGATTGCCGGCCGGATCGTTTCCGGGTACGGCCGCGTCAGGCCGCCGACGAACCCGTCGGCTTCGCCCATCCGCACCATCATCAGCGCGAAGATGGTCGGGTCGAGCACGCGGTTGCTGGCACGAGCAGGCGTCATGCCTTTCCGCGACCGCAGCTGGTAGAGCAGGTCCGCGTAGTGCGCCCGCTCCGCGGAGCGTTCGATGTCGACGATGTCGTAGTCGTGCAGCGCGAAGCCCAGCTCCGCGGTGCGCTCCTCGACGACCTCGCGGCGCCCCAGCAGGATGGGCCGCGCGATGCGCTCATCGGCAATCGCTCGAGCCGCCCGGATGATCGTCTCGTTCTCGCCCTCTGGGAACACGAGGCGGCGCGGCTGCTGGCTCTGCGCCTTGTGCGTCACCAACTGCATCACCTCACGTGACGGCCCCATGATCCGCTCGAGGGAGGCGCGGTATGCCTGCAGGTCCGCAATGGGCTTCCGCGCGACGCCGCTCTCCATGGCCGCCCTGGCGACGGCGGGTGCCACCCACAACAGCACGCGGGGGTCGAACGGCTTGGGGATGAGGTACTCGCGCCCGAACTGGATCCGGCCCACGCCGTACGCCTTCAGCACCTGCTCCGGCACGTCCTCGCGCGCGAGCTCGGCCAGCGCCCGCACCGCGGCAATCTTCATCTCGTCGTTGATCGCGCTGGCGCGCACGTCGAGCGCGCCGCGGAAGATGAAGGGGAAGCCGAGCACGTTGTTCACCTGGTTCGGATAGTCGGACCGTCCCGTCGCCATGATCACGTCGGCGCGGGTCGCGAACGCCTGCTCCCAGGTGATCTCTGGATCCGGGTTGGCCATGGCGAGCACGATCGGATCGACGTTCATGCTGCGCAGCATGTCGGGCGTGAGCTGGTCTTTCGCCGACACGCCCACGAACACGTCCGCTCCCCGCATGGCATCGGCAAGCGTCCGCAGGCGGGTCTCGGCCGCGAACCGCTGCTTGTACGGGTTCATCTTCTCGACCCGTCCGTCGTGCACGACGCCCACCGTATCGACGAGCAGGATGTTCTCTCGGCGCACGCCAAGGCGCAGGTACATCTCGGCGCAGGCGATGCCGGCGGCGCCGGCGCCGCAGAAGACGACCTTCACTTCGTCAATCGGCTTGTCGACGATGGTGAGCGCGTTCAGCAGCGCAGCGCCCGAGATGATCGCGGTGCCGTGCTGGTCGTCGTGGAACACGGGGATGTTCATCTCGCGCCGCAGCGTCTCCTCGATGTAGAAGCACTCGGGCGCCTTGATGTCTTCGAGATTGATACCGCCGAACGTGGGCTCGAGCGCACGCACGATGCGCACGACGTCTTCCGGATCGGTGGCGTTGATCTCGATGTCGTACACGTCGATGTCGGCAAACCTCTTGAAAAGGACACCTTTGCCTTCCATTACGGGCTTGCCGGCGAGCGCGCCGATGTCGCCGAGACCGAGCACTGCGGTGCCGTTGCTGACGACAGCGACGAGGTTGCCTTTGCCGGTGTAGCGGTACGCCGCTTCGGGATCCTTCTCGATCGCCAGGCAGGGGCGAGCGACGCCCGGCGTGTAGGCCATGGAGAGGTCCCGCTGCGTCAGGCAGGGCTTTGAGGTGCGCACCTCGAGTTTGCCGGGGCGCGGACGCTCGTGATACTCGAAGATGTCTTCGTCGCGCAGTTGCATGATGGACTCCTGGGGGCACACGAGTCCTGCTCAGTCATGCTATGCGTGAACGCGGAAGCGACACCGAGAAACAAAAGCACTAGTTCCGCGCTGCGATCGCGGGCCGCAGGTTCGGCCAGACGCTCGGTCAGGTGTTGCCGGATATCAATCGGTCGGCCGTGCGACCACCAAGTTCATCGTCTTACCCCAAGCCGACTACGCATCCGTTGCCCGTTGACCGTTCACTTCATCTGCGGAAACCCGAGATTCACGCCTCGGTGCCGCGGATCTGGCCAGCGGCTGGTGACGACCTTGCCGCGAGTGTAGAAGTGGACGCCTTCGCGGCCGTGGATGTGCGCGTCGCCGAAGAGTGACTGCTTCCAGCCGCCGAACGAGTAGTACGCCATCGGCACGGGGATCGGCACGTTGATGCCGACCATCCCCACCTGCACTTCGTTCTGGAACCGCCGTGCGGCGCCGCCGTCGTTCGTAAACACCGCGACCCCGTTCGCGTACGGGCTGTCGTTCACGAGCGCGAGCGCCTCGTCGTACGTCGTGGCCCGAACGATGCCCAGCACCGGACCGAAGATCTCGTCGGTGTAGATCGCCATCTCGGGCCTGACCCGATCGAACAGGCAGGGGCCCAGGAAGAAGCCGCTGTCGTGACCGGGCACCGTCACGGCGCGGCCGTCGAGCACCAGGTCCGCGCCCTCGGCTTTTCCCCGTTCCACGTACGCGGCAACTCGTGCGCGGTGTTCGCCCGTGACGAGTGGGCCCATCTCTGCGCCGGTTTCGTGGCCCGGCGCGACCTTCAGGCGGGCGAGGCGCTCGCGCACGCGCGCCACGAGCGCGTCGGCCACGTCGCCGACCGCGACCACGACCGACACCGCCATACAGCGCTGCCCCGTGGAGCCAAACGCGGCGCTGACGGCCGAGTCCGCCGCCAGGTCGAGATCCGCGTCCGGCAGCACGACCATGTGGTTCTTCGCGCCGCCGAGCGCCTGCACGCGCTTGCCCGCGCTGGTGCCGGTTTCATATACGTACTTCGCGATCGGAGTTGACCCGACGAAGCTGACCGCCGTGATGCCCGGGTGCGCCAGGATGGCGTCGACCGCCGCCTTGTCACCGTGCACGACATTGAACACGCCGTCGGGCAGGCCGGCCTCGGCCAGCAGCTCCGCGCAGAAGTTCGCGGCCGACGGGTCTTTCTCCGACGGCTTCAGGATGAACGCGTTCCCGCACGCGATGGCGAGTGGATACATCCACATCGGCACCATCGCCGGAAAATTGAATGGCGTGATGCCGGCCACGACGCCGAGCGGCTGCCGGATCGAGTAGCTGTCGACGCCCGACGAGACGTTCTCGGAGAACTCGCCCTTCGTGAGCTGCGCCAGCCCGCACGCGAACTCGACGACCTCGAGTCCGCGGTTCACCTCGCCGAGCGCGTCGGGCAGTACCTTGCCGTGTTCGCTGGTGAGGATCTCCGCCAGCGCGCGCTTCCGCCGCTCGAGCAGCTCGCGGAACGCGAACATGACCCGGGTGCGGACCGCGATCGACTGGTGTCCCCACGCCGCCGCCGCCGAAGCGGCCGCGGCCACAGCTCGGTCGACGACGGCGGCGTCGGCGAATGGCACCCGCCCCGTGCGCTCACCCGTGGCCGGGTTGAAGACGTCACCCCAGCGGTCGCCCGTGTCGTCGAACGGCTTGCCGCCGATCCAGTGGGTGAGGACGTTCGGGCTGATGCTCGTCGCTGAAGTAGTCGCCATGGCTTCACCCTGTGACTGCGGCGTCGGTCAACTCGAGGCCGCGATCGATGATCGCGAACGCCTCGTCCATCTGGCCGGGCGTGATGATGAGCGGCGGATTGGTGAAGAACGTGTTCCACCGCACGAACGTGTACAGACCCGCGTCGCGGAACGCACGACCGAGCGCCGCCATCTCGCTGGACGTGCCGTTGAAGGGCGCCATCGGCTCGTAGGTTGACCGGTTGCGCACCAGCTCGAACAGGCCGAAGAGTCCAATCGATCGCGTCGCGCCGACCGACGGGTGGCGGCGCTCCATGTCCTGCATGTGCTCGCGCAGCCGCACGCCCATCTCCTGTGCGCGCTCGACGAGGCGCTCGCCTTCGTACACGGCGATCGTCGCCAATGCCGCCGCGCACCCGAGCGGGTGGCTGTTGTAGGTCAGCCCGCCGGGGAAGGGGCGATCCTCGAACACACGCGCGATGGCCGGCCGCATGCCCACCGCGCCGAGCTGCACGTATGCGGAGGTCAGCCCCTTGGCCATCGTGATCAGATCGGGGACGACGCCCCAGTGGTCCACGGCGAACCAGCGGCCCGTCCGTCCAAAGCCCGACATCACCTCGTCGGCGATCAGCAGGATGCCGTGGCGGTCGCAGAGCGCGCGGACACCCTGCATGTACCCGTCGGGCGGGACGAGCAGGCCGTTGGTGCCGACGACCGGCTCCATGATGAAGGCGGCGATCGTGTGCGCCCCTTCGTAGCGGATGACGTCTTCGAGCGCGGCGAGCGCCTCATCGACCCGCTCGGGCTCGCGGCGTCCCCACTTGTGGAACTCGGGCGCCCGGACGATGCCCGGGATGCCCGGCTCCGCGGCCCAGCGGCGCGGATCCCCGGTGAGGGAGATGGCCCCGGCCGTAGCGCCGTGGTACGCACGGTAGCGGGCCAGTATCTTGGGCCGCCCGGTCACGGTGCGCGCGATGCGGACGGCGTTCTCGTTGGCTTCGGCGCCGCCGTTGGTGAAAAAGAAGCGATCGATGTCGCCCGGCGCGATCTCCGTGAGCTTCACGGCCAGCCGCGCGCGCGCCTCGGTCGCCATGAACGGGTTCGCGTAGGCGAGCGTCGCGGCCTGCTCCTGGATCGCACGCACGACCGCAGGGTGGCCGTGGCCGATGTTGGTGCACATCAACTGGCTGTTGAAGTCGAGATACCGTTTGCCTTCGGGCGTCCAGAAGTACACGCCCTCCGCGCGTGCTACGGGAATGGGGTCGATCGCCGACTGCGCAGACCACTCGTAGATCGTGTGGCGCTTGCAGAGATCGACCATCTCCTGGCCGGACATGCGACTCACGGTCACGTTGCTCACAAGTGTCCTCGGTAAAATCGTGCAACCGGCGGGGCTACGCCTCGCGCCGCATCAGCACGTTCGCCCGCTCGAAGGCGGGCACTGCATCGCGATCGCGTAGACAACGAACGCGGCCGCGAAGCCCACGAACCACGCGTAATCGTACAGCGGCCGGAGCGCGGGCACCACGAGGCCGGCCAGCGCCAGGGCGATGCCGGCTGCGAGCGCCATGAGGGCGCGCGGGTTCCAGCGGCCGTACCGGCCGCGGCTGTCGTACAAATCCGGCAGCGACAACTGTGCCCGGCGCACCACCCAGTAATCCGCGATGAAGATGCCGGCGATCGGCCCCAGGAGACCGGAGTACGCGACGAGCCATCCCATGTAACGATCGGCGTTCTCGAGCAGCCGCCAGGGCATGATGGCGATGCCGATGATGCCGGCGAGGATGCTGCCGCGGGCGAAGTTGATGCGCGCCGGCCAGAGATTGGCAAACCCGTTGGCCGGCGCCACCACGTTGGCCGCGACGTTGGTTGTCAGCGTCGCGATGAGCAGCGCGAACAGCGCGAGCAGTACCAGCGCCGGATTCTCGATCCGCGAGAGCAGCTGGACCGGGTCCCAAATCGGCTCGCCGAAGATCACGGTGGACGCCGACGTCACTGCCACACCGATGAACGAGAACAGCGTCATCGTCGTGGGCAGGCCGAGAAACTGGCCCCATACCTGTGCCCGCTGGTCGCGAGCATACCGCGACAGGTCAGGGATGTTGAGCGCGAGCGTCGCCCAGAAGCCAATCATCGCCGTCAGCGACGGCACGAACACGACCAGGAACTCGCCGGTCGTGCGAAACCGGCTTGGCTGGGACAGCACGGGCCCGAACCCACCGGCTCGCGTCACGGCCCAACCGAGCAGCCAGAAGCCCGCCACGATCAGGAACGGCGCCGCCCAGGCCTCGAGCGCTTTGATCGCGCCGCTGCCGCGGACGGCGATGTAGATGTTGAGCAGCCAGAACACGCCGAACCCGAGCGCCATCGCGAACGGCGGCTCCCACTGGGGGATGGCGACCCGCAGCATCGTGTAGATGGCCTGTCCGCCAATCCACGTCTGGATGCCGAACCAGCCGCAGGCCACGACCGATCGCATCAGCGCGGGCACGTTCGAACCGCGGATGCCGAACGACGATCGGGCGAGCACCGGGAACGGGATGCCGTAGCGCGTTCCCGCGTGCGCGATGAGCACCATCGGCACGCACACGATCAGGTTTCCGAGCATGATCGTGAAGATGGCCTGCTTCCAGTCCATGCCCGCCCCCACGAGGCTGGCGGCGAGCATGTAGGTCGGAATGCACACCGAGAGGCCAACCCACAGCGACGCCACGTGGTAGGTCGTCCACGTGCGTTGCGCGATCGTGGTCGGCGCCAGGTCCACGTTCGAAAGAGACGCGTCCGGCGGGGCGATCGTGAGCTCGTAGAGATCGCCGGCGGCGCGACGCATGCCCGACGAGACGACAACGGCAGGTTCGGTGTGCGGCATGTCGGCAATCGGCGGCGGTGACGTTCCAGTCCGGCCAAGCCGGTGACGGCCCGGCTGAAGCCGGGCACTACGCGATGCAGCGTCCGGCTCCACGCCGACCAGACAAGTCAGCGTCGAGACTCCGTGTAGTGCCCGGCTTCAGCCGGGCCTCGACCGCGACGTCAGACGAGCGGCTGGCCGGAAGCCTCATCGCAACGCCCCCTGTCGTGGCCGGCTGGCGACGGCTCCGTGTAGTGCCCGGCTTCAGCCGGGCCTCGACCGCGACGTCACACCAGCGGCGGACCGGCGACGCGTTTGACGAACTCGCCACGGCCGCCGCGGCCCTTGAACTCGCCGTGATCAACTATCACCTCGCCGCGCGAGAGCACCACGGCCGGGGCGCCGGTCACGACGCGGCCTTCGTAGGGGTTGTAGTCCACCCGCATGTGGTGCGTCGCGGCCGAGAGCGTCACCTGTTTGTCGGGATCCCAGACGACGAGGTCGCCATCCGATCCCACGGCGATCGTGCCCTTGCGCGGCCACAGGCCGAACATCTTCGCCGGGTTCGTGGCCACGAGCTCCACGAACCGGTGGATGCTGATCCGTCGTGCCCGGACGCCCTCCCAGATCAGCATCAGCCGTGTCTCGATGCCCGGGGCGCCGTTTGGAATCTTCGAGAAGTCGTCGGCCCCGAGCTGCTTCTGCGGCGGCTCGTTCATGCAGAACGGGCAGTGGTCAGTCGAGACCACCTGGAGGTCGTTCCGGAGCAGCCCCTTCCACAACACGTCCTGGTGCCACTGCTCCCGCAGCGGCGGCGACATCACGTACTTGGCGCCCTCGAAGCCCTCCCGCTCATAGTCGTCGTACGAGAGGAACAGGTACTGCGGACACGTTTCCGCGTAGGCGTGAAGACCCATGTCGCGCGCCTGCTTCACCTTCTCGAGCGCGTCAGCGCACGAGAGGTGGACAATGTAGACGGGGACGCCCGCCATCTCGGCAAGCGCGATGGCGCGCGCGGTGGCCTCACCCTCGGCGCGCGTCGGCCGCGTCAGCGCATGGTACTTTGGCGCCTTCTCGCCCTTCCGCAATGCGTCCTTGACGAGCGTGTCGATCACGCCGCCGTTCTCGGCGTGCATGCAGATCAACCCGCCGTTCTCGCGCGTCTTCAGCATCGCCTTGAAGATCGTCGCATCGTCGACCATGAACACGCCGGGATAGGCCATGAACAGCTTGAACGAGGTGACGCCCTCGTGCCGCACCATGCGGTCCATGTCGATCGACACCTGTTCGGTCAGCTCGCGCACGATCATGTGAAACGCGTAGTCGATGACCGACTTGCCCTCGGCGCGCTGCCGCCACGCGTCGAGCGCCGGATAGAGCCCCTGGCCGAAGTCCTGGATGGCGAAGTCGATGAGCGTGGTGGTCCCGCCGTGGGCGGCGGCGACGGTGCCGGTCTCGAAGTCGTCGGCCGACCGCGTGCCGCCGAACGGCATGTCGAGGTGCGTGTGCACGTCGATGCCGCCGGGCATCACCAGCAGGCCGGACGCTTCGACGACGGTGTCGGCCGGGAGGCTCAGGCCGCGGCCGATCAGGGAGATCACGCCCCTGTCGATGTACACGTCTGCGTCGTAGCGGTCCGACGCGGTGACGATCGTGCCGTTCTTGATGAGCGTCGTAGACATGGCGCGATCCGTGCCGAAGCGCGGGGCCGGTCAGACCGCGTAGCCCGCCTGGTCGGGCCTGCGGATCTTCGACTGGGCCACCACGCGCTCGCGCAGCAGGCCACGGAAATCGTCGAGGCCCGTCCAGCCGCGGTTCGCGTGACGTTCGAGGAAGGCACGGTAGCCGGCGGTGAGCCGTTCGATCACCGCCGGTCCGATGGCGTGATCGAGCATGGCCGCCGTGCAGATCTGGACGGTGCCACAGCCGAGGAGGAAGTAGTTGAGCGCGTGTGCGAACTCGGAGATGCCGCCGATCCCGGAGAACGCCTTGTCGGGATACGCGCGCGTCAACTGCGCCATCTTGGCGATCGAGAGCGGGAGAATGGCCGGCCCTCCCATGCCGCCGCTCGAGACGTAGCCGTCGACGTGCATCTCGAACTCGAGCGTATCGGGATCGACGAGCGGCAGCGAGGGGAAGGTGTTCGACGAAGAGATGGCGTCGCCGCCGCCGCGAAAGACGGCGCCGGCCTCTTCCGCGATGTCGCTCGTCGCTGGCGTGAGCTTGGCCCAGACCGGCACTCTGGCCACCTCTTTCACGACCTGCGTGACGAACGAGCAGAGCGCCTGGTCCTTGCCGATGTTCGAGCCCATGTCGGCGCGGTCCATGTGGGGGCACGAGAGGTTCAGCTCGAGGCCGTCGGCGCCGGCGTCCTGGCACGCGGTGGCCAGCGTCCGCCAGTGTTCGAGCTCGGTATCGCTGCCGGAGCCTGCCATGATCGAGGCGATGAGGACGCGCTGCGGAAACGCCTGCTTGATGCGGGTGATGCGCGGCAGCCACCAGTCGAGCGGCTTGTCGGAGATGAGCTCCCAGTTCCACGACGAGTGCAGGACGCCGCTGCGGCCGCGGTTCATCGAGAGGGTGGACGATTCGTCGTGATACCGCAGGAACTTCGTCTTCGGACCGGCAACGTTCACGACGGGGTGCATGCCAATCGTCTTGGTCACGACGCCGCCCCAGCCGGCCTCGAACGCGTGGAGGATGTTGCTCTCGGACTCGGTCGGCGGCGCCGACGCCAGCATGAACGGATTCTCGAACCGGATGCCCGTGAACGATACGGAGAGGTCGACGCCCATGTGTGTCCTCCTGCGCCACCCGATGATTGCGGAGAATAACAGATTGGGCTGCACGCCGAACGCGAAGGCGGTCGGCGGCAGGGATGCACGTGCCTGGAGGCGACGTTCAGCTGCGCACATGCGGGCCGAGCGGTTGACGTCAGGAAGAGTGGCCGACAGACCTCGTCAATCCGTCCGGCGTCAGCGCTGATCGGCTATGCTCGGCCCACACCAATGGCTACCCAGATCTCTCCGATGCTGGCGGTGAGCAGCGGCAGCGCCGCAATCGCGTTCTACCAGGCCGCGTTCGGTGCGACGCTCCTGTGGCACCTGGATCACTCGGTTGCCGGGCTCTCGATCGATGGAGCCCAGTTTTTCCTTGCGCACGAGTCGCCCCCTCACGGCACGCGCAGCCCGGCCGCCGCAAGCTTCACGACCGTGAGGATCGAGCTCTTCGTCGACGATCCTGTGGCCGTGCACAGCAAGGCATTGGCCGCGGGAGCCGTCGAGCACAGCCCCGTGGAGGAACACACGCACGCCACCGCCGGACCGCGCCCTATCAAGCGGATGCTCCAGGGCGCCGTGGTCGACCCGTTCGGGCACCTGTGGCTGATCGGGAAGTTCCTGGAATAGAGAAGGGCAGACGGGGCCGAGCGTTCGCCGCTTCCGAATTGCGCAGGCCACTAGATCAGCGAGCCGCTCTCCTTTACGTCCGTCCAGGACAATTGAGCGGCTCGCGCGAAGCCGCCCACGTATCTGACGTGCTCCGGCGTGAAGCGGACGAGCAGGAAGTCACCGAGCTCGAACCGCATCTGCGCGTCCGGGAAACGGTCGATGTACGCTTCGGCCGCCGCGAGGTACGCTTCGTCTCCTCGCCGCACCACGGAGGCCACACCGGTGATCGTCACACGCTGCAGGCGTTGCGGGTCGTCCTCGAGCGTGTCCGCCTCGCTCACGGCAAGCGACGAGCGGGGGTGTGCCAGCAGGTCCCGCGTGTGCTGCGCGAGCTGACTGACATGAAAGAGCAGGGCACCGCCACCCGGCTCGAGCGCATACGCGACCATCGACGCGAACGGCTCGCCATCGCTCAGGGTCGCCAACGCGGCCCAGCGCTGGGCGTGGATGAGTGCGGCAGCCTCGCGAGAAATAGCGGACATGAGACAGGCTCCAGGCTGCAGCCTCCGGGCGTCAGGCTCGAACATCCGGGTCGAGGCTCGACTCTGGGCGGGCAACCGTCAGTCGGACTCCACGACTGTGCGCCTCCCTGAATTCCAACTCCGCATTCGAATTCTGGTTCGGAATTTATCGCCCCGGGTGTCCGAATTCGGATGCGTTCGGGATGAGCTCGCGATACGCCGCATCGCTGATGGGCGTGTGCCAATGTCCGCTCGCCCTTGCCAGGCCGACAAGGCCGAGGACGATCGTGAGCGCCGCGGCCGCCAGTGCCCAGGCCGGGACGACCCGGCGCTTCGAGAGCGAGGATCGAGCGCGCCCACAGCCGGGCAGGCCGTGACACAGAGCATGCACGCCGAGCACTCGGCGGACCGCACGCTGGCCACGCGATCCACCGGCAGGCCGGCGGGGCACGCCTTCGCGCACCTGGCACAGTCGATACAGCGGTCGGCGTTACGGCGGATGCGTGTGGGGCTGAGGAGCGCCACCACACCAGCAGCACGGCAACGATCGTGACGAACACGGTATGGCCGCCGGTTTCGTAGTACCGCACGAACAGGTAGAACCGCACGCCAATCCAAAGGTTCAGCAGCATGAACGCGAGCTGGACGGACTGGCGGATCAGTTGGTCGCGCCCTGGCCGCCGGCGGACGAACGGCTTGCGTGGAGCGCGTGTGCCCCGGCCAGTGGTCGCCAGGGCTGTACCGTCAGGGGGCACGAGGGTGAGCGGAATGGATGTGCGCGGCATGGGCGTCGGATGATCCGGATCACGGCCCGCCCTTCAGGCGGGCGCCCTCTTATCCCAGCCTTGCCGTGAGCCCGATTTGTACCCCCGCGAGCGCCTTCGACACCGGGCACCCGCTCTTCGCCGCGTTCGCCTGCCCCTGAAACGCCGCGTTGTCGAGGCCGGCACGACCGCCTCGGTGTCGAGATCGATGCGCGTGATCGCGAAGCCCTCGCCTTGCTTCTCGAGATGGACCTTGGCCGGCGTGCGCACCGACTGCGGCGGGTGGCCTGCGCGAGTAAGTGCGCCGGAGATCGCCATCGAGAAGCAGCCTGCGTGCGCCGCGCCGATCAACTCCTCCGGGTTGGTGCCGGCGCCTCGCCGAAACGGGACCGAAAATCGTACGCGCCGTCGGACGCGCCGCTCCCGAGCTCCATGTGGCCGGTGCCTTCCATCAGATTGCCTCGCCATTGCGGCGGTCGCCTGTCGTGCTGCCACGGTGATGCTCCTTTGAACAATCGTTGAGGTCGCGACGCGAGCACGCGTCCCTGTGCTGCTATATTCTCCCCGTTTCCGGAGGGTGGATGCCAGTTCGCCGCTTCCGTGCCGCCTGCGCGGCACCGGCCGTGTTGTGCCTGACCGTCGTGGTGCTCGTCCGCGCACGCACACCAGACGAGGCGGGCCCGCCGTACTCGCCGGCGGATTCCATGAAGACGATGCAGCTCGAACAGGGCTTCCGGCTGGAGCTGGTCGCCAGCGAGCCGGACGTGCAGAGCCCAGTCGCCATGGACATCGACGAGGACGGACGGCTGTTCGTCGTGGAGATGCCGGGCTATCCGCTCGACGTCTCGCCAACCGGAAAAGTCAAGCTGCTGGAGGATCGCGACGGCGACGGCCGCTTCGAGCACGTCACGGTGTTCGCCGATCGACTCGTGCTGCCGAACGGCGTGATGCGGTGGAAGAAGGGCATCCTCGTGACCGCTGCCCCGGACGTCATCTACTTCGAAGATACCGACGGTGACGGCCATGCCGACGTGCGCCGTGTGGTGCTGACCGGGTTCGCCCGCACAAATCCTCAACACGCGGTCAACACGCCCTTGTACGGCCTCGACAACTGGGTGTACGTCGCGCACCAGGGCCCCGCCGGGGCAGTGATCTACAAGGATCTGTTCGGAGACCGCGGCAAGCCGCTGATCTTTCCCGACCGTCCGGGACAGGCGCCGGTGGATCCGAAGGACAGCACCGTCCGATTCCGTCCCGACACGTTCCAGGCGGAGCCGATCGGAGGGGAGTCGCAGTACGGCCACACCTTCGATGCGTACGGCCACTATTTCGGCAACGACAACTCGCACCATCTGTGGCATGAGGTGATCGGCGCGCGCTACCTCCAGCGCAATCCGCACCTGCTGGTGAGCCGCGTGATGCACGACGTGCCGGACCATGGAGCGGCCGCGCAGGTGTTCCCGATCACGAAGCGGCCCACGTTCGAGCTGCTCACCGAGGCGGGCGAGTTCACCTCGGCGTGTGCCCCGACGATCTACCTCGGAGGCGCGTTCGGGGGCGACTACGAGGGATCCGTCTTCGAAGGCGAACCCGTCCACAACCTCGTGCACCGCGACGTGCTGTCGCAGTCGGGACCGACGTTCACCGGCCGCCGCGGCCAGGCCGACCGCGAGTTCCTCGCGGCGGGCGATGCATGGTTTCGGCCCGTGAGCTTCTACGTCGGCCCGGACGCCGCGCTGTACGTCGTCGATTACTACCGGGCCCGCATCGAGCACCCGGAGTGGACATCCAGTGACTTGCAGCGCGATCCACGCTCACTGTACGAGGGCCAGGACCGCGGCCGCATCTACCGCGTGGTCCGCGATCCAGCATCGGCACCGGTGCGTGCTCGGCCGGCCCTTGGCGGCGCGTCGAGCGAGCAGCTGGTCGGCCTGCTGACGGACTCGAACGCGTGGTGGCGACGCACGGCGCAGCGGCTGCTCGTCGAACGCGCGGATCGCAGCGTCGCGCCTGCGCTGACGAGGCTCGCGACCGAGGCGCCGACGGGACCGAGCCGGCTGCACGCCTTGTGGACCCTCGAGGGCCTCGGCGCGCTGAGCGCAGACACCATCGCACGTGCGCTCGGCGATGCGGACCCTGGCGTCCGCGAGAACGCAGTGCTCCTTGCCGAATTGAACGGGTCGGTACCAGGCCTCGACGAGCGGCTGGCGGCGCTCGCCTCGGACCGGGACCCCCGCGTGCGGTTCCAGGTGCTCGCGACGCTCGGCAATCGCGACACGCCCGTCGCCACGGCGGCGCACGAGCGGTTGCTGTTTGCCGAGCTCGAGGACCCCTGGATGCAGATCGCCGGCCTGAGCGCAGGCTCCGACCGCGCGGCACGCTACTTCGAGCGTGCGACGACCGGCGCGGACCCGATCACGGCCCATGAGAGCGAGGGACGCGCGGAATTCGTCCGTCGCGTCGCCAGTGTCATGGGCGCGCGCCAGGACGCCTCCGGGATCGAGCGCGTCATCACGACCGTCGCCTCCGCCCCGGGCGCGGCGCCATCGACAGACGGCGCCTGGTGGCGAGCCGCGGCACTCGAGGGGCTCGCGGAGGGCGCGCACGGGCGAGCGTCGGCCCGCGCGTCGCTCGAGGGCAGCCGGGATCGGCTGCTGGGCATGATGGACAGCCCGTCAGCCGCCGTGCGGAGCGGCGTGCTGCACCTGCTCGGAGTCGCCGGGCTTGGCAATGGCGACGCCGTGCGCCAAGCGCTTACACGGGCTGAGCGCATGGCGAACACGGCGACGGCAGACCAGGCGCGACGCGCAGACGCGATCCGCCTGCTGGCGCTCGATCACGTCACAGACCGAACGGCACTGCTGCAGTCCCTCGTCGATGCGCGGCAGCCCGACGCCGTCCAGTCGGCAGCCATCACGGCCCTCGGGCAGCGACCGGGCCGGCCGATCGGCACGTTCCTGCTCCGCAAATGGCCCCAGCTGACGCCTGCCGCGCGATCCGACGCCGCGGATACCCTGCTCAACGATGAATCGCGGACGTGGCTGCTGGTTGATGCGATGAAGTCGGGCACGGTGCAGCGGTGGACGCTGAACTTCGATCAGAAGCGGCAACTGATCATGAATGACAACGAGCAGATCCGCACGGCGGCGCGCGCGCTGCTGGAGGAAGACCCGCGTCAGCGCGGTCAGACGGTCCAGCGCTACGCCGCGGCACTCGATCTGGCCGGCGACCCCGCACGCGGCGAACAGGTGTTCGCCACGGTCTGCGTGACGTGCCACGCCATCGGCGGCAAGGGCGGCGATCTCGGGCCCGACCTCGTCACGGTTCGTCATCGGCCGCCGTTGCTGCTGCTGGGCGACATCCTGCTGCCCAGCCAGGCCATCGCCCAGAAATACGAGACGTACATCGTCGAGCGCACGTCGGGCAAGACGCAATCAGGCGTCCTGGCAGCGCAGACGCCGACATCGATCACCCTGCGTCAAGGGAGTGCGCAGCAGGTCACCATCCCGCGGGGCGAGATCCGGAAGATGACGGTCTCGCCCCAGTCGGCCATGCCCGCGGACCTCGACAAGCTGATCACACCGGAGCAGATGGCGGACCTGCTGGCGTTCCTGCGACGGTGATCGGGCGGGCGTCCATCGGTTGCCAGACTGATCGCGACCAAGCCCGGCTTGGCAACCCTGCCGTTCTTGGCATCAATCGGCACTGGTCGACAACGACGGCGCACGACTCGAGGGCCCGGCGGCCGGCAATCTCGTGATCCTCGATGCCTGGCCGGGTATGATGCGCACGGTGTACGGCGACCACCGGCGCTTCGTGCAGACCTACTTCACGACCTTCGAATTCACACGCTTTTTCCAAGCCAAGGCCGCGCTGTCAGACGAAGAGTTGAAGACGGCCACCGAAGTCCAGCCGCGCGCGCACTGTATCGGGAGAGTCGTCGGCGCGCTGGTACAGATGTTCACTGGTGCATCGGCCGTTGAGACGTGCGAATGGGTTGGTGGTGCGGTGGAATGGTGGCGGTCTGCCGCGGTGGAATCGCGAATTTCACGGCGGATCAGCGGCGAAGCGTGCAGGAGGGCATCCGGCGACGGTTGACGCAAGCGGCGCGTTGGTGAAACAGTAGCGCTCCCAACCGCCATGCAAGCCCGGCGCGCGCTGTTTGCGGCCACTCTTCTTGCGCTCCTGTCGGCTGCGGGTCTGGCCGCGGCCGAGCCACGCGTCAGCAAAGTCGAACCTCCGAACTGGTGGCCCGGTCACACGTGGAACCCGGTTCGCATTCTGATCCACGGCACTGGCCTGCAAGGCGCTCGCGTCGACGCCGTCGGGGATGGGCTCACCGTCGGCCTCGTCCGTGTCAATGCGGCGGGCTCGTACCTGTTCGTCGACGTGGCGATTGATCCGGCCGCGGCGCCGGGCCGACGCCGGCTGCGCGTCACCACGGCGTCCGGCACCGCGGATGCTCCTTTCGAGATCACGGCTCCGCTTCCGCGCGCCCGACGGTTTCAGGGGTTCTCCCCGGACGATGTCATTTACCTGCTGATGCCAGACCGGTTCAGGGACGGCGACCCGACCAACGACAACCCGCCGTCCTCGCCGGGCCTGTTCGATCGATCCAAGGGCCGCTATTACCACGGCGGCGACCTTGCCGGCGTCCGCGAGAAGCTGCCGTACCTGAAGGACCTGGGCATCACGGCTCTCTGGCTGAACCCGTGGTACGACAACGTCAACCACCTGAATGAGAAAGAGAAGTACGACAACCTCCCGATTACCGACTATCACGGCTACGGCGCCGTGGACTTCTATGGGGTCGAGGAGCACTTTGGCTCGATGGCCGATCTCCTGGCCCTCGTGGAGTCGGCCCAGCGGCTTGGCATCAAGGTGATTCAGGACCAGGTCGCGAACCACTCGGGTCCGTACCACCCGTGGGTGACCGACCCTCCGACGCCGACATGGTTCAACGGCACCGAAGCGAAGCACGTCGCCAACACATGGCAGACCTGGACACTGCAGGATCCGCATGCGTCGCCCCAGGCGCAGCGCGACACGCTCGATGGATGGTTCATCGACATCCTGCCCGACTTGAATCAAGACGATGACGAGGTCGCCAGGTACATCATCCAGAACTCGCTGTGGTGGGTGGGTACGCTCGGCCTCGACGGCATCCGGCAGGACACGTGGCCGTACGTGCCGCGCGCCTTCTGGCAACGCTGGATGGAGGCGCTCAAGCGCGAGTACCCGCAGCTCACGGCCGTCGGCGAGCTGTACGACGGCGACCCCGCGCTCGTGTCTTTTTTCGCGGGCGGCGCCGCCCGCTTCGACGGCGTAGACACCAAGGTCGACTCGTTGTTCGATTTTCCGCTCTTCTTCACGATCCGCCGAGCCTTCGCGGAGGGTAAGCCAATACGGGAAATCGTGCAGATGCTCGGACGCGATCACCTGTATCCCGACGCGTCCCGGCTCGTGGTGTTTCTCGGCAACCACGACATGCTGCGGTTCATGAACGAGACGGGAGCGACGACCGCCGGGCTGAAGCTGGCGCAGACGTTCATCATGACGACGCGCGGCATTCCGCAGATCTACTACGGGGACGAGATCGCGATGGCGGGCGGTGGTGATCCGGACAACCGCCGGAGCATGCCGGGCGCTTTCGCGGGCGACCCGCGCGACACGTTCACCGCGGCCGGTCGAACGCCGGAGGAGCAGGACGTGTTCGATCACCTGCGGCGCGTCATTCATCTGCGGCACGAGCTCGAACCGCTGCGTCGCGGCTCGTTGCAGCAGCTGTACATCGCCGAGCAGCAGTACGCCTTCGCGCGGACCACGGCGCGGGAATCGGTTCTCGTCGCCTTCAACAACGACACGAAGCCGGCGACGTGCATCGTGAAGGATCGGCGGCACGCGCGTGGAAAACGGCGCCGTGCTGACCGATCGCCTCGGCACGATTGCGAACATCACGGTCGAGAACGGCCAGGTGACGCTGACCCTGCCGCCGCGTTCGGCCGTCATCCTGACCGTTGTCCGTTAGCCGTCAACGGAATTGGGGATCAGAGCGATGAACCGACCCCGTCTCTCGTTTTGGCAGATCTGGAATATGAGCTTCGGGTTCCTCGGCATCCAGTTCGGCTGGGGGCTGCAGATGGGGAACATGAGCGCCATCTACGAGAAGCTTGGGGCGCAGCCGGATCGGATTCCCATCCTGTGGCTGGCGGCGCCGCTCACCGGACTGCTGATCCAGCCAATCGTCGGTTCGTTGAGCGATCGCACGTGGGGGCGGCTCGGCCGGCGGCGCCCGTACTTCCTCGTTGGCGCGATCCTCTCCAGCCTCGCGCTGTTCGTGATGCCAACGTCGTCGTCGCTGTGGATGGCCGCCGGACTGCTGTGGATTCTGGACGCCAGCATCAACGTGAGCATGGAGCCGTTCCGCGCATTCGTCGCAGACAAGCTGAACGACGAGCAGCGGACCACAGGCTTCGTGATGCAGAGTTTCTTCATCGGGCTGGGTGCCACGTGTGCCGGCACGCTGCCGATGCTCTTCCGGTATCTGGGCGTCGAGGGCACCACGCCGAGCGGTATCCCGCTGACCGTGAAATACGCGTTCCAGGTAGGGGCGGTCGCCTTCTTCGGGGGCGTGCTCTGGACCGTGCTGACGACGGGCGAGTATCCGCCGGAGGACATGGCGGAGTTCGAGCGGATGAAGCGCGAACGGCGGGGCGTTGCAGCCGCGGCGCGCGAGATTGTCTCCGCGGTGCGCGAGATGCCGCACACCATGAAGCAGCTGGCCGTCGTGCAGTTCTTCACGTGGCTGGGGCTGTTCTGCATGTGGCTGTTCTACGTGCCCGCCGTCGCGCGTCACGTGTTCGGCGCCGTGGATCCGCATTCCGAGCTCTACACGCGCGGCGTGGAGTGGGGGAACTTCACCTTCTCCTTCTACTCGATCGTCTGCTTCATCGTGGCGTTTGCGTTGCCGCGCTTCGCGGCGGTCACCAGCCGCAAGACGGTGCATGCGACGGCGCTGCTCTGTGGCAGCGTGGGGCTGCTCTCGATCTGGGTGATCCACGAGCCCTGGCTGCTGGTGCTGTCGATGTGCGGCGTAGGAATCGCGTGGGCATCCATCCTTTCGATGCCGTACGCAATTCTGTCGGGCTCATTGCCGCCGGCCCGCATGGGCGTCTACATGGGCGTCTTCAACTTCTTCATCGTGCTGCCGGAGATCCTTCAGGCGCTGACCTTCGGGCCGCTGATCCGCACCGCGTTCGGCGCGGGCAACCCGAACGCGCCGGTCTACGTCGTCCTCATCGGCGGGTGTTGCCTCGCGCTCGCGGCGATGCTCGTCTCGCGGGTGGAGGACCCCGCTGGATCGTCCCGGGCGGCGGTGGGCGTGTAGTCTCTTCCGCTTATCTACCGGCCCACGCACCCAGCCGGAATTGCGGTCGTTCACCGGTTTCCTGTCGCGCAAGCTGACGGGCGGCTTATGGGCTCCACGCCGGCCTGAGCTCGGACACGAAAAACAGGAAGACTGAAAACGGACTTTGCCGCGTCGGCCAGCGTTCACTACTTGGGGCATCCAGCTTTCGGTTTTCACGAAGGACACAAAGCACACGAAGAGGTAGACACTCTCCGGACACTGGGAGTACGTGCGACGCGCGGCTGGCGAAGCCAGCCGAGCGCCGACGCGGGCCTGCGGCCCGCGCGCGTCGCTCTGCGCCGGCGGATCGACGATTGGGCCCGGCCCTCGTCGTCGGTAATGCCCGCCTCAGGCAAGCCTCGTCGTGTGTGCCCGCCCTTTCAGGCGGGTGTCGTGTTCCTGTGGTGCCCGTTTTATCCGTAGAGGCGATCGTGCTCTTTGTGCCTGCGTGCGCCTCGTGTTCTTCGTGCCCTTCGTGTCCTCGGTGCGATTGAATGCAGTGGCGCGGCGCATCGCGTGAAGCCGGTCCGCTGCCCGTGTAGATCGAGTGTTGTGACAACGCGAGGCAGAGCCGAGCGGGGTGACCGCGACTGAGCCGCCGCGTCAGCAAGAGGTCAGCGGAGCAGGCGGAGCAGCCCTTCGACCGGTACAGGCAACCAGTCCGGACGGTTGTTCAGCTCGTACTGGAGCTCGTAGAGCGCCTTGTCGATCATGAGGAGCTCCAACAGCGTCGAGAGCTGCGCGCTGTCCGCGGGGATGAAGGACGCGTCCTGGGTGTCGGCGAAGTACGACGACAGGAATGCCGAGGCGAGGCTGGTCTCCCAGAGAGTGGCCCAGGGCCCGCGCTCGAGGGCGGAGGCGTCGTGGGCGCGGCTCCAGGCGAAGAGGCCGGACCACGCAGCGTAGCTGTACGAGCGGAGCATGCCGGCGACATCGGTCAGGGGCGACCGCTTGCGGCGGCGGTCGCTGAGGGATCGTGCGGGCTCACCCTCGAAGTCGAGCAGCACGTACTTCGCCCCGGTCCAGAGCAGCTGTCCCAGGTGATAGTCCTGGTGGCACCGTGTCTTCATCGCGTCGAGACACGTGCCCGCGAGCGCGTCGAGGCGGCGGATCAGCGCCGGCTGCAGCCCGAGCAGCTCCCGTGCCCGTTCGGCCGTCTGGCCCGCGAGCAGCGGCACGCGGGCGGCGAGCAGGGTGAAACCACGGCGTCGCGCGGTCGCGCGTGCCGTCCACGACCGCGGACACATCCGCGCTCGCCATCGGCTCGGGTGCGAGCGCCTCATCGGCGCCCCTCGCCAGCGCGAGGTGCAGGGCGGCCGTCTGGTGCCCCAGCGTGTAGGCCGCTTCGAGATACGCACCGATCGGTTCTCGTGCAGCCGCCGCGAGGTCCTGGTGCGGCAGTTCGAGCAGCGTGCCCTGCGGGATGAGCGAACGCGCGAGGTCTGTCGGACCGCTGGCCACGCGCGCGTAATACTGCCCCGCGTGTTCGAGCGCATGCTCCCAGCCGTCGGTGGCGTCGGGTACGAGGGCGTGCAGCACGGCGAGCGCGGAGCTCTCGAGTCCAGTGGTGTACTCCATCGAGCCGAGCACGGCCGGCACGTCGGTGAACCCCACTTTGCGCAGGAAGCGGCCGAGCTCGAGCTCCGGGTGCGGGCCGGGCTCGAGACGACGATACATCTTCAGGATCGACGCGCGCCCGAACACGATCGACGAGTTGCTCTGCTCGGCGCTGCTCCGCCGCACCGGGATGTCGGTGAGGTGGCTCGATATGACCGAGGGCACGTCGCGCACGCTGACGACGCTGCCTTCGATGAACCCGAACTGGCGGCGCGCGTCGATGGCATCGAGCAGACCGCGGCAGGCGTTGTCGTCCGCCAGCGCGTCGATCAGCAGGCGTCCACCTTCGGCATCGATCCACGCAATCGCGGCGGCCGGGCGGTCCGTCAACAGGGCCGATGTCTCGGGGGCCGCCAGCACCGTCAACGGCAGCGCGTATCGGTCGGTGCCGCCGTCCGCGAACTGCACGTCTGCCACCGCGAGAAAGGGCGTGAGCGGCGGCTGCAGCGGACCGCCGTCGAACACGCGGACACGCTCAATCGATCGGGCCTTGTTGCCGAACCACCGCTGGCGCGTGAGAAAGGCCGGCAGCGCCGCCGTTTCGAGCACCGCACGGGCGGCACCCTCGAACACGCCTTCGAAGCGCGAAGCCCCGAGCAGCGGAATAGCAGGCATCAGCCGCCGGTGCCCGAGCGGACGGTCGGCAGGTGCAGGATGTGAGCCGGGTGCTCGGGCGTCAGGCGCACGTAGTTCCACTCGCCCCGCCACAGATACCGCGCGCCGGTGAGCAGGTCCTCGCTGCCGTAGCCGCCGTCGGATCCGGCCTGCACGTCCGACACCGGAACCTGGACCCACCCCTGCTGCATGTGGTGCGGGTCGAGGCTCACGACCACCAGAATCAGGTCGGTGTTGTCGGGCGTGTTCTTGGCATAGCAGAGGATGTTCGGATTGTCGGTGGCGAAGAACCGCAGGCTCCAGTCGGATTGCAGCGACGGATGCTGTCGCCGGATCCCGTTCACCCTGGCGATGAGCGGGGCGAGGCTTCCGGGTGCGTCCCAGTTGCGGATGCGCACCTGGTATTTCTCCGAGTCGAGGTACTCCTCGGACCCGTGCCGCACGGGGACGTTCTCGCAGAGCTCGTAGCCGCTGTAAATGCCGTAGGTCGCACCGAGCGTCGCCGCGAGCACCAGCCGGATGCGGAACGCCGCGGGGCCGCCCGTTTGCAGGTACTCATGCAGGATGTCGGGCGTGTTCGCGAACAGGTTCGGGCGCATGTACTCGCGGACGTCGGTGTGCGTCAGTTCGGTGAAGTACTCCATCAACTCGGTGCGGGTGTTCCGCCAGGTGAAGTACGTGTACGACTGATCGAACCCGAGCTTGGCGAGGTATTTCATGATCTTCGGCCGCGTGAACGCCTCGGCCAGGAAGATCGTGTCGGGATACTGGCGGCGCACGCCGGCGATCATCCACTCCCAGAAGTGGAACGACTTGGTGTGCGGGTTGTCCACCCGGAAGATGCGCACGCCGCGCGCGCACCAGAACTCGACGACGCGCGTGAGCTCCTGCCAGAGGCTGCGCCACGCGGCGCACTCGAAGTCGATCGGGTAGATGTCCTGGTATTTTTTCGGCGGGTTCTCCGCGTACTTGATCGTCCCGTCGGGCCGATGCCGGAACCACTCCGGGTGCTCGCGCACCCATGGATGATCGGGCGAGCACTGATACGCCAGGTCGAGCGCCACCTCGAGCCCGAGACCCGCGGCTCTCGCGACGAAATGATCGAAGTCCAGTAGGGTGCCGAGGCCAGGGTCGACCGCGGTGTGTCCTCCCGCCTCGCTGCCGATCGCCCACGGGCTACCCACATCGTCGGGAGTTGGCGTCAGCGTGTTGTTGCGTCCCTTGCGATGGGTGTGGCCGATTGGGTGGATCGGCGGCAGGTAGAGGACGTCGAACCCCATGGCGGCCACCCGGGGCAGCGCCGATTCGGCCTCGCGGAATGTTGCGCTCCGGCTCGGGTCGCTGCCGCCCGAGCGTGGAAACATCTCGTACCAGGCGCCGTAGCGCGCGCGCTCGCGATCCACCAGCACCGAGAGGACATGGTCGTACACCGTGGCCCGGCTGCGGTCCGCGGCCGCCGATACCGCGTCCGCGAGCAATGGGTCGAGAGCAGCCATTTCACGGTCCGCGTCCGGCGCGTCCCCGGCGAGAATGGCCGCGCGCTCCTGGAGGAAGTCAGCGCGTTGCGATCGGGAGGCCGCTTCCCGCAGAAGGGCGGCGCCCTCGAGCAGTTCGCTCGAGACGTCCTGCTGCGCCTGCACCTTGGCGGCGAGGCCCTTCCGCCACGATGCAAAGCTGTCGACCCAGGCCTGTATGGTGTACTCCGCACCGCCAAGCCCGCCAACGGTGAACATGCCGACCCATTCATCGTTGCCGAGCGGCACCATGGTCGCTTCCTGCCAGCCAGCCGCGGCATCGAAGGCGCCAGCGAGCGACGCCGCGGCACCCTCCGGCGGATGCTCCACATGGCGGTACCACAGCGCCGCGGCCAGCACGTCGTGGCCATCCGCATGAATCGCGGCCGTGACGACGACACGCTCGCCGGGCGTGCGCTTGATGGGAAACCGGCCGCAGTCGATCTCGGGCCGGACGTGCTCGACGATCACGCGCCGGGCGAGACGGTCGGGCAGCGTCGGTAACTGGCCGGGCGGCGCCGCAGGTTGTTTCCGGGTGCGTGGCGCGCGCGTGCGCCGGGCGGGGTCGCTGGTCGTGTCGCTCATCCGATCGATCCTCGACGGTCCCACCGCGCACATCACGCCGCGGGCAACCCGTGGAGTGTACGGGATGCCCTTCGGAGTCGGCAAGGACGCGCCCCACCTTCTATACTTGAGCGCATGCTCAGCCCGCGACGCCTGCGGCTGCTCGCCATCGCCTTTGTCGGCGTGCTGGCCACCTACAGCGGCGTGTGGATGTACTACATCCGGCTGCAGGAATCGGCCAACGCCCGCGGGTTCGACTACGCCTACAGTCCGTCTGCTCGAGCGGTCGAGGTGCGCAGCGTGCGTGCGGACGGCGCCGCGGCGAAGGCCGGTCTCGGTCCGGGCGATCGCATTGTCGCAATCGACGGCGTGCCATTGGATCGCTACCGCGTGTTTCTCGACGCGTTCGGGCGCCGGCCCGCCGGCGCCGTGTTGTCGCTGCAGGTGACCGCGGGCGGGAGGATCGCGCCCGGTCGCGTTTCCTCTCATGACGGTTCACGACGAGCTCGGCGGCAAAGCTCGATCTAAGCAGTGCCTCCATGTGGTGGCTGGGTACCGCGCTGACCGGTTACCCGCTCATCTTTCTCGCGGTTGCGTCGGCCGTCCTGCTGCAGCGGCCCGGCGATCGGGCCGCGTGGGTCATGGCCCTGGCGTTCGGCGGCTTGATTGCCGGCGCGCCATTGCTGCTCTTCGAGCCGCAGATGCCGCCGCCGCTGCGGCGGTTCATGGTGCCGGTCTGGGCTTTCCTGATCTCGACCATGGCGACGGCGCTGTTCTATTTCTTCACCGTGTTCCCCGCGCCGTCCCCGATCGATCGGCGGGTGCCCTGGCTGAAGCGCGTGCTCGGCTGCGCGGCGCTCGCGGTCGGCACGGTTCTCGCCGTCGCGTGCTTCGTCACCGGCGACAGCGGCGGGCTCAGGTGGATCACCGAGCACCTGCCGCACACGCCCGTCACATGGCTGGTGTCGGCTACAGCATCGGCTGCATGTTGCTGGCGCTGGCGTCGCTGGTCGGCAACGCGTTCGGCGACCTCGAGACCCGCCGGAAAACGCGCGTCATCCTGGCCGGCACGGTGCTGCGGATTCGGGCCGATCAGCGTGCTGCAGATCGTGCTGGCGTCGCGCGGCCGCGCGCGACCCGAGGAGGTGATTCCGTTCTGGGGCTGGGCACTGGCCGTGCTCGCGATCTGCCTGGTGCCGCTCTCGGTCGCGTACGCGGTCGTGAAGCACCGGGTGATGGAACTGCCGGTGCTGCTGCGCCGCAGCGCGCGCTACGTGCTCGTGCGGCGCGGCGCGGTCACAGTGGCCGTGCTCCTCGGCATTCTCGCCACATTCGGGTTCGCCGCCCTGCTCTCGCGTCTGTTCACCGACATCGGAGAGGGCGCCCAGCGTGCCAGCCTCATGGTGGGCGCGCTCTTCGGCGGCGTGCTGGCCACCGCCGGACAACGCCTCTGGCGTCCGGCGCAGGAGCGCATCGACCGGGCGTTCTTCCGCGGTGCCTACGACGCGCGCCGCATCCTCGAGCGGCTGGCGCAGGAGTGTCACGTGGCCACCGATCGCGAGGCGCTCGCGCGCGGAATCGAGACCGCGCTCGAAGCCGCGTTGCAGCCCGAAGCACTGTATGTGTACCTCCGCGCGCCCGACCTGCCGCCGCGCCTCATTGCGGTAGGGGCCGATGCGGAGGCGCTCGCCGGCGTCCCGTTGCCGCTGACGGCGCCTGGCCTGGTCGAAGTGACGAAGCGCGGGCAGCCGGTCATCGTTCAGCCCGGCGACCTGGCGCCGGGCGCTACGTTCGACGTATGCGCCGTGCTCCGGCCGGAACTGCTCGTGCCGATGCTCGGTCGATCGGGCGATCTCGAAGGGCTGCTGGTGCTCGCGATGCGGCTGTCTGAGGAGCCCTATTCCGGCGAGGATCGCGCGCTGGTCGGGTCGGCCGCGGCGCAGGCGGGACTTGCGCTCGAAAACATCCAGCTGGCCGAGGCGATGGCGGCACAGCTCGACGCCGGGCGCCGGCGGGCGCGCGAGCTGGAGATCGCGAAAGGGGTGCAGGCGAAGCTGCTGCCGCAGGCTGTACCCCAGATGGCGACTCTCGAATGCGTCGGGCGCTGCATCCAGGCGCGATCGATCGGGGGCGATTACTACGACTTCATCGCCCTGAACGACGGCAGGCTCGCGTTGGTGCTGGCCGACATCTCCGGCAAGGGCCTCTCGGCCGCCCTGCTGATGGCCAGCCTGCAGGCCGGTCTGAGGGCGCAATACACGAGCGCCCCGGCGGACGTGCCCGGGGTATTGCGCACCGTGAACCGCGTGTTCTGCGGGTCCACGGCGACGAACCACTACGCCACGCTGTTCTTCGCGGTGTACGACGAAGCCACCCGCCGTCTGCACTACGCGAATTGCGGTCACCTGCCGCCGGTGGTGCGGCGGGCCAGCGGCGTCATCGAACGCCTGGCGCCGACGGCGACCGTCGTCGGCATGTTCGACGAGTGGGATTGTGCGACGGCCGAGACGACGATCGGCGCCGGCGACACGCTGTTCGTCTTCAGCGACGGCGCTCCCGACGCGCTCGACGCCTCAGGCGAGGAATTCGGTGAAGAACGGCTGGTGTCGCTGGTCGATGAGCACCATGCCGCTGGCGCCCCGGCGCTGCTGGACCGGGTCGTCGCCGCCGTGACCGCCCACAGCGGATCGCAGCAGCAATACGACGATTTGACGCTGCTCGCCGCGCGGGGACGGTAGAGACACGGGTCCATGGGCGGCTGGCGGCTGGAGGCTGAGGGCTGGCGGCTGGAGGTCGCGCTCGGGCAATGTAGACGCAAATCGGGGGTCACTCACGAGAACCGCTTGAAACGAGTCGGCGTAAAACAGGCCTCCAGCCTCCAGCCGCCAGCCGCCAGCCCCTTGCCTCCAGCCGAAGCGCACCCCCGAAGTCCGGGCGCTTGTCGAACCGCGCTGCGGTGTCCTATAGTCCGTCGCGCCACCATCCAGTTGCGTCATTGAGGAGCCACACACCGTCATGAACAAGCAGCGCCTGTTTCTCGCGAGTTGCGTCGCCCTCATCGCCACCGCCATGTCGTTTGCGATTCGCGGCGACATCATGGGACAGGTACAGGGCGATCTGCACCTCACCGACGTGCAGGTGGGGTGGATTCTCGGCGCCGCATTCTGGGGCTTCGGTTCCTCGATCCTCTTTGGCGGGCCGCTCTGTGATCTGCTGGGCATGGGTACGATCATGCGGCTCGCGGCAGCCGGGCACATCCTCGGCGTCGTCCTCACGCTTGCCTCGACGAACTTCACCGTCTTCTTCCTCTCGACCGTCGTCGTCGGGATCGCCAACGGCCTCGTCGAAGCGGCCGTCAATCCGCTCATTGCGACCATCTACTCCGACAACAAGACAGCGAAGCTGACGACGTTGCACGCGTGGTTCCCCGGCGGCATCGTGATCGGCGGCGTGCTCGCATTTGCCTTCACCCAGCTCGGTCTGGGCTGGCACGCGAAGACGCTCATGCTGCTCGTGCCGTCGGTCATCTATCTCTGGCTCTTCGTCGGCCAGACCTTCCCGGCCACGGAGCGGCAAGCGGCGGGCGTGCCGTTTGGGGACATGTTCACGGAGGCGCTGCGGCCGCTGTTCTTCATCGTGTGGGTGTGCATGTGGCTCACCGCGGCCACTGAGCTCGGCGCGAACAGCTGGATCCCGACGATCTTCAACCGCCTGACGCAGAGTCCGCTCCAGGCCGGCATCCTGCAGGTGGTGTGGATCAACATGGTGATGTACCTGATGCGCCAGTTCGGCCACAACGTGTCGCACAAGATCGCGCCGACGGCCCTGATCGCCATCACGGCGGCTATCGCGGCAATCGGCCTGTACCTGTTCAGCCACGCCACGAGCCTGACCGCGGCGTTCTTCTTCGCGGGCGTGTTCGCGGTCGGCATCGCGTTCTGGTGGCCCACGATGCTCGGGATCACCTCGGAGCGTTTCCCGCGAACGGGTGCGCTCGGGCTCGCGGTGATCGGCGCAACGGGCAGCTTCTCGACCGCGATCGCCGGTCCGGTCATGGGTTGGTTGAGCGAACGCTACGGGACTGCCGCTGTGCTGCCGATCTGGTCCGCGCTCCCAGTGGCGCTCGTCGCGATCTTCGGCGGGATCTACCTGTACGATCGCGCGCACGGTGGCTACCGTGCCGAGAGACTGCAATCGCGGGCGGTCCAGTCCAGCTGAATCCCTCGCGGCCTACGCGCGAAGCGGCCCTTGGCAGGCGTTGAATGCCGGATCCAGAGGATCGGCCGATTCACAACCGGCATCCAGCCTGCTCCGAGCAGGCGCGCGCGGGCGCCGCTTGCATCACCGCTGTTTAGAGCCGACCATGCCCGAGTTCCCGATCGTCCAGATTTCGCTCGACCTCACATCGCTCGACGAAGCGCTCGAGACCGCCGAGATCGCGGTTTCTGCCGGTGTGGACTGGCTCGAGGCGGGAACGCCGCTGATCCTGGCCGAGGGGCTCCGAGCCGTCGAGGGGCTGCGCGCGCGCTTTCCGAATCATCCCATTGTCGCGGACCTGAAGACGATGGATGGCGGGTATCTCGAGGCCGAGATGATGGCCAAGGCGGGCGCCACGTGCGTCGTGGTGATGGGGCGCGCACACGAGGCGACCATCAGGCGCGTCGTCGATGCGGGGCGCGACTATGGGATCAAGGTGATGGGGGACAACCTCGGCGCCGAGGACCGGGTCGCGAACGCGCGGTGGATGGCAGGACTGGGCGTGGACTACGTCATCCATCACATCGGCTACGACGAGCGGCGGATGGTCACGGGGCTCAGCCCGATGGACGAGCTCGACGAAGTGGTGCGCGCTGTCACGGTGCCAGTCCAGGCCGTCGGCGGCCTCTCGATCCGGCAGGCAATCGAATGTCCCGCACACGGCGCCCCGCTGGTCGTCCTCGGCGCGCCGCTGGTGATCGACGCGGACGAGTTCAAAACCGCCAGCACCGACCTTCACGATGTGCTGAGCGAGATCTGCCGCGAGATCCGCCGCGCGCCGTTCGCGCGGCCACCGCACTGGGACGCCGCCGCGCGCGGAATGTAGGATGCCGGATGCCGGATGTAGAATTTCGCTTCGAACGCGATATCGAAGATGGTGGAGCGTCAGGCTGTCTGCTCTGACATTCTGCATCCTGCATTCTGCATGCGACATTCAGTACCAATGACCCAATCAGCCGTGGTGCAATACGCCCTGGAGCCGATGGCGGTCGAGCTCCGCGAAGTGGCCGTACCGGAGATCGGCGACGACGACGTGCTGCTCGCGGTGGGCGCCGTGTCGGTGTGCGGGTCGGACGTGCACCAGGCGTACAACACGCATTCATGGCCCGTGAACATCCCCGTGACCCTTGGGCACGAGTTCGGCGGGACCATCGCGAAGCTTGGGCGCGCCGTGCGCGGGTTCCGCGAAGGCGATCGCGTCGTCAGCGAGACGGCGGCGGTGATCTGCGGCGCCTGCGCCATGTGCCGGAGCGGGCGCTACAACCTGTGCCCGACGCGTAAAGGCTTCGGCTACGGCGTGGACGGCGCGATGGCGGAGTACGTGAAGGTGCCGGGACGTTGCCTCCACGCGGTGCCCGACTCCCTGTCGTTCGAGCTCGCGTGTCTCACGGAGCCGCATGCCGTGGCGTATAACGCCATGTGCGTCAACGTGACGATCCGTCCCGGCGACCTCGTCGTGGTGCTCGGACCGGGGCCGATCGGGTTGCTGTGCGCGCGGATGGCCGCACTGTCCGGCGCCAACCCGCTGGTCGTCGTGGGGCTCACGGCCGACGCCGAGCGGCTCGAGACGGCGCGGCGGCTCGGCGCGACGCATCTCGTCGACGCGCAGGTGGACGACCTCGACGCCATCGTACGGGACCTGAGTCCGGTCGGCGCGGATGTGGTGTGCGACGCGTCGGGGTCGAGCCGTACGCTGGCCGCCGCACTGCGCCTGGTGCGGCCCGACGGACAGGTAACGAAAGTGGGCTGGTCGCCGGAACCGCTTGGAGTAGACCTCAACCCGCTCGTCCAGAAGAACGTGCGCCTGCAGGGATCGTTCAGCCACAACTGGCCGATCTGGGAACGCGTGCTGCACCTGCTGGCCAGCCGATTGACGGGCGCTGAACACATCGTGGGCCTGCGCACGGGCCTCGCGGAGTGGCGCGAGGCCTTCGACGCGATGCACGAAGGGCGCGTGATCAAGTCGGTGCTGGTGCCGCGTGCCGACGCTCACTGACCGGGTCGCAATCGTCACGGGATCCACGTCCGGCATCGGGCGGGGCATCGCCCGTCATTTCGCCCAGCTCGGCGCGACGGTCGTGGTCCATGGCACGAACACGGCCCACGGCGAGGCGGTGGCGGCAGAGATTCGAGCCGGCGGCGGGCGCGCGCTGTTCATCGCCGCGAACCTGGCCGACACCGACGATTGCCAGGCGATCATCAGGACGGCGGCGCGGGAATTCGGCCGGATCGACATCCTCGTGAACAACGCGGCCGACACCTCGCGAGGGACGATCGAGTCGGTGCCGCTGGCGCTGTGGGACCGCATCCTCGACGTGAATCTCCGCGCGCCGTTCATCCTCATGCAGGCCGTCATCCCGCACATGCGGGCACGCAACGGCGGCAGCATCCTGAACATCGGGTCGGTCAACGCGTACATCGGCGAGCCGAAGCTGTGTCCGTACTCGGTGTCGAAGGGTGGGCTGATGACGCTCACGAAGAACGCCGCGGCATTTCTCAACCAGTACCGGATTCGCGTCAATCAGCTGAACGTGGGCTGGACCCTGACTGAGGGCGAGCATCGCGTCAAGCTGCTCGAAGGCAAAGGCGAAGGCTGGCTCGAGGACGCCGTCAAGACACGACCGTTCGGCCGCTTGCTCGAGCCGCAGGACGTCGCGTACGCGGCCGCGTACTTCGCATCCGACGAGAGCGCCTGCATCACCGGCTCGGTGATGGACATGGAGCAGTACCCGGTCGGCGCTCCGCCGAACTGGTAGTGCCCTCACGCGACCCGCCGTCGCGCGAACACCACGCTCCAGTCCAGGCGTGCCGTGAGCTGCATCAGCACGAACAGCGTGATGACTGCGCCGACCGTGACCGTCAGTCCCGTGTAGCCCTCGAAGAAGAACGCGTAGCTGAAGAGAACCAGGTACACGAGCTGGGCCAGTCCGGCCTCGCGTACCGCGAGTCGCGTCCCGCCGACCAGCCTGAGGTATGAGACGACCAGCGCGATGCTGGTGACCGCGGCGATCGCAAACGACACATGAATGTCGAGGTGGTCCACGAGGTAGGCGAGCAGCAGGTGGAAGGAGAAGAAGGCCGCCGCAACGAAGGCATAGTTCATGGGGTGCAGGCTGGACCCGCGCAGAATGCCGAGTATCACCATGACCGCGAGAAAGAAGAGCAGCGAGACCGGAGCGAACCACGTGATGCGTGCGGCGAGGGGGCCGGGGTTGACGTGATTGGGCAAATCCATCCCGATGCGCTGACCGCTCACCAGGCTGTCGAAGCGCCAGGTCAGCAGCCATCCCGTGCCCTCCCTGGACTTGGCGCTCGGCGACATCGTGCCCGCGGGGAAATCGATGGTCTCGAAATCGGTCTTCAGCTGGAGCCTGAAATCGCGAACGGGTGCGACGCCCTGGGCGGCGAAGGCATAGGTCCAGTCACCGAGCCCGCGCGAGGTGTAGGAAATCTCGATCGGCACCTCGGCGCCGGGCGGCACGTCCACCGCGCTGTCCACACCCCGCGACAAATCGGTGACGGGCCGCGGCGGTTCACTCCCGACCTTGAACACGAACCCGTCGTAGATGGCATCCGGTGACGGGAACGCGAAGTTGATGATCAGGCGCCGGTTGACGGCGTCCGGGTTGTGCACGCGCCACGAGCCGTGGAATTGAACGCCATAGGTGTCGTACCAGAGGAGGCCTTTCTGGCGCTGGTCCAGCCGAAGTGCCACGTCGACGCGGCTGCTGTCGAGCGGAATGGTCACGCGCTCGACCGTCGCCTTCGTCACCTCGCGAGTGAGGACGCGGCCCTGCTCGTCGCGTTCCTGGATCTGCTCGGTCCGGGTTCCCGGCCGCTCCAATCGGGCCGCGGGCGCCACTTGGACGTGCTTGCCCCCCCAGAGCAGCGCCACCTCGCGCGACAACCGCGTATCGGACTCCCCGCTGCGGGCCACGAGCGAGCCGCCCAGCACTCCCCAGGCCAGCGCGGCACAGACGTAGATGAAGCCGATCGCGAACAGACGTGAAACAGTCATGTGTCCTCCGGGTTGCGGTCCGGCATCGCGCCGGACAGCCCAGACGGCAGCATCTCCCACCCCACCGGCAAAGACATGAGCGAGCGATGAGGGAATCGTCAGTTGTGCGTGAGATTCAATGGATTTCGCCTCGTTGACACCGAGCGCCCGTGCCAGATCGGGTGTGGTAACTTCGAGTGACTCGATAAGTCGTAGCGGGGAACGATGGATGGTGAACGGTTGCGGTGAACGGTTGCGGTGAGCGGTCAACGGTGAACGGTCAACGGTCAACGAACATGAGTGAGCGTGTTGTCGCCCCTCGCATCTCTGTCTTTCCGAAGTGCTATTTCGACGAGCTCGTGTCCGGGCGGATGGACTACGTGTCGTGGATCCACGATGCGGCCACCCTCGGCGGGGAAGGCGTCGAGCACTACGACGAGTTTTTCCGGAGCCCCGCGCCCGAGGACGTCGATCCGGTGCTCGAGGCCATGCGCGAGACGGGGCAGATAACCTCGATGCTGTGCTTCTCGCCAAATTTCACGCATCCCGATCCTGAGGAACGGGAGAGGCAGGTTGAACGCCAGAAGACCGCCATCGATCTCTCGATTCGTCTCGGCACGCGGTATTGCCGCACGCTCACCGGGCAGCGGTACCCGGATCTCGAGCGTGGCGAAGGCGTACGCCGCGCCGTCGAATGCATCAAGCGTTCGCTCGAGTACGCGGAGAAGCACGACGTGATCCTCTGCCTCGAGAACCACTACAAGGTGGGGGACTGGCTATACCCCGAATTCGCGCAGATGGAAGACGTGTTCCTCGAGGTGATCGACCAGATTCACTCGCCGCATTTCGGCGTCCAGTACGACCCGTCGAATGCCGTCGTCGGCGGCTTCGACCCGATTGCGTTCCTGGAGCGCGTCAAGCATCGCGTCGTGACCATGCACGCCTCCGACAGGTATCTTGTGCCGGGGACGACGATCGAGGAGATCCGCTCTGCCGATGGAACCGTCGGGTATCCCGACAAGCTGCGGCACGGCGAAACGGGGCAGGGAATGAACGACTACGACGCGATATTCCGCATCCTGTCAGGCGTCGGGTTCGCCGGCTGGATCTCGGTCGAAGACGGGATGAACGGCCTCGACGAGCTCAGGCGATCGGTCGAGTTCCTGAAGCGCAAGCGTGCCGAGTATTACGAGACGGTGTAGGGCGGGACTTCACCCCGGCCCGCCGCCGTTCGATTACTGCCGCTGAAGCCGGCCCAACGCTGGCGATCACTGCCGCGCGGGAGCGGAGAGCGGGCCCGCCGGTGGCTGCGGCTGGACGGAAGAGGCGCGGATGAAGATTTCGACGCCTTCGAGGGCCTTCCGATCTTCGTCGTGCAGTCCGGCGCGATCGATCGCCTCCTTGTCGGGCCGGTTCTCGAGTCGGCCGGTCACGCGCACGGGCTTCCCCGCCTCCAATTTGCCCACGCCCTCGACGCTGCGGTCGAGCAGCACGAGGGTTCGATTCATCGGCCGCCCCACCCAGATCGTCCGCGGGCCGGGCGTGCTCATGACCGGAATGGCGCGTATCTCGACGGCGCGGCCGACGTAACTTTTCTTCTCGCTCAACAGTTCCATGTCGCCGATGACGCTCGGACCTCCAGCGACGGGATTGAGCGGCTTGGTGTCACCACGGCCCTGGCCCTCCGGATCGTTGTCGCGTGTGCCTGAGGTTCCTGCGACCGAGTACGGGGCCGACTGGCCGCCCTCGCGCGAGCGCTCGGCCCAGAACATCCAGATGGCGCCGAGAACGAGCAATGCCGCAGCCGGGAGGGCGAACAGCCACGCGCGGCCGCGCTGGGGCGTCGGCCGCGAGCGTGGGTCGCGTGTCTCGACTGGATCCGGCGCTTCATCCGGTACGAGCCGCTTGGACCGATGCTCATCCTCGCGCACGTCGTGATCCCTGTGGTCCATGAGGTCCTCCCGGCGCGGCACGACCCCGCAGCCGCTCGCCACGCCTCGTCTGTGCAGGAAGTGTGCCTCCGGGCGGGCTCGTAACCGCTGGCGAAGGCGGTGGGACGTGACGAGCGTCGAGCGGAACCCTGACTCCGGTTGCCGAGGTGAGTGCCATCAAGTACCATGATCGGTTTGGGACGGTGCCGCGGACGCCGCAGTGCGGTCTCATTCCATCCTCCGGTACTCAACGGGTCCTATGGCTGATACCCCGGTGACCGCCGCCACGCGCCTTGTTGTGCGCGGTGCGCGGACGCACAACCTCAAGAGCGTCGACGTGTCGTTGCCGCTCGGCCGTCTGGTCATCATCACCGGCGTCAGTGGATCCGGGAAGTCATCGCTGGCCTTCGACACGATCTACGCCGAGGGGCAGCGGCGCTACGTCGAGTCGCTCTCGGCGTATGCCCGCCAGTTTCTGGAGCGCATGGAGAAGCCCGACGTCGATCGCATCGAGGGCATCTGTCCGGCGATCGCGATTCGCCAGAAGAACAGCATCCGGAACCCGCGCTCGACCGTTGGCACGACGACCGAGATCCACGACTACATGCGGTTGCTCTGGGCACGCGTGGGACGCACGATCTGCCGTCAATGTGGTCAGGAAGTCGTCCGCGAGACCGCAGAGGTCGTCGCACGCCGGCTGAACGATCTGCCGCCAGGCAGCCGCCTGCTCATCGGCTTCGACATGCCGGTTGTCGCGGTGCCGGACGCGATTCCGGTGGCCGATCTGGACGAAGGGGAGTCGCCCGAGTCTCAGGACGACAGGCTGCCGCTCGGCACCCCCGAGGGCGCGTCGAAACGCGAGCGGGCGCCTGCACCACCTGACGCGATCAGCGCGACGATCGACAGCCTGGCCAAGCGCGGCTTCCGGCGCCTGCTGGTCGACGATCGCGCCGTCACCCTCGAGGACCTCGATCGCGTCAGTCTCGCCGGCCGGACGATGCTGCAGGTGATCGTGGATCGTGTGCAGATCGATGGCGACCTTCGGGCGCGTCTGACCGACTCGATCGAAACGGCGTATGCCGAGGGCGGCGGGGCTGCCTTCGCGGTGGAGATCTCGCGCGACGACGCGCGGCCGCTGGCGCGGCACGTGTTCAGCGAGCGGTTCGAATGCCGCCGCTGCGGCATCGCCTACGAGGATCCGCAGCCGCGCCTCTTCTCGTTCAACAACCCGTTCGGCGCCTGCGCCACCTGCCACGGCTTCGGCAACGTGATCGAGCTCGACATGGATCTGGTCGTGCCCGACGGGACCAAGTCGCTCCGCCAGGGGGCCGTCGAGCCCTGGACCAAGCCGCATTACAAGACGCAGCTCGCGGATCTGAAGCGTGCGGCGAAGAAATTCGACATTCCCCTCGACGTTCCCTGGCAGGATCTCACGCCCGAACACAAGCGTCTGGTCATCGAGGGCGACGGACTCGAGTTCGACGGGATTCGCGGTTTTTTCCGTTGGCTCGAGCGAAAGAAGTACAAGGTCCACGTCCGCGTGTTCCTGAGCCGCTACCGGGGCTACCTGACGTGCCCCGATTGCGAAGGCGCGCGGCTTCGCCGCGAGGCTCGCGACGTCCGCGTCGGCGGCCAGACGATCGACCGGGTCGCGGCCCTGACGGTCAGCGACGTGCAGCGCTTCTTCGCCGAGCTGTCGCTCGGTGAACAGGACGCGGCGGTCGCGGAGAAGGTGCTGCGCGAGATCCGGCGGCGGCTGGCTTTTCTCGGCGACGTCGGCCTCGACTACCTGACGCTCGATCGCCTCTCCTCGACCCTTTCCGGGGGCGAATCGCAGCGCATCAACCTGGCGACGTCGCTCGGGTCGGCGCTCGTGGACACGCTCTATGTGCTCGATGAACCCTCGGTCGGCCTGCACCCGCGCGATAACCTGCGGCTGATCGCCATCCTCCGCCAGCTCCGCGACCAGGGGAACACCGTGCTCGTCGTGGAGCACGATGCGGACATGATCGCCGTGGCCGACTACCTCGTCGATCTGGGGCTTGGCGCGGGCGAACAGGGCGGCCGCATCGTGTTCGCCGGCACGCTGCCCGAGCTGATGACCGATCCCCGGTCGCTCACGGCCAAGTACCTGCGGCACGAGCTGACAATCCCGCTGCCTGCCGTGCGCCGGCGCGGCACCGGCCAGCAGCTGCGCATCCTCGGCGCCACCGAGCACAACCTCAAGAACGTGGACATCGCGATCCCGCTGAACGCGCTGACGTGCGTGACCGGCGTGAGCGGCTCCGGCAAGTCCACGCTGGTGCACGACGTCGTCTACGGCGCCGTCAAGCGTGCGAAGGGCGGCATCGAGCGCCGGGCGGGCGCCTACCGATCCATGCAGGGAACCGAGTATCTGACGGACACGGTGCTGGTGGACCAGACGCCCATCGGCCGGACGCCGCGATCGAACCCGGTCACCTACCTGAAGGCGTTCGATCCGATTCGCGAGTTGTTTGCGGCCACCAAGGACGCGCGTAGCCGCGGGCTCACGGCCAGCCACTTCTCCTTCAACGTGCCCGGCGGCCGGTGCGATGCGTGCGAGGGCGAGGGTGAAGTGAAGGTCGAGATGCAGTTTCTCGCCGACGTGTTCGTGCCGTGCGACCAGTGCGACGGCAAGCGCTTCAAACCGCAGGTGCTCGAGGTGAAGTACCGCGGCAGGAACGTGCATCAGGTGCTCGATCTCACGGTACGCGAAGCGCTCACGTTCTTCGCCGCGTCGCCCAAGGTGCTGCGCCGGCTGCACGTGCTGGACGAGATCGGCCTGGGCTACCTGCGACTCGGCCAGCCGGCCACCACCCTGTCGGGAGGCGAGGCACAGCGCATCAAGATCGCCGCGCATCTGTCATCCCACACGGGCGACCGTCTGCTCTACATCCTCGACGAACCGACCACCGGACTGCACTTCGACGATATCGCGAAGCTGCTGGCCGCGTTCAGGAAGCTGCTCGAAGCAGGGCACACGCTGCTCGTCATCGAGCACAATCTCGACGTGATCAAGACGGCCGACTGGGTCATCGACCTGGGGCCCGAAGGGGGAGCGGGTGGCGGCTACGTGGTGGCCGCCGGCACCCCCGAGCAGATTGTGCAGCAGCCGGCTTCGCATACGGGCCGGTTCCTGGAGCAGGCGCTCGCGGCCGGGCGAGCGCACGCCTATGCGGGACGACACGATGATTGATTCGAGGCGGGTGGTTCAAACCGCGCTGCTGCTGGTCGGCGTCGCGACGGCCGTCGTATCGGCGCAGCCGGCGTTCCAGGATCTGCTCGACGACCTCCACAGCCCGAAGGATGGGACGCGACAGAAAGCGGTTCGCGCCATGGTTCACGCCGGGTACCCCGAGGCGCCGTCGGTGATCTCGCCCTTGATCGCGGACCGTTCGAACTCGGTACAGCTGGCGGCCATCGACGCCCTGCTGGAGCTCGCGCTGGCGCCCGTGCCCGCGACGAGCCGTGCGACACCGTTCAAGCCGGTGAACGGCAGCATCGCCTGGCGCGTGTTCGAGGGAGGCCCGCTCGCCGTGCTGCCGCACACGTGGCCGCCGCAGCTGACGACCAATCTGTCCGCCGCTCTGCGTGACGATGACGCGCGTGTGCGGGCGGCGGCAGCGGGAGCGCTCGCCGTGATCGCCTCAGGAGCCGGATCCGGGTTTTCGATCGAGAGCCGGAACGCGCTCGTCACCGACATCGTCTACGCACTGCGCCAGAACGACGCCTATACGCGACAGTCCGCGGCACGCGCCGCCGGCGTCATCTTCACCGCGGTCGGCGACGCGCCCGCTCCCGCCGCGATGGGCGATGCTCTCATCGCGGCATTGAACGACGACGAGGCGTCGGTGCGAGTGGCCGCCTCGGAGGCGCTCGGCTTCGTGCGCGAGGCACGGAGTGAGCAGGCCCTGCGCGATCGGTTCGCGTTCTATGCCAGGGGCCCGGAGGCGGAGTCGGCCCTCCATGCGCTCGCGCGCATTGCCGGCCCGTCGAATGCCCGGATCTTTCGCGAGGCGCTCGCCAGTCACGAGGTGCCGTACCGGGTGATAGCCGTCGAGGGGCTGGGCCGATCGCGCGACCGCGCGGCCGTGCAGCTGATCGGCGCGCTCGTCCAGACCGAGCGGGAGCCCAGCGTGCTCGTGGCCACCGCATTCGCCTTCTACGTCCTCGGAGAGCGCGCGAACCTCGAACGCATCGTGAGCGCGCTGGTCGAACCCGAGCTCGCGCGTCAGGCGCGTGCATACGTGACGGAACTTGGCGCCACCGCCGCGCCGGAGCTGGTTCCCTGGTTGCGACACGAGAACCCTGCAATCCGCATGGCCGTCGCGGAGGTGCTCGGGTTGAGCGGTCACGCGGCCAGCGAGGCTGCGTTGCAGCCGGTCGCCCGCGGCGACAGCGATCCCGCCGTCGCCGAGGCCGCCCGCCGTGCGATTCTCCGGCTCCGTGCCCTGCCGAAGGGCGTTCGCACTCGGTGAATGGGGCGCCGGCTCCGCCGTGACTTCTACGATCGGCCGACGCTGATCGTTGCGCGCGAGCTGCTCGGCAAGGTCCTCGTGCACCGGACACCCGACGGCCGTGCCTCGGGACGCGATCGTCGAAACCGAAGCCTACATCGGCGAGGACGATCCGGCCTGCCACGCGGCGCCTGGCCCGACCCGCCGCAACCAGCCCCTGTACGGCCCGCCGGGATTTTCGTACGTCTACTTGAACTACGGCATCCACTTCCTGACGAACGTTGTCACCGAGAGCGAGGGAGCGCCGGCGGCGGTGCTGCTGCGGGCGCTCGAACCACTCGAGGGCATTTCACTGATGCGGCGGCGGCGGAGCCGGGAAGGCGTCGACCCGGCGGCCATCGCTGAGCACGACCTCTGTCGCGGGCCGGGCAATCTCTCCCGGGCGCTCGGCATCACACTTTCGGAGAACTGGCTGGATCTCGAGAGCGACCGGCTGTTCGTGGAAGACCGCGGCCACCGGCCCGGCGCGATCGCCTGGAGCTCGCGCGTCGGGATCAACGTCGGCACCGAACACCACTGGCGGTGCTTCGTGGTTGGGAGTCGGGCGGTATCCGGCAAGCGCGGAACGTAGCGGCAACTCCAATCGACACGCGGTGAAGCGCAGCGTCCTCTCGCTCCCGGCCCGGTCGCTGACGGAGCCAGACAAAGCCCGGAGCCTGGAGCCCGGAGCCGCCCCTACTGGTCCGTTTTAGGCCGCGTGTCGGCGATGTACAACGTCGCCGCGGGAGTCAGCGGGATCTGATTCTGCTCGAGCGCCCGGAGCATCCGGCGCCGCAGCTCGCGGCCGACCACCCATTGCTTGAGCGGCACCGTCTTGATGCGGCTCTTGATCGTGATCTTGGTGTCGAGAAACGCGTCGACCCCCCACACTTCGAGTGGCGCCAGGATCAGATCCCGGAACTCGGGATCCTGTTCCATGTCCCGGCTCGCCGCGCGCAGCACCTCCATCACCCGATCCACGTCCTGGTGGTAGAGCACATTGACGTCGATGATGTAGTACGAGTAGTCCTTCGTGCGGTTCGCCAGCGTCGTGATGCCGCCGTTCGGGAATACGTGCACGGCGCCCTCGGCATCGCGCAGCACGAGCGTGCGCAGGTTGACCGCCTCGATGATGCCGCCGACGCCGTTGATCGCCGCGCCATCGCCGACGCGCACCTGGTTCTCCAGGATCAGGAAGAAGCCGGCGATCACGTCGCGCACCAGCCATTGCGCGCCGAACCCGAGCGCCACACCCACGATTCCCGCGCCGGTGAGCATCGGGACGATGTCGATCCCGAGCTCGCGGAGAACCATCAGCAGCGCGATCGATCCGACGAGCACGGCGACCACGTTGTAGACGAGGCGCCCGAGCGTCTGGGCGCGCTTCGATCGCTCCAAAACGTCGAGGCCCTCGCCATGCGACAACTCGCGCTCGATCCGCGTCGTCATCACCTGCGCGACGCGGAGCACGAGCCAGGCCACGGTCACGATCAGCGTGACCCGCATGCCGGACGCGAAGAGCCAGTCGCGTACCGCCGGCCAGTTGGTGCCGAGCGCGAGGGGCACGCCGATGGCATCGAGGAGCGGCAGCGAAAGCCCCACCCAGACCAGCAGGAAGACGAGCACCCGCACGACGACCAGCGGCCGCCGCGCTGCCTTGCGGTAGGCTTCGGGCACGTGCGCGCCGACGGCGTCGTGCAATGCCCACCTGAGGATGCGGTCCATGCCGCGCGACACGAGCGCCGCGGCCACCAGCGCCACGCCGACGACAAGGACGATCTCCGGCCAGTCCGCCCTGGTGTCGAACAGGTTGAAAGCGAGAGGGAATGGGCTCGATGACACGGGATACGACATGCCGCAGGCAGTATGCCTCAGGTCTGTCCGAGCACGGGTGCTGACCTACCGGCGGCGTGGTTCCGACTGGGTGACGCGCACCTTGAGATCCTCCCGTCCGCCGTTTCGAAGGACGCCGATCGTCACCGTGGTGCCGATGGGCGTGTCCGAGAGCATCCGGAGGAACTGGCCGGGATCGTCGATCGCCTTGCCGCTCATGCTGACGATCACGTCACCAGGCCGCATGCCCGCCTGGTAGGCGCTGCCCGAGCGTGACATGCGCGCCACGACCGCTCCGCGATCGGTCGAGACCCCGAGCTCCTGGGCGATCTGTGTCGTGAGCGGAATGGTTTCGAGCGGCCCGATCGAGCCGCGCCGGACCTCGCCGTAGCGAATGAGGTCGTCCATCACGCGGCGCGCCAGATTGCTGGGCACGGCGAAGCCAACCCCCTGGTATCCGCCAGTCTGACTGTAGATGGCGGTATTGATGCCGATCAGCTCGCCGCGGCCGTTGATGAGCGCGCCGCCGGAATTTCCTGGGTTGATGGCCGCGTCGGTCTGGATGAAGTCTTCGTATGCCGCCGCGCCGATGTTGGCCCGCCCCAGGGCCGACACGATCCCGAGCGTCACCGTCTGGCTCAATTGGAACGGGTTGCCGATCGCGAGCACCCATTCTGCGACTTTCAGCTTCGAGGAATCGCCCCACGGGACCACCGGCAGGTTGCGGAGCTCCAACCTGAGAAGTGCGATATCGGTCGCGTCGTCGACGCCGACGACCTGCGCCCGCACTTCGCGCTTGTCGGCGAGGGCGACGGTCACCACCGAGCCGCGGCCCTGCTGCCCGACGACGTGGTTGTTCGTCAGCACGTAGCCGTCAGCAGACACGACTACGCCCGACCCGAGGCTCAGCTCGCGCCGGCTGCGCTCGCCGAACATGTCGCCTGAACCGAAGAAGTACTGGAAGAACGGATCGTTCGCGAACGGGGAGTTCTGCCGCTGGACGTACTGCAGTGAGGAGATGTTCGTGACCGCCCTGACCGTCTGGGCTGCGACCGCAGTAAAATCCGGCAGCGCCGCGACGGCCGGTACCGTCGGTGTTCCGGCGACCTGCTGCGCGCCGCCTTGTTGAGCGCCGGCTCCTGCCTGCCGGGCGAGGGCCTGCGCGTGCGCGGGCAACGGGGCGCCTCTTGTGCCGGGCTGCGTATCGGGGGGCTCCGCGGAACGCAGGCGGCCCGTCAGCACCATCCCCGCAAGGAAGCTGACGAGCACGACCAGAACCAGCGAAAAGCGGCGGACGAGGGTCACGAGACTTCGATGCGGCGGGGCAGGGCTTCGACAGCCTTCGGCAGCGTGACGGTCAAGACGCCGTCCTTCAGATCCGCCGTGACGCCCTGACCATCGATCGGGACTGGCACCGAGAACCGGCGCCTGAACGCGCCGTGCCCGCGTTCGACGCGGTGATACCGCTCGCACGGGACGGAAGCCGATCGACGGCGGCCCTGCAGCGTCAGGGTGCCGTCCTGCACGTTGATGTCGATGTCTTCGCGGGTGAGGCCGGGCAATTCAGCGGTCAACACGTAGCGGTCGGCGGTTTCGTAGAGATCGACCGGTGGGGTCCAGCCGCCGGCGCCGGCGTCGGCCATTCTTTCGATCCGCTCCTGGAGCGCGAAGAGGTCGCGCAGCGGATCCCAGCGTGTAAACGACACGCGAAAATCGTAGCACGATTGGCCGCACTCAGCCATATATGCTAGGCTTTCAAGGTTTTACAGCTTTCGACGGGCCGCGCCGTGCGGCTGCGTTTGCACGTGGCGCCGCCGGAGCTTCGTCGCGATCCTGAAGCCCAGGCGGGTCCATGATCCGGTAGTGTCCGCGTCAGGCGGGCCGTGAGATCGCGGTAGTGCCCGCCTTCAGGCGGGCCGTGAGATCGCGGTAGTGCTCGCCTCAGGCGGGCCGTGAGATCCCGTAGTGCCCGCCTTCAGGCGGGCCGTGATCCTGGACGAAAAACATGAGCACTATTCAAGCCACCCGCATGCGCAAGGGCATGCTTGTGAAGATTCAGAACGACCTCTTTCGTGTCCTCGAACTGCAGCACGTGACGCCGGGCAACCTCCGTGGGTTCGTGCGCGTGAAGTTCCGGAACATCCGCAGCGGCTCGCTGGCCGATCAGAAGCTCCGCTCCGAGGACATGGTCGAGCGCGCCACGCTCGACGAGAAAAACATGCAGTACATGTACAGCTCGGGTGAGGACCATTACTTCATGGACACCGAGACGTACGACCAGGTGCACATCTCGGCCGAAGCGCTCGGCGACTCGGTCAACTATCTGATCCCGGAGATGGTGATCCAGGTGGAGTTCTACGGCGACGAGCCGGTCGGTATCGAACTGCCGCCCACCGTGGATCTGCTCGTGAAGGACACCGTGCCGGCCATCAAGGGTGCTACGGCCAACGCGCAGATGAAACCTGCGATGCTCGAGACCGGGATGACCGTGCTGGTGCCGCCGTTCATTTCGCCCGGCGACCGGGTGCGCGTCAACACGGAGACCGGCGAGTACCAGTCGCGGGCGTAGGCCACAGCCCGCCCACGAGAGAGGGTTACGCGGGATGGACGTCGTCAGCCGCCGGCCCAACCAGGGCTGGATCGAAGTCATAACCGGCAGCATGTTCAGCGGGAAGAGCGAGGAGCTGATTCGCCGCGTGCGCCGCGCCCAGATTGCCCGGCAGCGGGTGCAGGTGTTCAAGCCGGAGTTCGACAACCGCTTCGCCGACGATCACATCGTGTCGCACAGCGACATCCGCCTGCCCTCGGCAACCGTGCCGAGCGCCCGCGCGCTGCTCGACGCCGTTGCCGCCGACTGCGAGGTCGTCGGCATCGACGAGGGCCAGTTCTTCGATCTCGAACTGCCGATGGTGTGCAACACGCTCGCAGACCGCGGCAGGCGCGTGATCGTCGCCGGCCTCGACCAGGATTACCTCGGCAAGCCGTTCGAGCCGATGCCGCAGCTGCTCGCGATCGCGGAGTACATCACGAAGACGCTCGCCATCTGCGTGGTGTGCGGTAACCCCGCCAACCACACGCAACGCCTCGTCGCCAACAGCGAGCGCGTGCTGCTCGGCGCGCAGGGAACGTATGAGGCGAGGTGCCGGCAATGTTTCGATCCGCGGCTCGGGCAGGGTTGATCGAGCGATTCTGCAGTCCGAAGTCAGTCCGCATTCCGAGCTGCGAACTCGACACTAATTTGGACTCCGCGTGCCGCCTTCCGAGTTGGGGTGAACGGTCGTTATGATCGTGGAACGGCCATGGACATCCGTGCACTGCTGCCGCACGTGCTGCTCCTGTTCGGCGTCGGGTTCCTCATCGCGAACCTGCGTGCCGGTCTGGAATTTCTCCGGTTCTGGCGCCGCCGCCGTGACGCGCTCCTGACCTGGCCTGGGCGCCGGCCACCGTACTACGGGCTCATCCTTTTTCTGGGCGTCACGCTGGGGCTCCTGCTGCTCGTTAAGTTCATCTTCCTCCAGCGCTCGCCGACACAGCTGTTCGGCGAGGGCATGATGTTCGTGTATTACGCCTACGTTGTCCCCCTGTCGCGACGTATCGGGCGGGGATTCTACGCCGACGGCATCTGGGCCGAAAACGGGTTCATGCCGTATCAGCAGATCGGTGGGATCGCGTGGCGTGAAGGCGAGCAGGTCACACTGTTGTTGATCTCGCGGCTGAAGCAGATGGCCAAGCCGCTGGATGTTCCGACGCCGTACTACGGCGCCGTACGCCGCCTGCTCCGCGACAAGATCGCGGCGCACGACATCCAGTTCAGCGGCGGCGGCCTCGACCTGGGCCACGACGAGCGCGATGACGTGTGAAGGCGCTGGTTCGAGCGACGATTCAGTGCGGGCACACGCGCGTCATATCCGGTCGGCCGTCGACACACGAAGATCACGAAGGACGGTAAGAACCGAAGAATTGTTTCTTCTCTACGAAACGTCCGGGTCCTTATGGCCTTCGCACGCCGCCGGTTTGCAGGCGGGAACGCCGCCGTTCGCTTGCCAGATGGAACCGTGCGCAGGTCAGCTCAGCTTCCGCCCCGATCGGTTCGATATACCCGGCCCATCTGTGGCAGTGGTCGAGTGCAGCGCCACGCTATCGCGTGAAGGGAGACAGGCCGATACCGGTATGCTAGAGTCACCGACTCAACCCGTGTAGTTCGGAGGAGTGAGGCACATGGCTGCGCGATCCACGTGGAAAGGATTTCTTAAGGTCAGCCTCGTGAACATCCCGATTCGGGTGTTTCCCGCGACCGAATCCGCCTCGGCGCTGTCGTTCAATCAGCTCCACAGCGTGTGCCAGACGCGCATTCAGCAGAAGCGCTGGTGTCCGTCATGCGATCGCGAGGTCCCCAACACCGAGATCGCCAAGGGCTACGAGTTCCAGAAGGGCCGCTACGTGGTGATGACGGAGGAAGACTTCTCGAAGGTGACCGTCGAGTCGTCTCGCGTCATCAACATGGTGCAGTTCTCCGACGAATCGGCGATCGATCCCATGTACGTCGACAAGGCCTACTACCTCGCCCCCGACGGCAAGGTCGCCGCGGAGGCGTTCGCGGTGATGCGTGAAGGCATGCGCGGCAAGGCCGGAATCGGAAAGGTGGCGTTGTATGGCCGCGAGTACCTGGTCGCGGTAAAGGCCCAGGACAATGGCCTCGTCATGTACACCCTGCACCACGCGGCGGAGATGCGGGGCATCGATCAGATCGAAGAGCTCGACAGCGTGCCGAAGACGGTGAAGCCGGAGGAGCTGAAGCTCGCGCAGCAGGTCGTCGAGATGTACAGCGGCGAGCTGAACCTGAACGACTACAAGGACGAGTACAAGGAAGAACTGCGGCGCGTCATCGACGCAAAGGTGGCGGGCGAAGAAGTAGTGGCGACCGCGACGCCCGAGCCGGCCAGCAACGTCATCGACCTGATGGCGGCCTTGCGCAGGAGTCTCGACACGGTCAGCGCAGCGAAGAAGCCCACCGCCAAGGCGGACCTGGGCAAGAAAGCTCCGGCCGCCAAAGGGGAACCGAAGCGGAAGCGCGCGTAGCCGGCCTCAGAGCACTCGCCCGAGCAGGCCGAGCAGTCCCGGCCCCGTCGCGGTCGGATCGCCGATCCACGCGGGCGGCGTGATCCACACGAAGGCGAGAATCGCAATCACCCACAGGTCGTAGGCGAGCGTGGCGCGTTCGTCGGTCCAGAAGAACGCGCGCCAGAAGGCTCCTGAAGCGCCAGCCTGCGACGGCAGCGGCAGCCGGTTCAGGGCGAGATACGTGTAGTAGATCCGGTCGGCCACGGTGACCACCGACAGCACCAGGATCACCCACAGCACGGCAGCCATGCGATCGGTGAAGGCGCCGATCATGAAGAGGACGATCCGCTCCGGCCGCTCCATGAAGCCCACCTTACACCGCTCGACCAGCGATTCCGCGCGCGCCCGCGAGTAGCTCGTCATCGTCGCGAAGATCAGCGTCAGCGTGGTGATCAGCACGTAGTCGTGCCGCCCCAGCCGCGAGTACAGGTACACCAGCCCGGTGAAGAGCGCCAGGTCTGAGAAGCGGTCCAGTGTTGAATCCCAGAAGGCGCCGAACGCCGACTGCTTGCCCGTGATGTGCGCCACCTTGCCATCGATGAAATCGAAGATGTTGGCGACGATCATGATGAGCCCGGCGACGATGAAATGGCCGCGGGCGAGCGCGAAGCCCGCCCCCACGTTGATGAGGACGCCGATGAGCGTGAGGACGTTGGGGTGGATGCCGAGCGCAATGCTCGCGCGGATGATCGCGCGCAGCGGAAACATGCAGACTGCGCCGATCGCGCCGGTGAAAGTCATCTCTGAGCCGAGCCGTTCGTGTCGCGCCGGCCGCACGTGCGCCCGCAGGTGGGCGCCATCGCTCCGTTATAATTGGGGGTTCGGAAGCGCGCCGTAGACGCGGCATAGTAGCCCATGCCCATCCGTGATCTCAAGACCCAGATCGGCAGGTTGCCGGAGCAGCCCGGGGTCTACCTCTACTTCAACGCGGCCGGCGAGACGATTTACGTGGGCAAGGCGCGCGCCCTCCGCGACCGCGTGCGCAGCTATCTTGGCGCGTACGGCGTCAACCCGAAGACCAACGCGCTGCTCGACGAAGCCGATCGACTCGAGGTCATCGTGACCGACTCGGTCGTCGAGGCGCTCGCGCTCGAAAACAACCTGATCAAGCAGCGCGCGCCGAAATACAACATCCTGCTGCGCGACGACAAGAGCTACCCGTACCTGCAGCTGACGACAGGCGAGGCGTTTCCGCGCGTGCTGGTGGCTCGCCGCGTGGAGCGGGATGGCCACACCTACGCCGGTCCGTTCCTCCCGGCGCGGTTCGCCCGCAAGACAATGGCCCTGACGCACCGGCTCTTCGGCATCCGTTCGTGCAACGAGGTCATCACCGGCAAGCGGGGGCGACCGTGCCTCGAGTACGACATCAGCCGGTGCCTGGCCCCGTGTGTCGACACGATCTGCTCGGAAGGGGAGTATCAGCACGCCGTGCAGGACACGAAGCTTTTTCTCGAGGGCCGCAGCGACGAGCTCACCCAGCAGCTTCGCCAGCGGATGGTGGAGGCGGCTGACGCGGAGCAGTACGAGCGTGCCGGGCAGCTGCGCGACGCGATGCGGACCGTCCAGACGCTGCACGAGCAACAGCAGAAGATGGCGCGTGCGGAGCTGGGGGATCGCGACGTCTTCGGCGTCAAGGGCGGGCCGGCCGGCGCCGTGATCCTGGTGTTCCTCGTGCGCCGCGGCCGTGTCATCGAGCGCATCGAACTCGTGACCGAGAGCGAGGGCAGCGCGGTGGTGAGCGAAGTCGACGTGCTCCAGGCGGCGCTCCCGCAGTTCTACGAGATGCGCGCGGTCCCGCCGGAGGTCCACCTGCCCGCCGACATCGACGATGCGGATGCCGTGGCCGAGTGGCTGGGGATCCGCGCCGGGCGACGCGTACAGGTGCTGGCGCCGAAGCGCGGCGAGAAGCGGGGCCTGGTTGATCTCGCGACGAGAAACGCCACGCTGGCCTACCAGACGCGCTTCGGCCAGGGCACGACCGCGAATTACGAGGCGCTCGAAACGCTGCGGGCCGTGCTGCACCTGCCCTCGCTGCCCCGCCGGATCGAGTGCTTCGATATCTCGACGATCCAGGGGTCGGAGACGGTCGCATCCATGGTGGTGTGCGAAGACGGGCGCATGCGGCGCGCGGAGTATCGCAAGTTCAGGGTGCGCGCGGGCGACAGGACGAGTGAGGCGCCCGAGCCGCGCGGTGGGCGAGCGAAAGACTCACGCGTGGAGCCGGCCTTGGCACTGACGGACGTGGAGACGCGACGCGGCCTGGAGCCGGCAGCCCGGGTCCCCGATCCGGTGGTGTTTCTCGACGACTTCGCTGCCATGCGCCAGGTCGTCACGCGCCGATACCGCAAGCTGCTCGAGGAGGGCGGTCCGTTTCCCGACCTGATTGTGATCGATGGCGGCAAGGGCCAGCTCGCCGCGGCTTACGAGGCGCTCGAGGGACTCGGCCTCGCGAACCTGGTGGCGATCGGGTTGGCGAAAAGGGAGGAGTTGATCTTCACGCGCGAGCACAGCGACGCGATCGCGTTGTCAGCCAGCGATCCGGCGCTGCTGCTGCTCCAGCAGATCCGCGACGAGGCGCACCGGTTTGCCGTCACCTTTCACCGCAAGGCCCGCAGCATGCGCGACCTGCGGTCCGAGCTCGACGCGGTGCCCGGCATCGGCCCCCGCCGGCGCAAGACGCTGCTGACCACGTTCGGCAGCCTCGCGGGCGTCCGCCGCGCGACCCGCGAGGAGCTCGTGTCGGCGGTCGGCACCAAGGTCGCCGACGCCGTGCTCGCCTACTTCAGCCGCCAGGCGTAATCAGGCCGGGAGCTCTTTTCGCCGAGTGTGGGAATGAGTTCGGCGCGATATCGGTATCGACCTGCGAAAACACTCGTGAGCTTTGGCAGCGCGAAAGCGCCGACGTCGCTTGCCTCCCGCGCCCAGTTGGCCTACGCTTTGGGGTCTTGCCACCTCTGGACATCGCTCAGATCCTGATCGCGTTCGCGGTGCTGCTGTTGTCGCTGACGGTGCACGAAGCCGCGCACGCGTTCACGGCCGATCGGCTCGGTGACCCGACCGCGCGCCGGCTCGGGCGCGTGTCGCTGAACCCCGCGGTGCACGTCGACCCGATCGGAACCGTACTCTTCCCGCTCATCGCGATTGCCACCAACCTGCCGGTCATCGGCTGGGCCAAACCGGTGCCGGTGAACGGGCGCAACCTTGCGCATTTCCGCCGCGATTTCATGCTGATCGCCGCGGCTGGCCCGGTGAGCAACCTGCTGCTCGCCGTGCTCGCCGCCGTCGTGTGGCGCGCGTTGCCGGCAGGGACGCTCGACGCGCCGGCGGCGCCGGCGTTTGTCGCCACCGTGCTGCAGCGCATGCTGCTCATCAACGTGCTGCTGGCGGTATTCAACATGATCCCGGTCCCGCCCCTCGACGGCGGGAACGTGCTTGCGGGATTGTTGCCACCGCCCCTGGCGCGGCAATACGACCGGCTGCGGCCCTGGGGGTTCATTCTGCTGTACGCCCTCATGCTCACCGGTCTGCTGCGGACCATCGTCGTGCCGCCCGCACAGCTGATCCTGTCATGGCTCCTGTGACCGCCCGCGCCCGGGTGGTGTCGGGCATGCGGCCCACCGGCAAGCTCCACCTCGGGCACCTCGTGGGCGCGTTGAGGAACTGGGTCGATCTGCAGGCGCAGTACGACTGCTTCTACTTCGTCGCCGACTGGCACGCATTGACCAGTGGGTACGCCGACACGTCCGAGGTGACGGCCTCGGCACGCGACAATGTGGCGGACTGGATTGCCGCCGGCATCGATCCGGAGCGGAGCACGCTCTTCATCCAGTCGCTCGTGCCCGAGCACGCTGAGCTGACGCTGCTGCTGTCGATGATCGTCCCGATCCCGTGGCTGGAGCGCGTCCCGACCTACAAGGAGCAGATCGATCAGCTCTCCGACCGCGATCTGTCGTCGGTCGGGTTCCTCAGCTACCCGCTGCTGCAGACCGCCGACGTCATCATCTACAACGCGCGCTTCGTGCCGGTGGGCGAAGACCAGGTGCCGCATCTCGAGCTGTCGCGCGAGATCGTGCGGCGGTTCCACAACCTGTACGGCGAGGTCTTCGTGGAGCCGCAGCCGCTCCTCACGCCGGTGCCGCGCCTGCCCGGGCTCGATAACCGGAAGATGAGCAAGAGCTACCAGAACACGATCGACCTCTCCGACCCCGCGGAGGTCGTGACGAAGAAGGTGCGGATGATGTACACGGACCCGAAGCGGATCCGTGCCGACATCCCCGGAACCGTCGAGGGTAATCCCGTGTTCATCTACCACGACGCATTCAATCCGGACACCGGCGAGGTCGAGGACCTCAAGGCGCGCTACCGCGAAGGCCGCGTCGGCGATGTGGAAGTGAAGACGAAGCTCGCCAGCGCCGTGAACACGATGCTCGAGCCGATGCGGCAGCGCCGTGCGGAGGTGCTTGCCCGTCCAGGCTACCTGGACGAGATCCTGTTCGAAGGCTCCGCGCGTGCCCGCGTGCACGCGGCAGAGACCATGGCGCGCGTCCGCGACGCGATGAAGTTGTCGTACCGCTGAACACCGCCGGCCGCGGCCGGCAGCAGACACACCGTACCCGTAAGGCGCCAGCACCGTGGATTTACCCCAGGACTTCGAGTCGTCGCTCGACGCCTATCCGATCAAACTCGACAACTTCGAGGGACCCCTCGATCTGCTGATTCACCTCATCAAGAAGAGCGAGGTGAACGTCTACGACATCCCGATTGCGCTCATCGCCGGTCAGTACCTCGAATACATCGAGCTGATGCAGGAGATGAACCTCGATGTCGCGGGCGAGTTCCTGGTGATGGCGGCGACGCTGATTCACATCAAGTCGCGGATGCTGCTGCCGCGGCCGCCCACTGAGGCCGAGCTCGCCGGCGAAGAAGAGGACCCGCGCGAAGCGCTGGTCCGCCGGCTCATCGAACACCAGCGCTTCAAGGTCGCGGCCGAACTGCTGCACGAGCGTGAGACCTGGCGGAGCGCCCAGTGGCCGCGCTCCGATGCCGCCATTGCCGAAGTCGCGGGCGAGGACGTCGAGCCCGAGCTCGAAGTGGATCTCTTCGGCCTGCTCGCGGCCTTCCGCGGCGTGCTCGAGCGGGCAAAGCATCGTCCGCGCGTGCTGCTGCCGCCGGAGCAGATCTCGATCGAGTCACGGATTGAAGTGCTGTTGACGCGGCTCTCCGAAACCGAGGCCTGCGGCTTCGAGGACCTGTTCGGCGACGTCTCGGGACGCGGCGATCTGATTGTCACGTTTCTCGCCCTGCTCGAGATGATCCGGCTGAAGCTGGTGCGCATCTTTCAGTCGGGTCCGTTCGGCCCGATCCGGGTGTACAAGCGCGCGCGGCCGGCCGACGCGCCGCATCCGATCATGGACCCCGAAGACGTGCACGCCTTGCACGCACATCCACCCACCGCGCCGACGCCGGAGACCCCTCCGGACGGCGAGAGCGCCGATGACACCCCGCCGAGCGGGGGCACGCCCGGGCGGGACTGACGTATGCCGATCGACAACGACGACCAGAACACCGAATCGGGCGAATCCCGCTCCGATCCCGCGGGCGCCGCCATCGACACCGCAGCGCGCGCAGCGGACGCCCGCGCCGACGGTGCCGAGCGAGAGCAGCCCGGCGACACCGGCCATGATCAGGCGCGACACGCTTCTGACATCGCTGCTGGCCACGAGGCGGCGGCGATGACTGGCCTCGCCGACGATCTCGCGACCGGCGAGGAGGCGGGTACAGAGCCGGCCGCAAACGAGGCGGTCATGACGCTCGAAGCGGTGATGGATGCGACGCCGACGTCAAATGCCGCCCCGCCGCCGAACGAGCAGCTCGTCGTCATCATCGAGGCCATCGTCTTCGCGTCGCCGGAGCCGATCACGCTGAAGGCGATGCTCAAGCTGCTCGATACGGAACCGAAAGAGCAGGTGCAGGCCGCGATCGACGAGCTGCGGCGCCGCTACGACGATCGTCCGGGCGGCCTCCAGCTCGTCGAGGTGGCCAATGGCTACCAGATCGTGACGCGCCCTGAACTGCACGAGTGGGTGCGCCGCATGTTCCACGAGCGCACGACGCAGAAGCTGTCGGTGCAGGCGCTCGAGACGCTCGCCGTCATCGCCTACAAGCAGCCGATTACGGCGGCCGAGATCACCGAGATCCGCGGCGTCAACACCGCGGGCGTGATCGGCACGCTCCTCGAACGCGGCCTGGCGAAGATCAGCGGTCGCAAGCAGGTGGTCGGCCGGCCGTTCCTCTATTCAACTACCCGGGAGTTCCTCGACCGGTTCGGCCTGCGCGACCTCAACGACCTGCCGAAGGTCGAGGACCTGGCCGGAGCACTCGGCTTCGAGGTGCCTGCCGGCATCGCGACCGAGGCGCAGCAGACCCTGCCAGCCGACGAGGCTGCGACCGAGGAAGACACGGCGGTGGTGACGGGCGAAGGGGGAGAGGACGAGGGGTAATGCACAATGCACAATGTAGAATGCACCAGGGCAATGCCCTGGCGTAGATCCCACCTAGAGAGAGCGATGCTCGTGCCGCACAGCCGGCTAGACCGATGTCGACCGGCGTGAAGCCGCCCAGCCACGTGCTGAGGCTCGATCGGTCGCTCCGCCCCTTCTTCGCGCCGCGCACCGTCGCGGTCATTGGCGCGACCGACAAGCCTGCGAGCGTCGGCGTGTCGCTGATGACGAACCTGACGCAGACGGCATTTGGCGGATCGGTCTTCCCCGTGAATCCGCATCGCGGAGAAGTCGCCGGAATCAAGGCGTATCCCACGGTAGCCGCTGTGCCCGATGCGATCGATCTGGCGGTGATCGTGACGCCTGCGGCGACAGTGCCCGGCGTCGTGCGCGAATGCGTCGATGCGCATGTGCCGGCCGCGATCGTGATCTCGGCGGGTTTCAAAGAGCACGGCGCCTCCGGCGCAGCCCTCGAGCGCCAAGTGCTCGACGAGGCGCGCCGTGGCCCGATGCGGATCATTGGTCCCAACTGCCTCGGCCTCATGTGCCCGGAGACGGGGTTGAACGCGACGTTCGCCGCCGCGATGGCCAAGCCCGGTCACGTCGGCTTCATCAGTCAGAGTGGCGCCCTGTGCACGGCGGTGCTGGATTGGAGTCTGCGGGCGCATGTCGGCTTCAGCGCCTTCGTCTCGATCGGGTCGATGCTCGACGTGGGCTGGGGTGATCTCATCGACCATCTCGGCGACGATCCCCACACGACGAGCATCGTCCTCTACATGGAATCAATTGGTGATGCGCGCGCATTTCTCTCGGCCGCGCGAGAGGTCGCGCTCACCAAGCCAATCATCGTGATCAAGGCCGGGCGGACGCAGGCGGCCGCGAAAGCGGCGGTCTCCCACACCGGGTCGCTCGCCGGCAGCGACCTGGTGCTGGACGCGGCGTTCCGACGCAGCGGCGTGCTGCGCGTCGACAGCATCGCCGAGTTGTTCTACATGGCGGAGGTCCTCGCCGCACAACCGCGCCCGGCTGGCCCGCGTCTCACGATTCTCACGAATGCCGGCGGTCCCGGGGTGCTGGCGACCGATGCGTTGATCGCGAACGGTGGTGAGCTGGCCGCGCTCTCGCAACCCACGCTGAACGGGTTGAATGCGCTGCTGCCACCCGCGTGGAGCCACGACAATCCCATCGACATCCTCGGCGATGCGAGCCCCGATCGGTACGCGAAGGCGGTGAGTATCGCGATCGCCGATGAGCAGAGTGACGGGCTGCTGGTCGTGTACACACCACAAGGCGTCACCAATCCGGCCAGCGCCGCGGAGGCCGTGAAGGAGGAGGCGTCGCACGCGCGGAAGCCGGTGCTCGCGAGTTGGATGGGCGGCGCCGCGGTCGATGCCGGCCACACGGTGCTGGATGCCGCCGGTATCCCAACGTTTCCCTATCCCGATACGGCCGCCCGCATTTTCACGCACATGTGGCGGTACACCTACAACCTCCGCGGGTTGTACGAGACGCCCGTTGTGGCATTCGATCCGTCCAGCGATGCCTCAACTCGAGCCACCGGAGTGATCGCCTCCGCGCAGTCCAAAGGTCGAACCCTGCTGACCGAGCTGGAATCGAAGGAGCTTCTGGCCGCGTACGGTCTGCCCGTCGTGGAGACGTCGTTCGGCGCGACGGCAGACGAAGCGGTTGCGCATGCGGAGGCGATGGGCTATCCGGTGGTGCTGAAGCTTCATTCAGAGACCGTGACCCACAAGACAGATGTCGGCGGAGTCGCGCTCAACCTGACGACGGGGCCGTTGGTGCGGGAGGCGTATCGTCGCATTCAATCAGCGGTCGCTGCGAAGGCGGGTCCACAGCATTTCCTGGGCGTGACCGTGCAACCGATGGTCACCGTCGAGGGTTATGAGCTGATTGTCGGCAGCAGTCTCGATCCGCAGTTTGGTCCCGTCCTGCTGTTCGGATCGGGTGGCAAGCTCGTCGAGGTGTATCGCGACCATGCGCTCGCGCTGCCGCCGCTCAACACGACACTGGCGAGGCGTCTGATCGAGCAGACCAAGGTCTTTAGTGCACTGCTGGGCGTCCGAGGCGCCGCTCCGGTGGACATCGCCGGACTCGAGCGCCTCCTCGTGCGGTTCAGTGAGCTGGTCGTGGAGCAGCGGCGTATCAAAGAGGTCGATATCAATCCGCTGCTCGTCTCGTCGGACCGGCTCCTCGTGCTCGACGCACGCGTCGTGTTGCATCCGCCTGATCTCGGCGACGCCGATCTGCCGACCGCCGCGATTCGGCCCTATCCACTCCAATACGTCGGCCAGTGGGCGCTCCGCGAAGGGGCGAAGGTGACCATTCGACCGATTCGCCCGGAAGACGAGCCGCTGATGCGCGAGTTTCACGGCAACATCTCCGCGCAGAGTGTCTATTTTCGGTATTTCCATTTCATGGCATTGAGCGCGCGGGTGGCGCACGAGCGGCTCACGCGCGTGTGCTTTATCGACTACGCGCGCGAAATGGCACTCGTTGCCGAACACCGCGACCAGGCGGGACGGGCGTCCATTCTGGCGGTCGGACGTCTGATCAAGATCCACGGGACCAATGACGGCGAGTTTGCGCTGGTGGTGATCGACGCACGCCAGGGCCAAGGCTTGGGCACCGAGCTGCTCCGGCGGCTGGTGCAGATCGGGCGCGACGAAGGGTTGTCGCGTATCATCGCCACGATTGCCGTCGACAATCGGGAGATGCAGAAGGTCGCTCGGAAGGTGGGTTTTACCGTGCGCCGTGACGACGCGGAACAGCTCATGAAAGCCGAGTTGAATCTCTGACCGGGAAGAGACCGTCTCGCGAATCGTACATTCGGCGCACGTCACCCTGGCCCGGGCCGCACCGTGAGCGAAAGCGTCACGTGGACGACACCTTCGGCTTGAGACTGTTTCATGGGAAGTCCGCTGCGCGAGAACACGGCGAGCATGGACGTGTTCCCCGGGAGCACCTCCGCCTCGAATTGATCCACCCCCTTGTCGCGGGCGATACGGACGAGATGATTCAGGATGCGCGTGGCGATGCCCTGCCCCTGGTAATCCTCCTCGACGATGAAAGCGACTTCTGCGGTGGGCCCCGCTGCGGAGTTGAAGGCCACGTAGCGGCCACCACCGATGATCGTCTCCCTTCCCTCCGATTCAACCGTGGCGACGAGAGCAACCACCCTTTCGAAGTCGACTTCGGTGGCCGTCTTCAACTCTTCGTCTGACAGCGCGCCCTTGGCTTGGGAAAAGCGGGTGTAGATCGATTCAGGATCCAGCCGGCGGAACGCTCTCGCGATCCCGGCCTTGTCGGTGAAACGGACGGCGCGAATCGTGATCGAGACGCCGCTCCTCAGCGTTTCGATTTGACTGAAGCTCCTGGCGTGAACCATGGCAATGAACTGGATCAGGAATCAGAGCGGGCGTCATGCCTACCGCGACACCGCCTGATGCTTCTTTGTATCATCTCTCGGACGTTCCTCTCAGGACAGAGGACGACGTCCTGTCGGCGACAGCTCGTGTTTCCTCCGGTCCGATGAGACCGCACGATTTCTTGGCGTGTGTAGAGGGCCATTTTCACAGCGAAGCAGAGAATGATATCGAAGCAGCGCTTGGGCTGTATACAGATGACATTATCTTCGAAGCGTCCGCTCTCAATGGCCTCAATCGGTCTTTTTCTGGAAAGGAAGCCGTAGCCAAGTTTTATCGTGAGCTTTGGGCCACGATGAGAGATGTGAACTTTCAATTTTTCCAACGCTTCGCCACTGAAGATCGCGTCGTGGACGATAGCCTTGTGACCTTCGAGGTGGTGCGCGATGGGTGCTGGCGGTACTTTTCCGCCGGGCAGAAGATTGAAATGCGTCTGGATCACATCTTTGAGATGCGAGCCGGCAAGATTTCAAAGGAATTGTTTTGATATGGGGCGCCCCGTCTAAGAGATGCACTCTCTAGAGACACCGTTGCCACCTAACAAAGGTATCCACTGTCGTAGGGGAACGAGCTGATCGGTGACCGAGAAGTTCCTTGCCGCCCATGGTCGCCTCGCACGCGCGGCCGTTCACCAGCGAAGTCTCCGTTCGTCCGGATGTGCGCCTGCAAGTGATGCGCGAGAACGGGACACCGGTCACTATCCGCTGGGGTCTGCGGGGTGACCGCAACTGCCGCTAATAGATGTGCAGCTTGCCAAGGAGCGCGAGCGGGTCATCGATGCACTCGAACAGATCCTTGTTGTGCTTGATCATCTTGCTACGCATGTACACGCGAAGCCACTGCTTGTAGGCGTACATCTCATAGCGATCGAGCATGTCCCGCAGCGGCAGGTCGCGCTGCCCGAGAAGTCCCGCCAGGAACATCGCGCACTCCAGGCCCAGCGAAATCGACTGGAAGTAGGGAGAACCCATGGCCGAATCGCCGACCAGGAACACCGGCGAGCGGGCGAACGGGTGGTCGCCGGTCCCCGTTCGGCGCCACTGCCGGCTGGTCGCATTGCGAGCCCGGTACAACTCCAGCGGTATCCGGATAACCTCCAGGTCGCCGAGTATCTCGCCGTTCGTTTCCTTCTTGATCTTGTCGATGAAGCGGTCCATCGACTGGGCGACACTGGGGAAGTTGCTGCGAAGCCATTGGCCGTCAAATCGTGGCGGCATCCGCGCGTAGTCCTCCGCGGTGATGTTGATGATACCCGTCACGTGGCTGATGCTGCCGTCGTAGTACGTGCGGTGGACCGCCGGAATGAACTTGTAGTGCGGGTTCTCGATGTTCTTTTGGTATTTGCAATACTCATTGCACTCGTACGCCTGGCCGTACAGGAAGGTGATGACGAGCGCGTATTCGAGCCGGATGTTGAACGTATTCGCGCCTTCATCCGCCGCACCGGAGCCGGGCGCCAGGTGATCGCGCAGCAGTGACTTGCTGCCCGTGCAGTCGATCAGGACGTCTCCCGGCGCGAGCATCGCCATCGCGTCCTCCGCCGTGACGACGGCCGCGGTGCGCTGCACCGGATGCGATTGACGCGCATCGATCAGATCGCTGAGGGCGCGCTCGATCGCGTTGAGCGGGCAGAACCCCAGCGCCCATCCGCGAAGCAGTGTCATCAGGTCCGGCGGAATGGACTGTCGAAACGAGAGGCCCTCGTCGAGCTCCGGTGCCTCGAAGACGGCCGCGACACTCTCTCCATCGATGTAATCGACACAGTAGCTCTCGACCGAATCCGCCACGAGGTACGATGCGAGCTGGACCATCCGGCTACGCGTATACTCGCGTCGCTTCTCATAGAGGCGCACCGAGAGCCCGTCCACAGGCTGGAGCAATGCCGCCATCAGGAGGCCAACGGGGCCCGCGCCGACCACGTGCACGCGTCCCCCGGACGGCAGGGTCTCCAACGCTGTGAAACCGGATTGTGCGGGCATTGGCGTCCTCGGTCGGCAGAAGGTCTGGATGTACTGCTACCGATTCATGCGGTTGCGAACCAGGTCGTCGACGACCGAGGGATCGGCAAGGGTCGAGATGTCGCCTAACGCATCCTGCTCGTTGGCCGCGATCTTACGCAGGACGCGGCGCATGATCTTGCCGGAGCGGGTCTTGGGCAGGCCCGGCGCCCACTGGATGAAGTCCGGCGTTGCGGTCGGCCCGATCACCTTGCGCACCGAGCCCACCAGCTCCTTCCTCAGTGCGTCGCTCGGCTCGATGCCGACCTGCAGCGTGACGAAACAGTAGATGCCCTGGCCTTTCAGCTCGTGCGGGTAGCCGACCACCGCCGCCTCGGAGACGGTGGGATGCGCCACCAAGGCACTCTCCACTTCGGCCGTGCCCAAGCGATGCCCGGCGACGTTGATCACGTCGTCGACGCGGCCGGTGATCCAGTAGTAGCCGTCTTCGTCCCGGCGCGCGCCGTCGCCGGTGAAATACAGCCCTTTAAAGGTCGCAAAGTAGGTCTGCGCGAAGCGCCGGTGGTCGCCGTAGACCGTGCGCATCATACCCGGCCAGGCATCGAGGATCACGAGATTGCCGGCCGCCGGGCCCTCGAGTCGTGCGCCGTCGTTGTCGACCAGTGCCGGTTGGACGCCGAAGAACGGCAGGGCTGCCGAGCCGGGTTTGGTCGCGATCGCGCCCGGCAAGGGCGTGATCATGATGCCGCCGGTCTCGGTCTGCCACCAGGTGTCGACGATCGGGCAGCGGCCGTCGCCGACCACGCGGTGATACCAGAGCCACGCCTCGGGATTGATCGGCTCGCCGACGGTGCCGAGCAGCTTCAAGGACTTGCGCGAGGTCTTCTTGACCGGCTCGTCGCCGTGACGCATCAGCGCCCGGATCGCGGTCGGCGCGGTGTAGATCGTGTTGACCTTGTGCTTGTCGACCACCTCCCAAAAGCGCGCGACCGTCGGGTAGCTGGGGATGCCCTCGAATATCAGCGTGATCGCGCCGTTGGCGAGCGGGCCATAGACGATGTAGCTGTGCCCGGTCACCCAGCCGACGTCCGCGGTGCACCAGTAGATGTCACCGTCGTGGTAGTCGAACACGTACTCGTGGGTGAGCGCGACGTAAACCAGGTAGCCGCCGGTGGTGTGCAGCACGCCCTTGGGTTTGCCGGTCGAGCCCGACGTGTAGAGGATGAACAGCGGATCCTCGGCGCCCATCGGTTCGGGCTCGCACATCTCCGACGCCAGGTCCATCAGCGGCCCGGCCTCGTAGTCGCGTCCGCCGGTCATGGGTACGTTCATGCCGGTATGGCGAAACATCAGTACTTTGATGCCGTCGCCGCACCGCTCGAGCGCCTCGTCGGTATTCCGCTTGAGTGGGACGTCGCGCCCGCCGCGCAGGGCGGCATCGGCAGTGATCACGTATTTGCTGTCGCAGTCGTTGATCCGGTCGGCCAGGCTATCGGGCGAGAAGCCGCCGAATACGACCGAGTGGATCGCGCCGATCCGGGCGCAGGCAAGCATGGCGTAGGCGGCCTCGGGGATCATTGGCAGGTAGATCGTGACGCGATCGCCCTTTGTGACCCCGAGCTCCCTGAGCACGTTGGCGAGCTTGCAGACCTGGCGATGCAGCTCGCGATAGGTGATTTTCTTGTCGGTTGTCGGATCGTCGCCCTCCCACAGGATCGCGGTCTGATCGCCGCGTCTGGCGAGATGGCGGTCGATGCAGTTGTACGAGACGTTGAGCCGGCCGTCCTCGAACCATCGGATGCGAGCGTCTTTCTCGAAATCGACGTCCTTGATCAGGGTCGGGAAGACGATCCAGTCGAGACGCTTGGCATGCTCGGCCCAGAAGCCCTCCGGATCGTCCACCGAGCGCCTGTACATCTCACGGTACTTCGCCTCGTCGGAATGTGCGGACCTGGCGAACGCCGGGGGTACGGCAAAGATGTTGTCCGGCAATGCCTCCTCCGATCGACCGATGGTGGCCGCGGTCCAACCCTGCAGTATTGCAACGTCGGCCGCGAGTCTCATCGCTTGGCTGCGACATTATAGCGATCGAAGGACGCCGCGAGTCTTGCGTGCTTTAATCGCAAGCCTCGCGGCTTACGGGGTCTGAACGATCGACTGCAGGTGAAAGGATGTTGCCGGACTTCTGTTGACTCCTCGAAATACGTATCCGTCCCGGCGGGCGAGAAAACGAGCAGTATCCTGTCTGCGTGCCGCTGATGATCCGCAGGTACGCCTTACCGCGATCGGCCGGAGGTCCTTTTGGAAGACCGACGCTGACCCCGCTGACCCGATTTCCCCTAAGGGGCGTGCCTCAGGAGCCGCTCTGCCACCGCCGGATCCATTCCATCGGGTAGACGAGCATCAGGATGTTCAGCAGCAGGTTGTCGCGGATGTAGTACGCCGACGACGAGCTCCATCGTGATGGCCAGCGCCACCACCAGCCCAGACCGGGAGCCGTGACGCGAGCAGGAATCCGCCGACCATCGCGAGGATGTCCGAGACGGAGTTGATCACGCTGTCACCGTAGTAATCGAGCGAGATCGTCGCCTCGCGATACCGGTTGATCACCAGGTCGGTGTTTTCCAGCACCTCCCAGCCGCCCTCCAGCAGTGTCGCCGCGACCAGCCGCGCGCCGAGCGGCCATCGGCGGCCGATCAGCCAGAACACGCCGTAGAACAGGAACCCGTGGATGATGTGCGAGAAGGTGTACCAGTCGGTGAGGTGCTGTGAGTTTTCCGCACTCTGCACCACGCCGTGCCACAGCTTGACGTAGCCGCACTTGCAGATGGGCACCCTGCCCATCGACGAGAGGATGAGCGCGGCCAGCGCGATCAGCGCAGCCGCCAGGGCTGCGTAATGCGCCGGCCGCAAACGCGGCGCCGGCACCCCGGGCGTCACCGCCATGATTTGGGACCGGATGACGCACCCGGCGCAATGCGGCAGAGGGGCAGGATCATCTGCCCGCCGGCCCTGCCCGGCGCGGTCGCGGCTTCGGCCTCTGCCCGCCGGGTGGCCTGGACGCGGACTCGCTGACCGCTGCTTTGAGACGCCGCACTTCGTCGATCGTGAGATCGCGGAAACGGCCGGCCGGCAGCTTGGCGTCGCGGATCGGGCCGATGCGGATGCGCGTGAGCGAGTCCACCGGGTGGCCGATCGCCTCGCACATCTTCCGCACCTGCCGGTTCCGCCCTTCACGGATGGTGATCGACACCAGCGTCTGATCTGCGCGCTTGCCGCGACCGTGGTGCACGAGCGACACCGTCGCGGGCGCCGTCCTCCGCTCGTCGATGACGATGCCGCGGCGCAGCCGTTCGAGGTCGTGTTCGTCGGGCTCGCCGAGCACCCAGGCCTGGTACTCGCGCTCGAGCCCATGCCGCGGATGCGTCAGACCTGCCGCCAGCTCTCCGTCGTTCGTCACCAGCAGGAGGCCTTCCGACTCGTAGTCCAGGCGTCCGACGGGGTAGACGTACTCGGGCACGCCGCGCAGCAGGTCGATTACGGTCGGGCGCCGCGACGGATCCGACCGTGTCGTCACATAGCCTCTCGGCTTGTGCAGTAGCAGGTAGCGGAGCGGCTCGGCGCTCTTGACCCGTCGTCCATCCACGCGGATGTCGTCGACCGCCGGATCCGCCTTCGAGCCGAGCTCCGTGACCGTGCGGCTGTTTACCGACACCCGCCCCTGCGTGATGAGCGCTTCCGCCGCCCGCCGGGATGCAACGCCGGCCATCGAGAGGATTTTCTGGAGACGGATCAGGGGCATCGTCCGGGTCTCAGGCGGGCGACGGACGCCGGGCGGCGGACGAGGCCCTGCGCTGGGGCGTCCACGGATCAATCCGGTCGGTCACGGTCCGATGCGTGCGCGCTTGCGTCCGCCGTGCGCCGTCAGCCGTCCGCCTGACCGCACGTCTACTCATTGAGGATCTCAGCCCAGAACCCGACCAGCTTGATGACCTCACCCGCGGCGGCGGCGCGGTCCACCTCCGCGTGGGTGATGAGTCCGCTGAGCAGCGTGCGCACGTGCGTGACGCCGGCGAGGTGCCGGGCGAGCAGGAGCGACTCGACCGACGGAATCACCGTATCGTCCGCTCCGTGCAGCAGGAACACCGGCGCCCGGGGCGGCGCCGAGTGATCGGCGGAGAGAGCATCGGGGTAGGTGATCTTCTCGAGCGCCGGCAGCAGCCGCTGCCCGAGTCCCTTCACATCGCGTGCGTTCACCTGCTGCATCAGCGACGCGGCCGGTTCCGGCAACTGCGCCGCCAGCTTCCGGGCTTCCGCGAACAGGGCGGCGGCCCTGGCCTTGTCGATCAGATCGAGCTGCGACGCGGTGAGAAACGTCACGATGCCGCGGCGCAGGGGCTCCACCTGCTCCGGCGGCACCATCCGATCCGCGATGCCCACGAGGATCACGGCCACGCCGTAATCATGCGGCGGCCGCACGCGCACGAGTGCGCCGGGCGGGTCGTCGGGCTTGGCCGGCTCCAGGCCGGTGCACAGGTAACGGAGCACGCGCGGCAGGTCGCCGTGACCACCGAAGGAGAACACGAACGCGAGCCGATCGCGAATTGCGGGTCGTCCCGCCGCGACCACCGAGAGGCCGCCGGCGAAGCTGATGCCCATCAGCCCGATGGTGCCATCGGGGGTGAGATCGCGCCGGTCGCTCAGCCACCGCGCCCCATCTTCGATGACGTCGACGGTTTCGGGCGTGAAGCGGTACCGCGCCAGATCGGGCAGCTCCATCGTCACCACGCCGAAGCCCGACGCCGCCAGTTCGTTCGACAGCCCGGTCAGCCGCGGTTCATCGATCCCCATCGCGTGCACGCCCGGCACGAGCAGCACGACGCGGCGGATCCGATCGGGGCGATAGAGGCGGGTGCGCACGTCGCCGTGCCGCGTCTTGATGGTGGCGGCGGGCTCGATGGTGTAGTGCTGCGCCTGCACTTTCGCGGCATCGAGCAGCAGTCCCTGCAGCTGCGCGGCGCGGATCACGAGGCTGGCGCTGCGTGCGTACGCGGGGCCCCAGATCATCGCGGCGCCCACGGTGATCAGGCACACCGCGAGGACGATCCGCGCGCTCAGCCGTCGCATGAGCGCATGTTACACTCGCGCGTTGGTGAACGGAACAATGGACGCGCAGAAACGGCTGGTGATCGCCATCGACGGACCGTCCGGCGCGGGCAAGGGCACAATCGCGCGCGCGGTGGCGCGCCAGCTTGGCTACCGGCACGTCGACACGGGCGCGATGTACCGCGCGGTTGCCTGGCTCGCGACCGAGCGGCGGGTCCCCTCCGAGAACGAGCACGCCGTCGCAGCGCTTGCCGATGCCGCGCAGATCGAAGTGGGGGACCGCATCGTCATCGACGGCCACGACGTGACGACGGCGATTCGCACCGCGGAGATGGATCGCGCGGCGGCCACCGTCGCCCGTATGCCGGCCGTACGGCGCGTGCTCGTGACTCGCCAGCATGCGCTCGGCGAGACCGGCGGCATCGTGATGGAAGGCCGCGACATCGGCACGGTGGTGTTCCCAGGGGCCGACGTGAAGATCTACCTCGACGCCGATCCTGCCGAACGCGCGCGACGCCGCGCCGTCGATCCCGCGCACTCGGTCAGCCAGGCTGCGCTCGCTGACGTGGCCACCGCGATGGCGGACCGCGATCGCACCGATGCGACCCGGGCGACATCGCCGCTCGTGATCGCGCCCGACGCGATCCACGTCGACACGACGGGCGTGTCCGTTGACGATGTCGTCAAGACGGTGATGGGGGTGGTGGAGAAGAGGCTCGGGGCTGAGGGCTAGAGGCCTGAGGAAATCCTCTGGCGGCTGCCGGCCAGAGGACAGGCTGGGAGGTTGCGGCGCCGAACCGTCATGTTCCGGCTCGGAAGCGGCCCAGGCCTCTGCCCCTTAGCCCCTAGCCTTAGCCCTTTTTCGTTTCTCTCGCGCGGTCCTGGTAGTCCTCCGACGAGGCCGGATCGAGCTCCCACCGGTGGCGGTCGCGCTCCTCGATCTTGTCGACGCCCTTCAGTTCCTCGTTGTCCGCATACTCCACGCCGATCGCTGTGCCGATCTCCTGGACGACGGCCTGGTCGGGAGTGGGCATGTCGCCGCCCGGCGCCTCGTCGCCGGTGTTGTAGGCGGCCTCCCAGTCCGCGTCCACGTCGCCGGCCGTCAGGTCAGGACTCGCGGCGGTGTTTTCGTGGAGTCTCTCTTCAATCTCGGCTCGTCCGCTCCGGGCGGCCGACGGCCGGCGGTCGAGGTCGAGCGAAGAGGGCGGCGTCGGCACTTCTTCCTCGACAATGCGCCGATCTCGTTCGATCTGACGCAGCCGGGTGCTGGCCCGTCGCGCGCCGGAGTTCCGGGCCGCCGCCGAGCCGCCGCGGCCGCCGGATCGAGGCACGCGTTTCGCGACGAGCGTCCTGGCGCCGCGGGATGTCGCTGATGCCTTCCGGCCGCCCCCTGATCGGGCGGGGCGAGCAGCCGCCCGTGGAGCAGCCGGGCGGGATGCCTTTTTTACCGCGGTCTTCTTCGACGTGGCTGCGGTCTTCTTCGAGGTCGGCGCGGCACTCCTGCGTCGAGCGGTCTTCGGTGCGGCGCTCGTGCGCTTCGCGCTCGCGGTGGTCTTTCGTGAGCTGCTGCGGGTGCTCTTGCCGGCGCGGGCTGCGCCAGGCGTGCGCGTGCGGGAGGCAGGGCGGGCCGTCTTGCGCTTGGCCATGACGCGTCCCCTTTCTGGTGAACCTTGACAGTTTGGCGATAAGTAACTTATCCTCTAGTGCTTATCGCGATTGCAGGCCGCGTGCCGAGCGAGCGCGACACCCGCGGGGCGCCGGGCTCCTGCTACCCAAAGACCCGGCAATGCTGAATTACGGAGGACGCGCAATCACATGGCGAACGTCGAACAAGAGCACGCACAAGCAGTTCTGGTGCCGGGCGAGACGCCCGACGACCAGACCCAGGGAGGTGCCACGCCGACCAGTACGGGAATCGCTCCCATCCTCGACGACGACCAGGTAGATCCGGCGGAATATGCCCGCCTGCTGGACATCTACGATAACAGCTTCCGCAACATCGCGGAAGGCGAGGTCGTCAAGGGAACAGTGCTGAAGGTCACCGACACCGAAGTGGTGGTCGATGTCGGATTCAAGTCCGAAGGCATCATCTCGATCGAGGAGTTCCTCGACGAACACCGGCAGATCACCGTGCAGCCCGGCGACACCGTCGACGTGCTGCTCGAGAAGACCGAAGACCGCGACGGCTACGTCGTCCTCTCGCGCGAAAAAGCCGAGAAGATGAAGATCTGGGACGAGGTCGAGCGCGCCTATTCGGAGAAGAAAGTGGTGGTCGGCCGCGTCATCGAGCGCATCAAGGGGGGCCTTGCCGTCGACATCGGCGTGCGCGCGTTCCTTCCTGGCAGCCAGATCGACGTGCGCCCCGTGCGGAACCTCGATGCGCTGCGTGGGCAGGACCTGCGCATGCGGGTCATCAAGGTCAACAAGAAGCGCGGCAACATCGTGCTCTCGCGCAAGGTGCTCCTCGAAGAGGAGAACGCCGAGAAGAAGAAGCACACGCTCGAGACGCTCGCCGAGGGCAAGGTGCTCCGCGGGGTCGTCAAGAACATCACGGACTACGGCGCGTTCATCGATCTTGGTGGCATCGACGGCCTGCTGCACATCACCGACATGTCGTGGGGCCGCGTCGGCCATCCGTCCGAGATCTTCAAGGTCAACGACGAAGTGGACGTTGTCGTGCTCAAGTACGATCCGGCGACCGAGCGCGTCTCGCTCGGCCACAAGCAGCTCGTGCCCGATCCGTGGAGCGCGGTGACCGAGCGGTACCCGGTGAGCGCACGGGTCAGCGGCAAGGTGGTGAGCCTGACCGATTACGGCGCGTTCATCGAGCTCGAGCCGGGTGTCGAAGGCCTGATTCACGTCAGCGAGATGTCGTGGAGCAAGCGCGTCAAGCACCCGTCGAAGATCCTCAACGTCGGCGACACCGTCGAGGCGATGGTGCTCGGCGTGGATCCGACGGCGCGGCGCATCTCGCTCGGCCTGAAGCAGGTGGAGCAGAACCCGTGGCACGACCTGGCCGGCAAGTACCCGGTGGGGACGAAGATCAAGGGCCGGGTGCGCAACCTGACCGAGTTCGGCGCGTTCGTCGAGGTCGAAGACGACATCGACGGCCTGATCCACATCTCCGACATGTCGTGGAGCAAGCGGATCAAGCACCCGTCCGAGGTCCTGAAGAAGGGCGACGTGGTCGAGGCGATGGTGCTCAACATCGACGCCGAGAACCAGCGGCTGTCGCTGGGGCTGAAGCAGCTCGCGACCGATATCTGGGACGACTTCTTCTCACGGCGGCACCTGGGCGACACGATCGAGGGCAAGGTCGTGCGCATGACCAACTTCGGCGCGTTCGTCGAGCTCGACGAAGGCATCGAGGGGCTGATTCACGTGTCGGAGTTCGACGATCAGACGCACGGCGGCGAGAAAATCGATCTGCAGGTGGGTGAGAACTACACCATGAAGATCATCAAGCTCAGCCCGGCCGAGCGGAAGATCGGGTTGAGCATCCGCGCGTTGAAGAGCGAGGAGTTCCGGACCGACTGGGAAAGCTACCAGGAGAGCTCCGGAACGGGCGAAGCGACGCTCGGCGAACACATCCGGTTCAAGAGCTAGTTCACAATTCGGGTGCGGAATTCGGAATGCGAACGAGGGCGGAGTTCGGAATGCGGAGTGCGGATCTAACGCGGAATCCACATGTTGGTGAATTCGCCTTAGTTCCCAATTCTGACTTCCGAATTCAACCCTAATTCCGCACTCCGCATTCCGAATTCCGAATTTCTGAATGGGGTTTGCATGTCGACCAACGGCGGCAGCATGACGAAGGCCGAGCTCGTCGAAGAAGTTTCGAGAGTGTCCGACCTCACGAAGAAGCACTCCGAGCTGATTGTCGAGACCGTCTTCCGCAGCATCATCGAGGCACTCCAGCGCGGGGAGAAGATCGAGCTGCGGGGGTTCGGGAGCTTTCGTCTTCGCCAGCGCGAGCCGCGGAAGGGGCGCAACCCGAAGACGGGTGACAAGGTCGACGTGCCGCCGAAGAAGGTGCCCTACTTCAAGCCGGGCAAGGAACTGAAGGAACTGATCAACCAGGACGCGTCCGGCGCACCAGCGCTCGCGCCCGCCCCCGCCGCCCCCGTCACGCCGGCGGCACTTGCGCCCGTCAGCGATCCAGACGTGCTCGGGGTGTAGAACCAGGCTGCAGACTACAGACGACAGGCCGCAGGCGATGTCGGCTCCGGAGCCTGACGCCTGCAGTCTGACGCCTGTCTCCTGCAGCCTTTGTCGTATGGAACGCCTCTGGTCTCCCTGGAGACTTGCCTACGTGACCGGCACCTCGGGCGCCCGCAGCTGCATCTTCTGTGAGGCCGCTCTCCGAGAACGCGAGCCCCTCGTCGTCGCCGAGGGCGACACGGCGTTCGTCATCCTCAATCTCTATCCGTACAACAGCGGACACCTGATGGTGGTGCCGAAGCGGCACATCGGGAGCCTCGCCGGGCTCACGCGCGAGGAGCTTGCGGAGATCATGCTGCTGACGCAGCGCTGCGAGATCGCGCTGACCGAGGTCTACCAGCCGCAGGGCATCAACGTCGGCATCAACCTTGGCCGCCCGGCCGGGGCCGGCGTCGTCGACCACGTCCACGTGCACCTGGTGCCGCGCTGGACCGGCGACACCAACTTCATGTCCGTCGTCGGCAACGTGCGCGTGCTGCCGGAAGAAGTCGCCCAGAGCGCTGAGCGGCTGCGACCGGTGTTTGACAGGCTCCTGAGCGAGGCCGTAGGCCGATAACCCGTTCTGTCACCTCGTTCGGACCCGGTGACATGACCGTGTTCGCCACCCTCGGGCTGAACGCAGCAGTTACATTGAGCGAGGGGAGTACACACAACGAAGGGCAGCGCACCCGTGACGGGATGGGTGCGGCGGCCACGCAACCCGCGCGTGTCCGGTCACTATTTGCGATCACCCGCGGATGGAAACAGCACCGGCTGCCCCGCGCGCCCTCAACAGCCTGCTTCACGTCCACGGGGTATTCTTGTGGTCATGCACCTCGACATGACGCCAGCCCAGGACGCGTTCCGCACTGAGGTCGAGGCGTTCGCGCGCGAGCGCGTCAAGCCCAAGGCCGCCGAGATCGATGAGTCGAACGCGTTTCCCGTGTCGCTGGTATGGGAGGCCGCATCGCGCGGGCTGCTCGGCATCACCATCCCGCGCGAGCATGGCGGGCTCGGGTATGACCACGTCGGCTATGCACTGGCGATCGAGGCGGTCGCGCGCGCGAGCGCGACGCTCGCGGTCATCCTCACGGTAAGCAACTCGCTCGTCGCGGAGGTGCTGCTGCGATTCGGCAGCGATGCCCAGCGCGCGCGCTGGCTGCACCCGCTCGCGACCGGCGAGCTCGTGGGCGTGTTCGCGTTGTCGGAGGAAAACGCCGGCACCGACGCCGCAAATCAGGAGACGGCGGCGACGCCGGAGGGAGACGGCTGGCGTCTGGCCGGGCGGAAGGTCTGGGTGGCCAACGCGGAGGCGGCCGCCATCGGCATCGTGTTCGCTGCGACCCAACCGGGCCTGCGTGGCCGCGGGATCAGTGCGTTCCTTCTGCCGCTCGATCGCGAGGGCATTCGGCGCGAGCCGGGGCCAGACTCACTCGGCGTCCGCGGACTCGGCTGCATGGATCTGGTGCTCGACGGCGTGCGCGTCGACCGCGCGGACATCATCGGGGATGTGGACGGTGGGTTCGCCGTGGCGCGCGCCGCGCTCGAGGCCGGGCGGGTGGGCATTGCGGCCCAGTCGCTCGGGGTTGGACAGGCAGCCCTCGACGAGGCGCTCGCGCACGCGAAGGCGCGCCAGACGTTCGGGCGGCCGATTGCCAACTACCAGGCGATTCAGTGGTTCCTCGCGGACATGGCCACGGAGCTCGAGGCCGCGCGCATGCTGACCTACAAGGCAGCGGCCGCGATGGATGCGGGCGCGCCGTTCGGGGCCGAGGCGGCGATGGCCAAGCTCGCGGCGTCAGAGGCCGCACACCGCGCAGCCGACAAGGCCATGCAGGTGCTGGCGTCGGCAGGTTACAGGCGGGGCTCGACTGTGGAGCGGCTGTTCCGCGACATCCGCGCCAGCGAGATCTACCAGGGCACGTCGGAGGTGCAGCGGATGATCATCGCTGCCGCCGTGCTAGGCGACTAACGAGGATGCCGGCTGGCGGCTGCCGAACGCAGGACGCTGGATGCAGGTTGTCGGATCGTGCGGATGCAGGATGTCCGATGAATCGCCCTCCGGGGCGAGACGCACCCCGATCCGCTCACAAGAAATCTCTGGCTGGTTGAGTGATCGCGCATTCGACATCCGGCATCCTGCATCCGCCCCCTCCGTTCACGGCGCGACGTCGTACCCGAGCCCCTCGATCTGCTGCCGAATCACCGTCGGCGTGACCCGCTCAGGGTCGAACGTCACGCCGACCATGTTGGCGGTGTGATCGGCGGTCACCGATTCGACGCCCTCCACCTTCGACAATACCCGGGTGACCGCCGTCTCGCAGCCTCCGCACGTCATCCCGGTCACCGTCAACTGCAGCATCTCCGTCATTCAGTGTCTCCCTCGAGGAGTGTAGCGCCGATGGCGCAAGGCGGAGCACTGCAGCCGAGCCCCGCGAGGCGGAGCCCCGGAACCGAAACGCGCGAGGCGGAGTGCTGGAGCGGAGAGGTGGAGCCTGACGCCGAGACGCGCGCCGCAGCGCTGCAGTGGAGAGTCGCGAGGCGGAGCGCTGGGAGCCGAGAGCCGGAACCGCAGAACTCGGAACCCGGAAACCCGGAACGTGGAACCGATGAGAACCCGGCACCCGGAACGAACCCGGAACCCGGAACCCAACCCGGAACCCAGAACCCCGGCACCCGGAACCACAGCCTATCTGAGGATCTGCTTGGCGATCGTCTGCAGCTGCAGATTCGACGTGCCCTCGTAGATCTGGCCGATCTTCGCGTCCCTGTACAGCTTCTCCACCGGGTAGTCTTTGACGAAGCCATAGCCGCCGTACAGGTTCACCGCCAGCGAAGAGACGCGCTCCGCGACCTCCGATGAGAACAGCTTGCACATCGCCGCTTCGGTCAGAAACGGCTGGCCGGCGTCGCGCAGGCGGGCGGCGTTGTAGACGAGCAGGCGCGCCGCCTCGAGCTCGGTCGCGGCGCGTGCGAGCTGGTGCTGCACGGCCTGAAAGTCGGCGATCGCATGGCCGAACTGCCGGCGCTCCAGCGTGTAGCGAATCGTGTGATCGAGCGCGCCCTGCGCCAGGCCGATCATCTGTGCGCCGATGCCGATGCGCCCTTCGTTGAGTGTCTCGATCGCGACCTTGTAGCCTTTGCCGACCTCGCCGAGCACGTTCGCGGCCGGCACGCGGCAGTCTTCGAAGAGCAGCTCGCAGGTGCTGCTCGCGCGAATCCCGAGCTTGTCTTCCTTCTTGCCGACCGTGAACCCCGGAAACCCGCGTTCCACGATCAGCGCCGTGATGCCGCGGTAGCCGGCAGCCGGATCGATGGTCGCAAACACCACGAACAGGTCGGCCTCATTGCCGTTCGTAATCCACAGCTTGCGTCCGCTCAGCACGAAGTCTTCGGCCGCGGCGGTTGCACGCGTGGTCAGCGCGAAGGCATCACTGCCGGAGCCCGCCTCCGAGAGCGCGTAGGCCCCGACGACACGGGAGGCGAGCTGTGGCAGGTAGCGCGCCTTCACATCATCGCTGCCCCAGCGGCTGAGGGCGTTCACGACCAGCGTGTTCTGCACGTCGACGAGCACACCGACAGAGGGGTCCACCTGCGAGAGCGCCTCGACGGCGAGCACGGCGTGGAAGAACGTGGCGCCCGCGCCGCCGTACGCCTCGGAAATCTCGATGCCCATGACGCCCAGGTCGAACAACTTGTCGATGAGCGTCCGCGGCACCTTCGCGTGCTCGTCCATCTCGCGCACGAGCGGCGCGATCTCGCCGCGCGCGAACTCCAACACGCTGTCGCGGAACAGCAGCTCGTCCTCTTCGAGGCTGGTCAAAGCCCGGCTGGCTGGAACGGTCGCAGGATTGGTCACGGGAGCCTCGGCTGTGTGACTGGAACGCGTGTCGCGGAGTGGGGAAGCGGCCGGCAGCGCGGAAGCTTCGTCAAATGAGCGAATGTTATCATCAAGCCAACGGACGCTCCGCGGAGTGCGTGTGCCTCCAGGCGGGCAAGGGGAGTTGATGCTGAAGCGCATTGCGCTCGTGACGATGGTGGTGGCGCTGACTGCCTCGATGACGGTGGGTGGTCGGAGCGTCGCCGCTCAGCAGACAGGCGGCGCGGCTCCCGCTGGCGGAGCGCCGGGCGACCCCGGCCGACCTGCTGGTGCCCAGACTGCGCCGGGCACACCGCCGGCCGCAGCTCAGGACCAGCAGCCACCGGCGCAGCCGACCTTCCGTGCCGGGATCAACTTCGTCCGCGTGGACGTCATCGCGACCGACAACAAAGGCAACGCGGTCATCGACCTGATGCCGGACGATCTGACGGTCACCGAGGACGGCAAGCCGCAGGTGATCGAGTCGTTCAAGCTGATCAAGGTCGACGAGCGCAAGGAGACGACGCCCGCGCGTGAGATCCGCACGAGCTTCGACGAGGAGTCCGAGGCGCAGCGCGAAGACGTGCGGCTGTTCGCCATCTTCCTCGACGACTACCACGTGCGCCGCGGCGCGTCGATGTATGCCCGCCAGCCGCTGATGCGCTTCCTGCAAAATCAGCTGCAGCCCGCCGACATGGTCGCGCTGATGTACCCGCTGACGCCGCTCACCGACCTCGTGATGACACGCAATCACGAGGCGCTGGCGCGGGCGGTCGAGAGATTCGACGGCCGCAAGTTCGACTACACGCCCAGGAACCAGTTCGAGGAGAAGTACGCCAACTACCCGGCCGTCGTCGTCGAGCGGATGCGCAACGAGGTGTCGCTCTCGGCGCTGCGATCGCTCGTGACGCACATGGGCTCGTTGCGCGAGGGCCGCAAGGCGGTCATTCTCGTCAGCGAGGGTTATACCAATTATCTGCCGCCGCAGTTGCGCGATCCGATTGCGAGCATGCCCGGCCTCGGCAACCCGGCGCGCCATTCGCCAGGGGCCGGCGCCGGTGAAGACCGCGAGCGCTTTTTCAGCTCCGCCGAGATGATCAGCGATTTGAAGCAGGTGTACGACGTCGCCAACCGCAACAACACCGCCATCTACGCGCTCGATCCGCGCGGCCTCGCACCCTTCGAGTTCGACATCAACGAGGGCGTGGGTGATCAGCGTGTCGACGCGGCATCCCTGCGTATAACCCAGGACACGCTGCGCACCCTCAGCGACGAGACGGACGGCCGCGCCATCGTGAACCAGAACGATCTCGACAAGGGATTGCGGCAGATCCTCAGCGACTCGAGCACCTATTACCTGATTGGCTACAACTCGTCGCAGGCGCCGCAGGACGGGAAGTTCCACGAGATCAAGGTGAAGGTGAAGCGCTCCGGTGTGCAGGTGCGCCATCGCAAGGGATATTGGGCGCTCACCGCCGAGGAGTCGGCACGGGCCCTCGCTCCTCCTGCGCCGGCCCCGCCCAAAGACTTCGAGACGGCACTCGCGTCGATTACGCCGAAGCCCGCCGGGCAGACCGACTTGATCCGCACCTGGATCGGTACGTCACGCGGGGAAAACGGCAAGACCCGGGTCACGTTCGTCTGGGAGCCGGCGCCGCCGCCGCCCGGAGTGCGGCGGGACGAGGCTGCGCGCGTGAGCGTGACCGCCCTGGCGGCCGATGGGTCGTCGTACTTCCGTGGCCGCGTGCCCGATGTCACCATGGCGTCGACCGCCGCGCCGCAGGTCGCGGGCACGGCCGGCGCGTCGCCGACACGCGGTCCGGCCCAGGTCGTGTTCGAGGCCCCGCCGGGCCCGATGCAGTTGCGGTACTCGATCGAGAACGCCAACGCCGGGGTGATCGACACCGACGTCCGGGAGATCACGGTGCCCGACTTGACGACGCCGCAGCTGGAGCTCACCACGCCGCAGGTCCTGCGCGCACGGACGGTGAAGGAGTTCCGCGACATCAACGCCGATCCGCATGCCGTTCCGAGCGCGGCGCGCGAATTCCGGCGTACCGACCGGCTCGTGATCCGCTTCGACGCCTACGCCCCGGGCGGCACTCCGAACGTCGCGGCCAAGCTGCTCAATCGCGCCGGCCAGTCGATGATCGACGTTCCCGTGAGCACGCAAGCCGCCGGAGCCACACACCAGATCGACCTGCCCCTCGCCAGCATGGCGCCCGGGGAATACCTCATCGAGATCAAGGCATCGAGCGAAGCCGGCGAGGCCAAGCAGCTGGTCGCGTTCCGCCTGGTCAGCTGATTCCCGGAGAGGTCCGGCGCGCGGCCCCGAGCCGGCGGCCGGACCCGCACATTTTGCTCTGAGCCTGGAGTCTGAACTGATGCAGCACCGTACGCTCGGCGAGAGTCTTCGCGTGTCGGCCCTGAGCCTCGGCTGCATGGGCATGTCGGAGTTCTACGGCGCGACCGACGAGCAGGAGTCGATCGCGACAATCCACCGCGCGCTCGATTCGGGCGTGACGATGCTCGATACGGCCGATGTGTACGGGCCGCACACAAATGAGGAGCTCGTCGGACGCGCGATTCAGGGACGCCGCGCCGGCATCGTCGTGGCCACGAAGTTCGGGATCGTGCGCACGGGCGACCCGGCGTACCGCGGCGTGAACGGCCGGCCCGAATACGTTCGCGCGAGTTGTGACGCCTCGCTCCGACGATTGAGCATCGACGTCATCGACCTGTACTACCAGCACCGCGTCGATCCGGCGACGCCAATCGAAGACACGGTTGGGGCGATGGCCGACCTCGTGCGCGCGGGGAAGGTCCGGTACATCGGCCTGTCGGAGGCCGGAGCGGAGACGCTGCGCCGAGCGGCGAGTGTTCACCCGATTGCGGCTTTGCAGAGCGAGTACTCGCTCTGGACGCGCGACCCGGAAGGCGGGGTGCTGGCCGCCTGCCGCGAACTGGGAATCGGCCTTGTTGCATATAGTCCGCTCGGGCGGGGGTTCCTCACGGGGCGGATTCGCAGTGAAGACGATCTGGAGCCCGGCGATTTCCGACGGAACACGCCGCGGTTCCAGGGCGAGCACCTGCGGAAGAACCTGGCCCTTGCCGAGGGGGTGGCGGCGATCGCGCGCGAGAAGGGCTGCACGCCCGCGCAACTTGCGCTCGCCTGGGTCCTCGCGCGCGGGGACGACATCGTGCCGATCGTCGGGACCAAGCGGCGAACGTATCTCGACGAGAACCTCGGCGCGCTCAACGTGCGTCTCGACGCCGCGGATCTCGAGCGGCTTGACCAGATCGCCCCGCGCGGCGCCGGATCAGGCGAGCGGTACTCGGCCGCCGGCATGACGTTTATCGATCGATAGCGGCCTACGGCAGACCTTCCCGCGCTGCGCGACTTCAGGCGGGCGGCCTGTCTTTGTAGTGCCCGGCTTTAGCCGGACCGGCGGTCTGTGCGGCTGTCTGTGTAGTGCTCGGCTTTAGCCGGGCCGCCTGTCTGTGTAGTGCTCGGCTTTAGCCGGGCCGCCTGTCTGTGTAGTGCCGGCTTAGCCGGGCCGCTTCGGTGCAGTGCCCGGCTTTTGCCGGACCCGCCTATCCTGTAGTGCCCGGCTTTTTAGCTGGGCCGGCCGTCTGTGCAGCGTACGCCTTCAGCCGGACCGCGGTACTGTTTCGCGAACCCTCATTCAACCTTCAGGAGCATCAATGCGCAGCCTGCTCGTGTTTGTGGCCCTCGTGTTCGCCGTCCCCGCAGCAGCTCAAACGACCGTCGCGCCAATGGATTGCGCTGACGTCACACGCGCCATGCAGGATCTGCTGCGCAATGACGCGCGGATGCGCGACTGGCCGCAGCTCGAGCGCTACCGCATGGCCAACGCGGACCTGCTCCGAGCCGGCACCCGCGTCGATGTCGTGTTTCTCGGCGACTCCATCACCGACGCATGGAGCAACGAGCAGTTCGGCGGCTTCTTCCCGGGAAAGGGCTACATCAACCGGGGTATCAGCGGCCAGACGACGCCCCAGATGCTCGTGCGGATGAAGCCCGATGTCCTGGCGTTCTCGCCGAAGGTGATCGTGCTGCTTGCCGGGACCAACGACATCGCGGGCAACACCGGACCGGAAACCGATGAAGACATCGAGCGGAACATCGCCGCGATTGCGGAGCTCGCCTCCGCCAGTGGCGCACGGATGGTCCTCGCGAGCGTGATGCCGGTCAGTGCCTACCACGCCACGGTCGGGAGCCCGCCCCAGACGGCGCGGCGCCCCCCTGCGCGCATCAACACGCTGAACACGTGGCTGAAGACCTACGCCGCGGCGCACAAGCACGTGTATCTGGATTACTTTTCGGCCATGGTCGACGACAAGGGGATGCTGCGCGCCGACTTGAGCGAAGACGATCTGCACCCGAACGCGCGCGGCTATGCGATCATGGCGCCGCTTGCCGAGGCGGCCATCGCACAGGCGCTGCGCTGATTCGGTGCCGACTATGCGCTCGTTCAACTGATGGAGGGGACGTCGATGCTTCGAGGTACCGCGCGGGAAGCCGCTGCCGAGTTTCTGGGCACGTTCGTGCTGATGATGTTTGGCCTCGGGGTGGTTGCGCAGTTCGTCCTCAGCGGAGGCGTCAACGGTCAGTACCTCTCCATCAACGTAGGCTGGGGCCTCGCGGTGACGATGGGGGTGTACGTGGCCGCCGGTGTTTCCGGAGCGCACCTGAACCCGGCCGTCACGCTGGCCCTCGCCGTCCGCCGCGGGTTCAGCTGGCGCAAGGTCGGCCCGTACATCGCGGCGCAGTTCGCTGGCGCGTTCGCCGCGTCGGCCGTCATCTTCGCCACCTACCACGAGGCGCTGAACCACTTCGACGGCGGTGTCCGCCAGATCGGCGGCGCGCTCGGCACGGCGGGCATCTGGGCCACGTATCCGCAACCCTTCCTCTCGGTATTCCCGGGCGGTTTCCTGGACCAGATCGTCGGCACCGCGCTGCTCGTCGGCCTCATCTTCGCGCTCTCGGACTCCAGGAACTTCGCGCCGCCGGAGCGGCTCACGCCCGTGCTCGTGGGGCTGGTCGTCCTGGCGATCGGTGCGACCTTCGGCTTCAACGCCGGCTACGCGATCAACCCCGCGCGCGACCTCGGCCCGCGCCTGTTCACGGCGATGGCGGGGTGGGGCAGCGGTGTCTTCACTGCGGCGAACGGCTGGTGGTGGGTGCCCGTGGTCGCGCCCTGCATTGGTGGCGTGCTCGGGGGCATGGTGTACGACCTGCTCATCACGAACCATCATCCGCCGGAGGCGCCGGTGACGCCGCCGCCGGGCCGTACATCCGCCGGCGCCGATCAGCAGGTGGCGGTGTCATGAGCCGCTTCATCCTTGCGCTCGATCAGGGCACCACGTCGAGCCGTGCGATCGTATTCCGGCACGACGGCGCGATCGTGTCGGTGGCGCAGCAGGAGTTCGAGCAGATCTTTCCGGGACCCGGCGAGGTGGAACACGATCCGGAAGCCATCTGGACATCGCAGGTGACCGTTGCCCGGGAGGCGCTTGCGAAGGCGGGGCTGTCGGCGGCAGACATCGCGGCGCTCGGCATCACCAACCAGCGCGAGACGGCGATCATCTGGGATCGTGCGACCGGGAAGCCCGTGGCGAATGCGATCGTCTGGCAGAGCCGGATCAGCGCGCCAATCTGTGAGCGGTTGAAGCGGGCGGGGCTCGAGGCGATGTTCCGGGCGAAGACCGGGCTGGTGCTCGATCCGTACTTCTCGGGCACGAAGCTCACACACATGCTCGACACGATCCCCGGCCTGCGCGCCCGGGCCGAGCGCGGCGACGTCCTCTTCGGAACCGTGGACTCATTCCTCATCTGGCGCCTGACCGGCGGCCGCGCCCACGTCACCGACGTGAGCAATGCCAGCCGCACGCTCCTCTTCAACATCCACACGCTCGAGTGGGACGACGAGCTGCTGCGTGCGCTCGGCGTGCCGCGCGCGATGCTCCCCGCCGTGAGGGGATCGAGCGAGCATTACGGCGATACCGACCCGGCGCTCTTCGGCCACGCCGTGCCGATCACGGGCGCCGCGGGCGATCAGCAGGCGGCGCTCTTCGGTCAGGCGTGCTTTGCGCCGGGCAGCGCGAAGAACACGTACGGCACCGGCTGCTTCATGCTGCTCAATACGGGTTCGCACGCCGTGCCGTCGCAGAACGGCCTCTTGACCACGATCGCGTGGAAGATTGGCGCTGAGGTGACCTACGCGCTCGAGGGCGCCGTCTTCATCGCGGGCGCCGCGGTGCAGTGGGTCCGGGACGGCCTGAAGGCGATTCAGAGCTCTGCAGAAGTGGAGCAGCTGGCGGCGACGGTGGAAGACGCCGAAGGCGTCTACCTCGTGCCGGCGTTCGTCGGCCTCGGCGCGCCGTACTGGGACCCGTACGCGCGCGGGCTCATCATCGGCATCACCCGTAACACCCGGATGGGCCACATCGCGCGCGCGACCGTCGACTCGATGGCCTACCAGACGCGCGATCTTCTCGCCCTGATGCAGGCGGAAGCCGGCCTGCAGCTCTCGGCGCTGCGAGTGGATGGCGGCGCCGCCGCCAACAACGCCCTGCTGCAGTTCCAGGCCGACATCCTCCACGTGCCGGTTCATCGTCCCGTCGTTGCCGAGACGACCGCTCTTGGTGCCGCGTACCTTGCGGGGCTCGCCGTCGGCTACTGGGCCGGCCCGGAGGACGTGACGAACAATTGGGTGCTCGACCGCGAGTTCACGCCGGCGATGGACGAGACGCGCCGGGAGCGGCTGTATCGGGGCTGGAAGAAAGCGGTTGCTCGATCGCTCGACTGGGAAGTGCCTGGGTAGCAGGACGGGCGGACAATACAGAATGCACAATTGCACGTTGCACGATGCAGTGCAACGATCGCCCGTAGTGCCCGGCCTTCAGCCTGTGAACAGACCTACACCCTGACAGAGCTGATGCGCTGCCCCGCGCGGAACTACTTCTTCTGAGTCCGGCCGTCGTACGTTGTCAGCGGCGCGTACAAGTCGGGCCGGCGGTCCCTGAAGAATCCCATCCCTGCCCTGAAGCTCCGTGCCGCGTCGAGATCGAGCGTTGCGACAAGGACGGCCTCGTCGGTGCGGTTCGCTTCCGCCAGGATCTCGCCCTGGTAGTCGGCGATGAAGCTCGTGCCGTAGTACGTCTGCTCGTGATCTTCGATTCGCTCGGTGCCGACACGGTTGGCCGCGGCGAGATAGCACGAGTTCGACACCGCGTGGCCGATCATCGCGCGGCGCCACAGCACCGACGTGTCGATCGCACCGGCCTCTTCGGGTTCGGAGCCAATCGCGGTCGGGTAGAGCAGCACCTCCGCGCCCTGAAGAGTCATCGCGCGCGCGCTCTCGGGATACCACTGATCCCAGCAGATCGCGGCGCCCACCGTGCCCGCCGCCGTGGGGAAGGCCTTGAACCCGGTGTCGCCCGGATTGAAGTAGTACTTCTCCTGGTACCCGGGACCGTCCGGGATGTGCGACTTGCGGTAGACGCCCAGGATTTCGCCGCTGGCATCGATCATCGCCAGGCTGTTGTAATGCGCCTGCCCACTCCGCTCGAAGAAGCTTAGCGGCAGCACCACCCCGAGCTCCCGTGCGAGTGCGCAGAAGCGGGGCAGGAACGGGTGCGTGTCGAGCGGGTGGGCGTTGGCGAAAAACGACTCGCGCTGCACCTGGCACCAGTACAGGTTCTCGAACAGCTCCGGCAGCAGCACCAGCCGCGCTCCGCGAACAGCTGCCTCGCGCACCAGCGCAATCGCATGCTCCACGTTGGCGGCCACCGCGTCAGTCATTGCCATCTGCACGACGGCGACGATGGGAGTGCGTGTGGTCATATGTCGCTCGTGACGACGCCGGTCGGCTGCTGCTGCGTCACGCAATGGAAGGCGCCGCCGCCGGTGATCAGGTGGCGCGCCATGACGCCGCGCACGTCGCGCTCAGGAAAGAGCGGCCGCAGAATGTCGAGCGCACGTTCGTCGTTGGTATCGCCGTAGACCGGGACGATGACGGCGCCGTTCGCGATGTAGAAGTTCGCGTACGTGAGCGGGAGGCGATGTCCGTCGAACTCCACGCGCATCCGCGGCAGCGGCAGCTCGATGACCCGGAAGCGCTGCCCGTCCGCGTCGGTGAAGCCGCGCAGCCGTTCCAGATTCATCATCGTCGTCTCGTAGTTCGCATCCGCGCGATCCTCGCACGTGACGGTCACGATTGTCTTCGTGTCGGTGAAGCGCGTAATGGTGTCGATGTGGCCGTCGGTGTGGTCGCCCTCGAGCCCGGTGTCGAGCCACAGCACGTCGGGTGTGCCCAGGTATGCGGCGAGCAGCGCCTCGATCTCGCTTTCCGAGAGACTCGGGTTCCGCATGGGCGAGAGCAGGCACTGCCTGGTCGTGAGGACGGTGCCGGCGCCGTTCACCTCGATCGAGCCACCTTCGAGGACGGCCCGGGTGTCCGCGGTCGATGTGCCCAGGATGCGGGCGACGTGGCGCGGCACGTCGTTATCAGCGGCGGCGTTGTATTTGCCGCCCCAGCCGTTGAACTCCCAGTTGACGAGCCGCAGGCGCCCTTCCCGCCCCACGAAGATCGGGCCGCTGTCCCGGAGCCACACATCATCGTAGGGCACACGGTGGAGCCGGACGTTTGCGCCGCCGAGCCGGGACGCGGCGTCCGCCTCCGCCTCACCATCGCGGACGAGCAGTTCGACCGGCTCGCCCGCGGCAATCGCGCGCACCAGGCCGGCGAACTCCAGGCGTACCGGCGCGAGCTCCCCCAGCCACAGCTCGTCGTCTGCACGGCCACGCCATCCAGGTGGCCGCGTGCGGACTCCATTCGGCGGGCATTGCGAAACCATGATCGCTGGTGAGGAGCGTGCGAGACATGCATTTTCAACGTATCACGTCGCCTTCGTGTGGGAAATTCAGCCCAGATCGAGGCAGCGGACTGCAGTCCGCTCACGCCGCAGGGCCATCAGCCGGCTGCGCCCAGCGGAGAAGGGCGGCCGCTCGGGACTGCGGCTGAACAGACTGTGGTCTGCACGGCGCCGATCGCGGCGCACGTGCACGACGAGAAGTGCAGGTCGGAGCGAAACTCCGGGCACTGAGCCCCGAAACTCACCGCCAGATACTCTCGAGCTTGAAGCGCTCTGACGCTCGCGCACATGATGCGCGGAGGAGAACTGCATGGGGGTGGGACGCTGGCTGCGGCACGCACGCGAAAAAAGAGGGCTCTCGATGGCGGAGGTCGCCGCGCGGACGAAGATTCCGCTGCGGCAGCTCGCGGCGCTCGAGGCCGAAGAATACGGGACCCTGCCGGGTGGGATCTTCGTCCGCGGACACATCCGGGCGACCGCCAAAGCGGTGGGGCTCGATCCAACGGAAGTGACCGAGCATTTCGAGGAAGAGACAAAGCCGCCCGCTGTCGTGGCGGTACCGCCCGAGAGTCCCGAGGGCGACCGGGGGCCGCGTCTGCGCATGGCAGCAGAGCCGCGCCAATCCAAGCCCAATCGGCATATGGTCGCTGCGCTCCTGATCCTGCTCTCGATCGTGCTCGCGATTGCCTGGTTCGGACGCGAGCGCGACGCGGCTCCCTCGTCGCAGAATGAGGCAGCGTCGCAAGGCCGCGTGGCGGCCCTCGACGTCCCCGGCAGCGCGGCCGACCCTGCTCAGGAGCCCCGGGCCGTCGTCACGACCGGGCAGCTCAACGCTGATCGGCCGGACGGCGTGATGGTGTTGCTGGAGGCTCAGCGCGTCTGCCGGGTGTCGCTCACCGTCGATGGCCAGCGCGTGTCGTACCGGATGCAGCCTGGGGAGAGAGTGACAGCGCAAATGCATCAGCGGGCAGCGGTGCGGACCGGTGACGCGGGTGCGCTGATGCTCTCGATTGCCGGAGGGCCGCCGCAGCCGCTCGGCGCCGCCGGAGCCATCGCGAACATTGAGTTCACGCCCGACGACTACTCGCGGCTGATTTCCCGTTGAAGCGTCGCCTGGGCCCGCCTGAAGGCGGGCACTACGGGAGCGCCCGCCTGAGGCGGGCACTACAGAAGCGCCGCTCGGCTGAAGGGGGCACTACGGGAGCGAGCCCCGCCTGAGGCTTACCGGGCCAGGCCGTCAACTCACGCGTAGCTGAACGTGAGCTTGTCGGCAGCCGCATCCAGCACGATCGTCACCGTGCCGCCGTTCTCGAGCCTGCCGAACAGGATCTCGTCCGTCAGCGGATCGCGCACTTCACGCTGGATGACGCGGGCGAGCGGCCGCGCGCCAAACACCGGATCGAATCCCTTCACACCGAGCCAGGCGCGAGCGTCGGGCTCGAGCGCGATCGCAATCCGCCGCTCGGCGAGCTGCGCTTCGAGCTGCAGGATGAACTTGCTGACGATCGTCTCCATGACAACAGGGGAGAGTGGTTTGAACGTGACGATCGCATCGAGCCGATTGCGGAACTCCGGCGTGAACATCTTCTCGACGGCTGACTTCGAGCGTGCGTCGGCGTTCTTCTGGCGCGTCTGCTCCCGGTGCGCCTGCGTGCCGACGCCTTCGTTGAACCCGATGATCCCGGCCGACAGCTCGCGCGAGCCGGCGTTCGACGTCATGATCAGCACCACGTGCCGGAAGTCGGCCTTGCGGCCGTTGTTGTCGGTCAGCGTGGCGTGGTCCATCACCTGCAGCAGAACGTTCAGCACATCCGGGTGCGCCTTCTCGATCTCGTCCATCAGCACGACGCTGTACGGGTTGTTGCGCACGGCGTCGACGAGCAGGCCCCCTTGCTCGAAGCCGACGTATCCGGGCGGTGCGCCGACGAGGCGAGCCACGGCGTGCTTCTCCATGTACTCGCTCATGTCGTAGCGCGTGAACTCGTTCCCCAAGTGGATGGCGAGCTGTTTCGCCAGCTCCGTCTTGCCCACGCCGGTTGGACCGGTGAAAAGGAAACACCCGGCCGGGCGGTCGGGCTGCCCGAGGCCGGCGCTCGACCGCTTGATGGCGGATGCAACGAGGTGCACGGCCTCTTCCTGTCCAAACACGACACGGCCCAGCGACTCTTCGAGCGTGCGCAGCTTGTGTTTGTCGGACGCAGAAGCCTGGCGGTCGGGGATGTTGGCCATGCGCGCGACGATACGCTCGATCTCGCGCACGTCGACAGTGGACGGGATGTCGGCTTCTGACTGCAAGCTCGGGGCTGCGGGATCTGCTCCCGGCGAACTCGGAGGCGCGTTCCGCCGGACTGAAGTCGGGCCTTACGGCGTAGTCACGGACTCTGCTCGGCGGCTCGGCTCGCTCCGGTTCTCTTGCGGTGAGGTCGCCGAACGCGATCGCTTCATCGTCGGTCCTTGATACCTCATCGCTCTCCGCCAGGCGCTCGTGTCCCGCCGCGGAAGCCGCCGCGTCGCCGGCTTCGATCCGGGTCATGGCGCCGGCTTCATCGAGCAGATCGATCGCGCTGTCGGGCAGGCGCAGGTCGCGCAGGTGGCGGGCCGCGAGCCGCGCGGCGGCATCGATCGCCTCGTCGGTGTAGCGGACGCGGTGGTGTTCCTCGTAGCGACGCTGCAGGCCTTTGAGGATGCGGACGGTCTCCTCGACGGTGGGCTCGTCGATCGACACCTTCTGCAGGCGCCTGGCGAGCGCGCGGTCGCGTTCGATGTGCTTGAACTCCTCGAATGTCGTCGACCCGATCACGCGCAGCTCGCCCGCAACCAGCACGGGCTTGATCAGTGCCGCCAGGTCCATGGTGCCGCCGGTCGTGGCACCGGCGCCCACGGTTGTGTGAATCTCGTCGATGAACAGCACCGGGTTGGCCCGCCGGGCGAGCGCGCCGATGACGGCTTTGAACCGCTCCTCGAAGTCGCCGCGGAATCGGGTGCCGGCCAGCAGCGCCGTCGAATCGAGCGCGAAGACCTCCGCACCCTTGAGCGGCGCTGGAACTTGCGGCTCCAGCAGGCGCAACGCGAGGCCCTCGGCCATCGCTGTCTTGCCCACACCGGGCTCGCCCACGAACACCGGATTGTTCTTGCGGCGGCGGCAGAGGATCTGGATCGTCCGCTGCAGTTCCTTGACGCGCCCGATCAGCGGATCGAGCTTGCCGGCTGCGGCGCGCTCGCTCAGGTTGATCGTGTACGCGGCGAGCGGGTTTCGTGCCGTCGCACTCTCCTCGTCGTCATCGCCCTGCTTGCCGGGATGGCGCAGCTCGCCAGGCTCGTCCTCGTGCGGCACGGGCACCTTGCTGATCCCGTGCGAGATGTAGTTGAGGACGTCGAGCCTGGTGACACCCTGCGCGGCGAGCAGCTGTGCCGCGTAGGACTTCTGCTCCTGGAGCATCGCGGCGAGGACGTCCCCGGCCCGCACTTCATCGCGTCCTGCGCTCTGCACGTGGAGGACCGCCGTCTGCAGCACGCGCCGGAAGGCGAGCGTCTGCTCCGGCTCGCGGCTGCGGCCGCGGCTGAACTGCTCCAGGGATTTCGTGAGATACGCGTCGAGATCGATCCGGAGCTGCCGCAGATCCACACCGACCGCGGTGAGGATCCCTTCGCCTTCGGCATCGTGCGCGAGGGCGTACAGGAGATGCTCGAGCGTCAGGTGCGTGTGCCGACGCGAGCCTGCCTCGCGGTGGGCGATCGTGAGAATGACTTCGAGAGTGGGACTGAACATAAGGGAACTGACGCTCTGGGCTTTGGGGTACCGGCTCCGGCAATCGTCTCGAGTGGCCGGGGCGTTCATCCGGTGAACGGCTGTGTGCGCCTACCGCATACCTGGGGGCGCGACCAGACTACTCCTCTTCGATCACCGCCTTGAGCGGATAGCCGGCGGTTTCCGCAAGCTGTTCGGTGGCTGCCACGCGGGTTTCGGCGACGTCGAACGGATACACGCCGCAGATGCCCCGGCCCTCGGTGTGGACCTGCATCATGATCCGGTAGGCCTCGGCCGGGCCCTTGTCATAGATCGACTCGAGCAGGTGAACGACGAACTCCATCGGCGTGTAGTCGTCGTTGAGCAGGACGACTTTCCACATCGACGGCTCTTTGGTCTCGGTGCGCGTGCGCTCCTTGACGGCGCCGCCTGTCTTGGGTGCGTTGTCGGGCATGTCGGCTGTGGGCCGGGTTGATTCCATTGTACCAGCGTGCGTCTACCGACGTTCGCGATATGATCGCCCGCACTCAAGGGGCGTCGCTATACTCGGGACCGTGTGATCACGCGAAGCGCCCGCCTTCAGAGCCGTGAACAATCGGTTTTAAGTCGTGGGTTCTGGTTCTTGAGATTCTGTAGTGCCCGCCTTTAGGCGGGCTCGTGACAACGACGGCCGGATGAATTTTCGGTCAGGGCCCGCCTGATTCAGGCGGGCAGGCGCTATTCTCGGGATCGTATGACCACGCGTAGTGCCTGCCTTCAGGCGGGCCGGCGCTATTCTCGGGACCGTGTGACCACGCGTAGTGCCCGCCTTCAGGCGGGCCGGCGGTACACTCGAGCCGAGACGTTTTGTCGTTTCACGACACGCATGGAGGTGACATGCCGCAACTGACGCGTCCCCGGCAGCTGCGCGTCCGCCAGCGGCTCGTCGCAGAGCCGCTCGCCGACCCGTCGACAACCCTTGTCGATCGCCTGTCGCGGCTCGAAGCCGACGGGTGGCACGGGCAGCGTGTGGCCGTCGCGCTCGGAAGCCGCGGAATTGCAGGCATCCTTCCCGTGGCCCGCACGCTTCTCGAGTGGCTTCATTCACGTGGCGCCGAGCCGTTCGTAATCCCGGCCATGGGCAGCCACGGCGGTGCCACGCCTGAGGGTCAACGCGAACTGCTCGCGTCGTACGGCCTCACCACCGAGGCGTTGGGCGTCCCGGTTCGGGCGGAGATGGAGACCGACGAAGTCGGCCGCACGCCGGGCGGCATTCCGGTCCACCTGTCGCGGGTGGCGCGGGAGGCGGACGCCGTCGTGCTCGTCAACCGCATCAAGCCGCACACCGATTTCGAGAGCCTCACGCTTGGCAGCGGGCTGCTGAAGATGGCGGCGATCGGACTGGGCAAGAGGGACGGCGCCTCCGCCTGCCACCTCGGCGCAGCCCGTCTGGGCTACGAGGCGGCGCTGACCGAGGTGGCGGAGGCCGTGCTCGCATGCACGCCGCGCCTGTACGGCGTCGGGCTGCTGGAGGACGGCACGCACCAGCTCGCGCGGCTCGAGGTGCTGCGTGGGCACGAGTTCGCGCGCGATGAGCCGGCGCTGCTCCAGCAGGCGCGCGCCTGGATGCCCGCGTTGCCGTTCGCCGAGGTGGACGTGCTCGTCGTGGACGCGATCGGCAAGAACATCAGCGGCGCCGGCATGGACCCGAACATCATCGGCCGCGGCGTGCATGGCGAGCGGATGGCCTTGTGCCGGTCGACGGTGCGGATCATCGTCGCCCGCGATCTGACGCCGGAGTCGCACGGCAACGCCACCGGCGTCGGGCTCGCCGACGTGGTGACATCACGGCTCGTGGCCGCGATGGACCCGGCGATCACCTACACCAACGCGCTCGCCGCGATGAAGATCGTGCCCGTGCGCATCCCGTTTCAGTTCGCGACCGACGACGAATGCCTCTCGGCCGCGTTCCGCCTGGCGGGCGTGGCGCCCGAGCGCGCGCGCATCCTGCGCATCCGCGACACCCTCGCGCTCGAGCACGTCATCGCTTCGGAGGGTTACTCCCACGAGATCGATGGACGCGACGATCTCGAAGTGCTCGGGCCGCTCGAGCCCTGGTCCCTCGAGGCATGACGTGATAATCCGCCGGATTTGATTGCCACAACGCAAAAAGGGCGGCACCCGTGAGGATGCCGCCCTTTTCTTGTCCGCCGTCGCGTGTCTACCAGCGGGGTTCGCTGCGCCGACGGGTGCCGCCGCCGCCGCCGTAGCCGCCGGAGCCCTGCGGCTTCGGACGCGCTTCGTTGACGGTAAGGTTGCGGCCGCCCAGCTCACGGTTGTTGAGCTGTTCGATCGCCTTCTGGGCATCCTCTTCGGTCGCCATCTCGACGAACGCAAACCCGCGTGCGCGGCCGGTCGCCATGTCGCGCATCACGCTGACGCTCTCAACGGTACCCGCCTCGCCGAACAGCGCCTGAAGGTCCTGTTCGCCTGTGTCGTAAGGAAGGTTACCGACGTAGAGTTTTCGAGCCATTGATCTGTCCTGCACTTCTGCCCCGTCAAGGGCACTCTGATCGCGGTCCGGAATGGGCCGCGCAAATGGATTCGGCTGCGTGTGTAGTCTCCGGCTGCGCCGGATTTTGCGGGAAGCGAGGCTCTGACACTCGACTCTGACGCGGGCTACGGTAGCGGGCTGTCTTCCACCTGACGGACGTGAGTGTAGCACGCTTTGTCTCAGCAGCCAACCGCCGGCTGCCGTGCCCCGCCGGGCACGTGTGATAGAAGGACAGCTGGAGGTCTCGAACCGTGCGCCATCGTCCTGCCTGCCTCATCGCCCTGGCGGTCGTGTGTGTCTGCGCAGCGATGCCCGCCGCGCAGGAGCCCGGCACGGCCGCGCGCGACGCGACTGCCGGCCCACACGTCCCCTGGATGCAGATCGCGCCCACGCCGCCCATGGGCTGGAACAGCTGGAACAAGTTCGGCTGCAACGTCAGCGAATCACTGATCAGGGAAGCGGCCGACGCGCTGGTGTCAACCGGGATGAGAGACGCCGGCTACACCTACATCGTCATCGACGACTGCTGGCAGGTGTCCCGCGATGCGCAAGGCACCATCATGGCGGATGCCCAGCGCTTCCCCGCTGGCATCAAGGCGGTGGCCGACTACGTCCACTCCAAAGGCCTGAAGTTCGGGATCTACTCGGACGCCGGCGCGAAGACGTGCGAGGGGCGGCCGGGCAGCAACGGCTTTGAAGCCGAAGACGCCCGGCAGTACGCCGCCTGGGGTGTCGACTACCTCAAATACGATTGGTGCGCCAACGAGGGCGTTGACGCGAGGATTGCGTACAGCACCATGCGCGACGCACTACGCGCCACGGGACGGCCGATCGTCTTCAGCATGTGCGAGTGGGGCACCAGCAGCCCGTGGACCTGGGCGCGCGGTGTCGCGCACCTGTGGCGCACGACCGGAGACATCCAGGACTGCTGGGACTGCGTACGCGACTGGGGAGGTCTCGGCTGGGTGCGCATCCTCGACAAACAGGTCGGCCTCGAGAAGTTCGCAGGCCCTGGCGGGTGGAACGATCCCGACATGCTCGAGGTGGGCAACGGCGGCCTGACGACCCCGGAGAGCCGCGCGCACTTCAGTTTCTGGGCGCTCCTCGCGTCGCCCCTCATGGCCGGGAACGACATCAGGAACATGTCGCCGGAGACGCACGACATTCTGACCAATAAGGACGTCATCGCCGTCAACCAGGACGCGCTGGGGCAGCAGGGCCACAAGGTGCGTGACGATGGTGACCTCGAGGTGTGGTCGCGGAGGCTGACTGGCGGCGCGTACGCGGTCATCCTGTTCAACCGCGGCACGACCGCGCAGATGGTGTCAGTCGCGTGGCACGAGATCGGGCTGCCGCACGACGCGTCCCCGAAGCTGCGTGATCTCTGGGCCCACAAGGACCTGCCCGTTACCGTGCCGCCGTCGGCAACGTTCAGTGCGAGCGTACAGCCGCACGACGTGGTGATGCTGAGGGTGACACCCTGAATACGGCGGGCTGGAGGCTGGGGGCTGGAAGCTAAAGGCCTTCGGCTGTCGTATGCCACACCGTGCCAGCGCCGCAGGGCCAGTGTGATGCGTCAGTCGGCTCCAGCCGCCAGCCTCCAGCCCCCTGCCCACGGTGATCTCCATGTCCATTGACTTCAACATGCCGTCGCTGCGGCTCGACGGCCGCGTCGCGCTCGTGACGGGAGGCGGCCGTGGGCTCGGCGCCGGCATCGCTTTCGCGCTCGCGCACGCCGGCGCCGACATCACGGTCGTGGCGCGCACAGCGGCCCAGGTCGACGAAACCGTGGCACACGTGCAGAGCCTTGGACGCGCCGGACACGGTATCGTCGCCGATGTGGCAGATCCGGAGGCGCCCGGGAGGATCGTGGCCGACGTCGTCGCGCACTTCGGCCGGCTCGACATCCTCGTGGCCGCGGCCGGCATCAACATCCGCCGGCCTGCGGATCAGATCACGCGCGACGACTACCAGCGGCTGATGCGCGTGAACGTGGAGAGCGCGTACTTCCTCGCGCAGGCCGCAGCGCCAGTGATGCGGGCGCAGGGCAGGGGGCGGATCATCGCGGTCGGTTCGGTGGCCGCGGAGATCGCGATTCCGCGCGTTTCGGTGTACGCGATGAGCAAGGGCGCGTTGAAGCAGATGGTGAAATCACTGGCGCTCGAGTGGGCGCGCGACGGCATAACGGTGAACGCCATTGCCCCCGGGCGCTTCTGGACGACGATGACCGACGCGGTGTTTTCAAACCCGGAGCTGCACGCGAGCGCCGTGCGGGTCATTCCGATGGGACGGCCGGGAATCGCAAGCGACCTGGCCGGCGCCGCCGTGCTCTTCGCCGCGGATGCGAGCAGTTACATCACGGGACAGACGCTGATCATCGACGGCGGATGGCTGGCCGGGGGCGGCGTCGACGGATGATTCGCGGTGCTTGCGCCTGACTGCTCTGGACCCCGCAACACTCAACCTGGGCGCACGTCTTCGGCCGCGACGTGGCCGAGGTGTTGATCGTTGCCGCCGATGACGGGGTGATGGACCCCTTGGGAGGAATCGATCGGGCGCTGACGAGCTCACTAGGCAGCATCCCTCGGTTCGTGAGACACTCATAGCGCCCCGTCAGCGCGCGGAACCACTGGCACCGCGCTTTGACCCCCTCAATTCGACCGAGGTGCTCGGCGCCTCTGCCGCTCTCACGCGCGGCCCTCCGGGAGTGCTCATGTCCGCAATCCGAGTTGGTACGATCGTGACGCACAAGGCGTGGGGCGTCGGCAAAGTCCTGTTCCTCACCGAAACCAAGGCTGTGGTGGGCTTCGCTGCCTGTCGCACGCCCACCGACCCCGGGCTCCGCGACGTGAGCCTTCGGGGGACGTTCATCGAGCCGACCTCGAGCGAGCCCGACCCCGCCCCCGACAACTGGAACATCACACTCGACGCGAACGGGCGTGCGGCCGGGCCACGGGCGCGCAGCGCGCGTGCGGCGGCACTGAAGCCGATGGCGGCCGGGGCGGCGATCTCGGTCGAGCAGGCAATCGCGCGGTTCAAGGAACGCTATCCCACCGGGTTCGAGGACGAGCGGTACGTCACCCTCGAACGTGGTTGGAAGTGGGAGAAGCACGTCGAGTGGCACGAGCGGGTCGGCACGCGGAGCCTGGCCGAGATGGCGCAGACGAACCTGCGGCAGCTCGCCCACGACACGCAGCGCGTCGTGCAGACGCGGCGCAAGTCGCTGCTCGACAAGGCGGAACTCACGGCTTTCACGGTCGGCCTTGCCGCCGACGCGCCATCACGTGCCTACTTCGCGGCCGTCGAGCACGTCCTCTCGAGCGGCGACGACGATGCGGCGGCCTTCACCGAGCTGTCGGACGCGACCGCCGGTGTGCTGGGCGCCGGCGGAGCCGCGCGGTCGCACTCATGGCCCGTCGCGACGGTCGTTCCAGCGCTGGCTCGCCCCGATCGATTCATCTACGTGAAGCCCGCAGGCACTCGGAAGGGTATCGGTCGCCTCGGCCTGCCCTGGGACTACAAAGCCGATCCAAACGGCGCGAGCTACGCCGCGCTCATGGTCCACAGTCGCATGCTGCTGGAAGCGCTCCGTCCGCACGGGGCGCAAGACTTCATCGACGTCCAGTCGTTTCTGTCCGTCATCGGCGAATAGATACCTGGCCCCGGGGCTGCACGGCGCCCCGGGTCGCGTCTACGCTCCATCCTCGTCTGCTGCGGCATTCCGCCCTCGATCCGAACGCTGCGCGGTATTCAGTGTAGAATCCTCCGACCATCGGGGAGGACCAGCGGATGATTCAGCTGGACGCGGCCAGGCCGGTTCACTTCTGCGACGGCCTGCGCCGGCGCGACTTCCTGCACGCCGGCGCCCTCGGCCTGCTGGGGCTTTCGCTGGCGGACCTCTTTGCGCTGAAGGCATCGGGGGCCGTTGCCTCCGACACCGATATCAACTGCATCGTCCTGATGCTGGTCGGCGCGCCGAGCCAGCTCGACACGTGGGACATGAAGCCCAATGCGCCGAGCGAGGTGCGCGGGCCGTACACGCCCATACCCACCAACGTTCCCGGCATCCAGATCAGCGAGATCTTCCCGCGGATGGCGAAGCTCGCCGACAAGTACGCGCTGCTCCGCTCGGTCTTCTACTCGGGGGTGGCGGTGCACGATGCCGGACACCAGGTGATGCAGACCGGGCGGCTGTTCCAACCGGGCCTGGACTATCCGAACGTGGGCTCGGTGCTCGGGTTCGTGAAGGGCGCGAAGGGAGACATCCCGCCGCACGTGATGCTGCCGCGGCCGATCGGCAACACGGGCGGCAACATGCCGCACGGCCAGACCGCCGGGTTTCTGGGCAAGGCGCACGATCCCTTCGTGCTCAACGCCGATCCGTCGGACCCGGCCTTCAAGGTGCCGGACCTGCTGCCGCCCGACTACATCAGCAGCATCCGCGCCGACCAGCGCCGCAACCTGCGCGACCTGGTCGACGGCTCCGTGAAGCAGTTCGAGTCGAGCGCCGATGCGCGGCTCCTGAACTCCTCGTTCGAGCAGGCGTACACGCTCATCTCGTCGAGCAAGGCGCGCGAGGCGTTCGACCTCACGAAGGAACCGGACGCCGTCAAGGACCGGTACGGCCGGAACCGCTTCGGTCTGAGCTGCCTGCTGGCGCGGCGGCTCATCGAGGCGGGTGTGCGGTTCGTCACCGTGAACATGTTCGAGACGGTGTTCAACGAGATCACGTGGGACATCCACGGGTCGGCGCCGTTCAGCCCGATCGAGGCGTACAAGAACCTGCTCGGGCCGATGTACGACAACGCGTACGCGTCGCTGCTCGAAGATCTCGAATCGCGCGGGCTGCTGGCCAGCACGATGGTCGTCTCGATGGGGGAGTTCGGCCGCACGCCGAAGATCAACCCGGCGGGAGGACGCGATCACTGGCCGCAGTGCTGGACGATGTCGATGGCCGGCGGCGGCATCAAGGGCGGGCAGGCAGTGGGAGCGTCGGACGAAATCGGCGCGTATCCCCGCGATCGCCCAATCCCGGCTGGCGCGATCGCGGCCACCGTGATGCACGGTCTCGGCATCAAGCTCGATACCGAACTGCCGGGTCCGCAGGGGCGGCCCATTCGTGCCGTCGATCACGGCATCGAGCCGATCCGGGAGTTGTTCTGAGATAACGAAGGCCGTGAGCCCGGCCCGCCTGAAGGCGGGCACTACCGGGATCGCGTCCGGCGCTGGCGATCGTGATCCCACGTCGCGCCGGGCTTCGGCGCCGCACTGTGATCCCGGGCCCGCCTGAAGGCGGGCACTACCGGTATCGCGTCGGCGCTAGGGATCGAACTCCACGTAGTGCCCGGCTTTAGCCGGGCGGTGGCGTGTAGTGCCCGGCTTTAGCCGGGCCTGTTCTGACATGAAACAGACGCCCCTCGCGATCGTGGCCGCCGCCGTCCTGGGATTCGCGCCGCACGCGTCGGCCCAGCGTCCGCGCATCGCGCATCAATCCATCGTGGCGCTGGTTGCACCGGTTGCCTCCCACTCCGTTGCGCCAGCGACGCCGGTGTCGTTCCGCAGGCACGTCATCCCGGTCCTCACGAAGATGGGCTGCAACTCGGGCGCGTGCCATGGTGCGGCCGCCGGCAAGAACGGCTTCGCGCTGACGTTGCGCGGCTACGATCCCGACGCGGACTACGACACCATCACGCGGGCCGCAGCGGGCCGCCGCGTCAACAAGCTCGAGCCCGCGAAGAGCCTCCTGCTGCTGAAGCCGACCGAGACGCTGCCACATATGGGAGGCAAGCGCTTCGAGGTGGGCTCGCCTGAATACGCCGTGCTCGCCGGGTGGATCGCCTCGGGAACCCCGGCGCCGCGCGACACGGACCCGTCGCTGACCGGCGTCATCGTGACGCCCGCGTCGGAAACGCTGGCGGTCGGCGACACGCGGCAGCTGCGCGTAGAGGCGCGGTACTCCGACGGGTCCCGCGAGGATGTCACGCGCTGGGCGCGATACGGCTCGGCCGATCAGAGCGTGGCGCAGGTAGACGACAAAGGGCAGCTCACGGTGCGGGGGCACGGCGAGACGGCCGTGTCGGTCGGCTTTCTCACGTCCGTGGCGCTCGCGCGCGTGCGATCGCCATACGCGAACGACATCCCGGACTCGGTCTATGAGCAGGCAGCTCAGTACAACCAGTTCGATCGCCTGGTGCTGGCCAAGCTGCGCGAACTGCGCATCCGCCCGTCGGGGCTCTGCAGCGATGCCGAGTTCATCCGCCGCGCGTACCTGGACGCGGCCGGCATCCTGCCCACGCGCGACGAGGTCACGCGGTTCCTGGCCGATCCGTCGCCGGAGAAGCGCACCCGCCTGGTCGATGCGCTCCTCGAGCGCCAGGAATTCGTAGATTACTGGGCCTACAAGTGGTCCGACTTGCTGCTCGTCTCCAGCCGTTCACTGGGCCGCAGCAACGTCCGGGCATTCTACGATTGGATTCGCGCGTCTGTGGCCCGCAACACGCCGTGGGATCGTTTCGCCCGCGAGCTGACGACGGCATCGGGCCGCACCGACCAGGTCGGGGCCGCCAACTACTTCCTCATCCACCGCAACCCCATTGACATCGCCGAGAACTACACGCAGGCGTTTCTCGGCCTCACGCTCACCTGTGCGCGGTGCCACAACCATCCGCTGGAGAAGTGGACCCAGCGCGATTACTACCAGTTTGCGAACCTGTTCGCGCGCGTCACCGTGAAAGACGATGATCGCGCGTTTGCGACCAAGAGCGACACGGCGCTCGTGTACTCGGTCGATCGCGGCGAGATTCTGCACCCGCGGCTGGGCGTCGCGCTGCCGCCGCGTCCGCTCGACGGCGTCGCGATGAAGCCCGACACGCGCGAAGACCGCCGCGCCTACGTCGCGGCCTGGCTCACCTCGCCGTCGAACACGCAGTTCGCGCACACGATCGTCAATCGCGTGTGGGGCAGCCTGCTCGGCCGAGGCCTTGTGCACCCGATTGACGACCTGCGCGCCACCAACCCGGCCTCCAACGACGAGCTGTTCGCAGCGCTCACCGACGACTTCGTCTCCCACGGGTTCGACGTCAAGCGGCTGATCCGCACGACGATGACCTCGGCGACCTATCAGCGCTCCGCTGAGACAGACGACACGAACGTCAAGGACGATCGCTACTACTCGCATCACCTCGTTCGGCGGCTGCCGGCGGAGGTGATCCTCGACGCCTATTCGCAGGTCACTGCGGTTCCGACACGCTTCGAGGGCTACCCGACGGGGACACGTGCGTTGCAGCTGCCCGATACGAAGATCGATTCGTACTTCCTGACCGTGTTCGGGCGCCCGGAGCGGGTGCTGACGTCGGCGGCCGAGCGGCAGATGGACCCTACGCTGCCGCAGGCGTTGCACGCCATCAACGGCGACACGCTCAACAAGAAGCTGTCCGACGAGGACGGCCGGATCGCGGCGCTCGCGCGCGGCACCCGCGCGGGCAGCGACATCGTCGACGAGATCTACCTGTGGGCGCTCAGTCGTCCGCCCGGCGCGGCCGAGCGCCGCGCGCTGGTCGCACGGCTCGATGCTGCGCCGGACCGGCGCCTGATCGTCGAGGACCTCGCGTGGGCCGTTCTCACCTCCCGCGAGTTCCTGTTCACCCATTAGGGGACAGCATCGTTTCGAGCTGGCCGCCGGTCCGAAGAGCGCAACGCGTGACGAATCTGGTGAGTCGCGAAGGTCGCACGGAGAACGCGAGAAGCACGGCCGCGGAACGGCTGTTCCGGGGAGCCGTGCCGATTGCGTTGCTGCTGATCGCCAGTGGAGAGGGGACATCGGCGCGGCAGGCGACCGCGGCGCCCGATTATGCCCGCGACGTCGTTCCGATCCTCGAGGCGAACTGTGTCCGGTGTCACAGCCCGGCCCAGCAGGAGAGTGGGCTACTGCTCGACACCTACGAAGACCTCGTGCGCGGCGGCGACAGCGGCCTGGCGATCACGCCGGGGAATGCGGCGTCGAGCCATCTCGTCGAGATGATCGAAGGCCGCGCGAAGAAGAAGATGCCGCCGAAAGGTGAGCTGCGACCTGACGAAATCGCGATCCTTCGCGCCTGGATCGATGCCGGCGCGCGATACTCGGAGATGCCGCCGCCCGCGCTCGAGGACCGGATCCCCGCACTCGCGCAGCAGGCGCGACTGCTGCCGGCCGTCGCCGGACTCGCCTTCCGCCCCGATGGCGGTGAACTGGCCGTGGCCGGCTACGACGATGTGCGTCGGTTCTCGCCGTCCGGCGGAGCGGCCGGCACACCCTGGTCCGGCGTGCACGATCTCGTGCGCGCCGTCGCATACGGTCCTGACGGCACCTGGATCGCGGCCGCGGGCGGAGTGCCAGGGTCGTTCGGTGAAATCGCCATCTTCGATGCCGGGTCGGGCGCGGTGCGCCGCACCCTGCGCGGCCACCGCGACTACGTCTACCAGGTGGCGATCAGCCATGACGGCAAAAGGCTCGCGAGCTGCGGATACGACAAGAGCATCCGCCTCTGGGACGTCGAGACCGGCCGCGTGCTGAGCGTGCTTCGCGAGCACACCGACGCCGTGTTCGCGGTGGCTTTCAGCCAGGACGACACCTGGATCGCCTCGGGCGCCGGCGATCGGTCCGTCAAAATCTGGGACGCGAAGAAGGGCGTGCGGCTTTATACCTTGACCGATGCCACCGAGGCGGTGACGACGCTGCAGTTCCGGCCCGGCGCCGTGCCGGTGCTCACGGCTGGCGGCAACGACAAGACGATTCGCACGTGGACGGTCAACGCGGGCGGCGGCAAGCAGGTGCAATCGGTCATCGCCCACACCGCCCCTGTGCTCGCCCTGCGCTATTCGCCCGACGGCGCCCGGCTCGCCTCCGCGGGAGCGGACCGCACGGTCAAGATCTGGAGCGCAGACTCGTGGACCGAGCTCCGCACGCTCGAGCCGCAGAGCGACTGGCCGCAGGCGCTCGCCTGGAGCCCGGACGGCCGGCTGCTGGCCGTCGGCCGCTACGACGGGACGGTCTCCGTGTATGACAGCGCGACCGGAAAGCGAACCAGCGACCCGATTCGACCGGTCGGCGCCGCGGTTACGCCGCGGCGCGCCCGAGTTCCCGCAGTGCACAAGGCGCCAGGTTCCGCTCGATCGCAGTCTCACTAAGATGAGCATCAACCCCAGATCGCATTCCGGCTTCGGTCTCGTTGGCATGGCGATCCTCGTGGCGTCTGGGGTCGCGGCGCTCGCGCAGGTTCGCCCGCCGGTGATCGCCAATGCGGCTCCATATGGCATCGAGCGCGGCACAACGACGACGATTACCGTGGACGGGACGAACCTCGGGGATGCCGATGCTGTGCTGTTCAGCGACGCGGGGCTGACGGCGCGCATCGTGAGCGTCGCGGACTTTGGTCCCGACGTGCCGGTGCGGCGTGCGGAGGACACGGGGGCGCCTATCTCCGACCACGCGCGGAAGAGCGTCGTCACGCTCGATGTGACCGCAACACGCGACGTACCGCTCGGCCGCCACGTCCTGCGGCTTCGCACGCCTCTCGGAACGTCGACGGCAATGGCGATCTGGGTGGGCGATCTCCCCGAGGCCCGCGAGCTCGAACCGAACGATCGCCTGGAGCAGGCCGACACGGTCACCGCACCTGCGACGGTCAACGGCGTCATCTTCACAGAGGGCGACGTCGACACGTTCCGGTTTCACGCGGCAGCGGGCCGCCAGATCGTCCTGCGGGCGCTGGCCGTGGGACTTGGCTCGCGGCTGGATCCGGCACTGACGCTGATCGACGCAAACGGGACCGTCCTCGCTGCCAATGACGACTTCGGCGAAACGCGCGAGCCGCTCATCGTCTACACCCCGGCGAGTGACGCGACACTGTGGCTCCGCGTCACCGATTCGCTGAACACCGGCAGCCCGCGTCACGTCTACCGGCTCACCATTGGCGAGGTGCCGTATCTCACCAGCGTGTATCCGCTCGGCACGCGCAAGGGCTCTCCGCGTCCGGTGCGCGTCCACGGCGCGAACCTTGGCGCGGCGCGCCACGGCGTTGCTGGGCCATCGCTGCCGGAGTCGCCGGAGCTGGCGCCCGTCCAGGTCTCCACCGGCCTCGGCGAGCCGCTGAACCGCATCCAGATCGCGATGGGCCAGTACCCGGAGATCGAGGAAATCGAGTCGGGCGCCGACGTTCTCACGGCCGCGCAGCGGGTCAACGTGCCCGCCACCGTCAACGGAAGCCTGCACCACACCGGCGGCGGCCCCGATGTCGACCTCTTCCGGTTCACCGCGGCTCGTGGCCAGGAGGTGGTCATCTCAGTTGCCGCCAACCGTCTGGGATCGCCGCTCGATTCGGTGATCGAGGTGCTCGATGCGAGGGGGCGCGCCGTGCCGCGCGCCGTCCTGCATCCCGTGTGGGAAACCACGATCGATCTGAGGAGCCAGAACTCTTCGTCATCGGGGATGCGGCTGCTGGCATGGTCGGCACTGCACCGCGGCGACTGGGTGTACGTGGACCGCGAGCTGCTCCAGGTCAGCGAGCTGCCGAAAGGCCCTGACGAAGACGTGTCGTTCACGAGCTTTCGCGGCCGGCGTGTGGCCTTCGAAGGCACGAGCTCGGAAGGGCACGCGCTGGGACGACCCGTGTACAAGGTGGACGTCCACCCGCCGGGCGCGACCTTTTCGCCGAACGGGCTGCCGCTCTTCACGCTGGCGTACGCCAACGACGATGGCGGGCCGATGTGGGGGAAGGACTCGCGCCTCGCCTTCCGGGCGCCCGCAGCCGGGGATTACATCGTGCGGATTCGTGACACGCGCGGCGAGTCGGGCCCGCTCTACGCCTACCGCCTGACGCTCGCGCCGCCCGATCCTGACTTCGATCTGTTCGTCTCGCCGTCGAACCCGAACGTGCCGCGCGGTGGTCGAGTGCCGGTGACGGTGACGGCATACCGGCGCGACGGCTTCGACCGTGCGATCGACGTCCATGTGACCGGCCTGCCGCCCGGGGTGACCGCCGAGCCAGGAACCATCCTGCCCGGACACACGAGCGTGGCGATCGCCCTCCTCGCGAGCGCGGACGCAGCCCCTGTGACCACGCCGCTCGTCGTCAGCGGCACCGGGCTCGTCGGGGAGCGGAGCGTCGTGCGCCAGGCGCGCGCGGATGAGCGCGTCAGCGTGCTCTCGGTGGCGGTCCCGGCCGACGTGCGCGTCGTGTCGGTCGAGCCAGCCGTCATCGATCTCGTGCCCGGTGGGCACGCGAAGGTGCGCGCCCGCATCGTGCGGGAGAACGGCTTCAGCGGACGGGTGCCGCTCGCGGTGCTGAACCTGCCGTTCCGCGTGACCGTCCCCGATATCGGGTTGAACGGAATCCTGATCACCGAGGCGCAGGACACGCGCGAGTTCGACATCGTCGCCGACGAGAACGCGGCGCCTGCGGAGCAGACGCTCTATGTGACGGCGCGCGTCGAGACCAACCAGGTCGCCTCGCCGGAGCAGGCCTCCGTGCCGATCCGTCTCCGGATCGCCGCAAAGCCGCCATCGCAGTAGTTGTAGGGCCCGCCATCAGGTGGGACTCGCGTCGGGCCGGTCTTCAGGTGGGACTCCGCGTAGTGCCCACCTTCAGGTGGGCCAACTCTCACCGCCGCCACACCCGCAGTTCGTGCACCGACCAGTACCACACGCGTGTCTCGCCCTGATTGCGCAGCCGCAGCACGCGCGTGGCGTTCGGCGGCGGCACGACGTCAATGGCGGGCGTGCGCGGTTCGTGGACGATGCTCAGCGCCAGCCTGGGCAAAATGCCACCTTCGAACAGTGTGCGCCACGCCTCGCCATCGGGTGAACCCTCGACGACGAGCCCCCGCGGATAATCGCCGTAACTGCGCCGCTCCATTTCGAGGCGCACGCGAGCGACGTCGATCTCGTCCGCGAACCTCAGTTCGATCCACTCGCGGCCCTGCTGTCGTTCACCAGTGAGCCAGCGCGTTGTCCGGTCACCATCGAATGCCCGCCCAAGCGCGCCTGGGTTGTGGGATGCCGACGCGGTGAACGCGGCAGCTGGCACCTCGCGCCAGTCGGGCATGATCGGTGGCGACGCCGCGGCAGCCATCGGGCGGAGTTCGAGCACCACGGCCGAATCGAACACCACCGCTCGCGCCACATGTGCGCTGGCGTCGCGCAGAGCGGCGGCCACTGCCGCGCCTGCCGACGGATCGCCGTAGAGCGGCGGGTGCACGACGATCCAGCGAAGACCGAGCGCCCGCGCCATGCGGAGGCTGTCGTCGACGCGGGCGAGCTCGGTGAAGGGCGGACCGCCGATGAAGCCCTGGAGTGCCGACCCATAGCCGCTGTAGCCGTTCACGATGCGGTTGCCATGCGCGAGCGTGCGATACAGGTGGCGTGTCGCGAGCGCGGTGTCGCCGACGGGTAGTTCGAGCAGCGGCCCGTGTGGTTGCCGACGGAGCCAATCGTACGCGGGCTGGTCGGCTTGCATCCCGCTCGTAGGGAATGCATCAACGGGCAGCGATCCCCCATATCCCTCGAGAGCGATCACCAGAGCCGTCACGACGGTGAGCAGCCGGCGGGCTTGCGGCCGCAGACGCGAGGTCAGCGCTGCAAAGCCGATCGCACCAAGCAGGGCGAAGGTCAAGTGCACGACCGTCGCCATGCGCGCCGGTGCGCGCAGGCCGCCCATCCCGGGCAGCACCGCAGCCATCCACGCGTACGGACCGGGAAACGGCAACTGGTGGCCAAACGCGGCCGGCCGTGGGCCAAGGGAGAGCACGAGCGCAAGGACGCAGATGAACACGTACAGGCGCGCCCACACGGACAGCAGAGTAGATGGCGTGAACGACGCCGGCACCGAGCCTTTGCGGCGGAGGGCCAACCAGACCGCCGCGATTGCGAGAAGCAGGATCAGCAGCCCGGGAAACAGCTCCAGCTCGTGACGCCCGATCGGCAGCAGATGGCGCCACGCCCACGCGCGATCGGCGACGCGGGCGTAGGCCTCGAGCGGAGCCGAATACTGCAGGAGGTCGCCCGGTAATCGCGTCAGCCCCTGCTCACGCCTGACGCGCAGGTACGCCGCCGCCACGGGTGCCAGGGCGGCGAGGATGGCCGCCGCTGATGTCATCAGCGGAACGAGCAGGGCGGTCAGGCTCTGGCGTGAGCGCCAGAGCCCGTGCACGGCCACGCAGGCGACCGGCACGGCCGTGAAGTACAGGAAGTAGCCGTTGGAGTACGCCTGGAGCACGAATGCCGCAGCGAAGATGGCGAGCGCGCGCCGCGAGCGAGTAGCACAGAAGCGGTGAAGGCCGTAGAGCGCCACCGGCATCCACCCCGACACGAGCACCTGCAGGTGAGAAGCCAGTGGCAGGCGGTAGGGTGTGCACGCGAAGGCCACGCCGGCAACGACGGCCGCGTCGGCGCGTCCGGTCAGGTCGCGCGCGAGCAGGAACATGCCGACCCCGGCGAGCGCCGTGGACGCAACCATAGCCAGGTTCAGCGCAACAATCGGGTTGCCGGTGAGCCACTGCACGGGCGCGGTGAAGACAGCGATGCCGAGCAGGTGTTCGGAGTACGCGACGGTATCCGGATACGGATAGAAGAACAGGCCGGTCCAGAACCCCGTGAAGCCGTGGAGCATGCGGTCGGCTCCCCACGCGAGCGTCCAGGCGTTCAGCAGCGGATCGCCGAACGGATGTGCAATCGTCGCCGTCGCGGCCCGCGCCGGCAGCGGCCACCACCAGACGATCGCAAGCGCGACGAACCCGGCAGATGCGATGAGGGTTTGGACCGGACGAGGAACGTCGGCTGAACGAAACGCGCTCACGGCGCAGGATTATCGCTCATGCGCCGGCGACGACATCGTATCTACGCCCAGCCTACATGCGGCTGTCATGCCTGGTCGCTCATACAACTTGGTGAGATCGCGAGATTTCTTCGCGGACTCCTGCCGCTGCGCATCAGGCGTAGTGCCCGCCTTCAGGCGGGCCGTGATCAGATTCGGCGAATCGTTGATCACGGCCCGCCTGAAGGCGGGCACTACAGAGAGGTCCCGATCGACGCGGGGACGCGAGCGCTGCGGCCGTCAGTCACGCGGGCTCGACGCGGCGCACGTCGACCGCCGTTTGCGTCCGTGCCGAGGAGACGATGGCTTCAATGACGGCCTGCGCGCGCGCACCGTCGTGGAACGACGGCACGGCGGGCCGGCCCTGCTGGATCGCGGCGATGAACTCCGCATCCTGATCCCAGCGGAACGCTTGCTGCGGATCGACGCCGTCCGGGAGCGGCTCGCCCGTGTACGTCAGGAGTTCACGGGGCACGGCGACTTCGCCAGGGAGCCCGCCGCGCCGCGCGCCGATGAGGCGCAGTGGGTGCTCCAGTTCGTAGATGAGCGATCCTTCGGGGCCGTTCAGCTCGACGCGGTCGCGGCTGCGCGGGCCTTCACCGTAGCCCGTGGCGATCTTGGAGCTTTCGAGCATGCCGCTCGCACCGGTCGCGAACTCCGCGATGCACCCCACCCAGTCCTCGAGATCCGACGCGTGCTCGACACCAGCAGCGTCCACGCGCGTGTCCCAGACCCGTTTGGTCGCGGCCATGACGCGTGCGATCGGTCCCACCAGCAGGTGGCCGTAGTCGATCCGGTGCGACAGCATGTCGCCGATTTCGCCCGTTCCAGCGTCGGCCAGGCGCTGCCGCCACCCCAGATACCGGCGGCCCCAGTCCTGGAACCGTTGTGCCCTGAAGTGCCATGGCTCGCCGACGTAGCCCTCGCGGACGAGCCGATGCATGAAGCGCATGGCGGGCACGAACCGGTAGGTGAACGCCGTCATGTGCCGCAGGCCGGCGGCATCAGCGGCGCGCGCCATCTCCACCGCCTCGGTCAGCGTCAACGCGAGGGGCTTCTCGCAGAGAACATGTATGCCCGCCGCGACCGCGGCCATCGTGATGGGGTAGTGCGATGAGTTCGGCGTGGCCACGATGACGGCGTCCACACCCGACTCGCGGATGAGGGCGAACGGGTCGGTCCATGTGGCGGCGATGGCGCTCGCCCGGGCGGCCTCGGCGAGCACGGCCGCGTTCGTGTCGCAGAGCGCGGTGACCGCGGCGTCGGGGCACCGGGACACGCCGGGCAGATGATTGGCGAGCGCGATGCCGCCCGTTCCGATGAGCGCAACCTTGGTAGGCACGCGGCGTTCTATATCACATGAGGCCGGCCGCCGATGAAGTCGGGGACGATGCTCGCAGCGTCTCAGGTCACGGCAACGGCCCGGCGAGCAGCCGATCGACCTCGGCCCTGGTGGGCATGCCTGTCTGCGCGCCGGCGCGGGTGACGGCGATCGCCGCAGCGGCGGTCGCGTAGCGTCCGGCCTCGTCAGCCGAGGCGCCTTCCGCGAGCGCGACGGCAAATGCCCCGTTGAATGCGTCACCGGCGGCAGTGGTGTCGAGAACGCGCACCGGGTGGGCCGGCCACCAGTGTTCTTCGCCGCCGGCGAACAGGACAGCGCCCCGTGCGCCCCACTTCACCAGCACACGCGCGGCCCCTCGCCCGGTCAACTGCGCCGCTCGATCCCGAACGTCGGCCGCATCGTGCACCTCGCCCCCGTCGGTGAGCGCGGCGAGCTCCGTCTCGTTCGGGGTGAGATAGTCAACGGTCTGGACGAGCGCGTCGGGGAGCGATTGGGCTGGCGCCGGATCGAGGATCACGATCGTTCCGCGTGTCCGTGCCGCGCGTGCCGCTGCAACCACGGTGTCGAGCGGGATCTCCAGCTGCAGCAGCAGGACCTGCGCCCCGGAGACCGCGAGGCCGAGCGGCGTGAATCGCTCGGGCGTGAAGGTTCCATTCGCGCCGGGTGCCAAAACGATCTGATTCTGACCGGTGGCGTCGACCGTGATGAGCGCAACGCCCGTGGCTTCGCTTTCGTCGCGCCGGACCGACGCGGTGTCGACGCCGGCGGCGGCGAGATGTGCCGCCAGCCAATCCCCATGCTCGTCGGCTCCCACCTGGCCGATCATGGCCACAGAGCCGCCGAGCCGTGCCGCCGCATACGCCTGGTTGGCGCCCTTTCCTCCCGGGAAACGTGAGAACCCGTGCCCGGTCAACGTTTCGCCGGCTCTCGGAAATTGGTCGACGTGCACCACGAGATCCGCATTGAGTGAGCCGACGACCGCGATCCGGGCTGAAATAGTCGACTTAGGCAAACCGCGGTCTCCTTCCAGCAGCGTTCACCCACGATGCGGCGGTGGTCGGGCGCGCGTCGAGTCGCTGCGCAGCGATGAAGACCTGCACGACCCCCCCCGTCAACACGCCACCCAGGGGCCCCGAGGCCCGCCGAGTGCGGCGGCGGTGTTCTGATCCGTACCGCACATCGCCGAGGCGTCATCGCCGCGTGCGGTAGTAGTCCACGATCGCTGCGACGACGATAACGGCCCCGGTCACGAGCCGCCTCGTGGGCTCCTGCACACCGATCTGCGCGAGTCCCGCGGCCAGCACCGCGATGATGAGCACGCCGAGCATCGTCGTGACGACGGATCCGCGGCCGCCCATCAGGCTGGTCCCGCCGATGACGACGGCGGCAATCGCCTGGAGCTCGAGGCCGGCGCCGGCGTTCGGGTCGGCAGCGGCGAGTCGAGCGCTCTGCGCCACGGCGGCCAGTGCGCTGGCAAGGCCTGCGAGCAGGAAGGTCACGAACCGAACCGGGCGCGGATCGATGCCGGAGAGCCATGCCGCCTGCGGGTTGGCGCCGACCGCCACGAGGTGCCGCCCGAACACGGTTCGGGCCAGGACGAACTGCGCCGCGATCACGGCCGCGATCGCGAGGACGAAGGGCATCGTCAGCCCGGCGAGCACCGGCGTGTTGACGATCTCGACCACAGCGCCGATGTACTTGGTTTGCGAATTGGTGACGAGGTACGCCGAGCCGCGTGCGACCTCCAGCATCCCGAGCGTGACGATGAAGGAGGGAAGCGCCCACGTGGTCACGAGCAGACCGTTCAGGGCGCCGCAGATTGTGCCGGTCGCGAGCGTCGCCGCCACGGCGAGGCCCAACGGCAGCTTCCAGTCGGCCAGTGCGACACCGAGCACTGCGCCTGAGAGCGCCAGAATCGATCCCACCGACAGGTCGATGCCGCCGGCGATGATCACGAAGGTCATGCCCGTGGCGACCATGAGCATGTCGGGCACCTGGTTCGCGACGGTGCGGAGCGTGGTGATCGTGAAGAAGTGCTCGGTCGCCAGGCCGAAGCCCGCCACGAGGAGCAGCAGCACCAGCAGGAGGCTGACGTATTCCGCCAGGATCCTCCGCCAGCGGGTCAGCGCAGCGCCTCCGCGGTGATGAGATCGACCGGGGTCTCGCGGTCCGCCGGACGCGTCGTACGGTCGCGGAGCATCTGCAGCGCGTACTCGATGCCGTAGGCCGCGAGCCGATCGCCGTGCTGATCCGCCGTGGCCACGATCTGCCCCTCGCGCACCAGTTGCTGCACCGCGGAGATGTTGTCGAAGCCGCCCACGAGAATGGACCCGGCGCGGCCAGCCGCCTTGAGCGCGGACACCGCGCCGAGCGCCATACTGTCGTTGGCGCACAGCACGGCCTTTACTTCGGGATGCTCGCTGATGACGGCGGAGACGACCTGGTTCGCGCGAGCCGCCTCCCACTGCGCAGTCTGGGACCGCACGATGGTGAGGCCCGCAGCATGGGCCGCGTCCTCGAACCCGAGCTTCCGCTGGATGCCGTTGAACGCGTTCGGCGCACCCTCGATGATGGCGATTGGATCGCCGCGCCTCAAACGCGCCGCGACGGCCTCGCCAACCAGCCTGGCGCCCTTGCGGTTGTCGGGACCGACGAACGGGATCACGAGCCGCCGCTCTGCCAGCACGCCGACGTCGAAGCGATTGTCGATGTTGACGACCGCGATGCCGGCCTGTGCGGCGCGCTGGGCAACGGCGACGAGCGCGCGCGAGTCCGCGGGCGCGACGACGAGCGCCTGCACGTTTCGCGCGATCATCTGCTCGACGATCTCGATCTGACGGGCGACGTCCTGTTCGTCCTTGATGCCGGCGGCCACCAGTTCATACGCGTCGGCGTGTGCTGCCTGGTGGGCGCGTGCGCCGTCCTCCATCGTCTTGAAGAACTCGTTGGCCAGCGACTTCATCACGAGCGCCACGACCGGTTTGGCCGGCATCGAGGGCGCGCGATTGCAGGCGACGGCGCACAGGCTGAGCGACAGCGTGAGCGCGGCGCGGCCGGAACGGGTCACCGGCCGATGCTATGCGGACCGGCGGAGTGAAAGCAATCGAGCCCTCAACCTTCAGTCTCCAGCCGAGTAAGATTGTGCCCATGTCCTGCCGCACACGCCTCACGGGGCTCCTCGCGTGCTCCCTCGTCATGATCGGCCCGCACTCCGGCTTCGGGGCCGGGCCGAAGATGCGCACGCTCTCGCGGCAGGTGTTCGAAGACAAAATCCGCGGCGGGTGGGCCGGGCAGATGATCGGCGTGTCGTTCGGCGCGCCCACCGAGTTCCGCTCGAACGGCAAGATCATCGCAGGCGACCTGCCGGCCTGGACGCCGAACCGTATCGAGAACGCTATCGATCAAGATGACCTGTACGTGGAGATGACCTTCGCTGCCGTGATGGATCGCACCGGCCTGAACGCGACATCCGAGCAGTACGGCGAAGCGTTCCGCACGTCGAAGTACCGGCTGTGGCACGCCAACGCGGGTGCGCGCCGCCTGCTCGATCGCGGCATCAAGGCACCGTGGTCGGGACACCCGAAATACAACGTTCACGCCAACGACATCGACTTCCAGATCGAGGCCGACTTCATCGGGCTGATGACGCCCGGGCTGCCGGCCGACGCCACGCGCTATGCCGAGCGCGTCGGCCGGGTCATGAACTACGGCGACGGTCTCTATGGCGGCGTGTTCGTGGCGAGCATGTACGCGGCCGCGTTCTTCGAGCAGGACCCGCGGAAGGTCGTCGAGGCCGGCCTGGCGAGCCTGCCGGCGGAGAGCGGTTACGCGCGAATCATCCGCGACGTGCTGCGGTGGTCGGCGGAGAACCGGACCGACTGGCGGCGCACCTGGCAGCTCATCGAGGACACCTGGGACAAGAACGACGCGTGTCCCGATGGTTCGCTGCAGCCGTTCAACATCGATGCGCGCTTGAACGGCGCCTACATCGCACTGGGATTGCTCTACGGCGCGCGCGAGTTCGATCGCACGCTCGACGTCTCCACCCGTGCCGGCCAGGATTCGGACTGCAACCCCTCGAGCGCCGCGGGAATTCTCGGTGTGATGCTCGGCTACGACGCCATCCCCCAGCGCTGGAAAGGCGGCCTGCCCGCGCTCGCCGATCGGAAGTTCGCCTACACCGACTACTCGTTCAACGACATCGTGGCATCAACGATCGCTCGCGCCGCGAAGGTGATCGAAAAGGCCGGCGGCACCGTGACGGCGACCGGCATCGAGGTCCCCTCCCAGGCGGCCCGTCCGCCCAGGCTCGAGCAGTGGGACATGGGCGTTCCCGACCGCCGCATCGCGGTGAAAGACAACGCGTGGGCGTGGAAAGGAGAGTGGGCCACCCCGCCCGGCACGATGGACCACAACGCGCCGGACGCGAGAGCGGCGACGATGGCCGGCGCCGAAGCGACGCTGACCTTCACGGGATCCGCGGTTACCGTCCTCGGCGTGATGAGCCAGGCGGGCGGACGGGCCGACGTGTTCCTGGACGGCGCGCGCGCAGGAGAAATCGACGCCTACATCCCGCCCGACACGACCGACAACGCCCTGTGGCACTCGTACGGTCTCCCCAACCGCGCGCACACCGTGCGCATCGTCACCCGCGCTGACAAATCCGATCGCTCACGCGGGACGGTCGTGGCGCTGACCGGTGCAGTCACGTACCGGCCCACTGAAACGGACCGAGAACGGTCCGTGTAGTGCCCGCCTTCAGGCGGGCTGATCCGGTAGTGCGGCCTCGGCGGGCCAAGGCCCGCGCCTACCGGTGGCCGCAGGTCAGAGTCAGCCACTCACTGGGTGCAGCAGCCCTGCATGCGGTCCGGTACGGTATCGTCGTTCCTCGTCGTCAGGCCGCCGTCATCACGGCTCGAATGCCGGTCGGCCTCGCTTCCCAGTCGTATACCCGATCGGGACAGCGCCTGCAGGCGGGCACTACGCGGAACAGACACGGTGTCGCGCCTGAAGGCGATTACGCGGAAGAGGCACGGCGGCGCCGCTGAACGCGGGCACTACGGAACAGGCCGTGGGCCGCGCTGAATCGGGCCACGGCGGGCAAGAGCCGCAGCCCCAGCCCCAGCTCGCAGCAGCCCGTGCTTCAGGCGTACATGCCGCGCATGCGGGTCACCGTGGCGACACGGTCGATGGCCTCGATGTAGGCGGCCGTGCGCAGGTCGGTCTTGTACTTCAGCGACGTCTGCAGCACGGCGTGAAACGCCTCGACCATCTTGGCCTCGAGGCGGCTGACGACCTCCGCCTCCGTCCAGTAGAAGCCGTGGCGGTTCTGGACCCACTCGAAGTAGGACCCGGTGACGCCGCCGCTGTTGGCCAGGATGTCGGGAATCACGAACACGCCGCGCGCATGCAACATCTTGTTCGCCTCCGGGGTCGTCGGGCCGTTGGCGCCCTCGACGATGATCTTGGCCTGGATGCTGCCGGCGTTTTCCGTCGTGATCTGGTTCTCGAGCGCGGCGGGAATGAGGATGTCCACGTCGAGCGCGTAGAGCTCCTCGTTGGTCAGCGAGTCGCCACCCTCGAACCCGTCGACGGTGTGGTGTTTGGCCGTCCACTCGATGAGCTTCTGCACATCGAGGCCGGCCTTGTTGTAGACGCCGCCCTTCCAATCGGTGACCGCGACGATGCGGCCCCCGAGCTCGTGGATGAGATCCGCGGACACCGAGCCGACGTTACCGAACCCCTGGATCGCAACTGTCGCCTCGGCAAGATTCAGCTTCAAGTGTGCCGCGGCTTCCCGTGTGCAGATCATCACGCCCCGCCCCGTGGCTTCGCGGCGGCCCTCCGATCCGCCGAGGATCACCGGTTTGCCGGTCACGACGCCGGTCTCGGTGCGGCCCACGTGCATCGAGTAGGTGTCCATGATCCACGCCATGACCTGCTCGTTGGTGTTGACGTCGGGCGCGGGCACGTCCTTGTCGGGCCCGATGGCGTCGATGATCTCGGCGACGTAGCGCCTCGTGAGCGCCTCGAGCTCCCGCGGTGACATGCTCGTGGGGTCGCAGATGATGCCGCCCTTGCCCCCTCCGAACGGAATGTGGGCGACGGCGCACTTCCAGGTCATCCACGCAGCGAGCGCGGTGACCTCGTCCAGCGACACGTCCGGATGAAACCGGATGCCCCCCTTGGCCGGGCCGAGCGTGATGTTGTATTGGACCCGATACCCGGTGAACACCTCGATCTCGCCGTTGTCCATCAGCACCGGGCAGGAGACGGTGATCTGCCGCTTCGGGCGCGTCAGGATTTTCCAGATGCCGGGTTCGAGTTTCAGAATGCGCGCCGCTCCGTCGAATTCCTGGAGCATGGCACCGAAGATGGTCCCGTGTGCCGCCATGGATGTGTCCTTGCCGAGAGGGCGCGCCGGACGCCGGTGCGCCGGGGAACGGGTATGAAACATGATGGGGCCGACCGCCCCAGACCAAACGTCCCAACGTACTTCCGGCCCAGCCGTGAAGTCAAGGGAGCTCAGGCGAGCCAAGTCCTTGAAAATGCGCCGCTTCAGCGTGCTCGGCGGACGCGGCCCGACGGTATAATGGGTGGCTTATGAAAAGCCCGGTGCATGGAATCATCACGCCTGAGGCATCGACCGGCGCGCCGGAGCGCGCCCGGTGGGAACGCGAAACGCTCGCACCGGCGCTCGCCAAGGCGCCCGAGCGGGACGTGCCCTTCACCACGATCTCAGGGCGGCCCGTCGAGCGGCTCTACGGAGCCGATGACCTGGCCGCGTTCGACTACGCCCGTGACGCCGGAGACCCCGGGGAGTTCCCATACACGCGCGGCATCCATCCCACGGGCTACCGCGGGAAGCTCTGGACGATGCGCCAGTTCGCGGGGTTTGGGACGCCAGAGGAGACCAACGGCCGGTACAAGCAGCTGCTCGCCGCCGGCGGCACGGGGCTGAGCGTCGCGTTCGACCTGCCGACGCTCATGGGCCGCGACCCCGACCACGAGCTGTCGCTCGGCGAGGTTGGGAAGTGCGGGGTCAGCATCGCGTCGCTCGCCGACATGGAGACGCTCTTCGACGGCATCCCGCTCGGCGACATCACGACGTCGATGACGATCAACTCGCCGGCGTCGATCCTCTTCGCGATGTACCTCGTCGTCGCCGAGCGGCAGGGGGCGAGCTGGCGGTCGCTGTCGGGAACGATTCAGAACGACATCCTCAAGGAGTTCATCGCGCAGAAGGAGTACATCTATCCGCCGCGGCCCTCGATGCGGCTCATCACCGACATCTTCCGGTTCTGCGTGACCGATGTCCCGCGGTGGAACACCATCTCGGTCAGCGGCTACCACATCCGCGAAGCGGGAGCGACGGCCGCCCAGGAGCTGGCGTTCACGCTGCGCGACGGGATCGAGTACGTGCAGTGGGGAATCGACGCTGGACTCGACGTGGATGCGTTCGCGCCGCGCATCTCGTTCTTCTTCAACGCGCATAGCGACTTCTTCGAGGAGATTGCAAAATATCGCGCCGCGCGGCGGATCTGGGCGCACGTCATGCGCGAGCGGTTCGGCGCCAAAGACGAGCGATCATGGAAGCTGCGGTTTCACACGCAGACGGCAGGCGTGTCGCTGACGGGCCAGCAGCCGTACAACAACGTGGTCCGCACCGCCCTCCAGGCCTTGTCGGCCGTCCTCGGAGGCACCAATTCTTTGCACACCAACTCGCTCGACGAGGCGCTGTCGCTGCCCACGACGGAGGCGGCCACGCTGGCGTTGCGCACGCAGCAGATCATCGCCCACGAAAGCGGCGTCGCCAACGTCGTCGATCCGCTCGGCGGTTCGTACTTCATCGAGAAGCTCACCACCGACATGGAGCGGGAGGCCTACGCCTACTTCGACACGATCGACCGGATGGGGGGCATGGTCGCGGCGATCGAGCACGGCTACCCGCAGAAGGAGATCGCCGAGAGCTGCGTACCGCTTCCAGCAGAGCGTCGAGCGCAAGGAGAAGATCATCGTCGGCGTGAACGGCTACGTGGAAGAGAACGAGCCGCGTGTGCCGATCCTCTACATCGACGAGGGCGCGGCGGAGCGCCAGATCGAACGCCTCCAGCAGCTCCGGCGCGATCGTGACGCCGCTGCCGTGGCGCGCACGCTCGCGGCGCTCGCGCGCGGCGCCGCCGCCGGGGAGAACACGATGCCCTTGCTCATCGACGCCGTTCGCGCGTATGCCACGCTCGGCGAGATGTGCGATGCTTTGCGCACGGTGTGGGGAGAGTACGAAGAGGTGCCGGTGATTTAGACTCCGGACTCCCGGCTTCGGACTCCAGGCCGCGTCCAGGCGTTGACGCCCGAGCGTGACACGGCCCGGAGTCCGGAGCCCGGAGCCTGGAGCCAGCCAGCGTTGTATGTCCAAGATCCGCGTCATCATCGCCAAGCCTGGTCTCGACGGTCACGACCGCGGGGCGAAAGTGATTGCCCGCGCGCTTCGGGACGCGGGGATGGAAGTGGTGTACACCGGGCTGCGCCAGACACCCGAGCAGATCGTGAGCGCGGCCCTGCAGGAAGACGCCGACGTGATCGGCCTGTCGATCCTCTCGGGCGCGCACAATCACATCTGCCCGCGCGTGATGGAGTTGCTGCAGGAGAAAGGCCTCACCGACGTGCTCGTCGTGGTCGGCGGCATCATCCCAGACGTCGACATGCCGAAGCTGCGCGCGATCGGCATCGACGGCATCTTCCTGCCCGGTACCCCCATGCAGGCGATCGCCGACTACATCACGGCGCACGTCCGCACCCGCCAGGAGACGTAGCCGGCTCACGCCTCCCGTCAGGTGCCACGTCCGCCTCAGGAGAATCCGACAACCGAAACATATTGAAGGCGGGGCACGGTGGATGACTTCTAAGGGACACAAGCTGCTGCTCGCCGACGACAGCGTCACGATCCGGCACGTGGTGGAGGCGACGTTTGCCGGCGAGGCCATCGAGGTGGTGACGGTGAGCGACGGCGCTGCCGCGATTGCGCGGCTCGAGGCCGAGCCTCCAGACGTCGTTCTCGCGGACATCGGGATGCCCGGCCAGGATGGCTACGCCGTGGCGCTGCACGTGCGGCGAACGCCGGCATTGGCGCATATCCCTGTCATTCTGCTGACGGGGGCGTTCGATCCGGTCGATTACGCACGCGCGCGCGAAGCGGGGTGTGCCGGCGTAGCTGGTCAAGCCGTTCGATCCGCAGATGCTCGTGGGGCGCGTGCGGCAGCTGCTCGAGTTCGAATCGGCGCCCGGCGCGGCGGCTGCCGCCTCGCGGCTCGGTGAAGCGGAGCCGTCGGTGCCCGCAGGTTCGCTGCCCGCGGGGCCGCCGTATTCGGCGGGCGTGGACGCGACCGCGCAGCGGGCCGGGGTCGAGGACTACTTCGAGCGGCTCGACCGCGCGTTCGCGACCTTGGGCACAGCGGGCGCGGCGACGCCGCCGGACAGCACGCGGCCAGCCGCCGTTTCTGCTCCGACGAACGTGCTGGCAGTGTCCGGTCGCGCCCAAGATGCTCCGGCAACAATCGTCGCCGGCGACGACATCAAGCACCCCGCGATCGAGCCTGAGCCGTCTCCTCCGACCGCGTCAACAGGCGTCGAGACTCCGATGCTCCAGATCGATCACGCCGCCAGTTCTCACGAGCGTCACGGTCTGGACGTTCCCTCGCCGCCAGCGCTGCGCGACGCTTTCACCGCGCTCCTCGCGATGGAGCAGGGCCACCCGCTGCCGAAAGCGGCCGGTGGATGGATGCCAGCCGTCGATGCCGCAATGATGGAGCAGATCGCCCGCGGGGTAGCCAGGGAGATCGCGGAGGCCGTGATTCGCGATCTCGCGCCCGAGATCGTGTCGCAGGTGGCCGAGCGTCTGGTGCGAGAAGAGATCGCGCGGCTCCCCGCTAACTCTCGCAACCGGTAGAGTACCGACGTGGAAGACCTGTGTCGATGCGGCCCAGGGGCGCTCATTGAATTCGCTTTGCAGCTACGAATACTTGGGTTTATCGATCTTTGTCTGCCCAAACGGATCAGCTATTGTGCAACGAATGTACTTGATCCGGAAAAACGGATCGTCGATGCTGCCGGCTGGTTCTTCGTTGGAGGGGCGCAATGTCGACCTGCCTCTACACGCTCTGGGCCACCACACGCGCGCGCTGTGAGGTGCTCGCCGATCCGGTCCGCAACCTGACGGTGTTCGTCTGGGTGGGCAGTACCCTGGTGTTCCAGGCCGTGGTCTCGACCAGCACCGAAGCGCTGTCCCTCGCAGCCGACCTGCAGCGCATTTACGGAACCTGAGCTCGGCTCGTCGACGCCTCGGTGCCCAGGCAACCTACTTGCCTTGCAGCCACGCGTCTCCACCCAGTACGATGGGCGGCTATGACCGTCACCGATCTTCCTGGCGGAGCCATCCGCCTGCCCGATAAACCCGCCCTCGAGGGTCTCGAAGCCAAGTGGACCGAACGGTGGGAGCGCGACGGCGTCTACCGCTTCGATCGAGCGAAAACGAGGCCCGAGATCTACGCCATCGACACGCCGCCGCCGACCGTCAGCGGATCGCTCCACGTCGGGCATGTCTTCTCGTACACGCATACCGACATCATCGCGCGGTATCAGCGGATGCGCGGGCGCGAGGTGTTCTATCCGATGGGGTGGGATGACAACGGCCTGCCCACCGAGCGCCGGGTGCAGAACTACTTCGGCGTGCGGTGCGATCCGTCGCTGCCCTACGACCCCTCGTTTGCGCCGCCGGACAAGCCGCTGAAGCACGCGATTCCCGTTTCGCGGCCGAACTTCATCGAGCTCTGCGAGCGGCTGACCGCGGAAGACGAGAAGGCGTTCGAGGCGCTCTGGCGCACGCTCGGCCTCTCGGTCGACTGGTCGCTGACCTACACGACGGTAGGAAAGGAAGCGCAACGCGTTTCGCAGCGTGCCTTCGTGCGCCTGCTGGAGCGGGGAGCGGCCTATCAGCTCGAGGCGCCGACGCTCTGGGACATCGACTTCCGCACCGCGGTGGCCCAGGCGGAGCTCGAGGACCGCGAGGTCCCGGGCGCGTACCACCGCGTCCGCTTCGCGAGGGCCGATGGCAGCGGCTTCGTCGAGATCGACACCACGCGCCCGGAGTTGATCCCGGCGTGCGTGGCGCTGGTGGCGCATCCCGACGACGAGCGGTATCAAGCGCTCTTCGGGACCGATGTCATCACGCCGCTCTTCCACGCGCGGGTGCCGGTGCGGGCACACCCGCTCGCCAACCCCGAGAAGGGTACCGGCGCGGCGATGATCTGCACGTTTGGCGACGTCACCGACGTCACCTGGTGGCGCGAGCTGTCGTTGCCCGTCCGCGCGGTGCTGCTGCCCGACGGCCGCTTCCGGTCGATCGCGTGGGGTGCCGGCGAGTGGGAGACGACCGATCCGGCGCGAGCCCAGGAGACATACGACCAGGTGGCAGGATTGTCGGCGCAGAAGGCGCGCGCGAAGATCGTCGAGCGGCTCGGCGCGACCGGCGATCTGCTCGGCGACGTGCGTCCGATTACGCACCCGGTGAAGTTCTACGAGAAGGGCGATCGGCCGCTCGAGATCATCACCAGCCGGCAGTGGTTCATCAAGACCATTCAGTTCCGCGAGGAGCTGATCGCGCGCGGCCGCGAGCTGACGTGGCAGCCGCCGTTCATGCGGTCCCGCTACGAGAACTGGGTGGAGGGCCTGAACGGCGACTGGTGTGTCAGCCGTCAACGGTTCTTCGGGGTGCCGTTTCCCGTCTGGTATCCGCTGGCGGGCGATGGCCGCGTGCTCTACGACCGGGCGATCGTGGCGACGGAAGATCAGCTGCCGACGGATCCCTCCACCGATGTGCCGGCCGGGTACACGGCGGAGCAACGGGATCAGCCGAACGGGTTCACCGGCGATCCGGACGTCATGGACACCTGGGCCACATCGTCGCTCACCCCGCAGATCGCCGGAGAGTGGGCCGACGATCCGGATCTCTTCGCCCGCATCTTCCCGATGGACCTCCGGCCGCAGGCGCACGACATCATCCGGACGTGGCTCTTCTACACGATTGCGCGCGCGCATCTCGAGCACGGCAGCGTGCCCTGGACCAACACCGCGATCTCGGGCTGGGTGCTCGATCCCGATCGCAAGAAGATGTCGAAATCGAAGGGCAATGTCGTCACGCCGATGGCATTGCTCGACGAGCACGGATCCGACGGCGTGCGCTACTGGGCGGCGAGCGGACGGCCCGGCACCGACACGGCGTTCGATCCAGGACAGATGAAAGTGGGCCGGCGGCTGGCGATCAAGCTGTTGAACGCGTCCAAGTTCGCGCTTGGCCGGGCCGAGCCTCGTGGTGCGGTCACGGCGCCGATCGATCGGGGCATGCTCACGAGCCTCGCACGTCTGGTGGAGGACTCGACGGCGCAGCTCGACACCTATAACTACGCGACGGTGCTGGAGCGTGCCGAGCGTTGGTTCTGGTCGTTCTGTGACGATTACCTCGAGCTCGTCAAGAACCGGCGCTATGGTGCGCAGGGCGAGGCGCTGGCCGGCTCCGCGAACAGCGCGCTGGTCGTGGCGCTCAATTCGATCCTCCGGGTTTTCGCCCCGTTTCTGCCGTTCGTGACCGAGGAAGTCTGGTCCTGGTGGCGTGACGGCTCGGTGCATCGGGCGTCCTGGCCAACGGCAGCGGAACTCGAGGAGTACATCGACGGACCGGATCCTGAGGGTGCGCTCGCGCTGGAGCGCGCCGCGCTCGTCCTCGGGGAGGTGCGCAAGTCGAAATCGGAAGGCAAGCGCCCGCTCACGACGCCGGTCACGGCGCTGATCGTCCGCGACACGGCAGCGAACCTTGCGGCGCTCCGCACGGGCCTCGCCGACGTTCAGTCGGCGGGGTACATCGAGTCGATCGAACTGGTCGAGGCCGACACGTTCGGCGCGACGGTCACCCTCGCATAGCGGCTCCGTATCCGTCAGCGGTCGTACGCGCCGTATGTCCCTATCCGAGTCGGCCTATCGCGATATCGTCAGCCGCGCCCTGGCCGAAGACATCGGGCCTGGCGACGTGACGACGAACGCCACCGTGCCGGCGGGTGCGCGCGGGCACGGCGTGCTGCTCGCCAAATCCACGCTCGTCGTCGCTGGAATGGCGGTCGCCGCCGCAGCCTTCGAGCTCGTCGATCCGGCGGCCGTGTTGACGCCGCGCGCCGACGAGGGCGCGGCGTGCGAGCCGGGGGCAATCATCGGGGAGGTGCGAGGGCCCGCGCGCGCGCTGCTCACGGCCGAACGGGTCGCGCTCAACTTCCTGCAGCGTCTGTCGGGCGTGGCCACGCTCACTCGACGCTTCGTCGAGGCATCCGGCGGCCGGATTACGATCCTGGACACGCGGAAGACCACGCCCGGGCTGCGGGCGCTGGAGAAGTACGCCGTGCGCATGGGTGGTGGCACGAACCACCGCTTCGGTCTGTACGACGCGTTCCTGATCAAGGACAACCACATCCGGCTGGCCGGGGGGATCGGATCCGCGGTTCGCGCGGCGAGACACATGCGGGCGGATCTCGCGATCGAGGTCGAGGCCCAGAGCCTCGAGCAGGTCGATGACGCGCTGGCGGCGGGAGTCGAGATTCTTCTGGTAGACAACCTGCCGCTCGATGCCGTTCGTGAAGCCGTGCGTCGGGCCCGCGGCCGCGCCAAGGTGGAGATCTCGGGTGGCGTCACGCTCGACCGGATCACCGCGCTGGCGGAGACGGGCGCGGATCTCGTCTCCGTGGGAGCGCTCACGCACTCTGCTCCGGCCGCAGACATCAGCCTTGAAATCGAGCTGGAGCCCGGGCTCGCATGAACGTGCCCTCGGACGCCGATTCCGGCCTCGCGTTGGCCCTCGCGGCGCATGCCGCCCGGATACGGCCGTTCGGCTCGCGAATCGTGCACCTCGCGTCTGTGGGCTCCACCAACGACGTAGCGGGCCAGCTCGCGACCGATGGCGCACCAGAAGGCACGCTCGTCGTCGCGGACGCGCAGACCGCCGGGCGTGGGCGTATGGGTCACGCCTGGTACTCGCCGCCGCTCGCCGGCCTGTATGTCTCGGTCGTACTACGGCCCCCGCGTGCATGGCTCGCGGCGGCACCTCAGTCGATGGCGCTGGTGACGCTCGCGGCGGGTGTCGCGCTGGCGAACGGGCTGCGGGCGGCATGCGGTCTGGCCGCTGCGATCAAGTGGCCGAACGACGTCGTGGTGCATCGGAGCGACGCGGCTTCAGGTGCGCGCACGTGGCGGAAGGTGGCCGGCATCCTGGCCGAAGGCGCGGCGAGCGGGAGCGAGCTGCAGCATGTCGTGCTCGGGTGCGGCGCCAACCTGGGTCGTGTGGCATACCCGTCCGATATCGCCTCGACGGCGAGCTCGATCGAAGAGGAGACTGGCCGCCCTGTGGACAGAACCGCGGTGCTCGTCGAGACGCTCGCTGCGTTGTCGCACGAGTACGCCGCCCTCGTGGCCGGCGACGGCGATGCGGTGCTGGCGCGTTGGCGCGCCCTGTCGCCGTCAGCCGAAGGGGCGGCGGTGGTCTGGCGTGAGGGCGAGACTCAGATCGCCGGGATGACATCTGGCGTCGATCGCACCGGTGCGTTGCTCGTTCGCGCACCGGGCGGCGAGACTCGAGCGATCCGCGCGGGCGAGGTGATTTGGCTGTGAGCGATCCGGATGCGCGTGGCGACGAGGGCGTCGATCTCGACGGCTACTGCCGCGCGGTGGAGGCGCATCTGTGCCGGAAGAACGATGGGCACCTGATTCGCGTCGCTGGGCCTGCCTTCGACCTCGTGCGAGGCTGGGCCGAGCGGGGAGTACCGCTCAAGGTGGCGCTCGCGGGCATCGATCGGACCTTCGAGCGCTACTACCGCAAGGGGGCGCGTCGCCGGCCTTTGCACGTGAGCTTTTGCGACGCCGACGTGCTCGACGTCTTCGACGATTGGCGGCGTGCGCTCGGCCTGCCGAGCGCGGCCATGGCCGATGCCGCCGGACCGTCCTCCCACGTGGCTCTCCCGCACTTTGCCAGCAGCGGCGAGCCTGATCACGCGCCGCGAGGCGCAAGCCTGCCGGCGCACCTCGAGCGGGTCGCCAACCGGCTGACGCTGTTGCGCGGTGACCCACGGCACGATGCCGCGATGGACGCTGCACTGGCCGGCGCGGCCCTTCAGATGGACGCGGAGCGGCAGGCGGCCCGCCAGGCGCGTGGGTCGGCGCGCACCGCGCTCATCACCAGGCTCGAGGCCGTAGATCACGAATTGCTGGCGCTCGCTCGCGCCAGCCTGGGGCCGGAGCGCCTGCAGGCTCTTCTGCGCGAAGCTGTCGACGCGCTGGAACCGTTCCGCCAACGGATGCCCCCCAGCGCATACGAGGCCGCGCGCGAGGCTGCGGTGACGCGTCTCGTGCGTGAGCAGGCCGGGCTGCCCATAATCCGGTACGATCGTGGGGAGGGCTAAGGGCGGCCGGAATGCCATTGTCCCGAGGGAGAGCTGGACGCAGGCGGCAGCAGCCTGCGCTCTCTGAATCCTGTCCTGGCCTTCAGCCACCCTGAGCCCTTGGCCCCTCGCCCTTGGCCCTCTTATGGACGAACTCTCGCTCCTCATCGAGAAGCCCGCCGCCGGCGGTCGGATGCTCGCCCGCCACGACGGGCAGATTGTCTTTGTCAGCGGCGCGATTCCAGGCGAGCGGGTGCGGGTGCGCGTCGAGCAGGTGCGCAGCGGCATCGCGTTCGCGGTGACTACGGCGGTCGAAGAGCCGTCGCCGGACCGGCGCGAGCCTGAAGCGGATCCCGCATGCGGCGGCAATGTCCTGGCGCATATCGCCTACCTGCGTCAGCTGCAGCTGAAGGCCGAGATTCTCGCCGACGCGTTCACCCGGATTGCGAAGCTGCGGCTTGACGCGCCGGTGCCGGTGCGACCCTCGCCGGAGCGAGGCTACCGCATGCGTGCGCGGCTGCACGTGCGCGATGGGCGCCTCGGGTTTTTTCGTGAAGGTACGCACGATCTGTGCGACGCCTCGCTGACGGGGCAATTGCTGGCAGCGACCGAGCAGGTGCTGGAGGCGCTGCAGGGGCGTCTCGGCGACCAGGGCCGCGCACTGCGGGAAATTGAGCTGAGCGAGAACGTCCCCGGCAGCGAACGGGCCCTGCTCGTCGAGCTCGCGCCGGGCACGCGCCCCGCCAATGCGCAGCGCCTGCCAGGGTTGTTCGACCTGGAAGGCGTGACCGGGTTGGTGATCACCCGACCCGAGTCGCCGCAATTCGTCGCCGGACGCGGACACCCCTACGTCAGCGACGTCCTTGACCTTTCCGTCGACGGCCGGGTAGCGAGCGTGCGGCTCCGTCGTCACGTCGCCGCGTTCTTCCAGGGGAATCGTTTCCTGCTGCGGCCGCTCGTGCAGACGGTGCTCGGCGTAATTCCGCCCGGCGTTCTGCTCGACCTCTACGCCGGAACTGGCCTGTTCGGCGTCTCGTTCGCGGCCCTCGGGCGAGGACACGTCATCGCGGTGGAAGGCGATCGCCAGGGGGCCGAGGATCTCGCGGTGAACGCGGCCGTGTTGGCGTCCGACGTACGTGTGGTACCACGTTCGGTTGAGAACTACCTGTCGCGATCGCCTGGTGCAGGCGCCGCCACGATTCTCGTCGATCCGCCGAGGACCGGCATGTCGAAGGACGCCGCCCAGATGATTGTCGCCGCCAGGGCTCCGCGCGTCGTCTACGTCTCGTGCGACGTGGCGACGCTGGCGCGCGATGTGCGGCGCTTCGTCGATGCCGGTTACCACCTCGCCCATCTCGAAGCCTTCGACCTGTTCCCCAACACCGCGCACGTGGAATCGCTCGCCGTGCTCGACCGCTCGTGAGCGCACCGGGTTCGGCGTGGAGGATAATGCCGTGATGGACACGCGCGCAGCGGAGCGGTCCGCTCGGATTTCGGTGAGACGTTTCGCGTCGGCGGGAGAGGCCGACCGCCACGATCTCGCATACTGGTTGGAGATCCCGCCTGACCAGCGCCTCGCCCTCGTGGAGCAGTTGACCGAAGACTTGTGGCGGATGCGGGGAGAGTGGCCGGATGAACCCGGACTTCGTCGATCTGTTACGCGCGTTGTCCGCCGCTGAGGTGCGGTTTCTCGTTGTTGGCGCACACGCCCTTGCTCTGCACGGCCGTCCCAGAGCGACTGGCGACCTCGATATCTGGATCGACGCCACGCCGGAGAACGCCGCCAGGGTCGTGCGGGCACTGCAGGATTTTGGTGCGCCCGGCGCGCAGTTGTCCGAACCCGATTTCGCCGCTCCAGGGGTCGTGTACCAGATTGGCGTGCCCCCGCGACGGATCGATCTGCTCACGGAACTCACGGGTCTGACATTCGCGGCTGCGTGGCCGGATCGCCTGCGTCATCGGGTCGACGATGTCGATGTGGATTTCATCGGCCGGGAGGCGTTCATCGCCAACAAACGTGCGACCGGTCGCGCGAGGGATCTCAGCGACATCGAAGGGTTGGAGTAGCAGCGCCGTAACTGCCTGTCGGGTTCGGTGGAGCCCGGCGACCGTGAACCTCCCAGTCGGCCCACAGCGTCTCTTTCTCATGTACGCCGGGCCGCGCGTCTCTCGTCTGGCGGCAGCTTCTGTTCGCCCCCATGGCCCTCCTGACCGCCGATCACATCCGTAAGACCTATCTGACGGGTGACACCGCGGTCGACGCGGTACGCGACATCAGCCTCTCACTGGAGCCTGGCGACTTCGTGGCGCTGGTCGGACCTTCCGGCTGCGGAAAATCCACGTTTCTCCACCTGTGCGGCGGCATGGATCGCCCGAACAGCGGATCGGTCACACTCGAGCGCGAACGGCTCGAGGCGCTCGATGACGATCGGCTGACCCGCGTCCGGCGCGAGCGCGTGGGTTTCGTGTTCCAGTTCTTCAACCTGCTGCCTACGCTGACGCTCGCCGAGAACATCGCGTTGCCCCTGTTGCTCGCGGGCGTCAACGCAAAAGACGGGCAGCAGCGCGCGGCCGTGCTTGCCGAGCGCGTCGGCGTCGCAGACAGGCTCTCGCACTTTCCACAGCAGCTGTCCGGCGGCGAGCTGCAGCGCGCGGCGATCGCCCGCGCCGTCATTCACCGGCCCGCCCTTCTCGTGGCTGACGAGCCCACCGGCAACCTCGATTCGGACAACGGCGCCCGGGTGCTCGCACTGCTCGCTGACCTCAACACCCAGGACGGACTCACCATCCTCCTCGCGACGCACTCGCCCGATCTGGCCGCCGCCGCACAGCGCGTCGTGCACCTGCGCGACGGCCTGGTGCTTCGCATCGAAGACCGCCGGCCGCCGGCCACACACACACGTGCCGCTGTTTAGACAGTTCATCCTGCGGCGCCTCGCGCAGGAGAAGCTCCGCTCGGCCCTCACGGTTGCGGGTATCTCCCTCGGCATAGCGGTCGTGCTGGCGATCCGGCTCGCGAACGACAGCTCTGTTCGCGGGTTTGCCCTGGCGCTCGACACCATCGCTGGAGCGGCGTCACTGGAGATCGTGAGCCCCGGCGGGGTCGAGGAGGACCGATTGACCCCGCTCGGCTGGCTGCGCGAGTTCGGCGAGGTGAGCGCCGTCATCGAAGGTGACGCGCTCGCCCGGGCGGGCGCGGCGCCGGCCGAGGCCGTGCGTGTTCTCGGCGTCGACATCCTGCGCGACCGCGCGTTCCGCGAGTACGACCTCGTGGAGTTTGCGGGCGGGCGGCGTCAGCCGGCGCCGCAGGAATTCCTGACGCTGCTGCTCGACCCGCACTCGGTCATCACGACCGAGATCTTCGCGCGCCGCCGCGGCTTGCGCGTGAAGGATCGCGTCGAGCTCGCAATCGGCGATACACGGCAGTCATTCGTCATCCGCGGTCTCCTCCGGAACGACGGGCCGGCCCGCGTGCTCGACGGCAACTTCATGCTGATGGACATCGCTGCGGCGCAGTGGGCATTCGATCGCCTCGGTCGCGTCGATCGCGTCGAGATCCGCTTGCCCGCTGGACGCGACGTGAACGAGGCGGAGCGGCTGCTCGGCTCGCGGCTGCCACCGGGCCTTACCGTGCAGCGCCCCGCCCGTCGTGGCGAGCAGGTGGAGACGATGCTCCGGGCGTTCCACTTCAACCTGACGGCTCTCTCGTACGTCGCCCTGCTCGTCGGCCTGTTCCTGGTCTACAACACGGTTGCCGTGTCGGTGATTGCGCGGCGTGAGGAGATCGGCGTGCTGCGCGCGCTTGGCACGTCCCGTCGCACGGTGCTCTCGCTGTTCCTGGCCGAAGCGGCAGTGCTGGCCGCCGTGGGTGCCGTGCTCGGCACGCCCGCCGGCTGGCTGCTGGCCCAGGCGGCCGTGCGGCTGACGTCGACGACCGTGAACACGCTGTACATCGCGACAGCCACGACCGTGCCCGCGCTCGATTGGCGCGATGTGCTGCTGGCGCTCGTGCTGGGGATTGGTCTGGCGCTCGTCGCGGCCGCCGCCCCCGCGCTCGAGGCGAGCAGGGTTTCGCCGCTGGCGGCGCTGCGGGGCGCCGATCGAATCGAGGCGCGGTATCGCGTGAACAGGCGGCAACTCGCGCTTGGGATATCGCTCCTGCTGGCCGCTGCCGCCTTGTCGCGACTCGGGCCGCTCGGCGGCCTGCCCGTCTTCGGTTTCGGCGCTGCCATCGCCACGGTGTTTGGCATTGCCTCTCTCGTGCCGGCGGCGCTCGCGATTCTCTCGCGCTTCGGCGCCAGGCCCCTCACGGCCATGTTCGGCGTTGAAGGGCAGCTCGCGCACGCCAATCTGTGCGCGGCCATCCCGCGCCTTGCGGTGTCGATCGCGGCGCTGGCGGTCAGCCTGTCGATGATGGTCGCCATCGCCATCATGATCGGCAGCTTCCGCGAGACGGTGATCTACTGGGTCGGCCAGACGCTCCAGGCGGACCTCTACATGTCCACGGCCCGGCGTTCCAGCCTCGATACGCAGTCGACGATCTCACCCGAGCTCGAGGTCGCTGTCATGTCTCACCCGGCCGTCGCCGCGGTCGATCGGTTCCGGACGTTGAACCTCGTGTACGACGGACGGCTGACCGTGCTCGGCACCGGAGATTTCGGCGTGCTGCTCGGGCACGGCAACCTCGTGTTCAAGGAACCCGCCGACGGCAGGTCGGCATTGCGCGCGGCCATCGGGCAGGACGCAGTCGTCGCCTCGGAGTCGTTTGCGCTCAAGGCCGGGAAGCGCGCAGGAGACACCGTACGGCTGCAGACCCCGAACGGCCCTGCGGAATTCCGTCTCGCAGCCGTGTACTTCGACTACACGACGGATCGCGGCGTGGTCGTGATGGATCGTGGCACGTTCGCGCGCCACTTCGGCGAGCAGCGCCCCACGAGCCTCACCGTCTATCTGCGGCCCGGCCGCGATGCCGCCGCGGTGCGGGCCGACTTGATAGCGAGACTCGGTGAGCGCCATCGCCTCTTCATCCACACCAACGCATCGATCCGCGACGAGGTCCTGCGCATCTTCGACAGCACCTTCGCGATCACCTACGCGCTCGAGGCGATCGCGGTGTTCGTCGGCATCCTGGGCGTGAGCGGGACGCTGCTGACGCTGATCCTGGAGCGCCGCCGCGAGCTCACGGCGCTCCGGCTGATCGGCGCGGATCGCCGGCAGGTCCGCAAGATGGTCGTGATCGAAGCCGGCATGATCGGCCTCGTCAGCCAGGTGCTCGGATTGGCAGCGGGCCTTGGCCTCGCCATCATCCTCATCTACGTCATCAACGTGCAGAGTTTCGGATGGACCATCCAGTTCTACCTCCCCGGCCCGTTTCTGCTTCAGTCCTCGGTCGCGCTGTTCGTCGCGACGGCGCTCGCGGGACTGTACCCGGCCCGGCTCGCGGCGTCGGTGCAGCCGGTGGAGCATCACGACGAATGAGCCGGGCTCTCGTGTGGGCGGCGGCGATACTGGCGGCGTGTTCCGCTGCCACCCCTGCCGGCGGGCTACCATCGGCGTGGCGCAACGCCGCGCCCGGACGAATCCTCCAACTGCCCGCCGATCACGCCAGCCATCCCGAGTACCGCATCGAGTGGTGGTACTACACCGGCAATCTCACGGCCACGGACGGCCGCCGCTTCGGGTACCAGCTGACGTTCTTCCGCGTTGGCGTCGATCCCGCTCCGGTCAACCCGTCACGGTGGACCGTGCGCGACCTGTTCATGGCGCACTTCGCGGTCACCGACGTCGCCGGCAAGCGGCACCTCGCCACGGAGAAGCTTGGCCGCCCGGCAGTAGGATGGGCGGGCGCGCGCAGCGATATATACCGCGTATGGCTGGACGACTGGAGCGCCCAGCTGGCAGATGGCCGCCACCGCCTGATCGCGGCGTCCGCATCGCCTTCGTTCAGGCTCGATTTGTCGCTCGATGAAGGCAAGCCCCCGGCCTTTCACGGCGATCGGGGCTACAGCCAGAAGGGAGCGGAGGAGGGCAATGCATCACACTATTACTCGCTCACCCGGATGCCGACCCGCGGCACGGTGTGGGTCGATGGAGAGCGCCAGGCGGTGATCGGCACGAGCTGGATGGATCACGAGTTCGGCTCGAGCTTTCTCGAGAAGAGCCAGACGGGGTGGGACTGGTTCTCGATCCAGCTCGATGACGGCGCTGACCTGATGCTCTACCGGTTGCGCTCGACCGACGGATCGATCGATCCGCGATCGAGCGGGACGTTGGTCGCGGCAGACGGCAGCACGTCGCGGCTGGCGGCGGCCGGCTTCACGGCGGCGGCTGGCCGGCGCTGGTCGTCGCCGGAGAGCGGCGCGACGTATCCAGTCGAATGGCGGCTGGAGGCACCGTCGGCGCGGCTCGCGGTCTCGCTCAAAGCCGTGGTCGACTCTCAGGAAATGTTCGCAGGCCTGCAGTCGGGGATCGCGTACTGGGAAGGCGCGGTCGACATCAACGGGACACGCGACGGGCGTCGCGTCGCCGGCAAGGGCTATGTCGAGATGACGGGATACAGCGGCCGCGCGATCGGAGAGTGGCTCGGCAGCGTGCGCTAGCCGATCACTCCGCTGATCGCTCCGCCCGCCGCTCCGAGGCCGCGCGCAGGAACCCTTCGAAGAGCTCGCGGAACTCGCCGCTGCGCCAGAAATTCTCCGGGTGCCACTGCACGCCCAGGCAGAAGGGAAGGTCGGGGCGTTCGATTGCCTCGATCACGCCGTCGGGTGCCGTCGCCGACACGACGAACCCCTTCGCGAGCGCCTTCACCGACTGGTGGTGGCGGCTGTTCACGCTGCACGTGTCCTCGCCTTCGAGCCGCTCCTCGAGCAGCGTCCACAGCCGCGAGCCGCGGTTGATCCACACCTCGTGCGCGATGGCGCTCTTCGGCAGCTCCACCTGGTGAGTGACCGCTCCCGGAATCGACGCCGGGATGTCCTGGACCAGCGTTCCCCCGCACGCCACGTTCAGCACCTGGACACCGCGGCAAATCGCGAAGATCGGCACGCGCGCGTCGATGGCCGCCGTCACGAGCGCAATTTCGTGCTCGTCGCGCCCGGGCTCGGCCGGCACGAACGTCTCGTGCGGAGGCTCACCGAACAGCTCCGGGTGCACGTCGCCGCCGCCGGTGAGCAGGAGGCCGTCGATGCCCGGTACGACCGTCCCGGGATCGTCGTGCATCGGATCGAGCACACGAAGCTCGCCGCCCACGCGCTGCATGGCTGCCTCGTAGTCGCACATCCGTGCCGATGGGACGACGCCGATCATGGGCATCTCTACATCCTTGCGGGCACCGGGATGCCCATCATGTCGAGCGCGTGCGTGAGCTGCGCCCGATAGTACGCGACGCCGGCGGCGCGCCAGCGGCGAAGGTCGGCGCGCTCCTCGTTCAGGATCGGCGCGCGGTGGTAGAACGCGTTGAACTGCTGCGCCAGCCCGAACGCCCATTTCGCAAGCACGGAAAACTCGAGCGACCGCACCACCTGCTCGACGATCTCGTCCAGCCGCGACGCCTCGAGCACGAGTGCCCAGAGCTCGTGGTCTCCGTCTTCGCCTTCGAGTCCAGCCGGATCGAGTCCGGGCAGCGACGCAATGACATCCGCCTCGCTCGTCGACTCCCGCTCCTGCAGCTTGGCAAAGATGTTGTTGGCGCGGACGACGGAGTATTGGAGGTATGGCCCGCTCTCGCCCTCGAAGCTGAGTGCTTCGTCGATGTCGAAGGCGATCACCTTCCCACGGGAGTACTTGATCATGAAATAGCGGACGGCCGCAAGCCCGATTTCGCGGCCGATCCGCTCGACGTCGGCGCCGGCGCGGTCGGGGTTGCGTCGCTCCACCTCTTGCGTGGCCTTTTTCTCCAGGAGATCGAGCAGATCGTCCGCTTTGACGCCGAGACCTTTGCGGCCCGACACCTCCACGAACGGCTTCTTCTGGTCCTCGCCAGACAACTCGTATCCGAGCTCGCGCGCCGTGGCATGCGAGAGCGCCACCATTTCGTACGAGAAGTGAATCGACTGCTCGGCCTCCGCCGTGTGCCCCATCGTGGCGAGCGCCTGCTTCAGCAGCTTCTGCAGGTACGACTGCCGCACGTCGATCACGTTGTAGGTGGTGGCCGCACCGCCGAACGGCGGCGCCGCCGCGGAGCCCGCTGCCGCCCGATCGCTGGTCGTCGCCCAGAGCGTCGAACCGTCGCCGCGGGTCACGAACGGCCGGTACGCAAAGTCGAGCCCGAGCAGGCCGAACTTCCAGAACTGGTAGGCGATGTCCTTGCCCACGTAAGTGACGGTGCCGTTCGAACGCACGATCACCTTCTCGCGCGAGTCCTCCGCTTCGCTCCCGTCGTCGGCCACCGCCGTTGGCACCGACTCGCCAGGACCGTCCACCGCGTCCTGGCCGTCGTCGATGGCCATGACCCAGCAGCCCGCGAGACGTCCCTCGGTCTGCAGGTACACGGTGCCCTGCGCTCGGAGGATCTCGAAGGCGCGGGCCCAGAACTGCAGTCGCAGGATGTCGCCTTCCCACGTGAGCAGGTCGTAGCCGATGTTCATGCGCGCCATCGTCAGCAGATGGCACCGGACGATGGCGTCCGCGACGAAGGCGCCGAGCGCCGCGCGGTCGTTGCCGCCGTGCTCGATGTCGTGCAGCGTTTCCGCGCGCACGGCGAGCCGCGCCGTGTCGGCGCCGTACCATTCCGTCACCCGGGCATAGAGATCCCAGCAGTAGTAGTCGAACCTGGTACTTGCGGCAATCTGCCGAACGTCGGCCAGCGACTTCCGCTCGATCTCGGTGAACCCGACAACCACGTCGGCGACCTGCACGCCGGTGTCGTCGATGTAGTTCTGCACCTCCACCGGGACGCCGCGAAACCGCAGGACGCGCACGAGCGTGTCGCCGAGCGCCGCATTTCGGAGGTGGCCGATGTGGGCGGCTTTGTTCGGGTTGATGGCCGTGTGCTCGACGATGGTCTTGCCCGCGGGCGCCCTCGCGGCTCGCGGCAGCAGCGCCGGATCGAGGCGCTCGAAAAGAAACGCGCGCCGGTCGAGAAAGGCGTTCAGGTAGCCGCTCCCCAGCGCCTCGATGCGCTCGATGCCGGCTACCGGCACAAGTGCAGCGGCCAGCTCCTGGGCGATGGCACGCGGCGGCTTCCGCAGGCGCCGGGCCAGCTCGAAGGCGATGGGCACGGCGAGATCGCCGAGGACACGATTGGGAGCGTAGTCGATCACGATCGGCGGCTGCGCGTCGGGGGCGAGGCCGTACTGGTCGTGCAGCACGGCTGCGAGCCGGGAGCGAAGCGCCTCATGGACGGGAAGAATCATTGCCGATGTACTCGAGATGCGTGTTGCCCGCACGTGCGCCGACCGCGGCGATCGCGTTGACTGGCCTGCCGGGCTGCGGTACGATGCCGCGGCGTTCGGTTCCGGGCGTCGACGGGTGGATCAGCCGCGAACGACGCGCGCGTAATCGTCCGGAGTGTTGATATTTTCGAGCAGCCGGCCATCGGGATCGAAGGCCTCGAGCGCCGGCCCTTCGACGAGATGGATGCGCAGCGGATCGATGGCGTCCTGGATCGTTCGCACTCCCTGGTCAATCGCACGCCGGATCACGGGCGCCGCCGACCGCGCGTAGGCGGCGCAGAGCGGATGCAGGCCGTGGCGGTCGCGGGGCACGGTGGCATCGAAGTCGCTGCCGCCTGTCGCGAGGTGCTCGAGGAACTCGCCGGTCACGAACGGCATGTCGCACGCGATCACCAGGGTCCGCTCCGACCTGGCGCTCACGAGCGCGGTGTACAGCCCGCCGAGCGCGCCGACGCCGGGCAGACAATCCGCGATGACCTCGAAACTGGCGCCGCCGAGGCGCTCAGGGCCGCCCACGATCACGATGCGGGCGGCACGACCTTCGAGGGCGGCCAGCTGGCGATCCAGGATGCGGCGGTCGCCGACGACCAGCGAGCCCTTGTCGTGGCCGCCGAGGCGACGGGCGTGCCCGCCGGCCAGGATGTGCGCGTCCCACAACATGTCGATAGCCGCCTCGAGTCGTTCAATCTATCAGAATTCCAACGAATGAGGGACGGCGGCATCGGGCGCGTTCTCGTGGCGGCACTGCACCAGGGCATCATCGACCTGCTGCCGTCGCGGCAGGAGTTCTACGAGAACTGGTTCAGCCCCGCGGGTCTGCGCTCGGGACGGATTGGGCTGGCGCCGCTCACCGCGGTGCTGAGTTTCCTTCGATGTGAAGGTGGCGCCTACACACAGGTGACCGATCGCGCGGGCGAATACGCGGCCGATTGGACGGTCGACGGCCTCTCCCGACCACGCCGGGCAATCACACGAGCCCTGCCGCGGCGTCTGCGCACGCGGCTCGCGCTTCGTATCGCGCGTGAGCTCGTGCATGGCACCTACGGCGGCAGCCGCGGGGTCGTGTCCATGCGTCAGGGCGGTGCGACGATCGACATTCGTAGCTCGATCTTCTGCGGTGTGCGCGAGCCGTCCCCGGCGCCGTTGTGCGGCTTCTACAAGGCGGCCTTCGCGCGCCTGCTGGCGCGCTTCGATTTGCCGGCTGCGCTCGAAATCACCTCATGTCGCGGCACCGGCAGCGGCGGCTGCTTCGTCGCGATCACGTTGATGCCGGCCGCGTCTTCGACCCGAGAGCCGGCCATGCGGCCGGATCCGGCGTCCGAACCTTCAGCATGACGGCGCGGTCGCAGCGTTGCGCGTGGCGCGTGATCCTACTGACGATCGCGGCGCTCGCGCTTCGAGCCACGGCGTTCGCCCAGGCCACCACTCAGCCCCGCCTGCTGGTGATGCCGTTCGAAACCGGCGACGACGTCCGAACCTGGTGGCTTGGGGAAGGGTCATCCGTGGTGTTGGCCGAAGATCTGCGAGCGCTCGGAATCCAGGCGATCGGGCGCGACGAACGTCTCCACGCGTTTGGGCAGCTGCAGGTCCCGCCGGTGGCGTCGCTCAGCCATGGCACGATCATCCGCATCGGTCAGCTCGTCGGAGCCTCGGCGGTCATCATCGGATCGATTCGGACCGAGGACAACACGCTGTCGATCCGCGCGCGCAGCCTGCGCCTCGACACCGGCCGATTGCAGGGTGAGGTCGAGGAGCACGGGTCGCTCGACGATCTCTTTGCCGTGTACGAGCGGGTCGCGCGCCGGCTGACATCCTCGCCGGCGCTGCTCGCCGCCGAGCAGGCGCACCGCGACGCGCCGTCTCCGGCCGCCTTCGAGAACTACGTGAAGGGCCTCCTGGCCGATACTCCGGCGGCGCAGGCGGCGTTTCTCGAAAAGGCACTGGCGCTGCACGCGGGGTACGACGAGGCACGGCTCGCGTTGTGGCGTGCGTACACGGACGCCGCACAGCACGAGAAGGCGCTCGCCGCCGCCCTGTCGGTTCCGCCGCAGTCGGCAGCGTCCCGGCGCGCGCGGTTTGCGGCGGCCTCGTCGGAGATCGCGCTGAAGAAGTACGACGATGCGTTCGAGCGGCTGCGCGTGCTGCAGGAAGAGACGCCGGCGGCAGAGATCGCGAACAACATGGGCGTGATCCAACTGCGGCGCGGCGGGTCGCCGCAGGCCGGCCGCGCCACCTACTGGTTCACCCGCGCCACGCAGGCGCAGCCGGATCCCGACTACTTCTTCAACCTGGGCTACGCCTATTGGTTCGACCAGGACGTGCCGGCCGCGATCTACTGGCTGCGCGAGGCCGTGCGGCGGAATCCAACCGACGGCGACGCCCATTTCGTGCTCGGGGCAGCGCTGCAGGTGTCCGGCAGCACCACCGAGGCGCAACGGGAGCTCGAGCTCGCTGAGCGCCTCGCCGCGCGGCATCAAGGCGACGGCCGGCGGGCCGAGGAGCGGGTGCCGCACGGCCTCGAGCGCCCGCACGCCGCGTTCGAACCGCCGGGCGCGACCGGCGCAGAGACGACGCTGGCCGCGACGGGGCAGCGCGAACGAAGCGAGCTCACGGCCTTTCACCTCGATCGGGGACATCGACTCTACGACGCGCAGAACGACCGGGAGGCGATCGACGAGCTGCGGCGCGCGTTGTACCTGTCACCATACCTGGCCGAAGCGCACCTGCTGCTTGGCCGCATCTACCTGCGTGGGGGCCGGACCAGCGAGGCGATAGAAGCACTGAAAATCTCGATCTGGAGCCAGGAGACCGCGGCGGCGCACGAGGTGCTGGCCGAAGCGTGGCTGCAATCGAAGGACGTCGTGGCGGCACGACGCGAGGCCGAACGGGCGCTCGACCTCGATCCAGACTCGGCACGTGTGCAGCAGTTTCTGAAGCAGCTGCCCGCGCGGTAAACGGCCCTCGCGCGCGGTGTTACACTGGCGTGAGTTTCCAAGACAGCCACGAACCATGAGCGACGAAGGTTTCCACGAGATTCAACTGAACGGCAAGCAATTGGTCTTCCTGTTCATGGCGGCGACCGTCGTGTCGGTCGTCATCTTCCTTTCCGGCGTCATGGTGGGTCGCGGAGTGCGCGACCGAACGACCGGCGCTCCGGCTGCGGCGGATACGGCTGCGCCACCAGCGCCGGCGACGACGGCGGCCGAACCCCCGGCTGCGCGCGCCAACACCCCAGCTCCTGAGGCGTCATCGGAATCCGCTGCCACCACCAGCACGACTCCCGCGCAATCTGCCGGAGTATCGCCGCCTGCCGGCCAGACGCCCCCGACTCCGGCTGAAGACGATGACTACTACAACACGCTCGTGAAAGACCAGAAGGACACGAAGGTCGGAGACGCGAAAACTCGCCCGCCCGCAGCAGCGGTGAAGATGCCGGAGCGATCCCCGGCAAAGAGTTCGTCGACCCGGCCGCTGCCGCCTGCGCCGGCTGCCGTGCCGGATCACCCCTCGACGACCTCGGGCTATGCCGTTCAGCTCGTGGCGGTGCGCGAGCGGAGCGAGGCCGACGCGATCGTCAAGCGACTGGTGTCGAAGGGCTACCAGGCCTACGTCCTCGTGCCGCAGCCGGGCAAGCCGCCCGTGTACCGGGTCCAGGTGGGGCGGTTCAAGAGCCGTGGCGACGCGGACCGGGTTGCCAGCCGCTTGCGCCAGGACGAGCAGTTCAAGCCGTGGGTCACGCGCTAGCGCGCGCGTCGACGGCCGTAGCACCTGCGTGCTCCCCCTGATCCTGTCGCTGGCCTCAGGCCTGCTGCTGGCGCTCAGCTTCCCCCGATACGGACATCCCGCCGTTTCCTGGATTGCGCTGGCTCCGCTCCTGGTGGCGCTCACGCTCGTGGCGCGGCACCAGCGTGGTCTGCGGCGTGCCTGGGGGTTGGGATTGGCGGCGGGAGCGCTGTACTTCGGCGGAACGGTCTACTGGACGAGCGGGGTGATGGCGCAGTACGGCGGCATCGCCCCGCTGCTGTCGGCGGGAATCGCAGCGCTGCTCGTCGCCTACCTGTCGCTGTTTCCGGCGGCCTTCGCCCTGGTGATAGCGGTCGCGCTTCGACGATTCGGCACCCGTGCGCTGCTGCTCGCGCCCGCCGCGTGGGTCGCGACCGAGCTCGCGCGCACCCTGCTGTTCGGCGGGTTTCCCTGGGCGCTGGTCGGGTACACGCAGACAACCGTGCTGCCGGTCGCGCAGAGCGCCAGCGCCGTGGGCGTGTACGGGTTGTCGTTCCTGGTCGTGCTCGCGTCGGCCGCGCTCGCGACGGCAGGTGCCGGACGGGATCGGTCCGGGCTCGTCGCGGTGGGACTCACCGCGGTGCTCGTGGCGTCCACGGCGGTATGGGGCAGCGCGCGGCTTGCGGACGGCCGCTTGACGCGCACGGGCACGCAGGTCCGTGTTGGCCTGGTGCAGGGGAACGTCGCGCAGGATCAGAAATGGGCCCCGGAGCTCGAGGACGAAATCCTGGGGCGCTATCTGGCATTGAGCCGGCAGGCGGCCGACCGGGGTGCGCACGCGATTCTCTGGCCAGAATCCAGCACGCCGTTCTTCTTCGAGAACAGTCCGAAGAGCGAGGCCATCCGGCTGTTCGCGCGTGAGCGTGGCGCCTCCGTGCTGCTCGGAAGCGACGAGGCGGATCGCAGCAACCCGCGGATCTCGTACAACTCCGCGTTCATGGTGCGCCCCGACGGCAGCACCGCGGGCGTCTACCGCAAGGTGCGCCTCGTGCCGTTCGGGGAGTACGTTCCGTTTCGCACGCTGCTGTTCTTCGCGGCGCCGCTGGTCGAAGCCGTCGGGGAGTTTGCCCCGGGCCAGGCGCCGGTGATGCTGCCGCTCGGCGGCAAGCCGGTGAGCACGGCCATCTGCTACGAAGTGGTGTACCCTGCGCTCATTCGAGCCGGCGTCCTCGACGGCAGCACCCTGCTGACGACAATCACCAACGATGCCTGGTTCGGCCGTTCGTCGGCGCCGTATCAGCACTTCGCGATGGCTTCGATGCGCGCCGTCGAAGAGGGACGCTACCTCGCGCGGTCTGCCAACACGGGCATCAGCGGCATCGTCGATCCGTACGGGCGCGTGGTATTGGCGTCCGAGCTGTTCACGACCCAGGTGCTCGTCGGCGACGTCCGCTTGATCGAAGAGCGCACGCTCTACGCGCAGCTCGGCGACGTCGTGGCCTACGCGTCGGTCCTGGTGACGATCGTCGCGCTCGCCTTTGCGTTCATGACTCGTTCACCGATCACCGTGGGCCGTTGACGCGAGCGGTCGACGGCCCCGGCCCTGACTCTTCTGGAGGTACGAATGGCTCTTGTGCTCGAGGAACTGGTCCGCCGTTATCAGCAACTTGCCAGGCGCGCGTCTGAGATGCGGGGGCATCTTTGAGGCCGCCCGCCCGGCCGAGGAATTGAGACAAATCGAGGCGCGTACCGCGGAGCCGGACTTCTGGAAGGACCAGGCGCTGGCGCAGCGGCTGTTGCAGCGGCGGCGACGTCTTGAAGAGGATGTCACCCTCGTCGAGTCGCTGCGCCGGCGCGCCGACGATCTGGCCGTGCTCGTCGAGTGGGCCGGCCAGGGGGAGGATGTCGCCGCGGATCTCGATCGCGGCCTCGACGAGCTCGAAACGGAAGTCGAGGCCGCCGAAATCCGCAAGATGCTCGGCGGCGAGCACGATGACCGGAACGCGATCGTCGCCATCCACCCAGGCGCCGGCGGCACCGAGTCGCAGGACTGGGCGGAAATGCTCCTGCGCATGTACCTGCGATGGTTCGAGCGGCGCGGATTCAAGCGCGACGTCGTCGACCTGCAGCCGGGGGAGGACGCGGGTATCAAGGGCGCGACGATCAGCGTGACGGGCGAGCACGCCTTCGGGCTCATGTCGGCCGAAGCCGGCGTGCATCGCCTGGTGCGCATCTCGCCGTTCGATCAGGCGGCGAGGCGCCACACCTCGTTCGCGTCGGTCTTCGTCTACCCGGAGCTGCCCGAGGACGTCGAGATGGAGATCCCCGACAAGGACCTCCGCATCGACACCTTCCGCTCGAGCGGCGCTGGCGGCCAGCACGTGAACGTCACGGATTCGGCGATCCGGATCACCCACCTGCCGACGGGCATGGTCGTCTCGTGCCAGAACGAGCGCTCGCAGCATCGCAACCGCGACTCCGCCATGAAGGTGCTGCGCGCCAGGCTGTACGACTTGAAGCTCAAGGAGCAGCAGGCGGAGCTCGATCGGCTCGGGGGCGAGAAGAAGGACATCGCCTTCGGCAGCCAGATTCGCAGCTACGTGCTGCACCCTTACCAGATGGTGAAGGACCATCGCACGAAGGAGCAGGTCGGCGACGTCAATCGTGTCCTGGATGGAGATCTCGACCAGTTCGTGAAGGCATACCTGATGAAGAAGGCATCTGGGACGCTGAGCGCCGCCGCGGGCGACGAGGAATGAGTGGATGTCGGATCATGCCGGGTGCACAGTTGTCGGATAACGGACAACGGATCAACGGATAACGATGGTGATAAGGAGCGTCGCATGTTCACTGGTCGTGAGTTGCTGATCGGGTTGGTGGCCACGGGCGTGACGGCCTTCGCCACCATGAGCATCCGGGCCGCCGCTCCGGTGCTGTCGTCGTCGGTCTTCGACTGGAACAGCATGAAGGTGGAAACCACGAACGTCGGCGAGCGGCGCACCGTGTTTCGTGCGCCGACGGCCACGCTCGACGAGCTCGAGTGTCACATCACGACGCTCAACCCCGGACAGGCCTCGCACCCGCCGCACCGGCACCCGGAAGAGGAAATCCTGATCGTGCGTGAGGGCACGGTGGAGTCGCTGGTGAACGGCACGTTGAAACGCGTCGGGCCGGGCTCGGTCATTTTCCAGGCGTCGAACCAGGAACACGCGCTGCGCAACGTGGGCGACACGCCCGCGACGTACCACGTGTTCAGCTGGAAATCCCCTGGGATGGGCGCGAAGACCAGCGCTGTGCAGTAGCCGAGCGCTGTACAGTAGCCGAAACGCAGGCCACGGCTCTGAGACGCCTGGCTCCGGGGTCAGGAACCGCACCCGGCCTGCGGCCAGGAACCAACCGTTTACTCCGTAGCGCAGCGCCCGCATGGGATCGATGCGTGAGGCGCGGCTGGCGGGGATATAGACCGCTCCGAACGCGAACACCCCGAGCAGCACCGTGGCGCCACCATCACGACAGGGTCGGCCCTTCGCTCGCGAACACCGTGTCCGGCTTGCTTTTCTTCTATGTCAGTGTCGGCCGCAGTGCTGGTAGACTGCGCTCGGTCAAACCGCTGAGGCTGTAACTGCCAGGCCCGGTTCGCGTGAACGTCGTCCGCTGTCCGGAGGTGTCTCGATGGTACCGGTGATGTCGCTGCTCGTGCCCATCCTGGTTTCTGCGGTCATCGTCTTCATCGCCAGCTCCGTCATCCACATGGTGCTGCCGTTCCACAAGAACGATATCAAGCGGCTGCCGCAGGAAGACGAGGCGCTCGAAGCAATCCGCCGGCTGAAGCTGCCGCCCGGCGATTACGGTGCGCCCCTCCCCGCATCGGTGGCGGACATGAAGAGCCCGGCGTTCATCGAAAAACGAACCCGAGGCCCGGTACTGTTCATGACAGTGCTGCCAAGCGGGCCGCCCGCAATGGGCACCAGCCTCGCGCTCTGGTTCCTCTACTCGGTGATTGTGAGTGTGTTCGCAGCGTATATCGCCGGACGCGCCCTGTCTCCTGGCGTTCACTACCTCGGCGTGTTCCGATTCGTGGGCGCCTCCGCTTTCATGGGCTACTCGCTCGCGCTGATGCAGAACTCGATCTGGTGGAGCCGGAACTGGGGTATGACGTTGCGCTCGATGCTGGACGGGTTGCTGTACGCGCTGCTCACCGCCGGCACGTTCGGATGGCTCTGGCCGCGATAGAGGAGCAGGACACCCATGCAGACAAGCGCTGCGGTCGAGAACGCCTCGCTGTTCGAGATCGATCAGAACCGGCGGCCGTACCAGTTCTATCTCGGTTGGTACCTGAAGGGGATGTCCATCGTCGTCGTCCTCGACGGGGCGCTGGCGAAGCTCGCGGTGGACAGCCGTTTTCACCGCGGCATGTTCATCGCGGCGGGGGCCGCATCGACGCTCGTGCTCCTGGCGCCGATCGCCGTCGGCTTCACCTTCGAGCGTAGAACGTCGAACACGTTCGGGCGGCTCGCCGAGCTGACCGGCACTGATCCGATCAGCACGGCTCCCTTTTGGCTCGTGCTGCTCTCGGCTGCCTTGCTCTGGTTCGCGCTGGTGGCCGTGTGGCTGGGGCTCTGGTTCCAATGGCTATGAAACGCACCCGCAACCGACGGGCCGTTCTACTGGTCGCCGTATCGATGGTGGGCGCGCTGACGGTGTCGTCCGCCCGCGCACTGGTCGCCAGCGGCGGCCCTGACGGCATCGTCCAGCAGCTGATGGCCAGCGCCGTCGAGTGGAATCGGGGCAACCTCGAAGGCTTCATCGCACCGTACGCGCCGGACAGCACGTTCATGACACCGGCAGGCCCGATCGGCCGTGCCCAGATGGAGGTCCGCTATCGGGAGAAGTACTTTGCCGGCGGCCGCCCGATGCAGACGCTGCGGTTCGAGGAAGTCGAGGCGCGGCTGCTCGGGCCGGATCACGCGCTGATGACAGGACGCTTCGTGCTCACCGGTGGCGGGCGTGCCGACCAGACCGGGCGGTTCACGCTCGTGTGGGTGCACTCGGGCGCCGGCTGGCGCATCCTTCACGATCACAGCAGCTGACCGAGGACGTGCGGCGCCGTTCCGCGTGAATCGACAGGGCCATCGGCCCGCTGATCAGGGAGTTGGAGGCGGCGTCTGCGGCGGTGGCGGTGCCGTCGCCGGCTCGGTCGGGGCCGCGCGTTCGGCGGGCTGCGCCGCCGGCTGGGCGCCAGGCTGCGTGCCCGAGATGAAGGCTTCGTTGATGGCCTGCGTTGCGTCGATGGCCGGCGCGCCCGTGCCTTTGTCCACCGCGAGGAACACGATGTTCCCGGGCGGCGCGAAGTCGGGGACCTTCTCGCGCCCGTGCCGTGCGATGTAGGCCTTCATCACGTCCATCCAGATCGGAAGGGCGGCCAGGGCCCCGGTCTCGTTCGGGCCGAGTGGCTTCTTCTCATCGTGACCCACCCACACCCCAATGGTGATGTCGGGATCGAACCCGATGAACCACGCGTCGGTGTAGTCATCAACTGTGCCGGTCTTGCCTGCGATCGGCCAGTTCAGGGCGGATGCCGCTGCTGCCGTACCGCGCTCGGTCACTCCGCGGAGCAGGTTCGTCATCACGTAGGCGGTATCGGCGCGAATCGCCTCGCGCGGTTCCGGCCGGTTTTCCTCGAGCAGGCTGCCGTCGCGGTCGAGCACCCGCAGGACGTCATAGGGCCGCATCCGCACGCCCTGATTCGGGAACACGGCGTACGCGCTCGTCACTTCCAGCAGCGTGGCTTCCCCTGAGCCGAGCGCGATCGACAAGTACGGCTGGAACTCTCCCGAGAACCCAAGACGTTTGGCGTACTGAACGGCAGCTCGCGGCCCAAGCTGCTCCAGCAGGCGCACGGTCGGTACGTTGCGCGACTGCTCGAGCGCGTAGCGCAGCGTGATCGGTCCCTTGAAGGTGTGGTCGTAGTTCTGCGGCGAGTAGAGCGGCTGGCCGGGACCCGCCGGATACGCGACCGGCGCGTCCATGAGAATTGAGGCCGGCGTGAAGCCGCGATCGATGGCCGCCGTGTAGACGATCGGCTTGAAGGTAGACCCGAGCTGGCGGCGCGCCTGCACCGCTCGATTGAACTTGCTGTGCGCAAAGCTGAAGCCGCCCACCATCGCGCGCACCTGCCCCGTGTGGTTGTCGATCGCGAGCAGCGCGCCTTCGATGCTCGGCGTCTGCTCGAGATCCACCGTCGCACGCGCGTTCGCCTCGTCGAGGTCGCCGACACGCACCTCCAGCAGGTCGCCAGGGCGGAGAAAGGCCGACGTGGTCTTCCGGGTCCAGGCGTAGCCGCTCTTCGGGAGATCGGCCGTGTACGTGCCCAGGCGCAACCGGATGGTGCCTGCCGCGGTTCGCGCGCCCCGTGCGGCCGGCGGTGCGGGACCGAGTACCACGGCGGGCACGATGTCGCCCACGCTGATGGGCCGCGTCCAGCGGTCCACGGTGAACTGCTCGGGCGCGATCCCTTCGGCGATGATGTTTCGTTTTGGCGCCCGGAAGCCGCGCCGCTTGTCGAGCCGCCGCAACCCGGCGTCAACGGCAGCGTTGGCCGCTTCCTGCAGCGGCAGGTCGAGCGAAGTCTCGACGGTGAGGCCCTGCTCGTACAGCTTCTTCGCCCCGTAGGTGCGCTCCAGGTACTTGCGCACCTCCTCGACGAAATAGGGTGCCGGCGACTGGCTTGGAGCGGGCTGCCCCTTGACCGCCACAGGCCGCCCCTTTGCCGCGTCCGCGTCCGCCTGGGAGATGTAGCCGACGTCCGCCATCCGTTGCAGCACGTAGTTCCGGCGGCGCGTGGCGCGCGGGAGATCCACGTACGGGCTTTGGCGTTCGGGCAATTGCACGATGCCGCCGATCAGCGCCGATTCTTCGAGCGTCAGGTCGCGCGCCCGCTTGTTGAAATACACGCGCGCGGCCGACTCCACCCCGTACGCGCCGTGCCCGAAGTACACGTGGTTACAGTAGAGGGTCAGGATTTCCCGCTTCGTGTAGCGCTTCTCGATCTGGACCGTCAGGATTGCTTCCTTGATCTTCCGCTCCCACGTCTTGTCGAGCGTCAGGAACAGGTTCCGCGCCAGTTGTTGCGTGAGCGTGCTCGCGCCGGCGCGCTGTCCGTAGACGATGTCGCGCGTCGCTGTGATCACGATGCGAGGGATGCTCAGGCCGAAGTGGGTGTCGAAACCCGCATCCTCCGCCGCCACGATGGCGTGGCGGAGCGACACAGGGATGTCGTCGTAGCTGATGACGATGCGCCGCTGGGTCGCGAACTCGCCGATGACTTCCCCGTTTAGGGACTTGAGCCGGGTGATCGTGCTCGGCGCGTAGTCATCGAGGGCGGTGATCTGCGGGAGGTCGTCGCTGTACGCGAAGAGCAGACCGGAAACCGTGCCGGCGATCGCCGCGAGTACGAACAGCGCGACGAGGCCGGCGCGGCGGGCAAGGCGGATAACGAGTCGGGCCACTCAGGAACTCACAATGGTCGGCAGACGCGCTGCTATCGATGATGCCCGGAACGCGGGACAGCGCCGGGAGCGCTGCCCTGCGGAGCCTCGGCACGCCCTCTCGATTCGGCACCGCCGCGCGGAACGGCAGTGCCGGAGCCGCCGTGGTCCGGAGGAGCCTGGCGCGGCTCAGCGGACGGCGCTCTGCCCGGTGGTGGCGCGCTCGCGGGCGGGGCTGCGTATGCCGGTGGCTGTGTCGCGGGGGACGAATACCGCCGCGGCTCATCGCCGCGCGGCTGGTAGGGCGGTTGATACGCGGGCGACTCGGAGCCGCGTGGCGACACGTACGCCGGCGACGTGCCTCGTCGCACCGCTTGCGTGGGGTCCGACGCCGTTGGCGGGACCGGCGTACCCGGTCGTGCCGGCCGGGGTGACGCGCTCATCGAGCCACGTTCATACGCGCGCGGTGCGCCGGCTCCGTCGGACGGCGTCTCGAGAATACCGCCGCGGTAGACCGGCACCGAATCCGAGCTCCAGGGGCGCGTGGGCCTGTTCGCCCTGTCCACGGCGGGCGCACTCGCGTCCGTTGGCGGGCGCCGGGGAATGGCCGTGCCGTAGTGCCCGGCGCTGTGTCCAGCACTGCGTGCAGCGCCCTGTCCGACGGTCGTTCCGGCCGCTGCCGGCTCGCGTACGGAACTGCCGTCGTCGCGGCGCCACGATTGCGCCACCGACCCCGAACTTCCCGGCGAAGCCGGCGCGGAGCCTCGTGGTACGGCCGCTGGGCTCTCACCCGGCTGGCGGGTGCTCCAGCGCAGGTCGCGGCCCCATTCACGTGACCCTGACTGGCCGGCAGCGTTTGCCGGGCCGCGGAGTGCTGTTTCTCCGACGCCGGGCGCGCCGACCGGAATGGGCATCCGACCGCCTGCAATCGCACCCTCACGCGCCACCGCGTATGGGCGCGACGGCGGTGTCGCCTGCACCACGAACGGGCGCACACCATCGGGACCGAACCGGCGTCCGTCAACGGCCACGCGCGTCACCGGACCGCGCGCCCCGAACTGGCCGCGCGGAACGACCGTCCAGGCTCCCCAGGGATCATGGCGGTTGTAAGAATGCCCCGCGTAGGCGTGGCCGAAGGGCACGACGGGCCGCCCGTCGAAGCCAAGTGCGCACCAACTGACGTAGCCGGGCGACACCGCCCAATGGACCCATGCGGGACCCCACGTCGAGCCGGGCGCCCAGAACCACGCGCCCGCCGACGTCGTGCCCCAGCGCCCGTAGTGATGCGTCGGCCAGCCCCAGGCATCGCCGCCGACCCATGTCCAGCCAAACCGCGCATAGAAGCGCCACCGGCCCTGGTAATAAGGACGCCAGCCGCTGACCACGTGCGGGAACCAGACGTACCCGTAGGCCGGCTCGTAGTTCCAGCTGCCGTAGGTATCGAGCACTGCGCCGTAGGGACGAAGCGGCGGCGGCACATAGTGAGAGGACGCGGCTCCGCGCCTGAGCGAGAGCCGTTCCTGCGACCAGCGATCGAAGGCGTCCCAGCTGGCAGAGTTGAACGACATCGGCTGCGACGGTGCGTCGCCCTGGCGCGCCAACGCGCGCGCGCCGGCGCCGATCGACACGGTGCCGCGATCGGTGAAGAGGTCGGCGCTGCCGCGAATCACCGCGACCTCGACCTCCGGCGCGCCTCCCTCGTCGAACACGCTGACGCGGAACTCTCCCGGGCTGGTGATCCGCACGGAGCCGGCCGGCGTGTCGATCTGCAGGCGACCCGCGCGCGAGCTGGCGGCGATGATCGCGACGCGTCCCGCCAGTTCACGAACCAGCGAATCGGACAGCAAGTCGACGGTCGTCTCTTCGTCGAGTTGCAGGATGGAGCCGTCGCCGAACAGCACCTCGACTCGGCCTTGCGTCGTGCGCAGGCGATCACCCGTCTCGAGCGGAAGGTTCGCCTCGACGTCCTCGGAAATCGTGTCGTGTTCGAGCACGGCCCGGCCCTCGACGTAGGCCACATGGGCTGGGGGTGCAGGTTCCTGGGCGGAGGCCACTGACGTGCCGAGCGCGAGGATGCCCGGCAACAGGAAGAACGGCAGGCCGGTCATGAGACGCCTTCTGGCAGGGTTGGCTGGCACGTTCGAGTATACCACTGCCGCGTTACGGCCGAAGCGGGATCGTTTGAGGTAATCCAGGTATGACGCCCGGATCCTGAGTCGTCCGGATTCTCGATCCAGATCCGATTTTTCGCATCTGTCCAAGCTGTTCAATGCGCCTTACATTGACACTGCGGCACTCACATTTTATACTTTCGATGGCCTAAATTTCGGCGCACCGGCGATTCCCTGATCGTATCTCCACACGCGGCGCCGGACGCGCGGTGGACTCGGCGCAAGGATCCAGAGCATGAGCAAAATCATCGGCATCGACCTCGGCACCACCAACTCCGTGGTCGCCGTCATGGAGGGTGGGGAGCCCACCGTCATCACCAATCCGGAAGGCAGCCGGCTGACGCCGTCCGTCGTGGCGTTCACCAAAGGAGGTGAGAGGCTCGTCGGCCAGGTGGCGAAGCGCCAGGCGGTGACCAACCCCGAGAACACCGTGTTCTCGATCAAGCGGTTCATGGGCCGACGCCATGACGAGGTGAACGAGGAAATGAAGATGGTGCCGTACCGCGTCGGCCGCGACGGCGACCGCGTGACGGTGATCGTCACGCCCGGCGGGAAAGATGAGCACTTCGCGCCTCCCCAGATCTCGGCGATGGTTCTGCAGAAGCTGAAGCAGGCGGCCGAGGAATACCTGGGGCAGCCGGTGTCCCGTGCGGTGATCACGGTGCCGGCGTACTTCAACGACGCGCAGCGGCAGGCGACCAAGGAGGCGGGACAGATCGCCGGCCTCGAGGTCATGCGGATCGTGAACGAGCCCACGGCCGCGGCGCTGGCCTACGGCCTCGACAAGAAGAAGGAAGAGACGATCGCGGTCTACGACTTCGGCGGCGGCACGTTCGACATTTCGATCCTCGAGGTCGGCGAGGGCGTCGTCGAGGTCAAGGCCACCAACGGGGACACGCACCTCGGGGGAGACAACCTCGATCAGCGCGTGATCGAGTGGATCATCTCCGAGTTCAGGCGCGACGAAGGCATCGATCTGGGCAAGGACCGCATGGCCCTGCAGCGCCTGAAGGAAGCGGCGGAGAAGGCCAAGATGGAGCTCTCTACAGTGATGGAGACCGACATCAGCCTGCCGTTCATCACGGCTGACCAGACCGGTCCGAAGCACCTCGCGATGAAGCTGACGCGAACGAGGTTCGAGCAGCTCGTCGAAGACCTCCTCAACCGCACCGTCGGTCCGACCAAGCAGGCGCTCTCAGACGCCGGCGTGTCGGCGAGCGACATCGACGAGGTCGTGCTCGTCGGCGGATCGACGCGCATTCCCCGCGTGCAGGCGATCGTGAAAGAGCTGTTCGGCAAGGAGCCGCACAAGGGCGTCAACCCCGACGAGGTCGTGGCCATCGGCGCCGCCGTGCAGGCCGGGGTGCTTGCGGGCGACGTCAAGGACCTGCTGCTGCTCGACGTCACGCCGCTCTCGCTCGGCATCGAGACGCTCGGCGGCGTACTGACGACGCTGATTCCGCGGAACACCACGATCCCGACGCGGAAGAGCGAGGTGTTCTCGACCGCAGCCGACAACCAGACGAGTGTCGAGGTGCACGTGCTTCAGGGCGAGCGTCCGCTGGCCCGTGACAACCGCACGCTCGGGCGATTTCACCTCGACGGCATTCCACCGTCCCGCCGCGGCATGCCGCAGATCGAAGTGACGTTCGACATCGACGCCAACGGCATCGTGAACGTGACGGCAAAGGACCGCGCGACAGCCAAGGAACAGAAGATCACGATCACCGCGTCGAGCGGCCTCAGCAAGGATGAAGTCGATCGCATGATGCGCGAGGCCGAGTCGCACGCGGACGAGGATCGCAAGCGGAAAGAAGAAATCGAGACGCGCAACCACGCCGACCAGGCGATCTACGCCGCGGAGCAGCTGGTGCGCGAGAACGGCGAGAAGATTCCCGCGTCGGACAAGCAGGCGATCGAGAGTGCCGTCGAGAACGTGCGCAAGGCGTTGCAGGGCTCCGACGCCGCGGCGGTGACCCGCGCGATGGAGGCGCTGACCGCTGCCCAGCACAAGGCGGCGGAAGCGATGTACCGGCAGGCCGGGACGCCGGGCGGCGAGCCGGCGGCCGGCGGTGCGGATGCCGCACCGGGCGGCAGCGCCGGCCCGGCGGGCGGCGGCGCGCGGCCGGATGACGTGATCGACGCAGAGGTGGTGGACGAGGACAGGAAGTAGGACCGGCGGTTGGGCCTGGGGCGACGTGAGGCTGCCGCACGTCTGCGCCCAGACGCCAGCCGGTCCGATCAACCATGGATTTCTACGTTGTGCTTGGCGTGCCGCGCACGGCGACGGTGATGGACATGAAGCGTGCGTACCGCAAGCTGGCGCGCCGCTTTCATCCCGACATCAATCCCGGCGACGAGGTCGCGGCGCTGCGCTTCAAGGAGATCACCGAGGCCTACGAGACGCTGAGCGATCCGGAGCGGCGCCGGCGGTACGACGTGCTCGGGTATCAGCCGGAAGCCGCTGATGCGTCGACCGGGTTCGAGGGGTTCGATTTCTCGGCCGGCGTGCACATGGTGCAGGAGGGCACCTTTGGCGACCTGTTCGCCGAGGTGTTCACGCGCGAGCGGCAACCAGCGCGCCACGCGCGCGGCGCTGACCTGCATGCCACGCTGATGCTGCCGTTCGACGAGGCGCTGCGGGGCGCCGAGCGACGGTTCACGGTCACGCGGCAGGCGCGCTGCGAGACGTGCGCGGGGGCCGGAACATTGCGCGGCCCCGGCTCGGCGTGCACGCAGTGCCACGGCACCGGCCAGCTGCGCGCGGCGCGGGGCCACATGGTGTTCTCCCGCACGTGCCCGCGGTGTCACGGCGCGGGCGTCCAGCGCGTGGAGTCGTGCCGCACGTGCGGCGGCACCGGGCTGCACACGCGCTCCGAGTCGGTCACGCTTCGGGTGCCGGCCGGGGCGCCGGATGGCGCGCGGTTGCGTCTCGCCGACCTCGGGCACGTCGGCCCCCAGGGGGGGCCACCCGGAGATCTCTACGTGACGCTGCAGGTGTTGCCCGACGCGCGCTTCCGGCGCGAGGGCGACGACCTGCACGTCCTGCTGCCGCTGGCGGTGCATGAGGCCGCGCTCGGGGCGCGGATCGAGATCGAGACGCCGAACGGCCGGGCCCGCGTGCGCGTGCCGCCAGGCACGCAGTCGGGACAGCGGTTTCGCCTCCGGGGCCGCGGCGCCCCGTCGCTGCAGAACGGCCGACAGGGGGATCTCGTGATTGAGACGCGCATCATGCTGCCGCCACTGCTCGACGAGCGATCGAAAGAGCTGTTGCGGGAGTTCGGAACAATCAACGGCAGCGCGTACGTGCGGTCCGAGACCGCGGCTGATCCTCCACCCGGCACTCGCGGCTCGATGTGATGGTGACGAAGCGATCCGGTAAGGCGTACTACATGATCAGCGCGGTGGCGCAGAAGTACAACATCCACCCGCAGACCCTCCGCCTGTACGAGCGTGAAGGCCTGCTGACGCCCTCGCGCACCGAGGGAAACACGCGTCTCTACTCGGAAGAGGATCTGGAGCAGCTCGAAACGATCCTGTCGCTGACGCGCGACCTCGGCGTGAACCTCGCCGGCGTGGAGATCATCCTCAACATGCGCCGCCGCATCCAGCAGATGCAGGTCGAAGTGAACGAGTTCATGGCCTACGTGAAGAAGGAGCTCGTGCGCGGCATCGACGACTGGGAGCAGCGGCTCAGCACCGCGCTCGTGAAATCGACCCCGACCGATCTCGTCCGCACCGCACCGCCGGCAAATGCTCCTGAGCCTGACGAGCCGAGCGCCCCGCAACCCGCTGCGCCCGCGGCGCGACGACGCTAACCCGGTACTCACTCACTTGATCGGGTCCGGTTCCGGTTCCGGGTTCTGGGTTCCAGGTTGAGTTCCTCGATCCTCGTTCGTTCCAGGTTCCCCCGGGGCAACGGTTCCTGGTTCCTGGGTTCCGAGTTCGAGGTTCATCGCAGGCTCGATTGGCGCGACGCCGATATTAGGAACCCGGCACTTGGAACCGGAACCCGTGAACAAGGAACTTGGAACGCACCCGGAACCTGGAACCCAACGTGGAACCCAGAACCCGGAACCGTACTCAACACAAATTCCGAGTCTAAGCGAGAACGTCGGACTGTCGGAAGCGGCGATGCAGGACGTCGAATGCTGTGCCCCGCCACGCCATCGTGCATCCGTGATGATGCGGCACTCTGTGTGGCTCCGCCATCCTCTATCCGACATCCGTGGTAGATTGGTTCCCCTCCATGGCATGCCCCCTCTGCGATGACACCGGCTGGAAGCGTGTCGATGACGGCACCGGTCGCGTCGAGCGGTGCGACTGCTGGCGTCAGGCGCTCACGGCGAAGCTGATGGACGAGGCGCGCATCCCGCCGCGCTACCACCGCTGCGACCTGCAGAATTTGTTGCTCTACAAGAACGAGAAATTCCTGCACGCGGTCGAGATCGCGCAGCGCTTCGCCAGCGAGTTCCCGGTCGTCGACAAGGGGCTGTTTCTCGACGGGCCTCCGGGGATCGGCAAGACGCACATCGCCGTCGCCGTGCTGAAGCAGGTGATCCGCATGAAGGGTGCGCGCGGGATCTTCTACGACACGCGCGAGCTGCTGCGTGTGATCCGCAGCACGTTCAACCCCGTGACCAAGACGGCGGAGATGGACATCCTGCAGCCCGTCATGCAGGCCGATCTGCTGGTGCTCGACGACCTCGGCGCGGAAAAGACGTCTGAGTGGGTCGAAGAGACGATGAACCTCGTCGTCAACACGCAGGTACAACGAGCGGCGGCCCACGATCTTCACGTCGAACTACGAGGACCTGCCCGACGAGGAAGGCGATCCCCAGTCGCTCAAGGCGCGCGTCGGCTTCCGGATCCATTCGCGGCTGCACGAGATGTGCGAGTTCCTGGAGTACGAAGGCCCCGACTACCGCCACCTGCCGCCGAATGTCGGATCGGACGAACTGCTGTCGCTGTGGCGGCTGCACCCGAAACGCCGCAGCGGACTACCCGGCAAGGTCAAGACGTCCGTCAAGGCCCAGCTTCGCGACCGTCCCGCCCGAGAGCGCGAGGACTCAATCGATGTGCGCTGGTCGGGGGGCAAGGCCGGGAGCTAACTAGGCATGCCGGACGTGCGGGTCCGGGACGTCGAGCTCCCGGAATGCACAAGGTAAATTGTAAACTTACAGCTCACGCTCCATAGGCCCGCGCGACGGAGTGTTGTCGCGAGAGAGTCTGCCGCAAATCTGCGGCGCTGCTGCAGTATCGCTGGAGCCACGCCAGAGCAGGCAACCTGAACACGGGTTTCTTTTTACATCGTGCATTGTGCATTACTGCGTCAGCCGCTAGGCCTCTATCTCCACATCCCGTTCTGCGCCTCGATCTGCAGCTACTGCAACTTCAATCGCGGCTTGCTCGACCCTGAGCTGAAGACTCGGTACGTGGATGCGCTCGTGGCCGAAATCCGTCTCGCGGCGGATGGCACCGGCGCGGACACGATCTTTTTTGGCGGCGGCACGCCTTCGCTGCTCGAGCCCGGGGAGATCGCCCGGCTCATTACGGCGTGTCGCGAGTCGTTCGATGTGACCGTCGACGCCGAAGTGACCCTCGAGACGAACCCGGAGACGGTGACCGTCGAGCGGATGCGCGGTTTCCGTGATGCTGGAATCACGCGGGTGAGCCTTGGTGTGCAGTCGCTCATCGACGAGGAACTGCGGCGGCTCGGGCGGACGCACAGCAGCCTGCGCGCCCGCGAGGCGTTGACAGACGTGCGCAGGGCCGGGTTCGACAACGTGAGCCTCGACCTCATGATGTGGCTCCCGCAACAGGGCATGCGCGAGTGGCAGACCACGGTACATGGCCTCATCGCGCTCGAACCCGACCACGCGTCGCTCTACCTTCTCGAGCTCTATCCGAATGCGCCGCTGCGGGAGGCGATGGCACGGAGCTCCTGGTCGCTCGCTCCCGACGACGACGCGGCCGAGATGTACTTGTGGGCGATGGCGACGCTGGAAGCGTCGGGATACGCTCAGTACGAGATCTCGAACGTGGCGCGGCCCGGTCGAGAGTCGCGGCATAACCTGAAATACTGGCGCGACGCCGCCTGGCTCGGGTTCGGCTGCGGCGCCCACTCTACCCGCGGCCCGCTCCGATGGAAGAACGTCGCCGGCACCACCGAGTACGTCGAACGTCTGGCCGCCGGTCGCAGCGTCATCGTCGAGCGTCAGACCCGCACGCCGCAGGAGCAACTCGAGGACGCACTGTTCACGGGGTTGCGCCTCGTGGAAGGCATCGACCTCGATGCCCTGGCCATGTGCTACGGTGTGGACGTCTGGGGGCGCTACGGTGACGCGCTCCGGCCACACATCGGCGCCGGACGTCTAGTCTTCAGCGACGGCACGCTTCGCCTCACCCGTGAAGGCATGCTCGTGGCCAACGACGTCATGACCGTGTTCGTGTGACAGCTTCCACTGAACTCGTCGGTACGGTAGAGTAGCGACTCTTTTCGCCCCAAGGAGGGAAGGTTCGATGCGCAACGTTCAGAGCCGGTCGGCACAGGGCCGCCGGAACATCGTGGTAGGCACCCTCGTGACCGGTCTCCTGCTCGTGTCGCACGCCGCATTCGCCCAGGGCACGACGCCGCAGCCCGCGCCGGCAACACCGGCGCAGCCCGCACCGGCCGCAGCCCGCGCACCGGCCGCACCGGCCCAGCCCGCACCGGCCGCGCCGGGCCTGACCTTCGACGGCGACGCGGGCCTGATCTTCATGCAGATCAAGCCGGACAAGACGGCGGATTTCGAATCGGTGATGACCAAGCTGCACGAGGCGCTGACCAAGACCGACAAGCCGGAACGCAAGCAGCAGGCCGCTGGGTGGAAGATCTACAAATCGACCGAGCCAGGGCCAGGCGGGAACGTGTTCTACGTGGCCGTCATCAATCCGACTCTCAAGGGAGCGGACTACACCGTGGCGAAGATCCTGTACGAGGTGTTTCCGACCGAAGTGCAGGCGATCTTTCCGACCTACCGTGACTCGTTCGCGGCCGGCCAGAACCGGATGAATCTGAGCCTGGTGCAGGATTTTGGTGCCGCCGCCCACGCGGCGAACCCGCCCGCGGCGCCTGCGCCCGCTGCGCCAGCCGCGGCGCCCGCGCCGCAGCAGTAGCGGTCGCATCGGGTGGCAGCGGCGCGACAGGCGCTGCTGCCACACGTCTCCACCGCTCAGAACGCGAGGTTCGCGCCGACGTACAAGCGCTGCGGCGTCTCGTACACCGCATCTCCCGACAACTTGAAGATCCGATAGTCGACCCGCACGCGCAACGGGCCGAGCAGCGAGATCTTCACACCGCCGCCGAAGTTGGTGCCGAAGTTTGTCGTGCTCTCGTCGACGACATCGAACCGCTCCCGGTAGGCGCCGGCGCCGATCGTTCCATATACCTGCACGGGGCCAAGCCCGCGCGGCGTCTGCAGCAGCACGTTGCCCATGGCGGTCGTCAGCGCCGGTGCGCACGCTGCGCGGAAACCAATCACCGTGCAGGATCCATCCCCCACATCCTCTCCCGACGTGTGCGCCCACTCGAACTCGAACCCGACGATGAGCAGACCCACACCGAACGAGAGCCCCCGTGTGAGCGACGTGCGTGACTCACCTCCGACAGTATCCTGCGGCTTGCCGGAAAAGGCCGCGCCGATGAAAGCCGTCAGATCGGCATGAGCCGGGTGCGGACCGAGCGTCAGCATTGCGAGCGCCAGCAGCGCTATGCGAGCGGTGCGAGACATGCCGCGATCATAGCAAGCCGCGCCATCGCCGGTACCGAGTCACCGCTGACGCCGTAGGACGCGACTCCGGTCGGACCCAATCGACGCCGCGGCAGGAACCGGACTGAACAGATGCTGTCTTCGCTGGCACGTGGCCGGACTGACGTCCGGCTCCACACCGTTGTCGCCCCGGTGCGCGGCCAGGCCGCACTCGCATGCAAGACGCTGTCGCCGCAGGGTGCCGTGCGATAATTCTGCCCGGATGGACTTCCGCCTCTCCGACGATCAACACCTGCTGCGCCGCACGGTTCGCGAGTTCGCCGAAACGGAAATCCGGCTGCACGTGCGCGAGTGGGACGAGGCGCAGCACTTCTCCGCCGAGCTCATCCCGAGGCTGGCGGCGCTCGGTCTGATGGGGATCCAGTTTCCGGACGAGTACGGCGGCGCCGGGATGTCAGCCATCGAGTACTGCCTCTGCATCGAGGAGCTCGCGCGCGTCGATCCCGCCGTCTCGCTCTCGGTCGCCGCGCACAACGGCCTGTGCGCCGCCCAGATATTCATGTTCGGCACCGAAGCGCAGAAGCAGCGCTACCTGGTACCGCTCGCGAAGGGCGAGCAGATCGGCGCCTGGGGGCTGACCGAACCGGGCGCGGGCAGCGACGCGGCGGCCACACGGACGACCGCCGTTCGTGATGGCGAGAGCTGGATCCTGAACGGCTCGAAGACGTTCATCACCCACGGGACGTGGGCCACGTGATGGTCGCGATGGCCGTGACCGATCGCAGCCGCGGCGCCAAGGGCATCTCGGCGTTCATCGTCGAGCGCGGCACGCCGGGCATGATCGCCGGGCGGAAGGAAGACAAGCTCGGGATGCGCGCCAGCGACACGAGCGAGGTCATCTTCGAGAACTGCCGCGTGCCCGCCGATCATCTGCTCGGCGGCGAAGGACAGGGGTTCATCAACGCCCTGCAGGTGCTCGACGCCGGCAGGATCGGCATCGCCGCCCTGGCGGTCGGCCTCGCACAGGGGGCGTTCGAAGCGGCGCGTGATTACGCGTCCGAGCGGCGGCAATTCGGACAGCCGATCGCCTCGTTCCAGGCGATCCAGTGGAAGCTCGCCGACAACGCGACCCGGATCGAGGCCGCGCGGCTGCTGACGTATCGCGCCGCCTATTTGAAGGATCAGGGTCGCCGCATGACGCTCGAGTCGGCGATGGCGAAGCTGTACTCGAGCGAAGCCGCTGTCCGCGCGGCCGAGGACGGCGTGCAGATCCACGGCGGCTACGGGTTCGTGAAAGACTACCCCGCCGAGAAGTTCTTCCGCGACGTGAAGCTCACCACGATCGGCGAAGGCACGAGCGAAATCCAGCGGCTCGTGATTGCCCGGCAGCTTCTGGCCTGATGGACGCGACGACGTCACCGGCACGGCTCGCCGAACGGGTGCTCGCAGGCGACGTGCGCGCGATTGCCCGCGCCATCTCGATCGTCGAAGACGAGTCGGAGGCATCGGCCCTCCTCGTGTCCAAGCTGTTCGCGCACACCGGGCACGCATACCTGATCGGTGTCACCGGCCCGCCAGGGGCGGGCAAGAGCACGCTCGTCGATCGGCTGATCACCGAGCTGCGCACGGCGGGGCACACCGTGGGCGTCGTCGCGGTTGACCCGACCAGCCCCTTCACCGGCGGCGCCATTCTCGGCGATCGGGTGCGCATGCAGGCGCACGCGGGCGACGCCGGCGTGTTCATCCGGAGCATGGCGACTCGCGGCAACCTGGGCGGGCTCGCCCGCGCCACGAACGATGCCGCGATCGTCCTCGATGCGGCGGGCCGCGAGTTCGTGATTATCGAGACGGTCGGCGTCGGGCAGGACGAGGTCGACATCGTGCGTACCGCCGACGTGTCGATCGTGGTCCTCGTCCCTGGCACGGGCGACGAGGTGCAGGCCCTCAAAGCAGGCATCATGGAGATCGCCGATATCTTCGTGGTGAACAAGGCCGACCGTGAGGGCGCGGACCGCACGGCGTCCGGTGTCGAAGGGATGCTCAGTCTGGCCTCGCCTGCGTCGGAGGACTGGCGACCGCTGGTTCTCAAGACGGAAGCGACGACCGGCGCCGGGGTGCCGGAGCTCGTGCAGGCGATTGATCGGTTCCGAAGCCATGCGTCGGAGCGGCTGGGGCAGCGCCGCCGGGCCCGAAGCGAATTCCGCCTTCGCGAGATCCTGGCTGCCCGGTTCATGGCACGCGTCGACGCGACGCTCGGCCCGGATGCCCTGGCGGCGGTCGTGGACGCGATCAGCGCGCGAGCCCTCGACCCCTACTCGGCCGCCCGCGATATCATCGAGCGCGTCACGTCGGGTCCAAGCGCTGTTCCTGGACGGGACCGGCCTGAGAAGGGCCACTGAGGTGGCGTCGCCGTCGATCACCTTGGGCAGCCTGGATCTCGTGCCGCTCAGCGACGGGTTCTTCGCGCTCGATGGCGGCGCGATGTTCGGCGTCGTCCCCAAGCCGCTCTGGCAGCGAGTGGCCCCCGCGGATGCAAGGAACCGGATCCGCATGGGCATGCGGCCGCTGCTCGTGCGCGGCGAACGGACGATCCTGATCGATGCTGGGTGTGGCGACAAGATGGACGCGAAGGCGGCCGAGATCTACGCCTTGGACCGATCGCGACATCTCGACCACGCGCTGGCCGACGCGGGGGTGACGGCAGCGGACATCGACGTGGTCGTCGCGTCGCATCTACACTTCGACCACGCGGGCGGTTTCACGACGCGTGGGGACGATGGCATCGTCCGCCCGCGGTTCCCGCGGGCGGAATACATCGTGCGCGCGGGCGAGTAGGAGGACGCGACCCACCCGCACGAGCGGAACCGCGCCAGCTACTTCGCCGAGAACTACGTGCCGCTGCGAGAGGCCGGGGTGCTCACGCTGGTCGAGGACGACGGGGAAGTCGCGCCCGGCATTCACGTGCGCCGAACGGGCGGCCACACTCGTCATCACCAGGTGCTGCTGATCGAGTCGGGCGGTCAGACGGCCGTCTTCATGGCCGATCTGATTCCCACCGCCGCCCACGTGCGGCTCCCGTGGATCATGGGCTACGACCTGTTCCCGATGGACACGCTGGAGTTCAAGCGCACGTTTCTACGGGAGGCGGTCGAGCGCGAGTACCTGGTCTTCTTCGAGCACGATCCGGTAGTGAGCGCCGGGTACCTGAGAGAGAAAGACGGGCGGATTACAGTGGAAGCGGTGATAGGGGGCTGAGGGCTAAGGGCCAAGGGCTCAGGGCCTACCGAGGCTTACAAGGCTAACGGCTATCTTCAAGGCGCAGGGGCGGCCAGCTGGCTGAGGCGCCCTTTGCCCTTGGCGCTGAGCCCTTCGCCCTCAGATCGGAGAATCGATGAACGTCGAGATTGGGATCATCGGCGGCAGCGGCCTGTACGACATGGCCGAACTGACGGACCGCGAAGAGGTAACGCTCACGACGCCGTTCGGCGAACCGTCGGGGCCCTACGTCCTGGGAACGCTGCGCGGACGCCGGGTGGCGTTTCTCGCACGGCACGGCGCGGGACATCGGCTGATGCCGTCTGAGCTCAATTTCCGCGCGAACATCTTCGGAATGAAGATGCTCGGCGTCGGGTCCATCCTCTCGGCCAGTGCCGTGGGCTCGCTCCGCGCCGACTTCGAACCGCTCCACATCGTCGTGCCCGACCAGTTCTTCGATCGCACGACAGGTCGCGTCAGCACGTTCTTCGGGCGTGGCCTCGTGGCACACGTTGCCTTTGCGCACCCGCTTTGCCCGGTGCTCTCGACGATCGCCGTCGAGAGCGCGGAACGGGTGGGCGCGACCGTCCACCGGGGCGGCACGTACGTGTGCATGGAAGGGCCGCAGTTCTCGACCGTCGCCGAGTCGAATGCGTACCGGCAGTGGGGCATGGACGTTATCGGCATGACCAACCTGCAGGAGGCGAAGCTCGCGCGCGAGGCCGAGATCTGCTACGTGACGATCGCGCTCGTGACGGATTACGACTGCTGGCACCCGGACCATGACTCGGTGACCGTCGAGATGATCATCCGGAACCTGACCGCGAATGCCGAAACCGCCAGGCGGCTCATCGCCGATGCCGTCACGAGCGTACCGGCCGAGCGCACGTGCCCGTGCGCCCAGGCGCTCGCCACCGCAATCATCACCAGGCCCGATGCGGTGCCGCCGGAGATCAAGCGGGAACTCGCGCCGATTGTCGGCAAGTACCTGAAATGAAGGCGTGACGCAGGTGGGCTGCGGCTTCGCCTCCCGGGCTCCGGCCCGTGCCACGGACCATCCGGCCGCATGTCCCAATAGACCGCCTGACCTGAAGCACGAAGCCAAGCCGCCGCCCAGGAGCCCGGAGCCTGGAGCCCGCACCCCGGAGCCTGAGAATCCATGCACATCGTCGTGACCGGCTCGATCGCCTTCGATTACCTCATGTCGTTTCCCGGCAAGTTCACCGAGCACCTGATGCCCGAGCACGTGCAGCGGGTGAGTTTGAGCTTTCTGGTGGACACGATGGACAAGCGGCGCGGCGGGTGCGGCCCGAACATCGCCTATACGCTCGCGCTGTTCGGCGAGCGGCCCCGGCTCATGGCCACGGCCGGGGAGGACTTTCCCGAATACCGGCAGTGGCTCGAGGCGGCGGGGGTCGACACGTCGCTGGTGCGCGACGTGCCGGGCAAGTTCACGGCATCGTTCTTCTGCAGCACAGACGCCGACAACAACCAGATCGCGTCTTTCTACACGGGGGCGATGGCGAACGCGGGCGAGCTCTCGTTTCGCGACGATCGGCCGCTGCGACGTGGCGATCATCTCGCCCAACGATCCGGCCGCCATGCTGCAATATGCCGAGGAGTGCCGCACGCTCGGCATCCCGTTCATCTTCGACCCAGGGCAGCAGTGCGCGCGCATGAGCGGTCCCGAGCTGCGGGACGGCCTCAGCGGGGCAGCGCTCGTCATCTGCAACGACTACGAGCTCGAGTTGATCCGGCAGAAGACCACGCTAGGGGAGCAGGCCATCCTGGAGCAGGCCGGGATCCTGGTGGTCACGCGCGGCGAGCACGGCTGCACGATTCTCACATCCGCCGAACGCGTCGACGTGCCCGCCGTCCGACCGCGCGACGTCGTGGACCCCACCGGCGTCGGCGACGCGTTCCGGGCCGGCTTCCTGAAAGGCATGGCCCTCGAGGCCAGCCTGGAAACGTGCGGCCGTCTGGGCAGCGTCGCCGCGACCTACGCCCTGGAGCACCTCGGCGGCACGAACCACGCGTTCACGTGGGAGGAGTTCATCGGCCGGTATGAGCGGAGCTTTGGGACACTCGGTGGATTGTAGGATGAGGGATGCAGAATGCCGGATGTAGGATGCCGGCGAAACCGAGCGAGCCGCCGTAAAGTCCTGCATACGACATCCCGCATCCTGCATCCGCATCCTGCATCCCTACTGCCCGGCCGCCAGTCGCGCGCGGGCCGCGGCAACGATCTGGGCGTACTGCGCCTGCACCAGTTCCCACTCGGTTTCCAGCAGCGACTGCCGCGCGTCGTTCAGCTCGGTGGACGTGATGACGCCGTTCTCGTACGACACCTGAGCGATCGACAGACCTTCCCGGGCGAGCTCCACTGCCTTGCGTTGGGTGGTGACGATCTCGCGCGCGCCGAGCCAGGCGGTGTATGCGCTGGTGACCTCGAGGCGGCCGATGTCGGTCGCCGCCTGGAGACCGTGCTCGACCTGCCGGACCTCCGCGAGTGCCGTCGCCTTGCGCGCCATCGCCCCCGGCGTCGCGAACAGCGGGATGCGGAGCGCGAACCCTACGGCGTAGCTGCGATTGCCGGCATTCAGCAGATCGTTGATGCCGTCCTCCTGGTACTGCAGGTTGCCCGTCAGGGCAAGGCTCGGCTTCCACTCGGCGTTCGCGAGCGCCACGCTGTAGGTGGCGGTCTGCCGGCGGGCACCGAGCGCGCGCAGGTCCGGGCGGGTATCGATCGTGTGCAGGAGGGTCGCCTGCTCGGGCAGCGTCTCGCCGTCGTCGAGCGTGCCCTTGAGCGCCAGCGTGGTCTCCGGCGGCAGCGACAGCGCGGTGCGGAGCGCCTGGTACGCGATCGCGACCGCGCTCTGGGCGCGAATCAGCTTCGCGTGCGCATTCGCCACTTCGACTTCCGCGCGGAGCACGTCGAGGCGTGCCGCCGTTCCTGCATCGAAGCGGATTCGCGCCATCGACAGGAAGCTGTCGGCGAGACGCACGCCCTCTTCCGCTACCCGGACGCCCTGATCTTGCGTCAGCGCCTGGTAGAACGTCTCCACCACGCGCGCCTTCACCTCCTGCCGGGAACGTTCGAGCGAGAGGCGGCTCTCCTCGGTCGCCGAGGCCTGTGCCGCATAAGCAGTCCGAAGCCGCCCGCCGGTGTAGAGCGGCTGGACGAGGTTCAGCTGCATGATGTTCTGCCGCGTGAACGCCGCCTGGAACCGCTGTTCTTCCGGACCGAAGATGCCGGCAGGGATGCGAATCACCGGGAACTGCTGCGCCGGCGTGTATTGGAACGACAGATCCGCCGATGGCAGGAACGCCGCTCGCGCCTCGGCGACGCGCCCTTCGCCGGCACGAACGGCCTCGTACCCGGCCTTCAGCGACTCGTTGCGCTCGAGCGCTATCTGCAGCGCCCGATCGAACGACAGCTCCATCGCTCCGCCAGGCGCAACCATCGACGACGGATCCGGAGTCGCGCGGGCGAGTCTGCCCGAACGCATTGGCGACGGCCAGCAGCCCGCCGATCAGGAGAATGAGGATGACGGCGCCCGCGACGCGCACGGCGCGGGGCAGCGCCGCACGAGGACGCGCGCGCCACGCCTTCATCCAGGCCATGAACCGCGCCAGCAACAGGTACGACACCGGAACGACCACCAGCGTGAGCAGCGTCGACGTGATCAGGCCGCCGATGGTCGCGACCGAAATCGGCGCGCGGAACTCGCCGCCCTCGCCGTTCCCGATCGCGGACGGCAACATCCCCAGGATCATCGCCAGCGTGGTCATCACGATCGGCCGCAGCCGCACAGGTCCGGCCTTGAGCAACGCGTCGCGGATCGAGAGCCCCTCCTCGCGGTGCACCGCGTTGGTGTAGTCCACGAGCAGGATGGCGTTCTTCGTCACCAGGCCCATCAGCATGACCATGCCGATCATGGCGGGCATGCCGAGGTGATGCCCCGCCGCGAGCAGGAGCAGCAGCGCTCCGACGATCGCGAGCGGCAGCGACAGCATGATCAGTCCTGGCTCGAGAAAGGACTCGAACTGCGACGCCAGCACGATGTATATGAAGGCCACCGCCAGGATCATGGCCAGCAGCAGCGCCGAGGCCGACTCCTGCATCAGCTCCACGTCTCCGGCGTAGCCGTACTCGAAATTGGGCGGCATCTTCACGCTCGAGGCGATCTGCGTGACGTCGGCCGTGACGTCGCCGAGCGCGCGACCGGCCAAATCGATGCCGATCTTCGCCTGCCGGCGTCGCTGCTCACGCGAGATGCTGCTCGGTCCGAGCGCCGGCTCCATGCCGACGATGTCGGCCGTGCGGACGATCGCTCCCGATGGCGAATAGAGGGGCGTCCGGGCAATGGCCGAGAAATCGTTGCGGAACTCCGGTGCGAGCCGCACGCGCACGTCGTGCTGGCGATCGCCGTCGCGCAGCTTCGTGGCCACGATGCCCTCGACCATTCCCCGCAGCTGCCCGGAGACGCTGCCCATCGTGAAGCCGAGGTCGGCGGCGAGATCGCGGTTGACGCGGGCCACCATCTCCGGTTTCCCGGTGACGAGCGAGCTGGCGACGTCCACCGCGCCGGGCACCTTTTTCAGGCGAGTCAACAGCTCGTCGTTGACGCGTTGCAGTTCCGCCATATCGTCGCCGCGGACGTACAAATTGATCGGCGGCTGGTACGGCGTGCCCTGCATCATCGGCGGGTCGGCGACCTTCGCCTCGACGAACGGCAGCTGGCGCAGCCGCTCGCGGATCTCGGCCTTGATCAACTGGATGTTCCGCTTGCGCCCGGCCTTCGGCGTCGTCTTCACCTGCACTTCCGACGACCGGACCTCGCCGCGCAAGCCCACCGTGCTGAAGACCTGCCGCACCTCCGGCGTGCGGCGGATCTCGCGCTCGACGTCAGCGATCCGCGCCACGCTCTCGTCGAATGACGTGCCAGGCGGCAGGTCCACCAGCACGTGGAACTCGGCGCGGTCCTCCTTGGGCACGAACTCCGTGCCGATCACGCCGAGGGTGCTCAAGCTGGCAATGAAGATCACCGCAGCCATGCCGAGGACGCGCCAGGGCCGATCGAGCGCCCACTCGAGCACACGGTGGTACAGGCGATCGAGCCGATCGTAGGCCTGACCCCAGCGTTCGAGCAGCCGGCCGGTGCGCGTGCGCATCCGCTCCTCGGGCGGGATGTAGCGCACGAAGCGCGACGACAGCATCGGGTCGAGCGTGAACGCGACGAGCAGCGACATCGACACGGCGAAGGCAATCGTGAGCGCGAACGACTTGAAGAACTGCCCGACGATGCCCGTCATGAAACCGACGGGCAGAAAGACGGCGAGAATCGTGAGCGTCGTGGCCATGACGGCCAGGCCGATCTGCGCGGTGCCGTTCTGGGCGGCGGTCACCGGGTCCTCGCCCTGTTCCATGTGGCGATAGATGTTCTCGCGCACCACGACGGCATCGTCGATCAGGATGCCGATGACGAGCGACAGCGCCATCAACGTCATCATGTTGATGGTGAAGCCCGCGATGTACATGAAGAAGAACGTGGCGATCACCGAGGTCGGCAGCGCGAGCGCCGAGATCAGCGTCGAGCGCCAGTCGCGCATGAAGACGAAGATCACGAGCACGGCCATCAGCCCGCCGAAGATGATGTGCCGCCGCACTTCGGCGACGTTGACCTTGATGAAATCGGCGTCGGCGTGGATCTCGTGCACCGTGAGCTGCGGAAAACCGGCGAGAACCCGCTGCAGCGTCTCGCGCACCCGCCGGGAGATCTCGACGGTGTTCGCGCCCGCCTGCTTGCGGACGGAGAACGACACGGCGTCCTCGCCGTTCAGCCGCGTCGTGCTGGTGCGCTCCTCGTACCCGTCCACGACGGCCCCGACGTCCTTCAGGCGCACGGTCGATCCGCCGTCCGAGCGAAGGATCACGTTCTCGATCTCCGCGACGTTCTGGAACTCGCCTTTTGTACGAAACGAGATGTTCTGGCCTTCGCGGATGACGGTGCCGGCCGGGACGTCGAGGTTCTCCGTCCCCAGTTTCTCGGCGACGAGGTTCAACGGCAGACCGAGCGCCTCGAGGCGGCCCGGATCGAGGTTCACCTGGATTTCGCGCACCTGCCCGCCGTTGACGTCGACGGCAGCAACGCCGTCAATCTGTTCGACCAGCGGCTTGAGCTTGTCTTCGATCAGCCGGCGCGTGACATCCGAGGGCTCAGTGGATCCCACCGCGAAGCTCATGATCGGCAGCGCGGCGACGTCGAAGCGCAGGATCGTCGGGTCCTCGACGTCCTTGGGCAGCCGGTAGCGGATCGCCGCGACCTTCTCTCGCACCTCGGCGGCGGCGGCTTGCGCATCGATCTCGAGGCGCAGCTCGATGCCGACGCGCGACAGCGACTCGCGCGAGTCGGACTCGATCCGCTTGACGCCGTTGATACCGGCGACGGCGTCTTCGATCGGCTTGGTGACGAGCGTCTCCACTTCTTCCGGTGAGGCGCCTGGATAGACCACCGTCACGTTCACGAAGGGGAAGTTCACATCGGGGAAGAGGTCGATGCCCAGGCGTGTCATCGAGACGATCCCGAGCACCATGAAGCTCAGGATCACCATCGTGGCGAAGACCGGGCGGCGGATGGAGAGGTTGGAGATCCACATGGACGTACAGAAAGGGCTAAAGGCTCAGGGCTAAGGGCTGACGGCCACGGCCTCACGCGCGCCGCGGCATCTACTCAGTCGTGCCGGACGGGTCGAACGCGCGTGCCGGGTGCGAGGGCGCGGCGGGCATCGGCAACGATCAGGTCGCCTCCGTTCAGGCCCGACACCACCTGCACGCGAGTGGCGTCGGCGATGCCCTCCGTGACCGGCACGGCCTGCACCTGCCCGTCGGCGATGCGCAGGACGACGCGCTTACCCTCGCGAAGGCCCACCGCATCGCGCGGCACGGTCACGACCTGCTGCGCCCGGGCCGTCTCGATGAGTGCCGTCGCGTACATTCCCGACAGGAGCTGGGCGTCGGCGTTCGGCACTCGCACTTCGACGCGGAAGTGACGGTTCTTTGCATCGATCTCCGGCGCGAGCGCGGCCAGACGCCCGTCGTACACCTCACCGGGTCGCGCCTGCACCGACACCCGCGCCGGCATTCCGGCGCGCAGCCGTCCGGCCTCGAGCTCGGCGACGCCGGCCTCGAGCTTCAGGATGCGCGTATCCGCGACCGCCACGACGGGCCGATCGCCAGGAGCAACCAGGTTGCCCGGGTCGAAGTTCCGCTCGACGACGACGCCGGTGATCGGAGATGTGAGGCTCGCGTCGCGCCGCACCTCGCGCGCCCGGCGGGCGGCCGCCGCCGCCTGCGACAGGTTCGCCTGTGCAAGATCGCGCTGCGCTTCCGCCGAGCGCTGCGCCGTCTCGGCGGCATCGAGGCGCTGGCGGGGCAGGGCGCCGCGCTCGAACAGGTTGTGGGCGCGTTCGAGCTCCAGCACCGCGTTCGCGAGCGCCGCCTCGGCCGAGGCGAGCGCCGCTTTCGCGACGTTCACCGCGGCGTCGGCTGCGTCGACCTGCGTGTCGATCTCGCGAGCGTCCAGCGTGGCGACCAGTTGGCCGGCTGAGACGTGATCGCCAATCGTCACCAGCACCCGTTCGAGCCGGCCGGGCACCTTCGAGCGGACGTCCACACGGGTTTGCGGCACGAGGCTGCCCGAGATGGCCAGCGTCTGGGACACGTCGCCGACGCGGGCGTCGGTGGCCGCGACCTCGGTGGCTTCGGGCTCATTCGGCGCCTTGGCCTCGGCAGTTTCAGACCGACCACAGCCGGCAGCGATGGCGACGACCGCCAACGCCGCGGTCAACGCCACAACGGTACGGGGAACGAGCGACGGGCTACGCGACATCATCGATGGCTCCTGCGGTCGAGTGATCGAGGGCGGCGGGCGGGTGGCACTGCTCGGGCACAAAGGTGGTCGACACGCCAGCCTTCAAACCGGCCAGCGCCGTCTCGATCGCATCACGGGCCAGCGCATCAGCATCCTCGCCGGGCGAGAGGCGGCAGCAGAGCGCAATGGTGGCGGGCCCGTGGGTAGCAGCCCAGAGAATGTGGAAGGCCGCTTCGGGGCTGGTTCCGGGCCCGAAGACGCCGGTGTCGATGCACCGCTGGACGACTGCCGACATGCCGCGCGTCATCTCGAACACGAAAGAGAAACGCTCCCATTGGCGGCTGATCTGTGGGACCGTGCGGTCGAGGAACATCAATTCGAAGTACTGCGGTTGCTCGCGGCTGAAGCGGTAATACGCCCAGAACAGCCGGCGCAGCGTTTCGAGGGGGTCGGCGTGCTCCTCGAGAATGCGATCTCCCGCCTGGTGGAGCAGACGAAAGCCCTCCTCGGCGAGGGCGAAAAAGATGTCGTCCTTGGCGGGGAAGTAGCTGTAGATCGCAGCCGGGCTGTACTCGATGCGCTCGGCGAGCTTGCGCATCGATACGTTCCGGTAGCCTTCCTCGACGAACAACTCGCGTGCCGCCTGTAAGATAGCGGCGCGTACCGTTTCTTTTTCCCGCTCTACCCGCTGCTTGCTTCCCATTCGCCAGTGCTCCGCATCCAACCAGACGGCCCAAGCGCCGGTGTCGGTGAACGCCGTTTAATAACTTAACTGTGTTAGACGGCCGCCGCAAGCTGGAGGTTTCATCCGGGAATTGCGGTGTGCAGGCGGCCACCTGACCTCAGCTCAGCCGGCTCCGAGGCACAACCGGCTCCACGCCCCGTAGCGCCGGATGCGACGCCGATACGGCCCAGTCCCTGACCGCTGAACTGAACCAGAGTGAGGCAAAAGGAAAGTGACGGGCGGAGGGGGCCAGGAAAGGGCCGGCGGCCAGCGTCCAGGCCGGGTCAGTGGACGGCGCGGCCGACGAGCACCGACGCGCAGACATAGAAGGTTGCGCCAGCCAGCAGCGTCGCCGAGAACCCCCAGTTCATCGCGATGAAGATGGCCAGCGTCGCCCCCATCACCGAGAGAGCGCCGTTCATACCCCACGCCCACGGCACGAGCGAGGGCTGACGCGCGTGCAGCAACCGCATGCCTGCCGGCAGCGCGACTCCGAGCAGCCCGCCCACGGGAGCAAGGAGCACAGTAGCCACCACGATCCTGAGCGAGCGAGGCGCCGGGATGGCGGCGGCAATCACGGCGGGCAGCAGCCACACCGCGGCAATCGCCGTCACGACGATGGCCAGGAGCGCGACTCGCAGCCGGCGGTGCAGATCGGCGGGGTCGATTGTCCGCGAGAGGTAGCTGCCGGCGCCCGTGCCGAGCAGCAATGAGAAGAGCGTCACGGTCAGCGAGTACACGGGGTGCCCGAGCAGCAGCACGAACTGCTGCAGCAGCGCGACCTCCACGAGCATGAAGCCGGCACCAAGCGAGCCGAAGTAGGCGAGCCAGACTGGCCAGCCCGTGCCCAGGGCGCCACGTCCGGTGAGCACCAGCGGCCCGAGGATGAACAGCGCCACGAGCGCGGCGGAAATGCCCATCAGCGTGAGCAGGGCGCTCAGCCCGTTGCCGAACAGCATGTGGCGGCCGAATGCCACCTGCAGCTGGTGCTCGAGCCGCGTGGTGTGAAAGAAGAACGGTCGATCGTCGGTCGTGGGGCGAACGTCCTGCATGTAGGTGTCGTAGAACGCGCGGCGATCGCTCGACAGCGTCAACCGCGCGTAGTCGTCGAGCGAGGGCTGCAGCAGGCGCTCCCGAGGGTTGGCGGCCGCAAACGCGCGCCCACGATCGGACCGGCGATCGTCGGGCGCGTAGAGGACGGTGAACGCAAGATCGGACGCGATCCGCCGCAGCGTTGCGATCTCTTCGCTGGTGAAGGCGGTTCGCTTGAAGAGGAACGTGGCGACCTTGTCGTGCTGCACGACGGCGACGCGATCCGAGGCCTCACAGCCGCGCCGTGCGCACGCCTCCTGCGCCAGCGAGACGAGTCGAAGGCCGTCGAACACCCAGCGCGTGATCGTCACCATTCCCGTGTCGGTGAGGTGATCGAGGTAGTCGGTGAAGGCCTCCACCGTGTAGAGCGAGTTCTCCGACAGCGTGTACGCGCCGGCCGCCGTGGCGGCCCAGGTATCGACGAGCGACGCCTGCACGATGTCGTATCGGTCGGAGCTCCGTCTCACGAAGCTGCGCCCATCGTCGACCACGATCGAGACGTGGGGGTGGGTGTAGACGCCGCCGGAGTAGTCGTGGAACGCGCCCCGCATCACGTCGTCGGCAATGATCGGATTGATCTCCACGCCGTCAACGTGCGCCGCGCCGAACAGCAGCGCCGAGAGGAGGTCACGTCCACCACCGGGTCCGATGACGAGCGCGCGAAAGCCAGGTGCGCCGGGTGGCGCCGTGGCCTGGCGCAGGTGATAGGCGAGCGATGTCAGCTCGTAGCGCAGCGACTCGACATGTGCGAGATCGCCATCGAAACGGACGATCGGGGTCGAGGCCGCCGAGTCGATGTCCATGAACCGGGTATCGGGCCGCGGGCCGGCATACCGGGGACTCATCGACCAGTCGCCGTGCCCGCGATCGTACACGGCGACCCGCGAGAAGGAATTCCAGCGGCTGAAGAGCACGCGGTCGCCTCTGTGCCCCTTCGTGTCGCGGACGTCGAAGGGCGCGGCGCTCGAGAGTTGCCCCGCAGCGGGAACCCCCGCCACGAGCGCGGCGGCTATTGCGATGCGCGCCCGGCGGTCGGGCGCCTGCAGCATCACGGCCGCGATCGCGGCCGTCAGCGACGCGACCAGCACCGCGCCCGGTGCGCCGACTGTGTTCAGCAGCGGGATCAACAGCAAGCATCCGGCCGCGGCACCCACGAGGTCAGCCGCGTACACCACGTTCACGCCGGTGGCGAAGCGTGTGAGCGCCAGCGATACGACCGACCCGCCCGCGAAGAACGGCAGCGCGGCGAGCGCGTAGATCGCGAGCATCAGGCGCAGATTCTCTGGTGAGTAGTTGAGCCCGACCCGGATGCGCACCAGCAGCGCGAGCGCAATCACGGTCACGGCCGAGAACACCAGGGCGTGCCAGGCCAGCAGGCCCGACGGCTCCCGGGCCAGCAGCCAGCGCCGGGCCACGAACACGTACACGCCGCTGGCGCTCAGCCCGAAGAGGGCAATCGAAATGGCCAGAAACGCGAAGTGGTAATACATCGTGACCGAGAAAATGCGAGTGAGCGCGAGCTCGGTCATCAGCAGGGCGGCGGAGGTCAGCGCGACTGCCGCGACCGTGCTGCGGCGGAGCGTTGGAGCGTGCGGTGGTGGCATCCGTGAATGTGTTGGCCGTGATCGGCGCGCGGAACGCGCGTGGGGTGCGTTTCGATTGAACCGAATGCGGAGCCGCGAGTATAGCAAGCACCAGCGCCGGTCCGGCCTCCGGCGTCACCCGTGGCGGGTCACCCGCGCGTGGGGAACGCAGCTTGCAAGGCCGTGCGCGTTTTGAACCTGATCCCGTCCGGCCGCGCGGCGGCGGGAGCGCTGGCGCTCGTGATCGCCAGGAGCACTGCGGCGGCAGATCGAGCCGCGAGTCTCACGTTCCAAACCCTCTGCGGGTGCCCGCTCGGCGCGAGGCCGGCACGCAACCGTAGCCGCCGAGCGACAGACCGCTTCTTGCGTCGCATAGTACAGTCGCGGCGTGGCGAGCCGAGGCGATCGATTCGCGGCGCGTGTGTCTGTCGCACTTCTCATCACTACAATTCTGTGGGCCGTAGCGGTCGTGGCTGCACCACGGCTTGCGATGAGCGCAACACCAGGGTCGCCTGCCGTGTTTGCGTCTGCAGCCGTGTACGGGGTCGGCGCCATCGTCTGTCACCAGCGCCCGGAGCGCTCCTTTCACACAGGCGGAATTCGGTGGCCCGTCTGCGCGCGTTGCGCCGGTCTGTACGTGAGCGCTGGCGCTACCGCTGCGCTCGTCCTCCTCACCGGCCCGTGGCGGCTCCAAGCGCCCATCGGACGGACGCGGCTTGTCCCGCTCGCCCTGATCGCCTCCGTGCCGACCGTTATCAGCTGGCTCGGCGAACGGGTTGACGTGTTCGCAACAGGCAACGCGCTGCGCGCCACGCTCGCGGCGCCACTCGGCTGTGCCGTCGCGGCGTTGCTCGCGCACGCGTGGCGAACGGCTGGGCAGCGCGGTAACTGAGGTAGACTTACAGTGTGCGTGAAGCGACAGTCGAGCGTGTACAGACGGTGAATCCGTATCTGGTCTGCGTGGCCGCGTGGGCGATTCCAGGAGCGGCCCACCTGTGGTTCGGGCGGCGCGCCAAGGGGTTGGTGTTCCTCATCGCCTTACCGCTGATGTTCGGTATCGGCCTGGCACTGCAGGGTCGCCTGTTTCCTTTCGAGATCAGCCAGCCGCTGGTGGCGCTGGCTGCCGTTGCCGATGTGGGAATGGGCGTGCCCTACCTGGTGGCCCGCACCCTGTCTGCGGGTGCAGGAACTGTCGTCGCGCCCACCTACGAGTACGGCAACGCGTTCCTGATCGTAGCGGGGCTGCTGAACCTGCTCGTCGTCACCGACGCCTGGGACATCGCGCTCGGCCGGAAGTAACGCTCCCATGCACAGCCATCTCGTCCTGCTGGTCATCTTTTCGTTCCTGGTGGCGCTCGTGTTCGCGATGCTCCTCAGAGACGAGCCGCGCGATCAGCTCCGCTTCGGCGGAATGGTTTTTGGTGGCTTCGTCGCCAGCGCCATCGTTCTGGGATGGCTGATGTATCCGTTCCCAGTCTAGACGCGGTCGGCGCGACCCTCTGCGTGCGTGAGTCTCCACACCCCCCATACTCTCGCCTGAACACGGGCAGTTTCTCGCGGTGGCTCCCGGTCGTGGTCTACGCCGTCGCTATCTTCCTGGTGTCGTCGATGACCCAGGCTCCGCTGCCGCCTGGCGTCAGCGACAAGACGGGTCACAGCGCCGCGTACGCGGGATTTGGGGTCGTCGTCCTTCGTGCCTTGGCGCGCGGGACCCTGACCGGCGTCACCGCCGGCACCGGTCTCTCGGCGCTGGCGATCGCGACCGCCTATGGGGCGAGCGACGAACTGCACCAGCGATACGTGCCGGGCCGGACCGCCGACCTGCAGGATCTCCGTGCGGATGCGACCGGCGCGGCCGGGGGCATTGCCATCGCGTGGCTCGTCGCGGTCCTCGTGCGTGTCCGCAAGAGTAGAATCTAGTGGCGTGTCCGACGCGCGACCCGTGGAGACACTGAACAGAGTCTCGAGAAGGAGCAACGCAGGCGGGTGAGATGCCGGCAATCGACTGCGAGCCGGCTTTCGTCGCCGCGTTTTGACCGTGATGACGCTGACACACCTGCTCATGGCCCGGGACGAAGCGGTGGCGACGGTTACCGTCAACCGCCCGGATCGTCTCAACGCGCTGAACGCCGCGACGCTCGACGAGCTGCGCAGCGTCCTGCTGGATCTCCGGCGCGACGACGGCGTCCGCGCGGTGGTGATCACGGGCGCAGGGGAGAAGGCTTTCATCGCGGGGGCCGACATCGCCGAGCTCTCGCTGCAGACCCCGCTTGGCGCGAAGATGACCGCCCAGCGCGGGCAACACGTCTTCGATCTGGTCGAGACGCTCGGCAAGCCGGTGCTGGCGGCGGTCAACGGCTTTGCGCTCGGTGGCGGGTGCGAGCTCGCCATGGCCTGCACGCTGCGCGTGGCTGCCGACACCGCACGCTTCGGCCAGCCCGAGATCAACCTGGGTCTCATCCCCGGGTATGCGGGCACGCAGCGGCTCCCGCGGCTCGTCGGACGAGGGCGTGCCCTGGAGCTGATGCTGCGCGGCCACCAGATCGATGCGGCCGAAGCGTACCGCATCGGTCTCGTCGACCGCGTGGTGCCGCGCGGTGAGCTGATGCCCACGACGCTCGCGCTCGCGAAGGAGCTGGCGGCCAAGGCGCCGGTCGCCGCGCGCGCGATCCTCGAGGCCGTGCACAAGGGCCTGCAGATGCCGTTCGCCGAGGCCCAGGCGTACGAGGCCACGTTGTTCGGCCTCGTGGCCACGACCGACGACATGAGAGAAGGCACTCGCGCGTTTCTGGAGAAACGCAAGCCGACCTTCACGGGACACTAGACACTGGACACTAGACACGAGGACAGCCGCCGCATGCCGATGCTCGAGGGTCGCCGCGAGGCCAAAGGACTCCATTTCGCCGTCGTGGTGTCCAGATACAACGACTTCGTCACCGAGCGGCTGCTGGCCGGCGCCCGGGAGGGGCTTGCGGGCGGCGGCGTCCTCGAGTCCGATCGTGACCGTGCTGCGTGTGCCGGGTGCGTACGAGATTCCGATTGCCGCGCAGCGCGCCGCGGAAACGGGCCGCTTCGCCGCGGTGATTGCGCTCGGCTGTCTCATTCGCGGCGCCACGCCGCATTTTGACTACATCGCCTCGGCGGTGTCGCAGGGCCTGATCGCTGCAGCGGCGGCGACAGGAGTGCCGATGGCGTTTGGCGTGCTCACGACCAATTCTGCCGAGGAGGCGATCGAGCGGGTCGGGCCGGGTGCGGCCAACAAGGGGTGGGAAGCGGCAGTGGCGGCGATGGAGATGGCGACGCTGTTCGGGGCACTCGAATCGGCCGGGCGGAGCGCCACGTGAACGAACACGCCGACGAGCGGGCGCCCCATGCCGGCGGGCGGCGCGGCGGCCGCGAGGCCGCACTGCAGATGCTCTATCAATGGGAGATCGGGCGTCTCACCATGCCCGAAGTGCGCCGCCTGTACTGGGACATGGGCGAAGCCGAGGCGCCAGACGTGTCGGATCGGTCGCGATCCTTTGCGACCACCCTCGCGGACGGGACCGTGGAGCACATCGCCGAGATCGATCCGCTCATCGAAGAGAGCGCCGAGAACTGGCGACTCGCCCGCATGCCGGTGCTCGATCGGCTGATCCTTCGGCTGGCCGTCTACGAGTTCCTGCACCAGGCCGAGACGCCACCGCCGGTCATCATTGACGAGGCGCTGGCGCTGGCCAAGCGGTTCAGCACGCCCGAAGCTGTGAAGTTCATCAACGGCGTGCTCGACGGCGTTCGCAAGCGCCTGCACCCCGGCGCTCCCACACGTGTATGACGCAGGAAGACGAACAGATCCAACAGCGGCGGGCGAACCTCGAGGCGCTGATGCGTCTCGGCGTGCGACCCTACCCGGGAAGGTTCGACCGCACGCACACGGTGACGACGCTGGTCGAGACCTACGGCGGCGTCGCGGCCGCCGACCTCGAAGCCTCCCGCGTCGAGACCACCACCGCCGGCCGGGTTCTGGCGATCCGCAGCTTCGGCAAGGCGAATTTTCTCGTCCTCTCGGACGGGCGGCAGCGGATTCAGGTGTACCTGCGCAAGGACGCGCTGCCGGAGCGCGATTTCGAAGTCGCGCGGCTGCTCGATTTTGGCGACCACGTCGGCGTGTCGGGGCACCTGTTCCGCACCCGCACGAACGAGCTGACGATCTGGGCCAGCCACCTCGAGTTTCTCGGCAAGTGCCACATTCCGCTCCCCGAGAAGTGGCACGGCCTGCAGGACGTGGAGATCCGCTATCGGCAGCGCTACCTGGATCTGATCGTCAACGAAGAATCGCGCCGCGTCTTCGAGGTGCGCAGCCGTGTGCTCGCCGCCATCCGCCGCTTCCTCGACGATCGGGGGTATCTCGAGGTCGAGACTCCTGTCATGCAGCCCATTGCCGGCGGCGCCATGGCACGTCCCTTCGTCACGCACCACAACGCGCTCGACATGGATCTGTTCCTGCGGATTGCGCCGGAACTGTACCTGAAGCGATTGACGGTGGGCGGCATGGAGCGCGTGTACGAGGTGGCCCGGAACTTCCGCAACGAAGGGATTTCGACCCAGCACAACCCCGAGTTCACGATGCTGGAGTTCTACGAGGCGTACAGCGACTACCAGGATCTGATGCGTCTGACCGAGGAGATGCTCGCGTTTGTCGCCGAGCGCGCCACCGCGGCCACCGAAGTGCCGTACGGACCGGACACGATCTCCTTCCGCGCGCCGTTCCGCCGTGTTTCGCTGCGTGAGGGCGCCGCGGAGGCTGCCAGCGCGCGGCTGGGCGACACGATCGCCGCCGGCGCGCTGCGCGATCGCGAGGCCGCGGCCGCGATAGCGGCCCGGCTCGACATCGCGGTCCCTCCAGCGGCGGGCGCGGGCAAGATCGCAATGGAGTTGTTCGAGGCGCTCTGCGAGGAGTCCCTCGTCCAGCCGACGTTCGTGTACGACTTCCCGACCGAAGTGTCACCATTGTCGAAGCAGAAGCCCGACGATCCCGATACGGTCGAACGGTTCGAGCTCTACGTCGCCGGCTTCGAAGTGGCGAACGCATTCAGCGAGCTGAACGATCCGATCGAGCAGCGCCGCCGCTTCGAACAGCAGCTCGAAGAGAAACGTCGCGGCGACGCCGAGGCGCACGCGATGGACGACGACTACATCCGTGCGCTCGAGTACGGCCTGCCGCCGACGGCCGGCGAAGGCGTCGGGATCGATCGCCTGGTGATGGTGCTCACGAACTCGCCGTCGATTCGAGACGTGATTCTGTTTCCGCACATGAGGAGACGGGAGTGACGGACAGGGCTCCAGACTCCGGGCTCCAGGCATCAGGCATCCTCTGGCTCCAGGTGCTTCGGCTGACTCACGGCTCCATGGCTTCTACTGAGTGCAGCAGTTTCTGCAACGCGGGCAGTAGCTGGTTCGCGCAGGTCTTGCATTCCTCGTAAGACTCAGAGCTCAGTGCGCCGAGCCTCCGGGAGAGGTCCAGCAGATAATCGGTTTCGGTTGCGGAACCGAGCGCGATATCGAGGAAGCGCGCGTAATCAGCGCGGGAGCGGCGGGCGCACCCTTCGACGATGTTCGTGGCCACTGACACGGCCGCGCGCCGCAACTGCGACTGCAGCCCGAAGCGTTCGGACGCGGGGAAGCATGCCGAATGTCGATAGACGTGAACGGCGAGCGAGTCGGCCACCTGGAACACCCGGAGCTTCTCGTGATTGCGGCTCATACTGGGTGAAACTTGCAGCAACCATACCGTCCGCTGACAGGCGGGAGCCTCTGACGAGCCCCGGAGCCTGGAGCCCGGAGCCCGGAGCCTGACACCGTGAGCGTCCCCTTGCCCTTCGAACTCCACATCGCCTGGCGCTACCTGCTTGCGAAGCGGAAGCAGGCGTTCATCTCGCTCATCTCGTTGATCTCGATGCTCGGGGTCGCGGTCGGGGTCACGGCGCTCGTCATTGCGCTGGCGCTCATGACCGGGCTGCAGGGCGAGCTGCGGGATCGGATTCTCGGGTCGAGCGCACACGTGTATGTCTGGAAGCAGGGCGGCATCGCCGACTACCACGCCGAGGCGGCGCGGCTGCGGCGGGTCGCGGGGGTGACCGGCGTGGCGCCTGCGATCCTCGGCAAGGCGCTGCTCAGAACCGGACGCGGCGACGCGTTCATCACCTTCAAGGGCATCGATCCGGCGCTCGAGGGGAGCGTGACGGATCTCGCGCGCAGCGTCGAGCACGGGTCGCTGACCGCACTCGCGCGGGCTGGCGACGGACCACCGGGAATCCTGATCGGGTCGGACCTGTCGAATCAGATCGGCGCCGCGCTCGGCGACGATGTGACGCTGACGACGCCCGAAGGGACGCTCTCGCCGATGGGTCTCATCCCGCGCTCGCGGCGGTTCACCGTCGTCGGCATCTTCAAGCTCGGGCTCTACGAGTTCGATTCGTCGTACGGGTTCGTGGCGCTCGACACGGCTGCCTCGATGCTGCGCAAGACCCAGCCCGATCTGCTCGAGCTCCGCGTCGCCAACATCTACGACGCACCAGCCGTTGCCGACCGGGTGACGGCCGAGCTGGGAGACAAGTACCTGACGCAGGACTGGGCCGACATGAACCGCTCGTTGTTCTCAGCGCTGTGGCTCGAGAAGATGGCGATCTCCATCACGATCGGGCTCATCGTGATGGTCGCCGCCCTCAACATCATCGCGTCGCTGGTGCTGCTCGTGATGGAGAAGAGCCGCGACATCGCGATCCTGAAGACGATGGGCGCGTCGAGCCGCAGCATCATGACCATCTTCATGCTGCAGGGGCTGATCATTGGCCTGGTGGGCACGGCCGCCGGCGGAGCGCTCGGCTACACGCTCGCGTGGGTCCTCGATCGGTACCGTCTGATCAGGATCCCGACCGACGTGTACCAGGTGTCGCACGTGCCGTTTACCATACTGCCGTGGGATTTCACCGTCGTCATCGCCTCGGCGATCGTCATTTGCTTCGTGGCCACGCTCTATCCATCACGCCAGGCGGCAAAGCTGGACCCGGTGCAGGCGCTGCGATTTGAGTAAGGCTCCAGGCTCCAGGCTCCAGGCACCAGGTGGTGTCTGGCTCCCACACGCACTGGCAAGTCCGGGGCCGAACCAGGCCCGGAGCCGGGAGCCTGGAGCCCGGAGCCGATCGTAATGTCTTTTCTCTCCGTCTCGGCCCTGAACAAGCGCTACGACGTCGGCTCGCAGGCGATTCACGTGCTGCGCGACCTGGACCTTGCCGTCGAGGCAGGAGAGATGGTTGCGGTGGTGGGCGCGTCGGGTGTCGGGAAGAGCACGCTCCTTCACCTGCTCGGGGGCCTCGATCGGTCCGATTCGGGAACGGTCCGGATCGGCGAGCGGGAGATCACCGGGTTGCGGGATGCCGACCTCGTGGCCTTTCGCAATCGCCACGTCGGGTTCGTGTTCCAGTTCCACCACCTGCTGCCCGAGTTCAGCGCGGTCGAAAACGCCGAGATGCCCCTGCGCATCGCGCGTGTCCCGGCGGCCGAGGGGCGGCCGCGGGCACGACGGCTGCTCGAGCGGGTTGGCCTCGGCGAGCGGCTCGACCACCGGCCGGGGATGCTGTCGGGCGGCGAGCAGCAGCGGGTCGCGGTGGCACGGGCGCTGGTGATGCAGCCGTCCCTCCTCCTGGCCGACGAGCCGACGGGGGATCTCGACGAGGAGACCGCCGATAGCCTCCATGGGCTGCTGCGCGACATGCACGCCGAGTTCGGGCTGACGTCGCTCATCGCGACGCACAACCCTCGTCTCGCCGCCGGCTGCGATCGCACGCTCAGGCTCGAGGGCGGCCGCCTGCGGCCGGCGTGACGCTCGCCGCGCCCGCCGCGGGGACGGCCGCACAGGAAAGGCGAACATCCGCGCTATAATGAGGCTGCAATTCACCTTTGGCAGCGGACCCCATTCATCTCAGGTAGACCGGATGTTCGAACGGTACACCGAAAGGGCGAGACGAGTTCTCTTCTTCGCCCGGTACGAGGCAAGTCAGCTCGGCAGCATCTCGATCGAGACCGAGCACCTGCTGCTCGGCCTCATTCGCGAAGGCAAAGGGCTCACGAGCCGCATCTTCGCGCGCTCGCACCTGTCGCTCGAGAACATCCGCAAGGAAATCGAGGGGCGGACGGTGTTTCGCGAGAAGGTGTCGACTTCGGTCGAGATCCCCTTCAGCGCCGAGACCAAGCGGGTGCTCCAGGCCGCGGCCGAAGAGGCGGATCGCCTGCTGCACAACTACATCGGCACCGAGCATCTGCTGCTCGGCATCCTGCGCGAGGAGCGCTCCGTCGCCGCGTCCATTCTCATGGAGAAGGGCATGCGGCTCAACACGGTCCGCGACGACATCGTGCAGCTGCTGAACGAGAAGACCACGCTCACGCGTGTCAAGGAAACGCCGCTGCTCGCCGAGTTCAGCCGCGACCTCACGGAGGCCGCGATGAAGAACCAGCTCGATCCACTGGTCGGCCGCGACTACGAGCTCGAGCGGGTGCAGCAGGTGCTCTGCCGCCGCACGAAGAACAACGCCGTGCTCATCGGCGAGCCCGGCGTGGGCAAGACCGCGATTGTCGAGGGGCTCGCCCAGAAGATCGTCTACGGCGACGTGCCGCACTTCCTCGCCGACAAGCGGATTCTCGCCCTCGACATCTCGCTGATCGTCGCCGGCACCAAGTACCGCGGCCAGTTCGAAGAGCGCCTCAAGGCGATCATGAAGGAGCTGACCGACAACCCGAACATCATCGTGTTCATCGACGAGCTCCACACGCTGGTCGGCGCCGGATCGGCCGAAGGCTCGCTCGACGCGGCCAACATCCTCAAGCCCGCGCTCAGCCGCGGCGAGATCCGGTGCATCGGCGCCACGACGCCGTCCGAGTACCGGAAGTACATCGAGAAGGATCGGTCGCTCGAGCGGCGCTTCCAGGCCGTGAAGGTCGACCCGCCGAACGAGCTCGAAGCCATCGAGATCATCCTCGGGGTCAAGGACCGCTACGAGTCCTTCCATCACGTCGAGTACACGCGCGAGGCAATCGAGGCGGCCGTCTATCAGTCGAGCCGTTACATCACGGATCGCTTCCTGCCCGACAAGGCAATCGACCTCATCGACGAGGCCGGCGCGCGCGCCAAGCTCAAGGAAGCGGGCTACAGCGAGGAGTTCGGCGAGATCAACAAGAGCATCCGCATCGCCGTCGAGCAGATGGAAACGGCCGCCGCGCAGAAGGACTTCGAGAAGGCGCAGTTCTATCGCGACCAGGAGGTCACGGCCCGCGAGAACCTGCAGTTCGTCCGCGAGAAGTTCGACGTCAAGTCGAGCACGCGCCGCGTGATGGTCGGCAAGCAGGAGATCGACGAGGTCGTCAGCAAGTGGACGGGCGTGCCGCTCGCGTCGATCAACCAGGACGAGGGCGACAAGCTGCTCCGCATGGAGCAGGATCTCCACAAGCGCGTGGTCAGCCAGGAGAAGGCAATTTCGGCCGTGTCCCGCGCCATTCGCCGTTCGCGCGCTGGACTGAAGAACCCGGCGCGCCCCGTCGGCAGCTTCGTGTTCCTCGGCCCGACCGGCGTCGGCAAGACCGAGCTCGCGCGCGCGCTGGCGAACTTCCTCTTCGGCAGCGACAACGCGCTCATCCGCTTCGACATGTCCGAGTACATGGAGAAGCACGCCGTCTCCAAGCTGATTGGATCCCCGCCCGGATACGTCGGGCACGAAGAGGGCGGTCAGCTCACGGAGAAGGTCAAGCGCAACCCGTATTCGGTCGTGTTGCTCGATGAGATCGAGAAAGCGCACCCGGACCTCTTCAACATCCTGTTGCAGGTATTCGAAGACGGCCACCTGACCGACGGGTTGGGCAACCGGGTGAACTTCAAGAACACGATCATCATCATGACGTCGAACATCGGGGCCCGCTACATCCAGAAGAAGGCGAGCCTCGGGTTCCAGTCGGCCGACCAGGGCGAGATCAGCCGGACGGTCACCGACATGGTGCTCGGCGAGGTGAAGCGGACGTTCAACCCCGAGTTCATCAACCGGATCGACGAAATCATCGTGTTCGACGCGCTCGGAGACGAAGACCTGCGGCGTATCCTGGGGTTGCTCGTCACGTCGCTGAACGCGAATCTCTCAGACCGTCAGCTGAAGATCACGCTGGCCCCGGAAGTGGCCGACTGGATCATCGACCTGACGTGCAAGGACCGCTCGTATGGCGCCCGGCCGCTGCGGCGCGCGATCCAGCGATACGTGGAGGATCCGCTCTCCGAAGAACTCATCCGCGGACATTTGCGAGGCGGCGACATCGAGGTCTACCTCGATGCCGGCCAACTGTCCTATCGTCCGGCCGGACAGGTCGAGGCCGGCCGGCGGCTGGTGTAAGACGTCTTACGTCCTGTAAGCTCAGTGGTTGTCGTGGCGCGCCCGCACCCGTGTGCGGGCCCACGCCGGCTGCGATTACGGGAATCCCATTTCATGCACACGCGTTTTCTGGCATTGCTCGGGTTGGCCACCCTTCTGTCGGCCGCTGCGCCGGCCTCTGCCCAGGAGGGCAGGCCCGATCCAACGCCCGCTGGCACGGCCGCCGGAGGAGGACAGGCGCCGGCCCCCGATTCGCAGGCTGCGCCGGCCGCGCCCGCTCCATCTGAGACGCAGGGCGCGGAGCGCAGTACGCCAGACCAGTCCGCCACGCCGCCCACAACGCCGCCCTCGACGCCGCAGCCCGCACCCGCTGCGGCACAGGCCGCTGGCGGACCAGCACAGCCCGTGCGTCTGCCGCCGCCGGGATCACCGCCGCTCGTCCGGTTCATCGAGCTGCAGTTCCCCGCACAGGGCGGTGTGTCGGTGATCGATCCGCAGACGTATCTCTATTACATCCAGACCCAGGCCAGCCGCTCGAAAGACGGCGTGTGGGTGCCGTACAAGGAACAGACGGTTCTCGAAGACTTCAAGCGTCTCTGGGCCACCAACTTCCTCGACAACCTGTCGATCGAAGTGAAGGATGCGCCGTACGACAACGGCGTAATCGGCAAGCACGTCATCTACACGCTCGAAGAGCGGCAGCGGGTGAAGATCGTCGACTACACGGGCAGCAAGAAGGTCGACCAGTCGAAGATCGACGAGAAGCTCAAGGAAGAGAACATCAGCATCCGCCTCGATTCCTTCATCGACCCGTCGCTGATCAAGAAGGTCGAGGGCGTCGTCCGCGGGCTGCTGTCCGAGAAGGGCTTCCAGTTCGCGGAGGTGACCCACGAGATCAAGCCGATGCCCGGCGGCCCCAAGCTGGTGCACCTCTCGTTCGTGATGGACGAAGGGCCCAAGGTGCGCGTCCGCGAGATCGAGTTCGAGGGCAACAAGGCGGTCAGCGACAAGACGCTGCGGAAGCAGATGAAGTCGAACAAGCAGGAGTGGCCGTTCTCCTTCATCACCGGGCGCGGGACGTTCCAGGAAGCGAAGTTCGAGGAAGATGCCGAGAGGGTCAACGAGTACTACCGCAATCTGGGCTACATCACGGCGCGCGTGGGCGCGCCCGAGCTGAAGTACCTGGAAGACGCGCCCGACGGCAAAATCCGCTATGTGCAGCTCAAAGCGCAGGTGCAGGAGGGCGGCCGCTACAAGGTCGGCAACTTCAACTTCGAGGGCAACAAGGTCGTCAAGTCCGAAGGGCTGCGCTCGCTGTTCAAACTGAACGAAGGCGAGTTCTATAGCGAGAAGCGCATTCGCAAGGGCCTCGACTCGGCCCGTGAAGTGTACGGCCAGGTCGGCTACTGGGAGTTCACCGGCTTTCCCGACCTCAAGCCCCGCGACCAGGTCGATCCGAACGCGCCCGCCGAAGAGAAGCCGGTCGGCCCAGTGAAGACGGCCGACGGTGCGCCGATTGTGGATGTGACGATGCGCATGCAGGAAGGCGAGCAGTACTTCGTCAACCGGGTCAGCTTCGTCGGCAATACCACCACCCGCGACAACGTGGTGCGCCGGGAGGTCCGGCTGCTCGAGGGTGGCGTCTTCAACACCGAGGCGCTTAAGTACAGCGTCAAGCGCATCAACCAGCTGGGATACTTCAAGCCCCTCGAAGAAGGTAAAGGCAACGACGCGATCAAGGTCGAGAAGACCGCCGGCGAGAAGAACAAGGTCGACGTCACGCTGACCGTGGAGGAGCAGAACCGGAACCAGATCACCTTCGGCGCGGGCGTCTCGCAGTTCGAAGGGTTCTTCGGACAGCTGGCATTCCAGACATCGAACTTCCTGGGGCGCGGCGAGAGCGCCACCTTCTCGGTGCTCGCGGGCAGGCGTGCGAAGAACTACCAGGTGGCGTTCACCGAGCCGTTCCTCTTCGATCGGCCGATCACGGCCGGCGTCGACATTTTCAGCCGCGAGCTGGTGTACCTCTACGCGTACACGCAGCTGTCCGCCGGCGGCAACGCGACGATCGGGTTCCCGGTCGCCGATTTCTCGCGGATGTTCGTGAGCTACAGTCTCCAGCAGGTGAAGGTCAAGGACGTCAACCCGCTGTACCTCGACCCCGCCGTCATCGGCCGCAATCCGTTCCTGCAGGACGCGCTGCTGCAGGGAGAGCACGGCGTCCGTACGATCAGCCAGGTCAGTCCGAGCTTCGTCCACAACACCATCGACAACCCGATTTTCCCGACCAAGGGACGGCGGTATACGGCCAGCCTGGACGTTGCCGGTATCGGCGGCAACGTCAATTTCCTCAAGCCACGGGCCGAGGGCGTGTGGATGTTCCAGCAGACCCACCGCACCAGCCTTGGCATCCGTGGGCAGGTCGAGTACATCAAGCCGTACGGGAGCACCGTCGTCCTTCCTATCTTCGAAAAACTGTTTCTGGGCGGCGAGTACAGCGTCCGCGGCTACGACATCCGGTCGATTGGCCCGCGCGACCCAGTCACCGGGATCGTGATTGGCGGCGACAAGAGCCTCCTGTTCAACGCCGAGTACCTGATCACGATCGCCGGTCCGGTGCGCCTGGTGCTGTTCTACGACGCCGGCCAGGTGCCTGACGACGGGAAGCGCTATGCGTGGGAGGATTTCAAGACGTCGACGGGGGCGGAAATCCGTTTCTTCATGCCGGTGCTGAACGTGCCGTTCCGGTTGATCTTCGCCCACAACCCGCAGCGCGAAGGGGTGTACGACAACAATCTGCAACCGGCCAAGAAATACGTCTTCAAGTTCGCGGTGGGATCGACGTTTTAGCGCAGGGGAAGCCCTGGCCCCGGCCGGGCTTGTATTAGACTTGAGGGCGCGGCAGCTCGCGCCCGCGTTCACGAAAAGGACTGACAGAGATGAGATCGTTTGTAGTGATTGCCGCCCTGAGCCTGGTGCTCTGGTCCTCTCCGTCTTTTGCCCAGGGGACGACCACCACGCCGCCGGCCACGCCGCCGGCCACGCCGTCAGCCGCGCCGCCGGCCTCGGCCCAGACCCAGCCCGCACCTCCACGCCCGTTCCCGCAGGGCACCAAGTTCGCCTTCATCAACATCCAGCGGGTCGCGGGGGAATCGACTGAGGGCAAGGCCTCCACCGCGAAGGTGCAGGCGCTGAACCAGCAGAAGGTCACACAGCTCAATGACCTCAACAAGAAGTTGCAGGCGGACCAGGCGAAGCTGCAGCAGCAGTCATCGGTGATGAGCGAAGCCGCCCGTGGGCAGCTCGAACGCGACATCGACCGGCAGCAGAAAGAGATCCAGCGGTTCACGCAGGACGCGCAGGAAGAAGTGCAGCAATTGCAGCAGGACCTCCAGAACGGGTTCCAGGGCCGGCTGCTGCCCATCATCCAGCAGATCGTCGCCGAGCGGGGGCTCGAGATTCTGTTCAGCCAGAATGATTCCGGCATCGTGTGGGCCGACACGGCGCTCGACCTCACCAACGACGTGATCAAGCGCTTCGACGCGGCCGCCCCTGCCGCCACGAGCACCGCCCCCACGACCACACCGGCTGCGCCCCCGGCGGGAACCACGGCCGCGCCCGCTCCTGCGGCCAAGCCCCCGGCTGGAACTGCGAAGCCTCCCGCCACGGGGGCTCCGAAGCCGCCGCAGCGGTAACGGCCAGTAGAGAAGAGGTGCCGAGCGCACCTCTTCTCGTGTACCATCCCTCCGGATCGCACGATGTCAGGCGCCGACGGCTCGGCGCCCCGGCAGCCCGGGTGCGGCGCTGCCAGCGCGCCGAATGTGTGACGGAAGTCTGTGCCTATCAACATCCCCCTGCTCCTCGACCGACTGCCGTATCGCTATCCGTCCCTCCTGGTGGATGCCGTCGTCCAGCACGAGCCCGGGCGCCGCCTGGTCGCCGCCAAGAACGTCACCGTCAACGAGGAATTCTTTCAGGGGCACTTCCCGGGCACCCCGCTGATGCCCGGCGTGTTGATGATGGAGGCGCTGGCCCAGGTCGCCGCGCTGCTGCTGTTCGAGCGCGACAATGCCGCACCAAACGTGCAGGCCTACCTGCGGGGCGTGAACAACGCGAAGTTCCGGCGGCAGGTCGTGCCCGGGGATCGGCTGCGGCTCGAGGTCACCCTCGGCCGGGAGCGTCCGCCGCTGGTGCGGGCGCACGGCACGGCGTACGTCGGCGATCAGGTCGTCGCGGAAGGGGACCTGCTGCTGGTGTTGAAGGTCCGGTCCCAGATCGATCCGCGCGCCATCGTGCATCCCGACGCCGAGATCGGCGAGGGCACCATCGTCGGGCCGTTTGCCACCGTCGGCCCGCACGTGCGCATCGGGAAGCAGTGCCGCATCGGGGCCTCGGCCATCGTCGACGGGTGGACCGAGATCGGCGACGAGACGCAGGTGTTTCCGTTTGCGTCGATCGGGCTGATGCCGCAGGACCTCAAGTATCGCGGCGAGAAGACGCGGCTGGTGATCGGCCGGAAAAACATCTTCCGGGAGTTCGTCACCGTGCACCGCGGTACGCACGGCGGCGGCGGGTTGACGAGCATCGGCGACCGTAACCTCTTCATGGCGTACACCCACGTGGCCCACGACTGCCGGATCGGCAACAACACGATCTTCGGCAACGCGGCGACGCTCGGCGGACACGTGTGGGTCGAAGACTACGCGACGATCAGCGCGTTCTCGGGCGTGCACCAGTTCTGCCGCGTCGGCGAGCATGCGTTCATCGGCGGCTACTCGGTCGTCACCAAGGACGCCATGCCGTTTGCGAAGACGGTCGGCAACCGGGCGCGCATCTACGGCCTGAACACGATTGGCCTGATGCGTCGCGGGTTCACCGAGGAGACGCTGAGCAAGTTGAAGCGGGCATACCGCTACCTGCTCGTGTCGAAGCTGACCACGAGCCGCGCCCTGCGCCAGATCGATGACGACGACACGCTCAGCTGCCCCGAAGTGCAGTACCTCGTGGAGTTCATCCGCAGCTCGCAGCGAGGCGTCATCCTGCGTCGCGCCACACGCCGCGCCGAAGAAATGGTGGCCGACGAGTAGACGCCCCGGTGGCGCTCGGCGGCATCCTGCGCACGGAACTGCCATGAGGCTCGGTGTCATCGCCGGCAACGGCCGCTTTCCCTTTCTCGTGCTCGATGCTGCACGCGCCCTGGGGCACGAGGTCACGATCATCGCGGTCAAGGAGGAGGCCGGGCCGGACCTGGCGGCGGCTGCGGCGCGCCAGCCCGGAACGGAGCTGCACTGGGTCTCCCTCGGGCAACTGGGCAAGTGCATCTCTTTGCTCAAGGGCGCCGGCGTGCAGCACGCCGTCATGGCCGGACAGGTCAAGCACGTGAAGATCTTCTCCGGCATCGTCCCGGACCTCACGCTGCTCTCGGTACTGACGCGGCTGCGCGCCAGGAACACCGATGCGTTGATTTCTGCGGTGGCCGACGTGATGCGCGACCACGGCATCGAGTTGATGAACTCGACGGCCCTGCTCACACCCCTGCTCGCGCCGCCCGGTCAACTGACCGCGCGCGGTCCGTCGCCAGACGAGCAGCGGGACTTGTCTTTCGGCTACGGCATGGCCGACCGCATCGCCGCGCTCGACATCGGGCAGGCCATCGCGGTCAAAGACGCCGCTGTTGTCGCCGTCGAGGCGATGGAAGGCACCGACGAAATGATCGCGCGCGCGGGACGGCTGGCAGGCCCCGGCGCGCGTATCGTGAAGGTGGCGAAGCCGAACCAGGACATGCGGTTCGATGTGCCGGTCATCGGCGTTGCCACGGTCGACGCGATGCGCGCGGCCGAAGCCACCGCACTGTCGATCGACGCGGGACGGACGCTCGTGTTCGATCGGCCTGCCGTTACTGATGCCGCCGATCGTGCCGGCATTGCCATCGTCGCACGGAGCCTTTCATGATCGGCGCCGGCGTCGTTCGCGTCGCGGTGGTGGGCGTGGGACACCTCGGGCGGCATCACGCGCGAATCCTGTGCGGCCTGCCCGGCGTCCAATTGACAGGCATCCTCGACCTGAATCACGAGCGCGCACGAGACATTGCGGCGGCCTGTGGCACGGAGGTCTTGACGGATGTGTCGCAGCTGACCGGTGCGGTGGACGCGGTCACGATCGCCGTTCCGACCGAGTCGCACCTGGCCGTCACGCTGCCGATCGTCGAGGCCGGCATTCCCGTGCTCGTCGAGAAGCCGCTGGCGCGTTCGGTTGCGGAAGCCGACGTCTTGCTCGCCGCGGCGCGGGAGCGCGGCGTGACCGTGGCGGTCGGACACACCGAGCGGTTCAATCCGGCCGTTGACGCGGCGCGGACGCACCTGCAGGTGCCCCGGTTCATCGAAGTGCACCGGCTGGGCACGTTCCCGGAACGCAGCCTCGACATCGACGTCGTGTTCGACCTGATGATTCACGACCTCGACGTCATCCTGTCGATCGTCCAGTCTCCGGTGACGGCGATCGATGCCGTCGGTGTGCCGGTGCTCACGCCCCGCATCGACATCGCGAACGTGCGGCTGCGGTTTGCCTCGGGATGCATCGCCAACCTGACGGCCAGCCGCATCAGTCGCGATCGCGTGCGGAAAATCCGGTTCTTCCAACCGGAGTCGTACGTATCGGTCGACTACGCCGCGCAGGAACTCGAAGTGTGGCGACTGGTCCGCCCCAAGACGGGCGCACCGAGCATCGAGGGCGGCAAGAAGGAGGTGGCGAACGAGGAGCCGCTCAAGCGCGAGCTGGCGGACTTCGTCGACGCGATCCGGACCGGCCGCCAACCGGGCGTAACCGGCGACGATGGCCGACGCGCGCTGCAGCTCGCGCAGCAGATTACCGAGCAGATGACGATAGCGGGGACGTGACGCATGGTTTCCCCGCTGCCGGGTTCCGAGAAGATCAAGCAATGAGTTCAGAAGTACTCGACGATATCGCAGCCAGGATCACGGAAGGACAGGCGCTCACCGACGCTGACGCGGAGGCGCTCGCTTCCACCTACGACATCGTCTCGCTCGGGATGATCGCCGACGACCTGCGCCGGGCGCGCCATGGCACGCGGACGACGTTCCTGCGCGTGGCACACGTGGCCGGCGTGGACGGCCGCGAGCAGAGCTCCGGCCGTCCACCTTCGGCACGGGAGCTGCGGCTGGCGACCCTTTTCTCCGACATCGATGAGGCGCGGGCGGCAGTCCGCCGGGCGGCAGAAATGGCCGGTCCGGTCCCCGTGAGTGGGTTCTCGCTGGCGGATATCGAGCAGGCTGCGGCAGGCGACGTCGCGCGCGTGCGCCTGTGGCTCGATACCCTGCGCGACGCCGGCCTCGCGACGATTGATGAAGCGCCGGTCGACCTGCTCGAGGCTCCCGCGGCGCTGCTCGAAGCCGCCGAGGCAAGCGGAATGCCCGTGGCGCGCATGACCGTGCACACCGCGAGCTCCGACGGGCCGCTGCCGCTCATTCGTCTGGTCGCGTCGATGCAGGCGGGGGCGCACGGCGTGCGCGTGTTCGCGCCGATGCCGCGGCGCCCCGGCGCCGAGCCGACCACAGGCTACGAAGACGTCAAGTCGGTTGCCCTCGCGCGGATCCTGTTGCCCAGCGTCCCGCACATCCAGGCAGACTGGACGCTGCACGGACCAAAGCTGGCGCAGGTGGCGCTCACCTTCGGCGCTGACGACATGGACAACGTCTCGCCAATCGACGAGGTGGCGGAAGGACGCCGGCGTGCACCTCTCGAGGAAATCCGCCGGAACATCCGCGCGGCCGGTTTCGAGGCTGTGGAGCGGGACTCCCGCTTCGCGCTCGTGGGCTGATGCCGGTTCGCATCGGCGCCGTCACCTATCTGAACGCCAGGCCCCTGGTGCGGGGCCTCGAGCAGTCGCCCGGACGCTTCGAGGTCCGCTACGACCTGCCGAGCCGTTGTGCCTCCCTCCTGCACGCGGGCGACATCGACCTTGGGCTGATCCCGTCGATCGAATACCTCGGCGGCGATTACCGCGTCGTTCCCGGTGTAGGCGTGGTATCCGACGGCGCGGTGGCGTCGGTCGCCATCTTCACGCGCGTGCCCGTAGCCGACATTCGGTCGCTCGCGCTCGACACGAGCTCCCGCACGTCGGTCGCGCTCGTGAAGGTCCTGTGCGCGCGCCACTTCGGCATCACGCCGGTCTATGTGTCGGCTGGCCCGGATCTCGCCGCGATGCTGGACGTCGCCGATGCGGCGCTCCTCATCGGGGAGCCGGCGCTGCTGGCGGACTACGAACGCCGCCACCTCCAGAAGATCGACCTCGGCGCGGCGTGGAAGGCGATGACGGGCCTGCCGTTCGTGTATGCGTTCTGGGCCGGCGCCCCGGACGTGCTCACGTCCGACGACGTCCGGCGGCTGCAGCAGGCGCGCGACGACGGCCGCCGTGATTCCGACGAGGTCGCGGCGCAGTACTTCCCCAACGACCCCGGTCGGCAGGCGCTCGGGGCCGCCTACCTGCGCCAGTACATCCGCTACGACATCGGCGAGCGCGAACGGGCCGCGCTCGAGCGCTTCTTTACCCTCGCGGCAGAGATCGGAGCAGCGCCCGCGGCACGGCCGCTCCGGTTCTACGCCGCGCCGGCGGATGGCTGGCGCGCCAGTGCGCATGAGCGCCCGGCGGCGCGGGCGGTAAAATGAGCGGGATGCCTTTGACCAGCCTCATCGACCGGGTGGCCGCGGGCGAGCGCATCTGGCGCAACGACGCGCTCGCGCTGTTCGCGCAAGCACCCACGCACGTGCTCGGCCGCCTTGCCGACGGTGTGCGCGCGCGCAAGCATCCGGGACGGCTGGTCACTTACATCATCGATCGCAACGTCAACTACACGAACGTGTGCGTGGCACGCTGCTCCTTCTGCGCCTTCTATCGGCCGGTGGGATCGAGCGAAGGCTACGCGCTGTCGTTCGACGAGATCTTCCGCAAGATCGAGGAGACAATCGCGGTCGGCGGCGGCCAGTTGCTCCTGCAGGGCGGCCATAATCCCGACATCCCGCTGCAGTGGTACGAAGACCTGTTCCGGGCGGTCAAGGAGCGGTATCCCACGTTCCGGCTCCATGCCCTCTCGCCGCCGGAGGTGATCCACATCGCACGCCTTTCGGCGCTGCCGGTGCCCCAGGTGATCCGCCGGCTCGTGGCGGCAGGCCTCGACAGCATCCCGGGCGGCGGGGCGGAGATTCTGGTCGACCGCGTGCGGAAGCTGCTGCACTGCTACGGGAAGGCGAGTGCCGACGAGTGGCTCGACGTGATGCGCCACGCGCACCACGCTGGACTGCGGACGACCGCCACGATGATGTACGGAACAGTGGAGACTCTCGAGGAGCGACTGGAACACATGTTCCGCCTGCGCGAGCTGCAGGATGAGACCGGCGGGTTCACGGCTTTCATCACCTGGAGCTACCAACCCGCGCACACGGAGCTCGCTGGCGTCGAGGCGACAGGCGTCGAATACCTGCGCACGCTGGCCATGGCGCGCCTCGTGCTCGACAACTTCGACAACCTGCAGTCGTCCTGGGTCACGCAGGGTGGGAAGGTCGGGCAGTTGAGCCTTGCCTTCGGCGCCAACGACATGGGCTCGGTGATGATCGAAGAGAACGTCGTCCGGGCCGCCGGCGCCAGCTACTGCATGGACGAAGTCGAGATCGTCCGCAACATCGAGAACGCCGGGTTCATTCCCAAACGCCGCAACATGCACTACGACGTGCTCGGCGATCCGTTCTTCCGCCAACACGACGTCCCACGGATGACGACGCTCGCCACCGCGAAGGCCGCAGGCGAAGCAGGCGTTCCCGCGGAACTGCTGCAGTACCCCGCCCGGAGCAGGGTGGGGAAGGCGGGGCGGACAGATGCTGGGCGCTCGTAATGCACACGGCACAATGCACAATGCACAAGCGCGGATGAAGCGCTTTGCAGGGCGTGAGCTGCGAGGCTTGCCTGCATCGCCGACATTCGCCGGGCTTCCTGCGGCCGCAGGTCATTCCGACGCATTGTGCATTGTGCATTGTGCATTCTGCATCGCCCAGGCCCGCAGGGCCGCCCCGTGCGCCTGAGGGCCCGCTGGGTCGTGCCCGTCTCATCGCCGCCGCTCGACGATGGATGGATTGACGTTGCGGATGATCGCATCACGGACGTGGGACACGGCGTCGTGGACGGCGGACGCGGGAACGAACGCGATCTCGGACGTGTGGCGTTGATGCCTGGGCTCGTCAATGCCCACACGCACATCGAGCTGTCGTATCTGGCGGGCGCGGTCGCGCCCGCCTCGCGGTTCACTGACTGGATACGCGAGGTCATGGCGCTCAGGCGCGCACAGCCGGACGCGGCCGCGCCGCAAATCGTGGACGCCGCGCGGGACGCGATCGCCGCGATGGAGGCGGCTGGTACGGCAGCCGTTGGCGATATCAGCAACACGCTGGTAACCGTGCCGCTGCTGAATGCTGCGTCGCTCGCGGCCGCGGTTTTCTTTGAGTTGCTGCGATTCAGGGGCCGTGAAGCGGCGACCGTGATTGAACAGGCCGCCGAGCGCGTGCGCAACGCGACGCCGGCGCCGCACGTGCGAGTCTGGCCGGCGCCACACGCGCCGTACTCGGTCTCGGCGCCCCTCTTCCAGGCGCTGCGCCGATGGCTCGACAGCGTCGCCCCTGGCCCGCACGAGCGTGCACCTTGCCGAGTCGGTTCAGGAGACGGACCTGCTGGCGTCCGGCAAAGGTCCCTTTCGCGACCTGCTGGAGGATCTCGGCGCCTGGGACGACGAGTGGACGCCACCGGGGTGCGGCCCGGTGGAATACCTGGAGCGGCTCGCGTTCCTGCGCCCGCGCACGCTGGCCGTGCACGGCGTCCAGATGGACGACGTGGATCTCCGGCGCATCGCCCGAGCGGGCGCGACGCTGGTGACCTGCCCCCGAAGCAACCGCCACGTCGGCGTGGGCGACCCGCCGATCGGGCGCTTTTACGAATCGGGTGTGCCGATCGCGATCGGGACCGACAGCCTGGCGAGCGCGCCGGATCTCGGCGTGTTCGGTGAGCTGGCCGCGATGCGTGCGCTCGCACCGGAGGTGCCAGCGGCACGCCTGCTCGAGAGCGCGACGCTCGTCGGCGCCCGTGCGCTCGGCTGTGCGCAGTGGCTGGGTTCAATCGAGGCGGGCAAGAGCGCGCGGCTGCTCGCGGTGACGATCCCGCCCGGCGTCGGTAACGTGATGGAGTATCTGGTCAGCGAGGTCGAGCTCGCGCACGTGCGCTGGGCGCCGCTGCCAGCCGAACGCCGCGACGCCGGCGCGTACTCGTGGAACTAGACGGGATGTTCGCGCGAATTCACACGTGGGCCTCGTTCGTCCGATTCAGCCACTCCGTTTTCGCGCTGCCGTTTGCGTTGACGGGCGCGCTCCTGGCCGCGCGTGTCGCGCCCGTCGGCTGGTGGCAGGTTGCATGGATCATCGTCGCGATGACGAGCGCGCGCAGTGCGGCGATGGGTTTCAACCGGCTCGTCGACGCGTGGTGGGACGCGCGGAATCCGCGCACCGCCGCACGTGAGATCCCTCGGGGCGTCATTTCACGGCCGCAGGCCGCCGCATGGGTGACGGCGTGGTCCATCGTGTTCGTCGCCGCCGCGGCCCAGTTGGGCTCGTTGTGCTTTGCACTATCGCCGCTGGCGCTCGCGATCGTGTTCTGGTATTCGCTGGCGAAGCGGTACACGGCCTGGACGCAGGCGTTCCTTGGCCTCGCGATGGCAGTCGCGCCGGTCGGGGGCTGGCTCGCGGCCGGTGGGCGCGCCGGCTGGGAGCCCTGGCTGCTCGCTTTGGCGATCGGGTTGTGGGTGGGCGGCTTCGACGTCCTCTACGCGTGCCAGGACCTCGAGTTCGATCGCACGCACGGGCTGCGTTCCATCCCCGTGCGGTTCGGGGTGTCGAAGTCGCTGGCGATCTCGCGGGCCATGCACGTCGGCGCGGTTGTGTGTCTCGGCGCGGTGGCGCTGGTGGTGCCACTCGGTCCGATTTACGCTATCGGCGTCGCCGCCGTCGGCGCGCTGCTCGCGTACGAGCAGTCGCTCGTCTCGACGACTGATCTGTCGCAGGTGAAGCGCGCCTTCGACCTCAATGGCTACGTGGGGATCCTCTACTTCGTGGTCACCGCGCTGGCCATTTACGTGCGCTCGTGAGCCGCGTTCGCAGGATGCACACGGGACCGATGCCAGCCGACCGCGTGAGAGTGCCCGGGGCGGTGGACGATGACCTGCGTGCAAAGCAGCCGGCGCGCATCGCCGGGATGTTCGATGCGATCGCGCATCGCTACGACCTGCTGAACCGCGTGCTCAGCGGTGGCCTCGATCAGCGCTGGCGCGCGCGCGCCATCGCCGCACTGCGGCTGCGCCCGACCGATCTTTTGCTCGACATCTGCACCGGAACGGCCGACGTCGCGCTGGCGGCTCTGGCGTCGCCCACCCCGCCGAGGCGGGTCGTGGGCGTGGACTTCTCGCGCGAGATGCTTCGGCTCGGCGTCGCGAAAGCAGAGCGCGGCCGGCGCGGATCCACGCTGCTGCTCGCGCAGGCGGACGCAACCCGTCTGCCGCTGGCCGACCGATCGGCCGATGCGGCGGCCATCGCGTTCGGCATCCGCAATGTGCAGCAGCCAGACGTCGCGTGCCGGGAGCTCGCGCGCGTGCTGCGGCCCGGTGGGCGGCTGGCCGTGCTCGAGTTCGGCCTGCCGGCGTCGGCGCGGTTTCGTGCGCTCTACTTGTGGTATGCACGGCGGGTGCTGCCGGTGATCGGGCGTCTGGTGTCGCGCCACGACAGCGCCTATGCGTACCTGCCGGAGTCGGTGGGGCAGTTCCCCCCGCCCGAAGAATTCGGGCAGTTGCTCCAGGCCAGCGGTTTTCCGCACGTCGAGGTCGTCCCTTTGAGCCTCGGCATCGTCTATCTATACGTGGCGCAGACGTGACCGCCGGGCTGATGGCGCAGGCCGCTCGCATTCCGCGAGGTCCGGGTTCCGGGCTATAATCGTAAGTCTTTCATGTACTTCGACTTCGGAGATGGACACCCTGATCTGCAGCACCTCCCGCGGGCCTTGTCGCCGCGCGAAGGGGTGTTTGTCGGCATCATCATCCACCTGGTCGTCATCATCCTGGCGCTGGTGATTCCGCGCACCGAATGGGCGCGCAACCGTGCGAAGGCCGCCGAGGCGGCTCGCCAGGCGATTGCGGCGCGCCAGCAGGCGAATCACATCGAGCCGTTCATGATGGTGCAGCCGCAGGTCGACATCAAGGCGCTGCGGCCCCCGCCGCGCGCGCCGTTGTCGGACCAGGATCGTCTGGCGATGACGCGCGAGCGCCCGCCGAACCCGACCAACGAGCAGCCGTTCTCCCGCGGCAACACGAAGCAGCCGGAGGAGGCCGCCCCGAGATCGACGGCGCCGCCACCGGGTGCTCCGAGCCCGCCCCAGTCCGCGCCCGGCAACGAGGGCGAACGGGATAGCGGCCCGCGCGAGGCGCAAACGGGCTACGTCGTGCCCGAACGCGGCTCGAACGGCAACGGGCAGTCAACCGAACGTGCCATGGCCTCCCGGATTCCTCCGGGCACGCCGCGGGCGCTCGCCGATGCGCTGGGAAACCTCTCGCGGTACGTCGAGCGAAGCGGCGCACAGCTCGAGAACCCGAACGGCGGCGGACAGTACGGCCAGTCGTTCCAATTCGACACCAAGGGCGTGGACTTCGGCGCCTGGCTCCGTGCGTTCAAGGCGCAGGTGATGCGCAACTGGATGATTCCTCAGGCGGCGTATTTCCTCCACGGCCACGTCTCGCTCACCCTGGTGATCAGCAAAGCAGGAATCATTTCCGAGCTGCAGGTGACCGATCCGTCGTCGGTCGAGGGGTTCACGCACGCCGCCTACAACGCGCTGGCGGCATCGAACCCGACGGTGGCGCTCCCCCCTGCCTATCCGGACCCGGCGCTGCACATGCGCGTCACGTTCTTCTACAACGAGGAGCCGCCGAGTCAGATCCCATGACGCTGCCGTCGCGCGCGCAGCAGCGGGGGCTCGTGCTCCTGCTGACGCTGCTCACCATCTACGTCTGCTGGACGCTGGCACGCTGACCCCGCAACCCGCACCTGCCGCCACTGCCGTGACGGACACGTTCGAGCTCGTTCGCCGTGATCCCGGCAAGCCGTTGGTGGTGGCTGTTCTCGGCCCGACGGCAACGGGGAAGAGCACGCTGGCACTGCACCTGGCGGAGCGGTTCGGCGGAGAGATCGTCAATTGCGACTCGACGGCTGTCTACCGGGGCTTCGACATCGGCACCGACAAGGTACTCGGCGACGATCGCCGGGGAGTCCCGCATCATCTCATCGACATCGTCGAGCCCGAGGACATCTACACCGCCGCCCGCTATGCGGCGGACGCGGCAGACGCGATCCGGGGGATCGTCGGGCGCGGTCGCGTCCCGCTCGTGGTCGGAGGCACGGGGTTCTACTACCGCGCGCTGACGCGCGGCTTGTTTCCGGGCCCGGGCGCCGACCCGGAGCTGCGGGCGCGTCTCGAACGCATCGCCGATCGGCGCGGCGTCGCCTTTCTCCACCGCATGGTGCAGCGGGTGGATCCCCCGTCCGGGCAGCGCATCCTCGCGCGCGATCGGAAGCGGCTCGTGCGGGCGCTCGAGATCTACTTGGTCACGGGGCGCCCGCTGACCGCGCACTTCGCGGAGACGGTGTCGCCGCTCGCATTCTGCGATGTCGTGCCGATCGCACTGCGGATTCCGGCTCCGCTCACCTCGGCGCGCGTGACGCGGCGCGTGGACGAGCAGTTCAGGCGCGGCCTGATGGACGAGATCCGCGGCCTGCTCGCGCGCGGCGTGCCCGAGACGGCGCGGCCGTTCGGCGGCCTCGTCTACCGGCAGGCGCTCGAGTTGCTGCACGGCGTGCGCGACGAGGCGGCCACGCGCGCACTCATCGTGCAGGAGAATCGCCGCTACGCGCGGCGGCAGTTGATCTGGTTCCGCAAAGAGCCTAATCTAGTCTGGCTCGACGGGCCTGGAGAACAGGCGGCTGTCGTCGAGCGCGCCGCACGGGCACTGACAGCGCTCCTGGAGCCACACGGCTGATGCCGCACACCACCGATACTCGCGCGCACCCCGCACAGCCCAACATCCAGGATGCGTTCCTCAACTTCGCGCGACGCGAGCGGCTCGTCGTGACGATTCGCCTCATGGACGGGCAGGAAATCGAGGGGCGGATCCGCAACTTCGATCGCTTCGCGCTCATCGTCGAGCAGAACGGCACCGACCAGATGCTGTTCAAGCACGCCATCGCGAGCATCCGGAGCCCGCGGTCGGCAGGAAACTACCTGTCCTCCCAGGGCTGAACGCCCGAACCGCGCCACCGGCGTGACCACACCGGCTTTTTCCCGCGCCATCGTCCTCGTGCTCGACAGCGTGGGCATCGGCGAACTGCCCGACGCGCACCTGTACGGCGACGAGGGCAGCCACACGCTGGGCAACATCTGCCGCGACGTCGCGATGCGGCTGCCGACGCTGCAGTCGCTCGGTCTCGGGCGCATTACCACGCTCAGGGGCATTGTCCCCGCCGACAACCCGGAGGCGGCTTTCGGACGGATGGCGGAGCGCTCGGCGGGCAAGGATTCGGTGACCGGGCACTGGGAGATGATGGGCATCGTGCTCGATCGCCCGTTCCCGACCTACCCGCACGGCTTCCCGCGTGACCTCATCGACCGCTTCGAGGCGCGCATTGGACGCGCGACCATCGGCAACGTGGTTGCGTCCGGTACGCAGGTGATCGACGCGCTCGGTCCCGAACACCTGCGCACCGGCGCGCCGATCGTCTACACGTCGGCCGACAGCGTCTTCCAGATCGCTGCCCACGAGGACGTGATCCCGGTCCCGGAGCTCTATCGCATCTGCGGGATGGCCTACGAGCTTGCCGTCGAGGAGCAGGGCATGGGCCGCGTCATCGCACGGCCGTTCGTCGGCAGCCCGGGCAGTTTCCGCCGCACCGCTAACCGTCACGACTACGCGATGCCCCCGCGGGGCGACACGCTCCTCGATCGACTGGCCGCGGCATCGCTGCCGGTCGTGGCGATCGGGAAGATTTCGGATCTGTTCGCGGGGCGAGGCGTGACTCGGAGCATGCACACGTCGAACGACGCTGAGGTGATGGACGCGGTGCTGGCGTCAGCCGACACGGTCACCGGCGGTTTGATCTTCGCGAACCTCGTGGACTTCGATGCCCAGTACGGTCACCGCAACGACGTGGCCGGGTACGCGGCCAACCTGGAGCGGTTCGACGCCCGCCTTGCCGAGTTGCTGCCGGCGTTGTCTCCTGGCGACCTGCTGGTGATCACGGCCGATCACGGCAATGATCCCACCACGCCGAGTACGGACCACTCGCGCGAGCACGTACCGCTGCTGGTCTACGGACACGGCGTGCGGCCGGGCGCCGCGCTCGGCACGCGGGCGACGTTCGCGGATCTCGGCCAGACGCTCGCCGAGGTGTTCTCGGTGCCGGCGCTCGCGGCCGGCGCGAGCTTTCTCGGCGAGCTCTCGCGATCCTGAGGTGCCGATGCCGTCCACCATCCGCGAGCAGCTCGAGAGGCGCGAGCGCGAGATTCTGGCCCCACAGGCGACGCTGAGCGCGGCGACGCGCGGCCGGCTCCGCGCGGAACCCGAAGACGCGATCCGGCCGGCCTTCCAGCGCGATCGCGATCGTGTCGTGCACTGCAAGGCGTTCCGCCGCCTGAAGCACAAGACGCAGGTGTTCTTCGCGCCCACTGGCGATCACTACCGCACGCGCCTGACCCACACCCTCGAGGTCTCGCAGATCGCGCGCACGATAGCCAAGGTGTTGCGGCTGCAGGAGGAGCTCACCGAGGCGATCGCCCTCGGGCACGACCTTGGGCACACGCCGTTCGGCCACGCCGGGGAACGCGTGCTGAACGACCTCGCGCCGGGCGGATTCAACCACTACGAGCAGAGCCTGCGAATCGTCGACGTCCTGGAGAACGACGGCCGCGGGTTGAACCTCACGTGGGAGGTGCGCGACGGGATCGCGAAGCACTCGAAGGGCAAGGGCGGTGCGCCCGTCGGAGCCGCACCCGAGAAGCGCGCCGCCACACTCGAAGGGCAGATCGCGCGGGTCGCCGACCTGGTGGCGTACGTGAACCACGACATCGACGATGCCGAGCGGGCGGGGCTCCTGACCGAAGCCGACCTCCCGCGCGACGCGATCGCGGTGCTCGGGCGTTCGTCGTCGGCGCGCATCGGCACCATGGTCGCCGACGTGGTGCATGCGACGCTGGCGATCGGATGCGCCGAGATCCAGATGAGCGGGGAAGTGCTCGCGGCGACACTCGCGCTCAGGAGCTTCCTGTTCGAAGCGGTGTACGAGAACGAGATCTCGACGGCCGAGTTCAAGAAGGCCGCGGGGATTCTCGGCGGCCTGTGGGAGCGCGTGCGCGAGGGGCCCCACGGGTTCCTCGATCCGCGCACCATCGACCAGGACGGCATCGACGTCGCCGCCCGCGACTTCATCGCCGGCATGACCGACCGGTATGCGGTGTCGCTCTTCGAGCACCTGTTCGTGCCCAAGCCCTGGGCAGGGACGGACTGAGCGAGGCCGGGCAGATTGCCAGACGCCGTGTTCCGTACGTAATCGGACCGGTGAGCTTCGCTCAGCGGCTCTGACGGGCCTTCCGGCCTTTAGCCTCTGGCCTTTAGCCCCGGCGGGCTCGGCCGTTTCAGCGTGCTATACTCCTAGGTCGGCCTCAGGGGTACGCCCCGCAGAGGGGACCCTATGACCATGCTTCTCGACGTCGAGTCACTCCGCGAGCCGAACAAGCGGATTGAGCGAACCGAGCCGCCAGCAGCGTTTGAACCGGAAGACACGTTTCGCATCGTGTCGCCGGTCGAGCTGCGGCTCAACCTGCACAAGGACAAGGCGAAGATACGACTCACCGGCACGGTGAAGACGGCGGTCGAAGTCGACTGCAGCCGGTGCCTCGACGGCTTCACCGTGCCGATCGAGTCCGCCTTCGACGTTCAGTATCTCCCGGCCACGGCAGCACCCGCGGAGGCAGACCGGGAAGTGACCGACCAGGAGCTCGACACGTCGTTCTACCAGGACGGCGTCATCGACCTGCGGCAGCTGGTTCGCGAGCAGATTTTACTGCTGCTGCCGATGAAGCCTCTGTGCAGAGACTCCTGCGCCGGGCTGTGCGCCGTGTGCGGCACCAATCTCAACACCGGCTCCTGCGAGTGCTCACAGGAGTGGGAAGATCCCCGGCTGGCGCCGCTCAAGGCGCTCGCGCGGAAGAGCGACACCGATGCCTAATCCAAAACGCCGCCATTCCAAGACGCGGGGCCGCAAGCGCCGCACTCACGACGCCCTGACACAGGTCGGATCGAGCCAGTGCCCGCAATGCCATGAGGCCAAGGCGCCGCACCGCGTCTGCGCCGCCTGTGGCTACTACAAGGGCCGGCAGGTTCGCGCCGTCGACGAGCAGTAGCGCGCCGTTCCGCATCGGTGTCTCGCCGGTGAGCGACCCACCTGCCGCGCGCGTCATGCACCGCATTGCCGTCGACGCCATGGGCGGCGATCACGCCCCCGGGCCGATCGTCGATGGGGCGATTGCGTGCGCGAGGCACCTGCCCGTTGGCTTGCTGCTCGCCGGCCCGCGCGAAGCGATCGAGCGCGAGCTCGCCCGGCACACCGATGCCGCTTCGCTCGACATCACCGTTCTCGATGCTCCTGACGTGATCGGCATGGCCGAGGCGCCCGCGCAGGCGCTTCGCCGCAAGCCGCGCGCGTCGATCCGCCTTGCGGCCGCGGCCGTTGCGGAGGGTCGTGCCGTCGCGCTCTTCAGCGCCGGGAGCACGGGCGCGTCGGTCATGGCGGCGTACGCGGGATTCGGCCTGCTGCCGGGCGTGGATCGCCCGGCGCTGGCGGCGACCATTCCCACGAAGACAGGGGCCGCCGTGCTGCTCGATGCGGGCGCGAACGTCGAGTGCCGCGCGCAGCACCTCGTGCAGTTCGCCGCGATGGGCAGCGTGTACGCCCAGGTGGCGCTCGGGGTCGGGCGTCCGCGCGTCGGGCTCCTCTCGGTTGGTGAAGAGGAAACCAAGGGCACCGACGTCATCCGCGAGGGCCACCGCCTGCTGAAGGGCGGCGCCCTCAATTTCATCGGCAACATCGAGGGACGCGACGTCTACTCGGGGATGGCTGACGTGATCGTCTGCGACGGATTCACCGGTAACGTGGCGCTCAAGATCAGCGAAGGCCTGGTGGATGCCGTCGAGCAGTTGCTCGGCGAGGAACTGCAGAGTACGTTCAGCACGCGCATGGGATATCTGCTCTCGCTCAGGGCCTTTCGGCGGTTCCGCAAGCGCGTCGACTACTCGGAATACGGCGGCGCGCCGCTGCTCGGGGTCAACGGGCTCTGCATCGTCGGGCACGGCCGATCGTCGGCGAAGGCGGTGCGGAACGCCGTGGCGATGGCGCACCGGCTCGCGGCGCAGCAGATGATCCGCAGGCTCGAACACGGCATCGCCGCCGTCGCGGTCTCCCACCGGTGATCGCATTTCTCTTCCCCGGGCAGGGCTCTCAAAAGGTCGGCATGGGGCAGGCGCTCGCCGATGCGTATCCCGAGTGCCGGGCCGTTTTCACCGAAGCCGACGAGGCGCTCGGCTTTCCCCTGAGCCGGTTGTGCTTCGAGGGACCAGACGATCAGCTGGCGCTCACCGAGAACACGCAGCCGGCAATCCTGACCGTCAGCGTGGCCGCGGCGAGGCTGCTCCAGGCGCGGGGCGTCCAGCCGGCGTTCGTCGCCGGCCACAGCCTCGGCGAGTACTCGGCGCACGTGGTCGCGGGCACGATGGCATTCGCGGATGCCGTGCGCATCGTGCGGCGGCGCGGCCGGTACATGCAAGAGGCCGTGCCGGTAGGTGCGGGCGCGATGGCGGCCCTGCTCGGCGCCGACGAAGCCCTCGCCGCGCAAGCATGCGCCGAGGCTGCCAACGGTGAGGTCGTGAGCCCGGCCAATCTGAATGCGCCGGGGCAAGTCGTCATCGCGGGCGCGCGCGACGCGGTCGCCCGTGCCGGCGAGCGCGCCAGAGCATTGGGCGCCCGGCGGGTCGTGCCGCTGCCGGTCAGTGCGCCGTTCCACTGCGCGCTGATGGCGCCCGCGGCCGCGCGGCTCGCTCCGGAACTGCGGGAGCTCCGCGTGCGCGACCCGCAGGTGCCCGTGGTCGCGAACGTGGACGCGGAGCCGAAGACGACCGCCAGTTCGTCAATCGAGGCCCTCATCGCCCAGGTCGCGGCGCCGGTGCGATGGCAGGACGTCGTCGGCCGGCTTGCGTCTGCCGGCGTCCGCGCGTATGTTGAAGTGGGTCCCGGGACAGTGTTGAGCGGGCTGGTGCGCAAGATTCAGCGGGACGCCCGCGTGGCCAACCTAGAAGCCCCCGGAGACCTCGAGGCCGTCGAGGCGCTGCTGCGTGAGACGGTCTAGCGGGCATGTCGCCCGCCAGCCTCTCGGTCACACTGTCGTTCCCCCCGATTCGTTCATGATCGACCTCACCGAACGCGTCGCCCTCGTCACCGGTGCGTCCCGCGGCATCGGCCGCGCCATTGCCATGCGCATGGCCGCCCAGGGCGCCACCGTCGTCGCAGCGGCACGCGCCGAGCACGCCGATGACACGGTGGCGGCGATCACGGCGGCGGGCGGCCGGGCGGAACGGATCGCGCTCGACGTCACGGATCCGGCAGCGATCGCTGAGGCGATGTCCGGGCTCCTCGAACGGCACGGGCGCATAGACATTCTGGTGTGCAACGCCGGCATCACGCGCGACGGTCTGCTGCTGCGCATGAAACGTGACGACTGGGACACGGTCATCGCGACCAACCTGACCGCCGCGTTTGCGCTGACGCAGGCCGCACTCAAGCCGATGCTGCGCCAGCGCTCGGGCCGCATGATCGCGGTCAGCTCCGTGGTCGGGCAGATGGGCAATGCCGGCCAGGCGAACTACGCGGCGTCGAAGGCAGGACTGATCGGCTTCTACAAGGCGCTCGCGCGCGAGGTGGCCTCGCGCAGCATCACGGTGAACGTGGTCGCCCCGGGGCTCATCGACACGGACATGACTCGCGGGTTGGTCGGGGACCAGAAGCAGGACTGGTCGCAGCAGATTCCGCTCGGCCGGCTGGGCACGCCGGACGATGTCGCGGCGGCGGTGTGCTTTCTTGCGTCGGATGAGGCGTCGTATATTACAGGACACGTTCTGGCCGTCAACGGCGGGATGTACACGTAGGAGGACGAATGGCGGTTGCGGAGAAGGTCAAAAGCATCATCGTGGAACAGCTGGGCGTGGACGAGGAAGAGGTGACCAATGACGCCTCGTTCGTGGAGGACCTCGGCGCCGATTCGCTCGACACGGTGGAGCTGGTGATGGCGTTCGAAGAGGAGTTCGGGATCGAGATCCCCGACGAGGACGCCGAGAAGATCACGCGCGTGAAAGAAGCCGTCGAGTACATCGAGGCCCACGCCAAGAACAAGAAGTAGCCGGCGCTGCGGCAGCCGCGCCGGGGCGTTCCGCGCGGTTCGCGCCGTGACGCGTGGTGGAGGCAGATTGAGCAGGCGAGTCGTCGTGACCGGCATTGGGCTGGTGTCCTCGGTGGGCATTGGTACCGACGCCACCTGGGAATCGCTCCTGGCGGGGCGGAGCGGCATTGGACCGATCACGCGGTTCGACGCGGCCGCATTCTCGACGCGCTTCGCGGCGGAGGTGAAGGCCTTCGATCCGCTGCAGTGGATCGAGAAAAAAGAAGTCAAGAAGATGGACATCTTCATCCAGTTCGCCATCGCGGCGTCGCAGTTCGCGATGGACGATTCGGGATTGAAGGTGACACCGGAGATTGCCCCGCGCGTCGGCGTGTTCATCGCGTCGGGCATCGGCGGCTTCACCACCATCGAGCGTGAGCACAAGGCGCTGCTCGAAGGCGGCCCGCGACGCATCTCGCCGTTCTTCATCCCCTCAGCGATCATCAACCTCGCCTCGGGGCAGGTGTCGATCCGCTTCGGCGCGCAGGGGCCCAATTCTGCCACCTGCACCGCGTGCACGGCCTCGGCGCACGCGGTTGGCGACGCGTCCGAGATCATCCGGCGCGGGGCCGCCGACGTCATGATCGCGGGCGGCTCCGAGGCGGCCGTCTGCGCCATGGGCATCGGCGGGTTCGCCGCGATGCGCGCGCTCTCGACGCGCAACGACGATCCGGCAGGATCGAGCCGGCCCTTCGATCGGGACCGCGACGGCTTCGTCCTCGGCGAAGGCGCCGGCGTGCTGGTGCTCGAGGAGCTCGAATGCGCACGGGCCCGCGGCGCCCGGATCTACGCTGAGCTCGTCGGGTATGGGATGTCGGCCGATGCGTACCACATGACCGCCCCGTCGGAAGACGGCGATGGTGCGTATCGCGTGATGAAGGCCGCGCTGGCGTCGGCCGGCGTCGCGCCAGACGCCGTCGACTACATCAACGCGCACGGCACCTCCACGCCGCACAACGATCGCATCGAGACGGTCGCGATCAAACGCTGCTTCGGCGAGCACGCACGCCGGCTCGCGATTTCGTCGACGAAATCGATGACCGGTCACCTGCTCGGCGCCGCCGGCGGACTCGAGGCCGGCATCAGCGTCCTCGCGCTGCACCGCCAGATCGTGCCGCCAACCATCAACCTCGAGAACCCCGACCCGGACTGCGATCTGGATTACGTGCCGCACACCCCGCGCGAGATGCCGATCACTTACGCTTTGTCGAACTCCTTCGGCTTCGGCGGCACGAACGGAGCCTTGCTGTTCAAGAGATTCGAAGGGTAGACGAGGGAAGGTTCCGGGTTCCAGGTTCCGGGTTCCGGGTTGGGTTCCAGGGTTCCGGGTGCGTTCCAGGTTCCACGTTCGCGGGTTCCGGGTTCCCAGTTCCAGGTGCTGCGGCGCGGCCCTGATGCGGGTTCTGGCGGGTGGATCCGGGTGGCTAGGCGTCGGCACCACTAACTTGGAACCTGGAACCTGGAACCAATCGAACCGAGGAACGTGGAACGCACCCGGAACCCCGGAACCCAACCTGGAACCCAGAACCCGGAACCCGGAACCGTTCCGTCGCCATAGTCTGAGAACATGAAGATCGCCATCTGTATCAAGCAGGTCCCGACGCGCGAGTGGCAGCCGCGCCTGAACGACGCGAAGACGTGGATCCGGGAAGCCGACGCCAGCTTCGAAATGAACGAGCCCGACGCGTACGCCCTCGAAGAGGGGCTGCGGCTCAAGGAGAAGCACGGGGGAGAGGTCGTGGTGTGCGCGGCCGGGCCGGCGCGCGCGGCGTCGGTGATTCGCGAGGCCCTCGCCCGCGGCGCCGATCGCGCCATTCACGTCGAGCACGCGGACCTGGCAGCGGCCGATGCGTTCGGCGTGGCCGCAGCACTCGCCGATGCCATGCGCGAGGAGGCATTCGACCTGGTGCTGACGGGCCTGCAGTCCGATGACCAGGGCCACGCCCAGGTCGGGGTCGTGCTTGCCGAGCGGCTCGGCATCCCGCACGGCACCATCATCATGGAAGTGCAGATCCAGGACGGGCGCCTGCGCGTCAAGCGGGAGCTCGAGGGCGGCTGGTTCCAGTGGATCGCCCTGCCCATGCCGGCGCTCTTGACGATCCAGAGCGGGATCAACCACCTGCGATACGCCACGCTCAAAGGCATCATGGCAGCCAAGAAGAAGGAAGTGCGGAAGGTCGCACTCGCCGTGCCGGCCGCCGCCAGTCAGCAGATTGCCGCGCTCTACCTCCCAGAACGCAGCAAGCAGACGCACATGCTCGCGGGTACGCCTGCCGATGCGGCCAAGGAACTGGTGCGCCGCCTGCGCGACGAGGCGAGAGCGTTGTAGCGCGCCACGCCCGCTGGGTGCGTGGTGGGGCGCGGCTAGAAGCACGTGGCCGGGTGCTTTCGAGCCCCCGCCCGAAGCCCGGAGTCTGGAGCCCGGAGCCTGAACATGATTCTCGTCGTGGCCGAACAGCGCGGCGGCCGATTGAACCGCGCCTCCTGGGAAGTCATAGCCGCGGCGCAGCAGCTGTCTGCCGGCGACACGATCACCGTCGTCGTCCCCGGCGCCGACGTGAGCGCCGCGGGGGAAGAGCTGTCCGCTGCCGCGGTCGCGGAGGTGGTCCTGCTGCAGCACGACGCGCTCGAGCCCTACACCGCCGACGGCTTTGTGCAGGCCCTGCACGCGTTCGTGCAGCAGTCCGCGCCCTCGCTGGTGCTGCTGCCGCACACCTATCAGACCAGGGATTTCGCGCCGGCCCTGGCCGCACGCCTGGACCGAGCCCTGATCACCGACTGCACCGGCATCCGCGAACACGCCGGCAGCCGCGCGTTCGCCCGACCGATGTTTCAAGGCAAGCTGACAGCCGATGTCGTCCCCCAGGGTGAGACACCGCACCTGGTGAGCTTCCAGATCGGTGCATTTCGCGCCGACCAGGCAGCCCGTGGTACCGCGCCGGTGCGCGTCGTCGAGGCCGACGTCGATCGGGCGCGCATTCGACAGCAGCCCGAAGCGCCGTTCCAGGAGGCTCGGCAGGCGGTGGACTTGTCGCAGGCGGAGCGGATTGTCGCGGTCGGCCGCGGCATCAAGAGCCAGGAGCACATCGCGCTGGCCGAAGCGCTCGCCGCCGCCATCGGCGCCGAGGTCGCTGCCTCGCGTCCGATCTGCGACGCCGGGTGGCTGCCGATGGAACGGCAGATCGGGAGCTCCGGCCAGACCGTTGCGCCGAAGCTGTACATCGCCATCGGCATCTCGGGCGCCATCCAGCACGTGGTCGGCATGAAGGGTGCGCGGACCATCGTGGCCATCAACAAGGACGCGGAGGCGCCGATCTTCGAGGTGGCCGACTACGGCATCGCCGGAGATCTGTTCGAGGTGCTGCCGGCCCTGACGGATGCCGTCAAGGCATAGCCGATGGACCGCGAGACGCTCGACGTAGACGTGCTCATCGTCGGCGGCGGGCCGGCCGGCCTGTCGGCCGCGCTGCGGCTCGCGCAGCTGCAGAAGTGCGCGCGGCGAGCCGCTGGCGATTGCGGTGCTCGAGAAGGCGCGCGAGGCCGGCGCCCACGTGCTGTCCGGCGCCGTGCTCGATCCTTCGGCGCTCGCTGAGCTCGTGCCTGATTTCCGCGAGCAAGGCGCTCCGCTCGACGTCCCGGTTCACGGCGATCAGGTCTATTTTCTCGCCGGGTCCGGTTCGCGAATCCGGCTGCCGATCACGCCGCCGCCGCTCCGTAACCACGGCAACTACGTCGTCTCGCTCAACCAGTTGACGAAATGGCTCTCGGGCCTCGTCGAAGCCGAAGGCATCGATCAATTCTTCGGGTTCCCCGGCACCGAGGTCCTCTTCGAGGGCGAACGCGTCATCGGCGTGCGCACCGGCGACAAAGGGGTCGGCAAGCACGGTGAACGGCGGCCGGCGTTCGAGGCGGGCGTCGACATCCACGCGAAGGTGACGATCTTCGCCGACGGGGTGCGCGGCAATCTGACCAAACAGCTGCTGCGACGCCTGCCGCTCGCCCACGATCGCCAGCCGCAGCAGTTCTCGATCGGGATCAAGGAGCTGTGGGACGTGCCGCCCGAGCGGGTGCGGCCCGGTACCGTGATCCACACGATCGGGTGGCCGCTGCGGATGGAGGAATTCGGCGGCGGCTTCATCTACGCGATGCCGAACGGGCGCCTCTCGGTCGGCCTGGTCGTCGGGCTCGATTACCAGGACCCGATGTTCGATCCGCACGTCGCGTTTCAGCGATTCAAGCAGCACCCGCTCGTCAGCGCCCTGCTCGGCGGCGGGCAGATGGTGCGCTACGGCGCGAAGGCGCTGCCAGAGGGTGGGTGGCACACCATCCCGCGGCCGTACATGGACGGCGGGCTGATAGCCGGCGATGCAGGCGGGTACTTGAACTCGTTCCGCCTGAAGGGCATCCACCTCGCCATGCGTACAGGCATGCTCGCCGCCGAGACCGCCTTCGAGGCCGTGAGCGCGGGTGATACGTCAGCGGTGCGCCTTGCCGGCTATCAACGACGGATAGACGAGAGCCCCGTCCGCGCCGAGCTGTACCCGGTGCGAAACGTGCACCAGAGCTTTGGCTACGGCCTGATTCCCGGCCTGCTGTATTCGGCGGTCGCCGTGGTGTCGAAAGGATGGTGGTTCCGGCCCATCGCGGGCCATCCTGGCCACGAGCGGATGCGACGTGTGGCTGATTACTACGGGGACACGCCAGCGCCGGCGGATGCCTCAGGCGGCCTGAAGCCCGATCGCGTGCTCACCTTCGACAAGCTCACGAACCTGCACGTCTCCGGCACGCGGCACGACGAGGATCAGCCGGCGCACCTGCTCGTGCACACCGAGGTGTGCCACTCGATCTGCGGGGAGGAGTACGGGCACCCGTGTACGCGCTTCTGCCCGGCGAACGTCTATGAGATCGTCGCCGGCAGCGACGGTCCGCGTCTGCAGATCAACGCGTCGAACTGCGTGCACTGCAAGACGTGCGACATCATGGATCCGTACCAGGTGATCACGTGGGTGCCGCCCGAAGGCGGCGGCGGCCCGCAGTACGACGGAATGTGACCACCTCCGAGCCCGGCTGGCGGGCGTCCCGGCGAAAGCGCCTCGAAGCGGCGGCGATCGCGGCGCTCGGATACCCGGCGATCAATGTCCTGGGCCGCACGTGGCGGTGGCGGGTCACCGGCCGCGAACACTTCGACGGGATCTTCGCCTCCGGGCGGTTCCCGGTCATGGCGTTCTGGCACGGACGCATCCTGCCGGCCCTCTACTACTTCCGCGGCCGCGGCATCGTCGTCATCACCAGCGACAACTTCGACGGCGAGTGGATGGCGCAGATCATCCATCGCTTCGGGTACACGACGGCGCGGGGCTCGACCTCGCGCAACGCGGCACGGGCGGCGCTCCGGGCGAAGCGGCGCTCGGAAGAAGGGAATCCGGTGGGTCTGACCGTCGACGGGCCGCGAGGGCCGGCCCGGGTGGCTCAGCCGGGCGCAATCTGGCTGGCCAAGGTGACCGGGAACCCCGTGCTGCCGTTCCACCTCGAGGCCGCGCGGCACTGGACCGCGCCAAGCTGGGACGCGTCGCAGGTGCCGCTGCCGTTCAGCCGCATCAGCCTCGTCGTCGGTGAGCCGCTCTGGGTGCCCGGCGATGCCGACACCGCGATGCTGGAAGCCAAGCGATTGGAGTTGGAACGGATTCTCGGGACGCTCGAGCACCGCGCCCTGGAACTGTTGTCGGACTGAGATAATCGCTCATGCCCCTGACGCTCGTGTCCTCCCCGCGATTCGCGGATCACGTGATGCCGCCCGGCCACCCGGAACGGGTGGAGCGCGCCACGGTGCTCGAGGTCGTCGCCGATCGGTGGCGCTCCCTCGGCGGGCCTGTGGTCGCGCCGCGCGCGGCCACGCGAGAGGAGCTGGCGCGTGTGCACGACCCGGCGTACCTCGACTCGTTGGAAGCCACGCGCGGCCGGGCCGTCATGCTCGACGAGGACACCTTCACGTCACCGCAGTCGCTGGAGGTGGCCGCCCTTTCTGCGGGCGCGGCGTTGAGCGGTCTGCGCTGGGTCCTCTTCGAAGAGGGCGCGGGGCCGGCCGTTCAACCGGCCGCCGCCGGCGCCTCGCGTCGCGCATTGGCGCTCGTGCGCCCGCCGGGGCATCACGCCGAGCGCAACCGTGCCATGGGCTTCTGCCTGTACAACAACGTTGCCATCGCCGCCGCCAGCGCGCGCGCGGCCGGCACCGAGCGGGTCGCGATCGTCGACTACGACGTGCACCACGGCAACGGGACGCAGCACTGTTTCTACCGGGATCCCGCCGTGCTGTTCATCTCGACGCATCAATATCCGTTCTATCCCGGCACCGGCGCAGCGGCGGAGACAGGTGAGGGTGAAGGGCTGGGCTTCACCGTCAACATTCCGCTCGAGAGCGGCTGTACCGACGGGGATTACGTGCAGGTGTACGACCGCGTGGTCGGCCCGGTGCTGGACGAGTTCGCTCCGGACCTGGTACTCGCGTCGGCGGGCTTCGATGCGCACGAACGCGATCCCCTGGCGCACATGCGCATGAGCGCCGCCGGATTCGCGATTCTGACGGCGAGGCTGTGTGCCGTCGCGGATCGGCACGCGCGCGGACGTCTCCTGCTCGTCACTGAAGGCGGCTACGATCTGCCGGCGCTCCGCGAGAGCCTCGATGCGGTCGTGCAGGTACTGGCCGGCGAGCCGGCTCCCGATGCACGGACGGTTGCCGCTGCGACCGGCCGCGGCGCAGAGGCTGTGAACGCCGTTCGGGCCGCCCACGCGGGCCGATGGCGTGCACTATAATTTCCGAGTGGCCGACTACAATCCACGGGACCTGGACAAGAAATGGCAGCAGCGCTGGGTCGCTGACCGCGCGTTCGAGTCCACCGAAGACCCGTCGAAACCCAAGTTCTATTGCCTCGAGATGTTCGCGTACCCGTCCGGGCACGCGCACGTCGGACACGTCCGCAACTACATCATCGGCGACGTGATCGCCCGCACCCGGCGGATGCGCGGCTTCAACGTGCTGCACCCGTTCGGGTGGGACGCCTTCGGCCTGCCGGCCGAGAACGCCGCGATCAAGAGCGGCATCCACCCCGAGGTGTCGACGCTCGGCAACATCGAGCACATGAAGGGACAGCTGCAGCGTCTCGGCATCAGCTACGCGTGGGACCGCGAGATCGCGACCTGCACGCCCGAGTACTACCGCTGGAACCAGTGGATTTTCCTGCGGATGTACGAGCGCGGGTTGGCCTACCGGCGGAAGTCGACCGTCAACTGGTGCGACAGCTGCAAGACCGTGCTCGCCAACGAACAGGTCGTCGACGGCGGGTGCTGGCGCTGCGGCACGATCGTGACCACGCGGGAGCTCGAACAGTGGTTCTTCCGCATCACGGCCTACGCCGACGAGCTCCTCGACGGACTTACCGGGCTGACCGACTGGCCGGACAAGGTCCTGACGATGCAGCGGAACTGGATCGGGCGGAGCGAGGGTGCGCGCCTCCGGTTTCCGATCGTCGAGGCGGACGGCACGAGCGGGGCTCGGGTGGTGGACGTGTTCACCACCCGCGCCGACACCGTCTTCGGTGCGACATTCGTGACCCTCGGGCCCGAACACGCCCTGGTCGAGGAATTCGCGCGCGAGTCGGCGGATCCGGGCACGCTGCGCGCGGAGGCGAACCGGTTTCGCACGCAGGACCGCATCGCGCGCATGAGCGGCGCGATCGAGAAGGAGGGTTTCTTCACCGGCCGCTACGCGGTGAACCCGTTCACCGGCGAGCACGTGCCGATCTGGGTCGCGAACTTCGTGATTGGCGATTACGGCACCGGCGCCGTAATGGCCGTCCCCGCGCACGACGACCGCGACTACGAGTTCGCCCGCAAGCACGACCTGCCGATCCGCGTCGTGATCGAGCCGGCGGATGACGCGGCCGGTACCGCGCCGCGCGCCGCGGGGGATACCCTCACCGAGGCCTACACGGCGTACGGCGTGCTCGTCGGATCGGGTGAGTTCTCGGGGCTCACCTCCGAGCAGGCGCTGGTTCGCATCGCGGAAGCCGCGGCAGCGCGTGGCCTTGGCGAAGGCACGGTTCAGTATCGGCTGAAGGACTGGGGCATCTCGCGACAGCGCTACTGGGGCACGCCGATCCCGATGATCACCTGTGAGCGGGACGGCATCGTGCCCGTGCCCGACGCGCAGCTGCCGGTGGTGCTCCCGACAATCACGGAGTTTACGGGTCGCGGCGACTCGCCGCTGGCGCAGGTACCCGAGTTCGTGAACGTCGAGTGTCCGGTGTGCGGCGGGCCCGCCCGGCGCGAAACCGACACGATGGACACCTTCGTCGACTCGTCCTGGTACTTCTACCGTTTTTGCGATCCGAAGAACGAGCAGCTGCCGTTCGACCCGGCGAAGGTGAAGTACTGGATGCCGGTGGACTTCTACAGCGGCGGGGTCGAGCACGCCATCCTTCACCTGATCTACTCGCGGTTCTTCACGCGCGTGTTCCGCGACCTCGGCATGGTCGATCACAGCGAGCCGTTCAGCCAGCTGCTCACCCAGGGCATGGTGTTGAAGGACGGCGCCGTGATGTCGAAATCGAAAGGCAACGTCGTCGATCCCGACACCATGATCGAGAAGTACGGGGCCGATGCGCTGCGTCTCTACGTCATGTTCGTCGCTCCGCCCGAGAAGGAAGTCGAGTGGTCCGACGCCGGGCTCGAAGGCAGCTTCCGCTTCCTCGCCCGCGTGTGGCGGATCGTCGATCAGTGGACGGAAACGATCGCGGGCGAGGGAATCACGCTCGAGGGGTGCGAGTGCAACCCGGCGGAACGTGCGCTTCGGCGTAAGACGCACGACACGATCAGGCGCGTGACCGCCGATATCGAGGAGCGGCAGCACCTGAACACGGCCATTTCGGCTCTGATGGAGCTCGTGAACGAGCTCTATGCTTTCACCGAGGGAACGCACGTCGGCGCGCCCGGCCGCCGCGGCAGCGAGGCGGCCGTCGTCGAAGCCGAGCGGATCGAGGCGGTAGCGGTCGTGAAGGAGGCGGTCGAGGCGCTCGTGCTCATGCTGTCCCCCTTCGCGCCGCACACGGCCGAGGAGCTGTGGGCATGTCTCGGCCACGCCACGGGCCTGACGACCGCGGGTTGGCCAGTGTTCGACCCGCAGGCCGCCAAGGCCGACGAGATCGTCGTGCCGGTGCAGGTGAACGGACGGCTGCGCAGCCGCCTCACCGTGCCGGCGGATGTGTCGGAAGACGAACTGCGCGAGGCCGCCCTCGCGGACCCCGCCGTGCAGGGCTACACGGCGGGGAAGACGGTTCGCAAAGTCGTCATAGCGGGCGGGAAGCTCGTGAACGTGGTCGTGGCATGAGGGTGTGCCTCGCGCGTCGGGGTCGGTCGCAGAGGGCAAGGCGGTGGACCGGAGGGTTCGTCGTCACCCTCGCGGCCGTCGCGATGGCACTCTCTGCCGCGGGGTGCGGCTACGCGCTCGCGGGCCGCGGATCGTTCCTGCCTGCGTACATCACCGTCATCGGCATCCCGCAGTTCACCAACGCGACACCCTACGAAATCATCGATCAGGTGTTCACGGAACGCGTCCGCTCGGAATTCATCGGACGCGGAAAGTACAAGGTACTGCCGCAGGCCACGGGCGTCGACGCGGTGCTGACTGGTGAGATCACGGGCCTCTCAATCACTCCAGCGTCGTTCACCGATCAGCAGCAGGCGTCGCGGTATGTGGTCACGGTGGTGGCAAAGCTCCAGTTCCGTGAGCTGAAGACGAACAAGATGTTGTGGGAGAATCCCTCGCTCGTCTACCGGGAAGAATACGACGCTGCCCAGGGTACGAGCGCGCTCGACCCGAACGCGTTCTTTGGCCAGGAAGCCAACGCGCTCGAGCGCGTCGCGACCGAGTTTGCGCGGACGGTCATCAGCTCGATACTCGAGGCGTTCTAGCGTAGGGGCTAACGGCTGAGGGCTGCGGGCGAACGGCCGTTTCACGCGCCTCACCGCAGCGCCACGGCTTTCAGAAACCGAGGTTTCGCCTTCAGCCACTCGCCGGCGCCAAGCCAGCATGCCTCCGAAAACCTCTGAACCTGTCCTCTCTCCGGACCAGCTGCGCGCGGCCATTGCCGCCGGCCGCGTGGGGCCGCTCTATCTGATCGAGGGCACCGACGAGCTGCTGAAATCAGAGCTGGCCGGGCAATTCGCAGAAGTGATCGAGCCGGAGCTGCGGGCGTTCAACGTCGAGCGGCTCTACGCATCCGACTCGGGCATCGAAGCGATGGCGATCGCCGAGGCCGTGCGGACGCTCCCGATGATGGCACCGCGCAGGGTCGTCGTCGTGCTGCAGGCCGAGAAGGTGCTGACGCCATCGCGCGAGAACGACGCGTCCGAGGATGCGTTACAGCCGTTGATCGACTGTATCGAGAAGCCGGTTGAGTCCACGACGCTCGTGTTCGTGACGCAAGCCCCCCTGAACGGCACGCGCAAACTCACGAAGCTGCTGCGAAAGCAGGCGGTGGTGGTGGCGTGCGGCGATGTCGGGCCGCGCATGGCGCTCGAGAGGGAGATACGAGAGCAGGCCGACCAGGTCGGCGTGTCGATCGATCCCGCGGCGATCGCCCGTCTCATCGCGCTGGCTGGCGGCGACAGCGGCAAGTTGCGGGCGGACATCGAGCGGGTGCTCGTGTTCGTGGGGCACGGCACAGTGACCGTCGCGGACGTGGAGCAGGTGGTCGACCGCGTCGAGAAGTCCACCGACCCGTGGGGGCTGACGAACGCGATCGAGGCGGGCGACGCGCGCAAGGCCCTGCGTGAGCTGCGGCTGCGCCTCGACGCCGGCGACAACGTCTTCGCGATGCTCGGTCAGATCGCGTGGGCGATCCGGAAGCCGAACGGACGCATGCCGGAGGGGAGGGTCCGGCCCGCGATCGATGCCTTGTTTCGGACCGACCTGGCGTTGAAATCGTCGGGCGGGAACCCGCGCATGCTGCTCGAACGGCTGGTGGTGGAACTGTGCGGCTAGGCCAAGGACCTCTGCCGCTCCAGGCCTATGCGGTTGCGGTGGCTCGGCGAAGGCCCTTGATGATGCGCGACTTGTAGCGGCCGGCCGTGTTCTTGTGGATGATGCCCTTGTTCGACATCTTGTCCACGAGGGAAAAGGTGTCGTTCAACCGTGCGTTGGCCGTCTCGAGGTCGTTGTCTTCGATCGCCGCCCGGATCTTCTTGAGCGCCGTCCGCAGGCTGCCGCGCAGCTCACGGTTGTGATCCCGCCGCTCAACGCTCTGCCGATGGGCCTTTTCCGCCGATGAAACCTTCTTCTTCGCCACGAATCCTCACATGCGCGGGCCGCTCCCGCGAGTCGATAGCGCCCACGTCTCCAGAGAGCGCTGATGGGCTGTTCACGAACCTCCAATAGTAGCACGTGGACGGAACAACTCCAGGCTGCAGCCCGCAGACGGCAGCGTGCAGCGGTCGCCTGGCCTCACGCTCCACCCCCGAGCATCCGCTCGATCACGAGCCGGCTCTGGGTGAGCAACTCGTCGATCTTCGATGGGTCCTTGCCGCCGGCCTCGGCGAAGTCCGGGCGTCCACCGCCGCCGCCGCCCACTATTGGCGCCACTTCCTTCACCACCTGTCCGGCATGCACCCGGCCCTTCAGGTCCGCTGTCACGGACACGACGATGGCCACCCTGCCGTCGGGCGTTTCGGAGGCGAGCACCACGACGCCGCTGTTCAACTTGGATTTGAGCGAGTCCGACAGGTCGCGGAGCGCCGCCTTGTCCAGCCCCTCGACCCGCCGCAGCACGCCTTCGACGCCGGCGATCATCGACGGCGCCTCCACGGTGGCCGTCGCGGTGGGCCCCGCGACGGCGAGTTTCATGCGGAGGTCGTGCGTTTCCCTGGCGAGCCGCTTCGCATCGGCCTGGAGCCTCGCAATGGCATCGAGCGCCTGGTCGTCGCCGACTTGCAGTGTGGCGAGGACGCGCTCGAACCGCTCCCGTTCGTGCTGCACGTGCAGGACTGCGCCCTCACCGGTGAGTGCCTCGATGCGGCGCACGCCCGCGGCGACACCCCCTTCCTGCACGATCGTGAAGAAGCCGATGTCGCCGGTGGCTCGGCAGTGGGTGCCGCCGCACAGCTCCATGCTGAAGCCCGGCACCGACACGACGCGGACCTGGTCACCGTACTTCTCTCCGAACAGAGCCATGGCGCCGGCCGAGACCGCTTCGTCCCTCGACCGCACCTCGGTTGTGACCGGCGTATTCCTGTAGACCTGGCCGTTCACGATTCGCTCGATCTCACCGAGCTGCGCCGGCGTCACCGGGCCGAAGTGCATGAAGTCGAAGCGCAGTCGATCGGGCGCCACGAGCGATCCGGCCTGTTTCACGTGCGGGCCGAGCACCTGTCGCAGCGCCGCATGCAGGAGGTGCGTCGCCGTGTGGTTGCGGCGTGTCGCGTCGCGCATCGCGTCGGTCACGGCGGCGATGACCTGCCCGCCGGTATGCACGGTGCCCGCGTCCACGCGGACGCGATGCGCCCGCGGCATCCCCGTGCCCACACGCGCCACGCCCTCGACGCGGGCCAGCACGCCGCCGTTTGCATCGCGAAGCTCGCCGACGTCAGATACCTGGCCGCCTGCCTCCACGTAGAACGGGGTGTGGTCGAGCACGACGTAGCCTTCGTCGCCGCTGCGCAGGGCCTCGACCTCGACACGACCGGCGTCGAACACAGCCAGGACCTGCGCGTCGTGCACGACTGTGGCGGTGTAGCCCTCGAACACGTCGCCGGCCGACCGGAGTGCATCTCGCCTGGCGTCCGCGGCAAAGGTGAACTCGTGCGTCCGCTTCTGGTCGAAGGCGCTGTTCGCCCGCGCCTTGCCGCGCTGCACCTCGAGGGCACGGTCGAAGCCTTCGCGATCGAACGCAAGCTTGCGCTCGCTGGCGAGATCCTCGATGAAATCCAGGGGCAGTCCGTACGTGTCGTACAGCTTGAACGCTTCGTCGCCCGGCACCGCCGCGGCGGCCGCGGCGGTGCGATCGAGGACCTCTTCGAGCCGCGGCAGGCCCGCCGTCAGCACGGCGTCGAAACGCTCTTCCTCACTGGTGATCACGCTGACGAGTACGTCACGGCTCCGCCGCAATTCCGGGTACGCGTCGCCCATCTGGCCGACGAGCACGTCCACGAGCGTGTGCAGGAAGGGCTCGGTCATGCCCAGCCGCTTGCCGTGCCGCATCGCCCGACGCATGATCTTCCGCAGCACGTAGCCGCGCCACTCGTTCGACGGCGCCACGCCGTCCGCGATCAGGAACGCCATCGCGCGCATGTGGTCGGCGATGACACGGCTCGAGACGGCGGTCGCGCTCATCTCGGTGGCCAGTTGCCCCACCAGGGCTGGGCTGGACGTGCCCTGGGTACGGTCGGCGATCGCGGCCAAGAGCGGCCCGAACACGTCGGTGTCGTAGTTCGACAGCGTGCCCTCGGTGACCGCCACGATCCGCTCGAGTCCCATCCCGGTGTCGATCGAGGGTTTCGGCAGCGGGTTCAGCTGCCCGTCGGGCTGCCGGTCGAACTCCATGAACACGTTGTTCCAGATCTCGACGAACCGATCGCAGCTGCAGGCGGGGCCGAGGCAGACCGGCTCGGGGCACGGCAGCTGGCTGCCGCGGAAGTAGTGGATCTCGGAGCAGCGCCCGCACGGACCGGTGTCGCCCATCTGCCAGAAGTTGTCCGCCGCGCCGAGCTCGTGGATGCGTTCCGCCGGGACGAAGTCAAGCCACCGCGTGTAGGCCTCCTCGTCACGCGGGATGCCATCTTCGCCTGTGAAGATGGTCACGTAGAGCCGATCGGCGGGAAGTGCCCACTCGCCGGCGAGCAGCTCCCACGCAAAAGCGATTGCGTCCTGCTTGAAGTAGTCCCCGAACGAGAAGTTGCCGAGCATCTCGAAGAACGTGTGGTGGCGCAGCGAAGGCCCGACGTTGTCGAGGTCGTTGTGCTTGCCGCTCACGCGCATGCACTTCTGCGACGTGGTCGCGCGTGCGTAGTCGCGCCGCTCGCGGCCGAGGAACAGATCCTTGAACTGGTTCATTCCGGCGTTGGTGAACAGCAAGGTCGGGTCGTCGTGCGGAACGAGCGGGGAACTGGGGACGATGCGATGGCCCTGGCGCTCGAAGAAGTGGAGGAAAGAGGATCGGAGCTCGTTGGATGTCATGCTTCATCATTCTAGCCCGGCGGTCGGAGCTGGCTGGCGGCGCGCTTCGTCAAGGCATGGCCGGCGGGTACAATCGACGGGCGGAGGGAATGGCGCCAAGCGACCATTTCCACGAACTCGAATCAGGACCGGGCACATAGCCGCGTGGGTGAGGGGATGGCAGAGAGATTTCGCAACTTCATTGGTGGAACGTGGGCAGGGGCGTCGTCGGGGCGGACGTTCGAGACCCGCAATCCGGCGGACACCGACGAGGTGATCGGCAGCTATCCAGAGTGTGGCGCCGCCGAGGCGCGGCAGGCGATCGAGGCAGCGCGCCAGGCCCAGCCCGCGTGGGCCGGGGTTCCAGCACCGAAGCGCGGCGAGATCCTGTACCGCGCCGCCAACATTCTGGAGTCCCGCGCCGAGAGCGTCGCGCGTGACATGACACGCGAGGAGGGGAAGACCCTGCCCGAGGCGCGCGGTGAGGTCGGCCGCGCCGTGAACATCCTGCGCTACTACGGCGGGGAAGGGGCGCGCCTGAGCGGACAGCTCACGCCATCCGAACGCGACCGGGTCGTCATCCAGACGCTGCGCCGTCCACTCGGTGTCGTCGGGCTCATCACTCCCTGGAACTTTCCGATCGCGATCCCCGCATGGAAGACGGCGCCCGCGCTGATCGCCGGCAACGCGGTCGTGCTCAAGCCCTCCGACCTGGCGCCGCTCTGCGCGCTGCGTCTGGTCGAGGCGCTCGACGAAGCGGGTGTCACAAAAGGCGCGCTCAATTTCATTACGGGCCCGGGATCGACGGTCGGGCACGAAATCGTCACCAATCCGGCGGTGAAGGCGATCTCCTTCACGGGCTCGGTCGCGACGGGGAGCGGCATTGCGCTCGAGGCCGCCAAGCGGCGGGTCAGGGTACAGCTCGAAATGGGGGGCAAGAACCCCACGGTGGTGCTCGCCGACGCGGACATCCCCGACGCGGTGAACAACGTGATCAACTCGGCGTTCTTCTCCACGGGCCAGCGGTGCACCGCAACCTCGCGGGTGATTGTCGAGGAGCCGATCGCGCAGCAGTTCACGGACGCTCTCGTACGGCGGGCGGCTCAGTTGAAGGTTGGCAACGGGCTGGAGTCCGGCATCGAGGTAGGGCCGTCAATCGACGAACGGCAGCTCGCCACGGTTCTCGACTACATCGGAATTGGACAGCAGGAGGGCGCACGGCTGGCCTGCGGCGGCGAGCGGCTGTCGGACGGCGCCCACGGGCGCGGCTACTTCTCGAGCCCGGCCGTGCTCGCCGACGTGCGGCCGTCGATGCGCGTGGCCCAGGAAGAGATTTTCGGACCGGTGCTCGCCGTGCTGCCGGCGGCGAACCTCGATGCCGCGATCGGCATCGCGAACGACATCGAGTTCGGACTCTCGGCCGCGATCTGCACCAGGTCGCTGACCTCGGCCTACGAGTTCCTGAACCGGATCGAGGCCGGCCTGGTAATGGTGAACCTGCCCTCCGCGGGCGTCGAGTACCACGTCCCCTTCGGCGGGTCCAAGGGCTCGTCGATGGGCATGCGCGAGCAGGGCCCGGTCGCCATCGACTTCTACACCGAGCTGAAGACGGTGTATCTCAAGTACTGATCGCGCTGCCGCAGCGCTCAGGAAGCTCTCGATTCAGGCACTCCTCGATCGCCCACCATCATGAAACTCTATCGCACCGCATCCGGAATCGTCGTTGAGCGCGAAGACAATCTGTGGCTCGTCGAAGGCGTGGAATGGGATGAGATCATGTCTTGCGACGATCCGGTGCCGCTGCTGGTGCGGGTGATCCAGAATGCGCTGCCGACGAGCCCGGAGGCGCTCGCGCCGGCCTCTCTGCGCGCACCGATCGGGACGCAGGAGGTCTGGGCGGCCGGCGTCACCTACTTCCGCAGCCGCACCGCGCGCATGGAGGAGGCGAGAGTCGGCGGCGGTGGAGATTTCTACGATCGCGTCTACACCGCACCCCGCCCGGAGCTGTTCTTCAAGGCCACCGCGCGGCGAGTCGTGGGCCCGGGTCAACCCGTCCGCGTCCGCAGCGATTCGCGCTGGAGCGTGCCCGAGCCGGAGCTCGTTCTGGCGATCAGCGCGCGCGGCCGCATCATCGGGTACACGATCGGCAACGACATGAGCGCACGGGACATCGAAGGCGAGAACCCGCTCTATCTGCCGCAGGCGAAGGTGTACGCGGAGAGCTGCGCGCTCGGTCCCTGCGTGCTGCTCAGCGCGGATCCGCTGCCGCCGGAGACCGCGATTGAGCTGCAGATTCGACGCGCGGATGCGGTTGCCTTCGAGGGCGCGACGACACTCGCGTCGCTGAAGAGGGGAATGCAGGAGCTGGCCGACTACCTGTTCCGGGACAACGCGTTTCCGACAGGATGCATGCTGCTGACCGGTACTGGCATTGTCCCACCGGACGACTTCACGCTTCAGTCCGGTGACGTCGTCGCGATCACCATCGCGCCGATTGGCACGCTCGAGAATACCGTGCGCTGACCCCCGCCCTGGCGATTGTGGCGGTTCCGTTCAGGTGCCGCCACACGCGGCCAGGCGGCACTCGAACACGCCGCGCCGCAGCTCGAACACAAGGCTGCCCGCCTGCCGGCCCCGGCACATCGGCTGAAAGCCGTTCTTCTCCAGCACGCGAATCGATGCCGGGAGTGTAGGGTACGTCACCGCCAGCACCCGGTGGACCCGCGCGTGCGAGAAGGCCCAGGCCACCAATGCGGTCGTGAGCTCGGTCCCGTGCCCCTGGCCCTGCCACTCGGGAAGCAACGAGTACCCGATTTCGACGCTGCCGTGTGCGTCTGGCGGCCCGGTGAATCCGCCGTTCCCGATCAGCGCCCGGCGCCCGGGCGCCGAATCGTGGCCATGGATCACGTACCACAACAGCCAGCCCGGATCCGCCTGCTCGCGCGCGAGACGCCGGGCGAACCACGCCTGTGAGGCCGCATCGTTGAACGGCGGCGGCCACGCGCCGGGCCTCTCGACCTGGAGTGGCGCGTACCACTCCGCCATGCCGGCGGCCTCATTGCGAGTGACGTCGGCGGGAGCGGCGATGAGTTCGAGACGCGCGGTACGGATTCTCAACATCACAGTGCGCGGCGGGCCTGGCATCGACGACCCATCCAGGCCTGGGGTTCGGCTACCGACGGCGGGCCGGCGTTATGCGTGCCAGGCTATGGTCCGCCCCAATGGACGCATTCAACGGGAAGGCCCGCCTGAAGGCGGACACTACATCCGCTATTCACATCCGACATCCGTAATCGCGCGCCTCGCGCCAGACCGCCGTCAACGAGCAGCCCGCGGGAAATAGCGGCAGTGAACCGGCAGGCGTCGGGTCCTGAAGCCAGACTGGCCTGCAGCGTTTGGTCTGCAGCCTGTCGCCGTGAATGTCTCACCAGCGCTAGCATCGTCTGGAGCCGGCAGGTCGCGCAAATGCGGCGCTCGGCGGGGATGCGGGTGGTAACATGCGCCGGTGCCCGGCGGTCCCGCGATTGAACGACAGCTGCGCAGGAGGATCATGAATTTGCGCCGTCCGACGCTGTGCCTCGGTGGATTGCTGCTGGGGGTCTGCGCCGTCGCAATCGGAGTGCCCGCCGCGACCTCCGAGGGCGTCGCGCACGAGAGCGCCCGGTTCGCGCCGTTCACCGAGATCACAACCGATAACGTGACTCGTCTGGGCATCGCCTGGACGTATCACTCGGGCGACTTCAGCGGTGGCCACGGCCCTGCCCCCAGCGGGCCTGTTCCGGGCCTGCAGACGCGCCCGGTGTTCGCCAACGGGCGCGTGTACGTCACCACCCCGTCGAGCATCGTGATCGCGATCGATGGGGATACGGGCCGCGAGGCGTGGCGCTACGACCCCCAGGCCGGCGCGGCGGCCAGGTGTTACGAGCCGCATCGTGGCGTCGCGGTGTGGGCCGCACGCGGTGCCAGTTCCGAGCGGACGATCTTCTCGGGCACGTGTGATGGCCGTCTCGTCGCGCTCGATGCCGAAACGGGACGGCCGCGCACCGCGTTCGGGGCGTCCGGCGTGCTCGACCTGCGGCCCGGCGTCGATGCGCGAGCCGGCGAGGCGTATGCGGTCACGTCGCCGCCAGCGATCTGGCGTGACCTCGTGATCGTCGGCGGCCTCGTGCCGGAGGAGACGCCGCGCGGGCCAGCGGGCGACATACGCGCCTTCGACGTCCGTACGGGGCAGGAGCGCTGGCGGTTCCACACGGTCCCGCGTCCGGGCGAGTTTGGGCACGACACGTGGCCGCCGGACGCCTGGCAGCGTCGCACCGGCGTCAACACGTGGTCGTCGATCAGCGTCGACGACACACGCGGCCTGGTGTTTCTCCCCATCGGCTCGCCCTCTTACGATTTCTTCGGTGGTGACCGTGCGGGCCAGAACCTGTTCGGCAATTCGCTGGTCGCGCTCGACGCCGCGACGGGCCGGCGGCGATGGCACGCGCAGCTGGTGCACCACGACCTCTGGGACTTCGATCCGCCAGCACAGCCCATCCTCGCTGATATACGGCACGCGGGCCGAACCATCCCGGCGGTCATCCAGCTCACGAAGATGGGGCTGGTCTTCGTCTTCGACCGCACGACCGGGCAGCCCGTGTTCGGGATCGAGGAACGTCCCGTGCCGCCGAGCGATGTGCCAGGCGAGCACGCCTCGCCGACACAGCCGTTCCCGGTGAAGCCGCCGCCGCTGTCGCGGCACGTTGCGGTCACACGCGAGGACTTGACGACCGTCACGCCAGAGTCGCGGGAGGAGTGCGCCGCCCTGTTCGCGCGCCTCCGCAGCGGCGGGCTGTTTACGCCGCCAGGCCGCGAGTTGACGTTGTCGTTTCCCGGAACGTTGGGCGGCGCGACCTGGTCGGGTGGCGCCGTCGACCCGGCGAGCGGCTACTTGGTCGTCAACACCAACGAGATCGGCGCGATCGGGCAGATGGTGCCGCAGCCGGCCGGGTCCGTGCCTCCTTTCACCCGCTCGTCTCCAGGCGGCGCGTACGGCCGGTTCTGGGACAGCCACGAGCTGCCGTGCCAGCAGCCGCCATGGGGTCTGCTGCACGCGGTCGATCTGACGACGGGCGCAATCGCGTGGGAGGTGCCGCTCGGCGACGTGCCCGCGCTCGCCGCACGCGGGATTCGCGGGACCGGCGCGCCGAACCTCGGAGGCTCGATCGTCACCGCTGGTGGCCTGGTCTTCATCGGCGGCGCCAACGACAGCCGCTTCCGCGCATTCGATCTGCGTACCGGCCGCGAGTTGTGGCACGCCGACCTGCCCGCCAGCGCTCATGCAACGCCACTCAGCTACCGCGGGCAATCAGGGCGGCAATACGTCGTCGTCGCGGCCGGCGGCGGTGGGCGATTCTCACATACGATCTCGGATGCGTTCGTCGCGTTTGCGCTTCCGGGCACCCGATGACAGCGCCCCCCATCTGATCGGATCGGCTTGTGACCACCGGCCTCGAGCTCGACATCCTTCCGGGGCGCTTCGCCGTCTGCCGGCTCGCGCCGACCGACGCGACGCCCGCATGGGTCCCGCTCGCGGGATCGCTCGTGGTCGTGGCGCGCACGGCACACGAGCTCTCCATCGTGTGCGATGCGGAGGTCATAACCCGCGATGTGCCCGCCGAGCGTGGGTTCCGTGCTCTCGTCGTTCGCGGTTCGCTGCCGTTCGACGCCGTCGGGATCCTGGCCGGGATCACGAGCGCGCTGGCCGCGGCGGAGATTCCTTTGCTCGCGATCTCGACGTTCGACACCGACTACGTGCTGGTGCGCGAGGCGCGGCTTGCGGACGCGGCAGCGGCGCTGCGCGGGCGGGGATACGCCGTGCGGGCCCACGAGACGTCGTAGGCGAGAATGCGGTGCGTCGCTCGCCGGTCCTACGTATACTCCCGCAATCATGCCCACACGCGTGCTGTCGGCCGTGCCGGTGCTCCTGCTGCTCGCATCGGCCAGTGCCCTCGCTGACACGTACCCGCGACAGCCGGGCATCGACGCCATCCACTATGTGTTCCGTCTCACTGTGGGCGACGCCAGCAATGAGATAGCCGGAGAGAGCACTGCGACGCTGAAGGTCGCCGCACCTGGCGTGCGGGAGGTCTTCTTCGACCTCGCATCGGCCGCCGACGGGAAGGGCATGACCGTCACTGCCGTCACAACCGCCACCGCACCGCTGCAGTACACGCACGCCGCCGGCCGCCTTCGCATCGCGCTGCCCACGCCTGTGGCCGAGGGGCAGGAGATCGAGATCACCGTGCGCTACCACGGTGTGCCTGCCGACGGCCTGCGCCTGATCGACAACATCCACGGCGAGCGGACCATGTTCAGCGAGAGCTGGCCAGACCGCGCACGCCAATGGCTGCCGACGATCGATCATCCTTACGACAAGGCTACCGGCGAGTTCATCGTGACGGCGCCCGCACACTACCAGGTGGTCGCCAACGGCCTGCTCGTCGAAGAGGTCGATCTTCCTGGAAGTCTTCGCCGCACGCATTGGAAGCAGTCCGTGCCCATCGCCTCCTGGCTCTACGCCGTCGGCATCGCACGCTTCTCTACCCACCACTACGCCGTCGTCCGCGGCGTCCCACAGCAGGTGTGGGTGTTTCCACAGGACGCGGGACCGGGTTACGAAACGTTCGAGCTCACCGGCCGCCGCGCGTTCGAGTTCTTCAGCGACTGGATCGGGCCGTACTCGTACGAGAAGCTCGCCCACGTGGAGGCGGCTGGCATCAGCGGCGGCATGGAGTCGGCATCGGCCATCATGTACGGCGAGAAGGGCGTCACGCGCGGTCATGCGCCCGTGGTGCACGAAGTGGCGCACCAGTGGTGGGGCAACGCCGTGACCGAGTCGGATTGGGACGAGGTGTGGTTGAGCGAGGGCTTCGCCACCTACTTCGCGCACCTGTTCACCGAGCAGTTCGGTGGCCGCGATGCCTTCGTGAAGGAGATGAAAGACGACATCCCGGTCATCCTCAAGACGCAAGACGAGAACCCCGGCGCGCCCATCGTCCATCGCAACCTCTCCGACATGAGCAAGGTGCTCAATCGGCTGGTGTACCAGAAGGGCGGGTGGACGCTGCACATGCTGCGCGGCATCATCGGCACCGAGGCGTTCTGGTCGGGCATTCGCGAGTACTACCGCCGCTACAGGGACCGCAATGCGTCGACGGCGGACTTCCGCCAGGTGATGGAGCAGGCCTCGGGGCAGCAGCTATCGTGGTTCTTCGACCAGTGGCTGAACCGCGCCGGGATTCCGTCGGTGTCGGGTGGCTGGCGGTACGACGCGACGGCCGGGGAGATCGACATCGAGTTGTCGCAGACGCAGACGGAAGACGCCTACCGGCTGCCGATCGACATCGGCATCTCGCAACCAGACGGCCAGGTGCGCGTGGAACGCGTGGATCTCGCCGGGCGCTCGGGCCGGTTCCGGCTGCGCGCGGCGACAGCGCCCACGGCGGTCACGCTCGATCCAAATACCTGGGTGCTGATGCAGGCGGGTCCTTTCGTCCGGCGGCCCTGATGAGGCGCGCCGCGCGTCCGCGCCCGAATCCGAGTGCTGGACTTTGGCCGCGCCCCGGCGGCGTGCACGACCTGCCGCCATCCCGTAGAGAGCGTCAGAACGTATAGGCGAGCAGCAGGATCCCGAGCATGATGGCGGCGATCGCGTACTTCACCACCGTGCCGAGCACGAAGCCGACGAGCACGCCGGTGCTGGCGCGCGCCGCGCGCCGCAGTTCCTGATCGCGCGCGAACTCGAACACGGCCGAACCAAGCGCCGGGCCGAGCACGAGGCCCGGCAGGCCGAACGGCAGCCCGACCAACAGCCCCACCACAGCGCCGGCCATTCCCCAGCGCGAGGCGCCGCCACGCTTTGCGCCCAGCACTCCGGCGACGTGATCGAGAACAGACCCGACAACCGCAAGCACGCCGATCAGAACGAGCGACAGGTAGCCCACGCGTGTGAAGCCGTCGGCAGCCGCGATCGCGAGCGCGCCGAGAAAGATCAGCGGCATGCCCGGTACGAGAGGCAGCAGCAGTCCGGCGAGACCGACGCCCATGAGCATCACGCCGACGACAAACCAGATGAACGGCATCAGCGATTGAGTGTACAGGGATGCTGATCCTAGTGGCGTGGCGGGTGCCCAGGCCCGAGGTCAGCGTGTCCATTCTCTCGCGACCCTTTGTAGCTGCGGCGTTCCGTCGCTGACGCGCCTCGGCGTGGTAGAACAGGCCGTGACTTCCGAAGCGCTGCGGGCGACGTTCGGCGACATCGATATCTACCTCTTCGACCAACTCCTGCGCGGTCGGTTCGACACGCGGCGCCGCGTGCTCGACGCCGGGTGCGGCAGCGGACGCAATCTCCCATTCTTCCTCACCCACGGATTCGACGTGTCTGCGATCGACAGCGACCGCGCGGCGGTGGCCGCCGTGGCGGAGCTCGTCGCGCGCCTCGCGCCGCACCTGCCGGCGGATCACGTGCGGCTGGGGCAGCATCGACGCGCTGCCATGGCCGGACGGCTCGATGGACGCGGTGATCTCGAGCGCCGTGCTGCACTTCGCGCGCGACCTGAGTGCGCTTCCGCGCGATGGTGGGGGAGATGTGGCGCGTGCTGGCGCCAGGCGGACTGTTCTTCGCACGACTGGCAACCTCCATCGGCCTGGAGGATCGGCTCGAGGCTCCGGTCGGCCGCATGCGGTTGCCGGACGGCAGCGAGCGGTTCGTCGTCGACGAGGCGACGCTGCTGTCGACGACGCGAATCGCTTGGCGGGCGCCTGATGGATCCACTGAAAACGACCAACGTCCAGCAGCAGCGGGCGATGACGACGTGGGTAGTCGGGAAGTAGACAGCCTCGCCGCATCACGCCGGCGGTCTCAGTCGAGAACGCGCCGGGTGAGTGCGCCGGTGATCGGTGACGGCGCCGATCGCGACGAAGAGCTCGCGCTCGGTCACGGCGAGGCTGAACGCGACCCTGCGATCGAGATGCGTGACGAGCGTCGAGAGCACCGCACGATCGACGGACCAGAGCGCGATCGCCGCGGCCCGGTGAATGCGCGCGCCCTCCAGCCTGGCAAGGTACTGGCTCGGGTCTTTGTGCATGTACACCGCGACGCGCGGCGCAGCCTTCGCCGCCTTGTGCAGCCGCGCAGCGTCAGGTGATCCGACGTCGATCCACGCCTCGAGGGCGCCGGTCGGATCCCGGATCGCGATCGCCGGCTCTTCCGGGTCCGAGAGCCCGCGCGAGAACTCGATCCCTGGCGCGTATTCGAGTGCGTAGGCGAGCACGCGGGTGACGAGGTAATCCTCCGATTCGGACGGATGCCGCGCCACGCGCAGCGACAGCGATTCGTAGACATGGCGATCCGAGTCGGCCAGGTCGATGTCGAACAGATGGATGGTCGAAGTGAGCGCCACGGGAGGGAATCAGCAGCCGATTATACGTGCGGGATGAGCACGGCACCCGTCGCGGCCGGCGGTCCGATTGGCCATCGTGTCGCGATCCGGAGGTGTGGCTGCGCGACGCGGCGGGCGGAATCCGAACGGAAAACGGCCGGCAGCCCTGACGGGTTGCTCGAGTGGAGCTGCTCCTGTATGCTGGGCGAACAAAAAGCGAATACGCGCTGGCCTCAACCGTGTCCTCCTCTTACATCGAACTTCACGCCGCCTCCGCCTTCAGCTTTCTCCAGGGCGCCTCGCTGCCCGAGGTGTTGGCAGACCGCGCCGCCGCGCTCGGCTGTCCGGCACTCGCGCTGCTGGATCGCGACGGCATCTACGGCGCGCCACGATTTCATCGCGCGGCGAAGATCGCCGGCATCCGCGCCATCATCGGAGCGGAGCTGACGATCGGCGCCGCTTCGTCGGCGGCAGACAACAGACAGCAGGCGACAGGCCGCGTCAGGCCTGAGACGCAACAGAGCCGGCCAGCCCGCAGCCTGCAGCCCGAACGATGGCTCCTCCCGGTCCTCGTCGCCTCCGCCGACGGGTATCGCAACCTCTGTCGGCTCATCACCCGGATGAAGCTGCGGGCGCCAAAAGGGGAGGGTGCGCTCGCACTGGAGGAACTCGACGGCCACACCACGGGCCTCATCGCGCTCGCCGGGCGCGAGGTGCTGCAGGCAACGCGCTACGGCGTCGGCGGGCTGCTCGATCGGCTCGTCGGCACCTTCGGCCGGGCGAACGTCTACGTGGAGCTGCAGCGGCACCTGCTGCACGACCAGGAGGCCGATAACGAGTCGCTCGTCGATCTCGCCGGCGCCTATCACGTGCCGATCCTTGCCACCGGCGGCGTGCGGTTCGCGACGCCTGACGAACGTCCGCTGTTCGACGTCCTCACGTGCATCCATCATGGCGTGACGCTCGCGACGGCGGGACGCCGGCTCGCGCGGAACGCCGAGCGCTACCTGAAGACGCCGGCGCAGATGGCCGCGCTCTTCCGCGACCTGCCGCAGGCGATTGATGCGACGCGCGAGCTGGCGGATCGGCTCGAGTACACGATGGCCGATCTCGGCTATCGGTTTCCCGACTATCCCGTGCCGGCCGGGGAGACGCAGATCTCGTTTCTGCGCCGCCTCACGCAGGTCGGCGCGCGCGAGCGCTACCGTCCGTACCACGATCGCGCACGTGCGCAGATCGCGCGTGAGCTCGATCTCATCGAGAAGCTGGATCTGGCCGGCTACTTCCTCATCGTCTGGGACATCGTCAATTTCTGCCGGCAGCACGACATCCTCGTGCAGGGCCGCGGGTCTGCCGCCAACAGCGCCGTGTGCTTCAGCCTCGGGATCACAGCAGTCGATCCCGTGGGCATGGACCTGCTGTTCGAGCGGTTCCTGTCGGAAGAGCGCGGCGAGTGGCCCGACATCGACCTCGACCTGCCGAGCGGCGACCGCCGCGAGCGCGCGATCCAGTACGTGTATCAGCGCTACGGCGAGCTGGGCGCCGCGATGACGGCCAACGTGATCACCTACCGCGGCCGCAGCGCCGCGCGCGAGGTGGGGAAGGCGTTGTCGCTCGACATGGCCGCAGGTCGATCGCCTGGCCAAGGCGATGAACCATTTCGAGTTCATCGATCCGTCCGACACGCTCGCGCGCCACCTGCAGACGGCCGGCGTCTCGGTGGCCGACTCCCGGATGGCGCTGTTCGCGGATCTCTGGCAACGGATGCAGGACCTGCCGCGCCATCTCGGCCAGCACTCGGGCGGGATGGTCGTCTGCCAGGGGCGTCTCGACTCGGTCGTCCCGCTCGAAAACGCCAGCATGCCGGGGCGCGTCGTCGTGCAGTGGGACAAGGACGACTGCGCCGAGATGGGCATCATCAAGGTCGACCTGCTCGGCCTGGGCATGATGGCGGTGCTGCAGGAGACGATGGGGTGATCAATGGGCAGGCTCCGGGCTCCGGGCTCCGGGCTCCGGGCGCTGTGCGGGCTCCGGGCCTGGAGCCTGGACCAGCCCCGGCGCCTGGAGCCCGGAGCCTGGAGCCCGTCGATCTCGCTCATCTGCCCGCTGACGATCCCGCCGTCTACCGCATGCTCCAGGCTGCCGACACGATCGGGATCTTCCAGGTCGAATCGCGGGCGCAGATGGCGGTGCTGCCGCGCATGAAGCCCGATCATTTCTACGACCTCGTCGTGCAGGTGGCGATCATCCGGCCCGGACCGATCGTCGGGCAGATGGTGCACCCGTACCTCAATCGCCGCGCCGGGCGTGAGCTGGTCGAGTACCCGCATCCGTCGCTCGAGCCCATTCTGAAGCGCACCCTCGGCGTGCCGCTGTTCCAGGAGCAGCTGCTGCGAATCGCGATGACCGCCGCAGGATTCACTGGCGGGCAGGCCGAGGAACTGCGGCGGGCGATGGGATTCAAGCGATCGGAGAAACGGATGCGCCAGATCGAGGTGCATCTGCGCGAAGGCATGGCCGCGCGGGGAATCGAGGGCGACCAGGCCGAAGCGATCGTCCGGTCAATCACGTCGTTTGCGCTGTATGGGTTCCCCGAGTCGCACGCGGCCAGCTTCGCGCTGCTTGCGTACGCCAGCGCGTACTTCAAGGCGCACTACCCGGCTGCGTTCTACGCCGCGCTGCTCAACAACCAGCCGATGGGCTTCTATCATCCGGCGACGCTGGTGAAAGACGCGCAGCGGCGCGGCGTCCATTTCGCGCCGATCGACGTGCAGGTGTCCGACTGGACGTGCACCGTGGACGCCGCCGGCACGATCCGCCTCGGCTTGATGTACGTCAACGGCCTGCGTGACGCCGTGGGCCGCGCCATCGCCGCCGTGCAGCCGCCACCGGTCGAATCGTTGATATCGAAGCCGGAGCGGTGTCCGAAATGCGGGTGCGATGACGCGACGATGATCGAAACCGCGGTGCGGCAGGGAACGGCTCCGGGCTCCAGGCTCCAGGCTCCAGGCCTCGGCACAGCGCCAGGCCAGCCCGGAGACGAGACACGCCCGGGAGCCCGGAGCCCGGAGCCTGGAGCCGTATGTTTCTGTAACGTCTGCGCCCACGATTGGCAGCTGCCGTTGCCGGCGGCGCGGCGATTTCGGACGATCGAGGATCTGATCCGCCGCACCGGCGTGCGTCGCGACGAGCTCGCGGTGCTGGCGGAGATCGGTGCGCTCAACTCGCTCGGCCACGACCGCCGCGGCGCGCTGTGGCAGATCGAGCGCGCGGTGCGGCCGGAGGGCGAGCTGTTCGAAGACACGGACGGCGAGCGCCACGAGGCTCAAGGTGCCAGGCGCGAGCCGCCAGTCGGGGTCACGGCGCCGGGCGATGAGTCGCGTGAGCCGGGGCCGAGACCAGGCCGGGAGCCCGGAGCCTGGAGCCCGGAGCCCGGAGCCGCCGGCGCCGAAGCCAGCCCGCTTGCTCCGATGTCCGCGCGCGAGCGGATGACGGCGGATTACGCGGGCACCAGCCTCACGATCGGCCCGCACCCGATGTCGATGCGGCGTCACGACCTCGCGATGCGCGGCGTGCAGCGCGCGATCGATCTGCCGCGTGGAAGGAACGGGCAGCGCGCCCGAACCGCCGGCATGGTCATCACGCGGCAGCGGCCGGGCACGGCCAAGGGGTTCGTGTTCCTCACGCTCGAAGACGAAACCGGCATCATCAACGTCATCATCCGCCCGGATCTCTTCGCCTCGGATCGGATGACGATCGTCGGCGCGCCGTTCCTGCTGGTCGAAGGGATCCTCCAGAACATCGACGGGGTGACGTCCATCAAGGCCGAGCGCGTGGAAGCGCTGCCCGGCCACGACACCGGTATCGAATCGCACGATTTTCGGTAGGCTGTCGCGGCGCCCGTCACGTTCCGGTTGTCGCTAACCCACTCATCGATAACCCGCCTCGAAGGCGGGCACTACCCAGGCCAGGCCCGCCTGAAGGCGGGCACTACACCCAGGCCAGGCCCGCCTGAAGGCGGGCACTACACGGGATCGCGCTGCCGGACGAGGCCTTTCGCGCTAATGTGGTCCGCTGGCAAGTGATATGCGGACGAAGCACGATATGGCCGAGCAAGTCCTTGACGCCGCCGATCTCCGTCGGGCCCAACTCGAGCGGGTGCTGGCACTGGCCCGGCTCAGCCTGGGCACCCTCGCCGTCTACGTGCTCGTCATCGATCCCGCCATCGCCGTCAACGCACGCAGCGGCATGGCCGCACGGCTCCTGGGCGCGTTCATGGTCTACGGGCTGACGGCAGCCGTCGTGGTCGCGTTTCGAGGCAACTCGACTGCGCTCGGCACCGTACTGCACATGTGTGACCTGGGCTGGGCGGCGGCGATCACGTCGTATACGGAAGCGCCAACCAGCCTCTTCTCGGTCTTCTTCATCTTCGTCTTGGTGAGCGCGGCATACCGTTGGGGGCTCCGCGAGACGCTCCTCACAGGTGCCGCGATCACGGCCGTGCTGCTCGGCGCAGGTCGTCGCCGTACCCGCCGCGTTCGCCGATTCCATGGACGCGCAGCACCTCGCGATCCGATGCGGCTACGCGCTCGGTCTCGCGTTCCTCATCGGCTCGCTGGCCGAAGAACAGCAGCTCGCGCACGCCGAGGCCATGGCGGCCGAGCGACGTGGTGGCAGCCGTCAGCCTGAGCAGCGGCCTCCGCGAAGGGCTGCAGCACGTCTTGCGCGAGCTCGCACGCGTGTACGGGAGCACGCGCGCCCTGCTCGTCGTCGAGGACCGCGACAGCGCCCGGTTCTACTGTTGGGAAATTCGCAGCCTCACGGCGGCCGTTCGGGTACAGGAGATTTCGGCCGACAGCGGGAGCCGCTGGTTTCAGCCTCTGCCCGGCCCAGGCCCGGTCTGGACCATCCGGCGGCATGGCCGGGAAGCTGCCGTGTCGCGCCGCCGAGGGCGCCTTCCGGCCGACGCCGCGGTGCTCGACGAGGCCGGCGTCTCCGGCCTGCTTGCCGCAGCCCTCGAACTCGGCGCCGACTGGCGCGGACGGCTCTTCGTCGTCGAGCCCACGCGCTTCACGCGTGAGCGCGGCCGGCGATGGCTCGCCGATCTCCTGCCCACGATCGCGCCGCTGCTGTATAGCCTCTACCTGGTGCGCCGGCTGCGTTCGCGAGCATCGGCGGTGGAACGGGCGCGCATGGCCCGCGAGCTCCACGACGGGGTGATCCAATCGCTCGTGGGCCTCGAGATGGAAGTCGACGCGCTCCGCCGTCGCAGCGAGCAGGGCCAGCCGGCACCATCCTCCGCACTTGGCGACATTCAACGCAGGATGCACGACGAAGTGCTGAACGTGCGCGATCTCATGCACCAGATGCGAACGACGGAAATTGGCCCGCGGGCGTTGCCGGAGCACCTGACCGAGATGGCCAACCGATTCCGGCGCGACACCGGCATCGATGCGCGAGTGGTCTGCGCGCTCGGTGACGTGGAAGTGCCGCCGCGCGTCGCCCGCGAGCTGGCACGCATCGCGCAGGAAGCGCTCGTGAACGTCCGGAAACATAGCGGCGCCCGGCACGTGATCATCAGATTTGGTACAGTCAATGGACAATGGCAGCTGGCCATCGACGACGATGGGTCGGGGTTCGGGTTCGACGGGCGGTTCACGCTCGACGAGCTGGATCGTGCGCGGCGTGGGCCGGTTGTGATCAAGGAGCGAACCCGGCTTCTCAAAGGGACGCTCGTCATCGACTCGGTGCCGCAGCGAGGTACGCGCTTGGAGGTAATGGTGCCGCGGGACAACCATGAGTGACGGAAAGCGGATCACCATCGCGATCGCAGACGATCACCCGATTTTCCGCCAGGGGCTCCGGAACCTGCTCACCGCCGAGCCGGACTTCGCGGTCATCGGAGAGGCCGCCGACGCGTTCGCGGCCATGCGCCTGATCCGCGAGCAGGAAGCCGACGTGCTCCTGCTGGACCTCATGATGCCCAACGGCGGCGGCATCGCCGTGCTGCGCGATCTGGCGCTCGTGCCTGCGCCTATCCGCGTCGTCCTGCTCACCGCCGCGATCGAGAAAGACGAAATCGCCACCGCCGTGCAGCTCGGGGTGCGCGGCGTGCTGATGAAGGACTCCGCCACGGCACTGGTCGCGAAGTGCGTGCGGTGCGTCGCTGCCGGCGAGTACTGGCTCGGCCGCGACAGCGTGGCGGATCTCCTGGCGGCCTTCGTCCAGCGCGGCGCCGTGGAGTTCTCGCGGCCCGTCCCCATGCTCACGCCGCGGGAGCGGGAGATCGTCACGGCCGTCGCCGAAGGAGCGACCAACCGCGACGTCGCGATTCGATTCGGCCTCAGTCCGCAGACCGTCAAAAACTATCTCTCAGACATCTTCGACAAGCTTGGGGTGTCGAGCCGGCTCGAACTGGCGCTTTACGCGCTGCACCACCAGCTCACGACGCGCGACCGCGGGCACGTGTAATCGCACGCGGGCTGCCACCCATCCACGGCAACCAATCCCCGTACTAGCTCCTTCTCCTTGCGGCGGTGACAGAGCGCCGTCCGTACTCTCGTTCCGGCGCGCTCGTATCAGAGAACCGCCTGACGACGATGCGCCACACGCCCTTCGGGATCGCTCCAAGGCGTCGTGCCCGAACCGCCGACGCGAGCTGACCTCCAGGTTCCGCGGTTTCGCAGGTTCGCACGACGGCAGTGCAGTCACCGTCATGACGGAACGATCGAAAGGGCATCGTTCACCGGCCTGACTCACCACTCAGTTCCGACCGGTCAGTCCTGCAACCACCAGACTTTGTTCTTGCGCCGAGACAACTCGCGCCGCAGGTGAATTAGCCGCAATTCGTCGGATCGGCCGTTTCGCCTACCCATTGCACGCCTCTGCAAACGGCTCAGCCATTGCTCGGTTGATCAGGGCCGCGTCCGAAGGCGCGGGCTCCTGTTCTCCACAAGCCATCTCAGAAGAGGCGCTATGAAGCTGCGGCTGTTTGCTGCCCCGTTTGCCACTCTCCTCACCATCGCATCGCTCGGCATGCTGGTGCACGGTGAGGTTCCCGACGTCCCAACAGGCCAGTGGCTCGCCGGCCCCGCGCTGGTGCAGCCGCGGGCGGGCGCGGTCAGCGTCGCGCTCGACGATGGCCGCGTGCTCGTGATCGGCGGACGCACGGCGGACGGGCCAGTGAACACCGTGGAGGTGTTCGGGACCGATGGCTCGCTCAGCGCTCGGTCGCGCCGATGCTCGCGCCGCGCGTGGGTCATGCGGTGCCGTCAAGCTGCCCGACGGCCGCGTACTACGTGATCGGCGGCACAACGCTCGTGACGACGGAGACTGACAACGGCCCGGTCACGTCGGAAGCTGCGACCGACTCCGCGGAGATTTTCGACCCGTCGGTGAATGCATGGTACGCCGGCCGGCTCGCTCGCATTCGCGCGCAGCGGGCACACGGCCACAGCGCTTGCTCGACGGCCACGTCGTGGTCGCGGGCGGCGCGGGCCAGGACGGGGCCGCGCTGGACTCGTTCGAGGTGTTCGATCCAGAGAGCGGCGCCTTCTCGTCGCCCGGGTCTGCTCTCGGCTGCCCGGTACGGAGCATGCAGCAGCGCGTGGCGGGGAACACGAAGGTGCTGGTGGCCGGCGGCCGCAACGCCGACGGCGTGCTCGGCACGGGCGACATCGTCGATGTCGCCAGCGGCACCGTCACCAGCGTGGTGCTGAACGCCGCTCGCGCGGGCGCGACGCGCGACGACGCTGCTCGATGGCAAGATCCTCATGGCCGGAGGGTCCGACGGCGTCGAACGATCTCGCGTCGGCGGAAGTACTCGATCCCGGTCACCGGTGTGTCGACCCCCGCCGGCTCCATGGCGCAGCCACGACGCGGTCATCAGGCGCTGCTGCTCGCTCACAACAACGACGGTGCTGATCACCGGCGGCACGAGCGACTGGCGCGGTGGTCGCCAGCGCGGAGCAGTTCGTCCCGTGGACGGGACGTTCCTTCCACGGCCGCCGCGTCCACCGCGCGCGCCGCGCGCGCTCGGCGCCGCGTCGAATGCGAGATGGCGTCGCTGGCTCGGCGGTGGCACGCACGAGCACGGAGGCGCGCCCGTCGCGAGAGCGAACTGTACGGCTTTGCCACGGTGAAGACGGACAAGGATGACTACCCGCCTGGGACCCGACGTCATCATCACCGGCTCTGGCTGGCAGCCTGGCGAACAGTCACGCTGGTTCTCCACGAAGTGGCAACCGGACATGCCGATCGCACGTACTCCGCGATCGCTGATGCGGCAGGCCGAATCAAAATACGCGATTTCGCCCCCGACACCAGCCACCTCGGCGTCCGTTTCTATCTGACCGCACGGAGGGGCGGCGTCCCAGGCGCAGACGACATTCACTGATGCGCAGAACACGAACTTCGTCGCCACGAGATCAACCCTTCAGGCGCGGTCGACGGACGTTAGCCGCGGAACTACGCCAAGCCGGTGGTGCACAACTCGGTGCGCGGTCACCGGGGATGGCCACGTTCGCGAGAACGGCAACGGCTCCGCGGGGCCTGTACACTTCAGGTGCCGCGACACCTGATATCAAGGGCGGTCACGTTCACGACATCTTCGCTTACCTCCGGCGGTCACACTATTCGGGCGTGCACAACGGAACGGGCGGTAATACCGGGACGAACAGCAACAGCGGAGCCTGACTCAAACCGTCAATGCCTGTACCGCACCATCCGTGACACCAGCCGACTGCCCAGTCGCTGAGTACGACGAAGCTCGTTCTCAGCCGCTGCAACGGGAACCGGCGCCCACCGTGCAGTGGCAGGTGAGCACCAATGCCGGCGGTTCGTGGACGGACTTGGCTGGCCAGACCGCCACGACGCTGACACTTACGAAGCCGACGTTTCATCGAGTGGCCACCAGTATCGAGCGGTCTTCACGAACCGTGCACGCCTAGACGGCGACTACAACGCGGCGATCTGCGCAGCCTGGAAGAACTGACCATCAGCGGTGCGGTGGCCCAGAACAAAATCTACGATGCGACCGTGGCGGCAACGGTCAGCTTCAGCAGGCGGTGCTGGCGGTGTCGAAAGCGACGATGCCGTCCATCACACCACCGGATCAGCCACGTTCGGCAACAACAACTGGAATGTCGCAACGTGACGGTGACTGGCGTAACCTGATCGGGGCAGCGCCGGACTACTCGCCGCAGCCACGGGCTGCGGTCGACTCACGTCGAAGGGCGGACACGGCCGGCAACCTCCAGACAGTACGACGGTACGCCGATCGCCACGGTGAGCTTCGCCGGCGTGTCGCTGGTGGGCGTCGTGGGCGGCGACACCGTCGGAATCAACGCGGCGGGCTACGCGGCGAGCTTTGCCGACAAGACCGTGGGGGCGGCCAAGCCGGTTGTGGTGACCGGCGTCGCCTGAACGGTATCGACTCGGCTAACATACAGTCCGCCGACGCGCGACGACCACCGCCGGAACGACGTCGCAGTCGGTTACGATCAAACGCGATGCGACGGCGCTGACCGCGTCCGTCTCGCCGTCGCCGACCGTGAATGCGGATGGCTGGAACAACACGAACGTAACGGTGACCTTCACCGGCATCGATGGGGTGGTCGGGATCGACACCTGCACGTCGGCAGCCGACTAGTGAAGGCGCGGGACAGTCGGCGCAGCGGCACCTGCACGGACAAGGCCGGCAACGTGAGCGCGTCGGCCTCGGCGACCGTCAACATCGACAAGACGGCACCGAGTCGCGCTGGCGACAGCACTACCTGCGCCGAATGCCGACGGCTGGGAACAACACGCCGTGAGCGGTGGCACCTTCAGCGGCACGGACGCGCTGTCGGGGATCGCGTCCTGCCTCGTGCCGCCGTGACGCTGTCGAGTGACGGTCGAACCAGTCACCAGCGGCACCTGCACGGACAAGGCGGGGAATGTGAGCGCCTCCGGCGACGGGAGCGGCATCAACATTGACGCGACCGCGACCGCGCGACGATCACACCGCTGAGTGTGACAGCCGGCGGCGAACGGGAACGGCGGCACATTAGTGACGTCACGGCCACCTGGAGCTGCGCCGACAGCCTCTCGGGCGTCGTGCGAGCGAGCACGTGTCGCAGACGCTGACGAACGACGGGTCGAATCAGTCAGCGACCGGTACGTGCACGGATAAAGCGCGGCAACACCAAATCAGACATGCAAACAGGGATCAACATAGACACAGACGGCGCCGACCGCGTCCGCCTCGCCGTCGCCGGCCGCGAATGCGGATGGCTGGAACAACACGAACGTAACGGTGACCTTCACCGGCACCGACGGGTTGTCCGGGATCGACACCTGCACGTCGGCAGCCCTCCTGACTAGTGAAGGCGCGGGACAGTCGGCGAGCGGCACCTGCACGGACAAGGCCGGCAACGTGAGCGCGTCGGCCTCGGCGACCGTCAACATCGACAAGACGGCGCCGAGCGCGTTGGCGACAACACTACCTGCGCCGAACGCGGACGTCACCGCAAAGCGGGGTGACCGGGAGCTTCACCGCGCAGACGAGGGTAGACGGGACGACGGGGGCTACGGTCCTGACCCGATCCCTGAGCGGCGCGATCGGAGGTGACGCGGTGAGCCTGACCGGTGGAACCGCGAGCTTCGACAATCAGCACGTAGGCACGGGCAGACGGTGACGCTTACCGGCTCCAGCCTAACCGGGACGGACGCCGGCAACTACAACCTGACATCGGTGGCAGCGGCGATCGCAGACATCACGCCGCGCCCGGTCACGGTTACGGCGGACGCGAAGAGTAAAACTTACGGGGACACCGACCCGGCGCTGACCCATCAGTCACGTCAGGCACCCTAGTGACCGGGGACGCTTTGACAGGCGCCCTAACCCGCGCGGCCGGGGAGACGGTCGGCCTGCATGCGATTGGGCAGGGCACGCTGGTGCTCAGCGCCAACTACGCGCTGACCTTCGTCGGGGCCGACCTGACGATCACGGCGCGGGCGGTGACGGTGGCGGCGGACGCGAAGAGCAAGACCTACGGCGACGCCGACCCGACACTGACCTACCAGATCACGAGCGGGTCGCTGGCCTTCAGCGATGCGTTCACCGGCGGTGCTGACCCGCGCGGCCGGGGAGACCGTCGGCCTGCATGCGATTGGGCAGGGCACGCTGGCGCTGACCACGAACTACGCGCTGACCTTCGTCGGGGCCGACCTGACGATCACGGCACGGGCGGTGACGGTGGCGGCAGACGCGAAGAGCAAGACCTACGGCGACGCCGACCCGGCACTGACTTATCAGATCACGAGCGGGTCGCTGGCGTTCAGCGATGGGTTCACGGGCAGCCTGGCGCGCGCGGCCGGGGAACCGTCGGCCTGCATGCGATTGGGCAGGGCACGCTGGCGCTCAGCGCGAACTACGCGCTGACCTTCGTCGGGGCGGACCTGACGATCACAGCGCGGGCTGACGGTGGCAGCAGACGCGAAGAGCAAGACCTACGGCGATGCCGACCCGGCGCTGACCTACCAAATCACGAGCGGCTCGCTGGGCTTCAGTGATGCGTTCACCGGTGTGCTGACCCGCGCGGCCGGGGAGACCGTCGGCCTGCATGCGATTGGGCAGGGCACGCTGGCGCTCAGCGCGAACTACGCGCTGAGCTTCGTCGGGGCGGACCTGACGATCACAGCGCGGGCGGTGACAGTGGCAGCAGACGCGAAGAGCAAGACCTACGGCGATGCCGACCCGGCGCTGACCTACCAAATCACGAGCGGCTCGCTGGGCTTCAGTGATGCGTTCACCGGTGTGCTGACCCGCGCGGCCGGGGAGACCGTCGGCCTGCATGCGATTGGGCAGGGCACGCTGGCGCTCAGCGCGAACTACGCGCTGAGCTTCGTCGGGGCGGACCTGACGATCACAGCGCGGGCGGTGACAGTGGCAGCAGACACCGGCATCGATGGGCTGTCCGGGATGACACCTGCACGTCGGCAGCTCTCCTGACTAGTGAAGGCGCGGGACAGTCGGCGAGCGGTACCTGCACGGACAAGGCCGGCAACGTGAGCGCGTCGGCCTCGGCGACCGTCAACATCGACAAGACGGCGCGAGCGCGTTGGCGACAGCACGACCTACGCCGATGCCGACCGGCTGGACCAACACGACCGGGACGGTGGGCTTCAGCGGCACCGACGCGCGGTCGGGGATCGCGTCCTGCTCGGCCGCAGTGACGCTGGCGAGGCCACCCTATCTCTCGGTGGAGTTGTCGGCGGCGACGACGTGTCCCTGAGCGGTGGCGCGGCGAGCTTCGGCGACAAGCATGTCGGCACGGGCAAAACGGTGACCGGCACGGGCTTCTCGCTCGCAGGCACGGCCGTGGCCAACTACACGCTGGCGTCGAGCACGCTGACAACCACGGCGAGCATTACAAAGAGAGGGCTGGCAGTGAATGCCACTGGCATGCCCAAGACCTACGATGGCACGACCGCGGCAACCGTGACACTCTCGGACGACCGGGTGGGCAGCGATACTCTGACGACGAATTACACGAGCGCAAGCTTCACGAACAAGGGTGTTGGCAACGGGAAGTGATATCCGTCTCCGCGATCACGATCTCGGGCATCAATACCGACAACGACGCGCTCGCGAACACGACCGCACCGGCGACGGCCAACATCACCGCGCTCACGCTGGACGGGACGGCCACGGCCGCGTCGAAGGTCTACGACGGCACGACCAACGCCTCGGTGACTCTGTCGGACAATGGGTCGCGGTGACGTGCTGACGCCGCGTTCGTGAGCGCTTCGTTCGGCGACAAGCACGCCGCGAACGGCAAGACCGTCACGGTGAGCGGGATCGCGTGACTGGCGCATACGCGGGCAACTACGCCACGGGAACGACGTGCGGCCGCGACCGCGGCCAATATCACACCGGCGCTACTGACGATCACGGCCGCCGACAAGGCAATCACGTTCGGGGCGGCAACGCCGACGTTCACGGTCACGTATGCCGGATTCGTGGCAGGCGAGGCGAGCTCCGCGCTGTCGGGCGCGCTGACCTTCACGTTCCAGGGGGTGTCGCCGACGAACTACAGCCCGAGCACGACTGCGCCCACAGCGGTCGGCAGCTACAAGAACACGCCCGGCGGTGTCAGCAACGCGAACTACGCGATCACCTTCGCGTTTGGTTCCTACACTATCGGGGCCTGGAGCACTCGTGGCTTCTACCAGCCGGTCGGCGAGACGCAGACGTACAACACGCAGACGCCTTCAGCCTTCGTCTGGAATACTATCAAGGGCGGATCGACGGTGCCCTTGAAGTTCAACATCTTCAAGGGTACGCGCGAGGCGTCGAGCACCGGCGACATCGCAAGCTTCACGGCCGACTTGGTAGCTTGTGTGTCTACTCTCGACGACAGCGTCGACCCGACTCTCCTGACCACCGGCGGCACGACGCTGCGTTATTCGGGAACACCTGGTGTCGACGGTCAGTTCATTCAGAACTGGGCGACGCCGAAGGTGAACGGCCAGGCTTGCTACCGCGTGGCCATGACTGCGAAGGACGGCTCCTTGCTGGTGGCGTTCTTCAAGTTGAACAAGTAACACACCGCACTGTTCGACGGTGACAAGAGGGCCGCAGGCATACCTGTGGCCTCTTGCCGTACCGGCGCGTGCCGGCAGGGCTGACGCCCTGCTCCGCCTAACACTGCGGGAATCGTGTTCCGCTGAGACTCGAGCGCGGCCGAAAGCTTCCGTCCGCCCGATGAAGATCAGCCGGGCAACGGTGAGCGGTTAAGGTCGACCGCCAACGAGTCTTCCGCCCGTACCCCAGCTCAGCGCCCCCCGAAATGACGTGATCGACGCCCGTCGTGAACGTGGCGTCGGTGGCGAGAAACAGGCAGAGCCGTCCCACCTCGCGCGGTGTGCCCATGCGGCCGAAGGGCTGCGCGTCTTCACCGGCCTGGCGGGCCGCGGCGGGATCCGGCGAGGCGTCGATCGCCTCCTGCCAGAGCGGCGTAAAGATATTGCCCGGTGACACCGAGTTCACGCGCACGTGCGGCGCCTCGTCCACCGCGAGCGCCTTCGTGAACGCCAGGACGGCGCCCTTCGTCGCCACGTACGTCGTCGCGTGCAGCTGGCCGATCGTGGCGACCAGGCTGGCGATGTTCACGATCGATCCGTGAGACCGTCGCAGGTGGGGCAGCGCCGCCTGGCAGAGCGCAAAGACACTGACGACGTTCAACTCGAGGATGGCGCGGAAGTCGTCGATCGTGAAGTCGTCAATCGGCCGGTGCGGCGGGTGCCAGCCGGCGTTGTTGATCAGGCAGTCGATGCGCCCGTGCCGTGCCACTGTGTCGGCGACGAGGGCGTTCCGCTCGTCGTGCCGCGTCACGTCACAGCCGATAAATGTCGCCGCGCCGGGCCCCGCGCTTGTGGCGCGTTCGGCGACAGCCGATCCGAGGGCCGGCTCGAGCCCGCAGAAGACGACCTGTGCGCCAGCCTCGGCGAAGACCTCGACACAGCCCTCGCCGATACCCTTGGTACCGCCGGTGATGAGGACGACTTTGTTTTGGAAAAGCATGTAGGGCCAGGGCTAAAGGCTAAGGGTCCAAGGGCTCAGGGCTAAGAACACCGGATTGCGGCTGCGACGACGACGGACAGCAACCTCGCGGTCAGCTTTCGGTCCTTCGCTGAATGACGCCGGAGTCCACTGTGGCGCCGGTCCGGGAGATCACCTGGAAGTGCAGTTCGTCCTTCTCAATTTCCATCAGCATGAAGCTGAGATCCTGGTCGTAGCCCGCCACGGTCAGCGTGCTCTGGCGGATGTTGCCCTTGCGCAGCTTGCCGGCCGCGCCCGACGTGAAATAGTAGATACCCTGCTGCGGCTTGATCCGCTCGTAGAAGTGCTCGTGCCCGGCGAGCACCACGTTGACGCCGTGTTTGACGAACATCGGCTCGACGAGCACCCGCACGTCCACCTCTGAGCCGTGTCGCTTGCCAGACGAGTACAGCGGATGGTGCGCGTACGCGATCTTCCAGTGGGCGCGCGAGCCCTCGAGCTCGCGGTCGAGCCATGCGAGCTGGGCGCGATCCACGTAGGTGCTGTCCAGCACGAAGAACTGCACGGGACCGCGGGAGAACGAGTAGTACCGCCGCCCGTCCATGTTGAACTGCTTGTAGAAGCGCTGGTTTGGCGAGTCATGATTGCCGAGCGTGGCAAAGAACTGAACGCCTCCCTCGAGCAACTCCTTGTACGGTAGTTCGAACCGGCGCAGGTACTCGCCGGGCGCCTCCGCCCCGTAGATGTTGTCGCCGAGCATGACGGCGAACTCGAACGGAAACTGCGTGCGTGCCGCGACCATCTGTTTGGCGAGCTCGATCTGACGGCTGGTGCCCGTACCGCTGTCACCAATGACGAGAAATTTGACGGAGCCGTCGGCGCGCGGCAGCGTGACCGACACGTCGAGCGGAGGCCGGGCCGCCGAAGCGGTCGCGACGCCGCTCGCGGCCTGACGCGCCGCCTGCGCGGGAGGCGACCAGCCGGTAGCGGCGGCGAGACCAACGAGCAGAAGCTTCCAGACGTGGCGCACTCAGCGCCTCCGTCGGATCGCGATGGGCGCGAGGTGCCGCGCGATCCGCTCGGGGGCCTCAGGGGACTCGGCCGTCAGCACCGCCGACAGATGTGCGCATCGGAAGGGGATAATCGCCACGACATCCATTATCGTCCAGGGTCGTAGCCGCGGCTTGCACAGGGTGCTCGCAAGGTTTGTGTCGGCCCGGTGTAAGGCCCTCACCAGGCACGGCCAGGTATTTGCTGAGAAGACGGACGGAGGCCTTTTAGTGAAGCTGCTCGTTCAACCTGACGACGGGATTGTGCCACTCATCGCGGCGATCCGGAGCGCCCGCAAGTCCGTGGACATCATGGTGTTCCGCTTCGATCGCGCGGACCTTCGTCAGGCGCTCGCAGCGGCCGTGCAACGCGGCGTGACCGTACGTACCCTGATTGCTCATACCAACAGCGAGGGGTCCCGTCGGTTGAGGAAGCTCGAGCTGGATCTCCTGGCCGCGGGCATCACGGTCGCCCGGACGGCCGACGATCTGGTCCGCTACCACTCCAAGTTCCTCGTGATCGACCGCAGCCGCGCATTCATCCTCGGCTTCAACTTCACGGCACTCGACATCAACAAGAGCCGGAGCTTCGGCCTGGAGGTGCGCACCCGGCGCATCGTGCAGGAGCTCCTGGCGCTATTCGAGGCGGACGCCGGGCGACAGCCCTACACGCCCGGTGTCGCGGACCTCGTCGTGAGTCCGCTCAATGCACGCGACCGGCTGGGCGCATTCATCCGGTCCGCACGGCGGCAGCTGCTCATCTACGATCCGAAGCTGAGTGACCCGCGGATGCTGTCGCTCATCCGCGAGCGGGTGCGGTGTGGTGTGGACGTGCGGGTCATCGGGCGCGTGGCCAAGGCGGGGGGGACGATTGCGTGGGCGCGGCTGGCGGGGCGGCGCCTGCACGTGCGCGCCATGATCGCGGACGGCCGACGCGCGTTCGTGGGCAGTCAGAGCCTGAAAGGCCTCGAGCTCGACAAACGCCGCGAGGTCGGCGTGGTCATCCGCGAGCGCGCCATCGTCCGTCAGCTGGAAACGGTGTTTGCGGAAGACTGGGCGCAGTCGAGCAAGGCCGCGAACGTCGCGCCCGCTGATGGCAGCACGCCGGCGATCGTGCGCGAAGTGAGAGACCTCGTTGGGGGCCCGGTAGCAGGCTGATGAAAGGCGCGCCCTGGATGCAGGATGTCGCATGCCGGATGAAGCAACCGGCCGCGATTCTGCATCCTTCATCCTGCATTCTTCACGTGCGGTCGCTGCCGGCTCGCCTCAGACCCCGGGCTCTGGCACCGTCACCGATGGCGGCGGCTGCCCGCCCCGACTCCGCAGCTGGCGCACCATGCGACCGACGCGGAACGAGGCGTCGAAAATCGGATCGATCCGGACGAACCCGAACAGCCGGTGCCGCCCGATTGCCGCCAGGCCGGCCGAGGCGATGCAGCCGCAGTTGCTGCAGTCGGGCGTCCCGCCGAACTGGCAAGGGCTGATCGTGGTCTGCAGGTCGGCCGAGAGCGTGTGGGTCACGCGCGAGAAGATGCACTCGTCCGGCGAATCAGGGGGCGTCGCGTAGACGTCGATCATCCCCTTCGGCATCTGCATCTTCGGGTAATCCAGCCGCAGCGCACGCAGTTCGGCGACGACCTGCTGCCGATCCTCCGGGCGCAGCTTCTCGTCGGATTCCTCGCCCATCTGCGGAGTGTAGAGGCTGAACCAGATCTTGCGCACGTGCGGCTGCGCCGACCAGAACGCGGCGAACTCGCGCAGGTACCCGGGTCGTCCCACCAGCTGCCGGGTGATCGTGCAGTGGACGACGATCTGGTGTCCGACGATGTGCTTGAGGACGCGGTCGTAGGTGGCGGGTGCCCGGCGCACGTCGTGTTCCGGCTGCAACCCGTCGATCGACACGACGATCGACAGCCGGGGGATGCGCGCCCACTCGATCGGGATGGTTCGGACGGCGCTCGTGACGACCTGGACGTGCAGGCCCATTTGCGACAAGCGCGGCAGCAGCACGTCGAGCTCGCGGAACCGCACCAGCGGCTCGCCGCCGACGAGCGACACGTGCACCGGACGGTGTTTCTCGACCAGACCGACGACGCCTTCGATCAGAGCCTGCCCCTTGAAATCGCTGACCTCGCGCAGCGTGACGCCGCCACCGAGATGCTCGGAACCGTAGGCGTAGCAACCCGGGCACCGCAACGGGCACTCGCGCGTGATTTCTATCGAGAGCGAGGGCGTGTAGCCCGCAAGAATCCGACCCCAGGACTGCACAATCCCGTCCATACAACCTCCTGCCACCGACGTGCGCCGTTCTGAAGACTATAGCATCCGCCTCAGGCCGCACTCGCACCTGCGGGACACTTGACAGGCGGCGCCGCGCCGCGCCGGAGGCGCATCCTTCGGCGGCGACGCGCGGCACTCCCCAGCACGACGTCCGCGCGCGCGTCTGAACCACGGTGTGGATCGTGTATCGTGATACGCCTATGATTGAGCGCCGAAGGTCGAAGATTGCGGGCTGGGGCGTCTATGCCACCCAGGCCATACCCAAGAACAAACGCATCATTCACTACGCCGGCGAGAAGATCACGCACAGAGAGAGCCTCGAGCGTGAGCAGAAGTACCTCGAGAAGGGCCGCATCTGGTGCTTCACGCTCAACCGGCGATGGGTCATCGATGCGGGCGTCGGCGGCAACATCGCCCGCTTCATCAACCACTCGTGCAACCCGAACTGCTGGATCGAAATCAACGACGGCACGATCTGGGTCCGTGCGTCGCGCACGCTCCGCAAGGGTGAGGAGTTGACTTACAACTACAACACCAGCGGCGACGCCGAGATCCCGTGCAAGTGCCGGCCGGGCTGCACCCACAAGATATGAGCCGCCGGCAGATGCTGTATCTGCACGGCTTCGCCTCATCCCCGCGCTCCTCCAAGGCGGCGTGGTTCACTGCGCGGGCGCGAGAGGCTGGCATTCCGCTCGCCTGTCCCGATTTGAATGGTGAGGACTTCGAAACCCTGACCGTGACGCGCATGATCGATCACGTCGAAGGCGTGATCGATGCGATGCCAGACGGGCCGGTGACGCTCGTCGGCTCGAGCCTGGGGGCATTCGTTGCGCTCTTCGCCGCCGAGCGGCGTCGGGGCAGCGTCGGCGCGGCGCGACACCCGATCGAGGCGCTCGTCTTCCTCGCACCCGCGCTCGATCTGGCGCCGGGGCTCGCTCGGCACGTCGGCGCCGCGGGGATGGCGGCGTGGCGCGCGAGCGGCCGCCACGAAGTGTTCCACTACGCGGAGAACCGCACGCGGACGCTGGGCTACGGGTTCTTCGCCGACGCCGAGCGCTACGATGCGTTCGCGGCACACGACACCACGCCGACGCTCGTGTACCAGGGCACTCGAGACGAAACCGTCGATGCCGCCATGGTCGAGCGCTGGGCGAGCACGAGGCCGCATGTCATCCTGCACCTGCTGAACGACGACCATCAGCTGCTGGCCAGTCTCGATTTGCTGTGGACCGGAGTGTGCCAGTTTCTCCACCTGCCCTCGTGAGGTGGCAGCACTCGACAGGCAGCGCTGCCGCGCTCCTCCTTCTCATCGCCGCCGCGACCGCGCACGGCCTCCGGGCTGAACAGCCCGAGCCGGCGCGGCGGGTGGGTTGGCGCATCATCGAGCTTACGACCGGCCGCACTCTCGAGGCGGAAGACGCCGAGCTGCTCTCGCGCGCGGTGCTGCCCGGCTCCCTGATGCAGCTGCCCGCTGTCATTGCGCTGCTCGAAAGCGGGGCAATCACCCCGGCGACACGCATCGACTGTCCCGGTGCAATCGTCGTCAACGGCCGGCGCGTCGTCTGCCAGCACCCGCGGCGGAACCATCCGCTCGGCGCTGTCGAAGCGCTGGCGCTCTCGTGCAACGTTTTCTTCGCGCGGGCGGGGGAGCGGCTGCGGCGGGACGCGTTCAACGACGTGCTCGCCTCGCTCGGCTGGCCCGTGATGCCTGCCTCGCGCGTCGTGGGAATCGCGGCGAGCGGCATCGAGGGCACGCCGGTGCGGCCCGGCGACCTCGTGGGCGCCTGGCGGCAGGTGCTCGCGGATCCTCCGGGCGTTTCGATGCGCTCGCCGACAAGGAGAGTTGTGTGGGACGGCCTGGCCGCCGCCGCTCATGACGGCGCCGCCGCTGCCTTCCACAGCCGTGGGGTGGCTGCGCTCGCTGAAACCGCCACGAGTGTGACGAGCGATGGACGGTCGCTTGGCCTGGTCCTCAGCGCGTGGCCGGCCCCCCGTCCGACGCGAGCGGCGATTGTCCTTGTCGAGGGCGCAGGTGGTCCTGATGCCGCAGTCCTGGCCGCTGCCCTCGCCAGGGGCGAGCGACCGGCCGTGCCGGCCTCCCCGTCAGCCCGCGGCGCGGCTGCCGGTCCGCCGCGCCGTCTCATCCCTCCGCCTCCTGCGCCCGCGGCCCCGGCTGCGCCATCGCCGTCGCTCGTGCCTCGGGAGAGTGACGGCGTCGTGTCGATCCGCGTCGGAACGCCGCGGGCGGATGGGACGTACGCGGTGCGCTCGCTGCCGCTCGAAGACTACGTGGCACGTGTGTTGGCTGGCGAGGCCGCCCCGCGCACTCCGACGGCGGCGCTCGAGGCGCTCGCGATCACCGCGCGCACGTTCGCATTCGCCAACCACAGACGGCACGCCCGCGACGGCTTCGACCTGTGCGACACGACTCACTGCCAGGTGCTGCGCGACGCGTATGCCGCCACACTCGCCGCAGCGGAGGCCACGACCGGGCAGGTGCTCGCCTGGCACGGCGCACCGGCATCGGTCTTCTACACCGCCGGGTGCGGAGGGCGGACGGAGCGTCCGTCGGCGGTGTGGCGAGGCGCCGCGGACCCGCCGTACCTGCCCTCGCGGCGCGACCGCGGGTGCGGCGGCGATCCGAAGTGGGTGTCGGAGATCCCGCAGCGCGATCTCCAGCGCGCGCTCGCCAGCGCCGGCTATCGCGGCGCGCTGCGCAAGCTGAAGATACGGGACCGTGTTGACTCCGGTCGCGTCGGGGTCCTCACGCTCGAGGGCCTCACGCCAGATCGGATTTCGGGCCAGGACTTCCGGATGGCGATCGGGCGCACGCTCGGGTGGCAGGTCGTGAAGAGCACCGCGTTCGAGCTCTCGCAGCACCACAGCGTCTACACGCTGAAGGGCCACGGGTATGGCCACGGCGTCGGCTTGTGTGTGATCGGCTCGATGCGCCGCGCCGCCGATGGCGAATCACGCGCGTCGCTGCTGCAGACATATTTTCCCGGCCTGGAGGTGGCCGACTACCGCACGCTCCGGCTGCCACCTGCGCCAGTCATCCCCACGTTCGACCAGCCGCCGCCACTCGCAGCCGGCCAAGTTACCCGTTAACCATTCCCGTTAACCGTTAACCGTTAACCGTTAACCGTTACCGTTGACCGTTAACTCTAGACGTCACGCGGTAACTGCTGAAGGTCTCTCACGTCGGCGGTGAGCGGTTAACGGTCGACGGTGAACGACACTGATCTCGCGTAGTGCCCGGCTTCAGCCGGGCTCTTGAGTTGACGCCGCTTCTCGATCTAACCGTCTACTGCAGCGTCAGCGCCACGACGCTTGCAAGGGCGTCTGGCGCCTTCGCCGGCAGCCGCAGCGTCGTCCCATCCGCCGTCGATGACACGGCGACCTGCGCGGCGCGGTCCGCCAGCAGCGTTGCCGACTTGACCGTGCGGCCGAACGCCGGCACCTTCAACTCACCTCCAGCGGGCCAGTCGAAGACGTGCAGGTACAGCACGTCCGCCTTGCTCGTGGCGCGTCCCCACGGCAACGGATTCGTGAACGGGCCCGCCGTCGTGCCGTAAATCGCGTCGCCGTTCACCTGCATCCACTTGCCGACAGCGGCGAGCCGGTCCACGCTCGGCTGCGGAATGCGTCCTTCGGCCGTGGGCCCGACGTTCAGCAGGTAGTTGCCGCCCTTCGACGCCGCGTCCACCAGCTGCCGCACGAGCGTCTCGGGCGACTTCCAGTTCTCGTCGTACGACTTGAATCCCCAGGTGTCGTTCATCGTCATGCAGGTCTCCCAGTCGACGCCCTTGAGCCCGGACGCGGGGATTTGCTGCTCGGGCGTGCCGAAGTCGCCGGCGTAGTGCTGGTCCTCCTTGCTGAGGCCCTCCATACCCTTGCGGCCTTTGCCAACGCGGTTGTTGATGATGATGGACGGCTTCAGGCTGCGGACATAGGCATAGAGATCCTTGCCGTCCTGCTCGGTCCACCAGTCCACCCATTCGCCATCGAACCAGAGCACTTCCGGGTCGTAGCTGCTGACGAGCTCCTTCAACTGCGACTTCATGTAGGCGACGTACTCGGCCTTCTGCCCCGACTTGATCGTCGTCTTTCCGTCGCCCGCCGTGGGATCCTTCTCCCGGCTCGCCGGCGCCTGCGACGGATGATGCCAATCCATGATCGAGTAGTAGAAGCAGAACTTCAGACCCTGGCGCTTCGTTTCAGCGGAGAGCGCCTTGATCACGTCCTTGTGGTATGGCGTCGAGTCGACGATGTCGTAGGAACTGACGGCGCTATCGAACATCGAGAACCCGTCGTGGTGTTTCGATGTGATCACGATGTACTTCATGCCCGCGTTCTTCGCGATCCGCACCCATTCGGCGGCGTCGAAGCCGGTCGGGTTGAAGCGTGCCGCGAATTTCTCGTACTCGGCGCGCGGGATGTTGGCCCACGACATGATCCACTCGCCGATGTCCTTCCCGCGCTTTCCCTGATACTCGCCCGCGGGCACGGCGTACAGGCCCCAGTGGATGAACATGCCGAAGCGGGCTTCGCGCCACCACCGCATCCGCGCATCCCGCTCGGCCTGGGTCTCGGCGGGCATAGCCGCCGCCGCCCCGCCGCTGCCCTGGCCAGCGATCAGCCGAGGGGACGTGGTCGTAATCAGCAAACCAAGAAGAAGAGCTGTCGTCGCTCGAAAGGTCGTCATCATCTGCCTCTTCGACGTTGACCGTCTACCGTCTGCCGTGGTCCGTTCGGGCGACCGTTCACGGTCCACCGTTCAGGGTCGGGCGCTGGCGGGCGGACAGCCCTGGGCCATCGTCGCCGGCCGGCGCGCGAGGTAGCTTACCGCACGATCCGCCGGTTGTACGCCCGGGTACGGATCGACCCCCAATGCGCTCCGTCATTGCAAGGGCTTGCTACAATTCTCGGTGCGACCCCGGCGGACGGAGAGAAGACGATGATCCATTTGTTCGACGACGAGACCGGCGCACCGGTGGGAACCATAACCGAAGACCAGCTGCAGTACCTGATCGATCAGCTCGAAGAGGAGTCGTCCGGCGACACGGATTACTACATCAACCGCGACACCCTCGACATCTTCGAGCAGAACGGCGCGGACCCTGACCTCCTGGGCGTGCTTCGGGCGGCGCTCGGCGCCCGCGAAGACATGGAGATCCGCTGGGAACGGCGATAGCGGGCACCGCGCTTTCGCGCGCCGCCTGACGGCCGAACTGCACAGTCGCCGAACCACGTGACCCATCTGATCATGTCCTCGTCAACCGGAATTCCGTCGCAGCGCGTGGATGTCTGATCGCATGACCACGCCGTCCAGACCGTTGCTCGAAGTGATTGCCTGCACGGTGGAGGATGCCGTTGCGGCCGAAGCAGGCGGCGCAGACCGTATCGAACTCGTCCGGGATCTTGGCCGTGGAGGGCTCACTCCAACCCATGACCTCGCGGCGTCCGTCGTCCGCGCCGTGCGCATCCCCGTCCGCGTGATGATCCGGGAAGAGGAGCCTTTTGTCGTCAGCCGCCCGGAGGCGGCCGAGGCGCTGTGCGCCGCCGCTCGTGCGATCGGACAGCTGAAGGTGGACGGGTTGGTGCTCGGGTTCCTCGATTCCTCTGGCGCCGTGGATGACGCGCTGCTCGGCCGGGTGCTGAGCGTGGCGCCGCACGTAGCGGTGACGTTCCATCGCGCCTTCGAGGAGGTGGCCGACGCGGCTGCGGCGTTCGCCTCACTTCGACGCTGGAAACAGATCGATCGCGTGCTGGTGACGGGCGGTGCCGGCAGCGCCCCCGAGCGGCTCGCGGCGCTGAGCGCGCTGGCAGGGCTCGCCGGGCCGAGCATCCGCGTGCTGGCCGCCGTCGGATCCGATCGCGGCCTGCTGAATGCCGTGTACGCCGCGCCTGAGCTCGGCGAAGCCCACGTCGGCCGCGCGGCGCGAAATCCCGAGACCGTCGACGCCCCGGTTTCCGCCAGAAAAGTGCAATCCCTCCTGCCGGCGCGCTAACGGTCAACTCGTCGCGCGCGAGGGGTTGTGAGAATCACCCTCTCGTCGACCGCCTTCAGCCCGTCAGATCTTTGATCAACACCGCCCGCGGATACAGCAGCGCGAATCCCTGGCGCTGCGCGTTGCGGTTCGACTTCGAACCGGGCTGCGTGGTGACGATGGCCACGTCGCAGCCGGCGTCCCGGGCGTCTGTCAGGCGCCGCCGGAGCAGTGCGCTCTGCACGCCGCGACGCCTGAAGGCAGGCAGCGTGGAGGCGCCGCAGAACTGGGCGATACCATCGGAGACGCGCAGGCCGGCGCCGCCGGCAAGCGCTCCGTCGACACGGGCGACGTACCGGAAGAATCCCGCGGACATCGCGAAATCATGGAACACCTGCTCGAGCGTGTCGTCTTGCAACGACTCGCTGGATGGCGCGGCGCCATCCGGGTGCGCGAAGCCCTCGACGATGAGATCGATCCACGTCGAGAGGTCCCCTTCGTGCGTCGCAATTGTCAGCTCGCGCCCGTGTGCTGCCGCAGGCTCGGTCGCGTCCGCGAGACTGAACCCGAGCACGTTTTCGAACTCAGTGAGCAGGTAGCCGCGTCGCGATAGTCCGGACGCAATCGACAGGTCGGCCAGAGTCGAGAGCTCGACCCGAACCGGGCAGCCCCTGTCGGCGAACTGGCGCTCCACCGCCTCCCACGCCGTTTCCGAGAACCCATTGTCGAAGCCGATGCCGATCACTTTGTTGATCGGTGATCCTGCGCCCGAGAACACCGCCGCGCCGCCGTTCACCGGCAGCGAGAAGGCGTCACTCCCGCGCGCAACGACCGCATCCACGATGGCGAGAGACAGACGACATTCCGCCGCTTCGACGCGGCCGGCGAGGGTTCGGTCGGCAAACAGCATGGGAGGAGGATACCGCACGCCGAGCAGCGCCAGCCTGAATGGAGCGGTTTGACGGATAGCGCCCGCCTTCGCCAGCACGCTGTAGTGCCCGCCTTTAGAGCCTGTGAACAAATCGGTTTTAAGTCGTGAGTTCTGGTTCTCGAGATTCTGTAGTGCCCGCCTTTAGGCGGGCCCGTGACAACGAGGCCGGATGAATTTTCGGTCAGGGCCCGCCTGAAGGCGGGCACTACGCGTGGTCACACGGTCCCGAGAATAGCGCCCGCCTCGCCTGATTCAGGATCGGCCCGAGATCGAGGCTGCGGTCAGATCCACGGCGGCCTGAGCAGTGGCGCGGGGCGCACCCGGATTTCGTCGATGTGAACGGCTGCCTCGCCGTTCGCCGCTCGAGCGTCGTTCAGGATGGGCGGACCAGCCTCGACACGGACACGCGTAACGCGTCCGGGTCGATCGGCTTCGCAAGATACAGCTGGAATCCCGCCGCGAGCGCGCGCGCACGATCGTCGGCCGTGGCATAGGCGGTGAGCGCGACCGCCGGGATGCCTCCACCCGCCTCGGGTGCAAGCGCGCGCAGCTGACGGATGAGGGCGTACCCATCCTGATCCGGAAGACCGATGTCGCTGACGAGCACGTCGGGCGGGTTCTCGATCAGCTGCTCCATTGCCTCGCGCGCCGATCCCGCCGTCCGCACGTCCGCTCCCCACTGCCGCAGCAGCTGACCAAGCAGGTTTCGCGTGTCCGGCTCGTTTTCCACCGCGATCACGCGGATGCCGTCGAGGCTGACGTCCTCGGCCCGGCGCCCGCGAAACGACGGCGGCTCGTCGGGCGAGACGGCGAGCAGCGGCAGCACGACACGAAGCGTGGCCCCTCTGCCGACGCCGTCGCTATGGGCGTCCGCACGTCCGCCGTGCAGGTGCACGATGTGCCGCACGATCGCCAGGCCGAGACCGAGGCCGCCGAAGTTGCGACTCGGCGCGCTATCCTGCTGCCGGAACTGCTCGAACACATGCGGCAGGAATTCGACGGGAATGCCCGCTCCCGTGTCGCGCACTTCGAGCACCGCGCCGTTGCCGTCGACGGCGAGTGAAACGGTCACATGTCCCGCTGGCGGCGTGAACTTGATCGCGTTCGACAGCAGGTTCGCCACGACCTGCTGAAGCCGCGACGCATCGCCCGACACGACGCACATGCCTGGCTCCGGCAGGACGGCCGCGAGGTTGAGACCCTTGGCCTCGGCCGCGGGTCGCGAAGATTCCACGACCTGCGTCACGACGCCGAGCAGATCGATCGGATGCAGCTCGATGTGCATCTGACCGCGCGACACCCGGGAGAGGTCGAGCAGGTCGTCTATCAGCCGCTGCTGCGCGCGGGTGTTGCGCTCGATGACCTCGAGCCCGCGCTGCACCATGTCCGCATCCGTACGCGCGTGGCGCAGCCGCCAGATCCACCCGAGCATGACGTTCAGCGGCGTCCGCAGCTCGTGCGAGAGCGTGGCGAGGAACTCGTCCTTGGTCCGGTTGGCGTCGGCAATGGCGTGGTAGAAGCGTTCCCGTTCGGCCTCCGCGCTCTGCCGCCCCGTGATATCGCGCAGGATCACGGTATAGATCTGCTGCGTGCCCGTCCTGGTCTGTGAAATCGACGCTTCAATCGGAAACTCCTCGCCGGTGGCCCGCAGCCCGTGAACCGTACCCAGGTGGCCCATGGCCCTCGTCGTCTGCTGCGTTTCGCCGAAATCGCGCACGTGGTGCGCGTGCGCGGCGCGATAACGCGAGGGGATGAACCGATCGAGCGGCGTGCCGATGGCATCGGCCGCGGGGCAACGGAACATCCGCTCCGCCGCCGGATTGAAGATCACGATGCGCTGCGAGTCGTCGGTGCTGATGATGGCGTCCATGGCCGATTCGATGACGCCGCGCAAACGATCCTCGCCGGCCCGGAGGGATGCCTCGGCCGCCCGTGCGTGCTCCGCTTCCTGGCGGGTGGCCGTGCGGGACCGGTGCAGCGCCTCGTTCAATGCGCTGAGCAGCGCCCCCGCCACCGCGAAGAGCACGAGGCGCAGCAGGCCCGCAGCTGATTCGAGCCCGCCGTACGGCTGAATGAACAGAACGACGCCGGTGGCAAGGCCGAGACCTGTGGCCAGCAGGCCGGCCCACAGCCCGCCTATGTGGCCGGCCAGGGCCACCGGGACGATGAACACAACGAGGGGAGCCTCGGCGTGAAGGACGGGAGTGAGCGCCGCTCGGATCGCGGCGACAACGGCAACCGCCACGACAGCCACTGCGACCCCCCGCGAGACGGGCGCCGCAACTCCGATCGAACGCATTCCCGTAGACACCTCGCAATCGCTGTGCTGGAGTTACGGTCGCTACTCCGGTGAGCGGCGTTGTCGCAGCGCCTGCACCAGGCGGGACGGCAGACCGTGGCCGAGGAATGGTTCGATCGACACGGCCGCCGTGATCACCCCGTCCAGCTGAACGCCCGTGGTGATGCCCAGGCCATCGAGCATCGAGATCAGATCCTCGGTCGCGAGATTACCGGCCGCACCTGGCGCGTAGGGGCATCCTCCGAGTCCACCGGCTGACGCATCGAACGTCGTGATGCCGGCCTGAAGTGCGGCAAGCACGTTGGCCAGCGCCGCACCGCGGGTGTCGTGAAAGTGGAGCGCCACGTCCGACAGCGGCAGACGTGCATCGATCGCCGCGAGCACGTCCCACACCTGTCCTGGATGCGCTACGCCGATGGTGTCGCTGACCGCCACCTGGTAGGCGCCGAGGTCGCGAAGCCGCTCGGCAGTCGATACCACCTGTTCGACAGGCACGGCACCTTCGTACGGACACCCGAACGCCGTCGAGAGGTACGCACGAACGCGCAGCCCTTCGCGTGTCGCGTCGCGTGCGACCTCCGCGTACATCACCAACGATTCCGCGATGGTCTGGTGGATGTTCTGCCGGCTGAAGCTCTCCGAGGCGGCGGCGAAGATCGCGACCTCGGTCACGCCCGCCGCGATCGCACGCCGGAGCCCCGTTGCGTTCGGGACGAGCGCCGTGTACTGCACGCCTGGCACCCGGCGGATGCGGGCGAAGACCTCCCCTGTGTCGGCCATCTGTGGCACCCAGCGGGGACTCACGAACGCGCCGACCTCGATGACCGGCAGTCCGGCGTCGCTGAGCGCGTCGACCAGGGCGACCTTCGTCGCCGTATCGATCGGCGCCTGCTCGTTCTGCAGGCCATCTCGGGGCCCGACCTCGACGACGCGCACGCGGCCGGGAAGCAGCGGGCGGATCACGTGATCTCCACCAGCGTCACTCCCGGGCGAACCAGCTGGCCTTCGCGGCAGTGGATGGCGGTGACGACGCCGTCGCGTGGCGCGCGGATGGGCAGTTCCATCTTCATCGCCTCGAGCATCAGCACGGGATCGCCGGCTCTGACCGCCTGACCCACAGGCGCGACGACCGACAGCACAGTGGCCGGCATCGGCGCAGCGAGCGCATGCTCCCGGGCGCCGGTCTGTCGCCGCGGCTCCGCACCCGCGCGCGCGATCTCGACGCGGTGCACGCGGCCATCGACGTGCACCCAGTACCCGTGCTCGTCCGGCGCGACGTGGACCAGGACGGAGTGCGCGCCCGCCGAGACGCGCCACACCCCCTGGCCGATTGCGTGGACTTCGTGCGCCGCGCCCGCAATCGTCACCAGGCCGTCGTCGCCGACCGTCAGCTCGCGTTCGATGTTGCCGATCACCGCACGCAACCGTGAGCGGGTCACGATGCGCCGACCCACGCGCCGGGGACATCCCAGGGATCCCGGCGTCGTTCGTCCGTGGACTCCGAACCGGCCGAGCTGAAACCAGAGATTGGCGATGTCGAGCTCGTCTTCCTCGTAAACTCCGCGCCGGCCGCCGCAAACGCCGCTTCCGGAACCGGCGTCTGCGAGAGCGCGCCGACGAGTGCCGGGGTTTCGCGATCGAGGAACCGCGTGTCGACCTCGCCGCGCGCGAACGCAGGCAGCGCAAGGACGGCGAGCAGGTAGGGCACGTTGGTCCTGATCCCGAGAATCGGAAAATCACGCAGCGCAGCGGCCGCGCGGGCGATCGCCGCCGGGCGGGTCTCGGCATGCACGATGACCTTCGCGATCATCGGATCGTAGTGCACCGAGACCTCGGCGCCCTCGACGACGCCACTGTCCACGCGCACACCGGGTGAGCGCGGCTCGCGGTAGAGCAGCAGTGGTCCTGCCTGCGGTAGGAACTCCTGCTCGGGGTCTTCCGCGTACACGCGGCATTCGATGGCGTGGCCCCGCTGCGCCACGGCCGCCTGGGTCCATGGCAGCGGCTCGCCGGCCGCAATCCGCAGCTGCGCGTGCACCAGGTCGACGCCTGTGATCGCTTCCGTGACCGGGTGCTCGACCTGCAACCGCGTGTTCATCTCGAGGAAGTAGAAGCGCGCCTGGTCGCCCTCGCCTTCGAGGAGGAACTCGATGGTGCCGGCGTTGCGGTAGCCGGCGGCCCGCGCCGCGGCCACAGCTGCGTCTCCCATGCGCGCCCGCAGTGCGGCCGTGAGCGCAGGCGAAGGACTCTCCTCGATGACCTTCTGATGCCGCCGCTGCAGCGAACACTCGCGCTCGAAGAGGTGCACGATGCCGCCGTGGTCGTCGGCGAGCACCTGAATCTCGACGTGCCGCGGCCGCTCGACCAGCCGCTCGACGTACAGCGTGGGGTCGCCAAACGCCGCGGCGGCCTCGCGCCGCGCGCCCGAAATCGAGCCGAGCGCCTCGCCGGCGTTCCGCACCATCCGCATCCCGATGCCGCCGCCGCCCGCCGATGGCTTGACGAGCACCGGGCAGCCGACCTGTTCGACGGCGCGCACCAGCGACTCGTCAGACTGGTCGATCGGCGTCTCGCCCGGCACGACCGGAACGCCGTGTGCCGCCACCAGCCGGCGGGCTTCGATCTTCGATCCCATGCGCGCGATCACCGCGGCAGGTGGCCCGACGAAGACGAGACCGGCGTCCACACACGCGTGCGCGAACGCCGCGTTCTCGGAGAGGAACCCGTAGCCTGGGTGCACCGCCTGGGCGCCGGTCTCAGCGGCCGCGGCGATCACGCGAGGGATCGCAAGGTAGCTCTCGCCGGCGGCGGCGGGACCGATGCACACCGCACGATCGGCTATCCGCACGTGGAGGCCGTGCCGATCTGCCTCCGAGTACACTGCGACCGTCTCGATGCCCAGCTCGCGGCACGCGCGGATCACACGAACGGCGATCTCGCCACGATTCGCGACGAGCAGGCGGGAAAACACGCGGTCAGTCCTTTCCGACCCACGCGGGCGTGCGCTTCTCGAGAAACGCGCGGAGCCCTTCCTGTCCTTCGGCCGACACGCGGCGTCGTGCGATCGCTTCGGCGGTCAGGGCCGTCGCCTCGCCCGGACCGCGCCGCGCCACTTCGGCAATCAGCACCTTCGCCGCCGCGAGCGCTTCAGGCGCGGACGTCAGCAGTTCGCCGACACAGCTCGCCACTTTCGCATCCAGCTCCGCGCCTGGCACGACCGCATGCACCAGGCCGATCTCCTGCGCGCGCGCCGCCGAGAACCGGGCGCCGGTCAGGAACAGCTCCCGTGCGGCCGACCGGCCAATCTTCACCAGCACGAACGGCGAGATCACAGCCGGGATGATGCCGAGCTTCACTTCGGTGAACCCGAACACCGCGTCATCGGCCGCGACGACCACGTCGCAGACCGCGCACAGCCCGGCGCCGCCGCCGAGCGCCGCACCGTGCACGCGGCCGATCAATGGAATGGAGAGGCGGTCGAGCGCGAGGAACATGCGGCCCATCTCGGTCGCGTCCTCGATGTTCTCCTGCTGGGTGAAGCCCACCATCCGCGACATCCACGTGACGTCAGCGCCGGCGCAGAAAACGGAACCCGCGCCCGAGAGCACCGCGACGCGCAGCTTCGGGTCGCGAGCGGCCGAATCGGCCCACCAGGTCAGCTCCCTGATCGCGTGCTCGTTGAAGGCATTGCGGACCGCAGGACGATTGAGGGTGACGTGTTCGACCGCGCCTTCACGCCGGACGCTGATGCACTCGAATGACATCGCTGGCCTCCGTCACATCCGGAACACGCCGAATTTCAGCCGGCGGCACTGGCGCGTTCCAGGCGGCCGACAGCCCGAGCGCGAGGGCGCGGCGCGTCTCCATCGGATCGAGCACGCCATCGTCCCAGAGGCGCGCGGTCGAGTAGTAGGGTGAGCCTTCGCGGTCGTACTTCTCGAGGATCGGTTGGCGGATCGCCTGCTCGTCCGCGGCCGACAGCGCCTGGCCCTGCCGCGCCAGCTGATCGCGCTTGACGGTCGTGAGCACGCCGGCCGCCTGTTCGCCGCCCATGACGGAGATGCGCGCGTTCGGCCACATCCAGAGCAGCCGCGGCTCGTAGGCGCGCCCGCACATGCCGTAGTTCCCGGCGCCGAACGACCCGCCGATGATGACAGTGAACTTCGGCACGACCGAGTTCGCAACCGCATGCACCAGCTTGGCGCCATCTTTCGCGATCCCGGCGCGCTCGTACTGCTTGCCGACGATGAACCCGGTGATGTTCTGGAGGAAGACCAGCGGAATACCGCGGAGGTTGCAGAGCTCGATGAAGTGCGTCGCCTTGAGGGCCGACTCAGAAAAGAGCACGCCGTTATTGGCGACGATGCCGATCAGGAATCCATGGAGACGCGCGAAGCCCGTCACGAGCGTCGAGCCATACCGCTCCTTGAACTCGTCGAAACGCGACCCGTCCACCAGCCGCGCGATGAGCTCGCGCACGTCGTACGGCTTCCGGACGTCGGCGCTCACGATGCCATACAGCTCCGACGGGTCGTATGCTGGCTCCTCCGGCGCCGTCATGTCGGACGGCAGGCGCTTGGAGGTGTGCAGCGTCGACATGATGGTGCGCCCGAGGTGGAGCGCGTGGTCGTCGTCTTCGGCGAAGTAGTCGGCCACGCCCGACAGGCGCGTGTGCACATCGGCGCCGCCGAGCTCTTCAGCGCTCACCTCTTCGCCGGTCGCTGCCCTTACCAGCGGCGGACCACCGAGGAAGATGGTGCCGGTGCCCTTCACGATGACCGTCTCGTCCGACATGGCGGGCACGTAGGCGCCGCCGGCCGTGCACGAGCCCATCACGATCGCCACCTGAGGAATGCCCTCGGCCGACATGCGCGCCTGGTTGAAGAAGATGCGGCCGAAGTGATCGCGGTCCGGGAACACCTCCGCCTGCAGCGGCAGGAACGCTCCGCCCGAGTCCACCAGGTACACGCAGGGGAGGCGGTTGTCGAGCGCCACCTGCTGCGCGCGGACGTGTTTCTTGACCGTCATCGGGTAATACGTGCCGCCCTTCACCGTGGCGTCGTTCGCGACGACAACTGCTTCCCGGCCGGCGATGCGGCCGATGCCGGTGACGATCCCCGCGCACGGCGCGTCGTTGTCGTACATGCCGAACGCGGCAAGCGGCGACAGTTCGAGGAAGGGCGATCCGGGATCGAGCAGCCGCTCGATTCGTTCGCGCACGGGGAGCTTGCCTTGCTGGCGGTGTCGCTCGATGTACTGAGGCCCGCCCCCGAGGCGAGCGGTCCCGAGGTGGCCCCGCAGCTCCGCGACGAGCGCCTCCATCCGCGCCCGGTTGACGCGGAACTCGTCGCTCGACGGGTCGATGTGCGTTTCGATCGGGTCCATACAGGCGGGGAGCCGCGCTTACCAGCCGCAGCAGTCCGTCTTGTAGCCGCAGTCGGCGCAGCGCCACACGGCGTGCATGCGGTAGACGTTCGCGCGGCCGCACCGCTCGCACACGATGGCGTCACCGTTCCCGGCGGGCGGCGTTCGGAGCGCCGGCTCCGGTGCGACGGGCGTAGGCGGCTTGGCAGCGTCGGACATGAGTCGTCATTATAGGTGAGGGGAAAGGCCGGATGAGCAACGACGAGACGTCGGCCGCGCAACGGGACGCGATGGTCCGAGGACAGATTGAGCGGCGTGGCGTCGCGGACCCGCGCGTGCTGGCGGCGATGCGGGCCGTGCCGCGCGAGCTGTTCGTCCCGGCGGACCTTGCGGGCGCCGCCTACGACGATCGCGCGCTGCCGATCGGCTCAGACCAGACGATCTCGCAGCCGTACATGGTGGCCGTCATGACGGAGGCGCTGCGGCTCCGACCCGGAGCACGCGTGCTCGAGGTCGGGACCGGCTCCGGCTACCAGTCAGCCGTTCTGAGCCATCTGGCCGCGGAGGTGATCACGATCGAGCGGCGGCCCGAGCTCGCCGACCACGCTCGCGCCCGGTTGACTGCGCTCGGGTGCGCCAACGTTCGCGTCGTCGTCGGAGACGGGACCGCGGGGTACTCGGAGGCGGCGCCCTATGACGGTATCCTGGTGACCGCTGGCTCGCCGGCCGTCCCGGAGCCGCTGACCGCGCAGTTGGCGGACGCGGGAAGGCTCGTGATCCCGGTCGGGCCGCCACGCGAACAGACGCTGATTACAATTGAGCGCCGGGGTGACCAGCTCGAGAAGACGTCCGGCGAGCTGTGTGTGTTCGTGCCCCTGGTGGGCCGGTTCGGTTGGGGCACTTGACCGAACGGGATGTAGCCTGTTGCGACGTCTGTCCGGCAGTTGTATGATTTGACGTCGCCGCAGAGCTGCGGCCGAACCGGCAGTGCACGATTCTACGGCACACCCGTGACACTCGACCTAGAGGGTGCATGAGCGCAAAACGGCGCAAGAAGGTCCTTGCCATCGACGACGAGCCGTCGATGACCGAGTGGCTGAAAATGGTACTCGAGCAGGCCGGGTACGAGGTGCGCACGGCGCTCATCGGCGTGCGTGGCGAGGAGCTGTTCAAGACCTGGCGCCCCGATGCGGTGCTGACCGACATGATGCTGCCCGACATCGACGGCATCGAGCTGGTGCGCCGGTTCAAGGACATCAACCCGCTGGCCGAGGTGATTGTCGTCAGCGGCCAGGGCAACATCCCGCGCGCCGTGGAGGCAATCAAGGCCGGCGCCTCGTTCTTCCTCGAGAAGCCGGTCGATGCCGAGGGCATCCTGGCGCTGCTCGAGAAGGCGATCGAGCGCACGGACCTCCAGGGCGAGATCCAGCAGCTCAAACAGAAGCTCGAGGATCGCTACAAGTTCGCCAACATCATCGGCCGGAGCAAGAAGATGCAGGATCTCTTCGAGCTGGTCGAGAGCGTGGCCGCGAGCGAGGCGAACATCCTCATCCAGGGCGAGAACGGCACCGGCAAGGAGCTGATCGCCAACGCGATCCACTACAACAGCAAGCGCCTCAAGGGCCCGTTCATCAAGATCAACTGCGCGGCGATCCCGAAGGACCTGATCGAGTCGGAGCTGTTCGGCTACAAGAAGGGCGCGTTCACCGGCGCGATGGCCGACAAGGAAGGCCTCTTCGAGATGGCGGAAGGCGGCTCGCTGCTGCTCGACGAGATCGGCGAGATGCCGCCATACCTCCAGACCAAGCTGCTGCGCGTGCTCCAGGAGCGCGAGTACCGCCCGATCGGCAGCGATCGGATCGTGCACGTAGACTTCCGGCTCGTGTGCGCGACCAACATCGACCTCGACATGGCGCTGCGGGAAGGGAAGCTGCGCGAGGATCTCTACTTCCGCATCAACACGATTACCTTGCGCGTGCCGCCGCTGCGCGAGCGGACCGAGGACATCCCGCTGCTCTGCGACTTCTTCCTCGAGAAGTTCCGGCAGCGCTACCAGAAGAACGTCAAGACGATCGCACCGGCGGCCTACCATCTGCTCATTCGCAATCGCTGGCCCGGCAACGTGCGCGAGCTCGAGAACGCCATCGAGCGGGGCGTGCTCGTCGCGAAGGGCAGCGAGATCACCGTCGGCGACCTGCCGGAGTCGATCCGCGAAGAGAGCAGCCCGAGCGCCGAGTTCGTGATCCCACCGCACCGCACCCTCGCCGAGATCGAGCGCATGGCCATCCTGCAGACGCTGCAGCGCACCAACTGGAACAAGCAGGAAGCAGCCGCCATCCTCGGGCTCTACCGTCCCACGCTCTACTCGAAGATGAAGAAGCACGAAATCAAGGACATGAAGGCGGCGGCCAGACAGTAGGTGGACGGGAAACGGTTCCGGGTTCCGGGGTTCCGGGTTCCAGGTTGGGTTCCGGGTTCCTTGTTCGGTTCTGGGTTCCGCGTTCTCTCGTTCGACGTTCTCTGGTTCCGCGTTCCACGTTCCATGTTCCCGCACCCGGAACGAGGAACCATCTGGGACCCGGAACGAGGAACCTGACCTGGAACCCGGAACCCAACCTGGAACCCGGAACGAGGAACCCGGAACCGGCTTCCCGTCGGTCCGTTCCTCGGCGCAATGTTTGCTGAGTCAGACCCCAGCCGCAGTGGTGTGTACGGAGTTGCACACGCCGAGGCGGTTGAGGTGCTGTGTTCCAGTGGCTGCAGATCACGGGTGAGGGTGCGATCGCGATCCTTGCCTGGGTGGGGAGGTATGCGATCTTCGGCGGGCGCGCGCTGCGCGATGCGGTGAGGCCGCCATTCGAGGGCGGAGAGGTTGCTCGCCAGATCTACGAGATTGGCTGGAGGTCGGTGCCGCTCATCGCAACCTCCGGCTTCGCCATCGGCGTCGTGCTCTCGATGCACACGCGCGCATCGCTCGAGCGCTTCGGCGCGGAGGCGATGATTCCGGCCGGACTTGCCATCGCTCTCATCCGCGAAACGGGCCCGCTCACGACCGGCCTGCTCATGTCGGGCCGCGTCGGCGCGGGCATCGGTGCGGAGCTCGGCGCGATGCGCGTCACCGAGCAGATCGACGCGCTCGAAGCGTCCGCCGTGGATTCTTTCAAGTACCTCGCCGTCACGCGCATCCTCGCGTGCATGATCTCGCTGCCGCTCCTCACCGTGGTAATGGACTTCGCCGGCATCATCGGCGGGTTCTTCGCCGAGCGTGCCATAACCCACATGAGTTTCGCCCTCTACTTCAACCGCGCCTTCTCGCTGGTGGAGTTCCAGGACTTCATCCCCGCGACGCTGAAGACGGCCGTCTTCGGCTTCCTCATCGGATCCGTCGCGGCGCATCTCGGGTTCGAGACCACAGGTGGGACTGAAGGAGTGGGTCAGGCGAGCACACGCAGTGTCGTCCTCGCGTCCATCCTGATCATCGCCACCAATGTCGTGCTGGTCCGCCTCATCTTCTTCCTGTTTCCGGTGGTGGCATCGTGACCGCCGCCAGGCCGTCGGTCCGCGTGGAGCACGTGAGCAAGGCGTTCGAATCGCGTCCGGTGCTGCGGGATGTCTCGTTCGAGGTCGCACCCGGCCGGGCGTTCTGCATTCTCGGACGCAGCGGCACAGGAAAGAGCGTGACGCTGAAGCACATCATCGGGTTGCTGCAACCCGACTCCGGGCGCATCTTCGTCGAAGACGATGAGATCACCGGGTTGACGGGCGCCGCGCTTGGACGCGTGCGCCGGCGTATGGGCTTCCTGTTCCAGAATGCCGCGCTCTTCGACTCGATCACGGTGGGCGAGAACGTCGCGTTCCCGCTCCGGCGGCACAGCGATCTCCCCGACCAGGCGATCCAGGACCGCGCCCGGCAGAAGCTCGCCGACGTCGGGCTGGAGCGCGACTTCGACAAGATGCCGTCGGATCTCTCGGGCGGCATGCGCAAGCGGGCGGGCCTCGCGCGTGCCATGGCGCTCGACCCGTCGATTCTCCTCGTCGACGAGCCCAGCGCCGGCCTCGATCCGATTACGTCGGCCGAGATCGACGAGCTGCTGCTCGAGCGCAAGCGGCAGGGCACCACGTTGATCGTCGTCACCCACAACATTCCGAGCGCCCGGACCCTTGGCGACGAGCTGATGCTGCTGCACGAGGGGCGCATCGCGGCGCGGGGCACGACGGCGGAGCTCGAGCGCAGCTCCGACCCGCTGGTGCGCGCCTTCATGCGGTCAGAGGGCAGCGGATAGATGAATCCCACGCGCCTCGCCGGCATCGGCGCCTTCGTCATCGGCGGCATCCTGCTGTTCGCGATCGGCCTGTTCCTGATCGGCGAACGGCGCATGCTGTTCCAGAAGAAGTTCACCCTCTACACGGAGTTCGCGCGCATCAGCGGGCTGCAGCCTGGCGCGCCCGTGAAAGTGAACGGCATGGGCGCGGGCGAAGTGGACGCGATCGAGGTGCCGGCGAGCCCCGCGAGCAAGTTCCGCGTGCGGTTGCGCGTTCGGGAAGACCTGCATCCGCTGGTCCGCACCGACTCGGTGGCGAGCATCCAGACCGAGGGGCTCGTCGGCGGCACGTTCCTCTTCGTGAACGCCGGAAGCGACAAGGCGCCGCCCGTGCCGGCCGAGGGCACGATTGCCGGCCGCGAGCCGTTCGAAATCGCCGATCTGATGCAGCAGATGAGCGACACCGTCCGCATGGTGAACGAGACGATCACCGGGCTGCGTGGAGACGTCGAGAGCGCGGTTGCGGATGTGGCCGACACTGCGAACAAGGCCAACGCGCTGCTCACCGAAGTGAGCGACGACGTGGCCGCGATTTCGGAATCGGGAAAGCGCGTGATGGCCGACACGCAGGCGATCGTTGCCGACCTTCAGGCAGGTCGTGGAACCGTCGGGCATCTGCTCAAAGACGACGAGTTGTATCAGCGGGTGACTGCGACTGCCCGCCAGGCGCAGGCCGTCGTCGAGGAGGCGCGCAAGGCGGTGCAGCAGGGGCGCGAGGCGATCGAGAACTTCCAGTCGAAGGACGGCCCGGCGCAGGGCATGGCGGCGGATCTGCGCCAGACGCTTGCGCACGCGCGCGCCACGCTGGCAAACATGGAAGAGAACACGGAAGCGCTCAAGCGGAACTTCCTGGTGCGCGGCTTCTTCAAGAATCGCGGGTACTACAGCCTGCGCACGCTCTCGCCCGACGAGTACCGCCGCGGGGTGCTCGAGACAGGCAACCGTCGCGTGCTGCGCATCTGGCTGGGAGCGTCCGTGCTCTTCGCGGCCGGTCCGAACGGGACAGAGGAGCTCACGCCGGACGGCCGCGTGCGCGTAGAGTCTGCCATGGCAGGGTTCCTTCACTACGCTCAGGATGCACCCCTGATCGTCGAAGGCTACTCAACCGTTGGCAGCAGCGAGCTGGAGTACGTGCACGCGCGCGAGCGGGCGGCACTCGTGCGCGACTACATCGTCACGCGGTTCGGCCTCGAGCCTGCCCGGACTGGGGTGATGCCTCTCGGCGATCGCGCGACCGGCAGCCCTGCCGGCGACACGTGGGATGGCGTGGCCTTGGCGCTGTTCGTTGATCAGAAGGCCCTGCAATCACCACCGGCTGCGGTAACATCGGGGGTCGTGGCGCCAGCAGAAGATGTACGCTGAGTGGTATCCCGGCCCGCCGTGTTGAACATCGAAACCGCAACCGGGAGCCGGATCCGCGTGTCGTGGGCCTCTGGCACATCCCTTGTAGTAATTTGGCGGGGGAAGCCCGGCCAGGGGGAGTCGTTATGGATGACGAACGCTCCGTGGTGATACTCGGGGCCGTGGTGGGCGCGGCGCTGGGTGGGCTGGCCGGTTATCTCTTCCTCACCGAGCGTGGGCGCCTGCTGCGTGCCGAATTCGAGCCGAAGCTTCGCGCCTTTGTCGATGACCTCGCCAACCTGCAGGCAACCGTCAACCGCGCCAGCGCAGCGGCCGGCGATCCCTTCCGGTCTGTTGCGAGCGCGACAAGGAGTCGGGAGACCTGACCACGCGGCCGAGTGGCGGTCTGGTCATCCGGCGCGTTCGGTCCACAAGACCCACGGGAGGCACGACTGAATGGCTGACAACAACTATCGGGACGAACACGAAGGCGGCGGTGGATTCATGATGGGCTTGCTGACGGGCACCGTGCTCGGCGCCGGGCTGGGGATGCTGCTGGCGCCGAAGAGCGGCAGCGAGCTTCGCAACCAGCTCACCGAGCAGGCGAGCTCGCTCGGACGCCGGGCCAGCGGGGCGGTCAACGACATGGCCGATCGCGGGCGCGATGCGGCCAGCCGCGTCGGTGATCAGGTCCGCGGCCGCGGCAGCGATGCCGGGCCCGCCAGCGGAACGGGTTTCGGCAGCGGCGTTGGCCTGGGTTCAACGGACACCACGTCTCCCGGCGCAGGCGGTTCGATCACTCCCGGCAGTGGCTACGCCGGCGGCGCGTCATCCGGCACGACCGGCGGATCGACCTATACACGGACGACGGGCGGTCTGGACCCCGATCGCCTGTAAGCGCCGATGCGGGGACCGGCAGATCGCCGGCCCCGTTCCTTCGGTCCGGTTTCGAGCTTCCGTCATAATTGGCGCGTGGCTGTATCGGTGTCGAGTCGGCGTGCGCACATTAGTCGATGGCTGCCTGCCGTCGCAGCCCGCGCCCGCACCATCCTGGTGCTCACGGGCCACTCGCTCTGGCGCGGCGTGGTGGGCATCGCGAACAGCGACGATCTTACGCACGCCGCATCAATCGCCTACTACGCGCTGCTCTCCCTGTTTCCGTTCATGCTGCTCGTCCTGTCGGTGATCGGGCAGATCACCGCCGACGAGGAATCCCGCAGCAAGATGCTCGACTTCGTGCTCCGGTATTTCCCGACGCGGTTCGATTTCGTCACCAGCCAAATCGATATGTTCCGGCAGACGCGCCTGCGCATAGGCGTGGCCGGCGGCCTGGCGCTGATCTGGGCGTCGCTCGGTGTCTTCGGCGCGATCACCACGGCGGTGAATCACGCCTGGGGCGTGGAGAAGCAGCGGAGTTTTCTCAGACACCGCATGGTGTCGTTCCTGATGCTGCTGGCAGCCGGAGCAACCCTGTTGCTGACGGTGATCCTGTTCAGCGCGGGCGAGGTGGTCGAGGCGAGCTGGTTTTCGCAGGTCATCGAGCGGTTCCCCGCGCTGCTGGCCCTCGAGGGGTTCACCGTGCGCTACGCCGCGACGCTGCTGCTCATCGTCGGCGTCGGGCTGGTGTTCTACTTCATCCCGAACGCGAAGGTGCGCTTCCGGGACGTATGGGTGGGAGCCGTCATTACCGGTCTGCTGTGGCGCGCCGCCTACGCCGGCTTCGCGTGGTGGGTGCGCGACCTGTCGCGCTTCAGCATCCATGGCTCGATTGGGGCGGTGGTGGCGTTCATGGTGTGGGTTTATATTTCGTCTGTCATTCTTCTGTACGGCGTGGAGTTCACGGCCGCGTACGGGAGACTGCGACGCAGGCGGCCGCAGCAGATCCCGGCGGCGCCATCACCTCGGGTTTGATTGGTCCAGAACGCCCGCAACGGTTCTTCCCGAGCTGCGACGCGAAGACGACGGGTGGTGTAAGCTCTTGTGGCGTGGCACGTGTCGTGCGTCAGCACGAAGCTGCATGCTCTGCCTTAGGGCACAGGATCGACACGCCCACGACTCTCTGAACCGGAGGAGCAATTGGTTCGACAGAGCACACGTGCCTTGGCCATCGTCGTGTTGTTATGGGCGTGGGCGCAGCCGGCCGACGCGTACCTCGACCCTGGCGCCGGCAACGCGCTGCTCCAAGCCCTCCTTGGCGGCGGCGCGCTGATCGCCGGGATCGTTGCGCATCGCTGGAACAACCTGCGTCGATGGTTCGTGCGACGCCGCCCCAACAGGACGCCGGAGGGATGAACTGGACGGCGCTCGAGGATCTCCCGTTCGAGCCAGCATCTTTCCGCGACCCGGACGGTCGCATCGTCGAGCACGAGGGCCGGCTGCTGCGGGTCGTCGCTGACGGCACCGCGGCGGCCGACTTCCAATGGATCCAGGCCCGCGGCATCCTCGACTCGGTGATGCGCAGCGGGCGAGTCGTCCCCACCCGCGTGGTCGAGGTAGCCGACGTGGCGCTCGCCCGGCCGGGCGTCGCCCTCGTCCTCGAGCACGAACGCGTGCCGTTCGTCTCGTATCCCTACGAATGGGCGTTCGGAACGCTGCAGGCCGCGGCGTTGCTGCACCTCGATCTGCACCTGGATCTGCTCGCGGAAGACGTGACGCTCGTCGATGCGTCCGCGTACAACGTGCAGTTTCAAGGCACGCGCCCCGTGTTCATCGACGTGCTGTCACTGCGGCGGTACGAACCGGGGGCGATCTGGACGGGGCACCGGCAGTTCTGCGAACAGTTCCTCAACCCGCTGCTGCTGCAGTCGGCGTGCGGCGTGCCGTTCAACGCGTGGTATCGGGGCGCGATGGAGGGTCTGCCCGGCGCCGACCTCGCGGCGGTGCTCGGTTGGCGCAGCACCCTGTCCTGGCGGGTGCTCATGCACGTCGTCGCACCCGCGCGGCTGCAGCGCGCGGCGCAGGCCGGCCGCCTCGACGCACCCGCCGCCGTGCGCCGGCGGCCGCTCTCGAAAGCGGCGTTCGCACAGATCCTGAGGGGCCTCCGCACGTGGATTGCTGGCCTGACCGCTCGTCAGGCGCCGGGCGGTGGATGGGCCGCTTACGGGCAGACGCACACGTACGCAGCAAGCGAGGCCGATGCCAAGCGGCGGTTCGTTTCGGAGTTCATCGCTTCCTGCCGCCCGCGCCTTCTGCTCGACCTCGGGTGCAATACGGGCGAGTACGCACGCGTAGCGCTCGCGGCGGGCGCCTGCGCCGTGATTGGTCTCGAGGCGGATCCTGCCGCGGCCGACATCGCGTTTCGCCGCGCCGCGGAACACGGCGCCGCCCTGTTGCCCCTGGTCATGGACGCGGCCGACCCGAGCCCCGCGAGAGGCTGGCGCTCGGCCGAACGTCGCTCGCTTGCGGATCGCGCGACCTTCGACGCGGTGATCGCCCTTGCCTTTGCGCATCACCTCGCGATCGGGCGCAACGTGCCGCTCGATCAGCTGATCGACTGGATCACCGGGCTGGCTCCCCGCGGCGTCATCGAGTTCGTGGAGAAGCAGGATCCCACCGTGCAGCGCATGCTGGCGCTGCGCGCCGACATCTTTCCGGACTATACGCTCGAGACGTTCACGAGCCTGCTCGCGCGACGCGCGCGGATCGTCAAGAAACAGTCGATCTCGGCTGCCGGACGCGTGCTCTTCTGGTACGACCGTGAGGCGTCCTGAGGGGTTGATCCGCCGTCTGACCCACGATGAGTGGCTGGTCCTGGGGCTGCTCGGCGCGCTCCTCGGGCTGAGCCTCCTGCTCGTTCACATGCCGGCCGCGCTCTGGGCGGGGAACACCGGCGAATTCCACTGGCGATTCGACGCCTTCCTGCGTCCCGGACTGGCGCTCCTCGCTGGCGGCCTCGCCACCGCGTTCCTCATCCTCGTCATCGTGCCGCAGACCATGCGGTCCGCCCTGGCGTCACTGCTGTGCGCCGTGAGCCTGGTGTCCTGGGTCTACGGGTTCTTCCTGGCGGGCCACATGACGGCCCTGAACGGCATCGACGCGCCGATGGACTTCCACACGCGGCTCGGCGCGTGGGAGCTCGCGATCGCCAGTGCGACGTGCGTGCTGATTGCCGTCGCGATCGCACACGCGCGGCGGGCCGCGATCACGGTCATCCTGGTACTCAATCTCGGCCTCGTTGCGACGAGCGCCGCGTCAGTGCAGTCCGCCCGGCACCACCGCGTGAGGCCGTCCTCGGCGCAGGACGCCGGACCCGTCTTTCGCTTCTCCAGACACGACAACGTCCTCGTCGTGCTGCTCGACGGCCTGCAGTCCGACACTGCCGACGCCATTCTCCGCGGCGACCCCGGGCTGGCAGCGGCGTTCGACGGGTTTCGCCTCTATCGCGACACGCTCGGCGTCGCGCCCACGACCTTCGTCAGCCTGCCGGCGATTCATTCCGGCAGCGCGTATTGGGGAGAGGCGAATGTCGGCGCCTACTTCGATGAATCGATCAGCGCGCGATCGTTCATGACCCGCTTCGCTGACGCGGGGTACGACGCGGCCCTGGTGAACCCCATGGAGGGCGTGTGCCCTGAGCGCGTGCGGACGTGCACCAGCGCCGCCGACATCCTGCGATCGGGCGAGGCGCAGCTCCGGAGTGAACGACTCCGTCTGTTGGACGTGTCCCTGTTTCGCCTCGCGCCGGTGTGGCTGAAGGAGCGTATCTACGATAACGGGAGCTGGTTTCTGGCCGGACGATTCGGCCTGGCCGAGGAGACCGGCCGGATCTTCGAGCACAACGCGCTGCTCGCGGATATCGGCCGGCGGATGACTGTGGACGATGGCCCGCCGACGATCAAGTTCGTGCACAGCCTGGCGACGCACACGCCGTATGTTCTGAATGACGATTGTCTGACGCTCTCCCCGACCTCGTTGTCGAAGATGGTGCCGCAGGCGCGCTGCGCGCTCGCGGCGGTCGCGACCGTGCTGGACGCGCTCAGAGCGGCACGGGTGTACGACGCGACGGAGGTCGCGCTGATCGCCGATCACGGCATCGGGCAGCCAAACCAGTACATCGCGCGAGTCGGGAACCTGACCGGGCCCGATGCGGAATGGGCCCGTCGTGCCGGGTTCGCCAACCCCATGTTCCTCATGAAGCCGCGTCGGTCGCACGGCCCGCTGGCGCACGACGAGACGCACGTGTACTTGCCGGACCTCGGCTCCACGCTGTGCGCCTCGAGCGGCGCCTGCACGTCAGCCGCCGGCGTTCCCATCGGCCTCGGCGCCCCCGATCGGCCACGGCGTTTCCTCGACTACGCATGGCAACACGACTTCTGGCACCTGCGCGACATCCCGAACATGACCGGCTACGACGTCCGGGGACCGCTGTGGGAGGAGGAGGCGTGGAGGGCGGCTCGGTGAGGATTGCTCACTTGTGTTGAGGACGGTTCCGGGTTCCGGGTTCTGGGTTCCAGGTTGGGTTCCAGGTTCCGGGTTCGTTCCAAGTTCCTTGTTCACGGGTTCCGGTTCCAAGTGCCGGGTTCGTCATATCGCCGTCGCTCCAATCGAGCCTGCGACGAACCTGGAACTCGGAACCAGGAACCATTGAACCACCCGGGAAACCTGGAATGAACGAGGAACGAGGAACCCAACCTGGAACCCAGAAGCCGGAACCGGGAACCGCACCCAACCCAGTGAGTGCATTGTGCATTTCGTGTCTATGTCCCCGCCGCCCCCAGCCAGGCCGCGCCCCTGACGCCACTCGAATCCCCGTGCGTCGGCGGCACCACCCTGGTGGCCACGTGGTCTGAGAAGACGTAATCGGGTAGAAGGACGGGCACCCGCTGATACAGCCGCGCAATCTGCGACATACCGCCGCCGAGGACGATCACGTCCGGATCGAGGACGTTGACGATCGTCGCGAGCGCCTTGGCCATGCGCCGCTCGTAGCGCGCCAGCGTCGCATCACACGCGCGATCCCCGGCGGCGGCACGCGTCACGATCTCTGGCGCATCGAGCCGTGCGCCGGTGACGTGTTGATGGTCTCTCGCCATCGCAGGCCCGGACAGAAAGGTCTCGATGCACCCGTGCTTGCCGCAATAGCACGGCGGCCCCGGCCGCTCGTCATCGTCCGGCCACGGCAGCGGGTTGTGGCCCCACTCGCCGGCGATGGCATTCGGGCCCGTGCACACGTGTCCCGCGACCACGACGCCGCCTCCAGTGCCGGTCCCGGCGATTACGCCGAACACCGTTTGCGCACCGGCGGCTGCGCCGTCGGTGGCCTCCGACAGGGCGAAGCAGTTTGCGTCGTTCGTGAGGCGCAGTGGGCGGCCGAGCGCAGCCTCGAGGTCGACGCGCAGCGGACGCCCGTTCAGCCAGGTGGAGTTGGCGTTCTTCACGAGGCCGGTCGCCGGGGAGATGGCGCCGGGCATCCCGATGCCGACGGTGCCACGCTGTCCGCACTCGCGCTCCGCCCGGAGGACCAGATCGACGATCGCGGCCACCGTCCCGTCGTACGAATCACGCGGCGTGGGCACGCGCCGGCGATGGATCTCGAGACCGTGCTCATCGAGTGCGATGATTTCGATCTTCGTGCCGCCGAGGTCGAGGCCGATTCTCATAGGAGGACGGGAAATGGGCTTCGGGCTCCGGGCTACAGGCTTGGTCTGGCTTCCGGCTTCGGTCCAGCAGGTAACCCGCCCTACAGGGCGTTGCCCGACGGTTGGCCCACCGCCCACCGCCTACACCCCAAAAGCCTAGGCCGAGGGTTTACTCCCAAACGTTCGCTCCAGATACCCGCGGATCGCGGCCATGGTCTCCGCCGATTGCCACACGCGCATCACCTCGGCGTCGATGGTGCCGCCGTGTTGCAGCAGCGCGTCGAGGTGCGGACGGCGCAGCGCGCGCTTCGTCAGGCGGAAGCTCTCGGGCGGAATCGACGCCAGCGACATCGCGAGCGCCTGGGCGCGCTCACCGAGCGACTCGGCGGGAACGACCTCGTCCACCAGCGACGCGGCGAGCGCCTCTGCCGGCGGCATCGTCCCGCCGACATACGCGAGCGCCTGCATGCCGCGGCCGCCGGTCGCGAAGCGCAGCACCTCCAGCGCCACGGCAGGAAAGGGGACGCCGACGCGCAGCTCGGGAACGCCGATGCGGCCCTTGCCGTCTGCCATCACCCGCAGATCGCCGCACCACGCGACGAGCGCGCCCCCGGCCACCGCATGCCCGTTGATCGCCGACACCATCGGGCCGGGATACGCGAAGAGCTTCTGAATCGTCTCGCCGAGTGCTGGCAGGAAGCGCGCGATGTAGCCGGCGCCCTCCCGGACGACGCGAAAGAGGTCCACGCCGGCTGAGAAACTGGACCCGGTCCCGGTGATCACCAGCGGTGGAGCCCCGTCGGCAACTGCCCGATCGATCGCCGCTGACAGCTCCGTGGCAAGCTCCAGATCCAATGCCTGCACCTTGCCGGATTCCATGCGCAGCCAGTGCACGTTGGACCGAACATCGACGTGAACCATCGCCGAATCGTATGCCAATTCAGAACACGACGGTTCTGCGTAGCCACTACCAGCGCGAGAGCACCACGCGCGCAAGCGGCGCGGCCATGTCGCGGGAGCGACGGCCCGTGCCTGCACAACGTCAGGTGGTTCGCCGCTGGACCGGCGGGGCGGAGGTGATAATAGACGGCCATGGTCCGCTTGTTCCACGCAGCCCCCGCAATGGTTCTGCTGTTGTCTCTGGCCGTCTGGAGCGGAAGCGCCTGGCCCGGCGAGCAGCTCCGCGAGCGGGTGGACGTCGGAAACGAAGCCTGTGCCGCGTGCCACAAAGCCATTTACGACAGCTACTCTTCCACCGCCATGGCGCGCACGAGCGGTCCCGCGCTGCCGAATCTCACCGAGGGTACGTTCTACCACGCAGCCGTCCGACGTGACGTATCGCGTGCAGCGTCAAGGTCAGGATGCTGTTCTGTCATATGACCGGCGGCCGGGGCCACGTGCGCTCCACGGCACGCAGCGGTTGAAGTACCACGTGGGCTCGAACACGCGCGGCCGGACGTTCCTGTTCGAGATCGACGGTTTCCTGTATCAGTCGCCCATCAATTACTATGCGGTGAAGGACAGATGGGACATGTCCCCGGGGTACGCACAGCTGGGCGAGATGGAGCTGAACCACCCCGTGGATTCGACGTGCCTGTTCTGCCACGCCAGCCGCGTCCAGCGGCCGCTCCAGCGCACCGTCAACAGATTCGCCGGCGAAGCGTTCCTGCAGCCGGGTGTGGGATGCGAGCGATGTCACGGTCCGGGAAGCGACCACGTCAAGGGGCTCGGGCCGATGATCAACCCCGCCAAGCTGGCTGGAGCCCGGCGCGACAGCGTGTGCAATCAATGCCATCTCGAGGGAGAAGCGCGGATTGCGACTGAGAGGCGCACCGAGGACCAGTACACGCCCGGCGAGTCTCTTGCCGACTACCTGGCGATCTTCGTGCGCGACGATGCGGCGACCGGATCGCTCGCGGCCGTCAGTCACGTGGAGGCCCTGGCGCTGAGCAGGTGCAGGCAACCGACCGGCGAACGGCTGTCGTGCATCACATGCCATGACCCCCACGTGCAGCCGAGCAGCGCCGAGCGGACGGACTACTACCGTACCAAGTGCATCGGGTGCCATGCGCCAATGGCGAGGGGCCACCATGCCCGCCAGCCGGATTGCACTTCCTGTCATATGCCACGGCGTGCGAGCGCCGATATCGGTCACACGATGGTCACGGATCACCGCATCGTTCGCGTTGAACGCACCGATCTCGTCCCGCTGTCCAGCCCACGACGGCTCGTCGAGTTCGGGGGGGCGGCGCCGCGCGCACGCGAGCTGGGATTGGCATATGGAGAGCTGGCGTTACGCGGCAACCAGTTCGCGGCGCGGGAAGCCGTGCGCTTGCTGGAGCAGGTGCTGCCATCACACGAAGACGATCCAGACGTGCTCACCCGCCTCGGATACTTGTATCAGATGCAGGGAAACCTCGACCGCGCCGAGAGCGTTTTACGATCGCGCTCTGAAGCAGGATCCGGATCGCGGCGTGGTAGCGGCCAATCTCGGAGTGCTCTACGCGCGCCGGGGCAGCCTGGCCCGCGCACTGGACGTGTGGCGCGATGCGTTTGCGAACAACGCGCAGCTCAGCGATCTGGGTCTCAATCTCGCCAACGGCCTGTGCGCCGCCGGCGACGTCGGGGCGCGCGTGACGTGGCACGGCGCGTCCTCGAACACAATCCTGATAGGCGCGGCACGAACGCTCTTGCTGCTCTCACCGATGCGAGCTGCCGTCCAAAGTAACGGAGAAACGGCATTGTCAGCGACCCGCCTGCGAGCGGGCTCCCGGGATCGGTTGTGTTCGCGTGCGACGAGCCCGCACCATTTTCGAGGCTGCGGCGGGTGGGACACGGCAACGTCGGTAAATCAATCGACCCGTTCTCGAGCAAGTAGGGTTTCGGTTCGTGCATTCGCCGCGGCCGTCTGCCATGTACCTCCGCCTGCTGTCTCCACGCCGCAGCTTCGCAAGCCATGGCGCTCGCGGTGCTGCTGACCTTCGACTCTGGAAGGCAGCGCTACGGGCCTAGCAGGCAGCGCTGCCGCCCCGCAAGTGCGGGCAGCCGACAGTTCCACATCGGCCGCCAGCCTCCTTCGCGAAGGCATCACGCTGCTGGAGCCGCAACGATCTGGACAGCGCGCAGGCGCGCTTTCGAACAGTTGCTCACGTCGCGACTGAAGACGGCCAGACGCGCTACTACTACCTTGGGATGATCGCATGAACGCCGCGGTGACCTGTCGGCGGCGGTAACCGCTTTCGAAGCAGCGCTGCAGCAGGCTCCTGCGATGGCCAGGGCCCATGACCGGCTCGGGTTCGTTCTGGGCCAGCAGGGACGCACGGTGGAAGCGGTCGAACGTTTCCGCGAGGCGGTGCGACTTGACCCGAAGCTGGCCGACGCGCACTATCACCTCGGCGCGACGCTCTGGTGGATGGGACAGCGGCCGACGCACTGGCACCACTGCGCCGGGCCGTCGAGCTGCGGCCCGATCACGCCGAGGCGCAGTACTACCTCGGCGTGGTGCTGCGGGAACTCGGAGACACTGACGCGGCCGTGCGGCATCTGCGGCAAGCGATTCGACTCGAACCCCTCGATTCGCGGCGGCGCACACGCAGCTGGGCGTGGCCCTGCAGGCGCTCGGAGACCTGGAAGGCGCCGAGGCGGCGCTCGAGCGAGGCACTGGCGCTCGATCCGACGCTCGAGGATGCGGCGAACAGCCTCGGACTGGTACGGATGCAGCTGGGGCAGGGGGACGCGGCGATTGCGACTGTTCAACGCGATTCTTGCGCGGAACCCCGACAACGAGACCGCGCGGCACAACCTCGGCACGGTGTTCATGCACAAGGGAGACCTGAAAACGGCCGTGGAGGTCTATCAAGAACTGACGAGGCGCAACCCCTACAACGCCGAAGCGTTCTACAACCTGGGGCTGGCGCTCAAGCAGCAGGACGATTTCGCAGGCGGCGGAAACGGCGCTGACGCGGGCCACGGAGCTCGATTCAACGCTGCCGGAAGCGCAGTTTACGCTGGGCGTGGTGTTGTGGCAGACCGGTCGTGCGAGTCGAGGCCGTCGCGTCGTTCCGTTCGGCGATCGCGCAGAAGCCGGACTACGCCGAGGCCCACTACATGCTCGGCACCATCCTGCAGACAGCAGGGCCGCACGGACGAGGCGCTCGCGGAGTTCCGCAAGAGCATCGAGTTGCAGCCTGAATCGGCGGAAGCGTACCTGAGTCTGGGCCAGCTGCTCCAGCGCAGGGGCGAGGCGAGGCGCGTCTCGGCGGCTCTGAGGGAAGCCGAACGACTCAATCGCGTGAAGGCCGACGAGCAGGCCGCGGCATTTGCCCTGAACCGAGGCGTCGAGAAGCTTGGCAGAGGGGACGTAGCCGGGGCGATCGTGGACCTCAGAGAGGCGGTTCGTCTCGGCCCCGATCTGCCGAGGGCGCACTACCAGCTCGCGCTCGCCTTGCGACGGCAGGGTGCGCAGCGGCGAGGCACGAGCGCATTTCGCCGAGGCGCAGCGACTCGCACCCTACCTCGAGGTGCCCAAGTCGAACTGACCTGAGCCTGATTGGTCCGCGTGCGCGGACGCGATACAGAACCGAACCAGGAGGCTATCGACCGCGCGAACTCGGAGGAAAGCGCGGCCCGTCGACGGCCCTCCCCTTTTGCCGTGGCGACCTTGACGCGCGCTAGAAGATGAACCTGAACCCGAACTGAAAGTTCCGGGGAGCGTAGTTGCCTGCCGTGCCGGTGATGCGGCCTGCGTTTGGATTGTCGTTCCCGGGCACGCCCACCTCGCCGTCGGGGTTGCCGAGATTGACGTGATTGAACACGTTCACCGATTCAATGCGCACCTCGAGCCGCCGTTCGGCCCCCATAGCGAAGCTCTTGAATATTGACAAGTCGGCCTGCCAGAATCCAGGACCGCGCAGCTCATCGCGCGTCAGAGTGCCGAACGTGCCCCGCGCAGGCCTGCCGAATGCACTGCCCGGCGAGCCAATCGGCGTGGCGTTGAACCACACCAGCCGTCCCTGGGCATCCCGCGACGTGTCACCCGTCGCCGGATCGCCGATCAGATCGGGACGGTTCGGGCCCGTGTCCCGGTCGAGACTGGCGTTCCGGTAGGTCACGTTGAACGGAGTGCCGCTCAGGATGAACACATTCGTGTTCATCTGCCAGCCGCCGAGCAGGCTCTCGGTGATGCCGGTCCAGTCCGTTCCGACCTTCCTGCCGTTACCGATCGGCAGTTGGTACAGGATCGACGCGGTGAAGTTGTGCGTTCGATCGAAGTCCGTCGGCCCCTTGTTCAGGTTTGGATCGTAAATCCAGTAGTCGTTGTCCTGGTTCTCCGCTTTCTGCAGCGTGTAGTTCAGCTGCGCGGACCATCCGTCAGAGAACCGCTTCGTGAAGCGGGTCTGCATCGACTTGTACCAGTTCTCCGCCTCGTTGAAATAGATCAGCACGTCCTGCGACCAGCCGTACGGCTCCGCCGATGCCGAGGACGTTCGGGCGAACGCCGCCAGCGAAGAACGGCCGGCGCTGGTTGGTCGGGAACACCCGTCGGTAAATCCGTCGATGGCTGCCTCGTTGCCGGGGTCGTCGGGATCGTTCTCGGCAAACACGTGCCGGCCGTGATTGGCCACGTAGCCCAACCTCGACCGACATCGTGCTGGTCAGCTGTCGCTGCACCGTGACGTTCCACGCGTCCACTTCGGGCGGTCGCTGTTTGCGCGGTGTCACGCGCGGCGTGACGCCCGTCGGCCACGGGAACGTGCCATCCGGCCCCGACCGCGACCGACTCGGTGCGGGCGGGCCCTGGGCGAGGTTGAACACCGAGGCAAATTGGTTCGGCCTGTTCATGTTCTGGCCGGCCAGCACGGGGAGGTTCTGCGTCACGGTGTGGCCGAACAGCGAGCCGAACACCCCGAGATCGTAGCTGCGCCCGAAGCCCGCGCGAAGAACCGTCTTGTCCGTCAGCTGGTACGTCGCACCCAGCCGCGGTGCCCAATTGAGCCGGTTCTCCGTGTTGCCGGACAGGTCGATGTCGCCGACGCCGCCGACGAGGCCGCGGCCCGTGGCGAGATCGACCCACGTGCCGTTCCCCGCCTCGTTGACCGTCTGCGGGTTGATGACGTCGAGGCGCAGGCCGTAGTTGAGCGTCAGCTTCGGGTTGAACCGCCACGTGTCCTGCGCGTAGTAGAAGTGGCGCCACTGCCGCTCGCGCGCGTTCGTGCTGGTGCTGACGTAGCGGCTGAAGGTCGTCACGTCTCCGAGCATGAACGTCGCGAGGCCGAGGCCGCCGCCAAGCGTCGGGCTGCTGGTGCGCTCGTTCTGGAACTGCAGCTGACCAGACCGGTGACTGTCGGACGGCACGCGGAGGTTGTAGGCGCGCCGGACGTCGAGGCCGAACTTGAAGGTGTGGTTGCCCAGCGATCTTCGTGACGTTGCCGACCGCCTGCCACTGCTTTTCATTCTCGTCGAGCGGGCAGTTGCACCGGCCGGCGTTGTCGTTGAGGCTCCATCCAAAGTCCATCTCGGGCTGGTTGCCGCTGGAGCTGGAAGAACGGCAGACCGCTGGTGAACGGGTCGTTCGGGTTGTTCAGATTCGGGATCCCGGCGTCGAGGGCCGGGTTCGTTCCGAAGAAATTCGGCAGCACGTCGACCTTGTACTGGAACCAGCCGAAGCGGAAGTCCACCAGCGATGGACGACGTGACCGTGTAGTCCACGCCGTACGACAGGCTCTGGTTCCGCGACTCCGACACGCCGCCGAGGTTTCCGCTGCCAACGACGCCGGGCCGCCGCCCTGCACCGAAGGCGGACGGGCCGCTTCTGCTCGAACTTGCCGAGCGAGTACCGGCCGAAGGTGTTGATGGCGTCGCTGAGCCGGCCGTCGATCCGGACGTTCATCGAGTTCTGGGTGAAGTTCTCGATGCCCGGACGCGGTGAAGTTGTTGCGCGTTCCGTTTTCGGTGCCCGGTGCGTTCGGCTCGGGAATCAGATTCAGGATGTCTGAGCGCCTGCGGCGACAGTCGCGTCGTCGGAATCGTCGCGTTCGGGAACTCCTGTCCCGTGGCCGGATCGAAGATGCGCACACCGTACTCGCTGAAGTTACCCGTTCTCGCGAGCGCTGTCGGCACCGACGTCAGGACCGACCCGCCCCTGTCCTGCCGCGTGCCCTGATAGTCCCCGAAGAAGAACCACCTGTTCGAAATGATCGGGCCGCCGAGCGAGCCGCCGAACTGGTTCCGCTTCGTGTCGGGGATGAACTTGCCCGTCAGGGGATCGGGCCGCGACTGCGTGAACGGGTTGCGCGCCTGCAGCGCCTCGTTCTGGAAGAACTCGAACCCGCTGCCGTGGAATGCGTTCGTGCCCGACTTGGTCTGCACCGACACGACGCCTGCCGTCGCCTGCCCGAATTCCGCGTCGTAGTTCTGCGACGTGATCTTCGTCTCGCCAATCGACTCGAGATTCGGATTGATGACGATGATCCCGAGGATCGGGTCGCGGTTCTCGGTGCCGTCGAGCTGGTAGCCCGTGCCGCTGAAGTGCTGCCCGTTGACCTGCGTCTGCGTGGACCCCTGCGGGTTCTCGGACGGCGCGTGCTGCCACCCCAGTTGCTGGGCGCCGGGCGTCAGCAGGATGAACTTCGTGAAGTTCCGATCGAGCACGGGCAGCTCGGTGAGCTCTCTGGTGTCGAAGCGCGTCGCCACGTCGGCGCGGTCGGTCTTGAGCAGCGGCGATCCGCCGGTGACCTCCACGGTCTCGGTGAGCTGCCCGACCTCGAGATTGAAGTTGACCGGTGTCTGCGCGTCGACGTTGACCAGACCGTCGGAACGACCGCGGTCTTGAAGCTGGCCAGCTCGGCCTTCACCTCGTAGGTGCCAGGAATCAGCCGGTCCTTGACGTAGAAACCGGATTCGTTGGTCACCACGGAATCGACGGTCTTGCGCTCGACGCTCGTGATCGTGACGGTGACGCCAGGCAGCGCGCCGCCGCTCGTGTCGGTGACGGTGCCGCCGATGCTGCCGTACACGGCCTGCGCGGCCGCCGGTGGTGCCAGCCACGATCAGCGCGGCGGCGAGGACGAACCCGATCGTGAACTGCCCGAAGCGTAGTGCTGCGGAACATCGAACCTCCTGTGACGCATGTGAGCCGGCCCGGTTGGGGAGTGTGCACTCGCTGCAGAGCCGTCGAATCGCGCCGCGTCTCGCGGACGTCCGTGGGCGCGTCGTCCGACGGTGACGCGCTGATCGGCGTCACCGCGGCCGGCGCGGCGGGAGCAGGGCCCGCCGCGTGCGCCGGCCGCTACTGTGTGTGCGGCACATTAGAGTAGTACGTTCAGCGCTACGTCAAGCGAAAAAATGAGGCCAAAGTAATCCAATTTTGCGTAATTGCGCAGTGCAGAAAATTGGCTTGCAGCGCGATCGCAGCGGCCGCTGCCGGTTGACCGGGACGCAGCGCGCAGAGCGGCAGAGGTCAGACGGGAACGGCTATTCCCGGATCTCGACGAGCTCGTCTGGCCGGCGATCCGCTCACGGCAGGTGCTCACCGCGCCACTCGGCCAGCGCACCTCGATGCGGTCGGCGCGCTCGTCCCGGCCCAGCCCGAAGTGGAGCCGCAAGTCGTCGTGGCTGTAGTAGCTCGACTGGCTGAGCACGACCTGCGCCTGAGTCCGACCGCCGGCCGTGACGCGCACCGTGGCGCCGATCGCCGACCGGTTCGAGCGCGCGGCCTTCGCAGCCGCACCTCGAGCCAGCGGTTCGATCCGGCATAGTCGTTCCGCAGCAGCGCCGGCGGCTCGTTCATGTTCATCACGAGCAGGTCCATGTCGCCGTCGTTGTCGAAATCGCCGAAGGCGGCGCCCCGACTGGATCTGCGCGTCGTCACGCCCGGTCCGCTCGCCGCGGTCACGTCCTCGAACCGCGTCGCCGCCGCGATTGCGGAACACGATGATCGGGCCCTTGTACGGATACTCGGGCAGTCGCGCCTCGACTTCCGGGTAGACGTTGCCGGTCACGTACACCAGGTCCGGCCAGCCGTCGTTGTCGAGGTCCGGCATGCCGGCGCCCCACTCGACGTAGCGGTTCTGCACCGCCAGACCCGCCGCCGTCGCCACGTCCTCGAACAGGCCCTTGCCGAGGCTGCGATAGAGCGCGGGGATGTCGTCGGCGAAGTGCGTCTTGAAGAGATCGAGCCGGCCGTCGCTGTTGTAGTCGCCGACGGCGAGGCCCATGCCGGCCTGCGCCATGCCGTTCTCGCTGAAGGCCGTGCCGCTCTGCAGCGCCTGGTCCGAGAACGTGCCGTCGTGGTTGTTGCGATAGAGGATCGCGGCCGTCGAATCGGACGCCACGTAGATGTCGGTCCACCCGTCGTCGTCGAGGTCCGCCGCCACCGCCGTCATCGAGTAGCGGTTTGTCACCGCCGCGATCCCCGACCCCTCGCGACACGTCCGGAAGGAACCGTCGCGCTCCTGGTGGTACAGCAGGTTCGTGTCGGTCGGCAGGCCCTTGGGCCCGCAGTTGACCGGGATGCCCTTCCACAGGCAGTTCACGCCCTGGCCGGGCTCGGCGCGCCGTCGCCAGATCGAGCCGCAGGTAGTTGGACACGAACAGATCGAGCCGGCCGTCGCGGTCGTAGTCGAGGAACGTGCAGCCGGAGCCCCAGCGGACGCCGCTCGTCGGAAAGCCCGCCGCGCGCGGTGACGTCCGTCGAAGCGGCCGCGCGCCGGCGTTGTGGTACAGCGCGTTGGTGCCGTAGGCCGTCGTGAACAGATCGGTGAGGCCGTCGTTGTCGTAGTCGCCGGCGCAGACCGACGACGACCACGCCACGCGTCCGAGCCCGGAGCCGCCCGTGATGTCGGTGAAACGCCCGTCGCCGGCGTTGCGGTACAGCCGCGCGGTCGGCGCCTCGCCGGCCGGCCATCGCCTGGTTCTCCCGCGTTCCCTCTGCCAGCCGGGTGCCGTTCAGGACCAAGGCGTCGAGCAGCCCGTCACCGTCCACGTCGACGAGCGCCACGCCGGCGCCGTTGGTCTCGATGATGAACCGCTTCTTCTCCACGCCGCCGTAGACGCGTCGGCCGCGTCAGGCCGGCCTCGGCGGCGACATCGGCGACAGCTGCACGGGCCAATCCGGCGGCGGTCGGCCATCGCGACCGGATGAGCGCGGCGGCCAGCTGGCGACAGCCGCAGCTGCGGAATCCGCGCGAACTCCGGATCGAATCAGAATGTCATCGTCCTCGTCCTGCAGCCGCGCGGCGGCGTCGAACTGCGCCTTCGCGTCGTCCGCGCGACCGAGCCGCTGCAGCACCTGCCCGTACAGATAGCGTGCCGACTTGTTGTTCGGGTCGTACTCGACGGCCCGCCGCAGCATGCCTTCCGCCGTGGCCGGCTGTCCCTTGGCCAGGTACGCGCGCCCGAGGACGATGTAGGGGCCACTGAAGAAGGGGTTGATCCAGAGCGACTGCTGGAGGGCGGGGATCGCCTTGTCCCAGTCCGGCTGACGCGAGTAGGCCTCTCCAAGCCGGTAGAGCGCCATCGCGTTCGCCGGGATTGATCGCGAGTTCCTTGCGGAAGTACTCGATACCCTCGTCGAGGCGATTTCTGAACACGGCGTTCTGTCCGAGCAGCAGGTTCGCCTGCGGCAGTCGCGGATCGAGCGCGAGCGCCTTGCGCAGCTGGTTCGTCGGCCATGTCGTTGAACTCGAGCCGCACCATCATCTGCGCGGCCAGCAGGTGCGCGCCGCGCGTGCCGGGCTCGACGCCGAAGGCCTGCGCGAGCGGCGCGACGGCCTTGTCGGGTTGCCGCGTCTGGATGTAGGCGACGCCCAGCACCTGCGCCAGCTCGATGTTGGCCGTCGCCCACGCACGCGTGTCCTCGAGCAAGGGGATGGCTTCGGCGAGGCGACCGGCCAGGTAGTACGAGAGACCGAGCACCTGCACGGTCTCGCGACCCTCGAGCGAGTCGCGCGGGAAGGCCGCACGATCAGCGGCGCCAGCAGCTCGATGGCGTGCGGATAGTCATCGTGGTGGTAGTACGCCACGCCGAGCATGTGCTGCACGCGCGGGTCGCTCCTGTCGAGGGCGGTCAACTGCTGGATCGCGGCCCCCGCCTGGCCCGCCTCGATCTGCGCACGCGCCTGGGCCAGGGCTCGATTCGAGACGCGGCTGCCGCCTCGCTGACCGCTGGCCGGAGCGCCGAGACAGATGGAGACGCGCGATCAGCGCGGCTGATTCGGACGACGGCATCACCGGGTCTCTCCGCCAGCCTTCCCGCGGCCCTCTTCGAGCGTCAGCACCTGATTGCTCGCGACGTCCTCCCAGAGCCTCCTCGAGCCCGTTGGGCCACCGCACCTCGATGCGGTCGGCCCTGCCGCGCCGCCGAGGCCGACGTGCACGCGCAGATCGTTCTGCGACAGGTAGCTGCCGCCGCCGCGCACCTCGTGCACCTGGAACTCGCCGCCGGTGACGATGCGCACGCGCGCGCCGATGGCGCTGCGATTCGAGCGTGGTGCCGACGAGGCGCAGCAGCAGCCAGCGCTGTTCCGGCGGCGCCTTCGTCAGGAACAGGTCGGGCGTGTCGTGCACGTTGTTGATCGCGACGTCGATGGTGCCATTGTTGTCGACGTCGCCGAAGGCCGCGCCTCGTCCCGCCTTCGGGGTCGTCGCAGGCGGGCCGAGCCGATCGGTGACGTCTTCGAAGCGGCCCTTCACGTTGCGGTAAACGACTTTCCGCTGCTCGTATCCGGCCTCGGTCCGCAGCTTGCGGACCTCGGGATAGACGTGGCCGTTGTCGAGAAAGATGTCGAGCCACCCGTCGTTGTCGAAATCGGCGAAGCCCGCGCCCCATCCGAGCCAGCGCGTGTTCAGTCCCAGGCCGCTGTCGAAGGTGCGGTCTTCGCAGAACCCGTCGCCCGTGTTCGCGTACAGCGTCGTCGTGTCGCCGGCGAAGTTCGTCTTCAGGATGTCGCTCGTGCCGTTGCGATCGAAGTCGCCGATGCCGACACCCATGCCGGCCTGCGGCTTGCCGTCCTGGCTGTAGGCGCAGCCGGCCTTGACGCCGATGTCTTCGAAGGTGCCGTCGTGACGATTGCGGTAGAGCGCGCTCGGGTTGGAGTCGTTCGCCACGTAGAGATCCGTCCAGCCGTCGTTGTCGAAGTCGAGCGTGCTCACGCCGAGCCCGAACGTGCCCGGCGGCTCGCAGGATGCCCGAGGCGTCCGAGACGTCGGCGAAGCGGCCGTCGCCGAGGTTGTGATAGAGGGCGTTCCGGCCGCCCTTCAGCCCGGGCGGCCCGCAGGCCACCGGCTCGCCCTTGTACCGGCACAGACCCGTTGTCGGGCGTGGGCGCGGTGGCCGAGATCGAGGTCGATGTAGTTGGCCACGAACAGGTCGAGGCGGCCGTCGCGATCGTAGTCGATGAACGCGCAGCCCGTGCCCCACCGCGTGCGCGGGCTCGGCGACGCCGGCTGCGATCGGTCACATCTTCGAAGCGGCCGCGACCGGTGTTGTGGAACAGGCGATTCTGGCCGTAGTAAGTGACGAACAGGTCGGGGAAGCCGTCGTTGTCGTAGTCGCCCGCACACGCGCCCTGGCCCCACCCGAACTGGTCGTTCAGCCCGGCCGCTACCGTGACGTCTTCGAACCGCGCGTTCGCCCGTGTTGCGATACAGGTGCGGCCGCGGCTCCTGTCCTTTCGGGAATCCTTCGAGCGTGGTGCCGTTGACGAAGAAGAGGTCCTGCAGCCCGTCCGCGTCGTAGTCGAACATCGCCACGCCGGACCCGGTCGTCTCGAGCAGGTAGCGGTTCGTCTCGCGGCCGCCGAAGACGGTCACCGCGGTGAGCCCGGCCTCACGCCCGACGTTCAGGAACGAGAAGGGCGGTCACGCGTCACCCGGCCGGTCGCAGCGGTGTCTTCCTGATGTGCCGTGATCGCCACGCCGCGTGCAACGGACACCGCCAGGAGCGCAGGGCCACCGCGGACCCGGAGATGGTCCGGCAGCGATCGCGAGCACGATGAGCTCTGCCATCCGGTGCACGCGCCAATCTTAACGCGTTCACGTGGAGCGCCGAGTGACGCGCGACAGCCTGGTCTCGGCGTGACGCAACTCGAAGCTGAGGTGAGCAATTCTGCTGCTGCTGCTCTGGCCTACAGCCTGCTTTGCGGCCGCTATACTCGAAGCATGGCGAACCGCCTCGCGGCCGAGAAGAGCCCCTATCTGCTTCAGCACGCGGGCAACCCCGTCGATTGGTATCCCTGGGGCGACGACGCCTTCAGCCGCGCGCGCGCCGAGGGCAAGCCGATCTTTCTTTCGATCGGCTACTCGACGTGTCACTGGTGCCACGTGATGGAGCACGAGTCGTTCGAGAACCCCGGCGTGGCGGAGGTGCTCAACCGCGAGTTCGTCCCGATCAAGGTCGATCGCGAGGAGCGTCCGGATGTCGACCGCGTCTACATGTCGTTCGTGCAGGCGACGACGGGCGCGGGCGGCTGGCCCATGAGCGTGTGGCTGACGCCCGAGCTTCAGCCGTTCTACGGCGGCACCTACTTCCCGCCCACGGCGCGGTGGCAGCGGCCCGGGTTCGTGGACGTGCTGCTCGAAATCGCGCGCGCATGGAGGGACGAGCGCCAGACCGTCATCGCATCGGCCGCGAGCCTCACCACGCGCCTGCGCGAGGCGGAGCGAAGTGGCGCGGGTGAAGAGGTGCCGCCCGCGTCAGTGCTCGATCGCACGCGCCAGCAGTTTCTGGCGTCGTTCGACCGCCGGCGTGGCGGCTTTGGCGGCGCACCCAAGTTTCCGCGGCCCAGCGAGCTGTTGTTCCTCTTCCGGGAGCACGCGCGGACCGGCGACGGCAACGCGCGCGACGCGGCGCTCGACACGCTGCGCGCGATGGCGCTCGGCGGCATGCGCGACCACATCGGTGGCGGCTTCCACCGCTACTCGGTAGATGCCGAGTGGCGCGTGCCGCACTTCGAGAAGATGCTCTACGACCAGGCGCAGCTCGCGCTCGCCTACGTCGAGGCGGCGCAGGTGTCGGGAGACTCCTTCTACGCCGCAATTGCGGATGATACGCTCGCGTACGTTGCGCGCGAGATGACCGACGCGCGAGGCGGCTTCTACTCGGCCGAAGATGCCGACAGCATCCCGCCCGAGCAGGCCGGGCGCCCTGAGGCGCACAAGGTGGAAGGCGCGTTCTACGTCTGGACGGCCGCCGAGATCCGCCAGCTCCTCGGAGACGATGCCCCGGTGTTCGCACACCGGTTCGGCCTCGAGGAGGAGGGCAACGCACCCGCCGATCCACAGGGAGAGTTCGCCGGCAAAAACCTGCTCTACACCGCGAAATCGATCGAAGCGGTCGCCCGCGACACGAGTCGCACCGTGGAGGACATCGCCGGTGCGTTGTCGCGCGCGCGTATGACCCTGTTCGAGGCGCGCCTCGAGCGGCCCCGGCCGCATCTCGACGACAAGGTGCTGACCGCGTGGAACGGACTCATGATCGCAGCCTTCGCGCGTGCCGCCCGCGGCCTGCGCGCGCCTGCGCTCGGCGGGTCGGCCGAGAAGTTCGCGGCGCACCTCGCCGCCGCACAACGGGCGGCGCGGTTCCTGCGCGAGACGATGTGGGACGCCGATCGGCAGGTGCTGCTGCGCCGCTACCGTGACGGCGATGCGTCGATCGACGGCTACGCCGAGGACTACGCGTGCGTGATCTTCGGCTTGCTCGAGCTGTTCCAGGCCGATGGCGACCCCGGCTGGCTCGAGTGGGCGGCGGCACTGCAACTCCGGCAGGATGCCCTGTTCTGGGATGCCGTGGACGGCGGCTGGTTCAGCACGACCGGTGACGATCCCACGGTGCTGCTGCGGCTGAAGGAGGACTACGACGGTGCGGAACCCTCCGCCAGCTCGGTGTCGGTGCTGAACCTGCTCACCCTGGCCCACCTCACGGCCAACGCGGAGGCCGAGGAGAAGATCCGCCGCACGCTCGCGCTCTTCTCCGAGCGGCTGACCTCGTATGGACGTATGGTGCCTTTGATGTCCGCCGCGCTGGCGGTCTACCACGCCGGGCTCGCGCAGATCGTGATCGTGGCGCAGGGCGACGCGGCCGGCGCCGCGCCGCTGCTCGACATGCTGGCCACCCTCTATCGCCCCTTCTCGATTGTCGTGCCCGTCCATGCCGACAGCACGCAGCGGCAGGTCGCGGCGCTGCTCCCGTTCATCGCCGCGATGATTCCCGTCGACGCGAGCGCGACCGCGTACGTGTGCCGCAACTTCACGTGCGAGCAGCCGGTCACCGATGCGGCCGGTCTCGCCGAGCGGCTGCGGTGAGGTTATGTGTCTGTGAAAGACGCGGTCCCGGCCGGGGGCTGCTACACTGCACAGACCCGATGCACCTCGAAGTTGAAGTCTGGCTGCGCAATCAGGATGTCGCCGTGACCGACACGGTGGATGTTCCGATCGGCGAGCCGGCCACGTGGACAGACGACGACATACGCCTGCTGCTCGGCGAGCTGCTGCGCGCGATCGATCGGGCCAAGAACCCGGATGCCGATCCGGAGCGGCCCGTGTTCCTGCGCGGCTTCAACTGGATCGTGAGCCCATTCGAGAATCGCGGCGTGCTCATCTCGCTCGAGATCCAGCTCGGTGCCGCAGCGGCAGGCCCCTTCGCCCTCGATCAGGGTCAACTGGAAGCGATGATTGCGCGCGTGGTCGAGCAGTCGCGCGCGGACGCGCCGCCCACGCCTCCCCGAGTGCACTGACGCATGTTGGACCACGGCTCGAACCTCCGCGGCGAGGCGGTGACGTTGTGGCGAATGTCGCACGACGGCGATGAGCTGCGGTGCTTCCTGGTCGAGCCGCCGCGAGGCTTCTGGCTCGGCGTGGAGCGCGGGCACGATCTCGTCTTCAGCGAAACCTATCTCTCCTTGGAGCCGGCGCTGGCGCGTGCCGAAGCGCTCCGCGCCCCGCTCGTGAACGCCGGCTGGACCGATACCGACGCCGACGTGCCTGTGCATCGCCGGAACTCTCCGTAAGCCCTCCCATCGCTTTCCCTGTAGCGCCCACCTTCAGGTGGGCCGTTCCCTGTAGTGCCCACCTTCAGGTGGGCAGTTCCCTGTAGTGCCCACCTTCAGGTGGGCCAGTTCCTTGTGGCGCCCACCTTCAAGTGGGCGGGTTCCCTGTGGCGCCCCCTTCAGGTGGGCTGGCATACACGCACGTTCTTCTCGCCGTGTCGACCGACGTGGCACGCGCGGTGAAACGGATGCGCTCATGGCGAGAGAGGTGGTAGACCGACGGCGCGTTGATGACCCTGTCGAGGGGGCGGAACCGGCCGTCGCCCTCGACGTGCCGTGGCGAACCATCTTCAGGCTGCTCTTTGTCGCCGCCCTGCTCTGGGCGTTCCTGCATCTCGGCAACCTGCTGACGGTCCTGGTGCTGGCCGTCATCTTTGCCGTCACCATTCAGCCGGTGATCGCCCTTGCCGAGCGGCACGGCGTGAATAAGGGCGTAGCTGCCCTGCTCGTCGGCGCGGTCGTGCTGGCGGCGCTCGCCGCGGGCGCCGAGTTCGCAACGCCGATCGTGGACGAGCAGGTCCGCACGCTCGGCACCCGGCTGGACGCGACGCTTGCGGCGATCAGGGCCCACGTGCCGGCCCCTGTAGACGAGCTGTTGCGGAAGCCGGCGGGCAACACTCCGCCAATCACCGACATGGCACAGCACGCGATTTCGCTCGGTCAACGGATTGCGACCGACGTGATGCTCGGCGTGTTCGCATTCGTCCTCAGCCTGTACCTGATCGTGGAGGGTGAGCGCACGTACCAGTGGCTGCTCGCGTACGTGCCGCGGCACAACCGGCCGCGCGCGGATGTGACCGCGCGCGAGTCGCGCCGCCTGATCGCCGCCTATGTGACCGGCAACCTCATTACGTCGGCGGTTGCCGCGGTCTTCGCCTCCATCGTGCTGGCCGCATTGCGAGTGCCGGCGTCAATCGTCCTCGGGCTATTGGCCGGACTGCTCGACCTGGTGCCCGTCGTGGGCTTTCTCGTGTTCACGGCGACGGCGATGATCGCGGCCGCGGCCGTGTCGCCTGCGGCGGCGCTCACCGTGTTGCTGGCGTACAGCGCCTACCATTTCTTTGAGAACTACTATCTCGTGCCGCGGGTGTACGGGGAGCAGTTGCGCCTGTCGATGGTCGCGGTCCTGCTCGCGTTCGCCGTCGGCGGGGAGCTCGGGGGCGTGCTCGGCGCCCTCATCGCGCTGCCGCTCGCGGCCGCATACCCGGCCGTCGAACGCATCTGGCTGCGCGATTACCTCGCGCCAGGCACGGTCGAAGATCACGCGCGTATCGCCGACCAGGACGAAAACGGGGAGTGAGCCGTGGCCAGCCCTTTCGAGTCACGAATCCAAACACCGACGTCGGATACCGCACGACACGGATGAAGTAGTGCCCGATCCCGTGTAGTGCCCGCCTTCAGGCGGGCCGGATCCGGCCGGATGCCCCGCGTGAACGCACGGGCATCCGGCTCGATTCGATTTCCAGAAGCCGTTATCGGGTGTCGCGGTCCAGCGTGAGGAACAGCGTCGTACCGCTGCGGTGCACGAGCAGCAGGGCGGGACGATCGCCGGCGTTGAGCGCCGAGCGCAGCGCGTCCACGCTGTCCACGTGCTTGCCGTCGACTTCGTCGATGACGTCACCGCTGCGAAGGCCCGCTTCCGCGGCGCGGCCCGAGGGCTGCACGCCGGTGACGAGCACGCCGCTCGCGACCTCGAGGTTCAACTCACGCGCGCTGTCGCGCGTCAGAGGCTCGACCGCCATGCCGAAGCCGGTGCCGTCCGGCCGCTGACCCTGGTCCACCTCATCTTCCGATGTTCCCCGAGAGGCGGAGAGCTCCGCGAGCGTCAGGGTCAGCGACTGCGGCTTCCCGTTCCGGAGCACGCTCAGCGCGATGCGGCTTCCGGGCTGCAATTCGGCGACGTGGTTGCGCAGCACGTTGCTGTCCTTCACCTCTTGTCCGTTGACGGCCGTGATCACGTCTCCGCGCTTCATGCCGCTTTTGTCGGCGGGGCTGCCGGGCTGCACGCCGCTCACGAGCGCGCCTGTCACCTCACCGATGCCGAGGCTCCGGGCGAGTTCCGAGGTCATTGGCTGCACGGTGACGCCGAGCATCCCTCGGCGGACGTGCCCCTTGTCGATCAGCTGCGTCATGACGTTGCGCGCCATGTTCGCGGGGATCGCGAAGCCGATGCCGATATTTCCTCCCGAAGGCGACAGGATCTGGGAGTTGATCCCGACGAGCTCGCCGCGCGTGCTCACCAGTGCGCCGCCGGAATTGCCCTGGTTGATCGGCGCGTCGGTCTGGATGAAGTCTTCGAACGAACCGTCGCCCATGCCCGTCGCGCGGCCCTTGGCGCTGACAATGCCCATCGTGACGGTCTGCCCGACGCCGAGCGGATTGCCCAGCGCGAGCACGACGTCGCCGACGCGGACCTGCTCGGAGTCGCCGAGCGTCAACGTGTGCAGGTCGTGGCCGTCGATCTTCAGCACGGCGAGATCGCTCGGCGCATCGGAACCAACGACCTGCGCCTTCAGGCTACGGCCATCGCTCAGCTCGATCCGCACCTGATCGGCGCCGTCGATCACATGGTGGTTGGTGAGCACGTACCCGTCAGCGCGGACGATGACGCCGGAACCGAGGGCGCCTTCGCGGCGCTCGGGCATGACGCGCGGACCCGGGCCGCGCTGGCCGAAGAACTGCCGGAAGAGCGGATCGTCAGGCAGGTCCTGGCTGACGTTGCGGATGCGCTTCTCCGAGCGGATGGTCACGACCGCGGGCGCGATGCGGTCGACGATGGGCGCGTAGGAATCGCCGCCGGCCCCGATCGTGCGGGCCGTGGCCCCGGCCGGGGCGGCTGCCGGCGCCGGCGTGGCCGCAGCGGCACTGGTGCCAACCGCGTCTGCCGCGGTCCATCCGGCGATGGACCCGGCCAGCAGAAGCGCACCGGCTGCCAGACCCGCTCTGCCGCGGATCCCGGCGCGCCAGCCTCGCGCTCTGTTGCTGCTCTGAATGGAACTCATGGTCTCGTCTCCTTGGTGACTTTGTCTGACACCAAGACTACGAGGCGGGCCTTACGGGCGACTGACAGGCGGATTACATCTTTGAAAGGATTGCCGGATTGCGAATCGCAGAGAGTCGCGCGGTGACGGCGGTTCCGTGGCCTGGGGTGGATTCGGCTGTGACGGTGCCGCCGTGGGCCTCGACAATGGCCTTGACGAGACTCAGCCCGAGGCCGAGGCCGCGTTCGGACCGGCTCTTGTCGCCTCGATACAGGCGCTCCCAGATGCGCGGGAGGTCGTCCGGTGCGATGCCGATGCCGGTGTCTGCCACGGTCACGATCGCGTGATTCTCGTCGAGCGCGGTGCGGAGCTCGATGCGTCCGCCGCGGGGCGTGTACTTGACGGCGTTGTCCACGAGATTTGCGAGCACCTGGCGCAGTCGGGCGCGGTCGCCGCGTACCCACGCGTCGTGCAGCCGTTCGCTGTCGATGGCGAGGCCGCGATCCTCGGCGAGGTCTTCGTAGAGGTCGACCGTCTGCCGTGCGAGCTCGGCCAGATTGAGCGCCTCGAGCTGCAGCTGCATCGTGCCGGTCTCGGCCTCAGAGATGTCCATCAGCGCGCTGAGCATGCCCGCGACGCGATCGGATTCCTCGAGGCACTCGGCGAGTCCCTCGCGCACGGCTGCCGGGTCGTCGGACTGCAACGCAGTCTCCGCGATGCTGCGCAGACGGGTGAGCGGCGTGCGCAGGTCGTGCGCCACGTTGTCGAGCGCGCCGCGCATGCCCGCGACCACCGCGTCGATGCGGTCGAGCATGGCGTTGAAGAGCACGCCCAGCCGGCCGAGGACGTCGCCCGTGTCGCTGACGGGCACACGGGCATCGGTGCGGCCCGTCCGCATGATCTGCTGCAGCGTGGCGGCGAGCGCGTGCACCGGCTGCAGAGCCGACCAGGTGAGGAGCGCACCGCCGGCCAGGCCGATCAGCGCGACCGAAACGAACAGCGCAGCGAGGACCCGGCGAAAGCGGGCCAGCAGCTCCGTCCGGCGCTCGGTGCTCTGACCGACCTGGAACAGGGTGCCGTCCGGCAGCCGCACGGACGCGACCTCCAGCCGTTCGCCATCGCCGGTCTCGAGTGCCGCCCACTGCTGCTCACCGTTGAGAGGCGGTGTGGCGAGCTGCGAGAGGTCGAACCGGCGCCACGCGTCGGGCATGCTGAGGAAGACGAGGTCCCGCTGCGTGCCGAGTGTGCGCACGAACACCGGCCCCTGGACCCCTGAGGCCTGTGTGCGCTGTATCTCGCGGGCGAGGGCATCGACGCCGCCGCGCGCGTACGCGGACACGTACTGGATGAGCGTGGTCTGGATCGTCTCTCGGTCGTACTGCCGCAGCGAGACGGCGAGCAGGAGGTAAGTGAGCGCGATGATCGCGAACGAGCTCGCGACGAAGACCGCCGCGTACCAGAGCGCGACGCGGAACCCCAGCGTGTGCCGGAGTCGTTCACGCCACCTGACGAACATCGATCGCAGCTCCGGTTGACGCCTCGAGCAACCTGCGCCGCGCACCCTGGGCGGAGCGTTTCAGCACCGCATACCCACGTCGGGCAGGTTGCATGACACGATTGTAGACTTACACCGCGTGTCAGCATCAAAGCCGCTGTACCGCGATTGAACGTTTTCCTGGTCGCACCGGCAGACTGCGTTCTTGCCCTCCTCGCCGCATCGATCATCCTGATTGCGCTTACATGCGGAGGCACGCTCTACGTTTCCGCCCTGCGTCTGAGTGCACGCTCAGCCGGCAATCCGTGTCGGAGGCACAGGCTGCAGAACATAACCCATGCCCCTCACGGTCTGGATCATCTTGCGGTCGAAGTTCTTGTCCACCTTCTCGCGCACCCGGTGAACGAGGACGTCGACGACGTTGGTGCCCGGGTCGAAGCTGTAGTCCCATACGTGCGCGATGATCATCGTCTTCGAGACAATCCGGCCCGCGTTGCGCATCAGGTATTCGAGCAGCGCGAACTCCCGCGGGCGGAGCGGTTCGAGCTCGCGTCCGTCGCGCGACGCCCGGCGCGTCAGCAGGTCGAGCGTGAGACCGCCGACCACGAGATAGGTCGACGACTGCGCCCCGTGCGCGCGCCGCATCAAAGCCTGCACGCGCGCGAGCAGCTCCGCGAACGCGAAGGGCTTGGTCAGGTAATCGTCTCCACCCGCCTCGAGTCCCTTCACGCGATCGTCCACGGAGTGTTTGGCGCTCAGGATGAGCACCGGCGTCGCGACACCGCGTGCGCGCAGCGTCTGGATGACGCTGAGGCCATCTCGCTTGGGGAGCATGAGATCCACGACCGCGACGTCGTATGAGACGTTCGTCGCCATCTGGACAGCGATCTCGCCGTCGGGCGCGTGATCCACGGCAAAGCCCGCCTCCTTCAACCCTTTCACGAGGAAGCCGGCGATGGTCTGGTCGTCCTCGACGATGAGCGCGCGCATCTTGAAGGCCCGGCAGCATTCTAGCGGGCCGGGACTGCTGCACGATGCCGCATGCCGGATGCAGCTCGGCGAATGCCTCGTGTTGATTTCCGCTGGACTTCGGGTATGTTCGCAGTGCCTGCTCGCGACTCTCCGGGCGCGCAAGACCCTGGACGCCGCGGGGCGGACTGAATCATCGCGAGGAGATCATGGAAAAGCGAAGGCGTGAACTCTTGACCACGGCGCTGGCGTCGGCTGGCGTGCTGGCCGCGGGCTCCGGCCGCGCGGCGGCGGCTCCCCTGGACGACACGCAGGCATTGCTCCAGATCCGGGATGAGCTGCGTGCGCTCCGTGACAACTCGCGCGAGCCGCCGGGCGAGGTGATTCGCATCCGGCAGGTCCAGAACACCTTTCTCCGAGCGACGAGCAAGTTCCCGGACGCCATCGAGATCGGCACACGGTACTGGGAGGTCGTGTACGACTGGCTGCACGAGTCGCCGCAGCCGGTTGAGGTGAGCCAGATGACGAACGGCCGTTACGCAATTCGGCTCGGGTTCACCTATCTGATGCTGCGCCCCGACGTCCCGCCCGATTACCTCGGCACCGGGCAGGACCGCTGAGCATGCGGTCCACCGACGGGCTCCTCGTGCGCGTACTCGTGAGCGCGGCGCTGATCACGTCGCTGCTGCTGGCGTACCCGCGAGCAGAAGACGCTGCGCTCTCGCCGGCGCTCGCCTCGCTCGTGGAGATGGAGCGTGCGTTCGCGCGATCCGCGGCGCAGATCGGAATCCGCGACTCGTTCCTCGCGTACTTCGCCGACGATGCAATCGCGCTCGTGCCAGAGGCGAAGCCGGCGAAGGATCGCCTGCGGGCGCGGCCGGTGCGGCCGTTCTCGGAGCTGGAGCTGACGTGGGAGCCCCGTGCCGGTGATGTCGCGGCCGCCGGCGATCTCGGCTGGCTGACGGGTCCCTCGACCTTCATCGATCACACCGCGAGCACGCCCGAACCGCACTACGGCAACTACCTGTCGGTCTGGCGCAAGGGACCGGCGGGGGAGTGGCGCGTGTTCATCGACATCGGGTGTGACGTGCCAAAGGCCGCGCCCTTTCCGCCCGGGTTCGTGCCGCTGGCCCTCCCGGCGCGGTGGACGGGTGGAGAACCGCACGCCGCGGCAGTTACGAGCCTCCGGGCCGCCGACGCGGCACTGAACGCCGCGGTGGTCCGGGACGGCCTGGCAAAGGGGTACGCGCTCGTGCTCGCCGAGCAGGCGCGGTTGCACCGGCAGCAGATCATGCCTCTGGCCGGACGCGCGGCCGTCGTGTCGTACCTCGAACAGCAGCAGGCTGTACCGGTATCCGCGTCCTCGACCGCGGCGGACGCTGCCGCGTCCGGCGATCTCGGCTACAGCTACGGGATGTATGAGGCAAGGAAGACGCCGGCCGAACACGGTGCGTACGTCCGCGTATGGGCACGCGACGCGAGCGGACGCTGGTGGATCGTGGCCGATGTCACTCAGCCCGCACCCTGACGCTGCGCCACGCCCGCATCGAGGGATCGGTCGCCCTCTGAACGCATGAATTCACAGGAGCATATAGATGTCCGCCCCACTTCGTGTCCTGGTCGCCGGCTGCGGCAACATGGGCGCCAGCCACGCCCGTGCCTACCACAAGATGCCCGAGTTCGAGATCGTTGGGGTCGTGAGCCGCGGTCCGGCCTCGCGCGGACGCCTGGCGGCGGAGCTGGGCGGCCTGCGCGAGTTCAGCGACTACTACGAAGCGCTCGCGACTACCAAGCCGGACCTCGTCAGCATCAACACGTATCCAGAGACCCATGCGCCCTACGCGCGCGCGGCGCTCCAGGCTGGCTGCCACGTCTTCTGCGAGAAGCCGCTGGCCGAAACTGTAGCGGAGGCGCAGTCGATCGTGGATGCCGCGCGGGCCGGCAAGCGCAAGCTGGTGATCGGCTACATCCTCCGCGTGCACCCCGCCTGGATCCGCTTCATCGAGATCGCGCGCACCTTGGGCAAGCCGCTGGTGATGCGCATGAACCTCAACCAGCAGAGCCGCGGCGCCGCGTGGCAGTCGCACCGCAACCTGATGGAGTCGATGAGCCCGATCGTCGACTGCGGCGTCCATTACGTCGACGTGATGTGCCAGATGACCGGCGCGAAGCCGCTGCGGGTGTCGGCAATCGGCGCGCGGCTCACGGGTGACATCAAGGCGGGCATGTACAACTACGGGCACCTGCAGGTGACCTTCGACGACGGGTCGGTCGGCTGGTACGAGGCCGGGTGGGGCCCGATGATGAGCGAAGTGGCGTTCTTCGTGAAGGACGTCATCGGACCGAAAGGCTGCGTCTCGATCGTGAAGGATCCAAGCGAGGCAACGGCCGCGGCCTCCGACGACATCGACAGCCACACGAAGACGAACTCGCTCCGTCTCCATCACGCGGGCCTGACCGCGGCGGGGGAGTTCGCACGCGCCGACGAGTACATCAACACGGAGGACGAGCCCGATCACCAGGGGCTCTGCGATCGCGAGCAGGCGTTTCTCCTGCGCGCGATCCGCGATGACGTGGACCTGTCGGCGCACATGCAGGATGCGGTCAACAGCCTGCGCATCGTGCTCGCGGCCGATGAGAGCGTGCGCACGGGAGCGATCGTCACCTTATAGCGGCGGGACGGCCTGACGGCGGCACCACCCGAGATCACGGGCCTGCCTGAAGGCAGGCACTACGCGGGATCACGGGCTCGCCGGACGCGGGCACGACGCGGGATCACGGGCCTGCCTGAAGGCCAGGCACTACGCGAGATCACGGGCCGCCTGAAGGCGGGCACGACGCGGGATCACGGGCCTGCCTGAAGGCCAGCACTACGCGAGATCGCGCGCCTACAGGAGGACGCAGGATGGTCCGTGATTCCACGTAGTGCCCGCCTTTCAGGCGGGCCGTGATCCCGAGGCGCACTACTACGCGGGATGGCCGGCCTCAAGTGTCCGGCGCTACGCGGAATTGCCGGGTTGTACTGCCGTGCGGCAATCTGCGCTCGCGCTTTGGGGACGACACTTCACCTGTTACAATTTTTCTCCCGTCGTTTCCCGTTACTGGTCGTTCATCCCCAATTGTGCACCGTTGGGCCCAGGATTCGCGCGTTCGCGCGAAGGAGCAACTTGATGTCACGCGGCCGTCCACTGCTCAGATATTCCCGGTTCTCGTTCGTTGCCATCGTGGCACTCACGCTGGCCCTGCTCGTGGTCGTCACGCGAGCGCAGGGCCCGTCCAGTTCAGCCGCCCAGGGAGCGCTGCGCCCCACGGTCATCGAAATGCAGCCGGGCCAGCCGTTCCACGGCAGCCTGCGTGATCTGCCGCAGACGCCGCCGCCGATCCCTGAAAAGCGGATTCGTCACGAACGCGATGAGCTGCCCGATCCGCCGTCGGGACTGAAGGCCGACGTCCGCGACCCCGTTCTGCAGGGCACGGCGGCTACGACAGCGCTCGCACCCGCACCGACGACCAGCAAGAACTTTTACGGCCTGGACTTCGCGCACTACGGCGCAGGCTGGCCGCCGGACACGAACGGCGCGGTGGGACCGACCTATTACATCCAGACGGTCAACACCTCGTTCGGCGTGTTCGAAAAGAGCACGGGCATCCTCAAGGCGTCATCGACACTCGACGCGCTGTTCGCCAGCGCGAACACGGGCACGCCGTGCGACAACAACCACCAGGGCGACCCCGTGGTGCTCTACGACGGCGCCGCTGGCCGCTTCGTCGTCACGGACTTCGCCTGGGCCGACAACAAGTTCACGACCGGGCCCTTTTACCAGTGCTTCGCAGTGTCGAAGACCGCTGATCCCGTAAACGGCGGCTGGTACTTCTACGCGATCGTGGCGGACTCCGGCGCCAAGCTCCACGATTACGAGAAGCTCGGCGTCTGGCGCGACGGTATCTACATGACGGCCAACATGTTCAGCACCACCGGCAGCCAGGCGTTTCAGAACGTCCGGGTATGGGCGTTCAACAAGACCAAGATGTACGCCGGGCAGGCCGCGCAGGTGGTCGTGTTCAACCTGCCGAGCAAGATCCAGGGTGTCAGCGTGTTCAGCGCGCTGCCAAGCAACTATCACCCCGCCACCGGCACGCCGCCGGCCGGCCGCGAGAACCTGATCGCGTCGATCTGGGGGGCGTACACGACGCGCGTCTGGAAGTTCAAGGTCAACTGGACGACGCCCTCGAGCTCGACGCTGACCGGGCCGAGCAACATCACAATCCCGACCTTCTCGACGCCACCGAGCTCGATTCCGGCGAAGAACGGGAACAACCTCGACTCGCTCGGCTACCGCGTCATGATGCAGAACCAGTACACCAATATCGGCGGCGTCGAGTCGCTGTGGGTCACGCACACGGTCGGCAACGGCAGCGGCATCGCGAGCGTCCGGTGGTATCAATTCCGGGTGACTGGTGGAACGGTGCAGACGACCGGGCCGATCCAGTCGGGCACGTGGAACCCGAACGCCACGCACCGCTGGATGCCGAGCCTGGCCGTGAACAGGAACGGCGACATGGCGGTGGGATACAGCGCCTCGAGCAGCAGCCAGTTCCCGGCAATCCGCTACGCGGGTCGGCTCGCCACCGATCCCCCGGGGACGCTCGGTTTGACCGAGACGTCGCTCATCTCGGGCACCGCGTCGCAGTGCTGCAAGTTCTCGAGCGGCTCGACAAACAACCGGTGGGGCGACTACAGCGCCATGACGATCGACCCAGACGGGTGTACTTTCTGGTATACGTCGGAGTTCTACGAATCGCCGCAGCCGACGACCTTGGCGACCGACAACTGGAAGACGCGTATCGGCTCGTTCAAGTACTCCACGTGCACCCCGTTGGCCAGCCTCGTGCCCGACGGCGCCGCGCCGACCGCGACGAACGCGCCCGACACGACCGCCACCCACGTGCGCTGACACACCACACCACGCGGGGGACACATGCCATGCCCGGCGCGTGTCTCCCCGTCATCCCGCCCGTTTCAGCAGCGGCTTCGCCGCGGCCATCAGCAGCAGCACGCCGCCGAACGTCACGACGATGGTGGCGCCGGTCGGCAGGTCCCCCTGCAGCGACAGCCAAATCCCGAGCAGCGAGACCAGCGTCCCCATCGACCACCCAATCGCCAGCCGCTTGCCGATCGTCTCCGCGTACAGCATCGCGGCCACCGACGGGACGATGAGGTAGCAGAACACGAGCAGCACGCCCGCCACCGCCACCGACGAGGTGACGACGAAGCCGAAGGAGGCGTAGAACAGGAAGTCCCAGAGGCGCACCGATATGCCCTCCGCGGCCGCCCGTTCCGGGTCCATCGAGATCAGCAGGAACCGGCGCCTGAACGCGTAATGGAAGGCGCCCACCACGCCGTACAGCAGCGCCGTCTTGACGACGTCGTGCCACGACACGGCGAGGATGTTGCCGACGAGCATGTCCTGAAGGTGCTCGGCCTGCGAGGTCGACTTGCTCATCGCGACGATCGCGGCCGCCGACGCGACCGCATAGCAGATGCCGATGATCGCCTCCTGCGGGATGCGCGCCTTGTTGTTGCTGTGAATCGACGAGAAGACCGCCGCGCCGATGAACGTGAACGCGAGGCTCACCCAGTAGACCGACGGCGCGTGCGGATCGCCGCCCGAGAACGGCATCAGCAGGGCAATGGTCGCCCCGAGGGCCGCGATCTGCGCCAGCGAGAGGTCCACGAAGATCACGCCGCGCTCGACGACGTGGACGCCGAGGTAGGCGTGGATGCCCGTGAGGATCAGGCTGGCGGCAAACGGCGCGGCCAGGAACTGCAGGACGACGTTGTCCATGGCTTACTTCGCTCCCGTCTGCTTGATGGCATTCACGAGCAGGTTCAAGTCGTAATCGAAGAGCGCGATGTAGTTGGTCGCCTCCTTCACGCCGCCAACCGACGGTGACAGCACGAGCACCTGCGCGCCGGTGTCGCGGGCAACGGCATTCGGCGTCTTCAGATCGAAATAGGGCTCGACGGCGATGATCTTGACGTTCTGTCGCTTCATCGCGCCGCATCACTTCCAGCGTGTGCCCCGGCGACGGCGGGATGCCCGGCTTCGGCTCCACGTATCCAATCACGTCGAGGCCGAACCGCTCGGCGAAGTTCGGCCAGGAGCGGTGATAGGTCACGATCTTGGTCCCGCGGTACGGCGCCATCAGCGCGTCCCAGCGCTTCTCGGCTTCGGCGAGGCGCTTGTCGAAGTCGGCGTAGCGCTGGGCGAAGTACGCGGCATCGCCCGGGCTCAACTCGGAGAGCTTCTGCTGGATGGCCTGCGCAATCCGCCGCCCGTTTGCCGGATCGAGCCAGTAGTGCGGGTTTCCCTGCGGATGCACGTCACCCATCGCGCGCGTCAGCTGTCCGGTGGGGATGTCGAGGATGCGCACGTTCAGCGAGGCGTCCAGGTAGCCGCGGCCGCCCGGCTGGATGGCCGCGTTGCGGCTCTGGGTGACGAGCGGCGGCAGCCAGCCGATCTCCAGCTCCCGTCCCACGGCCAGCAGCAGCTGCGCGCTGTTCAGTTTGAGGATGAAGCTCGGTTTCGCCTCGACGAAGTGCGGGTCCTGATACCCGCGCGCGAGCGCCTCCACGCTGACCTTGTCGCCGCCGACCTCCTTGGCGAGCGACGCGAGATCTTCCGTCGTCGCCACGACCTTGACCGCCGCCGACGCATGGACCGCACCGCAGAGGACGGCGCCGGCCACGAGCAATGAAGAGAGCAGTCGTTTCATAGGTGTCACTCCTAATTCGGCTCCGGGCTCCAGGCTCCGGGCTCCAGGGCTGATCCGCCGGCGGGCGCGACACGCCCCAGCAGCCTGGAGCCCGGAGCCTGGCGCCGGGCTAGAACACGTGCGCTCCGTGCGCACCGATCGAGAACAGGAACTGGAACAGGAACTCGTTGGCCGTCGGACCGTCCGCGTAATTCGTGCGGCGGTACTGGCCGCGCACCTGGCTGAACTCGCTCGGCCAGAAGGTCAGCGTCGCCGCGCCCCCTTTGTCGGCCAGCGACGAGAAAAGGGGGCGCTGCGAGTAGTCGTACCGCGCGCCCGCGAACCAGCGCTGGGCGAATTGGTACTCGCCGCTCGCGTACATGCCGAACACGGTCGGCCTGGCCGATTCGAGCCGGTCCTGGTCCCAGATCAATTCCGTGCGCGCAAGAAACCTGCGGTAAATCGCCCGGCGCAGCGGCCGGTAGCGCAGGGTGGCATCGATGCCGATGAGGCGGCGCGTGGCGTCGGGCTCTAAGTCCGTGTGTCCGAACGCGAACGAGGTGCCGAGGTCGATGTTGGTGCCCTCCGTGAGATCGCGGTAGCCCCGCAGCCGCGCGATGTAAGACACGTGCGAGCGCTCGCTGCCGGTGAAGACGTCGGAGTGCCCGCCGAAGACCTCGCCCGTCGCTTCGAGGAACAGCAGCCGGTTCGGCACCAGCTTCGAGACCGACAGCCCGGCGTCGGCGATGCCCTCCTCGCCGCCGACCAGGTTGCGTGTCACGAGCGGGCGATCGGTCCACGGCAGGACGTGCGTGTGCATGGTGTTCACCTTGCCGAACTGCCCCCGCATCTTGCCGCCCTTGACGAGCAGGCCGCCGGGAAGGCTGGTGAACGTGATGAACCCTTCTTCCACTTCCGCGCCGTCCGGACCGACCGAGACGAAGAAGTCACCGCGCGCGTACGGATCGATGATCGCCTGGAACGACGCCTCGGCCTCACTGAGCTGCAGGGCCGGCGTGTCTTCGACGTGGTTCGTTCCCGTGGCGCCAAGAAAGTTCCCGATCACCGCGATGTCCGGGTTGAACGGCTTGCCGGACGGCACCGGCCGTCCATCGGGCTGGAGCACCGGTGGCGCGGCAGGGGCCGTTGCTGCACCGGCCTGGTCGGGAGACGGCGCGGGCGCGGCTTCTGCTGGCGGTGGCGGGGGCGGCGGCATCGGCGCGGGTGCCGGCGTACCCGTCTCGGGGGCCTGCGCAGGAGGGCCGAGCGCCGTGAGACGCCGTTCCAGGTCGGCGATCCGGCCTTCGTATTCGCGCTTGAGCGTCTCGAGCTCCTGTCGGAGTGCGTCCACGTCGCTCGGCGACGCTTGCGCCGCCGGCGCAGGTGCCGGCGAAGGCGCAGGCGTCTGGGCCCGGGCCGGCGAAGCCGTACATGCGCACACGATCGTGACGAGCCCGATCATCGCTGGACGCCGAACACTCTGGCGGGCACGTGCCGCCCGCGCGATCGGATGCGCAATCCTCTGGTTCTGCATTGCAAAAGTCCTCGTCAGTATCGACGCGCGGCTGAGCAGCTGCCGCGCCGTGGCGCCAGCAGGACCTGCGTGGTCCGAGGAACGCCCAACGGGGCGGACCCGCTGCGAGAAACGGGACGAGGACTAGGCGGGCGGGGCGCGGGCGGGAACAGGGAGGAGCGCGAGGCGCGGTACGGCGGACACCGTGTGCGTCACGGGATCTGCCGCAAGCAGGAGCTGCGGCAGCGGCTCCGCCACATCGGTGTGGAACACGCGAAGCGAGCGCAGCCAGTGGCAGATGCCACAATGCTGCGCGGGGATGACCGGGGAGCCGACGGTGAGCCGCGATCCGCCGGCCGACCCGCCGTCGAGCGCGTCGCAGGGATCGTCGTTCGCGTCCGCATGCAGCGCCGCCGGCAGCGCGACCCCCGCCGTCAGCAGGAGGACGAGCAGCCCCGCAGGCACGCCGAGCATCCGTCGCAACGCGCGAAGCATGTAAGGAGAAAGGGTACCACACACGGCGTCGGTCCCGGTGAAAGCCCCGCCTGGAACCCCAACCTGGAACCGGAAGCGTCAGCGAGTCTGGCTGGCGCCGCGGCTGCCCGTGGGCAGTCGCGGCTGTACCGGCGTGGCTTGAAGGACTGCGGCTGCGTGCATGACGCGGTCGCTGAGGATTGACGTGCGGCGTCTCGAACGAGGCGCCGCGGACAGGTCATGAGTGCGCGTTGTCGAGTGTGTGGCGCCCGAGGCCACGCCCCCCGGGAACCGTGCGGCCGAACGGGAATCGTGAGCGCTCAGTCGTGTCGTCCTTTCATGTCGAAAACGGCAACGCTCTGTGAGCCGGACCCTTCCGCTCCACGGGCCGGTGATCGCCGGCACGGGGTGCGACCGACTCGCCCTCACGCGCCGCGACGGGACGGAACTCACGCGACGGGGGCAGCCCGCTCCGGCTCCACCTGCCGCATCGCATCCGTGATGAACTCGTGTTGCGGGTGCCGCACCGTGAGGACCGGGCAGGGCGCCGTGCGGACCACGCGCTCGGCGACGCTTCCCATGAACATGTGGGCCACCGCCCCGCGGCCGTGCGTTCCGAGCACGACGAGATCTGCGCCCGTTTCCGCCGCATAGCGGGTCACCTGGCGCACCGGGTCGCCGGCGCGGGTGACCAGGACGGCGTGCACCGACTCGCGGTCGCCTTCGGGCAGCATGCGCTGGAGCCGCTCGTCGGCCTCGCGCTCCCACTGCCGCTGCACGTCGGCCATGGCGAGACCATCGGCCATCGTGGCCCAGGGCAGGGCGACCGAGTCGGGCAGCACGTGCAGCACATGAAGGGAGGCGTGAAAGGCTTCGGCCAGGGCCCGCCCGTACCGCACCGCGACCTCGGACGGTTCACTGAAGTCGGTCGCCACGAGTATCGTCTTGAGGGAAATCATGGCTCGCTCCTCGCGCGCCGTGTAGAGGTTCACTGACGGGGCTCTCCAGCGAATGTAGTTGGCGCGAGACACTCTCCCTTTCGCAATGCCCGTACCGATCCCGCCGACGCGAATCGCACGAAAATCCACGCGACGTTGCGGCATCCTCACCGCAGAGACAGGCCATTCGGGTCATTTCTCCCAGCACCCACCGGAAAAATCCACGCGGTTCGGCGGAGCCGGTGGCGGGATATATTGCCGGCGTGCTGATCCTTTCACGCCCGGTCTTCGCGCTCGTCCTCCTTCTGACTCCCGTTCGGACGATGACCGTGGCGCCAGCTGCCAGCAGGGAGGCGACCGCCCGCCTGACGCGCCGCGCGTCCCGGCGCTCCGCAAGAACCTCGACGAGGCCGTGATCGGCTTCTGAACCCGCGCGTCATCGACCGGGCACACGGCGGGCATCGCGTCGGCGATCGCTCCGACGGTCTCCCCGACCGCCGACGGCCCAAGATGATCGTGACCGAGCGCGGATGCTCTGGCCAGTCGCGCGCCGATGACGCGAGAACGGTGGCTGGCTCGCCGACGCCGTGAGACGGTGGGGCAGTCGAACGCTCCCTGGTCGACCTCTACCGCGCCTGTTCGACTACTCCGAGACGTCGACGGGCAGTGCGCGCGTTCAACGACGACGCGAGCGCGCGCGAGACGGTGTGGTGGGTGCAGGCGGAAGGCCTGATGAGCGCATTGACGTACCGGCTGACCGGCGACGCCCGCTAGGTGGAGGTGTTCGAGGCACGTTGCGGTGGGTGAGCGCGCACCAGACCGACTGGACGACCGGGGAGTGGTTTGCGGAGGTGCAGGCGGACGGGTCGACGACCGGCGTCAAAGGCGACAAGTGGAAAGAGGGATACCACAATGGGAGGGCGCTCATCGAGGCGATCGAGATCATCTCGGGTCTTCGCTGAGCGCCCATTTCCAATTCGGAGTTCGGAATGCGGAGTTCGGAATGAGGATGGAATTCGGAGTTCGGAATTCGGAATCGGATCGCGCTCGGAGTGCAGCGCGCCCTGCGGGCGCGGCTGCATGATGCGCCGACACCATCGCGCGACAGTTACACGGATTTCGACTGCTCAGGAAGCCTTCAATTCCGACGTACTTCGAATCTTTCGAATTTGGAATTCATTCCGAACTCCGCACCCCGAGTTCCGCATTGCACGAAACGCCGGTGCCGCCGAGTCCGCAGTAGCCGTCGGGATTCTTGGCGAGGTACTGCTGGTGGTACTCCTCTGCGTAGTAGAACGGCGGCGCCAGGCGGGTCTCGGTCGTGATGGCGCCGAAGCCCGCAGCCTTCAGGGCCTGCTGAAAGGCGGCGCGGGACTCCTCGACGTGACGGAGATCGTCGGCGCTGCTCGCATAAACAGCTGAGCGATATTGCGTCCCGGTGTCGTTGCCCTGCCGCATGCCTTGCGTGGGATCGTGCGCTTCCCAGAACACCTTCAACAGTGCCTCGAGGCTGACGACTCGCGGGTCGTACACGACCAGCACAGCCTCTGTATGGCCCGTCTGTCCCGAGCAGACCTCGCGGTAGGTGGGGTTCGGCGTGTGTCCGCCTGAGTAGCCCACGGCCGTCGTGAACACGCCGGGGATCGACCAGAACTGCTTTTCCGCGCCCCAGAAGCAGCCCATGCCGAACTGGATCTGCTGTTTGCCTGGGAAGGGGCCCACCATGGGCGTGCCGAGCACGAAGTGGCGGGCGGGAACCGGTATCGCTTCAGTGCGGCCGGGCAGTGCCTCAGCAGCGGACGGTATTTTTGACTCTCGTGTGTACCACATAAGCCTCTCCTCAGACGCCATTCTCGCACGCGCGGCGAGCATCGACAGGCATGAGCCTTGCTTCGTTGCCGCCGCGGAGGTGCATGTGTTTCACAGGTGTGTCATTGCTGTCATCGGTGTGCTTACAGTGAGCACATCGGCAGCCGCAGGCCCAATCAAATTGGGAGGGCATGGCCCGTCGCTCGAGCTTTCGGAGTTGCGGGCCAACGGCGTACGGATGGGCCAACGGGAGTTGCGCGCGCTGTTCTTCCCAGGTGAAGAGTCGCGTGCCGCAGGCGCCAGTTGTGCCGATTGCCTGTCCGCGGCGTCTTCGTTGAGGCGGCTCGATCGTGAGGTGAACTATACGGCCGTGTTCCCCTTCAGCTCGTCGAACCTGTTCCGGAAGCCCGCGTCGAGCAACGCCGCGCGATCGTCCCGCCCGGCAGCCGGCACGGATCTTCTGAACGGTCCGGCCGCAGTCCCCACTGACGCAGCGCTCGTTGCCGCACCCATGCCGCTGGCGGGTACCGCAGAGCTGACCCCGCTTGCAGTCGTGGGTCCGTCAGCGGTTCCCGAACCGAGCACAATCGCACTCATCGGCACGGGCCTGGCGAGTGCGTGGCTGCTGCGCCGGCGACGCACCAGTACCCACGAGGCCTAGCCGACGGAAGGCGAAGCCATGCATCCCACTGTGTGAACATGGAGCGCCGGGGCCATACGGTCCCGGCGCTTGTCATTTGACGTCCGAGTAGTCAGTCGCCTTCATCATCACCGACTCGACCCTCTCCACAATCTTTCCATTCCGCTCAGACGCATCCCGGACCGCGATCCACTCGGGGTCGCTGCCGAACGCCTTCCACGCCGCCTCGCGCGCCTCGTCGCTCGGGTAGGCCAGCACGTACACGAGCGTGTTGGCCGCGGCGCTCGCCGGCGCCGTGGGTGCCCAGAAGCCCACGATGGTCATGCCGTGCTTCTTGAAGAGCGCGATCGTGTGATTGCGAAACCGTGCGTGCAGCTCCTCGAGCTTGCCGGGCGCCGCGTAGTACGTCCGCAGCTCGAAGGTGCGGGAGACCTTCGCGATCGACGGGCTTGGCGCAGCGGAGACCGGCGTCGCCGGGGTCTGCGCCTGGCCGAACGCAAGGCAGGGCAGCGCGAGACAGGCGAGCGAGGTGATGACGAGGACGTGGCGCATGGAGTCTCCTTCTGCGCGCCAGTGTAGTGCACGTCAGTCGCAGCGTTCGCGCGGCGCCCGCTCTCGTTCATCGCGGCAGGGACAGTGCTCGGAAGGATCACGGTTTGCTAGCGGCGTCGGCGAACAGCGTCGGTGCTCTTTGGAGGTGCGATGATGAGAACTCTGCTGCGCACGACGTGTCCTGCCGTCCTCTCGTTGCTGCTGCTGCACCCAACCGGCGCACGGGCCGATCCGATTCTGATCACATCGGGAACCATTGCGGGCCACGTGCTCCTTTCCGCGGCACAGTTCGACATCCAGGGGTCCGGCTTCTCTTTCACCGGCGTACTCGAAGGCTACCTCGGCAACGCAGCAGCGTGCACACCGTGCGCGTCGCCCGTAGCCGACCTCGGGGCCACGCTCGACCAGTTCAGCAGCGGCGGCGGTACCGGCGTGATCGAGGGCGTGACCTACCCGCTGGTCTACGTGGGGTTCTCATCGGGCACGTTCACCACGCCCACGGCAATGCTCACCGACCTTGGCTCGTCGCTCATCGAGGTGCCGTTCACCTTTGCGGGTGTCATGAACGGGTAGCTCGAGCACCCGCTGATCCGGCCTGCTGATGCGCCTCCGATCTTCACGGTGAGCCTCGGCGGCAGCGGGATGGCTTCGGCGCAGTTCTTCGGCCTGATCGACGACAGCGGCGCGCGCGTGTACTCAGTGTTCCCGGACTCCATACGCTACGAGTTCACGAACGCCGAGCCGACGCCGGAGCCCGGGACATTGCTGCTCGTCGGGGGCGCGCTCGGCGGACTGTTTCTGGCGCGCGCTGGAGCAAGGCGTGGCCGAAAACGGGGCGACACGCGCCCGTAGCGTAGTGGAGGCACGGCGCTGCTCCCCAGGCCGAGCGCCGGGTGCAGTGCCCATCGGCTGCTGTGCCAGTACGAACCGATGCGGTTGATGTTGCAGTGGATGACCTTGCATCGGGAGCGCAGCGGACCTTTAATCGTCGTCAACGGATTCGGGCGAGACCGACCATCGCACCGTTTCGCACCGAGGCTCGTGTGTGGATCGGCGACTCTACTCCGGTGAACCTGCTCACGCCGCACAACGACGCATGTCGTGTCCCCGCCCTTCACTCCGCTCCGGTGCTTCGGCCAACTCAATCAACCCAAGGATCACACCCATGATTTTGCGATGCTTGCACATGTCAGACAACGGTGCCGGCCGTCGTCGCCAGCCGCCTGCGGACGGATCGCGGCGCGCTCTTGGCGCGCTCGTCGTGGCCGGATTGTTGGTTGTTCCGCTCGCGGCAGGTGTGGCGAACCTCTTCGCGCAGGAGGAAGAGGAGCGCACGTTCCCGTACGACATCACCCATTCTGTTCGTGACGCTCCGGCTCCGATCGCGGGCGCCGTCTTCGGCACGCCGACGGCGCTGCATTCGGGTGATCGCATCTGCACCACGCCGACCCAGACCGCCGCCAACGTCGATACGGACTGCGAAAAGACGGGGCCGAGCAACGAGACGTCGATCGCCGTCAATCCGACCAACGAGAACAACATGATCGGCGGCGCCAACGACTACCAGCTTGGTGCCAATCCCGGTGGTCACGTGAGCGGAACCATTCTTTCCCGTGCGCACGTGACCTTCGACGGCGGCCGGACCTGGTCGGAGTACCCCATCACCTTCACGTCGAAGTACCAGGCAACGGGCGATCCCGCTGTGGCCTTCGACGCCGCCGGCCACGCCTACTACGCGACGCTCGGGTTCCGGTTCGTCGGACCCACCAGCGGGCTGAACCCGGATGTTCTCGTCGCCAATTCGGGCGACGGGGGCAAGACGTGGACATCCGTCCGCGTTGCCGCTGGCGCGGGCAACTGGGGCAGCGTGGGCGATTTGCTGGACAAGGAGTACATCGCCGCCTGGGGAAACGGCAACGCCATCGTGACGTGGGGTAACTTCCGGACTGGTCCAAAGCATGTATTCGAGGGCGGGCAACTCTACAGCTCCGTGACGCACGACGGCGGGACCACCTGGTCCGCGCCGCAGGTCATCTCTGGAAACGCTACCTATCCGTACGCGTCGGTGCCCACGGTGGCAGCCGACGGGCGAGTCTATGTCGCCTTCATCGACTTCGATGATTTCCAGACCGGCCGCGACCACTACAAGGTCGTCGAGGTGAGCCCGTCAACGGGCGCCCGTATGTTCGGCCCGTTCACGGTCGCCACGATGATCGACGGATTCACGGACTATCCGATCGCGTTCGGCCGGCAGACCTACCAGGACAGCCTGTTCCGGACCTGGGCAGCCGGCAACATCACGGCCGATCCGACGGACGCGTCGCACCTCGCGGTCGTCTGGTCCGACATGCGCAACAGCCCGACGCCGGCTCCAACCGATCCCTATGCCGCGACGACGAACTCCGACGTCGTCGTGAGCCAGTCGTTCGATCGCGGTCGCACGTGGTCGGCCCCGGCCGTCCTTGCGCTCGACGGTGACCAGTTCATGCCCTGGGGCGCGTACGATACCGCCGGTCTCCTGCGCATCGGTTTGTTCGACCGGCAGTATGACGCGGCGAATCACCTGTACGGCTACAGCCTTGCGACCGAAAGCGGCGCCGGCACGCTCGCCTTCACCACCAGCGAGCTGACGACGGCGCTATCGGATCCGACGAGCGACAACCTGTGGTTCGCGGCCACGGTGAACCCGGCGTTCCCCAATGCGACCACCTTCCTCGGTGACTACTCCAACATCGCGGCGCTGCCATCGGGGGGCGTCGTGGCTTACTGGACCGATCTGCGGAAGCAAGCCTGCTTCCTGGGAACGTGCGGACACGGTCAGGACGCGTTCTTCGCTGCCGCACCCTGATCCTGATCGAACCGCCGCTGCCGGACGCGGCGCGAGACACTGCACACTCACGCCGAGAGGGCGCCGCTTGGATGTCAGCGAGCACCCTCTCGGTGTTGCCGAAGCCCCGGGCGAGCGCGACCACCCCTGGACAGACTGTGTGTTCACAGCAAGGGCCGCCACAAAACGGCGGCCGTACGCCGATCCGCCGACGCGGTCTTTCCTCTACGCCCTGCCGCTGCCGCCAGCGCGCGCGCCCACTCCGGCCACAGGACTGGTGGCGAGGACACCGACGCGGTCACCCGCTACCGCTAAGGCGATATTCGACGGGTAACGACATCGTCGTCGAGCAGGACTCGCCGGGATGCGATCGGCAAGCCGAAGGGCACAATCTCGGGCACAATGAAGTGCTCTGGCGCTGTACGTAAGCCGAGAGGCGCTCGCGGGCCGCTGAATTTCAACGTAAGCCGGGGTGGCGAAACTGGCAGACGCACGGGACTTAAAATCCCGGGGCCGCAAGGCCGTGTGGGTTCGATTCCCACCCCCGGCAAACCGCTTATTGTGTGAGGGTTACGGGCACGGCGCCGCTGGTTGCGGCATCGGCGGCCGGTGCGGAACTTGACGAATTGTTGACAGAATCGCCAGGACGATTCTGCTCGAACCGGGCAAACGCTCTCGCCAGGCCGATGCCGCTGGTCGAGAGGTACTGGTTCGTCATGGTCAAGTTGCTGTGGCCGAGCGCGTCGCGAGTTTCGTGAGCCGATGCGCCGGACTCCATCAACCGGCACGCGGACTCCCGCCGTAGATCGTGAAAGTGGAGATTCACGATACCGGCACGCGCACACGTCGCGCGCGGGTACGCCGCAGCTCGCCGTCCACCGTCAGCACGATCTCGGCGCCGATACCGGGTACCGCCTTCAGAACGATCGCGGCCTCAATGGCCGTCCTTGCGGAGTGCCCACACGCGCTGAGGCATCAGGTCCGCCCGCTCGGTACGCGCCTGGACGACAACAGCCCACCATGCCGCGTCGTTCACTGCACCTCCACTTACTCCTGTGCAATTTAAGTGACCCTTGTGAAATCGCGTGCTGCTACCCGGAATGCAGCATGAGGTATCGGAATCACAAATGCTCGCTGTAGCCGACCCGTATACACAATCGCAACAACCAAACCGATAACTCCGGCATGCCCGGGAGAGAGACAACTGCGATGACAGATGTTCCGACCAAACGCATGTGTGTTGTGTGCGCCATGGCTGCGGCGGGCGTCCAGCCGCGATCGGATATACCCGGCGCGCCGGTCCTCTGTGACGCTTGCTGCGCGACGGAGCAGGAATGGAACAATCTCCGCCACCAGGTCCGTTGCCGCGTCCTCCGCAACGAGGCATTGGCGTCACTCGCATCGAATGACAAGCCGCGGTCTTGGTCCTTTAGATCGCTCGTCTTGAAACCCAGCGATTCGCAGGTGTGACTCTTCCCGCGCAACCAGCCCGGCACAATTCTTAGCATCCGTTTCGTCTCACTGCAGCCTCCCGCTAGCGAGTCCGTGCGCCTCGAGCAGCGCCCGTTCTTCCGGCGTACTCTCCACGATGCGCCAGCCGATCTTGAGCACGGCCGTGAGCAGGTAGCGCCCCTGCACCGTGCCAGTCGGGACGGTGTCGTTTCAGCAGCCATACCATGTTTGCCACTCGTCTTCCTCGAGCTGCGCCTCGAACGTCCATCCACCGGAGGTCGGCACCGAGATCGTCATCGCAGCCGTGACAGTCTCGACACAATGTACGCGATGGGCACGAGGGCGAGCACGGCGAGGACGATGACCAGCTCCGCGCGCTGAAGCTGTCGATCGGACTTCATTACACCCACACACGGCGCGTCAGTAATCGCACTGCCGAGCCCGTTCAAAAGTCAACAATTCGTGATTTCCGGTAGTGGTCAGATTTGGCTGCCCACAGGTTCACGTCTTGGCTTCGGCAAGCTCCAGACGTACCAGCACGTCGTGCAGCGCACGTAAACGACGTAATCGGTGCGGGTGGCGACCGTAGTGCTCGTCGAGCCGCAGCGCTCACAGGGCGGGATGGTGAGACGCTGCTGACGACGCTCACGCGGACGCTGCGAGATCGGGTCGGTGGGCTGGGGAGCCGCCACTACTGCCTCCGTGGATGGGTCGGAGCTGGACTATATCACGGGCCCATCCGTGAGCGAACCGACCGCGCGTCCGCACAATGCGTATCGTGTATACGTATACACATGACGCGAGCGGCACTCGAAGCACAGCGCCTCGCCTTGCTGGCTGAAGGAAAATCACTAGAGAAGCAATACGACCGGCTGCGCCTCACGCCCCCCGACAGCCCTGAGCACGCGGCATATCGCGAGCGCCTACGGCGGCATCGCGAGCGTGTTCGCAACTATTTCCGCGAAATCCAGAACCGCGACGACGAGTAGGGAACCAAATGGGCGTGCCTGAGCCAACTGAGTATGCGCTTGCCTGCGTACGCCGAGCCGCAATGCTTCGGTGCTCAACGGACTCGGCCCAGGAGCGCGCCCGTTCATCCGTCACGCTGCACGCTCAATCGCGCAGCACGGGCGCTCGCTCTAGCCCGGCGCCAGCACGCTCTCGCATGCCAATTACGTCCTCCAGCCGTCCTGCGGTGCCTCCGCCCATTCGTAACGAACGGTTGTAGGTAAATTTCATTCTGCGGTTGGGCCGAGTATCGCCTTCAACCGATCCTTCCTGATTCGCTCGTCCGGGTTGATTGCAGACCCGTTCGCCCAGCGCTCCAACTGCTGCACCGTCACGGTGTGGGTGATGGCGGGTTGCTGCACTGCGATGTCGAGCCGAGTCGCCGGCCCGAGGGTCTCGTTCCAGGGGTCCCGCCGGAGCGCGGAGACGGCCCGCGCCGCCGCTTCAAACACACTGTCGGCGGTGACCTCCACCGAGTGCCGGATGCCCCGGAGGTCGGTAACGGTCACGATGCAGGTGCGGGCGGCCACAGCCTTGCGATCGTAGCAGCTTCGCCTTGCTTTCGCCTACAACAACGGAACGTACCGCTCCGTATCTGACGGCATTACCGACCGAAGCTCAACGTTCGTGCCTATCTGGTCCCAGATTCCTCCGAAACCGCAGACATCCCCGCCCCTCGCCGGCACGCATTGGTGTTCAAACCCGTTGCGTCCATCGCCAAGGCTGAACAGCCTGAGTCGTTGCGTGCCCTCGACCTGGATCGTGCCCAGGGAGGCACTCGAATCCCCCGAGACGGCGGCAAAGCCACCCGTGATCACGATCGGGTCGGCCTGAGCTGGTGAGGGAGCGAGTGAGCCGGCGAGAATGAGCAACGAGAGAGCACGCTGCATAGCGACCTCCTCTAAACATAAACCACAACTCACGTGCAAGAGAGGAGCCTCTCAGTTCCCGCGGAGAGGACCGCACAGCATGCTGCCCGGATGCAGCGCTCCTCAGCTTCGAACTATTCAATTTCAAAGAACCACCGAGTCACCACACCGGCAACGTCACTGGCTCGTGCGTCACTGCGCATCGCGGAACGGTCGTCACGCCGACGTGGCCGTTGGGCATTAGGGAGTCCTACTGGCATCCAGGTAGCGGCCAAGCACTTTCCCCACATGCTCCAGGAACCGCGCACGCTCTTCGGCCGCGCTGAGCCGCGCGTGTTCGATCCATCGCCACAGTTCATAGGGCTGCATGTCAGCTCTGCTGATGGCCGCCACGAACGTCACCGCGTGTTCGTCGGCGATGCCGTCGAACCACTCACCAACCTTCCATAAGGCGGATTCGCGGGTATCGTTGTCGGACAATTCCAGCGTGGACGGCATCATCATGTCACCTCAGCGGACTTAAAATCCCGCGGCCGCAAGGCCGTGTGGGTTCGATTCCCACCCCCGGCAAACCGCTTATTGTGTGAGGGTTGCGGGCGCTGGGCCGAGGCTTACGGCGCCCGTGGCGACTGTGGAACTTGACGAATTCTTGACAGAGTCGCCAAGACGATTCTGCTCGAACCGGGCAAACACTCGCGCCAGGCCGATGCCGCTGGTCGAGAGGTACTGGTTTGTCATGGTCAAGTTGCTGTGGCCGAGCGCGTCGCGCGTTTCGTGAGCCGATGCGCCGGACTCCATCAACCGGCACGCGAACTCCCGCCGTAGATCGTGGAAGTGGAGATTCGCGATACCGGCACGCGCACACGTCGCGCGCCAGAGATCTCCCGCACGTTCCTTCGGAACCGGTTGACCAATGGCGTCACCGAAGACATACGCTTCAGGTGGGAGCCGACTCCCGTCCGTGTGAAAAGAGGCAGGAGCCACCAGCGGAATAGAAGAAGAACCGGGTTGGATCAGTCCGGAACCAATGTAGACCGCCTCCCCAACGCCGACGTCGCGGTGCGTCTCGAAAATTGCTTCAGCGAGATCATAGTCAATTTGGCAGATCGATCGAAACTGGTCGGCACCTGGCACTTGTCGAGACGGACCAACTGCCACCCTCGGCGCCAGTGTCGCGAGGAGTCCAAGTGACAAACCCACATATGCGCCACGCAGCGGCTCCTGTTGGGGCGTGATCTCAACCACGACGCGCCAGGGGCGGCGAGTGGACGAGACCGAGAACTCGCGACCGGTTAGCCGAGATGCGGAGACGCTTGACGGAAGGAATCGGTGGATGACGGACGAGGCAAACGGCGAAACGAGGCAGCGTGCGGCGACTTGTCGCTGAACCGCTACCACGCCGTCGTCAGCTGCTGCGACCAAACGACCTTCGCGCCCTTTCGGTTCGTCTTGAACTCGAACTTCGTCGCGCGCGGATCGCTCTGCGGCTGCCATGCCACGCGGTAGCGCGAGTTCAGGATCGCGACGAGGCCTGGCGCCTTCGTGACGACCGCGGTGGCCGAGAGCACCGTCTCGTACAGACCCGGCTGTGTGCTCCGCGAGGTAGGTGAGTTCCGTTCCGACGCGTCCGTCCCGCTCGCCGAGGATCATCTCAATGCTGACGAAGGTCGGACGCATCGACGTTGCGTTCAATGCTTCCTGGACCCCCCGCCCCGCGTTGTCGCCGATGCTGCCAGAGGTCAGAACGATCACCGCTGTCCGACGATCCTCACCCGACGGCAGCGCCTGTGAGGCCGCCGCAATTGTATCGAGCAGCGTGTTGGTCCCGGAAGCCGCAATGCGCTTGACCGCTGATTCCACCGCGGCCCGGTCCGATTGCGCGGTCACCAAGTGTGTCGGCCGATCACCCGTTGACCAGACATCGAGAACCGTGCCCTGGGGCAGCGCGTTCAGCACCGCCACTGCCGCCGGAACCACGTTTTGCATGAACGCGGTGCTCAGCGTGCCATTGCTGTCGAGAACGAGCGCCACCGACAAGGGCCGCGTGTCGAGCTCAGCGCGGACAATTGTCCGGCTCTGCCCGTTTTCCTTCACGTCGAGTTCGTTCGGGGCGAGATCGGTGAATGGGGCTCCCTTCTTGTCGACGACGCGAAGCGACGCGACGAGCTGCTGCGGCACCGGCTGTTGCGCCGCCACTGGGCACGTTGTGAACGAAAGGCTGCCGCCGCTGAAGACCGCGACCAGCGCTGCCGTACGGCAGTTTGAAATCAAGACGTGGCTGGACATGGCAACACAATACGTCAGAACCCTGACTTTATGACCAGTCTCAACGTCCGGGCATTTCAAACAATCGGTCTTCGGCGTGCTGACGAGCGAATCGGGTCGCGGGAATCATCAGACCGACCCATCGCCTCCTTACCCCGCGCATTAGGTGATTCTCGTGGCTGACAATCCTGCCGTCTTTGCACGGTCTCGGTTGAGTTGGAGCCATCGAGTCCGGATACGCTGAGGGGGCCTGCCCCCAGCACACCTCAGCCCCGCGTCCGGCTGCGCACGGCTGCGACCCTCCGGCCCATGCCGCTCCTGCGCCTCCCGGAGACATTCGATCATCCAGACTGGCTCTTCGAGGTGAAGCACGACGGCTTTCGAGCGCTCGCCCACATCGACGGCCACCACTGCGACCTCGTGTCGCGCAACGGCCACACCTTCAAGCACTGGCCGCAACTCTGTGAGGAACTCGCGCACGCGGTCAAAGCACACGACGCGGTGATTGACGGCGAGATCGTGTGCCTCGACGGGCGAGGACGCAGCAACTTCAAGAGGCTGCTGTTCCGGCGCGAGTGGCCGTACTTCTACGCGTTCGATCTGCTCGCTGCGGACGGCGAGGACCTACGCGAGTGGCCGCTCGTCGAGCGGAAGCGACGGCTGCGCCGACTGATCCCGTCAGTGCCGACGCGGCTGCTGTACGTGGACCACGTCGAGGCACGCGGGAGGGACTTCTTCGAGGTCGCGTGTGCGCACGACCTGGAGGGCATCGTGGGCAAGCTCGCGAGCGGTCGCTACCATGCGGACGGCACGAGCACCAACTGGATCAAGATCAAGAATCCCGGGTACACGCAAATGACGGCTCGCCACGAATTGTTCGAGCGCCGAACAGGGTCGCGCAAGCTCCGTCCGATGCTGCGCGTCCCGTAACGGCTGTAGCTTGCGCCCCTGCGGCCTGGCCTCCGGCCGTTGCCAGAGTCAGGATCGAGCGCCGACCCCTCGACGGACGGGTGCGCGGTCGGAGTTACTTCGCGGGCTGCTAAGGTCGCAATGAGGTGTTCGCACCACCTGCTGCTCGCGCTGTGGGCTGGCCAGCACCACCCGAGCAAACGCGCCAGTGTCGCCGCCTACCGCGGCTTCAACATGGAAGGCCAGTTGCTCAATACGGTCAACTGAGTGGTCTGCTGGCCCTCCGGGCTAACGACGAGAAACCGCTGACCGTCTGCCGTGACGTCAAATTGATCGTCCACGGGATCGACCACAAGGCGAACTTTGAACAGCTGCCGCGGCGCGCCAGGGGCAGTGGGATCGGTTGTACGAACAGACATCATCGCCCCGTCGAGTGCGAGGTAGAACAGTTCGCTGCCGTCCCCACGCCACCGCGGTTGACTCCCGCCATTGGTCGAAACGCGCACGCGACTGCCAGGCCGGAGGAACGGCTGTAGGTATACCTCCCATTGCCCGGTGTCATTTCCGCTGTACGTCAGCCATCGGCCATCACGGGAGACACGCGGTTCGTCGACGGCGGACGACGACTGGACGACAGGAACGGGTTTGCGACCTCCGCCCAACGGTAACGCCCAGATGCTCTTGACCCCGCGCCCAAAGAGAATGAACTGCCCGTCACGCGTCCACTCCTCCACCGCGGTGACTGAACCGTCCGCGAGCAGCGTTGTCCGGCCCTCCTGATCGATTCTCCGCGTGAACAAACCACCGTCAGAGTTAAATGCCACTTCACGGCTGTCCGGGGACCACACGGGGTCCGACTCCGCTCGCTCGCCCGTCGTCAGCCGCGAGGGGATAGGGCGAGTCAAATCCATCATGAACAAACTGACGCCGATTCGCGGATCGCCCTCGGCTGACACGACGCGCCGCTGATCGGGTGCCAACGCGATCGCGTAGTACCGACGCGTTTCCACAGTCGTGTCCAGCGTCTTCCCGTTCCGATCGAACCACATCAGCTTGGCTGGTGGGAACGGTGAACCGTTGGCCCAGACGAGCACGTCACCCGCGATTGCAAAGCTGATGAACGGTGCGTTGACGTCGATGTCCGAGCCGACCCTCAGCGGCTCTCCCACCACGCGCTTGTGACCCGCATCGAAACCGCTGCGCAAATACGGTACCCTGACGACCATACAGGAGGTAGCCGCGCGAGGAGTAGACGGCGTTCGCTGGCTCGGGCAACACACGAGTGGCGTTCGGGGAATCGAGTGAGCCGAGAAACACGCCTCGTCGCTGCGCATTGCTGCTTTCTTGGACGTAGAGGAACGTTCGCCCGTCGGGCAGGAATGAGGGAAAGGCCTGACGCGTGATGTCAGTACCGGGCGTATAGAGGTCGGTGAGCTGGCCATTGGCGACGGACAGACGCTGCAGGCGCACTCCGCCGAGCAGGATGTCGTCGCGGTTCCACGCGATCCCCGCAATGCCGGTCGGGACTTTGCCGATCGTTCGGACACCGCCGGTCGCAACGTCCACCGCTTTGAGTTCGCCGGCGGCGCTCACGGCTAATGAACGACTATCAGCGGACCATGCTAGAGAGAAGCTTTCCGTCTTAATGTCAAGCCAGGTGACGTCCCCGTCCTCGAGTCGGCGAATGAGAACCGTCCGTCCCTCTGGCCCTCCCCCCAACGCGTTCATCGACAAGTAGCGTCCGTCCGGCGATAGCGTCGGGGCTATCAGCCACGTGTTCGGAAACTCGATAGATGCCTTCAGGGCCGGCGATGCGAACGTCTCAGCCGGCCGACGGTCCGGACGATACAGCGCAGCCACGATCGTTACGAGCAACACCGCTGCAACTCCCCACGCGAGGGCAGACCCACGCGACGGCCACCTCGATGCCCCGGCAGGCTTGGCGGGTTCACCGACGTGCCCCAGTCGTCCGAGTGCCACGAACACATCGTGGCCGCTGGACCAACGGTCGGCCGCGTTCTTTGCGAGGCACGTCCGAACAACGGCTTCAAGTACAGGAAGTGCGATCGGCTCCGAGCCAACCGCCATCGGAGCCGGCTCGCGCTCCAGAATCGCGGCGATCACACTCGCCGGGGTTGCGCCAGCAAACGCTGGTCTCCCACTGACCATCTCGTACAACACGCACCCGAAGGCGAAGACGTCGGTGCGTGCATCTGCCGGTAACCCCTGCAGCTGCTCAGGTGCCATGTATTGCAGCGTACCCACGAGCGTCCCGGCGCCCGTCGGCGGTGCGTGAGTCGCGACTTGCGTGAACTCTGAGCCCCCAATCGGCGCAGCGGGCTTCGCCAACCCAAAGTCCAGCAACTTCGCCCCGCTCTTCGTGAGCATGATGTTGCCGGGCTTCAGGTCACGATGGACGATGCCCGCCTGGTGGGCGGCGGCGAGGCCGTCAGCGATCTGGATTCCGTACTGGAGGCATTGGTCGGGAGGCAGCTTTCCGCGCGAAAGCCGCTGCACCAGCGTTTCCCCTTCCAAAAACTCCATCACCAGGTAGTCGGTCCCGTCCTGATGACCAATGTCGAAGAGCGGGCAGATGTGCGGGTGCGAGAGTGCGGCAACGGCGCGGGCCTCGCGCTCGAACCGCTGCCGGGCGGCAGGGTCGCTGGTCAGGTCCGATGCGAGCACCTTGATCGCAACGGTCCGGTCCAAACGCGTATCGCGAGCCTTCCACACTTCGCCCATGCCTCCGGCACCAGTGAGGGAGACCACTTCATAAGGGCCAAGGCGCGTCCGTTGGGGCACTCTGCCGCGCAGCCCGCGCTTCGCATTGGTCATCGGCGGGATCGATAGGTGATTGCAGCTATCTCGGCAGGTCCTGGGTTGATCTCTCCAGCGCCGCGGGCATCCAAGACGATGCGCTGGCCGCCGCGCTAGACAGTCGGAAGAACGAGCCCGTAAAATCGCCACGATCCGACACCGCCCAACGGCATCGGATCGTGGCTGTCAAACTTAAAATCCCGGGGCCGCAAGGCCGTGTGGGTTCGATTCCCACCCCCGGCAAGCCTAGTTTTTCAAGAGTTCAACGTAATTACATAGCGACTGGTTTGGGCCCTCGACACCAGGGGACCTCCCGGTCCCGCGACGGCTCGGCATTAGCCTGTCGGTAGCCGAAGGCGGATGCTCACCCCTCGCGCCGCATAACCCCTTGCTCCGACGAGACAAAACTCTGGCGTCAGCGACAGTTCAGGCGCAGGCCGTACGCGCCGTTACTGGTTGCTGCACGGGAATGCGCTGGCACATTCGCTGCCTGAGCTTGGATCGTTCGCCGGGTCAAGGAACAACGAATGCCCAATCTCCCTGTGATCGTCTTGGAATGCCGCGACTGCGCCTCGCGGCACGTGGAACTGCTCCCACGGACGCGGCTCGTCTGGTGCCAGCATTGCGGGAACGTGTGGATCGTTCCTACCGAGACTGCGCTGCAGCCCATTGCGACCGTCACCCTGCCAGTTGCCCCGACGGAACACCCGCGTCCTTGAGGTTGTCGGTGTCTCTCTAACCCTGTATGTCCTTCGATTGAAAGACGTCGCCACTTTGTATGGAGGCGCACGCAGGGGCGTTTCGTCGTGGCCAGGTCGACGGAGAAGAGCGGGGAGAGATCGAAACGATGAAGGTAAAGCGCCGCGGCTGAAGCGCCGACATTTTACGGCAGGCGGCCGGGAGGCGTGCGATCGGTGCCGTTCCGGGCGGCGCGGCGCGTGCAGTGATCGTGGTGGCGCGGGTGTCTGTTCGGCGGAGTCCTGGTCCTCGCGTTTACGGCCAACGGGGCGAGGCACAACTTGCCGGCGGAGACCGCCGCGCGAGGCTCAGTCGGACCGGAGCGCGGTTTAGAGCCTGTGGGCTTCTGGGACGAGCAGTCTCGGCCGTTTGTTTATGAAGAAGGCCTCAGATTGTGTCGCACGGGATACGGATACGGACGCGACGAATTGACCGTTGTCAGAGCAATCCGTACGATCCACCACATCCACACGTGAAACTGGGCGCAGGCGAGGACGTGTCCTCGTGTCAGGAGACCGAATGAGGAAGGCGAGCTGTTGGTGTCTCGGGCTGACCGTGGCGCTCAGCGCCGTGACGACACGCGCGATGACTGCTGCGCAGGGGCCATCGGACCGTGCACTCGCGGCCTTGGCGCAGGATAACGGGAACGGCAATGCTTACGGCAAGATCCGCTGCGGCACCAAGGACCTCGACGAGGCGACCGCCCGCGCGGCCGATGACTACGCGCGGGCGATGTTCGCGCAGGTGGGTGGGTCGAGGGCAGCCGGGGCGGCGCCGATCCCGGTCTACTGGCACGTGATCAACAACGGGACCGGGATTGCCAACGGCGACATCCCGAGCTCTCAGATCAACGAGCAGATCAAGGTGCTCAACGACGCGTACGCGAGCGCCAGCGCCGGCTACAGTTTCGTGCTGGCCGCTGTGGATCGGACGACGAACGCGGCGTGGTACACCGCGACCAACGGCACGACCGCCGAGCGGAACATGAAGAATGCGCTCCGGCAGGGCAGTGCCGACGATCTGAACATCTACTCCAACAACATGGGCGGCGGACTGCTCGGCTGGGCGACATTCCCTTCGAGCTACGCGAGCAGCCCGAAGATGGACGGCGTGGTCATCCTCTTCAGCTCGGTGCCGGGCGGCACGACGGTGCCGTACAACGAGGGCGATACGGCAACCCACGAGGTCGGGCACTGGCTCGGGCTCTACCACACCTTCCAGGGCGGCTGCAGCAACTCGGGTGACTTGGTGAGCGACACCGCGGCCGAGCGCTCACCCGCGTACGGCTGCCCCGTCGATCGTGATTCCTGTGTCGGCAAGAAGTTCCCTGGCGCTCGACCCGATCACGAACTTCATGGACTACACCGACGACGCGTGCATGTTTACGTTCACGTCTGGGCAGGTGGCGCGCATCGACGCGCAGTGGACGACGTACCGGAACGGCAAGTGAAGTAGGCAGGCCCGACGAGCAGCACTTCAGTTCTGCCCGCTGTGATCCAGCAGGGCAGGACTGAAGTCCTGCCCCCTTTCATTGCTTCTTCCAATCCACGAGCACACTGCCGTCCGTGCAGACCCAGGCCGTCGCCCGGAGACCCTGCCGCAGGTGCCCCCCCGCGGCCTCGATGTGCACCCAGTCTCCGCTCGTGAATGGCTCACCGCCGAAAAGGAACCGCGGTGACGGATCCCGCGTACCTGGATGTTGCACGATCACGCGCTCCGTCGTTTCCCAGTCGGTCCGAATGCGCAGCGTGGTGCGGCCGGCGGCACGACTGAAGGAGACGACACGACCGGTGTAGGAGGTCAGCTGATCCCTTGGGCAGGTCAGCTGGCCGGGTGGCCGTAGACGCTCATCGTCCGCCCGGCTCTGCGCGAGGGGCTCGCTTGCGCCGAGCAGCAGGGCGACGGCGGCGAAGCACGCCACGCGCTTCATTTCGCCTCGCGCCCGCGGCCGCCGCACCCGTCGTGAGGGTCTCGGCCGGGCTCTTCACAGGCCCCCATGCTTTCCTCGATCCTGATGAACTGGTTCGCGGCGACCGCAGCGACGACAAGCGAGGCGCTCAGTAGGCCGCTACGCCTGGTCAGCCACCCATCGCATCCGGTCTGGCTTCTGACGCACAAGGCCGTGAACGCGAGGACGACGCTCCAGATTACCGTCGCGACCAGACCCACGAGCATGGTTGCCCGCGTTCGCAGTATAGCCGGGCTGCGACGAGCGTGGACGCGGGAGGTGATCGCCCGGTGAAGCGATAGCCGTCACTGCTCGCCGATGTCGGACGTAAACCGGAGCGGTCCGACGAGCCCCGCCTGGAGAACCTCGCGGCCGCTCTCGACATTCCGAGTGAGGGTTGAGGTGCATCACCGGCACGGTCGGATTGAAGGAGAATCCCCCCGCCGGTGCGGGAGAAATCCTCCGTCCACATCGTCAGTGTGCCGGTCGCGGCAGCAAGGACCGCGATCACTACGTCCGCTCGATCGCCGGGATCGAGCAGGATCTCGCTCAGGTCGTACTTGAAGTCGAAGCTGCTGACGACGCCGCCTTCGACGTGGGCCGTGTCGAGGTTCGTGTCGCGGAGTGTAACCTGACGACCCGCTCGGGTCTACTGGCGCGTGAACACGAGGAAATACTGGTAGGGCAGGAACGTGTGCTCCTTCTCGAGGCGGAAGCCGTGGCTCGCCATCTGCGCGACCAGGTCGTCGCGCGCGATCTTCATCGAGAGGGGCGGGCCGACCGGGAGGTCCCGCTTGTGGAAGTCGATCATCACGACCTGCCCGCCGGGACGGAGTGCCTGCTTCAGCTTCTCGAGATAGCCCGCCTGGTCGTCGATGTGGTGCCACACGTCGCAGAAAAACACGCGGTCGATCGACCCGGCCGGCAGCAGGGGATCGCCGGGCGGTGCGAGCACGGCCTGCACGTTCGACTGGCCCGCCGCCTTCGCCTGCGCCTGGAGGTGCGTGAGCATGTCCTGGCTCACGTCCACCGCGTAAACCCGCCCCGAGGCGCCCACGTGCCTTGCGAAGCGGAGGGCGAAGTAGCCCGAGCCGGCCCCGATGTCTGCGATCCGCTCGCCGTCCTTGATGCCCAACGCGTCGATGACCTCGTGAGGCTTCTGCCACGCATCGCGCGCGGGGTCCTCGAGCGCCGCGATATACGCCGCCGAGTCCCCGTGGAGCCGATGCGCCTCGTGCTCGCTCGGTGTGGTCTGGGCGGGGGCGGGGTTCGCCCCCAGGAACAGGCCGGCGAACAAAAAAACCGGTGCAGTCGTCCCTAGCTGTCGCATGCCCCGACAGTCTACGACACCGGCACAGATATCCCGGCTTTTCGCCCCTGGAATCGAGCGGCAGCCCGGCCCTGGTCGTGGCACCCGGTGGCAGTCGCCATCCGCGGCACCGCCCTCCACCCGTCGCTCGTCGGCAGATCTACGATTCAGGTTCGAGCGCAGCAGTTTGGTGCTATCCTCACCGGCACTCGATTCTCGAACGCTGGTCTGGCCGTTCGCTCGCGGCGCCGCGATGGTGAGCGATCCGAACGGAGAGAGGCCCTGGATGGACCCGAGTGTGTGGATTCGCGCCATGCGGCGGGCACGTGTGTCCGCGCGCCGATGGTTCTGCGCCGCCTTTGCGACACTCGCGCTCGCCGTCACCGTGCCTGCCGCGTTCGGGGCCGCCGGCACACCAGCGCCACCCCCGACGCTGCGCGACACTGGCCTCTACGCAGATTGGTCCACCAAGACCGTCGCCGCCGATAACCTACCCTTCAGTCCTCAATACCCACTCTGGTCGGATGGCGCCGTCAAGCATCGGTGGATGCGCATTCCGAAGGGCACGTTCATCGACGGCTCGAACCCCGACGTCTGGAAGTTCCCGATCGGCACGCGCCTCTGGAAGGAGTTCCGGTTCGGCCGACGCGCCGAGACCCGCTACATGGAATACACCCGGACGGGATGGCAGTTTGCCACCTACGTCTGGAACGAGGACGAGAGCGAAGCGACGCTGGCGCCGGAGGAAGGAATCAAGCAGAGCGTGCCGATTCGCGACGGCATTCGTCACGCCATCCCCTCGCGCATCGATTGCCGCGCGTGCCACGAGGCCGGGCCCGTCCGCGTGCTGGGTGTCACGGCGCTGCAGCTCTCGCCCGACCGCGACCCGAACGCCCCCCATGCCGAGCCGCTGGCCGACGGCGCCGTGGACCTGACGACGCTGGCAGCCCGCGGCCTCGTGCGCGGCTTGCCCACCCGGGTGACCGCGTCGGCACCGCGCATCCGGGCGTCTACACCCACGGCCCGCGCCGCACTCGGTTATCTGCACGCCAACTGCGGCGGCTGCCACACGGGCACGGGCGAGTTGCGGTCGCTGGCGTTCGCCCTCAACTACACCCTGAACCGGACCAGCGGCGAGGCTGCGCCGGCAGTGGTTACCGCGGTCGGCCGGCCGAGCCGATACAAGGTGCCTGCGGCTGACGACACGGTGGAACGGGTGTGCGCGGGGAAGCCTGAGAAGAGCGTGCTGGTGGCCCGGATGTCATCCCGGCACCCGCTGGTACAGATGCCCCCGCTCGGCACGCGCATCGTGGACGATGAGGCCGTCAGTCTGATCAGGCGGTGGATCGCCGAAGACCTTCGCTCAGCGGATCCGGGGCCCGCGGCGACCGTGCAACGACGATGAGGAGGAAGCGCATGCGACAGTCGGTGGGAAGACTCGTGGCGGTAACGGGGGCGGTGGGATTGCTGGCGGTCACGGGAGGCTTGGTACGGCTGGCTGCGCAGGCCGCGGGAACGCCCGCACAGGCCGGCGCAGCTGCACCCGGGGCCGCGGGCGGCGCCAAGACAGCCGCCGCGGCGCCAAGCGGCGGGACAGCCGCCCGCGGCAAGTATCTCGTGAGCTCACTGGGGTGCCACGATTGCCATACGCCCTGGAAAATGGGAGCGAACGGTCCCGCGCCCGACATGACGCGGGCGCTCTCGGGTCACCCGTCAGACGTGACGCTCCCCCCGCCGCCGGAGCCGAAGGGTCCCTGGATCAGTTCCTCGACCGACACCAACACGGCGTGGTCCGGACCCTGGGGCATCAGCTACTCGAGGAACCTGACGCCCCACAAGGAGAACGGGCTCGGTGAGTGGACCGAGCAGCAGTTCATGGACACGATCCGCACCGGTCGGCGACAAGGCCGTGGACGCGAGATCCTGCCCCCGATGCCGTGGTCCGTGTACAGGAATCTGAACGACGCCGATTTGAAGGCGGTATTCGCGTACCTCCGCACGCTCCCGCCGAGCGACAACAAGGTGCCGGAGCCGACGCTCGCGACGCCGTCGACGAAGTAGTTCACTTCTTCGGGGGGCCGGGCTCATGCCTCGGCGGCGCCGGATGGCCGGCGCCGGCCATCGAGGCCGGAGCCTGGAGCCCGGCCTCCGGGCCCGGCTCGTCACCCTTTGTGTGTCGGGCCCTCTTGGTCTGGTGGCGGGCTTCCGCCTCCTCAACCGAGTGTGACGCGGTCAGCGTGTGGTCTTTCTTCGCCATCCGTACGAGCTGCGCGTAAAACCGGTGCAGCGCCTCGAGCTCGTCTTCGCTCAGATCCTCCACGTCGATCAGACGGTTGCTCGCGCCCTCGACGGCAGCCACCAGTTCGTTCAGCTTCAACTGGATCGCCCTCGAGTCCTTGTTCTGCGCGCGCTGGATCAGGAACACCATCAGAAACGTGACGATCGTCGTCCCCGTGTTGATCACCAACTGCCACGTGTTGGAGTAGTCGAAGATCGGTCCGGTCACGGCCCACACGAGAATGACGGCAGAGGCGAGCGCAAACGCGGCTGTGCTCCCGGTCCAGTGTGTGATTTGCGTGGACATGCGCTCGAGGAACGGGGTGGAACGGTTGCGATTCTGCCGGGGCATTCGGTCCTCCAGGTGACGCGCCGAGGCGCGGCCAGTGTAATCGCGTGAGTGCGTCGAACCGGACGAATCGCGCGGGCCCGCCTGAAGGCGGGCACTACGCCGACGGCCGCAGCGCCACGCGGGCCCGCCTGAAGGCGGGCACTACATCGACGGCCGCAGCGCCGCGCGTTGATCAGCGAAACGGGTCCAGTGTCCAGATTCGCGAGCCGCCGAGCGCCGTGTGGAACGCCCACGCGGCGAGCACGGCGGCCGATCCGAACAACAGCAGCACGTTGCCGAAATACCAGGCTCCCGTGTGCAGCGTGACCGGCGGCCCGATGAAGCCGGCGACGCAGAAGCCCGCGGCCAGGGCCAGCAACCCGAACCGAAGTATCACGGCCGCCGCGAGACCGTAAATCGCGATCCCGGCCACGACACTCCAGAGGACGAAGTCCCCTCGCACCGCCAACGGCACGGTCAGCACCGCCACGAACGCGGCGGCAGCAAGCGCCTGGCGCTTCAGCACGACCCGCAGCAGGAAGAGGAGAAAGAAGAACAGGAGCGCGTCCCGTACTTCGTGCGGGCCGCGCGCGAGCCAGGCGCCGACCGCCTGCCGCAGGCCGAGCAGGAGGCGTTCGTCTGTCCACGTCGGCGCGGGCTGCTGGGCGCCGCCGGCGATCAGGTCCATGACGCGGCCGATGAGCGTCCAGGCGGCGCCGAGCGCCGCACCCCACAGCACGTCGCGCCCGACGAGGGGGTCGCGCCACTGTCCGGACAGCAGCCGCGTCCACGAGATCAGGGAGTGCGGCCAGTGCCGCCGGACGTACGGTTCGAACGCCAGGTAGATGGTCCAGAGCACCACGCCGTAGAAGATCGCCGTGCACAGCGCGAGGAAGAACATGCCGAGGACGCTTGCGAGGACGAGGTGGGACGTCGTGAGCCAGAGCGCCATGTGCACGAGAAACGCGAACGCCCCGAGCCGGAACGCGCCTCGTCGATCGCCGCGCCCAGTCGAGAGGTTCCGCCACGCGAGCCAGGCGGATGCCGCGCAGATCACGAGCGCGAGCATGCCGTAAATCGCGATCCGCACGCCTTCCCCCGCGTCGCCCTGGCCGCCGGCCTGATCGCCTGGCACATCCCAGGCGCCGCGGAGCGCAAAGCCGACGGGCTTGCCCCGCAGCGCCGCGGCCTCGACCCGCAGCGGCCTCGTGCTCTGGGGCCACGTGCCGGTCCAGGCGAACCGGCTGTCGGAAGTGCCCAGCCACGTCCAGAGTGGTTCCGTCGGCTGAAGCCGTCCGGGCTCGAGACCGGCGGCGGTGAACAGCGGTTGCCAGTTGGCGGCTGGATGCTCGCGCGCGCCGGGCGCGAGGACACGCGGCGGGCTGGCCTCGAATCGGACGAGCCGGCCGCGCGCATCGAGCACCACCGTAATCATCCCGGGATCGATCGGAGGCGGGTCCTCTTCGTTGACCTCGCCGGGGATGAGCAGGTCACTGTGGAACTGCATGCCGGTGAGAGACGTGTCGCTCTGCCGGTACCAGAAACGGAGGACGGAGGGTCCGCTCCCGCCCACCACCCGATCCCAGTCGGGCCGCGGCTTGTCGGTTCGTGCGGCAGCATCGACGAGGGCGGTGTTCCAGGCGAAACCGCTCGCGGCGTCAGCCGCGCGCGGCTCGTATCCGGCCGACGCGATCACGTCCCGCGCACGCTGTATGAGCACCTGCGGCGGATACTCCGGCGCCAGGCGCTCGAGCGCGCTCGTCCGCACGGCCATCGCCGCGGCCGCCGTGATGCCGGCCAGCACGCATGCGAAGAGCGCGAAGGCATAGCGCCGTGAGACGCCGGCGTCTTCGCCCGCCGCCGCCACGAGCTGCGGCGACGGAGTCTCGCCGGCGGCAAGCGCCGCCGCGAGCGGATCGCCGCCCGGCAGCGCCGCGGCGACGGCCAGCGCTGACGAGGGGCGCGCCGACGGATCCGGCTCCAGGCACCGCAGGATGATCTGCTCGACCGCGGGATCCAGATCCCGCACGATCGACGACGGGTGCTCCGGCGCGGACTCGACGCGCAAGCGCTGAAGCTCTGGCAGCGAGCTGCTGTCATGCGGGCGCTTTCCGGTGAACAGCTCGTACAACACGAGCCCGAGCGCGTAGAGGTCACTGCGCGTGGTCGCCTCTTTGCCCGCGAGCTGCTCGGGCGCCATGTAGGCGGGCGTGCCGCTCCGCACGTCTGCCTCGCTGACGTCTTCGGCGAGCCCGGCGAGGCCGAAGTCGGTCAGGCGCAGCTGCCCGCGCGCATCGAGCATCACGTTCGCGGGCTTGAGATCGCGGTGCAGGACGCCTTTCTCGTGGGCGGCGGCCAGGCCCGCGCACAGCTTGCGCGCAATCTCCAGCCCCTTGTCCGGCGGCAGCCTGCCGATGCGGCGGAGCAGCGACGCCAGGTCCTCGCCGTCGACGTACTCCATCGACAGGAAGACGATGCCGTCGACCTCGCCGATGTCGTAGACGCGGCAGACGTTCGGATGTGAGATTTGCCGCGCGACGCGCACCTCGTTCCGAAACCGGCGCAGTGCGTCCTCATCGCGTCCGACCGATGCCGGCAGGAACTTCAAGGCGACCTGCTGGCCGAGCGTCAGGTCGTCGGCGCGATAGACCTCGCCCATTCCGCCTCGCCCGAGCAGCGAGATGATGCGGTATCGGTCGGACAGCATCGTGCCCGGCACGAACCCTCGCGAGGCGGCGCTGGAGGCCGTGGCCGCGGCGTTCGTGCGCGTCGCGTTGGGAGGGCGCGTGTCGCCGCAGCGCGAGCAGAGCGCGTGCGGAGACGAAAGCGGCTCGTGGCACTGAGGACAGATGGCCATGCGTGTTCAGCGCGCGTTGTCAGTGCACCGTGCCCGGCGCCGCGTAGTCGTTCCGCGCATCGTCGAGCACGAGTACCCAATCCAGCAGCTCACCAGGATCGGGCGGCGTAAAGGTGCGCTCGCCCGTGTTCGGAAAGGATCCGATGCGCGTCGCGCGCCCATCGCGCGGATTGAACCACCAGGCGACGACCTGCGGTCCGCCGATGACGTCCATGCGCACCGCGAACGGCCTGCCGACCGGGGCGTACACCATGACGTAGCTCCCGTCCTGGCCGCGCGTGCCGGAGAAGTGGTAGCGCCCGGCGCCCGGCACGCTGGTCGGCACCGGTCCCGTGACGACGACCGTGTCGTCGGGCACGCGCGTGAGAAACGGACGCGATTCGAGGAGCGCGCGGGCGTGCTGCATCTGGGCGGCGCCGGGTTGATCGATCGCGTCGGTCCAGGGCAGCAGCGGGTTGTTGATCGGGTCACGCCCCGGCGCCCACAGCTGCCACACCGAGTGGTGGCCATACGTGTGGCCGAAGGCGCCGCCGAACAGGTCCCAGTAGAGCGGCCGCCGGACATCGGCGGCGATCGAGTGGCCGTACTTCTTCGCATCGAAGGCCACCGGATGATCCTCGTAAATCGGCTCGCCGTCGAGAACCGGCTTGGCCGGCGAGCGGTCGTAGTCCACGCGCGTCTGATCGTAGCGGCCCGTGTACTCGGCGGCATGGCCGTTCTGCCGCATGTTCACGTCGAGCCAGCCGGCATCGTGGAAGTACTGCGCCGATCCGCTGCCGCCGGTCGGATGAAAGGTGATCAGGTGCGCGCCACCGTCACCTTTTCGCAGTCCGCGGGCCATCGCTTCGATGATGGCGCGGTGGGCGTCGGACTCGACCGGCCGATCGCCGCCGAGAATCCAGATGAGGCCGGCCGCGCGGTACCGCGCACCGAGCCACGCGCCGTAGGTTTCGGCGTTGGCCGGCGTGAAGATCTCCGGGCCGATGCCCCATTTCTTGTTCCACTTGTCGCCCCAGGTCGGCAGGAACCCGACGTACAGGCCAAGCTCGTTGGCGCGGGCCACGATCCAGTCAACGTGGGCGAAGTAGGCTTCGTTCGGCTGCGTCGGGTCGTCGTCTCGGAGGGGGCGCTCGCCGTACGCGTTGGGGACGTGCAGGCCGTCGAACTCGGCGAGAGCGACGGCCTGAACCACGGTGAAGCGCCGGTCGGCGCGATTGCGGAGGTAGCGCTCGGCGTCCTCCCGCGTCGCCCGGTGGAACAGTTCCCACGCCGTGTCGCCAAGCCAGAAGAACGGTGCGCCGTCAGCGGTCACGAGGAACCGATGGTTGTCTGACACGCGGAGGAGCGGCAGGTCGGCGGCAGCGCCGGTGTGCGCCGTGAGAGTCAGACCAACGGTCAGAATCAGGGAACCGAACAGCCGTGCGCGTGTCATTGTCATGGCAGGCCTGCCGGACGTTGGGAGCGACGGCCAGATTCTACGGGCGATGGCGCTCCGGGCGCGAGCGGCGGGTGCTGGTGCGTAGCCGCACGCTGCGTGAACCCGCGCCGGAAGAGGCAGACATGAACCGCACGCGTCGCTGGAGTCCGTCCGCCATCACGCGCCGGCACTTCCTCGCCGCAGGCGCGGCCAGTACACTCGCCGGGTGCGCGACGGCGGCCAACAAGGCCGACAACGGTGACCCGGCGCGCATCATCGCCAGTCCCTCTCCGCCGACAGCATCGATCGACGCGGGCGCGCACCCCCTCGAACTGGGCGATCGGCGGGATGGCGTGCTCTTCGTGCCTCGGAGCGCACCGCCAGCCGCCGGATTTCCGCTCGCCGTCATGCTCCACGGCGCCGGTGGCAGCGGCGCTAGGGTGCGGTTCGCGTTCGCGATCGCGGAGGAGCTCGGGGTCGTCGTGCTGGCGCCGGATTCGCGGGGCCGCACGTGGGACGCCATTCACGGAAAATTCGGGCCGGACGTGACATTCATCAGCGCGGCGCTGCAACACGCGTTGGCGCGCGTGGCTGTCGATCTCCGGCGCCTCGCGGTAGGCGGGTTCTCTGACGGCGCCTCGTACGCGCTGTCGCTCGGGATTGCCAACGGCGACCTCTTTACGCACGTCCTCGCCTTCTCCCCTGGATTCATCGTCCCGACGCAGCGCCGCGGCAAACCGGCCGTGTTCATTTCCCACGGAACGCAGGACGACGTCCTGCCGGTGGCGCAGACGAGCCAGGTGATCGTTCCCGACCTCCAGAACCGCGGGTACGTTGTACGGTACCGGGAGTTCGGCGGTCCGCATACCGTGCCTCCGTCAATCGCCCGGGAGGCGTTCCAGTGGCTCACGCGCTGATCACGCCGTGCGGCTCATTCCAGAGCGGGACGGGGTCCGTTTGCGACGGTTCCGGGTTCCGGGTTCTGGGTTCCAGGTTGGGTTCCGCGTTCCTCGTTCGTTCCAGGTTCCCCGGGGGTTCAACGGTTCCCGGTTTCTTGGCTCCGAGTTCCCAGGTTCGTCGCCGGCTCGCTTGGAGCGACGGCGATATCACGAACCCGGCACTTGGAACCGGAACCCGTGAACAAGGAACCGGGAACGAACCCGGAACCTGGAACCCAACCTGGAACCCGGAACCCGGAACCCGGAACCGTACTCAACAGAATGAGTGCCGAGTCTAGCCTACCGGCCACACAGCGTGCGTGGGCGCGTGCGCGGGCGGGCGGTTACGATCGAGTACGGGGTGAAGGTCCAGCGCGGCGACGCTACAGGCGCAGCATTCGCGCGGCATTCTCGCCGTAGACCTTCTTGAGAATCCCGTCCGGGAGCCCGAGGCCGTAGATGCGCCAGCGGCCCTGCGGCGGGATCGGCGCCGGCGCGTAGTCGAAGTACTCGTCTTCGCTCTCGAGAAAACGGAAGTAGATTTCGTACAGAGCATCTCCGAACACCTGCTGCGGCGTGTCGGTGCCATGCGGCACGGCGTCGGTGCCGAACAGGATCCGGTCCTGGTAGCGATCGAAGAAGCGGCGCGCCGTTCGCGGCTGGCGTCCGAGCTCTCCGATGCGGGCGCCGAGCTCGACGTGCATGTTCGGGTGCCGGTCGAGTGACGCGGCCACTTCGGCGAGATCTTCGGCGTGATGGCCGACGTGCAGCGCGATGAAGGTCGTGCGCGGGTGGCGCTCGAAGACGCGGTTGCGCGCGGCGAGCAGCTCGGCGAACGGCGGGAAGTCGCGTCCGTGGAACGACCAGTCCGGGTGCGCGTTCAGCTCCTCGAACCGCTCGTTGAAGCGATCGATCGGCAGGAAGAACGCCTCCGGATCCGCAATGTGGATGGCGACGGGGAAGCCGAGGGCCGCGCACGCCTCCCACATCGGATCGAACCGCGGGTCGTCGATCCGCACGAGCGGTCCTTCGGTGCCGCGCTCGCGCAGGTAGAGTCCGAGCGTTTTCAGCACCTTGAGTCCGTGGGCGCCGGCCTCGTGCGCCTTGTGCAGCTCGTCGGCCTGGAACTGCGCGTAGCCCGGATCCGACGCCCGCCCGTACGATGGCTCGGTGAACGTCAGGAAGCGGCCCGGGTGCGCGGCCTGGAACTCGCGCACGCTGGTGGCCAGGCCGGCTCCTGTGCCCCCCGTGAGGTTCACCATCGTGCGGAGGTTGCGTCGATCCATCACAGGAAGCAGCTCGGATGCCGGCGCGAGCACACGGATGGCGTGGCTGCCCGGCGCAGCCGCCCCGCTGCGCTCCTGAAACGTCAGGTGCGTGTGGATGTCGATGACCGGGTACTTCGCGCGCGGCACGGAGGTTTCGGGAACGCGCAACATGCTGCGCGGCTGGAACTGCGCGATGTCGAGCGGCTGAGGCGTGGAGGCTTCTGGCCGCTGCACCGGCAGTCCGCTGCCGTCCGCATCTCGCGGGATCACAGTGCCGGCCGCAAGCGCGGCGGCCATGCCGCCGATCCACTCTCGCCGGCTCCAGCTCGTTCCATCCATCCGTTGCCGCATGCCTGTCCTCCCGTTGCCCACATCGCCTCGGCCACAGCCCTCGACGGGCCGACATCATTTTCGCACCACGATTCCGATCAGGCGTACCGGCCGCTGAACAATGCGCGTGTATGCAGGTGGCTGTACCCGATGGACAGGGACTCAAGGTCGTGTGGCAGCATCAGAGACGAGCAGGCGCCCGCCAGGCTTGAAAGCCTCCAGCCTCCAGCCTCAGCCTGCAGCCTCCAGCGTTTGTTCGGTCCCAGACTCAGGCAGCGACCACTACCGAGACAATGGTCGCGTCGTCCTGCAGCGTGCCGTGCGCGAAGGCGAGGACATCCTCGAAGAGTGCGGCTGTGAGGGCAGGAGCGTCGAGATCTGCGCGAGCGGCAATCGCTGCGGCCAGCCGCTCTTCTCCATATTCGTCGCCGTCGGGGGAATTCGCCTCGGTGATGCCGTCGGTGTAGAGGACGAGGCGATCGCCGGCGCGGATCTCGAGGAGGTGCTGTTCGTAGCTGAGATCCGGAAATACGCCAAGCACCGTCCCGCCGGTGGAGAGCCGGACGACCTCGCCCGAGGCGCGCACGAGGAGCGGCGGGTTGTGGCCGGCGTTGGCGCAGGTGAGCAGGTGGTTGCGACAGTCGAGCCGCAGGTAGCAGGCCGTCACGAACCGGCCGCTCACCATGTGGCGGCAGAGCAGCCGATTGACCCTGGCGCACACCTCCGCCGGCGGCGCAGCGGCCTCGGAGAATGCGCGCACGGCGGCCTGCAGGTTCGTCATCAGCAGCGCCGCCGGGAGCCCCTTGCCGGCGACGTCCGCGATCAGCAATCCAAGCACGTCGTCGTCGAACGTGAGCGCGTCGTAGCAATCGCCGCCATAGCCACTGGCCGGACGCCACGCCGCCGCGATGCCATACGGCGCGATGCAGGGCAACACTGACGGCAGCAGCCCGCGCTGGATCGCCCGCGCATCGGACTGCTCGCGTTCGTGGCGCACGCTCTGCTGCCGCGCGGCACGGCCGTCCTCGATCTCGCGCGTCAGGATCTCGAGCAGCGTGGTGTTGTTCCACGGCTTCTGGACGAAGCTGCGCGCGCCGCGGCGCATCGCCTCGACCGCGGTGTCGATGGTGCCCCAGCCGGTCATCACGACGACCGGGAGGTGCGGATCGAGACCGCGGGCGCGCGAGACGAGGTCCAGGCCTTCGCCAGCCGACGTGGTGTCGCGCGTGTAATTGAGGTCGGCGAGCAGCAGCTCGTAGGGCCGCTGCTGCAGGTTGGTGAGGGCGGCGTCGGGCGAGGTGACGAAGTCGGCATCGAGGTCGGCTCCTTTCAGCAGGAACCGCAATGCCTCGAGCACATCCGTCTGGTCGTCGGCCACCAGTACACGGGCACGCACGAAGGGGTGATTAGACAACCGCCGTGCCACTCGCAATCGGCCGGCACTCGCGAGAATTCCGAGGTTTGCGTCCCACGAGTCCCAATTCCGGGACACGCCCGTCCCGCATCCGCGCGCACCGTCTCTGCGTCGGGCCGGGGCCGGCCGCGCACGCCGCCCCGATGGCCGGGACCGAGACGTCAGGCCGGTTGCGGCCGCCGCTCGCGGAATCGTGCAGCAAGCGCGTCGACCGCCTTCCGCAGGCAGAGGATGTCGCCGCCGACCGCTACGAACGCGAACCCCATCGCGAACCACGCGGCCGCGTCCTCCTCGACAGGCGCGAGGATGCCGATCGGCTTGCCGATCGCCGCCGCCCGACGGCACGCGTCTTCGATGACACCGCGCACCTCGGGATGCCGCGGCTCACCAAGGAAGCCCAGGCTCGCAGAGAGGTCCGACGGGCCGATGAAGACGCCGTCGACGCCATCCACTGCGGCGATCTGCTCGAGCGCATCGACCGAGGCGCGCGTCTCGAGCTGCACGAGCACGCACATCTCGGCGTCGGCCTGGCCGAAGTAGTCCTGCACCCGCCCGTACCGGTTGGAGCGGTGGGTGGAGGCGACACCGCGTACGCCGCGCGGCGGGTAGCGGACCGCCGCGACGGCCCGAGCGGCCTCCTCGGCGGACTGCACATACGGCACCAGCAGCGTCTGCGCACCGACGTCGAGCAGCCGCTTGAACAAGACCGCGTCGTTCCACGCCGGGCGGACGACCGGTGCGACCCGCGATCCGGCGAGCGCGCGCAGCGTGTCGGCAACGTGTGCGACCTCGTTCGGCGCGTGCTCGGTGTCGATGAGCACCCAGTCGAGCGCTGAGTCGGCGAGGATCTCGGTCACGGTGGCGTGGGCGATGCTGTGCCACAGGCCGACGAGGCGCTGCCCATCCTGCAGGGCATGTTTGAAAGCGTTCCGGGTGATTTCCATGGCAGACAGTGTATGCGGGGCTGGAGCCGGACCTGTACCTCCCGCCATCACGAAGCGGCGTCAGGATCCGAACTCGATCCCGATGAGCGGTGTCACGCGATCCGTCAGCCCGCCGCCCGCGATATGGAACCGCAGGTTGAAATTGGCCAGGATGTGCGGCGCAATGTTGACCTTCAGGCCCGCCGAGCCTGCGACCGCGTCGATCGACCCGGTGCGGAAGCTGATGTCCGGGAACGACGGACCGGTCGTGCCCACCTCGAATGGTCGCGCGACCAGCAACGGCGTGTCGAACACGTGCTGACCGAGCACGTCGAGTGCGAGGCTGAACCGCTCGTTGACGCCGACGTCCGTCCCGGCGACGTACAGCAGTTGATCGGGCAGGTCGACCTGTGAGGCCCAGCCGCACGTCGTTCGCCAGCACGCTCTTGCCGTTCCACTGGTAGGCAATGTTGGCGCGCGGCGACAGGCGGCCGACGTTCGTCGACAGCGCGGCAAATGGCTTGACGCCCAGGGCCCCCGACCCGAGCAGGTCCTTCTCATCGCCGGTGGGGAGACGCAGATCGATGCCCACCGCCAGCGCGCGGTGCCCCTCGCGCAACGCGTTGGCCTTCACGCGGACGATCAGGTCGCCTACGCCGCTCGCGGATCCGACGGCCGAGAACTGCTTGCGATCGCCGAAGCCGCCCGGAGCCGTGTCGTCGTGGAAGAAGTGCACGGCGGGATCGACGGTGCCGATCCGCTGGATGCGCGCATTCGACAGCACGCTGAGCGTCGTTCTCACCACCGGCACCGCCAGCGACACGTCGATGCGATCGGTCAGGCCGTATGTGATCGCGCCCGTCCACTGCGCCAGGGAGGCCTCGACCGAGTTCGCCGTGGTGACGACGTCGAGGCGCCCGCCTCCGAGCTGGAAATCATCGTGCGTGAACAGCGCCGGCACGGCGCTCAGATCCACGCTGTCGAGTGAGTCGAACGAGAAGTACTGGTAATTGAAGCCCACCGAGAGGCGGCCGCGACCGATCGTCTCGGCGCGGTCGCTGAGGATAGGTCCGAAGCTCCGGGTGGTGCGCCGGAAGGTGCCCGTCCCTGGGTCGAACGCGTAGGTGAAGCCCGAGGCAGGGGAGGGCAATGGCAGTGCCGTCAGCTGGCTGACGAGCGCGACGTTGAACTGCGTGAAGTTCGATTGGAACGCGCTGTTGAAATGCGCCGAGTGGGTCGTGCCGTCCGGGAGCACGGCCTGGCTGTTGACGACGAGGCCGGTCGGACCGAACACGTCTTCGAACAGCGTCGCCAGCTTGCCGGGCGTCTGCGCCTCCTGTGCCTGCGCCCGGCCCGACAGCACGAGCGACGTGCACAGCGTCACGATGAGAATCGATGGCTTCATGGAGAGTCCTCGCAAGGAGTGGCGATGAGTGGGCGCGGCAATCGTCCTCAGCGCGCCTGCTCGAATCGCACGGATTCGATGATCCAGCCGCCATCGGCAGCACGCAGCTGGAACGTACTGCGGGTGTCGCTGCGCAGCTCATGGCCATCCACCGTCGTGAGCGAATAGCGTCGCGTGGCGACGACCGTTGCGGTGTCGCCCGACACCTGGATGCGCGGCGAGTCGAGCGTGACGCTGATCTGGCGCGCGTTGCCGAATTCCGCCTTGATGGCTCGCTCCTGCGCGCCGCCGAGCCCGGGCCAGACCTGCTTCAGGGCTGGCAGGCTGCGTGCCTCGAGCGCCGCCGTGTACTGCTGCAGCGTGCGGCGGATGGCGTCCTGCGGATCGGGAGCGCGCCGCTCCGCGGGAACCGGCGCAGGCGGCGGGCTGGGCGGCGCCGGTGCCGCGCTGGGTGCCGGAATCGGCGTCACATTCGGCAGCGGCGCGCTCGGCCGCGGTTCGTCGGGCGTGGGACGTGCGCGCGTCAGCGGCGGCTCGGCCGCGGCACGCGTGTCGGCGCGGCCCACCGACTCGGCCGCGGCAGCTTCGAACAGGCCCTGCGCCTCGTACGCCGCCGTCGTCGCCTTGGCGTGGTCGCCCGCGGCCATCAGTCCTCGAGCGGTTCGCTCGCGCTCGACGGCGCGCGCGAAGGCCGCACTCGCGGCCGACGGCGCCCCGGCGGCTTCCGCCCTGGCGCGCGCGGCGGCGAGACCCGATACGGCCTCCGTGGCCGCTTGCTTCGTGTAGCGGGCGACGTCGTTCATCACTCGCTGCGCCTCGGTGTTCCCCGGCGCCTTTTTGAGCACCTGTCCGGCGGCCCGCGCGGCCTCGTCGTACTTTCCGGCGCGATAGAGCGCCCGAGCGGATGCGGTCTGCTGGCCAACATCGTCGGTGACGCTCACCGGAGGCTCGCGCTCCGGGGGCGGGGTGGGCGGACGGTTGGCCTCACCCGGCGTCGCCGGCCGGCCACGGACGGCCGCTCGGTTGCTGCGGGGGGCGGCGCCGCCGCCGACGGCTGTCGCTCGGCGGGTTGCCGCATCACGAACGCGATCACCGCAATCGCGATGACCACGAGAGCCGCGGCGCTGACCAGCGGAACGAACTGGGACGCGCGGGCCGTTGCCGCCGACGCCGACGACGGGGTGCGCGAAGGGTCAGACGTCGGTGCCGCAGCGGGGGTCTCCGGGCCCTGTCGAGACGCCGGCGCGCGCTCGGTGGATGCGGTCACGTCGCGGCGAGGGTTCGCGTCCGAGCGCCCCAGCGGGAAGGAGGCCAGCCGCTTGCTCGGGATCATCACGTGCGGCGAATCGAGCGTGGTCTCGATGCTCATGCGAGCGCGCCGCCGATTGGCCGAGCACGATGCCGCCGGGCATCCGGATCTGCGAGGCCGGAGGAAGCGCGGCGCGCACGTCCTCGAGGTCGCGCAGCATGTCTCCCATGCTCTGGTACCGGTGCTCGCGGTCCTTCTCGATCGCACGATCCACGATGGCGCTGATCACGGGCGCCACATCGTGGCCCACGGCGGGCAGCGGCGCGGGACGCTCCTGCAGCACCTTGTACATCGTCGCGGCGAACGAGTCGGCCTCGAACGCCTTGCGTCCGCACAGCAGCTCGTAGAAGAGCACGCCCACGGAGAAGATGTCGGCCCGGTGATCGATCGGTTCGGCGCGCACCTGCTCGGGCGCCATGTAGTTCATCGTGCCCACGACGATGTTGCTGCGGGTGAGCTCGGAGGTGACGAGGCGCGCCAGGCCGAAGTCGAGGATGCGCACGCTGCCGCCAGTCGTGAGCATCACGTTCCCCGGCTTCATGTCGCGATGCACGATGCCGGCCGAATGCGCGAACGCGAGGGCGTCACAGATGTCGATGATGATGGCGACTTTCTGGGAGAGCGTCAGGGGCTCGCCCGAGCGCATGCGCGCCTCGAGCGACTCGCCCTCGACGTACTCCATCGCGATGTACGGCTGGCCGTTGTCTTCGCCGAGGTCGAAGATCGTGATGATGTTCTTGTGCGCGAGCCGGCCGGCGGCGCGCGCCTCGCGGAAGAAGCGCTCGCGGTGCTCGGACTGATCCACCAGCTGGGCCGAGATGACCTTGATGGCGACGTCCCGCTCGATCTGGGGATCGAAGGCGCGGTACACGACACCCATCCCGCCCTGGCCAAGGCGCTCGAGAATCTGGTAGCGACCGATCGTGCTGATAGCCATCGGAGCAACGGCGCCAGAAGTCGTGGAGACCGAGAGATTACACGCTCGAGCCGTCGCGTGCAAAGGAAGCAGCAGAACTGGGCCGTCAACGACCTTGCCCCACTGCCTGTGCGCTGACCAGACTCCCGGCCGAACCCATGGTGACGAGCCGTCCACAGGCTCCGCAGCCGGGCAGCACGGGCGCCGAACGTCGAGCTGTACGAGCGTTCACTGCTGCGGTACACTTCGCGGATGCCGAGCATCGGCGACGCCGGCGCCGACCCACCCCAGCTCGATGCGTGGCTGCGCGCGGCCGAGCAACGGTATTTGGCCGAGCTCACCTTCCCCGAGGTCACGCGCGCGCTGCGCGCGCTCTCGTCCTGTTACGTCGAGCGCCGCGGGAAGCTCGCTGACGGATCAGCGCTCGACGGCGCGGGCAAACGCGCGGCGTTCGCGCTGTTCTATGCGCCCCTGCACGCGCTCATCACCCACCGCGTCGCGCGGGCGCTCCCCGCGCCGCTCGCGCCGGGCACACGTCTGCTGGACCTCGGCTGCGGCACCGGGGCCGCGAGCGCCGCCTGGGCACTCGCGGCCGCTTCGTCGATCGAGATCGAGGGGTTCGATCGCAGCGCCTGGGCCGTGAGCGAGGCGCCGTGGACGTGGCGGGCGTGTGGCGTGCGCGGACGCGCGACGCGCACGGATGTGGCCCGGCTCCGGCTGCCGCGCGGACCGCACGCGTGCCTGGCCGCGTTCACCATCAACGAACTGCCCGCCGAGACACGACACGCCGTGCGCGGCCGCCTGCTGGCCGCGGCGCACGACGGGCATCCGGTGCTGATCATCGAGCCGCTCGCCGGCGCCGTGGCGCCGTGGTGGACCGAGTGGGTGGATGCGTTTCAGCAGGCCGGAGCACGCGCGGCCGAGTGGCGCTTCCCCGCGCAACTCCCCGACATCGTCGCACGCTTCGACCGCGCGGCCGGCCTGCGGCATCACGAGCTGACCGCGCGAACGATCTACGTGGAGCAACGGACCGCATGACTCGCGGGTTGGTAGTTTTCGCCATGGTAGCGGCCTCGGCAGGGATCCTGACCGCGGCCGCCCAGGCACCGAACGACGGCGGGACCCTCGGTGTGACCTGCCGCGTGCGCGGCGATGCCCGCAGCCGGGAGTTCAGGTTGAGCGAGGCCGCAGGAAAGTCGGCCGCCGCAACCGACGCGTCCCGGTGGCAGCTCTCGATGCGCGACGCGGAGAGCAGGGACGCGTGGATCAATCTCCGTCTGCCCGGCGCACGCCCGGCGATGACCGCCAACACCGCGGCGCTGTCCTACCGCAACGCGAACGGCGGCCGCCACGTGGACCTGGAGGTGTCGTCCTCCGGCTCCCGCCTCGAGGTGTGGGTGGATTACGGGCTGGAGGTCAACGTCGAGCCCGATCTCGATCCGCACGTGGATCGGCTGAACACCGACGGTCCGCTGACCGCGATCGATTGCGCCATCGATCGGGGCAAGGAATGACAGGCGAGCGTCGGTGGAATTCGGCTCAGACGACCGCGCCGGCCGCAGGCGACCAGTCGACGATTGCCACGGCGCGATCGGTCGTCGGATCGTACGTGAGCGCGAGCTGCACGACCGATGACGTCCACGGCAGCAGGAAAACGAACGAGAACCGCTCCGTTGCCGGCAGCCCACGCCCGCGCATGAGAGCGAGGCGCCCGGCGAACGCCCGGACGTTCGTGCACGGTGCGACCTCGTTGAAGAAATTTCTCCCGATGACGGAGGCCGCCGGTCGCCTCGCGTGCCGCGCTTCGGTGTCGTTGTACGCTTCTACCACGCCGTCGCCCGTGAGACGGATCACGCCGAACGGCAAGCCCTCGAACACGTCAGCGGGGACAACCGTGAGCGGCTGCGCGAGCACCTCGCGCGCGACGCACGCGGAACAGATGCCGTGCCGCGCGGGAGCCAATCCACTCCGGATGACCTGGCCACACCAGACGCACAACAGTTCAGTGGCGCCGTGGGTCGCCTCGCCTCTCTGCTCGGGCACGACGACAGCGTATCAGGGGGCGCGTGCAGGAGGCACGTCCGCCTATCGTGATCCCGCGCCTTACCTACGTTGAGCAACGCGACGGCTCTCGAGGTGCCGCCGGGCCATGTCTCAGCCGCGGGCAGCGCGCCACCGCCGCACCGCAGGCGGCGTGAGGCGGGACATCCGTCGTAACCGGGTACTCCACCGCGACAACGCCTCGCCGTCCGCAGCAGACCAGCTGAGACGATATGCCTCCCGCAGTTCAACCGGCAGCAGCCCGACGGTGATGAGCCAGTGGATGCGCTGGATGGGCCAGGGCGCGGGTGTGCGGGGCGTCAGGATCTCACGTGCGAGCGCCCGGGCCGTATCCGTCACCGTAAGGGATCCGTCAGCGAGCCGAGTTCTCACGAGATCGACGACTGCCATATACGTACGCGGTACCAGGTCGTTTGGTACCCCGAGCGGTCTCGCACCATCCTGCGCCTCGACGCAGTACGAGTCCTTCTCGTCTGCCGTCAAGGGCGCAACGAGCAACTCGTAGGCGCGTGGCATCGTGTCGAGCAATGTCAGCTGTACCCACGCGAGCAGGTCCGGATCGTGCGCAGAATACGGAGTTCCGGCCGCAAAAGAGCCTGCGGCGTGGCGCAATGTGCCGCTTACGCGGTCATGAATGCGGTTGATACGGTCAACCGCCTCGTGAGCACGGCGTTCATCCCCGAAGGTCATCCCGAGCATCGCGTGCACTGTGCCGTGCAAGCGGAGCAGGGGAGCCAATCGACTCATCCGAAACGAGCTGTGCTCGGCCACTCCTGCCGCGATCAGCGGATGGGCGAACTGCAGGAGGATCGCCCGCGGCCAGCCGAGCACCACGATGCGTTCGCCGTGAATCCGCCAGCTCACGCTGTGCCGTGCAGAAGGCATCCCGTATATGGTCGCATCAACCGGCGGCGCCGGCCGCAGCACAGTCGGCGATTCGCCCGGACCGCGTGCTCGGCCGTTTGCGACGATTCTCTGGAAATGCCTGCTCGGCCGTTTGCGATCGCGGCATACAGCCGTGGTCGACTGTGCATTTATCGGCAAGTACCTTGCAGACCGTCTTACCTCGTGGAGCAACGCGCGGAACATCGACCTTCCGCGCTCAACGTCACGTTACTGGAGGATTGAGCACATGAAGCGAGTAGTGACGACGGCCTCAGGCCTCGCGCTGGCCTTTGCCGTGAGCGTGGCCGCGCAAAGCGGGTCCACGAGTGGCACGCAGGGGACTAGCGGCACGTCCGGCACGGCGGGCACGACCGGCTCGACCACGAGCACTTCTTCGGATCAAACCACGTCGAGCAGCAGCGCAAGCTCGAAGACTGTCACGGTCACCGGCTGTCTCGCCGGTTCGGGCAGCAACTGGATGCTGACGAACGCCTCGATGAGCGGCGGCTCGGGCTCGAGCAGCACCTCGGGCACGCCCGCCTCAGGGACGGGCTCATCGGGCAGCTACGGCTCGACGGCCGGCACCACGAGCGGCAGCGGTTCGACCACCGGCACGGCGCGCCGGCACGTCGGGCAGCACCGCCGGCACATCATCGACCGGCACGGGCAACACGAGCGGCACGTCGCAGTCGGGCCAGAGTGGCACGATGAGCGGCTCAGCGCAATCCGGGATGTCCGGCACGACCTACCGCCTGATCGCCACTGACAGTGACAAGCTGCAGGGCAACACCGGCAAGCGGGTGGAAGTGCGCGGCACGCTCGAGAGCTCCAGTGCGAGCTCCGGCTACGGTGCGGGCTCGAGCTCCACGGCAGGCACGTCTGGCACCGCGGGCACTGGCAGCACCGGCAGCGGCAGCAGCACCGCCGGTACGGGCAGCACGTCGGGGACGACCGGCTCGGGCACGACCGGATCGGGCACCGGCAGCACGAGCGGCACGACCGGATCGGGTACCGGCAGCACGAGCGGCACGACCAGCGGGTCGGGCACGGGCAGCACCTACGGCACGACCGGTTCGGGGTCGAGCAGCACGTCGGGCACGGGCAGCATGTCGGGCAGCAGCGCGATGGGCGCGAACGCGCCGGCCATCCGCGTCCAGTCCGTGCGTGAGGTGTCGGGCAGCTGCGACGCGAGCAGCAACCGCTAGTTAGTTCTCCATCACACACACGTCCCGTGGGTGCGCTTCCCCCGGCCGGGGAGGCGGCACCCGCGCGGGCGCCGTCAGCACGAATGGCGCGGTGGCCGGCACGGCAGACCGTCCGACCAGCTCGCAGGGATTCGGCGATGGTTTCCGGCAGGCTCCCCGCTCGACGTAGCCCCTCCGCACTCGCAGTCATCCTGTTCACACTCGCGGCGTGCGCGCTGGTTCCGAGCCGGGCCGGTGCGCAGGAGTACTTCGGCGGCAACAAGGTCCAGTACCGCACGTTCACATTCGAAGTCCTGCACACGGACCACTTCGACATCTACTTCTATGCGGAGGAGCGCGAGGCGGCCGCCATCGCCGCACGCCTGGCGGAACGCTGGCGCGCACGCCTGGACCGCGTGTTCAACCACGATCTGAGCGGGCGTCAGCCGCTGATTCTCTACGCCGCGCACACGCACTTCGAGCAGACCAACGCGATCGGCGGCGACATCGGAGAAGGCACCGGCGGCGTCACCGAATCGGTTCGCCGCCGCATCATCCTGCCACTCGGCGGGCCGCTCGCCGACACCGATCATGTGATCGGACATGAACTGGTCCACGCGTTCCAGTTCGACATCACGGCGCCTGGTCAGGGAAGCGGAGGCGGCGGGTTCCCTGGCGCACAGCGGCTGCCGCTCTGGTTCATCGAGGGCATGGCGGAGTACCTCTCCCTCGGTCCGCTCGATCCGCACACGGCGCTCTGGGTGCGGGACGCGGTCCTGCAGGAAAAGCTGCCGCGCATCAAGGATCTCGACAACCCCGAGTACTTTCCCTACCGCTGGGGCCAGGCGTTCTGGGCCTACGTGGCGGGACGCTGGGGCGACGAGATGGTGGGTCGGCTGCTGCGCGACGCGTCGCGCGCGGGCTCGCCCGAAACGGCCATCGAGGTCGACCTCGGCATGAAGACCGACCAGTTGTCCGACGAATGGCATGCGGCGCTCGGGCGGCTCGCGCAGCAGATGCCGCCCAATACGTCACCGGCCGGATACGTCGCGGACCTGGTCACCAAGCCGCGCGGGCTGGGCGGCGAATTGAACGTGTCGCCCGCACTCAGTCCCGACGGGCGGAAGGTCGCCTTCCTCTCGGAGCGCAGCCTGTTTTCGATCGACCTCTACATCGCCAGCGCGGACACGGGCGAGATTCTCGACCGTGTGAGCCGTACCGACGTCGATCCGCACTTCAGCAGCCTGCAGTTCATCCAGTCGGCGGGTGGCTGGAACCGGGCAGGGGATCGTTTCGCGTTCGCGGTGATCACGAATGGACGCGCCGCTCTCGCGTTGTACGACGTCGAGCGCCGTCGCGTCGTGAAGGAGATTCCGCTGCGCGATGTGGACGAGGTGTTCAACCCGACGTGGTCTCCCGACGGCGGACGCATCGCGTTCAGCGGGATGGTTGGCGGGCTCACCGACTTGTTCGTCCTCGACACGGGTTCGGGCGCCGTCACGCGGCTCACCAGCGATCCGTACGCCGACATTCAGCCGGCGTGGTCGCCCGACGGCACGCGCATCGCGTTTGCCACCGATCGGTTCACCACGAACCTCGACACGCTGGCGATCGGCAGCTATCAGCTCGCCCTCATCGATCCCGCCAGCCGGCAGATCGATCGCGTCGCCGGATTTGCCGACGCGAAGAACATCAACCCGCAGTGGGCCCCTGACGGCCGGACGATTTACTTCCTGAGTGATCGCGGCGGCATCACCAACGTCTACCGCGTGTCGCCGGGATCGGGCGAGCTGCGCCAGAGCACGAACGTGCAGACGGGGATCACGGGGATTACTGCGAGCAGTCCGGCGCTGTCAATCGCGGAGCGCGCCGGGCGCATGGCGTTCAGCGTCTACGAGGGAGCGCAACATCGCGTCTACACGACGACACGCGACGATGTCCTGGCGGGCGTGCCTCCGCACGCGCTGCCCGCGGTCTCGGCGGCGCTGCTGCCGCCGGCGACACGTCGCGACAACCGTCTGATTGCCTTGCTGGCGAACCCCGCGCCCGGACTGCCGGCGGAGGCCCCCCCCACGACTGAACCCTACAAGGCAAAGCTGCAGCTCGATGCCGTCGGGCAGCCAAGCGTCGGCATCGGCCGCGACCGCTTCGGGGCGTTCGGCAGCGGCGGCGTCGCCTTCCAGTTGAGCGACACGCTCGGAGACCACACGCTCAGCGCCGCGGTGGACTTCACCACGAGCATCTCGGGCGAGACGAGCTACAAGGACATCGGCGCTGCAGTCGCCTACACGAATTTGAGGCGCCGCTGGAACTGGGGCGCCTACGCCGAACAGATTCCCTACCGCTCCGGCGCCTTCGGGGCGGGCTTCACCGAGATCAACGGCGAGCCTGCGTACGTGGAGCAGTCGGTGCTCTACCGGCAGACGGTGCAATCGGTCGGCGCGGTGGTCGCGTATCCCTTCAACCGCGCGCAGCGAGTCGAGTTCAGAACCGCCGTGCGCCGTTTGAGCTTCGACCAGGAAACGCGGACGATTGCGTACTCGAACCTCACCGGCGACATCCTGCTCGACGAGCGCACGAACGACGCGATCATCGCGCCCATGCACTACGGCGAGGCGGCGGCAGCGCTCGTATACGACACCTCGGTGTACGGTGCGACGAGCCCGGTACTTGGCCAGCGCTATCGGCTGGAGGTGGCCCCTGTCACCGGCTCGGTGACGTTCACGGGCGTGCTGGCCGACTACCGCCGCTACTTCATGCCGGCGCAATTCCTGACGGTTGCCACCCGCGTGATGCACTACGGCCGCTATGGGCGCGACGGCGAAGACCCTCGCCTGGCGCCGCTCTTCATCGGCTACCCGACGCTCGTCCGCGGCTACGACGTGGATACGTTCAGCGCCGCTGATTGCCTCACCGACCCGGCCGCAGGCTGCCCGGCCTTCGACAACCTGATTGGGAGCCGAACCCTCATCGGCAACGTCGAATTGCGCATGCCGCTGCTGCGGCCCTTCGGCGTGCGTCGCGGCCTGTATGGACCGCTGCCGGCCGAGCTCGCCGTGTTCGCCGACGGAGGCGTGGCGTGGGACAGCGAATCGAAGCCCGATTTCTTCGGCGGCGAGCGCAAGCCGGTCGGCAGCGCCGGTGTCGCACTCCGGATCAACGCCTTCGGCTTCGCCGTCGCGCAACTGGATTACGCCTACCCGTTTCAGCGCAACGATCGCGGCTGGGTGTTCCAGTTCAGCCTGGCGCCCGGGTTCTGAGCGAAAGAGGCCGCAGAAGGCGGACGGCTCCTCATTTACAATCGCGCGATGGCAGCGACCCCGGCGACGAGCGACTTGCCTGCGGACCTCCAGGCCCTCGTGGACGAGTTCCTGGCCGTCGAGCACGAGGCGGAGCGGCTCGTCGAACCGCTCGACGACGAGCAGTTCAACTGGTCGCCCCAGACCGGCGCCTGGAGCATCGGGCAATGCATCGATCACCTCAATGTCACAAACAGCAGGTACTTCGACGCCGCGCGTGCAGCGATCGAGCGCGCCCACGCCGACGGCCTGACGCGCACGGGCCCGATCGCGTCGTGGTGGCTCGGCGCGCTGCTTCATCGCCATGACTGAACCGCCCGTGAGGATGAAGGCGCGGGCGCCGAAGAACATCCGGCCGGCGAATCGGCGGCACAAGGCGGAGGTGTGGCCCGAGTTCGTGCGCCAGCACACGCACCTCCGGCATTGCCTGCCCGGGTGGGCGTCCGTCGATCTGAACCGGGCGGTGTTCCCGAATCCGCTCGGGCCGTTCGGGCGCCTGCGCGCCGGGACGGCGCTGCGGATCATGGCGGCCCACGATCGCCGCCACGTCTGGCAGGCCTCACGCGTGCGTGGGTCGGCCCGGTTCCCGCGCAGCTGACAAGGTCGCCAGCAGGCTGGTGGCCTCCCTGTAGCCGTTCAGCGTCCCCACATCGACGTACGCTTCACCCGCGCGCACGCCGAGCGCACGACCGCCGTCCGCCAGGTACGCATTCACGAGCGTGCCCAGGTACTCGTCACGCCGATCCCTCGCGAGCCAGAGATCCCGCAGATGGTGAAACACACCGCCCGGCATCTTGATCGCGCCCCAGATCCAGCGCGAGCGTGCTGTCACGCGCTTCACCTCGATCGCCTGCACCCACCCGGCGCCGTCGGTGACGACGGCATCGAAGAGCTCCGGCTTCGTGACTGGAAACAGCAGGAACGACAACTCATCGTCTGGCAGCGCGGCGAGCCCGTCCTCGGGAAACCACACCGTATCCGGCAGTCCAATCACGACCGCGTCGTCGGCGGGCACGATCGGCGCGGCTCGGAAGACGGCGTCGCACAGCCCGGCAGCGCGCGGCTGCACGGCGTAGCAGACCGGAACTCCGGACACCTCGCCGCCGAAGTACTCCAGGATGTCGGACTTGCCCGGCGCGATGACGAAGCAGATCCGTGTGGCGCCGCCATGGATCATCCGCTCGATCAGGTACTCGGTGACGGCGCGCGGCCGCTCGACGCCGTCATCGAAGCGGCTGCCGATCGGCAGCAGTTCCTTCGAGAACGCGAGCGGTTGAATACGACTGCCGATGCCTGCCGCCGGTATCACGCCCCACATGGTGAGTGCTCCGATTGGGAAAGCGGAATTCGACGTCGGAATGAACGGGCACTAATTCGGGGCTCCGCATGCCGAGTTCCGAACGGAGAGCGTGTCCTCGATCGCGTGTTCGAGATCGAGGGCACGCCTGTCGGCTGTGTGGGCCTCGAGCGTTCGTTCGCGGGCCGCGCGGGCAACGCGGCGGCGCGTCTCGTCGTCGCTGCCGACGGCGGCGAGCGCCTCCTCGGTCGTCTCGGCGACGAAGATCTCGCGTCCCGGTTCGAAGAAGGCGTCGAGACCTTCCCACCAGTCGCTCAGGATCGGCGCGCCGCATGCCGCGGCTTCGAACAATCGACCGGAAGGGCAGTGGCCCATCGCCGCCATCGCCGCGCGCGTCACGTTCAGCGTGAGGCGGGAGGAACTGAAGAAGGCGGGGTGGTCGTCGGGCGGCACGTGGCTCACGTAGTAGATGTTCGGCGTCCACGTGAACGATTCCGGGTACATCGACCCGCCGATGACGAACCGGAGATCCTGGCGCCGCCGCGCCGGCTCGACGAACAAGGCGGTGAGCGGCTGCTGGCGGTCGTCCGCGTACGTGCCGAGATACGAGAGGTCCGCGTCGAACGCCGGACGCGACGCGGTGGGCCGGTGCACGGCGGGATCGACCGACCCATACAGCGGCCGCACGAGCCGCGCGCCGAGACGATCGCGGAGCGCCGTCAACGCCCCCCCGCCCGTGTAGCTGAGGACCAGATCGAAGGCGCCGAGCCCCTGCGGCGGCAGATACTCGACGCGCGCGCCGTTCTCCAGCCGGCTGAGCGTTACCGGCGTATCCAGATCGTAGAAGGCCAGAACGGGAGCCGCCGACCCGAGCACGAGATCGCTCGCGCCCGCGGCGTCGGGGCAGTACGACGTCACCATGGCGACATCCGCATCGCGCACGTGGCGCGCGGCGGCCTCACGCACGGCGTCCCACGAGTCGTAGAGCTGGATGTGGTGACCCGCGATCGCCGTGAGGTCCCGATGCATCGCGTAGTAGGGAACATCGCGCTCGAAGAACACGACGTGATGGCCGCGCGCGCCCAGCGCGCGGACGAGGCCGCGCCAGAGCGTGGCGTGCCCGTTGCCCCACGAAGATGTGATCGTGAGGCCAAAAATGACGAGCTTCATCCAGCGATGCTCAATGCAATGGACTGGCCACACACCATTCAGGAGCCGTCAACCGTTGACCGTTAACCGTTAACCGTTGACCGTTAACGCCGTCGACCGTTACGCCACGCTTACGCGCCTCTCGCTCGATCAACGACGGCCCTCGCCTAGCGGTGCGACAACGCCGCCGGAAAGCCTGTTTTGCGGCCGCGCCGCTGGCGCTCGCGCGACGGGGAGCGCTGCGGCTATAGTTACAGGCTGCCATGTCTACCGAAGGCCCACGGATCGAAGGAATCGGTCAGATCGCGGTCACCGTCGGCGACCTCGATCGGGCCGTCGCGTTCTACCAGGGCGTGCTGCGGTTGCCGCTGCTGTTTCAGTTTCCAGGGCTCGCGTTCTTCGACTGTGGCGGCGTGCGGCTGATGCTGTCGCGCCCCGAGAAGCCGGAGCTGGCGGGCACCTCGATCCTCTACTACCGCGTGCCCTCGATTGGGGCCGCGGCATCGGCGCTCGAGGCGCAAGGCGTCACGCTGCTCCAGCAGCCCTCCGTCGTGCATCGCGATGCGCGACACGAGTTGTGGCTCGCCTTCCTGCAGGACTCGGAAGGCAATCATCTCGGGCTGATGCAGGAAGTGCCGCTCGCACAGGCGGACGCCTGACGTGTTCGTCTTCCGGCGCCCGGTGCGGTTTGCGGAGGTGGACGCCGCCGGGATCGTGTTCTTCCCGCGCTACCACGAGTACTGCCACGACGCGCTCGAAGCGTTCTTCGGCGAGCTGCCGGGCGGCTACGCCGCCCTCTTCCGCGAGCGCGATCTCGGCGTGCCCACCGTGCATCTCGAAACCGACTTCAAGAGCCCGCTGCGCTACGGCGACGTCGCGCGCTTCGAGATGGCGGTCGAACGCGTCGGCCGCACGAGCCTGACGTTCCACCACACCATCCGCCGCGAGTCCGACGGCATCGTCGCGGCCACGGTGCGCCACGTGGTGGTGATGACCGAGATCAGCACGCTGACGCCGATCCCGGTGCCTGACGATATTCGCGTGCTGCTCGAGAGATACGGCGGAGAGCCACTGGCCAGGAGCTGACGGCCACGCGAAAAGGGCCGCCGGGAGAGTGAAAGGCCGACGGGGCTGAGGGCCGGGCTGATCTGAGCCCCGGCCCCGGGCCGCAGGCTACTTCTTGACGGGGTGCGAGAACCCCGCCATCGCGGCGTAGACGAAGCCGTGGAAGTGCGGGCTCTTGTCGTTGTGGCACGCCTCGCAGGTCGACGCGCTGGGCGTCTTTTTGATTCCGGTGCGCACGGTGGCGTCAGCGGCGTGCAGGCTGCCGGGCCCATGACAGGCCTCGCACTGCACGTTGGGGTGACTCGGCGTACCGAGCTCGCGCGCGATCTGCTCGGGGGAGCCGGTGACGTGACAGCGGATACACTCGCCGCCCTCTTTCTGCTCTTTCGAGAGGCGGCTGATGGTGCGGGCGTGCTTGGTTTGCGACCAGGACGTGAAGATGGCCTCGTGGCACGACTTACAGGCGTCGGCTCCGACGTAATCCGGCGCGGCGGCGGGCGCCTGGGCGCCGGCGATGGTGGGCGTGAACCAGGCGAGCAGACAGACGAGGACGATAACCGATGGCGCGGCTCTCATGCCGATGATCCTCCTGGGGGCCCGATGACATCCCGTCCTCCCCGCCAGGTGTCACCATCAAATTAAGTAACACGGACCGGGCCAGCACGGCCAGCGGTTTCTTCTGCGACGGCGTGTTCGGCCGCTGTGTGGAGGCGCCGGAGATGACATGTGCGATGGCGGTGCTGCTCGCCGGGTGCGCCGTCCTCATGCTCCAGGGCTGGCGGCGGACCGATGCCCGCCGGCGCCGGGCCCGGGACGACTGGCGCGGGGACGATGGGTAGCCGGAACGGCCGCTACCTGTCTCAACGCGAGCGGGCAGGGCGGGGCTTCCCGAAGTGCCGGTCGGCGAAGTCGAGGTAGCGCCCCCAATCGTACGCCGTGATGTCATGCTTTCCGCTGCGGACGTGATAGCCGATGGACTGGCCGACCGGATGGTCGGGCGGCGGCATCTCGGTGACCCCCAGACCCGCGCGGCCGAACAGCCGGTACACCGGCTCGGCCCCGCGCGCGCCCAGGAACTCGCCGCGCGGATCGGCCCACAGATCCTCCGAGGCGCTGGCCACGTACAGCGGCCGCGGCGCGATCAGCGCGAGCAGCTCGTGCTGGTCGACGGGGAGATCCTGCTCGCGCCCGTTGTACTTCTTGAAGTTGGCTGCAAACCAGTGCGGGAAGTGTGTGTTGATCGCGGCGACCGTCTCGCCGAAGGCGCGACGGCTCAGCGCCGCGCCGCCGCAGCCTGAATCATTCGAGACAACCAGCGCAAACCGCTCGTCCTGCGCCCCGGCCCACAACGCGGCTTTCCCCAGTCGCGAGTGTCCCACGAGCGCGATCCGCCGCGCGTCGATGTCGGCGTCGGTCTCCAGGTAATCCACGGCACGGCTGAGGCCCCAGGCCCAGGCGCCAATCGACGCCCATTCGTCCGCGGCGGGCTTCGTCTGCCCTGGCGCGTAGAGCAACGGGTGCACGCCGTTCAGGAACCCGTCGTCGAAGTCAGGGTCGAGGTCGCCGTAATAGGCCGTGACCAGGCCGTAGCCGCGCGCGAGGATCGTCTCGATCGGCCAGCGGGCCGCATCGCTGCCTCGCGCCTTTTCGGTGGCGCGGTTCCCCGACACACCCGGCACGTCGTCCGGAAGCCAGGCCGCCGACAGCCTGATGGCCGGATCGGCAGCAATGGCATGGTTGCCGCGAAAGTTCAGGCTGACGAACACCGGGACACGTCCCACGCGCGCATGGGGCAGGTAGACCAGCAGGTGCATGGCCGGACCGTTCGGTCGTGTCCCGAACCCGAGCGTCACCTGCTTGCGCGTGGCGCGACCGCCGAACGCCGCGCGGTCGGTTTCAGCCAGGACCGCACCCATCGGCGCCTGGCTCGCGGGGGTTCGTCCGTAGACCTCGGTCGCGAAGAGCCGCAGGACCTCGGGGCGCCGGATGGCCTGCCACTGGTGCGCCGAGGTGACGCGGGTCCCATCAGCCTTGATCAGCGGGTCGGGCAGCACATAGGCGGGCACCCTCTGCTCGTCGTAGTTTGCCGGCGGTTCCTGAACCGCGACAGCCAGGGCCGCACCAACAAGGAACACTGCCGCGAGCTGTTGCATGGGCGGTAGTGTACCAGCGGCCGGGATCGCGCGGCGAGGCACCGCATGCCCTCCCCCGGCTCGGGTGTGTCCGGCTCTGATCCACTTTCCGACGAAGTAAGGCAGCGACCAGGGCGAGACACGAAACGGGCGGCGGCCCACGGAGGATCGCCGCCCGTTTTCTTTGGTCCCGGCTCGGGCGAGTCGGGCTGAGCGTCAGTCGCGAGCCCTGATGGCAGCGCTCGATCCGTTGATCATTGACGGCGGTCAGCCGGCGTATCTGCGGCGGCGCACCAGTCAGATCACGTATCGGACGCGATCAGAGTGCGTGTTTTCCGCGAGACCGGCTACCGCGGATATCAGCGTGCCTGCATCGACCGGTTTGGCCAGGTGCAGTTGGAACCCTGCCTGCAGTGCCTGCGCACGATCTTCCTCGCGGGCAAATGCCGTGAGAGCCGCCGCGGGAATCGAAGCCGGGTGCGGAGGCGGAAGCGCGCGGACCCGCCGAATCAGACCGTAGCCGTCCTCGTGCGGCATGCCAATGTCGGCGAGCAGCACGTCCACGTGCTCGTGTTGCAGCACATCGATGGCGCGTGCGGCGGAAGAGGCCGTCAGGACGATCGCGCGGGACTCGTGCAGATGCGCCGCGACGACATCACGGCTCTGCTCATCGTCGTCCACCACGAGCACCGCGATCCCCTCGAGCGCACCCTGCGCCGGCAGCGTTGACGCTGGAAGCATCGGAACCACCGCTCTGGTGTGCCGATGCTCAGCGGAGACGGCCATCGGCAGGGACACCGTGAAGGTGGAGCCCCTGTGCTCGCCGGCGCTGCTGGCGGCCACGGTGCCGCCGTGGGCCTGCACCAGTGTCTTGACGATCGACAGGCCGAGACCCAGGCCCGCGTGCACCCGCGTCGTCGAGCCGTCACCCTGGCGGAACGCTTCGAAGACCGATGGCAGGAGGTCCGGAGCGATACCCTTGCCGTTGTCAGCAACCAGCAGCTCGATCGCGGTGCCCACCGGGCGCAGCGTGATCCAGATCCGGCCGCCATCCGACGTGAACTTGATGGCGTTCGAGAGGAGATTCACCACAATCTGCTGCAGCCGTGCGCCATCCCCGTACACCTCGCCCACTGCCGCGACCGCGTCAACAGTGATATGGATGCCCCTTGCTTCGGCGCTCGGCTGCAGGGCCTCGACCGCGTCTCGAACCGTATCCCGCAGGTCAACGAACGCGCGGTCGAGACGAAGCTTGCCGGACGTGATGCGCGAGATGTCGAGGAGATCTTCGATCAGCTGCGCCTGGCGCCGGGCGCTGTGGCGGATCCCCTGCACGGCGCGATCGTGCAGCGCCGGCTGCAGTCCGCCCTTGCAGAGCATGTCGGACCACCCCATGACGGCGTTGATGGGCGTCCGCAGCTCGTGGGAGACGACCGCCAGAAACTGGTCCTTGAGGCGATTGGCGTCTTCGGCGCTGGCGCGCGCGGCCTGCTCCCGGCCGAGCAAATGATTACGCGCTTCCTCGAGCCTGGTCTTCTCGGCCAGCGCGATCGCGAGGCGCTCTTTCTCACCTGCCAGGGCCCGCTCGGCTTCGCGGGCCTGGCCGAGCGCCGCGACGGTCTCCTGGTGCCAGCGCTGAATCTCGCGGGTATGCCGGTTCTGGTCGTCGAGGCGGCCGGCGAAGAGCTGATACGTGCGATACGTCAGGTAGATCGGCGCCATCAGGAGCGCGGCTTTCCAGTGCTCTCCGCGATGCACGACCGCTGCGGCGAGCGCGCCGGCGGTGCCCGCCACCATGAAGCTGGCACCGCTCCACAGGAACTCCTCGCGCCAGATGTCGAGACACGTGCGCCTGCTCGACAGGGCGATGGCGCTCGCGATGAGGCTCGTGTTGACGACGAAATACGTGGTGATCGTTCCAACGAGCGGCCGCGCCAGCTGGAACGAATCGAGATCGCTGCCTGGCCCGCCGAGTAACGCGAACGCGCTGCTGGTTGCCAGCATCGTGAGCGCGGCCGTCGCCGCACTGAACACGGTACGATGCGCCGGATACGGCTGCTTCGGCTTGTACGTGCATTGCGTGACGACGCCCGCCACCGCGATCAGGGTCGCGTGCTTCGGCCCCAGCAGCAAGAGGGACATCAGGCTCGCCGCGTATGACACTGACAGCGTGGCGCCGTTGGATATGGGAAGCGGCAGCGTGACCTTCCACGCCGAGGTGAGGCAGGCAAACGTCGCCAGCAGCGCGAACAGCATCGGCTGCGGCATGGTCAGCGGGAACCACAGCACCACGACGGCCGCGCCACCGAGAATCACGGCGGCGACGTAGATCCGCGCCGCCAGCGGCAGGCTCCACCACGTGGCAGAAGGCACGCGCCGGGGCACGACCTCGGCATCCATCAGCCGCAGGTCTGGAGTGCCTGCCTCTCCGAAAGTCGAGATGGACGTCATCAGGACCACCGCGTCATGAATGGCCAAGTCACCGGCTCGGATGCCGCATTCAGTACATCCCGGTCCCCACACTGGTGGCCAGGTCGGCGCTGCCCCAGACAACCGTGCTGCCCCACACGACGGTGCTGCCCCACACCACGGTGCTGCCCCAGACAACGGTGGCAGCATTCGTCTCGGATACCTGTCCGCTGCCGGCCGTCACCGTCCAGGAGCCCTGGCAATCGGCGCCGCCGCACGTGGTACCCCACACCGCGTTCTCGGCCGTGCCGGCGCCCCAGGAGATCGTGCTGCAGGTGAGATCGAGACAGCTCGTCCGCCATGGTCTCCACTTGTCGAGTCGAATCAATCCCCACTGGACGTTCTGGCCGGCCGGCGTCAACGCCGCACCCCAGCTCACCCCCTGAGACCACGCGTTGGCGTCCGGCATGATGCGGCCGCCGCGCAGCAACTGGTTGCCCCAGAGCACCTGCGCCCCCCAGCTCGACTCCAGGGGGTAGGACATTTTCGTCGGTGCAGCGAAATAGCGGGCGAGGTTCACGGCGCCCCTGGCATTCAACAGCCCGGCGCCTTGCGTCAGGCGATCAGGTCCGGTGGCCACCTGCGCCGTGTACTGCAGGATCGCCTTCACGGCGTTCGGCGTCAGCCCAGGGTTGGCCTGGAGCATCAGGGCCACAGTACCGCTCACCACGGGCGCTGACATGCTGGTGCCGCTGAGAGTCAGGTAGGGCAGGAATGTGCTAGGCACCGTGCCGGCGAGCAGGTACGCCGACTTCGTGGAGTACAGCAGGCTGCCTGGAGCGCTCAACGACTCGGTCTCTACACCCGGTGCGACGAGGTCCGGCTTCGCCGCATAGTCCACCGCTGCTGGCCCGCGCGAGCTGAACGCCGCCACCGTGTCGTCGGAGCGCTCGGTCGTGCCCTGGTGATTCGACGTCCCGACCGTGACTACCCACGGCGCATTCCCTGGAGCCGTCGTCCCACCATACAGCGGTACCCCGTGGGCATCGCGTCCGGCGTTGCCGGCGGCGGCCACCACGACGATTCCTGCGTCGACGACGCGCTTGCAGGCGATAGTGAGCGGGTCTCGATCGTACGATTCGTAGACCCCGGCCGACACCGACAAGTTGACGACGCCGATGTGAAGCGCGTCCTTGTTGGCGACAATGTAGTCGAGCGCGGCGATGACATCGCTGATTCGGCCCGAGCCCGACGCGTCCAGCGTCTTGAGCACCAGCAGGTCGGCCCCGGGCGCAATCCCGCTTCGCCGCCCCCCCGAGTCGAACCCGTTGCCGGCGATGATCCCGGCGACGTGCGTACCGTGGCCGTAATCGTCGTAGGCGTCCGGCCTCCCGCCAACGAAGTCCACGAATCCGAGCACGCGCTGTCCGCCCGCGCCCGTCAGGTCGTCGTGCCATGCGGTCACGCCTGAATCGATCACGGCCACAGCGATCCCTGAGCCATCGAGCCCGGTTTCCTGCCGAACCGTGGTGGCGCCGATGGCAGCGCCGGTCCGCTCGAGCGATCCGAACACGAGGCGATCCGCGGCAATGTGAGCGACCAGCGGATTGTGGGCGAGTCCGGCGAGGGCCGCGTTCGGGACATTCGCGACCCAGCCGTTGATGATCGGCAGCAGCCGCTCGGGTCGTGCACCAGCCTGCACGATGACGTCGCTGAGCGCCGACGTGCCCTGCGGATCGTCCGTGCGCACGATGACGCGCGACGACCCGGTAGACAGCAAGGACCGTCCGCGCGCGAGCGGACCGAGCTTTGAGGATGCCGTGGCTTGCGCCCAGAGCGGCGCTGCGAGTGTGACCAAGAACAGCACAATCGCCCCGACCGACAAGCCTGACCGTCGCATGCTCGCCTCCTCCTCGGAAGACGCAGAGTTGCGGCACCCACTATCGACGCAGGTTGGTGCCTGGTACTGCTGAGTTGAACGCGAATTGTGCTGGGAACTCTTGCTGGGGTGACGAAATTATGGACCCGTTGCGCTACGGGAGCGAGCGGAATATTCCTGTTGAGCTAATGATATTGTGCATTTCTGCGCCGTGCTGCCGGGCTACCCAGGACTACTCGCAAAGGTAAGGGTCAGGATGTTCCGGTCCGCATCGCGGCGGTAGTCGAGTTCGTGCGTGAGCGACCGCACCAGGTGCACGCCAAGGCCGCCGATGGGCCGCAGTTCGATCGGCGCCTCGACATCGGCGGGCGGGATTGCCCGAAGATCGAACGCGGGCGCGTCGTCCGACACGACGGCAGTCACGAGGCCATCGCGGACGGCGACGGAGAGCAAGATCTCGTGGCCTCCCTCATCGGCAAACCCGTGGCGCACGATGTTGGTGACCACCTCGTCGAGCGAGACCGTGAGCCGAAACACCACGTCGTCGGAAAGCCCCGCGCCCGTACCGAACGAATCGAGCAACTCGACCAGTCGCGGCACTTCGTCCATCCGGTTCGCCAGCGTGAGCGAGAGGGTGGCGCTCATCGGGATCAGGCGTACATCCGGCGCAACATCTCGGCGGCTGTTTCGTCGAGCTGGTCGGCCCGCCGGACGCTCTCGAATCGGGCCAGCAGGTCGTCAGGGCGTATCCGTCGCTTCTCGGCGCCGCGGAAGTCGTGCAGCACGGCGCCGCGGTGCATCATGATCAGCCGGTCGCCGAGGTGGGCGGCCTGCTGCATCGAGTGCGTCACCATCATGGTGGTCAGCCGATCGCGCGACACGATCTCCTCGCTCAACTTGATCACGTGATCGGCGCTCTTCGGATCGAGCGCCGCGGTGTGCTCGTCGAGCAGCAACAGCTCGGGCCGAATCCACGACGCCATCAGCAGCGTGAGGGCCTGGCGTTGGCCGCCCGACAGGCTGCCGATCGCGTTGTCGAGGCGATGTTCCAGTCCGAGTGTGAGACGGCTGATACGATCGCGGAGTTCCTGGCGCATCGTCGGCTTGAGCGCCCATCCCAGCCCGCGCGATCGTCCGCGCCGCGCCGCCATGATCAGGTTCTCCGCGATCGTCATATTCGGGGCGGTGCCCGAGAACGGGTTCTGGAACACGCGTCCGACGAGCGCCGCGCGCCGGTGCTCCGGCCAGCGCGTGATGTCCCGCCCGCCGAGGGCAATCGTGCCGGCATCGACGAAGAACGACCCGGCAATGGCGTTGAGCAGCGTCGATTTGCCGGAGCCGTTCGTGCCGATCACCACGACGAACGAGCCATCCTCGATCGAGAGATCCACGCCCTGGAGCGCGCGCACTTCGTTCGACGTGCCCGGGTTGAACGTCTTGCGGAGGGCTTGGAGCTGTAGCCGGGGCGGCGCCGCGACGGCACGATCTGGTGTGTCCATGGATCTCAGCCGATTACGTGAATCACGCAGCTCGCGACAATGATGCGAGCCTAGACGCGGGCACCGGGCTGAGGCGCGACTGCGGGTGTCGCGCGGCCTCGCCTCGACGAGGTGCCAAGGCGCGTCAACACCGCGGGCAGGATGAGCGCGGCGAACACGAAGGCCGCGGTCACGAGCTTGAGATCGTTCGGATTGAGTCCGCCCCGAAGCGCGATCGCGACGAGCAGGCGGAAGAGCACCGAGCCGAGAACGGCGCCGGTGATGATGAACCCGAGCTGCCGCACGCCCACGAGCGCTTCGCCGATGATGATGCTGGCCAGACCCCAGACGACCATGCCGATGCCCATCTGCACATCGGCGAAGCCCTGATACTGCGCCAGCAGCGCGCCCGACAGGGCGACGAGGCCGTTCGACAGCGCCAGGCCGAGCACGATCATGTGCTCCACGTTCACGCCGAGCGCACGGATCATCTGCGGGTTGTCGCCGGCGGCCTGCATCGCCGTGCCGAGGTTCGTCTTGAAGAACGCGTAGAGCAGGAGGCCGACGACCGCCACGGCGAGCAGGGCCGCCACGAGCATCCCGGCATCGCGCAGGCCGACACTCCAGCCCCACACCTCCAGGTCGCCGGTGCTGCCGCGAGCCGACGCGACGCCATGCTCGGCCAGCGTGGCCAGCGTGCGTTCCGAGAGCAACGGCACGTTGCTCCTGCCCATCACGTGCAGGTTGACGGAATAGAGCGCGGTCATGACGAGGATGCCCGAGAGCAGCTTGTTGATCCCGAAGCGTGTGTGGATGACGCCCGTAAGCGTTCCCGCGAGCGCCCCGCCGAGGAGCGCCGTCCCGGTGGCCAGCACCGGGTGCACGCCGCGCACGAGCAGGATAGAGGCGAGCGCCGCACCGAGCGTGATCGATCCGTCGGCCGTGATGTCGGGGAACTCGAAGATCCGGAAGCTGATGAACACGCCGAGTGCCAGCAGCGAGAGAATCAGGCCGATTGTCACCGCGCCGATGAGGAGCGTCATGGGCGGTCGGCCTCGTAGTCGAGCGGTGCAATCCAGCAGGCTCCGCGCGTGAACTCGCTGTCGCCCACACCGACGATGGCGCGGTCGTCGTGCAGGAGGTGGAGCAGCCCGAGCGGGCCGCCGCCGTCGAACAGCGTCCGCACCGTCTCCTTCAGCTCGATTCGCCCTTTCTTGACGGGGTAAAAAGGAAACGCGGCGGCGTGAAAGTGTCCGAGCACGTCTTTGGTGCCGTCGAGCGGACGGAGATGCTCGGCCGGCACCGGGCCGCCCGCACGCTGCGCCACGCCGGCGACGAGGATCAGCGAGCGCGCGAAGGCGCGCTCGGCGGTGAAGGTCAGGCGGGTGCGCACCTCGGGGAACCCGAAGAACTCACCTGCGCCCGCAAGCGCCGGGGATTTTCGCAGTGAAGCGCCGACGAGCCCTGACGTCTCCGCCACCATGACGAGCCCTACCGGGCCGGATGTGAGCTCGAGAGCGGCCGCCGCCAGTTCTCCGAGCGGGACGGCGCTGGCGGGCGGTTTCAGGTCGAAGCGAAACTGCTGCCCGAAGGCGCCGTCGCAGGCGATGGCGCGCACGGCGCGGAGTTCCGGCGCTTCGGCATCGGATGCGACGAGGTAATCCGGCACGCCGGTGCCGTCGCCCGGCAGGTAGGCCGCCGCGCCGGACACCGCGACGAACTCGCCGAACCGATCGCGACACTCGGCGTCGCTCGTGCCAAAGGCGCCGATGCCAATCGCGAACCGCGACTCCGGACACGTCAGCGGCGCCGCGTCCGCGCAGGTGGCTCTGTCGAGTGAGCCATCGTCGCCGAACGTGCGGCAGGTGAGCCGTGCGCCCGGAGTCAGGTCGAATACTTCTAGGACCAGCGACCCGCGAACCAGCACGCGTCCGACGAAGGTGTCAGGCGCGGGCGCCGGCGTTTCGTCGACGAGCAGCTTCGTCAGCCGCGTCATGTCGAGCACCGCGCGCACCGGCCGCGAGGCGCTCGTGATCACGAGTCCGCCTTTGATGGACGCCAGGCGCTTGTAGAACTTCACCAGCACTCCGATCCCGGCGGAGCTGATGAAGGTGACGTCCGACAGATTGAGCCGCAGACGGTGATGCCCGTCGCGCACCGTCTCGGTCAGGCCGCTGTCGAGATGATCGGCCCAATAGCCGTCGAGACGACCCGTGATCGTCAGCTCCATGCACCCGTCGGCGGGGTTCCGCGTGATTTCCATGTTGCCTGTCCCCGTCCAGCGCCCGACCACTTCGGCCGCATGCGCCACGATCGACGATGGGATCGCGAGGCCGACGCGGCGGGCGGCGTCGAGGTTCACGATGACGCGCGTGCGTGTGACTGCTTGAAAGGGCAGGGCCGCCGGTCGTTCGCCGCGCATGACGCGTGCGGCGAGCGCGGCAGCCTGGCGGCCGCTGTCCTGGTAATCGCGTCCGACGACCAGGCTCGCGCCCGTACGGACCTGGCTCGTCTGAAATGCAAACACTGGGAGCCGCGCCCGCTGTGCCGCCTGCGCGATGCTCGGGAAGGCCGCCGCCGTCAGGTTTCCTGGGATCTGGCAGATCGCGTCGGGACGCCGGCTGGCAAGCGCCAGCGCCGCGTCCGACACTTCCGAGCTGGTGTTCGCGGCCACCGCGATCAGCTCGAAACCGGCTTTCGCCGTCTCCTCCTGCAGCCGATCCTTGTAGAACACGGTGTTGACCTCGGCTGGCACGAACAACGTCCCGAGCGTGCGGGCCGCGGGCAGGCACGCGCGGATGAGGGCGAGCATCTCCTTGAAGGCCGCCGCCATGTACACGCCGGTCACGTTCGGCAGGTGGTCCGTGTCACTCGTGCCGGCGCCCGCGGCGATCGGACTGGCGAGATAGTTGAACACGATCGGGACGCTCCGCGCGCGCTGCAGCGCCGCCTGCAACGTGGGAGTCGAGAACGTGATGAGGAGGTCCGCATGCTCGCTGAGCGCGGCGTCGATCAGGCCGCTCACGGTCGCCATGTCGCCCTGCGCGTTGCGCACCGTCGTCACGTAGTCGCGGCCCTCGACCAGCCCTGCCTCGCGCAGGCCGGCGAGCACGCCTTCCTGCGACTCTTCGACGTCGAGCACGTTGTTGAACTGCACGAGGTCGATCCGCCACGTCTTGGCGAGCGCTGCGTGCGTCGGCGGCGGCGTGCGCGCGTGGGTGCCCGTCTCGTCCACCAGGACCGTGGCCGTCTGCGCCACATCCCGCGGGATCGTCCACGGCTGGCGCAGTCCCCGCGCGGCGAGCAGGTTCACGACCAGCCGGCGCGGCACTTCGTGCTGGGCGTCACGGATCGGTATGGTGGCGGGATCCGTTCCCGCGAGCACGCGCCCGGCGAGCACGCCGGTCAGGCGCCCGAGCTCGCGGAAGTCGAGGCCGACGTCGAACAACGTGCCGCGATCCGGAGCGCCCGGCATGATCGTGAACACCGGGATGTGGGCCGTCCGCGCCGTCGCAATCGCCGATTCCACAGCCGACATCATCGTATTGTCGCCGCCGATGAAAAGCGCCTGCGCCCCGCGCGAGGCGAGCGACTGCACCGCCTCAACGATGCCGGAGGAGTTCTCGACGGTGGCCTCGAGGAGGGTGAGCCCGAGCACACCGCAGGCTTCGCGCGCCTTCCGCGTGAAAGCCTCCGAGTTCGATTCCGCGGGGTTCCACGCGATCCCAACGACCTTGAGCGCTGGCAGCGAACGCCGGGCAAGCGCAAACGCCTCGTCGACCGGGAGGAATGAGCCGAGGCCGACCATGTGCGGCGGGTGCTCCAGGGGCCTGGCAGGATTCAGGCCGACGCCGGCGCCGAACGGATCGGCCACGAGCCCGAACACGTGACGCGTGCGGCCGGCATGGTTCGCGTTGGCCACGGCCTGCATCGACGGCGTGCTCGACGTGATCACGAGGTCGAACTCGCCGGTCGTGACCTGTCGCGCGATCGCGTTACCGGCCGCGAGATCCCCCTGCGCGTTGTACCGGCGCAGCGCCATCCGATCGCCGTCCCGGAACCCGAGCTCCGCGAGGCCGTCGATCATGCCGCTCACGCCGGCGTCGAGCACCGGCGTCGAGGCGTGCTGCACGATCGCGACGCGCAGCACGCGGCCGCTCGCGGCGTGCGCGACGCGGCGGTCGCGATCCGACACCAGCAGCACGAGGGCCGCGAGGCCGATCAGGGCGAGACCGAGCGAGAGACGTTTGAGGGCGTACCAGATCTGCACGAACGAGTACCCGAGCCCGCAGGCCATCACGCGTGAGGAGCCGGTATTGTAGTGCGGATGGGTGGCTGCGCAGCCCCGACGCTTGTGCGCCCTCTGCCCGGCCCGGCTCAGCGCTGAGCAGGCTCTCGAGGAAGGCACCGTACATCAAGGATGCAGTATGTCGAAGATGGTACTCCTACGCCCACACCCGCAATTCGGCACCGGACATGCCCCAGCAGTGCCTGCCTTCAGAGCCTGTGAACAAATCGGTTTTGGGTCGTGAGTTCTGGGGGGGAGACCCTGTAGTGCCCGCCTTACAGGCGGGCCGTGAGAACCATCCGCGATGAATTTCGAACGGGCCCGCCTGAATCAGGCGGGCTTGGGACCGTTCAGCACCCAGGCTTTCTTTTTCAGCCAGCCTGTCAGGTCGGGCGTGTAGCTGTTGCCCGGCAGGATGGTGAGGCCGCCGTGGACGAGCGCCTTCGCTCCGCGGATCGCGCAACGTGCGCGTGTGTCGCGAGGCTGCGGAGGCCCTCGGCGGTGCGCCGACCGTACAGACGAACCGTGTCGGCGGGCCTCGTCGGCGTCGCGGCAGGTCGGGGGTGCTGCTCCCCGCGGCGGCCTCTGACGGGGGCCGCTGACGCTCCGGGCGCGTGTTGTCGCGATCAGCCGGACTTCACCGATGCCTGAACCCGATGACGGTATGATGTCCGCATGTTCGTGACGACCGTCGTCCTTCACTCGCTCCTGCGCTGGCTCGTGATCGCGTTCGGCCTGGTCGCGGTCTATCGAGCCATGTCTGGCGTCACCGGCCACCGCCCGTGGACGCCCTTCGACGATCGTGCCGGCCGCCTGTTCGCGATCGCGCTCGACGTGCAGACCCTCGTCGGGCTGCTGCTGTATGGGCTCTTCAGCCCGATCACGCGCGCGGCCCTGTCGGACATGGGCGCCGCCATGCGCGATCCGACGCTGCGCTTCTACGCGGTCGAGCACCTGACGATCATGCTGGCCGCGATCGCGCTCGTCCACGTGGGCCGCGCGCGCGCGCGGAAGGTGCGGACCGATCACGCTCGTCACCGCACGGCCGCGATCTTCTTCACGCTCGGCCTGCTGCTGATCCTGCTCGGAACCCCGTGGCCTTTCCGCACGATCGGGCGGCCACTGCTGCCGAACTTCTGACGCCGCCGCACGGTTTGGGAGAAGCCGCAGCGGTCGGGTAGAATCGTCAGGTTGCGCCGGCGGCAACGGCCGTCACCAGACACGTCCCCATCGTCCAGAGGCCCAGGACGCGGCCCTTTCAAGGCTGAAACGAGGGTTCGAATCCCTCTGGGGACGCCACCCTGTCAGTGTTGTCAGCTCGATCACTCCGGCGACCAGCCGATCCAGCGCGATCGCCCCTGCGAACCGATAGCCTCGCCGGCGCTCGTCGATCACCGGCGTGAACCGGAGCGGTCCGACGAGCAGCGTCCGCAGCACGTCGCGCCCGCTCTCGACGTTCCGCGTCAGCAGTCCGCGCCAGTCGGCGAGCTTCGCGCGGAGCCGCGCCTCGAGCCCGCGTGCGGCGCTCGCGTGACGCCGATCGCCGCGGCGCGGCCGAGCTCCGCGCTCGTCAGCGTCGCGCGGCGCGCCTGCAGCGCCTGCAGCCGGCCCACGAGGCGCGTCGAGCGTCCGACTCGCCGCCGCGCGATGGCGTCGGCCAGAGCGCGCGCGCTCCGCGTCGACCGTCGGCGAGTTCGCGTCGCGAGCCGCTCGTGCCGCTCGCGCCTGCCGCGCGGGCGCAGCTCCTCGAGCGCCAGCGCGATCGCCCGTTCGATCGACGGCGGGCCGCAGCACGTCGTCCCGCAGCGTCGCGAGCACCTCCGCGTCGATCGCGTCCATCCGGCCGACCAGGCCGTTGCCGCAGACCGCCGGCGCCGCGCTTCCAGTGGGACGTGCAGCCGTAGAACTGCACGCGCTGCGGCCATGCTCCGCGCGTGTGCGCCGCGAACCCGCCGCCGCAGACGCGCACAGCGCGCAAACCCGGAGAGCAGGTACCGCGACTCGCGGCAATGCGACCGATCGCCGCGGCCGTGTACTGCTGCCGTGCCGCTCGCGCGAGCTGCGCGTGCGCCGCGCGCCCACAGGTCGTCGGAGACGATCCGCAGGGCCGGCGCCGGCACGCGCATCCATTCCGCCTCGGGCCGGGCGTGCTGGTGCTGCTGGCCCCAGCGATCGCGCTTGCGGCGTCTGGTTCCAGACGATCATCGCCGCGGTAGAGCGGCGCGCAGCAGCACCGCCCGCACGGTAGCTCGGCGCCCAGCCCGCCGGGCGGCCTTGCTGCGGGCGCGGCGCCGGCACGCCGTCCTCGTTGAGCGTCTTCGTGATGCGCGTCAGGCCGGCGCCCGCGGCGCACAGCTCGAAGATGCGCCGCACGACGGCGGCCTCCGCCTCGTTGATGCGCCGCTCGACGTGCGAGCGCTCGCCCGTCGGCGTCGAGCACCTCGACGTTGTCGTAGCCGAACACCCGCCCGCCGCGTCACGTGCCCGGCCGCGCGCCTTCCGCCGCATCGCGTCGTACACCCGCAGCCCGCGCCTTCTGCGCGCTCGAGTTCGTCGGCGAACGCCGTGACGGACATCAGCAGCTTGTCGGTGGGGGAGTCGAACGTGCGCTCGCGGTCCTCCAGGTAGAAGAACACGCGCACGCCCGCCGTGATCAACTGCTTCAGCGCGTACGCCGTCTCGATCGCCTCACGTCCGAGCCGTGACTCCTCGGACATGATGAGCACCTGGAACGGCGGCCGCGGCTTCAGCGCCGCCATGAGCCGCACGAAGCCGGGGCGGTTGGCGAATTCGGCGCCGCTGATCCCGTCGTCGACGTAGACATGCTCGTCGCGCACCGTCCAGCCCTTGCGCGCGGCGTAGGCCGTCGCGTGGTCGATCTGCCGCGTGACGCTCTTCGCCTCGTCGGCGACGGCGCTCTGGTCGGTGCTCTTGCGCGCGTAGATGGCTGCGATCATCGCGCACCGGCTTTCTTCCGCGGCGCCAGCCGTTGCTTGGGCTGATCCCATCGCGCGCTCTTACATTTCGGGCAGATCCGCACGTCCGCGATTCGGGGCACCCAGCGATACCCACACCGGCAGCACTCACATCCGCGCACCGTTATCTGGATCCAAGGCATCACCTATGGTACTGCACAAGTCAACTTTCGCGGCTAGCTTTATGCGATTGCCGTGAGACAGGACGGCTCGCCTACACCTGGTCTGGGGGTGGGAGGATGCAGTTGAAGAGATGGTGCCCGGTAAGCGCGTATCGTTCGGCGCACACGGAAGAGGCGAGCAGCTGCCCGCAGACGGACGATACGACAGTGTTCTAGCTCGCCCTCGGCGCTGCCGTGATCCGGCAATTCGTCCGTCGTCTTATTTGCCCAATCGATAGCCGGCAGGCAGGTCGGTTCTCGCGAACGAGAAGCCGCATGGAGCGCACGCGGTGAGTGACCTTCGCCGTCACTTTCATCGGGCAGGCGGGCACCGTGTTTTTCGTTAACGGAAGGGAGAACCAGGATGAGCGATGATGTCAACGAACGCCTCGTTGACCCTCGAGAGACTCACGCGTCTGGTCTCGGGCGATGCAGTGGCCATTCGAGGCCGCGCCACCTCGAGCCTGCCGGCGGCGCCGGCGATAGGTGTTCCGCCCCTCGCACGCGGTGGACAGGAACGCGCGGCGGCCCGCGCCACGTACGCGTTCGAGAAGCGGCGGTTGGATGGCCGCGAGGTGGACTTGCGTGCTCCTCGATTCCGTCCAGAGCCAGGCGAACCGGTTGGAGGACACCCTGAACGAATTGTGGCGTCGTGCCGACATTGACTTGCCGGTGATCACGGTGAACTTCGCCGGCGTGGCCGATGACGTGGGCATGGTGACATCCCTCACGGCACCTCACCGCATCGCTGACGCCCTCCTGCGCGACAGCGTGACGGCCGACGGGCAGCTGTTCAGGCTCTCGGACGTGGGCCGTTCCTTCACGGACGCGGCCCCTCGCGACGCTTCAGCCCTGTTCCGCGTCTGTCCCACAGGGCTGCTCTTCGGCCTCTGGGACAGCACAGGACCAAAGGGCGGTTCCGGCGCGAAATTCCAACGTTCGCTGGTGTCCGAAATCATCGGGATCGATGCCATTCCGGGGTCGAAGACCGCGAGTCGCATCGATCCTGCGGGCATCGTGACGCGCGCGGCCGAGGTGCTGGTTGCCACCGACGTGAACGAGCGATGGACCCACGATCCCGCCTTGGCCGTTCACGAGAAGGGGAAGCCGGTGAAGCTGGGCGACGGCAAGGTCTCGGAGGTCAATCACAGCAACATTCCTCCGTCGATCGATGACCTAGCGGGCGGTGTCACGATCGCGTATGCCTCCCAGACAATCGTCCTGTCATTAGCGGGTTTGCGGAAGCTGGGGTTCGGGGGTGCCGGCGAGCCGGAGGCACGAACCGTTCTCTGCGCGCTCGGCCTGGTGGCCGTGCTCGCCTCGATGCACCGCGGGCACGATTTGCGGTCGCGTTGCCTGCTGGTTCCGCGCGCCGGTCAGGCGCTGACCCTGAAGCCGTTGCGTACCGACGGGGCGACCACGCCGATCGAGCTGTCACTGCAGGGCGCGCTGGAGTTGTACGCGGCGGCCGTCCGGGCGCTTCCAGACCATCTCCGTTTTGCGAACAAACCCGGGCAGCCGTGGCGGCGCTCACGCCGTCCCCGAGAGCTCGCCCACCTCGTGAGGAAGAGCCGCGAACTCGCAGCCGTCGGAACCGCGGACGAGGGGCAGTGAGATGCTCGTCATTGAGCTCGAACTGCTCACCGGGCGCTACGTCGCCACCGCACACAACGACCGTGGGCGTGCTGAGTGGCCACCGCATCCCGCGAGGCTGTTCTCGGCGCTCGTGGCCGCGCTGCATGACCGTGAGCCGTCACTCCCGGCAGAGCGCGAGGCCCTCTTGTGGCTCGAGCAGCAACCCTCCCCATCTCTCGACGTGGACGTCGAGAGCGAGGTCTCGCGGCGGACCGTCTCCGACGTCTATGTTCCTGTCAACGACGTGACCGTGATGGGCGACATCGATGACGAGGCCATGCGCCGTGCAACTGCTGCGTTAGAGACACTACGCGCCGGCGCTGGTTCGGCGCCAGCGATCAGAACGGCCGAACGGGCGGCTCGAAAAGAGGCGCGAGCGTTCGCCGCCGGCATCGCGCGCGCGAATGCTGTGGAGGCGCAGCCTCCGCTTAGCGCGCTCAAGCAAGCGGCTGCGGTGCTACCGGATCGCCGCACGCGCCAGGTGCGAACGTTCCCCGTCGTGGTCCCTCAGCGACCGACGGTGGCATTCATGTGGGAGTGTGAAATCCCCGTCGGTATCGTGTCCTCCTCGAACGACCTGTGCCGCCGCGTGACGCGCCTCGGCCATTCCTCCTCCCTCGTTCGCTGCACGGCGCTCGCGGCGCAGCGCACGCCGACGCTGGTTCCGAGCGACACCGGCACGTTGGTTCTCCGGGCGGTGGGCGCCGGCCAGGTCGAGCGCCTCGAGCGCGAGTTCGCCCGCCACAGGGCAGTCGAGCCCCGTGTACTGCCCGCGCTGCCCCAAGCGTCCGAGCCTGCCAGAACAGGCAGTCCCGCGGCATCATTCCGTGAAAGCGTCTTCTCGGACGAGTCGATCGTGTTCGAGCGAGTAGGTGGTGCGAGACCCTTGGCGTCACGGGGCCCGACCTATACTCGCGCGCTCAAGAGCGCCCTGCTCGAAATACATGGCGCGCTCGACCTTCCAGCAAGCATCTCCGGCCACGAGCAAGGCGGAACTCCTATCGCCGGTCCCCACGTCGCGTTTGTGGCGCTGCCGTTCGTCGGACATCAGCATGCTGACGGCACCGTGCTGGGTTTGGCCATCGTGCTGCCGCGCGGGATGGACGCCGGCGACCGCCGCACGCTGCTACGCCTGGTTTCGCGATGGGAGCACGACCGGGCGATCGAACAGGACGGCACGCTGGAAGTGGCAGCACCGTCGGCTCCGCCCGTCCGCATCGCACGGGTGGAGCTATCCGAGAAGTTAACGCTCACGGCCTGGCGCTGGAGCCGTCCGGCGACAAGGTTCGTGACGGCCACGCCGGTGGCGCTCGACGGCAATCCCGGCAACCTCCAGAAGCAACCACTACGGGACCGCGGCGAAGGCCGCCGTGGAAGCACAGCGCAGCATCGCCGCCGCATGCGAGCGCATCGGACTCCCGCGGCCGGTACACGTGGAGGTATCGCTGCGTACCGTTCGTCACCGGTGCCCAACACGTGCGGGCGTTTCTCCCGTGGCCGGCCAGGGCTGGGCGCACGTCCCGTGTTCGTGTTCACGCCGACATCACGTTCGGTGAGACGGTGCAGGGTCCAATCATCCTTGGGGCCGGGCGTTACTTTGGTCTCGGGCTCTGCCTTCCAGTGGTGGATGTGGGATAGCTCGATGCCTCTTTCGGTAGACGACTTTGCGGCCTTCCACGCGGCGGTGCACCGGGGTTTTCAGCCGTTCCCGTGGCAGACGCGACTGCTGCGAAGCGTCGTGCAGGAGCGTCGGTGGCCGGCGGTGCTGAATCTGCCGACCGGCTCGGGGAAAACCAGCTGCATTGACATCGCGCTGTTCGCGCTTGCACTCGACGCGTCGGACCCGAAGGAGCGGTGGTGCCCGAGGAGAATCGCGTTGGTGGTCGATCGGCGGATAGTGGTCGATCAGGCCGCCGCGCGTGGCCGAGTGCTGCTCGACGCGCTCTGCAACCCCTCGGCGCCGCAGGTAGTGCGGGATGTGGCGGCGTGTCTCCGTTCGCTTGGCAGCGACGGCACCGAACCGCTGGCGATCTGTCCCTTGCGTGGCGGCATCCCGAAGGACGACGGGTCGGCACGAACGCCGGATCAACCCTTGGTCATCGCGTCGACGGTTGACCAGGTGGGCTGCCAGGCTCCTGCTCCAAGGCTATGGTGTCACCCCCAGCATGCGACCGGTGCACGCGGGTCTGCTGGCGAATGACACGCTGCTGCTGCTCGATGAGGTGCACCTGTCGACGGCGTTTGCCGACACGCTCGCGCAGCTGTCGGTGCTCAGGGAGCGTCATGCTGGCGCTCTCGGCGTGCCTAGTCGGTTTGCCCACGTCTTCCTGTCCGCAACGCCACATCTCCCGCAGCAGCCTGCGTTTGGTCTCATCGCCGACGATCGGAAGCCGGATTCGGCGCTGGCCTCACGCCTCGAGGTCTCAAAGCCGTCGCGCATCCGAGAGGTGGCCGGCAGGGCGGAGCTCGAGGACGCGTGCGCCGTTGAGGCACAAGCACTTGCCAAGAGACACGATGTTACGGCCGTGGTCGTGAACCGGGTGAAGAGTGCCTCGCGGATCGCCCGGCTACTGTCCGCCGCGGTCCGCGACGACCTGGATGTCGTTCTGTTGACCGGCCGCATGCGGCCACTCGATCGCGACGACGTGCTGGCCACCGTGCGCGACCGCGTGACGACCGGTCGTGACCGGCACGCCGCATCGCGCAAGCTCGTCTTGGTCGCGACGCAGTGCATCGAAGCCGGAGCCGACTTCGACCTCGACGCCCTCGTGACCGAATCGGCGAGCCTTGATGCCTTGCGACAGCGATTCGGGCGTGTGGACCGGCTCGGTTCCTACCGTCGCGCGGAGGGTGCCATCGTCCATGACAAAAGCGCCAGAGTGATCCAGTTTACGGCGATGCCATCGCAGGCACGGTGAGCTGGCTGAAGACGCAGCTCCACCCACCCGGCAAAACGGTCGACTTCGGCATTTCGGCTATGGATGCGCGCAGGGATGAGATGCCCGAGACCCTCTTCACGCGTAAATCGTCCGCGCCAGTGTTACTGCCGGCCTACCTTGATCTCTGGATGCAGACATCGCCGCCTCCGGCCGCCGTACCGGACGTGGCGTTGTGGCTGCATGGACCTGACGCGGGGCCAGCCGACGTTCAATTCGTGTGGCGTGCCGATTTGTCGGAAGACGATCTCGCGGCAGCTGCACCGGGTGGCGAAGCCAGCACGGTGTCCCGGCTGACTTCCATTGTTGGTGCGATCCCGCCGTCGAGCTTAGAGGCCATGTCCATCCCAATTGGCGCAGCGACGGCAATGGCTGCGGGCCTGGATGCTGGCGACATGCCGGATGTGGAAGGTGCCGAGGTACCTCTCGAAGCGGCGGACGGTGGCGTGGCGTTCCGGTGGCGCGGCGATACGAGTGACCTCGCATCGGCTGGAACGATTTCCCCCGGCGACACCCTCGTGGTCCCGGCGACCCGAGGAGGTATCCGGAACGGCTGCTTCGACGGGTCATCTCACGCCCCGGTGGTCGATCTTGCCGAGCGGGCGGCCCTCGTCGGTCGGGGGCAGCCGCTGCTTCGGCTGCACGACGTCGTACTCGCGCAGCTGGGACTGTCCGGCCTGCCGGACGATCCACGAGAGGCCCGAGAAGCGTTGTCAGGATCAGACGAAGATCCGCAGCGGCCCTCGTGGCGAACGCATTTGTTGCGAGAGCTGGCAAGAGGAAGTCGGTCGTTCGTGGTCGACGCGGAGGAGCCGTGGGCCGTGCTGTTAGGTCGGCGCGTCCGACCAGCCGAACTTCGCCGGGTGCTTTGGGCCGACGACACGCTGGAGGAAGCGTCTGCGAGCACGACCGACGGGGACGACTCGTCGGACGGCGCACGGACGCCGGTGACACTCGACGTCCACTCGCGAGACGTGGAGCGCCTTGCGCGTGAGTTCGCGGAGCGTCTCGGGTTTCCTGCGTCGCTCGTCAGCGACCTTGCCCTTGCGGGCTGGCTGCACGATGTCGGCAAGGCGGATCGCCGCTTTCAGCTGCTGCTGCGAGCCGGCGGCGGAGATCGACTACTTCAAGGACGAGACGCCCTGGGCGAAGTCGACCCTGCCACCAGGCTCGATCGCTGAGCGAATCAGAGCGCGCCAGAGAGCGGCTATCCGACGGGGGCGCGCCACGAGGTCGCATCGGTCGCGATGCTTCACGGCCAACGCGAGCGGATGGGAGCACTCGCTCACGACCTCGAGCTCGTGCTGTTTCTTGTCGGCAGCCACCACGGGTTCTGCCGGCCGTTCGCGCCGGCGGTGGCTGATCCGTCGCTGGCGTTCGTGACACTGACGACGCACGGCGACGACATCGGCACGCTCGATCTCGACGCACCGTCGAATCACGGGCTTTATCGCCTCGATTCGCCGCTGGCCGATCGCTTCTGGGGCCTGGTCGAGCGCTACGGCTGGCACGAGCTCTGTTGGCTGGAAGCGGTGCTGCGGCTCGCGGATCACCGCGCCAGTGAGCGCGGAGCATGGGGCGGCGCGTGAGCAGCATCAGGCTCGACGCTCTGGACGGTGCGAACCCACTCGGGTTCCTGGCGGCAGTTGGTCTGTTGCGTGTGCTCGTGACGGTCGACTCGGCGGCGCGCCTGGGTTTCCTCGCAGATCGGGACGTTCCGGCCGTTCGTGGTCACCAGTCACGCGGAACTCCCGGCTCTCGTGGCGGCCGACGCATGGCGGCTGGGTTCGGAGCGGGACTGGTACTCTGCAGGTACCGCCAAACTGGAGAAGCGGGGAGTAAAGACCGTCGCGGATTTCAAGGCTCCACCGGACGTGTTTCGTGCGTTCCTCCTCCGATGCGTTGAGCTCTGGGCGGCTGGCGATAGGGAGACGGTGGCATATGCGGCAGCCTACGCCACCAGCGTCGCCGTCGACGGGAAAGGCAACACGAAGCCGACCGCCTTTCACTTCACGGCCGCGAATCAGGAATTTCTCGACATCGCGGAGCAGATTCGCGCCGCCGTCACACCCGAGTGGTCAGCGCAGGCGCTGTTCGATGGTGCCTCGCGACGAGCGGGATCGAACCTGCGCTCGGGATCCTGCGGCCGAGCGGAACTGGGCGCTGATGGCGAAGAACCCCAACATGGAGGGGACCACCGTCGACGCGCCTCTTGAGTGGCTCGCCTTCAGGGCTCTTCCGCTGCTGCCCACGTTTCCGGAGGGCAGACGTGTCACGACGAGTTGTGTCACGGGAAGGACTGCTGAGAGCCGAGTGACGTGGCCGCTCTGGAGCGAGGGTGCAACCATCGGCACGGTGCGATCGCTGCTGCAAATGGACTGGGCGCGCGGTGTGCCTGACCGACGGCTCCGCGGTGTGTTCGCCGTCTGCACATCGCGGATACGTCGCTCAGGACAGGGATTCGGGAACTTCGGACCCGCGACGATCGTGCCGTGACGGTTCCTTCGTGTCGGTCGACAAATGCGCCGCACCTATCTCGTCTGCTACGACATCGCTGACGATCACCGTGGCGCCCGCGTGTTCAAAACGCTGCGCGGATACGGGGAGCACCTGCAGTTCTCGGTCTTCGAGTGCCAGCTCGGGCCGGCCGACCTGGCGCGCTGCCGTCACCAGCTCGCGAAAATCATTCACCATCGGGACGACCAGGTGCTGTTCGTGGACCTGGGGCCCTCGGACGCCCGTGGCGATCGCGTGATTACGGCCCTCGGGCGCGCCTATTCCCACATCGACAGCCCGTGCCTGATCGTGGACGCGCCGGCGTCCGGAGGTGGCCATGGCGACTGAGCCCGCACCCCAACGGATCGAGTTCCCCACGCGCGCGGTGTCGATCAAGGCCGGCCGTCGGCGCGTGGAGCTTCCGCAGGTTCGTCCCGCCGTATGGTCAACGAGTTACGTCTACTGCCCCTCGGCTGTTTTTATACGAGTGGGTGGACGGCGTGTTCGCCGCCTCGAGCGATACCGTCGAGGGCAGCCTACGGCACGAAGCCCTCGATAGCCGAACGGACGCTGCTGCCCGCGCCGGACGACGCAGGCGCCGACGAGCGGATCCACGCCAAGTCCGTGCAGCTGTCGAGTGAGTCGCTCGGACTCATCGCGACCATCGGACCTAATCGAGGGGACAGGTAACGCCGTTACGCCCGTGGACTATAAGCGCGGCTCGCCGCGCGAAGCGACTCACGGCCTGGAGGCTGGCCTACTGACCGCATCCAGCTTGGGGTGCAGGCGATTATCCTTCGCGAGAACGGCTACATCTGCGACGACGCGGTCGTTTACTACAACGCGACGAAGCAGCGGGTGCGCGTGCGGGTGGACAACGGGCTGGTGAGCGAGACCATCCTGGCGGTGGCCTCGGCCCGTGCGGTCGCTGAGTCAGGGCGCATCCCGCCGCCGCTCGAAGACAGCCCGAAGTGTCTGCGCTGCTCGCTCGTTCCGATCTGTCTGCCGGACGAGACGCGCTCGATCATGGGACTCGACCGCGATCCGCCCGCCCAAGGGCGGCTGTTCGACACCTGCGACGATCCGGGCGCTCCTATCGTGCACGATGCGGAGCGAATCGAGGAGGTGCGGCAGCTCGTGCCAGCGCGCGATGACCTGCGGCCGCTCTTTGTGATCGGGCAAGGGCTCACGATCGGCAGGTCCGGCGCGGTGCTCCAGATCGCGAGAGCCCGCGGGAAGGCGCGGACGCTGGTACAGGAGGCGCGGGTGGCGGACGTGTCGCAAGTGGACGTCTTCGGCTCGGTGCAGCTTCACGGCGGCGGCCGTTCAGGGCCTCTGTTATGAGGAAAAGCCGGTCGCCCATTTCTCGGCCGGCGGATGGTTCTACGGGTTCACCCAGGGCCTCGGCCTGAAGAACGTCTTTCTGCGGCGCGCGCAGTCCCAGCGCGCCGAGGATGATCAGTTCTGCGTGTCCCTCGCGAGCGGCATCGTCGCGACCAAGATCCGGAACCAGCGGACGCTCTTGCAGCGCAATCATGTCGAGCGGCCGGCCGTCGTGCTCGATCGGTTGAAGCGGCTGGCGAAGCATGCCTACGATGCCGGCAGCCTCGACAGCCTGCTGGGCATCGAAGGGAGCGCTGCGCGGCTCTACTTCGAGCAGTTCGGAGGCATGCTCAAGGTGGAGGAGCGGGGCGATCCCGCCGCCGCACGTTTTGGTTTCACGCATCGGAACCGCAGGCCTCGGCGCGACCCTGTGAACGCGCTGCTCTCGCTGGGGTACACACTGCTCGTGAAGGATCTCACCGTCGTCGCTACGTCCATCGGGCTGGATCCGTTCATGGGCTTCTATCACCAGCCGCGCTTCGGACGCCCGGCGCTGGCACTCGATCTGATGGAGCCCTTTCGACCGCTCATTGTGGATTCGGCGGTCTTGACCGCAGTCAATACAGGGATGGTGACGGCGCGGACTCCTGACCGTAGGCCCCGCGGTCGCGCTGACCGCGTCGGGGCGGGCGGCGTTCCTGCCACGTACGAGCAACGGATCGACACGCTCGTCACGCATCCGCTGTTCGGGTATCGTGTGTCGTACCGGCGGGTGCTCGAGATCCAGGCGCGGCTACTGGCGCGCGTGCTGACTGGAGAGCTGACAAGGTGGCCCGCGTTTGAGACGCGGTGACGGCATTCTGCGCCGTGCGACCGATGGGGTGGTTCGCAAATCCTGAGGGATCGCTCGCTGGCGCGAAACCGGCAGATTTTGAGAGAACCTTTCTCGTCCTGCCGCAATCGATTCGGGCTAAAGCCACCGTGATATCCCGCCGCTCGCAAGGCTGACCTGAGCGTCATTCAGCAGCAAGATACTTCCGACGCGCGCCCGATCCGCGGTCATCCGACCGCGGCCCCATTGAAGCCTGCCGCGCGTCGCCGAGACGGCGGCATGCCCGAGCGTCATCCGCGGTCACGAGACCGCGGCCCCATTGAAGCGCTCGACTCGAGCATGAGGCCGCAGCTCGTGCGACGCCGTCATCCGCGGTCACGACCGCGGCCCCATTGAAGCGCGCTGGCACGCGCCGATGCTGCATCGCCGACAGCCGTCATCCGCGGTCACAGACCGCGGCCCCATTGAAGCCGCGATGCGGCCGACAGCCCGGCGTCTGACTTCGCAGGCTCATCCGCGGTCACCAGACCGCGGCCCCATTGAAGCTCAGCCGAGCTCGTCGAACGCGAGCCGTCGACGGCGCTCATCCGCGGTCATCGGACCGCGGCCCCATTGAAGCGACGTCGACGCGATCGCCGCATTCGCGACGTGCAACGTCTTTCCGCGGTCACGCGACCGCGGCCCCATTGAAGCTCGAGCTGCCGCCAGCGGCGACCGCACTCGTCAGCCGCTCATCCGCGGTCAGCAGACCGCGGCCCCATTGAAGCCGTCATCGCGACGGCGCATGTCGGCGCGGCACGTCATCCGTCATCCGCGGTCACGGACCGCGGCCCCATTGAAGCAAGCAGGGCGCGACCGCCGTCGTGGCGGCGACTCAGACCCCGATCCGCGGTCACGACACCGCGGCCCCATTGAAGCGACGATCACGCCAGTCTCGCGTATAGCAAGTCCTGCATCCGCGGTCACGACACCGCGGCCCCATTGAAGCGCAGACTTCACGCTGGCCCTCGAAGCGATGAGGGACATCCGCGGTCACGAGACCGCGGCCCCATTGAAGCGGTGCAGGCCAGCCAAGGCCGGGGACAAAACCTCGCGTGACGGGCCGTCGGTTTCGCCCGCTATCACTCAGCCTTGATTACCATTCAGGTCACGGGTCGGGCCGGGACAATGAAATGATTGTCCCACCGCTTCCGGCGTCAAGTCACGCCCATACCTTAGCCTCGAACGTCGCCCGCGTGTCCGCAATCGCGTCCACTTCCGGGTAAGTGGCTCTAGTTCAAGCCGATCCGTTCAAACCGGAACCACCGCGTTGAACGATCTCTTATCGGAAGGTACAAACCCCACAAGGGTCAATCCGTGTCCCTGTTCAGCGACGACTAAATAGTCGTCCATAGGATGTAGCTCGAACGTGGTGACAGTTCTGGTTGCGGCCGCCCCTCCTCCTGCAGCCGCGAGGTCCCATCCCCCGCCCTGGCGCATGTGACAATGCCCTTTTCGACACTGGAACTGGTCGTTTCGCTGGTGAGGACGACCGAAAAGAGCTGACCGCTCGATCCCGACACAACAAGTTGCAGTTGGCCGACCTGAGGAAAAGAGAATGTCACGCGATCGGCCTGCCGCAGGTTGGCGACATCGCCGAAGAGCACCCCCGTCAGCTGACTCCCGCGCAGGCGTGCCGCCACTTAGATCAGGGCGCACTCTCGCCCCAGTTAGGGTAGGTATTTGCGATCTGAGCGCACGCTTGCCCGACAGGCGTCTCGATGGACGGCCACGCCTGCGGATAGGCCTGCTTGTTGGAGACGCAGCCAGCCGCGAAAAGCGACGCACTGATAAGGCCGACCCTAGCCGCGGCGTTAATCCCACCCATCGTGCCCTCCGATGACCGGATACTTCAGCATCTGCCACTCGTCCTCTTCGAGCGTGGCCTCGATCGGTGGGCCGCCGTCCGGGATGTGTATCGTCACACTTTGCCTCGTCAGCGGCTGCTCTCTGGACGATGCTTTCGCGGGCGTAAGTTGCGGTCGTCGCTGCGATGTTCGCGTGCCTTGGCACGCGGTCCAAACGACCGAACAACACTTTCCAGAGATTCACGACGATGTTGGAACAACGAATAGGCCGCAGGTGGCAGGAGGAGCTCCGAACCGCACCACGACGGGGTGTTATGTGGCCAGCCTCCATAGCCGACCGGATCGAACGGCCTGCTCGGCCGGAACCCATGCCAGCCGTTCGATGGCGAGGCGAGTACGACCATCAGTGCAAGCACGGAGCGAGCGAACACCATCACTCCCACTCCTTCGCCTAGCTAGAACGTCGTTAAATGCCGACGACGGTATTGGGCCGCCGGCGCGAGGGCATAGGCGTGCTGCCGCCCACCGCGGGTCGGCCGCTCGCGTTAGCGTTCGTCGTGCACCTTCACGATTGCGCCTCCGCGATCGTAGAGCCACACGGCCGTGCCCCGTGCCCCGATGATTCGGTCGGCAGAGCCGGTCGGGATCAGGTAAGGGCCGGCGCGTCCGGTCATGCGAATCGATCCGCATCAACCCGCCCGCGCTCCCGAGCAATGTGCCCCCGCTCGGCCATGCCGGTGATGTGGCCACCCAGACCACATCGTCTGCGACGGTGAGACCGAGCGGGCCGGCCGGCGGGCACGGGAATGACAACAGCGATCCGCCCGGCCGCCAGGTGCGGGGAACGCTCCCGGCCATCGCCAGCGCAGCAAACTTCGCCCGGGCCTTCGACCGGGCTGATGCGCGAGGAACTTGTCGCACTCATCGTTGAACCAGGCGTCGAATCGCGCACTGCGAAAATGCTCGGCAACCGTGCTGCGGTCGCGCCCCACAGCCAGGGCGATTGCAGAGGCCGTCGGCCAGCCGCTGCGGGCCAGGAGCTCCAACCCGGCGTGCAAGATTCGCCGATGAGCTGCAGTCGGGCGAAACGGCCGCGTTGGGGGGATTTGGGGGGATTTGGCCGCCGCTGGCTTGCCCGGCTTCGCAGAAGGTGAGGGCAGGAGGGGGGCAGTTCGGTGCGTGACTTCGGGCATGGCTGACCTCGTCCATTGTTATCGGCATGGCCAACGCCGGCCGCCAATTTCAGGAGCGCGGTGCGCACTTCGGAGCGGAACTCCTTGTGCGTGCACCCGCCTTACCTTCGAAACGAACCGGCCCGTCGGCACGGACGCACTTGTGCTCAGAGCCGGCTTGCCCTTTTCAACCTCCATCGTGCAGGTTGTCGCCCGGGCCGGCCGGTCTCGCTCGAGGAGGCCTTTTGCGACTGGAATGCGTGCGGACGTGTGCACGCTTGGTGTGGGCAATGTGGCCAATCACAGCTGCTCCTCGGGTACTGTAGTAGGTGACGATTGCGTGTACTTGGTCTCATTGGTCGCGAGGAAGGAGCGATCGACGGGCGTCAAGGCGGACCCTGGCACGACACGAAACCGACCGCGATCGGCGAGCTCGAACCGCACGCCCTTCGCCTCAATCTCGAGTAGCCTCACGACCACACTCCAGTCAGCGGTGAAGCCGCCGCGGAACGTGACGAGGTTAGAAGAGGGCGACATCGTCCTCCCGGATAGTGCTGACTTGGTGATCGTGCAGGGGGAGGGGAGGAGTTGTGCCTCCTGCAACGGCGCAACGGTGCAACAGTCCTCCAGGGTGGCCGGGTCGGGGAGCAGGGGTTGTGCCTCCGGTAAGGGGTCGCCCCCGACGAGCTTCATCGCCTGGCCCTTGCGCGGCTCCTCGTTCTGCAGATAGCTGTCGGCGAGCGCCACCTTCACCCGCCGCGACACGGTGCTCTTGTCCAGCCCGAGCCGCTTCGCCACCGCCTGAGCGACACCGACGCTCTCGACGGCCCGTTCAGCGCGATAACCCTCGCCGCTTCGCTTGGCTTCAAGGCGCTCTGCGAGCGCCTCGGTCGTCATCGCTGCCACCCGGCCGCCTCGATGGCAGTGAGTAGGTTCAACAGCGCATCACTTAGCTCAGGAAAATCAAGTTGCGCGGGAGTCGGGAAGGTCAGTAGGCTCATGAGTGCACGCTGTCGCCGCGAGTGTCCGCGCCCGGTTCGCTCTGATCAGCGGCCGGGCGCTGGTCGTTTACAGGTGTGGCCGTGAGTTCGAGGCGCAGCTCGCGCACGAGCGCATCGGCGAGCCGCGTGTACGAAGAACGAAGAACTCCGAGGCGTTCCGGTACTTCGGGGGATGCAGCTCTGCGTGCGAGCCTCGGCCCGGTAGCACCGCCCCGTTGAACACCCTCTCATGTTCGCGAGCAGCTCACGGCCGTCGATCCGATTCGTTCGCAAGGGTGTAGACTCTGCCGCTAGCTGGAATCAGGCGGGAGGTCTATAGCGACCAGGCGCCAGCCCGCGGCGACCCAAACAGCAACCGATCGTCTAGCGGAGTATTGCCATGCCTGAGAGCGATCTGACGGCTGAGCTTCTGGCACTCGCTCTAGTCGGCCTTGAACGGCACCGCTCGTTGGAGTTGGAGGCGCCTGAGAGTGCACCGGAGTTCCTGCGTGACGTCGCCCAAGCCGTCGTGCCGGCGCTGGCGGTAACGCTGAAAGTACCAGTCGCGAAACATGGAACCGCGTCTATAGCCGGATTCGGCACATTCGCAAATGGACGACGGACGACTTTGGTTTCGAACCCACGGCCCAGTTGAGGAGCTAGCACGTCTCGTCTCATCGAGCCAGAGAAGCGTCACGACCATCTAGCGAGAAGCTTCTTGCGAACACTCCAACGGGCTGTGAACCTCGCTCAACACGTCAATCTAGAGGGCTCGATTGACTACGAGGAGGCTACGCCAGAAGCAAAGTTGATCCACTCGATCTTCGGCGAAAGTTCGTCGGTGCAGATTCGACGAACTGCTGAGCTCAACCTACGCGGAACTCGCCCGGCTCATCCAGGCCGATTTCCCAGAATCAGACCAGGTTGACACCGCTCAATCAGCCGCAACCGATGCGGACGCCGCCCGCCAAAAACTGGATTTCCTGCGGAGGCAGCGCGAGGGGAGGCAGCGCGAGGCCCTGAGGTCGGCGCCCGAACAGGGCGAAGAGATGTCCGGACAGGCTAGGGGCGTGAACCCCCCCAAGGGCTCTGAGTTCGTGGATCGAGATCAATCCTAGTCACACACGCCGCGGGTCCCGACGACTACCCCCCCGGAACGTCGATCTGTAGCAGGGGCAAATCACATGAACGCCGACTCGTCCAGTGCTAGGCCAATAGCGCGACTATTGCATCTGTCTGACTTGCACCTCGGACATGACTTTGCGGATGCCGGCGGTGACGATCGCACGGGGCTAATCAACATCGCTGAGACTAAGGCTTTCAGAATGCAGGCTCATGATCCACTGATCCTTATGATGCTGCCGTTAGCAGTCGAGACCGCTGGGGAAAACTCTCGGCGTGCGTGTGCTCTGGCCCATTCCTTGGGCGTGAAATCGCTGCCATTGTTTGATCAAGTCCTGGTCACGGGTGACATTTCTACCGATGCTACGGACGAGGCTAGATTTCAGTTTGCGTTGACGTACTTACAGGGCAAGTGCCCGTTGCCGACCGCGGAGTATACGCGCATCAGGGGCTGATTGGTCTCGAGGTTGAGCCAGCACGCCTGCTTTGCGTACCGGGTAATCACGACAAGATGCGTGAATCAAAGCCCACGCGGTTTAATGCAGTCTTCGGGAAGGCTCCGGCGGAATGCAACTACGTGACGTTCATAAGGCCACATGCCACGCCCATCATCTTCATTGGCTTGGATAGCAATGCCTATCTCGAAGGCAACATCGCCAGGGGCGAGATCGACGACGCGCGTCTGAGCTGGTTGATGTCGACTTTCAAGCGATTTGCGTCCATTGGACTCACAACCGCTGCCGGCGCGCTCACTCCTGACGAGATCCACGAAGTCGGTCGTGTGTTTGGTGCTCCATCATCACGTCACGGATCTGCGTACCGGCTGGCGCCGGTATCTAAAGATCAATCCGTTTTACTGTCTTGGATGGCGCTTCTCGTCTGTTACAGGCCATAAAGGGTCGGGTAACGACATCGTCTTTCATGGCCATG
>CAVOPA010000020.1:0-8841 GCA_963697705.1 Vicinamibacteria bacterium
ATCTACGTCCAGCCGTTTCCCGGCCCTGGAACGAAGTCACTCGTTTCGACTGCGGGCGGCATCAGCGCGCGCTGGGGGCCCGACGGCAAGGAGTTGTTCTACATCGCGCTGGACGACCGACTCATGGCGGTGCCGATCCAACTCGCGTCAGACGGCGAAAGCGTGGAAGCGAGAACCCCCGTCCCGCTTTTCACCACACGCGTCGGCGGCGCGCTGCAGCAAACCGGGTTCACGCCGCAATACGTCGTCGCACCAGATGGCCGGTTCCTCATGAACACGGTCGTGGAAGACCCAAACGCGTCGCCCATTACGGTGATTCTGAATTGGAAGGCGAAATCCTGATAGGTTGATCAGGAGTAATCGCACCCGCACTGGCACTCCGCCCCATATAATCCAGCGACTTGACTCTCGTCCCCAGCACCCGCCTCGGCGCCTGCGACATCACCGCGCAGATTGACGTCGGCTTACGACAACAGCTCCTGACGCGGATCCGCAATTGGCCGGCTTCGTCCAGGAAGTGACTCCCGAAAAGCCACGGATGATAGATGTGCGTCGCACTTGCGGGACTCTTGTCCTGACGCTCTGCCTGTGTCTCGCCGCCGGCTGCTCGGACGGCCGCGTCCGGGCGCGGATCGACGAATCGGGTCCGCCACTGCGCGGTGGGACGCTCGAACTCGTCGGCTCCAGCGACGTCGATCATCTGGCTACGACGAGCGCCTACGTGGTCTCGACGATTTGGCTCATCCAGACATTCGCCCGTCAGTTGCTGGCCTACGCTCCGGGGCATGACGATGCCGTCAAGACGCGGCCCGTGGCCGACTTGGCGCTCGAGGTGCCGACGCGGGAGAACGGCGGGATCAGCGCCGACGGTCTCTCCTACACTTTCCACCTGCGGCGCGGCGTACTGTGGGACAGCCACCCGGCACGCGAGGTCACGGCGCATGACGTCGTGCGCGCCTTCAAGCTGTTCTGCAACCCGGTCAGTCCCGTCGGCGCTCCGATGTACTACACCGGGACCATCGCCGGGATGGCCGACTACTGCGGACGGTTCGCGCACGTGCCCGGCACGGTGGCCGCCATCCGCGACTTCGTGACCACGCATGACCTCGAGGGGGTCCGTGCCGCCGACGACTTCACCGTCGTCTTTCGGCTTCGCACCCGCGCGTCGGATTTCCTGAACCTCGTGGCGATGCCATTCGCCTCGCCGGTGCCCGTCGAGTACCTCGACACGCTGCCCGACAGCCCCGAGTTTCGCCAGCGCACAATCTCGAACGGGCCATACCGGATCGCACGCTATGTCCAGAATCGGGAGATCCTCCTCGAGCGAAATCCGGTCTGGGATTCCCGGACCGACCCGATCCGCCCGGCGTATGTCGACGGCATCCGTGTGCGCCTTGGCGTCGATGCCGAACTGGTCGAGCTGCAGATTGAGGCCGGGACCGCGGATGTGAGTTTCGGTGAGACGGTTCCCCTGGCGTCACTGGCATCACTGCTGGCCACGGCCGACCCGACCGTCTGGTTGGCACCGAGCGGCGGCATGTACGGCTCAATGCACTTTCTCGTCCTGAATCACGTTGGTCCCAACAACAGTGGCGCGTTGAAGCAGCGTGGTGTGCGGACCGCGATAGCGATGGCCGTGGATAAGGCAGCGGTCGCGCAATTGGCCGGTGGCCCGGCCGTGGCCCGCCCTCTGAACCAGGCCGTGCCGAGCAGTGGAGCGGGCTACGGCGTCGGGGCCGACCAGGCTGCGACGCCTCAGGACCACGGCGATCCCGCAGCCGCGAGCCGCCTGCTTGCCGAGGCCGGCTATCCGAATGGGATCTCGCTGACGCTCGCATATCCTGTCTACTCTTCACTCGCGATTACCGCTCAGTCCCTGCAGGCAAGTATGAAGCGAGCCGGCATCACGCTCCGCCTGGTGCCATCCACTACCGGTGACTTCTGGGGACGCCTGCTACCAAACCCGGAGAATGCGCGGCGCGGCGAATGGGATCTGGCGATCACTATCTGGACGCCCGACTGGTTTGGTCAGAACAACGGCCGATCGGTGATCGCGCCGCTGTTCGACGGGCGTCAGTTCGGACAGAACTCGCAGAACTACGGCGGCTACCAGAGCTCCGTCGTCAATGAGGCGATCGATCGGGCGACGACGGCCGCAAGTGAGCATGTGGCCGAGCAGGCGTGGGTCGACGCCGCGCGGCGTCTGATGGACGACGTCGCCTTCGTGCCGCTGATTGAGGAACGAACCCCGTACGCGCGGTCGCGCCGCGTGCGCAACTGCACGTGGGCGCCCTTGGGCTTGAACTGTGATCTCTCGTCGCTGTGGCTGGCCGGCGCTCGGCCGGCATCAGGCGAATCGCGATGACGCCGTCCGCGCAAATCGGTGCCGCGCCGCTGCTCGACGTCCGCGACCTCCGCGTGGCGTTCAGGACGCCAGACGGCGTCCTCGAGGCGGTCAGCGGTCTGTCGTTCTCCGTTGCTCGCGGGCAGGTGCTCGGTATCGTCGGCGAATCTGGATCCGGCAAGAGCGTCGCCACGCAGACGATGGTGGGGCTGACACGGGGGGCACGGATCACGGGCGAGGCGCTCTTCGAGGGGCAGAATCTGCTGACGATGTCGCCCGACCAGTTGCGGGCCGTGCGCGGCCGCGGCATCGCGATGGTCTTCCAGAATCCTCTGTCGAGTCTCCATCCGCTGTATCGCATCGGGTGGCAGATAGTGGAGATGATTCAGGCACACGAGCCGGTGACGAAGGCGCAGGCGCGCGCGCGGGCCATCGAGCTCCTGGGGCTGGTCGGCATTCCGCATCCCGCTCGCCGCGTGGACGACTACCCGCACCAGTTCTCCGGCGGGATGTTGCAGCGCGCGATGATCGCGATGGCGCTGGCGCTCAATCCGCGCCTGCTCGTGGCCGACGAGCCGACCACGGCACTCGACGTGACGGTGCAGGCGCAGATCATCCGGCTGCTCGGCCGCGTGCAGCAGGAATTTGGCACGGCCATCATCCTGATCACGCACGACCTCGGCGTCATCGCTGAAGTGGCCGACGAGGTGATCGTGATGTACGCAGGCCGGGCCATGGAGGTGGCGCCGCGCCGGGCACTGTTCCGTGAGCCGAGCCACCCGTACACGCGAGGGTTGCTGCATGCGATTCCGCGCGCCGATCTCGCGGGAGGTCCCCTCACGCCGATTCCCGGCCAGCCGCCGAGTCTGATCGCGCGGGCCCCGGGGTGCCCGTTTCAGCCTCGATGCACGGAGGCCGTCGATCGCTGCGGTCACGACACGCCGCCGCTCGACGCCCTGCCCGGTGCCGTGCACCACCTATCCTCGTGCTGGCGCACAGTGGGGAACGCCTGACCGCCGCGCACGTCTCGGCGCGCCCCGGCGAGCCGCTGGTCTCGCTCGAGCGCGTCGTGAAGGAATTCCCGGTGAAGAGCGGCGGCCTCTTCTCGCGGTCCCGCGAGAAGGTGCATGCGGTCAGTGACGTCAGCCTCGAGGTCCGACGCGGCGAGACGCTCGCCCTGGTTGGCGAGACCGGTTGCGGAAAATCGACGCTCGCGGGCTGCGTCATGCGGCTCCACGACCTCACCTCTGGGAAAATCGTGTTCGACGGCACCGACATCACGGCGGCGTCGCATGCCGAGCTCCAGCCGTTCCGCCGGCGGATGCAGATGGTTTTCCAGAATCCCTACGGCTCGCTCAACCCGCGGCGCCGCGTCGGCTCCATCATCGGCGATCCATTCGACATTCATGGCCTGGCGGGTGGCGCAGAGCGCGTGACGCGCGTGAACGAGCTGATGGCACTCGTCGGCCTCAACCCGGAGCACTACAACCGGTTTCCCGGCGACTTCTCTGGCGGTCAGCGCCAGCGGATCGGCATTGCCCGCGCCATCGCTCTGCATCCCGATCTCATCGTCTGCGACGAGCCGGTCTCGGCGCTCGACGTCTCGATCCGGGCGCAGATCCTCAATCTGCTTGACGACCTACAGCGTGAGCTGGGGCTCACCTACCTCTTCATCTCGCACGATCTCTCGGTCGTCCGCCACGTGAGCAACCGGGTTGCCGTGATGTACCTCGGCAGGGTGGTGGAAGTGGCGCCGGTGGACGATCTCTACGGGCATGCGCGGCATCCGTACACGCGTGCGCTGCTCTCGGCGATACCGGTGCCGGATCCTGACCGTGCTGCGGCACGTGAACACGTCGTCCTGTCGGGCGACCCGCCATCCCCGCTCGATCCACCGTCCGGCTGTCGGTTCCATCCGCGCTGCCCGCGTGCCGGGGCGGTTTGCGCCTCCGAAGCGCCGCGGCTCGCACCGGCGCCAGGCGACGCGGCCGAACACCTGACTGCCTGTCACTTTCCGCTCGCGGATCACGAGTTGCTGGCGACAACCACTGTCGGTCAACGCGCATGAACTCGGCGACCAACACAATGGTCCGCAGCCGAGGCCCGTGGGCGCTGGCGTTCGCGCGCCTGCGGCATGACCGGGCGGCCCTCGCCGCCGGCGTGACGCTCGTCGGCGTGCTGCTCCTGGCGGTGCTCGCTCCCGTGATTGCGCGCCTCGTGGGGCACGGCCCTGGCGACCAGTTCCTCGATGTCGGGCTCTCGTCCTCGGGCATCCCGATCGGACCGAACCGCACGTTCCTGCTCGGCACGGACAGCCTTGGCCGGGACGTGCTCGTGCGGATCGCCTACGGCACGCGCGTGTCATTGCTCGTCGGGGTGCTCGCGAGCGCGCTCGCCGTGCTCGTCGGTACCCTGGTGGGCATCGTTGCGGGGTGGTACGGCGGGCTGGTTGATCGCGCCCTCTCACGACTGATGGACGTCGTGCTGTCGCTCCCGTTTCTCGTGTTCGCGCTCGCGCTCGTGGCCGTCGTCGGGCCGAGCCTCACGATCAGCGTCACGGTAATCGCCTTCTTCACGTGGGCGTCGGTGGGACGGGTCGTCCGGGCGCAGGCGCTGTCGATTCGCGAGCTCGAGTACGTCCAGGCGGCGCGCACGTTGGGTGCAAGTCACGCGCGCATCATGTTCGTCGAGATCCTCCCGAACGTTACCGCCTCGGTCATTGTCTATACGACGCTGCTGATTCCCGGCGCCATCACCGGCGAAGCGACGCTCTCCTTTCTCGGGCTCAGCGTCGTGCCGCCGACGCCCTCGTGGGGCAACATGCTGGCCGACGCCATGGCCTACTACAGGGTGGCGTGGTGGTTCGTGTTCTTTCCTGGCGCGGCGCTGCTCATCACGACCGTCGCGTTCAACGTGCTTGGCGACAGCGTGCGCGACGCGCTCGACCCGCGCCGCGACACGGCCTCCCGCGGCAGTCAGGAGGACGCGGCATGATCCGCTTCCTCCTTCGTCGTCTCGCGTGGAGCGCGCTCGTGGTCTGGGTGGTCGCCACCACCGTGTTCGTCATCTACTTCGCCGTGCCGCGCGACGTGGCGCGGCTCATCGCCGGCCGTCAGGCGAGCGAGCAGACGATCCAGATCGTGCGCACGCGTCTGGGCCTCGACCAGCCCATGGGCGTCCAGTACCTCTCGTTCCTCCGACGATTGGCCGGCGGCGATCTGGGTGAATCGTTCCTCACGCAGGAGCCGGTGACCGCGATCGTGGCGCGCGACTTTCCGGTCACCGCCTCGCTCGCCCTCGGCAGCGCGGTGCTGTGGCTGGTGATGGGCGTCGGCGCCGGCGTGATCGCGGCGACCAGGCGACGGTCGGCGATCGATCACGCGATCACCGGCATCGCGCTCACCTTCTACTCGATGCCGCCGTTCCTGCTCGGGCAGCTGCTGCTCTTCTTCCTGTTCTTCCAGCTGTACCTGGCCGGGTTCGAGTTCTTCCCGCCTGGGTCGTATGTCGCCTTCAGCGACAGTCCGCTCCAGTGGGCGCGCTTCCTCATCCTGCCGTGGCTGTCGATTGCGCTCGTCACAGCCGCCACCTACTCTCGCCTCACGCGGAGCGCGATGATCGACGTGCTCGACGAGGACTACATCCGGACCGCCCGCTCCAAGGGCCTCACCGAGCGGCGGATCACATATCGGCATGCGCTTCGCAGCTCGCTCACGCCGGTGGTGACCCAGTTCGGCATCGACCTGGGTGGCCTGATGGGCGGCGCCATCGTGACTGAGGTCGTCTTTGGGCTTCCTGGACTCGGCCGCGAGGCCGTGCAGGCCGTCGCCACGCAGGACCTGCCCATCATCATGGGGATCGCGATACTCTCGGCAGTGCTCGTCGTGGCCGCGAACCTCGTCGTGGATCTGGGCCACGCGCTGCTCGACCCGCGTGTGCGGTTCGAGTGAAGGAGGCGCGGCGAAGCGGGGAGCGCCGACGATTCCGAGCTTTATCTAATATTTGAGTCATTCCAAATATTGATCTAGCATGCCTTCGTGGCTACCGACCCGGCTGATGTCCTTCGGCAACGCGGCATTCAGGTCACAGCTCAGCGATTGGCCGTCTTGCGGGCGGTGTCGACTGAGCCACACATCACAGCGGACGCCGTGGCCGAAGCGGTCAGGGGAGAGATCGGCGCGATTTCGCTGCAGTCGGTCTACGACGCGCTCAGCGTCCTGGTCACCGAAGGCCTCATCCGTCGCATTCAGCCATCAGGATCACCGGCCCGTTTCGAAGATCGTGTCGGCGACAACCATCACCATCTGATCTGTCGAGTCTGCGGCAGCGTGGTCGATGTCGACTGCGCGGTCGGCAAGGCCCCCTGTCTCACGGCGCACGACGACAACGGCTATCAGATCGACGAGGCTGAAGTCGCGTACTGGGGACGCTGTCCGGATTGCCAGGGCAAGTCGAGAGTCGCATCCCGTTCAGGCAGCCGCCGTGCAGGTGCGAAGGCAAGCCAAAGATCGCGCGCGCCGAGCGCCCGACGAACGGTCGATCGGAGACCGAAGGCCGGAGACCGGAGACCGCCAAAAAGAATCGCCCGGACGAAGTAACCGGGCCGCACTCCAATCACACGAGAGGTCTACGCACATGGAAAACGAAAGCAAGTGCCCGTTCTCGGCCGCATCGCTCAGCGGTCGAGCGAATCGCGACTGGTGGCCGAATCAGTTGAACCTGAGCGCTCTCCACACCAACCATCCGTCCGGTAATCCGATGGGCGAGGACTTCAACTACGCCGAAGAGTTCAAGTCCCTCGATCTGAAGGCAGTGAAGAAGGACATCGAGGCAGTGATGACGAACTCGCAGGCCTGGTGGCCGGCGGACTTCGGCCACTACGGACCGCTCTTCATCCGCATGGCGTGGCATAGCGCGGGCACCTACCGTATCCACGACGGCCGCGGCGGTGCGGGTTCGGGGCAACTGCGCTTTGCACCCCTCGGCAGCTGGCCGGACAACGCCAACCTCGACAAGGCGCGCCGTCTGCTCTGGCCGATCAAGCAGAAGTACGGCCGGAAGATCTCGTGGGCCGACCTGATGGTCCTCACCGGCAACGTCGCCCTGGAGTCGATGGGGTTCAAGACGTTCGGCTTCGCGGGCGGGCGCAAGGATGTCTGGGAGCCGGAGCACGTCAACTGGGGATCCGAGGCCACGTGGCTCGGTGACGAGCGCTACAGCGGCGATCGTCAACTGGCGAATCCGCTCGGCGCCGTGCAGATGGGCCTCATCTACGTGAACCCGGAAGGGCCGAACGGCAGTGCCGATCCCGTGACGGCGGCCCGCGACATCCGCGAGACGTTCCGCCGCATGGCGATGAACGACGAGGAAACGGTGGCGCTCATCGCCGGCGGACACACCTTCGGCAAGACACACGGTGCAGCACCTGCGGACAAGCATGTCGGCCGGGAACCTGAGGGCGGCAACCTCGAGGAGCAGGGCTTCGGCTGGAAGGGCAGCTACGAAACCGGTGTGGGTGCCCACGCGATCACGAGCGGTCTCGAGGTGACGTGGACGACGACGCCGACGAAGTGGAGCCACGACTTCTTCAAGCACCTTTTCGAATACGAGTGGGAGCTGACGACGAGCCCGGCTGGTGCGAAGCAGTGGAAGCCGAAGAACGGCGCTGGTGACGGCACGGTGCCGGCCGCCCACGACAAGTCCAAGAAGATCGCCCCGAACATGCTGACGACTGACCTCTCTCTGCGGGTGGACCCTGCTTACGAGAAGATCGCGCGGCGCTTCAAGGACAACCCGCAGGAGTTTGCGGACGCCTTCGCGAAGGCGTGGTTCAAGCTGACCCACCGCGACATGGGCCCCCTCTCGCGCTACCTGGGCCCGGAGGTTCCCAAGGAGCCGCAAATCTGGCAGGATCCGGTCCCCGCCGTCGATCACCAGCTGATCGATGAAAAAGACGTCGCGGCGCTGAAGAGCAAGATCCTCGCATCGGGCCTGTCCACGTCTCAGCTCGTCTCCACGGCCTGGGCGTCGGCATCGTCGTTCCGCGGAACCGACAAGCGCGGCGGGGCCAATGGCGCGCGCGTTCGACTCGCACCGCAGAAGGATTGGGCGGTCAACAATCCACCGGAGCTCGCGAGGGTACTGCCGGTACTGGAGAAGATCCAGAAGGAGTTCAACGACGCGCAGGCTGGCAGCAAGAAGAAGGTGTCACTGGCCGATCTGATCGTGATCGGCGGCGACGCGGCCATCGAGCAGGCGGCGAAGAAGGCCGGCGTTGAGGTGAAGCTGCCATTCGCGGCGGGTCGCACGGATGCGTCGCCGGAGCAGACCGATGTGGAATCGTTCGCCGTGCTCGAGCCAGACGCGGACGGGTTCCGCAACTTCGTGGGCGAAGGCCACGACGTGCCGGCCGAGCATCTGCTGGTCGAGCGCGCCTTTAGACTGACGCTGAGCGCGCCGGAGATGACGGTGCTCGTGGGCGGCCTGCGGGTGCTCGG